>NZ_JAFIBS010000001.1:0-532500 GCF_017833155.1 Paenibacillus sp. PvR133
ATAATGTCCGGGGCTGAACCGTTCATCCAGCAATCCGATCCGTTCCATCAGATCGCGCCGGAACAACAAACAAAATCCGACCAACCGCTTGACCTCCTGCCATCTGGAGGGATTACTTGCATTATTCTGCTCCGCATATCTCAGACAACTGGCCAAATCTCCTTCTAATCCGTGTATCTGCTGAATACCGCTGACGTAATTCGTCACCGGTCCCACCAATCCCACTATGCTTTCGCTCTGCAATGCAGCCAACATATTCGATAGCCATCCCCGCGTAACCGTCACATCATTGTTTAAAATAACGAACTGGTCACCTGAAGCCAGCCGGAGCCCCGTATTACATGCTGCTGGAAAGCCTCTGTTTTCAGGAAGACGTATGCTGATCAGCCGCTCGGATGCGCAAAAATCATCCGTTCCGTCATTTGAGGCGTTGTCCACAACAATGATTTCATACGGTGCATCTATCGTATGTGTCCGAATCGCCTCAATGCACGGCTTTAACAGATGCAGGCCGTTATAAGTCGGAATAATGATGCTCGTCAGACTCATTGTGCATTCCTCCCTTTGGCAACGTCTACCCGTGTTGGAACAGGCCCGAGCGGGGAATACCCGGCTACCTGAAACACCGCCGTCAGTGCCTCTGCATGATCACCGACGATCAACTGTTCCATAGCGTTCCCTTTGCCAACATTGAAGGTCCGCTTACGGTTTGTTTTAATGACATCGACAGCATGTACTGCCGCCACGATCATGCCATGCAGAATTGCCATGGCGTGGGCTTTTGGCGGTACGGCAAGCACGGCTGAGCCAAGCTGATCCAGTAAACGCCGAGATAAGGCATGCGGTACGGCAGTCAATGAGCTTGCTCCCAGATCCGGCCTGCGTAGTACGCGATTCAGGAATGCTTTGCACCGTGTCACGCTGTCCTGCTGGGCATAGGGCGGCAAATGTCTGCCCAGATCATTAAGCGCAACATCCGTTCCCTGATCCACCGCGTGGAGAAAAGGTAACAAATCAGATGCTGGAATCGGCAAATCTCCGTCCACGAACAGCACAATATCAGCCTGCGTCATACGCGCGCCTACTGCACGGCCAACATCATGCCCCAGTCGATCCGGCACGTTGACGAGAGTCACACTGGGATGATGTTTGGCTACGGTGGAGCGCGTGCCGTCCGTGCAGCCGTTCAATACGACAATGATATCCGTAAACGGAAGTTTTTCCAGCTCGCCCAGTACCCGGTCAATCGTTGACTCTTCATTACAGGCGCTGACCACGGCCGCTGCCGTTCCCTGTAACACAATATCTCCCGGAACTTCGCGTTCCACAGGCGGAGTCACTTCGGTCATTCCTTTCGCCCGAGGTGTGGGCTTTCTCACCCTACGGCTATGCATTGAAGTCGTCGTTCCTCGTTTTCGCTGAACACGTCTGATCCCCCAGCTCGGTTCTTCACGCTTCCCTCTGCGATACTGTCTACTCACAGTTTCACCTCGTCTCTGATCCGTTTGCGCCCCAAATCCGTATATCCCGCACGCGTTCCCAGACGCGATGTAAGCCAGGCAATGGCATCCAGATGATCCTGAACAATTACATCTGCCAGCGGGTCCTTGCCGTTCTGTTTTTTACGTGTCGCATTTATTTTACCGACAGCTATTCCATATACAGTCACCACTCGTAACCCGGAGGCGATGGACATAGCTTGAAATAAAGGAGGTTTCTCCAAGGGCTTTAGACCTATTTCCTTTAGAGCCTTTTGACTTATGGCGTGTGGAATGCCAGTCATAGATGCTCCCCCTAAATCAGCACGATTCGACAAGATATTCAATACATGCTTTGCCTCCACTACAGGATGTACGGGCGTACGATTCACAGGTCCATGGTAATCATTCAGCACCACATCCGCCCCTGCACATATGGCGTGTATAAACGGCCGGAGTCTAACGCAGGGAATGACGATATCCCCATCCAGGAAAAGCAGGATCTGTCCGGATGCCGCCTCCGCTCCAATACGACGGCCAACATCATGTCCGAGCGGTTCCGGGAAAGAAAGTACACGAGCTCCCGCCGCTGCTGCCACCTTCGCCGTTCTATCGTGTGATCCGTTCTCAACGACGATAACCTCTGTATGTGGATGGACACGGCGCGCTTCGCGAATCACAGCTCCGATTGTTTTTTGCTCATTCATGGCCGGGATAATGACAGATACGAAAAACTTTCCCACTGATGACAGTTCAGATGGTCGCTCTTCTCCGCTCTGTGCCCCTCTCTCCGTGTCGAGTACCTCCCTCATGTCAGGGGCTACCGGATTCTTATGCATGTTCGGCATTCGTAACGGCAGCCACATCTTGGAATGATAGTAAGCGCCGGAATGCCGCCTCCGTTTGATCTTGTATCCAGCTCTTCCCTGCTTCTTCATGCTCCCGTCTCACCTCCCTTCCTGCTGTATAGATGGACAGCATGATTAGGACAGTTCAACATAACCTATGCGGTCCAAAAGCCGTCTGTAACGGCAATCGTGGAGTCTTTTCGACACAGCAATTTTCGACTTTATTTTACAAAACTTATTAATCCTATTAAATAAATGAGTTATTAGGGTCTAAAGAATCATTTTGGATAAATTTGTGACATAGATCTTCTCGTCCGTCATTCTCTGTGCTAATATCAGAGCCAGATGATGGGAGTTCAAAAAATCAACATTTGTTTTTTTTGCATAAGTCATTTTTTTCCATTATCCACCATTATTCTATTTTCTTTATATACGACAGGAAAGGAGGAGTTTGTCACCTTTTTAGGCTACATGCTTCATATTGCAGTACCCTCTTTTCACGTACGCTTCATGAAAAACACTTCGGTATTTCTCTTCATGTTCCATTTTCTTCTATTCCAGACGACAACACGACCTACATAAATGGCGCAATGCCTTATTCAAGACAGGATGATTCATCCTGACATTAATCGAGGAGAGTGAATTTTTAATGAAAAAAGTATGGGTTTCGCTTCTTGGAGGAGCTATGTTATTAGGGTCTGTCGCGTCTGGTGCATCAGCGGAGAGTTCCGTTTCGGGGCCAACTCAGCTTACACCGACCTTTCACGCCGAGCAATGGAAAGCCCCTTCCTCGGTATCGGGGGACGACATTGTATGGAGCTATTTGAATCGGCAAAAGAAATCGTTACTGGGTGCGGACGACTCTAGTGTACGTGAACAATTCCGAATCGTTGATCGCACAAGCGACAAGTCCGGTGTGAGCCATTATCGGCTGAAACAGTATGTAAACGGGATTCCCGTATATGGAGCTGAACAGACTATTCATGTGGGCAAATCTGGTGAGGTCACCTCTTACTTAGGAGCGGTGGTTACTGAGGATCAGCAAGCTGAAGCTACGCAAGGTACAACTCCAAAAATCAGCGCTTCTGAAGCGGTCTACACTGCATATAAAGAAGCAGCTGCACGGATTGAAGCCCTCCCTACCTCCGACGATACGATTTCTAAAGATGTTGAGGAACAAAGCAGTGTAAGCAAAGACACTTACGCCGAAGCAGCTAACAACGAAAAAACGCTATCTACTGATAAGGACGAGCTGAGTCTTGATAAAGCATCTGCCCTGAAAGATAGCAAAATTGAAGCGGTGGAAGCAGAAAAAAGTTCCATTGCCAAAATCGCTAATCTGCAGCCAGAAGTAGATCCTAAAGCCGATCTGTACTTCTATCCTAAAGGGGATGACCTGCAGCTGGTTTATGTAACAGAAGTCAATGTTTTAGAACCTGCCCCACTGCGTACTCGCTACATTATTGATGCCAATGATGGCAGCATCGTATTCCAGTATGACATCATTAATGAAGCGACAGGCACAGGTAAAGGTGTGCTTGGTGATACCAAATCATTCACCACAACTGCTTCCGGAAGTAGCTACCAGTTAAAAGATACAACACGCGGTAACGGGGTTGTGACCTACACGGCCTCCAACCGTCAAAGCATCCCAGGTACCATTCTGACCGATGCCGATAATGTATGGAATGATCCAGCCGGCGTGGATGCCCATACGTATGCTGCCAAAACATATGATTACTATAAGGCCAAATTTGGACGCAACAGCATTGACGGACGCGGGCTGCAACTCCGTTCGACAGTCCATTACGGTAGCCGTTACAACAACGCCTTCTGGAATGGCTCCCAAATGACTTATGGAGACGGGGACGGTAGCACATTTATCGCATTCAGCGGGGACCCCGATGTGGTAGGTCATGAACTTACGCACGGTGTCACAGAGTATACTTCGAATTTGGAGTATTACGGAGAGTCCGGTGCATTGAATGAGGCTTTCTCGGACGTCATCGGTAATGACATTCAGCGTAAAAATTGGCTTGTAGGCGATGATATTTATACGCCAAACATTGCAGGCGATGCTCTGCGCTCTATGTCCAATCCTACCCTGTACGATCAACCAGATCACTATTCCAACTTGTATACAGGCAGCTCCGATAACGGCGGCGTTCATACGAACAGCGGTATTATCAATAAAGCCTACTATCTGTTAGCACAAGGTGGTACTTTCCATGGCGTAACTGTAAATGGAATTGGCCGCGATGCAGCGGTTCAAATTTACTATAGTGCCTTTACGAACTACCTGACTTCTTCTTCCGACTTCTCCAACGCACGCGCTGCTGTGATCCAAGCAGCAAAAGATCAGTACGGTGCGAACTCAGCAGAAGCAACTGCAGCTGCCAAATCTTTTGACGCTGTAGGCGTAAACTAAATCATATACGCTATAATCCTCACATCCCGTCCATAGACCTTTGCCGTTATGCAACTGTTACTTGGCCCTGGCTCATACAATGGACGAAAAAATAGGGGTGCAGTGTACAAGTCTGCGCCCCTTCCCCCCTTATTTATGGCGTCCCCTCAAAGGGGCGCCCTTTTCTTGTTCATCGGGTCCCTTCGATCATTTTCGACTAAATAAGACAAATAAACAGTAAATCAGGGACTAAAGATTCATTTTGGGGTATTTTGTAAAATTAACCTTCTCGTTCGACAACCTCTGTGCTAATATCAGAGCCAAGACGATGAGATTGCAAAAAAATAAACCTTAATATTTTACATAAGGTAATTCTTATCCCATCCTCTTCACGTTTCAAAGGAGCAACAAGACTTACATATATGACGCAAGGCTTCTGCAAACAGGGTGTTTTTACCCCAACATTAATTAGGGAGAGTGAGTATGAATTGAAAAAAGTATGGGTTTCACTTCTAGGAGGAGCTATGTTATTAGGATCTATAGCACCGGGGGCCTCCGCAGCTGAAAATTCTGTTCCCGATCCGACTCAGTTTACGCCAACATTCCAAACGGTGAACTGGAAGTCCCCTTCAACGGTAACAGGCGACAATCTGGTCTGGAGCTTTTTAAATCGACAACAAAAAACATTATTGAGTCTGGACAATACCCACATCGGTTCCCATGTGCGCGAGCAATTTCGTATCGTGGATCGTACCAGTGACAAATTTGGTACAAAGCATTATCGGTTAAAACAATACGTAGACGGAATTCCCGTATTTGGAGCCGAACAGACCATCCATGTAAACAAGTCTGGTCAAATCACCTCTTATTTGGGAGCGGTCATTTCAGAAGATCAACAAGCCGATGCTAAAGAAAATACAACTCCAAAAATCAGTGCTACTGAGGCTGTATATACCGCATATGAAGATGCAGCTATACGGGTTCAATCTCTCTCTTCCTCCGTCCAAATCGTTCCTGAACCTTACGAGGATACAAGTAGTGTAAGTAAAGACACTTACGAAAAAGCATCTAACAATGAATTATCAATCTCTCTTGATAAGGACTCCTTGGATTTGGATAAAGCAGCTGAACTGGAGGACAGTAAATTGGAAGCGGTAGAGCCTGCATCCTCTATCCCCAAAATTGCCAATCTGGAACCAAGCGTGGACCCTAAAGCAGAACTGTATATCTATCCCGATGGAGACTCAACACGTCTAGTCTATGTAACCGAAGTTAATACTTTACAACCCACTCTGCTGCGCACACGTTACTTTATTGACGCTAATGATGGAAAAATCGTATTCAAGTATGACATCCTTAACGAAGTGATCGGCACAGGGCGCGGTGTATTCGGTGATACCAAAACATTTGAAACAACAGCTTCGGGCAAGAAGTATCAACTAAAGGATACGACTCGTGGTAAAGGAATCCTAACTTATAACGTCCACAACACCGAGACGCTCCCCGGCACCCTGTATACAGATTCAGATAACGTATGGGAAGATCCGGCTGCGGTGGATGCCCACGCTTACGCTATCCGCACTTACGATTATTACAAGGATAGATTTGGACGCGACAGCATTGACGGGCATGGCATGGCCATCGCTTCGGCAGTCCATTACGGCGCAAAGAACTACAATAATGCCCACTGGGGCGGCACTCATATGCTTTACGGAGACGGAGACGGCACGTTATTCGCCCCTTTCAGCAGCGACCTTGAAATTGTTGCCCATGAGCTGACACACGGTGTGACCGAGCATTCATCAGGGCTCGTGTATTTCGCTGAATCTGGTGCATTAAGTGAAGCCATCTCAGATATTATAGGCAACGACATTGAGCGTACCAATTGGGACTTCGGCAAAGTCGCTTATACCCCTAATATTAAGGGCGACGCCATTCGCTCCCTTTCCGATCCTGTCAAATACGGTCAAGTCGATCACTACAGCAATCTCTATCCTGATCCTAACAACGAGGATTATGGTGGAGCCCATATTAATAGTGGCATTATTAATAAAGCCTACTATCTACTGGCACAAGGAGGCACCTTCCATGGTGTCAAGGTAGATGGAATCGGACGTGATGCAGCCGTATATATTTATTATAATGCCTTCACCAATTATCTGACTTCCACGTCTAACTTCTCCACCGCGCGTGCCGCTGTGATCCAAGCGGCCAAAGATAGTTATGGTGAAAATTCAATAGCCGTAACCTCTGCTATTAAGTCTTTTGACGCTGTAGGTGTGAGATAAGTAATAAATACAAACTTCCCCGATATTACAAGTTTTCCCCCTTCCCTCTTATGTATACGGCGTCCCACTGTGGGACGCCTTTTTCTAGTATGAAGTTGATTATTGGCAACTTATATTCCTGGCTTCTTATTATTGCCCCATCGCAATCCAAAGGACCAACCCTTCACATATCGGACCTGAGTGTATGCGTTCCACAGTAAGTACTGTTGAATACCTCTGACGTTGTGTGACGGATACCAGCACTCCCGGTATACTCGCACTGGCAGTGATTACATATTGTGTATCTATAAAAGGCTTCTCAAATATAACGCTCACTTCGCCCCTATTCGCTCGTGCGGGGAGATGAAAAGAAATGCTCCCATATTGAGATGAAGCTATATGATCGTCAGAAGCCTCGTCACTGGTCGCTGATTCGTCGTGAATGGCATTCAAGTCTAATTCTTTCTCCGTATCGAAAGCTGGATCGATATCTTGCTCAGGCAAGACCACGCGTTGCTTTGGGCGGTGTCTTCCTTCCGCAATGTGAATACTGGTTATGGAACAATCCAGTAATGAATCTTGCTCTGCCTGATCTTCCGTCGTAATAGACGGTTTATCGTTATCCATCCTGCCTTCCGTATCTGACTCAGGCACAGACAACAGCAGTACAGATGCTCGATTCATCTGCATCGCTTCCTCTAGCGTTTTGGGAAGCTTATGCTTCTTCCATGCCGCTTCCTCTATAGCTTGAACCGAGGTATCCTTCTCTACGGGGGCAGGGACCGTTGCCGTCCCGCGCTGGCTCAGTCTATGACTGCCGGAGGTCGAAGCCGCTTTCTCCTTGTTAACACGGGGTGAGGGAACTGCATTGGAAAGGTTACGCCGCGCTGTTCTTTTATCCTTAGGGCTATGGTTCGTACGATGGTTCATGATGATCGCTCCTTTGGCACAGGAGTGAACCAGCGGTGGCCCCGCTTCATTCACCCGGCTGGAAATCATGGCTAATGCCTATAAGATAGCCTATGCGCGTAACAGCGCCTACGTCACTCCGTTGCGCAGTCCGTTATGATTTGTGCCCAGCGTTGTGCTGAGTGCTGCCATAAAAATCGTCTTCGTACCTCGTCAAGCCCGGCTTCTCCCATCCGTCGTCGCAAGCCAGGTTGCTGGAGCAGCCTGATGATGGCATCGGCCATTTCCTGCTCACCGTGAGACGGATACACAAGCCAGCCTGTCTCGCCGTGTTGTACAACTTCCGGAATACCGCCGATTCGTGAAGCGACCACAGGCACTCCTGCTGCCATGGCTTCCAGATTGACCAGCCCGAAGGCCTCATCCTTCACTGAAGGAACAACGGTCACATCGGCTAGCTGATATAGCGAGGCCAATGCTGGATGCGGAACATAGTCGAGGAATTGCACATGCTTCCCCAACCTTAGTTTATGCATCTGCCGATGCAACGACGCCGTGTACGGCGTGAGGCGGTCATGCCCGTAATAGGCACTACCTGCAATGAGCAGCAGTACGTCCGGGCATGCGCGGACGACATGCCGCAGGGCCTTGAGCAGTCGGTGAACGCCTTTTCCTGGCTTCAGTCTGCCCGCGAATAACACGATTTGGCGGCTTGACCAGCCGAAATCGTCCAATCGCGCCGATCTGGCCGCTTCTGCTGCAGGAGTCCACCTTGGCAGGAAATCGCCAGGATGGATACCCAGCTTGTTTATGACGATGCGTTCCCTGACCGCGTCGGGACAGTCAGAAGCTACGATTGCCCCCAAATACGCACTGTTCACGATAATGCGATCCATCGATGCCAGCAGCCTACCCATCTCCTCCCGTTTGAGGTGGGGCTCCCGGATGAACGTGGTCGAATGCAAAGTCAACACAACCCGACTATCGGGTAAAGCCTCGCGAATTGCATACGCAACTGCCGGACGGTTGTGTACATCTACTACCGCTGGTAACCATCTCTTTAAATCAGCAATCACCTCAGAAATATAACCTGCTCCCCGCTTATAACGCATGCAGGGAATTCCGTCGACATCGCCATGATCAGGTGCCTCTGCTCCCTTTATGCCATAGATCTGCGCTTGGAGCTCATGACTAGCCAGCGGTACCATGTGGGCAATTACCCGCTCCACAGAACTGCTGCGGGGCGAAGGTATAACAAAGGAGCCCGGTGTAACGACTGCTACCTTCGGCCTCTGCATCACCTCACCTACTTTCTGACCCTATTCCAACACTCTTCAACAATCATCTTGTATCATATCGTCTGCCTCCCTGAAAGGTGCCTCGCTTCTAACTTTGGGCTTACCGCAAGGCTAGCGTCCATGCCTGGCCGATCTTTGATACATATGATGGACTAGAATCACAGTATGATCAGTTGGAGTGACTACAAGGAGGGCGGACATACTCATGTTGCATGTCGGCGTCATGCTCAACCCGGCAACCTACCGGGGCATTCCCGCCATGAGGACGCGATATGAATCTATCGCCAATTACGAGGACGCCGGGTTAAGCTACGAGCTCATCCCCTGCTTTCTTCGTCTGGAGGATATTCATATAGCGACCGGAACATGCCGGGCTTTTGTTAAACACGGCAACGAGTATCGGCAGATGACTCTTCCGTTGCCGCCGGTCATCCACAATCGGACTCTCTATCGGCAAAATGAAAATGCTAGCGATATCAACAAGCTTGTACAAAAGGGATTCTATATTTTTAATGAACAAAACCGTTTCCACAAAGACCATATACATGCAATTCTGCAAGAAGACCCTTTGCTACGCATCCACCTCCCCAAAACATTGCAAGGCAACCTTTACTCCATCCATACCTTGATGGAGGAAACCGGAGATGTTGTAATTAAACCCAGTAGCGGTAGCGTAGGTAGAGGAATTATGCGTCTGCGGCATTCCCGCGGAGGCTGGACTTTGCAATGTGCTCATCCGGCTATACCTGAGCGTTGGTCCACACTACGTTTGAATGTTGGGGAACTCCCATTATTTCTACACAAACGACTGCTGCATGTGCCTCATATCGTACAGGAAACCATACCGCTTGCTTTGAACAATAATCGTCCGTTTGATGTCCGTGTGTCAGTTCAGCGCGGATATGGCGGTATCTGGGGTGTGACAGGCATGTATGCTAAAATTGCTCCTTCCCACACCTTCGTTTCCAATGTTGCACAGGGCGGTACGGCCCGTTCCCTACTGGAGGTATTATCACAAACCGAGACGGTTCAGACTTCGAACGCAGTCCGGCTGATGAATGAATTGGAGCGACTCTCGTTACAAATCGTGCACCGACTGGCACAAACCCTTCCCCGTCTCGCCGACGTCGGTCTGGATCTGGGAATTACCCATGAGGGCAAGATTGTTTTTATCGAATGCAACGGTCGTGATCAGCGCTATGGCTTCAGCCAGGCGGGCATGCACAATGTCTGGAAAGAAACATACACTCAGCCGATGGCTTACGCTCGTTGGCTTCTCGAACGGATGCCTTCGTCAGACACCGAACGTTCACCAGGCCGTCCACTGTATTGATTTACGTCACATTCTGTGTCAATATAGTTCAGAGCGGCCGGACAGGTTCCGGCCAAGACGGCTCGGAAATGAACAAGGGGGATCTGTAATGGCAAAACAGTGGCTGCGGCTCATGACGGAGCTATCATCGCGCAAGTGGGTGTGCCGGATTGTAGGCTCCTTCGCGCAAAGCGGTGCAAGCCGACTTTTTATCCCCACCTTTATACGTACGTACCAGATCCAGACGCATGAGGCGGAACAGGAATGGAAGGAATACCGTTCCCTGAACGCCTATTTTACACGCAAATTAAAAGCGGGCATGCGCCCGATTGATACGAACGCCGAGGTGATGACCAGTCCGGTGGATGCACGGATTACTTTCACTGGCCCAATTACGTCCGGCACTCTTTTGGATGTCAAAGGGCAGGACTATACGCTGGAAGAGCTTCTTAACCGCTCTCCGCGTCTTGAAAAATACACACACGGCTATGCTTTTGTACTCTATCTCAGCCCGACGGATTATCATCGCATTCATGCACCAGTATCCGGTACGCTGGTAGAAAAAGAACATCTGCGCGGCAAGGTATACCCAGTGAATGAATTCGGCTTGCAACATATGCGAGCAGTTCTTAGCCGCAATGAACGACAGATTACGTACATTGCCCATGAATATGGTGAGGTGGCGGTCGTCAAGGTTGGCGCAATGAATGTGAGTAGCATCAAATATACGGATGATAAAGCCGTCTCATGGACAAAAGGAGACGATCTCGCCTATTTCGAATTTGGATCAACTGTCGTTTTGCTAACTGAAAACGGCACGTTTGATCCAGACCCCGCATTGAAGCCGGGGGATGCAGTGAAAATGGGACAACGTCTGGGTTGCTTTCGACATGATCCCAAAGCATAAGTGAATTTACCGTAACCGTATTATAGCTACACATATGAGCATCGGGATCGGATGATGCAAAATGCTCATAAAAAAAGGACCCGGCGTAACTGCTCGGGTCCTTTTTGGAATTTATCCTTTATATTCGTTATTCGTTAATCCCATTACGCCTAAATCCGAAACAGCTTGTCCACCGTCCATAGCATTACCGGATCTCAGACGGACTTTTCCCCGTATACTGCTTGAATTGGCGGCTGAAAAAAAAGATGTCACGATACCCCAGAGCCTCTGCCACCTCGGTCACATTCATTCCGGCATGTAGTAATAGATGCTGTGCACGCTCAATCCGCATACTGATAATATGAGATTGCGCGGACACACCCAGCAGCTCCTTGAATTTAATCGAAAAATAACGCGGTGACAGCCCCGCCCGTGCAGCCAAATCCTCAACGCGATGAGGAAGTCCCGGATGCTGACGCACATAGTTGGCCGTTTCCCGAATGACCTCGGTGAGCTGGTTACTGGCCTGTTGCTCCTGAGGCTCCTTGCGGTCCGCACGCAGCAGATGAATCATCAGTTGTTTCAGGATCAGCTTGCCTTCCTCGTCAGCTCCGTAAGCACGCTCCAGACGTAGTCGAACGTATCTGGCAAGCATATGCTCTACCTCGAACGTTTCCTCCAGCATACGGTAGCTTGCAGGGATAAGCTTTGGCTGTTCGATAAGATCAAAATGAATATAGGTAAGTATGAGCGGCTTTTGCGGGTTATGCGTGGCACGGGTATCATCCCCCGGCTTGAACAGGAAGCAACTCCCCTTGCTTACCGGATACGACGTCCCGTTTAAGATCACTATTCCTTCTCCGCTCCATACATAAAATAAATCATAGTTTGGCATCGGCTTCTCGCGTACCTGCCACTTCCAGCCCGGCTCGCACACAATTTTGGCGAAAGCCGACAACAGGATAAACGATGACGCAGATGTATCCAGCAAAATCTGCACCTCCTCTTGTTCATCTTTGGTTGTCCTTTATCCCGTTAATTTATAATATAAGCTCAGCGCCGTCATTAAGCAAAAAAATGCGCTTTTATGTTCCAGATGCTTTTGCGTGACGCTTACCGTGTGTAATGCTATAATATGTAATCAAAATGACTTGGAAGGATGAAACGGGAATGAATCCACTGGCAGCGCAGTTAAACCAAAACATTCAGACAGGCAACGAGCATGTATATCAAATGCTTTCTCTTTTAGGGAAAGAAATTTATTTCCCAAAAGAAGGGATTTTGAGTCAATCCGCAGAAGCAGGGAAGCTTGCTAAAAAGTACAACGCCACGATTGGCATTGCTACTGAAGGCAATGGTCCTATGCATTTGGAGGTCATTCAGGAGAAGTTGTCCGCTTACAATCCCAAGGATTTATACCCTTACGCTCCCCCTGCGGGCAAACCTGAACTTCGTAGTGTATGGCGTGACAAAATGCTGAAGGAAAACCCTTCATTGGCTGGGAAAAATTACGGCCTTCCCGTAGTTACGAACGCGCTGACCCACGGTTTGAGCATCGTTGCCGACCTGTTCACGGATGAAGGGGACGCTGTCATTTATCCAGACAAAAACTGGGAAAACTATGAGCTGACTTTCGGTATTCGCCGTCATGGACGTTTGGTGAATTTCCCGTTGTTCACAGAGGATCAACGTTTTAATAGTGAAGGATTACGCGACGCGCTACTGGCACAGAAAGAATACGGCAAAGCGATCGTTGTGCTGAACTTCCCGAATAACCCAACAGGCTACACACCGGGAGTGGAAGAGGGTAAAGCAATTGTTGCTGCCATCCAGGAAGCCGCGGAAGCGGGCATCAATGTCGTAGTTGTGACGGATGACGCTTATTTTGGTCTGTTCTTCGAGGACTCCCTGCATGAATCACTATTCGGTCAGTTAGCTGGACTTCATCCGAGAATTCTACCCGTCAAAATTGACGGAGCTACCAAGGAAGAATTCGTTTGGGGCTTCCGTGTCGGATTTATTACCTTTGCTTCGGAACATCAGGATGTACTGAGCGCACTGGAACAAAAAACATTAGGGATTATTCGGGCAACGATTTCGAGCGGTCCTCACCCATCTCAAACCTTCGTCCTGGATGCCCTCAAGTCAACGGACTTTGAACAACAGAAGAAAGAAAAGTTCCAGATTATGAAGGGACGGGCTAACAAAGTCAAAGCGTTGCTCGATAGTGGAAAATACGGAGATGTATGGAGCTACTATCCTTTCAATTCGGGTTATTTTATGTGTCTCAAGCTGAACGGCTTGTCCGCTGAACGACTGCGCACACATTTGCTGGAACAATATGGGGTAGGAACAATTGCGCTGGGTGAATATGACCTCCGAATCGCATTCTCATGTATCGAGGAAGAGTATCTGGAAGACCTGTATGACATTGTTTACCGTGGCGCACAAGATTTGTTGAACACCTAATATGTAACAGATTAAATATAGCATCATTAGCGGTATGCCAGATGTTGCGCATACCGCTTTTTAATGGGCTGAACCATTGTGAATGACACTTCGCAACAAACTATCCTTCAGCAGCGAGCAAAGATTTCTGTGCGAGTGGCAGCAGGATGACTACCTCGGTTCCGACTCCGGGCTCACTCTCATAGTGTATACTTCCGTTCATAGCTTCAATGATTCGAAAGGAGACGACCGTTCCCAGTCCCGTTCCTACCTCTTTGGTTGAAAAAAACAAAGTACCCACTCGCTCCAGATGCTCCTGACTCATGCCTTTTCCGGTATCCCTAATATGCAGACATGCCTTCTCTTCCTGAATCGCCAGCTTTATGTATACCCTGCCCCCATCATCCGCAGCTTCGATCGCATTTTTCGTCACATGTATTAACGCCTGTAACAGCTGATTACGATCCATATGTACGTATATTTCATTCCTTAGCTCAGTATACAGTCTTACTCCTTGCTTGGTCGCCATCGGTTTCAAAAGCAAAACAATCTGTTGAACCATGCCAGACAGATCCATCAGCTCTGTGTTCCCAATCTGCGGTCTGGATAAGTTCAGATAGTCGCTAATAATTCTTTCAGCCCGATCGACCTCTGCTAGTGCCAAAGCAATATATCTGCGATTTTTCCCTTCTAGCCCTGACTGAACCATTTGCAGGAACCCTTTAACAACAGTCAACGGATTCCGTACTTCATGAGCCATAGAGGCAGCCAGTTCACCTAAGGTATTCAGATGCTCAGCATATTTAATCTTTCTTCTCATTTCTTCCCGTTCCAAACTAAACTCCATCCAGAAAGAGGAGGCTCCAATGCTTAGGAATTGAATCACACCGAACCAGAGTATTGCCCGGATCAGCTCGACCTCATCCTTATCCAGCCTGCCATTGGCCCAGGAATGTATTAACAAAAATATAAGCATGGCAATATTGGTCCATATACTCATTAGCATATTCATGCCCACCCGAAGCAACATACTATTGAGCTGCATAAACTTTTTTCTTACCAAGAGAGGGCCCAAATAACACAACATCATGCTGGGAAAGCTCACCACCATAGACTCAGGATCTATATACATACGAGCCATCACTATCAGCGTTATATTCAGAAGCCCTGCCTTAGGACCAAAATATAAAACAGAGAGGATCAAAGGAACATATCGGAGATCCCAATATAATCCATACCAAATGTACGAAAACATAAGGCAAAGCACAGAAGACACACCCAACACCCCTCCCATAAGCAACGGGGTATGTTTCCTATGCCGATGATCTGACAAAGCGCTATATACTAATAACGGTACAAACACAAGAAATATGTTCACGAGCAGCTTATCTACCAGCATCTCGTCTTTCCCACTTTCCAAGTGATAATGACTACGTACTTCTTCTATTCTCGATAATACGTGTCTTTTCCTCTATCCTCCCCTACATCTGATGAAAAATATAAGGCGATTCGGCAACACACCTGAGCATTGGCCCACGCAATCTGAAAATCCACTTCATAAGATACGATGTATCCTTTATCACAATGACCGAGAGGAGAATGAGCATGGGAGCAGAAGAAACAAGAGGCGGTTACGGTGGTTACGGCGCATTCACAAGCACAGGAACAATTCTGGTACTGTTCATTTTATTAGTTATCATCAGCAAAACGATCTTTATATAAGCAGACGGATATCTGCACCCACGGCTACGATAGCAGTGAGCTTACAAAAAAAGGCTAATTCGCAGACAGCTCTTGCTGCTTGCGAATTAGCCTTTACTTTATTCACATAGATACACATTACACTTCTTCTTCATCCTGCCCGTCCAAACGCCATTTTTTGGCTTGAGCGCCTCGTAACAGGAACACTACTGCAACTCCCCCAAGCAGCGTGAGCAGTGTAGACAGTAGATCTTCCTTTCCTTTTGCCAGAAAAGGAAGCCACAGAACCACAGCAGCCGGCAACGTCAACCGAACAACAAAGTCGAGAAAAGACGCACGACGACTATGCGCAGGAATCGGATATAACTGAAGCCATAACGAATCCTTGTGATACTGCCTTAGTGAAGTGACCTGTACACCAATGAGGAATATGAAAAATAAATATACTGCAATACCAATCCAGCTAGCATGGGTGATATATATAATTAACAACCCCAGAATTCCAAGCCGAATGACAATACCTGCTGGCTCTGTACGCAGGAACGTCTTAAACAGCAGGTAACGATACGCTCCCCTTCTGTTCCAAGGTATGTTACCTCCCAACCAGGACAGCCAACGACGTGGCGTCACTCTCTGCGTAAGGGCGGGCACATCGACAAACCAGCCCAAAGTGCGCATCACCCGAGCAGCCTGCATACCCTCTGTACGAATCAGCTTTTCCCAAGCCACTAGCAGCTTGACCGGAAAACGCAGAACAAGCACATACACCACACCGACCAATATGATAAATGGCACGCTGTGTAGTGGAGGCTGCCATAGCCATGCGGCTACCATCAGCACAGCCAACACCCACCGAAGCAGACGATAGCCTACACTTCCGCCAATCGATACCATGCGAAGCTCTTGCCAGCCGCCATAGCTGAATAGCAGCTTTAACAGCACGAACAGTAGCAGGGTCAGTAGCAGCGGCTTAGGCGCGGCATCACTGCGAATATACAGCGGCCACACGATAATAGACAGCAATAGCAAACCGAATATTTTATACACCACACCCCGAATCCGGCTGGCCTTAAAATAATCGTGCATCGCGTGCTCCTGTGGACGGAGGAAAACAATATCCGCCGCGTTTAAATACGTACGAAAGCTCGCATGAGCAATCGGAATAGCCACTATAAGCATGATCCAGCGGATGGGCAAATCCGGTGGAGTATGCATCAGCAGCGACGTGTACCATGCGGCAAAGGCAATCAGTGCAAAGCCGAAGACCACCGCCAGACCGCTCTGAATGACATAGCCCAGATAGGGCAGTACCTGTCCCCAGAACGCTACACGTCTTTCTTTATGCAAACGTTGCAAATCCATGCTCATTCCCTGCCCTGTACCAGCTCATAAAATGCATCTTCCAGCGGCATGCCCGGCTTACCCGCCTGTGCAGTCACTTCGTCCAGCGTACCCTGTGCAATGATGGCACCCTGATGAAGTACAATGAAACGATCGCAATAATTTTCAATCGTGGACAAAATATGAGAACTGAGCAGAATGGACGAACCCGAACGCTTCATCTCTAACATAAAGTCAAGCAGGGAACGAATACCAAGCGGGTCCAAACCCAAAAAAGGCTCATCTATGACATACAACGGCGGTCCCGCTAAAAATGCGCACATAATCATCACTTTCTGGCGCATCCCTTTAGACAGGTGCATCGACATACTTCCACTTTTATCCCGCATACGAAACAAGTCCAGCATTTGATCACTACGTGTGCGGAAATCTGCTTCGCTAACTCCGTACGCTCTGGCCGTGAATTCCATATGCTCCATCACCGTCATTTCAGGATACAGCTCTGGAGATTCAGGTACAAAAGCAATGGCTCCCTGATACTCCTCGGGATTTTCATCCTGCTTATGACCCTGCACACGAATTTCTCCGGCCTGCGGTGTCATCAGGCCCAAAATATGCTTCATGGTCGTACTTTTCCCGGCCCCGTTCAGACCGATCAATCCTACCATTTCGCCCGGTTTCACATCCAGCGAAATCTGATGCAGCACCGGGCGCTTGGCGCTATATCCGCCGGTCAGTCCGTTAATTTGCAACACAGGCTGTTGTTCCATGGCTCCCCCTCTTCTCCCTTACTCGTTCGGTTTTGATCCTTTTTCCTTCAGCCATCTTGGTGCACCCTTGTTTTTGCGATCACGCTCACGCTGTGCTTTTCCTGCTTTGGACAAGGCTGCTCCTTTGCTCTTGCCTGGAGCTGAACCGTTCGCGGAATTCCTGCCAAGACGTCCGTTTTCGGTACGAACAGGTGCCTTACGGTTTTCCGTCTGTGCTCCGTCAGACATGGATCTGGCCTCGGATGGTCTTACAGGTGCACGCTTGGCATCCGCCGGACGCGGCACAACTACTCGACCTCCGTGCAACGCACGCTCTGCGATCTCAATGCCCAGTTCACGGGAGAACTTACGCATGATGAACGTTTCACGGTCGGTGACAACCGACGCCACCAATCCTTTGCGTCCCATCCGTCCTGTCCGTCCTGCACGGTGAACATAAGCTTGACTATCCGTAGCCGGGTCAAAATGAATGACCATTTCAAGGCCCTCAATATCCAGACCACGGGCTGCCACATCCGAAGCGACCAGCACTTTGAGCTTGTCCTCGCGGAATCGGGCCAACACGTTGCTACGCGTGACTTTATCCGCATCTCCATACAAGGACGCCGTAGTCAGCCCCATATGCTTGAGCTTGGCTTCAATCTCCCCGATGGCATTGGTTGTATTCACGAACACCAGCGCTTTTCTTGGATTAAAATGACGCACTAGACGGCGCAGCATATCCACCTTATCCCGTTCTTCAGATACAAAGTAATAGTGTTCCAGTCCACTGGCCGTCTTCTGGTCGGGATCAATCCCAATTTCTACATATTCACGCATCTCTCGTTTCGCCAGCGACTGAATCTCATCGTTCAGCGTTGCGGACAGGAATACCAATTGACGATCACGTTGGGCGGTGCCCAATATGTTTGTTACATCGCCTGCTCCGCCGAGCTGGAACATCTGATCCACCTCATCAATAACAATGGCTGTAATATTGTGCATTTTCAACTTTTTCGAAGCGATGAGTTCCCGTACACGTCCTGGTGTGCCCACGACAAGCTGTGGATGATCCTTGAGCTTTTCGATTTGACGTTTGATAGCCGCCCCACCAATCAGACCGAGTACACGGATTCCACGATGCTCTCCGTAGCGCTGACCCTCACGTACAATTTGCATGGCCAGTTCCTGGCTTGGAGCTAGTATCAGCTTTTGTGTAGCCTTTTTCTGTGGATCAATCGCTTGCAACAGCGGCAACAAATAAGCCAGTGTCTTGCCTGTGCCAGTTTGTGAACGCGCCAAAACATGCTTTCCCTTCATTATTTCCGGTATAGCCTCTGCCTGGACTGGCGAAGGCTGTGTAATTTCATGCTCAGTCAGTTTGTCCAACAGATCTTGTTCAACGCCGAGCGATTCAAAATTCAATGTCATGAAAAGGTCCAACCCCTATACGTAAATTCGTTACTCTCCATTATATGCGAAAATAGCCCTGTTACCAAATCACAAAAATAAAAGATGTCCCTCACCATAGCTAATGGCTTACGGGACATCTTTTATTTCTTATTCATCACACCATGACCCAGCCTATCGGTTAGTCTGGGAGCTAACTGATACAGCTTGAGAAAAGGAGATACCCACCGTGGCAGATTAACCTCCTCTTTGCCAAGCTCCATCGCTCTCACGATATGCCGTGCTACCTTATCAGGTTGTAGCATAAACCAGCTTACATTTCGAACATATCCTCCTGAAGGATCTGCCAGCTCAAAAAACGGTGTGTCGATCGGCCCCGGGTTAATCGTCGTTACAGTCACTCCACTCCCGCGCAGCTCTTGCCTGAGCGCATTGCTGAAACCAAGCAACGCATGCTTCGTCGCCGTGTAAGAGGACGATTTGGCTGTCCCGATTTTCCCGGCCATCGATGCTACATTGACAATCTGTCCATGGCCCCGCTCTGTCATTTGCGGCAGAAACGCCTTGATGCAGCGAACAACACCCATGTAGTTCACGTCCATCATTTGTTCAAACTCCGTCAGGTCGGTTTCATTAAAATACTCAAACTTTCCGTAGCCCGCATTGTTAAGCAATATATCGACCCGTCCGTACTGTTCCAATACTCGTGCAGCAACAGCCTCTACCTGCTCCTGGCGGGTGACGTCCAGTTGGATAAGCTCATGCCTGCCGCTGATTCCCGCAGATACTTGCTTCAGTCGCTCCTGCGAGCGTGCTGTTAAAATAGGAATCGCGCCCTTTTCGCTTAACAACTGAGCGCAAAGGGCGCCAATTCCACTAGATGCACCTGTAATCACAACTATCTTGTCCCGTAGTATACTCACGGTCATCCCTCCACATTAAAGAAACTTGCTCCTTTAATATTAAGAGATCATCACCTGAATATCCAGCTCACCGATTCCTTCCACTGTGAGCGGAATATAAAGGGCACGCTGAGGCACAAAAGTGGTCAAGTTTTCTGATTTCATGACCTGCGGAGGCGTAATATCCACGACAATTCCCTGATTGGACAAAATCGTACTGGCATTACCACTAATCATATTGCCCAATTCTGAAATTGCGCTTTTTCCCATCTCATCAATTTCAGTCAACACAAATCCGCCCATCATCGCTGATACCATACGTAGCGCCACCTGTTCATTCAGGCCGAACACAATATTTCCGCTAAGCTGTCCGGTCATCCCGATCATAATCCAGATGTGGTCGTCCACCAGCTCGACATTTTTCACACCAAGATTTCCGGGTGAAGGAGATACTTGGATCAATTGTTCAATGACCCGTCGCGCCGACTCCAAAAAAGGATTTATCACTTCTGCCTTCACGATCAAAGCGCCCCTTTACGATGGGCTTTTAGACATACAACAAAAGTCCCATTTAAATTAGAATTTTTTAATTAAATATTACTGTAAAACGCATCGATCCTCAACAAAATGCTCTCTCTATCACTTATCGACAGCTGCCCGGTAATTTTTTATAGCTAAACCACAAAAAATGTGAATAATGTCCTATATCTTTGCTTCTTACCGGTTTTAGACTGATTATTTTTGAAGGATATCAGGACTTTAGTCTTTATTTCCCAATATACCACACTTTAAGGTGCTCTGCTTCGATTCATTGCCCTTCCTGCTCGAATAACCTATAATTTAATGAAATAAAGCATAACGACGGTTTTACATATGAACCTATGGATTGGCTAAAAATATTCATTCTATACAGCTGCGACAAGATTAAGAAAAGAGAGGAGGAACTTCATGAACATCAGTCAACTTGAAACACTTATCATGATTTCCAAAACAATGAGCTTCCGCAAAGCCGGAGAACTTCTCAATTTGACGCAGCCGGCGGTGTCCGCCCAAATTAAAAGTCTAGAGGATGAGTTCAAAACCATTCTGATTGACCGCAATCAGCCCGTCACCCTGACCGACCGGGGAGCTGTTTTTTTGGAACACGCCGAGCGCATATTGGAGGTTGTTGAGGAATTAAGACAAAAATTGTACGATCTAAACGAAACACCGCAGGGTCACATTGCGCTGGGTACCACAACATCCATCGCTATTCAAATTTTACCGCGCGTGCTTTCCTACTTTCAGGATCAGTTCCCTCTCATCAAAACCTCCATTCAATCCATGGCTTCCTCAATGATTTATCAGCAGGTGGAGAACGGACTTATTGATGTTGGCATCGGCTATCTGATCGAACGTAATCCCAATTTAAGCACTTCGGTTCTGTATTACGATTCCTTCGAACTAGTCGTGTCTCCTACTCATCCGCTGGCCTCACAACCACATGCTACCATTGAAGCCCTTCGGGAAATTCCGCTTATTCTGCTCTCTCCCGATACGGTGGGACGAAAATTCGTGGACGATGTATTTAAAAAGCACCAAATCGTACCTCATGTCGTGATCGAGTTGTCCAGCAGTGAGGAAGTCAAACGGATGGTCGAAATTAATCTCGGTGCTGCCATTATTTCCAGACTGTCGGTCACTTCGGAACTGCGTGCTGGCACATTAAAAATGATTCACATTACCGAATTGGAAGTTAGCCACCCGGTAGGGGTGATTTATAAATCCGGCCGGTATTTAAACTCAGCCATGCAGCAATTTTTAAGCGATCTGAAGGGGATGCCGGAGACGAATTTTATCAGTTCTGAATAACGTAATTCGCTATGAACAACATACGCAATATAAACCTTGGTTACGAAAGGAAGACAGACTATGAAATTTGATCTGCACACCCATCATTTCCGCTGCGGTCATGCAGACGGCAACATTCGGGATTATATTGAAGCAGGTATTCAATCTGGCTTACAAGCGATTGGTATTTCGGATCATTCCCCCTTTCTATGCAGCGAACAGGATCAGGCTTTTCCTAAAATTTATATGGCTAAGTCACAGCTTGCTGAATACGTAGAAGAGGTACAACAGCTCAAAAAGGAATACAAAGGCCGTATTGACGTGCTCCTCGGATTGGAAACGGATTATTTTCCTGATTTCGCTGAATTATATCGTTCCACTCTGGCTCCTTATCCATTTGATTACCTTATTGGGTCGATTCACAATGTCGAAGGGGATAGCATTTTTAACCGTAACCGTTGGAACAAATTAAGCGACGCTCGTAAAATTGAGGTCAAACAAGCCTACTATGCGCTCATTCAGGAATCTGCGCGAAGTGGCATGTTTCAGATTTTGGGTCATATTGACGCAATGAAGGGGAACTTCCCTGCTTTTTCAGACATTCCTGCCGATACAGCCATTGATGAAACCTTGCGGGTAATTGCGGAATCCAATGTGGCGATTGAAATTAACACTTCGGGTAAAACCAAGCTGAGTGGCGGATGGTACCCGTCTGCTTCTATTTTAGAAAGAGCGCACCATTTTGGTGTGGAGGTCACTTTTGGTTCGGATGCCCATAAGCCTTCGCGGGTAGGCGATGATTGGGAAGAAGTAAAGGCAATGCTGAAGGATATCGGCTTCCGGGAATGGGTCTATTTTAAAGAAAAACGTAAAATTCCTGTGGCGCTTTAAAATTTAAGGTGGGAATTACCGCTCAAAATCATTTGAGCTTACGATCGCTACTGCAATGGGATTGTTGGGAATTGTAATTTATATGGTGATAATTCCATTGCAAAGGCGAACGCTTAGCAAGATTATGACATCTATGTGTGAGGAGAATTACATATGCACTTGGAAGATCCTATGGACAAGATCAAAAAGCTAAAGCATGACATCACGCGATTTATGCTAATCTATAAATTTGCGCTGGACGAAATGGAAACCAAGATTGAAATATTAAAACAGGAATTTCAAGCATTGCACGATTACAGCCCTATTGAGCATACCAAATCACGCCTTAAATCTCCTGAGAGCATCATGAACAAAATGCTTCGTAAAAATAGCGAGTTATCCCTGGATGCTGTCAAAAATCATATTAAGGATATCGCCGGCTTACGTATTACTTGCTCTTTTATTTCTGACATTTATGATGTCAGTAACATGCTTCAGAGACAAAGTGACTTGAAGGTGCTGGAAATTAAGGATTACATCAAGAATCCCAAGCCGAACGGTTACCAGAGCCTGCATTTGCTGGTTCAAGTCCCTGTATTCATGTCGGATTGTGAGGAGCTAGTCTGCGTAGAGGTGCAAATTCGAACCATTGCGATGGATTTCTGGGCCAGCCTGGAGCATAAAATCTTTTATAAGTACAACCAGTCTGTGCCCGAAAGTCTGACACGTGAATTAAAGAGCGCAGCAGATTCCGCTAATGCGCTAGATCTCCAAATGGAGCGTCTACATCGTGAGATCAAGGAAATTAAAGACGCTAGAGGTGAAGAGGACTCCATAGAGGAGCTTCGGAAGATTATGATTAATAATCAGCAAATTACGGTGCCGGCCAATTTCTTGAAGCTTCTAGGGGAATAAATGGATAGGCTTCGACGGTGATCCACCGCTATGCGAATGATTTGATCTTACAATCGCTGTTGCAACGGGATTTTCTGGATTATATAAGCCCTTTAAAGGGTAGAATCCCATTGCAAAGGCGAACGCTTGCGCTTCTCCAGATTCAAATCCTTGCTCAGCTGCCAATCGCCTCTTAGCTCTCTTAAGCATATTCCCCCCCTATAAAATCGATTTTCAATAAGCATCTGCAGGCTGATCCAATCACCTTTAAGTGTCTTTAGAAACAGTTTAACTTCTTGTTGGTTGCCGCTATGGATAATTGACAGGGTTAGAATAAAATTTTATACTTTTCTTGCACGGACGACCGAATTTAAATGAAGGGGATTTCTACATGACTGAGGGAGGAAATGGTACATCTGATAAAATACTCGCTGCTGCATTTAAATGTATATCTGCCAAAGGTTATGCTAACGTTTCCATGCGTGATATAGCTGAAGAAGCAGGCGTAGTATTAAGTCAATTAAATTATTACTTCAATAATAAAGAAGGATTATTCAAGGAGCTTCTTAAATCTGTAAAGCAAGAATATTTGAATAATATCGAAAATAAATTACAGAACATAGACACGACTTCAGAAAAGGTATCCTTTTTGGTTGAGTACTGCCAGGAATTGATCAAGGAAAACACGGATCTATACCGTTTGCTACTAGATTTCTTTAATATGGCCATGTGGTCCACATCATTTAACAAAGAGTTAAGCGCCTTTTTTAAGGAAGTTTCGGATGTGATTGGAAAGTACATTGCCAGTGATTATTCGATCAATGAGAATGTACAAGCTTCTCCCAAATTAATCACTCGAATGGTTATTGGCTCGATATTCGGCATTGCCATTCAATATATATTAGACCCGGATGACGAGAAGGTTTTAGATGGCTTGAATATTATTCATGCCGTCATTAAATAACTTTTTACAGAAAGCGTTAAGCCAAATGAGGCCATGTTACGTTCCATTGCAGGGACGAAAGCATGGCCTTTTGGATTGGAGCATATTGACTTTTAAACGTTGGCTTATTCTAAAATCGTCTTGCTGACGAACTTGCCTAAGCCCCTAAGGGCAGTATCAAAATGACGTTGCTCAATATGAAAACGTGAGAACCGTTTTTCGGGATACTGCTCAATAGATTCCTTAATCGCAAGCATAGCTGACCGCTGACAAAGCGCCTCCAGATCAGCCCCTGTCATTCCCTCGGTTACTTTGGCAAGACTGGCAAACGAAACATCCTCCCCCAGTGCCCCCCCTTGGCAACGTACCTGAAGAATAGACAACCGTGTATCATAATCAGGAATAGGTAGTTCAACAATAAAGTCAAAGCGTCCAGGTCTGAGCAAGGCCTTATCTAATAGATCCGGACGGTTGGTGGCTGCAAGTATTAACACCCCCTGCAAGTCCTCTATATTGTCCATTTCCAAAAGAAATTGGCCGACCATACGCTCACTCACCTGTGAACCTCCATCCCCTTTACCACGTGCGGGAACGATAGCATCAATTTCGTCGAAGAAAATGATCGAAGGTGCAGACTGACGGGCTTTTTTAAAAATCTCACGAATTCCTCGTTCCGATTCACCCACCCATTTAGAGAGCAGCTCAGGTCCCTTCACTGAAATAAAATTCACTTCACTCTCCGTCGCTACAGCTTTAGCCATCAATGTTTTGCCCGTCCCTGGAGCACCTGTGAGAAGAATACCTTTGGGGGGTCTTGTATGAGCATACTCAAAACGATCACTGTATTTCAAGGGCAGTTCCACCGCTTCGCGGAGAATATCCTTTACTTCCTCCAAACCACCAATGTCCTGCCATCTCACATCCACAACTTCGGTTGAAACCTGCCGGATCGTTGAAAGTTCAATCTCATTCAAAGCCATATCAAAATGCTTCATGCTGACCTTAATATCGGCAAGTTGCTCACCTGAAAGCTGGGAGTGAATAAAATCAATGCGGGGCAGAGCCTCACGAATGCACACCATAACAGCCTCGCGGCATAGTGCAGCAAGATCAGCACCCAGAAAACCATGCGTCATTGCGGCTACCCGTTCCATATGGACATCATCAGCCAACAGCATTTTCCGAGTGTGAATATTCAGGATCTCAAGCCGCCCTTCCTTGTCTGGAGAATTTATACCAATTTCCCGATCAAATCGACCCGGACGCCGCAGCGCAGGATCAACATTGTTAGGAAGATTAGTAGCCGCAATAACAATGATCCTACCACGCGATGTAAGGCCATCCATGAGGGCAAGAAGCTGGGCGACCACCCGTTTTTCCATATCACCGAGCACGGTATCCCGATTAGGAGCCAACGCATCAATTTCATCGAAAAAGATGATCGCTGCCGAATGCTCCTGCGCATCCTCGAAGATTCTCCGTAGCATTTGCTCCGACTCACCATAATGTTGCTGAATGATCTCAGGGCCGTTGACATGGATAAAATAAACGCCTGATTCTTGAGCAACCGTCCGGGCAATGAGCGTTTTGCCACACCCCGGAGGGCCATACAAAAGCAATCCTCTGGGGGGATCGACACCCAACTGCTCAAATAACTGAGGATAGCGCAATGGAAGCTCCACCATTTCCCGAACTCTGGAAACCTCCTTGCTAAGTCCACCTATATCCTCATAGGAAATCGTTGCCCCTTGCGCACGTAACTTAGTCCCACCTATGATGGATATTACTGTTGAATCATTAAACACAACAACCCCCTCAGGAACCGTTTCTACAACTTTAAAATCAAATGAACGACCAAAAAGCTCCACACATATCCGTTCTCCCTTGAGTGTTGGCAATCCATCGACTACACGCCGATACATCCGAATATCCTCTCCACTTTCCTGCTTTTCTTTTTCTCTTGGACGAATTTTTCTGATGAAGCGTGTGAAAAAGCCTTGGTCCTGATCCTCCTCTATAAAATAGGACTGGGTATGGGAGGATGGAATCAATGTAACGTAACGAGCCGGTGTATGAGTTACCTTGGTAACATGTACCTGTTCACCGATATCCACTCCAACATTTTTCCGCAGAATACCGTCCATCTGAATCTCTCCTTCCCCGGCATCCAGCTCCGAGAGTTTGAGGAGAGCAACATTTTGACGCTTGCCTGTGACAACAACGATATCCCCATGGCTCAGACCCAAACGGACCATATCTGCCTGATTCATACGGACAATACCGTGCCCTTCATTTTTCGTGCGATCCTCTATAACACATAACATGTATGGTTTAACCGGCGTAACTTGGACGAATTCAGGCTCCATTTGTAAGTTCATATCATAACACCTTCACTCTATTAATTTCATAGCTGCCGCTTAGTCAAAATGCTGGTGGCTCACGGCTTGCCCAATGCCTGGCGCAGAGGTAACTTTAGCCCTCTTTAAATCCTTAGCCATATAGTAGCTGACTACAAATGTGAACAAACCATATGAAATAAAGGCAACGTGGTAAGACCAGTAACCATTGAGCGCAAATATGCCTTCTTTAAAATAGGGTAAAAAGGTGAGGGGCAGAAAGGAAACTCCAGTGAATATCGACAAGTAAGCAGTCCAGCGAGGCATAATAGCAGGTTTTTTCTTATCCAAAAATATAAACAAAGCAATAGCAAAGGATTGAATCGTCGTAATCATGTATGTCATATCGTAAGTATACCAGCCTATAAAGTGAACAGCCTTAATCAGCTCTGGATCTGCTGTTCCCGCCATTTCAGCACACCAAACCCAAAGCACCGGGCCAAAGGAGAGCACCCAAGCAGTCAACAGCCCCCCCGTGAGATTCAACAACGACAAGATCGGTGTCTTCTCCCTTTTCCACATTTGTACCGTCAATTGACAGGACCAAGTGAGATAAAACATCCCAAAAAAAGTAGATAAGGATTGCCCTAATAAAATAGTATCGCGGTGCGGGAAATAAAAGTTTGCCACAAGCTCTGCTCCAGTGAACTTCGGATCTGGCGGCGGATAGTTATGTCCCAATATCACCCAGGTAAAACCATAGAAAATGACAAAAGCCGCTCCAGACCACGCACACCACGTTTGAATTCGGTTAACCATACGTTCGTTCACAGTTCTCTCTCCTCTCGGTATAACAGGTAAATCATTTTTGCTGTCCAACATTTAATTCGGACGTACGACCTAATATCAAAAATACAAGATCGTACTAATGATGTCAATACTTAATCTTGAGTACATATTGAGCTGCTAAAACAACCTGTCTAGGTAACTCCCACATCTTTATTCTCACTCTTCTTGGTTTTCAATCATATAACGTGCTGAAAGATCTGTTTGTCCAGTCGTAAAATTGGGTTATTATCGTTTCGTACCCTTTGGGATCATTATTTCGTCTACCTTAACAAAACTAATTCCTAGAGGAGTGATCAACGTATGGGAAAAATACTGGTGCTGGGTGAAACGGCTGCTGGAGGAATCCGAAAACTCCGTTACGATCCTCACACGAGGACAAACAAGCGATCGTTCGGTGACTGTGTTCAACGGATCTGTGCAGATCGTACCGATTCGAAAGCGCTGGCAGAGGGGTATTCGTTTCTTTCCCTACATGAATGGCTTCCAGAGCTGGTAGCCAGCTTGAACCGTTCCTATGAATCATAGGAATCGCCAGTAATCGTAGGTAGCTGCAATAGAAACACAAAAAAAGAGGACCCGAATCATCGGGCCCAGCAACATATATTATTCAAAAGGGGGTCATGTCTGTATTGTACCCGTCCTGTGTTAGAGTTGTTTTGCAGTTATATTTCATCTTTGTAACAAAATATTCCATTGTCATTTCTACGCATAATCCCCTTGGGTCATCGAAAATACCAATACACTCGGTACCACTCCTGAGGGATCATAAGCACCAATGGTACGCAGCAGGCGCATCTTATTTTTAATAAGCACGCGCATGGAAGCCTGATTATCCTCTTGGCAACGACTTTCGATCCGCTTGAGCTTCAAAGATCCGAAACCAAAATTCAGCATTTCTCCTACCATTTCTGTAGCCAGCCCCTGTCCCCAAAAAGGACGATCCAGAATATAGCCCAGTTGTGCCTCACCCGTTCTTTCATTCCATTGCTGAAAAGAGACGATACCGAGCAACGGTGAGGAGGTAAGCTCATTGGATTCACTAAGTAAATTGCTTTCTCCTGTATTTCTCTGATGCCATTCCACCGCAAAATGCAGGGAATCTAGTGAATCAGCAGATATTTTAATTTGCGCAACCAGACGCCGCATTCGTGTATAGACTGGCTTGCGAATTCGATTCACATATTGGATCACCAATGGATCGGATAGGATCCGTTCCAGCGCGGGATAATCCTCCGCTCTTAACTGGCGCAATCGGACTCGACGGGTGTAAAGCTCCGGTAGCCCAAGACGAAGCATTTCTCTGGTCAGCACAATGTTCCCTCCTGCGGATGGATTGGCTTTTAGAAATGAATGTTTCCATACTTAATCCAGGTCCTGAATCCCCCGATAAATTCCTGTGCGCAGCTCTCGAATATAATACGGCAAAGAAGGTACAGCAGCTTCCTCCGCTTGTTTTACCGCCAGTTCTATATCATAAGGTACACGTACAAAATGAATGGAGAAGGACGTAGGCTGCTCCTCTCCCATCTCCCCCTCTAAAATGCAGTAGGAAGCCTGCGTAACATCTAACGGATTCCCGACACTACCGACGTTAAAAAGTGTTTTTCCCTGAAAATGCTGGATAAAAGCATTGTGCACATCACCATATCCCACGACATCCGGAGCAAAAACAACTTTTCCATTTTCTTCTGCTAACGGATCGAACATGGCAAGCCGTTTTTCCGGCTCATCCCATGGCTGCACACGGTGATATACACTTTGCGGCGAGGCATGCACCAGACGGATACGGCGTCCGCTCATTCTGAAATCATAATGAAACGGTAACTGTGCCAAATACTGCACTCGTTCTGCCCCCAAGCGTTCGGCTTGCCAGCTAAAATTGAGATCATCCGTAATACTAACCAGCTCATCCCAATTCCCCCGCACGACCACTTCACAACGTTGACGGACAGCATCCAGAACCTCGCACGGGCTAGGCCCTTTGCCGATCAGATCCCCCAAACAAAACACACGGCTAATGCCTCGGGAAGCAATATCCTCCAGCACCGCCTCACAGGCAGGCCAATTGCCATGAATATCTGAAATGACAGCAATACGATCCATCTGAACCTCACTCCTTTGTCCGAAACGACTACATCTCTACACTACATTCGAGCCATCTTTATGTAGTTCCAACATATATGATAAAGATGAAAAAAAGATCATGGCCTATTGGCCGGATTTTAACGTAATGACACTAAGCTCCGGTCTGCACAGCACGCGAATCGGCAGATGTG
Source organism: Paenibacillus sp. PvR133 (assembly GCF_017833155.1). Taxonomy (NCBI): domain Bacteria; kingdom Bacillati; phylum Bacillota; class Bacilli; order Caryophanales; family Paenibacillaceae; genus Paenibacillus; species Paenibacillus sp. PvR133. The sequence continues at coordinate 29,955 of NZ_JAFIBS010000001.1, forward strand.
TCATGCCAATGCCTCGGCTGACATACAGCGGCATTCTCTCCGTTCCCACATGAAATAGTCCCTGGATGTACTTGCGTCCACCTGGAGGCGGCATCGGCGCTCCAATGACCGGCAAGCGTACCTGTCCTCCATGCGTATGCCCTGACAGTTGAAGATCAAAGGACATTTGCGCCGCCACATCTGCATAGTCCGGCTCATGCATCAGCAGGAGCTTGCACATCTCATCAGGTAGTCCGTGAATGGCACGCTGCGGATTGGGCTTGCCCATGATGTTATCCTCTAAACCGACCAAGGCTACACGCTGTCCCGCAAGCTCTACAATCGCATGCTCGTTTCTCAGCAACGTAAACCCGGTTTTCGGATACAATTCCTGTACTCCGGCTGGTAAGCCTCTATAATCATGATTGCCCAGAATAGCAAATTTGCCAAGTGTGGCGTGCATAGAAGCCATAACTGGAACAGCAGCCTTCATGGATACTGCATAGTCATCCACAATATCGCCTGTAAAACAGAGCAAATCTGGCTTCAGACCTGCTATACGGTCCGCAAGCTCGCGTAGATCCTGCTCATCCATGTGAAAACCCAAGTGCACATCACTAAAATGTACGACCCTGATTCCGTCAAAAGCAGACGGAAGACGAGGGAGAAACAAGTTGAAGCGTGTAATTTCCAAATGATTAGGCTCCCATAAGGAAGCATATCCTCCAGCCAGAAGCGCGGTTCCGGCTGTGGCTAAAGCCGCTTTTTTCAAAAAATGGCGGCGCGAAGGATTGGCTGGTTCATTTGAAATGGAACGCCGCGAAGAACCGGGAGGGATAGCGGACCCCTGATGCGGGCCATCCTGACTCTCGCGGCGGGTGTGCGGCGTCTTCTCCATATGCATTCCCCCCTGCAATCTATTCCTTGATCTCACTTTTTAGAAATTCTTACTGTCCAGAAGCTTTAGCGGTAGTTGGACAACCACTGCTCCGCATAGTCTACCAAATCACGTTGCCTCGCGAAAAAACATGAAGCCTCCCCAATGTTCACCCGCATAAAGGCTGAGGGACAGTCCCGTTCAAAATCAAGTCCCAGCTTCTCAAAGTCATCTGAGGTAATATTAAAATCCTGAAAAGATACCCACGCTTTTGCTCCATCCACCATCATAGGAGCTTGATGCGTGATCACTTCTCGTCCATTATAGGCTGTTCGATATTCCGCCAAATGCAAGGACGTGTTGCTGTCATGTTCGCAGCCCAACAGCAGTACATAGGCATCTGCCTCATACAGCTTTGCCAAGGGCGAATGCTCACCCAGCCCAAAATCAAGCTCATGCGCCTCCAGCAAGTCTGAAGCAGCAGGTCCACGTGCCGCCAGAGAAACATGCGGATGTCCGCTGCGCTTGGTTCCTGGCAGACCACGGAACGTTTCTACAATGACGCCCATCCCTCCGGTCAGCGTCCAGGCCGGATCATAAGCGGGCATTTCCTCGCGTACCAGTTCCCACCATGACTCATCCAGAGGAGGGTTCATCCAAGTCGAGGGATCAGTCAAGTCATGAGACTGTGTCGGCATTACCAGCGTCCCTTCCGGGCCAACCGCTTCGGTTAGCGCGGCAAGAATGGCCGAGGCCCCGCCTGGAACAAAGCGTCCAAAGCTGCGCATCGACGAGTGAACAAGCAATGTCATGCCGCTCTGAACTCCCAGATCCTGTAATCCCTTCATTACATCCGACCTAGTGACAGGTCGATTCGTTATCGGTTGCACAGTCACCTGTCCAGCCTCCTTTTCACCAAAAACGATACACAATACCATAATTATACCATAACTGCTATCCCGCGCTCCTTTCTCCATGTTACCCTCCATCATTCCTGAGCGCAAAAAAACAGGCTTTCTCCAGTTTGAGAAAAAGCCTGTTTGTGCATAACCTATTCGCTGTCTAGTGCTATACAGTCAGCCAGCGCTTGAACATATGCTTGGTCGTTTCCTTGTTCATTTCGGCAATAGAAGTTGTCAACGGAATGCCTTTCGGGCAAGAGCGTACGCAGTTTTGCGAGTTCCCGCACCCTTCCAGCCCGTCGTCCGTCATCAACGCCTCCAGCCGCTCTTCCTGATTCATTTCCCCTGTCGGATGGCTGTTGAACAGGCGAACCTGAGAAATCGCCGCAGGTCCGATGAACGTCGTCTTCTCGTTGACGTTCGGGCAAGCTTCCAGACAGACACCGCAGGTCATGCACTTGGACAGCTCATACGCCCACTGACGCTTTTTCTCTGCCATTCTAGGACCAGGACCCAGATCGTAGGTACCGTCAATCGGAATCCACGCTTTGACCTTCTTGAGCGCATTAAACATCCGGCTGCGGTCGATGACCAAATCCCGAACTACCGGGAACGTGCTCATCGGCGCGATCGTAATTGGCTGCTCCAGCTTATCGACGAGCGCTGCACAGGCCTGACGCGGCTTGCCGTTAATCACCATGGAGCATGCTCCGCATACTTCCTCCAGGCAATTCGACTCCCAGCACACCGGAGCCGTCTCTTTACCGTGGCTGTCCACCGGGTTACGCTGAATTTCCATCAGCGCGCTAATCACATTCATCCCCGGACGATAAGCCAATTCGAATTCTTCCGTATAGGAACTGGCTTTAGGATCAGCTTGACGGGTCACAACGAACTTCACTGTTTTATTCGACTTCACTGCTTGCTCCGACATCTAAATACACTCCCTTCCGTTATTTGTTCTTGGAATAATCCCGAATACGCGGCTTGATCAGCGAAACATCCACCGCTTCATACGAGATTTGTGGTCCTTCCGGTGTCCAGTCCGCAATCGTCGTTTTCAGGAAATCCTCATCGTTGCGATCCGGGAAGTCTGGTTTGTAATGGGCCCCGCGGCTTTCGTTGCGCAATAGCGCACCTTTGGTCATCGCTTCGGCCAGCTCCATCATATTCCACAGTTGCCGTGTAAACGCCGCACCCGCATTGTTCCAGCGCGAAGCGTCATTGATGTTAATGTTAGAGTAACGCTCCTTCAGCTCCTTGATCTTGTGGATCGTAGCTTCCAGCTTGTCATTATAACGAACCACAGTCATGTTGTTCGTCATCCACTCGCCCAGCTCTTTATGAAGAACATAAGCATTTTCTTTTCCGTCCATATGCAAAATACCCTCATACTTCTCCGTCTGCTGATTAACTGCCGCATCAAATACGGAAGTAGCTATATCCCGTGCAGATTTTTTCAAGCCTTTGATATATTCCACAGCCTTAGGTCCAGCTACCATCCCGCCGTAAATGGCTGACAGCAACGAGTTCGCACCCAAACGGTTCGCACCGTGATATTGGAATTCACACTCACCAGCCGCGAACAAGCCCGGTATATTCGTCATCTGATTGTAATCGACCCACATGCCGCCCATTGAATAATGAACAGCCGGGAATATTTTCATCGGGATTTTGCGCGGATCGTCACCGACGAATTTTTCATAGATTTCAATAATGCCGCCCAGCTTTACATCCAGCTCTTTCGGGTCCTTGTGGGACAGATCGAGGTAGACCATGTTCTCGCCATTAATACCCAGTCCATCATCAACGCATACACTGAATATTTCACGTGTTGCAATATCGCGAGGGACCAGATTTCCGTAAGCCGGATACTTTTCTTCGAGGAAATACCATGGCTTACCGTCCTTATACGTCCAAATACGACCGCCTTCTCCCCGTGCCGACTCGGACATGAGACGCAGCTTGTCATCCCCTGGTATAGCCGTCGGATGAATCTGGATAAACTCACCGTTCGCATAGCGTACGCCTTGCTGATACACCGCACCAGCAGCTGTGCCCGTATTAATGACGGAATTCGTGGTTTTACCGAAAATAATCCCGGGGCCACCAGACGCCAAAATAACTGCATCCGCTGCAAAAGTCTTCACTTCCATCGTACGCAAATCCTGCCCGCAAATCCCTCGACAGATGCCTTCATCATCCAGTACAGCCTGTAAAAACTCCCAATTTTCATACTTGGTCACCAAACCAGCAGATTCCCAGCGCCGTACCTGCTCATCGAGAGCGTACAGAAGCTGCTGTCCTGTCGTCGCACCAGCAAAGGCGGTCCGATGATGCTGGGTACCGCCGAAGCGGCGGAAGTCCAGCAGTCCTTCCGGTGTCCGGTTAAACATGACGCCCATGCGGTCCATGAGATGAATGATCCCTGGAGCCGCTTCGCACATCGCTTTTACCGGAGGCTGGTTGGCCAGAAAGTCCCCGCCATAGACCGAATCATCAAAGTGAATCCAGGGTGAGTCTCCCTCACCCTTTGTATTTACCGCACCATTGATGCCGCCTTGAGCACAAACGGAGTGGGACCTTTTGACCGGAACCAAAGAAAATAAATGAACGTGAACTCCCGCCTCTGCCGCCTTGATCGTAGCCATTAGACCTGCCAGACCGCCGCCCACGACAATAATGTTGGATGCTGCCATTTCTGCTCACTCCTTTTTTTCAGGATTTTAACCAAATCCCCTTTTACGTTTAAAAATAGAATCTCAACACGATGTATAATGGATATGACTCATTTACAGTAGCTGTTTAAAAGCGCTGCATTGCACCAAGGCAGTTGCCGTTTCCTGAAATTCCGCGCTGCGGAATGCAAGCAGGGAAGCGATGAAGCCGATAGACACCACCACGAACAGGGTCATACAGATATAAGAAGATACTTTTTGCGCACGCGGTCCCACAGTAATCCCCCAACTGACCATAAATGCCCACAGTCCGTTAGCAAAGTGAAAGGATGCCGAAACGACACTGATTAAATACAAAATGAAATAAACCGGGTTCGTCACAATGCCATGCATAACGCCGCCTAGCTCCTCATGAGTTACTTTACCCAGAGCTACCTGAAAGCGTGTGTCGTATACGTGCCAGATAATAAATACAAATGTAATGACGCCAGAAATACGCTGGAACAGAAAGCGCCAGTTACGTGAATAGCCGAACCTTTTGACATTCGGGTCAGCCTGATAAGCGATATACAAGCCATAAATCCCGTGGAACAGTAATGGCAAGTAGATGAATAACGTTTCTAGCACAATAACCAGCGGCAAACCATTCAGGAAGGCCACGCTGCGATTAAATCCTTCCTTGCCGCCCTCCACCGCTGTGAAGTTCGTCACCAAATGCTCAACAAAAAATAGAGCCAACGGAATGACGCCAAGAAGCGAATGCAGCTTTCTGGAATAAAATCCTCTCATCTAGGTCATGCTCCCTTCTCCCAATAATAGCGTTTTCAATAGTAATATAACATATAAAATGACAGTTCCCGACAGGAAATGTCCAACAAGGTGTCCCTTATAAGGAAAAACAAAAGTGTGAACATCTTGTGTCGCTTTCATGTTACTCCTTTTCGGCTTATAATGGAATTGCAATATACGTATTAATTATTATGTCTTTTTTGCATATAGAGAGGAAGTGATGATTTGTTTGAGGATTTGAACGCTTTTGCCGTCATTGTCGAGCAGTCCAGCCTGAATAAAGCCTCTAAACTGCTGAATCTGTCCCAACCTGCCCTGTCTCGCAAAATTGCCAAGCTGGAGGAAGAGCTGGGTGTGAATCTCTTTGATCGTCGGGGCAAACGGCTCGAAATTACGTCCACTGGCCGATTTGTTTATACATTCGCACTAGAGCAACGGCAACGACAGCTTCGCTTTTTACAAAAGCTGTCCCAGCACAAAAATGAAGCCCAGAGTATGCTTACACTCGGCGCAAGCCTCACGACACTCCAAACGACGCTGCCTACCCTCGTCGAAGCTTTCATGAGCAAGCATCCTCAAACCGAGCTGAAGCTGCTCACCGGTAAAACCCATGAAATCGTCGCCTTTGTACGTGATAAAAAAGCAGACGCCGGTATTGTCGGGTCTGCCATTCATGAAGCTGGACTGCGTTGCATTCCGCTATTTGATGATCATTTGGAGCTTGTTGTTCCCATTGGACATGAATTAACCGTCAAGACAGAAACGGCCTCGATGAAAGATCTGCAAGGATTGCCGATGATTATATTCTCCAAAGGAACCTGGTACCGCAGTCTGACGGATGACTTGTTCCAGCGCAGCGGCATCATGCCGGATATCCGAATGGAAATCGACTCCTTTGAGGCGATTGTACGCCTGCTTCCAACCTGTAAGGCTTCTGCCTTGCTACCCAAATCCTATTTGCGCAGCGAACTGCTGCGGGATAATGGACTCACTGCATTGTACTTGCCCGATTTGAAGGAGACACGCCGAACGACCTCCCTCATTTACTCGGAGACGACCGATCTCGGTCCGACAGCACGACGCTGGATTAGCGAGACACGTGCGTCGTTTGCAGGCTACCGTATGGTGTAGAGGGTTAACCCTCTTCATTAACATTAACAACCTCATCCTCAAAGCGACCGATATTGTCATTCGAGCCGATGATGACCATAATATCGTCTGCTTTTAGCCGATCCATAGCCGTCGGTGCGATCAGGATACCGTTCGCCGTATGAAGCGCCACGACACTACAACCAAAGCGAGTACGGGCATTTAGCTCTGCTAGCGTTTTTCCATTCAGACATGCAGGTACATTGAGTTCCACAATACTGTATTCTTTGGACAACTCCAAATAATCGAGCAAATTAGGCGTGACTAGCTGATGAGCCACCCGGATACCCATATCCCGTTCTGGATAAATGATCCGGTCCACACCGAGCTTCTCTAACGCACGCCCGTGCAGCACAGATATGGCTTTGGCTACGACTTTTTTCACACCCAGCTCCTTCAGCAAAATGGCGGTCAGGATGCTTACCTGAATGTCATCACCAATAGCAACAATGCCGCAATCGAAATTACGGATGCCCAGTGATCGCAATGAGTCTTCATCGGTAGCGTCCGCCACGACAGTATGTGTCAACATCTCACTCATACTGTCCACCACATCCTCATTCCGGTCAATGCCTAGCACCTCGCACCCCATATCCACCAATTGCAAAGCCAGGCTTGAGCCAAACCGCCCCAAGCCAATAACTACAAACTGCTGCGTTTTCATATCTACTCGAAAACTCCCTTATCTGAATCAATTTCATAAATGAGGATTTTGCAAAAATCCCATAAGCGACTTCCAATGAAGAAGATATAGATCGAAATGGTTTAGTTCGTCTATATCTTGACTTCGGAGCGACTGGTATCGAATTTTGCAAAATCCTGAAATGATTAAACCCACGAAATGTATACTACATATCATGAAATGATTCATCCTATAATCATTTTGCCTTCCGGATGACGATATAATTCTTTACCCTTTTTCGGCCCCAGTGCATAAGCTAGCGTGAGTGGCCCCAGTCTACCTGCAAACATCGTCAGGGTAATCACCAGCTTACCTATGACTGTCAAATCAGGTGTAAGCCCCATCGACAGCCCCACCGTACCAAACGCAGACACCGTCTCGAACAAGATCATCAGAAAATGATGATCTTCGGTTGCCGACAAAATCATGGTCACCCCGATCACGAACAGCAGCCCCAGCAGTGTAATGGTCAAAGCCTTGTAAATTCGTCCCTGCGCAAGTCGGTACCTGAACAGCACAATATCTTCACGCCCCCGTATCATCGAAATCACGGCTCCAATGAGCAGCGCGAATGTTGTGGTCTTAATCCCGCCTCCAGTAGAGCCAGGAGAAGCCCCGATAAACATGAGTATGATGATAAAAAACTGCGTAGCCTGCCGCAAGCCTGCAATGTCCAGTGTATTGGCACCTGCGGTACGAGGGGTTACGGACTGGAATAAAGATCCCAGCAGTTTCCCACCCCAATCAAGCGAGCCAAGAGTCTTTGGATTCGTAAACTCAAATACAAAAATCACGAGCGTGCCGACTACAATCAGAGCGCCCGTCATGCTGAGTACCACCTTAGTATGCAAGGACAGTCTCTTGCGCTTGCGATATTCTGCCAGATCCGACATCACTACAAAACCAATGCCGCCTGAAATAATCAGGAACATAGCTGTAAAATTAACAATCGGATCATATACATAACCTGTCAGGCTGCGAAAGTGCCCGAATAAGTCAAAACCAGCATTGTTAAACATGGAGATGGCATGCCAAATCCCAAAATAAATCGCCCTGCCTACAGGCATATCAAACGACCAGCGAATCGCAAATATTGCAGCACATACGCCCTCAATGACCAGCGAGTACAGCAGCACCTTACGAATCAATCCGACAATTCCTTCGACAGAGGTCTGATTCATCGCTTCCTGTAAAATGAGGCGCTCCCGTAAGGAAATCCGACGTTTGAACACCAGCGCGATCAAGGTAGCCATAGTCATAAAGCCCAGGCCGCCGATCTGAATGAGCGCAACGATAACAACTTGACCAAAGGTTGTAAAAAAGGTCCCCGTATCCTTTACGACAAGCCCTGTAACACAGGTCGCGGAAGCGGCAGTAAACAAAGCGTCTATAAACGCAAGTGGCTTTCCTGTTGTATTGGAGATCGGCAGCATTAACAATAAACTACCTATTAGAATGATAATGGCAAAGCCCGCAACGAATATCTGCGGTGGAGAAAGCCGGAGCCAGCTTGCATTGGGATTCATCTATTCATCACTTCTCTCCTACTTGGTGAATTATGAGCATGGAGATCGCTCCGGGTGCAGATTATTCTTCCGATTGCTGTTACCCCCGGATACTTTTCTAATTCTATAAGCCCTTTAATGGTTAAAATCCGGTGATAGCTTATACTTACGATGCGAGCTTTCCTACGGAAAGCTTTCAGGCAAACGCTTCGCTTCTTCAGAACAATTCTGCCCCCTCCGCTACTGTCATCTCATAAAATCACCAATCTCTTTTCAGTTTCTTTCGTCCGTTTCTTTTATAAAACAGAAAAGTATCCGCAAAGCGGGATACTTTTGCCTTTCAATACTCACTACTTCATACCTCACTACCTAATGAAACGTTTGGTGACTTTAAGGCAGGCAGCAGCGCAGCGGTCCATTTGGATCTGGAGAAGCGGTAGCGCTCGCCTTTGAGTCTGAATTTTAACCTTATTAGGGTTTCCTAATTCAATAAAATTCAGAGTCAACAGCGATCGGAAGATCAAATGGAACGCGCAGCGACTTAACTAGCAAACTTTTACACGCACATATACACACAAAAAAAGACACCGGAAAACCGAGTGCCTGACTTGGTCCCTGCTCACAGCCTACGAGGTTAGCTGACGGATTCGGGCAGCACAGTATGCCCTATTTACACATCCAATCCAGCAGGATCGGCTGTAAAATTCACCCCAGTAACATGGTTCCCCCGTTTTCCCATAGAAATTCGGCTCAACTGTATATCATTACCTATGTATTTTATAGGCATTGCCTCAAGATTATAATCCTTCTATATCCAGATCACAAAACCGATTTCGCCGAAAAAACGTGAAATTGGCTTTATTTTGCGAATGGGCATCGTTTAATCGCAGCTTATCTTATTTTATTGGAACTTTAAAGTGCTTTCACTCTATTTTCATGAATATCGCTGGTCTGTTGGCGGGAACCTGTGCAGTATGATATCTTTAATGGATGTTCTTATTTACAGATTAAGGAGGAAACTCATGAATCCTATCGGGAAACCGGTCGTGCTCACGGCCAACTTCAAAAAATTAGGCTTGCTGGGCGGGATTGGCCTGATTTGCTTTTTTATCTTTCAATTGCTTATTCCCTCGCTTAGTAATCCGAGTCCAGAATCAGTAATGAACGCAAAGGTCATCAGCAAACAAGAAGCGGTCATACACGCATTGGACTTTGCCCGCTCCGAGTTGGGCTATACTGAATCACAGCCAGAGGAGCCTGTCGTGACCTATCAGGCCGAAACAGATTTGTACGGTTATTTATCTAGAGAAAAACTGCTTCAACAGTACGACCGTACATGGAAGAAAAATTACCCTTACGAAACCTTTCGGGTTGATCTGCCTGAATCCTCAGCGAAAAGCAAACTGCAAATTCATGTGGATTTATCCACTGGGAAGGTCGTTAGCTTTAAACGGATCACCTCCAGTACCAATTACACACAGGCTGATATTTCTACGGATGAAGAAGCACGTAACAGGCTTATACGTGTAGCTGAGGACGGCATGACGCTTGAAGCCAAGGAGCAGGCGGCCGCAGTATGGGTTAAGCGCTTTGGTTTTAAGCCGTCGGACTTGAAGCTCGCCACCACTGAAAAAGAAGGTGGATTAAAGTATACCGTAGACGATAAAAAAATCGGCGTCTCGGTACTTACATTGGCTTTTACTTTCGAAGACGGTGATGTTCGCTCCTTCTCTCAAAGCTTTTCGGCCCCGTCGTCCTATACCGATTATATCGAAAAGCAAACATTTTGGGCGAATTGGATGACCTATGCGGGTTATGCCCTATTTAGCTTTGTGCTGGGTGTTCTTGCCATTGTGTATGCGTCACTCACCCGACGACATACTTCATTTGTACGCGGCATTGTTCTGTCCGTTATATACTTTATTGCAAGTATAGCTGGGACAATGAACATGCTGCCTTTATTGCAAGCAGAAGCAGGCGGTAAGGGCATGCTTATATTTCTTATGGTGTTCCAGATTGGTGTTACCTTCTTCATGGCAGTAGCGCTCTACTTCTCCTTGGTCGGCGGTGACGGACTTATGCGTCAGGTTGGACTGAATGCATGGCCGCGTGCGAAAGAGCCGGGCTACGGGCTGTATGTGCTTCGCAGTATGTATGTTGGCTACTTGTGGGCCTTTATTTTACTCGGGGTACAATCCATCTTATTCTTTATACTGGAGCGCACATTTAATACATTCTCCACAACAGATGCCACGCAATCCCCTTACAATATGGCTTATCCATGGTTACTGCCGATTATGGCCTGGATGGCAGGTATTGGAGAAGAGACTGTCTACCGTCTGTTTGGTATTCCGATGGTCAAAAAAATAGTGAAAAACACTTTTGTTGCTTGTCTGATCACCACGCTGATTTGGGCACTGGGACATACACTTTATCCAATCTATCCGGTGATTTCCAGACCTATTGAGCTGACTTTTCTTGGCTTGCTGTTCAGTTTTGTGTTCCTGCGTTACGGTTTTATTGCCGCCATGTTCAGCCACGTTATTTTTGACAGCATTCTAATGGGGCTTAGTGTAATGAGTCTGGGAGACACTGTGAATGTGAGCGCTGGTCTATTCTGGATCTTACTTCCAGCCATTGTGGGTTACATCATTTATTGGTTTAGTCCTAAAAAGCCAAATCGAATTATGTTTGAACCTATTAAAAAAGAGGAGCCGTATTCTACGACTCCTCCTCCCGAAGGGCAGCTATAATCTGACGCGCAAGCTTATCCCCAATAGAGAGAGGCCGGAATTCTTCAACGCTGGCCTCTCTTATTTTTTTGAGTGATCCAAAATGCTTGAGCAGTAACTTACGCCGTTTCTCGCCGATGCCTGGAATAGAGTCCAACCGAGAAGTCACCATAGATTTGCCGCGTTGCTCGCGGTGGAACGTGATGGCAAAACGGTGAACCTCGTCCTGAATCCGTTGCAGCAGATAAAATTCTTCGCTATTGCGTGCAAGTGTCACGGCCTCAGAGGACTCTCCCACTAATAGTTGGGAAGTTCTATGTTTGGCATCCTTCACCAGACCACACACAGGAATGAACAAACCCAGCTCATTTTGCAGTACATCGGTCGCCGCCTTAATTTGTCCACGTCCACCATCCACAACGATCAAGTCGGGACGTTCCAGATTTTCCTTAAGCACACGTTCATATCTACGCCGAATAACCTCACGCATCGTTTCATAATCATCGGGTCCCTGCACAGAACGGATCTTATATTTTCGATACTCCTTCTTGGCAGGCTTGCCATCAATAAACACGATCATGGCGGAGACTGGATCGGAACCCTGGATGTTGGAGTTATCAAACGCCTCCACCCGGTGCAAGCTATCCAGCCCAATGGCACGTCCGAGATTGCTTGCAGCTTTGGATGTCCGTTCCTCATCCCGCTCGATCAGCTTAAACTTCTCATCCAAAGCAACACGTGCATTTTCCGTCGCCATGCCTGTCATTTGCTTTTTCAGTCCACGCTGCGGTACAAGTACCTTAACATCCAACCATTCAGCCAGAGCGAGAGCCGCCGTAGCTGGGTCCTCCAGTCCACCGGATAGTTGGGTTTCTGTTTCCTTTATCTCTGCATCTTGGTCACCAACTTGACCTTGATTCGTTGCTGCTGCATAAGCTGCTCGTTCTTCAGCCACCAGCAATGAGTCAGCAGAATGCTCTGTCTCCGTTTGTATCGCTTTGTCATCTGTCTGTCCGGTAGCATCGGCTGTAGGTGCACTGTGAAGTGCAGTTTCTGCCGCAACCGGTTGATCGACATTGACCTGTTCCGCCTGCATCATCTTAGGAGAATCCGGCAGCAATATTTCCTGCGGCACTGCTGGGTTGTCACTATAATATTGCGTCACATAGGACATAAAATCACTGTAAGCCTCACCGTAGAAAGGAAAAGTTGACATATGGCGCTCGATCATTTTACCTTTGCGGACATATAGGATCTGTACACACATCCAGCCCTTATCTACTGAAAAACCGAATACATCTCGATCTTTCGCATCCGATGTGGTGATTTTCTGCTTTTCCATCATCGCGTCGATGCTGATAATCTGATCTCGCAGCTCCTTGGCCCGCTCAAAATACAATTCCTCTGCGGCCTCCTGCATTTTACGCTGAAGATCCTTTTTAATTTCCTCATGTCCCCCGCTCAAAAAGGAACCAATCTCCTGACCAATCTGGTCATACGTTTCCTTCTCGACCTCTTTCACACAAGGCCCCAAACATTGATGCATGTGATAATACAGACACACTTCTTTTGGCATCACACCACACTTGCGTAACGGATACATACGATCCAGCAGCTTCTTCGTCTGATGTGCCGCGTAGGAATTGGGGTACGGTCCAAAATATTTTGCTTTATCTTTCAGAACGCGACGGGTCACCTCCAGCTTGGGGTGTGCCTCGTTCGTAATTTTCAAATACGGAAAGGTTTTATCATCCTTCAATAGCACGTTATAGCGCGGCTGGTACTTTTTAATGAGGTTGCACTCCAAAATGAGCGCCTCCATATTACTGCCTGTAACGATATATTCAAAATCACGGATATCGGAAACCAGTCGCTGCGTCTTGCCGTTATGGCTACCTGTAAAATAGGAACGGACCCGGTTTTTCAACACTTTGGCCTTGCCGACATAAATGATGGTGCCTTCGCTGTTCTTCATCAGGTAACAGCCTGATGCATCCGGCAGTAACGCTAATTTGTGCCGTATGTTTTCCAGCGCCTTCTCCTGATTCTGCAAGTCCTCCGCATAAGGTTTCATTCGCCCGGTTCCTCCTTCCATTCTTAATGACTGCTCAACTAACTACTTATAATATATAGGAATAATACACAAAAACGCCCCCGGTATTTACAACCGGAGGCATTGACCTTTCATGGCCGCTCCACCAAGCCCCCGCGGGAGCATGGGTCACATGCGATGATTATTGGTGTTTAGTAAGCATGCTTTTCAGCGCTTCTTTGGAGTTCAGACCTACCACTTTATCAACAGGCTGTCCGTCTTTGAAAACGATCAGGGTAGGAATACTCATCACGCCGAAACGGGAAGCAGACTCTGGATTTTCATCCACGTTCACCTTCGCGATTTTGACGCTGTCGCCAACTTCTGTGGACAGATCCTCCAGAATGGGAGCGATCATTTTGCAAGGACCGCACCATGGCGCCCAAAAATCAACCAAAACGGTTCCTGTGCCTTCGACTTCTGCGTTGAAGGATTGATCGGACACGTTAACAATTGCCATTGTATGTTCCTCCTTTATAGAAAAGTCAAGATTATTATAACCTGTAATGTCTGTTTCGACACCTTTTAATTATATCACAATAGTCTTTTAATTGTAAGATATCAAAATAGCAGACGGATAAACGCTTACCCCCGCTGATTTTTTCCCTTTACGGTAATGACATCTACAAAAGGACGAATCCGGTCCATCAAGCGTTGTCCTTTGTACATTTCCTCTCCGTCCTTGCTCGTAAAGCTAAGATGCTTCTCCAGCCCCTGCAATGAATAATTGGAAGTATAAAAGGTCGGTTTGCGATTCATTCGGTAATTCAGTATGGAGCCCATCACATGGTCCCGTACCCACGGGCTTAAATTTTCAGCACCAATATCGTCAAATACGAGCAGATCACAATTTTTGAGCATTTCGGTCGTTTCCTTCAGCTTCTGCCCGTCCTGAATCATAGACTTTAAGTCCTCCACAAAATCAGGCATATACACGATCACACCGTTCAGACCCGACAGAGCCAGCTCGTGCAATAGATAGCCCATCAAAAAAGTTTTACCCGTACCAAACGTACCCTCCAGATACAGTCCTTTTTTGGATAGACCCTGACTTTTCGTTTCTTCAATATAACGGAATAGCTGTGTGACGGCAGGCATACGTTGTGAATCTTTGCGCGCAATTTCAAGAGCGTTATATCCCTCCAGAAGGGCGCGTTCATCCACATAAAAGCTTTTAATTCGCTGACGCACCCGTTGTTCATGTTGGGAAGCAACCAACTTCGCACATGGGGTCCGAATGTCCACGATTTCGGCTGTTCCATTCGGATATTCCACGGCCAGCTTACAAAAGTGGCCCTGAAAATCGTTAGGACACCGTTCCAGCCCCGGACAATTGTCGCAATTTCGACGATCCCGGGCATACTGAAAGAGCATGCTCATGTTGAGTCGCAATTGTGTTTCGTCCACATCAGGATGCGCAGCACAAAACTCCTGCACGAGCGGATCATTTAGAACTTGATCGGCTACATTGCGAGTGCGCTGGCGAAACGAAGGGTTCTGCATCTGCTGTAGCAAATCGCCCAGTGATTCCAAGAACGCTCCTCCTTTCTAAAATGTGCAGAGTTATGGGGGAGACGCTTCGCGGATGGATCATTCTTACGATCGCTGTTGCCACCAGATTTTTTCTATCGTAATAGAAATTTAAAGGTGAAAATCCGGTGGCAAAGGCGAACGCTATCGCTTCTCCAGAACGATTCCATCCGCTCCGCTACTGACCGCCATAAAGTCGACATCTATTTGAATTGGCTTCGCTTAATAGTTTCATAAAACCTAAAATTCACTAGACTTTTTTCTGTTTTCCGGATTGCATTCGTTCGGCCAGACGCAGCAGTTCATCCAATTCTTCCTCAGATACAGACTCCTCGGAAGGGTGATCCTGAACGATTGGAATGGATGGCTTGGCTGGCCCGTTATTTTTGGCATATGCGCGGGATCGACCGCCGGAAGGAGAAGCAGAGGACTGTTTTCCTTTTACCTTGGCTTGATCCCTTATATATTGAACGGCTTTTTCGTAAGTGTTTACCTGCTTAAGCAGCATGTTGGAAGCAACGGCCTCGACAAAGTTTCGGTTAATTCGCTGATCGCTCCCCGATACGAGCAGTGACATCAAATAATGGATCAGCACATTGATGACTTCACCGGGCAGCTTATAGCTGATATCAATCTTCTCAAATATATCCAGCAGGTTACCGGGAACCGTGCCGGGGAAAAAGGTTTGCAGCAAACGGCGATAAGGCTCGTTGCGCAACATCATATTATATTGGTGAATGTCACACTTGGCTGTGAATTGTGGTGGAACCTCCACATAAAATTCCATTTCCACAGCCTGTTCTGCAGGCGGCTCTTCAGGTGTGGAAGCTTCTCTTTGGCGCAAGGCGACCACTTTGGCGGCCTGTACCTGCTGTTCCTCCTGACGCTTCCGATCCTGTCTGGAGTGCTGACTAGCCCGAAGCTGAAGCTCGTCAAGCAACAAGTCGCCTGCTTCGGTAAAAATACCATCCTCATCCAGCAAGCGACTAATATCCTGTACAGAAAGGTCAAATTTGCGAACAACGTAATTGACCATGCCTAACTGCTCGTGTTCAAACCGGAGACGCTCCACGTGCTTGCGATTGGCAGATTCACGCGGAAAACGGAGAATAATATCTGCATAATTCAATGCTTCCTCCGATTCTGACGCTAGTGGTCCAGTCTGACGGCTAGTGGACACCTCGGACAGCGCCTGTTCCAGTTCATAATCTATAACATGGGTATTCAATTCAAATAACTCGTAGAAAGGAATCGAAATATTTTCTTTATTATAGGAAGATTGCGACCATTCGCTAGATTCCCTACTCCACAACGATTCTCTCAGAGAAAGCACTGCAAACTTACCGATTTTGTCTCTCAACAAAAGGGTGAGATGCTGCGTTCTGAAAAATTCAGCAGGTGCGAGCGGCGGCTGCATCTCATATTCATACATATAGTCGTCCGTTTCGGGTGCATACAGCCTGGACGTCTGTAATAGACCGACGGCCTCCAGCTTGGAGGTCTGTTCAATCAAATACTTGCGTCCCTTCTCACTCGGCTCCAGTCCCAGTGTCAGAAAAAGGCGACGCTGCTGTTCCAACGGCGAATAACCGACTTGTCCGACTGGCACATGCTGGAACAACAGTCGATACAGACTGACCGCAAATGCGCCTACCATCGGCTGATAGACGCTTCCCAGCATCAATTCATCCAGTGCGCTCAAGCCAAATTCCCGATAAACGCAGTAGCGGTGGTTCTCAGTATAGTGCAGCAGGTTTTTCATCCGCATTCCAACATTCTTCCTTTCCTGACATAACGGTCTCCAAGATGTTTTTCTATTCTATCATACTTGCCTTCTCGTGGGACCAACAAAATAAGGGCAATTGTTCTCCTTTTTGGCAGCCGTATTCGTCTGACTTCTACTTTTTTCGA
The DNA here is from genome assembly GCF_017833155.1 of Paenibacillus sp. PvR133. Lineage (NCBI taxonomy): Bacteria > Bacillati > Bacillota > Bacilli > Caryophanales > Paenibacillaceae > Paenibacillus > Paenibacillus sp. PvR133. The sequence goes on from NZ_JAFIBS010000001.1 coordinate 46,781, forward strand.
GAATACTAACTATTTTAAGACTTTGTGACCTGTATCATGGTAAAAATAAAATTCTTCACACTTCTTTCATTGGTGAAAAGCTTTACTTTGAGCTACAATATAATGGTTAAGCATCACGTATTGGATACAGGAATGATATAAGGAAGTACACATATTTCGGCTAAGCTGATTATCATTTACAGACGTAAAGGAGTGTAGATCGTGAGTCAACATCAACCTCAACAAACCCCAGCAACTCCCAACGAAGTAGCCTCCACACTGGAAGGCTGGTATGCGCTTCACGATTTCCGGTCCATCAACTGGACAGCATGGAAGACCGCAGACGATGAAGAGCGCGCCGGAGCACTGGACGAGCTTCAAGAGTTTATGAAGGAATGGAACGTTACCGAGGAAGCGGGTCTGGGCAGTTCAGCTGTCTATACTGTTGTCGGACAAAAGGCTGATTTTGTCATGATGCACCTGCGCGAAACGCTGGAAGACCTCAATAAACTGGAAAATGATTTTAACAAAACAACCTTCGCCAAATATACAACCAAAACCTATTCTTATGTGAGTGTGGTGGAACTAAGTAATTATTTGAGCAAAGATGAAGATCCAATGCAAAATCCACAAATCGTCGCACGCTTGAAGCCTGTATTAAACAAGGCCCGTTATATTTGTTTCTATCCAATGAACAAAAAACGTGACCTGGACGACAACTGGTATATGCTTTCGATGGACGAGCGTCGCACCTTGATGCGCAGCCACGGTTTAATTGGACGCAGCTATGCTGGCAAAGTAAAGCAAATTATTTCCGGTTCCGTCGGCTTTGACGATTGGGAATGGGGCGTAACACTGTTCTCCGATGACGCACTTCAGTTCAAGAAGCTAATCTACGAAATGCGTTTTGATGAAGTCAGTGCCCGTTACGGTGAATTCGGCTCCTTCTATGTCGGCAGTGTGTTAAATGAAGAGACATTTGAAGACATGTTGAAGCTGTAAACCATAAGCGTCGGAACTATGTCGCAACATACAATCAAGGATTCCGCGAACTCCCACTTTCGGGACGACGGAATCCTTTTTTATAAGACCTAAAGCTATAATAGAAGAGAAAAGGCCCCTCACGGGTGCCTGATTAAATCGTATTCTTTATGATTGCCAGGTCATAACCAAGGAATGATATCTCTGATTATTGCAGCACAGGCTCGCCCCCTACGGATGTATCCTCACTTTTCGCCAGCTTTCTTTTCTCCAAAGCGATCAGGATAAAGATAATAAGCAGCAAACCACTTAGTAAGATCAAAAAGCCTCCCAACTCGGGAATAAAATATTTTAAGCTTCCACCTTTAAAGCCCATACCTCTCAAAAACTTGAAATGCCAGGTCAATGGGAGAATGTTACTTACATATTGCAGCGATGGAGGCAGCATAGCCACTGGCAATTGAGCGCCGCTCAGTAAAAACGAAGGCAGTATAATTAGCATGAGGCGTGGGGAAGCTTTTCCAGGATTGGCCGCATTCCACCCTAAAGCCATCGCAAACAAACCCAACGTAATCGTGTAGAGGAGAAATGGAATACTGAGCTGCCATACATTCGCTTCAAAGCGTAGTCCGCCAATTTGCTTGAGCAAACCAATGGACAGGTAAAAGGACACACATCCTACTAACGCATACGGCAACACCCTAAGAATCAAGCTATACGAATGCTGAAGCTCCTCTTTTAATCTTCCTTGCTCCCGCAATCGCGGGACAATTGTCAGTACAGTAGCACCAATCAGTGAAATCATGACCGTATTAATGAACCCCATAACCGAGGTCATCAAAGTAGCATTGGTAGGATTATATAACAGGCGCTGCTGAAGCAGCATATTGGAAGTAAGCCCTGTAACCTGACTGTCACTCATTCCCATACCCTTTAATCCACCACCAGCCAGCATCGCATTTTCCGTCGCCATAATCTCTGTGACTGCCGAGCGTAGATTTCCAGTAGCCTGACCTACCGTATTATCTACATAAAAACCGATGTTGCTCTGAACTCCTTTAATCCTATTTTCCTCCAACCCAGCTGGAAGGTAAATCACCGCAAAAAACTTTTCATTATATAAAAGTAAATTCGGATCGGTTTCGTTCTCTTGCACATGGCGTACATCAATATACTGCGATGCATCTAATTTATTAATAAGCTGTCGGCTATAACTGCTATGATCTAAATCGACTACAGCTACAGAGGCATCGTTAAGCTGATTATTTTTAAAAACAAATCCAAAGGCTACAGCTACTACGATAGGAACGAGCAGCATGATAAAAACCATCTTGCCGCTGATCATCAGCTTCCATTCTTCTATAAACGCCTTCATTTCGTCACAACCTCTACCGTCATTCCAGGCAATAATTCAGATGTGCGCTGGACATCCACCCGTACTTGGAAGGAGCTTATATCCGACAGACCTTTGTCCCGACTCATTCTCATGTTGGTATACTGAGGGGCAGAAGTAATGTACCTCACCTTGCCTTGGACATCTTTATCTAAAGCTACAACGTGCGAAGTCACATTTTCCCCAGCTTTAAACTGTGATATGGAATCCTCGCCCACATAAATATCGTAGTATAGCTGATTGGTTTCAATAACGGCGCCCGTTGCCCCCGTAGAAACGATCTCTCCCATTTTAGGTACAATACGTGCCACTTTACCATCTGTAGATGCCTTCAGCACCATACGTCCGCGCTGCAATTCCAAAGTTTTGAGTTGAACACTCAATGCCTGCTTTTGTTGAGCCAGAAGATCCACATTGTATTCGCTATTCTTAACATCTTTTCGTGTTTGCGAGGTTTGAGTCAAGGCTTCCTTGGCTTTTTCTGTTTTGATACGAGCCTGCTGGCGTTCCTCAGCAGTCGCGCCAGCCTCCATTTTATCCAAAGCGGTTTGCTGCTGAGCGATCCCATTTTTAGCAATGTCCGATTGTTTGCTAGCCGCTGTAATCTGGTTATTGGCAATTTCAACCTGATCCTTAGCTGTATCTAACGCGATTTGGGCATTATCCAGTTGGTTTTTGGCGTTATCCAGTTCTGCTTTGGTTCCAGCTCCTGCATCATATAACGCTTTGATACGGTTGTAATTCACTTTAGCCAAGTCCAGAGCCTGTTGTCTGGATGATACTGTTTTTTGTGCGATTTCCGCATTTCTTTTGGCTGTCTCTACTCCTGTCAGAGCTGCGTCCAACGATTGCTGTGCTGCTTCAATAGCCAGCTTTTGTCTTACAATATCCTCCGCACGTGTGCCTTGGTTTAATAAGGACTCTCCCGCTTGCGCGGCTTGAATGTCCAATTGCCCCTGTTTTTCTGAATTCGAAATTTTCTCCGACTGATTTTGCAACCCGTCTTTAGCCTGTTTTATTTTCACATCAGCCTGTGCGATATCCGTTTTTAATTTCTCAATTTGCAAATCAAGGTCTACAGGATCGAGGGTCATGAGCACATCCCCTTTTTTCACCTGTTGTTCTTCCCTCACCTCAATCGTGTTTACTCTTCCCCCTACGCCCTGAAAAGCAACATTCACGGTATCTGCCGTAAGCAGTGTATTTTTTTGTTGGGCTGCCATACTCACAGCATCCTTGCCGCTCATTGCCATTAGCGTACCCCCGGTACCTAACGCGACAACAAGTAAAACGTACACGATGATCTTTTTGTTCATTACAATAAACTCTCCTTCATGATGATTTAGCCAATGATAGTTAAAAATAATAGTCAAAAACAAATAAGGAGCCTGATAGTACGACGTCTAACTATTTAAGCCGGGAAATTTGATTATTCCTGTTTTATCCGTTCAACACCTGAGGAAAGCTTCTGTAAGAGTGTTGCAAAAAGATCATGATCCTCCTGCGTAAATTCATTCATCAAATCCGAAAAAAGCTGAATGAACAGTGGAATTCTTTCCGTCATTAACTGTTTTCCTTCATCAGTCAAAGAAATCGCGGTCATACGTCGATCCGACAACGTACTTCTTCGGATGATCCCGTCCCGTTCCAGCTTGTCAATTACGCTGGTTACTGTTGAACGTGTAACTCCGGAATACTCAGCCAACTCGGACGGAGTTAATGAATGGTCATACAAATACAAAGGCATTAGAATTTTAAGATTTCCAATAGATACCCCATACTCAGACAGTCTGGAAGACACCCCATTGTACACCTCGTGAGCTGTCTGCACGAAAAGTACTAACGTATTCAACGATCGGGAATCCACATTTGGAAACTTTTCAGTCAATAAATTTATTTTCCTGGGATCAGCATTGATGTTAAAATCAGAATTCAACGTGAAGGTCCCCCTCTATAATTTGTAACCATACTATACGTCGCCATATAGTTATAAGTCAATACCTTTTTTTTGATTACCTCTACTTAAAAAGGTCTCCAAGCTCCTGTATTGGAGTCGTGGAAACCTTTCTGCCTTAGAAAAACCGTCCCTTTTTCAGCACTAGCGGAATCCCGCCAATGATGAACAGATAGCGGATATCTACGATTTTTTTCAACTGTGCTGCGATCCAGCCTTTTATTTTGCGTTTGCCCACCACGGCGACGGCTTCGCCTTTTCCAAGAGAAGCAACCGTCCCTTTGTTGGAAAATACAAACTTGTGCAATTCCTTTTTGCGAAGAGTAGCTGCCAGATTCTTGGCACAAAGGACCCCTTGCTGCATCGCAATTTGAGCTGTCGGTGGATAGGGGCGTCCTTCAGGATTAAACATCAGGGAGCTGTCCCCGATAATGAAAATGTCATCATGTTCCGGTGCACGCAGAAAATCGTCAATTTTCACCCTACCACGCATCACTTCAAATCCGGCTTTCTCGATTAATCCGTTTCCACGGATCCCTCCCGTCCAGACCACCGTGCACGCTTCGATTTTCTCACCCTCACCAACGATTACACCATCCTGCAAGCATTCCTTAATCGGAATTCCAATGCGGAAGGTGACCCCCTTGCGCTTAAGGACATCCATCGCATATTCCACCAGCTCAGGATCGAACCCTGGCAGTGCCGTAGGAGCTGCCTCGACGTTAATGATTTGAATCCGGTTAAAATCGATGTCATACGCTCTAGCCAGCTGTGGCAAACGATCCGCCAACTCCGCTACAAACTCAATGCCGCTGAAACCAGCGCCCCCAACTATAAAATTGAGGCGACCTGGCTTACCGTCATTTTTATACAAGGCCAGCTGGTATTCAATATGCTCACGAATCAGGCGAACCGAGTTAATACTGCGAATCGTCAGCGCGAACTTATCCATCCCCGGAATACCGAATGTTTCGGGCTCCCCGCCTAGTCCGATGACCAAATAATCGTAGGACAGCGAGCCATCCTCCAGCACGATTTTTTTCTCCTTTGGTATGATTTCCTTAACCGTTCCTTTGACTAAATCCACCTTGAACTCATCGATTAGCTGCGCAATTGGAATCCTTGAATGTTCAATCGTATCTGTACCTGCCGCAGGCATATGAAGATGTGTCGTAATATAGTGGTAATCATGACGGTTGATCAGCGTGACATCCGCCTCATTGTGCTTGAGCTCCTTTTGCAATTGCTGTGCCGTCAATATACCGCCATATCCGGCGCCCACAATGACAATTTTGGGAATACTGCTCATGCTTCTACCCCTTCCGATATACATAATCATTAATTGTTCACAGCTGTTCTCTCAAAACGGTTAATTTATACTCACAGAAAAGTCTTCATCAAATATTAACCGCTTTAACTTTGCAAGCGGAACCCAGCAGTTTATAATGATAAACAGTGAATCATGCGTTCGGCGGCTATCTGAACCTCTATGCGGCTGATTCAATATCTACAAATCCCATACTATCCCTTTCGGAGGTGTTTTAGAGTGACAGCTCAATCCACAGGTGCGGAAATCCGCGATCTGATTATTATCGGAGGCGGTCCAGCCGGTATTTTCGCCGCTTTTTACGGGGGAATGCGTCAGGCGTCCGTCACCTTAATTGAAAGTATGCCCCAACTGGGCGGCCAGCTTGCAGCCCTTTATCCTGAAAAATATATCTATGACGTCGCTGGCTTTCCTAAAGTGACTGCACAGGAACTGGTTAACAATTTGGTTCAACAAATGAACCACTTTAATCCAGAGGTGCAGCTAGAAGAGAAAGTCGTATCATTAGAGAAAAAGGAAGAACGCCACTTCATCGTAAAAACAGACAAAGGTGGCGAGTATCATGGTAAAGCGGTTATTATTACCGCTGGTGTGGGTGCTTTCGAGCCGCGCAGACTGGAGCTTCCAGGTGCCGAACGTTTTGAAAAAACGAACCTGCATTACTTTGTCAGCGACCTGAGCAAATTTGCAGGCCGAAAAGTGCTAATTAGCGGTGGTGGTGACTCTGCTGTAGACTGGGCACTTATGCTGGAACCGATTGCAGAACAGGTTACATTGATTCACCGCCGTGACAAATTCCGTGCGCATGAACACAGTGTCGAAAACCTCCTCGCTTCCAAAGTAAACGTTATTACACCAACGGAAATTACAGAATTGCATGGAGAAGACACGATTACCAAAGTCACTCTTGCTCATGTAAAAACCAAAGAAACACAGGAAATTGAAGTGGACGATGTGATCGTTAACTTTGGATTTGTATCCACACTTGGCCCGATTGCTGAATGGGGAATTGAAATCGAAAGTAACTCTATCGTGGTCGACTCTCGCCAGGAAACAAATATTCCCGGCATTTTCGCCGCAGGGGACATTACGACCTATCCAGGCAAGCTCAAGCTGATTGCGGTCGGCTTTGGTGAAGCTCCTACGGCAGTCAACAACGCCAAGGTCTATGTAGATCCAGATGCCAAGTTGTCTCCCGGCCACAGCAGTAACATGAAATTGTAGTGTCTAGTTTAGACTATGACAAAAAAGGGTATTTTACTCCAAATTTGAATCTTTGGAGTGAAATACCCTTTTTTACGGTGTGCCTATTCGTTGCAGTGATTGTCTGTAAAGTCATTCGAACCCTGAATGACTTTACAGTCGCAGTACGAGAGCTTGTCCGGTCTAATGAAGGACTACGGCTGTATTCATCTCTAGATTTCTTTTGTGAATCTCAGCCAGCAACAGTGCAATGAAGTCACATTCAAGTTTAAGCTCGATTGCCATCTGATAGGAATCCAAAAGCATTTCATCCGTCAGCATAGCCATCCTCGACACAACCTTTCCTTTTATTTCAAAATCTATTCTATCAAAATACCAAAATCGGAACAAGCGTTCTGTTATCCACAGTCAATTGTGGAGATCCTGTGTATAAATTGTTGGTAAGTGTCGTTAACCCATATATGTGACAGGGGATAATGTGGACAATATTTATACACAGAATTTTGACGCTCGAACACAAAAAAAATATTTTTATTATTTATATAAATATATTATATTTAGCGTCTTGTTAATAGATTATATTGGAATTTTTTTAAAGAAATCAGAAATTTATTGAGGTCTTGTATTAACCTCTAAAATCCATACCCGTCCACTCTGATCAAGCCCGTAATCAAATCCCAGTTGTCCGATCCCAGGAAATCTTCTTTCCAGTACAGGAATACAGCGCTGTGTAAGTTGAATGATTTCGCGCCGCTTTTGAATAGCAAGCCGCCGGGGATATATCATCCGAAGCGCCTCTGTTCCCTTCAGCAAAGTTCCCCCTTTGCACAGATTTGTAATGACCAGTCCGGGACGAGCATGACGTGCAACCACCGCACGAAAATCCCATGTCTGCCCTTCCTTCACGACTTTGACTCGATAGTCGACAGGTCTACCTTGAATACTTGCCAGTTGGATGCCTTGTTGAATGAGATATGGACGTTGGATTCGGAGCTTATGGATTCCGAATACAAGTGCTCTAAAATGACTGAACCGATGTGTATGCTCCATACGCGTACAGGCGTATCCTCTACGCTCCTTTGCCACACGCATGACTCCGATTCCTCCGCCTCCTTTTACAGGTTTTATAAATACAAAAGCATGCCGCCGCAGCATCATGCGCAATTGATCTTCACTATATAGACAGGTTTCCGGTATATAAACGGCGGTATGTGGATCGTGCAGCAGCGCCTTCGTCTTTAGCCATTTGCTTGCAAGTTGTCTCATCTAACCCTCTCCTTTCGCCGTCAGGTATACTTATACATACTCAACAGGAATGTTCTATTCTTGGATGATTGTCCGCGGCATGTGTCTATTTCGACAAGATCATGGCGAACGGTAGCATGCACCGAACATCACTGATACAATGACAATAATCTACTACCATTTGCACGGAGCAGCGGAAATTACCGGCAAATCGTTTTTTCAACAAGGAGGTCAACTCATGAATAGCAAAATTGGCATCATGGACATTGGCTCAAACTCCATACGTCTGGTGATCTATGAAATGACAGAGACAGGAGCCTATCGAATTGTGCAGGAATGCAAAGAAGCTGCCCGACTGAGCGAAAAGGTTGGGGCCAACGGCCGTATGGAACGGGAGGCGATTCGAAGCATCGCTCCATTGCTGCGCCAATTTATGGCGGTATGCCATATGCACGGGGTTGTCCGTATGCGTGCAGCAGCAACAGCAGCCATCCGCAATGCCACGAATTCGGACGAAATCGTCCAATGGATCGCGGAGGAGACAAATTTAACACTGGAAATACTGAGCGGAGAGCAAGAAGGCTATGCCGGTTTTCTGGGAGTAGTGAACACTATGAATGTGAGTGACGGAATCATTATTGACATCGGGGGTGGCAGTACCGAAATTACGTTGTTCCGCGATCGAGAACGACTGCATACTGTGTCATTTCCCTTTGGCGCCGTCAATATGAATTGGCGCTTTGGACGTGAGGTCAAGAATGGCGAATGGTCTCCTCAGCAGATTGAGGAAATGGAGAGCTTTGTCCGTTCTTCCCTGCAAAATCATGATTGGATCTTCTCCAATCCGGGTCTGCCATTCATCGGGCTAGGTGGAACCCTGCGTACTTTGGCTAAAATCAATCAGAAACGACTGGATTACTCACTTCCTGTGACGCACCATTACGAAATGACGATAGAAGATGTCGATTACTTCTATGGCAGTCTGCCCCATCTGCCCTATGAAAAACGCAAAAAAACAGCCGGCCTGTCCAAGGACAGAGCCGACATCATTGTACCGGGTCTTATTATATTGAAAACGATATTTGAAGCTGCTCAAGGCTCCGCGTATTTGGTCAGTGGAGCGGGTCTGCGAGACGGCCTATTTCATGAGCTGGTCAACGCTGAACAGCCCGTGGTAGCTAATCCGCTTATCACATCCATTCGCAATATCCTTTCGTTTGCTGTCCCGGTTAGCGAAGCGCATGTCAAGCGGGTTAACGAGTACGCCGTCCGTCTTTATGACACATTAGCTAACGGAACCTCAGCTGCTATGGACAAGCGCTTGTTACTGACCGCAGCAACTCTTTACAAGACGGGGGCTGCCTTGAATTATTATCATTTCCGCCAGAATTCCGTGTTCTGGATTTTACATGCAGGCATTGGCGGTTTATCCCATAGGGAAACGGTACTAGCCGCGTTGATCGCGGATTACCATCCCAAGAACCGGACTCCCCGTTTGCTACGCACACATGCCGATATTTTGGAGCCTTCCGACGAGGAACGTGTACATCGGCTCGGCTCGCTGCTCCAGCTCGCGATTGGCATGGATCGGAGTGAGTCGGGAATGATTACCAGCATCAATCCCACTACAGGGGATGACGCACTGCATCTTCGTCTGGAAAGCAAGAGTGAACCCATATTAGAACAACGGGAGCTAGAATCGGTTGCCAAGGATTTCCAAAAGGCATGGAATCTTACATTGTCGTGGTCCATTCTACCTTCTTCCAATTTCTAACCTTCATCGCTTCAGATTGGCTCCTGATGGGAGCCTCTTTGTCGTTTCTGGACACAAATTGATAGCTGCCGTTAGGCATAAGCTGGCGTGCCTTCACATTATCTCTTAACGATAAATGCAGAATATCTGCCAGCATTTCTTTGATCCCGTCATCATAAATCGGGCACATCAGTTCAATTCGGCGGGTCAAATTGCGCGTCATCCAATCTGCGCTGGACAGAAACAACTCGGAATTGCCTCCATTTTCAAAATAAAACAATCTGGAATGCTCCAGGAAGCGGTCTACAATACTGATGACACGTATGTTCTCGCTGAATCCTTCCACACCCGGACGCAAACAGCAGACCCCTCTAATGATAAGATCAATCTTCACACCTGCTTGGGAAGCCGCATATAGTTCATCGATCATCTCCTGATTGGATAAGGAGTTGATCTTGGCAATAATCCGGGCGGGCTTACCTGCCAATGCTTGCTCAGCTTCCCTACGGATGAGTTCAAACAGCTTGTTCTTCATTCCCGTTGGAGCCACCGTAAAAGCTTGCAAAGTCTTGAGCGCAGAGAATCCCGTGATTTCATTAAACAGTTCGGAAGCATCCTCGCCAAGTACCGGATCTGACGTAAACAATCCGATATCCGTATACACGCGCGCCGTGCTTTCATTATAATTGCCTGTGCCTACGTGCACATATCGTTTGAGTGCGTTGCGCTCATGACGTATGACAAGAATGATTTTGGCGTGCGTCTTCAAGCCAACCAGCCCATACACTACGTGACAGCCTGCTTTTTCAAGCGTACGCGCCCAGGCAATATTACGTTCCTCGTCAAAACGGGCTTTCAGCTCCACCACCACCGTTACCTGCTTGCCCGATTCGGCCGCACGTGCCAATGCCGGAATCAACTTCGATTCCCCGTTGACACGGTACAGGGTCATTTTGATTGCCATCACATCCGGGTCCTCTGATGCCTCAATGATAAAATCAGTTACCGCATCGAATGATTCATATGGATGGTACACGAGCACGTCCCGTTTGCGAAGTACGTTGAAAATATCCTCTTGCGGGGGCAGTTCTTCCGGATACAGTGGTTTGATTGCCGGAAATTTCAAATGCGAATACCCCTCCAAATGATCGGCAAAAGACGACAAAAACGTCAGATCCAACGGCCCGTCCATCTCAAACACATGATCGAACAGCTTGAATTCGCGTTGAAGCTCCATCAGGGCATAGGGATGAATCCCTTTTTCTACTTCCAGTCTAACCGGCGCCCCCCGGCGTCTTCGACGCAGCTCTTTTTCAATCTCTTCGAGCAAATCTTCGATCTCTTCTTCATTAATGGATAAATCGGAGTTACGCGTAACACGAAAGGCATGAACTGCCTCCGGAACATATCCGGTGAACAGCGTTTGGATGTGATGCTTGATTAGTTCCTCAATTAAAATAAATGATTTCTTCTTGCTGTTCGACCGCAAAGGCACCGTAACAACACGTGGAATATTCGAAGGCACCTGCACAATGGCAAAAAGTGGTTTATCCTCCTCTGTATCCCCGGGACGTCTCAAGACGACCGCTAAATATACGTATTTATTGTGAACGAGTGGAAAAGGACGGCTCTGATCGACCGCCATCGGCGTGAGCACCGGAAATATAATTTCATGAAAATATGCATCCAGCGACTTGCGCTGTGTCGTATTTAAGTCTTCATATTCGAACAGTAAAAGACCCTTTTTCGTCAAGAGGCGAGAAATATCACGATAGGTCCGGTATTGTTCCGATACCATTGAGACGGTACGCTTGATCAGGCGTTTGTACAAACCGGAGGGGGTATATCCCGTAAAATCCTTTTGCATAAAACCCGCCTTGATCTTCTCGCGCGTCTCTGCAACACGAACAGCCATAAACTCATCCAAATTGCTAGATACAATCGCCAAAAATTTGGCTCTCTCCAGCAACGGTGTATCTGCATCCTGAGCTTCCTGAAGCACACGGCGATTAAATTCAATCCAGCTTAAATCTCGGTTAAAGTAACGTTCTGACCCGGCTTTATCCTTATTCTGACTCTCTATCAACATATGGCCTCCATCAATTCATGCAGTATAGTTACCCTTTATTGTACTATTAGATGAAACGCACTAGCATCACAGCAGTGTAAACGCAATGTAAAATGTGTGTAAACACAAACTGGATGTTTGAAAAGGTCAATCGGATGCTTTACAAAAATAGCATTAAGCGGTACAGTGTTTACGTCTGTTTCATAGAGTAGATTGACGAACCGTTCCTTTTTCAGTTGTTTATGTTCATTATGATGTGTAGTAACCACTTAGAAGCCACGTTCAATTGCTGATTTTTAAATGGCATGATATAGGGAGGATTTACGTTATGGAACCCAAGAAAACGCCACGCGTACTGCAAAAAAACATCGAATTTTTCACCGCGGCGCTGTCTCAACACCTCGTTTCGGTCTGGCAAGAAGACCCTACAGGTGTATACTGTGAGATTGGCTGTGGATATATCGAGTTATTCAGTAGCGAGATGATTCGGGTGCGCAATCAAGATGGAACCCCAAGCCATTATGACCGCAATATCACCATGTTTCAGTTAATCACGAAGGATCAGCCGATATAATTATTATATGCTATGCCTGCGCTGTTCTTCCAGATTAGAATTGTTTTATGTTACAATTACCGATTTTCATATCTGCTGAATCCTGCAGTTTTTCCAAAAAGCGCCTCAGAGCGCTTTTTTTGTCGACTTTTTTTGAACATCGTTTCGAAAAGCAGTATGATAAGGGAGCATATTACCTAAATTTAAAGGGGAATCAACCGATGGAGCATACAACATCAGATGGACGCATCCTGGTTATGACCGCGGTTGAAGGCGAACGGGAAGCTGTACTGCGGGGCCTGAAAGGCGACACCCGTTTTGTGGTCGAGCTGGCTGGCGTGGGCGCACCGTCCGCAGCAGCTTCAACCGTGCTAGCACTGGCGGCGGCTGGTGACTACCGGCTGGTTATCAGCGCCGGAATTGGTGGCGGCTTCGTGGAGGTCGCTGCACTGGAAAGCGTCGTTGTTGCTGACGCGATCATTGCCGCCGACCTGGGTGCCGAGACGGCAGAGGGCTTCAGCAGCGTGGACGAGCTGGGTTTCGGCTCAAGCCGAATTGCCGTGAATGTTGCCACCGCGCAGCGATTCGTTCAGGCGTTGCGTGCCGCTGGACAGACAGCTGTCGCGGGGCCGATCCTGACCGTTTCCACAGCCACCGGTACGGCGGCAACAGCGGAACGGCTGGCCAAACGCGTTCCCGGAGCTGCTGCCGAAGCGATGGAAGGCTACGGCGTAGCCGTGGCGGCAAATAGACTGGAACTGCCGACGATGGAAATCCGCACGATTTCCAATGCTGTTGGTCCGCGTGACCGCGCAGCCTGGCGGATTAAAGAGGCTTTGCAAGCGTTGGAAGCCGCATTTTCTACATTAACGGAGGTTATATAGATGCAAATTGCTTTTTCACCTTGTCCCAATGACACTTTTGTCTTCCATGCCCTGGCGCATGGATTGATTCCGGGCGTACCCGCGCTGGACATTACATTTGCCGATATCGACATCACCAACAATCTGGCGATCACACCAGACGGACTGGATATCATGAAAATTTCGTATGCTGCACTCCCTTGGGTGCTGGATGAATACGCCCTGCTGCCTTGCGGAGGCGCACTGGGCCGGGGGTGTGGTCCGCTCGTGCTGACCAGGGAAGGTTCCACCGTCGAAGGCCCGAAAGCCCTATCCGGCAAGCGTGTAGCCGTTCCGAGTGAACGTTCCACTGCCTATCTGCTGTTCCGCCTGTGGGCAGCCAAGCATGTGCCTGGGGGTGTCGGCGAGATCGTCGTGATGCCGTTCGACCAAATCATGCCTGCTGTCCGTGACGGGGAGATAGATGCCGGACTGGTTATTCATGAAGCACGGTTCACGTATCCGTCCTACGGACTTAGTAAGCAAGTCGATCTGGGGAACTGGTGGGAAGAAGATACAGGGCTGCCGATCCCGCTCGGAGCTATCATTGCCCGCCGTACGCTAGATCTGGATGCGATCACAAACTGGATACGCGCCTCTGTCGAATATGCTTGGAAGCATCCTGAAGCTTCGCGTGAATATGTATTGTCTCATGCGCAGGAACTTTCACCCGATGTCGCCCAATCGCATATCGACCTTTACGTAAACGATTTTACCGCCAATCTGGGAGACAGCGGATATGCCGCCATCGAAGCTTTGCTTGGTCGCGCTGCGCAGGAAGGGCTGGTACCTTCGTTTGATTTAGCCCAACTGCGCCCTACTTTTATAACAACACGTTAAAAGGGACAGACATGCCATGCATGTTTTCATGCTGAATAGAGTAGTTTAAACATATAAAACCTCCCGAACGAGCACATGGCCTAGCCAGGCGCCCCATTCGGGAGGTTTTATCATTTCATATGGCGAATCCTCATTCGGACTCGCTTGATCCTTATTCTTAGTTCTGTTCCTGCTCCACAACCTCGGTCTTAAATACGTTATCCAGTTTGGTACCCAATCTTTTGACCAGCGGCACCTTGATATCCCGGCTCAGCTCCTTGAAAAAAGCGTCCATGTCACAATTAATCTTATCCAACACGACCTTCACGGTACCCTCTTCCAAGATCTGCTCATTCAGATCCTCCGGTACGGTAACCGAGATATCATACTTCTTGCTTAACGTTTTAATGTAGCGGGTAAAGATTTCGATAAGCTCCTCATTGTTGAACTTCTCAACTGCAACTTGCCCTTTGTTAGTAAATTTCAAATTCACTCTCACGTTAGCATTTCCCCTTTTCCTTTTGACCATTTATTTTGGATAAACGTTGAACCTTTCAGAGGCTCTTCAAAGAAAGGGCCTTACCGGTCGTTTTAGACTCTTGTCCTTTGATATACTAAGTATAACACATTAAGGCCGTTTTCATTTCCCAACTTGTCGTTTTATGATAAAAAATGATACAATTTGCGCATTTTCAGCATAAATTCTTTCTTTTCATGCCAATCATTAGAAATAGTTTATACACAAATACACAAAAAAACGCCTATCTCGCAAAAGAAAGACGTTTCCGTATAGATGCCTAAGTGGTATGCATTTACAGAGGTTTCGTACATTCCCAACCGTGTGAACGATACTCACGCACAGCGTCTCGTATATCCTCAATATCATCAGAATGCAGCAAAACGGCAGGTAGAATTACCCAATATTCATTCTCCGCTAGATCAATAAATACGTCCTCGACATCGTAATATTGCATATCGCCAAATGCCGTATCCCTAATTTTCTGTCCAACCAAAGGTGTAAACTGGGAATCAAATGTTTTCATCACCTTCGTATATTCCTTCACGCCCGTTGCCGAGATCTGCTGTGAAATAATGACGCTCAATGCTGTTACCTCCCTGACCTAATAATGCTCATTATACCCTTCTCTCAGACCTTCTACAAAACCTTGTGCAAAAAAAATCATAAAAATCAATAGGCCGATGCCAATAGCTACGGAGCTGATTACGATAATGAAGATCCCCTGCGTGTCTCTTTGTTCCATCTTTTTAGTCAAAATTCCGAAAACAAGACCTATGATCCCCAACAAGCCTCCAACGACAAAAAAACTAAATACGAACCCCAAACCTGCAAAAATCCAGCCAAATAGAGCGAGCACCCAGCCCTGCGGCTGTGGCTCACTCTGTTTCATCTGCCAGCGTTCCCTCGCTGTAGGTGTATATCTGTCCATTCCTTAGCTCCCCCGCTCATTGCATCTCTTAAGAAAAAAATTCGCTCGCCTTCTCCCGATGGACAGGCTTGATATGCATGTCCAACACTTTCAAAGCTGCCAGCACAATCCCCGCATCATCTGTAAAACCCAACATTGGAATAACATCTGATATAGCATCTAATGGAGAAATAAAATACGCTAAGGCTCCGAATGCTACCCCTTTGGCATACAGAGGCGTTTCAGGATCTATCGCACAATAGTACATAGCCACCGCATCCTTCACAAAGGGAACTTTTCCAGCCGTGGACTTTACCTTATTGAAAAATCCCTTTTTCACCTGTTCTTCCTGTTTTGGATCATACTTGGCTTTGGTTACGTCAAAATCCTTCATAGGTTCCTCCTCTTGCTGACTGGTGAGTTTGAAAGTGCCACCTTCCCGCTTACCAAGCGGATAATTTTGAACCGTCATTTTCACTAACTCAACAGACTTATAGTCATATTTTACTATGACCTCCTTTGATATTCTAGTATATTTTTCCTATTCCTTGCTCCTATGTATTTGTACATGCTTTTGCTTACGATTCCAGAACAAACTAAACGACCTTTCCCATTAGAATTTCGAGAAAAGGCCGTTACTAAAACAATATGAATCTTTTACTGTTTACCGTTGCTATAAATCGTGCTTAACTTGGATGTTGCTCTGATGCCATTCGGACCTTCAATAATGGCATGTCCTTGTTCAGTATAGCTCGATCCTGCCCAGTCGTTTGACATATCCAAATATTCTAGACCTGATCCATTTCCTTTCCAAGACCATCCAAGATAACCTACACCTTTTTGTTGGGCATAACTCATAATGGTGGCCTCGTCAACATCACCATTTGTATGCTTGATTCCGAATTCTCCAATGATGAGAGCTAGATTTTTGTTTAATACATTGTCAATATTGCTTTTTACTGTTTCGGCATTTCCCCCAGCGTATTCGTACATATGAATGGAGAACATCGTATTTTTAAGCGGATCGGCATCAAACACTTGCGTTCCGTAGTCAAAAATCGACTTCGGATATTGCCCCCACCCAGCGGCGTCAACCATAATGGTATTTTTGATGCCAGCATTTCTTAGCTTTGGAATAACTGATTTATACCCCTGTGCCCAGCCGTTCCCATCCCAAGTACCAAACCATTCATTCGCGATGTTGAGAATGACTGTATTTTCTTTTCCAATCAGTGCACTTTTCATTTCAATCCAGTAATCTGCGATTTTATTCAACACAGCAGCATTATCATTTCCCGTACCATCATGTACTTCAAGGATAACAACCAATTTGTTTTGTTCTGATAAAGTGATCAGGTTTTGCAACGCTGACAAATCATCTTTCGTCCATTGTTGACCGTCAGACAGCACGATTCTAATCGTGTTCGCTCCGGTTTTGGCAATTGCAGGTATCGCAACCGACTCTTGACCTTTGTACCAAGTGTAAGCGTGATTAACTCCTCTCATGACAAAGGGATTTCCGTTGCCATCATAAAGCGTCGTACCTTTAACATAAAATCCTGTATTTTGAGAGGAGTCGGAACTTGTTGTTACTTTTAAGACATTACTTGGTTCCGAAATATTGCCTGCTGCATCTTTCGCTTTTACAGTGAAGTTGTAGGATGTGTTCGCAGTGAGACCCGTCACTGTATAACTTGTTGTGGTGCTCGTGCCTACCAGATCTGTTCCGTTATAAATAACGTAGCCAGTTACACCTACATTGTCTATTGAGGTCGTCCATGTAAGAGTGACAGATGTGCTCGTCTTGGATGAGCTTTGGAGGTTTGTTGGGGCGGTTGGTGGTGTCGTATCTGTTGTCGTATCAATCTGCGTGAATCTCCACCTTTGCTGAGCGCTACCGTTGTCGGCCCATTGTTGAACGTTTGCACCGTCATGGGTATAACCACCGACAACATCCAATGCTTTACCACTAGATTGCGAGATCAGCTTATAATATCCACCACCAACGTCAATGATTTTCCATTTTTGCTGAGCGTTCCCGTTGTCTGTCCATTGTTGAACGTTCGCTCCGTCATGGGTATTACCACCGGCTACATCCAATGCTTTGCCACTAGATTGCGAGATCAGCTTATAATATCCACCACCAACGTCAACCACTCTCCACTTCTGTTGCTCCTTTCCGTTATCGGTCCATTGTTGAACATTCGCTCCGTCATCCTTTGATCCCCCTTCAACTTCCAGGCTTTTTCCGCTATGCTGTGCAGTAATTTTGTAAACAGCATCTGAAATAATATCCGATTGGGCAGACGGTGTTGAATCAAGCGCTAGATTAGTAACTCCATCATTGTTAGCGCTTACAATCATGGTCGGCAATATATAAACAAGCATTCCTAACGAGATCAAACACGACAATAATTTCTTCATTTTGTACCCTCCAGGTAACCAGCGTTACAATTCACCGTTTGCTCGAAGTTTCCAACATTTCTATTTAACCGCATCTCAACATACACCTCTCCCTTAGCTTATATATTCAAATTTCCATCCCTTAGGCACGTACTATGATCTCTCCCTCCCGGCCATAATTCGGAAAAGAAAAAAGAACCAAAAGAGCTCTATCCTAATATTAGGTAAACGCTTTCAATTATTCCAAACTAATTATGTGATTGGTAAATGAATTCTTACTCATTCTAGTTTACGTTATACCAAATGTCAATTGTTAGCATAACAAAAATATGTAAAATACAATCATTATAAAAAACAAATATCCTATAAACATAACAAATTAGTGATATTGAGTACCACGTTTCTTTTATCACCTCTTTTTTTGCTCTAAAATATTATATTCATTGAATTCTTTACATAAGAACGAAAACTATAAAAAAAACAAAAAAACCTTTAACGTCATTTTGTTAGTTTAATGTTTTTTATAACAGTACATCTTGTTAGCTAATTTGGTACGACAAACCTCTTTGAAAATCATAGTCAAAAAAAGCACGCTATATTGGTGCTTCCAATATGCGTGCATGAAAGAAGTTATTGAAGTTCTTCCTGATCCATCGCCCCCGTTAATCCTCAAATGTCTCACCGTTCTGATACTTGGTTGATAACTCTATTCTTTCTTTAATATTTACCAGATACACACTGCCTGCAATCAGCACCAGTCCCACAACAAACGTCAAAGTAAGTGATTCCTTGAGCATTACCATACTAAAGACCGTGGACAACACCGGTATCATAAACGTATAGGAGCCGACGGTTCCTGCATCTCCGTTATCGATCAGTTTAAAATAAATCATCCAGCCCATCGCAATCACGAATATCGAAATAAACAATAAAATCGCGATAAAGGAGGTAGTCCAGTGAATATCGCTCCATTTCTCGGTCGTAAATCCAATCCCATTGAGTATGATCCCCCCAAAAATGAGCTGCATCGTCACCGCCCAAATGGAGTCCAATTGATTGCTTTTTTTCTTCATATAAATCGTTCCGAGCGCCCAGCACAGTCCTGAAGCTAGCCCCAACACAATGCCCAGTACCGACAAATGCCCTGCCATCCCACCAGAGCTAATCACGATCACCCCGCCAAAACCCAGTACCAGTCCAATGACCTTCAGGGGAAACATACGCTCCCCCAACCACATCCAAGAGAATAATCCCAACAAGATCGGCTGAAGGAACACTAAAGTGGAAAATAACCCAGCAGGCAAATAACGTAGCCCTACCGTCTGCAAGCCATAGTAGCCTGCAATATTAAATATGGCCAGCACAAGATAAGTCCACGCATTCTGTCTAAAGCGCAAGGTTTCCCGGTGACGCATAGCGAACAATAGCAGAATCACACCACCCAGTAGGGTACGGATTCCTGAAAAAAATATCGGCGGTGTATCTGGCAAAGCCAGCTTGGTCAACGGCCAGTTGATCCCCCATACCATCACTAATATCAAGACAAGCCACAGTGTAGCTTTAGGTGTTAATTTTTTCATAGATATCTTCTCTCCCTTAGATTTTCATCGTTCATTGCTACCGACTAAAATCTGAATAGCCGTTTGCAAAGTTTTGCTTTACTAGCGTATACTGTGATCACTAATAAATAAAATGAATGTTTTCAATAAGGGAGATAACTTTTCACTTATGACCATTACTCAAATTATGATCTTCGTTCGCGTAGCTGAAACGCTAAGCTTCACCCAAACTGCCCATGAGCTGCATATGACGCAGCCCGCGGTCAGCCATGCCATCGCCAGCATCGAAAACGAGCTGGATGTCCAGCTATTGCTGCGCGACCGAAAAAAAGGAGTGCTGCTGACAGATATCGGGAACAAGGTACTGCTGCAATTCCGTATGATGCTGCAAAGCATGGAAAAGGTACAGCAGCAGGTGGCTGCTGAAAAAGGTCTAGACGTGGGCACGATCACGATCGGTGCCTTTCCTTCTGCCTCAGCCTATTTTCTGCCCCCGATTATTCATCATATTCGTCAGCATTATCCGAACCTTGTTTTCGACCTACATGAAGGCTCCACGAATGAAGTCAAGGAGTGGGTGCATACCAGAGAAATCGAAGCGGGTATCATCCTGTTACCAGACCCTCAGGTAGATGTCATCCCTTTATGTCAGGATGACATGGTTATTCTCCTGCCAGACGGTCACCCTCTACAATCGCACAATAAAATCGCCATTCGAGACTTGAATGAGCAGGATATGATCTTTTGTAAAGGTGGACATGAGGTCGCCATTATGGAAGGTTTTGAACGCGAACAAAGTCAGTTGCAGGCACAATTCATTACTCATAATATCAGCACCTTGGTCAGCATGGTTCGACAAGGACTGGGTATGGGCATTGTTTCTTCACTCGCCTTGTCCACGTTCCCCCATGATCTGACCGTCAAGGAGACTTCACCTCTGATCACACGCCAAATCGGTATCGCTGTACCATCCCTGCATAATGCTTCACTTGCTGTACAGTTATTTGTGCGAACCGCGCAGGAGCTATTTACGGATTCGAAGCAGTAGAAGCATTGGATCATGATCATAAGGAGGTCTATTCATATGCAGAGAAATCAAATCATTCGACCAAACAGCTAAATTTCTAACCCATTTCAGGTGGTTTTAGGGAAAGACGGAAACAATTCGTGGGGCCGAAACAATTGGTTGCCTATGCTGGACTACGACAAAGAGCAAATCAAAAATTAAAGGTCTATTAAGAAAAGAAAAAGAAAGAAGGCAAGCCTTACAAGGTAGCTGGGATCGCCTGCGCCAACAAGTTTTTACATCACATATAATACATTAATTCCACTGGTATATTATTCTAGTGCGGCGGGTAACCTATATGTTGAATACCTGCAATTTTTAAACTAGGAGGCTTTTGCATGAATGGCCATCTCGTTATTTTGATCAGAAGTTTCTCTGCATTCGTTATCCTCATGCTAATTGGGAGAATACTGGGGAAGCAAACCCTCTCCAATATGAACTTTCACGAATTCGTGACGGCGGTCATATTAGGGGCTATAGCAGCCAACTTTGCCTTTAACGAAAAAATAGAAGTTGTCCACCTATTAATAGCCCTGTCTGTTTTTACAATTACTTCTTATGTTTTATCCAAGTTTTTTTTGAAATTCAGAAACTTTAAGATGTGGACAGAGGGAGCACCCACCGTTCTCATAGAAGGAGGGTTCATTCTCGAAGATAACTTAAAAAAAAATAATATGACATTAGATTCTTTAAATCAACAGCTTCGCCAGAAAGAAATTTTTAATATAGAAGAAGTGGAGTACGCCCTCCTTGAGATTAACGGAAAACTATCTGTTCAAAAGAAAAAGGAACTGCAAGCCGTGACATTAAAAGACCTGCAGTTGAATGCAGGTAATGCCACACAGTTCCCAATTGAGCTTGTAATCGACGGACAGCTTTTACATGGCAATTTAAACTCCAATCATATTCCCGAATCATGGCTGCTGTCTCAACTGAAGGCACGCGACAAAAAGTTAGAGGACGTATTCTATGCCGTTAAAGGCAGCAACGGCCAACTCTATGTGGATGAATATAAGGATAAAATCCAGCATCCAATTGATGTGGAGTAGTATTGACTTGCGGTCAATAGTTACCTGAGATTCAACGTAATCAGATAATTGTATTTGGCAGCGTGCTTAAGCTCATCCAATATGATACCGTACACCGTGTCCTTATAGATGCCAGCAGGCAATCCAAACCAGATGTTGCGGTATCGTTCCACCGCACCCAACTCCCCCATCAAGGCGCGCTGTAAACCTTCTGTATAAGATTGCACCCTCTCATATTGCTCACTACTGATGCCTGCAATTTCTTGTCCTGTCAAAGCCCGATACATCTCTCTGAACATTTTATTGTGGCCGCGCTCATCGTTACGGATGCTTTCAATAATAGCCACCTGCTCTTGTGAGGGAGCCAAATTGATCAATTCATCGTAGAACAACTCATCGTTACGCTCCCCTTGTACCGCTTCCTTTATCATTTGTACTGCTTTCGGAAATCCTGTGTTCCAGATAGGTACAAAATTGGCCCGCATATAGTATGAATTTCCCCAGTAAGAAGGTACTTGATACAAGTTTATCTCCTCCCGATGTTAGTTTTTAGAAAGTATATGCGCATCTGCCCATGTCGGTTCCTAACATTAGGAAAAATGACTGTTTCGCACACTCCTAGTCGCCCTTTTCTAGTGAAGTAATGCTAGTGGCTATTTGACTTACCAACATACTGGGTTGATTATACTGATGATAGCTAACACAGGGGAAGAACTCACTAAAAAATTAATTACGATTTGTGTCATAGTTGAAAGTGCTGCATCTATTGCTATAAGCTACAGAGAAATAGACGAGAGACTCCTTGACAAACATTAGCTGGTTTTCTTGTCTTAATATAGTCTACTAAAAAAACAAATAGGAGTTTTCCATAAACGGAAAACTCTTTCGCACTTTAAACAATCTGCTTCTATACTTTCTTCAATGTCGGACCAATCCACCAGCCAAATCATCCCATCGCCAAGAAACCTCATGTCCATGGAGATGCAGCCCCCCAAACCACTCGTCGATCCCTTGAACTGCAATGCGGTCCGCTGATCCATTCAGTACCTCATTACCCAACTCTGTCAGAATTACCTTTCGGTTCAGAAAATCCGGAATTTGTCTGAAATCCAAGCTGGCCTCATCCCCGTCAATGATCAGCAAAGGATGTTCGCCTTGCGCCAAAGCACGAATAAATTTCCAGTATTCGAGATCACCCATCCCAAGCACATGCAGAACGTCAGTTACCTGACGAAACAATTCCAATGGCGTATTCACTCCATTATGAACGGCCTGAAGCGTGGTCTGTTCCACAACGCCAAGACCATTCTGCTCCGAGGGCAGCCGCTTGAGATGCGCTGTGAAAGCTTCATAGGCAAAAGGCAGGCCGGATGCTGCCAATTCTGCCTTCTTGTTTTCCAGCAGATTAGCCATTTGAACAGGATCAGGAGAAGCATACGCCTGCCAAAGCTCGCTTCCGAGTTCCATTTCTTGCCGCCCAATAGTCCGCCAGGTACCGGATAATGTCTGAAGCTGTGCCGGAGTGAGCTGTCCCAGACCATGGAACCGTTCGATTCCCGGAAACTCCCCGATACAGAGCAGGCTCAGCTTCGTGCGGCCCAGTTTCTGTCTTTTGAACCAGTGGAGCAGATAGGCGAGCATGCTCTGATCAAACAGGTCATGCTCAAACCACAACACGACTTCATCATACTTAATAAACTCACGAAGTTTCTGCTCTTGTTCCTCACAGCTCGTAATATATTTGCTGGCCGGAATACCCATCGTTTCTTCCAGGACCTGGGCCCGCAGTGCCCGTTCTTCCGCCCCCGCTGGATTTGCAAATATCGGTCCTGCCGGATACACCTCTCTCCATACAAGCACATCACCCTGTACAACACCCTGCTTCAACATCTCGCCTACAACATCACCGTTAACAATATGCAGCATGTTTTGCCCTCCCTCATACAAATGATTGAATACGGAAACAAGGTCGGCTACCGGGAGTGTACCTTTCAACTTTCGGCGGGCATCGTGCAGCCGCTTCTTAAGCGTCGGGACCGGAGTGCCCAGATAATCCGAAATTTCCTGCAGAGAGTAGCCGTAAAAATAAAACAATCGCAGAGGCACGCGCAGCTTGGCAGACAGTGCCTTCACCGATTGTTGCAGAACTTGGCTCTCCTCCCTACGCTCCGCAATTTCTGCTAAACCCGGTACTCCTCCGGAAACCTGCACAGCCTCATCCAGAGGAAGCATCGAATGATGCTTGCGCCGCAGCATCCGCTGGCACTGTCTTACGACAATGGTCTTGAACCAGCCTGGAAAAGCGGACGAGGTCTGCAGTTTCTCCAGATTCTGATAAGCCTCTATGAACGCATCCTGCACGGCATCTTCCGCGAGATGAACATCCTTCAGCATGTCATAGGACACCGCATAGGCCATCCCGCGAAAATGCAGCATCAGCTGACCGAACGCTTCCGCATCCCCTAGCCGCGCCTTTTCAACCCACTCCCTCATACGTCCCTAGCCTCTTTTCTTTCGTGTTCTTATTCTTAAGTGCCAACTCCGTGGAGGAAGGTTACAAATCATATTGATGGAAAAATGAATTGATTGATAAAGAGCTTCACTGAACACAGCAACCATATTAACAGATTCTTTCTCAATAGAAGCATAATGTAGTTACAGGCTGTTGGTTTTCAACAGAAATATATCATCCTTTATTTTTTACGAGGTTAAGTTCAATATGACTTCGACCATGTAGCCATAGCAGTTCATCCAGTAAAAACGCCAATCCATCCTTACTACGCAAACGCTCAATCATTTCTGTAACGACCTCCATTATCTCACGCTGTACATTGTTCGCTAGTTGGAGGCCCCCACTTTCCCCATCCACATAAAGATGTGGATGATCCGGTTGATCTACCTTTCGTACATGTCGCAGACACAGTATCCCATGTTCAAGATAAAAGAAATAGCTACGATCATACAGAACTCCCTCAAATAATTCATACATATGAGGGTCCTCATCAGGTCCATATACCATGACAACTCTTTTCAATTCAACCGATTCCGTCATTAATAATTCCCCCTACCTTTATATCACTGATTTAATTATGTATTAATATCCAGCATAAACATGATTACTGTATGAATTATCTGGAAAACATAAGCAATCTCCCCCTATTAATTGTATACTTATTTTACTTTTATTCGCATATACGTTTATTAGTATAATTTTATACGACTTTTAGTATATAGTCAATATCTATTTTACGGTTATTCGTATATTGGATATAATGGGTTGGAGGGTGGTGTACGTATGAGAACGATTCGCCTTAAATTGAATGAAATTATGGCACAACGGGGACTTACGCAAACCCAACTTTCCGAATTATCGGGTGTTCGTCAGGCTGCTATCTCTGAAATGTCACGGAACATTCGTGAACAAATAAATCTTAAAACACTTGTGAAAATTGCGGATGCACTTGAGATTGACGATATATCAGAACTCATAATAATTGAAAATTCTGAAAAGGATCGCCTATAAAAGCGGTCCTATTTTCGATATAAATTCTTGTTTTAGTTTCATTTTGACATTAGCTTTTAAGACGAGACATTAAACTGCGAAGTATTGCAAAAAACATATAATTACATATTCAGGAATATCCATAAAGAAATCGTGGAATGATTATTACGCAATGCGCAATTTCTAAAGCCTCAGAGTAAGACCTAACAAGATAAGCAAGTGAGCCATAGATTAGTTTAACTGTCGATATATTAGATCAAGTTTATAGCATCCCAAATTGTCAATCACTGTAGCTTATTAAAATACTATTAAAGACGAAGAGGAGAAGGATTGTGACTGAAGAGGAGAAGGAATATTATAGAAGCAAAATAGATTTTAACAAATGGATTCTAGGCATTATTTCGATTTTACTAGGCTTTACAATTACACTGTTTGGAAAATTAAATGAAATGCGTTTCCTTTACATCCTTCTTTTAGGTTGGGGTAGTCTTTCTTTTTGCTTTTTTAGTTCTTATGCTTTATTGAGGATGTACTTTATTCTCTTTGAAACAAAAATCTTTCCTGAGAGACCTATACCAGAAAAACTAAAGCCTTACTTAAAAAGACAGAATAGAGATAGTTTTTATTTAACGCAAAGACAACTTTATTCTTTTTTTATTGGTCACCTATGTATTTTTATTTTCGTATTGTTAAATTTAATTTTTTGAATCATAAGTAGTTTACAAGTTTTTCAATTCATCAAAAACCTCCATAACGAAGGTAGTATGTTGCTACTTCGTTATAGAGGTTTTATTAGTGAACGTAAAAAGCTTTTTTATTACGTAATGATTAGTTAGCACTCCAAATTAAGCATATATTTTCTATACGCCCTTTCGAAAGCTATCATAACCAGTAACGGTCGAGAAAATTAACAAGCCAAAGTCCTCATTTTTAAATTTTTAACAAGGCTCTTCGTTCGGTTTCCCGGCATCCATAGCCGTACGGAAGCTTGAACCACAGCCGCATGTAGCTACAGCATTCGGATTATGAATCGTGAAGCCGGCGTTAGGCTCACATTCGGCCAAAACCGCGTCAGATCAACATTTTTGAGCGTTGAACGGGATTGTGGATACGCACGACTACTTGTTAATCACACGCCTCTACAGCGTATAATCACGTTAATCGTATTTTACCCCAATGGATGACGGAACGCAACGCCTATAAACGAAGAAAAAGCGCCTGCCTCCGAAGAGACAAGCGCTTAGTTTACTTTAATCACTTGCTTAGATTTATGGTCACCTTACCTGCGTATTGTGTATCGAACATATTATCTCTTGCGTTCAGACTGAACCCTACTGCGTCCTTAGGGACTTCAAATGCGACTTCTGCTTTGCGACTAAGTCCAGGGTTTAAACTATCGAATGCAAACTGTTCCTTTAAGTATGAGTTGGCGTCACTGCTCGGGTCATACTTACGACCATTAGAATCGTATAGAGAAAAGTAATTGCTATCTATGTTAACAGGTTTACTTCCTACGTTACGGACCTTTACAGAGACAACCACAAACTTACCTTCTGTCGTTATATCCCCTACGGAGCCTTTTTCGGAGGTTCCTGCTACAGTAAATTCATAAGTTCCAAGTTTTACTTTATCACCGATCACAGGGCCTTTTGGTTTTGGTGGCACGCTCTCGCTTTTATCTTCAGGCGTTGTAGTCTTTGTCTTTGGTGCATCTGCTAGAACTACTGTACTACCTGTATTGGTACTTGCGGGCAATGGCTCTGGATTATCAGACGTCAGCTTTCCACTAATCGCAAGTATTACGACTAGCGCGATAAGCGCGCCAACCACGCCGTATATCTTGTCCTTCACATCTTCCCCTCCGCTCTATCTTATATCCACATAATACCATCGGACTAAGACGCTGTCACTACGAATACACGAAAAAACGGACCCACCTACGCAGTATCGCGCAAATGAGTCCGCCACCTTTACCGAAAGTTTTCTTTTCCCGCAACCAACTCATTGCGTATTTCACGGTAATCCTTGTTCAAGCGTATAAGCGAACTAATCGCAGTCTCCACGTCTACGACCTTCCGTAAATCCTCCGTACTAAGTGCATCACGGATGGCCTCTTTCTTCTCAAGGCTGTACATTTCGCGGAGCCCGTTTGCATCAGTATCCCACAGCACCTTATATACGAGATTCGTGAATGTAGCGTATTCAAACCCTTTATCTTTGAGACTACCATTATAGAACGCTTGAATCGAATCCGTGAGGCGGCGACGTTCTCGTTTAGAGATTTCGCGCTCGATCGCCCATTGACGTTGCTCAGCGTCCGCAATTTCTTCCACGTTGAGGAGATAGTTACGGATAGACTTCGCTACTTCAGACTCCGTAAGGAGCATACCAATACGGAGAAGACCGCGACGGGTAAGTAACGTCAGAGAACTTATGCCTTTAAACGCATGTTCACCTTGAACACGCGTCTTAAAATCCGTTAATGTTTTTCCTTTTAAAACACGAACCTCTGAGTATTCATTCAGTTCGCTCCGGTTACGTCTAATAACTGATTGAATGGTATCAGTTGGTACTTCATAATAAGAAGCTGCCATTTCTACCGTTACTTCGGTAGTACCATCAAGACAAGCTACAAACTTCACCTTGTCTAGAACTTCGTCCTTAAAAACCAAGTCATCCCGCATAGACTTACTCTCCGTGAGGATGAGTTCGTTCCGTCCAGTAAGATCATATGAAACCTGCTGAACATCTTTCTTTTCTTTTGCCATGGTAGACACCTCCCCCAAATTGCTCACTATTTCGACAAAATGGTAGGATATACCTTCGGAACACTTGTTCTAAATGAAACTTTTTTACCAAGTCTTTAGAACTATTCGAAAGCAGACCCACCCGAAGGCGAGTCCGCATATATCCGCTTTATTTCGTTGTCTTTTCCGTCTTGAACGTTGAGTACACACCTGTCCCGATTAACGCGTAGGAAACGATGTCTACTCCGATTTGCCACGTTCCAAAATCCGGTGCAACTCCGTACTTTTCGAGGACTTGGTACGCAAGGCCGACGACCGCTGCGATAAATAACGGATTAGTTTTTTTTCCAATTAACTAATAACCAATTTAACTAATTAGTTAATGACAATCAGTACGATATTGTGTAAACTAAAAATGTAACGCATTACAAAAAGAAAAAGGCCGCTAGTATCGCAAGACATAGCGCGGCCCTTACTTAAACTTATCTTATTTTACGAAAAATAGCCGTTATCTTTGGACGGATGCTCGGCTATTTTTCGCGTCTTATTTCGATGACGAGTGCTACGAACATTATCATAAGTGACAATGTTTCATATACGGTCATAGGCGGCACCTCCTAGGTGGCCGCTTTTTGCTATGCCTTGCTTGCCTAAATTATACAACACCTCCCTCTTCCTGCCTACTATTTTATACTCTCATAGAAAATAACGCCGCATTGTCCGTATGTCTGACCATCCGCCCATTTTCTGCATGGTAAACGGATCAGCTCCGTTAAGAATCATTGCACGCGCCCAGGTATGACGGTAAACGTGTGCGGTCATTTTCTTACCGGCTACGCCCGCCTTTTCTCCGTAATACTTCAGCCGCTTATTGAAGTGATTCGCTGTTACGGGATCGCCGAAGCAAGACATGAATATCCGGTCCGTCGTGAAATACTGACGATTTTCTTCTATTAATTGAAGTAATAACTTCGCTATGTGCGCAGAAATCGGAACCATCCGAGGCTTACGGTTTTTGTTCACTTCACCGCTCAACGTAATAAAACGTGTCTGGAAGTCGATATCCTGTATCCGTAGACTGAGCATTTCCGATACGCGACACCCCGAGTCAAGTAGTAGCGCAATTGCCACGTAATCCCGATACCCGACAAAGTCACGCTGTTTAGGTTGCGCCAATATCGCCTTTACCTCGTCGTCAGTCAGACAATTCGTGAGGTCAACGTCCTGGCGCAACAAACGTACTTTAGTGACCGGATTGACCTCAATAAGCTCATCGCGTTCCATCTGATTAAATATCGCTTTTAACGTACGAAGGCGTATATTGACCGTTGTATCGGACAGTCCGACGGGTTGATTCTCCGTAGGAATGTACTTATGGCCGGAATAACGAACCTTATCGAATTTCATATACGCGACATGGTCCCGAATTATTTCCGTCGTGATATCCTCGACATATTGAATTTCCGGATGTTTCTCGCGTAACCAGGCGATAAAATACCCGTAATGCTTCGCGTAGTCCTTGAGCGAGCGTTCACGTAAACCCTCCGACTTCTTCGCACTTATAACGAAGTCGATCGCTTGCTCAAGTGATAATTGCGGATACTCGCGCGCTAACCTCCCGCCAGCGGGCACCCGTCTTTCACGTTTCTTTAACGCCATAATAAAGAAGACCTCCACATAAGTATAGTACGTGACTATACCGCTGTAGAGGTCGTAATTCACAACCCTAAATCGCATGTTTTGGGGTTGTTAACGTTCATCTTACGGGATTGTTAACGCTCAAAATCTCGCCGTAATCCGCATCCCCGAACACTTATTCCGCTAGGCTAACGCATTGGCCTCCGAACAGATCATCGGAAAACAAAACGTTGATATAGCGCGGTTTAACAAGGCTCTTCGTTCGGTTTCCCAGCATCCGTAGCCGTACGGAAGCTTGAACCACAGCCGCATGTAGCTACAGCATTCGGGTTATGAATCGTGAACCCGCCTGACATTCCAGACTCTTCAAAGTCGATTTCCAGACCGTCTAGGTAGCGGATGCTTTCCTTTTCCACTACAATCTTCATATCCTGTACGTTCATATATATATCCTGATCCGTCTCGTTGTCGTCAAAGCCCATTGCATACGAGAATCCAGTGCAACCACCCGGCGTAACACCCAGACGTAAAAACATATTCGGCGTTTCCTGCTGCTCCAGCATATCTTTCAAACGCTCAGCAGCGGAATCGGTGATGTTAATCATAGCTCCATCCTCCTCTTTTACTTCATGTTCTCCTTCAGTATACTCCACTATTAGCAGGTGCTCAAGTCATGGAATGTCCTTCCCTTACAGGCTTAAAGACCTGTTTTTCTATTCGTTTGTATTGAACACCGGTGGTGTGAGGTTTATAATAGGTGAAGAGTGTGTAAAAGAAACTGTCGGAAATTTGTCATTTCAAAGGCGATATTTTGAGATATTCATCATTGTAGCCTGGCATTGTAACATTTTTCACATATCGTATATCCGCGCTGCCGGATTCTTACCGACGGAACGGGACATCCTGTGCGCACTTAGCGCTTGTGCCGCTGATTTGGCGGACAGCCTCGCACAGAGCAACTTGAAGGAGGAATAGGCATGTCCACATTAGTTACACCTTTTACAGACCGCAGAATGGCGGAAATTGTAGAAAAGGTACAGAACGGTATTCGTTTGAACCTTGAAGACGGTATATATTTGTATGAAACTGACGATATCCTCACACTGGGTCAGTTGGCTAACGAAGCTAATTTACGCAAGAACGGAAAAAAGGTTTATTTTATCGAAAACATGAGCCTGTACTTCACCAATGTATGCGAAGCGCGCTGCGCGTTCTGCAATTTCCGCAAGGATCAGGGGGAGGACGGCTCTTATACGTTGTCCGGGCAGGAAATGATTGATTATGTAGAGCAACACATCCATCCGGGGGTAAGAGAATTTCATATCGTCGGTGGTCATAATAATCATGTGCCTTTCCAATACTATGTAGACTCATTGAAGGCACTAAATGAAAAGTATCCCCACGTTACACTGAAAGCTTACACTGCAGCGGAAATTGACTTTTTCACACGCATAAGCGGCTTGAGTATTAAAGAAGTGCTTCAGGAGCTGCAAAAGGCTGGACTTCAATCCCTGACTGGTGGTGGCGCGGAAATCTTGTCCGACGAATATCGGAAGAAGATGCGTGTTACCAAAGCCAACGTGGACCGCTATCTCGAAGTACATCGCACGGCCCACAATCTCGGCATGAAAACTCATACGACTATGCTGTACGGTTCGGTCGAATCGTATCAGGATCGTATTGAACATATGCTGCAAATTCGTGAATTGCAGGACGAAACGAACGGATTTATGGTATTTATTCCATTGTCCATGCAGCCGAAAAGCAAAAACGCCAACATCATGCGCCGTAACTCCGCTTACGAGGATCTCAAAACCATTGCGATCAGCCGCCTGATGCTGGACAATATCGACCATGTCAAAGCTTACTTCATTAATATTGGCCCGCAATTGACACAGGTCGCTCTCACCTTTGGCGCATCAGACGTCCATGGCACGATTGTGCGTGAGCAGATCAGCCATGCCGCAGGTGCGTTAACCCCTGCCGGATTGACCCGTAAAGAGCTAATCTGGCTGGTCAAAGGTGCCGGACGTATACCTGTTGAACGGGACACCTTCTATAACGAAATCGAAGTTTTCGAATAAATGTAATATCGGATTCAAATTTCCCGCGAGCATTTCATCCCCATTACTCACACCATGCAGCATCTGCTGCCTCGGAATACGCTGGTCTGCCTGACAAAGGCAGGCCTGATTCTCGGGTTTTATAACAACAAAAACTTGTGTTAGGTCGACGAGACACCAGACCATTTGCCGGGGACACGGTAGCGAAAGGAAGGCGGATTTTGATGAAAAATTTCGTTATTCTGGGGGGCGGCTATGGCGGCCTTACCATTGCCAAAGAATTGCTGGATAAACACATTCCCGACGATGTTCAAGTTATTTTAGTGGATCGAATGCCCTTTCAGGGGTTGAAAACAGAGTACTATGCCCTCGCGGCAGGTACGGTTTCTGATTTTGATTTGCGGGTGCATTTTCCAGATGAACAACGTCTTATTCGCAAATACGGAGAAGTCACCTCGATGGATCTAGAGAATAAGATTGTCCATTTTCAAGACGGTGAACCCTTGCCCTATGACCAGCTTGTCATTGCGTTGGGTTGTACCGACCGCTTTCACAATACACCAGGGGCTGAAGAACACAGCTGTACGATCCAGTCATTTAACCATACTCGCCAAACCTATCTGCGCTTGAACGAAATCAAGCCATATGGACATGTCCATATTGTAGGCGGCGGTCTTAGCGGTGTTGAGATTGCTGCGGAGTTACGTGAAAGCCGCACGGATTTGAATATTACCATTATGGATCGGGGCGAGCGGGTGCTGTCGGCATTCCCGCAACGTTTGTCTGCCTATGTACATGCTTGGTTCAAGGAGCATCAGGTAAATGCGCTGAATCATGTTGCGGTTTCCCGTATTGAGCCGGGGGCTATTTATAACCGTGACGAGCAAATTGTAACGGATGCAGTGGTATGGACGGCTGGGATTCAGCCGGTAAAAATCGTGCAGGATTTAGCCGTCCCTAAAGACCCTCAGGGTCGTATCGTGCTCAACGAGTATTATCAAATACCAGATCATCCTGAGGTGTATGTGGTCGGAGACTGTGCGAGCCTTCCCTACTCTCCAAGCGCTCAGGCGGCAGAAGTGCAAGGGGAGCAAATCGCACACATTGTACGCGACCTGTGGAAAGGCCAAACACCTCACCCGCATCCTTTAAAGCTGCGCGGTACATTAGGCGCACTTGGCAAGAAGGCCGGGTTCGGCTATGGCTTTATGGGCAGTACCTCATTGCGCGGACGAGTACCACGCCTGCTTAAAAGCGGCGTGCTCTGGAAGTCCAAACGCCATTTTGGCTAACCGCATGCTCAACAAACAAAGAAGACCCGCTCCCAGAGCAGGTCTTCTTTGTTTGTTGAGTGAATGATGATGTATATTTCCTATACAAAAGGAAGCTGGTTAAACGGACCATTCTATTTCAATCCAAATCTAGGTTATCCCATGCTTCAGCTTCCTTAATTTTGTTCATAATCACTTCGTACAGAAGCTCTGCTGAATCTGCGGATACAATCTCACCGTTGACCATCGCATAGGGTTCGGCGTTGCACTGACCACAATTGCTTAGGCAGCCGTATTCAATCACATCATAATCTGGATTCTGCTCCAGCTTGGACATGATTTCATCGGTACCCCAATGCATATTACTGGTGCAAAACTCAATAATAGGCCTTAACATTTTTTCACCTGCTTTGGATGACGGGCATTTTAATTTGGCCCGCTTTGTAATATAATAATAAAGGTATAGGAAAGGAGTTGAATTCTAATGAGCGAAACACAAAGCGTTCAAATGTATGACGAAGTAGCAGATGTACTGGATAAGCTCCGTCCGTTCCTGCAACGCGATGGTGGCGACGTTGAGCTGGTTGACGTTGAAGACGGCATCGTTAAGCTGAAGCTGGTAGGCGCTTGCGGCAGTTGCCCAAGTTCCACAATCACGCTGAAAGCAGGGATTGAACGCGCTCTTCTCGAAGAAGTCGACGGCGTCCAAGAAGTGGTACAAGTATTCTAATGCTTGATGCATAATGATCATGAGAGTCTTGACTTCGGTATCGAAGCTCAAGACTCTTTTTTGTATTACAGCGTCTGAAGGATCACTTAAGCTTATATGGTTGGCCGAATGGGATCTAAACCTCCCGATACATCCATAATATTGCCTGTTATAAAATCCGAATGCTCCTCACATAAATAGGCGATCACTCGTGCAATGTCCTCTCCGCTCCCCGGACGTCCACGCGGTGTCTCTTTATCCTGCATGCCGATGACATCGGCGATTGACATTTCCTTATTTGCTCCTCGGATGTCCCCTGGACAGATCATATTGACCGTAATGCCATAAGGAGCTTCCTCCACAGCCAGTGACTTCGTAAAAGACACCAGCCCCACCTTGGCGGCTGCGTAGACGGCACGATGCGGCCAAGCCCTTGCTTCTCCAGCATGACCAAAGCCAAAATGAATAATACGTCCCCAATGCTGGCTACGCATGTGGGGCAATACCAAATGATCCAGCAGCATGGTACCAACCAGATTTCCTTGTATCATGGCATGAATCTCAGCTACACTGTAATCCGCAAACAGACGGCGTTCCCGGATGAACGGTCCGGCATTGTTCACCATAATATCGACTCCACCCAGCCGATCCTGTACTTCACCAATCAGCCTCGTGATATCTTCCTGAACAGAGATATCCCCTTGTAAAGACAGGCAGCGTACTCCCTTAGACTCAATCACCCGCTTAAGCGCTTCGGCTTCTGCTTGGCTATGCACATAATTTAGCGCAATATTACAGCCTTCATCCGCCAGACGCAAAGCGGTCGTTTTACCTAAACCTTTGGCACTGCCGGTTATGAATGCGACTTTATCTCTCAACAATTTTCCTCCTGTTCACAGAGAACGGTCACCCCCAAGTATAAAATATTTAAGCTTCCCCTACAACTCCATCCAAAAAGAAACCCCAGTCCTCTTGTTCAAGAGAATCTGGGGTTTGCGTGCAATGCGTTCTCGTTCCCTGCTTAAAATGCTGGAATAATCGCGCCTTGGTATTTATCTTCGATGAATTTTTTAGTTTCTGGAGATTGCAAAGCTTTGATCAGCTTCTGAATCGCTTCGGAATCTTTATTATCAGGACGTGCTACCAGAACGTTAGCATAAGGAGAATCTTTATCTTCCAGTGCCAGTGCATCCTTCGTTGGATTCAGCTTCGCTTCCAGAGCGTAGTTCGTGTTGATCAACGCAATATCCACTTCAGGCAACTGACGTGGCAGCATAGCCGCCTCAAGCTCCTTGAATTTCAGGTTTTTCTTATTTTCAGTAATATCTTTTACCGTAGCTTCAATGTTGCTTGCGTCTTTCAGCTTGATCAGACCTTGTTTCTCCAACAACAGCAATGCGCGGCCTCCGTTTGTCGCATCGTTCGGAATGGCTACAGTTGCGCCATCTGGGATTTCATCAAGCTTTTTATATTTTTGGGAGTAGATACCGAATGGCTCCAAATGAACTGCGCCCACAGAAACCAGATCCATTTTGCGCTCTTTGTTCATCACATCCAAGTAAGGTACATGTTGAAAGAAGTTAGCATCCAGTTGCTTGTCAAACAATTGTACGTTCGGCTGTACATAGTCGTTAAACTGAACGACTTGGAGACGAACCCCTTCTTTTTCCAACTGAGGCTTGATCGCTTCCAAAATTTCCGCATGCGGCACAGGAGAAGCTCCAATTTTCAGCTCCACTTCACGTGGTGATCCGCCTGTATTTTCGGTCGCATTGTTTGTATCCGATGTTGTGCTCTTTGTACCGCAAGCCGCCAGCACCGCAATTAATGTCAAGCTAAGTACAGCCAATACCCATTTCTTCATGTTATTACCCCTCCAATAATTTGTAATATTCAGGATCAGACGTCCTGATCAATAAGGATATCTATATGTTTTCCCTATTTTCGAGTATAATGCCGCACGAGACGATCTCCCGCCATTTGCAGCAATTGTACCAATACGACCATCAGCACGACTGCAACGATCATGACAGCCGTTTCATAACGATAATAGCCGTAGTTGATAGCCAGTGTACCCAGTCCACCGCCCCCGATCATCCCGGACATTGCCGTGTAGGATACGAGTGTAACGACGGTAATAGTTAATGCAGCGAGCAGACCCGGAAGTGCCTCACGTAACAGCACACGCCGGATAATTTGTCCTGTCGAGGCACCCATCGCTTGTGCGGCTTCAATGACACCCTTGTCCACTTCACGCAGAGACGTTTCGACAAGACGTGCGAAGAATGGGGCAGCCCCGATAACCAACGGCGGAATGGTTCCCAGCACCCCAGTCGAGGTACCTACCAGCGATCGTGTAAAAGGAATAAGTGCAACGATCAAAATGATAAATGGTACGGAACGTAAAATGTTAACGATGAATGATAATACAATGTATATCACCTTCATCAGAGTTAACGAGGAGCGACTCGCCAGAAACAATAATATGCCAAGCGGCAAACCAATAATGAGGGTGAACAATGCGGATGCTCCGAGCATCTGAAGGGTTTCCAGAGTAGAATTCCCTAGCTCATCCCAACTCACTTGTGAAAAATCAAGTTCGCTCATTGTCCGATCACCTCCACATCAAGTCCTTGCCCAGACACTTCGCGCAGCGTATGCTCTATATCTTCATGGTTTCCTTCAAAACGAACGATCAGCTGTCCATAGGGTACATTTTTAATCGTAGATATGGTTCCCTGCAAGATCGCAAAATCAACACCAGTGCTTCGAGCCGTACGCGACAGAATCGCATCATATGTTTTACTGCCCAAGAAGGAGATACGTACCACCTGCGCCGACTCACCGCCACCTGCTGCCGCAATCGCTGCTTGCAGCTCCTCGGGATGTTCTGACTCCCGTTGGATAAAGTCCTTGGTTACCTGGTGCTGTGGCTTCAAAAATACTTCCGCCACTGGGCCTTGCTCCACGATGTCGCCCTGATGAATGACGCCAACTCGATCACAAATGCTTTGAATGACATGCATTTCATGTGTAATCAGCACGATGGTTAAATTAAAGCGCTGATTAATATCCAACAACAATTTCAGGATAGACCCCGTCGTTTGCGGATCAAGCGCAGAAGTCGCTTCGTCACACAGCAATACATGAGGATCACTAGCCAGCGCCCGTGCAATTCCTACCCGCTGCTTCTGTCCACCTGAGAGCTGTGACGGATACTTTCCACTGTGTTCTTCCAGACCCACCAGTTCCAGCAGCTCACGAACTTTCATGTCCAGCTTTTCCCTGGGGGTGTTTACCAAACGCAAAGGAAATGCAATATTGTCATACACCGTTGCCGAAGACAACAAATTAAAATGCTGAAAAATCATTCCGATTTTTCGACGTTGCTTCTGTAACTGGGATTGACTCACAGTAGCGAGGTTTACCCCGTCTACCCATACTTCGCCTGAAGTAGGGCGTTCCAATAAATTAATACAGCGGATCAATGTACTTTTCCCCGCCCCGGAGTGACCAATCACTCCGAATATTTCTCCACGCTTTATAGAAAGATTCAACCCAGACAGCGCATTAACGCGTCGGTTGCCTTTGCCATAATGCTTGGTTAACTGCTTAAGCTCTATCAACGTGCTGCGACCCCCTTCACTTCTTCCTTACCCTTTTAACCAATTGTCATCTCTCAGGATTGTATAAAATCGCTATTTATTTATACAAAAAAGAGCCCCTTTCACAGAATGAAAAGGGCCCCACCTTGCGAACCTTTTCTCATCTGCCAAAATCGCTATAACTCTAGCGGTTTTGTAGGAATTAGCACCATCATGTTCCCTCCCAGTGTATTACACCGGGAAAGAACGGGTTGCCGGGCTTCATCGGGCCAGTCCCTCCACCTCTCTGGATAAGAAAAATATGTTAAACTCCAGCTTTAGCTGTCCGTTAAGTTTATATAAAAAAAACATAATTCAAGCATTTTTCTGAAACTAGGTTTCAGTATAGATAGTTTACATTGCTTTGTCAAAGGATATTTTCTATCATATTTTTGGGCGTACTGCCCGGTTCTCCCATTGTTTCGCAGTATAAGTAAAGGCGTTTGACAGCGACCGACATACCATTTCCAAGCCCTGCTGCAAATCTTCCAAATGGTGATCGAGGTCCTCCAGTTGGATTTTTCCATACAAAGCTCGGTGTCGTTGCCAGAGATCATCCTGCATTTCCGTATTCATATAGTGTATCTCCGTATTCCGACGCTTACGCAGCCGATTGATGGCATCGTTGTAAGTGTCCTTGATATCATTTAAATTATCGGTCAATACAGGATGCATTTTGAGATACTTGAGCTGCCGCAACACGGTAAAATACGAATAATGCGCCTTATACTGCCCTGTTTTTAAATCATACAGATCATTTAGCCAGTTACCCAGCTTATCCAAAATAGAGAAAACCCGAACAAACCCATCTTTATAAAAGAAAACATATAATGCATAATCGGATTTTTCATCCTCACTCATATCTTCAGCATATCCGGCTTTCACTTTCATACGGAAAAAGGCGGAAGCATGATGGCTCTGCTCCAGTTCATCCAGAGATGACATTAGACCGCGTGTTAAAATATCCGCCTTCCGAAAATCGTGGGTCGGATCTCCACCAGCCTGAATTTGCCGCTCCAGCAGGTTCAACATAGCTGACATGCTATTCATGGCATCTAGCAGGATGCCTTTGTTCACACGTGGTGGCTCACCCAGTAGCTTGCGTATCATGCTTACGCCTCCTTATAAATGTAAAATCCGGCTGTAGGTTTAATTAGGGCGTCAAGCGAAATAACTCGTCCATCGTTGATCTACAAGCTTAACAATATCCTCACGCGGTAACACCTCATCTGGATACCCCGGCTTCATACGCGCATCCACTACAATCGGCAGCTTATAGTTCAGATGATGCAAACGCACTTCGCTGTCTGCGTACATATCTGTAGCCGGGTTAAAGCGTGTGAATACCGTCCACAGGAACGAGGCTTGAGAGCGAACGACTTCTTTGGCATCGTCTACAATGAAGACGAGCGGCCACTCTTGCTCACCCGCTGCTAATCGCTCCAAAACACGTGCCGCCAGCTCAGGCTCCTGCTCAAAGGACGCACCCGATACGACAAGGCAACCTCCGCAATAGGGCTCAATTTCACGAATTCCCGGCAGATCGCCTCCCTCATAAGCACGAGGCAATTCACGTACAGGCTCACCTATCCCCATCAGGATGGCCTTACTGCCATGATTCAGCTTGCGGCCTGTGTAATCGAGTGTATCGTGTGAAGTGTGATTGAAAATAAATAAATCCCTTGCTGGATTAAATCGCTCCAGAATGGTTTCCAGCAGTAGGTTAAAGTCAGATAAATCAATTACTCGATCCGTCAGCATCAGGAACTTTGTCAACGATAATTGACCTTGACCCAAAATGGTAAAACCGGATACAAGCGCTTCACGGGAGTAGCTTTCACGTACGACTGCCGCTGCCAGCGCATGTACGCCCGTTTCCGCATACGCCCACAGGGACTTGACGGAAGGCATCACAAGCGGATAGGCAGGCGACAGCAGACGTTGCAAAAACTCACCGAGATAGTAGTCTTCTTGCCGAGGCTTACCTACAATGGTTGCCGGATAAATGGCATCCTTGCGGTGATGCATATGTTTGACATGAAATACAGGGAAATCATGCTGTAATGAGTAATAGCCAAAATGATCACCAAACGGGCCTTCCGGACGGCGTTCATGAGGCGGTACATAACCGCTGATTGCAAATTCTGCTTCTGCTGGAATCCGGTGACCCCCGAGCGGGTCTTCTGTCATGGGCAGCTTGCCTCCCATAATAAGCGAAGCCAGCAACAGCTCAGGCAAGTTTTCCGGTGCTGGCGCAATGGCAGACGCAATCAGGGCAGGCGGGCCACCGATGATAATCGTCGTAGGCAATGGCTCATTACGCAGTTCCGCTTCATGATAATGAAAACCGCCGCCTTTATGAATTTGCCAGTGAATGCCCGTCGTCTGATCATCATAAATCTGAATGCGGTACATCCCCAAATTATGATCCTTGGGCTGACCTGGCTTCTCAGTATACACGAGTGGAAGCGTAATAAACGGCCCTCCATCCTCATGCCAACTGGTCACTTTAGGCAGTGGTGCCAGCGGAGCCTCTGTACGGCGAACTCCCAATACAGGGGCCTCGCTATGAGATACTGTTTTTAGCCCTACTTTTAGCATGTCCTTAATCAGGCCACGTTCATTCCACAATGCTTTGGGTGTAGGTGGAAACAATGTTTTGGTCGCTCCTACAATCGCATCCATCAGCTGCTCTGGTCGCGGGCCAAAAGCCATGTCCACACGGCGATTCGTGCCAAACAGATTACTGGCTACAGGAAACGGGGTTCCTTTTACATTCGTGAACAGAAGTGCCGGCCCTTCTTCCTCAATGACTCTTCGATGAATCTCAGCCAGCTCCAGGTAAGGATCGACAGGTGCCTCTATAATTTTAAGATGATTTTCTTTACGCAGCGCTTCAATAAATTGGCGCAAATTCTGGTAGATCAACTGGACGACTCCTCCTAAGCAAATCAAGCCCTCGAGAAACTCGCGGGCCTGGTTTGTTTCTTATATGCTATTATACGTGTTTAAACGCCTCTTGGGCAAAAATCCGCTTGACTATGATCTATGAAACGCTTAGGTACGTTGTGCTTGGGTCGGAACAAGCTTGCGGTCCGGTGACAATTGCCATACACGATAGCTCAGATAAGCCAAGATGGAGAACAACGATGCAATCACCAGCATATGTCCCAGCACGATAAACATGTAGATTTCAGGTTTGTTGACGTACAACAAGATAATTCCAATCACCACTTGAAGCAAGATTAACAAGACCGATACGACACCCAATATACGGATATCCCGGTGGTTCGGGTGATAACGGTATGAGTAGTGACCCACAGCCAAGATAATGACGAACAGCAGACCAGCTGAAATCTGATGAAGCAGCAGTGGAGATATGAAGCCCCCAATATTTACAACCTTCTGGATGACCGAGTGACTAAGCAACGCCCCTGAATAGACAGCAATATAGGTATAGATCGTCGATAACCATATAAAGTTACGAAACCCCCGACTGACAGGCCCAGGAATCAGACGCGGGGTGTGGCGTGAATCTGCATGCTCCTGCCAGGCCCCCAACGTCATCATAGTCGCACTGGCAAAGGCGATAAGCGCAAAGCCAAAATGTAGTCCCATGACTGCAGCCGATTGGGAAAAGACGACAGCCAACGCCCCCATTGCACCTTGTATGATGACAAACATGAGCGTGAGCAGCGAGAATAGCTGCAAATCCTTCCGATGCTTCATAAACAGCAAAAAGCCAACAAATGAGGCGATAGAAAGAATCCCGGCCATGGCACTGACGGAGCGATGAGAGAACTCAATAAGGGATGCAATCGTATGTGCCGGAACCAGCTTGCCATTGCACAGCGGGAATTCCCGGCCACAGCCGAGACCCGAATCCGTCCGCGTCACGACACCTCCACCGAAGGTAGCCAAAAACATGACAATACATGTTACGAGTGCCAGCCATTTTAATATTCTAATTTTGTTATTCAAATTCACCCGTATCCTTCCAAATATAATATTTATTCACTTTATATGTTGTGAAATGATCACTTAAAGTAATTATAACTGATATATCGTTCCTTGACATACGAGCTTTGTTGACAAAATGTGAACGTGTCCGTGAGAAAGCCGCCCCCTGAGAAGGAAGCGGCTTTCTGAATGTCTTGATGTTATTTTGCCAAGCTCGCGTGGACTTCAACAGCCCGATCCAAAAATTGCTCAATCTCTTCGCGGGATTTGCGCAGTCTGTTCACCAGACGTACCAGTTCTCGCCCTTCACTGTAAGCGATAAAGCTAGGAATCCCCAATACATTTTGCTCTTGACTGACGCTTTCGGCCTGTTCTACATCAATCTCAATTAATGTAAGCTTATCTGCATATTGTTGTTCCACATCAGGCATGAACGGATCGATGAAATGACAATCCTTACACCAGTCCGCCTTAAACACAGCCACCGTAACGCCCGGAGTGGATATTGCCTTATTAAAGTCTTCATGAGAGACGATTTTTTGCATGGATGATTCCTCCTTAAATTCTTTTTGTGCTGAAAAGATTGCACTTTCTATTGTAACGCCAAGTGAAGCTTTTGCACACTCCCCCATTCTACTCACATGCCGATTGGAAGCCCTCTCATTGAGGCATACTAAAGATATACTTAAGAATCCACATAAGCGTCGACATCCTAACAGCATACCCAACATACTTGGCAGGATACGGGGATGCTTGCAGTTGGAAAGGAGGTTAATTTAGTCATGTCTCTTACCGAATGGCTCCATACAGCATCTCGACAGCTTCAAGGAGGGCTAAAGTTACTGGGTTCCGTTCCCCGTGTTGCAGAGGAAGCTTGGGAGGGCAAACGGGCGGCTTGGACCGAATCCCGAAAATTACGCTCCCCCTTGCGTGAACTAGCGTGGGATTATCATACGGCACAGGCCGCTATGAATGAAGCTGAAGCGATAATGCTGGTGAACG
This sequence comes from Paenibacillus sp. PvR133, assembly GCF_017833155.1. Lineage (NCBI taxonomy): Bacteria > Bacillati > Bacillota > Bacilli > Caryophanales > Paenibacillaceae > Paenibacillus > Paenibacillus sp. PvR133. The sequence goes on from NZ_JAFIBS010000001.1 coordinate 88,977, forward strand.
GACCCGCTACGCGTCCCTCTTCTCTGAATATGCCCTTATGCGAAACAGACTGTGAGCTACTGGAGAGGATCAAGAACGATACAGCACAGGAGAATCGCAGCAACGTTACCCGCACTGCCGCTTACCTTGAATGCTACCGTGGCTACCCGGAGTTACACTGGGCATTACTGGCCCACCTGGTTTCTCGTAATGGCGGCTATAATATGACCGATCTGAAAGGGGGACTGATTGGCAACCTGTTCGGTGAACAGGAAAAGGAATGGCTGTATCGGCTACTGGAGCGCTGTAACGCCCTTATTTTTCAAGACGCTTATCCGCAGTTGCAACTTTACATGCACAGCCGTCATTTAGGTCGAAGTTGCTTTCATTTGTTGCCTTATTTTCACGTTTCGCCATTCATGAAGCCCTTTTGGGAACGTTTCTGGGCTTGGCGGGATAGCTCTCTGTTGACTGTGGCGCTCATCATTAATGAACAAAACTATATTGAAGGACGTGTGGTAAAAGATCCGTATTTCCAAAAATTTGTAACACACAAGCCGGGCTTTTATTTGCATGACTGGCTCCAGCTAAATCAGGTTATATTTCCACTTGGACTAAACGGTGGACTTGCTGGACTAGTAATGGAGCGTTTCGGCCATTTGGACGAGCGGATCGGCTTTGGCAAAAGTCTCTATGCTATGCTCTTCGGCCATCAGCAAGTGCTGGACCAGGTATCCGCATTCGCTAAAAGTGTGCCGCATACAGGTTCACGCAGCGACTATTGGCCCGGATTGTTCACCCCGAATGAACAAAAAGCGCTGCACTCTCCAGATGAAAGTGCAACGCTTTTAGCACATGAATGGCTACCGCCAGGACAACGTCTGTACAGTCCGGAGCTGAACGCCGTCTGGTCCGATACAGCTTATGATCCAATCCCCCGGTATGACTGGTTTCAGGACGGCTCCACACTTGGACATCTCAGCGAACCAAGGCGACCGCTGTTATTTGCCATGCGCCATGAGCATCGTCATGGCATCCAAAAAACAGCAATGGCCCACGTTGCCCATAACAGCTTGCAACCTTTCCACTGAAAGACTGGGGGACTCTTTTAGCCTCGTTGTCCTGTGGACTCACGCTGTAGACGCATTAACGGACGCAGTACCTTTTGCAACATACGCGGATAGTTGCCCAGCTCGTCCCTTCGCAATACGCGCAGTACAACCAGCAACAACAAGTAGCATACCAGTACAGCTGTCCCGGCAATGCAGCACGCGATCAAGAAGGCCACACGCGCAGGCATCAGATGCACCAGCAGAATACAGGCTTCATTTACACCGTATCCGATAGCTCCCGAGACGACGACTGCGGTTAAGAACCCTGCCCAGCGACGGCCCATGATGGAAAAGGAGACGATCCCTTTAAGCACACGCAAATTCAGCAACGTGATCACGAGGAAACATAATCCGGTTGCAGCAATGATCCCATAAATTCCAAGCCAACCAGCCAGCAGCCAGCTCGCTGCAAACTTGACGACGATACCGACCATGACATTAACCATTGAAATACGCGGCTTGCCCATACCGATCAGTATCGAATTAGAAGTCATCATCGTAATCTGGAATATCGTTCCGAGTGTCAGAACAGCGATGATACCACTGCCTCCAAGCGAGCTAAACAGTAAACCATTAATAGAATAGGCGGTTACACATAAAGCCAGCACAATCGGCATCCCAGTCAAAATAGAGATACGCAAGGCCAGCGTCATCTGATTTTGTAAATGCTGCTCATCCTTACGGGCAAATGCCGCTGAAATGATCGGAATGAGCGATTGGCTGAGCGCAATGGCCAAAATCGGCGGAATTCCCGCCACACTCTGTGCCCGAGAGCCTAGATAACCCAACTGAGTAGTCGCCTGATCCAATCCCACTTGACCAGACAGCAGTCTCACCACAATCGACGTATCAATAAAGTTGACCGCCGGAACCGTCAGAGACGACAATACAATGGGAATGGAAAGCTTGAAAATATCTTTGTAAATGCGCATCATCGGTAGCGCGGAGCTTTCCTCTTGGAATTGATCTTGACGATCCTGTCGATCCTGGCGACGCAATTTCACCGTGTAGTACAACATAACCGCTAGAGCGCCAAGACTTCCCATGACACCTCCAAAGGAAGCCCCAGCCGCAACCTCGCGATCTCCATAACCTAGCTTCAAAATAATAAAAGCGAGTACAATAGCGGTCGCTACCCGTGCAACCTGCTCCACAATTTGTGAAATACCGCCTGCGGTCATATTACCGCGCCCTTGGAAGTATCCACGCATCATGGCAATGGCAGGGAACAGCAGTAATGCTGGTGCCAAAGCCTGAATGGCCAAAGCGGATTGCGGAACCCCTGCTACATGCTCGGCAAAGTAAGGTGCTCCAAAATACAGCAGCGCTGTAATGATAATGCCTGCCGCGGCCGCGAATATCAAAGCCGCACGATACACACGTCGCGCTTCCGAAGGCCGATCCAGCGCATAGCGTTCTGAAACCATTTTGCTCAACGTGCTTGGGATGCCGGCCGTAGCCACTGTGAGCAGCATCAAATAAGCGTTGTTCGCAATGGTAAACGAGGCGTTCCCGACGGAACCGAGCAAATGCTCCAATGGAACACGCTGTACCAGACCAAGTACTCTGGCCACCAAGGCGGCAGCGGCTAAAATAAGCGTACCTTTAAGGAATGTTTCTTTATTGGACAAAATGCGTTCCCTTCTTTCTTGCTGTTCACACGCATGCAAAAGCCCCGCACAAACAGTCATGGCCTGAGCCATCACCGGTGCGGAGCCGCATGTCGATTCTGTCTCTGCAAATCATAATAAACCAAAACGAATCTCGGGTCATAACACCCAAATCAAGAATACAATAATCATGGCAAGCTGCAAAATCACTTTCATCACGGTGCTGGTAAAAAGGCCTAATACAGAGCCAAAGCCCACTTTAATAGCTCGGTCCAGCGGGGCTTTGCCAATTAGTTCACCCAGCACAGCGCCGATAAATGGTCCCAAAATCAGGCCAAATGCCGGAATAACGAAGGGGCCGATAATAATCCCGATGGTACTCAGTATCGCCGACAGACGCGAGCCGCCAAATCGCTTGACACCCCACGCATTCACAGCATAATCCGCAACAAAAAGGGCAACGACGATTAGTGTTTGTATAATCCAAAACAATGCATTGTATGGAGCAAACGAGAAAAACCAGCCGTATACAAAAAATGCAAAATAGATGGCGAGCGCCCCCGGCAATACGGGATATACCGCCCCGGCCATGCCCACAATGAACAGCACAATAACAACAATCCAGCCTACAACGTCCATGGGCCTCCTCCTTCTCGTCCATTCATCCGGCCTGCTGCATTATTCATTTTATTACACAAGCACATAATCACGGATCACTTCTACAATGCCGTCGTCATTATTCGAAGCCACGACCAAATCAGCGGCTTCTTTAACCGTATCCTGAGCATTCCCCATTGCTACGCCCAGTCCAACCGCTTGAATCACAGCCAGGTCATTCAGACTGTCGCCAACGGCAACCACCTGCTCCAGAGTAATGCCAAGCAGATCGCACACTTCAGCGATTCCACTGGCTTTGGATATACCAGCTGGGTTAATTTCCAGATTTGTCATCGAAGAATTGGAAATTTCAAGTCCACCCATATCCTGAAGCTTAAGTAAAATTTGGTGGCGAATTTCGTCATTTTCCGTATTATAACCGAATTTGAGCCACTCCTGTGTGTCCAATGTATCCGGCCAACGATCCCTATTATATAATTCCTCCGTTGAGTAAGCCCAGAACCAAGAGCCTGTTTCTACAGCAATTTGGTGCATCTTACGAACGAGCTCCTTATCAAGTAAATAACGGCGCCACAACTCGTGGGGTGATTTCCACACCTCACTGCCGTTTACGGTTACCATTGGCGTCTCCAGGCCGAGTTGCTGACCGTAAGGCAGAGCATGCATCGCTGCACGTCCGGTGGACAAGCATACATGAATCCCTTCCTGAATCGCCTTGTTAATCCAGTTAATCGTTTCCAAGGAAATTTCATGATTATCATTCAGTAAAGTTCCATCCATGTCGAGCGCAAGCAGTTTGTATTTATATTGGTTTTCTCCCATAGTCTCTCTTCCTCCTGTATGTCCCTTATGTCCAACGACATTTTACCATGAAAAAGAGAAGCCCACAAAAGTATTCAAGTCCTCACTTTGCTGCCAGAGGCTTTTTAGGAGTACCATCTAGCCCGTAAACTTCGTCATACGCATCAAATATTTTACGCGCAACCGGTCCCGCGCTCGTCGCACCAAAGCCCCCTTCAGGAATGATGACCGCTACCGCCAGCTTCGGATTTTGACGGGGAGCAAAAGCGATGAACACCCCGTTATCTTTAACCGTACGTCCCACCACCTGCTCGGAAGTCCCCGTTTTACGGGCATAATCATAAGGGAATCCATTAAAGGCTTTAACATCTGTAGCCATACCTCGAATCACTGTATTCCAGTACGTATCTGAAAAAGCGACCTCATTCAGCACCTGCGGCTTAAACTCACGTACGAGATTCCCCTGATCATCTACAATTTTGCTGACCAAATGAGGCTGCATACGCTTGCCCTTTGTTGCCAGCACAGTTGTATACTGGGCTAACTGCATCGCTGTATATTTTCCCTGCTGACCAAAGGATGCCTGTACCAAACGTGTCAGCGCACTTTCATGCTTGCTCGTATACTCAAGTCTACCTGCCCACTCGCCCGGCAGATCTACTTCTGTCGGAACGCCTAATCCAAATTCCTTCATATACTTGTCCCATACGTCAATTCCCTGATGTACCCCTGCATTACTTCCGTATTTGCCATACAGCGGCTTGCCGATCATATCCACCATAAACGTATTCGACGAGACCTCAATTGCCCTGCTAGGTGTCAAAGAACCATACACATGTCCGCTAGAATTCCCAACCCGGCTGGAGCGATTTTTGCCGTAGTACGCACTTCCCGTATCCAGATAAGTTTGTCCGGGAGAAAACAGGTTTTCCTTCAACCCGATCAGCACGGATAGCGGTTTAATGGTTGAACCCAGAAGCACCGAGGATTCTGGATGTGGACCCGCTTTTCCGCTAGGGACGGATTTAATGGTTCCATTTCCCATTTTATGCTGAATTTCGTCATATACCGAAGGCGAGGTACTTCCACTTTTCCATACATTAGAGTCATAATCCGGCATACTGGCCATTGCCACGATATTTCCGGTCTCTACCTCCATCGCTACAGCGAAGCCAGTGGTAGCGTCTTGATGAAGCTTCCCCGATACGGCATGAGTATGAAGCCAGCGAAGCTGATCCATAATGGCCTGTTCGGTTTTCTGCTGAATTTCCTTGTTAATGGTGGAATATAAATGATGTCCTTTTTCAGGAGGAGTAATGGATTCAATGCCCTCCGGCATGCTGCGCGGATTGACTTCTACCGTTTTATATCCGTTTTTTCCTCTCAGTTCATCCTGGTACTGAAGCTCCAAGCCATCATATCCGACCGTTTCACTTTCCGAATACACCTGTGTCGGTCTTAGAACCTCCGAATTAGCTTCATAGAGCTCTTTATATTTGGGCCGGTTCGTTCGAGCTCCTTTGAACTTGTACATATATCCAATCGTTTGTACCGCCACCCGATCCGGGTCATAATGGCGTATACTTTCTTCTACAACCTCTACACCAGGGAACTCTGTCCGATGTTCCAGAAAATAAGCGATTTCCTGCCGACTCAGGTCGGATTTGACCAAACGTGGGGTAAATCCCCTATATTGATTATAGTCCGGGTCCAGTCGCTTTTTTATTTCCTCTGCATTAAGCTGCTCTCCTTCGTTACGACCCAGTTCGTTTAATTTGGCAGCAAGCTTGGCAGCAAAAGCATTGAGCTCAGGGAGCAGCTTTTCCCCCGGCTTGCGATCTTTCTCCGTACGCTTGCTATAATCCTTAGATAAAGTTACATACAGGGACTGTACTGGAGTCGAATATGCCAGCTTAACCGTACCTGTAGAATCATAAATCGTGCCGCGACTCGGGGCTAACGGGACATTTTTCGTATTTACGGATTGCTGCTGGCCCTTCAGCTCCTCCGATTGTACAAACTGCAATACAGCTAGTCTGGTAATGATCAGGGCAAACAGCACAAAAGCACTAAAAAACAGTAGGTTGGTTCGTAAAACCGTCCGTTTTTTTCGTGACTCTTCATTCTCTTCAACATTTTTCTTTTTAAATGAAAACTTTTTATCCAAACTTCCTCTGTCCATATTAGCTGGTCATTACTCCTTCCGATTAGGGTTTCATATTCCTGATCCTACCATATCTAAAACAATAAACGATGAATTCTAAGATGACAATTTTGTAAGAAAACGTAGAAAAAACATAAAAAAGCTTCCCTCAGCCCAAAGGCTAAGGAAAGCTTTCATGAAATGACATCGTATAAAATCGTATAAAATGATTATGGCTGTTTGATTGCGTTAGAATCGGTTGCTGTTTCAACCTTTTTCTTAGGTACCCCGTCCAAACCATATACTTCATCGTAAGCATCAAAGATTTTGCGTGCCACAGGTCCGGCGCTCCAAGCCCCGAAGCCCCCTTCAGGAATAACAACCGCTACTGCAAGTTTGGGATTCTGACGTGGAGCAAAGGCAATAAATACCCCGTTATCTTTTAGTTCTCTGCCCACACTTTGCTGCGATGTCCCCGTTTTGCGAGCAAAGTCATAAGGGAAACCTTTAAATGCGCTGACATCTGTTGCCATCCCGCGTATGACTTCATTCCAGTATGCATCCGGAAATTTCACTTCATTCAGCACCTTCGGCTTAAACGTTTGAACTACATTGCCGTTGGTATCTTTAATTTGACTGACCAAATGCGGCTCCATCCGTTTACCCTTGGTAGCAATCATCGTTGTGTATTGGGCAAGTTGCATAGGTGTATATTTACCTTGTTGACCAAAGGATGCATATGCCAATTTAGAAAGTGCTGACTCTGATTTACTCGTGTACTCCCGCCAACCCCGGAACTCACCGGGCAAGTCTACTCCAGTAGAAACACCTAATCCAAACTCCTTCATATAACGATCCCATACGTTAACGCCCTGGTCTTCTGCGGCATTGTTGATGTATTTGTTATATAAGCGTTTGCCAACCATATCGACCATAAAGGCATTGGAGGAATGGCGAATAGCGGTTGCCGGGTCCATTGAACCGTACACATGACCAGATGAGTTGCGCACCCGTGAGGAGTTGTTACGTCCGAAATAAGCCGCTCCTGTATCTTGATAGTACGTATTTGTTGTAAACAGTCCTTCTTCCAATCCAATAAGAACGGACAGCGGTTTAATAGTTGATCCGAGAAGTACAGTAGAATCAGGGTGCTGTCCAGATTGGCCAGAGCCAACGTTCTTAATTGTGGCGTTTTGATACACATGTTCAATCTCTTTATATTTATCTGTCGAAATTGTACCCGTTTGCCAGTAATTCGCATCATAATCCGGCATGCTCGCCATGGCTACCACATTACCAGTATCCACTTCCATAGCCACAGCGAAGCCTGTTTTGGCATAAGGATGAGTCTTTCCAGAAACCGCGTGTGTATGGAGCCATCTCAATTGATCCATAATGGCATTTTCAGTCTTAACCTGAATTTCTTTGTTAATCGTGGAATAGACATTATCTCCTTTTTGCGGAGGAGTAACGGAATCTACACCTTCCGGCATATTGCGCGGATCTATCGGAACGGTTTTATAACCATTTTTCCCTCGCAACTGTTCCTGATATTGAAATTCAAGTCCATCAAAGCCTACAGACTCGTTATCCATATAGATGAGACCCGGATCATTTTCAGCTGACATGGATTTTTGAATATTTTTATATTTATCCAACGTTTCACGCGCACTTTTGTAGCTTTTAATGTAGCCAACCGCTTGAACTGCTACCGTATCTGGATCGTAATGACGTACCGTTTCCTCTACGACATCTACGCCCGGGAACTCACTCTTATGCTGCATAAAATAGGCAACTTCATCTTTATTAAGATTCGTTTTAATCAGACGCGGCGTAAAACCGCTAAATCTCTGATAGTTTCGGTCCATAGCGTCCATAATTTGCTCTGCCGTCATTTTCGGCTCATCTTTATTACCATATTGAGCAAACCGATTTGCCAGCTTTTGTGTCATATTTTCCAGCTCAGGCAACAGCTTTTTATCAGGATTACGTAACTTTTCCATACTGTCACTATAGTTCTTGGAGAGTGTGATATACAGCGATTGTACAGGTGTAGAATACGCCAGTCTATTCTGCCCGGTCGAATCATAAATCGTTCCGCGAATCGGCGTAAGTGGTACATTTTTGGTAACATTACTGGCCTCCTGCTGCTTAAGCTGAGGTCCATCTACAAATTGAAGTATCGCCAGTCTTACAATAATGACCGTAAATATAATGAACGAGCTGAAAAAGAACAGATTGATCCGAAAGCTGAATCTTTTTCGATCAGACGTCTCGTTGTCTTTTCCCTGCTCGTTGTCTATCTTTCTCATGTGCCCTTTTCCACTCCTTATTAAATCACTTTATCCTTGATATGTGTTTGGGCAAAACCAGGCGGATTAAACCAGTCCCCACTTTGCGCCCAGGTCGGGTCTAACGGTACCCACTGATCCTGCGCGCTCAAATACACTTCATTCCATGCATGGGAACCATATCCTCCCTGTCCGTTATATCCAAGCCCTGTCACCACCTTTACCTGTAGTCCCTGCGACCGAGCCATCATCGCATACAGGCGGGCATAATCAATGCAGACTCCTTTACGTGTATCAAACGTATCTCTGGGGGTCTGTTCATGCCAGTCACCACGCTGCTCATAGGCTTCTACCTTACCGAAATCATAGCTAATACGGGTACCTACCCATTCATACAACGCTCTGGCCTTTTGCTCATCACCGCTCATCCCCTGTGTAATCTTGGCCGCAGCCTGACCGATATCGTTCGGAATTTCCCGGTCAATCATTTCGTATTTTCGCTGCAGGATACCATTTAATTCCTTGGTAACGGCCTGCGTAAATACGGGCAATTTATCCTTAATCAGTGTACCGGATAACGGCTCAATGACCGATTGCGCTCCCTGCTTATAAATCGGTGAAGCTTGGACGTAGCTGCTAAACCCGCTGTCTGGATACAGACTTACGCCGATGAATAGCAGGGCTATAACCATGATAGCGCGTGCTCCACCAATAAGAGTACCTATTCCAGCCCCTGCCACCCTGCTGAAAAAGCCTGATTTTTTTTCATGCTCATGGAAAGAAGAATCTGACTTGCCCCCTACCATCAACACATAAATTGCACGTAGTACAAATTGGGCGATCGCATAACTGAGCATAAACAATACGGCGAACCGCAGCAGCGGAAACCCCTCTAAGCCCGCCACCAACGTATAATAAAATTGCTCAATCCCGCTTAGTTCTCGCTGAGGCAAATGTTCCATGTAAGCCGCCAGCCATTGTTGTACCTTCGGTGAAAGCCACATGGCTAATCCGAGCGAGCACAAAATACCCGCCACAGTCAGTATGCCATCCACAATAAGACTGAACAGCGCCCCTACAGATCTGGAAGCTCCTCGTCTCCAGCCCTGAATCAACGACAGCAGTACAATGACAATCAAAAACACCGTCACGCCATTCCAATGAAGAATAGGCTCCAGCCAGGATGGTTTCATTGTGTTCCTCCTGTCTCTACGGCGACTGTGGCGACTGTGTTACAGCCGAGCCTTTCGCACCTTCGATATATTTCTTGACGGTATCGCCCATACTCCACTCGCCCAGCGACATCCCCTGAAACCATACCTTGACCTTGTCCCCATCAAATGGACCTTTCACTTCCAGGTTGGAGCTGGTTACCGAAAACGTACCATCCGCGTTAGATGTGTATTTGGCGTCCCGTCCCTCCTTGATCATCATGTTCAAAGCCTCGCTCTGAACCTTGTTGATCGCATCATCCTTTGCCTGAGTAACGACCTTGCCGACCTGTTCAAAGGAAATGCCACTGTAGATAAGCAAGCCTGCAATTACGACAATGACAATCAGCCATTTTATGAGAGTTCTTACAACCTTCAATATGACTAACAATAGGACAAGCCCAATTAATATATACAGCCAGTTATCCTGAACAATATGCCAATTATGTTCCAAAAACTCTGTCCAGACGCCCTTATCCATTTCGCTACACTCCCGTTTTCAACTACATCATTTAAATCACAAAATTGTCTCTGTAATTATACATGATTACGTGATGCCCTGTCAGCTTAGCTCTTTTACATACCTTGTTATTCAATTCTTGTCCATACAAAGTGGTCTATGTTCGTCCACTCCAGCGTACAACTTAGGAAGGGCCGATACGTAGTGCAACATGAAAGTTTACATTAGGGAAGGGGGGTCATCCCATGAAAACAGCCCTCTGGCTGTATCTTTTTTTATTCATTGCCTTTTTCGATCTGCATGCACAATATCCTATTTTGACACCATTCGCTATCTCCCTGGGTGCAGCACCTACTTTTATTGGCTGGATGATGGGGATTTACTCTCTAACTCACCTGCCTGGTAATTTGATGGCCGGCCCCAAGGTCGACAAACACGGCAGCCGCCGATATATTATGTTCAGCCTAACAGCCGCAGGCATTATTCTTATCATTCAATCGTACATCCACACACCGTGGGAATTACTTTTTCTTCGGGCGATTAGCGGTTTTGTGTTGGCCTTTTTATCTCCAGCCTGTCTGGCCATGTTGGCACAGCTATCCGATCATCCAGTTACGCAGGGCAAATATATGTCGGGACATGGTGTCGTTCACACATTGGCCTCTGTCCTGTCTCCAGCCGCCGGTGCATTTATCGTAGCCAGTTTCGGCTTTAGTGAGACGTTTAGTTCCCTTGGCATCATTCTCGTAGTCACGGGACTCATGGCTTATTTCACCTTGCCCAAAACAGCACCCGCTCCACAGGCCCAATTATCAGATGGTCATGCGACACCTGCTCCACTATCCGGGGTACAGAAGACGCGTTTACCATTCAATTGGCGCTACCTGCTCCTTCCTTTTGTTTTGGCGTGTGCACAAGGCATTTTATTTTACGAAATCCCATTACGAAATAACGGTTCTGCGTCCATGATGTCCACCGGATTGCTCTTTTCCATCATCAGTTTGGGAGCACTTTGTACGCTCAGCCTGCTGTTTCTGAACAAATATTCACCCATGGCGCGACTACTTTGTGGCATTATTTTGATGTCTCTAAGTTTCTACGCACTCGCCACCACGCCCGAAGCGGCGATTGGTATCATACTTTTTATTTTGGGAACAGCCAAAGGCATCATTTTCCCAGCATTAGCCTCTCTTTTCATACGAATTGGAGGTGCGCGACTGGGCAAAACCTTTGCACTACAGTCTATTGCAACATCTATCGGCTCCTTTGCCGGACCTGTACTGGCAGGTCAGCTACCCGATCACATTTCTCCTTTTTTTATCGCATTTCTGATTCTGATGGCTGGCCTGCTATTCGTTCCCGTTAAGCGCTTATCTCCGACGCCGCCACTGTCTGCCTCAGGACCTTATCATTCCTAGCTAGTCTGAGGCAGTGGTTTGCTAATATGCTACCTTTAAAGCCCAAAATGCCGTTCAAGAGGGCAAATGCACAGTACACCATCCCCCTATCCACATAGACTATTTTGACTGAACATTCACTAACAAAGGGAGGTGCAGCCTGTGAGCCACTGTCATCCTTGCCCTATTGGAACTTCAACTGGCACCATTCTTGTTCTTTATATTTTGCTCGTCATCATTCTCCGTACTTGCTGGATTTAATGTCCGAATTGCCCTAACATGTTGCCCCTTGTGCCATGCCTGCCACTTCTGGCAGGCTGTTTTGTTATTTTTTGCATGAGAACCCTATTTGGAGCTACACTATACACATATTCTTCATTTCCCGGGGAATTTCGAGCATATGTATCAGACAAGGGGTGAGCTTAAATGGCGATAACCGTGATCGTCGAAGGGAAAAATGACCGCAGCAAACTTCGCCGATTACTTGACCCGGAGGTCCACATTTTATGCACCTTCGGCACACTAAACTCTATAAAACTGGAATCCCTCCACAAGCGGGCCAAGCACGACGAAATATATTTGTTTATGGACAATGACAGCTCAGGGAAAAAAATAAGGGGTGTACTTGCAGACTCTTTTCCGGATGCCTACCATATGTATACCCGCAAAGGATACGCTGGCGTAGAAGGCACTCCAGACGAATATGTGATCGCTCAATTGGAAAAAGCAGGGTTGGAAGAATACATTATATACCCGCCACCTGTTCTTTAGTCTTTAAAATAACAAAAAGCTGTCCTCAGGCCGCTTTCAATGCCTGTTGGACAGCTATATGGTGCACTATAAAATGCCTCTAAAATGACATTAGAACTTATGAACCGTATCGACGATCATCAGCAAGAAACTGAGTGTCAGATGGTTAATGGAAAAGAAAAATACTTTCTTCGCCCAGGAATCCGTTTCTTCTTCCTTAATCGTAAAACCTTTAAAGGCATAGAATGCCCACAGCACGGACAGTAACACGGACACGATCATAAAACTCATACCGGCATATCCATAAGCATACATAAGGATGGGTACCGGAATCAGCAATACAATATAAGGAATCATCTGAATCTTCGTCCGATGGATACCTTTTACGACTGGCAACAACGGAAATCCTGCTGCGCGATATTCCTCAACTCTGCGAATAGCAAGTGCCCAAAAGTGAGGAGGCTGCCATAAGAACAGGAGAGCGAATAAGAGCCAAGCGCCCATATCAATACGACCCGAAGCGGCCACATAACCAATCACCGGAGGCATTGCACCAGAAATACCGCCGATGGATGTGCTCCATGTAGACGAACGTTTTAACCAAAGTGTATAAATACCGACGTAGACGAACATACCAAGTAATCCCAGTAATCCTGCCGTTACACCAGAGAAGGAGAATAGAACAGCTAACCCAACAACGCCCAAAATAATAGCGTATGACAACACCGTTGTAGGGGTCAGACGCCCTGTTGGCAGTGAGCGATTACGTGTACGCTCCATTTTCAAATCCAGCTCACGGTCAAAATAGTTGTTAAAAACACAAGAAGACGCCATAACCAGCATTGTACCTAATAGTGTAAGAATTAGCTTTATATAGTCAACATCCCATTGCGACGCTAACCAAAAACCACCAAAGGCTGCAACCAGATTGGTACGAAGGATGCCTGGCTTGGTAACTGTAATAAAATCTTTCCAAGTGCCCGCTTTACCGGGTGGTTTAGATTTTACAGAATAGGTAGCCGCATCCGAAGAAGTCTTATAACTTATATTATCCATTGTGAGTAACTCCCCCTTAGAGATGTATGAATTCGGGAGTAAGTTGAACTCCGATATAAATTTTATCATATACCTACCCCAAAAAGTTTGACAGAAAACGCACAAAACGTTCACAATTCCGATGGCAAATCGCCCCTGCTGATCGTTTACAGTAAATTTGGGTAGTAATAAGTACAGGAAACAATACAAAAGGAGCGACAGATATGGATACAGCCACACACTTTGTCATGGGAATCGGATTGGCCGGGCTGGCCTACACTGATCCTGTCGTCGCCGGAGATCAAAAGTTGGCCGCAGTCATACTGCTCGCTACAGTCGTAGGGTCACAAGCTCCGGATTTTGACACTTTGCTTCGGTTGAAAAACAATGCAGCCTACATTCGCAATCACCGTGGACTGTCGCATTCAATTCCCTTCTGGTTGATATGGATCTTGTCCATAACAGGACTGATTTGCCTGATCTTCAGAGATGTGCCCCCAGGTCATGTAGCATTATGGGTAACGATTGCCGTCTGCCTGCATGTATTCACAGATTTATTTAATACGTACGGAACACAGGCATTCCGGCCGTTTACAAACAAGTGGATATCTTGGAATATCATCCATATTTTCGATCCCTTTATTTTTGGCACCCATGTTGCTGCGATTATGCTGTGGATCACCGGATTGACTCCACCCGCTCCCTTATTTATTACGCTGTACGTTATTATTGGCCTATATTACATTTGGCGAACCTGGAGTCATTTTATAACCAGAAAAGCGGTACGTAATATGGACAATGAGCGTCAGGAGGGCGACATCTATTATATCATTCCCACCGTATCATGGAACCGGTGGCATGTGGTAAAAGCTCATCAGAATGGAAGTTATGACATTGGCGGATTAAATGGCAAACACTTATTTTGGACGAAACATGCAATTCCATCCACACATCCTGCCGTAGAAGCCTCCAAATCCTATCGCGATGTGCAGGCATTTCGCTATTTTTCCTCCTTTGCCGTTGCCGAGGTGGAGGAACTGGAATGGGGCTACATTGTGCGATGGGGAGACGTGAGGTATCGACACCGGAGACAATATCCATTCGTGGCTGTGGTCGCGATGGATAAGCAGTTCGGACTGATCAACAGCTATATTGGATGGCTCAGTGACGAAAAGATGCAAAAACGCCTTTCCCTGCATACGAATTAAAACCTGCTTACAAGCTAACAACAAGCCGTATGAACAACAGACAGCAAGTTCCCATTAATCTGGGAGCTTGCTTTTTTTGGTCATTCCCGCAAAAAATCAGATCTCATGAAAGCGCCCTCTTGACGAAGCGGACTTGCGTGATTCACAATGGTCATAAGCCATGCGTAAAAAAATCCGGAGCATGATCGCTCCGGATTTTCTTCATCACAGTTGCTCATAATACAGCTTCCAAGATGGAGTGTTTATGTGTATTACTGCAAACGGCTGCTGCCCGACAAGGATTGTTCTGCTTGTTGGACCAGCTTTTTCGTGATATATCCCCCAAGCGAACCTGTTTCGCGGGAAACAACATTACCGAAGTAACCGTCCTGAGGGATGGTGATGCCAAGTTCTTGAGCTGCCTCATATTTTAATTGTTGTAAAGCGGCGTTGGCCTGCGGTACTTGCAGGTTGTTTGAACGACGTCTGCTCATATTTGAATCTCCTTTCAGTTCTTTGTGAGTGAGGTTCATTGCAAGCTTGCAAGATTATTATGGCTCGCTTACAACTACTTATTCCTGAAATTCAACATTCGAACACTGGAGGTTTTTACCAATGAGCAAAGGTTTATCCCTATGGTTCGCCGTTTCATCCATTGTCCTGCTGACCGCAGCCGCTATATCCATCAGTTATTCCGCATGGCTTGCCATTCTACTTGGGCTATTATCTGTCGGCAATATCGGCTGGGGTTTCGTGGTCAAAGCTCGACAACGCCGCTCCTAATCCAATCTTATAAAAGGCCTAATCCGTTGAGCCTCAATATGCTTTAGCGTAGACGTGGCAGAAAGCCCATGCGCTCTTTGACCGCAGACAACGTGACTTCAGCCGCTTCTTGTGCGCGCTCTGCGGATTGGGCTAAAATACGTCCAATCTCACCGGATTCCCGGATGTCGCGATAGCGCTGCTGAATCGGTTCAAGCATAGCTACAACGGTCTCTGCCAGTTCTTTTTTAAATGTTCCGTACATTTGACCTTCATAGCGATCCTGCACTTCTTGGAGCGACAAACCGGAACACTGACTGTAGATGCCCATCAGATTACTAATTTCTGGTTTATTGGCCGGATCATATCTAACCTCACTACCAGAATCGGTCGTAGCGCGGCTAATTTTCTTGCGTATGACTTTCGGTTCGTCCAGCAGGGCAATAAAGCTGCCTGCATTCGGATTGCTCTTACTCATTTTTTTAGATACATCATCCAGGGACATAATTCTCGCCCCTACTTCAGGGATATATGGTTCGGGAACAGTAAAATAATCTCCGTAACGGTGATTAAAGCGACCCGCCAAATCGCGTGTCAGCTCCAGATGCTGTTTCTGATCGTCGCCTACCGGAACGAGATCCGCGTTGTAGAGCAAAATGTCAGCTGCCATCAACGATGGATATACGAACAGCCCTGCTCCTACGGAGTCCTTGCCTGCCGCTTTGTCTTTAAACTGAGTCATACGTTCCAGCTCGCCCATATTCGTCAGTGTTGTCATCAACCATCCCAGCTCAGCGTGCTGAGGAACATGGGATTGTAAAAAGACATTGGATTTCTCCGGATTAATACCTGCTGCGATAAATAATGCCGCTACCGCCTCCGACTGCTCACGTAATTGGGCCGGTTCCTGCGGTACGGTAATTGCATGAAGGTCCACGACCATAAAGTAGCATTGATGATCCTCTTGCAATTTGACAAAGTTTTTCATTGCACCAATGTAATTGCCCAAAGTAAGTTGTCCGCTAGGCTGAATACCTGAAAGTACAGTTTTCATATTCTTCCTCCTCAGTTTATTTCAAAATTAGAACGCAAAAAGGCCCCGCATCCTCAAGGGACGCGAGACCGTGGTACCACCCTTATTCATTGCCGTCAGCCTATTACTTGTCAGAGCTATGCTCCGTGGCTGCCTGCAATCTTAAAGCTCCGTTAACGGGGAGCAATCGGCCGTCATACTGAGGACAGTAGAATCCTGTTCTGTGCGGCACTCCAAGGTCCATTCAGCAGTGCAGGCTCACCGATTCCCATCTACCACCGGCTTTCTGAAGAGCTTATGCGAAAGCTTACTTGTCCTCATCATCGTGTTATCCATGTCATTACTTTCTAAACTACATTAATGATAATTCCGCATAATGTTATTGTCAAATGACGATTGTGCCCTACGATCAAAAATCTGTTATCATAATGACACGAAGCTTCAACCGATTATAGTGGACAAAGGAGCATGGATATGAAACAAGTGACCAAAGAACACTGGAACGGTTACGACACGTATGTTTTACATAGTGGTGAACTCGAAGTTACGATGATCCCTCGCCTCGGGAATAATATTATCTCAGTGCGTGATCTGAAGCTCGACCGGGATATCGTACGTCGGCCTGGTGAGGAAGAATTGGCTTTCTATTTACAAAAACCTTATCATTTTGGCTTGCCCATTTTGATTCCTCCAGGCCGAATTCGCAAGGGACAATTTGAGTTTGACGGTGTTCCTTATCAGTTCGACCGAAATACTGCCAATGACAATCATATACACGGTCTGCATCGTAATCAATCCTGGCGCTGCAGTGATATTGAAGAGGATGAAGAAGGTTGCAGTGTTACTACCGAGCTTTTAACAGAAAGTGATCCGCACTGGATGGAACAATTCCCCCTTCCTTTACGTCTGGAGATGACGTATCGCTTACAGGGTGCTGTATTAAGTCAAACGCTGCGCGTAACGAATTTGGGTGAAAAAGCAGCTCCATTTGGCTTGGGATATCACACTTGGTTTATGGTGGACGGAGAACCTGAGCGCTGGCGCCTAAAGCTGCCTGTGAACGGCGTCTATGAGCAGGATGCTGAACAGCTACCTACAGGTATCATTACTTCGTTGGACGACTTGGAACAGCTCTCTTCGGGACTTTCTCTGAAAGGAACAAATCTAGATACGCTGCTGCGGGCAACGGAAGGCCCTGCTGAAGCTCTTTTGACCCGTGACGACGGTTATCAAATCCGCTACACAGCAGATGAGCAATACTATAAGTATTGGGTTTTATATACCAAAGGTGAATGCGACCAGTATCTTTGCATTGAGCCTTATACATGGCTGCCTGATGCACCCAATTCACCTGATCCTGTCGGGGAAGCCGGGTTGATCCGTCTGGAGCCTCAGCAATCCATCGACCTCAAAACTCAGATTCATATCATATATCCGTAATTTTCCTCTAGTCACTTTTCTTCCTTCGGCGCATATTTTCATAACTCTGTCGCATACTAACCTCATCACAGCCGAAGGAGGTGACTACACATGAATGAAGCTAATCAAGGCAGAAGCCGTCGCAGTAACAACCTAGTTGTTCCTCAAGCCAACAACGCATTGCAACAATTGAAATATGAAGCTGCACAAGAGCTGGGCATCACCATTCCGGCAGATGGTTACTACGGTGACATGCCATCCCGTGAAGCTGGTTCTCTGGGAGGCTATATCACTAAACGCTTGGTACAGCTGGCCGAACAGCAATTATCAGGTCGTTCAGGTCAATAAGCGTCATTATTCCGCGTGAGCATTCCGTTCATCGTAATTTACCAAAATGCGTTATAACGGGCATATAACAAAGGCGGTCTTCCCTAGGAAGGCCGCCTTTTCTTTACTCTTTTTTATCAGGATTTTGCAAAATTCGATTCCAGTCGCTCCGAAGTGCAAGATATAGACGAACTAACCATTTCGATCTATATCTTGTTCATCGGAAGTCGCTTATGGTTTTTTTTCAAAATTCTCATATAAATGTTTATTCCGAATTAGCCGCTCGGTATGTAGGCTTGTTGTAGCGGATCATGAGATTCGCCATGTTGTAGTTGGACTCCAGTGTTGCATCTACCAAAATCGTTCCTTGTCTGATGGCAAAATCGAAAGCAATCTCACCATGAGTCCAGCTACGCTTATGATTTAGCGTTTCTAGGGCCATACGCCGAAAATCCTCCCGATGCTTTACTGATAACCCCGGTTCTACTGCTGCAAATGTGCCACCTTTACCTGCAAGCGGATTATGACGAATCCCAAATTTCCCAACTACATTGTTACGTATTTGTACAAATACGATACCTGACGACAAACCCGCCAGTTCATTATCCAGTTCTTTTAAAACGATATCCATCTGCCTTGCCAACGACAATTGACCTACTTCATCCATTACAAAAACCCTCCTATATACCTTATCCAAAAATATTTAATAGGTCTTACGGCTCAATTATATGCGAAGATTTTTAACCTTACAATCAAAACCAACATAATTGGGTATTTATAACTATTTTCTAAGTATATCCATCATTTTAAATTTCGCCAACAGGTAATGTTAATTACACTTCGACATTTTGCGACTTTGTTCATCATCTTCTGCAAAAATTACAAAAAAGGCCTCCCTCGTGGGAGACCTCTAAAGTGTAAATCCGTTATTTTGTCATTTGTAAAAATTGCTCAATATCCTGAACAGTAACTTGCGCAGCATTACGCCAGAAGTCAGCCTGTGTTAAATCGGTACCTAAGTGCTTGGAAGCCAATTCTTCGACTGTCATGCGACCTGTATCACGCAGCAAGGCATCATATTGGTCGGCGAAGCCGTCAGGATTTTCCTTCGCAAAAGCGTAAATTCCTGCACTGAACATATACCCGAATGTGTACGGGAAGTTGTAGAATGGAGTATTCGTAATATAGAAATGCAGCTTGGATGCCCAAAAATGAGGATGAGCCTCATCCAGGACACCACTAAACGCTTCACGCTGCGCTTGTTCCATCAACTCGCTTAATTGTTGTGCTCCTACGACTCCTTTTTTCCGCAGCTCGTAAAAACGGGTTTCAAACAGGAAACGGGCATGAATGTTCATAAAGAAGGCTACACCACGCTGAATTTTATCCTCCAGCAAAGCCACCTTTTCCTGACCCTCGGCAGCTTCCAGCAACGCATCTGATACAATTAGTTCTGCCAGCGTCGATGCCGTCTCAGCTACGTTCATGGCATAATTTTGATTCAATGGGTGCAATTCATTCATCACATGCTGATGATAACCGTGTCCGAGCTCATGGGCCAGTGTCGAAACATTGGATGGTGATCCGGCATAGGTCATAAAAATACGGGTCTCTTTGCTCAGACGCAGAGATGTACAGAAACCACCCGGACGTTTGCCTGGACGATCTTCTGCTTCGATCCAGCTTTTCTCAAAAGCCATTTGGGCAAAGTCAGCCATTCTCGAGCTAAATTTACCAAATTGCTCAACAATCGTTACAGCAGCATCGTCGTAAGGGATTTTAGTAGTTGACGTCCCCAGCGGAGCTTCAACGTCATGCCAGGACAGCTTCTCTAAGCCCAGCAGTTTTGCTTTCCGCTCCAAGTATTTGACTACAATAGGCTTTGTTTCATTAATAACCTGCCACATCGTATCCAGCGTTTGTGCAGACATACGGCTGATTTCCAGCGGTTCCTTAAGCACATCTGTCCAGCCTCGTTTTTCATATAGCTTCAGACGGAAGCCTGCCAAATGATTCAATGTATCCGCGCAATAGTCCTCTACCTGAGTCCATGCCTCTTCCCAACGTGCAAATACGTCTTTACGTACGCTGCGATCTGCTTCATCCAGCTTATTAGCTGCCTGACCTACAGACAGGTTTACGATCTCGCCATTTTCTGGCACAGGGATCGTCATATTTTTGACAATGGTATCATAAAAGTCGCCCCAGCCATGGTAGCCATCCACTGCCAGATCCAATGCAAGGCTTTCCAGCTCAGGAGCCATTTTTTCACGTGCTTCGTTCCGATATTCGGTCAGGACAAAAGAAATCGGCTGGATAGCTTCGCGCTCCATCCATTTCTGCCAAATGTCTTCACTGGTTTGTGCCAGCAAGTTCTGGAAAGATACTAAAGCACTTTTTCCTTGGGCATATAGCGTATTGACACGCGCCCCCAGTTGAACAGCCAGCTTGTCGTGCTGGTTTTGAGCAGTTAGACAAGAGACAAAGGAACCCGCCTGAGACGCACCATTAAACAGCTCCTGTATGCTATTCAGTACACTATCCAGACGCTCGGTATCCAATACCGTTTGTGGTACTTTGGCTGCTTTAAGCTGAGCTTGCAGTTGTTGGACCTTGCTTTCCATTTCTTCCAAAAATGCAAGAAATGAGGCAGAGGAAGATCCTCCGCTAAAAATAGATTCCAGATCCCATGTTTGCTTTAACGGTGTTTTCATAATAGTTCCACCTTTCTTTTTTGGCGAATTCTTGTGGTTTCATATACAATAAAGCTACATCGTGATAGTAAATCACTACAATTGGGAGGAAAACAGGATGAGACCCTTACAAATTTCGCCGGAAACGGCTGTGAAATTATCCGAAAAGCTCGGCATTCCGCTGGAACACCTTATGCATACACCCCAGCACATTTTGATGCAAAAGCTAGCCGAACTGGCTAAAGAAGAAACCGCTGACCCGAACGGCGGAGAATCGGACAAATCATGATCCCTTTTCATAAAACCTGGCCTTATGACATCGTCATGGGAGACGTTTATGTACAGTCTTGTCCGTTTTGCGACCATGATAATGTTTTGCTGCCCCTGAAGCCAAAAGAACTTAAGCTCATACACGAAGGTATGAAAAAGCTGCTTGTGTTTCCATGCTGCCATAACAAGGTTACTTTAGTGGATTGTGATGACGATTATTTGCTGTCAGATACCACATTGCGTCATCATTAATTCATGAGGCAGTTGTAAGATAAGATAACCCGTTTTACAAACAAGGTGTGAACCATGAGCCTAAATCGGCCATAGTGCACACCTTTATTTCTTCAGGAGGAGCTTGCGTCTTGCATTTCCTCTGGCAGTTGGTAATTTTTAGCCAGCATTTGTTCTCGCAGTACAGACCACTGTTCACGGGAAGCCCGGATCATGGCTGCATCCATAATCTTTTTGTCATTAATGACACGCGAAAACCAGCGTACCGCTTCGTTAAAGTTGCCTGTACGTCGATGCAATTCACCAATCAGATAAAGCAGTTTGGCATTATTCGCCCCGACACCCTCCAGCTCATAGACCCGAACATAAGAATCCAGGCTAAATTTGAGAAAGCGAAGCTCCTGCTCCTCATTTCCCTGGTATCTGTACATCCAAGCGATATGCTGTAATAGACTAGCTACTACGCGTTCCTTTTCTCCGATGACCTGGGCACATAGTAAACCCAGTTTATACGTTTCTAATGCCTCTTCCCAGCTACGATGCCCGCCATATTCGCGAGACTGCCAGCGATTACCGATTTTATCCTTGAATATCTTGGTTTGCTGTTCGCTTAACTGAACGGTAGAGTGCTCTGTCGAGGTAAATCCACAATGAGGACAGACCCTTACGACATAAAAATCCGGATTTTCATTCTTATAATAAGCACAAAAATCTGAATCCGTACGAATGGCCTTCTTTAGGCTTGGTCTTACACGGGATGTCTGAAATTCTTCTTCGCAATGTGGGCAAATGATTTTGATCTGATATAACGGTTCAAGTTCCAATGTTTTTACAACCCTCTCCAAAATTCGGCAATCCCCGAAAGCTTACGGGGTATTTACAAAATGATGCGCAGGACCAGACAAACGGTTAAGTATGATTGAACGAAGCGGCTCCTCAATGCCCGTATCCGTTAACGCACCTGCCATACAAGACAACCATGCCTCTGCTCGCTCCTCCGTTACGGGAAACTTCATATGTCTGGCACGTAACATCGGATGACCATATGCATCAGAAAAAAGGGACGGTCCTCCAAAAAACTGGCTCAGGAACATATACTGCTTTTCCTTAACCGGTTCCATGTCTTTAGGAAACAGGGGACTTAACAACGGATCTTTATAAACTCTCGGGTAGAAGGCCTCAATAATAGCACGAACACCTTCCGCACCCCCAAGGTTGTCATAAATGCTCAGGCTAGGGTTCACTTTTCCTCCAACTTTCTGTGCTATGGTAATAAATATACACCCGTATTATAACAAAAAACAAAAAATGACGCTAAAAATAAGCGTCATTTTATCAATTTAACATATGAAGAGGGTGTGCTTCGTTGCACACAGCTTCGTCATTCTATAAACACAACTAATAACTCCGCCAATCCTCTTCACCGGGATGGACGAGAGAGGCACGAATAACATACACAAAAGCACATACGAACAGACCGGCAACGATACTCATCCTGATCACTCCATCCTTAAGGTTATGGATCGTTGTTTTCCTATTTTAACATACTATTTACAAAAATACAGCATTAGATGTAACCGTTTTCTTTGATTTTTTTGTACTCTTTGTCCATCCCCGACATAGGTATATTAGTACAACTCCAAAGGAGGGGCCTCTATGTCGCTATACCGTCGTTACTCGCTTCCTCTGCTCATCCTTACACTGCTATTCCTGTTTATGCTTATGGCTGTATACCCGCAATCTTCTCTGAATGCCGGGCTTCGGGGGCTTGCCATCTGGTGGGACGTGCTGTTTCCGTCTTTATTCCCGTTTTTCGTTATTTCCGAGCTTCTCCTCGGTTTCGGAATTGTTCATTTCATAGGTGCGCTGTTGGATCCGCTGATGCAGCCTCTATTCCGTGTACCTGGTTGTGGGGGTTTTGTCGCTGCAGTCAGCTGCGCATCCGGTTACCCGATTGGAGCTAAACTAACAGCCAAGCTGTGGGAGCAAAAATGGATCACACGCATTGAAGGAGAGCGTTTGGTCGCGTTTACCACTTCCTCTGATCCGATATTTTTGATCGGTGCGGTTTCCGTTGGCTTCTTCCATCAACCAGAAATTGCACTCGTACTGGGCGCGGCCCATTATGGTGGCGTGCTCATCATCGGGCTGCTTATGCGCTTCCACGGTTCCCATTCAGGGGAAACAGATACTCGCAGCGACCGCCCTCAACCTACTCAAAAAGCCTGGTCGAAGTCCACGAATACAAAAGCAGCAGGTCGCAACAGGCAGCCTGGACCCCTACGCCAAGCATTATATGCCATGCATACAGCTCGTTTGGAAGATGGTCGCCCATTGGGTGAGTTACTTCGTCAGGCGATTACTTCCTCCCTACGCCTTATTATTGTCGTAGGAGGGCTAGTTGTATTCTTCTGTGTCATTTTAGAAGCTTTGACGAACTCCGGTTTAATGAGCGGGCTTCATCTGCTTACGGCAAGCCTATTGACTGCATGTGGTCTTCCTCCTACGTTAACGGAGTCCATTGTGGGTGGTATTTTCGAAGTCACTTTAGGAGCGCAAGCCGCAGGTAAAGCCACGGCAGCGGCGTTACCATTCAAGGTAGCCGCAGCCGCTTTTGTTCTCTCCTGGGGCGGGCTGTCGGTTCATGCACAGGTTGCAAGTATTTTAAATATGACAAATCTCCGTTATATGCCATTTTTGTTGGCCCGGGCTGCGCACGGCATCATCTCAGCACTGCTAGCTCTCGTGTTATGGCGGCCTCTGATGGGACAGGGAAGCTCTCCAGTCTTTTCTCCGATATACGACATCGCGTGGTCTCCTGGCTTCTCGTCCGTCATGTTGTTACAAAGTCTGCTGTTTCTTGCCTTTATACTGGCTGGAATGCTTAGTCTCTCATGGTTGAGTGTGGGTACAAGTCGCTTATATGTACGTTTGAGAAGAACACACAGGCAATGAACGATTGTGTTCTTGCTCATAATTGATTATGATCGATATATACCCATGACAAAGGAGCTTTTCATCTTGAGATATTATGTTCTGGATCGCGGGGATCAGCACTCCATGGACTTGAGTCAGCAATTTCACCGTCTTGCCCAAGAAAAGAATTTCAAGCTGGATGCCGAATCGCCGGAAATCGTCGTGTCTATTGGAGGCGATGGTACGATGCTTCATGCGTTTCATACCTTCATCGACCGCATTCCGGATATTGCCTTTGTTGGTGTACATACCGGTCATCTGGGCTTTTATGCTGATTGGCGTGCGGACGAGCTGGAGGAGCTAATCCACCTGATGAGCCAAAGCGGATCTGAGGGACCGCTTAACCCGAGAATCGTTAAGTATCCACTGATTGAGTTGGAAATTCACAAGAAGTCAGGCAATGCTTCTTTTATTGCATTGAATGAGTTTACGTTAAAAGGGGTGGATGGCACTGTCGTTGCCCAAGTAGATATTAACGATATCACCTTTGAAATGTTTCGCGGTGACGGTATATGTGTTTCTACCCCCTCAGGAACGACCGCCTATAATAAAGCACTTGGCGGAGCTATGGTTCACCCCACCATTGAAGCATTGCAGTTGACTGAGATCGCTTCCATTAATAACCGTGTGTATCGAACACTGGGATCGCCATTGCTACTGCCCAAACACCATCATTGTGATATTTTTTCACGGAAAGATCAGCGTCTTTTATTGACAGTAGATCACCTCAACTTTCCTGTGGATGACTTAATCTCTGTTCGATGTCAGGTCGCAAGTCAGAAGATCAGCTTCGCTCGTTACCGTCCTTTCCCATTTTGGGATCGAGTACGCAACGCTTTTCTTAATTAGAATCTATAAAAGAGCCGACTTTGGCTCTTTTTTTACAAACAAAACGGTTCCTGAAAATTCAGGAACCGTTTTGTTGTGGAGCTGTAAATGTTTTATTCTTTTTACTACCCTCAGCTCTTTCGGCTTTAGCAGCTGGCTGGGTCTGACGCTGGCCCTCAGGTTCACGAGAGACACGAACTTGCCGTCCCTCCCGATTTTCCTTTGATTGACGCTCATAGCGTGGTCCACGCGATTCCTTTTTATCGAAACTCCCTTGCTGATTGCGCTGTCTACGTGGTTCCCGAGCTTGCTGCCCTTCACCCGGATTACGTCCATCCTTTGCTTCACGTGGTTCTCTTGGCTGGCGCGAATCGCGTGCTTCACGCTGCCGATTTCCTTCACGTCCTTCTCTGGATGGACGACTTTCGCGAGCTTCACGCGGCTGTCGCTCACGTACTTCCTGGGCATCCTTCGATTCCCGACGTTGCAACTCGCATGGTTCCCGGGATTCTCGAGGCTGCTCCACTCGCGATTCCTCCGTAGCTGTGGAATCCTGCTGTGATTGCGGCCACTCCTGTTCTCCAGCTGTATGTTGCAATACTTCTTGCTGCTCTTCGGGTTCTAGCGTTCCTGCTTGTTCCCTTTGAGCATCTACCAACTGCTGAATATCTGGAGCAATGATTTCATCATTGACCCCGTTTTTATTAACCACTTCACGACTTTTTTGCAACACAAAATAGGCACAGCCAAAATTGCAGTATTCATTAATGTAATCGTCCAGTATCACTATAGATGTATCCTTATTTGCTTTGGGATGACCGTCTCGATAAAAGCCCTTCAGACGTAGCTGATTGTAACCCCAATCACCAATAATGTAATCATAGCGATCCAGCACTTCACTATACCGATCACGAAACGCTTCGGGATTCCACCCGTTCTTGTGATCCTGCAACAATTCATAGTTTTTACCACCGATTTGAAACAAGCTATTCTGACCGCCTTTCCCGGATCAAGCCTGCGAAAGGGCGCCTTCTTCCTTATGCTGAGCGGCTGACTTCACCTGCTCATGCGCTTGGTAGGAGCTGCGGACCAACGGTCCGGATTCGACGTGGCTGAATCCCCGCTGTAATCCCTCTTCCTTTAACTTCGCAAAATCTTCCGGTGGATAATATTTTTGCACATATAAATGTTTCTCGGACGGCTGCAAATATTGACCAATTGTCATAATGTCACAATCGACTTTGCGCAGATCATCCATGGTTTGTAAGATCTCGTCCCACTCTTCCCCGACACCTAGCATGATGCTTGATTTCGTTGGAATAGCCGGATTTAATTGCTTCGCACGTTGAAGCAGCTCCAGAGAGCGACGGTATTTCGCTTTAGCCCGAACTTTGTCGGACATTCGCTCCACCGTTTCAATATTATGATTCAGAATATCTGGCTTGGCATCCATGACGATTCGTAGCGATTCAATATCGCCCATAAAATCGGGAATCAATACTTCTACACTGCAAAAAGGTAACCGGCGGCGAATCGCACGAACCGTTTCTGCAAATATAGTAGCACCCCCATCTTTCAAATCGTCGCGAGCCACACTGGTTACGACACAGTGCTTCAAATTCATGTTTTCAGCCGCTTCAGCGACGCGTTCAGGCTCCTGCAAGTCCAGTTCCGTAGGCATTCCCGTATTTACTGCGCAAAAACGACACGCACGCGTACAAGTATCACCCAAAATCATAAATGTAGCTGTCCTATTGGCCC
Organism: Paenibacillus sp. PvR133; assembly: GCF_017833155.1. Classification (NCBI taxonomy): domain Bacteria; kingdom Bacillati; phylum Bacillota; class Bacilli; order Caryophanales; family Paenibacillaceae; genus Paenibacillus; species Paenibacillus sp. PvR133. Next base: position 115,871 of record NZ_JAFIBS010000001.1, read on the forward strand.
AGCATTCATATATATTAGGGCATCGTGCCTCCTCACATACGGTATGTAATGTCTTGGAACGCATCATGCTCTTGATTTCCTGATAGTTATCGCCTGTCGTAAGTTTAATACGAATCCAGTCGGGCTTAGCTTCCTTCACTTTTCTAGACAATGGCATAGACCTTCTTTCTGATAAGCTTAAGCTGTCATTGCCATACATTATAACATGAAAGCCATGGAAAAACCTCCATTCATTGTTCCCTTTTTGATATGACATTGATGCCGGAAAAAGTAAACTCTTTACATGGATAAAAGCGGCGGATATGGCTCAATCTAAACAAAAGCACCCTATTCACGCTATTGAATACGGGGCCTAGAATTTACCGGGCGATTAAGCCCTTCTATAGGAGGTCGGTTCACGTGCCTTACCCTACGCGGACAGCCCGAGCTGTTCGTTTGTTATCGCTGCTGTTATGCGCTACTACACTGACAACGGCCTGTCCGCTTCCTGCCCATGCCTTTGCCAATCACTTACAGTCCTCGTCCGCCAGAAGCAGCCTGACCGCAAATGTAGATGCTTCACATGTTCAGTCTTCGTCGTATACGTCCAGGCTGGCTCTATATCATTCCATCGAAGCCCTGACTGGAGTTCCTTGGTACAGGCTGGCCGCCATCGACCAGTATGAACGCACACTTACAGTGGCCCATCCCAGGGATCGCAAGCATGCGGAACGGATCATAGGTATTTTCATCACGGGACCAGTCTGGTCCGGCCTGATGAACCCTGATTCGGAGGATCAAAATCCGCGTTCCATTGAACTATTTTCCGGGCTGGGACAAGACGGTTCGGGTGATGGAATCGCTGACCGTAATAATGACAAGGATCTGCTATTCAGCATCGCATCTTATCTCGGAAAGTATGGAAACAACGAGGATGAATTTGGTATTGCCGTTTGGGAATATTACCATAACAGCCGCGCAGTTCAAAGAGTTCAGCAGTTTGCCAAGCTGTATCGGACGTATGGCAAGCTGGATCTGGTCAGTCAAGCCTTCCCTCTTCCTTTAGGCAGCATTTATAGCTACCGCAGCACATGGGGAAGCCGTCGCAGCTGGGGCGGTTACCGTATACATGAAGGAACTGATCTGTTTGCTGGCTATGGAGTTCCAGTTCGCAGTACCTGCTACGGTGTAGTTGAAATGAAGGGCTGGAATCCCTTCGGCGGATGGCGAATCGGAATCCGAGATCTCAACAACCGCTATCACTACTATGCGCATCTTTCCGGCTTTGACAAAACCGTCCACAACGGAGACATCGTTACACCCGGTCAGACGGTGGGCTGGGTCGGAAGCTCGGGCTATGGAAAACCCGGTACTCAAGGCAAGTTTCCACCGCATCTGCACTATGGTATATATCGAGACAATGGTTGGGCAGATTGGTCCTTTGACCCGTATCCGTTATTAAGACAGTGGGAGCAGACCGAACGCAAAGCGCTCAAAACAGGAAAAACAAAAGGGACCTCCTCATAGGGTCCCTTTTGTTTTTCCTGAGCAACTCACGTCACTCCCCTCCGCTCTATGGCGTTGGGGACTGGCTAGAGGTGTTTTGGTCTTCCTGTACCTCTGGAACACTTACTGTGCTGGGATCTACAGCGCCGCTACTCTCTATGGAATGGGGAGGCAACGCCAACTGCGGAGCGGCTGCACCATTTTTACCCACTGGTTTCCCCTGATTGTCATAGTAGTACATCGGAACGTTGCCTACCACTAATAAATAAGAAACCGGAATTTCCGTCTCCACAATCTGAGGTTGCATCTCAAACGGTATAACCACGGACACTTCCGTCGTAATCCGAATGTACACTTCCACCAAGATCATGTTTATGCCCGCATCCTGTTGACGGGTATTTAAATCCACCTTGATTGCTCCATGCGGCTCCACCTTTAGGGGGACCGTTGGTCCATAAGCTGCCAACAGTGGACTGCCCAATGCCTGACCAATCGGAACACTCTCATCAAAATGGCTCATGCTGTCCATCGTTGCCTTGACTGCTTTGAGCGTGTCTGACGTAATTCTCATATGCTCTGCATAATTCAGAACAAAGCCGGAGGTTCTTCCTTGTGCATCCGTTCTCCATTCGATCAAATTATCAGCCGTCTTCCCCTGCTCTACCTGTGCTGTAATTGCTGAATTAATAGCCTCCGTCGCCATTTGTTTGACCCGTACTTTTGCCAGGTGCATCATAGGCGGCTTTAAATGCTGCTCCACATAAGCAGCCACCTGTATGATTCCCACCAGCAGCGCCAGTACCACAATCAAAAATACTCTACGTCTGCCGCGTCGTCTTCTGTTGGGCGCGCTGTGCCATTGCGGTCTTCTCATCATCCGTTCCCCCCGCAGCGTTGAACTTACCCTACAAGGATATGCAAGGGAGGGACGAAAAAGAAGCCGCCCGTCCGGCAGCTTCTCTAGATGGAATACATATACAATTGCAAATTTCAGGTGCACTTATTATTTGAAATTATGGTCAATCTTTTCGATATCAGCCTGACTCAATTGGACATTTAGCGTCTTCAAATTCGCCAGCACCTGCTCCGGCCCCTTCGCCCCTGGAATGAGGGCATCAATCGAATCGCGGGTCAAATACCATGAGAGTACAACATGAGCAACCTCTGCATTCAACGCATTGGCAATCTCTCGTACCTGCTCCACTTTGTCCAAATTACGAGCAAATGCATCTCCCTGAAACAGTGGATTTTTTGCTCTGATGTCTGTGAAGGTCATGTCTTTCGTATACTTACCACCCAGCAATCCTGAGGCTAGCGGGAAATAAGGCACAAACGAAATGCCATTTTCCTTGGTATAAGGCAGCAGATCCTTCTCAGCTTCCCGTTGAAACAAATTATATTGGGATTGGAGCACATCTACATAACCGTCGCTATTCGCATCCTTAAGTTGTTCAATGGAAAAGTTAGATACGCCAATAGCCTTGATTTTGCCTTCGTCCTTGAGCTTCTTCAATTCTCCAACTGCTTCTGCCTTCGGCGTAGCTTCGTCCGGGAAATGGATATAGAACAGATCGATATAATCGGTCTGTAATCTTTTCAGACTGGATTCGACGGATTCACGTAAAAAAGCAGGCGAGTTGTCAAAAACAACCTCTCCGTTCACAAATTTGTGTGCCCCCTTGGTCGCAATGACCGCTTCCTCACGTTGGCCCCGCTCCTTCAGCACCTCACCGATCAACCGCTCTGAGTGCTCAGGTCCATAAATAAAAGCCGTATCCAGAAAATTGATGCCGTTGTCCAAAGCTGTGCGAACGACTTCTTTGCCCGTTTCATCATTCAAACCGGAAAAGAGATTATGTCCTCCCACCTTATTTGCACCCAAACCGATTGGTTTTACATATAGATCTGTTTTTCCAATACGCACTTGCTCTGCCAATTCACGTCATCTCCTTTTCGAAAGTTACTTCCATTTTAATATTAAATTCCAAAAAAATCAAAGTGCGTACCTGGCAGTTGTTCTCATCCTTTAATTCCCGTCAAAGCAATCCCTTCCATAAAATACTTCTGTCCTATGGCAAACAGAATAATAGCAGGCAAGACTACAATTAAAGATGCGGCCATCAAAACGCCCCATTGAGCCGAATATATTCCCTGAAATTGCTGCAGCCCAATCGCCAACGTAAATTTGCTCTCATCATTAAGGTAAACCAGCGGCCCCATAAAATCATTCCATGTATTCAAAAACGTAAACAATCCAATGACCAAAATCGCCGACCTCGACAAAGGCAAAATAATACGGGTGAAAATCGTAAAATGATTGCCTCCATCCACAAATACAGCTTCATCCAGTTCTCGCGGTAGCGTCATGTAGAATTGTCTTAGCAAAAAAATATTAAAAACGCCTCCACCAAAAAACGAAGGTAATACCAATGGAACGTACGAACTAACCATGCCTAATGCCTGCCAACCAATAAATGACGGAATCAGCGTGACTGCAAACGGCAGCATCATGCTGCTTAATAACAAGGCAAATACCTTATCTCTTCCCTTCCATCTCATTCGCGCAAAGCTATAGGCAGAAATGGTACTCGACAGAAGTACACCCGCCAAAGTACCCGCAACGACGATAAATGTATTCACAAAATAGCGCCCAAAGGATAACTCTTCAAACGGCTGTAAAAAATTCTCGAATACAAAAGGCTCTGGAATCCATTTCGGCGGGATCAAAAAAATCTGACTTAAATCCATCATGGAGCTTCGCACCAGCCAGTAAAAAGGAAACATACAAAACAGTGAGCCCACTATGAGAACTGCGTAGAGCAAAACCCTGCTCCAACTCCAACCGCGTTTTTTCATGTTCATGCCCCCCCGCCTTCGTAATACACCCATTTTCGGGCCGTCTTGAACAGAAAGGCAGTGAATACCAAAACGACAATAAAGAGCACCCAAGCAATAGCACAGGCATAACCCATATTCGAAAAAGTAAATGCCTCGCGGAACAAATAAAAGGTATAAAACAAGCTGGAGTTATTGGGTCCACCCTGAGTCATGACGTAAGGTTGAACAAACACTTGAAACCCACCGATGAAGCCCATAATCGTATTAAAAAAAATAGTGGGCGATGTCAATGGAATTGTAATATACATAAGCTTATGAAGAGCGTTTCCACCGTCAATTTCAATGGCTTCATAATAATGTCTAGGTATATCTTGCAAGCCTGCCAGAAAAATAATCATGGTTCCTCCAACGGTCCACAAACTCATTAAAACCAGAGTAGGAACTACCGACCCTTCGCTATAGATCCATTGACTTTCGGGCAAATGCAGCGCACGCAATACCACATTTAGCAAGCCAAGATCCGGATCAAACAGCCACATCCAGATCATAGACGATGCTATGAGTGGCACAATGGTAGGGAGATAGAAAACAGTCCTGAAAAAAGCCAGACCTTTTACCTTTTGATTAAGTAATATCGCCAAAAAGAAAGCTACAATAATTTGCAGGGGCACACTCAGGAACACATAATAAAACGTAACCCCGAGTGATTTATAAAAAAATTGATCCGTACCGTCAAATAAGTGGACGTAATTATCCAGACCGATAAAATGGGCCTGTGAAGCCACCTTGTAATCGGTAAGACTGAACCAGAGACTAGCGATCATCGGTCCCAGAACAAAAATGACAAAGCCGAGAATAGCAGGGGCGGCAAAAAGCCACCCCAACCAATTTTCCTTCTTACGAATAGAAGATAATGATTGCATTCTATCCCTCTCTTTCTGTCAAAACACTCACCCTATTCTTTTGGATACGTCCCTTTAAATTCCGCGTTAGCCTTTGCGGAAACCTCCTTGAATGCTTGCTCCACCGTTTTCTTGCCCAGCCATACCTGATCCAGCGCCGGGTTAATGATAGCATTGATTTTTTCCGAGTTTTTCAGATAATAGTCGTAAGAATTGACACCGTTATGCAGCGTTTGGTTCATGACAGCATCACGGTAACCATCGGCATGACCTGGTTTGACATCAGCCCATTTGCTAATCAAGTCTGGTTCGGTGTACCATTTTTTCATGACAGGCATCCACAATCCGCTGGAATGCATGTCAAGTCCGCTTTCAGCATCCAGCAAGAATTTATAAAACATCCATGCTTCTTTAGGATGTTTGGTTTTGGCAGAAATCACTTCCGGTTCGCCAAACAGGATCGTTTTGCTGCTTTTCAGCTTGGGTAATACGCCTACACCAAAATTCACCTTCGATTCTCCAAGATCCAATTGAACCCACTGTCCATCCAGATCCATCGCTACACGCTTACTTTGCAGTGCTACGGCCGGGGAAGGTATATTTTTGGACTGCGTTGGCGACGGTGCCACATGATAAACGTTGATCAGATCAGCCATTTTCTGAACAGCTTCAATCACATCAGGGCTCTCAAGATTAAGCGAGTCCCCTTTGTCTGAAATGACACTTGCGTTATTGGAAGGCACAAGCAAATGCCACATCCATGTATCAAACCGAACTCCATACTGTTTAATGTTACTTGCATCGAAATTGGGACTGAGCGCATTATTTCCCGCTTTATCAATGGTCAGCTTTTGTGCTGTCTCTAAAAACTGCTCCCATGTCCAAGCCTCCTCAGCCTTTACTGGCGGCAAAGCAACACCAGCCTCCTCAAACAAATCTTTATTGTAATAAAGCGCGAAAGCTTCCTCAGTTACCTTGATCCCAGCCACTTTGTCCTTATCCCAATAGATGACTGAATTAGGAATAAGACTTTCCTTCGTTAGCTCCTTATCCTCCTTCAAAAATTCATTTAAATTATATAGTTTGCCTTGTTCAGCCCATTGCAGAGCCTGTGCTTTATAAATGGGAAATACATCGGGTGCCTGATTGGCGGCAAACATCGTCGTTAATTTGGTTACGTAATCCCCGGGGATATGCATATAGTTAATTTTGATCCACGGATATTTCTCTGTAAATTTTTTAGCGATTTCCTGCTGAACCTTCTTTTCATTGGTGCTCCCCCAACTGGCATAGGTCAGTGTCACTTGCTCGTGACCCTGCAAATCAACTGGTTTGCTGCTGCTCTCATTTGAACTACAGGCTGACATAAGCCCAACGATCAAGCACATGCAGACAATCCATAATTTTCGTTTTAACATGAGTAACGCCCCCAAACCGTTTATTTTTTTATCTTTTCGTTTGTTGCTTCGTCACTAAACTCATTTTAGCAAACGCTTACATTTTTAAAAGTCGTACTCTCATTGGATTGGTGTCATTTGATTAGATCTATGAATTTCTCCGATGCGAATCAGGACGAATGTCCCTTTACCTGCTGGCGAGTGGAGCGTAATGCCATAATCCATTCCATATAATAGCCGTACTCTTCTGTCTACATTTTTAATGCCCGTTGATCTGATTTCTCCAGCTTGAATTCGGCGTATATGATCTTCTTGAATTCCTAATCCATTATCCTCCACTTTAAAACACACCAATTGCTTCTCGATCCAGGCTGTGATCCTAATCAGACCCCCTGATTCCATTTCGGCGAAGCCGTGAATAATTGAATTCTCTACAAAAGGCTGCAAGAAAAGTTTGGGAACTTCCATCTGAAGCAAAATGGGATCAATATCATATTCCACCGTGAACTTGTCCTCAAAGCGATTCTGCATAATATAAATGTATTTTTCCAGCCAATTCAGATCGGTTTCCAAACTCCATGTATCGTTTTTAGTTCGAGTAGTAATTTGCAGCATTTCCGCCAGACTAATGATCAATTGGCCCAGCTCGTGCTGTTTATGTTCTAACGCGATCCAATACATGGTCGTTAAAGTGTTATACAAAAAATGGGGATTCAGCTGTAAATTAAGTGCCATTAACTCCGACTCTTTGGCTCGTAGACGTGACTTGTAATTTTCCTCGATTAAATCTTTAATTTTTTCATTCATTTGATTAAACCGAATCACCAGGTCTCCCAATTCATCATAGCCACGTACAGGAATTCGAATATCAAAATGTCCCTTCTCCATTACTTTCATCGCCTGTTTCATATCCGTGATGGGCTTACTGATATAAACAGACAGTAAATATGCAAGAATAACAGCAACGAGCATCATAAAACCTAAAAAAAACACCGTGTAGGTGCGAATCGTTGACAGATGTCCCAATACATCTTCCATGGGAATGGCTATATAAGATACCCAGCCCGTCGTCTTCATCGCTTCGTAAACCAGTAATATGCTTTGACCTTTAACGTTTACCATTTTCATCCCTTGTTCCGAAGTAATGGCATCCTTAAGCCAATCCGCCACGGGCTCCCCCACTTGTTGCTGTCCATTCGAACTCATGACCATCCCATTTTTATCATGAATCATGCCATAGGATAGATGTGTAAATCCGCTGCGGGCTGCATAATCTTCAAAGCCCCCTTTTAACAAGTCAGGACGAAAATTCAATATAAGTATAGGTTTTTCCTTTCCCTCCGGAAGCGTATGAAAGGTTCCTGCATCATCTAATGCAGTCAAATGGAGCTGCTTTACCACAGCAAATAAAGAACTAAACTCATAGGAGCCTCGTTTTAAATCCTGCTGATGGAATGTATCGGCATACGAATAAGCGGGAATCCATTGGGTAGCCCCTTCTGCTTCCACCGCCGTTGTTGCCAACGGAGAAGAATAGAACGGCTGAACGGGAATATACATCCGATCAGTGCTTCCATATGCATAATTTTGCGTCATAATTTGGGAAGCATACACTTCCTCCATATTGCCAAAGTATCTGTACAAAGTTTTTGTAATGCTGCGATCAGCTCGTAACAGCGATGAAGAATCCGTAGTATCCACGTTCATAATGGTCTGAAGAAGATCATGGTCGATCGGAATCATATCTACGGTTTTTTGAATAGCTGTCAGCTTGTTATCCAGCAGCTGGTTATTACTACGCAGAACGCTTGTAACGCTATCTGTTACATTTGTAGTAATATTCCGTGCGCTCGTTTCAAAGTAAACGAAACCTAGGATCAAAACGATAAAACCAGACAACAAAAAATAGGACAGCATCAATTTCGTACGAAAGCTACTGTCCAAAAATTTTTGATACATATATTTAACTTGGCGCATCGTATCTTCCTTTCACCTAACAATCATTTGAATTTCCTACGAAATTCTTCCGGCGTGTGCATTACGTTTTTTTTGAACACTTTAAAAAAGTATTTGATATCTTTATAACCAACCTGTCTACTAATTTCTGCGACCTTGGCGTCTGTATGCAGCAGTAAGTGCTGAGCCTTTTGCATTCTGAGCTTCACCATATATTCCGTGAACGAGAGCCCAAAATAATTTTTGAACAGAATGCTAAAATAGGACGCATTATAGTGGAAGCTCCGGGCCACGATCTCCAGACTTAGGTCTTCATGTAGATGTGCATCTAGAAATTCCTTGCACTTGTTCATAATGGGTTCGCCTTTGGAGCCGCTATGAAGCTCAAGAATCAGCTCTTTTAACCATGTTGCAACACCATCCTCAAGATTCCGAAGATAGGTTGCCCCTTCGACAGCTTTGTTCAAACGTTCCGAGAAACGTGAGTAGACTTCCTCACTCCACCCTATATTTAACCGTTGTAAACTAACCAACAGAAGGTGTACCAATTTAGCTTTAAGCGCTTCAGGTGCAGGATACCCTTGTGTCATTTGTCCAATGAAATTTTTCACCTGACCCAATAGCTGATCGGGCTCTCCATTAGAGATAGCGCTTTCAATAAATTTAAAAAAGGCCCTTTGTTCGTGTGCGCTCATTTCCTGTACTGGCCGCTCATCATCTGAAACGACAAGGTTCAAACATCTGATGTGAGGTGTATAAAAACGCATGGAGATCAGGCCAACGGCCTTTTCGTGAGATTGGTTTATTTGCATTTCATCAAAATCAAAAGACTGACCCCAAGCAAACCAGATTGAAATCGCTTGCTGTTGCTCCAACTTTTTCAGCCCAGCTTGAAGGGCGCTTTTGGCCTCCTTGCTTTCAGCCCTATCCTTCCAATTCACTACTGCAACCACATGGTCTTTACGGGATTCGAGTGGAAACACGACAGAAGACGCCCAAGGTCGCAATATTTCAACAACCGTATTACGGAGCTGAGAATCCCACATATGTATATCCTCCGGGTGGGCCGCCGATGCTCCCAACGCGAGAACTTCTCCTACCCCACGCCATCCAAAGTGACTCTTTAATAGGATTTTCTCATTAGGCTGTAATTTGTCTGTCACGCATTTGCTAAACAAATGCTCCACAAATGCAGGCATACTCTGCTCGATCTGATTCAACGCTGTTTGATTCCCAATCAGTGCTTCCTGCTCCTCTACAATGATCTTCTCCATATGTTGAATCACTTCAATGAGCTGCTGCGATTGCACCGGTTTCACCAAATAATCATTCGCCCCGTACCTCACCGCCTGCTGTGCATAGCTAAATTCCTGGTAGACTGTCACTAAAATAACTTTGGTCTCATGCTGACCAGATGTTCTCAATTGTTGAAGATATTCAAGTCCATTCATGATCGGCATTTGAATATCTGTAAAAACGATTTGGATCGGTTTGGATAACGAAATGGTCAGAGCATCTTTCCCGTTCTTGGCTTCCCATACCTCGTATTCGGGACGTAGATCCCTGACCATGGCAGCCAAACCTCGACGCTGTCTAGTTTCATCATCCACAACAAGTACTCCCAGCGGGATCGAATTCACTGACTCCCCTCCTGTTCGTTTTCATACACGCATTTTTTTTCAGTATAACACTTACAGTTGGGAGCCGATCCTATTTTCTTTTTCGCTTCATACCGCGGATAGTCGTTTTCGTTGCCTGATCCACCCGATATGATTCCGTGATTTTTTGCAGTGCTTTGTTGAAGGTGAAATCATCCAATGTATTATGACTTAAATACGCCATTGTTACCTCTGGCAGCTTGATATAACAGATCGATATCGCCCATGCTACTGCCATTTGTACATAATAATCCTCACGATGGGTCTGATCCAGTAAAGTAAACACCCGGTTCATATACTGTTCCTCAATATAAAAATTTAGAAGCATAACCACACCAAACCGAATTTCATATTCTTTCTTGGAGAACAGATAGGGCTGAATAAACTCCCATACCCGTTCTTTATGATGTTTCGTGATTTTCAATCCGGCACAAAAGCTGTCACATACGGACCAATTATCAATTTTAGGAACAAACTTGGCGGTATAACTCAAAACTTCCTCTATATCTGTTTTTACAGAACCAATCACCATACCTTGCAGCATTACTTCTTCGAAGTGTTCACTTTCAGCGGTCTCCAGGTAGAGACGCCAATCTCCTTTGGCAATATTTTGAGCTAGCTTACGCAGCACTGGCAGACGTACACCCAGCACATTATTAATCGTCGGAAGCAATGCAGCCGTAAATTTCTGAAAATCCGCATCCACGTATGACAGTATCTGTTCTCTGATTGTTTTCTCCATCGTTTCCACTCCCTGATTCTTAACGAAATGAAATACTCCACAAATAAATAGAGGCTACCGAACCATAAGGCGAATAAACTCGGCGGTACTCCTCAAATTGCTGCTTGGTCAATGTATCTAGATGGTACAACTTCATCATTCCCCGTCGAATAGCCATATCGCCCCAACTGACGACATCTGGACGCTCCATACAATTAATCAGCATCATTTCAGCCGTCCAAGGTCCTATCCCTTGCAGCGAGGACAATTTCTGGATCACCTGTGCATCGGAAAGCTCATATAATTCCTGTAAATCCAACAGGCCCTGCTCGATCGTTTGGGCTATATTTAGAATACATGTGGCCTTTTTCATGGTGATGCCACAGCTTTGAATATCTAAAGCCGTCTGAACGGCTATATTTTGTGGAGTGATCACGCCTAACTTTTCCTGCATCCTTGCCCATATGGTCTGAACCGCCTTGGCCGATATAAGCTGTCCCACAATCGCATGAACGAGCGCCGCGAACAGGTCGGGAATGATGATCCGTTCTACCTTGCCCATTTGCGTCATCGCTGCACCAAGTACGGTGTCTACGTTTTTTAGATAATTGATTTCCTTTTCTCCATAATCAAAGTTTTTGGTCATTACGGTTTGCATTCGTTCTCCCGCTGCCCCCTTATATGTTCACTCATGATTCAATGGCATGGACTGCTTTTACATCAAGGTTCGAATCCTTCTTTGCTCACATAGAGCTGCTCTTTCGGGAAAACATGGAGAAAACGTTCATAAACCTCCTTATAGGCAGCAGGATGATACCATTCTTCCAGCCCCAATGACTCGTACAACGCACCAATTTTTAAGCTACGCGTTCGTCTTCCCCCACTGCCGTCTCCCATAAAATAATCATCAATACAGACACGGTTGACCAGAGGCAACAGCTTATCTGCAAAATGTTCACTGCTTGGAAGCATCGGAGCAATCGTAGCTTGGGTTGGTACACCTGCCTCCTTTAAAAGATGCAGCGTTTGGAGACGAGCCTGGATGGGAGGAGCTTCCGGGGTAAAATGTTTGCGTATATCTTCTCGATCAGTTTCTACAGTCATACTCACACGAACACGATTCCCCAATCGAAGCAGTAAATCGGTATCCCGCCGTACCAGTGGACTGCGCGTCTGTAAAAAGAGAAAATCAGGTGGATCCTCCACCATCACCTCCAGCAGAGACCGGGTCACCTCTTCCTTGTACTCGGCAGGCTGATAAGGATCTGTGCTTGATGACATAAAAATCGTGACTTTACCTTTGGACTTGGCTCTGCGAAGCTCCTTACGAAGAATATCTGCCGCCTGATTTTTAATATCAACCCATGTCCCCCAAGCTTCCTTCCGAAATGTGGAGACTGGCAATTGGCGTACATAGCAATACGAGCAACCAAAGGTACAACCTGTATACGGGTTCAACGAGTGTGTATACCCTGACAAGAAGCCAGTCCCTTTATTCAAAAGAGTCTTGGGGGATTTGTAATACTCATTTTTCATACTGAACCGATGCCACACTTTCCTTTTCGAGCTGCAAAAGCTTCACCTTCATGTCCAACCCACCCCGATATCCGGTCATAGCTCCATTTTTACCAATAACCCGATGACAAGGGACGGTGACCAAAATCGGATTAGCACCGATGGCAGCCCCCACCGCACGAACAGAGGCTGGCTTTTGAATAGCGTTGGCAATGTCTGAATAGGATAGTGTTTCCCCATACGGAATATCACACAACGCATTCCAAACCGCCATCTGGAACGCAGTCCCATGAAAGTCAAAGGGCAATGTAAATTGGGTCCGCTCCCCTTGGAGATATTCAATCAGCTCCTTGGCATAGGGCTGTAAAGCAGCATCCTCTTCAACTAAAGGACTGCCGGGAAATCGCCTTCCCGCCCATGAAAACAATTCCTCTACAGGTTGATTGGGCGAACCTACATAACATAGTCCTTCCGATGTAGCTGCAATATATAAATTCCAATCCTCATGTGTCAACAATGACCAATAGATCGTTTTATTTATTTGCTGTGCCATGCTGTGTACCTCCATTTTGTGTTGCTTTCAATTTGAGTTGGCGATATTGCAATGGGGTGTAGCCTGTATTCTTTTTAAATAACGTAATAAAGTAAGGTGCATTGGACAGACCTACGTTCTCCCCCACTTCCGTAACAGATATATCTGAGCAAATGAGCAGCTTCTTCGCTTGTTCCAACCTGGTCTGCTGTATATATTCCATTGGAGTTAGATGCATAATCCGCTTGAAGGTACGATGTAAATGATACGGACTTCCATGACTTATCTCAGCCAGGATGTGCAATGTTAAGTCCTTCATATAGTTAGAATTCACGTATTCTGTAACCAGTGCGACCCATTCATGATCAGGCAATCGTTGTCCTGTCGGTTTACATCTTTTGCATGGACGAAAATGCTGGGCCAATGCCTGCTCTGCTGTTTTAAATATACGGATGTTCTCTCTTTTGGGAGGTCTGGATTTGCAGGAGGGGCGACAAAATATTCCCGTTGTCTTCACAGCGTACAAAAATACCCCATCATATGACTTGTCGTTTTCTACAATAGCTCTCCACTTGTCGTCAGTTATGGATAAATCGGATGTGCTCATTCAAATCACCTCTCTTGTGCAATGTGGCCTCCCCACATATCTATGGCAGAATTTTTCTAAATCCGTCTGTCTAAATTATAGACTAAATAGTGAACATATGTACCCCTCTTGGAATGTAAAGGCAAGATAACGAAAAAAAGATGACTCCCCGCGGAGCCACCTTTGATCTTACTTATCTATCTTATTTAGGCTTGCAGCTTGCTCGGTTTGGCGGTAATCGTCAACTCATCTGAAGGAGGCTGATATTCCTTTGACCAATACTCGGCATTTGAAATACCTGCCTTCTCCGGGTCAAACACCGGGTCCAGCCCTTGCCTCTGCTGCTGTTCGTAATCCTTAAGCACAAGAAGAGCAGGCTTGGCCAACAGAATCATAGCAATCAGATTCACCCAGAGCATAATACCGACCCCCATATCCCCCAGTGTCCACGCCAACGCCGATTCCTTGACGACCGTTCCATAGAACGTCGAACCCAGGATAACCAGCTTTAGAACGAACATGGGCCATTTGGCTTTACGGTCGGCAACCAGGTAGGCCATATTCGTTTCTGCGATGTAATAATAGGCGATAATGGTCGTAAAAGCGAAAAAGAACAAGGTAATGGACAGCAGACTCGACCCAAAACCCGGAAATACCGATTCAATAGCAGCCTGTGTATATTGGGTTCCCTCTTCAACACCCGGGAGATGTTGCACAATAAAATCGCCACCAGGTCCCTTCACATTATACATACCAGTAAACAGGACCATAAAAGCCGTAGACGTACAGACCAAAAAGGTATCCACATACACGGAAAACGCCTGAACTAGCCCCTGCTTCGCCGGATGAGATACTTCCGCAGCGGCTGCCGGATGCGCACCAGAGCCTTGTCCGGCTTCGTTGGAATAAATGCCCCGCTTTACGCCCCAAGCGATCGCCGTCCCTGCCATACCGCCAAACACAGAATCCACGCCAAAGGCACTGCGAAAAATCAGCGAAAATACATCGGGAAGCGCAGTAATGTTCGTCATCATAATGTAGAAAGAGACGAGGATGTAACCGAGTGCCATAAACGGAATGACAACCTGAGCCACATTGGCAATCCTTTTTACACCACCAAAAATGATAAGCGCCAGCAACACGACTACTAAAATCCCCGAAACCTTCATATCCATGCCAAACGAACTGTGAAAAGCTACAGCAATGGAGTTCGATTGAGTTCCCGGCATCAGTAAACACATCGCGACCAACGCAGCAACCGCAAAAATGACGGCAAACCATTTTAAGCCTGTCCCTTTTTCAATATAAAAGGCCGGACCGCCCCGGTACTGACCATCGCGCTTTACCTTATACACCTGAGCCAGTGTGGATTCTACAAAAGCTGTAGCCGACCCGATAAAGGCCATGACCCACATCCAAAATATCGCCCCAGGTCCACCCATACCAACCGCCAAAGCAATCCCAGCAATATTCCCCGTCCCTACACGCCCCGATAGTGCCATCGTAAAGGCCTGAAAGGAGGATACACCTGCCTCGGAACTTTTCCCTTTAAATACTAGGCGGATCATCTCTTTGAAATGCCTGATTTGTAGGAAGCGAGTCATGATCGAAAATAATAGCCCCACACCCAAACAGACATATACCACAGGATTGCTCCAAATGACGCCGTTTACTGCCTCTGCCCACTGCTCTAACATTCCTTGTATTTCCCCCTGATCAATCAATTGATTTTCCAGTCTATGTTTTCAGAAAATTTGCATAATTACAAAAAATTATAGATTAGTTTTTACCCCCGTACAAGTTAATTTAATTGACATATTGTCAATTACACGTGAGCTTACCGGCTACATAAAATGACGACAAAAAAGCTCTGATGATCCGGGAATGTGGACCATCAGAGCTTTATTCTTAAGACATCAGGCGATGCCCTCTTTCTCATTTGAAGCACTAGACAATTTCAACAGTGGGGACTGCTCCGTTACCTCTCCTTGAGCGATTGGGAGGATCTCAACATATTGGGAAGAGTTTGTAATGATAACTGGCGTAATCGTAGGATAACCCTCTGCCCTGATTTGCTCAACATCAAACTCAAGCAGTAGATCCCCAGCTTTTACCTCGTCGCCTTCTTTGATATGGGAAGTAAAATATTTACCGTCCAGCTTGACTGTATCTACTCCAACATGAATCAAAACCTCTGCGCCATGGGGTGAAACAATCGCAAGCGCATGTTTTTTCTTGAACGCCACAGTGATGGTTCCATCGAAAGGGGCCACGACTCTGCCCGTTGTCGGTTGGATGGCGATACCTTTGCCCATAGCCTCTGAAGCAAATGCAGCATCTGGAACTTCTGTTAGAGCTACCACAGTTCCTTCAATCGGGCTAAGTACCTCTTCATTGGAAACATCGGTTGGTGAGGTTGATTCATTAGCCGAATTGTCGATGGTTTCTTCCGCTTCGACCGGGTCCTCAAATCCTAAAATATAGGTCAAAATTGCCGACACCAGAAATGAAACCGTAATCCCTAAGATCAATCCCGGGAATCCTTGTCCACCGGGGCCGTAAAAGATTGGTAAGGTCAGCAACCCAGGTGCGCCGGAGGCAAATGCTTGCGTTCCCGCTTGACCGATAATGGCACCACCGGCGGCGCCGCCGATAATACCTGCAATAAACGGACGTTTCAGTGGCAACGTAACCCCATAAACTGCTGGCTCCGTGATGCCGAATAAAGCGGTAAGTGTGGCGGAACCCGCCAGCGTTTTCAGCTTTTTATTTTTCGTTTTCAGCATAACACCAAACGCAGCGCCGGTTTGAGCAAAGACGGAAGCCGAAGCAGCGGGCTTAATGCCATCCCGGCCGTTGACAGCAATGTTATTAATAAATACAGGTATAAGCCCCCAGTGAACACCAAAAATAACGAGCAGCTGCCAGCAAGCACCAAGGATTGCTCCAGCCAGCAACGGACTAAAGCTGAACGCAGCAACGAGTGCGGTAGCGATTGCGTTGCCCACATACACCCCGACTGGACCAAAGACCATCAGGGTCAGAGGAAGCATAATTACAAGTAGAATCAAAGGTGTAATAAAGTTTTTAACGCTCTCGTGGATCACTCGATTGCACCATTTTTCCAGCTTACTCATGACGATGACGGCTAAAATGATCGGAATAACGGTAGATGAATAACTCATCATAACAATAGGAATACCGAAAAAGTCCGTAGGTGTACCTTCCGTTTTTAGCGTGACAATGGTCGGGTAAAGCAACCCTCCGGCAATGGTCAGGGCAACGAAGATATTACCACCGAATTTCCGTGCCGTTGTAACCGCTAACAAGAGAGGAAGAAAATAAAACAAACTGTCGGCCGCAGCATACAAAATCATATAGGTAGTGTCTTTCGGTAGCAACCAGCCGAGGTTGCTCGCAATCAGCAGCAGACCTTTCAGAATACCGGACCCCGCCATAACTCCGAGCAACGGTGCAAAAATGCTGGAAATTACGTCGATTACGGCGCCAAATCCTTTGTTGCCTTTAGCAGAATGATCTTCTTTTCCAGTTTCATTCAAAATATTGGATACTTTGCCGATTGCATTATATACCTCTGGTACTTTGTTGCCGACTACAACCTGGAACTGACCACCGCTTTGCTTTACCGTGATAATTCCATCGGTTTTTTCCAGCTTTCCCTTGTCTGCTTTTGCCTCATCTTTTAGCACAAAACGCAGGCGAGTGGCGCAGTGAACGAGCGATATTACATTTTTTTCGCCACCTACCAGGTGTACAATTTCCTTAGCCAGTTTTTCATTACTCATGATGGACACCTCCATGTTCTAAGGGGCTTTTTACATATTTAGGCACACAAAAAACCTAAGCCTTGAAAAATGGTGGGCACTTTAGTCCCGCAATTTTTCATGACTTAGGTTTTGCCTGCATAACCAGTAACAATCCCAGTTAAAACTTATTAAATTCCTGTTACTCTCATAATATAACCAATCTACCATATTTGTCAACAAAAACTTTTAATCATATATTTTTGATCCTTTTTCGTCGAAAAAGTTCGACTTATCTATTCACCACCCGTTCAATATGCACGGTCAGATACAATTTTTCTTCGTTCGTCAATTCGTGGTTGTATTCTTTTTGCACAAAAGCACCAATTTTCTCTGTGCAAGCAGCTGCTTCCTTGTGCTTTTCCTTAATCATGTCATACAAATGATCATAGTTATTTTCGTAGTGATTTCCCTTAAATACGCGCTGAGCGAAAAATTTCAGATGCGTAATAAAGCGGAAATAGCTCAGAGAGTCCTCGTCAAAATCGACCTTAAAGTGATATTTTGCAATATTGATAATTTGCTGGATAAACTTCGTGATACTCATGGTCGTAATGACTTCCTCGTTCATTTCAGCATTCACGATGTGAATCGCAATATAAGCTGCTTCGTCCACAGGCAGTTCAATACCGAGCCTTTGTTTGATTTGCTCCAACGTTTTCAGACCAATTACGAATTCTTCTTTATATAGCTGCTTGACTTCCCACAATAACGCGTTTTTGATTTCCAATCCTTCCCGGTATCTTTCAACAGCGAAATTAATATGATCGGTCAGCGAAACATAAATATTTTCGTTCAGCTTTCTGTTCAGATTATGCTTGGCATCATTAATGACTTCCTCCACAATCACGATCAAATCAAGCGGTACCTCACGCAACAACATTTTAAAGTTATCGGACGTCTGCTTGTTTTTCAGGGCAAATACCTTCTGAATTCTGGTTTCGTCTACTTTGTCTCCAGGCTTTTTCTTAAAAGCAATCCCCCGACCCATTACCACGAGTTCGGTACCGTCCGTCTGGTAGACGCTGATTACATTGTTGTTGATGACCTTTGCTATGTTCATCTCGATCCCCCGTTCCATATGCCAGCAAGAGCCACACTTGCTCCATCCTCTTTATTGTAAACAGAAAAAAAACCGAAGCACGCCAAATAAACAAGACTGTAACATCTTCTTATTTGTGGCTTAGGTTTTGCCTGCTACGCAGTAACAATCCTAAAAATGATGGAATTGCGTCAAGTATAGCCCGAAGAGGAACGATTGTCAACGCTTTCAATGAAGAAACGAAGATCGGAAATCCCCGTGGGCCCGGGACGTCCGATCCTATTTTCTTGTGGTACGATTATTCGCCCAGATTTTCGCCGTCGGAATGAATTACGTTTTTGTACCAGTGGAAGCTTTTCTTTTTAATACGTTTCAACGAACCGCTTCCTTCGTTGTCGCGGTCCACATAAATATAACCGTAGCGTTTTTTCATCTCTCCTGAGGAAGCACTGACAATGTCAATAGGTCCCCAACTTGTGTAACCGATAATTTCAACTCCGTCTTGAAGAGCCTCACCCATTTCGGCAATATGCCGCTTGAGATAGTCGATCCGGTAATCGTCGTTAACTTCTCCTTCAGGCGAAACCACATCATTGGCACCAAAACCGTTTTCCACTACGAACAGGGGCTTTTGGTAACGGTCATGCAATTGGTTGGCTGTGATGCGGAATCCTTTTGGATCGATCGTCCAGCCCCATTCGGACTTGTCCAGATATGGATTGGCCACGGAGCCAAATACATTACCACTGGTCATGTTCTTGACGATTTCCGGGTCTGTGCTGGTCGTCCGGCTCGAATAGTAGCTGAATCCGATATAGTCAACGGTATGATCTTTCAGAATGGCTGCGTCGCCTGATTCCATCTCAATGTTTAATCCATGATCCTTGAAGAAGCGCTTCGCATAACCAGGATATTCGCCGCGTGACTGTACATCAATGAAGAAGTAGGACTCGCGGTCTTTTTCCATGCCCTGATACACATCTTCGGGATTACACGTATACGGATAGAAGCTGCCGGCAGCAAGCATACAACCAATCTTGGCATCCGGGATAATCTCGTGACACGCTTTTACAGCCAGCGCGCTTGCCACAAGCTGATGATGTGCAGCCTGATACTGAATCTGTTTAACGTTTTCACCTTCTTGAAAAACAAGACCGGCGCCGAGAAACGGCAAATGGAGAAGCATGTTAATCTCGTTGAATGTCATCCAGTATTTCACTTTATCCTTATAGCGGGTGAATACTGTTTTAGCATAGGTTTCAAACAGGCCTACCAGCTTCCGGCTCCGCCAGCTTCCATATTTCTCGACTAGATCCACTGGCACGTCAAAATGAGCGAGGGTAACGACTGGCTGAATGCCATGTTTATGCAACTCGTCGAACAAGTCATCGTAGAATTGCAAACCTGCTTCATTTGGAGTAGCGTCTTCTCCTGTTGGAAAAATACGAGCCCAGGCAATGGAAATACGTAGCGCCTTAAATCCCATTTCTGCAAATAGCGCGATATCCTCGCGATAGTGGTGATAGAAATCAATGGCTTCGTGGGAAGGATAGAATTCGCTTTCAAGTGGAGTCAGCGAGGGAACATTCCCTTTCATTATGCTTCTTCTCTTCTCTCCGGTAGGCAACAGATCCACCAGACTCAATCCTTTACCGTCTTCCAAATAAGCGCCCTCGGCCTGATTGGCAGCAAGAGCACCGCCCCATAAAAAGTCTTTAGGAAAAATATAACTGGACATAAACGTTCTCCTTCCAAATGTGTGATAAAGGGGTTCCTAGAGGGTGGTGATGGATATAAAAAAACCCAAACCAGCCTGTATACACTTGCAGTGTAAACAAGCCAATTCAGGTTATGCCCTATCGGTAACATCCCATGAAAAGGTTATACGTATTTGATTGAAACTCTAACAAAGATTTGGGAACCTGTCAAATTCATTTGATATAATAACACGCAATTAACAAACCAACAGCATTACGTCAATCGCCTATTGGGTAATGAATAGAACCATGAAAGAAACCCCAGATAAACGACTTTACGAAAGATACCTGGCTGTTCGTCTTTGTCTGGAAGGGCACATGTTTTCGGAAAGTCGCTAATTTAAGATATTTTGTTGCAAGAAATTTAGAAAATCCCTTTGCATAGAGCCAAGAGGAATAATTTTTTTGATTATCTTGAACCTCCAATGCTGTCCTTTAATGTTAAATGACCAGATTGCAGAAGACAGATATATAGAATGATATTTTTGTTCTTGTAAATCAGCTACTTCAAATTCAACTTTTTCTACTACTTTAGATGAAAATAGATTGAGGAAAAGGATGATAATCCTATCATTATTTAGGAGTAATATAGCTCGACTTGTACAAGCTGAAAGACTCTGAGGAGTTGAATAGCAGATAAGCATGTTAGGTTCTCTATGCGATTCAGTTAGCTTATTAATAGTTTTTTTGTTAATGAATATCATAATCAAATACCTTTCTATTTGTTACTATATAAACCGCAATTAAGATCATAACCTAACCAGTAGCCGACCACTTGTTTCTAGCGGTTGTTCATTGATTCGTTTCATAAACCGGCCGGCATGAACTTAATCTTATAAAACCTCTAAAAAAACACGTTATTCGCCACATTGGATTTAAGCCATAGCCCCCTCGACTGGATCAGGTTGGGACTATAGGGCGGAAGAAAGGCCAGGTGCAGGCGTGGATGTTCCTAGTCTCAATTGACAATATAAATAGTCCCATTTGATGTTATAAACCACACCAGCTGTGGGTTATATCATCAATTGAGACTATAACATGCTTACAATCGTTGTTTCTATAACATTAGTCAAAGATATTTATAACATCTAGTAGGATAAACGTACCTTTTCTATAAAATAAACTGAGATAAGTATTTTCCATTAATTGTTACCAATACGTAAATGTTAAGTAATATTGATTTTGGAAAATGAATAGATCTATCAGTGAAATTAATTCACTTGACTACGATCAAGCATACTCATTTTAGATGATGCATACAGAACAAAGTACTACTCCCTCACATAAATATTTTTTCCGTGTCCATTCTTCCTAAAGTCAAATTTTCATACATGCCCCTATGAAATCTATTCCTACTTTGCTTTGAGTCATTTTATGCATCACTATTACAAACAATAGTTGCTTTTCTTAATTTATAGTCGTAATAACCGACTAGATACCCGTCTGTTTCTAATTTTCATAGATAGATGCCTGCGATAATATTTGATATATCCACTCACCTTCAAACTTAATTTCAAACTCACCTTTTGGAATTATATATTTTTTAAAAATTTGAGCAATGACAAATTGGTTTTGAACTTATGTCCCTGTCCATAGGTCTGGACAAGAACTATAACGCTAAATCAAAAAAAAACGCGATTATCACGCCTTCTTATGAGTACAAGTTTTTCCACTCTGAGAGCAGTCCTTTATTTATGCACCTTTTGTAATGTGATCTTCATATTTATCTAGATCCGATATAATATTAAATAAAGCTTTTTGAATTACCTGAGAGTAGTGATCCTGAAGTTGTTTTTTGCTTCGTAAATGTTTATGTCCATATTTCTTTGCTTCTTCAATATCACTTTGCATTTTATTTATAGAAGAAATAATTTGCAAGTGGTCGTATAAATGAAGCGCAATATCATCACTTATTTCATTTAAAACTACATTTTTAACGTTGCATAAATATGATTTATGAGCAACTACAGTAAGCCATGCTAAATCGTCATCATACAAACTAACTGGATCATCAATTTCTTCCCAAATTTCCTGTAAATTATCTATTAGATCCTTAATTATGAACATCTTCTTGGAGTAATTATGCCCTTGGTCTATTATTCCATTAACCTCTATATTCGAATCTGCTAAGTACGCAAATTTTTCCTCCGTCGTTAGTGAAATACCTAAGAACTCTCTTCTAACGCCATAATTCAGACGATTATTCAAAATATTAACTAACCTTTCCAAGTGGTAGATTTTTATTTCATATGATGTACTGGTCATTAAATCTTCTCTTTGAGAAACTGTTATCTCTTGATTTGTTATAAAGGCTAACCCAAAAGCCCCATTCTTACTAATACCTCTAATATCTTCAATGCATTTTTCTTTGATAACTTTATATGTTTTTTGCCCTCTTGGAAAGTATACTGCTCCTATCCACTTCTCATTATTTTTAAAACATATAAAGTCTTTTGTCCCGTCCCTTCCACCTAATGGATGAGATGGATCAATGGATTCAAAGCCTTCTGAGTTCAAAATATGGCTTGCTAGTCGCTCAGCAGCTTTTTGCCCTTTAGTCCATTCTTTCAGTCTAAACCAAGTTTCATCTCCTTCTAAACGTCTCGGATTTTCGTCTTGCATATTGGTCACTCCCCATCTTTTGATCATAGATATCATTTGCTATTGAGCTTCAGACATTCTAACTTTGTATTCCTAGCTTATAAATATAGTCTTATGCTATAAGCGCTCATCAAGACATTGCACCAGGCTAATTGGTACATATGGACTAAAACTATAGTTAGTTATTTAATCAACTTATAAAAATTTATTGTTAGGCACTTTTTCTCCAAGCTTGAAGTATTTTCAATCTGCTAGTGATTAGTTTTGTGGAACCCTCTCCTCAATCTTGTAGCAAATTTTTTTTCATCCGTCCGCAGACGTAGGAGATTTACGACGTTGCTATCAATCACCACGGTATGGGTGACTCGATTTAGTATTTCCTGATAAGCTTTTGATCCTAGTAACACTTATAAACAGAGGAACGCTCCGGTATCCATCTCTTCATGAAACCATGCTGCTCGCGTTCCTCTGGCAAGCTCACTTTAATGGTTAATTATTTTCATAAATTTGTTCTATAAAGTCTTCTGAAAATTCAGACTCAACCTCTTTCAAAGGCATTGTCTCCCAGACTAATTCTTCAATAGTTTTATCGCAAAATAGTCCCAGTTCTGTTTGCCCCCACAACTTACCTACATTAATATTAGAATACTTACCAAGATTAGATTTAGACAAATTGATGTCATGTTTGAATAAGTAGTGAATGGTTTCTTTGAGCTTTTTCTTTTCTTCATTCAATTTCTTTGTAGCTTGTTGCTCCTTTGAAACAACAACTTGTTCTTGTATCCACTCTCCTAATTCTGGGCAATTTTTCGTTAGCCACTTTCGATTCCTTCTAATATAACTGTATACATTTTGGCAATTGAAAGCCCGTTCCTCCCTAAGTAATTTCTCTGTGTAATCCCTAGCCAAAAACCAACAAGTTTGAATTTGATATGACAAAATCGACTTGTTTTGGAGTTGGCGAGCAGAAGTAGCCTCATCATGTAAATTATGATACTTTAGGACACCTCTCGATACCCCATAGATTTGTTCGAAATCCTTTTTTGAGAATGATTTTCCCTGTTGTCGACACAATTCTCGATATTCCACAATTTGCTTTGATAAATTCTTATGATACCTCGGTATCCTTTCCACCTTTTTCTTATTATGAATCCAATACATCTGAATCTCAAAAGTATAGTAATACTGATGAAATTCTAATACGTTCCAATTAAATATTTTTTTTGCTGCAGGAATCATTTTAAATCTAAATAAACCACCAACATGCTCACTTAATGTTTTGAACTTATTTATAAGATCTGATTCAGATTTTGGTCTTGTTACAAACTTATAACCTTCGGGAATTAAATTCTGGTTGTACATATAACCGATAACATCATTAACCTTTTGAGATGAAATATTGAGTATATGTTGTATCCTTTTTCTGGATACTCCAGATTTTAAGAGTAGTAAAAAATGATTGGAAACCAAATTAATTGTATTACCAATTTCACACCAATTTCCAGAATTCCGGTCATACCCATATGGTATGAAGCAAGAAGTACAAATTGATGGTTCCCGATGAGTGTGACTAGCTTTAAAATAATGGTTTGTCATATGAACATTCGTATTTTTATATTTACACCAAGGCGTTAAACAAGGGCCATGCTCCTTAGTTGGCTTATCCTCAAGAATAGATTGAATATACTCCTGACTCACTTCGACTCTTTCTAAGTCCTCAACAGAATTGTTACTATTTAAAAAAAAACGAATTAACATACCCACAATTGAATAATGCTTATCCCTTTTCCCTCTTATTAACCGCATTAAAATTTTTATATTACCTCGAGTTAAATACTTTACTCGATTCGATCTATATCTACTTTCCTTTGATTGAGAAAGAAATATCAACTTTAAGGCCAGCGTTTGTTTTAAATTGAATTGTCTGATACTTTGTTGTGGTGACAAACAATTATTTCCTAATAGTTGTTTCCAAATTTTATATTTTTTCAATTGGTGTGTGTACTCCGTTTCTTGTTCTTCTGCTATTTTTCCGTCGATACTTCCATAACTAAGTGAATAAGAACAGAGCACACAGCAGGATTCCTTCATTTGGTCCCTTGTATACGGCTGTAGTTTTCCGCAATTTATACAACTGGATTCCAAATTTGTTTTATGAATCTCGCATATTTGTAAACCTTTAATTTGCCATATTAAACTAAACCCTTTTTTATTTTCTAAGCATTTTCTGCAAAACAATCGTTTTTTCGTTTCCACTAACAAGCTCAGTTGATGTAAAGTGATGTCTAGCTCTTCACCAGAAATTTTTGAAATTTTTTCTACTGCTGAATAATAGGTATGAGAAAGGATTTCATCCTCACTCATACCTAATAAGTTTCCTAATAGATATATATCCGCTTGGCATTGGGGCAGCAAATCCAAATAACGATACTCTCTAGATGTAATTTTCTCTTTTTTCTGATTGTGAATGACTTGAAGTATCTGGTGAAATGTTGTCCGATTGGCTTCTGCTATTCGAAATAAGTAACTGGTTAACGCCTCTCCTTCTTCGATTCTCGGTCTGATTGGGAAAATATTTTTGTCCTTCATCTCTCTCCCTCATCATTAGATATTTTAATAATCTGGAATGTTTATTGAGAAAACCAAATCCCCTGACCTTTGTATCTCGCTGTTACGCTCCTCCCGCCATTCTTCAATTTGCTCAACTAGCTCTGGTATAACTTTTTTTAGGTAACCGTGCCTTATACCAAGAAAAGCGTATAGTTTTTGCGAATAAACATGTTCTGAACATTCACCGATATATGAAATTGCTTTTTTTGATATATTCAAGAACAAATGTTCTCTTCTTCGTTTCAATTGAATCTCTTTATGATTATGCACTACCCTTGCTCCACCTCTTTTATAGAGGGTGGATGTGGAGATTCCTAACTCTTTAGATACATTAGGTAGAGTAATAGAAATATCCAAGACAATTAGTTGTTCACATATAAATTGAACTTCATGTTCAAAGGTATGATCACTGAATATCATTTTCTCTTTATTATATCTTCTATTAAATAATTCTCTCATCACTGCTGGATGGTATCGGTGCAAAAGATATTGGCCATACCCATTCCATTTCGGCCAAAATCGGATTTGGGCTATATCTTGTCCTTGTTTCAACGCTGATATGAACATTTCTAACAATAATTCGTTGACTTCATATTGAGCTTTAGCCGTTTTCTCCAATAAGATTTGCCTTACATTAAAATATGCCACTCCTCGCCTAATACGCTCTTTATTCATAAAGAAACATTTCTTTTTATCCAACCAACTCATATTGCTTATATCACGCTTGGTCAAAACATCATACACAGCAATAAAACTGGTTCGTTCAATTAATTTCTTCTCCTGATTAAAAGCATACTCACAGAAGCATTCTTTACAAATTAAATAATGGGACAAACCTTTGCCTGACTTATGGGTATGTTTAGTGTTTGTAGATACAAGGCTACCTGGTTGATCTTTTTGTTTACACCATGGGGCTATGCACATATGCCCTCGAGTCCACTGAGTAGATGTATCCTTTAATAATGACTCTAAGAATTCTGGAGGTATTTTCATTTTGTACAGGTCGTTTATACATACCTTATTCTTGTATAGAACGTTGAATACAAAATTTAGTTTTAAAATCTTTTTGGCTTTAATAGTATTTCGTGCGTATTGGAGAAGGTGGGCTAAAGTGTATCCATCCAATGACTTTTTAACTATTTCAGGATGATACATAGACTGAGAATCATTTAACAAAAATAACAATTTCTGCGCAAGACTCTGAACTTCAAAATGCAACTTATCCCCGTAGATAAGTTGATTCATATTGGTTCGTACGGATTTCTGACGTGCTATACTATTTCCCTCATGTGTAGGCTCTGCTGGTATGTCTGTTAAAAGTTGATCGCAGTGGGGACAGCGTCTCAAGCTCGTAATCTCGTTATAATTTATCCGATGATTACAGTAACTGCACTTATTTACGAGCCTTTGATTGTGTTTTTGACAAGAATCAATTCCTTCTACCTTCCATAACAAATCGTAACCTCGATTTTCTTTCAAGCATTGAGGGCAGAAATGAAGAGTTGCACGTATCATATCGTTTGTAAAACGAGCTTGCTCTCCATTTGTAGAATATCCAAAGGTATTTACAACATTCGTGAAGCTACCTTTGTTCACATCAGATTGACTGATGCCTGTAAGTTTAGATAACTTTTCAATATTAAATACACTTTCAGGATAGTAATCAATCCTACGAATATCTCCTGCGTGAAGTAAGTACTTCTCATTTTTTCTAATCATATTCATCAATAAAATCAATGTAACTCCATTGTTTTCGGCAGTTCGTAGGAGATAACTAAACAGAGACTCTCCTTCAATATAAAAAGTTCTAGAGGGAAGTGCACAGTTACCTTTAGTTTTCAAGAAAAATCACCTTCCGGAAAATAATGATACTATCATTATTTCCCAGAAAGCATATATTAATAGCCTTTAGCCAACATCGTTTTAAACTCTTCTATTGGTAAATCACCATTTATATTCTGATAAGCTCTCCTGAGTACTTCTATCGTTTCTGATGTGAACGTTACATCCGCATATTCTCCGTCGAATACACCAAGGAGGCTGTACATTTCTTGAAGTACGGGCGTGAGGATCCCCATCAATCCAGAACTCATGGTGTGTAAAATCTGTGGCAGTTTTGTCGCAGGGTCCCCCAAACCTATAGGTTTTTCAGGTGCCAGACTTTCCTCTATTCTTGACAGTAATCGGCACCACTCTTCATCACACCTTTCAAACCGGTTAATGTACAATTTAGGGTACCGTCGATAGTTCTGAAAGTTTATTTTTAGTAGAGTCTCCACTTCAGGAGTTCCTGCCAGTACAAGAGTGATGTTTGCTTTATTGGCTATTTTCTTGAGTGCATTCATGGCTGCTTTATGAGGGACATTGGAGGTAAGAATATAGTCCATCTCATCTAAAATAAGTACTTCTACTTTTTGTTCCATAAGCAAATGAAATGCCTGACGTTGTGCATCACCAATAGATATGCGTCGTGGCATTTCTGGAAAACCCAAAGCATAGGAGATCTGCTGATATAGCTCTTTAATGGTGAAGGGATCTGGCAACTCCATATATACAACTGGCTTAATATCAACTTCTTTAGAGTTATCTGGACTCACCTCGGTGTATCCCATGTTGAGCTCTTCATATTTTAATAATGCTTGCGACTTTCCAACTCCAGAGGGACCGATAACAGATATATGCCGCTTACCATACTGTGTTGTACCTTGTTTAAACTTGTTTTGAGTTCGGATGGAGTCGAGTACATACCATACTTGTTCAATTTTCGGAAAACGAACATGTAGATTCGCAACTCTATAGGCTAAAGATTGAGTTTCCTTTTGTTCTACTATATTTTTCATTTTATATCCTCCATCTCGGCAAAAATGGCTTTAGCCCCCAATAGTAATTCATCCAAATCGTTGTTTCCTTCTAAGATTAAATTATTCGTTAAAGAGATCGCTATTTTCCCCCCCATTCGTTCATTCATTTTTCGCGCAGTAAGTTTTGGTTTGTAAGAATTAGCAATTAAATCCTGTAATTCTTCTTTGGCTTTTTGAACTGTCTCATTATCCAATCGATTTTTCCGTTTTAGATAACCTGTTTTCCGAAGGTTGTCTTTGATTTTATTCCAGGTATAGCGGTTTATATCTTGAAGCACCTCTGGAGGAGGAGAGGAAGCAACCACTTCAACATATTCTTTCGAGTCAGGTAATTGAATAAATATATGTGATATATCATCATCATCGTATTTAATTTTATATTTGACCTCCCTCTTATTCACAAGGTGTGCCAAATGATCGGCCCTATAATGGATATGATCCATTGTGATTCCATCTTTGCGGGTATAGGGTTTAAGCTCGGTTGGTAACAATTCGATGTGGTAAAATTCTCTTAGTTGAGGTTCTACAATAGGTGGATTACCATAAATGTCCACACCATCTTCATACTTGAGGATAGGAACGTTGCAGTCATCCGGCAAGCCCCTATGTTTTTCAAAATGGTAGATGTCAACGATATACTTGGCTACGATCTTCTCCAATTCAGCTAGTGTAAGTTTCGCTTCTTTAACTGGATCCCGATCACCTTTGTCCATGACATTAGAACCTGTGGAACCTGGGAGGTTGTGAATAATCTGTGTGTTGATTGAGCCCATCAGTCGTTCAATTACTCCACCATAATGGGGAGTTTTTCTAGGACGATAGCGGACTTCCGATTCAAGCGTTTCGTTTATCATTCTTTTAACGTTCACACTTGTAAAGTCTGAACCGTTATCTAAGAAAATGACTGAAGGGATACCAAATATAGACCATTCATTGGTCGTGCCATAGCGTTCTTTGGCCCCCTTAGGGAATATACCATGTTCAATCGCTTTTCGAACTTTATTGGCTGACGGCTCATCAAATGACAAATGCATGCACCAGATCATCCTTGTAAAAACATCAATGCCCAGCGTGATAACAGGTCTACCAATAGCCAAACCTGTCTTTTCATCAACCACAATAATATCCAATCTCGTATGGTCGATCTGTACCATATGTAGAGGATACTGGGCTGCGGTTTCCGAATACCCACGTTGCGTTGTGCTGTAAGACTCAATTCCCTTCTTTCCGTCTCTAAAAATTGCAACCGTCTTTGGACTTAACTGTTTTAAAAGAGAACGAACTGTAATTTCGGGAATCGGTTTCAAACCACTTTTTGTACATTTAGCCTCCATAATGCGAAATATCGCACTAGCTTTAAGACGTCTAGTGTTTAAATAATCTTTCTCAATCGTTTCTTTAATAATGGAGTGGTATTCATCTGCATACTTGGTATAGACAACATCGACCACAACTTCAGGGTGTCGTGGGCTACAGATCTCAATAGCTATTGTGTCTTTTCTCTGTATGTAATTAATATCTGTAGCTTTAACAAAACACTCCAATGCCATGGGTACACCCTGTTTCATTCCATCGCGGTAAGCCTTCACATACCTCATGAGCGTTGAACGTGCCAGTTTTTTCCCTTCGTTCTTGCTGTTCACTAATATTCTTGTAGCCAGCTCCTCTTGAGACAACTTTGTAATGTTCTCGTTTTTGTTCACGTATGTTTTTAGGTATTTATCTGAAAACTCAAGCAGTGCTTTCATATCATTTTGCTTGATTCTGGAAAGAAGTAATATGGGACGGATTAATTCGTACTTCCACGATACTTCTTCGCGCTTATGCTCAGGTAACTTTTCAAGTATGGATTCATACTTTCTCTGTTCGACACGAGCGATCGTTTTCCCACCCCGAAAGGTCGAATCGGAAACAAGTTTTTCAAGACTATATTTAAAGGTTTCATTATCTCCATCCGAACGCTGCAGTACAACATGACTCCCCTTAATAGCAATTAATCTATGCTTCCTTCCCATGAAGTGGATTTCTTCATTCACATTCAAAGTAATCTTCATATTCGATTACCAAAAGCTATTTGATATAACTCATTTAAGGGATGGGCGGTCGTAGCTACATTTAGCTCGATTACGGTATGTTGAGAAATGACTATATTCATATTTGTTTCCACCTCTCCTGTTGCAATCAGGTGGTACAAAAATGGTTTTATATCAGCTGAAGAATACGAAGGAAAGCTACAAGATAATTCTTCAATTGACACGGGACCATTCATCATCATCTTGAACATGACATCCTTTCTAATTGATGGATATAGTCTGCGCTCCCGAAGATGGCCTTGAAGCATTTGTATATTGTTTAGCACTGTTTGCGGCAAAGTTTTAGGATAAATCACATCATAGTTCCAGCCCTTATGGGCAGCAAACTTCTCACAAAACTCATTGCATTGCTGAAACGTTTTACTAGGGTCGTCTGGTGCCTCTTTTATCTGATATAACAAAGGAGGACAACCATTTCGAAATACCAGAACATCAGGCACATGTAACCAAAATTCCCCCTCTAATTTTTTTGTTTTACATGGAATGGGGACTTCAATGGGTTGAACATAGTAATATAATGTTGAAACATCCACCTCTAGAAAATAATAAAATAAACACTCATTCAATGAGTGGTACTCGACAGTACGCTTCATCTTTCTACTGTGAAAACTTCCGATGATGTGAGGCCTTTGCCAGCTGATTTTATTATCTACTCTCCGTTTTGGTGAGAATTCTTGGTCTTCTTGTAGCCAGTTTTTATTATTCCACATCAAAGATTCCATGAAGAAAACCTACCTTCCTGGTAATCAATATTACCAACCTCCAAAGCGTAAATCACTCGGCTATAATAATCGATATAAAAACCAATGCTAAGTTTGACTTCTGGCCCACAGTCCGTTATCAGATATGGTTGCTCGACAAGAAACACCGTGCTGAAAATGCGGTTTTCCTCTTTGGAAATATATCTCCTTCTCCTTTCGGGAAACGGATTAATTAGCTGATCTATTTTTATCTTCTCATAAATAAAATTAAGAATAGAGATTTTCACATGTAACCTCTAAAAAAACGACACTACATATTTTCTGCAGTGTCGTCTTGTTAGTGTTATTTTTAATTGTTGTTTCAAAGCGTCTTATGGCGGTTATTAACCACATATAGCTTGAATTAAACACGTTTATCTTTATTTCCTCAGAATATCTAAAGTAATTTAACGATACGGACTCAATTCAGACAATATTCTTACTTATCTTTTAAAAATTCATGCCTTTTATTTTCTTATAGAGCACAGTGTAATTGTATCCGGTAGATATATTTTTAGCTTCGCGGTATTGATCAATTTCAGTTTTATTAAAGTATCTTTTTGCTGCAAACTACATTACCTTTTCATAATTAACAGAGCCCGAACGGCTTAAACCAGAAACATTCAATTGCTCCATAATGATGATAGCTTTAATCAGTGGATGTAGTCCAACAACTTAGAAGCTCCTTGATGATACATTGATTTCTGGATCTCGTGAATACTCCTTTCGTAAACAAATCCACTATCCAAATGTTCGATCACACTTCCTTTTACGGACGATCTTAATATTCCTGATAGATGTGCACTTTAGTAGACATTCCAACAACCATTGCTTTCCTATGTTTGCTCTCTAATCCAGTCCTCCCCTGATATTCAGGATGCAAGGCACCTTTTTTAGCTTTTGAATTCTCCCTTCAGAATAAATAATTGAAGCTAAACTAGATACACCTTTCATCCTCCTAAAGTACAATGTCTCCGTAGAAATCAAATCATAACCAAAAAAAAGAATCCGTTATTTATTCCATCATCTGTTTGCCAACTTCATAAGGTGAACTTTGCAAATAAATCTCTTGGTCTAAACCCTGAAGACCCCTGCAATCTTCTCCCTCCACACACTCTGTCAAGTATAAATAGATTTCATATCCTTTTGGGTTCTACCTAATACAAACGTTTCATGCCCCATTATGTTGGGCAATCTCAAACCAACCTTCTCGTATCGCTTTAGAACAAGTATAATTTAACATGCTGAAACTGGATGTCACCGAAGCATAATCATACATTTTTTAAAGAATCCGATTTTAGGGGCATCATTGTTCTCCCTTTAGCTTACGTCTCTATTTATTGACAATAGGATTTTTTATATTCATTAAATATTAGAATCTCCGAATGGCAATAATATTGGATGATTCACCACAAGAATGTATTTAACACTTTAATTGCATAAAATCAGCTATCATATTGAATTTTGTCTTTTATTGAGATTTTCGTGCGATAAACAACATTCTAAAAGGAGGAACTATTATTGTACTATTCAATAGTTGAAAACAATAGGTACTGTGTGGTGTTAAGAGATGGGGTCGTTGAAAAATTAATTATAGAGCTTCCAACCGAAGCACTTGCGGATGAAGTCGCTGTGCAACTTCAAATGGCTTGGTTAGATGGAGAGTCTTGGGGAAAGAATGAGATGAAAAAACAACTTGATCCAGATGGCTACCGTTCTGAAATCAGTAAAGCCATAGAAAGCTTTAAAAACAGGAATCACAACGAGCAAAAAAGACATCATCACGAAGTGACAGAACAATATGAATCACAACGAAATAAAGTCAGACAACAAGTATTACGTTTAAAAAAATGATTTCCCTTTTAAAACTCGGACGATAAACATTCAATATTCTGAAACGAGATGCACCCATATTCCCATAACGTGAACTCACTGTCAAAGGAATTGTCGTTCTCTTCATATAGGAGTTGTATTACATTTCAGATACTATGTTCTTCTCATATTACTTTATATAGAATGAAGAACCCTAGACATAGTAAAATAAAGAAACTTCGAGGTAGAGAGACAAAGTCAATAGATTTTGTGTAAATTTACTACCAATACAGCCTTTTAAAGAACTTGGTATGAAAACATAATGTAACGAGGTGTTATGTATGGCAAACAAACCGCGCGTAAACATCATTTCTTGCCGCAGTTTTATCTGGCCGGTTTCACCAATTTAGGAGCAAAGGATAGTCTTTTCTGGGTGTTTGATCAGACTACGGTAAATCAATGGGGAGCTAACCTCGAAACGTGGCATAATCAGAACAATTTTTACCGTGTTGAAGTTCCAGACGGTGAATCCGATGATTTTGAGAAGGCTCTTGCTCAATTTGAGACTATGGGAGGACCCATAATCAAAAATCTGATTCAGAACCAAACAATGCCTGAAGGGGATGACTATGTCATTCTTATCAACTTCATAGCTTTGTTGGCATGCAGAGTTCCTTCAAGGCGTGAAGTTTTTGATGAAGCAATGAGTGATGCGATGCAGGTGTGGATGCAGATGATTTTCCAGAGTCCTGAACATTACGAGTCCTACCGTACAAAGATGATTGAATCCGGTAATGAAGTAGATAACTCAACAATATATGAGGAAATGAAAGAACTCGTAAACACCAACTCCCAATACACAATTTCGTTCCATAACCATATCCATTTAAACAATATGATGACTTCTCTAAATACCATCATTCCTTTGCTTCTGGAACGAAAATGGTCTGTTCTTCTGGCGGATGAACAGACCGGATATTTCATTTGATCTGATTCTCCCGTGAATTTGCACTGTACAATACCTCAAGAAACGATTTGGGGGCCGGGCTTTGGATTAAGAAAAACTGATGTCACCGCTAAGCAAGAATGTCTTGTTGCTTGGAAGATTCGAAGAAGAATTGCCAACTCAGTACCTTTCGCCTGAAGCTAGGCTATTGCAATCATGAACAGCTATACCGCTAGCGACTCTCAAAGATATGTATATTCGAGTGACAGGGATTTTATTTGGTATACAAGAAACAATTGTATTGGAGCAACAGATGATTTAACCAAAACAATACTTGAGAACAGGGACAACTAAGACGATGAAGAAGCCCTAGCCGCACTGTTAGGCGGGAAGCGCTGACTTGTCTTCGACTGAGAAAGACAAAAGAAGACAAACAGACTGACCCGAAGGAAATCTGGCGACGGGGCTACTGCATTCAGAGGTACTACCATGTACCTCATTAGAAATCTGTCCCATTCGACGTCAGATAAGACAAAACCCTAGAGCCTGAGGTGGTAGTACGAACGAGAAAAAAGTACACCAAATGGTGTCCGTCTGGTACTGAATATGGAGTAAGGGGAGTCGAACCCCTGTCCCTCATTTTTTAACTTGAATTAAATAAAGTCATCATTCTCCTTCAAGTCTTACGGGGTAAGGCATTGAGGGAAATCAGTTCGTTATTCGACATTAATGAACTTTATAATATTTTAGAAAGTATTGAGGCTCCGGTCTATTATTCGTCTACAGAAACGGACGGGACATTTAATAAAATTGCCTTCCTATTAATTGAGATTACCCTGTTAACTTATCATTTGTTTATCCATTTTTATACCTGACGTTTCAAATACAGGAGCAATATAATTAATTAGGCTTAGTAATGTTTATACACAAAGTCTCATCCTTTTTGGTACTGTCGACAGTAGCGCCCATAACCTCTGAAACAAATCTGAGAAGCACCATAACACGGTTAGGCAATACTGGCATAACAGGTGAACTAGGCATCAACTTTTCTTTATCGTTTACATACGCCACTTTACTTCTAATAGTCAGACTTACGTATTACCTTTTCGGAACGGATTGTAACCTCCTGTTTTCCTCTATTCCAACTTACTTCCCTCCAAAATTCTCTGATACAAATCTAATTGGAACATACGTTGTATTTGTTGTTCGTTCGATATAAGGATTTGCATCAGATGTGACTTCAACATTGTTTACTTTAAGAATAAGATTAAACAAGTACTTAGGAAGAGCAGCATTAGTCTGATCTGCTGTTACAAAGAAAATCACTGCAAAGAGTATCGCATTAACTGCTTTTTTTTAACATACAACATTATTCCTTTTCTAGTTGAATAATACTCATTATTTGTAGAAAGTGTACTTATCTATACGGCTAGAATTTTTAACATAATCAATTTCTCCACCATGATTCCAAACATCATCACCTAAATTTATAAAATAATTTATTTTGCTCGTTCGGTATCTATACCAGCAATATTACTAAGTTCTGATTCGAATGTATCCATTAAATTTAGCAAAGTAGGGAAATTACTTAATTGTCAATATATAATTCTACTGTTCGCCTCTTTCATTAAAGCTTGTGATAATAAACTCATTATTTCTCCATCAACTATACTCATAATAATTTTCTCCTTTCATTCAAAACAAATAAAACAGGGTATCTTGAGAATTCTCAAGATACCCTTCTTAATGGCCCTCGAACCACAATGTATATCCGAAACTTACCAATTAACGTTTCATATAATTAACTCAATTTGTCTGGGAAGTTTGCCTTGCAATAATAAATTTATTTTTTTGGCAAGACTTTCTGCCATAAGAGGTGGAACTGCATTCCCGATTTGCGTAAACACCGCTGTTCTCGGCCCTTCAAAAAAGAAGTTATCAGGGAAGGATTGAATTCTAGCTGCTTCTCTTACGGACAAAGAACGTAATTGATTAATGTCTGGGTGAATATAGTAATGCCCGTCTTTTGCTATATGTGCAACCATAGTATGTGAATAGCCAATATCACCGGCTACCACTTTAAAACGGTCTAAGAAAGAAGTAACGTTTTTATGAGTTCTTTTAGCCTCGGGTACATCAGTATACTTCAACCGTTTTTTTTCTTTGTTCCATTTCTCAATCGCTGATTTATATATATCCCTATCCCGACTGTTGTGATTTCTACTAATATGCTGCACTAAAATATCAGTATCATCACGAATACCGAAATCTATAAGATATCTACTGGGAGAAGATTTATAGTGATAATCTCTAGTTTCGCCCGGATTAAGTGCTGGCAAATCAGACAACAAATCGTTTACTGAAAAATTATGGGTTACTTTATTGAATTTAGGATAAAAGAGATCACTGCCCTTTTTCCATCCAACTAAGATAACACGTCTTCTTTTTTGTAACACACCGAAAAAACTTGCGTCAAGAACTTTTGCTTCAATATTATATCCAGCCTCATTCATAATCCTCTGTACATCTTCAAATAAATGTCCTTTTCCAGCAGTTAAAATACCAGGGACATTCTCAAATAAAAATAACTTTGGCTCATATTTTCTAAGAAATTTAACATACTGTTGATAAAGATAGTTTCGTGGATCATTTTCTTTTTTGTATGGGTCACGAGCCCTACCAACCAACGAATATGCTTGACAAGGTGGTCCTCCTATAAGAACATCAATTGAATTTATCCCATTACTTACAAGATTATCGTCAATGATTTTGAAGATTTCATCAATAGTTGAATCTGAGATTTCCATATTCATCACAGAATTTAAAATCCTAGCATCTACTTCACTATAGAGTTTATCTTGATCTATCTCGCCTCTTAGATAAGCGTAATAAAAATCAAGTTGCTTATTTTGTTTCAAATAATGAAAGGCTGCACGCGTCTTTAACGTCTGTGCAGCATATTTATCCATCTCTATGTGTGCTATGGGCTCAAATCCCTGACGTATGAATCCTTCAGAAAGCCCACCCGCCCCGGCAAACAAGTCTATAAAATTCATACTTTACTCCTAAGTTTTTTTCAATATTATAACCTATTACTATACAAAAATTAACTACCAAACGTAAAGATGTACAAAAAAAGAGCTTATTTATTTCTTTTTTTAACGAAATATCCTTTTTCAAGCATTGTGTTAAATATAGATCTTATTTCTTTAGCACGTTCTTTTGATTGCAATAATACCCCTAGCTCTAAGTTTCCGTCCATTCCATTAAAAGAAAGATTAGCTGAGGTTACCACTGACTTTTCACCATCAACTGTAATTACTTTTGCATGAAGTGCCTGAGTGTGATTTGTCGCTCCTACATAATCATAAATCGACAGTTTATTATTTCTAGCATTCATGAGTGGAGATAAAAGTTTTGTTTTTCCTTCATAATCATCAACAAAAACTTCAACATAAACTCCCTGATCAGCCTTTTTCTTTAACAGTTGTATTAATTTATTCGCATATTCACTCAATGAATATATGGAAATAAGAATACTGTACCTAGCTTCTTGAATTAGTTCTTCAAACAAAACTTGAGTATTTCTTCCTCGTATCCCGGCAACCTCTGGTCCTGACCAAACCATATGAGTCTTATCCATGTTATTTAATTTATTAGACTTTATAAGTAAATACACAAGATTTTTCTTGTCCTCTAAAGAAATACTTGGAAAGTTGGAATCTATCAACCTAGTAATCTCACTATTCGATTTCAAGAAATCAAGAATATTATCACTTGATATTAAGGTCTCTAAAAGTCCTCTTTGAGACTCTATTTCATCTGAAAGGTAATCTAATCTATAGTTATTCCGCATATTGTCACTATTAAATCCTCAAAGTATCCTTTAATAGAATTAGAACTGGTAGGCACAACCAGTCTCCTATCGAGAAGTCTATTTCCGTTTTCACAAGCTGTTTCTGGGATCATTGAACAAGCATGGCAAGCCGCTCCGTTTAACTCACCATTACCTGGATTACTTGTTACACAACTTGGATCACCTGAGCATGTTAAAGCAGCTTTAAGTCCTTCCAACAGTATATTCTTAAAGTTTTCGATTTTCCCCATCTCCTCCAATCCCCCTAAAGTTCCTTCCGAATCACCGCTTCCCGTATATATAAGTAAACCGCACATATTATCGCTATAATAAATTCGTTCTTTTAATTCTGTTGTTGAATAACCGCAATGTAAAGCTAATTCTCTTATTAGAATATGGGAAAGTGTGTGTAGTAGAACATATACAACATCTTTTTTATTTTTATATTCCCACCCTTTTTTCTCAGTAAACGATTTAAATTCATCATTATAAACATCGGAAATAGCACTTGAGTTAAAACGCTTTAGCCAGTTTTGAACTTCAACTTGGTTAAGCTCAAGAAATATACCTTCTCCGTTTGTTCTTATTGCTGGCAGCCAACCAATGTCTCTACCAGAAAGATTAACCTCACTAGCAGAACTGTCACTTTCAGGATCAGGATAAGTACCACGAGCAAAACCTTTCAAAGCGGTTACTTCCCTAACTTTTTCAATGCGAATAATTCTTGAAAAATATTGTAGGAAATATGACGGTATTTCTACGTCTGTAGCAAGAAAGCTCGATAAGTAGTTCTTACTTATTGTTTCATGATTCAAGATTGATCTATATTCGCTTTCTTTAATTTCACTGTATTGAGAAACTCCCTCTGCCACCTTTTCGAAAATTTCTCTATATTCATCAAAAGTAAAGTTCTCATCTCCAATAGTTTTATATGTTACTCTTAAAGCTCTATTTAGAGTTTTTTCATAGTCAAATGTTTCCTCATCTATTTCGCACATGTTTTGCTGATCTTCAATAATTTGTTTTATGTGTACAGCTTTCTCTTCCACAATTTGAAACCGTGGATCAGACCACGGCGGAATTTCCAGAGCACTCCTCACGATAGAGAAATAAACATTGGTTGCTCCTCTTAAGCTAGGTATTATCTCTGCTTCACAACTTTCATTCTTTGATTTAGGTTTCTGGACATGTCTGCCTGAGCATTGCATAAAACTAAAACTATCTTTGTTTAATGCGTCCCCCATTTTTTTGGTAACCTGACATTGTTCGCATTTTAATTGTAATGAGTTCAAAGAAGATGTATAGCTCCCAGTTTTTAGCGTCAACTTCCCTGAACAGTTCGTTTTACCACCGTGCAAATACTCACGATAAGGAAATTCATCCATGTGCCCCTTCTCACACATTACAATAAACCGGGATGGATGAGCCTTACCTTTCTTACAACTAGGGCACACAAGTCCCTTATAATCATATATTTCTTTTAATGAACTCCCTATTTTGGATACTTCGAACAGGTAATCACATTTCGAACAAACATGCCAGTCAGGAAAAATGATAACTGGTATTGAGGACTTCCCCTGCTTGGGTTCCATAAAATACTTAACATTCAGGTAAGATGCAAGCTTATTAAAATATATTTTCTTACCATTTTTTTCTCCAATGTTATACCAATAACTTATGTCGAGTGGTACAACAGAGTCTAACTTTGCATCTATTATTGAACCAGGACCGAATGTTGTAATAATTTGACTTTGACTGAGTTCTCCGATATCCACCTTTATTCCTCCCATAAATAAAGCCCTACTTCTTTTTGTACGTTCCTCATGCTATTCAATGTTGATTTTTCATGGTTAACACCGTTTTCTCCAAACACTTTTAATAAACGGTGGACGGTTTTCATTTTATATCCTCTATTAAACGAAGACACATGATAATATAAATTTTTGTGTTTTCTAGCCAAGTTAATCCACTCGTCATAGAAATATCTAATATCTTCTAATGTTTTTTCCCAGT
This sequence comes from Paenibacillus sp. PvR133, assembly GCF_017833155.1. Classification (NCBI taxonomy): domain Bacteria; kingdom Bacillati; phylum Bacillota; class Bacilli; order Caryophanales; family Paenibacillaceae; genus Paenibacillus; species Paenibacillus sp. PvR133. The sequence goes on from NZ_JAFIBS010000001.1 coordinate 155,616, forward strand.
TATTATGATCAACTATTGTAACTCTATCTTTAACTATACGGAGAACTTCATTTATATCTTCTTGACTTAATCGTTCAATAGCTCTAGCGCCAATTTTATTGTCCCTTAATTCATCAAACCTCCCTCTTAAAATTGCTATTAACGCTGCATGCAAACTTCTTTCCCTAGATCTTGCAGAGAAAGGCGTGGCTGAATTACCTTCAACATACCTATACAAATGAGAATGATAGGTTGTGAAGTTTTCATAATGCGATAAATCTCTCGATCTATATGCATTATAAATAGTTACCACTAGGCCAGGTGTCTTCCTTCCTATTCTAGAAGTAGCCTGTATATATTCTGCTGTTGTTTTCGGCTGTCCTGTTACCGCCATTAACCCTAACCTTTCAACATCCATACCTACTTGTATCATGTTAGTCGCCACTACGACGTCATAGGGATACCCATCTCCGTTGAAAGAAGTTTCTAATCTTTCCAAAACTTTAGGAATCTCCCTTGAGTTCTTTCGTGAGGTTATTTCATCGTAGACTAAACTATTTCTAGCCCACTTATCACCATTTCTCTGTTTTAATATAAGAGCTCTAGCCGGAATGTCATCTTGTATTAATCTCACAGCTCCTCCTAGTTCTCTCTTACTGTTGTAATAACCGACCAACGTCCAAAAAGGATCAATGAAATCCTTATAAGTAGGATCGTTTTTGTATCTTTCCGCTGTTTGTAGTAAAACAGCATATACCCGTGAAATGGTTGTTTTCATAGATGTATATGGCGAGCTGATTCCTATGTATTCTCTAAATGGATGCTCGCTTATACTTTTTTCAAGCGAGAAATAAGAGTCGTCAGAATCGTGGCCATTAGAAGGAAATTGATTAAACATTGATCTAGCATATAAAGAAGTGATTTGCTTATCAGCATTTTTTATTGTTGCTGTTGAAGCGATGTACTTAGGAAGAATCACTTTTTTGTTTTCATATACTTTCGACAACTCGTCGATAGCCATTTCATAACTACCGTAAATAGTTCCTAGCGGTCCTGTAATTAGATGAAGTTCATCTTGTAATATAAGTTCTGGTGGATAAAATGGTTGGGCTTGTTTTTGTTTGTCTCCTATTTTATGGCCTTTGTCAGTACAACTTTTAATAGATTCTGCATCCAACATACTTCCGCAATCTGGACACTCCATTTTTCTTTTTCCAAACAACAGATTTGTCTTCTCTTCAAAAGTAATTCTAGCAAATTTATCAACAGTGCCAATTATTACAGTAGGCGTTTTTTTGTAAATGTCTTCATCTATCAAATAGACAGGAATATGGGTATTATTGAAATAACAATCGTTGTTTGAGCAAAAAACTTCAAATTTCTTATTAATTATGTCAAGTTTATAAGATGCATTATCAAGTTTTGAACCACAGCATGGACATTTAAGTATCTGTCCTTTCAAGTTTTTTATTTTGTTTTCAATTTTATAGGACTGATTGAATTTACTTTCAACTAAATCTGCATACTTGTTTACCGTAACAGTGCTCCCTACCCAGAATCCTATTGAAAATTCTTTATCTCCGAAAGACATAGTATTTTCATTTCTTAACATCTCACATGCAGAGATTAGTCTTAACATCCGATCTCTTTGTTGAGTTGTTAGAAGTCTAAGTGTATACCTAACAATTACTGTAACACCACCATCCTTCTCAAACTCAGCAGAATTTTCTTTAGTAATTCTTCTATGAAAGAGTAGGAAAGCAATAACACCCAAATAGGCTTCAGTCTTACCACCGCCAGTAGGAAAATATAGCAAATCTAAAATATTACGGTCAGGTGTTTCTGGATAAACAATCCCTTGAATATTAAGAAGAACAAAACCAATTTGAAAAGGTCTCCAAAAAGAATGATTATATTTGTAATAATTAAAATTTTTATTTTCCTCTGTACTTTTCGAATACTCTCCCATGCTTCTAGATAAATGTAATGACTTATTCATATAAATAAATGCATAAAATGCCTTATCATTAGTTTGGAGTATATTAACCCCCTCTGACATTCTAGATAAGTTCTCTTCGCAGATTTTTATTTTATTATCTCCAATGTCCTTGTATGCTGGGTCCTTCATATACTCGTGTGATTTTAGTCTCTCAATCCAAATCTTGTAGTCTCCTAGGAGATCAAGCAACTCCCTTATAATTTCTTCCTTATTATCGCTCTCTGAGTATTTTAACATTGAAAAATAACCACTGAATTTAGAAATCTCAGCATCTACTCCATTGATCTCCTTGGATGGAACAAAACTTGTTAATATTCTTTTTGCCGTATGACCAATTACATCTTCCCATACAGCAGCACATCCATATCCTCTAGAGAAAATAGGCTTTTTATTATAAAAATAATCCTCTTCCTCGGTCTTAGAATATGCAGAAGATTCGGATAAAAACACCTCTGTATTATCGGTAGATTCTAATATTAGTTCAATTTGATAAACATGCTTAGTAGGATCATTAATTTCTTCTTGTCTTCTTCTATTTTCAACGTAAATCGAGATCATTTTATTATTATTATGCAACCTATGAGTTATCCAACTTATATATACATCTTTCTCTAACAATTCACCTTCAATATTTCCATTTGTAATGTTTATTATTCTTACGAATTCTTTAGGTACTCTTTTATATTTACGAGAGTTTGATTCTTCCCCATTCGTTTCTTGCACTATATAATCAGCCCATCTTATTTTCGCCAATATTACATCTGTTTCCTTTGGTAAAAATACTTTCAATCCTGCAGAACTCTGTTTATTTTTACTTGGATATAGCTCCTCTGAAAGTTCTATAGATTCAAACTCATTATCGTCATCTTCTTCTTGATTTTCTTCAAAGAAACTATCATCTACTTCATCAATTATCACATTTTCTGTAATAGGACTTAGCCTTCCCATGATGTAACTTGATGTAGGACTCTCATAAAGCACTTCATTTTCTTCATAAGGACCAATCAAGTCTTTCCTTAAATTTTCCACAAACTCTTCTCTTAGCTTTCGATATCCATCTCTCATAGTTCTATTCCACCTTAATAAAAATTCACCCAGAATGGTACGATTTGTATGTTATATGATTGAGTATAACACTGAATAGTATAAATTAGTTCTAAAAAACCATACTTTATACCCTATTTTTTTCAAACCTATCAAACCAAAGTCTTTTTCCATATCAAAAAAACCAATCATAATAAGCGCTTTCAACCAAATCGATACATTTTTATGTAGTCTTTAACATTAAATCACTTCAACTTAAACGGTTGGGGTATCAACATACTATCTGGCAAGCGTCCTGGATGGACTGGGTGACCGAATTTTGTTTCTCCAAAGCACATAATTTCTTTTTCTTTTTGTTGTTCTAGAAGACGTAAAACCTTATGATTCATATGAAATTTCTCCCCATCTTTACCCCACGCTAAAATTGCATAATCTGATTTAGCTATAGATTTTTCAATTATCTCCATGTTATTCTTATTCCCACCACTAATCTGTTTGTAATTGAGCTTAAATAACTCAGTTGGTTTAGGGGTTATCCAGGGATATAAATTCACAATAATTACAGCTTTGCAATTTAAGTGTCTATGGATAGCATTAATACATTTATCAATTGTCGGATCAACAACATCTTCGTCGGTTTTACTAGGATTGAGCATTATTAAAGTAGTTATTTTATTTAAGGAAGACTCGCTCCAAGCATATTCAAAATAATATCTGTATTTGCGTTTAGACTTTAGTTTAGTGTCAAAAACTACATTAACATTTTCCTTTTCTTCTTCAGACCAAAACCTCACACTGAATTCTCCTTAATTCATATTTATGATTGTATCTTACCATCTTTGGTCTATAAGATGTCTACAGTCTTAATACTAACAATGAAAAAAATCCGCCCTATGAGAGGGCTTTTAGTATGGAGACGAAGGGAGTCGAACCCTGTTAAGGTTTCCCCAAAACCTTATTCTACAAGCCCTTATTTTTTCTGTCCAACTTAGTGTAGCCGATCCATACGTCATAGCAACGTATCATATTCATGCAGAATACAACACAAGATGACCCTTTTTTTTGTTTAAGGACAAATAACCATCCCCTTTTTAATCTCAAAAAGCGACGATACCGACGAAAGCGTCAAACTAAGCCAAAGTCAGTATCGTCGCTTTCTTTCTGTAGAAATGGAGAGAGTCCCGTCATTCTTACTCTTAATGGAAAAAGGAGGCAGAACACGCATCTATCTAGCTTCTCTTTTGCTATTTATCACATGTGTCCATTAGAAACACTAACAAGCTTCGACCTGAATTGGTCAAAACTGGGCCTACTTAAATAACGTACGTTACATAAAAAAGATACCATCATGCGGCTAACTCATATTGATGCAAAACAATTCCACCGTCTTTAATGATTAAATTCAATACAAGTTTCTTTTGGGTAAGCCCCCACTCTTGGCAGGACTCTCTCCACAAAGTTTTCTTCCCAAAAATGCTTCTGTTCTATACCACCTATATTAATCCCGAGAAATGAGGGATCAATAAATAAATCCTGCCCGTTAATCAATTTAATATGCAAAACATCACATATTAACGCATCATGCTCCATCTCCAAATTGAAAAATATCATACAACTCACTTCATTAGTTGCTAATGGGTTCGTGAATATAAAATCACCGATCTTAGCTTTACTAGGAGTCATATCTTCAATATCATTTTCATATTTGAAGGAATCAACTATTGTGATACGAAGTCTACCATAACCATCTATTGCTTCAAGTTCAATAAACTGATCACCAAACTCAAAGTATACAAAATTCGTATTAGCAACAAATTCAGAAACCCCATCCTCTTCCACATGTACAACACCAGTTAAATGGATATCATCTATTGAATTATACCCTATCAGTTCTTTCATTTTTTCTAACATAATATAATACCCTCCAATTTTTATGGGACAAAAACTATATTCAGGTCCATTGCCTTACCTTGTTCAAGAAGCGTGACCCATTCACCATTAGGCTTTGTTACCACTGTCAGCCCCTCTCCCCTATATATGTTAAGTACTCCAGAATCTCTATTTATTGTCCCCTTACCAACAAATTCAAATGTCCCATTATCAATATTTTTTTGAATATCCTGCAAAAATCTAGGCCCATCTGCTTCGAGTTTAGGATATTTTGTACCTAGCTTCTTTTCTAAAAGTGTTTTGTGTTTGAGAAAATGCTTTTTGAAATTATTACCTGCAGTAACTACATTTTTTCCAACTTCACCAGTAGTTTTAGTTTCAGGAAGCTTTTCGTTTGGTTTACTTGGTTTCTCCGAGGAAGGTGTGCCTTCACTCTTGCCTGACTTCGCACTAGAGGGTTTAGACGGCGCTGAGCTACTTGGCCCCTCGCTTTTAAACATTCGATAAAGATCCTTAGTACTTTCCACACTATTGGATGCTCCGGTATACGTTACCGCTGCCCCATGTGCTCCCAAAAGGGCAGATTGTGCCATAGCAAGGACGCCTACAGGTGCCCCTACTCCCGTGGTCGTTACCAAACCACCTAAGAATCCTTCCCCCACAGCACCAGCCATTTCTACGACTCCGGCTACAGTTGTCAAGGCATGTCCGATCACTTCACCTGTTTTACGCGCCTTCGGATGATCTGAAGCATATTCCTTATTCATTATTCCAAACGAGTAATTTGTTACAACCGCTGCTCCTGCTCCTAATACCACTTCTCCACTCACATCTGCCGTATACTCCAACTCGTTCGCCATCTGCTTCGCCATAATGGCTTCATTTTCGGCATTCTGGAGCTGGCCTGCCGTCATAAGATCCCACCATGATTGCTCTTTTTCTTCTTCCTTTGGCTTCGACTGTTGGGCCATGTAATTTTCGGAATTCACCTTCCAGCGTTGTCTCAAATCCGCAGGAATCTGTTGGTATGCCTCCCCCACTTCATTTGCAAGCCGCCGTATATAGGGTACTATATCCTCCATTGATGTGGGTAACCCTAATTCACGTGCACTCGTAAACACCTTCCCCAGTATCCACTTGCTATAATAGGCATCCCTGGCTTTCTCGTGCTCGTACTGACTGATGAGTCCTTCCAGTGCTAAACCAGCCAAATATTTCAGCGGGTGCAACCCACCTTTAGCACCTCCGCCTCCAGCACGACTCGTTCCTATGCTACGAACAGGAATAGCTGCGGTTGCGAGCAGAATCGAACCCGCTGCTATTCCCATAGGTCCGATTAGCGCTGCTGCTCCCATCGCAACTCCCGCCACTACTCCCATCACCGGAATGGAGCCTAACAGCTTGGACACCGTACCCAGCATCGCATCGGCTTGTTTTTGAGCTGCCGGGCTCGTGATTTTCGCGGTCGGGGGCTTTGCTGTGCTGTTGGATGAAACCTTCGCTGCTTCGGATTGTGCTGCTTCATATGCCTTAATACTCATCAGCGGCGGTTCCGGCACGGGAGGAAGATCCATGACGAACACTGGAGCCTTCACCGTACCCTCTTGATCAATCACTGGGGCTTTAACATCCGTTTCACCATCCAGCACCATACTGCTGGCTCCGCCCTTTAGATACAATGCACTTCCCGCCTCAAGTGACAGCTCCTGACCTGCATCCAGCTTCACATGACCGCCTTGAATCTGCACATTTCCCGGACTGCTGACGGTTATACCACTCCCTTCATGGAGTGTAATGGAAAATGCCCCCGAGGTGGACAGAGTTAGCTCTTGCTCCGACATGTCCACGCCACTTCCTTGCGCATGTCTCCATACTTTGACGTCTGGCTGCCCCGTTGCGTGTCGCTGCTGCCGTAGCGAATCCGTCACATACGCTTCATGTTCCCGGCTCGTCGGCAAGTAAAGCTCCACACGCTCCCCGATCTCCGGCATATCATACCAGCCGCTGTGTTCTTCCGCTACATAACGAGTGACCACCGGAAACCAGCATGCTTTAGCTGGGTCTTGTTTGGGATCGATATCTAGCTGGAGCTGTACAAAGTCTTGCTGTACCTTTAACACACTACCCGTAAGTGTAATGCCCGTAACCTTATCGTTTTCATAACGGGCATAGCGGATATCCTGTTCGGCCTGGAGATCGTAACGAGTGAGCAACAAGCCATCCTCTAACCGTGTCACCGCCCGAACGACAACCAGTTCTTTTCCTGATCCAATCGGTAACGTAATGAGATCTCCTAGCGCATAGTATTGCAGGCTTTCGATCACGTAAGTCACATACGAGCCTGCACGTTTTCCCGGCTTTCCCTCGTCCAACTCATGAAACGTTTTCCGTACCCGGTAAAATACATCCCGTTCCACCCTGTACGGTTTGCCTTCCGGCATCCCGAAAAAAACCTTGGGCGAAGCTGCGGTGATCTCCGGCACCAGCACCGACCCAAAGCGAGAGGCAAGGCGCTTTAAAAACGCCCAATCTGTCTCCTCATATTGTAAAACAAAAGTGTCTAGTTTGGCATAGTTCGTGACGGTATCAATGGCATCTCCATACTGGTATTTTCGAACCATTGTTGTGACCAGATCATCATAGGTACGATGAATATCCTGATAGGATCGCTTTTTCAGCTTGATATCCATCTGATACGAATGTGAAGCTGCCTCCAGTTCAAAGGTATACACCCCTCGCCTGCAATGCACCGACATACGTCTAACAATCCCATGGAACAATCGTCTTATCGACTGTCCCTGCTCATCCAATTGGCGGATGACAATCGGCTCCTCCTCCATGTTCTGCCCAATACACGCGGCTCCCTGTTCTTCCGACAGCATGCCACTTACCATCAAATATGCATGATCGTTGATGGCTCTTGTAATTTGAAGCTTCTCTATATGTTGAGGCTGAAAGGAACCGTAAAAACGCAGGCTTTCATACCCGATTCCGTTTTGTAATACACTCAAGTGAGTTCATGTCTCCTTTCAGGCGGCTTAAAGCCGCGAGGCCGCTTCCGAAACCCAACGGCTTTGAAACAGGCCCTTAATCCAGCTCCTGCCCGTCATTTTCAATTCGGATATGACCACAATACAGACATTGATGGGTACAGTTCTGTGTCAAGGCGGGCTGCCCTCGATCTTCACGTCACTTTTCCCGTTCAGCCACGGCATGGTCAGGACCGGAACACACGGAGCCTTCTTCACGCCATAGATGTCCACCATCTCACTAGCCTGTACGGCTGGATTTAGAAGACTGGAGCAATTCCCAAAAGACTGAATGTTCACTCTAGGCACGTAATCTCCAATGTTCATTTGCGCTTTGTTTTTCACGTAGACCCCAGGGCTAAAAGGTCGTTTCAAACGGGTAGGCTGCGTGCCATAACTACAGCTTAAAATTGCTCCTGCCACGACATAGCTCTTTTTTGCACCCGTTCCTGGTTTCACTTGGGCTTCTCCCACCTTACTCCATCCTCCTTAGTGCTCCATCTCGATTCTTTGTACTCGAATGCCTGTAAAAGATCGACGCAGCAGACTTTCTGCCACAGCCAAATGGATATAGATATGAGGTTCGATCAATCCCACAATCCGAAAAACGGACGATGGGATATCTCCCGGTTTGAGCACTAAATGCTTCAACGTATCATTGGGGTACCATTCCGTTTGTGCGGACAAACAGTCCACCATCGGCGGACGAAGCACCCAGTACACCTCCTGTCTGACCTGCTGGAAATTAGTAAGGACGGCCGCTTTCCATTTCAGTCCCGGCATATATTTTTCCAATAATGCTTTCAGCCGATCCGACACCAGCGGCAGAGGAAATTCCAACAAGTCCGGGTACACTGTTCGTGAATCGGTATGTACAGCCAGAAAAAGAGGATCATCCTGCTGTTTCTGTCCCTGGGTCTCTGTCAAGATGTCTTCTACTTGCAGAGGAGTCAGCGCAGCAGGCTCCACCCGATGTTTTACCCGCTCGTCTACCATCAGTCGAAAATATCTCAATGCAGCCACTCCCTTTTTCTAACGGCATCCCTCGCCTGTGCAGACGCAGACGGCTCTTTGTATGAAAGGGAAGCCTCAAGAGTTGCCCATTCCAATCCAATGGCTCCTCTACGCTGTGCATCGGTAAATATGACTCCTTGTACATTGGCGTCCGTAAAATCAGTTCCGATCAAACAAGCCCCTTTAAAGGAAGCACCTGACACATCCGCTCCAGCAAAGCAGGCATCCGTAAGATCCGCCCCGTTCAAGAACGCCCTTTGTAGTAACGAATTTTGAAATACGGCTCCTCGCAACTGTGCATCTTGAAAACGGGCCCCCTGCAAACTCGCCCCTGTGAAATCTACGCCAGCAAAACCCAATGGCTCCCAATCTAAAGAAGCATCCGAGCCATATCCGGCGTTACCCATAACGACATCCAGTATCGCCCCTTTCATCGAGCATCCGCTAAAATCGGCTCCATGAAGCAAGCTGTACGTTAAGTCGATTCCATCGAGTTGACTTTCCTGCCACATCGTTCCAACCAAGACACAGCCATGCAAGCGACTATGTTCCATCTCGATTTGGCGAAAAGCCGTATAGCGGAAATCCAACTGACTATAATCTCCGTCCGAAAGCTGGATTTTCTCCAACGCCTGATAGCTATAGGCATGCTCTTCTTGTTCCTCCAGCCACGACCGGATTTCGCTCGCCTCCAACGCTCTGCGATCTTCTTTATACACCGATACAGTGTGGTCCATATATTCCCCCACACGAATCTCAAATGTTTCTTCCCGATCCAGCTCCTGAAATTCAGGTAAGTGCACCGCATATTTCATCGCCAGCCGCATTATATTTACAACAAGTACATGAATATGTACCGCTGCCTCCAGCATGACCTGCTCCCATTCAAGCTCCGGTAGAGAAACATGCTGCTTCTCTACCTCCCTTCGCAATTTTTGTTGCAAATCGGTCCAATAGGAATATGTCCAGCTTGTATCCCATTCGAATCGGATCGGTTCAGGATCAAGTACCCATAAAGCGTTCGCTGCCTCCACCAGATAGGTAGGCCGCTCCTCCAACCATGTGGTACGTAGCATGGAGTACGTGATATAACCGATCTTTTCTTTTCTTCCTTGAAGCTGCTCTTGCCGAATGTCCCGGCAATATCCCCGAAACTCCTCGACACAGGCTTGAATCCGCTGATCTTGCTTCGCTTTGAACTTCAGCGCCCAGTCTCTGCGGATCAGGAACCACGCCTGATTTAAGATGACTTGCTGCTGCGGGTTTAGCTCATCTATAGGCTTCTCCATTTGCATTCCTCCACTAGTTGAAGCTCTTCATATGTCATATCATCATACTGCCGCACTACAGCCTAATTCGACTTCACTTCACTGCCCTTCATATCCACTGATCCGCTCAATTGAATATGACTGCCGTTGCAATCCATACGCAGCTCACTGCCTGCGGACAGACTCATCGTTTTCCCAGCAGATAGACTCAAATTTCCACCCGCTGAGATACTTACTTGCTTGCTGCTTACGATATGAATGCCTTCCTTGTCGTCCAGCTTGATAAAATGGGGTGTTCGCCATATTTTCATCTGCGGATTGGAAAACTTGTTGTGTCCGTCCCCTCTGCCTGCACGTCGAACCGCCCTCCCCGCTATCCCATCTTCTTCACGACTGCCCGGAAAATAGAGTGAAACCGGATCACCTTTTTCCGGCATCACATACCAGCCAGTATGGCCCCCAGCACTATACACCGTCGAATAGTTGAACCAGTGTGCCTTATCTACATCCTGCTTCTCATCGCAATCCAGATGGATGCGCACCTGATCCTGGCGGACGTCCACAACCATACCGCTTAAAGAGGCTCCCGCCAGCTTTTCCTGATAGTAGCTTTTTTGCCGTAAGCCTTTGTACGAGGCAAGCACATATTGATGCCGCAGCAGCCCTTTTCGGTATAGGCTTCCACTACATACAAGCTGTGTCCCTGAAAGGCCATCTGAGCTCCCAAATCCAGTACCTCGTCCGTTTCTACCTCATATAAAATAAAGTCATTTTCTGTCACCATCGCCTGCTCATTTTCCTGAAAATAACGGAAAGGCAGCATCTGCTTGCGCACGGTATAACGGGTATGATCCAGCACGACCTGTGCAGGGCTATCCTCAATGCCAAAATAAAATTTAGGACTGTCAAAACGAGCCACAGGCATCAGGCTCGTATGATACCGGGAGGCTATACGTCTCAAGAACGCCCAGTCCGTCTCCTGATACTGGATGGCAAGCCTTCCGATTTGCTCTCCACCTGTCGCTCCATCAATCACATCCAGCCCTTCGTAGTCCTTGCCAATCTGCTCCAGCATCTGAGGAATGGTCATTTTGGTATATTGAAGAGCGAGTACGCTTTAGGATATCCATCCTGTAGGTATGGGAGATTGCCTCCACTTCCAGATAGTACACGTCCCGCACGACCTTAACTTCGACTGATAGAGCCATTCCGCTGAAGAGCGGCTTGCTTTCGCCCGATTCATCCCGTTGGCTCACCTGAATGGCGGTGTTCTTTTCCGTTGTTTCCACATAGCTGTCCTGCATATCCTCGGGGATAATTCCTGTAAAATAGAGCCGGGTATGCTCATTGATTTTTTTCGTGAGGGTAAGCTGCTCCAGCTCAACCAACTCGAAGGGATAGATTTGAATTTGATCGTAACCGAGGCTCATAGGAAAGCCACTCCTTTCTCAAATGTGGAATCCGAAGGTGACGGAACAATATGGAGCGATTGCACTGTATTTTCTGCCACAGGCAACCACGCTTCCATGTCCGATTCCATACAGTTAAACGTACCCATCGTCACCTGTCCCTCATGGACAAACAACAGCATTTCGTTGTACAGATTAACGTCCACACCTGCTGCCACAAAACGAATCAGCCCGATGGCCAGCCCGGAAGGATTCACAATCATTTCCGTACCGATCCAGTTACGAATCGGTTGTACAGACCGCAATACATCTGCCATTTGTTCTACAAACTCGAGAAGCTCGTCCACCTCCAAAGCCGATTCTGTCGGATTAAAGGTGATGTTCACCGTACCGTCCAAAGAGGTATAAATGATCTGCGGACGTTGTTCCGAGGGATATTTAAATCGGGCTTGCTCCAGTGGCATCAGGCTAAAAAATTTGGGGATGCTAACCGCCATTTGTCCATCCAAAATCGTTTTCCATTCCAACGGGATCAGCTCATCACCCATCCGTAGCACCCTGTTTTGTTCAGCAACGGAGTTGTCCTGATCGGGTACATCAGCTTGAGATAGGTTCGTATTTACGTTATTAGATGCTGCATCATGATTAAGCTTATTTTTGAGACTTAGGATATGCTCGTCCATATAGTCCATAGAGGTAGTCCCTTCTTCTTAAAAGGATGAGAGTTTACTTCAAAATACGAAAGTAAGAGGGGATATTTAACAATAGCCCATCTTATGTATGTATCGGCCAGAATAGAGATTATGTTTACAGAAAGAACCATACGAAGCGTTATTTTCAATGTATATTTCTGAAATTAATATAGAAATGAGGATGAATAGGAACGGACTACCGATCAAACTAAATCCGTCTTAGCCAAAAAAAAAGAAATTATCATGAGAGCACACACCAGATGTTCCTTTTCTTTTTTAAGGGCAAATAATCATCCCCATTGAACCTAAAAAAATTGACGGTACCGACGAAAGCGTCATTCTACGCCAACATCGGTACCGTCGCTATTTTTCTTTAAGAAATGGAACAAATTCCCTTTCAAACTGCTTGCCAAGCATTCTTTCTACCTGCTCTTTTCCCTTTCAAATTAAACTTATGTAAATGAAAAATCAATACTATTCAGTTATATGCAGTGCATAAAATTTATAATCCAAGTTTGTAGACATGATGTCTACAAGTTCTAGTACAATTTGTCCCTTAATAATTTCATGTGTTTAGTTACATTAAAGTTGGTAACTGAGAAATCCCATACTTACAAGTAATTTCGGGTAATTCATCAATATTTTGAATTACATTAATGTTGGTAACTAATAATACACCCTTATTTCTCAGTTACATTAATGACAGTAACCACAATCTATACTCTAAAGAGCCTTTACGATCTAGATTGAAATATGAATAGCTACCCGTTACAATATCCCAAAAAAAATCATGTGACTAGCTTTTGATGTCTGCACAAATGAAACAGAGAGGACTATAAATTTCACAGGACAACCATGATAGCTCACTATATGAAGATCAAACTGGCTCTCCCTTTAGTATCCCTATATCAATTTCCTTCCTGCGCTAAGTGCAACTCGAGGCAATCCGGTAACAATTTGAATCTCCTACTGATAGTTTTGCAAAAAAGTGCCTTCTAAAGTAGCTCTGTAATATAGTTGTTGTTTTAGAGGATTATCAAAGTGTAAATAATATATTCTTAAAATATTTCACTATCGAATCGGATTCGAGAATATTAACACGGTTTTTTCCTTGATAAGACTTATTGAATCAAGGTCTCCATGAAAGGAAACGGCTTCATATATCTATTCCAATTAATTGAAAAACTCTTAACTCATCTTCCAGATAAGTTAAGAGTTTCTCTTCAACCTCGGTAATAACTTTTAATAACTGGCCCATGCTAGTTTTAAATTTCCCAAACAATTAATTATAAATCAACTTGTTATGTGCAACGTGGTTCCTGATAAGTATTGAATTTTCCACCGGTCCTCAAAGTGGCAAAAGTCACAAGGGAACCAATTAAAAAATAATATTCCCAAAAATCCTTGTCGAATTCTAATTGGTCGATTAAGAGTGCACATAGCTTAGTCTGAAAACGGATTATACCTTTTTGCATAAATAAATTATTCATGATATCGAAACTGCTTTAATAGTTCCTTTTGTTGTTTATCATTAAAAATCTTATCACTACTAAGCACTCTTTCTGTGCCTTCATAAACCACTCAGAGAGACTTTGTTCGCTTGGAACCGCAATTACGGGCAATTTCCTCGGTCTAACCTAGCTATTCGTAATTCTTCGTGGTGAATAAAATTTAATCTGGTGATTTCACCTATTATGTGTTTAAGAATCCAATGATGTTAAAGAGATTCTGAGACAATTCACGTCTAAAAGTCGATTGTAAATAAGAGATACAATTATGCATGTTTCCCATTACGCATGTATCTTCGAGTTTCATCAAATGATTTATACGTTCAGCATTTTGAAGATTTGGGAAGCTTTCTCTTCTTCCGAGAAATAGCGTGCAATGTAAATAAGAACTTTTCTGTACTTTGTACAATAGACTCGCTCCTATATTGCCCGTACCTATAATCGCAACATTCAAGCACTTTTCCCTTGAATACGCCCATCAACCCTTTCATATTTACCCGTCTGTAAGTCTAAAATGAATATTTTGCGCCATCTCACACACATTTTTTAAGGCCAATTCAACCGTCTCGCCTTTAGCAATAACATGGGCATGCGCTAAGGTTCGCCTTTCTGAAATAATTCGATCGCCTTTTGTTCTATAAATATGTAGCTCTACGAGATTAGGGTTTTGATGAATACGTTCAATACCCACAACATCAACCTCATCCACAATCCCATCTGCATCAATGAAATGTTGATAAAAAGCAATTGGGTCTGGTTGGATTTTTTTGATTTTAGGATTTATCCCTAGAGCGATATCCATAATTTTGTGTATCATATTAATCTTTGTAGAGTTCAGGACGGATAAAAAGATAGGTCCGCCCCCTATTCTCGCCCCTGTTTCTATGATGTACAGTTCATTATCATCGGTAATTCTATATTCCGTATGCGTTGCACCACAATGAATTCCAAGCGCTTTATTGGCTATTTGAGTCGTCTGAATGACTTTTTCTTCAATATTTTGAGGGAAGGAGGTTGGTGTTGAAAACATCACCTCTGGAAAAAAATTGGACTCTTCTGGCATTTGCTTATCGTGTATCGCCAATACCTCAGTCACATCCTCATAAGTTAATGACTCGACACTAATTTCTATCCCTTTTATGTATTCCTCGATAAGTATCTTTCCACCATAAACTGCCCACGCTTTAGGATACACCGCATCCTCCTTAAAAGTCGCCCATACTGAAAGCCTCATACTTTCAAAATGCGCTCTCAATTCCTTTTCATTATTTATTTTAAGAACAGCTAGGCTGCCGCCCCCTATTATTGGCTTAACCACAACAGGATACCCAGATTGCTTAGTAAATGCTCTTGCTTCATCAACGCTATCTACAAGAGCATATTCGGGACACTTTATACCAAACGCTTCATACTGCTGACGCATTTCATATTTATTTCTCGACTTATAGGCAGCTTCTTGAGAAATAAAAGGCAGACCTAGCGCTTCAGCAACTGCCGCTGCAGTAGGCACTGCATGTTCTACAAATGTGACAACCCCATCTATGGCAACTTTTTGCGATAAAGCCTTAGCGCTTTGTACCGCCTCTTCTATTTTTCTAACGTTGGCACATACGACGTGGTCCACATATTCAAGTTCCCATGTTGGGTTTTCCATCATCAAATATAATGTTGCACCATAGACCTTTGCCTGCTGAAAATGCATTTTTCGACTTGGGTTAGGTAGATGAATAATTAAAATATTTTTCATAATAACTCTCCTCTCTTCCCCTTTAAACCGTTTCAATTCTTAAAACGTTAAATACATCATTAAAAATCGATTCAAGAGCCTCCCTAGATGGGGCTTTGGCAACCACACACCCTAATCGATCACGATTCCAACATAATTCATTTACAACATTTCCTACTTGGCAATATAAATCGATAGAATGTACTCCGTCCATCCGTTTAATCGCTTCAACACCTTCTATTTCAACAATCTTTCCTGGCTTTGCAGAAATAAATCTCGCCCCAGAAATCTCTCTCTCTCCCACTGGTACAACTTCAACTACTTCTCCCATAAGCTCTGAAAAAATAGGCGTAATGAGATCATACTTATTCCCTAACTCTGTAATTGTGCTAATTTGATCTCCACCGTAACGTGTGTGTATTTCACCACAATAAAAACCTTTTGGTGTAACAAATCCTTCTATAAACATGGCACCAAAAAAAACACTTGCAGCTTTTACAATGTTTTCAGCGATATTTTGGAAGTCTTCAGCATCTAACACTTCTGATTCATAGGCTGTGGTATGCCCCCTCTCAACGAATGTCCCTGGGAATAATAACTTTTCAGTCACGCCTAAAACGTAAACTTTACCATTACACACGACGACCTCTAATGAAATCTCTTGCCCTTCAATAAACTCTTCTGCTAAGACAACTCCGTCATTGCCTTCTGTTTTGCAACGCTCAAAAAAAAGATGAATTTCTTCTTCTTTGGTAATTTTAAATACCCCTAAGCTTCCTTGCATTTTTAAAGGCTTAATTATGATAGGTGCAGCTATACTTTTAAAAAAGTCCTCTACTTCTTCTAAAGTGCTGCACAATTGATACTTCGCAGATAAAACACCCTGCTTTTCAAAATTAGCCTTTGTTTTAAATTTATCGTTGCAGGCTTCTACAACGTCAAACGGCAAGCCATACAATCCCAACTTTTCAATCACTTTAGCCGTCGGTTCAGAAGAAAATTCTCTAAACGTGTACATCCCATCAATTTTTTTCTCATGATGAAGTTGTTCTGCCACAGAATACAGAGCATTAAAATCATTAATATTAACTTCAATAACTTGATCTGCCGCCTCTACCAGAGCCCTATTCTTCTGCATTTCTGTAGGCGTCTCACCAACTATAACCTCATAATTCATTTGCTTTGCTCTCAAAACAGCTCTTTTTGTTAAATCTGGTGCAATTCCCACTAGAAACAATCGTTTTTTACTATGCATTTTTCCTCAGAGCCTCCATTATCTTCATATCGTTTTCTCTTAAATACAAATTCCTTGATACTAATAGAGCCAAAACTCCAAATAATGTAATTACTGCAAGAATAGAAAATAGAAGGGTTGATTTCCCAAATCCTAAAACACTGATACCAACGCCTCCGAGCATCGGTCCTAGGGCATTACCTAACCTCATAAAACTTATAGCACCAAAATAGGTGCCTTTTAGCGACTCTACAGCGAGCTCATCAATCAGAAAATCTATCATTGCCCCCAACAAAAGCTCACCTACAGTAAATACCACCATGGTCGCAATCAAATAAACAAAATGATGGGATAGTGAAAACATCACTAAACTTAAACTGATTAGTACGTTACCTAATGCAATAGATATGAAGGGTGTAAAGCGCTTCATGAGGTTAACGACAGGATATTGAATTAAAATCACCACAAATCCATTTACAGAGAGCAAAATTGAAAATGTCTCTACACCTTTCGTAAAAATGCTGGGTTCGCTAAAGTATTGAGGGAGTGTTGACGTCAAATGCGAGTAACCAGTAAATGTAAAAATAGTCCCCACTAAAGTCCACATGAACACCTTATCTGTAAAGATAACCTTGAGGGCAGGTACTAGCTTGACTTCACTCTTTTGAGTGCCCTTCTCTACTGTGCCATTTTCCTTCAATGTCAACAAAATCGAAAAGCCATATAGCAGATACATAGTGCCTAATAACACAAATGGCAGGATACTCGAATTTTTGCCAAGAGCAATACCGAGTATTGGACCTATAATGGCGCCCAAGTTCAATGCCGTCAATCGGAAATTAAAAACCATTAGCTTATTTCCTTCACTGGCATAGTCAGATAAAACCTTCCGCGTTGCTGGCTCAAATATGGAATAACAAATACCATTTAAAACATTTATTATAAAAAATTGTAATGCGCTGCTTGCTACCGTAAATGAAAAAAAGACTAAAGCCCAGACCACTGCTGTACTAATTAATATCTTTCTGGCACCATATTGATCGGTCAATACACCGCCCCAAAAGCTTGTGATGACTCCCACCAAAGCACTAGACGCTAAAATTATCCCTGCTACACTTGCTGGAATTCCCTTTATTGACGTGAGATAAATAGCAAGAAATGGCATACACATAAAATATGCAATGCGGCTAAATAGAGTTCCTATCAAGATATTCCAAGTTATTGGTCGTATCGTTAGAAATTTATTAATCACCTTACGCCCCCTTACTCACACTCTCAGTAACTATAATTTTCTGAAGTGCATTTTTCACTAAATTTGCAACACTTACAATATCTTCTCCGTTTACATTAACACTTATAATCTACCTCACAACATATTCTCCATAGGGATATAACCATAAATTTGTTTTTTTAAGGACTATACCAACTACATGGCCGTCATTCCTAAGTTTTTGTATGAATCATGACAATTTTTATCTCTGTATCACTAATCTCTAATTTTGAAAATTTAGATTTATTCGCTTTGAAAATAGCTTTGTATTATCATGGTCATCTTTTAGGCGCTCCACATGACAGAATAGGTTCTTCAAATATGAAGATAGCAACATTATTTTTTGTTCCAGGACTTATAGGAATAGACTTATCAGCAGAAAAACTTACTATTACACCTCCAAGTGAACTTGAGCCTAAAATTAGCCCTGTCATTGGAGGTGATATTCCTTTAATTTGAGTATGATCAATTTAAATAAACAGCATACTCATAAAGAACGCGATCCTACTAATTAGTATGCCAAAAACAATATTCCAAGCAAGTGTGCCGAATATAGGATTTTAAAGTTCAACACCTTGTAATCTTCTTTCTGTTTGGCTATGTTGCATTGCTTGCGAACATAAATTAGCAATTACATTAGATGCCAGTCTGATCTTTTCCGTATTAATATCGAGGTGGGTTACAGCCCGAATAGTGTATGGGGCCCACGGGTAGACCAAAACACCCATTTCTTTACATTTTTCTGCAAAGTTAACTGCTTTAATTCCTAATTTTCTCGTATCCAGCATAATCATGTTCGTCTCTGGAGGCTCTATATCTAACTCACATTCACAATTGGACTGGATCAAAGTTGCCAATAATTTTGCATGATCATGATCTTCTTTCAATCTAGAAATATTATTGGTAATAGCATACAAAGCAGCTCCAGCCATGAATCCCGATTGATGGAGACTACCTCCATACCATCTGCGGTATTTTTTTGCCTTTTCAATAAACTCTGATTTCCCCATAATGATCGATCCAAACGGTGCACCCAATCCCTTCGAAAATGAACAAGAAATACTATCAGAGAATGAGGCATATTCATTTACAGGAATGTTAGTAGCCACACAAGCGTTTAAGAATCGTTCTCCGTCTATATGCACTGGTATCCCTTTGGCCTGGGCATAGCTGTAAACATCCTTTAAAGCCTCTATAGGAAAGATACGTCCACCATGTCCGTTAATTGTATTTTCTAAGGAAATCAAAGCTGGCCTACTAAATAAATTGCCTCGGATTCTTTGCGTGATAGCATTATCAATCTGTTCAACTCCGAGTACTCCATCTTCTGTTTCGCACGTATGTAATAGTATTTTCCCCAGATCAGTTGATGGACCTGCTTGGAAGTAATTAATATGATAGCTCCGGTCAAGTATGACTTCATCTCCTGATTCTGTCCAACATCGAATAGATACCTGATCACTCATTGTACCTGAAGGCATAAAGAGCGCAGCTTCTTTACCAAACAATCTGGCACAATATTGTTCCAGCTCAATGGTCGTTTCATCCTCACCGTATCCGTGGTCCCCAACTCTAGCCATATAGATCTCTTGACGCATTTCTTGAGTTGGAGAAGTAACGGTATCGCTTCTCAGATCAACATACTCGATTTTATGGTTGTTCAACTTTCTCACTCCCTCTAATTTTTTCATTATGCTGGTTCACAAATTAACCACCTGCAATAGGCGACATAATAGTAATCACATCTCCGTCGTTCAAAAACGTTCCCCGCAAATCATTGACAATATTGTTATTCAAAAAAAACAATATTTTTCCATTGCTGTTTAACATATTATCGACATAACCCTTGAATGCTCCATAACTACTACATATTTGATCAAGAAACAAATTTTCCAAATTACAATTTACTGGAGCTTTAAATTTTTCCGAAGAAATTCCTGTTATTTTTTTCACTGCAGTTAAATACTTAACGGTAATTTCCATCGAGTTTTTCTCCCCCATTTTCAAATTACTTAAGGAAAATCTTAATTTCTTCTCCAAGCTTACCTTCATAAAATGCCCGCACCTTTGCTTCTCCAGTATCAGATATATAGACAATAAACATTACCATTTCAGAATCACGAGCCAAGTATTCATCTAACTTCGACGGAAGTTCTTTTGATTGAATTCCATTCCACGAATTTTCATGATGCATGTGATACGAGCCGATTAAAGATAAGTCGTACTTATCAAATAATGCCAACGCCTTCTGCACTTCTTTCGGAGATGCAGTCCATGCACGTTCTTCGACAGCAAGTTCAGCAGGAATTGAATAGTTTATTATCGCCTCATTCATATCATCTCGCATTGATTGGTCATAGCGAAAATTTTCACATAATGGTATAACCATTTGTACCGAAAGCACATTATTGTCTATCCTTCCTCCAACCAATCCAAAAGCTTGCTGTTCCATGGTTTCTTCAGGCATATAATGACAGTTGAGCTTTCGAATGCAGTGTGAGTATATTTCATTTTCCACCATTTTATCCATAAAAATAACATTAGCAACCTTCATCATGTCCAACTTTCTCACCTCCTTTCCAAACTTCTTTTAAGCTACTTCATACAATATTGAAGCTTTCAATAATATCTTTTAAGGCAGTCACAAGTGCATATACGTCTTCTTTCGTATTATAAAAACCAAAGCTAGCCCGAAGCGAACCTGTTGAGAACGAACCAGCTGTTTGATGGGCTAATGGGGTACAATGGAAGCCTGTTCTAAGAGCAATTCCAAAATGCTCATCAAGCAATTGCCCTAGCAAAATAGGCTCAATTCCATTCACATTAAAGGAAATAACTCCCGTACGCATTCGTAAATCGTCTGGACCGTATACTTTTATTTGTTTTATGTTTTTCAATTCTCCAATTAGAAGTTTGGCTAATTCCATCTCCTTCTCATATATGTACTCTACCGTATGTTCCATTACAAAATTCACACCCGCTAAAAGTCCACTGATACCTAAAGTATTTTGTGTACCGCTCTCATACCGGAAAGGCAACAATTGTGGCTGATCTGAATCTTCGGAATGATTACCTGTTCCCCCTTGCATTAATGGTTCCAACTTCAATTTCGGATTAAGGTATAACCCCCCAGTTCCCTGTGGGCCATACAAACCTTTGTGTCCAGGAAAGGCAAGCATATCAATATGCATTTTTTGTACATCTATCTTAATAACCCCTGCAGACTGCGAAGCATCCACTAAAAAAGGAATATTAAATTCTTTAGATAGAGAACCAATTTTCTCTATCGGTGTAATGGACCCAGTCAAATTAGAAACATGGGAAACGATAATAAGTGCGGTATCCTTTCTAATTTCAGCTTTAAATTTATCTAAATCCCATGTCCAATCTTTCTCAGGAGAAATATAAGTAATCTCAATCAGTCCGCTTTTTCGCAATTTTTCCAGAGGACGTCTAACAGAATTGTGCTCAAGAGTAGTCGTAATAATATGGGAACCAGCCTTGAGATAACCATGGATTGCCTGATTTAAAGCGTGAGTGGCATTTAAGGTGAATATAATGGAATTATAATTGTTTATATTAAACAATTTTGCTAATTTAATTCTCGTTTCAGACAATAAATCCCCAGTTTTTACCGACATTTTGTAGTTTCCTCTTCCAGGATTAACGCCGTATAAGAGATGTCCATGAACTGCATCAATTACACTCTGGGGTTTAGGCCAGGTCGTAGCTGCATTATCTAAATAAATAATTTCCATATAAATAACCATCCTCTTAAAATATTACACTTATAAATTTTTTAATAATTTAAAATTTTTAACATTTATAGTAGATTGACGTATTTTTTTAGTTAGCTTATCATAGAGAGGGGATTTTTACCATACTAAATTTCCAGAAATTTTTCATTTCTTCTTGTAGAACCATCTTGTCATTTAAAAGATACTAGGAGGTAGCTTTATGGACAGGTATTCAAGACAAACACTATTTTCACCTATTGGGAAATCAGGACAGAGCAAGCTTTTGAGTAGCCGAGTAGCGATTGTAGGCTTGGGGGCGTTAGGCTCGGTGTTAGCCAACCATATGGTTCGATCGGGGGTAGGGTACATTCGAATTATTGACAGGGATTTCGTTGAAACCAGTAATCTGCAACGGCAGATGCTCTATGATGAAACCGATGTTGAGCAGTTTTTGCCAAAGGCAGTTGCAGCATTTAACAAACTAAACTTAATTAACTCCTCTGTCAAAATAGATCCTGTTGTCGCTGACATCAATTCCGGTAATGCCGAATTACTTTTGGATGGATTTGATCTCGTATTGGACGGAACTGATAATTTCTTAACACGGTTTCTCATTAATGATGTATGCGTAAAAAGTAATACGCCATGGATTTATGGCGGTGCAGTTAGCTCAAACGGAATGTTTTCTGTGATCCGCCCTCATATTACACCTTGCTTTTGCTGTCTTTATGAATATTCTTCTGATCTTAACCACGGTGAAACTTGTGATACTTCAGGGGTTTTGGGACCTTTAGTAAACATTGTAGCTTCATATCAAGCCACTGAGGCTCTGAAGATTCTGACAGCTAATGAGCATATGCTTAGCTCTTTTATTCAACATCTTGATATTTGGCATAATGAAGTTGAACATTTCGAGATTGGACCAATAAACCCAGAGTGTCCATGTTGCGGAAAGCATCAATTTAATTTTCTAGACCCAGCGAAAACATATGATAACTTCACCTCTCTTTGCGGTAGAAATACCATTCAAATCACTCCATCAAATCCTAAAAAGGTAAACTTAGAAGCACTATCAAATAAAATTGGACATCTGGGGACTGTTGATTACAATAAGTTTCTTGTAAAGCTTCATGTAGATTCATATCAGTTGATATATTTTGAAGATGGTCGTGTACTAGTTCAGGGTACAAGCGATCTTTCTCAAGCAAAATCGCTTTATTCCAAGTACGTCGGTATGTAATGCTAGACCCGCAGAAACCATTTACAGTTTATTGAAAGGACGTGAGAAACTTATGCTAACTACATTTCCAAAATTAAAATGTGCAATAATTGGTAGTGGGAAAATAGGTACAGATCTACTGAGGAAAATTATAAAGTCGCCATATCTTGAATGCAGTGTCTTTATAGGCAGAAACCCAGAATCCGATGGTCTCAGAACCGCTCAAGAGATTGGTATAAAAACCTCCCATAGGGGGATTCAGGAGATTATTGAGAATCCTTCTTCTTGTAACTTGGTGTTTGATGCAAGCTCGGCAGAAAACCATTTCAAGCATGCCCCGATTTTAAAAGCCCTTAATAAAAAAATAATTGATATTACTCCGTCAAATCTCGGGTTTCCTTGTATTCCTGCCCTAAACACTGCTGAAAGTCTTCTACATAATAATGTGGGACTGATTACGTGTGGGGGACAAGTGTCGATTCCCTTGGCTTATGCAATCAGCGAAACCCACAAAAATACTCAATATATAGAAGTAGTTACAACTATTTCTTCTTTAAGTGCAGGTAATGCTACTCGTTCAAATTTAGATGAATATATCGAAACGACAGAACAGGCGTTAAAATATTTTACGGGCTGCACTAAAGTCAAAGCTATTCTAATTCTTAATCCGGCTTCTCCTGCGATTAATATGCAAACTACAGTTTTTGCTAAAGTTAAAGATTACCATTTGGACAAACTTAATCAGGAAGTCCAAACTATGGTAGCCAAAATCCAAGAGTACGCAAGTGGATACCGTATCATATCTCCTCCTGTAATTGATAATGAGCGAATAGTATTGATGGCCTCGGTTCAAGGTTCGGGAGATTTTCTCCCTTCCTATTCCGGCAATCTAGATATTATTAATTGTGCGGCAATCAAAATAGCTGAAGAATATGTACTCAATTCTTATAGAAGCGAGGTGGTTGGTCAATGAATGTTACTGTCTATGATCCCACATTACGCGACGGCTCACATGCTAACAGTCATCGGTTTAACCCATTTCAAATTGAAGAATACTGCAAAGCTGCAAATTCTATTGGTATTCCTGTAGTTGAAGTAGGGCATGGCTGTGGTATTGGGGCCTCTTCTTTACAATTAGGAGAATCATTAACTTCTGATTATGAAATGCTGACAGCAGCACGCGCTATGCTAACTACTTCTAAACTAGCAGTGCATGTCATACCTGGATTTGCAACTATTCATAAAGATTTGGAACCAGCATTCGAAGCAGGCGTTGATATTTTTCGAATCGCTTCACATTGTACCGAAGCAAATGTTACTCAGAAACATATTGAATTTGTAAGAAAGAGAAATTCCGAAGTTTACGGAGTGCTGATGATGAGCCATATGGCTCAACCGGAAAGACTACTTCAGGAAGCGCATAAGATGGAGTCTTACGGAGCGTATGGGATTGTTCTAATGGATTCAGCGGGTGCTCTGTTACCGGATGAAGTGAAGCAAAGAATTTCACTGCTTTCCTCCCAGCTAAACATTCCTGTTGGCTTTCATGCCCATAACAATCTTGGTTTGGCCATCGCTAACTCTCTTGCAGCAATTGAATCAGGAGCTTCAATCATAGATGGAACACTTCTAGGATATGGTGCTGGTGCAGGCAACACCCAAATAGAGTTATTAGTTATGCTACTGGATAAAATGAAATACACTACAGGTATTAACAGCAATCTGTTGATTGAACGCATTCCCGAATTGCGTAAAATCCTAGAAATTGAGCACCCGCTGATTGCCCCAAATGCTATAATGTGTGGAATTTCCGGTGTCGTATCCACATTCTTAAAACCAATTGAAAGAGCTGCCGAAGAGTATCACGTTAATCCGCTAGAGCTTTTCCTGGAACTTGGCAAAAGGAAAGTCGTCGCTGGTCAGGAAGATACAATTATTGAGGTTGCTCTTCAATTGCAGAGTGCGCCGCTAATTATCAAGGATAAGGTATTACAGTGATGAGGACCAAAAGTGAATTCAAAATAGTACCTTCCAATGCATTCGAAAGACTACCCGTCCATTTTTTTCAGCAGATTATACGAAATGCCACGACTATGAAAGAAAGTGGCGCGGATATAATTAATCTGAGTACGGGAAATCATGACCTCCCAACGCCTACACATATTGTGAGAAAACTCCAGGAAGAAGCTGAATTGAGTGAAAATCATCGGTATCCGCCCTTTGAAGGCTATTTCTTTTTGAAACAAGCTGTTGCAAAACGATATTGGGAAGATTACAAAGTTCATTTAGATCCAGAAAATGAAATAGCAGTGATCCCCGGAGGGAAAACCGGGATCATAGAACTCTGTCAGTGCCTGCTAAATCAAGGAGATGCATGCATAGTTCCAGATCCAGGATATACTGACTATTGGTCAGGAATTGATCTAACAGGTGGAGAAATGATTTCATTGCCACTAGATAAAAATTCAAATTATTTGCCGAATTTAGATCTTATTTCATACGAGCAAGCAAGGCGAAGTAAACTAATGTTTGTGAATTATCCGAATAATCCGACAGGAGCTGTAGCAACTTCAGAATTCTACGACAGGTTGATAGAATTTGCACTCTATCATAATATCGTGATTGCCAGTGATTTTGCCTATGGTCCCATTGTCTTCGACGGACTGAAGCCTGAGAGTTTTCTTAAGCATCCCCGTGCCAAGAAAGTAGGAGTTGAAATATATACACTCTCTAAAATATACAATATGGCTGGCTGGAGAATAGGATTTATAATAGGAAACTCCAAAATTATAAACATGATAAATAAATTTCAGAACCACCAATATTGTGGAATTTTTGGACCTATTCAAAAAGCAGCTTGTGAGGCACTGCTCGGCTCACAAGATTGTGTAAAAGATTTAGTATCCCTTTATCAAACAAGAAGAGATGTATTTTATAATGCTCTTCATAGCATCAATTGTGAAGCAATCCCTTCAAAAGGGTCTTTTTTTTGCTGGATCCCTACACCTAAAGGATTCTCTTCTATGCATTTTAGTGAGATATTGCTAAACCAAGCTCATGTGGTAACTGTTCCGGGTTCTGGTTTTGGCAATTCGGGTGAGGGTTTTGTTCGATTCAGTCTTGTGAGCTCGGACAAACTTCTTGAAGAAGCCGTTCACCGTATTGATAAGCTACACTTATATTAATTGCCTTTTTTTCTTAAGTTAAAATGCTACAAGGAGGTATAGTGATGCTAAAAGTTATTGAAATCAAAATCATACACTGTTTAGTCGATTCAGAAATTCTACCTTTGGTAAAATCAAGTGAATTAGAGGGTTTTTCCTATTTAAGACGGTTAACTGAAGAATACAAACATAACATTAACCGTTTTGATAAAAAAGGCGAACTACTAATCGGTGCATATCATTCAGAAAAGTTGATTGGCATATGTGGGTTGAATCAAGATCCTTTCCTAAATGATAAGTATGTATCGCGTTTACGCAGAGTTTATGTATCACCTGTTTACAGACGCCATGGAGTTGGCCGTAAGTTAGTGGAGTATATTATCACCCACGCCAGACAATATTTTAAAATACTGGTCTTAAGAACATTAACAAATGAAGGAAGAGCTTTTTATCATTCATTAGGCTTTATCTTTGATCCGCAAACAGAACATTACACGCATAAATTACCTCTATAAAAAATATGAATACTTGGTATATACACACCAAAGCAAGCAAAGTGGGAAACAGGTAACCTTCCCCTGTTGTTCTCTTTTCTTTATATACAAGTGCAGCCTGTCAATATCTATCGTTCTGATGAAGGTATGAGTATATAACCATACAAAGATATGTCTGTTCCAAGTCTGGAGTATATTATTGACAAATTACTTTAAATATTTCGATGTGTCATGCCATATTTCTGGTTTCAATACAATTTCAACTGCCCCCCGTCTAGTAGACAGTATAAATAATAAGAGATATTTAAGCGACCTTGGTCCTGAATTCCACGGACTGAGGCCGTTTGGTTTGGCCTGTAATCGTTCGTTATTGTAAAAATGGATGTACTCCGTTGGAGTTCTTCAAAGGTTCGGTAACTATGCAGGTAGTACTTCTCACATTTCAATATCCCCCAGAAGGACTCCATCGGCCCGTTATCAATACAACAGCTCACTCGGGACATGCCTTGTTCCAGCCTCGATTCGTCTAACCTCTCCTTAAATTTCAAAGAAGTATACTGATATCCACGGTCGCCGTGAGCAGTGGACGCCCCTTCGGTTCGGATTGCATGGCAAGCTCCAATGTCTCAAAAACCCAGCGAATTATTATTGGAATGGCATAGAACATAGGAAACAACCGAAATTACCAATTGCGTGTGCTGGACTCACTGATAATGATCCGCCAGAACTCATTACAACATGCTCCAATATAATTGGGTAATAAATATGCTGTTTTTACGATATTCGTATCTTCATTAACTTCGCTAAAAAAACTTCGAAGTTCGAATCAAACGCCCCCAAGTTAAACAGTTTTAGTTTCTTCTTGAGAATATCAAAAGTAGCGATATCAATAAGTTGATCATGTGAAGGATTAATCTCATAAGGAATGGCGCGTTCTTGATTCGTTACATACAGTACAGGTACACCAATAGAGTTATACCGACCATGTGAAGGCTTGCCTAGCAGAGCTATCCACAACTCCTCAACTGTGTAAGCCTTACTGGAGTCCACTGCTCTTGTTCTACCTCTAAATAGCTTTACTTCTGAAGCTTTTAATATGTCGTACTCTCCAGCATCGTAATGTTTTTTTAGAACATTGTATATGGCTGCTCCTGTCTTATTCTTAAACGCCAGCATTGGTTGCTTTCTGAGGACATCCCGAAATTTCAACAAATCTTTTTCAGAGATACTTTCTTCATATTTCTCCGCAAATTCCGAGAAAGCTTCTATCTCAAAACCAAGCATGCTTTCAACCTCTTGATTAGTGTACACATCATCCTGCTCATCAAAAATACTGGCATCCGGATTATTTCCATCCCTCGCATGTCTTCCATACCCACACTTACACTTAATCAGTTTAACGAAAACTAGAACTAAAACATCAGGCACGCCAGAATCCCTTAAATATGTCGATCTGCGATCCCAAACTTCTCCATGAGTCTACGATACGTCCAACCTTCTTCGATATGGAGTCGTATAGCCTCTACCTTGGTTTCAAACGTATACTCATTAAACTTTGTTCCTTTTTTCGCTGGCATAAAAAATGCACCCCCTAGATTTCATCGGATAAACTAGGGGTTTATTCCAATGTCTATTCTAAGGGGTGCACTTCACTCAGTGAGCGGGTTTTTTAAATGGAGGCGAGGGGAGTCGAACCCCTGTCCGAAGATAACGAAACATAAGCTTCTACGGGTGTAGTCGCAGTTTTGATGTCACCCGAGTAACTAATGAATATCAGATTGTTCATTCTGAAACTTTTCAATTGCATCGCTAAGTTCATCGAAGTATTCCATAAGTTTTATCCTTGTAGCGAATTTGTTTTTCATATAACTAGGGTGGATCATAATAACAAAATCATATACTGCATCTGGATCTTCATTTTCATCCATATCAGGTAGATAAACAAATCTTTTTGATATTTTAAAATGCATCATTATAGATATTGGTAATCCGCGCATCAAACGATCAAGCTTCTTTTCATTGTCTATTACACAAATTATTTCTGCTGAAAAAAGATGCTCGAATGAAATATCGCGTTCAAAAGATATTTCAGTCCAATCATTAACTTGATTGAACAATTCGATTGCCTCAACACTACTATTAATCGATCTAATTACGCTAACAAAATCTAATTTCGACAAGGTGTTCACCAACCTTTCGAAAGATTCACTCACTGATTTCTCTTGTTTTTCCCCTTCCAGTTCCCACCCTTCCAGCTCGTATAAACTGTGATAGTTTATCTGCTCCTTCCGCTCAAATCCCCAAGAAAAACTACCTAAGAAGGGTTGATAATAATCATAGTGATCAGCATCGAAATGATCACTATTTTCTGAATACGAGTATAGATGCACATCGAAAGAGTAACTTTGCCCATCCTCCAGAACATACCCATGACGAAGTATCTCCTTAATAGATCCGTGTAAAAAATATGGAATTTCACCAGAGGGATAGAGATAATCAATATACCAAGTATAGTTCCCATTTTTATCATCGAAATGTACTGCTCTAGGTCGAATCATATGTTTATTAGGTAAAGGAAGGTGTTCAATTTCGTTTATACGTGCAGTGATACTTTCTAGGTGGGGTTCAGCAGATGAACCTATTCGATTCGACAAGTGAATATAATATCCTTTATAGTTAACCACCCATCGATTCGGGTTTTCGGTCGCATATATCTTCCACCCATCATTAGCAGATATAGGGAAAAACCTCTGAGCTATTTTCCATGAACTTGGAGTAGACAGCATTCTTTCAATTGCAACACTATCTAAATATATTGCTGATAAGTTGTTATTTTTGTTTTGAGTAATAGCTTCAAGTCTATTAACCACAGTAGAAGAAGGATACGTAGAACACACTAGTAAATATCCTGTTGCATCATGTTGATAACATGAGTCAATTATATCATCGAGATCATTCTTTTGTACTGCTCGATCCCCGTGTGCAAAATGCTTACATTGAACAAGCCAACGCTTTTCAATAGATAATAACTGACTTTTTGGAGTTTCAATACATATTAAGTCTTTACCTCCATCAGGTCCTTTTCCACTCCAATATACTTTCATGCCCATACTAAATAGAAGTTCTCTGACTAGAAGTTCAAAATCGTTTCCATTTACACCAAGCTCTTTAAAATCCAGCATCTCTTTTCCCCATCCTCTAAGTGTTCTAAACCCAACACCACAACATAACGACTTCCATTTGAATATCATCTAAATAAAAAGTGGACTCTTCTCCTCAGATCAATTAAAAAGTCTGTATTTGTAGCCGTCTTAGATCAGACCATTAATTAACCAAAACTTTTCATCAATTTAAAATCCTTTTACAACCAAAAATTCCAGTAACATTCAATGTATCTCACTGCACTTCAAATAAACTAAAAGAGAGCACTTAACAAGGTCTCTCTCAAACTCCGGGAGAGTCATTTCGTGCTGTTTCCTAAAAAAATAGTAAAAATCACCAATCAAGGATATGAGCACTTTCTGACCTTGACTGGCTCTGTATAACATCTATATATTTCTTGAAAATCCATATTTACTCTCACGTTGTTTGAACGCTTCTTCCCCACCCTCAAGCAAACTAGCAACTTCTTTTCGAATAGTTGCATTTTCAATTGATCCCGCTCGATATCGAATCTTATTGTCTAGAAAATCAGCAATTATTATTTGTTCTGCATCAGAATTAACAACTAAATTAGCATTATGAGTCGCAATAATAATTTGCCGTTTTTCTTTTGCTTTTCGGAAAGTAGACAGTAGTTCTTCTGATATAAATCTATTGTCTAAATTATCCTCAGGTTGGTCCAATATTATCGGGTAATCACCATCAGCTAAATATAACTTCAATATAACTGCACCCTTCTGACCCACACTAAGTTTGAATAGTTCCACACCATTGAAGTATACCTTTGTATCTAATTGACAGTAATCACTAGTGAGCCATTTCAAGTAATCGAAAAGAGATTTGTTTTTTCTCAAAAAATTCAATACTGAGTTATCTGTCCTTAATGCAAATGTTATATTTTTTTCTAAAAAATCAATTACAGTAGTACTGCACTGGTCTATGAAATCATCTGCGAGTTTCCTTTTGTCAAATAAATCATCTGCAAGTTCCTGAAATCGCAGTTTATCAAAACGAACCTCTGCTTTAAAGTCGATATTTTGAAGTATATCTTTTTCCAAAGATTTATATATTTCTATAATACGATCATATGAGTTTTTCTGACTTTTGTAGTGTAACAACAAGCCCTCGTATTTATCATTTAAGTCCTTTACCTTTATCCCGAATTCAAGTTGTTTTTTTTCCATCTCAGAGATTCTCTCAGTAATTTCTTGCATATTCTTTTCTATGCTGTCTTTTTCTCTTAGTAAACTCGCTTGTTCATTTTGTTTACCAGTAAATTTCTTAATATCATCAGAGTATTTTTCACGCTGTTCTTCTGAATCTTGTTTCCTTATTGTTGCATACGCTTTGTTTTTATTAATTACCGTAATGATATCGTTGAAATCCACATGAGGTACTGTCTCCATAACTAGCTGAGTATTATTTTGATTAAGACTATCAACTTTAGCATTTGTTGTAATTTGAAACTCATCAAGTTCTTTAATTAAATTTTCACAGCCACTAATAAATTCCTTTGATTTTTCATACTGCATTTCCAATTCTCTCACCTTTTCAGTGGCTTTGAGAGCGGCTTCTTCTTCTTCTTGAGTTAATGTTCCATTGAAAGCAAGCAATCTTAACTCTCTGTCTTTTTGCTCACCTTTTTTGATTTCAAGTTGTCGAATCAGTCCTTCTAAAACTTCGGGTGATGTTTCTGTTATTAAAGTATCAATTTCACCTATAAGGGTTGATATCTCTCGATTAGTTTGAATTATTTTTTCATCTCTTTCCAAATAAGAACGGTATTCACTATCCTCTCTCTTTGAAAGATGGCTGAAAATTAATTGCTGGATATCTTTATGCAGAGCTTTAGTATTACCTGCAACCTCTTCAATTTTCCCTTGTGGTAGATAACGAATTTGCCCATTTGCAAAAAAATTTTCTTCGGAGATTTTCTTTGAGAAAAAACTTTGATTATCTAGATATTCAAGTGATACTTCTAAACCTGGACATTCCTTTTCAATTCTTTGCACAAACGAATTTTGGTCTTCATTACTACTAATAGTAGGTTTCCCCTTCAAATCGTAATGACGACTTCTATCGTACTCTTTATAACAGTTTGCAATCAGATCAAGTACCGCAGTCTTACCCGAACCCTTCCCACCAATAACTGCCACTAAATTTTTATTGAATTCGAGCTCGACACTCTGGAAGGATAACTCTTGATTAATATCTGTAGAGTTCAATTTTATTTTTTTCAATGAGTAAATATTTTTTTTACTATCTGGTTCATCTTTTTGTATTTTCACTCTAGTATCTGGCTCAAATAGTAACTGCCGTAAACCAGCAAAGGTTGGTTCACCTTTTATCCAACAAAACCTATCTAAATCTGGCTTAAATAATTTATTAAAATCATGAGCATCTGAACCATGTAAGCAAGCCTTTACCCCCCCATATTTCCTAATAACTTCTTCCTTGGAATCAACTCCACGGCCAAGAAAGTACTTTTGGTCATTGTCATTTCCTGAAAAAATAAAATCAACACTTCGATACAATTCTTGCCTAGTAGAGGCTATAGCATTATCTTTAAGTCCTGAGATACCATCAGAGGAGCTATTGCTTGCAACGATGAAAACTTTGTCCTTATACCGTTGGTCTGTCTCTATCAAGTTTCTCAAATCGGTCATATTGACTTTAAATTGTTTAACCCCCTCTTTATAGCTTTCTACATCACTCTGAAGTTCAGGTTTGTATTTTATTCCCAATTCAATTAAATCATTTTTATTGCACTTATATTTACTTCCACCATATTCATATTTCAATTCTTCCAAGAATCGTTTAATGTCCTGTACCACAAGTTCATTAGAAAAAATGCAGTGGACATTTATTGCTTTGTTCTTATCTGTAATAGGAACAATGCGAAATTCAACATTAGCTAGTATCAGATCAATATTTCTTAAACGACCTTCGCTTTTATAAGCCAGCATCCTTTCATAACCGTCAACCGAGCAATAGTCAGTAATACCTATAACAGAGATTGTGGCATCTGCTGACTCTAGTTTGTCTATGTACTTCTCCCAAATTTGCTCTTTATAATGTGCAGACTCTTCCTTGTTATCAAAACTATATTGCATATTAAGAACTGATTCAGGAGTATGGACATGTAAGTCCCATCTCCTCCATGTTGATCCGACTGATTGATTCATGCTATGCATCCCTTTCGTATCTCGAATCACAATTGACGTATTCTTAAGAATTCTAACAACTGCACTTTTTAAACACTTTTCAACAAAATATTTCCACATAACTAGACAAAATACCTTCTTTTCTCACAATGAATTAGAACTGAAAAACTATTGACTTTTCATAAAAAAGTTTAAACACACGCTAAATTGAATCTTTTTGGACTTTATAATTGTACGCACAAGAAAAACACCGAGGAGTCGCATACCTACTTCTTTATAACTTTTTCTAATTCATCTTCTTCATCAGACACTGAAGGGAATGCGTGGAAATCTTCCTATTGAAATATGTGGTGACGCATATGGAAGACCAACTACGCGACCATTACTAATAGGAAGTTAATCAGTTGTGTAAAACAGGAGTGATCTGGACAATGAAGGTTATCGAGGATCATAGATCTAATGCCTCGATCTGACAAATTGTTCTATAGCGAAGAGAAGGAATATGTTCTTTTCACTGTTATTATTTTACTAGACTTAGCAAGATGATTGAATATTCGAACAATAACCAGTCCAGCAAGATTTTACAAACGTTATATCTCCCCGAAAAAGCAAAAAACCACCTTACAAGGTGGTCCCGCTGATGCTATAAATAGAGGCTTGCCATGGTTAATGCAATACCACATTTCATCGGGTGTGGTTAGAAGTAAAGGTACCTTTACTTCACGGCAGTCAAAAATTCGACTACTATGGTCTCCCCCTGAAAATAGACGACACATAGATTTCTACATAAAGCTAACCGTTTGATGTTGTCGGCCGAACATTGAGCGTCATATAGAGCCGGATCGAGTTGCTAGTCTTCCTCAGTTAGCCACCAGGCTGAAACTAGACAACATCACACTAAATTCAATCTTATCTCAGGGTGTACCTAAATTTCATATACGACTACAGAGTCGTCCTGTGATAGATATTACGCAAGTAATGTAAAGGAAATTAATCTTTGTACTCAATTAACTTCAACTCTCCCGGAAAATCTTTATGGAAAGTCACAATACAATGTGGCCTGAGTACTCCTACTTCACTAAGACAGCAATCTTCATACTTCTGTCCTGATTCACAAGGGCAATCACTGCTCTTATTAACATGTGCATACCTAGAGTGAGGGTGTCTTGCTTTAGTCCAATTTACATCCCAACCATGAAAAGGTGAAATAAGTCTACTAATCACATATTTAACCAGATGGTAGTCGTACTGATCTTTTGTTCTCCCGTTTTCCTGATCTGTAGTAAACACCACAGAATATTTTTGCAAAGGGTTGGTTACTAAAGAAATTCCTAACATTTCAGACTTCGTAATAATGCGGTTGCATAGTTCACCATTATAGACTTCACCCACCCGATGTCCGCAAGAGTTTCTAATTGATATCGGCCTTTTACATATACTACATATCTTTATTTGTGTAACATACTCAGGACTAAAAAAAATTTTGTAAGGAAACAAGACCTGAAATTTTTCAGTATACATTTTAATATGGCTAAGTTTATACAGATTGAATTCCTTAGAAAAATGACGCTCTAACGATAAAACTATTAACTCTACTTGTTCTAGAGTCCTCCAACCTGCGTAATACTCCTGACGTTTCATCTCCCAGAAGGCAGAAATAAATGCTTCTTGTGCTTTTAAGGTAGCTTCGTAACACCATATTTCTTTAGCTAATAGTTGATCACCATTTGCTACAGCAACTCGCTTTATGTCCAATAATTCATTAAGTATCTGATTACTATCGCGAATATTATAATTACTTTCAGCATCAATCAGTTTTTTCTTGATTTGATGTAGATTCATCTTCTTGCACCTCCACATCTCCTCGAACTAGAGTCTGAACAGTTGGCATGATTTTCTCTTCGAACTCTACTGCTGGCCCTTGATATTGCAAACGAGTTGCTTTCATTTTCACTCTCAGGAAAGGCTCCCCCTATCTCCTGAGCAATTTTTAATGCAGACTGTTCCGTCTTAATGTTCTCATAATCGTATTCTTCCGGATTCAAATAATGATTTAAATAATCCATTACATACTTCAAAACAGCAGACATGTTTTCAGCATGACTTTTAAAATCAAACTCATCAAGCTTATCCTTTTTCTTCATTTTTGTTATGTATTGATCAACCGTAAGCATTATGATTCCCTCACCTTCAATTTAGTTGAAATTGTATTAAAAGACTCCCGAATCCAAAGATTCAAAGGAGTCTTGTTCTTGGATGAGGTACATGGATTCAATCGAAAAATATTGTTTACCATCTTCATATGTTGATTTCCATACAACATTATTCACTACAGATGGTTCTAAACTGAATCCCGATGATCTCCAGAATATATCCATATGGAGAAGACAAGATGCTCATACTCCCCACATATTGATTTCATTTTGAAAAAGTTAGGTTAAGTAAAGTTTAAACTTTTTCATCCTAGGACAAATAAACTTCCGAGTGTAGATTCCTTTGACCTGAACCAGTTCGTGTCTTCATATCAATTTCGATCTTATATTAAAATCAATTGTCTTTAGCTGTGACGGATGGCTCTACTACGAAACACTTTCATCCACGTCGAGCTGTTGTTCCATTTTCGCTTGGCTGATTGCTGAACGAGAATGTAAATACTTTATCTGATATTTCTGTACCTTGCTGGTAATACTGTTCACTCCGTTCTTAGCTTCAATGTCGAGGCTATATACGGTATTAAATTTGCTGGTAAGGTCCAGCTTGATGTTCGGCGGACATAATGTAATCCCTTGAACTTTGAGCAACTCAAGTGCAACGAAGAGTGGTTCAATCAATTCCGGCCCCGACATTTCCCCAAACATGTTATCCGTAATTAATAACCCAGGTGAATCATCCTCATTCTGCTCTTTTAGA
Source organism: Paenibacillus sp. PvR133 (assembly GCF_017833155.1). Classification (NCBI taxonomy): domain Bacteria; kingdom Bacillati; phylum Bacillota; class Bacilli; order Caryophanales; family Paenibacillaceae; genus Paenibacillus; species Paenibacillus sp. PvR133. The sequence goes on from NZ_JAFIBS010000001.1 coordinate 191,528, forward strand.
AGCATACAGTCTTAGGCAGCAATTTCGCATACTGGTATTGGTAACTTTTATTGTAAATTTTTATAATAGTCCTCATATTCGAACATTATGAAGCTGTAAATTCATTATTTAGTTAGGGTTTACTCGTGAAACAAAAGAAAAATCACACAATCGATCCCAAACTGGGAACTCATCTGTGATCTTGCTTTCTTGAATATTTTCCTTTGGCTTGTCTGTTTATTTCATGTAGAATCACATTTCAATTACGATGAAATGATACCACTCACTGGACTTACCATCTTTCAATCTGTTATTTTTTCAATATCCTTATGTTTTTTTGAATAATAAATCTCTGAGCACCACTTAATTTGAGGCTCTCTATTCTTCTCATAAATTTTTATTAGTTGGTTTAAAACAAAAATCTTTTGTACAATATTTTCACTGAAAAAGTTGAGCTGTCGATTATAAAAATTAATATCCTTTTGATAAGGGTGGCGATCCTTTTGGTTCCTCTCATATACATCAAGAAGCTGAATATGTAAATTATATATATCTTTATAATTAATCTTAATCTCCTCCCTTTTTATTTTCATCATCAGTATACCCGTATATCAAACGAAATAGACAATTTACATCAATATAATATTTCTCAGAAATTAATAAACAAAATGAAATAACAGATGGGTACTTTTTCATCCTAGCTTAACAAATACAATCTAAAAACAGGTTTGCTAATTATCTAAATATCCTCAAAAGCTAAAGACAAACTTTGTCTGAGTATCGACGGATGTATCTTCCAAAAAGCAGAAAGAGATTTGAATGAGGGTAACACTTTCCCAAAAATGGGTTATCATTTCACCTGCCATCCATAACGTAAAAACAGCCCCGAAATAAAGAGCTTTCATCGAGACTGTTTACTTTAGATATTAAATTGTCCTGTAGGTAAGAATGTATATAAATTTTATTATAGCCGAGCAAAGGTAATTTTCCCTTAGATAATGTTTGTCTCACTTCTTGTTATAAAAAATGGCTGTCCTTTTTCACCATAAAATAAGATAATTTAGATCAATCTTAACAGATAATTTTGATTTTACTTAGTCTTTATTCCCGTTTTCACTGGGTTTTCGGGGATATTGACTGTCTCATTTAGATGATATAAACAGTCTCATTTAGTATTATAAATTGTCTCAATTGATGTTATAACCCACACCAGCAGCCCCGTGTTCATTCTCTTAGTTTCGTTGTCTCATCGCCTCAAATAATAGCACCGTAGAAGCCATCGCTGCGTTCAGTGATTCCGCTTGCCCCTGCATCGGAATGAATACCGACTCATCCACCATGCGCGCGGTAGCAGCAGAAATACCTTGGCCTTCGTTTCCGATCACAAGCCAAGTGGAAACACGCAAATCTATGGTATAGCATGACAAGCTCGCATCCAGTGAGGTGCTGAGCAAGCGGGCACCTTTACTTTTGGCCTGCGGTAAAAGCTCCTCCAGACTGCCTTCAATCACCGGCAGGTGAAACAACGATCCCATCGTGGAGCGGATCGTTTTGGGATTGTACAGGTCGGCGCAGCCATGACCCAATATTACGCCTGCGGCTCCAGCAGCGTCCGCGCTGCGGATGATGGTGCCTACATTGCCGGGGTCCTGCACCCCGTCCAGCACCATCACCAGTGCATCCGGCTGCTCCAGCAATGCCGGGAATGCGCTGCGCTCCTCCTTACGCACGATGGCAAAGACCGACTGCGGCGTCTTCGTATCGGTGCATTTTGCAATGACCGCCGCTGACACGGGAACCCATTCCACCGGCTGGTCGGCTGGATCCAGGCCATTCAGCTCGGCGGGAATGCCCTTGTCCAAATCATAGGCGACGGTTTCGACAGCCGCGTCCGAACGCAGCGCTTCCTGCACCAGATGAATACCCTCGACAATATATTTATGCTGCCGTGTGCGATGCTTTTTCTCCAGCAGTTGCGCCCACTCTTTTACACGCGCATTATTCGGTGAAATGATTTCCATTCGTTTAACCTTCCGTTTCTTTGTCCGTTTCTTAAAATAAATGATGCATCACTTGTACTTGAACATCAGCCTTCATTAGGCTGCGAATGCCAGCTCCAGCTTGGTCAGATCATCCTTGTGGCCCACAATGACAAGTACATCACCCGGCTCCAGACGATCTTCGGCATAAGGTGAAATGTTCATTTCCTGATTTCTGCGAATCGCCATCACATTGCAGCCGAAGCGTGCACGTATGTCTAGCTCCTTCAGGTTTTTGCCAATCATGGAATCGGCGGCTCTCATCTCCAAAATACTGTAGTCCTTGGACAGCTCGATATAATCCAAAATGTTGGGAGATGTCAAATGATGGGCTACCCGTAACCCCATATCCCGTTCAGGATAAACGACTTTATCCGCACCTATTTTTTGCAGCACTTTCCCGTGCAATTCATTTTGTGCCTTGACCACAAGGGCTGGTACGCCCATGTCCTTGAGAATCAATGTCGTCAGAATACTGGCCTGTATATCTTCGCCAATCGCAACTACAATTACGTCAAAATTACGGATACCCAGCGCTCGTAGCGCTTCCTCATCCGTCGAGTCAGCAGATACCGCATGCGTCACAATATTCGACATTTCCTGTGTACGCTGCTCGTCCGAGTCAATAGCCAGCACATCAAAACCCATCTCACTCAGCGCACTGGCAACACTGGAACCAAAACGGCCCATGCCAATGACCGCATACTGTTTTTTTGCCATTCCTTCTTTACCTCCCGATCACCATACTGTCCGTCATAGTATAGCATATCATGTTGCAAACATAAATTTTGACATACTTATGCCAAATGCTTCTCCATGTATACTGGACAACAGCCCAAGCCATAATACATTCGACCACTACTACAACATACGGGAGGTACACATGCCCATTACAATGGATTTACGACAAGCAATTGTTCACAAAGTACACGGCAAATCAGAAGCTGATCTTACGGACATGATTATTGGGTCAGTGGACGGACCAGAGGCCGCTTTGCCTGGATTGGGTGTCATTCTTGAAATTGCTTGGAAGCATATGAGTCCAAACCAGCAGCACGATTTCGTCCATTTGGCACATGAACAAATCGATAAAATCAAACCCGTACCTTTAACCTAGCTCTAGCTATTTAACTTTTTGTTCCGATTTAATTGTGCTCATTATTTTACCCGTATTCTAAAATGAGAATAGTCCACTCGCATTAACATCGAGTGGACTATTCGTTGTATACACTAAATGACTGAGATCTAACGGTTCTGCATACTCAATCTTATGGAGCCATTTCCAAAAACTTAGCTGTCGGGTTTTTCTCCATAGCCGTACGCATGGCATACTCATTTTCGAACAAGGCAACATAATTGCCCTTCTTATCCTTTACCAGCGTAGAGTTAATACGGAACTTGCTCGGATCAATCTGATCATCCACAATCCAACGTGCAAATTGGAATGGCATACGCTGAAGCTGTACATCAACGCCATATTCACCCTTCATGCGGTACTCAAATACTTCAAATTGCAGTTGCCCGACAACACCCAATAGCGTATCGTCAAAGCTTACCGTACGGAACACCTGAATCATACCTTCCTCGGTCAACTGGTCAATACCCTTCAGATACTGTTTGTGCTTCAAGGCATTTTTCACCGTTACCTTGGCAAAAATCTCAGGCGAAAAGGTCGGCAATTCATCAAACACAACCTCGCTACCTTGGCTGAGTGAATCACCAATACGGAAAATACCCGGGTCAAACAATCCTATAATATCGCCAGGAAAAGCCTCCTCGACAATATCACGGTCCTGTGCCAGGAACTGCTGTGGCTGAGACAGCTTAATCTCCTTGCCCATCCGTACATGCTTAACACTCATCCCGCGTTGAAACTTACCGGAGACAATACGCAAAAATGCAATACGGTCACGGTGAGCCGGGTTCATGTTCGCTTGAATTTTAAATACATAGCCGGTAAACTTTTCGTTTGTTGGCTCAATTTCCCCAGCTGTACTACGGCGCGGCTCCGGTTTAGGAGCAAGCTGAAGGAAGTTTTCCAAAAATGTTTGTACACCAAAATTATTAATCGCACTGCCGAAGAATACAGGTGTTAATTCTCCACGCTGTACTTTTTCCATGTCAAAAGGGTCACCCGCGACGTCAAGCAACTCCAAGTCTTGGCATAATTGGTCATGCAAATATTCGCCCGCCATCTCACGAATGATTGGATCATTGTAATCTTCCACTTTTTGTACTTTGATCGTGGAATGGTCATCTCCCTGAAACAGCTCGACCTGATTTTTGACACGGTCATAGACACCACACAGCTCGCGTCCTGTACCAATTGGCCAATTCATAGGCACCGAACGGATGCCAAGCACCTGCTCCAGCTCCTCCATCAAATCAAAAGGACTGCGTCCCTCACGATCCAGTTTGTTAATGAAGGTGAAAATCGGAATTCCACGCTTCGCACAAACTTGAAACAGCTTAATCGTTTGCGCTTCCACACCTTTCGCTACGTCAATCAGCATGACTGCACTATCTGCTGCTGTTAATGTACGATACGTGTCTTCACTGAAATCCTGGTGACCTGGGGTGTCCAGAATATTGATGCGGTGACCATTATAATCAAATTGCATTACTGAGGATGTTACAGAGATCCCCCGCTGTTTTTCAATCTCCATCCAGTCACTCGTGGCGTGTTTGCTTGCTTTACGCGCTTTAACTGAACCAGCAAGACGAATCGCGCCCCCGAACAGCAGCAGCTTTTCCGTCAGTGTCGTTTTACCCGCATCCGGGTGAGAAATAATCGCAAACGTACGCCGTTTGTCGACTTCCTGTTGAAGTATATCTGTTGTTTTACTCATTTCACATATCCCTTCATGATCAAATCCATTGCATTACTGCTCAAGCTATTCATAAAAAGGCCATGACGCACGCCTGTTTTCATAAGTTCATCGGCCCTATCAGCTATATTGCCGTTAGCTCCAGTATTCGGCGTACTCCGTTACCATATTCATTATAAATACGATCTATTTACATGTTTTAGCCTGCCTTTAACTTATAATCAGTTGCAAACTGAAAACCTGAGACTAAGCTATTATAGCACACTCGGAACGCAAAGCATCCCCTTACGTCCTGAACAGGACATAGGGGGATGCAGGACAAATTGGGATTACTGAACGCCGCCTACTCGCCAGATGACATTATCTTCATCCTGACCGCTAACCGGCCACCACTTGAAGCCATCCTGCTCCAATAGCTTGTGAGCACCTTCCGGTCCCCATGAGCCTGCAGCATAGGTTTCCAGCGTATCCGGGGCCTGCTGCCATGCCTTGGCGATTCGATCGACGAATCCCCATGCCGTGGCAACCTCATCCCAACGCGTGAAGTACGTCGAATCACCCTCAATCGCATCCATCAGCAATCGTTCATAAGCCTCTGGTGAGTTGATACCCACCATACAGCTTTGGCAAAAATCCATAGCCAGTGGCTCAATATCTGATTCGGAACCGGGTTTCTTGGCATTGATTTTAATGTAAATGCCCTCCATTGGATTGACCCGAATCACGAGCAAGTTCGGTTCTAGCTTATGCTTTTGACCGAGATACACGTTCGTTGGCATGCTCTTAAATTCCACAACAATCTCCGTTGTTTTTACAGGGAGACGTTTGCCCGTACGAATATAGAACGGTACGCCAGCCCAACGGAAATTATCAACAAACACGCGTGAAGCAAAATAAGTCTCTGTGTTCGACTGTGGATCTACCTTGTCTTCTTGGCGATACCCCGGCAACTGCTGGCCGCGATAACTGCCTTCGGTGTATTGGCCACGTACCACATTGGTTTTCACATCCTCAGACGTTTCAAAAGGGCGCAGCGAACGCAGCACTTTTACCTTTTCATCACGGATATCCTCAGGCAACAAACGACTAGGTGGTTCCATCGCAATCATCGTTAGCATTTGCAACATATGGTTCTGTCCCATATCCCGCAAGGCGCCGGAATGATCGTAGTAACCTCCGCGTTCCTCCACCCCTACCGTTTCACTAAGCGTAATTTGCACATTGGCAATATGCTTATTATTCCACAGTGGTTCAAAGAAGGCGTTCGCGAAGCGGATCACCTCAATATTTTGTACCATTTCCTTACCAAGATAGTGATCAATCCGATAAATTTCTTCTTCGGCAAATACTTCTCGTATTTCAACGTTCAATTCTTGTGCAGATTCGAGGTTATAACCGAATGGCTTCTCAATTACTAGGCGATTCCAGCCCTTGCCATCCATCATGCCGCCATCTTTCAAGCTCTTCGACACGCTTCCGAATAATTCAGGAGCCAAGGCCAAATAAAACAACCGATTTCCCGGTATGTTAAACTTGCTTTCTATAGACTCCGTCTGCTGTCTCAGCTCATGGAACCCTTCGACATTGTTTATATCCAGCGATTTATATTCAAAATGCTCGGCAAATGCCTGCCATTCTTGATCATTTTCTGCTTTGTAGCGACTAAACTCCTGTATGGAAGCATACAGGTCATTACGGAATTCTTCCTCTGTGCGCGGACGCCTTGCTACACCAATAACGGCAAAATCTTCAGCAAGCTTGCCTTCGCGGTACAAGCTGTAAATAGCAGGAAAAAGCTTGCGACGAGCCAAATCGCCCGTAGCGCCAAAAATAAACAGAACTGCGCCTTGCGTCACAACAGATTCTTTAGCAGGTATGTCAGCCATGAAGTACCTCATTCTTCCCATGTCAAGATTCCGCAATCCACAATCCCCGAAATCCGCATGTAGTATTGTGTATATTTATACAAGATCATACTTGATTTTCGAAAAACATGGAACTAAAGATTTGATGATATTTTATCATATCCTACATGGATAAGCTATCCGATGAATCATAAATTTACCTTATAAGTCAGTATTCAATCGTGATGAGCGGGAAACCGAGCGTTATACGTGTATTCTGCTGCTCCCTATCTTCATGTACAGCCATCTGCATCTGGACCTGATGCTCACCGCTTTGAATCATTAACGGCAGCTCTGGAGCTTCATAGGATATAGCCACAGTAGTCGCATCCGTATATCTTTCTTTGGCCTGCATGGAAATGTTCTCTGCTAAGCTCGCCTCTGTCAGTTTCAACAGTTGATCTTTGGATTCCTTTGTATGCAGCGAACGCTGAAGGGCTGTGTTCCACTGCGCTTGAATCCCCATAGATTTTAATTGCTCAGCACAAAGCTTATGAAGCTGAATCAACCGCTCACGTCCTGCATTATTACTCTCCAGTTGAACAACTACATACCATTGTCCAGTTTGACGTTCCATCACATTTAAGCGGATTCTTAGATCCTCACTATGACGAACAGAACGATAAACCGTGTGTCCATTTTCTACGAGTTTGTTTACTGTGGGTATATTCAGCTGATCGGCTATCTGTGCCGCCACATCTGCCGGCTCTTCATGGTTAGAAATCCAATCGCCTTGCCACTTCACAACCAGCTTATCCAACGTACCCGGGGCCTGGTCCGAGATGATTAACAATGAACGTAAAGCCGTTTCTGCTTCGCGGGAATCATATCGGTTTGTCTGAAGGGTTCCGTAGCGCCAGCCAGCCAGTACCAGCACTGTTCCTAATACCAAAATTGCAATAATCCCTTTTTTAATCAGCTCTGCTTTTAACATTATCGTTCCCCCGCTCCACAACCATCCGATTCCCACACCTACGCTCTGGTTACTTTCTTTTTCGGCTGGTTTGAAATCTATCAATCTATCAATAGCATTCCCGTTGTCAAAGGTTTTATACACACAGCTACGGCAAAGCCCTTCTAAAATATTCATCTGCCTACTGGGTGTTCGACCATACATCGTAGGCACCGTAAGAATAGACTATGATCACAATGCATCTTACACCAAAAGAGGTGAAATCATGTTTCCGATTTATCCTGTAAATGAAGCCAATGTGGCACCTCATGGTGGACGTCTGGTCTGTGCCGTTATGCGTGATGGTACACGACACATCGGCATCTTAAGTGGGTGTAGCAAAGGCAAGCTGATGTTGAACGGATATCCATCCTCCTTTCCTGGCAGTCTCTACGCCGGGAGCTACAGTAACAAAGGAAAACAATCCCCAAAAAAGAATTCCTCTAAAAAGAAAAAAAGGAATCCTAAAAACAAAGCTCGTACCTCTGCCAAACTAAATGCCTTAATTAAGCCGCCTAACGAACCTCTGAGTCCATCCTTTCCTTATGACGCAGGCGGATTTGCTGGAAATGGCAGACCAGGCTATCGCGGTGGGTACGGCGGATATGTATACGGGGCAGGGCTTGCACTAGATCTGGCTTTAATCGCCTTTTTATTCCTCCTGATCTAAACACCTTGTTATGGAACACAAAAAACCGGAGGACTATTGTCGTCTCCGGTTTTTTGTATTCGTTTATTCTACATTCTACTCTGCTAATCCGTTCTTATAGGCATAGATCGCCGCCTGTGTACGGTCTTCCACTCCTAATTTAGCGAGAAGGTTCGTGACATGGAATTTTACCGTCTTAATCCCGATAATCAGCTCATCTGCGATATCCTGATTAGACTTCCCTTGTGCCAACAGGCGAAGCACCTCCATCTCACGATCAGTCAGTTCCGTATGCGCGGGTGCCTCAGCCTGTGGCTGGCGAAATCGATTCATCATCTTGGAGGCCACCTGTGACTCTAGTACGGACTGTCCGCGTGCAGCTGCACGGATCGCATCCGCTATCTCGGAAGCACGAGACGTTTTGAGCAAATAGCTGAATGCCCCTGCCTCAATGACCGGATACATTTTCTCATCGTCCAAATAACTCGTCAGCACAATCACCTTTGTCTCTGGAAGCAGACGAGTTACTTGGCGTGTCGTTTCGATGCCATCCATGCCATCCATGACCAGATCCATCAAAATGACATTTGGCTTGTATTCGGAAGCCAACCGTATGCCTTCTTCTCCGCTTCCGGCCTCGCCGACCACTTCAATACCTTCTTCCGTCCCCAGCACCGCCGCAAGACCAATCCGTACCATTTCATGGTCGTCTACCAGCAGTACGCTAATCGGTAATTCCGTTTCCATGATCATCGTTCCTTCCGCTTTCATCATTAATAACTGGCACGGACACCTCGATCCGTGTTCCTTTTCCCGGAGCCGTTATATACTGAATAGCTCCCCCAATTTCACTGACCCGCTCCTGCATCGTGGATAGTCCATATGAAGTCTGCTTTTTCTCATCCAGTTCAAAACCAATACCGTTATCCCGAATCGTCAGCCTGATGGAATCCGGGCGTTGCACGATACGAATTTCCATGCGGGTTGCTTTGGCATGACGCAATGTATTAGACATCGCTTCCTGAACAATACGAAACAAGTGGTTCTCAATGCCTTTAACCAACTGTACTCCGCTTTCAATCTCAAAATCAATCTCCATTGGTACCTTTGCCTGCAACTCCTGTACCAAATCACGCAAACCCTGCTCAAGCCGTTTTCCTTCCAGATAGACAGGCCGCAGATGAAGTAGTAACGCCCGCATTTCGGATTGTGCCACGGAAGACATTTCTTCAATTAGCGCAACTTGACGCTGCGCTTTATCAAAATCCTTATCCAGCGTCCTCCCCACAGCCGTCGCCGTCATTGAAATAGCAAATAATTGCTGTGATACGGCGTCATGCAACTCTCTGGCCAGCCGCTGCCGCTCCTCCACAATCGCAGTCATCCGTGCCTGTTCTGCCAACTGAGCATTATCCGTGGATAAGCGTTGTAAAGACGTAACTTGTTCCTGCCATTTACGCCCGATCCGTTCCAGCTGCTCTCCCAGCCTGCCAAGCTCATCATGCCCTAGGGGCGGCAACTCACGTGCAGGGGTTCCCTTTTCCCACATCAGCAACGTCTCTCTCAACATTTCCAATCTGCTTTTAAAGCGGTAGCTCTCATAAAATCCGTACATTGCCCCTGTACCAATCAACACCAGTATAACGGCTCCTGCAACTTTCAATATCATGCCCCAGGTTGGGAACGACTTCACATATCCATATGTATACAGCATATAAAAGACAACTACGCCCACAACAACACACAGGAGGATACCTTCACCCATACTGCGGGTTACCATGTTGGACGTTTTTTTATGATTCATCCCGGCTCCTCCTGATTCAATAAAATCGGACGCGGACATCGCCCGCCAAGTACGAAACGACAAACTTCACTTTATACTCACTCTGCTCAAAATGGGGAGACTTCCAAACCAGTCGATTGAGCATCCCCGCCTCATGATCCCGGTCAAACTGAATCTGTCCGAACAATACGAGCATCTCCACCTCTACACCGTAATTATCCGGTAACGTGATGTCAATGTCACCGAAGATCCCTTGTAGAAATATGACGGACTCACGTTCCTCTGGGAGAGCCAACGTCAGGTCAGCATCCACGTCCCCAACCACATGCCATATGCTTGTGCTGCGCAGACTCCAAGGCACTTCATCCCATTTATGATTGGATATAAAATTGTGCTTGAATATGGAGCTTTGACCTTTATGCAGCTTCCTTGAACGTGAATAGAATACAGCTAATGATGCTAGTGTAACTACCACAAACAGGAACAAATGATCCAGCACTAACAGTCCAGCACCAATCGCAAGCATCGTGTAACCTTTTTTGATTTTGGAATTACGGATCTTATATATTCCGGCCAACATTAGGATCAGTGCAACCACGGAGAGGAACCCAATCCACTGACCGAATAAAATGATAATCCCGATGCCAATTCCTGCCAGTGCCAAGGCTGATTTTTTTCTCTCCATGCTGCACCCCCTTTATGTTTATACAGGACGGAAAAGCCATAGTGGCGCGACATTCCGCCATATGGCTTTCCCGGACCATACAGATTGAGCACGATCATCGACCAATGTCCATTCCATACAGCATATCATAATGTCTTGTTTCCGAGTAGTCAGTCCTTCTTCATATCGACTGGTTTAGCACCTGTCTGAATTTTGGACTTAAGCTGTTGAAGCTGCTCATCCACTTTAAACTGTTTTTCAGCCTCAGCTGGATTAATATATGCTTCTCCTGGAGCTTGACGGTAAGGAGCACGCAGTACGTCAGCTTCAGCTTCCATTTGCATGATTTTTTCTTCCATACGGTGGAAGCCCAATGAAGCAGACCCACTTTCAATCGTGTGCAAACTATTGATTTGAGACATTTGCTTTTTAGCTTTCGCCATTTGAGCACGGGATACCAACTCATTGCGCTTGTTGCGCATTTTATAGAACTCATCTTTCATGTCGTGAAGCTGTTGTACTAATTCTTTTGCTTGAAGCTCAGCTTGTGTATGCAAGTCGCGGTATTCGTCCTGCTTTTGCACAAAATAAATCTTCTCTCCCAACAGCTTGCGCGCTACTTCTTCCTGACCATTTCGTAATGCGGATTCGGCTTGCTTCTCACGCTCATTGGATACACGTACCGCTTCCTCCAAACGCTGTTTCATACGTCGTTCATTCGCCATTTGCTTGGCAACCGTTACCTCAGCCTCGTGAATTTCCGCCTCCATATCGCGCAAATATTGATTCAACATAATAATCGGATCTTCCACTTTATCCAACACTTCATTCACCGATGCTCTTGTCATATCCTTCATTCTTTTAAAGATCCCCATTATTTACGATCTCCCTTCTCGAATTGCTCTACTTTTTTGCGTAACTCTGCCAATTCTTTTTTCATTGCCTTTTTCTCAATATCTTCCATCATGGAATCCAAGTCGTTGTTCTGACCTGTGTTAAATTTGGATGAGTTGCGGGCATCTTGACCAAAAAACGGGTTCGAATTGCCGTATGCGCCGCCCTGATTGTAACCAGTTCCCTGCCCATACTGCGATCTTGTATTGTTACTGCCATAATAGCGCGGGTCCTGTTGATTATAGGGTCCGCTGTCAGGGCCAAATCCTCCATCGAAAGGAGATCTCGGCTCCTTGGAGATAACCAGTGCCGCAATCACATAAATCATAAATGTGGTTCCTGCTGTAATAAAGAAACTGATCACAACCAGAATACGAATCCATGTTGAGTCCATTCCTGTTGCGTCAGAAAGACCGCCACATACACCTGTTATTACTCTATCCCGGCTTGATCTGTAAATTCGGGTCATTATCAATTTACTCCTTCCCGCTGTTGTTCAGCTTGCTTTTCAGTCTCTCCCACTCTTGTTCAAGCAACGATCCACCGCCTTGGGCATCCTGTACATGGTCGCCCTCACCCCGACGTAAATCACGCAGACTCATCGTTTCTGCTTCCATATCGGCTACCCGGTCTTCCAAGCGGTTGAACATTCGGGGAACATTTCGTCCACCGTATGTACCAGCCCGTTCGTTCATTTGCTGCTGGAGTCTCAACGTCTGTACACGTGCCGCATAATACTGACGCTTGCTGTGTACCGTTTGATATTCTGTCTTTAACGTATCTAGCTGTTGTTCTAGCTCACGTAGTGATTCACGGCTCTGCTCCCACAGTTCTCTATACTGCTCTTCTTTTTCTGCATATAGCATTTTCTCCTGAAGGGCCAGCTTCGCGATATGTTCTTCATCAGCCTTCAAAGCCAGTAGCGCCTGTTCCTCCCGTTTGGTCTGCATGGACAATGCATGATCCAACTGCTGCTTCATCTGTCTTGTGTGCATCGCATACTGTTGATGGAGTTTTTCCGCTTCGGCAATTTCCTGGCGGGTATTATACAAGAACTGGTCAATTAGTTGCACCGGGTCTTGGCTTTGTTCCAAATGCTCATTGAAGGTCGCTACCGTGATATCTCGCATTCTTCGAAAAACACTCATTTGCGTCTGCTCCTTTCACAATTCGTATTGCCATAATTTACCACTTCGTTGCTACAATCTTTTTTCATTCGTCAAACTGCTAAATCAGTAACGTCTTCTGCGGTCACTCAGCAGGGAAACACCAAATATGATCAACCCGATTGCCAGTAGCGGTCCCAGAAGCCAGGACAGTTTGCCAAGCAAAATCAGTACCCCGAGTACAAGTACGATCCAGCCGAAGAGCGCATTTCCTTTTTTCACACCGTAGTAGCCTAGCATGACCATAGCTATCGGAATTAAGTAACCAATCAGATGTCCTAAAAAGTGACCGAAAAACGGAGTAAACTTACCGAGCAGCATAATCGAACCCAACACGATCAGTACAATGGCTAACCCATTCCCTTTGTTAACTCTCATCATCTCTCACCGCCTTTCACTGTGTCTTGCTTATGTTCTTATTGTACGCTGACTTAGCGTTCGACAAAACGGACCCCAGACGGTTTTTGAACCTAGACCTAAGTCGGGGATGAATATAGACCTGCGGCTATCACCCTCTATGCTGTTCTGCTGCACGGGCTATCGAGTGTTGCTCACCCGCTTGCTTGGAGCGTAGTGACAGGACAAGACAAGCCAGTAACGCTATAGCTGCAACCATATAAGGCAGGTTAATATGAACATCGAACAACAGTCCTGCAATTAACGGTCCAATCACATTACCCAAGCTTGTATAGGACGAGTTCATTCCTGCCACAAAGCCTTGCTCATCTCCGGCCTGCCGCGATAGAGAAGTGCTTACTGCTGGACGAAGGATATCCATAGCCAGAAAAATGATAAAGGTCGTCAGCATAATCATCACATACTGTTCAGCAAATAGGGTTAGAAAAATGAAAACGCCCCCAATAGCCAAACAGAGGTGAATTACTTTTTTCTCTCCAAAACGATTAATGATCCATCCAAATATAGTTGCTTGGACAACTGCTCCCATAATGGAGCCTGTCGTTATAATGATGGCAATATCCATTGGTGTAAAACCATATTTATGGTCAACAAACAGTCCAAACACTGTTTCAAAGTTCGCTAACCCAAAAGCAACGACAAATACAATGAGTAAACCCATGAAATATGGAGATTGATATGACTTGGCAAATTGCTGCAAAAGATTTTCTTTTTGACGTGGAAGCTCTCTATTAAATTGTTGCTTTTCCTTGCTTAAAGACTCAGGCAGCACTAACAGAGACAAGATAGCCGCTATTCCCGCAGCTCCTGCTGCCGCAAAGAAGGGAATGCGTATTCCATATGTGGCAAGCAAACCGCCAATCCCTGGTCCTATTATGAAGCCTGTGTTGATCGCTGCATTGATCATTCCCATTCCCTTGCCTCTTTCCTCAAACGAGGTCACATCAGCGACATAGGCCATAATAGAAGGAGTAAGCAATGCTGCCCCTGCTCCACCCATGATTCGTGCTATGAACAGGGTAGGAATGGAATTTGCCAGTCCAAAAACAAGCTCTGATAACATGAAGATGAACATCCCAGAAACAATCAACTTTTTACGTCCATAACGATCAGACAACTTTCCTGACAATGGTGATAACAAAAGCTGTGTCAACGCAAAAGCTGCAACCATCAGCCCCATCGAGGAACCATTCATCCCTAGCTCACTTATAAACTTAGGTAACACAGGGACAACTAAGCCAATCCCCATGAATGCCAAAAAAATGTTAAGCATCAATAACAGCATTGCTCCTCGATTTCTTGTGAGTATAGACATATTTCCACCCTTCCTTTTCCGTATCTCTTTATTTAATATTAGATAAACCTTATTATTTTTCAAAAACAATTGAAACTAAAATTGTTTTCTTAGTTTTCATATACAAAAATGGCCTCTTCAAATATGCAGCATATTGTTGAGGCTATTTTTTTATTTTTCGACCAATCCGAACAACAGAATATCTACAATAGAATAAGTTGCTTCCTCTACCGTCACACTGTTATCCAGAAAGAAACGCTGATCAAGCGTTAAATTTACAGATTCAATAATAAGCTTCATGATCAGAGCCTCATTTTTGTTCACTATTATTCCTTCTCGAATGCCTTCCTGAATTAATGTTCTAATCGGAGACCAGTCATTTAAATCGGCATGCACCCTTTTCCATTGCTCAGGATAATACTTTTTCATCTGGTCCAATATTCTTAAATCGTAAAACTTATAATACAGAGGCATGACCCTAATCGACTGCTTAATCTTGTCTAACAAAGATAACTCATTATTTTCGATAATTTGCTCAGTTTTACGAATCATATCATCATTAGTACGCTCAATAAGTGTTTCTAAAATAAGCGTCTTAGACGAAAAATGTTCATACAACGTACGCTTACTAATGGCGAGTCTTTTCGCAAGATCATCCATCGTAAATTTCAAACCATTTTCATGAACTTCCTCTACAAAAGCCTCCAAAATTCTTTCCTGCATATTCGTCCTCATTTCTTTCGCGCTCAGTAAACTAGAAAAGTTTTTTCAGTACCATCATCTTACGATAAGATCAAAGCGCTGGTCAAATCCATGTTAACCTTGTTGCCAAAATCATGAATATATAATAAAAAGGATGATAAAATGCCTTTAAGCATTTTATCACCCTTTTGTGTATACCGGCGAGAGGACTCGAACCTCCACGGTTTCCCACTCGATACCGAATACAATCTTGATAATACCTTGTTTAATGAAGGAAAATAAGCGCTGCTCGTCGATTTCGACCCGCAAGGTAATCTGTCGATGTACTTTGGTATTGAGCAGCGGGATCAACTTCCGTAGCTATGGTCTGCGACAGGACTAACTCAGTTGCTCAGTATCAAGGAATTTAGAATACTTGTACAACTTCTTTAATATCATCAATTTCCTCAAGAATTGCGCGCTCAATAGCAACCTTTAACGTAATCGTAGCACTTGGGCAACCATTGCAAGCTCCCAAAAATCTTAATTTTGCTATACCGTTCTCAACTTCGACCAGTTCAGCATCTCCACCGTCACGCAGTAAGAAAGGACGTAGTTTGAGAAGAACTTCCGATACTTCATCGAATAAAACTCCATTTTCATCCATTATGTCAACTCCTCCCATTTTTTATCAACCGTCAATTCAGACCTTTTTTCACCCTAGATCGTCTGAGTGATCCTTTGCTTTTTGCCTAAGAGTGACCTCTTGATCCGAAAGTTCCCTTATAAGCGTATGAATAGAGTCTAAAGGTATCATCACACCACAACTTGCGCTCAATCCTGACAGCATATTGAAGCAGAACTGAAGTTTTCGTATCTCTCGGGTAATTTGAGCTAGTTCTGAATCGTCCGAATTATTTTTCTTCATTACTAGCACCTCTTTAAAGAATGATAAAGGTTTGATCTATTAAATTAATGAATCAACCGATGCTTCCTTCCATCTCAAATTGAATCAACCGATTCATTTCAACGGCATATTCCATTGGCAATTCTTTGGTAAACGGTTCAATAAAGCCCATTACAATCATTTGTGTAGCATCTTGTTCTGTAAGCCCGCGGCTCATTAAGTAAAACAATTGTTCCTCGGACACTTTGGATACTGTTGCCTCGTGCTCCAAAGTAATCTGATCGTTTTTAATTTCATTGTACGGAATCGTATCTGATGTTGACATGTTGTCCAATATCAACGTATCGCACTTAATATTGGACTTGGACCCTGCGGAATCGCGGCTGAAGCTGGACAACCCTCGGTAGTTTACTTTTCCGCCCTGCTTGCTGATGGATTTGGATATAATCGTAGATGTTGTCTCGGGAGCAAGGTGAATTACCTTCGCGCCAGCATCTTGATGCTGATCTTTACCGGCTACGGCAATAGACAGGATGGACCCCTTGGCTCCCCGTCCTTTCAATAATACTGCCGGATACTTCATTGTTACCTTGGAGCCGATGTTGCCGTCCACCCATTCCATTGTGGCATTTTCTTCTGCCACAGCCCTTTGGGTTACCAAGTTGTAGATATTAGGAGCCCAATTCTGAATGGTCGTGTAACGGACACGGGAATCTTTCCGGCAAATAATTTCAATAACTCCACTATGCAGAGAACTGGTACTATAAATAGGTGCTGTACATCCTTCAACATAATGGACAAAGCTGCCCTCTTCGGCAATAATTAATGTCCGCTCGAATTGACCCATATTTTCAGAATTAATACGGAAATAACCTTGTATAGGAACCTCGCACTGAACACCCTTCGGAATATATACAAAGCTACCGCCTGACCAAACCGCACTATTAAGCGCCGCAAATTTATTGTCGGCAGGAGGGATGATCGTCCCAAAATGTTGCTTAAACACTTCGGGGTATTGCTTTAATGCACTATCCGTATCAAGGAAAATAACGCCCTGATCCTCTAGTTCTTTCCGCATGCTGTGATAAACTACTTCCGACTCATATTGAGCGGATACGCCCGCCAGGAACTTTTGCTCCGCTTCAGGGATTCCCAGCTTGTCAAAGGTTGCTTTGATCTCGGAAGGAACCTCCTCCCAGGTCTTTCCCTGTTTTTCAGAAGGGCGAACGTAATACTGGATGTCATCAAGATTTAGCCCGGTCAAATCCGCTCCCCATTCAGGCATCGGCATTTTGTAGAATTGATTCAAAGCTTTCAACCGAAAATTGAGCATCCACTCCGGCTCTTCCTTGATCCGGGAAATTTCCCGGACAATCTCTTCCGTCAGACCTTTTCCAGATTGAAAAATAGACTGGTGCTTGTCGCGAAACCCATATTTATATTCGCCCATATCTGGTGCTTTTTTAGCCATTAGTATCACTCCTTTTTAACCTTTCAAGATTCATTTTGATTTGCTATGATCTGCCGAGCTTGCTTTCCACTAAATCTTTTAGGCGACTGCGAACACCTTCCAGCGGGATCTCCGAAATGACAGGAGCGAGAAATCCGAAAATAACAAGATGTTCGGCTTCACTCCGTGATATCCCGCGCGACATCAGATAATAGATTTGCTCTGCATTTACTTGCCCCACGGATGCAGCATGACCCGCGGTTACATCATCCTCATCTATCAGCAGGATCGGATTGGCATCGCCGCGAGCTTTAGGACTTAGCATAAGCACGCGTTCTGTTTGCTGACCATCACAATGGGTTGCACCTTTTTCAATCTTTGTAATGCCGTTGATAATGGCCGTAGCTTCTTCAAGCATGACTGCACGCGTAATCATCTGGCTTACCGAGCTTCTGCCAAAATGCTGAGCTTGAGTTGTATAGCTCGATTTTTGATTGCCCGTGCCAATAGCAATCACCTTATTGTCGGAGACCGCCCCGTTGCCTTGTAGCAAAGTCTTGGTATCGCTGGCGGTATAACCATTGTTCATCTCACCAATAATCCATTCCACACCCCCATCAGCAAGAACGACCGCCCGTCGCTGGGTGAAATCTGTTGTAGTTGCAGCAAGCTGATGAACCGAAGCTACTTGCACCTTTGAGCCCGCCCCCGCGAAGACCTCCGTCACACCGTTATGCAATACCTTGACATCATCACCACTCGATACACAATTATCCACATAAGTGATCTTGCTGTTGCTCCCTGCCACAATTAAGACGTGAGGAGCAAAACACACACCGCTTGTATCGTTAAGAAAGATCGCTTGAATAGGTGCTTCAACCTCTACACCGTCTGGGACATATAGAAAAACGCCACCACTCCATAAGGCACTGTGTGCAGCAGATAAACGATGTTCTTCTGGCTTTACTGCCTGAAAGAGATAACGTTGAACCAGCTCCTCATGCTCTTTTGCCGCAGTATGCAGATCCGTTAAAATAACTCCCTGGGCGGCTAAGCTCTCGGACAATTTCGTATACACTACATCCGAGTTGAACTGAACGATTAGTCCGCCTTTCACCGGAGAAGCAACCAAACCTCGAACAACCTCCGGCGCTTCCTCCAAACTAGACCACGCATTCTCAGCCTTGTAATCTCCACTTTCGTAGATATCCCATTTTTCGAGATTGATTTTCTCCACTTTAGGCAACTCCAGCGTCCCTGCCAGTTCGAGTGCGTGAACGCGGCGTTCAATCAGCCAACGAGGTTCATCCTTAGCGCTTGACCATGCGCGTAAATCGTCCACATTCATTGAAACTCTAGCTTGTATATCCACGTGCTGTTCCTCCTCTCCGGCTTTTAAGCTTCCCTTACCGTCTCATCCGTAATCCCAAGTTCCTCCTTCACCCAATCGTACCCTTCAGCCTCCAAACGGTGGGCAAGCTCCGGACCGCCAGATTTAACTATCCGGCCTTGCATCATGACATGCACAAAATCCGGGGTAATATAATTCAACAGTCGTTGATAATGGGTGATGATTAAAAAGCCTCTATCCGGGCTGCGCATCTCATTTACGCCATTGGCCACAATACGCAGTGCATCAATATCAAGCCCTGAGTCCACTTCATCCAGGATCACAAACTTGGGTTCAAGTAGCATCATTTGCAAAATCTCATTCCGCTTTTTTTCACCGCCAGAGAATCCCTCATTCAAATAACGATGCACAAATTCCGGGTTCATCTCCAGCCCCTTCATTTTGCTCTCCATTTCACGGATAAAACGGATTAAGGATATCTCATCGCCTTCTTCACGCCGTGCATTGATGGCACTTCTGAGAAAGTCCGAGTTGGTCACGCCAGCAATTTCACTTGGGTATTGCATAGCGAGGAACAAGCCTGCCTGGGCACGCTCATCCACCTCCATCTCCAGAAGGTCTTCATTGTCCAATGTCACCTTACCGCCAGTAACCTCATATTTGGGATGGCCCATTAAAGCTGAAGCCAATGTACTTTTTCCCGTCCCATTAGGCCCCATAATCGCATGAATCTCTCCGCCATGAATCTCCAGTGTGAGCCCTTTTAAAATTTCTTTCCCTTCAATCTTGGATCTTAATTCCTCAATCTTTAATGTCGTCATTTATCGTAAACTTCCCTTCGGAGTATTCTTCGGCACGCGCCACCAAATCACTCATAAATTTTCCAATAGTCTGCAGCTCAACCTCTGAATAGGATTCAATGAATTGGTAAAACCTTTCTTCTTTTTCTTTGTGCAGTTCTTTATGCAAATGATAAACGTGTCTTCCCTTATCCGTTAAACTAAAGTAAATCTCCTTACGATTGCTGTTCAGTTGACTTCTCATAATGAAGCCCATTTCCAGCAGCTTTGCACTAATTTTAGTAATGCTAGCTTTGGACAACCCCATCTTCTCCACAATCCCGGTATGATTTATCGGTTCATAATCACCAATGCAATCAATAACGTGTACACTAGTAATATTGTTGGAGAGCATGTCAATCTGGTACTTTCTGGCCTGTTGCCGAAACGAGTTAAATTCTTGTTCAGTATACAGCTCATTCAGATGTAGCATTTTAATATATTGCTCGTAAAGATGACCTTTAAAATGATTTTGAAACTCCAATTTCCCAATCTCCCCTCTCTTGTAGTAGTTGCAGACCAAGTTCAGTGTCACCATTAGATTATTTTTTGTTCACTAGTAAACAAAATTATATTAACACAATTGATATTGATTATCAATATCAATTGTGTTAAATGTGACGCAATTTTGGAGGCGCTTTTCATGGGTTTGTTGTCATCGTCATCGGCCTCATGCTGTGTTTTGACTAGGGCACGTCCCGGAAATGGTTTTGCCTACCTCTGATCAATTCGGCAGCACCCGGATGGATATGGTAACCGAAGCCAAGTCCAATACCGTTGCCTATGAACGTCATGGTACACCTGCCACAGACCGGGGTCGCTAGCGTAAAAAGAGGACAAAGGTGGTGCTTGGCCGAGCTGTTTTAAAGCCGTACCGCAGCGTTTGAGTACGCTATCGTGAGCATGTATGGCAATGAATAATCCGTCAGTTACCTGTGTCTGGATATGTTATGGGGCCAAAGAGTATACCAAAAACTGTGGTTTTTGCTGGTGAATCCGAACAGGCGATGCTCCATTCTAGCCAGCACCGATCTGACACTGGAGGCGACCTAGATCATCGAACTTTATACCGCCCGGTTCAAAATCAAATGCACCTTCTGGGCGCTAAAGCAATCCATCGGCGGATTCAGCTACCACTTTTGTAGCAAATCCATTCCGAAGCTCAACCGGTATTTGAAAAAGGATCGGGTTCACCCTCTGGAGTTGTTGGAAGAGGAGAAAGCGCAACGGGACATCCGCCTAACTGTAAAGATGAGAATGGTAAACGATAACCAAAATGGATCCCTACGGGGCTTAAGATAAAAGGAACCAAGAAAAGAGCCGAAATCTTGCTTCAGGAAGCCAGGAAGAATTATCATATGAAGGACAAGCACTCGCGGTTGAAAACGAAGATATGCTGTAAGAGTAAAAGCGGCTACTCCATCCGGTAATAGCAAAAGGCTGTTCGCAGACTTTATGCTTCAATGGCTAGAGATGATGAAGAACAGTATCGGGCTTATCTCCTATTCCGACACTGTAAAAGGCCGCGTAGATCCTTTTTCCGAGAGAAAGGGATGTATTGCTTGATGATTTAACTACAGAGGATTTTCAGACCTTGTATACCCATGAAATGAATGTGCAAGGTGTCAGCGCCAATACCGTTATTCATTACCACGCGAACATTTGCAGAGCCCTTCAGTATGCCGTGAAAATAAAGCTGATTGTGGCGAATCTCCCTGACTTAGTTGAAAGCCCAAAAAAGAACAATTACGTCGTGAGCTTCTACAATGCGAGGAGCTGAATCAACTCCTCGCAGTAATCCGAGGCGAAAGAATTGAGCTTTTCGTTATCCTGGCTGCCTTTTATGGGCTAAGCCGAAGCGAGGTCGTAGGATTAAAATGGTCGGCTATTGATTTATTGAATTGGACTATTAATATTAAACATACCGCCACATCGGGCAATTTGAATGGTAGATATATTGAAATTGAAAAGGACCGAACCAAGAATAAAGCCAGTCGCCGTATACTGCCACTGGTGGACACGTTCTATGAGCTTCTGATTCGTATGAAGGAATAACAGGAATCCTATCGCTTATCTTCTGACAATTCTTATTGTCTTGAATACCTGGAGTATATTTATGTAGATGTATTAGGGGTAAGCATGAAAGAAGTTCAGGAATGGTTAGGCCACAGCGATTATGCAACAACGGCAAATATTTATTCGCATTTCGAATACAACTCAAAGGTGTCTTCAGCTCAAGCAATGAGTGGGGTACTAAAGCTCAAATAAAAAAAGCCCACTAGAGATTATCTCTAATGAACTCTTTTAGTTAATACCGGCGAGAGGACTCGAACCTCCACGGTTTCCCACTCGATTTTGAGTCGAGCGCGTCTGCCATTCCGCCACGCCGGCATATTCAATTATGGAGGCGCCACCCAGATTTGAACTGGGGAATAAAGCTTTTGCAGAGCTTTGCCTTACCACTTGGCTATGGCGCCAGAGTGTAACAAAGCGGACGACGGGAATCGAACCCGCGACCCTCGCCTTGGCAAGGCGATGCTCTACCGCTGAGCCACGTCCGCATAAAGATGGCTGGGGATATAGGATTTGAACCTATGCATGACGGAGTCAAAGTCCGTTGCCTTACCGCTTGGCTAATCCCCAATAAGTAAAGGGCGGCCGATGGGGCTTGAACCCACGAATGCCGGAGTCACAGTCCGGTGCGTTAACCACTTCGCCACGACCGCCGCAAGTAATGAATAATTGGCAGGGGCAGCAGGAATTGAACCCACACCAACGGTTTTGGAGACCGTTGTTCTACCTTTAAACTATGCCCCTATAAAACTGGTGGAGGATGATGGATTCGAACCACCGAACCCGTAAGGGAGCAGATTTACAGTCTGATGCGTTTGGCCACTTCGCTAATCCTCCAAAAATGGTGCCGGCGAGAGGACTTGAACCCCCAACCTACTGATTACAAGTCAGTTGCTCTACCAGTTGAGCTACACCGGCACATAAAATATTCAATTAAAAGTGGCTCGGGACGGAATCGAACCGCCGACACGAGGATTTTCAGTCCTCTGCTCTACCGACTGAGCTACCGAGCCTTATTATAAGGCTCTTCATTAAACGTTGTATTACTAATGGCGGAACTGACGGGATTCGAACCCGCGATCTCCTGCGTGACAGGCAGGCATGTTAGGCCTCTACACCACAGTTCCATAATAAATTTTAATTGGTTGCGGGGGCAGGATTTGAACCTGCGACCTTCGGGTTATGAGCCCGACGAGCTACCGAACTGCTCCACCCCGCGACAATAATAAATATTTAATTTTCAAATGGTGGAGGCTGAGGGGCTCGAACCCCCGACCCTCTGCTTGTAAGGCAGATGCTCTCCCAGCTGAGCTAAGCCTCCACAATTAAGCACTTCTCATATTATACCATAATGAACTTTTTATTGCAAGTTCTTTTATGATATTTTTATGACCCGTAGGGGATTCGAACCCCTGTTACCTCCGTGAAAGGGAGGTGTCTTAACCCCTTGACCAACGGGCCATGCAATAAAATAATTATGGCGGAGAGAGAGGGATTCGAACCCTCGAGACGCTTTTGGCGCCTACACGATTTCCAATCGTGCTCCTTCGGCCAACTCGGACACCTCTCCATATGGCTCCCCGAACAGGACTCGAACCTGTGACAACTCGATTAACAGTCGAGTGCTCTACCAACTGAGCTATCAGGGAATATTAAGCAATTGTTTCAAGGTTACACCCTGAAAACTGGATCCGAAACTCATTGCGTTTTATTCTTAGGATAAGCCCTCGACCGATTAGTATTGGTCAGCTCCATGCATTACTGCACTTCCACCCCCAACCTATCTACCTCGTCGTCTTCAAGGGGTCTTACTAATTGGGAAATCTCATCTTGAGGGGGGCTTCACGCTTAGATGCTTTCAGCGCTTATCCCTTCCGTACATAGCTACCCAGCGGTGCTCCTGGCGGAACAACTGGTACACCAGCGGTACGTCCATCCCGGTCCTCTCGTACTAAGGACAGCTCCTCTCAAATTTCCTACGCCCACGACAGATAGGGACCGAACTGTCTCACGACGTTCTGAACCCAGCTCGCGTACCGCTTTAATGGGCGAACAGCCCAACCCTTGGGACCTACTTCAGCCCCAGGATGCGATGAGCCGACATCGAGGTGCCAAACCTCCCCGTCGATGTGGACTCTTGGGGGAGATAAGCCTGTTATCCCCAGGGTAGCTTTTATCCGTTGAGCGATGGCCCTTCCATGCGGTACCACCGGATCACTAAGCCCGACTTTCGTCCCTGCTCGACTTGTAGGTCTCGCAGTCAAGCTCCCTTCTGCCTTTGCACTCTTCGAATGATTTCCAACCATTCTGAGGGAACCTTGGGGCGCCTCCGTTACTCTTTAGGAGGCGACCGCCCCAGTCAAACTGCCCACCTGACACTGTCCTCGCACCGGATCACGGTACCAAGTTAGAACCTAGATACGATCAGGGTGGTATCCCAAGGATGCCTCCCTTCAAGCTGGCGCTCAAAGTTCAACGGCTCCCACCTATCCTGTACAGATCGTACCCAAATTCAATATCAAGCTGCAGTAAAGCTCCATGGGGTCTTTCCGTCTTGTCGCGGGTAACCTGCATCTTCACAGGTATTAAAATTTCACCGGATCTCTCGTTGAGACAGCGCCCAAGTCGTTACGCCATTCGTGCGGGTCAGAATTTACCTGACAAGGAATTTCGCTACCTTAGGACCGTTATAGTTACGGCCGCCGTTTACTGGGGCTTCGGTTCATAGCTTCGCCCCGAAGGGCTTACCACTCCCCTTAACCTTCCAGCACCGGGCAGGCGTCAGCCCGTATACTTCGCCTTGCGGCTTCGCACAGACCTGTGTTTTTGCTAAACAGTCGCTTGGGCCTTTTCACTGCGGCCCCCTCGGGCTATTCACCCTACCGAGGCACCCCTTCTCCCGAAGTTACGGGGTCATTTTGCCGAGTTCCTTAACGAGAGTTCTTCCGCGCGCCTTAGAATTCTCTTCTCGCCTACCTGTGTCGGTTTGCGGTACGGGCACCTTCTCCTGGCTAGAGGCTTTTCTTGGCAGTCTGAGATCATGACCTTCGCTACTACAATTTTCGCTCCCCATCACAGCCCAGCCTTACGATGTGCGGATTTGCCTACACACCAGCCTCACTGCTTAGACGGACATCCATCAGTCCGCGTCACTACCCTACTGCGTCACCCCATTGCTCATAACGGATTACGGTGGTACAGGAATTTCGACCTGTTGTCCTTCGACTACGCCTATCGGCCTCGCCTTAGGTCCCGACTTACCCTGAGCGGACGAACCTTCCTCAGGAACCCTTAGGCTTTCGGCGGATCTGATTCTCACAGATCTTTTCGTTACTCATACCGGCATTCTCACTTGAATGCAGTCCAGCGCTCCTTACGGTACACCTTCAACCCGCATTCAACGCTCCCCTACCCCTGATGCAAGCATCAAGCCATAGCTTCGGTGGTGTGTTTAGCCCCGTTACATTTTCGGCGCAGAGTCACTCGACCAGTGAGCTATTACGCACTCTTTCAATGGTGGCTGCTTCTAAGCCAACATCCTGGTTGTCTGTGCAACTCCACATCCTTTCCCACTTAACACACACTTGGGGACCTTAGCTGATGGTCTGGGCTGTTTCCCTTTCGACAATGGATCTTAGCACTCACTGTCTGACTCCCGGAACTAAATCTATGGCATTCGGAGTTTGACTGAGCTTGGTAACCCTTGCGGGCCCCGCACCCAATCAGTGCTCTACCTCCACGATTCTTTTTTCCGAGGCTAGCCCTAAAGCTATTTCGGGGAGAACCAGCTATCTCCGGGTTCGATTGGAATTTCTCCGCTACCCCCACCTCATCCCCGCATTTTTCAACATGCGTGGGTTCGGGCCTCCAGTGCGTGTTACCGCACCTTCACCCTGGACAGGGGTAGATCACCCGGTTTCGGGTCTACGTCCACGTACTCATTCGCCCTATTCAGACTCGCTTTCGCTGCGGCTTCAGCTCTTCACCTTAACCTTGCACGGGAACGTAACTCGCCGGTTCATTCTACAAAAGGCACGCCATCACCCATAAATAGGGCTCTGACTTCTTGTAAGCACACGGTTTCAGGATCTATTTCACTCCCCTTCCGGGGTGCTTTTCACCTTTCCCTCACGGTACTGCTTCACTATCGGTCGCCAGGGAGTATTTAGCCTTGGCAGATGGTCCTGCCGGATTCATACGGGGTTTCACGTGCCCCGCACTACTCGGGATCCGTCTCGGAGAGAACAAGTTTTGAACTACAGGGCTTTTACCTTCTCTGGCGGGCCTTTCCAGACCTCTTCATCTAACCGGTTCCTTTGTAACTCCATGTGAGACGTCCCACAACCCCAAGGAGCAAGCTCCTTGGTTTGGGCTAATCCGCGTTCGCTCGCCGCTACTGACGGAATCACTATTGTTTTCTCTTCCTCAGGGTACTTAGATGTTTCAGTTCCCCTGGTCTGCCTCTATTCTGCCTATGTATTCAGCAGAAAGTGACTGTCGATGAAGACAGCCGGGTTTCCCCATTCGGACATCCCCGGATCAAAGCTTGCTTACAGCTCCCCGAGGCTTTATCGTTGTTCGCCACGTCCTTCGTCGGCTCCTGGCGCCTAGGCATCCTCCGTGTGCTCTTTGTAGCTTAACCTAGTATTTACATCGTAAATACGATTCGCTTTGAATTTCGGTTCAACACTTACGTGTGAATGAAATTCAAGGCAGCTACCTTTATTTCACTTGTTTACACAAGATCAGCTTAAAGGAATATTCTAAAACGCAATTTCGTTTCGGTATCCAGTTTTCAAGGTGCAATTCGCTTCATCGAAGCGAAACCCGATGAATATTTCGGTTCCACACGGATGTGTGAATGAAACATTCGTCGAAGCTTGAGAGTTTGAGCTCTCAAAACTGAGCAACGAGTGAGTAAGTTAAGGATATTCATTTCATTCACACGAACGTGATGAACCGAATTGAATATCCGGTCGCAGGTACATTGTACTTGCTTATTTGAATGTTTCCGTTGCAGGAAACGATTCTCCATAGAAAGGAGGTGATCCAGCCGCACCTTCCGATACGGCTACCTTGTTACGACTTCACCCCAATCATCTACCCCACCTTCGGCGGCTGGCTCCCTTGCGGGTTACCCCACCGACTTCGGGTGTTGTAAACTCTCGTGGTGTGACGGGCGGTGTGTACAAGACCCGGGAACGTATTCACCGCGGCATGCTGATCCGCGATTACTAGCAATTCCGACTTCATGTAGGCGAGTTGCAGCCTACAATCCGAACTGAGACCGGCTTTTCTAGGATTGGCTCCACCTCGCGATTTCGCTTCCCGTTGTACCGGCCATTGTAGTACGTGTGTAGCCCAGGTCATAAGGGGCATGATGATTTGACGTCATCCCCACCTTCCTCCGGTTTGTCACCGGCAGTCTGCTTAGAGTGCCCAGCTTGACCTGCTGGCAACTAAGCATAAGGGTTGCGCTCGTTGCGGGACTTAACCCAACATCTCACGACACGAGCTGACGACAACCATGCACCACCTGTCTCCTCTGTCCCGAAGGAAAGGTCTATCTCTAGACCGATCAGAGGGATGTCAAGACCTGGTAAGGTTCTTCGCGTTGCTTCGAATTAAACCACATACTCCACTGCTTGTGCGGGTCCCCGTCAATTCCTTTGAGTTTCAGTCTTGCGACCGTACTCCCCAGGCGGAATGCTTAATGTGTTAACTTCGGCACCAAGGGTATCGAAACCCCTAACACCTAGCATTCATCGTTTACGGCGTGGACTACCAGGGTATCTAATCCTGTTTGCTCCCCACGCTTTCGCGCCTCAGCGTCAGTTACAGCCCAGAGAGTCGCCTTCGCCACTGGTGTTCCTCCACATATCTACGCATTTCACCGCTACACGTGGAATTCCACTCTCCTCTTCTGCACTCAAGCTCCCCAGTTTCCAGTGCGACCCGAAGTTGAGCCTCGGGATTAAACACCAGACTTAAAGAGCCGCCTGCGCGCGCTTTACGCCCAATAATTCCGGACAACGCTTGCCCCCTACGTATTACCGCGGCTGCTGGCACGTAGTTAGCCGGGGCTTTCTTCTCAGGTACCGTCACTCTTGTAGCAGTTACTCTACAAGACGTTCTTCCCTGGCAACAGAGCTTTACGATCCGAAAACCTTCATCACTCACGCGGCGTTGCTCCGTCAGGCTTTCGCCCATTGCGGAAGATTCCCTACTGCTGCCTCCCGTAGGAGTCTGGGCCGTGTCTCAGTCCCAGTGTGGCCGATCACCCTCTCAGGTCGGCTACGCATCGTCGCCTTGGTAGGCCTTTACCCCACCAACTAGCTAATGCGCCGCAGGCCCATCCACAAGTGACAGATTGCTCCGTCTTTCCTCCTTCTCCCATGCAGGAAAAGGATGTATCGGGTATTAGCTACCGTTTCCGGTAGTTATCCCTGTCTTGTGGGCAGGTTGCCTACGTGTTACTCACCCGTCCGCCGCTAGGTTGTTTAGAAGCAAGCTTCCAAACAACCCCGCTCGACTTGCATGTATTAGGCACGCCGCCAGCGTTCGTCCTGAGCCAGGATCAAACTCTCCATTAAAGACCAACCGAAGCTGGTTTATAGAAAGAGCGATAAGCTCATGTTGAAACTGACGAGATAAAATATCTCTTGTTTGATTTTGCGAACAAAATCGTTTTACTCACTCGTTGTTCAGTTTTCAAAGATCAAACCTGCATTTTGTCTTACTTTGTTTCACCACCGCGTCTCAGCGGCGACTTAAATAATGTAACACATAACCTCATTTTTCGTCAAGCTTTTTTTTGAAAATTCATTTTTCCGCTTGATGCAACACGTTTATCCTGCTTTAAACAGTTCAAAATTATTCATGCTGCTTAATGGGGCGAGTTATAACTTATCACATATTTTATATACTCGTCAACCAAAATTGATAATTTATATTTTTTAACTATTTATAAATACTAAATCACGTACAAAAAAAGGAAGAAAAGTCGGTTTAACAACCTTTCTTCCTGACATATCAACCCCTGCACATCAAATAAGGGAGTAACGCAGTTCACGATTTTGTCCACGCTCCCTAAAATCCCCGGCAGCTGTTTCTCTAATAAGTGAACGATATACCAGTTTACGGAGCACGACGGTAAGATCCAATTGGAGATTCTTTAGCTCAGGATGGTTAATAAGTTCATTTATAGACCAAGGTTCCCGTCTGCTGCCTAATATACGGAATAGCGGAGATGAGCACTCCTCCATTTTTGACATCACTGAAAATTCACAAGCAAGCAGTACTAGTTCAACCCGTTGTTCCAAGGTTTCCGTACTTAATGTGAGTTCGTTATACAGTTTGTCAATCGTTCGATCCAGAGGCTGTACCTGAACCCATAAGTGAATCTTTGGATAAATCCCCCGTTCAATGAGTTCAATAGATGCCCAATGATCCAATGCTTTCAGAACACTTTGATAAGCGTCAATGATCCGCCCTTCTCGCACCGCTCTTTTACCATGAACGTAATTGACCAAAAAGCGGGAGAACTCATGAAATCGCTTCTGCTCCCGCAGTGGATCGTTAAAATCAACAATTTCCTGTCTTAAAAGACGGACCCTGTCATCCAACTCCCAGACAATACGACCTTCTAGCACATAATCTATAATGTTGGCTTGTTCACCAGCGATAATCCATTCCTTCAGACAACTGAGCGTTGCGTACAACACTTGGCATCTTAGTCCATTCATAAATAAGTGTTGAATAGAACGAACTGGCTTGGTGCCTTCTCCAATAATTAGAATGAGTTCATCAAAGTCATACAACATCGAACCGTGAAAATACTCTCCCGGCTTTCTGTACGAAATAACACCTATCGAATCTTCCTGCAACAATTCATCATACATCAGGTTTAATTTGGTTAACTGCACTTCTCCCTCCATACCTGCAAGGCGGCTATGACCGCAAATTGGATATTTGGATACATGTGATCATTTCTACATAAATAAGAGACTTCCTTCTTCAATTGTATAAATTTTTATCTTATTCACTTATTTTTTTCAGTATTACCCAAGCGTTTTCATCTGCAAAGGTTCGATTCCATGCACCAATTCCTCCGAGCTTCAGCGATTTGGCAAGGTCTACTCTTGCTTTTAGAGATACCTGATCCTCTAGCCAAATCTTTTTGACCACGCCGTCTTCTGTATACTCGACATAATTTTGACCTTCGGAAGCTCTAAACTTAGGCTTCAACTTAAATTTGGCTATGATATCCGCTGCTGACTCCATACCAAGTGATTTGGAGGTGACCTTAATCTTCCCTTCTTTGGGAGTCTCGGACCACACTCGAGTATATAATGGAATACCTAAAACCACTTTTTGAGGCGGCACTTCATCTTCCTGAATAATTCGCTTAATTGACGCTTCCGTCCATGGTAGCGAGGCGACAGAACCAGCCTTTGGACTAGCCGCCCAATGTTCATCATATGCCATTACCATGAGGTAATCTGTGATGGTGCCTAATGATTTTCGATCTAAAAAAGCTGACCACATCTCACTTTGAGATTTAGGCGTTACATCAATGGACAGTATCAAATCATGTTCCCGAGCCATCGGTTTAAGTTCCCGCAAAAATTGGGTGACATTTGGGCCATCCTTCGTATGAACATTTTCAAAGTCAATATTAATACCGTCCAGATCATTTTCTAGGGCAAGTGAAATCATCTGATCTACAATCGACTTTCGACGTTCAAAGGTGGACAAAGCTTCTGTTGTTAATTCGGGATTAAAGCTGTTGCTCAACAAGCCCCAAACCTCAATCCCTTTGCGATGTGCCCAGCTGACATAGGCAGGATCTGCCTTGCTTTCTACAGTACCTTCATGATCGACGACACTGAACCACGTAGGGCTCACCACATTTACTCCAGGCATAGGATCAAACTTGGAAGGATCGGGCTTGCGATTATAGACAGCTTCCCAAGCGAGGTTTACTGATCTACCCTCCCAATGTTTTTCCGAGATGGACAAATCGTCCTTAACCGAAGGGATCACAAGCTCTTCTCCTTCAGCGACATGGTCTGACTTAATGTATCCTGCATAACCATTGTCTAACTGAACAAAATACCAATCGCCCTGTTTGGACCAAATACGCACCTTCGTCCGCTGAGATATATCTGTCAAAATGAAAGATAGGCTAGAGGCTTCTTTACGTAAGGCGATTGTAGCATCCTGTGGGCCATCCTTCTTTTCTACACTCCCCAGCCTGACCTTCTCCCCAGCCTTCATTAGGATGACAGCACCAGTCACAGGATCTTCGTGTATAGAAACGCCGCATACTTCACGTACAGCCTCTATCGGGATATATACCTCTCCACTGATTACCTGAGGGGCTGCGCTCAGCGCATATGTTTTACCATTCAGTTCCCCTTGTGCCTTCGAAACCTTCATATAGAGCAGGCTTTGTCTCGTCGCCATAATAACGGTTTGGCTGTCATCCTCATAGCGAACCGTAGGATCAATTTTACTTTGCACCAATTTAAGCGGCATCAGCATGTTCTTGCCGGAGCTCTGAGCTTCATACCCAGTCAACTTTCCCTGCATAAAAATAGGACGGACACTGCCCTGCCAATCGGGTTTCTCGTGAAGGGGATTGCCAAACCATACAACAGTAATTGCACATATAATCGCTGCAAATAATAGCAGGCTTGCCGCTCCTTTGAATCGTGAACGTTTACGGCGGCGTCTGGAATGATTTCTGGCCAATATTGAACCTCCATTGTATGAACTTTGAATTTCCGTATTTTGTAACCTCAACAGATTACTTAAAACAAAAATAAAGTGATTTAAACAAAAAAACGCGGTAAATCCCCGCTTATGGGGAATTCCTCACGTTTCCAATCCATTACAATATATACATACCGCACAAAAAACTTCTATTCCTTGTTTCGTTACGTTTGTTTGTTACTACAAGCTTTGCATACTCCGTGTAACTCCATACGATGTCCATGCACCTCGAAGCCTGTTTCCAACGCGGCATGGCGTTCCACATCGGCCAAATACGGATAACTGAAATCTTCAATCTTTCCGCATTTTTCGCAAATGATGTGATAGTGCTCCGAAATATTGGCATCATAACGACTGGCGTTATCTCCATAGGTCAACTCATGTACCATACCCGCTTCTATAAACATCTTTAAGTTATTATAAACCGTAGCCACACTCATACTTGGAAACTTGGACTCAAGCGCTCGATATATTTCATCTGCAGTCGGGTGCCCCATAGTTTCCATTAAATAGTTTAATATGGCATGACGCTGGGGTGTTATGCGTACACCTGTCTTCTTCAGAAGTTCCAAAGCATGCTGGACGCGTGCTGCCATATATGTCCACCGCCTTATCCCTTACTTACGATCCTATCAATTACCACGCATCTATTTACAATTCACTTCTAAACCTACTCACATTGTACGGTCTACTCAAGTTTCTTGTCAACGCGCCGTATTGTCGCCGGATATTCCTATAGAGGTATCTGTCTCAGAAGCTCCCGGTTCAGCCGCAGAGCTTTCAGATGTATCGGGCGCAGTCGTACCCCCGGAATCATCCAAGTCGGGTAACGACGGCATCAGTAACTTTTTAATGGTTAAATTACTGTTGCCCTCTACGTTGATCGCATACTTGCCTGTCCCGTTTTGGCCTGAAATACTTTTACTGTCTATTTTAAATGGAAAATCGGATTGAAGATTACCATAACTGCTTGAACCCTCTAACTGAAAATCTCCATTCGACGGAAGATCCAATACGATATCACCGACAGCACTGTATATTTTCCAATCTCCGCCTATCTGCTCGCTATGCACTTTGATAGAGCCATTAAGCGAATTTGCATTCAGCTTGGCTGTAGAATTCAGCACATTCATGTCACCATTCTGAGTATCTACGGTGATGTCCCCTTCCGAACGAGCGAGCTGAATATCACCTACCATGGTGTGCAGTGTCACAGCTCCTTCAATATCGCCTGCTTGCATGTCGCCACGGTTCGTGCGCACATCCACATCTCCAGAAATCCGATGCAATTTAACCTGACCGTTCAGCGTGCCTCCCTTGACATTGCCGATAGCGTCATTAACAGTGAGATTTCCATTACCGCTCTCAAGCCGAATGCTGTCAATTGCATCAACTCCATTCAAGGAAATATTCCCGTTGGAGGTTCTAATCTGCACATTGAACCGCCGGTCCTCCGGCACGGTGATCAGCATGTTCACACGAGGCTGACGTTTGCTTGATGCTCCGTACGACTTTGCCTCCGGACGAATCTGGATAGTCTTGCCGTCGGTAGAAGTCAGTGAAGAAGCTTGAGCAATCTTGTCCGCTTCGGCAGCAGGCGCTTGATCCACCCACAGAGTACCTCGTACCTCTATATTGGACACAGGCCGTCTGATCAGTGTTACATCACCATTAACCGAATCAACTACTAAATCGGACGTCTGCATAGTTACAGGTACCAGCATACCACCCATATCATACCGATTCTCTTTAGCCTGGCTAAAATCCATAGAGGCTGACGTCAGATTAAGACTGACCCGGTTCCACAGATACATATAATGATTTTGCTGGGTCACGATAAAAACCGAGGCTGCCACTACCAAAGCGGACAGAATCCCCTTTAGGTCAGGTCTGAATCGCCTTCCGTTGTCAGACTTGCCTTCTTTCCGATAGTACATGGCAAAAAAAATCAGATACTCCAGTCCCCAAAGCACAAAGATTACGGGCCACCAAACGAGGAGCTGAAGCATATATTCAGTATTTTGAAACACATCTACAATAAGCAAAATGCCTACAGCCATCAACAGAAGCGAAGAGGTGTAGCGCCCGACTCTTATTTTGCGGTGCACGCCAGCTTCACCCTCTTTCTTTCAACTTTTTACGCTTAAAGTTCAGAAAGGCTTCCCTTAGAAAAAGGAATAAACCGATCATCATTAATAAAATGGCCAGCGTAAGGAATCCATAATCCTCAAAGAAATTACTCAACCAGCGAGGTTTCATGCGAAACAAAATCATAAGTCCACCGCCTGCCACCATTAGCACAGCAAAAGCAAAGCCTCTCTCCCATGCATAAAAAGGACTACTTTGCTGGCCTCTAGCATCCATTCGTGCATAACGATCTGGCTTACGCCGATAACGAACCATGTAATCTGCTGACTGTAAGACATCATATACATTATAAAAATATAAAACGGGTATGAACAATCCAAGCAAAATAAGTAATGGAATGTTGATCCTCAAGCCGTCAGAGGAAACATACAACATCGCAAAAATATCTAGCAGGAGCAATACAATAAAACTAAGCCCCCTAATAAACAGTCCTAAAAAAAGATGTCCCAGTCCGGGTAACAATGCCGCCATGATAATAGCAATCACTTTGCGAAATTTAGCGTATTTTAGACGTTTCCCCTGTCTGGGCTGTTCCCGCTGTTCCGACGCTTGTAGCTGTCCAGCCTCTCCAGACGGTAACGGTTGTTCCGAGTTCATGCCATCCTCCCCTTTGAATCCCATGCGTGGCTCCGCTGAAAATACTTCGATGCTTACATAGTACCCCAATCGGATTTAAGAGTAACTGTTAAAAAAAGGTGGACTATTACTCAACGGAGACAGCAGCTACATCTTCCCATTGTCGTAAATCAGCTGCAATACGTACGGGATTAAAATCATGACGGGCCAGCACCTCTAGGGAAACTTCCATACTCTGCCGATCTGGGTGTAATTCGTGAAATGGGACATTTTCATGTTCTTTAATCATTATTTTACGTATTTCCACTTTTTCTTGCTCTAAATAAGTCGAAATCTGCTCCAGCAGTCCGTGAGAGGACAATCCGTACAATGTAATAAGATGACGCTTGCGTCCACGCATATACCGAAGTTCAACTTTGTTAAACACCCATAAATTTAAAAATACGAGCACTGTCGCCGCTATAGACGGGAAATAAAAGCCTGCTCCCACCCCAAGGCCAATAGCAGCCACGACCCAAATGGAAGCCGCAGTCGTTAGTCCGGTAATGGATTTACCTGTGAACATAATCGTCCCTGCACCCAAAAAGCCTACGCCAGTGATCACAGCCGTAGCCAAACGAGCGGGATCTATGCGTACATTAACTTCTTTAATGAAATCGGCAAAGCCGTAAATGGAGAGTAGCATAATCAGCGTCGAACCAAGACTGACCATAATATGAGTCCTCAAACCAGCTGCGTGATTGGAACGTTCGCGTTCAAAACCAATGAATCCACCGAGAAGCATGGACAGTAAAAGCCGTAAAATGATATGTGAATCGTCTATAATCCACGGATTATTCATTCGAGTCTCTCCTCCCGGTTATGTCGTGCTTTCCACTCCGGGTGCGCGGTTTGTGGGCTTATGTGCATTTTTAATGCCAATTTAATGATATCTCAATGCTATTCCACCTTATGCAGATGGTAGGTGGTTAATTCCACGCCTGGGGCGACCTCGGCCGCAGATACGGGGCGAAAGCCATGTTTTCGATATAATGTCACCGCAGGAGTATTTAAGGTTCCTGTAGAGACGATAAACAACGGGATATTTTGATATTCACTCAAAACATGCTTCATTAAAGAGTCCGCAATGCCTTTACGAAAATGATCCGGGTGAACCATCATACGTGTAAGGGTAAGCGAATCGGGCGACTCAGACTGCACAGCCAGTGCTCCTAGCAATTCACCGTCCTCCAGCCACCCATAAAAAGACTCTCCACAGCTTTTCAGCGTATCCAATGTATCCATCAGTGGAGGAATCTCATCAAACCCAATCAGCTCAGCTTCCAACCTATAGGCAACGTGCTGTAGACGCCATATCTGACTGACGATATCATCATCTTCCAATGAACATAGGGTAACCATGCTGTTTTCCCTCCTAAGGAAACTCATAAAATGCCATCAGGATTCTAAAGCTTGTTCGCGCCAACCGTTCTCAGCGTCTATGCAAAAGGGGCCTGTCCCTAAAAGACAAGCCCCTGTCAAATCTATGCCATTAGCGGTTAAGCACTTCCGTCAGCAACTTATTAGCAAGACCAGGGTTTGCCTTCCCCTTGCTCTCCTTCATCACTTGACCGACTAGGAAGCCGATGGCCTTTTGCTTGCCAGCTTTGTAATCTTCGACCGATTGCGGGTTAGCTGCTACAACTTGTTCGACAATCGTCAGGATTGCACCCTCATCACTGATTTGTACAAGCCCTTTTTCTTCAACAATTTGCTGTGGCAGTTTATCACTTTCCAGCATTTCCTTGAAGACCGTTTTAGCGATTTTGCTATTGATCGTTCCCTTCTCCAGCAGTCCGATCATTTCACCCAAGCCCCGTCCGGTCAATTTAACCTGCGACAGCTCCACACCGGCACTGTTCAAATAACCGAGTAAATCCCCCATAATCCAGTTGGATACTGCTTTGGCATCCTTGGTGAATTGAAGGCTATCCTCGAACAAATCGGCCAATGGCTTGGAGGACGTAATCACCTGGGCATCATACTCAGGTAATCCATATTCGGAAGTGTAGCGTGCTTTACGCTGGTCAGGCAATTCAGGAATCGAAGCACGAATGCGTTCTTTCCATTCCTCATCTATATGCAGTGTAACGAGATCCGGGTCTGGGAAATAACGATAGTCATGGGCCTGTTCCTTACCACGCATGGATAAAGTTTTACCTTGCGCTTCATCCCAACGACGTGTCTCCTGTACAATCGTTCCGCCTTCGTCCAGCGTCTGCTCCTGGCGGAACTGTTCATATTCCAGTCCGCGCTGTACGCCACGGAAGGAGTTCATGTTTTTCAGTTCCGCTTTAGTTCCCAGCTCTTTTTGTCCATGCGGACGAAGGCTGATATTCGCGTCGCAGCGAAGTGATCCTTCCTCCATCTTCACATCGGATACGTCACAATACTGCATAATGGCACGTATTTTTTCCAGATAGGCCTTGGCTTCTTCCGGCGAAGATATTTCCGGCTCCGAAACGATCTCGACCAATGGTGTGCCGACCCGGTTAAAATCGACCAAAGATGCGTAGCCACCATCAACATGTGTTAATTTCCCTGCGTCTTCTTCCAGATGCAGTCGGGTAATACCGATACGCTTTGTCTCACCATTCACTTCAATATCAATCCAGCCATTTTCGCCAATGGGTTGATCGTATTGTGAGATTTGGTAAGCCTTAGGTGAGTCGGGGTAAAAATAGTTCTTGCGGTCAAACTTGCTCACATCAGCAATGGTGCAATTCAGCGCCATTGCTGCTTTCATCGCATAATCAACGGCCTGACGGTTCAATACCGGCAGCACCCCTGGATGACCGAGACAGACCGGACATGTATGAGAGTTGGGTGGTGCTCCGAAGGATGTCGAGCATCCACAGAATATTTTAGACTTCGTATGCAATTCCACGTGCACTTCAAGTCCGATGACCGTCTCATATTTGGATGTAGTTGTAGACATGAATAGGTTCCCTCCTTTTTGGCAAATTACAGCTGCGGACGCTGCTTGTGAAATTCGGTATTTTGTTCAAAAGCATGAGCTACGCGTAGCACGGAAGACTCGTCAAAGGCTTTTCCGATAATTTGTAGTCCGACTGGCATTCCATCCGCAAGACCACACGGAATGCTGATGGCTGGCACACCAGCCAAGCTTACCGGAATCGTCAAAATATCGTTCAAATACATTGTTAATGGATCGTCCACTTGCGAGCCGATTTTGAAAGCAGTTGTCGGTGCAGTAGGTCCGATAATCACATCATATTGTTCAAATACACGATCAAAATCCTGTTTAATCAGTGTGCGCACTTTTTGAGCTTTCAAATAATAGGCATCGTAGTACCCGGAGCTGAGTGCATAGGTACCCAGCATAATCCGACGCTTCACCTCGGGACCAAACCCCTGCGTACGGGACTGATGGTATAGATCAAGCAGGTTGTCCGGATTGTCAGAACGCACACCATAGCGCACGCCGTCAAAACGGGCCAGATTGGATGACGCTTCGGATGAAGCCAGCAGGTAATATGTAGCTACCGCATATTCTGTGTGAGGGAGAGACACTTCTTCCCAAACAGCACCCAGTCCTTCCAGCGTTTTCAGTGCATCCAGCACCTTTTCCTTGACCTGAGGATCGACGCCCTCACCAAGATACTCTTTAGGCACAGCGATACGAAGTCCTTTTACATCCCCGGTTAAAGCGTTCAAATAATCAGGAATGTCTACCTTCGCAGAAGTGGAGTCCTTCTGGTCATAACCTGCAATGGCTTGTAGGACATAGGCTGAATCCTGAACATTTTTAGTAATGGGTCCAATTTGGTCTAAAGAGGAGGCAAAAGCCACCAGTCCAAAACGGGATACTAGACCATAGGTTGGTTTCAGGCCAACTACACCGCAGTAAGAAGCAGGCTGGCGAATGGAACCACCTGTATCCGAACCGAGTGTGAAATAAGCCTCACCCGCTGCAACAGCCGCAGCTGAGCCGCCACTGGAACCGCCGGGAACACGTTCTAAATCCCAAGGGTTACGTGCAGGGAAAAAGCTGGAGTTCTCGTTAGAGCCGCCCATGGCGAATTCGTCCATGTTCATTTTACCGAGTGTCACGGTTTGCGCTGCGCGTAACTTGCTAACAACTGTGGCATCGTAAACGGGATCAAAATTTTTCAAAAACTGACTGCCACATGTTGTACGCAGCCCTTCTGTCACGATATTATCCTTAATACCAACCGGCAGGCCAAACAACAGCCCTCTTTCCTCTCCGGAAATCAGCTGATCATCCAGCTGACGTGCGGATGCACGGGCCTGTTCCTCGTCAACGGTAATATAAGCTCTGATCTTGTCTTCCCGCGCACCAATTGTCTCCAGAGCGTGTCCCACCAGATCACTCACGGAAATTTCCTTTTGATGCAGCTTGTTATGTATCTCGGGCAATGTGTTATTGAACAAGCTCAATTTGCATCCTCCTTTCAAATATGAGATCTATTCCAGAACAGCAGGAACCTTAAACTGTCCGTCTTCTTCTTCAGGTGCATTGCGCATCACTTGCTCATGTGTCAAACTTTCGCGAACTTCGTCGTCTCGCATGACATTGCTGACGTGCAGCACATGAGTGGTCGGTTTTACCTGCTCCGTATCCAGCTCATTCAGCTTCTCCGCATAATGGAGAATGGCGTTTAATTGTCCTGTCATCGTTTCTTCCTCAGCCGCGGTCAGATTCAACCTGGACAGCTTGGCTACGTGACGGACATCTTCCGTGGAAATGTTCATACAAAACCCTCCTCATGTATATGAGGATTTTGCAAAAAATCCTATAGGCGGCTTCCAATGAGCAAGATATAGATCAAAATGGTTTAGTTCATCTATATATTGCACTTCGGAGCGACTGGAATTGAATTTTGCAAAATCCTGATATTAAAAAATGCTGCACCGAACTTCGAAATAACGTTTTTAATTATAGGATAGAACCCTTTACAATTCAATCTTTGACGCGGTACAGAAGCAAACTGTACATCAATGAGGTAAATGTTGCTAAAAGGATATAAAAAAAGCACCTCTCGGTGCTCTTTCGAGAAAACTATAGGAGCTGAGATTGTGCCCATTATATATTTTTAAAAAGAGTCGGCAGTAGCCGACTCCTATATCCAAGCACGCAAATTGACTTGTCTGATAAAATCAGCCTGTGACAACAACTCTGCCGCGGTTTCTTCTTCCTCTTCAGTCTCTACCGAATCAAGACCACCGTTCATTACATGCTTGAACAGTTTCTCATTATGAGTAGCAAGGGCGTAATCTATCAGCGCTTCACGCTCAATCCGCTCGGCTTCCAGCTTGAGAATACTCTCTTCCAGCTCGATGTCCCCGGATGGTACAAAAAAGTTGCGGTTCACCTTCGGTACGCGAATGACATAGTCAAAAGCATTGTCCGCATTACGGTCGTAAGCAATGATATAACCATGTTCGCCCACAGGAAGATTCTGCTCAAAAGCATCCGCGACGATCATAATTCTAGCTCCTAAATGATGCATCGTTAGCCCCCCCGTTTGTCTGAACTTATCTGCTAAGTCTACTAAAAAAAAAGTAGCTTGTCTATATCATCTATGTATCTTCATAATCGACCGTCTCCACGTCCCAACCTGTGTTCATTCAGCCTCACATGCCAGTTTTGTGAAGGGATTCCGCTCCGTCGTTTCACCTTTTTCCAAGTCATGATCTTCGGCTCGGAACCTACCACAGAATCTTCAATATCTATTATATTGGGAACACGGAAACTACCTCCAATCTCACGTTGTACCCCAAATATATGTTTTCTTTTCATTCTTGCTCCCCCTTGTGATCTGACGGCCTCATGCCTCTTTATCCTCTTAATGGGCAAAAAAAAGAACGCAAACCGGGATTCATCCACAGCTTGCGTGCTTCGCGAGTTTAGTATGTAACTTTAATAAATTTATGTTAACAAAAATAAAAACCTTTGTCTATACATAATTTATAATTTGTTGTCGAAATGGGGCAAAACCTGTCACACCTTTGATTTTGCCCCTACTGAAAACGTTCATCACATTTACCGGATATACGGATTATTAGCTTTCTCATAACCGATGGACGTTTTGGGACCGTGACCGGAATAGACTGTAACGTCATCTCCGAGCGGAAACAATTTGTTCTGAATAGAATCGTATAGATCCCGTTCCCGACCACCCGTCAGATCCGTGCGTCCGACGCCCTGACGAAATAGCACATCCCCGGAAAAAAGATCTTTGCCGCACAAAAAGCTGACACTTCCGGGTGAATGGCCCGGTGTATGGAAAACCCGGAACGTGTGCCCGATCAGGTTCAATTGCTGACCTTCTGCCAAATCATATTCGGCAGGTTCCGTCGAGATCGGAGGGGATGCCTCTGGCCACATCAAGGAACCATTCAGCTTAGGAGATGTGAGCCAGTCTTGCTCCAAGGCGTGCAGATAAACCGGGCAACCTTTGGTATTGCGAATCTCCTCTACTCCACCGATATGGTCAAAATGGGCATGAGTCAGCAGGATAGCTTCAATGGTCAGTGGCTCAATAGCTCTGAGCAAAGGACCCGGATTCATCCCCGGATCAATAATAACGGCGCGCTGCGGATCATCCCCTTGAAGCAAATAAGCATTTGTTTGGAGAGGACCGAGATTAAAGCTGCGAATAGATAACGTCATAAGTTAAAATCCCGAGATCAGCTCGCGTAATTCCTGAACAATCACAGGATGGACCTCGGTTCCCTCCCCATATTTTTCAGCCATTTCTTTACGAGCAACTGCGATTTTTTCTTGATAATCATCAGCTTCCCGATCTGGATTTTCACGTTTGAATCCAATCATGATTTGTTGGACATGTGCAGGGCGTGGTCCCCAGTGGCCAAGTACGTGACCTCCTGTATCCGCAAAAATCACAATCGGAACAGCACGTCCACCCATTGTCAGGAAGTCATCCATCAGCGCCTGATGGTTTTCCAAGATTAATACTTCGGTCGGAATCCCGCTATTCTCCAGCGCACGGAACACAACTGGCACATTGCGCACCACGTCCCCACACCAGTCGGCAGCCAAAATAAGCACGCGCAGATCATCCCGATGGTTCAAGCTTTCAAAATACTCTCGATCCTCTTCGCGATTCCACACAAACTGATCGTACCCAGAGCGGAAGGCTTCTTTGTTCTTTTCCATGCCCTCCATAAACTGTTCAGGGCTTAAGCCCTTTCCGAAGTACTGCGATACATTAGTACGGCTCATGTTATACACTTCCTTTTTTGTTTTTGGACAAAATCCATTTGATAACAAAATAAATGATCAAGAGTGCAAGAGCAACCAGCAAAATCGGTTTGATGTAAGGTGCTGCCACTTCGTCAATTTGCTCCCACTTGTCTCCTAGCAGCATACCTAAATATATAAACAAAACAGACCAAGGTATAATCGCTAGCGTTGTCAAAATAGTAAAGCGCCATACGTTCATTCGAGCCAACCCGGCAGGGATTGAGATGGCATGACGCACAACAGGAATAAAGCGAGCTGTGAAAATGACCCCTGTGCCGTATTTGTTAAACCAGGCTTCAGCATGGTCGACATGACTTTTTTTGATAAGTATATATTTTCCATATTTATCTAATACCGGTCTGCCGCCATAGCGCCCAATCCAGTAAATGAACAACTGGGCCAGCACCCCGCCAATCGTTCCAAAAACGACTGCGCCAAAAAAATTAATATGACCCGAGGATACCAAAAAGCCACCATAAGCGAGGACAATTTCGCTTGGAATGACCTCAACCATCAAGCCTAGCATAATACCAAAATACCCAAGACTACGAATGATCTCAAACAAATAATTAATGATACTAGATATTTGGTCCACTTCTCTTCCCACTCCCTGCCTGTTTCTCTATTTTCATTAGTGTATCACAGCGGCAGAACAAGTCGCCACTTCGCCCAAATAGGGAGGTCAGTGACCCCGACCCCTCTGCCCGCATAAGTTGAGAGAGAGAGGAGGGGGTACAATATGCCTCCCGGCAAATTCCCCAAACATGACAATTCACAATCCCGTTTACCCACGGCTCGTGGTATTCGCCGCGCATGTATCAAAGAGTTGTATCGAACCTGCAAACGTCTGCCTGTTCACATTGCTCCTGATCTGGTCAAGCAGGGCGAGGAGCTCTACTGCCGCAAGGTCGTCGGACACCTTATCTGGATTGCGGAAAACCATAGTAACCGCAAACTACTATGCGACTGGTGGGACGAAGATGTCAGTGAGGAGCTCGCAGCATTGTGGAAGGTGGATCGCGATGTTTTGTGCACCGCTTTTAGAAGTGCCTATGGTGGATAGATGTTTGCGTACTGCAACTATGAACCGTGAACTACAAAAAAAGTGGAGCCACCCCGCAGTGGCTCCACTTTTACTATATTGTTAGCTATGTGTCTGCTTCTTCCCCGCTCCTTCGGGAAGCAAATCCGCACAAGCGCGTTCTAAATAAGGATCAGCATGAATAAAATCCCGAAATGCTGTGTATTCACGCCACAAAACGGATTGTTCTCCCGCCTGCCCTTTGACGGCACGAATCAGAATATTTTTAGGTGTATGCTCCATGTCGATAAATTCCAATAGCTGTGTCCGATATCCCATCATATCCAGCAGTTTGGCCCGGATTCCATCCGTTGCCAGTGCAGAAAAACGCTCCTTTAAAATACCGTGAGATAGCAAAGGCTCCAATACCGGATTTTCTAGTTG
Organism: Paenibacillus sp. PvR133; assembly: GCF_017833155.1. Taxonomy (NCBI): domain Bacteria; kingdom Bacillati; phylum Bacillota; class Bacilli; order Caryophanales; family Paenibacillaceae; genus Paenibacillus; species Paenibacillus sp. PvR133. The sequence goes on from NZ_JAFIBS010000001.1 coordinate 234,655, forward strand.
GCTGAACAGCTCATGCTGGCAACACGGAACCGACAAAATAACGGATGCTCCCCAGCGGACGGCCTTTTCCAGCGCCGCATCTGTTGCTGTATCACAAGCGTGCAAGGTAACAACCATATCCACCTGTTCCAGTTCGTTATAGTCTGCGATATCACCGACCAGAAACTCCAACTGTCGATATTGCAGCTTTTGAGCCAGAACATTACAGGTTTCAATGACATCTGCCTTCAAGTCCAAACCAACGATCTGCAATGGTCGCTTTTGCTGTACAGCCAAATAGTGATACAGCGCAAAGGTCAAATACGATTTGCCACAGCCAAAATCTACAATCGTCAATGGGCGGCCTACCGGAAGGCTGGGCAATACATCCTGCACCATTTCGAGAAACCGGTTAATTTGACGAAACTTATCATACTTGCGGGCCAGTACCTTACCATCCTCATTCATAATCCCAAGCTCAATCAGGAAAGGAATTCGCTCCCCTTCTTCGAGCACATATTGCTTTTTGCGATTATGAGACAGGTCGGCTTTACTTTTGCTCGGTGACTTTGTCAGAATGGATACTTTATATTTTTTACTGATCAGCACTTGGTAGTCTGCATCCTTGGCGCATAGAAGTCCTTGGCGGAACGTGTCCTCAAACAAGGCAGTCATACGCTCATTAGCTTCGTCAGGGGTCAGATTTTCATGAATGACTTTGTTGCTATAATGAAAAGCAAACTGGTAATACAGCTTATTTTTCAATTCTACAGGTTTGATTTGCACTTTAGTAAAAGAAGCATCCTCCCGTTTGCGAAGCTGACTCAGCGTCGCTGTTATGAGGGATCCTCCCGTGGTCAATTGGTATATAAGTTCGCGCAGTGAATCCAAAAGGTACATCTCACTTTCTTTCATGTAATTGGGTGATCTCGGTCAAACCCTCGGTGACTTCCTGGCGTGAAATTCCACCCAGCTCCAGCTCTGCATTGGTCTTATCCAGTAATTGACTATAAAACGTCTCCGCTTCCGCTAGCAGCTCTGGCTGCTCCCATGCCAATCCAAACCAGACATCGGCGGCTTCGTCCAGCCTGTTTTCCCGCTCGTAATGAACAGCCAACAGTTTGCTGGTTTCAGGGGGAAGCTCATATTCACGCACCAGTTTCACGATACACGCTATTCGTTCAGGCAAGACCTGCAGATCACGAGTCGCGCCATTCGTATCGCTGTACAAATATAAATGAAGAGATTTCATCAAGATTCGTATGCCCTCGTCTGTTCTGCTGGTTTCCAGGTAAATCACGGCTTCTTCCTCTAAAATGCGAGCCACCTGCTGAAGCTTATCCGCTTCAATTCCAGGGCCCAATCGGAAAAGCTCAATAATTTGTTCCGGCGGCAATCGTCTGAGCAGATCTGAACGAAGACGAAACTGCTTGTTGAGCAGGTCATCTAGCTGTTTTAGCGCTTCGACATGTTTATTTTCACGCCTTAGACCGAGCACCGATGCTACTGCGGATGTCAATTCTTCCATCATACTGAGCAAATAATCTTTTCTAAGCAAGCCGTTCCCTTCCTTTCATCCCGATGCCTAGACAACCAGAAACTCTGTCTTCTGATTGTATGACATCCTTGTCTAAAAGCCAAATGCCCTACCATGCAGAAATACCACTTATAACCTTCACCCTCAGTTAACAACATCAATGATCAGGAAGTCAGAATGCTCACGTATGGCAGTGAATTCCTACGGTACAGCACTTTGTAGCAGATCATTTGACTAGCGAATGACGTTTTTTTTAAAATCAATATTGCTTCTTCATTAGTGTTGTGATATTTTTGTTTCATACGAAACAAAAAAATAATCAGTATATTTAAACATTCCATAAAATAATTCATATTAATTATTTTCTTTAGAAACAAAATTTATATGAATATTTTTGTGAGAAAGGATGATGGAGTTTGGGTAAACAATTTAGCTCGATATTACCGGAACATCAAGAGTTTATACAGCGGCAGCACATTTTCTTTGTAGGATCAGCACCGCTATCCAAGACAGGGCACGTTAACCTTTCCCCCAAGGGATATGATTCCTTTCGTATTCTATCGGACCAAAGGGTAGCCTATCTCGACTTGGCGGGAAGCGGCAACGAGACAAGCGCTCACATTATCGAGAATGGACGGGTAACAATCATGTTTTGTGCATTTGAGGGCGCTCCCAGTGTACTAAAGCTCTATGGTACTGGTACCGTCGCGCTGCCTGATACTAAGCAATGGAATGAGCTGTACCCACTCTTCAACCCGCTTCCCGGTGCAAGACAAATCATTGTTGTGGACATTCACATGGTTCAGAATTCATGTGGTTTTGCGGTTCCCTTCATGACATACACGAGCGAACGGGAAAAGCTGAAGGAAGTCTCAATTCAGATGGGAGAAGAAGCACTTAAAAGATATGCCTATGAGAAAAATTTGGAGAGTATTGACGGTTTGCCGACAGCGTTTGCCTTTAACAAAAGCAACATAAATTAGACACCTTACACTCCTAAAAATAATTGACTACACAAAAAACCAGAACCTTCTGATTATCACCTCAGAAGGTTTCGGTTTTTTGGGCTTCCCTTAGTCTATTTTTTCAAGTTCTGCTCTAAAAATGTCAAGATAGCGTTCGCTAATAACTCCGGTGCTTCGAACAAGCTCATGTGACCTGCTTCCGGTAGGGTAACCTGAGTTACTCCGGCCCGATCTGTTGTAAACGTCCGCGCTGGAGGAACCGCCTGATCCTGCTCACCCGCTACTAAAAGGGCCGGCAATGCAGAAGCCGACAATACATCCCGACGATCAGTACGCTCGCGCATAGCCAGTGATGCTCCTACGGCTCCTTGTGGTGGTGTTTTGTAGCCAATTTCTTTGACTTTCAGTAATTGGCTGGACATCGACTCCACATGATCAGGAGCAAATAGCCCCGGTACAAGTCCATCTACAAAGGTTGTAATCCCCTCCGTTTGGATGGTGGATACAGCCTTATTCCGCTTTTCTTTACCTTCGTCCGTATCTGCATAAGCTGTGGAATGAATCAGTCCAAAGGCTGTAAGGCGCTCTGCATGTCTCTGCACTGCCGAAAGGGCTAGATAGCCTCCTAGGGAGTGACCAAACCAGGCAGCCTGAGGGATGTCCAATTGTTCTTGAAGTTTAAGCACATCATCTGCCATTTGATCAATAGTATAGGCTCCTAGTGGAGCATCGCTGCGTCCGTGTCCACGCAAGTCTGGAACAATACAACGATAGCTTTGGGACAGCAAGGGAACAACCTCATCCCAATAGGAGGAACTTCCGCAAAAACCGTGCAATAAAATGATCGGTTCTCCTTTTCCCTGTTCGGCATAGCAGATCGTCGTTCCTTCGCATAATACCTTTTCCATATGGAACCCTTCCTTCTCTGTATATAATCTATTGGAGCTGAATATATTATTAAGTAGAACAATGCTGATGTATATTATTAAGCAGACCATCAATATCTGAAACGGTAACCCTCTGGAAAATCTTGCGAAGCTGTTTTCAAACCAAATTCATAAGCCGCCGCATTAGCAATATGCGCAGCCATTGTCATGACCAAGTGAAGCGACGTCATTTGGAGTGTCCAATAGGGTTTGGGGCTGCGCTCATTCACAATCGCTGCAACACTATAATGACCAACAGACGGCAGAGACAGCCCCACCGATCGCGCAGGAGTTAGCGGTTCACGCGCAATAAGAAACATTCCCGTTGAGCCGTGCTGTCCAAGACATGCATCTATGGCGATCACATGATGATCTTGGGGAATGCACTCCAAGTATGAAACCAGATGATCCGCATCACAGGGCTCCGTCATTGTGCCAATCACGTGCGGAAAGCCTTGCTCCTTGAGCATGGTGCCTACCAGTGGCCCGAGTGAATCACCCGATGAGCGATCTGTACCGATGCAAACAAAAGTCAACTTATCTATAGCATGCTGATGATGAATTTCTCGGAAAAACGGCGCGAGTCCATCTCGATCTGTTTTCTTTACATTATGTTCTAAGGACGAGCGACCGGGTGCGGAAGCTCGATTATACAAAGACAACTTTGTCCATCCTCCTTGATTCGGTTGTATATCAGTAATCTGGCTTTCAGTACATTCTACAACAAAAACATGATACAATACAGGCAACTTCCCCTGTTATGAAAGGATGGAAAATTAACGATGGATTTGTCTGTACCGTCTCATGCCAACATTGAGTATATGATTGAGGGTATTAAAACCAAGCTCCGTATGGCGAGTGGTGCTGCTATGCAGGCATCCGCTTTCTCGCTGGAGCAATACGAGGACATCCATGATGTCTATGATATGGTGATAAGCAAGCCTAACCTGAGCATTTCAGAGGTTGAAGCTATTGTTTCTGAACTGGGCAGATTACGCAAATCCTCCTGAAATAGCTTATAGGAATACAGCTTAGCTGTATTACAACCTATCATCATGAACAACAGCCTTCATGATAGTGCCCTGTCAGCGTAAATAAAGCTCGTAGCTCCGCTCGTCTCAACAGACGTGCACCGGGATACGAGCTTTATTTTTTTCGATTGCATATGCGCATTTTCATACACTTCTTCACTCACTCAAGGATGCTTCAAGGCAAATCCGCTAACACCAGTTCAGATATATCCTCATTACCTGTAGCTCGTATCTTTAATGTACAGCTTTTTTGAATTCGCGCGGCATCACCAGGCCCTAACTGAAAATCCCCATCCTGGCATGTGACTTCTACATGACCGCTAACTACATAGATGTGGGTGCGGCGCTCCTCTTGCTGCGGATATTCAAGCTGCTGTCCTTTTTCCAATCTACTCAGATACAGATTTATATCCTGCGCGATGGATAACGCTCCCTCCACTTCTGAACCAGACACAACAGGCTGAAGCCGATTTAGACGTTCACTGTGCTTGAATCTTTGCACCTGATAAGAAGGCTGAATGCCTGGACTTTCGGGTAAAAACCACATTTGCAAAAAGCGGACCGGTCTTTCATCCCCAGTATTTCGCTCTTCATGTTCAATTCCGGTGCCTGCACTCAGAACCTGGATCGAGCCGCTTTTTAAATCCTGCTCATGTCCCAAGCTGTCGCTATGATGCAATTGGCCTTCAATTACATAGGTGACGATTTCCAAATCGTGATGCGGATGTCTTTTGAAGCCTTGCTGCGGTTCAAGCTCGTTATCATTATGGGCTAGCATACAACCAAAATGGGCATTGCTCGGATCTTCATAATCGGCAAATGAAAAGCTAAACTCACTATGAATCCATCCTTTATTTGAGGTATGTCTTTCTGCCGATGTCACTATTTTAATCATCCTTAACACCTCCATGGATTACAGTTCCGTAAAGCAGCTTTGCTTCGTGATGACTATTCCACTTCCGGCCCTGGCATTACAAACGCTGTGATACGATCCCTTTACCCCGGGCTTATATGCCTCAATCAGCCTGTCGTCGCCGTCGGGTTTTGCTCTTAAGTTCATTATTAGTTAAGTTAATAGTACGAAAAATTGAATCTATTACAGCCATAAGGAGGAGATTTATTACATATGCTATCCCATGAACCCCAACCATCCCGGTTCCTACCAAGCTATTTGCGTCGTAGTCTGTATGCATCTATTATCATGATCGCTGTGTTGCTGCTCATCGCCTACTCTGTGAAGTGGATTGGCACAGCTCCTTTTCTATATTGGGATGAACGCATACAGGATGCCGTTTTTCCAGACACAGCAACTGCTCGTTACCAACTGCTAACCATCGCTATATTCATTACATCTTTAGGTTCATTCCGCATGTCGTTGATCATCGCCCTCGGTGCTGCTACCTTGTGTTGGGTCAGTCTTCGTTCAAAAACTTATTCCTTTGCGATCCTAAGCAGCTTTACGGCGATGTGGGTGCTGAATACGCTCATTAAGGAAATTTTGCAACGGGAACGCCCGTCACTTCAACATTTGGTTGAAGCCGGGGGTTATAGTTTTCCCAGCGGTCATGCGATGATTTCCATGGGATTTTTCGGAATGATATTTGCCATTTGGGCCATAGAACGAAAGATTCGTGGGCGTTCGCTCTTTCTTCCGTGTGTTCTTGGTGCACTACTGATTCTCTTGATTGGATTAAGCCGCGTATATCTAGGCGTTCACTTTCCTACAGATATTGTGGGTGGCTATATTGCAGGTATAATTTGGCTGGTGTTTACCGTTCCTGTGATCTATTGGCGAGCGCGCATGAAGCTTCCTTCCACTCCCCACCGGTAAATGTCCGAGACGGCTTTTTGTTTCACTCCGGGTCACGACGTTTATATACGAAGTAAGCAAGGCTCAGCAATATCGAAGCTCAGCCTTCATTAAAAACGTTATGGTTTTGTGAACTTAGGATAAGGGAGGCGATCCTTGTGTGGGGAATTGTACTAAGTATTGTAATGGCTATTATTATCGGATTGATTGGCGATGCACTGGCTGGTCATGAAATGCCTGGCGGCATTGCGGGCTCTATGATTGCTGGATTTGTAGGAGCTTGGCTAGGTGTCATGCTATTGGGAGACTGGGGCCCGGTCATCGGAGATTTTGCAGTCATTCCAGCCATACTCGGAACCGCATTGTTCGTGTTCTTGCTCGGACTTGTGTCCAGGCTATTAAGAAGGGCTACCTAAAATTTATATATATTTTTTATTCTATAAGAGGAGTGATATAACATGAGTAACATTGACAATCAAAATATGGCAAGTACTTCAGGTTTTGCAAAAGGTTTATTTATTGGAGGTTTGATTGGTGCTGCCGCAGCCCTGCTGTTCGCGCCGAAGCCGGGTCGTGATTTGCGTAGTGATCTGTCTGATAAAATTACAGTTGTCTCCGATAAAACAAAGGACGTGGCATCTGTAGTTAGCAGCAAAGCGACAGATTTGGCCAAAACCGTTTCCACCAAAACAGCAGATGTAGCCAAAACGGTATCCGAGAGCAAAGACAATATCGTTTCCAGCGTAACCAAAGCTTCTGCCGATGTCGCTAATGAAGCGGCCAAAGCGGATAAAGAAGTTATGGATGCAACGGCTCAGGCGGCCAAGGATACACAGAAACAATTGAATGCTAATTCCTAATAGTTACACATTCAGATGAAAAAAAATAAGCCCTAGACACTGAACAGCCAGCATGCAAGAAGCTGGCTGTTTTTAAATGATAGAAAGGCTGGGATGACAATGAGCAAGCCAAACTCCTATGGAGATGATCTTACCGCGAACAACAAAAGAACCTTTCATCCCTTACAGGCTCAAGATCAGCCAGATGAGGTTTCATCCAAGCAGGCTTCTTCCGCTCCTGATCATGTTAAAACGCATGATCAGGAGAGAGACTTTGATGTAAATGAGCATCCTTTTGAGCTGCGCCATGAGGTCAAGCGGCTTAACAAACGCTTAGATCAAATAGCAGATACGCTCGAAAGAGCAGAGTTCAAAGATATTCTGGAGAACTACTCCAGCACTAAAAGAAGAATTATGAGCAATCTGACCGCAGGGATTGCACGTGGTCTCGGCCTTACGCTGGGTACAGTGGTCATACTCGCCTTGCTCGCTTGGTTGCTCAGTTTCCTGGTACAATTAAATCTTCCGGTCATCGGAGATTTCATCGCCGAATTATTAGGATATATCAAAATGAGCCAAGGTACTAAGTAATTGTTCCTATCTCATTTAAAAACGATCCATCGTAACCGATAACAGACTCCTCAAAGAGCCTCCAGTTACGATGGATCGTTTTTTATTTGTAAATTGTAACAGCTGTAGTCAGCCGCTACAATTTGTTGCGCTTGTTAGCCTTCAATAAGTCTCCTGTCCACCCCTTCATCATCAGCCAGCCGTACATTCCCGCCATACTTAGCAGTGTGGCAATAATCACGGTGGTAAAACCCCAGCCTGTTTTAATCCAAGGCAGATTTTCAAAGTTCATGCCCCATATAGCGCCCACTACAGTTGCTGGTGTAAATACAGCGGTGACAATGGTGAGCGTCTTTGTAATCTCATTCCCCCTAAATGCAGAAATGGCGTCGTCAATGGAGATCAATGTGTCGATTTCCTTTTCATAATGCAGGAAAAGTCCTTCCATCCGAGTAACACGGTAAAGTAACTGCTTGAAAAAACGATTCTCCTCCAGTTTATCCAGATATGCCTCCCGAGAAGCCGTCACCAGCTCTGAAAAGGGAATGAACATATTGCTCCAATACAACAGCTCGAAACGTGCATTCAATATAGAATCCATCAGCGTACGAGCATTCCTTTTCTCCATGTCCTCTTCCAGTCTTCTCAGGTTGATCTCGAACTTATCCATACCTGTATGAAAGTAATGGAGCACGGCTCTCGCCAATACAAACATGCCATCAGCTGCATCCTCACACTGTTCCAGCATTTTTTGGCGTTCCGCGGTGTGCATGATTTCACGGGTATTTTGATCCAGATTTAACGTCACTAACTTCTGATTTAGGACCAGAAAATAAAACTTGTTGCAATTGCGCTGACTGTCGATCTCCTCCTGAACAGAGTAGATCAGCGACCCGTACATTAAGGGCTGATTGCCATCTGGAAAGCGCACAGATATAAAGCTGGATGGAATGTCCTCTACCTTGTCCAGCCATTCTGAGGCTTCTGGGAGCTTCTCCTTCAAATGCTGTATGACCGAATCTTGCCAATTCCCAGCACTGATGTCCCACCATTCCCATCCTCCACGAAAGGAAGAAATCTGTTCAAATGCTGTCATGGATTCCAACCTTCCTCCCAACCTTTTTCGCTTTATAAAAAGGACACGCTTCCCATATCGGAATAACGTGTCCTTACGATGTGACGTCAAATATTTTAAGCCATATAATCTGCCATCTACTCATGAAATAGAGGAATTAGACATAATCTGCTTCAGCTTTTCCGTTGCCCGCTTCTGAATACGGGAAACGCTCATCTGCGATACGCCCAACGTCTGTGCAATCGCACGTTGAGATTGACCGTCCTGAAATGCCAGAAGAAGCACCTTTTGTTCCTGCTCCTTCAGTTGGCTTAAAGCCTGCTGCAAATCCATTCGTTTTTCCACAGTGTCATAATCGTTAGCATCCGAGCTAATGAGCTCGCCTAACGTAGCTGCACTCTCATCCTGGGATAAAGGCGAGTCCAGTGAAACATAGTGATAGCACTCACGGCCAGCAAGCACCTCAATCGTTTCTTCCACGGTAAGATCCAAATAGGTCGCAATCTCGTCCACATTGGGTGAGCGTTCCAATTTAACGGTCAGTTCATCAATAGCATGTTGAACAAGCGCACCCTTTTCTTTAATGCGGCGAGGAACCTGGATGTACCAGGATTTGTCGCGCAAATAATTTTTCATATGTCCCAGCATACTTTTCATAGCGTATGGTTCAAATGGGATACCCAAGCTGATATCGTATTGCTGAAGCAGACGTATCAAAGCCATCTGACCGGTCTGATATAAATCCTCGTATAAGTCCGGACGGTTACGGGAGATCTTCCCAGCAGCCATCTTGACCATCGGCTCATACTTACGGATCAGCACGGTAGCAATCTCGTTATCTTTTGTTTGCTGGTACTCCCAGATTAGACCAACGGCTTCATCCATCGACTCCGGGGGAGTTACCTTTTCATTCATACTCTTTCCTCACTTCTGGTCAGTCGCTTTACAAGCACCACTTCGGTGCCTTTTCCTGTCTCATTCAAGATATGGACATCGTCCATAAGCGCCTGCATGAGATAAAAGCCTAATCCGCCTATCTGCGCATCATTCAACTCCTTGTCATGCAAGGATGCGATACGGGACGGGTCCTCCACACGTTCAAAGCTCTCCCCTTCATCTTTGACACGAATGGACAACGAAACTTCATCAAATTCGAATATTACTTCCACGACTCCCCCCTCATGACCATATGCATAAAGGACAGAGTTATTACAGGCTTCCGATACAGCCACTTTCATGTCTTCAATATCCTCATAAGAGAATCCCATTTTCGCGGCAATACCGTATAAATTTAATCTTACAATATCAACAAAGTCAGCAGTTGCCGGCAAATTAAGAACTACTTTTTGAATTTGAGCATTCATTTCTTTTTCTTTCCTTTCCTATTGGGAATTCTCCTGGGGGACAAAGAATTTGGCAATACCGGTCATATCAAACAGCTTTTGAATTTGAGGCGGTACCTCTTGAACAGCAAAGCGAGACTCCATCCCATGCCTTGCTTTTAAAATGGATAACAAGATACCAATCCCCGTGCTGTCAATGTATTTAAGGTCTCTCAAGTTAATAATCAAATCTTGGCTGGACTCCCCCACCAAAGGCTCCATCACCAGACGAAAATCAGGTGCTACCGAAAGATCCAACTCTCCACTCAGATAAACGGTATTTACGCCATCGGTTGTTTCTGTAATTGCATTAAACTTCTCATTTTTATTTGTATTCATAGGCCTACTCTCCCGAAAAAAGATTTCCCTACATACTAACCCATTATACGATCGTTTGAATCACGGTATAACTTTTTAAACACTACCAAATGCCACCATCTAGGCTTCATTGATTTGTTCTTTACCCGGCTGCATTGGAAAATGGTCCGGAGAATGCCGTAGCAACGCCTGTTTTACACTGCTGATTTTAACGGGCTTACTGATATAATCGTTCATCCCAGCTTCAATACATCGAGGCTGAATACCCTCCATCACATTAGCCGTCATGGCGATAATGGCAGGTTGGGATCTTCCCGCCAATTGCTCACGCACTCTACCCGTACACTCCAGACCGTCCATCACAGGCATCTGCAAGTCCATAAAGATATAGTCATAGTCCTGATTCGCCATGACCATATCAAGCGCCTGTTGCCCATCTGCTGCCACATCTGAAGCTAAACCGAGCTTATCCAGTATATTAACCATCAGCTTCTGGTTAATCGGATGATCATCTACGACCAGTACAGGTTTACGGCTTGGAGATTCCCGATGTGGAATTTCCCAGTCGTGGCTGGACTCCCCCTCCAGTTCATTTTCCTGAGCAAAGCCAAGCTTCATTGTAAAATGAAACGTCACGCCCTGTTCTCCGCTCGTATCTACACGGATATCTCCGCCCATCATATTCACTAAGGTTTTACAAATGGCGAGTCCTAACCCGGTTCCACCATATTTACGCGTCATTGAAGAATCCAGTTGGGAAAAGGGCTGAAACAGCCTTCCAACCTTAGCGGGATCAATACCAATGCCTGTATCCTTCACAGAAAACTCAACGGTAAGTCCATTGTCGCTTTGCTCTTTGACAGATGCGAAGACATACACCCCGCCCCGGTCTGTAAATTTGACGGCATTGGATACCAGGTTAATCAATACTTGACGCAATCTTCCCATATCTCCATATAACACAGGAGGCATCTGTTCATCGAGGAAATAAACCAGTTCCAAGTTCTTTCGGTTCACCTCTACCGTAAATAGGCTGAAAACTTCCTTGATACAGGAAACCAGATCAAAAGGATATTCCTCTACCTCCATTTTGCCTGACTCCAGCTTAGTGAAGTCCAGAATATCATTAATGACTGCTACCAGCGCGTCTGCACTACGACGGATGATATCGGCATATTCCTGTTGGTCACTTTGCAGCTCCGTCTCCATCAGCAAATCAATCATGCCAATGACGCCGTTCATAGGTGTGCGGATCTCATGGCTCATCATCGCCAGAAATTCCGTTTTGGCATTGGCAGCAATCTCTGCTGCCTCCTTGGCGGCAATCAGTTCGCTGTTCATCTTCTCCAGCTGCTGGGTCTTCTGATGAAGCAGCATGGACTGTGTCTTCAAGCGCTTGTTTGTCAGATACATTTGCACGAAGCCTTCAATTTTGGACTTGAGAATTTGAGGGATGAACGGCTTCACCATATAATCAATACCGCCCGCTGAATACCCCGCAAATAAATGCTCCGCTTCCTTGCTGTTAGCTGAAATAAAGATAATCGGAATATCCTTTGTTTTCTCTCTGGCCTTGATTAACTTTGCGGTCTCAATTCCATCCATACCCGGCATCTGCACATCCAGGACTACGATTGCAAATTCATCTTTTAATAGACATCGCAGCGCTTCTTCCCCGGATGTGGCCTTTACCAAATTATATTGTTCACTCTCCAGCACCGCCTCAAGAGCGAGCAGGTTCTCAGGTCTGTCATCTACCAGCAATATATGAATCGGTTCATGAAGCCCCATGGAATCCTCCTAAGCATCTCTATTTAATCTTCCGGTAAATTTTTTCTATCCGGTCCAGCGGCTCGTAGGAATCACTATAATCGGTAAAATGTATGGATTCCTTGGCCCCAAGCACCAACACACCAAAATGACTCAAGCTATCATAAAACAACCCATGCACGTGGTTGCGAAGTTCGTCGTTAAAATAGATCATGACATTCCGGCAAAAAATAACATTGAACTCGTTAAAGGACCGGTCAGTCGCTAAGTTGTGCTCCGCAAAAATAATATTTTTCTGTAAAAAAGGATGAAACATCACTGAATCATACTTGGCTGTATAATATTCAGAGAACGATTGCGTGCCCCCGGACTCCAAATAATTTTTGGTATACAGCTTCATTCTGTCGATCCCGTATACGCCTTCCTTCGCCTGCTGTAAAGACAGGTTATTCATATCCGTCGCATAAATGCGGGCCTTATCATATAAGCCTTCTTCATGCAGCAAGATCGCCATAGAATATACTTCCTCGCCTGTGGAGCAACCTGCATGCCATATTCGAATGTACGGATACGTTCGCAAAATAGGAATGATTTTCTGCCTAAAATTCAGAAACAGCTCCGGGTCACGGAACATCTCGGTCACCGGAATGGAAAGGCTTTGCACCAGTCTATCGAAGGCGCTGCGATCATGCAGCACCTTCTCCTGAAGTCCTGATATCGTGCTTACATTCTCGGACTGCGCATGATAATAAACACGCCGCTTAATCGATGGCAGAGCGTAGTTACGAAAATCGTAGCCGTACAGCCGATGTATACCTTCCAGCAACAGCTCAATCTCAATCAATTCCCGCTCAGTATCATTCGATTTCACTTCATTAGCAGCATTATCCGCCATATCCTTAGATGTCATAATCTCTCTCCAATTCCTAAATAGGTTTTGCCTGTGCCGCTCCAATCATGTGTCGATTTATATTACCCAATTTTTTGGGTTACGAATACAACCACACCCGCATTAATGATAAAAGCTGTTCGGTTTGAATCGGTTTTTTTACATAATCGGAAGCGCCTGCCTCAATACACTTGGAACGATCATCCTTCATGGCCTTGGCTGTCAGGGCAATAATAGGCAACTTCTCGAATTGTGGCATTAGCCGGATACGTCGCATCGCTTCATATCCATCCATTTCCGGCATCATCATATCCATCAGAACCAGATCAAAATCAGGTGTCTGTTCCAGCAGTTCCAGTGCTTCTCTTCCATTTTCCGCAAAGGTAACCTCCATACGATAGCTTTCCAGCACGCTGGACAGAGCAAATACATTGCGAATATCATCGTCTACCAACAATATTTTTTTATCTTCAAACAGTTCTTCCTTGTTGTATAGCTTCTGCAAAATTTTGCGTTTATCCTCAGGAAGATTCGCCTCTACACGATGCAAGAACAACGTTGTTTCGTCTAAAAGCCGTTCCGGCGATTTAACATCCTTAATAATAATAGACTCTGCATATTTGCGAAGTTGCGTTTCTTCTTTGCTATCCAGATCTTTGCCTGTATAAATAATGATCGGCAGATCAGTTAGCTGCTCGTTCTCTCGAATACGATCCAGCAGTTCAAAACCAGTCATGTCGCTCAGCATCAGATCCAGTACCATGCAGTCATACCGCTGGGTAGCTAGCTCATTCAGTGCTTCCTGACCTGTCGATACCGCCGTAATGGCAACATCATCATGATCGATCAGCTCAATAATGGATTTACGCTGATTATCATCATCTTCAACCACAAGGAGACGTTTGACCATTTGGTCCGTATACGATTTTATATGTGAAAATGCCTTATCCAGACTTTCCTTCGAGGAAGGCTTTTTGAGATAGGCAATCGCGCCCATCATTAAGCCCTGCTTCACATCATCTATGACCGAAATAACATGCACTGGAATATGACGTGTTGATGAATTTCCTTTTAGCTCACCCAAAATGGACCATCCATCCATTACAGGTAATTGAATATCTAGTATAATAGCGTCCGGCAAATAAGATTGAGCCATGTTGAGCCCATCGTCTCCTTGGAGAGCGATCAGTGCTTTAAAGCCCCGGCTACGGGCCATATCGTACAAAATATTAGCAAAATTAATATCATCCTCAATAATCAGCAGCACTTTATCCTGCGAGGTAATCTCGTTTCGGTCGTCTCCCGGATGTATAATGTCCTTCGCTTTGTTTTTCGAAGGCATCTGATATAATGGCAACCGTTCAGCAGGCATAATCATGGGAAGGTCCGTTTCTGCCGAGGCTGCCACATTCTCAAAATCCGAATTCACATCCGTACCGTTAAATCCCTCTCTCGAATGAGAGTCCATATCCTCAGCCGTTGGCGTTTGTTCCGGCAAATACAATGTGAAGCAACTGCCCTGTCCCTGCTCGGATTCCACCGTAATAACGCCGCCCAACAATCTGGAAAGCTCGCGGCTGATCGACAGACCTAGTCCTGTCCCCCCATATTTCCGGCTGGTTGTACCGTCTACCTGCTGGAAGGCTTCGAAGATCAGATCCGTTTTATCGGAAGCAATCCCAATGCCCGTATCACGCACAGATAAAGCCAGATAGGATCTTCGTGGATTTAGCAGACCAGGAAGCTGCTCTCCGTTTGCCCGAGATACAATGAAACGAATAGAACCTTCCGTGGTGAACTTGAAGGCATTAGACAGCAAATTACGTAAAATTTGTTTGAGACGATAACCGTCACTGATAATGGCATCCGGCAGGTTCTCTTCAATTTCGGTATGCAGTTGAAGCTCACGTTTGGCTGCGACCGGAGCAAAATTCTGCTCCACAAACAGTTCCAGTTCCTTCAAATGGACCGCTTCATGGTTAATATCCATTTTTCCAGCGTCCACTTTGGATAAATCCAGAATTTCATCAATCATTTTCAACAAATCGGCGCCTGACATATAAATGGTTTGTGCATATTCCACTTGCTTTGGCTTAAGATTGCCTTCCTTGTTCTCAGACAAGAGCTGAGAAAGAATAAGCAAGCTATTTAGCGGAGTACGCAGCTCATGAGACATATTGGCCAAAAACTCGGATTTGTATTTGCTGGTGATTCCTAGCTGCATGGCCTGTTGCTCCAACTGAGCTCGTGCACGTTCGATCTCATCGTTCTTTTCTTCTACTTCTCGAACCTGTTCTTCTAGCGCTCTAGTTTTGGCAATCAGTTCAGTATTAAAATGCTCCAATTCTTCTTGTTGACGTTGTAACAATTCCTCTGAACGCTTGAGTTCTTCTGTTTGCTCCTCCAAATTTTCGTTGGAGCGCTTGAGTTCCTCTTGCTGAGTTTGTAGTTCTTCGGATTGGCATTGCAATTCCTCAGTAAGTGCCTGAGATTCGCGCAGCAATTGCTCTACACGCATCCGTCCCTTGATGTTGTTCAGAATGATCCCCAAGCTCTCTACTAATTGAGCAAACAGCTTCGTTTCCAGATCACTGAAGCGATCCAGTGACGCTATTTCTACAGCACCGATACACTCATCCTCGAACAAAATAGGAAAAATCATAATTCCCACGGGCTTACTTTCTCCTAAGGCAGAGCCTATGGACAAATATCCGTCAGGAGCCTCTGTAATCAAGATCGGCTTACGATCCAGAACACATTGTCCGAGCAAGCCTTCGCCCACATGGATAACGTCCCTAATCGAATTTTCGCCAGTCACCTTTGCATAGGAACCGTATAACTTAAAACGGTTGTCTTCTACATCTTTCCCTTGCAAATAGATGGCTCCATAGCTACCTCCCAAGATGGGCGTAAACTCACTAATGAACATCTGAGCAACCTGCTCCAGTGAATTCACACCACGGAACAGCTCAGTTACCCGAGCAGTATTGGCATTAAGCCAAGTTTGATCCTTCTGCGTTTGAAGGACAGAATGCTCAAATCTCCGCTTTTCTTCCAAGTCTCCGGCCATTTGTTGAAATACACGAGCGACCTCCCCGATTTCATCCTTGGAAGAAACACTCATTCGGCTAATGGCCCTGTATTTTCCCTTGCCGAAACCATTAATCATGAGATTAACGATATTTAGACCTTTGGCAATGCTTGGGAGCACCCACAAAATAACCAATAAGCCCATGATCAGACCGGCGGCCATCAGAATTGTGGTAATCTGTACAGATTCCTCATAGGCCTGATTGGCTTGCTTCATGTCGTTATCAATCTCCCGATCCTGAAAAACGGCAAGGGCATTAATGCTGTCCATTGCCTCCTCTTGAGCAGGTAAACCAGTACTATTGCGGAAAGCGTTAGCCTCATCAATGCGATCTTGTCCCAGCAAAGAAACTAACCTTTGTTCGTAACTCAGAAATTCATTCCAGGCGACGGCTACCCGATCAACCTGCTGCTGCTCTTCACTGGTGCCTGAATTTGTTTGCAGACTTGCCAGCACTTTCGTTCCAGTAGCAGAAATATCATCAAGCTCACGTTTGGCCTCGCCGACGGAGGAGCCCGGATTTAAAATCAGGTTGGCCATAACTTTAGCCATATCATTCACCTGACCACGAATAGCCGTTGTTTTCCGGACCTTCACATATCGGTCCTGGTAAACCTGATTCAGCTGCTCATTCAGGTTCCCCATACGGTCATAGCTGATTAGCGTCAGCACAAGGAGGATCGCCATAAGCGATCCAAAGCCGATCAGCAGTTTATTTCTGATTTTCATGCAAGCTCTCTCCCTCTTTCAATGAAATCCAGATCAGGCACTTATCATCATCGCGATCCTGTGGCGTCTCATTACGAAAAAATGCATCCAGCATCGCTTCTTCGTTCCATTCCTCATACTTACGTAGACACTCAGTCAGATACTCCAACTGCTCCTCATATTCACCTTCCACCGCTTCCAGCAAGCCATCCGTATACAAAGCGATATGTCCAGTTCCTTCATAATGAATCGTGTGCATTTCTGCATCAATCTTATCAAACAAACCAACCGGGCTACATGCATGGTCAAATTTGGTAATGCTGCCATCCTGGTTGAACAGCAAACCGGGAGGATGTCCCGCATTTACATAGTCAATTCGCCGTGAACGGGTATCAATCACCATATAAATCGCCGTAAAATAATACTGTACCAGCTGCTTGCCCAGATCCAGTTGGTTAAAACGCCGATTCAGCTCTTGTATGACTTTCTCAGGCTCCACATATGTGGTCACCGTATCCTTAAGTACAGACGCAATGAACATGCAGAACAGCGAGGAAGAAATGCCATGCCCCATCATATCAAGCAAAATGATGGCATATCGCCCCTCCCCTAACGGATACCATGAATATAAATCCCCTGCCAGTTCAAAGGAAGGCTGATAGAGCGCATTCACTTGCAGCACTGGGTCATGGATGGCAGGGCTAAGCACCGCCTGCTGCACCATCGCGGCCAGCTTCAACTCATCCTGAATTCGCTGATCCCGATCCTTATGCCAATCCTTCTCCTGTTTGAGACGCAAGGCAGACCGGATTCGCGCCATGAGCTCTACCTTGTTGATTGGCTTCGTGACGTAATCGACGGCTCCCACATCTAGAGCTTCGGCCAATTTTTTGGAATCGCCTACCGCCGTTACCATAATAATCGGGATATCTTTTAAATGCTCATATTCCTGTACAATACTGCAAGCTTCAATGCCGTCCATTTCAGGCATCATCATATCCAGCAGCACCAGATCAATATCTGAAGGACGGGGCCTGAGACTAATGGTACGGTCGCCGATTCCCAGATGCTCCAACATTTCTGCGGCCGAGCTAGCAGAGATCACATCCCGATAATTTTCTTTTTTCAGTATTTCACGAATAATAATGACATTCGTCGGGTTATCGTCAACAATTAGAATTCTCATTGGCCTCTCCTTATCTGTAACTCATGTATTATACTATACCTGCTTATACGGCAACACCCTTGTTGATTGGAAGTAGTGTTTCCGTAAGAAGGCATTCCAAAAACATAGATAAGGAATGAGGCTAAAACCCCATTCCTTATCTATGTTTTTGGAGGACCCGCGAAACACTTGTGGTGCGGTCAACTTCCTCTTTTTCGAATCTAATGTCACTCAGCTTTTATGGTGAACAGCAATATCACGCTTTTTTAGCAATGACCAGCACTTTACCCTGATCCAGTTCTTTTTCATAAAAGTCAGCTTCGGTATCTGTAAATCCCAAAGAAGTAATTTTAGCGCGAAGCTCATCGCCACGGGAACGGAACAAGTTGGCTAATGAATCGAAAACGCCCTCTTCCTTAATCCCGATTTCCTTAGCATCCACCGTATCGGCAATACGATCTGTCCGATCCTGATCATGAGCGAGCACGAACACATCCTCATAACGATAGCCCGTGTTACGCAACTCATTTACTGCTTCAACGGCTTGTACACCGTTATCTACCACTTTGGCATAAGATTTATGATTGGTCTGATTCATGTTTCTCACGCTCCTTTAAGGATTGACTTCTCTGACTATTACACTTCACATATCCATTTGAAACTTCCATGTTATGTCACGCCTCAAAAAAATCGATTACCACTCCGTTTCATCAAAAAACTCAACGTACTTAGGTTTATCAGACGTCTCATCCATAAACACTTTGATTGCACGTTGTCCGCGTACATAGACCTCTCCGTCTTCCGCCGTGAATTGCGAGCCACCCAGCGCCTGATCCAGCGTTTTCCGTTGCAGCGGCAGCCACTTATCATTTACCTTGATTCGACCAGCAGCAGGATCTACATGCACATAAGAAACGACGTCCTCACGCATACCTACAACAACATCTGGATATTGGTATTCTGTAGAAAGCAGCAGCATATCCTTTTTGACTCGTTGTGGCTTGCCTAGCTTCTTCAACACATCCGCACGGGTGTCATCCAAAGATATGCCATTTAAGGTATGAAAATCTGCTGGTACAGCATGTGGAGCGGGTATCGTCTGTACAGTCCTAACCATATGCCCCGCTGTTTGCGGGGAAACGGTTTGCTGAACCGTATCCTGTCCGGAAAAGGGAGTGAGCAAACCAGCAGCTAGTAATAACGTCTTCATCATAAATCTCACCCTTTCAATGAATTTCCTGTAGTTTACGGTTCAGCCACTATGCTACTGACGCATTTTCTGCCACACTCCAGCAGCGATGTCTACATAACCCAACCAGTTTTTACCCGGTTTGGCCGCAGGCTCCTCATAAGTCGCATTGTAGCTCTGAACCGTCCGCTCCGTTGCGGTCAAAGGTCTATTCGGTGTCGTTGCCTTGATCGCGTGATCTGTTCTGGAAGTATTACTCGCAGCGCTATGCGATTTCTGAAACCGTGTCATTAACGCTGTTGAAGCCTGCTTGGCAGCCAGCGTCACTTCACTGAGTACCTCTCCCAAGTTTCTAACCGATTCCATCACTGGCTCCACTTGCTTCAATTTATGATCAACGTCTGCGGTGATGTCATTCGCATGTCGAACCGTTTGTTTTACTTCATAACTCAGTTCATCTATCGTTTTTTGTACATCCTGCAAGGTTTGAGTCACCTTATCCAGAGAGCCTTGTGCTGCTTTCAACGTTTTAATGAGGAAAATAACGAGAACTGCAAATGCGATAGCAATAATAAAAATGCTGACCTGTGTTAACATAGCGTAACCTCTCTTTCGTCTTTCACGATGATGTTTATGATTACTGCATAGTTACCCTTTAGATTCAGACACGAAACAACGTCCAGGCTGGCTTCTTCTCCGCTCCAAACGTTATGATTCACGGACTCTCGCACCGTTTAAAACACCATATAACGATGGCACAGCCACGAATAATCTATAGAAGTCATTGTCATCTGCAACCACGCTCTATCGGAGCGTGAGTATGCCACATTATATACAATTAAAGGAGGATACAGAACATGCTAAAATGGTCCGCTTTATTCTTAATTTTTGCTGTGATCGCCGGGATCTTAGGTTTTTTTGGTATCGTCGTGTCCATAGCTGCTACAATCGCTAAAATATTATTTGTGATATTTCTGGTATTGTTCGTCATTTCACTCTTTACCGGAAGAAAACGGGTTTCATAGTTATCGGATGCTAGCTGCACAAAAGTAATATTCTAAATGTTTATAAAAAAAGGATGTTCCCACCCTGGTTAACAGGGCTGTGGAACATCCTTTTTTGATGCAGCTTTTTAACATTTAGCAGCGCTCTATTGAATCACGCTGCCCCCAAACAGGAAACGATCCTGCCAAGGCTTGCTGAAATCCGTAACTTTTACACCGCCACCCGCTACAGAAAACGTATGGAGAAGCTTGTTGTCTCCCAAATATACAGCTACGTGTGTAATCGTTTGGGAGGAATTATCCAAGGACGTGTACGCCCCGGAAGATGCATTATAATTTGTAAAGAAGAGCAAATCACCACGCTTCAGCGTAGTCATGTCCGTATTCGGCTGACTGTTTTGCTTGATCCACTCACCCTGTGAACGAGAATCTGCCGGAAGCTGGATACCTACAGCCTGACGGAAAATTTGACGGGTAAATGCCGAGCAATCAAAAGTAGCCGTACTGTTACGATCCGAACCATATTCATATGGAGTTCCGAGATAAGTCATCCCCGTATTAATAACCTGCTCTATTGCAGCCGCTGCATCACCGGAAAACATGTTCGTAGTTGACGCAGGAGATGCTGTCACAGGTATTGCGGTAGTATCAGGAGTGGTTGTCACCGGAGCAGCCACAGGCTGCTGCACAACAACGCCCTCACCAATACGAATATACTGTGGAGACGAGCTAACATAGCCCACCGTACCATCAGCATTGGTAACCTTGAACCAATAAGCATTACTTGGATCGGTAATCGTAACGACATCCCCTGCATTCAAATAGCCCAAAACCTCGGAAGAAGTGGATGCCTCCGCCCGCAAACGAACGGACGTTTGAATCGTGGCTTTCGTTTGACCGGCAGAACTATTCACTGAGGCCACAGCCTCTTTAGCTGAAACATTTTTAACTGACTCTGCGGCTTCCGGTTTACGGCTGGCAGATGAGGTGACAGCAGCAGCGACGCTGGTAGCGCCAACTTTTATGTACTTGTCGGAGCTGCTAGTGTATCCGGTTACTCCATCAGAAGTCTTGATCTTATACCAATAGCTGTTCGTTTTCTCCAATACCGTTACGGCCTCTCCCTGCTTCATAAAGCTGACTACATCCCCTGTAGTCGAAGGACCGGATCTAAGCTTTACAGCCGCCTGAATAACCGCCTTCTGTCCTGTGGATGCTGTTGATGCCGCTGCGTCAACCTGACCCGGCGCCACATGAATTGCTGCCAACAGCGCGGCTGACGTCATGAGCATTCCCATCACGCGTCTTCTCAATGTTGCACCTCCTGGCTGTTTTTACGAATTTGAAGAGCATATCCAATTCCGACGAATATAGCCGGACATGCCTTCATTATAGTAAAAGCAGCAGGAAGAGAGATATAATCCAAACGTCACAAAAGGAAGCGTATACGCATTTCGCATATAGGCCTAAAGTCACTTTTAGCACTAAACATTAAATAATTAATCTATAATTTGGGTTCTACATGGACATGGACATGCATCGTATTATGAACCTCTTGCAGACGTTCCTCAATCCGGTCGCTGATCCGATGCCCTTCAATCAGGCTGAGTTGCGGATTGACCTCAATGACCACATCCACCAGCGCATGATTGCCGTGTACACGTGCCTTAACGTCCCGAATCCCCTCTACTCCAGGTATACAGGCAATCGTACTCCGTAAGTCAGACAGCTCTTGCTCATCAAATCCATCGGTCAAGCTGTGCGTGGAATCCTTAAAAATATCCCACGCTGTTTTACAAATGATGAATCCTACCGCGATCGCAGCTACAGTATCCAGCCAGGGTAGGCCGAACTGTGCGCCGATAATGCCAACTGCTGCCCCAACACTGACAAGTGCATCCGATAGATTATCCTTGGCCGCTGCCAGCAAAGCCTTATTGTTAATTTGCCGTGCCAGTCTGTTATTGTAAAGGTACACTCCCAGCATAATCACTGCACAAATCACAGCTACACCCGCGGAGGTGATATCCGGTATTTGCTTTCCGCCCTTGAAAATGCTCCCGATCCCATCAATAAGCACCTGCAAACCGACGACAGCCATAATAAAGGACGCCAGCAGCGCCGCGATCGTTTCTGCCCGAAAATGTCCATAGGCATGGTCAGAGTCCGGTGGCTTTTGGGAAATTCTCAGTCCAACCAGTACAGCAACCGACACTACAATATCGGTGACATTATTGAAGCCATCCGCCCGCAACGCGCTAGAAGCAAATATATATCCGCTAATCAGCTTAAAGGCGGACAGCAAGAGATAAGCAGCAATGCTCACCCACGCCCCACGCTCACCTTTTCGTATCTCTTCATAGACATTTACCACAACGTAGGACACTCCTTCAAATATATAGTTCCCAGCAGAACGATCTCACCGGGCCCAAAAATAAAAATAGCAGCGTTGCTGCCCTGAATAATATCAATTTTCTTTGGTTAACTGTTATTTTCAGGATAGCAGACGAACTTTGTGTGGGTCTAGAGAAACAGTCTTTCCGCTCTGCATCGCTGTAGTAACAACGAAAAAGTATTGCCAGGCCCCATTCCTGTAGGTTATATAAAACATTTTTTACTTCACGCAAAAAACAGAGGTTTTCTCTTCCAACCCACCCCAGATGTGTGTTATCATTGTTGCCCTTGTCCCTTCTTTTAAAAACGTATAAAATGAGGACACAGCCGCGTTTTTATTCAATCCAGCATGATTGACATGAATTTGGCGGCAACAGGAGGAATTTATTCATGAGCGATGCTAATGAACCACGTAAAGTTAATCTCGCAGATGCCATTCGGGAAAAGCTGGCACAAAAAAAACAGCAGTCCGGCGCTTCACAGCAGGGCGGCTTTCAAGGCGGTTCCGCCAAAACACTGAAAAGCCAAAATACGAAGAAGCCGAACAACCAACGCCGTCGTACAGGCGGATCATAAGCCACCCCATAGTATATATATTGTACGCAAAATCGGACGAGGTCTATCTTACCTCACTCCGGAACCGAGTAAGCTATGGGCATGACACAAAAACGAAAAAGAGGAGTCTCCCCGCCATCTAAATGGCCTAAGGAGCTCCTCTTTCGTTTATCTAGTTGTTGAAGTTAGCCGGTTTGGATTTTAGCCGATTTCTACCGGATACATACGTTCACGCAATTTTGTGATTTCTTCATTTTCCAAGTATTCATCATAGCTCATCGTACGGTCGATTACGCCGTTTGGTGTAATTTCCACGATTCGATTCGCGATCGTTTGAATAAACTGGTGGTCATGGGATGTGAACAATATAGTACCGTCAAAATCAATCAGACCATTGTTCAGCGCTGTAATGGATTCCAGATCCAAGTGATTGGTCGGTTCTTCCAGCAACAGCACATTGGCACCGTTCAGCATCATTTTCGCCAGCATACAGCGAACCTTTTCGCCCCCGGACAGCACACTTGCTTTCTTAAGCGCTTCTTCTCCAGAGAAAAGCATACGTCCCAAGAAGCCGCGCAGGAACGTTTCGTCCTGATCCTTGGAATATTGACGCAGCCATTCCACAAGATTCATATCCACACCTTCAAAATAGGTGGAATTATCTTTCGGGAAATAAGCCTGGCTAGTTGTAATCCCCCAAGAGAATTCTCCGCTATCCGCTTCGATCTCGTTCATCAACACCTGGAAGAGCGTCGATTTAGGCATGCCGTTCGGGCCAACAAACGCGATTTTATCGCCTTTGTTCACAACCAGACTGAACTCATTCAGCACTTGCTCGCCTTCAACAGTTTTACTGAGGCGGTCTACTGTCAGGAGTTGTTTGCCTGCTTCGCGTTCAGGCTTGAAGTTCAGGAAAGGATATTTACGGTTCGATGGACGGATGTCATCCAACGTAATTTTATCCAGTTGTTTTTTACGCGAAGTAGCCTGTTTGGACTTGGAAGCATTCGCGGAAAAGCGCTGAATAAAGGCTTGCAGTTCCTTGATCTTCTCTTCCTTCTTCTTGTTGGCATCACGAGTCAAGGCAAGCGCAAGCTGGCTAGACTCATACCAGAAGTCGTAGTTTCCGACGTACATCTGGATTTTGCCAAAATCAATATCCGCAATATGCGTACATACCTTGTTCAGGAAGTGACGATCATGGGATACAACGATGACGGTGCCTTCATAGTCCATCAAGAAATTTTCCAGCCATTGAATGGATTCGAGGTCCAGATGGTTGGTAGGCTCATCGAGCAGCAAATTGTTCGGACGACCAAACAACGCTTGAGCCAGGAGAACACGTACCTTGTCATTACCACTCAGCTCAGACATGTTCTTGTCATGCAGGTCGCGGGGAATACCAAGACCGATCAGCAAGGAAGCTGCATCTGGCTCGGCATCCCATCCGTTCAGCTCCGCAAATTCACCTTCAAGCTCACCGGCACGTAGACCGTCCGCTTCGGTAAATTCCGTTTTGGCATACAGCGCATCCTTTTCCTTCATGATTTCATACAGACGCGTGTGGCCCATAATAACGGTTTCCAGAACCGGGAATTCATCGTATTCATAATGGTTCTGCTTGAGGACTGCCATCCGTTCACCCGGTGTCATGTGAACCTCGCCAGAATTGGCTTCAATTTCACCGGAAAGAATTTTCAAAAAGGTGGATTTACCCGCGCCATTCGCCCCAATCAGGCCGTAGCAGTTCCCAGGAGTAAATTTGATATTTACGTCTTCAAAAAGTGGGCGTTTACCATAACGAAGCGTTACGCCGCTTGTACTGATCATATAAGCATACCATCCTTATCATTAGTAAAGTGCTAAACACAAAATTACCGACGGCAATAGTATAACACACAAAAGATCGGATTCGAACCGTAGTATAAGCATAACCGCCCCTGAATCTCATCCAATATCTTATAAATAAAATAAAAAATGCTTCTGTCTCCACGATTGTCACCTGACAAACACATGGACCAGAACCATTTTCATGTTCTAAATTCGTTGAGATGCCGTTAGGACAGACCCGTTATTCAGTCGCGGCATTGATGTTCCATGCGCTTGTAATTGTCAGGAAACCCCGACACCTAACGGAATGAGGTACATGCCGACTTCATCATCCTGTTTGATTACGACCTCCACGTCATAGACCGTCTGGATCAGTTCAGATGTAACGACCTCTGTAGGTGGGCCGTTCGCTATAATACGCCCTTCCTTCATGGCAATCATCACATCGCTATACCGAATAGCCTGATTGATATCATGCAGCACCATCACGATTGTCAGTCCATGTTCCTGGTTTAACTGCCGAATGAGCTCTAAAATTTCAAGCTGGTAGTACATATCCAAATAGGTGGTCGGCTCATCCAAAAATAAAATTGGCGTCCGCTGTGCCAAGGCCATTGCAATCCATACACGCTGCCGTTCTCCTCCTGAGAGCTGATCCAACGTGCGAGTTCTACGTTCGTTCAGGTTAGTACAGGCTATTGCCCACTCAATCGCCTCCTCATCCTCGTCACGCCTCGCTGTGAACATGTTCTTATGCGGCAACCTGCCGAAGCTTACGAGCTTTTCTACTGTCAAGTCGGAAGGTGCCTCGTTCTGCTGATGGACTACCGCCAGTTGACGGGCCAGCTCCTTGGGCTTGTAGTGGGCTATCTCCTTGCCGTCCAGAATCACCTGGCCCAATCGGGGAACAGCATTGTTGGACATCACGCTGAGCAGCGTTGATTTGCCGCATCCGTTGGGACCGATAATGGTAGTGATCCGTCCCGACTCAATAACAGCATTAATAGCATGCAGACGATCTGTTTTCCGATCATAAGAGAAGGTTATATCCTTAATGTCCATAGGTGCGATCCGCCTTTCTGATCAGGAATATCAGGAACGGCCCGCCAATGACGGCCATAATAATAGAAGCCGGGATTTCATTGGGAGCAAGCACTGTCCGCCCCAGTGTATCCGCGAGCAGCAGCAGCAAGCCGCCGCATAAGGCGGAAAATGGAATCAACCACTTATGATCCGAGCCAACTAGGTAGCGGGCACAATGCGGAACGAGCAGACCGATAAAGGCAATCACTCCCGCGATGGCTGTAGCCGTTGCTGCAAGCAGCACTGCAATCACAGAAATCAAAAGTCGTGCACGCGTTACATTGAATCCCAGATTTTTAGCTGTTTTATCTTGAAGGGACAAGAAATTGCACCAAGAGAACACGAGCATGGCTAAAATTAGTCCAATCCCGCCATAGGTCACAATAACCTCGACATCTACCCATTTTTTCATAGACAAGGTTGAAGTGGTAACCTGATTAATGCTAGTGACTGCATAACTGCCTCGATAGTTAAACGACTGACCTAGGCCGGAAAAAATGGCGTTCACAGCCACCCCGATCAGAATGAGACGAATCGGATGCAAGCCAGATTTCCATGAAAAACCATAAACCATTAGACAGGCTAACGCACCGCCAATAAATGAAAAGAACGGCATCCAGAAATAAAGCGCAGGAAAGACCGTCACCGCAATCAGCGAGATCAAAGCCGCTCCCGAAGAAATGCCGATAACCCCAGCATCCGCCAGCGGATTTTTCATGACGGCTTGCAGCAAAACACCCGCTACTGCAAGTGCTGCACCTGCCATTACGGACACGAAAATTCTCGGTAGTCTCAGGTCCTTGACCACATTCACCTGATCATCTGTACCTGTCCACAATCCGGTCATCAACTGACTCAAATCCACCTTGAGACTGCCTGTCATCGCTGAATACAGCATGACGCCAACGAGCAAGACAATTACAACAATAAGGCTCCATACTTTTTTGGACATGTCATCAGCTTCCTTTAATTCGAAGGATACAGCATTTTCATCAGCTCATCCAGTGCCGAGTTTGCCGCTAAATTCCCTGTTGTGCCAAACAACGGTTCAGGCAGATCATAGACATGCCCATTTTTCACAGCGTTGAAATGCTTCCAGATATCGTTAGTTTTGAACTCTTCATCGAACATTTTCACTACTTCATCCGGCATCCCGTGTGCAGCGCGCAAAATGATATCGGGGTTGGATTGCTGCAAGGCTTCGGTATTGTGGGCAATGAACTCCACCTTCTCGCCCTGAACCACATTGGTTCCGCCTGCAATTTTAACCAGATCCCCAATATAGGAATGCTCGGTAGCCACCAGATAGCTTCCTGGTACTCCCAGCAAAATCAATACTTTAGGGGATTTCTTCCCTTGGATTTTTTGTTGAATCTCAGCTACTTTGGCATCCAAAGCTCCATTAATCTCTTTGGCCTTATCGGCTTTGCCAAACGTGTCTCCCAGCTTTTGAATTTCTTTTTGCATATTCGCGAGACTTTCAAAATTCAAAAATTCGGCATTAATTTTCAAATCTTTAAATTTAGGCTCCAGATCATATTTCAGTGTCGTCACCGACAGTACGTCCGTCGGCTTCAATGACATCACTTTTTCCATATCAGGACTCATCGGATTACCCACATCAGGCACATCCTTGTAACGGTCAGGCAGCACTTTCGTGCTTGTCGGCTTGCCTGCCAAATCCAGACCCAGCGCATCCGTAATTTCCGCAATAGCTACCGTAGTTGCCACAATACGAGAAGCTTGAGCTTTACCATCAGACGACTTTTCGGTTGCATTAGATGTTGCCGCTGATTTCGAACCATCGCTCTGATTCTGTCCAGCCTGTGCTCCTCCCGAACATCCAGCCAGCAACAAGATCACGATGCCGATTAACATATACAAACAAAACGATTTTCCTTGAGTCAATGCTATATACCGTTTCATGAAAATCCAGTCACCTCAATTCAAAATATAGAACAACATTAGGAACCCCAACTTTTCGGGTATCCGGATTTTGCAAAATTCGATTCAGTCGCTCCAAAGTGCAATATATAGACGAATTAGACCATTTCGATCTACATATTGTTCATTAGAAGTCGCTTATTGGATTTTTGCAAATTCCTCGGGTATGTAAATGCTGACAAGTCTTGATGCCGGGGCACCAAGACTTGCTCGCATACAAACTTTGCTGTTATTCAGACTACATTGATTATCACAACCTGAGGCTACTTCGCTTTTAGGCTTTCTTCATCAAATTGGAACTGAACTGTATACCAGTGATCATACGGCACTCCGCCAAGAACCAAACCAGGCACAATGACGTGTGTGTAAGCACCAATTTTCTGAGACAAGTCCCCTACCTCGAATTGAACGACACGTGTATCGCCGGATGTCGAGATTACTTCCACATCTTTCAGGGTACCGTTTTGCTCTACTTGGAGAGCTGGCATCCAGGAACTATTTTTCAAAGTAATTTGAATATAGCGCTTGTCTCCCTTTTCAATCAGTGTAGCTGGCTTGTCGAGATAACCGTCCATAACGGAAGCTTCACTCGTTTTGTCTTTAAATACGTTGTAATTAATCGTGTATTGCTTCTCAGGAGCCATTTGAACCGGTTGCTCAACTACTGGTTTTGTTTCAGCCACAGGTGTGGTCGTTTCTGCTGCCTTGTCCGTAGAGGCCGCTGTCGGTTCAGTAGCGGTTTCGGTTGCAGTTGTAGCTGCATTGACTCCCTCACCTTTAAGCGATGCACGGTCAAATTGAATCTGTCCGCCGAATTTCTCATTTAGAATGTATTTCTCAGGCAGATATACCTGTGTGTACACACTCAACTTTTTATCCAGATCAGGCACTTCGAACGCAATAGTGTGCGTATCACCTTTGGTGTCCGAACCCATAATCGTCGGATTGGCATAACGGCCTTCAAAATCCGTTTGGAATAGCTTCAAAGCCTGGTTGTCCGTAACGGTTACATGGGCCTGAACCTTACCATTTTTCACAATCAATTTCGCTAGATTTTGTACAAAAGGAGCCGCTAGAGAATCCTTGTCCGTTCCGTTCGCAAGCACACGGAAGTTCGCAGTGTACTCTCCATCCGCTAAGTTGTTTTTCCCTTTTTCTGCTTCAGCCGACTTCTTGTCGTTGTAATAAGCTACATTACTGGTATCGAATTTAAATTCAAAATCGTATACCTTCTCTACCCGATCCTCAGTCTTAAAGACCATCGGAGT
This sequence comes from Paenibacillus sp. PvR133, assembly GCF_017833155.1. Lineage (NCBI taxonomy): Bacteria > Bacillati > Bacillota > Bacilli > Caryophanales > Paenibacillaceae > Paenibacillus > Paenibacillus sp. PvR133. The sequence goes on from NZ_JAFIBS010000001.1 coordinate 263,977, forward strand.
GGAACTTGCCACTTTAGGGGCTTCATAGACAACCAGTTGGCCTTTTACATTGTTTTTAAAGTCATTCACGCTAAAACGAACGTGCTTCGTATTGCTTGTTGCATCTTCCTGTGTCACTTCTGCGTCTCGGTAGTCCCCGCTTGCGTTGTCCCAAATGCGCAGCGCCTTCACTTCATTACTGTTTTGCAGCTTCAGACCTACAAACCGTTTGTCGCCTTCCACGACCAATTGCGCCGATTCGTCAGTGATGAAGCGTTGAGCCGGAGAATCCACTCCTGTGGAACCATCAGACAAAACGATACTGAATTTCAAAGCATATTTACCATTGGCAAGCTTGTCGAAATCCAATTTAACAATGGGATCAGCTGCACCCGAAGAGGAAGGCTCGACAAAGCTGCGAATGGTAGCAGGCTCGAATTGATACTGCACATCATATACGTGGTCATAAGGGATGCCACCCAAATCCAATCCAGGTACGATGACATGCGTATTTACTGTCACTTTATCCGACAGATTGGGTACTTCGAATTGTACTGTTCTTGTATCTGCGGAGCTCGATTGATCGACAACCTGAGCCTCTGCACCATTTACTTTGAACGTTTTAATCCAACTGCTCTTGTCCATTTTGATCTGAATCACATTTTTACCGGACTGTCTTAACAGCGTGGCTGGTTTCTGCATATAGCCATCCATCACAGATATTTCATTGCTTCCATTTTTGAGTACGGAGAAATCAATGCTGTATCTGCCGTTTTCAGTCACGGGAGTTGTGCCGCCGTCTGTTCCTTTTACCGCAATGCTGCTGCGGTCAAATTGAAGACGAAGCTTATGATCCATCTCATAAACCCCACCTGGATAGGTCGTGCTCACATGTACCTGTGCATTCATAATAGCGTCCAAATCGGCCACTTTGAATTTCACAACACGTGTGTCCGCTTTCTTGTCCACGCTTACGATATCTGCATCTGTTAACGTTCCGTTTTGTTCTGTTTTGAACTCCGTCACTGTGGCGCTGTCTTTGATCGTGAAGGAAGCTTCATACTTGCCTTTTGATACCGTCAGTGTTGCCGGAGATAATAAATATTGCGCCATTGCCGATTTTTGATCTTTTGTTGCGTGCAATGCATTGAACTGGATCGAATACGTTCCATCAGCTAAAACTTTTCCAGGCGTACCTGGCGTCCCAGGATCAACCGGGGATGTTGCATTAGTGATGCTACTCTTATCAAATTGCAGACGAAGTTTATGATCCATCTCATAAACCCCACCTGGATAGGTCGTGCTCACATGTACTTGTGCATTCAAAATAGCGTCCAAATCCGCTACTTTGAATTTCACAACACGTGTATTAGCATTCTTGTCCTCACTTACAATATCCGCATCCGTTAACGTTCCGTTTTGTTCTGTTTTGAACTCCGTTACTGTGGTGCTGTCTTTAATGGTAAAGGAAACTTCTTTTTGCCCTTTCGATACCGTCAAAGTCGCTGGAGACAACAGATATTGTGCCATGGCTGACGCTTGATCTTTTGTGGCATGCAGTGCGTTAAAGTTAATCGAGTACGTTCCATCCGCCAAATCTGATGGTGCGGGTACAGAAGCCAGCTGAAGATCTACATTATAAGTATGCACGTAGCCCAGCTCAGGCCAGTTGATGCTTACCCATGCGCTTAACTTAGCAGGTATTTCTTTAACCTCGAATTCAATAACTCGTGTATTCGCAGTTTTGTCTTCACTTACTGTAGCAACATTAGTTAATAGTCCATTTTGTTCTACCTTAAAGCCATCAATTTGCTTACTGTTTTTCAATGTAAAACGTACATACTTCTTGCCATTACGTTCAATCAAAGCGCCTGGTTTCTCTGTATAACCATCCATCATTGACTTTTCACTTGAACCGTCTTTTAACAGCGTGAAGTCCAGATTTGACGTTACTGGAGATGAACCGTTGTCCGTTCCCGAGATACTGTTTTTATCGAACTGAAGACGAAGTCTATGATCCATTTCATAAACCCCACCTGGATAGGTCGTGCTCACATGTACTTGTGCATTTAAAATGGCGTCCAAATCCGCTACTTTGAATTTCACAACACGCGTATTGGCTGTCTTGTCCTCACTTACAATATCCGCATCTGTTAACGTTCCGTTTTGTTCTGTTTTGAACTCCGTTACTGTGGTGCTGTCTTTAATGGTAAAGGAAACTTCTTTTTGCCCCTTCGATACCGTCAAAGTCGCTGGAGACAACAGATATTGTGCCATGGCTGACGATTGATCTTTTGTGGCATGCAGCGCGTTAAAGTTAATCGAGTACGTTCCATCCGCCAAATCTGATGGTACGGGTACAGAGGCCAGCTGAAGATCTACATTATAAGTATTCACGTAGCCCAGCTCAGGCCAGTTGATGCTCACCCATGCGTTGAGCTTGGCAGGCAGATCTTTTACTTCAAACTCGATCATTCGTGTATTCGCAGTTTGATCTTCACTTACAACAGAGGTGTCGGTTAACACTCCATTTTGCTCTACCTTGAAACCATCAATCTGCTTACTGTTCTTTAATGTAAATTGGACATATCGTTTACCACCACGCTCAATTAGAGAGCCTGGTTTCTCCGTATACCCATCCATCATTGACTTTTCATTGCTTTCATCTTTCAAAAGGGTAAAGTCCAAATCAGCGAGTTTCTCTCCTGTATTAGGAGGCGTTACCGGTGGTGTTACAGGTGGAACCGTTGGATTCTCCGTTGAGTTTTTAAGTCTCAAACTGGAAGGATCAAACTCAATCCATTCCTTCACTGAACGGTCTGGATCGGTATCTACATACCATGGAGAACTGCTATTAAATCCAAACTCCGTATTTACATTTTGATGAAAGTCATAAACATCGAAGCTTACAGTCCCGGAAGTTTTCCCAGAATCCACCTCTATTTTTGCGGGAACTGTTTCCCCGTTTTGTTCAACTAAAAATTTCGAAAGACCTTGAGATTCCGCAAACTTAAATGAAAAATGGTATTTTCCATCCTTAATGATCAAATCTCCAGGATAGGTATAGTTTGTTTTGAAGCTTGAATCCCTAGTGCTACCGCTGACTGTCTTTCTTAAAGGTTTGTAATCAATCAGGTATTCTCCATCTGCATAGGTCGCATCAGTAGTGGTCACAGCATTGGTAGGCTCAGCATATGTGCTGGGCACTTCTACCGGAATCTCATAAGTAGCATAAGTAGCACTAGTGACTGTAGTGCTTAAATCGGGCAAATTCGACGAAGTGGACTCATCCTCAGGTGTTGCTCCTACGTACGGTGAAAATAAAGAAAACAACATTAAAACAGCAGCAAATGTCGTTATAAATTTGTTAAATCGGCTTTTCAAGGTGATGTATCCCCCTACTTAAAATATACTCATTTGGAACTTTGAAACTAAGCTCCAAATGAGTATTCAATTCAAAATTATATTTTCAAAAAGAAGTCTTAGATATCGCTGTCGTCGAATTGGAATTGAACCACATAGTCGTGATCGTACGGAATACCACCAGTGTATTCTGCAGGCACACTTACATGCAGTTTAACGTTCAATTTTTGAGACGGGCTAGTTACAGGGAATTCGACTATTCTTGTATCCCCTGATGTGCTTACTACAGTCGCATTCACATACTGACCGCTTTGTTGAGTTTTGAATTCAGTAACCCAAGCACTTTTGGTAATAGCTACTCTCACTTTATATTGACCATTCGTAACAATCAGTGTGGCTGGTTTTTTCACATAACCATTTGTATCCATGTAGGATGGCTGAGTGGTTCCATCTTTATAAACGGTATAAGGCAATTGATACGTTCCATTAGGCAAAGCCGCATTCGCTTTATTGGCAGAAAATGGAGCTAGTACCACAAAAACAAGCGCTGTCATCAGTACAGTAAGCATTACTTTTTTCAAAGACAATTTTTCCATACGATTCATAATCATGTTCATGTTTTTAATCTCCTTTTACGTTTTATTTTGGATTAGATTTCGTCGAACTGCAGTTGTACATCGTACTTGCCTGTGTAGCCGATTACTGGAATTGTGATCTCAGCGTAAGCATTCACTTTTGCATTCAGATCAGCAACTTCGAATTCCACTACACGAGTGTTGCTAGCAGTATCTGTGCTTACTACAGTCGCATCTTGCAGTACGCCATTTTGCTCTACTTTGAACGTTGTAATCAGATTGCTGCTTTTCACAGTCAGACGAACGACATTTTTGCCATTAGCTACCGTAACCTGAGCAGGCTTCGTCAGGTAGCTATCCAATCGAGAAGTTTCATTGGTTTGATCCTTCAAAACAGTATAGTCTACGTTATACGTGCCGTCGGCTGCTGCCGCTTTAGCTGAGAATGGAGCAACGAGTGCAAAAACAAGCGCTGTCATGATCAATGCTACAAATACCTTCTTAAAAGAAAATTGCTCAAAGCGATTCATTACCATATTCATATCTACACACACTCCTCAATTTTTTATGCTTGAATTTATGTTGATTTTATGAACGATAAAGATAACTTGAATTTACTTCTTGGAAGATTTAGTTGATTTCGCTGGCTGAACGGCTGTTACTTTTTTGACGCTTTTGGAATCAAAAGCGAAGCGGATCGTATAGTCATGATCGTAGTTATACGCAGGGACAGTAACATGAATTTTAGAGATTAGCGGGCTGTTCACACTCGTAATTGGAAATTGTACGGTGCGGGTATCGGTTTTGGCATCCTTATGGATGACCTTTGTATCGATGATTTTGCCTTTGTAATCTACTTTAAACCCAGTTGTCCATTCGCTATGATTCAGCTTAATTTGCATGGTCATTTGACCTTTTTTTACATACAACTTAGCTGGTTTTTCAAAATAATCATTAGCCATGGACACCGAATCATTTTCTGCCTTGAGGATATTGTATTTGAGCGTGTATGTACCATCCGCCAATTTTGGAGAAGCCGCAGCGGCTACTACAGATGACGAAGTTGGCCAAAAGCTCAGCACACTCACCAGCAGAAACACAGCAATAATTGCAGAATACCCCTTCTTCATTATGACAGCAGTCCCTCCCCACGAGAATTTAAGTAATTGATTATCATTCTCAATTGATAATTAAAAAAAATAGCTCTTTTTGAGCCGTGTCTTCCCACCTTTCTATTCCAGAATTTCGCAAAATAAAGTAAACCCATCACCAATATATCTTACACTTTTCGAAAATGTCAATATGTATTTGCATGTACATAACCCCTTGATATATGCTATTTTTTAAGAAAAATTTGTAGTTCCTTCTTCTATAATTCGAATATATCCCTTTTGTTTTTAGTTCAAAATTTATTTAAAAATTTGCTTTTTTCAATTGACAATCCCCAGTGATATTCATTATCATTCTCTTATACATAAATGAAAATGATTATCATTATTGTTTAACTCAAAATTGCAGGAGGAATAACATGAAATCTTATGTGTTGTGGTCGTCCGCAGCGCTTTTATTGGCAGTTACCGGATGTAGTAATGGTGCCTCGACCGCAGATCACAAACCAACCAGTGCATCCGTATCTGCCACTTCTGGCACGACAAGCAGTGCGGTGATTCAAGTTACTGATTTTTCTAAACGGACGTTAGCGTTTCAAAAGGTCCCTCAACATATCATTGCGCTCAGCAATGGCGATCTGGATATCATATACGCATTGGGTGGAACTGCCGTGGGCAGGCCCAACTCCAATGGACCTGCCATCGTACCTGCTGCTGAGAACGTTCAGCAAGTAGGCTCCACTCATGAAGTCGATCTGGAGAAAATTACGATGCTCAAACCGGATGTCGTGCTAGGCAATTATCCTATGAATGAAAAAGACATTCCAGCCATTGAAGGAGTCGGTTCGCAGCTGCTACTGACGGGAGCCAATTCAGTTCACGATATTCAGTCGCAAATTACGCTGTTCGGACAATTACTGCAAAAGCAGGCTCAGGCCGTGAAGCTGAACCAGCAAATTGACCAACAAGTAGCTAAGCTGCAAAAGGAAACCGCTTCTGCCTCCAAACCGAAGGTGTTGCTAGTCTACGGAGCCCCGGCTACGTATATGGCGGCACTGCCGAATTCACTAAGCGGAAACATTCTGGAAGCTGCAGGTGGCTCCAACATCGCCGCTGATTTTCCGGGCCTGCAAAATTTCCCACAATACGCGCAGCTGAACACAGAACGCATCATACAGGCTGACCCTGACTACATCTTCATCATGACCCATGGCAATACGGAAGATGTTAAAGCCGCATTTATAAAAGAAATGCAGGAAAATGCAGCTTGGAACGGAATCCGAGCAGTCAAAAACAATCAGGTCGAGGTTTTACCTTCAGACCTGTTCGGTACGAATCCGGGCACACGTGTCACTAAAGCGCTGGATTTGATGCATCAAAAGCTGTATCCGGCGAAATAGGTGATGGAGATGAACAAACTACAGCGCGCCAGAAGACGCACCATCGCCTGGATTACCCTTCCGATTCTACTGCTGGCCGTCTCTGTGTACGGTCTGGCCTACGGTTCGGTGTCGATTCCACTTCAAGAAATCAATCATGTTTTGCTACATAATGATGATTCTACATATCGCACGATCCTGATGGATCTCCGGCTACCCAGAGTATTAGTAGGTTTACTCGTAGGAGCTTGTCTTGCAGCTTCCGGAGCACTTCTTCAAGGTGTTATGAAAAATCCATTGGCTGACCCTGGCATTATTGGTGTATCGGCTGGAGGTGGACTTGCCGCCGTCATTACGATGGTGATGCTTCCACAGCTCAGCTACCTTCTTCCGATAACCGCCTTTTTGGGAGCCTTTCTGAGCGCAATCGTCATTTATCTGCTGGCTTGGGACCGAGGGGCATCGCCTGTTAAAATTGTGCTCGCTGGCGTTGCGATCAACGCGCTGCTGGGCGCACTCACCAACGGCGTAATGGTCATGTACAGCGACCGCGTACAGGCCGTTCTTCCTTGGCTATCCGGCGGATTAAACGGAAGAAGTTGGCATCATCTAGAGTTCATGGCTCCTTACGCCATCATTGGATTAATCGCCTCTTTCTTTGCGATTAAACCTGCTAATCTACTGCTGCTGGGCGACGATTCAGCACAGCTGCTGGGCCAGCGAGTAGAGCTTCAACGCATGCTCATTATCCTGCTTTCTGCCCTGCTTGCCGGTACAGCAGTCAGTGTAGCCGGGTTGATCGGCTTTGTAGGACTGGTCGTTCCCCATGTCATACGGCTGCTGATCGGGGGAGATTATCGTTTCCTCCTTCCCCTTTCCATTGTGGGCGGCGGAACGCTGGTTGTTCTCGCAGATACGGTGGCGCGATCCTGGTTTGACCCGATTGAACTGCCTGTAGGTATTTTGCTGGCCGTCATCGGGGCACCGTTCTTCTTAATCCTGCTCAAGAAACGGGGGAATTTTGGATGACAGCCATTCAGGGTGAGCATATCTCCATACAACGTGGGTATTTCAAGCTGGACGATGTGAATATCACCTTGCCCGCTGGTCAGCTCACCGCGATCGTCGGACCGAACGGTTCAGGCAAGTCCACGCTTTTGCGGATCATGACCCGGCTGCTCAAGCAGGATCAGGGTCAGGTTTCCGTCCTCGGCAAGCCCGTGCAGGAATACAAGCGGCGTGATTTTGCCCAGACGATTACAATGCTACCGCAAATGAAGGATATGCTGCCGTTATTGACGGTCCGCGAGCTGGTCGCTTACGGAAGATCTCCTCATGCCAAGGGCTTGAGGGTACGCCATACCGGACAGGACCAGCAAATCGTGGACCATGTCATGAAGATCACGGGCATCCAGCCCTATGCAGATCGGATGTTCCATACTCTATCGGGAGGTGAACAACAAAAAGCACGAATTGCAATGGCCTTGGCCCAACAAACGGATATTCTTTTGCTCGATGAACCGACCACTTTTCTGGATATCGCCCACCAATTTGAAGTTATGGATATGCTGCGGCGTATCAATCACGAGTCCGGCTTGACGATTGTTATGGTACTGCATGATTTGCAGCAAGCTGCGGCCTATTGTCATCATATGATTGCGCTTAAAAAGGGACGAATCGCCGTTGCCGGCGAACCCCGTGAGATTTTGACGTCTGCTTTTCTTCGCGACATTTATGAAATGAACGCTACCATCAAATTTGAGAATGGCTATCCGGTTATTATACCGACCATACCACATCATTCAGGAGGAATTTAATATGGTTATCGTTACAAATACATCTAAAATCACACCGGGCAATGCACATCTACTCATCGAAAGATTTAACAAAGAAGGAAAAGTTGAAAAAATGGAAGGTTTTCTCGGTCTAGAAGTGCTGCTGACTGAAAACACGAAGGATTATGAGGAAGTAACGATCAGTACACGCTGGAAAGAAAAGGAGAACTTCCAAGGCTGGACGAAAAGCGAAGCATTCCGCGAATCCCATAGCCACCGTCAAATTCCGGACTATATTATTGAAAATAAAATCACGTTCTATGAAGTTAAAATCGTTCGTCATCCCATCGCCAACAGCGATTCCTCTTTGGCGAGTGATACGGAAGCAGTTTAATCCTGCATCACAGCCTAAAAACAAAAAAAGCGACTCCGCAGACAATATCAATTGTCCGCAGAGTCGCTTTTTCTATAAGGATTATGTCGAATTCCTCAGATTGTAGTTGAGCAGCGACGTCCAATTTTCAGCGTCTCTCCGTGCCCCAGAACATGAATGCGTTCCTTCGCAATACCCATACGCTCACGCTCCGCTTCGAGACGATCCAGCGCCTCTCTTGGCGTATCATCCGCAAGCTTGAAGGCTCCGTAGTGCATCGGAATCATCTGATCTGCGCCGCAATCTACAAACCCTTGCAATGCCTCCTCCGGTGTCACATGCTGCGAGGTCATGAACCATTCCGGTTCATACGCACCAATCGGCATAAAGGTCAGGTCAATGGCAAAGCGTTCGCCAATCTCCTTAAACCCACGAAAATATCCAGTGTCTCCCACAAAATACAACGTCGGTGTATGCTCTGAATCTGTATTCGAATGAGGATGAGGTTCCGTGACGGACGTGGCAGAGCCAATCACCTGCTGCTCATTTTGCAGAACGTATCCCCCCCAATGCGAAGTGTTCGTATCAAACGGCGTGCGTCGTGTCCAATGCTGGGCTGGAACAAACGTAAATCGCACCCCTCCTACCGTAAAATGCTCCCACCATTGCAGCTCATGACAGTTACGAAAACCTTTGCGGATCATTTTCGCCTTTAACCCCGTGGGTACGAGCATCAGCGTATCTGCACGATATAATTTCCGCAACGATTCTAAATGTAAATGATCATAATGTGAATGAGACAGCAGAATGATGTCCAGTGGTGGTACATCCTGAATACGAATGCCGGGCGGAGCCAACCTTTTATCAAAAGCCATACGCTCTGCCCATACCGGATCGGTGACGATATTCAGCCCATGATACTGGATGAAAAAGGTGGAATGTCCCACCCAGGTCGCTGTCGCCATCTCCCGATTGCTATGCAGAAATTCCAGCTCCGGGGGATGGTTCGGCACAACGAACGTATAATCCTTGATTTTGCTGCGTCGCTCCTGCCGCCATTGTCTGAATTGCTTGATTGTTTTATCGGTATTTACATGATCCATATTGTTAAAACGAACTTTGGGCATGATGCAGCTCCCTCCCTGATGAACCCGTTCTCCAAAAAACGCAGCGGTTCAATTTAACTATATATTGTCACTCGAGTGTGAACATAAAATGATGCAACATCCTGATATATGTAAAGTATAATTCAATCACGTCTGTAAAGGAAATTCTGCGATAATACAGCAAAAACAGACCTCCCGAATCAATCAGGAAGGCCTGTTCCACCTGTTGTTGTCAGTCTTGTGGATTTTTAAAGCGTGCCGAATAAATAAACAAAAACACAATCGCCACGACAATAATGATAGGTGACTCGTACATAATCGTAAAATGCTCGAAAGCAGCCACTCTAACTCACCCTTTCTTCCCTTCATGTCCGCGCACATATTTTGCATCGAACAGAAACAATCTTAATATCAGGATTAGCGAAGGGATCAGCACCAGCAGACCCGCAACAAACGCCGTAATCAATGCATACGCCATCGTAGAATTTGTAAAGCTGTCGTAGACATTAATGTAGGGATACAGAACATACGGGAGATGCGAGCGGCCGTAGCCATACCAGGCAAATGCAAATTGTAGCATCACCAATATGAATGAAACCCCCAGATGCCGCCGCTGCCATACCAGATACACTGCTCCCGCAAAGCATATGAAGGATGCAACAAACATCCAGGCTATGTTCAGCATATTGGTAAAATGATCTGGATTTTGTTTGTTAATCTGAAAAAATGCGAGCAGACTCGCCAAAATCGTAGGAGCACTCCAGAGCAACGCGTACCCTCGTACGATTTCGAAAGCAACCTTGTCCCCTGCCCTTTTGGCATAAAAGGACAAAAACATCGCCGAGATATACAATACACTCACCAGCGCCAGAATAATAACCGCCCACGTGTAGGGGTTGCTTAATAGCTGGCCCCATTGCAGATGAACACCTGTGCTGTTTTCTACAATAATGCCGCCTTCCGAAATGGCGAGAACCGTGGATAGTGCCGCCGGAATCAGCAACCCTGTCGCACCGTATAACGCCATGTAGACGATATTATTTTTACCGGAATGCCCATACGTATTGTATGCATAATACACTCCTCGGATGGCAAGAAGCACAATCGCAATACTACCGGGAACGAGTAACGCCGTACCATAGTAATATGCCGCATCCGGGAAGAACCCGTTTAATCCCACCACAAAAAAGATGAGAAATACGTTTGTTACCTCCCACACCGGGGACAGATACCGTTGAATGATATTGTGGATTTTGTTCTGGTGGCCTGTTAACACACTGTAAAAGCTGAAAAACCCTGCACCAAAATCAATGGATGCCACAAGCAAATATCCGAACAGGAACGTCCACAAAATGGCGATACCTACAATCTCATAGCTCACTTGCCTTCAGCCCCTTCCAGGCCCAGCTGCCTTATCTCTTCTACCGCATCCTTATTGCGGAATAGCTTGCTGAGTACCTTAATGGCCGAGAAACACAACACCAGATACAAAATAACAAACAGCACCAGCATCCACCCGACACTCGTAGAAGTGGTCGCTGCTTCGGAGACTTTCATATATCCGCGTAAAATCCACGGCTGTCTACCGACCTCCGCAAACATCCATCCGAGTTCAATAGCTACCATCGCCATCGGCCCCACCAAAATGAGCGCCAACAGCAGCCATCTGGGGTATGGTTTGCGACCTGGCAAACGCTTGCGGATCAGATATAGCAGCGGAATGACGAGAATCAGCACCCCTGTGGTGATTTTGAGGTCAAACATATAATGAATAGACAGTGGCGGACGCTCATCTACGGGATAATCATTTAAGCCCTTGACCTCCGTACTGGGCAGGTTCCCGGCCAACACACTAAGTGCATAAGGCACTTTCAGCGCATACTTGATTTCACCGTTCTTATCCATATATCCGCCATATACGAAGGGCGCGTGCGTCATCGTATCAAAATGCCATTCGGCGGCGGCCAGCTTCTCTGGCTGATATTTGGCCAGAAATTTACCGGATGCATCTCCAATCATCACGGTACTGATGGCAAACACAATGGTACAGGTGGCAGTCAGCTTCAGCGCCTTTTTGAAATAAGGGTGATTACGTCCCCTCAGCATGCTGTAAGCCGCCAGTCCCATCAGCACCCCAGCGCTCAATGTATACGAAGAAGCCAGTACATGAGAAACTTTAGTCGGGGTAGCCGGATTTAGCATGGCCTGGATGGGATGAATATCAGTCATGACTCCATTTTTGAGTGTAAAACCTTGAGGTTGGTTCATGAACGAGTTCACAGTCGTAATAAAAACCGCTGATGCAGATGAGGCAATCGCTACCGGGATGAGCAGCATCAGGTGAAAATATTTGCTTTTAAACCGATCCCAGGTATACAAGTAGATGCCCAGGAATATAGCTTCGATGAAAAAAGCAAACGTCTCCAAAAACAGAGGCAGCGCAATCGCTTGTCCAGCCACCCGCATAAAGGTGGGCCAAAGCAAGCTGAGCTGTAGACCAATGGAGGTGCCTGTAACGACACCCACGGCAACGGTAATGACAAACCCTCGCGCCCACCGTCGGGCCAGCAGTGTATAATGCGGATCACCGGTTCGCAGCCCACGCCATTCTGCTAGTGCAATCATTAAGGGTACGCCAACGCCGATGGATGCAAATACGATATGAACAAACAGGGTAATTCCGGTCAGCATCCGGCTTAGCAATACAGGGTCCAATGAAGACAAATGGGTTTCACTCCTTCATTTCACATTTTAAACATCGCAGATCACTCTGGATTACCAACTAAGGAGTCAAGCGAGCTATGCTTTTAATTACGGCATATAGCATGATGGCCGCAATTACTATACATACAATAATGAGCGTTCTTTCCTGCTTGCGGAACATAGGAACGCCTCCTTCACTTATCTATTGGCGCATTTTGGTAACCTATTCACAGTTTGGTTCATTCTATCGAGTTTTAACCCTGCTTCTGCATTGAATGTAGCAGTATTTCTTTTTAGATATTGTTTTATGCATTTCAATACGCTATATTGATATATAGTTAGATAGCCTAATTATATGAAAAGAGTGAATGTATGCCACCAAAACAAAGTAAGCGGGACACCGTCCAGCAACCTCTTCCCCGTCTGGGTCCAGAACCTTATCTGGAGTTAATGGATCAAACTGCCCTTGCAGGAACGGATCGAAAACTTGCCCGCATGGGTCTCTTCTTGCTATGGACGAGCGATAACGTGCTCGACGCGATCGATCTAGATCTATCTGCTTACGGCCTCACAGAGAGTAAGCTCGATCTGTTGTTGCTGTTGACACTGCACCAATCTCAGGCTCAGATGAGCCCCTCTATGATTGCCGACCGTCTAGGAATCCGGCGTGCATCTGTTACATCCCTCCTGGACTGGACAGAGCAACGAGGATGGATTATCAGAGAACATAATTCTACAGATCGACGCAAAATTCATGTACGCATTACAGAAGCGGGGACTCATCTTGTACAGCAGGTGCTCCCTGTATTTTGGTCTTCCTGTGCTTCTCTAGCGAGTATTTTGGAGCCAGAGGAGCAGGTCGTTTTTTCGCGGATTATAGAAAAAATCCATCATCATATGGAAGGCAGATTGGGGGTGGGCAGATAAATTTTTTTAAACATATAATTAGGTTGTCTAATATATTTAATTGCGCGTATCAACAAGCTGCTTATTTTATGATCAAGGAGTGTTCAATTGATGAGTAAATTACGAACCAATCATACCGTTATACAGAAAGAAAATGTGGCTCTCCCTTATGCATGGATGACTGTAATCCTATGCTGGTCAGCGGTTGCCGTTATGTCCAGCCTGTATGTGACGATCCCTTTGGTCCCTCTTTTTGCTAAAGTGTTTGGAAAAACGCTTGCTGAAGCAGCCCTGCCGGGCAGTATCTTTTCCTTAGGCTTTGCGGCGGGATGTCTTGTTTATGGTGGATTGTCTGACCGCTTTGGACGAAAGCAGGTTATCGTCACCGGACTGCTCGCATTAACGATTATTTCGTTATCCCTCAGCTTAACCAGTCAGTATTCTGTATTAGTTACACTGCGCTTGCTTCAGGGTTTAGCTGCGGCCACCTTTTCTCCCGTTGCTCTTGCATACGCTGTCGATATGTTCCCGACCGAAAAACGGGTAACGGCTATCGGCTTTATCAGCACCGGTTTTCTAGTAGCAGGTATCGCTGGTCAGGTATTTAGTATTGTCATTAGCGAGCAAATGGGGTGGAATACGGTATTTCGGATGTTAGGCATTTTATATGCAATTACCTTCCTAATCGTCCTTTTTTTCCTTCCTAAAACCCCCTCTCCTCAACGAGGTGTTCGCATTTGGTCAGCTTTCAGTCAGTTAGGGACCGTTCTGCGCTCGTATCCTTTATGGTTAAGCTATACGGTTGCTTTTGTTCTCCTGATGTCCTTTGTGAGCATGTATACGGTTTTGGGTAGCTATCTTGGCGGCCCTGAATTTGGCCTGAATAGCCGACAGATGCTTTATGTCAGATCCGCTGGTATCATCGGCATGCTCCTTTCACCATTCGCCGGAAAGTTAGCCCAGAAATACGGTGTGCACCTTATATTACGTACAGCTCTTATTCTTTCCATTCTGAGTTTGGCGCTGATGGGAATGACACACACTCTTATGACTATCGTGGTGTTGAGTGTATGCTTTGTCAGCGGCATTGCCCTGAGTGTTCCTTCACTCATAGCAATCGTCGGCCAGCTCGGCGGTGCAGCGAGGGCTATAGCTGTCTCACTATATACCTTCATCCTGTTTGCCGGTACAAGTCTAGCTCCTGTGCTTTCCATTCGCTTGATGGATAATGGCGGTAATCAGACGACTACATTTATGCTGCTGGCAGCTGTTCTGTCTCTAGGCTTTATCGCCTCCCTGCTCATTCCCAGCCACCAGAACGATCCGCTGAAGCGGAATGCATAGACAGCATCGAACTATAAACCGAACTTAAAAGCTACCTATAGCGCCACTGCGCAGTCGGATGGTGCTTTTCATCGCGACCGCTACGCTTGTACAGCACCATTCCACCTACTCCGTTTTCATGTTAATTTTTCGAGTTCGGCTTATATAGCATCCTGTTTTTATTAAAAAAACCTCCATATTCATCAGCCATGTTTACGTGAGTTGGTGTGAGATATGTCATTGTGTTTTCCTCATAAACACGAACTTCTCTTTGGAGACATTCGCAGAATGAGTTACAATACAGATAAGCTATATATGGAGAACTTTTGAACAGGAGGCTGTACTGAGCTATGAAAATAACATCTATCGAGCCAACTCCCAGTCCGAACACCATGATGCTGCATCTGGATGAGCGACTGGAAGCGGGTATCCGCAGAACATATACACGGGACAATGAGCGTTCCGCTCCTCCATTTATCCGGCGCATGCTGGGCATTGAAGGGGTCAAAAGCGTGTTTCACACGACCGACTTTGTAGCCCTTGACCGCAAAGGGAATGCAGACTGGTCCACTATTTTGGGTCAAGTCCGGGATCGGCTAGGCGAGGAAGGCGCTGACGCCAATTGGGATTTGCCAGAGGAAACCTCTGGAGAGGCATTTGGCGAGGCACAGGTTTTTGTGCAATTATTTCGCGGCATTCCTATGCAAATTCGAGTCAAGGCGGGGCAGCAGGAGGAACGAATTTCCTTGTCCGACCGCTTTGTGCAAGCCGTTACCCGTGTAGCGAGTGCAACGCTGATTAAGGAACGCAAGCTGAGTGATTACGGCGTCCGCTATGGTGAACTACCGGACATTGCACGCGAGGTCGAGCAGGAATTGGAGGCAGCCTTTCCGCAAGAGCGGCTGGAGCAGATTATCCAACAGGCGATTGCCCACGGCGCAAACAACAGCGAATTCGTAGAGGAACGCCGCGAGTGGAGCGATGCTGAGCTGGGGCAGGCCCTGCAGCACGAGGATTGGCGCACACGCTACGCTGCTCTGGATCGGCTGGAACCGACGCCCGAGCATTTGCCGCTAATCCGGCAAGCGCTGCATGACGACAAAATGCAGCTGCGGCGGCTGGGCGTCGTCTATCTGGGCGATATTCGCTCACCGGAGGCGATGGATCTGCTAGCCGAGGCACTGCGCGATCCTTCAGCGGCAGTACGCCGCACCGCAGGCGACACGTTGTCGGACATCGGCGACCCGGTCGCTACCAGCGCAATGATCGGAGCCCTGTCGGATAGCAGCAAGTTGGTGCGCTGGCGGGCGGCACGTTTTTTATACGAGGTTGGAACCGAGGATGCGCGTGATGCGCTGGAGAAGGCCGTCGATGATCCCGAATTTGAGGTTAGTCTACAGGCTAAAATGGCGCTGGAGCGCATCGAATCAGGCGAACAAGCCGCGGGAACGGTTTGGCAGCAGATGGCCAAGCGGAACTCTTAATTTAAGATTCTACGAGTGATTTTCAAAAAATTGTCGATTGTCAGAAGATGTACAGGTACGATATACTGTAGTTCGCTATACAATAAAATATCATGTCATACACCTCATCAACCCTGTTTTATGATGAGGTAGAGGTCGCGGATGTAATCAGTACACCGGAGGAGACGATAAGAGCCGTCTGAGATTCCAGTGGAAAGGTACACCCGCCGAAGTATGCGGAGCTGACTCTTTGTAAATACTCCGAATGCTGGGGCTGCTAACCGAAAGGAGCAGAACTGTCACACGCTGTCCTAACACAGACACGTGTGTTGAGCTATCTTGTTATAGAAGAAGGTATGGTGCGGAATGCATAGACAAGACCGCAGGCGTATTCCCTGCGGTTTTTTGATTTATATACTCCCCCTCCTTCTGGCTCTTGCCCTGACATGAAATACAATTTCATGAAGGAGTGTTTGAACGTGCAACACAAAGCAACACCTGACGCAACCTTGCGTAAAAGTCTCAAAGCCCGCCATATGACGATGATCGCCCTCGGCGGCTCTATCGGAACAGGTCTGTTCCTCGCCAGTGGAGGCGCGGTTGCCGAAGCTGGACCCGGTGGTGCCCTGCTGGCTTATGCAGCAGTTGGTCTCATGGTCTACTTCCTTATGACCAGCCTCGGTGAGTTGGCTACATTTATGCCTGAATCTGGCTCTTTTAACACCTATGCAGGTCGCTTCGTCGATCCGGCTTTTGGTTTCGCCATGGGCTGGAACTTCTGGTACAACTGGGCAGTGACGATTGCTGCCGAATTGGCAGCAGCGACCGTGCTCATCAAATACTGGTTCCCGGAAAGCCACTCTGCCTGGTGGAGCCTGTTATTCCTAGCCGTAATCTTCGCGCTCAACGCGTTGACCGTCAAAGGCTACGGTGAGTCTGAATACTGGTTCGCCATGATTAAAATTGTGACCGTCGTCATCTTTTTGACTGTAGGTGTGCTGATGATCTTTGGCATTATGGGTGGTCCTGCGATCGGCTTTGCCAACTTCACGGTAGGAGACGCCCCATTCCATGGCGGATTCTTTGCTGTATTGGGCGTATTCATGGCAGCGGGCTTTTCCTTTCAGGGAACGGAGCTGATTGGGGTAGCCGCTGGAGAGAGCGAAAATCCGCGTGAAAATGTGCCGCGCGCCATCCGTCAAATCTTTTGGCGCATCCTGTTCTTTTATATTCTGGCGATTCTCGTGATTGGATTGATCATTCCGTACACCAATCCGAATCTGCTGCGGGGAGATATCAGTGACATCGGGGTCAGCCCGTTCACGCTCGTATTTGAAAAAGCAGGGCTTGCGATTGCTGCTTCTGTTATGAACGCCGTTATTCTGACTTCCGTATTGTCGGCAGGTAACTCGGGTATGTACGCGGCAACTCGGGTACTGTACGCTTTGGCACGGGAAGGTAAAGCCCCGCGTTTTCTCGGACATATCAATAGACGCGGCATTCCTATGAACGCGCTGCTGATCACGACCGCTGTCGGTATGCTGGCCTTTCTCGCCTCTCTGTATGGAGACGGTGTAGTCTATAACTGGCTGCTGAATGCCTCCGGAATGTGTGGATTTATTACGTGGGTCGGGATTGCGGTCAGCCATTATCGTTTCCGCCGTGCCTTTACTGCACAGGGTCACAGTCTAAGTGAGCTGCCATACAAAGCCCGCTGGTTCCCGTTTGGGCCGTTGTTCGCCTTCGCTCTGTGTATCATTGTCATTATCGGGCAAGGGGCGGATGCCTTCACCGGACAGGAGATTGACTGGAAAACGATGATCGCTACGTACATGAGTGTGCCGCTGTTCCTTCTGCTGTGGCTCGGCTACAAATGGACCAAACGTACTAAAATCGTTCCATTAAAAGAATGTGATTTGAGTCCGGATGCTTCTTCGGATAAATAATAGAAAACAGTAAAAAAAGCCCGTCTCCACATATCAGGGAAAACACGCTGGTAAACCTGGTCCAAGACCGTTTATCCGCATTTTCACCTGTATATGCCCGGAGACGGGCTTTTTCTGTTTATTTGGAGGAAGGTTCCAATGAAGCTGACAAAGACATGGATAAGGCACGACGACTAAAAATACCGTATATAACAGCAATCAGCGTCAGCACTGCAGAAAACAAGTACAAATTAACGATGCCCAGATGATCTGCAATCCAGCCCATTAAAAGCAGCGATATACAAAAGGTCAAACTTGTCAGTGTGGCCTGGGCAGACAGCACCTTGGGCAAATCATGTACGGACACACTCATTTGCATCATCGTGCGGCGGGATACGACGGACATTTCCGCAGGTAGTCCCATCAACAACACGATAAGCAGCGTTAGTGGCGGTAATGTGTTCAGTGCATACCACGCTGTCAGCAGCCCGTAGCCTGCCATCCCCGCCAACATGGCGGGCAGCAGTCTGCGCTGCAAATGCTTGACGCAGGCGAGGACAACGATGCCGCCGCCAATCGCTCCTGCAAAATACGCTGCATTGATGTATCCCCACCATGCCTCACTCTTGTGCAAAACCTGCTGAGCGAAAGCAAGCGTGAACGCGCCTACCCAAACCGAACCCCCTAGAAGGTCAATCATATCCATAAAAATAAGAGCTTTCAGTCTGCGACTGGCTCCGATGAGGCTCCAGCCTTCACGGAGTATTTCCTTTTTACGTTTGGGAGGTAGTGCGGTGCTCTCTGATTCCGGGCCATACAGTGTATCTTCCAACCGTGCAGGAGGCAAGTCATGATGCCCTTGCCCGGACTCAGTACCAGTTTCGGAAACTGAGACATCTCCACCTCGCACCCTTGTTCCAGGTTGCAGCAAATAATGGGCTTTACCCTCTAGTGGATCTCGAATCAGACTGGTGAAGATCATTGCTACCATATACAGCCCGCCGGCCACCAGTAGTGTTTTTTCTGAGCCTAGCATGGCTACGAGCACACCACTAAGCCCCCACCCCGCTAATTGCACCGTCTGATCGCTGACCGATACCAGACTGTTTGCCCGCATGAGTCCTTCCCCGGACGCAAGGCGGGGAATCAGCGCATTACGCGCAGGCGTGGTCCATCCGTCCAAAAAGGACATGGCTGCCACCAACGTAAACACCATCACCCATATCGGCTCCGTACCCGCTGACCACAAGTGGCCCAGCAGAACAGCAAAGAAAGCCAATTGCCCGAACTGAGAAACGAATAAAATAAAAGGGAGCTGGAATCGGACCAAAATGAGCGGTGCTAAAAAGCCGCTGATCATCTGTGCCCCCATTCGCAGCAACGGGACGAGTACCGAAGAGAAGATCGAGTCCGTTTCATGAAAAACCAGAGACACAAGTGCCATAATGTAAAGAATGTCGGCCGCATTGGACATAGTCTGCGTGCCAAGCAAGTAGGTAAAGGAACGCTTGTGCATATAAATAGAATACTCCTTTGTTAATGTAGCTTTTTACAGCAAGATGATTAGGTCCATTTCAGGGTTACACGAAGATTGCCGGTACTTCCTAAATCCGTAATTTGATAAGAAATGGATTTCAAACCGAGTTGATATAAGGATTGTAAATCCTCCTTGAGACTTCGCTCCGTTCCCTGATAGGCAAAGGTAAGTGTCGTCCCTCCCTTATTTACAATCTTACGCACCTGTTCCTTAATGTCGGCGGATGTTTTAACCAGACCC
Source organism: Paenibacillus sp. PvR133 (assembly GCF_017833155.1). Classification (NCBI taxonomy): domain Bacteria; kingdom Bacillati; phylum Bacillota; class Bacilli; order Caryophanales; family Paenibacillaceae; genus Paenibacillus; species Paenibacillus sp. PvR133. The sequence goes on from NZ_JAFIBS010000001.1 coordinate 283,733, forward strand.
TTGCCGTCTTGCAGCGGATATTCGAGGGTATTGTACAGTTTTTGATACACAGCAGCCTTTGATCCTCCGGTAGCTACCAGTGCTGATAAGGTTTCCCGATACGATGTATTCGCCTGAGGATACGGCTTAACCCATGAGTGATCCCGCCGCATTTCGGTATCCGTCAACAGATAATATGAAGTGCTTACCTCGTTCGCGCGATCCGGGGTTGGATCATCCCATGTCGTATCCATGTGATACCATCGACCATCTAATAAAACAAGATTCCAGGCATGCAGCTGGCCCCCTGCTCTTCCTTCCACAATCCGGTTCGTAATGCCTGCACGTTCCAGCATTTTATAGGCCAGCAGTGAATAACCCTGACAGACCGTGCTTCCCGTTTTCAGGCCATCATAGGCTGTGTACTTTTGTTGTGCTTCATCATACTTCAGGCGAACGACGATCCAATCATGAATGGCCTTTACCTTCTCATGATCCGTCATTCCCTTCGTAATAATATCCCCCAGCACTGCTTTAACTGTGCTATCCACATATGCTGTCTGTTCCTTAGTCTCCCGGTAGCTTAAACGAATCGTAACCTGAGCGGAGGTCGTTGTGCCTGTATAGCTGAATGCGTAGCTTTTGATCGTATAATTCACATACGGATCGCTCTCCATGGCCTGTTGGATGGCCGTCTGTAATTGTTGCTTGAGACCGTTCACTCGCCCTTGATATGTAAAGGTCAGCGTTTCACTCCGCGTAGCCATTGCCTGTAAAAGCTTGTTCTGAAGCTGCTGCGATGATACGGATGGAGCCGGCTTGGTCGATGCCGCATACACATTGCTACCCCACTCCACAGCCTGCGGCAGCAACACAGCCAGCGCTGCACCCGCAACCAGACATTTTACAAGCCTAACCCCGATTTTTCTGTTCATACAGAGCGTTCCTGCCCTTCTTAGCATAGTTGTAAACAGCTATATCTTACCATAAAAACAGTTGCCCCAAACGCTCTAGTTTTGTCGGTTGCAGACGAGTAAGGGAGTAGTTCAAGACAGGGTGTGACATTATACTCGCCTATATAACAGATGGGACAATGAGCAGACTTGTCGTTCGCAGAGAGTTTTATCACAGCAATCTAGGTTTCCTCATGATATGGTACTGGCATCGGAAGTAAATGATATTGATTCTCATTCTAGATCAGAAAGGCTGAGCACCATGCCAGAATGTATCTCACTCCTTCGTACGCCACTGGGTCAGACTGTGCGTTTGCAATCTCTTGCCCCTCTTCATCCCTCATTGCGCCGCCGCTTAACAGATATGGGTATCAACGAAGGTTCCATCATACGATTAAAGAAAATCAGTTTATTGGGCGGTCCTATCGTCATTGAATGCAACGGCCAGCTGGTTGGCCTCCGTCAAAATCAAGTGAAGCAACTGGAGGTTGTTCCAACATGGACATGATCGCTCTATTCGGTAATCCCAACACAGGAAAAACCTCATTATTCAACAAGCTGACTCGTACGTATGCAGAAGTAGGAAACTGGTCCGGCGTCACAGTGGAAAAGAAAACAGGAATCCTGCGTGACAAGTCTGCCGTATTGGTGGATTTGCCGGGCGCCTACTCTTTACTCCCTCTTTCGCTGGATGAAGGTGTCGCAACTCGATATTTGCTGGAAGAACCTCCTACGGCCCTGATCAACATTGTGGATGCCTCCCAGCTCCAGCGTAATCTCTATCTAACCGTACAACTACTGGAGTATGGCCGTCCGCTTGTACTTGGCTTAAACATGACTGACGTAGCCGATGCCACGGGTCTTCGTGTAAACAAGGAATTGTTAGCCGATCAGTTGAACGTTCCCATCATTCCTATGGTGGCGCGTACAGGCAGTGGAAGTAAGCAAATGCTCGCTTCTCTTCGGGAGGTAAGACGTACATCCAATGCTTTTCAATTGGACTATGGCCCTGCCGTTGAAGCTGCTATTACCGATATTTGCGACTTGCTGCCAAATGCACCTGTGCCGCAACTGCGGTGGGCCGCACTGCAATGTCTGGAAGGCAATCCTGTCGTCATGGAATGGATGACGAATGAGGTACAGCGTGAACAAGTAACTGTGCGCATCCACCGTTGCGAGGAAGAACTTCTCGGTGAAGGCCATGCCATCACCCCTGCTCAGCATATTCGTTCTGTACGAACAGCATGGATTGCTGATCTGTGCACCAAGGCACTCGACACCTCCAAACTCAGACCGCACAGCTTGACGGATAGGCTGGATGCACTATTAACTCACCGATATCTGGGGGTTCCGATCTTTTTGCTGCTGATGTACGCTACCTTCAAGTTCACCTTCGATTGGGCGGGTACGATCCTTTCAGATATGTTGGATGGATTTTTTTCAGGGACACTCAGCACTTGGATTTCTGAGTTACTCGTTCACTTGAACGCGTCCGCTTTTACACAAAGTCTAGTCGTGGACGGCATCGTGGCTGGAGTCGGGGGTGTGCTTGTTTTTCTGCCTCAAATTGCTATTTTATTTCTGATAATTTCAGTGATCGAAGACTCCGGGTATATGGCACGGGTCACGATACTAATGGATCGCCTGATGCAATCCGTTGGCTTGAACGGGAAAAGCTTCATTCCCTTCATCATCGGATTTGGCTGCAATGTCCCTGCGATTATGGCGGCACGCACCATTGAACAGCCCAGAGAACGTCTCATTACAACATTGCTGGTGCCCTTTATGTCGTGTTCGGCCCGCCTGCCGGTATATGCGTTGTTTGCGGGTGTGTTTTTCCCAACACATGCGGCAAGCATCATCATGCTGATGTATGTGTTAGGAATCATCGTTTCACTTATACTTGCCAAAATTTTTTCCAAAGTATCCATTTTGTCGGGTGAGCCCTCCCTCTTCATCGTGGAACTTCCTCCCTATCGAGTGCCGCAGGCTCTTACACTATTCCGCAGCACATGGGAGAAGGTCAAAGGCTTCGTCCGTAAAGCTGGAACAATTATTCTTGCAGGTTCCGTTGGCATCTGGCTCTTGTCCAATTTCGGTCCGCAGGGCTTCGGGGCAGAAATGGATGACAGCCTGCTTGCCACCGTTGGAGGTTGGTTCGCTCCATTACTGGCCCCTCTCGGTTTTGGCACCTGGCAAGCAGGTGCTTCCCTACTCACAGGCTTTATGGCCAAGGAAGTTGTCGTATCAACGATGAATATTATTTACCACGTTCCTGATATGCAGGGACTTGAACTACAAGTCAGACAGGCCTTTACACCGCTTGCCTCTTTTAGCTTTATGGTGTTCATTCTGTTGTATGTTCCGTGTCTGGCTACGGTAGCGGTCATTCGTAAAGAAACCCTTTCGTGGCGTTGGACCGCATTTTCTGTGATCTATCCTTTGACCGTCGCATATATCATCGCCGTCTTGATCTATCAATGTGGCAGATTATTAGGTTGGGGTTAAGTCAGGCCCTACAGTAAATAAAAGGAAGTGGATTCCATGATCAATATCATCATTTTATTGGCGATCCTCGGTTATAGTGCGTGGGTGCTGGTACGATTTTTGCGAAAAAGCCGTCAAGGCGCCTGTGCGGGGTGTTCGTCGAGCAAGTCATGTCCTGGCTGTGCCGGGAGTTCTATGAATGAAGATCATGCGAAAATCGAGAAAAGTATTTAATTCAAACTCATCATCACATGAAAAAAAAGCGGCTCCGGGGGTTTCTTACACCCGAAGCCGCTTTTCATTTACGCTCAAAACTCACCGTATTCAGCGATATACTGCCAAATGCTCACTTAGCTCTCGCGTATGCAGGTAAACTTCACGGTACAGTTCGTATAGGCCTTCATACCGTGCCACATGTTCCGGGTTTGGTGAATATCTCGCTGCTTCACGCAGAAAAGCTTCAGCACACGCTTGCAGAGATTCAAACCAGCCACTACCATAAGCAGCCAGCATGGCCGCCCCCAAGGCAGGTCCCTGCTCGCTTTCCAGCTTGATGATATCCGCATTAAAAATATCTGCCTGCATTTGCAGCCATGCCTCATTACGTGCACCGCCACCGATGGAAATGACTTCGTTCACCGTTTTGCCCGTTCCTCTGAGAATATCAATGGATTCCTTGAGCGAAAACGTAATTCCCTCCAGTACCGCCCGTGTAAAATGCGCAAGCTTATGCCCCGCATCCATCCCGATAAAGCTGCCTCGAATGGTTGCATCTGGATGAGGTGTACGTTCGCCGACGATATAAGGCGTGAACAGCAGCCCTTGGCTGCCCGGCTCAATAGAGTTCACATCTGCCAACAGTGCATCAAAAGAATGCTCTGGTGCAAAGGTATCCTTAAACCAAGTCAAGCTGTATCCGGCCGCGAGCGTAACCCCCATAATATAATAAGCATCCTGCTCACTATGATTAAAAAAATGCGCCCGCCCCTGCACATCAATATCCTTGCGTTCCTCATAAGAAAGTACAACCCCTGAGGTGCCGATGCTGCACAGGGTGCGGCCTTCGCTCAAAATGCCGGCGCCAATCGCGCCACATGCGTTGTCCGCACCACCTGCAAAGACCTTCGTTTCAGGCGAAAGCCCGCTCTGCTCCGCAATCTCCGGCAGTAGCGTACCCGTCTGATCAAAGGATTCCACTAGCGGCGGGAACAGCGACAACGGTAGGTCAAACGCGGCAGCGATCTCTTCGCTCCACTGCTTGTTCGCAATATCCAGCAGCAGCGTGCCCGCCGCATCCGAATACTCCGTCGTCAGCTCTCCTGTCAGACAGTAGCGCACATAATCCTTGGGCAGCATAAAATGTGCCGCACGGGCCAGCACGTCTGGCTCATGCTCCTGCACCCACAGCAGCTTGGGCAGCGTGAAGCCTTCCAGCGCGCGATTACGTGCGATGTTCAGCAGCTCCGATCCGAGCTTTTCTTCAATACGACGGCATTGTGCTGTTGTACGCGTGTCATTCCACAGAATAGCCGGACGAAGCACTTGGCCTTCCTTGTCAGTCAGCACAAGCCCGTGCATCTGTCCCGAAAAGCTAATACCGTCCACGGCATCTGTGCCGCCGATTCCAGCCTTCTCCACAAGCTGTTTCAGTGATGCTAACGTGCCACTGACCCAGTCCTCAGGGTGCTGTTCGCTATACCCTGCCTTCGGCTGATGGAGCGGATAAGACTGAGAGGTTTCATAAGACACCTGTCCCTTGCGGTTAACCAGCACCGTTTTGACCGCGCTGGTACCCAAATCTACGCCGATGACATAGCGTTCCTGCTCCTGATTTAGCTTCTCCTGCATTGGAGTTCCTCCTTCCCTGTTATCGTACTGCCCTTATAAGTTCTGGCATTAGTCAGCTAAAATGTATTGATTTAATGTTGCTTTCAGATATTCCTGACGACCGGATACGTTTTTGCGTGGTGTTTCGTTCGCCAAAGCATATTCAGCAAGAGAAGCAAGCGTTGCTTTTCCGGATACGATGTCTGCTCCAATACCTTCTTTAAAGCTGCTGTAGCGCTTCTCAATAAAGTCTTCAAACACACGATCTTCGATCAGTTTGGCGGCTACCTTCAGTCCCTTCGCATACGTATCCATACCTGCGATGTGCGCAAGGAACAAGTCTTCTGGCTCAAATGATGCTCTGCGCACCTTGGCATCAAAGTTGATACCGCCACGGCCCAAGCCTTCATTTTGCAGCACTTCATACATGGTCAGTGTGGCATCATACAGATCAACTGGGAATTCGTCCGTATCCCAGCCCAGCAGCAAATCTCCCTGATTTGCATCCAGTGATCCCAGCATGCCGTTAATCCGTGCTACACGTACTTCATGATCAAAAGTATGCCCCGCCAAAGTTGCATGATTAGCTTCCAGATTAAGCTTGAAATGCTGATCCAGATCATATTTTTGCAGGAAGGCAATCGTCGTCGCCGCATCAAAATCATACTGATGCTTCGTTGGCTCCTTCGGTTTTGGCTCAATCAGGAACTGAGCGTCAAAGCCGATTTCACGCGCATAGTCTACGGCCATATGGAACATACGTCCCAAATTATCCTGCTCCAGCTTCAAATCCGTGTTCAGCAGTGTTTCGTAGCCTTCACGGCCTCCCCAGAAAACATAGTTATCTGCGCCCAGACGTTTGCCCACTTCCAACCCTTTTTTAATCTGAGCAGCTGCGTGTGCGTATACATCTGCATTGCAAGTCGACGCAGCTCCATGCAAATAACGTGGATGGCTAAACATGTTCGCCGTATTCCACAGCAGTTTTTTCCCCGTAGCTTTCATATGTTCCTCAATCAGATCCACGATGGTATCCAAATTGCTGTAAAATTCCTTCAATGACGCGCCTTCTGGTGCAATATCCACATCGTGGAAAGCAAAATAAGGTAAATTCAGCTTATCCAGTAGCTCAAAGGCAGCTTCTACACGTGCCTTCGCCAAATCCAGCCCGGTAAACTTGGACCATGGACGTTCCGCTGTTTCTACACCAAAAGGATCAGAGCCGCCTGCAACCAGTGTATGCCAATAGGCCATGCTAAAACGCAAATGCTCCTCCATCGTTTTTCCCGCTACAATTTCCTGTGGATTATAAAATTTGAACGCAAAAGGATTGTCGGATTGCTTGCCCTCAAAGTTAATTTTAGATACCTGTTCGAAATAAGCCATTATAAGTTCCTCCTTTATAGTAAACGTTTACAAAAACGATTCTAGCACAGCTAAAAGACTTTGTCTATTGCTTAAACTAAGTTTGTTTTTATGATATAATATCAGGAATTACACCAACAGGAAGTGAATTAACATGAATGTCACTGGCGATCAGGCGCTTGTCAAAAAGCTGAATAAATCCATTGTGCTGGAGCGTATTCGCCTTCATGCTCCGCTATCCCGCGCACAGTTATCCAGTCAAACTGGATTAAACAAGGCCACCGTTTCCAATCTGGTGGCAGAGCTCATCACCGATGGACTTGTGTATGAGACGGGATTAGGGGAATCCAGCGGCGGGCGTAAGCCTTTTATGCTACTGTTCAACAGCCGTGCAGGCTTTGTACTCGGTATTGAGGTGAGTGTACAGTACATCAAGGGCGCTCTGACCGATCTGGCAGGTACCATTGAAACCGAGCTTACCTTTTCCCTAACCCAGCATGATCCTGCCTTTGTTATGGAACAGATTCGAAAGCTCGTTCAGGAGCTCATGCAGGTCACTCCTCCCTCCCCTCATGGTATCGTCGGCATTGGGCTGGGGGTACCGGGTATGGTGGATGAAACCGGAACCGTTTTGTTCGCACCCAATCTGGGCTGGGAAGAGGTTCCGCTGCGGCGGCAGCTTGAGGCCGAGCTAGGTCTGCCCGTCGTAGTGGATAACGAAGCCAACGTCGGCGCACAGGGCGAGTTGTACTATGGTATGGACGGTGATCACCGACAGCTGGTGCGGGATCTGGTCTACATCAGTGCAGGGTCCGGGATCGGGGCCGGGATTATCATTGACGGCAAGCCGTATCAAGGAGCTTGGGGGTACGCCGGGGAGACGGGTCATATGACCATTGATTGGAACGGACGGCTCTGCTCTTGCGGTAGTCGCGGCTGCTGGGAGCTGTATGCTTCGGAGAAGGCGTACGCAGCATCCACATTGAAACTGCCTGCACATAATACAGCGGAATTACTGCCGTTTGCTCAGCAAGGTGAAGCGAGTACATTAAGCGTCCTTAGTGATATTGGGCGATATTTGGGTGTGGGTATTACCAACATTGTGAACAGCCTCAACCCCGGAATGCTTATCATCGGCGGTCCACTGGCGGAAGCCAGACCTTGGTTGGAGCAAAGTATGCGTGAAGTGATTGACGAACGTGCCCTGCCCTATCACCGTCGGCAACTACAGATTCGTTTCTCCACGCTTGGCAGCCGTTCGACGATGCTAGGTGCCGCCTATGCAGCAACAGCTCCTTTTCTCGGGCGTGTACGCGTATCTTTATAAGAAAAAAAGCGTACGGGAACACTCAAGTTCCTGTACGCCCACTTTTCTCGAGATTTTGCAAAATCCTCTTCTTACAACCCGTTATTGGAGATAACATCCTTATACCAGTAGAAGCTCTTTTTTCGTTTTCTTTCTAGTGTCCCGTTACCGTCATTGTCTTTGTCCACATATATAAATCCGTATCTTTTTTCCATTTCAGATGAGGAATAACTGACCAAGTCGATCGCTCCCCAGCTGGTGTAACCCATGAGTTCAACCCCGTCTAGAATCGCTTCATGCATTTGTTCAAAATGTGCACGGAAGTAATCAATACGGTAATCATCCTGAATACTACCATCTTCCTCTACCTTGTCGTATGCCCCCAAACCATTTTCTACAATGAACAATGGTACTTCATAGCGGCTGTACAGCTCATTCAGAGAGAGTCTCAAGCCGACTGGGTCCACCTGCCAGCCCCAATCACTCGTTTCCAGATAAGGATTTTTAACGCCGCCAATCGTATTCCCACTGACTTTTTCCATGCCTTCACTATCCGCACTAGCAACCAACGACATATAGTAACTAAAGGAAATGAAATCCACCGGATGCGTCTTCAAAATTTCATCGTCACCCTCGAGCTTTTCAAACACGATTTCCTTTTCACGGAAGAAGCGTTTCATATAATGGGGATACGCTCCGCGAACCTGTACATCCGTGAAAAAATAGTTGAACTGATTATCTTTAAATGCTGCCAGAATATCCTGCGGATTACAGGTGTGCGGATACGTCGTTAGCCGGGTTAACATACAGCCGATTTTAGAATCCGGAATGATTTCGTGGCAGTATTTTACGGCCAGAGCACTAGCTATAAATTGATGATGCAGACCCTGATAAACCGCTAGCTCTACATTTTCAAAGCGCTCTGGTAAAATACCACCGCTCGTAAACGGATGGCGCACGATACTATCTATTTCATTAAAAGTGATCCAGTGCTTTACTTTATTTTGGTATCTTTTAAATACAGTCTTACAAAAATGGATAAAGAAATCTACAACTTTCCGTTGGGTCCAGCCTCCGTAATGGTTTACAAGATACATTGGCATTTCGTAATGGGACAGGGTGACAAGTGGCTCTATCCCGTTTTTATGCATTTCATCAAACAGCCGATCATAAAATTGCAGTCCAGCCTCGTTGGGCTTGTCCTCATCTCCGTTGGGGAAAATACGCGTCCAAGCAATAGAAACTCGCAACGTTTTAAATCCCATTTCACCAAACAATGCTAAATCTTCGGGATAGCGGTGATAAAAATCAATTCCCTGACGTTTGGGATAATCATGATCTGACGTGTCCTGCATCGCCTTTTGGATATGTTCCTCAGTCATTGAATTGTGTTTTTTATAATCAGCTTTGCTCACATTCTTTTTGTAAATAGCCATATCTGCTGTAGATATCCCTTTACCATCGACATTCCAGGCGCCCTCCACCTGATTTGCGGCTATCGCTCCTCCCCATAAAAAGCCTTTCGGAAATGTTCTTTTTATTTCTGTCATCTCTAGCTCCTCCTCTTTAATTTCTACTTATGACTCGTTTTAAGTGAATGATCAGATACATAAGTTCTTCATCCGGGATCAAAAGTTCGAATTTGGCTTCAATATATTGTTGAATCGATAACGCACACTTCTCTTCTTCAGGGTACTTGTTCACAATTTGGCTCATTAATTCTGGATCTTGAGAATCCAACATTTTATGCTCAAGTAATCTCTGAACAAAAAATTGAAGGTGCGTTAGAAAACGCGAATAGTTGATGCTGTGGGTATCCAGTTCGATTTGGTAATGCAGTTTAATGATGTTCAAAATGTCTTTGACCGTATTGGTCATCAATAAAACCTGGTTCATATTGTTATCGGTTTGTTGAGCATTAACCAAATGAAAGGCGATATTCGCCGCTTCCTCTTCAGGCAGTTCTAGACCGATACGCTTTTCAATCAAGGAGAGCGCATACAAGCCAATACCGAACTCTTCCGGATAAAACTTTTTGACCTCCCACAGCATCCGATTCTGAATCTTCATATTTTCTTTAAATCGTTTGGTTGCCATATACAGATGGTCTGTCAGGGATACATATAAATGCTCGTTCAAGTGACTGGATAGTTTATTTTTGGCATAAGATATGATTTCGTCTGCCAGAATCAAATACTCTTTGGGTGTTTCCTTCATTAGCGCCGTCAGATCAGAAGACATGCTTTCATTTTCAAGAACATATATCTTTTCAATCTCGTTCTCATCGACGAAGTCACCAGGTTTGCTTTTAAAGCCGATCCCTTTACCCATCACGATAATTTCTTTGTGATCCTCACGTTTGGCAAGAACAATACTCGTATTGAGAACTTTAATTACTTTCATATCCAGCGACATCTCACTTTCCAGGCTTGATTCCCCCAACAAACACACTGTTAAAGTACAGTAATTAGAGGCTTCTCCGGCCCTGTCTTTTCTGAACTTTCATGACCCATGATTTCCAGATAGTCCGCCGTGTTGGTCACAATAATCGGAGTTATCGTATCATACCCCGCCCTTTGTATAGCTTCAAGTTCAAATTCAATTAGAAGTTGTCCATGCTTAATTTCGTCCCCTTCCTGTACATGCACAGTAAAATGCTGGCCTTTCAGCTTAACGGTATCCAAACCGATGTGAATGAGCAGTTCTACGCCTTCAACTGATTTTAAGGCTATGGAATGCTTGGTGCGGAATACATTTGCTACGATGCCGTCAAAAGGTGCGACCACTTTTCCGCTACTTGGTTGAATAGCCATCCCTTTACCCATTGCTTCCTGAGAGAATGCTTCATCTTTGACCAGCAGTAAGGGAATTACGGTGCCCTCCATAGGTGCGAAAATAACGGTTTTAGATTTGAAGCTTTTACTTATACTTTGTGCTTTAGCAGGCTCGGGACGAGCTTCTTTTTTAGCCGGTTCGGTAACCGTATCTTGAAAGCCGATCATATAAACTGCAATAAAAGTCACAATGATCGAAATAGCCATCGTAATAAGCGCATATACCAGGTTAGAGTGATTTTCACTGATAAACATCGGCAGTGATGCAAAACCTGGACCCACAGCTGCATAAGCTTTTAAATTCATAAGACCTGCAAACAATCCGGCAACCCCGGCTCCAATCATACAGGCGAACAGTGTTTTTTTCAGGCGTAAATGTACGCCATACAAAGCGGGTTCCGTAATGCCGAATACCCCTGAAATACCTGCGGACAAAGCAATTTGTTTGAACTTGGGATCTTTCGTTTTCAGCGAGACGGCAAATGCACCCGCGCCTTGGGCCATATTGGAAGCCAACATGGCAACCAGTACCAATGTTTCATATCCTGGTGAAGCCAGCGCAGCAAAAATAATAGGATAGAATACTTTGTGCATGCCGAACATGACGATTAGCGGCATCACGATAGACATCAATACGACTGTAAGCCAGCCGATTCGTTCCTGAATCCAGAATACACCGTTGGACATACCTAAGCCCAAATACGTACCTAGAGGTCCTAAGGCAATGAGAGAAACAGGTGCGACAATCAGAATGACGATTAATGGTTTTAGAAATATTTTCACAGGTCCGGGAGAGATTTTATCAGCAAATTTCTCAATGTATGACATGAGCCATATGGTCAAAATAATAGGAATAACGGAGGTAGCGTATTGTACCGATGCTACGGGCAGGCCCGCAAATGTGACAGCTTTCTCACCTCCTAGCAAACTGATTAAGTTCGGATGAAGTAGCACACCCCCTAGGAGTACGGATACGAATGGATTAGTCTTGAATTTCTGCGCGCTGGAGAAAGCCAGCAGCATAGGCAGAAAATAAAATGCCGCATCCGAGATTACACTTAGGATCATATACGTTTGGCTTTCCTTGCTCATGATTCCGGTTACTGTGCATAGCAAGAGCAGTGCTTTTAGCATCCCTGAAGCGGCAATGGCCGGAATAATGGGCTGGAAAATACCTGCAATCATGCTCGCAAAACTATTGAACAATCCCTTAAAGCTTCGATCCATCTTCACTTTTTCGGCTTCATCGGAAGACGATTGATTCGGGTCCAGCAATTTGACTAGCTCATTGTAGACATAGCCTACATCATTTCCTATAATGATCTGATATTGTCCACCGCTATTCACGGCTCCCATAACTCCGTCCAAAGCTTTAATTTCATCTGTTTGTGCCAATTCCGGCTTACGAAGCGTCATCCGTAATCGAGTAGAGCAATGAATAACACTGTTAATATTATCGTTCCCACCCACTTTGTTAAAAATGGCTTGTGCGATATCTTTGTAATTCATGAGTTACACCTACCTTCTTAAAATAAGGAACAAAAAAAGACCTAAAAAGGGTAGGGAAAAATATCCTACCCAATCTAGGTCTTGCCTGCCGAACAGTAACACGCCTTTATTGGATATTGTGCTATTTAGTTAATTAGAAGTCATAATTGATGGTGCATTGATGAATTGTTACATAGAAGCAACCCGGGTTTTAAGCGCTTACAATTAAAATATAGCACCGATTATCTACAGATGCAATACTTTTCGACAAAATTCTCTCTTTGTAAAAAGAAGTAAAAAGACCTCCATCGCAGCATGTAACTGCAATGGGGGCCTTATTTAAACCATATAACGATCATAGACCGTCATCTGCTGTTAGATTGGATTAAGCGTTCAACACTTTTTCAAACTTGGTTTTGTTCATACCGGAAATACGTTCTTCCCCGATCAAAGTCAATGGAACGGCACGAATGCCCATATCCCAAACCTCTTGAGCAAAAGCTTCATTGGTTTCAATGTTGCGTTCTTCGTACTCCACGCCTTTTTCACTCAAATAGCTTTTTACTTGACGGCAATGCGGGCAGTTTGTAGATGTGTATACAATTGCTTTTTCCATGAATATCACCTCATCATTTATTTTGTTACATCATATTTATTCAACCTTGCGAAGATCATTACAGGGCCAGTGCGCTGTGCTCCAAGCTTTCGATGTATTTCTCGCTGTCCATAGCAGCCATGCAGCCACTACCTGCTGCGGTAATTGCTTGTCTGTAGCGTGTATCCTGTACGTCGCCACAAGCGAATACGCCTGGCACGTTTGTTTCGGAAGTCCCCGGATTTACGACGATATAACCGTTGGCATCCGTTGTAATTTGCCCCTCGAGGAAGCCTGTATTCGGATGGTGACCAATCGCCACGAATACGCCGCTAACTGTAATGATCTCCTCTTCGCCTGTTGCATTATTCAGCACTTTCAAGCCAGTGACTCCGTTCTCGTCAGCGATCACTTCTACAGGAGTACGATTGAGCGCCCATTCAATTTTGTTGTTCGCACGAGCACGATCCTGCATAATTTTGGAGGCGCGCATTTCTTCACGACGATGCACCAACGTTACTTTGGAGGCAAAACGAGTCAGGAAATTGGCTTCCTCCAGTGCAGAGTCTCCACCGCCGATGACAACAATTTCTTTGCCACGGAAAAAGAAGCCGTCGCATGTTGCGCAAGTGCTTACGCCACGTCCGATATTATCCTGTTCACCGGGAATACCCAAATATTTGGCAGTCGCCCCTGTGGAAATAATCAGTGTATCGGTAACCAGTTCACCCAAACCTTCTACATCCAATGTAAATGGACGAGCAGTTGTGTCTACCTTGTTTACCCAACCTGTGCGGAATTCAGCGCCAAAACGCTCTGCTTGCTTACGCATATTATCCATCAAATCGGGCCCCATGATTCCTTCAGGAAAACCTGGGAAATTTTCGACTTCCGTAGTCGTGGTTAATTGTCCGCCTGGCTGTGGTCCTTCGATCACCAGTGGGCTCATGTTAGCGCGTGCCAGATAAATTGCAGCGGTCAAACCGGCAGGGCCGGTACCTATAATAATGGACTTGTACATATCTTGGTTCCTCCTAAAATATCATAAGTATTATATAACGAGTTTTCGGCACCGGGCGCTGGGCAGCTGCATATACTCTAAAAGTAATTCCACCAGAAGCTTATCCCAAAATGTGGACACCCGGATATTGCAAAAACGAATCACTTGTTTTGTAGGTTCTTATGACTTAGACTGATTCTAAATCCTAATTTCATTATGCGGAAATAGCTGTAAACAGTCAAATGAAGTTTTCATGAAGCGAAGCTTAAAGATAAATCAGGTATGGAGGGATTATCCCGATTATGAATGACGTTTTTGTAGGTAGCTTTATTTCTGCCCTGTCCACTGGACTCGGCGCCGTGCCCATACTATTTATGCATAAAATCACGCATCGGCTTCGCGATGTTTTGTTGGCTTATGCCGCAGGAATTATGACCTCTGCATCCGTGTATAACCTCATTCCCGAAGCGATCCAGCATTCCAATTGGTTCGTGCTGACTGCGGGAATCCTGCTCGGCTGTCTCGTATTACTGGTGATGGAAATGTACATTCCCCATGCGGATTTGGAGGACCCGGACTCCAAGACCTTTCATCTGGAGTCCAAATCTTTTCTCATTATCGCAGCTATTACATTGCACAATTTGCCAGAAGGGCTTTCCGTGGGAGTCAGCTATGCAAGTGAGACTCACAATCTCGGCAATCTGATCGCCTTCTCTATCGGCCTGCAAAATGCCCCGGAAGGCTTTATCGTAGCACTATTCCTTGTGAATCAAAACATCGGCCGTTTCAAGGCATTGGGCATTGCTACCCTCACTGGAGCCGTGGAAATCATAACGAGTTTGATCGGGTTTTATTTGAGTAGCTGGGTGAACGGACTGGTACCTTACGGGCTTGCTTTTGCCGCCGGAGCCATGATGTTTATCGTCTACAAGGAACTGATTCCCGAGAGTCACGGGGATGGCAACCAGCGGATCGCCACATTCTCTTTTATTCTCGGCTTGATTACAATGATTGGGCTAACCGAATGGCTATAGCCGAGCAACACAAAAAAGCTGCCTTCTGCCTGTAATCCAGACAGATAAGCAGCCTTTTTGGCATGTTCACATGAAGGTACCTCATTTTTTTTGGTTCATGGAGCGCAGTGCTTCACGGTACTGCTCATCCTCACTTTTGTGAGTCTCCTTCTCTCCATTAGATATTTGAGAACGTTCATCCTTTTCTTCGTCTTTTCCAGCAAAACCACGTAAAGCCGCACGATAATCCTGATCCCCGTAAGCACCTTTGATGTTCTCGCGATCCTTTTCCACCTTCTTATCCGTCTGGATATCCGGCATATTGCGATGCTCCTCGGCATGGTGTTCTTCGACGTCGAGATTTTTATGCTGCATCTCTCGCGTATGATCTGTCAATTCACGCACCTCGGGTTCCGCCTGCACAGGATAAGGACGTTTGCTTCTTTGCCGTGTATCCTCTTCGGTGGGGTGAGTCTTGGGAGAGGACTTGCGCGTCATCTTCGTATTAAATACCAGCAAAAAAATAAAGGCAACCGCAGCTACTACGATAAAAGCAATGGTCATCGGCGGCCTCCTATTCTCTTTCAGCGCTACGGTACCGTCCCGCTATCTCAGCGACCCGTTTGCCCAAAGAGCGACCTAGTGCAAGATCATCACCCGTTGGAAGATTAGGCGGTCCATTGGGGTCTGTCTCCACCGGACATGTTATCCCTACGCCGTAATAGGAGCCGTATAACGCATTTTCCGTAATATTAGCTGGCAGTCCTACAACAATCATGCCTTGATGAAGCATCGGAGTAATCAAATTCAGAAGTGTGGATTCTAATCCACCATGAACAGTAGCGGTTGTGCAAAACACAGCGCCGATTTTATCCACCAGCTTGCCCTGTGCCCACAGATACCCCAGCTTATCAATCCAGCTTTTCAGACCGCTACTAATGGTACCAAAATGGCCCGGGCAACCCCATATGATCGCGTCCACATTCACTAGCTCGTTCACGTCGGCCTCGTTCACATGCTTTAGCAACACTTCCGTGTGCTCAAGGCGCGCGCCTTCTGCGATGGAGCGAGCGAGACGTTCGGTATGCTCATTTTCACTGTCATATACAATCATGATTCTGGTCGTCATTATGCGCATCATCCTTTGTCAGCAAAATTATCCTTTTCGCATGCGCTCTTAACCTTGCCCAAAATCCATCTGAATATTATGAATCGTTTGACGCATACTTTGAAAATCCAAGAACTAGGGAGGCATGTTACACATGAATTCACGCGCCATATTAGTCAACCTGCTAGTTATTATCATTATTCTGGCAGGAGGTGGAGCCGCCGCCTATTACTATAATCAATCCGCCAACTACATAAAAACCGATAATGCCCAAGTGAGCGGACAAGCGGTTACCGTTGCCTCTCCAAGCGCGGGCAAGCTCACAGGCTGGAATGCTGAAGTTGGTAAAACCTACACCGCTGGAAGCACGCTTGGGAATATAGAAGGAGGCGGAAGCCGAATTACCGTTACGATTCCAACCGATGGTACCATCGTGCAGCAATCTGCGGTCAATAACTCGATTGTTGGGGCAGGCACGCCCTTAGCGAAGGCTTTTGATCTAAACAATTTATGGATTACCGCCAATATAGACGAAACGGCTGTACAGGATCTTCAAGTAGGACAGACCGTAGATGTATATATTGATGCTTACCCGGATACGTCCCTGAGCGGTAAACTCGAAAAGATCGGTCTGGCGACCGCATCAACTTTTTCACTACTGCCCACTTCCAATACCACTGCCAACTATACCAAGGTAACACAGGTCGTGCCTGTCAATATTTCCATTCAAGGTTACAAGGGGCTGGGTATTATCCCGGGAATGAGTGCGACCATCAGAGTTCACAAGTAGGAGGCTGTCATGGATCAAAAAATGTCCGTCGGACGTATTCTGTCCGTGCTGCTGCTAGGCGCCTTCATTTCTATTTTGAATCAAACGCTGCTTAACGTGGCCATTCCACACTTGATGAATGATTTCAATGTATCTGCAACGACCGTTCAATGGCTATCCACCGGATATATGCTAACCAACGGGATTTTGATTCCAATCACCGCTTTTCTGATTGAGTCATTCGGAACACGTGCGCTGTTCATATCCGCGATGGGGTTATTTACTGCCGGGTCTGTCGTCTGTGCTGCCAGTACCGGCTTTGCGCCTATGCTGGTTGGACGCGTTATCCAGGCCAGCGGAGCGGGCATCATCATGCCTGTGGTCATGAACGTGTTCCTGACTGTGTTTCCTCCGGAAAAACGGGGCGCTGCCATGGGTACCATGGGGATCGCCATGATGTTTGCCCCGGCGATTGGACCGACTTTATCCGGCTGGATTGTGGAGCATTACAGCTGGCGGCTGCTATTTTTGCTGGTTATTCCGCTGGCGATCATTGATATTCTGTTCGCCATACGCTGGCTCAAAAATGTATCCAAGCTAACAAAACCGAACTTTGACCTGTTGGGAACCATCTTTTCCACCCTTGGTTTTGGCTTTCTGCTGTATGGCTTTAGTTCAGCTGGAGACAAAGGCTGGAGTAGCAATACGGTAATACTTACACTCGCTGCCGGGATTGTGTTTATTGTAATGTTTATCGTACGTGAGCTGAACATGATACAACCGATGCTGGAGTTCCGTGTGTTTAAATATGATATTTTCACTGTATCGACCTTAGTCGGGGCTACCGTCAACATGACAATGTTCGGCGGGATGCTGCTGCTGCCGATCTATTTGCAAAATATACGCGGCTTTACACCGCTGCAATCCGGTCTGCTGCTGTTGCCGGGTGCACTGCTGATGGGTGTGATGTCACCGATATCAGGGGCAGTATTTGACCGTATCGGCGCGAGGCCGTTGGCGATCATTGGACTGATCATTACGGCAGTCACGACATGGGAATTCAGTCTGCTGACCGATGCCACCACCTACGGACATATTATGATCATCTATACGATTCGCAGCTTCGGAATGTCATTGCTGATGATGTCCGTCCAGACGGAAGGGCTAAACCAGCTACCTGCCCATCTCGGTAGCCACGGTACAGCCATGTCCAACACAGTACGGCAAATCGCTGGGTCTATCGGTACCGCTTGGCTCATTACTGTAATGAGCAGCCGGACCACGATTCATGTAGCGGATTATGCGAATGTCGCTACCACCGCCAATGTTCCTTTAACCGAAGGAGTAGCACAGTTGGGACAAACCCTCGCGCAAACAGCGGGCGTTTCAACAGAAAGTGGTTCAGCGTTGGCGCTACAACAGGTGTACCGCAGTGCTGTTACGGAATCGACGATCCATGGCATTAATGATGCCTTCATCATTGCTACAGGGATTGCGCTTGCAGGGCTATTGTTTTCCTTGTTCTTGCGACGGTCTACACCGCGACGAAGATAGACGTACAGCGTTAGCGAACTAGAGGTATGAGATGAACTTGCCTTTCAGACAGATAGGCTAGTACTGCAAAAGAAGGAGCATTCACCCCCTTGGATTTTAAGAGGTATGAATGCTCCTTCCTGTTTGTTATCTTGTAATTATTAGTCCTATGACCGCAATAAGCGCAGGCCATTCAAAATGACAAGTAATGTGCTGCCTTCATGCCCAATAACCCCAAATGGCAGGGCTATATCTTGCACAAAGTTGCTGATCACAAGCAGCAAAATGACACTTACCGCGAAGATCATATTTTGTTTGACCACCCGCTGCGCCTTGCGCGCCAGTGCTATCGTCGGAGCAATCTCCTCGATTCCATCGTTCATCAGTACCACGTCAGCGACCTCTAGCGCTGCTCCGCTGCCATGCATCCCCATGCCTAGTCCTACGGTTGCCGCAGTCAACGCTGGAGCGTCATTCACACCGTCGCCGACCATGACGACATGCCCGTACTGCTCCCGCAGCATGCGAATATGGCTGACTTTGTCCTCCGGCATTAAGCCAGCATATACGGCGTCGACTCCGGCCTGCCCCGCGATCACAGCAGCCGTTTCTGGACGGTCTCCGGTCAGCATGACGACCCAGATCCCCTGCGCTTGCAGGCGTTTCACGGACTCTTGGGCCTGCGGACGCAGCTCGTCGCGTAGTGCCAGCATCCCGGCAATCCGATCATCCGCGAGGATAATGGATACGGTTTTGCCCTCAGCTTCCAGCCGGGCCCGACTCTCCATCCACTGTGGCTCTGCCAGAGGACTAGGTCCATCCAGTACATTTGTACGACCGATTTTCCACTTCACCCCGCCTATGATGCCTTCCATCCCCCATCCGGTGAGTGCCTGCACTTGCTCGGTTGGGAGCAGCTCTCTCTGTCCCAATTCAGCTTCGGCTTTGGCTACAATCGCTCGCGCCAGCGGATGCAAAGAATAACTTTCGATTGTAGCGACAATGTGCAATAGCTCATCGGCATCGTATTCTGCGGCGGTAATCCAATCCGTGACGACAGGTGACCCCATCGTTAACGTGCCTGTTTTGTCAAAAGCAACAACAGAAGTCAATGCCATATTCTCCACATGTGCGCCACCTTTGAACAGGATGCCCCGCCGGGCACGGTTGGAAATGGCCGATAGCATCACTGGCATAATGGATGACACGAGCGCACAGGGTGAGGCCACGACGAGGAACACCATAGCCTTGTAGAACGCTGCTGCCCACGTCCAGCCTAATGCTATGGGTGCACCGGCAATGACGATCAGCGTGACAGCAACAACAATTCGAGCGTACACCGATTCGAACGTTTTAATAAACCGCTGGGAATCAGGAACTTCGGTCTGAGCCTCTTCCACCATACGAATGATTTTTGAAAATAAAGTGTCCTCCGAGGACTGACTAACCTCTACATATAGCACGCCTTCTCCATTAATGGTGCCGGCATATACTTCGTCACCTTCCACCTTATTTACCGGAACAGATTCACCGGTAATAGATGCCTGATTCACTGCCGAAACGCCCTTGGAGATTCGCCCGTCCGCCGGAATCAGTTCGCCCGGCTTCACCAGCAGCAGGTCGCCTGGCAACAGCTGCTCAATGCCGACCGTTTCCGTCCCCTCGCGAGACAAGCGCAAAGCCGTTTCCGGCTTCAACGCCATGAGCTCAGAAATATCCTTACTACTACGCTCGGTGGTATAGCTCTCCAGCGCACCACTGAGTGCAAAAATAAAGATCAGCATGGCTCCTTCATTCCAATAGCCAATGGCCGCAGCTCCTAGGGAGGCAGCGATCATGAGCAGATTAACATCCAGATCATGTTCTCGGATCAGTGTTTCGATCCCTTCTCTGGCTTTGGACCAGCCCCCAAGGGCGTAAGACACCACATACAGAATGACCGATAGCCATTGCCACCAATGTGAAATCCCCCATGCCATTAGCATCAGCAATCCACTACCTAGAGCAGCTTGCATCTCCTTGTTTTTCAGCATGCTTTTAAGCTGAAATTGCGGCTTGCGATTCGGACCGGGTCGTCCGCTGCCACTGTTTTTTGAAAGGGTTCGGTTAGAGGAAGACAATGTATCTTGTAATCGTTGAGCAGCTTGCATCATGTCACGTTCCTTTCATATTTTGTTCCTTGTACTAGCATCTCATTGAGAATGATATCCATTGTTAAGTGCCTTAAAATAGCACATGCTGCTTCGGGAAGCCCGAAGCAGCATGTTTGGCAATGAGAATGATAATCATTTTTGCATATATACAATTATTTTGGTTTAGTGAAACTTTTGTTTTATTATATACCTTTTCTTTTCCACTTGTAAATCAGTAATGGCCTAAATAAAAAAGATACCCGCGCAAACACCGCAGGTATCCTCCATATTTAAAGTATCCTATTCAGGATTTGCAAAATTCGATTCCAGTCGCTCCAAAGTGCAATATATAGACGAACTAGACCATTTCGATCTATATATTGTTCATTGAAAGTCGCTTATTGGATTTTTGCAAAATCCTCTATTACATGAATTCGGGTTATCTTCAGGCTAAAGGAAACTTCCACGCATGGTTGTGTGCAGTTCCTGAAGTGTGCTGACGATCTGCGGGCTGTTGCAGTTCCAAACGTGCAGCCGCAAGGCGTGCAGCGGGAACTGCTGTGTCCGGGCAAATGACCCCCGTCAGCTCATTCTCCCAGATCGAAATCCCATCCAGAGACTGGTGAATTTCATCTATTGCTACCCATAAAGGAAGCTCGGGCTTTACACGCCGAACAGCCTCCATTATGCATTTTATCGTATCACTAGTATTCTCATGACCATTGACATCGGATGGAATCAACTGATCCGCAGCCCTAATGCCATCGGATGAAGTTGGTATGACTTCTAAAATGACCGTATCGGCAAAACGTGCCAGATCTGCAGCTTGAGCCACCTGCTTGACCTGTCGCGCGCTCACTTCGGCCATGTGATTGGAATTGGCTGACTCCCCCGACCGTGCGGCTGGCCTGTTCCCTGTTTGGCTTACGTTAGGCACCAAAGAAGGATCAACTGTCAAAAGTACGCCTACCCGATATGGAATGCACCGAAGACGTTCGCATAAGGTCTGCTCCGCAACGCCGTCAATCCAGTCTCGGGTTGCCCGGAATTCGTCCACGTCAGCCGGATTGCGCACCATAATCTCCAGCTTGGGTTCTCCCCCCTGCCGCACGCTCCGTAACGCCGCACGCAGTAATGCCTCCAGCTGCATATCTTGCAGGCTTCCAAGACCCACTGCATTGTTCTGCTCAATTAGGGCTATAGTGAGTGGTGATCCGTTCAAAGACTCGAATAAGCCTTCATATTCTGTTTCCAGCAAACTGATAATTCGGCGGGACAAATGCTCACACAATCCAGGCAGGCCAGATACCTGGTTAAAGGTTTTGTACGTGTCAGATGCACGAGAACCGGGAATAAGGATGGGATCGGGCTCCCCGTCAGGGGCATGAATCATCTGTCCAGACTCAGCTACGTCCAGATAGGCATAGCATAATTCCCCCACGCGGCCAGATGCCTGTGACAAGGGACCATGCAGAAGACTATAACCGTCAAAACTGCCTATTTCTGATGCTGTCTCTGTACTGATGCGACTCAAACTTGCAGGAGCATCGGCATAAATCCGTATGGAGGTGCGCCTGTATTCATCGCTCCATTTTAGGAGTGTGCCCATTGCTTGCCCAATATCGTTGTCGTTATTCAGCATCGTTTTCCCAAGTAATTCCGGATTCGCAGCCACCAAAGCCTCCGCTCGACTGATTATGCCCTGCTCAGCTAAACCAACCAGCCAGCCCAACGGATCTTCCTCCTGCGTAGCAGATACTTCATGGCTGCCTGCCCTTAACGTCTCCATAGCCAACCTCTGTGCAGCAGCCTCCGTACCCGACTCTGGAACTTTGAGATCCCGGCTGTTTTTGCCACCCAACAGCTCTGCGAATACATGCATCAGTTTAGCCTCCATGCTATTAATCCATCCTTTCTTCCGTCAGCAAGTTGGCACACACGAATTCGAGTACCCCTCCAAACAAAGAAAACGCTTACTCATTATGGAGCAACCGAATCTTACATGGGCCTTACCTGTAAAGCCCCTACCTTAACGTATTAGGCACGCCACACATTTATACATCTGGGCACAACCACCCTACATCCCAAAATAAATCTCTATACTGCTGGCACAAGACCACTCGAAAAAGGAACCTATAAAATAAACACCCCCGGTCTTCACAGGATGCCTATACATCCAATGCTAACCCAGGGGTGTTTATTTTTATTCGTAAGAACGAACCTTCAATACACGCATCACATTCAATACGGCTAGCAATGTTACACCTACATCGGAAAATACAGCCTCCCACATAGTAGCAATACCGAATGCTCCCAGCGTAAGAAACACAGCTTTGACGCCTAGCGCAAATATAATGTTTTGCCATACGATACGACGTGTGCGCTTAGCGATATGGATCGCCGTAACCAGCCTTGAAGGCTCGTCGTTCATGATTACGATATCTGCCGCCTCAATCGCAGCATCCGATCCCAAACCGCCCATCGCTACACCGACATCTGCCAGCGCCAGTACGGGTGTATCATTAATCCCATCGCCTACAAACAAAATTTTGTCGCTCGTTTTTTTACTTGCAGACAACTGCTCGATGGCTTCAGCTTTATGCTGAGGTAACAGCTCTGCCCGTACTTCATCCAAGCCCAGCTGTCGTCCTACAGCCTCGGCAACTGTCCGATTGTCACCCGTCAGCATGATGGTTTTCACCACACCCAACTTTTTCAGTGAAGCAACCGTTTGGGCTGCGTCTTCCTTAACCTCATCTGAAATCAGAATGCACCCAGCATACGTTCCGTCTACAGCCACATGTACGACCGTTCCTTCATCCAGCGTCCCTGCTTGCTGCGCCGCGTTAAAAGCCACATGCTCCCGCTCCATCAGCTTGGCGTTCCCGGCCGATACCAGACGACCATCTATTTGTGCCTGAATCCCGTGACCCGATATTTCACTATATTGCTGAACCCGGTCTGCTCTGAGCTCTTTACCGTAGGATTCACGCAAAGACGCAGCAATAGGGTGTGTGGAATGCAGCTCCGCCAAAGCGGCGGTTTCGAGCAAGCTTTCGTTTGTAAAATCTCCGGCAGGATAAATCCCTGTTACACGGAAAACACCTTTGGTGAGTGTGCCCGTTTTATCGAAAACAGCGTATTTCACATGATTCAGAGCTTCAAGATAGTTCCCGCCCTTGATCAGAATACCTGAACGGGAGGCTGCCCCGATTCCCCCAAAGAAGCCCAGTGGAATGGATACTACCAGCGCACAAGGACAAGAAATAACGAGGAAAACAAGCGCACGGTATACCCAATCTGCAAATTGTGCACCTGGCACAACAAGCGGTGGAACAACCGCCAACAACAGCGCTACAATAACCACTACTGGAGTATAGTATCTGGAAAATTTCGTGATAAACTTTTCAGTCGGCGCTTTTTTGGCACTCGCATTTTGCACTAATTCCAAAATTTTAGAGACCGCGGATTCACTAAATTCTTTGCTAACCTCTACCGTTAGAAGTCCGTTCGTATTGATAAATCCACTCAACACACTGCTTCCTGGCTCTACAGTACGAGGCACCGATTCACCAGTCAACGCAGAGGTATCCACATGCGATTTACCATCTATAACCTTACCATCCAGCGGGATCTTCTCGCCCGGCTTAATTACAATCAAATCCCCAATGCGAACGTCTTCTGGGGACACTCTCCGTACGGACTCAGCCGTCTTCAGGTTGGCATAGTCCGGTCTAATATCCATCAGATCACTGATGGACTTACGTGAACGGTTAACTGCAATGCCTTGAAACAGCTCTCCGATTTGATAAAAGAACATGACAGCTACGCCTTCCGGGTATTCCCCAATCGCAAATGCACCCACAGTAGCCAGCGTCATCAGGAAGTATTCGTCAAAGGCCATTCCACGCACCAAACTGCGTGCAGCCTGCAAGACAACATCACCGCCAACGATGATATATGCCAGTAAAAATAGGGCCAGCTTGCCTACACCTTCGACAGGTAACCACCAGGCAACAGCCGCAACGACCGCACCAATAGCCAAACGCGCAATCATGCGGCGCATACCGTCCGTACCGTGATCATGCGTATGTCCAGCGTGGCCATCATCTCCATGCGAATGTGAATGAGCGTGGGTGGCTTCACCATGTTCGTGCTCTGCATGGTGGTTGTGATGCTCGTGTCCATGATCGCCGTGGTTGTCTCCATCGTGCGTATGGGCTTGCTTGCCATGTGCTCCATGATGATGACCAGCGTGGCTGTGAGCCGCATGTTGCCCGATCTCGTGTGTATGCCCTTCACTATGATGCTCATGACCGCATGCACAATCCTCTGTGCAGTCTGACTGTACTGCACCAGCATTGCTTCGACTATCTTCACGCAGGCGTCCACGAGCATTTTTTACAACCATTCGAACATGCGGCTCGAGTCTGTGAACCTTCCGTTCAGTCTGGCGAAAAACCTCTTCTTTTTGATCCGAACTTGTGGTCATCGTCAACGTTTTCGTAACAAAATTGACCGAGCAATCCAGGACCCCTTCTATTTTACTGACTCCATTTTCAATCTTTAGAGCACAGTTGGCGCAATCCAAACCTTCCAAAATCCATTCATGCCGTTCCGTTCTTTTTAGAGCATCCATAATCCATCGGCCTCCAATTAACTATATATGAGCAACTGTTCATATATTATTTGTTAAGGCCATTATATTCAGGATCAGGGTCAAAAGTCAATGACTCTAGCCCCTTTTTAACAAAAAAATCGACTTCAACGGACAAACGCCAAAAGAGCGCCAATCACTTGGCGCCCTACTGTTGTTTTATTCCAAAAAATCATTGATGTGATATGTGCTGATGGGTTTGCAAAAAGATCTGCTCCACATGATTATCATCCAGTGAATAAAACACCGTCTTGCCTTCCTTGCGTCGTTTGACAATACGCAGGTTGCGCAAATAGCGAAGCTGGTGGGATACCGCAGATTGTCCCATGTTCAACACCTGGGTCAGATCA
Organism: Paenibacillus sp. PvR133; assembly: GCF_017833155.1. Taxonomy (NCBI): domain Bacteria; kingdom Bacillati; phylum Bacillota; class Bacilli; order Caryophanales; family Paenibacillaceae; genus Paenibacillus; species Paenibacillus sp. PvR133. The sequence continues at coordinate 309,129 of NZ_JAFIBS010000001.1, forward strand.
TGAACACACAATTCTTTTTGTGCCAGGGCATAAATCAGCTTAATCCGTGTCGGGTCACCCAGTGCTTTAAACAGCTCCGACATTTTGTATGCGATGGAATCCTCGACAAGGGAAGATTTTATGCGCTCGATTTCCTGATCTGAACCGTGACAAGCCGGCTCGCAATCCAAAGCTTCCGTTTCAGAATTCATCCTTTTCACCCCGTGTATTTCGACTTGATGCTTCTATTATAGCAAATTCGTAGAGTTTACGAATAGCTTATATTACAGCTTGCCCTGTAACAGAAAACTTCCAAGTTTCAATGCTTGCCTAACACTATAGCTTTACACGACATAAAGCTTAATTCAACGTCTTTAATACTTCATCACTGTAAGGAATAATTTCTTCTATTTGTTGATCACGTAACTTCACTGCAAACGCTGGATCAACCAACAAAGCACGCCCAACCGCAACCAGATCAGCTTCCTCTCGTTCTACTTGCCCCACGAGTTGTTCTAATCTTGCCTCTACACTACTGGATTGATCGGTTTGACGATTATTATTTTTTTCCAAATCACTCAAAAAGGCCTTCTCCAAACCAATCGAGCCCACAGTAATCACTGGCTTGCCTGTTATCTTTTTGGTCCAAGCTGCCAGGTTTAGATCAGACCCTTCAAATTCCGGTTCCCAAAAACGGCGGCTTGAGCAATGGAATATATCCACCCCGGCCTTCACTAATGGAGTGAGAAACTGTTCAAGTTCCTGTGGTGTCTGTGCCAGCTTTTCTTCATAGTGATACATCTTCCACTGGGAGAATCGCAGTACAATTGGGAAGTTCGGCCCCACTGCACGACGGCAAGCCTCAATGACCTCCACCGCAAACCGAGTACGCTGGACCAAATTGCCTCCGTATTGATCGGTGCGCTTATTCGTTTTGTCCCAGAAAAATTGATCGATTAAATAGCCATGTGCTCCATGAAGCTCAATACCGTCAAACCCCACTCGCTGGGCATCGGCAGCGGCCTGAGCATAAGCGGAGATAATATCCGCAATCTCAGCCTCCGTCAATGGCTCGACCACCTTTTCACCAGCGGGAGAAATACCGGACGGACCGACAGGCAATGCCTCGGGATTCGGTTGATTATCTGCACCTATTTTACGGGCCGTACCCACATGCCAGAGCTGCGGTATAATCTTGCCACCTACCGCATGAACCTCCTCAACTACCTTGGCCCATCCCTCTAATCCCTCTCCATAAAAATTAGGAATGCTTGTGTGCTCCACAGCTGCAGGATGATTAATAGCAGTGCCCTCCGTAATAATCAATCCAACTGCATTTTCCGCACGGCGACGATAATACGCGGCCACTTCAGGCCCTGGAATACCTTGAGGAGAAAAATTCCGTGTCATAGGCGCCATAACAATCCGATTGGGAAGAGATAAATTACCTGCCTTAAAAGGTTTAAACAGTAATTCTGTGTTCATTAATTTTTCCTCCGCTCTCCACTAGTATTATCGTTTTCACTCTACTGTTATACAATTCCATTTTACACATATGTAAACTTGAGTTCAAGAAGCCACAGTTTTATTTTTAATAAGCTACACAAAAAAAGAAGAAGCGGCTCTAAGTCCGCTTCTTCTTTCCTAATTCGTTTGTACTTGAGTGATTTTGCAAAAATCCTGACTTATTAGTGTGCTACCATGTTGTATTCCATAATCCATACAGAACCACCAACAATGGTCAACAGGATAACTACCCCGAAAATCAAAGTCATGACATTCCAGCGTGGTCCATTGCTTTCACGAATGTGCATGAAGAAGAAAAGCTGAACCAGAAATTGCAGCACTGCCGCGGCTAAAATAACAACCATGGTCGAAGTGCGGCTCAACATATGATTCATAACCACACCGAGAGGAATGATGGTCAGTACGATGGACAGAATAAACCCGATAACATAGGATTTCACTGAACCGTGAGAATCATCATGACCATGCGAACCCGCTCCTGTTTGATGCTGTGCCATCTACATCACCCCCATCAAATAGACGACTGTCAGCAAGAAGATCCAGACAGCGTCCAAAAAGTGCCAGTACAAGCTCAATGCCGAAACTTTGCCCTTCGTCTCTGGTGTAAGCCCGCGTTTCTTCAACTGGAACATGAGTCCAATCATCCAAACCAGACCTAACGAAACGTGAAGTCCATGCGTTCCGACTAAAGTGAAGAATGCCGACAAGAACGCGCTGGTTCCAAAATTGGCTCCTTCGTGTACCAACTCAACAAACTCGTAAACCTCAAAACCGATAAAACCAAGACCCAGGATCGCCGTCACGATTAACCAGTTAATTAATCCCTTCATGCTTCCTTTGTTCATGGCCAACACAGCCAGACCACTTGTGAAGCTGCTCGTGAGCAAGAGGAACGTTTCAATAATAACGCCCGTCATGTTAAACAGCTCTGCGCCACCCGGTCCTCCGGCTGTGTTGTTCCGAAGGACGACGAAGGTTGCGAACAAGGTACTGAACAGGATTACGTCCGTTACGAGGAAGATCCAAAAACCAAGCATCTTCAATTCTTGCGGATCGTGATGCCCGTGGTCATGATCATGGCTTTGGTGTGCTGCTGCTTGTGCCATTATACAGACCCCCTTATTGCCGCTTCCGTGCGTTTTACTTCATCCGCAGGGATATAGTAGTCGCCATCATAGGAGAAGAACGAACGGCAAATCATACAAATTGCCACACCGATCAACCCTGGAATATAGAAGAACGACCATCCGAATACGAACCCGAAACCTGCAATGAAAAAGAATACCGACATAATGAATGGAATCGCCGAGTTCTTCGGCATATGAATCGCTTCAATTGGCGGCTGCTTTCTGAAAATACCTTTTGCACGTTTATCTTTTTCTGCCCACCAGTCATCACGTTCTTCTACTTGTGGAATGGTAGCAAAATTGTACTCCGGTGCAGGTGAAGGAATCGACCATTCCAACGTATGGCCACCCCAAGGGTCGCCTGTTGTATCCTTCAGCTTGCGGTAATTCTTGATGCCCAGAAGAATTTGAAGAACCTGGAACAAGAAACCAATCCCCATCAAGAATGCCCCAACGGTCGAAACGAGGTTAAGCGGCTGCCAGCCGGTATCCCAGCCATAAGTGCTCAGACGACGCGTCATACCCATCAGACCGAGAGAATATTGCGGAATAAAACATACATAGAAACCGATGTTCCAGAACCAGAAAGCCCATTTACCAGGCGTTTCAGGTAATGTGAAACCGAACATTTTAGGCCACCAATAGTACAGACCTGCCAAGTAACCGAACACTACACCACCAATCAGAGCGGAGTGAAAGTGAGCGATCAGGAAGTAACTGTTATGGAACTGGAAGTCAGCAGGCGCTACAGACAACATGACGCCCGTCAAACCAGCAATCAAGAAGTTAGGAATAAAAGCAATTGACCACATCATAGGGGTCTTGAATGTAATCTTACCCCGATACATCGTGAACAACCAGTTAAATACTTTAACCCCTGTTGGTATTGCGATAACCATCGTCGAAATCGCAAAGAATGCATTAACATCTGCGCCTGATCCCATCGTGAAGAAGTGATGCGCCCAGGTGAAGAAGGACAAGATCGCAATAATGAACATGGCGTAAACCATGGACTTGTATCCAAACAATTTCTTTTTGGAGAATACACTGATGACCTCGGAATAAATACCGAAAGCCGGCAAAACTACAATGTATACCTCAGGGTGACCCCACATCCAGATCAAGTTGATATACATCATCGGATTACCGCCGAAATCAAGCGTAAAGAAGTGTCCTCCTCCAAAGCGGTCAAGGAATAGCAAGGCTAAAGTAACCGTCAGAATTGGAAACGCGAAAATGATAATAACACATGATGAAAATACGGACCACGTAAAGACAGGAATCTTCATCCAAGTCATACCAGGTGCACGCATTTTAATGATAGTAACAATAAAGTTGATCCCTGTAGCCAATGAACCTATACCCGAAATCTGAATACCCCAGATATAGAAGTTCTGACCAACGCCGGGACTAAATTGCATTTCTGAAAGCGGTGGATAACTCAACCAACCTGCATCTGGCGAACCGCCGATAACGAAGGACAGGTTGAACAACATCGCTCCCATAAAGAAAAGCCAGAAGCTCAATGCGTTCAGGAAAGGGAACGCAACGTCGCGCGCACCAATTTGAAGTGGTACGGCAATGTTAAACAAACCAAACATCAACGGCATCGCCATAAACAAGATCATGATCGTGCCATGTGTTGTGAAAATCTGGTTGTAATGCTCAGGATGCAGTAGTGTAACATCCGGTGTAGCAAGTTGAACACGCATCAATAATGCATCCACGCCTCCGCGGAATAACATCAAGATGGCCGCAAGAATATACATAATACCGACTTTTTTATGGTCAACGGTAGTCAACCAGTTTTTCCAAAGCCAGCCCCATTTTTTGAAATAAGTGAGCACAAACACGATCCCGATCGTTGCTAGTGCGATGGAAACGTCCGCTCCATAGATCATCGGGTCTCCAGTAACGAAGAAAGTGGATGCAAACTCTTTTATTTTGTCAAGCATTGGGGGCCTCCTTCCCTGTAATCATTTAATGGTGTCCGCTCATATTCATATGACTCATGTCCATTGCAGCTTCATCTTCTGTATCGGACTTGGAAGAACCTTCTGTGGATGTGTGTCCGCCATGTCCAGCATGCGGGTTAGAAGCACCATCCACTACATACTTGCTTACAATGTCTTGGAACAAGCCATCTGGAATTGAAGAATACTCATCAGGTTGGGACAAACCTGGTTTTGCAAGCGCCAAATAGCCGTCTTTCGTCAGCGGCTTAGACTGCTTCTTGATGTTAGCGACCCAGTTTTTGTACTCTTCATCCGACTGAACCTCTACATCAAAACGCATTTGTCCAAAATGCTCACCGCTAAAGTTTGCACCCGAACCAAAGTATGTTCCTTCGTGGTCGGCCTGCAAATGCAGTTTCATTGCCATGCCTGACATGGTGTAGATCTGACCGCCCAATTGCGGAATCCAGAACGAGTTCATCGGGGCGTCGGCAGTCAGTTCAAAACGGACTGGAACACCTTTAGGAATGTGAATTTCATTGACTGTAGCAATACCTTCTTCAGGGTACATAAAGAGCCATTTCCAGTCCAGTGAAGTCACTTGAATGGTTACTGGCTTTTGTGTACTTGCCAACGGCTTGGAAGGCTCCAGCAAATAGGTATATCTCGCAGTTATAACCGCAAGAATGCAGATAACGATGATTGGAATAGCCCACCATACGGTCTCCAGCTTTTTGCTGTCATCCCAATGAGGTTGGTACTTGGCTTTGTTATCCGGTGCGTCGCGATATCGCCAAATGATGAAAAAAGTCAAAATCATGACCGGTACAATCAGCAGTGCAGCCATAGACGTTGAAAGAATGATCAGCTCTTTTTGTGCTTGCCCAATAGGTCCTTTTGGATCGAAAACAACGTATTTTCCGCCAGCATAAAAACACGTCCAAATGAGCAATGCTACCGTGAGCACGGTCAAAACCAACGCAATAATCGCTTTTGGTTTTTTGTTCATGTTGTTCCCCTCTCCTTAAATAATAAATTACTCAAAACTTACGAACTCCTGTAATGTTGCCCTTATATAAGATAGCAGAAAAGCGGCCACTTTTTTTATTGTTAACAGAATTGTCGATTATTTGTCCGTTTTTTGTGAAAAACATCTCTAAAAATAAAATTTCTCTTGCAAATTCAAAATTTCTTATTAATACAAAGATGACATAATAAAAACGTTATTTGTGTATCTTAAAGAAGTTATATTAAAGAAAAAAGGGGACTCCTTACAGTTATCATCCTACACTGCTCGAAGCCCCACATTGTTGTTTTCGGTATATATTGCTTTAAATCATTTTTAAATTGTATTAACTGCGGCCGTTTTCCTGGTCTTCCTTCTTGCGTGCAATGACAAATGATTTCCCAACTAGAAAAATAAAAATCCCGGCAACAACGCAGCCAATACCTGTCATTAAATATATATTTCGATCAGTTAAATTACCTATATCAAGCAAAATAAGGATAATTCCTGCAATACAGGCGATCCAAGCGATAACAGATACCGTGCGGCTCATTTGGTTATCATTTGATCCTGATTTCCTAACATTCGAAGCCATACCCTCCACTCCCTCTGGTTTAAAATGGTTTAAAACGCCCTCGTCAGGTATTTTTTTCAGTATGCACACTTCTTATTTTTTTATTCCTGCTGTCTCTACATACTTGAAACAACCTGCATTCATCTTGGTTATTATTACCCCAGAGGGCCTCCTATTCAAACAAAAGGGAGCAGAGACAGGCGTAAATCTGCTTTATTTTCAAAACATCTCTTCGTTTAACGTCTGGTCTCCAACCAGTTATTACTTACTACATTTCGATACCAATAGTAACTTTCCTTCGGGGTGCGGACCTGTGTGCGGAAATCGACATGAATCATGCCAAATCTCATATTATATCCCTCTGCCCACTCAAAATTGTCCATAAGTGACCATGCCATATATCCTTTGACATGAAGGCCGTCATGAATAGCCCGGTGTACCTGCACCAAATGCTGCTGCATATACGAAATACGACGGTCATCCTGAACCTTGCCATTCACGACATCATCGTTGATGCAAGCCCCATTCTCTGTGATATAAATATCGAGGTTACCGTATTTTTGCAAATAATGCAGTACCTCGTACAGCCCACGCGACTCCACTGGCCAACCGATATCCGTTACAGGTAGCCCCATATTGATTTCTTCAGATTGAAGAAACCCGGCTTCAGGATTAAAACGATTAACTGACATAGCATAGTAATTGATACCGATCATATCAATAGGCTCGCCGATAATATCCATATCCCCATCCTGAATAGGCACGGTGGCTCCCTGCTCCGCAAACCAGTCTACCAAAAACTGAGGATACGAGCCTTGATAAATAGGTTGAAGAAACCAGTCACTGTGCAGGGAAATGGTGCGCGCACAAGCGGCTTTATCTTCCTCAGATGTGCTGTAAGGAACAGCCCAGGAGACATTGGGAGCGATACCGATCTGGCCACTGGTGCCCAGCTCGCGGAAGCGGCGCACAGAAAGACCATGCGCAACTAGCAAATGATGTCCTACATCAATGGCTGTCTGAAGATTGGTCAGACCCGGGGCATGAACACCCAGCATATTGGATAAAAAGGCGATGCACCACGGTTCATTGAATGTTAGCCAATGGTGTATTTTACCGTGAAACTCGCGGAACATCGTTTCTGCAAACTGGACAAATGCTTGAATCGTGCGACGATTCTCCCAGCCTCCAGCATCCTGAAGCGCTTGAGGCAGATCCCAATGGTACAGTGTACAAAACGGTTCAATCCCATTTTCGTTCAACAAATCGACTACGCGATGATAATAGTCCAATCCTTCTTGATTGACTTCACCGTCACCATTGGGAAATATACGCGGCCAGGACACTGAAAAACGGTATGTACGAATGCCCAGCTCCTTCATTAGGCGGATATCTTCCTCGTAGCGATGATAGCTGTCACAAGCTACATTGCCGTTATCACCGTTGAATACTTTGCCAGGCGTATGGGCTATCCCAGATCGACAAACCTCTCCCATCCTCCTCATATGCTCCCTCGATTTGATAGGCTGCCGTCGCGGTCCCCCACATGAAGTCCTGCGGAAATTGAAAAATGGTCATATTGTCTGTTCCTCTCCTTTAATTATAATCGTATGTCCGTTCGTTATTTCCTGCTCTTTGGTAAAAATCCATGACAAAATGAATCCTCCATGCTCAGGATCAGGCAGAGCCTGACGGGCATCAGCGCTAAACGGATGCGCACTGCGAATCGTGCAGCTTCCTGCCGAGATGGATGTGGCCAGTTCAGCGCAGACAAGCCGGGAACCGGACCATTCCATGCCGACCGTCATCCCGCCATGTCCCTTCAATCCACTGACCCGGCCCTCCGCCCATGCCGTTGGCAGGGCAGGCAGTAACGTCAGCTCTCCCGGACGGCTTTGTAGCAGCATTTCTGCGATCCCCGCCGCCGCACCAAAATTACCGTCGATCTGAAAAGGCGGGTGAGCGTCGAATAAATTAGGATAGGTCGATCGCGACAGCAACGTGCGAACATACCGATGTGCGGCATCGCCATCTTCCAGTCGAGCATACAGGTTAATCAACCAGGCACAGCTCCATCCGGTGTGCCCACCACCGTGATCAAGCCGTCGACGCAGCGATATACGGGCCGCCTCAGCCAGCTCCGGGGTATCACGGATGTGAATTTGTCGACCGGGGTACAACCCATATAGATGCGAGACATGCCGATGCCCAGGCTCCGCTTCCTCAAAATCGACAAACCATTCCTGTAACTGACCGTGACGGCCAATTTGATAGGGCATTAACCTGTCCCGTGTCTCCTCGCAGCGGTTGCGGAACTCATCGTCTAATTCCAGCAGGTCCGCAGCTTGAATGCAGTTACCCAACAGCTCCCGAATTAGCGTCATATCCATGGTGGAGCCCATAGATATACTGCATTCCTCGCCGTCCGGCGTTTTGAATTTATTTTCAGGTGATGTGGATGGGGATGTCACAAGCCAACCCTCCGGGCCTTCCACGAGCCAGTCCATGCAAAAGGCTGCCGCCCCCTTCATGAGTGGATAAGCTTGTTCTGCCAAATAGGCTGTATCCAGGGTAAACAGATAGCGCTCCCATAGATGGGCGGTCAGCCATACACCCCCAAGCGGCCAAAACGCCCAACTGGCATGGCCCCCTGAAGGTCCAGCGTATCTCCACACATCTACATTGTGATGAGCTGCCCACCCTTGAGCACCATAATGGATGGAGGCTACCCTCCGTCCCGTGCGGGCAACTTCTCCAATCATGTGCAGCAATGGTTCATGGCACTCGGCAAGATTGCATACCTCTGCGGGCCAATAGTTCATCTGAGTATTAATATTGGTTGTATAATTACTGCTCCATGGCGGCTGCACCCGGTCATTCCAGATGCCCTGAAGATTGGCAGGCTGACTCCCCGGACGCGAGCTGCCCATGAGCAAATAGCGGCCATACTGAAATAACAGCACCTCCAGCCCCGGGTCGTCCTGACCTTTCTGATAACGTTCTAATCGCAGATCGGTCGGTAGAACGGAGTCGTCGGTTAAAGTATCACCTCTCAGTTCTAATACAACGCGGTCAAACAGCTTTCGGTGATCCTGTTCATGGCGTTGCCGCACCTGCTCCCTTCCCAGCGAAATTGCTTCATCTAAAATGACTTGACATGCTTCTGCTGACTCAGTTGCATCACTATTCGGCATAGCGTGAAATCCCTGAAATCCGGTAGCTGCTGCCAAATACACCGTGATTTTATCCGCGCCTGAGATGATCAGTGCTCCATCAGCACCCTTCGTCAAGGTTCCTCCCTCGGGAATAACCCTCGCCTGAACTGCAAAAGCCATCCCCAAATCATTTTCATAAACAACAGACTGTGGATGATCGCCGTGATAATTAGATTCCACATGACTGGGCGCTCGTCCAGTCAACGTAATAAAGTCCCCGGACGGCTCCTCGGATGGAGCGTCCTCCTTATCGCTATCCCATTTGGATGAATCACCAAAATGTATATCCTCTCCAACCTCGTCTTCACAAGGATGGAGGGAAGTGATGCGCACGGATGCATGGATCTTCCCAAGCTTATTCGCAGTCAGTGACACCATCATGACTCCATCTGGCGCACTGGCGATAACTTCACGGGTATAGCAGACTCCAGCACTCTGAAAAGTGACCGCTGCCGTTCCGGTCAGCAAATCCAGTTCCCGTTCATAATGTGCAATTTCCCCTAGGCCCTCCTGCGTAATCCACAAATCTCCCAAAGGCTGATAGGCTTCCGTATCGCGACCTAGCATATTCGCATTAATCAGTTGTTCCGCTTCCTTGTATTTTCCATCTGCAATCAGCTTTCTGACAGGCTGCAAATATCGCAATGCATCATACTGAACGCCGTCTCTGGGAAATCCGGACCAGAGCGTATCCTCGTTTAATTGCAAATGCTCCTCTCTGATTCCGCCAAATACCATAGCTCCCAGCCTTCCGTTACCGACTGGCAATGCTTCCTCCCATACCTCAGCAGGCTGGCGATACCATAAACGCAGGGACTGTGGTCTTTCGCTTTTCGTCACATCAAACCCTCCCCTATCAAGATCAAACAGAGCGCTAATCCCGTATGGACCACAAGGACAAGCGCTCTGTCATTCCGGCATTCAAAATTTCGTTAAAAGCAGTCAGCTATTTAGAAGCCTTGCCACTCCATAACTCCACTCTGTCCTTCACCAGTTGCGTGTATTGCTGTTCCATTTGGACAGCTCCGGCGGCATCCAGTTCTTTAATCATGTTGTCGTATACCGTATCAAAATTGGAAGCCGGTGCTAAAATAGCTTCCGGTATACGTTTGCGGATAATGTCTGTCGTTTTTTTGAATGTAACGTTATAGCTGGATTCATTGTCTGTTGTCAGGTTATAGGCTGCGCCCCAAGGCTTTACATCAAATTCTTTCTTGTCCGGGAACAGATCTTTCCACGTTTTTACGCCATACGCTTTAAGTGATTCTTTCTCCGGCTTCGAATAAGCCGCGATAATTTGTTCCGGGAATTTGGCAGTATAGTAGTTACCTGTAGGGTCCTTCACGCCGTCACCATAGTGTCCGCTGATGAGCGTGTACAAATCTATACCCGTAGATTTATTGAAGTTGGTTGTATTGTTCGTTTTTTGTTCCAGTACATCAGCAGGAATGACGCGTTTGCCGTCTTTAATTTCATAATGCTTGCCTTCGATCCCCCAGTTCACTAGCACCTGTCCTTCATCGGAAGCTAAATAATCAAGAAATTTAATAGCCCGCACCGGGTCCTTGCAATTTTCTGTAATACCTACTCCATAACCGGACGTGAAGCCCGTATCCTGAAAGGAACGATCCTTGTATTCCTCCGAAAGTGTAACTGGAAAATGCGCGTAGCTGGATTCGGATTTACCTGACGCTTTTAACGCATTTTCGGCATCCTGATAACCCCACTCCTGGTCGATCAGACCGAGGACACGGCCGCTGGCAATTTTGGATTTGTATTGATCACTTTTTTGCACAAATGAATCTTTATCGAGCAGTCCTTCATTGTACATGTGGTTCAACCAACGGAAATATTCCTTTTCTTCCGGACGTTTGTAATGAAGCTTCGCTTCAAATGTTTTGGGATCAATAAAATATTCACCATCATCCGGCGCTCCAGTCGTCTGGAAGGCAGGATTTGTTACGGTAATCATAATTCTCCAGTCGTCTGCATCCAACGTGAGTGGGATCGTTTTTTTGCCATTGATCGTCGGATGTTTGGCTGCATAGGTTTTGAGTACGTTTTCATAATCCTGTAGCGTTCTTACCTTTGGATATCCTAGCTCCTTGAGCACCTTATGCTGAATTTCAAATCCCCCCGTCGCGTCAAAACTCTCCTGTCCCACACCTGCATACGTAGGAAGGACATAGATGGATTGATCTTTATTACTGTATTTCAAACGATCCATATAGGGTCCATATAGCTTTTTGAGATTGGGTGCATGATCGTTGATCAGATCTGTCAGATCAATCATGGCCCCCGCATCCACAAGCTTGTTAATATTCGCTTTAGGAGAAACCAAGTCCGGGTATTCTCCACTTGCTGCCATCAAAGCAATTCGGTCATCTCCACCTCCACCGCTGACATCAAATTCCGCATTCAAGGTTACACCTGTTTTCTTGGTGATTTCCTTGCCTATTTCATCCTTCATTCCATTCCATTGTGGGCTTGTATCTGCTCCGAAAAAGCTAAACGTAATCGGGTCTGTGCCGCTGGATGTGCCTTCCTTCGCTGCTTTATCGCTTCCCCCACAACCTGCGAGTGCGGTAAGGGACACCGCGAGCAAGGGAATCAGTGCAAATCTGGACCAGTGTTTTTTCATGTATAAATCCTCCTATATTCCTATGATGACTTCTCCTGCAAATAACTGCTATTTTACTACCGGAATCCTGTCTTTTATGATTTCACTGCCCCCAGTGTCATCCCGCCTACAAAATATTTTTGCAGGAACGGATATACCATCAGGATGGGGAGCGTAACCGTAATCGTGATTGCCATTTTAATCGACTCTGGTGAAATTTGAGCCATTTGCTTAGCCATATCGTTACTATTCGTCATACTGGAGCCGCCTTGCTGCGTACTTTGCAGTATCTTCATCAGCTCATACTGTAGCGTCGTCCATTGCGGCGCCCCACCATTATACAAATACGTATCAAACCAAGCATTCCACTGACCTACTGCCAGAAAAAGAGCAATCGTTGCCAATACTGGTTTGCACAGCGGCAAAATAATTCTCCAGTAAATCGTAAAATCATTCGCCCCATCGAGTTTGGCAGACTCCTGCAACGCATATGGCAAACCGTCCATAAAGGAACGAATGACAAACACGTTAAATGCGCTAATTAAGCCTGGAAAAATGTACACCCAAAACGAACCCAGCAGATGCAGATCACGCATCAAAATAAACACGGGCACCATCCCGCCAGAAAAATACATCGTCAACGCCAAAAACGTAGAAATAAACTTACGAGCGCGAAACTCGACCCGACTCAATGTAAAAGCAAGCATAGACGCGCAAATCAATCCGAGTACTGTTCCGACCAAAGTACGAAGAATAGATATTTGCAGTCCCTGAAGAAGGCCATCGTACTGGAAAATCGTTTTGTAATTTTCGAGCGTAAATTGGCGGGGCCATATATAAATTCCACCGCGAACCGTGTCCGTTGAATTGTTCAGGGAAATCGCAAGTACGTTCAGAAACGGGTACAGCGTCAACACCACGATCAGAGCCATGAGGATATAATTGAACAGGTCAAACAGCTTCTCAGACCGGGTAGCATTAAATGCCTTATTCGTCATTTCGCTTCTCCCTCCCTACATGATGCTTTCTTTGGTCAGTTTTTTGAATATACCGTTCGCCGTAAACAACAGCAAAATGCTAACCAGTGAGTTGAAAATACCAATTGCCGTCCCATAAGAGAAGCGACCCAAATTAATCCCGTAATTGAGCGCGTACAGATCCAACACCTCGGAATAATCCGTCACGAGACTATTGCCAAGCAAGAACTGCTTTTCAAAACCATTGCTCACCAGATGCCCAATCGCCATAATGAACAGAACGGCAATCGTCGAGCGGATACCCGGCAGTGTAATATGCCACATCTGTCTCCAGCGGCTCGCTCCATCCACGCGCGATGCTTCATACTGTTCTTGATCAATTCCGGTGATTGCAGCTAAATAAATAATCGTATTCCAGCCCGTCTCTTTCCATATGTCGGAAGCGGTTACAATGTACCAGAACCAGCTCCCCTTTGCCATGAACTGAATCGGCTCATCCACAATATGAAGCGCTACCAATATATCGTTGACAATGCCTCCGTCAATGGACAGCATTTTCGTGACCAATCCAGCCACAACTACCCAGGATACAAAATGCGGGAGGTAGGATATCGTCTGTACAAACCGTTTGAACAACATACCACGCAGCTCATTTAACAGAATTGCAAAGAAGATCGGTACGACAAAACCAAATATAATCCCCATCAGGCTCATCGCCAGTGTATTACGTAATACTAGATAAAATCGTTCGTCCTGAAATAACTCAATAAAGTTATTCAGCCCTACCCATTTCTGGTCCGTAAAGGATTTAGCTGGCTTATAATTTTGAAACGCCATCGTCCAGCCCCAAAGCGGAAGATAGCTGAAAACAAACACCCATATGACGAAAGGAATGGACATAAAATAAAGATACTTTTGCTGCTTCACACTGTCCCACAAGCCTTTTCTACCACGTTCAGGCTTCGGGCCGCGAGCCTTGCGTGGTCTTCCCCGATTGGATTCAGGAATCACAGCACTATTGTTGGAAGCGGTTTCAGTTGAAGATTCCATAACAAGCTCCTCCTCATCTCTAGATACTATTATCATACTTTGCTGGCTTGGAAGCGGGTACCCGACGAATTAGGAGAAAAATCAGTTCAAAATTAGATATATGGGATGAAAAAAATTACATTCGTGCCACTACGCATGCGGATGGTGCTTCCCTCGCTGTTGTCCCCGGATTTCTTGAATAAGCAACCAAAGGTAGAAATCCGGGGACAAAGGCGACCGCTTCGCTTGTCCAGCACCATTCCGCCTGCTCCGTTCTCATGTAAATTTTCTGAGAGAAGTCTTGTAAAAAACAAAAGATCAGCAATGTAAGCTGATCAGAGGTAAAGGATAATGCATATTGCACCACAGGTGGATGATGGTATATATACAGACTGTCGCAATTAACCTAATTGATTAAAGGAAAAAAATAGCTTTCTAGCATCAAAGTGCTAGAAAGCTATTTTGATTTATTTTACCGTGATCGTCCCGAAGTACATGTACATGCCACAATTATACTCATATACCCCTGGCTTCAAATCCTTGACGGTAAAATAATTATTTTCGTGATCCAGGTAAACGTCCATTCCGATCTTCAACGACTGCACTTCATCAATGCAAGTAAAGGATGTCATTTTCTTGAAATTGATTTTGGTTGGAACGCCGGATTTCACTTCAATATTTTTAGGATAGAAACCGTCCCCTTTTACACCCACTGTAACAATCTCATATTTGGTCTTGTCTGGCTCTTCCTGAGCTTGTTTAGGTTGACTCGCCGGAAACGACGACACGCTCCCCTGAAAATAAAACAAGACAAACCCGCCCATGCTCAGGGCTACAAAACCAATCAGCATCAAATGCCAATGCTTAGAGATAAGTGCTTTCATTCATATCAGCCCCTCCAGTTGAGTGTCTACAGTTGAGTGTCTACATGTGACGCATCAACTCTAACCAGTATATAAAAGTTAATCAAAATTTTATATACCTCATTTCACAGGCTCGGATGATCCAGCTCATACAGGTTGCGGTATCGGGGCTGCTCCTGCCAAAGCTTTTCATGACTGCCCCGCATGGAAATGACCCCTTTTTCCATAAAAATCACCTCGTCCATATGCTCCATTCCTGTCAGATGATGCGTGATCCAGATCAATGTTTTGCCTTTCAGCACACGAAACATCGTCTGCATGAGTTCATGCTCTGTCAGTGGGTCAAGTCCCACTGTTGGCTCATCCAGCAAAACAATCGGGTGATTTTGCAGCAAAATCCGCGCCAGTGCAATTCGCTGTTTTTCTCCACCGGAAAAACGAAGCCCCGTCTCCTGCATTCGGGTATCGTAGCCCTCCGGCAAAGAATCAATTAGAGTTCCAAGCCCTACCTGCTCTGTTACTGCACGAACCTCATCCAGCGTAGCATCGGGTCGTCCCAGCCGAATATTGTTCGCTACCGTTGTATCGAATAAATACGGCTGCTGGTTTAGCACCGCAAATAAACTGGAGTATGCTCCACCTGTATATACGGGAATCCCTGCGACAGTGACGCTACCTTCATCAGGCTGCAATGCTCCCTGAATCAGGTTCAGCAGCGTGGACTTGCCCGCACCACTGCGGCCAAGCAATGCAACCTTGCCCCCCTGCGGTACGTGCAGGGAGATATTACGCACGCTCCATTCCTGCGTTGCCGCATAGCGGTAGCTTACGTTGTTCAGCAGCAGGTCTCCTCCGAGGCCCAATCGCATAGCGGTAGCCTGTTCCTCTAGAATGTCTGCTGTTCCGCCTGCTCCCGGTGTAGGTGTGTCTTTCTCCGAATCCTTTAACCGTCGAAGTGAATCCTGATACTCCGGTGCATGAACCACCGCTTCTCCAGCGCGAACGAAGGCATCCAGCAATGGAAAAGCCACAAGGGCAAAGGATGCCAGCCATGTGGCTTCTATACGATTCTGTGCTACCAGTCCCCCGGCCCACACAGTCATAATCACAATCCCGCCGCCTACAACGCATTGTGCGATCCAATGAGAACGCCACTCGCTCCGGCGAAGTGAATTCTCCATCACGGCAGCCCTATTGTGCCGTTGTGTAAAGGTACTCAGGAAATGCCCAGTCCGTCCGCTCAGCACCAGGTCACTCATGCCGAACAGAGCATCCGTCAGCTCCTGATAGGCTTTACTCCGTTCCTGCTTGAACATTCGCCGTTTGGCGAGTGAGGTCCATAGTGAGATAGCTGGGGCAATAAAAAGCAAAAATCCGCCATATAGCGCCATGAGCAGGGCAAAGGTTCCGTCCATCCGTCCGAGCGCCAAGATGCCTGCTGCATAAATCAGCAAAGCCGATAGCGCAGGCAGAACTAGCTTCAGATAGATGTTTTGAAGCTGCTCAATATCCTCTGCCAGCAATCCCAATAGATCCCCTGTACGGAATTTGCTGCGAATCATCAGCGCCTGCGGTTCTACTGCCCGATATAAGCGTACCCGCATACGGGACACCAGACGCAGTGCGGCATCATGCCCTACCAAGCGCTCCAGGTACTGAATAACCGCTTTACTAAAGCCAAATGTTCGCACAAGCACAATTGGAACGTACACCATTAATATATTTTCCGGTTTTAAGGCCGAACGGGTAATCAGATGACCGGACGTAAAGAGCAACGCGCCCGCACATCCAATGGCCAGCGCGCCCAAAAGAGCAGCTATCAGAAAGGCCCAAAAATATTGTCTCAGATACGTCACAAACCAGCCTTGACTGCTATTGTCCGTTACTCTCATATCGTCCGTTCCCTCCTTCCCACATCCCCGTCAGCAATCGGTAATATGCCCCCTTACGGGCAATCAATTGCTGATGAGAGCCTACTTCTTCCAGACGCCCTTGATCCATCATCCAGACACAGTCCATATCTGACATCCAATGAAGCCGATGGGTGGCAAGAAACATTCTCTTATGTTTCAAAACCGATAAAATCGTCTGTTTTAGCTCCCATTCTGTCTCAATATCCAGATGGGCCGTAGGCTCATCCAATAAAACGACCGGACGATTACTGAGCAATGCCCGCGCCAACGCAATCCGCTGTGCCTGCCCTCCGCTCAGTGTCCGACCTGCTTCACCAATGGGCTCATTCAATCCACCCGGAAGACCGTCTACCAGTTCACGCAGTCCAACCGCGTCAATCGCCCATTCTACCTGCTGGTTGGATGCCTCGGGTTCATAAAAGCGGATATTATCTGCCAGAGAAGCGCTAAACAGGTATGGGTGCTGTGGAATATAGGCAATATGCCGTTGCCATTCAGCTTTGGCATCCCCAGCCAATCCGCATCCATTCAGGAGCAGCTCACCCGAAGTGGGATCAGCAAAGCCGCCAAGCAGACTAAGCAGCGTCGTTTTACCTGCACCGCTAGCGCCAACGATGCCGATCATGTTCATGTGCGGTTCAACATGTGCAGACACATGTTCAAGCCGAGCCGAACCGTCTTCATTCAGGAGGCACACATCAGATAGCTCGAGAATGTCCAGTCCCGTGATGTCCAATCCTTTATCGCTAGCTGCCTGTTTATTCGGCTCGGTCGCATTATCTTCTGTACTGAGAATGGAGCGTATTGCTCCCCAAGCCTCCTTACCATCCAGTGAAGCATGATAGTCTGATCCCAACTGGCGTATGGGCATAAAATATTCTGGTGCCAGAATAAGCACCGCAAGCGCTGCCTCCAAACCTACCGAGCCACTAATCAGGCGCAAACCCAAGCCTACCGCGACAAAAGCGACCGATAGCATACTAAAAAAATCGAGGGCAAATGAGGAAAGAAACGCTACCCGCAGCGTTCGCATCGTTGCCGTGCGGTATTGGTCGCTGACCTTCCCAACCGATTCCCCATGCTCTTGGCTACGCCCCAAAAACCTTAGTGTCTGAAGTCCACGCAGCGAATCCGTGAAATGGTGAGATAACAGACGATAGGAACGCCACTGCTTGTCTGCCTGCTTCCGCGCCGCCAAGCCGAGCAAAATAAAGAAGCCCACCAGTATCGGCATCGTAGTCGTCAAAATCACACCTGAAATGACATCCAATGTGAAAACATACACAAGCACAAGTATAGTTACAGCCATCATGTCAATCATTCGAGGAATGGACAGTTCCAAATACGTGCGAAAACGATCTATGCCGTCCAGCGCTAGCGTCACCAACTTGCCGCTGCCTTCCTGCGCTGCAAAACCCGGCCCCCGTTCGAACAAACGTGCAAGCAGACGCTCCCGTAAGGAAGCGCCTGAAGCTTCGGCAAAACGGCCGGCTGTCCGACGTTGCAGCCAGATCATCGTATGCCTCATTGCAAAAGCTGCGAAAAACAACGCCAGCGACGGCCAAGCCATCACCAGCGGATTTTTATCAAACAAAATCGTAACAGCCTTTGCCAAGAAGACTGCTTGTGCAATCACAGCAGCCCCCTGGAGCAGGGAAAGGGCAGCCAGTAGCAGCATTACTGGCCGAATGCCCTTTAATTCTAACCATGCCTTATCCATTAGTATTCCAAATGATCCTTCTCACTGAGACGCTTATGGAAAACAAAATAGCTCCACGCCTGATAAGCCAGCACAAAGGGTAAAAGCGTTGCTGCAACAATCGTCATGGCTTTCAGTGTGTAATGACTGGAGCTTGCATTATAAATCGTCAAATCAAAAGCACTGTTAATCGAGCTCACCATAAATCTTGGGAACAAACCAACGAATAACGAAACGAAGGTCAGCAAAATCAATGCACCTGTCATCCCGAAGGCCCATCCTTCGCGGCGCTGCTTCAGGAAGTACCACGTCAGCACATAGGCGACAATTCCCACTGCTACCGCAGCATACATAAAGGGACCGCGACGTGCAAATAAATCCGTTGCAAAATAAGTCCATACCACCATGCCAGCGAGTAAAATGCCCAATACCGGAAGAAATTTGGACGCAATCACGCGAGCACGATCCCGTACTTCTCCAATCGTCCGCAGGGAAATGAACGTCAGCCCATGCATTAGGCACATTCCGACCACTGTCAGTCCAATCCATACGGTGTATCCATTGAACACATCGGAAAATCCAGCTTTCAAATCCATGTTTTGCTGAATAGGTACACCTTTCACCAAAGCCGCAAAAGCCATACCGAACAGCATCGGCGGTAGAAAGCTACCAATCAGAATGCAGGCATCCCACGTTCCTGTCCACCATTTCCCTTCAGCCTTGCCGCGGAACTCAAAAGAAACTCCACGCAAGATCAAACCTAGCAAAATAAAGACAAATACCAGATAATATCCGCTGAACATAGTTGCATAAAAATGCGGGAAAGCGGCAAACATCGCACCTGCTGCTGTAATCAGCCACACTTCGTTGGCATCCCAAAATGGACCAATCGTATTGATCATCAAACGTTTTTGTTGGTCATTGCGCGGTACCAATCCCGTGGCCATCCCCACGCCAAAATCAAAGCCCTCCAGAAAAAAGAAACCGGTAAACAACACTGCGATCAATAAGAACCATAAATCATTTAGCGTCATTATTGTCACCCCCTTGGGCAAATGGATCATGAATTACCGTTTGCTGATGTGGCTCGATATCTGGACCTTTGCGAGCCGTACGGTAAAACAGAAATGCCAGCACACCTGTTAAAATTAAATATAATGTGGTAAATGAGATGAACGAGAACAGCACTTCTCCTGCCACAACCGTAGGCGAAACAGAATCTTTTGTTTGAAGCAAACCAAATACAGTCCACGGTTGGCGACCTATTTCGGTCATGATCCAACCAGCAGTATTCCCAATGAATGGAAGGGATATCCCCCATATCATAAGACGGAAGAACCAGCGATGTGAACCTTCCAGCTTTTTACGGAACGTCAGGTAAGCACCGTATAAAGCGAGTGCAATCATGCCACATCCCGCCGCAATCATAATACGGAAGCTCCAGAACGTGGTACGTACTGGCGGGATATAATCGCCCGGACCATAGGTTTTTTCATATTCTGCTTGAAGCTCATTCATACCAGGCACAGAGCCGGAAAATTTACTATAAGATAGAAAACTCAGAGCAAAAGGAACTTTAATTTCAAAGGTATTTTCCTTCTTTTCAGGATCAATACCCGCGATAACTGTCCAAGGAGCGGGGTCACCGCTGTTCTCCCATAAGCCCTCACTGGCAGCCATCTTCATCGGTTGTGTTTTCACTAAATATTGAGCCTGACCATGACCAAACAAAGGAATAGCAATGGCACTGATTAAGGCAACAATAACGCTCAATTTGAAAGAAGGTTTAAAAAAGTCCATATTCTTTTTGTGCATCAGCTTCCATGCACTGATACCCGCGATAAGAAATGCCCCCGTTGCAAAAGCAGCAAACAATGTATGCGGGAATTCCCATAACAGTTGTTCGTTCGTTAACAGTGCAGCAAAATCTCTCATTTCTGCACGTCCATTTTGAATCTCATATCCTACTGGACGCTGCATGAATGAATTAGCAGCTAGAATCCACAATGCCGATAGCATCGTACCGATAGATACCAACCACATACAAATTAAATGGACCGTTTTGGACAATCTTTCCCAACCGAATACCCATAATCCGATAAAGGTCGATTCCAGGAAAAATGCAAGCAGCGCTTCAATCGCCAGCGGCGTACCGAATACATCACCGACAAAACGGGAAAAGTCCGACCAATTCATCCCGAACTGGAATTCTTGCAAAATCCCGGTGACTACGCCCAATGCAAAGTTAATCAGCAGAAACGTTCCCCAGAATTGAGCCATTTTTTTGTACAAGTCATTTTTTTTGATAACATACATAGTCTCCATAATTGCCACCAATAACGACAATCCAATGGAGATCGGCACATAAACAAAGTGAAGAATCGTTGTGGTTGCAAACTGCAACCGTGCCAAATCCAATACGTCCATGATGTTGCTCCTCCCCCTGCACTTCTCTTAACATTGATTTATAGTGTCTGTAATCTGAAGTCTTCTACATTTGTGATAGTATTCACATTCTTACATATGCAGCGGTCACTTTTTAGAAAATGACTCACTCAACTACCTTCACCATGGTTGTCATGATCCGGCTTCAGATTATCCCCATTATATAGAATAAATTTAAATGAAATAGAATCGAAAATGTGAACATCGTGTCAAATATGTGTCATAACGATGGCGATTTGATGAAAACAGCCTAAACTTCATAATAAATGTGACATTTTCGATTGATCTATCCATTTATCCGCCATAAAAAAAGAGCCTCTCTTCGTTCGGAGGTCGTACCTCCGACATCTGTAAGAGAGACTTCATAGCGTTAAACCTAGGGATTCTATCAACAGCCATCTGTTCCTCCGTTCTTTTGAACCCGATTACGGTAGGAGGAAGGTGACATTCCAACATACTTTTTAAATTTACTATGAAAATAATCTGCATTCGCATATCCTACGCGTTCCGCCACCTGGTGCACCTTAATTCCTTGAGCAAGCAATTCTCTTGCTCGCTCAATCCTCACCTTATCCAGGTAGGCATTAAAGGCCTCGCCAGTATGACTTTTGAACAGTTTGCCCAAATAGCCACTATTGTAATTGAACATATCTGCCAGTAACTCCAGTCGCAAATTTTCATCATAATGACTATGTATAAAGTCAATCATTTGTTTCATGATGATGTCCTTGCCACTAGGATCAGTCTGGCCAATCCATTGCAACACATGCTCCAGCGAGTGATCCACCAGCTCGCCCAATGTGGAATAAGCATATACATCGGTTATAAAGCTGGAGTGCTCCTCCACCACGGTTCGGCTATGATCCTGTCCGGCTGCATACTTGTTCAACGCCAGTGTGAATGTTTGGGCGAACGCCGCCTTGATTGCAGATTCTGTGCGATAAATCCGTGGAAATTGCCCTTCCATTTCCTTAATGACACGGGTTGCAGCTTCACTATTAGCCATATCTAGCGCATAGTACAGCTTTTCTGCATAACGTATGGGATCATCTGTGGCACTATCAGACGCTCCACTCCTTTCAGTCTCGACTGTCTCCAATTCGTGTAGGTCTCCGGAAAGCATGACTCTTTCTGCCCGGAACAAAAACGTACGCTCCAATAATCGTAGTGCCTGCTCAAAAGATCTGGGAATGTCGTTAAGAATGGCTACAGAATCACCGGCAGCCACATAAATTTCCGTAGCCCACGGCTTTAGCTCCTGTCGCCAAGCAGCCAGTAACTGAACAGCATCTTTCTCCGTTTTTAACGTGGCGGGAAGCAAAAGACCCATATATATTCCAGCCTCAAACACGATACCTCTGCCCTGCTCATGGCACAATTCCGTTAGCCGCTGCTTTGCTGCCGACTGCCGAGCTTGCCGATCCCAGTCAGGAATACGTAAATCCAGCAGAATAACCTGATAGCTACTCCAGTCCAACGCTGGTAACGCAGGCTGTTGTCCATGTTTTCCGTTACCGCTTTGATGTTCAGCTTGCTCGGATGCTTTGTGCAGAGAATCGCTGCCTTCTACGGCATTACGAGCATGCTCTCGATGAACCGGAAACAATAATGCTTCGATCCAATTACGCTCATGGGAAGGCGTACTTCCCCATTTACCGTCTTCTTTCTCGTCCTCAATGTTTTGCCATACCCGTTTCAACTCTGTCGTCATTTCTTCCTCATCAACTGGCTTCAGTAGATAGCCATCTACCCCGAAGCCCAAGGCTTGCCGTGCATAATCAAAGTCTGCATATCCGCTTAATATGAGAAAATGAAACGGCTCTCCGTTCTTTTCACGTATGCTTCGTATGACCTCCAGTCCACTCATCCCGGGCATACGAATATCTACAATGACCAACTCCGGCCGATGCTCTCCGAACTTATCCAGAGCCTCGCGTCCGTTCCCTGCCGTATCGACAATACGGAAGCCACAATTCCCCCAGTCAATAATAGAGGACAATCCTTCACGAATCGCAGGCTCATCATCTACAATCATTGCTTTATACATTCGACTCTTCCTCCCTTGGTATGGAAAAGTATACGGTTGTTCCTACTTGTAATGCGCTTTCAATATGCAGTCCATTACGTTCGCCGTACATCAATGTCAGACGTTGGTGTACATTACGCAGGCCAATACTGCTCCCTTCCGGCTCATCCGCCCCCCTGATCCGATCTAGCAGACGGGTCAGTTGCCCAGCTTCCATGCCGATCCCGTCATCTTCTACTTTAATTTTCAACTCTCTTTGTTCTATTGTAATATCTACCTTCACGGTAACTGGCTCTTCCTTATTTTCCAGGCCATGAATGACTGCATTTTCCACCAGCGGTTGTATGATTAAGGGAGGAATCGACATGTCCGTCGCGCTTTCTTCCAAATTCACTTCATAGATCAAACGATTTCCAAATCTGAACTGCTGAATTTGCAAATAGGACCGCACCATATCCAGCTCCTGTAGTACCGTCGTTTTACCACTGCCAATCTCCAGATTCCGGCGCATCAGCCTGCCAAGCAAACGCACCGTCGTTGCAATTTCCGCTTCCCCATTCAGATGTGCTTTCATTCGAATGGACTCTAACGCATTAAACAGAAAGTGCGGATTAATTTGGCTGGCCATCATTTTTAGCTTGATATCCTTTTGTGCCAATTCCAGCCTGTTGTTGTGCTCACTCGTCTCATAGACCTGCGCCATGAGTTGGCGAATACTACTCACCATATAGTTGAAACGGCGGGATAAATCCCCGATCTCGTCCTTTCCCTCCACACTCGATACCACATGAAAATCGCCCGCGGCTACCTTACCCAGCTCATAGCTCAACCGCTGTAGTCGTTTGGTAATCAGCCAGGAAATGATGGTGATTAGAATCAGTGCCATAACCAGCACTGCAAGAACACATAAAGCACCAATCAGGCTGATTCGGTTGGCTCCCTGTACAATATGCTCCGTCGAAAACACTGAAATAATCGTAAATCCGCTCACACTGGAGGCGGGCAGCAGCTCATCCACGATGATGTTGGAGGACTTCCCGTTGATTTTCGCTTCATATATTCCCTTACCCGCACGCTGGACATCAAAGCCCAAATGTAAATTTCCCAACGTCTGACCCACCGACTGCGGACGAGTAGCTGCGACCACAATACCATTACGATCTGCAATCAATGTTTCAAAGGGCTCCTTGCTCAGCATATGATTCAACTCGGTCTGACTCAGCGATATCATCAGAACTCCCTTGGTATTGTATTCGGGAAATGGAATTTGCCGTACAAGGCTCAGGCGATTAACCGGGTTATCTTCCTTATCCTGAATGTAAAACCAGTTAATCGCCGTCCCCTTCAAAGCCGTTTGGAACCACTGCTGCCGCTCAATGTTAGAGTCCACTGGAATAAACTCCAGATTATTGACAAGCGTCGGATTGTACGAATAGAACCGGATGGTAGCAACTTCTCTATATTGCTGAGTATACTCATTAAAATCCTTGTATTGATGATACGCATTCATGAGCTCAAGCATGCCCGAATAGCGGCGGTTCGCCATCTCCCTCAGCCTTTTATCGAACATGAGCCCATTTGAAATATCCGTTGGCACACGCAGTAAATTTGCCGTCTGGCTCTTGATCTTTTCCACATTGTTTACCGTCTGGGCAATTGCACTATTCAATGCCTGCTCTCGCAAATAAAAAGTAACGCAGCCGCCCACCACCAGCACCGGGATCATGACAATCAGTACGTAGGAGAACAGCAGCTTATTCCGCATACGCATATTATTCATCAAAAGCCGTACTCCACGATTCATGCCATCCCTCCCATAAGATAAGCGCTTACATTTTTATGTATTTTCACATTCTCTATCACAATCTACACGTTTCCAGTTTAAAGCTTCGTAACCTCTATATCCATATTTTTTTGCAAAATTAAAAAAATGTGGCGAACGGAGTCACCACACTTTACGGATCATGAGCTATTTACGTACAAAAGGTTCGATATGCACTCCCTGCGGCAGCTTGTGCGGATCTTCCGGATTGATACGGTCATAGAACATAATACCGTCCAAATGGTCCATTTCATGCTGTACTACAATCGCTGCATAACCTTTGAAAGTCAATAGCTCCTGTGTTCCGTCTGGCAAATTGGCCTTAATACGAATTTTTTCATAACGAGGTACATATCCGGCTACGTACCGATCTACAGACAAGCACCCCTCACCTTGTTCCAAATAAATCATGGACGTGGAGTGGCTGACCAGCTTCGGATTAAACAACGCATACTCTACCGTTTTGTCCCCATCTTCATAATAAATAGCGCACATTCTTTTGTTCAAACCTATCTGGTTCGCAGATAATCCCACACCCGGGCGCAGCTCATAGCGGGTAGCCAGCTCTTCATTTTGGCTATTTTTCAGATAATCCAGCATCCATTGCATCTGTTGAAGATCCTCTTCAGACAGTGGCAAGCATACCGGATCCACCTTCGTACGCAAAATAGACTCCCCTTCACGCACGATATCCTTCGTGAGAAGCATGTCCATCGATTGATTACTCATTCGTCAGCCTCGATTCATTAAAATAAATATACTTTCATGTTATTCTGCAAAAGTTAGGGGAGTTCCCAATATTCCTACAAGTTTTATCCCATAAATTATATCTATTCATGAAATGGATTGTCAAAATGAAGCGGTATTTAAGCCATTAAATATTCATTGCCTTAATGGTTTATCTAATTAACAATTATACTGATGCTCTATATATCCTTAAACGAAAAACCCCCTTAACCAATGAAATGGTCAGGAGATTTTTTTGCCGTTATCATACCTTTGAAATTAATCTACGTATCTTTTCTTACTATTAAGATGGCTGCTCCAACGCACTTGGAGCTTCACTAAACAGCTGCGCCTTTGGATTCGGCTGTGTCCAGGTATTATAATATTGCGAGTTCTTGCCATAGGAATTGTCAATGACAACATGCGGCATATCAAGTAGACAGGCCAGAATGTGACCGTGCAGCCGTGAAGTGCGAACCTCTCGATAAGAGCTGAACAGCGTAACCGCCTTGTTCATGAGATGGTCTGTGTACTTGTACCAGAATGTTCGCGTAGGCAACGGGCCACCAATTTTCTTATCCAGTCGATAAAACTTCTGGAAATAGACAATTCCCTTCACTTCCAGCGGAGTGAACAAAGTATCCCAGTCCAGACGGTGAGCGGCATCTGCCTCGTCATCGAACTTCTTTTGTCCACCCACCGTTTCAATATCTGTGCGCAGGAAATACAATACATCCTTCACTGTTTCTGTAGTCGGCTTCAATGGCCAGAGCTGGTGTGCCATATCAGGACATAGTGTGATACTGCACTGGTTCAGCTTGTCCTTAGCCCACTGATAGGAGCGTGTATCCCGCACAAACATATGTAGATCTGGATGAGCATTGAACAAGGCAGCGACTTCATTAGCCTTCTGTTCAGATTGAAAGTGGATCGTCTGCGGCATAATCACAATTCGGTGGTTAGGGAAATCGCGAACGATGCGTTCTCGCAAATTTTGGTGATTTGAATAGAGATCGCCGAAGTTGCCGCCGCCGTGGCACACGATAATCCAGTCACCCGGAATTTGAAGCCGATCGGGAATATCCATAGCGCTATAACGGGCACGGACACGGATGCCATTATCCTTGAAGAACGCTTCGGTGCCTTTCATGATGAGTACATCCCCACCGTTATTATAGACGGGATAATCGACATAAATGATATTCGAACCTTGGGGGACTACGTCGAGAATGACGCTCAGCTTATTTTTCAGTTTAGCCATGGGATGCAAATTCGGCATCTTTCAGTTCTCCCTTCCTGCGCTTCTTTTGTATAGTCTGAATGACAAATGTAATATCACTTTTATCAAAAATGATCCGTGATAGCGGAACATTGAAAAACATGGGGAACGAGAACAGTGAGAATGCCAACCGTACACAAGCGCCTACAAGCAAAGCAATAGCAATGCCGTCCAGACCAAAGATCGGTGTACAAATAAAAAATAGACCGACGGTGATCGCATAGGCTACAATTTGCCGGAACAATACCAGTCCCGGACGTCCCAGCGCGTTAAAGGCCGAAGCCAGAATCCATGAGCCGCCACCAATGATACATTCCAGTGACAGCAGGTAGAACGTTAGCGATGCTTCCAGAAAAGCGGGGCCGTACAGCAAACCCAGCATATAGCGTCCAATGAAGAGAGCAGGCACAATGACGATTAGCATCGCAGCCATAGAGATGCGAAAAGCACGACCTACTGTTTCGACAATCTTGCTGTGCTCCATCCCCGTCACCTTAGGAAAAGTAACGTTAGTGACGGCATTTTGCACCACATTGAACACACGAGACAAGGCGTAGACGACAGAGTACAGACCGAACGCTTTGGGTGATAGCAGCGCCACAATAACGATTTTGTCCGTTTGTGTGGACAGCGTCCCCATCAGCTCCATCCCGTAAACCCTCGCTCCATAGCTATAATAAGGACGAAGCACTTGGCGGCTGGTAAATGGGCGGAAAGCACGCACATTCATATACTTGCGCAAACGGAGGAACGCCCATACTAGCGCAAGGAAACTCGCGGCAAAATTCACTGCTCCTGCCAGCTGCACATTGAGCAGGCCCATCAGCCACAGTGTCACCAGACCGATGAAATTCAGTAACGGGTAGTAAAACAACAGACCGTTATATACGCTAAATCGATCCAGCCCTTGCGACAATGCTGTCGTCAGCGCTGTAAGCACTGCCAGCGGTATGGCTGCCGCACAATAAAGCTGGGACAGCTGGATGATATCCGCACCATAACCATTCAGCCACAGCGGCATGCATATCCAGGCCACCGCTCCCGCCAACAAGCTGGCAGGCAACTGAATCCAGAGCGACAATGCCAGCAGTTCTTCCGTCGTGCCTGTTTTCTTCTTGATGTTATAAATTAACGACGTTGGTAATCCGAAGCTCAACACACTGCCGATCAGCGTAGGCCAGAACAGAACTGCCGCCAGTTCTCCTTTCCCCTCTACTCCGAGCATACGTGCGGTCAGGATGGAAGTCAGGGTCGTGACGATTAGCACAAAAAAATTGTTAAAGCTCGTGCGCATGATCGTTTTGGCGAGACTGTCACCCGTGAATACTTTCCTTGCTGCTGTCCATGTGCTCATGTTACGTCCAACTCCTGTTCCTTATTAAGCCTCTCGTCTCTATGCTCACATTGCGTCTTTTGACGCACCTCCATCAGCCTACCGTTTTTTTGGAATTGCGTTCAGGCAACTGTCCCCCGCCAACAGGCTCCTTTGGACTTGAAAAGATTGCTTTCAACGCTCTTCTATAGCCTTGAATGGCAGTATGATTTTTCTTGGGCTTTTCTCTCAAAATCTGATACAACGTCGTCCAGTATAGTGCTGCATAACCAATCGGCCCAGATCCCTCGTCACGCAGCAAATGAATATGATTCATCACCCGCATATAAGTAACCTGCTCCATATTGTCGCGCGAGGACGGCGATTCGTGATGAAGCAGCGTAAGCGCCGGGTTAATGTATAACGGACCACTTTTCATTGCGATGCGTGAAAGTAATAAATCCTCGCCTACGCTATAGCTTTGCAACCAAGGTACCGGCTCCAGACTACGAATCGCCTCACGGCGAAATGACATATTGCAGCCATGGAAAAACTGGGTTCTAAACGTCTTCTTGGCCTTATGCCAGTTATACATCGAGCCGGACTGACCGCTGAGGGACAACCTCCCTTTGGACAAAGACTGCTGGAATGACAGCAAGCATCGAATCGTTCCCATGAAGCTGTTACTCATTCCCTGTGCAATACCGCCAACACCAGCGGCCTGCGGATAAGCCTCATAGGTACGCATCAACTCATTCAAATAGTTGCTCGGCAGCTCAACATCATCGTCAAGGAACAAAATGATGTCACCCTGCGCAAGTTCAGCTGTCTTTACACGAGATAACCATAATCCCGGCTGCTCCTTGCGATGATATCGGTAGGTAATTCCCGCTCTGCCCAACTGACGCTCATAACGTTCCAGCACATGCTTTGGCAGTTCTCCGTCGTCAATAATCCATAGCTCGGTTTCACATGCCTCCGGTGCTCCCCCAATGGCAATTGAATTAATGCATCGGGTTAGATCATCAACCCGATTTCGGGTGCACAGAGCAATGGACAAGCTTAACATCATACTCCCCCTTTATCCTGTCAGTGTGTAAAGAAAACAGTTTACTGAACCGCCGGGCCTAAATATTCGTTATATTTTTGCTTGCGCGGGTTCAGAATGAACAACACCCCCTGCTTGTATCCATCTGCGGCATTAAAATTGCGACGCAGCGTTTCTTTGAGCATCAAGTAGGATAAGGTCCATAAAAGAGCTCCATACTGAATCACTCCAGCCTTTTTCAAAGCAAGAAAATAATAGTGGTTAATTGCTGTAGCCTTGGCTACTTTGCCCGCCTTATCGCGCGAGCTTGGAGATTCATGATGAATGATGGTTAAGTCAGGATTGATAACCAATTTGCCGTAACGGCTCGCCAACTGGCACATGTACAAATCGTCAGCCACGGCATAACTGGTCATCCACGGATACGGCTTCATGTCCCGAAGCGCATCCCTCCGAAATGACATATTGCAGCCATGGAAAAATTCTGTATCGAAAACCTCAGTCGCTTCGCCCCAACGCAGCAAAGAACCTGCCAGACTACTAGGCGAGAGCTTGCCGAGGGATGAAGACATCTGAAATGTCAAAACGCCCAGCAGCTTTCCTGCCCGGCTCGAATGTAATCCCTTTGCAATCCCTCCAACACCCACAATCGTTTCATCCTGATCATAGGTATCGAGCAAGCGCCGGATATAGAGTTTATCGTCCAGTTCTGCATCATCGTCAAAATACAGCACAATATCATACCGCACAAGAGACAAGGCCTCATAGCGGGACAACCAAACGCCGGGACGACTTTTTTTATAATATTTCAAAACGCTTTGAGGCAATCCGGATACCATGTGACGGTACTGCTCGATCTGTTGGTCGGAAATATCGCCGTCATCAACAATCAGCAGTTCTACAGCCGTATGCTCCAATTGCTGCTGTACTGCAATAGATTGTATACAGCGTGTCAGGTCTTCGATCCGGTTGCGGGTACAAATGATGATGGAGACATCGGACATGCCATTACCTCCTGTGTGTGTATCCAGATGCTTTGGAAGAGATATTCTAAGTTTTTCCAATTGCTGGATTATATATGTTTATTGTATCTTTGACAGCGTTTTAGTGTATATACCTCTTTTGTATACTTTTTCAGTCTCCAAAAGGGTAGACAATCCTCTAAAAAGAGCAAAAAAATAGGATTGGCTTCTAGTGCCAATCCTGATTTACCCCTGGAAGTCCAGAAACAACGTCGCATTCACATACCGACGTGCCATGGACAAAAAATAACTATTTTGCACCGCTACCGCTGCCACCAGCAAAGTATTACGCACTGCTTCACACTGGTTAGGGGTCAAATGCTGTAAACGGCTGGTGTATTGATCGGCCGCCTGAACCAGCAGCTCCTCTGTCGCAGCTTCCTGGCGCTGCTGTCCTGTAACGGAATTTCCGTTGTCCTTTGCATAGCCTGCTCCAGCAACATCGAGCAGTTGGTCTCCGTTCGCATCCAGCTCCTCAAACAAAGTTGAATAGGCGGCGTACAAATCGACCGGCTGAATCAGATCGTCCGTATCATCTTCGGGTTGTTGGAACAGGATATGAAATAGCTGACGAATGGATTCAAAATCAAGACATGATTTTAAATCTTCCACAATGAGCAATATAGCTGCCTGGTTGACCGAGTACTTTTTGCCGATCTTCGGAGCGCCGAGAAATTCCTTGAAGTCGCGTTTGACCCAATTTTGCATAGATGCCAGTGAGACATGGCTGTATTCGACCAGTTGACCCAGGGAAACGATCTCCTGCAGCGAAAAGGCTGCGCTGTGCTTACCCTTGATGATTTTATCTAGCACAGGTGTCACGTCGGTGTATAAAAATGTCGGCATCGTGCTCCCGGAACGGGCGAGATGGCTATGAGTGCGCCTCCAGGCGTCCTGTAGAACGGCCAAAGGCTGCAATTCGCGGCGACCTTCCATGGCCAGCAGCAAATGGGCCATATCACGACGAGTAAGGGTAAAAGACTCCATCTGCTTTCCTCCCTTTATTACATTTCAAGTTCATTTGAACTCATCATACGCCCTCAAACTAGGCTTGTAAAGTGAAGCAATGAGCCGTGCGGGTTCTATTATGCCTTATTTTCCGTGTAAATTGGAGGTAGGTGACCTGCTATGATTCCATATGAACCTTGTATATTTCCTTTTAAGTTCTTAAAATAAGTTCAAGTGAACTTAAAATGGAGTTCCTTAAAAAATTGAACGAAAAAGGGATGAGTGAAAATTATATGGGTATAGGTGTCAGTCTATTTTTGTTTGCGGTGTTGATTTTATTTAGTGCTTTTTTCGTGGCTACCGAGTTTGCGATTATTAAAATCCGTTCCAGCCGGGTCGATCAGCTGGTCGTGGAGAACCGTAAAAACGCACTGGCGCTACAAAAAGTCGTCAATAATCTGGACGGCTACCTGTCCGCCTGTCAGCTTGGTATTACGATTACAGCGTTGGGACTCGGCTGGCTCGGTGAACCGACCGTAGTCAAATTGCTGGAGCCTCTCTTTCAACAGCTCAACATCAATGGGGATTTTTCACATATCCTGGCCTTTATTATTTCATTCGTCATTGTAACTTACCTGCACGTGGTGATCGGCGAACTGGCTCCCAAAACATTGGCGATCCGCAAAGCGGAAGCTGTCAGTCTGTTAACCTCCCCAGTGATCGTGTGGTTTAATCGGATTATGTATCCGTTTATTTGGCTCCTTAACGGCTCGGCCAATCGTCTGGTTCGTCTGTTTGGTCTTCAACCGGCTAGTGAGCATGAAGAAGCGCACTCTCAGGAAGAAATTCAGATCATTTTGTCCGAAAGCGTGGAAAGTGGTAAGATCAATAACACCGAATATGGCTACGTAAATCGTATCTTTGCTTTTGACGAGACCGTTGCCAAAGAAATTATGGTACCACGTACAGATATGGTATGCTTGTTTACGAATCGCTCGCTACAAGAAAACATGCTGACTATTCACGAAGAGCAGTATACCCGTTTTCCGGTGGCGACAGACAGCAAGGATCAGATCATTGGTATGATTAATACCAAACAGCTATTCCTTGAGTATGATCGCAATCCAGAGCTTGTTTTCGACAGTCTGATTCAACCGATCTTGACCGTTCCGGAAGTTATCCCCGTCAACACACTGCTGAAACGTATGCAGAAGGAGCAGGTTCATATCGCTCTCCTGGTCGATGAATACGGTGGAACCTCCGGCCTCATTACCATTGAGGACATTTTGGAGGAGATTGTTGGCGAAATTCGGGACGAATTTGATAAGGATGAACGGAAGGAAATCGAGAAACTGACGGAGAACAGTTATTTGATGGATGGTAAAGTGATGCTTTCCGATCTGAGTGATCTGACGGGCTTGACATTGGACGATGAAGACGTGGATACTGTCGGAGGGTGGGTGTATAGCCGGGTTCCGGAACCTAGACAGGGCAAGGAATTCATAGAAGAGAATGTGAAATTTATCATTCGTGAAATGGGTAAAAATCGTATTCGTCGGGTGGAGATTATTTTACACCACACATCCCCCGCATCTGAATTGGAAGCAGAATCGGACACTTCTTCCCGGGAGTGAACCGTGTGACCTGAGCGTTTATCTTTGCACTTGACACTTGTGTTCACTCCTACTGAAATGACATATTCCCAGGGCAAACGGCTTAGGTCGTTTGCCCTGCACGCGTGTAAGGAGGAGCTAGTAAAGTGGATATTTTATCTTCTATTATTATGGGAATTATTGAAGGACTGACAGAGTTTTTGCCGGTCTCTTCGACGGGTCACATGATCCTTACGGCTAATCTTCTAGGATTAAACACAGAGAATGATACGGTCAAAACGTTTGAGGTTATCGTACAATTAGGTGCTGTGCTGGCAGTCGTCGTATTATACTGGCGCAGATTCCTGAGCCTGTTTGATTTCAGACGCAAAATCTCGAGTCAGCCACGTCTAAACCTGTTACATATTATTTTAGCCATGATCCCTGCAGGCTTGATTGGCGTACTGTTCCGTGATGTAATCAAGCAATACCTGTTTGGTCCTGAAACGGTTCTCTACAGTTTGGTCATCGGAGGCCTGTTGATGATTGCGGCTGAGAAATTCCATCCGCCCATTAGATCACATACGTTGGATGAGATCACGTACAAACAGGCTTTTACGATCGGTGTGTTCCAAGTCCTAGCTCTGTGGCCAGGCTTCTCCCGTTCAGGCTCAACCATGTCTGGGGGCCTATTCGCACGTGTAAGCCATACGGCAGCCGCGGAATTTACATTCCTCGTATCGGTTCCGGTCATGCTGGGTGCATCGGGTATTGATATGATCAAAAGTATGGATCATCTGTCTATGAGTGATTTCCCAGTGTTCGCGGCCGGCTTTATTACTGCCTTTATCGTCGGGATGCTGGCGATCAAAACATTCCTCGGTCTGCTCAAACGCTTGAGCCTGACTACGTTCGCCATTTACCGCTTCGTGCTGGCGGCTGTGTTCTTTTTCATTATTTTATAAGCCATCGTTTGGTACCAATAAATAAAAAAAGGGATATCCATAGGGTCTGAATGATCAGCCTTGGATATCCCTTTTACTATTTTGCTGAAAGGAAAGATAGTCTGGAACTATCCCTATCATGCGTTCTGATTATTGTTTGGATTCCAGCGTAGTCAAATATTCCGAGATTTGAGCTGGCGTTTTAGCGTATTTGCTGTGCAAATGAGCAATTTTTTCTCCATTACGGAACACGAGCAGACTCGGAATGCCGCGCACTTGATTTTCTTCGGCAATCGGCTGGAATTTCTCCGCATCAAGCGCAAAGAAACGCTTATCTGCGTTTTCTTCAATAATGCCGTCCATAAATTTATCCAGTGTCTTGCAATCCGGACACCAGGTTGTATCAAATTTCACGACAGTCAGACCGTCACCATTAATTAAATCCTGATATTGCTGCTGAGATTCGATGCGTTCCATTCGTTGGTCCCTCCTAGAGTGTATTTATAACGTCTCCATATTCACATATGAATTATAAACCGAGGCTTATTCCTATATTGTAATGATTCTTTTATAAATTGCAACTGGGACGGGTACATGTTTGACACTTGTCCTATACTTGCTCGGATTAGCGATATTGCGCATCATACCGATTGGCTCGGCTGATTTGCTGTAGCGTCTGCCGCTCTTGCCTGGTTAGCGGTGCAATATCCGCAGCAGAAATATTATGCTCCAATTGTCCCAAAGAGCTTGCACCCGGGATCACAGCAGCGACAGTCGGATGAGACAGGCTATAACGGATCGCTGTCTGACCCATACTACGGTCCGCCCCTGCAAATGCCTTTAATTGCTTACGCACGTCCAGCAGCTCTGCTTCATTGTAGTCCAGATATCCCTTGGCTATCTTCCCTTCCCCCTCTTCAGCCAATACACCACTGGCCACTGGCCCACGTGCAATCACGCTAATTCCCCGCTCCTGAAGCAAAGACAGTACCTCTTCCTCTGCACGCCGATCCAGTAAACTATACTGATTCATAACACTAACGATATTCGAACGTTCAACATATTCACGGATGACATGAGGGCGAATGGAGGAAATACCATAGTAACGAATAACGCCCTCCCGCTGTAGTTGCTCAAAAGCCTCTACGGTTTCGTCAATCGGATCGTCAATCGTCCCTCCGTGCAGCTGATACAGGTCGATGTAGTCCGTTCCAAGGCGGCGCAGGCTCTCTTTAACAGCAGACAGGATATATTCCTTGGACGGATCCCATCCCCAGCCCTCCTGTCCCGGTATACGCCGATTGCCGACCTTGGTCGCCAGGATGACCTCCTGCCGCCGTCCACGGATTGCTGTCCCCACAATTTCTTCATTGCGCCCGTGCTGGTACAAATCGGCTGTATCCAACAGGTTTACGCCCCTGTCTAGCGCTTCATGAATCAAGTAAACACCTTGCTGCTCCTCCGTACCGACCGACATACATCCCAAACCAATTTCACCTACCAGCAAATCCGATGATCCCAGGCGGTTTTTTTTCATTTATGCACCCCTCACTTCCAACAACGTATAACTTTAAACTTTTAATATTTCTCTATTGAATCAATTTCATAAATGATTAAACTAACGAAATGTATACCTCATATAGACAAATTAAACCATTTTGATCTATATGTACTCTTTATTAAAGCTACTGAAGGTATTATGAAATTGATTCTATTATACGAAAAAAAATATACAAAAAAAACAACCCCAAAGGCATAGAGACTCCACGCTCTCCAATCCTTTGAGGTTGTTGTATGAAATTCGTATTCCATTCATGCTATCCGAACAGCCATCGGACGGCCTTAGGAAATTGACGCTGAAAACAATCCACACGATGCACCGCATCCTGATCCAACTCAAGGAGCACATCTTTTGCATCCAGTCCCTGTGTCCGCAGCACCTCGTGTGCCTGGAGGGTCAGCGGAACCATATCTTTTTGTACATTCGTCTTCCCTTCACCTTCACGGGTCCCGACAGATATATAAAAGCGATGTATCCCATCCCTCACAGTTGCACAAGATGCAGATTGCATATAACCAATCATACCCGGATACCAATACGAGCCTGAGATGGAACCGACGCGTCCGAATATGTCCTTATACTTGAAGACGGCATACATGGAAATTAATCCGCCCAATGAGGCGCCGATGATTCCCGTATGCTCCGGTCCGGTTTTTACCGGATATCTCCCCTCGACGTACGGCATTACTTTTGTAACCACAAACGCCAGATAGGCATCTCCGCCACCGCCAAAAGCAGGTCTTCCTTCTACTAAAGCAGCTGCCTTCCAAGGCGTATAATCATCCAGCCGATTTACGGGCTGAATACCTACCAGCACGACACGGGGCAACTCTCCTGTAGAAAAACCTCTTTCCAGCTCATCCAACCCGCTTAGAAATAAAGAGCTACCATCCTGCACATACAGCACAGGATACAGCTCATTATGACTCACGAAGACGGGAGGTGTATAGACGTGCACAAGGTACCCATCTAATGGAATTTCATCTACATGACCTTTCATCCTACACAGTCCCCCATGATGTGAATGTATTCATTACAGTGCAGCATCCATTTCCTTGATCATTTCAGATACGGATTCCAGACCATTACCTGACAGGTACCAGTAGTTAGGATCAAGGTATACAATATGACCGTTTTTAAATGCATTGGTTTTCTTCACCAGTTCATTCTCAATGGTTTGTTTACCTGTAACCTGTTCCTTGCCTTCCTCGACCACCACAGCCCCACGGTCAACAACAAAAATATAATCCGGATTTTTTTGCTGCACATATTCAAAAGAAACCTTTTGTCCATGCGTGGATACTTTAATGCCCGGATCTACAGGGGTTACGCCAAAAGCATCATGAATGATACCGAAGCGGGATTGTGAGCCATATGCGCTCAGGCTTCCTTCATTCGTCAGCACGATCAGTCCTTTAGCTTTGCTCGCTACAGCCTTGTCATGTACGGCCTTGATGGAGCTATCAATCGCAGCCAGTTCCTGCTTGGCAGCATCCTCTTTGTCGAAGATTTGACCCAATGTTTCAACGTTTTTCTTAAAGGAATTGATATAATCCTTGGTGTCTACAGCCATCGAAATGGTCGGTGCGATTTTGCTCAACTCTTTATATGCATCAGCTTGTCTGCCGCCGATGATGATGAGTTCAGGAGACAGATCACTGATTTTCTCGTAATCCGGTTCAAACAGCGTGCCCGCACTTGCATATTTGGAATCTTTATATTTGCTCAAATACGTAGGAAGATCCTGCTGCGCTACTGCCGCAACGTCAACACCCAGCTTATCCAGCGTATCCAATGAACCGAAATCAAAGACAACGACATTTTTTGGATTAACTTTGACTTGGACTGGTTTTTCATCCAGTGCGTGTTTGACCGAGATGGTTTTGGATTCCGTTGTTGCAGCAGAGGAGCCGTTTTCAGTCGCTTCCTGTGTTGCCGGAGCTGCTTTGCCACAGGCTGACACAATCAGTACCAACGCAAGCATCAGCGTTAAAAACATCATATTTTTCTTCATTTAACATTCCCCCTAAGTGAAATAAACGCAAATTTTATGGTCACCGATCTGTTGAATCGGAATATCCATGTCGTACAAGTCCTTTAATACCTGACTATCAATCATCTCGTCAGCCGTTCCTTGTTTTAGCAACCTGCCATCCTTCATCCCTACAATATAGTCTGAATAGCAGGAGGCAAAATTAATGTCATGCAACACGACCAGAATCGTTTTGCCCAGATCATCCACCAAACCGCGCAACGTCTTCATAATCTGAACCGAATGCTTCATATCCAGATTGTTCAGCGGCTCATCCAGCAGGATGTATTCTGTGTCCTGAGCCAGAATCATGGCAATAAAAGCCCGCTGTCGCTGTCCCCCACTAAGCAAATCAATATGCTTATC
Source organism: Paenibacillus sp. PvR133 (assembly GCF_017833155.1). Taxonomy (NCBI): domain Bacteria; kingdom Bacillati; phylum Bacillota; class Bacilli; order Caryophanales; family Paenibacillaceae; genus Paenibacillus; species Paenibacillus sp. PvR133. The sequence goes on from NZ_JAFIBS010000001.1 coordinate 346,736, forward strand.
TTTCATATCCTCCAGTCCCATGTAAGCCATAGACTGCTCCACCATTTTGCGATCTTCGCTGTTCAATCTGCCCTTGGAATACGGAAAACGGCCGAAGCTAACCAGCTCCTTCACGGTTAAGCGGATATTGACATCGTTGGTCTGTTTTAAAATAGATATCTTCCGGGCTAGCTCCTCACTTTTCGTCAGGCTCACGGCCTGTCCGTCAATGAGGATTTCTCCCTCATCACTGTCAGTCAGGCGACTAATCATCGACAACAAAGTGCTTTTTCCAGCGCCGTTAGGTCCAATAAAGGAGGTAATCGTGCCTTTAGGTACAGTGACGGATACCTGATCCACCACATTTTTATTCCCGTAGCGTTTGAATACGTTTTTGACTTCTACCATGATTTATTCTCCCGTAGCAAAAGGTACAGGAAGTACACCCCCCCGATAAAGTTAATAATGACGCTGACCGTTGTCGATAAGTCGAATACTCTTTCTGCCAGCAGTTGGCATCCTGCCAACGCAATGACACTGACACAAATAGAGGCCGGAATAATATAACGATGCTGATAGGTTTTCATCACCTGATAAGCCACATTGGCCACAATTAATCCGAGAAACGTAATCGGCCCGACAAGCGCTGTAGAAATGGAAATAAGAATCGCTACGATTACCAGCAGCCTTTTAATGATAAAACCATAAGGAAGACCCAGGTTAATCGCATGCTCCCGTCCGAGCGACAGCACGTCCAGATACTTGATGAATCTCCACGCATAAGCAAATACGAGCACAAGAATGAATACAGAAAGCCACAACAGCTCGGTATTTACGTTGCTGAAGCTAGCAAAGCTCTTGTCCTGAATTTTCGCAAATTCGTTCGGATCAATCAGTACCTCCATAAAGGTAGACAGACTGTTGAATAGTGTGCCGAACACCAGACCAATCAGCAAAAGTACATAAATCCCGCGTCCATCTTTGCGGAAAATTAATTTGTATAGCAGTCCTGCGAACAGCACCATCAGCCCCACCGATATCAAAAAGTTCAATTCTTTGCTGGTCGAAATGAAAGGGACGGAACCAAATGCAAAAATAATCGTCGTCTGAATCAGCATATACAGTGAATCCAGTCCGATAATACCGGGAGTCAAAATCTTATTATTCGTAACCGTCTGGAAAATAACGGTTGCAAAAGCAATGGAGCCACCTGTCAGAATGAAGGCTGCGATCTTTTTCAATCGTCGTGGCAGCGCGTAATGCCAGGTATGCGGAAGATCTATAAACACGAAAGCAGCAATCAACACAAGCGCGGCAGCGGCTAATATTCCGATTTTTAATTTAGGATTCATAAGCCCTTCTCCTCAGCAGCAAATACAAGAACAACGCGCTCCCGATCACACCAACCGTAAGCCCTACAGAAATTTCATACGGATAAATGATCACCCGTCCCAAAATGTCGCAAAACAGCACAAAGACGGCGCCCAAGATCGCTGTATGGGCCAGGCTTTTTTTCAGATTATCCCCCATGTACATACTGACCAGATTGGGTACAACCAGCCCCAAAAAGGGAATCGTCCCGACCGTTAAGATGACAACAGAGGAAACCAAAGCCACGATCACCAAACCAACATTGACGGTGCGCTTGTAATGTACACCCAAGTTGACCGCAAAATCCTCACCCATGCCTGCAATTGTAAAACGATTCGCATATATGTACGCCAACGCAACCAAAGGAATACTAAGATATAGCATCTCGTAGCGACCACTCATGATTAGAGAAAAGTCTCCCTGCATCCACGAAGAAATGCCCTGGATCAGATTGTATTTGTAAGCAAAAAAGGTCGTTACCGAATTTAAAATGCCTCCAAACATCAAACCGACAAGCGGGATAAATACCGGGTCCTTGAAACGGATTTTATCCAGTATTTTCATGAAAATCAGTGTTCCCCCTAGAGCAAATCCGAAAGCCGTCAGCATCTTCGTCCAAAATCCTGCTGCTCCAAACACCATAATAGCCATCAGCACACCCAATCGTGCCGCATCCATCGTCCCTGCAGTGGTGGGAGATACAAATCGGTTCCGGGTAAGCTGCTGCATAATGAGCCCACAGATACTCATACTCGCCCCTGCGATAATGATACTGATCAATCGTGGGAATCTGCTAATCAGGAGTACCTGCGCCTGATCGTTGGTTAAGTGGAACACATCAAGTGGAGTTACATCATGAACACCGATAAAAACCGAGGCGAAGGCCAGTACCAGAAAAGCCAGTATTAAATAACGCAATTTCATGTTCTAACCAAGGGAGCCTGTTCTCCAACAACCTGTACCAAGCTTCGGCCCTGTCCTCCCCTCCAATAATGATAATGATTATCAAAATCAACTAGCATAAATTATATCAGTCATACCGTATCTGTCAATGTGATGAGGTTTTAAAGCTGGACAAAAAAGCTGCAGAGAACTTTCTCGACACCCCACCTGGACAACCCAAGGAGCAAATAAGAGTAAAATCCGGTAAACTGGAAATAGAGAGTTTGGGAGCCCTTTTTTATGTTTATGGTGAGCAGTTCTGGAAACCGAGTTCATTAACTTTGGTTAGTAAAAAAATAGGAGGAGAATGATGAATCACATATTAATCATCGAGGACGATATCGCCTTGAGTAACGGTATTGTTCTTGCCCTTAAAGAACCTAACAACGTATTTACGCAAATGTATGACATAGCTACTGCAAAAGAACAATTGAACGTTACCGCCTTTGACCTAGTGATTCTTGATGTAAATTTGCCGGATGGAAGTGGACTCGATCTGTTAACCCATATACGAAAAAGAACAACTTTACCAGTCATCGTTCTGACTGCGAATGATATGGAAACAGATGTCGTCACTGGTTTTGAGCTGGGTGCTGACGATTATATAACCAAGCCTTTCAGTCTTATGGTACTGAGAGCAAGAGTTGGCGTTCAGCTAAAGAAATCCAGATACTCGCTTGCAGACTCCATTCAGCTAGACAATTTTTCTTTTTCATTCGAGAGAATGGAATTTATTAAGAATGGTACACCTATTGAACTAAGTAAAACTGAGCAAAAATTGTTGCGTATCCTAGTCGATAATCGAGGCAACACCGTTTCGCGCGATCATTTGATAGATAGCATCTGGACTGATGGAGCTGAGTATGTAGGTGAAAACGCATTGTCTGTTACAGTAAAAAGGCTACGGGATAAATTAGAGGATTCCCCCTCTTCTCCTCTATACATTAAGACGGTTTATGGGCTGGGCTACACATGGGCGTTGAAATGACAACACTCCTCTATATATGTATTGGAATTGCCGTTGTTGCTGTATGCACCGCTGTGTGTGCTATTATGCTTTATCGCAGGAGCATCCATAAAACAATGAAAACCATTGAGAACATGCTGGATGCCGCGATAAATGGCAGCTTCTCGGAGGATGTCTTTGATGAATCCGTTCTCTCTGCAATAGAAGCTAAATTTGCGAAGTTTCTTTCCATTTGTTCCGTGTCCTCCAAAAATCTGCTTGCCGAAAAGAATAAAATAAATGAGCTGATTTCCGATATTTCACACCAAACGAAAACACCATTGGCTAACATCCTGCTTTATTCCCAACTACTTAGCGAATACGAACTATCGCAGGATACCTCCACTTGTGTGAAAGCTCTATCTGCACAGGCCGAAAAGCTTAACTTTCTTATCCAGGCATTGTTGAAAACATCGCGGCTTGAAACGGGGATTATCACGGTATCGCCAAGGCGAGAATCTGTTCAAAAGCTCCTTGATGCTGCACTGGAGCAAATGATGCCAAAAGCAGACGCCAAAGGGATTTCAGTTGTTATGGAGGACACAGTTACCCATGCTTATTTTGACCTAAAGTGGACGAGTGAAGCTGTCTATAACATTATGGATAACGCCATAAAATATACAGAGACAGGCGGAAGCATGAATATAAAAGTAATGGCATACGATTTGTTTTGCCGAATTGATATTACCGACAACGGCATAGGGATTGCAGAAGATGAACAAGGGAATATCTTTACCCGCTTCTATCGCTCCCCTACTGTAAACACGCAGGAAGGTGTCGGTATTGGACTGTTTTTAGCTAGAGAAATCATCGCTGCGGAGGGTGGTTACATCAAGGTACGGTCACGCTACGGCAGTGGCTCCACCTTTTCTATTTTCCTTTCTATGGATACTTAATTCTTTCAATACCGTTAGATTTCAGAAAGATTGTAGAAAGATTAGTGTGTTAATGTCTGTACTGTAGATGACTACGATCCAGACATTTTTTTGTGGAGGAGAACGTATATGGCTCTATTAAAAACTCAGGCACTAAAAAAGCATTATGGTAATGGGGATACTGCTGTTCATGCCTTAGACGGCGTGAATCTGGAGGTGGAAAGCGGTGAATTTGTCGCCATTGTCGGTACGTCCGGGAGCGGCAAATCTACTCTTCTTCATATGCTGGGTGGACTTGATCGTCCGACAAGCGGAAGCGTTACGATTGACGGCAAAGATATTTTTTCATTGAAAGACGAAGAATTGACCATTTTTCGCAGACGAAAGATTGGCTTCGTGTTTCAAAATTACAACCTGGTGCCTGTCTTGAATGTCTACGAAAATATTGTACTGCCCATTGAACTGGACGGTAAAGAACCGGACGAAACTTACATAGATAAAATTGTACATACCTTGGGCCTTGACCACAAAATGAATAATCTGCCAAACAATCTTTCCGGTGGACAACAGCAACGTGTAGCCATTGCCAGAGCACTGGCAGCCAAGCCCGCAATTGTCTTAGCAGATGAACCCACCGGAAACCTGGACAGTAAAACCAGTCTGGATGTGATGGGGTTGATCAAAGTATCCAGCCAGCAGTTCCGCCAAACTATAGTGATGATTACCCACAACGAGGAAATTGCGCAAATGGCAGACCGGATCATCCGAATTGAAGACGGTAAAATAGTTGGCGGTGAAGGTAAATGATCAAGGTAAAGAACAAAAAAGTAATCCGCAATCTGGCTGATAAGAGTTTCAAAGTGAACAAAACCCGTAACATTATTGCCATTGTTGCCATAGCACTAACCTCATTGCTATTTACAACACTGTTCACTATGGGGATTGGCGCTGTGGAAAGCTTACAACGGGCGACCATGCGACAGGCCGGTGGAGATGGTCATGCCATACTTAAATATATAACGGATGACGAATTTAATCATGTCAAGGATCATCCGTTGATCAAGGAAATAGCTTATAACCGTATATTAAGCGACGGAGTTATGAACGATAAATTTCTAAAACGCCACACAGAGTTCTGGTATTACGATGATGTAGGGATGAAGCTTGGTTTTATTGAGCTTAAAGAGGGGCACAAGCCTGCGGCGGAAAATGAAGTGATCGCAGATTCCAAGACGTTGCAGCTATTGGGTGTTCCACTGGAGGTTGGAGCACCTTTGAGGCTAAAGCTTGACATACGAGGTAAAGAAGTACAGCGTGATTTTATCCTCTCCGGCTGGTGGAAAAGCGATCCTGTGTTTAACACAGGACAAATATTCGCCTCCAGATCCTATGTCGATGCTCATGCAAAGGAATTACAAAGCACCTATAAAAAAGATCATTTCTATACAGGAACCATTAGTGCATATATGATGTTCGACAATAGCCTTGATTTGCGGGGAAAGCTCAGTAAAGTGATTACCGAAAGCGGGTATTCGCTTGACGAAGATGCACCGAACTATATCGCGAATAATGTAAATTGGTCATATATCTCGACCAATTTTAGTATGGATGCGGGAACAATCATGGCACTTACTTCCGCCCTGATACTGATCGTATTTACCGGCTATTTGATCATCTATAACATTTTTCAAATATCGGTGATGCGAGATATTCGTTTTTATGGTCTTTTAAAGACGATCGGCACAAGCGGCAAGCAGATCCGCCGGATCATTCGCAGACAGGCGTTAGTTCTTTCAGGGATAGGAATCCCGTTTGGGTTAATAGCAGGTTTTTTTGTCGGTAAAGCACTCATACCACTTCTTATAAACCACACTGTTTTTGCTGGTACCGAGGTATCGGTATCTCCCAACCCATGGATTTTTATAGGATCGACTTTGTTCGCGCTCATTACCGTAATGATCAGCACTTTCAAGCCAGGCAGAATTGCGGCAGCTGTTTCGCCAGTTGAGGCAGTAAGATACACAGACGGAAATACCAAGGGTGGCCGTAAGCTGAAAAAATCCACTAAAGGCGCTAAAATGATCCACATGGCTCGCTCCAACTTGGGGCGCAATACAAAGCGTACCGTGTTGGTAGTCATCAGTCTTTCGTTAAGCCTTGTACTTCTTAACACGGCGTTCACCCTGTCTCAGAGCATTGATATGGATAAGTTTGTATCCAAATCCAATGACACTGACTTTCTCATTGCTCATGCTGAATATTTTCATCGTCCCTATTTTAGCGGCCCTAAAAATGAGACCTCCGAGAGTTTTATTCAGGCTGTACAGACACAGCCGGGCTTTGAAGAGGGCGGTCGCTTGTACGGCGGCAGATTAGTGCTTACTGTCGAGAATGGAAAATACACCAATGAGGACGATGAGACTGATTCTCGCGGCAACTTCATTGCGGCAGTATATGGGCTGGAAGATTTACCACTGCACCGGTTGCGATTACTAGACGGTGAGCTTGATTTTGAAAAGCTGGCTTCCGGTAAGTATATATTGGAAGGGGTAGATTTAGATGACCATGACATCCCCTATATGGAAGAAGCTCTATATAAGGTGGGTGAAAAGGTCACGCTTCACAGTTATATGGGAGCAGCAGAAGCTCCGCTGGATAGAGAGTATACTACGCATGCATTCACAGTGCTTGGTCATGTTGCAATTAAATATAGTACCAATTCTGATCGCCGTTCAAGTAAGTATAACTTCTATCTTCCAGCGAATATTTACAAGCCGCTTGCGGAGCAGCCTGCTGTGATGAGCTACGCCTTTAATGTATCCCCTGATCAGGAAGAGGCCATGGAGAGCTTTTTAAAAAGTTACACCGAAACTACAGAGCCAGTAATGAACTACACATCCAAATTTACTTCAATGAATGAGTTTTCCGGTATGCAAAACACCATCATGATGATCGGTGGCACGCTCAGTCTGATTATCGGCCTAATTGGTATCCTCAACTTTGTAAACGCAATTCTGACGAGTATATTGACACGGCGTCAGGAGTTTGCCATGCTGCAAAGTATCGGCATGATCAAAAAGCAATTGCGGGGTATGCTGATCTATGAAGGGCTATATTATGTATTCGGGACCGCCCTATTCTCCATTTTATTAGGGATCATATTTTCTATTTCAATTGTGAAACCCCTAAGCAGTATGATGTGGTTTTTGAGCTATCACTTTATAATCTGGCCACTTCTAGCCTTATTGCCTTTACTGTTATTGCTTGGGATAATTATTCCAGTAGCGGTCTATTCTATGAACGACAAACAAAGTATTGTGGAACGACTTCGAGAATCAGAGTAGATTTACCGAGAAAGCCCATAATACCAGTGTGAATAATAAAAAGATGACTCCTGATCAATTCGAGGCCACCGAAAAACCAGCCTTTCGTGAAAAAAACAAGAACACGAATCAAAAAGACGACGGTTTATTCTGAATTCACAGAATGAACCGTCGTCTTTTCTCTTGCTCTCCGCCTCATGTGGCCCTTGCTTACTCCATCAGTTTCAATATTCGTTTTAAATTGACAGTGAATATCGCCATAGCCCCCTGGATTTCCATACCTATCAGACCCGAGGAGGACGCTACATCGTACCCGTGTCTGTGCTTCAGTTCACTATTCTTCGCCTCAATTTTGTATCGTTCTTTGGCCTTGGCTTTAAAGCTTTCGCTTTCTTGAAACGTAACTTCTTCAAATGCTCATGGCTTTTTATACTTTTTTGCCTTCACGCGCTCTGCGGATCGCCAGATGTCCAGCTTTGCATACGTACATTCCCGCATCTTTGTTAAACTCGAACTCGTCTTGTCGTGACAATAGGTTTCGTTCAGTTCCTCATAAATAAAGCTAAAGTCCACCAATTCGTCCATTCTTCCGTAACAGATGGTCTTTGGGAATCAACAGATTGTATAGTTCAATATATGGACTTAGACCATGCTTTGCTGTTTCGGAAGCACCGGAACCACCCGCCTTTATTTGGATATTTTAATTATACCGAAAAAGCGAGACAGTAACCTCTGTTATGGAGGAACTGTCTCGCTTTAGAATTTAGGACTTTTTCAGTGGCCTCGGGATATCCGGGGTTGTCTTTTTTTCATCCTTAATCTTTTTCTGAATGAGCAGCTCCACTTGCTTCTTCCAGAGAATGAATGAGAAGTCTATGATCGATCGGTGACGACATGACAAGCAGGCTCGTGTAGGTTCCATACTTATCGCACTGGTTGCTAAACTCTTCGAGGGTGCGTGTCGAGCTGGTCACTACTTTTAATAAATAACTGTGTTCTCCGCTTATACGATGGCACTCGGCAACATGTGGAGATGTATGAACAAAATCAAGAAATGCATGGCAATCTCTAGTCCGAAACAATATACAGGCTGCCGTATCCTTTCCTATTTTTTCAGGAGAGATGATAGTGCGATACCCCTTGATAATACCTTTTTCTTCCATTCTTTTAACTCGTTCTGTTACAGCAGGTTGGGATAAACCCACGCATTTCCCTAGCTCTGTCATTGAAATTCTCGCCTGACTTTGAAGATAAAAGAGGATTTGTTTGTCTACATGATCCACTTTGAATTCTCTCCTTTAAATTTAACGTTTTTATGAGAAATTCATTTAATTACTTTGTATAATCATCATAATGGATTGATTGCGTTATGTAAAATGAATGATTTAGATTATATAATAAAACTCATATCGATAAGGTGAACCAAACATGAAAAGATAGAGAGGATGGCTGCCCTTGAGCAAATACGTTTTTAATAAGGTAGGAACAGTAGCAGATTTAGAAGTACATATTGAAGAGGCTATTGATCGTACAATTGTCGAAAAAAGGCTGGTTGGTGCTGGTATACGAGTTACGCTTAATGAGGCGCAATATTATAGTTGCGCTGCCGGATGTCCAGACCGTGAACAAAAGTCTGGAGGGACCTCTCAGTGAGCCTCTCCCTCTCCCGCAAAAATATAATTGCATTGGCTGCTATATGTTTGTCCGCATTGATGTTCGGCCTCGAAATTTCCAGTGTGCCAGTGATACTGCCAACTCTGGAGAAAGTATTGCATGGCGATCTTAAGGATATGCAGTGGATTATGAACGCTTATACCATTGCATGTGCCACAGTTCTGATGGCTGTTGGAACGCTGGCTGACCGGTATGGAAGGAGGCGTATTTTTATTATCAGCCTCGTCTTGTTCGGTGTTACATCCTTGATTTGTGGCTTGGCGCAAAGCACATCGGTTCTGATCATCAGTCGGTTTCTTCAAGGGGTGGGTGCTGGTGCGATGCAGATTTGCCAGATAGCAATTCTTTCACATCGGTTTCAGGAAGGACAAGAACGCAGCAAAGCCTTTGGCATATGGGGGATTGTGTTCGGTATCGGCCTCGGTTTTGGACCTATCATCGGCGGCATAATCGTGGCCGTGTTGAACTGGCATTGGGTTTTCCTGGTCCACGTTCCGTTGACCATCCTCACTTTGATTCTTGTTTTTGGTGGCATAGAAGAGTCCAGAGATCCGCAGGTGAAAAAGCTGGACATTATCGGCATCGTCACGCTTTCATTGACAGTTTTTGGCATTGCATACTTTATCACGCAAGGGCCGGAACTCGGCTTTACCAGCAGAGCATCCATCAGCATCCTTGTTGCAGTAGCAATAAGTTTCATTATTTTTCTATTTGCGGAAAAGCTCAGCGCCCATCCGATGTTTGACTTTTCCGTATTCAAGATACGTAATTTCTCCGGCGCTCTCCTTGGCTCCATCGGCATGAACTTCAGTTTCTGGCCGTTCATGATCTATCTGCCGATCTATTTCCAGAGTGGCCTGGGTTACGGCATCGTAGCCGCCGGGCTGTCTCTCTTGGCTTATGCGCTGCCCACCTTGGTAATTCCACCTCTGGCAGAGCGTTTTTCGCTCCGCTACCAGCCGCGCATAGTCATTCCATCAGGTCTGTTCATCCTCGGTATGGGCTTCATTTTGATGAAATATGGCAGCGGCAGCGATCACGCCAGTTGGTTGACCATGCTCCCTGGCTCCTTGTTGGCTGGTATTGGGCTTGGCTTAACGAACACGCCTGTGACCAACACGACCACCGGCTCTGTTCCAAGTGCCCGTGCAGGCATGGCTTCCGGTATAGATATGAGTGCTAGATTGATCAGTCTAGCCATCAATATCGCTGTGATGGGATTCATCTTGCAGGCAGGTATTTTGTCTTATTTGAAGAGTGCCCTTTCCGGGACTCTCAGTGCAGTGCAATTGCGGTCTGTAGCCGAAAAAGTAGCCGCCGGAAATAATGTATCTCTCAGGCAGAGTTTGCCAGAACTCTCCTCTCTGGATGCGTCTGGAGCCGTCGTCCATGCGGCGCTTATGCACGGCTTTGGCTTGATAATGCTCTACGGCGGTATTGGTGTCTGGGTTCTAGCCGCGATCAGTTTTATGATTTTTAGACCTAAGAGAGCATAAAGACAATCCCGGGGATATCGAGGTACTGAAAAAGTCCCCCATTGTTGAGAGTAAGAGAATATCCAAAGAAAAACGAGCCTCTAGAATCGCTTCTAAGGCTCGTTTCGCGTTCAGGGAGACATATTTGTACCCCTAAAATCTTTGTATTTTCGGAAATCAACAGTTTTTCAGTGGCCTCGATCAATTCAGAGGTCATCTTTTTATGCTTAGAAAGGTATCTTTGTATGAACAACTACAGTTTCCACTCTTCCCGTAAAAGCCCCATTCGGATCGAGTCATAATACTCTCCATTATAATATCTGCACTTTCGAAGCCTGGCTTCGAGGGTCATGCCCAGCTTCTCCCCCACCTTCATCATCCGATGGTTTCCTGACCAGGTTGTAAAACCTACTCTTACTAGAGGCAACGTATTAAACAAATGCGTGATCCATAGTCGGAGTGCCCTCGTACCGTAACCACCGCTCCAATACTGCGAATCAAAGATACCTATCCCCATTTCAAGCCATTGAGAAGGCTGATGCTCCCAGTAGTAGCTTACTGACCCAATGACCTTGCCTTCCACTTCAATGATCCAAAAGTCATCTTGTCCGATTCGCTTTTCCTTCTCTTTTAAATAATCATCAAAAGAAAGTGGCTTATGTTCATAATAAGGTGCATCCCATTGCTTCCATTCCGGTGCTTCTTCCTTAAAAGTTAACGTCCAAAGGGCGTGTAGGTCTTCTTCTGTAACAGGCCTAATCGTCAAATCCTTATCCGTATACATGGAGCACACTCCTTTTATAATAAAAATCATTCTAGCTACATTGGGCTATTTTTGGGCTTTATTGTATCTGCTTTTGCATTATTTTGAAATTCTATTTTTGTCAGTCTTCCAAGAAAGATCGTAATTCAAGTTGACAAACAATCAAAAATAATATATCTTAATATCAAGATAATAAATATAAAGAAAAGTTTTACGACTGGTTATTTTGTTTTAAAAAAACTAATCATATATAAACCAAGGAGGGCAATAATATGAAACTGTTAGGATTGCATCACGTATCGGCGATTACAGCGGCGGCGGCTAAAAATGTTGATTTTTATACTCAGGTAATGGGACTTCGGTTGATCAAGAAAACGGTGAACCAAGATGATGTTAGTGTGTATCACCTTTTTTACGGAGATGAGCGTGGAACTGCGGGTACAGAAGTCACTTTCTTTGAAATTCCACATGCGGGACAAACTCGTACAGGAAATAACAGCATTTCAGCACTCTCCTTACGGGTACCGAACGACAAGGCACTGGATTACTGGAAAAACCGCTTCGAGCAGCTGGATGTAAAGCATGGTGAAATTACGGATCAAGCAGGACGCTTGGCGCTTTCGTTTGAGGATTTTGAAGGACAACGCTTCTTCCTCGTTTCAGATGAACATGATCACGGAGTGCGCGGCGGCACGCCTTGGGAGAAAAGCCCTGTCCCTGCCGAGTACGGCATTGTAGGACTTGGGCCGGTTCATCTGACCATTCCTAAAGCGGAGAATACCATTCTCATTCTTGAACAGGTTATGGGCTTCCGCAAAAAAGGCTCTTACCCTTCCCCCGTTGCTGGACAACCAGATGTGGTCATCTATGAAACGGGTGAAGGCGGTACGGGAACTGAAGTTCATCTGGAAGAGCGCAACGATCTGCCACAAGAACGACCAGGACGTGGCAGTGTGCATCACGTAGCCTTCCGTGTTGAAACTGAGGAAGAGCTCAAACAGTGGGTAGACCGTATTGGGCAGCTGCAAATTTCCAACTCAGGCTTTGTAGATCGCTTTTACTTCCGTTCATTGTATTTCCGTGAGCCGAACGGCATTCTGTTTGAATTGGCAACCGATGGGCCCGGCTTTGATACGGATGAAGAACTGGAGTTTCTGGGTGAATCGCTGGCGTTACCACCATTTTTGGAATCACGCCGTGCCTCTATTGAAGCCAATCTCAAACCGCTTAACACCAAACAATAATTGAAGTTTAAAGATACGATCAGGTATGGTCAATTCGCCCCATAAATATTTTTATCTCATGTTATTTATCTCATGAATTGTGACCGTTTATTGTGCATAGAACGACCAGAATGACAGAGCAGATCGAACACATTCTACCATCTCCCGGATCTCCTGGACTATCTGGCCTCAAATTTCAAAATGAGCCGATAAATGAAACAAAGAAAGCTTCAGACCGATGAAGGCCTGAAGCTTTCTTTGTTTATCGCGCTTTACTTAACATCAAGCACCATACACTTTAGCTGTAACGAAGTTTACTGCTTGGCTAGCAGGGTCACCAGCCCAAAATGCATCAAAATAAACCCCTCTGCCATTATCCGCATAAACAATGCTTGCACCTTTAACTAAAAATATCCCTACAACAATACCTCCAATCCAGCCTGGTAGACCCAAAGACGAAAGAATACCGGTAAGAGTTGATCCGGATATTGCACCAATTCCCCCAGCGTAAAGGGCTTTTGATTTGATATCATTTATTAATTGATGAGAAAAATAGATACGGTATCCCCACCAAAGTAATTCATAATCCCAATAAGAGGAAGTATTAATCGAGGCTGTAGAGAATTTATTAGTAGGTACTACTTTTAAACTGTTATTATCCGTTGTAGTAACTGTTACATCACCTGAGATATTTTTCGCTTGATTATTTGCTGAATCTAAAGCTTTATTAACGAGTCCAAGTTCATCTTCAGTTAAATTTTTTGAAGCCTCTTCACTTAAAGTGAATGTTTGTGACTGTAGTTTTATGTAGGGATTTGCTTTGTTAATCAATTCTTGGCTGAGTTCAGAGGTTGATTCTCTCTGTACTGCATTTGGCGTTGTTGCTGCCATTGCTGCTGTACTGCCGATAACAAGCATTAACATAACTGATGCCATCAAAGTCGATACAAATTTCTTCATTTTACCACTTTCCTCCTAATAATACGATATAATTGTAATAAAAATATATAGAGTACCATATATAAGCTATTTTGGGTACATATTTTTAGAAGGAGTTGTCAATTTTGAAAAACTTTTCAAAAATCTTATTCATTGGATTTTTCACTGGAATCTTGACTATATTTATACTTACTGGAAAAGTAGAACTAAATGGTTTACTAGTTTGCTTTTTAAGCGCAGGAATAGTAGCAGTAGGATATCTGGCTATATTTTTAATAAAGAAAAGGCGTAAATGATTTAACACGGGATTGGAGACCTCGAGTGTTCCAGCTCGCTTGGACTGATTTATATAATTACATCACCTAATACAGTGCTATCACATTACCTAGATGGCATATGTATAAAATCCAGCATTTTTTGCATATGTCTAGCCTTCCGTGGAACAATGCAAAAAAGCAGAGATTTGGCCATCCAGCTGATCTCTGCTTTTCTCCCGATTCCTTTGATTTTCGCCTATGCCCATTTCCGAAAAAACTCCTTATTCTGGCTTACCCTTCGGTGGAACATGGCCGTTCACTTCATCCAAAAGCTTCAGCACGTTGCCCCAATTTCTCGGCAACCGGTTTTTTACCTGTTCTGCCGGCATTTCTTCGTCGCCAAAATGACTCCCCACGGATAAACTTTCCCTTCTGCATCAATTCATGGTTAATTTAGAATAACCCAAAAAATCGTTTGTGCTTGCCGTGCAGCTCCAGCCGCGAAACAGCCCCGCAATTTCCGTGAGTTGCTGATCTGCACGTTCTTGAGCTTGGCGCACTTCCTCCAGCACACCATTTACCTGGTCACCAACCCCGGAATACGCCCACTGCTCCACAACAGCATTTATGGCGCTCTGATACTCAATGCCACGATTCAGGAAGTCCAGCAGCGCACAAAAGGCTACTTTGTCGTGATTTACAAAGGCTCGATGCTCTTTTTCATCCTTAGCAAACGCATAGCCAGCTTCTTCAAGAGTTCTCGCATACTTATTGACCATTTACACAAAGAGGCATTCCGCTATCTGTAAGCTTTTCAGCTTTGACAGGTAAGCGAAATGCCCTTTTTAATTATGCTTACAGCTTTTTATCATCCACACTGTTCAGCCATGCTTCGATTTCTCCGATTACAGAGGCGATACAGCCATCTTGGAAGGGCGAGATTAGTCCAGCCAACTCAACCAATCCGGTAAAAGAGCGACTTCCCCCGGCACGGCATAGCTTCAAATAATCTTCCCACGCAGCTGTCCGGTCGATACTCATGCGTTTCCAGAATTGGAACGCGCACAGTTGCGCGAGTGTATAGTCAATATAGTAGAACGGGGATTGAAAAATATGACCCTGTTTGTGCCAAAACCCGCCCTGCTCCAGATACTCGTTGCCTTCATAATCCAGATGCGGTTTATACTTACGTTCAATGGAGCGCCATGCGCTTTTACGTTCGGCTGGGGTCCAGTCTGGATGTTCGTATACGGCATGCTGGAATTCGTCCACGGCTACGCCGTAAGGCACGAACAGCAACGATGAAGATAGATGTTCAAAGTGATATTTGTCCGTATCTTCTTCGAAGAACAGATTCATCCAAGGCCATGCGAAAAACTCCATGCTCATAGAGTGGATCTCAGCCGCCTCCATAGTTGGCCAATGGTACTCAGGAATTTCAAAATGTCGGCTTTCATAGACCTGGAAGGCATGACCTGCTTCATGCGTCAATACGTCGATATCCCCGGATGTACCATTGAAATTGGAGAAAATAAACGGCGTGCCATATTCGCTCAAAAATGTACAATAGCCTCCGCTTTGCTTGCCTTTTTTGCTGATCAAATCCATCAATCCACGTTCAATCATAAAGCTGAAAAATTCATGTGTTTCCGCTGAAAGTTCCTCATACATACGTGCTCCATTGCGAATGATCCACTCCGGGTCACCTTTAGGCGTAGGATTGCCTGACAGGAAGTTGAAGCCCTCGTCATAATAGCGAAGCTGATCTACTCCGATCCGTTCGCGCTGGCGTTCCTTCAGCTTGGTTGCCAGAGGAACGATGTGCTTCAGCACCTGCTCGCGGAAATTGGCTACCAT
The DNA here is from genome assembly GCF_017833155.1 of Paenibacillus sp. PvR133. Classification (NCBI taxonomy): domain Bacteria; kingdom Bacillati; phylum Bacillota; class Bacilli; order Caryophanales; family Paenibacillaceae; genus Paenibacillus; species Paenibacillus sp. PvR133. Next base: position 362,420 of record NZ_JAFIBS010000001.1, read on the forward strand.
TTTGGCATTGTAATCTGTACGTCCCAAGCGAGCATAGCCCAATTCTACGAAGTTGTCATAGCCCAGCTTGTGTGCCATGCGCGTGCGCACCTTCACCAGTTCATCATAAATCCGGTCCAGCTCGTCCTCATGCTCACTCATAAATTGATATTTAGCCTCGGAGGCCTGTTTGCGCGTCTCCCGGTTGGTAGCCATTTCAAAAGGCAGGAGCTGCGACAATGTGCGTTCTTCTCCCTCGAACGGGATCTTCGCTGAAGCAATCAATTGAGCATATTCCGAGGTCAGCTTATTTTCCTGCTGCAAATCCTCAATAATATCCGGATGGAACGACTTGAGTGCTACCTCGGCAATACTGAAAAGCTGGCTGCCCCATTGACTCTCCAACTCGGTTCGGAATGGAGAATCCACCAATGCCCGGTAGTAATCGGTTACATACTCCTGAATAACCGGCATGAAATCATCAGCGTACTCTTGCTCCGCTTTGTAAAAGGCGTCCTCCGTATTAATGGAGTGCCGAACTTCCACCAATTGCAATTGCGTTTCCACGTTACTGCGCAGCTTGTTAATCGCATGAATCACTTCATTTTGACGTTCTACGCTGTCCGCTTCACGAAACTGCTGCAACAGCGTTTTAAACCGCTGTTCAATTTCAGGTTGCTCTGGTCGGCTGTAAGCCATTTGGCTGAATAATGTCATTGCTTCGGTTCCTCCTTAAATATAATAAATCTGATGCCTATTATACAGTACGCTTAGACCAAACTGGAAGATATAATTCCAATAAAATACAACCTCAAGAGCCGCAATACCATGTATTGCGGCTCTTGAGCCTCATCTAATTCTATATATCAAAAAAGTCATGGTCTAAAACAATCTAATATATATTCAGCCTGATGGAGATTTATAAGTCTTTCTAAGATCGCAGACCTTTATGCTTTATTGATTTTGCAAACGATGTGCCGCATGCAAAGTCGGACCGACGAATTCATTCAGCTTGAAGCTACCTTCAATGGCCTGTGTAATGAATCTCTTGGCCTGATCCACTGCTTCACGTACAGTCAGCCCTTGAGCCAAACCAGCCGTTACCGCTGCCGAAGTGGTGCAGCCTGCACCGTGGGTAAAGTTTGTTTTTACAACATCGGCTTCAAACCAGTCAAAAGTGATTCCGTCATATAGCAGATCCATCGCTTTACCTGCGCGAATTTTGCCACGGTCCTTGATCAGTACATGCTTAGCTCCACGCTCATGGATAATCGCAGCCGCTTCCTGCATCTGCTCCAGTGTCGTGATCGGTCCATTCTTCGCCAGTTGCGAAGCCTCGAACAAGTTCGGTGTTACCAGGTCAGCGCCAGGAATCAACAATTCCAGCATCGCCTCTGTATTTTCCGGCTGGAGCACTTCATCCGTGCCTTTGCAGACCATGACCGGGTCAATTACGATCCGCTTCAGATCATGCTTTTTCAAATGGCTGGCTACCAGCTCGATAATTTCAACGGAACCAAGCATACCTGTTTTCATCGCATCAAAACCGATACCTTCCAATACAGTACGCAGCTGCGCTTCTACCACATCCAACTCAACAGGATATACAAGATGATCCCAGGTTTTAGGACCCATCGCTACTACGGTTGTCAATACGGTCATGCCATATACGCCAAGCTCCTGAAAGGTTTTCAGGTCTGCCTGAATACCCGCTCCACCGCTTGTGTCGGAGCCGGCTATCGTTAATGTTTTGGGAATCGTCATTTGTACATGCTCTCCTTCACTTTCTGTGCTGCATTTATCCTAATCCCGCTCGCGAAACTTGTCAACGCGCAAAACGGTCCTCTCTATGCTAAAAGTCACAGGCGACGACAGTAGCTAAAAAACGAGAACATCCCCTTTTGAAACAGGAACATCCTCGCAATAACGTGTTATATGAAGAATTCGAATGAAATTTAGAATTATAAATACCCACCGGTACTATGATCATAGGCATGATTCTTTTCATTTGCACGTACGCCTAAGCACAGACTCTGATACAACTGCTGCTGTTCCAGTGTAGCAAAATTCCGATGCTGCTCAAATAAAGCCATACAACCAATGATATGTTCTGTATAGCTATTATCGACAGACAGTTGCAAGCAATGCAGTGTTTGTCCCACTCCCTCGGGGTAATCGCCTTTTCGGAAATAGTATTCCGCATACACCTTACAAAAGGATGCAAAGCGAAATGCGTTAAAGTGCTTGCGATAATGAGTGTCCCATCGTTCCGGTGCAAGCTGCCAAAAGCTTTTGAGTTGCTGACTAAATAGTCCCAGTTCGGCATCCACGAAATAACCAAACCGGTTCGCTGATTCGAGCAAGGTGTTCAAGCCCTCCAGTGTCTCATCCGGATGCTCACGCAGGTAAGTAATATAATCATAGATTGCAGAAGTGTTGCCCATTTTAATTTCAATACAAAGTCGGTTGCCCTGTGCATATACACGATGTAGGTTGACCACTTTCCAGCCTTCCTCGTCTAAACCCTCAAACCAGCTCAAATCTGCATAACCTTCAATCCATTGCTTGGATTCCTCATATCTACCCTGAAACTCATAGCAACTGGCCTTGAGCAGATGCCCCTGAGCATAGTAATAAACGAGCGGCTTAAGCAGCTCCAGGTGCTCATCTCCAAAACGGTTCCGATTGCGATACAATGCCTGCGCCAGCTCTCTTAGCTCGTCCGCATACATTTCCATCTCGGACCATTGCATTTTTAAAGCAAACACTTGAGATAGCATATGTAAGCCTTCCAGTGCGTAAATTTCCGGTAGACGACTACGGTACAAATGGAATTGTACAGCAGCCTTCAAGTTCCGTTGGTTATCCTTAATCTGAATCTGGAATATACGGAAATAGCTGATCGCCAATCGTTCAGAGTGGGTATACTTTTCACTCTCAATGACACAATCATACAGAAGCATGGAAGCTTCATGTCTGCCATCCTCAAACATCGCTTCTGCGGTCTCAAAAATAGCAGGAACGTTCGATAAATCGTCCATCAAATAGCCAAGTACACTGCGTATACACTCCAGCTTGTTCAACTCTGAGCAACGCAGGAGAAACGGACGCAACCTTCTCCAGTGTGGTAAGGAATGAATAAAACATTCATCAACATACATCTCGAACAAAGATCCTTCTTCCAATCCCATGGCCTCGGTAATCAAATCCAGCTGATTGACTGAGATCGGCCGTGGTGGGTTCCGGTTAAGTATACCGCTAAGTGTACCCGGATTTACCTTGGAAGCATCTGCAAAACATTGCATTGAAATGCCTTCACTTTGAATATACTTTTCTATTTCTGCGCGGATCGTGGTGTTTTTTTCCAAAGGGACACCCCCTCAAACGAATGATGGTGACTTTTTCATTACCTTTTAAACCAAAATTTGTTTAATCAAAGTATATGTCTATTTATACGAGAGGTCAATAACTTTAAATACGACTCAGGACATATAAAATCACGAATTTTGTACGATTTTAAAACTGTTTTATGAAAAAAGACCGTCCTCTGTGGGACAGTCTTTTTCTATTATTTTGATGCTGTGGACTTATAGGACAAAAACAAGTTAGCAGTTTTACCGTGAACGTCCGAAATCGAGGGCAAACTTAGCGTATCCCTCTACCGTTAACCCTTCATAAAGCAACTCCGAATAGGCATTAGCGGCATCCGTTGCTTGCGGTGAGGTCAGGAAGGTCACATGCGGACGCCCTGACCATGGGGCGAGGGACCAATGGCCATCAGCTTTTGGCGTCAACGTCTTCATATGCCGCACGTATTCAGTCAGCACATGACGGTTCTCATCCGGTGAAGCAAGTATGATTCGCTCTCCACCCGGATTGACCAGCGCAGAGGAAAACGCGCGATAGTTATTCGTAACAACCAGATAATTTCGCTGCATATCCATCGGTTCGTCATCAAAAGACATCTGAATGATTCTGTGTGCATCTGGGTCCTTTAGGCCCCCGTCAGCATCATATCTGGCTGGCTGTGTTACATCAATCTGATACCTGATGCCGTCGATGATATCGAAATTAAAGCTTGGAAAATCAGAATTAATCAGCTCTTGCTCTTGTTCTGCTGAAGGATCAATTTGCCGGAATTGTCCAGCAGACCACTCCAGCCATTCCCGGATTTCCGTTCCGCTCAGCCGAACGACATGCAACGTATTCGGAAAATTGTACAGATCGGCGATATGCTTGATCGCCAACGTCCCCGCAGGAATATGGGTATAGTACGATGGGCCATATCTGCCACCTGTTTTAAAAGGAGCTGCTGCCGACAGAACGGGCAATCCTTCGTGCTCGCTCCCTTGCATCTGCTGCTTCACATACCACATTTGCGCATCATTCACCAGCTGAACCGAAGCATCATCCATCACCTGAGCAAAAAAGCTGTTCACCGCCACCGTCGTCTGACCTACAGGTGCACGAATATACTCCAGTGTTCCGGCGTGCTCTTCTGCTACCGCCAGCTGAATGGCAGTATTCGGTTGTACCAGCGCCTCCTTGCGTATCGGATCATACACCGGGCGTACCTCGGCAGCAGATGCAGCCACTTGCCACTTCTCTCCACTAAAGGTCAGCTCCAGATCAATGATACCCAGATGATCCCCCCAAAAGCCCGACTCCACTGCTGGGATATCGTGGATGGTACCTCGCTCTACATCAACACCTGTTTTCCCCATAAACGATGGTCCGGGAAATACTTTATGTGCATGACCAAACACAATGGCATCGATCCCTTCCACCGTGCTCAGATGCAGCACTGCATTTTCCATATCAAGCGTTTCGGGAATATCCTCAAAGCCTGCATGGGGCATAGCAATGATGAGATCGGCTCCCGCCGCCTTCATTTGTGGAATAAACCGTCTTGCCGTTTCCAGCATATCTTTGACGATGATTTTCCCCTCCAGCCACGCCTTGTCCCATTGCATAATTTGCGGAGGGACAAAGCCGATGACTCCCACCTTCAACAGATGCTTACCACCTGCTTCATCCTCTACCGTCTTATCCAGCAATAGATAAGGTGTAAAGTAATTTCGTTCTTGTTCTCCCGCTATATAAATGTTGGCATTCACATAAGGAAATTGCGCTCCTCGAAGGCAAGTCTGCAAGTATTCCAGTCCATAGTTAAATTCATGATTCCCGATATTGCCTGCCTCATACCCAAGCAGATTCATAGCTTTATAGGCGGGATGCACCGCGCCTGGGTCCTGTTGGATTCGCTGTACAGCATAATCTCCCATCGGATTCCCCTGAATCACATCTCCGTTATCCAGCAGCAGGTGATTGGGTACCTCCGCCCGGGCTATTTGAATCAAGCTGGCTGTTTGCGCCAGACCGTAATGCAGCGTCTCCTGATCCGTATAATAATCGTAATTCCACAAGCTGACATGCAAATCGGTTGTAACCATAATGCGGAATTTCACTCTCACAAGGCTTACATTGTCCTGGTCTGCCTTTTCGTTAATATCCAAAATATCCAATCTTGTTCTCTCCCTCAGCTTCGGTCATAGAGCTTGAACAAGTCTAACAGAGCACTGTTAAGAGAATGTTAAAACAAGCATTTTGCATAAATCCAGAAAATGGTTTTAAGCATACGATAAATTTTACATCATTTTTACCAAAGTCAGGAGTGGTTTTTACCCTAGCTACGGGACTAGCTGTTAAGATTTGGTTTGTCACAGCATTTACAGGTTTTTTATTATCGTTATCACTATGTTTAGGGGGAAATTATTTTGTTCAAAAAAGCACTGACCTTGTGCATGACCTTCACACTGGCAGCGGGTCTAGCCGCTTGTGGCTCCAATGCAAGCAATAACAACAGCGCGTCCACTCCGGGTACAGATGGCTCTAAAAACGAAAGCACAGCCTATGTTCCTAAGGAGTTAAAGGTACAGTTCGTTCCTTCTCAAAATGCAGATACGCTCGAAGCCAAAGCCAAACCGCTCGAAAATCTACTGGGTGACAAGCTTGGAATCCCGGTGAAAGTAACTGTATCTCCTGACTACAATACGATTGTGGAAGCCATGTCTTCCAAACAGGTAGATGTAGGATTCCTTCCGCCGAATGCTTATGTACTGGCCCACGATAACCGTAAAGCAGCCGACTTGCTGTTGCAAGCTCAACGCTACGGAATTGAAGATGCTACAGGTAAGGACACGACTGAAAAAGTAAACTTTTATAAAGCAATGATCGTGGTGAAAAAGGATTCTCCGATTCAAAGTCTAGCTGATCTGAAAGGCAAGAAGGTTGGCTGGCAAAATGTAACCTCCTCCGCAGGCTACGTGTACCCTGCAGCAGAGCTGAAAAAAGCTGGCGTGGACCCGGATACGGATGTGCAGGGTGTGACAATCAAAGGCCACGATGCTGCTATTCTGGCGTTGCTGAACGGTCAAGTTGATGCGGTAGCTGTTTTCCAGGATGCACGTAACACGGTGAAGAAGGAAATCCCGGATGTATTTGAAAAAACTCGCGTCATTCATTACACAGCTAAAATTCCAAATGATACCGTCAGCGTACGTTCTGATATGGATCAAGCGTGGAGAGACAAGATCAGCCAAGCCTTTATTGACATCGCCAAAGATCCTGCAGGCGGCGAAATCATTAAAGAGATTTACACCCATGTAGGTTATGAAAAGGGCGACGATAAAAACTTCGACTCTGTGCGTGAATACGCCGAAGCCGTTGGTCAAGCGGTTAAGTAATCGGAACAAACAAGGTACTTTAATGAAGTAACAGCTACGAAACAGGCTTTACGAATGACAGGGCAGCACCGTCCATGTATTCATGGCGGTGTTGTTTTCATTCCACCCCATCGGGGGAGAAAGTTGGGAGCATATGATCGAATTCCGTAACGTATCGAAAACATACCCGAATGGCACCAAAGGGTTGAACAATATTAATTTGACGATTCAGGAGGGAGAAATGGTCGTCATTGTCGGCTTATCCGGTGCAGGTAAGTCTACCCTGCTGCGTTCCATTAACCGACTGCATGACATTACGTCCGGCGACATTGTCGTGGGTGGCAGGTCCGTCACGTCTGCTGGAAGCAGCGAGCTGCGGCGCATTCGCCGTGATATCGGCATGATCTTTCAAAGTTTCAATCTGGTTAAGCGTTCGACGGTGCTCCGCAATGTACTTTCCGGCCGCGTCGGCTATCATTCAACGCTGCGAACCATTCTCGGCCTCTTTCCGAAGGAAGATATCGAACTGGCACTAACAGCGCTGGAGCGCGTGAACATCCGCGAAAAGGCCTACAGCCGGGCAGATGAGCTGTCTGGTGGCCAACAGCAGCGCGTATCCATCGCCCGTGCTCTGGCGCAGGAGGCTAAAATCATTCTGGCGGACGAGCCTGTCGCATCGCTGGATCCGCTGACCACCCGCCAGGTCATGGATGACCTTCAGCGGATCAACCGTGAAATGCAGATTACGACCATCGTCAATCTGCATTTCATTGATCTCGCGCGCGAATATGCAACGCGGATCATCGGATTGCGCGCCGGGGAAGTGGTCTTTGACGGCACACCGGAGGAGGCTACGGATGAGGCCTTTGCGGAGATCTACGGCCGGGCCATCAAGCATGATGAGCTGCTGGGAGTGGGATCATGAAGCCCGACTCTACTGCCCAGCCGCTCTCTTCGACGCAACCGTCACCGCATGCTGGACCGCCGCAGCCTGGCAAGACGCCCGCAGGGCCACCTTTGCCAGGACGTTACAAGCGTTATGCCACCTGGATGATTTTTATCGTGGTGCTGGTAGCCTGCTCCATTCATACGGATGCCACACCGTACCAGTTGATCGTCGGCTTGCCGGAGATGGGCAAATTGTTGGGGGAAATGTTTCCACCCGACTGGAGCTACTTGCCTACCATCTGGAAACCGATGCTGGAAACGATCCAGATCGCCATTGTTGGCACGACACTGGGAGCCATATTGGCGATCCCTGTCGCGTTGCTGTGTGCCTATAATGTGATGCCGCGCAAGCTGATTTCGCTCCCGATGCGCACGATCCTGAATCTAGTACGGACGATTCCCGATTTGCTGTTTGCCTCGATCTTTGTGGCGGTGTTCGGCATCGGGCCGTTTGCAGGGATGCTCGCCCTGCTCTTCTTCTCCTTTGGCATCATAGCCAAGCTGACCTTTGAGGCGATTGAAGCCATTGATCCCGGGCCGCTGGAAGCCATGACCGCTGTTGGCGCGAGCCGCATTCAAGTCATCGCCTTTGGTGTGGTTCCGCAGGCTCTTCCTTATTTTGTGTCGTACTTGCTGTATACCTTTGAGGTTAATGTACGCGCAGCTTCCGTTCTGGGCCTGGTCGGGGCTGGCGGTATCGGTCTGTTGCTTGACCGTTCTCTGGGGCTGTTCCGATATGATCGGGCAAGCATCATTATTCTACTGACCCTCGTCATCGTCCTTGCGATTGATTACGGCAGTAACCTGCTACGGAGGAAATTATTATGAATGATCCTACGCTTCGCAGACCTATTGGCTCCCGCCTGCGCTTATGGGCGTTGGCTATTCTGCTAATCATCATTTATATTTGGGCTTTTCGCGGGATGCAGTTTGAAGGATTACAGGGGACGGCTAAAAGTGTCTCTGTCGCTATATTGGACGGCTTCCTTCATCCCGACTGGTCGTTCGTCTACATCCCTGAGGGAGAGGATTTGCTGCGCGGGTTGCTGGATACACTGGTCATTTCAGTGCTCGGAACCTTCGTATCCGCATTTGTCTGCCTTCCGTTCGCCTTTTGGGCGTCCAGCAATATGACCCGTCTGCGTCCCTTATCGGGTAGCGGGAAATTTGTGCTTAGTGTCATCCGGGTATTTCCCGAAATGATCGTCGCGATCTTGTTTATCAAAGCCGTAGGGCCCGGCTCGTTTGCGGGTGTTCTCGCCCTTGGCATTCACTCCATCGGCATGCTGGCGAAGCTTTTCTCGGAAACGATCGAAAGCGTCGATCACGGGCCCCAGGAAGCTTTGATCGCGTGCGGCGCCAATCGTTGGCAGGTGATCTTCTTTGCCGTGCTACCACAGGTGATTCCACAGTTTCTTTCGTATTCGCTTTACCGTTTTGAAATTAATATCCGTTCCGCTACCACGCTCGGTCTGGTCGGTGCAGGTGGTATCGGTACTCCGCTACTATTTGCACTCCAAATGCGCAACTGGAACCGTGTAGGCGTTATTTTGCTCGGCATTGTGGTTCTGATCATTTTGACGGATCTGATTTCCGGCTGGCTGCGCAAACGGATCGTATAATTAGAACTCTAAAAGCCCAAAAAGCCTCTCCTGTGTAAAAAGGGACATGTCATGCTCCCATTCACTCGGAAGAGGCTTTTGTCGTTCAACATCTCCCTGCCAATTCATCTATGACCCGTCGGACTTCCTCAGCCGTATTGTAAAAATGAGGAGCCACACGGATAACATCCTTTCGTGCTGAAACGATCATATTTTGGCTTCTCAAATTCCTCTCCATAGCCGACACGTCGGCTACTTCAACAGCGAGCAGGCTTGGTAATGTGCCTCCCCTGTAAGGTACACGTATGTGTAGCCCTTTGCGCCGTCCATATTCAACGGAAAAATCCAACAACTCACTCATATAGGCCTGAATATTCGTGACTCCGATCTCTAGCAGCAGCTTTAAAGCCGCATTGGCGGCAAAAATGCTAATAAAAGAAGGCAATCCCGTCTCAAAGCGTCGGGCTCCCGCCGCCGGAACCGGGTGAGCAATATCAAACCGGGAAGCGAGCTCCTGCCCAAGCCAGCCTGTAAGACGGGGCTTGAAGCGGTCTATTCGATCCTTGCTTACATAAAGAAAAGCCACGCCCGGAATTCCCAGCATATATTTGCGTGCTCCCGCGACCAAAATATCTACGCCCATTGCCTTAACATCCACCGGAATGATTCCTGCAGACTGATAAGCATCCACAAACAGAAACGCCTGATTTCGGTGAGCTATATCTGCAATGGATTTTAAATCCTGCTGAAATCCGTTGGTATAGTTCACATGGGACACCATAACGAGCGCAGTTTTCTCCGTAACATGCTCCTCATACTGCTCTATCATCACTTCTCCCTCGATGGAGGGGATACAGCAGATGTGATCACGGAACATCTCCTGTGCGTGCCAGATGTGTCCCACCGTCGGAAAGTCGGTGTCCGCATACACAATGCCTTCTTTACCTGGTACATAAGGAAGGGCTGTAGCTACCCCAGCAATCGCCTCAGAGGCTGAGGACAGGACCGCAATTTCGTCAGGCTCCGCCCCGATGAGCTTGGCAAAATGCCCTCTCGCCTCCTCCAAACGTGCCATAGACAGATCGCCGTTATGACCGTGTTGCAGCAAACTTCGATGATATTCCTCAATGGCAGCGGAAACCGGCCTCGATACGGCCCCCTGTGAACAGCTCCCTACATGGATATGTGAGGATAGCACTGGAAACAGCTGACGGTAGGACTGAAACGGATGTTTCATTTTTCCCTTCGCTCCTCCTGGGCACACCAACGTGCCTTGATATGATCATTTTATTATCCATATAAGCCACCTTAGAACAAGGGCCTCTCTTCCCATCTTCTCGCCGTTAACAGACGATAGACGCAAAGAGAGGCCCTGAGGGATCATATACAAAATCATAAATTAATGCACGCGTTTGCGTCCAAACCAGCTTTTAAGTACCAAGGTTGCCAGAGCAAGTAACAATAACAACGAGGCCACCGCAAAAGATGCCGAGAACTGATATTCGTTATACAAAATTTCTACATGCAGCGGCAGTGTATTCGTCTCTCCACGGATATGTCCAGAAACGACGGACACTGCACCGAACTCACCCATGGCTCGCGCATTACACAAAATGATGCCATACAACAAACCCCACTTGATGTTCGGCAGCGTCACTTTCCAGAAAATGCGCCAACCGCGCGCGCCCAGCATGACAGCCGCTTCTTCCTCCTGCTGTCCCTGATCTTCCATCATTGGAATGAGTTCTCGCGCCACAAATGGAAAGGTGATGAACAGCGTCGCTAAAATAATACCAGGCAAAGCAAATATAATTTTAATATCATGCTCGTCCAACCACGGTCCAAGCCAGCCCTGTGCGCCGAACACTAATACATACATCAGCCCTCCGACGACAGGAGAGATGGCAAAGGGTAAATCAATTAAGGTGACCAGCAAGCCTTTGCCGCGAAATTGAAATTTCGTGATCAGCCAAGCGGCAGCTACACCAAATACCGTATTCAGCGGTACCGTTATCGCTGCCACCAGCAGCGTCAACCGCAATGCGGACATGGCATCCGGGTCCCGTAACGCTTCGACGTATACGCCCCATCCTTGCTTGAGTGCTTCGGTAAGCACGACGATTAGCGGCAATACCAGCACCCAGAGCAAAGCTAAAAAAGCAGCACCAATCAGCGTCCACTTCACCCAAGCGGCCTCGGTCGTGACCCTGTTGGGCGGTGCAGATGAAGGCACTGGTGCAGAAGCAAGCTCCTGCCCAGTTATCGCTTGTGACATAATCTATCCCTCCTTAGAACGTGGATATCATGCGCAGCCCTGCATGTTAACATTAGATAGTCACATTAGACAGTTGCGTTTAGGCAGTGCGCCGTCGTGACCAGCGCTGAATGCTGTTAATCACGAGTAACAGCAAGAATGAAATTACCAACAGCATCAACGCTACTGCCGTAGCTCCTGCATAGTCATTTTGCTCCAGCTTGGACATTATGAGCAGTGGAGCAATTTCCGTCTTCATCGGCATATTGCCAGAGATGAAGACGACAGAACCATACTCGCCAATGCCACGGGCAAAGGCGAGCGCAAAACCCGTCAGCAGCGGTGGCACCAGCTCTGGTACAATAACGCTGCAGAAGATACGCCATCTGCCAGCTCCCAGCGTAGCAGCGACCTCCTCCTCATCCTTGTCCAGCTCCTCCAGCACCGGCTGCACTGTCCGTACAACGAACGGAATGCCAATAAACATCAATGCTAGCGTAATCCCCGTCTGTGAGTACGCCATCCTCCATCCAAGCGGTTCAAACAATGAACCGATCCAGCCGTTCTGTGCATACAGAGCAGTCAAAGCAACCCCTGCTACCGCAGTAGGCAAAGCAAAGGGCAGATCAATCACCGCATCAAAAAGTCGTTTTCCCGGAAACTCATAACGCACCAGCACCCAAGCTATCAATAAACCGAGAAACAGGTCGATCAGCGCCGCAGCCGCAGCACACAAAAAGCTTACCTTGTAGGAAGCCAGCACCCTAACATCAGTCGCCACGTCCCAAAATTTCTCCCACGTCAGTCCAGTTGAATTCAGAAGCAGTGCCGATAAAGGCACCAGCACCACCAGACTGAGATACAGCACACTATAACCCATTGTTAACCCGAACCCGGGAAGTACGCGTTTTCGAGTGGCTTGCACTTGATTCATGTTCTGTCCATCCCTCTCTGAATCCATTGACTATGACACTCGCGGCTACCGACCCAATCCCTACACAGTCCACCTATTTTATGAACTGCCGGGTACATAAATCTGGTCAAAAATGCCCTTGTCGCTGAAATGCTTCTGCTGCGTCTCCTTCCATGTCCCGAATACATCCTTCAAGGTCACGAGCTCCAATTTAGGAAATTGATCCTTGAACTTTGCCGTCACGCTCTCCAGTGTTGGGCGATAATAATTTTCGGCAGCAATGGTCTGCCCTTCTTCACTGTACAAATATTTCAGGTATGCGTCCGCCACCTCGCGTGTACCTTTTTTATCTACCACCTTATCAACTACCGCTACCGGTGGTTCCGCCAAAATACTGATCGACGGATACACGATATCGAATTTGTCCGCACCCAGCTCCTTCACCGAGAGCAGTGCTTCATTTTCCCAAGCGATCAGTACATCGCCAATTCCACGCTCTACGAAAGTCGTTGTCGCTCCACGTGCTCCGCTATCCAGTACCGGCACATGCTTATACAGCTCCTGTACAAACTGCTGGGCCTTGGCTTCATCGTTATTGTTCTTCTTGAGCGCATAGGCCCAGGCTGCAAGATAGTTCCAACGTGCTCCACCCGAAGTTTTAGGATTCGGTGTAATAACTTGCACATCGCCACGGATTAAATCGTCCCAGTCCTTAATCCCTTTCGGGTTCCCTTTGCGTACCAGTAACACGATGGTTGAAGTGTACGGGGCGCTGTTATGCTCATATTTACTTTGCCACCCCTCTTTAACGAGTCCTTTTTCCTGTAGCGCATCAATATCATAACCCAGGGCCAGAGTTACCACGTCCGCGTCCAGTCCGTCCTGCACAGAACGACTTTGCTTGCCAGATCCTCCGTGAGATTGCTTGATCGTAACCTTCTGCCCTTTCTCCTTCTCCCAATGGGCGGCAAATGCTTTATTATATGCCTCATACAGCTCACGGGTCGGATCATAAGAAACATTGAGTAACTCCACGTCCTTGGAACCGGCAGCAGAGCTACCATCCGCCTGCGTCCCTCCCTTGCTTGCCCCGCAAGCGCTTAGCATAATCGTTAAAACCAAAGATAGTCCGAGAATAAGTCCACTTTTCCATTGCCTCTTCATCAAGACACCCCGAATTCTATGTAATTTGTATTCATTTACGCCTGTTATTGACAGACATAATCAAAAAAAGAGCGGAGAATTCCCTGATGCAGCCCTGATAGGTCAAACCTGTCACGTGGACAGTGTCTGCCTGCTGTTCCTAGAGGTTCTCCGCCAAAATGGCGAGATCATACATTAATTCTTTAATTCCTACCTGTTTAATGAGTTATATGGATATAATACGAGAGTTTAGGAGTGATGTCAAACCTTTTTTTGGTATGTATCATCTGGACTTTTCTTTCTTTAGAGGGGGGCAGTCAGAAACATTATATATGTTTCCGACCGTTTAGAGGTCATTTACACACGAAGTACGACTTAGTTGGCAACCGTTTCAAGATTAATCGAAAAGACTCCAAAAAGCTTCGGATTGTCCGTAGCTCTTCTCAACCACAGTTCACCCGATCCCACCATGACTCCCTGATAATTAACAAACAAATCATCTGTCTTTTGATTCACCAGCGCCTCGCGAATTGCGTCCGTAAAAATCTGATCATACTTGGCCATAAAATCTTTCTTATTCGGAATCGTTAGCGACTTTTCACTATCATTAACACGCAGAGGGTACAAAATATAATTGGCCACTTTTTCCTTGTCATTGTCGGCAACTGCCTTCTGCAGCGCTTTGAACGTGTTCAAAAACGCTTTAGGATCTTGAATACCTGCTACCTCAAATGGATTTTGCGATGGATTGGAGGCTGCCGGAGAAGAAGATGTATCCGATGAAGCAGATGGAGCTGAAGGAGTTGATTTTTGTGCATCAGTACCGCTGTTTTCTGCACTCTTGCTCTCTTTCGCTGCTTTGTCACTTTGGGCTGAACCGCTACGACTACCACCGGCTCCGTTCTCGATCACACTTGTACTGCTTCCAGTATCAATGGTTTCAGCATTCTTATCCTGACCACAGCCAGTAAGTGCTACAAAGGTAAGTGTAAGTAAAATGGCTGTGAGTGACAGCCTCCGTGACATCTTTTGATTACCGAATTCATGGTTTTTGGGCACAACGGGTCATCCTTTCTGCTTTCTGCTCTGACCTATTCTGTTCATTAAGTCTTCAACCGTTCTATTGTAACATAAGTAGACTAATGACCGCATGTCGTGCCCTTTCTGGAAGGAGCTTACAGTGTAATATATGCGAAGGTTTTAACGTTTCCTTGCGATCCATCGTCCGTACTTACTTTCAAAATCATCTCTTTCAAGGAGTCATTTGCAGCTTCATCCTGTCCCTCTGGCTTTACAAACACCAGATCGTGGCGTTCTCCCGGCTGCAACGTTCGGCTGGAAAACCCGCTCGTTGGCCCTTGCAAGTCTAATCCATTCGCACTATTGAGCTTGTATTGTACGGGTTGCTTACCTGTATTCTTGATACTGATGTACAGCTTGCGTTCCTCTCCACCATTTGATTTCCTCCTCTTCTTATCTTTCCTTCAGTCGTCACCGTGATTGCACAGATGGAACGGCTTATCTTCTATAAGGAAGCGATTCAGCCAGGTCATTTTATATATAAAATCGGGTGCCGATTCGATGAATCCATTCACAATGTCCAAGGAGCGTAGATTTTTCAGGTTTTGTAATTCAGGAGGCAACGTACGGATTCCGCTATACTGAATATCCAGATACTCCAGTTGTTGCAGCTCTCCGATTTCAGGAGGCAAATGCCGAAATGCCAGCTCCGCCTTGGGAATCACTTTGAAATCTGGGGCCGGACGATCATAGCATCCACAGCTGATCCTCAGGTTTTTGAGATGGGTCAGCTTGGCAATGTCAGCGGGTAGCTCTTCCAAATCCGCTACTTGTATCGTCAGTGACTCCAACGATTCCAATTCAACAAAGCGTGCGGTAGTGTTCGTATATCCTGCTCGAAAATAGTCAGATGCTTCAGGGAATACAATTCTCTAATCCGTTCCGGTATCTCCCTCAAGCCAAACCGCATAAGCTCTACTCGATCCGGTTGATGCCGAATAGCATCGTCCAGAAAAACATCTATATCCTGATGATATTCAGGTTTGTGAATAAACACACCAGGTATAAGCTTCTCCAATTCATCCGCTTCTTCTGTAGCCATGTTTAGTCCACCTATTCGTTCGTGAGCTATGTTAATGATCCAATCCCTTCCCTCCGCATTCTGGAAGCACAAATCCTCAGGTAATTGGGGATGTACCCAGGAAAACAAACTAGACGCCGCCTGCTTTAATAATCCCCCTGCCTCGGGCGCACACTGGTATCGGTAAAATGTTCCTTGTGTGTAGGCAATGGAATGGATGCCCCTAATTTCCTCATAAGAGTGTGTGGACAGCATAAAAGGATTCAATTGCTGTAACAATTCCTTGAACAGGACATCCTGGTCGATCACCCCATTCTCATCCTCTGTCGCCCATTTATGTATGCCCAGCATAAACGTGTCTGCCCGTTCCATAGCATAATCAATCAGTCTTTCATAGGCTGCTCCCCGGACATCGCTGTATAATCTGAACATGTCTCTCCCCCTCTGTGCAACCCTCGGCCTTACAATAAAAAAAGCCGAACTCATATCTATTATGAGTCCGGCTGTCATATTTTTCAAACTTGATCAAAGACACTCAACACGACTTTATAAATATGGCTTATCGCTTACTCTGTCACTGTTCCGTAGATTAGCACTGGCGCTTCCGCGTGATCCGCAATGCGGATGTTCGCGTAGATTTTCTCCAGCACTTGGGCTACATCTTCACGGTTCGCATGAATAGTAACCAGTGAATCGCCTTTTTGAACAGCATCCCCGACCTTTTTGTTCAGCATCAAGCCGACAGCCAGATCAATCTCGGATTCTTTGGTCGCACGTCCTGCTCCAAGCAACATCGCTGCGGTACCGATTTCGTCAGCCACGATTTCAGCTACCACACCGTCCTGCTTCGCAGGCACCTCAATAAGATACTGTGCTTGCGGCAAGCGTTCAGGATGATCCACTACAGAAGCGTCACCGCCCTGATTCGCAATAAACTCTTTGAATTTCTCCAGTGCTTTGCCATTGCGAATGACTTCTTTGAGCTTCTCTTTGGCGTTTTCGAGAGATTCTGCTTTCCCTGCCAAAAACACCATCTGACTGCCCAAAGCCATACACAGCTCTTCCAGATCTTTTGGTCCTTCGCCACGCAGCGTATCAATCGCTTCTTTCACTTCCAGCGAGTTACCGATGGCCAGACCCAGCGGTTGACTCATATCGGAAATGACTGCCATCGTTTTGCGACCCACATTGTTACCGATGCTCACCATAGCATGTGCCAGTGCTTTGGCATCATCTACGGTTTTCATAAATGCGCCTGCACCTGTTTTTACATCAAGCACGATGGCATCGGAGCCGGCAGCGATTTTCTTACTCATAATCGAGCTGGCAATCAGCGGAATCGAGTTGACCGTCGCTGTAACGTCACGCAAGGCATACAGCTTTTTGTCCGCAGGTGTCAGGTTGCCGCTTTGCCCGATGACCGCAATTTTGCTGCGATTCACCAAATCCACAAATTCGTCCTTGCTGATTTCGACGTGGAAGCCTGCAATAGCTTCCAGCTTGTCGATCGTTCCTCCGGTATGTCCGAGGCCGCGGCCTGACATTTTGGCTACCGGAATATCCAAGGCCGCTACGAGCGGAGCCAGTACCAGCGTTGTCGTATCACCCACACCGCCAGTGGAATGCTTATCGACCTTTACACCTTCAATCGCGGACAGATCAATGGTATCACCCGAATGAACCATCGCCATCGTCAGATCAGCGCGTTCGCGTTCAGTCATATCTTTGAAGAAAATGGACATCGCCAATGCACTGACTTGATAATCAGGAATTTCACCCTGAGTGTAGCCTTGGATAATAAAATTAATTTCCTCTGTACTCAGTTCTTTTCCGTCACGTTTTTTCTCAATCAAGTCTACCATTCTCATATGTCATTTCTCCTCACTGTGCGTATGATCGTTTACAGAGATACTGCTGTATCCAGTGCAACTTCCATCATTTCTTTAAAAGTTGTTTGCCGTTCTTCTGCGGTCGTTTCTTCCCCCGTCAGCAAATGATCGCTTACCGTCAGAATCGTCAGTGCGTTTACACCAAACTTGGCTGCCAACGTGTATAAAGCCGAAGTTTCCATTTCTACACCCAGCACGCCGTATTCCATCAGCTTTTGTACCACTGATTTGTCATCACGGTAGAAGCTGTCTGAGCTGAATACATTGCCGACATGCATGTTCAAGCCTTTGGCAACACCGCGATCATAAGCGCCCTTCAATAGATTGAAGCTGGCAATCGGCGAGTAATCGTAGCCGCCAAAGATATGGCGGTTCATGCCGGAATCCGTACAGGATGCCTGTGCCAAAATGACGTCACGAACGTGCACATGCTCCTTCATTCCGCCGCATGTACCCACGCGGAACAGGTTTTTCACACCATATTCGCTAATCAGTTCGTTGACATAAATACTGATAGATGGCAGCCCCATCCCGGTTCCCTGTACAGATAGGCGTTTGCCTTGGTACGTCCCCGTGAATCCGAGCATTCCGCGAACCTCGTTGTAGCAGGTCACGTCCTCCAGATACGTTTCAGCAATAAACTTAGCCCGTAACGGGTCTCCTGGCAGCAAAATCGTTTCTGCAATTTCTCCGGGTTTGGCTCCAATGTGTACACTCATGTTTTTTTATTCCTCCGTCCCATTTGTCCATGCTTGTATTGTTATTTATATCGTTACTAGTAATCTTGCTTGTACTCTTGCTGGTCCTTGATTACTGAAGCTCTGCCAAAAAGCTCGTTCCATGTTCAGGCAGTTTCACACCAAAGTTATCCGCCACGGTCGCTCCAATATCAGCAAAGGTTTTACGAACTGCAAGCTCCTTGCCCCCAGCTGTAAAACGCGGGGAATATGCCAGCAAAGGTACATATTCGCGGGTGTGATCCGTTCCCCGATACGTCGGGTCATTCCCATGGTCCGCAGTGATGATTAGCAGATCGTCATCGGTCATTTTGGCAAAAACCTCTGGCAGACGCGCATCGTAATCGTCCAAGGCTTGACCATATCCCTGCGGATCACGACGGTGACCGTATACAGCATCAAAGTCCACCAAATTCAGAAAACTTAATCCGGTGAAATCCTCATCGAGCGTAGCCACCAGCTTATCCATGCCGTCCATATTGGACACCGTACGCACCGCCTTCGTCACACCCTCACCGTCATAAATGTCGGAGATTTTACCCAAGGCGATCACATCCAGACCTGCATCCTTCAGCTCGTTCATGGTGGTGCGACCAAACGGTTTGAGCGCATAATCATGTCGATTGGAGGTACGAGAGAAGTTCCCTGCCTCGCCTACGAACGGACGTGCAATAATGCGACCGAGCATGTACGGATCTTCCAGCGTGATTTTACGGCAGAACTCGCAAATCTCATAGAGCTCCTTCAAAGGTACAACTTCCTCATGCGCCGCAATTTGCAGCACAGAGTCCGCCGAGGTATAGATGATGAGCGCTCCAGTTTTCACGTGTTCTTCGCCCAGCTCATCCATGATTTCCGTTCCGCTGGCAGGCTTATTGCCAATAACTTTGCGGCCTGTGTGCTCCTCAATGCGCTGAATCAGCTCATCCGGGAACCCATCAGGAAATACACGGAAAGGAACGGCAATATTCAAGCCCATGATTTCCCAATGACCCGTCATCGTATCCTTGCCATTGGACGCTTCCTGCATCTTAGTGTAATACGCAAGCGGCTTGTCGGCCGCTTCCACACCTTCTATGGAACGAATATTGGATAGACCGAGCTTACCCATATTCGGCATCTTTAGACCACCGCGTTCGCGGGCAATATGACCGAGTGTATCTACATCGTAATCATCAAACTGGGCAGCATCCGGCGCTTCGCCGATACCAACCGAGTCCATAACCACCAAGTGAATTCGTTTGAATTTAGACATCATAAAAATCCTTTCCTAACTCGCTGTTTTTTTTACAAAAACAACCCTGCAATCGTTGCCGACAGCACGCTAACCAGCGTTGCCCCGTACAACAGCTTCAGACCAAAGCGGGCCACCACATTTCCTTGTTTTTCATGCAAACCCTTCACAGCCCCGGAAATGATACCGATGGATGAGAAGTTAGCAAAGGATACGAGGAATACCGATACGATCCCGACCGTGCGCTCCGACAAGCCTGTTTGCTTGGTCAGATCAAGCATGGCCACGAATTCGTTGGACACGAGTTTGGTAGCCATAATGCTGCCCGCCTTAACGGCTTCGTTCCACGGAATACCCATGACAAAAGCGAAAGGCGCAAACACATATCCAAGCAGCGCCTGAAAGCTGATTCCAAACAACCAAGAGAAAATCCCGTTAACCATGGCAATCAGCGCCACAAAACCGATCAGCATCGCAGCTACCGTAATAGCAACCTTGAAACCGTCCATAATATATTCCCCGAGCATTTCGAAGAAGGACTGCTTCTCTTCCTCCTGAACTTCCAGTAAATCGTCTTCCTTCTCAATCTTGTACGGATTAATAATGGAAGCGATAATAAAGCCGCCGAACAGGTTCAATACCAAAGCTGTGACCACATATTTTGGGTTTAACATTTGCATGTAAGCTCCCACAATCGACATGGACACCGTTGACATCGCAGACGCACACAGTGTATACAACCGATGTTTTGGCAGCAGACCAATTTGCTTCTTAACGGAAATAAACACCTCGGATTGACCCAAGATAGCCGAAGCTACAGCGTTGTAGGATTCCAGTTTACCCATTCCGTTTACTTTGCTCAAGACAAGCCCGATATATTTAATAATAAAAGGCAACACTTTTACATATTGCAAAATACCAATCAGCGCAGATATGAACACGATTGGCAGCAGTACACCGATAAAGAACGGGGCTGCTCCTTCATTCGCAATTCCGCCAAAAACAAAGTTAATCCCTTCAGTTGCATATGCCAAAAGACTATTAAAACCTTTTGCAAAGCCTTTGACCAGAAATTCGCCAATTCCTGTATTCAGCAATACGAAAGCAAGCGCTGCTTGCAGAACAACCATAACTATCAGCGGACGATACCTGATTTTACGCTTGTCACTGCTGGCAACGTAAGTAAGTGCAAATACAACGAGCAGTCCCACCAGAGCGATTACATATTTCATTTAATTTCCCCCTCATTACATTAAGCGCTTACATTCCCCGTAAAAAGAATGCGCTCCAAAGAGGCATTCTTTTTTTTATTTCCCCAGATCCGCAGGTCGAAAAGCACCCGGCAGTAATTGATCCACCGTCCACTCTTCCGTGTTGCCATGAAGGTTTGTCAGATAAATTTTGGTATCTTGATGAGCAAATTCGGAAATAACCTGACGACAGGCTCCACATGGAGACACAGGCCCTTCCGTATCAGCTACTATCGCAATCGAATCAATTTGACGGCAGCCTTCGGATACCATTTTGAAAATCGCTGTCCGCTCTGCACAATTGCATAAGCCGTAGGAGGCATTTTCCACATTACATCCGTGATAAATCGTGCCATCGCTTCCGAGAACCGCAGCACCCACCTGAAAATTCGAATACGGAACGTATGCCTGTTTACGCGCCTCAAGCGCTTTCTGAATCAATTGATCCTTCATCGCGAATCCCTCCATGACTTTAAAATAAACTTAGTAGGAAGATGTAGACTGCTCGCCCTCGATAATCTTCACACCGGAACTTGCACCGATCCGACTTGCGCCAGCTTCTACTAATTTTTGCACGTCTTCCAGACTGCGTACACCGCCTGAAGCCTTGACACCAATCTCAGGTCCTACCGTTTTGCGCATCAAAGCCACATCTTCCGCAGTAGCTCCACCTGTTGAGAAGCCTGTCGAGGTTTTCACAAAATTCGCTCCCGCTTTGACGGACAGCTCACATGCCAGTACCTTCTCTTCGTCTGTTAGCAGGCATGTTTCGATAATCACTTTTACCAGTGTACCGGCAGCTGCCTCCACGACCGCACGGATGTCCTGCTCGACGAGCTGTACATCACGTGCCTTCAAAGCGCCTATGTTAATAACCATATCGATTTCAGTCGCACCGTTAGCAATAGCATCTTTCGTTTCGAATGCTTTCGTTGCGGACGTGCTCGCTCCCAGCGGGAAACCGATAACTGTACAGATAGCTACTCCTGTGCCTGCGAGCTGTTCTGCTGCATAAGCTACCCACGTCGGGTTCACACATACAGAAGCAAACTGATATTTTTTTGCCTCGGTAGTCAATTTCGTAAATTCATCCTTCGTCGCATCTGCACGCAACAATGTATGGTCGATTAATGCTGCAATGTTCATATCTAAAAGCTCCTTCATTAGATAAATAGTGTGAAGACAAAAGTCCTTTATTTCTCTGTGATGAGACCATCATAGCACGCCTTTGAACATATGTAAAACACATTTTGAAATTATGTTCAAGCTTATGCGCAAGGCGTCACCTACAATTCATATTACCCTGTAGGGAAACGCCATAACAGTGTATTTTGCTGGATTGAGAACGACTTGCTCTATTGTAAAAGTGCTTGTGCCGTAAACTGATCTGTCACCAAGATATTCGCATACTTGCCACGCAGCGATGCCCGAATGGCCTCCACTTTACGCTGGCCTCCAGCGACGAGAATGGACTTCTCCTTCTTTCGCAAATCAGGCAAATCAATCCCTACGGTACGGCTATTGATTTCCTGACTGCATATGTTGCCCTCAGCGTCAAAAAAGCGCGAGCAAATATCGCCCTTGCCGATTCTTTGCAGTAGCTTCTGCTCTTCCCCGTTAAAATAGCCCAATCGGAACAGCAATGCATCCTCCTTGACCGTACCCACCGTAAACACAGCGATGTTCGCCTGCTTGCCAAGTTCAATGATACGCTGGATATGCCGATCCTCCTCGACCATTTTCTTAACGGCGTGACTGTCGAAAATCACAGGCAGCGGCAAATACCGTGCTATGGTATGAAAGGCTTCTGCGAACAAATTCACGGTTTCCACGGCATATGTGTTGACATGCGAATGGCTCACGCCTCCTTTGAGCTGAACCACCTCAACACCCTTGACCTGCTTTTGCTGGAGATGAAGCGCTACGGCATGCATCGTTGTTCCCCATGTCACACCAATAATATCAGCATCCTGTACCGTTTCATGCAAATAATCGGCTGCTTTTTTGCTGATATGCTTCTTGATCTCCTGATATTCATTTAACGGCGAATAACAGACTAACACGGTATCCAGTCCGTACTTCTTCTTCACCTGCTCTCCGAGCGCGTCCATATCCTCCATCGGGTCCACAATACTGATCCGCACGTATCCCTGTTCCTTGGCAGCCTGCAGTAACCGCGATACCGTAGGACGCGAAACCCCGAGTCTGACCGCGATATCTTGCTGACTGTAGTCGTTTAGATAGTATAATCTGGCTGCCTCGATACTTAATCGCTGCTTTTCATGATCCATTCTACCTCAACCCGCTTATCTTAAAATGTAGTGCCAGCGGACACAGCTTTAGTCCCAAACATTATATATGAAGGGAAACTTGAAGCCACGCCTTGGCCGTATAGTTGTTAATTTGGAAGATTTAACTGCTCGTTTGTGATATTCTGTGATTAACTACAACTACTTTACCGCATCCTCAACTTTATCGTTCCATCTGTCAAAACGCAATAGTTAACCCATTTTACCGCTCATTCACAATCTGTGATGGCTTATCTGAATATGTAAGGAGAATTGCTATGTCTGAATTTATTGTGTGCAGTCTGGCGGACAAAAAGTTCGCGTTAAACTTTGTGGAAGTAGAAGAAGTCATGAATGCCAAAAAAGGAACGCCGCTTCCCTTTTCCGAGGCGTGGCATGAAGGAATGGTGACTATTCGCGGCAACGTATTTACGATCCTTAATTTACGCAAAAAGCTGTTTCTTCCTGCATCAAGCGATTCCGCCGAGGACAAAATGATTTTGCTCAGCCGTGCGAAGATTGCTCTGCTTGTCGATCAGGTGGAGGACACGGCTTCTGCCGAGGACAGTCAGCTACAAAGCAATGAGGAAGAGTGGCAGCGCGAGTTGTTCCCTACTGTGATGGAGCATCAGGGTACCCTCATTCCGGTGATCGATATGGACGCTTTTCTTTCATCCACCAAGACGAACTAAAACGCAAAATACTCCCGAACCTTGAGCCGGCTTGCACTCATCGTTCGGGAGTATTTTCAGTTATTGGAGTCCCTGCCCCTCTTTCATGTGAACCAGTGTGTTCAGCTGCTCCAGCAACGTATTTCCGCCAGTCAGCGAAATCGTGCCAATCTTCTCGCAGATTTTTTCCATGAATTCCAGTTCTTTAAGACGAAAGAGGGTGGCATTCTCGTCCATCAGCTTGGCCGTATTGAGCAGACTACGAGTGGATGCCGTCTCTTCACGTCGTGTGATAAGGTTGGCCTGTGCCTTCTTCTCTGCCAACAGCACGGTATTCAGAATATCCTTGATATCCCCCGGCAAAATAATATCCTTCACCCCTGCTGACGTAAAAGTCACTCCATATTCGCCGCTCTGCTCATTCAGTCGAGTCAAAACATATTCCGCAATCTCCTGCTTCATTTTCAGCAAATCATCCAGCTTCATCGTGCCAACATATTCGCGCAGCAGCAGTTGAAGCATAATGTACATTTGTTCCTCGTATGCCCGGAATTCCAACGCCCGCAACGGGTCGATGATACGGTACTGACAGACGAAGTTGAGGCGCAGCGTGATTTTGTCCTCTGTCATGATTTCCTGTCCCATCAGGTCCATCTGCTGTTGTCGCATATCTATCGTTTTGATCTCTGTATTCACTGTGGACATCCAGAAATAATATTTGCCCGGTTTCAGCTCACCCTGCAACACATTATCGTAATATAAAAATCCCAATTCATAGCTGCCCACCTGAAGTGCCTTCCAGAAGCCCGGTGTCTTGGACAAGAACGCTTGCCCCAATGCCTTATCAATCGCAGGCTGCCGAGTATCTGCACGAACAAAACGATGTTTCTTGAGCATGTTCCAAAAAGCATATTTCCCTGCCGTCAGTAGCTCCACAAATCGATTATCCTCATAATGCAACACATATTCATGGTCCTCTACATCAATGACATTCAATTGCTCAAGCAATAGGGGATCTGTCAAAAACAAACGAATGTCATGATCAGGTACAAAAAAAGGATCGGCTACATTCAAAATTTCAACTGCTTCCTGCTGAAATGTTTTCAATAGGTAAGTTCCTGGGTGCAACAACTTGTGGTAGCTTCCTTTTTTGAACAGCAACCCGCGCTCATCAGATTTAATCGTTATCTTCTTAAACATCGTATCACTCCTAGTATTTAAAATCCTCAACTTAAAAATGTACATTTCCGCGTGTAGCGGCTTCACGTTCCATTTGATCTTCCGATCGCTGTTGCAGTGGAATTCCTTCAATTACATAAAACATTCAAAGGTAGGAATTCCACTGCAAAGGCGAACGCTAACGCTTCTTCAGATTCAAAATGGACCGCTCCGCTGATTCGCATGTTATAGTAAACACACATTTTTAAAATGAGGATTTTTTATTTTTATTTGTTGTAGTAGGGTTAGTGACCCTTGCAGAGCACCCCTTCGGTGTGGACGGCGGGGTCAAGCTTAAGGAAAAAGAAAGATACCGCCTGTTTCCGTGTTCTAGGGATGGAATTCATCAGCCCAACATCGATTGTGAATCTGTATCCCCGAAGCCTCGAACCCTGTCGGCGCTTGCTCTCTCCGGTATCCACTGGCCGCATAGCCATCGCCCCGGTATCTGTCATCGAGACCAGACATGGGATGCTCTTATCCGGGTCTTTTCATTGTTTTTATTCGATCATTCGAATACTCTACCAGAAGTCGCGTGGAAGGCGATTGGAATTGAACCCTAATGTTGGTGGATACATCAGAATTACAGGATACCTGACCCCATCAGGGCAGGCACTGCGGGACCTTTGGAAATCCTCGCCTCGGTAATATCTTCCTGTATCAGCCTTTATCATTATCGCGCAACCAGGAACTCACGAACATGGCGAAAGTATTACGACCCTATAAAAAAACAAAAAAAGACACAGGAGAAGCGTATGTGCTTCCCTTGTGTCTTTCTTTCTATAGTTAACTGTCGCGTTCGTATCTTAGGCCTGATCCACTAGGATGTTTTTTCGAAAACGGGATCAATGCTCGGTAGTGGAAGTTGTGGAACGTCTGTCGTTGTAGAAGCAGTCTGCTGGTGTGTATAGCTGAATGAAGGGGTCTCGTATTGCAATCCCGCCTTTTCATAGGTAAACCAATAGCTGACAGCCTTCCCGATATCGAGGTCTGTAATCCGCTGCTCCCAGACACCGCCGTTGTTTGTCATTCGGTAATTGAGCTGTTGTCCACCAGTTAAAGTATAATGCACGTCAACATATGCCGAGGCTGTTTTGGGTGTAAATTGAAGCAATGCTTCATGATCGCTGACAAAGCGAGCTCCTACTTTATAATCCTCCGTTTCTCCGCCACCCTCATTACCGCCAGATGCTGGCTCTGTCGTTACCCCTACCGCATTGCTTGCTGCAGATAGGTTACCAGCTGCATCTCGAGCCTTAACGGTAAAGCTGTAAGTGGAAGCTGCATTCAGCCCTGTAATTGAAGCGGAAGTACCGCTTATCTCTGCTGCCTGAGCCCCGTCCTTATAAACGATATAACCCGTAACGCCAACATTGTCTGTAGCTGCATCCCACTCCAGAGTGACTACCGAAGCCGTTTTGGTCGTAGCTCGAACATTCGCCGGGATGGATGGAGCCTCCGTATCAGGTTGCGGATTGCCACCGCCGCTTCCATTTCCGGTATTAAAGGTATTCGGCTGCACGGTAATAGTGTGCCCATCTGAGAAGGTTACCGTTTTAACCTGGTTTGTAAAATTGTAGGCCACATAAGTTTTTACACCGTTTTTATGAAATACGGCATAAATAGGTGAATTAGCGGTGATGCTGTGGTCGATGTTGCCTAAAGCATCCAAATTGTAGATCCAGTGGTAGGCATTCGCCTTGGAATTCCCCGCTTCCGGTGTCATGGCCGCTACGCGTGCACTGAATTTGGCCTTGGCATCGGACGGGTCCGAGATCGCTCTGTACATATACACAATATCTTCCCATGGACTGAAATTCCCACCGCTTTTTCGCAGCAGATCGTTATAATTTTTAGCTGCATAATCTGAATACTGCGTCAGATACAAGGAAGCCGAGGTGATCGGTAGCCAGTTGATACCATGAACCTCTGCGGCATTATTGGTCCACCATGTTGCATTCCCTACCGTTTTACCACCCCAGATCATGCTTGCCGTCGCGCTTTGCATCCCTGCAGGGGTGTTTGTGCCATGCACATCAAACCAGTATTCGTTAATCGCATTCATTTCCGTTGTATATAGATAAATGCCCAGATCACGAGTTTGAGTATTTCCCGTCGCCTCGCCCCATAAAATAAGACCTGCCCAAGCATTCATCGCTTCCGAGGAGGATTCATTGTTGTTGCCATCACCAAATTTGGCATGGCCGGAAGCCCAGGTGTGCCCGGCATAGGGATCAAAATTACGCAAATACGGAAATTTCGAATCAGACCTGTCGGTATTGGCGATGTCACGAATGAGCAACTGTACCATCTGCCCCCATTGGGAATTGGATGCCCAGCTCTTGTCCACACGTGCAATTTCGGCCGCGGCCTTGATAAAGTATCCATAATGGAAGTGATGGTCATTTAATTCTACCGCACTGCCAAAGCTGTCGGGATAACCGATCAACGTCCCCCAATTGTTGTTATACACAAATAGACTGGAGCTTTTCAGATTACCCGAGCTGTCACTGGCCTTAAACCAGTCCTGCAGCCGGCTTTTGATCTCATTGCGGAACTGGGTCGCTGCTGCGGTATTGCCAGCCTGGTCGGCAATCGGCGCCAGCGCTGCTAGCTTGCCCAGACGTTTTCCAGTCCAGTACGTGTCTCTATCGCCGGAGTAGACTTCCGCTTTCGCTTCGTCTATATAACTGTTGAGCGTATTTTTATCGTAGGACCCCAAGTCGGGCAGGGAAGGCAGTACCCCTGTAAACTTCATTTTCGTTTGAAAAGAAGCACCTTCTGCTGTTTTCATCAGACCGCGTACAGAATTGTACGTATAGCCTAGCAGGGGTTGTGATGAATTTTTCCACTGATGCGGGTATAAGGCAAAAATAGTACCGCTTTGCGTGCCTTCCTTCGCTGTTGTCGCAACAGTAAAGGTGGTCGTCACTTCGGAAGAGGCTTCGTTATAGCTGTACTGTGCTTTGGAGTTTGTAACGAAAGAATAGGCGTATTGCTGAAATTTGTCCAATGTCGCGGTTGTTTTGTCAGGCAAAGCCGCCACTGTAAAATAGTTTTTCCCGTTCAATTGATTGATCAGAGTACTCGTTCCGAGGCCAGACCAGGTGCTGCCGGAAGGACCAAACAGACCATAGTGTGAGCCATTAACCGTAATGCCAAGCACAGGGGAACTAGCTGACCCAGACCAAACCTCTGGCACCCCATTAAATGAAAGCTTGGGATTGCCACCGCCAAACTCAAAAAAAACATAGGGGGAGCCGTGTCCATAGGTAGCACTCATTTTATTGCTGCCGCTTTGAAATAATGATTTGACAAACCAGTCGCTGAAACCGTCCACCTTGGCATCAGGAAATGAAGCGCTTACAGAATGACCGACGGAAAAATCGTTCACATCATCCATCCAACCTGCGATGTATCCCGGATTTACCGTAATTTTCCCACTCGGGTTAAAGATGCGTAAACCGTTTTGCTGATTTTTCAAGGCAAGGGGATGCGGATATTGAGCCTCGGAGTACGGTACCCAGGCGAGGCTGCTCCACCAGTCATTGGTAGGCATTGGGCTGTTTACATTCGCTGTTTTGTAAATCTCGTTTTGCGGTGTTGCTGCTCCGGCAGGTAGTGTGGTTGAATATGAGCCAGCGCCTTGTGTGACCTCACCCGAAAAGGCTTTAGTAGAAACCGGTGCAGCTAAAAATATCAGACTGGCACTTAACAAGCATAATAACGTTTTTTTCACAACCTACATCCTCCTTTGAATTCTATAATCCCTTTCACTGCAAGGCTTTTCCCTTCTCTTCCAAGTTGATTTCAACTTCATTGTGCTTGATCTCAATTTCCAGGTCAATCCTTTTATTTCTATATTCTAACTAAACGAGGCGAAAGTCTCTAAAAATACATAAGAAACCAGGACGAAAAACCCAAGCATGTGTAATTATGTTATCTCGAATTCACCCCATTAGACATTTACCCTATGAGTTATTCATCCCATTAATCATTCACCCTAATAAACGTTTAGTATATAAAAAAGAATCCTCCAGGCCTTGTAGCCCTTCAGATTCTCTGTTCTTTTAAGTATATAAGCTTTTGAGCTTTTGAGCTTTTGAGTCCTTTTGCCTTTCCCATGCTCCACACCATTTCGAAAAAATGAGTGAGTTTGCGGTGGGCAGTAGCGGAGCGAAGGGGTTGAATCTGGAGAAGCGTAAGCGTTCGCCTTTGCAGTGGGATTCTTACCTTTAAATGTCTTATACAATCCGAAGAATCCCACTGCAACAGCGATCGGAAGATCAACCCCTTAGTGGAGTGCCTTCTCCCCCGCAAACAACACTCATTTTTCCCGCTCAAAATACCCTTCTAGTTTCCAGTCTACACCAACCTGTGTCACGCTCAAATCATGCAATGCCACCGCATCGCTCATCGCAGACACGCCCTCTCCCCCGAGAAATCCCGGGGCTGCGCGTCCTCCAACCAGCTTTGGTGCCATGTACAGCACCAGCTTGTCTGCCAGCCCTTGCTGCACGAAGGAAGCGTTCACCTCGGCTCCGCCTTCTACGAACACTGATGACACCTCCGCTGCCCCCAGAATATCCAGCATTTGCGGCAGGTTAACCCGATCGCTGTTTTTATCCTGAGTCGGAAATATCTTTACACCTAGCTGTTCCAACTGGCTACGCTTGCCTTCATCATAAGCGCGTCCTGTGAATATCCAGGTAGGCGCCTCCCCATCTGTAATGACACGGGCATCCAATGGAATTCGAAGCTTGCTATCCAAAATGATACGAATCGGATTCCGTCCTTCTGGTAGACGAGTCGTAAGCTGAGGATTATCGTGAATCACCGTCTGTACACCGACCAGGATTCCCACATGCTCGTTACGAAGACGATGCACATCCTCCCGTGCAGCCTCAGATGTAATCCATTTGCTTTTCGAGGTCCGGGTTGCAATTTTACCGTCCAGTGTTACTGCCGATTTGATCGTAATAAAAGGACGCTTGCTCACAATATATTGATTGAACACTTCATTCATGCGGATGGATTCCTGCTCACATACTCCGACAATGACCTCAATGCCCGCATCTTTCAAAATCTGTACCCCTCTGCCGGAAACCAGCGGGTTCGGGTCCAGCGCTGCAACCACCACCCGACGAATGCCTGCCTTCACAATGGCTTCCGCGCACGGGCCTGTCCGACCGTGATGGGAACACGGCTCCAGCGTTACGTAAATTGTCGCTCCCTGAGCGTGTTCACCCGCCATACGCAACGCATGAATCTCGGCATGTGGCTCGCCGGGCTTCAGATGAGCGCCGATCCCAACGATACGACCGTTGTTGACAATGACTGATCCGACGAGCGGATTCGGTTCGGTTTGCCCTTTAGCACTTCTGGCATTTTCCAGTGCCAGGCGCATATATTTTTCGTGAGTGGTCATAGAACCTCCCTGAGATCGGAATCCCGCAAATGCCCGGATCGTTCCACTTTTGTATTCAAATACCGTTCATTATATTGCGACACATCGCCCCAGAGCGGCATGCGACCCGCCACATTCATACCCGATTTCTTCAAGGCATCCAGTTTTTTGGGATTATTTGTGATCAGGGTTACTGGTTTTTGTCTCAGGTGACGGAGCACACTAATGGCATCCGCATAGTTGCGTGTATCATCTTCAAAACCCAATTGATGATTGGCTTCTACAGTATCCATGCCTTCTTCCTGCAGAATATAAGCCATTGCTTTACTAAACAAACCGATTCCGCGGCCTTCATGGTTAGCCAGATAGAACAATGCACCCGTTCCATGTTCCACAATCATTTTCATGGACTGGTGGAGTTGAAATCCGCAATCACAACGCTTGCTACCAAAAATATCTCCAGTATGGCAAATACTATGCATGCGAACTAATGCATTTTCCGACTGTTGAAGATCGCCATACACCAAAACGCTTGACTGTTGTCCCTCTGCCAAATCCAGTGTGGACAATCGCTTCACAATCGTCTCAGCGGTGGCATTCAGTAAGTCCTGACGATCTTCCTCATCCCGTACAGGCAACCAGCAGTACCACTGAAAAACAACCGTTTCTCCTTCCATATTAACTGGCAGCTTGATCGGTCCTACTAAAATCGTCGAAGATTGCTCTCCGCGAACGGTTTGAATTTTATCGTTAAGTAGCGTAGCTACATCTTTTTGGTTCATCTCTCTGCACCATCCTTTATATAAGCTCTATATAGAAAATGCCTCATTACTCATAGGCTAATCGTTATTGTCAGGGTCATAAATCATTGAACTATGTGTAAGAAATGTTCATGAAACGTGGATTCCATCGTCAGCTGCCGTTCCTGAAGCTCGGTGACAGCCTGTCGTCGTCCGTCTTCGAACGCCTTTAGGTCTCCTGCGGTATAGCTCTTCTGTCGTAAACGAAGAAGCTCACTGGCTAGCACATCGGCATCCTTTAACGCTGCATTCAAGCCAAAAGCTCCGGTAGGTGTCATGGTATGCGCCGCATCTCCAATAAGGACCAGCCCGTTCTGCGCCCAGGTGTCACTGCGACTGCTGAAAATATCCAACGGTACGAAGTCCTTCCATGAACGAATGTGATCATGCACACTATGCTTCAAATCCGGAAAAGCCTCGGTAAACCGTTGTATAAAGGGTTCAAAAGATTGCTTAAACAGGGTTGGAAAGCTACCCTTCTCCACATTCCAGCCAATTTGAATATAGCCCTCAGCCTGCGAGAATAAAGCCAACTGCCCTCCGTTGACCCGTGCCAGACGAGTGACGGGCTCCCACCCAGCAGGTGCTGTGATTTTCGCCCATAGCAGATCATAGCCGTGTCGAATGTTTGTCACAGGCATCTGCGCCAGCTTGCGCACAGTCGAATAGCGACCGTCTGCCCCTACAATCAACGAACTGTCAATCGTGATCTCATGACCGTTCTTATCGCGGGCGGCCAAGCCCGTGTACCCCTGCTCGCTGTTACCTTCCAAGGTAGTCACAGTTGTACCCGCCAGGTAACGGAAGGACTCGTAGGTTGACGCCTGCTTGAGCAGAGCCTCCAAAAATCGAGGCTGTGGAATATGAACCCCCACATTACCATCTACTGATGCTGGCTTGACCGTCTTCACTTGCTGCTGATGCTCCCAATATTCGATTCTTGTAGAGGCGAGAACATAGTCCTTATGAATTTGTTCGAGCAGCTTATGCTTTTGGATCACTTCCTGACCCTCATCATTCAAGATTTCACCGCGGAAAGCCTTTCCCGCTATGCTCTGCCGCTCAATCAATATCGTGGATACACCCTGCGCCGCCAGTAGACAGGACAACAAAGTTCCTGCGGGTCCCCCTCCAACTACGCACACTTCACATTCCAACTTCATCTGACTTCCCCCTACGCCCAAACCATCACCATAACGGTTAGTTCGTATCTGTTCATTTAATTACATCATTAATAATATCAAAAATAATATCAAATTAAGTTCAAATTTTAAGTATTCATATCTCAAGCTCCGTATCAAAGCCAATAAGTTACTTTATGTAACAAAGTATATTTATATCACACCATTTCGTCAAGTAATAAATTTATGTAAAGTAAAATCATTTACTTTTAACAGTGGATCGTTAATAATAGGAGCATGAGGTGATCACATGAACATTCCGCAGATGTGCCCACGGTTTGAAAAAGCTATGGAGCTACTGAGTAAGCGTTGGACGGTGTTGATCGTATTTCAACTAACCAATGGTCCGCAACGTTTCGTCGCTATTGAGAATTCAATCCCTAATTTAAGTGGAAAGGTCCTTTCCGACCGTCTAAAAGAGCTGGAGGAAGAAGGAATCATACAACGTATGGTTTATCCTGAGAAGCCTGTACGGATTGAATACTCTCTTACAGATAAGGGACGCGATTTAGCTCCTTTGTTTGACCATATCGGTACTTGGGCTACACGCTGGATTGAGGTTCTACCAGCACTTGAAAAGCAATGATCCATATGGGCTACAGCTATTTTTCCTAAACTAACATGATAAAAACACACAGACTGCTAACATGCCAAAGAACGCCTTTGCTCTAAGTACAATTTGTACTCATAGTGCAAGGCGTTCTATTTTTCATATGAAGGAACTTTAAACGTCCTCCTCACCGCTGCGTTGCATTTCCTCACGAATGGATTGCACCCGTTTTTTCCCCCAGTCATACATCATCTCCACAATGGGTAAAATCGTCATCCCCAGCTCGGTCATCGAATACTCCACCTTTGGAGGTACCTCGGGATACACTTCCCGGTGCACAATACCGTCCTCCATCAACTCCCGCAGCTGATTGGTTAGCACTTTATGCGACAGCTTCGGAAACAGCCTTTGCAGGTCACTGAAACGGTGCGCCCCTTCTACACCCAGATGCCATAAAATGACGACCTTCCACTTTCCGCTTAAGACCGAAAGGGTCAGTTCCTTTTCGCAATTATAGTCTCCGTTGACGATCTTCTCCCGTATTTCTTCTCTTAGCGTATCAGACATATATCAATTAACTCCTTCTAAATCATCATGGTCTTGCACTCTAATAGTAACCTGCAGGTAACCTCCGTACTTGAAAGTGCATTCTTCACAGCCTGACGAAGCCATCCTACAATAGTAGATATCGTTTCACATTCAAGGAGGAATGAAGTATGAGTAAAAAAGCTCTTTTTATTATACCCCCAGAGCGCTTTAATGAGGATGAATTGTTTAAACCAAAGGAAGCACTGGAGCAAGCAGGTGTTACTGTGACGCTAGCTAGTACAAAAACCGGCGAAATCACGGGTGACTACAACGGTAAAGCGACAGCTGATCTTGTTTTTACTGACGCTGTGCTGGCTGATTATGATGTGGTATCTGTGATCGGCGGATCAGGAACGAATGACTATCTTTGGAATAACGCGGATCTCCAAGCTCTGCTGAAACAAACTTATGAGCAAAAGAAACTATTGGCTGGCATCTGCGCAGGCTCTGTAGCCGTGGCTCAAACTGGACTGCTCTCCGGCAGAACGGCTACATGTTATCCTGTGGATGTACAAAAGGACCAGCTCCAATCGCATCAAGCCGAATATGTGGCACAGCATGTCGTTGCGCATAGCGACATTATTACAGCCGACGGTCCAGATGGTGCACAGGACTTCGGCGCAGCACTTGTCAAAGCCCTGCAATAAGCACATCTTTGAGGTTCTAGGTGGGCACTTTAAACAGCACTCCAAAAAGCCGCATCGCGTCCTTTCTTTTGTATGGGACCCGATGCGGCTTCTTTGTGCCATTTTCATGCTTAAGTGATTAATTTAATTGTATGGTCCTGGATTTTCGTGTTAGCTTTAAAAAATCGACGTTTAGTATAGGAGGCTTATATGCCGTGTTTATGAAAGGCAAAATCCATTTACATCAGGTAACGTCCGAATCGTTGCGACTGGGCGCCTTACTATCATTAGTAGGGGGCTTTTTGGACACATATACCTATGTTGGGAGAGGCGGTGTGTTCGCCAACGCACAGACAGGTAATATCGTGCTGCTGGCTGTCAAAGCCATTGAAGGGCACTGGATTCAGGCGTTAGCCTTTATCCCGCCCCTAATCGCCTTTTCACTGGGCGTTTTTGTTGCAGAATGGATTAAAAGAAAATCAACTCACCGTTTAACTCCAGACTGGGCCCGCGCTATTCTTTTACTGGAAATTGCAATTTTTTTCATCGTGGGATTGATTCCACAAGGAGTTCCCAATACGGTAGTGGTGGTGATCGTCTCGTTCGTCGCTTCTGTACAAATGACTTCCTTCCGCAAGCTCATTGATGTGCCGTACACCTCCACGGTCAGCACCGGTAACCTTCGATCAGCTATCGAGGCTGTGTATGTCGCTGTAACGACCAAGGACACGAACGCTGCCATTCGAGCGATGCGTTATGGTGTCATCCTGGCTGCCTTCTTGGTAGGAGCCTTGCTGGGGGGATTTCTGACTTTGACGATTGGGGATAAAGCCGTTTGGGGCGCTGTTGTTGCACTTATTTTTTCTTTTATTTTATTTACAGAAGAGGAAAAGTGGAAGCTGCCGCTTCGTCACTAATCCTCCATTACATCAGCCCTGAATGAACTGCCGCTGGGCCGTTTCGAAGAAATTCAAGAGGTCATTGCGGGACGAAAATGCTGCCTGAGCAGATTGGTTGCTACCGCCCCCTTTGCCCTGAAACGCGCCCAGATTTTCCTTTAAATACGCTCCGCAGCTAATGGAATGGGTACCATTATGTGCCAGAATGATTTTGTTTTCGGCTGTTGTGGCAAATAAAACAAGCAGATCATGCTCAGCGGTCAGCTTGGCAGCCAATTGCTGCATCTCCTGAATGGATTTTTGTTCGAATACATGAGCAAGAACATGCCCCTGCACAGCAGATAGCAACTCTTTCGCCTGGTACGATGCATTTTCCTCTTGCAAGAACTCCACTTGCGCCTTGAGCTGCTTATGCTCCTGCTCCCACTTTTCGAATCGAGTCAAAATATCCTTTCGTCCAGTATTGAACTTCGTAGATAACACGTCCAAAATCCGAACACTCTCATTAAAGTCCTGGAGTGCGCGAGCACCACATTTGAAATGGATTCTCGCCATCCCTTTTTGCTTTTCCCATTTCAAGCATTTAATCATTCCAATTTCCCCGGTCTGAGCTACATGAGTACCGCCGCAAGCATTATATTCAATGCCCTCGATCTCGACAATCCGAATATTTTCCGTCACTTTGGGCGTTTTCACCAGCGGAATATCCTTCAATTGCTCACTGGTTACAAAAAAACTTTTTATGTTGCGATTACTATAGATTTGCTGATTTACTTCCTGTTCGATTGCCGATAGCTGCGCAGGTGTTACATCCGAACAGTTCACATCAATCGTGGCATATTCTTGTCCCAGATGAAAGCTTTCAGTACGCGCACCCAACAACTCCAGACAAACCGCTGACAGCAAATGCTGTCCGCTATGCTGCTGCATATGGTCAAATCTGCGCTCCCAATCCAATTGGCAGGCTACTTTCCTATCCTCCGGCAAACGCTCTACCTGATGCCAAATATCCCCATCTTCGAGAACAACATCTAATACACGGACGCCCTGAATTGTTCCTGTATCACAAGGCTGGCCTCCGCCATGCGGATAAAAGGCCGTTTCCTCCAGCATAACCAAATATTTTCCGTCTCTTTCCATGCTCTGTGTAATATGAGTGTCCCACTCCGTAAGATTTGGAGCAGTGTAGTATAATTTTGTCGTCATTCCAGATTCCTCACTTTTGGGTTCTTTGTCTCGTACGATATCCACTTATTATCAAGCACTTCATTGTAAATATCAATGTAGGGAAAAGCTTGAACCATGGCACGAACAACTGTAGAAAGAAAATAAAGTACTAGACTGGATATGTTGGTCCCACGCGACATTTCGAATTATAAAACCGTCAGATCTCGTAAAAAAAGTATTAGACTGGCCCCAGCTATAAAAACAGCGGCAGCCGTGGACGAGAAAATAAAGTCCTAGACTGTCGCTGTTTTATTGAACTAAAGTTCTCCGTTAGTATAACAATGCATCATCTTTACGGTTCCCGAAGGAGTTAATGCACAATGAGGACTGGGCAACTTGATAGCTGTGAAACCTTGTGGCTGACACTTCCAAGCATCATTTCTTTTATGCCACTTAGCCCACGGCTTCCAATAATAATGAGTTGCTGCTTGGAATCTCTTGCATAATTTAATATTTCATGTGCAGGATCTCCCTTAAGATGAAGTGTTTCCGGGTTAATCCCCGCAGATTCTAATTTGGATTTGGCTTGTTGCAACTGTTCCAAACTCGCTTTCTCCATTTCGTTCAATATTTCTTCCAAGAAATGCCCTGGTAAATATGTCATGCCATTCGATACATATTCCTGGCTGACATTAACCAAGGTAACTTGAGTTTGTTTGTTTCGAGCTATTTCAACGGTTGCATCGAGGAGTTTGTTCGTTATTTCAGCTTTATCAATTGCCACAATAATTTTGTCAAACATATTTATCGTCCTTTCCGTGGCAGCTCGTAACTATTTCGGCTACCTACAAAACGGTTTCTTGCTGCTCCTATACCGACTAAAAAGAGTAAGACCGAAGCGCCAAGCAGAATGAAAAGTGGCAGATTCCAACTATTTGTCGCATCATGCAGAAATCCTATAAGGGCAGGACCGATTGCGGCAAGAAGATATCCGATCGATTGCGCCATGCCAGACAGTTCCGCTGCTTGATGCGCATTTTCAGTACGTAAACCGAAAAACATCATGGACAAACTAAAGGCGCAGCCTCCACCAATTCCGAGTATTATAATCCACACCAGAATGATATTGGAGCTTCCGTATAGAAGTCCGAGCGTTCCCGTTAAAAGCAAAATGATTGTGATGACCACTAACAAACGTTGGCTAGACATGCGCCCAGCAATAACGGGGACAATAAAGGTAAATGGAAGCAGAGCTAACTGCATTATCGAGAGGTACCATCCTGATTGGTTTGAGCCAATTCCTTGCTGCTTTAAAATTTCAGGCAACCATGCGATCAACACATAGAAAACCATGGACTGTATACCCATAAACAAGGTTACTTGCCAGGCAAGAGGGGATCGCCAAACATTCACATCGTTGCTGGCCATCTGTTGACTCGTCGTGGTTGTTTGCTTCGTTTGATTTCCTAATTGAGGTAACCAACAGAGAATCGATACAAAGCTTAGAATCCCCCATATTCCCAATGCTCCCTGCCATTTTAGACCTGCGTTCACGGCTAGCGGTACACTGATTCCCGATGCGATTGCTCCAAATAAACTCATTGAAATTGAGTAAACACCTGTCATGGAGCCAATTTTATTTGGGATATCCCTTTTGATTAAACTTGGCAATAATACATTACATACGGCAATTGCGAATCCAAGAATTGCTGTCCCAATATATAGATTAGCTGCGCCAGATAAAGAACGTATTACAATGCCAACAGTCAGAAAGATTAGGGCAATCAAAATGATACGTTCAATCCCATACCTTCGTCCAAATTTGGGTACTAGAGGTGATAATAAAGCAAAGGCAAGCAAAGGTAGCGTTGTTATCAGGCCTGCTACTGTATTTGAAATACGAACGTCATCCCTTATGAGACTCACTAAAGGACCGACTGAGGTTAAGGGAGCACGTAAATTAGCTGCAATAATAATAATGCCGAGAATTATCAGTCCTATAGAGGATGGTACGGCTTTTATATTTTGTTTGTTCGACATTCTTCATTTCTCCTTACTAAATTCATACGTAAAATTTGTTTCCTGCTGATTGAAAAACTATGAAATAACATCCGCGCGAACAATAAAAGTATATTATAATATATTATTTTTAACAATAATTATTTTATAATATATTATTTTTAACAATAATTATTTTATAACACACATTAACTCATCTAAAAACAAAAATACAACTCTGAATTCCCGTCATGGAATTCGGAGTTGTATTTAATAAGTGGAATTTTCGACTTTTAGAAACCATACTTTAAGGATATATGGAGCACTGTTTCGCTATTCGTACGATTGGTATAAGAGTGAGGACAATCTGCACGAAAACTGATCGTATCATATTGATTCAATGTGTAAATCTCTCCATTGACTTGAATTTCAATGGAACCAGTCATTACTGTCGCAATTTCAGTTGTATTCACATGATGACCTTCAGGGTGATACGAGCTATTCGGCTGTAAGTAAGCCCGACACATTTCAATATCGTTGCTTGCGTTTTTAAAGACCGGTTCAATGATCCAATTTTTTTGATCATTAGAAAACCGCAGTCCTTCGCCTGCTCGATACAAACTAACAGGGTCTTCTGATTTCAACAAAGCTAATAGCGGTAAAGATATGCCTTTTGAAATTTTCCATATAATCGCCAAAGTTGGATTTGTATCGCCACGTTCGATATTCCCCAGAGTAAGTTTGCTTACACCCGTTAATTCCGCTAAGTCGTCTAAGCTCATGTTTTTTTCTTTTCTGTACTTTTTCAAGACACCGCCGATTTGTAATACAATTTGTTTTGATTCATCGATTTCATCCATTTGATATGCACCTCAACAAAAAACAATTATAGCTAGTATACTGTTTATCTAGACTCTTTTCCATACAATTAGTATGGGATGGTGGACTACACTCCTATGCAAAATTCTGACGTCTATGTAACTAATCTGCCAGTTAGCTTAATGAAGCATCGTCAGTCTAACACTTTATTTTTCAGTCTAATACTTTATTTTCTTTTTACAACAACCTCCATATAGTGAAAAATCTACATGACGATTAACAAAATTTAGCTTGAAATTCATTTTTGAATAGATTAAGATTAGTCGGCTAACTAATTTGTTGATTGGAACATACTGTAAGAAGAAAGGAGAACCCTATGGATTTTGATTTACGGGACTTGCCCACTCGTGAGGCGCTGCAAGAATTTTCTAAGCGTATCCCCGAGATTGATGTAAGAGCGACAGAAGCTATGCTATTTTTTATGCGAGTATCTTCCAGTGTTTTTAAAGTCAGTTTTGAGGGCTTTGAGAAGTTCGGTATATCTCATGGAAAATTTTCAATATTAATTCTCCTGTACCGCAACATCCAAACAGGATTGCTGGCTACAGAGCTTGCGGAGAAAGTAGGAGTTAGCAAGCCTACCGTTACCGGTCTGCTTGACCGCCTGGAACGGGATGGGCTTACTATGAGATCCGTACACCCTTCCGACCGCCGTATGAGCATTGTTAAACTGACCGAACAAGGAACAGAAATGATGGAAAGACTGCTGCCTACACATTTCACAAGCACTTCCACACTGATGAGCCACCTATCCACCGATGAAAAAGAGCTGCTCCTGACATTACTCCAAAAAATAGAAAGCGGCATCCCTCAAGCAAAAGAGATATATAAAGCAGCAAAACCAGAATAAGTTTTAATTTTGCGTTTTAGTTAGCCGACTAACTTTTAAATTATTAAATAAAAGAATAAATAAAATGTACATACCAGGATATTTATTCGAGTCTATGTTTAACTCATTTTATGAATGTAAGGAGCGTATTACTCATGAATCGCACACAAGTCGCCAGCCTCATCATCCCTGTCATTTCTATTGCCTGCCTTATCGGCGGGGGGTTCCTGCTTCAGACTAACGGACAAGATCAAGTCAATGCATCTCGATCCGTTAAAGGCACAACGCTAAATGCGGATAGCATTCATGTATCGTTTGAACAAGTAGGCGGCAAAATCCTGAACATCCCGGTAACAGAAGAAACTAAGGTGAAAAAAGGAACTGTCCTTATGACTTTGGATTCCAAAGATGTGGATCTGCAAATTGAGCAGCTGCGGACACAAATCGCCCAGTTCAATACGCAGATCAGCCAACAGCAACAATCCATCCATTTAGGGTATACACGAGCAGCAACTCAGGAAAAACAGGCACAGCTAGATATCGCGCAAGCTCAAGTGACTGAGCGTAAAAGTCAGGCCGCATTGCAGCGGGCACAAGCGGCTGAGCGTCAAGCCACTGCTGCGGAACAACAGGTCAATAACGGGGCTCGGGATGAAGATGTTCAGCAGCAACGAATTGCCGTAGCCTCAGCCACCAAAAACGTTCAGACAGCGCAAACCAACTATAAGCGTAATAAAGCACTCTATGATGCAGGAAGTGCATCCAAAGCAGCGTTGGATGATGCCGAATCCTCTTTGACTTTAGCGACAAATCAGTTGAGCCAGCAAAAAGAGTCTCTTCAAAAGCTACTTCATGGTGCCACTTCTGAAGAACGTATGCAGGCCAGTGAACAGACGACACAAGCAGCCGTTTCGGTAAAACAAGCCGAGGAAGAAATTCGCGGTGCCCAATTGTCCGTCGATCGTTCCAAGACCCAACTGGAAACCATTCAGCAGAGTCGTCAACAGTTGGCAGATCAGAAGCTGGCTATTGACCTCTTAAAGCAACAAAAAGACACACAGGAAGTTCAGCTTAAAACGTTGCTGCTCAAAAAAGAACGCCTGGTGTTAAAAGCACCACAGGATGGCAAGGTTACTTCGATTAGTACCAAAGTCGGCGAAAATGTGGCGCAAGGGGCTCCTGTGATTACCCTGGAAACCAATGATTTATATTACGATCTCTATGTGAATGAAGAACAAGCGGGGAAATTCAAGGCCAATCAAGAAATTAAAACTCATATCTCTGGTCTCAATAAGGACCTGAAAGGTACGGTACGCTATGTAACTGCCGCACCACAATTCGCTAATGTGAAGATGTCCCGTGAAAAAGGAGAAGCAGATACCGCTACATTCCAGGTACGTGTATATGTAACAAGAGAAGCAGCTTTGCTACCAGGCATGACAGTTGAGGTGAATACAAATGAAATCTCTTCGTGATGAATGGTCGTATCTGGTTCACT
This sequence comes from Paenibacillus sp. PvR133, assembly GCF_017833155.1. Lineage (NCBI taxonomy): Bacteria > Bacillati > Bacillota > Bacilli > Caryophanales > Paenibacillaceae > Paenibacillus > Paenibacillus sp. PvR133. The sequence goes on from NZ_JAFIBS010000001.1 coordinate 403,793, forward strand.
CCAAGTATCCGATCATAGCTATCATCTTCCCGTTGATTGCCGTACTGGGGTATTCACTGTTGCTCCCAAGCAGCCAAATTAACGACGCTAACGTGGTAGTGGTGGATCAAGATAACACAGCTTACAGCCGTGAGTTCATTCAGAAAATAGATGCTTCCCCGTATATGAACGTAGCTGAGATTGTTTCGTATACGGACAACCCTGAACAGTATTTTTATCATGAGCAATATTTGGCTGTTATTTCCCTGCCGCATGGTTTAGAGGATAATCACAATCGTTCCCTTTCCAGCCGCGTGGGTCTCATTCTCGATAATACCAATGTTCAATCTATTACTTCGATTCGTACAGCTATGCAGGAAATTAGCGTTTCCGAGAATATGGAACTGTCTGTTCCAGCTATGTTGAAAACCGGGATGAACGCAGAACAGGCCCAAGGGGCCCTCAATGGTATCGCCTTGGAAGTGCGTTCCCTGTTTAATCCAACGAATGACTATCAGAATACGACGATACTTGCATTCACTTGTATGTTCTCTTTTATGATACTCAATATAAATAGCTTACCTCTGGTCGCTAGACTCCGGGTTTCCAAAAGGCTGGCTGCTGAGCTGCAAAATCCGTTCAACATACTACTGCGTATGCTTCCTTATACGCTGTTTTCGACGGCTGGCTTAATCTTCTCTCTCGGGATGCTTAAAGTGTTTGGAGGAGGCCGTTTCGAGGCCAATCCAATTCTCTTTATAATTCCGGTTGTCCTGTATGTATTCGGTACCGTTTGTATCAATGTCCTGGTTGCATGGGGCGCTGCACATCCAGGAATAGCCATCGGCAGAATGGTGATGATACTCATGCCTGCTTTTGTTTTATCAGGGGCTGTTCTTTCCAGATCACTGTTTCCACCTTTAGCGATTCAAATCGGTGATTTCTTCCCCTTTGTATGGATGTACAAATTCCTTCGTACCATGGGTCTGCGTGGTGCACCTTTGCAAGAGATGCTTCCCGAACTCGGTTCTCTGTTACTATATGTGGGTGTACTCTCCATGCTGGTTATCGCCAGAGCACTGTGGGAAAAACAAAAGCTGGGCAAGCAAACTGCTGGCAATGCTTCTGAAAAGGGATCACCACATCCTGTTGTTCCAGCAAGCTCAACTGGCGGCGGGTTATCTATGCAAGGGGCACCATCCGCACCTATGCATGAGCCTATAAAAGGATAGAGTCTCGTCTATAAAATAAAAAAGGGTTAAGTGCCGTCTAACGAGCCTTAACCCTTTTTCAATAATCAGGATTTTGCGAAATCCTCAATAATATTAAATTCTCATTGTTATCAGAATAGAATTCACTTATATGCCAGACCTAATTGATAAGCGTGCTCCAGTAATCCTTCAATGTATTCTTTCGATTCGGACAAAGTATCATAGAAGAACTCCACCTTGGACTCTCTTACTCTTGCGTAACCAGCAATGGCTTTATTCAAATAATTAGTAACCAAATCGTGATATTCATACTTGATCAGATGTTCTTTCGTCCCTCCCGCCAAGCACATCCACAGAACCTGCTTTGTCGTGAACTCCTGAAGTAAACCTATGTTCCACACTTTATCCAGGTATCCTTTTAGCATGGACGGGACACTATACCACCATAATGGAAACACAAAGACTAGAGCATCCGCAGCCACTATTCTATCCATCTCTTTCCGTGTTTCAGGAGCATATTGTTTATGGGGCGTATTCCAATCCAGCTCATCTGCAGCGCTGTACACCGGATTGTATCCATCCCGATCCAAGTCCAAAATATCTACCTCGTGCTTATTCTCTTTCAATCCCTCTACAAAACGATTCATGACCGCAAGAGTAAGTGAATCTTCTCTAGGATGCGTGACGACCAATAGAACTTTCATGTATCCGTAACCTTCTTTCTCCTCATAATTGTTGAACCCTGTCTACAGATGCTATTATGGATGTTATACATTAAAGTGTGAAGTACGCACTTCAATGTACTGTAGGTACTTTAAGGTTCCTTAGTGCCTTTTGTACTACAGGTCGGAGAGGGGGAAAGTCTATGGAAGACAAAGCCAAAACCTATATGCTCGGGATCGATGCAACTTTGGAGGTCATCAGTGGAAAGTGGAAAGGCATTATCCTACATCATTTAACCAGCGGCAGAAAACGTACATACGAACTTCGTCAACTCATTCCGAAAATCACCCAAAAAGTGCTCACCCAACAGCTTAGAGAGCTTGAAAAGGATGGAATCATCCACCGCATCATTTATAACCAAGTTCCCCCCAAAGTGGAATATGAGCTTAGTGAATATGGATGGGATTTTAAAGATCTGCTTGATCGTTTTTGCTTATGGGGAGAAGATCATTTGGATAGGATCTATGGAGATAAAACAAAGGTACTGGAAGAGTATTCTGTGAAGGAAAAAAACGCCAAACAAGCACCACCTCTTTAAGGAGGCGTGCTTGTTTGAAATACTATAGCTGTGCACCTTGTTTATTCACCAGTCTCCGCAAATTTCCGAATACGAGCCCCAACTTCATCCCGTACACGCTGGAACACGCTCCATTTCTCTTCTTCTGTTCCTTGTGCTTTAGCCGGATCATCAAACCCCCAATGTTCACGACGAACGTGCGGAGGTGTGATAGGACATTTATCAGCAGCATCTCCGCACAAGGTCACAACGAAATCCGCGCTGTTCAGCAAAGCAGGATCTATAATATCTGAAGTTTGACCGGAGATATCGATCCCTATTTCATTCATCGCTTGCACCGCTTTAGGGTTAAGGCCGTGTGCTTCAATGCCCGCACTGTATACATTCCAACGGTCTCCCAAGTATTTTTTGGCCCAGCCTTCTGCCATTTGACTGCGACAAGAATTACCAGTGCACAAAAAGTAAATTTTCTTCTTTTCCATCATTACCGTCTCCTTCAATGTTCAATTATGAAATGATTAACCACAGATATAAGCCCAGTAGGGTCATAAAAAGTGTAGGAATAGTTAAGATGATACCCGTTTTAAAATAAGTCCCCCAAGAAATTTTCACGTTTTTCGAACGAAGCACATGCAGCCACAATAATGTGGCTAACGAACCGATTGGGGTTATCTTCGGCCCGAGATCCGACCCAATGACGTTAGCATAAATCAGTGCCTCTTTGACCATACCTGTTGTATGGGTGGCATCTATAGCAAGCGCATTAATCATGACTGTAGGCATGTTATTCATGACCGACGAGATAATCGCCGCAATAAAACCCATGCCCATGGTGGCCACAAACATACCTTGATTGGCAACCGCTTGAATCACATGGGCCAGCAGATCCATCAAACCGGCATTACGTAGACCATACACCACAACATACATTCCAATGGAGAAAAATACGATAGCCCATGGAGCGCCCTTAATGATTTCTTTCATCGGCACTGCAGGGCTTCTACGCGCCATCAATAAGAAAAAGATAGCAATAATACCGGCCACCACCGAAACGGGAATATTAAAAAATTCGCATGCAAAGTAGCCAACGAACAAAACCGCGAGAACGATCCAGGACATACGGAACATCTTTGGATCTTTAATCGCTTCCGCAGGCCTGATTAATTGTGTCGCATCAAACGTTTTAGGAATCCTTTTACGAAAAAAGAGATACAGTACTCCTATACTGGCTGCTAAAGAAAATAAATTAGGTATAATCATGCGACTCGCATATTCCATAAAGGTGATCCCAAAGAAATCGGCTGACACAATATTAACCAAGTTGCTGACCACAAGCGGAAGCGACGTCGTGTCTGAAATAAAACCGCTCGCTATGATAAAAGGAAACACCATTTTCTCATCCAATTTAAGTGCCCGAACCATCGCCAGTACAATCGGTGTCAGTATTAAGGCGGCACCGTCATTCGCAAAAAAAGCAGCAACAACGGCGCCAAGAATGGTCACATAAACAAACATCCGGGTTCCGCTTCCTTGCGCAGCTCGTGCCATGTGAAGCGCCGCCCATTCGAAGAAGCCTATTTTATCAAGCACCAACGAAATCAGAATAATGGCTACAAAAGCCAGTGTCGCATTCCAGACAATATGAGTAACTTCCCAAACATCATGCAAATCGACGACACCCACCAGCAAGGCGAGTATGGCACCGCCGCAGGCAGACCATCCGATGGACAAATTTTTAGGCTGCCAGATCACCAACACTAAAGTGGCTAAAAATATAATGCATGCCAACAAAATCAATGTTTTAAACCCCCATTACATTACCTTATAAACATATACTTATATTAAAAACACCGTTTATCCCCAAGGATATAAACGGAGTAGCCTTTAGGATGAACAAGCTGAGGAATCCGGTCCACAAGATGCGATCGGCTCCTCTTTATTCAGCCCTTTTAAAATCTGCTTAGAGTCTGGCATACTCTCAAGAACAGCTTGAATATGCGGCTTATCGTCTACATTTAAGGAATAGTATACCCACTGACTTCGTCGTTCTTCTTTTACAATCCCTTGCGACTTTAATTTTCTCAAATGTTGGCTAATTGCTGGCTGCGACATATCAAAGATATCTACAAATTCGCAAACACACCATTCTCTTTCTCTTAGCAGGGAAAGCATGGCCAAGCGGTTTTTATCTCCCAGTAGCTTTAAATGATCGGCTACATAACCAAGTTGCTCCAAAGTGTGACCCCCTTCCGGTTATATAACTACATGCTTATATGCTAATGGAGTTCAATCTTAATATCAAGAACCGAATAATACTTATTCGTTTACCAATTGCAGAATCCAGTCTTTTATATCCACAATTCGCAGTGTTTTGGGGCGTGTATTCGTTTCGGAAATAATTAATGGGACAAGGGAATCCTTTTCGTGCAGCGATCCATGAGCACCTCCACCGATGTGGGTGGGAGAACTTTCACCGACGAGTTCATATCCGGGTTGGACCGTGACGACAACATATCTTCCTTCATGTGAATTCATTGCCCCGTGTAACCTCGCCAAAACGTCTGGATATTTTCCATATTTGATCCGGTTGTTGTTTATCGTAATATCCACTAGATTTGTTTGACCCGATAATGTCCATGATTGTCCATATTCATCGGTCAATTTCCCACCGGGACGATAAGAAAACAGGCCACCATTTTTCCCCTTTGTAACATGAATATGGTTTGTACCATCTTTCATAGCGATAATGTCGAGCTTGTTCTCCTTTTGTAAAGACTTCACCACATCGGATAGCTCTACGTTATCGTTTATTGCATAGATATAGGCCATCCGTTCATTAGCGGCAATCACGATTTGGTCATCGTTTCTTACTGGTTGATTTAATTTTGCAATCCGGTAATGATTCAAAAGCGACTTTAAATCAACCGTTGCTACCTGTCGATCATTATAAATAGCGCTTTGCGCACTGTCACCCATGACAATCCATGTCGCATTGTTTACAGCCTGTTCCCACGAACCATATGCATTCAACACAGTTTGCAGTGCTTGATCCGCTTTTTCGATTCCCTCCAGTTGAGTCGGGCCCTTTCTATGCGCCAAATTATCATTCTCTGGAAAGTATGTGATGGTTACGTCTGGAAGTTTCTTCTGGCTTATTAGAAAAGCGGTATCTTTTGCGGAAAATTCGTCGTTCATCCCAAATTTTTTCCACAAAGGAGTATTCCAGCTATTTTTCGGATTCAATTGTGCCAAAGCTGCATAAGATAACCATTTAGGCCCTGTTACTATCATTTTTTCTGGCACCCTGCTGCTATTCGCTATGAAGTCAGGCACTTTTAAGGCATGTTTCGTTTTCCCTCTGAAGACAATAGCATTGATGGACGCGGATTCTTTTCCTTTGTCAGCCAATTCCTCATGTATGGTTTTCGTTTTTTTATTCAAATGAACTTGGTTTAATTGGTAAATTGCGTCTAAGAATACTTGCAGTTGGTCTATCTTCAAGGCTTCTTTGGCACCATTGCCGTAGAGAATCATGCGTTTCTTTTGGTCGCTGTACCAAACGAGTCCGGGCACATGATGTTGGTCGGCATACGTTCCCGTTAATAATGTACTGTCGATTGTCACAGACATCGTGGGAAATGAACTCACTACTTGCGGGAAATATTGCCCTTGATGAAGGAGATATTGCATCGCGGGTGCACGGCCTTCTTGAATCGCATCTTGCAAAGGCTTATCCATTAATGAATCAATCAAGATCACAATGACAGGTTTTTTGCCCATTTGATTTACTATGATAGGTGACTTCACACTTTGTTGTTTTAGCTGTTGACTGGAGTCCGCTCTACAGCCCAAGATCATCAACAATAAACTTAGCACTAGTGCTATGGTAACTTTATTTTTCATGCCCATGTATGTGTCCCTTTCTTAGAAAAACTTGATCCTCTTATTTTTTTCTTGTACTAAAAATATTATTCCTGTATTGGATCATCGGGACAAAGGTATTTCATACAAGCAATTAAAGTTACGCCTCCATGAATTTTTTGGATCTAATAGGCCAAATTTAAGATCAAACCATTCAGGGAGGGAGCATAACCATGGCTACTACAAACATAAACGAATACTCTATGCATTACATGGATTCTGGTGAAGGAATGGCCATCCTATTCATTCACCCTCCAGTACTCACAAGCTTAAATTTTACATACCAATTCCAAGAGTTATCATCCGATTTTCGAACTATAGCTTTTGATATCAGAGGACACGGTAAAAGTCAGCCTTCCGAACAAACGGTTACTTATCCTCTCATCGCCCTGGATATTAAACATTTGATGGACCGGATGAGCTTAGATAAAGTATTTTTGTGTGGATATTCTACCGGAGGCTCGATAGTACTTGAGTTCCTCTTGACTTATCCAGATCGGGCATGGGGAGGAATTGTTATCAGTGGAATGTCGGAAGTAAACGAATGGCGACTAAGAAACAAAATTTCTTTGGGCATTGCTCTTTCCAAAATCGGCGCAGTCGGTACGCTTGCCCTTTCTATTGCTTGGTCACAAACGAAACAGCTATCTTTGTTCCGTAAGTTATTCAACGATGCGAAGCAGGGAAATCCCAGGAATGTCGAACAATATTACCGTTACAGCTTGAAGTACAACTGCACCTCTCGGCTCAAGGAAATCCAGCTTCCTGTCCTGCTCGTTTATGGTGAAGAAGATAAGCACTTTCATCCCTATGCCAAAATATTGCATCAACAATTACCAAATAGTGAGCTGGTTTTCCTTAAGAAAGCTGATCATCGCCTTCCTACGAAGGCCGTCAGATTATTGAATGAACTGATCAAGCAGTTCGTAGATCGCTTTTAACCACTGAGGCCAACCCTACGAATAAATCCATATACACCTATGCATCCACTCTAAAAATATAGTTTTATCCCATGTGAATATACATTTTATACTAAAATCATATATAGTTTAAGAAGGATAGAAATGTTTCTGCTACTAAATCCGAAGGGGTGTAAAAAAGAAATGCTAAAGCGTATTCAAAATCTTTTCGTTATCCCTAACTACCCATTGTTCATGATCTGCATGTTATTGCAAGGCATGGCTATATCCATCAGCGCACCTTTCTTAGCTGTATATTTTACAAGTACACTTGGCGTATCTGTGGGAACCTTTGGTGTGTTTACAGCGGTGACTTTGATTTGTGGCATATGGATAAGCTCTCTGATTGCCAAACGTTCTGATACCGGATTAGATCGTAAACAAATTTTGGTGATTTGTACGTTATTTAATGCCGTAGCATTTGCAGGATATCTTGTAATCCAAAATTTTTATGTACTTTTTGTTTATATGACGATCTTTACGGCCATTGGTGCTCCTGGGATGCCGCAGTTATTTGCCAGTGCACGTGAAGCAGTAGATCGCAGTAAATCTGCGGATCACGCCTTTGCTAATTCAACGCTTCGGTCTATGTTTTCTCTTGGCTTTATTACCGGGCCGCTTTTTGGTTCCTTTTTGATTGCACATACGGGCTTTAAGGGTATCTTTATGGGAACGACCTCTATTTTTGTTCTTATTGCTGTTCTTTTATTCTTTTTTATCCAGCAGCCTCCCGCTCAGCTTAAACATAAGAATCAACTTTCACTTCATCACATTACATTACATAAAAATATTGAGATTCTGATCCCCTTTTTAGTTCTTACTCTGCTCTATACGTCTCACTGGATGAACAGTTTAAATATTTCTTTGTTCATCATTCACAATTTAAAAGGTGACACGAGTGACGTTGCTCTAGTATCCAGTATTTGCGCCATTTTAGAAATCCCCTTGATGCTCATGCTAGGCGTACTAGCAGCTAAATACTCCAACCGTTTGCTTGTATCTTTAGGGGCATTAACAGGAGTTGTCTATTATATCCTTGTTATTATGTCTACGGAGATGTGGCAGCTATTCGTGGGGCAGCTTCTTCTAGCCTTTTTTGTTGCAGTGATTTCTGCCATTGGCATTAGTTACATGCAGGATTTGTTGCCCTCTCTTCCAGGGTACGCATCGACGCTATATTCCAATGCGACAACCATCGGAAGACTGGTAGGGAGCTTGATGGGCGGATTAACCGCTCAATGGATTGGTTACCGAAACACCTATTGGGTATGTTTGGCCCTAATCATCTGCTCCCTTGGTCTCCTGGCAATTTCGAAGAAATTAGAGTTTGAAAAATCTGCTGCTTTAAAAGAAAGGAATCACAGTATATAGACTGCGCTTATTTTTCTATGGTGGAGAAATGACTCATAATTGTATCTGCCGCATGTCTGTACCCACCAGCCTGGCGTAATGATTCGCCGATCACACGAGCCTGTTCTTTATAGGTTGGATGACTCAATACCTCTAATAAGGCAGCTCTCAAACTAGCGGGTGTAAGCTCATTTTTATCCACAACAACACCCGCTCCCAGTTCCTGCACCCGACTGGCTACGATCGGCTGATCCGATGTTAAAGGAATCATGACCTGCGGTACATTGTAATATAGGGCTTCACTTGTACTGTTCATCCCCGCATGTGTAACAAAAGCGTCCACATGCTGAAGCATTTCCAATTGCGGAATATAAGGCTTGATTATAAAATTGTCAGGGATACACGGGGCCAATGGCTCCATGTCTGTATAATTGCCTGAAGACAGCACAAACTGCACAGGCAAATCGCGAAATGCTGCAAAACAAAGCTTATAAAATTCTAAGTCTTTATTCAATATAGTACCCATTGAAATGTAAACCGCCTGTGGATGCAGAACACGAAGTTGTTCGAACGGGAAAGATGGAGCATCTTTACGCGGTACAATAGAAGGACCTGTAAAAATAAAACTGTGATCCAGTTTTTCGGCTTGCGGTTGAAAATATCGGCTTGTATAAACTATTCTTAAGCGCCCGCCATGAGGAGCAATCTCTTCTATAGCCGGAGCGTCAACCTGAAGCTCATTAGCTAGTTGATGCGTTATTTGCATCGTAGCCGTGTACAACTTTTTCACCTCCGGATCATTGTCATTCATGCCTTGTCCCGATCCCAACGGCTCTACGAAAGCAAAAGAAGCGATAGAGCACACAGCAGGGATTCCTAGCTTCTCTGCAATAATCGTGCCTCCCCAGCCCATCAAAGAATCATAGATTAAATAATCATAGGTTCTATTTTCAATAACTCTCAAAACCTCTGGAATAATCGGAAGAATCATACCTTTTACCATCATGTACACAAATTGATAATGATGTTTGTATTCTGCTGGCTTTAAATCAGAGTCTTTAGAAAAAGCATCATCAACAAAAGGGTAGGTGATCATCTGTGCTCCTGTCTGTTGAATTCTCGTACGATATTCTTCCGTACACACATAGTCAACATCCTCCCCACTGTCTACCAACCTTTTCACTAATCCTAGTGTCGGATTAACATGGCCTTCAGCAGGCGTGATCACTACTAACACACGTGCCATACCTTACACCTCCAAATCAATAATAAATTACAATTTGAAATAAATGCACTTTTAACATAGCAAACATTTACCATATAAACAAGTATTTTCAACACCGAAAATTAAGTATGTATCCTCTACTCAAACTATAGAAATAAGCGAGGCTGAACGCTAGAAGCGCTTGCCCCGCTTAACCATTGAACATCAAATTTAAAGACGCCAATCCCAATGGTCTGTCCCGCTCAGAACAGCTTCAACGGTGTACTGGCTTGCTTCATCGGCGGTAAGCTGTTTGGCCCAAGGTACACGCCCGCTACTTTCTGCACCTGGCCCAAAGTTGTCAAACTCTCCAAATCTTGCGGTCTGCTCATTGGATTCCTTGCCCCAATTGTTCCAGCCGCCCGGCTTGATATGGTCATCCATATAGGTCTTCAAAAAAGTAACATGAGCGTAAGGGCGCCATGGCCGTCCGAGATCCACCTTGCCTGTCAAGCCATTTTCTGTTGTCAGCCGACATTGAATAAATACAAAGCCCGGCTTGTTCTCTTCTGTTGAAGCTGCTGTCACATATCCAGCACGCAGGCTGTGTATGATCGAATTATCAAACACGGCAGGTGCATTGCCAAATATAAAATCTACACTGCCACTGATGTAGCTGTCCTTGAAATACTGTCTGCCACGGTTCACAAGCAACGTATCCTGTAGGCCGGTAATTTTGACATTGTGATACTTACCACGATCGCCTTCGGCATATAACGCTACAGCCTGCACCTGCCCAGTTCCTTCTGTATTGGCAACCGTGACATTCTCCAACACAAAATCGGGACTTTGCACACGCATTGTATAGCTGTTGCTTGTTCCTAATTCTTTTCCGTCCACCACGGTTTTGGCCGTATCATCAAAAGAAATGATCGTTTTGTCGCGATCTTCTCCGATAATGCTCAGATTTTTTTTGGAGGAATTCACCTTTATTTTTTCACGATACGTACCGTTTTTGAGATGGATAACTGTCCTTGTGTTGCTGTCGTCAGGGACTGCGTCAATAGCTGCCTGAAGAGATCTAAAGTCAGCAGGGCCATAGGTCGCTACCACCACACTAGTGGGATGAGTTCCTCCTGAGTCTGTCAGGTTGCGGATGGTGACATTGCTGAATTCCGACGTATTGTAATTCCATACATCGTTTTGTTGTTTGGATGCATCGGTAGCCAACCCGAACAATAACGGCTGATTTTCCGGCACATCTATAACAGTTTCACCAACCTTCTCCCAGTTCGTCACACCATCTGCGGATACCCAGCCGGTAACCTTTTGTCCTTGTCGTACAAGACGAACCGAATATGGCGTTGTAATAAAAGCCTCCATTGACGCGCGTTTCGTCTTACCATCGGTTTGATCACGACTGATAAGAATACCCTGTTTGCCATATTTAACAAATGCTAAAGACATAAAAGCCATTTTTGATCCAGGCTTCAGCGATTCACGAATCATTACACCCGCTTCGGCATTATCATCCACCGGGGTAATTTGTTCCACACGGGCTGTGATCTCAGTGTCACCTTCCCATTTTTGATAAGCATAATGGAAAAGATCTGCCTTACCGTCAACGTCTCCCGCTGACTTCAGTCGTATGCTGCTGCCGCTTGCATCTTCTTTTAAGACCTGAGTATGCCCTTTTATATAACCATCGTTGCCCTCAGAGCCAATCTCTTCGCTGAGCCAACTTCCCGATGGCGCAGTCGTATTGACGTGAATGGTAACAGGATTGGAAAATACAGCAGTCCCCTTGCGGTCGGTCACCCGTACAATAATATTGTGGGTACCATCTGTTACATGATTCCAATCGAGATGATAAGGTGCGGTCTCTACTTTACCAACAAGTTTGCCGTCAATGATAAATTCAACGTGAGCAATACCATCTTTGTCCTTGGCTGTTGCTGTTATGGTCGCATCCCGGCCTGCTTCCAAAATATCGTTATGCTTTAGTGAACGTCCGTTTGCATCCGACACCTGAACGACGGCCTCTGGATTATCCACCTCATTTCCATTCGCTAGCTTCTCAATAAGATCATTTAAATAGACCTCAAGATTCGTATAACCCTTGGCAAAATGAGCATACGCCCCTGTACCGGCAAGCCCCTGACCGTCACGGTCATCTGCATTATTGGGGTCCAGCCCATTGGCACGTTCCCATTCATCTGGCATTCCATCATGGTCACTGTCAGAAAGCTCCGTCGTCGTTACGTTATAATCGTCATAAATCCACCCTGCTTCACGCGGAGAGTTAATAAACGCACCCGTTCCATTGTTCACATCATTCATAATTCGAGCGTCCACCGCATCTCTTCTTGGCAGCGTGGCTCCTGAGCCGGCAAGCACCTCAGTATATGCGGTTTGTGCATCTGTCGCTTGATATGGACCATACGCATCTGGTGAGATTCCGTTGTCGTATTCCCCTCTAACTTCAATCGGCTCCGCCAAACGGGTGGAAGGATCAATAATTGACCCAATGGATGTTCCAAGCTGCCAGTTGTCTTTTGTAACCGAGTCATTGCCGTACATGTAGTTACCACCAATAAAGATGCGTGTTTTATATTTTTTACTACCCACGTCCACAAAGATTTGACCGCGAACGTCCTGATATGTGTTGGGGCCATACTTATAATAGTTATTTAGCACATTATACGATCCTTCACCGCCGCCGTACGAAGAGAAAAACCCCCAGTTATAAATGACATTATTGGTCATTTCCACAGCATCGATTTGTTTTTTATCGGTTGGAAAACGCGGATTACGGCTTGCATTGTGAGCCAACAAGTTATGATGATAGGTGGAATTTCGTCCGCCCCATATGCCGCCATAGCCGTGGCGACCTTTCTGGTGAGTGGTCATTAGCATACTTTCGGACGCAATGGACCATTGTACCGTTGTATTGACGTTGTCATACAGGCTCAGTACCTCATCCACCGACCAGCTAAAGGAACAGTGATCAATCATTATGTTTTTATGGTATCTGGCCCCTAACGCGTCATCCTCACTGGGGTAACGGTCGGTCAATCGGAAACGCAGGTAACGGAGAATGACGTTATCTGCATCAATCCCTGTTTTGTAATCGCTTACAGTTATACCGTCGCCAGGAGCTGTCTGACCAGCAACCGTCAGGTTGTTTCCCAAGATTTTAAGTGGCTCCTTGAGATGAATCGTTCCACCCACCCGGAATACGACCGTCCGATTATCGGAGCTGACCGCTGCGCGAAGAGATCCGGGTATGATCTGTTCCCCTTTGCCGTAGTCTGCCAGCGTGGTGACCTCATACACTTCACCTCCGCGTCCACCGGTAACATATTTACCGCCACCCTCCGCCCCCGGAAACGCCGGAATATCCGTCGCCACTTTTGCCACCTTTGCGATCTCTGTTCCTACCGCAGGCTCCGCTTGGATTAGTGGTGGGCACAAGGTCAACAACAATGAACCCACAACCACATTACATAGCACCTTTTTCCATGTACGCTGCTTGCTCATATTCTGTTTCCTCCCTAAGATTTTCTTCCACATCAGCGCATATTTTTATAAAAATACGATCCGAGACGTTCAGAAGCGCCTTCACCTCCTTTCATCAATCTTTTCTGCTTTTATCATTGGCAGGTTGTCATATATACTGTTGGTATATGAATGCGCTTACTTATCTTAATTTGTAAAGGAAGAAGCACATGAATGAAATGAAAGAAGATAAATATGTCATTGGCGAACAACAATTCTCCATTCATCACATCTATCGTACCGGTTTCACAGTTATGCCCCGGCCTCATGTCCACGAGAACTATGAGCTGTATCTCTTACTGCGAGGCGAACGCATCTATTTTATGAATGGCAAGGTATACACCGCTCGCAAGGGAGATCTGATATTCATCCTTCCTCATGACTTGCACTCTACCGCCAGTACGCAATTGCAGGAAACAGAGCGCATCTTGATTCATTTTTCTCCGACGTTTCTCCCACAGCAGGATCATGACATTCTTGACCTGCCGCCGTATCAGCAATCCGCGTTGCTTCGCTTACCTGCGAGAGAGCAAGTGGAGGTTGAACGTTTATTCCTACAGATGAATACCGAATGCAGGAATAAGCAGCCTCTGCATGACCGTTGCGTACAGCATTTACTGTTGGAAATGCTTATCCTGGTGCACCGATCGGAATCGATCGAGCGAAGTGAACCTGTTTCCTCTCATCCCATGCATCAGAAAATCACGGAAATTTCTTCTTTTATTCAGGATCATTACAATGAACCGTTAACTCTCGAACAAGTGGCCGCCTGCTTTTTCATTAGTCCAGCGTACCTAAGCCGTATCTTTCTAAAGTTGACTGGTTTTCATTTCAGCGAATACATCCGCGTAGTGAGGGTCAGAGCGGCCCAAACAAGACTTCGAACCACCAAAGACAAAATCCAGCATATTGCAGAGGAAGTTGGGTTCGGTCATGCTTCCCACTTTAATAAAATCTTCAAAAAAATAACTGGGCTCTCCCCTCTTCAGTACCGCAAGCAGGTTCGGTAGATATTCAGTGTAAAGAATTAGACGCCGATTTTATACATCCGCTCTTGTCTTGTTTTTCCATTTTTATATCCACTTGCTCTTTCATGGAACTAAAGACAAGCCGCTTTGGAATAAGTAAAATGCACAAAAAAACCATACTTCGCTGCAATGCATGCAACGAAGTATGGCTATTCCATAGTCATTCTCCATCTTTAAAATTATAAATTACTCTTTCTATGACCTTTATCGCAATGCTTTAATATCCTGAATCAGCATTTCAACATTTTCTTTCTTCGTAGCCCAACTGGTACAGAATCGAACTGCACTATGTGTATCATCAACCTTTTCCCAAAAGGAGTAAGTATATTTTTCACTCAATGCCTTTAGTATACGATCTGGTAAAATCGGAAACTGCTGATTGGTTGTAGAACGGTATTGAAAAGAAAACCCTTGCTCAGATAATCCGTTTTGAAGCAGCATGGCCATATCTATAGCGTGTTTGGAGATTTCAACGTATAAACCGTCTTCAAACAAAGTTTCAAATTGAATGCCCAACATTCTTCCCTTAGCCAGCAGTCCTCCTTTTTGCTTGATCATATATCGGAAATCTTTTTTCAATGTATCATTTAGAATGACTACTGCTTCTCCCATCAAGGCTCCAATTTTGGTCCCGCCAATGTAAAACACATCGCAAAGCTGTGCTATATCTGCTAAAGATGCATCGCTATCTTCGGCCACCAAGCCATAGCCTAATCGGGCTCCATCTATAAACAGTGGTAAACCACACTCTTGACAGACTCTACTTAATGCTTCTAGCTCTGATTTGCTATAAATCGTTCCATTTTCAGTAGGTTGGGAAATATAAACCATCCCGGGCTGTACACTATGCTCAGGAGCGGCATCATTCCAGTGAGCGTCATACAGCTCCTTTACCTGCACGGCCCGGATTTTCCCATCATCACTTGGCAAAGTAAGTACTTTATGCCCAGTAGCTTCAATCGCTCCGGTCTCATGTACGGCAATATGTCCAGAAACTGCCGCAACGACGCCTTGATGCGGACGCAGAATAGAAGAAATGACGGTGGTATTGGTCTGTGTACCTCCAACCAAAAAGTGTACATCCGCATTTGGGGAGTCACATGCTTCTTTAATATATGCTCTGGCTTTTTCACAATGATCGTCGACACCATAACCTGGAGTTTGTTCATCATTAGTCTCCAGTAGTCGCTTTAATATGCGCTCATGAGCACCTTCGGTATAGTCGCATTCAAATCGTATCATTCTGTATCCTCTCCAAATTATCCAATTTCTTCTGAATTAACAACATAGAAGCATGTAATTCCTTTATCTCTTCTTCTGAAAGTCCTTGAACTAATTTTAGAATTTGTTCATCAGACCTTTCATTCAGTTGGTTATAGAACTCCTTTCCTTTAGGAGTCAAACGAATCAGATTTGTTCTATTATCCAACGTTGAATTTTCCTTAACAAGAAAGCCCTCTTTGCAAAATTTAGCAATGATCCTACTCATATAGCTGCGATCAATTTTAAGAGATTCGACTAGAGAATTCGCAATACATGGCTCGATCAACCCGATCTCTATAATGACACGGGCCTCGGTAAAGGAATATCCGCTATCCAGCACATGTCTATCTAAAACACCCAGTATATTCGTATAGAACCGATTAAAACGCCTCATATCCGCTATAATATTAGCATTTATATTGATCATAACTCCCCCAATTTAGTGGACTTTTGCAACAATTATAGTAATGATTTTTGTGGACTCTGTCAATGAAATAATAATCACAAAAGAAAAAATCGTACATTAAGACACTCGTCTAATGTACGATTTCATAATAATAAGGAAAAATGAAGTATATTCTTTTCTATATTTACCTACAAGGTCATTGAGCTATCGCTATTTATAGCCTTTTCCTTCTTATGCTTCCGTTTCAGCTTCAGATGAGCTACGACCATATACAGAGTTGGAACTACAAACAATGTTAAAATAGTTGAAAAAATCAGTCCGAAAATAATGGTCGTTGCCAACGGTTTGAACAAGATCTCCCCTATTGTGGCAATGGGGATCATACCCACAATCGCAGTTAGCGAAGTAAGCAAGATCGGACGGAAACGGGCAGAGCATGCCATTAGAATCGCGTCTGTTAAATCAGCGCCTTCACGCCGCGCATCTTCAATAAACTCTATTAACACAATACCGTTACGCACGACGATACCAGCAAGTGAAATGATACCCATAATACTCATGAATCCAATGGGCATCCCTGAAATAAAACTTCCAAGGATTCCTCCTGCCGCTGCCAGATAAACAGTGGTCATAATAATTAGCGGTGTGGAAACCGAGTAAAACTGCATGGTGATTAAGAGGAGAATAAGAAAAATAACAATCACAGCTAATTTGCCCAAATCCTTAAACATATCGGACTGCGCGGATGTTTCCCCTCCCATCTCCCATGTGTAGCCTGGCTCAAACTGTGTATTGGTAAGTTTGCTACGGATGTCCTGAGTGAGTTCTGTAGCTGTACGCCCATTTGCATCGGATGAGATCGTTACCGTCCGTTCCAAATCATAGCGGTGGATTTGCTGGATGGAAAAGTCCGGTTTCATCGTGGCTAATTGGGATAAGGGGATTTGCTCCCTTGCCGAATTGTTCACGCTTAATTGTTGGAATAATACCTCAGGATCATTGTTTGGTTTGTTCATATATACATTTATATCAAGCAATTCTTTACCCGTATCAAAATCCGTTACATTCACACCGTCACCCATTAGTAACAAGGTACGCGTTAAATCGGAATAGCTAACCTGATATTTATCCAGGGCTTGCTGATTGATTTGGAAATTCAGATTATAGCTTTGCATACCCATATTATCGGTCACATCTACAGCTCCGGGGGTCCCCGCAACAATTTCTTTGACTTTAGTTGTCATGTTTTGCAGCTTATCCATGTCTTCTCCTTTAATACGGATAGACACCGCACTGCCGACCGGAATACCTAATTGGGGAACACGAATGCTGATTAATGCAGATGGATATTTAGCTTGTAGCGTATGGGTCCAGTTATCCACTGTTTTTTTGAGATCAAATAGCCCCTCTTTTCCAACGACAGCAATTTGGCCGTTTACCGCTCCCCCAGAGCCGTGACCACCTGCAACATCGCTGTACAGCTGAGGTGCTCCTCCACCTGCCGTTGCCGCCAGTCGCTCTGTTTCTGGCTGTTTTTTGACCCAGCTCCCAATCTCGTTAATAACCTGATTGGTTGCCTGCAACGACGTTCCTTCTGGCATCGTTACGCTGATCGTAGCATCCGCTTTATCAGAATCCGGAAATAATTCAATGGGAACAACAGCAAGTAGTCCATAAGCTGCTGTACCCATCATAAGACCAATAAGCGCTGTTAACAGTGGACGTCGCAGGATCCTTGGCATCCAGTTTTTAGAGTACACATTGGATAGAGACTGGATTTGATTCCCCAGAAGTCCAGGTGGCTTAACTTTCTTACTACTCTCTTTTCCTTTACGACGTTGATCGTACCATTGACGGAAAATAGGAATGATCGTTAGCGACATAATCATGGAAGCCAGCATCGTTAACGAAATAACGGTAGGTATCGGTTTAATAAAGTCACCAATGGTGCCCGGCAGGAATAAAAGCGGGGCAAATGCTGCAACCGTAGCTAGCGTAGCTGTAATGATCGATAAGGATACCTCTTTCGTCCCTTTAATAGCCGCCTCCGTAGCATCTTCCCCAAATTCAGTGCGTCGGCGTTCAATATTGTCATTGACCACGACGGCATCATCAACCAATATCCCTAGCACAATGATTAATCCGATGACTGAAATTTGATTCAGCGTGATTCCTGTTGTGGGCAAGAAAATAAAGCCGATGGCGATGGAAACAGGAATGGCCAAGGCAACAAATGCAGAAGTCAGCAAATTTAAACCTAATGTACATATAACAATGACCGATATAATAGCGATGATCATCTCTTTGGTCAGGTTTCCAAACATTTCATTGACTCGATCATTTTGTGCAAAAAGCAGCTCAAAATGCACATTCTTCGGTAAACTGCTCACAAGTTCATTAATTTTGGCTGTTGTCGCTTTAGATACCGTTGGCACGTCTGTGCCCGTATCTCCACTCACACTGATTGAAATAGCAGGCTTGTTATTCACATACGTATAACTAGCCGCTTTTTTAAAAACAAGTGAGGCTGTCCCTACATCTTTGAGAGATATCGGGAATCCATCGTCATTGCTTGAAATCTGGACGTTATTTAGAATAGATGGATCGGTAGAGGCATTTACCGTCAGCTGATAAGTACGCTCATTGAAATCCATACTTCCTGTAGGAACTCTTTCATTCTCATTTTTGATTGCTTGAACGACCTGCTCCCAGGAGATGTTATATTGTTGCATCTTTTGTGTGTCTAAACTGATTCGTACTTCTTGATCTGGTATTCCTTGAATATTAACTTGCGAAACACCCGAAACCGTTTTTAATTGATCCTTCCATTTGTTCATCAATTCATTTAACGAGTATAAATTCTCAATTTTATCAGAAGTAATCGCATATGAACCAATGAAAGAGCTTGTCATGCTATCATTGATAATAGGCTGCATCGCATCATCTGGAAGCTCGGACTGTGCATCCTGTACCTTTGTACGAAGATCAGCCCACACCTTTGTCGGGTCCGCATCTTCAAAAGCTTCTACAGTTATACTGGATTGGCCTTTAGATGAAGTGGAAGAAATCGTTTTGACACCTTGTACTGCTTTAATTTTCTGTTCCATGACCTTAGTAATGGTTTGCTCGATTCTTTCGGGTGAGGCGCCCGGATAGATGGTTGTAACACTGGCTGACAAGGGAATAACATCGGGCTGCTCCTGTTTAGGTAACGATGTAAAATTGTAGAGCCCTAGCACAATGCACATGCCAAAGAAAATGAGTGTAATTTTCTGCTTTTTAACGATATATTTAATCATTCGGACGACTCCTCCGATTTCCCAAGTACATCATTCCCAATTAAATCACCATTAAATAAGGTGCCTGCTCCTTGCGTAACGATTTGATCGCCTGCCTGTAGTCCAGAGACAACTTCGAGCTGATTATTAGTCACTTTTCCCAGTTTAATCACTGTTTTAACGGCCTTTCCATTTATAGCTTTAAAGACATAAGGGTCATTTCCCGTACTAATTACGGCCTCTACGGGCACTAAAAGTGCTTCGTTTTGATCCATGCTTTTAGATGCGCTTATGACTTGACCAGGCTTCCAATCCAGTTCAGGATTGGCAATGCTAACTTCCACATTGATGCTCCCCGTTTTGGAATTAGTCGATGGATAGATCTGGGTAACAGTCCCTGTTCTGATTTCATCATAGAGAGATATATTTACTTTTTGGTTTTTCTTCCACGATAAGATTTCACTGTCCGGTACGGGGAGAAGTACTTTTAAAGTCTTGATATTTCCGACAACAAATGCCTCACTCCCGCTGGAGCCCAATTGACCATCAGATATCTTTTTTTCAATCACAACACCAGTGATCGGGGAGGTTAAAGTAGCTTTTTTCAGTGACAAGGATGACTGTTCATAAGCAGCCAGTGCATCCTCATAGGTAGCCTGCGCCTGGGCTTTGCTGGCTATCCCTTGTTGCCTAGTAGCCCTAGCTGACTCCAGCCCTGCTCTAGCCTGATCTACCCCAGCCGAAGCTTGTGCACGTTGTTCTTGGGATGCCCCTGCAAGCAAAAGAGACAATTTCTCTTGCGCATCACTTAAACTTTCTTGTGCGTTCGTTAATTCCAACTGTGCATTCTCATTTTCCGTTAAGGATACTGCACCTGCCTGGAATAGACTTTGGGACCGTGCGGCATCCGCTTTCTTCTTGTTGTAATTATTAGTTGCTACAGTAACCGCATTTTGAGACTGTGCAATCTCCTGCTTTTTGGCGCCATTGTTCAATTCCTGCAATTTGGATTGGGCCGCATTGACCTGGGATTGTGAACTATGAATGCCCGCCTGTGCCGATTGAACAGAAGCCTCCGCTTGGCTAACACCCGCCTGTGCCTTTTCCATGGTTGCCTTTGCCCGATCCAGCTGTAACTGATAAGCAGATGTATCTAACTTCGCAAGGACACTCCCTTTTTCTACTGAATCTCCAACCTCGACCATGGTGTTCAATATACGTCCATCCGCTTCAAAGGAAACATTGGCCTCATTACTTGCCTGCAATGTCCCCGCCAAATTAAAATCATTGGTCAAAGGTTTCATTGCAAGTTTCTCCACTTTTACCGGGTGACTGGCTTGTGTTACAGAGTTCTCCGTTGCACTGGAGCAACCAGAAGCTACTATAGCTAATGCAACCCCTGCAATCATTATTCTGATTCCTTTTCTCTTCAACTAATGTCATCCTCTCTGATTCCCTCTTCTAAAGGTGCTATCAGCAACCCGTGGGTCAAGTAAACTTTTTCATCCTTTTTTCATGTTATAACAATGAACAAACAAAAAAATCGTACAAAGGGGCAAGCACCTTATGTACGACTGGGCAAATAAATAACATATTTTCAGTTATTATTTCTAAAGCTGTAAAATACCACGTTCCAGCGAAACAGCAACAGCTTCCGATCTGGAATCAACACCAAGCTTGTTATAAATATTCGTTAAATGTGCCTTTACGGTACGCTCGGAAATTCCCATATCAAACGCAATTTCCTTACTTTTATAACCATGTGCAACAGACTTTAATATATACTTTTCCTTATCAGTCAGAACTAAGTTTCTTTCGTGTGACTCTATCTCAGCTTCTCTCTTATTCGTGGCAGCGAATACCCTTGCTGTTATTTCTGGCTGAAGCAGCGTTTCCCCCCTTAGCGCAGACTCAATAGTGCGAAATAAATTTTCTCGACTGGTATCTTTTAATAAATATCCTTTTGCTCCCAAAGAGAGTCCCTTAATCATTAAATCATCTTCGTTATAGGTCGTCAGGATAATGACTGGTGTTTCATTTTGTTTTTCTCTGAGGGCTTTCATGGTTTCCAAACCACTCATTTGTGGCATATATAAATCCAACAATATGACATGTGGCTGAAGTTCTTCAATCAATTTAAGAGCCGTTACACCTTCTCCGGCTTCACCAATAACCTCATAACTGTCATTGGTCTCCAGCACCAGCTTTAATCCTTCTCTAACTACCCAATGATCGTCGACAATTAAAATCTTGTATTTCATGATAGGTCTCCTTTAGTAAGAGGCGCCTCTATTTTTATAGCTGTACCTTCTTGAAATATACTGCTAATATTGATTTTTCCACCCAGTATCCGTACACGTTCATGTATACCTATTATTCCGTAATGCCCTGTTTGCTTGGCAATAATATCCGTATCAAATCCCTTTCCATCATCGCGAATCTCGATTTCAATCTTGCCTTCGTTATCTAAAATATTAATCCATACGGTATTAGCATGTGAATGCTTCGCTACGTTGGTTAAACACTCGCTTATAATAAACAATCCATGTTCGAACACCAGTCTGGGAACTGAAGCTTTAATTTTGATGTTGCGTATTACACGAATGCTCGTAGCCATTGTAAATCGCTGTATTTCTTCCTCCACTGCTTCTGCAAAATCAACTTCCGAGATGGTTTTCGAACGCAGATTGTCTATAGCTCGCCTTGAATCAGACAATGTTCTTCGCACTTGTGACATCGATTGTTGGACGATCTCCTGAGCTCTTTGCGTACTTCCTTTTGTCAGATGGGCATCAATGGCTTCAAGTTGCATGATTAGCCCAGCAAGCCCTTGAGCCAGCGTATCATGAAGATCACGGGCCATACGTTGTCGTTCGTTAGCAATTGTAAGTTCTTCGACCTTTTGATGTGCAATTTCAAGTTCTTTAAGAACGTTTTGCGTTCGGATTCGTGCTTTGACTTGTTTGAGAAAAAGAACGGCATAAGCTACTATAACAACTGCAATTAGAAAAAACAGCGGGATGAACAACACAAATTGCTTGCCATCATTATGCCAGACCACAGCCACACAAAAAAGTACATAGGAGATCAAAAATACAAGAATAACCTTAAGCGGCTTGTAATAAATGCCTATACTCTGACCCACCAAAACTGGCATTAACCCAACCAGTACAATGGAGAAACTTTCAGGTAGAAGAAATGCACTTGAAAAGATCAATCCCCCTTGCACAACAAAATAAGCCCATGAAAAATATTTTGCAACTCTTTGAGCATGCAAGTACAAGAGGATGTGCAATATGATGATTACAGTGAATAAGACACTTTGCGGCAGATTTAGACCGCTGGACAAATGTTGAAGAATGACAGACTCACTATAAATTATAAAAATCCATATTATAGTTAACACTTTTGAAATATCTTTCTTCTCAAATTCACCTTCACTTTCACTTATTTCTGGATCTAGATTTTGAATCTGTTCATTGAATACATCAATCATAATTCCCTCCTACAATTCTGAATTCGGCTTTTCAACTTATTAGAGACAACGCCGCTATGAGAGCGCCTGGTCCATTTAGTTTGAACAGAAATCATTTATATATTATTTTACAAAAAAACAAACAGAAAAAAACGTACACATGGGCAATATCATTTGTACGTTTGGGCATTAAATACTATTTGCTTTTTAAGAATCATCTTCATTTCGGTATAAAAGCTTAATGCTGACTCTCCTCTGCACGTTACCTGCAGCTTCATTGTCTTCAGCAATCACCTGCCACTGTCTGCCGATGAGCCCTTGTAAAGTATCAATTTCGATAGGATCAAGATACAGATTTTTCAACGTGATCCCATCTTGCTCATAATCGCGATCTAGGGCTCGATCCAAACGAAAATAAAGCAGCCTTTTCAATCCATTGATGTGTAAAAACTTAAATTCATAACCACTAAGGATCGCTTCTTCCCACTCGTCTCCTATGTCTTCTGCCGTTTGACAACGTTCTTTGAAATCCATTGTTTTTTCTTTAACCTTGTCGAGCAAAGGAGTGAAATCCTGTTTTTTGATACATTCAATGATGACGTCTTTTGGTTCACCACTCGTACATAAGTTCTCGATCAGAAAGGCCACTGGGATGGACAATTTCACTTTACTCATTGGAGTATACTCCTTTACTCAAGCAGGAATTGAACCAAGCCACCACTTGTTCAAAGTTATCCACACGAAGGGACGGTTTACCGCTCTTTAGCAATGAATGATTGGACCCGGGATATCGAATGAGGCGTGTTATTTTACCCAACCGCTTAAGAGCCGTAAACAACTCATCCCCTTGGCTAACAGGACAGCGCAGGTCTTCCTCGCCGTGTAAAATCAGCAACGGAGTTTCAATGCTATTTACATGTGCCAATGGGGATTTGGACCAGAGTAGCTCAGGATCTTCCCACGGGTTAGCCCCAACGATTCCCTCTGTGTAGGAAATACCAATATCGCTCAAGCCATAGAAGGAGAGCCAGTTGGAGATGCAGCGTTGCGTAACGGCAGCTCGAAATCGGTTCGTGTGAGAAATGATCCAGTTGGTCATCAGGCCGCCATAACTGCCGCCAGCCACCCCGAGCCTGGTTTCATCTATACAATCAAACTGGCTCAGCACAAAGTCCAAGGCGTCCAGCAGATCACGATAATCTCCTCCCCCAAAGTCCCCCCGGCAGGCCTGAGCAAAATCCTGACCATAACCAAAGCTACCGCGCGGATTGGTCATGAGCACGGCATATCCCTGCGCAAGGAGCGTCTGCATTTCATGGCTATACGTGCCGGTATACATCGCATGGGGTCCGCCGTGAATTTGTAAGATCAAAGGAACCTGATCCCCCGGTACCATTCCGGCCGGTTTGAAAATCCATCCTTGTACCTTGAAGCCATCCGAAGCCTCAAACCAAAACGTCTCTGGTGAACTCACTTGCAAGGAAGCCATATGATCGTCGTTATGGTGCGTAAGTCGCTTCTCTTCCCCTGTCTCCAGATTCATTTGATACAGCTCGCCTGGCCGGTCCACATCAAGTGCAGCAAAAACCAAATAGCGGCCGTCAGCAGATAGCGTGTACTGATAGATATCTCTATCACTTCCGCCAGTCACCGCTTGAACATCCCCGTCCATTGTGATGCGGTATATATGAACAGCACCCTGCAACGTCCCGAGCACATACATCGCTGGCTTCAATCGTGCAGGAGCATATAACGGAGATGGAGACGGACCAAATGATTTCATATCGCTTAAGGCGAAGTTGCCGATTTGCATGTCTAATTCAGGAACCAATAGTTCCGGGGCTCCCCCCGTAACAGGCACGGTGTATAGTCGATTCTGGCTACCACTTCCATAAATGCGATCACTGGCGATCAGAGTCAAAGATTTGCCGTCTGGGGCATACGAAAATTGGCTAATCGCCAAGCTGGAATCCGTAACTTTCACCAGATTACCGCCGTCGCAATCGATCGTATACACATCCGAAAACGAAAGCATGTCTGCATCCTTCATGTCGTCGTCTACACGTTTGGACAAGAAGGAAATCTGCTTGCTGTCCGTGGACCATACAGGGTAAGATGCATTCCAAGGTCCCGACGTTATTGGCGTGATCCGGCCGTTTTCAAGCTCCAATACATATAAATGACTAAATAGACCATTCCACCAGCCCGATCCTTCAGCTTTGGGAGTGGTACGATCCACGATACGTCCCCGCTCACCGGATTGCTTGCTATATTCCTCAAGCCCCATGGCTTCCCGCTCAGCGTGTATACTCACCATACTTGTGAATACAATATACTTTCCGTCCGGTGACCAGACGAATGCACCCACTCCCCGCTTCACCTCCGTCTGCTGCTGTCCCTCTCCACCTTCAGCCGGAACCGTCCATAGCTGTTTGCTTCCATTCGCCAGACGTAAAAAAGCTAGCTGTAATCCATCGGGTGACCAAGCTGGAGCCGAATCCTTGTGGCCACCGGTCAACGGCTGATCGTCGTTCCCAAGAAGGGATGCGACACGGATGTGTGTTTGGTAGTCATTCTTTGGGCGATCTATGCTTTTATTGACGTAGGCAATCGTTCCATCGGGGCTTATTGTGGGATCACTGATCCACTGATATCCGTACAAATCCTCCGGTACAATTGATCGTTTATTCATGAGTAGCCTCCTTTTTTTGGTTAACGCCTACTTCCAAAAGTTCATCTATTCGTGAGCCACCTGCTCATGCAGGGGAAAATGACAGGCAGCAATATGTCCTGGAGTATGCTCTTCGAGCAATGGACTCTGTAGTCGGCATATCTCTTGTGCATAGGGGCAACGCGTGTGAAAAGTACAGCCCGAAGGCGGATTGGCAGGATTGGGGATTTCCCCCGTCAATGTGATCCGTTCTTTACGCAGCCTCGGATCAGGAACAGGCACTGCCTCAAGCAATGCTTTTGTATACGGATGTTGCGGTCTTGCAAACAACTCGTCACGATCTGCAAGCTCCACGATTTTGCCCAAGTACATCACCGCGATGCGGTCGCTAATATGCTTGACGGAGGGCAACCCGTGGGCAATAAAAATGTAGGTAAGCTGGAACTGCTGCTGAAGCTCCTTTAACAAATTCAAAATCTGAGCCTGAATTGACACATCCAGCGCGGATACAGGTTCATCACAAACAATGAGCTTCGGTTTCATAGCCAGTGCTCTCGCTATGCCAATCCGTTGACGCTGCCCGCCACTGAATTCATGGGGATGCCGATCCGCTAAATGCGCGCCTAACCCTACCGTTTCCAACAGTCGAAAAACTTCAGCTTTAAGCTCCTTGCCTCTAGCAATCCCGTGTACCTGCAGCGGTTCCGCGACGATATCAAAAACCTTCATTCTTGGATTTAAAGAGGAATACGGGTCTTGAAATACAAATTGTAAATCTCGTCTGACTTTACGGACTTCTTCGTCTGTTAAATCAGACAGGCTTTGCCCTTGAAAACGAATTTCGCCTGCCGTGGGTTCTAGCAGTTGTGTAATCATTTGTCCTGTTGTTGATTTGCCACACCCTGATTCCCCTACAATACCTAAGGTTTCTCCTGGCATCACCTTAAAGCTCAAATCATCAACCGCCCGTACATAACCGCTCTTTCTGGAAAACCAGCCCTTGTTCATCGGAAAATATTTCTTGAGCCCATTCACTTCGAGAAGCGGTGTTTTCTGTGCTGTCTCGTTCATACTGACACCTCCTCCATCCGTAAACATCTGACATAGTGTCCTGGATTCTTAGCCTGTATTTCAGGATGAATCCTTGTGCACTGTTCCTGGGCATAAGGACAGCGGGGATGAAATGGACAACCACTTGGCATCTGCATCATATTAGGAACGGTACCGGGAATGGAATCCAGCCATTCTCTCTGTTCCGTAAGCTTAGGGAGTGATCCTAGCAGTCCGATCGTATAGGGATGGCCCGGCTTTTCGAACAATTCAAATACGTCCGCTTCCTCGACTACTTCCCCGGCATACATCACGACTACCCGGTCAGCCATTTCCGCGACGACACCTAAATCGTGGGTAATAAGAATGATGCCTGTATTCTCTTCCTTGCTCAGCTTGTGGATTAAATTCAAAATTTGAGCCTGTATCGTTACATCCAGAGCCGTCGTCGGCTCATCAGCGATGAGCAGTTTTGGCTGGCAGGCCAAGGCCATTGCGATCATCACCCGCTGACGCATTCCTCCCGACAACTGATGTGGGAAATAACCTACCACTTTCGACGCGCCAGGTATACCTACCCTTTCCAGCATCTCTATACTTTTCTGCCGTGCTTCGGGTTTGCTCAGCTTCTGATGCTGCCGGATGACCTCACTGATTTGGTTGCCAATCGTAAATACAGGATTCAACGAACTCATTGGCTCCTGAAAAATCATGGATACCTCGTTTCCCCGATATTTGCGCATTTCTCCCTTGGACAATTGGAGCAAGTCTCGTCCTTCAAGCAGAATCTCCCCGCCCACGACTTTACCTGGTGCTGCCACTAAACCCATAATAGACAAGGAGGTTACACTTTTACCGGAACCGGACTCTCCAACAATAGCTACTGTTTCGCCTGGATTCACAGTGAAGCTGACACCGTTGACCGAAGGAACGATGCCATCCTCCGTTTTAAAGTAGGTTTTCAAATGATTCACTTCAAGCAATCTCGTGGTCATCTTTTCCGATCCCCCGCTTTCTGCTATTCTTTCGCTTTCATATGGGGATCTAACACGTCGCGAAGCCAGTCACCTAGAAAAATGACGCCCAGGACTGTGATGGTAATCGCCAGACCGGGAAACGTTGCCACCCACCAGCTCGTGGCTATATACTGTCTCCCATCGCTCAGCATGCCACCCCAGGACACTGCCGGCGGTGTAATCCCTAACCCGAGGAAACTAAGAGAAGCTTCCATAATAATCGTCGTTGCTACATTCATACCGGAAATGACGATAAACGAAGACAGGACATTCGGTAAAATGTGCTTCAACAAAATCCTACTATTTTTAGAGCCAATCGCCTTGGCTGCTTTAACAAAGTCTCGTTCCTTGATACTCAATACCTCGCCCCGGACAACTCTCGTATAAGAAACCCAATTTGTAACGCCAATGACGAAAATGAGCGTAGTCATGCCAGGCCCTACCACGGCCAAGACAACCAGCATCAGCAGAATAGCCGGAATAGCCAAAAAGGCGTCGGCAACTCTCATTATGGTGGCATCCACCCATTTACCATAAAACCCGGCGAGGAGGCCGAGTATTGCGCCAATGGTGCCTGAGATCAGAACTGCACCAATACCGACGATAAGCGAAACTCTCGCTCCATATACGATACGACTCCACATATCTCGTCCTAGGTTATCTGTACCAAGCCAATGTTTCGGCAATCCACCATCCAGCCACATAGGCGGTTTCAGACGGTTAAGCGGGTCAATTTCCGCAGGATTGTGACTGGCCAGCATAGGGGCACATAATGCCGTTAAACTAACGAGCAGTAAGATTACTGCGCCGACCGTTCCGGTTTTACTTCGTAATAGTTGCTTCCATATGCGTCCGATACCGGACGGTTGTGTCTGCTTTTTGCCATCCAGGTTTAGATCTGGACCAAGGGCTTGTACATCATGAATGCCTGCCACGCTTCCCCCTCCCCTCTCTAGTTGTATTTAATCCTTGGATCAAGCAGTCGGTAAACGACATCGGTTAAAATATTGCTGACCACCACAATAAAGGCAATCACAAATACAGCAGCCTGAACGATAGCCATGTCGTGCGTATTCACAGCGACGACAAGTAACTGTCCCAAACCCGGCCATGCAAATACCGTCTCTGTAATCAGTGTACCTCCGATCAAGCTCGTAAATTGCAAGCTCATAATCGTAACGACCGGAATCAATCCATTGCGGAAAGCGTGTTTTCCGATAACCACGATTTCTAGAATCCCTTTACTTCGGGCTGTTCGAATATAGTCCTGATTCAAAATGTCCAGCATACTGGAGCGAATGAGTCGGGTCATCTGTGCAGAAAGGCCGACACCCAGTGTAAAGGCCGGGAGTATTAAATGATCCATCCCGCCCCGGCCGGACACCGGAAGCATCCCTAACATGACGGAAAATAATAAGATGAGCATAATCCCCATCCAAAAGTTAGGCATGGCCTTTCCGACTACGGATAAACTGGAAATGATTAAATCGGTAAAGGTATTCCGTTTGACTGCTGAGATGACGCCCAACGGCACAGCAATGATGACCGCAAAAATCATGGCGGCTACTGCCAATTCAAAACTGGCAGGCAGCCGTTCCAATACTAACGGCAAAGCCGATTCACCATAGCGAAACGAGGTACCAAAATCTCCTTGTAAGGCACTGCCAATAAATTTAATGTATTGCGTATATAAGGGCTGATCTAGCCCCAGCGCCTGCGTTAACACTGCACGATCCTCAGCTGTAGCGGTCTCCGGCAGCATAAGCGCCACAGGGTCCCCGGTTACCCTCACCAGGATGAATACAATAAGGGAGACAATCAACAGTACAGGAATAACCTGAAGCAGTGATTTAGCGATATACGTTTTCAATCTGTCACCTCCGTAACCAGCAGGCTTTTTTTAAAAGGACGGGCAGGAACCTTCATTGAGGTCCCCGCCCGTTCATTTCTCATCTTTATTTAGCAGGTGTAATATCCTCTGCATAGAACATTTCATCGCTTCTCGGTTGGAAGTTCACACCGTTACCGGTGCCATAAATCCCTTCCATTTGGAACAAATATACGGCTGGACGATCTTCAGCCAAAATCTGTTGCACTTGCTGATACTCTTTTTCACGCGAGGCTGTATCCAAATTCGTCAGCGCATGCTGCAGCAGCTTCTCTACCTTCGGATTGTTATAATCCGTTTCGCCTTTTGCCTCTTCTACCAGATAGCGATTATAGTTGTTGGAAGCATCAAATAGAGAATTACCAATGCCGATCATAAACATTTCTTTGAAAGATTTGGAACTGTAACGCTCACTGAAAGCACTTGGCTCCAGCACGTCCAATTTAATGTTGAATCCTTCTTTATTTAACATGGCGGCTACGACCTCGGCATACTCTTTGTATATTGAGGATACTGAAAGGGTCAATGTCGGGCCTGCGCCAGCATAACCGGCCTGCTTCAGCAGTTCCTTGGCTTTAGCCGAATCATATAATGTTTTCTCATATAAGGAAGGATCGGCACCAAAGTTGCCTGGTGTAACGGAAGTACGGGTTACAATCCCAGCACCGCCTGCGATGCTGTCTACGATTCCTTTTTTATCAATCGCGAGATCTATCGCTTCTCTCACTTTGGAGTCAGCCGTAATACTTCCCTGACTTTGACGTAAAATCAATTGCAGCACACGCTGGATCGGAGCCTTAACGATTTTTTTACCCTCTTCGCCTTGAACACGTTCTATATCCGTGGAAGGGATACCAGATGCAATGTCAATCGAGCCTGCGAGCAGTTCAGATACACGCGTAGAGGCTTCTGGAATGGAGCGGAAGACAACTTGATCCCATTTGGGCTGACCTTCGTAATACTTATCGTTTTTAACGAGTACCACCCGGTCATCCTTGATCCATTGGCTAAATTTATAAGGGCCCGTACCTATCGGATTCTTAAGGAATGCCTCTATCCCATTTTTCTCAATATACTTGGAAGGTAAGATGCCAGCTCCCATTTTGGATAAACGATTCAACAGCAACGGATCAGGTCCATCGGTGATGATGTCTGCCGTATGTTCATCTACCACTTTCACTTCTTTGATATTTTTAAAGTAGGAATTTTGTTTGAGTGTGTTATCCTTTGCCACTCTTTCTATCGTGTACTTCACATCTTCGGCTGTGAATGGATCACCGTTATGGAAGGTTACCCCTTCGCGCAGATGAAAACGCCAAGTGGTATCATCTACCTTTTCCCAGGAAGTAGCGAGTCCAGGTACTTTCTTTTGCTGACTATCATTTTTCAATAAGTAGTCAAATACGTTAACCAGAACAGCTTCACTCGCCGTATTGTTATTGTTATGTGGATCAAAACTTTCAATATCCGTAGCATTAGCAATTGTCAGTACTTTACTGTCGGTCGATGTTGCGCTGTCTTTACTATCGCCTGTGGATTGGGTACCGCAGCCTGCCAGGATCATCGCAGCAATCAGTAACGTAATCCCGCCTCTAAACCACTTATGTCTATTCATCTTGTCCACTCCACTCCATTAAGGTTGTATATTGCCACACAGCTGCATTTGAGCGTCTTAATCCCAATTTTATGTTGTCTTCAAAAAATTCAGCGCGATGGCCGACATCATGGCTACCCCATAAGGCAGTACCATTTCATCTAAATCAAATCTGGGATGATGTAATGGATAGCTAGTATCTTCATCACCTCTCCCACATCCCAGCCGGAAAAACACGCCGGGTACCTGCTCACAATAAAAAGCGAAATCCTCCCCGCCTGTTGACGGTTTGATGTAGTCCCACTCCTTGGAGCCAAACAATTGCTCACTCGTTTCCGTCATCAGATCGACCATATCCGGGTCGTTCTGCACAACCGGGTAGCCCTGCTGATAACTCAGCTCATATCCAGCTCCGAACGACTCACATACCCCACGGACCACCTGTTCGATCAGCTCAGGCATCCGGTTACGCAGTTCCGCAGATAGGGTACGCACGGTACCGATCATCTCTACTTCCGGTGCAATGGCCGCTCCCATATACCCGCCACTAATTTTGCCAATCGTAATGACCATGGTTTCAAGGGGATCAACCATACGACTTGAAATGTTTTGCAGGGCAGAAATAACCTGCGCGGACACGGCAATGGCGTCTATTCCCTCATGTGGACGGGCAGCATGACCGCCTTTGCCTAGAATCTTAATGGTTAAGCTATCTGCCGATGCAAAAGCGACCCCTTTGCTGACCCCCAGTGTTCCTGTCTTCAGACCCGGGAACATATGTAGTCCTGCCATCGCATCCACTTTTGGATTCTCCAATACACCGTCATCGATCATAGCCTTGGCCCCTGCCAAACCTTCTTCAGCCGGCTGAAAGACAAATTTGATATTTCCTCTTTCAGGTCGCTCCAAATGAGCAAGTAACTGTGCAGTTCCCATCAGTATGGCTGTATGGGCATCATGCCCACATAAATGGGCCTTACCTGGGATCTCCGAACGATAGGGAACCGTTTTTTGATCCTGAATCGGTAATGCATCCATATCTGCCCTTAGACCGATGGTAGGCCCTGGGCTTTTTCCCCGTAACAGAGCCACAACCCCGGTTTTCCCTACCTGGGTTGTCACCTCCAACCCGAGACTACGCAAGTGCTCGGCTACAATGCCCGATGTTCGAATCTCTTCATAACCCGTTTCAGGATGGCGATGAAAATCCCTTCGCCATGTGATCAATTGCTCTTGAAGTGGTCTAGATAAAGCCAAAAGCTCGTGTATGTTCATGTTTGCACCCTCCCCACTCGAATCGTATTCTTTTCTGTATGATATCGTTAGCCTTTTGCAACCACTCTTGCATAAATGGCATCTGCGGAATGTCCGATATGATGCTTCATCATTTCCCGCGACTTCTCAGCATCTCGTGCCCGAAGTGCACTCAAAATTTCTGTATGGACGTCGTAATTCACCGTCCGAATCTGATCATCATAGGGCATGAGATCAAGTGCCGGGTTAATCTTGGTGCGAATCTGCCTAACCGCATCTTCACAAAATGGATTGCCAGATGCTTTGGCAATGGCCAGATGGAATTTAACATCCAAGGCCCGAAACCATTCTCGGGTACAGTCCGCTTCAATACTCTGTTCCAGGTAATGCTGAAGCAGGTCCAGTTCATCCGTGGTGATCCGCGCAGCCGCTAAAAAAGCCCCCTCCGGCTCCACAATCATCCGATATTCAAAGACCTTCAGCATGTGCTCCCAATCTTTTGCAATTTCTTCCCGGGTACGTTTATGAGAGTTTGCTGTCACTGGAAGAACAAAGGTCCCTCCCTTGGCACCTACTCTCTTCTCAATGAGTCCCTTGGATTCCAATTGAGATAACGCCTCACGAACTGTAATTCTACTGGCATTAAATATTTCTGCGAGTTCCCGTTCTGTCGGTAGTTGCTCCTCGCTAAGCAATTCCTTTAAAATAATAGCCTCTTCCAACTGCTCTCTAATAAAATCACTCACTTTTTTAGCTGATACTTTTTCAAAGCGCAGAGGAGTTTGGATTAACATATGAACACTCCGATCATAAATCTTTAAGGTCTAAACCTTATACCATTGTAAAAAACAAAAAAATATAAATCTGTTGTTATCATAATACCTAGTAAACCTATATGCAATACTTTTTTTAAAAATATTTATGATGCTTTCGAAACAATAAAAAGAAGCAGCCCCTTACAGAGCTGCTAAATCTTTGGTTATCCTTATGCATCATATAAAAAGCACGCAACAGGTTATCCTGTGCGCGCTCGGTCATTCTCTATTTCTCCTCCAACTCATCCGGTACATCGTATTTATTGATATGTGAGGTCATTGCTGCAACTGCTTCGCTGGCATCCGTCGTGGCCGGCACTTCTCTAACCACATCATCCGTCTGGTCACGAAAATTCAAACGGTCTGCCTCGACTACTTTCTGTTGATTTGGTTTCATTTTTCATATCGCTCCTTTCTTATTCCAGTACCTGATCTCTTTCCGTTAACGTGTACAAAGGTACTTCCCGTTCCTCTTCTGGATGGTTCAGCGCATAAATGCGTGCCGTCTCACTCTGCTCGTTCACATGCTGAATATAAATGGGTAACCCATCACACAACACATTCGCCATTATGGAAGAGGACGCTATTTCTTGCGCTCTTTGAACATTCACTTAGAAAAAACCTCCCTTGCTAAGTAGAGTTCCCCCTTACTATGCACGAGGTAAATATTTGTTATACACATTTCATGCCAACATGTTTTTCATGATCATGAAAGGATATCATTTGAAAAAATAAATATTATTGTTATTATGGATTGAGAGATTCAGTGAAAACTGCGATCTTAATTGTAGAGAAAAGGAGTAATGATGAATGTTAAACATATTAATGGTTAACTTTCCGGCAGAAGGACATGTAAACCCTACGATCGGGATGACGCAAGCCTTTGCAGCACGAGGGGACCAAGTACATTACATTACAACTGAGAAATACAAGGACAGACTCGAAGCCGTTGGAGCGAAGGTTCACCTGCATTCTGATCTGGTCAGGACTGCTTCCATTAATACCAATACTTCGGCAGGACTGAACGCATTTATGAATATCCATATCCAGACTTCAATGGACATCTTAGCCATTACCCAGCAGCTGTCTGAAAGCATTGATTTTGACTTTGTATTCTATGATAGATTCGGAGCTGGCGAGTTAGTTAGAGACTATTTGAAAATCCCTGGTATTGCTTCCTCCCCATCTTTTCTGATTTCGCAGAATCGGATGGCTACCAATCTCTTTCGCTCTAATAGAAATGAGCCGTTTCAACTTGATGAACAGGCCACGACCTCACTGCAGCTCATGAAAGAAAGGTTCGGTGTTGCTCCCAAAAATATGGTTCAATTTATGAGCAATACAGGGGCTTTGAATGTTGTATATACCAGTCGATATTTCCAACCAGACGCTGACAGCTTTGGTGAAGAGAATCTCTTTATTGGTCCCAGCTTCCCAGAACGCAAAGGGGAAAATTCATTTCCTTTGGACGCACTACAAGATAAAAAAGTTCTGTATATTTCGATGGGAACGGTTTTGGATCATGTTGAGGACTTTTTCAACACCTGTATTGAAGCTTTTTCCGATTTTGAAGGTATCGTCGTGATTGCAGCTGGCGAGAAAGCTGACTTTACGAAAATCAATCCAGCCCCAGAGCACTTTATCATCTCGCCCTATGTTCCCCAATTGGAGGTACTACGTCATTCAGATGTATTTATTACTCATGGTGGAATGAACAGTGTGAATGAAGGGATTCACTTTAATGTACCCTTGGTTGTACTGCCTCAGGACAAGGATCAGCCCATGGTCGCGCAGCGGTTAACAGAACTTCAGGCTGGCTATCGAATAACCAAAGACCAAATCAATGTCCAATCGTTAAGAGGTGCCGTAGATGAGGTAATGTCGAACGCGGCGTATAAAGAGGGCGTACAAAAAATAAATGATAGCTTCCAGCAATCTGGCAGTACAGAAGAAGCCCTCGCAAAAATTGATGCCTATCTTCAAAATAAGCTTGTGTAAATCACACGATTACAATTCTACAAAAAACAGGAGCCCTGACCATCAATGGTCGGGTTCCTGTTTGTCATGCATTTCCTATGTGGATATATCCCACTTCTGAAACGAAGCAATCGTACACTTTCCGCTCGCGAACGCTCGAATGCCCGTAGATTCCACTCCCGGATACACTCTTCCTGTGAGGACGTATTCACCATCGCCGATGAATATTTCCACCGAGCTTTTATCGACAAAAACCCGAAGCTCCAGACGGCCCTCGTTTAAGTCCAAAGGCACTCTTCTCTCTCCTCCTGGGCCTATACCAGCACGTTCACGGTTGAAACGGAACAGACCGTCATCGGGACGATACGACAGTACAGTCTCCTCTTCGCTACCCACCCGCAGTTTTAAACCGAATTCATCGGTGTTACTGGCCTCAAACTCAAATACGACCTTCAGTTCGTAGCTATCTCCGCGCGTGTCCATAATCTGCTCACCTGTCAGTAAGATATCCCGCTGCTCGAACAGATTGCATCGGTAATTCTTTACCTCTTCAAGCGGACGGAACAGCAGCCTGGCGCCGTCGATAACCACTTCCCGCGGAAGACTCATCGCACCAGCCCAATGGTGCCCCTGCTGGGTCGGCATCTCCGACTCCCACATATCCATCCATCCGATGACGATACGCCGCCCTTTATCATCCAAGGTTGACTGTGGGGCATAGAAATCGAATCCGTGATCCACCTGAGCATACCTCTCTGCCGTAAATGTTCCGGCAGCGGAATTGAAATCACCTATACCGTACATGGTGGAATGCAGATTGCGGTAAGCCTCCCCCTGCGCAGGCATGCGCTGCGGGGACAGCATAAATACGTGCCGACCACCGAGCGGGAACAGATCCGGGCACTCCCAATTATCGCCGAAGCGTCCGTCACTCACGGCTAGTACATTGACATACGTCCAGCTTTTCAGGTCTTCAGAACGGTAAAGCAGTACAAGTCCGTTCCCTTTCGCATCATTAGAACCGAGAACGGCGTAATATTGACCTTCGTGTCTGAACACCTTAGGGTCACGGAAGTCTTTACGGCTGATCGTGTCCGGTATGGCGTCATAACCGATGACCGGGTTGCCCTCCCACTTTTCGAACGTTACTCCGTCTTCTGATACTGCGATTCCCTGCGACTGCTTGTAATCCTGATCTTTGTCAGGCCCGGTTACAACATGTCCGGTATACATCAGGACAAGCTTCCCGTCCTGCTCAATCGCACTGCCGGAGAAGCAGCCATCCTGGTCGAACTCACCGTCCGGTGCCAAAGCGATCGGCAGATAATCCCACTTCATAAGATCGCGGCTGACTGCATGTCCCCAGTGCATCGGTCCCCATACTGATTTATACGGGTAATGTTGATAGAACAAGTGATACTGCCCGTGATATTGAATGAAGCCGTTCGGATCGTTCATCCAGCCGAATTCAGCCATTAAGTGGTAGTTCAGGCGATAATCCGGCCGAAGCATATGCTTCGATTGGGAAATAAATTGATCTGCACGCTCTCTCGTATACGCTTTAGTCTGTTTGATAAAGCATCCTTCCCCTGCAGTTATTTAATCGAACCTTGCATAACACCCTGAATAATATACTTCTGGGCGAACAGATAGATGATAATGATCGGAAATATCGTCAGTACCAAACTTGCCATCAATGGACCATAATCCACTGTATAGGTTCCATAAAAGTTGTACGTGGACAATGGAAGTGTCCTTTGCTCCGGATCGACCAGAATGAGGGAAGGCAGCAGAAAATCATTCCAGATCCACAGCACATTGAGAATGGAAATGGTGGCCGTCGTGGGCATTAGTACCGGAAACACGATCCGGAAGAATGTCTGAAACCGCGTGCATCCGTCAATTAGCGCCGCTTCCTCCAGTTCCTTTGGAATACTCTTTACAAAACCATGATAAATGAAGACGGCCAGCGAGCTGCCAAAACCGATATACATGTAAATCAGCGACCACTTACTGTTCAGCAGATCAAGAGACCCGTAGATTTTCACCAATGGAATCATGATAGCCTGGAATGGAATGATCATGGATGCAACCATCAACATAAATGTATATTGGTTGAACTTGGTGTTGTTTCTGACAAAATAATGAGCCGTCATCGCCGCGAACAGTGAGATAAACAGAACACTTAACACCGTTATGACCAATGAGTTGGTAAAGGCAGCGATGTAATTCATTTTATCGAATGCATTCATATAATTGACCATACTGAAGCTCTCTGGAAGCGATAACGGATTTGAGGTGATGGCCATGTTTTCCTTGAACGAATTGATCAGCAGAAAGACGAACGGTACGATGAACAATATGAGTATGACTGTCAACACAATGAATTTGATCACGGAGGAAGCAACTCTTTTTCTTGCCATTACGCCTCCACCTCCAACTTCTTGCTAAAATAAACCTGAAGCAGAGTGATGAGAGCAACCATCAGGAACAACACGAATGCTTCTGCCTGCCCCACACCATAATCACGGGAAAGGAATGCCTTTTCATACACATGCATCGACACCATTTGAGTACTGCTGAACGGCCCACCTTTCGTGAGCGCAAGGTTCACGTCATAGACCATAAAACCGCGCTGCAAGGACAAAAATATACATACGATGAAAGAAGGAACCATCAAGGGCAGCACCATTTTCCGCAGTCTGGTCCAGCTGTTCGCCCCATCAATGCTTGCGGCCTCCATAATATCATTCGGCACACCCGTCAATCCCGCGATGTAAATGACCATCATGTAACCCGCGTTCTGCCACACGGTTACAATCACGAGTGCCCAGAACGCTTTGTCGGGATCAGCCAGCCAAGTCGTGCTGAGCGACTGTATGCTGGCATGTTGTCCCAAATAGACAAGCACGTTGTTGAATATAAACTGCCATATAAAGCCGAGTACAATGCCGCCGACAAGGTTGGGCAGGAAAAATCCCGCTCGGAAAACACTCTGTCCTTTTAACCCTTTAGTCAGCACATAAGCCAGCATAAAAGCGATCACATTAATAAGAACAACGGTATAAAACACATACTTGAGCGTCAAGCTGAACGATTTCCAAAACTCAATATCTCTAAAAACAGCCAGATAGTTTTGGATGCCTACCAGCGATAGTGTGGTGGAAATACCATCCCAGTTTGTGAACGTCAGATAGATGCCATACAAAAATGGAATAATCATTACCGTTATGAAGGCAAACAAGGTTGGGCCGGTAAACAGTAGCCGCGTCCGCAGCCGGTTCCATACTCCTTTTTCCGTAATCATGATGATCCCTCCCTTTGTTCCGGGTTTCTCTCTCTATTCCAGGTAATTTGAAAATAACCTTATTTAACCGTTTTCCAGTAGTTTTCGATTTCTTTAACCAGTGTTGCACGATCGCCCTGTTTCGCCAGATACTTTTGCATGGAAGATCCTGTCTTGGACCAGTGGTCGGCAGGCAGCATGCTCATCGACTGCTCTGACTTGCCTTTTGCAATATAATCCTGGATGGACTTGCCAAGCGGGTCGGCCGCAGGCAGTGTAATATTTTTGAACGCCGGGATAATGTTCGCTTGGTTCACGAGGAAATCCTGGCCTTTCGCATCATATACGATCCAGTTCAGGAACTTCTTCGCCGCCTCTTGCTGTTCCGGAGTAGTCTTCTCCTTGTCAATAACAATGCGCTTGGATACAGCGGACGAAATCTCCTGATTGCCGTAGTCATCGGCATTGTTACTGATGGGTACAGGCAAGAAACCATATTCTTTATTAGCGGTATCAAAACTGTTGATTTGCGGCCATGCCCAGTTGCCCATGAACCAAATGCCAACTTCACCTTTGCCGAGCAGCTCCGGTCCGCGTTCATAAGCTCCTGCTAGCGGAGAAGCCTGATCGATGTTGTATTTCATCATGAGGTCGAATGTATCCATAAGTCCGTTAAATACAGGATTATTAGCCAAGCTAGCCTGGCCCGCTTTTAGTGACGCCATGAATTTGTCCACTTCAGCCATGTCTTTGTTCTGGCCTGCATAAGCAAGAGGCAAATAATGAGCGCCCAGAGACCAGTCCATTGGTGAAATCACCAATGCTTTCTTACCAGATGCCTCGATTTGCTGAAACAGTTTTTCAAGGTCATTTCGGGTTTTAATTGTGGTGGGATCAAAGCTTCCGCCTACCGCTTTATCTACAACGGCTTTGTTGTAAATGAATCCGTAGCCTTCAACAGCCAGCGGAAACGCGTAATTTTTACCATCAAATGTCGTAGCAGTGGTAGCATTTTCAACAGTGTCCGCATTCCACTTTTCCCCGCTTAGATCGAGGATACGGTCCTTGAATTTCTCAACATCACCTGTATCTAGCATGGTCATGGTCGGCGGGTTTCCTGATGCATACAATGCGGAGGCACGCTCAAAAGGAGAACCACCAGTCGGAACCGGCTGGATTTCAACAGTAATGCCCGGATTGTCTTTCTGGAACGCCTTAGCGGCTTCCTCCAGCTGTGGAAGGATTTCGCCTTTGGAGTTCAAAAGCGTAATTTTCACATTTTTTGAATCCCCTGATTCCCCTCCAGAAGCCGAATTACCTTCTCCTCCGGAGCCACTGCATGCAGACACCACCATAACCAAAAGAAGTAGCATTACCATCCATTGAACTCTTTTGAATTTCCTCATTGTTGTCATCCCCTTATTTATATAATGGCTCTGAACACTTAAATAAAACGCTTACAAACGGATTATATGTCAAAGGTTTAACTTGTGTCAATCGTTTGACATGTTGAATTTTTAACATGTACTAAAAAAAATCTGTTCCCCTTGTTAGAGGAACAGATTTTCATTCAGGTCGTTGCACGCTCAATTAGTTCAACAGGCAGCAGATTGACAGGTTGCACCTGCTCCCCTTCCGCCTGCCTGCGGATCAGCTCGACCGCCAGTCTGCCGATGTCTGCAATCGGCTGTCTTACCGATGTAAGTTCCGGCGTCAGCCAGGAAGCAACGCTTACATCATCGAAGCCTACAATGCGCACATTCTCTGGCACATGCCTTCCAGCGCGAATATATTCTTTCAGCGCAAAAGCGGCAATAATATCACTTGTTGCGAACACTCCATCCACATCCGGATGTTCATGAACGAGTTTTGAAATGATTCGCTCGTACTCCTTCTGATCGAACACATTCAAGTCTGTTTGAACGATCACATGCTCGACACCATTCCTGCCCACGACATCCCGGAATGCTTTGGTCCGCTCATTGGACAGCATGTTCAGCTCCAGATTTCCGCAGATATGCGCAATTTTCTGGCAGCCTTTGCGAATGAGCAGCTCCGTAGCCAGCTCGCCTCCGCGATAATTATCCGAGGATATGTAAGGAATATACGGGTCGATCTGCCTATCAAACGTCACGATCGGTGAATTCAAATGTCGGTACTCTTCTACTTCTAATGTATGGCTACCCATAATGATGCCATCCACCCGGTTCCGCTTCAACATATCGATATATACTTTTTCCTTCACGGGATCCATATGTGAATTGCACAGCAGGACCTTGCAGTCATGCTGATAGGCATAATACTCGACCTGATTGGCAAGCTCACCGAAGAAAGGATGCGAGACATTGGGAATAATAAGGCCAATAATATTGGACTGCTTACGTAGCAGAGATCGTGCTATTTCATTCGGTTGATAATTAAGCTCCTCCATTGCGTCAAACACTTTTTTGCGTGTAGTTTCGCTGATATATCCTCGGTTATTCATTACACGGGATACTGTAGTGACTGACACGCCCGCTTTTAATGCTACATCATGAATTGTCGCCATATTAACCTCTTCCCGCACAAAATAAATACATACAAACTATACTCTCTCCTCATCATTTCAACAACCTTACATAACGGAAGGCCTCAAAATGACCGTAAATGTTAGGTGACTGAACTTTGCGAATCCCAAATTAGAGGTTACAATTGCTCTAAACCATAATGGTAGCAAGACCCCCTTAAAAAGGTCTTGCTATCTTTTCTTTAACCATCCTTCTTGGATTCAACTTCCCCGACGTAGGGGCTCTAGTTATCGGGGTGAGTAGCGGCCTAGCGGTGCATTTTTAAACCACAACTTGATAAAATTTAGGTTTTTTTAAATTATGTTTCAAGCGTTAAGTTTGCTATAGTCTACGCCTCAATTTCAAGCTACAATGAAGATACCAAATATGGAAGCGTTTTATATTTTTCCGGTAAGCCGGTCAATACTTGAAATAATGTATCATTGTCAGCCGTTTCTTTCATGTTTGGTCAATCTTTTATGGAGGTGTAAAATGAAGAAGAAATCTTGGTTTACTTTACTGGCAACTGGAATTGTCTCTCTGTTTTTTTCGGTAAGCGTTTATGCGGGGAATGTTTTTTGGGAACCACTTAATGGTTTCAATTCTGGTGCATGGCAAAAAGCGGATGGATATTCCAATGGGAACATGTTTAATTGCACTTGGCGTGCCAATAATGTCAATTTTACGAACGATGGCAAAATGAAGCTTGGCTTAACAAGTTCTGCGTACAATAAATTTGACTGCGGAGAGTATCGATCGACGAACACTTACAGATACGGCTTATACGAGGTCAGCATGAAGCCGGCTAAAAATACAGGGATCGTATCTTCCTTTTTTACGTATACGGGACCTACTGATGGCACGCAATGGGATGAAATAGATATTGAATTTTTAGGCAAAGACACGACAAAAGTGCAATTCAACTATTATACAAACGGGGTCGGTGGTCACGAGAAGATTGTAGATCTGGGCTTCGATGCATCAAAAGGCTTTCACACCTATGCATTCGATTGGCAGCCAGGATACATTAAGTGGTATGTTGACGGGGTTCTAAAGCATACGGCAACTACAAACATACCAAGCACGCCAGGCAAGATTATGATGAATTTATGGAATGGCACTGGCGTTGACGACTGGCTAGGTTCGTATAATGGAGCGAATCCGCTATACGCTGAATATGATTGGGTAAAATACACGAGCAATTAGCCCATAGTACCAAAAGCAGCCCTGTAGTGGCTGTTTTTTTTGATGATGCATTCGGCCATGAATAAAATCGCTGGAAATCTATTCAAAGCTGGCGATCACCGATGCGCAGCTGAATATAATCAGGTATTTAATAAATCCCCTGTTTAACCCATATGTTTGCGGATGGTTAGCATTTTCCTGCTTCAATTACTTTAAAGATACCAATACAGGAAAGGGGTCATGTAACTCCAATCGGTTTATAACTCAGGAACCAACTTTAATGAAGGGAAGTCAGACAACAAGTATTACGTTTGAAGGAATCATCCCCGGTTCAGCTTCAAGTTCAAGCTTATATTGCTGTCCATTCCACCTTAGGATACTCACGCTCGCGTTTTCTATTTTCTTTCCTGACCATATACTGCTTATTGACATCTGCTTAGCGACTCGCTTTGATACATTAACATGTGCCTTTCAAGGCTTTTTGGACGTTGGCTTCAATTATGAACAGGCTAGCTTAGGTTTGAAACATGTCCCTAGCAATTCATTGACCAGTAAAAGTATGGATGATATAATCATAAAAGGAAAAAATCATTGGTATAGAGCCCTGTGTGAATGGGCTTTTCTCATAATTTCTTTTGTAAGCGCGTACAATGATTATTTTCCATATATACCACGGAGGAGGCGATCAAAGAATCCATTTTATCAAAATAAATGTCTTCTTTTTTTTTGTTTTTAATGCAACCGGTTGCATTATCTATTCCACTAAATATTATCAGGAGGTTGTTAACTTGCTAGGAAAAAAAACTGGGAGTTTTATTTCTTGGTTGATTATTTTGTCGCTTTGCTTCAACTTCT
Source organism: Paenibacillus sp. PvR133 (assembly GCF_017833155.1). Lineage (NCBI taxonomy): Bacteria > Bacillati > Bacillota > Bacilli > Caryophanales > Paenibacillaceae > Paenibacillus > Paenibacillus sp. PvR133. The sequence continues at coordinate 446,802 of NZ_JAFIBS010000001.1, forward strand.
TCGGTTTACCCGGCGTAGCTTCGGCCAGTAGCACCGATTATACAGCCACCTACACGAATTCCACAGCGACTACCCTTCCCTCTACAACCGCTTCGATCACGTCTACCGTTACCGCAACGTATGCACCTACCACAATACCTAAATCAACTCAAACTGGGTTAACGGTTCACTTTAAGAAACCTTCAAGCTGGAATTCAGCGATTCGAATCCATTACTGGAATCTGAATCCGACAACCGTTCCGATAAGCGGAGCGTGGCCGGGAATCCTGATGAAGTCGGATGGAAACGACTGGTACAGCTACACCATTGCCGAGGCCACAGGCTCAAGTCTCATCTTTAATGACGGTAGCGGCAAACAGACGGCCGACTTGTCCCGCAGTGTGAAAGAGGGCTGGTATTACACAGATAACACATGGTATGATACCAGCCCGGAAATGCCTAAAATTCCGGCGATTTCCGCCTCTCCTGTACCCAAAACATATGATTCGTCCCAATCGGTGACGCTTTCCAGCACCAACAGTGACGATAAGATTTACTATACGATAGACGGCTCGACACCTACGACATCCTCTACCTTGTATACCTCTCCAATCCAAGTTGCTTCCTCTTTGACCATTAAGGCCTTCGGTGTCAACTCAATCGGTCAAACTGGAAATGCATCCTCTTTCGCTTATATGATTGACCTGAATTCAGATCTGCAAGCTCCGACAATCACAGCGAATTTGCCTACCAGACATTCCGATTCCTCGGTGACTGTATCCTTCAACCTAAATGATAACAAGGCGGCAACGACCAAGGCATACTACACGGACGATGGTACGGAACCAACCATAAGCTCGAAAGTATATATCCTCGGCAACGCTATGGCCGGATTGACCGGACCGTCCATCCTTATCTCCAAGACCACGACATTAAAATTTCTCGTTATAGACGGCGCTGGCAATCAAACCAAACAAAGCTTTGTTTATAATATTGGAAATAAAGGTGATTTTCGGGAAGATACTATTTACTTCGTGATTACTTCCCGGTTCTATGACGGTGATTCGAGCAACAACATGCACGCATGGGATGATGCCAAGGCGCGTAATCCGGATTCGGACCCGGCTTGGAGAGGGGACTTTAAGGGGCTGATTCAAAAGCTCGATTATATCAAAGCCCTCGGATTCAGCGCCGTCTGGATTACACCTGTTGTGCAGAATGCCAGCGGTTATGATTATCATGGTTACCATGCAATAAATTTCGCCAAAGTAGACCCAAGATATGAATCAGCGGGAGCTTCTTACCAGGATTTGATCAATGCGGCCCATGCCAAAGGGCTGAAGGTTATTCAAGACATCGTTGTCAATCATACCGGTAATTTCGGTGAAGAGAATCTGTACCCCATGTTCAAGAAAGATCCGGCTAAACCGGATACGGCTAACAACTTGGTGAAAACTACGGATAAGCTGCCGTCAAACTATAATACTATGACACCCGATCAGCAGTATCAGGCAAGGCTCGCTTTAATGAAGAACGCGGAAACGAACAATAACATTTACCATACAGAGAAAAGCCTCTCCTGGGAATCCTATACTGTCCAAACTGGTCAGATAGCGGGAGATTGCGTGGATTTGAACACGGAAAACCCTGCAGTTAACGATTATTTAATTGATACCTACAATCACTATATAGACATGGGTGTTGACGCTTTCCGTGTCGATACGGTGAAGCATGTGGGCCGGTATATTTTCAATAAATACTATATTCCTGCCTGGAAGACAAGAGGCGGCTCGGATTTCTATATTTTTGGAGAAGTAGCCACCCGTTACAGAGATGTCTGGAACAGTGGAATTCCGGCGATCTCGACGCCATTCTATACTTGGAAAAGCTCGAAATCGTATCCGGGCGATGGAAAGAATGATTACGCCTCCAATAAAGTGTCGGTTGAACAAGAGTGGGCGGACAACTCTACTACAGCAGGACAGCCAACCTCGAACAATGCTCTCTTAAACGGAAATACCTATCATACGCCTGACTATTCAATGAAATCGGGCATGGATGTGATTGATTTTCCGATGCATTGGGCATTCAAGACCGCGCAGGAAGCATTCAATATGAGAAGTGGCGATCAATACTATAATGATGCTACCTGGAATGTAACCTATATCGACTCGCATGACTATGCGCCCGACCAGGCTCCGGAAAATCAAAGATTTGCGGGCACACAGGACACTTGGGCCGAGAATCTCGATCTGATGTTCACCTTCCGCGGAATACCCGCTATCTTCTATGGTTCCGAAATCGAATTCCAAAAGGGGGCTGTCATTGATCCGGGTCCAAACGCACCGCTAAGCAAAACGGGACGGGCATATTTCGGCGATCACATGGAAGGCAATGTTACAGTACAAGATTACGGCAAATACACAAATGCTACCGGCACGCTTGCGGAATCGCTCAACCATCCTCTGGCCAAACATATCAGACAGCTTAATTTAATCAGAAGAGCTGTTCCCGCCTTGCAAAAAGGACAGTATTCCACAGAGAATGTAACGGGCAATCTGGCGTTTAAGAGAAGATATACCGACAGCGCCAAAGGCATTGACAGCTTTGCATTGGTCACGATTTCAGGAAACGCCACATTTACCGGAATTCCGAACGGAACCTATGTGGATGCGGTGACTGGTAATTCCAAAACCGTTACTGATGGCAAGATTACCCTGACATGCTCCGGCAAAGGAAACGCAAGGGTATATGTATTGAATGGCAGCGGTGGAATTGGAGAAACGGGAACCTATCTGAAGTAAGCGGCAGTATGTCTTAGTTAACTGAAGCAACCTCAGTTCGGTATTGCACCGTGCTAAGGTTGCTTCCAATTAAAAAGTATATCCAAGAGAGAGAGTCAGGATATTGCTCTGGACTAAATTTTTAACGGATGGGGAGTGAACCAAGATGCACCAACGACAGCCTCTATGTGCGTACATTCCACCGTATATTTAATGACCAACAACCATCAAGTATTAACGGGTTCTGGCCGGTCATCCGGATATGTTCTACCGCATACAACGGTACAAGCGTTAGACCAAAAGTACCTAAAGCATAGGATAATTGAGGATGTCCTTCATGAATGTATAATGCTATTGCCATAATAATGATAGGCAAAACTGTAATACAATCATTATAGTTGTTTCCTCCATTTGCATTGTATTTCACACACGTTTCTTTAACAATTTTTTCAGCTGTGTGTTCGGGTCAGCAAAAGACTGAATAATCTCCTTCATGAAAATATCTAATATATCCCTTAGCTTAGGGATAGCCCAGGTGATTTGTATAAATTTAACCCACGAATTTTTCCTTCTAAGCAACGACTTTGATTTGAATTACGGATATGAGATTATAGGGGGTGTAAAAAACACCGGTGACCTTAAGCAGGTGACCGGTGTTTTCATATTAGCGTTTCGGCATTTTGCTCTCATCCATGTACAGCAGGTTCCAGCGGTGACCGTCCAGGTCGGCAAATCCTGCGCCGTACATCCAGCCGTCAATTTCACTCGGTTTGCCAAAGATGTTTCCTCCGGCAAACTCTACTTTTTGAATAAAGGCATCTACTTCTTCTCTGCTTTCAGCGCCAATGGAAAATATTACTTCTGCGGTATGGGAAGTATCTGCGATTTTTGAACCTGTAAATTTCTCAAACGCCGCATCCGGGAACAGCAGAATCGTTGTTTGGCCTATGGCAATCTTGGCTCTCTCGTTACCAACGCTAGCCGCATGTAATCCAATCTCATTGAAAAAGGCAGTTGACCTCTCAACATCTTTGACCGGCAGATTAATCCATATCTCCTGTGACATGGCTGTAGCCTCCTGGAATATATTTTCAACTACTCCTACTATACTCTACTTCTGGCAGCAGAAGCGAATCTTATAAAAGAAACCGCTAGGTATGATAAGGCTATGCCCGCAGATCGGTACAACAGCTCTCCGGCTAGAATACCGCCAACGACATCCGCTAGTACATGCTGCTTGACCAGCAAAGTGGACGCTATAATGACAATAGACATCGCGGTGACTGCCCAGCGAATCGTTCTTCCGAATACCCTTGCTCCACGAAGCATCAGGTAGCTGGTTAGCACATGAATGCTCGGGAAACAGTTAAACGGCTGGTCATGGCTGTACACCAACCAGACCAAACGGTTGATGACGCCTGTCTGGGCTAGATTGTCAGGACGGTGAACAGCCGTTTGGAAAAGGGCATAGACGATATAAGAAAGGATCAGCCCTCCACAGAGCGCAAGTAGCGTCCGGTAATAAGCTGTTCTGTCCTTGAACGCAAGTCCGATCAGTACAGATGCAATGAACGGGTACCAAAGAACATAAGGAATAATAAAGGACGGAACGAATGGCGTTAGGCGATCTAGATCCGTTACGAGGCTATAGACGTGTTCGGTAGGATGGTTAAGTATACCGTAGAAAATATACAATAACGGAACCACTGTAAGCCATAGAAGAGACAGCCAAGTTGAAAGGAAGGTTTGTTTTGTAGGGTGAGTCACGTTATCATCTCCTGATTAGGTTCATCTATAGCAATGAACCCATCATAATGATAAACTCTGAAGAACTTTAGAGGATTTTTCTAAAGAATTTCTTAACATTAGTTGGTAAGGGGTATTCCCTCTCGCATCTTATTTATAGGGAATCTTATCAACAATTTACGTAATAAAAAGCCTCGCCAACTTTTTTGTTGGCAAGGCTTTTTGGGTTCTTCAATCAGATCAGCTTTCTGATTTTCATGCACTTCTTGCAGACTTCGAGTCTGAATAGTGTACATATCTTCAGATTTTCTTTAGATATATCCTCGTAAAATCCTTAGATTTTTTCGTTACTATTTTTATATTGATATAAATAACAAAACGAGGAGATATGGCAATATGTTTTGGATTATTCCTTCCAGTTGTTCGGTATATCATCCCTTTATTTGTTGGGTACCCAAAAGGGAGAAATTAAATAATGGGGGAAAAACAGTTGAATATCAGTGAATGTCTACTTTTTTTGCAAGGATTTCTCACAAATCCACAACGAGTAGGAAGTGTTATACCTAGCTCCCGATTTCTAGCAGCTAAAATCGTTGAGTCTGTACCATGGAATGAGGTAAAGGCAGTCGCAGAACTCGGGTCAGGTACAGGTGCTATTACACGTTTCATGAAGCCACATTTAACCGGATCAACAAGAGTGCTATTGTTCGAAAGGGATAAGAAAATGAGAGCTACTCTGAAGACAGAATACCCGGATTTCGCGTGTCATTCAAACGCTTGCCAATTAATCAAAAAATTGAATCAAGATGACATCGGCCAGCTTGACTGTATCATTAGCGGATTGCCATTTTTTAATTTTACGAGTGAAATGCGAGAAACCTTACTTAATCAGATTATTAAGGCATTAAAACCAGAAGGAATTTTTGTCGCTTATCAGTACTCACTTCAAATGAAAAAAAAATTTGCCGAAGACTTAATCATCGAAAAAATCGAGTTCGTGCCCTTCAATTTCCCTCCAGCTTTTGTATATACCTGTCGCAAAAGGGGACGCAATAATCGGTATTAATAAACTTTTCGTAGCAATCATTAAATTTGCCTTAATTATAGAATTTTAGTAGCCGTAATCATAAAAAATAGGAAAGGGGTATCATGTAATGGATACAATACTTGTTGTAGGTGACGATACAGAGATTCGAGATGTCATTCACGTTTATTTGCGCAATGAAGGATACTTTGTCATAGAAGCTGCAAATGGTATGGAAGCGTTAGATTTAATAAGATCAATCTCTTTCGAACTTGTCATCTTAGATATTATGCTGCCACAGATGGATGGCATTAATGCTTGCATTAAAATAAGGGAAATATCGAACACCCCCATTATCCTGCTATCGGCCAAGGAAGAAGATATTGATAAAATTGTGGGTCTTACTCCCGGTGCGGACGATTACATGATAAAACCCTTTAATCCGTTAGAATTACTCGCTCGAGTAAAAGCTCATTTGCAGCGACAATCTTTAATAGGAAAAGAAGAATTTAATTCTCTTATATTCTTCAAAGATCTTGTTATCGATAAAACTAAACATTCCGTTACATTGAAAGAAAATAACATTTCACTGACCCCTCTTGAGTTTTCAATTCTAGAGTTGCTTGCAAGCCACCCTGGGCAAGTATTTAGCTTTGATAAGATTTACGAAAGCGTGTGGAAAGATCCTATTGGGTATTCCGATAATACCGTGATGGTCCATATTCGTAATTTACGAGAGAAATTAGAGGAGTTTCCCAGAGATCCTCAGTATATTAAAACGATTTGGGGAGTTGGTTATAAAATTGGCTGAACATGTGCAAAAACCAAAACGAAAAAAAAGGATGATTCAGGTCAATATTTTAATCAGAATGATGCTAAGTCTCATTATCGCCACAACCATAAATAACATGCTTATTTTACTTTTACTGGATATTGGCCATGGCATGGAATCCGAGTGGCTCCTCAATTTCATTCCGTATATTTTCCCCCCCCTGTTTATGGTTATCTTTATTATTACTTTCCTAGCTTTAACTCGACGAATCGTAAGAGACTTAATTTCGTTGGAGCAGGGGCTTCAAATTATATCCGAGGGTAATTTAAGCTATCGAGTGCCTGTTATGCGAAATGATGAGCTTGGGAGGGTTGCGTTTAATATCAACTTGATGGCGGAACGTCTACAACAGCAGATCGAAAAGGAACGTGAACTAGAAATCTCCAAGTTGGAAATGATAACAGGCATATCACACGACTTGCGTACGCCACTTACAAGCATTATTGGCTATATAGAACTCTTAAGAACAAATTCATTTCAAAATAAAGATGAATATACGCGATTTGTTCAAAACACTTATAACAAAGCTATTCATTTAAAAAAATTGCTCGATGATTTGTTTGAATATACCCGACTTACTTCGGTCGATACCCGCCTGGACCTAAATAAGATCGATGTATTCCAGCTTCTAGATCAATTAATTTTTGAATTTGAACCGATCGCTCAAGAGAACGGTATCCATATTATTAAAGACTTAGGTAACTCTCCTATTATAACCGTTATTGACAGTAAAAAAATTGCCAGAGCAATCGATAATCTACTCATGAATGCCCTTAAGTACTCTGTAAAGCCAGGAACCGTTCGTATTTTAATGAAGTTGGATAATAAGCAAATTAGTATTGAGATCGAAAATAAAGGGAATCCCCTCACACAAGAGCAAGAAAATAAACTCTTCAATCGTTTTTATAAAGTAGACCATTCAAGAAGTAGTGAAGGCATTCAAACGGGAGCAGGTCTGGGCCTTTCTATTGCTAGAAACATTATTGAGTTGCATGGAGGAACCTTAACGCTCATTCATATAAATAACATATTTAAATTTACTCTTACTTTGCCTTTCGAAGGAGTTCTGACCCGTTCCATTGGATCAGAAGAAGGCCACTCCGGCAACCTTGATGTATAAGTTAAAAAACTTAAGCCCCGAACAATACTTTGTCCCGGGCTTAAGTTTTGATTTTTAGTATCCAAATTAAACTTACTCTGTTTTTTAAGTATAATCTTTGAGAGTGCTGACAGATAATGTGTTTATGTAAAACAAAAAAGCCGCGCTTATCACGGCCGTACCATAATTAATGCTCATATATTTAGCCTGTTCATTATGCAGCTCTTTTCTCATCTACTCTCTGAAAACAATACCCCGTATATAATGCTTCAATGATAAATTCATTTAATGCCTCCAACATGTATGCAGGTGCATCCCTATCTGCTCCAAATGTTTGCCCGCTATCATGAAGAACGATAACAGCTCCACCCCTTAGCTTGGACAGCAGCCTTTGCTTAATTTTTTGCTTGCCGCCAGAGCTCTTCCAGTCACCTACAATAACAGACCAAAGAATCATGCGAAATTGCTTCATCAGAAAAAAATCAAATAGGTTAATGACTCCCCACGGGGGCCGATAATAGAAGGCTCTCTCCCCAATAATACGATTAATGACATTGGCCGTTTTGTTTACCTGCTCGCGAACCCTCTTAGGACTCATTAAAGCATTTGACCAATGTACATAATTATGGATTCCGACAAGATGTCCTTCATTGTGCATCCGTTGGATTAAATCGGGATATTTCTCTGCTTTGCGACCAAGGACAAAAAAGGTACCCTTTATATTATATTTCTTTAATAAATCAAGCAAAAGAGGCGTAAATTCTGGGTCCGGACCGTCATCAAAAGTTAACGCAATGGGCTGCTCGCCCGTTCCCCTTTTATAAACTCCGATTCCAAATAGTCGGATTATAAGGGTCGGGATAATCGTGTAGACGAGTAATGCACTAATGAGAATTATGAATGTCTGCTTCATGATCCTGCTCCTTTTTAACAGTAATAAATCCATGCTTGCCTTTTTTCTAGGAGCATATCTTTATTTCACTGGATCTATTATTCATTGCAATAGTTCCAAAAATAACTTCTAATGAAGCAAACGCGGACTCTTTAGGATGGAACTGTTTAGTATTTTCTATCATATGTTGAAGAAGTTTTGCATCATCTAGTAATTCCGATAGGCGCTCGGTTAGATCCCCAGATGTCTCTGCATGAATGGCTACCCCAGAACGAACTAAAAATTTGGTATTATCCTGTTCTTGACCAGGGATTGGTTTACAAAGTAGCATCGGCAGTTCCATAGCAATCGCCTCAAAAGTCGTGACTCCTCCTGGTTTGGTAATCATAATATCAGATATAGCCATTAACTCATGAACATAGTTAATATAACCTGTTAAATAGATGCGATGTTTGGAAATTTTCAGACTCTCATTCAATTTCATTCGAAGTTTTTCATTATGCCCACAAACAATGATGAATTGTACAGGCTGTGACAATAGATCAAATTTCTGAATAGTAGAGCTTCCATCGCCAATCATGCCGCAACCTCCTCCCATCACAAGCACAGTAGGCATATGAGGATCTAAACCATACTTCTTAGCTGTTTTCTCTCTTTCTATGGACTGAGAAAATTGCGGGCGAATGGGAATTCCCGTATCTGCAATCCGAGTCTCTTCAACCCCTAATTGAATTAAAGAATCACGTACACTTCTGGAACCCACAATATATTGATCTGTATATGGATAAATCCATGAACTATGATCCGTGTGATCGGTAATGATAGTAACCGTATGAATATCGATTGAACCATATGATTTCAACTTCGACATCACGCCTGCCGCCAAGGGGAAGGTGCATACTACAATAGCTGGGTGTATTTCATTAATCAATTTCATCATTCGTCCGACTCCTGTAGAAAAAACGGTCTTTATAATATAGGATAGGGTGTTTTGTCTCCGCGTTTTCTGATATAGATATCCATAAACTTGAGGGAATGTTTTTACGGCTTGGAGATAAACATTTCGACTCAAATGATTCATATAAGGATGGACCCATTCCATAAAATCAATAATGACAGGTTCCATATGAGGAAATCGAATTTGCATCGCATCTTGTATCGCTTGGGCTACTTGAATGTGACCATCTCCATAATTTCCGGTAAGAATCAACATTTTTTCTTTCGTTCCTTTTTTCATGGAACACAGCTCTCCTTTTCAAAAAATCAAATCTCAGAAACGGTTAAGAATTACTTTCCTTTATGTTAAGAGAAATCGGCATAAACTGAAGGCACAGAAAGGATGCTTTCATATGCCAAAGAAACGATTCTTATTATTGATGATGAAATGAAATTCGGGAGTTGGTGGGAGTATATCTGACTATGACGATTTATATTTTTAAATCAGCATTTCGCCTTATGTGAAAATCGTTTGAGCTGCTAGAATATATAGCAACAGTGAAATCATAACTTTGTTGTATTTCCTTTAAATCTATCAAAAGTGAACTTGCGAACCTTCGGGCAAATCAAAAATGTATTTAAACATGTGTCGGGTCAGTTTAAAAAAAGGGGAAAATAAAGGCTGGTCTAGCTTTAGAAAAAAATATCCCGCTTGTAATCGATTTACAAACAAATTGATACAAGTTATTACAATGGCGAAACTGAGATATGCAATGACGAGACTGAAAACTAATGCCAAAAAAATCTCAAAGCAAACATTTCTTTTGCCGTTTATCAGTTTCAATTTTCTACCCAACTCCCCAAACGGTTTTTATATATCGCGGCTCTCTTGGGAGATCATCTATTTTCTCGTGTAAATTCAGAATTTGAACTACTACCGTATTATCTAAATCTCCTAAAGGTTGATTCCACACATCACGCTTTGCTCCTCTTCCGACTTTTAAGAATCATGAATATGACAATTCCTATGATTAAGGCAAGTCCCACATATATACCGTAGTGATAAATCATTGTCCCGATTGTTTCCACATGACCACCTGCAAATTGGCCAACTACAAAAAAGACAGACGTCCAAACAAGACCGGCTGTATAGGAATAAAGAATATAACGGCGAAATGACATTTTATTAATTCCGACTAAATAGGGAACAATATGCCTCACCACCGGAAAAAAGTAGCTAAAACTCAATGCAATATTTCCATATTTATTTAGAAGGTGTTCTGATGTTTGTATATGCTTCCCCAAATTTTTTTTATGGCGAAGTTTATCCAGCACCGGCGAACCGAAAAACCTGCCTAGAATATAACCAAGAGATAGCCCGGAGATAACTCCTAAATAAGTGATAATAAATGCTAGGAAATAATGGAGTAATCCTACTTTGCTAACGGCTCCGCCGGTCATAACGACAACCTCGTCCGGTATTGGCATTCCAACAATTCCGAGCCATAATGCAAAGAATAAAGCAGCATAACCAAACTGCGCAATCCAATGAATTAGTGTGTCATAACTCACTTAAATCCCCCCCTTCTTACGGCATGTATAAACAAAAGCAGGAGGAAAATTGAGGGGCACAAAATCGATTTTATCAATAGCAGATCGATTTACTCGCAGTTCGATAAAGCGTGTGATAGCTCCTGTGCCAGAACCGAATTCTGCAATTGTGCTCACATCATCCCATGACACAGATTGAACCATTTTACTCGCCAGAAACTGTGAACTGGGCAAAACACTTCCAACTCGCTTTGGATTTTTAATAAATCGTTGCAAGAACATTGCATACTGATTTGAAGTCAAATGACTCTCCCCCTTTCTTCTATTTTTTTCATTTGTTCACCAGCTTATGCAGTAAAGTTGGATAATTTCGACTTGAACCACTTGGTTGTGATAAAGGTGCCAACGGCTATCATTAGAGCAACCACGGCCAATTTAGGATCGATCAAATCTAGCAAAGCCAATATATAATGTCCAAGGAACTTGCCAAAGGTAAAGAACGTAGCGGTCCAAACAAACGCGCTGGAATACGAAATCAAAGCAAACTTCTTGTATGAGGTACCGTTTAGACCAACGAATACAGGCAAAATATACCGAATGACTGGTATGAAATGTCCAAGACACATTGCGATATCTCCGTGTTGTTCAAAAAATTTCTCTGCTTTCTGAAAGTGACGGTTGTTTTGAAACTTTAGTTTAAATTTTTCTCCAAAGATTCTGCCCGCAAAATAAGCAATTGTAATTGCTGTAAATAAGCCAGCGAGAATAACAATATATACAATCCACGGGTTTAAAGCTCCGTTGTTACTCAAAATTCCACCTGTTAGTATGGTTATTTCATTTGGAACCGGAACGCCGAATGGGCCTAGGCAGAAGGCTAAGAAAAAAAAGAGATATCCATAATGATCGACTAGCTGTAAGACGATATCACTAATCATGTTCTAACCTCCTCGTTAATGTCGATGAAAGTATATTATTATAAAAATCTTAGGAGCTTATAGGGATATTTCTAAAGAAATTCTGAAGTAATACAAAAACGCCTTTAATTCTCCCCTCCAAGCCATGGCTTGACATCTTAAACTGTTTTACGCCCAATGTAGGAAAGGTCTGATCAGCTTTTAACCAAGCTAATCAGACCTCAACTTTATCCTAACACTTTGGTAATTCTACTTCTTTAGCACTGATGGAAATTGAAAAAGAGAGAGTTCACTCTCCTATTCCCACTCGTACTAGTGAAAACATAGCTTCACATACAAGTAGAAGAAAATACACGATCTCATAAACATCCCCCTCCCCAACATTATGAAGGGATACAAATTAGAGTCGCACTAGGTCTTTCTATAGCCATAAATATCATTGAGTTGCGTGGCGGAACAGTTTGCCCTTATAAAAAAGCCTTACCGACTTGGTTGGTAAGGCTTTTTGGGTTGGATGATATAGATTTTAAGCCTTCTATAGATGAATCTTTAGATTTTCTTTAGAAATATACTCATTAATTCCTTAGTTTTTTTCATTATGATTTCTGTAATGAAACAATAAAGAGGTGCAGAAATAGAGAGATTGGGCCATGTGCATCGGTATGTTCTTCCCAATCGTACGATATTTTCTCCCTATGTCTTCACTTCAATTTTTTCATTTTTAATCGTTTCGGTATCCATCCGTTTCGATAAAAGAAATAAATTTGTTTAATATTTGTGCCATATTCAGCATTGTTCCTGACAATAAAAACAGTAATGGAGGAAAATCAGTTGAAACTTAATGAATACCTTTTATTTTTGCAAAGCTTTATTCGCAACCCCAAAAATGTAGGCAGTGTTATACCAAGCTCCCGGTTTCTAGCGACTAAAATGGTTAAACAAGCCCCCTGGAACGAGATTAAGGCAGTCGCAGAACTCGGATCAGGCACAGGTGCCATCACCCGTTTTATCAACGCCCAGGTGAGTGAACCCACGAAAGTGTTATTGTTTGAGATGAATGAGACTATGAGGAATAATTTACAGACAGAATACCCAGACTTCTCCTGTCATCCGAACGCTGCTCAGTTAGTAGAAGCAATGAAGCAAGAGAACATTCATCAGCTAGATTGTATTTTTAGCGGACTACCTTTTTTTAATTTTGAGCGTGAATTGAGAGATACCTTGGTTGAACAGATCTATAAAGCACTCAAACCTGGAGGCTTGTTTATCGCCTTTCAATATTCGCTTCAAATGAAAAAGCAGCTTTCCGAAAAATTTATCATTGAAAAAATTGATTTAGCACCTTTCAATATCCCTCCCGCTTTCGTTTACGTCTGTCGCAAAAAGGAAACAATTTAAATGATGATGGCACTTTCATTCACTCCATTAAATGTTTTGCTTATGCGTATGTAGAAAAAGTGAAGACTTTACCTTATTATCAGGATATCTATACTAGTTGCGTAATTTCAGGCACCTTAAATACCTTTATTCTACCCAGTCAAAAAAGAAGGAGCAGTCAGTAATGAATACCATTCTTGTTGTGGATGATGATTCCGAGATTCGGGATGTCATTCATGTATATCTACGTAATGAAGGATACCATGTGATTGAAGCAGCCGATGGTGAGGAAGCCCTGGATGCCATAAAGACAACACCGATTCAACTGGTTATCTTGGATGTCATGATGCCACGAATGGATGGAATCAGAGCATGCCTTAAAATAAGGGAAATATCGAATACTCCGATTATCATGCTGTCAGCCAAGGAAGAAGATATTGATAAAATTAACGGACTGACTACCGGGGCCGATGACTACATGATCAAACCGTTCAATCCATTAGAATTGCTTGCTCGTGTAAAAGCGCAGCTACGTCGTCAAACATTAATAGGAAAAGAAGAATTTAATTCCCTTATTCTTATTAAAGACCTGATCATCGATAAGAGTAAACATTCCGTAAAGTTAAAGGGCAACGAAATTTCGTTGACTCCTCTGGAGTTTGCTATTCTGGTCTTGCTTGCCAGCCATCCTGGGCAGGTTTTTAGTTCGGAGCACATTTACGAAAATGTATGGAAGGCGCCATATGGATTTTCTGATAATACCGTAATGGTTCATATTCGTAATTTACGAGAAAAATTAGAGCAGTTCCCAAGAGATCCTCAGTATATTAAAACGGTGTGGGGAGTTGGCTATAAAATTGAATGAACATGTACAAAAGTCAAAACGAAAAAAACGGATTCAAGTCAACATTTTAATCAGAATGGTGCTAAGTTTTATTATCGCCATTGCTATAAATGATATTCTCATTTTACTTTTCTTGAAAATTAGCAGTACTATGGAATGGCATTGGTTTCGCAATTTTTTTCCTTATCTTCTTACCCCCTTGTTTATGGTAATGTTTATTTTTACTTTTTTAGTTTTGACACGGCGAATCGTTAGAGACTTAATTACATTGGAGCAAGGGCTTCAGATTATTTCCGAAGGTAATTTAAAATATCGGGTACCTGTTGTTCGGCAAGATGAACTTGGACGGGTTGCGCTCAACATCAATCGAATGACAGAACGTTTAGAGCAACAGATTGTAAAAGAACGTGAAATAGAGAAATCCAAGATGGATTTGATCACAGGTATTTCACATGACTTGCGCACGCCTCTGACAAGCATTATCGGCTATATCGAGCTTTTAAGAACAGACTCATATCAGGATAAAGATGAATATACGCGCTTTGTTCAAAACACCTATAACAAAGCAATTCATTTGAAGAAGTTGCTCGATGACTTGTTCGAATATACTCGGCTCACTTCAGTCGATACCCACTTAAATCTGAGAAGGATCAATTTATTTCAACTCTTGGATCAATTGCTGTTCGAGTTCGAACCCATTGCTCAAGAAAACGGTGTATATATCGTAAAAGATATCGGTGACTCCCCAGTCGTTACCTCCATTGATAGCGATAAAATTGCTAGAGCAATCGATAATCTCCTCATGAACGCCTTAAAGTATTCCTTGAAGCCGGGAGGCATTTGCATTCGACTGAAAACGAGTCCTGAGCAAATTACGATTGAGGTCGAAAATAAAGGAGCTCCCCTCACGCAAGATCAAGAGGAGAAGCTATTTGATCGTTTTTATAAGGTTGATCATTCAAGAAGTAGCGAAGGTATCCAAACTGGAGCAGGACTGGGTCTTTCCATCGCTAGGAATATTGTTGAGTTACATCAAGGCACCCTAACGCTCAATCATAGTCATAACGTTTTTACATTCCAATTGAATTTACCTTTTGAAAACAACTCAAGTAGCTAACCGCAGTCCTTAAAGAATATTTATACAGTGGCGGATTATTATGATTTTACATCTTAATAAATCCATTTACAGCGACTCAGGATATTCCTATTTCATAACCATTTCCTCAATATACTGAATGTCGCATATAACGTGCTTAAATGATCAATTTTCTTTTTCAAAGAATTATCTCTAATAATCTGTCCATCTTTAGTCCATTGTCCATATATTTGAACTAACCGCCCTGTAGTTCGTGAGAGTTCAAGAAGAAGTGCTGTCTTCAGATGCTCTTTTTGAACTAAAGTTAGGTTATTATCCATTTTTATTTTATTAAATTCTTCTATCAAATCTCTTACTAATTCATTATTCACTTCTTTCAATGAAGCCATTGTCTTCTCCAAGAGCTTCACGTTTCCTTTTTATCTCTTGATACCCTGGAACTAAACATACTTCGGTTTGGACATCTTTGTACTCTAATTCAGCAGATTTATAGATTGATTTTCCGCAAATAGTTAAAAAGTAGCTCAATTTATCTAAGTTTGGTTTCGCTAAATTCTTTTTCCCATTAAGTTGACCCTTGTGAACATAGTCCTTAAGCGAATCAATTATATCCACCATTAAACCGATAAACTCTTCCTTCTGATCTTCCTTAAATTTTTTTACTCTCTCAATTAAATTGTCATAATAAACTGACAATTGGCTCTCGTTCGAGATATTTGAGACAAGTGTATTTATAAGTAACGAAAGATGTGATACGCAACAATTAGCAATAATAAGAATTTATAACAGTTTGAACTCTTCTGTCATCTAGTGAATTCAAACTATCTATTATTGGTTTAATATTAGTAGGTAATGGAACAAAGTAATCACCCCCTTCATCATATTCTTCGTAATCGAGTTCAGTTCCGTTAACGTCTTCTTTTCTAATTGTTGATTCTTCCTCTTCGTCTGTAATCGTTCTAACTTTATAAAGTTCCATTATCGTGCTTTATTACTTTATTTGTTGTTCTAAGGCTTCCAAGGTATCTAGTGTCACGGGAGCCGCATAGTCTTCGTGCCATCATACGATATTAAAAAACCTAATGAGGTGAGCCTATTGTTCGTTCAATTAACCGTGAGTGAGATAATGATCTGAAAACAAAAAAACTGGCACAAAAAATATCTCGATGGATAAGCCTTGAAAAAACAGCATCATTTTATGATAAATCTAAATGGGATTTATGCAGGAAATGCAGGATATAAAGAGAGTCTTAAAAATCTCAATTCAGCTTATTCGACCCCTTTTACAAAAAAAACTACCAAGCAGATTTGGATGGTAGTCTGTTGTGTTTTGTCGATTTTCCAATAAATTGAAATAGTTACTCGGCGGCACTTGACGTCAGATTCCTGTGGTGGATTTTTCCCTTTCATTCGAAAAAAAACACCCGGCAGGATGCGTACCGAGGGAAATACGGCATACACCCAAGCCGGGTAAGGGATTAGAAAATAATATCAATGGCCTCTAGCACATCTTGCTCCTGTTCGGATTGCCCGTTCAGGGAAATATCCTTCAACAGCACCGAAGGCTGTTCGCAAATTTGGGTGATGATCACGAGCAGGTCCTGAGCGAAATTGTCGATCAGATTGAGCGTAAACAACTTGGTGGCATATTCAAACTGCCCGTTCATTCCCTCATCCAGCAACGAAATGACCAAGGTAAGATCAAATTGGGAAACCGTATGAGTTTCCGGATAAGATTCGATCTTGATATCCCCGAAGCTTTGAACGTTATCTTCCTTGGTTTCCAGAGTAAACATGACATCGAATACAGGATTGCGGCTTTGATCTCGCGGCGCCTGCAGCTTTTTCACAAGCTCCTCGAACGGATAATCCTGGTGGTCGTAGGCCCCCAGCATCGTTTCTTTGACTTCGTTCAAGTAAGCGCGGAACGTCTTCTCCCCGGACGGATAATGGCGAATCGCCAAAGTGTTGACAAACATTCCGATGAGCGGCTCCAGGTCGGCATGTGTGCGGCCCGAAACCGGCGTGCCTACAATGAAGTCTTCTTGTCCCGAGTACTTGCTGAGCAGGATTGAATAGGCCGCCAATAACACCATATAAAGGGTGGCACCGTTCTCATCGGCGATGCGCTGCAAGCTGTCGGTCATCTGCTTGTCGATGCTGAAAGGCAGCACATCTCCCTCAAAGCTGCGAGCGGCAGGTCTGACAAAGTCCGTAGGCAGTTCAAGCGTCGGCAGTTCGCCTTCCAGCACGTCCAGCCAGTAGGCTTCCTGACGTTTCAGCCGCTCTTTTACAGGTTCGGACTGCTGCCAAGCGGCGAATTCCTTGTATTGAATCCGAAGCGGTTCCAGAGTCTCGCCGTTATACAGACGCAGCAGCTCTTCGACGAAGATGCCCATCGACATGCCATCCGTGACGATATGATGAATGTCCAGCATGAGCAGATGCCGTTCCGCTTCCCATTCGACTAAGCCCACACGCAGCAGCGGCGGCTGCTCCAAATCAAAGACGCGTACAAAGCCGTCTACGATGCTCTTCGTTTCACTTTCCGTCGCTTTCCTATACTCGACGGCAAACTTCAAGTCCGGATAAATCCGTTGTACCGGTTCGCCGTCGACCATTTCGAAGCCGGTTCGCAAAATTTCGTGACGAGCTATCAATCCTTTGAGCGCCGCCTCGAATTGATTCCGTTCCAAGCGCCCGACGAGAACCGTCATGCCGGACATGTTGTAGCTAAGCTCGGCGCCTTCCATCTGCTGCTGGATGTACAGCCGTTTTTGCACGGAGGAAAGCGGATAGTAATCCCTCTTATCCAGAACCGGAATGGAGAGGTATTCCTGCCGCTCCAATTGGCTGATCGCTTCGGCCATCGCTTCGATGGTCGAGTGCCGGAACACATCGCGCAGCGGCAGGTCCACGCTCAGCTCCTTGTGCACCTTGCTGACCAGCGTCGTCGCCCGCAGGGAATGCCCGCCGAGGTCGAAGAAGTTGTCCGTCACGCCAATCGTGACTGGCCCGAGCACGTTCTGCCAGATGGCGACCAGTTTCGCCTCCAGTTCGGTGCGCGGCGCCACGTATTCGCGGCCTGCGCTTGCTCCCCCTTCCGGCGCCGGCAGCGCCTTCCGGTCAATTTTCCCGTTCGGCGTCAGAGGCAGGCGCTCCAGCTCCACGAAGTACGACGGGATCATGTAACCCGGCAGCTCGCTGGAGATCGCCCGTTTCAGGTCTGCCGCCGTCAGTTCGCCATCCGTTGTGTAGTACGCGCACAGCGCTTTCTGCCCGTTCGCGTCACTTCGAACCAGCACCACCGCTTCGTGCACGCCTTCCACCCGCAGCAGCTGCGACTCGATCTCGCCCGTCTCGATCCGGTACCCCCGGATTTTCGCCTGGTTGTCGATCCGGCCGATGAAGTCCACGTTGCCGTCTTCCATCCACCGCGCCAAGTCTCCTGTGCGGTACAGCCGCTCGCCCGCGGCGAACGGGCTGTCTACGAACTTCTCTTCTGTCAGCTCCGGACGGTTCAAGTACCCGCGCGCTACCCCGACTCCGCCGATGACCAGCTCGCCCAGCACCCCGACCGGCACCGGATTCAGATGCGCATCCACGATGTAGAATTTCGCATTCAGCCACGCTTTGCCGATCGGCACATGGCCTGTCTGCGGCAGCTTCGCCAGTTCCTCGTCGTAGAAGCTTGAGTCGATCGCCGCTTCCGTCACGCCGTATGCGTTGATGATCCGGAACAACGAGCCGAAGCGTTCCTGCAAGGTCCGGTAATCCGCCACGCTGCAGCTGTCCGAGCTCGTGATCAACAGCTCCATCCCGCTCATATCCAGCCGCTGCTCGTGCACGTACTCCAGGAACGGCACGATCAGCGCCGGCGTCGATTCGAAGATGGTGACCCGCTCCCGCTCCATCCAGTAGTGCAGACGAGACGGATCGATCCGGTCGTCCTTCGGCACAATCACCATCGTGCCTCCGTTGTACAGCGTCCGCGCGATATCTCCCACGAACACGTCGAACGAGAAGCTGGCGAGCTGCAGCAGCCGCACCGGGAACTGATCCAACCGGTATTCCCGCTGGTAGCCCGCCGCCGTGTTCACCAGGCTGCGGTGCTCGATCATCACGCCCTTCGGCTTGCCCGTCGTTCCCGACGTATAGATCACGTACGCCAGGTCCTCTGGACGGGCTTCATGGAAGCTGTCGGCATTCGTCCCCTCCTCGCTGTACGAAGTTTCGTCGTCGAGGTACAGCACCGCCGCCAGCGCCAGCTCCTCTTCGCCGAGCCAGGCTCCGGCGCGCTCTCGCAGCGGCGTTTGCGTCAGCAGCACCTTCGCTCCGCTGTCTTCGAGCATGAACCGCACGCGCTCCGCCGGGTAATCCGGGTCGAGCGGCACATACGCCCCGCCCGCTTTCCAGACGGCCAGCACGGCCACCAGCAAGTCCACCGAACGCTCGGCGAGAATGCCGACGATTGACTCCCGGCCGATGCCGCTTGCGCGCAGCGTAGCCGCCAAGCGGTTCGCCCGCTCGTTCAGCTTCGCATACGTCAGCCGGTCGTTCTCGTACACGACGGCCGCCTCTTCCGGCGTGCGCTCCGCCTGTTCCTCGAACAGCCGGTGGAACGCGGCCGCAGGAGCCGCTTCCGGCTGCGCCGGGTTAAACGCGCCGAGAATTTGCTCTTTTTCCGCTGGTGTCAAAATGCCCAGCTCGGCAATAGTCGCCGATGGGTTGCGGAGAATGGATTCAAGCAGCTGCAAGTAGTGAGCGGCCAATTTCTCCACCGTTTCGGTTTTATAAAGAGCAGTGGCGTATTCAAACAGATATTCCAAGCCTTCCTCGATCTCCGTGACGTCCAAGCTGAGATCGAATTTAGAAACAATTTCTTCGCTGGCATACGTCGACAAATGAAGTCCGGGAAGCTGGATTTCCAAATTCTCTGTATTCTGCAAAGCAAACATCGTATCGAACAGCGGATTGCGGCGTAAATCACGAGCCACGTTCACCTTATCCACCAGTTCCTCAAACGGATAATTCTGATGTTCAAAAGCGCCCAGCGTCGTCTCCTTGATTTCCTTCAAGTAGCCAAGGAACGTCTTACCGGCAGCCGGATAACTGCGGATGGCCAGGGTATTGACGAACATCCCGATCAGCGGCTGAACGTCGCTATGATTTCTTCCCGCAATCGGCGTACCGACCACCACCTCTTCTTGCCCTGTATATTTATGCAATAATATTGTATAACCAGCAAGCAGAACCATGTAAAGCGTTGCGCCGTTCTCGGCTGCAAGCCGTTTCAGACCCTCGCTTTTCTCGCTATGCATAAACAATTGCAGCGTGCGGCCCTCGTAGCTCTGCATAGCCGGGCGCGGATAGTCCGTCGGCAATTCCAAAACCGGCAGCTCTCCGCGGAACATGTCGAGCCAGTAGGCTTCCTGCTTGGCAAGCTGAGCTTTCTGCTCGTCCGATTGCTGCCATACCGCATAATCTTTGTACTGAATGCGGAGCGGCTCCAACTGCTCCCCGCTGTACAAGTGGACGAACTCTTCGATCAGTACGTCAATCGAAACGCCGTCAGATACGATATGATGCGTATCGAACATTAGAATGTGCCGGTCCGGCGCCAGTTCGGCAAGGCCTACCCGCAGAAGTGGCGGCTTCGCTAGATCAAACGGACGAACGAATTGGCGCACCGTTTCTTCCGCCTGCTCCCCGCTGATCTGCACATATTCCACCTGGAAAGCGGCTTCTTCGTAAATCCGCTGAACCGCTTCGCCTTTTACCATCTCAAAGCCGGTACGCAGCGTTTCATGACGAGCTACGAGCCCGCGGAACGCTTCTTCAAACCGCTGCCGGTCGAGCTCCCCTTCGAGCAGCATAGCTCCCGGTATGTTGTAGCTCAGCTCGGCTCCTTCCAGCTGGTTCAAGATATAGAGACGTTTCTGAGCGGAAGAGAGCGGATAATACTCGCTAGGTTCCGCAGCCGGAATAGCCGTGAACGAGCCGATCTCCAGCCGCTCCATAGCCGCGGCCATTTCCTCAACCGTCGAGTAGCGGAATACGTCGCGAAGCGGGAATTCAACGCCTAGCTCCTTATGCATTTTGCTGACAAGCGTCGTCGCCCGCAGGGAGTGTCCGCCGAGGTCGAAGAAGTTGTCCGTTACGCCTACCGCCTTCTCCCGAACAAGCACATCGTGCCAAATGGCGGCCAGCTTCGCCTCCAGTTCGGTGCGCGGCGCCACGTATTCGCGGCCTCCGCCTGCTCCCCCTTCCGGTGCCGGCAGCGCCTTCCGGTCGATCTTTCCGTTCGGCGTCAGAGGCAGGCGCTCCAGCTCCACGAAGTACGACGGGATCATGTAACCCGGCAGCTCGCTGGCAATCGCCCGCTTCAGGTCCGCCGCCGTCAAGCCTTCTTCCGCTGTATAATAAGCGCACAAAGCTTTCTGACCTTCTTGATCTTCCCTGACGACGACGACCGCTTCCTTTACGCCACCTACACTCAGCAGCTTCGCTTCGACTTCGCCCGTCTCAATCCGGTACCCCCGGATTTTCGCCTGGTTGTCGATCCGGCCGATGAAGTCCACGTTCCCGTCCTCCATCCACCGTGCCAAGTCTCCCGTGCGGTACAGCCGCTCGCCCGCGGCGAACGGGCTGTCTACGAACTTCTCTTCCGTCAGCTCCGGACGGTTCAAGTACCCGCGCGCTACCCCGACTCCGCCGATGACCAGCTCGCCCAGCACCCCGACCGGCACCAGATTCAGATGCGCATCCACGATGTAGAATTTCGCATTCAGCCACGCTTTGCCAATCGGCACATGGCCTGTCTGCGGCAGCTTCGTCAGCGGCTCGTCGTAGAAGCTTGAGTCGATCGCCGCTTCCGTCACGCCGTATGCGTTGATGATCCGGAACAACGAGCCGAAGCGTTCCTGCAAGGTCCGGTAATCCGCCACGCTGCAGCTGTCCGAGCTCGTGATCAACAGCTCCATCCCGCTCATATCCAGTTGCTGCTCGTGCACGTACTCCAGGAACGGCACGATCAGCGCCGGCGTCGATTCGAAGATGGTGACCCGCTCCCGCTCCATCCAGTAGTGCAGACGAGACGGATCGATCCGGTCGTCCTTCGGCACAATCACCATCGTGCCTCCGTTGTACAGCGTCCGCGCGATATCTCCCACGAACACGTCGAACGAGAAGCTTGCGAGCTGCAGCAGCCGCACAGGGAACTGATCCAACCGGTATTCCCGCCGGTAGCCCGCCGCCGTGTTCACCAGGCTGCGGTGCTCGATCATCACGCCCTTCGGCTTGCCCGTCGTTCCCGACGTATAGATCACGTACGCCAGGTCCTCTGGACGGGCTTCATGGAAGCTGTCGGCATTCGTCCCCTCCTCGCTGTACGAGGTTTCGTCGTCGAGGTACAGCACCGCCGCCAGCGCCAGCTCCTCTTCGCCGAGCCAGGCTTCGGCGCGCTCTCGCAGCGGCGTTTGCGTCAGCAGCACCTTCGCTCCGCTGTCTTCAAGCATGAACCGCACGCGGTCTGCCGGATAATCCGGGTCGAGCGGCACATACGCCCCGCCCGATTTCCAGACGGCCAGCACGGCCACCAGCAAGTTCACCGAACGCTCGGCGAGAATGCCGACGATCGTCTCCCGGCCGATGCCGCTTGCGCGCAGCGTAGCCGCCAAGCGATTCGCCCGCTCGTTCAGCTCCGCATACGTCAGCCGGTCGTTCTCGTACACGACAGCTGCCGCTTCCGGCGTGCGTTCCGCCTGTTCCTCGAACAGCCGGTGGAACGCTGCCACAGGAGCCGCTTCCGGCTGCGCCGGGTTAAACGCACCGAGAATTTGCTCTTTTTCCTCTGCCGTCAAAAGCTCCAACTGATTCACGCGCAAGTTCGGGTTAGCTGCAACCTGCTCCAGTGCCCAGGTAAAATGACTGTAGAGCTGCCTGATGTCATCCTCTCTGAACGTCAGCGCATTGTACGTAAACCGCAGCAAAATATGCTCTTCCGGAATGACAGTAATGTCCAAGTTGTAGTTCGTTTGCTCCGGCGACTGGATATTAGCGATTTTCAGCGCTTCTTTGTCTCCTCCGACGACCTGCTCAATTTGTTCTTCCATCGGATAATTTTCAAACACCATGATGTGGTTGATCAAGTCACGCTTTTGCTCACTCAGCGACTGAATTTCGAACAGCGGGAACGTTTCGTAAGCTCTCGATGCCAGCGCTTGATCCTGGGTTTTTCTCAAGATAGCGGCTACCGTCTCCTCGGCTTTGCCTTGAATACGGACCGGGATCGTATTAATAAACAGGCCGATCATGCTTTCGATACCCGGAATCTCCGCTGGACGCCCGGATACGACGGAGCCAAATACGACATCTTCGCTGTTGTTGTATACCTGCAGAACCAGTCCCCATACGGTCTGCATGAATGTATTAAGCGTCACCTGATGCTGGCGCGCCACCCGCTCGATTTGCCCGGTCAGTTCCTTGCTGAGTTCCACATCGATCTCAGCTACTTCAAAAGCGCCCTGCTTCAGCCCTGTTTTCTCCCGAGGCAGCTTGGTCTGCTGATCGTAACCCGCCAAATACTCGGACCAGTAACGCGAAGCTTTCGCGGCATCTTGAGCTTCCAGCCATTCGATATACCGGGAGTACGAGGTAACCGGAGGAAGCTCCAGCGTCCGCTTCTCCTGGAACGCGAAGTAGGTGTCGAACACTTCCTTGATCATGAAGGACATGCACCAGCCGTCCATCAAAATGTGATGGTGACTCCAGATCACATGGTAGGACTCGTCGCCCGTGCGCAAAACGGTCACGCGCATAAGAGAGCCTCGGGCCAAATCGAACTTGTTCGCTTTATCCGCGCTGACGAAATCGGCTATCGTCTTCTCCGGGTCTTCATCGCTTACCGAGCGAATATCTTCGAAGTACACTTCACACTTCCGCTCGCGGAATACCACTTGAATCGGCTCGTCTCTCCAGTCGGTAATAAAGTTAGTCCGCAGCGCCTCATTCCGCTGCACCAGCGTATCCAATCCTTGGGTGAAGGCTTCGACATTCAGGCTTCCGTACAGATCGAAGGTCACCTGTTCGAAGTAAGCTTCCGAATCGGCATCCAGCAGGCTGTGGAACAACATCCCTTTTTGCAGCGGAGTCAGGGAGTATACATTCTCCAGTTCGCCGAGCGCCGCCGTATGTTCGGCCAGCCGCTCCAGTTCCTCCAACGTCACATCTTGAAGCAGTACGTCGCTAGGCGTAAGCTCCGGCCGCTCTTTCGATACGCAATGGCTGATGACTTCACGCAAGCTCGAATGAAGCAGGGTGCCCAGGCGCTCTACCGTTTCCCGTTTATACTGGGTTACCCCATAACGGATCGTGAGTTCCTGCACTCCTTCCGACACCATACCGTTGATATCGAGGACATAATCCATCACTGCATTCGGGCTTGAATCGGAGCCCGGGCTGAACGGAGACGGCCTCGAGCCGCTGCTTTCGTAATCCTGGTCGAACTGACCCAAATAGTTAAAGCTGATCTCCGGCTCCAAAGCGAAGCGCTCGCCGTCACGCGGCGCCGACAAATAACGCAGGATGCCGTAGCCGATTCCTTTGTTCGGAATGCGGCGCAAGCTTTCTTTAACCTGTTTCACCTGATGACCGAGCGCCTGGGCGTGACCCGGCTCCAGAACGACAGGGAATTGGCTTGTAAACCAGCCTACCGTGCGCGTAATGTCCACATCCGGCAAAAGTTCTTCCCGGCCGTGGCCTTCGAGATTCACCAGCACGCGTTCCCGGCCGCTCCAAGCTTGTACCGCGAGGCCAAGCGCGGCAAGCAGCAAATCGTTCATTTCCGTATGGTAAGCACGGTGTGCCTGCTTCAGCAGCTGTTCGGTTTCCTCCGCCGTCCAGCGGACGGTCACGAGCCCGCTGTCCTTCAGCTTAGATCTGCCTTGTTCAAAATCTTTCGGAAGCGGCTCATAGGTCAATTGCTCGATATGCTGCCAATACTCTCTCTCGCTTTCCATCGCCGGACCGTTCGCATAATCAGCGAGCTGTTTCGCCCACGTTTGGAATGAATCCGTTTTGAGCGGCAGACGGATCGGCTGCCCTTGCAGCGCCTGCTCATAGCCGGCAGCAAAATCCTCAAGCAGAATCCGCCAGGATACGCCGTCTACGACCAAGTGGTGGATCGCGATCAGCAGATGATCTCCATCCGCACAGCGGAACAAGCCGAGCTTCAGCAAAGGCCCTGCCTGCAGGTCAATGCTGCGCTGAAGCTCGTTCGCCTTGGCTTCGATCGCCTGCGCGCAGTCCGTCATTCCGCGGAAATAGATCACTTCCAGGCTGTAGAGCTCGCCGTCGCTTTCCGCGATGCCCCGGTTCCATGCCGCATACCCGCTCTCGGTCCGGCGGAAGACGAGGCGCAGCGCATCGTGATGCTCGGCCAGCTTCCGCACGGCCTGACGAAGCGCCGCTTCGTCGTAGCCTTCCTCCCGGTACAGCATCACCGCCTGGTTAAAGTGGTGCGGCTCGGCGAACGACTGCTCGAAGAACCAGCGCTGAATCGGCGTCAGCCGCGTCTCTCCCGTAGCTGCCCCCTGATCGGCGCGTCTTAAGACCGGCTGGAGATACGGGCTTAATTCCGCTACGGTCGGATATTTGAACAAATGCTTGATTTCCAGCTTGTACCCGGCCTGATATAGCCTGGACGACACCTGGATCGATTTAATCGAATCCCCGCCGAGCTCGAAGAAATTGTCCATCACGCCGATCGGACGACCCGTTCCCAGCACCTTTTGCCACACCGCAACCAACGTCTGCTCCGCCGGCGTCCGGGGCGCCACATATTCCGTTCCCACGAGCACACTGCTTTCCGGTGCGGGCAGCGCCTTACGGTCGAGCTTCCCGCTGTGTGTGAGGGGCATCCGCTCCAGCTGCACGAAGTAGGACGGAATCATGTACGTGGGCAGATCCTCCGCCAGCGCGCTTCGCAGCTCGCTCGCCGCAAGCGGCTTGTCCGCCACGAAGTACGCGCAGAGGTGCTTCTGACCGGCTTCGTCCTCTCTGGCGATGACAACCGCCTCTTGGACGGACGCCACTTTCAGGACCTGCGCCTCCACCTCGCCGAGCTCGATCCGGTACCCGCGGATTTTCACCTGATGGTCGATCCGGCCCATATACTCGATGTTGCCGTCCGGCAGCCATCTGGCCAGATCGCCCGTCCGGTACATCCGCCCGCCCGGCGTAAACGGACACTCTACGAATTTCTCCACGGTCAGCTCGGGACGGTTCAAGTAGCCTCTAGCCAGGCCTTCGCCCGCGATGCACAGCTCGCCCGGCACGCCGATCGGCTGCAGCGCTGTCGTCCCTTCCTTGACAATATGCAGCCGGATGTTCGAGATCGGCTTGCCGATCGGCACCGATACATGCGTCTCTTCCGGTCCGCAATCGTAGTACGAGACATCGACCGTCGCTTCCGTAGGCCCATAAAGGTTGATCAGCTGCGCTTGATTCACGGATGACGCAATCCACTGCCAGAACCGGCTCACATGCGACGTCGCCAGCGCTTCCCCGCTTGCAAACACCCGTTTCAGCGAAGACAGCTTGTTCCCCAGATCTTCGCTCGGCTGACGCTCGACATATTCGAGGAAGGCGTGCAGCATCGACGGCACGAAGTGCATCGTGGTGACGGCTTTCCGTTCGATCGTGTCCAGAATCGTCTCGGGATTCTTCTCTCCACCCGGCGGCAGCAAGCAAACTTTGGCCCCCGTCCAAGCCCACCAAAACAGCTCCCACACGGAAACGTCGAAGGTGATCGCCGTCTTTTGCAGAATCGTATCTCTGGAGTCGATCGGGTAAGCATTCTGCATCCACAGCAGCCGGTTGATCACCGGACGGTGCTCCACCATGACGCCCTTGGGCTTGCCAGTCGAGCCCGATGTGTAAATGACGTAGGCCAAGTGCTCCGGTCCGCTCGCCGGCTCCAGGTTCGAGCCGTCTTCGTCATACGCGGATGGATCGTTCAGATCGACGAGCGATAGACCGCCAAGCGGCTCAGTCCCGGCAAATGACGCGCTTTCCCTCAAATGGCTCTGAATCAGCAGCAGCCTAGCGCCCGAATCTTCGAGCATGTAGCGAATGCGCTCCTGCGGGAATTGCGGGTCGATCGGCACGTAGGCGCCCCCGGCCTTCAAGATCGCATAGATGCCGACGATCATCTCCAGCGAGCGCTCGGCCATGATCGCGATCGGCTGATCGGCCTGCACGCCAGGGGCACGCAAGGATCGCGCCAGCCGGTTCGCCCGCTCGTTCAGCTCCCGGTAAGTCAGGCGGCTGTCCTCATAGACGACGGCCACCTGCTCCGGCGTTCGCTCTGCCTGCTCCTCGAACAGCTCGTGGATCGTTCTCTCTCTCCACGACTCATCCGCTTCCAAACCTGTACCCTCTGCGGCGGGTTGCTTCGCAAGAGCCGAAGACGACACGTCAAACCCGACCAGCAAATCATGCTTTTCGCTGTCCGTCAAGATATCCAAATCCGAAATCCGTGCACCCGGCTGAGCCAGGATCGACGCCAAAAGCTGCTCGTAATGACCCGCCAGCCGGACCATCGTTTCCTGTCTAAACAACGAGGTAGCGTACTCGATCTTGCAAACCAGCTCGTTATCGGCTTCCACGATATCAAAGCTAAGATCAAACTTTGCCGTCTTTTCCTCGATGTCGAACAGCGACCATTGCAAGCCTTCCAGGGTTAAATCCAAGCTTTCGTGCTTTTGCAAAGAAAACATGGTGTCAAACAGAGGATTCCGGCTTAAATCCCGGCTCACCTGAAGAGCTTCCACCAGCTCCTCGAACGGATAGTCCTGGTGCTCGTAGGCTCCAAGCGTCGTTTCCTTCACTTCCTGCAAGTAATCCAGGAACGTCCGCTCCGCCGCCGGACCCAAGCGAAGGGCCAGCGTATTGACGAACATGCCGATAATCGGCTGCAGGTCGGCGTGAGAACGGGCGGCAATCGGAGTGCCGACCACTATATCTTCCTGTCCCGCGTATTTATGAAGCAATACGGAGTACGCAGCCAGCAGAAGCATGTACAGCGTCGCCCCCGAATCGCCGGCAAGCCGTTTGAGAGCTTCGCTTTTCTCCGCATCCAGCGTAAACGTGAGCGTTTGACCGTCAAACTGCTGGACGGCCGGGCGGGAGAAGTCGAGAGGCAACTCAAGAACCGGAAGCTCGGAGCTGAATACCCCGCGCCAGTATTCCTTCTGCCGTTTGATGCGCTGGCGCTGCTCCTCGGATTGCTGCCAAACGGCGTAATCCTTGTATTGAATCCGCAGCTCCGGCAATTCTTCCCCATTGTAAAGCCGCACGAATTCACGCAGCAGCACGTCCATGGAAAGGCCGTCGGAACCAATATGATGAATATCCAGCGCGAGCAGGAATTTCTCTTTCTCCAGTTCGATCAGCAGGGCGCGCAGCAAAGGCGGCTGGGTCAAGTCAAAAGGCTGAATGAAGCCTTCAAGAATGGCCGCAACCTGATCTTCGCTTGCTTGAAGCTTCTCGACCTTGAAAGCTACGAGCGGATGAATACGCTGAACCGGCTCCCCATTCACGATTTCAAATCCGGTGCGCAGCATATCGTGCCGGGCCACCAAAGTAGTCAGCGCCTTTTCCACTTTGGCCTCGTTCAAAGCCCCTCTCAATTGCAAGGCGCTTGGGAGATTATAATTCAGCTCCAAGCTATCCAGCTGGTGCAGGACGTACAGCCTTTTTTGCGCGGAGGAAACCGGATAGTACGCTTTCTCTTCCGCTTTCGGAATCGAGCTGTACTGCGATTCTTCCAAGCTAGCAATAGCCCCGGCCATCGATTCTACCGTCATATAGCGGAACACATCGCGCAGCGGAAGTTCGACGTTCATTTCCTTCCGAATCTTGCTGACAAGGTTCGTCGCTCGCAAGGAGTGGCCTCCGAGCTCGAAGAAATTGTCCAGGACTCCAATACCGGAGTAACCCAGCACTTCCTCCCAGATCTTCACAAGCTCGGACTCCGTCCGGTTACGCGGTGCTACATATTCGACGCCCGTCTGCAAGCTGCCTTGGGGCTCCGGCAGCGCTTTGCGGTCTACTTTGCCGTTGGCCGTCAGCGGCATGCGCTCCAGCTGCACGAAGTACGACGGGATCATGTACCCCGGCATTCCCTGGGCCAGCGAGGTTCTCATTTCGCTGACCGTCAGTGTCCGGTCCGCCACAAAGTAGGCGACAAGTGCCTTCTCGCCCCCCCCGTCCTGACGGGCAAGCACCACCGCTTCTTCCACGCCCTCGACGTTCAGAAGCTGCGTCTCGATTTCGTCCAGCTCGATCCGGTACCCGCGGATTTTGACCTGGTGGTCGATCCGGCCCAGGTATTCGATGTTGCCGTCCGGCAGCCAAGCCGCCAAGTCGCCCGAGCGGTACAGTTTCTCCCCCTCCGCAAACGGGGAATCGACGAACTTCTCCGCCGTCAGATCCGGACGGTTCAGATATCCTCTTGCAAGGCCTTCCCCGGCCACGTACATTTCGCCCGCTACGCCGATCGGCACTGGGCGGCGGTTTTCATCCAGGACGTACACCCTCAGCGTCGGGATCGGCTTGCCGATATTGCTCTTCGCCGCCTCTATTTCGACCCATGTGATTTCCTTATACGTCACGTGAACCGTCGTCTCGGTAATGCCGTACATATTGATCAGCTTCGTCTCCGGGTACTTCGTCTTGAAGCCCTTGAGCAGCAGCGGACTGAGCGCTTCGCCCCCGAAGATGACGTTGCGAATCCGCAGATCGTACGGATGGTCCGCCAAGACCTCACGCAGCAGCTGGTAGAAGTACGTTGGCGTCTGGTTCAAAATCGTGACCTGTTCGCGGCCCAGCAGCGCCAGGAAATCGGCCGGATTTTTCGCCGTGAGTGGCGGTACGATGACCAGCTTGCCTCCATACAGCAGCGCTCCGTACATTTCCCAGACGGAGAAATCGAAGCAGAACGAGTGGAACAGCGTCCACGTGTCGGATGGCCCGAAGTCAAACAGGTTCTTGTCGTTGAACAGGAGGCGCACGACGTTCTTATGCTCGATCAGCGTTCCTTTCGGTCTGCCGGTCGTTCCCGACGTGTAGATGACATATGCCAGGTTGCCCGGCCCGGAAATCGGCTCCAGGTTCGAAGCGTCCAGCGCATCGGCGGAGTCCGCCCCTCTGTCGCCCCAAACGAAATCGTCCAATTCGAGGCGCGTTCCTGCGAAGTCGGTCTTCTCGTGCAGATGCTTTTGAATCAGCAATAATGGCGCGCCCGAATCCTCGATCATGAAGCGGATGCGCTCCTCCGGGTAGTCGGGATCGACAGGCACGTAGGCTCCGCCCGCTTTGAGAATCGCCAGAATGCCGACAACCATATCGAGCGAGCGTTCGGCCAGAATCGCTACCAGCTGGTCCGCTTCTACTCCCGTCTCCCGCAGCTTCCGCGCAAGGCGGTTGGATCGCTCGTTCAGCTCGCGGTAGGTCAGCTGCCGCTCGTTCATGACGGCGGCCACGTTGTCCGGGTAAAGCTCCGCCTGCTCTTCGAACAAGCCGTGAATCGTCTGCTGCCGCGGGTAGTCCGCCTCCGAATCGTTGAAACCGCGCACCAGCTCGCGGATTTCCTCCTCCGTGAGCATTTCCAGCGAGGCAATATCCTCGTCCGGCGCTGCTGCGATGGTTTCGAGCAGCTTGTCATAATGTCTGGCGAACCGCTCCGCGGTCTCTTGTTTATACAGAGCCGTAGCGTACTCCAACCGGCATTCGAGCTGACCGTCCAGCTCCGAAATATCCAGGAGCAGCTCGAACTTGGATGTTTGGTTTTCTAGTGGATAAAACGATTGCTCCAGCCCCTCGATGACAATTTGCTCGTTCTCCGTATTTTGTAGGGAGAAGAACGTGTCAAAGAGCGGATTCCGGCCGGTCGCGCGCGGAATGTGAAGACTTTCTACCAAGTCTTCGAACAAATAATTTTGGTGTTCGAAAGCCCCGAGCGTGATGTCCTTGATTTCTTCCAGGTACGTAAGGTACGGCTTGGAACGCTCCGGACGGCTGCGAATGGCCAGCGTGTTGATAAACATCCCTACGATCGGCTGCACTTCTTCCTGCGTTCTTCCGGCAATCGGCGTTCCTACGATTAGATCTTCCTGACCCGAATATTTATGCATAAGGATGGTGTAAGCCGACAGCAGCACCATGTACAGGGTCGTCCCTGTCCGTGCCGCCAGCTCTTTCAGCTTCTCCGTCCGATCTTTCTCGATATAAAACTTCACGGTTCGGCCGTCAAAGCTTTGCACCGCAGGCCGCGGGAAGTCCGTCGGTAGCTCCAAGACCGGCAGCTCGCCCGACAGCTGTTCCAGCCAATACTCCTTCTGCGGCTGGAGCATCTGCCCGTAAGCTTCGGAATGCTGCCAAACGGCATAATCTTTGTATTGAATGCGCAGCGGGGCCAGCTCCTCGCCCCGATACAGGCGGCTGAACTCGTCGAAGAGCAGCGCTGTCGAAATGCCGTCCGAGACGATATGGTGCATATCGAACAGTAGAATGTGGCGATCCGCGGCGACTTCGATCAGGCCGATGCGGAGAAGTGGCGGCTTGGTCAGATCAAACGGGTGATAGTAAGCTTCCACCACTTGCTCCACTTCCCGCTCGCTCGCTTGGAAATAATCTACAGCAAACTCCACCTCGTCATAGATGCGCTGGACAAGCTCGCCTTGAACCTGCTCGATCCCGGTACGCAGCGTCTCATGGCGCTGAATCAGCGCCCGGAACGCGTGCTCGACGCGCGTGCGGTCCAGCTTGCCTTCGAGAAGAAGCGCCGCCGACATATTGTAGCTGCGCTCGGCCCCGTCAAGCTGGCGCAGGACGTACAGACGCTTTTGCTCGGATGAAACCGGATAGTACTCGGCCTCAGCCGCCTTTGTAATCTCATACGTCTCCTGCTGCCTTAAACCGCCGATTCTTTGGGCCAGCTGTTCGATCGTGGTGTAGCGGAAAACTTCCCGCAGCGGAACCTCGACTTGCAGCTCTTTCCGAATCTTGGAAACCAGCGTGGAGGCCCGCAAGGAATGACCACCCAAGTCAAAGAAATCGTCTTGGACTCCAACTCGCGCAATACCCAGCACCTGCTGCCAAATGAGAGCAAGTCTTGTTTCCAGCGTTGTGCGAGGAGCCACATACTCACGGCCTACTTCTACCTCTCCGGTCGGTTCAGGCAGCACTTTACGGTCAATTTTGCCGTTCGGCGTGAGCGGAAGCTTATCAAGAGACACCAGCCGGGCCGGGACCATATGGGCCGGCAGCTCTTGCTTCAATTGGGACAGCAGATCGCTCAGCTGCAAGGAAGCATCCGCCGCGACGTAGCCGCACAAATACTTTTGCCCCTGCTCATCCGTACGGTCGGTCACCACAGCCTGCTTGACGCCCGGGAAACGCAGCAGGGCCGTTTCAATTTCGCCGAGTTCGATCCGGAACCCGCGAATTTTCACCTGATAATCGATCCGGCCGATGAAGTCGACGTTGCCGTCTTCCAGCCAGCGGGCCAAATCGCCTGTCCGGTACAGACGTTCGCCCGGCACAAACGGGCTGTCCGCAAACTTCTCAGCGGTTAAGTCCGGACGGTTCCAGTACCCGCGCGCCACCCCGGCGCCGCCGATGACAAGCTCGCCCGGAACCCCTACAGGAACCGGCTTTAACGCGGCATCGACAATGTAAAACCGGGCGTTCAGCCAAGCTTTGCCGATCGGCACATGACCCGACGGCGGCAGCTTATCCAGCGGCTCACCGTAAAAGCTGCTGTCAATGGCCGCTTCGGTAACGCCATAGCTGTTGATGATGCGGAATTGTCCGCCGAATCTTTCCTGCAGCAATCGGTAATCGGTGACACTGCAAGCATCCGAACTGGTAATCAGCAACTGCATGGAGCTAACGTCCAGCCCTTCTTCATAAATATGCTGCATGAACGGCAGGATGAGCGCAGGCGTCGATTCGAATACCGTAATGTTTTGGTCCCGAATCCAGCCGTATAAGAGGTTCGGATCAATCCGGTCATCCTTCGGCACAATCACCATCGTGCCTCCGTTATACAGCGTCCGCGCGATGTCTCCGACGAACACGTCAAACGAGAAGCTGGCCAGCTGCAGCAGCCGCACCGGAAACTGATCCAACCGGTACTCGCGACGGTACGCATCCGCCGTATTCACGAGACTACCGTGCTCGATCATGACGCCTTTCGGGCGTCCCGTCGTACCCGAGGTGTAAATCACATAAGCCAAGTCTTGCGGGGCGCTGTCGGCAGATTCAAATTCCACGGTTAAGGCATCCCCGTTATAAATATGTTCATCGTCCATGGCATAGACAGCTTGAAGCTTCAGCCGGTCATCGGCCAACCAACCTCTGGCCCGCTCCAACAGATGACGCTGCGTAAGCAGCACCGATGCATCGCTATCGCTGAGCATGTACTCAATCCGCTCCGCCGGATAATCGGGGTCCAGCGGTACATAGGCTCCGCCGGCTTTCCAAACGGCGAGCACCCCGACCAGCAGTTCCACTGAACGCTCCGCCCAGATCCCCGTAATCGTCTCCCTTCCCACGCCCTGTTCGCGAAGGAGAGAAGCCAGCCGCTCGGCGCGTTCGTTCAATTCGCCGTAGGTCAGCTGTTTGTCCATGTAGACGACTGCCGGATGATCCGGAATTTCCCGGGCAAACTTTTCAACATACCGATGAAACGCTTCTCCCTCGCTCAGCCCTGCCACCGGCGGGTTAAAAACGTTGAGAATGCAGTGTCTCTCCTCATCGCTCAGCAGAGAAATCTCGCGTACCGGCAGTTCGGGAGTCTGAAGAAACTGGTCCAGAATGGTTACATACTGTTCCATAATCCGATCAATCTCGGCCGTCTCGAACAGGCCGGTACGATAGGAAGCATGGAGAATTACATGGCCTTCATTCAGCATATGGTCGAAGCGCAGCAGCAAATCGTCCATCTCGTGCCTAGCGAAGTGAGCCTCCAGGCGTACCTTGATTTCTTCGTACTCCACGATTTTCAAAGGCAGATATTCCAGAGACGTGCGGAACAGCCCCGAAAGATCGTTGCGGCCGTGTTGTTCGCGTAAATCCTGGATCAATTGGTTATAAGGGTATTTCTGATACCGCAGATCCGCCGTATTTTCCTTGGAAACCGTTTGGATCAAGGAAAGCACGTGCCCGTCTGGATTCAGACGAATCCGCGTAGCCACGGTGCTGACGAACATGCCTATCGTTTCTTTTTCCTTCTTGCTGGTGCGATTGGCGAAAACCGTGCCGACCGGAACATCGGTGCTGTCGGTCAGCTTGTACAATAAGGCGTACATGGCGGACAGAAATAACGTATATAAGCTGACCTGATATTGTTCGCTGAAGGCCAGAATGCGTTCATACCGGGAACCATCCAAAGTGATGGCCAGTTTATTGGATTCGCTGCCGATCGAGAATGGCGGATACGATTTAATGCCGGTCGTTTCAGGCAAAGTGTTGTACTTCGTCAGCCAGTATTCCTTGCCTTTTTGATAACGCTGCGATTGCTCATATTCACGCTCCGCGGAAATATAATCCAGATAGGTAGGGGCCTGGTAACTGCTGGAGATGCCTTTGCGCAGTTCCAGGTATTTTTCCATCACCGCATGCAGCAAAGCATTGACGGACAAGCCGTCGGCGATAATATGATTTACCGTCAAATTGAGCCATACTTGGCCGTTCGCAAAATGGATAATCGTAAATTGGTAGAGGTGTTCGTCGAACACGCTGGCCGGTTTTTCGCTTACTTCTTTCACCCAAGCATAGAATTGTTCGGTTGTGCCTATTTCGAGGCGGCTTATCCTAGCTTGGACATTCTCCGGCTCTTCGAACCACTGCGTTGGATTTTGCAAATCCCCGCTAATGCGGATTCGGAAAACGTCATAGGTTTTGACGATCTCTGCCGCCGCTTGCTCCAGAAGCTGTGTGTTGATCTCGCCCGTAATCTGGTAGGTCGCGGAAAGCATCGTGATGGACGTTCCCGGATTCATAATTTCCATGAACCATATTCGGCGCTGGGCTTGCGTTAATCCATATTGCTCGTTGGTATTCTCTCTCACATCGACACACTCCCGGTTTAGAGATTCTTTATAGATAGGCTTTGTACCTAGATGTCACTTAGTCACTCTTAGAAGAACCGCGCGGCCATTCCCGGAACGGCTCCTTCGGACTCTGTCCCCTTTTTCGTGTCTGCGTTTTCTGGTAACTACCGGTTATAAAGTCATACCTTGGATTACTAAAAGACTCTGTCGCATTCGCAAGCAGGAAGCCGCCCGCCGTAAAGCGGGTCTAGCCGTACAGCCGGGCGTAATAACCCCCGAGCGCCAGCAGGTCCTGATGGCGGCCCCGCTCGACGACCGTCCCTTGGTTCATGACGGTAATCAAATCCGCATGTTCCACGGTGCTGAGACGGTGGGCGATCAGAATGGTGGTGCGCCCCTTCATCAACACGTTCAGGGCCTGCTGTACCCAATGCTGGGATTCGTTATCCAGCGCGGAAGTCGCTTCGTCCAGCAGCAGAATCGGGGCGTTTTTGAGAATCGCCCGGGCGATCGCAATTCGCTGCCTTTGTCCGCCCGACAACGACGCTCCTCTCTCTCCCGCCGGCGTTTTATACTGTTCAGGAAGTTCCTGAATGAAATGGTGAGCGTATGCCGCTTTGGCCGCTTCGATCACTTCTTCATCCGTTGCATCCGGGTTGCCGTAGCGGATGTTTTCCTCAATCGTGCCGGTAAACAAGAACGGCTCCTGCGGAACGTATGCAATCTGCCTGCGGATTTCGTCCAGCGTGTAATGGCCGAACGGTTTGCCTTGGAGCAGGATTTCTCCGCTGTCCACAGGATAAAAGCCGAGCAGCAGCTTGATCAGCGTACTTTTGCCGCTGCCGCTGGCCCCCACGATAGCGGCGACCTGGCCGGGAAACACCTGCATGGACATGTCGACAAGCACCTTTTTATCCGCCTGATAGGAAAATTCCACATCGCGAAACTCCACCGCAGCCTCCGACACGAGCTCGCTGTGAGGAGATCCCAAACTCTCCGGTTCCTCTTCCTCTCTTAGTACCTCTTGAATCCGGTGAGCGCCTGCGAGCGAATTTTGGGTCATCGACAGAACCATCCCCAAGTTCAACAAGGCGTGCGTCAGATTCACTTGCAGAACCGCCAGGGCGGCAACGCTTCCCATTCCCATCAGTCCGTAGGCATAAAGAAGACTGCCGATGACGATAATGCCGCAGAACGTGACGTAACTGATAAAATGGTTCACCGCAGCCTGCATGCCATTCTTCTGCGCGGTTTGCCGAAGCGTCTGCGTCATTTGTTCGTTCAACGCCTCATACTGGCCGTAAATCGTGCGGATGCGGAACAGCTTCACAATTTGAATGCCGCCCATAAAATCTTTGAATTTTTCGGTCATTTTACCAAGCGTTTGCAAGCCTTGTTCGGACAAGACGCGAATATCCCGCGCAAATTTCAGGCTGACCACGGAGGACAGCAGCAGAATGACGAAGGATACGCCGGCAAACCGCCAATCGATCAACACCATAGAGACAATGGAGCCGATGCAAAAGACAACCTGAAGCAGCAAAACGAAGTAAACCTGCGAGAATGTAAACTCAACGGTCGTTACGTCGTTGTTCACCCGTGACAGCAAATCCCCATGGTGGGTCTGCTCCAGGAATCTCGGCCGCACCCGGCACAGCTTGTCATAAAGACGTTCGCGGATATTCAGCACAGTCAGCTCGACACTGCGCTGGTATAAGTAAATGAACCAGGGAGAAATTATATTTTCCAGGAACAGGGCCGCGCCCAAAATAATAAAGGCTTCGACCATCAGGGACGTATCTCGGGACACGGCGAAATCAACCAAGTTATGTACGACCAAACTGAAGGCGATCAGGAACAATGTCTGGGTGAGCGCCGTCACGGCCAGGCCAATGGCGTACTGGGTTTTGCGCTTGCGGTTCATAAACATCAGCAAGTAGCCGAGTTCTTTCACTTGCGAGAGCCATCCGCCCTTTTTCATGTGTACGCCACCTCCCTGCGTTCGGCAGACTCGGTAAATTCCTGATAGTACGACTGGGCGTACAGTCCCTTCATCTTCAGCAATTGTTCATGAGTGCCCTTTTCAACAATACTCCCCTGTTCCATGACCCAAATTTCGTCGGCGTTTTGTACTGTAGAAAGCCGGTGGGCAATAACCATCGTCGTTCTCTGCTTCATCAATACGCCCAGCGCTTTCTGAACCGCGCTTTCCGACTCCGGATCAAGAGCCGAAGTTGGCTCGTCCAGCAGCATAACGGGAGCAACCTTCAGAAAAGCCCGGGCCATTGCAATGCGCTGGCGCTGCCCGCCGGACAAAAAGCCTCCGCGCTCTCCGACATACGTCTGGTAGCCGCCCTCAAGCTGCATAATGAAGGAATGCGCCTGAGCTGCTTTGGCGGCTTCGATAATCTCGTCCATCGACGCTACTTCCCGCCCGTAGCCGATATTTTCAGCGATCGTGCCGCTAAACAAATATGAATCCTGGGTTACCACGGAAAAATGCGACCGAAGCTGCTCCGGATCGGCGCCGTGGATCAGGCTGCCGAACACGCGGATCTCGCCCTGGTCCTCCGGAAGCGGATAAAAGCCGCATACAAGCTTAAACACCGTGCTCTTCCCTCCGCCGCTCGCTCCGACAAGCGCGATCGTCTTCCCTTCCGGCACCGAGAAGCTAACATTCCGCAGAATCGGGGAGCTCTCCTCATACCCGAAGGTTACGTTCTGAAACTCGATAGGGGCGGCGCTCGCTTTCGGAAGCGAACGGCCATTTTCCGTTTCGGTCGGCTGCTCGACGATTTCGGAGACCCTTCTCAGAGCACCGGACATTTCAAACGTCCGCGTGATGAGCTCGGGAATGTGCTCCAGAGGCTCCAGACACAGATTCAGCAAGTACAGGAAGGCGATCAGCTCTCCCGCGCCTAGCTGCCCGTTGTAGATCAAATAGCTTCCGTAACTGACGGCGAAGATGATCGGGCTGATCATCAGCGTGGAAAGCAGCGGGTTGACCCAGGCTTCCCGCTTTTTCACGGCCAGCTTTTTTTGGGCCGTCAATTGCAGCAGCACTTGGTAGGAGCGAGATAACATGCCGGATAGCAGGTAGCTTTTTACAATAGGCATACCCCCAAGCGTATCTTGGAGGTTGACGTTCATTCGGCCCATGTTCGCCTGGGCTTCCTCCGTCAACCGCTCCAACTGCTTGCCGATCCATTGGGAAACCAGCAGCGCTACGGGAAATAACAGCAGGCTGTACAGCATCATCTCCCATTGGAGGTAGATCAAATAAGCGAAACATCCGATGAACAATAGCGGATGATAAAACCACTGGGCAAGGTCCCGAATCATAAACTGCTGGATGAGCTGCAGGTCGTTGTTGATCCGCGACAACACGTCGCCGGAGTGCTGCTTTTCCAAATAGGAGACCGGGAGTTTGCCGATATGACGCATGACATGGTTGCGGATATCCTGCACCGCAGAGGCGCTGCTTCGCTCCACGCCGAAGCTCATGAAAAACTTCGCCGGCACACCGATCAAGATGACCACAAAGACCGTGTACACGATTTGCAGAACGATTGGCCCCGCCCCCTTCTCGGCCTGGGTGGTCAGCTGCTCGATCAAACTTCCCGTCCATATCTCAATAACGGCGGCGGCAATTGCGGACAAGGTACCGACGATCATCCAGCCTTTGTGACGGCTTACATAGGACATCAGCCAGCGGAACGCTTTCCAGGCGGCGTAAGCGGTTTGGCGCTTGGAAGGCGCCGCTGTGCCTTGTTCTTGAACAGACGGCTGCCGGTCAGCTTCCATGCAGTACCCCGGCCTCCGCTTCGATCTGCCGCTTGACTTGCTCTAAGATGTCCCGGATGACAACGGCTGTTTCGTCCACGCGCGCGAGTTCCAGCAATTCCTCGTGCGCGCCCTCCAGCCGGTAATCGGCGTAAGCTTGCGTCGTTGCCCCCCGCCAGGACGGCAATTGGTGCTCCAGGCGGAACGCTTCGCTGTCCTTCGCAATCAGTTCGTAAATCCGGGCCGGGATCGTGCCAGAATTAATAAGCTGCGCTTCGTACGCCAAGGTCGCTTTGACCTTCCGGTGAACCCGCTCCCGCACGAGCGGGTTGCTCATTAATTCCTTCTCTTCTTCGTCGAAATCGGCAAGCGTTTCTTCAAGCTCTTTCTCCGACGTTTCGGAAGGCGTCAGCGTGTCCTTAATCCACGAGTCCACCATGAGCACGTCCGTTACGGAATACCCTCTTTTCTCCATCGTTTTGGCTACCTCGAACGTCAGGTTGCCTCCGAAGCAGTAGCCGAGCAGCACGTAAGGTCCTTCCGGCTGGATGCTGACGATCTCGTCCACATAACGGTTCAGCATGGCCTCGTAATCGGCGGCATCGTCGATAAAATCAATGCCGTAGAGCACAAACCGGCCGTCGAGCCTGCTTGCGAGCTCTCGGTAACCGATGCCGAAGCCGCTGCCCGGAGGGAAGCAGAACACGTTCAGATCTCCTGCTTTATTCAGCTTAATGAAGGAGTCTCCCCCTTTATCCAGGCCCAGATCCCCCTCTCCGAAAGCCATGGCTTCAACTGTTACATTATGGAATTGGCGGTTCAGCGGTATCTCAATGCCCGTTTCATCGTAAACGGCTTGAACGAGCCTCATCAGACTTAACGAATTGCCACCCAACTCAAAAAAGTTATCCTTTACACCGACCTGCGGAACGCCAAGCGTATCCTGCCAGACGCGGGCGATCTTCATTTCGAGCAGCGTTCTCGGCGCGACATATTCCGCTCCTCCGGCCGCGGCTTCCTCCGGCGCGGGCAGCGCTTTGCGGTCGATTTTCCCGTTCGGGGTCAGCGGCATCCGCGAAAGCTGCACGAGGTGCGAAGGAATCATATACCCCGGAAGCTGCTTGGCGAGCTCCTCCTTGAGTTCATGCGCCGCCAGCCTCGTTTCCGCGACGTAGTAAGCGACAAGCTGCTTTTGGCCGTTCGCGTCGTCGCGGTCGAGCACCTTGGCTTCTTGCACGGCGGCGATCTTCAGCAGCTGCGTCTCGATTTCGTCCAGCTCGATCCGGTACCCGCGGATTTTCACCTGATGATCGATCCGGCCCAGGTATTCGATGTTGCCGTCCGGCAGCCAAGCCGCCAAGTCGCCCGAGCGGTACAGTTTCTCCCCCTCCGCAAACGGGGAATCGACGAACTTCTCCGCCGTCAGATCCGGACGGTTCAGGTATCCTCTTGCAAGGCCTTCCCCGGCCACGTACATTTCGCCCGCTACGCCGATCGGCACTGGGCGGCGGTTTTCATCCAGGACGTACACCCTCAGCGTCGGGATCGGCTTGCCGATATTGCTCTTCGCCGCCTCCATTTCGACCCACGTTATT
Organism: Paenibacillus sp. PvR133; assembly: GCF_017833155.1. Taxonomy (NCBI): domain Bacteria; kingdom Bacillati; phylum Bacillota; class Bacilli; order Caryophanales; family Paenibacillaceae; genus Paenibacillus; species Paenibacillus sp. PvR133. Next base: position 487,376 of record NZ_JAFIBS010000001.1, read on the forward strand.
TCCTTATACGTCACGTGAACCGTCGTCTCGGTAATGCCGTACATATTGATCAGCTTCGTCTCCGGGTACTTCGTCTTGAAGCCCTTGAGCAGCAGCGGACTCAGCGCTTCGCCCCCGAAGATGACGTTGCGAATCCGCAGATCGTATGGATGATCCGCCAAGACCTTACGCAGCAGCTGGTAGAAGTACGTTGGCGTCTGGTTCAAAATCGTGACCTGTTCGCGGCCCAGCAGCGCCAGGAAATCAGCCGGATTTTTCGCCGTGAGCGGCGGTACGATGACCAGCTTGCCTCCGTACAGCAGCGCTCCGTACATTTCCCAGACGGAGAAATCGAAGCAGAACGAGTGGAACAGCGTCCACGTGTCGGACGGCCCGTAGTCGAACAGGTTCTTGTCGTTGAACAGGAGCCGCACGACGTTCTTATGCTCGATCAACGTTCCTTTCGGTCTGCCGGTCGTTCCCGACGTGTAGATGACATATGCCAGGTTGCCCGGCCCGGAAATCGGCTCCAGGTTCGAAGCGTCCAGCGCATCGGCGGAGTCCGCCCCTCTGTCGCCCCAAACGAAATCGTCCAATTCGAGGCGCGTTCCTACGAAGTCGGTCTTCTCGTGCAGATGCTTTTGAATCAGCAATAACGGCGCGCCCGAATCCTCGATCATGAAGCGGATGCGCTCCTCCGGGTAGTCGGGATCGACAGGCACGTAGGCTCCGCCCGCTTTGAGAATCGCCAAAATGCCGACGACCATATCGAGCGAGCGTTCGGCCAGAATCGCTACCAGCTGGTCCGCTTCTACTCCCGTCTCCCGAAGCTTCCGCGCAAGGCGGTTGGATCGCTCGTTCAGCTCGCGGTAGGTCAGCTGCCGCTCGTTCATGACGGCGGCCACGTTGTCCGGGTAAAGCTCCGCCTGTTCTTCGAACAAGCCGTAGATCGTTTTCCCCCGCTCGAACTCGGTTTCGGTGTCATTAAATCGCTTCAGCAGCGTCTCCCTCTCGTCTGGGGACAGCACATCGGCTTGTCCGAGCTCTAGATCCGGCTGAAATAAAAGCACGGACAGCAGCCGAACAAGATGGTCGGTCGCCTGTTCCACAAATGCCCGCTCGTACCGCTGCCCGTCAAAGCTTAATTCCAGCTCGATGGAGTGGTTTTGGCGGTCGAAGCGAAAAACCGTATCGGCTGCCACCCGGTTACCCAGCGGTCCCGGATGAATCGGGGCGAAGGATGCGACGGTGTTGACGACCGGGAGGCCGTCCCCCGTATAGTCCAGATGGAGCGGCTCCACCATTTTTCGAAAAGGCAGGTGCTGATGCTCCAGCGCCTCGCCGATGGAGGCCTTGATGCCCCCGAGCAGCGTTTTCAGCGTAGTCTGGCGGCTTACGGACGTCTTGATCACCAAGATGTCATGCGGCGGCGGAGTCCCGTCGAGGTCTGCGCTATAAGAAGGCATGCCGACCAGCACTTGGTCCCGCCCGGTATATTTGAACAGCAGGCTTTTTACTCCTGCCAAAACAATCATGTACAAAGCCAAATCCGAACCGTTGGCGAGGCAAATGATTCTCTCCGAGAGTTCGCTCGGCAGAGTACGGTGAAGCAAGCCCGGCTCGGCCGCAGCTTCCCCGTCGGCGGATAATTTGGAGGATTGACTATAGGGAAGGAAGCTCAGGCTGTCATCGGCGTCAAACTTGCCGCTCCAGTACCGTTCTTCCTTTTCAAACAAAGATTTCATTTGTACCTCCCCTAAAAATGAAGTGACCGCATGCCCCGGCGCAGGTCCGAAAAAGCTTGCTTTTGGCCTGCGCGTTTACGGGCTTGGACGTTGTTCGCCGTCTTCCTTGGGATGCGCGCCGCTTTCGCTTGACGGCGGAGGCGCGCTTGTAGGATTAGAACGCGAATTCGATCGTATCGACGGCACTCTTTGCGCCTGCCGCCGGTTTATGACATTCAATCCGGCTTAGCTCGAGTTGTGGATTTTCCGCAATTTGAGACAGTACCCGCAGGTAATCCTCGGTCAAGGTGCGGATCATCGCTTCTTTGAACAGCTTGGTGGCGTAGAAGAAGCCCCCGCTCAGCGCCCCGTTGTTTTCATACATAAATAGCGTCAGATCGAACTTCGCTTCTTCCAAATGGTCAAGCTCGTAAGTCTTCAGGCTGACCCCTTCCAGCTCGGCGTCTCGTTCTTCGATATTTTGCAAGTCGAAAACGGCATCGAACAGCGGGAAGCGGCCCGGCTCCCGCTTCACATTCAAACGCTCCACGAGCTCCTCCAATGGATAATCCTGGTTCTCGAAAGCACCCAAAGCCGTTTCCTTCACTTCTTCCAGGTAGGACAAGAACGTTTTGTCGTCCGACGGACGATTGCGGATCGCCAGCGTATTGACAAACATCCCGATGACCGGTTCCAAATCGGCGTTCGTTCTTCCCGCCACCGGGGTGCCCACGACCAAGTCCTCCTGCCCGCTGTACTTGGACAGCAGCACGGTATAAGCCGCAAGCAGCACCATGAACAGCGTGCTTTCACGCTCGGCCGCCAATTCGCGCAGCCGCGCAGAGAGAGAAGCTTCGACGTCGAACTCCAGATGCGCGCCTTCGTAGCTGCGAGTCGCGGACCGTTCGTAGTCAATCGGCAGGTCCGCCGTCGGCAGCTCGCCTTCGAAGGTTTGCAGCCAGTACGCTTCCTGCCGCCCGATCCGCTCTCGGTGAGCCTTCGACTGCTGCCAAACGGCATAATCCTTGTATTGAATGCGCAGTGGCGGCAGTTCTTCCCCGGCGTAGAAACTTGAGAACTCATCGATCACAATCGCCATCGATACGCCGTCGGACACCATATGGTGCATGTCGAAAAGGAGAATATGCAGGTTCGACTCCAGCTCGATGACCCCGGCTCGCAGCAGCGGCGGCTTGCCGAGATCAAACGGACGAACGAAGCTGCGGACGATCTGCTCGATTTGAGCCGCATCTTCTTTATCCGCTTGATGATGCTCGATAGCAAAATCGACCTGCGGGTAAATCCGCTGAACCGCTTCGCCCTTCACGATTTCAAAACCGGTGCGCAGCGATTCATGCCGTGTTATCAATTTCCGCAAGGCGGCTTCCAACCGGTCTAAATCAAACTCGCCTTCCACCTGCACCAGCTCCGGCATGTTGTAAAGCTGATCCGCTCCATCCAGCGTGTGCTGAATGAACAGCCGTTTCTGCGCGGAGGACAGAGGGTAGTACTCTCTCTCCTCCGCTTGAGGAATGGCCTCATGCTCCCGCCGTTCCATCCGGGCGATCGCCTCGGCCATCGCCGCAATCGTCGAGTGACGGAATACGTCGCGCAGCGGCAGGTTGACGTTTAATTCCTTAAATACCTTGCCCGCCAGCGTCGTCGCTCGCAGGGAGTGGCCGCCGATGTCAAAGAAGTTGTCGTGAACGCCAATCTCCTTCCCAAGCCCCAGCACCTCCTGCCAAATCGCCGCCAGCTTCGTTTCCAGCTCATTGCGCGGTGCGACGTACTCCGTTCCGCTTCCCGCTTCCCCTTCCGGCGCTGGAAGTGCCTTCCGGTCAATCTTTCCGTTCGGCGTCAGAGGCAGGCGCTCCAGCTCCACGAAGTACGACGGGATCATGTAGCCCGGCAGCTCCTGCGCCAGCGCGCCGCGCAGATCGTTCACTGCCAGCTCCGCTCCGGTATCCGGCGTGTAATACGCGCATAGCGCCTTCTGCCCGTTCGCGTCACTTCGAACCAGCACCACCGCTTCGTGCACGCCTTCCACCCGCAGCAGCTGCGACTCGATCTCGCCCGTCTCGATCCGGTAGCCCCGGATTTTCGCCTGGGTGTCGATCCGGCCGATGAAGTCCACGTTGCCGTCTTCCATCCACCGCGCCAAGTCTCCTGTGCGGTACAGCCGCTCGCCCGCGGCGAACGGGCTGTCTACGAACTTCTCTTCTGTCAGCTCCGGACGGTTCAAGTACCCGCGCGCTACCCCGACTCCGCCGATGACCAGCTCGCCCAGCACCCCGACCGGCACCGGATTCAGATGCGCATCCACGATGTAGAATTTCGCATTCAGCCACGCTTTGCCAATCGGCACATGGCCTGTCTGCGGCAGCTTCGTCAGCGGCTCGTCGTAGAAGCTTGAGTCGATCGCCGCTTCCGTCACGCCGTATGCGTTGATGATCCGGAACAACGAGCCGAAGCGTTCCTGCAAGGTCCGGTAATCCGCCACGCTGCAGCTGTCCGAGCTCGTGATCAACAGCTCCATCCAGCTCATATCCAGCCGCTGATCGTGCACGTACTCCAGGAACGGCACGATCAGCGCCGGCGTCGATTCGAAGATGGTGACCCGCTCCCGCTCCATCCAGTGGTGCAGACGAGACGGATCGATCCGGTCGTCCTTCGGCACAATCACCATCGTGCCTCCGTTATACAGCGTCCGGGCGATGTCTCCCACGAACACGTCAAACGAGAAGCTTGCGAGCTGCAGCAGCCGCACAGGGAACTGATCCAACCGGTATTCCCGCCGGTAGCCCGCCGCCGTGTTCACCAGGCTGCGGTGCTCGATCATCACGCCCTTCGGCTTGCCCGTCGTTCCCGACGTGTAGATCACGTACGCCAGGTCCTCCGGACGGCATTCGTGCAAGTGATCATCCGCTTCCAGCGGCGCATTCGCCCGCTCGTCGCTGTACGACGCTTCGTCGTCGAGGTACAGCACCGCCGCCAGCGCCAGCTCCTCTTCGCCGAGCCATGCTTCGGCACGCTCTCGCAGCGCCGTTTGCGTCAGCAGCACCTTCGCTCCGCTGTCTTCAAGCATGAACCGCACGCGGTCTGCCGGATAATCCGGGTCGAGCGGCACATACGCCCCGCCCGCTTTCCAGACGGCCAGCACGGCCACCAGCAAGTCCACCGAACGCTCGGCGAGAATGCCGACGATCGTCTCCCGGCCGATGCCGCTTGCGCGCAGCGTGGCCGCCAAACGGTTCGCCCGCTCGTTCAGCTCCGCATACGTAAGCCGGTCGTTCTCGTACACGACGGCCTCCGCTTCCGGCGTGCGCTCCGCCTGTTCCTCGAACAGCCGGTGGAACGCGGCCACAGGAGCCACTTCCGGCTGCGCTGGGTTGAACGCGCCGAGAATTTGTTCTTTTTCCTCTGCCGTCAGCAAGTTCAGCTCGGCGATCTTCGCATCTGGACGGCTTACGATCGTTACGAGCAGCTGCTCGTAATGTTTCGCCAGCCGTTCGATCGTCTCCCTTTTGTAGAGAGCCGTCGCATATTCGAAGCTGTAATCCAAGCCGCCGTTCTCCTCGCCCACATCCAAGCTGATATCAAACTTCGCGGTATCCAGTGCGCTCGGATAAGGAATCAGGCGAAGCCCTTCCAGCTCAAATTCCTCGTTCTCAATATTCTGCATCGTAAACAGCGTGTCGAAGAGCGGATTGCGGCTTAAATCACGGGTGACTTGCACCTTGTCCACCAATTCTTCGAACGGATAGTTTTGATGCTCGAAGGCGTGGAGGGTCGTTTCTTTGACTTCGTTCAGGTATGACAGGAATGTCTTCTCCGAAGCCGGATAACTGCGGATAGCCAGCGTGTTTAAGAAAATCCCGATCAACGGCTGCACATCCCCATGATTCCTTCCGGCAATCGGCGTACCGACGATCACGTCTTCCTGACCTGAATATTTATGCAGAAGGACGTTATACGCCGCAAGCAGCACCATAAACAGCGTTGTGCCCGTTTCCGAGGCCAGCTGCTTCAGGCCGTCGGTTTTCGAAGCGTCGAAGAAAAACTCCAGCGTTTGGCCTTCGTAGCTCTGCACGGCCGGACGCGGATAGTCGGTCGGCATTTCCAGCACCGGAAGCTCGCCTTGGAACATGTCCAGCCAGTACGCCTCCTGACGCTGAAGCCGTTCCTTCTGCTCCTGCGAATGCTGCCAAACGGTGTAGTCTTTGTACTGAACGCGCAGAGGCTCCAATTGCTCGCCGCCGTACAAGCGGACGAATTCTTCAACAAAGATTTCCATCGAGACGCCGTCGGAAATAATATGATGCATGTCGTACATTAGAATATGGCGTTCCGGAGCCAGCTCGACAAGGCCTACCCTCAGCAGCGGAGGCTTCGCCAAGTCAAACGGACGGACGAAACGGCGAACCGTCTCTTCGGCCTCTTGCTCATCCACTCGATAGAACTCCACAGCAAAATTCACGTCATGGTATAACCGCTGCGATGCTTCGCCATCCACCATTTCGAACCCGGTGCGCAGCATTTCATGCCGCGCCACGAGCTTACGGAACGCTTCTTCGAACCTTGTCCGATCCAAAGCACCCTCCAGCAGCATCGCTTCCGGCATGTTGTAGCTAAGCTCCGCGCCTTCCAGTTGATTCAGGATAAAGAGACGTTTTTGAGCAAAAGATTGCGGGTACACCTCCCGGTCATCCGCCACCGGAATGGCAACGAATGTCTGCTCATCCAGCCGGGAAATGACGGATGCCATGCTCTCGATCATGGAATGGCGGAACACGTCACGCAGCGGCAGATCCACGTTCAACTCTTTATGAATCTTGCTGACCAGCGTCGTCGCCCGCAGGGAGTGGCCGCCGATGTCGAAGAAGTTGTCGTGAACGCCAATCTCCTTCGCAAGCCCCAGCACCTCCTGCCAAATCGCCGCCAGCTTCGTTTCCAGCTCATTGCGCGGTGCGACGTACTCCGTTCCGCTTCCCGCTTCCCCTTCCGGCGCCGGCAGCGCCTTCCGGTCAATCTTTCCGTTCGGCGTCAGAGGCAGGCGCTCCAGCTCCACGAAGTACGACGGGATCATGTAGCCCGGCAGCTCCTGCGCCAGCGCGCTGCGCAAATCGTTCACCGCCAGCTCCGCTCCGGTATCCGGCGTGTAATACGCGCATAGCGCCTTCTGCCCGTTCGCGTCACTTCGAACCAGCACCACCGCTTCGCGCACGCCTTCCACCCGCAGCAGCTGCGACTCGATCTCGCCCGTCTCGATCCGGTAACCCCGGATTTTCGCCTGGTTGTCGATCCGGCCGATGAAGTCCACGTTGCCGTCTTCCATCCACCGCGCCAAGTCTCCTGTGCGGTACAGCCGCTCGCCCGCGGCGAATGGGCTGTCTACGAACTTCTCTTCCGTCAGCTCCGGACGGTTCAAGTACCCGCGCGCCACTCCGACTCCGCCGATGACCAGCTCGCCCAGCACCCCGACCGGCACCGGGTTCAGATGCGCGTCCACGATGTAGAATTTCGCATTCAGCCACGCTTTGCCGATCGGCACATGGCCTGTCTGCGGCAGCTTCGCCAGCTCCTCGTCGTAGAAGCTGGAGTCGATCGCCGCTTCTGTCACGCCGTATGCGTTGATGATCCGGAACAACGAGCCGAAGCGTTCCTGCAAGGTCCGGTAATCCGCCACGCTGCAGCTGTCCGAGCTCGTGATCAACAGCTCCATCCCGCTCATATCCAGTTGCTGCTCGTGCACGTACTCCAGGAACGGCACGATCAGCGCCGGCGTCGATTCGAAGATGGTGACCCGCTCCCGCTCCATCCAGTGGTGCAGACGAGACGGATCGATCCGGTCGTCCTTCGGCACAATCACCATCGTGCCTCCGTTGTACAGCGTCCGCGCGATATCTCCCACGAACACGTCGAACGAGAAGCTTGCGAGCTGCAGCAGCCGCACCGGGAACTGATTCAACCGGTATTCCCGCCGGTAGCCCGCCGCCGTGTTCACCAGGCTGCGGTGCTCGATCATCACGCCCTTCGGCTTGCCCGTCGTTCCCGACGTATAGATCACGTACGCCAGGTCCTCTGGACGGGCTTCATGGAAGCTGTCGGTGCCAACATTCTGATGGCTCTCACCGCCGTCGTCCACAGCATCCGTCAGCTTGCCGGAGACCATGCCGGAGCCAATCGGCGCATTCGCCCGCTCCTCGCTGTACGACGCTTCGTCGTCGAGGTACAGCACCGCCGCCAGCGCCAGCTCCTCTTCGCCGAGCCAGGCTTCGGCACGCTCTCGCAGCGGCGTTTGCGTCAGCAGTACCTTCGTTCCGCTGTCTTCAAGCATGAACCGCACGCGGTCCGCCGGATAATCCGGGTCGAGCGGCACATACGCCCCACCCGCTTTCCAGACGGCCAGCACGGCCACCAGCAAGTTCACCGAACGCTCGGCGAGAATGCCGACGATCGTCTCCCGGCCGATGCCGCTTGCGCGCAGCGTGGCCGCCAAGCGGTTCGCCCGCTCGTTCAGCTCCGCATACGTCAGCCGCTCGTTCTCGTACACGACGGCCGCCTCTTCCGGCGTGCGCTCCGCCTGTTCCTCGAACAGCCGGTGGAACGCTGCCACAGGAGCCGCTTCCGGCTGCGCCGGGTTAAACGCGCCGAGAATTTGCTCTTTTTCCTCTTCCGTCAACAAGTTCAGCTCGGCAATCTTCGCATCCGGACGGCTTACGATCGCCGCAAGCAAATGTCCGAAATGAGTCGACAGCCGCCGGATCGTGCTTTCTTTATAAAGAGCCGTTGCGAATTCAAAGCTGCACTCCAGGCCGCCGTTTTCTTCCGTAACATCCACACTCAGGTCGAACTTGGCCGTGCCGTATTCGCTAGGGTACGGGGACAATTTCAGCCCTTCCAGCTCAAACTCTTTATCCTCCAAGTTTTGCAGGGAGAACATCGTGTCAAACAGCGGGTTGCGGCTCAAATCCCGGCTGACCTGCACTTTATCAACGAGCTCTTCGAACGGATAATTCTGATGCTCGTAAGCGCCTAAGGTCGTTTCTTTCACTTCTTCCAAATACGACAGGAAGGTCTTCTCCGAAGCCGGATAATTGCGGAGCGCCAGCGTATTGACGAACATTCCGATCAAAGGCTGCGTGTCTCCGTGCGTTCTGCCCGCAATCGACGTTCCGACGATCAAATCGTCCTGACCTGTGTATTTATGCAAAAGCACGGTATATGCCGCAAGCAGCACCATATACAGCGTCGTTCCTCTTTGAGCGGCCAGCTGCTTCAAGCCTTCGTTCGTTGCCTCGTCCACGAAGGACGTCAGCGTTTGTCCCTCAAAGCTCTGCACGGCAGGACGCGGATAGTCCGTCGGCATTTCCAGAACCGGCAGCTCGCCCCGGTAACGGTCCAGCCAGTAAGCTTCCTCGCGTTTCAACTGCACTTTTTGCTCGTCCGACTGCTGCCATACCGCATAGTCCTTGTATTGAATGCGCAAAGGCTCTAATGATTCGCCGCCGTACAGACGAACGAGTTCCTCGACTAACACGTCCATCGAAACCCCGTCGGAGACGATATGGTGCATGTCGAACATCAGCAAATAACGTTCGGCTGCCAGCTCTACGAGCTCCGCCCGCAGCAGCGGAGGCTTCGCCAAGTCGAAAGGCCGGATAAAGTCCTGCACGACTTCAGGCGCTTCTTCCTCGCTCGCATGACGGTACTCGACGGCAAAGTCGACGCTCTCGTAAATGCGCTGTATTGCTTCGCCTTGTACGATCTCAAAGCTGGTTCGCAGTGTTTCGTGCCGTGCGATCAGTCCGCGGAAAGCCTTCTCCAGCAGGCTCCGGTCAATCGATCCTTCCAGCAGCAGCACGCTCGGCATGTTGTAGCTCTGATCGGCCCCTTCCAGCTGATTCAGGATAAACAGCCGCTTCTGAACTGAGGAAAGCGGATAATATGCTCTTGCGCCTGTCAGCGGAATCGACGAGAACGACTGCTCTCCGATCCGGGAGATGGCAAGAGCCATCTCTTCGATCGTCGAGTAGCGGAATACGTCGCGCAGAGGCAGCTCGACGTTCATTTCCTTCTGAATCTTGCTGACAAGGTTCGTCGCCCGCAAGGAGTGACCTCCGAGCTCGAAGAAATTGTCCAGGACTCCAATGCCAGAGTAGCCCAGCACTTCCTCCCAGATCTTCACAAGCTGGGACTCCGTCCGGTTACGCGGCGCTACGTATTCGACGCCCGTTTGTATGCCGCCTTGCGGCTCCGGCAGCGCTTTGCGGTCCACTTTGCCGTTGGTCGTCAGCGGCATACGCTCCAACTGCACGAAGTACGACGGGATCATGTACCCCGGCATTCCCTGGGCCAGCGAGGTTCTCATTTCGCTGACCGTCAGTGTCCGGTCCGCCACAAAGTAGGCGACAAGCGCCTTCTCGCCCCCGCCGTCCTGACGGGCAAGCACCACCGCTTCTTCCACGCCCTCGACGTTCAGCAGCTGCGTCTCGATTTCGTCCAGTTCGATCCGGTACCCGCGGATTTTGACCTGGTGGTCGATCCGGCCCAGGTATTCGATGTTGCCGTCCGGCAGCCAAGCCGCCAAGTCGCCCGAGCGGTACAGTTTCTCCCCCTCCGCAAACGGGGAATCGACGAACTTCTCCGCCGTCAGATCCGGACGGTTCAGGTATCCTCTCGCAAGGCCTTCCCCGGCCACGTACATTTCGCCCGCTACGCCGATCGGCACTGGGCGGCGGTTTTCATCCAGGACGTACACCCTCAGCGTCGGGATCGGCTTGCCGATATTGCTCTTCGCCGCCTCCATTTCGACCCACGTTATTTCCTTATACGTCACGTGAACCGTCGTCTCGGTAATGCCGTACATATTGATCAGCTTCGTCTCCGGGTACTTCGTCTTGAAGCCCTTGAGCAGCAGCGGACTCAGCGCTTCGCCCCCAAAGATCACATTGCGAATCCGCAAATCGTATGGATGATCCGTCAAGACCTCACGCAGCAGCTGGTAGAAGTACGTTGGTGTCTGGTTCAAAATGGTAACCTGTTCGCGGCCCAGCAGCGCCAGGAAATCGGCCGGATTTTTCGCCGTGAGTGGCGGTACGATGACCAGCTTGCCTCCATACAGCAGCGCTCCGTACATTTCCCAGACGGAGAAATCGAAGCAGAACGAGTGGAACAGCGTCCACGTGTCGGATGGCCCGAAGTCAAACAGGTTCTTGTCGTTGAACAGGAGGCGCACGACGTTCTTATGCTCGATCAGCGTTCCTTTCGGTCTGCCGGTCGTTCCCGACGTGTAGATGACATATGCCAGGTTGCCCGGCCCGGAAATCGGCTCCAGGTTCGAAGCGTCCAGCGCATCGGCGGAGTCCGCCCCTCTGTCGCCCCAAACGAAATCGTCCAATTCGAGGCGCGTTCCTGCGAAGTTGGTCTTCTCGTGCAGATGCTTTTGAATTAGCAATAACGGCGCGCCCGAATCCTCGATCATGAAGCGGATGCGCTCCTCCGGGTAGTCGGGATCGACAGGCACGTAGGCTCCGCCCGCTTTGAGAATCGCCAGAATGCCGACAACCATATCGAGCGAGCGTTCGGCCAGAATCGCTACCAGCTGGTCCGCTTCTACTCCCGTCTCCCGCAGCTTCCGCGCAAGGCGGTTGGATCGCTCGTTCAGCTCGCGGTAGGTCAGCTGCCGCTCGTTCATGACGGCGGCCACGTTGTCCGGGTAAAGCTCCGCCTGCTCTTCGAACAATTGAACGAGCGTCTTCCCGCGCGGAAATTCCGTGGTGGTGTCGTTAAAACGTCCGAGAAGGTCGGCCTTTTCCGCTTCCGTCACTAGTTCCAGCTCGCCCACGGTAATTTCCGGGTTATCCGTCACTTGCTCCAGCAGATGGACGAGATGCCCCTTGAGCCGCTCGATGCTGTCTTTATCGAACACTTCGGCGTTAAAGTCGAACCGAATTTCGATCTCGGCTCCCGGCACCACGGTCACGTTGAAGTTATAGTTCGTCTGCTCCTCCATCTGAACGTCAGCGATCGTCAGGTCGCCGTGCTGCTGGTCGCCCGCCTGCTCCATCTGCTCGTCCACCGGATAGTTCTCGAAAGCGATGATATGGTTGATCAGGTTCTGCTTTTGCACGCTGCGGGCTTGAATTTCATACAGCGGATAGTAATCATATCGCCCGGACTCCAGCGCACGCTCTTGGAGATTCGCCATCATATCGGCGAACACGGTGTCGGCTTCGCTCGTGACGCGGACCGGCACCGTATTGATGAACAGCCCGATCATGGACTCGATGCCCGGGATTTCCACCGGTCTTCCGGCCACGACGCTGCCGAATACGGCATCGTTTGTTCCGTTATATTTTTGCAGCATCACGCCCCACGCGGCTTGCAGCAGCGTATTGACCGTAACCAGGCGCTGTTTCGCCACCCGGTCCATCCGCTCGCTCAAGTCCTTACCCAGCTCGGCGGTGACGTGATCTGCCGTAAATCTGCCGTTCGACGCCGCTTCCTTTTGTCCCGGGAGTACGGTTTGCCCTTCATAACCTGACAGGAATGCCGTCCAATAGCCGGATGCCGCCTGATCGTCCTGTTTCTCCAACCATTCGATATAGGCGCCATAATCCGATCCCTTATCTCCCGCTGGCTGCGTGCCGGAGGTCAAGGCCGAGTATATCTCAAACAGCTCCTGCGTCAGCTGCGCCAGGCACCAGCCGTCCATCAAAATATGCTGGAAACTCCACAGCACATGATAGCTTTGCTCTTCGGTGCGCAGGATCGTAACCCGAACGAGCGCGTCATATTCCATGTCGAAGCCGCGACGCTTGTCATCCTCAGCCTTTTTATCCAAATACGCTTGTTTCTCGTCCACCTGCAAATGAAGCAACTCTTCATATTCAAAGCCGACCGGCTTGTCGCGGTATATGATTTGCAGCGGCTCGCCCGCCGGTCCCTTCACAAAATTTGCCCGCAGCACCAGATGACGTTTCGCAAGTTCCATCCAGCTCCTCTCAAAAAGCTGAACGTCGAGCGCTCCACGCATCGTAAAGCGCGTCTGCTCGAAGTAAGCGGCCGTTTGCCGGTCAAGCGCGTTGTGGAACCACATGCCCTTCTGCATCGGCGTAAGCGAGTAAATATTTTCGATTTCCCCGACATGGCCCGAACGCTGGGCGATTTGCTCCAATTCCGCGATGGTCAAGCCTTTAAATTGCACGTCGCTCGGTGTCAATTCGGTATTTTCTTTGCCTGCACAGTGGGTAATGAGCTCTCGAAGACTTTTCTCAAACTGCTGAGCGAAGGCTTCCATCGTTTCCTTGCGATACTGCTTCCGGCTGTAGCTGAGATCGAGCGATAAAGCGCCGTCCAGCACCATGCCGTTGATATCCAGCACAAAGCTGCGGGCCTGCCGGTCGCTGGCCGGGCTGCCGCTGGAATAAGAAGATATGCCGATCTCGTCCTGATTGACATCATCGTCGAACTGGCCGAGGTAGTTAAAATTAATTTCCGGCTCTGCGCCCCAAACAAAGCCATCCTCCGATTTGGAGAGATAGCGGCATACGCCGTACCCAAGCCCCTTGTTCGGAATGCGGCGCAAGCTTTCCTTGACCTGTTTAATCTGATAGGCCAAATCCCGGTCGGTTTCCGGCTCCAGGACGACCGGAAACTTGGTCGTAAACCAGCCGACTGTGCGCGTGATGTCGATATCCGTTCCGATCGATTCGCGTCCGTGTCCTTCGAGATTGATCCGCACCCGTTCGTGTCCCGTCCACTTGCGAACGGCTATGCCGAGCGCCGTTACCAAAATATCGTTCATTTCGGTGTTGTAGGCCCGGTGAACCCGCTTCAGCAGCAGCTCCGTTTCTTCGGGAGTCAAACGGACGAACAGCGATTCGCTGTCCTGCTGCGTCGTAACGTCCGCCTCCAGATCCTTCGGCACAGCCGGAACCGCAATTTGTTCCACGGCCTGCCAATAGGCCCGTTCCTTCGCCATCTCCGGGCTTTGCGCGTAAGCGGCCAGCTGCTCGGACCAAGTGCGGTACGCATCCGTTTTCGCCGAGAAACGAATTTCCTCGCTTTTGCCGGCCTGCTCGTAACCCAGAGCGAAATCCTCCATCAAAATGCGCCAAGACACGCCGTCCACCACGGCATGATGAACCGCGAGCAGCAAATGATCGCCGTCCGCGCACCGGAACAGTCCCGCCTTCACGAGGGGCCCGTTCTCCAGATCGATGCCCGCTTGAATGTCCGTTGTCTTCGCTTCCACAGCCTGCGCGGTATTCTCCGCATCCTTGAAGTCGAACACGTCCAGCGTGAACAGCCCGCCGTCCTGAATCGCGCGGTTCCGCGCGCTAAACCCTTTTTCCGTCTTGCGGAACACCATCCGCAAGGCGTCATGATGCTCGGCCAGCTTTTGCAGCACCTGACGCACCGTCTCTTCGTCGAAGCGTTCCTTCCGGTACAGCATTACCGACTGGTTGAAATGATGCGGGTCCGCAAAGGAGCTCTCGAAAAACCAATGCTGAATCGGCGTCAGCGCCGTTTCACCCGTTATTTCGCCCTGATCAATGGTACGTCCGATCGGTTTCACATGCAGGCTGAGCTGTGAAATAGTCGGATATTTGAACAAATCCCGGATTTCCAGCTTGTAGCCGGCTTGATGAAGCCGCGAAGATACTTGAATGGACTTGATCGAGTCTCCGCCCAGCTCGAAGAAATGATCCGTTACCCCAACGCGATCAGCGTTCAATACCGCCTGCCACACATCGGCAAGCGTCCGCTCGGCTTCATTGCGGGGAGCTACGTACGCGCCGCCGGTCAGCGCGTTTCCTTCCGGAGCGGGCAAAGCCTTGCGGTCGATTTTGTCGTTCGGCGTGAGCGGCATCTGCGGAAGCTGAACAAAATGCGCCGGAATCATGTAATTCGGCAATTTTTGCGCCAGCGCGCTTCTTAGCTCGCCGAGCGTAAGCGGGCGCCCCGCGACCAGGTAAGCGCACAGTTCTTGCCCGCTTTTGCCTTCCCGCGCGATTACGATCGTCTCCTGCACGGAGTCGATCTTCAGAAGCTGCTCTTCAATCTCGCCGATCTCGATCCGGAATCCACGGATTTTCACCTGATGGTCGATCCGGCCCAAGTACTCAATATTTCCGTCCGGCAGCCAGCGGGCGAGATCTCCCGTCCGGTAAAGGCGTTCTCCCGGCGCAAACGGATGTTCCACGAACTTCTCTGCCGTCAGCTCCGGATGGTTCAGGTAACCTCTCGCAAGCCCCACGCCTGCCACGCACAGCTCGCCGTCCACTCCCGGAGGCACAAGCTGCAGGTGGGCATCCAAAATAAAAATCCGGTGATTGGCCAGCGGGCGCCCGATCGGAATGACTCTGCCCTCCGGCTGCTCCTCATCCGCATCCCAAAGCGTCGTAACAATCGAAGCTTCGGTAGGGCCGTAAGCATTGAAATAGTGGACCTTGCGTTTCCACTGCTGCACGAATTCGGCCGATACCGCCGAGCCTCCCGTTACGAGCTTCGTTAAGCTGGGAAGGCGGTCCGGGTTCAAATAAGCACTGTACGTCGGAGGCAAAATCGCCGCCGTAATCGCATGCTCGTTCATATAACTCTCGAACAGGCGGTTGTCGAGAATCGTCTCGGCCGTCGGGATGTACAAAGCCGCGCCAAAATAGAGCGCTTTGAACACTTCCCAGCAGGACGCGTCGAACGACAGGCTGGCGAATTGAACGATCCGGTCATGCTCCGTGATGCCCAGCCTGTCCGCGAACATCAGCTTCAAGCTGACCAAACCGCGATGCTCCAGCATGACCCCTTTGGGATTGCCCGTCGTACCTGACGTATAGATGACATAAGCCAGATCGTTCGGACCGCTGGCCGGCTCCAGGTTCGAGCCATCGTCGCTGTAGGCCTGCTCGTCATCCAGCGCCACCACGGTCCCTTCGAACGGCACCTGCTGCAGCAGGTGCCGTTGAGTCAGCAGCAGCTGCGCATTCGAGTTCTCCAGAATGTAGCGGATGCGTTCTTCCGGGTATTCCGGGTCGATCGGCACGTAGGCACCGCCAGCTTTCAGAACCGCCAGAATGCCAACGACCGTCTCCAGCGATCTCCTGACCATCAAGCCTACCAGCTGATTGGGCAGCACGCCGACCGATCGCAACGTCCGCGCCAGCCGGTTCGCCCGTTCGTTCAGCTCCGCGTACGAAAGCCGCCGACCCTCAAAGACAACCGCCGTCGCTTCGGGCACCCGCTTCGCCTGCTCCTCCACGAGCTGATGAATCGTCCGATCACGGGGATAGTCCTTCTCGGTATCGTTAAAGCTTTGCAGCAATTGAAATTTCTCGTCTTCCGACAGCATGTCCGCCCGCACGATGTCCAGCTCCAACTCGTGAAGCCCCACGGCCAGCAGGCGATTCAGATGGCCGACGACCCGAGTCATAAACTCGGAGTCATATAAGTGCTCGTTATATGACAGCGCTAGCTGTATCGTCCCGTCGGTTAAGCTGAATTCAAAGGAACAATCCGTGACCACATTTTGCCCGATTTCGTCCAGATGCAGCTCCTTAAGGGATACTAGCGTATGGATGACGGGTATACCGTCTGCATATTGCAGGT
The DNA here is from genome assembly GCF_017833155.1 of Paenibacillus sp. PvR133. NCBI lineage: Bacteria > Bacillati > Bacillota > Bacilli > Caryophanales > Paenibacillaceae > Paenibacillus > Paenibacillus sp. PvR133. The sequence goes on from NZ_JAFIBS010000001.1 coordinate 503,689, forward strand.
CCAGCTTCTCCGTCATTTTCAAGAACGGAATATGTTGATGCTGAATCGCTTCCGGCAAGGAAGTCCTCAGCTCGCTCAGAAGCGTTTTAAAAGTCGCACCCGCCGAAAGCGAGTTTTTCAAAATGACCGTATGATTAACGGATCGACGCGTCTCCGTCGGTTTCCGTACAACCGGCATGCCGACCAGAATGTCAGAAGCGCCTGTGTATTTATGCAAGAGTGACTGAACACCGGCGAGCAAAATCATAAAAGCGGCCAGCGGAGCGCCCTTGCTCATTTGAAGGACGCGCTGCGCCGCTTTTTCCGAAAGCGAACCGCCCACGGTTTTCATAATGGGCGCCAGGGAGCTTGGAGCTTTGCTGTAAGGCAGCGGCGTCAAGGTATAATCGTCGCTACCGAATTTTTCGTTCCAAAACAACGTTTCTTTTTCAAAAGCCATCTGGATCGTTCCCCTCTCTTCATCGGTAAAAGCAATCCGGCGGAGCATATGCCGCAGCAACGCTTCAGCCTCGCTCCCCGCCTTTTCAAACATGTGACAACAATGTCAATGGCTTTCGCCAGGTCACCGCTTCGCTTGCCCGTTTGATCGCATGCGGCAATCCTCTGCCTAGCAGCTGTCCCGCTCAGCTCCCATGCGTGAAAGACAACAAAGAGCATCGTTCTACGCAAGAGATGCAGCTGCTTCCGGCTCCTCTGCTTCAATATGCTTGCTGCGGACGAGCCGCCCGAAGACGGGCTTTGGTTTAACATTGGGTTCGGAATTAGATTTGGGGGTGGACAAGGGATGTTCCACCCATCGATGTTAGGCTTGCTGTAGGGTTCCGGCCGGCCAGCAGGAAGTCGACCGTACCTCCGGATTCGGCACCGGAGCTGCCTTTGTCGAAGCCTATGTTTAAGGGATATTGATACACTCTATGTACGATTTTAGTATTCCCCCGCCTGGTGTGGATAAGTAAAGATCTGGCTGCGGGGTAGTGAGCTTTTCCTGACGATTAGATGTGACAATGGTGCTGCATGAGGCTCAAAGAATGCTCCGTATGGCATAAACGGGACAGCCCTTGGATCGGCGGTGAATTCCATGCTGCCTGACGGTATCGCAGGCAGCATGGGGAGAAAATCTTCCAATGGGATGAAAACGTTATCTTAACATCAGGGCCGCACGACCCCCAGAAGGCACTTCCGTGCCTCTTGCCGGGGCGTCCACCTGCTTTCGTTACCAGCAAATCCTGGGTCTCCTGAGAGATCACCTGCTGCATACTGGACTTGATAATGTCGCAGCCGGCGGCCAGATGCTCCATCGAGACGGTCAGCGGAGGCATGATCTTCAGCACGCAGTCTCCTCTGCCGGCTCTTTCAATGATGAGTCCGTTCTCGAAGCTGATCTCCGTCATCCGCTTCGCCCCGGCTTCATCCTTTCTGAACCTTCTGAAGTCATGGAGCAACATATTCTCGGCAGTCATTTTCCACAATTGTCGGTCCCCGCATGCCAGCTTGCTGGGTAGCCAGTGGACTGGTCTCTCGCACACAGCTTGGATAGGTATAAAAACCATCCAATTCTATTTTCTATCATAATTGGAAAGGTAACCTAGGTAAAATTATATCAAAATTCCGAAGAATGTATAGTAAAACTTTAGTTAAATTTGGTCAAGGTGTTAATATTTTGCCTAAAAATAGCGAATGGAGAAGAAACGCTGGGAATGGTTTTCCATCAATCGAGGAATTCGACGCGTGTCGACATTCAGGCGGGGTGCCGGCCGATTTGGGAGATATTCCCTGTATACATTCTCTGCCGGTGCTCCGAATCCTTGCGCTTTGCGATAACTTAACATGATTACCTGACGAATTTCTGGAAGCCTGGCTGGAAACGTGACTGGATGTCAGCTGGATATTCTGCTGGAAAATCCGTTGGATACTCGGTTGGAACTGCCCGGCTGGAAGCTGGCCGTAGCGTCCGCCCGGATGGCAGCCGGCATAGTTTTGTATCCCGCCGTCTTCACTGCGCCTCTGCTAGAGTAAAGGGCAGATAAATTCTGCCCCTCCTCATCAAACCGTACGTGAGGTTTTCCCTCATACGCTTCTTGGCATACCATTTTGTGAGTCGCTGAAGGATGTACCAGTCACGTTTAGCCATCTTCCTTTGGCTGTAGGTCGTAACGTAGTAGTTACGCCAACCCTGTATTTTCGGGTTTAAGTATTCCAAATGTTCTTGGAATGATTTGTGACGCATATTCGCAGGGGCTAGTCGTTCCTTCACGACTTCCCTAATTCGCTCCTCTGCCTTACGGCACAGCCATTGTTGGGTCGTATAATATACTTGGCTTTCGGAAGTTTCGGCCTTCGTCTTTCGGTGATGCATGCCTAGGAAGTCGAAGCCTTCTTCTCCTGTCCATAGTCCGACGATTCGCGTTTTGGTCGGGTGTAACGTTAACTCCAGACGTTCCATTATCGTTCGAATGATCTCGTATGCCCGATCCGCATCCTTCTTGGGGATAAATTGGCGCTTTACGGGTTTCCCATACCCTGGCCTTTACCTTGTTTTATCCATTTTTCTATCGTGGTGGGAATCGGATATGCTTGAGCCATAATGCCCCTCCATTCACCTCGTAGTTTCTTAATGCAAAAAAAGCCCCATTGTAAAAACAAGGTGCCTGACTTTAAGATGTGTGATATATAATTTTTCAAGAGAGATTTCAGTACTAGGCTAGCTTCTTAATAAACTAACTTTCGACAAAAAAGCGTAAATTATAAAGGATGTATATTTAGTGAGATTATACCATGAATTGTGCTTTAAGGGATAAAAAAATAGGTCTTACCATCATAAATATCTTGGTTATCGAGGTTGATATACAATCGCTCAGCACGTAATTTCACATCTTTGGTCTCCGTCGGATTATCTTAGGTTGCTTTCTTTTATTCTCCAATCCCTTTGAAAAATAACACTGCTACAGATAGTGTCGTCTTAGAGGAATCTTAAATTGGGTTGCTTTTTATGAAAAAATTTATGCATCCATTCGTCTTTCTCCAGCTTGGTCAGTATATATTTAGTCGTTATATTTTTTAACTGACGAAACCGATTAATCTCAGATTTTTTAAAGAAACCTTTTGCAGCATACTCCATCAATAACTCGTAATTAATACGCCCAGCACAAACTAAAGAATCCTCACTTAATTGACCAAGTGCATCTTTGACATTAAGCTGCGGACTTGGGATCACTACATTCAAGCTTCCAAAAGGAAGCTCTATTCTTTGAATTTCCTCTTTGACCCCCCCGACTCATGGCTTCCCATGAGCTGTAGAAGGATATACGAGTGTACGCATATACTCCAAGGAGCACTAATATTCAAACCAGGACTCGTAACGAACATCTTATAGACGTCGGTGTGCCCATGGCATCAATTACATCTTGGATGGAAGATCCTATCGTAAATGGAGCGGCCCCCTTCTTCTTTGAGCCAATAGATACTTTCAAATTATGGTTGATATTATTCCACCCAATGATATGATCATTAGAGTCCAATTCCACATTTGATTCCCATAAGTCCATGAGTTTCCGATGACCGATGTCGAAGTTCCCATAACATCAATCACTTTTTGCTTCGGAGACCCTATAGGTAAAAAAAATTGGGACTTTCTTCTTCCAGATTTATATGGATAGCCGTGTGTCCATCTCAATTGGATGGATCATATGTCTAATGTGAACTTAAAACATAACTACTGAAGGCTTTGCAATAATGAGTCCCCTTCACGGCTCCGCGAAGGTTCATTTATCTCTATACCGCTTTAACTTCAAGTCAACAATTCCCTCTATTTCCTGTTTATCGCCCAGGTCTAACTTTCGAAATCCTGAGATTAATTTTGATTCAAGATCATCTAACTTAACTTGAAATAATCCACTATAAAAAGTTGCCGCCTCATCAAGTAACAACCAATCTAAATCAATTTCGAAATTTAGTTTAAGGCAATTACGGTTTCTAAGGATGGTTTGTATTTATCTTTTTCCAATTCACTTAATGTACCCTGAGAAATACCAATAGTAGATGAAAAGCCAGTTTGATTAAGCTTATTTAATTTTCTTATACTCTTTATCTTTTCACCCAAAGTCTTCATTGCTCCACCTACCATCCATAAAAATGAAATACATACTTAATTTATAATAGTTATATATATATTATATATTCATTTGTATTTTAGATAAAAAAACATTTTTTTATCGCGACAATAAGCTCTTGATTTCTCATACTGTTTTCAACAGAAACTTGGATTTCTCCTGCTTCAATTACTTAAGATACCAATACAGGAAAGGGTTCAAAGCCCTTTGATTTGTCATGCAACTATACTCGCTCTGATTGAGCCAAAGCAGTCGCCTCCTGAATTTAATAAAAAAGCCCGATGATACTTGCTCATCGGACTTTTGTTAAATACTTACTAAAAAGAGATATTATTGTTATTTTTCATTAATATTTAGTACACAACTTTATTGTTTAGTACACAACTTTATTGTCCGAAGACAAATTAGTGTCTATATACAATAAAGTTGAGTTCTCAAATCATATTTAAAGCTTCTCCTTCAATTAAAAAAGTCATTTTATAATTATCCGTTATTACTTAGCCCCTCATCGGATTTTAATTTCAAAAAGTTGGCCACTGAATCAGAGAAATAAATCATATAAATAATGTAGATAAGGGGATTAATCAACGCCTCTTTTCCCCAGAGCGAAGGAAGCACAATATCCTGATCTGACAGCCCAATTTGCGACAACATTTCTTCGCCAAAGCGACTGGGAAATTTTGAATACATTGTTGTTGTATAAAAAGAATGGGTTTGTTCAACTTTATCTCTATTTAAAAAATAAAACATGTTCTTTCGGATTTTAGTAAAGCGAATGGCTCTTTGCATGTGAAGCAGGAGGCAGTTATTGTGGGCAATGGTAAACAAGTCGTTATTAATATTTGAATGAGTACAATGAAGGGATTGAAAAAACTCGCGCAAATGTTCAATCCTGGTATGTTAAACGTAGCAAGAGGGATGACATAGCTTGGAGACAATTTGTGATTTACCAGCCCCCACATATAGCTTGATTGCGCGCATAAAAACAACCTTCTCCCCACTTTTCAGGTGCCTTGTTCAAGCGCATATCTTGTAAGCTGGACACGATTTTGAAGATGCAACTTTTGCAATATAATTTTCAAATGGTTTTTAACCATAGTATAACGAGGTTCCATTTATTTGAATGCAGGCATTCAATGATACTCTTCTCTTATACTTAACCTTGCATAATACTATCAGGAAGAGTATCTCGCTTGATATGAGGATCGTAATTGGCGACCACAAGAATATCCATATGCCGCGCAGTGCGCAGCAACTTTTGGATAATTGTTCCTTCTCGTAAACGTTTCCATATGGGGCTGTCACTCTGAGCAATAATGAGTTGGGTAGTATGATATTCATTAGCTCTGGCAAGAAGAACATCTGCAAGCTTATCAGAATGCCCAAGTGGCACAACTTCAAAATGCCCGCCTAGACGCACTACCAGGCTTTCGAGTTTCTCTTTTTTCATCAATTCCTCTTCATTCATCGTATCCGTTGGGTGTACATATGTGACAATCCATTGTGCCTTTAGTCGGAATGCAATTCTAAATCCCCGCCGGATTAACCTTTCTGCATTGGAACTCAGCTTGACGCATACGAAAATGACCTCCCGCTTATTCCAGGGTCCACGTAAGGAACTTTTGCGCTCCCATGCTTCCAGACGTTCATCCACATCGTCCGCAATTTCCCGAAGCGCCAGCTCCCTTAAAGCAATTAATTTTCCAATTTTAAAAAAGTTCCCCAGAGTCTGATCTATCTTCTCCCGGGCATATATCTTTCCTTCCTTCATACGGGCTTGTAGAGCCTGCGGTGCCACATCGATCAGCTCGACCTCGTCAGCAAGGCGAAGAATGGAATCCGGGACGGTTTCCCTGACACGCACCCCTGTAATTTGCTCCACTGCATCATTTAAGCTCTCTAAATGCTGAACGTTAACGGTAGAAATGACAGAAATCCCAGCATTCAAAATTTCCAATACATCTTCATATCGCTTTTTGTTTTTGCTACCGGGAACGTTGGTGTGAGCCAACTCGTCGACAAGTACCAGTTCAGGATTCCGCCGGATGATTGCCCCAGTATCCATTTCTACAAGTTCTGTGCCTGAATATTGTGCGCTCGATTAATGGCAGTTCTGCAACCTGCTGGATGGTTTCTTTTCGCCCATGCGTTTCCAGCAAACCAATTACAACATCAATGCCCTTTTTAAGAAGATGATTGCCCTCTCGCAGCATAGTGTAGGTTTTGCCAACTCCAGGAGCCGCACCAATAAAGACCTTGAATCTTCCCCTTTTGATTCGTCCAATTTTCTCATCCACTTCCCGTGAATTTAAGCGGTGATATAACGGGTTTTTCTTCGGATTGGTCATTTTGGCTGGCAGAATTCGCTCTCCATGGTGCTCCGCCCGATCAGCAACGATAAAGATATCCATATTTTTGGATTTTTTTAGAATGTCATTGATGACGGAGCCTTGTCAGAAATAATGTCCCGGTTGCAGTATAACGAGCTTTCGAGCATCTTGGTGCATCTTCTTTCAATTGTTCTAGAGTTAAAGCTGCGCAAGCAGTCTTCGGCATATTTAAATAAATCAACAAAGCTTATGACTGAGACAAAATTCCTTTTACAAACAATGAGACACTGTGCTTGTAGAACTCTTCCTCGGTAACGAGTTGGGACTGATATTGCCGGTGAATCAGCTCGCTCATCTGAAATCCGTAGCACATCGAGAGAAAAGACATGGCGGCAAGACGCTCATCCTGTCTGGCTATAACTTTTTTCTTCTGCAAGCGTTCAAAATATTCAACCAGCAAGGAGTGCAGCTTCACCGGCGGATCGGCCAGCACTCTGTCCAATTCGGGAAGCATTCCTTTGTCGCGGATGCCAATCAAAATGATGTCCGCATTTTTATGGAAAAACAAACGGTACTGCTGGCTTACATTCAGCAGATCGACTTCCGGATTATCGGTCGCGTCCTCTTTTAACAGCTTCTCAAATTGCGGGATATCCGAATGTCTTTCAATGATGGCTTCCAATATGCCTTTCTTGCTTCCAAATTGCCGGAAAATCGTAGATTCATTGACTTTAGCTTCCGTTGCAATGGCTTTGGTGCTTACTCCCCGATAGCCCTTCTTTTTGATGAGCCGTGTCGCGGCTTCAATGATTCTGTCTGAAGTTTGCATTGTATTTCTCCTTTTGCATATGTTAAACCTATTCTACTACAAGTTTTGCATGTGCAGCAGGGTCGGGGTTCATCATTTTCATAAACGTTTATCTAAGGCAAATCGCTTCTTTTTTCCCAGCGGCTTGGTTCCGTAATCTTGACATGATCAGGCACCAATTGCGTGAGCGTGCCTAATTTATCAAATGTAATCTGGATTCGGTCAGAGGGCAACAGCCATTGTTCGGTCTCGATTGCGCAGCAATCCGGTATCGTCCCCATTCCTATAATCGTGCCCGGGAGCGGCGTGAAAACTTTGAGAACCTCCTCCATCACTTTTGCAGGATGTGCAGAATACTCGGATGTGCTTCCCTTCCAGTGCAGTCTCTCTCCGATGCGTACATCCACATCCAGTACCAGCGGGTTGTCGATTTCATCCGGCGTAACCAGAAATGGTCCTATTCCTTTGCTGCGATCAAAATCTTTGCAGCGCGTCGGTCCGGTCAGCGCCTGGAAATCCGGCCACTGCACATCGCGGACAGTACTGTCGTTAAAAATAACATAACCTGCAATGCAGTTCCCCTTCCCTGTAACAAAGGCCAGCTCCGGCTCGATATCCAGGTAGGAAGTGTACGAAGGCCAATGAATCGTATCCCCATCGCCAATTAATGCATTATGGTTACACTTGTAATAACTGAAAGTTACTTTATTCGGATCTTTCTGGAATTTTTCGGTAATATTTCGTTTAAGCTCTTCTCTTTCCGACCCTGTATATTCTCTTTGCAGCAGATTTGCGCCAGCATTTCTCAGATGTCTTGGCGTCAGCCCAAAATCGATAAGCGCAGCCGGATTCGGAACCGGCGGCAGCAGTTTTACCGCTGCAATCGGGCAGATTTCATGTTCATTGAATTGATGCGACTGTTCGACAGCATATTGCATCAATTCCTTAGCGGCATCATAACTTGCCGGCAAATAATGAAGATAGCTGTCCATACATTCAAGACTGTCAACGAATGTTCCCTGCTTTTTCATGATTGCGGCAAAAGACACGACAAATTTCTCGTTAATTACAAGCCCAAACAAAGGTTCCTGGGATGTCTTGGTTTGAAAGGTTACTAGCTTCATGTTGCAGCGCCTCCATCTATGTAGTGTGATGTTGTTCTGTTACTATTATATAGCACAGAGAAAATGCATGCAAGTACATGCTTGCATATCTGTTTTCCATTCTCTATAATAAAGACATAGTCAGTATGCCTTACCCCAAAAACATATACGCAAAGGAGAATTTTCATGAAGTATGGACATATTATCCAAAAACCTCGTGTTAAATTTTTTGAAGTTGCAGATGGCGTCTTTGCCGGTATTTCGCCGTATCGCGGCATCAGTTGGGCCAATGCCGGGTTCATCAACAAGGGTGAAGGGCTGGTGTATGACACGTTCTTCGATTTGTTCCATGCGCGGGAAATGCGGGAGGCTTTTATGGAAGTAAGCAACGGCGGCTCTCCCGCATATGTGGTGAACTCGCACTATAACAGCGACCATGCCTGGGGAAACAAAGTGTTTGAAGATGCTTGCATTATTATGCACAAGGAAGCGTCCAGAGAGCGTCTCACCGAAAATATCGCCTGGATGGACAGCGTCATTAGAAGAGGAAAGGATTCTCCGGAATCGACTTCGGGCGAGCGGTTTTTTGCAGCGGAATTTGAAGGATTCGACCTGGAAGGCGTAGAATGGGTGCTCCCGAATATTGAGATAAAGGACGATATCAACATCCGTCTTGGAGATACGGAAGTTATGATTTACAACGTAGCTCCGGCCCACTCTGACAGTGACTTGCTGCTGTGGATGCCAAAAGAAAAAGTGCTGTTCGCCGGCGATGTCGTGTTTAACGGTTGTACGGCATACAGCGAAGAGGGAACCCTCAATTGGGTTAAAGTGCTTGATCGCATTATTGATGAAATTAAACCCGAAATCGTTGTTCCAGGACATGGCGCCATCTGTGGCCTGGACTTCGTGAAGGAGCAGAGAGACTACCTCCTGAATCTGATCAGCGAGTTCAACAAGCATTACAATGGCGAAATTGATTCCTTGTCCCTGACCAAGCAAATTGATATTTCCCGCTTTCTTCATTGGATTCAGCCAGAACGCTTGTATGTTACAGTGGATATCCTATTGAAAAGCAAACGAGGGTTACCACCCCTTCCAATTTGGAACGAGGTGCCTGCTAAGCTGGAAGACATGAAAGCTTTTTTGGCCGGAAAATATGGTAATCAAATCAAACCATGGGACCCTATGAGTGTTTGGCAAGAATAGCAATTTGAAGCTAGCCTACGAAAAACAAAAAACGGCCCTGTCGCAAACGATGCGAACAGCGGCCGTTCTTTTGAATTGTTCCACGGAAATAAAATCGGCGCTTAGAACCGATTATGAAAAAAATGGAGATGGACTTATGACTTACTAGTAGAACTCTTCTAAAACGATATAACCAAAATTTGATGTTAAGTGTATTTCTCTTCTTTAAAGGGATTCCAAGACTTTTGGCGGTAGCCACCATCACTAACCTGCCCGTTAGCTTAATGACGAATCGTCAGTCTAAGACTTTATTTTCTCAATCTATATCTTTATTTTCTTAGTCTAGAACTTTGTTTTACGGTCTAATACTTTATTTTCTTTTAACAGAAGGCACATCCTGTACTCGCAACCAAGGAAGATAGCCAGCTCCTGTTCCTTGGCCTCTACCTTCTTTGATGAATCTATCGATTTTGGCATCCGTGATTTCACGCTTACGCTTTGCCATGGTTACGCCTCCTTATAAGAAAACAGGGCTACCCGAAGGCAGCCCCGTTTGGAGTCATGATGTTAATCTGGATGTCAGTTCTGTAGACAGTAGAAGAGCTTCTAGTAGTAGTATGGCCAATTTTGTTAGTCTAATACTTTATTTTCTTAGTCTAACACTTTATTTTTCAGTCTAATACTTTATTTTCTTTAGACATCAATTTGTCTTGAGAAAACAAAGCTTTAATCTGCCCTTTTTGTATGTTACAGAGATCAAACAACTCATTAATTGCTTTATAAGAGGAGAGGTCACGATCCCTCAGCGACTACGAAATAATGCAACATCAAGAAATCAATGTTTTACAGCAAATTCGGAATACTAAATCGAATTTGCTAAAGAATCTACAAAAAAGCAAATATAAATCGCCTAGTACACAATAAACATCTCCCGTTATAGCTGTATAAGAACGAACCCTAATACGAACAACGGATGCTAGGTTTCATTAATCCCCTTCATAACCTTCTGGATTTTAGCCTTTGTTACACCGTCGTCAAGCGGAATAAGAATAGAGATTTGAAGGTCGGGAGTATCAGACGGCTTAAAAGAAATATAATCGAAAGCCAGCTCACCGACAATCGGGTGATGGATAGTTTTATGTGCCTTTGAGTAGTTCAATACATCGTGGAGGTCCCAGTAGACTCGAAATTCTTCGCTTACCTCGGATAAAGCAATAACCTGTTCGCTCCACCAAGGATCGTCGACATGGCAGGCATATTCAGCGCGGAACTGGGCGACGCTCCGTTGTGCGTGTTCCTCCCACAGATCGCCCTTCATTTTACGAAAATCCGCTGAGGTGAACGTGCTCCACAACAGGTTCCGTTCCCGTTCGGATGCATGGTTTAAATCTCCATTCAGCACGCACATGGCGGCATTCCAGGCTATGATATTCATCCGGGCATCCATAACACAGCCGGGACTAGTATCCAGCTCGTCCAGAAACCGCTGTAGAACTGGACTCACTGCACTTTGCAGAATTGGCTTCACGGGAGGAGGCTGCCGATGCGCGAGCAGAAACATATGTTTTCGCTCCTCGGCGTTCAACTGCAGCGCAATTGCCAAGCTTTCGAGGAATTCCGTAGACACATGGATCAAGCGACCCTGCTCCAAATAAGTGTACCATTCCAAGCTTACGCCAGCCAGCATGGCAACCTCCCCGCGCCGCAGTCCCGGCGTTCGTCTGCGTCCGCCTTCCGCAAGCCCGACTTGCCTTGGAGTTATGCGTTCACGTCGACTACGAAGGAAATGGGCCAATTCACTATTTCGTTTTAACTCTGTTTTTCCCACGCACTATCCTCCTATCACATGCTAAGAAGGGGGGGAGTGGTTATACTAGTATAATCATCCACCTTCTTGGCTCATTCACTTATCTTTACAATAGCTTATGCGATGATACGCATTAAATCAACTTTTTGAAAAGGGGCATTGATATGGAAAAAATGGATTCTAACACGATTCTCATAACCGGTGGTGCAAACGGGATTGGTTTGGTGTTGGCCGAAAGGTTTATAACTGCTGGAAACAAGGTCATTATCTGCGGAAGAAGAGAGGACAAGTTGGCAGAAGCGAAAAAAAAAATCCCTGAGCTCCACACCTATAAGTTTGACGTCTCCAAGGAAGAAGATCGCATTGCGTTATACGAACAAGTGACGCATGAACATCCGGATGTGAACGTATTGCTCAATAATGCAGGCGTGCAGCGCTATCTACAGCTGGATGAAAAGGAGCCTTGGAAGAATACCGAGTCCGAAATTGCAACGAATTTGGATGCGCCGATTCATTTGGCAATGCTCTTCACACAGCATTTTTTAGGGAGGGAGTATGCGGCTATTATGAATGTGACTTCGGGTCTTTCCCACGTACCACTTGTAGTAGTTCCCGTATATAACGCGACTAAAGCGGGTCTACATTCGTTCACATTGTCTCTAAGAAAGCAATTGGAAAAGCATAACATTGAAGTAATCGAGATAAGTCCGCCACATACAAATACGGATCTTGGCGCGCCTGGGGCAAACACAGCTGGCGTACCGGTTGAAGAGTTTGCGGACGCGGTGATGAAAGGCCTGATGGAAGGACAGCAGGAAGTGACTTACGGCTGGTCTCAGTTAACCGCACAAGCATCCCGTGCAGAACGCGACGAGATCTTTAAACAGTTGAACGCTGATTATTAAAAACGTAAAGTCAAAAAAACAGGCTGGAAAACGTCCCTCTGCCCGAATCAGTTGGGGCGAAGATAAGAGAAACCGCCGTATTAAACGGCGGTTTCTCTGTTAATGCTTGATGGCTTAGTGTATCTGAACTGATTTTATCACATACCATTACTAACGTAATCTGCCAATTAGCTTAATGGCACTGCGTAGTCCACAACTATATTTTACAATTTATCAAGAGCAAATTTTAAAATTAATCGAGAAAATATCGTTTCGATCCTATCACCAATTGCCTAGAACTTATTTTTAAGTCGGAAAATGGAAGACCATCCACTCCCAATAATTATGTGTATTCCGTATTGTATTTGACCTAGTATATAATTACCAATTAACATGATCTAAAACTTTATTTTCGCGGTACATCAACGATATGTTTATTCGTTCATTTGTACCGATTTAACTTCAAATTTACAATCCCCTCAATCTCCTGTTTATCGACTAAATTTAACTTTCGAAAACCTGAGATTAAATTTGATTCAAGATCATCTATTTGCACACGAAATATCCCAGTATTAGAAATTACCGCATCTTCAAGTAGCAGCCAATCTAAATCAACACTGAAATTTAATTTTAGAGCAATTACAGTTTCTAAAGATGGTTTGTATTTATCTTTTTCCAATTCACTCAACGTTCCTTGTGATACGCCAATAATATGTGAGAATTCAATTTGATTAAGCTTGTTCAATTTTCGTATAATCTTTATCTTTTCACCCAAAGTCTTCACTGTATCACCAACTTCCATTAAAATACATAAAAACTCAACTCATGAAATTTATATTTAGATCGGAAAGTTTGTTTTAATACAACAAAAAAACATTTTTTATATCACAACAACTAACTCTTGATTTCTCATACTATTTTCAACAGAAGCTTGAATTGATCCTGCTTCAACTCATTTAAGAATATTTGTAAGATACCAATACAGGTAAGGGTTCAAAGGCATTTGAATTGTCATACAACTATACTCGCTCTGATTGGACTAAAGATGTCGCCTCCTGAATTTAATAACAAAAGCCCGATGATACTTGCTCATCGGGCTTTTGTTAAATACTTACTTAGAAGAGATATTCTTATTAGTTGTCAGTAAAATTTAGCACACAACTTTATTGTCCGAAGACAGTTACTAACTATAATGTTTAGTTACTAACATTAATGTCACTGAACAATTAGTTTAGCATTTTACTAAAGCTTATTCTACGGTAACACTTTTCGCCAGGTTACGTGGTTTGTCAACATCATGACCCAGTGCAAGAGAAGCGTAGTAAGCCAACAGTTGGAGAGATACAACCGAAATTGCAGCAGACAGGATTGGAAGTGTCTTTGGAATGGCAAATACCTGATCCACGGACTTCAGCAACTCAACTGCGTGCTCTTCGTACGTAATTGCAAGAACATCTGCACCACGAGCCTTAACTTCCTTAATGTTGCTCACGGTTTTCTCCAACACGGATTCCTGTGTTACCAAAGCGATAACCGGAATGCCGTCTTCAATCAATGCCAGTGTACCATGCTTCAATTCACCCGCAGCATAAGCCTCGGAATGAATGTAGGAGATTTCCTTGAGCTTCAGGGAGCCTTCCTGTACTACAGCATAGTCCTGACCGCGACCAATAAAGAACAGGTGCTTGTGGCTCGCAATTTGCTCAGCATAGGCTTTGATCGCATCTGCTTTACCCAGCATCTCTTCCACTTGCTCTGGCAGAGATTCCATAGCAGCCAGCACATGAGCTACTTGCTCATCCGTTTGTGTGCCACGCACTTGAGCGAGATACAAACCAAACAGATAGAAAGCAATCAACTGCGAAGAATATGCTTTAGTGGAGGCTACGGCAATTTCCGGTCCTGCCAGTGTAACCAACACATCATCTGCATCACGGGCAATGGAGCTGCCGACTACGTTGGTAATCGCCAGTACATGAGCGCCATTTGCTTGTGCTTCACGCAGTGCTGCCAACGTGTCAGCAGTTTCACCGGATTGGCTCACTACAATCACCAATGTCTCTGGTGTTACGATAGGTGAACGATAACGATATTCGGAAGCTACATCATTTTCTACCGGTATACGAGCCAGACTTTCAATAACTGTACGACCAATCAAACCAGCATTGTAAGCTGTACCACACGCAACAATTTGAATGTTGCGGATATTTTTAATTTGTTCTTCTGTCAGCTTCAACTCAGGAAGAACAACTTTTTTAGTATCTTTATCGATACGGCCCAACATTGTGTCACGATAAGCCTTAGGCTGCTCGTGAATTTCTTTCAGCATGAAATGCTCATAGCCGCCTTTTTCTGCTGTTACAGCATCCCATTCGACATGAATCATTTCCCGAGAAATAAATTGGCCTTCGATTGTCATTAATTCGACAGCATCACTGGTCAAAACAGCCATTTCGCCATCGTTCAAAATAAATACATTGCGTGTATATTTCAGAATAGCCGGAATGTCGGAACCGATAAAGTTCTCGCCTTCTCCCACACCAATAACCAGCGGGCTAGCTTGACGAACAGCAACCAGCTTATTAGGCTCATGCTCTGTCAGCACACCCAGTGCAAAAGCACCTCGCATAAAGGTAATAGCTTTTTGTACTGCTTTAACGATATCCCCTTTATATTCACGCGCAACCAGATGGGAAATAACTTCCGTGTCCGTTTCGGAAATAAAGGTATGACCTTCGCTGATCAGCTGCTCCTTCAGCTCCAGATAGTTCTCAATAATTCCGTTGTGAACTACAGAGAACTTTTGGCTCTCATCCAAATGTGGATGGGAGTTTTCATCAGAAGGCTTACCGTGCGTTGCCCAACGTGTATGTCCGATACCTGCATGGCCTACCAATGGCGTACCATCCAGTTTAGCTTCCAGATTCGCCAGACGACCTTTAGCCTTAGCTACTTGCAATCCTGAATCTGTAAACACGGCAATACCCGCAGAGTCATAACCGCGATACTCCAGCTTCTTTAATCCGTCAATCAATACCTCTTGTGTATTCTGATTACCAATATATCCTACAATGCCACACATATTCGTTATCCTCCCGATCATCATTTCACAAGACGACTCATCACAGGACTAACGTGTGCGGTAGATTGCGGAATAAAGTTCATTCATCTATGAAGTTGTCAATGATAACTATAGAATTTACAGGCATCTCTTCACGAATGTAACGAAATTCCCAAACCGCGCACGCCAATGATGATGGCCGCACATTCATGAAATGAATCTTATAATTTAGGTTATAAAATAATAAAGGCATCTACCGGTGCGTTGTGTAAACAGTTGCCTGTTCATTTTCCGCTGCCGGTTTACGGCTTGATGCTTCACCGGAAGGTCCCCGCCGAATGTTTCGAACACCTTCACCTCGTCAGCTTGTTTTGTCGTGAACCGATTTGCGAGCAACTTTATCTCAACTGAATCCGTTGCTTCTCCACCAAGTCCCCCCGCACAAAATCAAGCTCTGGCGCTTGTATTACGAACCTTACAACCCTCACTTTCTCTATCTGAGTCACAGCATCCCTATATTATATTCAGCTAAGTATCATTTGGCAATGACACTTTATTCATAATTACACCATGAAGGTCATAAATCGTTAGTAAATAACCGCAAACGCCGTTGCCTGCTTCTTTTTCGCAGGCAACCGACGTTTACAAAATTTTAAACTAATTCTTTCTTCACGACATCTACGATCTGACCGACAAATTGCTCCAGTTCGTCCTTATCCGGGCCTTCGGCCATCACACGAATAAGTGATTCTGTGCCTGAAGCACGGACCAATACACGCCCATTATCACCCAATTGTTGTTCCACCTGCTCAATTGCTTCTGCAATAGCAGGATTCCCCTCGTAATTGCGTTTGTCCTGCACACGCACATTTACGAGCACTTGCGGATACTGTTTCATGAGCGATTTTAGCTCACTCATTTTCTTGCCAGAAGCTTTCAAGGTATCTACCAGCTGAATCCCGGTCAGCATGCCATCGCCTGTCGTATTGTGATCCAGGAAAATAACATGACCAGACTGCTCACCGCCCAGATTAAATCCACCCCGACGCATTTCTTCCATCACATAACGGTCCCCGACCGCAGTTTTTGCAGTCTTGAGTGCCAGCTTTTCAGTAGCTTTATAAAAACCGATATTACTCATCACTGTCGATACAATGGTGCTATCCTTAAGTTTTCCCGCGCGGTTCATTGCATCTCCGCAAATGCAGAGAATATAGTCGCCGTCTACCTCTTCCCCGTTCTCATCAATCGCGATCAGACGGTCGGCATCGCCGTCAAAGGCCAGACCAATATCCGCTTTCAAGCGGCGCACTTCCTCTTTCAACTTCTCAGGATGAGTCGATCCGCAATGATCATTGATATTCAAACCGTTTGGCTCGGCACCGATGGTATGTACCTCAGCTCCCAGTTCTGCAAAAAGCTTCGGCGCCAGCTCATAAGCTGCTCCGTTTGCACAATCCAGTACAATTTTTAACCCTTCAAAAGAATGGCTAATTGTTGTTTTCAAGAACTCCAGATAATCGTAGCGGGAATGCTCGTCTACAACAACCGTTCCCAATCCGCCGCCAATCGGACGAGGCAGTTGGTCTTCTTTTGCATCCATCAGCTCTTCAATTTTCAATTCCGTTTCGTCTGTCAATTTAAAACCGTCGCCGCCAAAAAACTTAATGCCGTTGTCTTCAACTGGATTGTGTGATGCTGAGATCATTACACCAGCGTCAGCTTTCAATTGACGTGTGAGATATGCCACCCCAGGTGTCGAAACAATACCTAGACGAACCACATTAGCCCCAATGGACAGCAAACCGGCTACAAGAGCCGATTCCAGCATCAGTCCGGATATCCGTGTATCCATACCAATAACAACTGTCGGTTTCTCTACATTACCTGCTAAAACATATCCGCCGCAGCGGCCAATGCTATATGCCAGTTCGGCTGTAAGTTCCTGATTAGCAACGCCTCGTACACCATCTGTACCAAAATATTTCCCCATGTAAAATGACTCCCTTTTTTTGTCTAATAAATCTTGATTATTTACTACAGATAAAACATGTTATGGCTGACTGTTCTCCGAGGTTCCATTCGCAGAAGAATCTGCGCCGTTATGAGGATTTGTTTTATCCTCCGCAGCTGCGTTGTCCCCGGTCTTAGCGTCAGAGTCTCCACTTTGACTGCCTTGCCCCTCCTGTGGCCTCTCCTGCCCCTTTTCGCCACTACCAGAGGGGTTTGATTCATTCTCACTGTTTGGATTCGTTACAGCAGGCGTAGAAGGGCTCTCAATGTTGACCGTTGCCTTTAGTTGGCTAGCATTTCCGGCTTGCGTAATATATTTAGGCAAGCCTACTTTCAGAGTAACCTCGTGTTGACCAGCCGCGAGGCCACTTACATCTGCCACCAAACTAATATCATCATTGGTTAAATTGTTTACCATATCCTGCGGGCCCTTCACAGTAACATCCATCGTCTTGCCTGCGGGCGCTGTAACAGTCGCAGTCGCTCCATCTCCTGCACCTTGTAAAACGATTGGGATGCCTGACAGCGTCCGTTCCGTATCTGTGACTTCATTGGAAGGAACGACGGTCACCTGAATTTGTATTGACCCTGGCTCGATTTTATCAGAACCTGAGGGGGCTGCCAAATTAGCTTGAACTGCACGGGTCCCCGCTTCCGTAAATTGACTTAAATCCAATGTAGCCGTGACGTAAGAACTAAGGCTGCCCAATACATCCTGCGATGCATACACCGCCGCTTCTTTCACGTTTGCATTGACTTTAGAAAGCGCCAATCCGTCTGGCAACTCTCCGGAATATACAATCTTAACAGGCACAGATTTCGCCTGCTGAGTTACCGGAATTTCAACGGACACAGTGGATGGCTCAATGACCGCACCTGTAAGTTCCTGTCCCTTTTTGTTATAAGCCTTCAGTTTTACACGCTTCTGTTCAAACTTTTCTGAGATGCCATCCGTATTAACAGCCCCCTGAACGGCAGTGACGGTACTCAACTGGCTTTTGGGCAAGGTAACCTTCACGGTTTGAGGAGCAATCACAGGCTTACCAAGCTGCAATCCCGCATCTGGATTTCCTTGAGGAACTATAGATACATTAAATGATTTCGTTTGTTTTTCCTCAATCGTCACTGTAACACGGTTAGGAGTCATAGATACCAATTCCACCCCGTCCGGTAAATCCGGTTCGAGTGATAATGTTTTAGTGCCTGCTCCTAAGCCGTTTAAGTTTAGCTTTGCCTGATAATTATCCGCGAAAAAGGAAGTCAGCACAGAACGCTGTCCTCTAACTTCCATCTTTACATGGTCAGTATCCATGGTAGACAATACATATTTTGAATCATCCAGACCACTGGCCTGAATGGCCACATTATCAATCACTTTATTATTATAAGAAACGGTCAGCGTAGATGAAGGTGTACCTGTATCTAGATGGACCATTCCCCACAGCAGAACAGCAACCGCAAGCGCCAAAATCTTTGAAATCGTATTATTGTTAATCCATTTGTCCATCATGAATTTCCACGGCCTCCCCTCCGATTCCAGAATGAGCCGCGTTTTTCCTTCAAAGA
This sequence comes from Paenibacillus sp. PvR133, assembly GCF_017833155.1. Classification (NCBI taxonomy): domain Bacteria; kingdom Bacillati; phylum Bacillota; class Bacilli; order Caryophanales; family Paenibacillaceae; genus Paenibacillus; species Paenibacillus sp. PvR133. Next base: position 522,558 of record NZ_JAFIBS010000001.1, read on the forward strand.
CGGTGTTGGCCGCAACTCCTCATACAGCTTGGAGATTAGGGATTCTTCCTTAATGTCGCGCACGACCTGTCCATTAATGGCCAAAGAAATTTGCCCTGTTTCCTCTGACACCACGACAGTTACGGCATCCGTTACCTCACTCACCCCAATCGCAGCACGGTGACGGGTTCCCAGCTCCTTGCTGATGAACGGATTTTCCGATAATGGCAAATAACAGGCCGCAGAAGCAATCTGTTTATTTTGAATAATCACCGCACCATCATGCAGAGGTGTATTAGGAATGAAGATGTTAATTAGCAGTTCAGAACTGACTACAGCCTGTGTCTTGATACCAGACTCTGTATATTCGTTTAGCCCTGTCTCACGCTCAAATACGACCAAAGCTCCTATTTTCCTACGTGATAAATAATTCAGCGCCTTAATCATTTCTCCGATTAACTTGTTAATCTCTTCATCATCCGCAGACGAACGCCCAAATAGTTTGCCACGCCCCAACTGTTCTAGTGCACGACGCAACTCAGGCTGAAAAATAATAAAGATAGCCACCACACCAAAGGTGAACATCTGGTTCATCAACCACTTGAGGGTATACAAATCAAACCAGGTACTAACCGCCCAAATGACAACCAGAAACAGAATCCCTTTCAACAATTGAACTGCACGCGTTCCGCGAACAAGTAAAATAAGCTGATACATAATATAGGTTACGATCAAAATGTCGATAATATCTTTAATGGACTCTTTCCAAGTCAGGTCCGCAAAATAATCCAACATGCGCATGCCCCCGCAATTTTCTGTAGTGAGTGGGTGTAATATGTACACAGTATGCTCTCTCTATCTAGGTTATAACGATCAGGCTCACGTTGCAAGCTGTGTGACAAAAGAACCGCTAAAATCAGTAAAATACAGTACAATTCGCCAGCTTCATATACAAAAAAACGCCTTTTCCAGCGGAAAGAGGCGCTCGATATCGTCCTTGCCATTTCAAGCTTCTTTTATGGAGAAGAGGGTCCCCCGAATAAATCAGTAACCTTGTACCAAATCCAATCCAAGGTTTGATCAATACTTTTAACCTGTCCTGCAATATGAGCGGTGGACGCTTGATAATAAGAACCATCAATTACAGTTACATTTCCTTCCACATCGCCGTATACACGGGCTTCACCATTTTGCACTGTTAGATCTCCGGCAATGGATTTCCCTTCAGGCACAATCACAGTATCACCCTGAATAACGACTTGATCCAGTTGGCTTCCTTTGACTACCAATTGATGGTCCGTGCTAGAAAAGCTGGCCATGCTTGAGCATATAACAATAAGGAAGAAGGCAGCGGCTGTTACAGCGGGATGCCTTTTCACCCACGTCAGCATAGGCACCGCAGTCTGTCTTTTATGCGGTGGCAAAGCATTCATAATGCGAAATGTCAGCTCATCCGATACACACGGCACTTGATGATAGCGTGTACCGTAAAGCATCGCATCCGTCCGCTCCAGCTCTTTAAAACGCATGCGGCATTCCGGGCAGTCTAACAAGTGCTGTTCCAACTCATGTTTGTCCTGCTCAGACAGGTCGCCATCTAGATAGTCATGCATAAAAGAGACGGCTTGTTTGCAATCCATATGAGCCAATCCTTTCTAATATTCTTCCGTGTTTCTCAACATAACATGCTCCGGCTTAGAAACTTTGCTCATCTTACATACGTTACAACGAGCATTATGTTTCATAAAAACATCTACGCAGACTCTTTTCCTAGAATCTATGCGCATGATCTATAGCTTGTGCTCCAGTTTTTTGCGCAGAAAATCCCGGCCCCTGTGTACTCTTGTCTTAATCGTGGTGACTGGGAGATTGAGCACATCGCTGATTTCCTGTAAGGAAAGCTCCTGCAAGTACCGTAAAACCATAATCGTCCTATATTTATCCGGAAGGCTGTCAATGGCGTCATGAATTAAAGCCTGCGTTTCGGACAGAAGCGTACTCCCCTCAGGGGTAAGCTCTTCACTGGCGAGCATGGCGTACCCATCGACACCTTCCTGATCATTCATTTCAGCATCAAGTGAGTATGTAGGTTTTCTCCTTCGCAGACGATCAATGCACAGATTTGTAGCAATTCGATAAATCCAGGTTGAGAACTTCTGTCCATGATCGTATTTTTCCAAATTACGATACACACGCAAAAAAGTTTCCTGCACCAGATCCTCCGCCTCATGGCGATTACCTAGCATCCGGTAGGAAAGATGAAAAATCCGATCTTTATATAACTCGACTAACTCCGCAAAAGCTCGCTGATCGCCTTTCTGTACCAGCCTCACCAAGCGGCTTTCCATATTATCCACTCTATACTCCCCCAGACTTGCTGATGGGTTACTTACTACATGTTTATGATTATTCATCGTAGTTTAATTTTATCCGGAAATCAACTGTAGTATTGTTACTAACTGCAAACACACCTGCCATCAATATACAAACAGCACAATCGGGCACCCCATGAGTACCCGATTGCCTGTATTCGTACAACCACACTATATCAGCCCGTATTTCTTAAGCCTGCGGCAATTCCGTTAATCGTCAACAATACCTCACGCAGCATTTCAGTGTCATCACCGTTCTGATCCCGCAGCTCCCGTAGCTCACTTAGCAATTGAACCTGCAAGTAACTTAACGGATCGACATAAGGATTACGCAACCGGATAGATTCCTGAATAACCGGCACGTCGTCCAAAATCTCGGATTGTCCGGTTATTTTCAAAATCAACTCAGATGTCAGCTTGAACTCCGCTGAAATCTGCCCGAAAATGCGCTGCCGGGCCTCTTCGTTATCCGACATCCCAGCGTACTCTTCTGCAATCAGTAAATCCGCTTTAGCGATTGCCATTTGCAGTGTATCAATAAGTGACCGGAAGAAAGCAGAGTCCCTAAACATCGTTTGCAGCACTTTAAGGTTATCCTCATTGTTTTGATAGAAGCTTTGCAAACCTGTTCCAGCCGCATACCACGCAGGTAATAAGTAACGGCTTTGTGTCCATGCAAAAACCCATGGAATGGCGCGCAAGTCCTCAAAACGTTCGCTGTTCTTACGCTTGGACGGACGAGATCCAATATTCAGCTCGCCCACCTCAGGCAACGGTGTAGATTCTTTGAAGAAGTTGAAGAAATCTGGATCTCGGAAAATCAAATCCTGATACTTATCCAGTGATACTTGGGAAATGCGGGCGATAATCTCCTCCCAGCTCTCCTCAAACACTTCCTTCTTCCCGGAACGATGATATGCCACAGCCGTAATCAGCGCCGATGTTGCCTGCTCCAAGCTCCGGTACGCGATGCCTCTAAGCGAGTATCGGGATGATAGTACTTCGCCTTGCTCCGTAATTTTGATTCCGCCTCCAATCGTATGAGGAGGCTGAGCCAAAATACTGCGATTAAGTGGCATTCCACCACGACCCAGCGCACCTCCACGACCATGGAAAAACTTCACTTTTACGCCAAACTCATTAACTACTTCCGTAATGCTATTCATAGCGACCCGAAGTTCCCAGTTCGCTGTAACCACACCGCCATCTTTATTACTGTCCGAGTATCCCAGCATAATCTCCTGAAGCTGGTCCATCGCAGCCACAGATTGTCGATATACAGGCAAGTTCATCAATCTTCTCATAATATCGGGTGCAGCGTGCAGATCATCTATCGTTTCGAACAAAGGAACAGATTGCAGCGTACAGATAACAGTGCCATCCTTCTCGATGCGGAACAGGCCCACCTCTTTGGATAAGACCATAACCTCCAGTAAGTCACTGGCTCCCTGAGTCATACTGATCAAGTAGCTTGTAATGGACTGCTTGCCGAATTCCTCCTGAGCCAAATAAATCGTACGATATACGTCAAGACATTCCTGTGTGCTATCGCTATATTTTAAATACGGTGAAGTAATCGGACGAGGTTCATTCAGCAGCTTTTCCAGCAGATTTATTTTTTCTTCTTCTGACAGCTTACTGTAATCCGACACAATATTCATTTTAGAAAGAATTTCAGTCATCGCATTTTCATGTTCTTGACTATGCTGACGCACATCCAGCGTAGCTGTGTGGAATCCAAACAACTCTACCTGGCGAATCATCTTTTGAATATATGTGTTTGCTACATAATCGGCAAAATGATGACGCAGGCTGTTATCAATAACATTTAGGTCTGCAATGAGCTCTTCCGCAGAGTTATAACGCTCATTGGTGCCCTGTTTGCTTTCATCCAGGATGTTGTTCACTTTAGCAATCATAAATGCTAGTTTAATGCGATAAGGCTCTTTTTCGTTATGCCATACTTCCATCTTTTTAAGTGTAATGTGAGTACGGTCTTCTTCAATAGAAGCCAGCAGATCATCGGAAACTCGCACAATGCTGGTGCTGAAACTCAAGTAACCCATGAGTTCCTTTAACGTGTGCTGATATTCTCTCAAAGCCAACTTGCGCTGCATACGTAACGTTTCCCAAGTCACATGAGCTGTCACAGACGGATTGCCATCCCGGTCTCCACCGATCCAGGAACCAAATCTCAGATAAGTGGGTATATGCCATTTTTGTTCGGGATAATATTTGTCCAAACATCGTTCCAATTCTTGGTATACATCTGGCAGTACATGAAACAAGGTCTCGTGAAAATAATACATTCCATTTCTCACTTCATCTAATACAGTTGGCTTGCGATCACGCAGCTCATCTGTCTGCCACAGCGTAATTACTTCGTTTAGCAGATTCTCCCGTACCTGTTCCCGCTCACGCAAGGTAAGCATCGGATTATCCAGCAGCATGACGTCCTCGGAAATGCGCTTGTGGATATCCAGAATTACTCGTCGTGTCGCTTCTGTAGGATGTGCGGTCATGACCAGCTCCAAAGAGAGCTCTTTCAGCAAGTTGCTAACGTCCTCAGCGGAGAAGCCCCCTTGTTTAAGCTCCTGAACGGAACTTTCAATGGAACCGGGCTGAACATCTTCACCAGCGGAATGCTCATAATCCCGCTTACGACGAATACGATGGTTTTGCTCAGCGATATTCACCAACTGAAAATAAATCGCAAACGCGCGAATAACCTGGTGACGAATATCCGTATCCAGTCCGCTGACCATTTGTTTGAAATTCTCATACAACTCCGGCTGATACCCGGCACGTAACGATTTACTTGTCTCACGTATTTTCTCCACGATATCCAAAAGTTCGTTGCCACCCTGATGAACCAAAACCTCACCAAGAATATTCCCTAGAAAACGAACGTCCCGCCGTAGCAGATTGTTGGATTGGTTTTTGTTAGCGGTTAACGTAAGCTCAGTCATGCTTTTCCCCCCATCTGATCTGTTCCACACCATATACAGTTGTAGCAAAGGTACGTATACACACGAAATTTGACACTTTCTTAACATCATACAATAAAAACGCATGAAAAGCTGCAAAATTTACAGTAAAAAATCATCTTTTTGAATTATTTCTTTCGAGAAAATATTGGATTGTTATGAATAAATATGAAATTAATAAATAGTAATGAATGTATACACTAGTGATGCGTGAAACATTATGCACAGTCTCTTATAAAGAGTGTGTTTTTAAAGGTACAAATTCATGCGACATAGTGTGTATATGTTTATTATTTGTTGACAAAGTCAACTCCATTAGCCTTCTATCCACAAAGATATACACAAATTAGCCATTTTCTCAGTGTTTCTAAGTATTTCCTCTTTAACACTTCGCTTTTTACCCACATAAATAAAGGGAAATGTGCACAACCCAAGAGCAACTGTTGAGTTATCACCATGAATTCGTACCATAATAGCTATAGGATTCCTATATTTAAAGGATTTGATCACGAAATTAGCCTTACTGCAGGAGAAAGGGGTACGTTAGAGGGGAAATACGGGATCTAGGTGTCAAAAGTAACAAGAGCCTATGTACAATATGCACAAGTCATCCCCAACTGTGCATGACAGGAGACATAATTGCACTAGCTTATATACATAGAAGTAAATGTAATGTGGACAAAATAAAAAGAAGCCTTTCGGCTTCTAGGTAATCGGTAAGCGGGTGATGGGAATCGAACCCACGCTATCAGCTTGGAAGGCTGAAGTTCTACCATTGAACTACACCCGCAAAATAGTATCGGGATGACACGATTTGAACATGCGACCCCCTGGTCCCAAACCAGGTGCTCTACCAAGCTGAGCTACATCCCGATATAATTTTTTAAAATATGGCGCGCCCTGAGAGATTCGAACTCCCGGCCTTTTGATTCGTAGTCAAACGCTCTATCCAGCTGAGCTAAGGGCGCAAATATGGAGCGGACGACGGGAATCGAACCCGCGACCCTCGCCTTGGCAAGGCGATGCTCTACCGCTGAGCCACGTCCGCAAAAACAAGATGCGCGTGGAGGGACTTGAACCCCCACGTCAAAGACGCTAGATCCTAAGTCTAGTGCGTCTGCCAATTCCGCCACACGCGCATGTAATACAATGGTGAGCCATGAAGGACTCGAACCTTCGACACCCTGATTAAAAGTCAGGTGCTCTACCAACTGAGCTAATGGCTCTTAATGGCTGGGGATATAGGATTTGAACCTATGCATGACGGAGTCAAAGTCCGTTGCCTTACCGCTTGGCTAATCCCCAATATGCATATGATTCACAATTCCCCAAGATTTCATCCAGGTAAGAGAATGAAAAATGGTGGAGGCTGAGGGGCTCGAACCCCCGACCCTCTGCTTGTAAGGCAGATGCTCTCCCAGCTGAGCTAAGCCTCCATAATATCCTATGACCCGTAGGGGATTCGAACCCCTGTTACCTCCGTGAAAGGGAGGTGTCTTAACCCCTTGACCAACGGGCCATCCTATAACAAGCTCTCAACCGGGTTCGAACCGGTGACCTCATCCTTACCATGGATGCACTCTACCTGCTGAGCTATGAGAGCAAATGGCTCCCCGAACAGGACTCGAACCTGTGACAACTCGATTAACAGTCGAGTGCTCTACCAACTGAGCTATCAGGGAATATTAATCATAAAGCTCTGCTTGGCGACGTCCTACTCTCCCAGGACCCTGCGGTCCAAGTACCATCGGCGCTGGAGGGCTTAACGGTCGTGTTCGGGATGGGTACGTGTGGAACCCCTCCGCTATCGCCACCAAACATGAATTTGCTGTGCAAATTCTCCCGTACGTTATTCGGTTCATCACTTATCGTGTGAATGAATAGCCATGCGCTTATTGTATGTCACTTGTACATACTTTCAAGGTTACACCCTGAAAACTGGATCCGAAACTCATTTGCGTTTTATTTAGGATAAGCCCTCGACCGATTAGTATTGGTCAGCTCCATGCATTACTGCACTTCCACCCCCAACCTATCTACCTCGTCGTCTTCAAGGGGTCTTACATACTGGGAAATCTCATCTTGAGGGGGGCTTCACGCTTAGATGCTTTCAGCGCTTATCCCTTCCGTACATAGCTACCCAGCGGTGCTCCTGGCGGAACAACTGGTACACCAGCGGTACGTCCATCCCGGTCCTCTCGTACTAAGGACAGCTCCTCTCAAATTTCCTACGCCCACGACAGATAGGGACCGAACTGTCTCACGACGTTCTGAACCCAGCTCGCGTACCGCTTTAATGGGCGAACAGCCCAACCCTTGGGACCTACTTCAGCCCCAGGATGCGATGAGCCGACATCGAGGTGCCAAACCTCCCCGTCGATGTGGACTCTTGGGGGAGATAAGCCTGTTATCCCCAGGGTAGCTTTTATCCGTTGAGCGATGGCCCTTCCATGCGGTACCACCGGATCACTAAGCCCGACTTTCGTCCCTGCTCGACTTGTAGGTCTCGCAGTCAAGCTCCCTTCTGCCTTTGCACTCTTCGAATGATTTCCAACCATTCTGAGGGAACCTTGGGGCGCCTCCGTTACTCTTTAGGAGGCGACCGCCCCAGTCAAACTGCCCACCTGACACTGTCCTCGCACCGGATTACGGTACCAAGTTAGAACCTAGATACGATCAGGGTGGTATCCCAAGGATGCCTCCCTTCAAGCTGGCGCTCAAAGTTCTACGGCTCCCACCTATCCTGTACAGATCGTACCCAAATTCAATATCAAGCTGCAGTAAAGCTCCATGGGGTCTTTCCGTCTTGTCGCGGGTAACCTGCATCTTCACAGGTATTAAAATTTCACCGGATCTCTCGTTGAGACAGCGCCCAAGTCGTTACGCCATTCGTGCGGGTCAGAATTTACCTGACAAGGAATTTCGCTACCTTAGGACCGTTATAGTTACGGCCGCCGTTTACTGGGGCTTCGGTTCATAGCTTCGCCCGAAGGCTTACCACTCCCCTTAACCTTCCAGCACCGGGCAGGCGTCAGCCCGTATACTTCGCCTTGCGGCTTCGCACAGACCTGTGTTTTTGCTAAACAGTCGCTTGGGCCTTTTCACTGCGGCCCCCTCGGGCTATTCACCCTACCGAGGCACCCCTTCTCCCGAAGTTACGGGGTCATTTTGCCGAGTTCCTTAACGAGAGTTCTTCCGCGCGCCTTAGAATTCTCTTCTCGCCTACCTGTGTCGGTTTGCGGTACGGGCACCTTCTCCTGGCTAGAGGCTTTTCTTGGCAGTCTGAGATCATGACCTTCGCTACTGTAATTTTCGCTCCCCATCACAGCCCAGCCTTAACGATGTGCGGATTTGCCTACACACCAGCCTCACTGCTTAGACGGACATCCATCAGTCCGCGTCACTACCCTACTGCGTCACCCCATTGCTCATAACGGATTACGGTGGTACAGGAATTTCGACCTGTTGTCCTTCGACTACGCCTATCGGCCTCGCCTTAGGTCCCGACTTACCCTGAGCGGACGAACCTTCCTCAGGAACCCTTAGGCTTTCGGCGGATCTGATTCTCACAGATCTTTTCGTTACTCATACCGGCATTCTCACTTGAATGCAGTCCAGCGCTCCTTACGGTACACCTTCAACCCGCATTCAACGCTCCCCTACCCCTGATGCAAGCATCAAGCCATAGCTTCGGTGGTGTGTTTAGCCCCGTTACATTTTCGGCGCAGAGTCACTCGACCAGTGAGCTATTACGCACTCTTTCAATGGTGGCTGCTTCTAAGCCAACATCCTGGTTGTCTGTGCAACTCCACATCCTTTCCCACTTAACACACACTTGGGGACCTTAGCTGATGGTCTGGGCTGTTTCCCTTTCGACAATGGATCTTAGCACTCACTGTCTGACTCCCGGAACTAAATCTATGGCATTCGGAGTTTGACTGAGCTTGGTAACCCTTGCGGGCCCCGCACCCAATCAGTGCTCTACCTCCACGATTCTTTTTTCCGAGGCTAGCCCTAAAGCTATTTCGGGGAGAACCAGCTATCTCCGGGTTCGATTGGAATTTCTCCGCTACCCCCACCTCATCCCCGCATTTTTCAACATGCGTGGGTTCGGGCCTCCAGTGCGTGTTACCGCACCTTCACCCTGGACAGGGGTAGATCACCCGGTTTCGGGTCTACGTCCACGTACTCATTCGCCCTATTCAGACTCGCTTTCGCTGCGGCTTCAGCTCTTCACCTTAACCTTGCACGGGAACGTAACTCGCCGGTTCATTCTACAAAAGGCACGCCATCACCCATAAATAGGGCTCTGACTTCTTGTAAGCACACGGTTTCAGGATCTATTTCACTCCCCTTCCGGGGTGCTTTTCACCTTTCCCTCACGGTACTGCTTCACTATCGGTCGCCAGGGAGTATTTAGCCTTGGCAGATGGTCCTGCCGGATTCATACGGGGTTTCACGTGCCCCGCACTACTCGGGATCCGTCTCGGAGGGAACAAGTTTTGAACTACAGGGCTTTTACCTTCTCTGGCGGGCCTTTCCAGACCTCTTCATCTAACCGGTTCCTTTGTAACTCCATGTGAGACGTCCCACAACCCCAAGGAG
>NZ_JAFIBS010000001.1:535000-600000 GCF_017833155.1 Paenibacillus sp. PvR133
TAGAAAGAGCGATAAGCTCATTTTGAAACTGACGAGATAAAATATCTCTTGTTTGCTTCCATTTTATACAGCCTGACGGCATGTACCAAAATTTCAGCGTTGGATTTTGTAAACAAAATCCGTACTCACTCGTTGTTCAGTTTTCAAAGATCAAACTTGCATAATGTCTTACTTTGCTTCGTCACCGCGTCTCAGTGGCGACCTTTATAATATATCATCTCTTTTTAGAATTTGCAAGAGTTTTTTTAATTTCTTTTTTTCGAGCAAATCCTTCAAAAAGGAACGAAAATTAATTTACCATGAATATTGAATAGAGTCAATACTTTTTTTGATATCAGAAAGTATAATCTTTTTAAAATAGTTTACTTCCTGATATCTCTGATATAGTTTCATCTTATCTTTTCATTGTTTGGTTTGTGGGACTCGCCCTCTGCGAGCATATTTTGATAGTTCCTTGGCGGGTGCAAAACGGGCATACATGCGAAAGACTGTTTTATATCGTAGTGCGATTGCGTAGCGAATATCTTGATCCAATCGAGTATCGCTCATATCAAGCAGCATTTCATCTAGCTCCTTACGAAGAACGTAGTCAAGTTCCTTGCATTCTTTTTCGTTAAACAGCATTCCCAACATATGACCATACTCCCTTATCAGCAGATTATATAGTACTTATATTTGCTCAACTATTGTTCCAATCTTTACCTGTTTTTAAACTCAACTGCTAAGGTTTCAAACTTACCCCGATTAATCTTCAGCTTCTCTTTAGGCTCTCCCCTTTGTTATGTTCAATTTTCAGGAAATATATAAATAATTGGCCATAATATTTTATTGTGACAATAAACGATAAGTTATGCCACTCTCAATTGCAGCTGCTATAAGCAGTAAGATGACAGACCATATGGACACCCTCAACGTTTGTTTCATAAATAAATCCCACACTGGGCCAGTTCCTTTGCGCTTTAGCCCTATGCTTGTACCTACAGTAGACATTATGTTGATTCCAAACTTCAATCCGAAGGCACAGGCGATAATCAAAACAGGCAATTCAATCACACCGTGAGGCAGTAACCCTTTGACAACAACTTCATACATACTTCTTCCCATATCTGTCTGCAAGTGTACTACAAACCCTAAAACCATACCGTTCACAATTAAAAATATAAACGGTACGATTCCAAATACTGCCCCCATAAATATAACCAGCACACATTTAATTGCATTATTGAAAAAGATGAATACAAAAAAACTCCATTGTGGATGCTCAGAATTCTGCAAGCGCTGCGCTACTTCTCCCAGTCCCTCCATTTGTTGCGCCAGCATGGATTGAATAGTGCCTGTACTTAACCATCCCACCATAATACTTGTGCAGAAAAGAAATGCAGAGATTAAAATTAACCGTCTTGTCGTGTGTAAATCGTGAAAAAATGCTTTTAATCCCATTTGATAATTCCTCCTATTGGTTCAATGGAATAATTGACAACCCCCGGCATAGCTTTAAGTAAACAAGCACTTCGATGAAAGGGGCGTTATTAACCATGAATTCTTTTTTCTATGTATTGAACGGTAAAAAAATCAAACGATTCTTAATCGTAATGGCTGCAGCCGTCTTTACTGTTGGAGTCATTTATGTAGAAACCGATAATGTTACGGTTTTTTCCGAGGAAGCACCAACCGCTATTTATAGTGTACCCACGGACAAAAAGCTGATCGCTCTCACCTTTGATATTAGTTGGGGTGATAAGCGTACTGCCCCCATCTTAAAAGTCCTTGAGGATAAAAAAGTGACTAAGTCCACCTTTTTTCTTTCTGCCCCTTGGAGTAAAACACATCCAGAGCTTGTGAATCAGATTAAAGAAAGTGGATTTGAGATCGGCAGTCATGGCCATAAACACGAAAATTACAGTAGCTTAAGCGATGAAGATATTCGTAAGCAGATTTCCATTGCTCATACCACATTAACCGAACTGACGGGACAGTCCCCGAAGTTGATCCGTATGCCTAATGGCGACTTTGATAAAAGGGTCCTTCAGGTTGCCAGCACTTTAGGCTACAAAACCATTCAGTGGGATACAGATTCCCTGGACTGGAAAAACCCTGGTACTCAGGTCATAATCGACCGTGTTGTAAATAAAGCGCATCCTGGCGATATCGTCCTTCTGCATGCCAGTGATTCCTGTAAACAAACACATGAAGCCTTGCCCGTCATTATCGACAAGTTGCGCGCACAAGGCTATGAATTCGTGACTGTATCTGAACTGCTCCAACAGGGTACAGTAAAAGGCAAAGAGGTGCGCGATCAGGCACTGGGTCTTTAAGGAGTTATTTTACATCGTTCTCAGCTAAAAACCAAAAGCAAATCGACATATTTCCCCGCATTCATCCGCATACTATCCACATTCATGATGAAGGAGGAATACGGCCATGAATTGGACTCGTTTGCGATTTGTTAGCACGGTATGCGTACTGGGCGTTGCACTGAGTGGCTGCGGCTCGGATCAGGGTTCTGCGCCCCCCCAGAACAGTTATAAAGAGATGAAAACGATGGTTGTCGATATCTTGAAAAGCGATGACGGAAAAAAAGCCGTAGAGGAAGCTTTAACCGGGGAAAGCACTTCAAAAGAAGGACAATCCGGTCAAAGCAGTGAAGAGGGTGGGGCTGGTGGTGGATCTGGTGGAAGCATGGGAATGAAAATGCTTATGCCCATGCAATCGGCTGAACAGATGAAGATCGCAGTCAAAGATACTTTGGTATCACCTGAATATAAAAAAGAAATCGAAAAAATTATGACTGATCCGCGTTTTGCCGGAGAATTTGCCAAAGCCATCAACAGCCAAAGCAAACAGCTTCATATGCAACTTATAAAAGACCCTTCTTATCAAAAATCAATTGAAGCGATGCTTAAGTCGCCAGAACTGACCAAGATGTATATGGACTTAACTAAAACTCCTGAATATCGCAAACAATCTATGACAGTCATGCATGATGCCATGCAGAATCCGATTTTTCGGCTTGAAGTCATGAATTTACTTAAAACTGTCGTACAAGAGGAACTCCAACCTAAGGTTGAGAAAAAAAGCGGTGAGCAAGGTGGCTCTGCTGATCAGAAGCAAGATGGTGGTGGTGGTGGAGGCGAAGGAGAACAAGGTGGAGGCCAATAATAAAAAGGCTGGTTCAAACAACCAGCCTTTTTTTCTTATTCAAATTCCGCGTGCAACGTCGTAATTTGAGCAGCAATATCATTGTAAATTGCCCCTGTCGCCGACTCGGATTTATATACGGATGGAGAAAAGTCGGCTTCTGAAGGGTGATTGTCTGGGATACCCAGCGGAATTTGCGCCAGCAGCTTCGTATGAAGGGTATCTGCCAGCATAGCCCCGCCACCGCGTCCAAAAACATAGTCCTTTTCTCCGGTGGAGGATACATAATAGGACATGTTCTCCACAACACCAATGACCTTATGATCTGTTTGGAGCGCCATAGCCCCTGCACGTGCAGCTACAAAAGCTGCAGTTGCATGTGGGGTAGTGACAATGATTTCTTCACTCTGCGGAATCATTTGATGTACGTCAAGCGCTACATCGCCAGTCCCTGGTGGTAAATCGAGTATCATATAATCCAGTTGTCCCCATTCAACATCACTAAAAAACTGTCTGAGCATTCTCCCCAGCATGGGACCTCTCCAAATCACCGGATTGTTCTCTCTGACAAAGAAGCCCATAGACATGATTTTGATACCGAATCGCTCCACCGGCTGAATGATACCATCTTCGACAGAAGGAACCTCCTCCACCCCGATCATATCCGGCACGCTAAATCCATAGATATCCGCATCAATTAAACCCACACGCTTCCCCTGTCTAGCTAAAGCAGCAGCCAAATTTACAGCTACTGTCGATTTTCCGACACCACCTTTTCCGCTTGCAATGGCAATAAACCGGACGCCAGATGCTGGGCTAAGCAGCTCATGTTCTTCCATACCGACAGCATGTCCTTTGGTCAAAACCGGGTCAGCGGCTTCCTCGGTATTCTCCACAGCTTGAATTGCGGACTTTTCATGCTCAGATGCCTCACGAATACGAATATGGACGTGGCTTAATCCCGCCTCTTCTAACGTCTGCCGGATTTCCCGCTCCAGTTCTGCACACGTCTCTTCCTGGCTATTCAAACTAATAGCGGTCAGGGATACCCGATCCTCTTTAACAACCACATCCCGAATAAAATGGAGATCGACTAGACGGCGTCCTGTTTGAGGCTCCCGCACTTGTTGAAGTAGCTCTATAACTTGCTCTCTTGATTGCATGAATTATCAGCACCTCTGCTTTAATGAATTACGGAGTGGTAAACACTTACAGTATACCACTATCTGGCCTCAGGTGCTGGTGAGATCCCCTTTTCCCCGGCACTGTAACGCAAAATCCCCTTATATATGGACGCCGCCACCTGCCTTTGATAGTTCACGTCACTTAGTCGTCTAGCTTCCTCTGGATGGGACAAAAATCCGACTTCTACAAGGGCTGATGGCATTTTGAGAGCTTTCAATAAATAAACTGTGTTCACGGTCTTAGCCACTCTGTCCGTATTTTCCAAGTTGCGTTTGATTTCTTCCTGAATTAAAGACGCCAAATTCTCGTTATCTGCATGGTTAGGAACGTAAAAGGTCTGGGCTCCACTCCAACGGCTCGACGGAATACTGTTCATATGAATACTTAGAAAGAGGTCCGCTTTCTGCTCCTCAATTATACGCACACGCTGCTTCAAATCCTCCGTTTTTCTTCTGGAATAACCTTTAGTTTCTTGCTGCGCCAGGTCGCGGTCATCCTCACGTGTCATGACAACAACAGCACCTGCTTGCTGCAAATAATCCCGCAAATAAAAAGCGATTGCCAGATTAATATCCTTTTCAATAATTCCTTCTTTGCTAACCGCCCCTCCATCAGGCCCTCCGTGTCCAGCATCTATAGCAATTACTTTACCAGTAAGGGGTAAACTCCAATGGGTCCAAGCTCTCGAAGCAGGTATCTCATACAATGCCAGTGTAATAAATAGAACGGCGAGACAACAGCCCAACAGCATTTTTTGCAACGTCCGATAGCGAATCCACAGTGTAACCTCGTTTTTACGATTATTTTTTTGCATAACAAAACGCCTCCGTCCTATACAGATACTAATAATCTATATGGGACGAGGCGTGTAGATAGTACAACTCAGGCATGAACAAATTCCTTCATACCTTCAATCAGCACTTGAGCAACTTCCGGTCGTGTAAATTCAGGTGGCGGGCAAACCCCAGAGCGCAACAATTCCCGTACCTTGGTGCCCGAGAGCGTCAAATGATGCTCCTTGGGATGTGGGCATGTTTTACTTGAGGCCATATTTCCACATCGAGTGCAATAAAAGCTGTGTTCAAAGAACAATGGAGTAATCCCCAGCTCTTCAGGTGTAAAGTGCCTGAAAATTTCCTGTGCTTCGTAGGTACCATAATAGTCTCCTACCCCGGCATGATCCCTTCCAACAATAAAATGGGTGCAGCCATAGTTTTTTCGCACAATAGCATGGAAAATGGCCTCTCTAGGACCCGCGTATCGCATGGCAGCAGGAAATACCCCCAGAAAAGTCCGATCAGCCGGATAATAATTGTCCAGCAGCACCAGGTAGCTCTTCATACGCACATCTGCCGGAACGTCATCTGACTTGGTTTCACCAACGAGTGGGTTTAGAAACAAAGCATCCACAATCTCCATCGCGCTTTTCTGGATGTACTCATGCGCCCGGTGTACGGGATTTCGTGTTTGAAAACCGACCACTGTTTTCCAGCCTTTTTCTACAAAATAGTCGCGTGTCTGTGATGGTGTATAGTAAAACTCACTAAATTGTGTGGGCTCCGGCCGATTCAGCACTTGCACAGATCCACCAACATATGTAGAAGGTCGATCTAACAGTTTGTTTACGCCAGGATGAGCAGGGTCATCGGTCTTGAATACTCGTCTGGCTTCCTCAGCCTGATCTACCTGATAAATACTTTCAATATCAAGTACAGCATAGATAATATCGTCTGTTTCACCCACCAAAGCCACCTGCTGACCTAATTTCAGTTCACTGGCTACACTTTCTACAACTGCAAGAGTAATGGGAATACTCCAGACTGTACCATCGGCAAGACGCATATCTGTTACCACCGACCGATAATCAGATTCATTCATAAACCCCGTCAAAGGAGAGAAAGCTCCCACTCCAATCAAATCCAGATCAGAAATGGTCCATGAGTTTACACGGATAGGAAACAATTCTCCTGCAGCCTGCAAAAGTGCTTTTTGCTCCGGTCCTGTAATGATTTTATCAACAAGTGTTCCGCCATGCGGAAGAATTGCAGTCATAATGCACTTCCCTTCTCTTCATAAATACGACTCATAGTTACCTGAATACCATTTTATTGATGGAGCCCACACTCTGTTTTCTCATTGCCTGACCAGCGACCTGCACGAGGGTCTTCACCTGGTAGAACTTCACGGGTACATTGCTCACAACCGATACTGGGATAATTGCGGTCATGCAATGGATTATACAGTACTTCATGAGTACGGATATAGTTCCATACATCCTCGGATGTCCAGCTTGCCAAGGGATTAAATTTAACGAGTCCAAACTTTTCATCATACTCTACCTTTTTTGAATTCGCACGGGTAGGGGCCTGATCCCGGCGAATACCAGTAATCCATGCATCGTATTGTGACAAAATGCGTGTCAGGGGCTCAACTTTGCGTATACCACAACATGTGTTAGGATCTGTTTTCCACAGTTCCTCTCCATGCTCAGCCGCTTGCTCTTCAGGAGTAATTAAGGGAGAGACCCTGACAAAATCCAAATTATATCTGGCTTTCATCTGATCTCGCGTATCGTAAGTTTCTTGAAAATGAAAGTCGGTGTCCAAGTAAAAAATGTCGGTGGAAGGGCTAATTTTTTGAAGCATATCTACTAGTACTACATCTTCTGCTCCGAAGCTACAAGCAAAGGTAAGATTGGGAAATGTAAGAACAGCATACTGGATAACTTCCTCTGGCGTAGCCTCTTCCAGTTCAATTGCCTTGACTCTAATCAACGCTTCTTTCTCCAATAAATTCATTATCAATGCGCCTCCATATGAAGATTCATAAATAAGTGGCATTTCAATACCGACTAAACTAATAAGATTAAATACAGTATAAAACTTTCACAATCATTGTCAATCCAAGGCAAAATGTCCTGATGTAAGCATTTATCTACCCAAATTTGCAGGAATGTTGTTCTGTCAGCATTCTTTAATGCTTTCTTGCGTATCCAACCAAGTTCATTGGCTTTATATAAAATATTCTTATACCAAACACTTGAAAATGGTCCATAGGCTCTTTGGTTACTAAAAATAACTAGTGTAGCTGAAGGTATGCTTGAATGGAGGCTTTTTACGTCAACAAAGACGGCTTGTTCTCTACTCTGCTGAAGACAAAGGCGTACCACCAGTACGCTTTTAAACAAAGGGCTTTCTTATATAACATTATATGGGAATAGTTTGGTCCTTGAAGGAATACATCCTATAGTTTTGACTTTGGAAGAGCAAGCCGAACGTGCGGATAAGCATTTTTTTGACAACCTACCTTGCTACGCAAAATTACTTAGTTGAATGATTTCTATAGCCAAAATGTATTATTGTACTATACATATGCTTGTGGATCTTCTGAGTGAAATGCTTTAGAGGCATCTAGGAGCAGCGTATCCTAATCTTGGCCTAGTGCGCGGCAGCCATCGATAATGCTGAACAGCTTTGGGTTGCTTGATCAAGCAAGAATCATCTGTAGAAGAAAGCAACATCGTTTCTGAATCTAAGATTATCGAAGGGTGCTAACCGAGGGAATTGAAAATAACTTTAGGTTTCAAAGCTCTTATTTTGCATTCCAAAGATGAAGTCCGTATGTGGACGAGTTCAGATGAAGGCAAACTAGCCTTTACTCGAATTTTTAACCAGATGAAATCGACTACACTATTCTGGAGCTCTGGCGTCAGCGATGCTTTCATTGTCTAAATTATAAAAGAAATGACTGCGCGCTGAACTCTTATTATGCCTCTATCCAATCCTAAAGTGCTTATAGAGGCAATTCCCGAGGGATTGATCCCTGGACACAAGCAAGACTCTTATCGCTACTGGAAGCCTATTTAAAGCCTGACATCAAGATGGGTCAATTTTATAAGGGTAGACACAGTCGGACAATACATAGTGCTCCCGGTTATAGTTTGGAGCGATTGCTGTGTAGACTATTTCCATTACCAGTAACATGTACATCGCCGTTGCAATTGCAGTAGCCTAGGAAGCAGACAGTGCTAGGCTAAGGAGCGTCCTTCTCTCAGTGCACACAAATAAAAAGAGGTATTCCTTGCCGTATCCCTAGCTGCGCCCAAAACAGCTGTACAAGAGGCATAGACAGTACCAGCCAGAACATATCAAGGGACTTTACATAAACAAGTGAAAGCAAAGTATCTCGTGAAACAGCAGTTAGCAGAGAATATTAAGATGAGGCTATATTGAATAGTCGAACATTATATTTTAGTCACAGGTTATAAACATTACAGAATAAACTCCGTGGAAATAGCCAACTGTATTTGTGTATAACAATATCGTCTTCAATTACATCGTGGATAACTTTTCGTGTTCCATGCATTTGCATGCGGTTATTTATGTATTCGCAGAAACATGCTGAAGCCTATGAATTTTAGAGTAGGTCTACTTATCCACATGTGGATAATAATCAGGAAATGACTAAATAAAAAAGAACCCTTTCCATAAGGAAAAGGTTCTTCTGTATTCGAAATATTAACGTTTCGAGAACTGTGGTGCACGACGAGCGGCTTTGAGACCGTATTTTTTACGTTCTTTCATACGTGGGTCACGAGTCAAGAAGCCTGCTTTTTTCAAAGCTGGACGGAATTCCGGATCTGCTTTCAACAGAGCACGGGAAATACCGTGGCGAATTGCGCCGGCTTGACCAGAGATACCACCACCATGAGCGATAACGAGTACGTCATAGCTGCCAACTGTTTCTGTCAGGTTCAGTGGTTGTTTTACGATCAGTTTGAGAGTTTCCAAACCGAAATATTCATTAATATCACGCTTATTGATGACAATGCGTCCTTCACCCGGTACGAGACGAACACGAGCTACCGAATGTTTACGACGACCTGTCCCATAGTATTGTACTTGTGCCATGAAACTGTCCTCCCTTTTAATTATCCGCGAAGTTCGTAAACTTCAGGTTTTTGTGCTGCATGTGGATGCTCAGTGCCTCTGTAAGCTTTAAGTCTCAGCTTCATTTTCTCGCCTTGACGAGTTTTAGGAAGCATACCGTGAACAGCCAATTCCAACATACGCTCAGGCTTGTTCTTAACCATTTCTTGTGCAACCGTTACTTTCAGACCACCCGGATGCAGGGAGTGACGGTAGTATTTCTTGTTCTCCATTTTTTTACCGGTCAATACGATTTTTTCCGCATTGATTACAACAACAAAATCACCTGTGTCCACATGTGGTGTAAATTGTGGCTTGTGTTTGCCGCGAATCAACGCAGCCGCTTCGCTTGCCAGACGGCCGAGCGTTTTGCCTTCGGCATCAATGATGTGCCAGTTGCGCTCAACTTCATTTGGCTTCGCCATATACGTAGTACGCATGAAAAGTATCCTCCTTAAGTTCGTTAACAGAAATCATCATTTATCTTCGTTCGTTAAGTTGCTGCATTATTGATGGATTAGATGTTAATTTAAAGTGATTATCTTAATTGGGGCTGTGGGAAAGCCATTAAGAAAACACAACTTTTATATTACAGGATAACCATCAATTCCGCAAGGGTAAAATCAATGTTTTTTGATGTTTTCGTCGTACTCTACATTCCAGAGCGTTAAAGCGTGTCCAACGGCCGTAGGTCCGGCCTTTGAACGATTTTTCGCCTCCAAAATGGAAGGAATATCATCCGACGATTTTTTGCCTTCTCCCACTTCCAGCAAAGTACCCATAATAATCCGAACCATGTGCTGCAAAAATCCGCTACCTGTAATATAAGTATGGATAATTCCCTGATCATCCGAGTCCGGACGTGAAAAGGAATGGTCTACTGTCATATAGGCTTCGTAAATAGTGCGAACATGATTCGTCTTTTGGGAACGTCGAGATGCGAACGAAGTATAGTCAAAGGTGCCAACTAAATGAGCTAACCCTTCCTCCATCGCTCTTACATCCAGACTCGTTGGATGATGGGCCTGTGTACGACGGTGAAAGATGTCCGGAAACCGGTTCGCATTAATACTGTACCGATATGTCTTCCGCTTCGCCATGCGGCGTGCATGAAAGGACAGTGGCACCTCTCTCGCATCCGTAACGATGATATCACGAGGCAACCAGGCATTAAGTGCCAGACACCAGCGCTGTAACGGAATCGGCGATTCAGTGTGAAAATTGAATACCTGCCCGTATGCATGTACACCTGCATCTGTACGGCCTGAGCCTGTAATTTTAAGACGCTCGCCCGTCAATGAGTAAATAGCATGTTCAAGGCAGTCCTGAATGGTGTTACCGTTAGGCTGCGTCTGAAAGCCATCATAGTGGGTTCCGTCATAGTTCACCTTCATGCACAAGTTCCGCATGCTTCTCACACCTTTGTAGGGGTAGTCTCTGGCCTTACAAGGAATAACCGAACATAACAAAGGAGAAGCCCCTCAAGGACTCCTCCAAGAGAAAAAAAGGGTTGTTCAGAATCAAGCCGATTCTGTCCACCCTTCCCTCATCTTCGCCTGTTTACGCGCGGTCAACCAATTCCAGATATACCATTGGAGCGGCGTCGCCACGACGAGGTCCCAATTTCAGGATACGAGTGTATCCACCTGGACGCTCAGTGTAACGTGTAGCCAATTCGCTAAACAGCTTTTGGATTGCATCCTGCTCACCATCCAAAGTTTCACGGCGAACGAACGCAGCCACTTGACGACGTGCGTGCAGATCTCCTTTTTTCGCTTTGGTGATCAGTTTTTCAGCAATAGAACGAACTTCTTTCGCTTTAGCCTCAGTAGTTTGGATACGCTCATACAAGAACAGATCGGTTACCAAATCACGAAACAAAGCTTTACGGGCACTGGAGTTACGGCCCAATTTTTGGTATGCCATGTAATTTCCCCTCCTTCACAAAAACGTTGCTGTACTATTCTTCCGTACGAAGTCCTAAACCAAGTTCCTCGAGCTTCTCTTGTACTTCTTCCAAAGATTTGCGACCCAAGTTACGGACCTTCATCATATCTTCTTCAGATTTAGTCGTGAGTTCTTGTACCGTATTGATACCAGCGCGCTTAAGGCAGTTATAAGAACGGACGGAGAGATCCAGCTCTTCGATCGTCATTTCAAGAACTTTTTCTTTCTTGTCTTCTTCTTTTTCAACCATAATTTCAGCATCTTTTGCCTCGTCCGTGAGACCCACGAACAACATCACATGCTCGGTCAAAATTTTGGCTCCAAGGCTCACTGCTTCCTCGGGACGAATACTTCCGTCAGTCCAAACCTCAAGTGTCAGCTTGTCATAATTCGTAACCTGGCCGACACGCGTATTTTCTACGCCGTAGTTCACGCGTGCAATCGGAGTGTAGATGGAGTCGACGGGAATGACGCCGATCGGCTGGTCATCACGTTTGTTCCGATCCTGCTTAACGTAACCGCGACCGCGATTGGCAAAAATACGCATGTGAAGTCTCGAACCCGGTCCGAGCGTAGCAATGTGAAGATCCGGATTAAGAATTTCCACATCACTATCCGCACGGATATCTCCTGCCGTTACAACTCCTTCGCCTTCCGCATCGATTTCGAGTACTTTCTCTTCATCCGAGTGGATTTTAAGCGATAAAGCTTTCAAGTTCAGAATGATCTCCGTTACGTCTTCCTTCACACCGGGAACCGTTGCAAACTCGTGCAGAACCCCATCGATCTGAACCGATGTGACTGCTGCCCCCGGTAACGAGGATAACAGAATACGGCGAAGCGAGTTTCCCAGCGTCGTACCGTATCCGCGTTCCAGCGGTTCTACTACGAATTTTCCATAGGTGCCATCATCATTGACGTCAACCGTCTCAATTTTCGGCTTTTCGATTTCTATCACTGCAATATCCCTCCTTCAAAACGTCGCTCCTATATGAAACATTCACCTTATCCATAGTCTATCATGCAGTATACCTAAACATCCATTCTTGGCAGTTTGTGCCGGATCTATACTACACGCAGAGGAGAAATCTCATTAGACGCGACGACGTTTTGGAGGACGGCATCCGTTATGAGGTACCGGAGTTACGTCTTTGATCAGGTTAACTTCCAAACCAGCAGCTTGCAAAGAGCGGATTGCTGCTTCGCGACCTGCACCAGGTCCTTTAACCATGACTTCGACAGTTTTCATGCCGTGTTCCATAGCAGCTTTAGCAGCAGTTTCTGCGGCCATTTGCGCTGCAAATGGAGTAGATTTACGGGAACCACGGAATCCCATGCCGCCTGAGCTGGCCCAAGAGATTGCGTTACCGTGTGGATCTGTGATCGTAACGATCGTGTTGTTGAACGTGGAACGGATGTGTGCCACGCCAGTTTCGATATTTTTACGGTCACGGCGTTTTGTACGTACAACTTTTTTCGGTTTAGCCATTGAATGTTATCCTCCCTTCTTATTTCTTTTTGTTCGCTACAGTCCGACGAGGACCTTTACGGGTACGAGCATTAGTTTTAGTACGTTGTCCGCGAACAGGCAACCCACGACGGTGACGAACACCACGGTAGCAGCCAATCTCAGTCAGACGTTTAATATTCAAGGAAATTTCACGACGCAGATCGCCTTCTACTTTAACTTCTTTGTCGATCGTTTCACGTAATTTGCTCACTTCATCTTCAGTCAAATCACGAACACGCGTGTTTGCACTGATGCCTGTTTCCTTCAAGATTTTCTGAGAAGTCGTTTTACCGATTCCGAAAATGTAAGTCAAGGCGATCTCAACGCGTTTGTCACGTGGCAAATCCACACCAGCTATACGAGCCATTTTACGCTACACCCCCTTCTATTAACCTTGTTTTTGTTTGTGTTTCGGATTTTCGCAAATAACCATTACGTTCCCTTTGCGGCGAATGACTTTGCATTTTTCGCAAATAGGTTTTACAGAAGGTCTTACCTTCATGTTGATTACCTCCTCCAAGCTTTACCCTGGTAAAACTCGCTTCGTGAACATTCACATCGTTTTGCCGAGCAAAACAAGTTTTTTAAATGACATACGTTTAATAAAAACCTGCATGAATTACTTGCGGTACGTTATACGGCCTTTGGTTAAATCGTAAGGCGATAACTGTACAACCACCTTGTCGCCTGTCAAAATACGGATAAAGTGCATCCGCAGCTTTCCGGAAACATGAGCAAGAATTTGATGACCGTTCTCCAGCTCTACCTTGAACGTAGCGTTCGGCAGTGGCTCGATTACCGTACCTTCAACCTCAATGACATCTTCTTTGGCCAAAGTCAGTCTCCTTTCTCTTCAGCTTGGTATTCGGACGAGTCCAGGAAAGTTTTCACTGCATGGCGCAGCTTTCCATTCGTCACCCGACCGCTTTCGTTTAAACTGTTTACAATCTCGCTACTAATCTTTGGCTGAGGCACCAAATGAAGAACATTTTTCTTCTTCGCTTGATCAAACTTTCGTTTATCCCCATCCGCAATATATACAAACCTGCTATCTGCTACTGAAACGACAACCGCAATCTGTCCGGCACCTCTGCCTTTCAGAATCTTCACCAGCTGACCGATTTGCAGGTTTCCTTGCTGAATCATTCCAATCACCTACGCACTCAGTTTCGTGAAAATGTCCATGCCGCCCGTTTCGCACGTCACCGCTTGCTCGTTATGAGCACATGAGGTTACGTTCATCGTAACGACCGTCCAGTTGTCTTCCAGCGTCCCTACATGGTGAGAACCTATCTGAATCATTGATTCAATAGCCAGCCCAATGCCGGTTTTCAGCCTCGGCCCCTGCTCAGGAATACCACGGTTTGGATTCTCAATATATTGCCGAATGGCATGCGACATTGTAAACTGGCGAGTTTTCGCGATGATATCGCCTTTGTTTAACTTGCGTTTGCCGGGAAATCCGTGCACCAGTTGTTCGTTGACTGAAGCGCAAATGCTAGCAGGAAAACCGTTATAACCTTTAAAAGACGGCACAGCTCCCTGACTGCGAATATACCGATCAGCTAAATGATCAAGTTCACCGGTCGTAATACCGGGCTCGATGTGTCCTGCCAAGAGATGATCCGTTTCCGTATCTATTCTCTTAGCTTTCCTCATAAAGCTTGATTCCGTCCCCGACTTGCAAATGATCATTACAGCTAACCCCGCAACAAGGACACGATATTTTGGGAAACCACATCAATATCCTGTTCTCCGTCAATATGACGCAGAAGATTCTGGTTCTCATAAAACGTGAGGAGTGGTGCTGTTTTATTACTATATTCGTCAAGTCGTGTTCTTACGCTATCTTCATTATCGTCAGGACGCTGATAGAGTTCCCCACCGTCTTTATCGCAAATGCCTTCAACCTTAGGAGGATTAAAGACAATATGATAGCTAGTTCCGCAGCTTTTACAAACCCGCCGTCCTGTGATTCGTGCCAACAAGTTGTCACTATCCACTTTCAGGTTGATGACGTCATCTAGCTTCGTATTCAAACGACCCAAAATTTGATCCAAGGCTTCAGCTTGAGTCAAAGTTCTTGGAAAACCGTCCAGCAAGAACCCTTTCTTGCAATCTGGCTGTTGTAGCCGTTCTTCAACGATACCGATTGTTACGTCATCCGGAACAAGTTCACCCTTGTCGATATATTCTTTAGCTTTAATGCCAATAGGTGTTCCCTGTTTCATCGCTAGGCGAAAAGCATCACCTGTCGAGATATGAGGAATGCCGAATTCCTTCACAATGACATCTGCTTGTGTACCTTTACCAGCCCCCGGAGGGCCCATGATCAAAATATTCACAATCTGTCACTCCTCAAGACGACCCCTACACAAGAAACAGCACAAAAGGTGCCGGTAAGCATGCGAACATCCTAAGCCGGTACCTATTGCCTATTTGTTGATGAAGCCTTTGTAATGGCGTTTGATCAGTTGGCTTTCGATTTGCTTCATTGTATCCAATGCTACACCAATGATAATGAGCAATGAAGTACCGCCAATTTGCACGGAACGAGGCAAGCCCGAAAGCGAACCGAAGAATACCGGCAAAACGGATATGACTGCCAGAAACAAGGCTCCTGTCATTGTCAAACGTGACATTACTCGTGTCAAGTATTTCTCCGTGGCTTTACCCGGGCGAATTCCCGGAATATAACCGCCGTTTTTCTTCATATTGTCGGCCATTTGCTGCGGATTCATCTGTACAAAGGTATAGAAGAATGTGAAACCGATAATCATTACGACATACAAAACCATGCCCAGCGGCTTGTCATAATACAAATAAGTGGTAACCCACTTAGCCCAAACATGATCTGCCCAGAAACTCGCAATAATTGTCGGGAATTGCAGCAATGATACCGCAAAGATTACCGGAATAACGCCTGCCGCATTAATTTTCATCGGAATATGCGTATTCTGGCCACCGTACATTTTGTTGCCAACTACACGTTTCGCGTATTGTACCGGGATTTTCCGAATACCTTGCTGGATGTAGATAACACCAACAATAATCAGAACAATCACCAGGGCAATTATAATTGCCTTCAGAATATTCATAAACAGCTGATCTGCCTGAATAAACTGAGATTCTACAACCGTCCGAATATGTCTTGGAATACCCGCTGCAATCCCTGCGAAGATAACAATAGAGATACCATTGCCGATTCCCTTTTCGGTAATTTGCTCACCGAGCCACATAAGGAACGTAGTTCCTGCTGTAAGCACAATGGCAATGACCAGATAATCTGCAAAAGTGGCTCCTGGAATCATCGCTGCACCGTACAGTCGATTAAAGCCAATCGATGTTCCGAATGCTTGAATCAGGCCAAGTATTACCGTACCATAACGCGTAATTTGAGCCAACTTCTTTTTACCATGCTCTCCTTGTTTAGCCCATTCCGCAAGTTTCGGAATCACGTCCATTGACAGCAACTGTACAATGATGGACGCTGTAATATATGGCATAATCCCGAGGGCGAAGATCGAAAACTGATACAATGCGCCCCCTGAGAAGGTGTTAAGGAGTCCAAACAACTCGCTTCCTGCCTGATCCTGAGAAGTAAAGACTTGCTTGTTCACGCCGGGAACCGGCACGAAGGAGCCAATACGATATACAAAGAGTATAAACAGGGTGAACAGGATTCGGGTTCTAAGATCCTCAACCCGCCATATATTTTTCAGGGTCTTGAACATTAGATCACCTCGGTTTTACCGCCGGCAGCTTCAATTTTCTCTACCGCAGATTGAGAGAACTTGTTCGCTTTAACTGTCAATTTCACAGTGATTTCACCGTTACCCAGAATTTTGATTCCGGATTTAGCGTTTTTCACAATGCCATTGTTCAGCAAAAACTCAGGGCTTACTTCTGTACCCGCTGCAAAACTGTTCAAATCTTCGATATTCAAAACCGCATACTCTTTACGAGTAGGATTTACGAAACCGCGTTTAGGCAAGCGACGATACAGTGGGTTTTGACCACCCTCGAAGCCCGGACGTACACCACCGCCGGAACGAGCGTTTTGACCTTTATGACCACGACCAGAAGTTTTACCCGTACCGCTACTAGGACCACGACCCAAACGTTTACGTTCTTTGCGGGAGCCTGGAGCTGGGGAAAGCTCATGTAACTTCATCGTTCGTTGCACCTCCTTGATTATTGTTAAAATACTTTATTTCTTAAGCCTCAATTTCTTTAACAGAAACCAAATGGCTAACTTGATTAATCATCCCGCGAATAGCTGCATTGTCGGGTTGAACTACTTTATGGTTGATTTTACGCAAGCCGAGCGTTTTAACAGTCGTTCTCTGATTACCAGGACGGCCGATCAACGAACGAACGAGGGTAATTTCTAATTTCGCCATGATATTCCCTCCTTAGCCCAGCAGCTCTTCGATGGATTTGCCGCGCAATTTTGCAACTTCTTCAGCGCGTTTCAAGCGGGACAAACCTTCCAAAGTCGCATTGACCATATTCATGGAATTCGAAGAACCCAAAGATTTTGTCAAGATATCACCTACACCAGCAAGTTCCAGTACAGCACGAACCGGACCACCAGCGATAACTCCAGTACCTTCCGATGCCGGTTTCAACAGAACCCGGCCAGCACCGAACTTACCTGTAACAAGGTGAGGAATTGTTGTTCCTACGAGTGGAACGTGAACCAGGTTTTTCTTAGCATCTTCAATACCTTTGCGAATTGCATCAGGTACTTCGCCAGCTTTACCGATTCCAGCGCCTACCCAGCCGTTGCCGTCGCCCACTACTACCAGAGCACTGAAGCTGAAACGGCGTCCGCCTTTGACAACTTTAGCTACACGATTAATATTTACTACTCTTTCAGTCAGTTCCAAAGTATTCGGATCTACACGCAAGTCGTTAACCTCCTTTTGAGAAATGTCTTAGAATTCAAGGCCTGCTTCGCGAGCTGCATCAGCCAAAGCTTGAATCCGTCCATGATACAAGTATCCACCACGGTCAAATACGATGTTAGCATGGCCTTTTTCTTTCGCACGTTTAGCAACGAGTTCGCCAACTTTACGAGCTGCTTCTACACTACCGCCGTTTTTGATTTCGCTGCTCAGTTCTTTATCCATAGTGGATGCAGATACCAATGTTACACCAGCTACATCATCAATCAGTTGTGCGTAGATATGCTTGGAAGAGCGGAATACGTTCAAACGAGGACGTACAGCCGTACCTTCGATTTTCTTACGTACACGCAGATGTCTTCTGACACGTGCTTTATTTTTATCTTGTTTTGTAATCATCTCAAGTTTTCACTCCCTTCAGTTTGCCTTTTAAAACTTTATACTAAGACGCACTGGGTAAAAAAGAAGTACGAAGTCTTTCCTGCAGAAAGACCGCACAAAGTCGGTAAGAAACTTATTTCTTCTTACCGGCTTTACCTTCTTTACGAATGATGCGCTCGCCTTCGTATTTAATCCCTTTACCTTTGTACGGTTCAGGTTCACGAACGGAACGAATTTTAGCAGCGTAGGCACCTACACGCTCTTTATCAATTCCGCGAACGATGATTTTAGTGTTCGAAGGAACTTCGAATTCGATGCCCGCTTCCGGTGTGATTTCAACCGGGTGAGAGTATCCAACGTTCAGAACGATTTTATCTCCGGATTTGCTTGCACGATATCCGACCCCAACCAGCTCCAGAGATTTTGAAAACCCTTCAGTTACACCACTTACCATGTTGTTGACAACGCTGCGGGTTGTTCCATGCAAAGAGCGGTGAAGTTTGTTGTCCGAAGGACGAACTACATTAATTTCATTGTTTTCCACAGTAACGGACATGTCTTTATGAAGCTCACGAGTCAATGTTCCTTTAGGACCTTTAACTGTGATCGCTGTGTTGTTCAAAGTCACGTCAACACCACTTGGTACTGTGATTGGTTTACGACCAATACGGGACATATCTGTTGCACCTCCTATCTTTTAAACGTTATCTTACCAAACGTAGCAAACAACTTCTCCGCCGGCTTTTGACTGACGTGCTTCTTTGTCGGTCATGATACCTTTGGATGTTGAAATGATTGCGATCCCGAGTCCACCCAATACGCGTGGAATCTCATTGCTCTTCGTGTAAACGCGAAGACCTGGTTTACTGATTCTTTTCAAACCTGTAATAACACGCTCGTTGTTCGCACCGTATTTCAAGAAAATACGGATAATCCCTTGTTTGCTATCTTCAACAAATTCCGCATCACGAATGAATCCTTCACGTTTCAGGATGTCGGCGATTTGTTTTTTCATTGTAGATGCAGGCATTTCTACTGTTTCGTGACGAACTGTGTTCGCGTTACGAATACGAGTAAGCATATCTGCAATTGGATCAGACATAGTCATTGTGTATAAACCTCCTTCCCAAACAGGACTTTTTACCAGCTTGCTTTTTTCACGCCAGGAATCTGGCCTTTATAAGCTAATTCACGGAAGCAAATTCTGCAGATCTTAAACTTTTGCAGTACCGAATGTGGACGACCACAACGCTCGCAACGAGTGTAAGCACGAACTTTAAACTTTGGTGTGCGTTGTTGTTTGACTTTCATTGAAGTTTTTGCCACTTAGCCTGACACCTCCTAAATAGTTTCGGAGAACAGGGTGTCTTTAAAATCAGACGCCCGAAACGTTATGCCAACATTATTTTGCGAAAGGCATGCCCAGCTGAGTCAGAAGCTCACGGGACTCTTCGTCAGTTTTGGCAGTCGTTACGATAACGATATCCATACCACGAACTTTATCAACTTGATCATACTCGATTTCCGGGAAGATCAACTGTTCTTTCAGACCAAGCGTGTAGTTACCACGTCCGTCGAAAGCTTTTGTCGATACACCATGGAAGTCACGTACGCGAGGAAGAGTAATGTTGAACAATTTGTCCAAGAAATAATACATACGCTCGCCACGAAGTGTTACCTTTACACCGATCGGCATGTTTTCACGCAATTTAAAACCTGCAATAGATTTTTTTGCGCGAGTGATTACTGGTTTTTGACCAGCAATCAGCTGCATGTCGTTGAGAGCTGAATCAAGTACTTTGGAGTTTTGGACTGCGTCGCCAACACCCATGTTGATTACAACTTTCTCGATTTTAGGCACTTGCATCACTGTTGTATAGTTGAACTTCTGCATCAAAGCAGGAGTGATTTCTTTCAAGAAACGTTCTTTCATTCTTGTTGTAGCCATGAATCATATACCTCCTTTCTTCAAAAAATAATTAGTCGATCACTTCGCCAGAACGTTTTGCAATGCGCACTTTTTTTCCGTTGTCCAAAACTTTGTAACCAACACGGGTTACTTTTCCGCTCTTCGGATCAATGTGCATAACGTTGGAAACGTGAATCGGAGCTTCTTTCTCGATGATGCCGCCTTGTGGATTCAGCTGATTAGGCTTTTGGTGTTTTTTAATCATGTTAACACCTTCCACAAGCACACGGTTTTGACGAGGGTAAGCAGCGATAACGCGACCTTTTTTACCTTTATCTTTACCTGTAATCACCAGAACAGTGTCGTCTTTTTTGACGTGCAGCTTGTTGTTATGGGATTCCAGAACTTTTTTCACTTTTGGCATTTCGTACACCTCCTACGGGCACATTTTAAGGTGAGTTTAGATCACTTCCGGAGCCAAGGAAACGATTTTCATGAAGTCCTTGTCACGAAGTTCGCGTGCAACTGGTCCGAAAATACGAGTACCACGTGGGCTCTTGTCTTCTTTAACGACCACTGCTGCGTTCTCGTCAAATCCGATGTAGGAACCGTCTTTACGGCGGATAGAACGTTTAGTACGAACAACAACCGCTCTTACTACATCACCCTTTTTGACAACGCCGCCTGGTGTTGCTTGTTTTACGGAACAAACGATCAGGTCACCAATTTGAGCTGTACGACGTCCCGTACCACCGAGCACACGGATACACATCAGTTCCTTCGCGCCGGAATTGTCAGCTACAGTCAAACGTGTAAATGGTTGAATCATTTATTTATCCTCCTTTCGGAAAAACTACACTACATTAGATTATAACAGCTTTTTCAACGATTTCGACCAGTCTCCAGTTTTTGTCTTTGGACAAAGGGCGAGTTTCCATGATTTTAACAGTATCACCAATTTGTGCAGTGTTGTTTTCATCATGAGCTTTGAATTTCTTAGTTACTTTAATACGTTTATGGTAGAGATCATGTTTTTTGTAAGTTTCTACAGCAATCACAATCGTTTTATCCATTTTGTCGCTGACTACTTTACCGACTAATACTTTACGGGCATTACGTTCGCTCATTGTTGGCCTCCTTCCTAATTACAGGCGGATTTTCCACCCGGTCTGATATCTTAGCTAATCCCAAGTTCTCTTTCACGGATCACAGTTTTAGCACGAGCAATTTCCTTACGCACAGCGCCGATCCGAGTCGGGTTATCAAGCTGACCGGTAGCGAGTTGAAAACGAAGGTTGAAAAGTTCTTCTTTAAAACCGGAGATCTTTTGTTCGATTTCAGCAGTGGTTAGATTGCGGAATTCACTAGCCTTCATTTGCTTCACCACCCAATTCTTCACGTTTCACAAACTTAGTTTTGATTGGCAGTTTGTGAGCGGCAAGACGCATTGCTTCACGAGCAATCTCTTCCGGAACACCAGCAAGTTCGAACATAATCTTGCCTGGTTTCACTACTGCAACCCATTTTTCTACGTTACCTTTACCACTACCCATACGAACCTCAAGAGGCTTCTGAGTAATTGGTTTGTCAGGGAAAATTTTAATCCAAACCTTACCACCACGTTTGATGTAACGAGTCATCGCAATACGAGCAGCTTCGATTTGACGGTTAGTAATCCATGCAGGTTCAGTAGCTTGCAAACCGTACTCACCAAAGTTCAGTGTAGTACCGCCTTTTGCACGACCTTTCATATGACCACGTTGTTGTTTACGATGTTTTACGCGTTTTGGTACCAACATGATTAGTTGCCTCCTTCCTGAGGAGCTTGTTTCTTAGCTGGAGGAAGAACCTCTCCACGATAGATCCATACTTTTACGCCAAGACGACCGTAAGTAGTATGAGCTTCCGCTGTACCATAGTCAATGTCGGCACGAAGCGTATGCAGTGGAACAGTTCCTTCGCTGTACCCTTCGGAACGAGCGATTTCGGCACCGCCAAGACGTCCGCCTACTTGAGTTTTAATTCCTTTTGCTCCGGAGCGCATAGTTCTTTGAATCGCTTGTTTCAAAGCACGACGGAAAGAAACACGACGTTCCAATTGTTGTGCAATGCTTTCAGCAACCAGAATTGCGTCCAGTTCAGGATTTTTAATTTCAGAAATATTGATGTGTACCTTTTTACCGCCTGCGATTTTAGTAATTTCATTACGCAGATTTTCAACTTCGGAACCACCCTTACCGATAACCATACCTGGTTTCGCAGTGTGAATCGTTACGTTGACACGGTTAGCTGCTCTCTCGATTTCAACACGGGATACAGCGGAGTCTTTCAATCTTTTTTTCAGATGTTCACGAATTCTAACGTCTTCCAGCAAAAGATCACCGAAATCTTTGCCTGCATACCATTTGGATTCCCAATCACGGATAATACCGATTCGGAGTCCGACGGGATTTACCTTTTGGCCCACACGTTTTCCCTCCTTATTTTTCAGATACCACCAGAGTAATATGACTGGTGCGCTTGTTGATGCGACTTGCACGACCCATTGCACGCGGGCGGAATCGTTTCATTGTAGGACCTTGGTTTACAAAAACCTGAGATACTACCAATTTATTTACGTCCAAAGAATAGTTGTGATCTGCATTTGCAATCGCAGAATTCAACAATTTCTCAACGACTGGAGAAGCGGACTTTGGAGTGTGACGAAGAATTGCGATCGCCTCACCAACCTGCTTACCGCGAATCAAATCGATAACAAGTTTCACTTTGCGAGCAGAAATCCGTACGGACTTAGCATGTGCTTTTGCTTCCATTGAGTTTACCTCCTCTCAAACACTACGCTGTGTTGATTATCTTCTTGTTTTCTTATCGTCATCCGTATGGCCTTTGTACGTACGTGTTGGAGCAAATTCGCCCAATTTGTGTCCGACCATATCTTCCGTTACGTATACTGGCACGTGTTTACGACCATCGTATACACCAAACGTATGTCCGATAAATTGCGGGAAAATCGTAGAGCGACGGGACCAAGTTTTGATTACCACTTTTTTGTCCGACTCGTTCAAAACCTCTACTTTTTTCAACAGGTAACCATCAATGAATGGTCCTTTTTTGAGACTGCGACCCATTTATGAATCCTCCCTTCGTTAAAACGTAGTCGTTCCTTAATATGTTAACGTGCGACTTAAGCGCACGTTTTATTACTTAGTACGACGACGAACGATGTACTTATCAGATGCTTTACCTTTTTTACGTGTCTTGTAACCAAGGGTTGGTTTACCCCATGGAGACATTGGAGATTTACGTCCGATTGGAGCGCGACCTTCACCACCACCGTGTGGGTGATCGTTAGGGTTCATTACAACACCGCGAACTTCAGGACGTTGTCCCAACCAGCGACTACGACCGGCTTTACCGATTTTCACCAGTTCGTGGTCTTCGTTACCTACAGAACCGATTGTAGCGCGGCAAACTTTCAGAATGCGGCGAACTTCACCAGAAGACAAACGAATTGTAACATACTTTTCTTCTTTACCAAGAAGTTGGGCTTCCGTACCAGCAGCGCGAACGAGTTGGCCACCTTTACCCGGTTTCAATTCGATGTTGTGGATAACCGTACCTACTGGAATGTTTTCCAATGGCAAGGAGTTACCGATTTTGATATCCGAACCTGCACCGGATACCACTTCGTCTCCTACTTTCAGACCTTTAGGAGCGATGATGTAACGTTTTTCACCATCCACATAGTGGATAAGTGCGATGTTGGACGTACGGTTTGGATCATATTCGATCGTAGCAACGCGGCCCGGTATTCCATCTTTGTTACGTTTGAAGTCAATAATACGGTATTTACGTTTGTGTCCGCCGCCTTGATGACGAACTGTAATTTTACCTTGGTTATTGCGTCCAGCTTGCTTGCTCAGAGGTGCCAGCAACGATTTCTCGGGCTGATTAGTTGTAATCTCCTCGAAAGTAGATACAGACATAGCACGTCTGGCCGGGGACGTTGGTTTATACTTTTTAATTGGCACTGAGTTTCCCTCCTTACTTTACAGTTTCAATTATACCGTTTCAAAAAACTCAAGCGGCTTACTGTCTTTGCTCAGCGTTACGAACGCTTTCTTCCACTCGCTCGTATAGCCGGAATGACGTCCGTAGCGTTTTGGTTTTGCAGGAACACGAAGCGTATTTACGTTACTTACTTTCACGTTAAAAATGGCTTCGATTGCTTTTTTAACTTCGACTTTGTTAGAACGAATGTCAACCTCGAAAACGTATTTCAAGTCATTCATCATACCAGCCGTACGTTCGGTGATAACCGGACGTTTGATAATATCACGAGGATCCTTCATTACGCGAGCACCTCCTCTACCTTCTGAACTGCTTCCTTCGTAATGATCAGTTTGTCGTGTCCAAGCACATCAAGAACATTAATGCCGTCTGCGGCTACAAACTTCACACCAGGAATATTACGAGCGGACAGTGCTACATTATCATCATAGCTAGGAGCTACGATCAATGCTTTACGATCAGCTTTAAGGTTATTCAAAATGGCTGCGAATTCTTTCGTTTTAGGTCCGTTCAGTGTAAGAGCGTCCAATACGATAATTTCATTCTCAATCACTTTAGATGACAACGCCGATTTGATCGCCAGACGACGAACCTTTTTAGGCAATTTGTAAGCATAGCTGCGTGGAGTGGGACCGAATACAGTACCGCCACCAACCCATTGCGGTGCACGGATCGAACCTTGACGAGCGCGGCCAGTACCTTTTTGTTTCCAAGGTTTACGTCCGCCACCACGTACTTCAGAACGTCCTTTTACTTTGTGAGTACCTTGACGCAGGGAAGCCAATTGCATAACAACAGCGTCATGAAGAACGTGCTTATTCGGCTCGATACCGAACACTGCGTCGTTCAATTCAATTTCACCAACTTGGCTGCCGCTAATATTAAATAGTGCTACTTTTGGCATTTCGTGTTCCTCCTTTCTTCAGTTGTTTATTTTTTCACCGTTTCTAATACTTTAACGAAGCTATTTTTAGGTCCTGGAATGGAACCTTTCACGAGCAATACATTACGTTCTGTATCGATCTTAACAACTTCAAGACGTTGGATCGTTACCGTTTCATGCCCCATGTGTCCTGGAAGGTGTTTACCTTTAGGAACGCGGTTAGCTTGAATGGAACCCATAGAACCTGGACCTCTGTGGTAACGCGAGCCGTGTGCCATTGGTCCGCGGCTTTGTCCCCAACGTTTGATAACGCCGGCAAAACCTTTACCTTTAGAAATACCTGTCACGTCAACGAACTCGCCTTCTGTGAAGACATCAGCCTTCAGTTCTTGGCCAACCTCGTACGCAGCAAGGTCGATGCCACGAAGTTCACGAACGTAGCGCTTAGGTGCAGTATTTGCTTTTTTCGCATGTCCTGCTTCAGGCTTGTTGGATCTTTTTTCTTTCTTATCAGAGAAACCGAGTTGGATAGCTTCGTATCCATCGTTTTCCAGATCTTTCTTTTGCAGAACAACACAAGGGCCTGCTTCGATAACCGTAACAGCAAGTACGTTACCTTCAGGGGTAAACACTTGAGTCATTCCGAGTTTTTTTCCTAAGATACCTTTCATGTTGACACCTCATTTCTTTTCCTAATTACATATTACAATTTAATTTCGATATCTACACCGGACGGCAGGTCCAAGCGCATCAAGGCATCCACAGTTTGTGGAGTCGGGTTAACAATGTCGATCAAACGCTTGTGTGTGCGCATTTCGAACTGCTCCCGGGAATCCTTGTACTTGTGTACCGCACGGAGAATAGTAATGATTTGTTTTTCAGTTGGCAGCGGAATTGGCCCGGATACACCTGCGCCCGAACGTTTAGCTGTTTCAACAATTTTCTCAGCGGATTGATCAAGAATTCTATGATCGTAAGCTTTCAAACGAATACGAATTTTTTGCTTTGCCATTTTAGTCCCTCCTTCTATCGCCCAATTTGGTATCGGACATACTCCGTGAAAATTTTCCGACAGCCCTCCCATGGCAAAGGGGCCGGGTGTGTCAGTAACCTCTCACATCATCGCACAGTCACAAACAACATTAGTTATTATATCGAATAGTTCTGCCTATTGCAAGCAAAAACGAAAAAACAATGCATCTTATTTTCAAAAGATACAATTGTGTTCGCAGCTTGCGATTTTTCCAAGAGAAAAGCCCCCGCACCAGGGCAGGGGCTCGTTTAGCTTCGTTCCAATACAATGTTACTCGTTCCAGTACACTGTTGCTCTATTTAAAGGCTAAAGCCTTCTTATTTGGAGATTGTTGCTACGGCACCAGCGCCAACTGTACGTCCACCTTCACGAATAGAGAACTTAGTTCCTTCTTCGATAGCGATCGGGTTGATCAGTTGAACAGTAACCGTAATGTTATCACCAGGCATTACCATTTCGGAACCTTCTGGCAAAGTAATGATACCAGTTACGTCAGTTGTACGGAAGTAGAACTGTGGACGGTAACCAGTGAAGAAAGGTTTGTGACGTCCACCTTCTTCTTTAGTCAAAACGTAGATTTGAGCAGAAAATTCTGTATGTGGGTTAACAGAACCTGGTTTAGCCAATACTTGACCACGCTCGATTTGTGCACGATCTACACCGCGAAGCAGTGCGCCGATGTTGTCACCAGCTTGAGCGGAATCAAGCAATTTACGGAACATTTCTACGCCTGTTACTACGGATTTACGGGATTCTTCTTGAATACCGATGATTTCGATTTCGTCGCCCACTTTAACTGTACCACGCTCTACACGGCCTGTAGCAACTGTACCACGACCAGTGATGGAGAATACGTCCTCGACAGGCATAAGGAAAGGCTTGTCAGTGTCGCGTTCTGGAGTTGGGATGTAAGTGTCGATTGTTTCGAACATTTCAACGATTTTCTTAGCCCAGTCGCCATCTGGGTTTTGCAGTGCTTCACGAGCGGAACCGCGAGTGATTGGAGTGTCGTCGCCTGGGAAGTCATACTCGCTCAGCAAGTCGCGAACTTCCATTTCAACCAATTCCAGCAACTCTTCGTCTTCAACCATGTCGCATTTGTTCAGGAATACAACGATGTAAGGAACACCAACTTGGCGGGACAACAGGATGTGTTCGCGAGTTTGCGGCATTGGGCCGTCAGCTGCGGATACAACCAGAATAGCTCCGTCCATTTGTGCAGCGCCAGTAATCATGTTTTTAACATAGTCGGCGTGACCTGGGCAGTCAACGTGTGCATAGTGACGGTTAGGTGTTTCATATTCCACGTGTGCAGTGGAGATTGTGATACCGCGTTCGCGCTCTTCTGGAGCTTTATCGATTTGATCGAATGCTACAGCAGCACCACCGTAAGTTTTGGACAATACAGTTGTGATTGCAGCAGTCAAAGTAGTTTTACCATGATCGACGTGACCAATAGTACCGATATTAACGTGCGGTTTGTTACGTTCAAACTTAGCCTTTGCCATTTGAACAATTCCTCCTCAATAACTTGTTTTATTTTAGGCTGCCGGATGCCCTTTTGGTAAAACCTTAAGTATACCGGTCAGCTGATACATTGTATTACTCGCCGCCTTTAGTTTTGGCAACGATCTCTTCAGCAATGCTCTTCGGCACTTCTTCATAATGAGAAAGTTCCATAGAGAACACGCCGCGTCCTTGTGTACCGGAGCGAAGTGTAGTCGAGTATCCGAACATTTCGGACAAAGGCACCTTCGCACGAATGATTTGAGCTCCACTACGGGAATCCATACCTTCAATCCGACCACGACGGGAGTTCAACATACCCATTACGTCACCCATGTATTCCTCAGGAACCGTTACTTCAACTTTCATAATCGGTTCAAGCAAAACTGGTTTACATTTGTCTTTCGCTGCTTTCAGCGCCATTGATCCGGCAATTTTAAATGCCATTTCATTGGAATCGACATCATGGTATGATCCGTCCACGATTGTAGCTTTAACGTCCACAAGCGGGAAGCCTGCGATAACGCCGTTTTTCATTTGTTCCTCAATACCAGCAAGAGCAGGTGCGATGTACTCTCTAGGAACAGAGCCGCCGACTACCTTACTTTCGAATTGAC
Source organism: Paenibacillus sp. PvR133 (assembly GCF_017833155.1). Lineage (NCBI taxonomy): Bacteria > Bacillati > Bacillota > Bacilli > Caryophanales > Paenibacillaceae > Paenibacillus > Paenibacillus sp. PvR133. Next base: position 563,019 of record NZ_JAFIBS010000001.1, read on the forward strand.
TACCAGTACCTGGTTCGAGTGGTTCGAACTCAACCCATACGTGACCATATTGACCACGACCACCGGACTGACGAACGAATTTACCTTCGACACGTGCTGGAGCACGGAACGTTTCACGGTAAGCAACCTGTGGTTTACCCACATTCGTTTCTACCTTGAACTCACGACGCATACGGTCAATGATGATGTCCAAGTGAAGCTCACCCATACCTGCCAAGATGGTTTGACCTGTTTCTTCGTTAGTATGAGCGCGAAGAGTTGGATCCTCTTCAGTCAACTTACCGAGAGCTACAGACATTTTATCTTGGTCAGCTTTGGTTTTAGGCTCAACCGCGATTTCGATAACCGGATCAGGGAAATTCATGGACTCGAGAATAACAGGACTCTTCTCATCACACAGTGTATCACCTGTACCCGTATCTTTCAAACCTACGGCAGCCGCAATATCACCAGAGTAAACTACAGTGATTTCTTGACGACTGTTCGCATGCATTTGAAGAATACGTCCGATACGTTCGCGTTTACCTTTTGTTGCATTCAATACGTAAGAACCGGATTGAAGAACACCGGAGTATACGCGGAAGAATGTCAACTTACCAACGTAAGGATCCGTCATGATTTTGAAGGCCAATGCGGAGAATGGCTCTTCATCGGAAGAGTGACGTTCAACTTCCGTACCGTCTTCCAAATGCCCTTGAATACTTGGCACGTCAGTAGGAGCCGGCAAATAGTCGAGAACAGCATCCAACATCAGCTGAACACCTTTATTACGGTAAGAAGATCCACAGATAACTGGGAAGATTTTAACTTCTACAACACCTTTACGGAGAGCGGCTTTAATTTCGGCAACCGAAATTTCTTCGCCTTCCAGGTATTTCATTGTCAATTCTTCGTCCAGTTCAGCAACCTTCTCGATCAATTCATTACGGAGTTCCTCAACCTGATCTTTGAATTCCGCAGGAATTTCTACTTCTTCGATATCTTGACCAAGATCATCTTTGTACATATGAGCTTTTTGTTCAACGATATCGATAATACCAGTAAAATCATTTTCCGCGCCGATTGGCAATTGAATCGCAACTGCGTTCGCTTGAAGGCGATCACGCATGTCGGAGACAACATTCAAGAAGTCGGCACCAATGATATCCATTTTGTTTACATATGCGATCCGTGGAACGCCGTAGCGATCAGCCTGTCTCCATACGGTTTCGGACTGAGGCTCAACGCCTTCTTTCGCACTGAAAACACCAACTGCTCCGTCCAATACACGAAGGGAACGTTCAACTTCAACAGTGAAGTCAACGTGCCCCGGGGTGTCGATGATATTGACGCGGTGACCTTTCCAGGCAGCGGTCGTCGCAGCGGAAGTAATCGTGATTCCGCGCTCTTGTTCTTGTTCCATCCAGTCCATTGTCGCAGCGCCTTCGTGAACTTCACCGATTTTGTGCGTACGGCCTGTGTAGAACAAGATCCGCTCTGTTGTTGTGGTTTTACCCGCGTCAATATGAGCCATGATCCCGATATTACGTGTATTTTTCAAGGAGAACTCTCTTGCCATGAAATGGGTCTCCCTTCAAAATTGAAGTTATTTTTTTGAGCTGAATCCTACCAACGATAGTGAGCAAACGCTTTGTTTGCTTCAGCCATTTTGTGCGTGTCTTCACGTTTTTTCACGGAAGCGCCTGTGTTGTTGGAAGCATCGATAATTTCAGCCGCCAAACGCTCTTCCATGGTTTTCTCACCGCGGTTGCGGGAGTAGTTTACGAGCCAACGTAATCCCAGGGACGTACGTCTTTCTGGTTTTACCTCGATTGGTACTTGGTAGTTGGCACCGCCGACACGGCGTGCTTTAACTTCCAGGACTGGCATGATATTCTTGATAGCTGCTTCAAAAACTTCCATCGGGTCATTCCCCGTACGTTCTTGGATAAGCTTGAACGCATTGTACAGAATGCTTTGAGCAACGCCTCGTTTTCCGTCGAGCATGATGCGGTTGATCAAGCGGGTAACCAACTTGCTGTTGTATACCGGATCTGGCAACACGTCTCTTTTGGTAACTGGACCTTTGCGTGGCATGGATATCCCCCTTTCTTACATGTTAAACCGACATATGCGGTTTATATCTCATTAGGATTTTTTAGCTTTAGGGCGTTTTGCGCCGTATTTGGAACGAGCTTGCATGCGGTTGTTTACGCCTGCAGTATCCAAAGCACCGCGAACGATATGGTAACGCACACCCGGAAGGTCTTTTACACGACCGCCGCGAATCAGCACTACGCTGTGTTCTTGAAGGTTATGTCCAATACCTGGAATGTAAGCAGTCACCTCTACACGGTTCGTCAAGCGAACACGAGCATATTTACGAAGTGCGGAGTTTGGTTTTTTCGGAGTCATAGTACCTACACGAGTGCACACTCCGCGTTTTTGCGGGGCACTGATGTCGGTAGCTTCACGTTTCAAGGCATTAAAACCTTTTTGCAAAGCCGGTGATTTCGATTTCTCGATTTTGGCTTGACGTCCTTTACGAACCAGTTGGTTAATAGTTGGCATGTTGGTTGCCACCCCCTTCCTCAATTTTTGCTGTTACTTTACAAACCTTATCTAAGCCCACAGACCCAGGCGGTTCATAAAAGAACAAATGAAAAGTCTTTGCCGCCAAGAATAACAATTCCTTAGACAAAAACGTTCCTTACCCTATTGTTTTACGATAGCAGCCATTGCGGCTCCCACTTCAATCCCACATGCAGCTCCGAGATTTTTCATTGTGTCTACGAGAGTCACTTTGACTCCTTGCTTGTTGCACAAAGCAATGATGTTGGAAGTGAGACGCTGATCTGCGTCTTCTGCCACATATACTTCTGAGGCAAAGCCCAATTCTACCATACGAATGGTTTGTTTGGTACCGATTTTGACATGAGCATCTTGCAGTCCCTGTTCTTTAGACATATCTCATTCCTCCGAAAAGACCCAATAGCATATAGGCTGCTCACGCACCTTTGCTATATTAGCATTGACTATAAGTAATGTCAAGACAATTATAAACTATAATTCATTTAAACAGAATAGTACGATTCATTTTTGAAAAACACCGGAGCACCGTCTGCTATAGCTTTTATGCAAAGCTTATGTCTACGGTGTTCCGGCAATCATACTATTTTTATATTACTCGGCCGAAATTGGTTCGAGCTCCTCAGATGGAAACTGCCCCTCTTCCGGTTGGGCAAATTTCACGCTACGGTAACGGTTCATACCTGTTCCCGCAGGAATCAATTTACCAATAATTACGTTCTCTTTCAGCCCAAGCAACTGATCGACCTTGCCTTTAATAGCTGCATCAGTCAAGACACGAGTAGTTTCCTGGAAGGATGCTGCTGACAAGAAGGAGTCAGTTTCCAGAGAGGCCTTGGTAATACCGAGCAGTACCGGCTTAGCTACCGCTGGTTCTTGGCCGCTGAGAATCGCTATCTTGTTTGCATTTTCATACTCATGGACATCAACAAAGGAACCTGGAAGTAAGATCGTGTCGCCCGCATCAATGATACGGATTTTACGCAACATTTGACGAATCATAACTTCTACGTGCTTGTCGTTGATTTCTACGCCCTGGTTCCGGTATACGCGTTGAACTTCCTGAAGGATATAGTTCTGCACCCCGCGAATACCTTTAATACGCAGCATTTCTTTAGGATCAATCGAACCATCCGTCAGTTCGTCCCCAGCTTCAACAGTCATACCTTCGCTTACGCGCAGGCGGGAACCATATGTTACTGAATATGTTTTCGTTTCAGCTTCACCCTGAATGTCGATCTCACGGCGGTCTTTACCTTCACGAACTTCTTTAACTGTACCGTCAATTTCACTAATAGTTGCCTGACCTTTAGGATTACGTGCTTCAAAAAGCTCCTGGATACGAGGCAAACCTTGTGTAATATCGTCACCCGCTACGCCGCCTGTGTGGAACGTACGCATAGTAAGCTGTGTTCCTGGCTCACCAATGGATTGTGCAGCGATAATACCAACTGCTTCACCAATCTCAACGTGTTTACCAGTAGCCAGATTGCGACCGTAGCATTTCTTGCAGACGCCATGTTTAGCACGGCAACTTAGTACAGAACGAATCTGAACTTTGTGTACACCGGCTTTAACAATCGCTTCAGCTTTGTCGGAGTCAATCAGTTCGTTACGTCTAGCCAAAATCTCGCCAGTCTCAGGATGACGTACCGTTTCAAAGCAATAGCGACCTTCCAGACGGTCATAGAGATCCTCAATCACTTCTTTACCGTCCTGAATACGACTTACTGTGAAGCCTTTATCCGTTCCGCAGTCTTCTTCGCGCACGATAACATCCTGTGCCACATCTACGAGACGACGAGTCAGGTAACCGGAGTCAGCCGTACGGAGGGCTGTATCCGCCAAACCTTTACGCGCTCCGTGAGTGGAGATGAAGTACTCGAGTACTGTCAGACCTTCACGGAAATTTGATTTGATTGGGAGTTCGATAATACGTCCGGATGGATTGGCCATCAGACCACGCATACCACCGAGCTGAGTAATCTGTGACTTGTTACCCCGCGCTTTGGAGTCCACCATCATCATGATAGAGTTGTAGCGATCCATGGACTTCATCAATACTTCGGTAATATCATCTTTCGCTTTAGACCAAATGTCGATAATCCGGTCATAGCGTTCTTCATTCGTAATCAGACCACGACGATACTGATTCGTCACAACTTGCGCTTTGTCCTCAGATCCCTTAAGAATCTCTTGTTTTTCCACCGGCACGATTACGTCCGATACAGCAACGGTTACCCCTGCACGAGTGGAATACGTAAAGCCAAGCTGCTTGATTTTATCCAGAATTACAGCTGTTTCTGTTGTATGGTAAGTCTCAAAACAACGGGCAATGATATTACCAAGGTAATCCTTGCCTACTCCGTTAGCTTGCGGAGCGTTTTGAATGGCTTCTGTAAGATTTACACCCTTCTCGTAAACAAAGAACTCCTCCGCAGTACCATAAAGCAGGTTCGCACGGGTCGCATCATTGATGTACGGGAAGCTTGCCGGGAAAATTTCATTAAAGATAATTTTACCAACCGTTGTGATCAACATCGCTTCCTGTTGTTTTTCCGTAAAGCTCGTTTTATTCAAAGCTTTAACCGGAATAGCTACACGAGCATGAAGACCAGCTGTACCGCGTTGATAAGCCGATATAGCTTCATTCATGTTGCGAAGGATCATATTGCTTCCTTCTTCTTCTTTGTTATCCATAGTCAGATAGAAAGAACCAAGAACCATATCCTGGGAAGGTGTAACAACTGGCTTGCCGTCTTTCGGATTCAAAATGTTGCCGGATGCTAGCATAAGCAAACGAGCTTCAGCTTGAGCTTCCGCAGACAACGGAACGTGAACAGCCATTTGGTCACCGTCAAAGTCGGCATTATATGCAGTACATACGAGCGGATGCAGACGAATCGCACGACCCTCAACCAAAATCGGTTCGAACGCCTGGATACCGAGTCTATGCAACGTAGGGGCACGGTTCAGAAGAACTGGATGCTCCTTGATTACTTCTTCCAGTACATCCCATACTTCTGCACTCACACGTTCTACTTTACGCTTGGCGCTCTTGATATTGTGCGCCAAACCTTTGTTCACTAGTTCTTTCATAACAAAAGGTTTGAACAGTTCAAGTGCCATTTCTTTCGGCAAACCGCATTGATACATTTTCAAGTACGGACCTACAACGATAACGGAACGACCAGAGTAGTCAACACGTTTTCCGAGCAAGTTCTGACGGAAACGTCCTTGTTTACCTTTCAGCATGTGGCTGAGGGATTTCAAAGGACGGTTACCTGGACCTGTAACAGGACGACCACGACGACCATTATCAATCAAGGCGTCAACAGCTTCCTGCAACATCCGTTTTTCATTTTGTACGATAATATCTGGCGCACCTAGATCTAACAGACGTTTCAGACGGTTATTACGGTTAATAACACGACGATACAAGTCGTTAAGGTCAGAAGTAGCGAAACGACCACCATCCAACTGTACCATTGGACGAAGCTCAGGAGGAATAACAGGAAGTACGTCCATGATCATCCAATCCGGTTGGTTGCCGGAGTTACGGAATGCCTCAATAACTTCAAGGCGTTTGATTGCACGGTTACGACGTTGTCCTTGAGCTGTACGCAGCTCTTCTTTCAAGAATTCCAACTCTTTGTCTATATCCAAATCTTGAAGAAGCTTTTTAACCGCTTCAGCACCCATACCTGCCTGGAATCCATAGCCATATTTCTCACGATAACTACGGTATTCTTTCTCGGACAGGAGTTGCTTTTTCTCCAAAGGCGTATCTCCTGGATCGGTTACAACATAAGATGCGAAGTAAATGATCTCTTCCAGAGATCTTGGAGACATATCAAGAGCAAGACCCATACGACTTGGAATGCCTTTAAAGTACCAAATGTGCGATACAGGAGCAGCCAACTCAATATGGCCCATACGCTCACGGCGAACCTTAGCGCGAGTAACTTCTACTCCACAACGGTCACAGACAACACCTTTATAGCGTACACGTTTGTACTTACCGCAATGACATTCCCAGTCTTTCGTAGGTCCGAAAATTTTCTCGCAAAATAGTCCTTCTTTTTCCGGTTTAAGCGTACGATAGTTAATCGTCTCCGGTTTTTTGACTTCTCCGCGGGACCAAGAACGAATCTTTTCGGGGGAAGCAAGCCCGATTTTCATATATTCGAAATTGTTAACGTCCAACAAGGAGCAACCCTCCTTAACCAAATCCTGAGTTTTTAGGTTTGATACCGCCCAGCAACACCGGGCGGTATCAAGAAACCTGATCCATTCTAGAATGGATCAAGGTATATAACAAAGCTGATATGAGTCAGTCAGCAGTCAAACTACTCTACGCCAACCTCAGAGCCTTCCAGATTCAAACTCAGCTTATCGCTGGTTGTGTCATCCTCATCATCAAGCTCTCTCATTTCGATCTCTTGTTCGTCTTCAGACAGAATCTTCACGTCCATACCCAAGCTTTGGAGCTCTTTGATCAAGACCTTAAATGATTCTGGAACACCCGGTTCAGGTACATTTTCACCTTTGACAATGGATTCGTAAGTTTTAACACGTCCAACCACATCATCGGATTTCACAGTCAAAATTTCCTGAAGCGTGTACGCTGCGCCGTAGGCTTCCAATGCCCATACTTCCATCTCCCCGAAGCGCTGTCCACCGAATTGAGCTTTACCACCCAATGGTTGTTGCGTAACGAGAGAGTAAGGACCTGTAGAACGAGCATGGATTTTATCATCGACCATGTGCGCCAGTTTGATCATGTGCATGACACCGACAGTAACTTCACGTTCAAAACGATCACCCGTACGTCCGTCATACAACACAGTCTTACCATTACGTTGCATGCCTGCCTCTTCCATTGTATCGAATACATCATACTCCTTGGCACCATCGAATACTGGAGTTGCAACATGAATACCAAGACGCATTGCAGCCATACCCAGATGGACTTCAAGCACCTGTCCGATGTTCATCCGTGAAGGTACGCCCAGCGGGTTCAGAACGACCTGTACTGGTGTGCCATCCGGCAGGAACGGCATATCTTCTTCAGGCAAAATACGGGCAACGACACCCTTGTTACCGTGACGTCCAGCCATTTTATCGCCTTCGGAGATTTTACGTTTTTGAGCAATATATACACGAACCAACTGATTTACACCTGGTGGCAATTCATCACCATTTTCACGTGTAAACACCTTTACATCTACAACAATCCCGTCTGTTCCGTGAGGAACTCTCAAAGAAGTATCGCGAACCTCGCGTGCCTTCTCACCAAAGATTGCATGTAAGAGACGTTCTTCAGCTGTCAATTCAGTCACACCTTTAGGTGTAACTTTACCAACGAGAATGTCACCTGCGCCGATTTCGGCACCAATACGAATGATTCCACGCTCATCCAAGTTGCGAAGCGCTTCTTCACCGACATTTGGAATGTCGCGAGTGATTTCTTCAGGTCCAAGCTTCGTGTCACGAGCCTCGGATTCGTATTCCTCAATATGGATTGAGGTGTATACATCTTCCTTAACCAGTTTCTCACTCAGCAGGATCGCATCCTCGTAGTTGTAACCTTCCCAAGTCATGAAGGCAACGACAACGTTACGTCCCAACGCCAACTCACCCATCTCTGTAGATGGACCATCCGCAAGAATATCGCCAACTTTGACAATATCTCCTCTGTTCACAATCGGACGTTGGTTGATGCAAGTTCCTTGGTTAGATCGCATAAATTTGTGTAATTTATACTTAACAATGTCGCCCTTCACTTCAGCGCCATCTACAGTTTCGATACGACGCAACCAAATTTCGTTAGCCGAAGAACGTTCGATAACTCCGTTGTATTTGGATACAACGCAAACACCAGAATCTTTCGCAGACTTGTGCTCCATTCCTGTTCCGACCAATGGAGACTTCGGAATCAGAAGTGGGACAGCCTGACGCTGCATGTTGGAACCCATCAATGCGCGGTTAGAGTCATCATTCTCCAGAAACGGAATCAACGCAGTCGCGACCGATACGACCTGTTTAGGCGATACGTCCATGTAATCGACACGGCTACTAGCCATCGGAATAATGTTATCAGACTGTTTGTTATAACGGACAATGACGACCTCATCCTTAAAGGTGCTTTCCTCCGTCAATTCCGCATTCGCCTGAGCTACGATGTAGTTATCTTCTTCATCAGCAGTCAGGTAATCAATCTGCTCTGTAACCTTTCCGGTTTTTGGATCTACCCAACGATAAGGCGCTTCGATAAATCCGTACTCGTTGATGCGTGCAAAAGTGGACAAAGAGTTGATCAAACCAATGTTTGGTCCCTCTGGTGTCTCGATAGGACACATGCGGCCATAGTGACTCGGATGGACGTCACGCACTTCCATGCCCGCGCGTTCGCGCGTCAAACCGCCGGGTCCGAGTGCGGACAAACGACGTTTGTGCGTTAATTCAGCAAGCGGGTTCGTCTGATCCATAAACTGAGACAGCTGCGAGCTACCAAAGAACTCTTTAATCGAAGCAATTACCGGACGTATGTTAATCAGCGCTTGTGGCGTAATTACATTAGCATCCTGAATCGACATTCTTTCACGCACCACGCGTTCCATACGGGACAAACCGATACGGAACTGGTTTTGGAGCAACTCACCTACAGAACGCAAACGACGGTTACCCAAATGGTCAATATCGTCCGTACTTCCGATTCCGTGAAGCAAGTTAATAAAATAACTGATGGAGGAAATAATATCGGCAGGCGTAATATTCTTAACCGATTTATCAATATTTCCGTTAGCAATCAGTTTTACTACTTTACCATCCTCAATTGGTGAGAATACATCGATCGTTTGAAGTGGAATATCATTGCTTTCTAGCACACCACTCGCAACATGATACGTACGATGTCCTACTGATTCCTCCAGTTGGGCCAAAATCTCGTCCAACAGGCGGCGATCTACCATTTGTCCGGCTTCAGCGATGATTTCACCAGTTGTTGTATCAATCAAAGTCTCAGCAAGTCGTTGATTGAACAGACGATTTTTGATGTGAAGCTTTTTATTGATTTTGTAACGGCCTACGTTGGCCAGATCATAACGTTTTGGATCAAAGAAGCGCGCAACCAGCAAGCTCTTTGCGTTATCCAGTGTAGGCGGCTCACCCGGACGAAGACGCTCATAAATTTCAATCAGCGCTTTCTCGGTGGAATCCGTGTTGTCTTTATCAAGTGTGTTGCGGATATATTCGTCATTGCCGAGCAAATCCAGAATCTCAGCATCAGTGCCAAAACCCAGCGCACGCAGCAACACCGTAACCGGAATTTTACGGGTACGGTCAATCCGGACATAGATAATATCCTTCGCATCCATCTCCAGTTCGAGCCAAGCCCCCCGGTTAGGAATTACCGTTGCGGTGTATGTTGTTTTCGCATTCTTGTCGACTTTTGTGCTGAAATAGACGCTGGGAGAGCGAACCAACTGGCTGACAATAACCCGTTCCGCACCGTTAATAATAAACGTACCCGTTTCAGTCATCAGCGGGAAGTCTCCCATGAATACTTCCTGCTCTTTCACTTCCCCGGTTTCTTTATTAATAAGCCGGACTTTTACCCGAAGCGGTGCTGCATACGTAACGTCGCGTTCCTTTGCGTCGTCAACGGTATATTTGGGTTCTCCGAGAGAATAGTCGATAAACTCCAGAATCAGATTTCCAGTGAAATCCTGAATTGGAGAAATATCCCGAAACATTTCCCGTAATCCTTCCTCCAAAAACCAATCATAGGATTTTTGTTGGATCTCAATCAGGTTCGGAACCTCGAGTACCTCATTAATACGTGCATAACTGCGCCGAGTGCGTCGACCATATTGAACAAGATGTCCTGCCAACTTAAACTCACCCCTCATGTCTACTCACTTTAAAAATACATTGCGAACCTCTGTTTGTGACCTTATAATAAGACACATACAGAAGATTCAATCTTACAAATACAGAAAAGCCCTTACTCGAATGCATTCGAAAAAAGAGCAACGTATCTGCAGAATCCTCTTACCGGAAGATCTTCATCACTTGTAGATTTGCCCAAAATGGTTGTATTATACGTAATAGAGATAAATACTATACCTACTACGCATAAATCTATTGACATTTCAACAAACTAAAGCCATGGAGGGCATCCTAATACTGACATTTTATAATAATATCACAGACCTGGATTCAAGTCAATGGTCCTATTGCATTTTCTCAAAAACTTTTTTCAGCCTTCAAAATTCGATAACCTTTATCCTTTGTAACTTCCTCTACATAACCGAAAAGGCTCTCTATCTTAGCACTCGCCGAAGGGGCCCCCTGCTTTTTCTGAATGACTACCCACAAAGCTCCACCCTCGTTTAAATGCTCATAAGCAAGCTCAAAAATAGTATGCACTGTTTCTTTCCCTGCACGTATAGGAGGATTCGTCAAGATCACGTCAAAACGTTCATTCTTCACTTCCGCAAACAAATCGCTTTGCTTAATGGTGACATTCTTAACCCCATTACGTTCCGCATTCTCTATCGCTAGTTGAACGGCTCGCTCATTAATATCAACCATTGTGACGTGTCCCTCGGGGACAAGCGCGGCTGCCGCCAAACCGATCGGCCCATAACCGCATCCTACATCCAATACCGAAGCTTGTGCAGGAAGCTGCATCGCTTCAATCAGCACACGACTCCCGTAATCAATTCCCTGCTTCGAAAAAACGCCTGAATCGCTGGCAAAACGGTATGACCGCCCCCGAAGCACTGTTTCCAGGCTCCGTCGTTCATGCGCCGTCTCTGGCCGCTTGGAGTAATAATGATCAGCCATTCATGCCCACCTCTTTCGGTTGTACTACCATCATAGCCTTTACAATAACCTTTCAGACATGCTGGTACTACCGTTTTACAGCAACAAACCCCTTGAAGATCACCTCAAGGGGTTTGTTTTAGTTCATTATCTGCTAGAAAGCAGTCAATTATTTTACTTCTACAGAAGCGCCTGCTTCTTCCAATTTTGCTTTAATGGATTCAGCTTCTTCTTTAGCGATTTTTTCTTTCAGTGGTTTTGGAGCGTTGTCAACCAGTTCTTTTGCTTCTTTCAGGCCAAGACCTGTGATTTCGCGAACTGCTTTGATAACGTTGATTTTGGAAGCGCCAGCGCTTGTCAAGATTACGTCGAACTCGGATTGCTCAGCTTCTGCTGCGCCACCTGCTGCGCCACCTGCTACAGCTACTGGAGCTGCTGCAGTTACGCCGAATTCTTCTTCGATTGCTTTCACGAGATCGTTCAGTTCCAATACGGACATACCTTTAATTGCTTCCAAGATTTGCTCTTTACTCATGGTTGAACCTCCATTTAAATTCGTATTTTTTTGTTTTCAACTGCTATACAGCAGATTTAATCCCTAACTTATGCGCTTTGCTCTTCTTTTTCTGCAACAGCTTTAACTGCAAGCGCGAAGTTGCGCACAGGAGCTTGAAGCACGCTGAGGAGCATGGAAAGAAGACCTTCGCGGGATGGCAGTTCTGCCAGTGCTTTGATTTCCTCAACACCGATAACGCGACCTTCTACAACTGCACCTTTCAGTTCCAGTGCATTGTTCTTCTTAGCGAAATCGTTCAAGATTTTAGCTGCAGACACTGCATCATCTTTGCCGAACGCGATTGCAGTAGGACCTGTCAATACTGCGTCCAGTTCAGTCAATTCTGCTGCCGCAGTTGCACGGCGGAGCAGTGTGTTTTTCAGCACTTGAAATTCGATTCCGGCTTCGCGAAGCTGCTTACGCAGCTCAGTTACTTGGGCAACATTCAGACCGCGATAGTCTGCAACCACAGTTGTTACGCTCTCGCGCAATTTTGCAGCTACAACTTCAACAGCTTCTTGTTTTGCTTGAATCACCTTTGCATTTGCCAAACTGTACACCTCCTGATCAATTTATCCGCTTTGTTCGAAGCACCCGATCTGGTGATCTTACAAAGCTTGCTTTCATAAGCATGAAAAAAGCCTCCGTAGAGTACGAAGGCTTGATAAATCTACATGGACGGGACAAGCCCGTCACATGAAACGTTCTATCATAACACCTCGGTAGGAAATTAAGCCCGAAGGCACCTACTGTCTACGGTAAGCATATTCAACTTTAATGGTCAGTCACAAGGACTCACAACTTTTATAGAATAACAAATTTGATTGAGTGTGTCAATCAAAATATTATCTGTAAACAGATGCGTTCACACGTGCACTTGGTCCCATAGTCGAAGAAATAGCGATGTTTTTCAGGTATACACCTTTAGCAGCCGCTGGCTTCGCACGGTTCAAGGCTTCAACCAAGGCTTTAAGGTTCTCGTTCAGCTGTTCAGCACTGAAGGAAGCTTTGCCGATTGGCGCATGAATTTGACCGGCTTTGTCGAGACGGTATTCGATTTTACCGGCTTTAATTTCTTGAACAGCCTTGGCAACGTCGAAAGTAACTGTGCCTGCTTTAGGGTTAGGCATCAAACCTTTACCACCGAGCAAACGACCCAGTTTACCAACCTCACTCATCATATCAGGTGTCGCAACGCAGACGTCGAATTCGAACCAGCCTTGTTGGATTTTGTTGATCATATCTTGATCACCAACAAAATCAGCGCCAGCCGCTTCCGCTTCTTTCACTTTGTCACCTTTTGCAAATACCAGAACACGTTGTGTTTTACCCGTACCATGCGGCAGGACAACAACACCACGAACAGCCTGGTCTTGTTTACGGGAATCTACGCCCAGACGAACTGCTGCTTCAACGGTTTCGTCGAATTTAGCAGTCGCAGCCTTTTTCACCAGTTCAACGGCTTCTAAAGGCTCATAAGTTGCTTCGCTGTCAATCAGCTTAGCAGCTTCCAGGTACTTCTTACCATGTTTAGCCATAATGTTTTCCTCCTTATGTGGTATTAGCGGATATTCCTCCCACACTTGCCGGACAGTCAAACTGCCGGCACACGTAGATTAATAAAATTAATCTACGATGGTGATACCCATGCTGCGAGCAGTACCTTCAACCATACGCATTGCCGATTCTACGGAAGCTGCGTTAAGGTCAGGCATTTTTTGCTCTGCAATTTGACGAACAGCAGCGCGATTTACAGTTGCAACTTTCGTTTTATTCGGTTCACCGGAACCTTTTTCGATTTTAGCAGCAACTTTCAACAGAACAGCAGCCGGTGGAGTTTTGGTGATGAACGTAAAAGAACGATCCTCAAATACCGAAATTTCAACCGGAATAATCAGGCCTGCTTGATCAGCAGTACGAGCATTGAACTCTTTACAGAATGCCATGATGTTGACACCTGCTTGACCCAAAGCTGGACCTACTGGAGGCGCTGGATTAGCTTTCCCTGCAGGAATCTGCAGTTTTACCATTTTAATTACCTTTTTTGCCATGGATGACACCTCCTTGACTCAATAGTGGTAGACGGACCTATCGATCCTCCCACAAGAAACCTGTAAGAAAAATCTATATTTTCTCCACTTGAGTATAATCCAACTCAAGCGGGGTTTCCCGTCCAAACATGTTGACGTGAACCTTAAGCTTGCTCTTCTCAACCAAAATTTCTTCCACGGAGCCCACAAAATTCGCAAAAGGACCAACTTTAATTCGCACGGATTCCTTAACATCGAATTCAATCTTCGGTTTCGGCTCTACCATGCCCATATGCTTCAGAATCTGTTCAACTTCTTCTGGAAGCAATGGCGTCGGTTTGGAACCCGAGCCTGTCGACCCTACAAATCCCGTAACACCTGGTGTGTTGCGTACAACATACCAAGAGTCGTCGGTTTGGACCATTTCGACTAAGACATAACCAGGGTAGACTTTACGCATAACGGTTTTTTTCTTACCGTCCTTGGTTACCAGTTCTTCTTCCATAGGAACAAGAACACGGAATATCTTGTCTTCCATGCCCATGGACTCAACGCGTTTTTCCAAATTGGCTTTGACTTTGTTCTCATACCCTGAATAGGTATGAACGACGTACCATCTTTTTTCCATATCAAGCCACCTGGAACCCTTCCTAGATAATCGCTTCGATCACAGCGGAAATGCCGATATCGAGAACCCAAAAATAAATCGTGACGAACGCAATTGTCCCTATGACAATCAGCGTATAGTTGGTCAGTTCTTTACGATTGGGCCAGCGAACCTTCTTGAGTTCAGCCCAGCTTTCAGAGAAAAAGGAAAACAGAGACTTGAAACTGCGTTTCACGCCGACTACACCTCCAAAAACTATCTGGTTTCCCGATGAGAAGTCTGTTCGTTACAGGACTTACAGAATTTCTTCATCTCCATGCGGTCGGGGTGATTACGCTTGTTTTTCGTCGTTGTGTAATTTCTTTGTTTGCATGTTGTACAAGCCAAAGTAATAATTACCCGCATGATGTGCACCTCCCGAAGACATCCAACACCGGAAGTCTCATAATTGATCCTAAAAAAAACCGCGAATTTAGGCCTACCTAAAACACTTTATCACACGGGGTTTTCCATGTCAACGAATGTTTGCATACAATTCGCAGTCCCGGCTGTGGTGCATTTTAACATCTGTGCATCCTTTAAAACTGTTCTCTGAAAAGCTGCTTCAAAAATCAAGGCGATATCTATTATTCATCTTTTTTAGTATAAATCATTTGTAACACTTATAAACCTGCATAGCCTACCTATAACGAATAAAAAAAGACTCGGACTCGAGCCTTTTCCTTGTCAGCCTCTACTTTCAACTATCTCTTACTTCCAGATACTTTTCAAGTTTACGCTTGACCCGTTGCAGCGCGTTATCAATGGATTTCACATGGCGGTCAAGATCCTCTGCAATCTCCTGATACGAACGTCCGTCCAGATACAACATAAGTACCTTGCGTTCCAGCTCGCTCAGAATCTCGGACATCTTGTCCTCAAGGCCCACAAACTCTTCCTGATTGATTATCAGCTCTTCAGGGTCACTTACTTGTGTTCCGCAAATCACATCGAGCAACGTCCGGTCTGACTCTTCATCATAGATGGGCTTGTCCAGAGATACGTAAGAGTTCAGAGGAATGTGCTTTTGTCGTGTAGCCGTCTTAATTGCCGTAATAATCTGTCGTGTAATGCACAACTCGGCGAAAGCCTTGAACGAAGCAAGCTTGTCTCCCTTAAAATCACGAATGGATTTGTAGAGACCAATCATGCCCTCCTGAATAATATCCTCGCGATCAGCACCAATCAGGAAGTAGGATCTGGCCTTGGCCCGCACAAAGTTTCGGTATTTGTTAATCAGAAACTCCAGCGCTTCCCCATCACCTTCATGGACTGCTCCGACAATGTCTTCATCATTTTTGTAATCAAACTTTGACAACATGATATCCTTGAGGTCCACACTCACTAACAATCCCTCCGGCTGCAACGCAAGGTACCCGTTACTCTCTCAAATATACGACAAGTATACGCGATGTAACCTGATACCGTCAACCACAACAACCTAAAAAAGAAGAGCGCTAACAAAATTGTCAATGGTTTCAAAATGGAGAAGGGTCCAATTATTGGTTTATTCTCTTCTCCATCGTTCAAACAACTTTCGAAGCTCCGGACTCAGTTTGGCATCTAGCGAGTTACGGGACAATTTGGCACTATCCTGCTGGATTCGCTTCTGCACTTCCCTTTCGGATTCCTCAATCTCGATCAGTAATTCCCGCGCCGACACCCTGAGTGCACCTTGTCCAAATGCGACATGTTGCTCTACCTGATCGCTTGTGGCTACGTAAATACTTCTTCTTTTACTGCTCAGCTCTCGAACCAATCGCTCGATGCACTCATCAGCAGTTTCTTTTTCTCTGGTAAAATAAATCTGGACTTTGCTCTGGGCAAAAGTTTTACCTAATCCTGGCACCCTGTAAGCATCAAATACGACGATGACTCTTCTGCCGGAATACGCCTGATGATCCGCCAGCCGTTCAAGAAGTCTGTCCCTCGCTTCCTGCATACCAGATTGTACCAGTGCGGAAAGTTCGGGCCAGGCTCCAATCATATTGTAACCGTCCACAAGCAGAACATCCCGCATGTCAGCCATATCGTTAGCCCCGTGCCTGTCGTCCGCGCAATACTTCGTACATGACAACACCTGCAGCTACAGAAGCATTAAGGGAATTAATTTGCCCCGCCATTGGCAGCTTGACGAGTACATCGCATTTCTCACGGATCAAACGGCCCATCCCTTTATTTTCGTTACCAATGACAATGGCTACCGGTCCCGTGAATACTCCATTCCCAAAGACAGGGTCTTTCGCTGTAACATCCGTACCAACTACCCATACACCCTCTTCTTTAAGACGGTCAATGGTTTGTCCCAGATTGTTTACACGCGCCACCGGGACGTACTCCACAGCACCTGCCGATGTTTTGGACACCGTTACAGTTACAGCTGCAGAACGCCTTTTCGGCACAATAACACCATGCGCTCCAGTACAGTCCGCTGTACGAAGGATGGAGCCCAAATTATGAGGGTCTTCAATCTCATCCAGCAAAATTAAAAACGGCTCTTCTCCCTTATCACGAGCAGTGGCGAGCAATTCTTCCACTTCAACATAGGCAAAAGGCGCAGCTTGCGCGACCACTCCCTGATGCTGAATGCCCGGAACCATTTGATCCAGCTTACGCTTGTCCACCTGCAAAACAATGATTCCTGCTTTTTTCGCCTCAGCTGTAATCGGCAGCGTCAAATGTTTTTGTGCATTATCCGCAATCCATATTTTATTTATCGTTCTGCCTGAACGCAATGCCTCCGTTACCGAATGCTTACCGGCAATCCATTCTTCTTCCATCTCTAGCTTCCTCCCGGGAAACGGACGATGCTTGTTCCATCCAGTCCGTTCCCATTTATGATTTTTCTGTATTTTCCATTTGTGCAATTCCGAACGTAATCAACTCTCTTAATCTGTCCAAATGTCCATCACAATAAAGAGATCCAACCAACCCTTCCAGTGCAGTGGCATGCCGATACTCAAGCACATCAGCATTTTTGGGCAAACTTCCTGATTTAGCATTTCTTCCTTGTCGGACAATATCGCGTTCTTCTTCCGTCAGTACCTTTTCCAATAGCCCCAACATGCGACTCTGCGCCTTGGCGGAGACTAGCCCTGTGGCTCGCCGATGCAGATGGTTTGGACGCAGGTTAGGCTGAGCCAACAAATATTGCCGGACAGCTACCTCGTACACTGCATCACCAATGTAAGCTAGTGCAATGGGGGGCATCAAACGGGCTGGCTTGGATGCAGGGTACGGGAACCAGTTCCCCGTACCTTCCGATGCTTCTGAGTTCATTGGCTTATCACTCATTTTCGCCGCCACCGCATACCCTGCGCCGTATCTTCAAGCACAATGCCTTTTGCAGCCAACAGATCGCGAATTTCGTCAGCTCTACCCCAGTTTTTGGTCTTACGAGCTTCGACACGTTCTGCAATTAACTGCTCGATTTCGTCATCCAGCAACTCTTCACTCGGTTCCGAATAAATGCGAAGTACGCTATTCATCGAATGAAAGGTATGCAATACAGCTTGTAGTTCCGCCTGATGTACGACATCTCGCTGCAACAAATGGTTTGCTTCGCTAACCCAATCAAATACAGCAGTAATCGCATCAGGTGTATTGAAATCATCATTCATTTTTTCGCCAAACTGCTGCAAAATTCCGTCGAGCTTCGTTTGCAGTTCCGTCGATACTCCCCCATTACCTTCCAGCGCATTAGCTAAACGATGCTTCACATTGGCAACTGCATTGGCGATCCGCTCGACACTGTTCTCCGCCTGACTCATAGTCTCTTGGTTATAGTTCAACGGATTCCGGTAATGTGTCGACAACATAAAATAACGTAAAGCCTCCGGCTTGTGGTGAGCGCGCAAATCTTTAACCAAAATACCATTACCGAGTGATTTCGACATTTTTTCATTATCTATGCGAATATATCCGTTATGCATCCAGTAGCGAGATAAAGGCTTACCCGTAATCACTTCAGATTGTGCGCATTCACATTCATGATGCGGAAATTGCAGATCCTGTCCTCCCCCATGAATATCCAGTGTATCCCCCAAATAATGGCGAGCCATAGCAGAGCATTCAATATGCCAGCCTGGTCGTCCATCTCCCCAAGGGCTCGACCAATGAATTTCACCCGGCTTCGCTGCCTTCCAGAGTACAAAGTCCTCAGCATTTTCCTTGCGTTCATCCACATTGATGCGAATTCCGAACTGAAGCTCTTCCAGATTTTGACCTGATAGTTGTCCGTAATCTTTGAACTTTTTGGTCCGATAAAACACATCGCCATCATTTTCATAAGCATAGCCTTTATCTACCAATTCCTTAATAAAATCAATAATCAGGTCCATACTCTCTGTTACACGAGGGTTCATGCTGGCAGCAGGAACATTCAATCCTGCCAGATCCTCATGGTAGGCAGCAATAAATTTCTCAGCAACTGCCGAAACATCCATATCAAGTTCCCGAGCTTTGCGGATTAGTTTATCATCGACATCCGTAAAATTCACCACATAGTTTACATCATAGCCCAAGTACTCCAGGTAGCTCCGCACCACGTCAAATACAATTACAGGTCGTGCATTGCCAATATGAATGTAATCATACACGGTAGGTCCGCATACATACATTTTAACCTTTCCAGGCTCCAGTGGCACAAAAGGCTCCCGACTCCTCGTCATTGTATTATAAATTTGAAGCGGCATTGTTATGTTCCTCCCTCATGAAAATCATTTTTCTAATTTATTCTCTTGGGTCACCTGATGTTTCTGAGCGGATGGCCCATCCTTCAAATCAGATATTTCTGCACGCAAACGTTCAATTTCCCGTTGAAGTTCTCTCATAGAGTCCACAACCGGATCAGGCAATTGATGACTAAGTCGGTCTGGCCGCCTACCATCCTGTCTGACAACTCGCCCCGGGATGCCCACCACCGTACTGTTTGGTGGGACTTCTTTGAGCACAACCGAGTTGGAGCCAATGTTGGACTGTGCCCCAATCGTGAAAGAGCCCAATATCTTCGCACCAGAGCCGATAACAACATTATTCCCAATGGTCGGATGGCGCTTCCCTTTCTCTTTCCCAGTCCCGCCGAGTGTGACCCCCTGATACAATACGACATCGTCGCCAATCTCACAGGTTTCACCGATGACAACTCCCATGCCATGGTCAATGAACAGCCGATCTCCGATACGAGCGCCAGGATGAATTTCAATGCCTGTCATAAACCTCGATACCTGGGATATAACACGAGCTAGAGTACACCAGTTTCGCAAATAAAACCAATGTGCGATTCGGTGTGCCCAAAGGGCATGAACGCCGGAATACGTAAAAATGACCTCAAGCTTACTCCGGGCGGCCGGATCATTATCCAAAACAGTCTGAATGTCGGATTTGAAATGTCTGAACATGTCGCCCTCCTATTCCCTTCATATCCTTGCCGCATCATCACAACACTTCACGTTCCGCCAATTTTCGCATCCACCAGCACTCTTCGACATTTTTCTATCTATAATGAGTCTGAGTCTGATAAAAAAGAAAAAGCGCCTCCGCAGCCTAAGCTGCAGAGACGCATGAACGTGGTCCCACTCTGCTTCGAACATACCTGCTGCATAAAAAAGCAGAGCAGTTCGTCTTTAGCGTCCTGTAACGGGAACGACTCGGCACGCCCTTGTCACATCAGCATTTGACGCTAATGAGAGTTTGGGCGCACGGCTCCCAGGCGCATTTCCTCCGCAGGTCATCTGGACGGCTCTCAGCCTGGGGTTTCCCCTCGACCGTCCTCTCTGGCAGATGCCCTTATGCAGTGTACTTCTCCTGTTCGCAGCCTTTACACGTAAATATCAATCCGTATCAATGGAGTCATTATAGCGAAAAGACAACAAATTGACAAGAAATATCAGCCTTTAATTTGTGCCTTAAGACGATCCAGTACCTTGTCACGTCCGAGCAAAAAGATGGTTTCATTCAGATCCCGTCCATGAGTTTGGCCTGTAAGAGCCACACGAATCGGCATGAATAGTTGTTTTCCCTTAAAACCAGTTTCCTTTTGAACTTCCTTGATCAGCTTAGCCATTTGTGGAGCTGTAAATTCCTCGCTCGTTTCAACTTTACCTGCAAAAGCTCTAAGCACCTCCGGAACCTGCTCTTCGGCCAATACAGCTGCTGCTTCAGCATCCAGTTCCAGATGTGAACGGAAAAACAACTCAGACAACGCTACAATGTCGGATGCAGAAGTCATCTGTTCCTGGTATAAGCGAACCAGGGCCTTAGCCCAATCCAGTTGTTCCGCAGACAGTTCAGTCGGCAACAGCCCCGCTGCCTGGAGATGTGGAATCGCCATGCTTGCAATTCGCTCAGGATCAGCCTTTTTAATATAGTGATTGTTCAGGTAAGCAAGCTTATTTGTATCAAACACAGCTGGACTTTTGGACAAACGATTAGGATCGAAAATCGAAATCAGTTGTTCCCGATCATAGATCTCTTCTTCACCTTCCGGGGACCAGCCCAGCAGTGCAATGAAGTTGAATATAGCTTCTGGCAAATAGCCCAACTTGTCATACTGCTCCATGAACTGAATAATGGATTCGTTACGCTTACTGAGCTTTTTGTGATCCTCGCCTACAATCAGCGTCATATGACCGAAGCGTGGCGGCTCCCAGCCAAGAGCTTCAAAGATCATCAACTGCCGCGGTGTATTGGAAACATGGTCTTCACCCCGTAGTACATGCGATATTTTCATCAAATAATCGTCAACTGCTACAGCGAAGTTATATGTCGGAATACCATCCTTTTTGACGATAACAAAATCGCCGCTTTCCTTGGAATTGAATGTAATTTGACCTTTAACGATATCGTCAAACGTATATTCACGATCTTCCGGTACGCGAAAACGAATACTTGGTACACGGCCCTCTGCTTCAAATGCCCGGCACTGTTCTTCTGTTAAATCACGATGTTTCCCAGAATAGCGTGGTGTCTCCCCACGTGCCGTCTGCTCTTCACGCTCGCGCTCCAGCTCTTCTTCAGTGCAGTAACAACGGTAAGCCAAACCACGGTCCAGCAAATCCTGCCAGTATGTTTTATATATGTCCAAGCGTTCAGTCTGACGATAAGGTCCAAACTCGCCTCCCACGTCTACGCTCTCATCCCAGTCCATACCCAACCATTTCAAATATTTAAGTTGGCTTTCTTCTCCGCCCTCAATATTGCGCTTCACATCTGTGTCTTCGATACGAATAATAAATTTCCCACCTTGATTGCGGGCAAACAAATAATTAAATAATGCCGTTCTGGCATTTCCAATGTGCAGATGCCCTGTAGGGCTTGGTGCATAACGTACACGAACTTCCGTGCTCATATAATCTCCTCCAAATTGAATTACTCAAGATGATAGCATTTACTTGATAAGACAGACAACCGATTGAGCCGCGATTCCTTCACCCCGTCCGGGAAACCCGAGTTGCTCTGTCGTGGTCGCCTTGACGTTCACCTGGGATAGCTCCTCTGCTTCCAGCGCTCGAGCGATGACTTCATTCATCTGCGGAATATACGATGCCATTTTGGGCTTTTGTGCGATAATCGTAGAATCAATATTCCCCAAGCGATATCCTCGCTCTTTAGCTAGTCCCCACACATGCTCCAGTAGCTTAAGACTGTCGGCATCCTTAAATTCTGGGTCGTTATCCGGAAAATGCTTCCCGATGTCTCCCAAGCCAAGCGCGCCCAAGATGGCATCGCTAATGGCATGCAGCAGCACGTCTGCATCGGAATGGCCCAACAAACCTTTTTCATACGGTATATTCACACCTCCGATGATGCATGGCCTTCCTTCCACCAGCTGGTGGACGTCAAATCCTTGTCCCACTCTGATCACTTGATATCCTCTCCCTCTGTTTTTACCCATAACGCCGCCATATCCAAATCCTCAGGCGTAGTAATTTTGATGTTCTTGTAGCTGCCTTGAACGACAGTAACCGGAATTCCTAGCCGTTCTATCAGCATAGAATCATCTGTTCCCAAGAATCCCGACTGCTCCGCTTCCTCATAGGCTCGCAGCAGATCGGAAAGACGAAAAGTCTGTGGCGTTTGAATACTCCACAGACTTCGGCGATCCGGCGTAGCTGTAATGATACCATCCCCGTTCACTTGCTTGACCGTATCCTTTACAGGTACTGCCGCTACAGAAGCACCAGTACGCTGGGCTACCTCAAGGCATGAACGTACAAGCTCAGGTTGAATTAGTGGACGCACACCATCATGCACCATCACCCAATCCGCTTGTAAGTGGCGCAGACCGCGATAAACCGAATGCTGGCGTTCACTGCCACCAGCCACCACCCGTACATTTTTACCGATTTTGTATTGATGAATCCAATCTCGGCAGCGTTCCACATCTCCTGTCCCAGTCACCATCACCATTTCATCCACTTCGGGCATAGCTGCGAATATTTCAAGTGTATGTATGAAGATGGGCTTGTCCCGCAAAAGCAGAAATTGCTTGCTCTCCTGCGTCCCCATACGGGAGCCGCGCCCTGCTGCCACAATGACAACTCCTACCCGATTGTTCATTCAAATAACTCCTGCCCTGACCGCACTTGGACGATCCGTATGATAACACATCTACTTCATCATACCGCGTTTATTGAGCTTTTTCCAATAATTTCGGTTTGGCAAAGATCATACGGCCGGCTGAGGTCTGAAGTACACTCGTGACCAGCACCTCCATCAGAGAGCCAATATAGTCACGTCCGCCTTCTACAACAATCATCGTGCCATCATCCAGATAGGCTACACCCTGCCCATGCTCCTTGCCGTCTTTAATAATCTGCACCATAATTTCCTCACCGGGCAGTACGACAGGCTTCACTGCATTCGCCAAATCGTTAATATTCAGCACTGATACACCTTGAAGTTCGCATACTTTATTCAGGTTAAAATCATTAGTTACAACTTTACCCTGTAACACCTTTGCCAGCTTAACCAACTTACTGTCGACCTCTGAAATTTCCTCAAAATCACCTTCGTAAATGAGTACATTTACATCCAGTTCTTTTTGGATTTTATTCAAAATATCCAGACCTCTCCGTCCACGATTACGCTTAAGTAAATCTGATGAATCTGCAATATGCTGAAGCTCCTCCAGCACAAATTCAGGAATTACAATTGTTCCTTCAATAAAACCTGTCTTGCAAATATCCGCAATACGCCCATCTATAATGACGCTGGTGTCCAATATTTTATGTTCCTCCAGCTTGCGTTCTTCTACACCCGTTCCCCGACCAAAAAAACCAGAACTCCAAAAGGATGACAGCTCGTCCCGCTTTTCTAGCCCAACCATCAATCCTACATATCCGCATATCACGGTAACAGCCGTCTGGATAAGTTGACCCGGGGCCCCCAACCATGAAAAAAGCGGGTAAACTGCTAAGGAAAGTATCAATCCCACCGCTAAACCAATCACACCTGCCATCATCTCGTTCATCGGAATTCGTACCAAGCCTTCAATGCCCTGCTGCAACCGATTCGCCACGGATGCCCCTGCGAATGAACACCCAGCCATAAATAGCACTGCTCCCGCCATCATCCAAACAATCATTCCTGGTAAAGACCCATCACTCAACCATTGCGGCATCCACGTTACAATGCCTCCTACCCGCTGGTATAACGTATAGCCAAACCATGCTCCGCACAATCCTGTAAAAGTTAAAATAGCCTTTCTCCACATTGAGTCTCTATACCTCCTTTATTTTCTTTTCATATAGTCTGCTATTTATTGGATACATAGCATTTCTCTTACCAGTATGATCCATTTTCATCATAACTAACCCTGTGTTTTCACTTTTTATGCATAAAAAAAAGCATTTATCTCCCTGAATGCTTCAAGGAAATAAATGCTTATTCTTATTCTTATTCTTATTCTTGCTTGATACTAACGCTGTGAATGACGATATTGATCGTCCTGTTCTTCCTGACTGGAACGCTCCCGACCACGTCCACGTCTGCGTGACAGCTTACGAATGTTCAGCTTCATGCCATACAATGCATACAGCACCAGCGGTACAAAAATCAGCTTCGACAGCTGGTCAGGGAATTTAACAGCCAACACCACCGCTGCAATTACGACCCATGGAGCAACCCAGATCGCTTTTTTGGGGAGGCCGACCTTTTTAAAATTAGGATATCTCATGGAGCTGACCATCAAATAAGAAACCAGCAACATGGCAATCGACATGTATAACAATGAAATATCGTTATGGAATAAGGACAAAGTCGCTAATACCCCACCTGCTGCCGGAATTGGCAAACCCGTAAAATAACCTGGTACACCAGGACGTACGTTAAATCGAGCCAAACGCAACGCTCCGCACATCGGGAAAATGGCAGTAACCGTCCAAGCGAGAGCCGAATTCGCATCATGAAAAGCAACCATGTACATAATAACTGCGGGAGCAACACCAAAAGATATCATATCTGATAAGGAGTCCAGTTCTTTACCGAATTCGCTTTGGGCATTCAGGACCCGGGCCATCCTTCCATCCAGTCCGTCCAACAACATGGCGACAATAACCATAATAGCGGCAAGACTGTATTTTCCGTCTACAGCCAATAAAATGGCGATCATTCCGAGAAACAAGTTACCTAAGGTACACATGTTCGGAATTGATTTGGTAATCATCTCTTCACCTCAATGTATGAATTGTTCCATTATAATCCTTTCACTGTATTACATTTACATTTGCCTGTCAATGAAAACTTGTTCCTGCAAACGTTTAAGACCTTCTTTAATCGTACGCGCACGAACCTCTCCAATACCATCCACTTCATCCAGTTCTTCTATCGTTGCTGTCATGACATGCGGAAAACGTCCAAACCGCTCCACCAGATTATGAATAATCACATTCGGCAAACGCGGTATCTTGTTCAGTACCCGATAGCCGCGTGCAGCAATATACTCTTCTGATGTCGCAGCTGAAGAAGGGTAGCCTAGTAAACGTACAATATGATTCACATCCAACAATTCGTCGTCCGTAGAACGTTTGAGTCCCAATATAATTTCACGAATCTTCTCGTCGCTATCGTCTTTGGCATAATCCTTATACAGCAACCATGCTTCTTCCTCAATGTTGCTGACAAGCTCTTCCATCTGCATACTAATCAGACGGCCCTCATTTCCGAGCTCGTTAATAAATCGTTTGATCTCCATTTTGATGCGTAGCACCATTTCGATCCGCTGGATGACATTAACGACCTCCGGCATGGTAACCAGCTCTTCAAATTCAGATGCTGTCAAATTCGTAGAGGCTTGCCCCAACACGGATCTATATTTTTCTAACGTCTGAATAGCCTGATTGGCTTTCGTTAAAATAACCCCGATTTCCTTGAGCGCATACCGTAATGTCCCCTGATACAAGGTAATAATATTACGCCGCTGGGAAATAGACACCACTAGTTTGCCAGTCTGCTTTGCAACTCGTTCTGCTGTCCGGTGCCGAATTCCTGTTTCAATTGAAGAAATGGAGGAGTCCGGAATCAGTTGCGTATTGGCATATAAAATTCGTTTTAAATCCTCGCTCAATATGATTGCGCCGTCCATTTTAGCCAACTCATACAAATAGTTCGGCGAAAAATCACAATTAATGGAGAAACCGCCATCCACGACTTCCATAACTTCTGGGCTATAGCCAACGACCAGAAGAGCACCCGTTTTGGCACGCAAAACGTTTTCCAACCCGTCGCGAAAGGGAGTTCCCGGTGCCACAAGCCGCAGCAAATCGTTCATTTTATCCAGTTGGCTCGCTTCTTTCATTCTCAATGCCCCCTAATCTAATGCGGCTGCCAGTGCATCTGCCACCGTTCCTACTCCTATGATTTGAATCCCTTTCGGATGTGTCCAGCCCTTCAAGCTTTTCTCCGGCATAATCACCCGTTTGAAACCTAGTTTCTCCGCTTCCCGTACTCGCTGTTCTGCTCGGGATACCGCACGTACCTCACCTGTCAGTCCCACCTCGCCAAAAATCACATCGTACGGCTTGGTAGGAGCATCCCTAAAGCTGGAAGCAATGCTCACAGCTATAGCCAAATCCACCGCCGGTTCATCCAACTTCACGCCTCCAGCTACGTTGAGATAGGCGTCCTGGTTTTGCAAAAACATGCCCATCCGCTTTTCTAGCACGGCTATGATTAATCCCATTCGATGATGATCGACTCCTGTGCCCATTCGGCGCGGAGATGGAAAATGCGTAGCTGCAATCAATGCTTGCAGTTCAACCAATACAGGTCGGGTTCCTTCCATACTGGCTACAACAGTAGAACCCGCTACCCCCAATGGTCGTTCAGACAGGAATAGTTCAGAAGGATTTGACACCTCACGCAAACCGCTTTCAGCCATTTCAAAAATACCAATTTCATTTGTAGAACCGAAACGGTTTTTAACTGCACGTAAAAGCCGATACGTATGATGACGCTCTCCTTCAAAATAAAGCACACAATCAACCATATGTTCCAACAAACGTGGACCTGCAATGGCCCCTTCCTTGGTCACATGTCCTACCAATACCGTAGCAATACCTAGCCCCTTGGCAATTCGCATAAAGCGTGAAGTACACTCCCGCACCTGAGCCACACTACCTGGTGCACTCGTCACCTCAGGCAAATATACGGTCTGTATCGAGTCGATGACCAAAAACTCCGGCTTCAAGCTGTCCACTGCTTCTTCAATCGTCTCCAAATTCGTCTCACATAATACGTATAGGCTGGGGGACAAGGCACCGAGCCGATCTGCACGTAGTTTCGTTTGACGGACAGATTCCTCACCAGACACGTACAGCACCTTTAAACCAGTTAAAGCCAGCTCATTAGATGTTTGCAGCATAAGCGTAGATTTACCGATTCCCGGATCACCGCCCACCAAAACGAGTGAACCCGGTACCACACCTCCACCGAGTACTCGATTCAATTCGCCAATTCCCGTCAAAATTCGTGTTTCTTTGCCACTCTCCACCTCTATAATAGGCAGTGGCTTGTCTTTTGTGCTATGAGTAAGAAGGGAAGACCCCATTCCTTGAGTTTTTACAACGCTTTCCGTTTCTTCGACCATGGAATTCCACGCCTGGCATCCAGGACATTTTCCGTACCATTTGGGCGATTCATAACCACATTCCGTACAGGAAAATTTAGTTTTCACTTTAGCCATACTTTATTCCTTGGCTCCTTATTGACGACGATGATGTCAAATTTATGTTCATACAGCCCAGAAAGAGCTGTAACAATAAAAGTTTACCATTGAAGCTTGGCGGACGTAAAGCAATATCACAAACTTTCCCAAAGCATTTACCCAACCTTTTCACCGTGTTTTATACACAAAAAGGGTGTCTTCGCAATAGCTTTCCAGCCTGCGAGACACCCTTTTCTACTATTTATTTAGTAAACTGCTTAGGACTTGGCAGATACATTATCCTTTTTCGTTACAGTCAATGCGCCATTCTCCTCATCAATGAAGAGAGAGTCACCTTTAGTAATGTTGCCAGTCAACAGTTCCTCGGACAGGCGATCTTCAATATGCTTCTGGATTGCACGACGCAATGGACGCGCACCATACGCTGGATCAAAGCCTTCCTTGGCAAGGAATTTTTTAGCGTTGTCTGTCAACTCGAAGTCCACCTCATACTCATTCAGGCGCTTACGCAGCTCCTCAGACATGAGTGACACAATTTCGGCAATATGTTTTTCTTCGAGAGAATGGAAAACGATAATTTCATCAATCCGGTTCAAGAACTCAGGACGGAAACTTTTCTTCAGTTCATCCATCACTTTGCCCTTCATATTATCGTAATCCGCCCCAGCATCCACTACAGCTGTAAAACCAAGCGTGGAGTTACGTTTAATCGCCTGTGCACCAACATTAGATGTTAGGATGATGAGTGTGTTACGGAAATCGACGACACGACCTTTGGAATCTGTTAGACGACCATCTTCCAGCACTTGCAGAAGAATATTGAATACTTCTGGGTGTGCTTTTTCAATTTCATCCAGCAACACAACAGAGTATGGCTTACGACGTACCTTCTCAGTCAGTTGACCGCCTTCTTCATATCCAACGTACCCTGGAGGTGCTCCTACCAGACGGGACGTGGAGTGCTTCTCCATATATTCGGACATATCAATACGGATAACCGCATTTTCATCTCCAAACATGGATTCAGCCAAGGCGCGTGCCAATTCTGTTTTACCAACCCCAGTTGGGCCGAGGAAAATAAAGGAACCGATTGGACGCTTCGGATCTTTCAGTCCGGCACGTGCCCGGCGAATCGCCCGGCTTACTGCCTTAACTGCTTCATCCTGTCCAATTACCCGCTCATGCAGCAACTCTTCCATATTCAACAAGCGGTGTGTTTCTTCCTCTTTCAGCTTGCTGACTGGAACACCTGTCCAGATTGCAACGACTTGAGCGATATCCTCTGGTGTAACTTCAGAATCTGTACGACCCTGTTGTTCTTTCCATTGGTTTTTCGTCACGTCTAGCTCTTCACGGATTTTTTGCTCTGTATCACGCAACGCTGCCGCTTTTTCAAACTCCTGACTTTGTACCGCTGAATCCTTTTCCTTACGGATATCTTCCAGACGGTTTTCCAGCTGTTTCAGGTTTGGCGGTACAGTGTAAGAATTCAGCCTTACTTTGGAGCCCGCTTCATCAATAAGGTCAATAGCCTTATCTGGCAGGAAGCGGTCAGTGATATAACGATCTGACAATTTTACAGCCGCTTCAATAGCCTCATCTGTGATCTTTACACGGTGATGAGCTTCGTAACGGTCACGCAGGCCATACAAGATTTGAATTGCCTCTTCTGGAGAAGGTTGATCCACTGTAATTGGTTGAAAACGACGCTCCAAAGCAGCATCTTTCTCAATATATTTGCGGTATTCATCGAGCGTGGTCGCACCGATGCATTGCAGCTCGCCACGTGCCAGAGCAGGTTTCAGGATGTTGGATGCATCAATTGCGCCTTCCGCTCCACCAGCACCAATCAGTGTATGCAGCTCATCAATGAACAATACGATATTACCCGCTTGACGAATCTCGTCCATAATTTTTTTCAAACGATCCTCGAATTCACCACGATACTTGGTGCCTGCTACCACAGAACCCATATCCAGCGTCATTACGCGCTTGTCGCGCAACGTTTCAGGAATCTCATTCGCTATGATTTTTTGGGCCAATCCTTCGGCAATCGCCGTTTTACCTACCCCAGGCTCACCGATTAGAACCGGATTGTTCTTTGTACGGCGGCTGAGCACCTGAATTACGCGTTCAATTTCCTTGCTACGCCCAATAACAGGGTCCAGGTTGTTTTCCTTCGCAGATGCCGTCAGATCGCGTGCCAGACTGTCCAGAGTTGGCGTGCTGACATTAGCTGGAGCACCGTGATGGCTGGAAACAGCCTCGCTGCTGCCGAGCAATTGAAGCACTTGCTGACGCGCTTTGTTCAGACTGATGCCCAGGTTGTTCAGTACACGTGCTGCTACGCCTTCGCCTTCACGAATAAGACCAAGCAAAATATGTTCTGTACCTACATAGGTATGGCCCAGTTTGCGGGCTTCATCCATGGACAGTTCGATGACTTTTTTGGCGCGTGGAGTATAGGCAATGTTCGTCGGTTGCTCTTGACCGCGTCCAATCAGCGTTTCCACTTCATCCTGGATTTTTTCCAGTCCCAGCCCTAAACCGATTAAGGCTTTCGCGGCTATTCCTTCACCTTCACGAATGAGGCCTAGCAAAATGTGCTCTGTGCCAATGTTGTTGTGTCCCAATCGAACAGCTTCTTCCTGAGCCAAAGCAAGCACTTTCTGTGCACGTTCCGTAAATCTTCCAAACATCATATATCCTGCACCTCCACAGTGTGTATTTCAGATCATTCTATATATTAAAGGGTTGTGCCTAATTTTTGCCGGATCAGCTTCGCCCGGTACATATCGCGCTCTTCGGTATTCATTTTATCCCCAAAGCTTTTTTGCAGGAACCCGGGTTGTGTCATCACATTCAGCTCATTCATCGCTGCGGTGGAAGGACGCTCCAAAATCCCTAAATCTACGCCAAGACGTACATCGGATAGCCGCTGTGCAGCCTCCTTGGAATCCAATACTGCTGCATATGACAAAATACCGAATGAACGCATCACCCGATCTGTAATTCGCAGCATAGATTCATTCATTAGCCTTTCTCTGGCAGAACGCTCGTGCTCAATAATTTGTAGCACCACGCCATGTAGATTCTCAATAATCTCCGCTTCGGTTTGTCCCAGTGTAATCTGATTAGATACCTGAAACAAATTTCCGACCGCTTCGCTGCCTTCACCGTAAATGCCACGAACTGTAAGACCTACCTGTGAAACAGCAGACAATATACGATTGATTTGATGAGTCATAACTAATGCAGGCAAATGCATCATCACCGAAGCTCTCATACCTGTGCCAACATTCGTCGGACAACTGGTCAGAAAACCTCTCCGATCATCAAATGCATAATCAACATGCGCTTCAAATGCATCATCAATAATCATAGCGCGTTCCCAAGCTTCCCTAACCTGACATCCCGGATATAAGCACTGGATACGCAGATGATCCTCTTCGTTTATCATAACACTAACCGATTCATCATCGCTAATTAAAACAGCACCGTTACGAGATTCGTTCGCCAAATTTGGACTAATCAAATGCTTCTCAACCAGCACCTGCTTGTCGATCTCATCCAACTCGGATATTTTCAACGTATGAAAAGTACCAAAACCGCCTAAATCATCATACTGAAGGATATCCGTCAAGCGTTGAAGTGCTTCTTCCGACTGCTGATTGGTAGCAAGCATGGGAAAAGGCAGATGCTGCAAGTTACGCGCAATTCTCACCCGGCTGCTAATGACAATCTCCGAATCCGCAGCATCACCACGCATCCAGTCACTTAGCGGCTTCTCCGTAAATCGAATATTGGGCATTACGCATCCCTCCTACTCTTCACAAACTTTACTCTTCAGTCATTTCTTTTTCAAGCTCTCTGATTTGATCCCTAAGCTCAGCAGCTGATTCAAATTCTTCCTGTACAATATGCTGTTGCATCTCTTTTTTCAAATCGTCAATTTGCCGTTTAACCTTCAGTCGGCCTCCAGTGCGAACCGGAACTTTACCAACATGATTCGTACTGCCATGCACACGCTTGAACAGAGGGTCCAGACGACTATCAAAATATTGATAGCACGATGGGCATCCGAAACGTCCCAGCTTACTAAACTGTGCATAGGTCATGCCACAATCCTTGCATTGCAGGTTCTGCGGACCACTGTGGCCTGGAGATTGGCTCTTTGTACTGGAGTCAAAATCCAGCATCCCCGACAACAAGCTATGAATCGAAAATCCGTTAGGTGTTCCAGGGATCATCTCCCCTTTTTCCTTGGCACACGTCTCACAAATATGAAACTCTGTCTTTTCGCCATTCACAATTTTGGTGAAATGCAAAGTTGCCGGCCGCATATTACATTCTTGGCACAGCATAAAAGCACCTCCTTCAATGTCAGGATTTATACCAATCCCTACATCCAAACGTTAGTCTCTATTCACACACTATTTGGTCGCCAGCAACGAGATCAGCATAGCCTTAAGCAATCTTGCTCGCAGTTGATCACGATAGGGAAGCTTCAGTAATAATGTATCCCTTGATAAAGCAGCCTTCATTAAATTAGCTTCCCTTTTGCTTAAAAAATGGGCTTCCTCTAACTGATAAATTAGACCTTCTGCTGCCGATTGGCTTATTTCCTCCCCGATGCTCTGATGAAGATGTGTATGGATGGCATGCTGTGCAGGCAGCTGAATTCGCTGAATACGAATGTAGCCCCCGCCACCGCGTTTACTTTCCACCACATAGCCTTTTTCCAGCGTAAACCGGGTGCTAATTACATAATTAATTTGCGACGGCACGCAGGAAAAGCGGTCAGCCAGATCATTGCGCTGAATCTCCACTAAACCTTGGGGACTTTCCAGCAATATACTTTTCAAATATTGTTCAATAATATCGGAAACATTGCGCATTTCATCATCCTCCACTAACGGAAACGCAAGTATTCAAGTACATTTCACGCTCCACAGAGTCCGCCGTATATTGAACTTAACCAAACGGTAAAGTCACGAATCTAAGCTGTATTCAGGCTATTGCCTGATCTACATCCATTGGAATTGTACCGTTTTGTCTCTAGTGTGGCCTTTATTTGCGATTAATCATACACTTCTCTTATGTTCATAAGAGTCAGCTCCTAACTATACGCAAATCATTTCGATCCTCATTTACTTCTTTGCTATCAAAATCACCTTATACAGCTAATCCATCAGCATAGTACTTCTACAGAATCGCACTAGGCTTGATTGACTTTGACTTTCTTTGACTATATTCATATTATAGCACATTATTCATTTTTGCCAAGGGGTCAATACCATTTTTCGCAATCTAATTATGTTTTATACAATACCATAAAAAAACTCTTCCCATTACAGAAAGAGTTTTGAAAATTATGATAACCACACAAGTTATGTTCCCTGAAAGATGGAGCCTAAGAAGAACTAAATGGGCCTTTATCAGAAAAAATCCAATAAGAACGTTTGTTTTACCGGTATTACACGTTTAAGGGCAGACACAGACTCACTGCTGCCTTCAATACGCCCCCATTTATACAGATCATCAGCCTGCTGGTAGCCAAGCATCAGAGTCGTCAGTGACTGAATCCCAAGTTTCAAGTCAGCTACTATGGCGTTTTCAGATGAATTGCTTATATCCACTCTCTCCAGATGTCCTTGCCCCTCCGTAGTAATCGTTAATCTCCATAATCCATCATTCCATGGAGCATACCGATCAGTCAGATTTAAGGTTAAACTTGTTTCTTCTCCAATCTGTTCAAAAGGGTATCTTTCTATAAAAGCAGCTGCATCCACAATACGACCCATAAAATAAGGCACAGTTTCCTGTTGAATTCGTGGATCATCGAGTAAAAATGGCAGATTGTCATCTGCTGGAACGTAATTAAATTTACCTTGGGCTATCATTGAGTCATGATTTGCAAAATAAGTCCATAAAGCCCGACGAGCCGTCTCATTTTCATATACCAACTCATCACAATTCAACTGTTTATCTTCAATTTTGTATAGTGCATATCCCTGAGGATCGCCTGTTTCTGAGTAATATACCGCAGTTCGATAGTTCTCATTTAAAATCCGCTCTTGCCACCATTCCTTATCTCGTACCAGCGTGCCATTATAACGAGATGCATACGCTTGATACACTTGGTCCAATTCTAAAATATCTTTGACATCGCGTTTGACTGTACCTTCTGTTTTAAGTTTTGCAGGGAATTTTTCAATGGGAATGACGTACTTTTTGTATTCAATATACGTTTCCCATCCAAATTTACGATAGAAGGCAAAGGAGAATGGATGCAGAAAAGAAAGGCTTTGTCCCGCAGACTTCATCTCTTCAAGCGCATGCGTCAACAAGCGTGATACCATGCCTCCGCGACGCTTTTCTGGCCACGTTGCCACACCAGCAATGCCCCCCATATCAAAAACCTGACTGTTTATGTATACCTGTAGCGGTAACAAAGTCAGTTTAGCATTCAAGTCATGTCCGTCGAATATTCCCCATGTTTGCTCTGGTTTGAATTTCTTCTTGGATTTTTCCAGATCCTCCGGGGACATTGTAAACTGAAAAGCATATTGAGATAATTCAATAGCCGCTTCAAATTCCTCACGTTGTAATTGTCTGATCTCCATAACTTCGTCACCTCGCTCGTATACTTGGGCATCCATAAAAAAGATTATACACTTAGAGTGTGGCAAAGCCTCTTCCCTCTGTCAACCTTAGAAGCAGGTGGCCATCTAAAAACACATAAAAAAAGGATGATAATCTCAATGAGATTATCATCCTTTTCATCTTTGCTTGGCGACGTCCTACTCTCCCAGGACCCTGCGGTCCAAGTACCATCGGCGCTGGAGGGCTTAACGGTCGTGTTCGGGATGGGTACGTGTGGAACCCCTCCGCTATCGCCACCAAACATGAATTTACATCGTAAATTCTTCCGTACGGTTATTCGGTTCATCACTTATCGTGTGAATGAATAGCCATGCGCTTATTGTATGTCACTTGTACATACTTTCAAGGTTACACCCTGAAAACTGGATCCGAAACTCATTTGCGTTTTATTTAGGATAAGCCCTCGACCGATTAGTATTGGTCAGCTCCATGCATTACTGCACTTCCACCCCCAACCTATCTACCTCGTCGTCTTCAAGGGGTCTTACTAATTGGGAAATCTCATCTTGAGGGGGGCTTCACGCTTAGATGCTTTCAGCGCTTATCCCTTCCGTACATAGCTACCCAGCGGTGCTCCTGGCGGAACAACTGGTACACCAGCGGTACGTCCATCCCGGTCCTCTCGTACTAAGGACAGCTCCTCTCAAATTTCCTACGCCCACGACAGATAGGGACCGAACTGTCTCACGACGTTCTGAACCCAGCTCGCGTACCGCTTTAATGGGCGAACAGCCCAACCCTTGGGACCTACTTCAGCCCCAGGATGCGATGAGCCGACATCGAGGTGCCAAACCTCCCCGTCGATGTGGACTCTTGGGGGAGATAAGCCTGTTATCCCCAGGGTAGCTTTTATCCGTTGAGCGATGGCCCTTCCATGCGGTACCACCGGATCACTAAGCCCGACTTTCGTCCCTGCTCGACTTGTAGGTCTCGCAGTCAAGCTCCCTTCTGCCTTTGCACTCTTCGAATGATTTCCAACCATTCTGAGGGAACCTTGGGGCGCCTCCGTTACTCTTTAGGAGGCGACCGCCCCAGTCAAACTGCCCACCTGACACTGTCCTCGCACCGGATTACGGTACCAAGTTAGAACCTAGATACGATCAGGGTGGTATCCCAAGGATGCCTCCCTTCAAGCTGGCGCTCAAAGTTCAACGGCTCCCACCTATCCTGTACAGATCGTACCCAAATTCAATATCAAGCTGCAGTAAAGCTCCATGGGGTCTTTCCGTCTTGTCGCGGGTAACCTGCATCTTCACAGGTATTAAAATTTCACCGGATCTCTCGTTGAGACAGCGCCCAAGTCGTTACGCCATTCGTGCGGGTCAGAATTTACCTGACAAGGAATTTCGCTACCTTAGGACCGTTATAGTTACGGCCGCCGTTTACTGGGGCTTCGGTTCATAGCTTCGCCCGAAGGCTTACCACTCCCCTTAACCTTCCAGCACCGGGCAGGCGTCAGCCCGTATACTTCGCCTTGCGGCTTCGCACAGACCTGTGTTTTTGCTAAACAGTCGCTTGGGCCTTTTCACTGCGGCCCCCTCGGGCTATTCACCCTACCGAGGCACCCCTTCTCCCGAAGTTACGGGGTCATTTTGCCGAGTTCCTTAACGAGAGTTCTTCCGCGCGCCTTAGAATTCTCTTCTCGCCTACCTGTGTCGGTTTGCGGTACGGGCACCTTCTCCTGGCTAGAGGCTTTTCTTGGCAGTCTGAGATCATGACC
Organism: Paenibacillus sp. PvR133; assembly: GCF_017833155.1. Taxonomy (NCBI): domain Bacteria; kingdom Bacillati; phylum Bacillota; class Bacilli; order Caryophanales; family Paenibacillaceae; genus Paenibacillus; species Paenibacillus sp. PvR133. The sequence continues at coordinate 599,202 of NZ_JAFIBS010000001.1, forward strand.
TTCGCTACTACAATTTTCGCTCCCCATCACAGCCCAGCCTTACGATGTGCGGATTTGCCTACACACCAGCCTCACTGCTTAGACGGACATCCATCAGTCCGCGTCACTACCCTACTGCGTCACCCCATTGCTCATAACGGATTACGGTGGTACAGGAATTTCGACCTGTTGTCCTTCGACTACGCCTATCGGCCTCGCCTTAGGTCCCGACTTACCCTGAGCGGACGAACCTTCCTCAGGAACCCTTAGGCTTTCGGCGGATCTGATTCTCACAGATCTTTTCGTTACTCATACCGGCATTCTCACTTGAATGCAGTCCAGCGCTCCTTACGGTACACCTTCAACCCGCATTCAACGCTCCCCTACCCCTGATGCAAGCATCAAGCCATAGCTTCGGTGGTGTGTTTAGCCCCGTTACATTTTCGGCGCAGAGTCACTCGACCAGTGAGCTATTACGCACTCTTTCAATGGTGGCTGCTTCTAAGCCAACATCCTGGTTGTCTGTGCAACTCCACATCCTTTCCCACTTAACACACACTTGGGGACCTTAGCTGATGGTCTGGGCTGTTTCCCTTTCGACAATGGATCTTAGCACTCACTGTCTGACTCCCGGAACTAAATCTATGGCATTCGGAGTTTGACTGAGCTTGGTAACCCTTGCGGGCCCCGCACCCAATCAGTGCTCTACCTCCACGATTCTTTTTTCCGAGGCTAGCCCTAAAGCTATTTCGGGGAGAACCAGCTATCTCCGGGTTCGATTGGAATTTCTCCGCTACCCCCACCTCATCCCCGCATTTTT
>NZ_JAFIBS010000001.1:605000-1707500 GCF_017833155.1 Paenibacillus sp. PvR133
CAGCACAAGACCGCTCGTCTGTTCAAGCGCTACCAGCTCGTCATAAAGCACATCATATTCTTTGTCGCTGATCTTGGGTTCATCCAGTGTGTAGTAATGATAGTTATATGTGTTCAGTTCAGCAACAAGCTGCTCCATCCTGTGCATTGGGTTCATGCAGGCGTATCCCTCCGGGAACTTCATCAGGGCAGAGGCCTAAGCCAAGCTGCCACTCATGAGGTTCGAGATTTAATGATGTTTGAGATTTATTCTACTTTTGTAATTGGTGCAAAGCCAGCCAGCAGTCGTTTAACCCCTACTGGAGCCGGGAAAGCAATTTGAAGCTCCATATCATTACCCGTCCCTTTTACAGCGACAATGGTTCCAATCCCCCATTTGCCATGCTGTACCTTGTCTCCAGCCGCAAAAATGGAGGGGCCTCCTGCCGAAGCAGCCGGAGTTGCTTTCGCAGATGAAGATGTCGTTACTGTTACGCGGGGTGACGCGGAAGCGGACGAACCACTGCGGCTCATCGTATCAAACGAGCGTTCTCCACCAAAGTTGCTGCCACTACCTTTATTCAGTCCGCGCCCACCATAAGATCCGCCTACATTGCCTGAACGGCGGTAGCGGTCACGTTTAATGATCGTATCCTCTTTTAACTCGTCCGGAATCTCTTCGAGAAAGCGGGAAGGCGGGTTAGCTGTGGTGCGGCCAAACAGAGTGCGCATCTGTGCGCATGTAAGGAACAGTTGCTCCTCTGCACGGGTAATCCCGACATACGCCAATCTGCGCTCCTCCTCCAGCTCTTCGTTATCCAAAAAGGCACGACTATGAGGGAATACTCCCTCCTCCATACCGACAATAAATACGATAGGAAACTCCAGTCCTTTGGCGCTATGCATGGTCATCAATACAACCGCATCGCTTTGTTCTTCTTCATCGTCATTCATGGAATCAATATCGGCAATCAGAGCAAGGTCGGTCAGGAAGGAGACGAGTGACTTGTCTTCCGCTCCTTTTTCAAATTCCATGGTTACCGACAGGAACTCATCAATATTCTCCAAGCGCGAGCGTGACTCAAGTGTATTCTCGTTTTGCAGCTCCAATCGATATTGGGTGGTTTCCAACATTTTTTCTGTTAACTCGGTAACCGACAGGTAGTCTACCATCCGACTTAAACCTTCGATCATATCGTAAAACTCTACCAACGCATTGCGCGTACGTCCTGCAAAGCCCAAATCGTCTACAACTTGAAGGACACGGAAAATCGAAACTCCACGTTCCGCTGCAGCTGCCTGCAATTTACCGACGGTCGTGTCTCCGATGCTTCGTTTTGGCACATTAATGATTCGGATCAAGCTGATGTCGTCGTCAGGATTGGAGAGTAGGCGAAGATACGCCAGCAAATCCTTAATTTCTTTACGATCATAGAACTTGATACCGCCCACGATCTGGTAAGGAATATCCGATTTAATCAAAATTTCCTCGACAACCCGAGACTGAGCATTCGTACGGTACAAAATGGCATGATGGCTATAGGTTTTGCCCGCATTAATATTCTTATGAATTTCTGAGGCGATAAAGTAGCCCTCATCATGCTCGGAGTCAGCACGGTAAACTTTAATCTTGGCTCCGCCTTCTTTGTCAGTCCATAGTTTCTTCGGCTTGCGGCCTGTATTTTGACCAATAACTTCGTTGGCAGCATTGAGAATATTTGAGGTGGACCGGTAGTTCTGCTCCAGCAAAATGGTGCGCGCTTCCGGGTAGTCCTCTTCAAAATTCAAAATGTTGCTAATATCCGCCCCCCGCCACCGATAGATGGATTGGTCACTGTCACCTACTACGCAAATCCGGTGATGCTTGTCGGCCAGCATTTTGCACAGCATGTACTGCGCACGGTTCGTATCCTGATATTCATCAACATGAATGTATTGAAATTTCTTCTGGTAGAAATCCAGTACCTCAGGTACTTCTTTAAATAGCTGAATCGTTGCCATGATCAAATCATCAAAATCAAGAGAGTTGTTGTTTTTGAGCCGTTGTTGGTACTTGGTATATACCTTCGCCACAATCCCCTCAAAATAGTCGCCAATCTTGCGCTCATACATTTCGGGAGTGACCAGTTCATTTTTAGCCGTACTCATCATAGACTGAACCGCTTTGGGTTCAAACTTTTTGGTGTCTATATTCAGGTCCTTCATGCAGCTCCGAATGACAGACAATTGATCCGTAGAATCCAAAATGCTGAAATTGGAGGTGAAGCCAATCCGCTCGATATCCCGACGCAAAATACGCACACACATCGAGTGGAAGGTGGATACCCACACATCTCTCCCCTGCGGGCCAATCAGCTTGGATACGCGATCTTGCATTTCACGCGCAGCCTTGTTCGTAAAGGTAATCGCCAAAATGCCCCATGGAGCCGTCTTGCGGGTCGCGATGAGGTAAGCTATTCGGTGCGTGAGCACCCGTGTTTTACCACTGCCTGCGCCAGCCATAATCAGCAGCGGACCATCTACCGCCTCCACAGCCTGACGCTGAGGCGGATTAAGGCGAGCTACCGCCTCGTGTATATCTATTGATTGCATGCGTGCATGCTCCTTTCCCTGAGCTTCCATAAATTCACGTTCTATACTTCCAATTTCACAGCTATCGTCTCCAGCGCCTTCGCCAAATCACGATAAATGATGTTACCTACTACAATGGTGTCACAAACAGCAGCCGCTTGTAACGCGGTAGATTTATCCACGATTCCTCCCCCGTATAGGACACGAGAGCGCTCAGTACTGCGATGTATTTTTTGCACCAGCTCCATATCTCCAAAAGCACCGCTATATTCCACATATACAATCGGCAGATGCATGAGCTTGTCAGCAATCTGTGCATATGAGGCGGCAGATGAAGCATCCAGCGAAGCATCTGCTCCGGTAAGCTTAGCGACCGTAGAATCACCGTTCAAAACAATATATCCTTCCGCCACAAGCAAATCCCACGGGATCATATAACCAAACTGTTCAATCGCACGTTGGTGCTGCCCTAGAATCCAATTACTGTCAGTGGTATTCAGTACCATGGGAATCATATATAGATCAAACCCTGGCACTACAGCCTCCAGATCGGACACCTCAAGCACACACGGCACCTCATAACGCCGAACCCGTGACAGCAAATCCACCGTATTTTCATAGGTTACGCCCGATGAACCTCCTACCATAATGGCGTCCGTACCAGACATACACACGGCGTCAAGTGCCTCGTCATCCAGTTCCTTGTCAGGATCAAGCTTAAACACATGCTTCCATGATTGAATTGAATCTGCCAACACACATTCCTCCAGCATCCATTGCTTTTGTTATGATCCAGTCGAGCCGAATTCCAATATCCAAAAGCGTTCTATGCTAAGTCTATGACAGTGCTTAAAAGGTGTCAATGTTCGTATCAAATGGGAACACCCCGTTCAGACAGCTCATGGTCGTAGCGCATACAACCAACTGCGTTTACTAAGTTCTTTTTCCGTTAAAATATCTGTATAGAAACCTCGCACACCCATCTGTTCATACTCAGCCGCATCCTTCAACTCATTAATGGTATTTACGTAGCACACTGCTCCTGCCTGGCGCAAACTTTCCACTAAAGCACCACTCACCCGATTCTCTGGTAAAGTTACTGCCGTTATATCATTTTGCTGTACAAATCGAAGGATCTGGTCATCTTTATCCTCTGTGGCGTAGAGCGTATAAATAACGGATGGATAGGGATAAATACTCCGCAACGTTTGCAGCATTTCTTCATTGTAAATTTGAGGAACAATACGGGACAAAAGCTCGGGGTTTTTCTCCTGTGCCTGACGGGTCAGTTGTGCAAACAACTGTTTGATTTGGGCAGGGTCCTGTTCTTTCGTATCGGTCACAATATAAGCATCCGGGTATGTTTCCAATAGATCCAATACATCCTTCCAATCTACTGGAGTATAGGAACCGTGTATGGGTGTGTTTTTAAATTGATGATAGCTCCAAGGTTTTCCGCCCTGTTCTGTAGCAACTGCGTGTTCCTGTTGCATTTGCTCTGTAAAAGATTCTGTCCATTCATGGCGCGCCACCAAATGTCCGTCCGAAGTAAACATCAGGTCGACCTCGAATACGCGGCTGCCTTTTTTATAATTTTCCACAAACGCTTCACGCGCATTAGTATAGGCCAAACCATCAACGGCTCCCATGGCATGCGAAATCACACGGTGCGTGGTAAAGCCAATATGTTCTTCTGTAGATTGCCCTTTGTAAGCCAGTAAAAATGTGCCGATTAACATTAAAAGAATGACCGTAGCAATCAATCGTTTCATAGGGTGTCACATCCTTTTCGTACAGGTCAATACCCCACATACGCATACTCAAAACAACTGCCAGACGCAAAAACACCCTCCGGCTAAACCGAAGGGTGACTCTGGATTAATACGCGTTCTTGAAACCATTGCGAATCGTACGGAAAATAATTTTAATATCGAATAAGAGCGACCAGTTCTCAATATAGAAAATGTCATGCTTAATCCGTTCCTCAATAGATGTATCTCCACGCAACCCGTTGCTCTGTGCCCAGCCTGTGATTCCAGGACGAACATGATGCTTCACCATGTATTTTGGAATTTCCTCACGGAACTGATCCACATAATAGGGTCGTTCTGGGCGTGGACCAACGACACTCATATCACCCAGCAGAACGTTGAAAAATTGCGGCAACTCGTCGAGACTCGTTTTACGAATAAAAGTACCAAAACGTGTGCGTCTTGGGTCATTAACAGTCGTCCAGCCCGTATCTTCAGTTCCAGGGGGCAGCACCTTCATCGAACGAAATTTGTACATTCGGAAGGTGCGACGGTTCAAGCCTACCCGCTCCTGCTTAAAAATGATTGGCCCTCTGGATGTAATCATCACACCAATCGCCACCCCTAGCATGATCGGAGAGGTCAGGAGAATCGCGAATAAAGAGAATAAAATATCGAACAGACGCTTAAACAATCGATTCCCCGCCACATCCAGTGGAATATCCCGTACATTGATCATCGGCATACCTGCAAAGTTGTCAAAGTACGGGCGAGCCGGCAAATAATCGAAAAAGTCGGGGATTATAAGCGTGCGCACTCCAGCTTTTTCACACATGTTGATAATCTTGGGGTACTTATCATGAGCATCCAGCGGCAGCGCCAGAATGACCTCGTCAATCATCAGACGCGACAGCGTAGCCTCCAATTGATCTAAGCCTCCAAGAATCGGGCGAAAATGCGCCTCTTCCTCTTCACTCCAATGCCGCTTATCATCCAGAAAACCCACTACCTCGTATCCCAGATCAGGATACTGTCCAAGGTTATGATAAAATCGTTGGCCTAGAGTACCCGCCCCGAGAATAAGCATGAATTGCTTGTTGTACCCTTTTTGACGGAGAGCTTTAAGAACTTGCTTCAAAAAAAATCGGTAAAACAAAATAAGCAGCACGTTTCCAACCATATAGATTGCCAAATAGGACCGCGAAATGTCGATTTGCTTCACGAAGAACATCACACTCAATAGCACGAACAGGCCAACGATATGAATCTGGGTGACGCGGAATACGTCGTCTGCAAACCGTTTTTTGCGTTTGGGCGAATAGAGCGAAAATAACATCCCCAACACTACAGCAATCAGGCCGTAGATTAAGCTCCAGCCTCCATATACTTGAATAGGAAGCGGTTCTTTATAGGTGATCCATTCACTTTCAAATTTGAAAAACCAAGCGATCAGAAAGGACAACTGAATGACCGCGAAATCCGCCACAATATATAATTGGGTTAGAAAACGCTGATTTCTGCGTATCATGCTTTCACCTCAGTACGAGATTGTTCCCCGCCGTCTGGCTTGACCGGTGCGGACAACTTATTTTTTAGAAAGGCCATTCCAAATTTCACGGTAATTCCCGCATATACAGCCATATTGGTGATCCAACTGTATTGCTGTTTATAATGCTTACGATGAAATACCCACATTGCTCTATGAAACTCATAAATAATTTTCAAAGGACGACGGCGCGCGCTGCCCCCTTTGATATGAATAATATATGTGCGCGGGTAGTAGTAAATGCCCCACCCAGCTTGCTTAATCCGGTAACACCAGTCAATATCCTCACCATACATAAAAAAGGTTTCGTCCAAACCCCCGACCTGGTCAATCGTCTCCCGGCGCACCAGCATAAAAGCACCTACCAGTACATCTACAGGATACTCATCGTCCGGGCTTAGATGCCCAAGTTGATATTGATTGTACTTCGGGTTATCCGGGTAATGCTTCGACCAGCCGAAAGCGTAGTAAAAAGAAGCTGACGGCGTTGGAAATCCTCGCTTACAAGCCTTGTCTAATGATCCATCCGGCAAGATGACCTTGCAACCCGATGCCCCCATCTCCGGATGCGTATCCATAAACTGAACCATTGTATCCAGCGTGTCCGGTTGCACCAACGTATCGGAGTTCAATAACAATATATAACGCCCGCTGGCTACTTCCATCCCCTGGTTGTTCGCCTTGGCAAAACCTGTATTATTCTTATTGGCTATCAACGTAATCTCCGGGTATGCAGCACGAATAGCCTCAACAGATCCGTCACTGGAGTGATTATCAATAACAATCACTTCATATCGGTACTGCGACTTTGACGCATACACCGATTGCAAACAATCCAGCGTCAATTGACACGTATTATAGTTGACGACCAGTATGCTTACATCCATATTTAAAACGCTCCTGACAAATTCAGTAATCTATTCTACTATCGCCTATTATAGCATACCGCGCAGACCACGGGGCGCAAAAAAGCACATAACTTGTAACCTTACATAGTTAGTAGAATTTCACAAAATTCGATTCCTGTCGCTCCAAAGTGCAAATATAGACAAACGAAACCATTTCGATCTATATATTGTTCATTGGGAGTCGTTTATTAGATTTTTGTAAAATCCTCGGTTGAGGTCTAAAATTCATCGTGGTAAGATATACATGGAAAAAGGGCTGGTGCCAGCCAGCCCCTGCGCAACCAACGCTCCAAGAGCGGACGGTTTTGGAACAATCAGGCCGAAAATAGACCCTTCCTTGCGGGGGCGGTCTATTTTCGTTTGTTAAACTCTAACAGTGTGACGATTAACGCCCCGAACGTCAGCATTAAACTGAGCGCCTCAAACACTGTCACAGGCTTCACCCCCCTCCTCGGGAGAGTTAGCCGACCGCCCTTGCCAGCTCTATCGGTTGCACGTTTCAATTATACTATATTTTTCCATAAAGGAACACGCATTCGATGGTATTTTATCTAGTATTCATTTGCACCTTTGACTATTTGACGCTCATATATGGAAAAAAGTTTCAATATTTTTCTTTCCATACCTCTATAACTTCCTCATTATGAAAACCAACTTATAAATCCAGTTGTCCAACCGTGACTGCCTATAAAATGGAGACTGCCAAATATATTTCATACGAGAAAATACGCCCTTTTGGTAGCTTTCCAGGAACTGATCCATATCTTTATACATTTGAGGAGACATGTCTTGTCCATAAAGTTGAATAAATTGCTGGGCTTGTTTGCTTAAAATATAGCGATTTTTTCCTTTTATAAATCTACTTAGTCTTTTCCTCCACTTGCTAACCCAGCCATCAGTAGAACCTCCCAACACATTGTTTTGATGCTGCCGATACAAAATGGACGGCTCGGGGTCAAAAACAACCTCACCAAAAGAGGAGGTGCATAAGTAAATCCACCAGTCATGCATAATAATGTTATCCAAAGAAGTCGGAATTCTCTTTTTCACGAGCTCGAGTGTTTCTGTATTGATCACCATGGTACAACCTACACACACATTCTCAATGAGAGCATTATAGAAGGATACAGGTCGCGGGATGTCAGCTGGCCATACTTTGAGTGGTTCCAATGTTTGAGAGACCATTTGTGTAGCAGAACAGTACATCAGCGGCCGACTTCCATCCTGATCCCTGAGATGAGACACAGCCTGAGCGAGTTTGTTCGGCATCCACACATCATCCTGATCACAAAAAGCGTAATAGTCGAATGTCTCAGACGATCTTTGAATCAAATCAAAAAAGCTTTTAATAACCCCTACATTGCCCTCGAGGCATAAAATAATCTGTTGAGGATAACGTTGCTTCAGCACTCTCAACTTGGCAACCGTATCATCTGTCGAGCCATCATCACGAATTAGAATCTGAACTTCTACGTCTTTTTGATTGATGAGACTTTCTATTTGCTCATCTAAATAAGCTGCTCCATTATATGTAGACAATAAAATTTGTATGTTAGGTCTGTTCAGAGTAATGACCTCCTTCTTTTAAAATGTGTAATAGAGGGACAATAGGTTCCATCTGCTTATACATTATAATGCTCAGCGTCCTTAATCAACATAGGCTTTAATATAATAAAATCTCCCAATCATGAACTGATGGGAGATTGTTGATATTTATAATAAGGTTTTAATTACTCGGATTTACTAAGACACTCCTGCAAAAAATCACGCAATCCCTCACGCCAGTCGCGCAAATCATTTAACCCGTTGGTTCGGATCGCTATATGCTCCATAACAGAGTTGCGTGGCCGCGCTGCCGGTCTGGGGAATTGCTCTGTGCTGCACGGCTCCAATTTCGCTGTGATCTTGGCATCTAATATTTCCGCCGCATCCTGTAAAATAGCTTGCGTAAATTCATACCAGGTACAGGAGCCACTATTGGATGCATGGTATACGCCATACTTCTCCGTTTGAATCAATTCCGCCAAAAAACGTGCCAAATCCACTGTATAGGTAGGTGAACCCTTCTGATCATTCACCACCTGCAGGAGCGGCTTCTCCTGACCAAGCTTCAGCATCGTTTTGACAAAATTGTTCCCGTGCAATCCATAAACCCAAGATGTACGAACAATAAAATACCTAGAGGAAAGTGTTTGGGTCAATACCTCTCCCGCCCGTTTGGACTTTCCGTAGATACTCTGCGGATTGGTATTATCGTACTCATGATATGGCTGCTTTGCCGTTCCATCGAACACATAATCTGTACTGATATAAACCAGCTTGGCCCCAACCTTTTCCGCAGCCAGCGCCATATTACGTGTACCTGCCACGTTGACTTGATAAGCCCCGTCTACATCGGTCTCCGCTGCATCCACAGCCGTATACGCTGCACAGTGGATTACGACATCAGGTTGATATTGTCCTACAATCTTCACCGTCTGCTGCAAATCCGTGATATCCAATTGTTCGCGATCGTAACCCAGGACATCATGTCCTTGCTCCTGAAAAACCTTTACTACGTCTTTACCAAGTTGGCCGGATGCTCCAGTAACCAATACCTTCATTCTACGCATCCCCCAAGCGGGAACCGTACTGCTTTGCATAGTATTGTTGATATTCGCCAGATTGAATGCGAGTCCACCATTCTTCGTTGTCTAAATACCAGCGAATCGTTTCTTTAATGCCGGTTTCAAAAGAGTGCTTTGGCTTCCAGCCCAACTCATTCATCGTCTTCGTTGGATCAATACCATAACGGCGGTCATGACCTGGACGATCCTGCACATACGAAATCAGAGATTCTGGCTTGCCCAGCTCCTCCAATACCGTTTTGACGATATGCACATTTGTCCGCTCGTTATTTCCCCCGATATTGTATACTTCACCCAGTTTACCCTGATGAATGACCAGATCAATTGCACTGCAATGATCCTCTACATACAACCAGTCGCGAATGTTCAAGCCATCCCCGTATACAGGTAACTGTTGATCGCTCAGTGCACGTGAGATCATTAGCGGGATCAATTTTTCAGGAAACTGGTATGGACCATAGTTGTTAGAACAACGCGTGATATTCACTGGTAAACCGAAGGTTTCATGATATGCACGAACTAGCAGATCGCCACCTGCCTTGGATGCAGAATAAGGACTATTAGGCTGCAACGGAGTTTCCTCCGTAAACAATCCTGTTTCTCCCAGAGAACCGTACACCTCATCTGTTGATACCTGTACAAACTTGGTCACGTTATATTTCTTGGCTGCGTCCAGTAGCACTTGCGTACCCAATACGTTTGTTTTCACAAACACTTCCGGTTCCAAAATACTCCGATCCACATGTGACTCCGCTGCAAAATTAACTACCACATCGATTCCCTGCTGCATCAGCTGGTCAATCGCTTGTGCGTCGGTAATATCTACTTTGATGAAGCTATGTTTGGGGTTATTTTCAATGGATTTCAAATTTTCCAGGTTACCTGCATAGGTAAGAGCATCTATATTTACAATTTCATAATCTGGATGGTGTTTTAACATATACAATACAAAGTTACTACCTATAAATCCGGCCCCGCCGGTGACAAGAAGTTTCATACAGACCTCCTAAATCTTATTATTCCTCTAATCAAAATTAATGTTTGCGTCAGCCAGTGCTGGATGCTTCTGATCCTTCTCCGAAAGAATAGCATGAGAAGTTGGCCAATCAATCCCTAGTGCAGGATCATTCCACAGAATTCCACGATCATTTTCAGGTGAATAATACTCGTCTACCTTATACAGCACTTGAGTGTTAGGAACAAGCGTACAGAACCCATGAGCAAAACCCTTAGGCACCAGTAGCTGACGTCTATTATGCTCGCTTAAGATGACTCCGACCCATTGACCGAACGTCGGAGAACTTTTACGAATATCCAAAATCACATCGTAGATAGCTCCAGAAAGCACACGAATGAGTTTGGTCTGTGCTTTAGGATTAAGCTGGTAATGCAAGCCACGAATCACACCGGCTTCTGCAGACAAGGATTGGTTATCCTGAATAAAAGCATGGTCTATTCCGTTTTCTTTCATGATCTGTTCATTGTAACTTTCCATAAAAAAACCACGGTGATCACCATGAACCACGGGTTCAATGATTTTTGCATCTTCTAGTTTCAAAGGGATTACCTTCATTTCGTTCTCATCCTCCCTTTATTTTAAATCTTTAGCTTTCCAAACTCTTCACCAAACACGATATCCTTAGCCAATTCATTAGCTCGCGCAAGAGATGGGTGAGTTCCTGCATCTGTCCACCAGCCTTGAAGAACATCGTACGTCAATGTTCCATTAGCAATATATGCATTGTTAACATCAGTGATCTCAAGTTCTCCTCGAGCTGAAGGTTCGAGCGTTTTTACAATTTCAAACACACTATGATCGAACATATAAATGCCTGTTACAGCATAATCACTTTTTGGTTCTTTAGGTTTTTCTTCAATTGACACAATACGCTCCCCTTGAAGCTCGGCCACTCCAAAACGATGTGGATCCTGTACCTGTTGAAGAAGAATTTTTGCACCCGTGGTTTGATTACGAAAATTATCCACGAAAGGTGCAATATCATCTTCAAACACATTATCGCCTAAAATAACAACCATTTGATCATCACCTACAAATTGCTCAGCCAGATCAAGAGCTTGTGCGATCCCGCCTGCCTCATCCTGAACTTTATAAGTGAATGTTACTCCCATTTCACGCCCGCTACCAAGAAGGTTAACGACATCTCCCATATGCTCTTTACCTGTAACGATAAGAATATCTTGTATGTCAGCTTGCTTGAGCTTGGATACGGAGTGGAAAATCATTGGATATTTACCCACAGGCAGCAGATGTTTATTTGTTACTTTGGTTAAGGGGTAGAGGCGAGAGCCTGTACCTCCTGCAAGAATTATACCTTTCATTGCTCCTCCTTAATTACTTTCAGATTATTTTTGGTATCATATTTGCGCAAATATAAGTTTAGCAATATTTTAATAAGTAGTAGATTTCCTCGAAGTGGGCTAATCTTAGTAGGTACTTTCCCCTTTGGATATGAACGTTCAACAGGAATTTCCGTAACTTTATAGCCTAATTTGGGCGCTTTAACTGACAAATAGCCCAACAGCTCATAAGTCTCGAAAACATCTCTAAAGGGATGTAATTCAGGATCTTTTAAAAATCGAGCAGAATGGGCTCTAAATCCATTGGTAGTGTCTGTATAATGATATCCTGCAACTAATGATATAAACGGGGCATGAATAAGTTTAATAGCAAGTTTTCTTGATACAGGAGTATTTATTTCCTTACCTCCTGGTACATATCTTGAACCTTGCACAAAATCATAGCCTTCATCAAGTTTCTTAATGAATTCAGGAATTGATTCAACACTATCTTTATTATTCCCATCCACAGTAATGATGCCCTCATATTGCTCTTGTAATGCGTAAGCGAACCCTATCCGTAATTGTGCACTCAACTTACCCTTATCTTTTTTCACTAGGATAGCTCTTACACGATTATCTAAAAGAAATGATTCATCCAAAGAACCATCGGTGCTCCCACCATCTAAAATGATAATATCAACAGTTTCTGCAAGTGATTTTAACTTGCTAAGCTGCTTTTGAATTTTAATTCCCTCATTAATAACAGGAATACAAACACAGTATTTACTACCTTTTGACTTGAACTCTTTAAGCTCAAAATTAGGTATTGACCAATTTTCATTTTGTATAGCATTCATTGGTAGGATTTTCCCCTTAATTATACATAAATTTCTGAAGCATATTTTAGGGCCCGCTCAACTGTTCCAGCATTCGAATTGTCCCCGTTCTTCATTTCAATAGACACCCAGTTTTTATATTCGTTTTCTTTTAGCACCTCTGCTATTTCCCTATGTGGTGACACACTTCCCTCGCCACCGACCTTATTAAGATAAGGTTCGCTAATATGAAAATGACTCAAATAAGGCATACTTTTTTCAATAGCAGAAGAAATATTTTCGTTATTTAAAGTAAGAGCGCCCGCATCCAGATGCAATTGAAAACCAGCATGGTTTACTTCCTGAACCAATTGTATACCTTCATCACTATTCGTAATGAAATCACAACCATATTGGGATGGATTAGGCTCTATACATAAGGTTACATTTTCTATAACAGCAGCCTCAGCAAGTTCCGCAAAAAATGGAATAGCAATGTCCAGTTGCTCACTCTTAGACAGTCCATTGGAAAGTCGGTTCTTAGGAGATCCAAATACCAGCGCTTTAACTCCTATTTTTCCCGCCAAGTCCATTATACCCAGTACATATTCCTTTAGCTTGTTACGAGATTCAACATTTGAAAACAAATTCAGCCCATGCTGTCCAAATAATAATGATTGCATAGCAATTAGTTGAATATTTCTTTGTTCCCAATATTGCTTAAATTGTAGTAATTCGTTAGGTCCGCAATCTAATGGTCGTTCCCAAAATTTAGTAGGGGCAATTTCTAGTCCACGAATGCCAAGTTTATTAAGCAACAGAATGATCTCTTCATCCTCATTACTATTCCACGCAATATTGGAAATAGAAAGTTTCATTAAAGAGCCCTCTTTTCTTCCTCAATAAATGCTTTAATCTCCTGTAGAACTTCTTTCTTAGATTTCATATATTCTTTATTGTCACGGTCACTGAAAATATGTGAATACAAACTCCTCATATCATATAAAACAGGCTTCTTCTCCGTTTCATTGGAAAAGTTAATATTCAGTCCAGCCCGAGCAATTTCTTTTGCACTCACAGGCTCTGTAGCAAAATTCACTATGCTTAGCGAATTATCAAGTGCGATTTGAATATCATCCCACAAATGGTTCATATTATAAAATTGAAATTCACTTAGGTGATGAGTTAGATGTAAAGCATTGTCGTGAATTAAATCATAAATGAAGTTTTTCTTAAGTCCTTTGCCAAATAGACCAGGGAGACGAATAATCAAATGGTCATGAAAAGTTTTGGTAACGAATTGTTCTAAATAAAAGCGATGTTTTCCGTAAGGTTCTGCTGTTTCTGTTTGTATATTCGCAGACTCATCAACTTTAATAGGAGTACTATATACATCAACTGTAGAGATGAGCACAAACTTTTGAGCCTTGACCTCTTTTAAACAGGAAATAAGTTGATTAATATTAGCGAGATCTTCCTCTGGAGCTTGATTAGCCTTCCATTTCACAGCTGGTGCAGCCGCACATACCACTAAATCATATTCCATGCCTTTAATAGACTCAATATTGGACGAATTATATAACTCATCAAATGTGGTCTGTGCAAGTAAAGTGGAGCCTACATACCCAGTAAACCCTACAAGACAATTTTTCTTCACAACACTCTCTCCTTCCTTATTGACCAGAAGCACTCTCTTTTTCTTTAATTAATTCTAGTCTAGGCTTTTTCTCTTTATACATTTCTACAGACTTGGTACTGTAAAAAGGACGATTTTGGATTTCAATTAATATACGCGAAGTGTACTCCCCAATAATTCCGCCAATAAAAAACAAACCAGCAAAACCAAGAGAGATTAAAATCATAAGTGTAGTCCAACCTTGTACTACTGACTGATTAAAAAAGTAATTATATAAAGCGTACCCTCCCATGAACAAGGAAAACAAGAAAAATACACCTGTAAGAAGATGAGCTGCTCTTAATCCAAAATGAGAAAAGGAGACCAATGCATCTACAGCTAATGAAATATTCTCCCGATTTACTTTCCTACCCGTCAGTCTATTTACGGCCTTGTAGTTAATCAAATTTTTAGAATAACCTGTAAGCTCATAAAGCGCTTTTCTATACCTTACTTTTTCCTTCAAATTTAGCATAGCGTTTAAAGCACGACGCGTTACTAAGCGTGCTGTCTCCGTAGAAAGAGATAAATTCAAGTAAGACACCCTATTCAGTATTCTATAAAACATTCGAGATTTCCAGCCAGCTTGTCCAGAGGTAGCAGCGACTATATCAAACCCTTTTCCGGTTGCCGTTTTAAACATCTCGTAGAGCAGGTCCAAATTAAAATCAATAAATAAAGACTCAATTTCAAACACAAAGTCACCCATTGATTTATTAAGTCCGGCCATCATAGCATGCTCAACACCATGTTTTCTGGACAGATTAATAATCGTAGTGTCCCCATAAATATTTTCCATAGCACTATGTGCGTTTTCCAGCGTCTTATCTTGGCTAAAATCGTTAACCAGTATGATCTCATAGTGTTGAAAATATGTCATCATGGTGCGATCTAATTCAGTTAATGCCTGCACAATTTCGTGCTCATTATTGTGCGCATACAGAACAGTAGAAACAAAAACCTGCTCTTTCATAGTACTTCCTCCAAATCATAGATGGTGTTAAACTTTCCAGAAAAAACAGATACAAATCTCGGGTTTTCTGAAAATTCCTTAATAACGGTAGGTCGAGAATCATCAAGTTCTGAAGCACTAATCAATGCTTTTACAGCAAATAGAGATTTTTTGTAGGTTATTTGAATTTCAGGATTAAGATACTTTTTAGCCAACTGGCTCATTCTTGTCCAAGCTGTGTAAGGTCTAACCGAACAAGTGTTACAATTGCTTAATTGTCTTACATTACAAGCATCATTGTATTTCTGACAAGAGAATTCAGGTAAAGCGTTAAAAGACGACTCATGCGGAGTATGTCCAACAGATGTAAGAGAATGATACCCACTTTCTCCAAAAGGCATCAAAGAAAAAAAAGGCCCATCCATTACAGTAATGCCTACATTTTGAACGTTTTCGGTTACTCCTGTCATAATCACTTCACATATTTCATATTTTGTTGAAAATAACTCATAGTCAAACTTACGTAAAATCTGGTTAATACTCGCATAGGTTGCATTAAGTATGTTGGTAGCTGTACAATCAGATCCATCAGTGAAACGAAGTGCATAGCGTTCCTCTTCAATGCTCACTTTATCAATTAGTTGATTGAAAAACAGCGACACATTTTTAAAACCCTGTAACTTCTCCATATACCAATTACGAATTAAATTAGCATCATAGCTATATTCCATCGTTTCGAATGCTGCTTCCACTGTTCCTGGATTAAAATATACTCTGCTGTTAACCTCTACCGCAGGTACTTCAACATAATCGCAGAAATGTTGAAACTGCTCAGCATTTGTTAAGGAATCATTCGCTGAAATCGCATATATTTTCTTAAATCTATCGTTTATAGCAAAAGAAAAATCACGGACAAACCGTTCGTAATAATGAGCAGATTTTGCAGCAGTAGAAACACTTCTTGGGTAATGATACCCGTTGTGAACTCTCGCTTGGTTAATATAACTCGCACGTTGTAAAGGTTTGTCATCAAATTCAATTACAGCTATTTTCAAATCTTTTTTTGCTAATAAGTGAGCAGCATATAGACCGTATATTCCAGCGCCAAAGATAACATAATCGTAATTCAAAAAAGTCATTCCCCTTTTGTTAGTGCCACTTTTTTATATATTTTTAGCTAATAAAAAATAATAACAGTTCCAACAATCAGTAAGATAATGCCTACAAGTTTAAAAGCGGTTATTGGTTCGTGAAAAATCAAAACAGACACCGCAACAATACCTAGTGTAGTCAATGCCTGCGATACAGGTGAAATCCTCCCCAATTCCCCCCGAGACAAAGCAAAGATATAGAATACAAAGCTAACACCATATAAAATTGCTCCAAACCAAATATAAGGTGAGGTAGACAACTTTATAAGTGACTGCAAGCTAATTCCGGTAAAACTCAATACATTTATTCCATGCTTTAAAGTGATTTGAGCGACAATGTTAAAAAGCATTGCTAAAAAAAGCAACAATAATAGCATTATGATCCCCTAACAGTTTATTTATTGTTTATTCTATCACTTGTAAAAAAAATTTGCATTATGAAGAATTATGTCAAAACATCAAGGCAAAATTGCAAAAGACTCAATTATTTTATGGTAAATAAAAATTTGGAAATTTCAACTTTTGAATATCTTTTTTTAAGATTAAGCTGAATCCAAGGTTCATTAATGGAAAAGTCCAAAATGTTATTTTGGAATAAAATTATTGAGTTATTACGATGAATTCCTGAATGTCAGTTATTATCGCTAAAATCTGCTGCCGTAATATTTCAAAATTTCAAAAGTATATCTAAGAATATTATTAAAGATGAAATTCCGATTGATAATAAGTCTTGAAGTTATTGACGACAATAATGTCTCTAGTTTGAAAGTAAACAACAAATTACTGCCAATTTTTAGAATAGATCCTCAAGGTATTTTCATTTAAATAGTATAATGACCAAAAAATAGAAAGTAAATTTTAAATTAAGATAAGGAACGATAAAACCAAGTTGAGGAAAAGAAGTATAAAAATAATTTCCCTTTTTATCAGAAACAGTTGCACCCCAAGAAATATACTTGTCTTCCACTAACCCCAATGAAACAATAGGTAATAACAAGTGGTCTTTGATGGAATTCTCTTTAAGTGCATCAATGGTTAACAGAACATGATAGGAAGCATCAATAATATTTATATTTGAGTATGGTTTTAGATTAGAAGTTCTTACGAATATAGTTTTTTGAATTCTTTGCATTTAGTTCCTCTATTAGTAGCACATAATGAGCATGAAATACATAAAGTATGATGCATGCTCTTATGTGCCCTCTATCAGTCAATTTACTAGCTTAACCAAATTAATAGAGTTAATTTTAACTTTTACATTTGCTTTATCTCCAATGTCGAATCTTAGTTCATTGTGGCTATTTTTTAGCCAGTCAGGATCCGAACCTAAAGGAATTAATAATTGACCACTAACCACATTGAATAAGAAAGAATGATCTTCATCATATTTCTCACTTTTTCTGTTACTACTATTCCAAAATAGTTGGCCTTGGAAGGGTTCCTGAGATCCTATAATATTGAGGTCAATTAATAAAAAGTCAGCATCTTTTCCTTGCATAGAGGAATCAAATTTAAAGCTCACATATGGATCATTACCGTTGGTCACTATACTCCCATCTGCTTCTTTGATAATCTCATTAGATTCTGACAATGACATATAGTCGTCCGGTAAAGATTGAAATCGATCCTTCATTTCTTTAAAGTTTCTTCCCCAAGCAACTGGTAAAGATTGTAAATCCTTTTGATGAAAAACTGCTCTTAATTCGTTTTCATCGGTATCAGTTGTACCATCATAAGCTTTAGTTTCCAACATTCTCTGCTTGCTCACCAAAAATTGAAGAGAATTATATTGATAGTATACGTAGTCTCTTTCTAAAAACCATTTATATAATCTATAGGCACGAATTGAAGCGGGGCCTCCATCATGCCTTATTGCTGGACCAATAAAAACTAATGGCGGTGCTTCTTTATCAAGATTTTTTATCATTTTTTCTTGAATCTCTTTATTGGCAGCAAGATAATCTGCAGAGTAGAAAGTAGGAACCTTTTTGTTAGTTATCTCATAAAAAAGCGTTCGATTTGTTAAATCAGCATAAGTCTCTCCTGTTTTCAACATTTTTGAGAGTACTGTTTTAAAATCCAACATCTCTTGCCATCTTTCCTTAGCAATAAATCCCTCACCAACATCCGGAAGACCCTGTTTTGCACCATTTACAAAAATAGCGTTCTCTGGCACTACCATTGGTTGTACTAGTTTTTCTGTAATTCTAAAAGCCTGCTGCTGTCCGAAAGTTGCCACAGAACCTAACAATATTGCAAATACGATTAAATATATATGATGAACTGCACCATTAAACTTATTTTTAAGAAAAAAGACATACAGAGCTGGTATTAAAAAAGAAAAGCATATAAAAGTAATTGATCCGGAGCGATGCATTGAACCAGAATCTAAACGACCTAAGCTATATCCGGTAATTAATATTAAGAATATAATCGATACAATACAATATAAAATCATGAGATAAGTTTGATTTTCTTTATTGAAAGACACTGCTTTTTTCACATTAAAAATCATTAATCCCACAAAAAGAAGTAGCGTGAATAACCATCCTCCAATTCTAATAGCTTCCCAAAGCAATCTATTCAGTTTATCGTAAGGGAAGGGCTTAGGAAACCATTCTGGAGAAGTTTGGGATTCAGAAAAAAGACTTATCCCGTATGCCAGTGTATTAGCAGAACCATTATCAAGAATAAATTGAATAGTCCCCAATAATGTTGGGAGTAACATTGCTAATATACAAAGTTGAATTACCAATAAAGCACAAAATAATAATTTGTGTTTAAGAAATACCTTACTCCATAACTTAAGCTTTATCGTCCTATATAACATCACACCAAACAGAGGAAAAAAGGCTACTGTTAAAGCCGCACCCATGGATGGATTATACAAACAATGAATTAAAGACATCCAAAAATAAAGAATGACCCACTTTACAGGATTGGAAAGTGTCTTTTTGTGAAAAAGAATTAGCACATAAGGAACAATTAAATAAGTTCTGTTCATACCTGATTCATATAATATCGGTAAAGAAAATACAATAAATAAAAAGGCCCATTTAGAGCCATATAATTTTTTTATAAGCAACACTACCAGGGCACCCATAATTATAGGAAATGCAACAAACGTATAGTTGATACTTGATAGATTTCCATTAAAAACGTAGTCATTAATAAGACTATACATTGGACCCATTATTCCCTGAATTGACATTATATCTACATTGAGCTTCAATCCATAATTCAACATCTGTTGCAAGGGCATGAAAATTTCGCCTAAATGGAAATCATCTGAAACAAAGCCACTATAAACAGGAGTGGAGTACAACATAATGATCGTCATCGGTATTAATGAAGGCCAGAATATGTAATCCCACACATTACTAACTTCACATTTTCTGTGTTTTAAAATCAAAAGAACAGTGTAAATAAACAGTATAATAGCTATAGAAGCCATAATAGCTAATGTAAAATTATTTCTATGCAATTCAATTTTATTTCCTGTCTGATATACACCAAACACTAACACTAACGTTATAAAAGGAAGAATTAATTGAGATAAATACATTAAGGTTTTTGTCAGAGTGGTAAGTACGCGCTCTTTATAAAAGTAAATTACAACTTGAATCATCCAAACTAACAGAGTCAGAACTTCCGGGAAAAACTGCGCTAATTTGTAAGAAGAATTCGGGTTAACAAAGCTAAAGACGAAAAGCAGCGTTATAATTGCGAAATAAGTAAAAGTAAGAGATACAATAATACTTGTAAAGACTTGCTCTTTATCTGTTGTATCATTTTTTTTACATTCAACAACAAAATAGGTTATAAACATCAAAATAGAAATATAAATGAAAGAACTATTCCCACTAAAAAAATAAAAACTGACCGCGTAAAATAAGAGAAAGAAGCTGACCAATAAATTTTTGGATACGAAAAGTCCTGCTGGACTCATTTGTAATTCCGTTATATTTTTTTTATTCACAAAATATATTAAGGGAATTAAAAACAAACAGAAGCAGAGAATGAAAAAGTAGATTATCGAATAATCCAAACTCTTAAATTGATCAGACCATACGATGTTGCCTGCAATGATGTCATGATAAACTTGCTTGCCGTTAGCATAAACCTTTAAAAAAAACACGGTTGAAATTAGCGATATAAGTACAGCCAACACACTTGATATTAAAAGGTGCATTGAGGATTTAGGAAGAAAGGACTTCAAATTGCTCATGCTCAGGCTCCCTCTTGTTCTTATGAAGTAATTTTAAACTTAAAAATTTCTTTTCAACTAGATGCCAAGATAAATACGAACAAGCCAAACAAATAATAAAAGAAATAGAAAAATGAAAAAAGGTATTCATTTTGCCACCACCGAAAATCCATATAACAAATTGTTGAACAGGAAATGCGTAAATATACATACCGTAAGTAAAATCACCATACTTATTTATTTTATACATTTTTATTTTCTGAGAATAAGCAAAACAAATAATAAGATAGCTCCCAAAGATCATAAAAACTTCTTTCAAACCACCAAATTTAAAACTTATTAATATAACTATAAAAGAACATAGCATTAGCTTTCTCGAAATAATAATTTGATCTCTATAGCAATACATAACCGTACCTGCCAAGAAATAGCCTAAGAGATAATTTGCGCTACCCATACTTATCCCGTAAAAGTTATAATTATCAAAAATATGAGGAGAGAATATATTTAGATATAAAACCAGTACAAATAAAAGCAATAGGGTTTCGCGAGTTTTATGACTAAACCAGCCAATAGATCCTATAATCAAAACCAATGCATAAAATAGAACCTCATAAGGCAAAGTCCACAATGAGCCATTTACTGAATTGGGATAAATGTTTCCAGTAAAAACACCTGGTAATTCATAGTAAACAGGGAAAAGGAATGAACTCTTTAAATAATCATATGTCTGAGGATTAGTTAAATAATCATTTAAATTATTATTAGTTACAACAGCTCCAATGATGAAAGTTGAAAACAAAACGGCACAAATCAAGCCCGGAAAAACTCTTAATATTCTATTGAAAACAAACCTAAACTTACTATGCGTTTTATTAAAACTCATACTTATTAAAAAGCCACTAATAACAAAAAAAATGGCAACAGATACTCCTCCAAGTGGCCACTGGCCATTTGTTATTTTAGCAAAAAACTCATTTGCATTCCCTGAGATTGGATAAGAATGCGAAAGCAATACCATAACTGCAGCGGCAAGCCTCATAAAATCAAAATTATTCTCTTTACCAATCATTCGATTTTCAAGTAGTGCTGATTTCTGGCTCAAATAATCAACTCTTTCATTAGAATTATTACTCCCAACACAAGTACATCTATAGATAATGTAAAAAAGAAAAAATCCTACATAGGAAAGCAGGATTCATCTGTCCAAATTTGCTAATAGAATATTTATAAAAATATGCTAATTCACATCGAATCTATCTTTTTGAGGCTTTGAACTTAAGAATAAAATAAATTAGCTTCTTTCCCATTTTCAAAGAACCTTTATTATTGTTTCTAAGTTTAGTCAAAACCTTCCATCCAATTGTATTTCTCATGTTCATTAATTCTGTTTCCAATTGGTTAAGTTGGTTATGGTACTCATGTGATGTTATATTACTATCATGAGGGAAATAATATTTTAAGGATACAAGAAGATCAGCATTATCAAATACAGTTATTGTTTTAATCGGCTCTTTAGAACTCTCGAACCTATCGTACAATTCTTTATATTGAGCTACCATCTCTAATTTTGTTTTAAAGTTATACTCACTAATATTAATTTTAATTTTAGCCAGTTCATTTTGCCCATGATCAATAATTTCATCCATTTTCTTCATAACATCGCTTAGTTCAAGAGATTGGGATACCCATCCACCGCCTACCTTATTAACTCTTTCCTTAAGGGCTCCCATAGGAGTAACCAGAACAGGTATATCATGCAACCACGCTTCAGTTAACGTATAAGAAAAAGTCTCTGGCCATGGAGATAACAAACAAATTAAATCCAGATCCAGTTGTTTTATAATATGGCTCAGTTCTTCTCTTTTGTACTCCCCATGCTTATGGAGATTATTTTGATTCAATAAATTTAATTTTTGATCTCCCAGACCACCAACTAAATGCCAATTAATATGATTCCTAGGGTACTTTGTGATCAATTTATAAATCAAATCACTACCTTTATTAGGTGCAAGCCCGCCTAAAAATCCAATATTCCATTCTTTAATTTCTTTTTCCTCTGATTTCACATATGAAATTTCAGAGCCTGTTAAATTATTCTCAATAGTAACACCATGTTCGATAGCAGAAATCTTGTTTTCTAAAGAAGGAAAGTACTTTATAAATAAATCTTTTGAAAAATCACAAGGTGTAATAAATTGGTCTACTTTACTAGTCATACCTTCAACTTTTTCTCTCCATTTCTTTATAAATGGAGTATGAAATCCATAAGCAGCTCTCAAGGAGGAATTGAATTTTTCTTCTTCATTTCCACTTTCTAAAATGTACTTATTATTCTCATCCAATAAATTCACTTTAGGACTGAATAAATAGTAATCATGTAAAGTGAAAATTACTGGTATATTTAATTTATGAGCAATATGAGGGATATCAAAAGAATGCCTGATCAAATGATGTATATGCACAAGGCTAATCTCAAAAGTCCCCAAGATTTTTTCTACAATTTCACTATATTCTTGATGATGAAAATGTTGTATAGAGATAGAATCACGTAAAGGAAAATGATACTTTGCAATAAAATCACCCTTAAGATACTGCTTTAGCACCAACTCATTTCCATTCGTCACTAATACAAAAGCGTAATAATCTTCTAACTCCGATACAATATCCTTAACATGATACTCCGTCCCACCAATTGGCTGAGTATAGCTCTCGTCAAAGAAATTGTGAAGAACATAAAGTATATTGCCGCGGGTTTTGTAAGAATCAACATAATGTGGTAATCTAATGTTTATATTTTCATGTATACGTTTCAATGGATTTTTAACAATGAAATCATGAACATTTTTATCGTAATAAGGATATCTGGCATTTAAAGTTTTTAAATTTTTATTTAATAAGGCCAGTTTGTCACCTTTAAAAGACATAGATCCTTTATGGTATATAAATGTGTGATCATCAATCACATTTTTATAGCCATGCTCAATAACTCTGCAACAGAAATCATTTTCTTCTGCATACCCTTTACCAAATGTCTCCTGATCGAACAATCCGACTTCATCAATGATCACTCTTTTAATATACATACAAAAACCAACTGCGGTAGGCACTTCAGGATATTCTTTCAGAGAGATATTTTCAATAAAGTGTGCGAAGCTTTCTACTGTATAACCCTCGGGAATTGAGTTATCTTCTAAAAATTTTGGAACAGAGCAAATACTTCCATTGTTTGTTAGTGGTGTGACTGTTGCAATAGATTCATCTAAATATGCAACTTCTTTTAACTTTTCCAACCATCCAGCTGTAACGACCGTGTCACTATTCAACAGTACTACGTCGTCCTGCGAGAAGGACATACCTCTGTTAACTGTACCTACAAAACCTAGATTTTTTTCATTTTGTAGAATAATTAAACCTTCCTGTTTATCTAGGGTAGCGAGATATTCATTCACCTTAGAATCAGGACTGCAATCATTAATAATTACAACTCTATTTTCTTTTAAATTAGTGTAACGAAATAATGACTGTACACATTCTTCTAATTCTTCCGGTGCATTATACACAGGAATAATAATATCACAGGATCGCACTTCCATTTTTAATTCTCACCTTTTTCTAAATTCTTGAAAAGCTCTAACAAATGGATTTTGATTTAGTTTTTCTTGCAAGCTCGTAATAAGCTGTTCATGTTGCACCAACTGCGCTTTCAAGTCTGCAAGTGTTTGTTCTTTTTGTGAGATATTCTCTTGTAAAACCGCTAAATGCTCATCTTTTTCTTTTAAAGAGTCATGGCACAACGAGATATAACGATTATTCTCCTCTAATTGTCCATCTTTCTCAGTAATTGTAGCATGGCACTGTTCAATATATTCAGTGTTTTTCAACAGTTCCTTGTCTTTCTCGACTACCACCTTATGACAATGCTCTATATATTCGAGGTTTTGTGCCAGTTGTTGATCTTTTTCCTGAATTGCGGCTTCGTAATTTGCAATTACATTTTGGCACTTACCATACTCAATTCTAACCTCTTCATTAGTCATTTCAACTACTTTACTCTCATAAACAGCCAAATTAACTTCATTATTTTGCAAAACATCCAGCGAGATAGTCAACAGATTATTGGTTTGCACAACAAAGTCATCATTAATAAAATCAGTTTCATCTAATTGAAGTTGTAAATTGCTCAACAAAAATAAAGACATATAACTAAAAAACGATTCTTGTCTATACCCTTCAATGGTTGCCTCAAAAAACTCATGAACCATACTCTGTGTGATTTCATTTTCCGCAAAAAAATGATAGAAGCTTGCTTCACATGAAAGGCCACGGAACAAATTCAATTCATAAAGTAAATAAAAATAATAAAAACTAAATCTTAATGGATCTAGAAAATAGCTTTTAGAAGGGATACTGAATTCAAAATCAATAAGGTTGAGTTCCCCTTTATCTACCAATATATTGGATGGGGTTAAATCAAAATGCACCATTTTTGTCGGCTGGTCGGTTTCCTTATCAACCTCAACCAGCTTATTTAATATTTTACGATTGTTATCAGACAAACTTAATAAAGAAGTTAACTCACTATAGTTTTCTACTGCTTTGTGTGCGTAGTTACTATTATCATCTATTTCTAGAATCGGTATCTCTATATTTGCAAAGCGATTCAGTAAGACTCCAGTATTTCGAAAGTCTGAACGAACATGATCAATAACATCTTCTAAATTATTTAAAGAAAGCTTGTTGACTGTCCGCTGCAATCTGGACTTGAGGGAAATGCCTGGCTTAAATTCTTCAAATGAAACATAACGATTGTTGATTCTTAACAAATCAAAAGGTTGAGGAGCTTGACCCCAACCACTTATTTTATCAAGAATTTTATATTCACTAACGATCTTCTCCTGGCGTCCCTTACGATCCCTTAAAAATTTAGCAACTAGGGTAGGCTTGGCTTCGTGGTTTTTAAAAATAAGCACTGTGCATTTTCCATGCGTAATCTTTTTCCCCTGAGGATTAGATAATAAAAGAAATTGAAGTGTCGAAGGCTTAATTTCGAAAAATCGGTTCCAGTTTGTTTCTACATAATTTTTAATCTGAGGTATCATTAGTTCTCCTCCTTACGAGCAAAGATACTATAAGAAGCAGGAAATGGACTTAACTGTTCATATTCGATTAGAAACTTCTCCAAATCATTTACACGTTCACTAATTGAAGAGCTGGATTTTGTGTAACGTAAAAATTCGACTAAATAGCTTGATACGTTTTTTTCGGACAGACTGTACAGAAACTCAATCCTTTTGTAATCTGGATGCGGATAAAAAAAGTCAATGTTACTGAATCCTGAAATCTCCAACAGTTGCTGATAACCCTGCTTTGTGTACGTATAAGTACTATATTCATTTTTATTCCACTTTAAACTTATTTCATTGGCTTCTTCTCTACTCAAATAACTAATATATTTGATCCCCGTATGATCGTCAGGTTCGCCAAGCAAATATTTTAGCCCCAGAGCGTTTTCAATCCCAATGTATAGATAGCCTCCAGGTTTGAGTAAACTGTAAGCTATTCTTAAAGCCTCATTCTGTCTTTCTTGTGGATTCTGGCCCAGATCATTAAGTCCCACCCACTCTAATACCCCATTAAAGGAAACTAAGTCAAAACTCGCTTCTTTAAAAGGATGCTTAAATATGTCCGCGTGAATAACCGTAATATTTTCTATATTCTCTTGCTTTGCTCTGGTAGACAGAAATTGAAGACGGTCTAAGGTTCCATCCAATGCAACAACATGTTTAATATTACGTGCAAGCGGAATGGAAATAGTCCCCCAGCCAGCCCCAATATCCAGTGCTACTGAATCTTCAGTTAACGGCAATAGATACTGCCAATCTGCTCTGGATTCATCTGTAATGATATTGAATAAAAAAGGATTATCATAAAAATTTTCCTTAACAGCCGTTCTCCATCCTTTAGAGATACATTCAGCAACTAGTTTACTCATCCGCTTATTATCTAAGTCAGAATAATAATGTCCACTTTCAGAACATAAATAAATTCCTTCATGTATAGGATAAATTTGTTTGAATAAATCATTCATAAGATCACTCCGAGTTCTCTAAAGTTAAGTTATTCATTACTTTGCTTACGTTTATTTCAACTTTAGGATCTACAAGGCCGGCTGCTTTTTTGGTTTCTGCGACTTTAAAAGTTAAAACATCATATCTTCTGTCCATAACTACGATATTATCATCAACTAATTCAATAAATCCCAAAGATACAACATAATCTCCTGCATTTAATATTGTGTTTTGAGTAAAGACAACATTTAAAATATCATCCTTCTTATAATTTTTTAAATCCAAACCCTCGAAGCTGGTATTCGTTCCGGTTATTTCGACCCCCGAAACAGTTTTAATCGTATAGGCTGCAAGTGAAGAATAAGTGTCCTTATAATACTGAAGTTTGAGGGAAATGGTTATTTTTTCGCCATGCCTGTATATTCTTGATTTATTCCCGTCTTCGCCATCTAACCTAAAGGATATAATCTTCCCTTCCCCATTGCCGTATCTATACTCTGAAGGAGCTTGTTTGCTATCCAACAATTTTGATTCGCCCAAAATCGGGATGTCACTACTTTTTTCTGTTGGCTTAGTGACCTTCACTCCATTTTCCATTTCAGCAATAAGCTTAGTGTAAACATTTATGACGTGATTCGGATGTCCTTGCTCAATAAGTTCCCCTTTATAAATTAAAACTGCTTCATCACAAAATTGCTTAACTAACCCCAAACTGTGAGTTACGAATAATATAGTGACGCCCTTTTCTTTTAGTTCCTCGAACTTTCTAAAGCATTTCCTTTGAAAACTTTCATCTCCTACTGCGAGTGCCTCATCAACAATGAGAATGTCAGGGTCCACATTGATGGCAACCGCAAATGCCAACCTCACATACATACCACTACTGTATGTTTTAACAGATCTATCAATAAAATCGCCAATTTGAGCAAACTCAATTATTTCATCTATCTTTGTTTCAATCTCCTTTTTCTCTACTCCTAGTATGGAAGCATATAAAAATATATTCTCCCTCCCAGTATAATCTGGATTAAAACCCGCACCAAGTTCTAACAGTGCAGATATCCTACCTTTCACGTTAAAATATCCAGATGTAGGTTGCAAAATCCCTGTGAGGATTTGAAGAAGTGTGCTTTTCCCAGAACCATTAGGACCAACTATACCGCATGTTTTCCCTTTTTCCACTTTAAAAGAGATTCCTTTCAAAGCGTTTATTTCAGTATTTTTTTTTCCTAAATTGAAGATCTCAAGCAATTTATGATAAGGCTTATTGTATACTTTATATGTCTTCGTTATATTTCCAATTTCTATTGCCAAGTCGTTTTTCATCATAGTACATCAACAAATCCTTTTTTCGATTTTTGGAATATATATTGCCCCAAACAAAACACTATAATTGAAAAAGTATAAAGATAAATAAGCTCCCTGTCCTCAATGAACTGTAATTTAAACAAAGCATCTCTTATTCCTTGTACCACATGTATTAACGGGTTCCAGAAAAACCAACCTTGGAATTTTTGTGGTACAACATGTATAGGATATATAATTGCACTAGCATAAAAAACAATATTTAAAACTACACTTACAATCTGTCCCAAATCTCTAAAGAAAACATTTAAACTGGCACATAACCAGCAGAATCCAAGAGTAAACAACACCAAAGGGAATATATATACCAATACATACAGTAACGAAAGGCCCGAGACATGTTGACCTAAGAAAAACATTCCGCCAATTAATATTAGAAAACCGATCAGAAAATTCACCGCGTTAGAAAGCAACAAAGAAATCGGCAAAATTTCAGAAGGAAATACTGTTTTCTTAATTAAGTTACTATTATCAAGCACAACTGAGGTAGCGCGGCTAAGAGTTTCCGAAAAGAAAATCCATGGGAGCAACCCTGCGAACATCCACAGTGTAAAATTATTGGTTCCCAGTTCCACACCCACTCTCATTTTTAGCATCCATGAGAAAACAAGTGAGTAGACTGCAAGAGTTGTCAACGGGTGGATGATTGACCACAAGAAACCCATCATGGAACCTTGATAGCGATTTTTCAGATCCTTGACCATAAAATTTTTAATAAGATATTTATGGTTAAAAATACTTTTTAATGTTGTTCTTAAATACATTCTCAATATCTCTTCTTCCTATAATTAAGTTTTTAATTTAAATGAGTTAGCATGTCTTGATATACTGCTAGTTGGTTCCAAAGCGTCATTATGCTAAAATGTTGACGTATCTACAAGAAAAGGAGATTGTAAACCTTGTCGAATCCAGTATACGGGAAACAGGCCAAAACGTCGACCCGTGACGATAAAAGGCCGGCTATGTTTTGGGTGTTAATTGTTGGCATGATTCTGTTTTTAGCTTGGGCTCCCTTCCAGGCTGCACTTTTTAATGGGCAAATGCTCGATTTTGAAAAGCCTCTCTATTGGGCTGTTATCATCGCCTCGATTCTGTTGATCCTGGCAATCGTATCTTATTATAAGAAATTCAAGCTGGAAGAGCAAAGGGATTGGCTGGCTGTATTAGTACTGCTGCTTCCCCTGTCTTATGTGCTTTCACTGACTTCAGCAGCTTCGCATTACCTGGCCATGAATATGGTGGTGGTACAGTGCATATATGCCGCTCTGTTTATCATCTCAATCTATCTACTACAAGATCGCTTAGGCAATAAGATTATTCACAACCTGATTATGACTGTTGCTTATGTCATTGTAGGCTTTGGCTTTATTAACTGGTTTGGACAGTGGGTACTTGCCGGCAAGATGGTAGGCTGGTTTACCCAATATGTGTATCAATATCGTTATACCAATGCAGTTATGACAGATACAAATGGTCTCCGGCTGACAT
Source organism: Paenibacillus sp. PvR133 (assembly GCF_017833155.1). Lineage (NCBI taxonomy): Bacteria > Bacillati > Bacillota > Bacilli > Caryophanales > Paenibacillaceae > Paenibacillus > Paenibacillus sp. PvR133. The sequence continues at coordinate 634,407 of NZ_JAFIBS010000001.1, forward strand.
CAGTGTTTCAATATGCGAATACATATGCCGCCTTTCTAATGGCTTTCCTATTCGCTGCCGTTTTTTGTTTAATGAAATCAAAATCATGGTATGGCAAGGCTACTCATGGTTTCATGTTGGTGCCCATCCTGGTCTCGCTGTTCCTGACCTTGTCACGGGGCGGTCTGGTTATGTTGCCAGTCGTTTTCGTACTGCTTTTGCTCTTCTTTAAACCAGCACGTCAGATTATATGGATTTTGCATTGTGCCATTGCTGGTGTAGCGTCAATATCTATCTTGGCGCCAATTACAAATATGGGTTTACAACTCAACAAGACCTACAACGGCGGAGAGGCTGCGAAGGCTTGGGGGTTACTTATTGGTGTCTCCCTGGCTGTAGCTGTCGTACTGTGGCTTGTTGAACGTTATCTGGCACCGAAGTTGGAAAATGCCCTCAAAGGATGGGCCTCCCGCAAGTTATCCAACCTGTGGCTACCTGTTGGATCAGTTGTGGTGATTGGCTTGCTGGCTTTTCTGTTTATTGGAACTGGCCTGCGCAGCGTACTACCAGAAAACGTCCAGGTCCGGTTTGAAAATATCAATTTCCGGCAGCATAGTGTACTGGAACGTCTTGTATTCTATCAGGATGCTGCCAAATTGATTAAAGATCATCCTGTTATTGGCACCGGCGGCGGCGGTTGGGCTACTTTATACGAGAAATACCAAGATTATCCTTACACAAGCCGTCAGGCCCATAACTTCTTCATGCAGTATCTGGTTGAAGTTGGTATTCTCGGTTTTGTAATTTTCATGTCATTTATCTTATATATTTTCTATAAATATATCCGTAGCTATATGAGACAAGATGATGAAGAACGGGATTCTCACTTCCTGTATCTCATTTTGGCACTCTCAATCTTACTTCATAGCTTGCTAGACTTTAATCTGAGTTACGTGTTCATGGGCATACTGGTATTTGTGAGTCTTGGTGGTATGGCCGCTGCTATGGACAGCAAGCCGCTTAAACGCCTGTCCATGAGTGCTTCCGGATTCCGAATCATGTATAGTGCAGTCATCGGCATTCTAAGCATTGTGGTGCTTTTTGCAGGTCTCCGCTTCGTGCAATCGGCCAATGCTGCCACATCTGCCAAACAGATCATGGCGGTCAGCACATCTTTTGAGGAAATCCAAAGTGCCATTAATAAGGATCTTGAACTTCGTCCTACGCACCCAGATTCGGTTATAAGATTGGCTGCACTGTACAAGAATGTGTATGATCAAACGAAAAAAGAGGAATTTTATAACGCTGCAATAGAGGTACTTAATACGGGCCTGAAGGCAGAACCGTATAATAAAATCATGTATAACTCCAAAGTTAACCTTTTAAAAGCAAAAGGTGAGCATGAGCAAGCCTTCAGTATTTTGGAAAATAACATTTCCAACTTTGTCTGGGACAATGACTGGTACAATATGTTGATTACCCAAGCTTACACTATTGGTAATAAGGCACATGAGCAGAAAGACACAGCCAAGGAACAGAAATATTTCCAAGCAGGTCTCGCTGCTTATCAGAAGGTTCTGGATGGGGTAGCTCATATTAAGACGGTTCCACCTGAAATTGAGTTGACACGTACTTTTGAAGTAACTCCGGGTATTGCGCTCAGTACTGGAAAAATTGAGTTCATGTCAGGTAAGCCTGCTGAGGCTGCAAGCATCCTCAAAAACGGCTTGAAAGACGACCTGAGCGACGCTACAAATCGTGAGATTGCTCGATATTATATCGTCGCTCTGCAAAAGCAAGGGCAGGATGACAAAGCATTGTACGATAAACTAATAAAAGCTGATCCGAAGGAAAAAGAGCAAATTGCTCAGTTAAAATCGGAGAAATAGCAGAAAAAAAGAGACTATCAGATGATGTTATATCATCCGGTAGTCTCTTTTTTATTTTGATAAGGTGAGGTTAGGTGAGCTGTCTATTTTTGTTGGTCAATCTTTTCAATAACCTGTCTCATATAAGCCAGTACTTCATCCTTGATTTCGTTATGCTGCAGAGCATAATGAATAGTAGTTTCAATGAATCCCAATTTCTCGCCAACATCATGGCGATTCCCGTCAAACTCGTAGGCCAGGATCGGATTCTTTTCTCCCAGCTTGGACAATGCGTCCGTCAATTGAATCTCCCCGCCTACTCCCGCAGATTGCTGGCCCAGGATATCAAAAATATCAGGCGTCAAGATATAACGTCCCATAATCGCCAAGTTGGAGGTTGCTTCTTCCTTCTTTGGCTTTTCTACCAATCGTTCCGCCTCAGAGATTTTGGAAGTAAGTGCATGACCTTCAACTATGCCGTAACGATGTACCTCGTTCCAATCCACTTGTTTTACACCTACAACAGAACGCTGATACTCATCGAACACGTCTATCATCTGTTTGAGGCACGGATTCTCAGACTCAACGATGTCATCCCCTAAAAGGACGGCAAAAGGTTCGTCACCGATAAACTTACGTGCACACCAGATAGCGTGCCCCAACCCTTTGGGTTCCTTTTGACGAATATAGTGGATATCTGCCATCTCCGATGGTTTACGCACTTCATTGAGCAGATCCCATTTTTCCTTCGCAGTCAAATTATGCTCCAGCTCAAAGGAGTAGTCAAAATGATCCTCAATCGCCCTTTTGCCTTTACCAGTAACGATAATGATATCCTCTATACCAGATGCAACAGCCTCTTCAATAATATATTGAATTGTTGGTTTGTCTACAATGGGAAGCATCTCTTTAGGCATCGCTTTTGTAGCAGGAAGGAACCGGGTTCCTAATCCCGCAGCAGGAATAATCGCTTTACGGATTTTCATAGGTTAAAACTCCTTTTGTCTTCAATATAACGGATAGATATACTGTCTATGATTATAACAGGAAGATAGATGAATTTGATAGGTTAAAGAAGAAGACATCTTCCCTCAAAGAGAACATGTCTTCTAATCACTTGCTTTCTATATTAATATATTATGCTGCCGGAATCTTTCTGGCTCCCGAACAAATATACAGTTATTTACTTCACCAGCTGCCCACGTGTAACACCCAACTGATTCGTCGCTTTCAGCGTTTTCCATACTTGTGTTCCGCTGATTTCTCCGCGCAGGGCACGGTTATAGAGATCAATAACCTCATGCACTTGCTCCGGTGTCTCCTCCAAAAATTCCACGCGGTAACGGGACACGCCCAGCTCCAGGAAGTTGGACAGGTATTCCGCGCCGGATTGCTCAATCGCGTTGTATACCGTGTTGCGGCAGCCTTCGTCCACACGGACCGGATGAGACATACCAATTCGATCACGCAGGGATGCGCGATGGTCCTCACACGGACGTCCACAGTTAGTGTAGTCGGTGCCTTCACTCATAAAGGTACAGTATACGCAATGTTCAGTATGGAACATTGGCATATGCTGCTGGATCACGATCTCCAGCTTATCGGTACGCGTACGTCTGAGCATATCAACCATTTGCTGAATGTTCAGATCGTACGAAGGCGTAACCAAGTCGCAGCCGGAATCCAGGAACAGATCAGCCGCTTTATGATTGGCTATATTCAGCGAGAAGTCACCAATCAATTGCGGGTGATGTGCGTCCGGGTTCTCCAACCGGTGTCGCAAGTAGAAATACAGTGCCCCTGGATTGCGTACCAACACAGCATCCGGCTTCAGGCGTAGGATGTTGTTGTGGTAGCCATTTTCACCCGGCATGTGAATACGCGGGGTCGCCAGCGCAATTCGGCGGCCTGCAGCATGCACAGCCTCTACGGCTGCCGGGAATTGCTTGATGAACTCGAAATCGGCGTAAATGAATTCCACGCCGGCCTCAAGCGCAGCCTCCACCTGAGGGAGGCTACGGCACAGCGCGGTCAGCTCTGCCTGACCGCGTGCCACAGACGATGCCGGAGTCGATGCATCGTCATACACCTCGACCGTCCGCTTCGTGTACACGGGCGGTTTGGGGCGCTCGCCCGCGAGCAGTTCCACCGCCTGACGGCGGATACCGTTCAGCTCGCGCATCGGCACGATGACGTCCCCATGCAGATGGACGTCCAGCTCTTCCAGCTGGAACACCGTTCCGCCCAGTCGGCCGAACTGCTCTTCGAGCAGTTCGTGCGTCATCGGACGCTTCTGGGCAATCTCCAGTTCCAGCTCGGAGTCCACGCGGACCGTTGTGCCCTTCTGCACGTCGGTCCACCACGTCGACAGCGGTTGCCCCGGGGAGCCGCTGACCCGCACATGTACCGGGAAGACACGGTACGGCTTGTCCGTGTCATATGACTGGCGCAGACGCTTGTCCAGCGCCGGGTCGTTGGTCTTCCAAATGCGGTCGCCCACGTGTACACGGCGCAGATCCACATCGTTGCGTCCCGCTACGATGTCAATGATCCAGCCTTCTCCGGCTTCGCCTTCAATCTTCACGCCCTTGCGACGGATATCGTATACGCGTCCGCCTTCTTCTTTTTGCGTGGGATCTCCCGCATCGAATACAATACCATCGCCACGCTTGAGCGGTGCATCAATACGGCAAACTACGCCATCACGAAGGATTTGTTCCACTCGCCCAAGATACACACCCCGGCTTTTCGGGAACGTACCGTCAACCAGCTTCTTGTTATTGGTTCCTTCGAGAAAACCGTGCGTAAAGCCGCGTGAAAAGCTCTGCTGCAGCTCGCGAATATCTTCTTTGCTGGTCTTGGACGTATCGCCATCAAAATACTTATCAATGGCCTTGCGGTACTTGCTGACCACATTCGCCACATATTCAGGTGTTTTCAGTCGCCCTTCAATTTTAAAAGAAACAACACCCGCGTCGATCAGTTCAGGCATCAAGTCGATCGCTGCTAGATCCTTAGGTGACAGCAGATACGTCACATCTGCCATTGGCTTCTGCTCTCCATCCACCATCAGATCGTAAGGCAAACGACATGCCTGTGCACATTCACCACGGTTAGCAGAGCGGCCGCCCCACATTTCTGAAGTCAGGCATTGGCCAGAATAAGATACGCATAATGCTCCATGTACGAATACCTCCATTGGAAGTCTCGCCTGGTCGCCTATTTTTTGGATCTGTTTCAGGTTGTTTTCGCGTCCAAGCACGACCCGTTCCATATTGTACGGCTTTGTAAACTCTACCGCTTCCGGCGAGGTAATCGTCATTTGGGTAGAACCATGGATCGGAAAATCCGGTGAAATGTCGCGGATCATTTTCACCAAGCCCATATCCTGGACAATTAAGGCATCGACTCCAGCATCAATACAGGCATCGACCAGCTCCTTAGCGTCCTCCAACTCGTTTTCAAATACCAATATATTGAATGTTAAAAAACCTTTAACCCCATAGCTATGCAAAAACGCCATAATTTCAGGCAGTTCCTCCATGCGGAAATTATTCGCCCGTGCCCGTGCGTTGAACTTTTCCACCCCGAAAAAGATCGCATCAGCCCCGTTTGCCACCGCCGCACGCATACAATCCCAGTCACCGGCTGGTGCCAGAAGCTCAACATCTTCTCTTCGTACTACTGATTTCATCTTTGTCCTCCCTATATGGAGAAATAACTGATTAACCTTGAGCTAAACGTTATTTTCCAGAGCAGCGATGCTGCTTATTTTATAGCCCTATGAATTATCATCCTATCCGATCATCCCCACTCTGAACCACTAGCTCGAGGGATAAATGGCATCCAACTCAAAAAATCCGCATCACGAACATTTGCGGCATAATCATTCTTATCTTGTAACTAATCTAGTGTACCAGACTGCGCCCCAAGCTTCTACACTTTCCAAGCGATTCCTCGTAAAAATCTCTTACTAAAACATAAAAAACACCCCCATTCCCGTCAAACGGTACTTTGGAGGTGAGGAATCATATAAAACAAGAGGAACAACGAAGTAAACAGTGCTATCCAGCAAGAAGCCAAATGGAGATGGAGACTAGGCAACTTAGACGCGCTAGTAGGCAGGCCTAAGCCTTTTAGAAAAAGGCATCCTTGTGCGGTACCAGCGTACTCGACAATGAATCCGAAAAAAGGCGTTCGCGTTCGCTGATCTAAGTATCGTAAATAGCTGCCTACGCCCTTCCCTGCTTACCTCACTCTTTAAAAAGATTGGAAATCTTATGGCGGGCGCCAGCGAAGCGGGCCATTTGAATCCGAAGAAGCGTCAGCGATCGTAGGATCAAATGGCACGCGTAGCCTCTTCCCACCATACCTCGCCAATCTTTTACTTACACCTTCTACTTCACAAAATTAAACGAATTTAACGTCGAATCCAGTGCGTTAGACTGTACAGCCGTGTTGTTCGCATCATTCAATGTCGTTGTCACAGTATACGTTTTTCCGTCACGTTCCAAAACCAATTGGTGGCCTGTGTAGCCAACGCCTTCCTCTATACGATGGAATGTAAAGGAAACTGCCGGAACACCAGCAAACGTTACGTCCTTAACCTCCTCGACTTTGAGGTTTTTGTAGTTCTTTGCTTGCTTATCGTAGAAGTCCTTGAGCTGGGATACCGTTAGTTCAAATGATTGGTCGTTGTCGATTTTGACGGAAAAACGTCCTCCAGTAAACTGGTACTCTACATCGCCCAATTCAAATTGATCGCTAATCGCGGTCCAATATCGTGGGATATTCACCGTATATTCATAGGCTTTTGAAGTCTTTTTGACCGTTTTCGTTTTATCTGTCAAATAGTCGTCTTCTTCCAACTGTCCAAAGTTACTCGCTACGGTTTGAAAATCGATTTGAAGCGAGGAAATGAGCGCGTTGAACTGATCATTTCCTTTGCTTACTTTTTCAGGCACTGCGTATTCAGCCAAATAGCGGTATCCATTTTGCTGAATCAGCACGTTGTACTCCTTGACCCAACCATCGCCAAAATTATAACGGTACTCCTGTACTAACCCTTGAACGCCTGCAACCTCCAGCGGATACGTCTTCTGTGCCTCATAAGCCGTGGACACAAAGGAATCGCTCAGCCATTTTTGCAGCTGCTGGCCCCAGTTTTCCAACTTTCCATCCGCTGGAGCTGAGGTTATTTTCACGCGGAAGCTCGATCCATCATTACTTTCATATTGCATCCGTTGATCGTCCATTTTCCAGCCTGCGGGTATGCTGAGTGACACACCGTAGTCTGGATTCCCGGCCTCGCGTGTGCCTCCTACAACAGTAGACAAGTCTTTAATACTTTTATCCTGCGCATTAAAGGAGGTCTTGAAGGAATTTAAAAGTCCTGCATACTGGGCCAGATCTTTATAATTCGTTGCTTTAGCATCGGAAAAATAAACTACATACAATCGTCCGTTGTCATAGTACTGACGATTTTCCCACAATACGCCGTCCCCATCCTTCGTAATGACACGAGCATAAGGTACCTTCGCTTTCGGGAAGGATTTTCGATCGATCACAGTTTCTCCCGTTTCCTTGGCTGCCTGCACTAATTGTTGCAACAGATCGTCCGCATTCAGTGGAACCGGCTGTGACGCTGTGTGCACCTCCATATAGTAGGCACTGTTCTCATCCATAAAAGTGGAGATACTCTCATCTCCACCTCCCTGACCGATGACGAGCCCTGTTGGATAGTTCATAGACCAGTCATAGTAACTGTTCCCGATCTGCGTCTTGCCCTCATCATTATCAATGTTCGGTGTCTCTTCAGCTACCGTGCCCGCCTCTTCTTGTGCTTCCATCCGAATAATGATTCCGGCACCATTCTTCTCCAACTTACCGCCAAGCCCTTCTGCTACTTGACGCAGAGGCACCATGAGGATACCTGATGACATTTCCGGTGGAGCTGGAAGTGTTACCTTGTGACCTCTCACCCATGCTGTACGGCTACCAATGGTTAGCGAAACAACATGAGTTCCGCTGGTGATTTTAACCACATTATCTTCAGCCAATCGGATTTTGCTGTTAAATGCCTTTTTAAACACACCAGCCGGAACCATCAGTGCACCACTTTTGGAATAGGGCTTCGTGATATTTGCATTTTGGCCGTTTACGACGGCTGTATTGCTGCCGCTTTGCAGACGCAATTCCAGCATGTTTTTATCTTGATCTGCTGCAACTGCTGGCAAAGCAGAAAGCAGAAGGGACAATGCGACAGCGCCGACCCCCAGCTTACGCATCATTTTTCTTTGAATATGCTTCACAGTAAATCTCCCTTTAGCTTTATTTTATAGATTCAAGAGCCGTTATTGTCACTTTCCAGTAGTTGCCCCTTGAGCTGGCTCCGATGCTTCCTTAGAAGGCGCTACACCACCATCTTCAGCGGCTTCCGAACCGTTCGAATCTTCTCCATCTTCTCCAGACTGAATGGACTCATAGATTTCACCATTATCCTGTGTCAGTACCAGCTTGCGCTTTACAATATCACCGTCCGACTGCATAAGCACATTCACCGTTTGACCCGGTTGATAGTTTTTAAGTAGCTCATTGACGTCAATGGCCGAAGCTACACGCTTACCGTTAATACTATACAGCTCATCGCCTTCCTTGATTTTTGCCTGAACGGCATTGGCTGAAGTAATTTTCGTAACTTTCAAAGGATCCTCGGTAGGTAATCCGACGATAGCTGACCAGCTCTCTTCCAGCCCTAGACCAAGACTGGCGCGCCGAACCTCTCCGTATTTGAAAAATTGGCCGATGACATATTTCACTGTATCCGACGGAATCGAAAAGCCCATATTTTCAATACCGACCGCCGAGAATTTCATCGTATTGATCCCGATGACCTCACCCTTGAGATTGACCAGCGGACCGCCGCTGTTACCAGGATTGATCGCGGTATCGCTTTGGATCAAACGATAAGCAGCGTTGACACCACGATTCAGCCCGCTAACGACACCCGAGGTTGCCGAATTGCGAAGTGAAAAGGATATAGGCGTACCAATAGCCACTACCTGCTCACCTACCTGTAGACTGTTCGTTGAAGCTGCCAAGGTAGCGGGTTTGAGGCCGCTTGCCTTGATTTTGACTAATGCCAAATCACTGATCGGATCGCTGTAGCTGTCGGTGATTCCGTAAGATTTTCCGTCCGAGGTTACAACCACGGCATCACCTAATCCTTCGATAACATGCGCATTCGTCACAATCCATCCATCTGTACGAATGATGACACCCGTGCCGTGAGCCAGATTGTAGCGATCTCCTCCCGCTACGGTCTCTCCCGTGGCTGAACGGCCAATGATACCGACCACAGAAGGAGATACATTTTTAACAACCTGCGGCACACGATCGGCCGATAACGTATATGTACCATTTGCGCTGTTATATGCGCCGCTGGTTCCTAATGCTTTATTCATATCGCTTACGTTAACATAGACCCCACCATTAATGACTTTGGCCTTTAACGCAGTTCCACTGCTAGCTGCACCTGCCGTTCCAGAAACACATAGAGCGCTGCCCAAAGCCAGAACAACTGCCCTTTTCCCCATCTTACGCATATACTCACCATTTCCTCTCTTACATGACCCTGTTCTATCAGTTAGTCCAAATCTACCATAGAGGGGACACGTATACAATCGCTTTAAGCCCTATCTTTTTCTAAAAGGCTCCGTTTGCTACATCCCTGTCCTCCCATGCTATTTATATTATAAATTTTCCAAATCCTTATATCAAAAAAATAAGCAAAAACGATAAATAATCGTTATACCAATTAGGTCATTCCTTCGTTTACGAGCATAACCAACTATGATACCATCACATTATATCTTAGTTTTATTGTCGGAAATAAAGAATAAAATCATGAGTCCTCTATCCAAAACACTAAAGTATAAATAAACACTTGAAGGAGGTTAAAAGAATGGCCTACGAACCAATCTGGAACGCTCATCCCGATAAGCTTAACAAATTCGAGTTGGTCAAACTGGAAAAGGACGGTCTCGACGTTATCCGTACCATTATCGAAAACTATGCCAACGATGGCTATGACTCGATCTCTGCGGACGATATGGACCGTTTCAAATGGGCTGGGGTATACCAGCAAAAGCCCAAGGATGGTCATTTCATGATGCGGGTCCGCATCAACACAGGGATCATGACTTCAGCACAGGCACATGCATTGGCGGACATATCCGCGCTATACGGACGCGGTCTTGTGGATGTCACCACTCGCCAGGCGATTCAATTTCACTGGTTGACGGTCGAAAGCTTGCCCGATATTTTCGAAAGGCTGGAAAAAGTCAATTTGTATTCCTTTGAAGCCTGTGGAGACTGCCCGCGTACCATTGTCGGTAATCCGCTGGCTGGCATCGATCCCAATGAATTGGTGGATACCCAGGAGATTGTAGATGAAGTAAATCGTTTTTTCTTATTAAATCGAGACTTCTCCAATCTGCCGCGTAAGTACAAAATGTCTATCTCCGGTAATACGTACAACAATGCACAGGCTGAAATTAACGACCTGTCCTTCACTCCGGCCACCAAGATCCTCGATGGAAAAGAAGTAGTCGGCTTCCATGTGATGGTTGGTGGAGGTTTGTCCGCCAAGCCGCATATGGCACAGTCTCTGGATTTGTTTGTTCGTCCTGAGGAGGTACTGAAGGTTGCTATTGCTGTCACCACCATATTCCGTGATTACGGCTATCGGGAAAAGAGGCACCATGCCCGCCTAAAATTCCTTGTTGCCGATTGGGGCCCAGACAAATTTCTGGCTAAGCTCACCGAGTACATCGGTGAAATGCCCGGCCGAGGCGAGGACAAAACAATTGGCTGGCAAGCCGCCTATTTTGACGGTGTGCATCCTCAAGCCCAAAAAGGCCTGAACTATGTCGGTCTGAACGTGCCTGTCGGTCGCCTTAGTGCTGACGAGTTGCATGAACTGGCCGAACTGGCTGACCGCTATGGCGATGGGCAGATTCGTACCACGATGTCGCAAAATATTTTGCTGAGCGGCGTGCCGAATGAGCAAGTGGATGAACTACTGGAAGCCCCCGTGCTGCAACGCCTGACACCACAGCCCAAGCATTTTATGAGCCGTACGGTATCGTGCACAGGAAATGAGTTTTGCAATCTGGCGATTGTGGAAACCAAAAAACGGGCGGTTGACGTCGCCGAGTATTTGGATCAGCACGTGCAATTGGATGAAAAGGTGCGCATTCATTTTATCGGTTGCCCGAATTCCTGCGGTCAAAAGCATATTGCGGACATTGGTCTGCAAGGCTCGCTCATAAAGACACCGGAAGGCTTGGTCGACGCGTTCGACATCGCTGTCGGCGGAGCGCTTGGAGCAGGCGCCCAGTTTAACAAAGCGCTCAAAGGTCGCGTACGCGGGGATCAGGTTGGACCTGTACTGGCAGAGCTCATTCTGTTCTACAAAGAAAACAGGAGCGCTGGCGAAAGCTTTTACGCATATGTACAGCGTGTAGGGATTCCGACTTTTCAGGAAAAGCTGTCTGCTATTTTACAGTCCAGCCACGTTGCATCCTAAATATAGAGTCTATTAACAGCCTGCTTGTATGACATATACAAGCAGGCTGTTTCTTATCCTCATGGAGCCCCGCAATATTGTTTCCCTCACTTTCATAAAAAAAGACACCGGATTACTCCGGTATCAATATTTTCGCAAAATCGAGTACTGTTGGCTTATGAGCGCCTGTTGTAGATGTCACCACCGCGTAGCCTGAAGGTATCTTATATATCAATCCCGTATCATACCGGATGCCGAAGGAATTATCCTCCTTATAATGAGTCCTCGTTTCCCACACCTTCGTACCGTTTCCTTTCAAGCCTGTAATGGTGATACCATGCATCTTCGTGGTTTTACCCAGTGGATCATATTGATCACTGAACTGGACATACAACTGCTCCTCAGGCAGATACACCCGGTCAGCCGCATAGTCCTCTGTATTACTAAATAATTGCAGACCATTACTTAGCACCTGTGTACGCTTGCTGTTTCCTTTAAGCCCTGTTACAGCAATATGACCGCTCGGCAACTCACGTACTGCGGCAATTTCTTTACCTGATCCTAAGTCCAGATGGATGTCACGAATATCGCGACCATATACATCTGCTTGTACCCCAACGGGACCATCTGAACTGTTCAAAAGCGCATAATATCCATTGTGACTGCCGACCAGCCAACCCGAGGTCACTCCGGCCGTCGTTCGATTCCATTGTATATCGCCAGCTTCAGTGTATTTGAGTACAGTGAAGGACTGCTCCGCAAGGTTTAGATAGGAGACCAGGAAACTGCCATCCTCCAGTGGCTCCAAACCAACCTGCGAATCCTGCCCATGAGATATCAAGCCATCTGTGGGTAATGTTTTGGACCACAAGGTGTTTCCATCCTCGTCCAATCGTGAAGCCTGCACATCTCGTATTCCGTTCGGTTTTGTATAATCAATCAGAAACAGCAAGCCCCCATCCGACGTCTCCCGCTGGACTCCACTGCTGCTTGTTCCGGGTTGTACGTTCAGATCCTGTTGATGTTTCCATACAGCCTCCACAGAACTGTCCAGCTTGCCATATGTGACGTGTACTACACTTGCTTCTGTATCGTCCTCGACGTTCAGCATAAAGAACCCACCATTCGCTGCGGGTTGAATGTAATTGTGAGCGTTTCCTAAATCCTTAATACTACCAATTGCCGCACTTGTTTCGATTTCGGCTTGTTTGGGCGCAAACGCCTCGGACACCTCGGAGGCATAGGACGGTGCAGCACTATATCCCATCAAACATGCCGCCAAAGCAGCTCCTGCTGCCCATGTATACACACGTGTACGTAAAACTCTACTTTGCTTAACCTTCAAGCGTTCCAGCTCCCTTCATGACTTCCTCAGAGATGTTGTATGAACCTCTTAGATGTGATAAAACTACAGACGGTTTCGCTTCAACTTGTAATGGTTGTCACGCGGGCACGGAACTTCGTATGATGCTATATAATCATGAGTTATATATTTACCTTTTCAAGCCCGAGCCTAAACATCCAAAACTCCAAAATTTAGAGACCACTCAGAGACTTTCTGTCGATGAATATACGTATATACTTATTATTCCAGCGCTTGGTAAACTATGTGTCACATGCTTTAACGCAGGAATTTGATAAAAGTTTTCTTTTTTTACAAAAAAAATAAAACCCTGCCAAGACGAAGGCATCAATACACTAGTTCGTATTCTGCCTTCCTGCCTGTGCAGGGCTTTTAAAACTATGCTAAACGGTATCTATAGATCGACTGTCTGAAGCGCTTGACTACGCTCTGTATCCCGTTCAAGGATCGGCTTTAAGTATCGACCTGTATAGGATTCTTCGACTTTCACGAGCTGCTCCGGTGTCCCGGTAGCCAAGATCGTTCCACCGCCACTTCCGCCTTCCGGTCCCAAATCAATTAGATAATCGGCTGTTTTAATCACATCCAGATTATGCTCAATGACCAGCACCGTCTCTCCTGAATCAACCAAACGATGCAGCACCGTCAATAATCGGTCAATATCGTGAACATGCAGGCCGGTTGTCGGCTCGTCCAAAATATAAATGGTTTTGCCCGTACTGCGACGATACAATTCGGAGGCTAGCTTCACACGCTGTGCTTCACCGCCAGACAAGGTAGTCGCAGGCTGACCCAGCTTGATATACCCCAAACCTACATCCATCAGTGTCTGGATCTTGCGATGAATCTTCGGAATATTTACAAAAAACTCCGTTGCATCCTCTACCGTCATCTCCAGCACATCGGCAATACTTTTCCCTTTGTATTTAACCTCTAGGGTCTCCCGGTTATAACGCTTGCCTTTACACACTTCGCATGGAACATACACATCCGGCAGAAAATGCATCTCAATCTTGATGATGCCATCGCCTCTACAAGCTTCACAACGACCTCCCTTAACGTTAAAGCTAAAGCGGCCTTTCTTGTAGCCTCGTACTTTGGCCTCGTTCGTCTGCGAGAATAAGTCACGGATATCATCAAATACACCAGTATACGTTGCAGGATTGGAACGCGGTGTACGACCAATTGGCGATTGATCGATCTCAACAACCTTTTCTATATGTTCTAGTCCGCGAATTTCTTTATGCTGCCCTGGACGTACTCTCGCACGGTTCAGATCACGCGCCAACGTTTTGTATAAAATTTCATTGACCAGCGTCGATTTTCCAGAACCAGATACACCAGTAACAGCTGAGAAAACACCCAACGGAATTTTGACATTCACATTTTTGAGATTGTTCTCCTTGGCTCCGCGAATCTCCAGCCATTTATCAGCAGGCTTGCGCCGCTCGGTATTGACCGGAATGAACTTGCGTCCGCTCAAATACTGCCCGGTTAAGGAATTCGGGTCTTCCATGACTTCCTGCGGAGTCCCCTGCGACATGATCATCCCACCATGGATTCCAGCTCCTGGCCCGATATCAATGATATAGTCCGCCGCCATCATCGTATCTTCGTCATGCTCCACCACAATCAACGTATTGCCAAGATTACGCATATGCTCCAAAGCACTAATCAGACGGTCATTATCTCGCTGATGCAATCCTATACTAGGCTCGTCCAAAATATAAAGCACACCCATCAGACTGGACCCGATCTGTGTCGCCAGTCGGATACGCTGTGCCTCACCGCCTGACAACGTGCCTGCCGCACGGCTTAAAGTCAGGTATTCCAGACCAACGTTAACGAGGAATCCCAGGCGGCTGTTAATTTCTTTTAAAATGAGATTGGCAATCGACTTCTCCTTCTCACTCAGCTCCAGTGTATGGAAAAAGTTTGAGGCTTCACCGATAGACAAAGCTGTCACAAAAGCTATATTACGCTCTTGAATGGTTACCGACAGGCTTTCTTTTTTCAGTCGGTGTCCCTTACAAGTGTTACATGGCTTTGCACTCATAAAGCCTTCAATAAATTCACGTATACCCTCAGAAGCCGTATCACGATAACGACGCTCCAGATTGGGGATAATCCCCTCAAAGGTCACATAGGCTTCCTTACGTTGACCAAAATCATTCTCATAGCGGAAACGGATCTTCTGCTCTCCCGTTCCATGTAAAATGAGGTTCATTTGCTCTGTCGTCAATTGACTAACAGGAATGTCCTGTGGAATACCGTAGTGCTCGCATACTGACTGTAAAAATTGAGGATAATAAGTGGAAGTTCCACCACTCCAAGCCTGAAAAGCCCCATCCTCGACACTTTTTTCAGGATCGGGAATGAGCAAATCAGGGTCAACCACCATTTTAACTCCTAACCCATCACAATCCGGACAAGCGCCGAACGGACTATTAAAGGAAAACATTCTTGGAGACAGTTCATCTATGCTGAATCCACAAATAGGGCATGCAAAGTTGGAGCTGAACCGCAACTCCTCTTGCCCCATAATGTCTACAAGCAACTGCCCACCTGAAAGATTTAGTGCCGTCTCAATAGAGTCGGATAGACGCGCACGCACATCTTCCTTGACTACGATGCGGTCTACGACCACTTCAATCGAGTGCTTCTTGTTCTTTTCCAGCTCAATCTTCTCAGACAATTCACGTAGTTCTCCATTCACACGTACCCGTACAAAGCCCTGCTTGGCTATATCAGTGAACAGTGTTTTATGCTCACCTTTGCGGCCGGATACCAATGGAGCCAGAATCTGCAGTCTTGTCTTTTCAGGATACTGCAAAATGCGGTCCACCATCTGTTCAACGGTCTGTGAAGTAATTTCAATGCCATGTTCAGGACAATGAGGATGACCCACCCGGGCAAACAACAACCGCAGGTAGTCATAGATTTCGGTAACCGTTCCGACGGTAGAACGCGGATTCCGACTTGTCGTTTTTTGGTCAATGGAAATGGCAGGAGACAGACCGTCAATCGAATCAACGTCCGGTTTCTCCATTTGCCCGAGGAATTGACGGGCATACGCAGATAAAGATTCCACATACCGACGTTGCCCTTCCGCATAGATCGTATCGAAAGCCAGTGACGATTTACCTGAGCCACTAAGCCCTGTCAGGACAACGAACTTGTCCCGTGGAATCGTCACGTCAATATTTTTGAGATTATGCGCGCGTGCGCCTTTGATGATGATGCTTTCATTCGCCAAATGTTTCATCTCCTTAGCCGTAGTTCACGTCATGCTATATCGCATTGGATTATCCCATGGAAGTGATATATCGCAAAGAGAACGACCACATAGGCCGCCCTCACTATTTTAAAAGCAAAGCAATCAAACATTTTATTTTCATATGTTTTGCTTCTAGCTTATTCTCAATGTTTAATCAGCTCGCAACTCCAGCAAAGCATCACGCAGCTCGGCTGCCCGCTCGAACTGTAGGTTCTTGGCGGCGTCTTTCATCTCTGCTTCCAGACGCTGAATGAGTGATTGACGCTCCTTCTTGGAAAGTTTACCCGTCTCATTAGGAAGGTAATCATTCTTTGACTCTGCCACCTTAGTTGCTTCAATAACATCACGAATCTTTTTACGAATGGTTTGCGGGGTAATCCCATGTTCTTCATTATACTGAATTTGAATCGCACGACGACGTTCCGTTTCCTTTAGCGCTTTATCCATAGAATCGGTAATCTTATCGCCGTACATAATAACACGACCGTCACTGTTCCGTGCTGCCCGTCCGATCGTCTGAATCAGAGAGCGCTCAGAACGCAGGAAGCCTTCTTTGTCCGCATCCAAAATTGCAACCAGCGATACTTCCGGCAAATCAAGACCTTCCCGCAACAGGTTGATCCCAATTAGTACGTCGAAGGTCCCTAGACGAAGATCCCGCAAAATAGCCATCCGCTCCAACGTCTTAATCTCGGAGTGCATATACCGAACCTTGATGCCCACTTCTTTTAAATAGTCAGTCAAATCTTCAGACATCTTCTTCGTAAGTGTGGTCACCAGTACCCGTTCCTCACGTTCCATGCGAAGCCGTATCTCATTAATGAGATCGTCAATCTGCCCCTTGCTCGGACGCACCTCAATAATCGGATCAAGAAGCCCGGTAGGACGGATAATCTGCTGTACCATCGTTTCGCATTTCTCCATCTCATAGGGTCCTGGAGTAGCCGATACATAGACGATTTGACTTACCTTGTCCTCGAACTCTTCAAACTTCAACGGACGATTATCCAATGCAGATGGCAAACGAAAACCATGTTCTACCAGTACATTCTTACGTGCTTGGTCACCGTTATACATGGCACGAATCTGCGGCAACGTAACATGGGACTCGTCAATGACGATCAGCATATCATCCGGGAAATAATCCATCAGCGTATATGGTGTTGCTCCTCGCTCGCGGAATGTCAGTGGACCTGAATAATTCTCGACACCGGAACAAAAGCCAACCTCTTTCATCATCTCGATATCATAGCGGGTACGTTGTTCCAAACGTTGCGCCTCTAACAGCTTCCCTTGCTCCTTCAACTCCGCTAACCGCTCTTCAAGCTCACGTTCAATGTTGACCAATGCTACCTTCATCGTATCCTCATGAGTAACGAAGTGAGATGCCGGGAAAATGGCAATATGATCACGTTCACCGATCAATTCACCCGTAAGCACATTAATCTCGGTAATTCGTTCAATTTCATCCCCGAACAGTTCTATACGTATAGCGTGTTCCCCTTGGGAAGCCGGGAATATCTCGACAACATCCCCCCGTACACGGAAAGTACCCCGCACGAAGTTGATATCGTTCCGCTGATATTGAATATCGACCAAGCGGGACAAAATCTGATTGCGGGGTTTCTCCATGCCGACTCTAAGCGAAAGCAGCAAGCTTGAATATTCTTTCGGGGAACCCAAACCATAAATGCAGGAGACACTCGCTACAATAATAACGTCACGACGCTCAAACAGAGAGCTTGTCGCTGAGTGGCGAAGTTTATCAATCTCCTCATTGATGCTGGAATCCTTCTCAATATACGTATCGGAAGACGGAATGTATGCTTCCGGTTGATAGTAATCATAGTAGCTGACAAAATAATCGACTGAGTTATTCGGAAAGAACTCTTTAAACTCACTCGCCAGTTGAGCAGCCAAAGTCTTATTATGTGCAATAACCAGCGTAGGCCGATTCAACTTGGCAATGGTCTGTGCGATGGTAAACGTCTTACCTGTTCCCGTAGCACCCAATAGCGTTTGATGCTTCTTTCCTTCTGCAATTCCCTCTACCAATTCAAAAATGGCCTGAGGTTGATCGCCTTGAGGTTGGAATTCCGACTGAATTTCAAAAGTCTTATCGCTAACAACGATATCACTCATTGCCCTGCATCACCCTTATCGTCTAAAATGGAAACATCATGATTTTACACCAGTCGAGCTTTAACGTCTTTACCTGTAACTCTATGTCGATATTTCCCGAGCAATGATACTTGGGAAATATGGTTGGATAAGAATGTTTGTTCCCGTATTATACCTCTTTCTTACCGTGGATGCAAACGATAAGTCTTGAATAGGAGTGAATTAAATTTTGGATATCACCATCGTATTGGGCATCATCGCCGGAATCATAGCATTAATCGGTGGCTTCTTATGGGAAGGCGGCGAATTTACAGGGCTGCTTCAAGGTACATCGGCTCTAATTGTATTTGGGGGAACTTTCGCCGCAGTTGTGATCAGCTACCCAGCTTCCAAGCTGAAGACGATCCCCACCGCTCTACGGATGGCATTTAGCCGTGAGGAGAATCCTACGAAGCAATATATAGAAGATTTGGTTTCCATGGCTGCCACCTCACGCCGATCCGGTGTGCTTGCGCTAGAGCGTACTTCATCAGAGCATCCGAATGCATTTTTGCGTGAAGGTCTTCAGTTGGTCATCGACGGCACCGAGCAGGAGCAGATCAAACAGATTTTAGAGCTTGAGTTAGATGCCATTGAACACAAACATGAAGGATACGCCAAAATATTTGAATCCGCAGGCGGTTATGCCCCTACGATGGGGATTATCGGTACTGTCATGGGCCTGATCCATGTACTGGGCAGCCTGACCGAGCCTACTGCGCTTGGTCCGTCCATTGCTGTTGCTTTTATCGCAACACTATATGGCGTTGCTAGCGCCAATCTGATCTTCCTGCCCATCGCATCCAAAATAAGAGCTGCCAGTGAGAGTGAAATTATCACTATGGATTTGCTGCTGCAAGGTATTTTGGCTATCCAAAACGGAGAGAATCCAAAGCTTGTACGCAAAAAGTTGGAGTTCTTTATCCGCTCAGAGCAAAATATAGATCACAAACCGCCTCGTCGCTCACGCACAGAGGACGCTTCTCCAAAGGAGGACTTCCATGAGAGCGCGCGGTAAGCGCCGTGGGGGTCAAGGAGGCGGCGGAGACCATCGTGACCGCTGGATGATTACCTATGCCGATCTGATCACCCTGCTGCTCATATTTTTCGTTGTGATGTATGCCATGAGTAGTCTGGATGCTAAAAAATACGATGTCGTTGTTCAATCCCTCCAGGATACGTTCCACAAGGGAGATTCTATTTTGGAGCAAGGCTCGGGCATTACAGGTACTGCCGATCGTTACACCAGCAAAAATCCACCCACGACCAAGCAACCGGCAGCCAATAAAAAGGAAGCTGGATCGACAAAGCTCACCGAACGTGAACAAGCATTCCGCACGCAGGAAAAAGAGCTGCAAAATCTAATGGGTGTCATTCAAGAATATATTACGGACAACAAACTGGAAAACCAGATTTTCGTGTCAGATCAGCCGCGTGGTATTGTCATTACACTGAATGACCGCTTTTTATTCGATCAAGGTAGAGCTGCACTCAAGCAAGGCTCTGCCAACACGCTATCCAAGTTGGCCAGTCTATTTCGAGATTTGAAAACACCGATTAGCATTGAGGGCCATACAGACAACATTCCGTTCACGCGCTCCTCTAACTCATCGACGTATAAGGACAATTGGGAGCTTTCCGGTGCACGGGCACTGTCCGTACTCCGATTCTTTCTCGACAGAGAGCAACTTTCACCCTCAGGATTTCAGTATGCGGGTTACGCAGATACCCGGCCGGTTGGTGACAATAGCACCGAAGCTGGACGACAAAAAAACCGCCGTGTCGAAATCACCGTGCTTCGCCAGCTTCAACAGTAAAACCCAAAAACCTCCTGAGTCACGCAATAACGTGAATCGGGAGGTTTTTTTGATACATATTCATCATTAATACATGGCTTCCGCTCTGATGTAGACGCAGAACAATAAACCGTACGAACAACGTGTATAAGAGCGGCGTACGAGACGCAATAGAGATTATTTTGTTTATTCTATATCCCACTATGTATTAGAAGCCCTAGTGAAGTTAGGTTTTATCTTGTCATGATACTTGAAGATTAATAAGATAGGACAAGCTCGTGTTGCTTCTCTTGTATTTGTGAACTTTGGGGTATGCTCTGTTGTCTGCGATAGCTATATTTCCAGTCACTGTATTTATTAAGGAGTCGATCCAACTCCATGGACTTGATTAACACCCGCCGATCCTTCAATCCCACCTCATTCGCCAAATCATTTAGTTCCTTCCGCTTTTCTTCGATGCATTCCTCCAATTGTTTCCATTTCACATCAATAAACCTCCTGTTCGGTATGGTATTTACATTAGTTTACAAGCTGATACCTTCCCTACAGGTTAAAAATATAATAAAACCCAATTCATCCCTTTAACGGGATGAATCAAAAAAACAGCCTTACCGAGGCTGTTTTTTGATAACTATTAACCGCCCATCCCATGGCCAAACAAAACAATGTTATGAGAGTATTCTAAAAAGCTAAAGAGCCCTATAATTAGAATGAACCTCAGGTTTTTTATTCGCACTTATCAAGACCTCCTCCATGATACTTTCATATTCTGATATTTGGTCTTTTGTTGCCTGCGCTCTAAATTTCCCAAATATTGCTGTGCAGATCATAAACTTTTCTTTGTTATTGATTTGAAGACATTTTCTCAAGCATTTTAAAACATAATAAATACCATTTTCATAGGAATGGCTATTAAACATATATATTGTTAGTTGATAACAAAAATCAGCATACGTATGATAACTAAATGATGGTTCATAATAACTGGTTTCCATAGATAATTCATCATTAAATGAGTTTAATTCGCGGGAAAACTGTTGGAGGATATTTTCAATTAAAAAACCATGCTTGTTAGCCGACTCTACTATCGTTAATAACCCTAATAAAATTTCTGGTGGGTTATTTTTTAAAAATTGAATATATATTGGCAAACTACCTGTATCGCCCATAAGAATTTTCAAGTTAAGTTGATTAGCATTTGCCCAAAGGGTGAACTTTTGTACTTCTTTTTGTCCAATCTCTCCTAAATTCTCAAACCAACTCAAATCGGCATAGCCAGAAATATACTTCATTGCTTCCTCATACTTCTCTTGTTTTTCCAGAGCATTACCCTTTATTAAGTAACCTTGACCATAGTAGACCACTAAATGTCTCTCAGTTTTCAATGTAACATTCTTTTTATTAGTTTCTCTGCTCTTACAAACAATAGTTGCAAGCGCTCTTAATTCATCTGCATAACGCTCTGTTTCTTTCCATTGATGCAAGTTGAAATAAAGATTTGACAGTTTAAGCAGACCATCTAAATGATATTCTAAGGGTACCCGATTTCTAAAGGGTACAAATCTTAGTGCGGCCTCCAAATTTCTTTCCATACTTTCACTAACAGAGATTGAAAAAATTCTATAATGACTGATTGCCAATCTCTCAGAATGTTGGTACTTTTCATTTTCAATAACACATTCATAGAAAGGAATAGCTTCCTTTAGCTTTCCTTCCTCATACAACTCTTCTGCTAAAGTGAAAATTGTAGGAATATGATTAAGATCCTCCATTAATCGAGATAGTACTTTCTCCACACACCTCAGATTCCCTACTTCAACACAACGAATCAGGAACGGCTTGACCCTTTTCCAATGAGGTCTTCCATCATAAAAACATTCATCCACATACAGGTCATACAACCAGCCTTCTGGATAATTAAATGCTTTGGTAATCAAGTCCATTTGTCTTACCGAGATAGGTTTAGGCGGATTGCCATTAAGCATAGCACTAAATATGCCCCGGTTAAGCCCCGTAGCTTGTCCAAAACTATTAAAAGTGTAGCCACCAAGTTTTAGTTCTTTCTCAATTTCCGAACGGATCGTGGTTGCATTTTCCAATAAAAACACCCCCGGCGTATTCAGATGATTTTAAAAATCACCCTCCTCGACAATCAATTACAATATACTAGAAATTATATGAATAAATTGGATGGTGGTCAACCCCTTTTCTACACTGTTTTATTATATTATGGAATTTGATGTTTATTAAATAGTTCTCACAAGAACTAAATATATAACAATTTAGGCAATTTAATTACCTCCACGCCTGATCTGGCTTTGTCTACACTCATACTATAGGAGTGTGGAGGTCTATGGAAACGACGAAACTTATAGGAACGAAAATTCGCCAATTTCGAAAATTGCGTGGTATTACACAAGAACAGTTAGCAGAAGCATCCGATTCAACAGGTTCCTATATCGGCAAGTTGGAGCGCGGTGAGGTCAATGTGCAGATCAAAACACTGGAAAAAATAGCAGAGGCGCTGAACACGAACGTATTTGCATTTTTTGACTATAATCCATATGAAGAACTCAAAAGCCAGCCCTGGATTTGGGAATGCATTCATATCCTTTCCCAGCAGAATGAAGCAGGGCAAAATAAAGCTTATCGCATATTGAAGGAACTGTTCTCTTCTTCACAAAGCGAGCTTTTGGAGAGTAGCTCCGACACCCCTGATACACATGAGGAATAGTAAATTTCACTCAATTAACATGCACGAAAAATTAAAAGAGCTATGTGATCTTCTACTCTAGGTAGAGAAACATAGCCCTTTTTTTGCTCTAAGAGGTCATTTGCCTCATACTAATTTCCACTGCTTGTATCACTTTTTTATATTCTGTTCGTTGTTCTTCGGTCGAGTGATCCTTATATTTCTCAAATAATAGCGTGATGGACTTGATATAGTAATTCTTATCGTTTAACTCTGAGGAGGCTTTTAAACTAATCAGCATACTGTCTATTGCCTCGGTATAGCTTCCTTTACTGAAATAGTATCGACTAAGCTCAAGAAAAAAACGAGAATATGTCAGCAGATCATTATTTGTATGATAATACGAAATATTTGTACGTAGCTCCCTAAATTCATTAATATTCTCAGCAAAAAGAACCAGAGTTTCGTCTACTGAGTAACGGTAATGATTGGCCGATTCTATAATAGTCAATAGCCCAAGTAATATTTCCTGAGGATTATTTCTAATAAGTTCAACATAGGCAGGCAAACTAGCCGTATCCCCCATCAGAATTTCTAAATTCAAACGGTTTGCTATTCCCCATATTTCGAATTTCTGTGCCTCTATCATTCCAATCTCATCCAGACCTTCAAATCCAGTTAGATTTTCATAGTAAGGTATGAACTTCATAGCTGCTTCATATAGCCCTTGTTTTTCGAAGGAGTTTCCCTGCATTAAATAGGCTTGACCATAATAAACGATTAGATGTCTTTCTGTATTTAAACGTATAACTTCGCGATTCTTCGCCCTCGCTTGAGCTTGATGCCAATAAATGCTTGTGACTAGTACCTCAAGTTCCTTCGCATAGTGTATAGCCGCCTCATAATCATAAAATTGGAAATATGCATTAGTCAATTTTAACAACGCGTCTAATTGGTAATTCTCGGGAAGATTCCTCCGAAACGGTGCAAACTTTATAGTTGCTTGACGATTATTATCCAAGTCAGTATTCAGAGAATAACAAAACAAACGATACTGGCAGATTGCCAACCGCTCCGAGTGGTAATATTTTTCATTTTCAATTACACACTCATAAAAGGGAGTAGACTCCTTTTTCTTTCCTGCTTCGTGTAGTTCTTCTGCAAGCTCAAATATCGTCGGTACATAGGACAAGTCCTCGGTCAGTCTCCACAATACCTTTTGAATACAGTCTTCCCTCCCTAACTCTACACAACGTAATAAAAAAGGCTTAATCCGTTTCCAGTGTCCTTTTCCCTCATAAAAGCATTCATCTATGTATAACTCATACAGCCAGCCTTCGGGATATCCCAATGCCTTGGTAATCAAGTCCATCTGCCGAACCGAGATCGGCTTAGGTGGGTTGCTGTTAAGCATGGTGCTAAATATGCCACGGTTAATTCCAGATACTTTACTGAAGCTGCTAAATGTATGCCCCCTTTGCTTTAGTTCTGTCTCTATCTTCGAGCGGATCGTAGGTGTATGTTCCATGCTAATCCCCCTCTTTAGCTTGAAGAATTATATTTTTCGTCTCCACTAACATTATAAGGTAATTTTAGTTCGTGATTTCTTAAACCTGAATATAATAATCAAACATATCTCTTGGAGTATTTTTGTACAAAAAAATGAGCAGGTGGGATACTAAATCCCCTGCTCATTTCAACGATGGACGCCTGTCTTAATTAGCTGTCGGTTCGGTTCCCCAAACAAGTACACCATTATGATACAACGTAGCCTTCGTATGATCGGCATATGAAGTTTGCGTGCCTTTATACGAGTAATCGTCACTTTCGTTGTAGTTCGACCAGTCTGTTTTATGAATACGAGTTTGAATTCCGCCCGTGCTTCCTCCAGAGGCTAACACGCCTGCATCCGAGTTGAAGCTGACTTCCAAATAATAATCAGCGCCAGTTACGGCTTTATCCATTTTAACCAGTTTACCATTCAGCTTCGAGCAGCTCAGCACCGCATAGTCGCAGTTAAATGTCTGCTCACGGTCACCGTCGATCGTGTAGTAGTAGCGAATTTTCAACTCGTTGATCGGTACGGAGATTGTACCTTTGTTTACAATTTGGAAATGCGGGTTCAAGTGATTGTCGTTCACATTTGTATCCGCTGTGCGATACTGGAGCACCAATCCCGTTGTCGGCTGCTGAGTATCCGCTTTCGGCGCTGCGCTAGCCGTGTTCGAAACCGTTTGACCTGCATCGTTCTTCGCTACGACTTGGTAATAGTACGTCGTGTCTGCTGTTACGGCTGTGTCGGTGTAGCTGCTTCCGTATACATCGCTCGCTACTGTGGCGAAAGCGCCGTTTTCAACCGTCGAACGCTTCACTTCATAGCTTGCTGCATTCGCTGATGCTGTCCAGCTCAGCTTTACTTTCGCCGTTTCGCCCGCTGCGTTCAGCGTGAAGCTGCCCGGTACTGACGGTTGCTCGGTAATGCCATACGTTTTTAAGTTAGTCGGGAGCTTTTCAAGCGTAATGACGTTCGGATGATTATACACTTTTTTCAGATGCTCAAGACTGTTTTGTTTGCCGTCTCTCAAGAAATCCCCATACCATGTAGCGAACCAGCTCCAATGGGCTTGATACGCCTTCATCAGATCAGGGTCCGGGATAGGCCCGTTTTCGCTCATGGCAACTAGCTTTTTGTCCTTGCCCAATGTAACAAGGTCTTCATATTTTGCAATTTGCGGGCTGTAGTCGCCTGCTTGCGGATAAGAGTCGAAGCTCAAAATATCCACATACTCATCTCCCGGATACCAGTCGGGAGCAACAGAGTTCCAGACCCAGATCAGATTGTTCAATTTGTGCACATTAGTCAAACGGTCGTGCATCAAAATATACAATTTTTTAACAGGCTCAGGACCTTTAGCGCCCCACCAGAACCATTTGCCCTCCGCTTCGTGCAAAGGACGGAACAGAACAGGAACTTTCGCATCCTGCAACTTCTTCAATTGCCCTGCAATCACATCGATGTCGCGAATAAGCAATTTATAATCTTCGGACTCTGGATGATTCATTGCATATTCTATATCGAATGTAGTCGAATCGGCATAGAAGCCTCTCCACCATTCTTTTCCCTGCGTATCGATCAGACCTTTCGGCGCGTTCCAGTGCCATGCAAAGGTAACGATGCCCCCTTGCTTATCCCATTCAATCGCCTTTTCCGTCTCTGTGGAACTAAGACCGTGTTCCGCTCTGCTTGGGGAATAGTCAATCAGGTCAAGTGCCGCAATAGCCGGCTTTTTACCTACATTCGCTTGAAGCCAATCAATTTCGGGCATATCCTCTTGACCGGAAAGCATATTCTTCCCGTATTGATCAACCAGATAGTTCATCAATGCTCTTGCTTCTACCGTCGCATTCGGATTGGTGAGCGTTTTGGTTACTGCATGTGGTGGGCGGTCAGTAGCAGGCTCCAGCTTGACATAGTCGATATCATACCAGCCCCAGCCTGTTTCAAAACCGATCGTATTCGCCCCTGCATTCAACAGAACCTTACCACCGGACGTTTCTTTAAAATCAGCCGTTTTCCAAAGTACCAGCTCTCCAGACGCTTTGCCATTTAAAGAGAAATTCGTGCGTTTGTCATCATGAGGAGAACGGTATCCGATTGTAAGATTGTACAAGCCTGCCGTGGGAGCCTGGATCGTCATCGTCAGGGAATCCCCTGCATTGTGGAAATTAGTTACATAACCAGTACCGGAGAAGCCGGTCCCACTGGATTCCACAACGGTCCCCTTCAGCGTGCCATCTTCCGCTTCATAGCGATCCGGACCGTCTACAGGCGCCCGCGGAACCGCTTTCAAGACATTGGATGCGCTCGTTCCTGCCTTTGTTTTTGCGGTTATTTTATAATAATAAGAAGTGCCGTTCGTTACGTTCGTATCCGTATAAGACGTTTCGACCAAGTTGGATGCTACAGCAGCAAAAGGACCGTTTTCATACGTTGCCCGCTGTACGCTGTAACCTACAACTCCGCTGGAAGCGTCCCAGGATAAATCGACTTTCCCATCGCCAGCCTCAGCCCTCAGCGCAAAGCTTTCAGGATTTTCTACAGGCGTATCATTGCCGGCAGTCAACACGATGTGATAAGCCGTCAAAGGCGGTACTGTATAGGTAAAGCGGTTGCCTGAAATTTGCGTGATTGGCGCTGCTTCCTTAATTTGCGAGCTATTTTTGTCGAAACCCCATACTTTACCGGAACCGTAAGTCGTCTCGCCGGAAAGATCAAATTGGGCGTCGAATGCACTGTCCATGCTTTTATTCATGACAACGAGGTGCAGTTCTTTGTAGGATGCATCCGTTACGGAAGCATGTACCGAGCTATTAACAATATCCGACGTTTGTGCATGAACGCTGATATCACCGAAAGTAGAGCTTTTTCCGTCATAATTGCGGTAAAGCTTGTAAGCGGCACTAACGTAGTTGTTGGCACCATCCTTCAACTTCCAGTAGTTTGCCATATAGACGTCGTTTTTGCCCAAGATGCCCAGCACATCAGTCATAGCGATACCGCCGGAAATATCATTTTCGCCACCATAGCTATACTCAGTCAAAGCCAGCTTGGTTCCCGGGTAATACTGATTCACCGACTGCTTTAATCGAGGCAGTAAAGGCAAGAATTCACTGTTCCATTGAGCAATCCAGCTATCTTCCTTGTAGGTCGGGTCCCACAAGGTACGAGGCGCCTGCATTCTGGCTTTCTTCGTTTCGTCATTGCCTACCTCATTCGTAATTCGTATGCCTCCGCCCATCGCTTCAGGATACCAGTGTACATCGAAGACATCCAGCAATCTCTTGCCTTCGGCTTGCGAGCTGAGGCGCATTTGATCGAGGTAATAGTCCACGAACCAGCTGTAGTTGCCTTTTACAGAGTTCCAATCAGGTGCAGTTTGAAGATCTTTATAGGCGCCAAAACCGTAAAGAACGGGCCCAAAAATTTCCGCACCCGCGTCAACCGCCTTAACGGCTTTGGATAAACTTACCGACCGGTCTACCAACTCTTTCGCTCCGACCTTTTCACCATGAATGCGCGGATGCGTATGCGACCAGAGAGCGGGTTCATTGTCGAGCGCATATCCTTTCACGCCCGTTTTTGTTGAAGCAACGCCGTACTTTTTCACTAAAAAGTTGACGAATTCATCCGCATAAACCTGATTGTCATTCAGATCAGGCTGTAGTTGGAACGGCGCATTTTTAGCGTTTACGACCTGATTCCAACGAGCAGAAGGGGCCTTTTCACTTTCCTGCACACTTCCATTTCCATCTTTCGCCACATAACCGGCCATCGGCAGTGTGACTAAAGAATATGTGCCCTGCTTCAGCGATTGATCGTGAAACGAGGTTGCTACCGCACCTGGCTTTTCACATTCGGCTTTTGTCAATCCGGCGTTGTCGCATAAATAGCTATCGCTGGACTGCATCCAGTCGCTTCCTGCATTGGACATATTGTTTTCCCAGTTATATCCGGTCATTCGATTGCCACCAAGTCGTCTGGCAGTCAGATTCTCATCGCCTGCCAACTCCTGATTCGTACCGTAAATATAAGGGCTAATAGGCTTACGATCCTTGGATGTATCGACTTTAATGGTAACAGTCTTTGCCGTTTGACCGTGAACTACAGTTGGAGTCGGTAGAGCACCCCCTACTATAATCGTGCATGCCATGACGACAGGCAGCCATTTGGAACGTTTGGACCAAATACTACTACTATTTTTCGCCTTCATGCCGTTTTCCTCCCTTCAATTTAAAAAGAGCGGCACCCATACGAATGCCCCTCCTTGAGGCTTTAAGGCCCCTTCCCTGTCCCCAACGAGCTTATCGTTCCGTTGCAGCGTCATATCCCTGCTTGAAATGTTCCAGCCGAAGACAACACCTTCTTTCTTTGAAACTGGATTTATAATATTACCTTAACACAAAGGTATATTGACATTTTTAACTATTATTTTAATTAGCTAGTATTAATTTCTTAAATAACCATATAGCTTGAGTATCCCAATAGCTCTTGCTCATCCACACTCGTCTTCCCTAGCGCACTTTATCCTTTTGAATAAGCTTATAATAGATGCGTGCAGGCTCTGATTCTCCAGTGGATAAAATGTATTCTGCCAAAGGTGCGCACAGCTTTTGGAGATAGAAGGAGTATAGCAGCTCGGCCGTGTCAAAATGAATTTTCAACACTTGCTTCATCAAGCCTTCGAATTTGGAGTAATCCAGTTCTTCCGGGGTAATATCAAACGGGTATTCAGGAAAGGTTTTTTTCTGAATTTCAACAAACTGCTCCCTAAGCTTCGGTTGATTGCCTGAACGGGCAGCCGAGAAATTCATCATAAAAAAAGATACAAAATCCGTCTCACGGTCACTTAACTCATAGTACTCACACCAACGCATGAATATCAGCGGTTTTACCATATATAAATCTCCTTTAACAAAAGTTCAGATTTATCATGAATCTTACAAAAATCTAGCGGGTTCCATCTTATGTAATATATAGGTTAAGCCCCATTTTAAAATATGATTCCTTAAATGAATTTTGCTTTTTAACATATCCCCTTCTTATATATCCATAAAAGTGCACAACAAAAAAAGACTGTTTCAGCATCTCAATGACGCTGACCAAGTCTTCTCATAATTATCCGTATATTCACATTCGTATTTATTCTAATCCTCTACATAGCTGCAAAGTTACAGGCTGCAAGTGAACACATAAGCGGGAGGGACATTGCAGTTTACCTTTTTAATCTGAATGTCAGCAAAAAAGGTGCGAAAAAAATTGTGTTTGACCTTGCTGTACTGGAACGTAATAAATTTGCCTTCCTGGCCCAAAACCTCAGCCGTTTGTCCCAAAATGAGGCTGGATAATGCAGCGGGCAAGCTGGTGAAAGGGAGCCCTGACACGACATAATCCACTTTTGGGACCTCATACTGTCGTATATACTGCGCTACATGCTCAGCCGATCCATGAATAATGTGTACCCTCTCCAGGTGTCCGTACTTGCTTTGTAGCGTTTTGTAAAACGATTCATTAGCTTCAATCACTAAAAGTAGCGTTTCTGGACGCTTGTTCAAAATAAGCTCTTGCGTAAACACACCGGTTCCTGCACCATATTCAATAATGCACGATGCTTTGTCAAAGTAAATCGGTGTGGCAATTTGTTTGGCCAACTGTCTTGAACTGGGTATAACAGCGCCTACGCTACGTGGATGCCTGATGTACTCTCGAATAAAGTGAATCGCGTTCATCTTTTTCTCTCCCTGCTTGACACACATGATAGGCATTCGGTTCATCAACACTTCTTATTACATATTCATTGTATACCGATCAGAATATTGATTTCAAGCAGGCTACTGTCGGCATATAAAAAGAGCGTAGCCTTATTCGACTCTAATCAAATAATGACTACCCTCTTGTTGTAACATCTATTTGTCCATGGTATCCAAATGTGCATCCTCTGCCTGCGATGCCTGTCCAGCTTTACGTCGTCGTGCGCCTATGTGCATGGCAACAATCCGATAGATGGAGGCTGGCTGTATGGATACGGCCCAGCTCGCGTCTGCATCCGGTGCAAGCACGACCCCTAGCTGGTGATGATCGCCATCGTACATGCCTCGCTGCACAAACTTGCTCTCGCCCTGCAGATTGCGTACCTCCAGCTTACAAAAAGCAGAGTTGATTCGCAAGGCCTGGTGTAACTCGGCACGGGTATTCACAACAACCCCATTCACGCGGTAAATGGCCTCGCCCGGCAGTATGCCCATGGCTGTCGCTGGACTGTCTGGCAGCACAGCGAGAACACGCATCCCTTGCTCCGGATGGACAAACATCGGGCTAAGACGACTTTCCTCTATATTACCATACCAGATCAGCGCCTCATGAGCCAGAAAGGAGAATAACGCTGCGAGCAATATCAGCGGACTCCACCATGCAGCCAGCAAGCTCAGCAGAAGTAAAGCCACACTATACAGGAGCAAACGGTTCGAAGTAAGTACCGCCTTCTGTCGTGGTAGCTGGCCTAGCGTCACGCTGCTGAAGCCCATCAGGACTGGCAAGGCTGCCAGCATATACCCGGTTCCGGCATCGCCGCCGAACAAAGGTGTCCAGGGAAGCGTGAATCCTCCCTGAGTCGGTACCAACAACAACAACGGAATGGGCCAGAGGTCTTCCATACGATAACCGCCAACCAATCTTCCCCGTTTGCCCTCGACAAACAGCGGAGTGGCCGCCTTCCCCCCTTGCCAGCGAACCAACAGCGCCTCAGCCACATGCAGCACGGCGACCAACACCAACAGTGCTGGAATATCCAATCCGCGGATGGCTGCTACTGATGTTCCAAGCGCTCCTCCAGGTTGCCAGCCACTGGCCACGTTTAAGAAAAACTGAACCACACCTAGCAGACCTACCGAATAAGCGAGACACAGGTAACGGACGCGTACCAGCATGAGCAGTAATGTCGCTACCCACAGGCACACGATGGAAGCCGAGTTCAGATGCACACTGACGAACATTCCCAGAGCAGATAGCGCCATTCCAGCAAGCAAACCACTCCATACGACACGCCAGGTCTCTGCAGCCCAGCTATGCATTTTGGTATGAAATAGCTTGCGCTCCAGCAGCATTTGCCGACGATAACCAAGTGCTACAATGAGTATTGAGATATAATAAAACGGCTGCAAAAGCAGGTACAAGCAAGCATTCAAGACGCTCCATCCCCATTGTAATGCCCATTCCAAGTCCATTCACACTCCTTATGCCCCTGGCCCGCTGTATAGCGGATCACGTACATTTCATATCCATTTATTCTATATGAAATTGCCAACGTAGGGAAGACAAACCGACAGACTGCAAATAAATCCCAATATAAAAGGAGGCTGTTTCCAGCCCCCTTGTTGTAGCCTCACTATTATTTCGCTGCGCTTGTCTTCATTTCCTTCCGAATCTCTTCAATCCCCTGCTTGAGTTGATTATCATTTTTCGGATCACGAATTTTCTCAATCAGCTTGGCTTCCATCGCTGCTGCTGTCTTCGCATCAATGATGCCGCTAGCCGTCAGCTTCGCTTGTTTTTGGAAAGCAATAACAGAGCTTTCAGTTACTTTGTCAAAATAGCCATCCTCGCGACCTGGTTTGTATCCCAAGCCTTGCAGAATGATTTGTGCATTTTTCACATCACTGCTATTCATATTGTATTTCAAGGACTTTTCCTTGTTCAACGGTGCTGCTGTGAAGTATTCAGGCTGTTCCACCGCAATATTCGGCTTAATCCCTTTTTTATGAATCCACGTTCCATTTGGCGTTAACCATTTGGCAATCGTGATTTTGAGCAGGCTACCGTCACCCATTTGCTTGTCATAGCTGGTTTGTACAGTACCTTTACCAAAGGAATTTTCCCCGATCAACACAGCACCTGCTGATTGCTGGAGAGCACCTGCCAGAATTTCGGACGCACTTGCGCTGCCTTTATTCATTAGCAAAGTCACTGGATAGTTCTTACGTGATCCTTTGGATTTCTCTTCTTCACGCTTCTGATTCTTGTCTTCCACTTGTACAATCGTTTTGCCAGAAGGTACAAATTGCTGTGCAATATCAATGACCACGGAAAGCACGCCGCCCGGGTTATTACGCACGTCAATGACGAGCCCTTTAAGCCCTTGTTTTTCGAGCTTCGCTAACTCTTCCTTGAAACGTTCTGCTGTATTCAAGGAGAACTGGGTGATCGTGATGACGCCTACACCGTCGCTTTCCATATGAGCCGTTACAGTTTCCATATCAATGTTGTCACGGGTAATCGTGTATTCGAGCGGATCAGGAGAGCCACTGCGCTGAATTTTGACTTTTGCCTGACTGCCTTTAGGTCCACGGATTTTGGAAACGGCCTTGTTTAGATCCAATCCGTCCAGTGTTTCACCATTAACAGACAAAATAATATCCTTAGAGCGTAATCCTGCCTTTTCAGCCGGGGAGCCTTTAATTGGCGTGACTACAACTACTTTCCCGTTTTCGGCAGCTACTTCGGCTCCGATCCCAGTAAAAGAACCTTCAATGGATTGCTCGAATTGTTGGGCAGTTTCTTTACCCATATAAGAGGAATACGGGTCGCCGAGCGACTCCATCATACCATTGATGGCGCCATCCACCAGCTTGGTACGATCCACATCCTGATAATATTGTCCCTGAATCAGGTCCATCGCCGTCTCAATTTTGCGGATATCACTTCTGGAGGTAGAACTGCTACCTGTCACACTCGCCAGCAGTCCTTCGCCCAGAGCGCTGTTCCCTACTGTAGTCGTTCCAGTATAGGCAAAAGTGAGCAGACTGCCGCCAAGCAGCCCGATCACCATCAAGAGTATCGCTGTACTTTTTTTCAACATCTAATCGTCCACCGCCTTCTCATTATCTTGTATCCTATTGCCTTACAACGCATATCCATCCACGAAGTATACGTCTAGCTTGTACGGAATATGTTAATTGTATCCTACTCCGTGTCTCAATGCACATGTTCTTCATCGGATATTAACCATTACAGCAAAGCCCTATCTACAACCGTAATGGCTATAAATAGGGCTTACCTTATCTACTATAAATAGTTCATCGGATTTACAGGTTTGTTATTTTCGCGCACCTCAAAATGACAGTGAGGTCCTGTGGAATTGCCCGTCGAACCAACTTCTGCAATTTTTTGACCACGTTTCACAGTCTGCCCGGTATGAACCACCGTACCGCCATTGCGAATGTGTCCGTATAGGGTCCATAGCCCGTCTCCATGGTCAATCACAACCGTATTTCCATAGCCACTCCACCATTCGGCAACAATGACAACACCATCTTCGGCTGCATGAATATCGGTTCCCTGAGGAGCCGCCATATCAACACCTGTGTGGCCTTTAAGCTTGCCAGTAATCGGATGTACCCGCATGCCAAAAGTAGATGAAAGTCGGTAATGGGATACAGGTAAAGCCAACGTGCCTGATCCACCCGTATACGTACTGGCTGCCGCATGGCTGGAATTCGAGGCGGCACCTGAGGATGAAGATGCATATCGTTTGGCTTCAGCCGCACGTGCAGCCGCTCTAGCGCGTGCTGCTTTGGCAGCCTGCTCCGCTCTAAGCTTGTTCTTCTCCTGCACCAGACCCACACGTTTGTTAGCGAGTGCTACCAGCATGTCATTTTGCTCTTCGCTGATTTCATCTGACTCAGCAATATCATGATCGTAATTGGAAATCAGTCTTTGTTTCTCTTTTTCCTTCGAATTCAGTTCTGCTTTGGCGTCCTGCTTGAGCGCATAGAGCTTCTTGGCATTTTTATATTCCGTGTCCAGCTGTTTCTTCTTGCTTACGACCAATGCCTTGTCCTTTTTATGCTCGTCCAACAGGATTTGATCCTGCTCCACGATCGTTTTCAAGGAATCTACCCGGCTGAGAAAGTCACTAAAACTGGACGAAGACATAAGCACGTCCATATATGAGACGGTTCCATCCGTATACATCAAACGCACACGAGTTTCCAGCATTTTTTCCCGTGACTGGATACGATCAATGGCCTCAGCTAAATCTTTTTTAGTCGCACGTAGATTATCTTCCGTTTGATCAATCTGAACCGCAACACGAGTCAGCTGATCACTGACGCTGTTAATCTGAGCAAGCACAATTTTCAGGTTTTGCACGGTTTTATTTTTGTAATGTTGAGCATACTGTTTATCTTGAGCAGCCTTTTCCTGTTGTTGCTTGGCAGATTGGGCCTGCTTTTCCAATTGGTTCAGCTGCGAATTGATTTCACTCATGCTTTTGGCATATCCGTCAGAAGGCTGGATTAGCAATGCGGCTACCAAGGTAGCGGCCAACACAGATCCTGTTTTTTTCAACTTGCACTCCCCATCCTTTATCGCAAAATAACACCGGGCTTCCCCGTTCTAATTGATACCGACCACGACGTCCAGCCAACGCTTCTTTATACTTTTAAGAACTTGCGCATGGACAGGGTACTGCCAACAATTCCGACCAGCATACCCAAAATAATCAGCAAAGCACTCAACTGAATCCAAATGCCTTCAAGTGGCATAAGCTTCAACATATTCAGAGCTATATCGCCCTGAACGGCGGTCAGCAAACGCTGATAGCCAGTAAATAAAATACCTACAGTAATAAGGGAACCAATAAGACCAATAAGCGCGCCTTCGATAAAAAACGGCCAGCGTATAAAAAAGTTGGTCGCACCGACCAGCTTCATAATGCCAATCTCTCTGCGTCGTGCCAATATGGTCACTCGAATCGTATTCGAGATAAGGAACATGGACATGATCGCCAGTCCGGCGACGAATATAAAGCCTACATTACGAATAAGCTTCGTAATTGTAAAGAGTGTCTCTACGGTGCCTTTTCCATAACGAACCTTTAAAATCGGCTTCTCTGGATGCAACGTATTCAGCTTCTCAATCTTTTCGGCCACAAATGGAACCGTTGTTGGTTCAATAACTTCTACTACAATTTTGTCCGGTAACGGATTGCTGTCCTTATCAAAACCCTCCAGCAGCTCCTTGCCGCTGTCTCCCAGATCTTTGCGCAGCTCCTCCAAACCCTGAGCTTTAGTCACAAAGGTCGTTTTGCTGATTTCCGGCATCGCCGCAATTTCCTTTTGCAGTGTTTCGCGCATGTTCTGCTCTACATTTAGCTCCAGAAATACGTTAACCTCCACCTGACTATCTGCCTGATCAGCCAGGGAATTGACATTGAGCACCAGCATGATAAATACGCCCAATATAAGTAATGACACAATAATCGAGGTGACGGATGCCACGGACATCCAGCCATTGCGGAATATGTTTTTGAAACCTTCCCGCACATGACGTAAGAAGGTGTTAAAAGTCATATCCGTACTCCCCTCTTACCTGATCCCTTACGATGTTGCCATTTTCAATGGCAATTACACGTTTACGCATGGAGTTCACGATGTCCTTATTGTGGGTCGCCATTACAATAGTCGTGCCCCGAAAATTAATTTCGTCCAGCAACTGCATGATCTCCCACGATGTTTCGGGGTCCAGATTACCCGTAGGTTCATCGGCAATGATCACGGAAGGATTGTTCACGATCGCCCGTGCAATTGCTACACGCTGTTGCTCCCCACCGGAAAGTTGGGCAGGCTCACGATTCATTTTTGTTTTCAAGCCAACCAGTTCAAGCACTTCTGGTACCCGTTTGCGAATCAGCTTCTTAGGAGCTTCAATAACTTCCATAGCAAAAGCCACATTCTCATAAGCCGTCAAACGCGGCAAAAGGCGGAAATCCTGAAAAATGACTCCGATGTTACGACGAACGTAGGGAATTTTACGCTGCTTGAGCTTCCCGATATTAAAACCATTGACTGAAATTTGCCCCTTGGTAGGTACTTCTTCTCTATAAATAAGCTTCATAAAAGTCGATTTCCCCGCTCCAGACGGGCCGACTACGTATACAAATTCATTACGGTCAATTCTGACCGATACTCCTTGAAGTGCGTGGGTTCCGTTAGTATAGGTCTTCCACACATCCTGCATTTCAATCACTCGATCACTTCCCGCTGCTTAATCATATTACGCATAACCTAATATCCATTCGACATATTCCATGCATTTCCTTTAAAAACTTCTCTATTTCATCATACCGTTTATCATTGTAACAAATTTGTTACCTAAATAGTACCGAAAGTTTTCTGCTTTTGGCACATATATATGAATAATATGGCACACGAGTACGCTATCAAGCTTATCAGACAGGAGACATCTGCATTATGAAAAAAATTCATTTATCTGTCATTTGGATATGGGCTGGTGTTCTGGCGCTGGCCATGTTGTGGGGGGGACTTCATCTGTACGCCGACAGACAAACGCTGCCGGAGGGAGTAAGGGTCGGAGGAGTCAACGTAGGAAGCATGGATTACACAGCCGCTCTCCGGCTGGTGGATAAAAAGCTGGATGCATTAAAGCAACGCCCACTGCTTCTGACGGACAGTGACAGCAGTGCACAGGATATAAAACTTACACTCGGGGAAGCAGGGATTCGTTATAAAGCGGAGGCATTTCGGAATGCCGTGAAGGCGCTCAGCTCGGAGCACCTATGGACTCGTGTGCAGACACGTTTTAGCTTCGAAAAGGAATGGTCTATCACATCTTTCCGACAGAAGGAGATATTGAAAGCCCAATTCGGAGCCGATTGGGAGGAGCAACGATATGGCATGCCTATCAATGCTGTGCGTCAGATTGACGGGAATGATCAGGTTCGTTATATTCCGGGGCGCTCTGCGCGACGTCTGGATTGGCCCAAACTGGACGCCGCACTGGATAAGGCGCTGCCCAAGGATTTTACCGCTTCTGAGGAGCCGATACGAGTGGAATTACCGTTCCTTCAGCTGGAGCCGAAAATTTCGGTGGACAGCCTGCGTAACGAAGGGATTGAGCGTAAAATCGTCCAGTTCTCCACCAGTCTCGGCAGCAGCTCGGAAGGACGTGTGTATAACGTCAATTCAGCGGCAAGCACCGTTGATGGTTTAATTCTCAAGCCAGGCGACATATTCGACTACGGTCAATTGATTGCCAAGGCCGAGCGCACTCATGGCTTTCGTGAAGCTCCAGTGATCGTGAACGGTCAGTTGGAGTCCGGCATAGGCGGCGGGATTTGTCAGGTATCCAGCACGGTGTATAATGCAGCACTGCGAGTCGGTTTGGACATTGTTGAGCGCCGCAACCATTCCTTGCCGGTCAGCTACCTGCCCAAAGGTCAGGATGCGACTTTTGCTACAGGGTCCATTAATTTTCGTTTTAGAAACAATACAGGCAAGCATTTACTACTTCGTGCGGCTGTCCAAAACCGAACGCTTACTGTTAAATTTTTTGGTACATTTCCGTCCAATGTTTCGTATGAACTGGAATCCCATACGGTTCGCATACTTCCCATACCGGAGAAGAGACTCCGTAATGACTCACTTTCTCCCGGCTTCTATCAAGTACTTCGGCAAGGCAAAGAAGGGTATGTGGTAGAAACATTCCGGGTAAAAAAGGTAGACGGAAAAACTGTAGATCGCACCCGAATCAGCCGCGATACGTATCGAGCGCAGCAACGCATTATAGCTAGTTATGGCGGTGGCACATCGTCTGAGCCACAAACACATGAACCCGAGAAATCTATTGTCGAGGACGGTATAAGCGAATAAACGAAAAATCCCCCTTCCACTGTCGGCTGGACTTGTTCCAGGCAGAGTGAAAGGGGGATTTTAGCTATAAATTACTCGCTGCGTTTACCCAAAACAGAAATTTCTACAGGCTCACTTTCGTTACCGTCTGCATCTTCAGCTTTGATTACCAGCCTAACCGTTGCTTTTTGAGTAAGCACACTGATACTAAATGTGCCATCACCTTTGGCTACTGCACTACCGATAGGCAGTTCATTGGAATAGGCGGTTACTGTGGAACCTGCTTTAGCTGTCCCCGTAATTGTACCTTCTCCGTCATACACATCGTTGACTTTCAGTGCTTCCGTAGTTGCAACCGCGTCAGTAGCTGTGTCTGTAGTGCTATCTGTAGTCGTATCCGTAGTTGTTTCTGTATCTGTGTTGGTATCTATTGTTGTAGAGTTATCCGTAGTCGTGCTATCTGTGCTGGTATTTGTGCTGCTATCTTCTGTTTCGCTGCCAGAAGTAGTCGACGTGTTACCATAAGTGGAATCTGTCACGTTGCCGTATGTGGAATCCGTCACCGTTCCACCAGGAGTCGTCGTCAGATTATCAACAGGGCTCAGGTTGTAACCGGAAGCAGCGTCCAGAATAGCAATCGCCTCTGCACGAGTCAGCGACTTCAGTGGCTGGAATTTACCATCTGGATAACCGTTGATGATTTTTTGCTCCGCAGCTGCAGCTACACTTTTCTTCGCCCAAGCTCCAATTTTGTCGGAGTCAATGAATTTAGTAACATCTGCTGCGTTACCGGCAGTGAGTCCAATAGCTTTGCCTACGATAGCCGCAGCCTCTTGACGTGTTACCTTACCATTTGGTTTGAGCTTGTTATCTGCATAGCCGCTTATGTAACCTGCATTCACGGCACTTGTCAGCTCGTTGTATGCCCAGTGAGAAGCTGGTACATCTGTGAACGTTCTGCTTCCATTACCGTTTACTTTTACACTGTCCGCATACGTTACGTCAGTCACTGCTGGAGTATCCTGCGTGAACGTACCCAAGCTGCGATTCAGAAGAACAATAAATTCTGCACGTGTGATTGCCGCATCTGGTTTCACCGCGCCGTCCAATTGTCCTGTGGCTGACCAGCGTTGCACCTGATCTCCTGCCCAATGTCCACTTGTAGTTTGAGGAGCAGCTGCCGCTGCGCTGAATGCGCTAAGAATAAGACCTGTACTCAATACACCTGTAACTGTGTTTCTTAACTTTTTTCCCATGCTATAAATTCCTCCTCTGATTGGATTCATCATTCTTTTTTAAACACTTTACCAGAAATCAAACCCAAATAACCCCCAAATTAAAAAAATCGTCCCATATAACCATACCCCCTCCTAATGTAGGATAAATAAGAAACGGGACTTAATGCCTAGTCATTCACTTGGATATGTATATTTAGACAAGCTAAGGTATACTGAATGAATATTCGGTCATATGCTGGAACACCGCAATGAGGTCACAAAACCCTAAGAAAAGAGGTCTTCTTATGGCTCTTATTCAATGTCAGTTTTATTCTGAAGTTCTTGGTCTGAGCACATCCATGAATGTTATTCTTCCTCAGGCAACCCGTTCGCAAATTGGACTGGAAGGCAAGCAAGGAACCGGGCCACATCCGACGCTGTATTTGCTGCATGGCCTATCGGACGATGATTCAACCTGGTTACGCCGAACCTCCATTGAACGCTATGTCGCCTCATTGGGCCTAGCTGTCGTCATGCCCCAGGTACATCGGAGTTTCTATACGAATATGGAGCAAGGCGCGGCTTATTGGACCTTTATCAGCGAAGAATTGCCGGCTTTGGCACGTTCATTCTTTCCTCTGTCCGACAAGCGTGAAGATAATTTTGTAGCCGGGCTTTCTATGGGTGGATATGGTGCTTTCAAACTGGCGCTCCGGCATCCAGAGCGTTTTGCAGCCGCTGCCAGCCTTTCGGGAGTCATGGATTTACACGCATCACGCACCGATCCTATGCAAAATGCGATGAATCCAGCGGAATGGCTTAACATTTTTGGTCCAGATGAAATACGTGGAACGGATCACGATTTGCTGGAACTGTTACAACGTCATGCTGCCTTGGGAACCTCACTTCCCCGGCTCTACCAATGCTGCGGCACGGAGGATTTCCTATATAAGGGAAATCAGGATTTTCGTG
Organism: Paenibacillus sp. PvR133; assembly: GCF_017833155.1. NCBI lineage: Bacteria > Bacillati > Bacillota > Bacilli > Caryophanales > Paenibacillaceae > Paenibacillus > Paenibacillus sp. PvR133. The sequence continues at coordinate 674,503 of NZ_JAFIBS010000001.1, forward strand.
AAACATGTAATACTGCCGGAGTTCCGCTGACCTACGAAGAAGGTCCTGGAGCTCATGAATGGGGATACTGGGACGCGAAAATTCAGGATGTACTGGCGTGGCTACCGCTCCAAGAGCACTAAACAAGTTAAAAAATCCCCGCAGCTTCCCTCATCGCACCATGGCGAAGGGATAGGCTCGGGGATTTTTATGCACATTAGGGATTTGTCGTGGTCTCCGTCGATGGAGATCCTTTAGTTAGTGACTTGGGTAGCACCTTGTACAAGCGCCACTCACCGTTAAACTCACGTTCAAGCTGGACCCAAGGAGCGCCTTTTTCATATAAATTCGGATATACCATATTGATTTTACTCAGTGGCATGCCTGACATGATCTTAGGTACAAGGATATAATCCACATGGTTATCCTGCGGATAACTTAATGCCTTATTGAACAAATAATCACTGGTAATCAGGAAGCGTTTTGGATATTGGCTGTAGACAATCATGGTGTAGGCTGAAGCCGAATCGGTCATAATGGTAGACTTCGGCAGATGCTCATCCAACCAGACGGCAATCTTACGATCTGACTCCTGTCTCACATAGTTCACATTCCCCGTTCGTGTGAGAAAGCTGTTCTCATCCGGTGCAATATCCGGGCGAGTCAATGCATAGGAAAGTAATCCAGCGGTAAGCAGCAGACTGACGGACACCAGGCCAAAGGCTGCCCTCCGCCATCGTCCCTGAAGCTGGCTCAGCTCATAGGGCAACCAGGCTACGGTAATTGGGAACACGTACATAAAATAACGAAACCATCCGTACGAAGATTGCTTCATCATGAGTAAAAATTGCAACCCTGGCACTGACAGGAACAGCAGCAAAATAATCAATGTTCCCCATCGGAACAAGCGTCCACTCAACAGACGAATGAACAGAATAGCAAACAACGGTACCGAATACCAGAGTGTTTTGGAAGCAATAAATTTCAAGGCCACCAGCGGATTGGAGAAAATCTCTACAAACTTATCATCATTCAGCAGCTCTGCCGATTGGGCCGTGTTCGAATACTCCGAATTCAGGAAATAAAAAGCATTCCCCATAATGAGATAGTTAAAGAAAATCCACAACAGCCCGGAAAAGACCACGGGGAGCAGAAGCAGTAACCAAGTTGCCTCTACCTTGTGCAGTTTTTCTCGCAAGGCCAGTTCACGTCTGCCCATGTTCCGATGAAGAAACATGATCGCCAATACCACTCCACCCGCCATTGCCACGCCCAGAGGAACCGCTTCATAGCGAGTCCAGAACGCCATGGCAAGCGCTAATCCAGAAACAATAAGACTTGCCGTCATGCGATCCTTGAGCCACAATGCAAACTCAATCACCGTCATCATAATGAAGTATATGTATAGCGAATCGCTCAGCCCATTGGCACCAAACAGTAAAATAAACGGATTCAGTGCATACAACAGTGCCAGCATGATGCTCATCCGTGAGCTAAGCCCTGTTCTGACCCCCGCCCGATACAGCAACATAGCGGTCAAAGCAGCAAAGGTAGCACTAAGAATGACAGCAGCCAATCCATAGGTGGCTAATGCCGGAAAGATTGGATACAGCAGTAGAATCACCATTTCCAGAAGACTGGGTAGTGGATTCCAGATAAATCCGATTGCGCCCAGATGCGGGTCCCGGCTGTACAACACATAAAATGCATTAGCTACGCGACTGAGCGCGTCTGTGTGCATATATCCCAGAACATAGCTGAAATAGATGCCCGCAGACAGTTCCAATGCAAGTATAAATACAAACAGACCTATAGCCATCCATCTGCTTGCAGACCATTTGCGAAAGGACATTCCTCTCGTTCCCCCTCAAACTTCTTGCGGTGATACAGCTGTAGCCTACTCACACCCTACAGCTGTATGCTTTCCTCCGCTACGATGCACTAAAATATCATAATTATTTCGATTCTGCATGCTCTATTTTGTACAGTCGCCACTGACCGTCAAAGTCATGTACCAACGAGGCCCACGGCGCTCCCTTTTCGAACAAATCAGGATAGTTCCGGTTCACCTGATCCAGCGGTACCCCATCCACCAAGCGCGTGACCAAGACATAATCCACCTTGGAAGCAGGCAGATCCATTAAAGATTCCCCAAAATCAAAATCACTCGTAATCATAAACTTCTTCGGAATTTTGCTGCTCAAAATGATCGGATAGGCGGCATAAGAATCTGTCAAAATGAGAGATGAACCATAATGCTCATCCAGCCACGGCGCTATTTTCCGCTCAATAATTTGCCGTTCGTAGCTTTCATTACCACTATGCGTTAAATAGCTGTGTTCATCTGCTGCAATCGCGGGGTTCGTCAGTGCGTAGGATAACAAGCCTGCTGTTACCAACATTCCTGCTGTTACCAGAGAGATTCCGATCCCCCTCATTTTTCCCTTCAATAAACTTAGCTCATACGGCAACCAGGCAACTGTAATCGGGAATACATACATAAAATATCGGAACCATCCAAAAGAAGACTGCTTGAGCATCAGCAAAAGCTGAAGTCCTGGCACCGATAAAAAAATGGCCAGTAGCGTTAACGTGCTCCAACTCAACAGACGTTTGTCCAATAGTCGTATGAGCAAAATCGCAATCAACGGAGCAGCATACCATAAGGTTCGTTGCCCGATAAACTTTAGCATCAGCACAGGGTGGGCAAACATGGCCACGAAGCGTTGATCCTCCAACAAAGCCGCTGATTGTGTGGAATTGGAATATTGCGAGCGTAAAAAGTAAAGCGGATCGCCCATGATAATCCAGTTAAAAAAGAGCCACAGCAGACCGGAAAAGACAAGTGGCAACAACAATAGAAGCCATGTCGCTTCCACCTTGTATAGGCGCTCTTTTAAAGACAATTCCGTTCTAACCCTCTCTCTGTTTGTACGCCACCGATGCAGAAAAAAGATCGTCAGCAGGACACCCAAAGCCATCGCAACGCCAAGCGGGACCGCTTCATAGCGTACCCAAAATGCCAATGCAAGCGCAAAACCGGATACGATCAAATGCGCCGCCTTGCGATCCTTCAACCACATACAAAATCGACTCACAGTCAACAGGATGAAAAAGATATATGGCGAGTCACTTAAGCCGTTGAAGCCAAACAGAAACATAAATGGATTCAGTGAAAATAATAGCGCAATTAGCAAACTGGTTGCACCGTGAAGCCCCAACTGTTTGCCCGTCGCATACAATAATGCCGTGCTCGCCCCTGCAAACAGGCTGCTCACAATCACTGCCGCCAGCCCGTGGGAAGCGAGTACCGGAAATAAAGGATAAAATAACAGCACTATCAGTTCCATCAAACTGGGCAGCGGATTCCATACAAACCCGATAGCACCCAAGTGTGGGTCACGACTGTATAGCACATAAAATGCGTTAGCCACTCGACTGAGCGCATCGGTATGCATATAGCCAAGATGCCATGCAAAATACACACCCACGGCCAGTTCAAGAGTAGTAATACAAGCAAACAATGATAGCAATTTTCCGTGTTTTCTTAAAATCATGAAACCTCTTTCTGACGCTGTTGCGGAACGGAGAAGATCCAGTAACGGTTCCAGATATAATTATGAACAGGCACGATGATGGTAGTTAGTACTTCACCGATCAGATACGACCAACCGATCCAGTGAATGGTCACGTACATCAGAGCGGCATTTAAGAGCAAGCCACAGGTACAGACCAATAAATATTTAAGAAACTGGGTGCGGCTTCCCTCGCCGGTAGGCTCGAACGTCCAGTTTCGGTTCAGCACATACGAAACGAGCAATGTAACCACGAATCCGATTGTAGTAGCCGTTACTGCTGGTACCGTAAACAACTCCACCAGCAACACAAGCACACCAACATGGATACCTGTACCCAGCAGCCCCACAATACCGTATTTAATGATTGGATACTTTAGATATGAACGTCTGATCATGTTGATTAAACTCCCTGTCCACCCACAATCGGTCAGCATTCGCCCGTTTATCTGCTATCAGATAGCGAGGCCTAGCTTTGACTTCGTGATATATGGCGGCAATATATTCTCCTACCACACCAATTGACAGCATGAGTACACTGCCAATAATCAAGAGCAGCAAAATGACAGTGGTAAAACCGGTCACAGCATCACCCGTTAATTTGCGCATTAAGGTCTGAATCCCCAATACGACTGAAATCAGCATAAAAATGAGGCCCATCAGACTTACTACTCGCAACGGTACTGTCGAAAACGAAACGATCGCTTCTGCTGCCAGTCGAGTCAGCCCTAACGGACTCCAGCGGCTTGGCCCCTCTTCGCGTGGAGCCACCCGGAATGAAATCTGGGTTTTGCGGAAACCTAACCAGGCCGTCATCCCACGGAAAAACGGCATCCGTTCTGGCATCGCCATCCAGGCATCCACCACTCGTCGATCCAGTAGCTTATAATCGGAGGCATCCTTGAGATTAAAGCCCGTCAAGCGGTTCAGGGTCGCGTAGAACAAAGAAGCTCCGAGCTTTTTGCCCACCGACTCTTCTCCCCGAAATTCTTTCACACATTCGACCAAATCATAACCTTCATTTTGCCATAAACGTACCATTTCACCAATCATTTCAGGAGGATGCTGCAAATCACCGTCCATGACAATGATTGCATCGCCAGAGGCATTTTCCAAACCTGCACACAACGCCAGTTCCTTACCGAAGTTCCGACTCAGTCGGAGCGCGAGCAAAGAGGGCATACGACGGGACAATTCGGACAGCTTGAGCCACGTATCGTCTTTGGAACCATCATCTACTATGATGAGCTCATAGCGTGAGGTGACAACAGACAATACCCCATCAATTACCTTAAGTGAACGCTCGAGATGCGAGCTTTCATTATACATGGGAATGACGACGGATAAAAAAGGTGTTTTTGTCTCCATTCTTGCTCCTTCTTTCTTCATATTCAGGAGGACTGTGCCGGGGTATCATCCAAATCGTGCATATCGGTCAGACCATGTGTCGTCTTCTCCCAATAGAACGGCTTGGTAATGAGCTGCCAAGCGGCTTTCACCGCAGCTATACTCATAAGTACCCAATATAACGGCGAGAGTAGCCCGTATTTGACCATTGCGTATGAAAATGTTCGTTCACCGCGCTCTTCCAGTTCCCCGATGACCCAATACATTCCGGCCACGTTACTGAATACGAACAGAAAGTTACCGATATAAAATTCCGCGCTGGCCAGGTAATACACATACCCCGGGAACAGCTTGGGAATAAAGGATAATTCCCAGCCAAACCATAAAATAAGCAAACCCCAAAAAATCGGATTCAGCAACGGCAACATCGGAGTTGCCAAGATCATCACCTGAAAGCCGAAAAAGCCCTTCCAGCCCACTTCGCGCACCAGCTTAACCGGATTGCGCATATGAACCAGCCATGTCTGCATATACCCCTTGATCCAGCGTGACCGCTGACGAATCCAGTTGCCCACGCGGCTGTTAGCTTCCTCCCATGTGCGGGAATCGACAATAGCAGTTTTGTAGCCGCCTTTATACAGACGTATGCCCAGATCGGCATCCTCGGTTACATTGTAGGGGTCCCACGCATTAATATCTTTCAATACAGATACCCGAAAATGATTGGATGTGCCGCCTAAAGGAATTGGGGTATCTAACTGCATAATACCCGGCAGCAGTAACTCGAACCACATACTGTATTCTTGAGTGAACCAGCGGGTCAGCAAATTTTGTGTACTATTAAAGTAGTTGAGCTTCGCTTGAATACATGCATAATGCTCAGGGAGTGAATCGAACGCTGCAATGACCTTTTTAAGCTGATCAGCGTCGGGACGATCCTCAGCATCGTAAATCACGACAAACTCGCCACGTGCCCGAATAAGTCCATAATTACATGCCTTCGGCTTGGTTTTCGGCAAACCGTCTGGAACGACCAGTGTCGTGTAATAGGCCGGCAGCTTCATTTCACGGAGTAGCTCAATCGTCTCAATGTCATCCTCTTCAATCAGCAGCCGCACATCCAGCTTGGACTTTGGATAATCCAGCTGCTCCAAATTCCGCAACAACATCGGAAGCACGCCCGCCTCCTTATACATAGGTACAAGAATGGTATAGATCGGCAGTTTCTTTTCATCCATGGCGTCAACCTCTTCCTTCGTAAAACGAAGCTGCGCCCCACGCCGGGAACCGAGATAAATAATGCCAAATTTAAATAGCGTCATCGCAAAATAAAACAGCTGAATCATCATATTGATGATCAACACCGTTTTCCAACTGTTCCACAAGAGACCGAGCAGTGTAATCATACCCATAGCTGCGAACACCCAAAGTTGTCCCTTTGTAAAAGTCGTCCGCGCCGAATTGTGCGGTTCTTTTTCCAATAGCCCAGTCGTGCTCTCCTGCATCATTTCTTCACCGTAGATTTTACCCCAGAGCTGCTCCATTTCTTCCTTCGTAGCAAGCACCTGCTCTACCGGCATACCCAGGATTTCCTCCAGCTTCAAGCGTCGCTCTTCTGGCAACGGATCGCTAACCGCCACAATATATCGGTTCATATACTGATGGATGACGACCACGCCATAAGCCATTGCCACTTGCTCGGGTAGTTTGTACGCCGCATCCAGCGCCAGCTCCTCACCAATGCGCCCGATTCGGTTCTGTGTAGCAATCGCGCGGTACAAATCCGCAGGTTCCAGCATTTGCAATGACAGCAAGATGTCGCCGAGCAGCCCGCCGCTCTTCGCCTGGAACTCCAGTGCGCGCTCCAGTTGTTCCGGTAATATATAGCCGGAACGAACCAGCATATCGCCTAGGCGCTCCTTGGACTCGTCGCCGCCAACCTGTTCCTGTAGCTGCTCGGCTGTAATGAAGCCCATTTCTACAAGAATATCGCCCAACCTGCCACCGTAACGCTTCTGGTTACGGATGGCATCTGTCAGCTGATCGCGGGTGATCATCCCGTTCTCCACCAGTTGATCCCCCAGACGGGCCTTGCCGTTTCGTCCGCTCTGCGTTCCTGTTGCGGCCTCTTCGCCTTCCGTACCAGGGATACTGGAAGCAGCGTCCATAGCAGCTCCTGCTGCTGTCTGTTCCTGCCCAGATGCATATTGGACTTGAGCCTCCTGTACCTGTCCATCCTGTAACCCTTCATCCAGCAATTGTTCCACAGTTGCTGCTGTATCATTGGCATTCTGTATCGCCTGGATACGAAGTTCTGTATCCTGAAGTCGCCGTTCCAACTCTTCAATATGAAAATCAAGCTTGTACAGCACCGGGGCCTGCTCTAACCGCTGAGCCTCTAGCTGTTGTTGCAGTTGTTCGATTCGCTGACGCTCTTCTTTTATTCTTCTCTTGGTTTGGCGAATTGAAACTCCTCCAACCTGCCACCTAAGCTTGTCACCCATGAATTCCCGCCCTTTCAATCCAGCGCCGCTCTTCCGCAAGCGCATCCGCAAGCAGCTGCTTTAACTCCGCATCCCGCTGCTTTTTCCGTTCCAGCGCCGCGTGGAAAAGTTCCCGCTCCTCACGCAGTAACTCCTCCGCTTGCACCCGTTCCTCATGCAATGAAGATATCAGTTGATCGGCTTCAGAAGCGCGATAACCGAACCAAGCGCTCTTTAACTGACGCGCCGTCCTTTTAGTTCTCATAATACCTCCCTAGATCATCCCGACTCTGCCTTCAGCTACATCGCTACCTTAGAGCTTTTACTTGCCGTTCTCCCGAAACCAGGACATACCTATGTTCTCATTCAAGCCCTTCATTTACACATTTATGAAATTGGCCTAATCAAAAGTGCCTCTAGTAACTTGACATTTATTTATTGAATATAGTTCTTGTCCTATTGAATTGGTAATTCAATGAAAAACTTAGTGCTATTCTACCATAATCATCGTAGGCGTAGTATACAAAAATGTAAATTCTAGAAACTTTCACACTAGCGTATTAGTAGGTATTTAGAACTATAAATTAAATGCTTTGAAAAATACCTTCCAGGAAATCTATGCATTTCATGATCATTGGGATCATGAATAAAACAAATACCTCAAAAAGCACAAAAGACACCGCGAACGGTGCCTTTGAAACCTAGATTGCTAATTCCTTAAAATCTGATTTTACACAGCATCCCGCTACTGTGCAAGACAATAATATCTTTCTTTACTGATTAATTTTTCGGCTTGTGCCCTTCAAACCATGTTGATGTATTCGCCAGGAGCTGTTCACTGCGCCCAATGGCTGCCTGTACCTGCCCAGTAGCGGTTCCGCCATATACATTCCGTGCATTAACTACCGCTTCTGGTTGAAGCACCTCATAAATACGATCGTCGAACAGATCCGAAAACTGCTGAAATTCGTCCAGTGTCAGATCAAGCAAATATTTTCCATGCTGGATGCAATACAGCACGGTTTTGCCAATGACCTCATGCGCCTGACGGAACGGAAGCCCTTTGCCGACCAAAAAGTCCGCAATATCAGTTGCATTGGAGAAATCCTGGTTGACCGCTTGACGCATGCGATCCTTGTTCACCTTCATCGTGGCGATCATCGGTGCGAACAGTTGCAAGGCTCCTTCCAGCGTGGCAACGGTATCGAACATCCCTTCCTTGTCCTCCTGCATGTCCTTGTTGTATGCCAGCGGCAAGGATTTCAGTACAGTCAACAAGCCCATGAGGTTTCCATAGACACGTCCGGTTTTACCACGTACCAGCTCGGGCACGTCCGGGTTTTTCTTCTGCGGCATAATGCTGCTGCCTGTGCAAAAAGCATCATCCAGCTCGATAAAACCAAACTCCGTGCTGCTCCATAGCACCAATTCTTCGCTCAGACGAGACAAATGCGTCATAATCAGCGAGGCGCCAGCCAGGAACTCTACGATAAAATCCCGGTCGCTGACGGCATCGAGGCTATTTTCATATACGCCATCAAATCCCAGTTGCTCGGCTACAAAATGACGGTCGATCGGAAAAGTGGTCCCGGCCAAAGCGCCAGCACCGAGCGGCAACACGTTAATCCGCTTGTAGCTGTCTTTGAGTCGGTCAATATCACGCTCCAGCATAGACACATACGCCAGCAGATGATGTGCAAATAAAATAGGCTGCGCACGCTGCAAGTGTGTGTATCCAGGTACGATCGTGTCCAGATTATCCTTTGCCTGGCCAACTAATGCAGCTTGTACATCATGCAGCATACCCACCAGCGATACCACGCGTCCGCGCAAATACAAGTGCATATCCGTTGCTACCTGATCGTTACGGCTGCGTCCAGTGTGCAGCTTACCCCCGACCGGACCAATGGCCTCGATTAGATTTTTTTCGATATTCATGTGAATATCCTCATCCGAAACAGAAAATTCAATTTCCCCACGGCGGATACGCTCTAGGACCGTGTGCAGTCCTTCCTTGATCGTGTCTGCATCCTCCTGCGGAATAATTCCACATTTCCCCAGCATGGCCACATGAGCCAAACTGCCTTGAATATCTTCTTCCGCCAACGCCTGATCAAACCCGATAGAAGCCGTATATTCCTCTACCAGCTTGTTCGTTTGCTTCGTAAACCGTCCGCCCCATAGCTTACTCATTGCATGATCCCCTCTCTGCAATACAAGCCGCCCTCGTCGTTTGGACAAGAACGGCCCGCATCCCGTACATTTTTTAGGTTACATCATTATTTATGATTTTGTGTTACGCCCGCGTTGACCTTCAAACGCAGAGCATTCAAGCGGATAAAGCCTGTTGCATCGCCTTGATCGTAGGCTTGTGTCGGATCGGCTTCCATGGTCGCGATGTCCGGGTTGTACAAGCTAACCGGACTTTTAACGCCTGCACCGATAATGTTGCCTTTGTACAGCTTCACGCGCACGGTACCACTGACATTTTTCTGACTCTCATGAACCAGAGCCTGCAAAGCGACACGTTCCGGTGCGAACCAGAAACCGTTGTAAACCAAGGTAGCATAACGGGTAATCAGACTATCACGCAGATTCATAACCTCGCGATCCATCGTGATAGATTCCATTTTACGGTGAGCTGTGAACAGGATCGTACCGCCCGGCGTCTCATAGACTCCCCGACTCTTCATACCAACAAAACGGTTCTCCACCATATCCACACGTCCGATACCATGCTTGCCGCCCAGCTCATTCAGTTTTTCCATCACTTGCAGTGGATTTAGCTGTTCTCCGTTCAAAGCGACGCAGTTACCTGCTTCAAATTCTAATTCCAAATATTCTGCTTCATCAGGAGCGTCCTCAGGCGCGTTGCTGAGCAAGAACATTTCTTTATTTTCAGGAGCACTTGGATCAAACCAAGGGTCCTCCAGCACGCCGCTTTCATAGCTGATATGCAGCAGATTACGGTCCATGGAGTATGGCTTGGCTGCAGAAGCAGTTACCGGAATGTCGTGTTTTTCCGCATAGGCAATCATTTCTGCACGGCCCGGGAACTGATTGCGGAACTCTTCCAGCCGCCAAGGAGCGATCACCTTGATATCCGGCGTCAACGCCGCCGCGTTCAGCTCGAAGCGTACCTGATCGTTACCTTTGCCTGTTGCCCCGTGAGCAATGGCTGTTGCTCCCTCGGCAATCGCAATATCGACCATCCGCTTAGCGATCAATGGACGTGCAATACTCGTTCCGAGCAAATATTGTCCTTCATATAAAGCACCCGCCTGGAACATCGGATAAATAAAATCCTTGGCGAATTCATCACGCAGATCATCAATGTACACTTTGGAGGCCCCCGTAGCGAGTGCTTTTTCCTCCAAACCGTCCAGTTCTTCCTTTTGACCGATATCTGCGGTGAATGCGATGATTTCAGCATCATAAGTTTCTTTGAGCCATTTCAGAATGACCGACGTATCCAGACCGCCGGAATATGCGAGTACGATTTTTTCTTTTGCCATTGTTGAAGTCCTCCCCGATTGCTTACCTTTATCTTCTTTACCTATCAATACCTATCAATCTTATGCCATTAAAGCAACTAACAGTGCTTTTTGCGCATGCAGACGATTCTCCGCTTCATCAAAAATGACCGAATTCGGACCATCGATTACGCCTGCGCTCACTTCTTCCCCACGATGCGCAGGGAGACAGTGCAGGAATAAATAATCCGGCTTCGCCAGCTTGACCAGCTCCTCATTCACCTGGAAGTCGGCAAAAGCAAGCTCCCGCTCCTTCTGCTCTTCCTCAAAGCCCATGCTCGCCCACACATCTGTGTAGATCGCATCCGCATTTTGTACTGCTTCCTGCGGACTTTGGGTTATAACGATCTCACTACCTGTCTGTTTGGCAATTTCACGGGAAGCTGCGACCACACTCGGGTCAGGCTCGTATCCAGCTGGACTTGCGATGGACACATGCACTCCAAGCTTCGCTCCCCCAATCAAGAGGGAATGAGCCATATTGTTACCGTCTCCGATGTAAGCCAATTTGAGCCCTTTTAGCTTACCCTTTTGCTCATACAAGGTTTGATAATCAGCTAGCACTTGGCACGGATGAGCTAAATCACTCAATCCATTGATCACAGGAACGGACGCATAACGTGCCAACTCTACAACATTATCGTGCCCAAAGGTACGAATCATAATGCCATCTAGATAACGTGACATGACTTGAGCCATGTCGCTAATCGGTTCGCCGCGTCCCAGTTGAATGTCATTTTTGCTGAGGAAAAGAGCATGCCCACCCAATTGATACATACCGACTTCGAAAGATACCCGTGTACGTGTAGAGGATTTTTCGAAAATCAGTCCGAGCGTTTTCCCTTTTAGCGGCTGATAGGTTTCTCCGTTTTTGTGCTTACGCTTAATTTCAATGGCGAGATCAATTAAATACTGGATTTCCTCTGGAGAGTAATCGTCCAGTTCCAGGAAGTCCCGCCCCTTCAAATTCATCTGCTGCAGTGCGCCGCCCTGGCTCATGCTATCGTCTCCTTTTACACTCTAGTCTAGGATGATTTGGCCTTTACACTAAGCCACATGCTCCCGAATCAATTCAGCAATCAATGTTACAGCCTGATCTATTTCGTCTTTCGTTACATACAAGTTAGGCAACAGACGAATCACGTTCGGTCCTGCTGTAATGAACAGAATCCCCTTCTTCTGTCCTGCCAAAACAAGCTCCGCTACCGGTTCTGCACACTCAATACCGACCATCAGACCTTTTCCACGGATATCCTTTACAAAAGGACTATCTCCAAGCTGCTTTTGCAGACTATGGAAAAGGTAATCTCCCATCTCAGCTGCACGTTCTGGTAGCTTGTCATCAATAATCGTTTCAATAGTAGCTTGAACCGCTGCCATAGCAAGTGGCGTACCTCCAAAGGTAGAACCATGACTGCCCGCTGTGAACGCTTCACGCAAATATCCTTTGCCTAGCATCGCACCCACAGAGAAACCACTGCCCAGTCCTTTCGCCAATGTAAAGATATCCGGCTCTATACCATAGTGCTCAAAGGAAAACAGTTTGCCCGTCCGTCCCATACCTGTTTGTACCTCGTCAATGATCAGCAGCAAACCATGCTCGCGGCACAACTTTGTGATCACATCTACGAAAGCAGGGTCTACCGGATACATGCCGCCTTCGGCCTGCACCATTTCCAGCATAATTGCCGCCGTATGCTCACTGATGGCTGCTTCAAGCGCCGTCTGATCATGAAGCGGAACACTTTTGAACCCGGCAGGAAGCGGTAAAAAGCCCTCTTTAACTTTATCCTGACCCGTAGCGGTCAAGGTTGCCAGCGTCCGTCCGTGGAAGGATTGCGTGAACGTAATGATTTCGTAGCGACCGGTCTGCTTTACCTTCTGGTGGTAACGACGCGCCAGCTTAATTGCAGCTTCATTCGCTTCGGCCCCGCTGTTGCAGAAAAACACAGCATCCGCGCTGCTATTGGCTGTCAGCAAGGCAGCGGCTCGTTCTTGCCCCGGAATATGAAACAGATTGGATACATGCCACAGTTCATCGATCTGTTTTTTCAATCGCTCAGCTACTGCTTGAGGCGCATGGCCGAGATTGGTAACGGCAATGCCTGACATGAAATCCAGATAACGCTTGCCCTGATCATCCCACAGCCAGCTTCCTTGTCCTTTTACCAGCGTAAGCGGGTATCTTGCATAGGTTGGAAAAAGAGAGCTTTCTGTCTGCGCTTTTGCCGACACCTTTTCCGTTTGCACTCCGCTTCCATCCGTACTTGGCATTTCCTCGCTCACCAGCGTATTCGGTTCCTTACTCATTATGTTCACGCTCCTTTATCGTTTGGTTATATAGGTCGAGCTATATATTGTAATTACTGCATACGCACGATGCGTGTTCCAATCGATTCTCCGCCCAGCACACGGCTTAGTACCTGCGGTTCGCTACCGTTCACAATGACGACTTCCTTCACTTTGCCGTGGATACAGGCAATAGCCGCTCTCACTTTCGGGATCATGCCACCGTATATTTCACCTGTGCTGATCATATCCTCAATCTCCTGTACAGTGATAGAGTCCAGCACTCTCTTTTCTCCGCCATACTTCTTCAATATGCCTGGTACATCTGTAACGACGATCATCCGACTGACCCCCAGATGAGAGGCTACCGCACCCGCCGCTGTATCCGCATTAATGTTGTAACGCTGACCCGATCGATCAATCCCGATGGGTGCAATAACAGGCATATAGTCCATATCCAGTACACCTGTAATAATCGAGGCTCGAACGGATGTTACCTCTCCGACCCAACCGACCTCAGCGGCATTCGACACAGGCTTGGCTTCGATTAAATAGCCATCACTGCCTGACAACCCCAACGCTCGGCCCCCATGCATCCCTATTCTACGTACAATCTGCTTGTTAATGCTGCCAGCCAGTACCATTTCCACGACATCTAGCACGGGTTCAGTCGTTTTGCGTAATCCATGAATAAACTCTGTTTCGATCCCCAGCTTCGCCAAGTTGTCGGAAATCGCAGGGCCACCGCCATGTACAATGACAGGTTGAAGACCTTCCGACTGCAAACGCGCCAAATCTTCAAAAAAGGAATCAGGTAACGCAGCCAGCGTACTTCCTCCGCATTTCATCACAAAATTACGACGTGCCACTCCCGCATGATTCGCTTGATCCGCGTGTTCCACTGCCGATTGCATATCATCTCTCCTTTTCTTCTCTGCATATCCGTGCCATTTTTAAATGATGCTGGGCTTACATCCGCTCGTTGCTTCTAACAACTACTATCCTTATTCAATCCGTATTTTATTCTGGTACCTATGTCCGATAAGCAGCGTTTATCCGCACATAATCATAGGTTAGGTCACAGCCCCATGCTGTAGCGGTTCCGTTCCCGTGATGCAAATCAACAATAATCTGCACCGTATCTCCCCGCAAATAGGCTAGCGCCTCTTCTTCGTCAAAAGCGACCGGACTCGATTGGCTTAGCACAACAATATCACCCAAGCGAATATCTACCGTATCTGGATTAACAGGTTCTCCGGCACGCCCTACGGCCGCAATAATCCGTCCCCAATTCGCATCTGCTCCGAAAACGGCCGACTTGACCAGACTGGACCCCACCACTGTCTTGGCTATCGCTTGGGCGGACGCATCGCTTACCGCTCCGCTTACAGACACCTCTACCAGCTTCGTAGCACCCTCTCCATCGCGAGCAATTGCCTTCGCCAGCTCTCGGCAGATATAGGTGAACGCCTCGGCAAAAGCGTCCCAATCGGGATGCCCTACGTGCAGCTCACGGTTGCCAGCCAGTCCGCTCGCCATGGCGATTAGCATATCGTTCGTGCTCGTATCCCCATCCACCGTAATCATATTAAAGCTGGTATCCGTTGCCTGCTTTAATAGTTGATGAAGCGCCGTCTGTCCGATCACTGCATCACAGGTCATAAAAGCGAGCATCGTTGCCATATTCGGATGTATCATGCCCGATCCCTTGGCCGCCCCGGCGATGTGTACGGTCACACCGTCCACCTCAACCGCCACACATGCTTCCTTTTTAACCAAATCCGTTGTCAGAATGGCTTGGGTAAATTGCTCCGCTCCATCGTTTGCCCCGTTCATACGGTCAGGTAAGGAGGATATTCCGCCAAGCACACGATCCATTTTCAAATGCTCGCCGATCACGCCCGTCGAGGCGACGGCTACATTGCTCTCAGCAACACCCAGTTCACGAGCCGCAGCCGAACGCATAGCGTAGGCATCCTGCTCCCCTTGCTGTCCCGTACAGGCATTGGCGTTCCCGCTGTTCACCACTACTGCCTGCAATCGACCATCTGCCAAGCTCTCGCGGGTCACCTTCAGCGGTGCAGCCTGAAACACATTGGTGGTGTACACCGCAGCAGCTGTCGCCTCTACCTCGCAACGAATCGCGCCCATATCGTTGCGGTTCGTATTTTTTAGTCCGCAGTGTAATCCCCCGGCTGTAAAGCCACGCGGAGTTACGATGTTACCCCCGTTTACTACTGTAAACTCTACTTTGCCCATAATTATGTGCCCTCGTTCGCAACATATTCGATGAATGGCAGCTGCCTGTATTCGAAATTCCGCTCGCTGACGTTTCCTGCATCTTGTTGCGGTTACTTGCTACTTACGGATATACCGGTATGAAGCCCAGCCCGAGGTTCTCCTCCCATCCCATCATCAAATTTAAATTCTGAATCGCCTGTCCAGCGGCACCCTTCACAACATTATCAATGACAGAAATAATCGTAAGACGCCCGGTTCGGGCATCTGCTGCAAAACCGATGTCGCAGTAATTCGAACCCAATACTTCCTTCGTTGCTGGCCATATACCTTCGCCACGTACACGGACAAAAGGATGCCCTTTATAATAATCCCGATATAACCCGATAAGATCCTGATCTGTATGGTCACCCTTCAGCGTGACATAAATTGTACTCATAATTCCTCGGGTCATGGGAACAAGTTGTGTCGTAAACGTAATCGTAACGTCCTCGCCCACAACATCACCCAGTACCTGTTCGATCTCAGGGATATGCTGGTGCTTATTCACCTTATAAGCCTTGAAATTCTCGTTCATTTCCGCATAATGCGAAACAAGACTTGTTCCCCGACCCGAGCCGGATACACCGGATTTGGCATCCACAATCAGCGACCGATGGTCAATCCAATCCGCTTTCAGCGCAGGAATAATCCCCAGCAATGTTGCGGTCGGATAACAGCCTGGATTTGAAATAAAAGAAACGCCCGCCAGCTTTTCTGCATACACCTCACTGAGTCCGTATACCGCTTGCTTGAGATACTCGGGTGAAGCCGCAGGCTTTTTATACCATGCTTCATACGTTTCCCCGCTTCGAAGCCTGAAGTCCCCGGAAAGGTCAATGACTTTCAGTCCGGCATCAAGAAGCTGCGGCACTAACTTGGTACTAACGCCCGATGGCGTAGCAGTGAAAACCAGATCGGCCTTGGCAGCAATTTCGTGGACTTCGACTCCGTCCAAATCCTGCACCACAATGTCCGTCAGATGTGGAAACCCGTCACTGATTGGGACACCCGCGCTGGACGAAGAAATAACAGATACAATATCTACTCGCGGATGATGAACCAAAAAACGAATCAGCTCCACCCCGCCATACCCGGTGGAACCGACAATTGCCACTTTTAACTTGCTGCTCACAGACCTTCCTCCATTCCGTTCCTATGAAATATGTATTATTATACGACTCTATTCATATAAATACAACACCTCATGTCATGTTATTCCTCCAAATTTAAAATATGCGCTCTTGTCTATTCTTTTGACGGACAAGCTGTACGAGCTATAATAAAGGAAATAAAAAATAGACAGAGAGTCTCTTGAATACAGTCTGCCGTTTTGCATAAAGAAAAGGGGGGGATATTCCCTTTAAATTATCTCATATATTGGTATTCATCTCGATTGGCCGTTTGCTGCACTTTATGAACTTGTTGAACATGAAGGGAGTCACATGGGCTGCATCTAGTGAATCTGCGCAGAGGAGCCGCTGAAGCGGATAATTGGGGTCGAAAATAAACTTAAACGTTAGGGGTGCTACACATCGAAACATATACAGCAAATATCGTTATAGATGCTAAAGCAAAGTTAGGCGAGGGCCCCAGCTGGGATCAGCGGTTTCAACGTTTATTTTGGGTCGATATTGAAGGCTTTCAATTGCATATCTACGATCCTTCTACGTGCACAAATCGTACAATAGAGGTCGGTGAACACATTGGTACAGTTGTACCTTATCTCAAAAATAAAGTGATCGTAGCGCTGATTAGCGGTCTATATTGTTTGGATATTGAGGCAGGGGCCAAAGTATTGATCCATGATCCTGAGGAAGGTAAACTAGGTAATCGTTTTAATGATGGAAAATGCGATCCTACAGGACGTTTTTTAGCAGGAACAATGAGCCTAAATGGCGAACACGCGCAAGGAGCATTGTATAGTCTGAGCACAAAAGGCAATGTCTCCTTACTGGTTGATAAAGCTTCCATATCTAATGGATTAGCCTGGAGCGCAGATCATCGTACAATGTATTACATTGATACTCCAACATTGGAGGTCGTCTCCTTCGATTACGATGTGGCACAAGGCACGATTAGGAATAAGCAACTGGTGGCTAGATTGGATGAAAGTGAAGGGTATCCAGATGGCATGACAATCGATGCAGAGGGCATGTTGTGGGTCGCGCGATGGGGTGGTAAACGTGTCTCCCGTATCCATCCTGCTCATGGAGAAGTGATTGCTGAGGTGTCACTCCCCGTCAATTGTGTGACTTCGTGTGCTTTTGGCGGTGAACATCTGGATGAGTTATATATTACGACTGCTCAAGATAATGATAGTGCCGATCAACCATTAGCAGGCGGTCTATTTATGGTTAAAACAGGGGTAAGAGGAACGCTAACCTCGTATTTCAATCAAGGACAAACGGCAAATTGGCTTGAACGATTAGTAAAAGGAATCTAGGAAAGCCATTCTGAAGAGAGAGGAGCCTAATTAGTAGGCTCTCCTGCTCTCCTACATTAATTCAGTTAAGAGCATACCTCCAGACAGGCCCTTTTGTTTTAGCTTTCCTTCTTAAACCCTTCACCCAATACCTCACGAGTATTACTAATAATCACAAAAGCTTCCGGGTCTACCAAGCGGACGAGCGTCTTGAGGCGAGTTACCTCGTTTTGTCCGACTACAACCATAAGAACAGGACGTTCTTCGTTCGTGTAACCGCCCCGCCCTGCCAGCTCTGTCAATCCTCGGTCCAAATCCTGCAAAATAGCCTGCGTGATCGTTTCTTTCTGATTGGATATGATGTAAGCTACTTTGGAGTAGCTCAGTCCCATTTCCACAGCATCAATGACCTTACCAGTTACAAACAAGCCAATCAACGCATACAGCGCACGTTCCGGCGAGAGGGCGAAACCAGCCAGTGTAATCACCGTGCCATCCATCAACATGACACAGAGAGAAAGACTAAAGCCCGTATACTTTTGAATAATCTGCGCCAAAATAGCCAGTCCACCCGTCGAGCCCCTGCCCCGAAATACAGTGCCCAAACCCAATCCTACTCCGATTCCACCATATAGCGAAGCCAGCAACGGATTTGTTGTCGGAACTGCCCAGTCCTTCGTGACATAAACGAATAGCGGCAGCATAATACTTCCCAGCAGGGAACGCAACCCGTATTTTTTCCCTAACAGCAGTACCCCTGCTATAAATAACGGAATATTCATTCCCCACTGCGTATAGGCTGGTTCCAGGCCAAACAGGTCCTCACCCAAGATAGACAAGCCCGATACACCCCCGGATGCAATCCGGTTTGGAAGCAAGAACATGTTAAAGGTCAGCGCTGTAATGAAAGAGCCGAGTATAATCAGCAAAATGTCGGTCACGTTGCGTGCGGGTCCGCTGGCGGCAATCAGAGGCTTGCGGCGTCTTCGGCGGGCAGCGGGGGGATTCAATTGAGACATCATTCGTGTTCTCCTTTAGTTAAAAATACCGTTACACAAAAATTCCTACAGTCCGCAGGCACATGGTCTGCAGACTGTAGGAAAACGTACAGGCTATTATTCTGCGTCCAGCTTAATTTGGCTGCGCAGGTAACCATCGATGAACGGATCGAGA
The DNA here is from genome assembly GCF_017833155.1 of Paenibacillus sp. PvR133. Classification (NCBI taxonomy): domain Bacteria; kingdom Bacillati; phylum Bacillota; class Bacilli; order Caryophanales; family Paenibacillaceae; genus Paenibacillus; species Paenibacillus sp. PvR133. The sequence continues at coordinate 693,584 of NZ_JAFIBS010000001.1, forward strand.
TCGCCATCCATGACAGCTCCTACGTTGCCAGTTTCCACGCTAGTACGATGATCCTTAACCATGCTGTATGGATGGAACACGTAGGAGCGAATTTGACTTCCCCATGCAATATCGGACTGTTCTCCGCGGATTTCGTCCAATTGCTGACGCTGCTCTTCGATCTTACGCTCGTAGAGCTTGGAACGGAGCATCGTCATTGCCTGCTCACGGTTCTTGATCTGGGAGCGTTCATTTTGACAAGTTACAACAATGCCGGAAGGAAGATGCGTAATTCGAACGGCTGAGTCGGTCGTATTAATATGCTGACCACCTGCACCGCTGGCCCGGTACGTATCAATTTTAAGATCCTCTGTCCGGATCTCAACGTCCACATCATCCGCAATTTCCGGTACGACATCGCAGGATACGAACGACGTATGCCGACGACCCGAGGAATCAAATGGAGAAATGCGAACGAGACGATGCACGCCTTTTTCTGCTTTGAGGTAGCCATAAGCATTATAGCCCTTGATCAGCAGCGTTACACTTTTGATCCCTGCTTCATCACCCGCAAGGTAATCCAGCGTTTCTACCTTAAAACCGCGTTTTTCTGCCCAGCGTGTATACATCCGTAGCAGCATTTGACCCCAGTCCTGCGACTCGGTTCCACCTGCCCCCGGATGCAACTCCAAAATGGCATTAAGCTTGTCATATGGCTGATTCAAAAGCAATTGGAGTTCAAACTCTTGAAGCTTGCTCAGCAAAGATCTGATACTATTTTCAATTTCTCCAGCCAGTGTTTCGTCGCCTTCCTCATCAGCTAGCTCAGCCATCATCCCCGCATCCTCATATTCCTGACGGAGCTGTTCATAGCTGTCTACAGAAGACTTAACCGCGTTCATTTCCGCGATCACGGCTTGAGCTTTATCGTTATCATCCCAAAAATCAGGCGCAGCCATCTTTTCCTCAAAGTTTGAGATCATTTCCTGTTTGAGATCTAAGTCAAAGAGACCCCCTAAGGTTTGTTAGTTTCTTGCCTATTTCTCTTAAATCATGTTTTACATTTGGATCAATCATGATGACATTCTCCTTTTAATATAGGGTTAGGGGAGTAAAAGCGTTGTGAGTTACGGCTGATGGGTAGGCGCTGCGCGAATGATTTGATCTTACGATCGCTGGCGCTTCTCCAGATTCAAATCCTCCGCTTCGCTGCCGACCGCCGTAGAGTCAAACGACTTTTAAATTATCGGCTCTGGTATGTGAGCCGAGTCAAGAACTGAATTAACTGACAAACAAGCAGAGACCAGCTTGCTTGTCATAATTGTTTAAAAAGAATTGAGATCAAGCTAGCCATTCATCAATGTTCAAACTGATCCTCCAACAGAGACCTATAAGTTGGAAACATCAGTCTCACCCCTGTATGGCACAAAATGGCCGACGGTCAGTGGTTGAACTGCCGCCTGCCATTATATGCACTGCAGGGAATAGTGTATCTCAAGATCTCTCCCTTAATTTCAATCCGTTATTTTCTACGCGGACGCGAAGGAGCGGATTTCTTTTTAGGAGCCGCAGGTTCACCACTCGTCGAGATTTTGTCTTCGTCGATGACAGCCTGACGCTCTTGATTGGATTCGATTTGTGCTTTCATGATGTATGTGGCTACTTCCTCTTGGATGCTAGCAATCATAGCATGGAACATTTCGAAGCCTTCAAATTGATATTCGCGCAGCGGATCGGTACCGCCGTAAGCACGCAAGTGAATACCTTGACGCAATTGATCCATAGCATCAATATGGTCCATCCATTTGCTATCGACTGCACGCAATACGATAACCTTCTCGAACTCGCGTACCATATCTTCGCCAATCATTTCTTCACGGCTGTGGTATCTGTTGGTAACTTTCTCGAAGATCATATCCACGATCTCCTCTTTTTCCTTGCCCCACAGGTCGTCACGCGTAAGTGTATTTTCCTCAAGCAGGTTGTTGTTCACATACTCTGCTACTTCTTCAAGCTCCCAGTTTTCAGGAATGTCATCGCCGCAATGAGCTTCCACTACGCGCTCAATGACAGGCTTGATCATATCGAACACAATTTCCTTGATGTTCTCTGATTCCAGCACCTCACGGCGTTGCTTGTAAATAATAGCACGCTGCTGGTTCATTACATCATCATACTGGAGAACAACTTTACGCTGATCAAAGTTGTTGCCTTCGACACGTTTTTGAGCTGATTCGATAGCACGTGTAATCATACGGCTCTCGATAGGCTGGTCTTCCTCGAAGCCCAAACGCTCCATCATACTCAGCACGTTGTCCGCACCAAAACGCTTCATTAACTCATCGCCCAGCGATAAGTAAAACTGTGTGGAGCCCGGATCACCCTGACGTCCTGCACGTCCGCGAAGCTGATTATCAATACGACGGGATTCATGACGTTCTGTACCGATGATGTGCAAACCACCGAGTTCTGATACGCCTTCGCCCAGTACGATGTCAGTACCGCGTCCAGCCATGTTGGTAGCGATGGTAACTGCGCCAGCTTCACCTGCACGGGAAATAATCTCAGCTTCCTCAGCATGATACTTGGCGTTAAGCACTTTGTGACGAACGCCTTTGCGTTTCAGCATTTCAGAAAGAAGCTCCGAGTTTTCAATAGAAACCGTACCTACCAATATCGGTTGGTTCTTTTTGTTGCGCTCCAGGATTTCATCCACCACTGCATGGAATTTGCCTTTTACGCTCTTGTATACAACGTCAGGCATATCTACACGCTGGTTAGGCCGATTCGTTGGAATTTGGAGTACTTCCAGACCATATATTTTTTTGAATTCTTCTTCTTCTGTTTTCGCTGTACCCGTCATCCCCGCCAATTTGCGGTACATACGGAAATAGTTTTGGAATGTAATCGTCGCTAGCGTCATGCTTTCATTTTGTACAATGATGTTTTCCTTCGCTTCAATGGCTTGATGCAGACCATCACTGTAACGGCGTCCAGCCATCAGACGACCTGTAAACTCATCGACAATCAGAACTTCACCGTCAGCTACGACATAGTCCACATCCAAACGCATAATGGCATTAGCCTTCAATGCCTGTACAATGTGGTGATTGATTGTAACACTTTCCTGATCGTACAAGTTTTCAAGACCAAAGAAATTCTCGGCCTTGGATACGCCGTTTTCGGTCAAAGCAACCGACTTCACCTTAATATCCAGAGTGTAATCTTCTTCAACACTCAGGCTCTTCACAAAACGGTCAGCCGCGAAATACAGCTCTGTCGATTTCTGGGCTTGTCCTGAAATAATCAATGGCGTACGGGCTTCATCGACGAGAATAGAATCGACTTCATCAATGATACAGAAGTACAACGGACGTTGTACCATCTGCTCTTTGTAAAGCACCATATTATCACGCAGATAATCGAACCCGAACTCGTTGTTTGTACCGTACGTGATGTCACAAGCATAGGCTGCCTGCTTGGCGGCATGATCCATATTGGCCAAATTCAGCCCTACGGACATTCCCAGGAAGTTATATATCTGTCCCATTTCTCCGCTGTCACGTTGCGCCAAATAGTCATTGACCGTAACCACGTGCACGCCTTTGCCCAACAGAGCATTCAAATAAACCGGCAGTGTTCCTACCAGTGTTTTACCTTCACCGGTTTTCATCTCGGCAATTTTACCTTCATGCAGCGCAATACCACCGAGCATCTGTACGTCATAATGACGTTTACCCAGCACCCGCTTGGACGCTTCGCGAACCGTTGCAAAAGCTTCCGGCAAAATTTCTTCAGCCGTAGTCCCTTGTTCGACCCGAGCTTTAAATTCTGCCGTTTTCGCTTGCAACTCCTCATCCGAGAGCTTTTCGAAATCCGGCTCTATCTTATTGATCAGTTCAACCGTCTTCATTAAACGCTTGACGTCACGTTCATTGGTATCTCCGAAGATTTTCTTAACAATTCCTAGCATGGTTTACCCCTTTCGCGCAAAACAATTAATAGAATCAATTTCACAATAAGAAAGGGTCCATGATGAAATTGATTCCCGATATGTTTGACAGGCCCGGCTGTACCAGCCCATCGTGCGATGTTCTTTGCATAAATTGTAACAGTTTGTAGGACATGCCGCAACACAAGCAGCCTCCAGATTTGCATCCGGTTAAAGATACCAAAACAATTGACGCACGAAATACACAACTTCGTTACGCTTATCCAAGTTAAAATTTCCTTACATTTACAAAAAAAACATATAAAAGAGCCCTATCCCGCCAGGTTCGCAAGGATAAGGCTCGTGTTGTTTTCATTTTCCTAATATCCATGAAGCATGCTTCAATCGAAATCGTTCTATTCATTTTAAAATGTGAAAAGTTCCTACTTCACAGGCTATTCTCGTTCGATCAGACCGTATTTACCATCATTGCGCTTGTAAACTACGTTAACTTCTTCGTTGTCAATATTGGAAAACACAAAGAAATTATGTCCAACCATGTTCATTTGAAGAATAGCTTCTTCCACATCCATAGGTTTCAATAAGAAACGCTTGGTGCGGACGACTTCCAGCTCATCCAGTTCTACATCCTCATCTTCAGCAACAGCCACGCCACCTGCCGGATCTTCCACAAAAAGGGTTTTCAAACTGCCTTCCTGACGGAATTTACGGTTTAGCTTGGTTTTGTGCTTGCGAATTTGCCGTTCAAGCTTGTCTACCACGGCATCAATGGATGAATACATGTCATCGCTCTCGTCTTCGGCACGGAGTACAAGCCCCGGCAAAGGAATGGTTACTTCTACAGTGTGCAAATCTCTGGTTGTGCTTAACGTTACACTTCCATCAGACGTCGGGGGTGCATCGAAATACTTTTCAAGTCTGCTGAATTTCTTATCAACGTAGTCCTTCAAAGCGTCGGTAACCTCGATCTGTTGACCTCGTACTGTTAAGTTCATAGGGCACGCCTCCTTTGCTCCTTCAGTATAGCACATATGTTAACGCCAAGTAAAAAAAGAGACCAACATTTCGAAGCTATTTTACAAAATTCTTCTTTTTTCGCTAAAACGCTTCCGATAACGTCATTCTTTGAAAACAGGTATGTTTAAAATTGACTTGCATACATATGTGAATAATGAGTGCATATATAAATATTGCCCCGCTGACGTCATGACAAACAACTATTTCGGGCTTCATGCTAAGCTATTTTATCGAAAAAGGGGGTGGCCTTTTCCCGCTGGATTAGGTACATGGGCGTGTGCGATATGCAAGGCCTGGTTATAACGCAGGCAATTTATACGAAAGGATTATTACACCCAGCCTAGCTGGCTCTTCCTATACGAAAATCCTAAGATAACGGATTTGGAAGAGATGGAAAGTAGGAAGCTAATCCATGGCTTTTATTCAGCGTTACGTAACGAACCAGACGGGGGCTGTCACCTTTATAGGGAATACACTTGGGCTGGCACGCTCTAATTCGGTAGGAGTGCCGGGAACAGCGACCAGCATTGGCGCGTTCATCACAACTAATACAGCCTCTCGCTTCGGTACGTATCCATTTGGCACGACTTCTGCCTTTACCAGTAACTCATCGACAGCATTCCTTGTGCTCCCTGCGGGCAGTACGGTGCTGTATGCTGAGCTTATTTGGGGAGGAAGTTATGCCAACGGCAGTACCAATGTATTGTCCAGCGCCAGCAACCCGGTCACATTTCAGACACCTGCTTTATCTACTACAGTCAGCCCTGAATCGGCAACATCAGTTAACGTCACCAGTCTCAGTACCTATGTGAGAACAGCGAATGTCACAAATCTGGTCATTCAAGGCGGTGCAGGGGCATACACGGTCGGAAATGTGACGGGCACCATCACAGTTCCCGATTCCACCAACACCAACCATGCCGGCTGGACGCTGGCTGTGGTGTACAATAACCCATCTCTGCCCTTCCGTAACCTGTCGCTACGTGTTGGTGGTGAAGGGGTCAGTACTGCTACAGGCTCGGTCAATGTGGTTGTGAGTGGGTTTGCCACGCCCGTACAGGGGACTTTGCGTGGTAGGGCGCTGATTAGCGCCCAAGAGGGTGACGTGGACATTACGGGTGACCGTGCGTTGTTTGGACCTACCACATCGAGTTTGACTGCGCTGTCTGGGCCTAATAATTTTTCGACTAATTTTTTCGCTTCCCAAATTAACGGAGACGACGGTACATTGGTCACGACGGGGACCTTCGGTACAACTAATGCCGTGAATGGAGCACCTGGAACGCAGGTCACGGGTGGACGGCAAGGCTGGGACATTACCAATGTCGATATTTCCTCCACGCTGCTCAACAGCCAAACTACAGGCGTCCTCCAGCTGACAACAAATGGCGACATTTACACTGTAAATGCCAATGCCATTCAAATTGATATCAATGCTCCGCTGGTGACCCTGACCAAAACTGCCAGCTCTACAGGCTTGGTTATTGGCGATACAGTGACCTATACAGTTAACATTTCGAATACGGGGCTCGTCAGTGCTTCCAACACAGTACTTACCGATACCATACCAGCTGGGGCTACCTTCGTACCCGGCAGTGTTGTTGTCGCAGGCACAGCCCAGCCAACAGCCAATCCCGCTACAGGTATCACAGTGGGCAGTGTAGCTCCTGCTTCCACGGTGACCATTACATTCCGTGCAACCGTCACTTCATTGCCAGCAAACACCCAGCTGGGCAATCAAGCATCGGCATCCTTTTCCTTCCAAACCGTGCCTGGAGGACCTGTCATTTCTGGCAACGTTCCGTCCAACACTGCCAGTACACCAATCTACCAACCTGTTATTGGAATTGTTAAAAGTGCCAATACAACGGCTGCTACAGTTGGAGATACGATTACGTACACGTTTCAGATATCCAACACGGGCAGCATTGCTGCAAATCTCAGCTTTTCGGAGAGCATTCCCGCCGGATCATCCTTCATACCGGGCAGTGTGACCATTGGTGGTTCTTCCGTGCCTGCTGCCAATCCCGCTACTGGTTTTTCAGTAGGAACGATTAATACAGGTGCTACTGTACCCGTGACCTTCCAGGCCCTCGTCAACGCGGTTCCCGCCTCTGGTAATTTGACCGATCAGGCGGCTTACACGTATACCTTCACACCGCCTGACGGACGTATATTGAACGGAAGCGGGACGTCCAACACGCTCACCATTCCCGTATCCTCACCAAATGTGACCGTGACAAAAGCCTCTTCCCTGGCGGCAGCCGCAGTCGGAGAGACTGTTCAATTTACCATAACCGCCACAAACAACGGAATCGCCAATGTGACCAATGTAGTCGTTACCGATCCGCTGCCAAGCGGAGTTGCCTTTGTACCTGGTAGCGTCACCGTGAACGGAACTGCTTCTGCGACTGCTACACCTGTGAACGGTATTCCGATCGGCACTTTAGCTCCAGGCGCATCGGTTACGGTTGTATTTCGGGCAGCCATTAATTCTCTGCCTTCTCCTGCACAGATCAACAATCGTGCAACTGTCAGCTTCACTTCCGGGGCCTTTACCGGATCATCATTGTCCAATCTTGTAACCATACCTGTCGTTATTGCAGCGCCGACGATTACCAAAAGCGCCAGCTCCAACCGTGCCAGTGTTGGCGGGACGATTACTTATTCATTTCTCATCGCTAATACCGGAACAGCCGTATTAAACACGACCTTGACGGAAACTGTACCGACAGGCTCCACCTTTATTCCCGGAAGCGTCATTGTCGGCGGGTCCTCAGTGCCAGGCGCCAATCCTAATACGGGAATTTCAGTAGGCACCGTAAACCCTGGTGCACAAATTACAGTCTCATTCCGGACGACAGTGGATTCGCTACCACCCGGGGGTGGATTAAACGATCAGGGCCTGCTCCAATATTCATATCAGTTGCAAGACGGAAGAATCCTGTCGGGCTCGCTTCTCTCCAATATTGTTTCCGTATCGATTTCGCTTCCCAACGTAGCAGTAACCAAGTCTGCGGGGTTCACATCCGTTAGTGTTGGCGAAACGCTGACCTACAGCGTGAACGCCGTTAATAACGGAATTGACCCCATCACAAACACCGTAATTACCGATCCACTCCCCGGCAGCGTGTCATTTGTACCCGGAAGCGTAACCGTCGGTGGTTCACCTGTGAGCACAGCCGACCCAAGAAGTGGCATTCCAGTCGGCACCATTGGCGCAGGCGCATCCGTGCAGGTGTCCTATGCTGTGCTGGTCAATGCCGTTCCATCCGTGCAGCCGCTGCAAAACACAGCCAGTGTCAGCTTCACCAGTGGTGCTTTTACCGGAACATCCCAGACAAATACCGTCTCTGTGCCGGTTTATCAGCCTCGTATCAGTGTGGTCAAATCTGCAAATACAACAGCAGCTACGATAGGCGACACGATTCTGTACACATTGTTAGTCACTAACAGCGGCAACTATAATGCTTCTGTAACGCTGACAGATGCTATTCCTGCCGGGTCCACATTTATGGAGAACAGCGTGGTAATCAATGGCGTTAGTCAGCCCGGAGCCAGTCCAGCAGCAGGTATTTTCATCGGAACCGTGTCGCCGCAAAGCCCTATCACACTGACATTCCAAACTGTAGTGGCTACCCTTCCAACACCATCCCAACTGACAGACCAGGCCACCGCCGCCATTTCCTTTACCTTGCCCGATGGGCGAGTGCGAACAGATAGCACACCGTCCAACGTGTTATCCATTCCCGTGTCTGCGCCGAATGTGTCCATTTTGAAGACTGCAGACCGTTTCACGGCCATTCCGGGTGATTCGGTGTTATACACCCTGACCGTACTCAACAACGGAATCCAGACCGTGGGCAATGTGGTCGTTTCCGATCCTATCCCGGCCGGCTCTCAATTCACTGCCGGTAGCGTAACGCTGAATGGCTCCACAATAGCCAGTGGAGATCCGTCTTTAGGTATCGTAATTGGGAGCATTGCCGCTGGAGGGGGAGCTACAATCACTTTCAGGGTAACGGTATCCTCCCCATTACCAAGTCCTCCGCAGCTCACCAATCAATCGCGTGCCAGTTACACCAGCGGTGCTTTTTCAGGCGTATCAGTATCTAACCCGGTGAAGGTAGCCGTCAATGCCCCAGTGCTAACTGTCAGTAAAACTGTAGATCCCATACAGGCAACGGTTGGCGATATCGTAACGTATTCTGTGGCGGTGACCAACAATGGTAACATTGCTGCTGCTGCCACATTGACAGACAATATTCCCGCAGGCTCAACACTGGTACCGAACAGTGTGGTCGTCAACGGTGTTCCTATTCCCGGTGCCAGTCCCGAAGCAGGTCTGTCTATTGGCTCCATTGTACCTGGAGCCGCGACTCAAACAACTTTTCAGGTGGTGATTACTTCCGTGCCTTTACCTCCCCAACTCACCGACCAGGCGAATATCAGCTTTTCCTTTCAACCGCCGGATGGCCGGATTGTTAACGGCAATGTTTCGTCCAATATTGTCACAATCCCTGTATCGTCACCCAATGTACAGGTAAGCAAAAGCGCCTCGGTAGCTGATGCCGTTCCTGGGGATACGATAACCTATACCATTACAGCTACCAATAGTGGCATCGAAACCGTAACAAATGTTCGCGTAACCGATACCATTCCTACAGGCTCCACTTTTGTTCCTGGCTCGGTTATTGTAAATGGAACGGCATTGCCGTCAGCCAGCCCCTTAACGGGGATTCCAATCGGTTCCATCGCTGCTGGTGCGTCAACAACCGTCACCTTTTCCGTGTCTGTCAACAGCCTGCCTGACCCACCTCAGCTGAGTGATCAGGCTACAGTTTCTTTTACCAGCGGTACACTGAATTTCACATCACTCTCCAACACAGTTGTCATCCCTGTTTACCAGCCTATTATCAGTCTTGTTAAAACCGCAAATACGAGTCAAGCAACGGTAGGCGACACCGTAGTCTATACACTCACTGCTCAAAATACAGGTAATCTAGCAGCGACCGCCACCTTCACCGATGCCATTCCATCTGGTTCCTCCTTTATACCGAATAGCGTCACCGTGAACGGTCTGCCTGTTGCTGGAGCCAATCCCCAATCAGGGGTATTGGTCGGAAACATTGCAGCGGGGGCTTCTGTCGCCCTTACCTTTCAAGTGGTCATTAACGCTGTCCCTGCTGGCCTGGGTCTATTAAATCAAGGTTCGGCCACATTCACCTTCCTGCCACCTGACGGCCGCACATTAAATGGAAGCGCACAATCGAATCCGGTGTTCATTCCCGTATCCAATCCGAATGTCACCGTAACCAAAACGGTCAATCAGACCTCTGTAGCCTTCGGCGATACGATTACGTATACCATTAACGCAGCAAATAGCGGCATTACACCCGTAACAGGGACGGTCTTTATCGACCCGATTGCGGATGGCACTACTTTTATACCTAACTCCGTACAAGTCAATGGTGTCACTATACTGGGAGCCAACATCGCCACAGGCGTATCCGTAGGTACTATCCCTGCTGCCAGCTCAGTAACGGTCACCTTCCAGGCAACGGTAACATCCTTGCCAGCGTCAGGTTTGTCAACGGATCAGGCAACGGTCTCCTTTAATTCCGGGGCTTTCGCAGGTCAATCCGCCTCGAATCAGGTCAGCCTGCCTGTATTTCAGCCAATCTTGAATGTGACCAATACCCTCAGTGCAGATCGTGCAACCGTAGGGAATACACTTGGCTTTTTCATCACTGTAACCAATACCGGCAACGCGCCCGCAGAAACGGTCGTGCTTGATCTGTTGTCCAGCTCGCTTAGTCTGAATCAAAATAGCGTACTGGTCAACGGTTCGCCCATTCCCGGAGCAGACCCGATTACAGGCATTAATATCGGTTCGGTCGCCCCAGGTGCGACGGTAACCGTCTCGTTTAGCGCCGTGGTCATATCAGTACCACCTGGCTCCATACTAACCAACCAGGCCACTGTGAACTATACGTTCCAGCTACCAGATGGACGAACGCTGACCGGAAATGGTGCAGCCCTACCTGTATCCATTCCGATCTCATCACCGAATGTTACAGCCACAAAGGCAGCTGATGTGGCTGTCGCTGTCGTGGGTGATTCTGTTCCCTATGTCATAACTGCGTTCAATAACGGACTCGATCCTGTTACTAACGTAATCGTCACGGATACTATTCCTTTTGGAACTGCCTTTGTCCCGGGCAGCGTTACAATCAATGGTACTCCTGTTGTTACAGCCAACCCGCAAAACGGCATTCCTGTCGGAACGCTTGGAGCTGGAGGCGGAGCCACCATTCGCTTTTTGCTTAACGTACAATCACTGCCTTCGCCAGCGTCCATTACCAATGAAGCGACCGTCAGCTTTACTTCAGGTGCATTTAACGGATTTTCTGTATCCAATCCCGTTACCATCCCTGTGTATCAACCGATCGTCACTGTAACTAAAAGCGCGGGAACGGGAAGAGCTACGATTGGAGATACGGTAACCTATACATTCTCCGTTACAAACTCTGGAAACATCGGCGCAGATACCGTACTTAGTGATCCCATTCCGGCAGGGGCTGCTTTTATACCTAATAGTGTAGTGATCAATGGCACCGCCGCACCCGGTTCAGATCCAAGTGTCGGGATTCCATTAGGTATCATAGGTGCAGCTACGACTGTCACTCTGACCTTTCAGGCAGTCATTACCTCACTGCCTGCATCAGGTACATTGGTCAATCAGGCGACAGCAGCTTACAGCTATCAACCTCCAGATGGTCGTGTCCTGACTGGAAGTGCAGTATCTCCGTCCGTGACCGTCTCGGTCTCTTCGCCAGATGTGGACGTTATCAAAACAGCCTCCGCTACAGATGCCGTAGTCGGAGATACCATTACGTATACTGTGATTGCTACGAATAACGGAATCAGTCAAGTCGTCAATGCCGTTGTATCTGATCAACTGCCGCCCGGCACCAGCTTTGTTTTGGGTAGCGTAACCGTAAATGGAACTTCTGTGCCTGCTGCGTCGCCAAGCTCCGGTATCCCTGTGGGCACCATTGCAGTAGGTGGTTCGGCAGCAGTTACATTCCAGGTCTCCGTCGTTAGTCTGCCGCAACCGCCGCAAATAACCAATCAAGCGACCGTCAGCTTTACTTCAGGCGTGTTGACCTCGTCTTCGCAATCCGATCCGGTTACCTTGCCCGTTTATCAGCCGATCATCGGACTGACCAAAACCGTCAATACCGTCAACACACAGATCGGATCAACATTGGTCTATACCCTGACGCTAACTAATACCGGAAATATTGCCGTTATACCTGTGCTGTCGGATAACATCCCCGCAGGTTCTGAACTACTGCCTAACAGCGTAGTCGTTAACGGCATCCTTGTCCCGGGAGCTTCGCCAGTTACAGGCATAGCACTCGCATCTCTGGCTCCTTCAGGCAGTATCGCGGTGAGTTTCCAAACCATCGTCTCGTCTCTGCCAACTCCGCCTATATTGACCGACCAAGGGCAAGCGGACTTTACCTACTCACCACCTGACGGTAGAGTACTGAGCGGTTCTGTCACATCGAATACAGTCAACGTTGCTGTGTCTGCACCTAATATTCAGGTGATTAAAACATCCAGCCTGGCAGCCGCTGTAGTCGGAGATACGATCAGATATACACTGAGCATCACGAATAGTGGCGTGGATTCAGTCACAGATACTGTTGTAACCGATACAATTCCTGCAGGTACCTCCTTCGTTCCGGGCAGTGTCCTAATCGATGGAGTAGCCTTCCCTAATGCCTCTCCGGTTGCTGGAATTGCCATCGGAAACGTCGCACCTGGAAATACATTCGTTGTCAGTTTCCAGACAACTGTCCAGTCTTTGCCGCAGCCACCACTGCTCACAGATATTGCAGCCGTCACGTTTACTAGCGGAACGTTCACTGGCACTGCCTTTTCCGATCCACTCATCGTACCTGTGTTCCAACCGTTAATTGCAATTACTAAAGCATCCAGCACTCTTAACGCCTCCGTCGGCGATACACTGACCTACACGATTACAGCCGTGAATAGCGGCAATATTGCAGCAGCGCTTACCATCAGCGATAACATCCCGGCCGGATCGACTTTCCTAGCCAACAGTGTCAGCATTGCTGGCAGTCCGCAACCTGGATTGTCCATCGAAGCTGGCGTTCCAGTTGGATCCGTGTTGCCAGGCGGAACGGTATCCGTAACGTTCCAAACCATTATCAATACACTGCCTAATCCACAGGTACTGGTTGATCAGGCATCAGGCTCATTCACTTTCCAACCACCAGATGGCAGAACTGTATCCGGATCTGCGGTATCCAATTCAGTTAGTATCTCTGTATCCTCACCAGACGTTAGCATTGTCAAAGGAACGGCGGCTACCGACGCCATTATTGGCGATATCATCACCTACACACTGGCTGTCTCCAACAATGGGATCAGTACAGCCAATAATATAGTGGTTTCAGATATGATTGCGGCGGGAAGCTCCTTTGTAAATGGCAGTGTTACCATAAACGGAACTTCCTTCCCTGATGGAAATCCTGGATTTGGTATTGCCATCGGTACGCTCGCTCCAGGAGCTGTTACTACTGTTACGTTCCAGGTTCGAGTCGATTTCTTGCCCACACCGGCACAATTAAACAATCAGGCATCCGTTAGCTTTACCAGCGGGGCATTTACTGGTAGCTCAACATCTAATGTAATAACCGTTCCGGTCTTCCAGCCGATCCTGACAGCAGTCAAAACAAGCAATACCAATAATGCCACAGTCGGAGACATCATCACTTACACGATTGTCGTATCCAACACGGGTAACATTGCAGCCTCAACTACTGTAAGTGACAATATTCCGGACGGCTCTGTATTCCTTCCGAACACAGTCTCGATTAACGGCATTGCAGCTCCCGGTGCAAGCCCAGTTTCCGGCATCCCGACTCCAGCCATACCACCAGGACAATCGGCAACCGTCACTTTCCAAGTGCTGGTGTCTTCCATCCCTGCAACCGTATTACTGGTCGATCAGGCTGAGGTAGACTATCGCTTTAATGCACCAGATGGGCGAGAGGCAGGCGGTTTCCATTTATCCAACATTGTTGAGGTTGCCGTGTCACCGCTAGACATCACATTAAGTAAAAGCGTAAGCTCACCTTTCGCCACTACTGGCGATACCTTGACGTATGAACTCGTGATCCTCAACGAGGATACGAATACCGTGCAAGATGCCCGTTTGCTGGATACTTTGCCAGAGGACATCGAGTTTATTACAGGTTCAGTTCAGATTAATGGATCTACGGTGGCAGAAAGCGATCCCGGCACCGGCATACCTTTGCCACCGTTAGAAGCGAATACCAAGACTGTCATATCCTTTGATGTCCGTATCACAGCAACAGAACAGCCAGGACCGCGTACGAATCAGGCGCGCTTGTTACTCACGAATAGTGAAGAAGCGAGTGCCGTTTTGTCCAATGCTGTCACCATTGCCTTACTTCAGCCTGTGGTGAAACTGACGAAAATAGCCAGCACGGAGAGCGTACAGCCAGGCCAAAGCATCACCTATTCCATCGTCGCAGAAAATACGGGAAATATCGGTGCATTTGGCTTGTTAACGGACTCATTGCCATCGGAGCTTTCTTTTGTTCCCGGCTCTGTTTCGGTTAATGGAATCCCTCAATATGGGGTCAGTCCAGGGCAAGGCATTGCCCTAGGTACCATCGCACCAGGAGAAAAAACGACTTCCGTCTTCTCCGCGCTTGTCGTTCGTGCCTCCGAGTCTGGCACACTGGTGAATCAAGCTTCGCTGGCTTACTCCTACCAGCTGCCGGACGGACGAAGCATGAATTTGGTAACTGCTTCACCTTCTGTCTCAGTTAAAGTGGCCCCTACTGGTAAAGGAGCCTTGTCAGCTGTGCTACGCACAACAGTATCTACTGTCGCATTAAGCGATGCTGTGCCTTATCAGCTGACTCTTGTTAACGATGGAGGCTCAGTCATTACCGATGTAGTGTTAGCCGATTACGTACCGATTGGAACCATCATAAACCCGGACAGCTTGAAAATTAACGGTTCTCCACCTGCTTCTAGCAAGCCGGGTGAACCATTATTTATCGGCAGCTTACAGGCGGGACAGACAATTGATGTATCCTACAGCGTGAACGTTCAGTCTCTGCCTCTCGGAGGACGTCTAAACAATAGCGTACGGCTCCAATATGCTGGCAATGAGGGTGCGAGCGAGGTTACCAGCAACACCGTGACTATAACTGTTTTTGATCCACAGCTTGCCGCAAGTATCTCTACGGAAAATACGGAGGCCATCGCAGGAGAAAGCCTTACTTATACGGTACTGCTCAACAACTTTGGCAACGTAACATCCGAAGTTACACTGCAAAATTTCATTCCTGCCGGGACTCTATTGATTCCTGACAGCATACAGTTGAACGGTCAATCACTGTTGGGAACCGATCCTGCTGTCGGTGTTAGTCTGGGGTCTGTGGAACCTGGACAGTCATTGACACTGACTTATCAAGTGACCGTATCGGAGACGCCTCCATCTGGCTACATCGTAAATCAAGCTGCCTTTGCCTACTCGTTTATGTTACCTGGAGGAAGAGTCGTATCAGGGACATTGACTACGAATACCGTTACCATCCCAGTTGTATTCCCACTGCTCGAATTAGTTAAAAAAGTGAATACCACGGATGCCTCTGTAGGAGACATACTCACCTTCACCATTCAGATTACAAACAAAGGAGGAATTCCAGCACAGTATCCGCTGTTCACAGACCCGTTGCCGCATGGACTCATTTATGTACCCAACAGCCTAACTATCCAAGAAAAAGCACAGCCAGGGGCTAATCCCGCTGCAGGTATCACGCTCCCGGATATTGCACCAGGGGAGACGCTCACCCTTACGCTCCAGGCACAAATCCGTGAAGCACCAACAGAGGGAACATTCAGCAACCAAGCCACCATCGAATATACCTCACGTCGTAGTGGAGGAGAGACCATCCAGGAAACAACCCAAACCAACACCGTCGGCGTGACCGTTATTGCAGCCATTCCTAAACTTACACTTAGCTCCAGCGCTTTGCGTGTCGGGCAAGAAGATACCCTGTCCTTCACCGTCCATGTGGAAAACATCGGCAATACTCCGCTGGAAGAGCTCTTGCTCACTGCACCATTCGCAGCCGAAGATTTCATTTTGCTACGAACTGTTACCGTGAATTCTGTGCCGCTTCCGCATCCTAATCTGCTCCAAGGTATTCCGTTAGGTCGGCTTGACCCAGACCACAAAGCCGTCATCGTCTTTTCTTTCGACATCGAATCTGCGCTCCGCGCGTATCTGATCGCCCAGGTCATCCTGCGATATCAATTCCGCTATCCAGACGGAAGCGTAGAGAAACAATCTGCCTCCTCCAATACCATTTTTGTGGAGATGGCTGACTTTGATGGTTCTCTAGAGTAAATGTTCTATTGTGTCGAGCTCCTTACCACTGGGTAAGGGGCTTTTTTATGTAATTAGAAAACATAAAAAAGCCCTGGAATATTTTCCAGGGCAGTTGCTAGCGCGTTATCCATTGCTAACCATCTTACCAATTATGTAGGTCGGCTATGCCGGGGATGATTATAATTTGGTTACGTTAGCGGCTTGTGGTCCACGTGCGCCTTCGACAATGTCGAACTCCACGTCTTGTCCTTCTTCAAGTGTTTTGAAGCCTTCTGTTTGAATTGCGGAAAAATGTACAAATACGTCGCCGCCGTCAGACGTTTCAATGAAACCATAACCTTTTTCTGCGTTAAACCATTTTACTTTACCTTGCATGCACTAACATTCCCTTCGTCATCAAATGAAGTGAAGCTCTCGCCCACATTTCCGACTATACCACCCAAAGTTATCCATTGTCAATTGGAATTGATAATGTTTTCATTCATAGTTATTCCAATTTTACAAAGCAATCTATTTCTATAGATTGAAATGGTATATTAGGCAAAAGAGTTTACTATACAAGTATAGTAAACTCTTTGTGAACGTTTGAAACTCCTAGGAAAAAAACATTGAAAATTTTTGTTATTTCTTTTTTACTTAATTATAGTAAACTACCGTTGGCTGGGGCTCAATTCCTTTTGCATAGTAGTAATTCAAGTTACTTACAAAATCAATTACTTTCTTTGTATCCAGATCATACACAAGAATGTCTGGATCTCCAGCCATATCAATAAAATCCAGGCGTCTCGGCGTAGTTCTGCCACTGGTGTCAACAAAAGAGGAACTGTGATACGGTGGATTGCCAGAACTATATGCAGATTCAAAATAGGTAAAAAGCGTATCTGCATTTAGAACAATCAAAACAGCATTATCAGAGCTTGCATAATTTGAGGTATACTTCACAGGCGTAGTGATACTTTTAACCCGAACATCTGATACATTATGACTCCTTGAAGAATAACTGCCACCACTGGAAAAGTTGAATTCTCTTGACCATTCCAAATTCGGGTTTGTCACCGTTGTATTGGCAATTTGGGTCCCATTCACCTTAATATCTCCGTTTGGATACTCAATGACCGTATATAACAAATTGTTAGAGTAGGATGTTAGCTTGGCCGCCTTACCATTAATCGGTGTATCCGCTGGCGAGGCCGCATTCATGTGGATACTATAGCTTTCACCTACCGTTCCTGTGGAGGTAACACGAAGTCCCCAGTCCCCTGCTTTTAAGTCTGTAGCAAACTTCAATTCAGAGGCCTTTCCTCCAAAACCCGTCAAACTTGCTGTCCCCGTGCTCCAATCAATCGAGTACAAGTCAAATCTATAATTGGGATTACTGGATTTGATCTGAGCCAGAATGCTTCTATCCGTAGGTACGTTAAAGAACCAAAAATCTGTTGGATCAGCTGTCGTTAAAGAATCAGTGAAACTCATGAGGTCACCGTTCACATTGAAATTAGACATTAATGTAACCCGATGATTGTTCACTTTAAGAGTCTCGCCATATACAGCCTCAGTCGTGCTAGTAGGTTCCAGCGCTTGAGTCGTATTAAGCGAAAGTGACGTATCAGTATCCTTCGCCGTTGAACTTGATGAGCTGGCCTCAACTGAGGCTGGAGCTATTGACATACTGCTTAAAACTAAAATGGCTAATAAAATTCCAGAAAGGTATTTTCCCCACTTCATAAACATCATCCCTTCTCAGAATATTTAAAATTATTCATAGATTGAAAATAATTCCTATGGATGATGTACTAATTCTATAACATACTTAATTATCCTTTATTCTAAGATTTCGTCTTAGACGATCTTACATTGAATCTATGAACGAGCATTGATCAGCACCCTCGTCCAATAATACCAACTTTCCATTTTTTGAATTCTGTAACCACACTTTATATATAAATTCAATGCATTGTAATTTCGACCTTGTGTTGAAACTACTAGTTGTTCAATCGGCCTGCTTTCAAGAAACACCTTTAATTCTGTTAGCAACTTCGTGCCCATTCCATTGTTTTGATGTTTCAGATCAATTCCTAAAAGACCGATTCTTGCCTTTCTATTTATTAGATTTTCTTTAATTGTCACAAATCCAATAATTTCTCCATTTAATTTAATGACAAGACAATAATCATCGAACGCACCAGTAATAGACTTTTTCACCCATAGTTTATATAACTCATCCACTTTTTCAAAATTAAAAATATGTGGATAACAAGAATATCTACTATCCTTAAATAATCCAGTCATCATATTTTGTAAAACAGGAAAGTCATGCTCCGTTGCTAATACAAGAGAACTTTTATTCTGTGCATTAGTATCTATTCTAGTCTCAAATGTTACTTTAGTATCCGCTAAGTGGAAATTTTCATTTTCGAGAAAATGAATAGTCGTTATATCATCAATTTTACAAAGTGCTTGTATAAAATCTAATTGATTCTTTTCTATCACATGTTGAAAATATGAGCTTGTAACTGGAGAAGTAGTAGAAACTTCCGCCATATTCATAGCAAAAAAAATAGAATCCCAATGCAAAAGCCTTAGCATCCTAAATCCCTCCAACTATACTGTCGAAAAAAATCGTATATACAATCTACAATCTTATTTATATCTGACTCTTTTATATTAAAATAGAGAGGTAATCTAATTAAGCGTTCGCTCTCTCTAGTTGTATAGGCATCCTCACCAATAAATGAACTATGCTTTAATCCTGCCTCGGAACTATGAAGCGGCACATAATGAAAAACAGCCATGATTTCATGTATTTTCAAAAAATTCAATAGTTCGGTTCTTATTTCTAAATCTCTTACTTTAATATAAAACATATGAGCATTATGGGTACTATTAAGAGGTATAAATGGTAAGTCGATTAAATTTAATTCACTCAAAGGCTGTAATAGATTAAAATATAAATTCCAGCTAACCAATCTATTCTTTGTAATCATTTCTGAGGCCTCAAGTTGTGCCATTAAAAATGCAGTGTTTAGTTCACTAGGGAGGTAGGAAGAACCTATGTCAACCCAAGTATACTTATCTACCTGACCTCTAAAAAATTTAGATCTGTTTGTCCCTTTCTCACGTATTATTTCAGCCTTTTCCATAAATGTTTCATCATTAACTAACAAAGCGCCACCTTCCCCGCAATGTACATTCTTGGTTTCGTGAAAGCTGAGACATCCTAAGTGACCAAGGGTACCCAGTTTCCTTCCTTTATATTCGCTAAGAATCCCTTGTGCTGCATCCTCCACAACTGCCAAATTGTATCTATTCGCCAACTCTAAAATTTTATCCATATCACAAGCTACTCCAGCATAATGCACTGGGACAATTGCTTTTGTTTTATCTGTGATCGCATCTTCTATAAGATCTTCATTAATATTCATAGTATCAGGTCGAATATCCACGAATACAATCTTAGCTCCTCTTAAAACAAAGGCATTGGCAGTGGATACAAACGTATAAGATGGCATGATAATTTCATCACCCTGTTGGATATCCAAGAGAATAGCAGCCATCTCCAGAGCATGTGTACAAGAAGTCGTTATTAATGTTTTTTTTACATCAAAAGTTCTTTCAAACCAGTTTGCACATAAACGCGTAAATTCTCCATCCCCCGAAAGATGTCCACTAGAAAATGACTTTTCGACATACTCTCCTTCTTTGCCTACGATTGCCGGTATATTGAAATTTATCATTATCATCTCTCATTTCAGCAAATTATGTGGTAAAGCCCATGCAGCTTAATAAAAGTGTGGTGATTTAGTCATAGTCTCTATAATTTCTCTCATAACCTTTTCACTGTCAAAAATTTCATCAGCCCTATTTATTGCTACAGATCTTTCGCGTTCCCTAAATACAGGATTTTCCCAATTTTTTATAAATGTCTTCACTTCATCAAAACTGTTAATATGATAGTACTCTCCTGCCGTGTGAGCAACATCTCCGAAGGCATATGTAAAAACGGGTAGCCCTTGCCGTAAAGCAATGGCAGCAGAAGTACCGCCTCCAGATCGAACTGTGTTTAAATACGCGTCACACACTTCATAAACAGCGGCTAAGTCCCTTTGAACTCCGACATGGACAGATTGTTTTTCAAGAGTGACATACTGATTCGTTATCTTTTTATAATTTTCAAGTTCACCTATAAACATAATGCGGGTATGATCATTACATTTCAATAGATCGTCTAGTTCTGTTAAAAAAGAATCGTCTAGCTCCGTATCAAGGCGATTACCTACTACGGCCAATACAAAATTATCCTCGGCTAACCCCCAATACTCTCTATGCATTTTAGTCTGTGGAGGCGTATATTTATAAGTAAACACACTCTCAATAACTGATTCTCGAGACCTATTTAATTCTTCTAGCGTGTTCAAATCTGCTGTGTTTATTTTTCTGGGCAAAATTGAAAATGTGCTCTCTGAGATGGGGAGATCATAAGCCAATGGCAGAGTAATTACGGGCACAAAATTAGAAAATAAGTCGGAGCTTAGATTTGAGCCTGAGATGGATAAAACAAAGAGCGGCTTTAAATGCAATATCATTTGCATAAGCTCCATTATTTGGCTACCATTTGGCATTTCTTTTTGACATTGAAAGAATGGAATACTTAAATTTTCATACATTAGCTTGTCAGTTTGATTGTAACCCTCAACATAGTTAGATAGGACAGCTCCGAAATAAGGCGTAGCTATAGAGCGGGGCATGTCTGCGGTATTGATAAGGAAAATATTTTTTTTGAGATTATATAAAGCTTTGCAATGATCTAGTGCTACTTGTGTTGGGCTATGTAACATAGAAAGCACCTGTCCAGCTACAACAACTACAAAATCTTTGTTGCGTTCTTCATAAGGAATCCATTTCGCCTCGTTTGCAATTTGACTATTAAAATACTCAAAATATTTTCGATATATCCTTCTCAGTCTGTTAGTATTTTTTTCTGTTTTCAACTTAGGAGTAGTAAAAAGAAAGCTCGTAATTTGCCAGTAAATAAAATGAAGCACATCTATTCTTACTTCTTTTTCTATATATTCAAAAATATCATCCAAAAACTTCTGATCCATTGTACAGGTGAGTAAAAATGACGTTAAATATATTCCCCAATTCTTATAATCTGATATCATTTGTTCGATTTCAGTTACTATCTCTTGACGACTATTTGAATTTATACTTTCAAAGTTTCCAATTAATTTGGTTAGTTCATGATCCAGTAATTTGTATACTTCCACATTCGACAATTTATCATTTGACAGTATTTTTTCTATTTCAAGCGTTGCCTCAGAATAGCTCATTAGGAACCTCTTTTCATTCTATCATTAGGGTTTGTTAAGGAAACCGAATTTAGGCGTGGAAAGCCAAACAATCTCCTAATCTCCCTTTTCATGCCCCAAATCAAATCTAATTTTGGATATAAAAAAACAAGGGACAAACACAGTAGTTCGTTCCCGTTCACATCCTACAGATCACAAATACGATGACGTCCCTAGGGGAGGTAGACGTATACAGTCTATTCTATCCATCCAAAACTCTCTGTTATCAGAAACCCCTCCTTCTCTTGTACTAAAAGCACCAACAAATCCATTCTTCACTAGAACTGGAGTTAGTTTGTCCAACATTAACTTTTGGTTAACTCCACCACCAAAAGCAGGCGTATACCAGATCGGGTTTATACCTAAAACACTCTTCATCCAATCTTTACAAGGGCCGATTTCAATATCATAAAATTCCTGTGGATCGCCATTGTAAGGAATATGATTATGAGCATGCACACCTATAGTCATTCCTGCCTGGCTCATTTCAACTATTTCTTCTGTACTTATATAAAAATCATTTATAAATTTTTGCTTATCGGGAAACAAGGACTGAAAAATAGACTCGAGAAAGATAGTTGCTTCCGTAACAGATAATTTAAAATTAAGCATAAATTTATTGTATCTGCGGAGTTTTTTCTGTTCATACTTATAGATTTGGCTCTCCTCTTCCACACCGCTCGTATCATATGTTCCACTCAATAATTCCCATAACTCTTCATCGGATTTGAAGGAGAGCACCGTGTGTACCAAATGAACTAATGGAACGTTACCTGTGAGGTGTGGACCAGACATGACTGTAAAATATGCAGGAATTCCTTTTCTTTTCAAGATGTCAAAAGCAAACGTATATTGGTCTTTTGTACCATCATCAAACGTTAGTACACACCATGGTTCCGAGTTGGACTTATCAATCTCGTCTAACGAGATAATTCGATGTGTCTTGCTAATTAAATCTAGCTGTTCTTCAAAGTCATGGGGATGCATGGGAACAATCCCACCCCATCCTTTCTTCTCACGTACATAGTGGTACATCGCAGCAATATTACCCATTATCAATTCCACCCTTTAGGAAGTGGCCAAATGTTGGGACGATCCATATCTCCGTCAGTTTTAACAAGATATATGTCATTCACTTCCGTATTTTGAAAGTAACCTTCATTTTTTTTAATTTTCCATACAAAATTAATGGGATTAACACGATAACGAAAAGGCTGGAACAGGCCTGCCAATCCACATTCCTTTGGCGTGTAGTCTATATTTTGTTTTTTAAAACCGATGGATTCCAGAACATGCTCTAAACGATTTGAACTTAACTGAAAATCCGCCGCAACACACCCTTGGTCACGAGCCCATGACAAAACCCCAGATACCATCTCAATCAAACGATGATCTGCTATTCCTTCCCAAACCTCCGCATTAGCTGGGATGATTTCTATAATCCTTAATACTTTTGTGCCGTGGGTACTCCCCTCTGGAGCATATACTCGATCTAGACGTGCAATTACAATCCCCTCAGCAGTGGAATCACCGAAAAATAAATACTTATAGCCCGCACTATTTATATATCTCCATTCCCAAAAGGAGGCGCTACGGTACTGCGAAAGTGAGAATCGATGTTGAATACTTTTAATGTATAATTGCTCTAACTCCTCACCCGTAATATTGAGTATTGGGCTGTATGAATGTATCAATCTTTCCTCAACACCTGATATCCATTGTCCAATAACCGAATGATCGAATGAATCATTTAGTAGGTTAACATAACCGTTGGCGTCAAGCGGAATGATGTAACGGTTCAAATGATCTGAATACGAATACCCCATACGTTCATACATAGGTACCACTTGAAGATTACAACCTAAGGTCACGCACACCGAATTATACTTTTCAGCTTCTTTCATAAGCATAATGCCCAAGCCACTGTTTCTATACTTCTCTGATACAATCCACATGGCGAAACTGATACCTTTATATTGTTCTCCGTTAGAACTATACTCACTAGGAATGACCCCAAGGAACCCCTCAATACAACCATTGTCAATCAGCAGTAAACTTTCCGATAAACCATTCTCGTCAATCCGATACTGCCAATCAAACAATTCTTTGTTATAGATAGCATGCTCTGGGGACCAATTAATTCTCATAAACGCAACCAGCGACTCATAATCAGAATCTTTATATTTTACAATTTCCAATAGCTTTCCCCCTCCTTTTTATGCGTTATATTTTTCCACATAACACTTCAAATAAATTATTAATTATGAATATTATTCAAAATATGCAAAATGCTTTGCACTGAATCTATATTAGCTATTTCATCAATGGGAATAGACACATTAAAATTAGCTTCAAGTTCCATCACTAAATTCAATTGATTGAGCGAATCCCAATTTTCAAAGTCACTTTTTACCGATCCCAATGTCACTTTTTCGACAGACACATTCATAATTTTAGATATTATCGATTGAACTAACTCAAATTTATTCAAAAAGAGCACTCCTTAAGTAAGATATGATGAGGTAAGAATATCTCTCCTAGATCTAATTCATTGTTTTTGGATACATCCCTATACTTCTTTGAAATAAAGTCATAAAAAGGTTTATTCTTTTCTGTTTTTATATACATACCCTTAATACTATGGGGGGAAAAATGCTTGGTAACTAAATAAAGCATTGCTTCCTCAATTCCCTTGCCCATGACACGACAACTCATAACAAAATCATGGATTTCAGCCTGACCTTCATCATCACATGAAACCGAAATCAGTCCTGTATAACCTGCATTTCCAAATTTGTCTTCCACTTCAAATAAGATTGCATGATTATTCGGCAGTTCACTCCAGGACCAATACTCTTCAATCGTAAACCTGCGGGTTGCCATGTTAAACTGATTCGTTTTATTCATTAACTGGACAGCACGTGTTAGCAATAATTTATTCAATTTATGTGGAGTCAGCTTAATTTCAAGTGAATGTAGCCATTCTTCCAATGATTCTACGTTTAACTTTATCGACTCTCGCTTTTGCTCCTGTTTGAACCAGTCTGTTCGTTTACGATCCTCCAACGTTATAGCAGGAGTCTCGAAACAATCCAGTTGGCTAATAAAAACAGGGTATTGGGTAACATCAATAGGTAGGTCAGGTACATATACTTCTGGAAGAGCCTGCTTGATACGATCTCTTTCAGATGGATTATCGTCTAGAAATACAACAGATTGCAGACCTAGGTTGAGCTCCTTTACAATTTCAACCACATTGGCAGCCTTGTCGTTCCAGTTGATTCGAATTGAAGAAAAGTCCTTTTTTCTCAGAATCATTTCCGGATGCTGTTCTATCATTTCTAGTGCTATCGGTTCGCTGTTTTTACTGCATATAGCCAGGATGACACCTCGGTTACTCAATCTGTGCAATTCTTGCTGAAAAAGCTTGAAACTCTCACCGACGGGATCAATCCCCCCCAGTTTGATGTTGTCAATACCATCGTCACCAATCACGCCACCCCAGAGTGTATTATCCAGATCACAGATAATTAACTTTTTACTTTGTCCGTATAGACCACTAATGATTGATTTTAGCTCATTGGATACAAAGAGAAAAAAATCGCGAGAGAACTGAATTTTCCCAAGTGCATACATTTTAGCATCGTAGCTTTTTTGCTGGATTGCTGCATACCAATAGCTAGAATCAAGAATGATAACATGCTCGTGCTCTTGTAGTCGTTCTGAAAGACGTAGATTCATTTGCATAAGTACATTGCTTAATCCTACATTGTGCTTTAATGTCATCGATTGTATCCAACGGTAATGAGGTGGGAGGGACCAAGACACAACAAAAATATGTTTTGCTTTTCCCTCAGCCCTGATAATAAGCTCGCAAAATTGATCGACTTCATTAAGAACATCACCGATATTAATTTCCTTATACTCCAGCAGTTTATTAAAAGAAGGAATTACTTTCTCAGGACTTGTCCATAAAAGCAACATATCCTTTTTTTCCGACCATACGGAGTGATCAGAATTCATAAGAACCTGATTTACTTGATTATAAGGAGCTTCTGTCACTTCTAACGTCAAATCTTGATAAGATCCCTCTAGAAAACGAACCATCGGATTTAGATTAGAATCAGAGAGGATTAATAGTTTATTTTTTCTCATTTATTTTCTCCCCCATAAATCAAGGTTCAACTTACTTCATAATGGCGACACTACCACATAAGTCACTTATAGGAGTGTACTTAACACCATGTTCTCTACAATACTCTCTAACCGCCTGTTTTACACCATGAAATCGAGTACTGTTGTAGTCATGGATTATAATATATCCCCCATCTGACATCTTAGGATAGAAAAATTTTAATCCTTCGAGAATAGGCTGATACAAATCAACATCCAAACTAACAAATGCAAAAGTTTCATTCACGTCACTTGCTGATTCTGGAAAATACCCTTTTTTCACAATACAATTTTCTTTATACATCATTTTATTCAGTACTAAGTCCACATCCGAATTGCAAAATTCTCCTGCAACCGAGTTCGAAAAATCACCTTTATTTTCGTTATCAATATCCTTCTGGTCAAAACCGCTAAAGGTATCAAATAAATATAGTTGACGATCAGGAAAAACCCGGTTAATATACTTAGAAAATTCCCCCTTAAACACACCGAGCTCTGCTACACTTCCCTTTACTCCGCACTCATTTATTTCATCAGCAATTTGCCGTAATAGAGCCAGCCTAGTATCAAATTTCAAACTCATAAAATAGTCAATAATTTTTTCCTTTTCAATCGACAACTCTTCAGTTAGCTGTTTGTACACTGATTCTCCATGAATATTCGCTATAATTACATAATCGAATACAAGCTTACAAATTTCATTAGGAGCAACGACCGGTTTGGACAAAAATTTCGAGCCTTGTTTAGATCCATCATTGTCTGCAAATGCGATAACCTCGAATTCATCACTTAATAGATAATGAACACGAAGTCCTCCGTCACCTGCACCAAAAATAACTACCTTTGCTTTATCAATCAAATTCTACACCTCTCCCGAAATAAGCATCATAAACATAATGACTGAATAAATGCTCTTTTTATGCAAAACATAGCTGTGCTAATTGAGTTCAATATTATATTCATCGAAAAAAGGCCTTCATTTGATTAATAACAAAACTCTGCTCATCCACCGACATATTTGTTCCAGAGGGCAAACAAACTCCTTTTTCAAATAATATTTTGCTAATATCCAAGCCACCTTCATGAGCATAATACACGGCATCTTTAAAGAGTGGTTGCAGATGAAGCGGCTTCCATACTGGTCGAGATTCAATATTATCTTTTCCTAAATAACCTATTAAATCACTAACGCTTGTACCAATAATTTCAGGGTCTATTATCATTGTTGTCAACCATCGAGTAGACTTACCAAAACTCTTTTCCGGCATAAATTGTATTCCATCAATTCCTGATAGCTCATAGCTATACTTTTCAAAAATTTCT
The DNA here is from genome assembly GCF_017833155.1 of Paenibacillus sp. PvR133. Taxonomy (NCBI): domain Bacteria; kingdom Bacillati; phylum Bacillota; class Bacilli; order Caryophanales; family Paenibacillaceae; genus Paenibacillus; species Paenibacillus sp. PvR133. The sequence continues at coordinate 720,846 of NZ_JAFIBS010000001.1, forward strand.
CGTTTCTGTTGAATGCGTTCGTCCAACACACGAAGCTGCCCTCTCCCTATACCAGCTAGGACATTACTGAGACGATAATTGAAGCCTACATCCTCATGCTGATAATGTATCGCCTTTTCCCTCGCCTGAGTTGCGTAATGTCGCGCTCTACTTAGTGCTTCTAAATCATCTGAAACCAGCATGCCCCCACCTGAAGTAGTAATAATTTTATTTCCATTAAATGAAAGAATGCCGAATTTCCCAAGCGTTCCACTCATTTGCTTGCCGTAAGTTGCTCCGAGTGATTCCGCAGCATCTTCTACAATTGGCACCTCGTAATAATCACATATTTTTTTCAAGCGATCGTAGTCTGCACTCTGCCCATACAAATTGACTATAACTACAGCTTTAGGTTTCTTTCCCTTATCTGCATAAGTCTTGAATGCTCGCTCTAGTGCCTCAGGGGACATATTCCAGCTGTCTGGTTCCGAATCGATAAAGACAGGAATTGCACCTTGATATAAGATCGGATTAGCACTGGCAACAAAGGTAAGAGAAGAACAAAAAACAATATCATCCTTCTCCACACCAAGCAATATCAAAGACAAGTGAATTGCTGCTGTTCCAGAACTTAGGGCAACTGCGCCTCCACATCCTAAGTAATTTGCCACCTCTGATTCAAAAGCGTCTACATTTTTACCTAGTGGAGCAATCCAATTCGTTTCAAAGGCCTCTGCGATATATTGCTGTTCAAGCCCGCCCATATGCGGTGAAGATAAATAAATTCTATCTCGATTGGACATTTTGTTTCATCCCTTATCCTTATAGGTTTTTTATTACTTTGGCCGGACAACCCACAGCTATAACGTTTTCTGGCAAATCGCGGATGACACAAGAAGCAGCACCAACGATGGTATCGCACCCTACACGAACACCAGGTATAAGACTTGCACCTATTCCGATATGAGCACAGCACCCGATCTGAACTCCACCTGCCATATGTACACCTGGGGAAATATGCACGAAGTCTTCTATTCGGCAATCATGATCTATAGTAGCCGCCGTATTAACAATGACATGCTCTCCAACATACGCATCAGCGTTAATTACAGCATTAGGCATGACAACCGTCCCCTCCCCAATGAATGCGCTGGGTGCGACTACAGCGCTTGGATGAACAGCAGTACCAAATTGGACTGGAGCAACTTTTAATTGACTTACAATCTTCCTTCTGGTTGTATTATCTCCGATTGCCACAACGAACAGCGCCTCTGGATACAGAGATAATAGTTGAGCAATCTGATTACGGCCCCCCAAGATCGGCAATCCGTTCCATGCTTCTTCTTTACAATGGTCATCCAGAATACCAATGATTTCTTCACCACAGGACCGTAAAATATCCACAATAACCTTGGCATGTCCTCCTGCTCCAAAAACAATATAGCTCAAGGCCGATCCTCCTTAATAGGTAATTGTCTTTTGAATAAGCTGCTCTGACTTGGATGTTCGGTTCAATATATCTACGATGCGAGAGCTTGTGTTATCTCTACTGTAAATATTGTCGGCTGCTTTAACAATTTGTTGGAAAGGCTCAGACATTGCGTACTCCATTGCAGAAGTCAATTCGAGCTCGTCAGCTGCAATATCTATTGTGTTCACAGAACGTTCTCTGCCTGTCTGGCGAGTTCCGATATTAATGACTGGAACATGAAAGGAGGCAGCCTCAATAATCCCCGATGAAGAATTTCCAATTAATATTTTTGCGTTTTTCAACATCGTCAGATAATCAAGTTGCTCAAAACTAGTTACAAGGTGCATCCCTTTTCTTGCAGCAAAACGATTATACACATCAACGATCGCATCAGCTCCAGCATCCGAATTGGGCATCACACAAATTACCTCATTCTCCCCAGCCAAGAGAACTTCCATCATCTTACCAAGGATGTGCATATCCGCTTCTTCCGTGGTGACAGGATGATAAGCAAACAGCACATAATCGTTATCTATATTCAGATCGTATTTACGTTTCGTCCTCTCTAGCTCGGGCAGGGAAGTGTTCATCATCGTTTCAATTCTCGGAGCACCGACTACATGAATTCTCCAAGGTTCTTCGCCAAGCCTGATTAGGCGCTCTCTGCTTCCATTTGTAGCCACAAAGTGGATGTGGGCCAACTTACTAATCGCATGCCGAACAGACTCATCAATCGTGCCGGATACTTCTCCACCATGCAAATGAACAAGCGGAATGTTCATGTGAGAAGATACAATCGCAGCTGCAAGCATTTCTCCCCGATCTCCTAATACAACAACGAAATCTGGTTCCAAAGCTTCTACGGCTTGTGTCATGCCCATGATTGCTATTCCAATAGAGCGAGACATATTAGCATGAGTAGATCCTTGCAGCAGACAGTCTACCTTAGCAGATACACGAAATCCGTCCTTTTGGATAGCGTCCAATGTATACCCATGCTGTGGAGATAAATGCATGCCTGTAACCAACAGGTGGAGCTCCAGAGCATGTTCTTCCTCAAGAGCCCGCAAAACCGGGTAATATATCCCATAATCAGCTCGTGTTCCGGTAATCACCAATACTTTTTTCATTGCACATCATCCCATGATAACAAATAGTCTTCATGTACATCCTTTAAAAGCTGCTTACCAACCAAGTCATCAAAATATTTAGGCTCTATTCCAGTGCCCGGACGCTTGATAACTAGATCTTCTCGAGTTAATTGCTGGCCTGTTTTTTTAGGTGTAGCCATCACAACACTTTTTCTTGCAACGGCTCTGGTGTTTTCCTCGGAAGGCATACATCTTTTAACACCATCCCCTAAAGCCTGCTCCACATTTCGAATCGCAAGAACCATCTTTGAAAAGTCAGCAGGCTCCAGTGAAGCCTTATGGTCAGGACCTGGAAGATTTCGATCCAATGTAAAATGCTTTTCAATAATTCTCGCTCCCAGTGCTGAAGCCGCTATAGCGATCTCAATTCCAGCCGTATGATCTGAGTAACCTGTGACCTTATTAAAGGCTGTAGATATTGTCTTCATAGCTAGCAGATTCACATCTTCTAAAGGCGCCGGATAGTCAGAAGTACAGTGTAGTAATAGTACTTCACTTTTTTTAAATGCTTGTAACGATTCTCCAATTTCATCTAAATTAGACATCCCGGTCGATAGAATAATCGGACGCCCATAGCTATCAAGCTTCTGAAGAAAGGGGATATTGTTCATATCTCCTGATCCTACCTTGAATGCGTCAATATGAATTGAATTCAGAAACTCAGCACTTTCTTCATCAAAGGGTGTGGAAAGGAAATCTATCCCTTTATCCTCACAGTACCTTTTCAAAAGAACAAAATCCTCAAAGCTCAATTCCAACTGTTTTAGCATATCTAGTTGGCTTTCAGCTGAATTGGTATTTTCCGTCTGATAATTAGCCTTCTGGGCATACTTGGTTACCAGCTTTTCGCTTTTAAAGGTTTGGAATTTCACCGCATCGGCACCGCATAAAATCGCTTGATCAATACACTCGAATGCAAGCTCCAATGATCCATTATGATTGACTCCTACCTCCGCGATAATATAGATAGGGTGGTTTTCATTATTTGATAAGAGGTTTTGCATGTTATATTCCTCCCTCCTACTGCAAGGATTCCTTGTGATTGGATTCTCTCCAAAAAAACTCTGCCATTTTTAAATCAAACTCGTCATCTATGTCAATAGATCGTTCTTTAGGCATAATGTAGCCACAATTATTAGGACCAACCAGAGTGTCACTATTCATTAACAGATCTCTTTTTACGATATAGATGGCTCCATTTAGAGCATGTAGTTCTTTCAGATCTTGTCTCCTCAAATGCTCCCTTTCACCTTTCAGGTAGGGCGTTAGCCGTCCGTTATCCATTTCCCTTAGTAAATAGGGTTGCACTCCAGACAAAGTGACACTTTGAAGTGAATCAGCCTGATGATCTAAAAATATTTTATATGCTTCTTTAATGTCCATAGCATTTCGCAGTGGAGATGTGGGCTGTAGCAGCATAATAACATCAAAAAATTGATTTTGCGTCTGCTCATAAAATTCAACTGCATGCTTCAATACATCAATGCTTTTGGCCTCATCGGTAGCCAGTTCATCGGGCCTTATAAACGGAACAGCCGCTCCGGCTTGGCCCGACACACGAGCAATCTCTTTACAATCCGTTGAAACTACAACTTCGTCCACACAACCACTATTTAGTGCAGCTTCAATGCTATATTGAATGAGCGGTTTATCATGTAACAATCTTATGTTTTTACCGGGTAAACCTTTTGATCCAGCCCGCGCAGGAATAATCGCCAAACATTTGTGATTGCTCATCATACAATACCTTTTGTGAAGCCTAATCCGTTCTGTTCAATAAGCTCCCGAATGGCTTTCGGGAAAATCTGTGGTGCAGTCATCGAAGAATATTCTTGACGAATTGCCCTTTGAAAACCTTCATATTCTTGCTCTGCGGTATGAAATAACGAAGGAATGATATACATCTGTCCATTCTCCAACGCTCTTTCAGATTCCTCAAGCGTCATGAGTTCCTCATATAGCTTCTCACCCGGCCGGATTCCAGTCTCAATGATTTCTCCACGATAGGGTTTACCAACCGCCTCTTCATATGAATCAACCAAGCATTGGGCCAAATCCGTAATTTTGAGAATCGGCATTTTCAGTACAAATACTTCTCCACCTTGCGAATAATGCGCCGCATCTATGACCAATTGAGCGGCTTGAGGAATAGACATCATAAACCGAGTCATCTCTGCATGTGTGACCGTCACTGGTTTCCCTTTAGCAATCTGATCACGGAATAATGGAATAACAGAGCCCCTGGATCCCATAACATTTCCAAAGCGGACACAAGAGAAAATGGTACGTTTGCTCCCTTTATACAAGTTGGCGGCAGAAATTAAACGTTCTGATAGCAGCTTCGTGGCCCCCATCGTATTCGTTGGGTTTACCACTTTATCTGTGCTGATGGCTACTACTTTTTCTACATTATGCTCAATAGCCGTCTCTATCAGATTTTGTACGCCAATAACATTCGTTTTCACTGCTTCCATAGGGTTATACTCGCATGCTGGCACATGTTTGAGAGCAGCAGCATGAAAGATATAATCCACATCCTCCATAGCATAACTCAGTCTTTGCTTGTCCCTGATATCACCGATCAGATAACGGATATTCGTATATTCTTTTAATTCCTGCTGTAGATCAAACTGCTTGCTCTCATCCCTACTAAAAATCCGTAAGGCTTTAGGGTTATACGATAAAATATTACGTACAATCTCGCTTCCAATTGAACCTGTGCCGCCTGTAACCAGTACGATCTTGTTGGTAAACATAATGACCTCCGGAGTGTAAAACGAATAATTTATATATCTTTACGGATCACTGCATCGCTATCTGTTTTTTTATCTAAACGGCGAATCGATTCCGAAAACATTTCTTCAAGTATTGGGATTTGTGCTGTGATATCCTGTAGCAGCTTACCTAGATGCTCATAGATTAGATCAGACTTACGAGTCAACTGATGTTCTGTAACAATCACAGGGAGCATCTGATCAAAACGCGCAATTTCGATAGGCATAATGGACTCAAATATAGGTGAGAACCATTCCCTGTTGGCAATCAACCCCCACATCTGCTCTATGGATTCCACCATATTCTGGGCCTTTGCCGGTTTAGTTCGACTAAACTCGCGTAATTTATTCATAAGCTTCTGAATGGCTACAATCTCAGAGCGTACATTAGAGAAGTCCTCAAGTGTCACTATCAGCTTGTCTCTGACGTCCTGCACCTTATTCATATCAACAGCAAGATTTTTTTTGTTTATCAAATCAGCAATTGCATCATTGTCAACATGTTCCGAAGCCATGAGATCGTAGATCTCTTCCATAGGCTTAAATGGAGCACCCTCAATCGCTGCACCGTTGCGACTTGAATTGACGAATTCAAGTCGTGGAAGGGCAGCAATCAGATTTTCGAGCCCATCCTTCATCAGGGAGAAACTCTCATCTGTAAAGTTGTATGTCCCCTTTACATTCAGCACTTTCTTTGGTGCTTCCTGCACTATCTTATCCGTAGTTTCGGCTGCAAAGTGCTCTATCCCATCTGCGTAAAACTTATTATCAGGAAATGATAAATCCTGACCTGCAAGTATAATTCGTTTAGCCCCTAGACAGGCTGCTACCTGAATAGCCGTTCCTGCAACTGTTTCTGTAGGCGATATAAAAAGCTCTTCTCTACTGAGTCCTAGGAAATACTGAGATACATCATCGCTTTTCATAATACTATGAATTTTTTCTGCGCAATTCTGATCCGAAATCTCATAATAAGATGAGGAGGTAAACAGTAAGGGCTGTTCCCTCGTTGCAGAGGAAGCAAAGATCTTTTTATTCACTGGATGTCCATCCATAATGACAGCAAGGTGAGGCTGAATTCCATGCTTTATTAATGCCTGAATACTCGAGCCTGCTGAAATAATCAGTACATGCGGACGTAATTTTTTCAGGCATTCAATATCCTCCTGTAACGATGGTCCCGATGATACCACAACCGCCGTTGCACCTTCAAAAGCATAAAAAATTTGTTCAATGGAAGGAGTGTACAGTACATCAGATAGATGATATAAAAAATTTCGAGTCCATTCTTCTCGAAAACGATGCTCTGTATGTTTATCTACCAAAAAGCTATAGCGATATTCCTGAAATTGTTCCTTTACTTCACGCAGCATACTCATATCATCGGTTAGATACTTACGCAGCGCAATAAACACTAAATCTTCCATCATGTAACTACTCAGCATGTGAAACATCATATCGAGTTGAGAATCACCAACTGCTAGCCAGTATAAATTGGGATGCTCCAATAAAAGACTGAGGTCATAGTCCGTTATTGCCTTCCTAAACAGCTGCTCATCCGGCTCGTATACAAACAACCAGTGGTTCGGGTACAATTCGAGGAGATCAGCAATACTGAGCCCTCTTTCAAACCCGTATACAAAAATAATCTTCCCATTCCCAATAGATCCATCAACAGCATTGAGCCAAGCGATATCCCTTTCAAAAGACTCGGTAAACAAAGGTATAGATAAGTCATCATTCGGCAAACTATTTAAATGGGTTGCAACATGAGGAAACCTTTGCTCTAGAATTGTATGGTTTATTTGTAGTTGAGACAAGGTAATACCACCGTTTCGCATTAAGATTTGTTAATTAGTATATCGGATTTACTCTTAATGGAATGAACCTTTTCACAAAAATACCCCTATTCTAACCGAATAGGGGATGCTCCATAAAACATTTTTTATTTGCGATGATCAATAAACAAACTGTCTACAGAATAAGCTTGTTGGTATGCATGCTGCTGCACACGAATGGCTCCACGTTTCTCCATCCATTGACCAGCCTTATCCTTTAGTACATGCATACGCTGCAAAATTACAGAATCGTTACTTAGTATATCACGAATTTTCTGCTTATCATTTTCCGTTAACGATGGTTGATAGGGCTGCATCTGTTCTACAATGCGCTGCCTTTGATCTGCAAACTGTTCAAACTCTTCCTCACTTATATTCAGAAGGTTAGATAACACTGCTTCTGTCCTATGTTGCAGCTCTTCAAGGAGTACTTGCATATTAGGATCTGCCATCACACACTACCAACTACACCAGGCATTTTCATGGCTTCCAACCAAGCTTCCCGTAGGTCAGTCAAATGTTCCAGCACCTCTTGTGCCGGAGCGGCTATTTTGTGAACATTCGCCTCAATCAGCTCATGCAGCATATATTCATACACTCGCAATAAGTCATGGGATATTGGATACTCAAAATTCAACGCAGATATCAACTCGTGTACAATCGCTTGCGCTTTACACAAATTATTATTTGCTTTCTCGTTATCCTTATTCTCTATCCCCTCAATTCCCGCACGAAGGAAACGAATAGCCCCATCGTACAGCATAATTAGCAGTTTAGGCTTGGAAGCAGTTTGCGCTTGAGTCTGCCGGTATTTCTGATAGGGTGTATTGATCAATTGTAAAACCTCCTTTATGACGACATGCCAGTAAGACTCGAAGATGTACTATTATACTTGCTGATTGCCGTCTCCATCGCGGTGAATTTTTTGTAATAGTTAGTTTCAATCATCGTTAGACGGCTAGTCATGTCACTAATTCGACGGTCCAGGCTCGACAATTGCTCTCCCATTGTGCTCGTAGAAAGAAATGAAGCAGTTAGGTCCTTACTTACTTTTGAAGTACCAGCTGTATCTGCCATTCTTTGAAGTGAGGTATTCGAAATTTTCTTTAGTTTAGCAAGAACACCATCTTGTTGTGTATATTTATTTGTTAATAGGGTACTTGGGTCCTGTTTCCCGAAAAAGTTCGCGACAATATCTGGATCTTTTTCTACTGCTGCACGCAATTTGTCTGCATCTAGAATAAGCTTGCCTTTGGTATCATACGTCCCCGTAGTGATTCCTAGCTCAGACATCATTAAGGGCTTATTCTTACCATCCGCGTCAACTCTGCCGATATCTACACCTTGGATCATAGCACTACGCATCTCAGATAATGTATCCTGCAGGATAGGATCGTTTCTAAGCATGCCACTCTTGGCCTTGGTTGTCCAGAGCTTGGCTTCATCATCACTCATAGCGGCTCTTTGTTCCGTCGTAAGCGGAGCGTATTTTTTATATCTCTCTTCACCAACCTTGCCATTGAGTGTAGCGAGAACATCATTATATGCATCGACAAAGCTTTGAATATTCTCCACAATCTTATCGGTATCTTTGGTAGCTTCGATTTTTGTAGCAGCACCACCGGCTGCCTTTAGTGTAATATCAATGCCATTAATGGTAAAATTATTTGATGACTTTTTGACTTCAAGTCCATTTACCTTTAGCACAGCATCGGTTCCATTCGTTGAAGACAGTTTAAACTCACTACTAATTTGAGCGTCGATATTGAATGCTTGTGAACCGGTAGTTTTGCTCGTTAATGACAAACCCGATTTGGGGTCATACAGGGCCGTTACTCCTGTCTTACTGTTATCATTAATTTTTTTAACAAACGACTCAATGGTTTCGTTTGCATCCACATCAATAGTAGCCCCACCAACCTGAACCGTGCGAGCTGCTCCATCAGAAAAGGCAAGTTCAGTGCTTGCCTTCTCCGACCATGAACTGTCTGAGACAGATCTTGCAGCAGTAGCGAGATTGGTTACGGAGATATCCAGTACTCCACTGGCAGATGATGAAGCTGATGCAGACAAGGCATCACTATTGCCCGTCACGGTTACTTTCTGGGGATTTATTGAAGCAGTACGGCTTAATGTCGTCAGTTTATCTTGTAGAAATGAAACTATTTTAGTACTGCTTTCGCGATAATTTTCCCTTTTCCATTCCATTAATTGTTTCTGTTGATTCATTTTGTCGAGTGGTACACGCTCAGCTGTCATCAGCTTTTTAACCATTGCATCAACATCCATGCCTGAAGCAAGCCCGCTTATTCTAGTTACCATGGTTGTATATCCCCCTATACTTTTTTATCGATAATAATCCCTGCAATTTCCATCATTCTAGCCGCTATATCTAAAATTTTTTCGGGAGGTACCTCACGAATCAGATCGCCCGTTTCCTTGTTCATCACTTTTATCATGATTGCATGTGTCTTTTCATGCACAGAGATCTCAAATGTCTTCTGTGGACCTTGTATAGCATCAATTACTTTCTGTAGTTCCAATACTGCTTCCTCATGTGTCGGTTGCTTCTGACCGTTACCACCACTGGTTGTTCGTACAGCATCTTGTGTAGGAGCATGATTTGCTTCGGCATCTGAAGGGGCTTCACGTTTTATTCCTGCTGATGGCTGAACCGGCAACAGATTTCCAGTGCTAGAGGGGATCATCGAGTCCATAGAATAACCTCCATTAGTATTTTTAAATACAATAGAACCGTTCTATATTTGAAAAGCCAATACATTATATATCGGTAAAAGCGTGTAATTATTTATGAAAAAACTAAAATAAAACAAAAAAAGATCCTGCAAAAGCAGGATCTTTTTTTGTAACGGCTGTCGTTTAAAATTAACGCAGCAACGACAGTACGCCTTGTGGCGCGGAGTTTGCTTGTGACAACATGGATTGCGAAGCTTGCAGCAAGATGTTGTTTTTGGACAGAGCAACCATTTCTTTTGCCATGTCAGTGTCACGAATACGGGATTCGGAAGCTGTCAGGTTTTCTACAGTTGTGCCCAAGTTATTGGAAGTATATTCCATACGGTTTTGCATAGCACCGAGGTTCGCACGTTGCTTAGCAACCGCTTCAATTGCAGCTGTTGTAGCAGACAAAGTAACTGCAGAAGTAAGACCTCTGAAACGAGCGGAACTGATACCTTTAATAGTAATTACGAACTTGTCATCATCAGCTTGGATTTTAACGCCTGCTCCGCCAGAAATTGAAATACCGTTGAATTTTGTGTTGGACAGGATTGCGTCAATTTGACTACCCAATTGACCAAGCTCTGCTTTGATGTTGGATTTATCGCCAGCACTGTAAGTATCATTGGATTGTTGAACGCTCAGTTCTTTCATACGAGTCAGCATGGAGGATACTTCGTTCATTGCACCTTCAGCTGTTTGTGCGAAAGAGATACCATCTTGAACGTTACGTTGTGCTTGTTCCAGACCACGGATTTGACCGCGCATTTTTTCGGAAATGGAGAGACCAGCAGCATCGTCAGCTGCACGGTTGATACGCAGACCTGAAGACAATTTTTCCATGTTTTTGCTTGCTGCCGTGTTGTTCAATTGCATGTTACGGTGTGTATTTACTGCCGGTAAGTTGTGATTGATAATCATTTTAAATTTCCTCCCTGAAATGGTTTGATTCCCACGTCCTTGTGGTATAAGCGTCTTCACAGGTCGGCCGCCCTGAAGAATTACCGCTCTAAACTATATATCGACCCTTAAGCTAGAATTGTTTATAGCATTCAAGCTTTTTTTCGAAATATTTTCTTAGAAGTTTACGACCCGGTTATTTCGATTTAAAATCACCATTTTATATAATGATGACCTTGCCCAAATCCAACCTGTCCATACCTAACTTAAGCCATCAAACAATACCCAGATGGAGATTTTCGGTATTACGATAAACGCGGTAATACATGATTATATCAATTACTGTTCCAGATAAATAAGCATAAAATCTAGTCAAACAAAGGCCGACACTTTACTCGTGTCGGCCTTTCTCAATGAATGTGCACTACTATCATTGGTGGATCAGGACTTTCTTTTCTCCATCTCCAACATAGCACTTTGAATGGCATTGGAATCCATAACTGCAAATTGATTGTTTTGCTGAATAGCCTCAAAGACTTCCTTTCGATAGATATCAATATCCTTAGGAGCAGAAATACCAATTTTTACAGTATCGCCATCGACGGAAAGAACCGTGACGACAATATCATTCTGAATTACAATGGATTCACCCTTTTTACGTGTTAATACCAGCATTAGGACTCACCGCCTTTGCTGAACTCTGTTTCATTCCATAAGGGATGCTTGATAGTATATTTCGTATTCTGCAAAACAATTTGCTTCCCCGTTCGCTGCTCAATGTTAAAGATTAATGGCGCAAGCAAATTAACCGTCGTTTTGGATTGATCGCTGTTCCATGTGCAGATACATCGTACTGCTATCTGTTCTTGACTGGTAATTCCAATATCCTCTAGGGCATCATCAGATAGTTCAAATTCATAATCTTTAAAGAAATCAAATGGATTTACGGTGATAAAAATAGTAGCTGGCTGCTCTACTGCACTGAAAAGACTAAATAATTCATTATGCTCCTGTAGCTGAAATTCCCGAAGTTGTTCAAATCCTGGTATTCCTTTCGGAAACACATAAAGACTAGTATTTTTATCTTGGTTCTCTTCATCTAATTTCTGTTCTGGGGTCATAAGTAACTCCTCCTATATATAGTAACAAAAAAGCTACGGACCACTCGTCCATAGCTTCAAATTATAAATGTCAAAGATAAAAATCAGCTCATAAAGTCCATCAGGGATGGCTGCATGATTTTAGCTGATGATTTCAGGGCGGCTTCGTAAATGGTTTGGGCAGATGTAGCTTGAATCATCAGACTAGCAACATCCGCATCTTCCGTTTTAGCTTGAAGTGTCGTCAAATTCAAATTCCGCTCTTCCAAACGGGATTGTATCAGTTCAACCCGATTCGTACGTGCGCCCACTTCAGACAAACTGGTCTGCATTTTAGTAAAGCGGGATTCAATACTTGAAAGTTGACTCGATATTGCTGTACTATTTCCGCTGCTTAGTGCAGAAGATATAGCATCCATGACCTTAAAAACATTATCAGCATCTGTCGATTTCCCAAAAAAATCGCTACCGGATGTATTTACCCGAAATGCATCTTGGTCTCCAACTGCATAGCTGACAGCGGCTTGATCCGGATTGATCTGATCATAACTTGTTACTGTAGCAGAAAGCTGATACGGCGCCTGATCATAATTTTGTCCATTAAAAACATACTTCCCACGAAGCTGGCTGTTACCAATATTCATCATTTGTTCTTTTAACTGATCAACTTCTAGCTTAATCGAATCCAAGCCGGATTGAGGTAATGTTTCACTTGAAGCCTGTACTGTCAGCTCTTTAAGACGCTTCATTACATCACTGGCTTGTTGCATGGTTGTATCAGTGAAATCCAACCAGCTAACAGCCGCATCTGAGTTTGTCTTGTATTGTTCATTAGAAGCTAACTCAGCTCTGTAACGTAGCGCATAAGTTACCCCTACTGGATCATCTGAAGGCTTATTCAACTTACGACCAGTCGAAATCTGATTCTCCATTTTACCCATATTATTATTATTTCGATTCAGGTTACTGAGCAGTTGCATACTGGTCATCCCTGAAGTCACTCGAATTGGCATGGCTTACTCCACCTTCTCATTATACTAGAGACCTACGCGGCCTGTACCATTAATCAGTTTGTCTAACAGTTGATCAAAAGTTGTCATGAACCGGGAAGCTGCACTGTAAGCATGTTGAAACTTGATCATGTTCGACATTTCTTCATCCAGTGACACCCCGCTGACGGATTGGCGGTTCAAGTCCACTTGCTCAGTCAACAGCTGTGCATTCTGCGATTGTCGCTCTGCTTCCTGAGTTTGGACGCCTAATTGCCCAACAATTGCACTGAAGAAGTCATCTACAGTGGTAGTTTGCGCTTGAGTTGTATTAAAACCAAACTTCACATTTTTTAGGCTCGCCATAGACAATGCCAAAGCATTGTTACCTACAGTTACCTTTTCATTAGCTGTTCCCGTTCCATCTACACGCAAAGAGCTGGCAATTTTATTGGGATCATCTTGAATATCCTTATTCAGCGTAATGTTACCTGCTGTAATAGCAGCTCCATCTTTGGAGGTAAAGAACGCTCCGCCCTTTTGTGGTGTCGTACCACTAAGGGTGTATCCCAACTGATGGAGTCCATTAATCCCTTGTACAGTTACTTTCAAATCCGCGGTCAAGGTTCTGTTGTTATTCGCATTCGAGTAAGTCACTGCTGCATTGTTGACACCTGAATTTAGTACCGTTCCCTCAGGCAGAACTGTACCTGCAGGTAAAGTAATTTCAATGTTACCATTCGCCAGCGTATTAGCTAGCTGATCCATCTGAGTTTTGTAATCTGCTACATATTTATCTCTGGATAAAACCATACCGTACACTTCGCCACCAGTTAACGTTCCACCTTGATATGCAGCCTCAAGGCCAGCCGCCGTAATAGCAGTTACCTCTGTACCCGCTACAGCTATCTGTCCTGCCACCGTTACCTGATAACCGTTATCCAGCTGAGTTACCTGCACATTTGCAAGCTTGGACAACTTATCAACTGCATAATCCCGCTGATCACGCAAGTCATTTGGATTATCCCCAAGTTGTTCCAACTTGTAAATATTACCATTCAGGTCCGCTATAGACTGCAATAACGAATTCATCTCAGATGTTTTTAATGTAACGTTATTAGTCAAATCAGAACTGAGTGCATCCAGTTGCTTGCTAGCCTGGTTCATCGCATCTGTCAGAGCAAGCGTAGTCTCTTTTACAATTTTACGATTCGTGACATCCTGAGGATCTTGGCTCAGATCGGACCATGCATCCCAGAAATTATCCATGACCTTACGTATACCTGTATCCGAAGGCTCATTCATAATGGTCTCAAGCTTGTTCAGTGTGTCATAGCGAATGTCCCATCCACCTTGAGAAGAACTTTCATTACGATACTGATCGTCCAAAAACGTCTGACGGACGCGCTCAATAGCAGTGAATTCAACCCCTGTACCCATTTGACCTCGTACAACGGAACGATTCAAACCGTAGGCTTCCATAGAGTCCGAGGCCTTCATACTAACCACTTGTCTGGAGTAACCCGCTGTGTTGGCATTTGAGATATTGTGTCCGGTTGTATTAAGTGCTGCCGTTTGTGTGTTTAAGCTTCTTTTCGCTGTTTCTATACCATGAAATGTTGAGACCATATTTTCCTCCTTCAATTAGGCGCGTGTATCAAATAGTCCCGCTCGTACAGTAGAGGTACTTTTGTCAGCTGGACGCTGATAAACCGCTTCAGATTCCGCATAATATGACATACTCTCAATAGAAAAATCAATATAGGAAAGCGCCTGTTGTATAAGCTGTTGATTCAACTCATTTAATTTTTTCAATTCTACAAGCGTATCCGCTAGATTTTTTTGAATGTGAAGGAGGCGCTGCTTGTCTTCTACATCAAACACAAGACGAGACAACTCCGTAATATTAAGATTCAACTTGGATTTAATACCACGTTCCTGCAAAAATTCATATGCTGCCTGCAGGCGTCGCTCATCCAGCTGTTCAATGTGTCTGGACATCTTCGATTCCTGGTTCATGACTAGAATGAGCTGATCTACCTTATTTGATATCAGTGCTTCTTTTTTTTGAGTTCCTAATGCAATCAACTGCTCGTGAGCCTCTCTAAGCTGCTCCAGCACATCAATCAATCGCTCTAAAGGCATATTCCTTCACCTAGCTTTCAGAAGACTGCTTGAAGTACGGCAACAGCTTCTCTGCAATTTTATCGGCATCCACACGATAGGTACCAGAAGCTACTTGCTGCTTAAGCTCCTGAATTTTCTTAACGCGGTCTGCATCACTGCTGCGGTTCAGCATTTCCATTGCTTCCGGAGAAATCGAAACCTCGTCCTTGCGGCGGGATTTCTTTTGCTCCTCTTGACGTCCTGTTTCAATATTTCGCTGATATGGATTAATAGCTCCGATGCGGTTGGTCTCGTTAATTTTCATAACTTCCACCTTCCTTAGTTATTTGATATGGTCAGAATGTATCAGACGACATAGCGTCGAACATGGTTCGTATTATGCCTCACTTCTTTATTTTGTGCATGGTTGCTAAAAATAAAAAAACCGATAAGCTCTATAAAGATTATCGGCGGTATTTGAAACTTTTTGAATAGCTGAATGCGTTTTTAATTCCCCTGTACTACTTTCCACGAAGTTTATCAATCGCGCTGTAGGTACCTGAGCCCATATTATTACTTTGATCCTGATTACTACTTTCGCGTACAGCCTGATGCAGGTCTTTAGTCAGACGTGTTCGACAAGAATCGCACATATGCCCTTCACGAATCGGTATCCCGCATACCTCGCAAGGATACGTCATATTGGGCGCATTAGCAATGGAAATACGTCCCTCACGTATAAATGTCGTGATTTGCTTTACGGATACCTCAGTAGCCTCTGAAAGCTCATGCATATGAATGCCCTTATTTTCACGTATATGTTTGACACAGCGTTCGTATTCAAATTCAATTTCCTTAATACAGTTCTGACAGATTCCCCTGACGTTCTTAATAAACAGCTTTCCACAGCGAGGACAGTTATCCAAATTCATCCTCTGTAGCGCCCCTTTCCAATTTCCGATCTTTAATTACTTTTATCCTTACATTAACTTATAATGAAGAGCCTCGTCTAGCAAATATTTCAAAAAAAGATTTTCAGATTTTACACAATTGCACATCTTATAAGCTATCATATAAAAAGTATAAGAGAGAATGATCCATCAGTAAAAGTTTGTCTACATCTATATGCATCAATATGCAATGACATAAAATAAAGAAAGCTCATGGAAGCTAATAGTTCAGCCTATTGCATGTGTCTATTTATCGTCAAACATTGCTCCATACTTTAGATAGAAATAAAATAAGCGCCATTCCAGTTATTTTCGGGAATAGCGCTTCATTATACAATTAAAATAGCTATATATGAATATGAGTAAATGTAGAAATTAAATATCAAGATGAGGGAAAAACCGGGCGAAACAATCCTCAGAAGAATTCATGTTCACCTGTGCCCCGAATGACATCAAGAAAGCCCTGTAAATCCGGGGGAACGGCGCCCATACGAATGCTCCGCACATGGAGTGTGGGTATTCATAAATCTCATGGACCTAACATCATCTCAACTAATAACTCATCTGAAATCAAGCTAGATGCACCAGTGGAAATTTGCAGCCCAAAAAAACAAGCTATTTCACAAATAATTATTCAAAAAAGCATTGTTTTAATAGAGGCCTTCCCGTATACTATAGTCAAACGCTTGGTTTAAAAAACACACTTCAGTATACATTTATAATGATAATTATTTATTTGTGTTTGTTTGCGGTACTTGCAGTTCTTGGCCTACTTTAACCAGGTTGTTGATTTTAACCAGTTCTTCAACAGTTACACCGTATTTTTCAGCAATAGAAGCCAGTGTGTCGCCCTCTTGAACATTTACTGTGATTGTATTTACAGTTGCTGGTGTTTCAGTTGTAGTCGTTGCTGGTTTTGTAGTTGTTGCTTGATTGTTGTTCTCAGTAGCTGGTTGAGCTGGTGTTGTAGTTGCTGCATTTTCAGTCGTTTCAGTTCCAAAAAGTTTTGCTTCAAGTGCTTTTTGAGCTTCTTCTTGTTGTTTAATGATCAGTTGTTCTTCAACATGATCCCTGTTGCTATCTGCGTTGGATTTCGCCATTACTTGACCTGTTGCAAGTGGACTCAACAAAGATACTGCACCTAAACTAACTGCCAACATGCTAGATACTGCTACTTTTTTCATTACGTTTTTCATGATTTGTTCTCTCCTCTTTTTAGCTTTAAATTTTAATTAACTGCTTTACTACTGAGCGAGACACTCCCAATGTCCGCTCTTTAGTCAATAGCTAATCACTTATTACCAATCATGTTAGCTATCAACAGATAGAAATTGTACTCCTCTTTTCCAAAAAAATCAACCTCTAAATTGAAATATTCTGTTTTCATCCCTCACTTCCTTACTTTTTGTTTGTCTCTATATTTTTATTATATACCTCTCTCTAGCTCGTTGTCAAATCCTGCTGATTGTACGGCTTAAAAGACTTTTGTTCTATCAATTAATCCTTCTTTCAAGAGATTTATAACCTCTTTTTCATAGTTTCAAGCAAAATTTAATGGAAAATACTAGAGATTTAGACTTATGATCTTGCTAAGGTCAGGCAAAAAATAGCCAAATGTATTCCTTGCTCTAATGCCTTTTCTCTCAAAACACGTGCACACGCCTGTAATGTGCTCCCCGTTGTATAAATATCATCTACAAGCAAAACGGTAACGGAAAGCTTGTTCTCCGTAACACATTGAGATTCAGCTTTTAAAATAAAAGAATTCAGCAAATTTGTCATATTGGGATGGACAGAAAACGCATTATTCATGGTGTTTATGCGTTCCTTTTTGGATTTAAAGCTTTGTTTGCCTGTATCTTGTGGACGAGCAAGTAAAGATAGGAAGGGGAGCTTATTCCGCCTAGCAATCTCTTCTGCCAAGATCTGAGCCTGATTGAAGCCTCGCTCTGTAAGCCTCTTCTCACTTACCGGGACACAGGTCACTACATCTACACTCCACAAAGATCGCTTGAAACGAGAATGTTTATGACTTGCAAACTCATACCTCATCGCCTGATAGGCTCGATTCATGATCTCACCTAGCAGGGAACCATACTTTTCATTCCCGCGATATTTGAACTGTCCAATCCATTCTCTCATCATCGGTGTATAGCTGGTTGCACTCCGATTGCACACATAGTAACGTACTAATCGGTCAAGCCTTACGCAATCCGGGCAAGACGTCGGACGTCCACAATGAACACAACGAATATCGTAAACCCAAGGAATTTGAAGCGAACAAGAAGTACAAATCCCGGGAAATTCGGAAAAACGCCCTGTGAGAGTGCCGCAAGCGATACATGTTTGGGACTGACGATGGAATAACCAATTCAAAAATAGACGGGTTGTTGGAATCATCCCCATACCAGAATGCACCTTTCTTGGTAGTTTACGTACCGACATTGTTTCAGGTTTCACATTTCCAAAAAAACTTTTTTTTATTTAATGCATTTAGTGCTTCGCCTCCTTCAGGTATCCTCTTTTCCGAGCCAGTGCATTCATACGTTTAATCTGTCTAATTGCTCTCTTTTGACCTCGAGTCCATTGGGGGGATGTAAAAATAACACCTCCACATGGGTCATCCTTGGACCTTCCTGCACGACCCGCCATTTGGACAAGAGAGGCTTCATCAAAAAGACTGCTGTCCGCGTCTAATACGTACACATCACTCCGTGGAACAGTTACCCCTCGCTCCAAAATAGTCGTTGTAACCAGAACACGTATTTCAGTAGCTCGAAATAAGCGCACTTTAGCGGTTCTTTCTTCATCCTGTGAGGAGGTGCCTGCAATAGGTACATCAGGTAATTGTTTAATCAGCAGCTTCACAAGTCCCTGAATATGTGAGATTCGTGTCACAAATAGGAAAACCTGTGCCCCACGTTGTATAGATACGCGTAGGCGTTGAATAAAGGATAGGGGAAGCCGACCTTTTTGCAGCCAATGTTGCACTGAAGCAGCCCCCAGGCGAAATGGGACAGGTAAGGGATGACGATGAAAACGAACGGGAACCTTGGCGTGTGGCAGTAGACCGCGTGCAGCCTCTTTCTGCAAGGATTGCGGTGGTGTAGCAGACAAATAGATAAACTTGCCCTTCGGCTTACATACTGCTCGTGCAGCAAAAGCAAGCATAGGATCATTGTGATAAGGGAACGCGTCTATCTCATCAATCACAACCAAATCAAAGGCTTGACGATAACGCAATAGCTGATGTGTCGTTGCCAGGGTCAGCTGTCCCCTTTGCCACCGTTCTGCGCTCCCCCCATAGAGCGTCACCATGCTCACATTGGGAAAAGCAATGGCCAAACGAGGGGCTAACTCCAGTACCACATCACGGCGTGGTGTTGCCACAAGTGCCGTTCCTCCGTGGTCCAACACATATTGCAATAGCGGAAACATCATTTCCGTCTTGCCTGCGCCTGTTACAGCCCAGAGCAGAAAACGTTCTACCGTGGTATCAGGTACCTGCCGATCAGCGTTATGCCTCGCACCTTCGCCAGGTTTCGGCGAAGACTGCTTGCTTTGGACAAGGGTGCTGCCATGCGAAGCGGCAGCATCTGATCCCCGGCGCGCAACCCTATCGCGCCGGAACAACGCCCGGAGCCCACGGCCTTCCGGGCGAAAACGTCCCCGCACTTCGCCGTGCGGTGCGGCCAAAAAGCGCAGCGCCGCTTCGGCCGCGGCACGCTGTGCAGGGCTCAGCCCCCAGCGGTCGAGTTCCGTCGCCGGGGCTATGCCTGCTGTGTGTGGCAGGGCGGGTTT
Organism: Paenibacillus sp. PvR133; assembly: GCF_017833155.1. Classification (NCBI taxonomy): domain Bacteria; kingdom Bacillati; phylum Bacillota; class Bacilli; order Caryophanales; family Paenibacillaceae; genus Paenibacillus; species Paenibacillus sp. PvR133. The sequence continues at coordinate 740,644 of NZ_JAFIBS010000001.1, forward strand.
CGCTGCACCGCGCAGCAGCAGCGAGCATTCACGGCTGCGCCCCAGCGCGAGACATGTCTCGCAGTAAGCGCACGCCTTACGTCCGCACGACGCACAGCTCGTGCGGTGCACTAGCCCGCTGCCACAACGGTTGCAGCAGAGTTCATTCGTACGCGCGGCAGACCATCGCGTACGTGGTGCTGGAGCGAGGCCAGCAGCAAAGCTGAGTCGGCCTTGCAGATATGCAAGCTGTGCAGCGGATCGCCAAGTACGCTCCAAACCTGACGCTGCCTCTGCCAGTAGCGCTTCGGCTTCCGGAACGAGTAACTGGCGTCCTGACAACAAATTAACCAGCTCATTCGCTTGTCGTGTTAAACACTCCCTATCCAATCCATCAATTCCCGTGACGAGGCTCCTTTTTTGAATAGAACGTAAACCTCCGTTTGTTTCTCGTCCCTCATTCCTACTTTCTGTGCGAGAAGTCCACCCTTGTCCACCATCCCAAATGCATATATTTTCTACTCCTCCAGATAAAATCCGTTCTCCGTTGAAAGGCTCAGGAGCCAGTTCACTTTTTAGCTGTGCGAGAATATAAGCCCACCACTGCCGTTTTCCCCAACGCTCCATATCTGCTAATTCCTTAAATGTTTCGCACAGCTTTGTCCCCCAGGACAAGGGAAGCTCATCTCCTAATAACACCCATCTTTCGACAACATTCTCTTGTCCCTCATCTTGATTCATCCACCATGTCATATCTACTCGAATATCCACAGATAATCGGAGAGTCCAATTCCCTTTATACTTCACTGCATATACTGCAATTTTCACCTTCCCCTTCTCCTCCCATTCATGATTTTTGCGGTTCTTGTCACCCCAGAGAACAGCAAAAAAGCACACTCCTATGGCTAATAGCCTGAAGTGTGCTTCACATCAAGTAGATCTCAATGAGATCCCTGTCGTCTTGCCTATGCAACTGTTTATAAACATTTATATCCGATTTTGACCACGATGTCCACAATCCCCTGTCGCTAAGGAACAAGTGGGGCGTCCGCCAACGACTTGACCGTTCTAAGATCAATAACAACCTGCTTTTCACCGCCTGACTTCGGTAAGACCGGGTTCCCCGGTGAAAAACGACTTGAAATGACTGAAACATCCATATGACTATAGCGCACTAACCGTGTCAGAATCGGTAGCGTATCGTCCATAGATTCATCATCCAGTACTGTCACATGTAGCGGCCTCCGGTGTAGCCAGGCAAGTATGTTCAGCGAACGCATCACCCATTCCACACGATCTCCGTCATTGGACGTAATCACAATATAGCGAGTCGCACGATGACCCGGAGATATTGCGCGTGAATCTTCACCATTGTGATAAGCCTGAACCGCCTGTCGTATATACATAAGATGAACGACTGCGGCTCCCACACCGTATATAAGCAATATCCAAACCAAGTGAGCCGTCACGAGGGTTCCACCTCCTCCTATAGCGACAATATATGCCGTATAACAGGAAGAGGTGTCACGGTTATGTACTGGGTTTCCGTATGAGCGGACATATCGCTCCAAAAGAAAGGCGGTACAGCATTCATATCTATTAGCAGCTGCATCGTCTAATGCATGGAAAACTACACTTTACAGCGTAACCCATCCATATTTGATTGAGTTAATAACTGCTTGTGTACGGTCATCAACCTCCATTTTTTGCAGAATGCTGCTGACATGGTTTTTGACCGTTTTCTCACTAATGAATAAATATTCACCGATCATCTTGTTGCTCTTACCTTCAGCCATCAGACGCAGCACTTCAGCTTCACGACGGGTCAATGGATTATTTTCACCTGCGACAAACTTCACGCCGGCTTCCTTCGTATGACCTTCAGCCATAGCCCCTGTTTCATTCAGGTAGGTCATCCGGCGAAGCTGCTGAATGAGCTTACCCGTTACCTTCGGATGGATAAACGCATATCCTTCATGAACCGAACGAATTGCATTAATGAGGGACTCGGCCTCCATATCTTTTAACAGATAACCATTGGCTCCCTTGCGCAACGTCTCAAATACATAGCTTTCATCATCATGAATGGATAAAATGATAACTTTGACATCCGGGAACATCTCACGCAGTTTTTCGGTTGCCTCTACACCATTTTCAATTGGCATATTAATGTCCATCAGAACAATATCTGGTTTCTCTACGTTACAGAATTCCAACACTTGAATACCATCGCCACATTCTCCGATGACCTCAATGTCGTCCTCCATATTCAAAATACGTTTAAGTCCTTCACGGAACAACTGATGATCGTCCGCTAAGAGAACTTTAATGGGTGCATTGCTAATTTCCTGATTTTCCATGTTGTTACTCCTTTCCCTTTTCCACGTTGGTTGGGATATGAATCACTATCTTGGTGCCTTGATTCTCAGCTGATTCGATCTCCATTCTCCCCTCGAGCAGTTCAACCCTTTCCCGCATACCAATCAGACCAAAATGCCCATGATCTTTGCTTTTTTGCTGGAAAAGCTCTGGCTTAAAGCCCAAACCATTATCCTGCACCACGATTTTTACAAGCTGCGCCTGATAGGTAATCTCAACAAGCACATAGGTAGGATAAGCATGCTTGGCAGCGTTGGTCAAAGCTTCCTGGATTAGACGGTAAATGGCTGCTTCCATCGCGGAAGAGAGACGGTGTTCCTTGCCCCTTGTTTCAAAAAGCGATCTAATTTTCGTTTTTTCTTCAAAATCCTGCACATATTTCCGGAGCGTCGGAATAAGTCCCAGGTCATCCAGGGCCATAGGACGCAAATTGAAAATGACCTTTCGCATTTCCTCAAGACTGGAGCGAACCTGTTTCTTCAAGTCTACTATTTCGTCCTGAACCATCTTAAATTCCTGCTTGGCGATCATTCTTTCCACAATTTCCGTCCTAAGCACTAGATGTGCAAGGAGCTGCGCAGGTCCATCGTGAATTTCACGGGATATACGTTTGCGCTCCTCTTCCTGAGCCAAAATAATTTTCAGACCAATAAACTGCCGATTTTTGGCCGATTCGATGATCCGCGTCACTTGTCCCAATTCGCCCGACAAATATTCCAGCACGACCCCCATCTGCGAACCGATAGTTTCAGCGCGCTCGACAGAAGCCTCGACACTTTTGGCCCGCTTTTGAAGATCATCTCTTCTGGCTTTGAGATACATTTCCTTCTCGCGGAAAATCATCACATCGAGTTGAAGCTGTGTCGCCTTCTCATAAGCCTGCTTGATATCCTCTTCCGAATAGCGAACGAAGTCACGGCTGACCTCAGTCAACCGAATGCGGGACCGCCGATAGTTCATTTCCAGCTGGTCCACCTTTTCGATCGTTTCTGCTGTTTCCTTCAAGACGCTCTGGAGCTCCTGATTTAACGTGACCAGCTCGGTCCGGGCCGTGTCCAATATTTCGAACATCTGATATTTGCTGTTCTCCATCACCTGGATGGCATTTTTAATGACTCGGTCTATGATATCGGCTTGAAAGTCCACAAATGTTCTACTCCAATCCTAGCATTTCAAGTATATATCATACCATATCATGACTGGAGGGTGATGGTCTTCGTTTCTTGTTCCCATTTTACAGTCATTCCTAACTGCTCAGACACGAGTCTCAATGGGACTAAAGTCCTGCCTCCTAGCACTATGGGTGCAACATCAGTGCTTTGACGTTTCCCGTTCAGAACAACTTCTTTTTTCCCTACGGTCAAATCCATCAGCACACCGCCACGCATAATGGTGATCCGCTGATCGCCCGCATTCCATTTGGCTTGTCCGCCAAATGCGTCCAGTACATACTTGATCGGAACATACGTTGAACCATCGCGAGTCATCGGAGCGGCATCAATCGTGGTCGGCGTTCCGTTCACCGTCATTGATTTTTGCCCGATCGTCATTTGAGCTGTTCCTTTTTTGAGTCCTTCTGTACCGACCGTTCCCGGTGTATTAAAAGAAATATTATCAAAAGCAACATTGCCTGTTTTAGCGCGCTCGTCCTGACCCTCTGCCACATTGACCACATAAAGACGCTTCAGCTTCGCCGGATACGAAATATTCAAACCGCTCATATCTGCGTTAATGGTTTTCCAGCCGTTCCAGTCGATCACTTTAGCGAGATCAATATATGCTGTTTTGCCTTGAGCATCCTCTAGCTCTGCGCGCAGCCAGTTCAGACTCTTATCCCCTCTGACATCAATCGAGATGGAAGTAGCCGCCTGTTCAAGCGTTTTCCCGGATGTACCGTTCAATTGAGCGTAAGCATACATTTTACCACTGCCGTTCGTCATATCGTAGTTCAGCTCTAGCACTTTGGAATTGGCATGGTCGCCATCTCCTTGTACAACAGCTGCTGTGCCAGTAACACCTTCCACATTCGAAGTAAAATCAACCGGATACGAAACATTTTCGAAGTTCTCCCAGTTGTTTGTACTTGCTCCGCCAGCAGACAGGAAGACGACAGCGCTGAAACCATCATAGCGACCGATGGCATAGCCCGTTTTCACGCCTGCATCCACCGTATTTACTGTAAGCTGATTGTCCTTGACACTGCCCTTAAAGCCGATGAACTCCCATTTGAGCGCATCTGACGTAATGCTGACACTCTGTCCATCTTTTGTCTTTGCCGTTACCGGTACAGCGATTTTAGCTCCAGCGGTAAGCGAGCCAGTTCCAGTGCCTGCGGTAAGTGATGAAATTTCATCTGCTCCAAGCACCGTGACCTTTGTTGTAGCGCTGGCTGAGCCACTAGATGCCGTTAAAGTAGCAGTTCCCGGTTTGGCTCCCTTTACAACGCCGCCGCTCACTGACACAACAGCCGGATTGCTGGATTTCCACGTCACTTGTACTTTCGAGGTATCAAATGGATTGTAGTAGTTGTCATAGCCTTTGAAGGAATAGCTTCCGGTCTGTCCAATCAGCAGCGTTTTATTGCCCTTGATGGTGAAGCCTTTGAGCGTTCCTTTAGGAGCATTGGTATATACCCCTACTCCATTTACAATACTACGTTGCTCTGTACCATATTCTGTATTGAACGTAAGCCCCGCTGTCGTATCTCCCAAATCACGTGTCACCATAGTGGTAGAGCCGCCCCCGTCAAGGTTCATCCCCTTCCAGACGCCAATATCCTTCATCAGCGTTTGCAGCTCGCTCAGGGATACACCAACGCTGTTCCCATTCTTCTCAACAGCAATGACATAAGCGTAACGCTTGTCACGAGAATATCCCAGAGCTGTACGCGCACGCGTCCCGCCTATGCTTGTTGTGCTCCGGGAAAAAGAGGTTTTCTGGCCGTCATTTACTAATATGGTATGTCCACCAATCATCATCTGAAGGTTAGAAGGATCTACTTCACTCCCTGTCGATTTAACACGAAGATGATAGCTCGTTTCTACGGTTTGTCCCACGGTCAGATGCGCTTTGGCATAATCAGCGGCTTTACCATGAGTACGTAAAATATAGCCATCCTGCGGAACGGTCATATTCAACGTAGCATTGTCGGAGACTTGTGTAACCACACCATTTTGTACCAAGATCTCGGTGGGCGTTGTCGAACTGTTTTTGGGGCGCTCAATTGCTTTCCAAGCAGATGTATAAATATACATAGCATTAGAGTGACTATAGTTGCCCCCACTCGTCTCAGGGGAATACGAAGCCTTGTTCATCCCCGCCAAAGAGAAGGACGACCCATCTCCAGCTTTCACTGTACCTTCAAAAGTAAACTGCTCCACCATCGGAGAACCATCCTTGGTTACAGCAAAGGCATACATACCCGTTAAATCAGACGGAGTAGACATCAACACACCCTTGGATACTTGTCCACCGATCGGCGCTCCCTCGCTGGAAGTATTAAAATAATCCCCGTTTACACCAGCAACCGCCCCGGTCTCTTTTGCCATGCCACCTGTGCTCTGACGGGTCGTAAACTGTCCATTCTTCCCCGTCATGACATCCAGCTTAACGTACGGATTTTGCAAGTCCACTCGAATGATATCAGCCAGCGCTGTTCCTTTGGAACCTTTAAAACGATATTTCAATAATGTTGCACCCGAAGTAATGATCTCTTCGCCCAATTTTACAGTTGAACCAGAGGCTGCACTTGCGATTGGAGCAGACATCCAACCATTCAAGGGGATTAGAGCCCCAGTTCCAGCAACCGGACCGACCCATAATACCCCTGCCAGTGTTAACACGGCCCATCTTTTAGCGATTCCTCTGCCATTAACTTTCACTTCACTCTGTTTCTTATTACTTAAAAACATTTGGATAATAGCTCCCATCTTCAATGTATTCAAACGGTTTTGTTCCGCGCGTGTACTCTATCAATAAACAAAAAAATCCTCTTATGTTAATAGACTTATTATATAGGCAAAAGTTACGAAAATCCCGTCAACTAATTCATAAAATCTAAAACGATGAATTGACGAATGCAATATCGGCGCACTATAATACATTTGAACTTATTAGTTCAAATAATACTGATTAGTTCACAACTCCAATTATGACCCTATCGGAAGGATTGATAATCATGAATAAACAACGGGCCATCATCATATTCACTTTATCCCTGAGCATCGCACTCACCGGATGTTCTACAGAAAAAAAAGATGCCGCTCTAGGTTCATCAGCACAGCCAACCGTTGTGCGCACTGCAATCGTCAAATCCACACCCCTTCATACCGTCTATAACTTGTCAGGCACTCTTCAGGCTTATGAGGAGAACACACTGGCTTTCCAAAATGGAGGCACTGTAGCCAGTGCATATCTCACTGTCGGTACTGCTGTACAGAAGGGCGCCGTTATTGCTAGTCTGGATGACGCTGACTACAAACTTCAGGTGGCACAGGCGACAGCCTCCATCTTGGAAGCACAGGCTGGTATTGATAACGCACAGGCTAATTTACAGGCTGCTACCTCCGCGATTCAATCCGCCGATGCAGGCATTACAGGAGCTCGCGCGAATGTTAACAAGGTCAATAAAGGCGCACGTGCTCAAGAGAAACAACAAGCGCAAGCTACTGTAGATAAGGCACAAAGCGCTTATAACAAGGCCAAGACGGATAGCGAGCGTACACAGAAGCTGTTTGAGGCAGGCGCTGCTACCGCATCAGATAATGAAAATGCTCGCCTGAATGCTACCGCAGCCCTGAAAGACCTGGAACAAGCCAAGGAATCCCTGTCCCTTTTGCTGGAAGGGGCCACAGCCGAAGATCATCAATCCGCCCAAGCTTCCTTTCAAGATGCGCTTGCAGGTAAAAGCAAAGCCCTTGCGGCCAGTGAACAGGCTGCGGCTTCCCAAAAACAAGCCCATGCCAACTACGAAAAAGCCCTTGTCGCCAAGGGTCAGGCAGAGCTAGCACTATCACGCACCCGTTTAACCTCTCCCGTGAACGGCGTAATCTTAGACAAAATCGTGAATACAGGTGATTTGGTCGCGTCAGGGCAAGCCGTCTATCGCATAGGCTCCATCGACCGCCTCAAAGTAATGCTTCCTGTACCAGACAGTGAAATTAAGGATTGGAAAAAGGGTCAACAAGTAGAATTGGCGCTCTATGAAGAGACTCGTCAAGGTACGGTGTCTAACGTCTATCCTTCAACCAGCACCGACACGGGAAGGGTTAACGTAGAGATTGTTATAAACAATCCACAGCGAGACTGGTTACCCGGTCAGGTCATTAAAGCTGCTCAACAGGTGACCGACAAGAATGGGATTCTCGTTCCTGCCGAAGCAGTCATTAACACGGGAAGCAAGCCTTTTATTTTCAAAGACATTCAAGGAAAAGCTGTTAAAACCCCTGTGGAGCTTGGTAATCAGGTTGTAGATAATCAGTTGCAAATCGTATCGGGACTTCGTGAAGGCGAACGTATTATCGTTAAAGGGGCAGAAAACCTATTTGATGGAAATGCGATTCAGTCGGAGGAAGGCGGACGCCCATGATTGAGTACATCGTAAAAAAGCGAAAAATTACATTGCTGTTTTTTGTCATGCTGATTTTGGTCGGAATCTTCGCCTTTTTCCAGTTACCACAGCAGGAAATGCCGGATGTCACCATACAGAATGCTATGGTAACAACAGTCTACCCTGGTGCTTCACCACAAAAAGTAGAACAAACCGTAACTAAAGAGCTGGAGAAACGCATTAAGGAAGTTGAAGGTGTTAAAACGATTAGTTCGACTTCTGGTAACGGATTCTCCTCAATTTTAATCGAATCCAAAAACGGAGTTGATCCTCAAACGGTTTGGGATGATATGCGTAAAAAAGTGCAAGATGCACAAGCTGATCTTCCTCAAGGCGCTGAAGTGCCTGTTGTAAATGACAAACTAACCAGCTCTTTTATTGGCTCCTATGCCCTAACAGCTGACTCTTCCGCACCACTGTATAAACTAAATGATTTAACAACAACTTGGAAAGATCAGCTTAATACCATTTCTGGCGTATCTAGCGTCAAATTCAATGGTCTCCCTGATCAAGAAGTACGTGTCCATATTGACAATCAGAAGCTTCAGCAATATCAGCTGTCATGGGGACAAGTAGCTCAAGCGATCCAGTCTCAAATTGATCGAGTTCCTACCGGTAATATTGAATACAACGGACGTACCTATCAACTCATTGTTCGCGAGTCCGAAAAAGCTGATGAATTGAATCAGGTCCTTTTGACACGCACCAAAGAAGGTAATCCTGTATATTTGAGAGATGTCGGCACAACGGAGCTGGCACATCCTAATACAGAATACTTTGCCTATGTAGAGGGTAAACCGGCCATTACGCTAAGTATTGGAGCAGAAACAGGCACAGACATCCCTTCTATGAGTGAAAAGGTCAATACCAAGCTCAAAGAGCTGGAGAAAACACTCCCCGCAGATGTTCACTTTCAAACTCTTTTTGCACAAAAGGATCAGGTAAGCCATATCTTTGACGACTTAAAGCGTGAAACGATTCTTGCGATTGCGGCCGTTATTCTCGTTTGTATGTTGGGGCTGAATTTGCTCACCTCTGCATTTGTTGCACTGGCCATTCCTATTTCGGTTTCGATTGCCATTATCTTTTTGCCTATGTTCGGCATCACTCTAAATCAGATTTCCGTTGTCGGTCTGATCATCGTACTCGGCATACTCGTGGATGATGCCGTAGTTGTAAATGATAATATTGAGCGTAGACTTACGGAATTAGGAGAATCACCCTCAGTCGCAGCTGTAAAAGGTACCAAAGAGGTCATGCTTTCTATTTTGGTTGCAACTCTGGCCACCATCTCAGCTTTCGCGCCATTGTTGTTTCTTCCTGGAAATGTAGGTGCCTTTATTAAACCCATTCCTGCTATTGTCTCCCTGACCATGCTTGCCTCTATGATTATGTCGCTCACCATCATCCCTATTTTTCGAGAATGGTATGAGAAGCGCAGACAGGCTCGTCACCCTCAGGGTAAGTCTAAACCAGCAGGCTTGCTCGGCCAGCAGATTCATTCTTTAAATAAGCTCTATTCACAAAAACTGATGCCTAAGGTCATTCAGCGTCCCTTGCTGACAGCCATGGTCGGACTCATGCTTGGAACAGCCGCCTATGGATTAGTTCCCTTTACCTCAGTTGAACTTTTTCCTGAGTCGGAAGATCCTCATGTTGCACTAAATGTAAAAATGCCTGTAGGCACTTCAATTGCGGAAACCGACCAGGTCGTTAAAGACCTTGCAGGCTGGGTGAAAAAGCAACCTGAAACTTCCAAGGTCGTCTACAGCGCTGGAGGAACTGCCCCACAACTGTTCAGTGACATTAATAGTATGGGTGGAAATATTAGTTATAACGAAACGGTGGGGCAGATTGCTGTCGTCGGCAAAGAAAACGTATTCGATCTCAATACGACAGTTGATGCTTGGGAACAACATGTTAAGAAATCCTACCCTGGAGTTACAGTTACGATGTATGTTCCTCGTCTCGGGATTCCAGTGGGTAAGCCCGTTTCTATTCGTATCTCAGGTCAGGATCTGAATGAACTGCAAACCCTTGCCCAGAAGGCAAAGGAGCAGATCGCGACAGTAGAAGGCACAACAGGTATCGTGGATGATATAGGAATTGAACGATATGCATTGGAGCTTGAGGTCAACAAACAAGCGATGGATCAGTACCTGGTAAGCTACACAGATTTGACTCGCACCCTGCTTCTATTAAAAGAAGGAGCTCAAGTCAGCCAATTTGATACTGGAAACAGTCTGGTTGATATTAAAATGTATTTGAATCACAGTGACGAGGAGCCAAGTAAGCTTTTCCAACAATTAAGTGTAGTTAATACAGCTGGTAAGCAAATACCATTAAACCAGCTCGTCCAGATTAAGCCTTCATTTGCTATTCAGCAAATCAAGCATTACAATATGGAGCGGACGATTACGGTGGAAGCCGACTTGAACGGACGAACTGCAAGCGAAGCGATGGTTGACGTTGAAAGTAAGCTGGCGCAAATGAAGTTCCCAGAAGGCTACAAATGGGAGGTTGGTGGAGAAACCTCTGACCAATCGACCATATTCAAGGACTTAGGACAGCTAGCGATCGTTGTAGTCTTGCTCATTTTACTCTTGATTACCATGCAATTTTATTCCCTCTCCATTCCTATTATTATTATGACGACCGTGTATCTGGCAGCAGCCGGCGGGATTATTGGTATCTTCTTGACCGGTATGCCTATCGGTTTTATGAGCATCATGGGAATTATTGCTCTCGCGGGCATTGTTGTGCGGAATGGGATTGTGTTAATTGAATTTATCGAGGATGCACGCCATGAAGGAATGGAATTAAAGGAAGCCGTAATACAGGCAGCCGCCGCTCGCTTCAGACCGATTTTATTGACATCTTTGGCAGCTATTGTAGGTATGATTCCGTTAGCACTATTGGGAAGCCTGCTCTTTAAGCCACTGGCTTTTACCGTCATTTTCGGTTTGTTATTCTCGACCTTGTTAACCTTGTTTGTCGTGCCGTCCTTGTATATGATCATGGCCAAGTACAAGATGCGCCGTCAACTCAAAAGACAGCAGCACACAGTTATCACACGTGACCAACCTTTGTGAGGTATGAAGTGAATTCTTATGCTGCCGAGTTGGTCGGTCCCTAGGGGGAAGTATGTATGGAAAGTAAAAAAAATGATATTTTACAGGCGGCCATTCGGCTGTTCTCCAGAAAAGGCTATTATTCAACATCTGTTGAAGAAATCGCCAAAGAAAGTGGGATGGCGAAGGCATCCTTCTATAAATATTTTCAAGGAAAAGAAGAACTCCCTCTAGAAATGTGTATCATTCTGGAAAATAACATTGAACAAGACATCCGGGCTCTCTACAGTAAACCTGATCTTTCTAAGCACGATAAACTACATGGTTTTATTGTACTTTACTTGAAAAATCTCGTTGAAAACAAAGTGTATCTCATGATGGATCTTCCTGAGCCTTCCATGCTTATTTTTCAGAATGAACATCTCAATTACGCGTTCGAGAATCATGAATACAAATTGTACAAATGGGTTCGCGACTGTCTGATTGATATTTTTGGACCGAGCATTGAAGATCATGCATGGGATATGACCTTTGTACTTAAAAGCATTGTGTTTGAATATATTCGCTTCTTTGCCGATCGGATGAATGATGAAACGATTGAACATCTAACGCAGTTTATCATCTTCTTATCCAGTTCCTTGGCAACCAGCCTGAACAATGCTGATTCAGCTCCACATTTGTTCTGGAGCAAGCAAGGCTGGTTGCCTGAAAGTGCTCTAAGTAATCCCTTTGACCAAGGCCGTCAAATTAACAGCCTTCTCCACTCCTTGGAAGACAGTATACTGCTGTCTTCGTGGAGTTCAGAGGAGAAACAGGAGTGTCAGCAAATCTACGCTCATTTAAAGGAAGAGGCTCTGAAATCGAACCCTCAGAAAGGTCTCCTGAAAGCCCTTTTTGCGTATTTGGAGCAGTACAAGGAACTGCAAAAGGTTTGTCGTTTACTTAAAAATTTATTGGACCATGCACCGATATCCGAGTAGTCATCAACATTCGGTACATCCGAGCAAATTCATACTTAACAGTGAAACACATCAAAAAAAGACTGTTCATGCAAAGCATGAAACAGTCTTTTTGGGTTATTACTTTTATTTTGATAACATACGAGGAGTTACAGCCCCGCTTGTTCTTTTAGAATTTCAGCTTTATCTACGCTCTCCCATGGTACATCCAAATCTGTACGGCCAAAGTGACCGTAGGCAGCAGTTTGCTTATAAATTGGACGACGCAGATCCAACATGCGAATAATGCCTGTTGGGCGCAGATCAAAGTTATTTCGGATCAATTCAACCAGCTTCTCATCACTCACTTTACCCGTACCGTATGTATCGACGTTAATCGAAACAGGCGTAGCTACACCGATGGCATAAGCAAGCTGAATTTCCACTTTGTCTGCCAATCCTGCTGCTACGAGGTTTTTCGCTACATAACGAGCAGCGTAAGCAGCGGAACGGTCCACTTTGGTCGGATCTTTACCGGAGAATGCTCCCCCGCCATGACGTGCATAACCACCATACGTATCCACAATAATTTTACGGCCTGTCAGACCTGCATCTCCTTGAGGGCCACCGATAACAAAGCGTCCTGTCGGATTAATGTAATACTTGGTTTGCTCATCCAATAATTCGGCAGGGACAATTGGCAAAATAACCTTTTCTTTGATGTCTGCTTGAATTTGCTCCAAAGTAGTATCCTCTGCATGCTGCGTAGAAACCACAATAGCATCAATACGAACAGGTTTACCATTTTCATACTCTACCGTTACCTGGGTTTTACCGTCTGGACGAAGGTAATTCAGTGTTCCATCCTTACGTACTTCAGACAAGCGTCGTGCAATACGGTGAGACATAGCGATAGGCAAAGGCATCAACTCAGGTGTCTCGTTCGTAGCAAAACCAAACATCAAGCCTTGATCCCCAGCCCCAATGTTTTCCGTTTCTTTATCTACTTCAGCAGGATCACGGCTTTCCAAGGCAGCATTAACCCCTTGAGCAATGTCCGGCGACTGTTCATTCAAAGAAGTCAATACAGCGCAAGTATTATAGTCGAAACCGTATTTCGCACGTGTATAGCCAATTTCCTTAATCGTATTACGTACAATGGATGGAATATCCACGTATTCCGATTTGGAGCTGATTTCACCAATGACAAGAACGAGACCAGTAGCTACCGATACTTCACATGCTACCCGTGCATTAGGGTCATTAGCCAGAAAGGCGTCCAATACAGCATCGGATATCTGATCACAGATTTTATCCGGATGGCCTTCTGTTACAGACTCGGACGTGAACAAATGACGGCCTTTTACAGACATGAATTTCAACCTCCCACAATTAAAATACATGAGGATTTATAAAAAAATCCTGACATGGCAATGGTATTATTCAGATACCTTCAAGCCAACAAATGGCGGGAGATATCTTGTTACACCTGATTAATAAAAAATGAACCTTTTCCGGTAGGAAAAGGTTGCGTACAAGCCTCAAATGCCATGATATCCTATTTAAAACAAGGTGTCAATTCATACAGCCCAATTACAACTTTCGAAATTGAGGTAAGTTTACATGCAAACCATTTTCGATTCACATGTAAATAACCCCAGTTTATACGCTACTATATAATCAAAAACTGTAAAAATTATTGCAATTTACAATGTACCATATTCAGATAAGCTACGTTCAGCAGATTGTATCAATCGCTTAGTAATTTCACCACCAACTGAACCGTTCTGTCTTGAAGTTAAATCACGCCATGCTACATTTTCGCTCCCCGCAAACTCCCCCAATTCTGCAGCAAACTCACTGTCAGCCTTAGGTTGTATATGTGTATATTGGGGATTATAAACAGGCAGCCCAAATTCAGCCGCGATCTCATACTTCAAATCATCTAACCTGGCACGGCTTTCAGGAATTAATCGTCTTTGACCTCTTGATGCCATCGTATACACCCTCCACTAAACGTATTGTCTTTCATGGGGGTAGTGTGCAGCGATTAGGTTCAACTTAGCCAAGAACAATTTGCTATCCCAAGCAGTATTTAAGAAAAAGAGCCACCGAAAGTAGCTTATATACAAAACAGTTTACTGAACAGTATAACCGCCTCGTACCATAACGACCAGACCAAACTTCTGACCTTCTTTTACTTGAATACCTCTTCCTTCTCTAGGAAACGATAATAAATGATTTTTCTCGACAGCCTGATTATGAACAATTTCCGTTCCAGAAGTAATATCAATAGCACCACTGGCATCCATACTATACACAACGGCATAACCATTACGTAAAATAAATTCCGAGCCTGCTTTGGCAATCAGTTTTTGACCAGGCTTTACATCAACAACCTTTAAAGCCTCTGTCTGCTCTGGTGTGGAAGCTTTTCCTGCACTAGAAGTTCCTGACGCCGTTGTGTTAGAAGTAGTGTTTGTTGCTGGAGCATTCGAACTAGTCGTTTTACTGCTCGTGTTACTTGCTGGTACTCCACCTTTAATTGCCTGAGCAATTTTTTGGTCGACATAGCTTTTGGTTACGACTGGATCATCAGCTGTACCAGGTTGTCCAGAACTGGAGGCACCATTAACTGAATTGTTCATTAAGGAGCCAGCAACAATTCCTCCTCCAAGTAAAACAGCAGCCAACGATACTTTATAGCGTGATTTCATGAAGTCCTCCTACAGCAGGTTATAGCAAGTATAGTTAAGTTTTAATTATTGTGCGCTAGCTCCAGAAGAACCCTGCATAGCCCAAGGCTTATCAAAAGCCAACTTCAAAGTATCAATATTTGTAACTATATCTTCGGCCTGTTGCTCAGCAGTAGTGACTTTCAAATTAGCTTCATAAACCTGAAGCTCTGTAGCCAGCCCAACATCAAATTGCTTCTTAGCCATATCAGCCGCACTTCTAGCACTCACCAAGCCAGCTTGAATCTGTGAATATTGGCTTTCCAATGCTTTGATGTTGTTGTAGATTGTTCTTACTGCTTCTTCGAGTTGTCTCTTTGTACCCTCTGTTGCATACTGAGCTTTCTCAACATTAAGCTGTTCGGCTTCGTAAGGTGTGTTACCTGGCGTACTAAAATTGTAGAGCTTCAAGCTCAATTCAGCCAAATCCACTTTTTGCTCACTCAGCCAAATAGCCGTGCTGCTGGTAAGTACTTGGCTTACTTTAGTTTCCACATTATCTTTAAACTCAGAATATACAGGTTTATCCTTTAATTCATAACGTTGCTCTGGTTTGTAACCAATCACTTGGTTCAAAGATACATATGCACTATCTAGATCTTTTTTTGCCTTCTCTAAAGCAGCTTGATTTTGAGTCAACTGATTAGTTGCCTGCGTAACCTCATAATCACTCGACATTTGGTTATCTCTTTTAATTTGTGCAACTTTCAGCTTTCGCTCAGCATCTTCAATATTCAATGCAGCCAGTTTAACGGCATTCTGCTTTTGGAGAAGCTTATTGTAAAGATCCTTCACATTGTACTCAATGCCTTCTTTGGTCATATCCAAGTTCTTTTTAGCAGCCTCATAATTAAGGTTCGTTTGGGCATAACCTTTGAAAGCCTTATCTTGACCTTCATCACCTGCTTCTGCTGGAACAAAGTCAATATTCTTGCCTGCTTCTTTCATGATTTTTCCAGCTTGATCGATATTCGTTGTAGCTGTTTTAACTGAAGTACTATCAGCTACAGCCAGTTTAACGGCATCATTATAGGTCAAAGAATCATTATAGTAGGTATCATAAGTAACTTGGGTCACAGGAGCTACGAGAGGCTTACTGGACAAACTATTGGTTTGATCGCCTGTAGTGCTACCATTAGCTTGATTGGAAATGGTTACTGTACGTGTACTTTGATCCCAATTTACTTTGGCGCCTAATGATTGGCTCACAAAACGTAGAGGAACAAGTACTTGACCCTTTTGAATTTGAGTTGCCGCATCGAGTTGTACAGGAGCACTATTCTTATAAGCAAGCTTGGAACCAACATTCAGAGCCAATGTATCTTCATTTTTAGAAGCAGTTACTTTTTTAGCTTTGCTGTCCCAATCGACTTTCGCACCCAAGCTTTCAAAAACACCACGGAGAGGCACCAAGGTTGTATTTTGGCTAACAACTGGGGACTGGGTATATTGCTGAGTTACACCGTTAATAATAACCTTTATATCATCTGGTTGAGCTCCTGCAAAATTGGCAAATGCAGAAGAAAGAACTAATGTAGAAAGTGCTGCCACTCCAAAACGTTTCATAATTTCTCTCCTTTGTCAATATGACTAATAAAAGAAAAGGGCTCCAAAAGGAACCCTCTTCTCATCTAATTCAGTTAACTCAAAAGAGTTGCTCTTAAATTAGTTGTTGTTTTCAACAGTTACTGTTTTAGCAGTTGCATCATAGTTGATGGATGCATCCAACGCTCTGCTCACCCAGAAGATAGGCAGTACAGTACGGTTTTTGTTAGTTACAGCTTTAACGTCCATACGAATCACAGAACCGTTAACAGTCAACAGGTTAGTGTTCAGTTTGATTTGAGCAACGCGGTCACCTTTAATCAGGGTAACTGTGGAAGTTGCTTTGTCAAACAGGATGTTTTGTGGGGATACACCCAAAGCTTCAGCTGCATAACGTACTGGCAAGTAAGTGCGTCCGTTTTCAGCATAAGCAGCTACATCAGAAGTTTTACTTTCGCCGTTCACAGTGTAGGAAGTGCTTCCCAGTGTGAAGACAGCTTTAGTTTTAGTAGCACCTGGAGCTGGAGTTCCAACAGTTGCGATTGCTACTTCAGCAGCTGCAGTGTTGTTGTCTTTCCAGTTTTGAGTGTTGTCAGTTGCGCCTTTGTATGCAGTGTAAGAAACTGCGCTACCTTTCAGCTTAGCAACGATGTCGCCTTGAGCTACAGTACGGTCAACAGTCAGCTTAGGAGCTGAGATTGTGATTGTACTTGGAGTAGCACTTTCGCTGTCGATGTAGAAGCTCAGACGGCCTTTGTTGCTTTCGCCGTAAGTATCAGTAGATACGCTCTTCACTTTAACGTCACCAGCTGTAACTTTTACTTCTGGAGTAGAAGCAAAACGTACGCCTGTTGGCAATTCCAAGATTACTTCACGGCTACCGTCTTTCTTAACGAA
Organism: Paenibacillus sp. PvR133; assembly: GCF_017833155.1. Lineage (NCBI taxonomy): Bacteria > Bacillati > Bacillota > Bacilli > Caryophanales > Paenibacillaceae > Paenibacillus > Paenibacillus sp. PvR133. The sequence goes on from NZ_JAFIBS010000001.1 coordinate 757,796, forward strand.
AGCTTCTTTAGCAGCTTCAGTGATTGTGATATCGCCAACTTGTTGATCGCCCAGACCGATTGTCAGGGTTGGTTTGGAAGCAGCAGCCAGAGTAACTGCTTGTTTCACAGTTGCAACCTTAACAGTACCGCTCAGACCTTGGCTACCAGCAACTTCAACGTTCAGATCACCAGTGAAACCTGGTTGCGTTGCAACTTCAACGTTTTTCAGTTTCAAAGTACCAGCGTCAGTTGTGCTGTTAGGATTGTTGAAAGTCAGTTTCAAAGTACGTTTGTCAGAGTCAGTGTAAGATACCTCTGCTCCACCCAATCCATTACTGTTCTCCATAGAACCGGAGAAACTGCTTCCTGGGTTGTTGCTGTCAAAAGTAGACTGCCAACGAGCACCTTCAGGCAGGCGCAATGTTACAGTACGTCCTTTTACAAAAGATTTAGCGACAGTTTCTTTAATTGTAACATCACCAATTTTTTGCTCATCATGACCAGCAAGAATTGTTGTTGGAGTAGCTACGGAAACGCCACCACCGATTTGACCATAGCTACCAACTACGAGGGAGCTAACGTCAGTTGTTGCATTACCAGAGATGCTAACTGTAACGTCGCCTTCTTTAGCACTAGTTTCATCATCAACATAGAACCCTACAGGCAATTGGAAAGATGTTTGCTCAGAACTAACTTTATCCAAAGACAAAGTCAAAGTATCGCCATCAGTAGAATATTTTACATTTTCCGGTTTGATAGCAGTTCCAATCAGGATAGTAGCTTTATCTTTAGGAGCAGAATCCCATTTGAAGCCGCTAGGCAATTTCAACTTAATGTTGTTATTACCCAAAGAACCAGCTGTTTCTTCTTTAACTTTCAAAGTTGCAGTAAAGTTATCTTCACTGGAAACAGTATCATTTGCGGACAAGGACACTTGACCGGAAGATACTACGTTTGCAATTGTTACTTCACCGCTTGTCACACCACTTGCGGAAGCAGCATCAATAGAAACTTTTACAGGCCCATTGCTAGGTCCAGTAACATTGATACTCGCAAAGTTCATGAAGACTTCTGCACTGTCTAAAGAGTTATCAAAATTAAAAGTTACTTTAGCAGAGTTGGAAGTCAATTGTTCAACCTTCAAAGGTTGGTCAGGGAAACCAGCAGCGTCTTTGTTGTCACCAGCGTCAACATAAATACCCAAACCATAAGTAGCTTCACTAGCGGAAGTTGTAGCACCAACTGCGCCTTTCAGAGCTGCGCCATTAGCATCCGTAGAAGAGAAGGAAAAACCTTTAGGCAATGTAATAGTGAAAGTAGCGCCTTTAGCAACAGAAGCTTGGCTAACACTCATTTTAGCCTTACCCAAAGTAGCATTATCTTGTTGGTTGGAGCTGATGCTAGGAGTATTCACAGCAGTATAGCTAGAAGCTGCATGGATTGCAGTTGGTGCAGTCAATGCTGCGATTGGAGCTGCAACACCAGCAACCAATGTTGCTGTTGCCAGCACGTTGATCATTTTTTTGTTAAACTTTGTCATAACCTTTTTTTCTCCTCCTTGAATATAACCAGAAATATTATTTTTGTCTTTTTGTCGGATCTTGTCACTCATCAGTCGTTACACCTCCTTTCCGAGCTTTATGAGAACCCTTATAAAATGATATCTGTGACAATATCACAGAAGCTTGGAATCTAGTTGAAAGAAAGCGTCCATTTATGACGTACTCCAGTATTATACAATGTGATAACAATGCAGTAAAGATTTTTTTTAGCGAATTTTGTCTTTACGCTTTTGTACCCCTTTGTTTCATACTCACCCAATTAGACGTAGCATGGGTTCAAAAAGTTGCGCCTGTTTCAAAAAAATTTTTTTATTTTTTTGATTATGTATTCCGCTTTCCACAGTCATAATTATACTATTGAACCTGTTCCTCCGTCATCCTACAACTTTTACCTTATCAACCTTAAATGTACAAGGATTATTTCCGTACATCTGAGTCGGTCTTTAATGGAGTATATTCGTTAAGAATTATCCATAGAATATATAAAGCACATAAAGTCTATAGATTCCCTTGAAATCTAATACTCTAATACACTTTAAGTAGTAGGAATGACGGAGTAACAGTGATTTACAGTATATATAACCGAGACAAATTACTTCACTACATTAATCTTCGCGCCATCCGTAAGCAGACTAACGCCCTTAACGACAACATTTTGCCCTTCAGCAAGCCCCTTGGTTACCTCAACCTGTTTGGCACTTTCCTGGCCTGTCTGCACTTCTACCCGCTTAGCAACAGTTCCCTCCACTACATAAGCATACTTCTTCCCTGCCTGCTCCGTAATGGCATCCTGCGATACCAAAATGTTTTTAGGAGCTTCTGATTTCATGTATACAGTTACAACCATCCCTGATTTTAATTCGCCAGAACCATTAGGGACTGAAATCTCGACAGGATATGCCTTGAGATCATTATCCATTACCGGATTGACGGCCGATACTCTGGCCTCAATTCGCTTGTCTAAGGAGTCCACACCTACAGTCACAGATGAACCCACCCGCAACTTAAGAAGCTCAGATTCAGAAACGTTAACTTTGGCAATAATAGGATTGGTATTCGCTATTGTAGCAACCGCAGATTGTGCACTAACCATTTGCCCTTGGGTTCCTGTTACTACCGATATCGTGCCGGAAATCGGAGCTTTGACTACAGTATCCACTAATTGACTACGAGCTGTGTCTAAACTGGACTTAGCCTGATTGACAGAAGCACGAGCTACGTCAATGCCCGTTTTCTGTTGTGCAAGACGTAATGATTTTTGAGCATTATTATATGTTGTTTGCGCACTTTCCTTAGACGTTTGCGCATTATGAAGTGTGATCTGTGCATTCTCCACCGCAGTTACAGCCCTTCTATGCGCTATTTGAGACTGCTCTAACTCGGATTGAGAAAGAGCACCCGCACTAAACAGCTGTTGGTTGCGATTAAGCGTATTTTGAGCATCACGCACAGAACTCTGAGCATCTACCAGACTAGTCTGAGCTTGAGTGATCGTGTTGTCTTGCTGGACAAGCGCACTTTTGGCTTGATCCACGCTGGATTCTGCCTGCTGCACCGATTGCGCTGCACCTGACTCTGCCTGCTTTAAATTGGCCAGGGCAACCTGGTACGATTCCTGGGATTGCTTAATCGAGTCCCGCAAGTCCTTTTGGTCTATAGTAAACAATGTGTCGCCCTTATTTACTTTTTGCCCCACTGTAAGGTTAATGCTTTGAATTTTGCCACTAATTTTCGGAGACACCTGAGCCGTCTCTTTAGGAGCAAAGCTTCCAATAATACCTGTTGAATCGTTAATACTACCTTTGGTCACTTTTGCCACTTGGACCGGAATGGCTTGCTGCGCCGTAGTTGGTGCGGCAGGGGCCTCCCCCCCACCGCAACCCGCTAATGCAACTGATAAAAGCAAAGTTGTAGCAATCAGAGCACTTTTTTTATTCATTATGTTTCTCCACCTCACCTTATATATGAACACTTTTTTGTAGTTTCGCTTCTTTTTTTTGTTCTCTCTTTGCTTGTCTTTTTAATTTCCGATTCTTACGTTTTTCTATCATATTATCCATGATGACGTAGACTACCGGAATAAGAATCAATGTAATAACAGCTGCGAAGGATAACCCGAATACAACAACAACTGCCATCGGTGCTTGTGTCTCGTTACCACTGCCTGTAGCGAATGCCATTGGGAGCAAAGCTAGTACCGTAGCCAGCGTGGTCATCAAAATCGGACGCAACCGCTCAGACGCTCCATGAATAATAGCTTCATCCCGATCTTGGCCGTCTTTTCGGAGCTGAATTATAAAGTCAATCATAACAATGGCATTGTTGACGACCAAACCGACGAGCATGATGTAACCTGTCAAAGCTGAAACGCTGAGACTCGCCCCGGTTACAGCTAAACCGATAAGCACACCAATTACCGTAGGTGGAACGGAAAACATAATAACAAACGGTGTGAGCAACGATTCGAACTGTCCTGCCATAACCATATAAATGAGCACGACAGATAGCAAAATAGCTATCGCTAAGTTCATGAAAGACTCCATCATTTGTTCATTTTGGCCGCCACCCGTATCTGCACTGTAGCCCTCTGGGAAGTGAGTAGTCTTCAATAGAGCATCTATTTTTTGATTAATAGTAAGAATATCCCCTGTTCCATCAATATCAGCTGTAATCTGCACTTGACGCGTTTGGTCTTCACGAGTAACAGTATCGGGTACAGTCCGTTTATCAATACTTACTACGGAAGACAAAGGTACATCAATACCTTGCGAAGTGGTGATCCGTAAGGCTTTTAGATTTGACAAATCATGGCGGTTTTTCTCTGGCAACGATATCTTCACATCAATCTGATCTTCACCTGTACGATAGCTTGTGGCGACTGATCCATTAAAAGAAGTATTCACTGCAGATAAGATTTGGGTCGCTGATAAGCCATATCGACTTGCAAGTTCACGATTAACGGTAATCTCATATTCTTCGCGAACAGCACTCAAGGTACTTTTCACATTGACCGTACCCGGTATGTTTTTTACGTCCGCAACGAGATTGTCCGAGAGTTCTCTCAGGACGTCAATATCGTCACCTTTTAAGTTAATATTAACAGCCGCTCCGCTTGAAAGGCCTGTTGTAGACGCCATTGTAATCTCTGCATCCGGAATGCTATCAAATTTTTTACGAAGGCCATCAACTACACCATCTGTTGCCTGATGTCCATCCTTCAGTGTTACACTTAGATCTGCTGAGTTGGTTGGAGCTGCCCCTGAATAACCAGAATTGCCACCAGAACCAACAGTCACTGTCATTTTATCTAGATCCGGAACTTTCAAAATTTCTTTTTCTATATCTTGAACAACCTTTTCCGTTTCTTCCAAGACCGTTCCATTAGGAAGTTTCACATTAATTGTGAATTCCCCAGTATCGGATGCTGGGATAAATTCAGCCTTAACGAAAGGAACTAGAGCCCCAGCTGCCACAAACATTAATAAAGTAATAATTAACACAGATTTTCTATGGTTAATTCCCCACTTCAGTATACGGCGATACCCACTCTTAAATTTCTCGAAACCAATATTAAACCACACAATAGGGTTAACACCCTTATAAGTACCTGAAGAATAAATGGATTCATCTGGCACGGTAGGTAGCCAACGTGATCCCAGCATCGGCACAATCATAAGGGATACAAGCAAGGCTGCAATGTGAGAGAAAATAACTGTTAACGCCAACGGTTTAAATAGAACTCCCGCAATTCCGTCAACAAAAACAACTGGTAAAAATACTACGATCTGCGCAAGTGCAGATGCCATAACGGCATTACCCACCTGCTTGGAGCCATCAATAGCCCCTTGTAGCATGCTTTTCCCTTCATGTCGCTGTCTAAAAATATTCTCAATAATAACAACCGCAAAATCGACAAAGGATCCTAACCCCAGAAGCAAACCGCTCAGTGAAATAATATTAATGGTTTGTCCGGTGAAATACATCATCATAAACGTAGCTACGAAGGAAATTGGAATAACGATAGTAGCAATAATGGTAGAACGTATACTATTCAAAAATAACAGCAACACAATAGCTGCGATAATAAGTCCCAATATAGCATGCTCTACTAGTGAGTGTACGGAGTCGCTAATCGGTTTGGATGCATCTGTTACCATCTCCAATTGAGTTCCCGGAGGCAATTCCTTCCGTATCGAATCTAAACTATCCTTTACAGAATCGGCGATTGAAAGGGTATTCCCCCCTGTGGCTTTAGTAACAGAAATATTGATACTTGGCTTTCCGTTATAGGTAGAAATGGTTGTAACATCATCCAAGGAATCTTCAACTGTCGCGATGTCCTTTAGCTTAATGCTTCCCTTCCCTACTGGAATTGGCGTTTCACCCATTTCTGAAACAGCTTTGTATTCACCTTGAACCCGAAGTTGGATTTCTGTATTACCTCGGTACACCGAACCAGCAGAACCCGCTACGTTATTAGACGATAGCGCTTGGCTGATTTGATCTAGCGTAATGCCATAGCTTTGAAGTTTGGCTTGGTCTACAGTAATCTTCACAAGCCGAGCTTGCCCACCTGACATGTTGGCTGCAGCTACTCCCGCAATTCTTTCAAGCCGCGGCTCAATAATATCTTCAGCAATAGGCTTCAACTTGTTAATATCCTGGTCTCCTGTAAGAGAGAGCGTAATAACCGGCGTTGCGTTGAGATCCACCTTAAGGACACGCGGCGAATTAGCCGCCTTGGGAAGAGACCCTTTAACCCCATCAACTTTATCTCGCATGTCGAGGGTTGCTTGATTGATATCTACTCCCCAGTTAAATTGAATCATGACCATAGATGTTCCTTCTGAAGACTCGGACATGATTGTGTCCACGTTCTCAATAGAAGCCAGACTTTTCTCAATAGGTTTAGTAACCAATTCCTCAACTTCTGTAGGCGTTGCATTTGGAATACTAGTCACCACTGCAGCGAATGGCAGCTTCATATCCGGCATTTGCTCTACAGGAAGTCTTAACGCAAAAATACCGCCCCCGATTAACAAAGCAATAATTAACATAAATACTGTTACAGGACGGCGTATTGAAAACTGAGACATCTCATCACTCCCCACTCACTTCTCTATGTAATATTTAAGCACACACATCCTCTACTACGATGAAATAGGCGTAAAGTTTCAGATAAATGTGCAAAAAAAACATATGGAAAAATAATAAACACATTTTGAGATAAATACTTAAAAAAAAGCAATTAATTACAGACGTTTAAGCCAAATCCAAAACCAAAAACATTGTAAGGCTAATCCACAGTTTTTACCTCATTGATATTATGGCATAGGCCCTTAATCCCAGTCAAATAGCTGATTTATAAAAAACATCCCTCTCATGTATATGAAAGGGAATTACCATTTCGCATGGAGGGATGTTTAATAATTTCAGGTGTTTTGTTGATTAGATTTTAGGAAGCAGCTTTTTATCAGCCATAACTTTAGCTACAATAATCGCTGCATCTCCGCGCAAGGTCAAGGAAGTAGGATTAAACATATATCCCTTTTTCAGATCGCTTGCATCCACAGGTGACCCTGTGATAAAGCCTTTTTTGGCAATAGCCAATATAGATGCTTGCGCATAGTAATCAATCTTGTCCGCATCTTTAAAGGTCTTAGACAGGTTCTTCATGATCTTGTCATGATCTGTTTCCAGCTTCAAATTCAATGCCTTGGCAATAATGACTGCTGCATCTTGGCGTGTGATTACATCTTCCGGCATAAAGATTCTTGGTTGCGAACCTTTGACAATACCGGCGCGTGCAGCTGTTTCAATATAACGATAATCATAGAGCGCATCTGCTGATATCGTATTTGGAATAGATACGTCGTCGAAATGCTTCGCTCCGCTGAAATTAAGCGGAATTTGCAGACCTTTGACGATCATAGACGTAAATTCGCCTCTTTTAATGTAGCTGTCTGGTCCAAAGCTATTAATCGGATCCATTGGGTTCATAACACCTTTAGCCAAGATGGCTTCGATGTAATCTCTGGCGTATTTATGCTTAATGACATCACTATACGTTTCTCCAACTTTAGCAACTACATAGTAACCGAAACGATCAAACGGTACCTTAATGGTATGTTTTTTCGGATCCACCACACCACCAATGTTCTGCCAATCTTTAAGATCAGAATCAAAATAGAACACCGTCATTTGTTTCCCTGCATCCTGAGCGATACTGTTATCATATGTCAAAGTTAATGTTGCACGCTTGGATGGTACTAATTCATTAGAAGGATCACGCCAGTAGAAGTTTTTAATCTTGCTACTGTCATTTTGCGACTTGTTAGCCAATTGATAAGGATCGGCACCATAAGTTACCGGATCGTAATCATCTGTTTTAATGTCATCTGCTGTACCTGGGTCAATCCAGAATACTGGACTTGACTTGGTAAAACGATTTGGGAATTCTCTGTTAAAGTATCTACTTCCATCTGCAATCAAGCTCTGCATATCCGACAATGCTTTTTCGGTTTCAAATTCATGACGATCGACCACACCATCTTCGCTATTTGCTATCGCAAAGTACAAAGTGTGACCAGAGAAAACCTGGTTTTTGAACTGTTGCGGTTGATCGTAATCCCGACGAATCAGACTCGTTCCCTTTGCAAAAGCAAGTGTAAGATTGCCATCGAACACTTTGTGCGATGTTTTCATCGCTTCCATGTACTGCTCACCAGGAATATTAGTAGGCACATATTTAACAGTAATGGTCTGTTTCAATTTTTCTTTACCTACAGTAACCACTACGTCAATTTTATTATCTTTGTTGGCTTTTAGACCTGTAACGATGGCTTTGTAAGTAGATGGATAATCAATGGTACCATCATAATCAGAGTCGAATCCCTCTTGAACTGCTGTTTCTTTACCTACCGTAACACTATCTGCATTACCTGCGTTTACAACAACTTGCACAAAGTTTTGATTCACGATTCTCTTTTCAGGGAGCGGACGCAAAATATCAAAAGATGTGGATTGACCGGATACTTGCAGTCGGAAAGTAGCAAATGGTCCGCTCTTGCCGCTATTGTACAAGGTAATGTTATAAGCTACTGGTGTTCCATCTTGCGAAATAGTTTGGTTTTTCAACACAAAGCTGAAATACTTTTTGTCCGGATGGTAGTACACAAGCAGGTCTTTTAAATCTTTATTTGTAAATTTATCTGTAGTAGAACCGGAATTGTATGTTGTCTTAGCATCTTCTGCTGAGAAAAACTCGTTACTCAGCGTCCAGTTGACTTCACTGTCATCCGATCCCTTAATCTCCAAAATATATTGATCTTTATTAGCAATATCACTTAACGAACCACTTACCTGATCTGCTTTACCCAAATCAGCAATACTGAAAGTACCAAATACATTGATATTTTTCAGAGATGTGTTGTAGTTAGTGTCATCCACTTTGGTGAAATTAGCATCTTTTGATTTCGGAGCAATTTCGCTGTATTTCGGCGTATTGCTCAAGCCGCTAACTGGTGTAAAAGGGATGATTCCTTGTGTGTTTGGAACAGGAATTACTGGAATATTCGTCTGTGTAAAGTTTACTTTTACCGTATTGCTATACTCAATACCTGGCTTGTATACAAACTTGATTTCATTATTCCCGTTCGCTAAGGCATTGGCTGCGGCTGTCTCTGAGGAAGCAGCAAGCTTGAAGTCCGCTCCTGAACCATCCAGATCAACCAATACATTATTAACATACAGGAATACATTTCGGTTACTTCCAGTGTAATGAATATCTGCTGCGTTGCTCACATCAAGCAATTTACCTTTAAAGTAGCCCAGCTGAGTCAATTTATAGGTATTCAAGTTTGAGCTGGATGTATTCAACGGAATTTGTTGCCCATCATAAATCGTGTCGTATTTCATGAACGGACCCTGCAACAGATTCACCGTTGCTTTAATTAACTTGGTCGAGTCACCATTCAGATAAAAATTCAGTACATTTTGTCCTTCTTTAGGTAAAGTGTCTACATAAGCAACAATTTTCTTCACTTGCGTTGACTTACCATTGATTGTACGAATTACATCTTGAGGAGACCCTACAGTATGAACCGATACTCCGGAAAGCTCATTAATTGAAGAAGGTGCGCCATTAACAACGATAAACTCCATACCTACAGGTACAGATGCAGCATCTGTAGTCTTGTTCTTCATAGAGCTACCTGTTAATTTCATAGCTTCATCTAGAGCAGCTGCCTGATCAGACCCGCTTCCATTAATTCTGTTCAACAATTGAGTATTAAAATCAGGAAGATAGTTAACATCATCAATATACGGCTGAGTGCTACTGCGCAATGTAAATTGGACAGCCGATGGAGCTGGAGGTGTACTGCTATCCGTATAAGTTATGCCCAGGGATGCCCTGGTCAAATGATCAAGTACAGCTTCCGAAGGTACAGTCACCTGAAATGGATATACTTTATAGCCATTTGATGTAACTATATTTGCAGTATCAATTGTGGCATCAACCCCAGTCGCACTACCCACAGCACTACCATTGTTACTCACATCGGTAAAACGTGCATTGATTGTGGCTACTCCTGGATCGGTCGCACCAGCTGGTACCAAAACGTTACCTTTTAAAACCACACCACTTGTAGACGATACAGTAAAGTCAGGCGAAGTGGTCAGATCGGCAGAAACATTCCCATCCTTGTTCAAGGTCAAATCAGAGAATTCCGGTTTACCCGTATAAATCGTAATTTCACGTGTAACTGTAAGAGCCTGAGTTCCGTTATTCACTTTAATAGTCACTATATTTTTACCCGGACTCAGTACAACACTACCTGTTAGTTTATAGCCAGTGTAAGAGGATACATTATACGTATTACTACTTTTTGCAGACGTGAGCGTTACACTGTCAGCATTAGGAGCCGTACCTTGAATGACTACTTTTACATCATCCGTACCGCTATTGCGTGCGTCTGTCAGCACCGCTGTCTGATTCTCTAGCAACTGCTCGGTTGCACCATTCAGCGTAGCAGATAGATCATAAAGCTTGGGCCCATCCTGATACTCAATGTAAATGGAGTCCTTCATATCAGCCGAATTTTGGCTGCTTTGAAATGTAATCCGGTTCAAACCAGGAAACAGTTTAATGTCTGTAACTTTAAGCGTAGAGCCACTGACCGTAATTCCGCCTTTTTGACTCTCGTTCTTATTAACCACGTTAAGGTTTGTTCCATTTTTAGAGAGTTGGAATACACTATAAGATATAGTACTTCCGTTCACTCCGTTAATCGTACCGTTAACTGTAACTCGGTCAGTGTTTACCATTCTAGCCGAATCCACATCATATTTTTCACTTGGAAAAATAAAATAAGTTCCCGTCGCAGCATGAGCCGTACCTACCAGGGCCGCCGGCACCAAGCCAATGATGAGACCAACCGTCAGCAACATGGATAGCAATCGTTTCAAATCATTGTCCTCCTTTGATTCTGTCGCACCTTGGGGTACGTAATCATTCAATACTTTTTTTATCGGTAGTAAACATACAAAAAATTAGTAAATTCTCAAAAAAGGAGGGAGTTTTTTTACAGCAAACATCAAAAAAGCCTTCAAACCCGCGGTATACCGCCGAGCTTGAAGACTTACTTTTAAATTAAAATTATAATTTCGAACGTGTTTGGGAATCTGGCTTAGCCAGCAACCGAATCAGTGTATTAATAACTGGGCGTTTGGTTTTGCCAACAAGACCAATAACCTCTGCACCGATCTGTAGGAAGAACATCATAATACAAATCACGACAAAGGTGACCCAGTTCGCTTCATTAAGCGCAGCAGACGATTGAATCACCGCCAATACACCGAAAAATGCAGCAATACCGTAGATAATCAACACCGTCTGTCTGTGACTGAAACCTAGTTCGCGTAAGCAGTGATGCAAATGACCTTTATCCGGAGAGAAAATCGGTTTTTTCTGCAACTTGCGACGAATGATAGCAAAGAATGTATCTGACAAAGGTACACCGATAATAATCAATGGCGTAATAAAAGATACGATAGCAATTTGCTTGAAACCAAGCATGGATAGCATGGCCAGAGAGAAACCTAAAAATAATGACCCTGTATCACCCATGAATATCTTCGCAGGATGAAAGTTAAAAAATAAGAATCCGATAATACTGCCCAGCAGCACAAGACAAAGCATAGCTACCATGTAATTGCCCATCAGTACCGACATCACAAAGATAGTTCCAATCGCAATTCCTGAGACACCTGCAGCCAGTCCATCCAGACCGTCAATCAAATTGATGGCATTCGTTACACCTACGATCCAAAAAATCGTAAGCGGAATGGAAATCCAGCTTTCCAAAGATGAGTATGCATCCTGAAAAGGTACATTTACAAAATCTACACGAATATCAAAAGCAAACACGACCATACACGCAACGGCAATTTGAGCCAAAAATTTCAATTTTGCATTGAGATCAAAACGATCATCGAGAGCACCAATCAGTGTAATCAGCGTACCACCAATCAGAAAGGCTGCGATAAAGTTAATATCCCGAGAGGACAGCATTCCGTCAGGCACAAAAGGTAACACCGCCAATAAGGACAACAGAAATGCCAAGAAAATCCCCAGTCCGCCAAGACGCGGCATAATTCGGGTATGTACTTTTCGGGCATTCGGTACATCGACGGCTCCAACCTTCACAGCGAATTTCTTGACGAGCGGTGTCAGTAACAGCGCAAGTCCCAGTGCCATGATGAACCCAATAATATAGATCAATAACATTTGATCATTCGACCCCCAATTTTAAAGCAATCCCTTTTCAGATGTAACCGCATTGAATTATACTCTGATCAAAAATAAATACCAAGCTTCATATTCTGGCAAATTAGCGGGTTTTGAAGGCAGATTCAAGCTATTTATCACACTTTTGTGACGTTTTCTTTTTCGCGCATCACTTTCGCGGCAAATTTCGGCAGCGCAAGCATTCTTTTGTAACGGCTTGGCTCTTTGAGGAGTCTATATAACCATTCAGCCCGTAGCTTTTGAAACAATTTAGGTGCGCGTTTGGTTCTGCCTGATATAACATCGAAGCTACCGCCAACCCCCATCATCACCGGTACACCCAGCTGTTCCTTATATTTACCAATCCAGGGTTCCTGCGTGTCCGCTCCACGTGCTACAAACAACAAATCAGGATTTGCTTCACGAATGGCTGCAATCACGGCTTCATCCTCTTTAGGTCCAAAAAAACCATCACGCTTGCCACAAACCGTAATTGCGGGATAAAGCTCATGTACCCGCTTTGCGGTCGCTTGAATCACCTCAGATGTTGATCCCAGTAAATAAACCTTCCAATGATAGTTTTCTCCAGCTGCAAGTAATTCATGTAACAAGTCAAAGCCCGCTACCCGCTCAGGTACAGGATGTCCTACATAGTTTGCAGCCCAGACCACGCCAGTCCCATCCGGAACAATCAACTCTGCCTGTTTCATCACGTTCATGTACACTGGATCTTCCAATGCAGCCATTACCATAATCGGATTGGCAGTGATCACTTGATGGGGCTGGCGAGACTCCACTGCTTGAACTAATACATTTAATGTATCTTTCATATTAAGCCTTGATACCGGAACACCGAAAATCGGGACGGTAGGCACATTCGTAACCTTATCAACTGTCACTGTATCCATCATCCTTTGCGACACAAGTAATTAACGATATGCTGTGCCGGTAAGCGAGCCTCACTTTTTAACAAAGCAATGGCCGCTTCCTGGCTCTCGATCCATTGACTTCGCTGATCTAGCAACCGCATAGACTTATTAGCCAGTTTTTGTCCATCCAGTGCCTCTGTAGTGCCTACAGGCTGGCTACCGACACGGCTGAGGAAATGGTCAATTTTAGGATCGTAGGATATCCCCAACGGAGGCACCTGGTGGGATGCTGCATAGATCAAGCTGTGTAATCGCATCCCGATCATCAAACTGCAACGGCTGACTTCCAAAAGCATCTGTTGAGGATCAGTGACTTGATCACACATGCTGACAAGGCTCCCCGTCCCCCTAATATCCCCCAACAAATCCATTACCATCCTTGAAGCCTGCTCGTCATCAGGCAGATGGAAAGGTAAAAAGCGTAAGTGTACACGGCGCTCAGCAGCTAATCTTTTTAAGCCGTCCGCAATAGCCGTTAAATCGCGACGTTCCTTATCCCAATAACGTACAGATACGCCAACGATCGGAAGTTTATCCATAGCAGTCTCAAATGCTGCTTTATGCAGCTCGGAACCCGGGGGCAATGGAAGCCCCATTACCGGATCAGGAACAACTTCGACAACCGGGCGCTTCAGTTTCATAGTACCCAGCAGTGCGGCAGACTGCTCATCTCTTACAGAAACATATTCACAGCGCTGAAACACAGAACGGATCATAGGATAAAATATCTTCCGTTGTACCGGACCAATGCCCTGAGCATATACAAACGTCGGCTTTCCAGCCCATTGGGCCAGTTTCAGAATTGCCAGATAATACGGAATGCTTTTAGGGCTTGTTGCATCCTGGAGCAAACTCCCGCCGCCACTTATTAGCCCATCGCTGTTTTTAATCGCTCTACGAACTTCCCCCAGACTCATCCGCGCTACAGCTTCTACTCCGTACATTTTCTGTGTCCAAGCGGGGTCAGAAGACAGAACAACAGGTTTGATTGTAATCCCCGCCTGACGACTCTCCTCCTCTAAAGCTGTCAAAATCGACTTAAGCACGGCCTCATCTCCACTATTGCGAAAGCCGTAATAACCCGAGATGATTATCGTTTGAGCTGTGGTGACCATTTCTTCCAACACCCTTCCAGCACTTGCCACACGACAATTGCGATGATTCCCAGCACCAGACCGAAGCCCAATCCTAACAGCCCGCGACTAAGCGACAGTGCCGCTGGAGAGTGAATGTGAGCAAAGGTATCCACCATAGAGGCTTGACCAATAGCAGCTATAATCAGTAAATAGATTGCTTTGCGATATTTCAAAGCCAGGAACGCCCCTGCAATAAACAGTGGGTGAGCCATCAAAAATTCCTTATTGCGCGGACGTACACCAAACGCATTTTCAAGGAAGTTCCGGAAAACCAGCTCCGTGTTCGACACCGTACCCGCATTTCCGGTACGAGTCAAATAGTAATAGCCTGCGGCTGCGATAACAGCCAGTGCGATCACCCACAATACAGTAATCGGCGTACGTAGCAGCTTGGAAATTTCCTCCCGTATAGAAACACCTCGATAAAAGAAAATATATATCGCTGCTAAGAAGATCGGCAGAATGTGAAGCAAGCTTACACCTCTAAATTGGTTCAGCACAAGGCTGTAAGCAATACTATTCAACAGAGCAATAACAAAAGGCACTGCAGCCAGCGACAAAATCGCTGTCTGTACGTACAGTATAAGCGTTTGAATCAAACGCTGACCTACAGAAAGTTCGGACCCCTGTTCACGTTTAATTCTAATCGTACGCACGGCGATAATCATTGCAACCGTAGGTCCGCTAATCGCCGCGAGTAGGGCTAGACCTTGCTCCATCAAGCTGGAGTTCAAAACATAAAGTCCTGCTGAACCTACCAAACCGAGTGAAAATGCCAGCAAAGTCAATGCCGGGACGAAATAGGACACCATAATGGAGAAGAATGCCAGTGCACCCAGTACGACAATCATTTTCAGATAGCGCTGAATGGACGAATCGACGACTTGGAACGGTTCAGCCTGTCCAAGTTCAAACCCCTTTTTCTCCATCCGTTGTACAGCGTTACCCGGCTTGTCCAAGCTGTGGATTAGGTTATCTACCGAATCCTTCACCTTGGCTTCAGCAATACTACGGCTAGGCGCGGTATTCAGATACAACATGCGAATATTACGATCCTTGGTAGCCAATGCAAAACGATCGGCCAACGTTTCCACATCGAGCGTTGAATCTTTATCGCTCAATGAGTATAAACGCACAACGTTATAGTGGATATCGTAAGCGAGCTTATTGAAGCCTGCTTGCGGTTTTTTTAAGTTTTCGATAGCAGCTAGGCCAATATCGTATTTGTTCAGCAATTTAGCAAATGCCGCCAAGCTATGCTCTTTCTCGTTATCAGTGAAGCCTTTGACTGAATCACCTTCAAACAAAATGCGTTTTACACCATTCTGCTGAAAGGAAGCAAGCATCTCTTCCGTCAACTCCTGGTTGTAAGGAAGACTGTCGCTCATCCGTGGAACAATAAAAAATCCTTTGCTCCGAAGCTGCTTCATCGCAATCGGGTCAGGCTGCATGGGCTTGAGATACGCATCCTCTGGAGATGTTTCCACAACTAACCCTTCCTGTCCCTGATAAGTCCAAGGTTTTACATTGATGTCCAGGCTTGTAAACGTACGTAAAATTAACGGCTTTAATGCCTCGGCATTTTCTTTATCAGCGAAAACAATATACGTAAAATTCTCATTTGCAGGTGAAAGCCGTTTTTCCATATCGGCAACGTTCTGAGTCGTATAGGTTACGACGCGACCCGCTTTACGGAAATCATCCAACGTACTTTCATACATAGCCATGCTGTTCACACCCGCTTGCTGTAAGCGGTCAAGTTGCTCATTCAGATAGTCCTGCGGGTGAGCCTGATACGAGGCTGCCTCCGTCAAATCCCGATAATCGAATACAATCTCTACTTTTTTACTCGAGGATTCTGTCTTCACACGATCGGCGATGACCGGAATGGAAGCCAGCAAGCCGACAGCCACCAAAATCCATAACCATTTTCGAGAAGCCGTATTCCAATACTGCCATTTCTGATACACCAAAGAACCTCCTTAATATTCGGGATTTTGCAAAATTCAATGCTGCCCACCTTGCCGTACTCAGCCTTTTGGTAGGTCACTCATTGAATTTTGCAAAATCCTCCGTTGCCGGAATAAGGCTATTTTCCCAAAGCCTCTTCCAGGTTATTCTGCAATACAGAAATGACCTCCACGGCGTACTGCCCTTTGCCGTGAGAGGTCACCGATTACTATATCTTATCCAATTACCTTAACCTATTCTATTATAAAGGGATTTTTCTCAAGCGTCTACGCGAGCCATAACAGCATCGACCAGGTGGCTGATTCTTTGCTCCGCGTCTGACAGCGAGGAACCGCGTACCGCGAAGTATACTTTGATTTTTGGCTCCGTTCCCGAAGGGCGCAGGCAAAACCACGAACCGTCCTCCAGTAAAAATTTGAGTACATTTTCCTGTGGAAGTCCGTCCAGACCTTGTGAGTAGTCCAGTACCTTGTCTACCTTCACGCCTGCAATCTCTTGAGGCGCGTTGCTACGCCAATCGGTCATTTTGCCCTGAATTTGTGCCACTCCATCCTTACCCTTAAGGGTACGAGACTCCAGCTTCTCAAGGAAGTAGCCAAACTGCTCATACAGCTCTTGTAAAACATCATAGAGCGTCTTACCTTGTGTGCTGTAATAAGCAGCAGCTTCAGCGATCAGCATAGCCGCCAAGACAGCATCCTTATCGCGAGCATAATTCCCTGCCAAATAACCATAGCTCTCTTCATAGCCAAACAGGTAGGTGTACTCGCCAGTTTCGTCAAACTGGTTCATTTTCTCGCCAATATACTTGAAGCCAGTTAGCGTGTTAAACACAGTTGCTCCAAAATGTTCGGCAATGACTGCGCCCATTTCGCTGGTTACGATGGTTTTGATAACCGCCCCATTATTCGGAAGCTTGCCTGTTTCTTTCAGCTGATTCAACAAGTAGTAAACCATGATCGCGCCAGACTGATTACCGGACAATACCACATATTCGCCATCACGGTTTTTCACAACTGCACCCATACGGTCAGCATCAGGGTCTGTTCCGATCAACAGATCCGCACCAATTTTCTCACCCAGCGCGATTGCCAGTTTAAACGCATCACGTTCTTCCGGGTTTGGCGACTTGACAGTCGAAAATTCAGCATCTGGCAGCTCTTGCTCAGGCACTATATGCACCTGTTCAAAACCGATCTTCTTCAGCACACGACGAACCGGTTCATTTCCAGTACCATGGAGAGGTGTAAACACAACTTTGAAGTTTTTGCCTGGTCCGGCTGCAATCAGCTCACGGTTCACACTCACACTGGCTACCGTATCTACAAACGCTTCATCTTCCTCTTCTCCAAGCCAAACCAACATTCCCTGTGCCTCTGCTTCCTCACGTGTCAGACTGCGAATGTCGGCAAAAGAAGGAACCTCACGGATATAACTAATTACCTGTTCAGCCTGATCTGGAACAAGCTGACCCCCTTCATCGTTGTATACCTTGTATCCATTATACTCAGGAGGATTGTGACTCGCTGTCACAACGATCCCTCCACTGGCTCCCAAATGACGTACACTAAACGAAAGCTGTGGCGTTGGACGCAAGGAAGGGAACAACTTAGCCACGATACCATTGCCTGCCAGCACCAAAGCTGCATCCAGAGCAAATTCTGGTGAAAAATGACGCGAATCATGTGCAATGACAACCGAAGGTTTGCCTTCTTTACCAGCATGCTGTTCTAAAATATAGCGAGCCAGCCCTTGAGTCGCACGTCCAATGACGTAACGGTTCATCCGGTTACTTCCTGCCCCGATCACTCCACGCAGACCGCCTGTACCAAATTCCAGCTCTTTGTAAAAGCGATCCTCCAGTTCCTGCTCGTTGCCTTCCAATGCGCGCAACTCCTGTTTAGTCTCTTCATCAATATAAGGGTCTTGCAGCCAGCTCTCAATGCCTTCTAATGCTTTTTTACTCAACTGCGTCATACGGAATTTCCCCTCTCCATTTTTGGGTTGTCAAAACAGGATTTCTATGTACACATGCACTCGGTTCAGACGTCGTGCTTATGTCGGCAGAGCTTTATTTATTGGGGAGGGTCAGATAGAGCAAACATAATTTCGCCCTCAGCTACTACCGTATCGCCTACTTTAGCCGTAGCTTTCCCTTTGCCAAATGCGCCTTTGGAACGAGTGATTTCCACTTCAAGCGTCAGCGTATCCCCAGGAACCACCTGTCCACGGAAACGGAAACCATCCAACCCTGCCAAGAACCCGATTTTGCCACGATTGCTCTCTAGATGCAGTAATGCGACAGCCCCAACTTGAGCCAGTGCTTCGGTGATCAACACACCAGGCATAACGGGATACCCCGGAAAATGTCCAATGAAATGAGGCTCATTCATCGTTACATTTTTAATGCCCACTGCTCTTTTCCCTTCCTCCAGCTCAATAATACGATCCACCAATAAAAATGGCGCTCGATGTGGGATAATCTCCTGAATTTGATTAACATCCAATTGCAATTTGTCCATTTACCTTAATAACTCCTCCCGCTTGCAGGTTTGACTCTGTATCAGTCATGAGTTACTGCAAGCATAATATTACCCCGCCTGCGCTGCATAAAAACAGCTCTTGGCGGCAACAATGTTAGATATCCTTCACCTACTGCAGAAGTGGAGGTTGAGATAAGGGGCTTTTTCCGCCGGTTATGCAACCTGAGGCGCGAAGAAGCCCTTTTGCCCGTGCTTGGTTTTACCCCGCAGTGTTATAAACTTCCCCATCATTATACAGTTATCAGATGCAAAAAGAAAATTACGCGGAAGTACCATATTGGGTGCTCCTATTATGGGGGTGAAGCGAAGTTTCATTTGAGTCAAGGGGGGAAAGGGCTACGGGGATGGATCATTCTTCCGATCGCTGTTAACCTCGGATTTTTTCATTGTATAAGAATTCAAGGGTAAAATCCGAGGTTAAAGGCGAACGCTATCGCTTCTTCAGAACGATTCCATCCCCTCCGCCGAGTTACTTTTGGCTCAAAAGGAAAGCGTCGCTTCAATAATACTCGCTTGCCGTGAAGGGCAGTGAAACAACCGAAGGCCTCTATGATAGCCTACATTGGCGTTCCAAAAGACGTGCTGCATTGAAGCACGATTTAGGCATAACAAAACCCTGCGCCACTGGCACAGGGTTTTGTTATTCTATACTCCCCACACAAATTGCGGGGGGTTTATTTTAATAAAAGTGGCCCTGATGGCGGGTAGCAGCGGAGCGAAGGATTTGAATTTGGAGAAGCGCGAGCGTTCGCCTTTGCAACGGGATTTTTACATCTGGATAATTTATCAAATAAGAAAATCCCGCTGCAACAGCGATCGTAAAATCAAATCATTCGCGGAGCGGCCTTTTCCCCGCCCCCACTCTTTTAAAGTAAACTTAAGGCGCAAATATAAGATCAATGACATGCTGCCAGGTTTTCCATTCGAATACGCCTGACAACCCTTGCTTACCTACAATTACATATCCTGCAATTAAGCCGCCTAACAGCGAGAACAGGAGCAGCAACGGAACTACGAAATAACGAGCAGTACGCCAGCGGGACTTCGTCTTTTCAGGCACCGGACGGGAATCAGATTGTTCTTCTTTCATCACCAAATCCTTAAGCCCTCAGATTGTTGGCCAGGTTCATCATCGTATCACTAGAAGTTAATGCCCGTGCCGCCATTTGATACATCCGCTGAACTTGCATCATATCCGTCATTTCGCCCGCTAAATCCACATTAGATTCCTCAAGATAACCGGAACGCAAAGATACGTCCGCTGGAACAGCACCTGCCACACCTGCAGCTCCGAATACATTTGCCTCTGTTACACCATTCAACAACACGAACAGGTTATCATCCCGCTGTTCCAGTCCTTCTGGACGCTGTACATCCATTAGCTTGATTCTCTGACCAACTGTCGGAGCCCCAGTTCCATTAGCACGAATCAGCAATTCGCCATCCGAGTTAATAGCCACCTTGGAACCCGCTGGAGCAGTCACAGGAACATCATTGTTATCCAGCACGGAATAACCTTCAGCAGTGGTCAACATCATCGTCGCACTATCATTCGGATCAGGAACAAAATGAAAGCTACCGTCACGGGTCCAAGCTTTTTGCCCATTTCCCTGAACTTCAAACATGGCATTACCTTGAATCGCCAGATCGGTAGGAAGTCCCGTCTCCTTGAGCGGACCTTGCTCCATATTTTTCATGATTGCGGCCGTTTTAACTCCGTAGCCCAAATTATAGCCGAGCGGCATGGCCCGTCCATTTTGGAGATACGTTGAAGGCTGTTGCTGCACATTGGCCAATACATCTTCAAAGGAACCCTGTTTACTCTTATAACCCACTGTATTGATATTAGCAATATTATCGGCAATTAAATCCAAACGCTGCTGCACACTGGCCATAGATACCATTGCGCCAATCATGGAGTTGTTCATCACTTACCCCCTGTTATACACGGCCTACTTCATTAACGGCCTTGTCCAAGCTTTTATCATAAAATTGAATTACCTTCTGATTTGCCTCATACGCTCTTAACGCAGCCATCATATCCACCATCGACTGTGAAGCATCTACATTAGATACCTCCAGATAACCTTGACGAACGGATACAGCATCGTTAGCAGTCATCATTCTAGCTGTAGCACCGTCAGTATCATTCAGGCGAAAATTCCCATTGCCCTCACGAACGAGCTGGTACGGACGATCAATGACACTAATACCGAGCGTCGTCCCCAATGTCTGGTTGGACTGGCTATCTACCAATTCGCCCCGCTCATTTACTTTAAGCTCTGAGACAGCCCCCGTCAATTGAATCGGGTTTCCATTCGTATCCAGCACCGCTGAGCCAGTCGATGAAAGCAATGCTCCCGCTCCATTTACTTGAAAATGTCCATCACGTGTATAACGAACGTTACCATTACTGTCCCGCACCGTAAAAAATGCTTCTGGACGGTAGGTGACTTCACCGTTAGCATTGATGAATTTCCCTGCCTGATCAAAAGCCATAGGTTGACCAGTAGCTGGGTCGTTCACATTAATATTGGACTGTATCGCAAAATCCGTTTCTTGTCCACTGTCCTTTAATGCTCCCTGAATGTAAGGGGAGAGGCTTTCCTCAGCAAAAACGCCAGTATTGAGCTTGCCGACCGTACGGTCCGGGTTATCAGGGTTACCACCCGTCATGGAAATAAGCATTTCGGGGAAAGAACGCTGAACACTATTTTCCTGTTTGTATCCCGTCGTATTCATATTAGCAATATTTTGCGTCACGGTGTCATGGCGTCGTTGTTGTGTCATCAATCCGGCGGCCGCAGTATATAAACCTCTCAACATGTATCGTGCACCCCAATCCTATACTCTGCTAAAATCATATGCTCGCGCGGAGGCACGAAAGCCAAAATGCTAGGCAACCTGTCTGACCGCACACGAGTCTCTTATAGTCATTATCGGCAGATTAGAACTTTTTCTTAACCACATGATCCAAATTATCCAGCATAATTCCTGTACCTTTAACAACACAATGCATCGGATCTTCGGCAACCAGTACTGGAACACGCAGTTCTTCAGCAAGCAGCTCGTCCAATCCGCTAAGCAAGGCGCCGCCACCAGTCAAAATAACACCACGGTCAATAATATCAGCTGACAGTTCCGGTGGGGTCTGCTCCAATACAAACTTGGCCGCAGCAACAATCGCCGATACAGGATCTCTAAGCGCATCCTGCACTTCATCCGCAGAAATACTTAACGTTTTGGGCAATCCGGATACCATATCCCGTCCACGGATGTCCATTTCTGCACGCCGTCCGCTCGGATGCACGGTTCCGATAGCAATCTTGATATCCTCAGCCGTACGTTCCCCGATCAGAAGCTTGTACTTCGTTTTTACATATTTCATGATGGCTGTATCAAATTTGTCCCCTGCCATTTTAATGGAAGAAGCTGTTACGACATCCCCCATAGAGAGGACTGCAACGTCAGTCGTTCCGCCACCAATATCCACTACCATGTTGCCGCTAGGCTCAAAAATATCCATTCCTGCTCCGATGGCAGCCGCTTTTGGTTCTTCCTCCAAAAATACTTCCTTGGCCCCGCTACGCTCCGCCGCTTCACGAATCGCTTTTTGCTCCACAGAGGTAATGTTCGTCGGCGCACAAATTAGAATACGAGGGTGGCTGTACCAGCTTTTTCCCCCTACCCGATTGATAAAATATTTTAACATCGCTTCTGTTACTTCAAAATCGGCGATGACACCATCACGTAATGGACGGATGGCTATGATATTACCAGGAGTACGTCCCACCATACGGCGCGCTTCCTCTCCGACAGCCAGAACTCTTTTTGAATCGCTTTCTATCGCGACAACGGAAGGTTCGTCAAGAACAACCCCCTTCCCTTTGACGTGGATAAGCACGTTGGCCGTACCGAGGTCGATACCGATATCATTACTGAACATATTAAAAAGGCCCCCAAAGTGATATTTTAAAAAGCTAAGATTCGACAAGAAGCGGCAAATATATGTATAAACCTACGGTTACATGTCATTTTTCGTCTTGTACCATCTTTTAACATATCATACTTCAGGGGGTTGATTCAATGGCTTTGCCAGCCAATTCACTATATATTTTTAGGACTTGCCAGAAACGAGAATCTCCCTTCGTTTGCCACTCGTTTTTTTGTACTTAATTTTCGTCGCTTCTCCTCCCCGCAGATGGCGGATGGATTTATGGTATTCGAGAATGTGCTTCACCTGATCGGCAAGATCCGGGTTGATTTCAGGCAGCCGTTCGGTCAGATCTTTATGCACCGTGCTCTTGGAGACACCAAATTCCTTGGCAATCGTACGGACCGTATTCCTTGTTTCCACGATACAGCGACCGATTTTGATGGTCCGTTCCTTGATGTAATCGTGCACGCTCCCGCCTCCCTACTGTGGATAGTTTGGTACATTATATGAGGAGCGTGCCTATATATTCGCGGTTTGGCGGGAAGACATGCTTCCGAAGGCCTATTTATTTGGCAAAAGCAGCTTATGTTTACCTTATGCACAAAAACTACACAAGAAAAAAGCAGGGAATGTGGATTCCCCGCTTTGCATGCAAAGCCATGACCAAATTTATTTTTTAGGAAGCAGACCAGCTGGATTTACAGGCTTGTCATCCTGATACACTTCAAAATGCAGATGTGTTTTCAAATCCTTTTCAAGCTCGTTACGACCCGCTGAAGCAATCACATCGTTTTGTTTCACTTGATCGCCTTCTTTTACTTTCAGATCACTCAAGCTTTGGTACACCGTTTTGAGATTATTATCATGCGTGATTTCTACGACACTACCTACCAGCGGATGTTGTTCCACACGAGATACTTTGCCACTCAGGGCGGCTCTCACTTCAAACGCCTGATCGTCGGCCCGGGAAAGATCAATCCCAGTGTTAGCGGTAAATGTTTTATCGTACTCTACCATAGCTGCCGCCTGCTCATCAGCGGTCGCGTTCTCATCAAAGAACGGCTTTACGACCTGTACTGCGCCAGCATCTGCTACTGGCCATGCGATATTTTCCGACTGGGCAACTACTTCCACGCTTTCTGGCTGTTGTCCGTTAACATCGGTGTTCACTGCACTTGTGCTTTGTACCGATGGACTAGCTGGGTCAGGTTTGAAAGACTTCTGGCTGGCATCCTGATAGACCCATACTAAGGTTAGTATAATGGCTGCTGCGGCAATGTAGGCTGCCGGGTATGCCCACCTTTTGGACAACAGCTTTTTCCACGAAGACGGCCGTGAAGCTCTTCCACCCTGAAAGGTTTTGGGTGTTTCTTCATGGTTTTGGTTCTGGTTTTTATTTTGTTCATTCATTTGCTCATCACCTCAGTAACCAGTGTTACCGGGTGCAACTCTTTTATACTTCAAAGTTTCGAAATATTTACTAACTTAGAATACGAGAGGCTTGCGCAAAAGAAATACCAGTATAATAGTGAAGGAGAATTTGAGTGGCAGTATGACCTTCCTTGGCCATTCCATTGGCTCCCCACTGACTCATACCAACACCATGACCATAACCATAGGTTGTTATAGCAATCCGGTCCCCTTCAGCCTTCCACGTAAACTCAGCCGAACGCAGCCCCAGTTTGTTACGGATTTCCGGCCCTGTAAAGATTGAACCACCAACCTCAATCTTCTTGATGCGATGTCCTTCTGTCTTAGAGAGTATACGAATCTCCGGCATTCTCCCTCCTCCAGTAGAAGCAACTATCGCAGTACGACTCAACCCCAATCTATCGAACACACTCTGACGACTCAGTGTGACGGTTTCTGTATAACGTGGGGCCAACTGCTTGTCCCATGGACTTGACACACTTCGTAAATAGGGCACTGCCTTCGCCCATACATCCTCTGAATTTTCGGTATAGCCATTGCTAGTAGAAAAAAAAGATGCCGTAATGGGCTTCCCCTCATATACCATGATCGTATCCTTGGTGTCTCGTACAGCCTGCTGAATTTTAGCCAGCTCTGCGGATTTACCAGAATGTCCCCATTCTCTAGTAAGTTTAGCTTTAGAGATATAAGCCTGATGTTTAACAGTATCCGTCACATCTGCTCCCGCCGGGGCACCGCTGGTGTCATCAGCCAGCAAACGCCGGGCAATGAAGGTACGCGCGGCAATGGCCTGCGCTTTCAGTGCCTCGCCCTCGAAGCTGGGCGGCATTTCGGCGGCTACTACGCCGACAATGTATTGCTCCAGCGGTAACGTCTCCGTGCGACCGGTAGACGTGACGTACACACGCACGTACGGCTCTGCCGCCACCGGCACGCTGCGCGTTGGAGCAGCGGGCATCGCCGGTATCGGCGGGACACCCGGCAGGCGCGTGACGGACGTCTCGCCCTTTGCCGTTACGCTAGGCGCAGCCGGTGCTGCCGTGCGACTGCTCGGCGGCACCGGCTGCGCCGTCTGGCGAGGCCACGCCATTAGCGCGGGCACAGCCATGGCAAGCACCAGCACCCCTGCCATGGCGGCGAATGGCAGCCATGGGCGGCGGCTGCCCCAGCGCGGGGCACGCCCGGCGGAAGGACGCAGGTGCGGTAGCGGCACCTGCAGCGGGCTTGCAGCGCGTGTGTCATGGACCGCTGCTCCAGCAATAGGCAAAGCCGTATCAACGGAGTTCACAGCGGAAGGCACGGCTGTTGTACGCCGATTGGGCTTGACGCCAATCGGCAATGTACCTCTTGTGTCCGGCTGCTGTTGCATAAGCTTATTTTTCTGTAACGAAGTAGCTATAGAGCCAGAGCGTTCCTCCGCAAGTGAAGCCTGGCGATGTTCCTTAGGATGATGAATGGGTATACGGATGCGAACCTGTGAATCTTTCATAGGCTGAAACCTCCATCAAAGGGCTAAGTGTCCGGCTGGAAGTACTGATATACTCCAGCAGATATTTTCAATCATATGAAGTCGTCCACTTTGATAGAACCGTTTTAAGAGAACTGAAAGAATGAAAAAAACTGGTTGCAAACAACAAAAAAACCAAGCCCTTTCGGACTTGGTTCCTTATTGTTCAAGAATATACTTATGCAACATGAAGCGACATACGTTAAAGCTTAGGCGAGGGAAGGCTGGATCTTCTTAAACAGATTTCCCGACGTCTCTTCCGGCATTACGCGCTCTGTACTGGGCGAATGATTCAGTTTGGACTCTTCCACGGTCACTCTGTAAATGTCCGCTCCCAATCCAGTCAGCTTCTCAGCCAAATGAACGTAACCGCGATCGATGTGATGTACGCCGGATACCTCCGTTGTACCTTCTGCAATGAGTCCGGTCAGAATTAACGCAGCACCTGCACGCAAATCTGTAGAGGTTACTTTCGCACCTGTCAGCTTAGCATTACCAGTTACAATGGCGGAACGACCTTCAACCTTAATTTCCGCATTCATGAGATGAAATTCATCCACATGCATGAAACGATTTTCAAACACGGTTTCCGTAATAATGCTCGTTCCTTCAGCGGCAAGTTGAAGTGCCATCATCTGAGACTGCATATCGGTAGGAAAACCAGGATAAGGCAAAGTTTTAACATCAACGGCCTTTAACGGCTTATCTGCAATGACACGAATTCCGTTCTCATCAGGTTGAATGGTTACACCCATTTCTTCCATCTTGGAAATAACCGGTCCTAAATGATCGGATATTGCGCCTTCTACATATACGTTCCCGCCTGTGATCGCAGCAGCAACCATATAAGTACCTGCTTCTACCCGGTCGGGAATGACCGTATGTTTTACACCATGCAGCTTCTCAACGCCTTCAATACGAATAACGCCCGTGCCCGCACCGCGTACTTTGGCACCCATTCCATTCAGGAAATTTGCGAGATCAACAATCTCAGGTTCCTTAGCAGCATTCTCGATGGTAGTTACGCCCTCAGCAAGAGTAGCGGCCATCATAATATTCTCGGTTGCTCCTACGCTGGCTACATCCAAATAAACTTTAGCTCCACGCAGACGCCCGTTACTTTTAGCTTCAATAAAACCTTGGCCCAGGCTAATCTCCGCGCCCAATGCCTCAAAACCCTTCAAATGCTGATCAATTGGTCGCGTTCCGATTGCGCATCCGCCTGGAAGCGAGATCCTTGTACGTCCCAAACGTGTAAGCAGCGGCCCCATAACCAAGAATGATGCGCGCATTTTCCTAACCCACTCGTAAGGGGCTTCACAGGAAATTATCTTCCGCGCGTCAACACGAATGACCTCATCTTGGTATGTAACGCCTGCTCCTAAGGACTCCAGCACTTTGTTAATGGTCATCACATCGTCTAGAGGAGGTGCATCAATAATAACACTTTCTCCTTCTTCTCCTAGCAGAGAAGCGGCGATGATCGGCAGAACTGAGTTTTTGGCTCCGCTGACTTTGACACTCCCGGTCAATCTGTTGCCACCGCGGACGATAAATTTGCTCATCTATGGTTCCCTCCGCGCGTCATTTCCCTTTTCCATTCTGGAAAAAAAGAACATATTCCGCTATTTTCATGCCTTGCTTTTTCATTACATAAAAAAACAAGATTTTACTAATACCCTAACTGCCATCATACCACTGATTAAAACAAGTATACAAGCGTTTTTTGTACTTGACGACCATTGTACTCTAACTGATTCAGCCAGCTATACATGTATGGTTCTTTTGTTTACCATTGTTAACAATATGACGCGATGTTATTCGACAATTCCCGCAGAGACACAGTCATAAGGTCATATAACCCGCCCACTTCATGTTAAAACAAATTCTAGAGCATCTGACTCCAAGAAATGTAGCTCAACAGGAACCCAGAAACCAACTGTCCCAAAATTATAGCAAGAAACAAGTGTAGCAATCTGCCTTGCGGTCCTTTGGGTTGCCGGATTAACAAATCCAGCTTAAAA
This sequence comes from Paenibacillus sp. PvR133, assembly GCF_017833155.1. Classification (NCBI taxonomy): domain Bacteria; kingdom Bacillati; phylum Bacillota; class Bacilli; order Caryophanales; family Paenibacillaceae; genus Paenibacillus; species Paenibacillus sp. PvR133. The sequence goes on from NZ_JAFIBS010000001.1 coordinate 785,606, forward strand.
CTCTGTAAAGCCCACCAAGCTAACGCTATACAGATGAGCGACACGATCATGGAGATCAGCGCGGTCATACTCGCCGATTGACTTAGCTGTTCAGCCAATTGCTGTTTCCCGTTCAACCATAATTCCTCCCATCTGCGTCACAGACTTCTTTATAATACTCGGCGAACGCCTAATATGCCAGTGCTATTTCTGTTTTTAGGACATTTATTTCGACAAAATGTGATTAATCACTTCTGTTTCGTGAATTTAAAAGGTACTAAATACCTAGCAGCCGGGCAAGAAAATAGGACTGTACATTTGGTAATAACAGCTAAAAAAGGGCCCGATCACAGTGATCGAAGGAAGCAAGGTTCTCCCTCACCTTCTACCGGACATTCTTTGGCAGAAATTATGAAGTGGTCTCCTTGTCGTTCCATCCGTATACTATGCCGAACCCTTTTAAAATTCCACTTAAAATCCAATATTAATTCTTATTGGTTCTGATGCTTGTAGCATTTAAACGGTTAAGCGCCCGTTGCAGAGCTACTTCCGCCCGATGATGATCTATCTGTTCCTGCTTGCTCTGGAGCCGCAGTTCTGCCCGCTCCCTTGCCGCACGGGCACGCTCCACATCAATTTCTTCGGAACGTTCCGCACTCTCAGCCAAAATGACCACTTTATCCTTGCGGACTTCAAGAAAGCCCCCATTGACCGCGATCACTTCGGTTTGACCACCGATTTTAATGCGTATCGGTGCAATCTTCAAGGGAGTGACCAAGGGAAGGTGTCCAGGTAAAATCCCAAGATCGCCTTCCGAGCCGCGAACACTGATGCTGTTTACCTGTTCTGTATAAACCAGGCGCTCCGGCGTCACAATCTCTAGTAAATACGTGCTCACTTGAATCCCTCCTGGAAGCTGTCCGCAGACAGCTCACTTCGTAAGGCTCGGCTATTCTTTGCCTGTTGTTTACAACGTTTTAGCTTTTTCAACTGCTTCTTCGATGGCTCCTACAAAAAGAAAAGCCGCTTCTGGAAGATGGTCATACTTGCCTTCCAAAATTTCTTTGAAGCTTCGTACAGTTTCTTTAACCGGCACATATTTACCTGGGAAGCCGTTAAATGCTTCGGCAACGTGGAAAGGTTGAGAAAGGAAACGCTGGATTTTACGTGCACGTGCCACCAACATTTTATCTTCTTCACTCAGCTCGTCCATACCCAGGATGGCAATGATATCCTGAAGCTCATTGTAGCGGGCCAAAATTTGTTTTACCCCTTGTGCTACATTGTAATGCTCTTCACCCACAACGTCTGGAGCCAAAATACGGGAGCTTGATGCGAGTGGATCAACCGCCGGGTAAATACCCATTTCGGAAATTTTACGTTCCAGATTCGTTGTAGCATCCAAATGGGCAAACGTTGTAGCAGGAGCCGGGTCAGTGTAGTCATCCGCAGGCACATAGATCGCCTGAATGGAAGTAACAGAACCTTTTTTAGTAGAAGTAATCCGTTCTTGCAATTGACCCATCTCAGTAGCCAGCGTAGGCTGGTAACCTACTGCTGAAGGCATACGTCCCAACAGGGCAGAAACTTCAGAACCTGCTTGAGTAAAGCGGAAAATGTTATCAATAAAGAGCAACACGTCACGGCCTTCTTGGTCACGGAAGTATTCCGCCATCGTCAGACCTGTGAGAGCTACACGCAAACGTGCACCCGGAGGCTCGTTCATTTGTCCGAACACCATCGCTGTTTTGTTGATAACGCCGGAATCTCTCATTTCATGGTACAAGTCATTTCCTTCACGTGTGCGTTCACCTACACCCGCAAATACAGAAATACCACCATGCTCCTGAGCGATATTGTTAATCAATTCTTGAATGGTTACGGTTTTACCTACACCAGCACCACCAAACAATCCGACTTTACCACCCTTAGCATAAGGAGCCAGCAAGTCGATAACTTTAATACCGGTTTCGAGCATCTCTGCTTGAGTTGTCAGCTCATCGAAAGAAGGAGCTTGACGGTGAATCGGATTTCTAGCCGTTTCACTCATATCAGCACCATTATCAATTGGCGTTCCAAGCACGTTAAATACGCGTCCAAGAGTAGCTTCGCCGACAGGTACTGAAATAGGTGCTCCCAGATCTATGGCTTCAGCCCCACGAACCAAACCATCTGTGGAAGACATGGCAATACAACGCACACGGTTGTCACCTAGATGTTTTGAAGCTTCGAGCGTCAGATCAATTTTGACTCCGCTCTCCAGCACAGTCCCAATATGAATGGCATTCAGGATTTCCGGAAGTTGTCCACGTTCGAACTCAACGTCGACAACCGGACCCATGATGCTCACTACGCGTCCTTTGTTCATCTTTTGGTTTCCCTCCTACAAGCTTGCACAGCCGCAAATCCGAACCACTCTGATTTGTTTTGCGCCCGCAATTTATCATAATAGTGTAGACCCTGCTATAAAACAGTCGCAACAAGCCTAATTAAGACTGAGCGCTTGCCCCTGCAACGATTTCCGTAATTTCCTGGGTAATAGCCGCTTGACGAGCACGGTTATAGGTCAAGGAAAGCTCACCAATTAACTTGGAAGCATTCTTCGTAGCAGATCCCATCGCCGTCATCTTCGCTCCCAGTTCACTAGCTTTACCATCCAGCAAAGCGCCGTAAATGAGCGTTTCCGCGTAACGCGGCAGCAATACTTCCAGCACTCCTTCTGGTGAAGGCTCATACTCATAGTTAATTGAGGATGAAGCTGTAGCTGAATCCGGTGTTGCCATTGGTAACAGACGGTCAACTGTTGGAATTTGAGTCAATGCGTTGACAAAGCGGTTATAGCATAGATAAAGCTCATCAAATTCTTTAAGTTCAAAGCCTTGTACAGCCTTGCTTGCAATTGTTTTGATATCTGCAAAAGCAGGTGTATCCGACAGATCTGTTACCGATTCAGCGATAGGAAATTCACGACGTCTGAAATAATCCCGTCCTTTTCGTCCAATGATGAAAATCACAAATTCATCCTGTGAACGGTGACGTTCAGAAATCGTCTGCGTAACCTGTCGTAAAATATTGGCGTTATAACCACCAGCCAGACCACGATCAGATGTAATGATGAGATAAGCAGTCTTTTTAACCGGACGCGTTTCCAGCATTGGATGCTTGATGTTATTCGCTCCAGAAGCAATGCTACTCACAACTTCCTTAAGCTTTTCCGAGTAAGGACGAGCCGACTCCGCTTTCTCCTGAGCTTTTCTCAGCTTGGATGCAGCGACCATTTCCATCGCTTTCGTGATCTGCTTCGTACTCTGCACACTTTTAATCTGACGTTTAATCTCGCGCATACCTTTTGCCATGATTTCACCACCTTTAAGCTCTAGCAAAGCCAAAGCTAACTTCGTAAGCAATCCCTTAGCTTGGGCCAAGTCCAAGCACTTCGTAAGATTCAAATCCAGCCGGACATATGTTAAAGGGCCTGTTATTGAGGGTAAAACATGCCAAGGAAGCCAAAACCCGGAGGGCACGCTTCCTTAGTACATCTTTCATCATAAACAGGCAAATTCCAATGTATTAAACCGACGTGGCGAATGATTTTTTGAATTTCTCGATAGCCGCCTTCAAAGCCGCTTCGTTATCAGCAACCAGGTCTTTCGTGTCGCGGATAGATTGAAGCACGTCTTGATGGTCAGACACCATGAAAGACAGGAAGTCTTTTTCAAAACGTTTTACATCCGCTACAGGGATATCATCAAGGAAGCCTTTTACAGCAGTATACAAGCTCACTACTTGTTGCTCTACAGCAAGCGGTTGGTTAACACCTTGTTTCAAAATTTCCATCATGCGTGCGCCGCGATCCAGACGGGCTTTTGTGGATTTATCCAAGTCGGACCCGAATTGGGAGAACGCTTGAAGCTCACGATATTGAGCAAGATCCAGACGCAGGGAACCTGCTACCTTTTTCATCGCTTTAATCTGAGCTGAACCACCTACACGGGATACAGAAATACCTACGTTGATCGCCGGACGTTGCCCTGCATAGAACAAGTCAGCTTCCAAGAAGATCTGTCCATCCGTGATGGAAATAACGTTGGTTGGAATATATGCAGAAACGTCGGAAGCCTGTGTCTCGATGAACGGCAATGCGGTAAGTGATCCGCCGCCCAACTCATCATTTAGCTTCGCTGCACGTTCCAGCAAACGAGAGTGAAGATAGAAAACGTCACCCGGATATGCTTCACGACCCGGTGGACGACGCAGCAACAGGGACAGTTCCCGGTAAGCTGACGCTTGTTTAGTCAAGTCATCATAAACAACAAGGACATGCTCGCCTTTGTACATGAAATACTCACCCATGGCGCAGCCAGAGTAAGGAGCAATGTACAGCAATGGTGATGGTTCGGAAGCAGATGCCGTAACGACAATCGTGTATTCCAGCGCACCGTGACGACGCAATGTTTCAACAACTTGAGCTACCGTGGATTGTTTTTGACCAATAGCGACATAAATACATTTCATGCCGTTACCTTTTTGGTTCAAAATTGCATCAATTGCGATAGAAGTTTTACCTGTTTGACGGTCACCGATGATCAACTCACGTTGACCACGACCAATCGGAACCATCGCATCAATAGCTTTAATCCCCGTCTGCATAGGCTCATGTACCGATTTACGGGCCATAACGCCTGGAGCCTGACTTTCAACCGGACGGAATTCTGTTGTAGCAATCGGTCCTTTACCGTCTACTGGTTGTCCCAGTGGGTTAACTACACGTCCGATCAATGCTTCCCCTACAGGGACCTGCATGATTTGACCTGTACGTTTTACTTGACCGCCTTCACGAATGTCGGAGAATTGACCCAAAATAACAACACCGACATTGCTTTCTTCCACGTTGAGCGCCAAGCCCAATACGCCAGTGTCGAATTCAACCAATTCACCGGCCATAACTTTTTCCAGTCCGTAGACGCGGGCAATACCGTCGCCGACTTCAACAACAGTGCCGACTTCAACGACCTCGATATCATTTTTATATTGTTCAATCTGACTTTTAATCAATGAACTGATTTCCTCAGGTTTGATACTCAAGTGTGTTCACCCCTATCTTCTATACTCGTCTGTTAAAGGATTTCTCGAGACGATCCAGCTTGCCGGCCAGACTGCCGTCGTACAGTGTATCGCCGATAACCACTTTCAATCCGCCCAGTAGACTCGGGTCCACTATATTTTCCACACGGATTGTTTTATGTTCACGGGCTCCGAATTCCTCGGCTACCGCTGTTTTTTCCTGATCACTTAAAGCATAAGTCGAATACACCTTTGCATGAGCAATTCCCAGCTTGTATTCCTGAATATCGAGGTATCCGGCAAGGAGAGATTCGAACAAATCTGCTCTACTACGCTGAATCAACAGCTTGATCGTGTTAATTAGCGAGGCAGAAAGCTTGCCTTCAAAACTGTTAGCCAGAACTTGAAGCTTGACCGCTTCCGTAATGTTAGGAGAATTAATGAATTTACGGATTTCAGCATCCCCCGATACAGCCTCTACAAAAGCACGTAGCTCCTGCTCGGTTTCCATAATGGTCTGTTCCTGCTCTGCCACTTCAAACAAAGCTTTCGCATACCGTTTGGCTACTACCGTATCCCGGCTCATGCTTTGCCTCCTACCTCTTTAAGGTATTGGTCGACAAGCTCTCCCTGGACTTGGTCTTCCTTGATTTCCTTTTGAATCAGTTTGGAAGCAATTTGTACCGAAGCTTTACCCACTTCGCTGCGCAGTTCGGCAACCGCCTTATTACGCTCGCTTGTGATTTCACGAACAGCTTCGTCTTTCAGGCGGACAGCTTCGTCTTTAGCCTGAACAATAATTTGCTCCGCTTGTTTGTTACCTGTTTGTTTTGACTGCTCGATAATGTCGTACGCTTCCTTACGTGCCTGCTGGAGAGCCTGCTTTTGCTCCTCAACATAAGCAGCAGCCTGTTCACGCGTCTGTGCCGCTTCATTCATTTGCTGTAATACAAGCTGACGCCGCTTCTCCATAACGGAAAAGAGAGGGCCGAATGCATAACGCGTCAGTAACCAGTACAAGATCAAAAATGCAATGATTGTGAAAACGATACTTGTCCAATTTAAACTCAATTGAAGTCACTCCTTTCCGGTGAACGTCGGTTCTGGATCTTTCATGTTCAAACGAACAAAGAAGGCGCGGATGGCTGTGCCTTCCCCGCCAAACCTTGCTTCCATTCAATTAAGCACCTGCGTAGAAAATGAATGCCAGAACGACCCCGATGATTGGCAGGGCTTCGACCAGACCTACACCGATAAACATTACCGTTTGCAACGTTGCTTTTGCTTCAGGCTGACGAGCGATACCTTCAACTGTTTTACTTACGATCAGACCGTTACCAATACCTGCGCCCAAAGCGCCCAAACCTACTGCGATTGCAGCTGCGATATATGCCCAAACTCCCATTTTAAAAATCCTCCTTAGTGATGTGTATTTATATTGTACATGTATTTGCAGTTAAGAGCGAAGCGTACTCCTGAACTTAACTAAAAACCGGAAAACGAGCTTGTCTAATGCTCTTCTTCATGCGTGTCAATGGACTGCGAAATGTATACAAACGTCAGAATCGTGAAGACGAACGCTTGAATACTGCCGACAAAGATACTAAATCCTTGCCAAACAACGAGTCCCAATACGGAAGCAATCCAGCCTCCTACACCAAGTGCTGTCAATTTCAGCAGAACACTGATCAAAACTTCGCCGGCAAAAATATTACCGAATAGACGCATACCATGTGTCAATAGTTTTGAGAACTGCTCAATCAAGTTAATTGGCAAAAAGAATGGAAATGGCTGAACGTAATGCTTGAAGTAAGCTTTGGTATTGCGGAAGATTCCCAGGAAATGAACCAGGACAAAGATCATTAAAGCGAGTCCAATAGATACCCCTGCATCTGCAGTAGGTGATTTCCACCAGCTGATGCCTACATGGGCAGCTTCGCCTGGGTGAGACGCCTGTGCTTGTTCTAATGCTTCTTTGACTGGAATGATTTCATGTCCAAATACTTGGGCACTTTGCGCATTATCGAATTCGGTCACAATCCCGAACGGTAAGCCCAGCATATTCCCCACGAAAATGAACATGATCAGCGTCATCCCCAAGGAGAGGAATGGCTTCCCTTTTTTCAAATCCATCGTGCTGGTAATCAGTCCTTGAACGAATTCTACGACCCATTCCATAAAATTTTGCAACTTGCTTGGATTGTCCACAGACAAATTGCGCGTTGCAGCAAATGCCAGTCCAAATACAATCGCACAAGTCACAATAAGCATAATAATGACGGACAAGTCAATGTTAAACCCGCCCAATTGGATAATCGGTGATTCATGCAACATGTTTTCTCACCCCTTTCTCAGTTGAGCCATCATTTTTCCTGAAGCGCGAATATGATGCCTATAATTAACAGAAGAAATTGTCCAGTCACCAGGCTTGCCATTACAGCGATCTCATGGAAATAGGCCGGAAATTCTATCGCCAGCACCACTGCCAAAATTGAGGTCCCTAATCGAACGCCAAAGCCAATACCAAACACTCTCTTCTTTCTTTCACCGGCGGCCGCACTCGCAACCTGTCGAATTTTGTAGGCCATATACAGCACATTTAGACAGCTTACTCCCGTTCCCAGAATGATTCCGTGAGCAATGTCACGATGTTGGGGCATGAAGGCGGAGACCAGGAAACACAGAGCCATAATACCAAGCGCTACGATCCATAACATTTTTTGCATACGGGTCATCTCATTCATGGTTATCCCTCAGTACCTTTCCGATCACAAGGGCAATACTTAATGCGCCTACAACCAAGCCTGCGAGAACGCTTACGCCAATCCAAATTCCGGAGCCACCAAGTTTGGCATCAAGCCATTTTCCTGCATAGAAACCACCCAGTGTGCATATCGCCAAATCAATGCCGATCGCGCTCACCAGTCCTATAGCCTTAAAGGCATTTCCGGTGTTATTTCGGTTGTTGTTTTGCTTGGAAGGTTTGACCACTTTTCCATGTCACCCCTGCAATTCCAGTCCATTTTACTTAAATATAAGATACTTTGTCAATTGAGATATTTTAGTGCCCTAAAGTATAAAATCAAACGACAAAGCATCTTAAATTGCTGTATCCCTTGGTAACCGTACAGTTTAACTGTATGCTTGCCTTGTAAAGAATAATTATATCGGACGAACGCCTTTTGTGAACATTGTGTGAAATTCTTCAGGGCGTTCGGATTGAACACCATAATGGTGCAAAATCGCATTGACAATTCTTACTGATGCTTGTCCATCACCGTAAGGATTCGCTGCTTGGCTCATAGATTCGTACAACGCGGAATCTGTCAAAAGTGCCTTGGTCCGATTGTACACGTTCTCTTCACTCGTACCCACCAGTTCCAAGGTGCCCGCTTCAATTCCTTCTGGTCTTTCAGTCGTATCACGCAGCACCAGAACAGGGACTCCGAACGAAGGCGCTTCTTCCTGAAGCCCACCGGAATCCGTAAGGATCAGATGTGTATGTGGGTAAAAATTGTGCAGATCCACAACATCCAGCGGATCAATCAGCTTAATACGCGGATGGTTGCCTAAAATCTCAAATGCAGGTTCCTTCACAGCCGGACTCGGATGAACCGGGTAAACAATAGCGATATCCTCAAACTCATCCGCAATTCGCTTAACCGCATTAAAAATCTGACGATGCGGTTCCCCTTGGGATTCCCGGCGATGTGCTGTCATAAGAATCAGGCGTTTGCCCTGAGCCCAGTCCAGTACGGGGTGCTCGTAATCCTGGCGAACCGTATACTGAAATACGTCAGTTACTGTATTGCCTGTAACATATATTCGCGATTCAGGCTTATTTTCCTTCCGCAAATTTCCAGCAGATAAAGAAGTAGGCGAGAAATGCAGATCAGACAGCACGCCTGTGAGCTGACGGTTCATTTCTTCAGGATATGGAGAAAGCTTGTTCCACGTCCGCAAGCCTGCTTCCACATGCCCTACTTCAATCTGCTGCATAAAGGCTGCATAGCTGGCGAGGAAAGTGGTCAGCGTATCGCCGTGAACCAACACGATATCGGGCTTGGCCTCACGCAATACAGGTTCCAGACCTTGAAGTACCCGCATGGAGATTTCATTAAGTGTCTGGCGATCCTTCATTACGTCCAGATCATAGTCAGGGTGAATATTGAAAACTTCCAGAACCTGATCAAGCATCTGGCGATGTTGAGCCGTAACGCATACCACGGACTCGATATGCTCCGGGTGACGCTGAAGCTCCAAAATAAGAGGAGCCATCTTAATCGCTTCCGGACGCACACCAAAAATTGTCATCACTTTGATTTTGGACATTTTCTGTTGAACCCCTTTTCATAATAAATGTCCGCTTCACAGATCTTCCTTATTCAGAAAAACGACCTGTCATAACGTCCATAGATTTTGCCGAACCGCCAAAGGCAGTCTACTTGGTTCCGTACAAGCGGTCTCCCGCGTCACCAAGACCTGGAATGATGTATCCATGATCATCCAGACGCTCGTCCAATGCAGCGACGTAGATGTCTACATCAGGATGCGCATCCTGCACAGCTTTGACTCCTTCAGGAGCAGCAATCAGATTCATCATTTTAATTTGAGTGCAACCTCTCTTTTTCAACACATCAATCGCCGCAATTGCCGAGCCCCCCGTTGCAAGCATCGGATCAATCACGATCAATTCACGCTCAGTTACATCTGTAGGCAGCTTCGTATAGTATTCTACGGGTTGCAGCGTCTCAGGATCGCGGAACAGTCCCACATGGCCTACCTTTGCTGCAGGCAGCAGCTTTACTACGCCATCCAGCATACCCAAGCCTGCACGCAGAATCGGAATAAGACCCAGCATACGTCCTGAAATCACTTTACCTTCTGTCTCAGCAACCGGTGTCTGCACCGTAATGCTTTCCAGCGGGATATCCCGTGTAATTTCATAAGCCATCAATGTTGCTACTTCATCCACCAGCTCGCGGAAATCCTTGGTGTTTGTCCGCACATCGCGGATAAATGTAAGTTTGTGTTGGATCAAAGGGTGATCGCAAACCACCAGTTTCGCCATAATATATTCCCTCCGGTATTATCGTCACGTTCTTTCGCGCCAGCATATCGAACTATCCTGAGTCGAAAGGATCTATGTAACCTATTTGTACAAACCAAATAAGCACAGATGCAATGCGTGCCTGTAAATCCTGTTTATTATAACATTCCCTTGATTGATTTAACACCTGCCACCGCAACCTTTTGTCAAGGGAAAGATATGACATGTAAAATACTTATTAAGACCACTTCACGTGTGACTTTCGTCACATAAAAACACATCAAAAAGGCTCTGACGGCACTTGACCGTCAAAGCCTGTGGACTTTAAGCTTCCTGCCCGACCTATCCCCTTTGCATCCTCCTGCAGCGCTATTCTTTTATCTATACTTCAAATTGTCCCATGCTCCCTGAAATTGCTGAAGCATTTCATCCTTCGTGATAACCCCTGCAATATAGGCTTGCATACTACTGCTTAAATCCTGATTCAGCCCCTTCGGGAAGCGTTGGAAGTTCCAGCTCCATATCTTGCCTTCCCTCACATGCCGAGATATTTCTGCACCTAGATCACCTGTCATCTCGTCACTGGACGTGATACTTTTGAAGGCGGGAACAAACTTAAACTCCTTGGTGATATAGTGCTTGCCTGTTTCTGATGTGACCAACCAATTGAGGAATTCTTTTGCCTCCTGCTTCACAGGCGAATTTTTGTTGACCACCCAGTTCGAAGCCACTCCGACAGCCAGTCTACCTCCTGTGGAGGGATCATTGTCTATAGGCGCAGGCAGAATACCCAAATTCAAGTTAGGATTAATTCCATCCATTTGCGGTTGCGTCCAATTCCCCTGGTGCATCATAGCAGCCTTACCTGTCGAAAACAGTGTCACTTGTGTATTGTAATCCGTCGTGAGCGGATTGCGGTTTCCATATTTTATAGTCAGGTCAAGCAACTTCACCCACTGATCGAACACGGGGTTACCGGGGATGCGAGCCGTTCCTTTGTTTAAATCCGCAACATAACTTTCCGGGTTCGGCTGTCTGGCAAACGGGATATTGATAAAATGGTTCCCCAGAACCCACCATTCCGCATACCCGTTAGCAAAAGGTATAATCCCTGCCGCTTTCAGTCGCTTGGCTGCTTCTTCCAGTTCATCTATCGTCTGAGGCAGTTTGGTTATGCCCGCTTTTTTGAACAAATCCTTGTTATAAACAAAGCCAAATCCTTCTAGATTCATAGGCTGTCCATAAATCTTACCGTTAACCGTCATCGGCTTACGAGCAAAATCGTCCAGGTCCTTCACCCATGGCTGATCCGACAAATCCTCCAAGTACTCCAGCCACGTATCGCGGTCCTGGTAGCCCTCATTTGTAAAAATGTCCGGCTGATCGCCTGATGCGAATTTAGCCTTCAACGAAGCACCATAGTCCGTACCACCACCGACAGATTGGATATCCAGCTTGATGCCAGGGTGGGTCTTTTCATATTCAGCCTTCAGCTTGTTTAACGGTTCCGAAATTTCTACTTTGAATTGATAAATGTGTATCGTTTTCGTCTCACTCTGTTGAGCCTTCGTATTTCCACAACCTGCAAGTGTACATGCGAGCAGCACCATCAAGGAGATGACAAGTAACGCTGGTTTTTTCATCGGTTATCCCTCCCATCAGCCTTTGACCGCACCGGCTGCAATGCCAGAAACGATGTATTTTTGCATCACCAGAAAAAACACAACAACTGGCGCGATCCCCAATACCAGTGCTGGCAGCGCCAAGTCCCATTGCTTGGTGTACTGACCAAACAACATATAGGTTGCAATCGGAATGGTGCGCAGCTCAGGATCATTCAAAATGAGTGAAGGCAACAGATAGTCATTCCAGATCCATAAGGTGTTCAAAATAAGTACGGTTACGAACATAGGTAGCAGCAGTGGACAAACGATGCGAAAGAACACCCCGTACCGGGATGAACCGTCCACCCTTGCCGCCTGCTCGATCTCAATAGGTACCGTTTTAATAAAGCCATGAAAAAGAAAAACGGACAAAGGCGCTCCAAAACCCAGATAACATAAGATCAGTCCCGGTATACTGTTGTTCAAGCTCAATACGTTGGACACTTCCATAAGCGGCAACATAATTGATTGAAAAGGGACTACCATCGCAGCCACAAGCAAACCGAATAGGCAACGATTAAAAAGAGTGTCATGCCGAACCATCTGGTAAGCGGCCATTGAGCTGATTAGCAGCAAAAGCGCATTACTGACGATCGTGACAATCAGTGAATTCCCCAGTGCTGTGGGAAAGTTTATTTTATTCCAGGCGTTAGCATAGTTTTCAAAACGGAAGGTTGTCGGCCACGAAGCGGAATGGGCCAAAATGTCGCCAAAGGATTTAACGGAGTTTACGAGCAAAAAATAGAACGGAACCAGAAAGATTAACCCGATCACAATAAGTAATAATTCAGCAGCCCATGTGCCCAAACGATAGTTTGACGTTTTTCCCATTACATTTCGACCTCCTTTTTCTTCGTGAGACGCACCTGAATGCTGGTAATGATCGCAACGACCACAAAGAAAATCATAGCTTTGGCAGTCCCTAATCCAAGTCGATTATTTGTAAACGCTTCATTATATATGTCCAACGCTACAGACTCTGTCGACTTGAAAGGTCCCCCCTTCGTGAGAGCCAAATTCAACTCAAATACTTTAAAGGACCAGGATATCGCCAGGAACAAGCAGACGGTCACCGCTGGCATAATAAGCGGCACTACAATATGACGCAAAATCTGTCTTCGGCTCGCACCGTCGATTTGGGCCGATTCAATAAGGGCATGCGGGACATTATTCAACGAGGATATGTAAATAACCATAAGATAACCCGCATATTGCCATACAAACACAATGACAGTTCCCCAAAAAGCAGTTGGCCCATCACCCAGCCACGGCAGTTTAAAAAAGGAAAGCCCTGTCGCCTCTCCTACCGCAGAAAAGCCGCGTACAAAAATAAATTGCCAGATAAAACCGAGCAGTAAGCCGCCAATCATATTGGGCATAAAAAATACAGTTCGCAGTGCATTACGGGTACGCAGCGGTTTGGTAAGTGCATAGGCTAGGAAAAAGCCAATCAGGTTTGTCAGAATGACACCACATACGGTAAACCGGACCGTAAACCAGAACGCATTACGGAAATCTGGATCATCCCTAAAAATATGAACGTAATTCCCTAGTCCGAGCCATCGGATATTTTCAGATACTCCATCCCAGTTCGTCATGGAATAATACAGCCCCAGCAGGAACGGAATGACCATAATCAAGACGAAAAACAACGCCATCGGTCCCACAAATACGAGTTGCTGCAATAATTGCGCGTATTTTCTTTGACTCAATGCAATCACTCCTTTGTCGTAGATCATGAAGGATAGCGCGCATAAACCTTACTGTAATCGCTTATTACCCAAAAATGTAAGTTTCGAGTCGTTCGGAAGCAAAAAAAGGCTGTTCTCCTCCGGCTTACGGAAGGAAAACAGCCTATAACATAAAGATTATGAATGTTGATGAATTAGTATTGAGTTCCTGGATAGATCGGGAACTTGTCTGTCAACTCGCCAACCGCTTGGCTTGCTTTGGACAATACAGTATCATCTTTCGGATTTTTAAGGGTTTCGGCAATGATTTTACCGATTTTGACCATAGCCTCTTCATCCATACCACGAGATGTTGCAGCAGGTGTACCAATGCGAATCCCGCTTGTTACGAATGGACTGGTCGGGTCAAAAGGAATCGCATTTTTATTGACCGTGATGCCCACGGAATCCAATACATGCTCCGCTTCTTTACCTGTGATATTCAAATTGCGCGTATCCAACAGCATCAGATGGTTATCCGTACCACCGGATACAATGTTAATTCCTTCAGCCAACAATGTTTCAGCCAGAACCTGTGCGTTGCGGACTACGTTTTGCGCATAGGTTTTGAACGATGGCTGGAGCGCTTCACCCAAGGCAACCGCTTTGGACGCGATCACATGCATCAGTGGCCCCCCTTGAGTACCAGGGAAAATAGCTTTATCAATCGCTTGCGCCCATGCTTTGCGAGTCAGAATCAGACCCCCACGCGGACCACGCAGCGTTTTGTGTGTCGTTGTTGTTACAAATTGGGCATGCGGAACTGGACTTGGGTGAATTCCCGCTGCCACAAGACCTGCGATATGTGCCATATCCACCATGAACAAAGCACCTACATCATTGGCAATGGAAGCAAAAGCTTCAAAATCAATAGTACGCGGATATGCACTCGCGCCAGCTACAATCAGACGAGGACGGTGCTTGAAGGCTGCCTTGCGCACTTCATCGTAGTCGATGCGGAAGTTGTCTTCGCGTACACCATAGGCAGCAAAGTTATACAACAAGCCGGAAGCGTTAACCGGACTTCCGTGTGTTAAGTGGCCACCATGCGCCAGATTCATACCCAGTACAGTATCTCCAGGTTTGAGAGCTGCCAGATACACCGCCATGTTGGCTTGTGCTCCAGAGTGAGGCTGCACGTTAGCATGCTCGGCGCCGAACAGTTCTTTCGCGCGGTCACGTGCGATGTCTTCAACGATATCTACATGCTCACAGCCACCATAGTAGCGTTTGTTCGGATAACCTTCAGCATATTTATTCGTCAGCACGGAGCCCATAGCTTCCATTACTTCTTCACTGACAATGTTCTCGGATGCGATTAGCTCGATATTGTGGCGTTGTCGTTTCAGTTCAAGTCCCATTGCTTCCATCACTGCCGGGTCACTTTTACGCAGGTGTTCCATCATGATTGATTACTCCCTCTCCATAGTCAATTGTTGGGTATACAAGCAAACGCCTGCTCCTCTGTTGGGTACCTCATCATCAATGCAAAAAAGATTAGTACAAACATGCCGCCATGCCAAATGCTAATCGCAGTTTCCGCCGACTTCTTGCTCCAGACTGTACACCGCCCGTTGTCCGCCAATAAGTGGAGGACGGGTGAACGCTGCTGTCACACGTGCTTCGCCAATCCAGCGAAGGCTTGGGCGAAACGGAACAGCAATGGGTCGCAGATGCATGCCAATCAGCGTTTCGCCGATGTCTATCCCGGCATGAGCCTGCACGTTCGCCGCCAAACACGCGTCGCTCATAGAACGATAGGCGACGGTAGCCATAGAGCCTCCTGCTGTACGAACAGGAACAGCTGCAACCTCCATCAGTCCCAATCGCTCCAGCACAGCCCGTTCAACGACCAGCGCTCGGTTCAAATGCTCACAGCATTGAAACGCCACATCAAAGCCATACTCCCTGCGAACAGACTCTACTCCAGACAACAGTTGCTGAGCCACATCGAGCGCTCCCGCCGTACCAATCCGACTTCCAGCCACTTCACTTGTGCTAACGCCGATAACCAGCAGGCGACCAGCCTTGAGACTGGCTGCTTCTGCGATTTCCCGCACGACAGAAGTGGTCTGTGCTTCCAGCGGAATCTCATGATCTAATTGTTCCACCATTGGAACCTCCTTTGGTTGAACAGCCTCTCAGAGACTAGGCACGGTCTCATGCCCCAAGTTCAACACACTCTCTCCTGATCACAATCTGACTATATTATAGCCGATGTTTCAGATTTCGAGCAGAAAAAATGGAAGAATCTTTAATGGAATCAACTCTCAGCTAAAAATCTGGCATAACTTGTATATGAAAAAAAGAGCAGTCCACACCTATGTGGAATTGCTCTTTTGCCCAGGCGACCGGCCGTATATCCGATGCTCCATCGTGGTTAATCCCACTTTTGTCGCCAGTTACATCGGATTCTCATTTTTCCACCTTATCTTAACGGATTAACCGCCGAAAATCAACAGATTCCGTACAAAACAGATGAGTAATACCAATTTTATTCGGAAGATGCCTTTAGCTTGTCCAGCAGCTTATGCAGTGCCGTACGGATTTCCGCAGCTGTGACATCGTAATCTTCTCGCGAACCACCAAACGGATCAGAAATATCAAAGCCCGGAATCCGTTGGTGTAATTCAATCATTCGTTCACGCTCCTGCGCCGATAGCTCTTGTCCGAGTGAAGCCATCAACTGCTGTGAAGCATATAAACTATCCAACTCCTGTACATCATTCAACACCGCATCCCGGTTCTCCACATATTCCTTAAGCGTAAATACTTTGCCCGCCGTTTGGGGAAAGCGCTGAATTACGTGCTGTTTATGTCCTTGCGTCAAGGTTAAGATCAGATGCGCCCACCCGGCAAGCCCGTCGCTCAAAGGGGTTGAAGTGATCTGATCGGATATATCATGATCACGTAGAACCGCCTCTGCATGTCGGGATATCGGCGTGCCTTCCATCGCGGCTACTCCCGCAGAACGCACTTCCAGTTCTAGCCCATGCTCAGCAGCCAACTTACGCAGCATCCCTTCAGCCATTGGACTGCGACAGGTATTCCCTGTGCATACGAATAAGATATTCTTCAACGTTTTCACCCCCCGTATGTTAAAAAAATATATAAACAGAGGATTACTATAATTCTAATCCCTTACTATAATCCTGCATTTATTTTACACTGTCTACGCTAAAATCAAAACATAAACATAAAGCCGAATGCCAGCAAAATGGCACCGCCCACTGCTTCTCCATAATCTCCTAGATTGCGGCTGACCTTGCGACCCAGCAACAGGCCCAACATCGCCATTGCTCCCCCGCAAAAACCAAACGCCAGAACGGACAGCACCAGATCACTCTGGAACATACCCAGTGACACTCCTACAGAAAATGAGTCAACGCTCACCCCAAGTGCAAACAGCAAAAGGCCTAAAGGCGAACGATGATCCAATACCTGTACGCCGTCCCCTTTAAAGGAATTATACACCATATGCCCGCCCAAAAGGATGAGTAGACCCCCTGCGAAGTAGGTCGTCACATGACCTAATAAAGAACTCATATAATGGCCTGTGAACATTCCCAGCAATGGCATCAGAATGTGAAAAAAGCCAATGACAGTACTGATGCGCAGCACGTCTCGCAGGCGTATCCCCTTCATGCCGATCCCTACGCCCAGCGATAACGCATCCATTCCTAGCGCTACCGCCATGATCAGAATCGTTACAACCTGCCCGGCATGGGCAGAGGCTGCCAGCATACTCCATCCCTCCATTATCCGTCTGTTCTTGTACACGTTATGCGGACAAGGGGCAAATCAGTACAAGCATAGACTGAAAGTACCCAATACCGAGACGAGGAGGGAGGAAAATTTAATATAAGAGGCTCTGATTCGACAGAAGCTACAAGCGGACGATTCGGTGACCTGCCGCTTTAAGCAGGCGGTTCATGACGGCGTCTCCCAATCCTTTCGGCGGACAGGATTCCGACAAAATGTAGGTGACGCCGTCCTCGTCGCAGCGGCGCAGCACGCCGTACAGGCGCTGCGCTGCCTCATGGAGCGCGTCCAGCTTGCCTAACGTGTAGACGCGCTCTCCGGCGTAGCCGGCGGCATGCTCGTCGAACGCGAGCACTGCCGTGCGCTCCCCGCGCGCGGAAGCCTCCGCCAGCGCGGCGCGAATCCAGCCCGTCACCTCAACGGACGACGGGCCTTGCACCAGGCTCAAGCGGCCTCGCGGCGCGTAGTGCGTGTACTTCATGCCCGGCGAGCGTGGCGCCGGGCTGTCCGCGTCCTCCCCGGGCGTAGCGACCAACGCCGGGTCCAGCACGACAGCGCGAGCAACCGCAGCGAGCTGCTCGGCCGTCACGCCGCCGGGGCGCAGGATGGTGACGGTTCCGTCGTCACCCGCCTGCACTACCGTGGACTCCAGTCCCACCCCCGTGGGACCTCCGTCCAAAATGCCGCCGATGCGGCCCTCCAGATCCTCCCGCACATGCTGTGCAAGGGTGGGACTGGGTCTTCCCGACCGGTTGGCGCTTGGCGCAGCCAGTGGACAACCCGCTTCAGCGATCAAACGAAGCGCTATCGGATGATCCGGCATGCGCACACCAACCGTGTCCAGCCCGGCTGTCACACGCGATGACAGTGCCTGCGGCACTACCGGCAATACGAGAGTCAGTGGTCCCGGCCAGAACATATTCATCAGCGCTCGGGCTGTATCGTTTATTTCTGCTACCATACCCTCTAATTGATCAACATCAGAAATATGTACAATGAGCGGGTTATCGGAAGGGCGTCCTTTGGCAGCAAATACCGCCTCCACCGCTTTTGTACTACGCGCATCGGCCCCCAGGCCGTACACGGTCTCCGTAGGAAAGGCTACCGTCTCTCCAGCTTGGAGGAGTAAGGCGGCCTCGCGTATGCCCTCTTCCGCCGCAATCCGAGCCTGTTCATCCCAAATTTCGTCAGAAACA
Organism: Paenibacillus sp. PvR133; assembly: GCF_017833155.1. Lineage (NCBI taxonomy): Bacteria > Bacillati > Bacillota > Bacilli > Caryophanales > Paenibacillaceae > Paenibacillus > Paenibacillus sp. PvR133. The sequence continues at coordinate 804,051 of NZ_JAFIBS010000001.1, forward strand.
TCCCCGTCAGTGTTGCTCACAGGAACCAAACATCTTACATCCCACCATTGTGTATGGGAAGACTTCAATGCCTGCTTCAGCTCGCGAATCCCCTGTTCATCTAGCTTTTGCTCAGGTTTTTCCTTTTGCACAAATTCTCCGCGCAAGTCTTGCATTTGATTCGATTTATCGCTCATATCAGATCATCCCATATCTTATTGTCATATACAGGCCAGTGATTTCGCCTGATCCTATAAGGCTACTTTGAAAGATCAGTTCATTTGGCTCTGCCATGTGTATATCTATCGTAAGCTCCATTATAGCATATGGGGAAACTTACACTCCTCAACGTTTAGGCAAACAAGCCACTCACCCAGCTACACAGTCCCGCAAGTGCATCCCACAGAAAAAAACGTACTTCCGGCTCCTTGTCAGCGGCATTCGTCCGACTTTCTCCGTGATCCGTTTTTGCTGATACCGTTTGTGCCGCTGCTTCCCCACTGCCTGCATCAATAAAGCACAGCGGAGGAAACAGCACGCACCACCAATTTTGCCCTTTTCCTTGCCCCAGCGTAACCCGAAGTGCCTCATAATTCCCTGCCGGGTAGACAAGACCACCGTACATTTTCGTTGGGAAAGGTACGCTCGCCAGTTCCACCTGATGATCATACGCAATGCCGCGACGAGCCAGTTCCATACCTACCAAACGGTCAATTTCAGGTAAATGAGCATCAATCAATGATCTCGCTTGGTCTAAGCTTTGCGGGTTTTCCAGCTCACCCACCCAGGCATTCATCTGCTGTACAATAGCATCCCGTATTTCGCGTTTAACCAACTGATCCTCCGGGCGATCCGAATTGGCCAAAATACGCAGTCGAATGGAATCATGTGGAATCACTTTCAGCCCTGCTGTTGCCACTCCTGATGCTAAGGTTCCTCTTGTTCCAGTGGTCATAGCAGCATCCGTCTTTTGACCTTCCCAAGACATCATTAATATCGAAATACAAAATAGTATCATTGCGGCTTGCTTTACCCAACTTCTCATTTTCGTCCCCCCAAACCCAAACTCTATCATGTCTATCAGTCTGTCCGGTTTGGGAGAGTCTAAACCTATGATTCTTGTAAAAGATTCAGGACCACTTTACAGATTTTTTCAAAAATACCCTCAAATCATGCTACACCAAGCTTCTGACCCTCACCGAGGAATATGAAAAAGCCCAGATTTCACAATCTGGACTCTCTCGTTGCACCGTTTCAACTCACACAAATACCAATCATTATCTAGCCACATTCCACCTGTACTAGGCTTTTTTCGCCTTCGTCAAGCTTAGTCTGGAAGGCTGTGGCAGATCATCCTCCAGCTCTTGGCCGTGCACCTTAATACTCATAACCAAGCCGATACTAGCCATGTTAATAAGCAACGAGGTACCACCATAACTTATGAACGGGAGCGTAATCCCCGTAAGCGGCATAATGCCCAGAAACGCACCAATATTCTCAAAAATCTGGTACAGCAACATGGACACAATCCCGACAATAATATACGGTCCGGCGCGATCCCGGCATTCCAGCGAAATCAGGATCATGCGGTGAATCAAAATAAAATATAACAATAGCAGCACTGAAGAGCCTACAAAGCCAAATTCCTCCGCTACGACCACAAAAATAGAATCCGCGTACGTATAAGGAACACGCCCGGACTGTACTGAGGTTCCTTGCAAAAAGCCCTTGCCCATCATCCCGCCAGAGGCTATCGCCAGCTTGGCATTTTTGGTATGATAAGACGCCTTCGCGGTTGCCTCTTCCGGTACCAACCAAGGGTCCAAACGCTCAACCCAGTGACTACGGCCAATCCCCTTCATAAAGGAATCAATCTCATCGTGAAACGAAATATAAGCTTTGATCCCGCCGCCAACAGCGACTGCAAATACTATGAATCCGATCAACGCATGGGATGCCTTCACATTACCAATCCATAGCATACCGATGACGATGACAATATAACCGAGCGCATTACCCAAGTCATTTTGTGCCATAACCATGGCAAACGGGACAAAGCTCACCAGTGCGACCGGAAGAACATCCTGAATAAAATACAGCTTGCTCTTGCGCTTTTTGATCAGCATATAAGTCAGAAAAACGATAAGGACCAGCTTGAATACCTCAGCAGGCTGAAGATTCAAGCCACCAATTTTCAAAAAGCCCTGAGAGTTGTTAACCGTCCCGCCAAAAAATCCGAGACCCAACAAGAATATTCCGCCTCCATATACGTACAAGGCTTTTTTAATGAATATCCGAAAATCGACCATCGCTAAACCCAAAATCGCCACAAAACCCAATATATAATACCCGATCATCTTCTGGTAGTCATTGCCGTGCTCTGCCAAGTTCGTAGGGCCCCTACCTGCGCTGTATACCGTTATGATACTAATCGCCATGAGCAAAACCAGAATAAAGATAACCGGACCGTCAATTTTTTTCAATTTCTGAAGCATGATTTCCCCCTGAGCCGTTTCTCGGTCATACTCCTCTTATTCTAAAGGAAAGACTCGCAAAAAGAAAATGCAGCACTACTCCGAGACACCTAGGACATGTCGCTCGATCCCTGCAAGGTCAGGAACGATTATAATGTTCTTCCAATGACCTGCCTGTGCCAGCAGACCAGCCACGTCTCTGGCCTGTCCCATCCCCAGCTCAAACCCGATTAGCCGCGGCGGAGCCTGAAGGAGTCCGAGCTGTTCCAGCATTGCCCGATACGGGCCGAGCCCGTCAGGACCACCATCCAACGCCATCCGCGGCTCATGGTCGCGTACCTCTGGCTGTAAGCCAGCGATGTCAGCAGCCGGGATGTACGGCGGGTTGGACACGAGAATGTCCACCGCCGTTCCCACGAACGGCGCCAGCAGATCGCCCTCGCGGAATTCTACGGCTGCGCCGTTCGCAGCAGCATTATGAGTCGCTACTTTTAACGCGGCAGCCGAAATATCCCCTGCCGCCACGCGCCAGCTCGGTCGCTCAGCCGCCAGCGTCACGGCAATCGCACCGCTGCCTGCGCCGATGTCGAGCGCCTGCGGAGCGCCGCTTGGCCACAGCCGGTCGCCGTGCTGGAGTATCGCCTCGACGAGCAGTTCTGTCTCGGGGCGCGGAATCAGCACCGACGGCGAAACCGCGAACGGGCGGCCATAAAATTCCTGCCGTCCGATAATATACTGCGCCGGTTCACCCGCAGCTTTGCGGGCTATAATCCGTTCCCACGCCTCCTTGACGGAGGAAGGGAACGAATCACCCAGAGCAGCGTAAAACGCCGTGCCTTCCAACCCGAGCACATGCTCCAGCAGTAAGCGGGCATTGTGCTGCGGCTCCAGAACACCACAGCTTCCTAAAAAAGAAGAAGCCTCAACTAAGGCTTCTCTGACACTCATGTTCCGTTCCGGCGACATCCGATACACACAATCGCGTTCGTTCCCCAAAACTTAAACCTCTTGTTCCATCAAATCAGCCTGCTCTGCAATCGTGAGCGCTGATACGATTTCTTCGATCTCCCCGTTCATCACCTGGTCCAGCTTATGCATAGTTAGGCCAATACGATGATCCGTTACACGGCTTTGCGGGAAGTTGTAGGTCCGGATACGCTCACTGCGGTCTCCAGTACCTACTTTGCTCTTACGCTCGCCTGCATATTTGGCTTCCTCTTCCTGACGCAACATATCCGAAATACGGGCACGCAAAACTTGCAGCGCCTTCTCCTTATTGGAGTTCTGGGATTTGCCGTCCTGACAGGTTGCCATAATACCTGTAGGCATATGTGTCACACGCACCGCCGACTTGGTCGTATTAACGGACTGCCCGCCTGCACCGCTGGAGCAGAACGTATCCACGCGAATATCCTTGTCGGAAATTTCAATATCCACTTCTTCTGCCTCAGGCATAACGGATACTGTAGATGTCGACGTATGAATACGTCCACCTGATTCTGTTGTCGGAATCCGCTGCACGCGGTGTGCGCCGCTTTCGAATTTCATTTTGCTGTATGCACCACGGCCGTTAATCATGAAAATAACCTCTTTAAAGCCCCCGAGATCATTCATGTTCGCGTCCATCAGCTCTACACGCCAGCCTTGGGTATCGGCATAACGAGTATACATCCGATACAAGTCAGCTGCGAACAATGCCGCTTCGTCACCACCCGCTGCACCACGAATCTCAATAATAACGTTCTTATCATCATTCGGGTCCTTCGGCAGCAGCAAAATACGGATTTTTTCATCCAGCTCCCGCTTGCGAACACTAAGTTCATCAATCTCCATTTTGACCATTTCACGCATCTCGTCGTCCAGCTTTTCACCCTGCATGGTTTTTGCAGCTTCCAGCTCTTCAACGACATTTTTATATTCGGTATATGCTTCATAAGCAGGCTGTAAATCAGACTGTTCTTTGGAATAATCTCTAAGTTTTTTGCTATCGTTCGCTACATCCGGATCGCAGAGCAGTTCGCTCAGTTTATCGTAGCGGTCCGCCAATGATTGCAATCGGTCCAACAAGCGATTCACCTCTTCAGTTAAATTAATATGAAACCAGCTTCAATTTCACTGGCTACAGCTCTTTATTATACCAACTAATTCATGAATTAGCTACAAGAAATACTGACTAATTTAGGATTTTGCAAAAATCCACACAACATGCAATACAATAAAAAGTCGCCGCCCTAATATAGGCAGCGACCACATAATCTAGCACATTTCAGAACACACATACATTGAATCATCGTCTTTTATATATCCGAATCGAGTATTGTACTCTGGAAATTATATATTAAACATTAAAACGGAAATGCATAACGTCTCCGTCCTGCACTACATATTCCTTACCTTCCAGACGAAGCTGACCACGTTCCTTAGCCCCGTTCATCGAACCAGCAGCGACCAAATCGTTGTAGGATACAACCTCGGCACGGATAAATCCGCGTTCAAAATCCGTATGAATTACGCCCGCAGCACCCGGTGCTTTCGTTCCTTTGTGAATAGTCCAAGCGCGTACTTCCTGCACACCTGCTGTGAAATACGTATACAGGCCCAGCAAGCGATAAGCTGCTTTAATCAGACGGTTCAATCCGGATTCAGCTAATCCCAGCTCCTCAAGGAACATCGCCTTGTCTTCGCCTTCCAGCTCAGCAATTTCAGATTCTACCTTGGCGCTGATCGGCACCACTTCTGCATTTTCATCTATGGCAAAATCGCGTACCTTTTGCACATATGGATTGCTGTCAGCTTCCGTTACGCCATCTTCGCTGACATTAGCTGCGTACAATACAGGCTTCATCGTAAGCAAATGAAGATCGCGTACAATCAACCGTTCTTCATCCGACAATTCTAAGCTACGCGCCGGTTTATCAGCATACAGCGATTCCTTGATCCGCTCCAACACTTCAACCTCTTGGGTGTACTGCTTGTTGCCACCCTTCATGTTTTTGCGGGAACGTTCAATACGCTTGTCTACGCTTTCGATATCCGCCAGAATCAGTTCCAAATTAATAGTCTGAATGTCGCTGATCGGGTCAATTTTGCCGTCCACATGGGTAATGTTCTCATCTTCAAAGCAACGTACTACATGTACAATCGCATCCACTTCACGAATATGAGCCAGAAACTTGTTACCCAGACCCTCGCCCTTGCTCGCACCGCGCACAAGTCCTGCAATATCAACAAATTCAAATGCCGTTGGCACCGTTTTATTCGGCACAACCAGTTCGGTCAGCTTATCAAGCCGTTCGTCTGGTACTTCAACAACGCCTACATTGGGGTCAATCGTACAAAATGGATAGTTTGCGGATTCCGCACCCGCCTGCGTTATTGCGTTAAAAAGTGTTGATTTGCCCACGTTCGGCAAGCCCACAATCCCCGCTTTTAAAGCCATAATCAGAACAACTCCCGTTTATATAAAATATGCGTTATGCCATCCGTTAGTTTACCAACCCACATTATATATGAGAACCTATACACGCGGCAAGCATACGGTTATGAAATTCAGGATTTTGCTATATCCCTATTTAGATTTCTTTGCTCATCTGGATATCCGTAACCCGATAGCCCGATTTGCGATATACATGCAAAGCTCGCTCATTATGCCCAAATACATGCAAACCGATGCGGACAGCTCCCAGTCTGCGAGCCTCCTTTTCCAAAGCCTCCATCGCCAGCGTACCTAGACCTCTCCCCTGGTATGAATCGTATACAAGAATATCCAGTAGAAAAGCTTCTTTTCCTTGCGCGCCGTCCGTAATATTGAACCAGATATAACCAGCTTCCTCCTGACTCTGCCCCCCGGCATCGGAAAACATCAACATATACAGGTGAGCATGAGGTGTGTCTAGCCTCTGTGGCAGGTATCGAGCAAAACTTTCTGCCGCACGTTCTGGTGCTTCTTCTACCGTCCATGTACCTGCTTGGATTTTCTCATCCGCATAGTCGGCAAGCGAGCGTTGTTCAAATCGATCATATTGCTCCGCATTCATCTGAACCAATGTAATAAGTCCGCTCATCCATTTACCTTCTTTCTTAGTCGAGTCGTGTCTTTAAGCCCTTCTATTCCGTCTACCCCAATCCCAAACATGACCGTTCGGAGTTCCAGCTCCACCTGCTCCAGGCGTGCTTCCAGCGCTTCGCTGGAGGCAACCGCCGAACCGAGCAAAGAACGCCCGAAGCCTGCCATGTCAGCCCCCAGAGCGAGCGCCTTCGCTGCATCGACACCGTCTCTCAGTCCACCGCTACCGATCAGAGCACCATGTGGCTGAGCAGCTCTAACTTCCACGATACAATCAGCGGTTGAATTTCCCCAATCCGCAAACGCCTCCGCCGCGGCACGACGCACAGGATCAGGATTACGAAATTTCTCCACTTGGCTCCAGCTTGTCCCACCTGCGCCAGCGACATCAATAAAGGCAGCACCCGCATCATACAGTCTCGATGCCGTCTCGCCATCTATGCCCCAGCCTACTTCCTTCACTCCTACAGGCACTGAAAGCTGACGACACAACTCCTCGATGCGCTGAAGCAGGCCGCTAAAATCCAAATTCCCTTCGGGCTGGAAAATCTCCTGCAATCCGTTCAAATGCAGCACCAACATATCTGCTCCGGCAATTTCCACTGCACGGCGACAATCGTCCACGCCAAATCCGTAGTTCAGCTGCACCGCGCCCAGATTGGCAAGGACCGGGATGCTGGGTGCTAGACGGCGAACCGCAAAGGTTGAAGCTAATTCTTCCCTTTCCACCGCAGCCCGTACCGAACCGACGCCCAGCGCCCAGCCGCGTCTCTCCGCTGTCTCTGCTAATCGCTCATTAATCGCTCCTGTCTCGGCGCTGCCGCCTGTCATGGAGCTAATAAGTAGCGGTGTTCGTACAGCCTGTCCTAAAAAGGTAGTATCCAGACGAACCTCGTCAAAATGCAACTCCGGCAGAGCGCAGTGCTTAAAGGCATATCGCTCTAGCCCGCTGGTGATGCCTTGTCCGGCCACATCTTCTTGCAAACAAAGGCGGACGTGCTCAATCTTCCGTTCGCCTGTCCGTGCGGCAGGTAACAAAGAGCCGGATCTATTAAAACCGTCAGGTGCTCCTTTTTCATTTTCTGTACTACTCATCTATGTTCCACCTCATCCAAAGTCACTCTGTTTATTGTATCAAGTTCAAGAAGCACAAATAAGACCGTTCCCGAACACGGTAACCGATCTATTTATCGTCTCTTATATCAAATATCGTAGCCCTTAATGTGGCTATTTTAAGATACTTTCATTGTATCATGGATGGAAAAATATATACACGATCGTGAACATTTTTTCTTTCGGAAACTCTACAGAAAAGCCGCTCCTAATTGAGCTGCCGCTTTTCTGCAAAATGCCTATTCGAAAGGACAATCCCTATCCCAGCAAGATAAAGGCCATTTACAATCTCCTCTATCCCTTCATCGAATCAGGTACAGATGAAATGCTTTCTGCTTGCTCCTTCGTACGCCCATGTCCAAATTTGAATACGAGAATACCACCGATAATGACCAATACACCGATCAACTTGTTAAAGGTAAACGGAATCTTTTCTAATCCCAGCCATCCTAACGAATCCCACAACAGGGCGGTACCTAATTGTGCCGTCAATACAATGGAGATTGCATAGGTCGGGCCAAGTCGCTTCATTCCTTGTACCAGACAGAACACAACACCGACACCAATCATGCCACTGAACCAGTACCACGGCTGCATATGCTGTAAAGCAAATGTATTTTTCCCTTCAAAAATAAGACTCCCGAGTAAGGAAGCCAAGAACCCTGTACCCAGCACCAATGTTGTCGTGGCCCACGATCCTGTCCGTTCATTCACCTTATTATTGAATATCGTTTGCAGACTGACCAAGGCACCTGCGATAATCGCCAATACAATTCCTAATAACATATGTTAACTCTCCCTTGATGATCCTGATATTCTTCTGCCTTTATCCTAAATGCTCCTATTACAATGATTCATAAATATTATGTCCTGCCAGTTCACTCAAACCTTTTCTGTCCCGAATGACAATGTAGCCTTTTGTCCGTTCAACCCATCCATCTTCAATCATTTTGCGAATGACACGGTTGAGATGTCTATAGCTGGTTCCGATCAAATTCGCCACATCTACCAGACTAGAGGCACGTAATTCCTCATGAAAAGCCGTATTCGATTCGTCAAAAGAAACCGATAGCAGGTAGCTCGCCAGCCTGACTTCCACCGGATACATGAGATTGAAACTGGAAAAGTCGGAGTCCAGGCAAAACTTTCGCGTGACAATATCCAATAGAAATTGCAGCAAAGGAGCATAGTCTCTGCCGTATTTGTTCATCCATTGGTGGTGAATACCGATCACATAGATCGGAGACACTGCCTCTACTGTGTTGATAACGTGACTACTCCGAATATATTCAACATCTCCTATGACCTCGATCGGTGTTTTGAAGCAAAGGATCAGGGTTTTCCCTTCTGTAGAACTGGTATAAATCTTGACCTTGCCCTGCACCAGTATATATAGATGTTCGATGGAGTCCCCCTGTGAACAGAGCCTTTCCCCTTGCTCCAAACGATGCAACGACAAATAAGGATGTAGTGGCTCGTAGAGTATGGATTCCAACTCATGCAGCTGCAAAAAATATTTTAGCTGCTCTTGATCCTGAATTTCTCTCATTCCTAAGCTCACCTTCAATTTCTACATACTAAGCTTTCTTTACAAATAAAATTCTATTTTAGAGCTTCAGAATAATTACACCTGCGATCATCATACCAATACCTATAAATTGTGGCAGCTTCATCTTTTGCTTCACTATACCGAACCATCCCTTAATATCTACCAGGAAGGTTAAACACAACTGCGCAATCAACAACGCCGAGATCGTGAACGTAACCCCAATATGTTGGATTGCCGTGACTTCACTAAATATAATAATAGCTGCAAAGGCACCGCCCCAAAGATACATTGGCTTTACCTGTTTCATTTCAGCTACATTACCATCCCTTGTAAACATCCAGACTAATGCTGCCAAAATAAAGCCTATTAGCTGAGTAACAGTGGCCGCCGGCCATGTACCGATATCCTGACTAATCCGTGTATTCGCTACCCCCTGTAGCGTAATACAAGCTCCTCCCAGAAAAGCAAACAAGATTCCTCTCATAAATCGTTATTCTCCCCATGTAAATGACTTTTCTATATATTAAAGTATAGGGCAGACTCTCTATAAAGGACATATGTCCTCAATGAATAGTAAAACATACTCCATTTCATTCCATTCAGTATCCGCGTCAATCCTGCACACTTGCGTTAATAACTTGACAGTATCCCATCATAAAACTGCATGTTCCGGCACGATAAAATGGAATGCAGTATTCAATTGAGGAGTTGATCGTCATATGACTACACGTGATCCGCTGCATTCTGTGCCGGAATATCAAAGAAAAACCGGGAAAAAGGGCCGTACTCTTAAAATCGCCATTCTGGTACTTATCCTCTGGCTGATTGCCGTCATGCTGTATCAGACCCATAAACCATTGCCTCCGTTCGTCTCTTATGAGAGTCAGGAGTATTCAACCCATGAGGTAAACTTCTGGACGGATTTGACCTATCCGACCGGGGATGGAAGCACTGCACAACATGAAGGACAAATTTTGAATCGTATGCTCGGGATCATTGATGAAGCCCAACAATTTATCGTCATCGACCTGTTTCTGTTCAATGACTATAAGCATAAAGGTCAACGCTTCCCCCAAGTCAGCGCACAAATGACCGATCATCTTATTGCCAAAAAGAAAGCTCATCCTGATATGCCTATCTTTTTCATTACAGACGAAGTCAATACCAACTACAACTCTGCCCCCAATCCTTTGTTGGAGAATATGAAGCGAGCAGGGATTCAAGTCGTGCAGACCGATGTAGACCCGTTGCGGGACTCCACGCCCATCTATTCGGCGGTGTGGCGTACCTTTTTCCAGTGGTTCGGGCAGCAGGGCACAGGCTGGATTCCCAACCTGATGGCCAGTGACGGACCTGATGTAACGGCTCGCTCCTATCTTAAGCTGTTAAACGTCAAGGCCAATCACCGAAAATTGGTTGCCAACGAACAGACAGCGCTCATTTCTACAGGCAACGTGCACGACGCGAGCGCCTATCACTCCAATGTAGCGCTGGAGGTGAAGGGGCCTATCATCGGAGACATTTTACAAACAGAGCAGGCGGTGTTGGACTTTTCGGGCGGTGGGCAGCTTCCTGCCTATACACCACAGGCCGAACCCAAAGTTCCATCGAATAAGGACAGCTATCGGATCAAATATCTAACTGAGGGCAAGGTGTACACCTCGGTTCTGGATGGCATCGGGCAGACGAAGAAAGGTGACAGCATTCATATGGGCATGTTTTATTTGGCTGACCGCAAAGTATTGAACAGCCTGCTGGATGCCTCTGCGCGCGGTGTAAACATCCAATTGCTGCTGGACCCCAATGAAAACGCGTTTGGTCAGGAAAAAATCGGCATCCCCAATCGTCCGGTTGCCCAGGAGTTGTCCGATAAATCGGGCGGGAACATTCAAATTCGCTGGTATCATACCACCCATGAGCAGTTCCATACCAAACTGATTTATATCGCCAAGGCACAAGGAGAGCATATCATTTGGGGTGGCTCTACCAATCTGACCCCCCGTAATCTGGATGATTTGAATCTGGAAAATGAATTGTGGGTGGCCGCTCCGGCGGACAGCAAGCTGACCCGACAGGTTGCGGCCTATTTTGATAAGCTATGGAATAATCAGGGGGCTGAATACAGTTTGGATCTAACAGCTTACGAGGATCATTCAACATTTTGGAAAGATATTATATACCGTCTACAGGATATTTTAGGCTTTACTACATTTTAACTACGGGATACTGCTGCAGCGAATTCGTTTATGCTTACAGCAGCGGTGAAAGCAGCCGCGCGAGAGATTCCATCAAACGTTTGAACAGACGTTTTTTCATGAATTCTTCGCGTACGATCAGACTGGCAGAGTGCAAATCTCGTTCGTAGTCTGTTACCATCTGCTGCACACTGTGCGTTTGAATTAACAGAGCGTTAACTTCAAAATTCAAATGAAAGCTACGCATATCCATATTGGCTGTCCCGATGGTCGCAACTTCCCCGTCAATGATGAGGAGCTTGGAGTGGAGGAACCCTTTTTCATATTCATATACCTTGACTCCAACCTCCAGCAACGACTGGAAGTACGAATGGGACGCGAGGAACGGTAGCCATTTATCCGGTTTTGCGGGAAACAGAATACGCACGTCCAACCCGGACAGGGCAGCCATCCGTAAGGCAGTCAGGATATCTTCATCCGGGATAAAATAAGGAGTGGCAATCCAGACTGATTTTCGGGCAGATGTGATCATGGAGAAAAAGAGATTTTTAAGTACTCTCCGCTCATTATCCGGGCCGCTGGCAATAATCTGCACGCCTCCATCCGTAATGGGTTCAATATTGGGAGACAGATATTCGCTATCGAGCACCGACTCGCCCGTCATGTGAAGCCAATCCTGTAAAAATATAAGCTGCAACGTCCGCACAGCTTCGCCCTTCACAATCATATGCGTATCACGCCAAAAGCCGTAGGCTTTGTTGCGGCTGAGATACTCATCCCCTACATTTAGTCCACCAATTAATCCGATATTACCGTCGATAACTACAATTTTACGGTGATTACGATAGTTTACCCGGCTGGAGAAAAACAAGATCCGAGCACCACCGTATGCAACAACCTCTACTCCTGCATCTCTCATTTCCTTCAAAAATGACTTCGACAACTGAATACTGCCCACCGCATCGTACATAAACCGAACCTTAACACCCGCTTTGGCCTTTTCGATCAAAATCTTCTGAATGCTGGTACCGATATCATCCGACCGGAAAATGTAATATTCCATATGGATATGATGCTGCGCCTTGCGCAGTTCTTCCAGCAAAGTGGAGAAGGTTTCATCTCCATTGTTCAGAATTTGAGTTTCTGTCGCAAAATAAATCGGGGAGCGGGCCAGTCTGCGGGCCAAACGCATCAACTGCTGCTGCTCATCTGTAAAGCAGGTCAGATCCCGTTTGACTCGCAAAGCATCCTTTTCAATGCGGTCGTAAGCCTGTTGGTCACGCAATGCCTTTTTGTCATACTTGCGACGCTTGAATACATTTTGCCCAAACAAAAAATAAAGAGGAAGTCCAACGACTGGCAGCAATGCCAGCAGCAAAATCCAGGACATCGTGGTGGAGGGATTACGATTCTCCGTAAAAATAATCAGACTGATGGAGATCACTGTCAGGGTGGAAAAAATACTGATGACAGTTCCTTCATTTTTGCCGATGTAATTAAACAAGCCAAAATAATAAATAATAAACACCATAGCCGCGATCAATACGGCCAGTAAGCTTCGCCTCATAACTAACCTCACTTCCAGTGGACTGCATTTGACAGGTATTCTTCATTATATTGTACATGAGCCCCTTATTTCTTCCCACTTTTTTATTAAAATGTTGATAAAAAAAATCCAAAGAAAAGCTTTATACAAAACGCAATGATGCTGGGTTGACACTTACTTTTTTTCGTGTAAAAATAAACTAACGAACGTTAGGTAGGTGAAAATAATGGGGATGGAAGAGATTCGAAAGGCCGCTCTTTTTCAGTTTGCCACCAATGGGTATGAGGGAGCCTCCTTGAGCAGTATTGCCGCTGAGGTCGGTATCCGAAAACCGTCTATATACGCGCATTTCCAAGGCAAGGAGGATCTGTTTCTACAGGTGGCGAGGTACGCTTTTCAAGAGCAGAATTTACGTATTTTCGAATACTTTACGGAACGTAAAGATCAGCCGCTTAAGCATACCCTGCATGACTTCTTGTTTTGGATGGGACAGGAATATGAGAGCAACGACTCAGCCAAGTTTATGCTTCGCTTTTCCTTCTTTCCGCCTGTATCGTTGTATCACGAGGTGCTGGATATTGTTAATCCTTTTCTGGATAAAATGGAGCGAAAATTAACTCGCCGCCTCCGGAATACACGGGATCGGGAACCCTTTGGGCATATGGAGCCAGTGGATGTGGCTTTAGCCTTCATGACACTGGTGGACGGAATCATGGTGGAGCTACTGTACAGTGGAAGCATCAACTACCACCGAAGACTGAACGCTGCATGGCCTATTTTTTGGCGTGGGATTACGTTAACCTCACCTCATGAAGCGTGAAGCCGTCGAACTTATAAAATCTATTTTTGAGGAGAACATTCATCATGAATCGCAGTTGGATTTACGTTTTTGTTGGCGGCCTGATTGAGGTCGTATGGGTATCGGGTTTGAAGCATGCGGATTCCGCACTCACCTGGGCTGTAACCGTGCTGGCTGTGGTAGCCAGCTTTTATTTGATCATGAAGGCTGCGAAGCGTTTGCCTGTAGGCACGGTATATGCTGTATTCACCGGACTGGGGACAGGGGGAACGGTCGTAGGCGAAATGCTGCTATTTGGGGAACCGTTTCAATGGTCCAAAACGCTGTTAATTGCCCTTTTGCTGGCAGGTGTGGTCGGCTTGAAGTTAGTTACCGACCGTGATGTTCAGGAAGGGAGTGGTGCATAATGGCTTGGATTGCATTGGTTATCGCGGGATGCTCGGAAGTGTTAGGAGTCATCGGTATGAAGGGCGTTACGGTGGGCAAAGGCTGGAAGTCCTTAGTGCTTATGGTCTTATCCTTTGTTCTTAGCTTCTCTCTACTCAGCTATGCCATGAAAAGTTTGCCTATGGGAACTTCCTATGCGGTATGGACAGGCATCGGAACGGTTGGCAGCACGATTACAGGCATGTTCTTGTACGGTGAACAAAAAAGCGTACTGCGTGTTTTATTCATCGCCATGATTCTTGCCGCAGCATTGGGATTAAAGCTGATATCTTAGCATGAGCGAATGGCATCAAATGTTGCAAATTGCTGATCTTAAAGGAGTGATGCCTTGTGATTACCACCGTAACGCTTAACGCGGCTGTGGATAAAATCTACACGGTTGCAGGCTTCGGTTTGAATGCCGTCCACCGCATTGAAGGCAGCCTCACGGTGCCGGGCGGCAAGGGCGTGAATGCCGCTCGCGTCATTCGCACGCTAGGCGAGCCTGTACGAGCGACCGGGTTTGCTGCCGGACACACCGGACGGCTGCTCATTGACGGGTTGAGCGCAGAAGGCGTAAGTGCCGATTTCATTGAAACGGCACATGGGGAAACCCGTCTCGCCATTACCGTGCTCGACCCGTCCGCGCGCACGCAGACCGAACTGATTGAGAGCGGACCGACCATTGGGCCGCTTGAATTAGCCGCACTGCGGCGCAAAATCGAGACCCTTGCCGAGGATTCGGCTTGGGTCGTATTCTCCGGCAGCCTGCCACCCGGCTGCCCGCCCGATCTGTACGCCGAGCTGTGCACGCTGGCGAAGGCGCGCGGCGCGCGGGTGGCGCTGGACGCGAGCGGGGAGGCGCTGCGCTTGGGGCTGCGCGGAAAGCCCGACCTCGTGAAGCCTAACGAGGACGAGGCCGCCCACTTCGCGGGAATCGACGCAACGCGCCCGGATGCCGCTGAAGCGGCGGCAGCAAAGCTGCTGGAAGCCGGAGCGCAGCTGGCCGTCATCTCGCTCGGCGCGCGCGGGGCGCTGGCGGTAACGAGCGATGCGCGCTACCGCGTGAGCCTGCCAGAGGCGGACATTGTCAGCGCGCTCGGCAGCGGTGACGCCATGGTCGCCGGGCTGGTCACCGGCGCGGCGACGGGGCTGGATCTCCCTGCCATGCTACGGCAGGGAGCGGCCTGCGGCACAGCGGCAGCTCTGCACGCCATGGCCGGGAAGATCGAGCTCCAGGACGTGAAGCGTCTGGAGCAAGGCATTACGGTGACGCTGTTGTAATTCAGCGTCACTTTTTTATTTCATCCAAGCATTCGCTTGTCTTCATTTCACAAATACAGTTATTCCGAATGCTCTATATTCCAAATGTTCGGTTCTCCGATTGGCTTACAGCAAAACCCTGTTCTCCAGTATATTTTTCATACAAATATGCGACTTCGAAGGACCCAGCTTGACTAGTGAATCCTGAAGCTCTGCAATTTCCTCTACCGACGCGGTTTGTACCTTAATGAGATAATTAAATTCCCCACTAATGCGAAATAAATCGGTGACTTCCTTCGCCTCTCTACAAAATTCAACCAGCTCTTGGCAATGTTCTGTCTTTATTAGAATAAATGTAGTCGTCCCTCGATTCATTTCCCATAAATTAAATACGGTACTATATCCGGAAATAATCCCTCGTTCTTCAAGCTTGGTTATCCTTTCTTTAACAGACGGCTGTGACATCGAGATTTCTTTACTGATTTGGGAAATAGTTATCCGAGCGTCATGCTGAAGCAATTTCATGATTTTGTGATCTATATCGTCAATGTGATGCTGCATATCGAGTCCCTCCTAACCTGAATTTAAAAAATAATATTTTTCACCCAAATTAACTTTTTTTCAATAATTAATATAGTATAAAAACCTTACTTTAATTATATAAGCACCACATAATTATTCATATAATAAGGTTCACTTACATGAGGATTTTGCAAAAATCTCATGAGCGACTTCCAATGAACAATATATAGATCGAAATGGTTTAGTTCGTCTATATCTTGCACTTCGGAGCGACTGGAATCGAATTTTGCAAAATCCTGAATCAAAAGGAGGATCTGAAATGAGCGTAAAGGGACTAGCGCATGTTGCCATACAAGCTCGTGACTATCAAGCGACCATTGCATTTTATACCAAGGTATTGGGATTTAAAAGAGGACATCACTGGAGTCTTCCGTCTTTTCGAATTCAAGAGGCTTCCATGCTGATCTCACCCGATCAGAGAACCTGTCTCGAAATTTTTGATAATGATGCTGTTATTCCTGCCCAAGGAAAAAAAGCTTCATCCGAGCAAGAGATTGCTCACGGGGCTTTATTACACTTGGCATTTTACGTAGACAATGTAGATGAAATATATCAAAAAGCCCTTGCCCACGGAGCAAGAACCTTTGTGGAACCCAATCAGCTTACACTTGGCGAACCTCCTCTGGTTGTAACAAATGCATTGGTCCACAGCCCTAATGGTGAGGTTATCGAATTTATCAAGGATGTTGATTTTGATATGTCCCTATCGAGCAAAAAGTAATCCTAGCAGCTATTAAAAAGATCCACTTCCCGGTGAAGTAGGATCTTTTTATATTCCATACAGCTCTGCCGTTATCTCTATGGAAGAATTAAACTGTTTCTAAAAAAAGTCCGATATATTGATTATCGCTTTGTTTAAAGGAGTAGATTATCATCTCAATTGATTTCAATGTGTATTGGTTTCATTTTAGCTCCGATCTGCTGATGCCATTGTTCAGCTTGATTGGACTGCTACTCATCTATTTTGGATTCAGAACGATCCGTCGTCATCGTTATCGTAAACGCCACTGGGTCCGTACCAAGGGGCAAATCGTTGATGCGCATATCGAAGTAGATATTGATGTCGTTCCCTTTGACCGAGATGATCCGGTAGATACTAGCTACACCCGCCGATTAAAGGTGCGCTTCTATACAGCTTCAGGTGAAGCCGTAGAATTCTGGAATCCTTATAGCACCAACCTAAGCCTCAACCGGGTTGGCAGCAAGATTAAGGTATTATACAATCCATCCAACCCTCGGGACGCCCGAATTGCAGGCGGTATAAATGGTGCTGGCTGTCTGGCCTTTATGCTGTTTTTGATCGGTGTTCCCTTTGCTTTGAGCGGGGTATTCGCTGTTTTGAAGCTTTTCCTCTAACCAGGCTTGGATCACATACTGGTAATAAAATTTATCGCCATATACATTGCCAGGCCTAAAATAATCAATGCCGATATTTTGTTGAGCACAGTCCCAAACTTCCCTTCTGAATCCATACGTCCCACGAGACGCCCCGCCGTTGCCAGACCGATAAACCATATCCAAGATACGGACACGGCAGCCAGACCAAAGGCCCAGCGTTCCCCGCCGTCATATTGAAGGGAGCTGGTTCCAATTACGCCAACAGTGTCGAGTATGGCATGTGGATTCAATAGCGATACCGAAGCGGCAAAAATCATCTGTCGTTTCGGGCGCATCGGCTGACTTTCTCCCGAGGAAGCTGCCTCCGATCTCCATAGAGTCCAGGCCATATATAGCAGAAACAAACAGCCCGCTGCATAGAGTACGTTCGTGAGCCATAGAAATTGCTGCAAAATAAGAGACACGCCCCCAACCGCAAGCGTGATCAGGATTGTATCACAGACACCCGCTGTAATGACAGCAGGCAGTGCATTGCGAAACCGCGACTGGGACGCCCCTTGATTAAACACAAATACATTCTGTACCCCCAAAGGCAAAATCAAACCCAGCGCTAATAAAACAGCATGGATAATAGCTTCCAACATGTTATGTACTCCCCTCAAAATCATTACACTTCTTCTCTCTCATCTCCTGTTATTTCCTTCCGTTCTTGATGTGGTTATCGTTCTGGTTTTTCCAGGTTCTGTGCACGTTCGGTACGTTTTTGTATATGCTCCAATTGCTCCACTGTAGTCTGATAATCTTGCGGGTAGTTCATATTAAACACAGCTTGCCGCCACATCTCTAAGCTCGCACCTGGCCAATCGCCCGCTGTCTCATAACGAACGTTCAATGAATCTAGCCAGTCGATCAGACGAAGACGGTCACTACGCAGACATTGCTCGGCAGACGGCAACACACTTTGATGGTATATGCCTAGCAGCGGATGTATACGTCCATCCACCGAGGCGATCACTGCCTGTAACTCAGGTTGTGCTGGCTGGGGCAATGAGCCATTTCCTGTCAAGGTTGTATGATCTCCTTGTACTTGTTGCTTTCCTTGTTCACTATTTGTCTCTTGCGCCGCTGCCCAGTTCGTTGCGTGAGTAAGCAAAGCACACAATATCTCTGGCTGCACGAAGGGCATATCGCAGGCAACGACAATGCCCCACTCCGTTGTGGAAGCAGAAAGCCCCGCATGAATGCCGCTCAAAGGCCCTAAGCCGGGATACAGGTCTTTTGTCGTTTCCAGATCAAACTCTCTATACTGTTGTGCATCCCGGGTCACTACAATAACCCGTTTTGCTACCTGCCCTAGCACAGCAGCTATTCTCTCCAGTACCGTAATCCCTCCCAGCTGAAGCAGCGCCTTGTCCTGTCCCATTCTGCTGGAGCGTCCGCCTGCCACGATAATTCCAGTTACCTCCACCATCACCATCGCACCTCCTTTTTGCTAGACAAATTCTATCATTAAACACGGATAAATCTAATAATATCATCTATATAAAGTATAAAAAATGGCGATCCACCTGGATCGCCAAAAAAGAGGGTGCCTATTCGTCTAGTTCGTTACTTTTAATTCGTGAACTTAATAAGTTGCAAAAATCGTTTTATTATGGAAGTAGCCTCCGCCCGGGCCGCCTGCTGTTTGGGCGCAAGCAAGTCGGGAGAGACACCCTTAATTAATCCTTGCTCTGTAGCCTGCGCCATAGCATCTTGAGCCCAAGGAGAAACAGTAGATGCGTCGCTGTAAGTCTCTTTATATTTCTCATTAGTAGGATCAGCATTCAGTGTTTGAGCATAATGTACAGCCTTTTCGGTAATAACCACGATCTCCTCGCGAGTAATCAATCTTTCTGGTCCAAATGAATGATTCCCGTAACCACGGATCAGACCAGCTTCCACCGCAGCTCCAACACTACCAGCATACCAGGCATTTTCTTTCACATCTGTAAAATGTTCCGTTAGCGGCTTTTCCTGCATGCCGAGCCCGCGCACAAGCAATGTCACAAATTCAGCTCTTGTTACAGCCCGATTCGGCTCAAAAATATCAGGCTGAACACCTTTTACAATTAGCTTATTTGCCAGCATCTCGACATCTTTTCGTGCCCAATGATTCTCCAGATCCTTAAATTTTTTATCTGCTGAGACTACAGCATAAATGCTGTTATGGTTTGATTTGATGATTGCCTCTAATTGTCCATTCACATTCCGAATCAATACAGGAACAGATGACAACACACCTGTCTGAGGATCAAACCATACGGCCGCTACATGCTCAGGATCAACTTCATGATCGAGAATCAATTTCCGTTCCACGTAATGCCCGAAAAATTCAGTGATCTCTTGATCTCCAGCCATAAGCTTGAAATCAACCGGATTTACCACAACATTCGCTAAACCCGTGTCAGCAATAGCTTGTCGCACTTGTGCACCGTTTTCGCCTGACAGCGCTGAAATTTCGACGATCAGGTTGTCTTCAGGATATAATGAGACCAATTTGCCAACCAATTCAGCAGAAAGAGTAAACTGGGCTACTGCTGTGTGAATGCTAATCGGCACCTTTGTATTTTCTTTCTCATATTCCTTTAAAAAGGTAGAAGGTATACTCACTTTTGCTGCTTTATTGTACCCCGAGGCGTTCACGACCAACTCTTTCTGCTCACCGATTGTAACATTCAGGGCTTGGCTGACGTCTCCATCGTTCAAACCAATAAGTTGAATAGTGCGGCTCTTATCGGCTACTGTCTTAGCGTCTGTTAATAGGACACCCGTCTTGGTCTCTGTTTGGGAAGTCGCTGACGAGGTATTCTGAGCTGACGTTTCTTTATCCTTAGAACGATGTGAGCGTTCATCTAGCGTACGGAACGTCCAATCCTCTGGCGTATGCATACCTACATACGGATTCATTGCCAAATCCGTCAGTGCTCCCGAGGTAATTTCCAGATAGTAGGACTTTCCTTGTTCCAGTCCACCCGATAGCCCAATGTACGCTATATTTTCCTCGCCTTTTAACGTAAAATTCGAATTTCCTGCACCGGATACTCGCAGTTCGCGAACCACTGCCCCACCTGAGGCTTCGTGGAGCCTTACATAGCCTTGGTTCCACTTCATCGGCTCATTGAACTCCAGCATAAAGCCTGCATACTGGCCTGCACCACTAAGCTCTGAACCTTCCGGTGATACCTTCCTTACCAGCTTCGGCGCTGTGGTGTCTGCCGTCTGGAAGTTCCACATGTCCTTGTCCCAAATCGCATTGTTGCCTTGACCCACACGGTCTACAAACATCCCCGAGCTGACCTCCACATAATACTGGGTACTATCTGCCAGTGGATGATCCAGTTCCATCCGCACATGCTGACCACTGATATGTACCGTGCCACCTACGACTGTACCACCGCTCACGTTAATCCGGCCTGCTTCACTTCCATCCTTCTGGTGCACCACCAGATGGCCTGTACCTAGCTGCACCTCTTCGCTGAATGCCATTCCCAACTCCGGTGTGAGCGTCCACACATTGTCGTGGGGAGACATATAGGTATAGAAAGGTCTCTCATCTAGTACGCGGAACGTCCACTCCTCTGGAGTACGTGTACCCACATACGGGTTCATCGCCAAGTCCGTCAATGCTCCCGAGGTGATTTCCAGATAGTACGACTTTCCTTCCTCCAGCCCGCCTGACAGCATAAATTCGACTACATTATCATGTCCTTCTAGTGTACTGTTTAAATTCCCTGCACCCGATACTCGTAGTTCGCGAACCACTGCCCCACCTGATACTTCGTGAAGCCTTACATAGCCTTGGTTCCACTTCATCGGCTCATTGAACTCCAATATAAACCCTGCATACTGGCCTGCACCACTGAGTTCCAATCCTTCAGGCGTTATCCTCTTTACCAGCTTCGGCGCAGTGGTGTCTGCTGTCCGGAAGTTCCACATATTCTTGTCCCAAATGGCATTTGTCCCCTGACCCGCACGGTCTACAAACATACCCGAGCTGACTTCTACATAGTACCGGGTACTATCCGCCAGTGGATGATCCAGTTCCATCCGCACATGCTGACCGCTGATATGTACCGTGCCACCTACGACTGTACCACCGCTCACGTTAATCCGACCCGCTTCACTTCCATCCTTCTGGTGCACTACCAGATGGCCTGTGCCTAACTGCACCTCTTCACTGAAGCTCATGTGCAGGTTCGGGGTGAGCGATTGACCACTCCCTTCTGGATACAGATTCGTATAACGAGGCCGCTCATCTCGTGTGCGGAATGTCCAGTCCTCCGAAGTATGCATCCCTACATATGGATTCATCGCCAAATCTGTTAGTGCTCCCGAAGTAATTTCCAGATAGTACGACTTTCCCTGTTCCAGCCCACCCGAGAAGGAGAAGTAGGCTGTATTTTCCCAGACTGATTGGGATTTCCCCGTTCCCCACTGACCCGATATCGGTAACTCACGAACCACTGCCCCACCCGAGGCTTCGTGCAATCTTACGTAGCCGTGGTCCCATCTCACTGGCTCATTAAACTCCAGCATAAAGTTCGCATCGTAGGGACTTACGCCACTCATGTCTGGGCCTTCTGGTCCCTTCCTCACCAGCTTCGGCGCAGTTTTGTCTGCCGTCTGGAAGTTCCACATGTCCTTGTCCCAAATCGCATTGTTGCCTTGACCCGCACGGTCTACAAACATACCTGAGCTGACCTCTACATAATACTGGGTACTATCCGCCAGTGGATGATCCAGTTCCATCCGCACATGCTGACCGCTGATATGTACCGTGCCACCTACAACTGTACCTCCGCTCACGTTAATCCGGCCCGCTTCACTTCCATCCTTCTGGTGCACTACCAGATGGCCTGTGCCCAGTTGCACCTCTTCACTGAACGACATAGCCAGATTTGCGGACAAAGAAACGCCGCTTTCCTGAGGTGAAAGCCATGTATAGTATGGAGGCTCGTCCATTTGCGCCTGCATATAGACTGATAAGGCCACGGGGGATGAGAAAGCGTCTTGTATGAACCCGTCCGACACCGACACATTCTCCGTCGTATTGTCGCTTACGCTCTCCGATGCAAACGTCGCTGAAATATATGGGTTGGCTAGGTTGAGCACCTGTGTTGTCAGTACACTTACCTTAATCATTCGATTTACATGATTCTTATTTCTTTTCTTCTTACTCATATACGTGCTCCTTTTTATCTAGGTGTGAATGGAATGGTGAAATTCATGGATCTCATTCTTGATTTCCATATAATCCTGCTGGCATTTCCATATGAAATCCCCGAAGTACAGCAGAATTTGCTCCCCTCTGATTAGAGGATTCCTACTGCTCTGAATGGCGCCCATTTTACTGTACAAAAACTCATACAGCATACGATGGCGAGGAAGAACATATATTTTGAAAAAACAATTACCTAATAATGAGGCAAATAAGTCATCAAACTGTCCAAAGGACACGTTCAGCATATTGGCCTGCTTCAGACTGAGCTTATGTTTGATGCCGAGCAAAGCATGATGAATCTGTTCCATAATGGTTTGAAAAACCTCTTCATCCCGCTGAAGCTCTTCAATGCGTGACCTCAGAAACATGAGATCGTATTCCGAATTACTGCTGGTTTGCAGCCACGTATCGTCAATAGCACCTTTTAACCGCGTCTGGATTACCTCTTCCAAGTTCTGAAAAGATGTTCCTTTGATAACAGCGCCTTCACGCGTTGTGTTTATAAATTCAGTTCCCTTCACTGTACTAATGTAAAACTCCATCTCTATTTTCATTTTAATAAAAGAATGTCGTGTAACTACCTGTTGACCATGAACACCCTGTACACGCGGCAAATCGGCACTAGCTGGAACACCTTGGGCATGAGTAATCCCCTCAGCATAATATTGTTCATCCCGATAAGCTAAATTTTGCCCTACCAACACAACAGGGTCTGCTTTCATCTGGATCAGACATTGGAGTGCAATGACCGCTACTGAAGGAGCATCGTTAATAATCGTTGGTTTATTTCCCTCCGGTGTACGCAATACGTGTTTGGAGAGTTCATCCTGAGAAATGATGATATGCATAAGACGACCTGGATAATGATCGAGTGTGTGCTTACCGACCGTACTGCCGAAAATAAGTGGAATTGAATCAATTCGCTTGTCGATCACCTTTTGAATTACATTTACGTTGTGTTCGTTCGGGTCATAACTGAACGTGCCGTGCGGATAAATGCCATGCTCCACCAGCGTGTTCACTGCCGATCCTACCGTAAACAGATAAGCAAGATTATTCTCACGAATATGTCGCAGGTGCTCAATTTCGTCGTTAAGCGAAGGGCCAGCGGATATTACTAAGGCTGGCTTACTCCTAATATGCTCTGAGCCCGCCTGCAGAAAATCCGAACTATGTAAAATATAAGGGAAATTATGAATACTGTTTAACGCCCATTTTTTTTCGTACACGTTATTGATAGCCATTTTGTCCTTCTTGTTAGAGACCATTTTGTACAATATTTCATTAAACTTCTTCAGTTCCGCAGCAAATAAGGAGCGATACGGGAGCCATGGAACAACTAGGATCCCAGATACACGGTCGATCAACCTATGCAGTGTACCGATTGTCTCTCCTGTCATTCCTCCTACCATTACCTCTTCGATCATCTCATCAGCCAGCCAATCGTTTTCATTCAGATGCTGCAAAAAAATATTCATCAAACCAGTGTCGGGCTCGATGATGGAGAAGCTGGTATTCGGGTACTTGCGTAGAAATTCACGAATATGGTACCCAAGTCCTACACCAAAAAAGATCACGTGCGCTTGAGGTTTAACCTCGTTAAAACCCAAAACAAATAATTCTGCTTCCCGCCTAGGTTGCTCAGGATCATGCAAATAATATGATTGTCCCTCACGAGTCAGTATTACATTGGGCTCGTTGGTTTCAGAAGTCACCAACGCACCTCCTTCTCCTGCCTGAAGCAAAAGAAGCCGAGGAAATCGGCGGTACAAGGAATTGTCTCTATGATGCTGTAATGCCATTTTCCATCCCTTTCCACCCGATATTTCATAAAACCAACTATACAGGCCAGTCGATTAAACCTATATCATTTCTTACGAAGCATAGTATTCTGATTTTATGTAATATCTGCGACAATATATTTTTATTCAAGAAAAAATAATCCTAAATTCTCCTGATTATGGATTAAGTATCGGCTATTCTATGTATAAACTTTAGGTCTTAAGAACCTATTTATAAATAAAGATTTTGTAACTAACCAAGCATTTACTTGAACTAACCATATATAGTCTTAAACCCTGTAGTTCGTCTACATGTCGCCCCTTAGAGCTACAAAAACAATAACTAGTAAAATAGCGAAATAATCATTAAGTTTGCATAAACCAATATCAAATTAGTATCTTCTAATAATTATTACATAATTGTTAATTTATTGGTTTGTTAACCCTTTCAACACATGATACATTGGAATAAAGAACCTCCCACAGATCGGCATCGATGCGCAATTCTCTATCGGGCTAAGAAAGGAATGGCTTGTCTTGCAAAAGAGAGAAATTCAAGAGACTCCTCTATATTCCTTAAAACTGTATAATTTTTTTCTATATGGAGCTATGGTCATTTTCTCCAGCTTCTTCCCGTTGTATCTGCAAGATATCGGCATGGACAAGCTGGAGATCGGGAGTCTGATGGCTATCGGACCTTTTGTATCCGTATTCGCGAACCCTTTTTGGGGCTATACAAGCGACCGGAGCCGTAACCTCCGACGTATTCTACTATTTATGATTATAGGTACCTTGTTATTGCTACAAGCTTTATTTCATGTCCATACGTATATCATGATTTATGTGGCGATGATTGGTTTTTATTTTTTCCAAAGCCCTTTATTTGCGCAAAGCAACAGCCTAATTCTCAGCTATATTGAGGGCACAGACCGGAAATTTGGTTCATTCCGTATATGGGGCTCCTTCGGTTGGGCTGTGACAGCAGCAGTTGCTGGCATAGTTATTGACCAAACGGGGATATCCAGCATATCCACCATCTTTACGGTACTTCTTCTGGCTGCATTGATCTGCACCTTGTCGATTCCACCACTGAAAAGCACTGTGGAGACAGCAACTATTCATTTGCGTGGCTTTGGCAGCGTTTTAATGAACGGATACTTTATATCCTTTATTTTATTGGGCATCCTTGTATCCATCCCGAATTCAATCAACAGCGCCTTTATGTCCCTGTATATCACCGAACTGGGTGGGTCCAAACAGATGCTTGGTTTTGCTGTTTTTATGTCATCGGTATTCGAAATTATTGTATTTTTGCTGTTTGATCGCTTCTTGAAGAAAAGAATGACCGTGATGGTCGGTTGTTTGGCACTCGTCAGTTTGCTGTTTGCCTTACGGTGGGAACTGATGGCTCTGGCCACAGACCCGATTCAGATCGTGTTCATTCAGGCACTTCATTGCGTCACCTTCGGTGGATACTTCTATGTAGGCACCCAGTTGACCGTCCTATTTACCCCTGCAGCATACCGATCATCCGGACAGGCCGTATATACCTTGACCTGGAGTGGTATATCCGGTATCGTAGCAGGTTTTGCGGGAGGTTGGCTATTCCAGAACTTTGGCGGAGAAATGATGTACCATGCAGGGGTCTTTTTCGCCCTACTTGGCTCTGTGGGATTCGCTATCATGTGGTATATGCTGTACAAGAACGGTTATCAGCCAGGACTGCCAGCGGGCACAAACGAATAGAAGAAGCCCCTTAACAACACTAAAGGAATGAGCTATCCCCTCTTCCCTTCTGGCTTGTTAGCAAAGACAATAGAGTATCGTCAAGTCAATGATCATGGATAAAGAGTGTGCATGCGTAAAATAAAGGAGTCTGCCGTCGGCAGACTCCTTTTCAACTTGGTCGCACGAAGCTACCATCTGTCCCACACTTTCCAACAATCTATTGCTTAGGCAATTGGAAAGAGCTTTTCAACGATACAACACGGTTAAATACAGGCTCACCCGGCTTGGAAAGCTTCGGATCGACACTGAAATAACCATGACGGAAAAATTGGAACTTGTCCTGCGATTGAGCTTCTTTCATGTTCGGCTCGACATAGCCATGAGCAATTTCCAAAGAGTTCGGATTCAATTGGTCAAGGAATGTTTTTTCCGATGCATCCTCTTCAATCTCTTCCGTGTCCTCTGCATTAATCAAAGGCTCATACAAACGGAATTCGGCAGGTACAGCCTGAGTAGCCTCTACCCAGTGGATCGTTCCTTTCACTTTACGTCCAGTAAAGCCTGATCCGCTCTTGGTCTCTACATCATAGGTACAATGAATCTCCGTTACATTTCCGTCCGCATCCTTAATCACATCGTTGCATTTAATGAAGTAAGCATGCTTGAGACGTACTTCATTACCAGGGAACAAACGGAAGTATTTGCTCGGCGGATTTTCCATGAAGTCCTCACGCTCAATATAAATTTCACGGGAAAACGGAATTTGACGTGTACCGAGTTCCGGATTTTCAGTATTATTTTCCGCCTCCAGCATTTCAACTTGTCCTTCAGGATAGTTTGTGATAACCACCTTCAACGGATCTATGACTGCCATGGTGCGAGGTGCCTTAAGCTTCAAATCCTCACGTACAAAATGCTCCAGTACCTGCAAATCGATGACTCCGTAGGCTTTGGAAATGCCTGTCTCATATACGAAGCTGCGGATGGCCTCCGGCGTGTAGCCGCGACGACGTAAACCGGAAATCGTCGGCATACGCGGATCATCCCAACCATCTACGTGCTTTTCATCGACCAGAAGCTTGAGCTTACGTTTGCTGGTTACGGTTTGAGCCAGGTTCAGCCGTCCAAATTCGTATTGGTGCGGTACCTTTTCCATCTCGCATTCAGCTACAACCCAATCGTACAGCGGGCGCTGATCTTCGAACTCCAGCGAACAGAGCGAGTGCGTTACTCCCTCAATCGCATCTTCCAGCGGATGAGCATAGGAGTACATTGGATAGATACACCATGTGTCGCCTGTATTGTGATGTGCTGTGTGTGAAATGCGGTAAATAACCGGATCACGTAAATTAATGTTTCCTGAAGCCATATCAATTTTGGCACGCAGCACCTTTTCACCATTTTGGTATTTGCCTGCACGCATCTCTTCAAACAGCTTCAGATTGTCTTCAACACTGCGATCCCGATAAGGGCTATTTTGCCCCGGTTCGGTCAGTGTGCCACGAGTTTCACGGATTTGGTCCGCGCTTTGATCATCCACGTAGGCTTTACCTTTTTGGATCAGCAGGATGGCACGCTTGTACATTTCTTCGAAATAATTGGAGGCAAAATGTTTTTCCTCCCATTCATAACCGAGCCACTTCACGTCCTCCTGGATGGAGTTCACGTATTCCGTGTCTTCCTTCGCCGGATTGGTGTCGTCAAAACGCAGATTTGTGCGTCCTCCGAATTCATCTCCCAGCGAGAAATTGATCCAGATAGCTTTGGCATGTCCAATATGCAAATATCCGTTAGGTTCAGGCGGAAAACGTGTAACAACCTCCTTTACCTTACCCGTACGTAGATCCTCTTCAATAACATTTTTAATAAAATTGGGGGGAGTGATCGGCTTCTCCACGCTAATCAACCTTTCTTCCGTATAATCTGTGTAAAACCTGTTCCCTTAAATATACCCTTTCACACCGCATAACTCAATAAAATGAAAATCCTTATGCACGCTTCAGCAAAAAAAGTGACAAGTTATGAAAAAGAGTTAACATTTTCGGCAAATAAATTCGTTATAGTGTATATATCTTTTATTTTGCCCGGAAAAGGAGACCCACCCGTGTTTAAGCTGCTCATTGTGATCCTGCTGTCTATGCTTTTGTCCTCTTCCGTCATGACTTCCGGCCATCCCTCACCGGACCCGGTGAACGAAACCGTACAATCTCGTCCGCTAGCCAGCGCTCCAGAAGAATCATCTGTCCGCTTATATGCTGTTAATCCGTCACAGGGATTATTCCATTCAGCTGTACTGGAAATCGGCCAGCAACGCCGCACATTCCGATGGTCGGGCTCGGCAGATATTTCCACCGCACCACAATTATATTACAGGGATGTGAACGGGGATGGTGTCCGTGAAGCTGTCGTGATCCTCACGCGTGCCTCGGGAACGGGTGTCGAATTGCAGGAGTTGCATATTGTTAACGCACGCACGATGGAAGAATATGTAGTCGAATCGGCAGCAGATGCTGTATCCCAGCGCGTACACAGCTCAGTGGAGCTACGTGATCACAACCGCCAGGTCCATATTGCTATCACGATTGACGGTGTTACACACACGATAGACCCTAAAGCATCCGTATTTTACGATGATCCTGCCCAATTTACAAAACATCTCGATTTTAGCTCTTTCGTCATGTATGATGCCGAACAACTTCCTCTGCAAGCCACTGTATCTGGCAGTGTATCCCCAACCGAATTTGTAGGGGATTTGGATCTGAAATATGTATACGAGCATGAACGGTTCCGGGTGGGACCTATAGAATTTGAAGCTTCCTCTCCCTTTTGACGACTCTCGCAGAATAAGGTAGCATGGGATTAAATGCTAGACTGGCTGGTTTAGCGATTTTCCGAGTGAAAGAGGGGATCAATCATGTTTACATATGCGTTGGACGAACGCACAGTCCTTCGGCCGCTCACCAAGGAGCATGTGCAGCCTCTGTTTGAGCTGATCGAAATGTCTCGTGACCGCCTGCGTCAATGGCTTCCATGGGTAGACTCTACCACGGAAATCAGCCACACAGAGCAGTTCGTGCAGGGCGCCTTGAAACAAGCCGCAGAGAACGGTAGTCTGACCGCCGGAATTTGGATAGACAACGAGCTTGCTGGCATCATCAGCTACCATGAGATCAATTGGACTCACCGCTCCGTTAGCATCGGATACTGGCTTGGACACGGGTACGAAGGACAAGGTCTTATGACCAGCGCCTGCCGCGTATTCGTTGAATATGCTTTGATGGAGCTGGACTTGCATCGGGTCGAAATCCGTTGCGCAACTACGAACCGCCGCAGCCGCGGTATTCCAGAACGATTGGGCTTTGTGCTCGAAGGCATTGTACGCGAAGCGGAATTGCTGCCCGACGGCTACATGAACCACGCAGTGTATGGTATGCTCCAAAATGAATGGAAGCAACTTCGGTAATATTGATGTACAACAACGCCGCAGACCTGATCAGGTCTGCGGCGTTGTTTGTTTAGGCCGGGCATAAAACTGAATATTACTGTCTGTAGCCTCCCGCCTATTTTAAGAAATAGGCCATTAACACATCATCCACGAATTGGCCTGCTATGTAAAACTCCTCATGCAAACGTCCTTCAATCGCAAAACCGCTTTTTTCATAAAACATAAGGGCTTCCGTGTTGCATGAGAGTACACGCAAACTCAACTTGCGTATGCCCTCGGCAGCTGCAATGTCCTTCATGGAGTTCATGAGCGCCGTCCCAATACCTTTGCGATGATAAGCTGGATGTACAGCTATATTTATTTCGAGTACATGACAATTACTAGCCAACAGCGTTGGAGAACGAAATCCAATATACCCGCAGAGTACTTCCTGTTCGATGGCGACCAGTTGAGAGCCTGGAGGCGTATTGCGCAGAAACTCTCCGCGCGACTTCCAAGACAGCGAAGCGGGAGCCGTGCGTTCATTCCATACCAATTCATCCAGCGCAATCAGATCAGGAGCATCCTTCATCTCCGAATGACGTATTGTCAAGGGTTGACTTGTAAACAATTCCTTTCAATCCTTCCTGTGAAGGCTTTCCTGAAGCAATAACTACAACCATTCGTCACTTATTGTACCATAATTACAGCATATTACTGCACTTTTATTAGGACTTAAGAACTGGGAGCATCTACCTTGGGTGTCGTAGTATCCAAAGTATCCGAATGATGCCGGAAACGGTTCAACCAGCTATGCAGGACGAAAAACAGGATCGACAACACCGCTACGCCTGATGCCAGCCAAAGTGTAGGCGGTAACCCACCGCCATCATACAACTTCCCCATAATATAAGGCCCCATTACCCGTCCGGCTGCGCCAATACCCCCCACAAGCCCAATGTAAAAGGGTGCACCCCGACCTCCATGATCAGACAGGAATGCTGGAACCGCAGGTGCAATCAGCATTTCTCCCAGGGTCGCCAGAACCATAGCGAATATCATTCCAGTATAGTTCTGTGTGCCCAGCATGACAATATAAGCCGCCAAATAAAATCCTCCGGCCCATGTCATTTGCGCTGAAGCGTGATGAGCGTACAGTCGTTTTATCCAAAAAATAATGGGTTGTGCGGCAAATATAAGGATACCATTCAGCGTCCATAGTAACCCATACATCGTTTTAGGCAAGCCCTGCTCAATAATATGGGGAGACACTCCTGTATTCCAGATCGAATTGCCGAACCATAAAAAAAGCGAGCCTACCCCCACAAAGAGATACAATCTGGTATCACGAAACAGCAAACGAGCTGGTATTTCCTCTCTTTTCTTCACGGACTTGCTGAGCTGTACTTCTCCCTCTTCCCGATCTACCCTGCTTAGATAAGACCAGAAGAACCCGGCAAATACCGCAGAAGTCACCCCGTTCATCACAAAGCTGAGCTGATAGGAAAGGTCAGCCAGAACGCCACTCAATCCCGTACCCACTGCAACCCCAATATTGTTAGCGACATAAATAATATTAAACAGCTCTCCACGACGGTCAGCGAAACGAAAACCTACAAAGGCCTGAATCGCAGGCACAGATACGACATTAAAAAAGCCGATAAAGCCCATCATGATGACAAACGCTACCCAATGACCACTGGTAAATGGAAGCGTGAGAAGTCCCAGCGCGTTCATCGCCAGTGAGCCAACAATCAATTTTTTGGCTCCAATACGATGATAGAGGGCTCCGCCCAGCACTTGACCAAAAATTCCGCCCAGAGACTGCACTAAAATCGCAATCCCTGCATCTCCCATACTACGGTTCAGTTCGTCAAACACATACATGCTGACCAACGGCCACATCAATGAACTTCCAGCGGAATTAATCAGGCTAGCAATGAGAAACACTTTCACTTCTTTCGGATAAGACTCCAACCATTTCATGTCTTTTGTTTCTCCTTTTGCATCTGACGCCATAAATGGCATTATCTCATTGGCGCTTCACATTCACCACCGTTGAGAAGAAAGTAGCCCCCTGTCCCATATCCGACAGCCGATCAGAGGTTAACACATTGACACGCTGTCTGCGTCCTTTGCCTTCCCACCATAATCCCTGGCTAATCACTGTACCGGGCAGCATCAGATCGGTGACTTTGGCTTTCAGCTCATACGTCCCCCGATCATTCCATACGGTAACCGGTTCCCCATCCGCGATGCCTCTTGTCTGAGCATCCTCCGGGTGAATTTGTAGCAAGGGCTCCCGCTCTAGCCGCTGATGCTTGGGCAAGTTAGCGAAAGTAGAATTCAGAAAATTATGGTTTGGCGGTGAAATAAACATTAATGGAAACCGCTCGTCCGCTTGCGGTCGATGCTCTCCATCATACCCTTCAATCAGCGGCACATATGAAGGCATCGCGGGCAGACCTGCTTGTTTCATTTTTTTCGAATACAACTCAATCTTGCCTGAAGGCGTGGTTAGACGATCCAAATAAGTAGCCTTTGGCGACATATCGAGCTTTACAAAAGGTGACTCTTTTAAGGCTTCCAAGGTTACACCGTTGAGATAAGGGTTCGTTGGATTATCAAGCGCGCCTGCGATCATGTCCGCTTCACTTTCCGTAAAGGCAGCTTCGTCAAAGCCCATAGCCCGTCCGAGCAGGCTAAACAGCTCATAATTGCTTTTGCTTTCCCCGAGTGGAGCAATGACGGGTTCCTGCATCTGGACATAGTGATGCCAGTAGGATTTATATAGGTCCGTACCCTCAAAGGAAGACGCTGCAGGCAGCACAATATCGGCATAACGGGCCGTATCCGTAAGAAACAGGTCATGTACGACTGTGAACAAATCCTCTCGTTCAAATCCTTCAGTCACCCGTTCCGAATCGGGAGCTACAACTACCGGGTTACTGCAGTATACAAATAACGCCTTAATCCGCTGTTCCTTCTGTAGCAGCGCTTCTCCGATCCGGTTCATGTTGATCACCCGGGCATCCGGGTTCTGTCGCAGATCAGGACGCGCCAGATTGGCGCCGTTAAATTTGCCATAAGCGCCATTAGAGCGTGACGCTCCCCCGCCGTGCTTTAGCCATTGTCCAGTGAGCGCAGGCAAGCATGTAACCGCACGTACGTTCATACCGCCATTATCATGATGCTGAAGCCCATTACCTATATTGATATACGCTGCTCGCGCAGTTCCGTACATTTCCGCTAAACGGATAATATCTGCTTCCGGCACGCCGGTAATCCGCGAAACTCGCTCTGGTGTATACGTCTTAACATGCTCGCGCAGTTCCTCATGGCCTACCGTGTAGCGATGTAAAAATTCGTCGTCCGTCAGTCCCTGAGCGAACAGCACATTCATAACACCCAGCGCGAGCGCCGTATCCGTCCCCGGATATAACGGAATGAACCAATCCGCCCATTGCGCCGTCCGGTTGCGATGAACGTCAATAACGACCACCTTAGCACCCTTTTTACGTGCCTTCTCAGCCAAAACGACCTGATGCATGTTGGTGCTAATGACATTTCCACCCCACACAATAATGAGGTCTGCATCCTCCGTGTCCTCCGGGCTGGTGCCGCCCTTAAAGCCCATAACGGATGCCCAGCCTTCATTCCCAGCCACGCTGCAAATCGTCTGATCCAGTTGGCTTGAACCCAGCGCATTAAAAAATCGGCGATCCATTCCATCCACACTCAATACGCCCATATTGCCATAAAAGCTGTAGGGGAGAATAGATTCCGATCCGTCCGTACGTATCAGCTCCTTGAATCGACCTGTAATGGTATCGACCGCTTCCTCCCAGCTAATTCGTTCAAACTTCCCTTCTCCTTTGGGGCCTATACGTTTCAACGGATAGAGCACCCGATCAGGATCATATACCCGCTCCGTCATATTGCGAACTTTGTTACAAATAGCGCCTTTGGTAATAGGATGATCCGGGTTCCCAGTGACCTTGACTATCTTTCCATTTTCCTTGTGAAGCAGGAGCCCACACGTATCCGGGCAATCTAACGGGCATACAGCCGGAAAAATACCGTCCTGCTGCTCCGTCATCCGCTGTCCCCTTTGTAAGTCTTGTTGAAGCGTGGCCTCAGGAGGCGCGCTATTGCGATGATCCATAGTGTTGATGCTCCTTTCCGTTACCGTTTCCAAAAATTACACTGATCTTATCATATCCACAGCTTTGACCTATGGCAAGAGAAGGATTTTCCCACACAGCCGCTAGTCCAAAATATTAAAAAATCCGTCTGCTGCATAGAGCAAAACGGATTTTTTTAAGAATCATATTTTTTTCGACATCCTGTTTCATCATATCTTACCGAGGGTAAAAGAGATCAAGGCATTATGGGACGAGAGCACACTCATCCTCCATGCCAAATCATGGACCACTCCCAAAAAAAATCCGCCATGACAGGTTTCGTTCCCCCGGGCCTGTCATGGCGGATTTGCTTTGTTCATTGCTGTTTAAAGTGCCGTAATTAAGCAGGATCACTCAACGGATTTGATGTGCAACCGAAGAAGTGGTTGGAGATTCATTCACTGGATGTGCGTTGGCTTGAGGCTTTTTTAAATAGGCCAACCAGTAGGCTCCAGCCACAAACAGGCTACCTCCTACCAAATTCCCCAGCCAGACCGGAATGAAGTTCATAACATAATCTGCCCATGAAAAGTGGCCTGCAAAAATAGCCGCCGGAATGAGAAACATATTGGCAACAACGTGCTGAAATCCAATAGCGACAAAGGCCATGGTCGGGAACCAAATCCCCATAATTTTGCCGCCAATTGAGTCTGTGCTATAAGCCAGCCATACAGCCAGTGCTACGAGCCAGTTACATCCTATACCCGATATAAAAGACTGCAAAAAGCTTTCATGTAGCTTATGTCCTGCCATATCCACCACTTTGTCCAGGTAAGGGCCCGTTTCTGTCAAACCCAGCACATGGCCAAAGAAAAATGCAACGAATAACGCACCCGCAAAATTACTGAGCGTAATAATCGCCAAATTACGAAGCATGGCCCCTGTCTTAATCCGTCCTGCCCATCTCGCCAAAGGAACCGCCATCATATTGCCGGTCAGCAATTCTCCGCCGGCGATCAAAACTAATACCAGACCTACAGGGAACACCGCAGCTCCAATAAAGGTAGCAATGCTTCCCCATTCTTTAGGCGCACTTGCAATAACACGTATATCCAGCAAAAACCCGAGTGCAATAAATGCACCTGCCAAAAATCCCAGTACCACCGCCACAGTCCACGGGTTGTTCGCCTTGGCCACTCCTGTTTCCACCGTCTTTTCGGCAATTTGCCCCGGTTTATAGCTCGCCATATGTCCCCGCTCCTTTAATATCTTTTCACTAAAATGTTCTTCTTTCATATTTTATTTAAAATCAGTGATTATGTTTGTGAAAAAAATCACTTTATCGAACATTAAAAAACAGCCCTTGGAAAAAGGACTGTCTTTTCTGTATTATTACATCTACTGCGCTACTACGCACTTTACATTTAGTTATATTCTTCCTTTTCAACTGCTCTCAAGAACCAAATAACTCCACCGAGGCCTACCAGCGCCACGACTACAAGAAAAAGGATATAAAACAAATCCATAAGCTACTTACCCCCTAATCCTTATGCTACTCTATATTGTACTATAAGGATTCGTCCATACGTCTCAGATTGTTGACAAACTTATGAACAATGTCACAGACAAACCGAATTATACGGTAACTGGGTTCCGTTCGGATATTGTAGGCAATGCTTGTAAACCTGCTGCGTTCAGGAAATTCCAAGGCTTGTTATAATGTGGCTGGAAGAAGAAATCGACAAAGGCCAACTGGTCAATGGTCATATGATTTTGAATGGCTACGGATAGCGTGTTAATGGATTGCGTCAAATCCACCTTCGACATAATTTGTGCCCCCAAAATTCTCCGTGTCTCCTGCTCATATACCACTTTCAGTAATACCTTTTCGGAGGTTGGCATAAATTCAGGCCGGTAGCTGTCCTCAATGGTTACAGCTTCTACAGTCATGCCTTCGTCCGTTGCCGCCGCTTCCGTCATGCCTGTTCCTGCAATATTGTCTTCGTAAATTTTGATACCCGAAGTTCCTTGGGTTCCCATGTAGGCAATGGTTGGTTGTACCAGATTACGTGCTACCAGCGTACCCATACGAACTGCGTTGGTTGCCAAAGGGATATAAGCCGTTTTGCCTGTCGGATTATAGCGGATTGCACAACTGTCACCTGCTGCAAACACATCCGGGCAGCTACTTTGCATATAGTTATCCACAATGATCGCACCGTTAGGCAACATATCTACCTGACCTTTGAGCAGATCCGTTTGAGGTCGGAAACCGATGCAGAGAATAACAAGCTCTGTTTCATATTCTCCTTTAGAGGTCACGACTTTACTTACCTTACCGTTCGTACCCTCAAAACGACTCACCGTCTCGCCAAGTACCAGCTTAATGCCATGCTCCTTCAGGGAACTTTCAATCCGGTCTGTATACTCATGGTCCAAATACTTATTCAATATACGATCAGCACTGTCGATCAATGTTACATTTTTACCGTTCATTTGGAACGCTTCTACCAGTTCAACACCAATGTATCCTGCTCCGACGACTGTAATGTTCTGTACGTGCTGGGCTTTCTCAATGATATCATTCGAATGATTATAGTTTTTACAGAGCAAAATATGATCAAGTTCAATGCCTTCCAGCTTCGGAATAATGGGCCATGATCCTGTAGTCACAATTAATTTATCAAATGTGTCTGTAAATTCTTCACCTGTTTGGAGATTACGTGCATGCAGCGTCTTGCCTGCCGTATCCACACTCGTTACCTCATGAAGCATCTTGGTCTCTACACCCAAGTCAGCCAGTTGATCTGGAGACGAATAAAACAGTCCGTGCGGATCTTTGACGACACCACCTACGTACAGCGCAATACCACAAGATAAGAATGAAATATTATCATTACGCTCATAAACGGTAATTTCGGCATCTGGATAACATTTAGCTGTATTGACGATAGCTGCCGTGCCTGCGTGTGTACATCCGATAACTGCTACTTTCATGTTAAATTCCTCCTTGGTGTGTGGGCATAAAATGTATAATAATTGTGAATAGTTTCACGTAAACAGCTCGTTAGCGTTTGTGATTTATTTCACTTCATGCGCTTATTATAGTGTGATATTTTTCACATTACAATAGCTTTTTAAGATATTCACAATTTGTCCACATTTAAAAAAGAAAGGATATACGAGTTCAGTCGTTTGCTGAAATGTTTCTTTGCTCCATCCAGTTTTCCCTGTAAGCCCCCTGATTATGCCCTTGGAATCGACCTTCACATGATGCAATACACCTTAGACAAATGCATATGTAGAGAACAAAAAAGGTCCGTTTCCCGGAGACATTCCGGAAATCAGACCCTTTTTAAACATATACGTTGGAATTAAAGCGAAGCTACTATAGCAATTGCTCAATAGCTGCTTTCATCGCTTCTGGTGACTCCTTCGGTTCAAAACGACCCACAGGTACACCTTCACGATTCACAATGAATTTCGTGAAATTCCACTGAATTGTCCCATCTTCCTGTTCTCCAGGCTGTTGCTTTTTTAAATATTCAAACAGAGGCGCTGTATCAGGTCCGTTGACGTCCACTTTGGCGAATATCGGGAAACTAACCCCATAATTCAATTGGCAAAATTCAGCCGCTTCCTCGCTGCTGCCCGGCTCCTGACCGCCAAATTGGTTGCAAGGAAATCCTAATACAACTAATCCCCGATCCTTATATTCGTCATAAAGCTTTTGCAAATCCCCATATTGCGGGGTAAGTCCACATTTACTGGCGGTATTCGCAATAACCAGCACCTTACCGGTGTAAGTATCCAGAGAAACCTCCTGATTCGCTGGTGTTACGGCATTATGTGAATAGACAGACATACAGCATCCTCCTTCGTGTCGCTTGGTTTAGGTTACATAACCTATTTTAACCAAAACGTGACGGACATGCCAACATCCACAGTGACTTTACCGTGATGCCATCACTTCGAGTCTGCGTTCTTCGCGTTCGGAAGCGGACATTTTTGGGCAAGCATAACAATACCGCTGGCCTCCACCTGTCTTGTAATATTGGCAACAGGACGGTTTCATGTAGGTATTTTCACCGGGGCGGTAAGGATTGTCCAATTCAATGAGACGAACCGTAAACGGATTTCTTTTACGCCCGAATACCTCTCCCTCCAGCTCACGTGTCACATACATATAATCTTGTTCAAAGCGCTCCACATCCTGAAGATCAGTCAACGATGGCTGTACTCTATCCTTAAAATACAGCAATGTCAACGGAAACTGTCCCCACATTTGCCCAATAGATGCGCTCCCCACTGCAGCTATTGCCTCCAATATGGGCCGCATCTGCAAACTGTAAAAGTCACGTAACACTTGCTGAGCCTGTTCGGAAGAATGGTCATCCCCATTGTTCCGCGTATTGTCCAGCTCTGTTAGGTCGATGACCTGGAGGCTAATAGAGGGATATTGACCTTCATAACAAATATGAAATCTGAGATTAGAAACGGACAGATCCAAACGGCGTTCACACAGTGACACCATAAAATGCTGTGCAAACACGAGACCACGCAACTGGTTCACAAAATAAACGGCTGCGGTTAAATCGTCTTCAGCACGCAGAAGATCGCCGTAATACTCCATCACAGAGCGGATTTTCTCTGGTTCAAGCCATTCGGCCACTGGGCCGGAATATACTGCATCCTCCGGCGTGACTCTCACTATTTTCGCTAATTGCTCAAGCTGATTGTAATCCAGTGGTCTCATGGTATGTCCCCTTTAACCTCTTGCCGCTACTTGTGGTCTGGTATCACGTCGCTCGGCAACAGAACCCACGGGTTGCTTCTCTTCCACATTCATTTCCTTTACTGCTTGGCTTACCGCTGGCTGTCCAGCCAAAGCATATGGAAGACAGAGCGGTACACCCGTACGAGGATCTGTTACAATATCCGCCTCAATCCCGAACACCTCGCGCAGCACATCAGGAGACATAACCTCAGTTGGAGTTCCTACCGCCTCGGCCTTCCCTTTTTTGATCGCAATCATATGCTGAGCATACCGGGCCGCATGGTTCAAATCATGTACGACCATAACAATGGTGCGCTCCGCCGAAGTATTCAGATACTCTAGCAAATGCAGCACTTCCAGTTGATGCGCCATATCTAAAAATGTCGTCGGCTCATCCAGAAACAAAATATCCGTATCCTGCGCAAGCGCCATAGCAATCCAAGCACGCTGACGCTGACCGCCAGAAAGCTGATCAATCGGACGATCGTGGAACTCGCTCATTCCCGTTACTTGAATGGCCCACTCTACCATTTTGCGATCTTCCGCTTTCATGGAGCCAAAGCCTTTTTGATAGGGAAAACGTCCGTAAGATACCAGTTCCGTCACGGTTAATCCTTCCGGTGCAGTCGGATTTTGTGGCAAAATAGCCAGCTGTTTAGCTACTTCCCGGGTGGATTGCTTATGAATGGATTTACCGTCAAGCAGAACACTGCCGCCCTTAGGATTCATGATGCGAGCCATCGTCTTCAGAATGGTGGACTTGCCAGAACCATTTGCGCCCACCAAGGCTGTGATTTTCCCTTGCGGTATTTCTACGTTCAGATCTTCTACAATCAATCGATCTTCATAAGCAATATCCAGATTTGCCGTTTTCAGACGAAACATTTGGAATCATCCCTTTCCCTTATCCAATATATATAGTCACGGGCTTAACGCACGACTTTCATCAAAACTTCATTCTATCTTTATATAATAAAGATATTGATAATCATTATCAAGTGTTAACTGGTTTATTTCCTATATCATACAGTGCATATCATCCAATATTCCCTCAAAAAATTCAAAAAAAGATCACAGCTCCTCGAAGCTGTGATCTTTTAAATCCGGCGAATCGCATTATGACTATACAGAAGACAGTCCAAATGCTTCAGCCATGAGACGTATAGATTTCATTTTGGCATCAAAGTCGTGAATAATGCTCGCAACCATGATCTCCTGTGCATTATAGTCCTTACTTAATTGCTCAATCTGACGCTTCACCTGTTCGGGCGAACCGACCACCATACGTTTGCGATTCTCACGAATACGCATCCGGTCAAACGGCGTATACGGATACGCCAGTGCCTTTTCGACGGAAGGTGTTCCAGCGGAGCGCATTCCCTGCTCTAATAGTACAAGAGACAAGTCCATACTGGAAGCCAACCGATTCGCCTCCTCTTCGGTGTCCGCACAGATCGCAAATACGGCAACAAGCGAACGCGGTTGGTCACTATGCTGGGAAGGCTGGAAGCTTTCCTGGTATTCCTTCATAGCCCCTGTGCCACCTTCACCGTTAATGAACTGCGCAAACGCAAAGCCCACGCCACGCTCGGCTGCCAGAGCTGCGCTATCACCGCTGGAGCCGAGCAACCACATTTCCGGTACAGTTTCTATGAGCGGCATCGCCTGTAGCGAACCGAAACGGTGATCATTGCCTGTGCTGTCATGTAAATAAGCTAACAGGTCATCCAACTGCTCAGGGTATAGATCTACGCCACCTCGCATTTTGCCTTCTTGCAGAGCTCTGGTAGCAATGGGCATTCCTCCAGGCGCTCGTCCCAGACCCAGATCAATGCGTCCCGGATACAACCCCTCCAGCACACGAAAGTTTTCCGCTACTTTATAAGCGCTGTAATGAGGCAGCATCACACCACCCGACCCCACTCGAATGGTTGAAGTCCGGGCGGCCAGATGTGAAATCAGTACCTCCGGACTGGACCCTGCAAGATTTGCGGCAGAATGATGCTCTGATACCCAAAAGCGATGATAACCCAAGCGTTCCGCCTCTATAGCAAGCTCAGCGGTCTTTTGTAATGCCTGCGCATGCGTCATGCCTTCCGATACCGGAGATTGGTCAAGAATGCTGAGTTTTATCATAAAAGTCTGACCTTTCTATTTTGGAATAAGGATAGGCATTAATTATAGCACGCGTAGCCACAGTTACCCAAGAGGGGGCCATATCAATTTTATAGTGGAAAATTTTATTTCTCGTAAAGACTTGCGTTCTCTTTATCCGCCTCATAGAGATGCGAACGCTTTTTAAAGAAACTGTACAGATGTGTAACAATTACTTTCAAGACAGCATATCCCGGAACCGCCAGTACAATTCCCACCACACCAAACAAATTGCCTGCCGTCAGAATAACGAAGATAATCGTGATCGGATGTACTCGAAGAGATTTGCCCATAATTTGTGGAGAAATAAATTTACCCTCAATGAGCTGTACGACTGTCCATACGATAACCATCTTGAGCAGCATAATCGGTGAGGTGACCAAGGCTACAATTAACGCAGGTGTAATGGCAATAACGGGACCTAAGTAGGGGACAACGCTCGTAAAGGATGCAATGACTGCAAGCGTCAGAGAGTAGTCTAATCCAATGATTAGATAACCAATATACAACAGCGCCCCAATACAGAAGCTGACAATAATCTGCCCACGAATATAGGAACTGACCTGATGGTTCATTTCAGTCATAATGCGATCTGTTTCTTTACGAAACATAGGCGGGAGCATTTTCAGGATAAACTGTGGCAGCTTGTGTCCATCTTTTAGCAAGTAGAACAGAATAAATGGAACCGTGGCAATCGCAAGTACCGTTTCTGTAACCACGCCCAAGAAGCTGCCCACGCCCGTCCATGCATTATTAATAAAGCTAGATAACTTTTCAGAAGCTTTGGAGGCCAGCTCAGATGGATTAATTTGAATGGTGTTCTGGAACTGGTTTACAAAATCGCTGCCGATCAGTTTCTCGAATTGTCGTTGTACTTGCTCGCTATAGGCAGGGAAATTTTGGATGAGCCCCTGTATTTGATCACGGATTACAGGTACCACCGATGTAACCACAATCGCAATAACCCCTATAATGAGCAAAAACAGTACAATAATGGAGTATATTCGTTTCACCTTATTACGCTCCAGTACATCAACCAACGGATTGAACAGATAGTACAACACGCCGGATAAAATGACAGGGAGAATTATCGTTTTCAGCAGCACCATGACAGGTGTGAATATGTATGAAATTTTGGTAAGCACCAAGATATTCAAGCCGATCAGCAGCAGTACCAGCAGGAATAACACAAACTTGTTGTTCAGAAAAAACTTCTTGAATCGGTCTTTCCATGCCGGAGT
The DNA here is from genome assembly GCF_017833155.1 of Paenibacillus sp. PvR133. Classification (NCBI taxonomy): domain Bacteria; kingdom Bacillati; phylum Bacillota; class Bacilli; order Caryophanales; family Paenibacillaceae; genus Paenibacillus; species Paenibacillus sp. PvR133. The sequence goes on from NZ_JAFIBS010000001.1 coordinate 845,873, forward strand.
TATTTCCACACCACATTCCCCTTCTCTTTACACAATTGAGTATACGTTCTTCATAGATACGATATATTTTTGGAACAAAATATACAAGGTTATACCCAAATAAACACAAAAGCAAACAAAGTTGTACGTCATCGTACGAACTTCGCTTGCTTTCGAAGGGTTATGGAGTATCATTTATCGTGGTTGCAGCATCCACCGTCGTGGTCACAAGTTTGTTCTCCTGTTCAAAAAGATTCTGTATGAAGCGCTTGAGCTTTCTTTCGTCCACACCCAACACCTGCGCACCCTTAATGGTTTCCCCGCGTACCAATTCATTTGGTGGGATTTGCTGCTTCGCTACTGTTGTTGCATCGATATTAAAGCCCAATGAAGCCAATTGCAGCATTTCCGTAGTACTGAGATTCGTTTCAATATAAGGAGAAATGCTATTTAAAATACTTGGCAGTTTGATTAGAGATGAGGTTGACTGAATTTTACCGCCAAGCTCGGTAATGAATTTGCGTTGCCGCTCCGTACGCGTAAAATCGGAAGTCGCATCATGACGGAAGCGTACATATTGCAAGGCTGTTTTACCGTCCATGTGCTGCATTCCCTTTTTCAAATCAATATCAAACTGGTGTTTATCTGCCTTGGAGGTATAGTGCATATCTTTTTCGACATCCAGGTCAATACCACCCACAGAATCAACCAACGCAATAAAGCCATTAAAATCAGTATATACATAATATTGAATCGGTATCCCCAACAGGTCGCTCACGGTCTGTCTGGTCAAATCCGGTCCACCGTAGGAAAAAGCAGCATTCAATCGACTTTGCCCATGACCTGGGATATTGACGTACGTATCACGAAGAATCGACATAAGTGTAGCCTTTTTCGTAACCGGATCAATAGAAGCAACCATAACGGAGTCAGAACGCCCTGAATCCTCTCCACGGGAGTCGCCGCCTAGCAGCAGAATATTCACTCTTTCTGTCCCATCCCATTCTGGTGGGAGCGATACCTCTACAGGTTGTACATTGGTTTGAGTTTGTGCCTGCGGTTTGAATTTCGAATCCTGTCCGGAAGCAACCGAAATTTGGTTCGTAAAATGATATATAGAATACGTATAATATCCGCCCACTAAAAGAACAGCCGCAGTCACAGAAATGCCTAACCATTTTAAAAATTTTCGCATATTTTCGGGTAACCTCGCTTTTATTCATCATCGTTCGGCTTTTAAAAGCATACCCTCCCTGCAAGTTATCTGTCAATTCGCGTCGTCTGTTCTAGTGGTCGTCTGGATACCATGGATTCAAATGGACAAGCACCTCATAAACCCGCGGTTCCTGCTTCATGACAGCCCCCTTAATCAGTCGGATAATATCGTGTCCCTGCTGAATCGTCAAAGAGGCATCTACTGAAGCGCGGATATCCACGATAATATAATGGCCGTGCTCACGGGCACGGATACGATCAATACGTTGAACCTCAGCTACACTCAGTGCGGCTGCGGCGTAGCTTTCAATTTCCTCCGTGGCAATCGCTTTTTCCATAAGCACATCTATGGATTCACGGCCCATTTCCCACGCTAATTTCAGAACTAGCAATGCCACTACGAATCCCGCAATAGGGTCACCGTAGGATAAGATTGAAATGCTCCAGTGCTCCCCAATCAGCCCCAAACCGATACCCAGTACAGCAGCCCCAGAGGCGTACACATCAGCGAGATGATCTTTTGCCGTTGCGATAAGACCCTGACTATTGGCCGCTCTCCCGATACGAATCGTGTAGATATACAACCACTGTTTCCAGAGCAAGGAAATAATGGCGGCCACCAATGCCAGTATATGCTCCTGTGGCATCGGTTCGAACAGTGCTGCAATCGAATGATAGCCGATAAATATGCCCGCTCCAAACAATATGACCGCCACCACGCTTGCACCGATCACTTCTGCTTTGCCGTGACCATAAGGATGATCCTCATCCGGCGGCTGGCTGGATATGCGCATCGCTCCCAGTGCCGTTGCAGAGGCAATCACGTCCCCGGCATTATGCACACCATCGGCCACCAGCACCTTGCTGTTGAACATAAGTCCTGTAATAATTTTAATGCCGGTTAATAGGATGTTGCTAATCAGGCTGATCCATGCTGAGACCATGGCGCGCTTGCCCATATCCTGTTCCTGCATGATGTATAACCCCTCCAAATTTATCTTTTGAAAAATGTATCCTGAACGCTGATCATTTATTTCAAGGTAGCTCCGCTGCTCATGTCATCTTATGGTGCTGCTCCTTCAAGCGGTATGGGTGAAGATTACAATAGCCCCGGAAGATGAGCCTCCCCGGGGCTATTATGATAACCATAGTGGAGTATTCTATGAGAATACTCCTGTTTTATCTATCTGGACCGTCCGCGACGGCCGCCTTGTCCTTGACCACCACGCGGGCCGCCTTTGGCTTGTCCACCGCGGCCACCTTGGCCTCCACGTGCAGAACCACTGCTGCTGCGGTCATATCCGCCACGCTCGCTGCTTTGCCCTGCCGAGCGGCCTTGGCCTCCGCGTGCGGAACCGCCGCTACTGCGGTCATATCCGCCACGCTCGCTGCTTTGTCCTGCCGAGCGGCCTTGACCTCCGCGTGCGGAACCGCCGCTGCTGCGGTCATACCCGCCACGCTCGCTGCTTTGTCCTGCCGAGCGGCCTTGGCCTCCGCGTGCAGAACCACTGCTGCTGCGGTCATATCCGCCACGCTCGCTGCTGCCGCGGCTAGAACGACGTTCGCCGCCTGTGGCATCACGACGGCCCGCCTGTTCGCGGCCGCTGCCCCGGCGTCCGCCGCCGGAGTCGTTGCCGCCGTAGGAACGGCGGTCGTTTCTGCCCGAACGGCGTTCTCGACCCTGTCGATCAGCCGTATCGGAAGCAGGTCTACGCTGTCCGCCGCCCTCACTGCTGGTGAATGTGACACCAGCAACTTTCTGGATGTTCCGAAGCTCTGGAACATCTCTTGGCGTAGCGAGCGTCACTGCCACGCCTTTGCCTCCGGCACGGCCGGTACGCCCGATGCGGTGGATGTAGCTTTCGGCATCCTGTGGCATGTCATAGTTAAAGACATGCGTGACGCCTTCTACATCCAGGCCGCGCGCAGCTACATCAGTCGCTACGAGCAATTGGAGTTTCGCTTCACGGAACGCCTTCATCACTTGCTCCCGCTTGTTCTGGGACAAATCTCCGTGAAGCTCACCGCTCTCAAAGCCCATCTCTTGCAGCTCTTCGTTCAGTTTGGCAGCCCGGCGCTTCGTACGGCAGAAAATAACAGCCAAGTACGGGCGATCCGTATTCAGCATATCCACCAATGCCTGTTGCTTACCACGGTCTGTTGTTTGCACAACGACCTGACGGATTTGGCTCACCGGAACGGAAGAAGCGGATTTCACTTTGACATCTACGGGTTCGTTCATATATACACGAGCCAGCTTGCGAATACCGGCTGGCATCGTAGCGGAAAACAGCATCGTCTGTCTCCGGTAAGGAACCTCCTGAAGAATCGTCTCCACATCGTTCAAAAAGCCCATGTGTAACATTTGGTCGGCTTCGTCCAGGACCAGCATTTTAATGCCACCCAAATCCAGCGTGCCACGTCTCAGGTGATCCAGCAGTCGCCCAGGTGTACCAATAATCAGTTGTGCGCCGCCTTTCAGTTTACGAAGCTGACGCTCTACGTCCTGTCCTCCATAAACAGCCAGTAAAGACAAACTTGGCTCCGTCGCAGCCAATATGTTGGCTTCCTCTGTAATTTGGAGCGCCAATTCACGCGTAGGTGCAATCACGAGCGCCTGCGGGTGTCGCTTATCCAAATTCAGCTTTTGTAGAATCGGCAGTAAGAACGCAATCGTCTTCCCGGTTCCCGTATGTGCCTCGGCGATAACATCCTGACCTTCCATCAACAGTGGAATCGACTCCTGCTGTACAGGAGTTGGGGATGAAATTCCCTGTTCTTTCAAGGCTTCTACCCAATGCTGCTCTACGCCTAATGCTGCAAAATTCTTCAAGTGGTATTCACTTCCCTTATCTGTATTCAATATGTGTCACGTAAAATAGGTTCATGTGCCATATGACATCTATCGTTCCATAGTTCAGAATTCCCATTTTTGTATCGGTTCTCATTCTACCCTTTTCAGGAAGGGAGCTTATCCGTTATCGTTGAATCTGTTCATGTAACCAACATACGGCCGCAATGCGGCTCAGGCCCGTTCCATCTATGACTTTCCTAGTATACGCGAAGTTGAACTGGTTTCCAAACGATTTTAATGAACAGCACCACAGTCAATGTAAAAGGTGAATTCGATCTTCATGTCATATATTATGGTATATGAATTGGTAATTCATGAATAAAGGATGGATGCTTGTGGTTAACAACCTGCATTATAATTTCATAATGACCGGTTCCTTGTCGGAGAAGCACACTTTGTTTGCCGAAGAGTGCTTTACTAACCTGTTCGATTGTTTTGAAACGCTCCTGAATATATCAGGAATCCGCAATACCCGTGTGTCAGTCTATCAAGCCGGGGCTAAAAAGGCCAAACACGGTAAGATTCGCTGGGACAAGCAGGAGTTGCTTCGTATTGTTACCGATGATGAATTGATTCCGCTGATGCTAGCTATCGAGGCTCCCAGTATCAAATCATCCTATAACAAAGGGACAACGCCGGAACTGTACATTCTTTTGTCCAATGACCCCCTGTGCCAATCTTCTAATCATTGCGGCATGCTCGTTTCAATCCGTCAGGACGTTTATGAAAGTATCGACCAAGCAATCGTCGAAGACGTTATGATGAAGCTGAGCCAGTGGTTAAAGGCAAACAAGCTGCTACACAGCTCGCGTAACTTTTATGCTGGCAGTAAAGCACACGCTATTATGGATATTCTTCCATTTATGCTCGAACAGGATACCCCGGATATGAAGTATGTTTTTCAATCGTGGACTCCGTTCCCTTTACCACACACTTAAACAATCCGTCATACTATTAACCCCAGGAGGCTGCAATTTATGCAAATTCAAATTCAAAAGGTTGAAAAAAAAGAGAACGAATATCTCATTCATTATCAAGCCGGGGGAGCGTTGCCGTTCGTTCCGCATGATATTGTTTTGATCCATGGCAAACAGTATTTTATAGGCACGATTTTAAAAGTAGAGCCGGAACAAGCCCTTATACGTATCAATCCAGAATATGAAGACCAACTGGCAGGGTCCATCGGACTGGAACTGGCTTTCTCTCCAACCGTTTCTATTCAAGGAGCAGACAGCATTGTCGAGAAGCTTGGCTATTTCCCTCCCTTTCATTATGACCGAATTACAGCTGCTAATATGACGAAAGACCAGATTACGCTGACGATTGAGCTATCCTACGCTAGCGTGCTTGTCCCTAAATCACCGGATCTGGAGCCTTCGGCTGAGGCACCTGTAATCCCTGAAGCTCCAGTAAAAGACGTCCCACGCTATGCAGTGACTTTTACATTTCTGGAAACCAAAGAGCATGTATTAACTCCTGTAGAAACAGAAAACATCATCTTGCAGCTTGATTTCCGCTATGAAGAAGCAGACATGGTAGTTGATATCGATGCCTTGTCGGGACTGTCAGGTAGCTTTCTGTGCAGAGGTATCCGCGCAGAGATTAAGGAGCTGAATGAATAAACAGGAGGCTCGCGAGCTGTTACGTTGTCATTCTTTTATTCACGATGATCTGGAGCATCCCAAAATGCAAAACGGATTTCTAGGGATGCTCCGCCCCTTTCAGGGAGAACTGATCGAGGACAACTTCCATGAACTGATGACCATCATTGAAGTTCTCGCAGATGAGTTGGAGAAACCATCCGTAGAACGGGAGCTGATTGCCGCTCTGTGGGGGATTTGCCAATATACACGGGCATGGGCATTGTATCCTGATAGTATGCTGCAGCGAAACAACCTACTGACCGTAGAGCAGATCAACACCCTCGACGATTGGATTGATACGATCTCCTATGCGGTTATGGTGCTGCTGGAGGGTGGCGGACGGGAAGAAGCTTTATCGAACTACAGACATGAGAGTTGATCCGCAGTGATACATATATCTTAGTCAAGGAGGCCGCTTGTGCACTGCTTCGCGCACATAAAAGCATGCCTTTCGCACAACATGCTCTGAAGCAATTATCGCAGCATGAGAATTCGGTGCATCTGCCAAACGGGAGCTGTCCACATAATCGACAACCAAAGGAGAATCACTCTACTTATGCGTGTAAGAATATTTATATTCATATTGATTATCGGGATTATATGTGTGCCTGCCTATTTCATCATGAGCAGCTTTGGATTATTTCAAAATGAAAAGGTGCTTGTACATTACAAGCTTGCCATTGAGGTAAAGGATAAAAAGTATGATGCCTGGCCTTTAATCAGCAGCTATACCGCTATAGATAAAAAAGGGGACAATCGTCAGCTCTACTATCAGGCGGAGGGCTCAGGCATAGAGTATCTGTTTCAACTGGCGTATGGACAATATGAACTCCGACCCTCCAAGGAAAATCCTTTTCTGGACGGGGGAGTCCACTACACCATGGACCATCCTGAGTATGTGCGTGAGGAAAAGCAGTATGAGAATGCTAGCGACTACACGGAATTAACCCATTATTACAATCAGCAGGAACAGATTATTTATACCTATAATCCCGAAGCCAAGCTCGATAAAACATACGTCCGTTCCATCATCACCGCTGGGATGACTCGCACAACCGGTAGATCAAGCCGTGCGGTAAAGGATGACTATATCAATATCAGTAAGCTGTTTAAGGACAAGCTGGGAGTGAATGTGAAGGTAGATGTGGATGAGGACAACAAAATCGTCACCCTATCCATGACATGATCTCACAAACGATGCACCGCTGCGTCTTCTCATTTCCAAAAAGAGGTCTATGGTTTACTAGGATCAAGGGGGCTGGTTGTTGATGTCATTCGCAATTGAATCAGGGCTTTCGCCTGCCCAGATCGCGGCATTGGAGGAACAGATACAGCATATATTGCCCGCTGGCTATACACGTTTTCTTTCACAATATAACGGTTTTTATGTAGCCGCCCCTTTTTATTGCAATGTGCCCTTCGATCGCGTGGATAACGGAGACATTGATTTGACTTGTTTTTTCGGATATGAGGTATCCAACAAAAACCATGACCTTCTAGCGATTAATGATGAATTTCTGGATGAAATCAATCATGTCCAGAACGCTTTGTTGATTGGTGCAGATGCGGGCGACAATTTTTACGTTCTAATATGTAATGAATACACCCCGTATGTGTACTACTGGGACCGCACACATCTTCATGCTTATGATGACAAACTGAACTATGATATTGCAGAGCAGGACGAATGTGGACATTTGTATCTGGTGGCAACAGACTTTACAACGTTTTTTAATCAGGTAATTGAACGACTCAACGAGCAGAAAGGGAGGCCTACTGATGACAGAAATACATAACCCTAATTGGGGACCGGCTTATTTAGAAGGTTGGGTTGTACCCGAAAACCCAGAGGCATGGGTCGAGCAGGAGTGGACAGGTACGCTTCGTTCACAGGCAGGACATACGAAATTCCACATTTTTTATTATGGAGAACTTATGGACGAGCTGATCACTGGAACTGAATTTGCCCCCCAACTCATTATTGCAGAAGAGGCAGTCACAGGTGAACAGATCGTGATTTTTGACGGAACCCGCCATGGTTACGATGCTCTGCTATGCGAAGTTTATACCAAGGAACAGCAGAACAATCGTACTCCCCTGCTGCCCTATCTGGACGAAGATGGTGAAGATACTTTCGAGGTAAGCTTGACCGCTTTTTATAATGTTGATTGGGATGACGAGTTTGCAGACGATGTGGATGAGAATGGACAGTTAGAGCTGATCAACGGCGAACGATGCGATTTTGAAGATGCGAAGCGGAACGGCTATGATGCGATCAGCATTACGATTACCAACGCTAAAGGTCTAAAAACAGAGATCATTCAGGAAGAGCTGGCCTGACGATGGTGTTCAAAAGAATCAAACATCGGGAAGGCGATATTTTTGTTATCCCCATGCATGACGGCCGATTTGCGGTATGTCAGGTGATCTGCGCACTGTATGGTAGATTCAAAAAAGCGTTCTCCTTCGGGGTTCTATCCATAGGCCAGAATCAAGCGTACAAGGGTGAAAAGACATATCTTCCGTTCACAAATTATCGCGGCCGATTTGAAGTTATATTCACCGCCACCCAAAATCTGACGAAGGGAGTATGGCCTATTATCGATCAGCGCCCTCTATCCGAGGAACAACAGCAGCTAAAATATTTTAATTGTGCGGGCCATCTGTATTGCGGGGATGAATATATACGCAATCTGGAACTGGAAGAATATAATCAATATACTGTAATGGGCGTGGCTGGATATGAGTTGGTACAGCGATATTTAGCCCAATATGAAGACCACTAGCAGAAGAATAGCAGCACAAATAACTACCTTGAAGTTTGATACCAAGGTGGTTATTTACGCTGCTAAAAGGGCTCGAACGTATAAGAGAATGGTGTACGCTCTGTCCCTAATACTGACTTCACGCGCTCTTCATCCACCAACGCTTCGACGAGGCTATATAAATCCGAGGCTGCATACCGAAAATTGCCCCATGTGCGTAGATTCAAAGCATAGATTGGGAATTCTCCCCGTTCATCAGGCGATTGAATATCCCAAATCAGCAGGTCATTCCCTTCACTGGAAGCGAAGGGAACCGCATGCTCCAAAAGCTCCGGAAAACCATCTGGCTCCAGCGCCGCTTCTTGTAGAACCTCTTCCGATTCCAGTAAATCATCAAACCAGGCCCGCCAGTTATGATAACGATGAAGCCATGAATCCGGGTGATCGCCAAGAGGAATATGAATGTTCCATAAGCCACATAGTCGCCCGTAACCAAGAGTTTTGACATAATCTATATAAGAAGGCGGAAAGCCCATACCATTTTTAAAACGATGCTCTATTAGAAAAACCTCATCATAATAAGCCTGAAACTGCGGACGTTGCAGCCCTGTAAAAATGCTCATGTTCGCCCTCTCCTTTTGCACGTCCTATTCACCTTTTCACCCTTCGGCGCATTGAAAAGGCCATTTTCAAGTGTTAATGTTGTTAAGAAATATTATAACATATGAATCATAAAATGTACGTTTTTACGCTCTTTCCGAAAAGGAGGAACGAATATGGAGCAAAAGCGCTTCAAAGATGAACATGGATATAAATATGACTTTAGCGCCGTGATCAGGAGAGGAGAACAGGTAGCTGTTCATTGCCCTCGTTGTCAGGGCCAGGCTTTTATTTCCAACTCAAAGGAAGACTGTCATTACGTCGTTCGATGTTCTCATTGTTACTACACGTATCAGCAGCCAGAATCTTATACATTCTATGCACGCGGCGTATGCAACCATTGCGAACGGTATTTTAATATCGAAATCCATGATGACCGAACGAAACTCCATAAAAATACGAATATAAACTGTCCGCACTGTGAGACACGCAATCAGGTTCCGGTGCATCGTGTTCAATCACGCGAATGGCATACGGACGTGATCCAAAACGGAAAAGACCCTATTTTCCAGCTCCAGCTGTACTTCCTTGATTACTATCGGGGTAAACCTGTCTGGGCTCTTAACCGGATACACCTGAATTACCTGCTCTCCTATATCTCTGCCGAGTTGCGGGAAAAGCCTACATCCGGTATGATGCGTACGGCTTCCCATTCCATTCCCAAGTACATTAAGGATGCGAAGAATCGCCAGGCCATCTTGAAAATATTACAAAAGCTACAGCATAAGCAAGCCGCTAAGGGAGGGGCCTCCATACATGAGCATACAAACTTTTGACAGCCTTGAAGCATTGATTCGTGCCGTTGGCCAAACAGAGATCAATGAATGGGTATTTGCCAATCTGGAACGTGTTCAAAGTAATCCGCTCAATTCTACCTATTACATCATCCCCGAGGAAGAATTGTGGGAACTGGAGGATGCCGGTCTCACCGTCACCAATCATCGTGATGAAAGTATACCTGCATCTCTACCAGACCATCACGTGCAATCTTGGTTGGAGGTGGCGACTGTACAGGATGTCATTGAAGTGTTACGCCACAGCGGAAGCGAGCCGGATATTGAACGCATTGCGCAGGGACTGCGATATTATCATGAATATGATGCTTTTATGGAATAAGCGTTTCCAGCAGCTCTTTTACCTCAGGGACAGCCTGCTTCAGGCTGTTTTTTAGTTTCTTCGCGCCACCCCATATACGATAAACAAGCACCTCTTGTTCATAGTCCTCCAGCTTCTCAAGCTCCTCCACCAGTACCTGTGCCTGCTCTACAGTTTCGATTCTGGATGACTTCAGTGGTTTGGCAGACTCGTTGCCTGCCAGTAGAACCCTCGTCCAAATGGGGATCGTGTCCGGTGTCAGTCCGTGTGCGTCAGCAAATACAGCGGCGTAACCGTCCTGTACGGACTGATGTTCACTGTCCACCAGCTTCATATAACGATTCACTAGTGGGAAATAGTTCTTTCCTTTTAGGCCCAGTCCCATCACCGCATAGGTTCCCGGCATCGCCGACTTTTCACCGGGCTCTACATCGTTATACCATTTGAATTCTTCCATCACGGTTTCGGCATATTCAGCCAGCAACGGATGCAGCGACGGATACTCAAGTGCATTGGCGAAGAAACGATGTAGCGTAGATTTAGCCAACTTGGGTACAGGCAGGTAGTTTTTCACCTTGCTTTTGAACTTCATCCGATATTCCTTGGTAAAGCCCTTCTTTAAAATATCGCATAAATATACAAGTGCTTCTCTATAGCTTTCTTCTTCCTCTGAACGAATCTGAACCTCCAGCGTTTGCAAAATATCATTGGCTTGGCAGATGACTCGCTCGCTTGTATGTAGCGCTGGGATGCTTCCTGATCCGCTCTCAAGCCACACGGAAGCCTGCTCCGAGCCTAACTGTGTAGCAATCTCCAAATACTTCTGCCGTGCATCGGCATCGGTCGAACCCACCCGCATCGCGGTAAGCAGGAGCATCTCCATGGCTGGCGCAGGAATTTCCGAAGGGAGAATATCAGGCTTCACTTTATAATCCAGCCCATAGCTTTTTTCCCGATCTGTATAATTGGCCAAAAATTCATCCTCTGCCCAATGCTTCAAGCCACTGCTGAGCTGATACCTCCATGCTTCCTCACGCTTGCGGCTGACCTTCACTTTGGCATCCATTCGATTCAGCAGCTCATTCATCCACTGGGCGTTTACAGGGTACAAATGAGGATCAAGCAAGTGCCTTACTAAGAAAAAATCGTCCTCTTCCTTCGGCACAGCTTTACTAGAGGGGTTGAGTTTCTGCTCTACAAACTGTTGGATAGTGGCTAACAGTTGCTGCCGCTTATCTTCGTTCAGGAGTGAGAATGTAAAATGACTAGCCTTATTCTCCAAGACTACTTCCAGATGAAATTCCAGCCGATAACGAAAGAACATGGAACTAAATTCTTTCGACTTAAACAGAGCCTCTATCCGTTCCCTAAACACAGGCATCCATTCGTCCTGTACCTGCTGCAATGTTACCCCATCTGTAAACCCAGAAATTTTCGTATCCGGTCTACGATGATCCCAATCAAACGGTTCGTAGGTATCCACCCACAGCCCATCCTTCTTACAGGTAACTTTTAAGTATTCATGAATCCCTTCGTGAAGGACACTTTTGATTTGGAATTCGGCGATGCGCTTTTGCTCAGAAGCGTACGCCTCATCAATCGCCTCAAAAATTGGATCTATGTAGGCTTGTACCCCTGATGTCATAAGATGTGTTCCTCCTTCGTCCCCTCACAAATTGTAGTTCCTATGAAATTAAGATAGACTAATCTATAACTATTTTATTTCCTGATTATAGCATATCTCTCATTTACTTTTGGGCTCTATCCCTATAGATAGAGTGCCGGGAAGCAGGTGTATTCTACATGTATTGGGTTTCCACACAGCACACACCGATGGCTACCGATGAACTGACAAATATTGAGCATACCTATGGAATAACTTTACCACCTCCCTATGTAGCATTCCTCACCCGCTACGGGCCGGGCACCTATTGTGGCCTGCTGATAATTGAAATGCCTGATCCTCAACTATTGCAATCCTATACGGATTACGAACTGTGGACGCATGATGATAACTGCCCAATTACAGCGCGGCAGCTGGGTGAGTGCGTGGTCATTGGCAGCTCCATAGATGGTGACTTCCTAGCGATTCACCCTCAGGTTGAAGGCTTAATGTGGCTGCCACGACACTCGGAGATCATTACTACGAAGACTTTAGATGTTCAAGTTCCATTCACAGAAACATTAGAGCATATACTACAGGATGAATTCGGAAGAACGGAGCCATTCCCCCGTTATTTCGAACCTGTCAGCCCAGACAAAGCCGCTACATTCCTACTGTTTAGTCCCTCGGATACGGCCGAGGCCTACAATCCAGACAATCCGAGCGATCAGGCGCTGAATTTTGCTCCGGCATCCTTACAAGCATTGGCTCAGCGATTTAAACAGCATTTTAGCTCAAATCTATGGATTGAAAATGAGCATATCTGCATGGCTTTTCTTCAGACTCTTGGCGGATACGTGCGTTTTAACTATGCATATGGACGCGAAGTGGCGATCATTTATGAACCCAAAGCGATAGCACTTCGTGATGAAATTCTAGCATTCTTGCAAAAAGAGCATTGCCGGGTTGTAGAGTAAGGGGAGGGCGAATACGAATGACAGTACATTTTGCACAAACCTTAGAAAAACTGGAACAAGTCGTTGATCGTCTGAGACAAAGTAGGATGCCTGATGTGGTATACCAATGGACGGAGGGGATTTCTACAGGTGAACTAACTGAGCTGGAGGAACGGCTGCGGATGCCTTTGCCTGCCTCCCTGTCTGAATTATTACAGCGGTGTGGCAGCTTAAATTTACTATGGTGCCTCCCCCCACACTGTATTGTAGCTGATGGACCGGAGTGTTCATATAAAAACAGCAATGATCTTGAACAAGAGCAGTGTATCCTAGACGATATCACAGGAGAGTTTGGATGGAATCATGAGTATATTGGCTATTTTACATCCTATGGGGAAGATACCGACTCAGCAGCGGACGAGCAACGATATCTGATCCTTAATTATAATGGTGCGGGTGATCCGATACTGCTTGATATGGCAACATCCGCAACAGAGCCAGCGGTTTTCTGCTATCATCACGAGCTGGATCAGTTCACGCTGCTCGCGGAAAATCTACCCGCCTATATAGACACCATGCTCACCTTGCACGGGCTATGGCTATGGGATTGGTTTAAAGTGGCCGATGAGCATGGCATTCAGCTAAACAGCCCACCACTGCAACTGTGGCAACGCTGGTTGAACATGTTTTGCACGATGAAGCTGGAGGATGCACAGTCGTTGGAGACGCTAATCCATTACACCACCATGCATGGCGTAGATTATCCTGCTGTGTTGCAGGCTTTTCAAGCCTATGATCCAAAGGATATTTTTCTTGCCTGGGAGCAGCACTGGCAGAACATTCAACATAGCCAGGTTCCATTCTCTACTTGGGCCGTTTTGGTAGGGGAGACTGCGGGGATTGGGGCTGCTGATTGGGTCCGCTCCTTGTGGGAACCGGAAACCGCGCAAGCATGGACATCTTTAGCGCAAAACAATACCCTACATGCTAAGGGTGCATTTGTGTCCACACGTGCCTATCTGAGCGCCCGTTGCCTACCCGAGCAGGAAGGCTTGGTATGTGTTTGCAATCACCTGCTACAGGATTCGGCTGCAGAAGACAAATTAGAAGGATACACCGCTAATGGGCAGCTACAACATTTTCGTTCACCACAGATCATTAACTGGATGCGGGATAAGGTCAATCATCCGGTGGATGGCTGGGCAATACTTTTCGCTCACTCCCGTCCTACAGCTGAGCAGTTGATTGAATGGCTATCCGATAGCGAGCTTCATCAAAAAATTGCAACCGAGGCGCTGGATATTATGATTCATCGGGATCTTCTTCCCGCTCTGGAAGCAGACGCTTGGGCCAATATCTCAGATCTGCTTCTTGCTTCTTTGCAGCTCGTTATGCTCAAAAAAGATAAACGTCGTATTGAAGCCGTGCTTAAGCAGCTTTCAGATTTGGAACTTCGTTAATCTTTCGGAATGGTTGTATGCGGATTCGCATGTACAGTGGTGTGAGGTAAAGAAAGTTAGCCGCTGCGTCAGCGGCTTAACCCCCTGAGGAAAGTATCTATAGTGAATGCGATCAATTCATCATTGGATTTTGCCATAGGAAGTTCAAAATTCAGGAGCAAGGAAGTCAATCCGTGCAGCATACTCCATACGGATCTGGCGATCAGGCGCTCATCTCCTTGAATGATGCGGCCTTCCTCCATAGCGGCTTTGAGCCCAGCTTCAAGCAGCTCAAAGCCTTTAAAACGCCCACTGTCTATAAGGCTGACCAAGCTTACAGATTCCAGGTTGCTGATAAACAGGATGTTGTAATATTCCGGGTTAGCCGTCCCAAAACGAACATACGCATCAGATACCGTTTTCAGTGTGTCCAGCGCATTCGATCCCGCTGCCTGTGCTTCATCCACACGCTGCTGAAGAGCCTGTAGGAACAAGGTATTTCCTTCTATCAGCAGTTCACGGACAACGGCTTCCTTATTGGCAAAATAATGATAAATAGTTGTTGGTGAATATTCGATCTGATCCGCAATTTTGCGCATGGAGACTTCGGCATACCCTTGATTCAGGAAAAGCGACCGGGCGGCCTCAATGATTTTCCGGCGGATTTCACTGCTTTCACGTTCTCGGCGTTTGATATGTTTCATGAGTAGATGTACTTGCCCTTTCTGCCTACCCCAATTTGGCGGCGATACGATCAGCTTCCATTATACCCGAGTTCATAGCCCCTTGAAACCCGCCCCCAGGCTGTGTCCACGCCCCTACCAATGACAAACGGTCTACTGCTGACTTGTGCTTCAGCCTTTTTATACCGGACTGCCGGACCGTTTGTGCGTAGCCATAAACGGCCCCGTCGGGATTAGCAGTATACCGCTGCATCGTGCGCGGTGTGCCCAACTCGGCCACCACTACCTTGCTGCCAAAACCTGGATACAACTGTTCAAGACATCCCAGTATCTGCTGTGTCACGGCTTCTTTTTTGGCTTTATATTCAGGACGTGCAGTAGGCCAGTTCTCCAATTTATCCAAAAATGTAATTGCGATGACACCCTTTCCCGGTTCATTGAGCTTAGGGTCCATAGCGTTATAATTCGTGAGCATCCAGTTGCCTTTCGTATACTGGCCGCTCATCATAACTTCATAATCTGTCTCCGAATCCAGCTCATTACGTAGGATTAAGTCTTCTTCGGTGATACCAAGCTCATGGGGTTCACATGATAATCCCAGATATAGCTGGGTGAGCGACGTGCCAGTCTCCAAACTGCTGACAGCTTTCAGCTCACGACGGGCAGCATCATGGTTTTCCAGTAGACGGCCATAGGTATGATGGGGACTGATACCAGACACAATCCAGTTGGCTTTATATACATCCCCTTTTTTCAGACGGACACCAGCTGCTTTACCGCGTTCGAGCATAATCTCAGATACCTGACTGCGCAGATGAACTTCTCCTCCCGCTGACTTAATAGCGTCAACCAGTGCATTGGATAAAGCCTGTGCGCCTCCCTCAATGTAATACGTCCCCTCCAAATGATAGCCGATCCAGGGAATGAAAAAATACAAGGCCGCAAGCCGCTTTGGAGGCAATCCATAATAGGCCCACAGCGCGGTAAAAAATTCCGTGAATCGTTCAGACAACCCGAATTGTCTTACAGCTTCCCAGGTCGTCATTTGCGTCCAACGGAAGAAGGTTCCTGCTTTGAGCAGGCCAACCGCCTTGCGCCAGGAAGTGAGAGTAGAAAAAGCAGAAAAGCCTGTTTCAAAACGGCGAATGCCCGCGAATAAACTGTCAATGCCTGCCACCTCAGCGGGAAACATGTTTTTGAGGAACTGCACATACTCCTGAACATCGGACGGAATATCAATGGTCTGTCCTTCCCAACGAATGGAGTAAGGGTGCTTTTTGCGGAGAGGAACAATTCGCTGGTCCGCATTGCAGTCCTTTAACAGCCGACCGAAGCTGCCCTCCTCGAGTCCGCCGACACCGTGCAAGGAGACATCAAAGGTATATCCCTTTCTTGTAAATTCAGTTGCGAAACCGCCAGCTAAAGTATGGCTTTCAAAAACAGCTGTTCGGTAACCGAGCGCGGAAAGTCTTGCTGCACAGGACAAGCCACCCAGTCCTGCACCGATGACAATAACATCGTATTGGTTCATGATTTCATCTCCTTTATTAACATCGTTATATAAGTTAACGGTGTTAATAAAGGAGATTATATACCACAATATTACCGTTGAAAAGCCCGGTATCTTGGTTGCCCGCTATAGATGAATACAATGAGTTCGATTTATCTATTTCTAATTGCAAGCCGCTTTAAGGATTTTTGTAGAATCCTCCCGTTGCGAAGATAAAACTTTTTTTATAAAAAAGATCCAAAAATGTAGCGCTTTCACTTGTCAGAATCCAATGAAGGTGCTATCCTTCAAATGGGATTGTTACTGAAAAGGCAAAACCCGAGTACACACGTGTACCCGGAGTTTGCCTTTTTTTGATTTGTATGAATTCCACAGCATACAGTCAATTATCCCGAACATGTAGTAAGCGCTTTAAAAAATGACACCAAAGGAGATTAATCTCATGCAAAGAAGACGTTTTGCCCTTGTTTTATTATCTTTCGTGTTCCTGCTAACGATCTTTTTCCCATCCTCCAGCTCTGCCGCAGCAGCCGATGTCCCAGCGCCACAGGCTACCCTGCTTACTCAGGTACAGCCTTTGGGTGAAGTCGTTTCTGCTGTCGTACTGAAATACAGCACCAATATTGACGGGGCATCCTTATCCACGTCCAGCTTTCAGGTTCAATCTGTACTCAATGATGTATATACAGACAGAACCGTGACCAGTGTATATACCAATGATACTGGAGCCATCACCAACCGCAGTACTTATGGTAAATATGTCGTGATTGAGCTGGATACGCAAGATAAAAATGCAAGTACCCTTACTTACGATGCAACAAGCGCAGTTAACCGCATCAACACGTTGAACTATACGATTAGTCAAAAGAAAGATATTGCAACTTCAAAGAAAACAGTCATCCCAGCCTCTACACAGACTGTAAAAGCAACGGATAAAATTACACCGATCGTGGACGATTTCCAAAAAAACACCTTTGAAAATAAAGAAGGCTTCAAGCTGAACTACTTTACATTTGAACCTAAAGTAGAACCAGGCAAAACTTACCCGTTGGTTGTATTCCTGCACGGAAACGGCGAACGCGGTGATGGAAACGGAGTCAACCTGTTAGCGAATGCTGGTGCTGTCACTTGGGCTTCTCCTGAGCAGCAAGCCAAACACCCATCCTTCGTAATCGCTCCACAAAGCCCGATTGACCTGGAGCATAAATTCATTTGGGCAGATGAGCCACGCAACAGCGCTGTAGCCGATCTGGTACGTGATGCGGCGTTAAAATACCCGATCGATACCAACCGAATCTATATCGTAGGTATTTCTCAAGGTGCCATGGGAACATGGAGATTGTTGGAAAAAAATCTGGACTTGTTCGCCGCAGGTGTGCCGATTGCCGGTTTGACCAACTATGAAAAAGCCGTTAACATGTATGCGCCTGTTGAACCTACACACGTCGAGGCATTGAAAAACGTTCCTATTTGGGCCTTCCATGCTGCAGACGATACCACAGTAAGTCCTAAAAACTCGCAAGAAATGGTCGCTGCCATTAAAGCACAAAACGGAAACCTCATTCACTTCACTGAATACGAAGCAGGGATTATCAAACCTACAGGACACTTCTCCTGGGTTCCGGCTCTGCAAAATCAGGATATGATTGAATGGCTGTTTGCACAAAAGAAATAAATGTAGTTTTTCATATCTATAAAAAATAATGCGCCAGAACGGTTCGATACCCGCCTGGCGCTTTTTTATATCTATAAAAAAAGGCACCTGCCTTCCTGTGTACCACCATCAGGAAAGCAGGTGCAATATCAAAACGAGGAGACTGAAAAATTTGACACTGGTATTGCCATTTGCAGTTAACTTGGAACCTGCTACTTCGCCCGTTTCGCAGCTTTGATCGTTCTCAAAGCTCGTCTGCGAGTTACCTTGTTCGGACTCCGAAGCTGTCTTCTGGCAGTTGCCACATCTGCTTTAGCCATGTGCACATCACCATCCTATTCACTTAGGCTCATATTGGGAGCATGCACCTAAAGACTGTTAGTAATGATTATGATTCTCATTATCATTTAAGATTATATAATGAAATCTACTAGCATGCAAGAGCTTTTGGGGGAGTATGTATCTTTATTAGGACGGTGTTCATTTCACCCTTTTACGCTTCTGTGTTACATTATATAAGTAAAACGAGAACAAAAATTCGAATCAGAATTTACGTTCGCCATTTTTCATAGTCCTTTATTCCGAACTAAGTCAAAGTCTATATCTTCCCGACATGTGTTCCATAACAGTTCATCTGTAAGAAAACTTAATGCATCCATGTTGCGCAATCGTTCGACCAACTCAGTAATCACATCTATGTCTTCACGTTGTACATGCCTTGCAAGAGTGAATTCCTCCCGTGTCACCATCAACATATAGATGCGAATAATGCTTTTCCTTTTTTACATGTCGAAGAGTAAGCACGCTATTGTCGATCATCATGACGTAACGTCCTTGATCAGATAGCCTTCAAAAAGCTCATACATATGCGGAAGATCACAGGGACCAAGAATGACACTTACTTTTTCAAAATTACTTTTGTTCATTTAGATTTAGCTCCCTTCACATCTATTAAAACGGTCTTTACTAAAGATTAGATTTGTAAATTTTATAACTTTTAAAGATTAACCTTTGTAGTTATTTTATATCCTTTAAAGATAAACTTCAATAGTTAATGTTATTTCTATTTAAATTTCTATAATGAGGTGTATGTATGGGAATTGTTTTTAAACTTGAAGAATTACTTCGAGAAATCGGGATTACTAAAAACTCTCTCGCTCGTGAGGCAAAAATCAGGCCTAATACCATCTATGAGATGTGTAACAATACATCCAAGCGAATCGAATTTAAAACATTTAATACCGTGATGGAAACACTGATTCGGCTCTCTGGTCGTCCATTAACTCTACATGATGTTCTCGAATATATACCTGAAAATGAACTAGAGAAACACTAATTCATTCACAGAATAGTCCGCTGCACCTTATATCTCTGCCCCTGGCAGGGATATTTTTTCCCTTGTTATTTAGCATAATTGTTATCATTTATTTCAGAGTACGTGTAACTAGAATCTATACTGATAAAGGAGTATTTTTCAGAAGCAAAAATACGTCCGGCTACCGTAATAGATATGGTAAATGGCAAAACCAAAAGACTTGAACTGGAAACACTAGTCCATATACTTGATGCTTTGAATAGATTTGCCCGCCAACGAAGATTTACAAGGGCTATTACTCTCGCTGATATTATAGAATACATTCCTGAAGATGGAATTGAGAGACAGTGAGACTGTAACATGAGAATGAGGATTACTATTAGCCCAGTGGGCATTTCCATGACAAAATAAGAGGTTGCTAAGGCCCTCTTTTCCCCATATTAAAGAAGCGTTGGGCTTGTTGTCCCA
Organism: Paenibacillus sp. PvR133; assembly: GCF_017833155.1. Taxonomy (NCBI): domain Bacteria; kingdom Bacillati; phylum Bacillota; class Bacilli; order Caryophanales; family Paenibacillaceae; genus Paenibacillus; species Paenibacillus sp. PvR133. The sequence continues at coordinate 865,712 of NZ_JAFIBS010000001.1, forward strand.
ACGCTTCTTTATGGTAAAACAACAACTTATACTATGATTAATCCACTTTGCCGCCCTCTACGACCAGTTGATCTGTAAAGCCTTCTCCGTAAACAGAGGTCAATGTGTCCTTGTAGGCTTGATGCACAAAGTTTTCCTTGCCTAATGTAGCCAGCTCATTGTTGATCCAGTCTAACAACTCCTTATTTCCCTTTGCTACTGCGGGTGCAATTGTATCTTGACCACCAAAGGCCGGGATGGTTACGGTAAAGCCGGGGTTGGCCTTGGCCCAGGCGATCAGCTCTGTATTATCGTTGGCAATGGCGGCGCCGCGTTTGTCTTTGAGGGCTGAGAAAATCTCTGTGTATTGATCGAATTTAAGCAGCTTAATGTCAGGATAATTTTTCGTGAAATAGGTTTCAGCCGTCGTTCCCTTTGCGACAATCAGCTTTTGTTCCGAATTCTTCAATTGGTCAATCGTGGTGATTGGAGCACTGTCAGGTGACACAATACCAAAGGATAATTTCATATATGGATTGGCAAAATCGACTTTTTCTTTACGCTCATCCGTCACCGTAAAGTTAGCCATGATGATATCTACCTTGTTGGATTCCAAATAGGCGACCCGGCTGGCAGCATCCACCAGGACAAATTCCACCTTGGACTCGTCACCCAAGAGATCTTTGGCAAACCGCTTCGCAATGTAAACGTCAAAGCCTTGATTCTTCCCTTCCGAATCCACGTAGCCAAAAGGCGGCTTATCTGCAAATACACCTATTCGAATCTTGCCGTTCTTTTTAATGTCCTCAATCGAAGCAAATTTAGCCGAGCCTGAACTACCGTTGGTATTTCCGCCTCCTGCACATCCCGCCAAACCAACAAGCAGCAAGCTTAAAGCCAGTAATAACGTCGTAAACTTCATTCCTTTTCTCATCTGTATTCATCCCCCTGTTTATATCGTTTCGTACTGAAATATATCCAGAAAGTGCTGGGCACGCTCTGTTTCCGGTTGGGTAAAAAATTGCTGCGGTGTAGTCATTTCACATATCTGTCCTTGATCCATAAAAACGATACGATCTCCTACCGACTTGGCAAATCCCATTTCATGCGTCACGATAATCATGGTCATGCCCTGTTGTGCCAGCTCTCGCATGACATCCAGCACCTCTCTGACCATTTCCGGGTCCAAGGATGCGGTGACTTCATCAAAGAGCATAATTTCCGGGTTCATACACAGGGCGCGCACAATCGCAATCCGTTGCTTTTGCCCGCCTGATAATTGTCTCGGATACGCATCTTTGCGATCCAGCAGACCCACTCGCTCCAATAGCTGCTCCGCTTGCTCAAGTGCCTCCTGCTTGTTTCTCCGCTGAACTTTAAGCGGGCCAAGCAATATATTTTCTAAGACCGTCATATGCGGAAACAGCTCGTAGTTCTGGAACACCATTCCGATATGCTGCCGCACCTCGCGCCAATTCACTTTCTTATCCGTCAGGTCCTGCCCTCTATAACGGATAGCTCCGCTCTGGACTGGTTCCAGACCATTGAGACATCGGAGGAGTGTGCTTTTTCCACATCCCGAAGGACCGAGAACGACCACGACTTCCCCCTTCGTTACATCCAGATTAATCTGTTGCAGTACTTTTCGGTCTTCGAAGCTTTTGTGCAGCCCTCGAATTTCGAGTAAAACCTCCACAGCCTCTCCCATGACACCCACCCCATCCTGCTAATTTTGCCATCTGCGTTCAAATCTTTTGGAAAGTCTGGATAACGGATAGCATACGAGAAAATACAATATGAAAATAAAGCCGTACACCCAGAAGGATGCCGAGGGCGCTTTGATTACACCAAGCTCAATAATCTGCTGTCCGACCTTGACCACTTCCACTACACCGATCAGCACCACTAATGAAGTGGTTTTGATCATCCGTGTCGCCAGATTAATAGAACCGGGAAGCATTCGGCGCACCGCCTGGGGAATGAGCACATGGCGGTATAACTGTCTATATGTCAGTCCCAGTGCCTGCCCGGATTCCATCTGATGCTTGGGCAGTGATTCCAATGCACCACGAACGATGTCACCAATCTCGGCCGCTCCCCACAGGCTGAATACAATAATTGCTGTCAATTCCCCGCTGATATTCACATTCAACAAAGGAGTAAATCCAAAATATACGACATACAACCACACCAGAATTGGAATAATGCGGAATGTCTCCAAATATAATTTCAGCACAAACCGAATCGGTCTTGATTTTAAGGTGCGCAGCAACCCCATCAAAATGCCTAATAGAGTACCAATAATAATGGAAAGTAGCGCAATCTCCAGCGTAACGAGCAATCCCCCTAATAGACGCTCGAAATTGGAACCTTCAAAGAGTACATTAATCCCCGAATTCAGCATATCGCACCTTCCTTTCCACCCACGTCAGCAGTATCGACAAAGGTAAAAGCAGGACGAGATATGCCAATACCAGCAGAATTAGTGATTCTGTTGTTTTGTAGTACATGCCGATCAGGTCTTTTGCCACATTCATCAGATCTAATAAAGCAATGGCGCCAACAATGGAAGTCTCCTTGAGCAAAAAAATCGCATTCGCTCCCAGAGACGGAACACTGATGGCAAAAGCCTGTGGCAAAATAACATATCTCGCCAGTTGTATCTTGGACAGCCCGAGACTCAGCCCGGATTCCGTCTGGGTTTTACTCACTGCTTCCATTCCCCCACGGAACGCCTCAGCCATATACCCCCCGCCCAAAAAGGTCATGCCCACAATGGCACACGTCATTTCGCTCATATGCAGACCTATTTTCGTAAACCCATAATACAGAAAATATAACTGTACAAGCAGCGGCGTATTTCGGGAAAGCTCAATATAGGCAACAATGATGCCGCTAATTCCCCTTACCTTGTAATACAGCACTGTGCTGCACAGCAAACCGACGACTAATGAAAATAGAATAGCAAAAAAGGCGATCTTCAACGTCAGCCACATAGCTTCTCCATATAACGGCAAGCTCTCTACAATAAACTCCCAGTCTAAGTTCATATGTGCATACCTTTCGATTTTCGATTATTCCTATGTATTTGCTTTGCTTAATAACAATGATTGTATTCCTGCCCAATTATTACGTCAATACTTTGATGAAAATTTGTCATATTTATCTATGATTTAGGAAGAAAAGTGTTGTTTTATTTCAGAAATAAATAAAAAAAGCTTGAAATGAATAAATTTCATTTCAAGCTTTGATTTATGCTATACGATTCATCACACGAGTGGCTCTGTAACTACAGGACCGCCAAGCTTCTCTATAATTAAACGGCTTTCCTCATTTAACCCTTGCAGGGTAATAGATTTGCCGGATTTCGTATACTTTTGCAGCACCTTGCCGATGGCAGTAACTGCGGAGTGATCCCAAATATGAGAATGGCTAAAGTCCACCACGACACGTTCTGGATCATCCGAAGGTTCGAAATGATCGACAAAATGAGTCGTTGAAGCAAAAAACATCGGACCCCTGACATGGTACACCTTCTCATCGTTGTTCTCCGTCGCGCTAATGCGGATTTTAGCCATTTTCCAGCCAAAATGCAGGGCACTCAGCAGTACGCCCACGATCACGCCCTTGGACAAATCATGCGTAGCCACCACGATGATCACCGTGACTACCATAATTAACGTATCTGCTTTCGGAACCTTGGCAATATTTCGCAGCGATTTCCAATCCACAGTTCCAATACACACCATGAACATGACTCCCACCAATGCGCCCATTGGCACTTCCTTTACAACCCCGCCAAGCACGAGCAGCAGAAAGGCCAAGAATACCCCAGCCGTAAAAGTGGACAAACGCCCTCTTCCGCCTGAGCTGACATTAATGACGGATTGTCCGATCATGGCACAACCACCCATGCCACCAAAAAAGCCATTTACAAAGTTAGCGATCCCTTGGCCGCGGGCTTCCCGGTTTTTATTGCTTTTCGTTTCGGTCATTTCATCCAAAATACTGGCTGTCAGCAGCGATTCCAGCAGTCCAACCAGTGCCATCGTAAAGGAATACGGCAGCAAAATCCGCAAAGTATGCCACGACCACTCAATTTGCGGCAAATGGAATGAAGGCAGCGAGCTGGTTAGCGTACCGATATCTCCTACCGTTTTCACATTCAATCCAAATACATACGTAATGATCGTCATAATGATGATTGCCGTCAATGGAGCAGGAATGCTTTTCACAAATCTCGGTAAAATATACACAATGAGCAGCGTCCCCGCTACCATCGCGTACATGATCCAATTAGCTCCATGAAAGTGGGTGAGTTGCGCCATAAAGACGAGGATCGCCAGCGCATTCACAAATCCGGTCATGACCGGCTGCGAAATAAAGCTGATAAAACGACCTATTTTCAATACACCCAGCAGCACTTGAATGATTCCTGCCAAAATGGTAGCTGCAAACAGATATTCCACGCCATGATCCTTCACCAGGCCAACGACCAGTACAGCTACGGCCCCGGTCGCTGCCGAGATCATCGCCGGACGTCCACCTGCAAAAGAGATGACAATTGCCATCGAGATGGAGGCGTACAGTCCGACCATGGGATTGACCCCCGCAATGATCGAGAAGGCAATCGCCTCAGGAATTAGTGCTAGCGCCACAGTCATGCCCGCAAGTATATCGGCCCGGATATTACCGAACCATTGTTGTCTAAGATTCATACTGTCTCGTTCCAGCCTCCTATATTTACAGAGAGTAGCGTGTTGACTCGCAACCCGTGTGTTTCGGGGCATCCGTCCAGCTGCCAATCGCCAAGGCTCTCCTATCATTCAGCTCGTCTCTCTCAAACGAACCCGGTCCGTTACATTCAGTCCATCATTATAACGTAAGGAATTCGCAGAGACGAATGAGTTAAAAGGCTGTTTACAGAAAGAAATCATCTATTTCCTTGAAATATCGCCCAGTATCTTCATCTTATTCGTTTTCTTATATTTAAAATTTTCGCAACTCCTGTACAAGCTCCGATAGAGCTTCAGCAATCTCCGAGTCCGCATGGTGCTGAAGTAGGCTTTCAAAGTCAGGCAGTGCTTTCTTCAATAATCGATAGCTATAGTCATAATAACTCCAAAAAGCTACCGGATCATAACCGCGTGCTTCTTCCTCTTCCCACTCCAGTTCATCTTCTTCTGGATCGCTGTCTGTCGGCCATAGATATTTTTCGTCCAGCAGCATGGTTAGAGATTCCACAGACTTCTGTGAATCCTCTTGTGCATTTTCCATGTCCAATGCTCCAACAACCGCATGGTACAGTTCCAACTCACTCAGCGTGATATCATCCGAATTTCTCGTATGCATATTACGCAATAAGAAAAGTAACACCCATGGCGTAACCTGCCACAGTGTGCCTTGATGCTCTATCAGATCAGCAATTGCTGCGTACTCCCCGTTGGATATCAATTGTGGCAACTCCGTGCCCCTACCATAAGGAGTAGTCAGGCGGTGCCATGGCACATCTGCAATTAGGAGATTATTCATCTTATGTGTATCCATAACCCCTCCTTCCTGGTCGGTATCTAAAACCTTCCCGATTTAAAAATGGAATACAGTAAAAAGGCAACCATTAAGAGAGCTACAACAAAGCCGATTTCAATGGCAGGTACATTCCACAGCATGGTCGCCTGATGATTCAGCGATGAACCGATAATCAGTCCGACCATAATAATGCTGAACGCTAACAGCACGATACTGAATGAGAGGCGGTTGCTGATCTGATCCAGCCTGCGCAGAAGCATTTCCAGCTCCGGCACAGTAACCTCCAGCTTAAGCTTGCCCTTGCTGATAATCGAGGCCAAATGTCTCGCCTGTCCTGGCAGTTCCATCAGCGTCTCCACCAGCTCGGTTGCACCACCCAGTAGCTTGCCTCGGATACGACGACCACTGAAGCGTTCCTTCAACAGCTTGTTACCAAAGGGCTCAGCCAAAGCGATAATACTGAGATCAGGGTCCAGATGCTCCACGACCCCCTCCAGTGTCAGCAACGCCTTGCCTAGCAACAGGACGTCCGACGGCAAACCAATCCGATGGCGCTGCGCTGCGCCAAATAGGTCGTTCAAAGCATCACCAATACTGACCTGTGAGAAAGGAACGTCTGAGTAATCTTCGCGTATCTTGTCCAGATCGGCACGCAGCGCATTCAGGTCGGTGTCCGGTTCGACCAGACCCAAACGTTCGATAGACCGAACCATGGCATCGGTATTTTTGCGCATCAGGGCAATAATGAGGGAAGCGAGATGATTCTTCATCTCTTCGCTCAGCCTTCCCGTCATGCCAAAGTCCAAATAAGCGAGACTGCCATTTTTCAGAACGAGTAAATTCCCCGGATGGGGATCGGCATGAAAAAAACCCTCCATAAAAATTTGATGCAGCATGCTGTTCACCAGCCGCTGCGCCAGTTCTTTCAAGTTATATCCACGGCGTAATAGCTCTTCACGACTACCTAAGTGAGTTCCGTCTAGAAACTCCATGGTCAGTATACGGGAAGAGGTATGATCCCAGTATATTTTCGGAATATAGATATGTGGGTCCTGCTCAAATTGGAGCGCAATCTTCTCTGTGTTACGGGCTTCATGGTTGTAATCCAGCTCCTGAATGAGCGATCTCCCCAGCTCCTCTACCATCTGGCGAAGCTGATACCGCTCTACCCATTCCCAGCGCTTGGCTGCCATAGCGGTCAGTTCCCGCAAAATGTCCAAATCTCGCCGAATAATGCGATTAACGCCAGGACGCTGGATTTTAATGGCGACCATTTCGCCGCTGTGCAGCTTGCCCAGATGCACTTGCCCGATCGAAGCAGCGGCCAGCGGAACATCGTCAAAACGAACCAGTATGTCCTCTAATGACGTGTCCAGCTCCTGCTCCAGAATGCCACGCGCTGTTTCAGATGAAAACGGCGGTACCTGATCCTGAAGCTTAACCAGCTCACGGATAATAGGCTCCGGCAGCAGGTCAGCACGTGTGCTTGCCAACTGTCCAAGCTTGATGAATGCAGGCCCCAGATCCTCCAGCACAAGTCGAATCCGTTCACCTAGCGTTTTGGACTCGGGAGTTTCTCTCGTCAGCCACTTGCGAGGCAATGACAGCAGCTGGAACAGTCCCATTTCTTCCACCATATAGCCAAAGCCATGACGCGCCAGCGCCATGGCAATTTCCCGGTAACGACCGGCGTGCTTCATACGAACCGCCATTTTAATCCAGCCGGTTCGCTTCTTCAGCGTCGCTCGAACCCGTAAGCGCCGCCTTTTCTTTTTCCAGCTCCGCTACCTGTTTTTCCAACAATGCCACACGTTGCTCCAAACTTGTAACATCATTTTCGGTAGGTACTTCCAGCTCCTGCAAAATGCGGCTAACCTGTTCGCGGATCACTGTTTTGAATTGTCCCTGTTCCTCTGCCCCTCGTTCGATCAGACGATCGACCAGCGCTTTGGATTCCGAGGGCGCAAGTTCTCCCCGGTTTACGAGATCCTCGACGGCTTTCTCCACCTTTTCTTTGCTGACAACGGTGAGGCCCCACCCCAACGAGATGGCTTTTTTGAACAAATCGCTCATAATATATCCTCCCCTACCTGTGATTACCTATAGTATAACCTGAAAAGGGGAGCCGCATAAAGCTCGCAGCTCCCCTTCCTCAATGAATGGAATGATCTATGTTTAACCTGGAAAGCGTCCAGCCCACTTGGCAGCCTGAAGCAACAGCTTGCGGTATCCCTCGTGCTGGAAGCTTGGCTGATTATGTCCAGGCATCAAATAGACGACCCGACCCAAGCCATAGGACAGTGACCATGCCGCCGGCCACCACTCGCCCTCGTGTTCATATTCCATCAGTAGTGTTTTTTCAGTGAATGGATCAAAGTCAAAACGATACGGTTCCTCTTGGATCTCAAACGGCTCGATTCCTTCCATAATCGGATGATCCGGCGCCGTTACTTTGAAGGAAAGTGGTCCGGCAGCCGGATGCCGCAAGAAACGCGCCCCCATTAATTGTGCAATCTCATACCGTCCTTGCAATGTGATTCCGTTATGCAGCACAAGCAATCCACCCCCGCCGCTAACATAGGACAGCAATCCTGCTGTTTGTTGAGGAGACAGGACCTCCTTGCGGCTATCACAGTACGAGATACATAGATCGAATGGGGTTAGATTTTCCTTGAGCAGCATTTTACGATTCTCACTGCATTGTACGGTCATCCAATCCTGTAAAATATGGCTAATCTCTTCGTCCACCCCTTGCAGCGGGTGAAACTCCGGATACGAATAATCTCCTAACAACAATGCTTTTCTTTTTTCCATGATAAATCCTCCTTGCCTGACTTGTATATAAGGACTTTAAAGGCGGGACCCGTGTCATTTATTCTTGTTTGTGGGGTCAAAACGCTCAGAAAATTCCGTTTGGCCCTCATCCATTTCCCATAACACCGCCATCATTGTCCGAGCTACGGCATATATAAATAATTCTACAGACGGCCTATTAAATCCTTTAGCAGAAGATTATAGCATATATGTTCGCTCGGGATAAACTTATTCAAAATTTATAAATCTGAACGATGGCGATTCGGCCTGTTTATGGTATACTCGTAAGAAAAAAAGTGCGTCCATGCTTGATTAACAATAAAGGGCCGCTTTTTGTAAGAATTTATGCTTGCGGTTATAGAATTGATAAGAATTGCCTCAAACCTTATACATTCTATAAATCTTAAAAAACCGGGGAGGTTGCATGAATGAAAAGGACTGGAATGACCCGGCCCTTGGACAGCTTGGGGCGAATTGTGCTACCTAAAGAGTTGCGCATGACGATGGAGATTGACATCGGCGATCCATTAGAGTTTTTTATTGAAGACCAGACACTCATGCTCCGTAAGTACAAATCAACCAACTGTATTTTTTGCGGTGCGGTTGATACCAACACCTACTTTAAAGATCAGTTTATCTGCGATGAATGTGCAGCCTCGATGAAAACGGAAGATTTACTTCCGGTCACAGCGACTGAAACCCATTCATCCCCACTTAAGCAAAATATGCATATGAAAAAAATTTATCAGCGCACGGACGTTATTTTGGAGAAAATGAGAGAGCTTATGGAAGAACATCCAGCATCTTCACAAAAACAACTCGCCTCCATGCTTGGTGTGAGTCAGGGAAGGATTTCCCAACTGAAAAAGCTCATGTAAGCGAATCACCAAAAAAGTAATGTATACGCTTCCAGACTATGTAAGGTTTAAGTCTATTGATATTTAGAAAAGCCGGCCCCTTTAGGGGAATCGGCTTTTTTTCGTTTCTATGAAGTAGTGGACTCGGTTGCAAAACTATTGACCGTAAGCCCGGCATTGTTCCACCCAGCGTGTTGCCGCTTTGGGAAGAGAAGCGAGATGAACATGCGTGTAGGCTGCCAAAAGGTTCCCTTTCGCATAGCCCTCGCTCTGGAGACCACGCATCCCCTTGGTTTGATAGGCATAGGAGTAGGGGGCGGATGATTCATCATAGTGCATGACAGAATAATGAAATTCATGTCCCCGAATTGTCTCTCCAGCCTCCAGCAGCAAGCAATCCTGCAAAGCGGTTGCTTCCCGGTATCCCAGTGCGGCCCGTTTCTCTTGCATGCGGACGTCCGACGGAATAACCCCGGCCATGTGATGGACATTACCCATACGATCCGTAAGTGTCCGTGCCAGTACCATATAACCGCCGCATTCGGCGAATACTGGCATATCCCGGCTCACCGCGTTGCGGATATCTTCCAAAAAGCCTGTATTTGCAGCGATATCTGCGGCAAACTCTTCGGGGAAACCGCCGCCCAGATATAGGCCGCTTGCCTGCTCAGGTACGCGTTCTCCCGCCAGAGGACTGAAATAGACAATCTCCGCTCCCGCCTGACGTAGCAAATCCATATTTTCCGGGTAGTAAAAATTGAAAGCCGCGTCTCTGGCGACGGCGATGACGGGACGTTCCCCGGTATCAGCTTCATGCCCTACTGATGGAAGCCAATCCGGGGAAAATAATGGGTGATCAGGCGGGCTGGGCGGCGGAGCCGAATCTGCCAATGCCCGCAGTGCATCCAGATCCGTACCCGCGCGGATCAGCTCTGCCGCCCGTTGGAAAAGCGGCTCCAGCTCGCCGCGTTCCACAGCAGGTACTAATCCCAGATGACGCTCGGGAATATCCAGCCCGTCATCACGCTTTAACCAGCCGAGCACGGGGATGCCGCACTCCTGCTCAATCGCCTTTTTGACGATGCCATAGTGCCCTTGGCTACCGCAGCGATTCACAATTACGCCCACAATGCGCAGCTTGGGCTCCAAGCGCTGAAAGCCGAGCACAATAGCGGCGGCGCTTCGTGCCATACTGCGCACGTCGACCACCAGCAATACAGGGCTGTCCGTCAGCATGGCGATCTCAGCGGTCGAGCCGGTGTTGCTGAGCGGGTCCTTGCCGTCATACAGCCCCATGACGCCTTCAATCACGGAAATATCCGCGCCTTCAGAAGCACGGATAAAGATTTCACGCACCGTATCTGGTGAGGTCATCCAAGAATCCAGATTACGGGAAGAAGACCCGGTCGCGGCAGTATGATAGGTCGGATCAATATAATCCGGTCCGCACTTAAAACCCTGCACTCGCAGGCCGCTATCGGCGAAAGCCTTCATCAGCCCGAGTGTAACAGTTGTTTTGCCTGCACCGCTGCCTGTGCCAGCAACAACAATACGGCTTCTGCGCGTAGCGGCAGATGGATCAGACTGTACAGCCTGCTTCATGACGTCAGTCATAGGAAACCCGCGCTACAGACAACGTCATATTGCCGCTTTTTTTCTTCTCCAGCAGCCAATGGTCTGCACCTGAAGACAACAGGGCTGATGGTTCACTGACCCCATATGCACCAGTGTATTTGAAGACGGTTTCCGATGGATTGGGAAGCTGCACCGTATTCAGCTCTGACGGAGTATATGTCACCAGCTCCCAACCGTATTTGGCGCAAAGGGCAAGTAAGCCCTCTTCGTCCTTTTTCAGATCAATGGTGGCAATATTCCGTACGCTTTTCACGGACAAACGTAGCTCTTGCAAGGTGTCCAGCACACCCGCCTCCAGCTCCTCTAATGCAGTCCCACGGTTGCAGCCGATGCCAAGCACCAAGCTTTTCGGACGGTACAGCACGCCATTAGAAAGAAGCTGCTCCTCTTCCTGCGGCTCCAATAAACGGTCACTCACGACCAACGCGGCGTTAAATGGTTCTTGTAATGCTTCTGCCGTCGAAGCATATACCTTGATATGTCCAGGTACAGGCTTGTCATAACGCCACCAGTTCCGTTCGCCTGTCTCTTGTATGAGCGCAACAGGCTCCTCGTTCACAACAGCGGCGCTCACAGGAGTGGCCTTGTCGAAGCTATCGACCACCCAACCCAATTCCCGACCAAACATGTCCACCGGAATCGTGCCCTGCACGTCTGATGCGGTCGTGATTACAGCACGTGCGCCTAATACAGCCGCTACATGGCGGGTCAATTCATTGGCGCCACCTAAATGGCCAGACAATACGCTAATGACATGCTCGCCGCGATCATCAATGACAACTACCGCTGGATCTACCTTTTTATCCACCAAAATTGGTGCAATCATACGAACTACTGCACCGAGAGAAATAAACAAAATAATACCGTTATATTGTTTAAATAAATCCGGCAAAATCAGCTTGACCGAGCCTTCGAACAACTGAATGCCACGCTCCTGCTCGTCGCCACGCTCAAACTTGGACATGTAATACACATCCGTGCCCGGAAAGCTGTCTCCCAAATTGCGGACCATTTCCACTCCATGCTTCGTGATCGCCACAGCGGCAAATGGATTACTCACCGGGCTTCACTCCCTTCCGGTAGCCATGGGTGAACGACTTGTCGTACAGCTTGGAACGATGCGCGTCCTTGTCCACCAGCTCCGGGTCCAGCGCCCAGCCTGCCAAAATCATGGCATGCATCGTAATACCTGCTGCACGCAGATCAGCTGGCAATTCGGCAAGCGTCGTGCGTACGATCTTTTGATCCGGCCAGGTCGCTCGCTGTACAACCGCTACAGGCGTGTCCTCGCTCCAGCCTGCCGCCAGAAACTCAACAACTACCTTCTTCGCCAGCGTTGCGCTGAGGAATAAGGCCACTGTGCAGTGATGGGAAGCCAAATCACGCAGCTTTTCCCGATCTGGTACAGGTGTACGGCCTTCGGCACGCGTCAGAATGACGGTCTGCGTCAGGTCAGGCACAGTTAGCTCTGCACCCAACACGGCCGCAGAAGCAAAGACCGAGCTGACGCCCGGCACGATTTCGTATGCTACTCCGCGCTGCTTCAGCAACACCATCTGCTCCAAAATGGCACCGTACACTGCCGGATCGCCTGTATGTACGCGAGCTACACTGCGTCCAGCCTGCACAGCCTCGCTCATGATCTCGACCTGCCGCTCCAGGTCCATGCCTGAGCTTTGCAGTACCTGCGCCTCTGGTTTGGCCGTGGCAATCAACTCGTCGTTCACGAGTGAATCCGTGTACAATACCACATCGGCCGTGCGTAGAATCCGGGAGCCTTTGACAGTAATCAACTCCGGGTCGCCGGGACCTGCTCCTACAATATATACTTTGGGCTCCAACGTCATTTGCTCACCACCATTAAACTCAAATATTCAAGTTCCTGTCCGCGCAGCTCACGTGCGTTGCGCCATACCATTTCATAAGGAGAAGTGACCTTGGTAATGACAGAAGCACGGTCCCCAAGATGGAGTTCATCCAGCACATCCAAAATCAAATCCAGCACCTTGGCAACCTTGATAAACACGACCGTATCGTGATTCTCAATCGCCCGCTTCATCGCTTCCCGATCATCCGTAGCCGGAATTATACCGACCTGCTGATCTCCGTCTGCCAAAGGCAATTCCAGCGCTGCCGCCGCTCCCAACACAGACGAAATGCCCGGAATAGATACAATCGGCACCTCTGGATGGAGATCCTTCATGAGCCGTGCCAAATGAATAAAGGTACTGTACAGATTAGGGTCTCCCTCTGTGACAAAGGCTACATCCTTGCCTTGACTCAGTGCCTCCCAGCAAGCAACCACCGTTTTGTTCCATTCACGCTCCAGTACAACCGGGTCCTTGGTCATTGGAAAAATGAGTCCCAGCATCTCCTTTTCCTCCGGGTTGACGTACAACTCCACGATCTCGTGAGCATACGACTTACCTCCCCGGCGTTTCTTCGGATAAGCCACAACTGCACATTCCTGAATCATGCGATACGCCTTGACTGTAATCAGCTCGGGATCACCCGGCCCCACACCTACGCCGTAAAGTGTTCCTGTTGCCGTCGTATTCATGCTGTCTCTCTCCCCCTCTTGAATTACCAGCTTACTCCCCTGCTACTTCATCAGCCACGTCCACCACCGGCTGTCCTGTAATAACATATATCGGATTGAGTCCATCAAAACGAGTCATATTCAAAATCGGCTTGCTACGCGCTGTTTGCAGTAACGTCACCGAAGTTTCGAGACCTGCTGCTTGCATCGCCTTCATACCGTCATGCAGCGTCTCAATCGTTGCAGCATTCACTACAATTCGTCCATCCTTACGCAGACGGGAAGCACACAGACGAATCAGCTCAGCCAATTCTCCCCCGCTCCCACCGATAAACACCGCATCCGGGTCTGGCAGATCTTCCAATCCGGCAGGCGCTTTGGCATGAATGACCGGGAAATCGGTGCGGAATTTGATTTTGTTTGCTTCCACATTAGCGAGATCGCCTTCATTCTTCTCAATGGCAAATACTTGTCCATACCTGGCCAGCCGCGCACATTCCACCGCTACAGAGCCGGAGCCTGCGCCGATATCCCATACGATGCTTCGTTCGGTCAGACGCAGCTCGGACAAGCTGAATACGCGTACTTCACGCTTCGTGATCAGCCCTTTTTCCGGCTTGCGCTGGTGAAATTCCGCATCCTCGAAGCCAAATCCCCGACGAATTGCAGGCACGTCTTCTCCCTTACGGCGGCGTAAAATAACCACATTCAATGGTTGGAACGTTCTCTGCGCCATCTCTTCCAGCGTATAATGCCGATACGCCTCATCCGGTCCGCCCAAATGCTCGCCGACAAAGGCATCATATTCCGTCATACCATAATGCAGCAAATAGGCAGCGACTGTGGCGGGATGATTTCGGTCATCCGTCAGCAGCGCGACCTTGTTCTGTCCGTCGATCCGCTGCGCCAATCCGGTCATCGGACGGCCGTGTACGCTTTCCAGCACCGCATCCTGCCAGCTTTCACCGAGACGCGCAAACGCCAGCTGAACCGAGCTGAGATGCGGCAAAATATCCAGATGTTCAGCCCCCAGCTTGGCAGACAAATAACCTGCAATTCCAAAAAAAAGCGGATCGCCTGACGCAAGCACGACAATATCCTTGTCATTGCGCAACCGTCCCAATTCTTCTACCACGGCAGATAAGCCGCTCTTTAATGTTCGTTTTTCCCCTGCGAATGCCTTGAAAAAGGCTAGCTGGCGTTCTCCACCAACCAGCAGGTCGGCACGCTCAATGTGCTCCAGCGTCTCCTGCGACAGACCTGCCGCTCCATTTTCACCGATACCAATGACACGAATCACTCTACTCACCGACTCTCGCCCTCCCCAGCACGTTCCCTTTCATCGTTACCAGTACCATTTCCACGACAATTCCACCACCTGCATGGTCCAGACAATGCTGACATCCATAGGTACACAGCTTTTCAAAAAAGCTCAGCGCATTCGCTTCCGTCATCATATCTGCCACCTGCGTAGCTGTATTCGCCTCTGCCACTGCCGCTGCAAGCGACTCGTCCACACCTGCTTCACGCGCGACCTCAGCCAAAAAGCCAAAGTCCACCGGTGCGCTCTTGGAGTGAACCATCATGACACCTTGAGCTACCTTCGACAGCTTGCCGGGCATACCGACGAGAATAATCTTTTTCATTCCCAGCCGTTTCCCGTGCTTAATGGCAAAGCCGACAAAATCCCCCATCTGAATAAAGGCCTCTTCCGTCAGCTGATCGTACATTTGCATGGCATATTTTTCACTGCTGCCACCTGTGGTCAGGACTATTTCCTGGCAGTTCATCGCTTGCGCAACCGATATGGCCTGCACGACACTGGCTTTATAAGCTGACGTGGAAAACGGAACGACCACTCCACGCGTACCTAGTATGGAAATACCGCCAAGAATGCCAAGTCGCCCGTTCAACGTTTTCTTGGCAATTTCTTCACCGTCCGGTACGCTGATGACGACACGGACACCTTTGGCCGATCCGTGCTCTTCAAGCACGCCTGTCACAGCCTCCGTAATCATCCGGCGCGGCACCGGATTAATCGCTGCTTCCCCGACAGGCACAGGCAGACCGGGCTTCGTTACCCGCCCCACGCCGATGCCACCGTCCAACTCAATGCCCAGCTCCTCGCGCCAGCTAACAGAGGCGCTAATTCTCGCCTGATGCGTGGCATCTGGGTCATCGCCACCGTCCTTGATCGTCGTGCAGGAAGCTTCGTCCGCGTCCCACACAGGCTCAATCAGCTCAAACGCATGATCAAAGCCCGCGGGCAGCGATATCACTGCTTCCTTCGGCGGAATGCCCGTGATGAGCAGTTGTACCGCTCCTTTGGCCACTGCAGCCGCACAAGCTCCAGTCGTAAAGCCTGACCGCATCGGCTTGTCCGGTGCGGGAGCTTCACCGCTTTTCATCCGTTTGGGCCTGTCGACGGACGCCGCTTCCTTTTCCATGCCAATTCCTCCTTAACCTCTTCTGCTGATCATGTTCCAATTCATTTCATGATACAGCAAACGGACAACCGCATCTAGCGGACAGCCATTAAGGAGATCGCATTCAATGCTGCTACGACAATTGTACTGCCGCCCTTGCGTCCAATATTCGTAATGAACGGAATATCCAGCTTGCGCAGCTCGTCCTTGGATTCTGCCGCCGAGACGAAGCCTACGGGCATGCCAATTACCAGTCCGGGCTTAGCCGCTCCTTCTTTCACCAGACGAATTAACTCCAACAACGCTGTCGGTGCATTACCAATGGCATAGATACCGCCTTCGCCCGCCTGAATCGCTTTGCGCATCGAAATAATGGCGCGTGTCGTATTCAGCCTTTTCGCTTCTTCCATGACGTCAGGGTCAGATATGTACACATGCACATCCCCACCAAATTGACGGATACGATCCTTGCTCAGCCCCGCTTGAATCATTTGCACATCCGCCACTACCTGCTGCCCTGCGCGAATAGCTGCAACCCCGGCTTCAATCGCTTTTGGATGAAACACCATGCTCCGGCCCAGCTCAAAATCAGCAGATGCATGAATGACACGCTGTACAACGGGATATTGCTCTGCTGTAAAAGGATGCTCTCCCAGTTCTTCTGTGATCATCTCGAAGCTTTTGCCTTCAATCTCCTGCGGCTGTACCGTTAGCGGTTTGAAATCTGTTTTAAAATCCATCGTATCGACCACTCCCTTATGGAAAATTAGAAAATTAAATTAGCTTAGAACATTAAAGTTACCTATTGTTCCACTACGCAGTCGGATGGTGCTTCCCATCGCCACCGCCCCCGGATTCCTTGAATAAAACCTATGATCAGCGTAGAAATCCGGGGACAAAAGCGACCGCTACGCTTGTACAGCACCATTCCGACTACTCCGTTTTATGTTCATTTTTCAAGTTCGTCTTATATAGGGAAAATAACATTCATGTTAAGGAGTTACAAACACCTCTACACAAAAACTGCACATTTTAAGATGACTATATTTTAAATACATGCCAGAAGTCGTTCCAGATTGACTGGACTCGCAGGGGCAAGACTCAACTCAAATTGAAGTTTTCTCTTTGTCTATACGCAATGCGTCGATGACTCCTTCGAATTGATCAAATACTGTGCCAAATTCCACTTCCGGCCTGGAAATCAAAAGTACGTGAATCCCCAGCTCCAATGCAGATTGAACCTTTTCATCCACTGCTCCCGTGCGTCCGCTTTCCTTGGTGACCATCACGGTCGTGCCATAGTGCTTGTACAATGCTTCATTCATCTCGCGGGAAAAGGGTCCCTGCATGGCAATAATATTCTTTTGCTCCATGCCCAGTTCGCTGCATTTCTCCATATTGTCCAAGCGCGGCAGCATGCGTGCAACCAGACGAATCTCCGGGTCTCCGAGTAAATGCTTGGTGAACGTGCCGAGCGTCTTACTGCCTGTCGTAAGCATTACAGAGCCTTTGAGTTGCTTCGCTTCTAATGCGGCCTCTTCATAGGAAGACACGATGTGGAGCAACGGATGATTGTCATACACCAGTCCCGCCCGCTCGTAGCGAATATAAGGAACTCCAGATACGCGAGCGGCTGTCATCGCATTCGCATGTGCTTCTTCTGCAAAAGGATGACTGGCATCAACGACGGCCAGTATTCCCTGCTCCCGAATCATTGCAGCCATTTCATCGGCTGTCATTCGTCCTGTACGTACGTCTAGTCCCACTTCGGACAAGCTGGCTGCCGCGCTTTCGGTTACGACCGAGGTCAATACGTTGAAGCCATTGTCACGGATTTGCAGCGCCAATTCCCGAGCGTCGCTCGTTCCGCATAGCATGAATATCATGAGCCCTTCACCTGCCCGCTTCCGTTCACTACAGATGGCGTATGTGAATGCTCGTGATGGTGATCATGGTCATCATGGCTGTGAGCATGGACATGCTCATGAGTGTGATCGTGGCTGTGTGTATGGTGATCATGATGATCGTGCTCATGTGCATGATGATGATGTTCATGGTCGTGCTCATGCTCATGATGGTGATCGTGGTCATGATCGTGGTGATGATGGTGGTGCTCCTGCGCCTCCAGACGGAACTGGCAGTTATCACAATTGGCCGTAACCTTGCCAAACAAGCCTTCCTTAGCTCGCTCCAGCACCAGTTCAATCAATTGGGGATGGAAACCAAAATATCCGCCCATCTCCACTTGTAATGCAGGGTGAGCCTCGGCAAATTCCTGGGTCATTTCTCCGATGCGCTTAATCAGCACACCCGTGAACAGAAAATAGGGAAGCACAATAATCTTTTTGGCCCCTAATCGTACACAACGCTCCAATCCATCGGGAAAAGAAGGCTGCGTCACACCGATAAAGCTGCTCTCTACCCACGTATAAGAAAGCTGCTCCCACAGCATACGGGTGATTTTGAAAAAGTCACTGTTCGCATCTGGATCGCTACTTCCGCGTCCTAATACAAGTACCGCCGTTTCTTCGTCGGATACCTCGGCAAATGCCTCTACAGCGCTATTCATTCCCGCTGGAATTGCAACCGGACGGGCCTCTTTCAAGCGGCTTTGCAGAATGCTGACGATTTTCTCGTGAACACCAATCGGACGTCCATATACAAATTCCACCTGCGGATACTTTACTTTTGCCCGGTCAATAGCCATCGGAATATCAATTTTGGCATGTACCGCTGCGAACAAGATAATCGGAATAAGAACGACACGCGTCGCCCCTTTCTCCACACATGTTTGCATCCCTTCAGCAATGCTGGGACGTGCCAACTCCAAGAAACAGGTTTCCACGCACATATCCGGTACCCGGTCTGCCACTGCCTGTGCAAATTCTAGCAGTTCCTGGTTCCCCTCCGGGTCCCGACTTCCATGTCCAACCAACAATATTGCATCCACTGCTGTTTTTTCCTCCTCTTTATAGGGATAACCTGCATGACGCCCTATTTTATATATATGCTTGTATCCAGTTCATCAGGCCTTCATTCCATTAATCACCACAAACCGCATTCACTTCTACCGTTGCTGGTGTATCTTCATGCCGGAAACCCGCAACGACCCCTACACGTTTAAAAAATTTATGAAAACGCTCATTCGGATGCCCTTTTTCCTTATATTCAGCAATGACGTTCTCCACGATATCAGTAATCTGATCACCCGGAATTCCTTCCGCTACAGGCTGAGCGGCATGAGCATTGCGACCGAATTTTTTGCCACCGAGGAAGAGGTCGTATCCTCCCTTGCGATAGACGATTCCGATATCCTCCAGCACCGCTCCATAGCAGGCCATACCGCATCCGTTCAAAGCAATACTCGTTTCCTTGGGTGCCTGTAATCCGCCAAGTACAACCTGTAGATGCTCAGCCACAGGCACAGCGTCATCCTTCTCCATATTGCAGAAGTCGCACGCCTTCACCTTAAACACATCGCCAATCGGCATGACAATGAATCGTTCATCCCGCAGCCGTCCGACCAGTTCCTCGGGGTCTGCACACGGCACGCGCAGCACGATCTGATGATCTGGCGTGTATTCCAGCTCGCCGTCATCACCCGCTACCTCGGCGAGCAGCGCCATCTGACGAGCGGTGAACTTCTTGTTTCCCACACCCGGGGAAACGCCCACCTCAAACAGCGCAGGCTTGCCAAAGCCGCCTGTCGCCATTCCAGCCGTAGCCCCCGCTCCGGCCACCGCTAACGTTCCGGCGGTGCTCTCGGCGGTAGGCACTTGCCCGCTCCAGCGAGCGTTGGCTTCGCCAGGCAGCTTGCCGCCGACAGCGAGACGGCTTAGTGCCTCTGCTGCCAGCGATGCCGGGGCTGCGCCGGTTTGCACAGCAGTCGTTGCCTGCGTCGCAACCGCAGCGCCGCTCGCGGAGGGTCCAGCGGGCGTAGTCGGGGCTGCGCCTGCTTGCAGTGTATCCTCTTGTGCTCCCAGCGACCACGGCTCCGCTTCCGTGCGGAGACGCTGATGCGGCTTGAGTGCCTGCTCGGTCGCATCTAATGTGTATTTGCGCTGATATCCGCGCGGAGTCACGATCAAGCCGTCATACACCGTCGTCGAGGAATTGCCGATGATTACAGTCGTCAGCATCCCAATGTCATGGTTCAGCATATCTTCCAGCGTCGTTACAATAACTTGCTGACGTTCACGATAAGCACTTTTCACCAACCCGACTGGAGTTTGCGGATCGCGGTAACGCAGCAAAATGGACTGCGTCTCCACAATCTGGCGGGTACGCCGACCACTGCGCGGGTTGTATAATGCAATTACAAAATCGGCCGAAGCAGCTGCTTCTACGCGCTTCACAATCGTTTCCCATGGGGTCAGATGATCACTCAGACTGATCGTGCACGCATCATGCATAACTGGCGCCCCCAACAGTGATGCACAGGACTGAATAGCCGAGATCCCCGGTACGACTTCTACCTCAACCCCGTCCTCGCGTCGCCAGCCTTTTTGCATCAGTACCTCATACACCAGCCCTGCCATACCATAGACTCCCGCATCTCCACTGGAAATGACAGCTACCTTCTTGCCCATCTCTGCTTGGCGAACCGCCTCCTGCGCACGGCTCACTTCCTCTGTCATTCCTGTGCGTACAATCTCCTGTCCGTTCAACAACGGACGGATCAAATCAACGTAGGTATTGTAGCCGATAATGACCTCACTTTCGGCCAGCGCATCCAGCGCCCGTTTTGTGATATGTTCCATATCTCCTGGTCCAAATCCAATCACCAGCAATTTTCCTAATGGGCTCATCGTGCTCCTCCTATTCATCCTTTTCAGGGCAGCTATGCTATCTATTTCAATGATTTATGCACATCGTGTAACTCAAAAAACCCCATCCTGCCCGGATGGGGTTTCTATGTACGCATCTCTCATCAGACGAACAAACAGCGTAAGAAGACACTATTTGTCTTCCTCCAGCCTGCCGTTGTTTTCCATCTGACTGTTTACGTTTCAAACGCTGCTGCACGTTCATATCCACGCAAACCTCTAGCCAACATGGAAAAAGCAACGTGTGCCTGATTTCCTGATTTCGTACACCCATCCTCTCCGCGAAGGTTAACGGTGCATACAGATCAAGGTAGGTCTCCTGGCTTGGCATCAACGGATTCTTTCGTCTTCCCCGTTTTTCACGAGTGACCATTTTAAAAAATCCTCTTCCTTACAGTGGCGGGACCGCTCGGGATTTGCACCCGATTCCCTGTTACCCTTTGCTCAATCGCAAAGGCACCTTGTCTGTCCGCTATTTGATTATGGGTCTTATCATAACCTTGCCTCAATCAGTTGTGCAAGCACGAAAAACGCTTTATTTCAAGTTCTCTGCTTTATTTTTTAACATATGTAGCAATTCGTCCGGGTCCGCAGAGATACTTAATAACGCTGGGTGCTCGGCCCCGGTAAACCCTTCTTGCACGCTATGACGCACCATTTCTACTAACGGGTCAAAATATCCATTCACATTCAACAGCCCAATGGGCTTGCGATGAATCCCGATTTGCGCCCAGCACAATACCTCGAATAGCTCCTCGAAGGTTCCCAAGCCACCCGGAAGAGCGATAAACGCATCGGCCATCTCGCTCATTGCCGCTTTACGCTCATGCATGCTTGCTACCTCAATAAATTCGGTAACTCCCCGATGAATGATCTCTGCATCAAATAACAGGGTGGGCATAATGCCAGTGACCTGACCGTCACCCGCCAGCATTCCATCCGCCACCTCTCCCATCAGCCCCCTGCTAGATCCACCATAGATCAGACGGATATGATGGCGAGCCATGGCTTCCCCCAGCTTGCCTGCAGCCTCAACATATACCGATGAATGTCCAGGTCTGGACCCGGCAAATACGCAAATAGAATTCATTAACGTCTCAGCTCCTGTCCTAAGTATCATGCATCGAAACTTATTCATTATATTAGATAAACATTTTCGCTATAACAAAAATTTTTGTCGATGCATGTCCAACAAAAAAAGATAAAGACCTCGTAGGCCCTTATCTTTATTTTACTCTGTATCCCAAAATATAAGTTCATTTTTTAGCATACTGCATTTATAATTTCTATCTCATTTCAATGACCATTCACGATCTTCAGACCACAGCCATGCACCGAATCGTTATGTTCAAAATATTTACCCAACTCCACCATCATCGCGCCCATGCGCTCTTCGGTTGGAAACACGACTCGGTCAATCCCTTCTTCCACTATGGACTGTGCAGTCACCTTCCCTACGGATACAGCAATCACATCCTCACGAAAAGCTTCCAGTAAATCCTCGATTCGATTTTGCTCTCTGGCATATTGGGCCAAAAATCGGATTTGCGGACCACTTGTGAACGTAACAGCATCAACATTACGATGGATAACATCCTCCAGTAACGTCTGCAATTTTGCTTCCTCAGGTGGGATATGCTTATAAGGAAGTACCTGGCGGGTCACTGCCCCCTGCTCGTCCAGCCACTTTACCAACCGTGGAGCTGGATCGCCATGCAGTTGCAACAATACTTCCTTCCCCTTCAGATCGTATGGGGCGAAAGCTCCTGTCAATCCGATCAAACTTCCGTCCTCGTCTCGTACTGCTGGCGTAAAGCCACGCTTTTTGAGTCCATTGACCGTCTTGTAGCCCCGCGCTGCAATGTTGGAAGATTGCAGCAACTCCATGATCTGTTCGGCCACGCCCATATCCTCTGCCATATCAAACAGGGCATCCAGCCCCATACCTGTCGTGAAGATGTACCAGTCCGGAGGGTGCTTCACCCACGATACAACAGCGTTGCGCAGCTCGATATCATCCAAAAAAACGGTGCCCTGGGCCGGGCGCTGTACTGGCTCACCCCCCATCTTCACAACTAGCAGCGCCATTTCTTCTGCTTTACGGGGACCAGCAAGAGCGACTCTCTTACCTGCCATGCGTTGTGCCATTCTGTTGCCTCCCTTGTAGAAGTCGTATTTCTTTCTACCAAGTATACAATCAGAGGGGTAAAAGACAAATAAGAATTACTTTTCCGATAAATACAGTAATCTTATAAGTGGTCGTGTCCTGTTCTGCCTCCATGCTGGCTTTCTTTCTGACTACTGCTATCCCGCTCTCCGTTAGATGCCTTATCATCTCCGCCTCTCCCTTTAGATTTGGGTCGGAGCAACATCCATAGCAACAAGGGCATGATAACAAAAAAAATGATCATCACCGCGGTCCACTCCCGGCTGAAATCATAAATTTGCACGATGTTGGAGAACAGCATAAACGAACAGACGTAACCCAACAAACCTACGGGCCAAACCATCAGACTTCCCCATGCATGGGCAAACATACGCTTTACTGCCAAACTGGTAACGTACAGGTCAACCCCAATCTTCGTAAGAAAGGTCGGTACGGTCAGTGCGGCCACGAACAAGTCGAACCGATCCAGAAAGTCCGTTAGCTGCAATTGACGCACTAGTTCATAGGATGGATAAAATAGCCGGGACAAGATAGGAACACCAATAACCAACTCCGACAGCAACATCAGCATGGTCAGAAATGCGGTTCCGAGCAAATGCCCATACCACGCACTACGCCCATTATAGCTCTTCCCAGAAATCACAAAGGGAACCATCATGATATCGGCCATATATCCCAGCATGCGCCAGCTGCCCTTGATCACTCCATCTACTTCCGGATGTAAATAGGGTCTCAGTACCGAAAAATCCATATTACGCCCGAAAAAAAGCGGCATGGTCAGCAGCGTCAGAATCAACAAAGGTACAAAAATCTCGGTCATATTCACGATGGTGCTTATTCCGCCTTTGGCCATAAACGCCAGAGTCAAAAGCAAAATAAGAGATACGACAACAATCGGAGTCAGCGGCAAAAGTACAACCTCCACCAAATCCGTGATAACT
Organism: Paenibacillus sp. PvR133; assembly: GCF_017833155.1. NCBI lineage: Bacteria > Bacillati > Bacillota > Bacilli > Caryophanales > Paenibacillaceae > Paenibacillus > Paenibacillus sp. PvR133. Next base: position 889,425 of record NZ_JAFIBS010000001.1, read on the forward strand.
CTCAAATCCCTTGCAAAAATGATCAGAAATAAAATAAGGTAGACTGCAAGCAGCATCCGTCCTAGCACAGGGTGAAAGCTCACCATGGCCTGCATCAGGTCCTGATCAGGAAAACGCCGCTTGAGTCTCAACATGGCCCAAATCGGCAAGCATAGCACGATAGCTGCAATTACACAGGTCCAGTAGGCATGTTGATTCGCGTAATCTGCTGCCTGCGCCGGAGCATGTATAAGGGTAATAGCGACCTCCATCAATACACCAAGCAGCACGATTTGTCTGGTTGTGAACTGTCTCATGCAGGTACATCCTCCTTTTGCCCGCAGGCATCCATTACACGATTTACAACGTAGGGGGGAGCCACATGTCAATAAAACGGGCCAGCCATGTAGCCACATAAACAGTGCTCTTCGTTGATGTTCCGTAAATCCAGACACCAATGCTAATGACATACAATACGCGTGAGATCCAGCGATTGACGGCAGGCGCATCCCTAATACTTTTGCGGTCAATCAGATACATGAAGAGCATAGCCAGCAATAAAGGTAATAGAAATACTTTATTCATTCTGGATTTGCTCCTTTTTGACCCCGAATGGTTTGGTGACTGCACCGATATTTTCAATATGCACGACCGGATCTATAGTGACCTCCACCTTGGGATACAGTTGATCCCATTGAGGTTTAATCCGTTCCCATTCATCCGGATGACTCGTAATAATAGCCCGGCCCAAACCAAGTACGTCTGAGTGATATTTTTGCTGGATCACCTTGACACCCTCTCCCAGCTCCCTCTTAATTTCCTCGGCTGTCTGCTGTTCCAGCCACTTCAAATTTTCCTCGTTGGAAATATCGAAATCCGTCTCATTTTCCTTCACATTCCCGTTACAGTTCATATGAACGGTCATGCGAATATCGTTCCCACGAATATATGGCTTGATATGGACATTATTTTCGATGAGGTGTACAGATATGTAGCCTCTACCTTTGGGAGGGTGGATAAATATTTCTGTCTCCTTGGCTTGCTCCATACCCAAAAGCAGAAACCGACTGAGGTGGTTATCTATAATCCCTGTTAACCTGTCTTTGCGAAACACAGCCAGTCCATCGACCTGAATATTCGTCTTCTTGTCTTTAAGGTTAGAAGGCCCATTCTTCACCAGAGACATCACCGGCACCACCGGGTCAATGCCATCCAGCAGGACGGAATTTATCAGCAGCTTAATAGAACGAGGTTTTTTCATATAGGAATAGTTGAGCTCACGCACCATTTCTGCCGGATATTGCTCAATCGGGGCATCTGCCTGAAGCACTTCCATCGCTGATCCCTTCGTAATAACAACCAGGGAAGACAGACGGTTTTGCGGAATACGCGCCAGTACATCCATCATTTTGTTAATCCCTTCCCGCGCCAGCGTCTCACCGAACAGCAGCACCCGTCGATGGGAGTAATTCAGCGTTCGCGAAACCGCACGCTGTTCCTCGGTGCTTGCTCCCCGGAAGCTTGGACCTGTTTTGGACTCCAGGTAGTAGGACTTCGTACCGCTTGTACCTCCCCCTCCTCCTGTGCTGCCCGAAGATCCAAGTTGTCCGGGCAAAGCGATTTGCATCGTTACCCGATATTGATCGCCTTCTTTATCCAGACCCGTACCCATCACAAAGGCCACATCGTTCACTTCACGGCGATCCCAGCATCCTCCCAAAAGAACAGAACAAAGCAGCAGACAACAGAGCACAGCCGCTTTACGTATTTGTTGTGCATCGGATTTGGGCTTCATCACCATCCCTCCTCGGTTGTAGGCGATCCATTCATCTTTTCCTTCGCTCGTTTGTTGTTGTCTTTACCAATCCAGGAAGGACGTTTAGTCATTTTCCACCAAGGCGCACGAACGACGATATCCTTTTGATCCATATGTTTGTATGGGCTATATCCGCTCATATAAGGAACACCAAACGATGTTAGCTTGGTTAGATGCGTAGCAATCAGCGTTGTCGCAATAATGATCCCAAACAATCCGAATAATCCCGCCATCAGCATAATTGGAAATCGTAGCAGACGAACCGTGATGGCAAAGTTAAAACGCGGGATGGTAAACGACGCAATACCTGTGAGCGACACAATAATGACCATCGGGGCCGATACAATCCCTGCTTGTACAGAGGCCTGACCGATGACGAGCGCTCCAAGGATACTGACAGCCTGACCGACCGTTTTGGGGAGACGAATCCCCGCTTCTCGTAACGCTTCAAAGGAAATTTCCATCATTAGTGCTTCCACCAAAGCGGGGAAAGGGATAGACTCACGTGCTGCCGCAATACTCAAAATAAGCGTCGTCGGCAGCATATCATGATGATAGGTCGTCACCGCTACATATAATGCAGGCAGAAACAGAGCCAATATGAGAAAAAGAAAACGAATCCAGCGCACCATATTACTGATAAAAAAGCGCTCATAATAGTCTTCGCTCGCTTGCATCATCTGCCACATCGTGACTGGCCCAATCAGGGCAAAGGGCGTTCCGTCTACAAAAATAGCAAAACGTCCTTCCAATAATTGCGCAGTGACGGTATCCGGGCGTTCGGTGTATTCCATTTGCGGAAACGGCGAAAACGGGTGATCCTCAATCAGTTCCTCAATATATCCAGTCTCCAGAACACCATCAATTTTAATATCGCTAAGCCTTTTTTTAACATCCTCCACCAGCTTTGGATCTATGATCCCTTCAATATAAGTAAGGACGACGCTCGTTTGAGTTTCTGTTCCGATGGTCATGCTGTACATCTTGAGCTTGGAGGTTTTCAGTTTGAAACGTAACAGTGCCGTATTGACGCGAAGTGTCTCTGTGAATCCTTCACGCGGTCCACGAATAACCGATTCGGTCTGCGGTTCCTCCACTCCACGGCGGACACCCCCCTTGGCGCTAAAAATATACGCACGAGGCGTGCCATCTACAAACAAGGCGGCATTGCCGTCCAGTATCGCTGCCGATACCATCTTCCATTCGTCCATCGTTTTGGTCTGGGACATGGAGATACGAGTTTCATCCAGCGGCTCCAATTTGCCGTTCACTTCAGGGTCCTTGAGCATCATGCCCAGAATGACAGGCCGCAGAATATGGTCCTGCAAATCCTCCGATTTTACCGTACCTTCAAAATAAGCCAATAACCCTTTGCGTTCAGGGGAAATCATGAGCTCTCGATAGACGATATCAGAGCAATCCTTGAAAATATCACGCAAAGCAATCAAATTGTCTTCCACACTGCTACGCAGCGGCTGTTCCAGCCATGAAGACTCAGGCAGTCCTTTAGGCACATTGAAATTTCGTGTCTTGCGGTCTGCGGCTGGAATCGCTCGCCGGCTCCACGGTGGCTTCGGCAACTTTGGAAAGCGCCCTTTCTTCATCCTTATTCCCCCTTTACGAATGAGCCGAACAGATAATATGACATATAGGATGTACCAGCCTGCAAAGGATTATGTATCCAATGAACTCAACATGTTGAACAGATAACAAAAAGACCCTGCACTGATGCAGGGCCTTCGAAAATCCATTATAAATCTGGAAATTTATGATAAAGGAATGATTAATCTCCCCAATACTCCTCGGGATGGTATTCAATCTCAGAACTAGCTTTGAACGTAAGCTCATCTGTCTGATCATGATATTCCACGCTTTCCGGGGTGACGTAATACCAATGCTTCACCACGGGTCCATCGTCTACCGGCGTTACAAAACGAAATACGTTCAACTCCCCGCTATAACGCACAATCGCCTCCGCCGTCTCATGCGGCAGTCCTTGAAGCGTAAAGCGAAACACGCCGTCCGCCGATTCCAAATGGCAATCGAAAACCTGCTTGCGGCTGTCAGCAAAGCTACGTCCCGTGACGGCATGCTTGATCAGCCATGTTTCCTGCTGCGCCATTGTGCGCACCTCCTTTTAGGGCAAATCAATCAACATATAAAAAACAGAATCTTCTGCTTTCAGTGAGAGCTTCGGCTCCTGCTCAATACGAGCGGAATCGCGTCCTTGCAGAATATGTTCACCGTTCACACGCAGCGAGCCTTCGATGACGAATAGGAACACGCGCCGACCCTCGGCCTGTGTGAATTCTACTTGCTCTCCAGGCTGAAGCTTGCTTAAATAAATCGTTAAATCCTGATTGATTGCAGCTATTTCACCCTCTGTGCCTGGTACGCGCTTTCCGGCAACGACAGGCAGAAGCTGACCGTGAAGACGCTCAGGATTGAACGCTGTAGCCTCATATGACGGTTTCAGGCCTCTCGTATGCGGGCTAAACCACAATTGCAGTAGACTGACATCCTCCGTTTGTGAAGCGTTGTGCTCCGTATGAATGATGCCGTGGCCCGCTGACATTCGCTGAATGCCTCCAAAACGGGTCACCGCTACATGTCCACGGTTGTCTTCATGACGCAATTCCCCATACAGCACAATCGAAACAATCTCCATATCACTGTGCGGATGCGCCCCAAATCCCCGTCCCGGTGCGATGACATCGTCATTACAGACACGCATAGGACCAAACGCTGTATTGTTCTCATCCTGATACTCCGCGAATGAAAAGCTGTGACTCCCCCGCAGCCAGCCCTTATCGAAGCTGAATCGGGAAGCCGCCGGATATATTGTAAACATAATAGCCCTCCTTCAGGAAGAAAAATGAGATCAAATCCCTCTCATTGTACCCGAGCCCAAGCAATAAAGCTACGCCTCTGTCTGAGTGATAATCTCGTCTATAAAAGACTGCAAAGTACTGGTAACAAAGGCTTCCTTACGCCGGATAAACACCGTTGTTACTTCATTGTACGGCTCAGGCATCGCATGACCGCAGACAAGGCCTTGAGCCACCAGCCCGCTGATCGAAGATTCGGGAAAAACGGTCATTCCAATACCAGCCGCCACACTGCCGATAATTGTCTCAAATGTCCCAAACTCCATAATCTGCTTGGGAATAATCCCCTCCATCTTGAGCCAGGTTTCCAGCCGTCCCCGGTAGCCGCAACCTTTTTTATACAGCAGGAGTGGACGGGTTGTAAAATCCTCGACAGAAAAGTCATCTCCTTGGGATACGAGGACCAGTTTTTCCTGAAACACATCAAACTGTTCAATCATCGGATGCTTGACCGGCCCGGTCACAAAAGCTCCATCCAGCCGCATTTCTGCAACCTCCTGCACCAGAGACTCTGTAACCCCGGCCTTGAGGGACAACTCGACATCCGGGTACTTGCTATAGTAAGCATGTAAAATGGCCGGGAGGGCAATGACAGTCTCCACAATGCCAATCTCCAGCACCCCCGAAGGTGCAGAGGTATTCTGAAACGCATGTTTCATTTCCTCGAATTGCGATAAAATGCTTTTCGTATATTGCAGCAGACGCTTGCCCTCGGCATTGAGGATCATTCCCCGCTTATGTCTATTAAATAAAGGCGTTTGCAGTTCCTTTTCGAGCAGCTTGATTCTGGCCGTTACATTGGACTGGACATAGCTAAGCTCGGCTGCAGCCTTGCTGACACTGCCATGCGCAGCCACCGTCTGGAAAATGTTTAAATCGTTCAGATCCACTACTGCTCCCCCTTATTGTGAAGGACAAGGGGCCATCAAAATTGACGCGCCTTGTCACTTATTATCATTTTAAATGATCATAATGTTTATTTTCAATCATTTTACCAACAGCTTCCTATCCTTTATGATGTGTCCATAAGATATGTCCGCTGAGACCGGCAAGGAGGAGCTTTTGTACACCATGAACAGACAAATCATGACCGGATCTTTATTATGCCTAATCGCCAGTATGTCCTGGGGCGCGATGTTTCCGGTTTCGCACATTGCATTACAACATATCAATCCACTGTACTTTTCGTTTTTGCGCTATTTATCGGTTACACTCATTTTAGTCGTGCTATTGTGGCTCAAAGAGGGACGGACAGCATTTCGCTTTGAGGGCAAGGGCAAGACGTTGTTATTCTTCGGGACCATGGGATTCACCATTTATAATATGGCCGTTTTCCAGGGACAGCACGCGATGGGGGCAGCAGGTACTCTCGTAGCCTCTATAATGGAAGTTCTAATGCCGATGATTTCCATTGCGATGGTGTGGATCATGACCCGTAAAATGCCTCCGAAATATACACTAATCAGCATGGTGATTGCGCTGGCTGGGGCTTTACTGGTGATCACGAACGGAAAATGGACCTTTTTCACGCTTGCCGGACAACATTTACTACCGCTGCTGCTTATTTTCGTAGGCGTCGTCGGATGGGTCGTATATTCCATGGGAGGCAGCCATTTTGCAGGATGGTCTACTCTTCGGTATTCAACTCTAACCTGCCTGCTCGGAACTCTCGTCTCCTTCGTAGTCGTCACATTTGCCTCTGCTTTCAACTGGATTGTGGTACCGGACTGGCAGGCTGTGTGGTCAGTTAAATACGAAATGAGCTTTATGATCCTGCTTCCAGGGCTAGCTGCCCTGCTTAGCTGGAATGCCGGAATCCGAAAGCTGTCTCCACTGAACGGAATTCTATTTATTAACTTTGTACCGATTACCACGCTGGTACTCATGTACTTCCAAGGTTATGCTATTAGCCGTTTTGAACTATTTGGGACAGTGCTAGTCATTTTCGCACTGATTCTGAACAATATGTTTCAGAGAAGTTCGCTGCGTCCTTCCGACAGCTCACGGAATTTCCGTTTCCGCCTGGATCGCCGCAAGTCCTTCCAACGTTAACTTCTAACTCTGCAAACCAAAAATTATGCTAAAACATTTAAAAAAAAGCGCCTGGATACAGAGTACAATCTCCTGTATCCGGCGCTTTTTATCATTTTAAGATTTTCCTTCAACCTGAAACCGTCCAACCAGTTCGCGCAATTCCTCTGCCATTTGGCTCAGGTCCGCTGTAGATGAAGCAATTTCTTCTATAGAAGCGAGCTGTTGCTCAGCTGCCGCTGAGATCGACTCGGTGTTGCTCGCTGCCTCGTCCGAAATGTGGGAGATATCGCTCATAATATCTACGACACCTACAGTCCCCCGTGCCATTTCCTGAGTCACTCCGGTAATGTCATTGATATGCTCCATAGCTCGTTCCACGGCCTGGCTGATTTCCGCAAAGGATTGCTCAGACGTGGTTACCGAATCAATGCCTTCCGTCACCCGTGTCCGCGCTTGATGCATAGCACCCAGAGCATGATTCATATCCACCTGCATCGCTTCAATGCGCTCCGAGATCAAGGTAGCCGATTTGGCGGATTCCTCAGCTAGCTTACGCACCTCCGTAGCGACCACGGCAAATCCCTTACCATGATCCCCAGCGCGTGCGGCCTCAATGGACGCATTCAGAGCTAACAGATTGGTCTGTTTAGCGATACCGGATATAACGCTGATAATATTCACGATTTCACCGGAGCGCTCATTGAGGGAGTCCATGGCCTGTCCGAGATCGTTAACGGTCTCGTCGATGTCATGCATCTTCTGTACAGCCTGCGTAGCAGCCTTGCTACCCTCCTGAGCCGACTCGGCGTTCATCTTCACATGTTCAGATACGCCCAGCATACGCTCGGATACGTTCGCTGCTTGCTGAGCAAGCTCCTCCATATGTACAGAGCCGTGCTTGACGCTCTGCACCTGACGTTCGCTGCCCACAGCTACTTCCTGGATAGCAATGGTGACATGCTCAATCGCTTGGGTCGTCTGATCTGCACCCGCAGCCAGCTCCTCCGCTGAAGAACTTACCCGATCTGTCGTTTCGTGTACGCTTCGAATCATCGTGCGCAAACTATCGACCATAGTTTGGAAGTGAGAAGACAATTCGCCTACCTCATCCGTTTTTCCAGTTTCCAAATCGCCCGTCAAATCTCCTTCACTGATTCGTTCAGCTGATTTTTGCAGCTTACGAATCGGTACCAGAACAGAACGGGTGATCAGGAAAATCGCGATAAGCGCAATCACCAATGAGGCAGCCAACACAAAAATGGTTACATAACGTATGGCAGCGGTGGCATCGCTAATCTCGGATTGATAGAAGGTACCTGCTATTTTCCAGCCGGTATCTTTATTCGTTACATAGTTCAGGTACTTCTCTTGGCCTTCATACACATATGTATACTGCCCGCTCTGCGCAGCATACATATCATTTATAAAGCTTGCATCAAGAGATGTACCCGGCTTAGCCGTAGGGTGGACTACAAATTTTTTCGTATGATCCAAAATGATGATATACCCCTCCTGGCCGACTTTGATGGAGGCCAGTTTGCGTACACTTTCCAGATTTAGAGAAATCCCGATAACCCCGGACTGGTCGGAAAGCGTCTGAGATACCACCACAACAGGAATACCCGATGAATTGATGATAACAGGGGTGATCGCTACCTTACCGGGTTGCTTCATCGCTTCGATGTACCATGGCCGTGTGCGAGGATCAAATGTCCCTTCGTCCTCCTTGGGCACCCCCCGAATCATCAGCCCGTCCGGTGTTCCAACAAAAATATCCGTCGCATCTTCGTGCAAGCCCTTGTATTGAATCAGTTTGGGCTGAATCAATGGGCTGTTTCGACCATCTATCATTGAGGCGTCCAGACGCTCCGCCAAATACTTCGCATCTTTAATTTTACTGGCGATTGCATATTCAATAATCGAGTTAGCCGTCGCTACACCCTGATTTGCACTGCTGTAGAGCTGTTTTTCCATAGCATTATATGATGATTTATAGGTCGCAATGGAAATACTTAAGCTCGGAATCAGCAAAACAAGCAAAAAGCCTAAACTTAGCTTGTTCCTGAGTGTCCATATAGTTTTTCTCTTTCGCGTTGTTCCCATGTTTTTTCCCCTTTGCTCATAAAACGATATATTTGAATTACATTCAGTGTTAGTTATATCGGTTGAAAGTAACAAATGATTTACAATAAAATTTCACAAAGGAGAAAAACAAAAACCGCGCCCTATGAGACTAAGGACGCGGTTATATGAACATTTAGACCTGTACGTTACTGTTTTCAGCCTTTTTACGGCCAAATAACTGATCCACTGCCAGAAAACGTCCACCGACAAGCGCTTGCTGAAGGCTGGTGAACAGAATCAGCAGATCAAATTCAATCGAGCCAAAAGGCTGTCCTTTTTTAGCGGTTAGCAATACACCGATCATAACGATGGTCAATGCCGCTCCAGCCAGTCGTGTTCCGATACCCAGAACCAGTGCAATACCCCCAACCAGCTCAACCGTGGCGACCACAGGAGCCATCCAACCAGGGAGTCCGATGCTTTGGAAGAAGCCAGAGGTTCCGTCTAATCCCTGAAACTTTTGTGCACCGTGAACGATAAAAATAACCCCTGTAAAGATTCGTACCAACAACAATCCAATATTCATAAGCGTTTGATTCATTTGCTCATCTCCTTTTAAGTTGTATAAAAATCCTGTAACAAACTACATAGTGTAGTGTATTGCACATCAAGTATCGGGAGCGCGAAAAGCGCCACCCGTAGGAAACATCTTACCCAACTAGATTAGCGCCAGTGCGAACATAAGTGTCAGCATCACTAGCACATAGCTGGAAAACATAATCGAACGCCAAGGCATTTGAATGACAGGTTCTTGCTGAGGGTCTAAAATACGAGAGATACGATAATTAATGGACGTTTCTGCAAACGAGGAACAAGCGGCGGAGTTTACCAGGCGAGTATTGGCAGGCGTCATACTCAGAAGCTTGAGCAATGCGCTCCCAATCCCAACTGGTGAACCAGCTCGATGAATCGCTTCGTTATCAGCCAAAATTTCACGGGCCGTCTTATAATGATTGGTAATGTGACGCAGCACCGGCAAGTAAAATAGCTGTTTAGCACACACTTGCAGCAACCATGTCTTCAACGGATCATAATGTTTCATATGATAGGCTTCATGGTATATGACCGCTTCTTCCTCGTGCTTGTCCAGTACGGACAATAGTGCAGAGGACAATACAATACGTGGCTTCCATAATCCCATGGTGAAGGCGGCTGGCTTGGCATAATTAATGACCCATATCCGATCGGTCCCGAGTTCACGATATCGCTCACCCAGTGCTTCAGTCAGCGGCAGGTCACGCATTCGGTGCAGTCTGCGAAAAGCTGCCCTGGTAGCCATACACTGTCTGACTGCTTCTCCTCCGGCGATAGTGAAGGTAACGAGAACCAGCCCGCTGAGTGCATCCACCATATAGCCGATTCCGTAGTGCTGCAACAAACTTCTGCATATTTGAAACACGTTATAATTCAATTTCCAGCCGAAAACATGCTGCCCGGCGTACATACCCATCTGTATAAGGGCGAAACCCGAAATCAAGGCGCCTGCTGTAAACAGTAATTTAGAACGTGTTTTCCACATCGTCTACATATCCTTTTTCCATTGTTTAATTTTTTGTTCCAGACGTTCGATCAACTTCGGATCGGCCACCTCCAGAGCATCAATCATATGATTGACAGCAAGCGGACCAAATTCATCAACCAATTCGTGACTCAGTCCCTTGGATTGCTCATCCATGAACTCATCCCTGCTTAATACTGGACGATATAAAGACGTTCTCCCACGTATACTCTTACTCAGTATTCCCTTTTCCACTAAACGGTTCATCACGGTCATTACCGTATTGAAGTTAAAGTCCCGATCCCCCTCCAACGCGGTCTGCACTTCTTTGATACTCCGATCCGAAGTGGACCATAAAATATCCATAATTTTGGCTTCCAGAGGTCCGAAAAATCGGTTAAGCCCGGTTTCGCCAGCTTTAAAATTCAGTCGTTTCATAAGAAGCACCTCACACTACCGATTGTAGTGTATATATCCGGATAAAGTCAACCGTCACACCTAATGTCAGTTTCTTCATGGAATCATATACAAACCGCCGAATGTCTCCATCCGGCGGAAATTCATCGGTATTCATAGCTTTTAGTTCAATCTGCCAATCTGTATCCTACACCTCTTACGGTTGCAATATATTCAGGTTCTGCAGGTCGATCATCCAGCTTCTTGCGCAAACTTTTGACATGCACATCTACAACGTTGCTGCCTCCTACAAAATCCGTCTCCCAGATATCGTGCATCATTTGCTCACGGGAGATCACTTTGCCTTGAGCATCAATCAGCTTCAGCAGCAAATCGTATTCTGTTTTAGTCAGATTCAATTGACTCTCTTCTTTATATACCAGCATTTTATCTCGGTCAATCCAGATGTCCTTGAATACCGTACGACGGCTGGCTTGCGCTACCTGACGGGAAGCGGCAGGATGGCGTACAATCATCCGTTCAATGTCATGCACCATATGATTGGCAGCCAGCGGCCACACCAGCACCTCTTCCGAAGGAAGCAGCTCATGCGCATGTACAGACATCCGATCCTGTACCACATACATAACCGGTGTGTCTTTCATATGTTCTACCTCAAGACGATTGCGGATATCCAGTAATTCACTCTGTGGTTCGGTGGCGGTCAAATCGTAAATCAACAAATCGCTTCCCAGATGACGCTGCACTTCAGGCTCCCAGCGATGAAAAACCATCACATCAAAACACGCATCTGACAACGTACGCACCAACCCATGAACTACACCCGGTACCGAACTGATCAGAATGATACGACGTGTAGTCGGACAATACAAAGGCTCATTGGAGGGAACGGTCTGCAACGTAGGTGTAGAGGGAGCTGCTAACATCGATGTCCAACTGCCCTTCACCCGTCTAGGCATGTCAGCCACTTTGAAACGATTCGTTATCTGATTCGCTTGCTTTGACATTCCTTACACACTCCTCCGAATACGACATGGGCATGGGCAATATTATACCCCGTTTCATGCGCAACCGTGTCAATCCAATCATGTGGGACTTCACTCATTACTTCATCTACTCGGCCGCATACCTGACAAATAATATGCTGATGATCGTCCATCCGTCCATCATAACGACTAGCAGCTTCCCCCAGCTTCAATTCACGGATTAATTCCTTATCCGTCAAATAACGTAGGGAATTATATACTGTTCCATAGGCCAGATTATATCCGCGCTCCATCAACCGATTCATAACATCAGCCGCAGTAGGATGATCGTGGGCTTCACGAACCACATCATATACCGCTTGGCGCTGCGAAGTTAAATTTAAAGTTCTCATACCGCATCTCCCTTAACCAACGCAGATTATATTAATTACAAAATTACAATCACAATAAAGATCAATTTAGAATAAGTATAAATCTTAATTTATTTCAAGTCAATGGGATCGGATAAATTGAACGGCTTTGCAACACAATGTATACATGGTACATCTCAGCCCATACACATCGGAGGAATATTTTATGAAAATACTGTGGATATTCACCCTCTTTATGATACTTATGCTCGGCACCAATCTGCTAGTGAACTGGCTATTCGGTACTCATACCCCATGGGAGCCCATGGCATTGGCTTTTAGTACTATGCGTCCATCCGAATATATCGTCTTGTCAGGAATGCTGCTCGTATTCTTTGTGACCGTGGCAAAAAAACAAATTGAGTACGGATTTCGCTTCCTTTTTTCACGATGGTCCCGTTTTCTGAAAGTTTCCGCTTCTTCCTCGGGTTCTAACTCTGCTTCGATGCAAAAGAGCGGCCAAAAAGAGCAGCAAGGGAAAGATGTAAACAAATAACGGATGAATATAAATAAACGATAATCGTCCAAAAGCAAGGTGCTCAATCATGCTGGGTGTTTGCACCTGTGACCACAGTAAGACAATGATCCCGACAAAAAGTAGTGTTTTCCGGTAGGGGAGGTTAAAAATATCGGAGATCCCGAGCACCGCAGCATAGAAGAACAGGGCAATTTTAAAAAAATCGCCGATAATCATCGTCATCAGAACAATCACATCCAGACGCTGTAAATATTCTGAAAACTGTACATTCCCAAATGTGCTGAGTAAAGGAAAGATGGAGCGCTGTGCAATGTCAGTGCCCATAACAGCCACATTTAGTATTGCGGCTTCAGCTAAAACGAGACCACCTACGATAATGCCCGCATAGCCTGTTCTGGCCATCTGCGACGTTTTTTCCAAATGGGGCACGAACATCATAAAACAAATCATTTCTGCGTATGGAAATGCCAAATGTTCCCTAATGGCTGAATGAAGCACAGATTTAAAGCCATGCTCCATCACCGGCGTCAGCTCATGCAAATGAATGCTGTCCGATAAAATCAACAGTACATTCCCCACAAAAATGACGGTCACCACTGCAATAAGCATTATTTGTCCTGTTCGAGCTAATACTTCAAATCCTAACCAAAGGACATACATTACGCACAAAACCATAAGGAAGGCAACGACCAGGTTGGGCGTTTGCTCCAGTACGGAAATACGAATCAGCTCTGTCTCATCGCGCAAATTCCCACCTGTTAGAAATAAAAAAAACAAAATATATAATACTCCCATGACTGTTCCACATGTATGACCGACCAATTCGCTAGCATAGGTTGTGAGAGGCTTACCAGGGAACGTTTCAGCTGTGTAGCAGTACATTCGGAACAATACCATACCCAGAATCATAGCAACGAGTTGAATAATCCATGTGTCCCGCTGCATATAACTATCCATATTAATGGTGACTGCGTTCCCAATCAGAAAATGAAACATAAGAATGAGCAGTTGTCCGGTGCTGATGTATGTTTTGTTTTCAAGACGATGACTCACGAGGCATACCCCTTTCTTTTTTTGTTGCGGATCTTTTTCAGCCATGACACCATAAGCAACAAGAAAGGAAAAAACACAGCAAATACCGGAAACATCCATTTCAGTACAAACTCGCCTGTTGCAAGATGTTCTTGATAACCTTGGGTCATCAACACGCAAGAAACAAGCATGATAAGCCCAAACGGCAGGATCAGTTTATGGTACGAAACACGCAATACATCTTCAGCAGCCTTAACCGCTGCATAATAGAAAATAAAAATTTTAAAAAAATCAAAAATAATGACAGTCATGACCCCAATTACATCCACTCTATCGACGAAATCTGATATTTCGACCTTGCTGATCATAGAAAGCAGCGGGTAAGTGGCCCGTTTGAATACGTCCTCCCCAAGCACAACCACATTTGACAGTGTAACAAAAGACAGGATTGCGCCTCCCAACAATACAGCGGTGACCCCAACCCCGTTGGCACGGTAGCTTTTCTTTAATGTGGGAAGGATCATCGCAAACGTGACCATCTCACCGTATGGCAACATCAAGGCTTGTGAATAAACAACCTCCCATATCGGCTGCCAGCCATGCTGGGCAATAGGAAATATATTGCTCATATGAACAATACCTGACAATAAAATCATGATATTCGTAGCGCAGCCCAGCAGCAGCAGCAAGAATAACAGCATAAGTCCCGTCCGGCCTGCGACCTCAATTCCCAAATGCATCACATACATGACAAGACCAATCATCAGGACACAGACGATAGTTAACGGCGTATGCTGTAATGTCCGATCGGCAATCAGTATTCCAGTATCTCGAAGATCGCGTGCTCCGCCGTAAAGAAAAAACACAATATATAAAAAGGCAAGCACGCTCCCAGCAGTTTTGCCTAGGAGCACCTTGCAGTACTGTGTCATGAGCAGGTCGGGAAAGTGGCGGTGAAGGCTGCCGTAGCATAGAAAAAGTAGGGCTCCCAAACCTGTGGCGATAAGAATAGCAATCCACGCATCCTTGCCCGCATCTCTTCCGGGAATAGACATCATGGACGTCCCCAACTCAAACAGCATCATCAGGGAAATCATCTCTTTTGCGTCGATTTGTATCTTTTTCAATGCCTTCCCTCCTTTCCCGATTTCACTAATTGGACTCTCCCTTCGAATAAGGGTTAGTCCGTGACTGTGTATGCTTCAGTACCGAAGTCACCTGAACACGAACGGTGCTTTCTGCAAAATAGCGGTTCCATTCAGGTGAGAGTTTTTTCCACTGTTCAGGATGGCTTTTCTCCAGTGCATGGCCTAGGCCGAGTACATCACTACGGCTACGCTGAACCTCCTTAACCGTTGAAGTAATCACTTTTTTTGTTTCCTCTCCCCACTGTTTCTGCAAGCTATACATAACCTCTGGACTTTTTAAGTCAATCGAGCACTCGGCTTCCTGAATCGTCCCGGTCTGCTCCAAATTAATAACAAAAACCGGCTTCCCTTGCTCGATCAGACTGTGTACATGGGTTTTAGAATACAAGGTTTCGATTCCAATGATTTCACCTTTTTTGCCGCAGCTCAACGCGGTTTCAGCACTTTTCACCTTGTTATTCACCATAGATAGTCCCAACGCTTGGTCATCGTCCAGCCATTGGATGAGACGATCCTTCTGGAACACTCCCATACCCTTGATGCTAACAATCGCTTCGGGCAAAATACTATCCACGTTAGCCTTAAGGTGGGCCTGCTCCAAATTACCTTCTACTTCTACACCAGTAAGGACAGGGCCACTACCTTTATTGGACATACTCCGGATAACATCGTCTAGACTCACTGCGTAATCCCCGGCGTACATACGCTGGGACGCTTCCAGCTTACCCGAGATATCATTAGCAGGAATACGACCGATTGCAGTCATGGATGCCAGTACGTTCTTGGCCGTTTCACCGCGTGCTACCAGCATTTTCATCGTTAGTCGGGGCTCCGCAGCCCTTTCCAAATAATCCAACGTATCCCCGATACCACGTCGAGCCAGCTTTTCTCCAAAAACGACAATCCTCGCATGGGCCAGAGAAACTACCCGCGGAATCTTCTGTGAAGCTTTGCGAATTACTTGAAAAAGGTTGCTTCCCTTTTGCTGATACAGCACGACTGGGGTATTTCCTCGGGCCTTAGCCCCGGCAATTTCATCCGCTACGATAATCTGTAGGGAAACCTCATAATCCGATTCCCCATCCGCATCAATGCCTATAGCCGCGACTACTGCCCGCTGGTTCAACTCCACTGAATCCCAGCAGCCAGAGAGAAGCGGCATGACTAGTAGCCCCACCAAACTCAGCATCCATATTCTCCATTTAAAGGTTACTGCGCTTCGTTCACTCCCCTTCTCCAGATGCACCCTGAGCGCCCCCCTCCCGCATCGGTGAAGTTTTATCGGAAGGGGAAATCCCGCTTCCATCCTTCATTCGTGTCTGATTCGTTGATGTAATACTTTTAGGACGTTTCCGCATCATCCAAAACGGCATTCGCAATACGGCATCCTTTTGACTCTCCAGCACAAAGGGGCTGAAAGGGGCCATATAGGGCACCCCAAAGGAGCGAAGGCTATTCATATGAGCGATCAGCGCAATGAGCCCCAACGTAATGCCATACAGCCCCATAAATGCAGCCAGCACCATAAAAACAAACCGGAACAGTCTCCCGGCTACCGCCATGTTATATGTCGGAATCGCGTAGCTGGCAATCCCCGTCAGCGCTACTACAATCGTGAGCAGCGGGGTGACAATTCCAGCCTCCACAGCCGCTTGTCCCAATACAAGCGCACCGATAACGGATACCGTTTGTCCGCCCACACGGGGCATTCGAATACCGGCTTCTCGCAAGATTTCAAAAGTGATTTCCAGAATAAACGCCTCCAGAAAGGCCGGAAAAGGAACGGATTCCCGCTGCGCTAGTATACTGATGAGCAGTGGGGTTGGTATCATTTCATAATGATAAGTGGTTAAGGCGATGTAGAGAGAAGGCCCCAAAATCAGAATAATAAAGCTGATATACCGGATGACACGGACGACAGTTGCCATGTCGTAACGTTCTGAATAATCGGAAGAACTTTGAAAAAATTGAGCAAATACAGTAGGCATTACCAGTACAAATGGATTCCCATCCACGATGAGTGCCACCCGACCCTCCATAATGTTGCTACTTATCGTATCTGGTCTTTCCGAGTTATAGATCGTTGGAAAAGGTGTGAGATTTTGGTCCTGTATCATCTCTTCTACCATGCCGGATTCAAATATGGCGTCAATATTGATGGCTTTTATCCGTTCGCGAACTTCATCTACAACACTTGAATCTGCAATATTCTTCATATACAGTATGGCCACATTCGTGAGGGACGTACTTCCCACTTTGAACATCTCCATCGTAAGATCGGAGCTTTTAATACGCCGACGTACAAGAGAGACGTTCGTGAACAGGGATTCCACAAATCCATCCTTCGGCCCCTGAACGACAGACTGTGTGGAGGGCTCGTTAACCGCCCGCGTCTCTCCTCCACGTGTGCCGCATGCGATGGTTTTTATACAGCCTTCCAGTAAAATGATCGTATCTCCCATCAAGAGTTGTTCCATCATGGAATCCCAATCATCGCACTCCTTCACTTCACCCAGTTCCAGCGCGTGAGCCTGTATCCGATTGTAAAGCTCTTCTGCACTTTCCACCTCAGCAGCCACCTCGGCAGATGGGCGGCTAAGCAATGATTTCATGACGAGTTCATTCACCGTATCCGTCTTGACCATACTATCTAGAAATACAATAGCGGCGGGTACATCCGCCTTCAGTCCCACATTAAAACGGCGAATCAAGAAGTCTGGGCTGTTTGACGTCGATTCCTTAATTTGCTGCAAGTTGGTATCCACATGAGCCTCGATCTTTAAAGAACGTGAAGAATTTTTATTATTCTTGTCCGCACCCGACTTTTTATTATGTTTGCGATAGGGATAGCGAATCATGAGCAAACCTCATCTCCAGTAAGGCAGCAATAGATACCGCCTATTTTTCCTTATTCTTGTATCTTTGGAGTATGCTCAATCTATTCCCAGTTATGCACCAAACACGTGAACGAAACGTTATAAGCGCATCAGCGTAATAAATTTCAATAAATTCTTCATTTTCAAGCTTAATGTCAGTTTTTTTGATAAAATGAAGAAATATGCCTCTCGGGAGGGTTAGCATCTTGTTCAGTACGTTTTTTGTAAATACCTGTATCCTTGTCACCTTTTTGTACATAACTGGCCTCATATCACAAAGATATAAAATCCGTCTGCACACCTTGAAGCGTAAGATACATTGGATCGGAGGCGGCCTTTTTGGGTGCTATGGCATTGTTATGATGTACTATTCAATTCCAGTAGGATTTAATACGATTGCCGATCTTCGTCATTTGGCCATCGTAGCTACCGCAACGTACATCGGCGCCCCAGCAACGCTCATGGCTACCCTATTTATATGTGTAGGTAGATTATTGCTGTTTGGTATCAACACTCAAGCCATCGTAGGCGCTATTTTTATGATGCTCGTTGGGCTGGGGTGCGCTTTATTGTCACATCTGTCCTGGTCACGTTTACCCAAGCTGATGATTATGAACGTTTTTGCTATGGGCATTATATTCTGTTCCCTTATGATTAATTTGAAGAATCTTGATGATGTTCTGCATGTTTATCCGCTCCAATTATTCATATCCATGATCGGCGGATGTCTTCTGTACCTCATTGCTGAATCTATCAACACATCCAATGAGCTATTACTTCGACTGGAGCATACCTCCTACACAGACCATCTCACTAATTTAAGCAACAGAAGACAGCTTGAGTTTTCATTGGAAGAGAAGCTCCCTCAAGCTCGTCAACGTCATGAGCACTTATCTGTACTGGTGTTGGATATTGATCACTTCAAGGAAGTCAACGACACCTATGGGCATGCGGCAGGAGATGCAGTGCTGCGCCAGCTTGGGCAGATTCTAATGGAAAAATGTCGTCCTAATGATGTAGTCACCCGCAGCGGGGGGGAAGAATTCACCGTGCTTTTGCCAAATTGTGCTTTTCGGCAAGCGTTGCGAATAGCTAATCAGATTCTTAGTGGAGTAAATCAGCACGAGTTTATTTTAGCGGATGGTCTTGTTCTTAAGGTCACGGTGTCCATCGGTGTGACGACATTTCCTGGTACCGGGGAAGATATGTCCGGGGCAGCCCTGTTGGAGCAGGCAGATAAAGCACTATACGAAGCTAAAAATGCAGGACGTAACCGGGTTTGCTCATATGAAACATACTTTGAGGCATGACCATTTCATAGAAATAGCCGATACAACCCTCTTTTGAGAGTCGTATCGGCTATTATCATTTTGAATCTTCATTATGATTGCATTTTCCCACCACGAGTGATGTACGATTGGCAAGCGAAGCCAGCGTATGGGACCCCCATACTTCCAGCATACGTCGTTCGCTCTCGGCTAAAATTTCGGATACGGCTATCGCCAACTCCTCACAAAAAGGATTGGTTTCCGGTTCATGCATCATACCCGGGAAAATCGGATCACATATTTCAATGGCGTGGTATATATCGGCAAGTGTAATATGGTCGGCCGAACGGGTAAGCACATAGCCTCCCTCACGACCTTCGCGTGCTGCAATCAAATCTGCCTGTACAAGTCGCGTCAGCACCCTGCGCACCAAAGTGACTTCGCAGTCAATGGAACGGGCAATAGAACCGCTGGCACAGAGTTCTCCGTGCTTTTCCAAATAGACAAGCGCCTTTACCGCCACCCCAAGCCATTTGGGCGTTGCGGTGCGTAGTCGTTTTTCACTATTCAAATGAGATGACACCCCTAAGCTGTAGAAACTTCGTTGAATGCATTGTACGTGATGTCAGAAGTAAGTTCAAGCCTGAAAGCCGGAATCCTCTGTAGCATTAGCGCCCAAAGTAAAATGAGCTAGCCGCACTTCCCCGCTCAACAACAGGTATACATCACGTGTGCCAGAGACTGAATGTACCGCTTCCGAAAGCGTAACCCATGCTTGCGCCCCTCCTGTATTGCCCACGTTCACACGTGCCACAGCTTCGCTGTCCGGTGCATCCAAACGCAACTCAAATGTGGCATCGCTACTGTTGCCTGACACGCGACACTGAAGCTCGACCACACTCACCGTATCCATGTCTACGCCATGAAAGGCAATCCAACCGGAACGTTGAGGTATGCGCGGACGTACACAGGCCTCCCTTTGCTCCTTGCTTTCATCCAGTACGATGTCGGAGCAATCATCAAAGTTTTCAGCGCGGATACTTCGTCCAGCTTGGCGTGGTGGAATAACTTCGCCACGAACGTACACAGGGTGCTCCAACCGGATATCCGCTGAGGAAGCGCCTGCAAGCAGTGTATATTCACCCGATTCAACGCAATAGCAATCCCGTGTAACATCCCAAATCGCCCAATCCTTCATCCGAATCGTAAAGGAAACCGTTCGCGTCTCGCCTGCCTCTAAGCGAATACGTTGAAAACCGTACAATGTCTTCAATGGTCGCTTTACTCGTGAGGCACCAGGCCGTGCATAGAGTTGTACAACCTCTTCACCAGCAGCTACGCCCCTATTCGTCACCTCTACCCACACCTGGAGCGTATCCACGGCATCCAGTGCAGCAATAGATTTTACGCTATCCTTTGGGGCATCCGTACGCAGGTCATTATATTCAAAAGGCGAATACGTCAATCCATGGCCAAACGGATACAAGGATTCACCTTCAAAATATTGATAGGTACGACCGCCGCGAATAATATCGTAATCTTTGATGTCGCCCAATTGATCCTCGCTCTGAACCCAGGTCATGTTCAAACGCCCCGCTGGCGCGTAGTCTCCAAATAACACATCCGCTATTGCTGTACCATGCTCTTGTCCCGCATGAGACGTGTATACGATCGCTGGAATATGCTCCTGAACCCAAGGGATGGCAAATGGATAGCTGCCCGTCAGAACCACAATCGTATTCGGATTGACGCGATACACTTCCTCGATAAGCCGTTGCTGGGAAGCTGCCAGTTCCAAGCCTGGACGGTCATTCTCTTCCTTTCCATTGATGAGCGGGTGATTTCCAACAAATACAATTGCTGTATCTGCCGCTTGCGCAGCGGCTATCGCTTCCGCTAAACCATCTGACACCGTCTCTACCTGGAATGTTTGGCTCTGTCCTAAAAATGTCGAGGATGTCGAGGATGTCGAGGCGTTACTCTCTACAGCGTTAAGTGCAGATTTTTCAGCCTCCACTACCTTTAATGAGCCCTCCGTTCCGGCAATCACTGGTTTGCCATTCCATGTTGTCCACAGATGCTCTCCTTGTCCAACAGGAGTCAGCCCAAAGACCTCTTTGACATACCAGCCATACGCTTCATCAGCTGTAACACGGAGCGTTTCCTCATCACTCGTCACGTAAGTACCCAGATGCTCATCATGTAACGTCACACTGCCATAGCCCCAATCCGTCATGGTCAATACTGTGGGCTCTCCATCCTGGGACAGGCGCATCTCACCGGAAGAATCGACTGTGAGCTTCGCTCCGTCATTCACCGCCGTCAAGGTCACGCGATTCTTACCGTCACGGTACACGACGCGTTCCTTCGTGTCCTCGCCTTCCAGCTTGGCGCGAATCGCCTCCAGCGGTGTAACCCGGTAGGGCAGCGTACCGGAATACCAGTCGCGGTACACCTCATTGCCATGCGTACCAATGACCGCTACTTTGCCACACCGGGCAGGGTTCAATGGCAAGAGTTCATGCTCATTTTTAAGCAGTACGATCTGCTCCCTCGCCGCACGCAACGACAATTCACGGGCTTGCTCTGTCATGAGAGCCTCCTCTCCGATCAAGGCATAAGGATTGTCTGCCGCCGGGTCGAATTCCCCCAAACGAAAACGGACACGGAACGTATGGAACAATGCCCGATCCAAGTCTTCTTCTTGTAGCATTCCTTGCGCCAAAGCTTCTCGAATCGCCTGCTTGGAGAGCTCCGCATCATCTGTAATGCTGTCAATTCCCGCCCGAATAGATTCGGCCACGCCAAGCGTATGGGAATCGTAATACTGATGATCGTTGACAATCCCCATGACATCACCCGCATCACTTACAACAAAGCCGTCCATCCCCCATTCGTCCCTGACAATATCGTTAACCCCATGATATAACGTAGCAGGCGTTCCATTAATCAGGTTGTAAGAAGTCATCATCGACTGTGCGCCGCCTTCCGTAAAAGGCTTTTCAAAAGCTCTTAGGTAATATTCTCGCAGGTTTCGCGGGTCTATACTGGAGGAGCCACTTCCCCGATCCACTTCATTGTTGTTACCCAGAAAATGTTTTAAAGTGGCAACCGCTTTCAAATATACCGGATGATCCCCCTGTATCCCCTTGACTAACTCCTTTGACAACTCTCCCGTCAAATACGGATCTTCACCGTAAGCTTCCTCATTGCGTCCCCATCTCGGGTCACGCTCCATATCCACCGTAGGTGCCCACAGGGTCAGACCGTTTAATTTGGGATCACGACGATAGTAAACACGTGCCTCATCTGCGATAACAGAGCCGATGAGGCGCATTAATTCCGTATCCCAAGTACATGCCAATCCTACAGGCTGAGGAAATGAAGTCGCCTCACCTAACCACGCTATCCCGTGTGCCGCTTCCGTACCGTGCTTGTAAGCTGCGACTCCCAGTCGGTCAATGGCCGGCTGGTATTGCAACATGGATTCAACCTTTTCCTCCAAGGTTAGTCGCGAAACGAGATCCCGTACACGCTCATCCAGATGAATCTTCGGATCTTGAAATAAATATTCGATACCCGTTGTTTCATGACTCATATCCGTCATCTCCTTAGCTTAATTAAGATGATAAAAAGTTCATTTATGAAAGCGTTTTAATATATCATAGCTAAAAAGGGGTACCCCGGCAACAATACCGAAAACATCCTATACTGGTTGAAAGAGAGACCGCAGCATAAAGACAAAAAAAGTTGTATTTTACCTTCAATATACAAAGCTAAAAATAATATTTTTTGGTATAATCAGGATATATCACTGAAGGAGGAAGCGCTAATGAAAAATACCGGAATGACAAGGCCTCTGGATCAATTGGGGCGGATTGTACTCCCTAAGGAAATGCGCACTACAATGGATATCAATATCGGTGATTCACTTGAATTTTTCGTAGATGAAGAAGGGTTTGTACTAAGAAAATACACCGGTGTCTCCTGCAAATTTTGCGGCGCAGTGGATTATTTAACTTATTTTCGCGACAGCTTTATTTGCGCAGAGTGCATCCAGGTATTAAAGACCGATGAAAATGTGCATGCCACAAGCACCGATGCTATCCAGGCTCAAGAAGATTCTAAGCCGACCCGAACCAATACAACCTGGCAACCCAAGCAATCTAGAGTGCAGCAAGGTGAAATGGTAAAAAAGCTACGCAAGCTGATTCAGGAACACCCGAACCTGCCACAAAAAGTATATGCCGAAATGCTAGATATTTCCCAAGGCCGGGTGTCCCAGTTGAAAAAGCTACTCTAAACCTTCTCAAAACAATATCCCAAGATCCTATACTATGTACTCGCAAGCCTATCATTTTCATCGCAACTACGATGGCCAGATATAGAGTAAGATACATATCCGTGGATGTGTCCCTTACTCTGTATCTGGCTTTTTTATGCTGCCCGCTCCTACCAATGTGACAATAGTCACATACTCTCAATGTATACGTATATACAATATATAGATCGAAACAATTGGTTAACACAAGATATCATCAATATGTTGTTTTTGTGAAAAATATATATATTTTACTATATGGAGGGTTTTACGATGAAGGTGCTGGAGGAACATCAATTATACGACATCGGCGAGCGGGTCATTGGGGCACAAGATCTGGACATGCTGCGGGAGAATGCAAATTTGAATGGAGAATCGTTCAGCGGCAAAATGAGCAAGCTTGGGTCCGAGTATGCCAAATGGTATGCGCGCCTGCGGGTACTTCCGCCTGAACTGACGAACGCGATTGACCACGGATATGTATATGTTCACGATTTGGACCAATATGCGCTCGGAACTACGAATTGTATCTTTATCCCTTTTGGTCGTTTACTGCGAGACGGCTTCAATACAGGCAACGGCTCTGTGCGCACACCGCAAACGATTATGTCCGCTATGGCACTGGTCGCCATTATTTTCCAATCTCAGCAAAACAGCCAATTCGGAGGTGTCTCCGCCAACAAAATAGATTGGGACCTTGCCCCATACGTTGCCCGGTCCTTCCGCAAACATCTGCGCAAAGGACTTCGGTTGTTCGAGGAAGAGATAGAATCCCATCTGTCTGACGATGAACTACATATGGCCAATCCCCATTTGCAAGAAGTCTGCCCTCGTTCATACGCATTCGCACGCGAAGAAACGGAAACGGAAACCCGGCAGGCTGCTGAATCGCTCATTCATAACCTGAACACCATGAGCAGTCGGGCAGGTGGACAGATTCCATTCACTTCACTGAATTACGGAATGTGCACGTCTGCTGAAGGACGGCTTGTTACTCAATCGCTGCTGGAGGCCACTATTCGCGGCTTGGGCAGCGGGGAAACTCCTATTTTTCCGCAGCATATTTTCCAATGCAAAGAGGGAATCAACCAGGCAGAAGGCGACATCAATTATGATTTGTTCTTACGGGCGGTAGAATGCTCTAGCAGACGGATGTATCCCAATTTTGTGAATGTGGATGCTACCTTCAACTTGCCTTTTTACCGTGCTGATGACCCGGATACCATTATAGCGACAATGGGTTGCCGTACCCGCACCATTTCTGACCGTTTCGGTAGAAACCGGCAGAGTGGCAAGGGAAATCTCTCCTTCAATACCATTAATCTGGTGCGGCTTGGCATTGAGTATGGTATTTGCACAGGCAAACGCCTGACACCTGACCGTGATCGCTTTGATGCGAGACTGGAAGAAGTTATGCGCATTGCGGTGGATGGCCTAATCCATCGCTATCAAATCCAGACCAGCCAACCGGCCAAAGCCTCGGACTTTATGATGCGCGAAGGGGTATGGGAAGGTGGAGAACAACTGGCGCCAGATGATAAGGTGGGAAGCGTACTAAAGCACGGTACGCTTTCGATCGGGTTCATCGGGCTGGCTGAGTGCATGAAGGCACTATACGGGAAACACCACGGGGAGGATGATTTCGTATACCGCGAGGCACAGCGAATCATCACTTCCATGCGCGTGTATTGCGATCGAATGAGTGAATATCACAATTTAAATATTACATTGTTCGCTACGCCTGCCGAAGGTCTGTCGGGCAAGTTCACATTGCTGGATCAACGTGATTTCGGAATTATTCCTGAGGTAAATGATCGAGAATATTACACGAATTCTTTTCATATTCCCGTGTATTATACGCTCCCGGCTGCTCGTAAAATCAGCTTGGAAGCTCCGTTCCATAACCTCTGCAACGCTGGTGCGATTTCATACATCGAACTGGACGGCAATGCGCGGAATAACCCGGATGCGTTTCTTAAAATTGTTCAGTACGCGCTGCATCAGAACATCGGCTATTTCTCTATCAACCACCCGGTGGATCGTTGTACGGAATGTGGTTATGAAGGGATTATCGGGACAAGCTGCCCCCAATGTGGCACAGATGAGGAGCATACACACTTTCAGCGCTTACGTCGGGTAACCGGATATCTGACAGGAGATTATACCGTTCGCTTTAATGCTGCAAAACAGGCAGAAGTTCGAGACCGGGTGAAACATAAGTGAATTTGTGTGGCTACATTCCGGAATCTCTGAACGAAGGATACGGCCTGCGCACTGTCGTGTTTATTAGCGGTTGCCGTCATGCCTGTCCCGGATGCTTTAATCCAGCGTCGTGGAGCTTCCGTGCAGGTGAGCCATTTACACCCCAACGACAACAGGAAGTCATTCGTGACATCATGGATAATCCGTTGTTGGACGGACTGACTCTCTGCGGGGGAGATCCGTTTTTCTCAGCAGCAGAATGCTCGCAATTTGTGCGTGACTTCCGCGAGGCCTGTCCCGACAGAACCGTGTGGGCTTATACTGGCTTTGTCTATGAAGATTTACTCACAGATCAGGAGCGACAGGAGCTAGCGCTTTTGTGCGATGTGATTGTGGATGGTCGTTTTGTAGAACAGCAAAAAGACCTGACCCTTCCCTTCCGGGGCAGTCGCAACCAGCGTCTGGTAGATGTAAAAGCCAGTATTCAGGCAGGCTATACCGTTTCATTGGCTTAACGCGAAGTTTACCCGGCAAGATGCTATATATCTAAGACAAGTCCCCATCATGGGTAAGGCTTGTCTTTTTTTCATATAGCTAACTGTTTCCATTGGAGTTTCTATTGCGCATCCTGTAAGTTTCACTTATGATGGTGAACAAGTATACGAGTGCATAATTATTCGTCATACCTTAACCGCATAGCTTGGAGATAGGTGTCTGTTCTATTCAGATCAGGCTTAAAAGGGAAGCCGGTGCAAATCCGGCACGGTCCCGCCACTGTAAACGGGGAACTTTCAGCTGTTCATATATCCACTGGTCCACAGACCGGGAAGGAATGCTGAGAGTCATGATCCGTAAGTCAGGAGACCTGCCTATTTTAACAACATCGCAAGTACCTACGGAAGATAGGGAGGTGTTAAGAGCAGTCGCCGTATTTTTGATTTTTTAATCACGGAGGCATTCTTTCCCCTACTTATTTTTAACTCTGGGGGAAGAATGCCTTTTTTGGTACGTAAAAATAAAACAGCTACCCACTAGGAGGAAAAGTACATGTCCATTATTGAATGGCCTGAATTGTCCGGCTTGATTAGCAGTAATCTGGGATATCCGCGTATCGGCGAAAACCGGGAATGGAAGAAAGCACTGGAACGCTTCTGGAACGGCAGCATTAACGAAAGCGAACTGCAGACGGAGATGAAAAGATTACGGTTGGAGCATCTGAGCAAGCAGCGTGACAAGGGGATTGATCGCATTCCTGTCGGAGACTTCTCCTATTACGATCACATGCTGGATACATCTGTAATGTTCGGTCTGGTACCCGAACGGTTCAACCATCGTCCCGCAGGTCCGGTTCCTCTGTCCGTATATTTTGGGATCGCTCGTGGACAGAAGGGAGCAACCGCCAGTGAAATGACCAAATGGATGAATACCAATTATCACTACATCGTTCCTGAATTGGCAAACGCAGTCCCGGTGTTCACTGAAAATAAACCCTTACAGGCTTATCGTGAAGCAAAACAAGAACTAGGCATTGATGGGAAACCGGTCCTCATCGGCCCCTATTCATTCGTTACCTTATCCAAAGGCTATGATCGTAAGGATTTGGCCACCATCGTACGAAGCTTCCTGCCACTGTACACCCGTATCCTGTCTGAACTAGCGGCAGAAGGCGTTCAGTGGGTCCAAATCGATGAACCTGTCCTAACCACCTCATTCCCGGCAGAGGATTTGGACATTATTCAGGAAGTCTATGAAGCTTTGACTCAAGCTGCGCCCTCCTTGAATATAATGCTGCAAACCTACTTTGGCAGCCTGGACCATTATGAGCGTCTGTCCGCACTTCCGGTACAGGGGCTGGGTCTTGATTTTGTGTATGATGATGGCGAAAATCTTCAGCATATATTGCAGCATGGCTTCCCTAAAGGAAAAACGCTGGGCGCTGGGGTTATTGACGGGCGCAATATATGGCGAAGCGACCTGAACGCTGTGGCTGCCCTGCTGGGTCAGTTAGCAGAACAAACCACTGCCGCACAGCTTATCGTACAGCCATCATGCAGTCTGCTGCATGTGCCAGTCAGTCTGGAGGCAGAGCACAAGCTGGACAAGGAGCTGGTGCAAGCGCTGGCCTTTGCCGATGAAAAGCTGGAGGAAATCGCCGTCCTGACGGCTGCACTTGGCAAACACGATCCTTCCGCACCCGCCAAGCTTGAGCAAAGTGCGGATGCGGTAGCCCGTTTCAACAGTTCAGCGGCACGCGTACAGACAGCTGCCGATCTGGCCGACCTGTTGGCAAAAGAGCCTCTGTCACGCAGCGTTCCTTTCGCCGAGCGTCGTGAGATTCAGCAAAATAAGCTGAAGTTGCCTCCACTGCCTACGACGACCATTGGTAGCTTCCCGCAAACCGCCGAGATCCGCAAGGCCCGCCTGCACTATCGCAAAGGAGAATGGTCAGCCGAGCAATACCGGGCGTTCATCCAACAGCAAATTAAGGAATGGATTGATATTCAAGAGGACATTGGCATTGACGTGCTTGTTCATGGGGAATTTGAGCGGACCGATATGGTTGAATTTTTTGGCGAAAAGCTGAACGGCTTTGCTTTTACGCAAAACGGATGGGTGCAGTCCTACGGCTCCCGCTGTGTTAAACCGCCGATTATATACGGAGACGTTTCCTTCGATCAGCCCATGACCGTGGAAGAAACGGCATTCGCCCAATCGTTAACCTCCAAGCCTGTTAAGGGAATGCTTACAGGCCCTGTGACCATTTTGAACTGGTCTTTTGAACGTAACGATATTCCTCGTAGTCAAGTTGCTTTACAGTTGGCTCTGGCATTACGGGCAGAGGTAGAGGCACTGGAACAAGCGGGCATCGGCATGATTCAGGTCGATGAGCCTGCAATTCGTGAAGGACTTCCGCTGAAAAAAGAACAACAGCAAGCCTATCTGGATTGGGCGGTTCAAGCCTTCCTTGTGACCACGGCCACCGTTGAGCCTGCGACCCAAATCCATACGCACATGTGCTATTCCGAATTTCAGCATATGATTCAGTCCATCTCCGATATGGATGCCGACGTTATATCTATTGAAACTTCGCGAAGTCACGGAGAACTGATTGTCAGCTTTGAAGATCAGGTATACGACAAGGGCATCGGTCTGGGCGTGTACGATATTCACAGTCCGCGCATCCCCGATGTATCAGAAATGCTAAGCATGATCCAGCGTGCCCTGCGCGTACTGCCATCAGATTTGTTCTGGGTTAATCCGGACTGTGGTCTGAAAACCCGCACCAAGGAGGAATCTATCGCCGCCTTGCGACTAATGGTACAAGCGGCTCAAGCAGCCCGGGCTGCATTGGCTGTATCCAACTAATTTTTTTATCGTATCGAATCGCGCCATCATTTCACCATATCCTATTCCCCTTTCCGGCCCTTTTTGCTAAAAGCCGGGAAGGGGATTTATTCTAGGTCATATAATGTATAAACGCCTTGAATATGCTCCATTTTCATCTCCTTCATATGTACGCCTAAGCCATGTTCTTGATCCCAGGAGCAACTAAAATTCAAATAGAGTTCATCCTTTGCCGATGAGTCGGAAATCAGTATAGACACAAGCTGTATTCGATCCAGCAATTGTTCCGGCCGCTCCACATAAGGCGCATATTCATCTGGGTCCTCTCCCCATATACTGTAAGCATTCCGGTACTTTTCCACTATGCCAGCATAATGATGGTGTATGGACTCCAACACTTGAGGATGAATAGCTGACGAATATTCCATATACTGCTCCCATGTGTTTTTTTGCAACTGTGTAGGTTCTTCTATAGTCTGTGCCTGTTCTTCGGAGTCAGCCCCCACGATAAATTCGACTTCTACTTCCGAGGGCTGCCCGCAAAAATTAAGATGTACTACACCACGCAGAACAATCTCCTCAGATACATCCCAAGACTCATCATCCTGTTCCAGTTCCATATACCAATGTTTCCAATCCACCCTTTACCCACCTCTTCATAAAAAGTAATATTTAACCCTATTGAATACTTTACAATCTATCATTTTAATGAATGAAATTAAAGTAGCATCCTATTTGTGCTTCCAGCCATATTTCGAGTAATTTCCAAATAAAAATACTTTTTTCTACAACATTCGCTATTCAATAAAGCCTTCAAGAAAGAAAATCTGCCCATTTCGGCACAAATATTTTATTATTAAAAATTTAGTACCTTGCATTAATCAGTACATGATGTTAAATTATACCTGACTACTGTTCTATAATTAGTACCCGTGACAAATTATGCACAAACACACGTTTCTTCCCCTTATTCCGAACGACACCTATGAATTATTGATAACATCCAGGAAGGGAGCACCGCTCGTGAATGTGAACATCCAATTCAAAAAAGGGGTACTGGAACTGTGCGTTCTAGTTCTAATTGGACGCAGAGACCGTTATGGCTACGAGTTGGCTCAAGCCGTCTCCCGTCATATTGAAGTAGCTG
Source organism: Paenibacillus sp. PvR133 (assembly GCF_017833155.1). Classification (NCBI taxonomy): domain Bacteria; kingdom Bacillati; phylum Bacillota; class Bacilli; order Caryophanales; family Paenibacillaceae; genus Paenibacillus; species Paenibacillus sp. PvR133. The sequence goes on from NZ_JAFIBS010000001.1 coordinate 919,394, forward strand.
AGGGAGCCCTATATCCATTGCTCCGCCGTCTGGTATCAGAAGGATACTGCACAACGTATTTACAGGAATCGACCGAGGGGCCTCCTCGCAAATATTATCGGCTGACCGATACTGGCAGTCATTATACAAGAATACTTACGCGGGAATGGAATGATTTTGTCCATAATGTCGCAAGCCTACTGGAGGAAGGAAATTCCGATGAATAGAAAACAGTTTCTTACAGAGGTGGAACAGCGTCTTTCTCCTCTCCCTGCAGAGGTACGCAATGAGCTGCTTAGTGATTTGAGCCAGCATTTTGACTACGGGTTGGTTAATGGCAAAAGCGAAAGTGAGATTGCCAATGAGCTGGGTAACCCGGAGGATATTGCCCGAGAAGCGTTGGATGATCCCAATGCAGCCTGGAACGCTTCTCCTCCGCTTCGTCAGGGAAGCTTCGCACGCAATCTTTTTACTTTCTTAGGGCTGCTGTTTCTCAATTTGCTAATCTCCATCCCTATTATGGCTACCCTATGGGCAGTATGGGCTTCATTGACCGTGGTATCGGTCAGCTTCATTGCAGCCCCCCTTCTCGCCGTTACTGATTATGCACTAAACAGCACCTTTTACCCGGCCAAATTCTTTTTCTCTATCACGATGACGGGTATAGGTCTATTGCTGCTGCCTGGAGTACGTTATCTCTTACTCCTTATGGTCAAGGGCACAGTACGATACTGGAAATGGAATCAGACTACCCTGAGGGGAGCTTACTAACAACATGAATAAAAAGTGGTTTATTGCAGCAGGTCTGTGCATTGTGATCGGTGTAGCCGGAATGGTGGCTTACGGTGCCCCATGGAGTCAACAAGTCATGAAGGAAACAACTGCGATTAACAAAAAATGGACGTTCACACGTGGTCAGCTACAGAAGCTGAAAGTGGAAAGTTCTGATGATGTCTCTATTTTGTTTACTCCCGGCTCTGGCGACCAAGGTACGATACGCATTAGTGGAGAAGTTCAGACAAAAGTAGCCGACCAAATTCATAATGCCCGAATTGAGAACGGTAAGCTTACGATTCAATCGGAGCCGGCCGCTTCCTTGTCATTTCTTTCGATCACCCCTGATGTGGATCAAACGATTACCATAGAGATGCCCTCCGGCGAAACACTAACTGACCTACAGGTAGATGCACATTCAGGGAATGTAAAACTTCAAGATGCCTCCGTGCAGAATACTTCCATCACCGCTACTTCAGGCACTGCCGAGATTACAAACCTCCAAAGTACCCACCTGATCGCAAATTTAACATCCGGCAATTTTACAGCCAGTCAGCTTGCAGCAGATATGGAGTTGAAGCTTACTTCAGGCGATGTTACCATCCGCGATTATAGCGGTAATGGCCTTATTTCCCTAACCTCAGGGGAGACAAATATTACACAACGTGCCGTAGCCAACTTGGAAGTGAATGCTGATTCTGGTGACGTGAAGATTAAACAAGCTCCCGATTTTAAAGGTGTTTATAATGTCCACTCTGACTCTGGGAGTATAGATATTCCCGAATCTGTTCCCGGTAGTGTGAACGTGATAAAGGTAGAAACCACCTCAGGGGATATTAATATTTCCAAATAGGAGACCTCTAGATGAATACCTCATCAGAGGCGAAGTTTGGTTCAATGAGTTTAACCTTGTATAATGTAACCATGTGCTCACATGCACAACCACGTTATGGAGTGAAAAGGAGGAGACTGGATGGAACTTAAGAATAAAACAGCCATTATTACAGGAGCCAGCAAAGGAATCGGTAAAGCAATTGCCGAAACTTTAGCTAAGGAAGGCGTTAACCTGGGATTAATCTCACGAACATTGACTGACCTGCAAAAGCTGCAGGATTCGCTGGGGAGTACATACGGTGTGAAAGTGGTGAGTGCCGTTGCAGATATATCGGATCGCGCACAGGCCGCTGCCGCTGTAGCTTCACTGGAACATGAGCTGGGCGCTGTCGATATTTTGATCAATAATGCAGGCATTGCTACCTTTGGCACAGTCGCAGATATGGACCCCGAAGAGTGGGAACGTATTATTCGCGTAAACCTGATGGGAACCTATTATGTCACACATGCTGTTCTTCCAAGCATGCTGGCACAAAAGAGCGGGAACATTATTAATATTTCCTCGACGGCAGGAGAACGAGGTTTTGCAACAGGCTCGGCATATTGCGCATCCAAGTTTGCTTTGATGGGCTTCACGGAAGCACTGATGCAGGAAGTTCGCAAATCTAACATTCGCGTCACCGCGCTGACTCCAAGCACTGTCAATACAGAACTGGCGGCAAATGCAGGATTGCCTATTGGTGATGAAGATCGCATGCTTCAACCGCAAGATTTGGCCGATCTGACATTAGCCGCATTGAAACTGCCTCCACGGGTTCAATTAAAAGTAGCCGGTATTTGGACAACCAACCCACAGTAATTCGACACGACATCTTAGATTCATTGGCTGTACAATGCTCCGGCAGACGTAATTGTTCGTCATGCCGGAGCTTTTTTTTCAGCAGAGCTATACCAAAACAAACTGTAATATAAGCGCTTTGTACTTCCAGCATATATACATACAATTCCTACAACTATAAGCGCATTTCAGGAAAGGGGAAAAATGATGAAGAACACAGGAATGACACGGCCATTAGACCATTTGGGCCGCATTGTGCTGCCCAAGGAGCTGCGCAATTCTATGAATATTAATATTGGAGATGCCCTCGATTTTTTTATTACCCCAGAGGGACTGATGATTCGCAAGTATACGGGGGTTTCTTGCTATTTTTGTGGTGCCGTAGATCATTTGAGCTATTTTAGGGATCATCTGATATGTAAAAGTTGTATTGAAAATCTGAAGAGCGATAATCCTTCCAGTCATTTGAGTGAATCCCGTCCTGTCCAGCCTAAGAAAAGAAGGAGTTACAGAAATCAGAATGATCTCCTGAATAAACTAAAACAGCTCATGCAGGAGCATCCTAATGTATCTCAAAAAGAATTAGCCGAAATGCTCGAACTATCCCAGGGACGCGTGTCACAGCTTAAAAAGCTACTCCTTTAAATGATCCTGCCGATCCGTCTGTTATTATCAACAAAAAAAGAGCCTGACGGCTCTCGGATCATCATCGTTACGCAATGTCAGAATGCTCCATAACCGGGACTCGATAGGCCAGCAAGGACTCGTCTATTACGGCAGAAATAAACGTTGCTTCTATTTCAGGCACCAATCTAAGCGCATAATTCCATGCGTTTTCTTCAATTTGCAGCGCAAGTCGTTGCCGGGTCCCTATCCCGCTCTCTTGCTCCAAAGCATCGGAGAGGTCCACTAATTCCGTATCGGCGGCGTGCCCGATCTCATGTGCAAGCACAACTGTAAAATACTCCTCAACTCGATCAACGCTGCCGAACATTTGTAAACACTGTGTTTCAATAACGTCCGTATACATGGTAATGGCGTGAGCATTCATGGCATATTTGCCCCCAATCAGCCTTCCACCAGGAAAACGTTTCTCCAGCTTAACTGTCACACCTATAGCAGCCCGTTCCAAAAGCTCAGCGACAACGCGCTCTGCCTGATATCTTTCCAACTTAGCTTCGCTCCTCAAACCAGGATATATAAAGTTATATTTACTTTAAACTTATGAAATCATGGATGTGTTCATACCATACACAGTACGATATTATACCTTTTTACAAAGGAGAATACCATGTCAGAAGATTATTATATAGGCTGGGGAACGCTTGCCCTTATTAATGCCGGTTTGGCACAATCCAAAAATCGGAGCGGGCTAAATTGGTTTCTGCTCTCCCTATTAATAGGGCCACTGGCTACCCTTTTTATCGTTGCATGGGATAAGCTGGAATCCTAATCCAGCCATTAGGTCATTCCCATCATTATCCGGAATGAAAAGGGCAACCTTGGCGCTTCTGCTGAAGCACTGCATCTGATACTGTATTAGCCTGTCTCGACATATACGGCTTCTCTTGAACTCCGAAATTCGGCTTCACAAGCCGATTATCGTAGGAACTATGAAAAATATGCGTTGTCGCCGGGGATAGCGGGGGGATCAGCCATGTCCAATTGCCTGTCAGTGCGCGCCCAGCCTTGGCCTCCCGTTCCTCAAACAGCTTGAATTGTGCCGCTGCGGTATGGTGGTCGACAATGCTGACTCCCGCTTTTTTAAAAGAATGCAGCACAGCAATATTCAATTCCACCAGCGCCCGATCACGCCAAAGCGTTGTTTCACTCGTCGTATCCAGCCCCATCAGCTTAGCCACCTGTGGCAACATATTATAGCGGAAGGTATCCGCAAAATTACGGGCGCCGATTTCTGTTCCCATATACCAGCCGTTAAAGGGAGCCGCCGTATAGATGATACCGCCAATCTCCAGCGTCATGTCCGAAATCATAGGCACGGCATACCAACGTAATCCCAAGGAAGCGAAACCCGAAAGTTCTGGATGCTCAATGGCTACCTCCATCACCAAATGCTCAGGAATATCAAATAGCTCGGGAGGCCGCCCGCCTGCTTCCACAACCAGTGGCAAAATATCAAAAGGAGTCATCGCTCCTTGCCAGCCCATATCTTTACAAACATTGGTAAAATCCACCGAGATCGGGTCCCCGATGATCCCTTGATCGGTTTCATATCCAGCGTAACGAATGAGTTGATGGTTCCAGATGCGGATATTCGGCTGCCCCGGCTTGGAGGCGCGAAATACAGTAAGCGTTGGCTTAATTTTACCGCCATTCGTTCCTATGCGCATATGCTCCAGGAGCTCGCAGACCACCTCCGTCGCATCTGACGCGCCCCGCGCATCCCTGACCAAAAGCTTGTCCCAAAATAAGCGCCCTATGCAACGGTTGCTATTGCGCCAAGCCATGAGTGCTCCGTGCTCCAGCTCTTCGTACGTATGATCATACGTTCCCGTAGTCTCTATGTCGTAACGAATATGAAGAAGCCGGGCTTCCGCTTCATCGCGGCTTCGGCCCAGCTCCTCATAACATGTATATATAAACTGCTCCGCTTCATGCAAAAGCTGTTGTTTCACTTCCATAACATACACCCCATCCCGGCAGCTCTATGACTCAAGAGCCTGTGGTCTTCCACGCCTTCACGTTATTATACTCCAGTGGCAGAGTGGAACCAACGGGATGTGTATCTTGTTCACCTGATCTCCATATACGTGGAAATATACACCAATTAATTATCCCAAATACGCACTCAGCATCCAGATATGTTTATCCATTGCTTCTCTCAAGCCGTTAAGAAGATCCTCTGTCGCTTTATCCTGTGCTGCTTCCGCTGCTTCCATCCCATTAGCCAGTTCAACGGTGATGGTTTTAAAATCAGCAACAACGGACTTCACCATATCGTCAGCTGTCTGTTCACCTGCGGACTCCTGAATAGCTGAAAGTTGCAAATGCTCCTTTAAGGTCGCAGCCGGACGGCCGCCAATAGCCAACAAACGTTCAGCAATCGTATCTAGATTAGCTGTTGCTTCATTGTAAAGTTCTTCAAATTTAGCATGCAGTGTGAAGAATTTAGGTCCTTTCACATACCAGTGGAAATAATGCAGTTTCGTGTACAATACAGACCAGGTAGCTACCTGACGATTCAATGCCTTGTGCAATTCTTGAATGGCCTCTTGTGTAGGTGCGTTCGTATGATTTAATGTACTCATGTTAAAATCCCCTCTCGTTTTCATTCAAAATATAGTTGGTGTAAAGCTTGGATACTCGTTAACAGTAGTGTCTGATTTTCTTCAAAATCCCATGCGTCAATCCAATAAATATTTATTAATTAATTTAGACTTAATCTAAATCCTGTTTTAATTATAACACTGTGTCGATGTTTTTCAAGTCTTTATTCGGTTTTAATCATGAAGATTACGTGAATTGATTGTAAATCAAACTCTATATGCAATAGGACATCCACAATCAAGACTTATTTATCTTTATACATAGGTTACATCAATAGGAGTAAAGAAGATGTTAATTTTGTCTGCTAAAGTATCTGTATTGTAGGCAAAGTCCATAACCTACTACCTCATACCTAGCCACGGCAAAAAAGAGCCGGCCCGTAAGAGGGTCAGCTCTTTTATTATTCTTGCATCTCTGAAGGTTCCACGATTAAGGATACAACCTTGCCAGCATTTACATCAATCAGGCCGTGATCGGTAATTTTCAGGGCCGGGCTGACCGGCAAAGAATGCGTACTCAGCGACATGATTGGATTGTAATGGCGGTAGCCCAGCGACAACAAGGCTGAACGAAGCTCCTTCACATGGGCTGCAACCATTTCCAGCGGTCCTTCTGTTAAAATCCCGCCTACGGTTAACGGCAAATGGGACAGCACCTTGCCATTTTCAACTACGCAAAAGCCACCTTGGCTGGATAAAACCGTATTCGCAGCCAATATCATATCTTGCTTGTTATGCCCTACGACCAGCAAGTTATGGTTATCGTGCGAATAGGTGGTTGCCACTGCCCCACGTTTAATCGTATCTCCCCCGATCAAACCGTAAGCACGGTTGCCATTCTTTCCATACCGTTCAAACGTAGCGATGAGTCCATGTTCACCATGTTCCCATACCAGTTCACCCTGCTCCACATGTGCAGATGCAATCCGTTCGCTCGTAAAAGTTGAGCCATCCTTGACCATCATAATACGACATTGATGTGTGCCATCAGCTACATCCATCTTTACCGTAAAATCCTGCTCCGTGAGCGGATTGAGCTTCACACTTTGATAAAAATGGGCGGGGAAGCGGCTTTTTATCGGTGCTTGATGGTATTCCTCGAACTTATCGAATACCTTGAGTCCGTCCTTATAGACTTGCTCCACATCAAATTGACCAAGATCGGACAGCAGTACAAAGTCAGCTATTTTTCCCGGTGCAATTGTTCCGCGGTCATGCATTCGCATCCGTGCAGCAGGAGTAAACGTAGCTGCATAAATGGCATCCTCAGGCTTCATGCCCATTCCGATAGCTTTACTTACAATATGGTTCAGATGCCCTCGTTCTACGAAAGAGTCTGGCATCACATCATCCGTTACGAAGCAAAAATGCTGTGCCACATCTTCCTGAATAAGATAGTCCATCACTTCAGGGGTCATCGATTTTTCCTGGATTTCAATAAACATCCCGGCAGCCATCCGCGCCTTCATACCTTCAATACTTTGGTGAGTATGGTCCGAGCCTATCCCCGCATAAATCAACTGATGCAGGTCCAGATCAAGCAGCTGCGGCGTATGGCCTTCAATGATCAGCTCCGGGTAATGCTCACGAACATGGCGTAAGATGCGATTCGTCTTGCTTTCCGGATCACGAATGACATCCACATAGTTCATAATTTCACCCAGGCAGATCATTTCGCCGGTTTGCAGTAGCGCATCAATCTCGGGAATACCGATCTCGCCTCCTGAGGTTTCGAGCGGCGTTGCCGGGACAGAGCTTGGAATACCATAGAACATATCAGCCACGCAATCTTTGCTGGCTTCCATCATTTCCTGAATGCCTTCCAATCCGAAAACATTCGCCATTTCGTGCGGTTCCGGTACAATCGTCGTTACCCCATTGCGAATCAGCCCATAGGAAAAGGTTGCCGGTGTCACCATTGTGCTTTCGATATGCAGATGGATGTCAATCAGGCCGGGAATCATATATTTCCCATGCCCCTCTACAATCTCAGCCACCTCAAAAGACTCCAGACCACGCTGACCGATATACATAAACTTACCGTCAAGTATAGCTACATTACCTTCTTCAAACGTCTTATAGTAACTGTTATACACCTTAACTTGTAAAATCATTTTGTCTGCACGCATGATGTATCTCCTTCATCGAACCCGCTGATTATTGGACCAGCACCATTTTATCTGCCGGAAAATGCAGGGTAACCCGTTGACCGCTCAGGTAAGGCGTATCCATTTCCTGATTAGCCGTAAAGTTGCCTTTCGCCGTTTCTACCACATACTGATAGCTACGCCCCAGGTAAGTACTTACCTTAATAATACCGGGAAGCTCATTTTCCCCTGTCTCGTTGCCTTCTGTTCGAATGACCAAATCATCCGGGCGAATAGCGCCCTGACGAGCACCCGGCTGGGCAGTACCCTGATTACGCGCTACACCGAACGAAAGATCGCCTGTATTTAGTCGAATACGATCCCCTTCTTCAGTACGCTCGTCAAAACTCAGAAAATTATTAAACCCAATAAAACGGGCGACAAATTCGGTCGTCGGATATTTAAAAATGGTCGATGGAGCATCTAATTGTTCGATGTTCCCCTTATTCATAATCGCAACCTGGTCAGAAATCGAAAAACATTCCTCCTGATCATGCGATACATATACGGTAGTGATGCCCAGTTCCTGTTGAATACGGCGAATTTCCACACGCATATTTACACGCAGGTTAGCATCCAAATTACTCAGAGGTTCATCAAACAACAACAGGTCGGGTTCAATCACAAGCGCTCGCGCAATCGCAACACGTTGACGCTGTCCGCCTGACAATTCACCGGGGAAACGTTTTTCAAATCCCCCCAGGCTAACCGTATCCAGCATGGTCATAACGCGGCGCTTTACATCATCTTCCTTTACCTTGCGTAACCGCAGACCAAAGGCAACATTATCAAAAACGGACAAATGCGGGAAGAGTGCATAACTTTGGAATACAAAGCCGAAGTTCCGTTTATTTACCGGAACCCGAGTATAATCCTTATCGTCAAACAAAAATGTTCCTTGTTTAGCTTCGAGAAATCCTGCAATGAGACGAAGTGTGGTCGTTTTGCCACAACCACTCGGTCCGAGTAGCGAGAGCAATTGCCCCCGTTCGAGCTGCAAATCGAAATCCTGCAAGATCAGTTGGTTGTCATAAGCGACCGATACGCGATCCAGAGTAAGCAGTGCCATAAGGTTGAAGCCTCCATTACCTTTTAGTGAAGTAAGACAATCCCATCAGTCGTTCAATCAAGAACATCAGGATACCGGTCAAAATCATCAGCATAACCGAAATCGCCGCAATCGTCGGGTCAAAATAATTTTCGACGTAAGTCAGCATTTGAATGGGCAGGGTGCTGAAGCCCGGTCCTGTCATAAAGACGGAAATGTCGACATTGTTGAATGATTCCAGAAAGGCAATCAGGATAGCCGCAATAATACCTGAGCGGATGTTGGGCAGAACCACCTTGAAAAAGGTTTCCAGCCGTCCAGCCCCCAAACTAAGCGCTGCTTCCTCAATCGCGAAATCAAAGTTAGACAAACTGGATGCAATGACTCTAATAATGAACGGCAGCATAATCACCGTATGTCCGATCAATAGTCCAGCATATACTGGTAAATGGTAAACAATGATCAGATAGCGCAGCAGTGTAAAACCAAGAACAATACCTGGTATAAGCAACGGGGAAAGGAACAAAGCATTCAGCGCATCCTTCCCGCGAAACGAAAAACGACTAAGTGCATAGGCGGCAGGCATACCGATCAGCAGTGCCAAGATGTTGCCTAGCAGAGAAACGACAATGGACGTTTTGAACGTGGACATAAACAAATCCACTTCAAAAATATTTTCATACCAGCGCAAAGAAAAGCCCTGCGGAGGAAATTTTAACACCGTGCCCGGCTCGAAAGAAGTGACCGATATGATCAACAGCGGACCGAGCAGAAAGATGAAGACCAGCAGGCTAAAGAAGCCTAGTCCGTAATGTTTCTCCCGCATATCCACCTACCCCTTCGGATTGAGTTTATGGGCCGCCTTATTTAAGAGACCGACCACGATAAATGTAATAACAATCATAATTGTTGCAATAACAGAAGCTAAAAACCAGTCGTTTAGCGTCATCGCGTTCTGATACAAAAATGTAGCGATAACCCGCTGTTTTCCTCCAAGTAGTGCTGGTGTCGTATATGCAGTCAGACTGCCCACGAAAACGAGAATGCTTCCAATGATCAGGCCCGGCACAGACAGCGGAAATACGATTTTACGAAATGCGCTAAATCTGGAGGCCCCGAGGCTCTGAGCAGCATGAACAAGATCACCGTCGATATTTTCGAGTACACCAATCAGTGAAATAATCATCAGCGGTAAAAACAAATGAACCAGACCAATAATCATCGCTGCCGGAGTATACAAAATATTCAGCGGCTCATCCACGAGTCCTAAACCGATGAGCACGTTATTTAACAGCCCCTTGCGACCCAGAATGACCATCCAACTGAATGACCGCACCACCGGACTCGTCAACAAGGGAAAGATAGCCAGCGCTAGCAAAATCCCTTTACGACGCGGGGCCTTTTGCGAAATATAATAAGCCGTCGGGAAGCCGAGTAATACGCACACAAGTGTCGTTACGACACTGACTTCCAGCGTAGTCAGCAATATTTTCAAAAAATAAGGGTCCTTGAAGAAATGGAGATAGCCTTCTAGGGTGAATGAGCTGTTCAGTACGAAGGTCGAACCGATCGTCAACACAATCGGAATGACCATGAACACCGCCAGAAAGAGCAGACCTGGCAGCAGCAGCCAATACAAGTATGTTTTCTTCATGGGTAGCTCCTTGCGGTTATCAAAATGTTATTCCTTATTCAGCACCTGGATAAACAGCTCCAGAAAAGCTTCGCTGTCCACCTGTTCGCACACATTCATATTAGGGCTATGATTGAGGCGGTTCTGTACATCGCCCACTGTTTGTCCATCACATATGCGACTCGAGGTTTCCACGTCGACATACAACAGCGAGGTATTTACTAACCTCGAATTCAACGCGACACCCACGGCAAGCGGGTCATGAAGCGCACACGCTTTTACCCCGTTGCGTTCTTCATAACGCTTGGTATAAACGGCCGTGCTTTCAGCTACATAATTACGAATTGCTGGGCGGGTCAGACGAGCAATATGATCCGCAGTCAGCAGAGCCTTCCGTGTTACATCCAGTCCCACCTGTATCAACCGGCCAAATCCTGCATGAAATACGATTCGTGCGGCTTCAGGATCAGCATACATGTTGTACTCCGCTACAGGTGTAATATTGCCGCATCCGTGAATAACACCGCCCATAAAAATGACCTCATTGACGTGATCCGTCAGCTCGGGACACTTGAGCAGCGCCAGTGCCAGATTGGTGAGTGGGCCGGTGCAAATGAGCGTCACTTCCCCCGGGTGAGCCATCACGGTATCAATGATGATATCCGGTGCAAAACCTTCGGACGCAGACATGGCTGGTACTACTCCACTCAATGCACCTCCAATGCCGTCTTCTCCATGGACACGGTGCTCGTGCAGACCTTTACGTATTAAGGGAGCCTCTGCCCCCCGATAAACCGGAATATCCGGTCTATCCAAAAGGTCGAGGATTTTGCATGTGTTCAATGTTGCTTGTTTAAGTGAAACATTACCGCATACTGTAGTAATCGCTTGGATATCCAGCTGACCACTTTTGGCCGCTAGTAAAATACCCAACGCATCATCAATGCCCGTATCTACATCTAATATGACCTTTTTCATTATTGTGCAACTTCCCGGTTCCAGCGATCTGTCCATGCCTTGATATGATCGTTAACGAACTTCATATCCAGCTTGGTCAGCTTGTTCACTACATCCGCACCGTACGTAATTCCCTCTGTATCCGCACCGGATAGTACCACCTGCGTATTCACCGGGGAATCAACCTTTGCCTTGGCAGATTTTTCTTGAACTTCCTTGCTCAGCTGCCAGTTGATAAATTCCTCAGCCAGCTCCTTCTGGTCGGAGCCTTTCACTACATTAATCGTGTTCATTACTGCGTAAGCACCTTCACTAGGAGCTACAAATTTCGCTCCTGGCACAGCCGCCTGCAAATCTTTGAAGTACATTTCCATGATCGGACCGCCCGCAATTTCTTGTTGACTAAACATGTTCACGAACTCGGACGTTTTACTATAAAACTTAACGATATTCGGACTCAGCTCTTTCAGTTTTCCGAAGGCTTGGTCTTCATTAAACTCCTTACTACCCGCTACTTTGGAGGCTGCATCTACCATCATTGGTCCGGCAGTCGCCGTAATGTTCGGCAGAGTCACGTTTCCTTTGAACTCATTGCCCCACAGGTCAGCCCAAGAGGTCACATTCTTTTTCACCAGCTCCGGATTATAAGCAATACCGAGACGCCCGACCGTATAAGCAGGACCATACTCCTCACCCAGCGGCGCTTTGGCAATATCATAAATTTGGTTCAGGTTCGGCACCTTGCTGCGATCCAGCTTCTCAAACAATCCCTGTTGGATTCCCTGTTGAGCATAATAATCAGACAGATAAATCAGATCGACGTCTGTGCTTCCTTGACTGATTTTGTTCAACCGTTCTGCGTTATTTCCAATTTCGACCACGATGTCAACGTTATGTTCCTTTTCAAAAGGCTCGTACACTTCTTTGTTAAAAAAGTCCTCGGAAAAGCCCCATGTTGAAATAACTAGTTTCTTTTTCCCATCAGCTGAGCCATCTTTTCCATCTGTCTGACCGCCAGTAGCATTGCTGCCGCAACCTGCCAGTACCACAGATGCCAAGGTCACAGCCATAAATCCTTTAAACCATTTTTTCATATGAAACTCCCCCTGTTTTTTTATTCTGCACACCTTATGACACAAAAAAGAAAAGTACTCTTGTAAAACAAGAATACTTTTCTTCGTAAACAAAGAATAAGTTGATCCCGCTGCGCGTTATAACAGGTTCTCCCCTCAGATAGATCCGAAGCGAAAAGCCGAATATCCAATTTTATTAGGATTCTTTCAGTATGATGTTCGTAATTGCCCACTGCGTTGCTGCATCATAATCGCGCAGTAAAGCTTCTATATCGAGCTCCATATCCTCAATCAGCTTCTCACGAAGTCTCTTCTTGTACAGCATGGACATTCGGAAATCCACTTCCAGCTTCAAGCCGGGGGCTTCCACTTCCAATGCCGCCGAGCGTGGAGAACGCCGGTGCTTCGCCACAAAGGTAACAATGTTGTTCTCAACGGTGGCCCGCAGCAGCGTGGTCCCGAAGCCGAACAGTTCCTTTGAAACTTCATTGTAAATCTGGCACATCCGCTTCTTGCTTTCGTTACTGTCGAGCAGCGTCAATGAACCCACCCTCATCAGCATATTACGTACAATCAATCTTTCAACACGATAGATTATACATAAATATACGATAAATAGCAAACAAAAATCCCTAATCTAATAACATATGATGCGAAAAAGCGAACAATATGTCGAACTTTGTAGCTTTTCAACATTTTTACACTTTTTCGTCTAACCCTTAAGTTTCCGAACACTGCTATATTCCCCGCAGGAAAATTAAAGTAGACTACAAAGTCGTTATCGTTACCACTCTGGGAGAATATTTTTTTCTTCTACTATATATGTAGTTTTATTTAAACGCAATTAACCGTACCCCGCGGGAGTCCCCTAGCGATTGTACGGTTTTTATATGTTATGTAGCTGACTTAATGGTTGAGCTCTACATCACCATTGTGCAGCCCGTTTGCGTCTCTCCTCACGCCGATCAGCTTCTTCCATTTTCCGAATATAACGTTTCAACTGCTCTTTATGATCGTCCAATTCCTGTATTCGTACAGTTGTGCCTTGGAGAAACGTCTCCATTTTACGTGTTAATTCAGCAGCCGATTCGCCCCTCCAGTCTTGCAGACGACCATATATATTTCTCATCTGCTGCTCCTGATGCTGAAGTCTTTGCTTTAGCTGTTCGCATTGCTGTACAGCCCTTCGCAGATCCCCCAGACTCAAAGATATTCTGCCCATCTCTTTTGCCCCCTGTTGTGTTCTTACAGCTGATCTTTTACTGATCCACCATCGTGAATTCCTGACCCTTGCGATCTATATATTCTGCTATCTCCGTAATTGATTCCTGATACCAGCGATTAATCCGATCTAGCGTTGCCGTTGCACTATGCGCAATTGGGGTCAAAGACTGACTTTCACTTGTCCCGATATGAGCCTGAAATAACTGGATGGATGCTCGGGTATCGCTAGAGAACCCATGCAGGCTGGAACGCATCTGGTTAGCCGCATGCTTTAGCTCCTCAGGTGTTAATTGAATTGTGCCCCCATTTTTGTTGCCCACAAAATATGCCCCACCATGGGTGCGACCATTTTGCTGTCCTTCTCCCATCAGATTCACTCCCAGTGTAGTAGCAGCAAACTGCCCGAAAGCACCCATTTGTCCACCGTAGCGTTCAACCAGGTCGCCCATGACTTCCTTGAGTTCTGCTCGCGCGGCCAGCATTTGCTCGTACGCCTGCACCCGTGGATTGCCTTCCACCAATTGACCGTCCATGGTGTACAGTGGATTGCTAATATTGCCATTTTCATCAAACGTAAAGTTTCCCATGCTATGAGTGTTCTCTCCACCTAATACAGAATTATAGAATTTGGTGAATGCATCTTGCTGCATCATAGGCAGCGTAACCGGGACAAAAACAATTGGGGACCATTGAGGACCAAAAATAAGATCTCTTAATTCATTATTTTTTTTAAGTGGAACTGAAACAGGAATAGTAAACTTGGCCGCATTGGCAGTCTTATAATCACTCCCAATATGATACGTTTCCCCCACATGTTGATTAGCTTTAGTAGCTCCCCCACCAACGCTATCTCCGGGATGGGCAAAAGCCACATTAGTCTTCTTGAATTCTCCTGCTTTCACCCTCTTTTGAAGATCTTCAGGCAATAAATGTACAATACCCGGAGCAGCAAAACTCACGGATGATAAACCATTTTTCACTGCAATATATTCTGCTTCTGCACCGCCTAAAGAATGGCCTGTCGTAGAAATTTCAGCAGCGGGGTACTTCTTCTTCACTTCGTCATACAGTGTTTGGGCTTTTGTAAATTGATTATCCTGATACTGTGACTCATACTGATGAAATGAACTTTGTACCTGTGGGGGGAGCTTTTTTATCTCTTCTTGATTATTTACATAATAATCGTGAACTTGATTTAAATTTTTCGCTCGTCCGCCCACAACATCGCTAATATCCGTTCCTATGTCCATCGCTCTACTCCATATTGGTCTTCCCCCTGGTTCAGTTCCCCTATATCCTATAATCACCTGATTGCTATTCTCATTGTGAAAAACGGTCGCATCAAATCCAGAACCGTTCGTGTCATGTAATAGTTTCTCGTCTAAATCAGCAACCCTCCAACCAGGAATGTTATTATTTCTATAAGTCTTTGGATCAATATTCAATTCGTAAGCTTCATTCGATATGATCCAGTAAGTTTCATCTTTAACGTAATTCAATTTTTCCCCACCTTGTCTAAATAGCTGAGATATTATAAAGTTATAAAAAGTCATTATTTCCATTAAAGGAGAAAAGAAAATTGAAAAAGAAAATTTGGCTTTCTGCTCTTACCTTGGTTTCAATCCTTGTTGGAATCTTTTATTACATGCAATATACGGCGAATGTACAAAAAGAAGAATACGTCCAATCTGGCATACCTATTGGAAAAGAATACATTAGGAAACATTATAATGCCGAGTTTATATACAAAAATTACGACTATATTGGCGGCTATGTTAACTCTACCGTTTATCTTCGTGGCTATATAAAAGGACATGAAGGTCAGATAATCTCACTAAATTACGACTATAAGAAAAAAAAGGTACTCTACGTAACTGGACCGGATTGGTTCATCGATAGTCAGGATCCCAAGAAGGACGTATCTGTTCCATAAAATAAGATTCGCTTTATTCAGTAAATAAGTTCACTCTTCCATTCTCAGGAAGCAATATCATTATAATGTATTATATTTATTTCGAGTATCAATCGGAACAGAAATGAGAACAAAGTCGGAGAGGATTGTATTTTTGGTGATAGTTCTTACCTAATAACGATTAGGACTTTATAGCTGTATGTTAGGAGAAGATTACGTAAATGAACATACCTTTTAAGTTGTGTCTAATATTTCTATGACGCCGCTTATTCTGACAGGATTCGGTTTCTCAGTACCTCAAGAAAAAGAGTTATAGATGTCGCAACTCCCATCGGCATCAACCTTATCCACTACAAACTACGCTATATTAGAGGTCACGAGAACAGCAAAATCACCATTCACTACACTTATTAAACTAAAGAAGTGATCAACGTTTCTGGACCGGGTTGGTTTGTTATTGGTTTATTAATAGTAGGGTTATAGATGAGGATGCTCGTTATTCCTAAGAAAGCGTGTAGCATATTCACTCCCAATTCTAAGGAGATTAATTCAACTTGAAAAAGAAACAATTATGGCTTTTTGTCTTTATATTACTTGTCATTCTGGTAGGGGTCTTCTATTACATACAGTATGCATCGAATGCCAAAAAAGAAGAAATCGTTCGGACAGGCATACCTATTGGAAAAGAGTACATCAAGAAATACTATAGGGCAGATTTCATATTTAAGAGTTATGACTATATAGGTAGCTATGTTAATAACACGGTTCATCTAATCGGTTATATAAAAGGGCATGAAGGCCAATCGATATCTATCGCTTACGATTTTAAAAAGAAAGAAGTGTCTAGTGTAACCGGACCAGATTGGTTCATTGACAACCGCTATCCCAAAAAGATTATTTTTCCATTCTAAAGTCAAGTCCAGTATCCAAATAATCAGCCCTCTAACAGATGATTTTTTCCTAATATGAGGAAATAGTATCATTATAATACTTCCTGTTACTAAAAGATATTTGCAACAAAAATAAGAACCAAGTCATTGTTCACTGCATTCGGGTTGTAGTTCACATTAAATTATAAATAGCATGTTAGGGGAATGTTGCGTAAATGAACACAATCCTTAAATGTTGCACAGTTCTCATCATAATATTAACCATTCTGGGCGGTTGTGGTTTTTCTACCGCTCAAGAGGAAGAGATAGTGGAGTCTGCTACTACTGTCAGTATCAAATATATTAAAACTCACTATAATACGGATTTCGTATTAAAAAATTACAATATTGAAGAAAACAGTGTCTTTTCAAGAGTACATCTTTACGGCTATATAAAAGGAAACGATACAGACTTAATTAGGATATCCTATGACTTGGACTCAAAAGAAATCGTCAATGTTACGGGACCGGATTGGTTTATTGATAGTAAGGTCATAGATAAGAATGCACCTTATTCCTAAGAAAGCGTATAGCATATTTAGCTCAATTTTAAGGAGAATACTTCAACTTGAAAAAGAAACAACTATGGCTTTTTGTCTTTATATCACTTGTCATTCTGATAGGAGTTTTCTATTACATGCAGTACGCATCGAATGCCAAAAAGGAAGAAATCGTTCGGACAGGCATACCTATTGGAAAAGAGTACATTAAGGAATACTATAGGGCAGATTTCATATTTAAGAGTTATGACTATATAGGTAGCTATGTTAATAACACGATTTATCTAATCGGCTATATAAAAGGACATGAAGATCACTCGATATCCATCGCTTACGATTTTGAAAAAAAAGAAGTCCTAGATGTATTAGGACCTGCTTGGTTCATCGATAGTAGGAATCCTAAAAAGAATTAGAATATTGAACCATGATTGCAGAAAAGGCCCCTTAGGGGCCTCTTCCAGTCGTCGTTAGTCATATTTAACGCTCTTCACCTTTGGTGCTATGCTTAGTTACATGAATAAAAGGATATTCTCCTTTGCTAATTTTACGTTTCCATTCTTGAATCATATCTTCTTGGGTAGGCGGTTTCTCATTCACGATTGCTCCTGTAGTTACTTTAGCCATATTCTTTACCCTCTCACGATGGATTAGTTATTGCGTCTTTATCTTTTCTCCAGTCATTTTGATGTTACCATCCATTTCTACCAAACTCGTTTTACATTTTAAACCGATAGCATCCTTCGCGGTGACCTGAATTGTGTTCCCCGCATTGAATACCAAATTTCCATCAGCCTTAACACGGATGTCCTTTTTACTCCGCAATTCGATGCCGTGGTCATCCAACAGTCGAATCACCACTTCATCGTCGTTCCCCGTGATTAAAATTTCATTTTTCTCAAAAATAATAGCTTTGCGGTACTTGGTCATAAAGATCTTCGTGGACGGGTCCTGAATAAAGTCGCCCCCTTTGGATCTCTTGCGGATCGAGTGAGTTACAATGGCGTCCTTTTCTTTAGCGGTCGGAAAGTAAATGTCTACAAAATCAAATAGCTCCGGCATGCAGTACCATCCTGTATTCCCTTCCGATGTATAAAATGTAGCCGTTGGGAAAGCGTAGGTTTCCTTGACATTCGGCTTGACCTTATCCATTTCATAAAAGAAAACCTTCACATGATCCTGCTCGATTCCAATAACCTTCGATTTTAACGAGATACCACGAATGCTTTCATTTACAATCAAATCCTGTTTCATTCCATCCGCTGTAGTCAGCACATATTCATGCCACAAAGCACTATGTCGTATAAACGCAACAGACTGCAGGACGTATAAAGCTTTCCCTTTAAATTTAACCTCCGCCCCAATTTGCAGCAGGACATCTCTAGCCCCTGTCGTTTGCACTTTATAATATAAAAGATTGTCATCCTTGCTGGCTCCTGGTTTGGTTTTTCTGGTCATCGAGTAGTTATATTGCTTTAGCTCCCCTTGATTGACACCATCCGGTAATCCAAAATAAAACTGAGGTTTTTCTCCAATCGGATCAGGTATTAGTCCCCAACCAAGCCGAGACGCTATACGTTTTAGAAACGACCAGTCCGTTTCGTCGAATTGCATCGTAAATTCCTGTAAAAGCTGATCTTTTAAGCGGCTCGTACAATTGGCTTTGGGATAGGATTTGAGTACATGTTCAAGTAATGCCTGCACCTTCATCTTCACATTTTGAAAGGATTGTCTATGAAGCACTTCATCCAGCTGGCTTGTATAGGAGAGGGCCTCGACAACCAAATAGGCTACATTGGACACCAACTTGATTCTGAACTGCGTGACTAATCCCCTAAATAATACACTCTGCTTTTGATCATCATTCACATAAGAAACGACTAACTTCGCCCCTGCCTCCATATGATCTGTGTACTCTTCCATTTGGGCACCCGTTAACACACCTGTCAAAAAGACTTTCACATGCTCATTCATTTTCTGTACAACTTTAACTTTCGGATTTTTAAGAGATAAAACCGTTCCATTATACTTGATGATTGGATATCCCATGTTACCGCTCCTCTATGTCGGTTAGTTTACGTTTATCCGTTGTTTGCTTACGTATTGAATGACATCTTTAATGGTTTGATTATGTCCCTGATCGTTGAGAGCCTGATCTAATGCAGGGAGCGTGGTAAAGGTTTTATTTTTTTTCTGAAAATATATGCTGGCCATAGGGAACTCATCAACTCTACCAGGTCCATGAATCCCGTTGTCAACATTGGCAATGATGATAACATCCTTCAATCCATCCTTATTCACATCCTTGAAGGCCACTGCTTCTACTCCTCCGTAACGTGCAACCCACTCACGGTTCCCGTAGAAATCAGGGAATGGATATAGAATATGTCCTTGGTCATCCAATAGGAAGAAAAAAAATTTACGAAGACCTTCCGGATACCCATATGTGGATACAAACCTTACTTTCCCAAAGCCTTCGAGAGTAGTTTGAAAAGACTGCGACTCTGCAACTTCATATTGGTCAGTATCCAATTTCCCACCACCAACATCGGAAACAGACTGATCCACAACTAAACTTAACTCACTCCATAGTTCCTTATTTTGCTTGATATTATCTGGAATTTGCGCAAGACGAATCTCATACTCTGCATGGTCCCCTACTGCATGAGCCACAGGAATACTAATTCCTAATGAATCACTTGTGAGGTAACTAAATGATTCTATTCCTGCTTCCACAGGCGATCCTTCGGGTACATCCGCGCTTGCTAATGCTAGAATCAAATCATCTTGAGTAAGATTACCAAGTAAATCTTTTTGTTCTGGCTCTACAGCTGAGAATTTCCCGCTTTTTATAAGATCAATAAAAGGTTTATCGATCTTCACCAGATCACTCAATCTTAATATTGAAGCCTGCTTCATATCCAAGTTGGTCGTATAGAAAATATGATTAGGATAGGCTGCGTCCTTCACATAACAAACACCCGTATATTGAACACTCAAGAACCGTTCACTTTGCCGTTTAATTTCATAATCAATCTCTACATGAGCTTCAGTACCAGAATCGACATGTTCGTGTAATCCTTTTACCGCTTCGGTCTTAAGAATTTGGTTTAAAGATTTTTGCTTTGCAGTATCCTTGAGCTTTGTAATTTGAGGATATTTAATCACGATTCCATGTTCCGAATATTTCGCTTGAATGAGTTCGTAGCTTTGCTGTTCAATATGAGTATTTGAGCTGATGCTATGTTCAGAATCAATACGGACTTCCCCGCTTTTGGAGAACTCAATGATAAAGTTCTGTTCAGAATCATCACTGTTTATTAAGAAACCATCGTCGTGGTCTAAAACTCCGATACTCATGCTATCATGTTGTCGACTCTCGATAATAATAGGCTCATTCATATCCTTGTTCAGTTCCCACGTATCTGGGAGCTTCATCTTACCTACATTTATGCTTTTCTGCGTCCACTTTTGTCCAGACAACTCCCATAAAGCAACGAATACGGGATCTGGATGATATATGGAAACATATCCCCCTAACCACAACTGCATTCCGTGCTCTGAATCTCGAACCACAAAATCTGTAGCCAATTCTGGCCCGCCATCCTCAATCATCTGGGCGTGCACAAGTTGCTTCATACTCCACCACTGAATAAATGTGTATTTATCTCCGATCGTACCTGTCAGCGTTTTAGGTGCTCTATAATTCACAACCCTAACGTTTAGCTGCCCACTTTTTAACTGAAACGATTTTGTTAAGATAGTGAGATTGTTATCGAACTTTTCTACTAATTCTCCGTCCTTCATCCCTACACTTTCTGGTTCGTTTAACAACAAATTAAGATCCTGTGTGAAGTTCTGAAGCTTATTTTGTCTGACATCAGAATCCATATTTTCATCGTTGATTATTCGAAGTTTTTGAACTAACACCTCCAACTTTTTCGAATAGGAAATCGTTTCGGCTTCATTTTGGAGAACAAGCGCATTATTTGTTGCTGCTTTTGAAGAATCATTTCCCTCCGTACATCCGTTCAGTACCACGAAGGAAAATAACAATAACAGGACGAAACATATACGACCGCCCTTGAAGTAACTCATGCTGGATATCACACTCTCTACGATTTATCGTTTAATTCTATGCTCATAATCCTCCACTTGCCTGACTGTTTTTCTAATGTAAATACAAGTCCTTGGTTTGATTCCTTTTCTTCTGAGTTACTCTTTACCAAAAATGCCCGCTGATCAGCCTTATTAGCAATCTCTTTTATATTCAGATCTAATCCCGTATAGTCCATAGCGGAAAAATCTATGATATCTTCAAAAAAATTATTTTTCGGGTTTTCTGACAAAGCTGTGAATTCCGCCATTTCAGGCAAGTGTATCAAGAAGCGATTCATAAGATAATGATCTTCCAAATAATTTTGAATAATATCTTTGGGAACCGTGGGGTATGCAAATTTTTCGTTTTCATTCTCATATAGTACTTTTGTTTTTTCTGGTCCGGTCCTGTTGAATTTTTGATAAGTCATTATCGTATGTTGCTGAGTATCCTGAAAGCGGTAGTAACTCACATCCTCAAAAACACCATCTTTATTAATGTCCTCTAGCTTCCTGCTCCCTTGCCCTGTTGCTTCTGGATAACTGTAATTCAGGTTATTAATTTGGTTATGGTACAAAGCAAATATAGAGAAGCCTTCTGCCTCATTCACTTCGCTAGTGGAATATACCACGATAAATTTTTGTTCTGTTTGATCCAACTTCATGATCTTCACATCTTTATTAAGATGCACAACCATAACTGGGTCCTTTAATTTATCAATGATGTGATAACCAGCATCCTCCCGGACTACAAATATGGCGTCAATTTTCTCTTTTTCTAATCCAAAAGCAAGCACGTAATCCGGCTTTCCATCATGGTCCAAATCTTCTTTTAATATTTTCTGAAGCTGCTCATTTGGGGGTTGGATTTTCTTTATAAACTGATCTAATGTGTTAGAATCTATGGCGTAATTTTCATTTCTTTTATTAATCGGATTCACAATATTGCTATTCCGATCTTGTTTTTGAGCAGCAGACTCTGGTTCAGTCACAGCTTTTTTCTCTATCATTTGAGTGCTAGGTTTGATGGGATCAACTGCTTGCTGCTTCTCATTCGTAGGTTGTTCAGAACATCCATTCAATAGCAGACTAAATAACAATATTAAAAATAGTATTTTATTTTGTTTTATAAAGTTGATTTCAAAAAACTCCCTTTTCACGTTGTTCATTGAACGTTTATACGTTGTTTGCTTACGTATTGAATGACATTTTGAAGTGTTCGGTTATGTCCAGTTTGATTGATACTCTTATCCAACTCAGGCAGGGTAGTGTACGTTTTGTCCTTTTTCTGAAAGTAAATCCCCGCGATAGGTAGAGTTTCTATCCCGTGTGCATTAACTCCGGTGATATAATCAGCAATAATAACAATATCCGTACGTCCATCCTGATTCAAATCCTTAAAACTTACTGCTTTGATCCTATCAATCATTTTACCGTTGTTACCATAAAATTCGGGGAATTCGTACAGGATCTTGTTTTCCACATTTTTGTCACTGTTAACTTC
This sequence comes from Paenibacillus sp. PvR133, assembly GCF_017833155.1. Classification (NCBI taxonomy): domain Bacteria; kingdom Bacillati; phylum Bacillota; class Bacilli; order Caryophanales; family Paenibacillaceae; genus Paenibacillus; species Paenibacillus sp. PvR133. Next base: position 942,128 of record NZ_JAFIBS010000001.1, read on the forward strand.
CAAAAAAAACTTTGCTTGAATCAGATCATTCGTATCCTCATCTTTTAAAGTGGATATAAACTTTACTTCTCCCCATCCATTAAGAATGGTAGTAAATGATTGTTCCCTTTGAATAGTATATGGTTCTAGATCAGGGTCGGGCTGAGCATCCTCTTCTACATAATCAGCACTACGTTGCTGTTCTATGGATTTCTCCATATTATATTCTATGAAGATATTATTTACTTTTTCCGTTTCAGTATCCCACTGAATCCTCAAATGTAAGCCATTCTTGGAATAAAGCAGACTCCCATTTGTTACAATACTCGGTTTGCCATAGAGCTGTAGTACTTTGCCAAGGGTATCACCGATCTTCAAGCCTCTTTTTGTTTTAAACTTGGGATTCTCCAAACTCACGGCTACTAAATAGCTTTCACCATCCACCAGTTCCTCCCCTTCAAGTTCAATCTTAGATAAAACTACAAATCTTATTTCTGGCTCCTCATAGTTAGGATAGGACAGACTCCATCTTCTATATGTTCCATTCCCACTATTATATCCTCTATTGTTAGCTTCAAATCCTTCACTGTAACCCCACTTATGGATAAGTTCTTTAATATCCGTATTCTTATCAATCTTATGTGATCGATATGAGACCTCAAAGTCGTCGTCCTGAAGGGACTCCGGATCGGCAGAAGCAATATTCTGGGCTTTTTCGACTTTTTCACTTCGATAGTTCCATGTGCTCTCGTCTTTGACGCTAACTGTTTTCTCACTTTTATAATTATTGATACTTGTAGAACCGCACGCAGTTACTCCAAAAATCATTATAAGCATTATAATGCAATAACCGTAACTTGGTTTGTACACTTCTTTTCCTCATTTCGAATTGTGATTTATCTTTCACCGACGATACTCCACTCATTCGTATCATTTTTTCTGCTATCGTTACCATTTTGGGTAGGTTTAAATTTAAAATTAGGAAGCTTAATACCTTCGGATGCAGCAATTTTCTGAGTTACACTTTTATCAAGACTCAACAAATATTGTTCATAGTTAGAAGCTTCATTCCCACTAAAGGTATTGTATATTTTCCGCACACTCTCACCCCAACGGTTATCGCTAGCGTATATGCCACATTCAACTCGCTTAGATTTCATTCTAAGAATCGGCGTGAACCAATTACAGTATTGGAAAACATCTCCTTTGCCTGTAATACCACTCAATTTATTGTTTTTTACTACTGCTTGCCTAAATTCCTGACCATAATATATATATCCTAATATTTTCCCGAATATCAGGCTATTGGCTTTCATCAAATCTTTGGCATAATTAGTTTCAGCACCATGCTCACCATCAGCCGCCCTATTTGTACTAAGCTGATTCAATTCACCCTCCACTTCTGCTAAAAAGCGGAATACCCAGCCTGCATCATAGATTCCATAACAAGGTTGAGGATCAAAGAACCAATTTTTATCATAGGCTTCGACGACATAGTTATAGTTACGATCCATCAGATACGTGCGCCTCATAGAATAGGTAATGTATCCGATCCTCGTCTTGGCCACTTCTGCAGAATGGGCTTGCAGGCAGATCGATTGAAAGGATTGAATAAAGGAAGAGATGAGCTCTTCTTTTATTTGTTCATACAAAGACGCTGCTTGATGTAATTTCTGGTTCAATACATCTTCTGCATAGGTCTTAAGGAAGTGTTGTAGGGCTTCCTGTCTATTCATAATTCCACCTCTGAACCTATTATATAGAATATTTACATGATATTACTGGTTCTATCCTCCTATTTTATTACACAATTTTCATATCATGAGATTACATATGAATTTATGAAAAAAGAATGAAAATAATCATATATTTTCGTGAATGTGTAATAATACAAACAAAAACCTTCCCAGAAAGGCTAGCATTAGACCTAAAAAATGAAGGTTTGCGCAAGCGAATAGGTAAATGGAAGTAGAAAGATCGGTTTATAATGAAATAATCATGTATAATTAATGATACGCTCCAAAAACACATTCAGAGGATCGGGAATGGGATACACAAACTGCTAAAGTTTTTGGATAACCACCACTTTGCATCAGGATTGGAGATACATGACTACTTCACCTACAGGTTTTTATAATAGTATTCAAGAGGCTACCGCGCATGTCATTGATGTGTTGAGTGATATTTTGCATGTAAATACCATTTTCATTGCCGCTAATGATGGGATTACGAATGTAATCGTTGATTCATTTAACCGGGAAGAGATACTCGTTAAGAAAGGGGATGTGCTCCCTTTTGAGCTTAGCTATTGCAGTCTGGTGTTGGACCATCCTGCAGATCACCTCACGATTTCAGAAACGACTATTCACCCGCACACATGCGATTTAGATGTGACTAAAACCATGGGAAACCACTCATTTACAGGAATCCCTATTCGCATGAAAAATGGTCAGGCTTACGGAACCATTTGTATCTTGGACGCGCCATCTGTACATTTGACAGAATCCGAATTGAAGGCCCTACAGGCTATGGCTGTATTTCTGGGTTATGTGGTGGAACTGGAGAAAGAAAAGATAGATGCTGAGATCTCTGCCCTGAGCAAGCTGGATTTGATATCTTCCCTGAGTAATAAAATTCGGTTTTCGCTGACCGAAATATGGGGAGCCACCGATCTCATGCTGACGACGGAGTTAACCGAGGAACAACAGCAATATATGAGCATCATGGAGTCGAGCAGTCGCTCGCTCATGACGTTATTGAGTAATATTTTGGATTACAGCACTATGGAATCCAGGCAGATTGATGATATTGAAGATCCGTTTGATCTGAGAACGATGATGGAAAATGTATTGAGCCTGTATACAGAGGTAGCCGCGCAGCGGAATCTCGAGTTGAAGCTCGACTGGAATCTCACCAGCTCGCCTATTTTTATCGGGGATGAAGCTAAAATTCGCCGTATGCTGATTAATTTGGTAGATAATGCAGTGAAGTTTACAAGCACAGGAGCTGTCACTTTATCTGCAACCACCCAATCCGTGACCGATGCACCTGAGATTGAACTGGAATTAAAGGTGAAGGATACCGGAATCGGTATATCTCCGAATAAATTGAATTTGTTGCTTGAACATGACCGTGGGTACTCTCTCTCATATGGAAATCCAGGCTTGGGTTGGCAGATTACCAAACATCTATTAAAACGAATGAACGGTAAGATGACAGGGAGCAGTGAACCTGGTAGCGGGACGGAGATAACGCTCCAGTTCACCCTGAAAATATACCAGGAGTCTGCCTAAAACAGAGATTAGCTTGTGATATATAGAGATATCATGCAATAGAAGCCCGTGACGCATAACGTCACAGGCTTTATGTTATGGATTACGGGCTACTAGGCAGTATGGTTGCTCTAAGCCGCACGCTTATGCATAGCCGGTCTTAGTAACGTTTGGGAGCAGCTAGCTTGGCCAAATCGGCCATATACGTAAAAAAGGCTTCCGGGTCTGTATCATATACCAGGTTCACAGGACGTCCATCTGCCTGTTCCACCGTTCTGCCCTGACTTGGTCCTTCTGCGATAACGCTGCAATGCACCGTCTTTTTCTTGACAATGTCCGGGCGTCCTACGGATGCAGTGGTCAGTACATCCCACAAGTAATAGGTTGAGTTCGTTTCGCTATAAACAAGCGGAGGACATCCTGCATAGCAATTGCCCAAGAAATCCACGCCTTCATATCGGCGCTCCGCAGCCCAACGATTGCGTACTGCTGGAGTTAATGGCACTTTGCTTGTGCTTTCCAGCGCTACCAGATCAATCGTAATGCCGCTTTGCCACACCCGATATGCCGCTTCTGGGTCCCAGAACACATTCCACTCTGCTGTGCCGTCATGCTCCGGCTCTTCTACATTCCCTTTTTCAAAGGTGCCACCCATCCATACCAGCTTTTCAATCTTTGCTTCAATATCCGGTGCTTCATCCAGCGCTCGCGCCAGATCGGTTAGCGGTCCAGTGAATAGCAACAGCGTCTTACCTTCAGCTCCGCGTACCTTTTCAATCAGGTGCTGATGAGCTGGCAGGGATGAAAGCGGTGCTTCCATACGCCCCGATTCATTCAGTACGGGTAATGCATCCACATAGAAGGAATGTAAACGCCAAGCGGCAGGAAACGGATTTTTACCGCGTGAATTAGACTTTGCGACTTCCACAGGCCCTTTATTTTGTCCAAAACGATCAATAATTTTACGACTGGCATCCGTCGCAGGCTCCAGGTAACCATCTGCTGGAATCACCGATACTCCGGTCAAATGAACCTGCTCCATCTGAAGCAGCATAAAAAGGGATACTAGATCATCCACTCCACCATCATGATTAAAATAAACGTTTGTCTGACTCATCTGTCTCTTCCTTCCTTTATCCCCGTAAAACAGGCTTGTTCTTATCGGCAACCATCCTTCATTATGCCTGATCGCTTCACAGGAGTAAATGTGGGATAGTGCGTGGATTAGGGATTTTTTGCTTACTCCATGCTTAAGAAAGGTAGAAATGTGTGTAATAACAGGGTAGAATCATGGGTCCTAATCGGAAGCGTATGAAGGAGAGATGCATATGACAGCCCGAACAATAGAAGAGTTGGAGCAGATCCGTAAAGAATGTAAATCCATGGTGACGAAAAGGGCTGCGGCTTCGGGGGGAGCGGTATTGGTTCCAGTTCCAGGAGCTGACGTTCTTGCTGATGTTGGCATTTTGATGCAGTTACTGCCAGCCATTAATGGAAAATTCGGATTATCTGAGAAGCAGCTGGAAGGTCTGGACGCAGAAACAAAATCCATGGTGTATGGTTTTATCACCTCAATTGGCAGCAAGCTGATCGGGCGACTCATCACCCGTGAAGTTATCGTGCAGATTTTGCAAAAAATGGGCATTCGGATCGCTACCAAGCAGGTTAGCAAGTTTGTCCCCCTTCTGGGGCAAGGGCTAGCCGCGGCAATTGGCTTCACTGCTATGCGAACCATTGGTAATCGGCATGTCGATCAATGTTATGAAGTAGCCAAACGCTTGCTGGAGCAGCGAACTGCCGCGGATACCGCGCGCAACTGGACAGTTCCACAGCAGCCTCTAGAGCCTGTGGGAGTGGATCATTTGCCAAACCGGGACCCGGGAGCAGCGATTCCACTACTGCCGGCACCCCCTAAAGATTAAGTTCTTCACATTCGAGTCAACCATCCATTTCACCCGCACGGGGTACCGCAGATCGAGACGGGTCCTGTATCCCGTGCTTTTTAGCCTTCCACCTTGGCTCCATAGGAGCGGGCCACCGCTACTGCCTGCTCGATATCCAACTTGGCTCCGGTGATGTCCAGATCTTTAAAATTCACGCCATCCATCTTCGCACCGCGCAGGTCTGTTCCTTGAAGATGGGCTTTGTGCAGTCTTACCCGGGTAAGATCCGCCTCCCGCAAATCTGCTTTTTCCAAATTGCATTCGGATAAGTCAGCTTCCTTGAATCGTATTTTTCGCAAATCTTGTTTTCTTAAATCTGCATGACGCAAATTCGTATAAGACCAGTCTCCGCCCGTAATTGTGATACCATCCATATTCGCCCCCGCAAAATCTGAACCTACCAGCTTGCAGTTATCAAACCGGACTACAAACAAATTGGCGCTGGTGAACAAACAATTGGTAAAAGCCGACTCCTTGTAGTGAGATGCATTCAGAATGGCTCCGGTAAAATCACAGTCCACAAAAGTACAGCCTTCCACGAGGGACTCATTCATCTCCACACCCCGAAAGCGACATCGGGTAAACTCGCAATTTCTCCACTCGCCTTCTCTGGCATCCATTGAGCCAAAATCACGGGCTTCATAGACCTCATCTGTATAAAAGAACATGTTCTCTCTCCTATTCCTTATTCCCTATGTTAGGAACTCAGCATTTCGGCAAGGACCGCTCAAAACCGCCTTTCATTTTTCCCAGTAAACCCTTCATCATCTTATGATCCTGCGGCGTAAACTCAGACATACACGACCGAATCAACTTCGTATAATAAGGGACTATCTTACTTAACAGCTCTCGTCCTGCCTCTTTTAATCCGACAGTCACCATCCGCCCGTCACTCTCATGAGCCACACGTTCAATCATGCCATCTCGCTCTAATCCGTCGATCAGCCCCGTCATGGTTCCACGCGTCACATCAGCTTTTTCCGCCAACTCTGATGGTGTCATGCGATGCGGCGAATGGCAATGCAACAGGCTAAGAACAATAATCCGACCCTGAGAAGCCCCCAACTTGCTAAAATCCGTATCCATTTCTCTGAAAATACCATTAGCCAAGCGCGCAAATGTCACAAAAGTCTCTATATTATCCACTTCGGCATCTTCATGTCCAAAGCTACGCAGCACCCCGCGTATGGAGTCATTATGAAAATTAAAGTTCATAGTCTATCCATTCCTTCCTTAATCCCGCTTGTTCCGTCAGACGGTAGCTTTTCCATTCGTCAGGCAGCAAAGAAGCATATGGTTCCTTGGCAAAACGATCATCTACCAGGACCAGCAATCCTTCGTCGTGCTCTGTGCGAATCAGTCTGCCACCTGCCTGAAGAACCTTGTTCATTCCCGGATATACATACGCATAGTTGAAACCATTCCGTCCCTGTTCCGAAAAATAATCCCGCAGCACATCCCGCTCTGCTCCAATTTGCGGCAAGCCGACGCCGACAACCACTACCCCATTTAAGCGATCCCCAGGTAAATCGACACCTTCAGCAAACACACCACCCAGTACGGCAAAGCCAAGCAAGGTGTGCTCTTGCCCAGGCTGGAAAGCCTCTAGAAATCGATCCCGCTCTGGTTCGGTCATCCCCGGACTTTGTACCAACGTATTTGCGGACACGTCCCGAAGCATGAACTCCTCATATACCTCACGCAGATATGGATAGGACGGGAAAAACACAAGGATATTTCCTTTCCGTTCCACAACCAATGCAGCCAGCATATCCGCAATCGCCCCTTTGGAACGCTCACGATCCCGATAACGGATGGAGAGCGGCAGCAGACGTACATCCCACTGCTCCTGATGGAAGGGGGAAGGAACCTGTAACGTATAATCTTCCTCGTTTGCTCCGAGCATGTCCCGGTAATAAGCAAGCGGTGTCAACGTTGCGGAAAAATAAATGGCTGAGCGGTAGCCCTTAATAGCTTGTCCCAGCAAGTGAGAAGGATCGAGGCAGAACAGCTTGACCCTCACTTCACTGCGCCCCGCTTCCACATATGTAACGTATCGTTCATCGTATAAAGCAGCAATGCGCAGCATATTCTGAGCGGTAAAATACGTATCTAGAAGCAATGCATAAGCCGTACCCTCACCGCTTGCGTGGCTTGTACTGCCCCCCGTCACCAGTTCACGTTCAGCTGCTTCCACAAAAGGCGCCAACAGCTCCAGCACCTCTTGCGGTGCTGCTGTCTCCACTGCTTTTCCTGTATCTGCATATTGCTTGCGCAGCGTAATCATATGTGCGTTCACTGCACTCGCAGCTGCAGCAATCTCTGGGCTTAGCAACTTAAATTCTCGTTTCAGTTCCAAAAAAGAAGATTTCAAAATTTCCGCCGAAAACATGTCCCGGCCGCGTTCTACCAGATTATGAGCCTCATCCACCAGTACGACACCTTTTCGCTTGTGCTCCTCCAGCAATCTTTTCAAAGAAATCCGTGGATCGAAAACATAATTATAATCACTGATTATACCATCCGAGGCATACGCCACATCCAGCGAAAATTCAAAGGGACATACCTTATGCTTGCGCGCATAATGCTCAATCACCGCCCGAGTCATTAACGTCTCATTCGCCAAAATATCGGAAACCGCACCGTTGATCCGGTCGTAATAGCCCTCGCACATGCTGCATGATCCAGCATCACAATCATTTTCATCCTTAAAGCAAATTTTATCCTTCGCAGTCAAAGTCACCACATGCATGTGCAGCCCTTGGGCCTGCATTCTAGCGTAAGCTTCTTCGGCTGCTGCCCGAGTCGTGGTACGAGCCGTCACATAATATACTCGCCTAACCTGGCCCTCACCGATAGCCTTGATCGCAGGAAACAAGGTGGATACCGTTTTACCGATACCTGTAGGTGCTTTGGCAAACAGGTTAACCCCTTCGGCAATCGTCTTGTACACCGAACCCGCGAGCGTTCGCTGACCCGAACGATACGTGTCAAAGGGAAAGTTCAACATAGCAATACTGGCATCCCGCTTTTCCGCATGTGCTCTCAGCAGGAATGCATACGGAGCATAACCAGCAATCATCTCCTGTGCGAAAGCTTCTAGCTCAGCAAAGGATAGCTCGCGCCTAAATCGGCGAATGTCTTCACTGTGTGCCTGTACATAAGTAAGCTGGACCTGCATGGAATGATGTTGTTCCTCACGAGCAATCATATAGGCATACAGAAATGCTTGTGCCCAGTGTACGGGTTGACCGTCACCCTGAATATCTTCGAGGGGCAAAGAGATCGATTTAATTTCATCAACTGTCCATACGCCATCCAGCTCAATCAGTCCGTCACAGCGGCCTTCAATGATAAACAATTCGTCCTTATACGAAATTTCTGTACGTAAATGTACCTCTTTGCGGTCATGCTCCTTGTAACCTTTCTGGATAACCTGATGCACGCGAGTTCCTTCGAGCATACTGCTATTCGAGCGAAAGCCGCTATGAATGCTGCCGCTCCGATGCACATATTCCACAAGTGGACGCACCGATATGTGAATTGGTTCCTTCATACGATCACCCGTTCCGGTCATAGTCCTTTCACTGTACCACGTAGATAAACGAAACGTAAGGGACATAAGAATCGTTTGTGGTCGATTGGTATTCACTCATGCTTACTTTTTACCGAAATATAGAAACGAGGCCTTTTGCTTTACTTCCCACGATACTACAACTCTCATTACAGCATAAAGGATAGGGATATGTTAAAAGAATTAATTAACAATTTTGCGTTATTAACAAGCTTCTTATTCTTTGGAAATTTATTTTTCCGGAAATATGAACGTTACCTAAAAAAACATGTATTCATTTATCGGGTAATGAACGGTTTAATGCTGGGTCTGTTTGGCATTCTGTTAATGATGACCGGTTTATGGATCCGTGGGCACTTTGTGGTCGATCTGCGCCAATTGGCGATTATCATATCTGTTTATATGGGAGGATCGGTATCCGGTCTGCTGACCACCTTGATCATAAGCCTGTACCGTATTTACATCATAGGTGGTTGGACAGATGTCTCTCTGACTGCTACCGTCAATTGCTTCATGACACTGGGCATTTCACTTATCTTTATTCGAGAAAAAAGCCTAACACTCCGCAAGTGGATGTCGGCTGTGCTTGGAGCTGCTGTAGTGTCACTGTTATCTACTTTCTATGTGGTTAATCCTCCTGATAATGAATCTATGATAATAATCACAACCGTTAAGTTACTTGGCGGCCTGTTCACTTATTTTATGATGTCCCATATCAAAAAAACAGAACGGGCTGTTCATCTGTTGGAAGAAGCTGCAAATCGGGATCATTTAACCGGACTCTACAGTCCGCGTGCTTTCGATGCGCTATTCGAAGAGGTCTTTCATACTTCCAAGACTACAAAACAACCCTTTGGACTCGTTATGCTGGATATTGACCACTTTAAAAATATTAATGATACGTATGGTCATTTGAACGGAGATACCGTCTTAAGCCAATTAGGAATGCTGTTAATCCGGGAATCTACAACGAGGGCGTACCCCTCCCGTAAAGGCGGAGAGGAATTTGCCATTCTGATTGGAAATTGTGATAGTCAGAAAGCAGCAAGCTTTGCCGAAAAGATTCGGAAAGCTGTGGAAAATGAACGTTTTCTTTTGAATGACGGAACCTCGATCTCGCTAACCGTATCCATCGGAGCAGGCAGTTCACCTGTCATTGCATCGAGGCACTTACTGGAAAAGTCAGATGAGGCATTATATGAAGCTAAGCGTTCAGGACGCAATCAGGTGAAACTGGCAAAACCATAGATATTAGTCGCTAAATGTCAGGAAAGCTGGATTATTGTTAATAAAAAGTGGTAAAATGGAAATAACATCGTTATCAAAAAAAACTTCTGCCGCTAGTGGAGACATGCCTTACAATCGACATGGGGGGTGGGCTTTGTGAACCTCGAACAATTGGAAAAACTCATGGAAAAAGAACGCCGTGAACTGAATCGCATGGCTGACTTACACGGATTAAAAGATGAACGTGTATTGGACAAATCCTCCAGACTTGACCGTATTATGGACAAGTACCTTCACACCAAGCGTGCAATAAACCAAACACACTCATAGAAGCAAGCTACATCGCTGCCCCTCAGGGCAGCTTTTTTATGATGTAAGCAGTATTCGTCCTCCTTCGGTACACATCTGCATCGTACTCACCTTCTTGCGGACTGACTACTTCCCGCCATATTCCGTCCGCAACAATTGCTGTGTGAACGATATCCATTCTCTGGCGGCAAAGGACAGATAACGATCGTTCCGCCAGATCATCCCCAAATGCCAAGGAATGACGGGGTCCACCAATGGAAGAACACGCAAACGCTCGGAATCCAGATCTCGGCATATAGCCTCCGGCAACAGTGCTACTCCCAGGTTTGCAGCAACCATTTCGCTAATCAGATCCCATTGTGAGCTTTCGTAGACTACACGCGGTTGAAAGCCAGCACGAACACATTCCGCAATGATACGGTCATGCAGCGTAAAATCCTCACGGAACAGTACAAACGCCTCCTCCGCCAGCGCAGATAACGGTACCTCCTTGCACTCTGCCAATGCATGCGTAGGATGAACGAGCAAATTCAGCTTTTCCTCCACAAACAGAAATGTCTCAAACATATCTCCAACCGCAGGCAGCACAATCACCCCGATATCCAATGCCCCGGCTTCTACGTCCCGTTCCACTTTCTTCGCCCCGTCCTCAAATAATTGAATGGTCACATCAGGATATGCCTTATGGAATTCTCCAATGACACGCGGAAAAAAGCTCGATCCGACCATAGGGGGCAGGCCAATACGGATATGTCCCTTTTTCAGGTTCATCAAATCACTCAGCTCCGAGGACAGGCTCTGAAAGGACTTTACAATCGCTTGTGCTTGAAGCTCAATTACCTTTCCCGCGTCCGTCAGTTCGATTCTTTTGCCAATTCGGTCGAACAAAGCGACCCCCAATTCATCTTCCAGACTTTTAATCGTCTTACTGATCGTCGGCTGGGTAATAAACATGCTCTGGGCTGCCTTTGTAAAGCTACGCAACCGCGCGACTTCTAAAAAGTATTGTAAATGTCGGATATCCAAAGCTACACCTTCTCCCATAGACAAACGGAATAGATTACATTCTTTATATGCATTTTACTCATGAAAGCTTGTGATGTAAAATTTCATTACAGTTTGAAAATAACCGATCTCAAAGATAGGAGCCATTATATATGAAAAGCTTCATACGCGGTGTCCTCCAGATCGCCGTCCTGATGGCCTTTTCGCTCATCCTGAACGCGGTAGTCTCCTGGCTCCACCTGCCTGTACCCGGTAGTATCATTGGTATGCTGATCCTTTTTATTCTGCTGCAAACCGGCTTGGTCCGGCTAAGCTGGATTGAAGTTGGTGCAAATTGGTTGCTGGCCGAGCTGCTATTATTCTTTATCCCCTCCGCTGTCGGCGTTATGAATTATTGGCCGATGCTGGAACACGATGGTATGAGCATTATGCTGGTCGTGTTGCTCGGCACCTTTCTGGTGATGGCCTGCACAGGTATGGTCGCTAGTCTGCTTGGTAAACGAAAGGAGCATAAATCATCATGACCGGTCTTCTATGTATTGTATTGACACTCGCTATTTACTGGATGGCCAAACGCATGTACCGCACACTACCCAAGGTGTATTTGTCTCCATTGCTCATTACACCTATTGTTATCATTTTGATTTTGACGCTGACGGGTGTGAACTACCGTTCTTATAATTCGGGCGCTCACTTGCTGTCCATGCTGCTACAGCCAGCTACGATTGCATTTGCTGTCCCTTTGTACCGATATTTCCCTGTGTTAAAAAAACACGCGACCCAAATCGTGCTTAGCGTGCTGTCTGGGTCTGTTGTAGCCGTGTTGTCCTCCATGGCGCTTGCTAAGTGGATGCACCTGAATTCTTCGCTGCTGAGCAGCCTGATTCCTCGCTCCATTACGACGCCCATTGCGATGAATGTATCGCAAACGATTGGCGGCAATCCGACGGTCACGGCTGTATTCGTTATTCTGACCGGATTGAGCGGTCTTATTATCGGTCCGATGATTGTAAAACTGTTCCGTATCGAAAATGAAGTCTCACGTGGGGTGCTGCTCGGTACCGGTGCTCATGGTACAGGCACTTCCAAAGCATTCGAGTTCAGTTCGCTGACGGGGACGATATCCAGCATCTCGATGGTGCTCGCCGCTCTCTTTACCTTGGCAGCTGCCCCGTTCCTGTTCCACTTGATGCTGTAAGCCATCTGTATACAAAGAAGCAGCGATTCTCTTGTTATGAAGAATCGCTGCTTCTTTGCTTTCAGTCCATGTCTCAAAGCAATGGATGGCTCAAGGATATATATCCCTCGCGGCCTCAAATAGCTTTAACGTCACCGGGTTTCACCTCTACCTCTACAGGCGTTACAGCTTCATACAGGTAAGCATCCAGCTCAGCCGTATATTGTCGTTCTTGCGCGGCGCTCCAGCCTGCATGTTCGGACATCCATGCGATGGCGGGCTGTTTCCAGCGCTTCACCTCGTCAATCTGGAAGAACAGAGCCCCAGTTCGGCGTATAAAAAAATCAGACGGTGTCACTGTCATTTCCTGTTCCATCGCATACAGGAGCGGGGCACGCACTTCCACAGGCAGCGCCGCTTCCTTCTCGGTAGCCTCCTTCATGCTCTGTGCCGCTATGGCAAACAATCGCTCTGTGTTGGAGCCATAGCGGGTAGCCCATGCTCTAGCTATATCCGGCGACAGGCCGAGCGCAACACCTGCTGCGGTTTGCTTACCTACGTACGCGTCCCAGCCCGCTGAGCCTCCTACGCTGCCACCCGAAATCGGGATATGTCTGGTGCGGCATGCCCGGAAGCTCTGCCCATGCAAGCGCCCCAGCTCCCGTACCGCACGATCCACGACGAGTTCGGACATTTTCCGGTAGCCCGTCAGCTTGCCGCCTGCAATCGTGATCAGACCTGAACGGGATTCCCAAATTTCGTCCTTACGTGAAATTTCCGAAGGGCTTTTACCGTCTTCATAAATGAGCGGCCGTACCCCTGCCCAACTGGATTCTACATCCGTAACAGTCAGCTTTACATCCGGAAACATTCCGTTGATCGCTTGAAGCACATAGGCCCGATCTTCGGCGGTCATCCGGGGATGCGCCGTATCCCCCTCATACACCGTGTCGGTCGTACCTGCATAGGTTTTTCCATCACGTGGGATGGCAAATACCATGCGTCCATCCGGTGTATCGAAGTACACTGCCTGTTTGAGCGGAAAGCGCTCAGCATCGAACACCAGGTGAATACCTTTCGTCAGGCGAAGCACCTTGCCCTCTTTGGAGCGATCCATTTCCCGTAACGTGTCTACCCATGGTCCGGCTGCATTAATAACCAGCGAAGCTCGAATTTCGTATGGTTTTCCCGTTACCCGGTCCGTTACGCTTGCACCGCTTATTCGTCCTTCGTCATACAGCAGCTTGTCAGCCTTGGCATAGTTCACCGCCAGCGCCCCTCGTGTAACAGCTTCCTTCATGACCTCAATCGTCAGGCGAGCGTCATCTGTGCGGTACTCTACATAGCTGCCGCTTCCCTTCAGTCCATCACGCTTCAGCAAAGGCTCGCGCTCTAGTGTAGCTTGGATGTCCAGCATGCGGCGGCGCTCACTACGCTTAACACCAGCAAGGAAATCATATACCAGCAGCCCGACAGAGGTGGTGAATGCGTTAAACGTACCGCCCTTGTGAAAAGGAAGCAGCATACGCTCCGGTATGGTCACATGTGGACCATTTTCGAATACGATTGCCCGCTCCTTCCCGACCTCGGCTACCATCTTGACTTCAAACTGCTTCAAATAACGAAGACCACCATGCACTAGCTTGGTCGAGCGACTGGACGTACCCGCTGCGAAATCCTGCATCTCCACCAATGCTGTCTTCAAACCACGATCCGCCGCATCCAGCGCAATACCCGCCCCTGTAATGCCGCCGCCAATGATTAAAATATCAAAATGCTCATGTCCCATACGTTCCAAAACAGCGGTTCTCTCCTGCGCAGCAAATCCCTGTTCTCCCATCATTTATCCCTCCAGCTTTGTATATATTCACGATGCAATCTGCCAACCGAATCATCATAAGGTACAAAAAAAGACCACGAACATCACTGCGGCGGATGCCGAGCGGTTCATGGTCTCTCCAAGTCTCCTGACGAGTATTAACTTATCTATATCGTAGCATACACGGTACGCTATGAAAAGGGAAATCTGCCTGTTGCCAGATGGCTCCCTTCTATCGCAAAACCGTCTCTACTTGAACGCCATTGCGGCATGAACTGCCTTTTTCCAGCCACCATAAAGCTCAGTCCGCATGTCCTCACTCATGCACGGAGTAAAGGTATGATCACTCTGCGCATATCCCCGGACTTCATCCAGACTGCTCCAAAACCCGACTGCCAGTCCCGCTAAATACGCCGCACCGAGTGCAGTTGTCTCGTTCACAGCAGGTCGTTCTACAGGCAGATCGAGAATATCGCTCTGGAACTGCATCAGGAACTCGTTCATCACTGCGCCTCCATCTACACGCAATGAACGCACAGGTACACCCGAATCGCTCGCCATGGCAGTTAGGACATCTTTAGTCTGGTAGGCCAGCGATTCCAGTACCGCTCGTATAAAGTGCTCCTTGGTCGTTCCCCGCGTCAAACCAAATGTCGCGCCGCGCACGTCACTGTCCCAATACGGGCTGCCCAAACCCACAAAGGCTGGGACAAAATATACCCCTTCCGTCGAGGTCACACGCGCCGCATACGCTTCACTATCTGTGGCCTCGCGGAACATGCGCAGCCCGTCACGCAACCACTGAATAGCAGATCCCGCTACAAAAATGCTGCCCTCCAGCGCATACTTTACCTGACCATTCAGCCCCCATGCAATGGTCGTAATCAGTCCATGTTCCGAGTCACAGGGTTCATCTCCGGTATTCATCAGCATAAAGCATCCCGTACCGTATGTATTTTTAATCATGCCCTTGTCAAAGCATCCCTGACCGAACAGAGCTGCTTGCTGATCGCCCGCCGCTCCGGCAATAGGAATTTCCTGCCCAAAAAAGTGATAATCCACCGTATGCGCATATATCTCAGAAGATGATTTCACCTCTGGTAGCATAGACGCAGGAACGCCGAGAATATCCAGCAGCTCCTCATCCCATTTTAGCTCATAAATGTTGTACATGAGTGTGCGGGCCGCATTGGAGTAGTCCGTCACATGTGCTTTACCACCGGACAATCTCCAGATTAGCCAGGTATCAATCGTACCAAACAGCAAATCCCCACGCTCCGCTTGAGCTCGTGCCCCTTCGACGTTGTCGAGTATCCATTTGACCTTGGTGCCAGAAAAGTAGGGATCAATGAGTAGTCCCGTTTTGCTATGAAAAATATGATCAAATCCACGGCTTTTCAATTCCTCGCAGATCCCGGCTGTTTGCCGTGACTGCCATACCAGCGCATGATATACAGGAAGACCCGTATGTTTATCCCACACCACTACGGTTTCCCGTTGGTTTGTAATACCAATCCCGGCAATTTGGCTGGCTTTCACACCTGATTCCGACAGGCAGGAGGCGATGACGGCCAAAATAGAGCTCCATATTTCATTTGCGTTTTGCTCTACCCACCCCGGCTGGGGAAAATACTGTGGGAACTCCCGTTGTGCCTTGTATACCACTTTTCCCTGCCGATCAAACAAGATGGCCCGCGAACTGGTTGTACCCTGATCCAAGGCAAGAATGTATTGCTCCATCGTTTCCCAGCCTCCTTGCATATTTATGTATTGTTACCCACTTGATTCAAATAAAAGCTATTGCTTATAATGCTCGAACAGTTGTTTATTGGAGGTCGTAACTGCTGTAGCTCCCGCAGCCAACGCCGCTTCCACATCCTCTGGGGTGCGAATAAGTCCGCCCGCCAAAATAGGAATGCCTGTGCGTTCGCTAACTTCCTTAATCATCGGTGGAACAACACCGGGCAGCACCTCAATATAATCAGGCCGTGTTTTTTCCACCAGCGCGTAGCTTTTTTCCAGCGCAATCGTATCGAGCAGGAACACGCGCTGTACAGCAAGAATCCCCTTCTTTTTAGCGGTTGCAATCACCCCGGATCGGGTCGAAATAATCCCAAACGGCTTAATTTCCTGACACAAATATTCAGCCGCATACTCGTCATTCTTCAAGCCTTGCACCAGGTCGGCATGCAGAAGCATTTGCTTGTTGCGACTCCTAGCCATCTGGTACAGGTTGCGCAGCTGCGCTACATGCGTATCCAGAAAAACCGCATACTCATAAGAGCTGTCCAAAATACCCTCCAGCTGCTTCATATGCTTAGCTGCAGGTAAAATGCGTTGTCCCTGAAATGGCATGGATATCCCCCTTAAAGCTGAATGTCGGTCAAACTCGTTCAAATTTTATATTATCACTCTGTTCGACGAAGGTGAAGCGGTTTCATTGCAGATATGTATAAAGGCTGCCTTCCCTGCAATAGATGTCAGCAGGAAGAAGACAGCCTAATCGTTCAAAAAACTGGATCAAATCACACGACGGCACCCTTAAAATGCTCTATAGTGTACTAGCCTTCAAACCCTCGGCGCAGCCATGAGGTAGCGAGCATGATCGCACCGCGCTTGGCTGCTGTTTCCGACAATGGATTCAGCATCACAAAGTCGTGTATGATGCCTTGAAAACGTGCAGCGGTCACATCTACCCCCGCTTCACGCAGCTTGTTCGCATAGGCCTCACCTTCATCGCGCAGCACATCGGCCTCGCCTGTAATGACCAGCGCACGCGGTAGCCCTTTGAGCTGTTCTGTGGTGGCACGTAACGGGGACGCCGTAATCTGCGCTCGTTCGTTGGGATCCGTCGTATATTGATCCCAAAACCATTGCATTCCTTCGCGGCTCAGGAAATATCCTGTGGCGAACTCCTGGTATGACTCCGTGTCAAAGGAAGCGTCCGTCACCGGATAAAATAACAACTGTTGCCGGATGGAAGGACCACTGCGTTCTTTGGCCAGCAGCGTTACGGCCGCGGTCATGTTACCGCCGACACTGTCTCCGGCTATCGTCAGGGTATCAGGCTTCAGTCCATGCTCACGACCATGCTGTGCCACCCATTGAACGACCGCGTAAATTTCCTCAATTGCCGTCGGATATTTAGCTTCAGGTGACAAGCTGTATTCTGGGAATACAACTGCTGCCTGTGAGCCGACTGCCAATTCACGAATCAGACGATCATGCGTATGGTCATTACCGAATACCCAGCCTGCTCCATGAATATATACAATGACCGGGAGATCGCTTGTCACTTGTTGTGGGCGAACAATTCTGACCTTCACCTCGCCGCCAGGCCCACCTGGAATAGTTAGATCCTCTAAATCTGCGGCAGGTTTGTCTGCTGGACCGGATTGGACCTCATTGACCGTTTCACGTCCTTTTTCAGGACCCAAATCATATAGAAACGGAGGCTTGGCATTATCGTCTGCAAATTTCTGTGCTGCGGGTTCAAGCTGTACTTTTTTACTCATATCAGTTCACCCTTCCTTTCTTATCTGTGGTCTACATTTATCCAATATGGCTTAAGTTGGCTCATTCAGTTTCACCTTATATATTTAAACGAGTTCCTTTCTTTCCAATCGGAGGACTTTAGTTTGCCCAACAGAAGAGCTTGACTTTTATTTTGTATTGTAACTATAATAGTTACATATTAAAGTTCGTAAATGCACTGGGTACACTTACGATCAAACTAATGAATCATCCAAATCATATTTATAGGAGGCTATCTATTATGAAAATTGCAGTTATTGGTGCAACCGGTAAAGCAGGAAGTAATATCGTAAAAGAAGCATTAGACAGAGGACATGAAGTAACCGCCATCGTCCGTGACTTGGCTAAAGTAACGGAAAGCCGTGCTACTGTAGTACAAAAAGACGTTTTTGATCTGAAAACAGATGATCTGAAAGGTTTTGACGTAGTCGTTAATGCTTTTGCCGCTCCACTCGGACAAGAGCATCTGCATGTCGATGCAGGTAACGTACTGATTGAAGCCCTGCGTAATGCATCCGGTACTCGCCTAATTGTCGTAGGTGGTGCAGGCAGCTTGTTCACTGACGAATCCCAAACACTTTTGGTAAAAGATACTCCTGGCTTCCCGGATTTCGTATACCCTACAGCAAATAACCAAGGAAAAAACCTGGAAATTCTGCGTGGTACCCGCGACCTGAACTGGACTTTCATTAGTCCTTCCGCTGAATTTGCACTGGGCAAACGTACAGGCTCTTACCAAGTGGGAAAAGACACTCTGTTGGTTAATTCCAAAGGTGCAAGCTATGTCAGCTATGAAGATTATGCAGTTGCCGTAGTGGACGAAATCGAAAAACCGCAACATCTGAACCAACGTTTCACAGTGGTGTCCGAATCCTAATTTCCCTATTCTTGCAGCGTTTATAGCATAAAAGAGACCCTTCGCCCATTTTCTCATGCTGCATGGAAAGTCCGCTTTACTCTAAATCAGACTTTCCATGCACGCTATGAGAAGCTGAACCCGAAGGGTCTTTTTGTTATGACCTGTTGATACTCTCGTTATGACTTGTCAGTACTGACCTTCTTTTCTATATCGTGAGCGGAACTCTCCCTCTTATCGCTAAAACACAGCTTGAGAATCGGAGGCGAAGCCAAGGTCGTCAGAATGATGGCAATGATCACCGATGTAAAATATTGCTGTGCCAACAGACCCGTCTGTAGACCGGTAGCTGCAATAATAAGTGCAACCTCGCCGCGAGATATCATCCCGGAGCCGATCGCAAGGGCAGAACGGTTATCGAAGCCCGTCAGCCGCGCCCCGAGACCTCCCCCGATTAGCTTTGTCACCAGCGCAATCAGTGTCAAAACAACAACAAATCCGAGCTGCTGCCCTACTCCCTCAAAGGAAACATTTAATCCGATGCTGACAAAAAATACAGGAACAAAGATGGAATAAGCGATGGGCTCCACCTTTTCTTCTACGACGTGCTTAAAGCTGGTTTGTGCAATGGCAATCCCGGCCGCAAAAGCCCCGATAATACCTGCCATCCCCAACATATCCGCAAAATACGCAAACCCAAAGCAAATAATCAACGCAGTCGTGATGACTGCTTCAGTCACCTTGAGTGGAGCAAGTATTTTCATAATCCACGGAACAACGAACCAGCCACCCAGAATAGCTACTACGAAGAAAACTAGCTTTTTGCCAACAAGAAGTCCCAGCGAAGTTTCTCCACCCATACCGAATATACTCATTACTACCGCTAGTAGCACCACGACAAGCACATCATCCAGCACTGCCGCACCCAAAATGGTCGAGCCTTCCCGGGTATTCAGCTTATTCATATCCTTGAGTACCTGTACCGTAATGCTTACAGAGGTAGCACTCAGAATAATTCCTAGAAACCAGCCTTCATGCACCGAGAATCCAAAGGCTTCCCCTACACCAAAACCGCAAATTAGCGGTAAAATAATACCTCCAACCGCCACAGCTACCGCAGGCTTCCAGTTACGTCGAAGTTGATCCAGGTCCGTCTCCAGTCCAGCAATGAACATCAGCAGCAGCACGCCGATTTCAGACATATCATGAATCAGCGAATCATTCTGAACCCATCCTAATACGGCTGGGCCCAGGACAATTCCTGCGATCAGCTTTCCCAACACCGCTGGTTGACCGAGCTTGACAGAGAAATGACCCGCGACTTTTGTGAACAACAGAATCAGCAGAAGATATAGTATAAATTGCATAGGCTGATAACCTCCTTTGGTTTAATCCTTGAACTTATTTGCGCATAATTCACAATATTGAAGAAAACTAATAATCATAAAGTGTAAAACAAACGTGCAAAATATGTGTCTGACCTTAACGGACAACTCGCAAAATAAAAAGGGGAACCCGAGATACAGCACAGGTTCCCCTAAAAAAGACATAAAGGAGCCTTGGTGACAGGCTCCTCCGGTAATTCATATATTCATTTGATGTTGTCGGTCATACTTGCGCAAACAAGCAACTTTATCCTTTAATTATATCTCTTCTGTAAACCCGTGTAAACGTGTTGAATTAACTTTCTGCTTTTTTCACATAGCGGTCGCGGTATTCGTGGTCCAGCATACTCATCAGAATCGAATCATGGTATTCATGATTGTAGAATAAAGCATCCCGTTGTACACCTTCACGCTGAAAGCCTACTTTTTCATAGCAACGAATGGCACGTTCATTAAAATCAAATACATTCAGCTCAATCCGATGCAGATTACAGATACCAAATCCGTAACCCAGCATGAGTACAAGCGCTTCGGTGCCGTAGCCTTTCCCCTGATTTCCCTGCTCATTGATTGCAATACGGATGTTGGCGCTGCGGTTCAAGCTGTCCATATCCTGCAGGGCTATATCCCCAATGACACGATCATCTTCGCGAAGCGCAATCAACAGAAGCAGGCTTGAGGCATCCTGTCCTTTAGCTTCAATATAACGGGCAATTTGATCCTTGGTAAAGCTGCGTTGTGTGCCTGTCAGCCGCCGCACATCCTGATCGAACAATGTATTATAGTACAGCTCGGTGTCCTCTACGTTAACGGGACGCAAGTATACCCGTGATCCTTCAAGTAACCGTGCCACAGGCTCTGAGGATGAAGTTTGTTGAGTCATCATGATCTCTCCCATGCTAAAAATATAAATGACGAAAATCAAAGCAAATTATTGCGCAAGATCGACTACGCAAGGTCTGCATTTTGCTCCGTAGTCAAGCTAGAATCGGCGAGGGACTCGCGCCAAATTACAGATTGAAGCAACAGTCCCGTCAAACCCAGGATTCCAACAGTCATTCCGATCCAGACAAAAGCCGTGCCCGCCCCTGCTATTCGGATCAATACTCCTCCGGCAAGCGGTGAAACGACCATGATTGCTCCAATCACGGTACTTTGGATACCAAAGACGCGTCCTACCATATCAGCAGGGGTTTTGGCTTGTAATATATAGTTCTGGGTGATAATGTACAGGCCGTTGCCCACGCCCAGCACGGCCCCGATCATAAGCAGTACGGGCAATCCAGTTCCAGGTTGCGCCCAGCCTAAAGCAGCAATAGCTCCGCCAACCAGCACATATCCACCACCGAGCCCCCAGCCTGCGCTTATGCGATTCAAGCGATTAAGCACAAGCATGCAGCCGACGGCGCCAGCCCCAATGGCTGAAACCAGCCAGCCAAGCAGCGATTCATTACCTGGAGCGAGCACTCGCAGCAATGTAGGGAACTGGTAGTCGATCATGAGAATGGCGATTAAGCCGAAAAGTCCGAATATGAGCGTATGCAAAAGCATTCGACTGCGCCATAAGAACGCCCAGCCCTCACGCCATTGGTTGAAAAAACGAGATGCGCGGACATGCTCCTCCCGCATTTTAGCTTCATCAGCCTCAGGCGCTGTATGCGCAGCCGACTTTCCTTGCTGCTCGGCTGCAACAGCTTGTTGGTCTGCGCTGACCAGCGCCGGACCGATTCCGCGCAGCGGCCACAGCAGCAGGCCGGAACAGAGACGCAGCAATGCATTGAGAATAATGCATGCCTGGGGGGACAACACAGTCAAGGTCATAGCGCCCAGTAATGGCCCTGCCACTTTGGAGGCCTGATTGACCAACCCATTCAGCGAGGTTGCCCGAAATAGGTCGTCGCTGGTGACTACCGTGCGGGTCAAGCCTTGCTGTGAAGGCATTTGGAATACGCCAGCCGCCGCGCGCAGACCAAGCAAAGGCAGCAGCCACGCCGGGCCCGGGACGGCGAGGATGGCCAGCGTCAATAAGGCAATAGCTGCATCGCAGACGATCATCAGCCTGGCCTTGTGTACCCGGTCGGCTAACGTGCCCGCGATGGAACCCAGCAGCAGACCCGGTAGGGCCATCACTACCGGAATCAGTGCAATCATCATAGGGTCGGCTTCCCAGCGATAGGCAACAAGCACCTGAATGGCGATAGCATCAAACCAATCGCCAAAGGAAGCAGCCGTGTGCGCCGCAAACATCCGCCGAAAACGGCCATTGCGCCAAATGCTAGGCGTGGATTGCAGTTCTTTCTTTTCCTTCATTATCTACTCACCCTGCTCTCATTTTCAGCTTCTTTAGCAATAAGAACATTCTAGCGGGTCTATATCAGAGGAAAATCAGACAGCTAAAAACATCAGACGACAGAAAGTGTTTGTTCCAACCAGCGCCTTAGCGCTGGACGAAGCAGTGTTAAACTGTTATCCCGGTCAAGCCGATCATATTGAGCCGCATATTTCTCTTCCAGCATGGGATAGGAGCCGCAAAGCTTCAAAAAACTGCGGATTTGGCAGATCGCCTTGATTTTTAGCAATTCCTGTTTAGCCATATCAAGGGTGTCCAGCCCTTCATCCATGAGCCGCTCGGCGTTGCCCACATCTCCAGTACGTAAAAGCATAAGTCCGCGCATCATGCGATAACGGCCCAGTTCGCGCAAATACGGAGCCTCCGACAGCATGCCTTCCAGACGATCAGACAGTTTCGCAGCCTTTTCCATATGATTGGAAGCCAGATGCATGTACATCTCCATCAGTGCAACAGGCATCACAAATTTATCGAGATCATCCCGCTCCATGACCCTCAAGGTCAGTGGTAGACCTTCCTGTGCGCGTTCAGGTTTTCCATTTTCCACATAAGCCTCCAGGATGTTGAGAATGCGTAATTCCCGTTCCTGATCACTGGACAGCAGCCTGCTGGAAAGCGCACACTCACATAGAGCAAGCCCCTCATCCGTCACCCCTGCTGTGCACATATATAGCAGCAGCATCCAATACAATCGGTCTGCGCGTGTAAAGTCCTCCCGCTCCAAGAACCAGGACACATCCGCCTGTACAAAACGGGTATACATTTGATAAAAGACAGACAATTCAAAACCCATCTGCTCCTGCTGGGCAGCCAGCGCTACGATGGAATTCCCCTGCCCCAACAGCTGGTATTTCCGGAATAGTCCATGTACGGCGTCCTGCACCTCCTGATCGTGCAAGGACGGATGATTCTGTGACCGCACGTCAGTCAAGGTCAAGCTGTAGCCATACCCTCTGACCGTATGAATACGGAGCACATCCCATGACTTAAGTTTTTTGCGCAATCTGTAGATATGATCATCCACCGTACGCTCCACCGGATACTCCAGCGGCCACACACGATCCAGCAGTTGTTCCCGGGTGAACACCTGATTCCTGTTATCGTACAGAAAGCGCAACAGCGCAAACTCTTTAGCCAACAACATAACACGATCTGCATTACAGATCACACTGTAACCGTCTGCATCAAATTGCAGTCTGATCATCCACCTCGCCTCCGACATATCGTTTCTTGGCTGCACCCAGCCCTATAAACATAAGCAGAACACTCAGGCACAAGAGCAGCAGCAGCGGAATTGTCCAGCCTTGTGTCGCATCATGCAAATAACCGAACAGCGTCGGTCCTGTTGCTGCTAACAGATAACCAAAAGATTGCGCCATACCAGACAGCTCTGCTGCCTGCTGCGGTGTCCGCGTCCGCAAATTAAAGAACATCATCACTAACGGGAAAGCAAAACCACCCGCTATACCGATACAAATAACCCAAATCACACTCCACTGTGTAGCTCCAAGCAAAAATCCACCCAGACCGATAAAATACAGCGCAGCCATAATCAGAACCAACACCCGTTGATCCTTCACCCGTGCCGCCCAAATAGGCACAATAAAGGTAAATGGCATTTGCGAAAACTGCAGCACGGACAGCATCCATCCCGCAGTCTCTGAATCCATTCCCTGTCCGCTCATCATTTCGGGAAACCAAGCGGCAGGAACATAGAACAAGGCAGATTGCAGCCCCATAAACAGCGTCACCTTCCAAGCCAAAGACGATGTATATACATTCACGGTTCGGGTAGACACTGCCGCTTTATTGGCTGTTTTGCGTGCCTTAAGGAGCTGGGGCACCCAGAGTAAAATACCTACGACACCCACAATCCCCCATATTCCCAAAGCACCTCGCCAGCCCATACCTCCATTTATAGCCAGCGGTATACTCAGGCCAGATGCGGTTGCTGCGACCACATTCATGGATACTGAGTATACGCCGGTCATTAGTCCGCTGTTGCGAGGAAACTCCTCTTTGATCAGACTGGGCAGTAACACATTACACACGGCAATAGCCAGTCCCAACATGGCGGTCCCGACAAATAATGCGGTCACCCCCAGCGTTGAGCGCACCACAATACCTGCGGTCAACAACAGCAAGGCTGCAAAAATAACAAGAGACGACCCGAAGCGGCGCGACAGTTTTGCTACAAAAGGCGACAACAGGGCAAAAGCCAGCAGCGGCAATGTCGTTAATAGGCCACTCAGTGTATTCGAAATATGTAAAGAATCCTTAATCAAACCGATAAGAGGTCCTACCGAGGTAATCGAGGCGCGCAGATTGGCACCTACCAGAATGATCCCTACGGCAAGCACCCAAGGACCGGCATGCCACAAAGATTTGTATACCAAAGCTCGTTGGTGTTGCTGTGAACTCATCTCTCCATTCTCCAATCCATCTGTATTATGCTCAAAGGCTCCAACCAAGTGTACGGCTGGAGCCTAGCAATTTTTATCTCATTAAATTATAAAGGCATTCGTGCCATATGCATAGGACGGATCGACACAGCGCCCCAAGTCTTCAAGTTCACCATATAGCTTCATTGAAAAAATAAAAGCTGCCTGAAAGGATAGTTTCCTTTGGAGGCAGCTTTCAGTTCATAAACTTCGATGCGACCAGCGCTGCTTAACGTACCAACCAGCCGCCGTCCACCGCCAAGATATGACCGTTCATGTAGTCGGAACCCTGACTGGCGAGGAAAACCACAACTCCCATCAAATCAGACGGATCGCCCCAACGACCCGCAGGAATACGCGACAAGATTTCTTGATTGCGACTTTCATCCGCACGGATTGGAGCTGTATTTGCCGTAGCAATATACCCCGGCGCAATCGCATTAATCTGAACGTTATGAACCGCCAGCTCGTTCGCAAATGCCTTGGTCAAACCAGCTACCGCATGCTTGCTCGCTGTATACGGCGGAACGAATTTGCCACCCTGAAAAGCAAGCATAGAAGCGACATTGATAATCTTCCCGCTTTTTTGCTCTACCATTACCTTTGCCACTTCCTGGCTCAGATGATATACGGCATTGAGGTTGATCTCCATGACAGCGTCCCAATCCTCATCTTTATACTCCAGCAGAGGGGCGCGACGAATCGTACCTGCATTGTTTACAAGGATATCAATTTTACCGAATTCATTGACGCATTCTTCTACAATTTTTTTAATGGATTCTTTTTGCGTCAGATCCGCCTCATGAAAGACAACCTTCACACCTGTAGGTTCGACCAGACGTCTTGTTTCTTCATAATCATCATTGTTAGCTACAATGAACAGGTCTGCACCCGCTTTGGCCAAAGCTACGGAATACCCTTGACCCAAACCACTGTTGCCTCCTGTTACAATCGCCGTTTTACCCTTTAGACTGAAAAAATCCAATGAAAAATTGTCCAGACCCATGTCTACGCCTCCATCACAAATTAGTATAAAAACCTATATTTCCTGAAGCCTACAGCGCTGCGCATACTTCCTTATATTTAGCTACATAACGTGCTGCATTTTCTGTGATCAAGTCGTAGCGACCTTCCTTGGCTGGAGCCGTCAAATTACCCCCAATTCCCACGGCTACACATCCATTACGCAGCCAGGTTTCCATATTGTCCAGATCAACGCCACCGGTTGGCATAATCTGTACATGAGGCATTGGACCTCTGACGGCCTTAACAAAGTCCGCTCCCATTGCACTTCCTGGGAACAACTTCACGACATCGCTACCCAATTTCATGGCTTCCTTAATCTCATTCAGCGTCATACAGCCGGGCATATAAGGAATCGCGTACAAATTGCATAGCTTCGCTGTTTCTTCTTCAAAAGAAGGACTCACAACAAACTCTGCTCCGGCCAGAATAGCAATTCTCGCCGTCAGTGACTCCAATACTGTTCCTGCACCAATCACTGCCCGATCTTTAAATTCGTCTCTCAATCTTCGAATGACCTGATCCGCATCCGGCGTCGTAAATGTAAGCTCAATATTATCCAAGCCGCCTTCAATGCAGGCTTTAGACATGAGATATGCTTCCTCCGCCGTGTTTCCCCGAATGACTGCGACGACACCTACTGAAGTGATATGTTCCAAAACTTTCTTTTTCGTCATGTTCCTGATCCTTTCCACGAATGGGATGACCATGTACCTCAGCCGCTTGCAGGTCTACGCTCCAATACACTGATCGGATTAACGCAACTCGCTCATGGCAACCTGATCCATGTCTTTGTATGTTTTATTTTCACCGGCCATGCCCCAAATGAAGGTATAGCTGCCCGTAGCCGCACCGCAGTGGATAGACCAAGGTGGAGAAATAACGGCTTCATCATTCTTCATCACCAGATGGCGCGTTTCGTTCGGTTCACCCATCAGGTGGAACATTCTCGCATTCTCATCCAGTTCAAAGTAGAAATACACTTCCATACGACGGTCATGAACATGTGTCGGCATGGAGTTCCACACACTGCCGTTCTCCAACGTCGTCATCCCCATAACCAATTGGCAACTTTGAATGCCTTCATCATGGATAAAGCGACGCAACGTACGGTTGTTGGCTGTTTCCTGCGAACCCAGACTTTCAGACGGTACATCGGCAAAAGACTGCTTTGTCGTCGGATATGTGGTATGAGCCAGGGCCGAAACGATATAAAATTTTGCAGGCTTTTCACTGGAATCGCTTTCAAAGATCAACTCCTTACCACCTTTACCTACGTAGAGACAGTCTTTTGTGGCCAGCTCGTAAGTTTCACCGTCCACCTTGACCGTACCGCTGCCCCCGACATTAAAAATACCCAGTTCGCGGCGCTCCAGGAAAGTTTCCGCTTTGATTTGATCGTTACCTTCCAGTGCAACAGATTTATTCACGGGATAAATGCCCCCGATAATGACACGATCTTCATGCGTATAGACCAGCTTTACCTCCTCAGGTACAAACAGTTCCTGGATCAGATAGTGCTGACGCAACTCTTCAGTCGTAAAATGCTTGGCATGTTCGGGATGAGTTGAATAACGCATTTCCATAAAAACATTCCTCCTGTTTAGATAAACTTTTTTATCAACGGAATTGTTATAAAAGCGGTTTCTAACTCTACTTCTTAGCTAGAATTGTAATAATTATCTAAGAGGGTGTCAACCCAAAACTTCACTATTCCTAGAAAAACCCTTAATACACACGAAGTTTTACACGATTTTCACATTTTGATAAACAGAATCGAATTTTTTTATCTATATTACCCAAAAAGTTTTTAGCAAATATATCAACTTCATCATTGTGAAAAACCGATTTATGTGATAATTTCAATTTATTCAGTTGGTGCATGCGCTTACAGATTAAGTTTACTAAACATAAGGAGGAATACAAATGACCGCAACATTGGATGCTGTTACCTTCGGAGAACCGATGGCCATGTTTTATGCCAATGAAGCAGGCTCTCTGGATGAGGTGTGTTCATTCACCAAAGCGTTGGCCGGGGCAGAGACGAATGTTTCAGCCGGTTTGGCGCGTTTGGGTCTACGGGCGGGACTCGTGACCAAACTCGGCGAGGATACGTTCGGCAAGTTCATTGCTAGTGCGCTACGTCAAGAAGGGATCGACACCCAGAACGTCATGTTTACCAAAGACCACTCTACTGGCATGCTGATTAAATCCAAAGTTACAAGTGGGGACCCAGAGGTGGAATACTTTCGCAAACATTCCGCCGCCTCCACACTAAGCATCGCTGATTTTAACGAGGCTTACTTTTCCGGAGCTCGCCATCTGCATTTTACAGGTATTTCTGTCGCCCTCTCCCCTGAGTGCCGTGATTTCGCACGACATGCACGGCAATTTATGAAAAAGGCTGGCAAAACCGTATCCTTTGATCCGAACCTCAGACCCAAGTTATGGCCTGACACGCAAACGATGGTGGAGGCGATTAACGAAGCATCTGAGGGGTGCGACTGGCTTCTACCCGGCATTCATGAAGGTAAAATATTGACAGGCTACACCTCACCGGAGGATATCGCTTCCTTCTATCTTGACCGAGGTACCTCGCTGGTCATCATCAAGCTGGGAACCGAAGGTGCATATTACAAATCCGCAGATGCTGAGGGATACGTCAAACGCTTCCGTGTAGAGCATGTCGTTGATACCGTAGGCGCGGGTGACGGATTTGCCGCAGGCGTTATCAGTGCGCTACTGGAGGGCTTGCCCCTGGCAGAGGCAGTCAAACGCGGTAATGCCCTTGGCGCACTGGCTGTCATGTCAGCTGGAGATATGGACGGCTATCCGACACGAGCCGAGCTGGAATCCTTTTTGCTCAGTGCCAGCACGAATTAATCCGGTTTTATTCCCCGCATAGCCTTCACCGCTATTAGCGCAAGCTCAACAAGGCCGAATCCAAAGTCAGCCTTAACTTCCAATAGCCCGTATTCGCGTTTGTACGATCTGAGCAGCATACGCATACTCAGATCGTACAAAGGAATACGGGCTATTTTTATAATATATGACACATTGCTCGTCTACAGCGTTTTGACGGATTCTCCCCGATTAATATCCGGTACAAATCGGTAGATAATCGGAACCGATTCGCCGCCCTCCTCAATGCTGGACAGCAGCGTCTTTGCCGCTTGCTTCCCCATATCCGCAATCGGTTGCGTAATAGTCGTAATCGGCGGATTGTAAATATGGGCAAACTCCGCATCGTCAATCCCGATAATAGACAACTCCACCGGAATGCGTATACGGCGGGCATTCACATATTTCAGCGCTTCTGCTAGCACAATATCATTCCCGGCCAACAGCGCAGTCGGTGGCTCTGGCAGCTGGAACAACTCCTTCAGTGTCTGCTGGATTTCTTCTCTCGGCACACTGCGCATATACTCTTCTCGAAATGGCAAGCCATGCTCCTCCAGCGCCTTTTTGTATCCGCTGAGCCGCTCCACCCGTGGAGTAATCCGATTCAAGCCAAGCGGCAAAGTAATCAGCGCAATTCGCTCATGTTTGTGAGCCACAAGTTCCTGAATCGCCAGCTTAATCGCCATTTCGTTATCCAGCAGCAGGCTGCGCGTATTCACCCCGTCTACCAAACGGTCCAAAAACACTAACGGATACTTTTCACGAATGAGCTGGTTGTAAATATCTGCATGCTTGCCTGTCGGGAAGATGATCAGGCCGTCCACCTGCCGAGCCTTGAGCATCTCAATATATTGGCCCTCCTTGTCCGGGTTTTCATCGGCGTTGCAAATGATCACCTGAATGCCAAAACGCTGCAATTCCTCCTCAATCGCACGGATGGACTGGATCGAAAGGGTATAGTCAATGTTGGCTACAATGACCCCGACCATAAACGTCCGGTTTTGCTTCAAGCTGCGGGCCAGCCCGTTAGGCTGATAGTTCAGCTCTTGAATAACCTCGGCAATCCGGTCTCTGGTCTGGTCGCTCATATATTTATATCGTTTGTTCAGAAATTGCGAGACAGTGCTTTTAGACACTCCTGCCTTCTGGGCAACATCTTCAATCGTCGGCTTCTTCATCGGTACACTCCTTGTCTTTCATGTACTGCGTTAGTGCAACAAAAGTATATCTTTTTTTTAGTAAATTTACCATACTTCTATTTATGAATGCCATTATGATATAAGTCGAACTTCAAAGTTGCCTATCGTGCCACCGTGTAGAAGTATGGTTCTCCAGCAGCAAAAAGAGGCAGCTCAAGATGTTCTCTTGAACTGCCTCCACGTAACCATAAATACTGCTCGGATCAGTGTGCCGGAACGGGCGTTGCAGACTGATCTGGTGTATCGTGCTCGACCAACGCATGCTTTTCCCATAACCGGCTTTTCCAGCGGGCATACATGATGACAGCACGAGTCCATTCATCAGCAGCAATCGCCAGCCACACGCCGGCGAGCCCCATGTCCAGCTTGAACACAAGCAGATAACCAAGCGGCAAGCTCATGCAGACCATGGAGATCAGACCCATAAAGACCGGGAACTTCGCATCTCCAGCAGCACGCAACGAGTTAATAATGACGATATTCGTTGTCCGGCCAGTTTCTAGCAGAATGCTAAGTAAAATGACCTGTGCTCCCAAACGAATAATTTCAGGATTTTCCGTGAACAAACCAAGCAAGGGAACACGGAAAAAGATGACCACCGCATCAATAATCACGGTCACGAGCAACGCCCATTTCACACTGGTCAGTACACGTTTATAGGCAGTATCCTTCTGTCTGGCTCCCACGAGCCTTCCTACCACAATAGCCGTACCCATACCGACTGCCATACTGAACAAGTAAATATAGCTTGAAATATTATTCGCATATTGACGTGTCGCCATTGCTTCTGCGCCCAGATAAGTCACGTACAGTGTGAAAATGAGCTGACACGACTGATACATAATGGACTCCAGCGCGGATGGTACACCAATGCGCAATATTTTAGAGATGAACTTTTTGGACAGTTGAACGTAATATTTCCACTCGACACGAACCTCAGTGACCCGGTACATCAGCCAGAAGAAGATCAAGAGACAAATAAAGCGGCTACCTACTGTAGAAATAGCAGCACCCTCTACTCCAAGTGCAGGCATTCCCCAATGCCCAAAAATCAAAACATAGTTGCCGACCACGTGGATCACGTTCATAAAAACCGATACATACATCGTTTCTTTGGTAAAACCATGTGTACGAATGGTCGCCGCCAGCGCATTAATCAATGCTTGAAGAAAAATGGCACCCCCGACGATGCTCATATACGACTCCGCGTAAGCCAGAATCTCACCCTGGACATTCAGCCATTGCAACATGTGCGTACCAAATACAAGAAAAATTACGCTAAGTAAAAGACCTACCATCAAATTCAACGTAATGGCCGTACCTGTAACCTGGGCCGCTTCGACTAGTTTCTTAGAACCGATATATTGAGCTACGACGATAGCAGCGCCGTTGCCGATAACCTCCAGTACAAGGATGGCAATTGAAATAATTTGATTGGACGCGCCCACACCCGACACTGCATTATCAGATACAGAACTGATCATGAACGTGTCGACGCTCCCCATTAGCATAAACAGAAACAATTCAAGGAAAATAGGCCATGTTAAACGGAACAAATTCAGTTCCTTAGCTTCGGACAATACCGAACCTTTTTTTAGTGCTCTGGTTGTCATTCATTCACCTTTCTTCATAGATTTATTTAACGATCAAAAGGTATGTTAGCACAGTCATTCTGAAAATACATCCCGTTTACGTAAAATGATTTGCAAAATGCGTAAGAATTCATTTATCACCCTCTTTATAATTGATTATCGAACTTTATTGAAACAGAATATTGCAAGAATATACCAGGAATCTGGTCTTTTCGACGTAATTATGAGCTAAAGAGTATAATAGAATACGAGCCTGTGAGCATTGCCGCTGACAGGTTGTGAAGATTGTTGTATGCTTCCTAAGCATAATTTGTGAATTAAAGATGGAATATATAGGACATTCATAGGGTTAAAAGGTAATAAAGGAGGCTTTTACAGATGACTCAATCATTTCAAGCTCTTGTCGTCGATCAGACGCAGGACGGTGAAGTTCAAGCAGAGGTACGTTCTCTGGAAGCTAGCAGTTTACCTGCTGGAGAAGTATTGATTCGTGTCGCTTATTCCAGCATCAATTATAAAGATGGGCTTGCTGCCCGCAAGGATGGCAATATTGTCAAAGCCTATCCGTTCGTACCAGGCATAGATTGCTCGGGAACCGTCGTCTCTTCGGAGGATAGCCGCTTTAGCGAAGGACAAGCGGTGCTCGTTACTGGATACGGGCTGGGTGTGTCTCAATTCGGGGGATTCAGCCAATATGCACGTGTGCCTGCGGACTGGGTGGTTCCACTTCCAGACGGACTCACGCCGAGAGAGGCGATGATTTTCGGGACAGCTGGATTCACCGCAGCCCTGTCGTTATATCGGCTGGAGCAAAACGGCGTTACTCCGGAGCAGGGCAAGGTACTCGTCACCGGAGCGACGGGCGGCGTAGGCGGGGCAGCCATTGCCCTGCTGAACAAGAGAGGCTATCATGTCGTAGCCAGCAGTGGCAAGGCTGATGCTCACGATTACCTCAAGGCGCTCGGAGCAGCCGAGGTCATTTCCCGCGAGGAGGTCTACGACGGTGCGGAGAGCATCCGCCCGCTGAGCAAGCAGCTTTGGCAAGCGGCTGTTGATCCTGTAGGCGGAAAGCCGCTCGCTTCGCTGCTCAGCCAAATCGCCTACAATGGCTCTGTAGCCGTGAGCGGCCTGACGGCAGGCACCAAGCTGCCTACGACGGTGCTGCCGTTTATTTTGCGCGGCGTAAGTCTGCTGGGCATAGACTCTGTCTTCTGCCCATACGACACCCGCGTAGCGATCTGGAAGCGACTCGGCAGCGAATGGAAGCCGGAGCGGCTGGAGCAGCTCGTTGAGCGCGAAGTCGGATTGGCTGACCTGCCAAGCGCGCTCGAAGACATCCTTGCAGCCCGCTCGCAAGGAAGAACGCTAGTACGGCTGGTTGACTAAGCAGAAGTATGTCCGCAAGCTAATCCGTAAACGCAGTTTCGCGTGAAGGAATGTTCATTCCGTAAGCTCTAGCTTCGGAAAATGTAAGAAGCCTGTAAATCTGCATTTTTTGAGATTTACAGGCTTCTTTTCGTTTATTGCTACTTCCTTATCCATAGATGAGCAAACAACATAGATACATCATGGTACATTTGAAGCAGACGGTTTACTTTTCGCAACCAAATGAACCTTTTGAGAACCTCAGTTGTTATATAGATAAACTGCACGAGAAAGGAGAGCACATCATTGGAGAGCAATCGAGAGTTGTTTGATTTGTATCAACGAGATGTATACCGAACCTGCTACTACATGGTACATAATGCATCGGATGCAGAGGATTTAACACAGGAAGTGTTTATCATCCTGTTTCGCAGCAATCGTGAAC
The DNA here is from genome assembly GCF_017833155.1 of Paenibacillus sp. PvR133. Lineage (NCBI taxonomy): Bacteria > Bacillati > Bacillota > Bacilli > Caryophanales > Paenibacillaceae > Paenibacillus > Paenibacillus sp. PvR133. The sequence goes on from NZ_JAFIBS010000001.1 coordinate 975,524, forward strand.
AGATCGAACAACTAAAAGCCTGGATTATGAAGATTACGGTCAATCATTGTCTGAATTACCTTAAACGCCAGAAAAGCCTGCATTTGAAGGTATCGGCTAATCCCTATCTATTTAGCGGGGCGGAAGGTAAGCCTGTAGACAGGCTGGTGGAAGAACGCGAATCGGCAGAGGAATGGGCCGTTTATATGAATCGTCTTCCAGCCAAAATCCGCGCTGTGCTGACACTCCGCTATATGCATGATTTCACGCTGGCGGAAATATCAAAACTGCTGGAAATTCCGCTGGGAACCGTCAAATCGAGGACTCACAAAGGACTAAAGTTATTGGAGCAAATATTGCGGGATGCAGGGGTACAAATTCCGGAGATGGAAGGAGAGAACTATGAACAACATAGAAAAGGCATTGAAGCGCAAGTTAAATGATGATTCGGAAATGGCCTATCCTGACTTCGATGAGATGTGGAACCGGATGGAACAGACAGGGCATACTGCCCCTACGCTAACCGACACTTCCAATTCATTCACTCCCCACCGACACAGAAATTGGCGCAAAATAGCTATCGCCGCCTCTCTGAGTGCACTTCTCGTTGCCGTTCCCGTCTATGCCGCCATCCACTATAATTGGGGCGATCTGCTGCACGGAAGAAGCGGCATTCAGACGGCACTAAATCAAGATCTTGGACAGCCCTTGGAGCAATCCGTAACCAGAGACGGAGTGAAGCTGACGCTACATACCGCTATTGTCGATGAGAACCGGACCGTGATTCTGTACAGCTTGGAGGTCGGAAAACGAGCAGAGAACGAGTTTTGGAATGTCAAAGGCGTATCGCTAAAAAGTGCTGCGGGGGAAAGCAGTGCAGGGGAATATAACTTTCAGCAATGGGACCCGAAAAATCAACGGTACAACGGGTACTTTGAAAGTGACTGGACACCGCAGCAAGAAACAGAGAACGTGCGGCTGACCGTAGATCATATTGAGCTCACCAGCGTTCAAGAACTGGAATTGCCGCTCGATATCACATCGTCTCAGATGCAGACGTTCAAGCTGGATCGTAATGGCTTACAAGATTTGAAGGTACAGGTATTCGAACAAGGGAAGGATAAGCTAATGCTGTCCTCGGCAATTACCTTCGATTCGTCGATACCCAAGAGATGGGATAATCCGCAAATTGTTGCTTATAGAGGCGGCGAGCCTGTGATGTCGCAGCCTGGAGGGGCTTTTGGCAAACCCGGAGATAACGGGGAGTATACAGCACAGCAATATTTTTCTAAAGCAGATATACCGGAAGGACAGACTACTTTCAAACTGCAATATGCACAAACTGAGAAAAGTATACATGAACCCATAAACTTTGATCTGCAGCTAAGCAAGAAGAAAATGGAAAGCGGAACGATTAAAAGCGTGCTGAACACCCCATTGGAGAACGGCAATCGAAATTTTACGCTAGAACAAATGATTGTCACACCTACACAAATCCGTGTCACGATCAGAAGCGAAAAGAAATTCGCCATGTTACCTTATCAAAAGTACTTTCTTTCTGTGAACGGCACAACGTTAGAGGGTAGTCGTTGGTCTTCACCTGATCAGGAACACGATCTGAACACGATTCGTTTTGAACGACCGTCCAATCTTGTGATTACCAAGGACACTCCTGTTACTTTTACAGGCAAATACAAAGTTACGACCCATTCGGATGACAAAACGCCACAGCGTTTAACTGATATTTCTGAGCAAAGGCAGACGCTAACGACGCAAATCGGTGGCTATCCTGTGAAGTGGACCTACTACAAACAGGGATCAGACTTATTCGTAGAAACCGAAAGCGAGGATGCTCACTTTGGAGGGATTAACCAGACGCATATTGGCCTGGGTAAAGAACGGATTATCGGCAAGCCGATCACAGCCAATTTTGCCGGAGACGGCAATAACAAGGCAGTGGATGTCTACAAGAACTTCAAAGGGAAGGAAGCTTCTATCTATATGTTCTATTATACAACGGACGACCCAGAAGCAGAGACAACCATACCCTTGCGGCCTCTGACAAGCAACAGCAAAGCATCTAAATAGCAATGTTATAAAAAGAGGGTCCTCTATACCTGTGTGAACCGTGGTATAGGGAACCCCTTTTTATTTTCCTAGTAAGGCACAGTCTGCCTGAGACGATTGACTCCCGCCCTACTTCACAGAACCTTGCGTAACGCCATTGATAATCCATTTTTGTGCAATCAGATAGACAATAATCATCGGCAGCAAGGCCATCAGGTACGAAGCAAAAGCCAGATTAAAGTCGGTATTGAACTGCCCCTGGAACACATACTGAACGAGCGGCAGTGTATACTGCTCTGCATCGCTGATAATAATGAGCGGCAGCAGGAAGTCGTTATATGTGGACAGACAAGTGAGAATTCCCACCGTAGCACTAATCGGCGCCATCAGCGGGAATATAATGCGCCAAAAAGTACCCCATGTCGTCGCACCATCTACCGTGGCTGCCTCTTCCAATGCCACCGGAATGGAGCGAATATAACCGACATACACGAAAACATTAAACGCCAAACCATACACCGTATGCAGCATAATAAGACCCAACAGATTAGTCATATGAAGGCCCGAGGCCAGTTTTACAATCGGCAGCATGATGATCGGGAACGGTATAAACATGGCGCTCACAAAGTAAAAATATAATCCCTTAAAAAAGCGTCGCTGCATATTACGGGCAATCGCATAAGCGACCATCGAATTGGTTAGCAAAGTGAGTATGACCGTCGATGTCGTGACCATCACACTGTTCTGAAAAGCGCTGAAGAAGTTGGTCATTTCCACTGCACGACTAAAATTCTCCCAATGCAGCTCGGTCGGAAAGGCAAAGGCGGAATGCGCCATCTGCTCGGGATTTTTAAGTGCTATCGTCACCGTCATATAGAGGGGAAACAGAATAAATATTGTCCCCAACGCTACCAGAAGCAGCACAGGCCAGTTGGTACGTCTGCTTGTTTTCATCAGTTATCCATCTCCCTTCTCTGGAGGAATCGCAGCTGTAAGATGGAAATGATCGCGATCACAATAAAGTAAATAACAGAGTTAGCCGACTGATAAGCAAATTCTCCGCCTCTAAAGCCTCCGGTGTATATCAGGTGGGAAATCGACTGGGTGGCCCGACCCGGCCCGCCATTCGTCAAAGCCACGATCTGATCGAACACCATCAGGGAATTTTTCATCGCCAATACCATATTGATCGTAAAAAATGGAGCAATTAACGGAAAGGTAATGCTCCAGAATTCGCGCCATTTACCCGCACCGTCCAAATTGGACGCCTCATACAGACTTGTCGGAATGGTTTGCAGCCCGGCCAGATAGAGAATCGTATTAAAGGCAATCCCCTGCCATACAGCTACGATGACAACCCCCACCCAAGCCAGTTGTTCGCTGCCCAAAATGTTCGTCGACAATGAGGTAATCCCTAAATTTTGCCCCCAAATCGTAAACACGTTCGAGAACAAGTAATTGAATATGTAACCCACGATTAGCACGCTCAAAATATTAGGCAGAAAATAAATACCGCGGAAAAAGTTACGAAACCGTATTTTAGCATTCAGCCCTAGCGCAATCAGCAAACTAAGGATATTAGTCGCAATGGTAACCACAACCGCAAATTTAAAAGTAAACCAGTATGCGTTCCCCACATTGTCATCCTGAAACAAATTAATATAGTTCTTAAACCCGACAAAGTGATACTGATGACCAAAGCCGTTCCAGTTCGTAAGCGAATAATAAAAGCCCTGCAAGGCAGGCAAGGTCAAAAATACAAAAAACAATAGCACCGCCGGCACCGTCATCCAGTAAAAAGTCGTTAGTCGCTTATTCATGTCTCCTCCTCCTCTCCTATCGGCGGTTAGCTACCTTATTCCACTCACTGTCTAGCTTGGCCAGATAAGCGTCGATGTCTCTGTTTTGCAGGAAGGCCTGCACAATAGAATTCAATTGGACCGCTTTGGGAATATAGTGATCGGCAAAATCAATGACGCGGCCCGATTTAAAATAAGGCAACAGCTCCGCCACACTCGGATCATCCTGCGTAACTCCCTTCACCGCCGAAAACAGCGTTTGCTCTGTAATGTATTGCTTGCTGTTCTCCGGCTTCAACAAGAAGGCAATGAACTCCTCGGCTTCCTTTTTATGCGGAGTGCTCTCCGATACGGCTAATAGTGTATCTATACCGGACACCAGTTTGACCGCCTTTTCGTCATTCCCTGTCGGTAATGGGAAAAAACCAAGCTCCACTTTCGGGTTGGCTTTGCGAATTTCAGATATGGCCCACGAGCCCTGAATGTACATCAATCCCTGCCCGTTAGCGAAGGCACGATTACCGTCGGCATAGTTTTTGCCAAAATTATCACCATGCCCGTATTTCAATAGCTCCAGCTGCTTTTCAGCAACCTCGCGGTACTTGTCCTGAAAGGTGACCTGATTTTCACGCCGTTGCAGGAAAAAATCAATGCCCACCAGATTCGGGCCCAGCGCATTAAAGGGGAGGTTCGTTTGCCAATCATCTTTATATGTAAAATAGAACGGGATTTTCCCAGCAGCCTTGATCTTTTGCGCCGTTGCAATCAGCTCATCCCACGTTTTAGGCACCTGTAATCCCATTTCCTTAAAAAGAGTTTTGTTATACATCACACCATTCGCATTCGCAGCATAAGGAATTCCATACACGGGATCGACCCCGGTCACATCCTTAAGCATTTTGAGGTAAATCGGGTCAATCGTACGTGGCAATTCTGTATTCGCCAGATCCGTAAAAATACCGCTTTGTGCCAAAATGGAGTAGGTATCTGTGGCCCCAAGCCCCACAATGTCAGGTACATCGTTTTTGACAACCCGGGTCAATAACACGGTCTCTGCCTCTGGCGGGTTGACCTGTGTCACTTCAATACCGGGATGTTCCTGATTGAATTGAGAGATTAGCTTATCGAATGAACCCTTGGCCTCCGGCTTGTTTTGAAAAAACTCAATTTTCACCTTACCCGAAGCATCGCCCTTGTTGCATGCGCTTACAAAAACAGCCAACAAAAGGATCGCCGCCAGTGTAGACAGCTTTTTGACCCAACTCCACATGCTCATACCTCCTTTTCCCCTATGTCAATCTATGCGGGACTAGACAATTAATACCCGTCCCTTATGGAAAAGAAACGATAAAAGATCCAACTGACCTCAAGCGGTCGGTTGGATCTTTCTTTTACTTTTATGATGTTCAGGCTACGGATGCCCCTAATACAGATAATCATCAGTCACAAAACGGCGGTATGCGCCCCAAGTAAAAAAGATAAGATATAGACTAACCACGGTGATAATCGCCCTATCCACAGACGAATTCCCGATTAAGGACCTATCTAATCCTGTATGCTGCATATATGGAATAACCATAAATGCGATCACATTGTATAGGTATGGGATATGAGAAACAAAAGAGACCAATTTTAAATACAATGAATCAAACAACAAAGAGCCCAGATTGTAAACCATACAAACACCGATGGCATACGTCACACTTTTGCTATACATAGCGATAAAACAATAAAAAGAGCTTATTGCTAATAATGAGGCAAGCGCCCAACCATAGTATTTAAGCATCTGCAGTCCTTGAGATCCGGACAGCCCAGCATCACTTACATCATAGGAAAGAGTCCATACTTCAACGATCACCTGCGAGGATACTGCAAATACAATGAGAAGAAACAAAATAGTAACATTTAAAACCAGCAGCTTACTCCAGAAAATCTGCCCGCGGGTAAATCGGCGCATAAATAACAACCGCAGTTGCCCGCTTCGAAATTCCTCTGTGTATACAGCAGCAGCTAAAGCAGCCACAGCTATGTTGCATACTAAAAACAAATTCTCACGCAGACCAGTAACGACAAAGTTTAAGGATAATACCTCTACAGGAACCTTCATCGTGCGCAAAAAATATACTCCTGTCGAACAGGCTAGAATCGGTGTACATAATACCATGAGCCAGAACCACTTCCGTCTCCACAATCGCTCGAACTCGCTGTATATTAATGATTTCATAGTCCCATCAATCCCATAAAAGCATCCTCTAGCCGTTGGCCGTCCTCTACTAATTGATCAGTAGGTCCCTGCCAAACTAGCCTGCCCTCTTTGATAACAACGAGTTCGTCACACATCTGTTGCAGTTCATCCAACAAATGACTGGAGATAAAAAAGGCATAATTCGCTGAATCACGTAGCTGAAGCACAATATCTTTCAGCTCCTGCATTCCCATAGGATCAAGCCCATTGGACGGTTCATCCAGCAATAAAAGCTCAGGAGTCCCCAGCATGGACTGCGCAATACCTAGCCTTTGCTTCATTCCCAGCGAATAGGTTTTCACCTTGTCATCTCCCCGTGTTTCCAGCCTCACCTTTGTAAGCAACTCTTCAATATGTGTCTCCCGATCTGAGGACGCAATCTCAAAGTGTAACCGTGACAAATTGCGCAAAACCTGCCTGCCTGTCATATAATCAAAAAAAACCGGAGATTCAATAATAGCCCCCACCTTGGACAGCGCCTTTTCCCGATCCGTCTGTACATCATATGAGGCTATCTTTACAGAACCGCTGGTTGGCTGCATTAATCCGGTCATGATTCGCATCATTGTAGTTTTACCAGCTCCATTAGGTCCGATGAATCCATAGATCTTCCCTTTCTGAAGCTTAAAAGAAACACGGTCTAACAAGTGCCTTTTTCCCATTTTTTTCGTTACCTGACTGACCTCTAGTAAGGAGTCCGACATACTATTCCCTCCATCCATAACAAATCACAACATAGTTCCAACGCGTGCATTTGATATGTAAGATCATGATGGATAACACAAACTTCATTTAACAATGACTCATATTATTTATTCAATTTAAAAAGTATCATATGTTGCGAAATGCAAACAACTTTCTTTATATGTAAAATATAATAACAATAATATATCAATACCATTTATCTTAATTAATGGTCATTAATTTTTGTGATGATATCTTTGTCTTTTCACTGCAAAAAAGGTAGCCCTTCAGTAAACGTTCTACCTCAGGGCTACCCTCTATATAAAATAAACTGTTTTCTAGCCAGTAACTACTAGCCTGTCACCTACTCCAACTCAACCCACTCGCCGAGCAACGTGTCCAGCTCGGCTTGCAACCGCTCACGCGCATCCCACAGCTCCGCCATGTGGATTGTGTCGCCGCTTGTGCCGAGCAGCTCCAGCTCGGCATCCGCCGCCGCCAATTCTGCTTCTTTGGCGGCGATGGCCCGCTCCAACCGCTCGCTGGATGCAGCGGGCGTGCGTGATGGCTTCGCGGCCTTCGCTTCGCGGGCCCCAGACCCGGCAGCGGGCGAGCCCAAGCGATTTGAGCGTGCACGGCTCGCATCGGCTCCCGCAGTCGCTCCCGTATGCGCAGCCGGCCCCGTGCCATTGCTCGCTGCACTGGAATGTGCAGCTGTGCCCGAGCCTGAGCCGCCACCGGATGCGGCTCTGCTTGCAGATGTCGGGCGCGTCCCGGTACCCCCCCTCGCTCTGTAGATGAGCGTTTTCCAGCTCCCGCTTCTTCGCTCGGTACTCATCAAAGCTGCCCAGATAAAAGGTCAGCTTTCCAGCCTCCAGCTCCCACACGCGTCCTGCCAGCTTATTCACAAAATAGCGGTCATGTGAAATCGCCAGTACCGTTCCCGTGTAGGTGTCTAACGCTTCCTCCAGCGCCTCGCGTGAGTCAATGTCCAGATGGTTCGTCGGCTCATCCAGCACCAACAAATTTGGCTTTTTCATGACCAGCAACGCCAGCCGCAAGCGGGACCATTCGCCACCGGACAGCATGCTCACGGGCTTAAACACATCAGCACCGTAAAACAAATACTTCGCTAGTAACCCGCGTGCCTCACCTTCTTCCACCCCTGCTTCCTCCTTGAAGTAAGCAAGCACAGTCGCCCGGCTATTCCGTTCTCTCTCTTGCTGCGCCAAATATCCATACTCCACGCGCGCACCCCACTGGACTGTGCCTGCATCCGCGCTTTCCTGACCAAGCAACAGCTTGAGCAGCGTCGTTTTGCCTGAACCGTTATCGCCCAGCAAGGCCACCTTTTCACCGAATTCCAGGCTGCCCGTTGCCCCGTTTAATATCTGACGCTCTCCATAGGCTTTAACGATTTCTTCAAACTGCAGCACCCGGCGACCGGAACGATCCTCCAGCTTTAAGTGAAATTCCGCCCCCTGCGGGTCCAATACAGGCCGCTTCACCAGCTCCATACGCTCCAACGCCTTACGAATGGAGGCTGCTTTTTTGAAAAACTTTTCGTTGTCGCCATTGCGCCCCCACTCTTCAAAACGCCGAATGGCCTCTTTCATCTTTTTGATCCGCTTTTGCTGTTCCTTATAATCTTCAAATTGCAGTAGCAATCGTTCTTCCTTTTCCTTAACATAGCCGCTGTAGTTCGTATAATACGTAAACGCCTCGCCATCCTCAAGCTCAATCATTTTAACGGCGACCCGATCCAGAAAATAACGATCATGAGATACAACCACACACGCACCTGTGTAGCCCTGCAAAAATTGCTCCAGCCATTCCAGCCCCTTCAAATCCAGATGGTTGGTCGGCTCATCCAGCAGCAACAAATCCGGCCGCCCGATGAGCTGTGATGCCAGCGCTATTTTTGTTTTCTCTCCACCCGACAGCGACCCGAAGCTGCGCGTATACATTCCTTTGGGAATACGCAGACCATCCGCTACCTGGTCAATGTTTGCATCCATTTCGTAGCCGCCGTTGCACTCAAACCGTTCCTGCAAGGCAGCATACGATTGCAGCAGCTTCTCCAGAAGGCCCACGTCTGCTGCCACAACCGGATCTGACATTTCCCGTTCCAGTGTGCTCATCTGATTGCGGCAATCCTTCAGCTCACGATAGGCGTAAGCCAGCGTTTCGTACACAGTAAAACTCTCAAACTCCGCCGGAATTTGCGGTAAATAGCCGATTTTCGTATCCTTGGCGATGACGAGCTGCCCTTCATCCGGGCGGGACAAACGTGCGATTAGGCGTAATAGGGTGGTTTTACCGCTTCCGTTGCGGCCGATGAGTCCCACCTTTTCTCCTGTATGGATATCAAACGATGCACCATCCAAAATCAGATTGGCAGCGTGGTATTTTTTCAATTGTTGGCCGTTTACTATATACATGTTCAGGCTCTCCTTTTTTTAGGAAGACCCTTACCCGGGTAACACAAAAAGAGCCGCAGGAGCAACCCCGCGACTCTTCGGAAGATACAGCAATCCGTTCGAGTTAAGGTAGGCGTCTTCTCGCGATGTTTACAACCGTATGATTAAAATTGGACAGACTTCTCCCGTTGTATGGAAAAGCATGAACAATGCCAGCCATAGCAATCGGCAGCTGGCTAATACGGTTGTTCAGCATCTCGTGATTCACCTACCTCACCTCCTTCTTCATAATTGTGTGTAGTATAACATGTTTGCTCGTATTATAAAAGAGGGTGATGGTCCAGCAAACTATGAAACAGAATGGTGCCCTCCGACAGCCTGGGATGTCCCGGCTCTGGTAATCGAAAATACGCCGCAGACAAAAGCAACAATCACAAATGCCCCACCCACCCAAGCGTTCGTGGCAACAGATTCACTATTCTCAATCACTACTCCTCCCAAGGCAGAACCGAGAGCGATCCCGACCTGAAGTGCGGAGAAATTAAAGCTTTGCTGAATACTACCCGATTCGGGTGCATTTTCAATAAGATAACTTTGCATCGGGGGCGACAAGGCCCAACTCAGTATGCCCCAGATGATCAATAATGGCGCAAATACATAAATCGAGTGGATTGAGAATGGCAGCAGGAACATCACGGCGATAAACACGCCTACGACGACTAAAATACTTTTCGCTGTGCCGAACCGATCTGCCAAAGAGCCGCCAATAAAACCGCCGCTCACTGCCGCCAGCCCAAAGACAAAATAGGCCACACTAACCCACGAAGCGTTTAAGCCCATCATATTTTCTAAAAACGGAGTGAAATACGCATATAACGTGTAATGACCCGCCAGTGTCAGCGTGGTCACCAGATGAGCACTGATGACTTTAACATTTTTCAAGGATTTCAATTGATCGCGCATAGGTACAACATGTTCCGTCGGAATCCGCTCCATAAACAAGTTGATAACGATCATAGCAACGACCGTCAACAAGGCAATGATCAGGAAAAGCACCCGCCAGCCAAACGCATTTCCAATCAGCACCCCGGCTGGAATACCTAGAACGATGGAGGAGCTAACCCCCATGGAGATGACACCAAGGACACGGGCCTGATAAGCCTTGGACACCACTTTGACTGCAATGGTCAGTGACAATGTCACGATCAGCGACCCGCTTGCAGCGGTAACGATACGGGATACAAACAAGACAGCATAATTCGGACTCCAGAAGGCCAGCAGACTTCCCAGAATAAAGATAAACATCGACCACAGGTACAGTCGTTTTCGTTCAATTTTGGCGGTCAACGCCAACAAAGTTGGCCCAGCAATAGCATACACGAGCGCATAGATCATGATAAGCTGTCCTGCCGTGCTTACGGAGACATTCAAATCCTGTGCAATTTGGGGTAGCACACCACCGATAATCAGCTCCACCAAACCCACCGTAAAGGTCGCAATCGTTAAAATAACTACTTTGAAGTTCATTACATTAACTCCTTTGCTGTCATGTAAATTCCCTCGTATTACGCAAAAAAATCCTGACCACAAGAAATGTACAAGACGTACACTTTTTGTAATCAGGATTTATCGGTTCCTGGTAGAGACCCTCAAACCATATTATTGAGGTTATACAAATGGGGCATTCATTTATTACGCATTCACGAAGGTTATAGCTATTACTATAAAGGAGCCTGTGGCTAAGTTCAACCCCCTACAGCCGCAAAAATTCGCTCATGGCACGATCCGACAGATAGGGTAGATACTCATGACCGTATTCGTGATACAGGAGTATTTCCTTGTCTGATACGATTTTATTGTACACCGCAAACTGCGTGGAGGGTGGACAGATGGTGTCCGACAGCCCTGTCACAAACAACACACGACCACGAATACGATCTGCCAAATGTTGAATATCGATGTAGCCTAGTCGGTGAAAGAGCTCCTCCTCGCGCATATGATTCGGATCAAACCAACGAAAATAATAAACCAGTTCTTCATATGCAGATGTAGTGGCATCCAGCGCCCAAGATCTTTTATAGTCCGACAGAAATGGATATACCGGAACTGCCATACGGACACGTGGCTCCAATGCAGCGCAGGCAACCGTTAAGGCCCCTCCCTGGGAGCAGCCAAATGCGCCGATCCGTTCAGGGTCGACCTGCTCCATAGACATCAGAATGCGTACCGTCTGCACGGTATCCAAAAATACATTGCGGTAATACATCCGATCCGGGTCCGGGTCGTCAATCCCGCGGATAATATGGCCGCGAACCGTCGTTCCTTGAACCTGCAAATTGTCCTCTGATAGCCCTCCTTGCCCCCGGCAATCCATAGCCAGCACGGTGAATCCGTGTGCCGCATAGCTTACCTTGTCGAACCAGTCACCACTGTCGCAGGAATATCCATGAAACATGGCCAACGCTGGACCTTGTTCCGTAAGGTGCTTAGGACGAGCCAGCTTCCCATGAACCTTCGCTCCGCCCACTCCAGTAAAATATAGATGGTAACACTCCACCATCGGAGAGACAAAATCAGCAGGCTCCAGTGTATAATCAAGCGGCTGCCGCTCCAGCTCCTGTAATGCCCGTTCCCAGTATGCGTCAAAGTCCGGCGGCTTCGGGTTACTCCCTATATATGACTGCAATTGCTGTAAAGACATATCCTCTGGCATTCAAGTTCCTCCTACATCCGGCCCGACTCGCGGTCGTCTGCGACCACTTCATCCGTTGCGATAACATACTTCATAATGTCAGTTACTGTCGTGTATGCGATACCTACATACGTGTCAGCGGCTCCATAATAAATCGCAATCCGCCCAGTGTCCGCATCATGCAGCGTAGCACACGGGAAAACCACATTCGGCACAAAGCCCCGTTCTTCGTACCATTCCTCTGGGGTCAGCACGAAATTGGAGGAACGATATTTAACTTTAGACGGATCATCCAGGTCAAGAACGGCTACGCCCATACTGTATACCAGCCCATTGCACGTGCCCGTCACCCCGTGGTAGAACATCAGCCAGCCCTCTGTCGTCTCAATCGGGGCCGGTCCGCCGCCAATCTTTACCGATTGCCACCAGCCCTGTCCGCCCTTGCTCATGACATGACGGTGCTTGCCCCAATAGACCAAGTCAGGACTTTCACTTAGAAAAATGTCGCCAAACGGTGTATGTCCGCTGTCGCTCGGACGGGATAGCAACATAAAGTTTCCGTTTAGCTTGCGGGGCAACAGCACACCATTGCGATTAAACGGCAGGAACGGATTTTCCAATCGTACAAAGCTTTTAAAATCCTTTGTTTGTGCTATTCCCAACGCTGCACCGTAAAAATCTGTACACCAGATGATATAATACGTATCCTCCACGCGGACCAGACGCGGATCGTAGGCATAATTAGGCTGGTAATCGCTTCCTTCCTCATCGACCAAATGCAGACGTTCTGTCTCAATGTCCCAAGCCAACCCGTCGTCACTCCAGCCTAGATGCAAATGCGGACGTCCATTAATCGTTTCAGCCCGGAATACCCCTACAAACCGTCCCTCATACGGGGCTACTGCACTGTTGAAAATACGGGCAATACCCGGCACCGGATTGCGTCCAATGACTGGGTTTTCAGTATGCCTCCACACCGGAGCCTCGCTACCTTCCGGCTTATCCTGCCACGGCATTTTCGACAAACTTTCTCCCACAATTCGTACGTTACCTACATCCAAATCCACATTCAATTTACTCATACGTATATTCTCCTCTCACCGAGATACTTGATCTCATCATTTTTCTATTTCGCCGTTATTCTATTTCACTGAACCCTGCGCGAATCCGTTATAGATATATTTTTGTAATGATAAAAACGCAATCAGCGTCGGAATAATGGCAATGATAATGCCCGCGCTAATAACTTCCCATTGCGAGCCATATGGCCCTTTAAACTTGAACAGCGCCGTCGATATAACCTGAAGGCTTGTTTTGGGCATATACAGGAACGGGGTGTAAAAGTCGTTGTAAATATTAACGCCCTTGATAATGATCACCGTCACAATGGCAGGCTTCAGCAGGGGCAAGATAATGCGCCAGTAGATCGTCAGATAGGAGGCCCCATCCAACATGGCCGATTCATCCAGCGCCACCGCAATGGAATCCAGAAATTGCAGAAAAATATACACCGCAATAATATCCGTTCCCAAATACAGCAAGATTGCCGCCCAAGGCGTGTTAAACAGCTCCAGCTTGTTGATAATTTGAAATGTCGACACCTGTGTCGTTACCCCCGGAATGAGGGTCGCGAGCAGGAACGCTCCGAGCATAAGACTTTTGCCCTTAAATTTAAAACGGTTCAAAATATACGCGATCATGGAACCCGTTAACGTGGCTCCGATGATCGAAATCAACAGGATAAAAGCTGTGTTCACAAATCCGGTCAGCATATTTCCGTTAATAAAGGCTTTGGTATAGTTAGCCCAATTCAGCCAGTTCACGGGGGGAGTCAGAGGACTGGTTGCCGCATATTCAGTCTTCGTCTTCAAAGATGCAAACAAAATGACGACAATCGGCAGCAGTGCAATGAACGCACCTAGTAGTAGCGCCGCATACTTGATGCTGCTAGCCAGTATTATTTTCAGCTTATACATGATTAGTCCTCCTCTCCCCGAATTAGCAACCGTTGAAGCAGCGTAACAGCGATTACGATCAGCAGCAGAACAACCGCCATCGCCGAGGCCAAACCGACCTTGCTGTATTTGAATGCCACATCAAGCGTTTGAATGACGAATGTTTCGCTACCGTTGGAGCCACCGGTCATAATATACGGAATATCGAATGCACTGACCGCACCGCTAATTGCCAAGATGAGATTCAACTGCAAAATCCGCTTGATGCTCGGCAAAATAATTGAGCGGAACTGATGCCAGCGGTTGGCTCCATCGATATCGGCTGCTTCATACAAATCACTGGATATGGAAGAAATCGCACCCAGAAACACAATAAAGTTAAAGCCCATGTATCTCCAGATCGACGTGCCAGCCAGCGAAATATTGATAATCTCCGGGTTGCCCAGCCACAGCTTGACATACGAACCCAGCCCCACTGCCTGAAGCAGGGTATCGAGCGTGCCGTCTGGCTTAAAAAAGAATAGAAAAATAAAACCAATGGCCACCCCGTTCATTAGGGAAGGAAAAAATAAAACGCCTTTAAAGAAATTTTTAAACCAGGTCTGAAAGCTGAGAATGGTTGCAAAATAAAGGGCCAGACCCATCTGTACAAACGTGGCTACAAAGTAATACAGACTGACCTTAAACACCGAGAAATACTCGGGGTCGGTAAAGATTTTGATATAGTTTTCAAAACCCACATATTCCAGACGCTTACTATAGCCGTTCCAGTCCGAAAAGCTGTATTTAAACATATTGATCACCGGCAAGTACGCAAAAGTGATCAGCAGCGCTAGCGGAATAAATGAAAAGGCAACAATAATCGCCAATCTTTGTTTGGAGTAGCTGAGATTCGAAAATTTTAACATGCTGCACCTCCTGGCTATCCGTCCATCGACTGCTACGTCGATCCTTTTTTTCGTCAGTTCAGATGGCTATTTTGCTTCCTTTGCAGCCACTTCAGCACGCGCCTTCACCCATGCATCGTTCAGGTCTTTCATAATAGCGTCATACGATTCCGGGCGGTTACCAACCGCTGCCTCAATAATGCGTTTCTTGAAATCGGGCTGCCACAAACCAATTTCGCCCATTTTGTCTATTTTATCAACAATTCCTTCCTGTCCTTTTTGAGACGGAGTAAGCGTTTCAAAAACGACTCCCTGATCTTCGTATTGCTTCAAAATGCTAGGCATTGGGGCACCCTTCAGCGGACTAATACTGCCTGCCTGCTCTACAGCATAGTTGGACTTTTCGGTAAACCAGTCCACCCAAGCACGGGCCGCCGCTTTATTTTCAC
Organism: Paenibacillus sp. PvR133; assembly: GCF_017833155.1. Lineage (NCBI taxonomy): Bacteria > Bacillati > Bacillota > Bacilli > Caryophanales > Paenibacillaceae > Paenibacillus > Paenibacillus sp. PvR133. The sequence goes on from NZ_JAFIBS010000001.1 coordinate 990,701, forward strand.
TGTTTACGTTAATACCGAGATTAAAATCACCCGCTAGCGGTACAAGTACCTTCGAGGCATTCGTCGGGAAAGGCATAAAACCGATATCTTCCTTGTTAGGAGCTGTGCTTTTGATCTGGTCAATCGCCCAAGAGCCAAGTACCATCGCACCGATTTTGCCTTGAGCGAGATCCGCCTTGGAGGTCTCCCAATCCGTAGTCGTTGGATCTTTTTCAATCAGGCCTTTTTTAGCTGCATCGTACAGGACCTTATACAGTTCATAGTGGGGCTGTCCTTTCGTGAAATTGTCATCTGTATTTGGCTGTGTGATATTCACGTATTCCTTCGTACCCGCCAATGTTGCCAGACTAGACTCCCACTGGGTCAGTGCCCAACCAGAGGCATAGTTCGTAAACAGCGGCACTGCCTTGGTTTTGTCCTTAATCTGCTGTAACGCTGTTAGGAATTGGTCCGGTGTTTTGGGAAGCTGCGTGATTCCTGCGTCCTTGAACACCTTTTTGTTATAAATCACACCAGAGTAAACCATCGCAATCGGAATACCGTAACTGTTATGATCCACCGTACGTTCTTCAAGGCCGGTATACTTGTTTTTCATCTCCTCATAAGTACCCAGTGGCTCGAAAAAATTGGGCAGCTCTTCAACTGGAATACTGCCAGGAATCAGCAAAACATCTCCATAATCCCTGGTCCCCATACGGATTTTAATTTGACCCTCATAATCGGCCAATGCCTGAAAATTGACCTTCACGTTCGGATAAAGTTTGTTAAATTCCTTGGCGTAATCCTGAAATACGGTATCCACAATATCAGTCCGCTGTGTGATAACCGTAATTTCACCTTCCACACCCTTCGGATCAGAGCTGGCAGCTGGCTCATCCTTCTTTGAGGTACAGCCAGTAAACAGCCCCGCTAACAAAACCACGGATAGTAATGACATCAAAACCTTGGACAACTTCATGAGACGACTCCTCCTGTTGTTTTAGAATAAGGTTATCGTTAAAGTAACAAAATCATTTTATTATGTTAGCGCTTACTATGTCAATTGCAATATTCTTTTTGTAAAGTGAAATGGGTCACATCTTATAAAAAAACACCAATTTAGCATGGTTGACAGTTTACAAACAGCTAGATATGATAATCCTATAAAGTTAACGATAACCTAATAATTCATTTTCCGAAGGAGGCTTTGTCTCTTGGAAACATTACTGGACGAAATTAGACAGGAATGGAAGGAGCACATACTCCCATTCTGGCTTGGACTGAAGGATGAGACACACGGTGGGTTTTACGGCGAGGTGGACGTGGATCTGCACATTCATAACCAAGCCGACAAAGGCGGGATTGCCACTGCACGGCTACTCTGGTCATTCTCGGCGGCTGCCCGTGTAACAGGGGAAGATACCTATGCAGAAGCCGCACGACATGCATTCACATTCCTGCGAGATCACCTGCTTGATCCATTACATGGAGGAATGTACTGGATGGTGGACTACACCGGGCAACCCGTGGACACGTGCAAGCATGTATACGCGCAGGCATTCGCGATCTATGCGATAGCAGAGTATGCACGTGCCACAGACGACCCGAATGCATTACCACTAGCTATGGAGCTGTTCCACCTGCTGGAGCAAAAAGGATATGATCGCACCCGGCAGGCATACGGCGAACAATATGACCGATCGTGGAACACGCAGCCTAATGAGCTACTCAGCGAAAATGGGGTTACCGCGCATATCACCATGAATACGCATATTCATGTTTTGGAGGCGTACACCCAATTGCTGCACGTCTGGCCAAATGAAGAGGTTCGAGATGCACTGACGAACGTACTGGATATTTTATATCATCGTGTTTACGATGCTTCTGCCCGACGACTGGGGGTATTTTTCGACCGTGAATGGCGCTCTCTGCTTGACCTGACCTCATATGGTCACGACATCGAAGCCAGCTGGTTGATTGAGGACGCTATGAGTGTGTTGGGTTATTACCCGTCAGAATACGTGGATATGGTGATGGATATTGCCAATGCGGTAGCTGAGCGCGCTGTTCAGCCAGACGGATCGCTCATCAACGAGCGGGAAGGAGAGCGGGTAGACACCTCACGTATCTGGTGGGTACAGGCCGAGGGGATGGTTGGTTTTTACAATGCATTTCAACGTACAAAAGACGAACGATTTTTGCAAATTGTGCGTAATCTGTGGGCCTATACTCGGCAATATATCATCGATCCGCGCCCCGGAGGCGAATGGTTCTGGTCAGTTCAAGCGGATGGTAAGCCTGATGCGAGAGAGATTGCAGGCCCTTGGAAGTGCCCTTATCACAACAGCCGATTTTGCATAGAAATGCTAGAAAGGATGGAAAACCAATGATCCATAGCAAATACAATGAGCTGCGGTTGCAGCAAGAGGAACTGATTACACGCCCCAATGAGGTTAAAACTACCTTTTATAATGGTATCTACGAACGCTACCTCTATCCAGTGCTCACACGCCATCATGTTCCACTTCACTGGCGGTTTGATCTGGATGCGCAAACTAATCCCTTTTTCATGGAGCGGCTGGGGGTAAATGCGGCATTGAATCCAGGGGCAATCTATCATGAAGGAAAATACATTCTTGTTTCGCGTACCGAGGGACTGGATCGAAAATCATTTTTCGCTTTAGCAGAGAGCGATAACGGCATTGATCAATTTCGATTCATTGACGCCCCCCTAGTATGGGAGGATATCGACCCAGAAGAAACAAATATGTACGATATGCGGCTGGTGAAGCATGAGGACGGCTGGATTTACGGTATTTATTGCTCAGAGAAAAAAGACCCTGACGCACCACCTCACGATACCTCCAGTGCTGTCGCTCAGGCCGGACTGGTCCGTACTCGTGATCTTCGTACATGGACCCGGCTTCCCAACATCACTACCCAATCCCCACAGCAGCGCAACGTTGTCCTGCACCCTGAATTTGTGGACGGTCAATACGCCTTCTATACTCGTCCCCAGGACGGATTTATTTCCACCGGCTCGGGCGGTGGCATCGCCTTCGGCCTGTGCAAAGATATTACACAACCCGTGATTGAACACGAAACCGTCATTGATGAGCGTTGTTATCATACGGTGTACGAAGCCAAGAATGGTCAGGGCCCTGCCCCGATCAAAACCAGTCGCGGCTGGATTCATATCGCTCATGGGGTACGCAATACGGCCGCCGGGCTGCGGTATGTGCTGTATACCTTTGCCACCAGTCTGGAAGACCCTACGCGCGTCATCGCTAAGCCCGGCGGGCACTTTCTGGCTCCTTATGATGAGGAACGCGTGGGCGACGTTTCGAATGTTATTTTTTGCAATGGGGCAGTCGTTAACGAACAAGATGAAGTCTTTATTTACTACGCATCCAGTGATACCCGTATCCACGTAGCGACGACCACCATCGCTCGACTGGAGGACTACACCTTCAATACACCATCCGACCCGTTGCGCTCTCTCAGCAGCGCCGCTGTTCGTCGTGAGCTAATTCATCACAATGAAGCGCTATTGCAAGCACACTCCCGTCCTTCCCAGCGGACATAAGCCGCAGGCTTTATCCTGCTTGCGGAACCATGTATACTATCCATAGAACAACTGTTACCCGCAGGCTAATAGTTGTTCTATGGGCAGCCATGCTGCCAGTCTTTGTATCTTTACAGGACAGCAACCCTGCTAAGTCTTTTGGATTTTTACAGGCGGCTAAGCTACTGATATATTCCCCAGCATTTTGCATCCATTCTCTGGATTAGGCAAAATGCTTATCTTTTTAAAATTGGAAGGCGGAACAGGAATGAAGAGCAACGTAACGATGCGGGATATTGCAGATAAGCTGGGAGTAAGCAGCGTGACCGTGTCGAAGGCGCTCAATGACAAGGATGGGGTTAGCGAGGAGCTAAAAGAGCGTATTAAGACGCTCGCAGGAGAAATGGGTTATCGTTTCAATACCGTTGCCAAGTCCATGAAGGAGGGCCTCACCTATAACATTGGTGTTGTCATCCCTGAACGTTTTACCGGCCCTGGCCAATCGTTTTATCTGCACATCTACCAGCAAATTTCACGGGCACTGGAGCCATACGGCTACTACGGTATCCTTCACATCCTCCATCGCGAAGACGAAGAACAGCTTAATCTGCCACGTATCTATTACGACCGCAAGGTGGACGGCTTCATTCTCCTGGGCCAAGTGAGCAAGCCATATATTGAGCTTGTACAAACCATGGACCTACCCAAAATGTTTCTCGATTTTTATGATGAGCATGCCGATATCGACTCCGTGGTGACGGATAATTTTTACGGAGCCTACGAGCTGACCAACTATTTGATCGCCCAGGGACACCGGGATATTGCATATGTGGGTAATATCTATTCCACCAGTAGTATTCAGGATCGTTTCCTCGGCTACTATAAATCCTTGCTGGAGCACAGGTTGCCCCTCCGTAACGAGTGGGTGCTCAGTGACCGAGACGACGAAGGTACTTATGTTGAAATGGAGCTTCCTCAGCCGCTACCAACTGCCTTTGTATGTAACTGCGATCAGGTCGCTCACAATCTGGTGCATAAGCTCATTGGTCTGGGATACCGCGTACCTGAAGACTGCTCTGTGGTCGGCTTTGACAACGATGTATACGCCACTCTTATTGTTCCGCAACTGACCACGGTCGGAGTAGACATCGAGCAGATGGCACGTACCGCGATTGATTCGATGATGAAAAAAATAAGCCATCCCGGTAGCCGCTTTGGTCGAGTCCTGGTGCAGGGACATATTGTATATCGTGATTCCGTGCAGCCCATCCAGAGACCATGATCAATGCATACCTTACTTGGGGACAGGTCACCCCTACTCTAATTTCCACAACCAAAAGCCGCTCAGCATGTCGCTGGAGCGGCTTTTGACGTTCATAAATTCTGCAGTGTGATCATCGTACTCACATTCAATTGTAGATTTTGCAAAATCCTGGATTAGGAGCGCTGGGCGACAAAGGAATTGCCCGCCCGATTGAGAATCGGCAGCATCCGCATTTCTTGCCCCATCGAGGCTTGACAAAGTGGACAAGCTGGCTCGTTCAAAAAGGTGAAATCCGTTCGCATCCAACCGTTGCAACCCTCGTTTGTACACGACCAAATAGCCGTATTTTCCTCTGGAATGATTTCCGGGGCCTGGCGTCTGTACATCTATATTCCCCCTCGGTTTTTATAGGGTAATATCCCCTGTCGGCTTACTGTTAATTTCCACCTGTCCGGGTATTAATATGCTCTAACGTCCAAAAAATATGCGCAATTTACCAAAATGTTTATTTACGGATAGCCTTGGTCCAGAAGCCGCCATGAAATTGCTTCGGCTCTACCGTAATGACAAAAGCCTTAGGGTCCAGCTCCAGAATGGACTGATACAACTTATTCTGGTTTTTCCGTTTAGCCAAAATTTCCATCACCAGGCGCTCTCCATCACGTCCACTGCCCAGCCAGGCTGTAACACCGTATCCTTTGTCCCGTAGCGCATTGGCAATTCCTCCATTGATCTCATTGCTGATCACCTTAACGGTGACATAACCAAGCGCTATTTTTTCCTCAATCCATGCTCCAATAAGAATGCCCAATGCATAGCCAATGGCGTATACTGCAAGACTTGCCACTTGATCCAGGTACTTAAGCACAACATTCAAGCCCAACACATAGACCGTAACTTCCACGGTGCTAATGAGCGCAGCAATGTACTTCTGTCCTTTCAACGTCAGAATCATGCGTAGTGTATACGCCGATACGTAAATAATTTGAATAACGAGAATAAACAATAAAATTTTGAGCATGCGCTCACTCCCCACTTCACGTTCTGATTTAACCCGTATCCAACATTATACCCCCGTCTGTGATATACAGCCTCTGGTTTCATATTACCCTCACTCGGGTAATGACTAACTACAGCATGCTGAATGAAAGTTCGATCACATAAGGAGGGCTACAACATGAAGGATAACGGAATTAGCGATAAAATCAAAGGTAATGTGAACAAAGCCAAAGGTGAAATCAAGGACCAAATCGGGAACGCTACCGATAATAAGTCCCTTCAAGCCGAAGGTAAACTGGATAAGGCCAAAGGCCATCTTCAGGAAACAGCAGGCAAACTGAAGGACGGCAAATAATCCTGAATGGATAACCTCGACGCACTATTTTACCAACAAGTCACGCTGTCTTGTGCAGCGGGCTTGTTTTGTGTTGTTCGGATACTTTTGGAAAAACTTTTGCGCAAACAGGGCAACTTTTACGGTTGCTGTTGCGTCTAACCAATATAAGCACAACCCATAATGACTCTCCAAGCTGTTGGATTTTGTAGGCATTAATGTTACTCTAGTCTATGAACCAGGCTATAATTCTTAAATAAAGGGGTAGACCAACGAATGAAATCACTGAAATCTATCAAAAAACCTGTCATCATCACTGCCGTATCCGCCTTGGCCATATCCGGGGCTCTTTTCAGCCAATCCACATATGCCGCACAAGTGACTAAGCCGATCCAAGCAGTATATAACAATATCAAAATCATCTACAACGGAACCGAGGTTCCTTATGATGCCAAAACAGAACCGTTCCTGCTGGATGGCGTAACGTATATCCCACTGAAGCTGGCAGGTACAGCTTTGGATAAAAAGGTAACATGGGATGGTACAAACAAACGCGTAGTCATTGCCGACAACGGCGTTCCGATTGATCAATCTACAGTGACGGCGTTGAACAACCAGATTACGACGCTGACTCAAGAGCTCAACACAGCGAAAGCAGCGAACACGACGAAGGACGCTACCATTGCTCAATTGCAAAAAGACAACCAGACGCTAAAAGATGAAGCAAGCAAAAATAGCTCTAGCTCCTTGAAGGATCTTCAAAAGAAGCTGAACGATGATCACAGGGATGACTACAATACCAACTCGGATATTACGCTGGATGGTAACAAAAACGATATTACGGTGACCATCGAAATGACAAAATCCAGATGGACTGAGCTATCTGACAGCAGAAAGGAAAGCTTCCTGGAGGACATCGTGGAAGATATTTTGAAAGAGTATAAAGATGCCGATGTAGAGGGTACAGTTAAAAACTCCAGTAATAGAGATAAAATGGCAACCTTCACAACCAACAGCAGAGGCGATGTTACTTTGAAGGATGTAGCTTCTTCCTTGGATGCAAGTACGATTCAACGCGATTTGGTTAATAGATATGGCAATTACGCTGGCGTTGGCTTTGATTTCACAGTAAGAGGCGACAGCAGTGAAGCTAGCGTGGATGTATATGTAAAGACTGACGCTTGGAACAATACACTTACTAATGCGCAAAGAAACTCTCTTATAGAGAATGTTCTTTATGAGCTTAAAAACAGAAACTCGGTATCTCGAGTAGTGGGTAAAATTAAGTCTAGCGAAAACAGCAACACGATAACTTCGTTCTAAATCGCACTTTTTTCAAAAAAAGCGACAAAGGCTACAAAGCCTTTGTCGCTTTTTTTTGATGTACAAGCAACCTGCATTCAATTATTGAATCAGCCTGCCTACGGAAGTAATATATTTTATATAATCATTATCAGCGTCAATTGTATCGATATTCATTGTATAAACCAAATGACCGTGGCTGGTTATTTTCACTTTGTGAAATGAACCGGGTTTAGAATAAGGATCTACAGTATAGGTCCCTTTGCTATATACAATCATAGGATTAAAGTCAATTTGCTTGAAGGCGGGCGATAAGTCACTCTTATACGTAGCATGAATATTCAATACACCTTGCCTTTGATCCCAGTCAAAGGAAATAAGATCAAATGCATTCGCATCAATGACTTGGGCCAAGTCTTGTCCCTTAAACCTCATAAGAACTGGACTTTCCGTAAAGCTATCATGCCTTAGCTTCAATAAGCCACGCTTGGAATCCCACTCCATCTTCGCATCTGTATCTTTCAACAAAATGGATACCGGTAAAAACATTGCATTACTTAGCATGATAGGGACTGTGTCCATTGTCATGGGTTCGCCGTTAACCGATATATCGGGTGATCCAATCGTTGCCGTTACATTACGGTCTAACAGATCAACAGAAGCGGTTTTGTTCGCTGCATTATAAGTTACTTTACCGCCCAGTATATCCTCAGCCACTTGGAGCGGTATAAGCAGTCTTCCCTTCTTATCCACAAAGGGGGATGCAGGGAAGGTGTATAAAACGTAATGATCATTGACCTTCAAGTGTATGGGGGTATGATCTTGAGCCGATGCCAAATTCGAGTTTGTAGTAGCAAAACTCAGTACAATCATAATACCGATTAATAACCTGATTTTCATAATGCCCTCCTAATCATTTTGTTTAGGCTCAAAACCAAAATTATGGTGGAGGAGTCCAGTTGAGTAAGCTTAACATGGAAAAACATCTGCCAAGCCACATTGTTGTAAGTCCCACCCAACAACAAAGGAAATGACAGATGCTATTCAGTATATTTTAGCTTGAGCCATTGTTTAACTAATTGTTCTTATCGGTTTGGATTTCTGATCCACACACTTGTGTCAAAATGAGTAATATAATCGGTGGGCCAATCAATCGTACCGAACCACTGACTTCCATCCCAAAAAGAGTAATCCCGATAGTTATCCCATGGATAATAATAATCCGAATTGAACTTTGAGACTACCAAATCTGAAAAGTCTCCACCGATAGCATTTCCATAAATATTACTGCCATCAAAGTTTTCTTTCGCTATTGCCGTCACTCTCTTAACAGACATAGACGATAGGTCCGAGGAATTAAAAGAGGTTTGCATAACGACGATTTGATTGTAGTAGGCTAACAAATAAGCGTTATAGGTACTATTATCAATATAAAATTTAACTGAATTATATCCCTCCCCATTTACCCACGAATCTGTAGAATATTTATAAACTCCATTTTTAATGTATCCCAAGTATCTTTTTTGGCCCGTTTGGAAAGAAAATCCCCCCTCAACTTTCTTCCCATTCTTCGCATCAAAACCGTAATACACCCATGGCTGTTCGTTTGCTCCTAGATCCCTAACGGTTGGCAAAATCACACGTGCATTGACCCCATCAAAGCCATCATAATCCAATTGAACTCTTGAAAAGGCCCCAGTCGTCCCTCCGCTCACTTGCCATGGAGTGGGATTATTTTTACTTGATATGGAAAAATCATGTTTATTGCCTGATTCACTCAAAGAGGTTGTCTCTGAATAAGTAGCATCCGTTACATTATCCTCTTTTGATTCAACTTTATCTGCCATGCCTACATAACCTTTTTCTGAGCTGTATACTTCTCCATCGAGCGTAAGATATATGTATTCCGATTTATTGAGCTTCTCCAGATTTTGTTTTAGATCACTATTATTTTTACTTTTTAGTGATGTACTACCGGCTGTATTCAGTAGTTCAGTAATAGATGCTTTCGGATTAACGGCAATCTGGTGTTCTTGAAGTTCATGGACAATGGCCCGCTGTTTGAGATTTTGAAAAAATGCAGCATCGTACGTAGTGGACTTAGCTTCCGCATAAGCGAAGCTTCCCGAGAATGCAGAACACATGAGGATAGTTGCTAATCCCATGCCAATAAACTTATTTTTCCTAAACATACACAAACCTCCTAGTTATTTTTCGAAACTAGCATACCTCCACAAATATATAACGTCAACCATAATTTATAAATTTTACCTAAAAAGAGAGCATAGTATTTTACATATCATAGTGTATAGAAAGATCAACTACGTATCAAAAAAGAAAGTGTGGAGCAGTGGCGTCAAAGTCGCTTAGATGCCAAGGCCTTCCTTATAGCCATATAATTCATAAATACATTAATAATATTTATAAATAGAAAGGTATTTAGCAATGAAAGCAGAATATATCACTGTATTCCAATTTAGAAAGGGGCAAATGTGTATGATGAGAAGTTTTGTTAAACGTAAAGTCAGGAAAAGTATTGCAATAACACTAACATTATTATTAGCAATCGCAAGCGCACCATTAGGTGCAATAGACGCGGCGGCAACGGTGCCAGACCAAAACAAAAAGCAGGATGCGCCAACCTTCTCTAATGTATCGGTTCATGACCCTTCCATTGTCAAAGACGGTGACACTTATTATGTATTTGGGTCACATATCTCTGCGGCGAAGTCAAAAGATCTTACAAACTGGACTTCTTTTGCAAACGGTTACACCACGCCTGGGAACACACTTTACGGGGATTTATCGAAGAATCTGGCCGGATCTTTCGCTTGGGCGGGTGAGAATGATGCGGATAGTAAGGGAGGATTCTCGGTATGGGCGCCCGATGTATTTTGGAATGAGCATTATGTCAATGAGGATGGGACAAAAGGGGCATATATGATTTATTATAGTGCATCTTCCACCTACATTCGTTCCGCGATCGGCATTGCAGTTGCACCCAAAATCGAGGGTCCATATCAATATGTGGATACCATTATACACACTGGTTTTACGAAGGAGACTGCTTTCGATAAAGATAGCAAGGTAGATAAAAAATGGACAAATACGCCGATTCAACAACTCATTAAGGAAGGCAAGCTTGAGGGGCCCAGACCGGGATGGTTTAATACCGATGGTTCTTATGCGAATCGGATGTTCCCAAATGCAATCGATGCAAGCGTTTTTTACGATGCAAACGGTCGCTTGTGGATGACGTATGGATCATGGTCCGGGGGAATATTTTTACTGGAGCTGGATAAAGCAACTGGCAAACCCATGTACCCAGGTAAAGATGGAACTACAGAAGACGGTCGGCTCATTGATCGTTATTTTGGCACCAAGATCGCAGGTGGATACGGTGAGTCAGGGGAAGGTCCGTATATTGAATACAACCAGGAGACGGGTTATTACTATTTGTATGTAACCTACGGTGGCCTTGCAGCGGACGGAGGGTATAACATGAGGTTATTCCGTTCCAAGAGTCCGACAGGACCTTATAAAGATGCCAAAGGGCAGAATGCTGTTCTGCCGGCAAACACCAAAAATATAACTTATGGCAACAAGTTAATAGGTAATTTCTTGTTCGATAGTAAAATAGGTGACCCCGGTACAGGCACTGGCTACGGCTATGTTTCCCCTGGACACAATTCTGTATACACCGATCCTGCTACTGGACAAATGTTTGTCGTCTTTCATACCCGATTCCCTCATCAGGGGGAGACACATGAGCTGCGTGTACACCAAATGTTCATGAATCAGGAGGACTGGCCCGTCGTAGCTCCTTATCGTTACGGTGGCGAGACGCTTACAAAGCTAGATGAGAAACAATTCATTGGCGATTATCAATATATTAATCATGGCAGTGATTCTTCGGCTACGATCAAGAATACGCAATTCATTCAGCTTAAAGCAGATCATACCATTGAAGGCGATGTGCAAGGAACATGGCGCAAGTCGGGGGATTCGAATATCCAATTAACACTGGATGGTGCTGTATTGGATGGGGTGTTCTTAAGACAATGGGATCAGGTTACGAATCAATACATCCTGGCGTTTACAGTTTTATCGAATAAAGGTGAGATGGCTTGGGGCAGTAAGCTCCCTGATATGACCGATACGACAGTAGTGGACAGTGTGTATCGTGAATTAGATCTTGGCGATACAAGTCGGGTGACGGCTAGCCTGAATCTTCCGAAGGAAGGCAGTCGGCAATCCCGGATTACCTGGAAAACTTCAGACCAAAGCGTCATTACGGATACAGGTGAAATCAAGCGTCCAGGAATCGGAGAAAAGGCTGCATCTGCCACTTTGACAGCTACCATTACCAAGGGAGAACGTAGTCGGGACAAAATTTTTAACATCACGGTATCCCCTTATGAGAAGGCAACATTGACTGCGTCATACACGTTTGAAAATAATCTGGAGGATCAGCAAGATGCTTTTGCTAATGGCGAAGTTATCGGTGACCGAATCGATCGCCAGGGAGGAAGTGTGTCCTACGCTGAAGGCGTAAGAGGCCAAGCTGTAGTCCTTGACGGAAAGTCAGGCATTGCTCTGCCTGAAGGACTCATATCCAGCTCAGCATATTCCGTGTCACTATGGGTAAAACCAAGCGAATTGACTCTGCATACACCAACTTTTTTTGGAGCTATGGATAGTAATCACTGGATTAGCCTTTTGCCCAGAGGACCTGAGAAGGATAACACAATGGTCTGGTCCGGCAGCTCATCTTGGTATACTGGCAGTACCGGCCTAAAGATCAAAACAAATGAATGGACACATCTCGCCTTCACTGTAGATCGTGGGATGTTAGCCTTGTATGTGAATGGAAAGATTCAATTTACCGGCTCAGGATTTCCAGATGTCTTTACCTCTAAATCTGGAACATTCAGCTTAGGTGTCAACTGGTGGGACCCTGCGTTCAAAGGATCTATTGATGAGCTGAATATATTTGAAGGTGAGCTCCCTCCTGCACAGGTGGCAGAGTTAGCGAAGATGAAAGTGAATTAAGACTAATGAATCGTGAGTATCGCTAGAAAAGCTACAAAAAAGAGAGCGCTGAATAGCGCTCTCTTCCAATGAACCATATAAAATGTAAGAAATATTAATAGGCCAATGCAAAAAGTCCTTTGATGTGGGACAAGTAACGGATGTTACTGCCTTCCTTCATCAAAGTGGCTACAGCGCCTTTCAGTTGGGTGCCATTCGCGCCTACAGTACCAATCGCGTCTGTTCTGCCCAAGCTGCCCAGTGTACCGGAGAATACTGGTGTAAAGCGTTCCATTTTCGCTCCGTTGAAATAAGCGAAGATGTTGTAACCAACTAATTCGCCCATTTGCCAAGCCAACTGTGCAGTTGGTGGGTATGGACGCTCGCCTTCACTCGGGAACACCACTGCACTGTCGCCAGCGAGGAAGATGTCTTCGTGAGAAGTCGATTGCAGCGCACCATTCACAGTTGCGCGACCACGGTTTACTTCGATACCAGATGCGCCAACCAGTGCATTACCTTGTACGCCGCCTGTCCAGATCAGTGTGTTCGTTTTGATCGAACGTCCGTCTTTCAAGAGAACTTCGTCAGCTTTCATTTCTGTAATCGGAACACCCGCTACGATTTGAACGCCACGTTTTTCAAGGCTTGTTACTGCACGATCAACCAGTGGTTGAGGGAAGCCTGCCAAAATAGATGGTCCAGCTTCTACGCAATACAAGTTGATATCTTCGTAGTTAATACCTTTTTCGCGACAAATTGCAGGCAATTTGTCAGCATATTCGCCCACCAGCTCAACGCCAGTCAGACCGCCACCACCGATAACGATTGTAGCGTCCGCTTGGTTACCGGATTGCTTGTAAGCATCCAGACGAGCTTCCACATGTGCGCGAATACGATTGGCTTCTGCCACTGATTTCAGCGTGAAGCTATGCTCTTGCAGTCCTGGAATACCGAAGTAAGCCGTTTCACTGCCCAGGGAAATAACGAGAGCGTCATAGCTCAACGTAGCGCCACTGGCCAAGGTTACTTTTTTATCGTCAGGCTTGATTTCGGAAACAGTATCCACTTTCAGGATAATTTCCTTGTTACGCAGCAGTTTTTCCAAAGGAAGCGCAACAGCTTTTTCAGCAATTGTACCTGCCGCCAAACGGTGCAGTTCCGTAATAATTTGGTGCGACGCAAAGCGGTTAACCACTGTAATGGTTGCTTGGCTAGCGTCCATATGCTGGCGTGCTGTAAGAGCGGCCAGCAATCCGCCGTATCCGCCGCCCAAGATCAAAATTTGCTTCGACATGTCCATCCTCCGTTCTTGATCAGGTAATTATTTGCTTTCGCGTTGGCGCTCATTCAGAATATCCAGGAAAGCCTGGCTGAAACGCAGCGTTTTTTGTACATTCGGATCTTTAAGCATTTTGAGCAGGCCAAACAGACCTACACTGCCGTCCGTAGTTTGTACACGGTCATTTGCTTCAATTGCAGCAGAAGCCAATCCTTTAGCCGAATCTGTAACAGGCTTCACAAACTCTCCCATGGAGCTTTTCATATCTCCGATAAAGACAGGGTCAGTCGCCAGACTGCGAGCTACATCATAAGCATCGGTCATCAAAGTAACCATCTCAGTCAACTTGGGCAGATTTTCTACCAGCACGGTCAGCGATTGCTGAACCTCCGGTTTCATCAATTGGTCCAATACATCCCGAGACTCTTTGGTAGCTTCTTGTGTTACTGCCACCTCTTGTTGGTTTTCAGACATGCGTGAACGTCCTCCTTTACTGTGAAAATAGAAGTCCATTCCTTTCTCGTAACCTGTATCCATAAACTCTAGCAATAAAACGTGCATTGAATTCACGCCCTTAAACATGCAAGAAGCACAGCTAAAACCGGCCTATACCCTAAAGGGCAAGACTGATTTATCGCAGATGCCAATTGTATATTGCTCAGACGGTATTCTGTTGTTACTGCTGCGGAATATCCCACGAAGCGCTCCTTCGTGACTACAACAGGCCGAAACGGAACCCTATACCTCTATATTACACCTTTCACAACACAATCGTCGAAGAAATTTTAAATTTGCACAAATTTCTGCAAAATTTTTATTGTTATTTTAGATAAAAATTAGAATAAGCTCGATTTTTGTCCAAGTTTCCCTTAAAAAAAGGGTCATTTTATGCTAGAGGAGGGTAATAGAGAGCGTACGTTTCAGTTCGATAATATGAAAATAACACAAAATATATTCATACGGAGGTTTAAAACGATGGCTAAAACATTTGGAGATATGGTTCAAGAGGCGAGACAGCACGTTCAAGGCATTGATTCACAGGAGGCACGTCAGCGAATGGAGGCAAATCCTGATACATTCGTTATCGATGTACAGGACTCCCATGATGCAGGCGCTTGCGGTCTGATTCGCGGAAGCGCCAATATTTCATTGGGCATGCTGCCCATCCGCGCTGACTTGGAGGTTCCACAGGATTTGCGTGACGAACGTCTACGTGACCGCAACCGACCGATTATCACCACTTGTGGGGCAGGCGGACAAGCTGCATTGGCAGCTTATACACTCCAGCAGATGGGCTTTACCAATGTAGCTTTTATCGAAGGCGGAACAACAGCCTGGAAGGAATCCGGCTTTGAAGTAGAACTGTACTAAGGGACCTACGCTCCAAGAATCGCCCTACGTATGTAGGGTGTCTTCAGAAGTATCAGGATTATCAGGTGCTTCGAAATCATCAGGAGACGGCTGCAGCACACCAGATTCAATGAACTCATCTACATCGCGGGCAGCCTTAACTTGATTGCATTCATTGCAAGCACATACACAATTGACCGGCGTCGTGTGCCCCCCTTTTGCCCGAGGCAGTAAATGATCAATCGTGTCACCGTAGTCTCCGCAAAAAAAGCAAGTATAGCGGTCACGCTTAAGCACATATTGACGAAATTCCTTGTTGCTATACAGTCTGCGCACGGTGTATGGATTAACAATCACCGCCATACGCTCTCTGACCAGGGTCATGGCCAGATCAAGCTCAATCTCTTGATGCCAGCGTCTCCCCTGGTCGGTTTTGCCTCTTAGCCGAATCATGCCATTGCGATTGAGCCGCAATGCCCGGGTATCCGCAGGCTTCAGCCTGCTAAGCAGATGCCGAACCCGTTGCCGGTGGCGCTCACGCGCTTTATCCGTGACCAGCTTCCTGCGGGGGCGTTGTGCCTCCATAGGTAGTGGCGCCTCCAGGCTGTGCGCAGCCGTATTTGCTTCAAGGCTATGCTGCGTCACGGGAGCAGCCGAGAGGTTCGCTTCCTCGCCGGAAGGAGCGGACGTAGCCGCACGTTCTTGCGGGGCCAACCCCCGGCAGGAACGGCAAGGACCACGCCGTGAATAAGGACCAGCCCGGCGACCCGTTCTGCGCTGAAAGTCCGTTAAAGGTTTCATTTCCTGACAATACGTACATTTTTTAATCAGCGGTTTGCTCGCTTCACCCTTGTTCTGCTGCGGTTCTGTCACGTCCACTCCTCCTTTCCTCTGTTGCTCGCGCTCCACGGTTTGCCCAAAACCCGAACTATTGTTAAGTTAGATTCATTTTACCGTTTTCACGTTCCCTTTTCTAGCTATTGAGCCATTATGAACACTCAGGTATAACAAATTTTAATGATTTAGCATACGTTATACAGCGATCCTTGTTCTTCATTCAGCATCATATTGACCGTCTGACGTTTAGCCCCCCTCACTTGGTGGGTAACTTGTTATATATGAAGGAGGGACGCACATGAAAAGGAACCATACGATGATGCAATTTTTCGAGTGGAATGTCGAAGCTGACGGTTCTCACTGGAAGAAGCTTGCCCGCCTGGCACCGGAACTGAAGGCCAAAGGAATTGACGCGATATGGATTCCACCTGTCACCAAAGGCCAGTCGCCCGAGGATACGGGATACGGCGTCTATGACCTTTACGATCTGGGCGAATTTGACCAAAAAGGCGCCGTGCGCACCAAATACGGAACCAGGGAAGACCTGCTGGAGGCTGTTGCCGCCTGCGTTCGCCACGGTGTGGCCGTCTATGTCGATCTGGTTATGAACCATAAGGCTGGCGCGGATGAAACCGAAGTATTCAAGGTCGTCGAGGTCAACCCGGATAACCGCAATGAGGTCATTTCCGAGCCTTTTGATATCGAAGGCTGGACTAAATTTACGTTCCCCGGCCGTCAAGGTCAGTATTCCACTTTTCAATGGAACTTTGAACATTTTAACGGAACGGATTACGATGCGAGCCAGGACCGGACAGGAATCTATCGTATTTTAGGTAAAAATAAAAGCTGGAGCGAAAATGTAGATGATGAATTCGGCAATTATGATTATTTAATGTTCGCCAATATTGATTATAATCATCAGGATGTGCGCAAAGAGATGATCCGCTGGGGCAAATGGCTGGTAGATACTCTGCAATGCAACGGATTCCGTCTGGATGCAATCAAGCATATTAATCATGAATTTGTACGAGAGTTTGCTACAGAAATGATTAAAAAACGCGGACAGGATTTTTATATGGTAGGCGAGTTTTGGAAACCGGATCTGGAATCGTGTCAAAAGTTCCTGGATACCATTGATTATAAAATCGACCTATTTGACGTATCCCTCCACTACAAACTACATAGCGCTTCCTTGGGTGGCAAGGATTTCGATTTAAGCACCATTTTCGAGGATACGCTTGTTCATACACATCCCCTGAACTCGGTTACTTTTGTCGATAATCATGATTCCCAGCCGCATGAAGCGCTTGAATCCTGGGTGGAGGACTGGTTCAAGCCCAGCGCCTATGCACTTATCTTGCTGCGCAAGGACGGTTATCCCTGCGTATTCTATGGCGATTACTACGGCATCCAGGGACAAACGCCCGTCAAAGGCAAGCAGGCTGAGCTAGACCCGCTTCTATATGCCCGGTACCATAAAGCTTATGGTGAGCAAAAAGATTATTTCGATGATCCCCATACGATTGGATGGGTCCGTCAAGGCGTGCCTGAGCTGGAAGGCTCCGGATGTGCTGTGGTGATCACCAACGCAAATGACGGAGAAAAGCGCATGTTCGTAGGCAAACAACATGCAGCGGAAGAATGGATAGATTTGACCGGGCGTCACGATCATACCGTAAAGATTGAGCAGGATGGCTACGGGATATTTCCCGTTCGTGCCGGCAGTGTATCGGTGTGGGCACTTCCCGCAGAGGAAGACAGTCAGGAAACAGAAGAAGAAGCGAACGCTTAATCTATACCCAACACAAAGAGGGCAGGATGCGAGGAATCGCCCTGTCCTCTTTGTGTATGGAAGGTCACTCCGTTACCTTGCTTTGGTTGGCCACGGCCTGCTTCTTAGCCTCTACATGACTCGGATCACCGAGGTAAAAGCGCCGTATGGGATCTATATGCTCATCCAGCTCGTACACCAGGGGAATGCCTGTGGGAATATTCAAATCCAGCAATGCGGTTTCGTCCAGATTCTCCATATACTTGATTAAGGCCCGTAAAGTGTTACCATGTGCAGAAATGATAACTCGATCCTTTTTGAGAATCAAAGGTACAATCCGCTGCTTCCAAAACTCACCGACCCGATGCACTGTGTCCTCCAGACTTTCCCCAAGCGGCAGCTCTTCTGGCTTAATATTGCGATAACGCTCTTCCCGATGCGGACTCCGCTCGTCCTGCTCATCCAGCATGGGTGGCCGCACTGTTAGGCTACGCCGCCAGATATGAACCTGCTCCTCGCCGTATTGCACGGCGGAATCCAGCTTGCTAAGCCCTTGAAGAGCACCGTAATGGCGTTCATTCAGCTTCCATGACTTCTGCACAGGTATCCACAGATGATCCAGCTCATCCAAGATGTGATACAGCGTGCGGATAGAACGTTTCAGCACAGAGGCAAATGCCAAATCAAACGTATATCCTGCCTCCTTGAGAATACGTCCCGCCTCAATGGCCTCATGAGTCCCTTGTTCAGTCAGGTCCACGTCCGTCCAGCCCGTAAACAGGTTTTGTCGGTTATACACGCTTTCTCCATGCCTAACCAGCACCACTTGATACATACACTCACTCCTCTCCTGTCTGTCTTTATGTTTTACCCAACTTCTATGTATTTAACGTAAAATGCAATTTTTAAACCGTCTATTTAATACAAAAAGGACGGCATTCAGCCATCCTTTTCTTCTCACCCTGCACTTAGTCCCTCTTACTGAACTTGGCCAACAGATCCAAAATCCGTACATACAGCCATACTAGAGTCACCAGCAATGCAAAAGCACCATACCATTCCATATATTTGGGTGCACCTTGATCTGCTTGCTCTTCAATAAAATTGAAATCAACCAGCAGATTCAAAGCCGCAATGATCACGATAAATAAACTAATACCAATACCAAGCCAACCCGTTTCATGGATATACGGAACATTCATACCGAAAAAGTTCAAAATAAAATCAACCAGCGTCACCAGAAAAATCGCCATCGTACACAGGACAACGAATGAGATAAAGCCGCGTGTCACCTTGATGATTCGCTGTGTGTACATAAAGAGCATTAAGAACAAAATACCCACGGTCAGCAAAATGGCATTGGCTACAATTCCAGGGTACTCATACTCCATAAAAGCTGAAACGCCACCCAAAGCAAAACCACTCAGAATCGCATATACAGGAGAGAGTAATGGAGCGGTTTTTGGAAAAAAGGATATCGCAAGTGCTACGCCTGCCATACCAATAAAGCCTGCCGTCAGCAAGGATAGCACCTCTACAGTTCCCTCGTAGGTCATGTACCAGGTAATGCTGCCAGAGACGATGAGCAGAACCAGCAGAAGCAACGTTTTGTTCACCGTTCCTCCGATGGTCATGCGTTGTTCACTAGCTTCTCTTTCATCTTCGCGCAAAAAGATGTCATCACGTAAAACTGGATTGCTAAAGCTCATACAGGGTACTCCTTTTCGATGTTGTTGTTTGCTATGCTATATGTATATATCGGCACAATATGAAAAAAGTTTCAGAAAATTTCAAACAAAAAAACTCTAACCTTGCCACACGGCAAAGCTAGAGTTAGAGGGTCAGGTCGTTACAGGTTAAAAATCAGCCGTAGCAATTTGGATGGTGCCTGTCACAGCTCCAGCTGGAGTAGCTTGGAGAGCAGCTACCAGCAACAAAGCCACTTCTAACGTCAGACTATTGGCTGCCGGGATAACATACGTGATCACGGGAGCATTGACACGTGTAACAACCAGATCCACCGGATTGGCACCCGTGTTATTCACGGTAATTGTAGCATTATTACCGCCTTTCAAATTTTCAAAAAAGGATTTACCCACACCCGCAGCGAGAGAATAGAATTGCTGAGGTAATAGAATCGCCATAGGATTCACCTCCCTTGCACTTGATAGTGTATTCTATGCTTCCAATCTACGAGCGTAACGTTAAGTGACTCAGTAATAAGACACAATTAAAAAGACTCATAGATTAACGTACCCTAACCTATGCTAAAAAGGAGTTGCCCTCTCAGATTCTTTACAGAATCTGCGGACAACTCCTTTTTTAAATAATGGAAGTCTCAAACGGTATACAAGCGGCTAGTAGGATTGTATGTTGCCTTTGCTTCCTTATTGCACGTGAATGCTCAATTCCTGCGAGCCGAAACGAGAAGGCGCGGAAACTTTCACGCGGATATTGCCAGCCTCACCCTTTGTACGAATCCAGAATGCAATGCGTCCACCAATTAAGGATAAGCTTGAAGGACCGATCAATTCACCCACTCCCTCGACCTCCACCGAAATAGGATCTGCATAGAACGGCAGGGCATTGCCGTATTCGTCCAGAGCATCCACTACTACTCGGGTTACGTCCCAATCGCCAACTTCCAGCACCATATCATCTGCAGCTACCCGCAGCTCTGTCGGCACCGGATTACGTGAATAGTATTTGCGGGTCACTTCTTGCCCATCTACGTATCCAATGAATACAGCGTCTTCCCACTTCATGCCCCAGTGGCCTGTCAGCTCGTCGATCACGACAGGGGGATGAGGAAGCGCCGGGTACTTCTCTCGGTTCGGACGATAAACACCTTTGCGCTCATGACCGTAGATGAACTCCACCTCATCACAATTGGTGAACACAACCAGCGGCACGATGCCTCCAATATTTCGCTCACCACGCGACCAGTAAGTGACCGGCTCCATAACGATTTCCTGTTCGACGTTCTTCTGGCTCCGGTACACACTCGCTGCAAATTTAGGCAGGCGGAACATATCCATGACACCGTGGTAGCAGATTTTATCACCGGAACCAAAATCAGCATGCGTGTTATAGTCAAAAGCACACCAACCAATCGCCCCAGCAATGCCCTCATCGGCATAGGAAGCATTTTGGACCCGCGTATGGCGCAGTGCATGCTCCATTACCCGTTCCTCCTGGTCAAAACGCTTGGTCGGGTACATATGCCCGTTATATTCCGTTACCAGATAAGGGACCGGATGATCCAGCTTTGTAACGAGAGACGGCTGGCGCAAGCCTGTCGTTTCGCCATCTACGCCTTCTGTATCGTCATACGTATCAAAATTGCGGATTTCCTTAGCCAAATATTTTTTGTGCCCACCATCATGAACAAAATCATTTATCGTATATACATCTTCCAATAGCTCACTGCCTACAATATAACGCACACCACCCGTAGCACGGGTCGGATCTAGCTTTCGTGCTAGCTCATTGGTACGCGTGTACAGATCATGGTCATCCTGCGACTCATTAATTCGTACCCCCCAGATTACAATGGAGGGATGATTACGATCACGGACAATCATGTCCTCTACGTCCCTCACCGCCTGCTCCTTCCACGCTTCACCGCCAATGTGCTGCCAACCCGGAATCTCTTCGAAAACGAGCAATCCGATCTCATCACAACGGTCTAGAAAATGACGGGACTGAGGGTAGTGGGATGTCCGTACCATATTCAGCCCCAGCTCCTCCTTGAGCACATCTGCATCACGACGCTGCGCTCTTTTAGGCATAGCATAGCCAACGTACGGATAGGACTGGTGACGGTTCAAGCCGAGTAGCTTGATCTTTCGCCCGTTCAAGTAAAAACCGTCCGGCTGAAATTCGGCCTCGCGGAAGCCAAAGCGCACGGTCACCTGATCCAACTCTTCTCCGCCTCGTAGCAGCGTCAGCTTCGCTTCATATAGCTTGGGATCATCTATATCCCAAAGTTGCAGGCCGCCCAGCTCTTTCAGCTCCAGCGTTACTTCCGCCGCCGTCATCGCTGCCAGCTCGGTCTCCGCCTTCACGCTCGCTCCGTCCAGCAATTGCAGCGCGACCGTCAAGTCGTCCTGCTGATCGCTGATGCCCTCCAGCTCCACGACCACGTGCACCGTCTTGCTTGCCGCAAGCGGCTCTGGTGTCTGAATGAATACCGTTCCGAGGTGTACAGGCTCCACTATTCGTAGCTGCACTTCGCGGTAAATACCGCCGTAGGTCAGATAGTCAATGACTGCCCCAAAGGGAGGGATGTCGTCCCGTTCCGTGGAATCGACAATGACCGTGAGCACATTGGGGCCGCCATATTCGGCAAGTTCGGTCAATTCAACGCTGAACGGTGTATATCCACCTTTATGCTCCCCCGCTTTTACCCCGTTTAGAAATACCTGGGCATAGGTCATGACTCCTTCAAAATCAACATACACTCGCTTACCTTTGGCATCTGCCGGAATGTTCAACTCTCTTTTATACGTAGAAATAAACTGAAATGCCTTGTCGTCAAAATAATTATACGGAAGCTCTACATTGGTGTGCGGCAGCTGAATTGGCTCATACCGACTTGCATCAATGCCTGCGCTTACTTCGCTCTCGACATATTCAGGAAGATAAAACCATTGGTCATTCAACGGCAAAATGGTACGCATGGGCAGTCACCTCAACCTTTTATTTTTCACTCTTATACTATAGTAAAATATTTAAGTAAAAATAACGAGTAAAACTTAGTAAAATAAATATATGTTCAATGTAAGCATTTACAAGGTAATTGTCAATCCATTTTTGTATCTTTTTATATCAAAAAAACAACCCCGGTAAGCCGGGGCTGTCCAAATCAATAACGCCGATTTTATTGGGTATCGGTATGTAGCGGCGCACTGCTGTTGCGAATCATTAGCTCGGTCGGAATGATGACCTTGCGCCCCACCTCGTTTGCACCGTTGCGTACCGTATGCAGCAAGAGTTGAACGCCCGTCTCTCCCATCAGTTCGGTATGCGTTTTGACCGTTGACAGAGATGGGGTCAAATATCCCGCTGTCGGAATATCATTGAAGCCAACAATTGAGATACGTTCCGGCACCGCAAGGTGATGCTGCTCCAGCGCCTTCAACACCCCAATAGCCACCGAATCGCTCGCGACAAAGAAGGCTGTAGGCAGGTTTTCTGGTCCTGCCAAAATAGCCGCTTCCATCGCACGGAAGCCGTCTGCCGCCGTTCCTCCGCACACATGAATATCATCCGACGTGCACAGCCTGTGCTGTTCCTGATACCGTAAAAACGTCTCATAGCGGGCATCTAGCTCGACTCGTTCGGAATCATGGGGCTGCTCATCCTTGCCCATACCTACATATCCGATGTGACGATGGCCTGCGCCCATCAAATAATCCAGTGCATCAGCCGCAGCGTGAGCAAGGTCAATGACCACATAGTCTGCCCCTGTACGCTCTACCGGATGATCCAGGAAGACGCAAGGAATGGGCAGTTCCAGCATACGTTCTACCTCTTCGCTGCTAAAATGCCCCAGCACGATCAGCCCATGTAGCCCTTCGGATGACGCCTTCAGCGCAGTCAGGTCCTCTCTTCTGAAAATACGCTCCAGCTGCGCCCCGCTTTGGCGGCACTCTTTTTCCACGCCAAACCGGATAGACAGATAATAAGGGTCTTCCAGTTCCTCGTACGCGCTAAACCAGTGCACCATACCCAACCGGATGGGTCCCTCTGCCTTCTTGCGGGGCTGACGACCAATACCGCCATTTTTACGTTTAGCAGTCGTATATTTCATGCGCTCGGCAACCTCAAAAATTTTACGTCGCGTTTCCTCTGATACAGACAGTGTTTCATCATAATTCAGCACTCGGGAGACCGTGGATATTGAAACCTCTGCCTCCTGGGCGATATCTTTTAACGTAGGCATTGCAGACTCCTTTAATGGTTTTACTCTATTTTTACTTTTATTTTACTATTATCTTACTCGTCTCCCCTGTGCAACACAACCCGTCATTCCTAAAAGGGTCAACCATTTTTTTCATATTATAAGCCTAATCATGATAAAATACGTACCATAATAGAAATGACACCAAGGAGGATACACACATGAAACAGGAACTGATTGACCGCCTAACTACATATGTTCAGGTAGATACCCAATCTGATGAAAGCAGCCACACTTGCCCCACTACACCCGGACAGCTCACATTGGGCAACCTTTTGGTGGGCGAATTGAAAGCCATTGGTATGACAGACGTAACCATTGATGATCATGGTTATGTGATGGCAACCCTTCCTTCCAATACGGATAAAGAGGTTCCCGTCATCGGTTTTCTCGCTCACCTCGATACGGCTACCGAGCTGACTGGCGCAGGGGTAAAGCCGCAATTGACGGAAAACTATGATGGGGGCGATATCACGCTGAATGCTTCGCTTGGTGTGGTTCTTTCTCCACGTGAGTTTCCCGAACTGGCTCAATATAAAGGCCACACCCTGATCACAACAGATGGTACCACCCTGCTCGGTGCAGACAACAAAGCCGGGATCGCAGAAATCATGACAGCTATCCACTACCTGATTGACCATCCAGAAATTCAACATGGCAAAATTCGCGTTGCTTTTACACCAGACGAAGAGATTGGAAGAGGACCGGAACGCTTTGATGTAGCCGCTTTTGGCGCTGAATATGCCTATACGGTAGACGGCGGACCGCTCGGAGAACTGGAGTATGAGAGCTTTAACGCCGCAGCCGCCCATATTACCATTCACGGTGTGAATGTGCATCCCGGTACGGCTAAAAATAAAATGATCCACGCTGCCAAAATCGCTATGGAGCTGCATAGTCGGTTACCTGCAAACGAAGCCCCGGAATATACAGACGGATATGATGGCTTCTATCATCTCTTGGAGTCTACAGGCACGGCAGAACAAGCTAAGCTATACTATATTATCCGTGATTTTGACCGCGAGAGCTTTGAAAAACGGAAAGCTTATTTAACAAATGTAGTCAAAGAGCTGCAGGCCGCTTATGGAGAAAACCGTATTGCGCTGGAGCTGAGAGATCAGTATTACAACATGAAAGAGAAAATAGAGCCAGTCAAGCATATCGTCGATGTCGCTTATGAAGCAATGACAAAGCTGAATATCGAACCTATTATCAAGCCGATTCGTGGCGGTACAGACGGTTCACAGCTATCCTACATGGGACTGCCTACCCCGAATATTTTCACAGGTGGGGAAAATTACCACGGTAAGTTTGAATATGTATCGGTGGACAACATGGTACTTGCTACCAAGGTTATTGTGGAAATCGCACAACTGTTCGAGCAACGCGGCAAGTGAACTACCTATACACAGCACTGACACGTTAAGATTAAATAGAAGGCATATCGTTCCGTAATGGAAACGGTATGCCTTTTTTTCTGAAGCTTTCATTTCCCTTTAAATTTTCAATATCTTTATAACTTTTATCCGTCTTTAGACCGACAACTATATACGAGACTATAAAAAATATATCTAGTAAAGAAAGGTAGGTTATCTATTTGAATACAATAGATGCATTAATTGCAGCCATTCCCTACATACAACAGATTATGCGTGAGAAAGTGACCCTTGCTCTCTTCGACCGCACTCATGTCCTTATGTATACCCAATCGGAGGGTATGGATCTCGGCTTTGAAACAGGCTCGGAGCTGCTCGAGGACTATAAAGATTTTGCCATGCTTAAAAATGGACGTGAGGCCAGCCTGACCCACATTCCTGCTGAAATTCTAGGGTTTCCTCTTGATATGATCAGTATCCCTGTATTTGACGAGAAAGGTGAAGTCATCGCAGCATTTGCGGCCTCCTATAATTTGACTAACAAAAATCAACTGGATCAAATCGTATCCGAGAATCGCTCCATCACCGAGCAGCTCATTGATATGGTACAGCATGTAGCGGCTCATTCCGAGGAGCTTCAGGCAACCAGTGAACAGATTTTGAAAAACACTCAAATCGCCGTACAAAACTCGGGTAAAATCAATCAAGTAGCTGTGTTCATCAAGGAAATTTCCGATCAAACCAACCTGCTTGGATTGAATGCAGCGATCGAAGCCGCGCGTGTGGGAGAAGCAGGGGCAGGCTTTGGTATCGTCGCTCAAGAGGTGCGCAAGCTATCCGTAGAATCCAAAAAGGCGACGGTCGATATTGAAGGAGCCCTTAAGGATGTACAAAACTCCATTCGTCAAATGGAGCAGGAAATTGAACAAATTGTTTCTTCTTCTCAGGAGCAGGCGACTCTGGTAGGCTCCTTCACTGAAGTGATGGAGCGTATGCAAAAGGCGAGTGAAACGATGCAACATCTGGCCAATGACCTGACTTCGTATGCCATAAAATAAATCTTGGGATAAAAAAGGGGAGCACACTGATCGCAAAATGCGTAAAAGTGTGCTCCTTTATGTACAAAAGCCCTATCGGGCTTGATGGTCTAAATCTGAAACTCAAGCAGTATAAGAAAAAACACCATGATTTGAAGGAAACACTGGGTCTAACCCTCCCAAAATATTTCCCACCGGAAGAGCAATACTAAGAAACGCCAAGACCATAGTTACCGAGATTAATGCCTTTTTCATTATGAAGCCCCCTTAATAAAATGGTTTGGTATTGCTCTTGCTGTGATGGTGTTGCCAAATCTCGATAAGTTTCAAACAGAGCAACCAATGTCCTGAAATCGGCATCCGCTTCTACACTGGCAGAGAATTGCAGAGAATCAAGGACATAATTTAAGGCAGCGGAGTACTGCTTCTTCTTGAAATGGTAAATGGCCAATTGGTTGACCAGTTTTAAATAATATACGCGGTTTGCTCTATCTTCATAACCTTCAAATATCTTAATATCATCAGCAAAATCGTTCAGCAGGTCGTCTATATTCCAATTATTCAAGTTAGCCGCTTCGGCAATACCAACCAATCCTGGAAGTAGCTCCTCTTCATTGTCGTGAAGAAATTGAACGTACTCAGGCAAAAGTTCCCTTCTCCCCGAAAGTAATTCAATCGTAAATAAATTGGCCTTGGCGAGGAAACGGAATCTCTCTACTTCTTCGTGACCGCTCTGATCCAGCCCCATAAACCAGCCCATTTCGCTATACTTCATAATATAGTTTCTGGCTTCCTCATACTTTCCCATATTCTGATAGTAAATAGACTTCGCCAGATAACTGTAAGCATAATAAAACACTAGCGGGTGTTTGGTGTCCAATGTCTCATACTTGCCGTCTGCAGCATTTCTCAGTTGGGTGTGATACAGGCTTTCAGCCAACGTATGCAGATAATCTGCTACTTTGTTCGCTTCATCCCAATCATTATGTGTGTAGCTGATTCTAAACAACTCACAAGCTTTATCGAGTTCGTGGCTGTCCGACAACAAATAAATGGCTTCCCTTTGGTTCAGGACCTCTTCCACTAAAACCCGCCTCCCTATCCTGAAAATTGCGATTACCCCTTAGCACAGCGGCTACTCTTCAGGGTAGTTATGCTCTTAGCCTCCATTTTTTGCATACCAGTATATTACAAATATAGTCAAAACCTAACTTGAAGTCAATTTAATCATCGCTACCTTCTTTTTTTTGCAACCTTACATTGCTGTGTATGGTTATGGATTTTGCAAAATTCGATTCCAGTCGCTCCGAAGTGCAAGATATAGACGAACTAAACCATTTCGATCTATATCTTGTTCATTGGAAGTCGCTTATGGGATTTTTGCAAAATCCTTGGTTACGAATAATCGACTCCCCTTATAGAAATAATGCTAAAGAAGACAAAATGCAGGCTCTCTCATGAATGGTTTTTATGATGCTATAGTATCGTCGGGGTAACTACGTTACGAATTAGTGCGTACTTTTCAATCGGATATCGGGGCCTTACAATCAAACCTGTGCATGAAACCAAAGTATAGAGTAATACTCAACAGAGCATGTACCTGTTCATCAAAATATAAATTCACTTAAGGAGTGAAGTTAATAACATGGAACTTCAATTGGCTTTAGACTTAGTAGATATCCCGCAAGGTATTGCATTGGTAAAAGAAGTAGAGTCGTATATTGATATCGTAGAAATCGGTACGCCGATTGTCATCAATGAAGGACTTCATGCAGTAAAAGCAATGAAAGAAGCATTCCCGAATCTGAAAGTGCTGGCTGACCTGAAGGTTATGGATGCAGGGGGCTATGAAGTGCTAAAAGCTTCCGAGGCTGGTGCAGATATTGTTACGATTTTGGCTGTAGCTGAAGATGCAACAATTAAAGGTGCAGTAGAAGAAGCGAAAAAACAAGGCGGCAAAAAAATCCTGGTGGACATGATCGGTGTTAAAAACCTGGAGCAACGTGCGAAAGAAATCGACGCTCTGGGCGTTGACTACATTTGTGTGCATACAGGCTACGATCTGCAAGCTGAAGGACAGAGCCCGTTCGAAGCACTGCAAACCGTCAAAAAAGTCGTGAAAAACTCCAAAACTGCCGTGGCTGGCGGTATTAAACTGAGCACCTTGGCTGAGGTCGTGAAGGCTCAACCGGATCTGGTTATCGTCGGCGGTGGTATCACTGGCGAGGACGACAAAAAGGCTGTAGCTTCCCAAATGCAACAGCTCATCAAACAAGGTTAATCCCAATGGAAACCTCTCAATATTTATCCGAGGTACTCAAGGAGCTGCAATTGGTTCCACAATTGATCAGTGATACAGAATCGGAGCAGCTGATCCACTCCATCGCCGCTGCGAATAAGGTATTCGTGGCAGGTGCGGGCCGCTCAGGGTTCATGATTCGCTCGCTGGCGATGCGGCTGATGCATATGGGGATTCAAGCTTACGTGGTCGGGGAAACCGTAACTCCTGGTTTGGGCGAGGGCGACCTACTCATTATTGGTTCAGGCTCTGGTGAAACCAAAAGCCTGACCTCCATGGCAGAAAAAGCAAAGAAACTTGGGGCCTCTCTGGCGCTTCTAACCACTTCCCCGGGTTCCACCATTGGCAAACTGGCCGATATCATCGTCAAGCTGCCTGGTGCGGCCAAGGACCCGTCCAACAAGGACTACCAAACGATTCAGCCTATGGGCTCATTGTTTGAGCAAACCCTGCTGTTATACGGTGACGCATTGGTACTCAGAACGATGGAGCTGCGCAAGCTGACCTCCAAATCTATGTTTGGCCAACACGCCAATTTGGAATAAAAATGTAATTCCTTTACGATAACAAAGCAGGCTGTCCTTTACATGTCACATGTGAAGGACAGCCTGCTTTTATGCTTGTATAAGGCGACTTTCCTATCTACACCGTTTGGACGTTTATTCTTCAGGTTTGGCTTATATGGCTTATATAGTCCAAGCCATCGTAGGAGAAATATTGAAAGTATGCGGGAGTCGCGGCGACAGATACCGGTTCATCTACAGCGACGGTCGATACAGCATACATGCCAATCAGCGCTCCCGTGAAACCGCCATTGCTTTCAGATGAGACTACAAAAGCCGGAACCGTAGCGAGCGGTACCCAGTTGCTTGGACGCACAGCATAAGATAAGGCGAAATGATACGCATCGGATAGGATGCGAAGCTCCATACCTTCACCGCTTGGTATATCAGGAGCCGCCAGCGGTACAGAGACCCATTCGGTTCGTTTTCCCTGATCTGCGACCGAGACCACTACAGTAAGCATGTTGCCTTCTCCATCCCGACGAATACCCAGCGTAAAGTGACCGCGCTCATTAAGCCGTACCGCAAGGCCGGCTTCCTCGCCCTCATGCTGTGGTTGAAAATAAAGCCGGCTACGGACGGCGATCTGATGATGCCGCAGCCGGGTGCCGAGGAATACGCTCGGCGCTTCGTCCAGCAGCGTGTGGCGATTGCCGATGAGCGTTAGCCATCCGGGGCGCGCTTCCAGGCTGATGCAGGCTTCACACAGCCTGCGCGGAGCAGCCCAACGGAAGTCCAGCCGCTGACCACCAAAGTCATCGCGCCAGCTATGACGCTTTGCAGGCGCGAGCGGCGCAGAAGCAGGCGGGAGAGCCTGCTCCGCCAGACTGAATGGCTGACGGTCTACAGACATGTGCAATTGCACCGTGCCTGCGTTGTTGTCAGCCGTAGGCCATCCGTCCGTTGTCCAGCGGACGGGGGCCAGAAAGGTTTCGCGTCCGAGCACGCTATACGAAGGTGGTACCTCAGCCTGAGGCTCGACAGCCTCCAAGCGGTCAGCCACAGGCTCGATGTCCACCACCGGACGGACACCGAGAAAAAAAGCCCACCAGTCCCCGCGAGTGTCCTCAACCAATTCGGCATGACCTGTGTTCTGAATCGGATGTGCAGGGAGAGCGTTATGCGTGAGCATCGGCTCTGTCATACGCTCGAACGGACCGTAAGGGCGCTCCGCACGATACACGAGTATTCGATGATCACGCCCCGTTCCGCCACATGCGCAGAGCAAATAATAGTGGCTGCCGATGTGATACAGATGCGGCCCTTCGGTCCATACGCCGCCATCCCCGTGAGCAATCGCTATAGGCTCTGTCAATGCCTGACCTGTAGTGATATCAATCTCATACTGGATAATATGCGACTCGGCATCTGCCCCGGATTGTACGGTCACATACACTTTCCCATCGTCATCCAATAGCAGAGACGGATCTATATTCCCGTATCGAATACAGATCGGGTCTGACCAAGGCCCAGCGGGGTTCACAGATGTGATATAAAAATTACCTATCCCCATCACATCTGTCGTAATCAGATAAAAAACACCTTGATGATAGCGCAGTGTGGGCGCATATATGCCTTCCGAGCTTTTCCGAGTGGACAAATCAATCTGACTGCGCCGGTTCAACGCATGCCCGATCTGCCGCCAATCGGTCAGGTTTCGGCTATGAAAAATGGGCAAGCCCGGCATGTATTCAAACGAGCTTGCCGCCATGTAATAATCTTCTCCGACGCGTATCACACTCGGATCAGGATAAAATCCGGGGACAACCGGATTCGTATAGCGTAAGGTAGCCATAGCTCCAGCTCTCCTTTTGAACAGCTCTATTCCTCTGTTTCATTCAAACTATTCATTGGTTATTCCCCGCTGGCAACGGCGGGACTTTGGACGGATCAGCAAGTGCCCAATAGGCATATTTGGCCTTTAACCGTTCGTCGAATAGTAGCGGCTTATCCAGCCGGGCTATCGGAAACGTGCTGAGCCACGTATTTCCATCATCCGTACCCCAAATCGTCACATTGCTGATATGATTCTGCTGCCTTGAAAACATATCGAACAGCGCCCGATAGCGGTGAGCCTGCCGGATCAGCATAGATTCTGGAATCGTTTCATAGCGATCTGTGTCATTGGAATAAAGACCCATATCCAGCTCGGTAATCTGATTATCCAGACCAAGCGAAGCAAACTTTTCTATGGACTGCTCAATCTCGCTAATAGCGGGAAACTCCAGGCGGATATGCGATTGGTGGCCTACCCCGTCAATCGGTACGCCTTTAGCGAGCAGATCACGTACCAAATTGTACAGAAAATCCCGTTTCTTCGGCTCATGTGTGTTGTAATCGTTAATGAATAGTCGTGCGTTCGGGCCCGCCGCTTCCCTCGTAACACGGAATGCTTTTTCAATATAATCAGTACCAGTAATCTGATACCACTTGCTGCGGCGCATGCCATCCGGCTGATCAGGATCAATGACCTCATTCACCACATCCCAATCGGTGATGACATTTTTATATCGGGCTGCAACAGCGCGAATATGCGTCTCCAGCCGATCCAGCAAAAGCTTTTTATTCTCAGCAGTCGGCGTCATCGGCTGTCCATTCTTATCCTTGAACATCCAATCCCCAGTTTGGTTATGCCACACCAAAGTATGGAAGCGAATTTCCAGTCCATGCTGTCTAGCAAATTGCACAATTTGGTCTGCTTCCTCCCAATGGAACTGTCCCTCGGACGGTTGTAAGGAGATCGGCTTCATCGCATTCCCTGCAACGACGCTGTTAAAATGCTTCTGTACCAACTCTCCGTAAGCCCCTTCGGTCTGGAAAGCTTCAATCGCCGTGCCAATGCTAAACTGTCCCCCATATAATCCATGCAAAGAAGGAATGTCCTTTTCAATAGCCAGCGGCGGTACAAGTGACAGCTCGAAATCATCCATATAAAAGGAAGACGTTCCTTCTGCCGTTTCCAAATACATAGAAACGGTGTCTGCATCATGCGCAAGCGTATACGTACCAGACAAATGCATCCATCCCCCTGTCGTAGTAGCCGTGTCGCCTACAACAGTTTCATACGCACTATCCCCTTGGTGATCACGCTGTATGCTGAGCCTCACCTTGGCAGGCTGCTCACCCGGCGCCAGCTTCACCCAGGCACTGACCGTATATCGGCTGCCCTTTTGCATCGTAGCAGTCACATCCAGCTTGGGGCCGGCATATGTCTTTTGTCTGCCTGTTGTCAGCAGACTGTATGAGCCGGTTCGTGCATCGGCATTCGAAACCTGCACGGTCTCGGCTCCCATACGGGACACCCATCCTTGAGCCGTACCATCTTCAAACCCGGATACGATACCATTGGCCGGCTCCGTTGGCGTCTTCGATACCTGTGTTATTTCTACCTCATCCACATAGTAGGCCTGCGCGGGATTCGAGCTTTCCACATACAGCTTCAATGCATCCATCCCCCCGGTAAAAGTATATTTCCCCTGAAGTTTGATCCACGATGTATCCGCCGTCTCCGTCTGCGCTACCGTCTTCCATGTCGTAGTCCCACCTGTCGGCTGCTGCTCCACTGTAAGTTTAACCATGCTCGGAACCGCAGAATGACCATCTAGCTTCACATAGCCACTAATTTCATACTCTACATCCGGCTGCAACAGCGACTTCACATCCAGCTCCGCCCCGTTCCAAGCCGCTGTGCGGGCGGTTGCCTTCAGACTATGCGTGCTGCCATATGCTGCTTCCGTAACGGATGCAATTTGAGTATAAGTTCCCCGAGGCTTCCAGCCATCGCTGTTTCCTTGCTCAAATCCATACGTTCCAATGGTCTTATGGATATCACCCGCTGACAGCACCATATCCGCAACGGGCGGGGAATGTTCTATAGACGTAGCTGCCTTCGCTACAGACGCTCCCCACCAACCAACAGGCGATAACAATAGCGCTCCAGCCAGCACCAGACAAAAAGGCTTAACCCAACATGGCCGCAAAGCAATCCCTCCCGCACTCAAATTTTTTTAATTCGTATTGGGCACCATTGGATTTCAGTTACTATCCTTTGACACCTCCCAAGGTCATACCCTTCACAAAGTATTTTTGCAAAAAAGGATAAACTAAAATAATAGGCACTGAAGCGACAATCGTCATCGTGGCCCGAATCGAGGTAGGCGTGACCGACTTCGCCAGATTTTCCGAACCAGCGAATTGGCTCGCATAGTCCTGAGTGTTAACAGACGTGTTGGAATTTTGCAGTATTTTCATCAGCTCATATTGAAGAGTGCTCCATTGCTCATATGACGAATTGTACAAAAACACATCGAACCAGGAATTCCATTGCGCGACCGCTGTAAACAGCGACACCGTCGCCAGTACGGGAACACACAGCGGCAAAACGATGCGCATAAAAGTGGCAAACTCCCCAGCCCCGTCAATACGCGCCGACTCTAAAATCCCTTCCGGCAATCCCTCAATAAAGGAGCGAATGACAATCACATTAAACACCCCGATCAATCCCGGCACGACATACACCCAGAAAGTCCCCAGCATCCCAAGCTCACGAATCAGGAGAAAGTTTGGAATCAATCCACCGCTAAAATACATCGTTAAAATAAAAGCAATCGAAACAAATTTGCGCAGCACATATTCCGGCCGGCTGATCGTATACGCCACCATCGCGCAGCAAAACACAGAGGTCACCGTACCCGCAACCGTACGTAATACAGAAATCAGCGTAGCATGGAAAATCGTCGCTTCCTTGAACACATATTCATAATTACTCCACGTGAATTCACGCGGCCACAAATAGATCCCGCCCCGAATCGAATCATTCGCTTCATTCAACGAAACCGCCAGCGTATTTAAAAACGGATACAGCGTGAACACCATCAGGCAGAGCATAAACACGATATTGCACGCATCAAAAATTCGATCCGAGGGGGCCCGAAATCGCCCGTGTACGGCCTTCCCTTTGCCCATGACTTCCGCTCCTTTCTAAAAAATAGTTTAGGCATTTGGATCGCGCACCCTAATTCAACTAATTGTTATTGGAGCTTGTTGGTGCTGTTACTTGGAACTGTTATTTTGAGTGGTTATATTAGTGGCAATTGGAGTTAACCTTGGTGAAATATTATTGGTACTATAAGAAGTCATGTTTTAGTTCGTTTGATAAGGTTTTGATGAGGTCAGCGAAGCGGCCTGCTAAAAATCCACTGACTTGCACCTGTAGTATGCATGAGCATGCACCTTCTGTTACCACCACCACTAGCACAATCCTAAAAACAAGCGATAGCGAAGCTGAGCCAACCATGATGGCACATTTACCCAAGGAAGCGCGAGTCACGCGCCTTCCTTAAACTCTCCCCTTGCCACTACCCTCAGTTCTCAAAAAAAGTGACTTTACGGCGGGTAGCAGCGGAGCGGGCGGAATTGTTCTGAAGAAGCGGAGCGTTCGGCTAAAAGCTTTCCAGAGGAAAGCTCGCATCGTAAGCATAAGCTAGCCCCGGATTTTAACCTATGATCTTTATTCCAATAAGAAAATACGGGGATAACAGCGATCGGAAGAACAATCCGCACGCGGAGCAGCCTTCTCCCCCCATAACTCCCTTTATTCTAGAACAATCTTTCCTCCCCTAACCGCTTCGCAATATGATTGGCGCTAAACAGTAAGATGAAGCTGACCACCGTTTTGAACATCCCAGCAGCAATGGAAAGCGAGAAATTACCCATCTGGATACCATATTTCAGTACGAAAATATCCAGATTCTCCGAATAATCCACGTTCATGCCATTGCCCAGTAAGTATTGCGGCTCAAAGCCGGATTCCAGCAGATTGCCGATGTTCATAATGAGCAGGATGATAAATACAGGCTTCAATCCGGGTAATGTCACATGCCAAATCCGCTGAAAACGCCCTGCTCCATCCATCTCGGCCGCTTCATACTGCGAGGGATCAATCATCGTCATCGCAGCCAAATAAATGATGGTGTTCCAGCCGACATTTTTCCATACCTCCGATGCACCGAGAATGCCCCAAAAATAGCTTCCCTCGCCCAGCCACAGAATAGGCTCCTTAATCAACCCCAGCCACATCAGCACCTCATTGATGATGCCGCCATCCGCAGACAGCGCCGTACTGATGATGCTAGCCGCGACCACCCACGAAATAAAATGCGGTAGATAGCTGATCGTCTGTACCACCCGCTTAAATACGAGCTGGCGAAGCTCATTCAGCAAAATCGCTAATGTTATAGCGGTGACAAAGCCCAGCACCAGATTAATAAAGCTCATCGCCAGCGTATTGCGCATGACCCGCAGAAAGTGTTCATCCTGAAATAGAAAATGGAAATGTTTTAATCCGACCCATTGCTGATCGAGCAACTTGCGGGCAGGCTTAAAATCCTGAAAGGCAATTGTCCAGCCCCAGATGGGCAAATACTTGAAGATAAACAGCCAGATTAAAAAAGGGACGGACATCCATACCAGTGCCCGTTGCTGATTCAGCTTGTGCATAAATCCCCTAAAGCCGGTTCGCCGCGAGGGCGGCAACTGATCCGGGGAGATCGTGACTGCTGGTGGTGACGAGTGGCCCATAGCTGCTTCCTCCTTTATTTTTTACCGGGATTCTCGATTTTTTTGGCAACCTCCTTCGTGATCAGCTCCTCATACGCCTTTACATCCAGCTTGTTGAATTCAGTAGTGTATTCACTCCATATCGCATCAAACTGCTCCGGTGCAGACAGCACCAAACGCGGGAAATATTTGCGCTGCAGGTCCCCCTTCTTTTGCTGGAAGAGCTGCGCAGGTGAACCTTGAGCAATTGGGATACTCCAGGCCGGATACCATGGGCGCTCGTCTGGTGCGGAAAACATTTGCGAGAAGGACTCTACACCATAGACTTTTAGTAGCTTTTTATCTCCCTCGGTGTAGGACATACGCGCAACCTCCGGCTGCCGTCCGGCACCAACGGAGTTGCCGTCAGGCAGGGTGGAACCGCTACCGTATCGCGGCCAACTGTATTCAAAATATTTGAACCCGAATGATTCGCGGAACGCGTCCTGACCAGTCTGCTTAATTTGCTCCTCAGTCCGGTAAAAGCGTCCTTTTTTATCTACATCATAGGTTTCTCCCTTGATTCCCCAGTTGGATAACACCTGGTTTTCGTCGGTCAGCAGGTTGTCAAAAAATTTGATGATACGTACCGGGTCCTTGGCACTGACCGTAATTCCTATGCCTCGGTTATTAACGAATGACGACGGATCAATGTACTGATCCTTTATATTCTGGTCGTATACAACAGGCAGCCCTATATACTCCATATCATCATTGCCCGATTGCTTGGAAGCCTCCTGCAGATTATTCAGGGCCTGCCCCGCCTGCCAGCGGTAGTCGAAAAAGCCCAGCACCTTACCCGAGGTCAGCTTCGCCAGATATTGATCGTAATTGTCCACAAAGGACGATTTATCAAATAGGCCTTCTACATTGAGTTGATTTAGCTCTTTCAGATACCGCTTTGTGATTTCCATATCTCCATAATCCGTGGCCCGGTGTGTTTTCATATCAATAATCGTGCCGCCATCATTCGGATAGCCTGCCAGATGCATCGGTGCGTTCGTAAGAGCATAAAACCTATCCTGCGTGGTTAACGCCAGGTACCCAGTCAATCCCTCATCTGCATGCTTTTTCGCATAGTTACGAATCAGGGCTAAATACTCGTCAAGTGTTTTGATTTTTGGATATCCCGCTTCTTTTAATACCCTGCGTTGCACCCAAAAGGCTCCTTGCTCTAAGTTAGGCGCAGGTAAATAATCGCCTACCACCGCACTGAGCGGCAGAAAGTAAATGTTCCCATCCTCCGCCTTCATCAAGTTGTAGTACGGTCCATATACACGCTTAATATTCGGTCCATACTTGTCGATCAAATCATTCAGGGGAATAAAAGCCCCGGCATCCAGCAGCTTATCGATCGTGCCATCCGGTACTATCACATCCGGGTAATCGTTACTGGCAATAAATGTACCGATCTTCGTATTGGAATCACCCACCAAATGCTCCAGCTTCCAGTTTACCCCCGTCTGATCCTCCAGGATTTTGCCGATCCGCGTTTCTTTGGTATTAATGTCCCTCCCCGCAGTGGCATTAAAATACGTGAATGTGACCTTCTCCTTGCTATCTCCTGACGCCGGCTCCTTGCCCGAGCTCCCTGAGCAAGCAGCGATCATAGACGCCATCATAACCATTACCAGAGTGATGATTCCGAACCTTTTGCTTGTCATGCCAGACCCTCCCCTTTTGTCCTCTTTTGTCGATTGTGTGTGAATATCGTGCGCACGTACCTCAAGCACTGAGAATCCCGTACGCCCTAAATTGTAAGCACTTTCATTTTATAAAATGCCGTTCATTTCGTTCACCTGTCAATCTAAAGGTGTTACTTAGAAAACTATAGGTAAAGGTCCTTCAAAGCAAAATAGGCGTTGCTGTCTACCCTCACTCCCGATCCGCAGGAATCCTAATTCGAATCTCCGTACCTTCGCCGGGTGCGCTGCGAATGGCAAGCTCAAAGCGGCTCCCGTAGTAAAGCTTAAGACGATAGATGACATTTTGCAGACCTATACGCTCACCCATTTCCTCCTGCCTTTGCATGTAACCATATAAGCGTTGTACCTGTTCCGCAGACATGCCCACCCCATCATCCCGAACCGTTAGAATCAGTTGTCCTTCCTCATGCTCAAAATGAATCTCAATGCGTCCTCCATGCTTTAGCGGCTCAATGCCGTGGATACTTGCATTTTCAACCAGTGTCAGCGCGACCATTTTGGGAAGCAGATTGTCCAAGTCTTCAGAGCGCGCTTGCACTTCGTACTGTATTCGCTCACCAAAGCGATATTGCTGGATTTCCAGAAAACAACGGATCAGCTCCAGCTCCTCCCGTAAAGTAACCCGATCCTTGTTCCACACCAGCGAATTGCGGAAAATCCGTGCCATGTTATGAATAATGCGCGCTGTCTCATCCTCATGCTTCATCAAGCTCCGCATGCGAATCGTCTCCAGCGCATTGAACAGGAAATGCGGGTTGATCTGGCTGTGAAGTGCATTCAACTGAGCATGTCTGCGCTGAATTTCCAGATTTTTTCGCTGAATATCGGCCATATAGACATCGTTAATCAGTCGCTTTATTTTCAGCGTCATCCGATTAAACTCACCTGTTAATTGCCCGATTTCATCTCTCGACTCTGTACCGCGAATCAGCTCAAAATGCTGGTTTTTCACCTTCTTCATGTGCTTTAAAATACGATGAATCCTCACGTTCAACGAACGTGTAATCCAAATAATGATTAATGTAGGCAGCAGCATATTTACACAGGTTAACAAGAGCACAAAATTGCGAGATTCCTGCATTTCATACAGCACTGCATCTCTCGATACCGCAGCCACAATGCTCCAGCCATTCAGATTGCTCGTAAGCACATAATTCGTCTTGAACTCCATCGTGTCCTCGGGCAGCTTGAGAGTGTTATAGGCTACATGTTTGTGGTTTATATCCACTTTGGGGTCCGTTGTATATTCGATTCCCCCTCGTTCGTTCAGCAGAAAGAGACTTCCCTGCAAATTCAGGTTATTGAAAATCTCCCGAATGGACGACATTCGCAGTTCTATTTTCAGTATTTTTTCACGACCATTTTGGGAATAAAAGTAGTTCATCCGCCGAATCAGGCTAAAAGGGTACATCTGTTCACCTGTGCTGTCATCGGTACGTACAAATATAGGCTTGGACTGGCGTCCAGGCGAGATTTTGGTATACCAGGGCAAACTTCTGACTCCCTCATCTATAAAGCTGATTCCCCCGGAATTCAGCAGCGTTGAATTATTGGTGTAGATCGTAATTCCACCTACGGAATGGTATGCAGGACTGTAAGTGTTGTTCAAGATATGACGTAAATAAGAGTCATAAGCGGCGATATAGTCAGCAGGGTGGGGATATGTTTCTTCCAATACCTCATTGAGCTGATGATCAGTATAAAAGATAGACGAGATTTCCATCGCATCTTCAAATTCACGGTAAAATTCAATTTTAATCTGTTCCAGTGCGCGCGAAATATCCTGCATACGCTGTTCCTTCACGTTTTGCGAAGTGACATGGTAAAAAATAAGATTGGTCAGCACTACAGGCGTGAAAACACAGAGAAAATAAAGCAGCAGCATTTTATCCCGCAATCGCACATGATCAAGAGTCGTTCTCAGCATCTTCATTCGCTGGCCCTCTCTGGCTCGTCGCCAATACTCAGGCTATTGCGGTATTCACTAGGCGTGGCGTGCGCCATCTTTTCAAACTGGGTAACAAAATAGTCTGAACTGCCGAAGCCCACGCGCTCAGCAATTTCATAAATCCGCAGATCCGTCTGCCGCAACAAGCGTTTCGCCTCCTGAACACGCAATTTCAGCAGAAATTCGTTAAAGTACACACCATACGTTTTCCTGAACAATTGACCGAGGTATACCGGGTTCATGTAAAAGCGAGCCGCAATACTTTTCAGGCTTATATTCTCGGCGGCATGCTGCTCAATGTAAGCACGAATGTGCTGAATGCCTCCTTGCTGACAATCCTTGCGCAGAACCCCAATATACCTTCCACTTTCCTCTGCAAAAGCTGTAAACAATCGCTGTAGTTCACCCAGGGACAGGTTCATGTCCTGCCAGTTCATCATCGGTTCTAGTGACTGAAGTGAGCGCTCATTTCCCTGCATGTTTTGAATGACCCGAACGATACTAAGTAAGCATTGATGCAGACTCATTTTCATAGCCTCAGGTGCATAACACTCCTCCCGAAAACTACTAAATAAATAATCCACGGCCACACGCAGCTCATCCAACCGCAGTTCCTCAACTTGTTCCGTCAAGCGATCCAGTACGTCCTGAGGGATGGTCTTATAGTGAAGTGGTGGCATTCCCTCCCGTAGATATACAACAATACCGCTATTGTCATAAATGTATTTATGGAGCACTGCTTCCTTCGCACAGGCGTAGGACTGCTGGATATCCTGCAACCGATTCACAGGCTTTCCTGCATAAACGAAAACCCGACTTCCCAGCTGACCTTTTAGTGTCTTCATCCCCTCTATCTCTCGTTGTAGCGCTTTCATAAAAACTTCGACCTTGCCTTCAAAACACCCCAAAAAGAAGTCCGGTACGATAAGACCAATCCGGTTACGATGCTCATGAACATAGAGAGGGTACTTGCCATCCATTAAACGATGAAGCGCTTGCTCTATAAGCTCCCTGAACTGAAAAAGTGATAGCATGACACCATCGGCACCGGAGCGCCAGGGATGTTGGTCATTCAGCTCGACGAGTACATAGTACATATACGTGGCTTCCCCAAGCCGTAGCTGCTGCTCCCACTGTGTCACCACTACATCATCCACTGGGTTCATCATCACAGTCTCTAACAGCCCACCTGCATGGTGATTCTGATATCGTTGTGCATTCTGTTGTTCACGATGCAGTCTTTCACTCAGCTTGCGCAGTGTAGCCGAAAAGTCACCCTCATCAATCGGCTTAAGCATAAAATCATGAACCCCATAGCGGATTGCCTGCTGCGCATAAGCAAAATCACTATAGCCGCTTAAAATAATAAATGCGGGATGTTCTGTACTCTGTTCGAGCACAGACCGAATCAGCTCTAATCCGTCCAGCACAGGCATACGAATATCGGTAATGACCAGGTCCGGGTGAATACGGCTGATTAGCTCCAGCGCATCCTCACCGTTATCAGCTTCTCCTACGATTTCAAAACCACAGGCTTGCCAATCCATGAGTTGAAGCAGCCCTTTGCGAGTAAAGGTTTCATCATCCACCACAATGGCTCGATGCAGCTTCATAACACGCTTCCTCCTTTTGAAGTATGCCTATTTTATTATTTTGGTTAACTATTCCAATGATCTCAGTCACTATGGTAATGTAAAACATCAGAAATTGGAAATTTTCGTTATACCTAATATATGACGAATAGAGGGGTGCAAAGCATGTGCACTCCAGCAGCCAAGCCAAAGCAGCAAATATACAAAAAGGAGACGAATCCCTGAATGTGGGTTCGTCTCCTTTTTTGCTATTGCGTAAAAAGCTTTTATTATTCTCTTATTCGTGAATTCAGGCTATCGCTCAGCGATGATACTGACCGCTTGCAGATGGTCGGCGTACTTTACAAACTGCTTGCGCATACCCATAACCCTTGTCCGGGCAGCATGGTTACGCATAAGGTTAAAGGCGATTTTTCCAAATCTCAACCAGCCCTCGTCCTGAATGATACGTGGCAGATGCAATAAGTGCATGGGAACCGTATAGATTTTAACGACCTTAAAGCCTTCCTCTTTCAGCAGCTGTTCCCACTCTGACACCGTCAACGGTGTCGCATTAACTCTCATGGCTGTAGCCAAATCCTTGTAAATTTGTTTTCTGAGCGCAGGCTCAATATGGTTAGAAGCAAGGCACATCTCATGAATAGCATACTTCCCGCCCGTTTTCAAAAGCCGCCTGGCTTCCGAAATAATCTGCGCTTTCTTGGCTCTTGTGTGCATCGTCAGCATGGCTTCCCCATATACCACCGTCGCAGAGGCATCCGGCAACGGAACCTGTTCAGCATCGGCAATAATAACTTCCCGGTTTGCTCCGCTTGCATACGTTTTTACGATAGAAGCCGCCTTCTCATTCTGTTCAATCGCAATATAACGACGGGGATTAAGCCGCAGTGTGATTTGGGCAGTTATACCCAATCCGGGGGCAAACTCAATAACCTCATCCTGCCCGGTTACGTCAAGTCCCTCTATCATCCAACGTGTTGTTTTTAACCCTCCGGGCCTAAGCACGCGCTTACCGAGACTTGCTAATATCCAGTGCCCTGGCACCTGTTTGTAATCTACTGTCTGCATTGGCTATTAACACCTCTCCTTAAAATTTGATAATGATATTCATTATCAATACGAGTGAAAAAAAATAACTATTTTCTTTTTTTTTATATGAGCATGTTGCTGCTGTGTCCTCTTTTATATGTTCTGCGCATAGCTTTCACTTGGCGTTTGGGTCAACACTACATGCAGACTGGAATTCGCCTCTGCACCACCACGATAGGAAAAGTGCTCATCTCCCGTAACATGAATGATATCCCCTTGGACAACTTCCGTTGCTTCGCCGTTCACAGTTACAGTCCCGCTGCCTTCAAGAACAAGCAAATATACATTCGCTCCTGGGTGATTATGTGTTGGTAGCTCGGCATTAGGAGTAAAGTTGAGAATAAAAATTACATTGTCGGCTTCCTTATGCACAATTCGTTTTGTAAACGCAGCTTCTTTATATTCCTGAAATTGAATGAGGTTTGATTTTTTCATATTAGTTCACGCTCCTGTTTGAAATTAAATTTGCTTAAGATGGATTAATACCTTTATTGTATTGGATTATTTCGCTCGCCTTGTGATTGCAATCACAAAGCTAAATTTAAGTAAAAATACTTTTAAAATATTTAAAAATTTGATTTCAATCATCTTTTTCATCGACACATCCAACTAGAATCAAATTGTGTTAGATAAACAAAACAAGCAGGAGGTTATTCCATATGAAGCCTGGATTCAAGCTGGCAAAGGATATTTATTGGGTAGGAAAAATTGATAATCGTGAGGTTCCCTTTCATCGTCTTCTACTATCAAAGGGTACAACCTATAATGCATATCTATTGAAAACTGGAAAACCAACCATTGTGGATACCGTAGATATGGCGTTCGGTAGAGAATTTGCCGAAGCTGTAACCGAATTGATCGATCCATTGGATATTCAATATATCATCGTCAATCACACGGAACCAGATCACTCGGGCGGATTGGCGGCACTTGCTTCCAAGGCAACGAACGCTACGATTGTCTGCACTGAGATTGCCGTTCCGGAAATTCAACAAATGTACAAGCTTCAGCATCGCAACTTCCTCGTAATCAAGGATGGGGATCAACTGGACATTGGAGGCAAAACGCTGCTATTCAAAGAAACTCCTTATCTGCATACAGAAGAAACCATGATTACGTATTGTATAGAAGATAAAATCTTGTTCCCTTGCGATATTTTCAGTACACACGTGGCTGTAGAGCATCTATTTGCTGATGAGGCTGGTTTTGATATCACCGAGGACTTTATCGGATACTATCAGGCTATTATTCATCCACATCGCAGATATGTGCGCACATTAATCGAAGCTGTTGCCGATCTGGAAATTGAGATGATTGCACCTTCCCACGGCTTCGCGATCCGACATGATATTGCCAAGTTTATTGATTTGTACGCCTCTATGAGTACCGAAACCAAGGAGGATAAAAAAGTAGCGATTGTCTATGCCACCCTCAAAAATAACACTAAAAAAATGGCAAACATCCTGAAGGACTGCTTTTTGGAGAACCAAATCCAGGTGGAGCTATGGGACGTGGATAAAGCGGATGAAACGGAAATATTGAAGAGTATTGCCTCAGCAGATGCTGTTTTCGTCGGTAGCTCTACCAAATATGCCGACATGACGGGCAAATTGGAAGACCTATTGCAACAAATGCAAAAGATGAATCTGGAAGGCAAGCTGGCTGCTGCCTTTGGTTCCTACGGCTGGAGCGGGGAAGCCATTGAAGTTGTACAGGATTACTTGAATGGTACTAATATGAAGGTCCAAAGCACTTCAGATGTAATCAAATCAACGGGTATGACCCATGTGGAATTCCCGGTGCGTATTCGTTTCTCTCCTACAGAAGATGAAAAAGTGAAGAAAATTAAAAATGCCGCTGAATTTGTCTCAGATCTACTGCTTAGTGTTATTTAAAACACAGTAGCGTATAGCGAATAGGAGAGATACTGAATGGGTAACCAACATTACGTTATTATCGGAGGCAGTGTTGCCGCCGTCAACGCGGCAAAAGCGATTAGAGATCAAGATGAGCTGGCCGAAATTTCTATTTACGGGGAGGAAGCATCCTTTCCGTATAACAGAGTCAAACTTTCCAAGGGACTATTCACTGATTTGCACAGCGACAAAATTCTGATCAAAAAGGAAAAATGGTTTGCCAATCAACGAATTCATGTGTATTCCGGCATCAAGATAACCGAGATACATCCAGAGGATTGTACTATCAAAACAATAGATGGACAAACCGTTGCTTATGACAAGCTACTGCTGTGTACAGGAGCTCACAACCGTAAGCTTGTGCTAGATGGGGCTTCTCTAAGGAACGTTCACAATATTCGTTTTCGACAAGATGCGGATCGCCTTAAAGCGGAATTGCGACAGG
The DNA here is from genome assembly GCF_017833155.1 of Paenibacillus sp. PvR133. Lineage (NCBI taxonomy): Bacteria > Bacillati > Bacillota > Bacilli > Caryophanales > Paenibacillaceae > Paenibacillus > Paenibacillus sp. PvR133. The sequence goes on from NZ_JAFIBS010000001.1 coordinate 1,034,948, forward strand.
GAGACCGGATATGTATCATCGGGGGCGGTATTCAAGGCGTGGAAACCGCATGGTCCTTCCAGCAAGCAGGATATGCTGTAACCATACTGGAAGCTTCGCATCGGCTTATCCCCCGTCAGCTAGATGAAAAGGCCTCCGCTATTTTGACCGATCGGATGACCGAACAGGGTACTCAGATCCACCTTGGGCAAGGCGTAAATCGTATTAAAGGCACAGATCACGTAGAAGGTGTGGAACTACAGGACGGCTCTGTTATCCCCTGCGAGCATGTCGTGTACTCTATCGGAATTGTACCGAATACGGAGCTTGCTCGCCAAATCGGCCTTGATATTGGACAAGGCATTCTGGTGAATGCGCAGATGGAGACCAGCTCCGCCAATATCTATGCAGCAGGTGATGCAGCCGAATTTCAGAGTAGAGTAGATGGGTTATGGGAAAGCGCAATGGAGCAGGGAAAAATAGCAGGCGCTAATATGGCGGGCGCATCCGTCAGCTATCAGCGTCCCCTCCCTGTAACCCTTTCGAACTGCTATGAATCTCCTCTCTTTTCCATCGGTCTAGTAGATGAACAAGTCTGCGACACCAGCCTGATTACTAAAAATCAAACTTCTTATACACGTATGTTCATACAAAACGGCTCTATCTGCGGCGTGATTGGCTTTGGAGATGCCCTTGCTTCACTACCATACAAAACAGCCATCATGCAGGGACTCAAACCGGACGCACCAGAGCTTACAAAAATTTTGAATGACAAGGAGAACTAGAGATGAAAAAATATGTATGTCAGCCCTGTGGATACATTTATGATCCTGCTATCGGTGACCCCGATGAAGACGTTATGCCCGGTACAGCGTTTGAGGATCTTCCAGAAGACTGGGTTTGTCCAGTCTGTGGTGAGGATCAAAGTCATTTTGCCCCAATAGATGATACAGAATAACAACCATGCGCTATAACCTGTAGTTTCCGGTTTATGAATGGAGTGAATGAATGTGAATGAGATGTCCTGCCCCTGCCAGTGCGAAAAGGAGCCCTGTGCCCGCAAAGTGCCTATCTTTTCCTCTTTGTCCTGCGAAGATTTGTGTAAGGTCAGCTCCATGATCCGACACCGAAAATACCAGAAAGGCGAGGCCTTGATTGTGGAGGAGCAGGCTTCCGATACGCTGTACATTATTAAAAGCGGGCATGTCAAGCTGCTGAAGATGACGCCTCAGGGCAAGGAGCAAATTCTGCACATTCTGACAACTGGCGATTTTTTTGGCGAGTTGAACATATTTAACAGCGATGAGCTGAGTAACTTTAGTGCGTATGCCTTAAAAGATACTGATATTTGTATGCTCACCAAGGATGATATGGAGCAGCTGATCCGCAACAATCCCGATATCTCTTTGAAGCTGCTCAAAACCATTACTAAACGCTTGGCACATACCGAAAACCTGGCTCAAAGCCTAGCTACCAAAGACCCGGAAATCCGCATCGCCTATATGATTCTTGAGCTTGGACATAAATACGGCAAGCCGGATGGTTCCTACATTAAAATAAACCTCCCCCTTTCACGCGAGGAAATGGCTAATTATGTGGGTGTCACCCGCGAAACCATCAGTCGCAAAATCGGAAAATTTGAACAGCTGGGGATTATTCATAGCAAGGGTACAAGAGAGATTACCATCTGCGATGTACAGAAACTGAACGAATATATGGATTGAGACACATAGATACAATGTTACTCTAACATGAGGACAACAAAAAACAGCTTCTTTAACTTATGGATTGTAGTTGATCTATCAACCACTTCCATTTCGTTAAAGGGCGGTTTTTACCGTATTTTATACTCCACTAACTATCAATTGTTGTGTTCACACTTGGGGAAGACGCACCCCATATAAGTTTCCCTGAAGGTGACTCCGATGGAAGCATGTCCTTGGGAGGGGCAGTCTCAATCGTGGTCGATTTGGAGCAATCCCACACTACTTTGACCAAATACCCAAACAACAACACATTCAACAATGATGTCACACACAAAATAATACCGTATTGATCCCGAGAGTTGGAGCTATAGAAAATATCGAAGGTGTTTAGGAAAATCGTAAGACTAAATCCACCCGCAAGCCACAAAAATCTGCGGTCTCGTAAATACAGATACGCTAGTACAGCTAACGCGGCCGCAGGGAACAAGTACCGTTCATGCATGCTGGAAGCGAAGGTAAATACACCTGCAATGAGCACCAGTGCAGCTGCCGCTGCAAACTGTGGTTTGCGACTGCGGATATACATCCACCACGTAAACAGAGTCACCAGCACAATGCAGATCATACCCCATGTATGGTAACTGAACAGGAACAATGTTGTAGTGTCCTGCGTATAATTGCCACCGATCAGTGCAAAGAAATTATATGCGTTCACCGAAGCATACGGATACTCGCCGACCGTTCCCTTGTATAGGTCAAGTAGCCATACCGGCTCCTGCCCCCACGAAAATGGTAATATGACCAGAATGGTCGTCACAACAGCACCGCCAATGGACAACAGCCAAGGCTGTATTTTACGTTGTCTCAGCAGCTCAAAGAACAAAACAGGCCCATAAATAATTCCCTGCGGCTTCATCAATACGGCTACCGTAAACAATACGGCGGACCAGCCGACCCGGTTTTCCACAAGCAGCACAATCATGCCCACAATCAGCATAGTAAAGAAAGAATCCACCTGCCCCCAGAAGGTCGAATTGATAAATACAGCTGGGTTAAACACGTAGAATATAGCCAATCCAAGGCTTATTCCATAGCCGACCCGTTTGCTTGCCAACCGGTACAGCATGTACGCTGTCACGATATCGGCTAATATATTGGGAAGCCGCAGCAGCACGGACATATAGGGACTGAAAGCATCCGTAGAGCCGATTTGACCAATCACATATAAAATATAAATATAGAACGGTGGATAATCGCTTGATCCGTTCGTGTAAAAGCCCGATAAGCTATCCGCTGCTGTCGTAGCCCAGTTCCGGAATAGCATTAAATCCATGTGACCCGAGATCCAAGGGGCGATCGCCATTCTTAAAAAGAACCCCACACCCAGCACAGTCCACAGCATCAGTCCTCGATTACGTTCCCCGAGCTTCCATTCACGAGCCCGAAACCGGTACGCAATAAACACGAATGCACCGAAGAACAAAGCGGCGAAAATCGCCAGCGGAGTAGCATAAGCAGATGAGGAGTTCCCACTTCTTCCACCACCCATACCACCGCCAGGACCGCCCATGCCAGATCCGTTACCAGACATGCCACCGGGGCCTCTGTGCTGTCCGTCTCTGGCAACACCACTGCCGCCCGATACAGACGTATCATTCCCGGTCGTTGTACCTTTGTCACCCGATGTCGATGTTCCCTCAGTGGAGGAGTTGGTAGGTTGCCCCGGTCCTCCCATACCTCCACCAGGTCCGCTTCCTCCTCCGAACCCGCCGGATGGGCCCTGTCTAACAGCCGCAGACTGGGACGCAGAACTACCTGAATAACTCCATAACGAAACGACACTAGCGACAGCACACAATATGAGACTACATAGAAGTATATATTTCAGACCGTTCGCTTTCCAAACGTTCAAATCCGATGCACCTCTCTCTGTTTCTATTTTCCCATATTGTATCTGCCTTAGCTTAGGACTTTGTGAGTTCTGGCTGAATGTTGGCTGAATACCGAATCATCACACTGAAGATTGTCGTTCCATCTCCATAATCGCCCTTTCCATCTGAGATTGTGGATGCTTCAGCATGTTACCGTGACCGTCAGCTAATAAAGATGGATCGAAACTCGCCAGCTTTTTGGCGCTTTTCAGCGAAATTTCCTTGTTCCAGGTAGCCAGTGCCGGAAAAGGAAACAGCGGCTTAAGCCTTCCCGATACCGCTATACCACCTCGGGTCTGAAAGGCGTCGCCTGCAATTAGCGCTCGGGTGCGAGTATCCAAGAATGCCATTGAGCCCGGCGTATGTCCCGGTGCACTGATCGCCAACAGCGAACCTACATGATCCCCATCCTCCAGTAAAACGTCAGGCTGGGTAAGGATATACTTCGGTACATCGCCTCGAATAGGAGTATCCGGTTCTCCTGTCTCCAACGATACATTGCCCTGTAGCAGCGGTGCGTCCCGCCTTGAAATGAACACTTGCGCGTCAGGATACCTTGCCTTGAGCTTATCCAACGCACCCACATGATCCCCATGGGCATGGGTAAGTACAATTCGAATAATCGGCTGCCCGATCCGCGCCGCAGCTTGTGCTATACCACGGGTACTGTATGGCAATCCGGCATCTACCAAGGTGAGCCCCTCTTTCTCCTCCACCAAATAACAGTTCACCGGGAACAGCCGGGGCATAAACGTCAATTGATACACATGCTGCACCTGAACAATACGCATTTATCTCATCTCCTTGACTTAAATATAAACTAATTATATTAGTATTATAAATAATATAATTAGTTTTAAGCAAATACTTTTGCTGCTATTCAGCTGGAGTTGGAGCTTGGAACTGCTACGGGGACGGTCGTACTGAGAAAACAGCAAAAAGCATCCCCGGGACTCTGCCCCCGGGGATGCCTCTCAAAACAAGAATTAATCTTTTCCTCCTGTTATTAATAACGAAGCCTTCTTAGCTATTTCCTCTTTATCAAACGGAGTAATTCCAGATGACCATATAGCGAGAAGATGACCATTGTGGCCGTCTTCTCGCTTTATGGTCATTTATAAGCGTCCTCTGCAACAACTTCATCCGTAATTATAGCCGGATTGCCTCAGCAATAGGCGTACTGCCAGACACCAAATTAATTGCACGATGATACGTCTGCTGTTCCTCCAGCGCTGCTACCACCGTTGCCGCCACATCTTCACGAGAAATGGTGTGGCTGGTGAGCTCCTCACCGGTAGCAACTTTTCCGGTGCCCACATCATCCGTCAGGCCACCCGGACGAAGAATCGTGTAGTCCAGGTTGCTCGCTTCCAACAGGCGGTCAGCGTAATGCTTCGCCACATAGTACGGTTTAATGGATTCAGGCCACTGTTCCCGATTCTCCGCATGAAGGGCGCTGACCATAACGAAGCGCTGGATACCCGCTTGTTCGGCGGCTTCCATCGCCTTGACCGCTCCATCCAGGTCGATAAGCAGCGTTTTATCCGCTCCTGTTTTTCCACCGGAGCCTGCTGTGAATACGACAGCATCGCTGCCCTTTATAGCTGCGGCAATATCACCAACCGTCCCTTCGAGGTCAGCTACCACCGTTTCTGCTCCCAAACGTTCAAGCGCTTCGGCCTGATCCGAATGGCGGATCAACGCCTTTACGCGATGCGATTTATTTTGCCCCAGTAGGCGAACAAGATGTCTGCCTACTTTTCCATTTGCGCCAATCACCAGTACGTTCACTCATACCCCTCCTGTATTCGCAGTCTCTCATCTACATTATACAGATGTATTTTACCCTTCGGGTCTGCGACGCAATCATGTTAGCTGCATCAGGTTGAAATCAGACTTCTTTGGTAAGCTCGACATCTCGCTTTTGCCGCACACGCAGACCTGCCAAAAAGGTAGCCATCATCACCTCAATACTCCGGTCCACCTCCACAGGTAAACCAAAGCCGCCCTTTTGTTCAAGCGAGGCGAATCCATGAAGCAGACTACGGAATCCCCTCGCTGCATGAATGCAATCTTCTTCCTTGAAGCCATAACCACTGGACAGGACGGTAATGACCAGCTCGGCCACGCGATCCGCAGCCTGCCTCATTTCGGTATCATTTCGATCTGTTGCATACAGCATCGCTTCATACAAACCGGGTCGCTCCCGAGCATACCGCATATACGCCTTCCCCATAGCGGTCAGCGCATCTTCGCCCGCTCTACCAACCGCTGCGCTCATCAAAGCTTCCTCCAACTGTTCGAGGCTATGCAATGCCAGTACTTGGCGCAGTCCGTTCAATCCGTTCACGTGGTTATACAAGGATGGAGGGCGAATGTGGAGTTTTTGAGCCAGCGTGGTGAGCGTGACATCCCCCATCCCTTGTTCATTGGCAATGTCCTCGGCAGCCCGCAGGATATCTTGCAACTTTACTCCGTTTCTAGGCGACATCATCCTGTCTCCTTTCATCGAATTTCTATGTAATCCGGTTCCTTATACCTATACAGAATTGATCCAGATTCTATTTTAACTAATCCTGTTAGTTTATACAAAGAAGATGCCGTTTACAACAGCCGGCCTGCATTGAACCTTTATAGAAGAGCATAGCAGTCATTACTGATATAATAAAAAAATAAGATCATAGAACGGATCTGATCCCTTTCTCGATCCCCTACAAAGGAGCTAGCTATATCTATGGAATCCAAGCCACTTCCAGCTATTGAATTCAATCACATTATCAAATATTTCGCCGGGTCTGGACAGCAACGTGCTGTTCTGAACGGGATTACGGCAAAAGTTTCCCCCGGCAAAATCACCACGTTGGTCGGTCCATCGGGGTCTGGTAAAAGCACGTTGCTTTCACTGTGCAACCTCCTAATGACACCGGATGAAGGGGACATCCGTGTCCTCGGCAAACCGATATCGGAGTGGGAGATCCCTGAACTAAGACGGAGAGTAGCATTGGTTTTTCAGGATGCCCCCATGCTTCAGGGAACTGTCCTGTACAATCTCCAAACCGTAGAACGGCTGCACGGTACAGTGCTGGATGATCCTGCCGGCCTGTTGGAACGCGTAGGACTCACCCACGATCTGTTGGAACAAAAGGCGCAGGAACTGTCCGGTGGACAAAGACAGCGCTTGGCCTTGGCACGGACGCTCGCGAACCGCCCGGATATTTTACTGCTGGATGAGATTACTTCTGCACTGGACCCCGCCTCGGTCAAAGAGGTTGAGGAACTGCTGCTGCAAATGAACAAAGAAGAGGGAACAACGATGATCTGGATTACGCATCATATGGAACAAGCCCGCAGGGTAGGCCACGAGACATGGCTGATGATCGACGGAAGACTGGTAGAACAAGCGGATACGGAGACGTTTTTTAATGCTCCGCAGCATAGTGAGACCCGCAAGTTTGTAGCAGGAGAATGGGTATGACGATTGTTGCCTTGATTCTCTCTCTCGGTTTTGTATTTATCGCCATCGTCATGTCCAAATCCTTCAAACTCGGTCTGGACCGAGACATTATCATCGCCACAATCAGAGCGTCGATTCAACTGCTGGCGATTGGATATGTATTACATTTAATTTTTGGGATGCAGAGCTACGGATTTATCGTATTATTCATTCTGCTCATGATTACCGTAGCCTCACAAAATGTTGCGCGCAAAGGACGATTTATCCCCGGTCTCATGTGGAAGTCATTCCTGACGCTGCTGTGTGTGGAAATCGTTACGCAGGCGTTCCTGATTGGCCTGCATATTATTCCGGCGACAGCCCGATATATGATTCCGATTAGCGGCATGATCATTGGCAGCTCCATGATTTTGTCCAGCCTGCTGGTGTCCCGGCTCAAGTCGGAAGTTCTGCTGCGCAAGCCTGAAATCATGCTCATTCTGGCGCTAGGCGGCACGCCTAGACAAGCCATCTTCCCTATACTCAAGGATTGCATACGTTCCAGTATGATTCCAACCATCGAGGGGCAAAAAACGCTGGGGCTTGTCCAGCTTCCCGGCATGATGACCGGACAAATCATCGCAGGTGCCAATCCGATTGCCGCCGTGCGTTTGCAATTGCTAATCGTATTTACTACCATGACCTCTGCTATTTTGACCAGCGTGCTGCTCAGCTTGTTCATTTATCCGGCATTATTTACCCGCCAGCAACAATTGAACACAGAAGCATGGGAACGCTGATCGAGGCGGATATATCCAGTTATTTACCAGATTCCACAAAAAAGTAGACATGTTTAATTCCTGACATGAAGGTTAATAGATACACGAACACGCTTTACTAAAATTCGATGAGGAGTGATTGAACATGGCTAACAACAACCAAAATGGCAAACTGAGTCGCGAAGAAGCAGGACGTTTAGGTGGAGAAGCTACTGCTAAAAATCACGACAAAGAATTTTATCAGGAGATTGGCGAAAAAGGTGGCGAAGCCACTTCCAAAAATCATGGCAAGGACTTCTACCAGGAAATCGGACGCAAGGGCGGTGAAGCCCGTGGCAATTCAGACCAGAGTGATAGCGACGGGAAAATGAGTAGGGAAGAAGCTGGCCGTAAAGGCGGCGAAGCCCGCGCACGTCAGCGTAGAGATAATTGACAATAGGGAGTATGTGGTTGGTGCAATTGTAATGTAGAGGCACAGACTGCGCATAAACACGAAGTATAGTGGACGTTTATGTTATAAAAGCCTATCTGCCGGAACAACGGCAGATAGGCTTTTTGTGTGAAAGTTACTTTCATCATCGGATCATACGCATTACAATATACATAAACAGGTTAAATAACCAATCATACATATTTTATTACAAATGAAAGGATGGATTATGGGAGGTTTGCGCGAATGTTGATTACAAAGAATAAAACGGCTGCAACTATTCTAAGAATTATATTTTTTTCACTGATTTTCAGCTGGATTTATTATTATTCAGGTCATCACTCAGCAGAAACCGCTAAATTAGTTAAAACTACAGATGATTACTTGGTCATACAGAGAGATGCTTCTAACGGAAGTGAATATAAAGAATTATATATTTCCTCAAAGTCTGTGATCCCTCCTCTGGTTATAGGCAAACCATATTATTTCGTGTCTGATCAAAGGTACCTTCAACGCCCATATATCCGTTATGTAGAGGAGTAAAATAGAACAAGACAACAAGGACTAACATAGCCCTTGACTAAAGCTTCATGAATACAAAAGAGTGCATGCAACTCAAGTCAAATATTCCTGTATTCCGGCTGTTAAGATGGAGTCGAAAGGAGGGAACCCTCGTGTACGAATGGAACGAAATGGTCCAGCTCATGATCGATTGGATTGATAATAATCTTACTTCAGCACCTTCGTTGTTGAGAATGTCCAATCAGTTAGGCTACTCCCCTTACTACTGTACAAAACAGTTTCATTCTCTTACAGGAATGACGTTAAGGGATTATGTGTGGATGCGCCGGATTAGCCGTGCTGCACTGGAACTCCGGGATAGCAATGTCCGCATCCTCGATGTTGCAGTAAAGTATGGGTTTTCTTCACAGGAGGCTTTTACACGGGCATTTGTAAAAGCGTTTGAGGTAACTCCGGCTGTATACCAGAAGGAGCCCCGACCTATTCCGTTAGCCATTCGTGTTGAGGTATTCTCTCCTTATCATTACCATTTGAAGGAGCGGGATAAGATGGTTAAGGATCATTTGCAAGAAGCTGAAGTCAAAATCGAGCATATACCAGCACACAAATTTATTGGAATCTGGGATACTTCTTCTCGAAACTACGGCGATTTCTGGAGAAACGGTCACAATTGTGATGAAATTTGCGGAACATTGGAAAGCATGTCTCATCTCAAGCTTCCCGAACAATTGGGTCAAACTGCGGGCTGGTTTTATCAGGATGGTCAGAAGGGCTATCTCTATGGAATACCGGTTGTCGCTGACTATGCCGGAGAGATTCCCGCAGGAATGAATTGCCGGGACATCCCCGAATCAGATTACCTGGTGTTTTTTCACCCGCCCTTTAATTATTTAAAAAACAATGGAGACGTTATGAGAATGGTGGAGGAGAAGGCTTGGAACTTTGACCCTAGCAGCCTGGGGTATGAATGGGATGAGGAAACGAAGCAGGATTATCAGCGACATTTCCCAGAAGGATATGGCTACGCAGTGTTACGTCCAGTGAAAAAAGTGTAGAGAAAAAGAATCCGAAGAAGCCGCTACGATCAGGGTGCTGTTCATCGTCTTGCTAAAGTCTGTTGAAAAATAATAACAGTCTATTACTAACGGGTACCATTTTGAGGTGCAATACACATCGAATTGACATTGTGGACACAATACGATGTAAATATAGAATAAACCGATCACTGAATCATACAGTTGTCGGTTTATTCTTGATCAGTATTTTTATTTTGCAAGTAACTATCAATGATTTTAACCCAATCCGGTAACAACGCCACATGGTGTTTTATCGTTTCACTATCTGATTCCAATACAATCACGCCATCTGAGCTGCTGTTGTCAATGACAATTAAATGATCGATAAGTTTAAGATGTAAGAGAAGATTGTCCAGTGAGGTCTGATGCCGTCTTATAATATCAGCGGTATCAATGTGGTGACCCCCATTTCGAACTCGTGCAGCAACTCGCTCGATATTAAGACGATAATCACCAAGGCCCACATAAAACATAATAACTTCAAAGCCCTTTTCTTTTGCCACTCGCATTTGTCGAATCACATTGCCACCAGCAAGTGTCGTCTCTACAGTAAAATCTCGTTTATTTCTTATACAATCCCGCGCTAGCTTAATCGCTTCCTTTCCTGCCGATACTTTGTGTCGATCAGGGTTTTCACGATCAATCCCTCGCGCTAACGCATCTGGATCGATATTAACACTTACACCAAGTTTATCAACGATTAGATTACGAATTGTACTCTTACCACTTCCGTTGTTTCCTGCGAATACAAACATAGTAGCAAACGGCTCACTCATGATAAAATATCCTGTTCTTTAATGCGTTCGACTTGACCGTTACTGTACTCTTTAACAAATTGACCATCCGGCGTTTTGTAGACAATATATGTGCCATTTGCTTTAGCGTCCAGTTTTGCTCTATCTCCAGTTAGTTTGATTAGCTTGCCTAGGTCGTGTGTACGATTCATTCAGCCATCACCATCCCATCCAATTCATATATCGAGAGTATATCACAAATCGAAAAGTCTGAAAGAATCCAGCGTCACTCAAATCCATACGAATACCGCACGGCTAAAAATCGTGACATGTAAATAGGATCGAAATATCGTTCTTTTTAATACATTTTAATAAATAAATTTGGAATAAATGCTACTTTCAGCTTTTTGATTCGTCTATAACAACAAATACACTTGCGGAGGTATAGGCAATGAAATCTTTTCGTTTTTGGCTGGTCCTACTCTCATGTCTAGTTATTACTGTAAATATTACGGGGTATGACGACTACAATATACTATTAGCTATTATTAGTCCGTTGGTTTGGATGTATGAATCATTTCGATTTGTGCGAGAGGCAGACATCCCCATAGCCATTGTTTACTTCACTACCCTAGTTTTCTGGTATCTTATTGGATACGCCTTGGACCGTTTGATTAGAAAATTGAAAAATTAAAATCACTTGAAATTATCTTCCAAAATATTATCTACCTTCTCAGGCTCGTACTCGACCGTTCTGTAGTCAGGAGATGAAGGAATCATATTGATCACAACATTTCTCATTTGTAGCTTGTACTTTCCTTCCTCAAAAGCAAGAACATGCTTAATGGAAGGTAACTCCATATCCTCATACTTCGTTATCGACGAAACAACAATCTTGGAAGGGTTAGAATCATCCACAGACACGATACGATAATCAATCGGTGTTCCCTGAGCTTTTAGAAAGTTAAGCCGTGCCTGTTCTGTTTTAAAGCGATAATCATCAGACAGTGAAAGCATCTTATCGTAATCCCGACTCATAGAAGCGTTCATATATTCTGAAAATGTCGAGACAGCAGCCTCTTTGGGCTTATCGGGAAGTTTATAAGGTTCCTTATCCCCTCCAAAACCTGTAGCAATTACAGTCAAAATCCCTCCGAGGACAACCAAGCAAGCCAACTTATTACGCGATACAAGCCTCAATAAATAAAACCCCCTTTGTTGTAAATTTTACCACCTATTTTCAACGTATCTCAACTTAAAAAGCCACTGTAAAACGCGGTATAACTTTTTGTAAAACCCCATTCATTTAAATCCAAAGCCATTCTTTTAATATAATTTTATTTTAACGTTAATACTCACTGAACACCTTTGTTACCTTATGTAATGTCGCCTTCCCATCCTGTAAACTAAGTTCCATCAAGCGATAACCGCTGGATCATAGAGAGGATGAGATATTTATGAGTTTGGATAATAGAGTTTTTGCGATACAAGCTGATCTGGACGGACGTGTAAATGCAGTTATAGATCAAACCCTTAACGAGAAGCGCCTGGTCGGCGCAGTCGTCATGATATATATGGATGGTTCACCCGTGTATGTCCGAGCGGCGGGGCTGGCTGATCGAGAAGAACAACGTCCTATGCATGAGGAGGCTTTATTTCGGCTTTCTTCTGTATCCAAACCGATTGTATCGACTGCGGCTTTGGTTTTGGCAGCCCAAGGATTGATTAAGCTCGATGAATCTATTGAACGCTGGTTGCCCGATTTTCGCCCCCGATTAATCAGTGGTGAGCAGCCCTCCATTACAGTACGCCAATTGCTGACACATACTGCCGGGTTGACCTATGGCTTTTTAGAGGAAGAAGGCGGCGGCCCCTATCATCGTGCAGGCGTATCAGATGGCATGGATTTTTCAAATCTTACGCTGGAAGAGAACTTGCAACGTTTGGCTTCTGTGCCTCTGTTATATACACCGGGTAAAGCATGGGGATATTCGATTGCTACTGATGTGCTCGGCGCTATCATTAGCCGTGTATGTGGCACAACCCTTGATGCAGCTGTTAAAAAGCTCGTTACAGAACCTCTCGGTATGCACGACACCAGTTTCACGGTCGCGGATGCTGGACGGCTTGCGGCTCCTTATGTCAACGATATATCAGAACCCCGGCGGATGCGCGAGCTTGAGGTTGCGCAGGTTTTTGAAGGCACCGCAGGACTTCGTTTTCAGCCTGCACGAGCCTTTGATTCCACGGCTTTCCACTCTGGTGGCTCGGGTATGATTGGCAGCGCAAAAGATTTCATGCGGCTGCTGGAAACACTGCGAAACGGCGGCAATCCGTTACTTTCAGAGGAATGGGTCCGTGAAATAGGCACCATCCAGACCGGGAACCTTCCCTTGGCAGGCTGGCCGGGGCGGGGCTTTGGACTAGGATTCACCGTACTCCAAAATCCCGACGAAAGTGGAACAGCAGAATCACCCGGAACGTGGCGACTCGGAGGAGCTTACGGCCATTCGTGGTTCGTTGATCCCACACTAAGACTTAGTGTGGTCGCCTTTACCAATACAGCATTCGAAGGGATGTCAGGTCCGTTTACAACTGAGCTTTGCCAAGCCATTTACGGTAGCTCAAATAGGGTCTAATAAAGTGGGGGTTACATGTTTATGGTCTACAGGCGAGGACAGGACAATTAACGTGGTAGAGTGCCCGTGCTTTCCACACTCATCCCCGAACTGCTCCAGCTTGAGCATAGACTCAACCATGACTTTCAGTAAGTAATTTTGCTCACCGCTGATTCTATGGCATTCAATGACTTCGGGTGCAGATTGGCAAAACTCAACAAATGAATTGCATTGATTCGTATGCACGAGCACGTGAGCCATGATCGGCTTTCCAACTTTCTCATGTGAAACTATGGCACGATACCCGGCGATAATACCTTTATCCTCCATGCGCCGCACTCTTTCCGTTACGGCAGGCTGGGAAAGCCCAACCTCCTTACCCAGCTCGGTCATGGAGATACGCGCCTGGTTTTGTAGACACAACAAAATTTTATGATCCACTTGATCCATCAAATCCATCTCCTTAAGTCCAAGGTAATATTACAAAAACACAATTATTATTATGTACTATTCCGAATATTGCCTTATTATTTTATGATTTAATGAAATATTAGCACGCAAAATCAAGGACGTAAAGCAGGAAGAAGTGGAGAAGGAATGAAACTAATGAAATATAGTAAGCCCCTGCTTTTCATTGCGCTTGGCCTATTTGGTGTATACACGATCGAGTTCGGTGTGGTTGGCATTTTGCCAGTCATCATTGAACGTTTTCATATTACGGCAGCCCAGGCCGGGTTTCTTGTCAGTTCATTTGCATTGATCATCGCGCTGTTCGGTCCCTTCATGGTGCTATGGATGTCTAGGTTTAACCGCAAGCGAATCATGACAATGTCGTTGTTTGTTTTTGCCATAACAAGCTTGCTGTCAGCCTATACATCCAACTTTTATCTACTAGTGATTTTACGTATCATTCCGGCTCTGTTTCACCCGGTGTATTTCTCGCTTGCCTTTGTCGCCGCCACTGCGTTGTATCCCCCGGAAAAAGCAACGCAAGCTTCCGCCAAAGCCTTCCTCGGCACGAGCATGGGAATGGTACTCGGTATTCCAATTACGGCTTATATCGCCAATCAATTTTCATACGAGGCCTCCTTCTGGTTTACTGCAGTAGCGAATGGGATTGCGGGGATCGGTATTTTATTTATGCTGCCGGATACACCACAAGCCGAAATGTTCTCCTACCGGAAGCAGCTTGGCATTTTGCGTAAAATATCGCTGTGGCTCAATATCGGGGCGGCTACTTTTATTTTTGCAGCCATGTTCTCGGTGTATAGCTATTCTGCCGAATATTTGGGGCAAAATACAGGGATGAGCAGCAATGTTATCAGTTTTCTGCTTATTATTTTCGGCATCGGCGGAATGCTCGGCAATCTGTTGGCTGGCAAGCTCATGGGCTTGCATAAGGTACGCACCGCTCTTTTTCATCCAGTAGCCTTGGGGGGCACCTATTTGCTGTTGTACGGGATCAGTTCTTCATTTATCCCTACGCTCTTCATCATTATCGTGTGGGGGGCCGTTCATACCAGCGGACTGATTGTCGCCCAGATTTGGGTGATTGATGAGGCCAAAGAAGCTCCCGCGTTTGCCAACAGTCTTTATATCTCGTTTATTAACCTAGGGGTCTCACTGGGCTCACTGGCAGGGGGGTGGTTTATTGCCAGAGCGGGGATCCATGGGACGCTGTGGAGCGGTTTGCTGTTCGCCATGCTGGCGATGGTATGCATCGGGTCTAAAGTGATTTATCCACGTATTTTGCGAAAATATAAAGGGTTAGATGTGCAAAGCTAAAGAGTTGCAAGAGGCAAACCTGTTATCATAAAAAACCGGTTCAACACTTTGTATGGTGTTGAACCGGTTTTTGTTTAAAAATTGATTCCTGCCTGTCGGATTGGATCAGAATGAAACACACACTTCGTTGCGAATTAGATCAGCGTATAACCGCCATCCGGGAACAGCACGCTTCCGGTGGTAAACTTGTTCGTCATCAGATACAACACAGTATGTGCGATTTCCTCATTATACCCCACTCGACGGAGCAAGGTTACTTCCTTGTATTCCTCAAAAGCCTGCGCCCGCTGCTCACCCTCAGGGCCGTCTCTCCAAATCGTGCCGGGGGATACGACATTAACCCGTACGGGGGCCAATTCTACTGCCAACGCCTTGCCCAAGCTTTCAATCGCGCCGTTAGCCGCTCCATATGTAGCACCAAATCCCATCGGTCGTTGACTGAAAGCCCCAGACATGAGGACGATCGAGCCGTCCTTGGAGATATGCGGTACCGCATGCTTGGCAGCAAAATATTGCGGCCAGAATTTCCCTTCGAACGGGGTTCTTGCCTTTTCCGTGTCTATCGTGATCGGACCACGCGTGTAGCTGGCACCCGGTGTAAACAGATGGTCGAATGCTCCAACTTTTTCAAAAAACGCTTGAACCTCTTCCTCTATCTGATTATTCAGTTGGAAGGTTTCCACCGATTCGGCAGGGATGACCTTCTTCGCCTGCTCCAGTTTTTCTGCGGAACGCCCAGCGATCACAATGCTTGCCCCTTGCTTTGCTGCTTCTATGGCTGTTGCCAGCCCTATACCTGCACTGCCGCCAATCACGACGACACGTTGATTATGTAAATTCATATTATTCTCAGCTCCTTTATGAGGATTATATCATAACTATTTTAAAGGCATACTTATTTTTATTCGAATAGGCTTTCCTGCACCGTGCTTTTGCGATAGGATGTCGGCGATTGGCCCGACCAGCGCTTGAATTGTCTGCTAAAATGCGCAATATCCCCATAGCCGAGCATATCGGCAATTTGTTGCACCGACCATTGCGGATCAGCCAACAGCAACTTGGCCTCATGCAGCACAAGCCCGGATAGATATACACGGGGAGATACGCCGAAAACGCTACGGAATACACGATTACAATGGGACACGCTAATACCTAGCTCGGATGAAATCCCCTCGATCCCATCCTGCTTTTCCACCGAGCCGGCCTGTCCATAAGGCTGATTCACTCTGCCCTGAAGACGACTGGCAATCTGATGGGCAAGCTCTGCCTGCACATATCCACGCCCCGGCAGATGGGCCGCTTCACTGGATACAGCCTCCCATAACGTTGCGAACAGTTCAAACACAGCAGATTGAATCCGCATTCGCTTTGCCACCGAATCACTACCTACTCCTATGTCTTCCGGCGCTGAAAGATCGAGCAACTTGCCCAGCGCTGGTCCCATCTGCCCTGCCACTGTTCCTTCAGCTGGAAACAGCACCTGCTCCAGACGACTCAGGAGCGAGAGAAACAGCTTATCATCAATATCGAAATGCATACAAAAATACGTAAATCCCTCTCCGTTACTATGACTGGAGTGGACAATCCCCGGTCGCAGCAGCACCAGATCACCCTGTCGCTGGGTATAGCTGCGACCATCTACAACCATGATCTGTTCTCCCGCAAGCACGATGTTAATCTCATATTGAGGATGCTCGTGTAGCGGATAGCTCCACTCTCTTCCGACACTTCGTGTATGAATAGCAAACAAATTGACTGTGGTTCGCACATCGGGAAAAAAGAATTCCTCTCTGGCAACTGTAAGGTCTGGATGATGGGGGCGCTTCGGTAAACGTGATGTCGACATGTTTTCCCTCCTGGCTTACTTGCATGGATATACTCCAGTATATCGCTTTCAGCGGGATTTGGATAAATAGTTGAGCGATTTGACAATGGTTCCCCACCACATGACATGCTAGGCTCTAAGTAAAGTTAGTCAAAGTTAAACCTTACTATGAAAGGGGTTTCATTATATGTCGAAAAATATATTTTATAACACGCAGCATGCACCTATCGGTTCTTTTTCCAGCTTTACGCTTGGGTTTAAGGGCAATCACGGCGGAATCGGTTTGGAGCTGGGCAAGCCTGCCGATGAAAATGTATATATTGGGCTGCAATCCAGAGATGGCGGATCATACGAGGCGCTTCCCTTTTTTGCATCCACACAGGATGAAAGTGCCCGCTACGACGTGGAGAAAAAGGGTAAACGAACGGAACCACAGCTTATGGCCTTTGCCGATTCAGACATTACCCGTGAGCTAAAAGCAGGAACGGATACATGGCAGGCTGGTGATTTGACGTTCCGGCTGTACTCTCCTGTTCGCCCGGTGCCCGAGCCGGGAACCGCGGGTATGGATGAGCTGCGAGCAGCGTTGGTTCCGGCGGTATTCGCTGAGCTAACTGTCGATAACACGCAAGGAACTGCAGCACGAAAAGCTTTTTTCGGCTATCAGGGCAGTGATCCGTATAGCGGCATACGCATTATTGGAGAAGATCCGCGCAGGGACGCTACGGATTCTACCCCATTGGAGGGAAGACTCACAGGCATCGGCCAAGGGCGCAGCACAGCCATTGTGACCAACAGCAGCGAAGCAGTACCTGCCAGCGGATTTGCAATGGAAAAGCTGCTTGGGGAGACCATGTCCGAGAATTTATCCTTTGGCCTGGGCGCGACGGGTGCGCTTCTGATGGACGTTCCCGCAGGTGAGAAGCGCACATATGCTTTCGCCATATGCTTCTATCGAGGCGGCATTGTGACAACAGGCATTGAAGCGTCGTATTACTATACCCAGCTGTTCAAGGATATTGAAGACGTGGGAAGCTATGCGTTGAAGCATTTTTCAAACCTGACCGCAGCCTGTGTTCAGGCTAATCGCTGGATGGAGTCGGCCGACTTGAGCCCGGACCAGGAATTTATGCTCGCTCAGGCGATCCACAGCTACTATGGCAGCACCCAACTGCTTAGTCACCAAGCGGATGGAGAACCGATCTGGGTTGTGAACGAAGGCGAGTATCGGATGATGAATACACTCGATTTGACGGCAGATCAGCTCTACTATGAATTGATTTTAAATCCATGGACGGTACGCAACGAGCTGGAGTGGTTTGTCCAAAGGTACAGCTATCGGGATGAGGTACGCTTTCCGGGAGAGGAACAGACCTATACCGGTGGTATCACGTTTACGCATGATATGGGCGTGGCAAACGTGTTCTCCCGGCAGGGGTACTCCTGTTATGAGCTGGCTGGGATTGACGACTGCTTCTCTTACATGAGCCATGAGGAACTGGTGAACTGGCTTTGCTGCGCCACGGTATATATCGAGCAGACACAGGATCAGTCATTTACAACACGTATGCTGCCTGTCTTGTGTGACTGTTTCGAAAGCATGCTGCGGCGGGATCACCCCGACCCGGCACAACGAAACGGCTTGATGGGCTTGGACAGCTCTAGAACCCGGGGAGGCGCGGAAATTACGACCTACGACAGTCTGGACGTATCTCTGGGTCAGTCCCGCAACAACATTTATTTAGGCAGCAAATGCTGGGCGGTATATGTTGCACTGGAAAAGATATTTGCCTCAAAAGGGCTTAACTCCCTCTCACAGGAGGCTGGCTTACAGGCGGACAAATGCGCAGCAGCGATTACAGCACATATGACAGACAAGGGCTATATTCCTGCAGTTATTAAGGAGGGCAATGACTCGCAGATTATTCCTGCCATTGAGGGGCTGATCTTCCCTTACTTTACAGGGTGTGAGGCTGCGCTTAAGCCTGATGGACGGTTCGGTGGATATATCCAAGCACTGCGGCGTCATTTGGAAACTGTACTGGTACCGGGAGTTTGTCTATTTGAAGACGGAGGCTGGAAGCTGTCCTCGACCAGTAACAACTCCTGGCTGAGCAAAATCTATCTGTCACAGTTTATTGCCCGCGAGTTGCTGGAGCTGCCTTGGGAAGAAGCTGGGCAGGCCGCAGACGCTGCTCATGCCTCATGGCTCCTTCACCCTGATGAATCCTATTGGTGCTGGAGCGATCAGATACTCTCCGGTATTGCTCACGGCAGTAAATATTATCCGCGCGGAGTTACCGCTATTTTGTGGCTGTATGAAGGCAAGGGCAACCGTCTGACTCTCCCTCAGCATATGAGTCAGGATCAGGAACAGCATGTCTGAGGATCATCTTCACCTGCCCAAAAGGAGGTTCCAATATGAGCAAGCTGATGGATATGCCAAAAGAGAGCGGCTATGCGGCTTGGCTGCATTACAGCCGCAATAGTAAGGTAGAAAAGCTGCCCGCTTGGTGCAGGGTCATCGTGGTCCATGGGACAGATGAAGTGCTTCAATCGGCTGCGAGTGAGCTTCAGCACGGATTGACCTCTATGTTTGGACAGCAGCCGAAGATCAGCGCCGTTCCTGTGAATACGCCATTCATTGCGCTGGGTACGTTCCCAGAGCATCCTTTGGTCGCAGAACGATTCAGCGCAAAAGAACAGGCAGAAGTGAGCGCAGAAGGCTACCGAATTCGCGGGATAGAGATGCCAGATCCGGCATATTCAGCTTCGCACGGTAACGATGATATCAAGGGACAGTACGTTACAATCGCGGGGCAGACCTCCAAAGGCGTATTGTACGGAGTCTTTCATCTGCTGCGCTACCTGCAGGGAGGACTAGACGGGAAGTTGAAGCCCACCACCGAATCAGTGCACGTCCCCATTCTAGACCAATTATCCAACCCTGCTAATCCCATCCGCATGATCAATCACTGGGATAACATGGATGGTAGTATTGAACGCGGGTATGCGGGTGGCTCTATTTTCTACGATAATAATGCCTTTACTACAAATATGGAGCGCCTGCGAGACTATGCCCGTCTACTCGCTTCTGTAGGCATTCAAGCACTATCCATTAACAACGTGAATGTCCATCAGGTAGAGACCGAGCTGATTACAGATAAATTCCTACCGGATGTGGCTAAAGTAGCTGCGGTATTTCGCGCCTATGGTATACAGATCTACTTGAGCATTAACTATGCCAGTCCTATTCAGCTCGGTGGGTTAACCACCGCCGATCCCTTGGAACCAGCTGTAGCTGAATGGTGGCAGACCAAAGCCCAGGAAGTTTACGCCGTCGTTCCTGATCTGGGTGGTTTTGTGGTCAAAGCCGATTCCGAAAATCGGCCCGGACCGTTCAGCTACGGGCGCCATCACGCCGATGGAGCCAATATGCTGGCAGATGCGTTGCAGCCCTATGGCGGACGTGTGATTTGGCGCTGCTTTGTCTACAACTGCAAGCAGGACTGGCGCGATCGCAAGACGGATCGGGCCTGCGCAGCCTTTGACCATTTTAAACCGCTGGATGGATTATTTCGGGAAAATGTCATTTTACAGATCAAAAATGGTCCCATGGATTTTCAGGTACGGGAGCCTGTCTCCCCCCTGTTCGGTGCGCTGGAATCCACTCAGATACTGCTGGAATTTCAAATTGCGCAAGAGTACACCGGGCAACAGAAACATCTATGTTACCTTGTTCCCCAATGGAAGGAAGTATTGGATTTTGACACCTACGCCCAAGGAAAAGGCTCCACCATCAAGCGTATCGTGAGTGGCGCTCTGCATTCTCCCAAGCATACCAACTATGGAATAGCCGCTGTATCCAATATTGGTGCAGACACCAATTGGACCGGACATTTGCTCGCTCAGTCCAATCTTTATGGCTATGGTCGGCTGGCATGGGACCCGGAGCTGTCCGCAGACGAAATCGCTGATGAGTGGGTTCGGCTGACGTTTGGCAGACAAGGGAATAGCGACGGCGGCACAGATTTAATTTCTACCCTTAAGCAGATGCTGCTCGATTCATGGAATGTCTACGAATCCTACACCGCCCCTCTCGGGGTCGGCTGGATGGTCAGTCCCGATCACCACTATGGGCCGGATGTAGACGGGTACGAATATTCCATGTGGGGCACCTACCATTTTGCTGATTGCTGGGGGATCGGGGTAGATCGCACGACCGCAACCGGAACGGGCTATGCAGGACAATATTTTTCTCCCAATACTGATATCTACGAATCTACGGACACCTGCCCGGATGAGCTGCTCTTATTCTTTCACCATGTTCCTTATACACACTTGCTCCACTCCGGCCAAACCGTCATACAGCACATTTATGATACCCATTTTGAAGGTGCAGAACGTGCGGCCCATCTCCGAGACACATGGGTTAGTCTACGAGGGCAACTGAATGCTGCCATGTATGAACAGGTGTTGGAGCGGCTGGAGCATCAGGCAGAGCATGCCAAAGAATGGCGGGATCGGATCAATACGTATTTCTACCGTAAAAGCGGCATTGCCGACCAGAAGGATCGTCCTATTTATTAAGTAAGCAACTATTAAACAAGCTGCCTCGGCAATACTTTCATACAGACTGGAACAAGGCTTTTATACGCTTAGGTTCACTTTCTCCTATACTGGCATTGGCTCGCACATCACTAAAAGGCATGCGTCTTACTCAGACCTATGCCTTATTTTTTTGTCTGGAAACTTTTAAGCACACGGTTGCTTACGTAAAATGTCATATTTGTCCACCCTGAGTGTGCAATAAATTCTTCTTTTTATGCAACCGCTTGCTTTATACTATTTTTGTAGACGTTTACAAAATGTTGTCGAATTAGACTATGCTTTGGGGAGGATGATCGGTTTGACCTTGTATCGAAGTCTATGGAAAAAAGGGTGCCTGATGCTATTAAGCATTGTGCTATCTCTGACCGCCTTTATTGGCTCACCCTCCAATACGGCAAGCGCAGCGGTTGCTGATGATTTTCAGGCTTCTGTCATGGGGCCGCTGGCGAAAATCAGTGACTGGGGTGCATTCAAAAAGCAACTGCAAACGCTGAAAAGTAACGGTGTGTATGCCATTACCACCGACGTCTGGTGGGGCCATGTGGAGAGCGCAGGAGATAACCAGTTCGATTGGAGCTACTACAAGACCTATGCAGATGCCGTAAAAGAAGTGGGATTGAAGTGGGTTCCTATTATCTCTACGCATAAGTGTGGGGGAAATGTGGGGGATGATTGCAACATCCCGCTACCAAACTGGCTGTCTAGCAAG
The DNA here is from genome assembly GCF_017833155.1 of Paenibacillus sp. PvR133. Classification (NCBI taxonomy): domain Bacteria; kingdom Bacillati; phylum Bacillota; class Bacilli; order Caryophanales; family Paenibacillaceae; genus Paenibacillus; species Paenibacillus sp. PvR133. The sequence continues at coordinate 1,057,086 of NZ_JAFIBS010000001.1, forward strand.
GGCAGTGCAGATGAAATGCAGTTCAAGGACGAAAGCGGTTTTGCCAATAACGAAGCCCTCTCTCCATTATGGAGCGGGACTGGTAAACAATATGACGAGCTGTATGCCTCATTTGCTCAAACCTTTGCTAGCTACAAAAGCATCATTCCCAAAATTTATTTAAGCGGTGGGCCCTCTGGAGAATTGCGATATCCTTCATACTATCCGGCAGCGGGATGGAGTTATCCTGCACGGGGCAAATTCCAAGCCTACACTGAAACAGCCAAAAATGCGTTCCGCACGGCCATGAATGAAAAGTATGGATCAATGGACAAGATTAATGCAGCCTGGGGTACCAAGCTGAGCAGCCTTGGCCAAATCAATCCGCCGACTGACGGGGACGGATTTTACACGAACGGCGGGTATACTTCCACGTATGGGAAGGATTTTCTGTCGTGGTACCAAAGCGTGCTTGAGAAGCATCTGGGCGTCATCGGAGCTGCTGCACACAAAAACTTCGATTCCGTGTTCGGTGTCCGTATCGGAGCCAAGATTTCCGGTCTGCACTGGCAGATGAACAATCCTGCCATGCCTCACAGCACAGAGCAAGCAGGTGGATATTATGATTACAACCGTCTCATCGAGAAGTTCAAAGATGCGGATCTGGATTTGACCTTTACTGCTCTGGAGATGAACGACAGTGGTACAGCACCGAATTATTCCTTGCCGTCCACATTAGTAGATACTGTCTCCTCGATCGCTAATGCCAAGGGTGTTCGCCTAAATGGTGAGAATGCACTCCCGACTGGCGGTAGCGGCTTTCAAAAAATCGAAGAAAAAATCACAAAGTTCGGTTATCACGGCTTTACACTTTTACGCCTCAACAATCTCGTCAACAACGACGGCTCACCAACCGGTGAGATGAGTGGATTCAAACAGTATATTGTAAACAAGGCCAAGCCCGGCGATAACGGTGGCGGTACAGGCAACAAAGTAACTATATACTACAAAAAAGGCTTCAACTCACCTTACATTCACTACCGTCCGGCTGGGGGAAGCTGGACTGCTGCGCCTGGTGTGAAAATGCAGGATGCCGAGATTAGCGGCTATGCCAAAATTACCGTCGATATCGGGTCTGCCTCCCAATTGGAAGCTGCTTTTAATGACGGTAATAACAACTGGGACAGCAACAACACCAAAAACTACTCCTTCAGCACGGGCACTTCTACTTACACGCCCGGTAACAGCGGCAATGCGGGAACGATCACATCAGGCGCTCCATCGGGCACGGTTCCCGGGGATGGCGGCGGTACAACTAACAAGGTAACGGTATACTACAAAAAAGGCTTTAACTCGCCTTACATTCACTACCGCCCGGCTGGCGGAAACTGGACTGCCGTACCCGGTGTGAAAATGCAGGATGCCGAGATTAGCGGCTATGCTAAAATTACCGTCGATATCGGGTCTGCCTCCCAACTGGAAGCCGCTTTTAATGACGGCAATAACAGCTGGGACAGCAATAACACGAAGAACTACCTTTTCAGCGCAGGAACTTCTACCTACACGCCCGGCTCTAACGGAGCCGCAGGAACTATCCGAACGGGGGCACCTTCGGGGAGCATCCTCAGCGTAGGGACTTCCACCTACACAACCAACCTTAACGAAGTTGCAGGACCTATCCAAACAGTGGAACTTTCGGGTGCATCCTTAAACGTAGGCACTTCTACGTACGTACCCAACCCTAACGGAGTTGAAGTAACTATTCAAACGGGGGCGCCTTCGGGCGCCTTCACTCCTATAGATCTGGGTACCCTCTCCAAGCCCACTCCCCTCAACACAGACTGGAGCAAACAGAGCATTTATTTTATCATGACAGACCGATTTAGCAACGGAGATCCATCCAACGATAATTACGGTGGCTTCAATTCCAACAACAACGATCAGCGCAAGTGGCATGGTGGCGATTTTCAAGGGATTATTAACCAACTCGACTACATTAAAAATATGGGGTTTACCGCCATCTGGATTACTCCGGTAACGATGCAAAAGAGCGAATACGCTTACCACGGCTATCATACGTATGATTTTTATGCGGTAGACGGGCATCTTGGTACCATGGACAAGTTCAAAGAGCTGGTTGGTAAGGCACACGACAAAAATATCGCTGTGATGCTGGACGTAGTTCCCAATCACACTGGCGATTTTCAACCTGGGAACGGCATCGCCAAGGCTCCTTTTGACAAAGCGGACTGGTATCATCACAATGGCGACATCACAGGAGCAGACTACAACTCAAACAATCAGTGGAAAATCGAAAACGGTGACGTTGCCGGATTGGACGACCTGAATCAGGACAACCCAGATACAGCGAATGAACTCAAAAACTGGATCAAATGGCTGCTGAACGAGTCGGGGGTAGACGGACTGCGGGTGGACACTGTGAAGCATGTACCCAAAGGGTTTTTGAAGGATTTTGACCAGGCCGCCAATACCTTCACTCTCGGTGAAATTTACAGTGGCGATCCTGCTTATGTGGGTGATTACACCCGGTATCTCGATGCCGCACTGGATTTTCCGATGTATTATACAATCAAGGATGTGTTTGGACACGATCAATCTATGAGGAAAATCAAGGAACGTTACTCAGATGATCGTCACTATCGCGATGCCCAGACCAACGGCGTATTTATCGACAATCATGATGTAAAACGTTTCCTGAATGACGCCTCTGGCAAGCCGGGTGCTAACTATGACAAATGGCCTCAGCTCAAGGCCGCCTTGGGCTTTACTTTGACCTCACGCGGGATTCCTATCATCTATCAAGGCACCGAGCAAGGCTTTAGTGGCGGAGATGATCCTGCCAACCGGGAAAACGTTGTGTTTAACGCCAATCATGATCTGTATCAGTACATCGCTAAGCTGAACCGTGTGCGCAACAGCCACCCTGCCCTGCAAAACGGGAGCCAAAAGGAAAAGTGGGTAGACGACTCCTTTTACAGCTTCCAGCGCTCTAAAAATGGAGACGAGGCCATCGTACTTATCAACAACTCCTGGAGCAGTCAAACCCGCACGATTGGCAACTTCGACAATCTGTCCAACGGCACTCGCCTGACCAACCAATTAAGCAACGACTCCATTCAGATTAACAACGGTTCGATCACCGTGACCCTCGCTCCAAAGGAAGTTAAAGTTTTCACCAAATGAGTTACATCGATTATCCAATTGTGCTAAAATAAATGATAGAAGGATATACTAAAAAAGAGCAAGGATGCTGGTAACATCCCTACTCTTGGCAACAGCCGCTTTGAAGAGCGGTCGGCTGAACAGGGCTAGCTCTATTAGAAATAGACCGTTTTCCCTTGTCCAGGGCGGTCTATTTCTTTTTGTTTTGGTTCAACGCAATAACAATCGTAACGATTAATCCGATCAACGCTACTAATAGCGTGCCGAACATCATCATTAATGTCAGAGCATCTTTAACCTCCACAGGCATCACCTCCCTTCCGGGAGACTTAGCCGACCGCCCACCTAAGCCATTCTGTTGTTACTGGAATTATAGCACGTAAATCCGTCCTTCGGCGACAACATCTACAACTTCATTCAATCAACCTCATACGGGCACTCATCGTCATTTACTGCTTACACATTCTACTTATTTCTCTAAATGATATACAAAATATAACCACTACCACGTGTAAGATTGCTTACACTGTACCATCTGTCCATAAAACAAAACAGGCACCTGACGAAGCATACACTTCGTTGCAGGTGCCTTGTTTATATATAAACAACGTGGGATTACTTAGGCCTCAGTAGCCACGTTGATATTGTTCAGGTATGGAAGGCTCCTCGCCGCGCAGCGTCACTGCTGCATGAATCGCCCAATATGGATCGCGCAGCAATCCGCGTCCCACAGCGACCAGATCGGCATCCTCGTTGCCGATAACAAACTGCGCCAAGGCTGGGTCATCCAGTGCGCCGACAGCGATCACCGGGATGTTCAGTGCCTCGCGAATTTGGCGTGCGAACGGCACTTGATAGCCCGGATAGTTGCCCGGCTTTCTGACGCCAGCAGGGCCTTCCCCGCCCGAGCTAACATGGATCACGTCTACGCCTGCCGCCTGATATGCACGGCTCAGCTCAATGGCATGATCCACATCGTACCCACCATCTACGTATTCCACCGCGCTGATGCGTAAGATTAACGGCATACCCGCAGGCATTTCCTTGCGTACAGCCTGAATGACTTCAACACCGAAACGGGATAAATCCTTACCGTACTCGTCGTCCCGCTTGTTTGTAACTGGCGAATGGAATTGGTGAATCAAGTAACCATGTGCCCCGTGAAGTTCAATCGTATCCACGCCCGCTTGAACCGCACGCCGGGTAGCGTCTGCAAATTTCTGCACCATGCCACGGACTTCCTCCGTGGTAAGCGCGCGTGGCTGTTTATAATTCGCATCCGGGTATGCAATGGCCGAAGGAGCAACTGGCTCAGCTGCATCCTCAGCTTTACGGCCCGCGTGAGCAATCTGGATGCCTACCTTGGACCCGTGCGCATGAATGCCATCAACCAGCTTCTTATAAGCTGGGACATGCTCGTCTGACCAAAGACCCAGATCATAATCTGTAATCCGTCCATCTGGTTCCACGTCTGTCATTTCTATAATAATCAGGCCCGTACCTCCAATAGCCCGACTCAGGTAATGAACATGATGCCAATCATTCGGAATCCCGTCCTTGGCTGTCACCGAGTATTGGCACATCGGGGGCATCACCACACGATTCTTTAATTCCAAATCTTTCAGTGTATACGGTGTAAACAACGAATTCGTCAAAACGTTCATCTCCTTTTTACCTTTACCACATCAATGAAAATGCGTTCCAAATTACACGGTCTATTATAAACATGATCGGCATAGTCCAAACGGAATAAAGAGATTCCCTCCAACGGGGGATCTCTCACATTTGCAACTTGCAGTCATTATGTATGTCGTATGTTGTAGATATATTGCACACAACCTATTATCCACAACTCAATAACTTTTTGCAAGTAAATATTTAAATATTATTAAATATTTTTTTGTCTACGCCCTCTCGGCCTCCTAGCTATAACACAAAAAGACGCCCTTACGGACGCCTCTGCGGAACCAATCTTATTGTGCTGAACCTAATTGCACCCATGCCTTCTCAATCTCTGCAACCGCCTGATCCTTGTTCATGTTACCGCTGATATATGCTTGCATCAGCTCGCCAAATTTTTGGTGGAACGTATCCAGCGAGTAGTTAACAGACAGATCACCGGACTTCGACGTTTTCAAAATGCTTTCCATTTCCTTAGGCATTTCCAGATCAGGAAGCGGTGCATCCTTAATTGGAGGAATCACCTTCGCTACCTGGGAGAACCAGTTCTTGCCGTATTCCGAAGTGTACAGCCAGTTGAAAAATTCTATCGTTTCCTTCGATACTTCGGAATCCTTGTTGATACGCAGCGCCTGATCTGCACCGGTAATGATGACCGATTGATCAGCTTTGTCACTCACCGGATATCCCATGATGCCAATTTTAAGATCAGGATTAATTTTCTTGATTGCTTCCTCATCCCACGCACCTTTACCCGTCATAAACGCAGCTTTTCCGGATGCAAAATCACTTACTTCCGCATTGCTGTCCCGTTCCAGCGGCTTATCTGTGCCATGTTTCACCGTCAAATCAATGAAGTTAAAGAAGTTGTTGTACAGCACTGGGTAGTCCTTGATTTTTGCTTTGCCTGCGATAAAATCGCTAACGAGTTGCTTCGGTTCCACGCCTGCATCCTGCGCAGCAGCATCTACATAGTGTTGGAAGATATGCTTCCATACCCACCACTCTTTATATGCGTTGGCAAATGGAGTAATGCCCTTCGCCTCTAGCTTGGTGACCGCATCCTGCATTTCTGCAATCGTCTTTGGTGGGGAGGTTACCCCAGCCTTGGTGAGCAAATCCTTATTGTAAATCAGCGTAAACAGGTTCCCCTTTACCGGGAGACCCAGCACTTTGCCGTCACTGGAGCTCATATTCGCTCGAACAGCATCCGTCATGGCTGCTGCCAGTGGCTCATTGGTCAGATCGGCGCTATAATCCGCATACGTGTCGATGTCGCCTCCAGCCGTCGTTTGGAATACATCCGGTGTACTACCTGAGGCTATTTTCGACTTCAGAATCGTGTTGTAGTCTGCCTGCATGATCTCCAGATTGATCTTCACGTTAGGTTTGACCTTCTTATACTCCTCAATATACGCGTTAAAAGCATCGGTATACTCTGGTGAAGCTGTGAACATGTTTATTGTAACCGTTTTCAAATCTTCTTTGCCGCCAGCACTTTCTTTCGACGCATCCGTGCCGCCGCTGCTTCCACATCCGCTCAACAAACCGACCGTCAAAAGCAAACTGCCGGATAACGCCATCATCTTCTTTAACATGGATACTCCCCCATTTGTTTGTGATCAACGTCCATGCGCTCATTCTAAAAAATATACTCCAATTTAAAAAGGCAGATTAGTGAAGCGTTAAGGGTAAAAAAGTGGTTTATTGCAGGCTCACGCGATACTCAGACGGTGACACCTGATAATAATTACGAAAAGCCTTACTGAAATAATTTTTATCTTTGTAGCCAAGCATATCCGAGATTTCCTGTATTTTCAGGCTAGAATCACCCAGCAGCTCCTTCGCCTTGTCCATTCTAACCTTCTGCACATATTCGTGAATACCGTAACCAAACTGCTGCTTGAACAGCTTCATCAGGTATTCCCGACTCAAAAAATAGGTTTCGGCAAAAAACGAAATTTTGATATCCTCGAAATAATAACGGTCGATGTGCCTTTTGATGTCCGTTATGTCAAAGGGCTGGTTCCCCGCTTGAGCATGTTGGACCCCAGCAATGTAAAGCTCCAGCATTCGATTCAATCTCTGACCATAATGGGCAAAACTCGTAAAATCAGCAGACAAATCGCTTTCCCCCACTTGCTCCGGTTCTTCCAAAGCTCCATCTTGATTCAACGCTGACGTAGACGCACCCAACTCAATCGCAGCTTCTCTCAGTAAAAAATGGAACTCCTTCATCATTCGATCCGCATCCTGTAAACGGAAAATAGGGCCTGATGCCAATTGTTTCAGCAGATCGCCCAGCAGTACCTTTGCCCGGTTCGCCTGACCTGTCTGAGCATCCTTTTGGATCGACAACAGTCGCTCCGTCCATGACATTTCCTCTAACGTACCCATTTGCCGTGGCACTGTATGAAGAATGGATTCCCCTTCCAGCTTTAACACATCCGTGCTGTGAATGAGCGTCTTGGCATCCATATAAGCAGACGCTAGCTCCAATACATCTATGCAGAGCTTACCCAATCCGGCAACTACCACCATGCTGAACAGCCCATGCAGGTTGGCCACCGCCTTCTGTGTCACTTGTGCCAATAGTAAGGCCATATGTTCTTCTTGTCCTGGGGCCAGGGTACAGATCGAAACGACCTCACGCTCCCGTCGCGGATGGGAGAAGCTAAAACAACTCAACCGTTCATCTGACGTCTGAGCTAACACATTGGTCACGGCAAAATCCATCAGATCGGCATCGCCATGAAAACGCGTCCTGCGAATCTCATCCCTGTTCAGCAGCCGCAGCACGATCACCCCAAAGCGATTCCCCTTCTGATCCGCTCCGATCAATGGGAGCAACGCCGTATTGGCCTGCCTTTTAAAGCTACCGTCCAAAATGGACAAATATAGCTTCTCTTTCAGCTTCGGCAGTGACATATTCAGCGTAATGTTCTGGCTAATGAACTTGTTTTTGCTTTGCTCTCGGCTTTCCAGAATGTCCACTGCTTTGCGCAGTGCCTGGTTCAGATCCTGACGATTGATAGGTTTGAGCAGATAGTCCACTACCCGGGATTGTATCGCCTGCCGTGTAAATTCAAAGTCGTTGTAGCCGCTAATGACAATCGTCAGCAGATGGGGATATGCCTTTTCGATCGCACGAAGAAATTCAATACCGTTCAGCTCAGGCATTTTCATATCGACCATCACCACGTCTATATGGTGCTGACCCAACAGCTCCAGTCCCAACCTTCCATTCGTCGCCTCATAAATATGTTCGATGCCCAGACGGTCCCAGTCCCCGATAATACGAATGGCTTCGCGCAACGGCTCTTCATCGTCAATAATCAATACGTTATACATGACTACTTCCTCCCCGGGGAATTTGCATTCTCATTTCCGTTCCCGTTTCATCCGTAAGTATGAATAATCCTGCCTGATCTCCGTACAAAAGCTTCAGCCGTGTGTTCAGATTTTTCAAACCAATATGCTGGCTCTCCCGTTCTTCCCATTTTTCATGGAATGAATCCAGCACCATTCTCAGCTTGTCCTCTGAAATTCCAGGTCCGTTGTCCCTGACTGCAATTGTGGCATTTGTAGGACTCGATTCGGCTGAAATGACGATCAGAATATCGCTTGATACTTTTTCCAACGCATGCTTGATAGCGTTTTCCACCAACGTCTGCACAGATAATCTCGGGATCGGCAACTCCATCAGCGTTTCCTCCCATACCACTTCGACCCGCAGTCTCGCCCCGAACCTTGCTTTTTGCAGACCTATATACCGTTCAATGTGCTTGAGCTCTTCGCGGGCAACTACGATATCCTTGCCGTTGATGGAATACCGCAACGTTTGGGCCAATGCATCCACCATATCCGCCATGTCGAACATCTCCCGCTTTAATGCCTGTGTGGATATGGCTTGCAGGGCATTGTACAGAAAATGAGGATTAATTTCAGCCTCCAACGCCTTGAGTATGGCATTCTTTTCGACCAGCTTCATGCGATAGCGCTCATTAATAAGTTCTTCGGTTCTTTGGACCATTTCGTTAAAATGCAGCGACAAATATGCAATCTCGTCATGTCCCTTCACAGGAGCTGTTGCTCCAAAATCTCCGGTGCTAAACCGCTTCATCTGGGTGGACAGCTTATGTAAAGGTCGGGTAATGGCGTTCGAGGTCAGTGTCACTAATATAATAGACACACCTAAAAATAAAGCCCCGATGGCATAGCTCCAATTCCGTGTTGTCGTAGCTGCTTCATAAATCTGGCGGTATGGGATGGGCTTGATGAGCTGCCACCCATCTTTTTCACCAGCATCATAGACGACCAAATACTCCTGATTGCCACTGTTATCTGACCACGTTACTCGCCCGCTTCCTCCCTTGCCAATCTGTGCCAACACTCCGGAATCACGCATCCGCTCATATAGCGGAAAGCTGTTCACATAAAAGGGAACCCCTTTAGGGCTCATTAGCATCAATTGGTCCCCTTTGCCCAGTGGGATGTTCTGCATGATTTCATCCACGGCGCTCGTATTGTAATAAAAGGACAGCACCGCCTGCGGGTGACGGGATGCAATCGACCTCAGCACTCGATGGTATGCCATAAAGCTGGCCTTTGGCGCCACATAGCCCATATCAGAGCGGGACCCCACAAAGGATTGAAATGATTCGTTCGTGGTACTAGCCATCGTCTCTTTATACCAAGGAAGCTTGGGAATATCCGTGTTTATTCCTTTGCGCACCGTAATGTTGTACGTCTCCCTGGTAACCACATAGTATTGATGTCGGTCCGCCACGTACAGATAGATCGCTTCCAGATCATTACGCGAATAAAACATGCTGCGCAAGTAATTTTCAATGACCATTCTCGAAGCATAGTCCCGATTCTCATTGGCAATCGCGTTCATGATATCGTTATAACGAAGCTGCGGAAGAGCCAACTGCTGCATTCCCTCCAAGTAATCCTCCAAATTCTGATTGACCAGCAACAGATTATTGGTCGTGCTGGCAATGCTATGGTTAACCGACTCCTTTTCAATCATCTGATAGGAAATAATTGTGAGTGAGCCCACCACCAGAATAATCACCGAGGTAAAAAGAAGAATGAGCTTGTTCACTAATTTTTGCGTGATCCTCCTCCACATGGAGCGAAGAATCGTTCCTACGCGCTCTGACATCATGATAACCGCCCCTTTTGAAAGCGTACACATTTTTACCCTCAACTGTTTTCTTAAATCCATTGGTCCGGCCCTAGGGGCTATCCTATACTTTCATTATATCTTAAACAGCTTGGAGCGAAAGAGCGGAAAATGTTGAGAAAAAGAGGTGCGTTATGCTGAAAAAAAGGGGAACCTGGGGCGACAAGGGTAGTAAACTGGAATTCGGTTTATTCACACTGCCCGTAATCTTGTGCATTACGATTGCATTTTATATTCCATTTTTGATGACGATACGCTATTCCCTGACCAAGTGGAACGGCATATCCAAACATCCGAAATTTGTAGGTTTGGATAACTTCAAGCAAATCCTGCTTGGGGACGCCAATTTTGCACATGCAGCCTGGTTTACCGTCAAGTATGCCATCCTGTACATTGTATTGGTGAATGTGCTGGCCATTTTGCTGGCGCTCGTTCTCGATATGAAGCTGAAAAGCTCGGCTTGGCTGCGGGCGGCCTTCTTTATCCCGTATATCCTCAGTCTCGTGATTGTCGGCTTTATATGGAAATTCATCTTCATGCAAGGCTTTGAGTCACTGGGACACAGTACAGGCTGGGGCATCTTCCAGCTAAGCTGGCTGGGTGAGGAAGGGCTCGCGTTTGTTTCCATTTTGGCGGTATCAATCTGGCAATCCATTGGCTTTTACATGGTCATTTATATTGCAGGCTTACAATCTGTGCCAGAGGATCTAAAAGAAGCTGCCATTGTTGATGGCGCGGGGCCGATTCGGAGATTTTTCAGTATTATTCTACCGATGCTTGCACCTTCCATTACGATCTCAGTCTTCATGGCACTGACCAACTCGATCAAAGTGTTTGACGTCATTTTATCTCTGACCGGCGGTGGACCGGGAGGTACGACATACAGCATTGCGTATGATATTTACCGGGACACATTCCAGAACAATCTGTATGGCTACGGAACAGCCAAAGCATTGATTTTATTCGTTGCAGTCCTGATCATTACGATTATTCAATTGTCTATTTTCAAACGCAGGGAGGTTGAAGCCTGATGCAACGCAGCCGTACGGGACGTATTTTGCTAGAAGCGGGCATGATTGTATTATCACTGTTATTTTTGTACCCGCTGTTTCTCGCCATTAACAATTCGTTCAAAAGCTTCGCTGAGGTCATGACCGACGTCATTGCGCTGCCCAAGCAGCTTTCGCTGGATAATTACGTATATGTATGGAAATTCATCGACTATCCACGCCTATTTCTCAATAACACCATTATTACCGTCGTCGGCCTGGCAGGTATCGTGCTGATATCTTCCATCGCGGCCTACAAGCTGGCAAGAACCAAAAGCAAATGGAGCTCCGTGATTTACATGCTGTGCATTATGCCGATGCTGATCCCGTTTCAGTCCATCATGCTCACTGTCTTGCGACTGGCGAAAGACTTAAATCTGGCAGACAGCACTTGGGGACTTGGCTTGCTGTATTGGGGCTTCGGCGCACCGCTGGCAGTGTTTATCTATCACGGCTTCGTGAAAGGTATTCCGGCTGAGATTGACGAAAGCGCCAAAATCGATGGAGCCTCGGGCTTCCGGCTTTTCTTTTCCGTGATTTTCCCCTTGCTGAAATCAGTCACCGCCACCATTGTCATTATCGACGTGATGTGGATTTGGAACGATTTTCTGCTTCCGTTACTCATGGTCAATGGCTCACCCAGCACCAAAACGCTGACGCTGGCCGCCTACACCTTTGTCGGACAGTATACGTCAGACTGGCAATACGCCATGACCGCAATGGTAATGGCTGTTCTGCCTTCGATCATCGTATTTATTTTTCTGCAAAAATACATTGTCAAAGGCGTCGTCGCTGGAGCCGTCAAAGGCTGAGTCAAGGATGCGAAGCCAGATGCAAAAAAAAGAGGACTTGCGTGTTGTTCGCGCAAGTCCTCTTGGTTTCAACCTGTTCAGGCCTAAACAGGCTTGTCCATGGTACACATGCTAAGCCTTAAATTGGCCTAGCGCCTTTAGCATTTCGTCCATAGCAAGCTTCCTGACCCGTTTACGAAAAAAATATAATGAGATTATAAAGTAAAAAGCGCCTTAAGTGAGGAATCCCCCCCTCTTAGGCGCTCTTATATTATTTATGCTTAACCCATTGCGCGCTATCCACCGGCCAAAAAATCACATCCGCACGGCCAACGATATCTTTAATAGAAACAAAGCCAATAGCACGACTATCCCTACTATTATTGCGGTGGTCGCCCATCACAAAAATATAACCCTCAGGTACCTTGGAATCGGTTATGGTTCCATTTGGAAAATCAACATTGTTATATAGTTCTCCCTTGGCGTGCGCATTCTGAATAGCTCCCTGAATGTATGGCTCCTCTACTTTCTTACCGTTCACATAAAGATGATCGCCTTGATACTGAATCGTATCCCCAGCCACTCCGATAACACGCTTAATAAAGTCTTTTTGTTCCTTTTTCACATGGAATACAACAACCTCACTCGGCTTGGGATCACGAAAATCATAAATCATCTTGTTCACGACCACTCGTTCATCTGTCTTGAAATTCGGTTCCATGGACGCTCCCTCAACAATAAATGGCGCAAATAATAGCCAACGTATAATGAACACGAGCACAATGGCTACAATAATGGCCTTAAGCCAATCGATCATCTCATTTTTCACTCGTGGCTGCTTTTCCTGCAATTGTTCGACAGTTGAATCCGTCAAATGATTTCCACTCTCCATGCACTAAACCCACCCTTTCTCACAGTTTTCATTCCTATTATATGTATAATGTTTAAGTATAATCAAATTTTCCCAGTCTGGCAAAATTGCATTTTTAGTTGAAACAAAAGTGTGAACTTTTTTTCACAATATCAAAAAAACAGTAAAAAACTGTTGATGCAAACGTTAACATATATTACACTGTGCATATACTTCTTAGAGCGTTTTGGACTAATGGTAGATCAATCTGTCCCCCCAGGAGGTGTCCTGTTTTTAGTGGAAAGACAGCATGAGTCACTTTTATAGATGCTATCTTCTTTTAAAATATGAGCTCAAATAAGGAGGAAATTACATGTTTAAACGAAATGATCGTCCAAAAAACGGATTTAACGCTCTAAGGCTCGGTGTTTCTTTTGTTTTCGCTTCTTCTTGTCTTATTGGAACCGCTTACGCAGATACGTCATCCAACGACATCCCTTCTTCTGCACTCACAGAAGAGGCAGTTAGTACAACCGACGCAACAGCTGTCTCCACAACGTTAGCGGCAGGAGATTTGTATGTGTCGCCAAATGGTAACGTGTCCAATCCGGGTACAATATCCAGTCCTACCACGCTCGAAGCAGCACTTACACAAATTGCTCCTGGTAAAACTATTTATCTGCGCGGTGGTAACTACACTTACTCCTCAACGATTACAATTCAGCGTGAAAACAGCGGCAATAACGGCTCACTCAAAGGGTTGGTCGCTTACGGTAGTGAAAAGCCGGTACTTGATTTCTCTGCTCAAGCCTTTGGTTCAGCCAATCGTGGACTTCAGCTTAACGGAGACTTTTGGCTAGTAAAGGGCCTTGAAGTAAAGGGTGCCGGAGATAATGGTATCTATATCGGCGGCAGCAATAACCGAATCGAAAACGTGGAAACCCACCACAACCGGGATACTGGACTCCAGCTTGGACGTTACTCGCCTAACGCTTCCACTAGTGAGTGGCCTTCGAACAATTTGATTTTGAATTCTTACTCTCACGATAACGCTGATCCCGATAATGGTGAGGATGCCGATGGCTTCGCGGCTAAATTAACTGTAGGATCAGGCAATGTGTTTGATAACTGCTTGGCTGCGTACAACGTAGACGATGGCTGGGATTTGTATAGCAAAACCGAAACGGGTCCCATCGGCGAAGTAACCATTTTGAACAGTGTGGCCCACCACAACGGGCAGACCTCAGATGGAACGTCTACCGCGAACAGCGACGGCAACGGATTTAAGCTGGGTGGAGACAAAATCAAAGTCAACCATATTGTGAAAAACAGCATTGCTTTCCAGAACAAAAAACACGGCTTCACCTACAATAGCAACCCCGGCAGCATTACGTTGACCAATAATACTTCGTGGGACAATGGACAAAGTAATTTTGCTTTTGACAAGGGTGATCACGTGTTCATAAACAATCTTTCCTTTGAGGGAAGCGCTAGTGACAAAACAAGCGGTACAGATCAGGACAACTCTAGCGTTTGGTGGAAAAACAAAAAATCGACAAATGCCAAAGGTCTGGTAGTCAGTGCAGACGACTTTGTTAGTCTCACGCCTTCTATCACTCGAAGTGCAGACGGTTCCATCCAGCTAGGTGATTTCCTTAAGCTGGCCAAAGGAAGCGATCTGATCGGCTCGGGAACACCGAGCGGCACTAATATAGGGGCACGCTAAACGCCCCTTCCAACTCAGGACGCCCTGGCCCATCTACCAACTTAGACAATTCTGCATAATATAGCGACCGGTGATTGTCCTCATAACCAGACAAAATATGAGGTGAACAGATCATGGAACGAAGAATCACACTGAAACATACACTCGCCTATGGAAGCGGTAACATGCTGGGAAGTGGCGCACTTGCTATTAGCGGTGCGTGGTTAATGTACTTTTATACAACCTTTTGCGGACTGTCTCCCGTTCAGGCCGCGGCCATTTTCTCTGTTGCCAGCATCATAGATGCGGTCAGCAATCCGGTCATGGGCTTTATCAGCGATAACTTTCACCGGACCCGCTTGGGCCGTAAATTCGGCAGACGTCGCTTTTTCATCATGATGGGTATCCCGCTGATGCTCGTGTATCCGATGCTTTGGGTAGATGGGTTGGGCTTCTGGTATTACCTGAGTACGTATGTGCTGTTTGAACTGGTGTATACCTCTGTCATGGTGCCGTATGAAGCACTAGCGTCGGAGATGACCCGGGACTTCGGCGCACGCTCCAGATTGACTGGATGGAAGGCCATGTTTGGCAAAATTGCCAATTTCGCTGCCGCTTTTATCCCTGGTCGCTTTATTGCCGAGTATGGCAAAGACTCTCCATTGCCTTTCTTTTATACCGGTCTCGTTTTTGCAGCTATTCTGCTGATTGCGATGGCATTCTTATACAAAAACTCCTGGGAACGTCCAAGTGAGGAACTGCAAAAGGAACTGGAAGGTGAAGCTCCGCTTTCCTTTATAGATTCGATGAAAAAGTTGTTTGTCGACATTTCCTCTACCTTCCGAGTCAAGACGTTCCGTCATCATCTCGGGATGTACCTGGGCGGCTTTTCAGCTGAGTGGCTGTTTACTTCTGCTTTTACGTACTTTATTGTCTTCTCCTTGTTCCAAAGCTCGGAGATGGTATCCAATTTGAACAGCTTTAACTCTGTCATTCAATTGATTTCTACCTATTTCTTCATCCAATTCTGCGTGCGTAAAGGGTTCCGTATGCCTTTCATCGCCGCACTCGTTGTCGTTTGCTTTAGCGTAGCTGGTTATGGCCTGCTCTATATAACGGGAGCCTCGAATACGATGGTATGGCTATATGTCATCACCCTGTTCATGGGGCTTGGTACTGGGGGCGTCTACTACATCCCTTGGAATCAATACACGTTCCTTGCCGATGTGGATGAAGCGTTGACCGGCCGTCGCCGGGAAGGTATTTATGCAGGTATGATGACTTTTGCCGGAAAAATGGTGCGGGCCGTTGTCGTCTTCATTCTTGGCTGGGTATTACAGCATTTTGGCTTTGTATCCGGGGCTGATAGTCAGCCAGTCGCTGCTCAGCACGCCATCTTTTATGTACTCGTGGTCGGTACCATCGTTCTCGCGATCATCGGTATGATTGCGTCTGTCGTGATGAAGCTGGATATTGACAGCCACAAGAAGCTAATCGCCGAAATTGACCGCCTCAAAAACGGTGGCTCCATGAAATCAGCCAAACCGGAAGCACGAAAGGTATTCGAGGAACTGACAGGTTTCCATTACGATCGGTGCTGGGGCAACAATAACGTGGGCTTCAAGAACAAACCTGTTGACCCTAAAACACACACTCCGTCTATGTAATAACAATAACAAATACAGATTAAACATTTACTAAAGAGGTGACTGTATCATGGCAAATCCAACATCACAACCAACCACCAGTCCTACAAAAACAGATTCTTGGGCAGTACGTATGAGCGATTCCGTTCTACAACGAAGTCCGGAATTTTATGAAAAATGGGAATATGACCACGGCGTCATTTACAGAGGTCTGGAATGGGTTGGCGAACTGACAGGCGATCCCAAGTATATGGAATATATAAAGAAACATATGGATCATTTTGTTGACGAAAATGGCGTTATTCAGCGCTATAAAGTAGATGAGTACAATATTGACCATGTGAATAACGGCAAGCTGCTCTTCTCTCTGTATCGTGCTACAGGAGATGAACGATATAAAAAGGCAGCCTACCAATTACGCAGTCAGCTGGAAAAACACCCGCGCACAAGCGAAGGCGCATTCTGGCATAAGCAAATTTATCCGTATCAAATTTGGCTCGACGGCTTGTACATGGGTGCCCCGTTCTACGCTGAATTTATCCGTGAATTCGGAGATCCGTCAGAGTTTGACGATGTGACCCTGCAATTCAAGCTCTGCTATGAACATACACGTGATCCTAAAACAGGCCTGCTCTACCATGCCTGGGATGAGAAAGGTGAGCAGCATTGGTGCAACCCGGAAACAGGCTGCTCCAAAAATTTCTGGGGACGCTCGATGGGTTGGTTCGTTATGGCACTCGTTGACGTGCTGGACTATATTCCAGAGGATCATGCAGACCGTCCCGTCCTGATTGATATGCTGACGGAAACACTGGAAGCCCTGCTGAAAGTGCGTGATAAAGAAAGTGGAGTCTTTTATCAAGTGCTCAACCTGGGCCATGTGAAAGGCAACTATCTGGAAGCCTCTGCTTCCTGCATGATTCTCTATGCTATTGCCAAGGGCGTTCGCAAAGGCTATCTGCCAGAGCAATATCGTCAAGAGGCAGAAATTATCCGTAAGGGAATTATCGATGAATTTATCACGATTACTGAAGAAGGACTCGTGAATCTGAACAAAACGGTGCAAGTAAGCGGTTTGGGTGGTAAAGATCGTCGGGATGGCACCTTCGCTTACTATATCAGCGAGCCGATTATAACCAACGATCCCAAAGGTATCGGGGCTTTCATTCAGGCGATGGGTGAAGCAGAACGCATCTAAACACGCGAAGTATAAACCTTAATTGCAAAAAGGACGGTGGCCATCAGCCCCGTCCTTTTCTTACATATAAACATATCCTACTTCATAACCTTAAACTCATATCCCTGTTTCTTTAGGAATTCTATAATTTGCGGCAACGCTTTTGCGGTTTCTTCTTTACCATAGGTGTCATGCATGAGTATGATGGCTTTTTCACGACCTTTGACTGACCTTATAAACTGGTTGATTAGTGCCGGTGCCTTCTTGGATTTCCCCTCTGCATCCTTCGTTAATACATTCCAATCTACCTGATGATAGTCCTTTTGATGTAAAACTTTATCCAAAGCAGCCATCCCCTGTGGATCTCTGCTATTCCATGTCATGTGGCCCCCCGGAAACCGGATCATTCTTGTGGTGAACTCTGGCCCCAGAATACTTTTTAACACCTTATTGTTCCTCTCAATATCCTGCATAACATGGTCCGTGCTTACCCTCTTGTTAGGATATAAATACTTATAATTATGAGAGTACGTGTGGTTTCCTATCGCATGACCTTCTTTAACAATTCTTTTGATAATGTTCCTGGTATGTTCATTTTCATCGGCTTCTTTTCCTACGATAAAAAAGGTTGCCTTGACCTTCTGTTTTTTCAGAATGTCTAATATTTTAGGTGTTACCGTCACGGATGGACCATCATCAAAGGATAAGTAGGCCACTTTTTTACCATCGGCTCCATCGGGCATCTGCCCTAGCATTTGCTGTTTTAAATATTTTTCGACAAAGGCACCATCTTCTACTTCGGGGTCGCTTTTTGGAGAGACCGCTTTACCTTTTGCCCCCGCATTTACTTTACCTTTTGATGAGTCCTTGGATACGGAATCTGTTTTTTTAGCAAGCTCCTGTGTTGGCGCATGCGTTTTGTTATCTGAGACCTTTATCGCAATGAAAGTAATACAGCCTGCCACAAATAATATAATAGCAAGTAAAATTAGTCTTTTTCTGTTCCTCTTCAAGCGGTGTTCTCTTGTCCTACTATGTGAATAGCCCTTTTCCATTAGCTTATGTACCTCCCACTAAAATAAGAAAAACCACCGGATCAGGGTTGATGTACACGCCTTAGAATGGCCATGGGAAAAACCCTTAGGTTTAGCCGATGAAAATTTAGGGATGCACTTCAACCAGAGGACAACCTACTCCCGGTGGCTTTCTTGTCTTGCATTTGCATAATTTATGAGTATCATTGCAGTTTATTACGATTGCTTCGTTAAGGCCTGAGCCAACAAGGACGCATAAGCTTTAGCACCACTAGGTTTTAAATGTACTCCGTCATGCTCGAAATATGAATTTTTACCAGAGCTAGCTGCATACCAGTCAATCATTGTAATTCGCGGGTCCTGGGACGCTGCTTCGGCAAGATGCTTGTTCACAATACTCTCCCACGGCCGAGGCACACGGGTATTCACGAGTATAATATGCTTCGTATCCTTCAGACTGGCCAGCAAATTCGCTAACTGATCCTTGGTGAAAGCGCCGTTCGTGCCCAGCTCAATAATAACTGTCTTACCCAGCTGTCCGTTCTGTCTTAGCTGCTCCAGTACGGCAGGCGCCTCCGCCATCTGACGGCCGATCCGTCCATCTACAACAGCTCCCGGGAAGGAATCCTGAATGTACGACTGTACATCCAACATGACAGAGTCTCCAATGGCGGTCACACTCGACCCATCACCTGTAATAGGCGTAGCTTGTTTGGGTTTGTCCGAAGGTTCCGACGGTTTCGTAACATCGTCCGTAGTACCAGCCTGGACCGCCGTGTTTTTAGGCGTCTGGCCTTGAGACGGGACTGGGATCTGCACCTTGCTGCCCTCGGACCCTTGCAGCTTGATGGCTTTGGGCTCCTTGGAAGCCACGGATACCGCTCCGTGAAGCGGCGGCATCGCTTTTGCCTTTGCGACTGGCTTCTCATCACTTGATGCCGCCTGAATCGTTGCATCAGGAGACGCCACGTACAGGTGGACGGTACCCACGAGAATACCTGCAAAAAGCACAGCCGCTGTAGTTGTAGGCATCCATCTCCACCGCGCCTGTCTACGAACCGCTGAACGGATTTCTGTGATCCAGTGGCGGAATCCTCCATGGCGAATCGGCTCCTCGATATATTTAAATGAGAGAGACGCCAGCAATACGGTAGCTAGCAATTGTAAAATGATACGCATCACATGCACGCCATCGGTATCTACTTGAGGCGTCGTTAGCGTAATAACCGGAACATGCCACAGATACAGTCCATAGGAACGGGCTCCAATCCAGCGTAGCGGCTTGATTCCAAGGAGACGACCAAGGTGGCTTACCGGATGTGCCAACGCTGCGACCACAATAGCAGTGACCAAAGCTATGCCCAGCAGGCCGCCCCGGTACAGAGATGGGTCGTATTCATTCGAGGCCCACGCCCAGTGACAAAGCAGCAGCAAGCTTATTGCACCGATGCTATCCAAAAGCATACGCGCCTTAGGAGAAGCTTGCTCTTTCAGTTTGCCGCTTGGCCATACCAAGGCCAGCGCCGCACCGATCAGCAGAGCAAATCCGCGCGTATCCGTGCCATAATACACCCGGCTCGGGTCGCTTCCTGGTACGTAAATCACGGCCATCAGGAGTGCAGATATTAACGCCAGACAAGTCACCCAGCCTGCGAGCACAATACGCTTGGGCATGAATTTTAGCCCAAGCGCCAGCAGTAAAGGCCATAAGATATAAAACTGCTCCTCCACCGCCAGCGACCACAGATGCCCGAGCGGAGAAGGTGGGCCGAAACTTTCAAAATACGAAACCTGATGGAAGATAAACCACCAATTGCTCATATACACCAATGCGGCAGGTACATCTCCGCGCAAGGCCGTTAGCCGTGACGGATCGAAAAGCAACGAGCACAGGACAATGACAGCCACAACCGTCAACATGGCAGGCAGCAACCTTCTGGCACGACGCAACCAGAAATCTTTCATTTTAAAACTATGATATGTATCCCACTGACTCACCAAAATATCTGTAATCAGATACCCCGACAAAGTAAAAAACACGCCTACACCCAACAAACCACCCGGCAACCAATCCGGATTCAGATGATACACAATGACTGCGATGACCGCCAGCGCTCTTAATCCATCCAAACCTGGCATATAACGACGTTGTGACGGCAATTGTTTAGACTTCATTTCAGCCGCCGTCCTTCTTGCAAATTCAAGCTCCCTGTCTGTTTCAATGCTCTTCTGCCCTTTCCCTCTCCTGCACATCGTCTGTGCGATGCCCTGTAGCCTTTTCATTCATTATATAAAACTTCATAATCGTAATGATTTCAATGAAGTTAAAATTAATGACAATGTTTTTATTATATCATTCCTTTCCACAGTTAGGTAACCACTGATAGATATACAAAAAAAGGCATCTCTTCCCTTAGGAAGAAAATGCCTTTTTATTAGTATTCTATGCTCTTAAAATTTGATGATACCTGAGGTATGAAGGAAGACCAACAACATCAGGATCGGTGCAACATACCGGAGACCGAATAACCACACGTTGAACCAGAAGGGTTTGATGTTCGCATGCTCAGCCGCAGTCTTCCAGTAATAACCTGTGAATATAACAATCAACAAACCGCCTAACGGTAAGAAGATGTTGGAAGCGGTGAAGTCTACGAAATCAAAGAATGATTTATCCCCCACTTTTAATTCCGGCACCAGGCCCATGGACAATGCAGAAGGGACGCCCAGCATCAAGCACAGGACCGATACGACGATAACAGAGCGAACCCGGCTCCAACGCATACGCTCCATGACATAGGCTACTGGAACTTCCAGCAAGGATACCATAGAACCTAATGCAGCAACCGCCAGCAGTACAAAGAACAAACCGCCGAAGAATGCACCAAAAGGCATTGCCGAGAAAGCAGCCGGTAAAGCAATGAAAACCAGCGATGGTCCTTGAGCTGGGTTAATTCCGAAGGAGAAGGTTGTAGGGAAAATAATCATACCTGCGATAAACGCATAGATTAAATCTCCGCCACCAACTGCCAGCATGGCTCCACCCAGCGATTGACGGCGATCCACGTACGCACCGTACGTGATCATAATTCCCATCCCCAGTGAGAGTGAGAAGAAGGCATGTCCCAAAGCAACCAATGCAGACTCTATACTTAGCTTAGAGAAGTCGGGATTCAGAAAGAAGGATACGCCCGCACCAGAGCCTGGCAGCATAAGAGCGTTAATCATCAACACGAGCAACAGGATGACCTTGGCAGGAATCAAAATTTTATTGAACTTTTCAATCCCGTTTGATACCCCAAGAGTAACCACGACTGCTGTAAATGCAAAAACAACTAACAGCCAAACCAACGGCGCATACCCGGAGGAAAAAGAAGCGAACTGTCCAGCAAAATCATTATTTGAAAACAGATTTCCGCTAAATGCCTCTACGGCATAATGCAGTGTCCAGCCTCCTACAATGGCATAGAACGATAAGATAACAAAAGGCACGATAACAAACATAATGCTCATCTTGCCCCAAATCGGGTGACCGCCTACTTTTACCATTGCAGAAGCAGCACTTCCTCGACCTGCACGACCAAGCGCAAGCTCTGCTAAAAGTACAGGCAAACCAACAAGCAACAGGCAGACAATAAACAATAAGAAAAATGCAGCTCCGCCATATTGTCCTGTAATATACGGAAATTTCCATATGTTACCTAGTCCTGCCGCACTCCCGATCGCCGCCAATATGAATCCAGCAGACGAGAAGCGTTCATTTTTATCAGACAGGCTATTCTGCCCCTTGCTCAAATTCATTATATCCCCCTCATTCTCTCTACTTACGCATAAACATGAGCATGCGTACATAAATAATTTTTACTCATTATAGCGTAAGTAGGATGTAAGGTCATGCATAATTTTTCACTATTACCGGATTTATTTTCATAATGTTCCGTATCTACAAAATACAACAGAAAACTACATATTTTCTTCAACATTCTTCTTTATTATGGTCTCTCCCATGCGATTAGATACTTTTTGATAAATATACGAAATCGCCAACAGTACAACACCAAAAGAGAAGTAGGCTACAATCGTGCTCCCCGTCGTTAACAGGTGCAGATCATACAACAGCAGCTTACTTGTCGACAGCAAGGTCAAGCCCAATCCAAATCTGCGAATGTAGACCACTCGCTTGAGGAAGCCGTATACAATATACAAAATGGCCAGCAGTAAATACACCAGACTGAACACAAGACCAGCATCCCCCAGGCGGAACTGAACTCCGAGAAAGGCGGTTATGATACCCAGCAAATATACACCCATAATGACCGGATACAACTCATTGCTTCTATAATGTCGGGTCATCAGTGCGTTCAGAAAATCCCTGCTGCTGAAGAATACCAGCACATTAAAGGCTGCGAGTACCACTAACGCCACATAATCAGCAGCCGTATTTTGTGCATAATTTTCATGCAAGGTTGGAACCGTTACGGTGATCACCAGTGCCAGCGCGTAGCCTATGACGTACAACGCCAAGCTGTAGTATTTAATCACCCGATCATACAGCAACCTCACCTTAGGCAGGAAATAAGCCAACACCAGCGATACGCAGGTGTACAACAACACTTTGTACAAGGTGTAATGGACAAACCCGTCGGATACAACGATGTTATACCAATGCCCTGCTTCATACAAAAGGTAGAAATACACGTTCACCAAAGCTACATATTTAAATCCTTGCATGATATGCATTTCGTACAAACGATTGTTTTTGAAAGCATTCGGACGGCTAAATTGAATCGCATAGAAGACGGTAACGATCAACATTCCCAGTGTAATGAGCGTATATTTGAGTCCAAAATAGTCTGTCTCAAATCCTGACAACAGATATATAGGGAAATCGACGAAAAAGAATGCGCCCAGACACAGTAATAAAATGCCCCAGCCAGCTCGTTCCAATTCCTTCAACCGGTAACGGTGCCCATATAATGTAAGAAGAACCGCTTCGATCAACCAGCCCATGGATAACCATCTAACTCCAAACTGGAACGGCACCATAAGGATGGCAAAGGTCAACGAAGTCGCATAAAATAATATTTTGGTTTGTTTCTCCTCTGGAATATATCGACGGACCCATTGTCCCAGACCCCCGTACACCAAGCAAAAGACGAGAGCCAGCAAGCCTTTATAATCATCCAGGCCTGCATCGCCGAACAGAGAATACAGAACGGAACAGCTCACGACTGTATTCAGAGCCAAAAGGGAGAAATCCAGCCATGACAGTTTTGTTTTTAAACGGAACGGCACCCACAGCGTCATCCCGAGGTACATCGCAAATGTAATGACTGCATACAGCATGCTCGCTACGGCACTTTCCGATAACCACGCCAGCACAATCATCAAGGGCGTATTAAGTAAAAAGCTGATATATTGCACGACGACCCACCGTTTGCGGAAGGATACAAGCAGAATCAGCAAGTTTAACAGGAACAAATAGCCCATGGCGATATACACGGCGTTCCCTTCCAGTCCGTTCGCTGCCATATAGGAAAAGAGCGGGAGATATCCCCCTACTAAACCAAAAGAGCATATCGTTCGGGATTCATACCTTAATGACAGTAGCACAGCGGTCACCGTAACGAGTACGGATAAGCCTATGCCTGTATACATTCCTATGATTTCTAGCAAAAAGTAGCTGTAAAAAATCGATCCGTACAGTACAGAAATACCGCCGCCCAAAATACCGAGCGCAAAGGTCTGCTTCTGCTTGCGGTACAGCCATTCGCCGCCTCCCAGCATCAGCGCTCCTAGCAGAAAGAAGGCCACGCCCTTCATATTTCCTGTAAACCAGTTCGAGTATGAGTATTTAAAAGCGGCTCCCACACCCAATATAATGAGCAAAATCCCCAGCTTGTTGATCCAGTTCAAGCCTAGCTTCATTTCAAACTGATTTTGCTTCATGCGCTTCTGCATCGTTTCTTCGCTGATTTCTTCTTCTCCGAGCTGCTGGAGCTCGCTCGCCGTCTGATGAAGCAATTTGCGCTCGGCCTCCTGAAACCGCCCGCGTTGCTCCATGATTCGGTCACGAATCTCCTCTGAGAACAGTCGTAATCTGGCGACGATCTCGTCCTGATCTTCTTTAAGCTCATGCGTAGTTTGCTGAATAAGCTGGTCCACCCGGTTTTTAGCCCCATATTCAAAGGCTGTCAGCCGATTTTCCCCTTCTGTAGTTCTGGAGGCAAAATAGGTCTCCAGCTTTTCACGCGAAATGCGGATCATATTCGCTTTTTCACTCAGCATTTGCTCCGTCAGCGCAGTGCGCAGCTTTCCATTTTCCTGCTCAATATGTCGTACTCGCTCTTCCAAGTGAATGCAGCGAGCCTGATAATCCTCGAACTTTTTTCGCAGAACCTCATTCTCCAAAATGATATCTGAGGCTTCATAGTCCGCGATTAATGTTTGATACTCCTTGAGCAGCTTGTTCTGTTCTTGGCGGATCGTATGTAAACGATCTTTAAAATCCTCCATGTTCTCCTCCATTGCTGTCCATTTTGGTAATCATTACATTTTACATGAAATTAAAAAGTCATTATAGAGACTATAGCCCATTTTGGGCGTTAAATTGGGGCTTTTACTTAAATATTCTTCCAGTTCCATCATCACAGAAAAAGTAGGACAGATATACATAAGAAATAAAGCCTACCTTTCCCCTTCGCAAACATGAAACCCGCATGGATGTGTTGCAGAGTCATGCCCTTGATTAACCTGCCGAAAATCCGTATACTTACAAAAAAGCAAACGATATTATGCCTATGAAGAGCATCCAACTCGGAGGCGTTTACGCCAAGGACCATACGTTAGCGTAGGATATGGCGATATGTACCTAAGTAAACCGGACCCGCCCGTTACAGCGGAGCAAAGTGGATTGGAGAGTTATGACATCTGTCATGCTGTCTGGTCAATTTGGGTGGCACCGCGAGACCAAAGCGCTCCTCGTCCCATGTGGATGAGGGCGCTTTTTGTATTTTTATCCGAAAAGGAGTGCGGTGTCATGTTGGATATCAAATGGATCAGAGAGCATCAAGAACAGGTTCAGACAGCAGCAGACGGCAAAGGAATACAGGTATCGGTCGCAGAGCTGTTGACCCTGGATGATCGGAGAAAACAGCTACTTCAGGAAGTGGAACAGCTTCGGCAGAAGCGTAATCAATGTAGTCAGGATATTGGCGCGCTAATCCATGCCGGCCAGAGTGAACAGGCAGAAGTGGCAAAGCGGCAGGTCAAAGAAATTAACGGACGACTAGATCTTCTGGAAGCCCCGCAACAGGAAGTAGAGGAACAGTTTCAACAACTCTTGCTTCTGATGCCTAATATCGTATCGCCAGATACGCCACGGGGGAGATCGGATGAGGATAATGTAGAACTGGAGCAGGTCGGGCCGGTTCCGAACTTCGGATTTGAACCAAAGGATCATATGACGCTCGGTGAGCTTCATAAGCTAATCGACGTCCCTCGGGGTGTCAAAACAGCCGGTACCCGTAACTACTATCTGACGGGAGCAGGGGTTGCATTGCATCGAGCTGTGCAGCAACTTGCGGTGGATCTGCTGACTGAACGCGGATTCCAGTTGCTGGATGTTCCGCTGATGGTACGTGCAGAGGCCATGCACAGCACTGGTTTTTTCCCGCTCGGACTGGATCAGACGTACCGCATCACAGGTGAGGATCAGTGGCTTGTAGGCACTTCGGAAGTGCCTCTGGTCTCGTATTACAGCGGTGAGATCGTGGATGTTACGGACCCGATTCGGCTGGCAGCCGTGTCCGTATGCTTCCGCAATGAGGTCGGCTCGGCCGGAAGGGATGTGCACGGACTGTATCGTGTGCACCAGTTTGCCAAGGTTGAGCAGGTCGTCATCTGCGAAGCCAGCCTGGACGCTTCGGAACAGATGTTTCAGGAGATTACGCGCAATGCGGAAGACCTGCTTCAACTGCTGGAGCTGCCCTACCGTAAGATGGCTGTCTGTACAGGCGACATGGCGCAAAAAACCTACAGGCAGGTGGACATTGAGACATGGATGCCCAGCCGCCAGGCTTACGGCGAGACACATTCGTCGTCCCAGCTGCTTGATTTCCAGGCGCGCCGTTCCAACATCCGGTACCGCAATGCGGACGGCAAGCTGAAATATTGTTACACGCTCAATAACACAGCGGTCGCTTCGCCCCGGATTCTGATCCCGTTGCTGGAGCATCACCAGCAAGAGGACGGTTCGATCCGTATTCCGGAGGCTTTACGCCCATATATGCCGCAAGGTATGGAATTTTTGCGTACTCCCTTGTTATGAAAACAGGAGCGCACTTTGAAAAGTAGTACCCAATGAGAGGATTTTCGATCGTAATCATCGCAAAAAAGACGAAGGATAAATATCCTTCGTCTTTTTTGATGTGTCATTGTGCTTCTGCTTCCCATGCGCTAGCAGGACCAAAGAATTCATAGTGGATATCCGAAGCAGGGATATTCCACTCCTTCAACAGGCCGTATACCGATTGCATGAATCCCTCAGGGCCGCAAAAGTAATATTGTGCGTTACGTTCCGGTATCACGGATTGTAACCAGGCCAGATCCAAACGGCCTTCCTTGTGAAAAGCCTGTGCCAGCCGATCCTGCTCCGTTGGTCTGCTGTAACACCAGCGAACTGCAGCCTGTGCATGTGTGGCGACCAGCTTTTCTACCTCATTACGCAGAGCATGGTTATCCCCGTTGACTGCTGCGTGGACAAAGGTGATAGGCCGATGCGGAGCAGATTTCACCAAGGAAGCCAGCATACTGACCATCGGGGTTAGCCCGACCCCGCCACTGATCAGCACGACAGGTCTGCGATCTGCCCGATCCAGCGTAAAATCACCCGCCGGTGCAGATACCTGAAGCACATCGCCCTCTTGCACCTGCTCATGCAGATACACGGATACTTTACCTGCCGGACGGGACTCTACA
Organism: Paenibacillus sp. PvR133; assembly: GCF_017833155.1. Lineage (NCBI taxonomy): Bacteria > Bacillati > Bacillota > Bacilli > Caryophanales > Paenibacillaceae > Paenibacillus > Paenibacillus sp. PvR133. The sequence goes on from NZ_JAFIBS010000001.1 coordinate 1,084,350, forward strand.
GCATCCTCTCGCTTTACAGATATCCGGTAGTGGGAGTGGCCCGGGGCATCCGAAAGACTGTATTGACGAATGTGGGTATTATGTTCACCCGGAATTTCCATTTTTAAGCTTATATATTGCCCAGGTTCGAATTCAGGCAACACCTGTCCATCCTGCGGCACCAGATAAAAGGACGTAATCTGGTCGCTTTCTTTAACCTTTTTCTGCACAACAAAGCTCTTAAAATCTGACCAGCCTCCCTGCTGCTGTCCAGCCTCCTTGTACATTTCAGCTTCCATGTCTATAAATACATTAGCGATCACACCATAGGCCTCGGCCCATGCGGCAATGATCTCGTCTGTAGCCGCATCTCCCAGTACGTCCTTGATCGCAGCGAGCAGATATTTTCCGACGATAGGGTAATGCTCGGGCTTAATTCCCAAACTGCGATGCTTATGTGCAATCTGACGTACCACCGGAAGAATTTCCTCCAGACGGTCAATGTGCTGTGCAGCCGCGTATACAGCATTGGCCAGCGCTCCCTGTTGACGTCCTTGTTTCTGATTCGCGTGATTGAATATATTGAGAAGCTCGGGATGGGCCTCAAACATCATCTGGTAAAAACGCTTGGTGATTGTAGTTCCGTGTACCTCCAAAACAGGTACAGTCGATTTGATCGTTGCAATGGTTTGCTCACTTAGCATCTTTGTATCCCTCTTCTCTCCAAAATAAGATAACAAAGGGTATTTCAATATATGTTCCATTTGTAACCCTCAATTTAAAGCAAGTATACCCACATAAAGTAACCGTTTATGTGATTCCAGTCACTTTAAATTTAAAATAATGTGAACGTGTCAATGACAAAACGCACAATTACAAACGCTTCCCACATAACTGACGAGCTTTCCCCAAAGTTTCAAATATCTATATACCTATTTTGTATGCAGTGATCAGATTTGTCCTTTCTCGTAACAACAGTTTCACCATGCTAAAGACTTCAATTTATTCCACTTGTAAACGCTTCCAATTAGGGTAAAATCGAAAATGAGGTGCCGGACAAGCCATTCCGACCCATCCTATCCGTGTTAAAGGAGGCAGATGATATCGTGAAGTGGATCAACAGCAGCAAATGGTTAGCCGCATGGATTTGTATCCTATTCGCAGTGACCAGTGCGGGTCTTCAACCCGACACAGCACATGCCAATACAAGAGGCGTTACGCAAGCAACCTACGGGACCGAGGTAAACCAAGCGCTGAATGGCTTGGACATCGCCAATGCTGAACTATCCCTGAGCGCAACAGCAAGCACAGCCATTACGAACGGAACGGATTGGAAAGACACCGCAGGTAACCCGATTCAGGCGAACAGCGGTAATATTCTAAAAGTAGGTTCTACTTATTATTGGTACGGCGAGCACGCCGAAAACTGGAAATTTGAAAAAGTGAACGTATATACCTCAACCGATTTGAAAAATTGGTCCTTCCGCAGCAGTATTCTCACCAAAGATTCCGCCCCTGAGCTGAATTCGAGCAAAATCGAGCGTCCCAAAGTTATCTACAACAAAACCACCGGAAAATATGTACTATGGGCGCACTATGAAAATGGCACGGACTACTCACTAGGTCGTGTAGCCGTCGCTACCAGCGATACACCCGACGGAAATTTTGCCTACCAAGGCAGCTTCCGCCCACTGAATTACGAGTCTCGTGATATGACGGTGTTCACGGATACGGACGGTAGCGGCTACCTTATTACAGCTTCCCGTAAAAATGGCGGCGCCAATGATACGATGGCGATCTTCAAGCTGACAGCCGATTATACAGGTGTGCAGTCGTTCGTTGGCTGGATTTTTGAAAATGGCTATCGCGAAGCTCCTGCTGTTGTGAAAAAGAACAATATCTACTACCTGTTCACCTCGCAGGCATCTGGCTGGTATCCGAATCAGGGCGCTTACGCAACCGCCAGTTCCATGACTGGAAGCTGGTCTGCTCTGTCACCCTTCGGTGATCCAGCGGCTTACGGCTCGCAAATCCATTCCATCGCCACGATTACGGGTAGCGCAGGAACCAGCTACATCTATATGGGCGACCGCTGGAATCCGCTCAATCTGAGCGACCACAAATTCATCTGGTTGCCACTAACTCTGAATGACTCCAACAAAACAGCAACCCTGAACTGGTACAGTAGCTGGGATCTGGATGCTGCGACAGGCACAGTAATCCTGCCGTCCCTTGTGAATCACGCACAGGGCAAAACAGCGACTGCTAGCTCAGCCGCATCCAGTTCTCCAGCTTCACTGGCGAACGACGGCAACGCCCAAACCTCGTGGAAGGCTGCCTCCGCATCCTGGCCCGCTTGGTGGCAGGTCGATTTAGGCAGTACCAAGACCATCAGCGAAGTGGATATTTCATGGTTTATGTACAAAGGATCTGAAGCGTATTACAAATATAAAATTGAATACAGCATGGATGGAGTTAACTACTCCACGATTGATCGTACAGGTAATACCACGTATGGTTTTACCAGTGACAAAGTCAATTTTCAAGCTCGCTACGTGCGAATCAACCTTGTAAATGCAGTGCTATTCAATAACCCGAACAACTGGTATACCCCGACGGTGCATGAAGTAAGATTGCTTGGCAATTAACTTTCACACTTGGAATATTGCCTTAATCCTTAAAAAAATATCGCACAGCTCTTGCGCAATGTTGTACCCATTTGCAGGAGCTGTGCAATTTGTGTTGAACCGCTATGTTCGAGTACCTCTCTTAGACTCCTGAAGTATCACATGCCGGGCAGTGATAGTGAGTCGCAGATAATCAGATATCAAGCGCTGCATGATATCCTTGATATATTGCAGTCGTGATGGTAGATGCCTTAACGCAATCTCCGATTTGTGCGACATAAGGTGCACAATCAATTAACTCATCTACTACGTTTCTTCTTGGCCGTTGTCCAAGCGCACAAATGACTGAAGTACCTGGAACAAAATGTTCTTCACCATTTTGATCAGCGCAAACAACACCTTCTTGTGTAACACTCAGCCCTTTAAATCCTAAATGAACTTGAATGTTATTCTTTTCGATTTCTTTTAACATAATGGGACGATGTCTAATATTAGCATCCGGAGCCAGCTCTGCTCTCATCTCTACCAGATGAACAGTCTTACCTTCCTGAGCAAGGTGAATGGCTGCTTCACAGCCTGCCAGACCTCCTCCCAATACGACTACGCTATCGCTGACCCTGTCCTGCTCCAGGTAGTAGTTATTAACAATGACTACGTTATCACCATTCAATCCAGGAATTGGAGGAACAATTGCTGCGGAACCAGCTGCTATAATTAACGCATCAACATTTTCTTTCTCTGCATACTCTTTAGTAACAGGTGTATTCAAACGGATCTCAACGCCAGCGTCTTTAGCCAGCTTTCCGAGAGTAACACCTAATTCATACATCTCATATTTAAAAGGAATCGCCTGCTCTCCCCTCAAAATACCGCCTACCTCGTCAGCCTTCTCACATAGAATAACTTTATGTCCGCGTTTGGCTGCAGTAAGAGCTGCATAAAGCCCGCCTGGGCCTCCACCGGCTACTAAAACCTTGCGTGGATTAGGGGAAGGGTAAATTTCTGTTCCATCCATCTCGCGACCAATTAATGGGTTAACTGTACAGCGTCTTGTGGATGTTTCTGCACGTTCTGCCATACAGGTGAAGCATCTCAGACATTTAATAATGTCCTCGTCGCGGTTGCTCATCACCTTTCTTGGAAGCTCTGGATCAGCAAGCAGTGCGCGAGCCATTTCAACAACATCCGCCTGACCGCTAGCAATGATTTCTTCCATTTGAGCCGGGTCATTTAATCCGCCGACCGTTGCAACCGGAACACTTACATGCTTCTTAATCTCTGCTGCAAGATAAACGTTACTTCCATGAGGCAAGAACATCGAAGGATGTGTGATACCAAAGCCTGTCTGATAAGTTCCAGCAGATACATGGAGTAAATCGACTCTTGATTCGATTAATTTAGCAATTTCTATACCTTCTGTCAGGTCATAGCCGCCTTCAAATAACTCCGAACCACTCATTCTAAACTCGATTGGGAAGCCAGAACCCACCGCTTCACGGACACTGTCCAGAACCTCCTGTGCAAAACGCACCCTGTTTTCCAAAGTTCCGCCATACTTGTCTGTTCTGCGGTTGAAATAAGGAGAAAAAAACTGATTAATCAACCATCCATGTCCGCCATGAACCATAATCATTTCATAACCTGCTCTCTTGGCCAGTCCAGCACATCTACCATAAGCTGCTACGATATCATCAATTAGTTCTTGCGAAAGTTCCTTTACTTCTCTGCCATCCGGGCGTACTCCGGGGCTGGGTCCCCACTGAGCAAGTCCTTGTTTCTTATTTTTGTCAGTCAGATAAGTTCCTGCATACTGTCCAGAATGAGACAATTCCACACTGGCAATTGCCCCGTGACGGCGAATAGCGTCTGCAGTATAGGTAAAACTAGCAAGAGAATCTACTGTCCCCAGATCCAGATGGTACATATGGGAAGCTTCCGTCTCAGGATGAACCACGACTTCGCTGACCGTAACTGACGCAGCACCGCCTTTTGCTCTTAATTCATAAAAAGCTGTAGATTTCGGTCCAATAGTGCAGTCAGCTGTAATATCTGTACCTCCCATAGGAGAGCCAAACATTCTATTTCTGAAAGTCACATTTCCAATTGTAATTGGTTTACATAGATTGGGATATTTTCTTTGCATGATCTCATGCTCCTTATCTGTATTTATTGCTATGGGTTAATTGATAGCTTTCTGATTCATATCCACAGCCATCTTCTGATTTTTTCGGGTAGTGAACTTATATACAAATGTTAGAACAAGTCCGGTTATGCCAAGTACGGCCGCAATGACAAAGGCTCTCTGATAGCTACTGTCTGTGCTGTAAACATGACTCATAATCGATGGGCCAAAGTATCCTGCTGTTGCAAATCCAATAAACATAATTCCATAATTCACACTATTATTTCTCACACCAAACTGATCGGCAGTAAATCCAGGAAATACCCCCATCAGTGCACCAAAACATAAACCAATAACTGAAATACCAATATAGAATGTCAACACACTACCTTCGCCTGAAAAATAAAGCAATGTGAGTCCTATGACCGAAAAGACAGAAGAAAAAGCCAGGGTATTGATTCGACCGATTTTGTCCGAAATATAGCCTGCAACGATTCGTCCGCCCGTGTTAAACAATGCCAATACGGAAACAACTGTCGTAGCGGCTGCCGCAGACATACCAATCATTTTCTGAGCTATAGGAGAAGCTTGTGATGTACACATGAGTCCGGCAAAAGCACCACACATTAATAACAAGATCATGATATAAAACAGAGGGCTTGAGAGCATGCCTTTCCAGTCTTTGTCGTTCTGAATAGAACGGCCAACATTTACAGTCTTGGGTGTCCATCCTGCAGGAACAAAGTCAGATGGACATTTCTCAATGAAGAAAGAAGCAGCACATACAATAATAAGAAATGCTATACCGATGATAATGAATGCTGATGTCACACCAGACCTACTGATTAAACTATTGGCAATAGGAGGTATAATAACTGAGCTTATTCCATAAGCAGCCGTTGTTATACCGCCAACTAATCCTCTTTTGTCAGGGAAAAACTTAATAGAGTTGCTAATTGTGCATCCGTAAACCATTCCCGTTCCTAGGCCGAGTACGATACCGTAAGCCAATACCAGGTAACCTACAGATGTTGCAAATCCTGATAAAATCATACCGCCTCCAAATAGCAAGCCCCCTACAAAGATCACTTTTTTGGGCCCGAATCGATCATTAATCCAGCCACCTGAAATCATCGTGATAGGACCTACCGAATTTGTAATCGTAAATGCAATAGCCAAATTCCCCGGTGTTAAACTAAGTCCTGTGACGCTGCTCAAATATTCTGCCATTGGGGCAGAAAATACACTCCACGCGTAAATTGATCCAATACACAGATTAATAAAACAGCTTGCAATCAGAATAATCCATCTCTTTTTTGTAAGTTCCACTGAGATCTTCTTCTCCCTCGTCGTTGTATTGTGAAATCATTCACATATTTCGAAATAATATTAACACGTGCTTTGCAATATATCAATAGGAACATGTATGTAGTTATATGTTTTATTAAATATGTTTTCAATAATATATCAATCTTATTATGGACTCGCTAAATATGTTATACTTAACCAATAAACGACGAAAATGTTAGGAAGAGTGCCTTATGAGAACTTTAAAATATGCCATTCTGGGCTTGTTAAATAAAGAACCTATGACTGGTTATGATATAGGTAAAGAATTCAGTAAAGATTTAGGCGAATTTTGGACTGCAAAGCATAGTCAGATCTATCCAGAATTAAAAAAACTGCTTAATGAGGGACTTATCGTCTACGAGATCCAAATTAGCGGAGAAATTTTAGAAAAAAAATTGTATTCGATTACGGAGAAAGGCAAAGAAGATTTTTTACAATGGCTAAAAAAAGCAGAGCCTATTGAACCCACTCCCAAAGATGTGTTTAAGCTGAGAATGTATTTTTCTAATCATCTGGATATAACAACCCGATTATATTTGTTGGAACATCAGCTGCTTCAACATCAAGATAGGCTGGAACATTTACGCAAAAATAAAGAACGTTATGAAACTATTCCTCCTCTTGATAGTGATAATTTTGGCGATTATCTTGTATTAGATGGTGCTATTTTACGCGAAACTATAACCATACAATGGATAGAAAGTTTTATTGCTTATTGTAAAAAATAAAGCATCTCATTTTCCCTTAAACTTATTGTAAACACAAAAAAGCACAAGGATTCGAGAATATGTAGCTCGAACCCTTATGCTTATTTTTTTACTAATCAACGCATTCGATTCACTGTGGTAAACACAAATTTATCGTACCGATGCCGCGAGAACGAGTATTCAAATGGTATACCTGTATCCAGATAACCCACCTGCTCAATTTCCAAGATTGGATCATCCGCTGCGCAGTCCAAATGCTCACGATCCAGTTCCGTTGACTTGGAGGCCCGGATGGTACGGTGTGAACCGACAATATTAAGTCCCAGCTCCTCCTTAATATGTTTGTACACCGAGCCGTACAGCACCTCCTCTGTAATACCGCTGATCAGCTTCGTGGGCATGTATGTGCGCTCGATAACGTAGGGCTCACCCTCCACGACACGCAGACGGATCACATGATATACAGGAGAATTGGCATCAATAAATAGATGGGTCGCTACCTCTTCGGATGGAAATTGAACGTCAAAGGCGACGATTTTATTTTTGATCTCTTTCCCGCGCAGTACGTTGGTTAACCCCAGCATTTCATTTACGACAACGTTAACAGGGCCATTGTGAACTGATTTGACGATAAAGGTTCCGTGTCCTCTTTTACGATTCAGCAACCCATCCATCACCAATGTGTCCAATGCCCGCTTAATCGTCATCCGACTTACACGAAACTCCTTTGCCAGTGAGATCTCATCGGGAATCGGATCATCACTGCTATAGGTCTTATTCATAATCCGCTCTTTGACCTCTTGTGCAATCCGCTCGTATTTGTTCATCTGTCTACCACCTGTACTAAAAATTGTTTTATGTCAGCATTTTACCAAAACATCGGTAGCGCTGGTTCCTTTTGTTCTGCAGGCGGGACGTTAAGGTATTACGGTATAAGTAAGTATACCGAACATTATACTTTCTCACCAGCGGCGTACAGCACAGTTCTTTGACGATGATGAAGAAAAAAAGGCGGTCCAGAGGACCACCTTAGAATCCGTTATTCTCGATCACCTGTTTGAACCAGTGCCCACTCTGTTTAACGGATCTCTTGCCACCGTCCTGAAGATCGACAGACACAAAACCATAGCGATTCTTATAAGCATTCGTCCAGGACCAATTGTCCATAAACGTCCATAAGTGATAGCCCTTCACATTGGAGCCTTCTGAGATCGCTCGTTGGACCCATTTGAGATGCTCACGGATAAAATCAATACGATAGTCATCGCGGATCATGCCCTGTTCATCTCTGAACTTTTCTTCACCTTGAACGCCCATTCCGTTTTCCGAAATGAAGCATTCAATGTTGCCATAATTTTCTCTAACATTGGTCAGAATGTCGTAAATGCCTTTCTCATAAATCTCCCAGCCCCGCATTTCATTCATCTTGCGACCAGGCATGACGTAATAATCGAAGAAACGTTCCGGCACAAAAGGCGCATCCGGGTTCGGCAGACTTTCGCGAGCCTTAACTCTGCGTGGCTGATAATAGTTAATCCCCAGCAGGTCCACAGTGCCCTGGCGTATGATCTCCCGATCTCCGTCTTCCATGCTTGGTACATATCCCTCTTGGCGTAACAGCTCCACGAGCAAAGGATTGAATTCTCCCGTCACAGATGGGTCTAAAAAGGAACGGTTAAAGAACGCATCGCATATTTCAGCAGCCTGCACGTCTGCCGGATGCTGACTACGCGGATAAGTTGGCGTCAGGTTCAAAATAATTCCGATTTTGCCCTTATAACCGCCTTCTCTGTAAGCCTTAATAGCACTGGCGCTCGATAACAGGGTATGATATCCCACCTGTACGGCTTTACCGAAATCCACTTCATTCGGATAGTGGAAATCGTATAGATAGCCGCCTTCCACCGGGACAATCGGCTCGTTATGTGTAAACCATTTGGCTACACGATCCCCGAATAGCTCAAAGCAAGTGTTAGCGTAATCCACGTAAGCTTCGACCGTCTCCCGGTTCACCCAGCCTCCATTTTCCTGTAAAGCCATCGGCAAATCAAAATGATACAAATTCACAAACGGCTCAATACCCGCCTGATGCAACTCTTCAATGACGGCATTATAGAATTGAACCGCCTGCTGGTTTATTGCACCTTTCCCTGCCGGAAACAGACGCGACCAAGAAATAGAGAACCGGAAAGAGTTGTGACCAAGCTCTTTCATGAGTGCAATATCTTCTTTGTAACGGGTATAGAAACGGGACGTTTCGCCAGGTCCAACCCCGTCATAAAAACGGTTCGGCTCCTGCTCAAACCAATAATCCCAAATGTTCGGTCCTTTGCCGTCTCCCTCCACGGTTCCTTCTGTTTGGGTAGCCGAAGCCGATGAGCCCCACCAGAAGTCGGATGGAAAACGGTATTGAATGGTTTGCTGCTCTGTATCTTTCATTTCGGTATGATTCACAGCTCTACTCCTCTCTCTTTTGCAATGAATAAGCTGCTAATCTAGCAGCTTATCCACATTACATTCCAACAGTTTGATCCTTACCAGCAATGGCTGCTTGGCTAAGCTCCTCTTCCTGCTCTTTACGAACGTTCATCCGGTCAATAATTTTCAGGAACGGGAACCAGATGACAAAGACGACAGCCATATTAAACAACTGCAGCACGCCACCCATCAGGGAGCCCGTAGCCATCATTCCACTAAAGAACAACGGCATCGTCCAAGGAACCTGTATTCCGTTTGGCGGCGGCACAATCCCGGTGGTCATGGCAAAGTAAGTAATCAGCGTAACGATCATTGGAGAAATAACCCATGGAACAAAAATAAGCGGATTCATCACAATCGGCAGACCGAATATGACGGGTTCGTTGACATTAAACAGACCCGGTCCAAGGGCCAGCTTACTGACCTGCTTCAATTGCTTACTCTTCAGGAAGATCAGAATCGAAAGCACGACAGCCAGTGTCATACCTGTACCACCGATACCTACGGTGTAAATATCCACAAACTGCTTGGTGATGATATGCGGCAGTTCTGCTCCTTTGGAGTACGCTTCATAGTTTTCAAGTGCCAGCGTATTCCAGATTGGGTCCATAACCGAGTTAATAATAATTTGACCATGAAGCCCAAAGAACCATAAAAGCTGAACAAAGAAAATAGCAATCAATGTAGGTATAATGCCACTGCCCAAATGCACCAGAGGTGCCTGTACAGCATGATAAATCAGATCATGCAGGTTATTATGAAGGGTCAGTGTAACTACAACATTAATGATCAAAAATATGCCCAATGTAATACATGCCGGAAGCAAAGCGGCAAATGATTTGGCAACTGCCGGCGGAACGCCTGGAGGCATTTTAATGACAAAATTTCGTTGCGTCACCTTTCGGTATATCTCTGCCGCAATAAAAGCGACGATCATACCAAGGAACATGCCTTTGGCACCAATCCGATCAACCGGAATGACACCAGCAATCGTGGCACCGCTTTCTTGTGTCAACACAAACGGGGTGAGCATCAAGAAACTAGCCAACGCAATCATGCCGCCAAATATGGGCTCGACCTTATAACTTCGAGATAGGTAATACCCAATCCCGACGATTACAAATAAGGTCATGATATTCAGTGTGGCATTAGGCGCAATGTTCAGCAGACTGCTAAAAGTCGCATAATTGCCGTCGCCCATCCACCCTTTTAGAAACGGCAGATTGATAATAACGACGATAATGGAGCCAAAAACCGTTAATGGAAATGACAGCATAAATGCATCACGCAGTACAGTAAGATAGCGGTTGTTGTTCAGTTTACCGGCAATAGGTATCAGTATCCGGCTTAATTTTTCAAACAAAGCCTATTCCTCCCCGCGAAGTAACTTGCATCAATAGGGTTGCAAGCTTTTCATGTCCCAAATTTCTCAAACTTACATGTTCCGTTATAAATTTCTGGATTTGAACAGTTCCAGCAATTCTAGAACCAGATCCTTCATGGTAACCGTGGACATCAGATGATCCTCGGCATGCATTAGAAGGAGCGAGAAAGGAGTTTGGGTACCTCCCGCTTCCTTCTTAACCATTTGAAAATGGATATCATGCGCAGCACGTAAATCCTGCTTGGCTTGTTTGAGCAGTTCGTCCGCACCTTCTACATTCTCTTTTCGATATTCGGTCAGCGCCTGAATTACTTTACTGCGAGCGCTTCCACTATGAAGAATAAGTTGGAAACTAATTTGCTCTTCCGTCAGTTCAGCTATATTAACTTTATCCATTTTTGCGTTCCACCAGTTTCACGGCCTGTTCATAGGCTTTCTTACCGTCAACCATTCCGTAGGCCATCATGTCGATCACTTCTACATGAATACCATATGGAGCTGCTTCCTTTTCCAGTTGTCCTTTCAGAAAGCTCATTTGTGGGCCAATCAATACCGCGTCAGCCTTAGCCATGTCTTCTGCTGCCTGATCTTGACCTACTGCCCAAATTTCAGCCTCGTCCCCAATGGACTTAGCATATTCCTGCATCTTAGTAACCAGCAAACTTGTAGACATACCTGAGCTGCAAGCCAGTAAAATTTTCTTCATGATTATTCCTTCCCTTCAAGGTCTGATTGGATGTTAAGTACTAGAAAACGTTTACAGCGTAATTATAAATCCAGTCTTTTGATTTGTCTATACATTTAATTTATATGTATAGACTTTTTTTAAAATGACACTACTTCTTCACTTTTTTTGAGAAAATCAATGTGTTTATTGCCCCACATTTGAGGATTACTCGATAGGTGTGAAAGGGAGCAAGCGACATACTTGGAAGCAGGGCTTTCTCATGTGCTGAAAATTAGAAAAATTTAGAATATCAAGAAACATTCCTACATTTTTATCGTCTATATTATGGAAGACCTTACGTATGAGGGTAAGATTTTTCGAAGCCTGAAGTTAAAAAGTCAACTCACAAAGGAGCTTATGCATGTTAAAAAAGTTAGGATTAGCTGCATTGATTCTGGTTACTAGCCTCTCCGTTATTGGAACAGGCTGGGCCGCATCCAGCACAACAACCATTGAAGTTTCTAAAACTGCTCTGGATTACAACGTTGCTCGCCCGCTGAGCGATGGTGCTTTTCATGATGGCTTATTAGCCGCTGAAACATCTGCTGGAAACCTCTTGTATTACAATTCCAAAGGAGAGAAAGCTTTCTCACTTCCCGCCGAGCTTAAACCCATTGGTGATTTTCATGAGCAGCGAGCCGTAGTCAAAAATACAAAAACCAATCTCTATGGATACATTAACACCAAAGGGGCACTGGTCATCCCTTGCCAATATACCGAAGCCAATTTCTTTTCTGAAGGAAAAGCCAAGGTAACCATAGCAGACACCAAAGAAAATGCAATTATAGATCGAACGGGAAAAATCCTTTCTCATTTTAAAGAAAATGTGGAGTCAGAATATGTATTTACAGACGGTCTGGCCCTCGCCTACGCCCCTAACACCGGCAAGATCGGTTTTGTGAATGCCTCTGGTCAACTAGCGATTCCTTATAAATACAAATACAGTCGTGGTTTCTCGAATGGCTTGGCTATTGTTCAGAATAGCAAAGGGCTATACGGATATATCAATACAGCAGGGAAAGAAGTCATTTCTCCTCAATATAAATCTGGTGGAGACTTCTCGGAAGGATTGGCCCCGGTGCAAAATACCAAGGGAAAATGGGGATTCATCAATAAACAGGGAAAAGTCGCGATTCCCTTTAAATTTACGGATGCCCAGGATTTTAGTGAAGGCCTGGCGAGTGTGAAAAATGCAAAAAACGAAGTCGGATTTATTGATAAAAACGGAACGCTGGTCATTAAATATCAACAAAAATACGATGTTGCCTCTCCGTTCAAAGAGGGCCTTGCTTTAGTCGGTAAACAAACACAATCATCCGTCTCAGACGGCAAATTTGGCTACATCAATCGTCAAGGGCAATTGCTGACTAAACTTGAGTACAGAGTGGAATCCTCCTCTTTCTCTAATGGCTATGCTGTTGCTTTTATCAAGCCAGGCAAAGCGTTCATTGTATCTAAACATTCCGTTTCAAAATAAAAAAACGACCCCGGCGGCAGATCGAGTGGATCTGCTTCCGGGGTCATTAGATCTCCAATATCTAAAATATAATTAGTCGTGTGTGTAGAATTTCACTCCAGGCAGATCTGCTGCCACCCACGAGTAGTTAATGGTATTACTGTTATAATTTTTGGTTCCCGCCTGAGCAACCTGTACCTCTTTCAAAATCGTAATCGATGAACCCTTCGGTCTGACAACGACTACATGACCATGCCCATCCGCTTTTTTGATCCCGATGGTAGGATACCCTAGATTTGCTCTTTTTTGAGCATCCTGAAAGGTTACAGAGTCCCAGCCCGGCGCCTTTTTATTCAGTAAAGCATCAGCCATTTGATTGGCTAAGCCACTTGGCAAGGGTGCCGACATCGCAGACATCACATCTTGTGCAAAAATATTACACTTCGTTCCACCTACTGGCGAATACTTTTTGTTCGTTTCTACCTTAAAACCGTCAATTACAGACGCGTAAGTACTTGCACTTCTAGCCATTGAAATTCCCCCTGAATATAAGCTGTAGAGGAAATGACGGAGTCGCTTGAACATCTGAATGGCTCCACATTCATTGATGTTGGCCTCAATTCCCTCTCAACTATTAGGGTGAATTCCGGCTTACTTTAACAACGTAATACTACAAAAAATTAACTTCATTCTCACAACTGAAGGCTTTCTTCACTGATTACGGTTGGAACGATAAGCTCAGGAGGAGTCGTAGGCTTAGCTTGTGTTAAATAGTCTGCTGCCCCCATCATCAGAGCGATGCCGATAAATAGCACGACCCAATTACGATTCTTTTTCATCATCTGTACCTCTCATTCTTCACTGCGCCCGTTCAGCCACTTGAACCAATGGAGCAGATGACTGAATCGGTATTCATGCTGCGAAGCGTACGTCCATACTTCTGGCTCTTCACCGGGCTCCTTCCAGACGAGCATGGAAAAGTGACCTTCTTCCTCGCTCGCAACCGACAGCAGCGAAAGACGATCATCCCCGAATCGGTATGGAGCCGATTCCACCCAGTAATTCCGCATATCGCTGATCCAGCTGCGGAACTGCTCTGTACCTGCGATCCGCAGGACTTCATCAGGTAGGAGCAGATGCTCGTCGATATCCTTCCAATCTCCCGCATATCGGTACCGCGCTGCCAGCATTGGACTGAGTGGTCGGATTTTACCGGGAGCCAACGTAGGCATATAGGCGACGGGAACGACCGGACCGATACTCTGGATAGCATAAGACCGAGCTTCCTCCTCACTCATTCCGTAAGACATAGCCTCCACGAGAAAATCGTTCCGTCTTACACCAAACTGATGCTGATACTGTGACATTTCATCCTGTAGCTCCAGTACCATACCCTGTACCGTTTCTGTTCCGATCATTCCCAAACACCTCTCATTCCAAAATATAGTCGTGCAATTCCCGTTGCGCTCGATACTTTGCCCAATTGAATTCAGGCCAAGCCGATTCTTCTCTCGTCATGCTCGTCAAACGGGCTTGTAAAAACTCATCTAGTGATCCATGTTCCTTACGACTAAAGTCAATCAGCAGCGGAATCGCGTCCGCCGATAGCTCACTCAAATACTCCTTATCTATCACCGATGCCGTGCGATACCGTTCGAGATTATTTTCAGCAATCTGTATATCAATGCCCACATAGTTCACGACGACATAGGCGACTAGAGCGAGTACAATATAATATTTCGCCAACGGCAGTTGACGGAAATGAATGCGCATTGCTGCAATAAGCAGTAGCAAGCCCAGAAAAATCATAAACGCGTGTACCAAATAGCGGGTGTACGTATATCCGTATGCTTCTTCGTACATAACCAGCCGGGTATATCCCGAATACAGCATCACACCCGAACAACCCACGAGTATGTACAGCAGGCCGCTGTTCATTTTTTGCACTATGCCTGAGCCAAATTCAGTCCACTTCAATACACTGATCATCAGCACAAAGTTGATACCTGTTACCATAACCAGCTCCCCGAATCCTCTTCTCGCATATTCGGCATACGAGGTTCCTTCGGGCAGAGCACCTTCCCATGCACCAAACAAATATCCAAACTGCAACACGACGAACACAACATACACCAGATTCATGACAATCAGCACCGTAGCGGTAATGACAGGGTCAAATTTAATCGCGACCGGCTCGTGGTAAGGCACCGTTGGTCGGTCAATCATCACTGAAGAGTGACCATCATACTCGGTGGTTTGGCCATTCGTGCGCTCATCTAATCCGTGCCATGATTGGGTCTCTCTCTGCGTATTACGCGGAGCAGGCTGTACAAATCCCCACAAATAACAGAAGAAACAGAAGGTGAAAAAGCAGGTCCAGATCAGCCGCAGCATGCCATTCCCAAAGGACAGCGTTCCGATCCATTCGGGTACTCCAGCTAACAACTTTTCGAACATCCCATCCGCCGAAGCCAGCAAAGATATGATAATGAACAGTAGCGGCAAGGCAATAAGTAAACCAATCATCACTTTGCCCAATACACGCTTACGCTCATCCTTTACATTCCGAAGGGCTACTGTCTTGACCATCCGAAAGGGGGTCACGATATGACGAAAGTTTTGATAAAACCAATGGCTTAACGCCTGACCAATAATACCGGGTTCTGACCAGCCATGCCTTTTCTCCCCAAACAGCAGCACCATATGTACGCTAATCAGAGCAGGTATCGCCAGCGCATTTAACACATACAGGACCGGATTATTGAACAGCGCATATGTCAATGCCAGCATGAAAATGATCACAAACAGCAAACGCCCTATCCATGATCCTAACTGGAAACGATCTCGATTAAAGGCATACATATAGGCGTAAAACACAATAACAAAAATTGGCATAGACACGCCCAGCCCATGTCCGTAAAACAGATATTGATGAACCAGCGCCAACACAATTGCGCCAGCAAAGGCGGACAGAAACGACGTTTTCGGCAAAGACGTTCCATTCATCTTGTCATGCATGGTAAATACCTCCACAAATATGCTTTATAACCCTTATTGTAGATGATAAAATAAGAAGATAAAGAGAAATTAATTCAAACAAAATTTCCTATTTTATAAAAGTGGCTACGCTTTTAATCAAATATAGGGGAAACGGAGCAACCTTGAATGAAACTCCATGCCCAATTTTTACGGCTTCACTCACACGCAGCTGACGACAAGGACGAAAACCATACCATAGAGACGACGCTGGATGAGCTGGCGGCTATTTTTGACTGTACTCACCGCAACGCCTTGATGATCATTCAGAAAATGGAGCAGCACGACTGGATACAATGGACTCCCCGCCGAGGCAGAGGCCGCCGCTCCAGTCTGCGCTTCCTCATTCAGCCGGAAGACATTGCCGTGCAATCCATGATGCAAGCCATAGACCGCCATGATATCAAACGCGCGCTGGATGAGATCCGAGTTCATTCACGCTCCTCCACCATGCAGGAGCATTTGCAAGGCTGGCTGCTGAATTATTTTGGGCATCACGCAGAGGTGCGCAGTGATCAGCAGCAGATCGACACGCTGCGTCTGCCTATTCGCCAGCAACTCTATACGCTGGACCCGTTGTACTTGAACTGGCTCGCCGAGTCCTTCGTATCCAGCCACGTCTTTGATGGTCTGGCCCGCCGGGCGAACGAAAGCGGCGAGATTTTGCCGGGATTGGCGCACGCTTGGGAGGTGGATACCACTCGTACACAGTGGACCTTTTTCCTGCGTAAAGAAGTGTTGTTTCATAACGGAAAAATACTGACCGCTGAAGACGTCGTCTATACCTTTGAGCGACTGAGTCGAGCGCCGGGAAGGAGACTTTACCATTTTATCGTCCGGCAAATTCAGCACGTCCAGGCGCTAAGTCCAACGATAGTACGCTTCGTACTAAAGGAGCCGAACGAGCTGTTTCTATCCTTCCTGTGTACCAGCCGGGCTGCGATTGTGCCGCGTGAGCTTAATCAGGTGGGTGAAGCCGCCTTTGGCATCCGCCCTGTCGGTACAGGGGCATTCAAAGTCACGGAAATGAACGAAAGCCTGTGTACACTGGAGGCTTTCGCACCTTATTTTCAAGGCCGAGCTCATCTGGACCGAGTGGAAATTGTCCAACTCCCATGGGCGACTAAGCTGGAATCGTCGGATACGGAAGACACCGCTTCTTCTTTTCACATTATCCATAATCCCGTATCGGCGGGAGATACGGATACCGCATGGAGCCAGATTCACTCGGCGGCTTCGGTACGCAAATTTATCACATGTAATACACACAAGGATGGACCACTACGCAATCCAGAAATACGTGCCCGCATTGTAGCATGTCTGGATCATCGCCCCCTTCCTCCAGCAGTGGATTCATCTAACGATTCTTATGAACCACTGGCGGCGCTGCAAATTGCTACCATTCCCGAGTATAAAGCAGACGCAGACCGGGTTGCGGCTCAGCTCGAATCCTGTGGGTATACCTGTAACATCGTGGCCGCATCTATGAACGAATTCAAAAGCTCATCTATCCGTATGGAGTCAGACTTAATCATCTTTTCTCTCTTTCGTGACCGTGATGAGCAATTACGCCTGTTTGACTTGTATCTCAATGTATCTGGGCATGTGGAGCCTCATAGCCGTGTGGATATCGAAAGACTGCTGCGTGAAATTGCACGGGAGGCCGATCATACTGTTAGGGCGCAGCAATTCGAACATATCGAAACTCGGCTCATGGATGAGCACCAGCTGCATATTTTATATGAAAAGCCCGTTCAGACGGCCTATCTTCCTTCTGTGCGCGGTGTATCTTTTAACAGTCAGGGCTGGGTGGATCTGCGTCATGTCTGGTTTCCGCCTGCTCAACTTCCAACTCCCCACTCTTGACGGCAAAAGTGCTCCTTCAAATGCACTTCCACATCAAAAAAAGGTATCCTCTTCTTCATAAGAGGATACCTTTTTGGGTTACGACAATCTAGACCTTTTCAGATAGATGTATCAAGGGATGAAAAAGCCCATCCCCCCAGCCCATGGCTGTGGACGTCGCTAGGATCTTCCATAGGGGGGGGAACGGGTGAAAAATTCAATAGGACAAAAACATTAAATGCGAGCAGAGAAAAAACGATCTTTTTTATCATGGATGTACTCTACCTCTCCAAGTAAGTTTTTATATTCCTCTTTGTCCTCAGAAGTGGCAGTATGCCGAAACTTTTCAAATAATCCTACACATTTGATTGTGACAGGATTACCATTCAGCACGACGGAATAGGAAAGGCTCTCGAGCAGGAATTTCATACCTTTGGAATAACGATGTTTGTTGAGATCATAACAAGCCATCTCTGCCAAAAATCGTGCATAGAGATCTGCTGACATTTGCTCCGTATAGGTCCCTACCTTGACATGCTGATCTGCAAATGCCTCAATTTGTTTTTCAAAGCGCTGCAGTACATGATCTACATTAAAATCATAACGGTTGGCCGCTACCATAATTTTATGTAGCCCCACCAGAATTTCACCTTCGTTTTTTTCCAAATAATCTACATACTGTGGAATCACATCCAGGCTGCCGGACATCAATTGATATAAATACCCGTTGGCCTCAGCCCAGTTGCTACAAAGGGCCTTCAAACGCTGAGCTTCTTCCGTATCCTCTTGCACCCAGCTCAAATCAGAGTATAGGGATACAAATTCCAGCGCTTTTTGGTAATCCCCGCGCTCATCCCACACCCCGGCGCGCAGCACATAAGAGTATACAATATACATAAACAAAGGACCCTTAGGTTCCTTGCCACGCTCCGATCTTCTGGTATTTCCGTATTTTTGCTCGTATTGTACCTTGGCTTTTTGAGCCATTTTTTCAGCAAACCATTCTACTTTATCCCAACGCCGCAAGGAGGCATAGGTATTGGCCAAGTCTCTTAAGGCATCCAGTTGGTCTGCTTCACCCAGTCGGTCCACAAAGCTTTCGAAATGTGTGGCTGCCCATAAGTTTTCGTCCTGGTCATCGCCAACGGCAATCGTAAATAAACGGTATTGGCAGAGCGCCAGACGCTCTGAATGTTGGTACTTTTCACTTTCCGAAACATTTTTATAAATAATTGCCGCAGCCTCGAACTTACCTTCACTGAATAATTCTTCTGCTGTCTCAAACAAAGCTGGGGCGTATATGAGATAGTCCATCATAAACTCCACGACTTGCTTAATACAATCCAGTTTGTTCAGCTCTGCACAGCGATGCAAAAAGGGGCGAACCCGTCGCCAATTCGGTGCCGTATTCCGTATAAATTCATCAAT
This sequence comes from Paenibacillus sp. PvR133, assembly GCF_017833155.1. NCBI lineage: Bacteria > Bacillati > Bacillota > Bacilli > Caryophanales > Paenibacillaceae > Paenibacillus > Paenibacillus sp. PvR133. The sequence continues at coordinate 1,103,489 of NZ_JAFIBS010000001.1, forward strand.
GTATAACTCATAGAGGCTTCCTTCTTCAAGCCCCATGCCTGCACCAATCCGATCCAACAGCAGCATCGCAATCGGACGATTACCGTTAATAATGGCACTGATCGTTCCTGCATTAATACCTGTGTTCTCCCCAAACTTACTAATCGTAATTCCTTCTCGTCTGATGTACTGCTCCAGCTCTGCGCGAATTGTGGTTGTTTCCTTCAAATCAGGCACCCCCAGGGATTACTTGCATGATTACAATACAAAAAAAGAAAATTCCCGTGAATATTCCCTTAATTATACAAAAGAAAGCCCACTTAGCCAACCGCTCAAGTAAATTTATATCAGAAAATTCAATAATTCTCCGAATTGCCGTATACTACGGGGAGGTGAGCCGAACAGCTACACCCAATCGGTACGCAGGAAAGGATGCGACAAATGGACAACACCCCTACAACAGAACAAGAGATTGCACAATGGATGGTCGCGCAGATCCGTGAAGTGGGCACCCTGAAACAAGAAGATGCAATTGCATATGTACGCTCTGAGTATGGAGAGCAGTATGTGTTTATAAGCGAGCATGGTCATGTATCTCTGGAAAAAGAAATCAAAAAAGCATTCCGCAAGCTTCATGGTGGCAGAATTGCATGGGATCGTGACGGATTTCTCTGGGCCTGGACTTAACAAGCAAAGCATCTGCCCTAGGCAGGTGTTTTTTTAATCATTTATCCATATATCCTCTGGAGTCGGTTAATTTCTTCCTTCACAAACTGTCGGAGTACTGCAGGCTCCACAACTTCAACCCTACCGATCCAATCCATAGCATCGCGACAAGCCGCTTCATAACTATACATGTTGACCGTTAGAATGAAATGATTGCCTTCCTGTACAGACTGGATGATTTCCATTCTTTTCGCTATAATTCCCGCTTGCTTCTTATTCGTTCGGATCAAAACGGGATAGTATTCTTTCTCTGTACAAAGCTGCTTAAACGCGGTTTCTTGCCTCATCCAATGATGTTCCAGCGAAAAATCCACCGGAACCTCAAAGACTTCCGTAGACGGCTGAACCTCCCTGATTCGCTCACATTTAAAGGTCCGAATCTCCTGCCCAACTTCACAGAAGGCAATGAGATACCAATCTCCTTTTTTCACCACAAGTCCATAGGGATGCACATGACGGGAAGAACAGATTCCGTCAGCCTTCTCATATTGAATGGTTATTTTATGGGACCCCCACACTGCAGCTCTTACGGATTCAAGACAAGGAATTGCTATACGTTCCGTCCACCACGGCGTATCATCAAAATAAAACCGCGCTTTGGCTTTCTTAATATCGGACTGATACGGGTCTGGCATCGTCTGTTCCAGTTTGAGCAGAGCATTCTTTAACTTCAAACCCGATTCGGTGGGCCCGCCTGTATAAATGCCCATCCCTGTTAAATACAACTGAATGACATCCCCGCCATTCAACTGTTTCAGGTTCGCCGTATAACCCTCCATTAAATAAATTCCGCCCTTCGGTCCGGATGCGGTAACAATCGGAACGCCGGCTTCAGCCAGGAGGTCGATATCCCTGTAAATGGAGCGTACAGAGGTTTCCAGTGCCAACGCCAATTCCTTGGCCTTCATTCTCCCTCTAGATTCGATACATAATAAAATCGCGATTAAACGATGCAGTCTCACAATCATACCTCCACAATAGATGGTTAACCCGAATTGAAAAGATGATGCAAAGATTGTTGACACCCTGTTGGCAGCAATAGGTGTGTATCATAGAAGTAAAGGGGTGTAATGGATGATGAATATTGGAATATTGGGGACGGGATTCGGCGCATATCATGCCTCATTGTTAAACAACCATCCCAAGGTAAACAGAATCATGGTATTTGGAAGGAACGAAACCAACCTGCAAAAGCTGAAAGAGGAGCTAAACGTAGAAGTCACACAAAATATAGAGGATATTCTGCTGGATCCAGACGTGGATATCGTCGATCTATGCCTGCCCTCCCACCTGCATAGGTCATATGCTGTGGATGCGCTAAAGCACGGTAAGCATGTATTTTGTGAAACACCCGTTTGCTTTAATCTCGAAGACGCTCTTCTTATGCAACAAGCTGCGGAGCAATATGGCAAAAAGATTCTGGTCAACCAGTTCATTAAGTTTGATCCCGCCTATACCTATCTGTATGAGGCATACCGCCAACAGAAGTACGGAAAGCTTATCTCCTTATCTTTGAAAAGAGAAACGCCTCCTCTGTGGGGGGATCTTGGACTAAGCTCCATCCCTACTCAGTTCATGATTCATGAACTGGATTTACTGACCTGGCTATTAGGCCCCTGTGATCCATTTACAGTCTGGGGTACAGAAGTTACCCATCCTGAACAAGCACAGGTTCGTGCTTACTTTCAGCATCGGGATACATTCACAGAAGTCATCGCCTCATCCCACATGCCGGGAAGCTACCCCTTCACAGTGGCCTATGAAGCTTATTTCGAAAAGGCCAAGCTGGTATTTCATGAAAGCGACGAAAACGATCTTATACCTACCGCATTATATGAGTATACCGCATCAGGACAGCAAAAAATCAACCTCGAATCTGCCAATCCATACGAAAAAAGTTTGGATCATGCACTTGAATGCTTTGGTGGACATTCGGAAAGCCTGATTCCACTGGAATCGGCTGTACAAGCGCTGAAAGTGGCTATTGAGATTAAAAGCAGACTGGGGCAAGGCCAGCGTTAACCCGGTATCTACGGAAATCAGCTTCCTATAAGGAAGCTGTATCCGCAGGCAGGGAAACTTCGTCTGCGTAGTTCGTTGCCATAATCTTGGCTACCCCGGCCGGATCGGTCGTCTGCCCCAACGCCCACATCATTTTCGTCACCAGCGCTTCCGTTGTCATGTCATACCCCGGAATAACCCCCTTCTCCAGTACCTTTTGCCCCACTTCGTAAATCGTCAAATCCCCGCCCTCATAAGGACATTGAGTAGTCACGACAATACTCATACCGTCCTTCATCAGTTCCTCGATTTTACTGATCAGGCTTCTTTCTTTAAAAGGGACGCCACCCATACCAAAGCCCTCAATGACGATACCTTTATAGCCCAAGCCCTGAATGGCATCGAAAATCGCCGGATTCGTACCCGGAATCAGCCTGAGCAGAAATACTTCGGAAGCATACCCGTCGTTGTATGGATGACGAACGGTACTGCGATTTGCAAATACGCCCTCCGTATAGACCACCTTACCGTTCTCCACGAGGCCAATGTACGGATAGTTAATACTCTCAAAGGCGTTATAGCTGCGTGTTCTGATTTTCGAGCTACGGCTACCATTGATAATTTTGCCGTTAAACACGACAAAAACCCCAGCCACCTCGCCACATGCGGTCAGGAATGAGTCAATTACATTTTTTTTGGAATCGCTGTGCTCCGCCAAAATGGAAACTTGTGAACCTGTCACAACGACGGGTTTGTCTACGGTTCCCAGCATGAAACTCAAGGCTGAAGCCGTATAAGCCATCGTATCCGTACCGTGTGCAATGACAATGCCGTCGTACTGATCGAGCGAACGATGTACCATCCGGGCGATGGAAGCCCAATCCTCTGGTTGTGTATTTGTGCTATCAATGCTCATCAGATTATGGGCATCAATCTCGCAAATCTCCTTCAGCTCCGGAATTTCCGCCAAAATATTTTCAGCCGATTGGGTCGGTGTCAGGCCGTTTTCCTGATAAGAGGAAGAAATGGTCCCTCCGGTATTAATGAACAAAACCTTTTTCATATGCCAATGTTCCTTCCCGATTACATCTTCACTGTATTGTTCTTAGAATTTATCATGAATAAGTGTGATAAGCTACTTTGCAATGGAAAAGAATTTGGGATAAGAGGCGCCAAAAAAGCACGACAAACAAGCGCGGGCCTTCCTTCCTCCTGCGACTTGTCTAACGTGCTTTTTACTATAGGTGCAATAACTCTACAGCGCTGCACATACCTATAACCCATCCACGTACTTCTTATGGGGATACAGGCTGCTCCTGTGGCGCTCTCTGTACCAACGCTTTGCCCAGAAACTGCCGTGTCCGTTCTTCCTTCGGATTGGTGAAAAACTGCTCCACGGGTCCCTGCTCCACGATCACACCATGCTCCATCAGCACAACCCGATCCGCTACATCTCTCGCAAAACCAAGCTCATGCGTGACAATAATCATCGTATTGCCTTCACTCGCCACCTTTTGAATCACGGACAGCACTTCATCCACCAGTTCAGGATCAAGTGAGGATGTCGGTTCATCGAACAACAACACCTGCGGATTTAGTGCCAAAGCACGGGCAATCGCAACTCGCTGCTGCTGTCCACCCGAAAGCTGGGCAGGATAATAGGTCATACGATCCTTTAACCCGACCTTTTCCAGAATCTCTTCACTGATCTCCCTCGCCTGCTTACGATCCAGCTTTTTCACACTGGTCAGACCAATCATCACATTGTGGAGTGCATTCAAATTTTTAAACAACTGATATTGCTGAAATACCATTGCCGTTGCCATCCGTAGTCCGAGAATGTCCTTTTTTCCCGCCTTGGCGGCATCGACCTTTACATCGTCAATTTCAATGACTCCGCTGGTCGGCTGCTCCAAAAAATTAATGCTGCGCAGCAACGTGGACTTCCCCGATCCGCTTGGGCCCAGGATCACCACGACTTCTCCCTTGCCTACCGTCAGGTCTATGCCCTTCAACACGTGATGCTGTCCAAAATGCTTATGAATTTGATGAAGCTGAATCATGCTCTTACTCACTTCTTTCGTAAATTCGAATACGCTTCTCCAGCACGACAAGCCCGCGCTCAATAATAATGCACACCAACCAGTAAATCAGGGACACCGCAACATATACCTCAAAAAAAGCCAACGCCCGCGCGCCCATAATTTTAGCCTGTCCCATCATATCGACGACACCGATCATAAAAATAAAAGACGTATCCTTCACCGTACTGATCAGCGTGTTTCCCAGATTGGGCAAAGCCACCGTCAACGCCTGCGGCAATACAATTTTGAGCATAATTTGTGTTTGGCTCATGCCGATGGAATTAGCTGCCTCAAATTGTCCCCGGTCGACTGAATGAATCGCCGCCCGGAACGTCTCCGACAGATAACCCCCGAGATTTAGTGAAAATGACAACAATGCGAAAACCTCGGGTGGAATCACGTAGATATTTAATTGCTGTAAGAAACCGTATTCGCTCTGAAAATAATATAAAAACTTGGGTATTCCATAATATACGAGAAACAGCTGCACAATGAGCGGTGTTCCCCGGATGTAGGAGACATACAGCGTAGACAGTTGCGCCAAGACAGGCACCTTGTATATCCGAATTAACGCCGTTGCCAACCCGATAATCGTACCCAGCAGCATGGACAAAAATGCAATCCATAGCGTAACGGGTAGATACTCAACGATCCGGGGAAGGCTTTTCAGCATATAATCAAGGTCAAACAGCTTTTCCATAGGAACCTCACTTTACCCTTTACATTGTTGTTACTGCGGGATATATTCCCCACCTGTCCATTGTTCAGACAATTTTTTCAGTGTTCCGTCCGTTTTCAACTCTTTAATAATCGGGTCGATTTTAGCTTTCAGCTCTTCGCCCTGCTTATCCTTTTTGAACACCAGATTGATATCATCCGTTTGCACAGGATCACCTATCGCTTCGACCTGCAAACCTTCCTTCTTGATCGTAGCAGCCGTCATGACTGGATCATTCACATAAGCGTCCACCCGGCCATTTTGTACGTCTTGAAGGTTATCGGACGAAGTGCCTGTATCATTGTATTTCAAAATAATTTTATTCCCATTCTTCGCATTATATTGTTCCAGCAATTGTGTGTAGGAATCGCCTACTGATGCGGCTACCTTCTTGCCTTCCAAATCCTTGAGAGAGTGTATATCCGTTCTGCCTTTTTTCACAACAATGACGGATTGTGCCTGAAAGTAGGATTCATCCGAGAACAAATATTTTTGCTCGCGCTCAGGATTTTTGGCGATTTCATCTGCTACGACCTGAATCTTGTTCGATTCCAGCGCCATGAAAATTCCGTCCCAGCCAGAAGGTACAAACTCAAACTTGTAGCCGTCCAGCTTCTTGTCGATCTCCTTGACTACTTCCACATCGTACCCGGTCAGCTCGTTTTTTTCATTCGTAAAAGCAAACGGAGGGTAGTCATTTTGTGTGCCTACATAGATTACCTTATCCCCCGATGCCGCATCCTTCGAGGAACATCCACTCAAGGCACCCGTTAATAACACAAGAGATAGGCCAATCGCTGCTACCAAAGCAGATTTCTTCATATATGACATCCCCTTTTTAATATCCAAGTAATTTACTATGATTTTATATTATAACGGGTTATTCAAATAATACAACAAGTAAATTTCATTTCGATTATTTATCCATATGTTGCACAAAAAAAGGACCCTTGCGGGTCCACTGTTATCCATGAAGCGGAAAACGCTCTGCTGGATGTTCCGGCAAAATGGACGAGATCAACCGTCGTACAGCCGGATGAGCAGATTCAAAAATCTGATCCTTCTCATCACAGCGCTCAATCAATCTTCCCTGCTCCATCACAGCAATGCCATCACAGACGGCATATGCCGCCCGAATATCATGCGTGATGAACAGATATGACAATCCAAACGAAGACTTCAGTTCTCCCAGCAGGGATAAAATATGCATCTGGTGAACCATATCGAGGCTGCTGACGGACTCATCCAGCACGATCAGCTTTGGTTTGAGCGCAATCGCCCGTGCAATGTTGATCCGCTGTAATTGTCCGCCGCTGAATTGATGCGGATATTTAATCCGATCTTCCGGCTTGAGGCCGACCCGTTCCAGCAGACTTTCGACCGTTCTTTTTTGTTCCTGTACCGATAACCGTTCGTAATTGTCCAATGGCTCACCAATAATCTGCCCGGCGGTCATTCGGGGATTTACAGCAGAGTAGCAGTCCTGAAATACGACCTGCATATCCCGTCGCAGTCCCCTGCGGACTTGGGGGCTCGCATTATAAATGTCCTGTCCCTGGAACAGCACCTGACCCTCCTGCGGCTTCTCCAGCCCCAGAATAACCTTGCCCAGCGTGCTTTTACCGGCTCCGCTGGTACCAAGTAAGCCTAGGCAAAACCCACTTTCTATAGTAAGCGAAACGTTAGCCAACACAGGAGGACGTGGTTCAGAGCGGCCCAGCCATTTGCGCCTTCCATAGCTATGAGTTACTTTCTTCACTTGTAGCATGCGCATTCGCTCCCCTTTTGAAAGTGTAACCGTCGAACAGGCGACTAACCACCTACCTGATTTATGCCCCGAATGGACAACTTGGGTCTGACATGCAGCAGCATTTTCGTATATTCATCCTGCGGGTGATCGAATAACTGATGGACCTCAGCCTGCTCAACAATACGACCCTGCTGCATGACAGCCACTTCATCCGCCAATTGGGAAATGACGCCCAGATCATGCGAGATCAGCAAAATGGACGTATTGTATTCCGTACGCAAGCGATCCAGCTCTCTTAGCACCTGTAGCTGATTGACCACATCGAGCGCCGTCGTTGGTTCATCGGCAATAACCACTGCTGGCCGCAGGCACATGGAAATGGCGATCATGACTCGTTGCAGCATCCCGCCGCTCAACTGAAACGAATAACGCTTCATCAGCTTGGCTGGATCGGGCAGATTCATATTTTCCAGAGCCGTTATGGCAAGTTCATGGGCCTGTCGTTTGGTTAATCCGGTGTGCGTGCGGACCGTTTCCATAAACTGAGCTCCAATCGTATACACTGGCGTAAAAGCGCTCATCGGATTTTGCATAATAAACGCGATTTCCTTGCCCCGAATACGGCGCATCTCCTCGGCCACCATTCCGTTCAGCTCACGCCCGTTCAGACGGACACTACCTTCCACGTCCATCGTCTGGCGATCCAGCAGTTGGAGCAACGCTTTACAAGTCACTGTTTTGCCGCTTCCACTCTCGCCGACAAGACCCAGTACCTGTCCCTTTTTCAGCTCAAAATGAGTTGGCTCCAGCAGAGATACCGCCCCGGCACCGGTTTTGAGCTTCACCTGTAAGCCGCTGACCTCCAGCACCTTCTCCCTGTCGTCCATCGTTGTAACTCACTCCTGTTTTACTGACGTTTGGCAATTCCGTATCGGTCGGACAGCGCCTCCCCCAATATATTGAAGGCCATCACCACCACCAGAATCATAACCCCCGGATAGATCATTAATTCCGGATGACTGCGAATGTATCCCGTTCCCTCATGAATCATCGCTCCCCATTCGGGGGTCGGCGGCTGAATGCCTAGACCAAGGAACGACAACGCGGAAATATCCATGATCGCCCAACCCATTTCCAGTGTACCAATGACCACAATCGGCCGCAGCACATTCGGAATAATATGCCGCCGGATAATGGCCCCTGAGGAGGACCCGCTAATCCTTGCAGCAGCTATAAAATTCCGTTCTTTCAGACTGACGACCATATTGCGGCACATTCTGGCATAATACACCCACTGCACCATCATCAAGGCAAGCAGCACCTGCATGAGGCCCGGCCCAAAAATACCGACAATGCCCAGCACAAGCACCAAATTCGGAAACGCCATAATACCTTCGCAAAACCGCATCAACACACTATCGACCCAGCCACCTACATAACCTGCAAGCGACCCGACCACAACGCCGATGCTAAGCGAGGACAGGAAAATTAATGTCGCAAAACCGAGGGAAATCCGCGCTCCATACAGCAACCGGGATAAATTGCACCGACCCAAATGATCGGTCCCCAGCCAGTATTCTTTCGAAGGTCCCTCCAGCTTGTGCAGTAAATTGACTTTAACCGGATCATGGGGAGCCAGCCAAGGAGCTAGCGCCATAATGATAAAAAGAGCAGCCAGTACGACAGAGCAGACCACGATTACCTTTTGACCTTTGAACATTGTACGCAACCTTATCATCACTGCTCTGCTCGTCCCTTCGATGAAATTCGGGGGTCCATATACAAATGCACCAGATCAACAAGCAAATTGCATACGATGAACAGGCATGCCGCCAAAAACACATAGCATTGTATGACGGGAATATCCCGGTTAAAAATCGCTTCCACAAAATAACGGCCAAACCCGGGCCATGAAAACACCTGCTCCACAATAATTGTTCCGGTCAGAAGCTTGCCCAGATTCATACCCAGACTTGTAATCAGTGGAGCAATGGCAATTTTCAGTACATGCTTGAGCATAATCACCTGCTCATGAATCCCTCTAGTTCTGGCATACTGCACATACGTTTCCTGAAGCTGCTCCAACACACTGGAACGCAGCAGGCGCGTATATAAAGCAATCAGAACCAGCGACAGGGTCACCGTGGGCAACACCAGATGCTGCCACGTTCCTCGCCCCTCTACAGGGAGCCAATCCAATCGGACAGAGAAAAAGAAGATTAACAAATATCCCAGCCAAAACTGGGGTATAGATGCGCCAAAATATGAAATTCCTCGACTAAGCATGTCGATCCATCCATTTTTACGCATCGCCGCCAGCACGCCCAGTGGAATACTCACCACAATAGATAGCACCATACTGCTCACAGCCAATTCAAAAGTGGCGGGCAGCCGAACCTTGACCTCATCCCACACCGGCTTGTTGGTCAGATACGAAGTACCAAAGTCCAATTGACTGATTCTTTGAAGTGTATGCATATACTGCGTCAGCAAAGGCTGATCCAGCCCGAACTCATGTCTTTTCTGCTCCAGAATCTCTGGAGTAGGATAAATATGAGCAGCCGTCAAATAGGCCTCGGCCGGATCAACTGGTGAAATATGAATCAGTGCAAAGGTAACGAGGGTGGCAAAGAGAACAATAGGAATGACCGCTACCATTCGCTTCCCGATATAGCTGATCATGAGTTGTCCTCCTATCCTGTAAACTACCGTTACCTATCGGCTTCAGCTACTTTCCGATTTCAATTCCCTCAAACGGATTTTCATCCCGATTAGCCGGGAATACAAAGTTTGTAATCTTTTTCTGGTACACTGCCGTTTTCTTAATATAAGAAATAGGCACAATGGCAGATTGCTCCTGAAGCGTCTTCAGAATCGAAGCATACAGCTCTTGACGCTTGGTTTCATCTGTCGATGAGAGCGCTTCGTGTACTTGCTGATCCAGGTCTTTCTTCATCGGAAGGGCACTCAGCACCTCGGAAATTCCGAAGCTCTTCTTGGCAATGACATTAATAAAGGAGTGCGGATCATAAGGCGCACCATAGTTGTACCAGAAGTACAGATCAAACTGGTTGGATCTAAGGCGCTTAATTTGAACCGTCAGCTCCAGTCCGGTCAGGTTCACTTTGACACCCAATTCTCCCCATTCAGCCTGAATGGTTTCAGCCATCGCCTTTTGGATCGGATCAGTCTTATCAAAAATCAGCTCAAAATCCAGCTGTTGTCCGTCTTTTTCCCGTACTGTACCGCCTGCGGGCAGCTTCCAGCCAGCCTCATCCAGCAACGATTTGGATTTTTCCACATCATAGCCAACAGGCTGTAAGTTTACATTCGTATACGGATAGTTTTTGGATAAAACCGTATCCGCTGTTTCCTCCAGCCCCGAGGTTACACCTTCCACCATTGCCTGCTTGTTAAAGCCATGTTGGAGTGCCAGACGTACCCGAAGGTCTGCCAGCTTGGGATTGGATGAGTTGAGTAACAGGCTTCTTGTACCGACAGGCTCGGACAGCGTGGTAACATACTGATTCGTGTCGCGAAGCTGTTTGAAAGCATCCAGACTAATGACACCCTCTCCATAAATCAGATCCAGATCGCCTTTTTCAAAGGCCATTACACGGGTTTCGCCATCGGGAATGATTTTTACCGTAATTTTATCCACCTTTGGTGCAGTGCCCCAATAATTTGGATTACGCTTAAAGGTTGCATATTCATCTTGCTTGTATTCATCCAGCATCCAAGGTCCTGTACCTACAGGTTTCTTGATTCCTTTGGACGTATCTCCATCATCCGGGAACCCCGCTTCACCCAGAAAACGGAACGGGCGAACGACAGACAAATCCTGAAGCACTGGGTAGTATGGCTCTTTGAGCGTCATTCGGAAGGTGCTGTCATCTACAGCTTCAGTTTTGTCGAGAACGCCTACTATACCAAGCCAGCTGTGCGTTTTCTCATTTTTCATAATAGCGTCAAAGTTCTTTTTGACAATGGTCGCATTAAATAGCGTTCCATCCGAAAATTTCACACCTTTGCGCAGCTTAAACGTATATATTTTGCCGTCCTTGGAAATAGTCCAGGATTCAGCCAAAGCAGGCTCCAGCTTGCCTCCTTGCTTGTAGCTGACTAACGGCTCATAGACCATGGATTGTGCAAAAAGTTGGGAAGGATTGTATACGTGAGGATTCATCGTACCAATGTCACGCGGCCACGATAGCGTGATCGACTTTCCATTGGCAGCTCCGTCAGTAGAGGTGGATGCAGGTGTGTTCTCCTGCTTCGCGCAGCCCAAAACAACGGATAATAAGAGGAGCGCCACCAACATAAGGGTGGCAGTCTTGCGGTGTCGAACGGACATCAATGTATTTCCCCTTTTCTATATATGTGATAATGATTATCATAATCATATTTAGAATAGGTACCACGTTCTATTTTGTCAACAATATTCGACAAGCAATCCTCTTATTTATTTTAAATTTGTATAATATTAAATTTATGGATTAATTCTCCAACGTTTGAAACAGAGTACGCGTGTACTCATGCTGTAACAAGTCTTCATCCCATTCCTTAAAGATTTCCACGATCTCCCCCTGAACCATGACGGCAACTCGATCACAAAACTGGCGAGTAGATTGGAGATCGTGAGTGATGAATAGGTAGGACAACTGACGTTCCATCTGCATTCTTTTGAGCATGTCCAGTACAGAAGACTGCGTTGTCGTATCCAGATTGGCGATCGATTCATCGAACAAGATAATATCCGGCTCCACCGCCAACGCTCGGGCAATACATACCCGCTGTTTTTGCCCGCCACTCAGCTGTGCTGGGTATTTTTCCAGACTGTCAGCCTCCAATCCTACCGATTCCAATAGGGACAGACAAATATCCAGCGCCTGCGCTTTTCGCTCAGGAAAATAGTTGTGGATCGGCTCCATTAAAATATCTCGAATGGTCATATGAGGATGCAATGAGGAGGACGAATCCTGTGCAACCAACTGGATTCGCTTGTACAGCTGAACGTCCTTCATCTTTTCGAAGTGTATAGGCTGATGATCCAGCCAAATCTCCCCTGAGGTCAACGACTCCAACCCTAGAATACATTGTGCCAGCGTGCTTTTGCCACTTCCACTTTCCCCCACCAGTCCAAGACATTCACCCTGTCGTAACTCCAGACTCACCTTCTTCACGGCCCGCTCGCTATCTTGCGTGCTGAACCAGCCTTTTCTCCGTTTGCGGACAGGGTATGCTTTGGTCACATTCTTCAATTCCAGCATCACTGGTGCATCCTTCCTTCCGGGCTCATCTCCAACACTCGATCTGCTATGCGGCTCATACCTTGGCGATCATGTGAAATCAACAATATGGTGAGATCAAAGTCTTCTCTCAATTGTTGCAACAATGCCAAAACCTTGTCGCGGTTGATAACATCCAACGCCGTAGTAGGCTCGTCGGCAATAAAAAGGCTTGGACCTGAGCTTAACATTGCAGCCAGCAGCACCCTTTGACACATGCCTCCGCTTAGTTCAAAAGGATATGACGACAAAATATGCTCAGGATCTGTAAACCCAACCTTGCGGAGCAGAGAACGCAAATAGGCCTCCCGCACTGGAGTAGCGCCTCCTCTGGCTATCTCCATGGCACGGATCAGCATCTGCCGCATCCGTGGCAGCACGCCCAGCGGGTGGACTTGCTGCGATGCAGTGTGGGATGGGTCAGCATCAGCGTGCCCCGGCTCCAACTGGTCGTGCGGCATCCGACGCCGCCCGTGCAGTCTAAGCGTATCCATCAGCTGGGCGCGGACGGTCCGGATCGGATTCAACCCGCTCAGCGATTGTTGAATGAGCAGGGCAATATCCTCTCGGCGCAGCCTTTGCCAGCGCCGTTCCTGGAACGGGAGAATGTCTTCCCCGTTATAGTAGATACGCCCTTGCGTAACACCGATACCTGACTCCAGCATCCCTGCGATTGCGTGTGCGGTCAGGCTCTTGCCGCATCCGCTCGGTCCGGTCAGGGCCACAATCTCCCCTGAATATATGGAAAAGCTCACATCACGCAGCAGTGGTTTGCTCCCACTTCTGCTTGCTCCTCCGCCTGTGCGGCAGATTTCCAAATGTTCCACGTGTAACAACGGTTTTCGCCCTGCCACTTGTTCTATCGTATCCTTGCCCCCAAGGGCTATTTGATCTCCCACTATTTGGCCGCCCCCTTTTCCGAAAAGCGGTCGCCCAAAAGCTGGCAGGCAAGTACGAATAGCATAATCGCCAAGCCCGGGAAAATCATGACATGCGGAGCCACCTGAAAATATGAGGTTGCATCATGCAGCATCACGCCCCACTCTGGCTTGGGCGGCTGTACACCCAGTCCAAGAAAGGATAGCCCCGCGATCATCAGCACCACGCGTCCGATATCCCATACCGCATAAACCAACAACTGCGGCAACGTTTGTGGCAATACATAACGTCTCAGTATACGTACGTGTGAATTGCCGGATAAACGGGCATACCGAACGTAGTCCTCCTGACAGGCTTTTTGAACCAGACTACGGATATACCGGACATAGCCCGCCCACCGTACCGCAATAATCGCAAGGGTCATGTTAACAAAACCCGGGCCCAAAATGCCCACAATTGCCAACGTTAAAATAATATCAGGAAAAGCCAATACGCCATCGATTCCCCGCATGATCAGCTGATCTACACGTCCACGCACATAACCAATGAGCAACCCTATAGGCAGACTAAAGCACAGCGTAGCTACAGTAATTGCACATGCGATTAGCACGCTCGTCCGTATCCCGTAAATTAGCCGTGACAGCACATCCCGACCCAGATGATCCGTACCGAAAGGATATTTCCGACTGGGTGGTGCCAGACGGTTCAAAAGATCCACTTGAAGAGGATCATGAGGAGCGACCCATGGAGCCAATAACCCAAGCAGCACGATCAGACCAAAAAGTACGCCTCCTGCCAGCAAGCTCCCTTGAAAGGAAAGCCGTATCTTTTTCATTTTCAGCTTCCCCCTTAACGCAAACGTAGCCTCGGATCTATCGCCGTCTGGACCAAATCCACCAAACACTGAACACCTACAATTAAAAATACGGCAAAAATAACATACCCCTGAATCACCGGATAATCTCGCTGGGTAATCGCATCTATAAAATACTTACCTAACCCCGGCCATGAAAAAATGGTCTCGACGATGACATTACCTGCCAGCATAAATGATAGATTGGTACCTAGCAGTGTAATCATAGGCAGAACCGCATGCTTAAATATCTCAAAAAACAGGATATGCATACGTGAAAAGCCTCGAGCCTTCGCTGCTTTCACAAAATTCCGGTCACCCAGCTCCAGCATTTGAGCGCGCAGTACACGGGCTTGCACCGCTCCCAAACCTGCGCCAAGAGTCAGCGCTGGGAGCACTAGATGTGTCCAGTCCTCCCTTCCCATGGATGGGAGCCAGCCCAAGCGAACGGAGAATAGATAGATCAACAGAAAACCAAGCCAAAAAGAGGGAATCGACGATCCCAGCAGGGCAAACAGCCTGCCCAGACGATCCAGTGGGCCGCTGATTTTTAGCGAGGCAGCCAGTCCCAGCCCCAGCGTAAGCACCGTCATGACGGCAAAGCCCGCAGCAGCTAGCTCCACAGTAGCAGGCAGTCTGTTCCATAGTTCGGCTAGCACGGATTCCTTGGATACATACGAGGTGCCCCAATGCCCCGTGAACACATCTCGCAGCCAGTTCACATATTGAATATGAAGCGGCTCGTTTAAGCCCAGTTCCTGCCGTAGCGTCGTCAACGCCTCCTCAGAGGCAGGGACATTATGCGCGGTGAGCAAAATAGTAGCAGGGTCACCAGGAGCGAGCCGCATCAGTACAAAAGTCAGCGTGGATACAACGAATACAATGATGAGCAGCTGCGCCACACGTTCCAGTATAAAACGAATCATAGGATACGCAGCTCGTTATTCCGTAATATCAGATTGCGCTGTAATGTAGTAATACTCGATCGGATGGGGTGTAAAACCCTCCACCCCTTTTTTCACACCAAACACATTATCAGGATGCACAATGAACGACTGTGGCAAATCCGCATTGATGATATCCAGCGCCTGTAGTGTCACAGCATTACGCTGCGCTGTATCCTTCGCCAGCTTCAAGCTGTTAAGAATACTCTCTAGCGGCTTGGAACTATACCGGCTTACATTGGCTTCGCTTTTCGAAGAATAAAACATGTCCATAAAATATTGCGGCTCTCCTGTATGAGCAGTAAGCATACTGTACATAGCAAAATCCCAATCGTTTTTGGTCAACGCCTCGTCGATATTTTCCACCTTGCGAATCTTGACCTGGATTCCCTCTTTCAGCAATTGGCTTTGGATGACCTCAGCCATAACGGAGAGCTCTGGACGCTGAGGGAAAGTCAGCAGTGTAACCTCGAACGGCTTGCCTTGCTTAGTCCATGTCCCTTGGGCGTCTTTCTGCCAGCCATCCTTCGTCAACAGCTGCTCTGCCGTTCCGTTCAGCGCTTTACGCTCAACTTTACCGAAGGGAAGAATGCTCGGGAACGGACTGCTTGCTTCCGTACCGAAGCCCCTCATGACGGCGCTCACAATCGATGTGCGCGGAATCAGGCTGTCCACCACCTTACGGTTCGCCGCATCCTTGAATACTGGCGATTCCATATTGTACACGATCATATGGGTGCGCAAGGAGGGAGCCGACAGCACTTGTAACTTGTCATTCTTTTTCAGTACCTCTGCATTATCAACCGGAATATCCGTCGCCACGTCCACCTCGCCGGATTGCAGCGCCATCAGGCGCGAATTCCCATCCGTAATGAACTTCATCGTCGCTTCAGCCAGTCGTGCCTTCTCGCCCCAATATCCGTCATAACGCTCTACGACCAAGGATTGGTCCTTGTTGAATGCTTTGATTTTAAAGGCGCCTGTCATCGCTGGGTAACTCTGCTCATCTTTCATCGATGCCACATCCAGTACAATCGTCGATGGATCAGCTAGATTGGACACCAGCGCCGCGTTCGGCTGGTTTGTCGTGATTTTCAAGGCCAGCGGGCCGCTTACATCAATTGACTTCACATTCAGTAAATCCTTTGCCAGATGGCTTTTCTCGATAGAGCGCAGCAAAGACGCTTTTACACCTGCTGCATCCATACTCTTTCCATCATGAAAAGTGACTTTATCCTGCAAGCTGAACGTCCAAACTGTAGGACTATCCTGCTTCCACTCCTTTGCCAGCCAAGCCACAGGCTCCAGCTTTTCATTCAAACGTACCAGTGTCTCACCTGCACCGGATCGCATCACATCCCAGCTATTATCTCCGTGCGGGTCAACGCCTGACGGTTTCCATGTATACGCCATTATCAGCTTTTTACCTGTCGCTGTTTGTTGTGCTGACGCGTTTTCACCTTTGCCGGAGCTATCCGACGTCTTATTGCTGGCACATCCCGAAAGAGCCATAACTGCCAGCAACAGCATCACCCCTGTACATATCAACCATGAACGCCTACTACGATTGCTAATCATTCAAAGAATCCCCCTCTATCTTGTAAAATCATATAAACCTAACGCAAAACGCGAAAAAAGCATTCCGGACCACTTGATCAGCAGTCAGAAATGCTTTCATTATAAAATGTCAAAACTCACCTCGAAGCCAACTCCAAAAACATAGAAGGGATCAGATCGGTTTCAGACATTCCGTATGCAGCACGCCTAACCACCTCCCCAGCATCCCGTGGGTCTGACAGTGATGTCAAAACAGGCAGGTCTCCTGACTCCAGGCGCATCTTTCAGGCCTTCCCGGTTCTTCACAGTTCCAGTGGCTGTTCTGAAAGCTCCAGCAGTATCCTGCTGATGCCTGTATACAGTGGCGGGTCCGTGTCGGAATCTACCGAACTTCCCTTTTAAGTGAACACGCTCAACAACTATCCACATGGTCTCAACAAAACCCCGTACATAGAGTCGTCCGGCTCACACCTGTTTTCTTCCTTTATTTCTTTCCATTACGATCTTATTTTGTTGTCACAGGCTTGTCAATAAATGCTGCACAATAGTTTAAATTTGAACGATAAGAAAGAAACAAGACATAACCTTCAATTGCGTGCACGCAATTGAAGTGTTAAAATTAGGTATAGAAATAACCACCGTGTCCGTATACTAAAAAGAGCCTTCGCCGCGCCAACGGCAAAGACTCTTAGGACTTGAAAGGCTGTGGATCACCCACGGCGCGCTGCATAACTAATGGTTAATGCAAACGAAACCCACCGTTAGGGGCCAACCTAATTACGCGGTGGGTTTTCGCTTGTTCCGAAATTTCCGACGTAGCCAGCGATAAAGTTTACGAATGCTAAACACCAGGCTTAGTAACGTAACCATCCAACGCAACACATCGTAGCACGATACAAGTGTGACCATCGGCTTCACCCCCTTTCGGGAAGCTGCACCGTGGTCCGAAAACATCCACCACTATTCAAAATCCATAATTTAGATTATATCATGCCTCTTCCTACCACTCTAGCAAATTCTTCTAGCGTATAAACTGGAAAACACACCAAATTAGAGCTACCCATTTCATCCCGCAGCTTCATCTATATGTCCCCAGACGGCAAGGGTTTATTTATCCCTAATCATCAAACCTTCTGTGGAACCTCCTGAACCGTCACGCTTTTGACCGATTCGCCCTGTTTTCTTGTCAAAACGATGTTCAAGACAATCGCTGTAATCGAGCCCGAAACGATACCATTTTGCAACAGCATTTTAGCAAAGCTCGGCAGCTGGTCGAACATTTGCGGCAGAACGGCAGAGCCTAGGCCCACGGCAATGCTGCATGCTGCGATCAGCAGATTGCTTTCCTTCCGCAGATCCACTTCTGACAGAATAGACATGCCTGATGCAGCGACCGAGCCGAACATGACGATCATCGCTCCGCCCAGCACAGCATTAGGAATCACAGTCGTTAAGGCAGCCAGCTTAGGAAGCAAACCAAGAACAACCATGATACCGCCCGCAGCAAAAATAACGTTGCGCGATTTGACGCGTGTGAGTGAAATCAGACCCACATTTTGCGAGAAAGCTGTATAAGGAAACGCGTTAAAAATACCCCCAAGCATAATCGCAAGTCCTTCGGAACGCAGACCATTGACGATCTGCTTCTGCTCCACCTTCTGATCAATTGCTTTGCCTACTGCCAAATAAACGCCTGTAGACTCAACCATACTGACAATATTGACGATAATCATCGTACAAACTGCCATAATGCTAAACTCTGGCTTACCAAAATAAAACGGCTGTGCAACACTCACCCATGAGGCCTCCGCCACAGGAGCAAAATGCACCATTCCCATGCCATAAGCAACCACTGTGCCCGCGAACAACCCAATAAGCACGGAGATCGAGCGCAAAAAGCCTTTTGCCAACCGATTCACAAGCAGAATAACCAGTAGTGTGACTAACGCCAACAGCAAATTACGTGGCTGTCCAAAATCCGCGCTGCCCTGACCCCCTGCTACATTGTTCATCGCCACCGGAATAAGGGATAGACCGATAATCGTAACCACCGAACCCGTAACCACCGTCGGGAAAAAGCGTAGCAGCTTGCCATACAACGGTGCCGCTAACACCACGAATATACCAGACAAAATAATGGCACCATACGCTGTCGCTAAATTTGAGGTCGAAGCAATCGCGATGATGGGCCCTACTGCCGTAAACGTACAACCTAAAATGACAGGCAATCTACTACCGAAAAAGCGTGTGCCCATAATCTGTAATAACGTAGCAATCCCACAAGTGAACAGATCGGCAGCCACCAAATAAGCCATCTGGGCTGGCGTCAGGTGCAATGCTCCCCCTACAATTAGAGGTACAGCAATTGCTCCAGCGTACATCGCCATGACATGCTGGAAGCCCAGCGCGAATAACTTTTGTTTACTTAACATCCCACATTCTCCTTAACGGGAGGAACCACCACGCCAGCTTCCTCTATAAAATGAACCTCGCCCGGTGCCATAGAAGCGATACGCGCAAGTGAACGTACGGCAATGCCTCTTTGCTCCAACAGTCCACGGCCTTCCTGGAAGCTCTTCTCAATCACACAGCCAACCCCGGCCAGCTCCGCTCCTGCTTCCTTCACAATATCCGTAAGTCCGACCAATGCTGCGCCAGTAGCCAAAAAATCATCTACGATCAGCACATGGTCGCTGGCATGGAGATATTTTTGGGAAATACTCACCTGATAGGTTTCCTGCCGAGTGAACGAATGAACCTCTGCGAAGTATACCTGCTCATTCAGCGTGATTGCTTTCTTTTTCTTCGCATAAATGAAAGGGACCCCCAAGGCAATAGCAGTAGCCATAGCAAATTGAATACCACTAGCTTCAATTGTAAGCACCTTGGTGATCGGAGCACTGCCGAAAAGGCGTGCAAACTCCTTACCAATCTCCAATGCTAATGCTGTATCTACCTGATGATTCAAAAATGAATCTACCTTTAGTACGGTATCAGATAAAATTTGTCCCTCTTGACGAATACGTTCCTCCAAAGCTTTCATTATGCGAGTATCGCTCCTTCTGTACTTTAAAATAGTATAAAACCTGCCAAAACCAAAAAAAGGACAGGCTCCCTTGAGTTGTTTCTCAAGTGAAGCCTGTCCTTGGGGGTTGTAATCCCTGACGGATTGGCGCACAAATAAATGCCCGCATTCATCCAAAGCCGATGCGCTATCACTCATAGTCGGACGATTACAGTGGTCATCCGGTAGAAACTTCTGGGCCATATCCCCAATATTATACGAGTCATATGAAATTGATATCTTGTATACTACACCCTCTGGCGGGCGGTTTCAAGACTATTTTTCATACAGACAGCGGCATTTGGAGAACCTTCCACAATTGGAATATCGTAAAATCAAGCCGACCTTTGTTCAAGGTATATATATTGTAAGGACTTTGCATAATCCTGATTGTAGAAAACAGAAAAAAACAAAAATACATGCAAAACAACATTTAATTTTAATTATAATTTTAGAAAACAAAAATAAAACCACAAATTATACTTCCGTTTATGTTGACTACAAAGAAAAACGGAAGTAGTATGGAGTTAGTTAAGAAAGCAAAAGGCAGACTTTCAGGCTGCCAGTATTTTATCCATGCAAGGAGATTGGGTATGAATAATTATCTTGCTGTTGATATTGGAGCTTCAAGCGGAAGGCTCGTAAGTGCAACTCTGCAAGGTGACCAGCTACACTTGCAAGAGCTTCACCGTTTCAACAACTCCTTTACCGAAAAAAACGGACACGATTACTGGAATATCGACGAACTATTGAATGAGATTATTCAGGGCTTGAAAAAAGCTAAACAAAATGGGATTCATTCCTGTACGCTCGGCATTGATACATGGGCTGTAGATTACGTACTGCTTGATCAGAAAGGAAACCGCATTCATGAGGTATACGCTTACCGGGATGCACGTACCCTCCATGCGCCCGACAGGCTGCACCAGCTCATCAGTCGAGAGGCTGTGTATGAGAAAACAGGCATTCAGGAACTAAACTTTAATACCCTATATCAACTGTTCGTCCATGATCGGGAACAGCTTGCCCGTGCGGATAAAATATTGATGGTCCCCGATTATCTGTACTATCGCCTGACAGGCATCATGATCAATGAAATGACGAATGCGTCCACGATGCAGCTTCTCAACGTGAACACCCGAGAGTTTGATGAAGACCTGCTGTCCCTGCTCCAACTGCGACGCAATCAGTTTTCAGAGCTTGCCGAGCCTGGACGGGTTCTGGGTTCTCTTTTGCCGGAACTTGTTCAAAAATATGATCTTCCGGACTGTCAGATCATTCTTGCTCCTACTCACGATACTGCATCGGCTGTTGCAGGTGTTCCGTCACAGCGGGAAGAATCTTGGGCCTATATTAGCAGCGGAACGTGGTCACTACCGGGAATGGAACGTTCCAAAGCCTTGAATACCAAGGCAGCCATGCAGGCGAACTACACGAATGAGTGGGGTGCTTACGGTACGTACCGTTTTCTGAAAAATATTATGGGATTGTGGATGATTCAGGAGGTTAGGAGAGAGGGCGGTTCCGCACATAGCTTTGCTGAATTGGCCGAACTGGCTTCAGCAGAGACACCGTTTGTCAGTCTCGTCCTCTGTAACCAGTCATCCTTCTTAAACCCGGATAGTATGACCCTTGAAATCCAGCGATTCTGTGAAGAAACAGGCCAGCCCAGCCCCAGAACGCCGGGTTCGCTCGCCCGCTGTATTTTCGACAGTCTGGCCTTAAGCTACCGCGATGCCTTACACGAACTGCAACGTTTAACAGACGAAACGATTACCAGATTGTACATTGTCGGCGGAGGCGCTAACAACGAATTACTATGTCAGCTTACAGCCGATCTCTTGGGAATTGAGGTTCAGGCAGGTCCTTCCGAATCTACGGCCATCGGCAATATTGTCGTGCAATTAATCAGCTCTGGTGTTCTTGAGGATCTCAAAGCTGCTGGCCGAACCATCGCCCGCTCCTTTCCGACTCGGCTATATGAACCGAAATCGGTGGAAGGCTTGCAAGAACTTCTGGATCGCTGGGAGCGCCTCAAGATACAAGCAACATCCTCTATTCAGATATCTCAATAAAGGAGTAAAGCCATGAATGAAGCTATTGAAGCCAGTTATAACGAAGCGAAAAAGCTGTATGCCCGCCACGGTATTCAAGTTGACGACATTTTACGGAAGCTTTCACAAATCAAAATATCACTGCACTGCTGGCAGGGAGATGATGTTCAGGGATTTCTGTTCAAAGACAAACAGCTTAGCGGGGGGATTGCCGTAACGGGCAGCTACCCGGGCAGAGCAGGCACGCCGCATGAGTTGCGTCAGGATTTAGAAAAAGCTCTATCGCTTATTCCGGGTAAACACAAGGTCAATCTGCACGCAATCTATGCGGACACCACAGAACAAGTGGATCTGGATCAACTGGAGCCACGCCATTTTCAGAACTGGGTAGACTGGGCCAAACAGCAAGGGCTCGGGCTTGATTTTAATCCAACTTTGTTCTCCCATCCCAAAGCGGAAGACGGCTTCACACTGAGTCACAAGGATTCGGAAATCCGCGATTTCTGGATCACACACTGCAAAAAATCACGCAGGATTGCAGAGCATTTTGGCAAAGAACTCGGTCAGCCCTGTGTCACAAACCACTGGATGCCGGATGGCTATAAAGATACTCCGGTTGATCGGTTGGCTCCAAGAGAACGTCTGCGTGATGCGCTGGACGAAATTTTCAGCGAGGAAATCAGTGAGGAATACAACATCGATGCGGTTGAAAGCAAGCTGTTCGGCATCGGCTCAGAAAGCTATGTCGTGGGCTCACATGAATTCTATATGGGTTACGCCCTGACACGCGGTAAATCTATCTGTCTCGACGCTGGTCACTTCCATCCAACTGAAGTCATTTCGAACAAACTGTCCTCTGTGCTGATGTTCACCGATCAATTATTGCTCCATGTCAGCAGACCGGTTCGTTGGGACAGTGATCATGTCGTGACGATGGACGACGAATTGCTGGACATTGCCCGTGAGCTGGTTCGCGGTGAATTGCTTTCCCGAACCCATATCGGTCTTGATTTCTTTGATGGCAGTATCAATCATGTAGCAGCATGGGTCATCGGAACACGCAACACGATCAAAGCGCTGCTTCGCGCTATGCTCGAACCGATTGAAGCATTAAAGCAGGCGGAAGAGGAACGGGATTTCACCACTCGTCTTGCTCTGGTCGAAGAGTTTAAATCGTATCCGTTTGGTGCCATATGGGATTACTATTGCGCTCAAAACGGCGTTCCTGTTCGTGAGGAATGGCTGGCCGAAGTAAAAAACTATGAACAACAGGTACTGCTGAAACGGTAACTACTGCACTGATAATGCTTATATTCATATCATACAAAGGGAGAGATTATCCATGACTACTGTGCTGGAGAATCAAAAAGAACGCAAATCGGGACTGGATATCCCATTTGTTCGCGAGATGGCGGAAATTACACAAAACATGTGGAAATTCGGCTGGGATGAACGCAATGGAGGTAATGTAAGCTATATTCTGGATGAAGCTGAGGTTGCAAAATATATAGATATTCATCAGGTCATTCGGACGATTAAACCTGCTTTCCCAGTGAATGAACTGGCTGGTAAATATTTTATCGTCACCGGATCGGGAAAATATTTCAAAAACGTAATTGCCGATCCGGAAGCCAATTTAGGAGTTCTTCGTGTCTCGCAGGATGGCGAGCAATTGGAAGTCTTGTGGGGCCTCGAGCATGACGCGGTACCTACCAGCGAATTGCCTTCGCATTTTATGAGTCACATTGAGCGTTTGAAGGTTGATCCTAACCACCGTGTCGTGATTCATAATCATGCCACCCATGTCATTGCCATGACCTTCATTCATAGTCTGGACGAAAACCAATTCACCAAAACGCTGTGGGAAATGTGTACCGAATGTATTGTCGTCTTTCCAGACGGTATCGGTGTAATCCCTTGGATGGTACCGGGCTCCAGCGAAATCGGCCGCGAAACGGCTAAAAAAATGAAGGATCATCATGCTGTATTATGGCCTCATCATGGCATTTTCGGAACGGGCAGCTCCATTGATGAAGCGTTTGGCCTGATTGAAACGATTGAAAAAGCGGCGCAAATTTATATGCTCATTGCTCACCATGATATTCAGCAACGGATTACAGATCAGGAATTGGCCGATTTGGCCAAAGCCTTCAACGTTACTCCAAAAGAAGGAATCCTGAACGTATAAATGTAGGCTAATCTTCATCTCATAATACAGAACTTAAAAGGCTTCATGGCTCGTCTCAAACCGGCCATGGAGCCTTTGGCATACCTAGCTTTAATTATATAACCCTAAATTCCAATGAATTAACTTGTAATTATGCTTTCCTTTATATACAATAAAATCAAAATTCCCTTATCTCCACCAAAGGAGAGGTGACAAGTTATGAAAAGAGCAAAAAATGAAGATCACTTCGACATCGTGGAAGACCATTATTTCACAGCTACCGAACTGGAAAAATCCAGCGCCATTTGGCCAGTCAGACTGGGTATGGATATTTCGAAAACAAGCTGCCATGTCGGTCCCAAGGCTGTTCCTTATTTTTATTTGATTTTTGTACTTGAAGGTCAGGCTGAGTTTATTTATAAGCAGCAGAAGTACCGTGTCCAAAAGTCTGATTTATTCTGTTTTTTTCCGCATCTTGCCCATGAATATTACACCGATCAGGAGCACCCGTTGCAAAAGGTATGGATTGCCTTTGAGGGACCTAAATCCCTCGCGCTACTGGAGCGGATCGGAATTAATCCCTCTACGCCATTTATGGCTAACGCAGTGAGCGAGGAAATCCTTGAGCTTATCTCCAACCTGTTTTCCATCGTAAACGACAACAGACAGGGTAGCGATCTGGCCCGCTTGATTACACTGCATCAGATCTTCGAGGAGTTATCCCGCAACACATCTGACGTACTGCGCAACTTTGTATGCTCTGATTATTGGCTCCAGCAGGGGAAAGATTACATTGAAATGCATTATTGTGACCGTGTTACGATTGAGCAAATTGCCGAGCATGTAGGTGTGGATCGTGCGCATTTTTCACGTAAGTTCCATTCCACCTTCCTCATCTCTCCCGCCAAGTATTTGCAAAACCTCAAGATTAACGAAGCCAAAAGATTACTGGAGCAGACAACTTACAATTTGTCGATCATAGCCCAGTCCATCGGCTATACCGATATGTCCACCTTTTCCAAGGCATTTAAGAAAACAGCAGGGATTCCACCGCGTGAGTATCGCTTCCGACATCAGTCCCGGCAAGAGATTCGTACCGTCAACGCTTAGTCGGAATCCAGTAACGTTAAAGAGAGCCGCCGTATACGGTGGCTCTCTTTTTATGACCTGATCCTAATTTACACTTGGTTCTGAACCCTTTCAACGATATAATAGGCTTCAAACCAACAGGAAAGGTACGTGAAATCCATGCTGCGATTCAATGCGATACGTACGGGCTATCTGCTGGGCATCTCACTGATACTGGCCGCAATTATTTATTTTTTCGCCTCCAATTGGGGCGGACTGGATCGGACATCCAAGATTGTACTTGCTGCTGCTCTTATTGTTCTGTTCTATGGCTTGTCTTTTGTATTTGCACGGATACGTGCTGTTCCCGGCCAACAAGCTTTTCTGTCTAATATGTTTTTGGTGGCTGGCTGTATAGCCTTTGGCGTTTCCGTGGCATTGCTCGGTCAAATTTACAATTCCCATGCGGACAGCTACGGATTGTTTTTCATTTGGTCGGTGCCGGCTCTGCTACTTAGCTGGATTACTCGCTACAATCCCTTTTATATGCTGTCTTATGTACTGATTCAACTTGGTTTGTGGCTTTATTTTTACCCTACGATGCAAAGTGTGCCTTATAGCGAACTTCGATCATTGTCGATTGCCGGAGTGTTCGCACTGGTCAATCTGGTGTTGTTTCTATTGGCGTTCCTTCATCGTATACGCTCTGCTCCACTACAATATATGAGCTTTACTGTTTTTCATATAGCCATGTTAGCGATGACCAACTCTTTTGCATTTGATGGGTATGGCCTGATCATGAATATACCGTATATCGCTGTGATTGCTTTAGGATTTTATATATTTATCAAGGTACGACTGAATAAAACGCTACTGACCTTGAATGCATTGGCGCTCTCAGCGTTTGCTGTCTTTAAATTTATAGAGCTGGCAGAGGCGTACTCCTCATCTCTGTTTTTTGTGTTTGGTTTGATTTTTGTGGCGCTGCTGCTGACGGGTAACGTGTGGTTTTTCCGTTATTTGAATCGTTTGGGAAAAACACCGCCGGAAGCAGGGATAACGGACATTAGTACATCAAAGACTGAGACGACCGTTCCCGAGGAACATGGCAGTGAATGGATCAGCAAAACCGTATCCCGTGTAATCAAAGTGGTTGGAGTGCTGATCGGTAGTATATCTCTCATCGGATTGATTATGATTAGCACGAATGTAAACCACACCGAATATGTACTGTTGGTTGTGTCGTTGCTGCTTATGATTTCGATGATTGTCATACCGGAATCCAAGCTGGATTCGGTAATACGTTATACACTGCTGACCATCAGCTATATAACAGGCTTGGCGGCCATTCTATGGTCAGATCAGTCGTTGCTTTCGGTATTATTTCTGATCGTTTCCATCGCTGGATGGTTTCGCTCCAAGGGGAAAAGGCAGTTGTTTTTTGCCTACACCTTTGTAAACCTGAATCTGGCGACCATTTTATTTCAGCAGTATCAGGAGTGGGATGGTTGGAACTGGACCTATAAGTTCATCATCTTCTCTCTTTTCATCGTCAATGCCGTGTTATATGGGGTAAGTTACTTTAAATTCAAGACGGAGTTAAAAGAACATCTGCGGAATAGCTCATTATTTTTCAGCTTGTTGTTCCTTTTTTGGGGAACGTTTTTCGAGGATGTCATTCCACACTCTTATATGTTCATTAACATTTTTTATTTTGTTATCGTTACCGGGATGATCTTTGCCTTTGCCCGTCTGAAACAAAAATCGGAGACCCTCATGAGCGTTGTCTTCTGGTTTATTTTTATCGGCTTCAAATACTATGATTTATTGTGGACGCTACTGTATAAGTCTTTTACGTTGGCGCTTCTAGGGATCATTGCACTCGGCTTGACCTGGTGGGCGGATCGGCGAATGGCCCATAGCGGCAAAGCAGCATTTGATGCCGACCACCGCAGCTTTAGCTTTATGCGCTTAAGCCCGTTACTCATTGCTATTGTCATCGTGCTACAGCTGGGGATCATCGGCTATCAGACGGCGAGAAGTGAAACCCTGCTCGCCACAGGGGCTTCCATTAAGCTCAAACTGGCTCCTATAGACCCGCGCTCCCTGCTGCAAGGCGATTATGTGGCACTGAATTACGACATATCTACCCCGCCTTCCAAGACCCCTCTTCAGGAGGAGGAATGGAGCCGAGGCAAGGTCAAAGTCGTTCTCACACCAGATAGCCAAGGAGTATACGTCGCGGATCGCCTATATCAAGATGGTGAAAAACTTGCCAGTCATGAGGTCGTTCTAAATGGACAATGGTATGGTTCTCGTATTCTGTACGGTATTGAGAATTATTTCATCCCTGAGGGAACCGGACGTACTGTAGAACAGAACGCACATTTTGCCCATATTCGGGTGAGCCGCAATGGGGACGCGCTGCTGGAACGTTTGGCAGAAAGTTGACCGGATCGGCGCAGGTAGTTAACAAAGCAGGCTGAACCAAGCTGCTCCATTGCTGGAGCACAACTTGGTTCAGCCTGCTTGTTTTTTTTCGGACCATCGTTTATCTCCGTTTATACATCTCTCGTCCATGATGCTATTTCCTCAATATCCTGCGGCTGAGTCCGGCAACAGCCGCCAATCAGACGAGCTCCCGCTTCATACCATTGGCGGGCACTTTGTCCGAATGTCTCTGTACAAGTGCTGCCATGCCATGTCTTGGTGACCGGGTCATATTCCTCCCCCAGATTGGGATATACCACCACAGGCTTATCCGTGTGGCTGTGTATTTCGTGAATAAGCGATGGAACGAATTTCGGCAAAGTGCAATTGATTCCTACAGCAGCCACTTGCTCATGTCCATTCAGCCACTCAGCACATGCAGCGGCAGACTCACCATTGCTGATATGCTGTCCATCCTTTGCGCTAAAGCTGATCCAGGCATACGTGCCAGGGAATTCCTTCAGCAATCGGGCGATGGCCTTGGCTTCAACCAGACAGGGTATCGTTTCACAAGCTAAAATATCTGCACCCGCCTCGATCAGAGCTTTCATACGTGGCCTGTGAAACTCCACTAGCTGTTCCTCGCTCAGCTTGTAATCGCCGCGATACTCTGACCCATCTGCCAAAAACGCCCCGTAAGGGCCAACAGAGGCAGCGACTAGCGGCTTGGGACGATGTCGCTGACTAGCAGTAGCCGTCACGTCAGCCCAAAACTCATCGCGTGCCTGCACAGCAATCCGCACCGATGATTGAATCAGTTCCAGCGCCTCATTTTCGCTTAGGCCTCGTTTAACATAGCCTTCAACGGTAGCCTGATAGCTCGCAGTAATCGCACAGTCTGCCCCAGCCTCAAAATAATCCCTATGTACACGCTTGATCGACTCCGGATGCTCATGGAGGATTTTAGCTGACCATAAGCTATCGTTCAGATCATGTCCATGACGCTCCAGCTCGGTCGCCATGGCGCCGTCCAGCACGATCAGTTGAAATTCGTCCAGTATATGTTGTATCGGATTCATGTGGCCCCTCCTGCTCGTCTTTTCTATTTAACCCACTAATCAAGTAGGGTTTAATGATTTACATTATAGCACGGAAGTTGATGAGCACTCACAAAGCCAAGAAATAATCATTCCGTGAAGACGTCCCCTCTCGTTTCATCTGCCATCTGATGTAACGTATAAATTTTTTAAATTAGTTTCATAAGTTAAATTAATTAGATATTGTTCTTTTTTTCACAAAGTCATTTTACTATAAAAGTGCAAACCAACACTTTGGCCAAAAGATCAGGGAATTGCATCGTCACATTCTGCATCGTCATTTATGTGAAAAAAGGTACAAGAGAGGGTTTTATCTATGTCTTTACTAGAAATGATTACAGCGACCTTAACAGATAACAAAATTCTCAGTTCTATCGCTTCCACCGTTTTTATTATCCTTCTTGGTTTCTTTTGCCGGAAGAAGGGGATTTTTAACGCAGCAGTAGGAAAGATGTTATCCAAGGTTGTTCTAACCGTGGCTCTACCTGCACTAGCCTTTAATTCTTTCATGCAGGATATTAATCCTACAATGTTAAAACAAGGCATGAATGTTTTAATATGGGGAGTTCTAATTTATATTATTCTCATCTTTATTTCTAAACCGTTCTTCCTGAGCTACAACAAGGATAAACAGGATGTTTTGCGGGTGTTAACCATTTTCGGTTCTACTACTTTTTTCGGAATTCCAATTGTCGGAGCCATTTACGGTCCTACCGGAGTGATGTACAGTTCCATTTTTAACATAGGGTACCGCATTTTCTTATACTCCTATGGCTATATCAAAATGAGCGGCTTGAAAATGGAGCTTAAAAATCTCAAAACCATGTTTTTGAATCCCATCGTTATCGCCACGTTTCTAGGCTTGTTTGTTTGGTTGTTTCAAGGTTATTTGCCACAGATGAGTGTAGCTACAGAGGATGGGGCCATTCAGCAGTTCGCCTTTCTAAGAATTGATCAAACCGCTGTTTGGCTGTTCAAGCCCATGACCTACCTAGCTGGACTAGCTTCTCCATTAGCCTGGTTATCGATTGGCTCGACATTGGGGGAGATCAGCTTCAAGTCGGCAGCTACTGATAAGACCTCTTGGTATTACAGCATAGTTAAGGTTTGGCTTGTTCCTATTGTTAACATCGTCTTGCTGGCTTTGTTGACTGTATCCCATATTCTGTCAGTCGATTCTGTCGCTTTAGCTACTATTGTCATCATGATGGCTACTCCTACAGCTACCGTAGCCGCAGCCTATGCCATCAGTTTTGATAAGGAAGCCATATTAACTTCTAATGCATCGCTTCTATCTACTATCACTTCTGTCGTCATGATTCCAGTGTGGATCATTACGCTCAATGTCATTGATAAAATTGGAATTTTCTAAATCAGGGGGAAAACAACATGTTAAAAATCATTTGCTATGGTGTCCGTTCTTATGAGAAACCCTATTTCCAGGATCTCAATAAATATAACTTCCAACTAACGCTAGTAGAAGAGTTGTTAACCACCAGCAATGCAGAATTGGCACAGCATCACGATGCCGTTTTGCTAAGAGGAAACTGTGCTGCCAATCGGGAAAATATCACAAAATTCAATGAATACGGCATTCAATATGTTTTCACCAGAACAGTCGGAATCAACCACATTGATTTGGATGCCTGCAGCGAATTCGGAATGAAGGTGGCACGCGTGCCATCCTACTCTCCGAATGCCATCGCCGAGCTCTCCCTAACTTTAGCAATGATGCTGTTCCGACACACCGCTTATATGACTACCAAAAGCTCGTTCAAAAATTTTATTGTGGATGAGCATACATTCAGCAAAGAGATCCATAACTGTAAAGTTGGGATTATCGGGGTTGGTCGCATTGGTCTGACGGAGGCCAAATTGTTTAAAGGATTGGGAGCCTCTGTTATTGGTTATGATGTGTACCAATCAGATGCGGCCAAGGAAGTCATTCCATTCACAACCTTGGATGAATTACTGGCAGAGAGTGATGTCGTTAGTGTGCACGTTCCTTATCTGCCGGGACAGAACGACAAAATGATTAACGCCAGCTTTTTAGCAAAAATGAAAAAGGGATCTATTCTCATCAATACATCACGTGGAGAATTACAAGATAACCAAGCCATTTTGGACGCTTTGCTCAGTAACCATCTGGAGGGCTTCGCTACGGATGTCTTCCCTAAAGAAGATGAATTATTCTTTAGAGCATTTGAACCATGGCAAATGCTCCCAGACCCAACAATCCAGAAGCTTGTGGAGCTGTATCCAAGAGTTTTGGTAACACCTCATGCTGGCTCGAATACCGTTACGGCGTTATCCAACATGATTGAAACTAGCTACGACAACTTCCATGATATCGTTACAAGTCATTCTTCGGATAACCTAGTCCCACTTCCTGTTCTCTCTATGAAATAATTAGGAAGCTCGGTACTCTTGTTGAACAAAAAAGAACCGCTATTTCCAGATTACATCGGAAATGGCGGTTCTTT
This sequence comes from Paenibacillus sp. PvR133, assembly GCF_017833155.1. Classification (NCBI taxonomy): domain Bacteria; kingdom Bacillati; phylum Bacillota; class Bacilli; order Caryophanales; family Paenibacillaceae; genus Paenibacillus; species Paenibacillus sp. PvR133. The sequence goes on from NZ_JAFIBS010000001.1 coordinate 1,134,631, forward strand.
TATATCAGGATTCAACTGATAGAGCATTAGCGGCCTGCCAACCTTGTGGTATTCTATCGATTCAACTAGAAAGCCATCGTCCACCAGGAACTGAATATATTTTTTTACCGTGATACGGGACAAGTCCACTTCTCTGGCTAATGTTTCAACCGAGAATGGTCCGTCCAGCTCTTGAATATTCTTCAGTATCGTGGTCATGGTTAGTTTGGACAAATTTTTAGATAGGTTTTTCGGTAGATTATGCGATGGATGTTCAACAGGTTTTTTCTTTTCCACACCCGCATGCTCTTCTTTATTAAAATAATGGTCAATAACAGCTTGATTAATTCCGTTCCCTTCCTCCATCACCGTGGCCAGACGCTGGATTTTCTCAACAGCCAGTCTAAAGCGTTCGAATGTAAAGGGCTTAATTAAATAGTCTGCAACACCATAAAAAACAGCTTCCTTCACCGTCTGAATATCTTTTGCAGCCGTAATTAAAATAACTGAAGCATGATACTGATGCTCCTGCATATGTGATAATAAAGTTAATCCGCTTTTTCCAGGTAAATAAACGTCCAGTAATACCAGATCCGGTGACCATTTTTGAAGGCAGTCCTGTGCTTTCTTGACGGTATCTGCCTTACATACAACATCCAAATTGTCCATGCGCTCGATAAACTGTTGATTGAGCTCAGCAACCATCGGATCATCCTCAACAATTAGAACTTTCATTCATTTGTCACCTCCAATGTACAGGGCAACTCTACATATATACTTGTTCCGAGACCCGGTTGGCTATCAAGCTCAATGATTCCTTGATGATTTTCCACCATGGTTTTAACCAGATTCAAGCCGTAGCCTCTGTCTTCTCCTTTGGTCGAAAAGCCATGCTCGAATATTCTTTTTTGCATCTCAAAATCAATCCCCATACCATTATCTTTCACTTTCAAAATGAATACATTTCCCTCACACTCATAGTTCAATTTCAGTTCAATTTTGCCGGGTTCTTTTTTTTGTAAGATGGAATCTATGGCGTTGTCAAAAAAATTGCCCAGGATGTGTATGACATCATGAACGATATCCTGCATCTCCACATTAGAGACATCCGAGCTTTCTGCAAGAAGAACCGAAATATTCTGTTCGCGTGCTTCATTGATTTTACCCATAATAAAACCTGCTAATGCCGGAACTTTAATTCTCTCAGTCAAAAAGCCTACCTCATCTTGATACCGGTGATTTAGCTGCTGAATATATTGACTGACCTCCGCATATTTCCTCATTTCAATCAGGCCGGATATTACGTGCATTTTGTTCATAAATTCATGGGTCTGTCCGCGAAGGGAGTTAATATAATATTTTGTACCACTTAACTGGTTGCTGAGATGGATCATCTCGGATTGGTCGCGCAGCGTTGCAACTGCCCCAAAAAACTCATTTTCAATATATATAGGGGTTACTGTCGCAATGACTTCTATACCATTCACATAAAATGAGCGATCCTTGATTTTCTTTTTATCATCAAACACTCTCTTGAAGAGCACGTTATAAAAGTTGGTATCTAGCTGCTCGCCAATCGGGGCTTTCATCTCTTGGTTCGCCAGTTGATACTTGGCCTGAGCTTCTTTGTTCATGAGCATAATTTTCTTGTCAGCCGAAATGGCTATAATTCCTTCAGCGACCTCATTTTCAATAATTTCTTTTTCGCGCAATCGTGTCGCTATCTCTTGCGGCTCAAGCCCAAATAAAATCGTTTTGATTTTCTGAGCCAGAATGATCGCGCCCAGAACTCCACTAAAGAGCCCAAGCATCAGCCCCCCAAAAATGGTATACTGCGCCTGCATCAAATCATGATTTAGGGTTCTCATGGTCAGCCCTACACATACAATGCCAATGACCTCATGCTGTTGATTAAATATCGGCGTAAAATATCGGTAACCTTTGCCCAAAATACCTATATTCTCAGAAAAATGTCCCTGACCGGATAGCGCTCTTCTGGCATCATTCAAATCAGAGAACGGTTTGCCAACCATCGTTGCATTCGGATGAGATAGCCGAATTAAATCGTGGTTCAAAATGACAACAAAATCCACATTAACGTTGTGCATGACTCCAAGCGAGTAGTCTTGGATCTGCTTCACAGGAACTCCCTGCTCAACATTACGAATAACATCGTTGTCACTGGCAACCATCTTGGCAATACCCGAAAGTTTTTCCTTCGTATTATCAAAATGTTGGTTAATCACGAAATTACGAATGAGAAGCAAGGATATAATTAAAGAAATAATGATAACTAAAACAACCAAAATAATAATCATGAATTGTAGCGAAACTTTGAATTGTCGTCTCGGTTTCGACTTACTTTTTAACCGCAACCCCATCACCTAGCTTCTTTGTTAAGCTCTCCATTAGGAAGAAGAGCTTATCTCTGACCCTATATTCCCTTGATATTCGACATCGTTTGACAATTTCCTTCTTATTCTGCAAGCTCTGCGCGCTCCACTGACAACCAAACGTATCCTTTTATCTGAAATAAAACGATATGCTGAATAAGGAAAGATCAATTCTCCATAATAAGGACGTATACCTAATGAAATGGAGGATATCGGATGATTGACAATCTCGAAAGCAATTACAACTGCGCTAATGCAGGACAAGACCTTCATCAGCTCAAGCAGGAACTCACTGCGCTTCAGGAACAAGGTGCAAACGACCAGGCGTCCGAGGAAGCCATTCATCGGCTGGAAAATCAAATTTCGTTCATCTTGAACAAGTGCGATATTAACCACTAGTTGATGCTTGGCTATTTCAGTAAAATAAATAAAACCGACTTGTCTTTTAAAGACAAGCCGGTTCTATATGAATTAGTGTATGCAAAAAGGTTCCAAATTCACAAAATTCCCCGTATCTCATCCAATGACTGCACCTTTTCCCGCTGCATCCATTGTTCAAGGCCATGTACCAGCTCAGCCCCTGCATGTAAATGAACAAAATTGTACGTTCCCACCTGAATGGCAGCGGCCCCTGCCATGGTGAATTCAATAATATCCTCCACCGAGCTAATCCCGCCCATCCCGATCACCGGAATCGACACCGCCTGTGCCACCTGGTGAACCATGCGCAAGGCAATCGGTTTAATTGCCGGGCCGGAAAGACCAGCATACGTGTTGGCGAAGACACTGCGACGCCGGCGTATATCTATTTTCATTGCAGAAAATGTATTGATCAGCGAAACTCCGTCTGCGCCTTCTTCCTCGCACATAACCGCCATCTGTGTGATGTTCTCTGCGTTTGGAGACAGCTTGACGACCAACGGAAGCGCCGTCACATTGCGCACCTGACGCACAACCTCCCGCGCTACCTCCGTCTGGATACCAAATTGCATTCCACCCTGCTTCACATTGGGACATGAAATGTTCAATTCCAGCATATCAACGCCTCTGCGGTTCATCGTGCGACGCTTTTGTGCGTTTTCCGTAATCATCGCTACGGCCTGAACGTATTCCTCCAGATTGGAGCCGCCCACGTTGGCAATAACAGCCGTGTTCCAGCGTGTCATGTCATCCAGCTCATCCTTCAAAAAGGCGGCAACACCCGGATTCTCCAGCCCCACACTATTGAGCATGCCCGATGCTGTCTCATGTATTCGTGATCCCGTATTACCAGCCTTCGGATGCAGGGTCAGTCCCTTGCCGACGATACCACCCAATAATTCAGGAGAATAAAATTCCGCATACTCACGTCCGAATCCAAACGTACCGGAAGCCATGATGATCGGGTTCTTGAATGGTACACCCGCAATATTACACACCATGGAGATCATCAAACTCCACCTCCTCCACCGGGAATACAGGCCCTTCTTTACATACCCTTCGATTGCCTCCACGGGTACGCATCGTACAGCCCAAACATGCGCCAATACCACAGGCCATGTGTCTTTCAGTTGAAATATATAAACGGGATGACGTATCCACCGTTTTCATGGCGAGTGCTTGCAACATCGGAGTTGGCCCGCAGGAGAACATATTTGCATAAAGCGTCGGATCAACCTGTTCGACGATGCTTCCCCCTACCTTGACCTGCACAGATGCCGCCACAGCTTCGAACGCTTCAACCCCGAAGGCTTGCTGTGCAAACCCCAAATAAACGTGCGCATGCGGGTAATACTTTGCAGCCAACAGCAACGGAGCTGTACCCATGCCACCGCCGATCAAAGCCAAACTACCCTCTACCTGCGGAAAACCGTTTCCGAAAGGTCCTTCTAAATGAATCTCCTGACCAGGCTGTAATTGGGAAAACAAATTTGTCCCCTCTCCAACAACCCGGTACAAAAAGGAAATACTCTCTTCCCCGATATCATAAATGCTGATGGGTCTGGGCAGCAGTGGGTAACCTGTCCCGCTGCGCAGCATGTAAAACTGCCCCATGTTCCCTTTAAACTTTCCCTCTATTTTCATCACATAAATGCCCGGAACGAGCGCCACATTCGAAATTACGTTAGCCATATAACCCCTCCACTAACCACTCACTATAACGTAAAAGCAGCAACTATTACGTGACTATTTTCACATTTTTGGGTAACGTTTCGCCCTGCGGCTCGTGATATAAAAAAGCGTACTCCTGTTAGAGAGTACGCTTGTGTATTTAACTAATGGCTTCGCGCTCCGCATTGCGGCTACCCTTGGCATCCTTGCGGATTTGCTTGCTGCGTAGCTGCCCGCAGGCCGCGTCAATATCGACTCCATGCTCCAGCCGAACACTACAGCTAATGCCTTGTTTTTTCAGAACATCATAGAAGCCAGTAATCGACTCCGACTCACTCCGCTGGTATTGGCTATGCTCATCCACCGGATTGTACGGAATCAGGTTTACATTGGCCAGATTACGGCGATGGCCCACCAGCTCAGCCAGTTCGAGCGCGTGCTCCTTACCGTCATTAACATCCTTCAGCAAGATGTACTCCAGCGTAATCCGACGATTTGTTTTGTCCAAATAATAATCAATCGCCTGCATGAGTTTCTCAATCGGAATCGCCCGGTTGATCTTCATAATGCGAGTACGAATCTCATTATTCGGAGCGTGGAGGGAGATCGCCAAATTGACATGCAGGTCGGAATCTGCAAATTCAATGATTTTATCAGCCAGTCCACTTGTGGAAACGGTAATATGCCGTGGCCCAATCGCTAGCCCTTTGTGATCCTTAATGACCCGAATGAAATCGGACAGGTTCACGAAGTTATCAAACGGTTCGCCAATTCCCATCACAACAACATGACTGACCTGATCGCCCGGTCGTTCCTGATCCAGATACAGCTGGACCTTCATAATTTGCTCTACAATTTCACCGCTGGACAGGTCACGGCTCTTTTTCAACAATCCGCTCGCACAGAAGCTGCACCCAATGTTACACCCTACCTGCGTAGTCACACATACGGATAAGCCAAACTTATGCCGCATCAATACTGTCTCAATCAAATTACCATCCTGAAGCCGGAACAAGAACTTAACCGTCCCGTCTGCTGACTGTTGCTTCACGTGTTCTTCAAGTGTTTCAATGGAAAAGTGCTCGGCCAACAGGCGAGTACAATCCTCATGAACCTCTGCCATCGCTGCAAAATCAGTAACCCGCTTCCGGTACAATGCGTCCCATACCTGCAATGCCCGGGATTTCTTATGTCCATGCTCGATGAGCCATGCTGTCAATTGATCTAGCGTTAATCCATAAATGGATTCTTTTTTCATGTTCGATCCTCTTTTCAAAACATTCAAATTCGTCTTCCTCTATATGAAACTAAGCACGCACCATTCGTCTCAACCATCATTGCATCATAGCATGTTTAAGCAATCTGCGCTATTTAAACGCCTCTTCCATTGTCCCAAATTTTAATTATGAACACAAGGGGGCAGGCACATGGTTTCTCCAAAATTTTAGCGTGAAATTATATCTTGAAACAAAGTACAAGCCACATTAAACTAGGCGACAGAACCTGTTCGATAAGAGCACGCAAAGACAGGATTACAGATACTCCTAATGATATGATTACAACTAAGGAAGGTGATGCGGTTGGAATGGTTGCTTCGGATCAAGAACGCACTGGATCTGATGGAAGAGAGAATGCAGCAGTCACTCGATATCGATGAAATTGCAAAGGCAGCCTACTCGTCTCCTTTCCATTTTCAGCGTATGTTTCATATGCTAACCGGCGTTACGGTTGCAGAATATGTGCGCAAACGTCGATTGACCTTGGCTGCTCAGGAATTGAGTCTTTCTTCCGCCAAGGTGCTGGATGTAGCGTTCAAATACGGATATGATTCCCCCGAATCTTTTTCTAAAGCGTTCCGAAGGGTACACGGTATTTCGCCCTCTGAGGCCAGAAGCCCTGGGGTAAACCTGAAAGCCTTTCCACGTATCACCTTCCATTTATCGTTGAAGGGAGATCAGGAAATGGATTACAAAATTATAGAGAAGGCGGCCTTTACGGTCATTGGCAAGTCCATTCAAGTCACCACTAAGAACGGCGATAATCTTCGAGAAATCCCAAAATTCTGGAACGAACTGGATGCGGATGGTACATCGGATCAGATTCATGCCTTGGGAACAGGCGACGATATCCTCGGTATTTGTTTGGATTTCAAGCATGGGGAAGAGAAATTCACGTACCTGATTGCCGCAGAAGGCAGCGAGGACGTAGCCGCTTCCAGCGGATTAGAAGCCAGAACCATTCCAGCTGCAACGTGGGCTGTGTTTACATCCATCGGCCCTATGCCTCACTCGATCCAAAAGGTATGGCAAAGAATTTTTCAGGAATGGTTCCCTGCCAGTAATTATGAGCATTCAGGCGGCCCGGAACTGGAAGTGTATACTATGGGAGATTCACATGCTGAAGACTACCGAAGTGAAGTTTGGATTCCGATTAAGAAAAAGTAAACAACGAACCGACTGCCTGTTGCAGTCGGTTTTATACCGTACTGCATTTACATCATAAGGTGGCAGAAAACACAATTCCCTGCATACTCGCTACTCTAGCTTAATGCTCCCAGGCAACTCCCCAAGCTCCTGCTTCAACACAGAGTATAGCCTTGAACCTGCCGGCTTTAGCGGATAGTCTGTTGCTTTGCAAAGAAGGCCGAAGGTCATATCGATCAGGCTGCCGCTTAATTCCCTCACCGCTGTTCCTGCTGGGACAGAACTGACCAGAACTTGTGGCACAAGTGCAATACCTAAATCGCTCTCCACATAAAATTTCAGAGCCGTCATGCTGCCAATTTCCATCGTGTTTAATATGGTTATTCCATATTCCTTCATGACCATTTCAAGTTTGCGACGATATGGACAGGTGGCCGACGTAATAAGCAACCGCTGCCCCTGTAAATCCTCCGGCCCAATCTTTTCTTTTTGCGCAAGCGGGTGATTTTCAGGCATCAATACTACAAATCTCTCCCTAAATAAAGGTTCAAAATATAGCTCTGTGCCCAAATCCGGTGCTGAACACAGCGCTAAATCAATATCCCCCTTGAGAACACGCTCGCTTAGAGTAGGGGTATTCCCAAACTCAACAGAAACCCGAATGTTCGGATAATGGGTTAAGAATCGTTTTAAAATTTCTGGTAGTCGGTAACTGGCAGTCGGTTCGGTCACTCCTATACGAAGGTCGCCTGCGGTTCCTCTTTGCAGATTGTCCATATTTTCCTGCAATTGCTCCATATCCTTTACAATATGTAGACTTTGCTCGTAAAACATCCTGCCCGCTTCAGTTAACTTTATTTTCTTGCCCCGTTCGATCAGTTGAATTCCCATATCGGACTCCAGCTTCTGTATTTGCATCGTCACGGTAGATTGTGCATAATTCAACTCTTCCGCTGCACGAATAAAACTCCCGTAATTCACAATCATTTGAAATGTTTTGAGTGTTTTAATGTCCATTCTCAAACTCCTATATGCACAATTAATTCAATTTTATTGAATTATAAATTCAGTTAATTCAATTATACAGAACACAATACATCTTCTACAATGATACATATCAGATCATATTATTTTTCAGACGCAAAATGAACTGGATGGGAAGGAGCGAATATATATGGATTTACATCAAAAAGTAGCACTGGTTACAGGTGGAGGTACAGGAATTGGGAGAGCCGTATGTATGGCCTTGGAAGATCGAAAAGCTACGGTAGTCGTAAACTATTCCCGCTCTAAAAACGATGCTGAGGAAACTGTACGTATGATCCTTGAAAAGGGCGGACGTGCTATCGCATTACAGGCAGATGTTTCCCGAGATCAGGAAGTTCGAACTATGGTTGATCAGATTGTCCATCAATTCGGTACGATTGATATACTCGTGAATAACGCTAGCATTACACATCACATTCCTATGGATGATCTGGAGGCAGCCACGGAAGAGGTATGGGATGATCTATTTGATGTAAATGTAAAAGGCATGTTTTACTGCGCCAGAGCCGTAGCTCCTTTTATGAAGCGTAGTAAACAAGGAGCTATCGTCAATCTGGGAAGTATAGCAGGGCAAACAGGGCTAGGTTCCTCTCTTCCCTATGCGGTATCCAAAGCGGCCGTCCACGGGCTGACCAAATCTTTAGCACGAGCACTGGCACCGGATATTCGCGTCAATTGCATCGTGCCGGGAGCCGTAGCGACAAGATGGTGGGCAGGCAGGGAAGAACAAATGAAGCAACTGTTTCCTCATTTGCTCCTACAGCGCATTTCTACGCCCGAGGATATTGCTAGCATGATCTGCTCTGCTTTGGAACAGGAAGCCATGACAGGCCAGACTATTACGGTGGACAGCGGACAAACGCTGTAAAAATACTGGGATTTCTGCGTAAAAACAAGCCGCCTTCTCAGACAGAAGGCGGCTTTTGAGCTATCGTATACCGTCGTTGACTACGTTTTTTAGCTTAGAGATACCGCAATTCGTGTACCTTTCACGAATTTAACAAATAAGTACCGAACAAGCGGCCCTACAATTAAGAGCTGCAGAGGGAAAGCAAAAATAAAATTCTTAAAAACTAAAGACAAGTAATTTTTAAATAATAAGTCTCCCGAAAGACCATTAAAAAAGTAAGCTGTCCCCAATCCATAAAGTGACATACAGAGAACCATTCCAATGACCATACAGCATGAGAGGGACAGAATCACAAATACCTTTTTAGATTTGTCGTATGGTAATGAGAAGGCTATTTTCTTTGCTAGTGGGCCGACAATAAATAATTCCAATACGAAAGCAATGATAAAACATAAAATAAATTGAAGAAACATTACTTTTAGAGATATTGTGCCAATCAAGTCATTTGTATATAGATTATAAAATGTCATGAATACGACCATCCCCAAGCACATCATTAAACCAAAATAAAAATCTTCTTTCTTCGTTGTTGGCAATTCCATCATCCCTTCTGTGTACCTTGGTAATTATATAAATAGTCAAAACCTCCACATAAGTGAACTTTCTGTGAACTTTATAGTAAGCGCTTCCTTTTTTTGTATATAAGAAATAGGCATCGTTCATCTCAACGATACCTTGGAATACTGCGTCATGTCCCTCAATGATCTGCTTTTAAATCTAAGCCAAATCTCTTCAGCTCAATAAAAACACCTTCCAGTCGCTTCCCTTTTTCCGTTAACGAATATTCAACACGCGGGGGAACCTCGGCATATACCTTTCTTTCTAACAGGCCGTTATCTTCAAGTTCCTTCAGGCGTAGGGAAAGCGTTTTGGGGCTAATCCCCTTCATGGATTTTTGAAGTTGGCTGAATCTCAGTGTTCCTTCGATAAGAAGGTCGCGGATGATTAAAAAAGTCCATTTCGTTCCGATCAAATCAAGTGTTTGGGCAATAGGACACGGCTTGCCTGGTACTCCTTTGGTCAATTCAATAGGTTCTTGGGCGTGCATAGGAACTCCTCCAAAAAAAATATCTGTTAAACCCAATGGTATCACAATAGTTCCTTTTAAGAAACTATATGAATTAAATATCACTACTTCCCTATATGAACTTACTACATATACAATATCGCTGTAGCAAGTCATGTTTTCTCTAATACGAGGAGGTGAAGAGATGAAAAATATACTAATCATTAACGGTCATCAAAAATATGATTCGTCTGAAGGGAAATTGAACCAAACATTGATGGACAATATGGTGCGTCTCTTAAGTGAAGAGAACAAAATCAAAACAACGTCTGTTCAAAATGGCTATACCCTCAGCGAAGAACAAGAAAAATTTTTATGGGCGGATGTAGTCATTTACCAAACCCCTATCTATTGGTTCAGCGTTCCTGGATTATTAAAGACTTATATGGATGAAGTCTATGCTTACGGTGTATTCTTCACGGGTGCTCATGAATATGGTAGCGGAGGTTTATTAACCGACAAGAAATATATGTTCTCCACGACTTGGAACGCTCCAGAAAAAGCTTTTAATGATCCAAATCAATTTTTTAATGGCGCTAGTCTAGAAGCCGCACTCAGGCATTTGCATTCTGCACATACATTTCTCGGCATGGAGCCTTTGAAAAGCTTTGCGTGCTACGATGTTATTAAAAATCCAAATATACCTAAATTTATTACTGATCTTGATATACATCTACAAGCCGTATTACATGATTAACAAATCCAGAGGAACACTAGGAGGGAATCCATTTGCAAAACCAAAAGATTGTCATTATTGGCGGAAGCTCAGGTATTGGTTTAGAAACAGCTAAGCAAGTCATTTCGCTTGGAGCGGAAGTGGTAATCGCCAGCCGCTCGGAGGATAAATTGCACAAGGCCAAAGAAATGCTGGGCCCTCGTGCTGCAATATATGTGCTGGACACGTCAGATGAGCAGCAGGTAAAATCCTTCTTCGGAAAAGTCGGCCCCTATGATCATCTTATCGTTAGCGCGGCAGAAACATCAGGTGGGTCATTCCTTCAGTTGGAGACGGATCAAGCCCGCAAGCTATTCGAAAACAAATTTTGGGGCCAGTATTATGCAGCTAAATACGGTGCTTCCCAACTTTCAACCGAGGGTTCCATTACCTTATTTTCAGGAGTGGTGGCATACAAACCGATGATTGGCTCCTCTGCGCTCGGTGCTGTGAATGCAGCGGTTTCGAATCTTGGTCAAACCTTGGCGTTAGAGCTTGCTCCCATCCGCGTGAATGTCGTCTCACCCGGCATTATTGATACACCTTCACGCAGCAAAATGCCTGAAAATACGCGCAATCAATTCTATGATACGATCGCGCATAAGCTTCCTGTGAAGCGAGTTGGACTTGCCGAGGATGTTGCACGAGGTGTAATTTATTTGATTCAAAATCAGTTTGTGACCGGAACAGTCCTTCATGTGGATGGCGGACACATTTTAACATAAAAGCTTCGTCTTAAATCCGTCAGTCATTTAACAAAAAAACGAAGAACGCTCCCGCATCTTTGCTTGGGCGTTCTCCTCTTTTCTTATCAATGAATGATTTCACAAACTTTATCCTAGTGATGAATACGACGTTTGTTTCTCAAAATGTTGCGAATCATCTTGTGATTGGGGAGCTGCCTGAACAACATATGTCCGGGATGCGGATTGGCCTCGATAATCCAGATTTGACCGCTCTTTTCAATAGCAAGATCGATGCCCAGCTCGCGAACCGGATGATTTGTATCTATCGTGTCGGCAATGATTCTAGAAAGCTCGGTGATCTGGTCCAGAATCTCTTTCATTTTTGTTCTGTCATTTTTAAAGACCCTTAAAAGCACTTTGGACAACGGCGCCGCATGTCCTCCCTTCCGATAGTTGGTAACGACTTTTCGAGGTGCAGCGACACGGCCGGTTATTCCTGAAATGACCCATTCCGATTCCGGCTTCTGCATATACACTCTGGCATCAAAAATGGAACCTTTGTACTTGGCTAACTTAAGTCCTTGCTGTACCAAATAACGGCGATGAGGTCTCCGATAGGTTCTAACTGCTCTTCTTACGGCGTGGGATCTAACGACTCTGCGACTGGAGCCACAACGAATCTCATATTTCCTCCCCAGCTTTTTCGCACGTATGATGCCAGTTCCTCCACTCCCATAATTTGGCTTGATGAAGACTGTGCGATAGGTATCCAGCATCCGTAAAGTCCTTGCATTACTGATCCAGCGGGTTTCGGGCAAGTGAGAACGTAAAATGGGATGTTGTCGCATTTCCTTGTATTGAATCATCTTTCCAATGGGCACGAATATCCCTCGATTCTGTTGGGTTTTTGCACACATTACATGAATATGCATCTATATTCTATCTTGGTAACGGCGAATGCCACAGTTTGCTATGAAAGAGGCAAATCTCCTACTTTCTTTAAGGCGAGTCTTCTTTGATTTCAAGAGAGAAATGAACAATGTGTTCTTTGCATGACGAAGTTATTGCAAATACCTATAAAGTTGATTCCAATAATATATTAGACCAATAATAATTCTGGATATATGATGTATTAAAAAATAACGTGAGGAGGAACGTTAATATGTCTATTTATGATTTTCAGGCAACCTCAATTAACGGGAAACCGATTGAATTCTCAGACTACAGAGGAAAGGTTCTCCTCATTGTAAACACAGCCAGCAAGTGTAGCTTCTCCAGTCAATTCGCTGATCTGCAGAGGCTCTACGAGAAACGGAGGGAACAAGGTTTTGAAATCCTTGCGTTTCCTTGTAACCAATTCAATGAAAAAGAGCCGGGTAGCCATTCGGAGGTTCAGGGAATCTGTCAAATGAACCATGGAGTAACCTTCCCGCTATTTGAGAAGACGGATGTAAGAGGCTTATCTCCTCATCCTTTATTTCAATATCTGACCCAACAGGCACCGTTTCAAGGCTTCGATACCCAGACCAAAGACGGTCAATGGATGGAGGATTTCCTGCGGGATAAGTATCCAGAAATATACGCTGGCGACGGTATCAAGTGGAACTTTTCTAAATTCTTGGTCGATCGCGATGGCCATGTAAAAGGAAGGTTTGAAGTAACAACCGAGCCCTGTGCCATTGATCCTGTCATCGAATCGCTATTGTAATTTTTCCGTTCACTTCTTTGAATTCTTTAAAAAAAGAGTATCAAATGACAAAAATGAATATTTGTCATTTGATACTCTTTGTGTTATCCTGACTTCAAGGAGGTGACTCACACGGCACTTGACCGTGTCCCTATGGAAAAATCCTCAGATGTGCTAACCAAGGAACAGATTCTCATCGCTACAGAAGACACCCTTAGACGTTTTGGTGTAGCCAAAACTTCCGTGACCGATGTTGCCAAAGTACTGGGAGTAAGTCATGGCACCATTTACCGACACTTTAAAAGTAAGGCCGAGCTTCTTGAAGGCGTGACCGAAAAATGGCTGAATGAAAAGATTATTGGCCCGTTAACGGAGGTCTGTCAGAATTCATCTATACTGGGAGCGCCACAATTAAAACGATATATACAGACCTTGGTCGAACTTAAGCAGCATTATGCCCGCGACGACGAGGAAATGTTTGAGATGTATACGAGGGTCACCGAGCAAGCCGCTGATTTAATCGACCTGCATATCACACACATTGTGGATCAGCTCGCTGATATCATTGCACGCGGGGACATCACATCGGATCAGCCAGCCCAACTGGCGCGTACCCTTTTCTATGCCACAGCCCGTTTTCATCATCCCGCTCATGCTTACGAATGGAAGAGTCCAGTGATTAATCAGGAGTTTTCGGATGTGTGGATGCTTTTAGAAAAAGGAATCACTTAAAATAGATATGGAAAGAAGGACAAAACACATATGAAGCATTTGGACGGAAAAACAGCAATTGTCACCGGGTCCTCCAGAGGGATTGGACGTGCCATTGCCGAGCAACTGGCTGATCTGGGCGCTAATGTAGTCATCAATTATGCTAGCAGTCCGGACAAAGCCCAAGAAGTCGTGAAGAGCATTCTTCAAAAAGGCGGCAAAGCCATAGCACTTCACGCTGATCTGGGCAAAATGAGTGATATTGAAGCATTATTTACAAATACGATTGCTGAATTCGGTAAAGTGGATATTCTGGTTAACAACGCTGGGCTGATGATCACCCAACCTCTGGCTGAGGTGACCGAAGCTGATTTTGACAAACAATTCGCACTCAATGTAAAAGGCACTTTCTTTGCATGTCAGCAAGCCATGAAATATATGGAGAACTACGGAAGAATCGTGAACCTGTCTACATCCGTGATCGGACAAATGTTCCCGGCCTATAGCGTATATGCAGGTACCAAGGGCGCAGTGGAGCAATTTACCCGTCAGCTAGCCAAAGAGTTCGGAAGCAAGCAAATTACGATCAACGCTGTGGCTCCCGGTCCTGTGAACACCGAGCTTTTCCAAGCAGGAAAAACCGAGCAGCAAATCGAAGGCATGAAAAAAATGAATGCTATGGGGCGGCTCGGCGAACCGGAAGATATCGCTGATGTGATTGAGTTTCTGGTCAGCGCCAAATCACAGTGGGTTACCGGGCAAACGATCCGCGTCAATGGCGGGTTCATCTAAAAGCTGGAATACATGGAATGGAGGCTGTTTACGTTCATGATATTAAACAAAGGCGAGACCTTATTTCGACAAGGAGAATCCGGCCCTTTATATCACTTAAAGAGCGGCTTGTTAAAAATTGTCCGAGTCCATGAAGACGGCTCGCAAATTTTAGTTAATGTGATTGTGCCCGATGAAATCATCCCACACCACTCCTTAATCAGCCCCAATCCTTATTATGGTACAGCGGTGGCTTTGGTAACCTCTGAGGTCGAGGTTTTGTCGCAAAAAGAATGGTATCAGGCGCTGGAGCAAGATCCGGCTCAATGTCGGGCTATCGCTTTGCAGCTACAGGACAAGTTGCGCATGATGCAGCAAAGAATTGACCAACTCACCGAGGTGTCACCTGCCGAGAAGCTGCGGAAGCTCCAACGCTGGTTCCACTCCTACATCGCACCCGCCACGTTAACGGACGTGCTGACGCAGGAGGAAATCGGCCAGTTTATTGGGCTGCGTCGGGAGACGATTAATCGGCTATTGCGTGCTTCAAGCGCTCCTTCTGCAAAAGATGATGACGATAATGCATCTCGATGAGCGAAAACCACTCTCCAGCATTCAGCGCGCCGAATCTGGGATGAGAGACGGTAGACGGCCCTGTTGATTTCCCAACGGTCGGCTCAATCTCTCTCATCTTGCGGATCACGACGTTTAATCCCTCCACAATTTCTTCTTTGCTAGTGGGTTGTTGGGGAGTGTACTGAGGGGATGGTGGAACTTGGATACGCATTGGCGGAAAGCTCCCCAGATTAAAAATGGCCGTGCCTGCCTCCGTTTTAACTCCTGTCTCCCCATTAGGCTGTAGACAAAGATCAATGTTCTTAAGATGCATATACAGTGCAGAGTTCACCAAATGAAGATACATTTGTCCAAGCGACCATTGACCCTCCTGAGGTGTGTATTGCAGTTCCTCCAAGCTAAAGCTGTCCAATTCAAGAAGATAGTGTTGTGCCGTTTCTTCGAAACGCTGCAATGTTTCAGTTGTATTCATATATTAATAATTGCCCCTCTCTATCAAAGTAGCTTTACTATACAAAAATGCTACTGACAGCATTATGTCAGTAGCATTTCAACATTTTTTCCACTTCCACACGTATCCGCTCCCTGAGCGACTCAGGCTCCAGCACAACCATATCCGCGCCCCATCCAAGTATCCATTGCAGTAGTTCCTCTGGCTGTCTGACGCGGAAGAGTACATGCAGTCCATCTGCACGCTCCTCTATGGCCTCCATATAAAAGTTGTTCGCTTCCTTCACCTTATCTGCGATATCTGAACGTGCTAATATGCGAACAGTTACATGACGGTCATCGGTTTGCTTGTAATCCTGCAAATGAAAATCGACAGGCAACTCAAACCTGTCCTCCAGCACGATAAGCTTGTCCATACGCGACAGACGGAAATGGCGAAGCTGCTGCCGCAATTCGCATTGCCCAATTAACACCCAAGAACCACGGAGCAGTACAAGACCATAAGGAGCGACCACGCGCACACTTTGACGATTCCCGTCAGCCTCTGGCATTCTTTTGGAGTAGCCAAACTGTACTTTCCGTTTTTCCAATACAGCGAGACGCAGCGTTTCCAAACAGGTTTTCTCGCTATGGTTTGCCCCTTCACCCACCGCGAGCAATCTGATGGTCGTACGCACCCGGGAAACTTCCCTGCGAACGCTCTCCGGTAATATGGCTTCAATCTTCCTGCGGGAGGTTTGCGCCTTGATACCGTAATCTGTATCAAATTTTTGTTCGACAAAATCCGTTCCGATTAGCAACGCCACAGCCTCTTCTGCGGTAAAGCTCAGGGGGGGCAGGAAGTACCCCTCCATCAAGGAATATCCAATGCCCGGTGCTCCTACAATCGGTACACCCGATTCACTTAGAGCCTGAATATCCCGATAGATGGTCCTCACACTCGTTTCGAATATGGCTGCCAAATCCTCGGCTCGTAAAATATCCTTACGCTGCAACTCTAGCAAGATCGCTAGCAAACGATCTGTTTTGTTCATACCACGGCCCCTCTCTGGAAGGATCTAAAATGCAGAAATACAAAAAAGCAATAAGGGCAGTACAGTCACTGCGACTTATTGCTCTTTTTTTCATACGGAAGTTACTTCATTATTTAAAAAACACTTTTTCGACGTTATATTTAGCCTTTTGTGAATTGATGATGTAGGTTTCATAGATTTCTCGCTCTACAGCATCTTCCACAATACAAACCTCAATAATCGCTACTTCGTTCCGCTTGTCCTTGATCGGCGATACGGTATCTTCAAAATGCTTTTTGATTCTTTGTCTCAGCTTTCTTGCTTTACCAACGAACAGCAATTCCTCCTGTGTGTTGTAGAACATAAAGATACCAGCCTTATCTCTAGGGATCAGGTGAAAGTCGGTAAATCCGTAAATATGGCTGAGCTCAGGGTTAACCTGTTTGGTAATTGTGATATCCGGAGTTGGAATTGTTATATTAATCACTATGTCACTTCCTCATTCTATATAGGTGTAAATATTATCACAAATCCCGTGGTAACACCATTTAATAATCCTTGTCCCATGACTAAAACTCCCGACTTAGAAACTGTATGAGAAAAAGATGACTCTGTTGAATACAGAGCCACCTTTTTATTTATGTTATCCATTTTTGTAATCCGTAATGCGGTAATACATCGTTTTATCCTTCAACTTACGGAAATGGGACCTTGCCGGATAAAGATTAGCCTCAATAATCCCGATACGTCCTTTCCGGTCTATTCCAATGTCCAGTCCATATATACGATGTCCCGGAAAAAAATTACTTAATCTCTTCGCGGAACGGATGGAAACACGATTAATATGGGACTCTAGGGCACTGGCAGACAGGTGCCGAACAGAAGATTGTTTTATGCCGGATTTAAAACTGAGTAAAGTTCCCTTACTCCGTGTATTGTTGGAAACAATATAACCTTTGCCTGCAACTTTGATAACCTTCCCTGTGACTACCCATACAGGTGAGCCGGTTCTCCGTTGAATGATGACTCTCATATCAAAAGGGCGTTTGTTGATGGTCGGACGGGTAATTCTGCGTTGAACCATATAACTGGCGTTCCCGATTTTTCTTCTAATATAATGATACGTATTGGTTCTACCCCTTACTAAAACTCTTTTATTCTCGTAATGTACGATGTACTTATGGTTTCCTAACCAGGAGACCTGGAAGATCCCCCGTCCACGACTCCCCCACACCGGTTTCACAATAACATGCACGTACTTGGAGAGAAGTTTCGAGAAATTATACCTATCCAGGAGCCTCGTTTCGGGGACATAAGACCTCAGAGACGCATACCTTCTCAATAACAAATATTTGTACCACTTATCTTTTGCTCCTGATGCCATGGGGACTCCACCTTTCTCATCCGCATTTTATGCTACTGAGATAGCCTTCAAGCAATTCCAAAAATAACTCCATTTCCTTATACGTAATATCACCTATATTGGCAATCCGGAACGTATTTAGCTTCTCTAGCTTGCCGGGATAAATCATCATGCCTTTGCTATAAAAATAATCATGCATAGATTGAAAATCATAACCTGCACAATGAGGCTCAAGAATGGAAGTAATGATCTTGGAATGATGCTCTTCGGGAATGATATAGGTTAGGCCTAACCGGGCTAACCCGTTAATTAAGGTTTTCCAGGATGTCGCGTACCTTTCGTACCTTTTATCCACCCCTTCTTGCTTTAATTCCTCAATCGCTTGTCTAAGCGCATATAAGGTTTGGACTGGGGGAGTAAACCGCATCTGCCCATGTTCCACAAAATAGTTATATTGAGCATACAAATTCAAATAATAGCTTCTTGGTTTCTGGCCTTTCAAATTCTCCAATTTGCTTTTTTCGGCGATCACAAACGAAACCCCGGCCATTCCCTGTAAGTTTTTGTTGGAGCTTGCCGCCAGGTAGGCAATGTTCATTTCCTTCAATTGAATTGGAACGGCCGCAAATGAGCTCATGGCATCCACGATCATGTCGATTTGATAGCTTTTGCACAATTCTCCGATATCCTTCACCTTGTTAAGCAGGCCAGTTGTCGTCTCATGATGTACGACGGCCAGATGGGAGACAGTGCGTTCGGAAGATTGGATAAACCTTTCTAATTCAGCCAAATCAATCGCATCATCGGGGGGACTTTTGAATTCAAAATAATCCACTCCATAAACCTTCGCTATCTCGCACATCCGTTTTCCATAGGCCCCATTGCTGACAATGATTACTGCATCGTGATTCGGGACCGAACTGATGATGGATTCCACCGCTGCAGTACCTGATCCGCCAAACAATACGGTCGCATAATCATCCGGGTCAGCAACCAACCGGGTCAGTTCTGTAGAAATGTACTCCATGATTTGACCAAACTCGGCTTCACGAGGACAAATATCCGGAACCACCTGTGAACATTTCACACTTTCTGTAGTCGTTGCCGGCCCAGGTGTTAGCAAAATGTTTTTCTTGACGACAGAACTCATGAACCGCCCACTTCCTTGCCCTTCAAAGGATCGTTATGAATAAAACGCTGCAGACGTTCTTTTACTTCGTGAGGCTTCATATGCGGACGAGCAAGCTGATCCTTAGAATCTTTGGATATTTTCAGACACAAAAACGTAAGTTCTCTATTCATTTTCCATTCTTGTAAAAAGACTTTTAGTTCCTCGAGACTGTGAACAAGAATCGACTTTGTATACCCACAGGAAGCAGCAATATCTATAAAATCAATATTATGCGATACCGTACTTTGCCCGCCTGTTGATTCATGGGCATTATTATCTAGCATGATATGAATCATATTGGCCGTATGGTAGTACCCGTTGGTTGCCAGGCTCCCCATACGCATCAACAGAGATCCGTCTCCGTCAATCACGACAATATTTTTGCTTGGTTGGCTCAGAGCTAACCCCAGTCCAAAAGAACCGATGCACCCCATAGAACCTACCATGTACAGGTTGTTATCTGCATCTTCAATTTCATATAGTTCGCGCCCAGTTTTACCAGTTGTTGCGAGCTGGACGGTATGGCTGTCTTTCATGGAGTTAATCGCACATAATGCATCATAGCGCGTAGGCATTTGATGATTCGCACGACCATGCTGCCGGATCTGATTTAAATGGATGGAGGTTTGCTGTTTTTTCAATGGCTCTTTGTCGAACGTGCCTTTTTTAACGACAAAAAAGAACGGGCGATTCCGGACGATTTGCTCATTAGCCTGGATCAATTGATTTTTTACCTCCTCTAAATCCTTGGAGAGATACTGCCATTCCACATCCATCAAATCCAGCATTTGCGTTGTAATCTGGCCCATCAGTTCATGCTGAGGCTCGTCAGGTATCCCCGGTTCTCCGCGCAGACTGACAAATCCAAGCAGAGGAATACGAAAAGGGTAAGTAAGGGAGGTCAATGGCGAAACAGCGTTGGTCAGCCCCGAATTTTGCATAAGGACTACCGATTTCTTCCCCCCTATATAAGCTCCGGATGCAATGGCGACCGCATCCCCTTCGTTAGCCGCTGCAACATAATCGCATTCGTTTATGGCATAATTGATCAAGCTTTTCAAGAAGGAGCATGGAACACCGCTGAAAAAGGTAAATCCTAATTTTTTCAGCTCTTCTCCTAACAATTTCGTGTCCATTATACGCGCTCACCCGAATCCGGTTCTGACGATGGGAGGTATTTTCGTTCCGCAGCTTGCAGCTCCTCTACCCCTTGAAGCCGGAATACTTCTTCGAGGGTTGCGACGCTCTTTTCGATATGGACAAGGCTTTCATCCCGATAAATTCGGTCAGATAATTGTTTCATGGCTTGAATGGATGCTCTCAAATTATGGTTTGCCCAAATCACAAGGCTAATCCCCATCTCCTGAAACCTGACGGTTGGGGTTGTATAGTATTTGGTAGGTACGATCACTACCGGCAATCTTCCGGCCCATTCCTTCATGAACGCTTCAATCTCTGTGACATCCGATCTTTTACTGTGTATAAATACGGCATCGGCTCCTGCCTTCCGGTACGCCTCTGCCCGCTGCAGCGCCACTTTAAGCCCTTTCCCGGCAATAAATGCCTCTACTCTGGCCACCACCGTAAAATCCGCGTCCGTTTGCGTATCTTTCATTGCTTTAATTTTCCCGGAAAACTCTTCGATATCAGCCAAGGTCTGCCCTTGACCGTTAATGAAAGAATTCATTTTGGGGAACCGCTTATCTTCGATGCATACCCCAGCAATATGACGCTGTTCCAGCTTCTTTACCAGCCGCCTTGCATTATTGAAATTGCCGTACCCCGTATCTCCGTCCAACAAAATCGGGATGGAGGTAGCGTCACTCATGAATTCCAAAACATCCAATACCTGCGTCCAGGAGGCCTCATTGTTGTCTCTGACTCCCATCGCTGCAGAGATGGATAACCCACTGGCCCAAATTCCTTTAAACCCCGCCTCCTCCACAATTTTGGCTGACAGACCATTATGAGCTTCCATGATAAACTCCAGTTTTTGAGAATTGACCAACTCTCTTAGCTGCTTTGTTTTTTTCATTGAGACTTTCTCCTTCTCCCCTAAAAATAACGTGCAAGGAATCTACTTCCAAATAATACTCTTGTTTCTCATGATCGTGTTGATCATAGTAGGATCGGGAAGCTGAGTAAATAGCATATGTCCAGGGTGTGAATTGGCCTCTATAATCCAAATATGGCCTTTTTTATCTATGGCAATATCGACCCCCAATTCGCGAACCGGATGCCGTTTATTAATCGTTTTGGCAATGCTGACGGATAGCTTAGAGATTCTATGATAGTAGGCATCTGCTTTCGTACGGTTGTGCTTAAAAAGGCTGAATAGCACTCGTTGCAAAGATACTGCATGCCCTCCTTTAAGATAATTGGTAACATATTTATGAGGTGCCGCAACACGGGCGGCCGCTCCGGAAATTACCCATTTTCTCCCTGGTTTCTGTAAATATATCCTGGTGTCAAAAATCGACCCGTGGTACTTAGCCAACCGAAGTCCTTTCTGTACCAAATACCGGTGTCTGGATTTCCGGTATGACTTAATTGCTTTTAAGACAGAACGAGATCCAACAAACTTTCGACTTGAACCGCTACGAACCTCATATCCTTTCTTCAATCTCTTGACCCGGATGATCCCGCTGCCACCACTCCCGTGATTGGGTTTTATGAAGACCGATGAATAAGTATTCAGCATCCGCGAGGTCCTTGAATCCGTAAACCAGTGGGTTTCAGGTAAATGCGAACGCAAAACGGGATGTTGCAACATTTCTTTATGCTTTTTCATTTTTCCAATAGGCACTTGTCATCCCTCTTATCTTTTTGGGTTTCTGCGCATACAGTATGCATATGCATCCAGATCCCCTTCTGCGTGGGCCGCTACCTCTGCTAGAAACCAAGATTTATGTTACAAAAAGGCATGTCCCAGCTGTTATAAATACCACCCCCCCTAGGAGACACCCTTTTGGACAGACTCGGGGTTCGGACCACAGAAAATAGGCTGTCACCAAATAATAAAAGCTCCGCAACCTCTTTCGGTAGCGGAGCTTTTATTTCCAGCAAGCGCTGGTGACACAGCCTGCTATTGTGCCAGGTGATATATGACTTTTAGCCGAATAGCTGCTTGGCTAATTATCGATCCCCCGGGACGGTTCCGCCGTTTTTCCCACCATTTTTTCCAGCACCCAGACAAGTCCCCCCACTGCAAGGCTAGCGATGACCGCCATAATCGCCGATCCGCCAGCATGCAGCAGCAGCACGGGAACCCACAGCAGCCCGAGCGAACGATGCACAGTCCGCATCCACTTGTTACGAACTTTGTTAATGAAGAAGCCATACCCGGCGATCGCCAGCAGAATGACAAATCCCGCAATCCCGGTATAGGTTTTGTTATCTTGAAGCTTGGTAATCAAAAAATAAATACCATGAACGGCAATCAGGATCAAGGTCGCCCAACCCAGCAGTTTATGCATAGAATGTAACAATTTCCCAGTCTTTCTAACCAACATCGATGGCGATCTCAACTTCTTCTTAAACCAGAACCAAGAGAAGGTCGCAGCCCCAAGGAACACGGAGATAGTACCCGAAGTCTTGAATAATTCCCCGTTGCCTCCACCTCCTTTTTCACCGGGACGTCCGCCCATGTGCCCTGGCACATTGCTTACCTCGCCTCCCGGCGGTCGCAGGCCAGGTCCGCCCCCGGAAACCGAAGGCATGTAGTAATAGTAGATTACGAGCAGAGCTGCTACCGTAACTGCGATGATTGCCGGAATCCAAACGGTCTTTTTCGTTTTCATTAGTTATGCATCCTCTCCGGGAAAATTGCCTTGATTGTACCCGGTCAAGCTGAAAACAGGATTAAAGCTAGCTGAAAGTATTCCTTTTACCTCAGTCAGTATCGAGGGTGGTTGCAATAACGTTAATACAGGCAACCGTAACAGATAGAAAATCTATGAATTCCCTACTATGCGAGCACGCCGGTTTCCGTTACAATATGTCAGTGTGATTCTGGCATCGGCAGATTGACGCGTACTTGAATATTATTGGAGGCTTCTATTTTTTCATGCAAAATGAATCTCATTCTAACGTAAAAATCATAACGGCCGATCCGAGTGCGATCGGCCTGTTTGGCTTGGCTATTGTAACGCTTGTGGCTTCATCCCAAAAGCTTGGTCTCACCGAAGGCTTAAGCTTCATCATCCCTTGGGCTATATTTCTCGGTGCTTTTGCGCAGCTGTTTGCCTCCATTCAGGATGCAAAACATAACAATACCTTCGGCATGACGGCATTTGGTGCTTACGCCTTCTTCTGGTTAGCCGTAGCTAGTAGCTGGATGATTAAAATGGGCGTATTCGGCCCTGAGCTGGCGTCTGCTGTAGACGGCAAGCAGCTCGGCTTTGCCTTTGCGGGCTATCTCATCTTTACGCTCTTTATGACCATTGGAGCGATGGAGACGCATAAGGTTCTATTCTTTATTTTTGTGTTGATTGATTTTCTGTTCCTCGGTCTTAGCTTCGATGCATTCGGCGTTGCACCAGAGATATTCCATACCATCGCCGCTTATGCTGAAATGGGCATTGGTCTACTCTCACTGTACGGTACAGGAGCTGCCGTTCTAAATGCTCATTTTGGCCGTACATTCCTGCCCGTTGGACGTCCTTTCGGCATTTTCAAGCCACGTCCTTAACTGTATATGTAAACCCACAAAGCCGCCTTTCGCGCCGATCCGCGTAAAGGACGGCTTTATTCCTTTTCCATCACTCCCTCCGTATCAAAAAATACTAAAGAGAGTCGTTTAGTGAATATAAAAGCCCACAATGATAACAATATACATAAATTGCAATCAAAGGGATATTTTAAAAAATGACACAAGACGAATCTCGTACCACATTTCCGCAATTTCCCGAATCGTATTGGTTAGCTTCAACAACTGACATCCCCAATTTCCCCAAACTTAGTGAAGATATTCAGGTGGATGTTGCCATTGTAGGTGCGGGGATTACTGGCATTACCACTGCTTATTTACTTTCTAAAAAAGGACTAAACGTTGCAGTCGTCGACACAGGGCGGATACTTCATGGGACAACGGGCCATACTACCGCCAAAATTACCGCACAGCATGATTTGATCTACAGCGAGTCTCTTTCACATTTTGGCAAGGAAAAAACCCGGCTTTATTACGAAGCGAACCACAACGCTCTTCAATTTATCAAGCAAACGGTAGAAGAGTTTAATATCAATTGTCAATTTACAGAAGAAGATGCCTACGTTTATACATGTGCAGATACGTATGTGGAAAAAATATCTGCTGAATATAAAGCCTAGAGGAACTTGGCATCCCGGGAAGTTATATCGAACAAACGCCTCTGCCGTTTTCAACTAAAGCAGCTATTAAGATGAAAAACCAAGCCCAGTTTAATCCGGTACCTTTCTTAAGATATTTGGCAAACCAAGTCATCCGTCAGGGCGAGAAAATTTATGAACAAACCACCGTTGTAGGTGTGGAAAAAGGAAACCCCGCAATCATGTCGTATCCTCCTCGCATTTTCCATTCAATGATCCAAACGGTCTTTATTTTGCGCGATTGCATGCCGAACGGTCTTATGTACTAGCAGTCAAAACCGATAAAATCTATCCGGGTGGTATGTACCTAAGTGCGGAAACCCCGAAACGTTCGCTTCGCTCCGTAATGGTTAACGGAGAACCGATGGTTATCGTCGGTGGGGAAGGCCATAAAACGGGACAAGGAATCTGTACTTTCCAGTACTATGAAGCTTTACAAAAGTTCGCAGAGCAAACATTTGGATTAAAGGAGATCGTTTATCGCTGGTCGGCTCAAGACTTGTATACGCTAGACAAACTCCCTTATATTGGGCAGGAACTATCTAACACTTCTAACATCCTCGTTGCTACGGGGTATAGAAAATGGGGGATGACCACAAGTGTAGCGGCAGCTTTATTAAATACGAAGCTGATTACCAGAGAGGAAAGCCCGTATCAGGATCTTTTCTCCCCTTCAAGATTTCATATGGACCCTGACATTAAAACATTTGTGACTCAAAATGCGAATGTGGCTAAACATTTGATTGCTGGGAAATTGGGGATCAACTACAAAAAAGCCGAAGAACTGCAGCACGACGAAGGGGCGGTCATTCGGGTAAACGGCAAAAGAGCGGGCGCATGCCCTTGTCATGGCTCACGCTTTTCATATCAAGGCGAAGTCATTGAAGGACCGGCCAAAAAATCGCTTGGCAAGATTGAAGTCGGCAAGAGCCCTACATGAAGAGCTACACCCCGATAACCTAACCTTTTCGTAGCTCTGAATAAACATAGTTACGCTGGACAACATACCTTTGAGAATCATAAAAGAAAGGTGATCCTATGATAAGCCAACAGCCTACATTAGCGGCGCATGAGTCCCTAGAGATCCACGAAGCGCTTAATTTTAAAACGTTATGCTTAGCCAAGTCCAAATTAATGCAGGGCTTAGTATTCGATCAAGAGCTAAAGGATTTAATGGAAAAAGATGTTCAGCAATCTATACAAGCTATTGCCGATTTGCAAGCATTGTATGTTAAAGCACCGTTTCAGGCACCTGTTCCAGAATTCCGACCAACACCAATTTTAAATTGAGGTGAATGATGTGACATTAAATCAGACCCAGTCCGCAAGAATGGATTATGTGGATCCAAAAAACTCATTAAATATGCCGGAAATGGCAGACATGACCTTAGCGATGGACTTTCTGATTCGCGTCAAGGAAGGGGTTCGAAATACAGCCATAGCCTTGACGGAAACCGTCTCCCCAGATGCTAGAACTCTGTTGCGCAATCAATTGCATCAAGGCATCGCGTTTCATCAGGAAATCACTGATCTTATGGTACGAAAAAAATGGTTTCATCCCTATGATCTGCAAAAGCAGTATCAATTGGATCAACTATCAGCCAACAAGACGGTGGACATCAGTAAAATGAAACTGTTCCCAGACGATACCACCCGCAAGGGTATGTTTGATCGCACGCCGGACGAACATATGGGAGGAAACCAGGCATGAAAGCAGTGACCTACCAAGGTATCAAAAACGTTGTGGTTAAAGATGTTCCGGACCCGAGTATTCAAAAAGCCGATGATGCGATTATCAGACTGACAACAACCGCTATTTGTGGTTCAGATCTGCATCTCATTCATGGAATGATTCCGAATCTACAAGAGGATTATGTAATTGGGCATGAGCCGATGGGGGTTGTAGAAGAAGTCGGCAGCGGCGTAACCAACTTGAAAAAGGGAGACCGCGTGATCATTCCGTTCAACATAGCGTGCGGTGAATGCTTTTATTGTAAAAACCAATTGGAAAGTCAATGTGATCATTCTAATGAGCATGGAGATATGGGCGGTTTTTTCGGCTATTCAGGAACAACTGGTGGATATCCGGGTGGACAAGCTGAATATTTACGTGTGCCTTTTGCCAACTTCACTCACTTCAAAATTCCGGAGAGTTGTGAACATCCTGACGAGAAGCTTTGCCTGATTGCTGATGCCATGACTACTGCATTTTGGAGCGTCGATAATGCCGGAGTGAAGAAGGGAGATACTGTCATTGTTATTGGCTGTGGGCCGGTAGGTCTGTTAGCGCAAAAGTTCGCCTGGTTCAAAGGGGCAAAACGAGTCATTGCGGCAGACTATCTGGATTATCGTCTGCAACACGCGAAGCGCACCAATCACGTGGAGATCGTTAATGTGGAATCGCAAGAAAACGTTGGCAACTACCTGAAGGAGATGACCAAAGGAGGCGCGGACGTAGTTATTGATTGCTCCGGCATGAGTGGTAAAATGTCTCCGCTGGAATCCTTGGCTTCTGGTCTCAAACTTCACGGTGGAGCTTTAGGAGGGTTGGTCATAGCCACACAGGCTGTCCGCAAAGGCGGGACCATTCAAGTTACAGGTGTATACGGCGGACGATATAACGGTTTTCCTTTGGGAGACATTTTTCAGCGAAATGTTAATTTACGTACGGGACAGGCTCCCGTTATTCACTATATGCCATATATGTATGAGCTGATTGATACGGGAAAGGTGGACCCAGGAGACGTTGTTACACACGTCATTCCGTTAAGCGACGCCAAACGTGGATATGAAATTTTCGATACCAGACAAGACAATTGCATCAAAGTTGTGCTTAAACCTTAACTATATATTGGAGTATTGGAGGTAAACGTCATATGGTGTATGGCCTGCACGAAACCCTTGAAGTCCATGAACTGTCAGCGTTCAAAACAGTATGTCTTACCAATTCCAAAACAATGCAAGCATTGATCTCTGATCCGACTCTCAAAGCTATATTACAGCAGGATGTTGACTTATCGACCCGCCAATTACAAGAACTCGGCACCCTCTTAGATCAAGCCATTTCACAGGAGGTTAAGCCATGAATACACTGTTGGAGCATTTGACCGGACTGCATACCTTAACGGACCAAGTCATTGCAGCCGATTTTCTGAACGCGGCCAAAAGCGGTGTGAGAAATTACGCTATGGCCGTAACAGAAGCGGGAACTCCAGAAATTAAGGCAATTCTTACAAAGCAACTGGATGAAGCTATTGATACGCATGAACAAATTTCCACATACATGATTGAACGCGGCTGGTATCACCCTTGGAACGTAAAAGAGCAGCTTTCGATGGATCTGCAAAATATCAATACTGCATTGCAAGCTCCCGTTTTGTAAAGAGATAAAGTACGTTCTTGCTTATCTATGAAACCCGCAAAGTCTTCTTTCACGCCGATCCGCGTGAAAGAAGGCTTTTGGGTTTATCTCATTATCTTCATTATTCAGCTTGCCAATTCGGCATCCGCTCTGCAGGATAGCGAAGGCCTGCTGCCATTCCTTTGGGGATGATTGCGTTAATAGTCTCCATTTCTTCTGCGGACAAAACCACATCAACTGCTCCTGCATTTTCCTCTAGATACGTAACCCGCTTGGTTCCTGGAATCGGTACAATTCCCTCCTGCGCAAGCAGCCATGCCAACGCCAGTTGAGAAGGTTTGACCCCTTTTTGGGCAGCAAGGTCCTTAACATGCTGCACGAGATCCAGATTTTTCTGGAAATTCTCAGGTTGAAAACGTGGCACAGAGCGACGGAAATCATCTTCTGCAAAATCATCAAACTTCTGAATTTGCCCGCTCAAAAATCCGCGTCCAAGTGGACTGTAGGCCACAAATTCGATACCCAACTCCTTACACGTCGGTATAACTTCATCTTCCGCTTCCCGGCTCCATAAAGAATATTCCGTTTGCAGCGCTGTAATCGGATGTACCTTGTGAGCGCGTCGAATGAGCCCAGGAGAAGCTTCGGACAGCCCCAAATAGCGGACTTTTCCCGCCTGAACCAAGTCACTCATCGCGCCAACCGTTTCCTCGATAGGTACATTCGGATCGACACGGTGCTGGTAGTACAAATCAATCACATCTACTCCTAGTCTTTGCAGACTGCGGTCACATGCCTCTTTTACATATTCGGGACGGCCACTTACACCCATAAATGCGCCATCTTCCCCACGCATAATGGAAAATTTAGTAGCCAATACGACTTCGTCACGGTGGCTCCGCAGGACTTGGCTAATCAGTTTTTCATTTTTCCCCACACCGTAGACATCAGCAGTATCCCAGAAGTTTATCCCTAGCTCCAGCGCACGATGAAGAGTTTTGATCGACTCCTGATCATTCAACTCACCGTAATATTCGGACATACCCATGCAGCCCAGACCCAGTGCAGATACTTGAAGGTCGCTGTTACCCAGTTGTTTCTTTTTCAATTTTTATCACTCCTAAATTATCAGAATAGTCATCGCATTTCCTAATCACTACGTCACATTCCGTATGTTACTACTTAAAGTTAACTTGAAGTCAAGCATTGTCTTGTATATGCTATTTCAAAATTTTTTAGAAAAATTTGATTTCCGGGTTGTAAGAGGCAGCTGTAAATTTCCTATATATATGAGAAACGAATTATCGCGCGAGGTTCGGTTTCAAAATAATCCAATTGGAGGTTTAACATGCCAGCAAACTACTCTTACACCAAAACGTCCGATGGTTTCCATGTTATCATCACGCCAGCTTCGAATATTCAAAATAAAAATATTCGAAGCCGGATCACACAGCAAACCGATTACGGGATTAATGGGGGCTTCTTTAACCCAATCAGCACAGCAAAGGCGCCGACCGAGTGTTTGTCTATCGCGGTCACACCTAATAATACCCATGATACTAAGGCGAATGCCAAAGGGAATAGCCGTGGTACAGCATTTGTATACACGGAGAGCAACAAAACGAAAATAGGGATTACCCGTGCTTCAAGTGTGACGGATCTCAAAAAACAAATGGGGACTTCGATTACGTATAAGTCTATTATTAGCGGCGGTAGCCTGTCGCTGAAGAAAGAGGAAGAAGCATGGCTTGAGGATTTAAAAGATATTGAAAAATTTGATTTGAACGGAACGTTGCGATACACCGATTCCACCGGGCGAACTGGCCTGGGCTTCAAGGTCGTAAATAATGTTTGGCAGGTCTACCTGGTTGTTCATGAAAATGCGACACTGAAACAACTTCGCAATTATTTTATTAAACAGGATTGCTTTGAAGCCATTCTTCTTGATGGTGGAGGCTCGTCCGGTATTCAAGTTAAGAACTCTGCAGGCACTATGGTTAAGTATGAGCAAACACGTTATATCTACAACATGGTAAAACTCATTAATATCACCTAAGCCCTATGATATAACGTGCTTGTATAGGAGTAAGGAGGCCTTATCGGCCTCCTCTATAAATCATCCAGCACAACGATTTCCAATGCCAGGAAAACAGGTGTTACAGGGTACAGATAAGAAACTTCAATCGGTTGCCCCGCTTGTAATTCTGCTGGATTGATTAATTGCCTCCGCTGACCATCCATCTGCTTATAAATATGTGTATCTGGGACAGATATATAGACCGCTTGGATAGGTTTTTCCGTTGGATCATCACTTTGGGGTAGTTCTTTAGCAAATTGAACAGGCTGTTCAAATCGGACCAAATAGTCCATGGTGGGGGCTGCTAAGGGTTGTTCTACTTCTTTTTCAATTCTTTCAATACTTTCGATTTTGGCACGCCCTGTGTATACCGTTGTGCTTTCCAGACGGACTAAGTCAAAAATAGATTGAGCCACCGCTCCATTAGATTCGTTAACCGGCGTAGCCGATTCTGTTGTAGAACATGCAGGCAGT
Source organism: Paenibacillus sp. PvR133 (assembly GCF_017833155.1). Taxonomy (NCBI): domain Bacteria; kingdom Bacillati; phylum Bacillota; class Bacilli; order Caryophanales; family Paenibacillaceae; genus Paenibacillus; species Paenibacillus sp. PvR133. The sequence goes on from NZ_JAFIBS010000001.1 coordinate 1,164,941, forward strand.
AATGCTGCCGCAAGCAAGACAAGGACAAGGGCAGAAACTCTATTTTTCATAAGTGATCCTCCCTAATCTGGTTTAAAGAATACGTTCACTATTAAGACGCGGACAGGAACAATTTGGTTGCTTTAGTCTGTATTTATCCATTACATTTTGAAAGGTGTGCAATTATATGTTAAAAAAACTCAGTTTGGTAGCTCTCGCTGCATCAACACTTTTAGTAGGAAGCTCTATTACGGCAAGCGCTGATTCTACTGTAAATTACGATCATTTGCTCTCGGCAGGGACCACTAACGCTTTCCTGGCCATGGAAGATGGATCTTCATTTTATGCAACGGGAAGTAACAGTGATGGCAAGCTCGGCGTAGGCGCTGGCGGAGGGAATAATAAAACAAGCCCAATGCAAGCAGATGTATCCGACATCGCAATGATTGATGCTGGTGATTTGCATTCAACTTTGCTCAAAAAAGACGGAACCATCTGGTCTTGGGGGTTTGCAAGTTACGGCGAACTAGGGACAGGGAATAAGAGGGACACGGCAAGAGTACCTGTTAAAAACAAATATATTGATAATGTTAAGGAAGTGAGAGCAGGAGGTCAATTTACGCTTGCGCTCAAAAATGACGGCACAGTGTGGGCTTATGGAGAAAACAACTTTGGACAGCTGGGGATTGGCACAAAAGGAGTTTCCGCCTTTTCCGTTAAGCCTGTTCAGGTACAAGGTTTAGAAGATATTGTATCCATTGATGCTGGTGACAGTTTTGGCGCAGCCCTGGACAAAAATAATCAGCTATGGGTATGGGGACGTGGTTATGACGGCGCACTGGGGCAGGATGACAAAGAAAACCAGCTTACCCCTGTTCAATATCGAATTGATGATATCAAAACTTTTACTGCCGGAGCTGACCGCATTTATGTACTAACGAACAGCGGAGAAGTATATGCTTCCGGGAGTAACACTTCTGGAAAGCTTGGGGATGGAACCTCTACTTTTAGAAGATCACCCGTATTGATCAATGTTTCCAATGTAAGTAGACTGAAAGCAGGCAAAACTCAAACTTTTGCACTTAAAAATGATGGAACTCTTTGGGGCTGGGGAACCAATAATGAGGGACAGGTAGGTGACGGGACCGATGTATTTTCTGTTAAAGTCCCATCCCAAGTTGTAGATGACACAAACACGCCACTAACCGATGTAGTAGCATTCAGTGCAGCAGGAACCCACTCCCATGCTTTGACAGCCGATGGGACGGTTTGGTCCTGGGGATATAACAAAAACGGCGAACTGGGAATCGGCAACACCAAGGAACAATATGCTGCCACGAAAACGAATTTCCCAAATCCTTTTTCGGAATAACTAATATTCTTATACCTTAATAAATTGTTTAAGGAATACGCTTAGCCCTCCGTTTTTCCAACCCCAAAAAAGCAATAAGGGCAGTTCAATCAACTGCCCTTATTGCTCTTTATTTTCATATAGAAGCTACTTTATTACAAATAAAACTATGATTATGTATGAACAGAAGCGCTTCAGTAGCTTCTGGACGGTAGAGAAATTCATTTACAGAGCTAAGGCTTCTTCCGTAATCTTTTTGATATCAATGGATGAAGGCGTTTCTTCCTTGACCATATCGGGCAGGATATTTTCCAAAAAATAATCAACACAGTGTAACTGAATATTCTTGATTTTCACAAGCGCATTACGATACATGACTATAAATTCTTTTTCAGTATTTCCCCGCTGTAGTTCGGCAAATGCTTCGTACACCTGATCCATCTTGTCAGCAACTTCAAGGATCAAACCTTCTACTGAATTATCTTTGCCTTCACGTAACTGTTTGCGAAAAATAGCTTTAAAATCCTCGGGAATATTCTCTTCAATAAAATACTCAATCATACCTTCTTCGACCTGCTGGATTAACAATCGTAGTTCCTTAGAGGAATGCTTAACAGGCGTTTTGATGTCCCCAATAAAAATTTCCCCGTAATCGTGACTGCTCGTAATCTCGTATAGCTTTTTCCAGTCAATACTGACACCATTTCTCTCTTCAATATCAGCCAGCGTTTTAGCGTATTGTACTACTTTCCAAGAATGTGCCGATACGCTGTGTTCCTCGAATTTAAACTTACCCGGACAACGGATGATTCTTTCCAGCTCATTTAGCGACCGAAAATACGTGTGAATCCCCATCATTGCATCCATCCTTTAATATATATGAGATAGTCAATATAAACCCCACTATAAACCTCAACTATTAACAGCAGATTATCGCAATATCAAGTTGAATCCACACATGTAGCACATATACAATTTTTGCTATACACTTTATAAAAGGGGAGTTGCAAAATCCTAAAAAAAGGTTAAAGTGGTGAAATCGTTGTTCAAAATCCTACTAATTGAAGATGATGAAACTTTGTTCCATGAAATGAAGGATCGGTTAACTCAATGGAACTATGATGTGTATGGCATCCAGGATTTTAATAAAGTCATTCAGGAATTCACAACGATAAAGCCTGACCTGGTCGTGATAGATATTCAATTGCCGAAATTTGATGGGTTTCATTGGTGTCGAATGATTCGATCCCACTCTAACGTGCCCATCCTTTTCTTATCATCACGGGATCATCCTACGGATATGGTGATGTCGATGCAGCTTGGCGCGGATGATTTTATCCAAAAACCGTTTCATTTTGATGTACTCATCGCAAAATTACAGGCGACACTCCGCCGCGTATATAATTACAATACAGAACCTGTCTCTCTGAGAACATGGCGTGGAGCGACGGTCGATTATGAAAAAAATGTAGTAGCCAATGAGGCTGGCTCCATCGAATTAACCAAGAACGAGATTTTTATTTTGAAGCTGCTGATCGAACAAAAAAATAAAATTGTCGCACGAGAGGAATTAATTAAAAGCCTCTGGGATGATGAACGTTTTGTCAGCGACAATACCCTGACCGTCAACTTGAACCGCCTGCGTAAAAAATTAGACGAGCTGGATTTGGGCCGTTTCATTGAAACGAAAGTCGGGCAAGGCTATATGGCTACAGAAGAGGCACCTGCCTATGATTAAAAAATACCTTATAGAGAGGCGGAGCTGGATTCTATTGTTTGTGTGTCAGCAATTCCTGATCCTGTTCATTGCTTATGTGGATGCAGCAATTCCGTTAATGCCGATTCTTTATATCGTCTTCTTATCTATGATGATTTTCTTGGTTTTTTTAATCATTCGCTATCCCAAGGAAACCAAATTCTATACCACACTAGAAGAATGGGAGAGCCCTCTTGAACTAACGGGTATAGGCGAACCGGAGAGTCCGTTTGAGCAAATCATTGAACAAAAAATCACTGACCAGACCGTACGGTTACAACAGATCATCTCGCAAAATCAATTGACATTTGAACATGAAAAAGATGAATTATTATCCTGGATTCATGAGGTAAAAACACCTTTGACCACCATGCATTTGATGATTGAGCGGTTGGACGATAAGCCCCTAAAAGCTCAGTTAACCTATGAATGGCTACGAATTCACTTACTGCTGGATCAACAGCTCCATCACAAACGCATATCCTTTATTGAAAATGATCTGTATGTCGAGCAAGTGGATTTAAAATCTCTTGTTTTTAAAGAGATCAAAGCACTACAGTCATGGTGCATCCAAAAAGGGATCGGTTTTGACATCCAATTGGAGCACATGGAAGTGCTGAGTGATGCCAAATGGCTGGCTTTTATCATCAGACAGCTCTTAACCAATGCCATCAAATATAGCGATGCCAGTGATATTATCATTCACAGCTATGTACAAAGGGATCGAATACAGCTTGAGGTCCAAGACTTTGGGCGCGGTATTGATCCGAAGGATATACCCCGTATTTTCGAGAAAGGTTTTACCTCCACAACCCAACATTCTGATCATACTTCAACGGGTATGGGGTTATATTTAACGAAAAAGGCAGCACAGTCCTTGCTCATACATATAGATGTGCACTCCAAACCGAACGTGGGTACAACCTTCACTTTAATTTTCCCCAAACGAAATGATTTCGTGAGCATGGTGAGCATGTGACAGAGATGTCACATGCTTTTATGTATTGTTCGCCCAATCAAAGGAAAAACATCGGCTCTATTTTTATAATAAGGCTACAAGAACAATAAGGAGTGCATCGAAGTGAATATTTTAGAAGCCCATAAAATTCATAAAAGTTACGGTAATAAGTTAAATATGCAGGAGGTTTTGAAGGGAATAGATATCGTCATTGAAGAAGGAGAATTTGTCAGTATTATGGGAGCCTCCGGTTCAGGTAAAACCACACTGCTGAATGTTCTTTCCTCCATTGATAAAGTGAGCCAAGGCTCCATTAAAATCAATGATATCGAAATGACGAAAATGAAAGAAAAGCAACTGGCTGAATTTCGCAAAAAGCATTTAGGCTTTATTTTTCAAGAGTATAATCTGCTGGATACGCTAACTGTGAAGGAAAACATCCTCTTACCGTTATCCATCACCAAAACCCCTAAAAAAGAAGCCAACCAAAAATTTCAGGAAGTAGCTACAGAACTGGGAATTTATGAGCTCAAGGACAAATACCCCAATGAAATTTCGGGTGGACAGAAGCAGCGTACATCTGCGGCCAGAGCGTTTATTCATGAGCCCAGTATTATTTTTGCCGATGAACCTACGGGTGCGCTAGATTCCAAATCGGCTTCCGATTTACTAAATAAGCTGGGCCAGTTAAATCAAAAACGCAAGGCCACCATTATTATGGTCACGCATGATCCTGTCGCAGCCAGTCATTGCAGTCGAGTCATTTTTATTAAAGATGGGCAAATGTATACGCAGCTTCACAAAGGCGAGCAGGAAAGACAAAGCTTTTTCCAGGATATCATGAAAACCCAAGGGGTCTTAGGCGGGGTCCAATATGAACATTAATCTGCTCATTCTAAAAAATTTGAAAAAAAACCTTAAAAATTATTACCTTTATGTTTTTGCTCTCATTTTTAGTGTTGCGCTCTATTTCGCTTTTGTCACATTACAATACGATCCCTCCATGGACGAAGTGAAGGGTTCTGTTAAAGGTGCAGCTTCCATACGGGCAGCATCCGTTTTACTGGTCGCCATTGTCTGCATCTTCCTTTTGTATGCTAATAATATCTTTATAAAAAGACGCAGCAAAGAAATTGGCCTATTTCAATTGATCGGAATGACTAAAAATAAAATTTTTCGCATCCTGAGTGCTGAAAACTTAATTCTATACTTCAGTTCACTATTCATCGGAATTGGGGTTGGATTTTCCTTTTCCAAATTAGTGATCATGATTTTATTTAAGACGACGGGCGTCGAAGCCATTGCCACTCTATATTTCTCTAACCAAGCACTGACTCAAACACTCATCGTTTTTGGTATCATCTACCTATTGATCATGCTCATGAATTATTCTTTTATCAAAAGACAGAGTATTTTGTCTTTGTTCAGAGTAACCTCAACCACCGAAGGGAAAATCAAGAAAATAACGATCTATGAGATGATCATCGGGATCATTGGAGTTTCATTCATCGCTTTAGGATACTATGTTTCTTCCAAATTGTTTGGTGGAGACTTTACATCCATGAATGAGTTATTTATGGCTATGGTGTTTATTTTGGGCTCTGTCATCATCGGAACACTCCTTTTTTATAAAGGATCTATCCGCTTTATTTCCAATATCATCAGAAAAAGTAAAGGCGGCTATTTGAACATTAATGAGGTGCTGTCTCTCTCATCCATTATGTTCCGCATGAAATCCAATGCTTTATTGTTGACCATTATTACGACGGTATCGGCACTTGCCATCGGTTTACTCTCCTTAAGCTATATCGCCTATTATTCTGCGGATCAAGCAGCTGAGGACAATGTGCCTTCCCATTTTGCAATGACGAATGTACCGGATGCTGAGAAATTCAAAACGTTACTTCAGGAGCATGACATAAAGTATCTAGAAAAGAAAATTGAAGTTATTCAAGTCAGCGTGAACACAGCGCAAATTATGGACACTCCTCTGGAAGGATTAAATATCGGTGCGAATTCCATGACGTTGCCTGTCATAAGCGATCAATCTGTGAAGGGTACGGATGTATCTCCAGGCCAAACGATTTTAACAGGCTATAATGATTTGTTACAGAAATTCATGTCCTTGAAAAACTCAGGTCCATTGGATTTGAAGGGAAAAAAAGAAGTCATACATCAACAATATTTGGGTCTAAAAAAGGAGTACGTGATTCCCTACTATTTCACAGCCGGTGGATTACCCACTGTCATTGTAGACGAAAGTATCTTTGAGCGGCTAAAGAAAGATGCAAATCCTGAGATTCAAAAGAAGTCATCCTTATATATTGGAATTGATATGATAAATACAGAACAGATCAAAGAAGCCGATCGTCTCTTTGCAGCTGCGAATTTTAATGATCAACAAACATCACGCCTTGAAATGAGCAGCAATCAGAAGCGGAACATGGGAGTGATCATGTTTGTAGTTGGCTTTTTAGGACTGACCTTTCTCATTACATCAGGCTGCATCCTTTATTTTAAGCAAATGGATGAGAGTGAAGACGAAAAAGCCAATTACACCGTGTTAAGAAAGTTAGGGTTCACTCAAAGTGACCTGCTTAGAGGCATTAAAATAAAACAACTCTTTAACTTCGGCATTCCACTAGTAATTGGCCTTTCACATAGCTATTTCGCCGTTCAATCTGGCTGGTTCTTGTTTGGAACTGAAATTTGGATGCCTATGATCATCGTTATGGTGCTGTACACCGCCTTATATTCCATTTTCGGGATACTATCCATCCTGTATTATAAAAAGGTCATTAAATCAGCATTGTAATCGGCAAAAAGCAAAAAAAAGCCCCAGGCGAAAGCGCTGGGGCTTTTCCAAATATTTGAGCATTTTCGTTCCTATGTGTACAATAAAATAACTATCATCGTAACCCCAAAGGGGGAGAGCTTATTTTATTATTAATCATCAATGGCATCGGCATCGTAGCCAATATCATACTCGGTTCCTCTGTAGGCGTGGCTATTATCGTAGGAATCGTCTTTTTCCTGATTGGCTTGCCTGAGTTTAAAAGATCGCCGAAACTCACGAAAAAGGCTAAAAAAGATATCACCTATATTATGTCAACCCTATTAACTCTCCTTATATTCGTAGTTATTGTTTCTTGGAATCTCCACACTTCAGGTGACCAGTTTCTTGAAGGTCCGCTAACACCACAAATGAAGTTTCACTGGGGACAAAAGGTGTTGCTGCTAGGTCTACTGGAGGGCTTATGGGCTGTCATCAGCCTAAAATGGCTGTTGCCTATCTTTTTTGATCCGCTGGATCTCAGTAAGAAGCAAATCCTTGTTTTAGTAAGCGGGATTGTATTTAGTGTGGTTTCAGGTATTTATGCCATGCTTGAAGCAAGTTAAAAAGTCTCGCTCTTCTCTGTTAAGGACAGGAAGAGCGAGACTTTTTTATTAATGGTTCCCCTCTACAGAGGCTAGAATGCTTAACGCAAAGGTTCAAAACCTTCTGCTTGCTTGAGAATCCGCTCAATTTCCACGCATGTCTCCGGTTGCAGCGTCACTTCGACTGCTTTTACATTTTCTTCGATTTGTGCCGGTTTAGTGGCCCCAATGAGTGCAGCGCTGATATCCGGTTCTCTCAGAATCCAGGCAAGCGCGAGCTGTGACAGGGTAATACCCAAGTCCTTCGCCAGCTTATCCAGCTCCTGGACACAGTTTAGAACGGTATCGTTCATGTAACTGCTGATGACATTATTGACAGAGGCATCAGCCCCGCGGCTGCCTGTCGGTAAAGGTTGTCCTGGCTTGTATTTACCCGTGAGGATACCTTGGGCTAGAGGCGAAAATACAATTTGGCCGATACCTATCTGCCCGGATACAGGAAGTACCTCATGTTCGATATAACGTTCGAACATATTATAGATCGGCTGATTGGCAATCAGCGGGCGCAAATTCAGCCTTTTTCCAATCCCATGGGCATCCGTGAGCTGGGCAGCACTCCATTCACTGACAGCAGCGTACAGGATCTTACCCTGAGCCTGAAGGTCATCGAGCGCTCGCAACGTCTCTTCCAAAGGAGTATCCGAATCATAACGATGACAGAAGTACATGTCGATATAATCCGTACCGAGACGCTTCAGACTCGCTTCGCATTGCTCCATAATATGCTTGCGTGACAGTCCCCTGTCATTGGGACCGGAGTCCATAGGGAAGTACACCTTGGTAGATAACACATAGCTCTCTCTTCGATAAGGCTTCAAGGCAGCTCCCATAGCCTTCTCGCCTTCTCCCCGGTTATACGCGTTCGCGGTATCAAAGAAATTAATCCCGAGTTCAAAGGCTTTGGCAATACAGGTATGAGCTGCTTCCTGCTCGGCAGCTGTACCGTAGGTTAACCAGCTACCCAGACCGATTTCACTAATTTTAAGACCACTGTTGCCTACATTTCTATATTTCATATCTACTCCTTCTTTCATAAGAAGATCATATTTTTATATTTTAACATGTAAACCCTTTCATTAAAATCATTGATAAAGGACTCATGGAGTTATATGAAGGATATCTACCACCCTAACTGTTAGGGTGGTAGATGCTTATAGTCTCACAATCTCAAATCATATTTACTTGCTTCCTACAGGAAAAAGCGCATCATATGCGGGACAAGGCAGTTTGTCGAGAAACTCCTGAAGCTGCTTCGGTTTATTTTTGTAAATATCCTTTAGGGATGTTCCATTATAAATATTGCCGATGACCACAGGATGGCATAGCTCACAGATCAGGATGTCCCCGTTCCCGTGAAGATGGAGCTGTTTTTTACCATCAACACAGTTGGAAAAATAAACACCAGGCTGTTCCTTGAAGCCCAGCGCTTCTGCAAAACGGTCCATACAGGTGAAATACAACACAGTATCGTCCTTTTTATGTGCAATCAGGTCATGAACGGAACGGACGAGCGCTTCCTTGGTGGAAATAGCATTCCAGTTGGTATGATCCATTACGATGCTGTTTTGGATTTCATGGATGCGCACACCGAGTTCATATACCTTTTCGCTAATCGCTGGCATGTTGTTCTGCGTCTCGGCAAACAGCAACGTCTCCAGCACCGTTTCCAGCTTGGCTTCGGTACATAACCGGATATTTTGAACGATTTTCTCATACATGCGAGGATGAACATGATAATAGGTTGCATATTTATCGGCATCCGTGAAGTTGAAGGAGATATGAATATTGGAAAGTCCTGCATCACGCAGTTTCTCAATTCGTTCAGGGCTGAGCAAGCTGGCATTGGTATTGAGCTGGGTAGCGATGCCCTTGCTTGAGCAGTGAGCCACAATGTCCAGACAATCCTCATACTTCAAGGTCACTTCTCCCCCGGACAGTCGCACACGTTTTAACGTTGGAATGTCATCAATAATATCAATGACCTCTTTGCTGCTAATGCATTGCCCATCGTTCCGCTGATACGCGCAGCAGTAATCACACTTGAAGTTGCAATTAGAGGTGACCCCGACTTCCAGTCCCTCCAGCTCGTAGATGCCCGGCGTTTCCAGTTCAAGTGCTTTATATTTGTTGTCTATACTCACTTTCTCATGATCCTCCCGATCTCAGGCTTATGTCTTGAATTCCCTTGAGATTATACAGAATAGGAGCGGTTTGTAGATATGACATTGGTAACGGTGGGGCCAAACAGATACCATAGCGGTAACGGCCTTGGAATCCTCCTATCAGCGCTAAAAAAATTAATTTGACAAGTACTGCCGAACTTTAGTAAATTCATATTAGTTAAGCCCTTAACTACATTTATGGTGGTGATCGTTTGAAAGACCTACAGGATTATGTACTTGATTTGCCGCTGCATTCTCTGGTTTTCTTTTCACTGGTGGAAACGACAGCCGGATTAGTTGATGTCTCAGAAAAATACTGGCATTCGAAGGGAACCAATGGAGCCAGAATTCGAATTCTAGTTGAAATCATGAAGGAAGGAGGCACAATTCTCCCATCTGTGCTCGCCCAAAGGATCGGAGTCACCAAATCAAATATTAGCCTGCTGCTCACCCCGCTCGAAAACGAAGGGTTCATTCGTCGGGAAGGCCATCCCATGGACGGCAGAAAATCGGTAATTTCTATAACAAGTGAAGGGCAAAGCCTCCTGTTGCGTAATTTACCCGAAAACCGGCAGAGGATTGAGGAAAAAATGCAAGTGTTGAATGATCAGGAATTGAAGCAGCTCCTTTCCCTGCTCAACAAATTAAAGAGGACGTAATGCAGCTTTTTTACTCAATTGGTTAAGTCCTAAACTAAAATCCCATTTGTATAAAAAGGATGATATTCCATGTCAATTGTTATTACTGGAGCCAATGGTCAATTGGGGAGCCTAATCATACAACAGCTCCTTCAAAAAGTCTCACCTCATGAAATTACCGCTTGTGTTCGCCACCTTGAAACCGGAAAACACTATGAGGCACAGGGAATTACAGTACGATTGGGTGACTACGATCAACCCGATTCACTTGAGCAAGCATTCGCGGGTGCTTCCCAACTGTTGTTGATTTCAAGTTCACATCCCGACGATACGATTCGTATTCGTCAACATACCCATATCATAGAAGCAGCTAAAAAATGTGAAGTAGAACACATTTTATACACCAGCTTTGCCTTTTCTGAAGCCAGCTCTATCCCCCTTTCCAATCTGCATTTGGCTACAGAACACGCCATTTGTACCACTGGAATTCCTTACACTTTTCTACGGAATGCATTATATACTGATTTTGTCAAAACTCTTGACCTGAACGCCGCCATAGCGAAGGGCGCACTCGATATTTACCCTGGAGAGTGGAAATTTAACACCGTCACGCGTTGGGATCTTGCCAGAGGGATCGCAGCAGTGCTATCCGATCCAGACCGCCATAAGAACAAGAAATATGAATTTGTCTCCTCCAGTCCCTGGACCTTTTCAGACTTGACAGCAGCTTTGACCGAGCTTACAGGCAGATCCGTCTCCCTCCGTCATGACCCCCAAATCAAAAATTGGATATTTGGGTTCTTGAGCAAAATAGATACGCGCTCCACGTCGGATGATTTGGAACAGTTGATCGGTGGTCCGCTCACTTCACTGAAAGAAAGCATCCGGCCCTTTATCTCCATATGAAAAGCAACGCTAAAAATTTCTTGGCAACACCCACTCCATAAATTGTGAGCAATATGTGAACTGGGCATACTTCTCATTCCCAAATCCATACTGAATATATCTGTTGGTAATGGAGGCGGGAATTATGGATAAAAGGATGAATCTGCTTATGTTCAGCGGCGATTATGATAAGGCAATGGCTGGACTGATTCTGGCAAATACGGCACGGGAATTGGACGTGGACGTGACGATGTTTTTTGCGTTCTGGGGACTATTTCTGGTTCGTGACCCTGACAAGATGACGTTTGAGGACAAGACGATTTATGAAAAAATCATGGGCTGGATGACTCCAAAAGGACCCGAAGAGCTGCCATTATCCAAAATGAATTTTAGCGGCCTTGGCAAGCTGATGCTGACGGAAATGATCGAAGATAATGAAGCCCCGAAGCTCATTCATTTCTTGAAAGGAGCGCGAAAGAAAAATGTAAAATTTTATGCCTGTAAGCTATCGGTCGATATTATGGGTTTTAAACCGGAAGAATTTATACCTGAACTGGAAATTATCGAGGCCAAAACGTATCTAAAAGATGCGCTCGAATCCGATATGCAGTTGTTTATATAAGATAGACCTACTGCCTTATCCCGCTTTTGGATGAGGCTTTTATTGTGACTAAATGATGACACTCGCCTATTTTTTTTAACCCATTCGGGCCTACCTACGTACCCTAAGAAGACAGAACGACTTGGGAGGCGCCGTATGCTCATGGCTCGAATTGGAAGCAGTAATTGTAGGTATCAGCCTTCTAACGAGGCTTATTTTCAAAGGTATCGTGAAAGTACAATCGGATATCACCAGACCTTTGAATCTCCATATGGGCAAAAAAAGCTGATTTATGCGGATTGGGCAGCCAGCGGCCGTCTGTATGGACCCATCGAGTCGAAAATAGCAAATGAATTAGGTCCTTTCGTGGCGAACACACATACGGAGTCTAATTTGACAGGAACTCTGATGACCCAAGCCTATGAAGAAGCGAAACAAATCATTAAAAACCACGTTCATGCCAATGAACATGATATCATCCTGTTCGCCGGGTCTGGTATGACAGGTGCAGTGAATAAGCTTCAGCGACTGTTAGGATTGAAAATACATGAAAATTTAAAGCCCCTCTACCCCATCGCCGAAAAAGAACGTCCCGTTATTTTCGTTACACACATGGAGCACCACTCCAATCATATTTCCTGGGCAGAAACCATTGGAGACGTTGTGTGTCTTCCTCCAGGTCCTGGCGGGATGGTCGATCCAACTCATCTCGAACGACTGCTGCTTCAATTCCGGCATCGCCCTATCAAAATCGGCGCCTTTACCGCCTGCTCCAATGTTACAGGGTTCGAAGTGCCGATTTACCAGCTAGCCCGCAAAATGCACGAACATGGCGGCGTTTGTTTCGTTGATTTTTCGGCAAGCGCACCTTATACCGAGATCAACATGCACCGCACAGATCCCCTTGAGAAGCTGGATGGGATTGTATTTTCACCCCACAAATTTCTTGGGGGTCCCGGTACAAGCGGCGTTTTAATTATGGATTCGAGGCTGTGCCTCAATTGTGCTCCAGATCAGCCAGGAGGGGGCACAGTTAGCTGGACCAATCCTTGGGGTGGATACGAGTATAAAGATAATACTGAAGCCCGCGAGGATGGAGGGACGCCTGCCTTTCTACAGGCCGTTCGAACGGCGCTCTGCATTCGGCTGAAGGAGCAAATGGGATACAACCGCATGTTGGAGCGCAAAAAGGAAGTAACATCATTATTACTAAAAAGCTTGAATACCATACCAGGGCTACACATTTTAGGAGGAAGCAGCCAAGAACGAATGGGAATCGTTTCTTTCGTTGTCGGCCATATTCACTATAACCTGATTGTAAAACTATTGAATGATCGGTTTGGCATTCAGGTCCGGGGCGGCTGCTCTTGTGCAGGCCCCTACGGACATTATTTGCTGGGCATCGACCAGCAAACATCTAAACAAATGACAGACCTGATCCATGCGGGAGACTTATCTCGAAAACCCGGCTGGGTGCGTCTGTCGCTCCATCCCATGATGACGAATCAGGAAGTCTCCTATATCGCCTCTTCCTTACGAGCAATCGTGGAAAACATCACGACCTGGCAAAAAGATTATATCTATCAACCAGATACGAATGAATGGCGATCTATGAATGAACATCACAAAATAGACATCAGCAAATGGTTTAATTTTAGTGATTAAGAGACTCCTGTCCGTTCCCTTCTTTCAAAACTCTCATAGGATACACTGTAAATTACTATATGAGGAAAGAAGTGACGACAATGGGTCTCAATTTTCGCAACAGTACTAGTGCGGCTATCTTTGTGGTCTTCGCCTACCCGGACTTCAGCTGTAGTCCTGTTAACTACTCTAAAACAGGCTGGTACCGCGTTAACCCCGGACAGACTGTTCAGTTGTGGAGCGGCTTCGCAGGAGGTAATACGTTCTTTTATTACGCTGAAGATGATTTTGGACGCGAATGGCGGGGTTCATATTTCACTCAAGTTCCTGAGAATGCCTTCAATTGGTGCTGGGATACAGGCTGTACCACTTGTAGAAGCGTGGGACTGCGGAGAATCGCAGTTAGCCCGTTCGTCTTCGACTATACTATCAACTTTGTAACGAGCAGCAGTCAAAGAAAACCTGCATCTTCCACACTCCGCATGACATTGCCTTCCAAAGCAACCCAAGAGAAACCTATTTTGCGCAGAGTTCCTGCAACACCTAAGAGACTAAAACAAGGGAAGCCTCAATTACAGAAACGCATCACGCATAAAAAACGGACAAAATAAACAACGATCTATCAGCTCACATATAGTTTTTTAGAACCCAAAAAAGGAGCGACCTCACCCCCATGGCCTGCTCCTTTCTCTTTTATCTATGAGGTAACCCGCTTATTTACTCTCGGATTCCCACTTGGATATCTCTTCACGCACCCGTGGTGCTACCTCTGTTCCCAATAGCTCAATAGCTCTCATGACATCATCATGCGGCATCGTCCCGACGGGTACGTGGAGCAGAAAACGTGTAATGCCTACCTGTTTACGCAGATGGATGATTTTCTTGGCAACCGTGTCGGAATCTCCTACATACAACGCTCCTTCAAAGCTGCGTGCGGCATCGAAGCTGGAGCGAGTGTAAGGACCCCAACCCCGTTCACGCCCAAGCACATTCATGCTCTGCTGGGTGGAAGGGAAGAACTTATCCGCTGCCAGCTCAGTCGTCTCTGCGATAAAACCATGTGAGTGTGATGCAACCGGAAGCAGCGATGCTTCATGACCGGCATGCCTAGCGGCTTTTTTATACAGTTCCACCAACGGGGCAAACTGTACAGGACTACCCCCAATAATCGCCAGAACCAACGGCAATCCGAGCAAGCCTGCACGAACCACAGATTCCTGATTACCCCCACTCCCAATCCATACGGGCAACGGATTTTGAACTGGACGCGGGTACACACCCAAATTGTTGATTGCCGGCCGATGTCCGCCTTTCCAGGTAACTTTCTCGGATTCTCGGATTTTCAATAACAGCTCCAGCTTTTCATCGAATAACTCATCGTAGTTATCCAAATCATACCCAAATAACGGGAACGATTCGATAAAAGAACCCCGGCCTGCCATAATCTCAGCTCGTCCATTCGAAATGCCGTCCAATGTAGCAAAATCCTGAAACACACGTACGGGATCATCCGATGAAAGCACCGTAACTGCACTGGTTAACCGAATTCGTTGGGTCTGCGCAGCAGCAGCAGCGAGGATAACAGCCGGAGCAGATGCTGCATAATCTTTACGATGATGCTCCCCCACGCCGTACACATCCAGCCCTACCTGATCTGCAAGCACAATCTCCTCGACAACTTCACGTATTCGTTGTGCATGACTGATGACCTCACCCGTTTGGGGATCCGGCGTTGTTTCTACAAACGTGCTTATCCCTATCTCCACTTGTTCTACCCCCTATTTTCATGCCCTATTCTCATACGGCTGCTTTCGAAGTCAATCATTTTAAAAACCGATATCTTTATATTGAACCTTTTTTGCATCTTTTTCAAGCTCTCTTTTTCTGAGTCTGAAAACCAGCCAAGGGAAGTGTCTAGATTCGCCGCAGGAAAAGAAGTCTCTTTGTCGAATATTGTATGGAATAAAGAAGATTCCCATCCCACAACATGAATACAACAAGGAGGCACATACATTTATGGCTTTTGTCATTAACAATTTAAAGGATAACAGCAATGTTGCCATCACTGACCAATTAGGCGGATTTACGGTACTGGAATACATAACAGATTTGAGTTCCACCTCGGTGGAGGCTGCGAAAAACAATTACTATATGAGCAAAAGTAATATGCGCCGCAAACAACTCATGATCGAAATCAACAATAGTGAGATTATGATGAAGGCGGGAGCCATGCAATATACTGTGGGTAGCATGGAAATGACTACCGGTGTAAAAGGCGTTGGAGGCTTAATGCGAAACTTGGTGTCCGGTGCTGTAACCGGGACAGGTGCCATTAAACCACACTATAAAGGCACGGGTACCATCATGCTGGAGCCTACCTACCAATATATTTGGCTTATTGATGTGGACAATGATGATATTGCCATCGAAGACGGCTTGTTTTTGGCTTGTGACACGACGCTGGACATTTCCGTCGTTGCACGTAGTAATCTTTCCTCTGCTGCACTGGGTGGAGAAGGGTTATTTAATTTAAGCGCCCGCGGAAAAGGAGTTCTGGCACTTCAAGCTCCAATCCCTTCTGAGGAAGCGGTCGTTATAGAATTGCAAAATGATGTGCTGAAGGTGGATGGTAACTTTGCCCTCATGTGGTCCAATACCTTACAGTTCACCGTCGAAAAATCCGGGAAAACCAAAATGGGCTCGGCTGCTTCCGGCGAAGGGCTAGTAAATGTGTACAGGGGAACAGGAACCGTATGGTTAGCACCATTATAAACATAAAAAAGGAGAAGCCCTCGGCTTCTCCTTTCTTACATTTTAATTCTTTTTTACAAACTCCGATTTTAGCTTCATTGCTCCAAAACCATCAATTTTGCAGTCAATATCGTGATCGCCATCCACCAGACGGATGTTTTTTACTTTGGTGCCGATTTTCAAGACGGATGAGCTTCCCTTCACTTTAAGGTCTTTAATGACAGTTACAGAGTCACCATCCTGCAGGATGTTACCATTCGCATCTTTAACAACCTTTACGTCTTCACTGCTTGCTTCTGACTCGGTAGACCACTCATGAGCGCATTCCGGGCAAATGAAAAGACTGCGATCCTCATAAGTGTATTCTGAATTACATTCAGGACAATTTGGTAAATTAGACATGGTATTATGTACTCCATTCATTTTCAAATTCTACTGCTATGCTAAACTTCCTTGATAGACCAAGCCTGCTCCAAGTCTCCCTTGGAGTTCCCTACAAGTATATTGGATAAACAGTCACGATTCCACTCATGGATAAAATTAATCTGAGTTTTGTACCGATACGTAAGCGCCCTGCCTCTGAAAATACCCAGAGGGTGAACATGTAACTAAAACGGATGCTGGCCTCTCTAGGCAGCATCCGTTTTAGTCATAAGCAGTATCATATGTTGAAATTGTACTCTACGGTACGTTTATTATGCTTGGGTTTGCTTGATCAGTTCACTAATTCCTTGGCTAAGCGGCGTAAGGGGGCGTTTCAACAGCTTCTCGAAATCGTTGCTTACGACATCCAAGGCTCCTTCACGAATCGCTTGTTGAATACCGACCACAATAGGGATTGCACCTTCCGGGACTCCCGCACCGAGCATAACCTCGGCATACGTAGCATCATCCACCTGCTGTACAGGAACGTCTTTGCCCAGAACCTCAGCAAGTACCGCTGCAAACTCTTCTTGGGTAATCGGCTTACCGGAGAGCTCGTATATTGTATTCTCATGCCCTTCGCCAGACAAAACGGTTGCAGCTGCTTGCGCATAATCTGCGCGGGTAGCCCAACCTACTTTACCGGACCCTGCCGAGGTTAGCCAAGGAGCCCCCGCGAGTACGGATTGGATCGTGCCTGCCTCATTCTCCAGATACCAATTATTACGCAGGAAGGAGTAAGGAATGCCTGACTCACGAATGAACTCCTCCGTGATGCGATGTACGGGGGCAAGGAATAGAGTGCTGTCAGCGGCATTGGCAGCGCTAGTATAGGCGATGAAGCCTACTCCAGCACGTACAGCAGCATCAACAGCCGCTTTATGCTGACGGATTCTAGTATCATTATCCCCGTCTGCGGATATAATCAGCAATCGGTCTACTCCAGCAAACGCCTGATCCAGCGTCTCCGGTTTATCAAAGTCGCCATGACGAACCTCAACGCCACGAGACCGTAAGTTCTCTGCTTTTTCTGGATTTCTTACACTAACAATAAGATCGTTTGTGGAGACAGATGTAAGCAACGTATCTACCACGATGGAACCCAATTGCCCCGTTGCTCCTGTTAATGCGATTTTCATATGAAATCCTCCATTCAGATTGTATTTACTTTTATATAGTAACTAAAAATATAACGCATGTCTAATCTAGAGTCTAAAGGTCTGCTTTTCGGGTAAGAGTTGGTACAACAAACTCTCCCCAGAGAAAGGAACATGTATATGAAAAAAGCTATGGTCATTGTAAATCCCTCTTCCGGCAAAGAGGAATCTCTCCAACATGTCAGAAACGTAGAAGAAATTCTACGTGACCAAGGATACGTTGTTACGGTTAAAGAAACGGCAAAGGAACTGGACGCCACCCGTTTTTGCGTTAATGCGTGTGAGGAAGCTTGTGACCTAGTCGTATCCATCGGTGGGGATGGCACACTTCACGAAACCATCAACGGCTTCATTGATCAAGACCACCGTCCAAGACTGGGTGTCATCCCCCTTGGGACAGTCAATGATTTTGCCCGTGCCTTACACATTCCGCTAAGTCCTGAGCTGGCGATCCGTACACTGACTTCTGCCCGCGTGAAAAACGTAGATATGGGCCTCTTAAACGGCCGAATGTTTGCCAATGTGGTTGCCACAGGTTCGCTTGCTGAATCGCTCTCAGCTGTATCATCAGACGATAAATCCATGTTTGGCACGTTTGCCTACTTCAAAGAAGGCATGAAAGAGCTTATCAGCCATCCTGCCCACTCACTTATCGTCCGCTATGATGACAAGACCTGGGAAGGCAAATCCCCACTCCTTTTGGCTACGTTAACCAACTCAGTTGGCGGATTCGAGAAACTGGCGCCCGATGCGGCTGTTGACGATGGTCTGCTTCACTGCTTTATTTTCAAAAACCTCAATATATTGAACACCGTGACGGCCAGCATATCCTTATTTTTAGGCAACCTGAAGGATCATAGTGATATCGTTTACTTTACCGCAAAGCATGTAAGTGTCAGCTCCGCTGAACCGGTCAGTACGAATGTAGATGGTGAGGAAGGGCCGTCTTTGCCTATCGAGCTTGGTATTTTACCACGTCATATTGAGGTAATTGTGCCGGAAGAGGTTTAAGTAATGCGGTGCTGGTCCTCAAGCTTGAGGATCATACTCGCTCAATTTCCCCTCGTAGATCAAATGGAATCGATCACTTTGCCGAAAATCGTCTGGCGTAACAAGAGCGGGCAGCTTGTTCCATATTTTTATGCCGGATCGCTGTAAAATTTCTGCGACGAATTGCGAACAAAAATAAGAATTGCTGAACTCGACTGGTTCTTTGAGTGCAATACCAATCAAACCCAGTAAGTTATACATATATTTTTGACGACTTCGGATAAATACATGTAAAACTCGCTTCATTTTTTCAACTTCACGGTCGGTTACTTGAAGCTCGTAGATAACACATGTTGTATTCGGAAATCTGCTGTATGTACCTGTCTTAATATCCTCTTTCACGAAACCACCATCCAGAGGGTTATTAGGGGTCTTTCTCCCGAAGCTGTATAACTCCGAAAGTTCCCGGTTGAAGGAAATGGAGGCGTGATTGTATGGCGCTCTCGTATAGCTTTTAATGACTCTCGTAAGAAACGTTCCCGTATTCGTAAGCAAGATAAAGACGGATTGATCTGCTACCATTTACGAAATTTCCCCTTATCAAGTTTGAATTATTCCTTCATAATAACATAGGAACCTTAATGGAATCCTATTTCGCGATAAGTTGGTGAGTGGTAATGGACAGTTCGCTATTAACGTTAATCCTTATTTTCGCAGCCTTATTGGTCATCCATCTGATTTATATAGTGGTAGTCAAAACACAGCCAGACAAAGACTATGCAGCTATTGGGCTTCGCATCAAGACATGGTGGGGTATGTTCTTTATCTTTTGCTTGGCAACTCTTTTCAATCCGATCGTTTCACTGCTTTCCTTGATGGCACTCACCTTTTTTGCGCTAAAAGAATACTTTTCCATGATTAGATCCAGAAAAGCTGATCGCAGATTGTTTCTATGGGCGTACTTAGCGATTCCCGTACAATTTTATTGGATTTATATCGGGTGGTACGGAATGTTTATTGTCTTTATCCCTATCTATGTATTCTTACTGCTACCGCTCCCGCGATTGATCAACAAAGGAACGGTTGGTTTTTTGCGCAGTGTCAGTTCGACCCAATGGGGGCTCATGCTGATGGTTTTCGGGTTGAGTCATCTGGCCTATTTTCAGTTTGCTACGCCGCAATACGGAGCAAAACTTGTACTTTTTCTAGTGGTACTGACGCAGCTCAATGATGTCGTACACTATCTAGCATCACTCTATTTCGGAAAGCGGAAAATCGTCCCGACATCCAATCCCAATATAACTTGGGAAGGCTTTGCATTCGCTTTTCCCGTAACCATAGCGGCTTCCTATCTTATCTATCCCTATCTGACGCCGTTTGACCTGAAATTTGGAATTATTTTCGGCATGCTGATCAGCTTGAGCGGTTTCTTCGGTAGCTTAACGGTTTCTGTGCTGAAGCGGGATTTATTAATCGGCGATGATGATAAGTTCGATGCTTTGAAAAAAAGCTATTTAAGTCGGGTGGATAGCTTGACCTACACCTCGCCCGTCTTTTTTCACGTGATCCGTTATTTTTTTGACTTTATGTAGCGATTACATGGCTCAAACCTCGTATGAATAGTGATCATGGAACACGATATCTTGTTATGAAAAGGGCAGCCTATCCTCACCCAAGGATAGGCTGCTTTTGCGTGTACTACCGTTGCAGGGCATTCCTAATCCTGCTAACCCCTTCACGAATTTCGTTTTCCCTTAGATGCCCGTAGCCCATTAGCAGTCGATTCCCTTCGAGCTGTGCCGCAAATACATTTTCGCTACGGAGATGTTCTAGCAAATTCTCTCGGAGTGGGAACTGAAACTCTGCTACCAAATGTAAACCAGCCGATCGGCCACATACCCGGTATTGCCCTGTAAATTGCTGCTCCAGGCTATCAAGCAGGACCTGACGACGCTTGGCGTACACTTTTTTCATCTTATGTACATGCTTATGAAGGAGTCGCTTCCTGATATACCGACTCAACACAATTTGCTCCAGGCTCGCTGTCTGGTAATCCGCCAGTTGCTTTAAACGGATAAAATCAGCGACTCGTGACGGGGGAAGAACAATATAGCCGATCCGCAGTGCGGGGAACAGAATTTTGCTAAACGTCCCGACATATAGCACCCGTTCTGAATTCAGACTCTGCAAGGAGTGGACGGGCGCCCCATCATACCGGAACTCACTGTCATAATCATCTTCGAGCAGCAGGCATCCTGTCCGGGCTGCATACTGGATAAGCTCGATCCGCCTTTGGATCGGCAAGATACCTCCCAGCGGGAACTGGTGCGAGGGTGTCAGATATGCCAGCTTGGGGTGTCTCTTTTGCGGCAGATCGGCTGTTATAACTCCCGAATCATCAACAGGCATGCTCCGCAGTGTGGCCCCTGTAGCCGACAGAATGCTTTTTAAATCTTCATTTGTCGGTTCCTCTACCAGAACTTCGTCTCCAGCTGACAGTAACAGACGGGTGACAAGCTGAATCGCTTGTACTGCTCCGCTTGTGATTACAATATGTTCCGGTCTGGCTTTCACTCCTCTGGTGTGAACCAAATAGTCGGCCAGCTCCCTTCGTAACTCAGGCTCTCCAGCAGGGTCGCCATAACCCAGTGCCAGATCAGGAGCCTCTTTGCATACGCTCTGAAGCAAGTCGGCCCATGATTTGCGCGGGAACAATTCCAATGCGGGGAGGCCTGTCCGGAAGGATATTACCGACTCCTCATTTGAATATGAAGTATTCATTGCAGACGCAGACGCCTCGATAGGCGGTGCGGATACATAACCTGGAAGAACGGCCCCCTCGGCTACATAGGTACCTGAACCCGAGCGCGCAATGGCTAAGCCTTCGGCTAGCAGCATTTCATAAGCTTCGAGGATAACATTCCGGGAAACATTCAACTGTAAGGCCAGCACCCGGGTCGAAGGAAGTTTATATCCTGCATGCAGTTCTCCGGCTAAAATACGGTCCCGTATCGCTTGATACACCTGACGCAGCATCGGAACTGTCACATTCTTATCGATAGATAACCACATAGGTTGCCCCCTCAAGCGGTACTGTCAAAAACCTCTTCAACTGGACCTACAAGTGCCCAGTTTCTATTGCTACAGTATATATCAATATCTGTACAAGAGGTGAGATGAAATGAACAAACCAACCTTTTCGACTTACATGGAATTAGTGATCGCAACCTCCATTGTCGGCAGTTCTGTAGTAGTCGGTAAACTGGTCGTGATGCGGCTGCCTGTTTTTTTATCGCAATCTGCCAGTCTGGCCGTTGCCCTTCTGTTCTTGGTACCCATTGTATTCATCAAGAAATATTCACTAAGGATCAGCAAACGGGATGCCTTAATCCTGTTCATTCAGGCCCTGATCGGCATGTTTCTCTTCCGCGTCCTAATGCTGTACGGGCTGGCCTACGCCTCTGCTTCCGAAAGCGGAATTTTAACAAGCTTGACCCCAGCTATCGTTGCACTTCTTTCGTATATACTGCTGAGAGAAAAGATCACGCTACGCCCCGGTCTCGGGATTGCCTGTTCTCTGCTCGGTGTTTTGGCGTTGCAAGTGCCTCACATATCGGCGCTCTGGTTCAATGCTCCCAACGCAACCTCGTTCATTGGCATGCTGCTTGTTCTGTCTGCTGTGTTCGGAGAAGCGGCACTAACGGTATTACGCAAGATGCTATCCAGCGATGTCTCTTCCCTGCTTGGGACTATGTATATAACACTCTTTTCATTCCTTATGTTTCTGGGTTGTTCCTTCGGGGAGGCCCAACAGTTCAACTTTAACCACGTTGGGGCAGGGGATATTGGGCTTGTCTTATATTATGGTATCTTTGTCACCGCATTAGCCTACGTATTATGGTTCCGGGGCGTGTCAAGGGTATCGGCTAGTACAGCAGCTGTATACACGGGTTGTATTCCCGTCAGCACACTACTGCTGTCCTATATCATCCTCCGTGAATCCTTCTCATTGGCTCATCTGGCTGGTGCAGGTTTTGTATTTCTCGGCATCATACTTATATCACGCGGTGAACGCCGCTGACTTACGCAAAGACCTTCTCAAAAAAAGAGGCTCCCGGCTGAAACTTCGGGAGCCTCTTTTCTTTGATTCAAGTTCTTATCGCATTGAATTAATGCACCTGATCCAGCAATTGATATGCTTCTTCCTTCGTTGCAGCTGCTAGAAGCGCCTCTCTGAAATGATCGTCCATCAGCTTACGTGATAACATTTGCAGCACTTTTAAATGCGCATTTTCCTTGCTGTTGCGCGGTACGGCAATCATGAAGATCAGTTTTGCTTCACTTCCGTCTGCACTATTCCAGTCAACACCACCCTGCTTGATGCCGAAGACCACGCTTGGCTTCAGGACAGCTTCCGATTTGCCATGAGGAATGGCAATATTCATTCCAATGCCTGTGGAGCCTTCTTCCTCTCTGGCTAATATTGCCTGTTTGAAATCACTCGCAGAGCTTACGGCTCCAGTTCTCTCAAGTGCTCCGATCATTTCATCAACTACAGCATCTCGTGTCGTTCCTTCCAGATCCAAATTAATCAGATCCATTGTTACAATATCCGTCAGTTTCTCAATGTGAATGGCCTGCGAAGACACGGCTGGCCCGTTATTTGTGACAGTTGTTGAGGCAGATGACTCCGCAGCGGCCATTGTAGTAATCGCAGATTGTCCAGCTCCTGCGGTAGAATGTCCAGGCATCGCTTCCCCAGCAACATCCGAAGTTACAGTTGCTGCAATATCCTTTTTCAGCAAGCTCACCAAGACAACCGATACGGCTACACCGACAATAACGGCGATGAAGAACATAAGCACATGGTCCACTGCACCAAGTACAGCTACAATCGGTCCACCGTGAGCTACCTTATCACCTACATTTCCCAACATGGCGATGACAGAGCCGACCATGGACCCTACCATGATACTGGGAATAACACGCAGTGGATCTTGCGCCGCGAATGGAATCGCACCTTCGGTAATACCGAACAACCCCATCGTGAATGTTGCCTTCCCAGCCTCGCGTTCTTCAGGTGCAAATTTACGTTTGTTGATCATCGCTGCAAGTCCCATCCCAATTGGCGGGATACAAATCGCAACGGCGATTGGCCCCATAATTTCATAATTCCCTTCGCCGATCATAGCCGAACCGAATAAGAAAGCGACTTTGTTCACAGGTCCACCCATATCGAAGGAGATCATCGCACCTAGAATCAATGCCAATAGAATTGAACTTGTACCTTGCATACCTGCAAGCCAACCTGTTAAAGCTTCAAACAATTGTGCGACTGGAGCACCAATCACAAAGACAAAGATTAATCCTACAATTAAAGATGCCAATACAGGGATAATTATAATAGGCATGATCGGCTGTAATGCTCGGCCAACTTTAATTTTCCGAATCCCAAGTGCAACATAACCCGCCAGGAAACCGGCGATAATACCGCCGATAAATCCAGCCCCCGCCTCACTTCCATAAAAGCTGCCGTTCGCAGCAATGAATCCGCCAATCATACCTGGTGCAAGCCCCGGTCTATCCGCAATACTCATCGCGATAAATCCGGCGAGGATCGGTATCATAAAGGTAAACGAAGCTGAGCCGATATCCTGAACCGTCTTCCAGAATGAACCGTCCGGTATAACCAAACCGCCTGGTGTCTTCTCACCGCCAATCGTCAACGCAATGGCAATAAGCAATCCTCCAATGACGATGAAGGGTACCATATAGGACACACCGTTCATCAAGTGGCGGTAGATGGGATTTTGTTTCGGCTTGTTCTCCTGTGAGCTACTTTCGGCAGAACGCGACTCTGCCTGGTATACAGGCACATTCCCCTTCATCACCCGCTGGATCAATTCTTCCGGACGGCGAATCCCATCCTGTACACCAACGACCAGCAGTTTTTTGCCGACGAAGCGGTCTTTAACTACCGTTTTATCCGCTGCAATAATAATGCCATCTGCCTCACGGATCTCCTGCTCGGTCAGTTGATTTTCGACTCCAATGGAGCCTTGTGTCTCAACCTTCATCTCGATGCCCAGCTTTGCTGCTGCCTTTTGCAGATTCTCAGCTGCCATATACGTATGTGCAATTCCATTAGGACATGAGGTAATCGCTAATATCTTCATAGTCATTCCCCTTCTCTCTGTTGTTTCCGCTTACATTGATAGTATAAACGCCTATCTTGCTGTTATCGGACGAACTTTTTACCGGAACTTTCGGAAAAACGGAATTAAACCGACAAAAAACAGGACTTATCTATAAGTCCTGTTCCAGAGCACAGCTTTTGATTTTAGTTTATCCCTTCATTCTCCCTAATAATCTCATCGCATCGGTCTCTTTAGATAAGGCATGAACCAAAGCAGGCTGCTCACTGATCAGGGATAATTCCTTAAATAACTGCCGCATCTCTTCCCGCCCATCCTGTTTGACCGCAAGGAGGAACACAAGCTCTACTTTCTCGGTTCCCCAGGTAAGCGGCTGCTTCAAGGTAGCGATTACAATGGAGGACTGCCTTATCCACTCAGAACCGCCATGCGGGATGGCTATGCCTCCCCCAATCGTCGTAGCCGACATTTTTTCTCGCGCCAGTACGCTGTCCACATAACCGGGCTCCACATATCCTTTGTCCTCCAGTATTTGCGCCAGCTTGGAGATCAATTGTTCCGGATGCTGCACTTCCTGCTGGGGAAAGACCAAAAAAGGTGTTGTATATTTAAAAAATACAGATTCGTCTGCCGCCCTCTGTTCCGGCTCATCTAGTCGTCGGATCACTTGCTCCAGCCGACGCTCGTCCTTGGCATCCAGCAAGGGAGAGACGAGAATATGCGGAACGTTCATCTCTGGGAGATCTACAGTGGTAATGACGAGATCCACCTCCTGGGCTGCCAGATAGTCCTGGACTTCTGCTTTGGAAAGGGTTGTCTCCACATGTACAGCCGGAAATTTACGTTCCACCTTGGTGCGCAGCAGTTGGGACATACCGATGCCCATGTGACACACGATGATGGCTCTCTGGGGGTGACTCTCTTTCTGATGCAATCGCTCCACAGAAGCCTGAAAATGCAGCGTTAAATACGCCGCTTCCTCCTCGGGGAAGGATAGCCGGATCCATTTTCCTACCTCTTCCAGTGTAATAATAACTCGGTCGAACATGTAGGGGTACATCTTCTTGATCTCGGCCAGCATAGGATTGGACACGGTCAACCCATATTGAAGACGGTTCAGGGTCGTATATAAATGGACATTCAACCCTTTCAGCAACATCTTGTCCTTGGAAAAGGCAATCATATTCAGCTCGGACATCCGCCGGACTAACTGCTCAATCAACTCAGGCAAAAGCGGGTGGCTATCTGCCAGCTCACCTTGTTTTCCCCTTCTTTCTTCCTGCTGGTAACGGAACTTCCCGCTAAGCAGATGCAGAGTTAAATACGCCGTCTCTTCCTTGGAAAAAGGCACGGCAAACAACTTTTGCAACTGCTGCAAAAAAGACGTAGCCCATGTAAATTCGCGTCTCTCCTGTAAAAAGGCAATGTCCTGCTTGGAGAGCGAAATGGGTTGTCCCATCTTGGTTCGTTTGACCATTAAGAGAATATGCAGCATTAGAGCTTCGAAAGCTTCGTCAGTAAAGCTGAGCTCATGGCGTTTTTGAAATGCTTTTAATTCATGATTTATGGTTGTAATCTCGTGCGATTCAAACTGTTTGCGCATCATCTGTCCTGTTAACTCAGGACTATCAATCAGCTGGTTCATCCGCGCCAAAGCGATTCGCTTATTTTTCTCAGAGCCTTGAATGGTCAAGCCTACGCGCTGCTTGGTAATTAAGGCTAGATCAAAGCTGTGCAGCCAGCCATCAATCTTCTCCATATCTCTACGGATCACCGTCTTGTTCACATAATACTGTGAAGCTAGATCCTGGATGGTCACAGGCTTGGCATTCATCAAGAGCCGATAGGCGAGATGCAGCACCCTTTCCTCATCAGACTCGTGTTGGGCTGTACTCTCATCCGCATACAGTCGATGGAACAATTCATTCTGATCCGCTTTACCCATCTCCAGATAAATGCCGCGTCCCGGCCTTCTCACCAGATTGGCATCAGAATGTTTAACGATATAATCTTCAATTACTTTCAGATCGTTGCGGATCGTCTTTTCAGAGCAGTCGGTCAGATCCGCCAGATCCTGCGCTAACCACAACCGGTCCGGTTCAGTTAACAACATGCGTAAAATTTCCATTTGCCTTTTATTCATTCCATTCTCCCATCTTCCAAAATAAAGAATGTCTAGGGCACTTCGAGCTATAATTTGCTGGTTTTGTGTTGACTTTAAGTATACTCCAAGTAGTACATTTAAAGCATGGTGGCCGCCAAATTCAAGAATAATGAAAAGAGGAATCGCTCATGACCATTGGGAAAACAGTTCTTATTACTGGGGCCAACAAAGGCATCGGGTATGAAACAGCCAGACAATTGGGGGGTATGGGTTATACAATCCTGATTGGCTCACGGAATGAGCAGAGCGGCCGGGAAGCGGTGGCTAAGTTGGCTAATGAGGGAGTAGAAGCCCGATTGATTTTGTTAGACTTGACGAATCAAAGTACGATTGATTCCGCAATCCATCAGATCAAACAAAAATCTGGTTCCCTTGATGTACTAATCAACAATGCCGGCATATCTTTAGGAGGAGCCACTCCTCCAAGTCAGTTCTCTTTGGACGTTTTAAGAGAAACGTATGAAACAAACTTTTTCGGTTTGGTCGCGGTGACGCAAGCCATGCTGCCTTTACTGCAAGAATCTCCTTGTGGTAGAATCGTTAACTTGTCGAGTGGCCTTGGTTCGTTAACCTATAATAGCGATCCTGAGCATGAGCATGCACAATTTAATTTGCTTGCCTACAATAGCAGCAAAGCAGCGGTTAATATGTTCACCGTCACCCTTGCCAAAGAATTCAAAGACTCACCTCTCAAAATTAATTCGGCTGACCCTGGCTTTACCGCCACTGACTTAAATGGCTTTACAGGACCGGGTTCGGTACAACAAGCTGCTGCTGTCGTTGTTCGTTTAGCCACTTTAAATAATGATGGTCCGTCAGGAGGGTTTTTTGACTCGAATGGAGAAGTGCCTTGGTAATCGTTACAATTAAGGAGTGAGATACTTTGCAGGAAATTCCGGAGACCATAACCTCGATTAGTCAAGCTGCAGAACTAACAGGTTTGACAGAGGATACCATACGCTATTATGAGCGAATTGGCTTGCTGCCTTATGCAGAACGAAAGGCTAACGGACACAGGTTCTACAGTAGAGATCAGATTCTGGGGATTATCTTTTTAACCCGATTAAAAGCCACTGGAATGACCATAGAGGAAATGAAGCATTATCGAGAACTTTCGATGCAAGGCAACAGCACCATTCCCATCAGACACTCCTTACTTGAGAAACATAATCAGAAGATTCAACAAGAAATTTCCAGACTGATGGAAACCCAAAAAATTATTGAATATAAGCTCAACCATTATCGTGACCTCTCTACCAATCCTGATCTTAGCGACACGAATTGCACCCCTACAACACCCAGCACCAATCCCCTTTTTTAAGGGGTTATTTTCATTTTCAGTGGGAGATTGATGGAGCTCCCTTAATTCCCTATAATCCAAATATAGCATGAATTTCTAGGGGGGAATAACGGTGATCACCTATATGAGATGCAATGACGTCAGCATGGAACACATTTTTCAAGCATTTTCGCTTGGGTTCTCAGATTATTCCATTCGCCTGACCATGGATCAGGACGATTTCGTAGCACGGTTTTTTGGTCCAGAGGGGAATACACGGAATCACTCTTTCCTTGCCATGGATGAGAATCAACCGATCGGCTTAATTCTCGGCGGTGTCCGACAGTTCGACGGGTACAAGACGATGCGTTGCGGTACGCTATGCGTCGCTCCGGCTTACCGTGGTCAGGGGATTAGCAACAAGTTGCTGGAATTACATAAACAAACAGCCATCTCCGCGGACTGCCAGCAGCTATGGCTCGAAGTCATCAAGGATAATCATCGGGCCGTCAAATTATATGAAAAGCAAGGCTATCAGCCACGCTATACGCTGAAATACTACAACGGCACTCTGCCCTCCGCCCCACCCGCTGCCCTCTCATCTTCGTATATTCTTAAGGAAGTTACATTTGATGACGTCGCAGCTTTTCGTAAGACCCTCACCGACTGCCACATCCATTGGCAAAGTGACACGCCTTATTACGCCACCAGTACACAAGAAGCTTTTCTCGGCATCTACGAAGTGAATCAAACGTGTCTTGGCATGGTGAGCATGAGTGCTCAGGGTAAAATCAACTTTCTTTGGGTCGATCCTAAGCACCGCAACCAAGGATTAGGACGCGCCCTCCTTCATAGAGCAGCAGAGATCCAAAAGATTGAGAAGGTGTACATTTGTCTGTCCGACAATGACTCTCTTGAAGGCTTTATCCAAAAAATAGGTCTCTCGAAAGACCCCATTGAGCAATATGAAATGTGTATGCCGCTGAATCCAAGCTCCCCCGCTTGATCCACCTATACCTATCATTTCTGAGAACGATTGATATACTCTGATTTGACCAATGCGCACATGTAAAGATCATCATATTTCCCGGACGTAAATTCATATTGGGAGAGGAGCCCTTCTTGCCGAAAGCCCGCTTTTTCAAGCAAACGCAAGGATTGTGCCTTCTCTGGCTCTACTAGCGCCTGAATGCGGTTCAATGAGAGGAAGGGATATTTATAATAATTTCTTTGTTTATAGAATGTTTTCCTAAACATGGATTGTAAAATGACCGTTAATATAAGGAGTGTGTTTTCAATTATTAAGAAGAGGTGTATTTTTTGGACGAACAGCACATATCACACAATCCGCAGGAAACTGCAAGACAGATGTACATTCGGCATGGTCAAAATTATGGGGTAGACACCAACAGGATGGCCGAAATATCAAAAACGTACGGGAATTCCACTCTGTTTAGACGGTGGGGAGCAACGGTTTTTGATTGCATATTTTTTGTAATCGGGTATATTTGTTTTTTTATTTCTGTCATTCAAATAACGGATAGATGGTTTTTGCCTTTAGCGATTGCATCCCGTTGTATTCTGCTTATTGCTTTCTTCAGCTATTATTTGCTTTTGGAAGGTTATACAGGCTATACGCTGGGTAAGTTCGTTTTTCGTATTAAGGTAGTTAACGGGGAAGGAAAGCCTCCTGGTTTTCTTAAATCACTCATTCGTACGCTGCTCAGGCTAATAGACACCAATCCGTTGCTAATGGGTGGTATACCTGCTGGTATCAGCGTGTTAGTAACTGCATCAAGACAACGAATTGGGGATTTAGCTGCAGGTACATATGTTGTAAAGGTACGGGATTTAGAGCCGATTAGCAAAAAGACAATGAAACGTTCGCTCTTTATATTTTTTACCGCAATGGTGATCTTGGGAGCCTCGTTTGTAAATGCTATTTTTATACTTGCAAACAATTACGTGCCTCCTGAAGCTCCGGTGAACAAGAAAGAACAAAGCTATGTAAGTAAAGATGGACGATTTCAAATCACGGCCCCGCTGGACTGGTCAACAGACCCGGACCGTGAAGGAAAAACAGAGATTGCGATATTTAATCCGTACATTCAAAAGTCCGTTGCGGTAGTATCCAATTCGAAAAAGGAATTGGGCAATGTAACTCTCCAGCACTACACAAAGAAAATTCAATACAACATGACCAAAGAGTTTAATCTCTCTACTGTAGGACCTTCATCTAACACAACGATTCATGGATATCCTGCCATTGAGTTTACGATTAAAGGACAAAAAGATGTGAACCATTATGTCACCCATGTGGCGATTATTGAGACCGAAAATGATTATTATCAGGTGCTCGGATATACGCCCGCATCTAAATATAGTCGTTTTAAGAAAGAGCTACATGATATTATCTACAGCTTCCGCGAGGTCCGTCATTAGACAGCGTGGCTGGCAATAAAAAGGATAGACAAAAAGCAGGTGCTCCTATGAGCCCTGTTTTTTTGCGTACAACTATACTCTAGATTACACTCAATACAAAAATATATAACATCGTTTAATGGATTATCATAATACGCTGCAATTTCACACCTATGATAAAATTGACTGACATGCTCGGCGACCTGCCTTATCATATTGTTCAGATGCACAATAAATTGGAAACCCTTTCACAAAGGTAGTACATTAAAACACACTATATCACTATAGATAAAGGAGGAATCCTGATTTGTTTCAGCTCTCCGAAAAACAAGCCCAAGACATCGTAGACAAAATGATGAAGGATATTCCATACAATATCAATATTATGAATGAACGAGGCATCATCATTGGCAGCGGCGAGAGTGAACGAATCGGAACCATTCACCAAGGAGCTGTTCAGGCGCTCGAAACTGGGAAAATGGTTGAAGTGTGGCAGGACGGCCACTATGAGAAAAAGGGAACCAATGAACCGATTGTCATTCATCATGAGTTAGTTGGTGTCATTGGTATTTCAGGCAATCCCGATGAAGTACGTCCTTTTTGCAATATTGTTAAAACTACGGTGTCTCTCCTGATTGAACAGCGGATCTCCTTGGAGCATCTGGCCCACGAAGCCAACCGCAAAAAATCTGTGCTGGAAATGCTGTTAAATCATCAGGGAGCCTACACGCAAAAAATAAAAAAAGAAGCAGCCCAATATCACATTGATTTGCTTCTAAAAACTTCGGCTGTATATGTAAAGTACCTGCCTACTGATCCAGCTCATTTAGCCGAGTTGTCCAATATATTTATGCAGCATCCATCCTTTCGTATGGAGGAAGACTGCTATCTCATCCTAATACAAAATCAGGAGCCGACAGACAAACTGCTAGAGCCACTTGTGCGCAGCCATCCCGATGTGCTGGTTACGGTCAGCAGACAAGAGATCAACATTGCGGATGTTTATATGCAGGCCAAGTCAGCTATGAATGTTTTACTGGCTTTGCGCCCGCCTGTGCAAAAAATTTCTTTTGCGGAAGTCGAATTTCTGGTCAAATTGAGTCAAACGAACCTGACGAACACGATCTATCTGGTTAGCAAGTTGGAAGATACTGTGGATTTGCTGGATACGCTGCGAAGCTTTATTAACCATAACGGCAGTGTCTCCTTTACCGCAGATGAATTAAATATTCACCGAAATACGCTGCAATACCGCCTGAAGCGCATCCATACCTTAACCGGTAAAGATCCCCGGAATCTCCTTCAGCTTTTTGAGCTTACGCACGGCTTATTGGCACTGTATCAATGAACTGCTGTATCACGCCAGACCATGCGCCAGTAACACCATATTTTCGCTCGCCGTCACTCCCAAATTTCTTAGTCAATCCTGCTTTGGCTAAGTTCGGGATTACAGGCGAGCGCTCGTATTATATCGTATTTGTATGATGCCGTTTTATATTTATAGCCCGCTTCTCCATCTGTTCATTTCTCGCTGAATTGAAGTACTCTTGCGATATTCTCGCACGTACGCTCTACGTTTTGCGGCCCTTCGGCCAGCAGCTTACCGAGCTCCGAGGCTCCCGGTACGATGCCGAACACCGCATCTATTCCTTCCTTGTACAACGTGTCGATCCCTTCCCCGATATAACCTGCGACCGCAATGACCTTTTTACCAGACTGCTTTGCCGCCTGGGCTACTCCATAAGGAGTTTTACCGAATTTGGTCTGAAAATCAATACCGCCTTCCCCCGTCAAAACGATATCGGCAGTGGCGAGCTTTTGTTTTAAACCGGTGTATTCAATCACAATTTCAATGCCTTTTTGCAGCGTCGCCTGAGTGAAAATTAATAAGCCCGCACCCAATCCACCTGCTGCGCCTGCGCCTGGGAGATCGCGCACATCCTTGCCCAGCTGCTGCTTCACCACATCGGCGTAATGAGCAAGATTGGCATCCAATTGCTGCACCATTTCCGGGGTTGCCCCTTTTTGTGGCCCGAATACTTGGGATGCCCCATGCTCACCGCACAGCGGATTTGTCACATCACAGGCTACAATTAGTTGTACCTGCTGCAAGCGGTCATCCAGTGATGAAATATCAACACTGGCCAGCTCGCCCAGACTACCGCCGCCGCGCGGAAGAGTATTGCCTTTTGTATCCAGAAATCTGGCGCCCAGCGCTTCCGCCATTCCTGTACCGCCATCATTCGTCGCGCTTCCACCAATGCCGATGATAATTTTTCGAATTCCCTGGTTCAGACATTCACGGATTAACTCCCCTGTTCCGTAGGTTGTTGTCTTTAACGGGTTTTTGTTATCCTTGTTCACCAAATGGATTCCACTGGCGGATGCCATCTCGATTGCCGCTGTGGTGCCGTCTCCCAGCAGGCCGTATGCAGCAGTTACAGGTTCTCCAAGCGGTCCTGTCACCTCGATATAACGAATCTGTCCGCCTGTCGCATCCACCAGTGACTGCACCGTTCCTTCACCGCCGTCCGCCATCGGTACGTGGACATAATTCGCCGCCGGATAGACCTTGCGCAGTCCTTTCTCCATCGCGATACACACTTCTTTAGCCGTCATGCTTTCTTTAAAAGAATCTGGTGCCAGCACAAATGTTTTCTCTCTCATCTTCTCACCCCATCGTGAATATTAAAGTAAAAATCCATACATGATTGTCGCTACAATTGCCATCGTTCCACCCACAATAGCTTCGTAAGGAATCAAGCCCATCCGTTGTTTAATGCTCATTTTCATGCTGTCTGCCGTGACGTGGAAATAGTTGCCCTGCGGCAAGGAATCAATGACTGTAGCTCCTGTATGCACCATCACAGCTGCAGCGAGCGGGGCCGTTCCCATGTTCAGAATGGCTTCCCCAAACGAGCCTGTCGCCAAAATAACTCCCGTCGAGGTGGACGCCGTGGCAGCTGCCATCAGAATGCCTGCAAGCGGTGCCAAAAATGTACCGGAAACTCCTGAAGCTTCAATCAGGCCAACCACCTGAGCAGACAAGTTGGAGGCAGAGATCAGACCCGCAATCCCGCCTGCACCGATCAAAATCAGCACAGTCGCCGTCATTTTATTTAAACCGGAGGCCGAATACTTTAAGATATTACGCCCTTGCCCCATGGCCAGCATACCCACAATCCCAGCGATCGGCAAAATGTACATCGCATCTACCTTGAAACTCGAAAGTGCTTCAATACCGGAAATAGAACCAATCGGGTTAATCATCAGCAAAATAACAGCTACCAGCGGGGCTACAATTGCCCGTCCCAACGCTGGATATTTCGATGTATCGACGTCACTGTCCATGATATCCTGGTCGGACACCTTCACACCTTTGGTTTTCAACATAGATGCCACCAAAACAGTCATGATTAAACCGCATATCGCAGGAACCACTCCTGCCAACATCACGTGGCTTAAATCCAGATTAAATCCGCGCGCCGCTGCAATCGTATTAGGATTGGGAGAGATGATGTTCCCCGCTTTTCCGCCTCCAGACAAAGCCAACAGGAGCGCCAGCTTGGAAATCCCCATTTTGTTACCGACCGACAATGCAATAGGTGCCACAATCAACACGGCAACGGGAATAAATACACCTACCGCCGTAATAATCATCGTCGCCAAGGCTAGTGCGAGTATCGCTTTACTGCCGCCGAACTTCTTTACAATAGCCTGCGCAATCGTCTCCGCTGCCCCGGATTCCATCATTACACCTGCCAATACACCTGCGGCAAGCACACGAATGACCGTCCCCATCACACTTTGCGTACCGCTTATTAACACGCTGATCGTCTGTTCCAAATTGGCTCCGCCCAATAAAGCGCCTACAATAGCTCCCAAAAATAAAGCGTAAACCGGATTCAGCTTTCTTAATATCAGAATAATTGCAATAGCCAGCCCTGCCAGAGCTCCTATCCAACTGATCGTCAATCCTTCCATCTGTCTAACCCCCCGGGTAATTTTTGATTACGCTTTCATTATATCGATTGCCGCACGTTAAAAATATTGAAGAACAGACGAAATTGATTGTGCATTTGAACAAAAAATCCGAACTTCAATTGGAACCTATAGATGAAATCAGTATTGAGTCTAGCATTATATATGAGAAGATCCAAACAGGATCTATGTCTTAATATGAAATTTCATTTTATGTATCGAGGAGTTACAAAACAAATTTAATGTATACGCTTGCAAATTTAAAATTTCAGATTATAATACCTGTATACAAGTATACTTGATTAATTGAGAAGGTGAAATGATGGTCGAATCAGAATTCCTATATCCCTCCAAATGGCTTTTAAAAGCCTCTGCTGGTGATCGCGTAACATCCGAGCTTAGAATGCGCATTATTTCTGGCGTGATTGAAAGCGGTACCATATTATCTGAAAATAAACTTGCTGCTGATTTCACTGTAAGTCGCTCACCCATTCGTGAAGCATTAAAAATACTGGCATCCGAAAATATTATTCGATTAGAAAGAATGGGAGCCGTTGTTAATGGCCTATCAGAAAAAGAAATAGAAGAAATTTATGATGTCCGTCTGCTCATAGAATCCTTCGTATTTGAACGTCTTGTAAAGATGGATACTAATGATTTGGCGAAGGAACTTAGTAAAATACTCGAAATGATGAAAGTCGCCGTTAAATATAGTGATGCTGATGAGTTTTCATATCAAGATGTCTTGTTCCATGAAACGATTATTCGTGCAGTCAATCATTCGCATATTCTGATGATCTGGAATAATTTAAAGCCTGTTATGGAAAGTCTCATTCTTTTGTCGATGCGTATGCGTTTCACTGAAAAGTATGAAGACTTTACACGGATTATAAACAATCACGAACTTTATATTGAAGCAATCAAAGCAAAAGATAGAGACCTCATGATCAAGTCTTTACATGAAAACTTTGATGATGTTCAAGGTAAAGTAGAAGACCTATGGATGTCACAACAAATGCTATCTAAAGGAGTCGTGCAACAAAATGACTAACTATATGTTAGGTGTAGATATCGGAACGACAAGTACGAAAGCCGTTCTATTTAGCGAAAAAGGCGAAGTCATCCAACAAGAGAATATTGGATACCCGCTTTATACACCGGATATAGCAACAGCTGAACAAAACCCAGAAGAGATTTTTCAGGCTGTTCTGCAAGCCACTTCAAATATAATGAAACATCACTCACAAAAAAAGCTATCGTTTGTTTCATTTAGCAGTGCCATGCATAGTGTCATTGCGATGGATGAAAATGACCGCCCACTGACGCCTTGTATTACATGGGCAGATAATCGCAGTGAAGCGTGGGCACATAAAATAAAAGATGAGCTGAATGGCCATGAAGTCTATAAACGAACAGGAACACCCATTCACCCCATGTCACCATTAACAAAAATAGCTTGGATTGTGAATGACCTTCCTGAAACCGCTGTCAAGGTTAAAAAGTATATCGGAATTAAAGAATATATTTTTAAAAAGTTCTTTGATCAATATGTAGTGGATTATTCCCTAGCTTCTGCCATGGGCATGATGAATCTAGAAAAATTAGATTGGGATGAAGAAGCATTAAAAATTGCTGGTATAACCCCTTCTCAATTATCTGAGCTCGTGCCAACAACCAGAATATTTACCAACTGTGATTCAGATTTAGCAAAAAAGATGGGGATCGATCCACAAACATCGTTTGTCATTGGAGCTAGCGATGGAGTCCTTTCTAATCTAGGTGTAAATGCGATACGAAAAGGCGAAGTTGCCGTCACAATCGGGACAAGCGGAGCTATTCGAACCATTATAGACAAGCCTCAAACAGACGAAAAGGGAAGAATATTTTGTTATGCCTTAACAGAAAAGCACTGGGTTATTGGGGGGCCGGTGAACAATGGCGGGATGGTCCTTCGCTGGATCCGTGACGAACTTGCCTCATCAGAAGTCGAAACAGCGAAAAGGCTAGGAATTGATCCATATGATGTACTAACCAAGATTGCTGAACGTGTAAGACCAGGATCTGACGGATTGTTATTCCATCCATACCTGGCTGGTGAACGTGCGCCATTATGGAACCCAGACGTACGTGGCTCATTCTTCGGTTTAACGATGTCACATAAGAAAGAACATATGATTCGCGCAGCCCTAGAAGGAGTCATTTACAATCTGTACACCGTATTTTTAGCATTAACCGAATGTATGGACAGTCCTGTGACCCGAATCCAAGCTACTGGAGGCTTCGCAAGGTCAGCTGTTTGGCGGCAAATGATGTCCGATATATTCGCATCTGAAGTCGTCGTTCCAGAAAGCTACGAAAGTTCTTGTCTAGGAGCTTGTATTTTAGGCTTGTATGCCACTGGACAAATCCAGTCCTTTGAAGTCGTTTCTGAAATGGTTGGCAGTACCAACAAACATACACCAAAAGAAGAAGCGACCAAGGAATATAGGAAATTGCTGCCGATTTTCATTAATCTATCCAGAGTATTAGAAGACGATTATACACGGATTTCCAATTATCAAAGAAGCTTAATTAAACACTAAAAAGATAAAAAGCAGGGGGTAATTACAATGCCATTAGTTATCGTAGCGATTGGAATTTTAGCATTATTAGTTTTAATCATGGGCTTCAAATTGAACACCTTTATTTCATTAATCATTGTATCGTTCGGCGTCGCTTTAGCACTTGGAATGCCATTAGAGGAAATTGTCAAAACCATCGAAGCCGGATTAGGCGGAACCCTTGGTCACTTAGCGTTAATCTTTGGACTTGGAGCGATGTTAGGTAAGTTGATCGCTGATTCTGGCGGTGCTCAACGAATTGCCATGACCCTCGTAGACAAATTTGGTGAAAAAAATATCCAATGGGCAGTCGTAGCTGCTTCATTCATTATCGGTGTGGCGTTATTTTTTGAAGTAGGATTAGTATTGTTAATTCCAATCATATTTGCCATTTCAAAAGAATTAAAGGTTTCTATCTTATATCTCGGTATTCCGATGGTTGCAGCTTTATCCGTAACACATGGCTTCTTACCTCCACATCCAGGGCCAACAGTTATTGCTGGTGAATATGGCGCGAACCTTGGTGAGGTTTTACTTTACGGTTTCATTATTGCCATTCCAACTGTTATTTTAGCTGGACCTGTGTTTACTAAGCTTGCCAAAAAACTCGTACCTGCATCATTTACGAAAACGGGTAATATTGCCTCTTTAGGTGAACAAAAAGTATTTAAATCCGAGGAAACTCCGGGATTTGGTATCAGTGTATTTACTGCAATGCTTCCTGTTATTTTAATGTCTATTGCTACGGTTATTACTTTGCTTCAAAAAACAATGGGCTTTGAAGATAGTAGTTTACTAACAGCGATCCGTTTTATTGGTGATGCATCAACTTCCATGTTAATTTCCTTACTGGTAGCTGTCTACACCATGGGAATAGCAAGGAAAATTCCAATTAAAAATGTAATGGCATCTTGTACAACGGCTATTACTCATATTGGGATGATGCTCTTAATCATTGGGGGTGGCGGCGCCTTCAAACAAGTACTGATTAATGGCGGCGTAGGTGACTATGTAGCTGAATTATTCAATGGAACTACATTATCACCCATCTTGCTTGCCTGGATCATCGCTGCAATATTACGTATTTCCTTAGGTTCTGCAACTGTTGCAGCTTTAACAACCGCTGGTTTAGTTATTCCGATGTTAGGACAATCCGACGTTAATCTTGCTTTAGTTGTGCTTGCAACGGGAGCGGGTAGTTTAATAGCTTCACATGTTAACGATGCTGGTTTCTGGATGTTTAAAGAATATTTTGGTTTAAGTATGAAAGAAACATTTGCAACATGGACATTGCTTGAGACCATCATTTCTGTAGCTGGATTAGGATTTATTTTAGTACTAAGTTTATTCGTTTAAACCATGATTCCTGGGCGGTAGATCCCCCACTTATTTCCCTTAGAATTTTCTAAGCCTATAAGTGAGGATCTACGGCCTATTCATTTCAAATAAAAGGAGCAGAAAAAATGTCCAACACAATTGGTGTCATTGGTTTAGGGGTAATGGGCCGTAATATCGCCTTAAACATGGCTGGTAAGGGTGAGCAAGTCGCTGTCTATAACTATACGAGGGATTTAACGGATGATCTTGTTAAAAAAAGTGAAGGTCACTCTATCCATCCCTACTACGAAATTCAAGATTTTGTTTACTCCTTAAAAACTCCAAGAAAAATCTTCCTTATGGTAACAGCGGGCAAACCGGTCGATTCGGTAATAGGTACATTAGTACCCTTCCTTGAAGCAGGCGATGTGATTATGGACGGTGGTAACTCCCATTACAAAGATACGGAACGTAGATATGATGAATTGAAGTCAAAAGGAATCGGTTATTTAGGAATCGGTATTTCCGGCGGAGCAGTCGGGGCTTTAAATGGACCTTCGATCATGCCTGGTGGAGATAAAAACGTATATGAAAAGGCAGCTTCTATTCTAACAAAAATAGCAGCCCACATGGACGGAGACCCTTGCTGTGTTTATATGGGTCCAAAAGGGTCCGGTCACTTTGTAAAAATGGTACATAACGGAATCGAGTACGCAGATATGCAATTAATCGCAGAAACCTATACATTTTTAAGAAAAAGGTTACGTTTATCTGTGAATGAAATTGCTGATATCTTTGAAATATGGAATCAAGGGGAACTGAAAAGTTATTTAATCCAAATCACAGCAGAGATTTTACGGAAAAAGGATGATGTAACAGGCTTACCACTATTCGATGTGATTCTTGATAAAACAGGGCAAAAGGGCACTGGTAAATGGACAAGCATTCAAGCAATTGACAATGGGATCCCATCATCCATTATTACAGAGTCATTGTTTGCCCGTTACATCTCCTCTTTAAAAGAAGAACGAGTTTATGCAGAAAATATTCTAACAGGACCAGGGATTGACCAGCGAAGTTTAGATAAAGATGTGTGGATTGGGTACATTAGACAAGCTTTTTATATGGGTAAAATTTGTGCCTACGCGCAAGGATTTATACAA
This sequence comes from Paenibacillus sp. PvR133, assembly GCF_017833155.1. NCBI lineage: Bacteria > Bacillati > Bacillota > Bacilli > Caryophanales > Paenibacillaceae > Paenibacillus > Paenibacillus sp. PvR133. Next base: position 1,204,754 of record NZ_JAFIBS010000001.1, read on the forward strand.
TATAAAATGACTTCTGAACTTTACGGATGGAATTTACCTTTAAAGGATATTGCCCTTATTTTCCGTGGTGGTTGCATCATTCGTGCCGAATTCTTAAACGTAATAAGCGAAACATATCAAGAACAGCCGAATTTGGCTAATCTATTAATCGCCCCGTATTTTGCTGAAAAGGTTAAAGAGTATCAAAAAGGATTACGAAAAGTTGTCTGTGAGGGTATTAATTCTGGCACTTCGTTTCCATGTTTAAGTGCTTCACTTACTTATTATGATAGTTACCGGACAGGCATTTCGAATGCTAACCTTTTGCAAGCACAAAGGGATTATTTTGGTGCCCATACTTATGAACGAAGTGATGCAGCAGGGTCCTTTCACACAAACTGGCAGTGATCGATAGTGGTAGTAAATCTCCAGTGCCCTAATGAAGTGGTTTTTCCCTTCATTAGGGCACTCCTTTGGAATACATTTTCTCTACGATGTTCTTGTGTCTATACTATTTCATCTCATTTTTGAACGATTGAACTCGTTGCTTCTGTTGTAGCTTTTGCCTCACCATGTCCTGCACCAAATAGGTTCAGTACCACCACGCCAATAACAATTAAAGCAATACCTGCGATACTTCCTGTATTAATTTTTTCTTTCCAAATCAATACTGAAATAAGCGTTGTAGCAACGGCTCCTACACCTGACCAGATGGCATAAGTCATATTTAAGGGGAGCGTCTTAAGGGATAAGGAGATAAAGAAGAAAGAGATCACGAACGCCACAATTGTGAATAGAGTCGGATACAGTCTGGTGAAACCTTCTGAAGCTTTAAGCATTGAAGTTCCAACAAGTTCACCAACAATAGAGATTGCCAAGAAAAGATAAGCCATTATTCATTCTCCTTTATATATGTTTTCAATTCTTCCATCATTTTTTGCCTCATTTCTACATTGGGAGGAGCAAGCCCAAACATTTCAGAAAACCACAAACCGTCTATAGCTAATCGGACTATCGTGGAACGAACGGGGTCCAATTCGTCGTTTTCAATTTTATTTTGGATATTCTCATACTCGTCCTGAAGTAATTTTAGCATGTGAGGGTTCGTAAACTGTGCTGCTGAAAGAGCGGTATACAGGTCACTTGCATTCCGATCGCCAGAAAATGATGTATTCATATACGCGCGAGTCCATCTTCCTTTGGAATGCATATCGTTTTCTGCTCTCTCATTAAATTCGGAGACAAAGCTGGTCGATAGTTGCTCAACCATTCCCAAAACCAATTCATCCTTATTCGGAAAATGGTAAAGCAATCCTCCTTTACTTATTCCCGCTTTCTTAGCCACCGCTTCTAACGTTAACTTCTCTACTCCTTCTTCGTGCACAATCATGGAGGCCGCTTTAAGAATTAATTCTCTTTTTAATGTTTTTTTAGTTGTATTCATATTGATCACCCCTCTTTACTATACCGTCCAGACGGTTTTATTTCAAGTGGGTTAGAGTTATGGATTGGGTATGTAAGCCTAATTGAGTTGGATTAGGTTTTGATACGTTAGGTTTAAGCTAAATAAAAAGAAGCCTTGGGCGTATAACATTTCAGCCAAGACTTCGTCAAATAAACATCTACCCAGCCCAGACATTTGGCAAAAGTTAGCATCTGTTGGGTTTTAAGTGCCACCTATAGTTTAACTCTGCACATATTGTCTCAGCCATTGGAGCGCGGGACGTTCCGTGCCGTTAGAATTCAGCAGATGTGTGTTCGGCTTCCAAGTTTGTCCCTGGATATACCCCCAGAGCGTAACTCCCTTCACCGCAGAATGCTTCCATAATACCGGAAATTTCTCCTTGTATCTGGCAAGCTGGGTGTTGTCGTCACCAGTTATATCCAGTTCCGACACATAGATTGGCAATCCTGTTGCCGCCAGCTTGTTCAGTACAGTGTTCATCGTGTTAACTGAAACAGTGTCCATGCTAAACTGGTGGCATTGAATACCAATTCCGTCAATCAGGCCTCTGCTCTTGAGCTGATTAATAATATTGACATATTGGTCGGTTAACGAGGGATCGTTGATAATTCCATATTCATTAATCATCAGCTTGGCATTGGGAAAAGCTTGTCTTGCCTGTTGGAACGACCATATGACCCAATCCCATCCGGTCGATCCGTCACCGCCTATGGCATTGCGGAAGGATGGCTTCTGATGCAGGGGCTCATTCACCACATCTATAAACTCCGCATTCGGATAGCGTTGACCTGCTGCTTTAATCCACTGGGTTACTTCCGCCTTCTGATCAGCAGCCGACAGTCCGCTAATCCAACCTGGCTCCTGAGCACCCCATACCAATGTATGGAACTTGAACGGGAAGCCATTGTTACGGGCATAATTGTAGGCGGTATCCGCCTGCGACCAGTTCATGTTGTTACGGCTGCCTTCAACTGACCCCCATTTGGTCGAATTCTCTGGCGTCACCTGGTTCCAGTATGTTCCGAAACTTGCAGGGACACTTCCAGCAATGATATTCCCGAGGAATTTACCACCGTTCGCCATACTGGCACTAGCCGGGTTTATCAGAACTGATGATAACAACACACCCGCCAACGCCAAGCTGCTTACCAACTTGCCCACTTTAAATTTCGACATACAATCTCCTCCTCATACATATAGTTTTTAATATTCCTACCTCTAAATAAATCGCTTACATTTCCAATTATAAGAATGAAAGGTTATTGTCCGCTACATGTAAAAGTAAAGATTTTACCCGAAAAACTTTACATCATTGCGGGGCGACTGAACACCTCGTGCTCCTTTAACACATCGTTTCGATTAGAATCTAGTCTCGTATCAAACGACAAAAAGATTACTGCAAAAAGTGATATACTCCCCTTACAGTAGCAAGTTTTATTATTTAACCTGTCTACTTTTTTGGAAGCATATCACTTTGGAGACTGCCCATTTAATAGTTTAAGAATTAAGGGCTCGTGCAATTGCATCTACATAACTTTGGCTAGCACGTTGGCTTACTTCTGCTTGCGGAACCATCCCCTCAAAGTTGTGGAATGTGCCGGGATACAGATGGAATTCAACGTCTACCCCAGCTTGGGCAAGGCGTGCTACATATTCGATCGTCTCATCTCGGAACAGATCGAGCTGGCCTATGCACGTATAGGTCGGCGGTAGCCCAGCCAAGCATTCCGCTCTCGACGGCACAGCGTATAGGGACACCTCGGTGTCTTCAGTACGATCCCCCAAGTACATGTTCCAAGCCGCCAAGTTGTTCTTCCGGTTCCATGGTGCGTTATCGGCCGTAATCTCATGACTTGACGCCGTAATACTACGGTCATCGATCATCGGATACAGCGGCATTTGGAAAATGAGGGCTGGCCCGCCTTTGTCACGGGCCATTAAAGCAAGTGCTGCGGTCAGACCGCCGCCCCCACTTGCTCCGGCAATTGCGACTCGATCTAAGTCGATGCCCAGCAGCTCAGCTTCATCGGTCATCCACGTCAAAGCGGCATAACAGTCATCGATGGCAGCTGGGTAGGGATGCTCGGGAGCAAGTCGGTAATCGACCGATACGACGACGCATTTGGCCGCCTGCACGAAGCGTTCGCACAAAGCATCGTCCATATCAGGATGCCCCATCACATAGCCTCCCCCGTGAATCCACAGCATGGCCGGAAGCCTAACGTCAGTTCGCTGGGCAGGTTCGTAGATTTTAACTAATATCTCGCCTGCTACGCTCGGAATCATCCGGCTTGTCGTGTGTACGTGCTTCGACTGCTCAATGGGAGGACTCGACAAATAGCTTCTACTCAGTTCTAAATTTTCTTCCAATTGAAATCCAGGAAATTGTGCAATTACCGACCTAAATTCTGGGTACAAACGATTTTCAAAATCCATGTGAATCACTCCTATGTTTGGTTTTTATAATCTTTTTTCCGTCTCCGCTTCCCACTGGGCTATTTCCTTCCGAACTCGGGGTGCTACCTCTGTTCCCATCAGTTCAATGGCTCTCATCACCTCGGCATGCGGCATTGTACTTAACGGAACATACAGCATAAAGCGTGTAACACCTACATGTTTGCGAAGGTGAATGATCTTCTGGGCAATAGTCTCAGGATCGCCAACATACAGCGCACCTTCAAAGCTGCGCGCGGCATCGTAGCTAGAACGATCATAATGCGCCCAGCCCCGCTCCCTGCCTAATCTATTCATACCTGCCATCGTAGAAGGGAAATATGTATCTGCAGCTCGTTCATTATTCTCTCCAACAAATCCTATCGAGTGCGATCCAACCTTAAGCTGCGATTCGTCATGACCAGCGTGCGCTGCTGCCTTCTTATAAAGCTGTACAAGCGGTGCAAAATTCATCGGATTTCCACCAATGATCGCCAACATCAAGGGCAGTCCTAACAGACCTGCACGGATAGCAGAATCCTGCCTGCCCCCGCTGCCAACCCATATCGGTAAAGGATTCTGAACCGGCCGTGGATACACACCCAAATTGTTAATCGCTGGCCGATGTCCGCCTTTCCAGGTTACTTTTTCGGACTCCCGTATTTTAAGGAGCAATTCCAAATGTTGTTCAAACAGCTCATCATAGTCTTCCAAGTCATAGCCAAACAGTGGAAAAGATTCAATAAAGGAACCTCGGCCCGCCATAATCTCCGCACGTCCATTCGAAATACCATCCAGCGTAGCAAAATCCTGAAAAACGCGAACGGGATCAGCTGAAGAAAGCACTGTGACTGCACTGGTCAGCCGAATCCGTTTCGTCTGCGCTGCAGCCGCTGACAGCACAATTGCTGGTGAAGATGCCGAATAATCCTTCCGATGATGCTCACCTACCCCAAACACATCAAGTCCCACTTGATCAGCAAGGATAATTTCCTCGACAACTTCGCGCAATCGCTGTGCGTGACTTATCACTTCACCTGTCTGAACGTCAGGCTTTGTTTCTACAAACGAAGTAATACCTATCTCCATGGTCCATCTCTCCTATTCTAATAGCTTTCTTTGTATGACAATCAAATACCGATAAAATATCATACCGATCGGTAATATATTTTTCCCAGTAAATATAACTCATTAAAAAGAATACTGTCAATAAATATAGTAAAAATACTTTGTTTTATCCTCATACTGATATCTCCTTGGTGCGATAAACCAATCTGCATTTGACAATATAACGGGCTAATTATAAGATAATAACATACTAATTGGTACGCAAATAAAAAACCCTGACAATTATAATCAGAGTTATTGAGTTAAGAATAAAATTACGAGCAATGAGAGGTATTGATTATGGGACGAATCCGCGAATTTGACGAAGATAAAGTATTAGATGCAGCAATGCAAATATTTTGGGAGAAGGGATATGAAGCTACCTCGCTGAGTGATTTAACTTCCAGAATGGAAATTCAACGACCTAGTATATACTCCACTTTTGGAGGCAAAAAAGAATTGTTCGAAGCTGCGCTGCGCAAATACATGATGTCCCGTGCTTCTCTGATCCGAGCCAAGCTTCAAAGCAAACCATCTGTAAAAGAAGCATTTCGAGCTTTTTTTGAAGGTGTGGTAGATGAGGAATATACAGAAAACCCTAGAAAAGGATGCTTTTGCATCAATACAATGGTTGAACTTGCACCTCATGATGAGAAATTTGAAATTCTTACAAGGGAACATCAAATGTACCTATCGGTTATATTTCAAGAAACCATTGAACGAGGTATACAATCAGGTGAGCTTGAGATCGGGCTCAATGCGAAGGCTGTATCACAGGCGCTAGTCGTATCGTTAATTGGACTGACCGTAATGATAAAATCTCGTCCAGAACGATCATTTATTAATAACACGATAGAGGTGACACTTACACTTCTTAAGTAATTCGGAGTAAATTCAATTTTAACGAATGGGTGTATTCTCGATGCACATGTCCCTCAGCGCAACAAAGACTGCCGGATACATTTCCTCGGCAGCCTTTGTTGCGCTCATATTACATACTTCTTCGCATTTGCATGAGTTCAAAAGATTCTTTCACTGATCTTAATTTTGCATATATATACTTTACGATGTATATTAATTCAAAACTAATGAAAAGGGAGTACATCTAATGTCATTTTTAATAAGAAACGCTAAGCCTGATGATTTAAACAATTTAACCGAGTTAATGTATGAATACATCGTTGGTTTTTATCAAAACCCTAGGCCACCTATCGAAAAAATTCATAATTTGATTCAAACCCTTTTTGAGCAGCAAAACGGTATACAATTTGTGGCGGAACAAAATGGAGAATTAATCGGCTTTGCTACATTATTCTTTACCTTTAGCACGATGAAAGCAGACAAAATCACCGTTATGAACGACCTATTTGTATTGGAACCATTTAGAGATACAGAAGTAGAATCACAGCTTTTTTTAGAATGTCAAAAGTACTCACAAAATTATGGATATGCTCATATGACCTGGATAACTTCTACTGAGAATAAACGCGCTCAAATTTTCTTTAAAGAAATGGATGCTGTCCAAGGGAGAGATTGGGTTCACTTTTCATCGTAACAATACTTTTGATACGGTTTTCCGCGCTAACGGCAGTTCAAAGGGCACCTAATTGGTGCCCTTTATGCGTAACACATGTTTTCACGCATGCGGATATGGAAATGCCGATACAATTGAAGATAAGTAATTCTCCATGAAATTGTTCAACGTAGATCCATATGGGGTAAAGTTTGTTGGTCGTTAAATTGCGAAATAGCTCAGTCGACCAACACATCAGATACCATACACGAGAAAATGGACGAGCCCTTCGTTAAACGCTCCAAGGATACGATTAGACAAACAGTAACATGGATATGTATTAGAGTAAGCCTGGATATAGAGTATACTAGATGAGTATAAGTTCGATACACGATGACATTATATATGTATTGGTATTCAAATACAGCGCAGAAGAGGTTGAAAATGAGTCAGAAGCATTTTACAGATTACGCATTAAGTGAAGAAATTGTAAGAGCGCTCAATAGCTTGGGCTATGAGACGCCAACAGAGATTCAAACGGAAGTTATTCCTGTTGCGCTTGAGAAGAAGGATCTTGTCGCCAAATCGCAAACAGGTAGCGGCAAAACAGCAGCATATGGTATTCCAATTTGTGAGCTAGTAGATTGGAATGAGAATAAGCCCCAAGCTTTAATCCTGACGCCAACCCGTGAACTCGCGTTACAGGTCACCGAAGACATCACGAATATTGGACGCTTTAAGCGGATAAAAGCAACACCCCTTTATGGAAAACATCCTTTTCATATCCAAAAAGCTGAGTTAAAACAAAGGACGCATGTGGCTGTAGGTACGCCAGGACGTGTACTGGACCATATCGAACGAGGCACGCTATCGTTAGATCGGATTGCCTACCTCGTGATTGATGAAGCTGACGAGATGCTGAATATGGGCTTTATCGAGCAAGTCCAGTCGATTATTCAAGCGCTGCCTAGTGACCGGGTTACCATGTTATTCTCCGCTACCTTCCCTGAGGATGTAGCCACACTGTCACGTAAATATATGAAAGATCCTGTTAGAATTGAGATTAAAGCAACTGGTATAACGACCGCCACAATTGATCACTCTCTTATTCAGGTGAAGGAGTCAGACAAGCTGGCACTACTGCAAGATCTGCTCATTGTTGAGAATCCTGACAGCTGCATTATTTTCTGTCGTACGCAGGAGAATGTAGATACATTATTCAGAGCATTGGCTGATCTCGAATATCCATGTGATCGCATTCATGGTGGCATGGAGCAAGACGAGCGATTTGAGGTAATGAATGCATTCAGAAGGGGTCAATTCCGTTACTTGATTGCGACAGATGTTGCCGCCAGAGGGATTGATATCACGAATATCACCCATGTCATTAACTACGATATTCCCCTTGAGAAGGAAAGCTATGTTCACCGTACAGGACGTACGGGACGTGCTGGCAAAACGGGGAAAGCCATTTCCCTCATCACTCCTAAGGATGGCAGAAGATTAGCTGATATTGAAGCATATATTGGATTCGCGATTCCGCAGGTAAAGGCCCCCTCAGAAGAGGCTGTTGATCTCCGTAGAGAAGATTTTGAGCAGAAACTGCATGTAAAAACCGCACTCAAAAAAGATAAGCGCGAGCAACTAAACCAACAGATTATGAAGCTGAATTTTAACGGCGGTAAGAAGAAAAAACTTAGAGCTGTCGACTTCGTGGGGACCATCGCTAAGCTTGACGGAGTCACCGCAGATGATATCGGGATCATTACGATTCTGGATTATGCGACAGATGTTGAGATTCTGAATGGTAAAGGTCCACTGGTGCTTGAGATTATGAAGAATACGACCGTAAAGGGTAAGCTGTTAAAGGTACGCAAAGGGAATAAGTAGAAGATACGCTGCATAAAAGAGAGTGAGGCAATCCCGCCCAGCATAGCCGATGGTTATCGTTAGCTATACGGGCGGGATTGCCGAGTTTATCTCTTGATCATTTAATTCATCTTTCCATTTTTTCTGCAATGCAATTAATGCCCTTCTTCTGACATATTCGTGCTCATCATTCGAGAGCTTAGACAAAAGACTATTTACTTCATCCCTCATTCCTTTTACTTCACCTAATCCATAGGCTATTTGCCATCTGGCTTCGTAATCAGAGTATGTAATTGCACTGTAGGCTAAAGACAAAAATATTTTGGGTTGTACAATTAACAACTGCAATACATTCTCAACTTCATTATCCCTTGCCAGTGTATATAAGATCAGTTCATAAACTTCTGTCTGCCATTCAGCTAATGAAGTATGTTCTAACACTTCCTCAACAGCATTATAAAGCTTATCCCAATAAAGATAATTCGTTTCCCATTCTCCATGTTTTTCAGCTATGCTAGCTCCCCATTGTTTGAATGTTATGACTTGCTCTTGAAGAGTGCGGAATAAAGCATTTTCTCTATTATCATAAAACCCCATTTCCCATCTCCTTTTTTCTTTACAATCTATTTCCACTTTTTTGATAGGTATATTTTATCATTCTATTTATTTCCACAATAAAAATTCAAGCTCTATGAAATCAACAACGTTGGTGATAATTGTTCTGCTTTATCGTATTCTCTTAGAGAGTTGATTACTACTTAAAAAAATTTTAGAAAAGGTGTCCCTTTCGGTCCTCTTCATTTGTTATACAGACATAGTTTTCTTTTTAATCAGAGGGGGTGCCTAAATCTTTGAATGAGGAAATCGAATATAGAATTAAACGGGTCCAAGCTGGCGAGATCCATGATTACGCCTACATTGTAAAGGAGTATCAGCGTCAGATTTTTGTGTACTGCTGGCGACTACTAGGCAGTGAGCAGGAAGCGGAAGAGGCTGTACAGGATATTTTCGTTAGTGCTTTCGAGAAAATCAGTATGTACAAGCCCACAGTGGGCTTCTCCTCCTGGCTGTATAAAATGGCTTATCATCACTGCCTGAACCTGATTCGCAGGAAGAAATTACAGCGCAAATTTAAAATGACCCTGTTCACCTCAACTAACATGACTTCAGACAGTGCTGCGCAGGTTATGGAACGTCAGCTTTTCAGTGAACCGCTGAGCCGGGCATTGGACCAACTGAATGCAGAGGAGCGAAACCTGTTGGTGCTGCGCATCTTTGAAGAAAAATCGTTTGGAGAAATCGGGGAAATTATGAACAAAAGCGAGGAAGCGATCAAGAAAAAATACGGCAGAACAAAAACAAAGCTCAAAAAAATGATGGAGCCCATAGAGGAGGACCCAAAATGCGTGAATTACAAGACAGAACTCAGGAACAAGGCCTGAAATACACCGATCTAAAAGACAGAGGCTTAAAAAACATGGACATGCTGACAGAACCAGAGAGTGTCCTAAAAATCCAAGCTTTTGACGTCTCTGATAAAGTGATGGAACAGGTCTACCAAAAGGCGAAATCCAAAAAGGGACTCATTGTAAAAATGCGTCTTCAGCCGCGCATCACCGCTCCTATCATGATCTTGCTTTTTGTATTGAGCGCCTCTGTGACTGGATACGCCGCTTCGCAATATCTGGAATTCCGTAACAGTAAAGGCGATGTCGTATTAAATACCGCCAAAACACCAGCCGAAACGGACGCTTCCAAAACGTATACAACCACCTACACACAGTGGAATGAAGAGGTGACAGACCGTCTACAGCCTGGAGAGTATGCCGCCTATTACGTTAAGGACGATTCTATGAATCAACAAAATTCGTCTAATCCCGTCCTGTTTGCCTACAAACCGACTGAACTTTCTAGCTTCAGCAGTCTGCAGGATGAAATCAAGCGGACAGAAGCTCCGCTGTTGCATAGTCCCACTCATCTGCCGAATGGCTACCGGTTTGATATCGGATACGTCTACCCAGTCGCTGCATATCCTGGGATGATGAACAAAGAGGAATATCGGGCTTTAACGGATAAACTGACGCAACAGGCTAAAGCTGCACCGAAAGGTGAAAATCTGTTTATTCAAAAGCTGAGCTGGGACAAGTCAGACTTCACCCTCGCCCGGTATGCGAGAGGAAATGACTATGTAAATATCGCCGTCACCAAATACGCTCCCGAAGTCACAAAGACGACCGTGATGCAAAATGAACAGGATTCGGCTGAGGAACTGATGATTAAAGGAACCAAGGCCTATTACATCAGAGCAAGCGAAACAAGCAAGCCCTTGGAGGTAGGAAAAAATCGACTGGGATGGCTCGATGAAAAAAGACGGTTACACTACAACATATCTGATAACCAGGACAGCCCGCTGAGCAAAGAAGACCTGGTAAAAATAGCTGAAGATTTGCTTAACGGTTCACCGCAATAGCTATAAAAGAAAAATTTTGAAGAGAGACCATCCCTTTTTTAAGGGTGGTCTCTCTTTGAAGAATAGTCCTTATACCTTTTCCTCACAAACTATTACGGCATGTTCCACAATCTTTTTACCTCAACTAATTCCTGATCATTGAATTCCATTCTGTATACGTCTGGTTTGGATGTGTGTAGTAAAAAATTCAAATCATACTGCTTGTCATAATACTCCATCATTAAAGTCATTACAGCTCCATGAGTGCCTAATGCGACTTTCTGTCCTCGGTAGATTTTTAGCAATTCCTTTAAGACTGTTATACTTCGGTTCTGACAAACTGCATTAGACTCTCCTCCCGTTAAAGCAAAGTTGGGATCAGAAAATGACTTATCTAACAAAGGGAATAATTCATCATCGGGGATTCGGTTATCTTCACTAGAAAAAATTCTTTCTTTAAGATCCTCGAATATTAAAACTTCTTGTCCTGAGCATTGAGCTAATTCTTGAATGGTTAGGATTGCCCGTTGATATGGACTTGAAACGAAAACCTCGATCCCCTCTCCTCTCAATAATTCAGTTATTTGAAAAGCATCTGACTTGCCTTTATCAGTCAAACCTCTTGTTCTTTCATTTCCTTCCGTCTTCGGTGATTCGCCATGTCTCACCATGTAAATGAAAGTTTTCATAGTAGCCTCCATGAAGAGCTGATGAATTTTTATTACATGATATTCGTGACTAACTACCAAGTTACCTTTTGCTAGGGTGGTTTTCTCTTGTTTCTTATTGCATAAATTTTTCTTGAAGGTGACGTTACGTCATTTGCTATACTGACTGAGAACGACATGCTAGAGCAATCAATTGGATGTGAGCAATGGATGGACAAAGAGAACTATCTGACGACAGGACAGCTTGCCAAACGTACAGGGATAACGGTCAGGACATTGCGATATTACGACCAAATTGGACTTCTGAGTCCAGGAGGTCATCGCACTGGATCCATAAGACTGTACAACATGAAAGATATGGAAAGACTACAGCGAATTCAGATGTTGAAGTATCTAGGGTTATCGCTTCAAACAATAATGGACATTTTAGATGCAGAGTCGCCATCCAACGGAGAGATCAGACACTCGTTGCAAGCACAACTCGATGTTTTACAAAAGAAAATTGCTCATACAGAGCACGTAGTACATGCAATACGAGATGCTATGGAAATGTCGGCTTATGGCTCCGATTGGAACCATTTGGCGGATGTTATTCAAACCGTGCAGAGTGAGCAAAATTGGGGGGAGCAATATCGGACGGCGAACCGCCTGCAAACGCGGATACATCTTTACGACAAGTACAGTACAAATCCCCAAGGCTGGCATCGTTGGATCTTTGAACAACTGGAGGTCCAACCGGGAGCCCACATTCTCGAGTTGGGCTGCGGCGACGGGACCTTTTGGATAAGAAACGCCGAACGAATTCCAAGCAGCTGGCGTATCACGCTTACCGATATGTCAAGCGGGATGGTGGAAGAAGCACGTTGTCGCTTGGGAAGCAACAATCCGCAGTTTAAGTTTTTATCTGTTGACGCGCAACAGATCCCATTCCATGAAGAGCAATTCGATATGGTTATCGCTAACAACATGCTGTACCACGTGCCGGACATCCCTAGAGCAATCCGCGAGATGCACCGTATCTTAAAGCAAGGAGGTATAGTATGCACCTCTACAATGAGCACTCAACACCTACAAGAGGTCGAACATTTGGCGGTTTCGTTCGATCCTGAGCTTCATGTGTTGGATCATGCTATTAAACGGTTCCACCTGGATAACGGAGGGGACTTGCTGTCTTCTTGCTTTTCCGATCTTCGGTTGCTTCGATACGAGGACTGTTTGTTGGTCGACGAAGCGGAACCCCTGATCGAATATATAATCTCGACTCCGATGAACGCAAGAGAGCGACTTGTCGGAGCGGCTATTGACAAGTTTCGAGACCACGTCAATCGGCTTCTGCAGCAGAACGGAACTCTCGAAATGACTAAAGAGAACGGAATCTTTCTAGGGAGGAAATGAGATGAAGTCACAACAGTATCACCCAAGAGTACGGATTGTAAAAGAGGAGCTTCTATCGGATAACTGGTACATCTTAAATAAGGTCACATTCGAGTTCGAAAAAAATAATGGACAATGGGAGACACAATCCCGTGAAGTGTACGATCGCGGCAACGGCGCAACGATCCTGCTCTATAATCAGCACAAACAAACCGTTGTACTGACCAGACAGTTCCGGATGCCTACTTATCGGAACGGCAATGAAACTGGGATGCTTATCGAAACCTGTGCAGGACTACTCGATAAAGAAACACCGGAAGAAGGTATTCTTCGGGAGACGGAGGAGGAGACGGGATACCGTATCGACCGTGTGCAGAAAGTTGGCGAGGCCTATATGTCACCGGGCTCCGTTACCGAAATCCTGCACTTCTATGTAGCCGAGTATAGTGAAGATATGACAACGGGTGGCGGTGGTGGCCTTGAGGAGGAGCAGGAAAACATTGAAGTGATGGAACTCCCGTTTGCTCAAGTGCTAAACATGGTCGAAAGCGGTGAGATTCGTGACGCCAAGACGATAATGCTGCTCCAATACGCTCAGATCCAAGGTCTCTTGAAAGTGAAATCGAAACCGCTTCATATCCTTATCGCAGGCCCGTATCGATCTGGAACGAATGATGATCATGTATTAATTGAGAAGAACGTCAACTACATGAATGAAATTGCTCTTCAAGTTTACGAGGCTGGTCATATGCCGGTGCTGGGGGAGTGGTATGCTTTGCCCCTTATCGCGACAGCTGGTTCCACTGCTTTAGGAGACGAGACTTTTAACAGAATCTTTCATCCGTCTTCCATTCGCCTGCTTGATTGCTGTAACGCCGTGCTTCGAGTTGGAGGACCTTCTCAGGGTGCCGATGAAATGGTAAGGGTGGCGAAAGAGAAAGGATTGTTGATTTACGAACGGCTCGACGAACTTCCGTTGGTGTGATATATCCTCTTTGACCAGACCAAAGACAACTTGCTCTGGGCCTCCTCCACGGATCACCCGAAGAATCTCTCAATCAACTGAGACACTAAGGGAATTGCGCAAATGTTTAACATCACTCATCGGTGGACGCCCAAACATGCGTCCATATTCCCGGCTGAACTGCGAAGGGCTCTCATAGCCAACGCGAAAGCCTGCATTGGCGGCCTCCACTCCCTCCGAGAGCAGCAAGCGGCGTGCAGTCTGCAGTCGAATGGCCTTCTGATACTGCAGAGGACTTATAGCCGTTACCTTTTTAAAATGCTTGTGTAAGGAAGAAGGGCTCATATTTACTTCCTTCGCCAATTCTTCAATCACAAGAGGCTTAGAGTAATCGCGGGTTATCAGATGGATCGCTTTGGAGATGCTATGTGCATAGCTACCAACTACGGCAAATTGCCTGATTAAAGCCCCCTGCTCACCTTGTAATACACGATAAAGGATCTCGTGCGTGATAAGCGGCGCAAGAAACTGAATATCCGCAGGCGTATCCGAAAGTCTGACAAGCCGAAGCAGCGCATCAAGCAGCAGAGGGTCAAATTGGCTCACCAGTATGCCGCGTAGTCTTTACGTTACATTGAGGAGGACTCTTCTTGATAATATCCAAAATGACGTCTGGACTAATGGATAATTGAAGACTTAGATAAGGGAGCTCCGACGAGGCCTGAGTTATTTTACCAGTTACGGGAAGCTGAACTGATGTGACCATGTAAGTTGTTGGATCGTACACATAGTTTTCTCCAGCCAGCATTGCTGTCTTTGAGCCTTGTGCAACCACGTACAGGGAGGGCATATGGACCGTATGATTTAGCTCCGACACATCGCTTGCACGTCTGAAATAAAGTCCTGGCACAGACGAGACAAACGTACCATCCGAAGACGCATGTTGATGAATTAAATGAATCAGTTCTTGTAGATTCGTAGAAATATCAGAGGGGGGAGGAGACGAAATCATTCATGCTTCACCGTCCTTTCCGTTGAACGCTAATATTGATGTGCTAATTATATGCACGCCGAATAGGATTAGGCAAGAATTGGACTTGATCGGTCTACCTGTCTCAATCGAATTCTACTTAAAATTTACTTGCAAGGCCAACAAAGGGCCTAAGGCAAATAGATTAGAGGAAGAGGGATTGGGCTATGCATTTGGAAGGAAGAATAGAGAACAAAGTCGTCGTGATTACAGGTGCAAGCAGCGGAATTGGAGAAGCAACAGCACTGTTGCTTGCCGAGCGTGGGGCAAAAGTCGTGCTTGGAGCGCGCGGAGCGGATCGCCTTGAAGCGCTGGCGACACGCATTTCAAATGGAGGTGGCGAAGCTGTTTATGCACGCACTGACGTGAGACGGCGCGAGGATCTGTGCAACCTCGTTAATTTGGCTTGCGAACGGTACGGGAAGCTGGATGTTCTCGTCAGCAACGCTGGCGTTATGCCCATTTCCCCTCTCGAAGATCTGTGTGTCGAGGACTGGGAGGACATGATTGACGTCAACATTAAAGGCGTTTTGTACGGTATAGCCGCAGCGTTGCCTATCTTTCATAAGCAGGGTTCCGGACACTTCGTGAACATCGCTTCTGTAGCAGGACATAAGACTGTGCCGAACCAGTCGGTCTACTCCGGTACGAAGTTCGCTGTGCGCGCCATCTCAGAAGGGTTGCGCCAGGAGGCTGGTGACAAGCTGCGCGTGACCATCATTTCGCCTGGTATTGTGCAGACGAATTTCACGGAGGGTATGACCAATCCCGCATTGAGAGATCAACTCGCTGCCATCCGGGATAAACTAGCCATGACACCGGACGCGGTAGCCCGCGCAATTGGATTCGCAATTGAACAACCGGATGATATTGATGTGAACGAAATCGTGATCCGCCCAACCGCACAAATGTAACATAAGTGCTTTACCCTGGAAGCTGATCATCCATGTAATAGAATCTGCCCGTTGGACCATCCTCCGGCAGGGTCGCCAGTCGGACCGCCATTTTCGCTACATCCTCCACCGACAGCTCTGTCTTTTCTCCGCCCATCTGCGTTTTAACCAAGCCGGGGTAGCAATCCGCTGCACCAGTTTATTGGACAACTGGAACTGAATAGAGCCTATAGCGGTCTACATAATTACTGTGATCACTGTAGCAGACACCGAAAATGCAGAAGGATTGCAAAATTTTGTATTGTTAAGCAAGCATTTTAGCGGTGGGGAATTCCTTCCCACCGCTTGGTGTTGTTATTTATTCAACTTTAAAATATATCGTAAGATTACTGCACATTTTATTAAAGAGTAGTGGGATGATCCAGTTACCAGCCATGCAAAAATTAACGATGAAGCGGTTCTTTTTCGCCCAGTCCCAGCACCTCCGTTGTGGAATCGTAAATTTCTTGGTAAAGCTCTGGGTTTTCCGCTAGTGACACCCCATAAGAAGGAATCATCTCTTTTATTTTTGTTTCCCACTCTTCCATATGTTGTGGGAAGCATTTTTCCAATACTTCCAGCATAACGTGAACAGCAGTAGAAGCACCCGGAGAAGCGCCGAGCAGTGCAGCTACCGAACCATCAGCGGCACTAACCACCTCCGTACCAAATTGAAGTGTTCCTTTACCGCCCTCCGTATCTTTGATCACCTGCACACGTTGACCCGCTACCACAATCCCCCAGTCCTCGATTTTGGCGTTCGGAATAAACTCGCGTAATTCTTCCAGACGCTTTTCATTCGATAACATTACTTGCTGGATCAGATATTTGGTCAATGCCATCTCTTTTGCGCCTGCGGCCAACATCGTGATGAGATTATTGGGTTTTACAGAACCGATCAAATCCAAATTTGAGCCCGTTTTCAAGAACTTCGGTGAGAAGCCAGCAAACGGCCCAAATAGCAGTGCTTTTTGGTTACCGATGTATCTTGTATCCAGATGCGGAACAGACATGGGAGGAGCACCAACCTTAGCTTTACCGTATACTTTTGCATGATGCTGGGCGACAATCTTAGGATTGTTACATACCATAAATAGTCCACTTACCGGGAATCCCCCGATATATTTGGACTCAGGAATACCAGTTCGTTGTAGCAAAGGTAGACTTCCACCCCCACCACCGATAAAGACAAATTTGGCATTATGGTATTCGATTTTACCGTTGTCCAGATTATGGACTTTGACTTTCCACGAGCCGTCGCTCGCACGTTTAATATCCTTTACACTATGCTTGTATTTGATGTCGACGTTTTTACTTTTTAAATGCTCAAACAACATGCGTGTTAAAGCACCAAAGTTGACATCTGTTCCTGAGTCGATTTTGGTTGCCGCGATTGGTTCATTCAATGTACGGCCTTCCATAATCAACGGAATCCATTCCTTCAGCTTTTCAGGGTCATCAGAAAATTCCATGCCTTGAAACAGAGAAATAGTTGAAAGCGCTTTAAACCTTTTTTTCAAAAAAGATACATTTTTCTCTCCTGTTACCAAACTCATATGAGGTATTGGTTTGATAAAGTCCTGTGGATTACGAATCAAATTGCTGTTTACAAGAAAAGACCAAAACTGTCTTGAAAGCTGAAACTGCTCATTAATGTCTACAGCTTTACGAATATCTATAGATCCGTCAGCTTTCTCGGATGTATAGTTCAGTTCGCACAGTGCAGCATGGCCTGTACCTGCATTATTCCATTCGTTAGAGCTTTCTTCTCCCGCGTTTGCGAGTTTCTCAAACACTTGAATTTCCCACTCCGGTGCTAACTCTTTCAGCAATGATCCCAGAGTCGCGCTCATGACTCCGGCACCAATTAAGATAATGTCTGTTTTTTTCTGAATGCTATTCATAAAAACCTTCCTTATCTCTTATATTTGCAAAAAAGAGCAGGCCCTCCTGCTTAGATGATACAAGAAGCAAGGCTCCACTCAGGAACATATCTTTTCTGTCTCTATTATAACTAAAATATAATCTTTTAAAAATTATATTGTCTATTATCTGATAATTATAAATCATTTCTGCTAAAAAGTGAGAATTTTCTTTGCAGAAATAATAAGAATTGATCTCAACACGCTGTATTATTTGAGCTTCACTTACTAGCAATAATAACAGACACCAAAAAAGCGTTTAGAAGCAAATGATGTAGAGTACAGATTTCCAATGATCGAATCAACAGTCCATGTATATGAATAATTCGGTAAAATATGTCTTTACGGGATAGGCCCTTTCTAATTGCACTAACGTTTTCTGGAATGAGCTTCACGGTTTATAAATGCTTCATCATAATATTCAAAACGGTCTGTTGTTGATTCTCCCAAGCATAATCGGAGTTATCCATAATAAATGATTGAAAAGGGAGTTGCTCAATGATTTGCAATTCTAGCTCACGTCGATGTTCAAGGAACTGAATATATCCTTCGTACCCGTGCAAGCCCTTCCTCTTTCCATAATCTTGCTCCGTATGGTACCAAATCGCGAAATCTAACCATTCTTGAGATCTCGTTGTTTTAACTCGCTCAATCGTCTCACGCACATTTGGTTGCTTCAAATAGAACAAAATTGGACATAGTATCACATCCTTATGAATTAAATGATTACCTTAAGGAGAAACCAATTATCCCGTTATAATGCCAGATAGCTTAGGAACCTTCCCATATCTATACATTCTTAGAAAACTAATAAAAAGCACTGGGTCCTGAGGACTGACCCAATGCTTTTAGTAGATGACTATCTTCTAGTTACTTAATAATCACGTATTCCAGGTTAACCAGTTTTGCATAAGTAACAATTTGGTCTGTGGTTAGATTCAAGGAAACCACGGTATGGTGACCGCCGCCGTTCTCAATCCATGCTTTAACCCCATCTTGGAAGTTTGGCTTCACGTTCCACAGTACACGGGCCACTGGAAGATTTGGAGCAGGAACTGTCGGTTCAAATGCAGTAACCTCATTGATCAGCAGTTTATAATGCGTGCCAAAGTCAGCCATGGAAACAACTACACCGTCTCCTGCCTTGCCGTCAAACACCAGACGGGCTGGATCTTCACGATCGCCGATACCTAATGGAGAAACGATGATTTTAGGCTTGTTGCTTGCCAACGTTGGGTCAACTTCAAGCATATGGGATTGAAGGATCGATTCCTGACCAGCCGCCAATTCATAGGTGTAGTCTTCCATAAAGCCAGTGGATTGGTTATGGCTCATTACTTTAAGCAGGCGATCGAGCGCTGCCGTCTTCCAGTCCCCTTCACCGGCGAAGCCGTATCCTTGTGCCATCAAACGTTGAACGGCAAGACCAGGAAGCTGTTTCATACCATAGAGGTCTTCGAAGTTCGTAGTGAAGGCAGTATAGCCGCCATTATCCAGGAACCGTTTAAGGGCAATTTCATAGCTTGCTTGCACTCTTACGCTGGCTTCCCAAGCTTCCTTGCTGTAAGTACCATAATCAAATTCATAAAGTTCGGAGTATTCCGCGAACAAAGCATCAATTTCTTCTTCTTTCACAGCATTGACGTACTGAACGAGGTCGCCAATTCCGAAGTAGTCAACGGTCCATCCAAATTGAATTTGGGCTTCGACCTTATCGCCTTCCGTAACGCCAACGTTACGCATGTTGTCGCCAAAGCGGGCAACTTTGATATTGAAGCTTTCGTTATAGGCAACCGCTACATCCATCCACTCTGCGATTTGCTTCTGCACTTCCGCACGTTCCCAGTACCCTACGACCACTTTATTCTGTTTCTTCAGACGGGCATTGATGAATCCATATTCACGGTCACCATGAGCTGCCTGATTGAGGTTCATGAAGTCCATGTCAATCGTAGCCCAAGGAATGCTTTCATTGAACTGTGTGGCAAGATGAAGCAGCGGCTTCTGCAGCAATTTAGTACCGCGAATCCACATTTTTGCAGGCGAGAAGGTATGCATCCAAGTGATGACACCGGCAACCTCGTCACGATAGTTGACTTCTTTCATGAGGTTGGTGATTTTGTCCGCACTAACCGCCAGATCCTGCAATACAAGCGGATAAGGCAGAATGCCACTCTTATTTAAGGCATCGGTCATTTCTTGTGCGTGTGCTTTAACTTCTGCTAATGCTTCTTCGCCATACAGATGTTGTGAACCTACGACAAACCAGAACTGTTTTGTACCTACTGTTGACATCATTCATCCTCTTTTCATAATTTTTTAGTTTATATTACTTTTGCCCGTAGTACGCGTCTTTCCCATGTTTGCGTAAATAGTGTTTATCTAGAATGCGTTGCGGCAATTCTTCAGCAAAATGATTCAATTCTCGTGCGAATAAATTCATTTTCGAAACTTCTTCCAACACGACGCTATTCATGACTGCCGATTTCGCATCTTTGCCCCAAGTAAAAGGAGCATGACCCTTAAGCAGAACACCCGGCACTGCTAAAATATCCAGCCCGCGCTGCTCAAAAGTTTCGATAATGACACGGCCAGTTTCCGCTTCGTAACCACGATCAATCTCCTCTTGTGTCAAGAAACGGGCGCAAGGAACAGAACCATAGAAGGTGTCTGCATGAGTAGTCCCCATTACAGGTACATCCAAACCTGCTTGAGCCCAAATGGTCGCCCAAGTTGAATGCGTGTGTACAATACCGCCGATCTCTGCATAATGCTTATAAAGCACGGCGTGAGTCGGTGTATCTGATGAAGGTCTCATTTCTCCTTCAACAACATTGCCATCAAAATCAACAACCACCATATCGCTAGGTTTCATCGTGTCATAACTAACACCACTAGGTTTGATAACGAATAAGCGGCTCTCACGATCAACAGCGCTTACGTTACCCCAGGTGTATTTCACGAGTCCATGTTTAGGCAAATCCAGATTGGCTTGATATACTTCTTCTTTCAGTTGCTCTAACACGTCAATCCCTCCAGTTTTCCACTAGATTATCTACAGCAGCCTGTTCAATCGCTAGACCTTGTGTATAGCGTTCCATGAATGCTTCGAATCCCTTAACGTCGGAACTGTCAGGAGAAATTTCTTGCCCCTCAGCATCTCTAAATACTTTTTGGTCGAGGAAGTCTTCCAGACTTTCTTGTTGATCCTTGTTCATCATGTAAGAAGCCAGAATGGCAATACCCCACGCCCCGCCTTCTCCAGCTGTTGACATCACTGATACTGGGACATTCATGGCAGCCGCAACAATTTTTTGTCCGACGATAGGGGTTTTAAATAAACCACCGTGAGCCAGTATGCTATCAATTGCGACATTTTCTTTCTTTGTCAAAATATCCATTCCGATTTTCAAAGCAGCAAACGCAGTGAAAAGATGAGTCCGCATGAAATTGGGCAAATTGAAACGGCTCTCAGGGGAGCGGACAAACAATGGCCGGCCTTTCTCTATTCCGGTGATATTCTCTCCTGACAAATATCCGTAGCTAAGTAAGCCGCCGCCATCTGGATCTGCTTCCAAAGCCTTGTTCAGCAACACACTGAATAATTGGTTTGGATCGGCCTTTTGCCCCATTGCCTCATAGAACTCACGAAACAATCCCAGCCAAGCATTGAGATCACTTGAACAGTTGTTGGCATGAACCATTCCGACCGGATTACCATTCGGTGTAGTCACCAGATCAATTTCCGGATATACCGCTGAAAGATCCTTCTCTAATACAAGCATGGCAAAAACCGAGGTTCCCACAGAGACGTTGCCAGTCCGTTTCCTCACACTATTCGTAGCGACCATCCCTGTTCCCGCATCACCTTCTGGAGGACAAAGCGGAATACCTGGTTGTAAATCTTCGGATTTATCTAAGATTTTGGCTCCCGCGGCGGTTAGTACACCTGCCTGCTCGCCTGAAATATAAACTTTAGGGAGAATTCCTTCTAACTTCCAATCGTAACCTTTGGCTGCAATGAGTTCATCGAACTGCTTAACCATCGATTCGTTATAATCATGTGTAGTCTCATCAATTGGGAATATGCCCGAAGCATCTCCGATGCCAATGGACTTATTGCCAGTCAGCAGCCAGTGAATATATCCAGCTAACGTCGTCATAAAATCAATCTGAGGGACATGTTGCTCTTCGTTCAATATAGCTTGATACAGGTGAGCAATACTCCATCGCTCAGGGATGTTGAATTGGAATTTATCAGTTAACACTTTTGCCGCAACACCGGTTGTCGCATTCCGCCAAGTTCGGAACGGAACAAGCAACTCACCTTTGCTGTCAAAAGCCATATATCCGTGCATCATTGCAGAGAATCCTATAGAACCAACGGTACGAAGAGTGATTCCATATTTTCGCTCAACTTCTTGCTTCATTTCACTATAAGCCTCTTGTAGACCCGTAATAATACTCTCTAAGTTGTACGTCCAATATCCGTCTACCAAGAGATTTTCCCACTCATAGCTTCCAGATGCGATTGTTTCAAAATGATGATCAATCAGCACTGCCTTGATACGTGTGGATCCAAATTCGATACCAAGTGAGGTTTCTCCCTTAGTAATCGCTTGTTTAATGTCTTGATCCATGCTCACGTGACTCCTCTCTCTGAACAACTGTTATAATCGCAATAATTGAAAGAAGGCGCTTTCTTTAATTTACAACCTTAGTATATTTTTTGTTCGTACATTTGTCAACACGAATACGTAGTTATACCTACAAATATTCTTAAGAATTGAATGTTTCTCTATTTTTCCTTTAGTATTACTGCATGTTGGGCAATGGATTATAATAAGTTCATAATTATGCTAAAATATGTACATACAAATATTATGGATAGGTAAATTGGTATTAGGACAACCAGGAAAGAAGGAATAAAGTGAAACCAAAGTATCAGGTCATCCTTGAGGATATAAAAAGCAACATTCTATCAGGAGCATACAGCGTAGGAGAACAAATTCCAACGGAATCGGCTTTGCAGGATATGTATAAAGTTAGTCGCCAGACGGTACGAAAGGCTATTTTAGAACTATCCAACGAGGGTTTTTTAAGAAGTGAAAAAGGATCGGGCACTTACGTCAGCAACCAATTCCGATCAAAAACCGGCGGGAATTCCAGTAATAAAACCATCGGAGTCATCACGACCTATATTTCTGATTACATCTTCCCTTCTATTATTCGCGGGATTGAAGCTAGATTGAATGAAGATAATTATTCATTGCTATTAGCTAGTACAAATAATGATGTCGCACAGGAAAAGAAAGCTTTGGAGATGATGTTGTCCTTTGGTGTGGATGGCTTGATCATTGAGCCTACGAAGAGCAATCTATATAATCCCAATATCTCTTACTATTTGACGTTCAAGGAGCAGGATGTTCCGTTCATCATGATTAATGCTTATTATGAAGAGTTGGAAGTTCCCTTCTTTTGTCTCGATGACGTACAATCCAGCTATCTGGCAACAAAAGAATTGATTGCTAACGGACACACACACATTGGTATCATTGCCAAAATGGATGATTTACA
The DNA here is from genome assembly GCF_017833155.1 of Paenibacillus sp. PvR133. Classification (NCBI taxonomy): domain Bacteria; kingdom Bacillati; phylum Bacillota; class Bacilli; order Caryophanales; family Paenibacillaceae; genus Paenibacillus; species Paenibacillus sp. PvR133. Next base: position 1,228,036 of record NZ_JAFIBS010000001.1, read on the forward strand.
AGGAAAGCATCGAATGAAGGGCTATATCAAAGCGCTTGGAGAAGCCAAATTACGGTTTCACCCAGAGCAAGTGCTCTCATTCTATACAGAGACGAAGCAGGACCTGTCCGCCAACTTAAAAAAATTCCTTACCGAACAAAGAGACGGGTTAACCGCAATTGTCTGCTATAACGACGAGGTAGGATTAGAAGTTGTACATGTATGCAGACAACTTGGGATATCTGTTCCCGAAGACATATCCATTATTGGTCAAGATAATTCCTATATTTCCAAAAATGCAAACATCAAGCTAACCACATTAACACACCCACAGGAACAAATGGGACGTGATGCCGCCGATTGGGTTATTAAGAAACTGCAAGGGAAGAAGGATCTACGCAACCACACCTATTATCAGCCCGTGTTGATTGAAGGGGAGACGGTAAAGAAGAAACTGAAGTAGATGGTGCTCACATTACCTCCAATTATGAACCGCCAGTTTGCCATTAACATTAGGGTATGCTGGCTTGAATTTATGGCGGGAACGTAAGTTTTAATAAATTTCATACAATTGGAGGTAAACATGAATCTAAAAAGGATAAAATATTTTATAGATCTCGTTGAATGTAGAAACTTCACAGAAACAGCAAAAAAGAATTTTGTATCGCAAACTACGATTAGCCAACAAATTGCCTCACTTGAGAATGAGTTCAACATTCAGTTAATTGATAGAAAACAAATTCCGATTGAGCCCACCAAAGCGGGATGGCTGTTTTATGCAGAGGCCGTCGTGCTCTGGAAGCAATATAATCATATGAAAACAAGCATGGAAAATTTTCAAAAATATAATACCCAACTATTGAGTATCGAATATGCTGCAATCACAGATATCCAAAGCTTGTTAAAATTTATCCCTTCATTTAAAGAAAATCATCCAAAGATTAAACTTGAATTAAATAAAGTATTGCTAAAGGATATCGCTGAGTATCTGCAAAAAGGAATACATGACATAGCCATTGCCTTTGACTCAGAGTTTAAAGGGAAAGAGGAAATCCTAACCCATACATTATATAGCGGACGATACTGCGCGGCTGTAAGTAAACAACATCCCCTCTTCAGTTTTGATTCCATCTCAAAGGAAGAATTATATAAGTATCCGCTTGTCATGCTGAATCCAATGGTTATTGGAGACTCCTATTATTTAATGATTCAACATGCCATGGAAGATGGTTACCAGCCCAACATCCTTAGAACCGCAGACGATGTCGAAACAAAGTTGTTTTATATCATCACAGAGAATTTAATTGGCTTTTTCCCAGATAACTATGATCTTGCTGACCTGAAAGAAGAGGTCCGACTCATTCCCATACAGGGTTCACACCATACTTTTAAAATCGAAATAGGCTACTTAAAAAATAATTCTAATCCAGCATTATACTCATTCCTGCAACAAATACAAAATTCGTTTTAGCAATAGCCCATAAGTTTTTTGTATTATACTTTGTTATTTTTTTCACATAATATATAAGTATAGTTCATTTCAGCAAGGAGTGACGACAAACATGGGTAAGTTATTATTAACGGGTGTGGATGGCAATCTGGGCAGACAAGCGGCTGAATTTTTATTGAAATTAGTAGAAAAAGACCAAATTATTTTTTGTGCATATGATCCGGCATCTTTACAAGGGTATGCAGAACAAGGTATTGAAACGCATGTGACCAATTTCAATAAAATAGACGGCCTTGCAGAAGCCTTTGCTAATGCAGATAAAATTGCTTTAATCTCCATGCCTTTTGTGGGGGTAAAACGCCAAAATGCGCACAAAAACGTGGTCGATGCGGCGAAAGAAGCTGGAGTAAAACAAATCATCTATACTTCATTGGTTAACGCGGCGGATGAATCCAATCCAAGTGTTGAAAAACTGGACCATGTCTATACGGAAGATTATATCAAAAGTGTCGGGTTAGATTATATTTTCCTGCGTAATTCGCAATATGCGGAGGCTATGGTTACCAATTACTTCACCTATGTGAAGTCTGACGGCGTGTTGAAAAATAACCAGGGTGACGGCAAGATGGCCTATATCTCACGGAAGGATTGTGCAAAAGCTGTCGCTTATGCATTAGCAGCAAGCAATTATCATGAGGCGATATTAAATATAAATGGTCCTGAATTAATAACAATGTCCGACTTTATCGAGATTGGAAATAAAGTAACGGGTCATCATATTACCTACAAGCAGATCACGGATGAAGAAAACTACGCCATATTTGATGCCATGGGTGTTCCCAGAACAACGGATGGCAAATTTGCAGAGGACTCCGAAGCCCCCTTCTCTTCTGAAGGTATGGTTACCTTTGGACAAGCTATTCGCTTAGGAAAAATGGATATATTTACGGACGACTTTAAGAAGCTGACGGGCCAAGATCCCGTAACAGTGAAATATATGTTTGAACATGCGAATGAGTACCAAGTGGGTGAACGACACTCCAAAGATAATTAATCCAAGTCATAATCATGTTACGGAGAGATCGGAAGCTGATTTACATCCGATTTCTCCAATTGCGCTTTTGCCTACTTTAGTATTCTCCTTTAATTACAAAAAACGAACCCCGAATTGTTCCAGCTAGTTTTGACTTCTGCCTAGCAAACTTAAACTTCCCTTCTAGCTCCTTTGGTACCTCCATCCCCTCAGAAAGCTTAAACCCAACGGCCCGCTTCTTAGTGTCATCAACCGTATACATGACGTTGACCTCAAGACCATCCTCATAAAAGACATAAGCAAATTTAATATTTTCCACTTGAAAACGTGACGTTTCTAAAGGTTTGGCCGCAAACTCAATATCACGCTCTTTCAGAATTCGGTTCACATAATCAAGGGTCTCCTGACTTTCACTAGCTGACACAACCGTAAATTCATGCTTGTATTTGTTCATAAAGTAACGGGCTTCATTAGCACGCAAACCAGCAAGCGCTTCTACTACAGGTGAAGACTCTAAACCAACCGTAGACACATTATTAAAATCAACGATATAGGACATTTCCACATCTCCTTTTATCTCATTATTCCCCAAAAAACTTGCTGCTATTTATGTTACGGTTCTGGCGCTCACAACTTACTGTACACATAAATCGTCACCGATCCAAAGGAATATTCTTTCCAACTTCCTTCTGTCTGAGGGAACATGGGCGTTGGGAAGCATGTCAACTTGAACTCAGTTAGGGTATGATCGGCAGCAACAAATAAGAATCAAATTCATCCCCTGTATATAGAGTAATGTCTGCATCCCAAACCCTGTCATCCCCCGTCTGAGTCAGCAGTGCGCAGCCACTTTGATTCTGGCTTCCAATTTCCAGGAGCAATCGGTTCCCTTTAGCTACAACAATTGCGCTATCCCATATCTCAATATCCAAGCAATAGACTTCTCCTGGAACCAGCTTTTGAAACTCATCGAAGGTGTAATAAGGCTTACACTCCGTGGATAATTCATCATCAGTTTTACGTAAGGAAGCGCGCAACCACCCCTGGCTAATTGGAAATTTCTCTGTTAGTGCTCCTGAGTTAACGACCTCATTGCCTAGTGAGTCAATATTTCGCAAAGATACGAAAATGTCCATATCATCTGTAGTTGACGATGCCCACAAACGGAGTTTGATAGGCCCGAGAATTTCTGTTTCGTTATCAAACGGATCGGTTTCAAACAGAACACGCTTTGAATTGTTTTCCTCTCTCGAGAATTCTTTCACCATAAAAGGCTTCGCCCAGTGCTTTGACTCGCACTCCTTATCGCCTTCATAGCAAAGCTGGGCCTTGGCTTGCGGAGGCTCTTGCGAAAGCAAATTCGAGCTTGCATCAAGGTAAAAGCGGGTCCATTGGGTGCGCTTAAGCGGATACTCGTTCTCGTAGCGCCATGTGTAGTTATTGCCTCCGCGAGGAATGGCAAGCTTCACTTTCGGTTCTCTCATTATGCCAGTATCGATTCCTTTAAGCCAATAATCCAGAAATTTTTTCTGCAGTTCCCGACCCTGAGCGGTGTAAAATGCACCAACATGGCTCCCGATATGTACTTCAAGCCACTTGTGCTCTGATACCGCATTCTGAAAACCCAGAAAATTTCCACGGGTATGCATTCCGGCGCTAAACCAGTTGCTTGCGGATAATAAAGGCACCTCTACTTTACTCAAATCAGAAAATCGATTCGTCCACGATTGATCACGTAATGGATTGTTTTTTACCATCTCCGGGAAATCAGTGCGATTGGCTTGCAATTGTTCTTCCGAGAATTTTCCATCGGGATTGTATTGATGCGCCAAAACTCCGTTCTTCCACCAGAATGAAAGAAAACCGTTCGCCTGGATTCCGCCCGGATAACAGAATTCTGCATAATAATCTACTGTACCTTCCCAAGGTATGATACAAGCTAAATGAGGAGGTTGTTCGGATGCTACGGCCCATTGACTCATAGCCAAATAGGAGATGCCCAGCAGTCCTATCTTTCCATTGCTCCATGGTTGCGTTCCAGCCCATTCGATTGCATCATAATAATCCTTCTTCAAAGAATTTGATAATATATCCAGCTTTCCTGGAGAATTACCGATACCACGTTCATCTACTCGCAAGACAGTATAGCCTTGCGGCACCCAAAATTCAGGATTTGGTGTTTCCCAACTAATTAAGGGCCCTTTATCCTGCGAGTGTGTATATTCTATTGCGATTGTTGGATTAGCAGGAGCAAATTGAGAGAAATGAAGATCCTTTCCATACGGACACATCGTCATGATTACTGGAAAACTCCCATCCACATTAGGCTGATAAAGATTTGCGGCGAGATAATTCCCGTCTCTCATAGGAATCTGTACTTCTTTCCAAGTAAGTTCATAAAAGTGATTACTTCTTTCGTTAATGTCGATAGGTAATGGATTCATAGCTTGCCTCCATTTGATAGTTTTTCTTCAAACCAGTCAATCAATAAGCAGCGTGCTTCTGTATCCTGTTCAATCGCATTGTGAACTTTAGGTCTCTTTCTGATTTCTTGCAAGGGGTTCACTCCCTTCAATAATTATTCAGAAAAGTTTTAGTACACGTGTACTAAAATCAGTATATTCCTGCAAATACAGCAACTCAACTCTGGTCTTTATTGGGAATGGCACTCTTGGCTGAGGATTTTCGCAAATTATCTCTCGAATTCTTCCGTATTCTTAATCAAGCTACTTATTTCGGCTTGAAGGAACAATTTATGATATAATGCTTTTGATTTCAAGTGCATAGCACAAACGCTCTAAAGGAGATAGAAATGGATATTAATTTAAGGGATAAGATCCTTGAGACTTCAATTGAATTATTTAATAAAAAAGGATATGCATATGTAACATTGAGGGATATTTCCGATGCGTTAAATATAAGTCCTGGTAATTTGACATACTATTTCAAAAAAAAACATGATCTTATGATTGGTGTTATGGCAATGCAGTATGAAGAATACCAAAACTTAAATTTCTCAGCGGAGGTTTCTATCGAAGGGCTGAATCAGCAGTTTTTAATTCTTAATGAATTCCGTAAAAAATATTTCTTTTATTTCTCCAGTTTTACAGAATTGCCTAAGTTATATCCGGAGATAGCTAAAATGCAAATTAAGGTTGTTAATGATTTCTATACGCTTTTTACCAACATATTTAAGGGGTTTGTTAATAAAGGATTTATGAAAGAAGAATTATATGCCGGGCAATATGAAGATTTGTCTATTTCTTTACTATCGATAAATATGTATGGCACACAGGAAATAATTCTTCTCCAAAAGTTTCTTCCAAATCCCAAAAACATCTTGTCCATCCTATGGAGCCTTATACTGCCTCATCTAACCAAAGAAGGAATGGCCCTGTATTGTCGGATAACGCAGGTTGATAAAACTATCCCCCCCAAGCTATGCTACAAGCCAGATCAATCGGATGGAAGCTTGGAAGGCTCAACATGAGGCCGCCAAGGCATCTACTTGTAGCGGCAAGTTTTTGAATAAGGACCATCCCGATAAAAGGATGGCCTTTAGGACCGCTAATCTACTATTTTAATTGCCTCGATATAAAGTTCGATTCTCACTTCATTCCCGACAACAATCCCGCCTTTTTCCAGATGCGAGTTGAATGTCAAGCCAAATTCATTGCGTTCGATACTGGCTGTTGAATGAAATCCTACACGTTCCCGGCCACGAGGGTCTTTATTTAGTCCTTCAAAAACGGTATGAAAAGTGATGGGTTTTGTTACTCCATGCAAAGTTAGATTGCCCGTAAGCTCATATTGCCTTTCGCCAGCAAGGACGCAGCTGGTGCTTTGAAACGTAATGGTTGGATACTTGGCTGCATGAAGGAAGTCGTCGCTCTTCAGGTGCTCATCTCGTTGCGATTGGCGAGTTGTGATACTATTTGCGTCTATGGAAGCCTGAATACCCATGGTTGTTAAATCGTTGGGGTCAAAACTCAAGATCGCTTGGAAATGCTCGAATACTCCTTTGATTCTATTAATCATTAAATGCGTCACCGAAAACTCGACGGAGCTGTGGTCCCGATCCACTTCCCAATTGATATTGCTCATAATAAATTCCACCTCTATGGTAAGATTTGAGAAAGGTCACCCTATCTCCAAAACACTGCGCTATTCGCATGCTCCTAATATACAAAAACGCTACTGACAACGGGATGTCAGTAGCGTTTTAGCATTTTTTCGGCTTCCTCGTAAATCCGATTTCGGACTGTACAAGAAGCATGGGGCTGTCTCATAAGGGGCGGCCTTTTATTTCGTTGTATTTTAGAATCCCGACTATAACGAGAGCTGATTTCTGCCTAAAAGTTTATTTTCGAGAATCAAGAATAAACATAGATGCATCTTGTCCCATGAATATTTTACTTCCATTATAAAAAGTTTTGGATTGAATATCTCTATACCCTATTTTAGTCATAATGTCAGCCAGCTCTTCTTGATTAAATCCGTTATGAACTAAATCTGAAACTACTTTTTCATTTTTATTAAAGTCTACAATTAGTAAATGTCCTCCTTCATTTAGAACATCCAATAATCTGGATAAAACGAATTCAACATCATGAATATGGAGCAGAACCTGAGCCATAAAAATATAGTCAGCATGAAGATCCGATAGACCTTCCTTTTCAAAATCAAAGCATATTGTATCTGCATTATGAATATGAAGATCAGTAATTTTTTGTTTTATTTGATTAATCATGTTTTGTGAAGTATCCAGAAAAAGCATAGAATTAAAATCGTTTAACAAGTTCATTCCGACAAGACCCGTTCCACACCCAAAATCAATAGCATTCTTACTATTAGCGTCAACTACATATTCACGAATGGCATCAGATGATGCCTTTGCAATTTGAATTCTTTCCGAAGTGTCATATATATTCGCTATCATTTCAAACTTATCCGTATTTCCCATAATTACCTCCCCAATCCGCCTTAATAAAATCCTGAATACAACAATATAGAATGATATTCTATCAAGCATTAGCATTTAGTCCACATTCTTATTCATGCTTATGGAAAACAAAACCTCTGTATGAATGGAGGAGACAACCTTGGGGTGGTTCATGTACACCTTCATTACGATTCGTCTTTGTCGAAATAATCATCTGGCAAATGCAGTTCTCGCAAACAACCGATAAATTTTTCTCTGAAATTCGGATTGCTTTTGTATTCCGGCCATACCACCTTATAGTAAGGCAGCAACTTCTCATGTGGAATAATGTCCCAGTATAAAATCAAGTTATTCAGAACCTGCGGGCCGCCCCCCATCAGCATCTGTTCAATGATCTGCCAGCTTCCCAGCTTGTTTTCGCAATTGCGCGCGGCATAGATGGCAGTAGTTTGCATTTTCGGGTCAGCGTGACACAAGAAAGGCGCAAAGTTCTGGAGAGTAATCGCACCGTAATCCTCCAAGATATACCCTGCATAACGCAACGTTTCCGGGTCGTGAATCCTGTCAAGCCTTTGCAAGATCACTGGAATAAACTCTGTTAAATTCACAGTTTTACTGGAAGCATGCAGAATCTGTAAAGCTTGCAGAAAATCCTCATGTTCATCCGATTGCAACAGCTCCAGAAGATATTTTCTACCCGTGTCAAAGGAAGTTTTGCAGATGAGCCAAATGGCTGTGGTCCGATTTTTGGGGCTTTGCTCCGCAATATTTTTCAAAAAAGCAAGGGTTAGCTGAGAGACCTTCTTAAACTTGAACATTCCATCAAGCGCTTTGACTTGGATTTCTTCGTTTGGAGCGCTCTGATAAATCTGGATCAGTGCATTCTCATCACCCGGCATTCGACTGCCAAACCACCCGATATCATAATCCAGAATAATTTCATCCAGCCAGCGCTCGTACCAATCCAGAAAGCTGCCTTCATAGACAAAGAAAAAAGGATGATCGGGATGAAAATCGGAGGTGTACACAATCCTCCCCCTATATTTCCCTTCAAGTACGAGATACATGTCGTATTCGCAGCCTTGGGTACCTATGCACAACATGCCGCCCAACACCTGATTACAGGTATCGTCGTATTCCTCATCGGGAATGTGCTCGTCCCTGGTCAGGGGCTCAATCAGATGGTTCCATTCCTCTTTGGTCATCCCGGGATGCAGAACGGATTTGGCAAGGAGTGCCTGGCGCTCGGTGTAGGAAGTTGCCTTTCCAATTGAATAAATTCCATAGTAGGGTCCGGCGCCTCCGTTGCCGATTTTCGTTAAAAACAGCGCGTAAGGCTCAGGAAGTGTGACCTGATTGAGGGTTTGCCAGTCCTCCAGCTCTTTTGCTGTAAGCTTCTCTTTAACCCTATATTGATGTGAGGATGCTCCAAACACCGAGAAATCCGCGTCTTTGCGCATAGCTTGACTCAGTTTGTTTTTTATTCGATCCAGTTGCGTTTCTTTCTTCCCAAACCACATATTTGAACCCTCCTGTTGACCATAGCCAGGTTTCCTTTGTTTGCTTATCCAGCAATTTTATTATTTTTTCTATGGGTCGTACCTCTTTAAAATGATATGTATCTTTAATTAATCTTTCATTGTAGCTTCTATTAAGGTCCCCTGGACCACCTTAGATTACCATACAAAAAATGCATATGAAAGGAATCCATATGGGGGCCAACACGAATTTGTTAGGATACGGAAACTTGGCAAATTTAATGACAAAGAACGTGATCATTTTTATTCTTGTTAGAAAGTGATGGTGTGGGCTAGCCCCCTTTGACCACTCAATGGGGGCTTAAAGTTCACAGGGACACGATTATTCGTTATCCGGCGTGGCCGGACTGGCCGGGGGCATCAAACCTTTAACGGCGCCGAGAAACGGGCGAATGGACTTGATCATGCCGTAGCCCATCTTCACGACCGGGACAAATTTCTGGATCATGCCGAACAGCCGCAAGCCGCCGCCGAGCATACCGCCAAGCCCTCCTGCGCCCGCAGTGGAGCCGCCCAGGCCGCCTAATAGCGAGCCCATCATCGGCAGGAATGCCGACACCTTGGCGTCCGGCTTGCGGGAGCGCGAACGGCCAGACGGCTTACGCGCGCCGCCTTTCCGGTTGCCGAGACGGACGCCCGGGGCATGCGCACCAGCTCTGCGTTTGAGAGATCGGGAGTCTTGCTTCCCGGAAGAAGCGCGTGGAGGAGCTCCAGCACTGGCAAGTACCAACCCGCCGTAATTAGCGTCGGTGATGTAGCCGACGTAAGTCTCTCCGCTGTGCAGGGTGACACAGACCGGACGGCCCTGAAACTTCTTAGCCCGTGCACGCATCTCTTTCGATTGTGCCATGGAAGTTCACCTCGCTCACTGATTATAATTCAGTTTACGCCAGGGGCGGGCTGCGTGCTTGTGCGAATGGGACATACGCACGCCAAAAACCGCTTGATGATTAGGCATTTTACAACTCTCCCTCAAGAAACGCGAATGCCCTTACTCCGCCGCTTCTGCCAGCCATGCTTGCATAGCCGGAGACTCCACCCGATTCAAACGTAGGGCGATTTCCGTATTGATCTCATCCGGCGGCATAACCTCGACAAGGACACATACAGCCTCTCGCGGTTGATTCAAGGCAAACACGCCTTCATCATCGAGCGTTTTCATCGCCAGCTCCATTGCCTTCAGCCTCGAATCAAACTCACGATTCCTTTCGTCAGCCTCAAGCTCCGCAATAGAAGGACGCTCCATAAACAATTGTTTAACCTCATCGAAGTTTTCATCCCTGAAACAACAATAGGGTGAATCGGCATAGGACCATTTAATGAGTTCCGCAATCGTTGATCCCGGCGTGTCGCTTTCGTCTCCTTGCCTGACCGCTTCCCTCTCCAGTAGTAAATAGCGTGCAGTAATAGTAACGTTCACCATTTTCAAAAAGAGTACGAAAGGACGTCCTAGCCACATCGGCAATCTCTGCCGCCAGCGCCTCTATTCCTTGCGTCGGTTTCATGACATTCGCCCCTTAGCCCTATAAAATATACATCTTATTTCCATTATAAAAATTGTTTGTCCTAAATCTACCTACTTTCTACCTGAATCCTGGAAATATGGGCGATTAAGGTTCTAATTCAAGGTGCATCTTGGCTTCCGCCTCATCCCATGGCACCGAGTAACCCGCCCCCTTGGCGCAAAAGATGGAGGAGGATGTATACAGCGGGTCCGCCCCTTTGCGGTAGCCCATCCGCTCTATGACTTCCTCCGAATTATGGCAGCGGTCGTAGCCGCTGAACACGCAGCGGATACTGCCTCGTCCATGCGTAAAGGATGCAAATTCGGCACTGTAGTTCATGAAAGTCGACACAGGCACCCTGCCCGTGACCACCGCTTGCGTTCCGGTTGTCTGCGGTGGATTAAAAATACCTGAAGCACGCTGAATATCGGACAGCACCCTGCCCATTTCATCGATAGCGACCTTAATTTTAAAATCGTAAAAAGGCTCCAGCAGCACGTTGTCCGCCTTCTCCAGACCCTGCCGTAGTGCTCGAAAGGCAGCCTCACGAAAATCGCCACCATGGGTATGTTCTTTATGCGCGCGGCCCCTCAGCAGCGTAATGTTTACGTCGGTGACTGGCATGCCGGTCAGCAGTCCGTGATGCTCCCGTTCATAGAGATGATTCCGAATCAGATTCTGATAGCTGACATTCAGATCATCAGCATGACATCTGCTATCGAACAGGATGCCGTTGCCCCTTTCTCCCGGTTCGATCAGCAAATGCACTTCCGCATAATGCCTGAGCGGTTCGAAGTGGCCGTACCCTTTCACAGCCGATTGAATCGTTTCCTTATACAAGATTTCCGGTTGTCCAAAAGAGATAGCAAAGCCAAACCGCTCTCTAACAAGCTGCTCCAGCACTTCCAGTTGAATCAATCCCATGACGCGGATAGAAATCTCCTGCAATTTCTCATCCCAAACGACGTTCAGAGAAGGCTCCTCCGCCTCCAGCGTGCGAAAAGCACCGAGCACCTTCTGTACATGTATCGAATTGTCGAATAATACCTTCGATTGTAACGTCGGCTCCGAGTCGTAAGCTAACTTGTCTGATATCGACCCAAGGCCTTGTCCAGCTTCGGCGGCGGACAAGCCGGCAACCGCAAACAAATCGCCGGCTTCCACCTGTTCCACCGGGTGCGATTTAAGGCCGTTAAACAAGAAGATCCGCGTAATTTTTTCGTCATATTGAACCCCGCCGCTCTCGTAACTAAGCTGTTCTCTCACCTTCAGCCGACCACCCAGCGCCTTAATGAACGTGAGTCTCGCTCCGCCTGCATCGTGCCGAATTTTATAAACCCGCCCCTGGAACGAAGCATTCTCGTCATAAGTGGTTGTCGTCAGCAGATGCAGCTGATCCAGAAATTCAATGACGCCTGTATCTTGAAGCGCAGAGCCGTAAGCACAAGGGAAGAGAAGACCCGCCGCTATCATCCTCTGCAAGGCCTCCAGCCAGAAGCCGGAATCCTCTCTCCCCTCCAGGAATGCTTCCAGCAAGGCTTCGTCCCGCTCCGCCATGGCCTCCCGCAGCGGCTCACCGACTATGCCGTCAGCGAAGCTCTGTGTAATGCAGCATACTTCCCCCGTCAACTGCTGACGGATATCCGCCTCGGTTCTGCCTGCATCCGCACCGATCCGATCCGTCTTGTTGATAAAGAAGAACGTCGGAATCCGATGCTTGCGCAGTAGCTGCCACACCGTCTCCGTATGGCCCTGGACACCTTCAACTGCGCTTACAATCAGGATGGCATAATCAATGACCTGAATCGCACGCTCCATCTCCGGGGAGAAATCGACGTGTCCGGGCGTGTCTATTATATAATAACTGTCTCCTTTATATTCTATTACCGCCTGATCTGCGAACACCGTAATGCCCCTTGCCCGCTCGATGTCGTGGCTGTCCAGAAACGCATCCTGATGATCCACCCGCCCCCGCGACCGGATACTGTTCGTATGGTACAGCAGCTGTTCCGCAAAAGTTGTCTTACCTGCATCCACATGGGCGAACAGGCCAATCGTTAGTCGCTTCATAGAATCCCACTTTCAACGCTTCTTGTTAATACTGCTCATTTTATTAAAGCATACAAATCGGGAGAGTTGGTTTGAGCTCACAACTTGCTGGTAAGCCAATATAACTTCAACTTGGTAGTGGCATGCATCATATTAGAGATAGCAAACATAAGGATATCGGAAAGTAAAATAACTTTTCGATTAATATATAAAGCAATTATTGTAATAAATGGGTCTGAAATCCGAATTGGGGTGTTTCTCGGGTACCGCATAGAAACAAATTTCCTTCCCGATCCTCCCGGGCTCCGGGGTTATCCAGAATCATCATAAGCGTGGCCTTCGGATTTCCTTCAACACAGATGACACGATTCCGCTGCTTGGATAGTTCGCAAATTTCACAATGCTCTATACCATTAGGCGCTTGTTCTTCAGGTAAGATTACATAGGGATGATCTATTCCCTTGTCGTGTCGTGCAGCTCCTTCCCTTCACACACAATGAATCTATTATGCCAACCCAAAACAAAAACTTGCCGTCACTTATGATACGGTTCACCGTAACATCTATAGAGAGAAAATAAAGGTCATCCTACTGGGTGACCTTTTTTTAAAAATCTGTATTATTTTTATGATTTAAGTTTGGAACTATTTTAGATATTGTTTCTTAAAAGCTGCATCAAATACTAATTCTTTAAATTTCTCCATAAGTTTAAGAATCTCATGATATAGATTTTCAAATTCTTCTTTTGCCCGTTTTTCTTCATCGGTTTTATCTTTTTTTGGGTCTACGATTAACACATATTCACCATGGGCAATTTTGTTTCGTTCTAATACTAAATTTTCTTTTACAAAATTATCCTTCATCTCAAAATATTCACAATCCAAGCCCAAACTGAATAATATGTCTTCTAAAATTTCATAAGTTAAGTTTGAATTAGTATCTACAATAAGTTTATCCATTTCATCAACATTAAATATTTTATCGGACTCATACAGTAACTCACTTATTATTTCTGAATGCGATAAGGATTTATTAGATTGCCTCGAATTTACTATCGTTTTCTTCATTGATAGAGTAATGAAATTATCTTTCATATCAGTACATTTTATATTTTGACAGTTTAAATATTTTAAATATTCTCGAGCAGCTGTTTTAATAAATCCTTCCCAATGACCATACAATAGTGTTATTCCTGCTCTTATTGAAGTTACCAATAAATTTTCCTCTGATCCATCAACATTATTTTTTAGTATAGTGAGCTCACGTTTTCTCCAAGAAATATTTTTATCAAGCTTTGTTTGGAACTTCTCGAGCGAGTACTCAGCCATTCATAAATACTCCCTTGCTTAATGTAGCTAGATCTTTCAATCTTGTGATAGGGCGAGCCCCCCCTCTAGTTGTAACACTTAAATATTGAGGAGATTTATATATGTTCTTAATTGTCTGAATTGTTTCCTCTGGGGGCTTGGTAGTAATTTCATTTATATTCTCACTTACACCTGCAATAATTACTTCAAATGCTGGCATTGAAAATGCACCTTTAAATTTCATCTTTTCATCATCAAACTTTCGAAAAGCATCATCAGAAAGAATTCTATCAAGGTAATCAAAGGTTTTGTGGAATATTGTTGTTTCTTTTTGTAGATCTATTGATTTATTTTCAGCTATACCGATAATTTCCTCCGATATAAACTCTCCAATGTCTTCATTACCTTTAATCTTATTTAAATCTGCATGTCGAATAACTAAATAACGCATCAAAATTTCCATATTGAACTGTTCTAATTGTTGTTTTTCTGAAAGAGGAATACAGTTAATAAATGATTGATGCTTCACTAGTTCTGCTGCCCATAAATAAAAGCTCCTATTCACCATTATTAATAGACAATTTCTAATTTCTTGGTCTGATAATTTTGAACCACCTGTATTAATTCTTTGAAAAAGCTCGTACTTTGCATCTTTATCACTAGTTTTTTTTATTATTTTAATATCAAATTTGGATCTTTTAAAATCAATTCTTAATTCTTGGGTAAAAGAATTTTCTAAATCATCAGGGTTATCCCACATTTTATTTTCTAATGATGGTAAAAACTTTGTACCTAATAATTTACTAGCTGGCTTCAACGTATCCTCTGGAGATTTCAATAAACCCATAAATTCAAATATTGTCGATAATCTCTGTAGACCATCAATAACATCCCATATTCCCTTTTCACCATGTGATACAAATATTGGTGGTATTGGTATTCCCAAAAGTATTGATTCAATTAATTTAGTTTTTTGGGAGTCTGACCATCTAAAAAACCTTTGAAATTCAGGGTTAACTTGTAATTCTCCATCCCTATACATATTTGCCAGTTCTCCAATTGACATTGGATAACCGTCAGCTTGAATTTCTTTTGCCTTATTATCTATCTCTTCTTGTAATGACATGAGCTATTCCTCCAATTATTAATAATTACATTCACCATTTTCGAATAATTCATTTATCATTAAATCAATTTTATATTGTTCAGGCAATTGGCTACCTACTCTTTTACCTAATTCCTCTAATTGTTCTATTCGAGGATATTTAAGATTTCTTAAATCAGTTGCATTTACTTGAGTATGACCATTGAATTGACGAAAATATGAGTCAATTAATGAGGAATTCAAAAATACAGTTAGTCCCTTAGCTATACTCTCAGTTAATCCTTCTCCCTCAATGTGATAGAAATTCACATGATTTTCAAATCCAACTTTTGATAACATCACTTTTTCAGGGTCATAGATAGCTGCAACAACTCTTTTAAGTTCTTCTTTTGAGGAAAAGCGCTTTACTACAACATAAAATCCAGAGGGTAATAAAAGTTTTTCTGTGATATCATTCTGAAGAATAAAATCTGCTTTCTTACTATTGAGTTTAGGCCATTTTACAAATCCATCCTCAAAATGAAAAGGGTAAATTAACGGCACTGTTCCATGTAATGGCTGGTTATACAGGTACTCCTTAAATCTAAAGTCAACTACTCTACCCGTAGATACTGAAATCCCTAGATCTTGTATGGAATTCCCCAACCTATCTATTTTATCTGAGATTTTATATCCTGAATCATTTTTTAATATTCTTATAAACAATTCTTTGTCATTAGGATGTACAAATTGATCATAGCGTATAGTGTATTTAACGATCTCATCTGTATTTGCGAAACTAGACGAAATAATTACATTATAATTATTTTTTAATTTTTCCTTTATTAATTTAAAAATTACGTTTTCCTGTTGTACACCATCGTCACTGAATATGCTCCTTCGCGATTCAAAAGTATGAATTTGGAAAAATGTTGTTTCATTTAACATTTCTTTTCGAAAAGATTTAAAATACGGTCCATTGCAAAAACTTCTAGGTGTAATTGCTACCAACTCACCATTGCTCTTTAAAAGGCGTATTGCTAAGATGACAAAGGCAGAATATAAATTAGAAGTTTCAATTGAGATTCTTCTTAAAAATTTCCGTTCCAAAGAACTACTATGGATCTTACGATAGGGTGGGTTCAAAATTGCGCAATCAAATCGTTCAAATTCCCTCCCTTCCAATTTTTCTTTTTCCAAGAGAGTTATGCTTTCATTAATGAAATCGTGGTTCAATATTTCCCAATTTAATTTTATCCCTAATTGCTTGCAGGTATTATTGCAAATATCTCTGGTTTTAAATAAATACGGTAACAGCACTGGGTCTTTTTCATATGCAACAATTGAAATCTCTTTAGGTCTATCTCCTCTACAACACATTTCTGCGATGAATGCTGCGCTTAAGGAACCCACTCCAGCTCCTGCATCAAGTAATCTAATTTCACTTCTACCATCGTTAAACATAGATGCCATAAGAGATGCGATTTTAGTGTTAGTAAAGTACTGTCCTAGTTCAATTTGTTTACTATTCTCTATTGAAACACTCGACTCTCTACGAATTTTATCAACCAACTCAAGAAATTCATTTTTATCAAAAGTGTTATTTTCCAAATGCATAATTTACAATCTCCTTATAGACAAAACAACCAATTTTATTATACATTAAAAATTTTGAGAATTGTAAATTCAACTTGACAAAATGAAATTCCCTCCTACTTGTGGTACGGTTCCCCCCGATTAATCTTCACCGCCCGATAAATCTGTTCCACCAGCACCAATCGCATCAGCTGATGTGGCAAAGTCATCCTTCCGAAGCTCAGCTTCTGTTGGGCGCGGCGGAGGACTTCGTCAGAGAGACCATGACTGCCGCCAATGACGAAGACAACATGGCTTGTACCGTAGGTGCCGAGCTTGTCCAGTTCCCCTGCGAGTTCTTCCGAGCTCCACAGTTTGCCGTCGATGGCGAGTACAATGACGTGTGCTTCGCTTTTCACATGAGCAAGGATGCGCTCGCCCTCTCGTTCCTTGACCTGTCGAACCTCCGCTTCGCTCAGTGTGTCAGGAGCCTTTTCATCGGCTACTTCGATCATTTGAAACTTGATGTATGGCCCAAGCCGTTTAGCGTATTCCTGAATGCCCATGACCAAATACTTCTCTTTTAACTTGCCCACACCTATAAGCTGAATAAACAAATTCCATACCCCTATCTATGTCGAATGATAATGTAAAATCGTATTTACGATCCCTAACTTAAAAACATACCTTTAACATAGTTATTTTAGCACCTGAAACGTCTCTTACCTATCTATTTCCTCTCCACTACGAGCCTATTCCCTGTTCAGGTTATAGCGGATCATTCATTTACGCTCTTCACAATGAAATGCCTATCCGTTTCGTATTCATCAAGACACTGCATTAGCATCTGTCGATATTCTCTGATTTGTTCCGCTGTCGCTGACTCCCGTAATGATTCAAACAATGCCGTACATTTCTTGAAATTACGATCGTTACCCGACTGATCGGCTAGTTGCATCGCCTGCACAGTAAGTCCCACTGCATCCTGTAATCTATTGTACTTCCGATAGTACAAAGCCAAGTGATAGCAGTAGCTATAATAGTAAGATATGTTCTCTGCGTCTTCATAACTCCCGAATTCATCAATCTGCTCTGCAAACGTATGTAAAATATCCCCTACATCCAAATGATACATAAGCGCTGCCTGTAATATGGTATTCAGCCCCGGTAATATTTCCTCTAGATTATCCTGCAAAAAGGCTACGTATTCCTCGACAAGCTCTATATTTCCAGACAAAATATCTACTGCATATAAATTAGTTTTGGCTAAAAACCTGAATTCCTCGACAACCTGAATGTCTTCTTCCTCTAAATCCTCCATCCACCCCAGCTCAGCATACTTATAGATGCACTCCCTTGCCTGCTCATATGCACCCTGGTTCTGGTGAGCCATTCCACACATCAGGTGACTGAAACCAAAATAGTATACCAACGGACGTTCTAAATTGACATGCGGGATGGATAATTTCATTGCTTTATGATACTGCCGTTCTTCATAGATACGCTGTACACATTGGTACAAAATATCCGCCGTCTCCATCACCTTTTTCCAATTTTCAAAAGCCACAGCCATCTCTAACATTTCAACAATGATGTCCGGTTTAAGTGATTTCAGGATAGAAGTTCTCAAGAGTAGCCCCTCCTTGTATTTCCATTCATAACCAATTGTATAGAAAGTGAAAAAGGAGGTCAATATAAATAGTACTTAAAAGTACAGTTTTATATGTGTTTATTTTGTATAAGATGGTCTGTAACGATATTCTCTCCTCTTCTAACCTTAAGTGGAGGTGATTACATGAGTTTACCAGAAAGTGTCGGAAACCGAATACGAGAACTAAGAAAAGCTAAAGGATGGACACAGGAACAATTGGCAGAAGCAGCAGGACTTCATTACAGTTATATGGGTGGAGTAGAACGTGGAGATCGAAATATTTCATTGGAGACGTTGGAAAAAATAATTCTAGCATTAAACGTTCCAGCCTTTGAACTTTTTCAATTCGATGAAAATACGGATCGAAAACAGATCATAAATGAACTTATGTTACTCATAAATTCAAGAGAAACAACAGAGCTCGAAATTCTTACTACTATAACAAAAAATATTGTTGCTTTAGTTGAGTTACAACAAAAAAGAATTGAATAATTCTTTTCTACCTGACTTTTACACTTCATCTTCCATAAGCTTGTTATGAGGTGGTTATATGACAGAATTACGCAAGCAAATGGGTACAAGAATCCGGGCTATTCGAAATGCAAAGGGACTTACACAGCAAAAACTGGCTGACATCGCAAGCTTGGACTATCGATATATTGGTGCATTAGAGCGTGGCGAAAGAAACTTTTCGATTGATACCTTGGAGAAAGTGTTAACTGCCTTAAACGTGTCTATCAGTGAATTAATGTCTTCCAAAGAACATATGACTGAAGACGAAACTATTCGGCAAGAGGCGATAGATGAGTTTGTTGCGTTGACCAGCAGATTGAATGAGGAGCAAATCGGCATTCTCAGACGGGTTAGTAAAGAAGTTTCACGTGCGTTTGAGTAAGGCCATATCATCTCAGAAAAGCTTAATTACAACCAAAAAAGAGCACCGCACAGGTGCCCTCCATAAATCTTCACAAAAATACTCAAGCGTACAGCATAAAAAAGCTCACTTCATGTCCCAGTTGCTTTAGATAATTATAAATCTGCGAACGGTGATGGAACACATGGGTCACGGTCTCAATCTGCCATTGAACCTGCAAATGTCCATGCTCCATATAAAAGGCCTTCGTTGAACGGTTCAGATAATCGTCTTCGCTAAGCGAAAGAATGTAAGCCTTATAAGCCTCAAAATTCTGTCTGAAAGTTGTAGCCAAGCGCTCGGGATCTTCCACCCCGGACAGGCTGGTTTCAATGCTTCCCACTTCACCCTCAGACTTCTCCTGCATTATCGCAAGATCCGAAGCAGGAATAAGTACAAAGTGATGCACTAACTCCAGCAGCGAACGGAAATTATCCTGTGGACGAAAGCTCCAGTCCTCTGGACGAATTTTACGGATTAAGGCTTCCCCCGTCCGTACTCCGGTCTCCAGCTCATTCAGCAAATGATCGCGAACTTGCAGTGTTCCACTCATATTCACATCTCTCCTTTGCCATTCTTGTTCATATTTTGAGTATAGCCGAAGCCTCTGGGCGTGTATTGTAAAAATCGGACAACTTCCGTAAATCCTTAGCCGCAGTAAGCGGAGAATCTCCATAAAACCTGCGGAAATCGCGGATTAAATGCGCCTGGTCGAAAAAGCTGTGCTTCAATGCCAGCTCCGTCCAATCCAGACCCCCTCCGCTTTGAATACTGTGTAGAACGCTCTGGAAGCGGACGACTTCACTGAACTTTTTGGGGCTGATTCCGATCCACTGCCCAAACTTGCGGTTAAGTTGTCTTTCACTGATCGCCTCACACTCCGCAAGCTCCTTAACCCCCACACTCCCGCCGCTCACAAAGATGCGATGCAGCAAGTTTTTCATCAGGTTACAATCGTTCGTGCGTTGGCGCAGCAGAAGCTGGTTAAGATACTCATCCATTATGCGCACCCGTTCATTGAAATTCTGCGCTTCCATAATGCGCTCACCTATCACAGCGATGCTTTCGGGCCAGAGATCTTCCAAGCGATAATTACCACCTGTAAACAAATGAGTCGGCATACCGTGAAAATAGTGTGCCCCACCGGGAAAAAATCGCACCGCAAAAATGCGTGTCTCGGACCCTGCTTGTCTGGCAGACACAAACGGTTGCGTAAATGTCCCACAGTACGAGAGTTCCTGACGCTTACTCACCGGGTCGTATTCAAATAGAATATCCGTACAGCCGTCAGGTAATACCCGCTCCATGGTTTCTTCATGCGGCAAGCTTAACAAAGCGGTGTCTTCGCACGAAGCTGCTAGATTCTCTTCTACCACCCTATTAGCCGGACCGGACTCCCAATAACAGGCCACGTAAGCTTTCAGCGCAGCAGACGGCTTTTGTTCGATATAATACGTGGAGAGATCACTTCCATTGACTTGAAGCGGACGAAATAGTGAATGCAGCAAAGGGTCCATCCATCGTTCACTCCTGTCTCAGCACGTGATGGGAATAAATATAGCTCTATGTATGGGGTATTTTTGCAAAAATTCTGGTATACAAAAAGGACGTTTCTGCCCGAAACGCCCGTGCTTGTTTTTTAGACGACCAAAAACTCTGCTTTGTTCTCACATTCCTTGCACTTCACTGGAGGGTCCCAATCCGAAAATTTCGTTTCCTTGAGATCGACGACATCCGGTGCATCCTCGTATTCATCGACGAACATATCAATTGCCAGTTCCACATGCTCTTTACATACCACGTACATTCCAGTTGCATCCCTTTCCGTTTGAAGCTCTTCCTGTTGTAGGTGTGCCAAAACCGCCTTCTTTTGTTCTACCACACTTGACGCGGAAAGAAAAGGGCTTGCTTTTTACCCCAGACGTCTGGTTGTAAAAATGAGAAAATTACTGACGTTCAGGTCTTCACGGAAATGGGGATATTTCTCCAGCATGTCAGCAGACGGCTTGGGTTCGATCATCCCTTCCAACAGCAAACCCGCCTCAATAATGGTCTGTACATAGCTGCCCAGCGTACGGTGAAAGTACAAAAACTTTTCTTCCTGATCATAAGGGATCGCTTGCTCCAATGGGCCTTCGTTGAAATATTGATCCACTTTCCAATACAGCTTTTTTCCAGTCTCATCCTTCACCCAACCACTCTGCGGCGTCTGAAAGCACGGATGCAGAATAGAAAAAATAAAGCGGCCCCCTGGAACTAATAATCGCTGCATTTCGGCAATCGCCTGCTCATAATGGGCCAAGTCCTGTATGACCATATTGGACACGATCAGATCAAAGCTCTGGTCCCCGAACATCTCCAGCTTTTCCAGATTGCCATGGTGATATGTAATTCCCAACGCTGACGGCGTCCGCTCTTTGGCTAGCCTCAGCATCTCTGTCGAGTAATCGACAGCCTCTACCAACGCACCCGCCCTGGCCATTTTACGGCTTAGATAGCCTTCGCCACAGCCGGCATCCAGCACTTTTTTGCCCCCGAGAGGTCCCATACAGGCTTGTAATGCCGGGTTTAGCAGTACTTCGCGAGATCGATCTCCTTCCTCCGTGTACTTGGCAGTAAAGTTTCCTGCATGCATATCCCAGCGTCGAATGGCCTCTTCCGTGTCCCACTTATTCATATTCATCTCCTTCTTTCTTTTGTATTTACAAATCCGATGCTATACTACAATCCACGTAGGGCCATAGATTCTACACTCATTTCTGTATTTTTTCAATAATAACGCTTACAAAATTAAAATATCTAATTAACACATGATTTTTACATGAATTATACAGGTATTCCATATTCAAATAGTGTGGTAGTGTTTTATTGGAAAGCGCTTTCAAAAATAACTTTGTAAAGGGGCCTGTTATGTTAAAACGAAGACCCGTTTCATTGCTGTCGTTGACGCTTGCCATTACCCTGTTGTTATCTACGTTCGCATCCGTTGCCGCTGCTGCCGAATCTGACGGACAAGCACCACAAGCTGCGGCTGCGAGCAGCATGCAATCGTATGTGGAAGCCATGCAGCCTGGATGGAATTTAGGAAATTCTCTGGATGCTGTGGGGGCGGATGAAACAGCCTGGGGCAATCCGCGCATTACCCAGGCGTTGATCCAGCAAATTGCTGCCCAAGGGTACAAAAGCATACGCATCCCGGTCACCTGGGATAAGCACATTGGAGCAGCACCGAACTATACCGTTGAGTCTGCCTACATGAACCGTGTGGAAGAGGTTGTTCGCTGGGCACTGGATGCTAATCTGTACGTCATGATCAATGTCCATCATGATTCATGGACGTGGGTAAGCAGTATGGAGCCCAAACATGATGAGGTGCTGGCTCGCTATAAGGCATTATGGACACAAATTGCCCAACGCTTTAAAGATCAACCTAACAAGCTGATGTTCGAAAGTATTAACGAACCCCGTTTCTCTGAAGGAGGGACTACGGATGAAGCGAAAATGAATCAGATGCTCCAAGAACTGAATGTATCCTTCCACAAAATTGTCCGCGCCTCTGGCGGTAAGAATGCCACTCGTCCCCTTGTTCTGCCTGGCTTGGATACTTCACCTGCTCAGGCCAAAATCAACGAGCTGTATAACACGATAACCAAGCTGAATGATCCCAATCTGATTGCCACCGTCCACTATTATGGTTATTGGCCTTTCAGTGTAAATATTGCGGGCCATACTACTTTTGATAAAGATACTAAAAACGATATCATCCAAACCTTTGATAACGTCTATAACACCTTTGTAGCCAAAGGTATTCCGGTTATTGTAGGTGAATTCGGTCTACTCGGCTTCGATAAAAATACAGGCGTTATTGAACAAGGCGAAAAGCTGAAATTCTTCGAGTATTTAACCTATTACATGAAAGAGAAGAAAATAACAGGTATGCTCTGGGATAACGGCCAGCATTTTAACCGCACAACGTACAAATGGTCTGATCCCGAGCTCTTTAATGTTATTAAAGCCAGTCTAAAAGGGCGTTCCTCCAATGCAGCCAGTGACCTCATTCACTTGAAGAAGGGCACTCCTGCTCAGGATGCCAAGGTCACCTTAAACCTGAATGGCAATCAGCTGAAAACACTCAGTGTCAACAACAGGCAACTGACACAGGGCACCGACTATACGCTGAGCGGAGATACATTAACCTTAAAAGCCAGCTTGCTCACCAGCCTGACCACTTCCGGTAAATATGGGGAGAATGCCGTCATTACCGCTAAGTTTAACAAGGGGGCAGACTGGAATTTCAAAGTAGTCGTGTATGATACTCCAAAATTAAGTGCTGTCGAAGGGACTACACAAGCCTTTACCATTCCAACGGAATTCCGCGGTAGCCAGCTCGCCACGATGGAAGCCGTTTATACCAATGGTGGCAATGCCGGTCCACAGGATTGGACGCCTTATAAAGAGTTTGGCAATACTTTTGCCCCTGCCTATGATGCCAATGGCATCAAGCTGCTACCTGAATTTTTTAATAGTGTAAAAGATGGTGAAGTCACGCTGAAGTTCCATTTTTGGAGCGGCGATGTGGTGACATACAAAATCACCAAGAGCGGAACCCGTGTAACGGGAACGACATCCTAATCTAAGGCTCAGCAGAAGATCGAAAAAGGCGTTCCCGGAAATGAGCCGGTGAACGCCTTTTTTTATAGTTAAGCCTATAAGTTACCTTAGCCTTCCGGCTTATCTGTTAATTTTAACATCACCGTTTCTTCCTTGCCTGCCCGGTAAAAAGTAACTTTCAGCTCATCGCCAATCTTCTTGTTATCGTACAAGTAGCGACGTAAATCAAGGGTAGAGTTAATCGGTTCGCTATCAAACGCTGTAATGACATCGTTCAGCTTCAAGCCACCCTCCTTGGCAGGACCATGGGCCTCCAGAACGACTGCCCCATTTTTCACGCTGTCCGGCAACTTGAGCTCCTTGCGCTGAGTTTCATCCAGCGGTGCATATTCATTGTTGAGGTCCACCGTGTATACCCCCAGATAAGGGCGGGTGATCTTGCCGTCCTCAACCAGTTCATTCACCGTCTTCATTACCTCATTGGCGGGAATGGCAAAACCAAGTCCCTCAACACCAGTATCAGCGATTTTCATCGTATTGATGCCGATCACACGTCCGTCCAGATCGACCAGCGCTCCGCCGCTGTTTCCCTCATTAATCGCCGCATCAGTCTGGATCACATGCTGCTCCCAGTCATATACGCCATCCTGGTTAATGGAAATCGGAATGATGCGATTCGTATAACTCACAATACCGGAGGTAAGCGTGTCTCCCAGGCCAAGCGGATTGCCAATAGCAATGACCGTCTCACCCAGACGAAGTTTACTGGAGTCGCCGATATCCGCTACCGTGCTAATGCCTTTATCGTCAACTGCGAGTACAGCGATATCACTAATGCGATCCTTTCCGATCAGCTTTGCCTCTTTTCTGACGCCGTCTACCGTTACAATATCCAGATCATCTGATCCTTCGACCACATGGTTATTTGTCATAATGAAGGCTTTGCCTGAACTCACTCGGAAAATGACACCCGATCCAAGCGCGGATTGTTCCGTGCTTTTACCATCTTCCTCTTTCAGATTCACGATGCTGACGACGGCTGGGCGCACCTTGGCTGCCGCCTGCACAATCCGATCATACGGATCACCCGCTGCTTGCCGCAAGGGATAGTGACTGGCTCCCGTTACCGCCGTAGTGGAGGGCAGGCCTGTAATAAAGCTGAACAGAAGCACAGCAACCACTGCACTGACTGCACCGCTAATGACAGCAGCTTGCACCGGACTTACTCCACGCTTCCTGTGTGGCCAACGTCCACGTCCTCCACGGCGCGCCTTAAATGCCATTTTTTTAGCCGCACGTGTGGATACCTTTGTTGAATAAAAATCGTCCTCAAACAAGCCCATGCTAATCCTCTCCCCTTCGTTGTCATGCACCGACACTCACTAAAAAATTAGGGCTATTCGGGCTTGCGCCAACCTATGCTACAGAGAACCTGCTCCGTTGAACATCTCAAATGGATTGAATATCCCTTATCATCGGAATCCAGCAACCAATCGTTCCGGCCTACTTATTAATCACCACAAATGGTGCCTTCCTAAGCAACCGAATCTCATAAATTAGCATACACGCCGAATCTGACCCCGAATAGAGGAAAAAAGAGGAATGATTTCCAAACCAATGGACTACAATAGTAACAAGTCTTCTATTCTATTACAAAATGATCGTCTCATAGAGACGTTCTGGCCTGTTCCCGTCCGCTTAAAGCTGCCTATACTTTCGATGAGAGCCTTCCTTCAGAAAGCTTTCCGTTGTTAGCTTTATTGTATCACAGCACCCAACAAAACCACAGGCAGAACCAAGCTCATTGTACGCCATTTCTAAAATATTTTTACAGGAGGAATATATGATGAATTCACATCGTTCGGCTATGGATGAAGTTCGCATGGCTGCCAAGCTTGCGGATTTGAAAGACGAGCATTACCGCAATACACTGGCGCTAAGTACATTGATTGAACTACTGGTGGACAAAGGCGTAGTGACCCGTGAAGAGGTAGAACGCAAAGCCGCCGAGCTGGACAGCTTTATGGCTCACTTACCTTATCCCAAGGTGTAGGACGATCATAGTACGTATCGCACAATCGAAATTCACTGTCCTTGTAAAAACAGCCGCGGTCTTCCATCGCCCCACGTACAGTCAACTTCGCAAGTTCCATCATATTGTGGTCGCGGCTCAAATGTGCCAAATACGTTCGCTTCGTACGTCCTGTCAATAGCTCGCTAAGAATCGCGCCCGCCATCTCATTGGATAAATGACCGATATCACTGAGAATACGGCGCTTGATGTTCCACGGATAACGACCCATACGCAGCATTTCCACATCATGATTAGACTCCAGCACCAATACATCCGCGTCTGATATCGCCTGTTTCACTTTGTCGCTGACATAGCCAAGATCGGTCGCTACACTGAGCTTCTCTGCCCCATCATAAAAGCTATATCCTACAGGCTCAGCCGCATCATGGGATATGCCAAAAGACTCCACGCGTAATGACTCAAATTCCCGCGTTGCGCCTGTCTCCAATATTCTGCGGTTATCGTCTGCAATTTGCCCAACAGCATTGCTGATGGCAAACCATGTCTTCTCGTTAGCATATATAGGTAAATTATATTTACGCGCCATGGCGCCTAGTCCTTTAACATGATCGGAATGCTCATGCGTGACCAAAATACCATCCAACTCTTCTCCGCTCAGATCGCGTTCTTTCAGCAATTCGTCAATACGCTTCGCGCTGAGACCTGCGTCGATGAGCAATGTCGTGTCTTCGTTCCGCACAACGGTAGCGTTGCCGGTCGAACCGCTCGACAGCACGGTAAATGAAATCCCCATATCTGTTCAAGACCCTTCTGTATGTTCTGTCTTTGGACTAATGACATCTCCGTTCATCTGCACATAGTACACACCTTTCCCGTTATCCATCATAAACCGCCACACGGGGGCAGCCACCTGGCTATCGGAGTTAAAGGTCTGTCCGTAATAACCGAGCCGGATATCCTTCACAATCGAGTCGCGTGGCAAATAGCCATCAATCAGCCTTGCCAGTGCTTTGGACGCAGGCAGCATTTTCTTTGCCTCATCCGAAGGCTGGAGATCGACCTTAATTTTGCGATACCCTGTAATCTTCTGATTGCTGTAAAACAGAGCCAGCTTCACATTAAATAGCGGCCACTTGCCCTGAACCAGCGGATGAAGTACAAAAGCATCTGCTTGTCCGGATGCCAACTCCTCCTGAACATCCAGCGGATCATACTGGAAGTTATCGATATCCTTGATTTGTGGCTCCAATGCCTCAACTAACGCGTCATGGGTGAATACCAGTTTGCTGTCCACCGGCTTCACCAGCTGCACACGATCATCCTTTTCTCCACTATGAACGTATGTGTAAGAAAGTTTAGGCAGCTGCGGGGTATCCCCGGGAATCGGAGCCAGCACCTGAATGCTTTTCTCTTCCATTAAACGCTGCGTATTTTCATCCAATGAAGTAAAATCCAAATTCGGCCCTACCGTTTCCTGCGCGTCATGCCACAGTTGATAACTCAATACCACATTGAGCAGCAAAAATGTACAGATCAGTACGTTTTTGGCGCGGCTCCAATCCATTCCCGTTCCCCCTTCCTGTCACCTCTTTGTCTCCTGGTCTGGCTGTGTTTGTGTTGTATTCGATGCTGTCGTTACAGGGACAGCATGAATCTCAGCAACAGAACCGTCACTGAGCGTAACGCGCCACTCAGGAGAAAGCTTCAATCCATCATTAATCAGCTCCGGCTGATATACGGGAGTCAGATCTCGAATCGTCTTCCCTTTGCCTACAGTCTCCAGTTGCTTCTTCAAGGGCTCGCCACCCGGCAGCATAACCTTCTTCGAGGATTGCTCTCCTCCCTTGAGATACAGTAGCGAACGTTCATAGACAGAAGCCGTTTCTTGCTGGATTTGCAGCGAAATTGTACCAAAGCGGAACGATGGTGTGTCCAGCACCGGATAAGCACCATAATACTGCTGAAACAACACAGTCGTTCGATTTTCATCGCTGCTTCTTAATTTCATTTGGTACGAAGCATCCCAACCGCCATGCTGATTCACAAAATCAACTGCGGCCAGCACATCCCTAATTGGACTGCTTCCACTTGCCCCTGGCGCACTGGGATCGGTATAGCTCATCCATCGTTGCTCCTGCTTGATTTGCAGACTACGCTTGCTGTCCGTGTAAATTTGTGAGCCGTCCTTCTCCTGAATATTGCGCGTAATCCCCGGATCGAAGAACAAGTTCCGCTGCATTTGCTCTGTCGTAAACAACCCGGCATACACCACAGGCTGCACCGTTTCCAGGTCATTCACGGGAATGTAGTACTGATTATCCACCAGCTCGTACAACGGGGCATTTTTACCGAAATTCACATGCTGCCGAATGTCCTCTACCGTCATGTCGAACTGGTTCGCCTCATACACCACATCGCCTCTAGCACTGAAAAAGAGCGCATGCGGCTTGGCATTCTTTTCGTCTATATAAATCCAAATGCGGTTAATCGTCTCTCCCTGAAACACCGAATCCGGCGTCAGACGCATGACCCGCTCCAATAATGAAACCGGGACCCCGCCTGAAAAAGATAATTCAATGCCCTCATTTTCGCTGCGAATCTGCGCCCAGTCTGCCGATTGGATACTTCGACGTTGAAAGTTGTTAAAGCTCCGGCTTTCCAGCCGTGTATAAATTAAATCGTAAAAAGTAACACCCGGATAAAAAACGGTATGCTTCTTCTCACCTTGGTGAATGAGCATTTTATCAGGAAACACAAGGTTCTCAATCTTTTTCTCCTGCCCCATGCTTTCGGTTTTGACATAGTTCGTTTCTGAAGTGAGTACAGAATCACTGCCTGGAAGGCGGTAAATCAAAAAATAAGTCTGTACCAGGCTGGAAGCAACCAGCAAAATAAGCGTCCAGGACTTCAAACGTTCCTTCACTGTGCTTCCCTCCCTTCACTCGACATGGGTAGCGTAAAGGTCGTGCAGGTTCCCTGACCGTATTCCGACTCCAGAAAAATCTGGCCCCCATGCGCCTTTACAATTTCCCGGGCAATCGACAGCCCCAGTCCCGTGCCACCCATATTGCGCGATCTCGCCTTGTCTACACGATAAAACCGTTCAAAAATCCGGTCCAGATCTTTTTTGGGAATACCAATTCCGGTGTCTTGTACCGAAATGGACAGCATTCCCTCACTGTTGCGGCGAGCTTCAATCCGAATACTCCCGCCATCTGGCGTATATTTCAACGCATTGGACATCAGGTTATCCAGCACCTGCTCAATTTGGTCCCGGTCGATCACGACTTTACCGATTCCCTGCTCTACGAACATCCCTGAGCGAATGTGCTTTTGCTTCATTTGAAAAGAAAACCGATCTGCGACCTCGTCCAGCATCTCCATCACATCTGCAGGCTGCATCCGCAAAGGTGCCTCATTGGAATCGAGCCGTGACAGATGCAGCAAATCCGTAACCAACCGGATCATACGCTCTGTCTCGTTGCGGATCACGCCCACGAAACGCTCCGCGAGCTGCGGTTCAGCCATCGCGCCGTCATCCAGCGCCTCAGCATAGCTGCGGATGGTCGTCAACGGAGTGCGCAGCTCATGTGATACATTCGCTACGAATTCCCGCCGTGTCGTCTCCATCTCCTCCTGCTCCGTCACGTCCTGGAGCACGGCAATCGTTCCCGTAATGCCAAATTCCCGCCGATGAATCGGCGTGAATGTCACACGGATGACGATGGGTTCATCCTGACCGGCTGGCTCCAGCTGCAAGAGCGTGGAGGCCGAAGAGCCGCTATACAGGGCCTCGGTTTCCTCCGGGTCGATCCCCAGCAGTACCGCGATATGCCTGCCGGTCATTTCGTTCTCGTTTACGCCCAGCATGGCGCTGGCCCGACGGTTGACCAGAATGACCCGGCCATTGTCATCAGTAGCGACCACACCGTCGCTCATATTGGTCAAGATGGAGGAGAGCTTCTCCTTCTCCTCTTCATTTTGGGACAGCGCCTCACGCAGACGGCCTGTCATATAGTTAAAGGCCACGCTGAGCCTGCCGATCTCGTCATCACCAAATACAGGCATCTGCTGGTCGAATTTGCCCTCGGCAACCTCCGTTGCATGACGTGTCATCACCTTAATCGGGTGCGTAATCGTGTGGGCCAATACCACGCCCAGCACAGCCGTCAACGCGAGCGCAATGAGCATACCTGAGAGAAACACATTGTTAATGCGTTTCATCGTATCGTAGAGCTCGGTCATCGAAGCGGCGATGTACACCGCACCGACAATCTTGCCTTGGCTGATAACAGGTTTGGCGACGACCTTCTTGCGGACATTATCCTCGTCCACCATGTATTCCTCGTTATCACGGATACCTTGGAGTGCGCGGCTGACCACTGTCTGCGTATTTTTGCGTCCGACATAATCGGCGTGTGAACCCTGAGAAGTAATTAATACTTTGCCGCTGGCATCCAGCACCTGAATTTCCGCGCCGCTGAAATCAAACAAATTATTCACGCGTGCACGCAGGCTTTCCACGCTGTCTTCTTCCATTTTGCCGTCACTGCCACTCAGATCCTGCTCCGCCAGCACGGACAGCATCTCCGCCCGTGCTTGCAAATCCTGCGTAAAATTACTCGTGAGAGAGTTCTTCATCGAGCTGACAAAGTAGACCCCAATCAGCTGCATGGCCACCAAGATAAGCAGCACATAGATAATAATCAGCTTTGCATGAATGGTACGAAAGAAAGACAGCCATCTCATGCCCGCAGGCCACCTTTGCCCCCGCTCACGATATATCCAAGGCCACGGCGTGTCAGGATGGTCTCCGGCTTGCTCGGGTTCTCCTCAATCTTCTCGCGCAACCTCCGAATGGTCACATCCACTGTCCGCACATCCCCGTAGTATTCGAAGCCCCACACCGCCTGGAGTAAATGCTCCCGCGTCATGACTTTTCCGGCATTCTTCGCCATGTAGTGCAATAGCTCATACTCACGGTGCGTCAGGTCAAGCGGTGTTCCGTTTTTGTAAGCTGTATACATATCCGTATCAAAAAAGAGGTCGCCCACGCGCAGCCCCTGCTTATCCTCCTGCGGCCGGCTTTCCGAAGCGCTTGCCCCGCCGCGTTGCTGTCTGCGCATCTGTGCCTTCACCCGTGCCAGCAATTCCCGTGTGCTGAACGGCTTTGTCACATAATCGTCCGCGCCCAGCTCCAACCCCAGCACTTTGTCGATTTCGCCG
Organism: Paenibacillus sp. PvR133; assembly: GCF_017833155.1. Taxonomy (NCBI): domain Bacteria; kingdom Bacillati; phylum Bacillota; class Bacilli; order Caryophanales; family Paenibacillaceae; genus Paenibacillus; species Paenibacillus sp. PvR133. Next base: position 1,258,933 of record NZ_JAFIBS010000001.1, read on the forward strand.
TCCTTAGCGGTCAGCATAATAATCGGCGTCTGGAGCTGATGCCCGCGCACCTCGCGGCATACATCCATGCCGTCCATGCCTGGCAGCATCAGATCCAGCAGAATCAGGTCAGGCTGCTGCTTGACCGCGATATCCACCGCGCTGATTCCATCGAAGGCGCAAATCACCTGGTAGCCCTCTTTTTCCAAATTAAATTTTAAAATATCAGCGATTGGCTGTTCATCATCCACTACCAGAATCGTTCCCTGCATATAGCGTTCACCTCTCTTCACGGATCATAATTTATAATTAACTTACGTTTGTCAGTACCTATAAGATGTTTATTCTATTCTATCATACCCGTGAGCCATTCCATTACTTCTCTAGACCCTTTTCTTTACGCAGAAAAAAACCATGCCTGCACCTAATGTTAAGCATGCAGAAAAACATGGCCTTTCCCTTTGATTCTGATAAATCATGTAACTCTCGATATAAACATCCAATCTATCTTAAATACGTCATTGGATTGCGTGGCGTATTATCTTTACGAATTTCAAAATGCAGATGCGTTCCGGTTGAGCGTCCTGTGTTCCCCATGACCCCAATCGATTCGCCTTGCTGAACCACCTGTCCTACATGAACGCCAATGCTGCTCAAATGCCCGTACACGGTTTGGTAGCCGTTGCCATGATCAATCATAATGACATTGCCGTATCCATTCTGCTGACCTGCAAATGATACCACGCCTTCATCTGATGCGTGAATATCAGCACTACCGACCAAGTCCACACCCTCATGCATACGTCCCCAACGTGCGCCAAAGCTACTCGACATCGATGCGCCGGACACCGGCCAAGCGAACTGTCCTGAGCCTTCTCCCACGACCTTCGTCCCTCTAAGAACCACCTCAGTAACAGACGGCTGCAGCACCTTTTGACCGAGCCATTCCTCTTGCACGACCTCGCCGTTCTCCTTGGTCAAACGATAGTCCATCTCTTTAAGACCTGCTTGTCCCGGTCTGACCACTTTGGTAACTCCTGCCTTCAGTTCATCGCTCTGGCGAATCTCAACCTCAGGCTCGATGGCAATCTGTTCGACGACCTTCTCTACTGTTCGGACCGTAACCGGAACCTTTGGAGCAGTAAGCTTCAATTCGTCTCCAATTTGCAAATACAGCTCACGCGAACCGGGATTGTTCTGCTTAATCTCCCAAGCGGTCATATTAAATTTAGTTGCAATCGAAGACAAAGAATCGCCTTCTTGCACTGTATACGTGATAGGAGCCTCGCGCCCCTCAGTCAACACTTTGACTGCTTCAGCCTCCGTCAGCACCTTGTTCGGGTCTGCTTTCACAGGCTCGTACGCGATTTTTTCACGGATACTGGCAGACTCCAGCCATGCTTTAGGGGTTTTAGTACTAGCACTCGCATGGCTGCTGCCCACGGATGTTTTGCGAACCAGCCCCTTGATGCCTGTAGATGTACCCTCACCCACAGGTGTGTACTTCTTCTGTACTTGTTTTAAAGCCGCTTGTGCAGTCGCTTTGTCCTTTACAATGCCAACCGTCTGACCGTTGACCTTCACTTCTACCCCTTTGGCATACGCTGTCAGCATACCGTCCAGCTTCTTCAGCGTGGCCGCGCTGTCGATATCCGCTTTATATGCCTTCTCAATGCCTGTCGTTACCGCGCTCGTATTGAGCACCATATCGACGCCGGGATACTTGTCCTTATATTGTTTGCTCTTCGTTGCGTACAGCTGTTTAAGTTGTTGCTCATTCAAGATATTCCCGACCTCGACGCCTTTTACATACACTTTATAATAAGGAACTGTGTTAGCCCCGACATACTGATTACTCGCAAAAATAAGACTGCCTGCAATCACCACACCGCCTGCCGTCCAGCTCAACCACTTTCTCCGACCGCTCCACCACTTTGCTATTTTCCCCGCTTCCACAGCAGGCTTGTCTGCAACGTTTGAGTCTGCATTCCTGCTGTCTGGTGAATCCTGCTCCCTCAAAACCTTCATGACTCTCTCCTTTTCAGCATATCTTATCTCTATATAAATGCGTTCGTTATTGGTCTTTCACATTATGAACCTAGCCTGTATTCACAAGCATCTATGATATTAGTCGCTATCTACCATTGCATAGTTGCGTAAAAGGTTTCAAAAATTTAACCTTTTCACAACACTGTTTACTTTAACATAGCCTTTACAAAGAATTCAACTACACTCCAATTCCTTCCTGACACGCAAAAAAATCCGCGCATGGCGCGGATTCTACAGTCCTATTTTGAGCATAAACATTTCCCATGAATTCATCGTTTATTATTCAAGATTTTGCAAAATACTCATTTAAGCAAATCCATCAACTTGTTATATTCCTCTTTGGTCAAATACTTCGCAAGCACCTGCTGAATATCCTGAAGCTCCTGCTCGGTGAGACCGCCTTCCATCGCAGCTGATATTTTCTGCATCTCCTCCGGCGGTAGCTTATTCATCAGAATCGCAAAAATTTCCTGCTTCTGTGCAGCCGGTAAGTTGTTCTTCTTCTCCGTCAAATGGTCGGGCGTAATCACTAAATCATGGCCTTCAATACTCGTTTCGGGTGTAGCTGTACCTTCTGCCTGCTTCCGTGACTCGTTGCCTGATGTTCCGGCCGACGTGGCCCCCTCCTGAGATACCTTGCCATTGGCTACGCCACCAGCCTCACTCCCGCTTTCCTCTAAGCCCTGTCCCATGACAGGCAACGCATCATCAGGCGGTGTTACACTTCCCGAGCCACTTCCTGTCGTCTTGTTCTTCCCCGTGTCTGTGCTTTGGTCCGTACCCGCGCTGCCTTTTAGCCAACCCAATCCCCATATGGGCTGATGATCAAGCTGAATGTTAAACTGCCGCAGCAGCGATTGAACATAAGCATTAACGACTACACCTGTCACTGCCAGCGTTAGTGCGCTAACCAACACCACCGTCATTCCTTTTTTGAGCAGCCATCCAAGCCACCTCATATCCCGTTACCTCCTTATACGCATCCTGCCATGTGTGTATCATCATGAAGTGCATATAGATCAGTATTGACGAGATATGACGATTTTTAACCCATGGAATATGTAAAACTAGCACAATTCAATAGGAGATGCCACATTCTGATTGAATCAGCGCGTACGACGCACCCAGAAACGGAAAATGTCACTGCGGACATAATCCAGAGAATACAGCACCTGCCTGTTCATTTCATCATAGTGAAGCTGCTTCAATAGTAATACCGTAGCCTGCGGATGCTTCAGCAGACGTGTCATATGTGCGTCGTCATAGTTGGGAACGGTAAGCTCGGAATATGCTCCGACGATTCGCACCCCCGCCTTGAACTCAAGACTCTGAAAAAGCGAGCCTGAAAAAGAGTCATCTTCCAGAATGGGTCCGGCTAATTTCTCTGGCATCCAGTTTATAGAGTGGGCTACAGCCTCTCCGTTGGCAGTGCGTGTACGCTCTAGAGCAATCATGGGCTCATTCTCGGAAAGTCTCATCTGTTCGGCAATATCAGGAGGACAAACCGAAATTCTCTGAATGGATTCCAGCTGCTCGTCTTCCCGTAGCCCTGCCGAACGAATCATGTCCCCGATGCTATACAGGCGATCCAGTGAGCTTGGAATACTCGGCAGCGGGCAAGTAGCAAACGTGCCACTCCCGTGTTTTACAAGCAGCTTACCTTCCGATTCCAGTTGGCGGATAGCTCCCCGTAGCGTCGTACGTGAGACACGAAACGATTGGGAAAGTGCAGTTTCCGACGGCAGCCGATCCCCCGGACCCATTTGATTAACCTTCATATATTCTTCTATAAGCTGCTTTATGTTCTCTTGTTTTGTTGACACCGTCCGAAGCCCAGCCTTTCTATTGTGTAAGCCATATAAATCGGATTCGTAAAAGCAATCATCATCACGCAGTCTTCCATGCAGCCGTAAAGCTCGGCTCTTATCCAGCCCTTTCCTAGCGGATCTTGCAATGACAGCGTATATTCTCCTGTTTGAGCAGGGATCTGAATCTCGGAGCATATTCCATGACTACTTGTCAGCAGAAGACGAAGATTCTGAGGCTTGAGGTTATAATGGGATGCTCTTGCTTCCACATCCAATTGAACCGTCACCGATAGTGAATCCTCTACAGTCAGCTCTATACATTCGCCGATGTGATAACGATTTTCTCTGCCCTTAATCTGTGCCCACATCGTCAGTAACGGTCCCATCGTAACTGACACTGAACCGTGGCGAATCGCCTCAACTGCCCGGCCTGCTAAACCTTCTCGCTCTTCTGCTTCATCATGAACACCCAGATACGTAACAGCCGGAAGCGCATCATCTGGTTTAGATACATGCCAGTCCCGACCGCTTACCGCAGTGATGCGATACCCCTGATTCAACAAATCGGTCCACATGGCAAACGCCCGCTGGCTATCCCGCTTAATAGATGGCATAAGCGTTGACCAGACTTCTATATAATCCACCTCATGCCAATCCTGAATCGTGTACTCCCAAAAGCACCCCGTACAGATCGGACTTCCAATCCTGAACGGATGGGCAATCCCTGCAATGCCTCCCTGCTCATGCACCTGCCGAATCCCCTCATGGATGTCATCTGGTCCCAGCACACGCCAGTCGATAAAGCGGTCAACCCCAAGCGTCAGCATGTGCCCGTAAAAGGTCGTCCACTCCATCCCTGAAATGATCGGGAGACCGAACTGCCGCTGAACCCGTTCCTGATCCGCAAGTGCCGATTGCGTGTTGTGATCCGTCATAGCGATGCATTCAAGTCCCAAATCCACTGCGCTTTGAACAAGCTCCTCCAGTGTTTGCTTGCCGTCGCTGTGAAGCGTATGGGTGTGAAGCTCAGCCGGAATCCATTTAAGCATATGCTGCTTCCTCCCCCAATACATGAATTTGGTAGGCAAGCGTCTCGGTCACAACGGCATGCAGACTGACCGTAATCCGCCACATGCCTGGCGGATGATCTCCTGCAAGGAATCCCGGGGAAGCCGCAGACGAACCGAGCCAATGCTCCTGCTGCATCTCGGGACGGTGCGCATTTCCGCGGTGACGGAGAGGATCATCGACAGACAGCGTTAATAAATTTTGCAGCGGTATATACTTCTTCCATAGATCGGATGAATGCCCCGGCTCGTCGTATCCGTATTTGCTCATGCTTTCCTCAATGATTTCTCGTGCTTGCTCTTGATCCTCCAATAACTTGGGCGTGTAAGAGAAGTGAATACGGATCGTTTCAGTCGGCTGTGGAATATGAAAAGAGTACGTAATATGGCTCTGGGTGCAGGTTCTGTCGACCGTTCCTTCCACATACAGTAGTCTGCTCATGACTCCCCATCCTGGCTAGACGGTTCATCCACAACATGTTTCACCATATCATTCACAGTATGTTCTTCATCACCCGACATGTCTTTGTCTGCCGCCCACAAAACACCCACGGGTTGAAGCCGCGTCAGCTCAATCACCCGGTCTGTACGAATACCTGGAAACTGCGGGAGATTATCTTCGTTTAACGTAAAAGCACACAGTCCGACCACTTCCATGCTGTCCGCACCGCCTTCCAGCAATACGGCTCTGATTTCAGCTATATCCTCAAGCACAGCTTCTCCAGACAGCTTGACCGTGGTAGAAAAATGTGACTCTGCACCCTCATAAGCGGCTCTAAATTCCCCGAGTCTCAGATCATGATGGCAGGACGAATACCACTGCTCCGAGCCGTGAAGGCGAAGCTGGACATCGACACAGGCATCTTCCTCGCGCCGATTGAAGCCAGGCTTGAACCCTGGAGACAATTCTCTGCCTGAATCCCGCAAGGGACGTTTTGAAGTCTGGATAAACACATAGCTACGCTGGTGTGCAAGTGTAATGGAAGACGCTTGTGATGGCATTTCCAGCTCCTGCTGACGTTCCATCTCCCACCCAGTGACCTGATAGGCAAAAGGAAAACGGCTCATGACAGCCTCACGCGGCTCTTCCTCTGGTTTCCAATGGAAAGCAGGCGGCAGCATAAAACGATAGTCCGATGAAATGTCATCCTTAAAGTTTCCGTTGGTTGTTGCGGATTGGAGAACAGGATGCCCGCCCAGATCATAATTCCCATTAAACGCAGTCGTAATATGATGTGCCCCCTGGAAAACAGCTTCCAGAACATTGTCCTCTGCATCTAGCTCTACGCGGTACATCCATTCGATATCGGTGGTTCTTCCCCATTTGCTCATAAGCAGCGGCGCGGGCGTTCCCTCATCTTCATGGCTGAACATCATCTGGTATTCGATGACCGTCTTCCCCTCGTTCACTTCTATGGAATAGAACAAAACAAGCGGTGTATCCGTAAAGCGATTCTCATAAGGATGTGACAGATTACGGCCATATAAAAGCGGGGTATGGCGATAAATCAGCGATCTTGGAGAGGAATCAGCCACGCAGCGCAGTTCAACCCCGTCGATCCATGCTCGAGATACAAGCGGAGCCGATTCCAGTTCGCGGAATTCGGCATAGACCTCATAATCGCCTTCTTTTAGATATCCCAACAAACGGGTGTACACTCCCTGACTGCTACCATAGTACAAAATGACATCTTGATTATAGGCTTCATTCAGGTAGAGACGTACGAAGGCAGATTCTCGATCTGTCGCAGCCCAGTCACTGTCTGATCTGGCGAACAGATCAAGCTCCGCGTATCCGTCTTCTGGCATGGAGAACCTAAACCGAAATCCGTTTCCCGGACTGAGCTCAACCTCCGCCTTGTGTAAGGCAATCCGATAACCACAATCCAGCAGATCCTTTTCCCACGCTCGCCCACTAAACCCGGTAATTTGCACCTCTGCTTGGCTGTTCATCCCTGTAACCTCCTTAGTGTATAACGGCGGTCTAGCTGGCATCCGCATCCTTCACCATTGTCCGAATATAAAAGTAGCCCATAAAAGAACACAGTAAAAACATAAACACTGCCATTGCGCTGGCCGTATGCGTCTCCTGATAGCTGGAAAACACCTGCTGCATCGCAACACCCAGCACTTGTGGCGAGTTGGCACCGATCAGGAAAGGAGCCGTAAAGCTGCCCATGATTCCCATAAAAATGAAGGTCACCGCAACCCACATCGTTTTGTAGGAAAGGGGTAAAATAAAGCGCCCAAACAGCTGCATCGTGCTGGCTCCGGCATCTCTGGCACTTTCGACGACAGCGTTTGGAATGCTGGCAAGTGCCGAGCTGAGCAGCATGGTTGCGAACGGAATGTTGAACCACAAATTAGCCAGCACCAGCCCTTTGTAGTCATAAATAATCCTCGGAATCGTCTCAATGCCAAGCGGCAGCAAAAGACGTGCAGCCCAACCGTGATTACCATACATGGTAATGATCGCATACGTTGCAATTACACCGGGAACAAACATCGGAATAAAATACAACCGACCTATCCACTTCACGACAACCCCTTTACCGAATCTCAGATAAACCGCCAAAGCATAGCTGATGACCAGAGTAAGGGCCGTCGAGGCTAACGTGACATTAATGGTATACATGATATTTGTACGCATGGCAGGTTCCGTGAACAACCGAATATAGTTGGCCAGTCCGTAGCCCGTTCCATATTGATCAATCAAGCTTTCCTTCACGGCATAGAGAATCGGAATAATAACGACGACCAGCAAAATGAGAAAAGACGGGATGACCAGGGCAAGCCCCAGCATCCCCCTTTTGGACAATGAACTCATGATCAACCGCCCGCTACTTCACTTTGCCAGCGTTTGTAGATTTCCTGCTGAAGCTCTCCGCTGTTAAAGCTGCGGTATCCAGAAGATACACTGTTAAATTTCTCTTGCAGCTCCGTTGGCATCAGATTCCACTTAATCCCCGGATAGCCGTACATTTTATTAATAACCACCGTTTGCGCTTCGGGCGTCAGTATATAATTCAAGAATTCCTGAGTTGCTTCTTTTTTGGAGGAAAGCGAAGGAACCATCAGATAAGAGGGTCCACCTGTAAAAGCAGGGTCGACCTGTGTCAGCTTCACTGTGTCTGGAAGCAGCCCTTTAGCCAGTTGTTCGAGCGCCATATCAGACCAGGCTGGAACCATGTCTACCTCTCCACTTGCCAAAATATCAAGCGTACCTTGGTTCTTCTTAGGATAGACTCCTTTTTGGTACATTGAAGGGCCCAGTTCCTTGAGCAGTGAGAAGCCTTGATCCCATTTCTTCATATTTGCCGGATCATCACTGTTCATCGCCTCTGGCGGAAGGAAATTATAGATAACCGTGTTCACAAACGAGCTGCCTGATCCACCTGTGGACGGATCATTATAGGCAAACTTGCCCGGATGCTGGCGAATCCACGTGTACAGCTCGTCGGCTGTTTTCGGAGGTGTCGCTACTTTTGCACTGTTATAGGCAAGGACAACCGAAGAGGCACGGTATGGAATGGCCTGATTGTTGACTTGCTTGAGATATGTTTCATCAACATTCTTCAAATTTGGAACCTTGGCAGCATCCACCGTTTCCCACAGTTTCTCGCCTACCCCTTTGGTGATGTCATCCAGACTGCCTTCGTACAGGTCGATATCAGTATCGGTTTGTCCGCTTTTCTTGGCTGCGATCAGACGATCCAGTGTAGATGCGCCTCCGGTCCCTGCTGGCAAATACACCAGTTTGACCTTAACGTGATCATTTTTAGCTTCAAAGTCCTTGATTAACGTTTCCCACAGCTCTTTGACGTTCAGTGACCCTCCAGTGTACAAGGAAATTTCCGTCGTTCCCGTAGCGGCTCCCGCTTCTGTAGACTTGGCTTCCCCTGTAGCCGTGGCGGCATTACCGCCGTTTCCACAGCCAGCCAACAACGATAAACTAAGTACCCCTGCCAAAACCAGACCCATATTCTTTTTCCCAAACACGTTGTTGCCTCCTTTAGATAGTTGCACAAGTTCGCAGCATCACCAGATGATGCGTTCGTGATGGACATTGATGCGATATAGAGGTTGATCGTGAATCTTCACTGTGCTGATGGAAAAGTAACAATTTTACTGAAGCTGAAGCTGATGTGCTCTCCACTGCGCAGCTCGGCCGCTCGTTCACGCGGCACAAACATTTTCAGATGATGGGTACCGCTATCCAGCGAAACTTCCGCATAATGCCCGAGAATCATCACTTGTCTGATCGTTCCGGCTAGAGAGCCATTTTCTTCCGTCGTCAGAACAATATCCTCTGGTCTTACACCAACCATGGATTCACCTGTGTATTCATGCTCTTGTGCAAACGGTATTCCGCTCACAGAGACACTGCGACCTGTGCTCACCCCCTTTAATAAATTAATACGGCCAATAAAACCCGCTACAAAAAGTGACTGTGGCTTGTCATAAATCTCCTGCGGTGAAGAGAGCTGCTCAATTCGGCCCGCATTCATAACGACGATTCGGTCGGAAATGGACAGCGCCTCCTCCTGATCATGGGTGACGAACACCATCGTCATCCCTGTCTGGGTCTGGATATCGCGCAGCTCCTCTCTCATCTCCATGCGCAATTTGGCATCAAGCGCGGAAAAAGGCTCGTCCAGCAGCAATACATCAGGCTTTAGCAGCAAAGCCCGAGCGAGTGCTACCCGCTGCTGCTGACCGCCCGAGAGCTGTCCCGGCGTTTTACGCTCTGCGCTCTCTAGCCGAACCAGCGCTAGCGCTTCCTTCACCTGACGGTCAATTTCTGTCTTCTTCACCTTTCGAATCTTCAACCCGAAAGCCAGGTTGTCATACACGGTCATATGCGGCCACAAATTATAACTTTGGAACACCATAGCCGTCGGACGCTTTTCGGGCGGCAGCTTGAGTACGCTTTTACCCTGAATCTGAATGTCGCCACTGTCCGGGTCCAAAAAGCCGCCAATGGAGCGAAGCACGGTTGTTTTACCACAGCCGGAAGGTCCCAGCAGTGTCACCAGCTCTCCCTTCATCACGTCAAGTGAAATGCCTTTGACTCCGTCTCCTGTCTTGAAGCGCTTGGTTAACTCTTGAATGGATAATTGAATGGGCATTAGCTTAGGCTCCTTTTTCAGGATTTTGCAAACTCCTCTTTTGACCAATTACGTTATTTCACCTGAAATCCGCCTGCCAGTACATCCGCACTTACAAAACGCTTGGCTGCCAATAGCAGAATGATCGTTGGCAGGGTAAGAATGACAGAGAAAACAGCGCCCGTTGTGCTCGGATAATCAGCAATGATGGAATACATGATGACTGGCATTGTTTTATAGTCCGGTGTTCCGACAAGGAGTGTCCCCTGTGCTTCATCTAGTGAAGCAAGAAAGGTAAAGATGGAGGCGACCACAATGCCGGGCAACGCCATAGGAAAGGTGATTTTCCAAAACACCCGAAATGGCCCGGCTCCGGCATCCCGCGCTGACTCCTCCTGTGCACGATGTACGCTGCGGAAGGCAGAGGAAGGAATCCAGGTCATATACATGAGCGTGTTTACCATATGGATAAGCACAATACCTGCAAAGGTGTTCATCAACCCGAATTGGTAGAATAGTACGGCAATGGACACATACAAACCCATTTTCGGAAAAGCATGCGTAAGCAGGAATGAGAAAAGAAACCACTTACTGAGCGGGAAAGAAATTCGTGCAAAGGCATAAGCAGCAGGAATACATACGATAATGGAGCAGACCGTAACGGTAATCGCAATCAGGAAGGATAGGGAAATCGAGCTGAGTACATCATCCTGGGTAAGTACAAACTTCCACCATTCCAGTGACAAGCTCTGCGGGAGCGGTGCAGGATACTGCCATTTTCCCGAAACCGCCAAAAGGAGAAGGTTGGTCAGAGGTCCCAGGAAAAAAATGACGAAAATGACAAGCACGATGAATTCCACAATTTTGCGTGTGCCGAGTGAGCGAAGATACCAGTTCATAATTCATCCCTCTCAAGACGTCTAGACGTCCGAATCTCTTTTCTATTTGGATTATAGAGAGGGTTTGTTATCACAAATCGACAAGGAAGATAAGATTATGTAAAGGGGGAGGAACCATTTAACACTTCACAGAATAAAAAAAGAGAGAGGCTGCTAACAGCCTCTCTCTTTGAACATGTATCAATAGCTATATCATTCTTGTCCTACAAATAAATCGGAAGCACCTGATTTGTTTGATCGCGATTACGCCCAACCGAGAAAATAGCAATTGGGATACCTGTCAGATCAGACACGCGTTGTACGTAATTGCGTGTAGTCTCAGGCAGTTCCTCCAGCGTTTTCACGCCAGTGATGTCTTCGCTCCAACCTGGCATTTCTTCATATACCGCTTCGCATTCCGCTAGCATTTTCAGGCTAGCCGGATAATGCGTAATCACCTCGCCGCGGTACTTGTAACCTGTGCAAATTTTCACCGTTTTCAGGCCAGTCAATACGTCCAGTGAGTTCAGGGAAAGACCCGTTAACCCACTGACACGACGGGCATGACGCACAACGACGCTGTCAAACCAGCCAACACGACGAGCACGACCTGTAACCGTACCGTACTCATGACCTGTTTCACGAATGTAATCGCCGACTTCATCGTTCAGCTCAGTTGGGAAGGGTCCATCACCTACACGAGTTGTGTACGATTTAGCTACACCGATGACTTGTTGAATCTTGGACGGTCCCACACCGGAACCAATACATACGCCGCCAGCCGACGGGTTGGAGGATGTAACGTACGGATACGTACCTTGGTCGATATCGAGCATAACGCCTTGCGCACCCTCGAACAGTACCTTTTGATTTGCGTCAATCGCATCATTCAACACGACAGACGTATCTCCTACATAAGGACGGATAAATTCAGCATACTCCAGATACTGTTTCAGTATTTCTTCTACGTCCAGCGGCTCGCCGCCGTATACTTGTTCAATCACTTGATTTTTTTCTTTCGTTTGATGGCGCAGCTTCTTTTCGAATTCCTCTGCATCCAGCAAATCAGCAATACGAATACCGTTACGTGCAGCTTTATCCATATAAGCAGGGCCGATCCCTTTACGGGTAGTACCAATTTTGTTAGGACCTTTGCGGTCTTCTTCCAGCACATCCAGCGTCATATGGTACGGCATAATCACATGTGCACGGTCACTAATGACCAGATTTTTTGTGGAAAAGCCATTATCATGAATGTAAGTAATTTCTTCAATAAGAGCGGCTGGATTTACTACCATGCCGTTGCCAATAACACACTTTTTATCTTCATAAAAAACGCCGGATGGAATCAGGCTCAGCTTGTACTTTTTACCGTCAATGAGAATCGTATGACCAGCATTGTTTCCGCCTTGGTAACGGGCTACCACTTCAGCGCTTTCCGCCAGATAGTCCGTGATTTTACCTTTGCCTTCGTCTCCCCATTGTGTTCCCACAACGACTACAGTTGACATGTTTCATTCCTCCGTGGAGTGCCCACAGACACTCTGATTTTGAGCTGACACACTACGCATATCCGACTTCAACCGCCTGAGCGAGCAGATATGGAGCGTTCTCGGACAGCAGGAAAAAACGTCCGTCGCAGACATTCCGTAGGTTCGGAAAGCCCCGGGCGTAATGTTCTCCCCACTGCGTTGAAGCAGCACTATAAGTGTAACAGCACCATTTTTTAAAGTCAAATAAAAAGCGAACATTATATTACATGAAAATAGTATTGTTCGTAATTGAGAGTTTCATTCCTTATATGAAAATACGTGAACCCTATAAAAAAGGACCCTTTCGAGATCGCGAAATCCGCGTCGAAAGAGCCTTTTCTAATGATACTAATATGTTATCCGGCGAACGCATCCGAATGGGCACGCTCGTAATTAGCGAATTTATTATAATTTTTGAGAAAGACCAATTCTACCGTACCGACCGGGCCGTTACGCTGCTTGGCAATGATAATCTCAATAATATTCTTCTTTTCTGTTTCCTGATTATAGTAATCATCCCGGTACAGAAACGCCACGATATCAGCATCCTGCTCGATAGAACCTGATTCCCGCAAGTCACTCATCATCGGCCGCTTGTCTTGACGCTGCTCCACACCCCGACTCAGCTGGGAAAGGGCAATTACAGGCACTTCAAGCTCACGGGCGATTTGCTTCAATGTCCGTGAAATTTCGGATACCTCCTGTTGCCGGTTCTCGCCTGCTTTGCCTCGTCCGTGAATAAGCTGCAAGTAGTCGATTACGATCATGCCCAGTCCCTTTTCCGTCTTGAGACGGCGGCACTTGGCACGGATATCAGCTACAGTGATGCCGGGCGTATCATCGATATAGATTTCCGCCTCTGACAAGGCTGCAATGCCCATCGTCAGCTTCGCCCAATCGTCGTCGCCTTTAAATTCACCTGTCCGCATGACGTTCGCGTCCAGATTGGCCTCGGCGCAAATCATCCGCTGCACGAGCTGAGCGGCCGACATCTCCAGACTGAAGATGGCTACTGTCTCTTTTGCCCGAACTGCAACGTTTTGCGCAATATTCAGAGCGAACGCTGTTTTACCTACGGATGGACGGGCGGCCACAATGATCAAGTCATTGCGCTGGAAACCCGCCGTCATCTTGTCCAAATCAACAAACCCGGACGGAATCCCGGTCGTATTGCCCTTGTTCTGATGCAGCAATTCAACGCGGTCAAACACTTCCATCACGACATCGCGGATGGCAATAAAGCCACTACCTGAGCGCCCGTTGGATATCTCCATAATCTTGCGCTCAGCATCGCTCAGCATACCAGCGACATCCTCGCCACTGCTATAGCCTTCGCTCACAATCTGTGTAGCTGCACGAATCAAGCGACGAAGCATCGCTTTTTCTTCAATGATCTGGGCATAGTAATCCACGTTAGCCGCTGTTGGCACCCCGTGAGCCAGCTTCGCCAGATAACTGACACCGCCGATATCCTCTAGCTGTCCCTTGTCCTGAATTTTCGAGGTCAGCGTAACCAAGTCAATCGGCTGTCCGGATTCACCCAGCTCAATCATTGCTTCGTAAATCATCTGATGAGCCTTATCATAAAAGTCCTCGGTTTGCACCCGCTCCATTGCGGTAATCAGTGCTTCAGACTGGAGCAAAATAGACCCGATAACCGCCTGTTCAGCCTCCAGATTTTGCGGAGGAATCCGATCAAAAAATTCGCCGCCCATAATTATTCTTCAGTCACCTGTACTTTCAGCGTAGCTTTGACCTCAGGATGAAGCTTAACGGTCATTTGAGTCACGCCCAACGTACGAATCGGTTCTTCCAGCTCAATTTTGCGTTTGTCCAGCTTGATGCCAGTTTTAGCTACTGCCTCCGCGATTTGCTTGCTTGTAATCGCGCCGAACAGCCGTCCACCTTCACCAGCCTTCGCCTTGAGCTGAATCGTTGTCTCTTCCAGCTTTTTGCCGAGCGCTTGAGCCTCTTCCTTTTCCTCTTGCTTGCGCTTTTCCTCAGCAGCATTCTGATTTTCCAGCGTCTTCATATTTCCTTCTGTCGCTGGACGGGCAACACCACGCGGCAACAGGAAATTCGCTGCATAACCGTCCGACACTTCCTTAATCTGCCCCTTCTTGCCTTGGCCCTTCATATCTTTAATGAATATCACTTTCATTCAAATAACCCCTCTTCCCCATCAATTTCGGCCAGCACGTCGACCACTCTGCGCTTAGCTTCCTCCAGCGGGCAATCCAGCTGAACCGCCGCATTCGTCAGATGTCCTCCGCCGCCTAGCCGTTCCATGACGACCTGTACGTTCATGCGTCCGAGTGAACGGGCGCTGATCCCCACCAGGCCGTCAGGACGTTCACTGACCACAAAGGAGGCCAGTACATCCGTCATATTGAGTAATGAATCCGCCACCTGAGCAATCAGGAGCTGCGGTATTTTCTGTCCGGGCTCAGTTACCGCAATTGCGATATGCCCATATATCATTTTAGCATGCTTAATAATTTCCGCCTTAGCAATATATTCATCCAGGTCCTCTTTTAACATGCGCTGGATCATTACTGTATCTGCCCCACTACGCCGTAAAAAGCCGGCTGCCTCGAATGTACGCGAGCCTGTATGCAGGGAAAAATGCTTGGTATCCACCGTAATCCCCGCCAGCAGTGATGTTGCCTCCAGCGGTGTCAGTTGGACCTTCTCATGGATATATTGCAGCAGCTCGGTCACCAGCTCACAGGCCGATGACGCATATGGCTCCAAGTAGATCAGAACCGAATCGTTAATAAATTCCTCGCCCCGACGATGATGGTCGACAACCACCACCCGGCTGGCCGTTTGCACCAGACGCGGCTCAATCGTCATTGAGGCCTTATGCGTGTCCACCACGACCAGCAGACTGTGCTCAGTCATCAGCTGGAGCGACTGCTCTGGCGTCATGAGCGCTTGCGATAACTTCTCATCCTTGTTTACCTGCTCCATCATTCGGTCGATAGACGGATTGGATTTATCCAGTACGATATGTGCCTCTACATTGTAAAGTGCCGCAGCCTTCCACACACCGATGGCCGCTCCCAATGCATCCATGTCCGGTATTTTGTGTCCCATGATCAGGACGCGGTCGCTCTCCTGCATCAGGTCACGCAGCGCATGTGCAATGACTCGGGCACGCACCCTGGTACGCTTCTCGACAGCATTGGACTTGCCTCCATAAAAGGACAGGCGCTGTCCCGCCTTCACTGCTGCCTGATCGCCCCCACGTCCAAGCGCCATATCTAGACTGGATTGGGCCAGCTCGCCTAGCTCCTTGATGCTCTCTGCACCGAAGGACAAGCCAATACTCAGTGTCATCGGTACTTTCAAATCCGCCGTCATTTCCCTTACGGTATCCAGAATGACGAATCGACTTTGCTCCAGCTCCTGAAGCGCTTTATGATTTAGCATAATGAGATAACGCTCAGAAGATAATCGACGCAAATAAATATTGTACTGATTAGCCCAAGATGTAATCTCGCTCGACACCTTTGCAATAAGCGCGGTGCGTTGCTGATCGTCCATTCCCTGAGCAGCCTCGTCCATATTATCGAGCATGACGATACCGAGCGCCAACCGCTCGTTTTCATACTGCTTGCGTAGCACCGCCAACTCCGTTACTTCATACAAATATATCAGACGCTCATCGGGCACGATCAGAAACTGATAATGACGCTCATCATGCTGTAGCTCCACCTTCAGCTCACGAGCAGGCTCCTTTGTTTCCTTCTTGGTGCTTAGAGCACCTGCGAGTTGAGGAAACAAATCTTGAAGAGACTCACCAATCAGCGATTGCTCCTCGAACATCTCCCCGGCAAACCGATTGTGCCATTCTACCGTTCGATTTTCACTGTATAAAATGATGCCGAACGGCAATGTACTAATCGCTTCCCCTTCCACCCGCTTGATCCGGAAGGAAAGACCGCTGATATATTGATTCAGTTCCCGACGAAAATCCAATTCCGTCTTCAGCATCAGTCCGCCGAGCAAGAATGACAGCAGCAGTCCTATCACACCCAGTTCCCAGTTGTACATGGAAATACATATGACAAGCACCAGCAGCAGTAAAAACGCCCAGACCGTCTGATAGCCGTGCCAGCGTTTTTGTAGAAATTTAGGCATGACTGTTCACCCTATTTCTTTGATCTTGTAATAGCTTCACGCAGCGGAAAGGCCAAATCAATAATACCTATAATGCGGAGCGGCTGGAACACCAGAACGACGAGCGACAGCAGCAACGCAATCACCGGGCTCATTTTACGGCTATGCGTCCAGAAGTATACAAAACCAATCGTCTGGATAATAAAACATGCATGAATCAGCGGTAGCATACTAATGGAAACCATTTGAATCCAGCTGCTATCGGAAGACCCTGCTATCCATTCAATTACAATTGCCAGCAGATAATACCAGATCAGCGCGCGCGGTAACCTCCACTCGCGAGCAGGCTTCATTTTGCGTACCGGTACGTCGAGACTGCTCAATGCCGGACGTGCCAAAGCATGCGTAATCATCGCCAATATGAACGAGGTCATGATCAGCACATACGGAATTTTTCCAATCAGCATTGTACCGAGTTTCTGCGTATCCTCCGCTGTCCAATTCATGTTCGAAAACATCGGATTAGCACTCAAAACCTGCTGTACTATACTTGCCGATATCGCGGCCTGATCACGAAGGTACTGCGAAAGATCAAACCCAAAAGAATACGTAGCGATAAACAGAACAACCAACAACTCGGCTAAAATAATGCCCATTCCGGTCATCAACGCCTGAAAAGCAGGTCCTCCCTTTTTATAAATCCGTCCCATCATTATTGAAGGAATCAGAAAATAAATCGCAGGGAGCAGCGAATACACATCGAGTAGCGCTATAATTAACAGCACCGGTATGACGTGGACCAGAAATCCTTTGAAAGGCAGCGATGAAAACAATACAGCGCCAGGCACAATCAGCAAAAATACGGTAATGATTCTTAATGGTGTCAATAGAGTCAGCAGCAGAAGCAAATAAATGACGCTCCATGCTACAGTTGCCAAGCGGAATTTCAACGTTTTCACCTCTTACGCATATGTTCTTCCAGTGCGGAAATGTCCTGATACCAATCCTCCAGCTGGTGTCCTTCTTTTCTGTGCTTTCTTAGCTTGTCGATGAGTAGATCATCCAATTCACGGTAAGACACTCCAAGGCGCCTCCCCAAAATATAACTGCTCATCACCAAACTCGCCAAACAATCACCAATGCGGGCTGTACTGCCTTCCCACATCGCCTTAAACAGACGGGAGACTTGGTCAAGCACCTCTGTTTTAAGCCATTCAATAACCTTGGCTCGTTTAACTACATCCATTTCTTTAGGCATATGATGAAGAGTCACACCCCTCTGAAAAAGCTTTATTCTCCATTATAGCATATCCTATTCTGAAAATAACTGTTACCCCATAAGGTAAATCGTTATTTTCGGACCAGCTTTGCTGCTTATTTTAGCTTGAAGTATTAAGCGATTCCCTGGACACAAATTTTTCACAATACTCAATAATCTGGCTGCGACGTACAATGCCAATAAACCGTTCCATATCATCTACGACGGGCACAAAATTCTGTACCTTCGCCAAATTAATTAAATCCTCCATGTTCGCGTCAATGGATACGGGCTTCATCGTAACCCGCAACGGAACGTCCTTAAGCATAAACTTAGAAGCGTTTTCAAAGGTGATTTTCCCCTCGGACTCTTTCATATGCCACAACAGATCACCTTCTGTAACTGTACCTGTATATCTACCTTCTTTATCCAAAATAGGAACCGCTGTAAAACGGTGATATTCCATCCGTTCCAACGTTTGCCGTAAAGTAGCATCCGCCGTTACACAAGCAACTTCCTGTTTGGGAAGCAAGAAAAAAGCGATGTTCATGAGAAACGAATCCCCCTCAAAATCAAATATAAATCAATTGATTATTCACTGAATGTCCTGCTTGTCGGGAAGCCTCAGCGTCTGCGGGGTTGTATCGGAATCTAGCCAGTTCGCAATCATAAGTCTGGCATATTCAAGTTCCTGTTCATTAGCCCGGTCATAATACAGGCCCTTCTTCTTGAACCCTTCCCCCGTAATCGTAAAACTTGAAATTTGTGGATTCCCCTGCGAAATAGCCTGCTTGCCAAGCCCAGTAATAAAAGTAGGTTCCATATCGGTTTTGAAATTGGCTCCCATAATATCGAGCAGCTCCGGGATTTTGGTAATTCCGTTGATATTCAGCAGCTTATCGGCCATAGCGTTCAAGAAAATTTGCTGCCGTTTTGTACGGTTGAAGTCGCTATCTTCCCGATATCTAACATAATACATGGCTTCCTCACCATTATAAAGCGGCTTGCCCGCCTCAATACGGAACTTGATATGCAGCGGATTCTTATTCTCAATGGGCTTGTCGATGGGAAGCACAACTCCACCCACTGCGTTCACCGCCTCCTGAATACCCTGGAAATTAATCGTAGCATAATAATCGGCCTTATGCTCCATCAACTTCTCTACTGTAGCCATGGACATATCTGCGCCTCCGAACGCATAAGCATGCCCCAACTTATCAAAATCATCCTCGCCATCGCGATTCGGATCATGTCCGACAATCTGTACGTACGTATCCCTTGGAATGGAAATCAAAAGCAGACGCGATTCTGCGGGCCGTACTACTGCATACATAACCGTATCCGAACGACCACGCGCCTTTTCATTTGGCCTTTCATCTGTACCCAGTAACAGCACCGAAAAGGGCTCCTTACGGTAAGCTACTGTCTCTTGCTGCTGCTGTTCACCGGATTGTCGCGGCTGATAGGATTTCTCCAGCTTGCTCTCCAACGTCGGTGATACAAACCAATCAAAAGCCACCAGTGTCAGCTGTTTGCGGAATAGGTAGCCTCCCACTGCAATCAAAAATAAAACAATACATGAAATATATAGAGCGGTAAACCTCTTTTTCTTTTTGGGCTTTCCACTGGTCCTTCTCTTATGTCTTCTCTCCATAACAGGTACCTTCCTTCTTTCCGTCACAAATCCCATCTCTTCATTAAACCGAATTGGTCCCACATGAAGCGAAAACTTCCCCTCAAAGCATAAAAGGTCTGCTACCCTGTTGTCAAAAGTATCATGGCGTGGTCAGCTTCTCAAATTCATGCCAAAAAAGGCTTCGACCTCACGGTCAAAGCCCCAATTCATGTTTGTATTCGTATCCTATGTAGCTTTCAAAATCATTTTCCCCCTTAATGCGGGGCCAGTTTCACCAAATTTTGCAGTCGCACCGGGAAAGAAGTCGACAGGGCAAAACCATAATCGAACAACCTCCGTGTCTGCTCAAAACGCTCCTCCTTGCTCGGTGCACCCAACACCACAGCAACTAGCCGTCTTCCATGCTGCTCAGCTGTGCCCGTGAAGCAGTATCCAGCATCGCTTGTGTACCCTGCTTTCAGTCCGTCCGTTCCCGCGTAAGAGTACGGTCCAGCCAAGGAAGGCAGCATCCAGTTCGTATTACTAATGTAGATGCCTTTATCCTTCAACTCCATTTGCGTACGACTGGACGTTCTCAAAATCTCCGGGTGTGACGTAATCAAATAGGAGGCCAACTTTGCCGTGTCGCTTGCTGTCATTTTCGTTTCTCCCTGAATATCCTCAGGGTGATTCGGCCCCAGTTCACTCTGACCTGCCCCAGACGCATTGCTAAAACGACTATCGGATGACAACCCAATTTGGGCGGCTTTTCCATTCATACGCTTCACAAAAGCTGATTCATTCCCTGCTGAACGCTCCGCTAACGCGACAGCGGCATCATTCGCTGAATACACAACCATACTCTGGAACAATTCGGATACGGTCATCCTTTCACCATACCGGAGGGAGAGATTTACACCGCCCACCGTACTCGCGTAACGGCTAATTCGCACTTCATCATTCCAGCCTAACCGTCCGGCCCGAATATCCTCCAGCACCAATAGCTCAGTCATGAGCTTGGACATATTTGCGGAAGGCATAGGCGTATCGCCGTTCACATCCATCAGTAATTCCCCAGTATGCATGTCCATCAGCACCGCAGCCTCTGCATCCACATTCGGCTTTCCGATCAACAGGCGGGGTCCAAGCGTAATAAAAATCAATATAATAAGTACCGGGACGACAATAGCCCAACGTAACCAATGTTTTTTCATCATCGTAATAACCTCCATACTTTATTAGACGATGAAAAATCCATTTTGTCTGCAATTTTTCGAAAAAAAGATACAATTTTTTTACCTTTTGTATTCCACGCCAAAATATCCGTCAATTCTGCTTTCAGGATGACGGATATTTTGCTTCCTAATTATATATTTTAGGCAAAGTGACAGGCTACAAAATGCTGATCGCCCGCATCGCGGTATACCGGAATCTCTGTTTTACAACGTGCTTCTGCCATAGGACAACGTGTATGAAACTTGCATCCTGAAGGCGGATTGGCCGGAGATGGGATGTCTCCTTTCAACACAATCCGTTGTCTCTTGATCGTGGGATCGGGAATCGGTACTGCCGATAGTAGCGCCTTTGTGTACGGATGAAGCGGATTACTGAACAGTTCCTCCTTGGAGGAAAGCTCTACCATTGAACCCAGATACATCACACCAATCCGGCTACACAGATGCTCGACTACACTTAGATCATGCGAGATGAACAGATAGGTCAATTGGCGTTCCTGCTGCAAATCACTTAACAAGTTAATAATCTGGGCCTGAATAGACACATCTAGAGCAGATACCGGCTCATCAGCCACAATAAAATCAGGATTCAAAATCAAAGCCCTTGCAATCCCGATCCGCTGACGCTGGCCGCCAGAGAACTCATGCGGATACCGATCATAATGATAAGAGGACAGCCCACAAATATTCAGCGTTTCATTGACCTTCTTCCGCAGCTCACTACGATCAATCAACCCGTGATCCAGCAACGCCTCACCAATGGCTTCACCGACCTTAATTCTCGGATTCAGTGAGCTAAAAGGGTCCTGAAAGACGATTTGCAACTTCGGACGAAGCGCACGAATCTGCTCTTTGTTTAACGCGTGCAAGTCTTCGCCTTTGTATCGTACCGATCCCTCTGTCTTATCCATCAATCTAAGAATCGTGCGTCCAATCGTACTTTTGCCACAACCCGATTCTCCTACCAGACCGAAGGATTCACCCTTATGAATGTTAAAGGATACATCATCGACTGCTTTCACATGTCCGACAGTACGCTGAAAAATCCCGCCTGTGATCGGGAAATACTTTTTCAGCCCTTCCACTTGAATCAAAGGCTCGCTCATATCCGTTGCCCTCCTTCTTTCTCATATAGCCAGCAGGCAACCTTATGACCATTCTCCTTTTCATTCAAAGGAGGAGCCTGATCCTTGCAAATTTGCATACAATGGGAGCACCGATCATGAAAATGACAATTTTCTCCCAGCTCAATTGGGTTTGGAACCTGTCCTGGGATGGAATAGAGTCGGTCCATTTTCTGATTAATGACGGGCTTCGCCTTTAATAAGCCTTGAGTATATGGATGTTGCGGATTTTTAAACAGCTCAATGACAGGCGCCTCTTCAATGACGTTTCCAGCGTACATAACAACTACATAATCAGCCATTTCTGCCACGACGCCCAAGTCGTGCGTGATGAGCATAATGGACGTTTTAAGCTTATCCTTCAAATCCCGCATTAAATCCAGAATCTGAGCTTGAATCGTAACATCCAGTGCCGTTGTTGGTTCATCCGCAATCAATAGCTTCGGATTACAGCTTAATGCGATGGCAATCATGATCCGCTGGCGCATACCGCCACTCAATTCATGAGGATAGGAATGGAATATTTCTTCCGACCGCGAAATCCCCACCAAATTAATTAGCTCAATTGCCCGAGCATGTGCTTCTTTTTTACTCATTAATGTGTGCATCAGCAACGGCTCCGTGATCTGTTCCCCAATCGTAAGCACGGGATTCAGAGAAGACATGGGCTCCTGAAAAATAATCGAGATGTCATTGCCGCGAATCTGCTGCATTTGACCTTTATTGAGTTTTAGGAGGTCCTTGCCCTCAAACCAGATTTGTCCGTCTGAGGTGTGGGGAGAATCAATCAACCGCATCATCGTCATCGCTGTTACACTCTTACCGCAGCCTGATTCTCCTACCACACAGAGCGTTTCACCCTCACGAATTTTAAAACTGACGTCATTGACCGCTTTGACAGTTCCGTTAGAGGTATGAAAGTGGGTTTTCAGGTTACGAAATTCAATCAAAGCATTTTCCATAAACGTTCGTCTCCTACTTTTTCATTTTAGGGTCCAGTGCGTCACGCAAACCATCGCCAATCAGGTTAATCGCTACAACTGTAATGAGAATACACATTCCCGGTGGAACCCATATCCAAGGCCGTTTGCGGAAGTCAATTAGGTTATTCGCAGCCGATATCATGTTTCCCCACGAAGGTGTGGGCGGCACAACGCCAATCCCCAAGTAACTGAGCGCAGATTCTGTAATAATCGCACCCGCCACTCCAAGCGTAGCCGTAACAATAATGGTAGGAATCGTGTTCGGCAGCAAATGTCGGAATATTTTGCGGCGGTCTCTCAAGCCTAGCGCTTCCGTCGCCTGCATGAACTCCTGTTCACGCAGCGTAAGAATCTGCCCCCTGACCAGACGGGACAAGCTAGTCCAGCTCAAGACCCCGATAATGAGCATCAGAAAATAAATGCGATTCGACGGATCGACTTTCAAATCCGACAGAACAGCACCTAAAATAATAAGCAGCGGTAATGTAGGGAGTGCCATGAAAATATCGGCAATCCGCATAATAACCGTATCCACGCCTTTACGATAAAACCCTGCTAGCGCACCCAACGTCGCTCCGATCATGACCGAAATAAACGTGGCGACCAGCCCTACCGTCAAGGAAATACGGCCGGCCAGCATTGTACGCAGCAAAATATCTCTACCAAACTTATCTGTACCAAGCCAGTACTTAGCATTAGGCGATAAATTTTTGTCAGCTAGCTTGTAATCATCTAAATGATAAGGTGAAATCATCGGTCCAAAACTACAAATGACAACCATCAGAATTAATATAACGAGACCAGCCAAAGCCAGACGGTTTTGGTTAAAACGGCGAACGGCGATTCTCCATGGAGACGCTTCAGGACGGATCGCCGCCTTTTGATTCGTTTCAATCGTGACTGTTTCTGCGGACAATAGTATCCCTCCTACTTCAAGCGAATTCTTGGATCTGCCATGCCATACAATACATCAGAGAGCAAATTACCGATAAGCGTAAGCAACGCTAAGAAAATCGTGAAGCCCAACATAAACGGATAATCTCGCATACTAATCGACTCCAGATAGACCTGACCCACACCCGGCCACACAAATACCTTCTCCAGAATCATCGCCCCACCAAATAAGGCCGGAAGCTCGAAGCCGAGTAGTGTGATGGCTGGAATCAGTGCATTGCGCAGTGCGTGCTTGAAGATAACCGTACGTTCCTTCAAGCCTTTGGCGCGTGCGGTACGAATATAATCCTGACGAATGACCTCCAACATGCCTGTACGGAAATACCGGGTCAGACTTCCTGTGCTCAGCATCGTAAGTACGAGTGTCGGCAGGAACATATGCTTGAGAACATCCACCATATAAGCCCACGAGCCTGGCTCCATCCCTGCTGTGGTCATGCCCCCAACCGGGAGAATTCCCCACTCCAGGGCAAATATTTTGATGACCAATAGACCAATAAAAAATGAAGGCAGCGACATACATAAGAAAATGAATAATGTGACAAACTTATCGAATAACGAATATTGAAACTTGGCTGAAAATACTCCTGCAATAACCGCAATCAACCAGCTAAATATAAGACTAAAAAAAGCGATAATAAATGAGTTCCATACATAATTGCCAATGACCTTCGTTACTGGCTGCTTATGCTGTAATGAATCCCCCATATTCCCCTTTAACATATTACCGGCCCATATAAAATAGCGTTGGTATTCCGGTTTATCCAGCCCGTAGATATGTCGTAGCTGCTGCGCCTTTTCGGCCGTCATATTCGGGTTCTGCTTGGCTGTAATATAATCACCCGGCACCATGGCTGAAATCGCAAATACGATAATGGATATGCCAATAAGTGTGGGGATGAGTTGCAGCAGTCTTCGAATAATGTACTGCTTCATATTCATTCCTCCAGACGAATAAAGTGATATGCTCAGCTCGTGAGAGCTGAGCATACGATTGGCAACCCTTATTGAGCGATCTGAGCGTTATGCAGGGTGAACTCAAAATCTTTGTATGGTGTAATTTCCAAGCCGGATACACGTCCATTAACTGGCCACATATCTCTGCGTTGGTACATAAAAATAGTTGGTAGATCCTTATTCAGCTCTTGATAGAGCTGTTTGTAAATCAATTTGCGTTTCTCTTGATCCAGCTCATGCTTACCAGCAAGCGTTAGTTCATCGACCTTCTTATTGGAATAGCCGATATCATTTTGTGCACCATTCGTAATAAAAGTCGTTGTATCCGGGTCTGGAGTTAAGCCCCAAGCCGCGAAGAACATATCAAACTTGCCTGTGTCCTTTTTATCCATAATGGCGTTAAAATCTAAAGTTTCGGAAGTCAGCTTGATGCCTAGCTCCTTATAGTTATTGGACATGATCGGTAGCAAGGCCTCTACTACTGGATTATCAGCAGTCGCAGAGAAGTTAATGGTCAGCTTTTCTCCGTCCTTTTCGCGAATTCCGTCAGCACCAACCTTCCAGCCTGCCTCATCCAGCAAAGCCTTCGCCTTAGCTGTATCAAATTCATATTTGTTGATACCTTCATCCGTATAAGACCAAGATTCTGTAGATTGTGGAATGTTAATAACATTCGCATATGGACCATACACGCCCTGCACAATCTCCTTACGGTTTAAGCCAATCGTTAGAGCCTGACGTACTTTAGGGTCCTTAAATTTCTTTTCCTTATGATTAAACGCAATATATCCATAGCCGTTTGTCGGCATAATATTCACGTCCAAGAAGCCCAACGCCTTTAATTCCTCTACATTGTCTTCAGTAACTGTGATGTTGTCCATGTCCGTTTCACCTGTTTGCAGCATAGACAGGTTTGTTTCTTCTGTTGTTGTTTTGAAAATAACAGACTTCACTTTTGGTGCGCCTTTGAAGTAGTTTGGATTCGCATCAAATACGACTTGTTGACCCGGGGAGAAGCTCTTCAGTACATACTGACCAGAGCCGATTGGCTTATTATTAAGCGCCTTGATGCTGTCCAGGTTACCCTTTTTGAATCCTTTTCCATAATAAGCTTCTGGCATGAAGTATTGCTCACCCAGAAAATCCTTTGTATACGCTGTTGCTTCTGTAACGGTTACCTCTACTGTGTTATCATCAATGACTTTGATACCAGAGATATCATTCGCCTTGCCATCGTGATACTCTTTACCGCCTTTAATCTTAAAAGATAATACATCTGTTTCTCCGTCATAATTTGGATCATGCAGTACCTTGAGGACAAAAGCATAATCCTTCACTGTTACTGGGGTACCGTCACTATACTTCACGCCTGGTTTCAGATGGAATGTATATTTTAGACCATCCGGCGATACATCAACCTTGTCAGCCAAACTATTTTCATATGTACCATCCGCCTTCACCTGTAAGAAGGAATCAAATACTGTTCTGACTACATAAAAATCGTAAGTCGTTTGCCAGAATAGCGGGTTAAATACCCCTTTAGGTGATGTCATACCTACTACAATGTTATCTTTCCGATTAGTCGCTCCCGGAGGATTTTGCGACAGATCAGTTGCTTTAATAACGCCCTCCGTAACAGGTGCACTTCCTTCATTTCCCTCTGTTTTTTTGTCCGCATTGCCTTGCTGTGGCTGTGCCTCATTAGCACCTCCGCTACATCCTGCAAACAGAACACCAACGATCGTAAGCATCATAAGCAAAGAAACCCATTTCTTCGTCTGCATCATCCTGTTAATCCCCCTTAGTCGGTTCTTTATTTAACAGCCTGTCTCATTCCTGCGGTGATTCATTAAAGCTTGAGGTTTGAAAATGAAGTTGCACATCCTCCTTACTGTCTTAATAGCGTAAACACGTGTTTTAGACCTCTGGTCAATTTCGTGCGCTAACAACCATTACATTTTTATTAAGGTTTATCTTAAGTGTAAAATAATATCACGTCAATATCTTTTTTATGTAATATAAAAATGCAAAATATCTATTTATGTAAAGTTTATGAATTTTAATTGTGGAAAATGACAAAAAAACAGGATTTCATGTAATATAAAATAACATTTCAGAAGGCCGAAATGTTTACTCTGGCGAGTTGGGGAGCTTGCAATTTCACAAGCCATTAAAAGGTATACTATGGTTTATGGGTAAACATGGATTGTATTATTAGTAAGTTACAATAGATGGCACTTGTTGTCAATATAAAAAATCACGAAAAAAGACGCTCCCGGGATCGGGAACGTCTCTTTTTTCCACCTACTACTATTCAGTAGTGTAAGGAAGCAATGCGATTTGACGGGAACGTTTAACAGCGATTGTCAACATACGTTGATATTTCGCACTTGTTCCAGTCACACGACGAGGAAGAATTTTTCCACGTTCGCTGATGAATTTTTTAAGCAGGTCTGTATCTTTATAGTCAATGTGAGTAATTTTGTTCACAGTGAAGAAACATACTTTACGACGTTTGTTGCGACCACCACGACGAGCTGGTCTTTTGTTATCGTCTCCGCCTTCTCTTTGTCTGAAGCCCATTCTTTGTCAGTCCTTTCCCAATTAAAATGGTAAATCATCATCCGAAATATCGATCGGTTTTCCGTCATCGGAAAAAGGATCCTGATTGTTTCGCGAGTTATTATTCCCGCGTCCACTATTGCTGTTACCGCCTCCGAAAGGAGACTCCTCACGCGCAGCTCCACCGCTATTGCCGCCACCGTTACCGCCATCGCGGTTAGATTCCAAGAAACGCACATTATCAGCTACAATTTCAGTCACGTATACACGTTTTCCTTCATTGTTCTCATAATTACGCACCTGAACACGGCCTTCAACAGCCGTTAAACGACCTTTGCGAAGATAGTTAGCGCATGTTTCAGCAAGCTGACGCCAGGTTACGATCGGCAAGAAATCCGCTTCCCGTTCGCCGCCTTGACTCGTAAACGGACGGTCTACAGCCAGGGTGAACTGGGTTACTGCTACACCAGATGGTGTATAGCGCAGCTCTGGATCTTTGGTCAAACGACCGATCAGAATGACACGGTTCAACAATCCAATCCCCTCCTTTGAGCGTTGTTCATTACATAATCACGTACAATAATTAAGCTACGTCGTTCGTAATGAGATAACGAATTACTTCGTCAGAAATTTTCATGATACGCTCAAGCTCAGTAACAACAGCAGGTTCTGCTGTGAAGTTTACCAGAACGAAAGAACCATCACGGAATTTCTTGATCTCATACGCAAGACGGCGTTTAGTTACATCGTGACTCGTAATTTCGCCACCGCCGTTAGAGATGATACCTTGGAATTTATCGACTGTCGCTTGAACAGCTTCTTGTTCAATGTCAGGACGAATAATATACATCGCTTCATATTTGCGCATTCTTTACACCTCCTTATGGACATAAGGCCCTCAATCTCAGTTGAGAGCAAGGAACGAGCCTAAACTCGCACTAAAACAGTTTACCAAATCTAACAACTGAATGCAACCTACAAATTCAATACACAAGCCTAAAACGGCTAAAAACACTGCATATCATTAGCTTTATACAATTTTATAGCATATCAAAAATTTCGCATATATAAAGGAAATCATTTGATTCACTCAGTATCTGTATACCCGGTTTCGCATGTTTCTGTTCAAGACAGCGCACAATAACCGTTGCAGTCCAAATTCATTTATCTAAGGAGGCACAATCGCATGGGTGAAAAGACTGAGTTCGAACCAGGGGATAAGGTCCCAAACGACGGCGTATACATGGAGGTCGGAGAAAAGAGCTTCCATACTGAAATCCAAAACCCGCAGCAAGTAACGCTGGAAAGAGGCGATTCTTTTCCGGAGACCGCCAACCATAATCGCAAATGGAAGAAAAAAACGAAAGCTCGTGTCCACTAATGTATATTTCCTCGGAATCCTGGCCATATTATGATTAGGCGATACAACAGAGAGGTGTGGTTCCGTTGGACGACGTAGCCGGACAAACTGTTAGGAGATCCATTCCGGGCATTAGAAGCGTTAGGTTTGTGTAAAAGGACACTGTCTTTTCAACACGGTATTGCTGGTCAGTACACCGAGTTTCATGATGTGATTGGACAGATCGTATCCTGTTAAAAATGTATCGCCTACGATGGAGGACCTTTGTGGTCCTCCTTTGTTGCATTATCGGACTTTTTGCATATCCTGGTAAAATGCAGATTAATTCAGCTCCTTCTGCTAGAATATATCCAAGTACAAAGACCTACTATCTACGGAGGTTTAAAGATGAGCTATTCTCGAATATTAAAGTGGATATCAGGTATATTCGAATTGGTGCTTGCCGTACCGATTGTGGGGGGAGCTATTGTCATGGGGACCGGCTACTCGGCTCTGGGATTTATGCTTGTCCTGCATGCAGTAACACTTATCCTGTCGTTACGCAATCAGGAGGCGATCTACGGCTCCGTATGGGGAGTACTCACTTCTTTGCTGGCCTGGATACCCTTTGTAGGCTGGGCTCTCCATTTGATTGCAGCGATCCTTCTGATGATCTCTGGCTCAAAAAAAACAAAACGCTATCATTACCCGCCTAACCAGCTATAACAAAAGAGTGCTCCTAACGGCAATGTTTCTCTGCTGTCAGGAGCATTTTTTTGTTATCACACCTTATTCATCCCCCAATAGATTCTTAATCATTTCTTCCGTCTTACCTTCATGGTTTATCTTAGTGCTTTTCACTTTATCACAGTCTGTTGAGCTTTTATTCCACAAACAAAAAATCCCCTACGTCACAGACGTAAGAGATTGGTTTATTTAATGAAGTTAGTGGCGGAAAGAGTGGGAGTCGAACCCACGCACGCCTTGCGACGCCTAACTGATTTCGAGTCAGCCCCCTTAGACCTCTTGGGTACCTTTCCGCAGCAAGGATAATTATATCATCATTGCAACTGTGACGCAAGCTGATTCTGGTTCATCGCCATTCATCTTTCTTGGCTCAATTCGCTTCCGTGTTTTAATCGTCGGCGTTGGCCTTTGAGCGCAGCACTTTCTTCATATTCTTTTCGAACTTGGCACGCGGAATCAGCACACTATGCTGGCAACCGACACATTTGATTCGAATATCCATCCCCATGCGGATAATTTCCATTTCATTCGTTCCACACGGATGAGGCTTCTTCATCTGTACAATGTCCCCTAGTTCAAATGACTTACGCTCCACCCTTCTCTCCCCCTTTTATTCCTTGCTCATCTTCTTTTTCTAGGGTTATCGCCGTCTCCAAGGCTGCCTGACGATGTTCCTCATCCTCTAGGGCCTTCTTGATGTTATTCTGAATATCACGCTCTACCACGGCCCCTGTATTTGGCATACATTCTGCCACAACACGCACAATATACTCTGAGGTAGTCATGGACTGAACCCCTAACACATCTGGTATATTAAGTATCTGTACATTGGACTCTTCAATGCCTTGGATTGCCTGTTTTACCAAACCAACTGCTTCCTCCAGACTACGCTCGGCCTTCATTGGCACATCCACTACCGCCAACGCGTTGGACATGGAGAAGTTTGTTACCGTTGTAATTGAGCCGTTCGGTAAAATGTAAACCTCACCTTTCCAGCTCACCAGTCTGGTTGTGCGCAGCCCGATCATTTCCACCGTACCCTTGAAAGTACCTGTCTGAATGACGTCTCCTACGGCAAATTGATCTTCAAAAATAATGAAGAATCCAGTAATTACATCCTTAACCAGGCTCTGTGCCCCAAAACCAACGGCCAATCCAAGCACTCCAGCTCCAGCAATCAGAGGACCAAGATTAATGCCCATTTGAGAAAGCACCAGCATAACCAAGATGAAATTGAATACAATATTGGTTACATTTTTTAGCAATTCCCCAACGGTTGTTAACCGCCTTGTATTCAATCGGAATCTGCCGTTATCTCCCTTTTGTTGCATTGACTTATCTATAATTTTATTAATAACTCGAATAAAGATACGTGTAATAATGAAAATAATTGCAATTTTCAAAATCACAAACAAAAAGGTCGACCACATCTCACCATCTGTAATGAATTTCCATACGATATCCTTCAAGTGGATAGCACCCTTCACTACCTCTTCTGTGCCTGAATCGCCCTCCAGCCAATGCATAAAGGTCATCCTGTACTCCTCCTTAAAAAAGGGAACTACTCTTCCTGCTTCCCGAATTCTATTTCCTACTATATAAGCTTATCTACTGACTTCAAACATATGGCTATGAATAATCTACTTCCTTCGAGTATAAAAGCACAAGTTTATCCATATACTAGCTACTATCTTGAGAATAAATGTTACCCGCAGGCTAATTGTTATTCTCCAAGGTACAGCGAGCGCAACCTTCACACTCCATTACAGAGCGAAAGGAAGATTCCATGACTCATCCATCTGACTTCATTCCGGAGCAAGAACCCCTAAGCTTAAAAATATCACACACAGACCCCGGGATCCAATCAGCCATCATCCATCGTCTGCTGTTCCATCTGCATCAGGCGCCGAGTCTGCAAAATATCGTCATTATTTGCATCGGCACCGACCGTTCTACTGGAGATTGCCTGGGTCCGCTCGTAGGTACGCATTTATCACGCTACAAAAGCCCTCTGTTTAACCTATACGGTACATTAGAGGAGCCTGTACATGCTATGAACCTGCAAACGACGCTGAATGGCATACAAGCCCGATATGAACAGCCTTATATCATTGGTATAGATGCATGTCTTGGACAAACCTCCAGCGTTGGATGCATTCAGGTTTCAGATGGTCCTCTCAAGCCTGGAGCAGGTGTAAATAAAGAATTACCGCCGGTCGGCGATATCCATTTAACTGGTATCGTTAACGTCGGCGGCTTCATGGAATACTTCGTGCTGCAAAATACGAGACTAAATTTGGTAATGAAATTATCAGATATCATTGCTGGCAGCCTATACTCCGCAATTAAGGAGTGGCATTACCGTTCTGTCCTGCTTGCTGCGCAAGAGTAACGGCTTCTTTTTCTTCAGGTGATAAGGAATAGGTGGATTGTCCCGCTTCTAGTGGCTTGGCATACACATATGAGCCATCTCGGTTATAAATGCCGGTTAATACCATACCATCCTGATTGTCGTCTACAATAGCCAGGGAAAAGCTTAAATCGCTTCCTCTCTCACCAAAGGCATTATAACGTTTGATACCTATATGTCCCTTCAAGCCAGCCAGTTTACTACGTAATGATTTCATACTTGCACGATGGGTTTCCTGCTCATCCTCAATCGTATCCATCTGTACCTTCAAATCAATCAGCAGCGTTTCCAAATTCTCGACACCGCTGCCTGCCATCATGGTTTCATACTTTCGCCGCATCTTCTTCAGCTTTGCACCCTGCACGATAATAACAATCAACAGGATGAGCAAAATAAGCACGATCCCTGCAACGATTCCGGCAAGCTGTTCCATGATTAGTCCATTCAATTCAGCCATATGCTTGCTTCTACTCCTCTACCTCAAAAATCATGTTACTGCATACTTATATTTTATACGTTTGAGAACAGCGAAACAAATAACACAAGGCTATTAGTTTATCCATCAAAACCATTCTAATTCCTGCAATTCCAGACAAAGCAAAGACATATCTCACTTTCCATTTTGCTCAAGGAGACATGTCCATATTTCAACAAACTACTGTAATAGCTCCAGTAATCTTTCCAAATCCTGCTGGCTGTAATAATTCAATTCAATTTTGCCTTTATCCTTATTGTGCTTGATCTTTACAGTTGTTTTAAAGCGTTCACGCAGGGACTCTTCCATATGGTCAATATAGGGGTCCTTTTTTCGTACCTTTGTTTTGGCTTTCGCCTCACCAGGCTTATGATCCAACTGCTGTACAGCTTCCTCCAGTTCGCGAACACTCCACTGCTGTTCAATACATTGCTGTGCTAACTGTTTCACCATGTCTGGATCTTTGAGCCCAACAATAGCTCTAGCATGTCCCATAGACAATGTTCCACGTGAAACATGATCTTTAACTTCTTCAGGCAATGCGAGCAAGCGAAGGAAATTGGCAATATGAGAACGTGATTTTCCCACTTTCATGGACAACTCTTCCTGAGTTAAAGAAAACTGATCCATTAATCCCTGATAAGCTACTGCCACTTCCATTGCATTCAAATTCTCACGCTGTAAATTCTCAATCAGGGCAATCTCCATCACCTGCTGATCCGTAAAATTGCGAACAACTACAGGTATAGTCGGATTCCCACAAAATTGAGAAGCCCGAAAACGTCTTTCCCCGGCTATGATTTCATATCCTCGCAATACACTACGTGCAATAATAGGTTGGATAACACCGTGCTGACGAATGGATTCGGCTAATTCCTTAATGGACTCTTCATCAAACGTTTTTCGAGGCTGGTACGGATTCGCACGCAACTGGCTGAGCGGAATGTCAACAACCTTATCCTCTTCATTGACTGTAAGGGAGGGAATGAGTGCATCAAGTCCTTTTCCCAACCGTTTACTCATAAGATACCACTTCCTTTGCCAACTCAATATATACCTCTGCCCCACGGGAACGGGGATCATACGTAATAATGGACTGGCCATGTGATGGTGCTTCGCTGAGTCTCACATTGCGTGGAATAATCGTCTGATAAACCTTGCTTTGAAAATACTTTTTCACTTCTTCAATCACCTGAATACCCAAGTTCGTGCGGGCATCAAACATGGTTAACAACACACCTTCAATTTGCAATGAGGTGTTCAGATGTTTTTGCACTAATCGCACGGTATTCAACAATTGACTTAATCCTTCCAATGCGTAATATTCACACTGGATTGGAATAATGACTGAATCGGAAGCCGTCAATGAATTGAGCGTCAAAATACCCAGCGATGGCGGGCAATCAATTAATATATAATCATAATTATGCTTAACGAGTTGAAGCGATCTTTTTAATCTCAATTCACGAGAAATGGTCGGTACCAGTTCAATTTCCGCGCCTGCTAACTGAATGGTTGCCGGAATAATATCTAATCCTTCAACCTGTGTACTGACAATAGCTTCGCTAGGATCAACCTCGTTAATGAGTACATCATAAATGCAATTTGCCACATCCGCCTTATTGATACCCACACCGCTGGTTGTATTACCTTGCGGGTCGATATCCACGAGCAATACCCTTTTGCCGAGGGAAGCAAGTCCGGCGCCCAAATTAACGGAAGTAGTTGTTTTGCCTACTCCGCCCTTTTGATTGGCTACGGCTATTATTTTTGACACTTCATTCACCTCATAATTTAATCGGAATCCTGCTACACTCCATGATTGCAAAATGCTCTATGGAGACGTTACTTAGTCCTTAACTTACGGATAACGGCAATTTCAGAATAGAATTGAGTATGCTGCGGTTTTATTCGGCGTTAGACAGAAAAAGCGGCAATTGCTGCCGCCTGTACGCTTCATCCCTTACTTACGTTTGGGAATTTGAATGACAATCTCATAGTGATCCTCATGATCAGATTCCTTGGTTTTGATATCCAAGCCTGAGCCAGACACCATATCAATGGATTGACGTATCGTATTCAGCGCAAGCCGGACATCCTTGGTAAAGGAAATCCGCTTCGATTTCTTATTGGTGGATACTTGTTTATAAAAGGCAACTCGTGCCTCTGTCTGCTTCACATTGAGTTCTTTGGCAATGACTTCATCTAAAACCTTGTACTGTAGTTCTTCGGTCTCTAATGACAATAATGCACGAGCATGACGCTCGGACACCTTCCGTTCCATTAGAGCCTCTTTCACTCTCTCCGGCAGATGAAGCAGCCGTATCTTGTTAGCAATAGTGGATTGGCTTTTACCAAGTCGTTGAGCGAGGCTTTCCTGGGTGAGCTGATGTAGATCAATCAGCTTTTGGTAAGCTACAGCCTCTTCAATCGCAGTTAACCCTTCCCGTTGAAGATTCTCAATCAACGCGATGGATGCAGCTTGTGAATCATTAAACTCACGAACAATGGCTGGAATAGTTTCCATACCCAGCTTGGTGACAGCTCTCCAACGACGTTCCCCTGCTATAATCTCATATTGTCCATTACGGAAACGAACGACAATCGGTTGAATTACACCATGCGTCTTAATGGTCTGGCATAGCTCATCAATCTTCTCGTCGTCAAATATGGTACGGGGCTGATAAGGACTGCTGACAATATCCCGAACTGGAATTTGTTTTATTTCGTCCCCAGTAGATCGCTCCGTCAAACCAAATAGCTTGGAAAATTGTTCTTTCATTCCGTATAATACCACCTAATTTCATAATAGCACCATACTAACAGCGCTTCGTGAAAAACAGTTCCTTACGCGGATCGTAGACCCTTTTATATGAAACAGCGCCGTAAGCGGGTACACTCCACGTACTCCCCTGACATTTGTTGTCCCACTCCCCTATATGTATATCTGAATTCATGGGTACAGGAGCAGTCAACTTACATTAAAACGATTATCTCTATTCTATCACTTTTCCAGCCATAATCCTATCGTCTCTACCAGCTTTTCGGAAGGATAAGAGAATAAATTGTGCATCCTCTTTGATAACTATCATCCATCTTCCTCCCCAAATGTAAACAAGGACGCAGTTAGCAAAGAGTCTTTTATGGAAAGAGTCTATCAGCCAT
Organism: Paenibacillus sp. PvR133; assembly: GCF_017833155.1. Classification (NCBI taxonomy): domain Bacteria; kingdom Bacillati; phylum Bacillota; class Bacilli; order Caryophanales; family Paenibacillaceae; genus Paenibacillus; species Paenibacillus sp. PvR133. The sequence goes on from NZ_JAFIBS010000001.1 coordinate 1,294,303, forward strand.
AAAAAAAGTGAATGTTTCACGTGAAACATTCACTTTCTTTCAAACATTTACACTAACGGCGTCTTCAAAGGAGTACCCGGCTTACGTGGATATTTTCGTGGTGTCGCCGCTCTTTTTTCAATAATAATCATATGTCTGGCTGCATCTTCAACAGGTAGCTGGAAGGCCTGAACATGTTTGATTTTTCCCTTTAGCTCTTTCAAGCTGTAGGAAGCTTCCTTGATTTCCTCTGTAGGATCACTGCCCTTCATCGCGGCAAAGTGTCCTCCTTCACGGACAAACGGCAAACAAAATTCATTCAATACTGCGAGACGAGCAACAGCTCTGGCTGTCACTAGATCATAACTATCGCGGTATCCTGGTTTACGCCCCAATTCCTCTGCCCTGCTATGAATCAGTTCAACATTTTCCAGACCCAACTGTTCTACCACATGTGCCAAGAATTGTATACGTTTATTCAACGAGTCTACAATAGTCAACTGAATCTGCGGAAAGCATATTTTCAAAGGAATGCCCGGAAAACCTGCACCTGATCCAATATCAGCTAGGCTTTCCACATCTTTTAACGGTACATAAAAGGCCAGGGAAAGAGAATCATAAAAATGCTTGGTGTACACTGCATCACGCTCAGTAATTCCCGTCAGGTTCATTTTTTCATTCCACTCAACCAGCACACGGTAATATGTTTCAAACTGCTCTAACTGACTGTCATTAATCACAATACTATGCTCTGCCAGCCGCTGCTTAAATTGCTGTTGTATCGCGTCCATTATGATCCCCTTGCTGCCGTTACGCGGTTATAATGCTCCAGATAAACCAGCAAAATGGAAATATCCGCAGGAGTTACACCCGAAATACGGGATGCTTGGCCAATCGACATCGGACGGATCTTTTCAAGTTTCTGCTTGGCTTCAATGGCCAGTCCTTGAACTTCACTGTATACAATATCCTCTGGGAGCTTCTTCTTCTCCATCTTTTGCAGACGCTCAACATGCATCAATTGCTTTTCAATGTAGCCCGCATACTTAATTTGGATTTCCACCTGCTCCTGTTCTTCCTCAGTTAGAGCTATAGGTGAAGGTGAGATTTGTGCTACTTGCGCATAACTGATCTCTGGTCGACGCAGCACCGTTAACAGATTACTGCCATCCTGTATTGGTGCAGATCCGCCTTGCTCCAGCATCTCATTTATATCAACCGGACGAACCTTCGCCAAACGTAAACGTTCAATCTCTTGCTCTACCTTTTGCTTTTTATCCAAAAAGCGCTCGTATCGTTCATCCGTAATTAGGCCAATATCATGCCCGATCGGAGTCAATCGCAGGTCGGCGTTATCATGACGCAACAACAGACGATATTCTGCACGTGACGTCAGCAAGCGATACGGCTCATTCGTACCCTTCGTCACGAGATCGTCAATCAGAACCCCAATGTAGCCTTGCGAACGGTCCAATACGACAGGCTCTTTGCCCTGCACCTTGCGAGCTGCGTTAATCCCTGCCATAATCCCTTGACCTGCAGCTTCTTCGTAACCGGAGGTACCGTTAATCTGACCTGCTGTGAACAAGCCCGGGACTTTCTTCGTTTCCAAAGTAGGCCATAACTGCGTAGGTACCATTGCATCATACTCAATAGCATAGCCATTGCGCATCATCTCTACCTTTTCCATCCCCGGAATCGAACGAAGCACAGCTAATTGCACATCCTCTGGCAAGCTGGTGGACAAGCCCTGAACATAGTATTCAGATGTGTTTTTACCTTCAGGCTCCAAAAAGATTTGGTGCTTAGGCTTATCACTGAAACGTACCACCTTATCTTCAATAGATGGGCAATAACGTGGTCCCGTTCCTTCAATCAGACCAGAGAACATGGGTGCACGGTGCAAATTATCATTAATAATCTGATGCGTTTCTATTGAAGTATATGTCAGCCAGCAAGGAAGCTGTTCATTATCTGAAGACTTCGTTTCATAGGAAAAGAACTTCGGTTGATCATCACCCGGTTGTATTTCCGTTTTGCTAAAATCAATCGTGTCCTTATGCACACGTGGCGGCGTTCCTGTCTTAAATCGAACCAGATCAAAACCCAGCTCTCTCAAATGCTCAGACAATCTCAACGAAGGCTGTTGATTGTTCGGACCACTCTCATACATCAGCTCGCCCATAATGATTTTTCCGCGCAGATAAGTGCCTGTGGTCAGGACAACTGCTTTACTTCGATACTCTGTGCCCGTCTTCGTAATTACACCTACGCAATGACCGTCTTCCATAATCAGCTCTTCAACCATACCTTGGCGTAAGGTCAGATTCGGTTCCTTTTCCATCGTTTCCTTCATCGTATGCTGATAAGAGAACTTGTCTGCTTGTGCACGCAATGCATGAACCGCGGGACCTTTACCAGTATTCAACATTCTCATTTGGATAAACGTCTTATCGATATTCCGACCCATTTCGCCGCCCAGTGCATCAATTTCTCGCACCACATGCCCTTTTGCAGGACCGCCAATAGACGGGTTGCAGGGCATGAAAGCGACCATATCCAGGTTAATTGTGATCATCAACGTGCGACAGCCCATCCGTGCTGCTGCCAAGGCTGATTCTACGCCCGCATGGCCCGCGCCTACGACAATTACGTCATAGTCGCCTCCTTGGTAACCCATACCTTTCTTACCTCCTTATACATTCCGGTCTTCACGCCGAATATGCTCTTGTATATATAACGATAGTAGGCTTATATCAGCCATGCTTGAAAGTTCTATTTGCCCAGACAAAATTGTGAAAATATTTGATCTATTAGCGCATCATGCGCAGTATCGCCTACAATCTCACCCAAATGCTCCCATGCCAGCCTTACATCAATCTGGATCATGTCGATCGGAACAAATTGATCAGCGGCTTCATAGGCATCTACCAGCGATTGCCGCGCCTTCTTCAACAAAGCAATATGCCGTACGTTGCTGACATATGTCATATCCGCTGATTCCAGCTTGCCGCTAAAGAATAAATTCGATATAGCCTGCTCCAGTCGGTCCGCTCCCTCATTTTCCTTCACAGACATCGGTACGATAAGCTCTTCGGGAACATAACGCAGCAACAAATCCCGGTCTACTTGGGCCGGTAAGTCCATTTTATTCATAATGACAATCGCTTGTCTACCGCGGATTTGTTCCATTAATGCCATTTCATCCTCATGCAGTGGTTCGTTGGCGTTAATGACGATGAGCAGCAGATCCGCTTCACTAACCGCCGTTCTCGAACGTTCTACTCCGATCCGTTCCACTACGTCCATCGTTTCACGAATCCCGGCTGTATCCAGCAGCTTGAGCGGAATACTATTAATCGTCACATATTCCTCAATAACGTCACGGGTTGTGCCCGGAATATCGGTCACAATTGCCCGCTCGCCCTGAGCCAATGTGTTCAGCAGTGACGATTTGCCCACATTTGGTCTTCCAACAATCGCTGTGGTCAGCCCTTCACGTAAAATCTTTCCCTGCTCCGCCGTATGCAACAGCCGATCAATTTCCGTCATGACCTGACTGCTTTTATCCTTGATTAAGTCAGATGTAAAAGATTCAACATCATGCTCAGGATAATCAATGTTCACTTCAATATGAGCAAGTGTCTCCACCAAAACATGACGCAAGCGACGAATATTCTGGGACAGTTGTCCATCCACCTGCTTCAAAGCCACCGAAAAAGCTTTATCTGATTTGGAACGAATCAAGTCAATGACACCCTCCGCCTGACTCAGGTCAATACGACCATTCAAAAAAGCACGTTTCGTAAATTCACCTGGCTCAGCCAGACGTATATTTTGCAGCAATAGTAAATCCATCACCCGTTTGACGGCTACGACCCCGCCATGCGTGCTGATTTCTACGACATCTTCTGTCGTAAAAGAGCGTGGAGCCCGCATCACTGTAACTAAAACTTCCTCCACCTTTTCCTGGCTTTGAGGATCTATTATATGTCCATAATGTACCGTGTGAGTTGGAGCCTTGCTTAGAGGCGTTTTACTACGGAACAAAGCCTCCACTTCCGTGACCGCTTCTGGACCGCTGATCCGTACAACCGCAATGCCGCCCTCGCCGACAGCCGTTGCAATGGCAGCTATAGTATCGCTCAGCATAAAGTTTCTACCTCCTATCAAGTAGAAACGACATTGCCGTCCTTCATCAAGGACGGCAGCCGTTTCAGCGAGAAATATAAGAAAAAAAGCAATGGCTTCTGCATCTTGCAGAGAGCCATTGCGTCGGATTATTTTTTAGCAATGACGACGCGCCGATTGGGCTCGTCCCCCTTGCTGTATGTTCTAACCAGCGCATGCTGTTGGAGCTTGGCGTGAATCAGCTTCCGCTCCTGTGACGGCATTGGCTCCAGTACCACTTCCTTGCCATAACGAATAGCCTGGTTCGCCAACCGATCTGCCAAATCCTCCAGCGTTTTTTGCCGACGTGCACGAAATTGCTCGGCATCCAGCACAATTCGGATGAATTTGTCAGAATGACGGTTGGCAACGATATTCGTCAGGTACTGTAATGCATCCAATGTCTGTCCTCTGCGGCCGATCAACATACCGAGCGACGGACCGGAGATATCCAGTGTACTTTCATCCTTGCGGTGGCGGACATCAACTTTAACGTCCAATCCCATTCCTGCTGCTGTTTCACGGATGAAACGCACCGCCTCTTCATAAGGATCTATATGTCCCGAAGGTGCTCCCATGTTCATCTGTGCTTCCTGTGCAACAGGCCCAGTTTCTTCTGATAAAGCCAGTCCCACGCTAGAAGGTGCTTGAGCCGATACATGAGGTTCAGCCGCGTGTGTGGTTTCAGGAGACGGCTCAGAGAGCAGCGTAAGCTCCACCTTCGCCTTCTTGACCCCGAGCCACCCCAGGAATCCTTTTGACGGCTGTTCCAACACGCTTACGGTTACCCGTTCACGGCTTACTCCCAGCTGGGAGAGTCCTTGTCTTACAGCATCTTCAACGGTTTTTCCTGATGTCACGACTTTGGTCATCTCGACTTTTTAGCCCCCTTCGTGTTTTTGCCACTTTTTTTCTTACTATTGGAGGAACCTGTTTTCGCGAGACTGGCTGTTTTCACATTCGCCAGTGCTGCTTCTTTATCCTTATTCCGATAAAGGAAATAGTTTTGAATGATCGTGTAAATATTACTGTAGAACCAGTACAACGGCAAAGCGGATGGGAAGTTGTACGACATGAACAGAATCAGCACCGGATAGACGTACAGCAAAAATTGCATTGGTCCCTGCTGCGGCGTCGGATTCATTTTCATCATCATCCAGGTTTGGACAAAAGTCGTAATCGCTGCCAAAATCGGCAGGATAAACAAGTGATCCGGTTTACCTAACTGGAGCCACAAGAAGTCATGATCCCGCAATGCCGAGTTATAATAAATGGCATTATAAAGCGCGATGAAAATTGGCATCTGTACTACCAAAGGAAGACAGCCAGCCATCGGGTTGACCTTATTTTCCTGGAACAACTTCATCGTCTCTTGCTGGACTTTTTCAGGCGTATCCTTGTACTTCGCTTGAATTTCTTTTAATTGCGGCTGAATGGCCTGCATAGCTTTGGAACTACGTACTTGCTTGAGTGTAAGCGGCAAAATAATGGTTCGCACGATAATCACCAGAATCAGTACGGCCAGGCCATACTCTCCAGAGAACCATTGGGCAAATGTATCTAACGCATACGAAAACCAGTAAACGACATATCTTTGCCAAAACGATCCATTGGCCAAGTCTGCCGTCGTGTAAGAATTGTGGGCCGTCTGAGCACATCCGGACAGCACAGCAACAAGTGCCAATAAGGCAATCAGGAGGAACCATTTTCCTCGTTGAGTCTTCAAACGCGACACTTCATAACCCCTTTCTTAACCAATCCATTCCAACGTAAATCATACCATATCCTGTAGGACAAAGATACTGACTATCGGCGTGAAGACTTGAGCAGCGAGGCTTTGCGTAGAACGTGCAGCACGCTTTTCTCCAGCTCTTGATACGACATTGTAACCGCACCCTTACGAACGATAAAAATCAGGTCAATCTGCTCCACCAATTCATGCTCATGATGGCGCACAATTTCCTTAACGATTCTGCGCATCCGGTTGCGAACTACTGCGTTGCCGATCTTCTTGCTGGCCGAAATTCCGACGCGGAACTGCTCTACCTCTCTGCGGCGGAACCAGTACACCACAAACTGATGGTTGGCAAAAGATTTGCCATGGCGGTATACGCGCCCAAAGTCCGCCCGGTTTCGTAGACGCAATTTTTTTTGCACGGCGCTTCTCCTTGCTCATCTCTTTTACACATGTCGGTAAGCTAACCTTTACCTTTTATATAGTAAGAAGTATGGACAACATTCCAACATGGTAATCTCGCTTATTTTATATCCGTTTTCAAAAGCTTCATCTAATATAGGACAGGATGCTGGACTTCTCCCTCTTCTTTCACTACATTTTTTACAACAATAAAAGAAGGAATCCGATCCCTGAATACCTCAATTACGAAAAAAAAGACCACCGTAGTGGTCTTTATGCACGCATTACGCACTCAATACTTTTCTACCTTTTTGGCGACGAGCTGCCAAAACTTTACGGCCATTCTTCGTGCTCATTCTTTTACGGAAGCCGTGAACTTTTTTACGTTTGCTGACATTCGGTCTGAAAGTCGGTCTCATTGTGCTGCACCTCCTTACAAGGAATACGTTTTATATGGAATATACCTAACGTAGCAATCTCCACAAAAAACACCTTTGTACATTTAACCACAAATAGCGGCCAAAGTCAATGTACTTGTGAATCCTCTCCCTCTTTTTCGCATTCAGGAAGCCTCCTCCCCTTCCTCCCGCTCACTCACTTCACTCTTTTATCCCCTTACTTCATAAAACTTCTTTCACCTCTCCCTCCATCATCAGCATTCTATTTGTCGTTTTCGCTCCTCCAAAAACGGTTTTTTACATTTATTCATTCTGTAACTTGAATCCATCCTATTTTCAGATCGACGTTATCAGGTTCGTTCAAAAATAATGTCGGAAACGTTACCGGAAATTTTCAACAGAAAAATAAGCCTCTGTGACCAAAAGGCAACGGCTGTTATACACAGATCCACAAAAAGAACTGAATTGTGATTTAAATGGTCATAACCTGTGCATAACATTTTAGAGTAAAAAAGAGTTATTGTCGAAAACTGAACAAATTATAAACAATATCTTGTGTTGTGAATAAAAATTGTACACAACAGATTGAATTTGTGGATAAATAACCACCAGTCATTGAAATACAAGGCTTCTTTTGCTATGATGATATTACTTTTGAATGTGAATATGTTGTTTTACCCTCCATATTATCAACACCCTGTGGATAAAGTTGTGAACAAGTTCAATTTATCCATCTTTTTATTTTTGTGCGGATTCGGGATTCTGGGGATATATTCTACATTTTTCATTTGATTTCGACATATTGCAGTCCCGTTTTGGCCTGCGGGATCAAGAGAACGGATCGTGCCGCACATTCCCTCCTGAGAAATATCGCCTTTCTTCTGCTGATCAGCAGCGGAATTTCCATTAGCTATTTTTCAGGGTCATTTTGTGCTGCGTTCTCTCACCACACTGCCGCATGATTTAGGCGGCGGTATGTCTTTTTATGGCCTTCAACAACATTTTTGGGATTTAGGCGTTTTGCCGAAGCGCCGAGAGCAGCTCTCTGCAGCTTAATTCGGTAAAATGTCAGGATTTAAAAGGAGTGACGTCTGTGGACAGCCATACCTCTGAACTATGGCAGCAAATTCTATCCATCATACAAACCAAGCTGAGTAAGCCGAGTTACGACACTTGGTTTAAGGCTACCAAGGCAGCGAAACTAAATGACCACTCCATTGTGATTTCTGCACCGACAACTTTTGCCGTGGAATGGCTTGAAAGCCGCTATACCAAGCTAGTCGGAGCAACGGTTTATGAAATTTTGGGCAAACAACTAGAGGTCAAGTTCGTTATTGAAGAGAACAAGCCCGCCGAGGTCGACCTTCAGCAACAACCTCAGCAGCAGCCGGTCGTTCATGAAGAAGCTGTGTCCCATATGCTGAATCCCAAATATACATTCGATACATTCGTCATCGGATCGGGGAACCGTTTTGCCCATGCGGCATCGCTGGCCGTCGCCGAGGCGCCGGCAAAAGCTTACAATCCGCTGTTTTTATACGGTGGTGTGGGGCTGGGGAAAACGCATCTGATGCACGCTATCGGACACTATATTTTGGAGCACAATCCGACCAGCAAGGTCGTTTATTTATCGTCGGAGAAGTTTACGAATGAATTCATTAATGCCATCCGGGACAACCGCGGGGAAAGTTTCCGGAATAAATATCGCAACATTGATATTTTGCTCATTGATGATATTCAATTCATTGCGGGCAAGGAATCGACGCAGGAGGAATTTTTCCACACGTTCAACGCCCTTCATGAGGAACGCAAGCAGATTATAATCTCAAGCGATCGGCCGCCTAAAGAAATTCCAACGCTGGAAGAACGGCTGCGCTCTCGCTTTGAGTGGGGACTTATTACGGATATTCAACCGCCGGATCTGGAGACGAGAATTGCTATTCTTCGGAAAAAGGCGCGGGCGGAGAACCTGGATATTCCTAATGAGGCCATGATGTATATCGCTAATCAAATTGATACAAACATCCGTGAGCTGGAAGGGGCGCTTATTCGCGTTGTCGCTTATTCCTCCTTAACCAATCAGGATGTCACAAGTCATCTCGCGGCTGAGGCGTTGAAAGATATTATCCCGTCCAGTCGTCCAAAAATGATCACGATTCAGGATATACAGCATCAAGTCGGGGAATTTTACAATCTACGGCTGGAGGATTTTAAAGCGCGTAAGCGGACGAAGGCTGTAGCTTTTCCACGACAGATTGCCATGTACCTGTCTCGTGAGCTAACCGACTATTCTTTGCCAAAAATCGGCGAAGCCTTCGGTGGGCGTGATCATACGACTGTCATTCATGCGCACGAAAAAATCTCCAAAGCCATTCAAGTGGATCAGGATCTGTTTAAAGTTATCAACAGCCTAATAGAAAAAATCAAAAATCCAACCTGAATAAGTTCAGAGCCTATACACAATTTATACACATGTGGATAGGCTTCATTTTATTAGGGTTACAGTGACTTATCCACATATTCAGTGCGCCTATTACTATTACTAATATATTTTAAAGATATACATCACCTAAATAAGGCCCGCGTCAACGCGTGCTTGAAGGATTAAAACCCGTAGGAGGAACTTATGAAGATCAGCATTCTGAAAAACGTTTTGAACGAGGCTATACAACATGTATCCAAAGCGATATCAAGTCGGACTACGATTCCAATTCTGAGTGGTATTAAGCTGGATGTGAATCACCAGGGAGTAACGCTGACCGCCAGCGATACAGACATCTCCATTCAATCCTTTATTCCGATGGAGGATGGTGACCAAACTGTTGTTCAGGTCGAACAACCCGGCAGTGTTGTGCTGCCTGCCAAATTCTTTGTCGAAATTATCAAAAAGTTGCCGTCGCAGGAGATCCATATGGAGGTAAAAGACCAATTCCAAACCTTTATCTCGTCCGGCGCAACTGAAATTCAGATTGTTGGCTTGGACCCTGAAGAATTCCCAGTGCTTCCCAACATTGAAGAAAATCAAGTCATCTCTGTACCAGGAGATTTACTTAAAAATATGATTAAACAGACGGTATTCTCCATCTCCACCCACGAAACGACACCGATTTTAACTGGCGTGTTGTGGAATCTGGCTGAGGGTGAATTGAAGTTTGTGGCAACGGACCGCCACCGCCTTGCCACCCGTAGCGCTCATTTGGAGACGTCTGAAGGCTTGCGTTTTAGCAATGTTGTCATTGCGGGCAAAACGCTGAATGAGCTGAGCAGAATTATTCCAGATCAAAATATGCTTGTGGATATCGTAGTAGCGGACAATCAGGTATTATTCAAAGTAGATCGGGTGCTATTTTATTCCCGCATCTTGGACGGCACCTATCCTGATACTTCTAGAATTATTCCGACCTCCTACAAAACAGAACTGATTGTGGATACAAAAAGTTTAAGTGAGTCAATTGACCGTGCTTATTTGCTGTCCCGTGAGGAAAAAACGAATATTGTAAAAATGCAGTCGCTGGAAAATGGCGGTTTGGAGATTTCCTCTAGTTCCTCTGAGCTTGGCAAAGTGCGTGAGGAAGTAACTGTGTCCAAATTTGAGGGAGAGCCGCTCAAAATTTCGTTCAACTCTAAATACATGCTCGACGTGCTCAAGGTGATTGACAGCGAGCAGCTGACGATTGCTTTTACCGGCATTATGAGTCCCATTATTTTAAAACCGGCAGATTCCAGCAATGCGCTGTATATCATCCTGCCATATCGCACAACCAACTGACGTTTAGCTTTAACCCACCCGAGGACAAGCGAAAGGATGAACAAGCCTTGAAACAGATATCTATACAAACCGAATACATTAAGCTCGATCAATTTTTAAAATTAGCCGATTGTGTATCCACAGGAGGCATGGCTAAAGCCCTGCTGCAAGAGGGACAAGTCCGTGTTAATGGTGAACCGGAAGAACGTCGTGGAAGAAAACTGTACCCGGGTGATACGGTAGAAGTAGAGGACAACGGAAGTTTCGAAGTTACAGCAGGAGCATGATCGCCTGGGTAGCAAGGACTCCTTTTAGGTACGGAGTAACAAGGGGGACCCTATGTGTTTGTGAACAACATTGTTTTGCAGCAGTACCGGAACTATGAACAGCTGGAGCTGAATGAATTTGGGCCCGTTAATTTGCTGATCGGACAAAATGCGCAGGGCAAAACGAATCTGGTAGAGGCGATTTTTGTACTGGCTTTAACCAAAAGTCATCGAACGTCCCGCGACAAGGAGTTAATCTCTTTCGGGGCTACTTCCACTCACCTAGCTGCGGATGTGGATAAAAAATACGGGAAAATCAGACTGGATCTCGCGTTATCCACACAAGGCAAAAAAGCAAAGATCAACGGACTGGAGCAGCGAAAACTGAGCGATTTTATCGGTTCGTTAAATGTGGTCATGTTTGCACCTGAGGATCTGGAAATTGTGAAAGGGACACCGGGGGTTCGCCGCCGGTTTCTTGACATGGAAATCGGACAGGTTGCGCCAGGATATCTGTATCATTTGCAGCAATATCAGAAAGTATTGGTTCAGCGAAACAACTTGCTCAAGCAAGCTTGGGGTAAGGATATGGCGTCAGTGCAGCTGATGCTGGAGGTATGGAATGAGCAACTTGTTGAGCATGGTGTTAAAATTGTTAAAAAGCGGAAACAATTTATAACAAAGCTACAAAAGTGGGCTCAGGCCATTCATGAAGGGATCGCAGGTGGGACAGAAGAGTTAAAATTAACCTATGTTCCCTCCTTCAGTGAGCCAGAGGAAGAAGATGAAGCTGTCTTATTGGAGCGATTTATGATAAAGTTATCCCAAATGAGGGAACAGGAAATCCGCCGTGGCATGACTTTGGCGGGACCCCATCGTGACGATTTGGCCTTTGCCATTAACGGCAGAGAAGTGCATACGTATGGCTCTCAGGGGCAGCAGCGGACGACGGCCCTGTCCTTGAAGTTGGCCGAAATAGAGTTAATCCATGAGGAAATTGGTGAATATCCTGTCTTGCTGCTGGATGATGTTTTGTCCGAGCTGGACCCCTATCGTCAGACCCAGCTGATCGAGACTTTCCAAAGCAAGGTACAGACCTTTATCACGGCAACCGGGGTTGAGACTTTGAACGCAGAACGACTCAAGGATGCCAATATTTATCACGTCCACGACGGGCATGTGGAACACTAAGGAGTGAGTGACCGCTATGTATATTCATCTGGGTGGAGAAAAAATCATCCGCTCGTCAGAGCTTGTGGCTATTTTCGATATCTCGATTGAAAAATCCTCTAAAATCTCCAAGCAATACGTGAACCACGCCCAACAGCAAAAGCATGTCGAGATGATTGGCGAAGAGGAAGCCAAGTCCATCGTAGTGACTCAGAATACGGTGTATTATTCCCCCATCTCCTCAACAACACTCAAAAAGCGGGCAAACCAGTTTGTTGCCAATGCTTAACCATAGAATCTATAGAAGTAGGTGAAAGGCATGTCTATGAATCAACCGTCTTATGATGCGGGCGAGATTCAGGTCCTCGAGGGCCTGGAAGCGGTTCGGAAACGTCCCGGGATGTATATTGGCTCCACGAGCGCCAAAGGTCTCCATCATCTGGTCTGGGAAGTTGTGGACAACAGCATTGACGAAGCGCTGGCGGGTTATTGTGACAGCATTCAAGTTGTGGTTCACGAAGATAACAGCGTTACCGTTACAGATAACGGACGCGGTATTCCGGTAAGCGAACACGCCAAAATGAAAAAATCTGCGCTGGAAGTCGTTATGACTGTACTTCACGCAGGTGGTAAATTCGGAGGCGGAGGGTACAAGGTATCCGGTGGTCTGCACGGGGTTGGTGTATCGGTAGTGAACGCTCTCTCCAGCAAAATGATTGTTCATGTTAAACGGGACGGACATCTGTATGAGCAGGAATACCACCGTGGTGCTCCGCAGTATGATGTCAGAGTCATCGGTGATACAGATGAGACGGGTACCCAAACGACCTTCTATCCGGACGATCAAATCTTTACAGAAACGACTGTATACGATTATGATACGCTCCAAACGCGGATTCGTGAGTTGGCTTTCCTGAACAAAGGCATTGCAATCAGCTTGACTGATGAACGGACGGGCGCCAGCGATACATTCCATTACGAGGGCGGAATCAGTGAATATGTGCAATTCTTGAATCAAAAAAGAGAAGCGTTACATGAACAGCCGATTTATGTCGAAGGCTCGCGTGATATGATTCAAGTCGAAGTTGCTTTGCAATATAACGACAGCTATACCGAGAATATTTATTCTTTTGCTAACAACATCAATACCCATGAGGGCGGAACTCACGAATCAGGCTTCAAGAGTGCATTAACCCGGATTATTAACGATTATGCACGTAAAAATGGCTTGATTAAGGACAACAATGCCAACTTGACCGGTGATGATGTGCGTGAAGGATTGACGGCGATTATCTCCGTCAAAATTCCAGAACCACAGTTTGAGGGTCAGACCAAGACAAAGCTGGGGAACAGTGAGGTGCGAGGGATTGTCGAATCCCTATTCGCAGAGAAACTCCAGGAATTCCTAGAGGAAAATCCGTCTGTTTCCCGCCGTGTGGTTGATAAATCATTACAAGCAGCACGTGCCCGGGAAGCAGCACGCAAAGCGCGTGAGCTTACACGTCGTAAAAGCGCGCTGGAAATCAGTTCGCTCCCAGGCAAGCTGGCAGATTGCTCCTCTAAGGATGCTTCGATTAGTGAACTGTACATCGTCGAAGGTGACTCAGCAGGGGGTTCGGCCAAGCAGGGTCGTGATCGTCACTTTCAAGCTATTTTGCCGATTCGCGGTAAAATCCTGAATGTCGAAAAGGCACGCTTGGACCGTATTTTGTCCAGTGATGAAATCCGGTCGATGGTAACAGCAATGGGCACAGGGATCGGAGACGACTTTGACATCGCCAAAGCCCGTTATCACAAGGTCATTATCATGACAGATGCGGATGTCGATGGTGCCCATATTCGTACGTTGTTGCTGACGTTCTTCTATCGGTACATGCGTAAAATCATTGATGCAGGCTATATTTATATTGCTCAGCCACCACTATTCAAAGTAGAGCGTAACAAAGTTGTACGTTATGCGAACTCCGAGGCGGAACGTGATGAGATCATCAGGGAATTTGGAGAAAACGCGAAGTACAATGTACAGCGCTATAAAGGTTTGGGTGAGATGAATGCGACCCAACTTTGGGAAACTACGATGGACCCTGAGAGTCGTACTATGCTTCAGGTAACTGTCAGTGACGCGATGCTGGCTGATACACTGTTCAATACCTTGATGGGTGATAATGTAGAACCTCGTCGTGACTTTATCCAAGAACATGCGAAGTACGTGAAAAATCTTGATTTTTAATGTGTGATGTTCTTTCCTAGTGGCTGTATTACGTGCTCATTAGGTAGTATTTTGTAGGAGTTCACAAGGGGCGCCCAAAGGGGCGTCCCTTTTCTTGTCATTAACCAGCCCGGGTGCATTTGAATATTTAATCTCATTGTTTTAGGCTTTTTTCTTAGAGCGTATGGCTTTACCCGTGGATGAAGAGTACCGGCCGTAGCCTACTGCATATCTGAATATTTTATGATAGAGGCTTTTGTTTGGAAGGGAAGAGAACACCTTGATTGCTGGTCTCGTGTTAACCTCCAGAATCCACGGATAATTTTGCTGATCCAGTCCTACATCTAATCCTATTTCCCTTAAACGTGGGTATCTTTTTTGCAACTGCCATGCTACCCGTTCGCCCATTTTTGATAATTTTTGCTCCAGTCGTACAGCTTCCTTTACATCCATGTATGGAGCGACCAGCTCATTGAAAAAGCGCATTGTCCCACCGCTGTGATGATTGGTGACGACTTTGTCAGGAGCAGCTACGCGTCCTACAATAAGCGTTGTTTCCCATTGGTGTCTTAAGTTCATCTGGGTTAATACCCTCAGATCGAAAGGGCGTGCTTCATGCTGAAGAAGTGGAATTCCACGCTGGATCAGATATGGACGTTTTCGTATGCGGGAAGAAACCACTCTATGCAGATCTTCTAGACTTTCGAAGGTGAAGGTATCTACTTCATAGCGAAGCACATACCAAGTTCTCTCTTCGATGATTCCTTCTTCTGTCGGCGGAAGCGGTTCTGCCAGCCTCTCTGCCCGCATAACCCCTTTTCCATAAGTACCGTTATCAGGCTTAATATAGACAGTACCATACACGGCCAACATTTCGTTCAAGTGATCAAATGTGTACAACCGTGTTTCCGGTACATAAGCGGCCAATGTCGGATTGGGGAGAATGGCATTTGTTTTGGTCCACTTACTGGATACTCGCTGAATAGACAAGTAATCTCATCCCTTTCTTTTCGAAATATGAGTCATGTACTTGGAATCCGCAACACTTTGACAAAACAAGGGAAACTAAAGGACAAGTGCGTAAAACAATGATATAATAGAGAAATACGGCGTTTTTCGGAATTTTGCTAAGTGAACCCTGACCGTATACGTATTGTATGTGGAAAAGGCCCTTAGGGTGGGGGCTAATCCCCAGCTCTGAGGAATTTGTTATAATCAGGGCTTGTGAGTTGTACAAGAGAATAGCGATCTGCTACAGGCAGAGAGAGAATGACGAGGGATTTACGCTGTAAAGAGGACAGATGTGTTTAATTGTGCTCTTTTTGTGAAAGTAATATAATTATACAGATGAGGATTTCAGCCAAAATCCTGCGCAGAGAGCGGAGTGTATAGGCAGTATCTTGTTAGGCTTTTCACATAGAGAGCATTGTATTGAAGGATAAGAAGGAGGACCAGCATGGCGGATCAAAATAACTCGCAAATCATCAATAGGGATATCGGAGTGGAAATGCGCGAATCCTTTATGGATTATGCCATGAGTATTATTGTTAGCCGTGCCTTGCCCGATGTGCGGGACGGACTGAAGCCGGTACACCGTCGTATTTTGTACGCGATGTCCGAGCTGGGCATGTCGCCAGACAAGCCTTACAAAAAATCGGCAAGAATCGTCGGCGAAGTTATCGGTAAATATCACCCTCATGGTGATACGGCTGTATATGATACGATGGTGCGGATGGCGCAGGATTTTTCTTTGCGTTATATGTTGGTGGATGGACACGGTAACTTTGGCTCCGTGGATGGAGATATGGCGGCTGCGATGCGTTACACCGAAGCACGGTTGTCCAAGATTGCCATGGAAATGCTACGTGATTTGAACAAAGAGACCGTTGATTTTATGCCGAACTACGATGGTGAAGAGAGCGAGCCCGTCGTATTACCTGCACGTTATCCTAACTTGCTGGTGAATGGCGTCGGCGGAATTGCAGTCGGGATGGCTACCAATATTCCTCCGCATAACTTGGGAGAGGTTATCGATGGTGTACAAGCATTGATCGAAAACCCCGACATTACGCCGATGGAACTTATGGATTATATTCAAGGGCCCGATTTCCCGACAGCAGGTTATATTTTAGGACGCTCTGGTATTCGTCAGGCGTACCAGACTGGCCGCGGATCTGTGACCATGCGTGCGAAGACCACCATAGAAGAGATTGGCAATAAAGCACGGATTATCGTGCATGAGCTGCCTTACCAAGTGAATAAGGCTCGTCTGGTTGAGAAAATTGCCGAATTAGTACGTGACAAACGTATTGAAGGCATTACGGATCTTCGGGATGAATCGGACCGTACAGGTATGCGTGTCGTTATCGAGTTGCGTAGGGACGTGAACCCGAACGTCGTTCTGAATAATTTGTTTAAACATACGGCTATGCAGTCGAATTTCGGTATTAATATGCTTGCCATTGTAAACAACGAACCGAAGATTTTGAACCTGAAGGATGTCTTGTATCATTATCTCAAACATCAGGTCGAGGTTATTCGTCGCCGGACAGAATTTGATCTGAAAAAAGCCGAAGCCAGAGCACACATTCTGGAAGGCTTGCGCATTGCCCTTGACCATCTGGACGAAGTTATTGCCTTGATTCGTTCTTCCCAAACTGCAGAAGCAGCTCGTGAAGGACTGATTGAGCGTTTCTCGCTCACTCTTGAGCAGTCTCAGGCTATTCTTGATATGCGTCTGCAACGCTTAACCGGTTTGGAACGTGAGAAGATCGAGAACGAATATAACGAGCTAATACAAAAGATTGCGGAATACCGTGAGATTTTGGCGAACGAGCATCTGGTACTCAACATCATTAGCGAAGAGCTGAATGAACTTAAGGAACGTTTCGCTGATGACCGTCGCACTGAAATTACAGTGGGTGAAGAGAGTATTCTGGATGAGGATCTCATTCCGCGTGAAGATGTTATTATTACTGTAACCCATACGGGATATATCAAACGCCTTCCTGTTACTACCTATCGCAGTCAAAAACGCGGTGGTCGTGGTGTAGTGGGTATGGATACCAAAGATGAGGATTTCGTAGAGCATCTGTTCATTACGAATTCACATCATCATTTGTTATTCTTTACCGACAAGGGCAAGGTATATCGGATTAAGGCCTATGAGATTCCTGACCTTAGCCGGACAGCCCGGGGGACACCGATTATTAACCTGATTCAGATTGAACAGGGTGAGTCGATCAATGCGGTAATTCCAATCGAGGAATTTGTGGAGGATAGCTATCTATTCTTTGCGACCCAGCATGGAATCATAAAGAAGACACCACTTGATGACTATGCAAATATCCGCAAAGGTGGCTTGATTGCCATTAACTTGCGTGAAGATGACGCCCTGATCGAAGTGAAGCTGACGGACGGACAGCAGGAAATGATTATTGGTACAGCACAAGGCATGTCTATCCGTTTCCCTGAAAGTGATGTACGGTCTATGGGCCGTAGCGCTACAGGGGTTAAAGGGATCAACCTTGATGAGAGTGATGCTGTAATTGGTATGGACATCGTAGATACCAGCCTGGATATCCTGATTGTAACGGCCAAAGGTTATGGCAAGCGTACCCCTGTTGTGGATTATCGTATCCAAAGCCGTGGAGGTAAGGGGATCAAGACGATTAATGTTACGGATAAAAATGGTCCGGTTGTCGGTCTCAAGGTTGTAAAAACCGAAGAGGATCTGATGATCATTACAGCTAGTGGCACCTTGATTCGGACTAGCATGGGGGAAATCTCCACGATGGGTCGGAATACACAAGGGGTAAGGCTGATTAATATTCGCGATGATGATTCGGTTGCAACTGTTTGTCGAGCGAACAAGAATGAGGAGCAGGATGAACTGCTTGAAGAATTATTAGAGGGTGAGGAAGCTGGAGAGGGCTCATCTCTATCATCTGTTGAACCATCTCTCGAAACGAATACAGAAGGTGCGGAAGGTAACGACCCAGAATCTTCTGAGGGCGAATAAGAGCCTGAATATGGAAACAACAGTAGTTATTAAATTTCAGATGGAACAGACTCTCTGACTATTTGGTCGGGGAGTCTTTTTCTTTTTCTGGCTAACGAATTCAGACAAGTATGCTTTAAATGGCATAAAATGAATGTACAGGATCATTCCCAAGTAATATAATGACATCATAACTGGCAGCTGGAGCAGCTGTTGTGAGAACAGAGAGGTTGACCATGACAACTGTACCCGTATCCGAATTAAAAGCAGGACTTAGATTGCAAAGCGATGTATTTACAGAAATGGGAAGCTTGCTGCTACCGAAAGGGCGCATTCTGCTACCGCGTGACTTGGAGATTTTACAGGCGTTCCTGATCCAGCAAGTTGAGGTAGGGACGGATGATCTTACAAAATCCAGTAGCGAGTCTACGACTGTTCGATCTGGAACATCTGAATCGCAAGGACCTTCGTTAGATGGACGAGATGAATCTGAACAATTTCAGGATGAGTATGACAAAATGGTGATGCTCGTTAAGAATGCATTTCAATCGGTGCTCGTCTCTAATTTATCTATATATGAACTGCGAGGACAATTGGAGTCCTTACTGGTGCACATTCAGCGCTATAATGTAATGACCTATACTCCGCCCGCCATGATCGAAGTGGACTATATTTTTCACAACGCTGTGCTAACCTCCCTTACTTCCTATTCCATTGCACAATGGATCGGATTACCTCAAAAGGATTGGATGCAAGTGGCTTTTGCTGGATTGCTTCATGACATAGGGAACGCTAAAATGGACCCGGTCATTCTGTATAAGCCCTCCAAACTAACGTGGGAAGAGCAAGAAGAAATACGTCGCCATACATCACTAGGATACCAGTTGCTTAAAAATGTGAAAGCTATTAACGAAGGTGTGCGTTTGGCAGCTCTTCAGCATCATGAGAAAGTGGACGGTACTGGATATCCACTGCGTCTTAAAGGGGAACAAATCCACATCTACGCTAAAATCGTTGGAGTGGCTGATGTATTCCATGCTATGACTCTAGAGAAAACATACCGACCTGCCCAATCACCGTATCTGGTTCTAGAGCAAATCAAGTCAGAATCATTTGGAAAGCTGGACCCAAGTGTCGTACAAGTTTTTATTCATAAGTTAACCCAATTCAATAATGGAACCAAGGTGCGCCTCAATGATAACCGTACAGGGGAAATTATTTTTGCTGATCGAGATCATCCGACTCGGCCGTTGATTCAAGTAGATGGGGAAATTATTAACTTAATGCTGCAAAGAGAGCTTTATATCGAGTGTATTGTTACTTAACTAAGTATTTTAAAAAAGAGTTGCATAATGCAAGAAAAGTATGATATATTATTTCTTGTCGCTTCAAGTGTTATCAAGAAGAGCGAAAAACACTTTCGAAAAAAAAGTGTTGACATAACTCTAGGGAATATGATACACTATAAAAGTTGCTGAGGGGTTGAAAGAAACGCCGAGGCGGACATTGAATGTTTGATCTTTGAAAACTGAACAACGAGTGAGTAAAACGGTTTTGCTTGCAAAATCAAACAAGAGATATTTTTATCTCGTCAGTTTCAAAATGAGCTTATCGCTCTTTCTATAAACCAACTTCGGTTGGTCTTTAATGGAGAGTTTGATCCTGGCTCAGGACGAACGCTGGCGGCGTGCCTAATACATGCAAGTCGAGCGGGGTTGATTAGAAGCTTGCTTCTAAACAACCTAGCGGCGGACGGGTGAGTAACACGTAGGCAACCTGCCCACAAGACAGGGATAACTACCGGAAACGGTAGCTAATACCCGATACATCCTTTTCCTGCATGGGAGAAGGAGGAAAGACGGAGCAATCTGTCACTTGTGGATGGGCCTGCGGCGCATTAGCTAGTTGGTGGGGTAAAGGCCTACCAAGGCGACGATGCGTAGCCGACCTGAGAGGGTGATCGGCCACACTGGGACTGAGACACGGCCCAGACTCCTACGGGAGGCAGCAGTAGGGAATCTTCCGCAATGGGCGAAAGCCTGACGGAGCAACGCCGCGTGAGTGATGAAGGTTTTCGGATCGTAAAGCTCTGTTGCCAGGGAAGAACGTCTTGTAGAGTAACTGCTACAAGAGTGACGGTACCTGAGAAGAAAGCCCCGGCTAACTACGTGCCAGCAGCCGCGGTAATACGTAGGGGGCAAGCGTTGTCCGGAATTATTGGGCGTAAAGCGCGCGCAGGCGGCTCTTTAAGTCTGGTGTTTAATCCCGAGGCTCAACTTCGGGTCGCACTGGAAACTGGGGAGCTTGAGTGCAGAAGAGGAGAGTGGAATTCCACGTGTAGCGGTGAAATGCGTAGATATGTGGAGGAACACCAGTGGCGAAGGCGACTCTCTGGGCTGTAACTGACGCTGAGGCGCGAAAGCGTGGGGAGCAAACAGGATTAGATACCCTGGTAGTCCACGCCGTAAACGATGAATGCTAGGTGTTAGGGGTTTCGATACCCTTGGTGCCGAAGTTAACACATTAAGCATTCCGCCTGGGGAGTACGGTCGCAAGACTGAAACTCAAAGGAATTGACGGGGACCCGCACAAGCAGTGGAGTATGTGGTTTAATTCGAAGCAACGCGAAGAACCTTACCAGGTCTTGACATCCCTCTGACCGGTCTAGAGATAGGCCTTTCCTTCGGGACAGAGGAGACAGGTGGTGCATGGTTGTCGTCAGCTCGTGTCGTGAGATGTTGGGTTAAGTCCCGCAACGAGCGCAACCCTTATGCTTAGTTGCCAGCAGGTCAAGCTGGGCACTCTAAGCAGACTGCCGGTGACAAACCGGAGGAAGGTGGGGATGACGTCAAATCATCATGCCCCTTATGACCTGGGCTACACACGTACTACAATGGTCGGTACAACGGGAAGCGAAATCGCGAGGTGGAGCCAATCCTAGAAAAGCCGGTCTCAGTTCGGATTGTAGGCTGCAACTCGCCTACATGAAGTCGGAATTGCTAGTAATCGCGGATCAGCATGCCGCGGTGAATACGTTCCCGGGTCTTGTACACACCGCCCGTCACACCACGAGAGTTTACAACACCCGAAGTCGGTGGGGTAACCCGCAAGGGAGCCAGCCGCCGAAGGTGGGGTAGATGATTGGGGTGAAGTCGTAACAAGGTAGCCGTATCGGAAGGTGCGGCTGGATCACCTCCTTTCTATGGAGAATCGTTTCCTGCAACGGAAACATTCAAATATGAAGCGTAAGCTTCAAAACTCAGGTTTAGGCCTGTTACTCACTCGTTGCTCAGTTTTGAGAGCTCAAACTCTCAACATACTGCATGAATATCATCTACTCGGTTGAGTTAGACCGATATTCACACAGGCTACAGTTTCGATGAAACTGTATTGCACCTTGAAAACTGGATACCGAAACGAAATTGCGTTTTAGAATATTCCTTTAAGCTGATCTTGTGTAAACAAGTGAAATAAAGGTAGCTGCCTTGAATTTCATTCACACGTAAGTGTTGAACCGAAATTCAAAGCGAATCGTATTTACGATGTAAATACTAGGTTAAGCTACAAAGAGCACACGGAGGATGCCTAGGCGCCAGGAGCCGACGAAGGACGTGGCGAACAACGATAAGGCCTCGGGGAGCTGTAAGCAAGCTTTGATCCGGGGATGTCCGAATGGGGAAACCCGGCTGTCTTCATCGACAGTCACTTTCTGCTGAATACATAGGCAGAATAGAGGCAGACCAGGGGAACTGAAACATCTAAGTACCCTGAGGAAGAGAAAACAATAGTGATTCCGTCAGTAGCGGCGAGCGAACGCGGATTAGCCCAAACCAAGGAGCTTGCTCCTTGGGGTTGTGGGACGTCTCACATGGAGTTACAAAGGAACCGGTTAGATGAAGAGGTCTGGAAAGGCCCGCCAGAGAAGGTAAAAGCCCTGTAGTTCAAAACTTGTTCTCTCCGAGACGGATCCCGAGTAGTGCGGGGCACGTGAAACCCCGTATGAATCCGGCAGGACCATCTGCCAAGGCTAAATACTCCCTGGCGACCGATAGTGAAGCAGTACCGTGAGGGAAAGGTGAAAAGCACCCCGGAAGGGGAGTGAAATAGATCCTGAAACCGTGTGCTTACAAGAAGTCAGAGCCCGATCTATGGGTGATGGCGTGCCTTTTGTAGAATGAACCGGCGAGTTACGTTCCCGTGCAAGGTTAAGGTGAAGAGCTGAAGCCGCAGCGAAAGCGAGTCTGAATAGGGCGATCTTGAGTACGTGGACGTAGACCCGAAACCGGGTGATCTACCCCTGTCCAGGGTGAAGGTGCGGTAACACGCACTGGAGGCCCGAACCCACGCATGTTGAAAAATGCGGGGATGAGGTGGGGGTAGCGGAGAAATTCCAATCGAACCCGGAGATAGCTGGTTCTCCCCGAAATAGCTTTAGGGCTAGCCTCGGAAAAAAGAATCGTGGAGGTAGAGCACTGATTGGGTGCGGGGCCCGCAAGGGTTACCAAGCTCAGTCAAACTCCGAATGCCATAGATTTAGTTCCGGGAGTCAGACAGTGAGTGCTAAGATCCATTGTCGAAAGGGAAACAGCCCAGACCATCAGCTAAGGTCCCCAAGTGTGTGTTAAGTGGGAAAGGATGTGGAGTTGCACAGACAACCAGGATGTTGGCTTAGAAGCAGCCACCATTGAAAGAGTGCGTAATAGCTCACTGGTCGAGTGACTCTGCGCCGAAAATGTAACGGGGCTAAACACACCACCGAAGCTATGGCTTGATGCTTGCATCAGGGGTAGGGGAGCGTTGAATGCGGGTTGAAGGTGTACCGTAAGGAGCGCTGGACTGCATTCAAGTGAGAATGCCGGTATGAGTAACGAAAAGATCTGTGAGAATCAGATCCGCCGAAAGCCTAAGGGTTCCTGAGGAAGGTTCGTCCGCTCAGGGTAAGTCGGGACCTAAGGCGAGGCCGATAGGCGTAGTCGAAGGACAACAGGTCGAAATTCCTGTACCACCGTAATCCGTTATGAGCAATGGGGTGACGCAGTAGGGTAGTGACGCGGACTGATGGATGTCCGTCTAAGCAGTGAGGCTGGTGTGTAGGCAAATCCGCACATCGTAAGGCTGGGCTGTGATGGGGAGCGAAAATTATAGTAGCGAAGGTCATGATCTCAGACTGCCAAGAAAAGCCTCTAGCCAGGAGAAGGTGCCCGTACCGCAAACCGACACAGGTAGGCGAGAAGAGAATTCTAAGGCGCGCGGAAGAACTCTCGTTAAGGAACTCGGCAAAATGACCCCGTAACTTCGGGAGA
Source organism: Paenibacillus sp. PvR133 (assembly GCF_017833155.1). Taxonomy (NCBI): domain Bacteria; kingdom Bacillati; phylum Bacillota; class Bacilli; order Caryophanales; family Paenibacillaceae; genus Paenibacillus; species Paenibacillus sp. PvR133. Next base: position 1,317,683 of record NZ_JAFIBS010000001.1, read on the forward strand.
AGGGGTGCCTCGGTAGGGTGAATAGCCCGAGGGGGCCGCAGTGAAAAGGCCCAAGCGACTGTTTAGCAAAAACACAGGTCTGTGCGAAGCCGCAAGGCGAAGTATACGGGCTGACGCCTGCCCGGTGCTGGAAGGTTAAGGGGAGTGGTAAGCCTTCGGGCGAAGCTATGAACCGAAGCCCCAGTAAACGGCGGCCGTAACTATAACGGTCCTAAGGTAGCGAAATTCCTTGTCAGGTAAATTCTGACCCGCACGAATGGCGTAACGACTTGGGCGCTGTCTCAACGAGAGATCCGGTGAAATTTTAATACCTGTGAAGATGCAGGTTACCCGCGACAAGACGGAAAGACCCCATGGAGCTTTACTGCAGCTTGATATTGAATTTGGGTACGATCTGTACAGGATAGGTGGGAGCCGTAGAACTTTGAGCGCCAGCTTGAAGGGAGGCATCCTTGGGATACCACCCTGATCGTATCTAGGTTCTAACTTGGTACCGTGATCCGGTGCGAGGACAGTGTCAGGTGGGCAGTTTGACTGGGGCGGTCGCCTCCTAAAGAGTAACGGAGGCGCCCCAAGGTTCCCTCAGAATGGTTGGAAATCATTCGAAGAGTGCAAAGGCAGAAGGGAGCTTGACTGCGAGACCTACAAGTCGAGCAGGGACGAAAGTCGGGCTTAGTGATCCGGTGGTACCGCATGGAAGGGCCATCGCTCAACGGATAAAAGCTACCCTGGGGATAACAGGCTTATCTCCCCCAAGAGTCCACATCGACGGGGAGGTTTGGCACCTCGATGTCGGCTCATCGCATCCTGGGGCTGAAGTAGGTCCCAAGGGTTGGGCTGTTCGCCCATTAAAGCGGTACGCGAGCTGGGTTCAGAACGTCGTGAGACAGTTCGGTCCCTATCTGTCGTGGGCGTAGGAAATTTGAGAGGAGCTGTCCTTAGTACGAGAGGACCGGGATGGACGTACCGCTGGTGTACCAGTTGTTCCGCCAGGAGCACCGCTGGGTAGCTATGTACGGAAGGGATAAGCGCTGAAAGCATCTAAGCGTGAAGCCCCCCTCAAGATGAGATTTCCCAATTAGTAAGACCCCTTGAAGACGACGAGGTAGATAGGTTGGGGGTGGAAGTGCAGTAATGCATGGAGCTGACCAATACTAATCGGTCGAGGGCTTATCCTAAGAATAAAACGCAAATGAGTTTCGGATCCAGTTTTCAGGGTGTAACCTTGAAAGTATGTACAAGTGACATACGACAAGCGCATGGCTATTCATTCACACGATAAGTGATGAAGCGAATAACCGTACGATAGAATTTGCATAGCAAATTCATGTTTGGTGGCGATAGCGGAGGGGTTCCACACGTACCCATCCCGAACACGACCGTTAAGCCCTCCAGCGCCGATGGTACTTGGACCGCAGGGTCCTGGGAGAGTAGGACGTCGCCAAGCAACAAGTAAAGAGGACCATGATCTCATTGAGATTATGGTTCTTTTTTTGCATATACGTATACTTTAGAAATATCCTTACAAAAGGAAGGTAACATTTTTGTTACGGAATGTAAGAGTAAACCCTGTATAATATAGGTATTGAATCCCATACACACACGCTGCATTATTGCAGAATTATGCAAACTCCATCATAGGATTTTGTATAGTCAATCAGGCTGGTAAGGAGGGAAGATCATGCGGCGAAATAAATGGCTTGCTCTATTGGTGCTATTCAGTGTCGCTGTCGCGATTCTTACCGGGTGCGTGGAGGAGGAGCCTTCTTGGACATCGTTTGAGGGTGCTGCCAATGAGAAGACGTTTCCGGTTCCCAAAGAAGCTAGTAAAACCGATCGGGCCAGCAGTAATTCGGACATGGACTATGTTCGCTATGCACTGCCAGCATTGAAGGAAAGTGATAGTCTACCTGCTCCTTATCTAGAGGAGATTGCAGCTTGGGGCTGGACTGAGGAACCGAATTTATCCACCTCGAATCAGAAGGTGTTTCAGAAAAATAAACACATGGTGCATTTATCTGTGCATGATGGTTCTTTTACTGTATTGGTTCCAAAAGACAGAAAGGCTGTTGTGAAGAGCAAAAGCGTGGATCTTAATTAGGAACACGGTTTTCAACCGAGTAAGCAGCATAGGATTTATTGTAGATCATATTTTTAGTAAACTCATAGCGTATTGTATGCTGTGTATAATGATGAATGAAGAGATCGGATATGGGGAAGCACTCAGAACTGCCGTTGAGTAGGGAGTGGCTTCCTTTTATATATTTGCATGTTGATCAAATGCTCTACATGAATAACGAGGATAATGATGAGGAAAAGTTTACTTGATAAGCGAATATAACGATTATAGTTGTTAAGTCACAAAAAAAGGAGTAACCGGTTGAGGTTGCTCCTTTTTTATTGCTTCGGTCTATATGGGTGTAGGTTAGTTCAGACCTGAATTTTCTATCTGTACAGATAATGAGTGGTTAAATTTACTGTTGATAATATGAGGCATCTTCATCGGTAAACTTCAACATGCCATCTTTTCTCTCGCCTGTAAGCCGACTGAGGATGTATAGACGCGGTGCAATAAGCCATAGATGCCAGAAGAGTAAGGATACAGTAAAAGCTGGTGGAGACCAGAGAATGAATACGGCTGATAAGCAGATACCGATCCAGAGGGTATGTATGTGCACACGACGAAAGATGCTATAGCCTATATACTGGTCTGTCATATAGCCTAGCCAAGGTAATTTACGATGGAATGCCCAGCGTTTGCGGAAGGATGTTCCGCCACCGATGTATAGGACAGATCGTGAGATTACGAAGTGTACCCATAAGGTTAGGAAAAAGGCAAGAGCAAACAAAAACACGCTAGTCCAGGAAAAGGCAAGAAGCAGAAAGAGAAGCATAATAATAGGTAATGTGATGTGACTCCATATTAGTTGACGCGGTATACTGATTTTTTTAATGAGCTTGTAGTGATAGTAGGTAGCTTTGGTTCCGGTTTCCTCTGTCATGCGAACAGTCCTTTCATTAATCTACTGCATCACAAGTGGCTTCCCGTCCACAGCCGGAAAAAGGGACGGTACTTCGCTCATGCCGCTTTAAATAAGCATTTAATCGTTTTTGTAGAAATACAGAATGATCAACATCCAGTGTTAGCTAGCCTACTCTATAATTACTGGAAAAGCTATCACTGATGAAGTGTTCAAGAGCTCCGATGAAAGGGTATCCATACATAAGAGCTTTTCTTATTATATCGGCATAGACGGCTGTTTTTTAAACATACGGGGTACAAACACCATAATGGCCCAGAAGGAATATATATAGAGTATATCGTCGAACTGGGCTATGAAAAGGTTTAAAATAGTAGAAAGTGCCCCATACTAATAGTAAAAGAAACAAGGTGGGATGGATATGCATGATCAAGGCGGCCACCGCTGCATTATATGCGGGCAGCACAAGCATGAAGGCATTTTTATCGTTTCCGAGTTTATCTGTGATACGTGTGAAGCTGAAATGGTGCACACAGATGCAACTGATGCCAAATATCATTTTTTTATTGATCAATTAAAGCAAATCTGGGTACAGAAAAATGCATAATATCCTTTGCTAATTAGTCTTTGAAGGATTGGCATTCCAAGGTCTGTCGATACGGGCCTTTTTTTCTGTGAGTAAAAGTAGGATTCCGCTTGATTTTACGATAAAATAAGGTAGATATAAAGCTTTGTTTGGAAGGATTGCAGAATGATGGGGAAAAAGGCGGTACATGCACCATTAATGGAAGCTCTAATACGTTACCGGACTCAGGGCAATGCTTCTTTCCATGTACCCGGTCATAAAAATGGACAAGTATATGAGCATGAAAATATTGCGTCTCTGTTGCAAGAAGTGATGTCTATTGATGCGACAGAAATTTCTGGACTGGATGATTTGCATCACCCAGAAGATGTGATTCGTGAAGGGCAGGGACTGGCTGCAAAGTGCTTTGGTGCTGAGGAGAGCTTTTGGCTAATTGGAGGAAGCACGGTCGGTAATTTGGCTATGATTTTAACTGTATGTACGGAGCCGGGAGATCTACTGCTGGTACAGAGGAATGTACACAAATCTGTCCTGAACGGTCTCATGCTGTCAGGGGCTAACGCGGTATTCCTGGATCCGGAAATAGATACACTAAGCGGACTGGCGGTTGCCCCAACGACGGATACAATAAAGGCTGCACTGAAGGCCTATCCTTCGGCTAAAGGGGTGTTACTTACACTACCTAATTACTATGGAATGGGGCATGACCTGACGGCAACGGCTAAGGCCTGTCATGCAGCCCATGTGCCGCTATTGGTAGATGAGGCACACGGTGCCCATTATGGGCTGCATCCTCGTTTGCCAGCCTCTGCGCTATCCTGCGGGGCTGATGTAGTCGTCCAGTCGACACATAAAATGCTTCCAGCCATGACCATGGGGGCCATGTTACATGTGCAGGGAGAGAGAATCCATCGGGAACTGCTTCGTCAGCGGTTGGCGATGGTGCAGAGCTCTAGCCCTTCTTATCCGTTAATGGCTTCACTGGATTTGGCAAGATGGTATATAGAGGCGTATGGAGCGGATGCTTTTACAGTGGGCTTAGCGGCGGCAGATGCTTTTAGAAAGGGCCTGGAGCAGCTCCCACGCTTTCGCTTGCTAGAACCTACACAGCAGGTACTAGAGAGGAAAGGCGCTCACAGGGGAATCTCTGAGGTCCTAGAAAGGGCTGAGGAGGGAATAAGCGGATATTCAACCCAGGACCCTTTTAAATTGGTGCTGTATGATACATGGGGGATACTGGATGGGTTTGGACTCAAGCATGAGTTGGAGACTTATGGATGTACTCCAGAGATGAGCGACGAAAAACATGTTGTTTTATTGTTTACGTTAGGCTCTACGCCTAAGGATGCGAGTCACCTGTTGCAGGCTCTTGTGCATATAGATAATGATATAAGATTTAAGGAGACGGCTGGTGAGCCGGGGGCAACGGAAAAAGAGCTGCAAAGACTCGAATTAGATTTTTCCACGTGGAACAATGATAGAATGAAGGGATACTCTAGTCCGGTGCCGTTTGGACTTCGACCGATTAGCCCGGATCAGATAGAGAACGTGTCTGTAGAGGATTCCGCTGGCAGGGTAGCGGCTGAAATGATTATCCCGTATCCTCCAGGTATTCCGCTGTTATATACAGGAGAAACGATCACAGAAGCGATTGCACTGCGGATGAGTCGTCTACGTGAACTGGGAGCCAAGTGGCACGGGATAGCAGATGAAGGTATGCTTACAATTCGGGTATTCCGTTTACAATAAAGATTAGATACTAGAGACTTAACAAATACAGAAGACTGAATAAAAGAAGCATACGTAGCCTGTGGGTGACTTTTATTTTTCAGGCAGGAAAGCAGGGAATAACATGAATCGCAAAGGCATTTTTATCACACTGGAGGGGGGAGACGGCTCCGGTAAAACAACTATGATTCAACGGCTGGCGAAGTTTATGGAGGAAGAAGGCTATCCAGTCATCACGACGAGGGAGCCGGGAGGCATCGAAATTTCCGAAAAGATTCGCTCTATCATTTTGGACCCTGCTCATACCAGTATGGATGCTCGAACAGAGGCACTTTTATACGCGGCGGCGCGGCGTCAGCATTTGGTGGAGAAGGTAAAGCCGGCTATTGAACAGGGAGCTATCGTATTATGTGATCGTTTTGTGGATAGTAGCTTGGTCTATCAAGGATTTGCAAGAGGGATCGGAATTGAAGAGGTAGCTTCAATTAATCGCTTCGCGGTTGATGATTGGGAGCCGGATGCCACATTTTATCTGGATATTGAGCCCGAATTGGGATTGGCAAGAATTAATGCGTCACGAGGAGCAGAAATGGACCGTCTCGACATGGAGAGTATATCGTTTCACCATAAGGTGCGAGAGGCATATTTGGAGTTGGCTCGCAAATTTCCGGAGCGAATTACAATTGTTGATGCATCTCCGGCGCCAGAGCAGGTGGAGCAAGTATTGAGGGATTTGCTGAAAAAGCGGTTTGTTCAGAATTTTAGCATATAATTGTCGAAGGATATACGGTAAAATTGAGCTAGGGACAAGGTTGTCTCTAATATGACTTGAAGGAGGAATACAGGATGAAGCTGATTATTGCGATTGTACAGGATAAGGACAGTAATAGATTATCCAGCGGACTGGTGAAAGCTAATTTCCGTGCTACCAAATTGGCGAGCACAGGAGGATTTCTGCGTGCAGGTAATACGACATTTATGATCGGTGTTGATGACAATCAGGTGGACTCATTAATGAACGTCATTCGCAGCAGTTGCAAGGTTCGTGAACAGCTGGTCACACCCGTTACCCCTATGAGCGGGACGACGGATTCCTATTTACCGTTACCTGTTGAAGTGCAGGTGGGTGGAGCGACGGTATTCGTGATGCCTGTAGACCGTTTCGAGCATTTCTGAATCTACACAATAGGGCCTATTCTGCCGATATGATAGGGGAATCGCCTGTATCTTCTCACATGATGGGAGTGAGGGCAGATCACTAAAACGGCAGCGCTACAGCGCAGTCCCCGGAAAGCCGAAGAAACCCTGAGTTCTAGTTTGAACTGTTCATGAAGGGGGCAAGTGGAAGCATCCGGGGAGAAAGCAGGTTTATATGAAAATAAATCCGGGCTATCGCCCTTTACAAAGTACATTGTCTACAAATGAAATGAGTGCAAAGCCAATTCAGCCCAAGAGCTTCTCCGACGTTATGCAGCAAAATGGGGAGCAGGCTTCGCAGGAGGAATTGAATCGGCGCTTTAAGGAAATACAAATGCAGGGAGATCGTCTTGCACGTTCAATGACGATTCGTGAGCTGAAGGCTTATAAGATGCTGGTTAAACGGTTTTTGGAAGATACAGTTCGGCGAGGCGTGTCCATGAAGGACACAAAGGGTTGGGATCGCCGGGGACGCAGCAAACGTTATAAGCTGATTGATGAAGTGGATGAGCTCTTGCTCAAAATGGCGGATGAGCTGCTTGAAACTGAACAAGGCAAGATTGAGCTTTTGCAAGGGGTCGGTGAGATCAGAGGATTGCTGATTAATCTCTCATTTTAATGCAGACTTATGTTATAAATGAATACAGACGGGCTGTTGCCACGAAGAAATAATCTGCTTGCTGATCATGCTGGCAGATTATTTTTGACTATGTATATGTGGGCAGACGTGATACGGAAATAGCAGCAGTTGCCCCGAAAAACGAGGATTTGAAGTTGGAATCATGAAAATAGCAACAAAGTTTGCCCGGAAGAACAACGGTTTGCTGAGGGATCACAGTTGTTTTCAGTGGAGAAAGTGAGGAAATATGTCTTTTCAACATATAATGGGCCAGGATGTAGCCAAAAAAATGCTGCAAAGTGCACTACGGAATCATACGGTCAACCATGCCTATGTTTTTAGCGGGCCGCCGGGAAGCGGGCAGATGAACATGGCGCAGATCTTTGCTAAGGCTTTATTTTGTGAGCGACAGACGGATGATGCATGTGGGGAGTGCTTGTCGTGCCGTAAGGTAGAGCACGGGAATCATCCAGATTTGCACATTGTAGAGCCGGATGGAGCTACGATTAAAATTGATCAGATTCGCGGGCTTCAACGTATATTTTCTTACAAATCTGAAAGCTCCAATCCGAAGGTATATATTATTCGACAGGCGGATACCATGACAGTGCAAGCTGCTAATAGCCTACTTAAATTTCTAGAGGAGCCCCAGATTCCAGTGGTCGGCATACTCATTTCTGAAAATGGACAGGCGTTGCTGCCTACGATTCAATCACGGACGCAGCAGGTTCCTTTCCACGCTTTACAGCCAGAAGTGATGATGCAGGCGTTAATTGGGGAAGGCTATACGGCAGGGCTTGTCCGGTCGGTCGTTCATATTGCTTCAGGACTGGAATCATGTAGAGAAATTCTCCAGCAGAATTGGTTTGCAGAAATTAGAAACGTAGTGTTACAATTAGTGAAGGAGTCCATGAGTCGGGGGAGCTCGTCTATTATTCTGGCTCAACAGAAGATTTTTAAAACTGGACTTTCTGAACACCTGGATATTCTGTTTCATCTGTTTCATTTGTGGTTTAAGGATATGCTTCATTTCCGTTACGGAAGGCACGAAAGCATTGTTTTCATAGATCATTTGGAGTCCGTCTCCAAATTGGCAATCACCCGCAGCACGGAACAATGGGTCTCTTATATGGATTTGGCCGCGAATTGCAGGAAGAAGCTCCGTTTTCACGTCAACGGGCAATTATGCGTGGAGCAGCTTCTGATTGGGTTGTCCGATACAAGCGGTTCTATCACCGGCTAACAGGAAGGCGCGCTTGTTCCACTCTGCACAATCCGCGACGCCAGGTTCCCGGTTTGTGCGACAGTGAGACTTCAATTGCGGCCATTCGTACAATGTCGGCTTCAAATGAGGTTTAGTGGCATACAAGGGGGTTAATTTTTGTATAGTGTAGTGGGTGTCCGTTTCAAGAAGGCGGGCAAGACTTATTATTTTGATCCGCTGGACCTTCCAGTGGAGAAAGAAAACTGTGTCATTGTAGAGACCGCGCGCGGTATTGAATATGGCAAGGTTGTAGTGGGCAAAAAAGAGGTAAATGATTCGGATGTTGTCCTGCCCTTAAAAAAAGTCATTCGTATTGCTGGGGATGATGACGCTCTTGTTGTAGAAGAGAATAAATTGGCGGCCAAGGATGCATTCGGCACGTGTTTAAATAAAATTAAAGACCATGGCCTTAAAATGAAGCTGGTAGATGTGGAATTTACATTTGACCGCAATAAGATCATTTTTTATTTTACGGCAGAGGGTCGGGTGGATTTTCGAGAGCTTGTAAAGGACTTGGCCAGTATTTTTCGTACACGGATCGAGCTGCGGCAGATCGGCGTACGGGATGAGGCTAAAATGCTTGGCGGAATCGGACCTTGTGGACGTATTCTGTGTTGCTCCTCATGGCTGGGGGATTTTGAGCCGGTATCTATTAAGATGGCGAAGGATCAGAGTTTGTCGCTGAATCCGACGAAGATTTCCGGGTTGTGCGGGAGATTGATGTGCTGCCTCAAGTTTGAACATGATAACTACGAAAGCATGCGAGAAGAGCTACCTCAGGTGGGTAAGATGGTTATCACCTCTTTGGGAGAAGGTAAAGTCGTAGGTGTGAATGCAGGTCATCGCACGGTGCATGTTCAACTGTTTGAGATCAGTAAGGTCAAGGAACTTCCAATGGACGATGTAGTCGTCAAGTAAACCATTAGGTTGCTTCGGGGTGGAAACTTGGATAAATTAAATGTTTTTGCGCGTATTCACGAAATGGAAACCCAAATGGGACAGTTGCATAGCGATCTGGGTGAATTGAAACTGGCAGTAAAAGAGCTGCTGGAGGAAAATCAACGACTAACGATTGAAAACGAACAGGTGCGCAAGATGCTCAAACGTGAAACCTCTGGAGAAGAAAAGACGGCAAACAAGCCGAAGCTTCCTCCTCCGATCGTCATTAAGGATGAAGGGCAAACGGGTGAGGTCGTGGGTGAAGGCTACGACAATCTAGCAAGGCTGTATCATGAAGGATTTCATATATGCAACGTGTATTACGGACATTTGCGAACGGAAGGCGATTGCCTCTTCTGTCTGTCATTTTTGAATAAATAAAAACAAGCCGTAGGAGTAAGATGCCTACGGCTTTTTTGTAAGGAAGTATGAGTGAAAAGCGATTTTGGTTATAAAAGATGGGAGAGCACTATGGACGAAAATGAAAAGAAGTCTGAACGAATTGATGATTTACTTTCACATAATTTGCGCATTATCCAAAGTGATGAAGTATTCAGCTTCTCGATGGACGCGGTCTTGCTGGCACGTTTTGCCGGTATTCCGCAGCGTGGAAAGATTCTGGATCTGTGTACTGGCAATGGGGTTGTCCCGTTGTTGCTAACGACACGAACAAAAGCATCTATTGAAGGAATTGAGATTCAACCACGCTTGGCAGATATGGCTAGACGTAGTGTCAGCTTGAATGGATTAGAAGCAGCAATTCAGATTCGGGAAGGGGACCTACGTGAGCTGGTTCACATCACGGGACATGGTGTTTATGATGCGATTACCGTGAATCCCCCCTATATGCCGCTAAATGGTAGCGATATCAAGCTGAATCCTCACCAGGCAATTGCCCGTCATGAAGTGAACTGTACACTGGAAGAAGTCATTCAGGCATCCACCCGGCTTGTCCGTAATGGGGGCAAAGTATCCATGGTTCATCGCCCGCAGCGATTGGGTGAGATTATAACATTGATGCGTAATCATAGTTTGGAACCCAAACGAATACGTTTTGTTCACCCACGAGTTCATATGGAAGCCAATATGGTACTGGTTGAAGCATTACGTGACGGCAAACCGGAGGTTCGTCTGTTGCCTCCGCTCATTGTATATCAGGAAAATGGGAATTATACTCAGGAAATAAGAGATATCTATGGAGAAGTAAGCAAGGGGGATTCTGTGTGAAAGCAGCTGTACAAAAAAGCTTTAGTAACAGCGAAGAAGAACGGGGAAAGTTGTATCTTGTTGCAACACCCATTGGGAATCTGGACGATATGACCTTTAGGGCGATTAACACCTTAAAATCATGTAGTATTATTGCTGCCGAAGATACGCGGCAGACACGCAAACTGCTCACCCATTTCGAAATTACACCGGATATGCTCTTCAGTTATCATGAACATAATAAGGCTGCCAGTGGGCCTGAACTGATACGTTATATAATAGAAGGAAAAAATTTGGCACTGGTTAGTGATGCAGGTCTACCGGCCATTTCTGACCCTGGTTCGGATCTGGTCAAGCTGGCACTGGAAGCGGAAATTAGCGTCATTCCTATCCCAGGAGCAAATGCAGCACTATCGGCTTTAATTGCCTCAGGACTGGATACAGAAAGGTTCACCTTCGCTGGCTTTCCACCACGGGAGAAAAAGGACCTAGAGAAGCTGTTGCTATCGTTTCAGGTATCTCACGGCACAATTATTTTTTATGAATCGCCTCACCGCATTGTGAAGACATTGATGGTGTTGAAGGAAACATTAGGTTCACGCAAAGTGGTGCTTGCGCGTGAGCTAACCAAGCTGCATGAGGAATGGGTGCGAGGAACCGTGGAGCAATGCCTTGCTAAACTAGAGGAGAATCCGCCAATTGGTGAATATTGCCTGGTGGTTGAAGGAAAAGACGAAGAGGAAGAGGAACAGGAACGTCAGGCGTGGTGGCAGTCCTTATCTTTGGAGTCCCACGTCGCACATTACGAGGCAGAGGGACTTACACGCAAGGATGCAATGAAGCGTACAGCCACAGATCGTTCAATCTCCAAGAGGGATGTTTACAACGCACTCTTATGAATATCTGTCTGAACAAAAAAGGGCCTTCCAACGGTTGGGTTCAAACCGTGGAAGGCAACAAGGAGTATATATGAAAAAGGTTAGAATTAACAATATCTGATAAGTCTATTATATACTAAAATTCTCAGTTTGTCACAGGTGTTGGGATTTCAGAAATGCAATCTTGGCAAACAATTTTCCCTTTGAAGTAAATTACGTTCTCAGCATTGCCGCAGAAGATACAAGCAGGCTCGTATTTTTTAAGCATGATGCGTTCGCCATCAACATAAATTTCCAAAGCGTCTTTCTCTCCGATTCCCAGGGTACGACGCAATTCGATTGGAATAACAACACGTCCGAGCTCGTCAACTTTTCTTACAATACCAGTGGATTTCATCATAATAAATCAGGCTCCTCTCGCCGTTTAAAATAATATAAGTGTCATGATTCGACAAAATTTTCTCTTTTCTGATATTTACTATACCAACGATTCCCAAAACAGTCAACCTTAAAAATGTAGTAACAGTCTGATTATGCAAAAGTATTTAGATTAAAGACCTTTACTCATGTGTATTGCCTTATCTTATTGATGATTTATTCAGTTTGTCGATTTGGAAATGTCGAAAAACTATAATTCGACATATTACGACAAATAATGTCGAATGAAGGAAATCATTTAGGATTTTATTGTATTTTAATCCATTATTCCGAATATTAAAGGAGCTGATATCTTGCACCAGCCACTCAGTGAAGAAAAAGTTTTTAAAGACCCGGTACATAATTACATCCATGTTCAGGATACTGTGATATGGCGGTTGATCAATACGCCGGAGTTCCAACGTTTACGGCGCATACGGCAGTTAGGCACATCGTATCTTACGTTTCATGGAGCGGAGCATAGCCGTTTTTCACATTCATTGGGCGTATATGAGATTACGAGACGTATTATTTCTCAATTTGAACGTGGAGATTTCCCAGATTGGCCGAAGGAGGAAAGGCTGGTTGCTCTATGTGCAGCTTTATTGCATGATGTGGGGCATGGCCCATTTTCTCATTCAATTGAGGAAGCCTTTCATATGAACCATGAGGATTGGACATGCCGCATTGTACTGGGAGACACGAAGATCAACGCTGTGCTACGGCAAGTCGACGAAAAGCTTCCACAAAAGGTGGCTGCGGTTATAGCCAAAACGTATGATAAGCCAATCGTTGTCAACTTGGTAACCAGTCCGCTAGATGCTGACCGTATGGATTATTTGTTGCGGGATGCTCATTCGACAGGTGTCAACTACGGCACAATTGATTTGGATCGTATTTTACGACTGCTACGTCCTCATAATGGGAGAATTGTTGTGAAGGAATCAGGCATGCATGCAGTAGAAGATTATTTAATGTCACGCTACCAGATGTATTGGCAAATTTATTTTCATCCTGTAACACGCAGCTCGGAAATCCTTTTACGTAAAATTTTCAAGCGAGCAAAGGAATTGTTTAAAAACGGATATGAGTTTGGTTTTCTGCTGGACCCGCTGCCGGATCTGTTGAAAGGAGAGCTTACAGTAGAGCAATATCTGATGCTCGACGAGTCATTAATCCAGACCGTATTTAGCCAGTGGAAACGAGAAAAGGACGAAATTTTAAGCGATTTGAGCAGCCGTTTTATGGACCGTAGATTGTATAAATATGTAGAGATTGAAAATATGGATACAGATACCATTGACAGTATTAGAGAAGCTTTGAAAGAGGCTGGTTTGCACCCTGAATATGATTTTGAAATTGATTTTCCGACAGATCTTCCTTATGATGTGTTTCGGCAGGGTGGCTCGACGGACAACCAGATTTTACTGCTTGGACGTCAGGGCGAGGTGAGTGAAATATCCGAAGTTTCGGAAATTGTGCGCTCAATAAGTGGTATTCACCGAGGAAAATATCATATGTATTTTCCCCAGAATAAATTGAACGCGGTAAAAGACAGGCTTCCTGCCGAAATAAGGAATTATTTTGTCAAAGAATAGACAACTATATAGAAATGTAAGTAAAAAAAGGAGATGTAAACCTTGGATTTATTCGACACTCATACTCACTTGGATGCGCCACAATTTGACGAAGATCGTGAAGAAGTTATAGCACGTGCTGTCGAATCAGGAGTAACACGGATGATCAATATCGGATTTAATCGTGAGACCATTCCATCCACTATGAAATTGGCCGAGACGTATGATTTTATTTATGCGGCAGTTGGATGGCATCCGCAGGATGCTATTACAATGCAGGAGGGCGATCTAGAATGGATTGCATCGTTATGCAGTCATAAAAAGGTTGTAGCCATCGGAGAGATCGGTCTGGATTATTATTGGGATACATCACCGAAGGATGTGCAGCATCGGGTGTTTCGAAATCAAATTGGTCTGGCTCGTGAGCTCAAAATGCCCATTGTTATCCATAACCGGGATGCACATGAAGATATTGTTAAGATTTTGCGCGAGGAAAAAGCGAGTGAGATTGGCGGAGTCATGCACTCCTTTTCGGGTAGCTGGGAAACTGCCAAAATGGTGCTGGATATGGGATTTCACCTTTCCTTCGGTGGTCCAATAACGTTCAAAAATGCCAAGCAGCCAAAAGAGGTGCTCGCACAGGTGCCGCTGGACCGTCTGCTCATTGAAACTGATGCTCCCTATCTGACGCCTCATCCGTTTCGTGGGAAGCGAAATGAGTCTGCACATGTGAGACTGGTAGCAGAGGCTGCAGCCCAAATCAAAGGGATTACAGTGGAGGAATTAGTGTCAATAACGACCCGAAATGCCCTGGAACGATTTGACATTCAATGAAAAAGTGAAGAAATCGATCAAAATAAAGAGATAGACGAAGCTAATCATGAATTTGTTGCAGGAAACTCGAGAATATTACAATATTTTAACCGAATATTTTAAAAAATGTACTTGAAACCTGCTTTACAACATGCATAGAAACAGGATATCATCTTTTCAGTGAATTGTTGTTTGAATGTAAACATCAACAAGTCATTTCATGAACCAGTCTCGCTGAGTCCCTTTTACAGGGAACGGGGGAACCGATATGGCTTACAGTACGTCCGGCATATGTGCAAGAAGGGAACGTCTCTTCCGCCAGCCGGCTCGACCTAAATTCTTTCCCCGGATGGGATTGAATAGGTGGAGGAGCCGTATTTCGATTTCTTTCTGGGTCTTCGGGGTGAATGTGAAGGCGACCGCCATGAGCGGTTGACCCAAGCTAGGGCGACTCTCTACGTCCGAACCCGACAGCTAACCCCGTAAGCGTAACAAGAGAGAAGCCATCTCGTGCATGAGTTTTCCCGCATATTCACACATGCCGGAAGCCACGAAAGAGCTCTCTAGTCTCTTTCTCTGGCTTTTTTTGTTGTGAATAAAAGAAAATCTGTCATCATACTGTGGTTAAACAGGGGAGGACAGCATGCCGCGAAGACGGGTACATGGTGCAGGACAGTCGCAGTTTGGGCTTGTCTTGTAGAAAATCTGTTATAGTCACGTCAAATCTCAACTATGTCTTACTCCAGACGGCGGGCTATGTAAGGAGGACGGAGGAAATGGGCATTTTCCAAAAAAAGGATACCCATGAGTCACGCTCATCCAGCATGTCTTACGTATTGCGTTGGAAGCAAGAGAATGTGCGCCAGGCTGCTTTGGTTGCTATTTTTCTAATCGCGCTAACGATTATGATTTCAATTCTGATGTACACGCAATCTAAAAAACAAGTCTTTTTTGTCATCGATGGCAAGGCGTCTGCGGTAGAAACCCGGGAATCCAAGCTTCAAGATTTGCTGAGCGAGCATTCCATTTCACTTCAGCCGCATGATACAGTTTCCATGCCGCTAAATGGAGCAATACAGGATGGCGATCGCGTAGTCATTAAACGTGCCAATCAAGTCAAAGTATCTTCAGGCAATGAGACGAAAAAGCTGTACACAACAGAAAATACAGTAGAAGGTGCCATTCGTACCTCGGGCTATAAATTATCATCAACGGATAAAGTTTATCCTGCGTTGGATGCCTCTGTTTCGTCTAACATGGACATAAAAATCGTCCGTGTGAAGAAACAGCAGGTCGAACAGAAAAAACAGGTGCCTTATCAGGTCATCAAAACGGCCGATCCGAGTCTTTATAAAGGCGATAATCGGGTCATTCAAAGCGGCAAATCGGGTGTGGTCGTCCAGCACGTTCAAAAGGTATATCATGATGGAAAGTTGGTATCCAAACAGCTGGTTAACAAGGAAGTTGCACAGAACCGTGTGGATAAAGTCATTGCAGTAGGAACGAAGAAAAAACCGGTCGTTCTGGCTGCTTCCGTCGGTCCCAATGATGCGGTTAAGGCAACAACGGTTAGTTCGGGCAGTGCTGTCCGTAAAGCAGGCATCAATTTTAAATATAGCAAAGTTTTACAAAATGTCTCCATGACGGCGTATTCCTCACAGGAGCCAGGTATCGGTACACGTACTGCATCCGGCGCACGTGTCACGGAAGGACGCACCATCGCGGTCGATCCGAGTGTAATTCCAATCGGCTGGTGGGTATATATCGAAGGGGTGGGCTTCCGCCGTGCGGAGGATACCGGTGGCGCGATTAAAGGCCACAAAATCGATGTGTATTATGAGAGTTTGAGCCGAGCCAACCAATTTGGTCGTAAGCACGGTAAAACCGTTTATGTTATCGGACCGATAAAGCCTGAAATCAACTAAAACAGGTTGTGTATGTTGAGGGCAATGCGATAGTATTAACAACATAGTTATGCCATGCTAAGAAGAGGATATCCTCTTCTTATTTTGTTTTCAAAAGCAGGGAAAGATAAATATAGCTTGCTGTGTAGCAGTGGAGGGAAACGCAAATGATCAAGGAAGTGATCGTGGTAGAGGGCCGGGATGATACGGTGGCCATTCGCCGCGCTGTTGAAGCGGATACGATAGAAACTGGCGGCTCAGCCATTAATAAAATGACGCTGCGTAAAATTGCATTGGCGCAGGAGCGGCGGGGGGTCATCATTTTAACCGATCCCGATCATGCAGGGGAGCGCATCCGTAAGATTATCGCTTCCAAGGTACCCGGCTGCAAGCAGGCCTTTATACCCGAGGCAGAAGCGACGCGTAAAGGAGATATTGGCGTGGAGAATGCCTCACCGGAAGCGATCAGACACGCTCTTGCACGGGTCCATACGACAGTGGAAGGCGCCGACCCGCTGATTGAGTGGGCGGACCTGATTGATGCTGGACTCATCACCCATCCTAATGCTGCTGCACGCCGTATGGCCTTAGGGAATGTGCTGGGTATTGGTTATTGTAACGGAAAGCAGCTACATAAACGGCTCTCTGTATTTCAGATCAGCCGCGAGGAATTTGCCGGGGCGCTGGCACAAATTGAAAGTGAAGGATTGTGATATCCGTATGACAGGGATTCAAGATATAGCAACACCGCGGCGTACGAAGGACATTATTCAACGGCACGGTTTTTCGTTCAAAAAGAGTTTGGGACAAAATTTCCTGATTGATCAGAATATTCTCAATAAGATTGTAAATGCTGCCGGATTGGATGAGACGAAGGGCGCACTTGAGATCGGTCCTGGGATTGGTGCTTTGACCGAGAAGCTGGCCCAATCGGCCAAGGCAGTTACCGCTGTCGAGATTGACCAGCGGCTGCTGCCAATTCTCGAAGAAGTGTTGGCCCCTTACGAGCATGTGAAGGTACGTCATGGAGATGTGTTGAAGCTGGATTTGCGCGAGGTGTTCGCAGCCGATTTTGCAGACGTGAGCAAAGTAAGTGTCGTGGCTAATCTGCCGTACTACGTTACTACACCGATTCTGATGAGGCTGCTGGAGGACAAGCTCCCTTTGGAGAATATCGTCGTTATGATCCAAAAAGAAGTGGCTGAGCGTATGGCTGCGTCTCCTGGAACGAAGGATTACGGCAGCCTGAGCATTGCGGTGCAATATTACAGCGAACCTGAATTAGTCTGTATTGTGCCGAATACAGTATTTATTCCCCAGCCGAATGTTGAGTCTGCAGTCATCCGGTTGCGTGTACGGGAAGCCCCTCCAGTGGAAGTGGTGGATGAGAAGCATTTCTTTGAAGTGGTTCATGCTGCTTTTGCCCAGCGTCGTAAAACCATTTCCAATAACTTAAAAAGCCGTTTCTTCACCAAAGAGAACAGGGACACGCTGGAGCCGTTGTTGCAACAAGCTGGTATTGAACCCTCCCGTCGAGGAGAAACGCTAAGTATTGAGGAATTTGCGCGTCTCAGCGCTGTGCTGTTGGAGGCAGGTATATCCTAAGCTGGAACCAAACTGTGCATTCACCCATACGATATAGGAGGGGTGATACAGTGTGATGAGTTTAGGAGACTTGGTCGTTCGGAAATCGTACGGCGGAGATGTCACGTTTCGTGTTGAGGACATCCAGCGGGATAAAGCGATCATTAAGGGAATAGAATTTCGGCTGCTGGCCGATTCCCCAGTGAACGATCTGGTCAGAGTGCCTGCAGACCAGATTAGCGGTAAGACTCAGCAGGCCCATATTAAGGCTGGTGAGTCTCTTAATCTGTTGCAACGGGCACGCCAGCAGCAAGCTGCTCGTAGTCAGGCAGCTCTGGTTGGGGACTGGAGTGATCCGGTCGAGTCAACGTATTTTGAAATGCCGGGAAAGGTTCTTCATCTGGATGGAGATCCCGGCTATTTGAAAAAATGTCTCAGTTTATATGAACAGCTCCGTGTTCCTGCAGAGGGACATCACGTTCACGAATCGGCAATGGCGGACACGTTGTACCGACTGCTTCCCCGTATCCGTCCGGATATCGTAGTCATTACCGGACATGACGGTGTGCTGAAGCAGCCACAGCCTTACGATTTGTACAGCTTGAAAAGTTATAAAAATTCGCAAAATTTTGTGGCGGCGATTCAGGTAGCAAGACAATATGAACGTCATCTGGATTCGCTGACGATTGTAGCGGGGGCGTGCCAGTCCCATTTTGAGGCGCTGCTACGTGCGGGAGCGAACTTCGCCAGCTCACCAGGGCGTATCCTGATTCACGCGCTGGACCCCGTTTACGTGGCTGCCAAGGCGGCCTTTACTTCGATCCGTGATACGGTCAACATGGGGGACCTGTTTCACCAGACAATCAGTGGCAGCCGCGGAGTGGGTGGAATTGAAACTAGGGGAAGCTATCGCATCGGCCTGCCGAAGCTTGAAAATTTGTCTACGCTTAAAGTAACGCCTTCCGCAATCTAGGATTCAAATGTGCCAATAGGGTTAATCTGAACAAAAAGCCTCTGCTTTCAGAGGCTTTTTGTCATTTTTTATATAAATTATTCCTGTTCGCAAAAAATTAAATTGACAACTTATTTTTCGTGTTGTTATAATATTTAGCTTGATTTGACAATCCCTCTAAAATTCGTTATAATGGACAAGGAAAGAGGTGGTCGTTAGGCAATGGCTAAAAATACGCTGTTGGAAATCAAACGCAGTCTCGACGCACATGTAGGGCAAAAAATTTTGCTGCGGGCTAACGGCGGACGCCGTAAGACCGTCGAACGAACTGGTGTCTTGGAAGAAACGTACCCTTCTGTTTTTATCGTCAAGCTGGATCAGGAGCAACAGACGTTTAAACGTGTCTCCTACAGCTATGCTGACATTCTTACCGAGTCGGTGGAAGTCAGCGTATATGATCCCGACTCCCATACAAGTGTAGTCGAATATTTTGAAACACCTTAATTAATTTCGTGATTTATACCAGCTTCGCAGGTTTAACGACGGCTTCGTCATTTCAAATGACGGGGCCGTTTTGTATATACAGAGCAGGATGAAGCATGACATCTCTGCACATACTAAGCCGGGAATGATCTTCCTTATTCCATTGCCGAAGGAGGCGTATGTATGAGCCGAAGAAGACGGAGTGTCATGTCGGAGGAGCTAAAGTACGAGCTGGCCAAAGATCTTGGATTTTACGACACGGTCAAGGAAGAAGGCTGGGGAGGCATTAAAGCCAAGGATGCGGGCAATATGGTCAAGCGGGCTATCCAACTTGCCGAGCAGGCAGCTTCCCGCAAATCGTAGCCATCGGTGGTGCTGATGAAAAGCGGGGATATCCGGGATTAGACCGGGTCATCTCCGCTTTTTTGAACCTCATGACTTGACACGCTGAGTCTGATATAATATGTTAAGCTGTCTTGAGGGAAAAGTTGAAGGTGGGTGAACGCCTTGAAAATATATGAAAAAGCACCGGCGAAAATCAATTTAATGCTTGATGTTCTACGTAAGCGGGACGATGGTTATCACGAGGTCGAAATGATTATGACCATGGTCGATCTGTCTGACCGATTGACGATGTCTGAGTTACCGCGTGATACCATTATTATTTCAAGTCAAGCCGGGTACATACCATTGGATGAAAAGAACTTGGCTTTTCAGGCTGCGCGTCTGATCAAAGAACGTTATAACGTGTCTACGGGCGTCCACATCCATCTGGATAAGCATATCCCAGTGGCGGCAGGGTTGGCAGGTGGAAGTAGTGATGCTGCCGCAGCGCTGCGTGGACTGAACAAGCTATGGAAGCTTGGCATCTCGGATGCAGAGTTAAGGGTGCTGGGTGCTGAGCTGGGCTCAGATGTACCTTTCTGTATTACAGGGGGTACAGCTTTAGCGAGCGGACGCGGAGAACTGCTCAAGCCACTTCCGAATCCGCCACAATGCTGGGTGATCCTTGCGAAGCCGCCGATTAATGTGTCGACGGCTGAAGTGTATGATCGTGTCAAAGCAGACCAGATTACGCACCACCCGTCTGCCCGCCAGATGGAGCATGCGATCCGTAACGCCTCTTTTACCGATGTATGCAACGCGCTGGGGAATGTACTGGAGGATGTAACACTAAAGCTGTATCCAGAGGTAGAGCATCTTAAAAGCTCCATGATCCGCTTAGGAGCAGATGGTGTGCTGATGTCAGGTAGTGGACCTACAGTGTTCGGACTGGTATCGAAGGAAGCCAAAGTGCCACGGATTTACAACGGACTAAGAGGGTTTTGTAAAGATGTGTATGCAGTACGACTTTTGACCTGATTTTAGATATTTTTTTCTTATTATAGTGGTAATTGTTGTACAAATACGTACGAAGATGATATATTTACTATTAAATATTCGGATTTTACTATATCACTTACATTCCGCCAGCAACCGGCCAGTCCGCCGGTGCTTTACTGTACAAAGCGGGCGGCAGGAGAATAGATCGCGAGGAATTGTTGTGAAAAAACTTAAAAGAAGCTCACGATTGGTGGAAATGACGCAATTTTTGTTGTCACGGCCGCATACGCTGGTGCCTCTTACTCATTTTGCGGATCGCTACGGGGCAGCTAAGTCGTCCATAAGCGAGGATCTGGCCATCATCAAGGAAGTATTTGAGGATGAGGGCACTGGCGAGCTTCTGACGCTGGCGGGAGCGGCAGGGGGCGTCAAACTGATCCCAAGGCTTTCCAAGCAGCATGCGCTTGCGTTTGCGAACGACCTGTGTGCACAACTGGAGCAGCCTGACCGCATATTACCGGGAGGATACCTGTATTTGTCCGATTTGCTGGGCCAACCTGCGATGATGAACGAAGCTGGTAAAATATTCGCGACCGCTTTTGCCAATCGTCAGATTGATGTGGTTATGACGGTGGAGACCAAGGGTATTCCACTTGCCTATGCAACCGGAGCACAGCTGAATTTGCCAGTCGTTCTCGTACGGCGTGATCATCAGGTGACAGAAGGTTCGGCTGTAAGTATTAATTATGTTTCAGGATCACAAAAGAGCCTGCATACGATGTCTTTATCCAGACGTGCGATGCGTGAGAAATCGCGTGTGCTCATCGTAGATGATTTTATGAAGGCCGGTGGCACCATTCAGGGGATGGTCGATTTGTTGGCTGAGTTTGATGCTGAGGTGGCCGGTGTAGGTGTGCTGGTAGAATCAGGCGAGGTGGAGAACGAAGAGCGCCTGCTGCACGATTATATTTCACTGGCGAATCTGACCGCAGTCGATTCTCGAAGCAAGCAAATTACAGTCAAGCTGGGCAATTATTTTGATGAGTGAACAGGGCAGTAAATTGTCACAATCCATCATAAAATACCTAAATATGTCGAAAAGAAATCTTTTCAAAAAAATTACCTGAATTTAGGATACGAATTGCCGAAAAAAAGAAGGATTTCGAACTGCTGTGTGGAATGTATACACCAAGTCCTATTTGGAAAAAGGTGGTGAAACACACATGCAGATTACGGATGTTAGACTCCGCCGAGTGAACTCAGAAGGAAGAATGAAGGCGATTGCATCCATTACGATTGATAACGAGTTTGTTGTTCATGACATCCGAGTTATCGACGGTAATAACGGGATGTTCGTAGCTATGCCAAGCAAACGAACTCCAGACGGAGAGTTTCGCGATATCGCTCACCCGATATCTTCAGGAACCCGTGAGAAGATCCAAGCTGCTGTATTGACTGAGTACGAACGTGCAGCTGTGGATGAAGAAGTTGCTATTGAAGAAGGCGCTTAATTCGCCTAAAGCAGGATTGGGGTACAAAAGAAAAAGAGAGCCACTAACTGTGGCTCTCTTTTCTTTTTGTCTGGAATGAGATATATTCTTTAGTGAGTTAACAGTCAGTTTTAAGGCAACTTGGAGCCATCCGGGCTGCCGAAGCGGCTTTTTCATAAGACAGGGACTAGGCAGCGATGCGTCCCGGGGATGAATGTCCAGCACAAGCTGGCCTGAAAAAATAGCCATTAACCAAAGGTTCGCCGTTATTTTTCAGGAGGATTGTGAAAAGTTAAGCAAAATCTGATCTGGGAATTAACGTTTTAGCCAAGGGGTAACTGTTATTTTCAGGATAGGAGGTTGGACTTGTTGGAAAGGTTGGCAGTCATTCTTGCCGCAGGGCAGGGAAAACGTATGAAATCCAAATTATATAAAGTTCTGCATCCGGTGTGCGGAAAACCGATGGTCGGGCATGTGCTCAACACGGTTCGTGAAATCGGTGTGTCCCGAAGTGTAGTCGTCGTGGGTCATGGAGCAGAGGCGGTACAGTCTTATTTGGGACCGTCGGCAGAATATGCGCTTCAGGCAGAGCAGTTGGGAACGGGCCATGCTGTCAAGCAAGCCAAGGACTTGCTCGGTCAGGAAAAAGGTACAACCATTGTCATTTGTGGGGATACTCCTTTGATCACAGCGGAAACGCTAGAGGGCTTGGTGCAACTGCACGAGAGCCGTGGGGCGGCTGCGACGATTCTGACCGCTGAGTTGGACGACCCGAAAGGATATGGACGAGTTATCCGTGATGCTTCCGGGGCCGTGCTCAAGATCGTGGAACAGAAAGATTGTTCACCTGAGGAAGATGCTGTCCGGGAGATCAATACGGGAACGTACTGCTTTGACAATGCCAAGCTGTTTGCAGCGCTGGACAAGGTAACGAACACCAATGCACAGCAGGAATATTATCTGACAGATGTCATTGGTATTTTGCATGGTGAAGGTGAGCAGGTTGAGGCGTATTTGACAGATGATGTGTCTGAATCCATCGGTGTTAACGACAGAGTCGCTTTGTCGGTAGCTGAGGGCTATATGCGTGAGCGCATCGTCCGCAAGCATATGCTGAATGGTGTCACTGTCATTGATCCGTCTTCTACCTATATCGGGAGCGAGGTTGTTATTGGTTCCGATACGGTACTGTACCCGAACACATGGCTGCATGGTCAAACACAAATCGGAGAAGATTGTGTGATTGGTCCGCAGGCTGAGATTCAGAATACGATTATCCATTCAGGCGCAACGGTAAAACATTCGGTGTTGAACGAAGCAGAAGTGGGAAGCAGTACCTCTGTGGGGCCGTTTGCTTATCTGCGTCCAGGCGCGAAGCTTGGCGAGCATGTGAAAATTGGTGATTTTGTTGAGGTGAAAAATGCGACCATTGGAGATCATTCCAAGGTGTCTCATTTGAGCTATGTCGGTGATGCCAAGGTGGGTACAAACGTAAATATTGGCTGCGGGGCAATAACGGTCAATTATGATGGATATAATAAATCTATTACAGAAATTGAAGACGATGCCTTTATTGGCAGCAACGTGAATCTGATCGCCCCGATTAAGATTGGAAAAGGTGCTTATGTTGTAGCAGGCTCCACTGTAACACATGCTGTCCCTGATAACGATCTGGCCATTGCCAGACCACGTCAAGAGAACAAAGCCGGATATGCGGACAAAATCCGCGCACGTGCCAAAGCGAAGAAGAAAAGATCGGAATGACCTTAATCAGCAAGCTGTTGAATCTGTAATGAATGAACCAGCACGGAGGGTTTCTATTAATGACTTATTGCGATTCCAAACTCAAAATATTTACTTGTAACTCCAATCCGAAGTTAGCCCACCAGATTGCGGACTACATCGGCATCCCAATGGGGGAATCCCATACCACATCGTTTAGTGACGGTGAAATCCAGGTTAAGCTGTCGGAAAGCGTACGCGGCTGCCATGTGTATATTGTGCAGTCAACTTGTCTGCCGGTTAACGACAACTTGATGGAGTTATTGGTTATGATTGATGCACTTAAACGCGCTTCTGCCAAAAGTATCAATGTCGTTATGCCATATTACGGTTACGCTCGTCAGGATCGTAAAGCTCGTTCACGCGATCCGATTACAGCGAAACTTGTCGCTAACTTGATTGAAAAGGCGGGGGCTCACCGCGTGATCAGCATGGATTTGCATGCGATGCAGATTCAGGGATTCTTTGATATTCCAGTGGATCATATGCTGGGAGCGCCAATTTTGGCCCAATATTTCCGTTCCAAGCAAATTGAGAACCCGATTGTCGTCTCACCCGATCATGGCGGGGTTGTTCGTGCGCGTAAGCTGGCGGACTTCCTGAGTGCGCCGCTCGCTATTATTGATAAGCGTCGTCCAGAGCCAAATGTCAGTGAAGTGATGAATATCATCGGGAACATTGAGGGTAAAACGGCTATTTTAATTGATGATATCATTGATACAGCCGGAACGATTGTATTAGGTGCAAATGCGCTTAAAGAAGGCGGCGTAAAAGATGTGTATGCATGTTGTACACATGCTGTGCTTTCTGGTCCTGCTATGGAAAGACTGGAGAATTCGCCATTAAAAGAGGTGGTTGTGACGGATACGATCCCGATCGTTCACCCGAATCCGACAAGCAAGCTGAAGGTATTGTCTGTGGCTCCATTAATGGGAGAAGCTATCATCCGTGTGCATGAAGAATTGTCGATCAGCAAACTGTTTGAAATCGAATAAGCGCTGGCTCATTAAAAAAGGGGTTGCCTTTTCCATATGGAAGAGGTAACCCCTATCAGCATGTCAGGCTAAAAGCCTGGGCGAGATATGAATGTGAAGCGTTGACGATTGTATAGTGTGTCCTCTATTTCGACGAAATGCTCATTAAAACGCGCAACGATGCCAATCTGAATATGTACATTCCCGTCATATATCTGGACAGGAACGGAATGTTTTAAATGATATAGAAAATGGCTGTCATATAAGAGGATATCACCTTGATTGAGCATACCGGCACGCACCTTCCTATTCAATACAACTATTTTACCAAAAAATACAGACTGCGAAAGAGGGTGTCAAGGTTATGAAGTGGATTGTAGGATTGGGCAACCCCGGTCCCCAATACGAGAAAACGAGACATAATGTCGGATTTATGGCATTGGATGCTCTTGCCTCGCGTCATAACATCCAGATTAACCAAAGCAAATGCAAGGCGTTGATTGGAGAAGGCCACATTGGTGGCGTAAAAACCGTACTGATTAAGCCAATGACCTATATGAATCTATCAGGCGAGTCTCTACGTGCTTATATGGACTACTATAAGGCCGATATGGAAGATCTGGTTGTCGTGTACGATGATCTGGATACTGAAGTCGGTAAAATAAGATTGCGTTATCAAGGTAGCGCAGGCGGTCATAACGGCATTAAATCGATCATTCAGCATACCGGCACGCAGTCCTTCAATCGGATACGTATGGGCATTTCCCGCCCGGAACCTGGACATGCTATTGTCGATTATGTTCTGGGTACCTTTCCCAAGAAGGAAAAAGAATTACTGGCCGGAATGATCGAGGACACGTGCAACGCCTTAGAGCATAGCTTGAGTCATCCGTTTGAACGGACGATGGCTGAATTCAACAAGTAAGTTCAGACGCAGGCAGACGGGCTTAAATGGAAGATTGTTGGACATACTGAAAGGTATAGAAAACTTTCAGGAGGCATATACATTACATGATTGTTAATTATGTATGCAGACATTGTCGAACTTTCTTGGGACGAATTGATTCCGCGGCAATAACCGAAGAAAGGTTGGGCTTCCATTCCTTGACCCCTGCCGAACGTAGAGATATAATAGCGTATAATTCGGGTGGTGAAGTGACCGTCAAAGTCATTTGCGAGCATTGCAGTCAGGCATTGGAGAATAATCCTGAGCTGAGTCTGCTCGTTAATCCGCTCCAATAACAGGTATTCAACTGGTAGGATGTACCAGCTTGAGAGGTGAAGCGGCAATTCCGCTTATGGAGCCTTGGCAGCATTGCTGAGGCTTCTTTTTCGGTTTACATGTAACTATTTATAAGCATAAAGGGGTGCCTTTTTTGTTACAAGCACTTATTCAGGCTTTTACGAAGGATGCTGATTATGCATCCATTGCAGCAGGTATATCATCAGGAATGAAGGAACAACTGATATCAGGTTTATCAGGCTCTTCCCGACAGGTACTGATGGCCGCGCTTGCCGAAGATACCGGACGACCGTTAATGGTCATGACGCACAATATGTTTGCCGCTCAAAAAATAGCAGATGACTTACAGGAAGCGCTTTCTCCTGATCAGGTTTTATTGTATCCTGCTAATGAGCTGGTAGCTGCTGAAGCAGCAATATCCAGTCCAGAGACATTGTCCCAACGAATTGATGTATTGATACGCTGCGCCCAGGGTTTTCGTGGGATTGTTGTCGTGCCGTTTTCTGGTGTCCGACGTTTACTGCCGATCCCGGAAACATGGCGTGAGGCTCGTATTGAGCTGAAAGAAGGCGAAACGATTCAGCTGGAAGCGTTTTTGCTACATATGGTCGAGATGGGCTACCAGCGTGTAGAGCGTGTGGAATCACGTGGAGAGATGAGCGTACGCGGAGGAATTATTGATTTTTATCCCATGACAACCCGTTGGGGCTATCGTGTGGAGCTGTTTGACGATGAAATTGATTCGATCCGTAAGTTTGATCCGCAAGATCAGCGTTCGGTGGAAAAGGTTCAGGACGTTACTGTAACACCGTGTAAGGAAGTTATTGCGAATAACCAGCGTATGGACCAGGCGGCGGATGCCGCTGCTATTTTGTTGGAGGAGCAGCTGGGCAAAATGACGGATCGTCAAGCTAAGCAGCATCTGAAAGAAGAGATCCATCGTGAAATTGAGTTGCTGCGAGAGCATGTGTATTTTGACGAAATCTATAAATATATCTCCCTGCTGTATCTTGAACGTAAAACCCTAGCAGACTATATGCCGGAAGATACGATTCTGATTATTGATGAACCGGCACGTATGCTGGAAACAGCCAAGCAACTGGAACGAGATGAGTCAGAATGGAATCTGCATTTGCTTCAAAACGGTAAAACGTTACCGCAGCTAGAACTGTCAGATGACGCGGACAATCTGCTGTACAACCGGAGATTTCAGACGTTGTTTCTGTCGATTTTCCTCCGTCAGGTTCCTCATACCCAGCCACAAAATATTTTGAACTTCATCTGCCGAGGCATGCAGGATTTCCATGGCCAAATGAATGTGCTCAAGGCGGAGATGGATCGTTGGCGCAAAGCCGGCACACAGGTTATGATGCTGGCGAGTGGAGATGAACGTCTGGACCGGATGCGCCGAGTGCTTGAAGATTACGGTATTGATGAGCCGACGATGGCTATCGGCAATCTGCAAAGCGGTTTTGAAATGCCGTCTATTCATCTGGCAGTCATAACCGAGGGAGAAATGTTTTCCCAGAAGCAGCGGAAAGCTCGTAAGCAGGGCCGGCATGTGGACAATGCAGAACGGATTAAGAGCTATAGCGAGCTGAAGGTGGGCGACTACGTCGTACACCAAAATCACGGGATCGGGAAGTACATGGGGATCGGCACGCTGGAGGTTGGCGGTATCCATAAGGATTACATGCATGTCCTCTATGCGGGTGGAGATAAGCTGTCAGTGCCGATTGAACAAATTGATCTGATTCAGAAATATGTCGGCTCAGAGGACAAGGAACCCAAGATTTATAAACTGGGTGGCAATGAGTGGACACGGGTTAAAAGTAAGGTGCGCAGCTCGGTTCAGGATATTGCGGATGACTTGATCAAGCTATATGCAGAACGACAGTCGGCACCAGGGTTTGCTTTTGAAAAGGATTCACCGGAGCAACAAGAGTTTGAGGATATGTTCCCATATGATGAGACACGTGACCAGATTCGGGCCATTGAAGAGATTAAGAAGGACATGGAGCAGAGTCGCCCGATGGATCGTTTGCTATGCGGTGATGTAGGTTACGGCAAAACTGAAGTTGCTATTCGTGCTGCTTTTAAGTCTGCTATTGAAGGTAAACAAGTAGCGGTGCTGGTACCGACGACAATTTTGGCACAACAACACTATGAGACGTTCCGTGAACGTTTTTCAGGGTATCCGTTCAATATTCAGGTATTGAGCCGTTTCCGCTCGCGCAAAGAGCAGAATGAGACGATTAAAGGAGTCCGGCAAGGCACGGTCGATATTGTCATTGGTACCCATCGTCTGTTGTCGCAGGATCTGGTGTTTAAGGACCTCGGAATGCTGATTGTCGATGAAGAACAGCGATTTGGCGTAACCCACAAGGAAAAGCTGAAGAAGCTGAAAACGAACGTAGATGTGCTGACGTTAACGGCAACACCTATTCCGCGTACGTTGCATATGTCCATGCTGGGTGTACGTGACTTGTCAGTCATTGAGACGCCACCGGAAAACCGTTTTCCAGTGCAAACCTATGTGGTTGAGCACAGCCAGACTCTAGTTCGTGAGGCCATTGAACGCGAGATGGCACGCGGAGGGCAGGTGTACTATCTGTATAATCGCGTGCAGGGAATTCAGGAGATGGCTGCAGAGATCAATGCGCTCGTACCGGAGGCCAAGGTGGGCGTGGGTCACGGACAGATGTCCGAAACCGAACTGGAGAAAACTATTTTGGATTTCCTGGATGGCGAATATGATGTACTGGTCAGCACGAGCATAATCGAAACCGGTGTGGATATTCCAAATGTGAATACACTCATTGTGCATGATGCCGATAAAATGGGGCTATCCCAGCTTTATCAGCTACGTGGGCGTGTAGGTCGTTCCAATCGGATTGCCTATGCTTACTTTACGTACCAGCGGGATAAGGTGCTCACGGAAGTGGCAGAGAAGCGCCTTCAGTCGATTAAAGAATTTACGGAGCTGGGCTCCGGGTTCAAGATTGCAATGCGCGATTTGTCCATCCGTGGAGCGGGTAACTTGCTTGGCGCTGAGCAGCATGGATTCATCGCATCCGTCGGTTTTGATCTTTACTCGCAGATGCTGGCTGAGGAAATTAATAAACGTAAAGTCAGCGTACTTGGAGAAGAGGATCAGTCCAATCGGAATTGGAGTACGTCGATTGATTTAGGCGTCGATGCTTACCTGCCGGGAGACTATATTTATGACAGCATCCAGAAGATTGAGATTTATAAAAAGGTTGCAGCGGTCAGCACTTTTGACGAGGCTTCCGAACTGGAGGATGAACTGGTCGACCGATTTGGCGATCTGCCAGAGGCTGTGCGTCATTTGCTAGCCGTGGCTCGCCTCAAGGTATATGGACGCATGTATGGCATCGAGTCCATGGTGCAACGGGATGACAATATAGTGCTGAAATTCCATGAAGGACGCCAGCAGGCGGTACAGACTGCTAAACTTGCCGAGATTGGCAATCGCTTTGAAAGACGTGTACAATTTGAACAGGGCACTTCTATGAGCGCACGCATAAAGGGCAAAGGTCTAAATGATCCACAGTTGCTAGAACTGCTGGAACAATTTTTGAGTGCATTGAAAGAAGCATTCACATTGAAGGAGGAACTGCAAAATGCCACAACTAAATAAAAGAAAACCTTGGAGAATGCTCTCCTTGGGAATGGCAGCGCTGCTAGCTATATCCGTGCTGGCAGCATGTACGAAGCAAGCGGATGAGAACAAGGTCAAGGATGAACCGAAGGACAACAGCAAGGTTGTCGTGACCTATAAGGGTGGAACCATTACCGAAAATGAGTTCAACCAAGAAATCAGCATGATGAAATTCCTTTACCCGGAATATGAGGCTGCGTTAGCTTCGGATCAGGTACGGGAGCAAATTGTAAAGCAGGAAGTGGTGTACAAGCTTCTGGCGGCCAAAGCGGACGACAAAGCCAAGGAGCAGGGTGCCAAAGAAGGGAACGAACAGCTGGAGCAGTATAAAAAGTCAGTCGGAGAAGATAAGTTCAAGACATTTCTGAGTGATAAAAAACTGACCGAACAAGGTGTGAAAGATTACTTCACGCGTGTAATGACGGTAATCAACAGCGAAACCAACAAAGTAACAGATGATCAGCTAAAACAGGAATTTGAGAAAAATAAAGATCAATTCACAACAGCAACCGTGCGTCATGTATTGATTAACTTCGAAGATCCTAAAACGAAGAAACAGCGCAAAAAAGAGGATACCCTCAAGCTGGCTAAAGAAGTGAAGGCGAAGCTGGACGGAGGAGCGGATTTTGCGACGATTGCCAAGAAGTATTCAGAAGACCCAGGTTCTGCGTCTAACGGAGGCCTGTATGAGAATGCATCCGTAGCGCAATGGGTACCTGCATTTAAAGAGGCCGCTGAGACTCAGCCGATTAACAAAATCGGTGAGCCAGTGGAAACGGAATACGGATATCACGTGATCAAAGTGGAGTCCCGCAATGAGCCAACGTTTGATAAATTGAAAGACAACGAAAAGGCTGCCCTGAAAAATAAATTGGCCGGGGAAAGTATCCAAAACTTTACCGAAAATGATTTGACGAAGCTTGATTTGAAAATCAATCTGCCGAAGGTACCAGCTACGCAAGAGAAAAGCGGTGCAACTTCCGGTGCTGGTAGCACAACTACACCGGGCGCAGCAACAAACGGTACGGGCGATACCAATGCAGGAACAGCCAAAGATGGAGCTACAAACGAAGGTAAATAACTGAACATGCATAAGGAATTGGGAACAGATGAATACTATGGTCAGATATCACCATAAACACCATGACCGTGACGTTCTTCGTGACCGCTTCTGGGGGAGTGGAAGCGTCTTTCGATACCGTCAGTAGTTTACTAAATTCTTCTTGAGAAAGTGGGGCAACATGTGAAATGAAAGCTACTGGTATAGTTCGCCGTATTGATGACCTTGGGCGGGTAGTTATTCCAAAGGAAATTCGCCGCACCTTGAGAATTCGTGAAGGAGATCCGCTTGAGATTTTTGTGGATCGTGACGGAGAAGTCATTTTGAAAAAGTATTCACCTATTGGTGAACTTGGTGATTTCGCCAAAGAATATGCTGAGTCCCTGTTTGAAAGCACGGGCCATATTACAATGATTACCGATCGGGACACCATTATTACGGTGGCTGGAGGCTCTAAAAAAGAGTTTCTGGACAAGCCAATCGGTAGCATTATCGAAGGTAGTATGGATAATCGCAAAACTGTGCTGGAGACAGCCAGCGGCTCCTATGAGCTAACGCGAGACCACGAAGAAACACTCTCGTCCTTTGTGGCGGCTCCCATTGTTTCCGGTGGTGATCCCATTGGTTCCGTTGTATTGTTGAACAAGGACGAAAATGTAAAAATGTCCGAAATGGAGATCAAAATGGCTGAAACAGCCGCTGGCTTCCTGGGCAAACAAATGGAACAGTAACATCCCGTTTCACCCCTGTATGACGTACAGAATGGCGAAAGCCGTCCTGCGTTGTACAGGGTTTTTTTTCTTTCCGGGAGAAGAGGCGGTATAATAGGACTCGTGAAAGATGCATATTTCAGGTGGGAGTGGAGACGGAGAATGCAGGAAAATCGCGCCGCTTCGCGGCTGCTACGAGGTGCTGTCATTTTGACACTGGCAGCAGTAGCGAGCAAGCTGATCGGCACAGTGCAAAAAATCCCGCTGCAGAATATCGGCGGCGACGGCGTGTTTGGCATTTATAATACGGTTTATCCTTTTTATACGCTGTTCATTACCATTGCAGCTGCTGGATTTCCGGCTGCAATATCCAAATTTGTAGCTGAGTTTGAGGCAGTGGGAAACCGGGCAGCGGGGCAACGTGTTGCTCGGCTATCTTCGCTTGTCTTGGGTGTCTTTGGATTGATCTTGGGCGTGCTGATGTATACGTGCGCGCCGCTCATTGGTCAATGGATCGACAATGCTCACGTTATTCCGTCGGTGAGGGCGGCGGCGTTTGCCTTTTTGTTCGTACCGGTTATGGCGGGATTGAGAGGATATTTTCAAGGTTTGCAAAATATGCTTCCGACTGCTATCTCCCAAGTGACGGAGCAGGCGATACGGGTAAGCGTGATGATTATGCTGTTGCTGCTCATGCTGTCGCAAGGAGCGGGGGCGGATATGATTGCCGCCGGAGCAGTGTTTGGTTCAGCAGCAGGTGGAGCAGCGGGATTGGTCGTCATGTTGCTATATTGGCGAAATCACAGGAAGAGGCTTAGAAGGCAAGGGACGGTCATGGCGACAGTGCAAGCACAAACTGGAGAGCTACACCCGGCGGAAAGCAACGGTGCCTTGCTAAAGGCGCTGCTGCGTTATGCCTTGCCTGTTTGCCTTGGAGCGCTAGCCGTTCCGTTAATTAGCCTGGTAGACACTTTTACCGTACCTCGCTTGTTAAAGCAGGAGGGTTTGGACGATACTGCGGTTATGGTGGCCTTTGGCGTGTATAACCGAGGTCTGCCGCTGGTACAGTTAGTCATGATGTTTGCTACCACACTGTCGGCATTATTCATTCCATCGCTGGCTGAGGCGCGGGTGACCGGCGGTACGGAGCTGGCACGTCGCCAGTGCGAGCAATCGCTGCGCTGGTTTTGGTTGCTGGGACTAGCCGCTGCGACAGGCTTGATCGTGCTGGCTGTGCCCGTCAATGTGATGCTGTATGCGGACGACACCGGCAGCGAGGTCATGCGCTGGATGGCGCTAACCGCCGTAGGCGGCACGCTCAGCATCATCTCGGCTGCGCTGCTGCAAGGGCTTGGCGCGGTTCGCGCGCCGGCTTTGGCAATGCTCGCGGCCGCAGTAGCCAAGGCGCTGCTAAACTGGCTGCTCGTGCCGCAGCTAGGCACGGCTGGAGCCGCCATTGCGGGGGCTGTCGCCTATCTGCTGGCGGCGGTGATCAACATCGTGCTGCTGGCTCGCTTGGTAGGCATGCGTGGGAGCTGGTCCGCCAGCGTGCTCAAGCCGGCGGCACTGCTTATCGCCCTGGCTGGTGCGGCCGGGGCGGCGATGTGGGGCACCAGCGCTGTGCTGGGTGCCTTGGGATGGGCTGCCGGAGGTCGCGCCACGGCAGCCGCGGAGAGCCTGCTGGGCGTAGCAGCAGGCGCCGTTGTGTTCGTGATCGGCCTCGCACGCTTGAGGCTGATCACGGAAGCCGAGCTTGTGGCGGTGCCCAAGCTCGGACGCCCGCTGGCAGCCGTGCTGCGCAGGCTGCGCGTACTGGCTTAGCCCAGGCATAGGGCTTAGGGCGTGAAAGCGGCACAGCCATTTTATGAGCCTATACAACTTTGTGGTATAGTAAATCCCAAAGCAAAGGAAGCGGAAGCGGGGGTAGGCCGTATATTTTTTCGAGCACGAACCTTGTTTCTGCGAAACGGAGGATTGGATATGAGCGTAACATTAACGGTCGTAGGTTTGGGCTCGGGAGATCCGGATCAGCTTACGATAGGGATATTGAACAAAATGCGGGGCGCTTCAGCGCTCTATCTGCGGACCAAGGAGCATCCTGCGGTTCAAGTGCTGAATGAGTTTGAAGTGGCTTTTGAGTCGTTTGACGAGTTATATGAGACAAAGGAGTCTTTTCCAGAGGTATACGAGGAAATTACCAGCCAATTGATTACGATGGCTGCTAAGGCGGTAGACGGAAGCGAAATCGTATATGCGGTTCCCGGTCATCCGATGGTGGCAGAAGCAGCGGTGCAGTTGCTTAAGGAGCGTTGTCCTGCGCAAGGGATTGAACTGAACATTCTGGGTGGCGAAAGTTTCCTGGATGAAGCTTTTGTGCGTCTTGGTTTTGATCCGATCGAGGGTTTCCAACTGTTGGACGCAGGTACACTGGATGCCAGCTGGCTCCAGCCTCAGTTGCATACGCTGATCGGACAGGTGTATGACACCTTCACGGCTTCTGATGTGAAGCTGTGCCTGATGGAGCGGTATCCTGACGATTATGAGGTGTACGTCGGTCACGCTCTTGGGGTGGAAGGCGAGGAAGCGGTGCGCAAGGTGCCGCTGTACGAGCTAGATCGAGTAGAGGGCTACGGGAACCTATCCTTGGTATACATACCTCGCAGTGAAGATGAGGCACTGAAACGGCGTTCTTTTGACCGTTTACACGAGATTGTCGATATTTTACGCAGTCCGGAAGGCTGTCCATGGGATCGTGAACAGACACATCAGTCGATCCGCAAAAATCTGATCGAAGAAACGTATGAAGTCATTGAAACGATAGATGAGGACGACCCTGAGCATATGAAGGAAGAGCTGGGCGATCTGTTGTTGCAAATTTTACTGCATGCCCAAATGGAAGAGGAAGTCGGAACCTTCAATGTGTATGATGTTATCCAGGGGCTGAATGATAAGCTTATTTTCCGTCATCCACATGTATTTGGTGACAATCAAGCGAATGATGCGGAAGAAGCGCTGCAAAACTGGGAGCAGATGAAGGCTGAGGAAAAACGGCTTAAAGGCACGACGGCAGCAGACCCTTCCGTACTGGATGGGGTTCCACGTGATCTGCCTGCTCTTATGAAATCGTACAAGCTCCAGAAGAAAGCAGCTAAAGTAGGCTTTAACTGGGATAGCATTGAGGGTGTATTCGATAAATTGGACGAAGAAGTGGCTGAGCTGAAGGAAGCGGTTCGTGAAGGGCAT
Source organism: Paenibacillus sp. PvR133 (assembly GCF_017833155.1). Classification (NCBI taxonomy): domain Bacteria; kingdom Bacillati; phylum Bacillota; class Bacilli; order Caryophanales; family Paenibacillaceae; genus Paenibacillus; species Paenibacillus sp. PvR133. The sequence goes on from NZ_JAFIBS010000001.1 coordinate 1,352,318, forward strand.
GCCGTGGAAGCCCAGTTGCTGGAGTTAGGCGATGTATTATTTGTTGCAGTGAATGCAGCCCGGTTCATGGGAGTAGATCCGGAAGAGGCATTGTCCGCCACCAATCGCAAATTTGTCGACCGTTTCCAGTATATTGAGCAGAAATTACGCGAGCAAGGGCGTCGTCCCGAAGAAAGCAGCGTAGATGAAATGGAGACTTACTGGCAGGAAGCGAAAAAGCTCCTTGGCAAAGCGTGATTCCACATATTCGCTTTTGGCTGCACAGAACAGTAAAATGAGACATATGCAGGGTTGAAAGAAGGCCCAGTTTGTGAAGACTTGCCAATGGACAGAGTTTTGTAGTAGGATGTTGGCTTAACTGGGGTCGAATAAAAAAACGCCTGTCATTGCAGGATTTTTACGGACAAGCCAGAATAACTTGTAGTAATTCTGAAAATAACTGTAGCTTATAGTTAAGCGTGTTACAGTGACATTCAGGAGGGCTTCGGCCACAGTTGGACCTCACGTCTGCTCCATAAATGGACATGCAGCGTGATGATTATTTTTTGACATTTGGGAGGCTTTTATCTTATGAACAAGACAGATCTGATCAACAATATTTCCAGCAAAAGCGGTTTGAGCAAACGTGACGTTGAAGCTGTATTGAATGGCGTTCTTGGTGAAATTACAGATGCACTTGCTAGCGGTGACAAAGTGCAACTGATCGGCTTTGGTACTTTCGAAACACGCAAGCGTTCCAGCCGTACAGGCCGCAATCCACAAACCGGTAACACGATTGAAATTCCAGAATCGACCGTTCCTGCTTTTAAAGCCGGTAATAAGCTTAAAGAAGCCGTTAACTAATGCGTCTTGATAAATTCTTGAAAGTCTCGCGGCTGATTAAGCGGCGTACGGTAGCCAAGGACGTCTCCGAACAAGGGAGAGTGCTGGTGAACGGACGCGAAGCCAAGCCGAGCAGTGCGGTCAAAGTAGGCGATGAAATTACCGTCCAGTTTGGCCAGAAGCTGGTGACCGTGCGAGTGGAACGGCTCGCCGACACTACACGCAAGGACGAGGCTGCAAGTATGTACACTTTGGTAAAGGAAGAGCCTATTGCCAGGGACAATGGTTTGAACTGGTAAGCAGACATCTGATTTTCTCACAACTGTACATGAAAGCATTCCTTCATTATTTTATGAAGGAGTGCTTTTTTTTCTTTAGATGACGAGGTTTCGTCCATCATATGCTGATTAACAGCAAAAGCGGTTCTAAATCATACGGCCCCCTTCATAAGCTAAGAACAGAAGGAGGGGTACATGCCATGATTGAACAAGGGAAGTCCAAGCACCATGATCTGCGCATGCAAAGCCGCAAGCAACTCGATATTTCAGGCGTCAGCAATGTGGAGAGCTTTGACAGTGAAGAATTTTTGCTTCAGACCGAGCTGGGCCATCTCACCATTCGCGGACAACATTTACATATCAAAAACCTCAGTCTAGAAGAGGGGCTGTTGTCCATTGAAGGTTTGATTACTTCCCTCGTCTACCTGGAGCCCGGGGCCCCGGCCAAAAACGGAAAAAGCCTATTCGGCAAGCTCTTCAAATGAACCCTTACACACAATGGCTGACATTGACATGGATGCTGTTGTCGGGCATAGCCATGGGAGTGGTGTTTGACAGCTACCGGGTGCTGTCCATCCGCTTTCATTTTGCCCGCTGGAGCGTTCATATGTTGGACGTGCTGTACTGGGTGGCCTCGGCTTTGTTTATTTTCCGTGTGCTATACGCGAGTAATCGCGGTGAGCTGCGGTTTTATGTCTTTTTAGGACTACTTTTGGGGGTTTGGCTCTATTTTTGGGCCTTTAGTGTTACAACCCAACGTTTTGTGGTAATGTTATTAGAGATAGTTCGCAGACTGACGTTGATCGTGAACAGCATACTGCGCATCCTGATTGTTCTTCCGGTGTTAGCGCTGTATCGGCTGTTACGCAAGCTGGTCGGATGGACATGGACACTTATTGTGTTCCTGGGAAGGATGCTGATATACATCCTGATGCCGGTTTGGAAGCCGATCCTATGGCTGATCGGTCCGCTTAAAGCGCGCTGGAAGACTCCAGAGTTGCTCGTAAAGCTGGGTATCAGACTGAAAAACACAGCGAAAAGATGGTTTGGAAGGAGGTAGTATCATGCGTAATTCGTCTGTAGATCGCCATTCATCTTCTACGTCCAAGTCCAACGCGGGCGGGCGCAGGCGAATCATGATTTGGTTGCTATCGCTTGCCGCCTTTGGTAGTTGGGCAATTTTTACCTTTTTTTCTCAAGGCATGATTATGGCCGATCGAAGTGAACAGCTCACCCAGAAGGAAAAGCAGAAGCAAGCTGCTACACAAACGGAACAACAGCTTCAAACCGAAGTGAATCGTCTCAAGGACCCTGAGTACATTGGCGAGATTGCCAGAAGCAAGTACGGTCTTTACAAACCGGAAGAGACGCCAATCATCGGAGATCAGAAATAGGAACATTATCGGACCAATGCTTAGTTGACCTTGGTTCCGCCATTTTGTATAATCAAATCACCACAGCGGGATTTTTTTGCAAAAAAATCGGTTGTATATTTTAAGGGAGGATCATTTTATTCTATGGCAATTGAAGTGGGCACCAAGTTAGAGGGCAAAGTGACAGGCATCACGCATTTTGGAGCATTTGTGGATTTGTCTGGAGGTGTCACGGGTCTCGTTCACATCTCGGAAATCGCCGATAACTATGTTAAGGATGTTAACGACCACCTGAAGATTAATGATGTTGTGACGGTGAAAGTCATTAATGTTGACAAAGATGGCAAAATCGGACTTTCCATTAAGCAAACGATTGACAAGCCGGCAAGTGAAGCCCGTCCCCCAAGAGCTCCAAGACCGGAGCGTACAGGAGGACCAGGCGGAGGCGACCGTTTCGGCGGTGGAGGTTCAGGTCCAAGTCAAGGACGCGGTGGTGGTGGCGGTGGTTTCAACCGCGATCGTGGAGGCCGTTCTTTCAAGCCTGCACCGGGTAAACCTTCATTTGAGGATAAAATGTCACGCTTCCTGAAAGATAGTGAGGAACGCATTTCGTCGCTGAAAAAGAACACCGAAGGTAAACGCGGAGGACGCGGCGCGAAGCGTGTTTAATTCACTTTGACAACCGTATCAATCATACACGGAAAACCGTACAGTCGAGAGACTGCTACGGTTTTTTTGCGTTCTACCGACAACAGATGCGATAAGCAGCGTCTGTCGGCGCTGAATCCAGTGGTTAGTCGTACGGGCATTTATGAGATTCGCAATTTTGGCGAAGAAGATAAGAGCTACGATGCTGGAAAGTGGATGTTTTTTTTGTCGTGAGGACATAATCGTCCGACAAACTCCAACGGTTTTCCGTCTATCTTCTGTGCGAATCGCTAGTTTGGACATCAGGATGAACGACATCGAGAGGTTATGTAAGGAGTAGCGGGACGTTTCTTTCATCGGCTTCCATACGGGCGTAGCTTGATGTTCAGAGTGATGCTCTGTCCTTTCGCGCAGAACGTTTTTTTGTCGGAAATTTCTTGGAATAAGACGTGAGGTTCTGACAAACTTTCTCAATCGTTCTGGTTTAAGATGGGAACATCAAATTGATGAATGGGGTGCCTGACGCATGATGGAGAAATGGAACGTGGTACATTTTCCGGGGTTAAAATCTAGAAAGTCCAAATCCAAAGAGCGTACGGAAGGTTGGTCTTCCAGACTCAAGAAACGGCTGGATTCACATAAAGTGGTGCAATGGGTAACGGCGCAAAGATGGATGCTGCTATTGTCAGCTATGGGAGTTCTACTGGGACGCGCCACTATTTTGGACGAGCTTTCTCCCTTTGCCCTCGCTTATTTTGCGGTCATAACGTTTCTTCGGCGTGATCTGATGCTGCCTGTAGCTGTATCAGTTGTGTTAGGCAGCCTGTTAGCTCCTTACCCATCGTTATTTATGATTGGTGGTGAGCTACTGGTATTTTATCTCCTGTATCGCGGGCTACGAGCCTTCGACCGTCTGGAATTATCCTATGCCCCGCTTATGGTTTTCTTGTCGGTGTTTATGGTCAATTTATTTAACACCGTGATGGCTCCAACTTTCACATGGTATGAGCTTATCATTGTGGGAACGGATGCGGTTCTCAGCTTTATGCTTACGCTGGTGTTCACGCAGGCCATACCGTTGTTTACGTACCGCAAGAAGACAAGCCAGCTCAAAAATGAGGAAATTTTATGTCTTATTATTTTATTAGCCTCTGTGATGACGGGAGCAGTAGGCTGGACTGTTCATTCATTGTCTGTCGATCATGTGCTGTCGCGATATTTGGTCTTGGTGTTTGCTTTGGTGGGAGGTGCTTCGCTGGGTGCATCAGTCGGTGTAATTACTGGTTTAATTTTAAGCTTGGCCAATATGTCTGCAATTGTGCAGATGAGTTTACTCGCTTTTGCAGGTTTGCTGGCAGGAATGCTGCGTGAAGGGAAAAAAGGCGCTGTTGCGCTTGGGATGCTGCTAGGCTCCTCAATTCTGACGATCTATTTGGACGGGACCGGAGACGTGCTGACGTCAACCTGGGAGAGCTGTGCGGCAATTCTATTATTCTTAATGACCCCAAAAAGTTTCTTTAAAGCGGTTTCTACCTATGTTCCCGGTACGCAGGACCACGCCAAATCTCAGCATGAGTATGCCAAAAGGGTCCGCGACCTCACCGCAGAGCGGGTAACGAAGTTTTCTCGTGTATTCAGTCAGCTATCCCGCAGCTTTCATCAGATATCTGCGAGTGAGAGCACGAAGTCGGATGGTGAAATCGAACACTTTATGAATGCGGTGGCGGAAGGGACATGTGCCTCCTGCTTCAAGTGTGAGCAGTGCTGGGACGGCAAGTTTATGCAAACTCATCAGTATATGACGGAAATGATGAGCGCCATTGAGGATAACCCGGATTTGGAACCAGAGCAGATACCGCCGCAATGGAGCAAGGCATGTGCTAAAACGGGCGCTGTCCTGCAAGTGATGAAGCAGCAGTATAGCCTCTACCAACATAATATGCAGTGGAAGCGCCAAGTATACGATAGTCGTCAGCTTGTTGCTGACCAGCTATCGGGTGTATCACAAATCATGGAGGATTTAGCGCGAGAAATTCAGCGGGAAGGGCAGACCATGCATCGGCAGGAGGAGCAAATACGGGAGGCTCTTGATAGACTGGGCTTGTCCATTCAATCCATTGAGATCATTAACCTGGATGCAGGTCAGGTAGAAATTGAGATTGTCCATGCCTATACAAGGGGATTTGATGAATGTCGGAAAATCATTGCTCCACTTCTGTCGGACATACTGGACGAGCATATAGCTGTGATGCGCGAAACGGAGGCAGATCGCCGCCAAGGCTTGGCTACAGTCATGTTCGGCTCTGCTAAAACGTATGAGATTGCTACAGGAGTAGCTAGTGCCGCCAAAGGAGGCGATTTTTTCTCAGGAGACAGCTACAGCATGATGGAGCTAGGGAACGGGACTTTTGCAGTCTCTTTAAGCGATGGTATGGGGAACGGAGAGCGCGCGCAGCAAGAGAGCAGTGCAGCACTTAACATTTTGGAGGAATTACTGCAGTCGGGTATGGACGAAAAATTGGCGATCAAGTCGGTTAACTCTGTCCTGATGCTGCGATCACCTGAGGAAATGTATGCTACGGTCGATATGGCGCTGATTGATCAGTACACGGCCCAGACAACCTTTATGAAGATTGGGTCTACGCCGAGTTTTATTAAAAGAGGGGAGGAGGTCATTCCCGTATCTGCCAGCAACTTGCCGATTGGCATTATACAGGATATTGAAATTGATCTGGTATCACTGCAGCTCCAGCCGGGTGATATTCTCATTATGATTACAGACGGTATATACGACTCACCGGGTTATGCGGTTAATAAGGAAATATGGATGAAACGCATGATTCAGGAAATTGAAAGCGAAGATCCACAGCAGTTGGCCGACTGCTTACTAGAAAGGGTTATTCGATACCAACAAAATCAAATCTATGATGATATGACAGTAGTCGTTAGTAAAATAGATCACTTCCGCCCAGAATGGGCAACTCTCCATGTACCTGGCATGAGGTGGTTGGAACGTCCACGGACGGTGAGCTAATCCGACATTGCCCGGGAAATTCCTTATTCGTTTTTAAAAATCCGCATCCTTCGTTTGAATCGTTCCGGATTAGGCAAAGATAGAATCTATCGGGATAGATTAAGAGGAAGCGGAGGTCAAAAAACGATGAAGCAAATTTTGATCATTACAGACGGATGCTCTAATGTAGGTGTTAGTCCAGTCATGGCGGCTGCCCAAGCTTTACGAGAAGGTATTACAGTGAACGTCGCCGGAGTCATAGATTATGGAACTATTGGCGAGCTTGGCAGCGCGGAGATTCAAGAAATTGCTAAAGCAGGGGGAGGGTTTAGCCAAATCGTTGGGACGAAGCAGTTGGCTCAGACCATGCAGATGATGACGCGCAAAACGGTGGTTCAAACCATTCAGCAGGCGGTTAATAGAGAGTTAACGCACATTCTGGGTGAGGGTGGCGCCAAACATATCGGTGAACTTCCTCCGGCAAAACGAGCCCAAGTGGTTGAGGTAATGGATGAGCTGACAGAAACAAGCACCCTGGAGATTGCTTTGCTCATTGATGCAAGTGCGAGCATGAAGCCCAAGCTGCCTGCTGTAGAGGACAGCATTCGTGATTTGCTGCTCAGTTTACAGTCCAGAAGCGGACACAGCCGTATATCTGTATTTCATTTTCCGGGCGGAAAAATGGGAGAAGACGCAGTCATGGATATCGGTTGGACCTCTGAGCTTAACCAGATCAAATCGATATTTGGACGCTTGCGGATGAAAGGGGCAACACCGACAGGTCCTGCCATTTTACAAGTGATTGATTATTACCGATATGTTACACTAGGAGAACAGAAAGATCTGGAAGAATCCTATGGCAAAGGAGAAGGGATGCTCGGTGACTACGTCGTCTGATCCCGTTCTTGCACCCGGAACGGTCATCAAGGGCAAGTGGAAGCGGAGCAGCTATGTCATCCAGCGCTTGCTGGGCCGGGGAGCGAACGGAACTGTATATTTGGTAAAAGAAGCACAGGCCGATCGGCAATTTGCTCTGAAAATGGGGAAGAACACGCTTGATCTGCAATCAGAGATTAATGTGCTAACCACATTGCAGTCTCAGGGGACTCAGGCCGCCCTTCAGCGAAATGGAAATCCTTCCTTTTTGTTTGAGGTGGATGATGTAGTGTTACGCAGCGGAGAAATCCCCTTTTATGTTATGCGATATGTTAAGGGTGATCCGCTTCATCGTTTTGTGGCAGCCAAAGGGCCGGAATGGTATGGTGTGGCTGGAACCGGTATACTGAATCGTCTGGCGGATCTCCATCAGGCAGGATGGGTGTTTGGCGACCTGAAGCCGCAGAATATTTTGGTCAATGCCTATGGAGAGGCTGAATTAATTGACTACGGTGGGGTGTCTCTTGCTGGTCGGAGTGTTAAACAATTTACAGAATGGTATGACAGGGGATTCTGGAATGCTGGCAGCCGAAATGCCGATTCCCAGTATGACCTGTTTGCCTTCGCTCTTCTAACGATTCATATATTGGAGAGCGAATCGTTAAAGGCGGCTGCGAGCAGGTTGCCACAGTTGCGTAATACGGCAGAATTGACGGTCATCATTCGCCGCAGCCGTGTATTACGCCCCTATGCCGAATGGCTACTGGGTGCAGTGCGTGGAGAATATTCCGATACTCGTGCAGCGGCCCGATCTTGGTCACGTTTGGCTTCCGCACATGTCAGGCAATCGTCGGTCAAAAGAGGGAACCCACGCTGGCTGGGATATGCTTTTACGGTATCGCTTTTGCTGCTTGCCGGAGCGCTCTGGATTGCGTTAAGGTAGCAGCATGACTTACATAAGATAACAGATGATCATCATTTTTACGGTCGGGAGAAAAGAGGGTCGTGAATGGGAACAACAAAACCGACCGGTGTTGTACAGGAAGTGCTCGCCTTGGCGCGAGATCATTCACTGTGGAGCCCCGGAGACCGCATTGTGGTTGCTGTATCCGGGGGGCCGGATTCGGTGGCCCTTTTGCACATTTTACATGAAATATCCGTTATACATATGCCTTTACAACTCGTCTGCGCTCACGTTCATCATGGCTTCAGACCAGAGGAATCGGATGCGGAGGCTGAAGAGGTACGCAATATTGCCCGAAAGCTTGAACTTCCATTTGAAATGGCTCGGGTGGATGTACCCGCTTATATGAAGGAGAGCGGGAAGGGGCCACAGGAAGCAGCCCGCGAGCTGCGCTACAGCTTTTTACATGATATGGCTACAAAGTGGGAAGCGCAGCATATTGCAATGGCCCACCACGGCGACGATCAAGCCGAAACGGTTCTCTTGCACTTGCTGCGTGGTAGCGGCCCAGCAGGTTTGGCGGGTATGCGTTTGGCGCGCAGGGAAAAAAATGTGCAACTCATTCGCCCGCTACTACGTATGTACAAGGCTGACCTGATTGAGTTTTGTAACTTTTATGGTCTTTCCTATGTGATAGACAGCACTAATTTATCTTCCAAATACCGTCGTAACGCCATTCGCATGGATGTGCTTCCTTTTTTGGGGCAATATAATGAGCGACTGACACCGTCCCTAAACCGGCTGGCCGAAACGATGGCTGACGAAAATGACTTTATGGAGGCATCCACACTGTCGGCATACGAGAAAATGGTGCGCTTGGATAATGGCAGGTACATGTTTCCCATCGCTTCATACCGTAAGCTATCCGTTGCTTTACAACGGAGGTTGATTAAACTAATATTAAATTATCTGCCTTCGGACAGTGAAAATTTTGATTTTCGTAAAATTGAGACCGTTCGACTAAGACTTCTCCAAGAGGCATCGTCTACATGGAGTTTGGATTTGGGAGGCGGTGCGGTTGGAGTCCGCGAATATGACCAGGCGGTTTTGTTTGACCGTACGCAAGTCGTTATGGGCGAATGGTGCTATGGACTAAGTGTATTGCCTATTTCCGGTGAGCTAGAGTTGCCTGAGGCAGGTGGTATACTTCGGTGGCGAAGGGCTTCCTATTCGGATGCGGACCATCCGGTGAATAAGGAGGAAGCGTGGTTCGACGCAGATCAATTGAGTCTGCCTTTGACTGTACGCTCGCGATTACCTGGAGATACCATGTATGTAATGGGATTAAACGGAAGAAAAAAGGTTAAAGATATTTTTATTGATGAAAAAATACCTCCTTCAATGCGTTCCGTTATTCCCATCGTCTGCGACCACTCTGGGGCTATTCTCTGGATTCCGGGCGTACGACGTTCTGTACATGCCGCGGTGCAAAAGCACACGTCTTCGGTTATATATATGTCATGGCAAAGACGAGAGAGTCCGGGGCACCGGTAATTGCGCAGGAACGGCTTTCATAGTATAAACTTAGGAGGTTTACACCGTTGCAGAATGATATTCAGGAAATATTGATCAGCGAAGAAGAAATTCAGAGTAAAATTAAGGAATTGGGTGCACAGCTCAGCGTAAAATATGAAGGGAAAAATCCATTGGTGATTTGCGTGCTGAAAGGTGCGTTTATCTTTATGGCTGATTTGGTTAAATCCATTACAGTGCCGTTGGAGCTTGATTTCATGGCTGTATCAAGTTATGGAGCATCCACAAAATCCTCAGGTATCATCAAAATCATTAAAGATTTGGACGCATCTGTGGAAGGACGCGACGTTCTGATTGTCGAAGATATTATCGACAGCGGCCTGACGCTGACGCATTTGATTGAATTGCTTAAAAACCGTAATGCCAATTCGGTATGTGTCGTAACCTTGTTCGACAAGCCTGCACGCCGGACAGTTAATCTTGAAGCAGATTATACTGGATTTACGCTTCCAGATGCGTTTGTTGTCGGCTACGGTCTGGACTATGCCGAGCACTACCGGAACCTCCCATACATAGGGATTTTAAAGCCGGAAATCTACACCAGCTAATCTCAGCCTCCAGTCCTAGGACTAAATAAGGCCCTTTGTTGAGAAGGACTTACAGGCTATGGTAAAATAACTTAAGTGTCTCGAGAGGAGGTAGGGGATGAATCGGTTCATCCGGAATTCTGGTTTTTATTTGATTCTTTTTTTAGTTGTGGTGGGTATCGTTCAGTTTGTTAGCAACAGTAACGAAGCCTCCGATCTCCCTAGATATGACCAATTACGGCAAGAGGTTAAAGCTAATAACATCTCTAAAGTAACGGTCCAATTTGACGGTTACGCCTATCTTGTAACCGGTGCATATAAGAAGCAGCCGGCTAATGCTAAATCGACCAATTTTTCCGTATATGTTCCACCAACGGATCAAGCACTAAGTGAACTGGTGAATGCCAGCGAAACGAACGGGTTTGAATACGTGCAGAAGAAAATGGAAGGCGAAAGCATTTGGCTGACGTTTTTGACTTCTATCATTCCTTTGGTGATCATGTTCCTGTTGTTCTTCTTCCTGTTTAATCAGGCACAGGGCGGTGGCGGCAAAGTTATGAACTTCGGCAAGAGCAAAGCCCGTCTGTATAACGAAGAGAAGAAGAAGGTTACGTTCGAGGACGTGGCAGGGGCTGACGAAGAGAAGCAGGAGCTTGTCGAAGTCGTAGAATTCTTGAAGGACCCACGCAAGTTTGCAGCTGTGGGCGCTCGTATTCCAAAAGGTGTTCTGTTAGTGGGCCCTCCAGGTACGGGTAAAACACTCTTGGCGAGAGCTGTTGCAGGCGAGGCCGGAGTGCCGTTTTTCAGCATCTCGGGTTCTGATTTTGTAGAAATGTTTGTCGGGGTCGGTGCTTCCCGTGTTCGTGATTTGTTCGAGAACGCGAAGAAGAACGCACCTTGTATCATTTTCATTGATGAGATTGATGCCGTTGGACGTCAACGTGGCGCCGGATTGGGTGGCGGACATGATGAACGTGAGCAGACGCTCAACCAATTGCTCGTAGAGATGGATGGATTTGGCGCAAACGAAGGTATCATCATCGTAGCGGCTACAAACCGTCCTGATATTTTAGACCCGGCGTTGCTTCGTCCAGGACGTTTTGACCGTCAAATTACGGTTGACCGTCCAGATGTTAAAGGCCGTGAAGCAGTATTGTATGTACATGCTCGCAACAAGCCATTAACGAAGGATGTTAAATTGGACGTAATTGCGAAACGTACAACAGGCTTTACAGGCGCTGATCTGGAAAATCTGTTGAACGAAGCTGCCTTGTTGGCGGCTCGTCGTAACCGCAGAGATATTTCGATGCGAGAAGTAGATGAAGCCATCGACCGTGTTATCGTAGGTACAGAAAAACGCAGCCGCGTAATCAGTGACCGCGAGAAACGAATTGTTGCTTATCATGAAGCAGGCCATACGATTATTGGTTTCTTCTTGGAAAATGCCGACATGGTTCACAAGGTAACGATTATTCCACGTGGACGTGCAGGCGGATATGTCATCATGCTTCCGAAGGAAGACCGCATGCTGACTACCAAGCAGGAATTGCTGGACAAAATCACTGGATTGTTGGGTGGACGCGTATCCGAGGAACTGTTCATTGGTGAGATCGGAACGGGAGCCTATAGCGACTTCCAGCAAGCGACAAGCATTGCACGCAGCATGATCGTAGAATATGGTATGAGTGAGAAGCTTGGTCCAATGCAGTTCGGTACTTCACAAGGCCAAGTATTCCTTGGACGCGATATCGGTCATGAGCAGAACTACAGTGATCAGATCGCTTATCAGATTGACCAGGAGATGAATCGCTTCATCACTGAATCTTATGAGCGTGCTAGAGAACTCCTGACCAAGTATTCCAAAGAGGTTCATTTGATTGCTCAAACCTTGCTGGTAGAAGAAACCTTGGAACTTGAACAAATCAAACGTTTGATCGAGACAGGTTCTTTGGATGGTGGCACGACTGAGGGAGAAGGAACACCGGAAAATGGTGAGCCTGTGATCGACAACATTGGAGACGTCCGTGTACGTATTCAAGGTAAGGATGACGAGCCTAAGAATACAACGGATCAACCGAATGATATCCCTAATCTGCAAAAGCCAGAGGATGATAACAATTCGGGCAACTCCGGTGGTACTCCACCGACAACAACCTAATCATCCGATGGATAGTTGAATAAGCGTATATGTAAGCTCCGGGGAACCAGGTATTATGGGTTTTCCGGAGCTTTTTAAATGGAAGATTATTGCTAACGTGATTTGACAGACACCGGAACGTTGTGTACATTTATTGTTAAATAAACGGCTGTCGTCTTCTTAGCTTATAAAAGCCAACAGCCGCTGCAATCGACTTTCTATCATTTTGAACATATACGTGAGCGCATACTGTAGAACCTATGGTGTGCGCTATTCTTCTGTGAAATCAGGTGAAGGCATGATTCCAAGGTATCTAGTTGATTTTGATGTAGCGGAATTGACCCGATTGGAGGCCGACGTGTTAATAATCGGCTCGGGCATTGCGGGCTTATATACGGCGATTAAGGCTGCGGAGAATCGGAAAGTGTTGCTGATTACCAAGAAGACTTTGATGGAAAGCAACACGCGTTATGCTCAAGGCGGCATCGCTGCTGTCACATCGGACGAGGATACACCAGCTTATCATATGGAAGATACCCTGATTGCTGGTGCAGGTCTGTGTGAATCTGAGGCGGTCAGTACGCTTGTCCATGAAGGTCCAGTTGGCATTCAGGAGTTAATACGTTTGGGAACGGCTTTTGATCGTGTGGATGGTGAACTAGCGTTGACACGGGAAGGAGCGCATAGTCATCGGCGTATTTTGCATGCAAATGGAGATGCTACGGGTTATGAAATTGTTCGTGCGTTGTCAAAGCAGGTTGCTGCCCATCCCGGTATCGAAGTATGGGAAGAGTGCATGGTAATTGATCTGCTGACGGAGCATGGTGAGTGTATTGGGGCCCTCGTCCAAAAGCCAGGTGGGGAAAGGTCGTATATAACCGCTAATGCAACGATTTTGTGCTCAGGAGGTAGCGGGCAATTATACCGGTATACGACCAATCCGGATATTGCAACCGGGGATGGTATCGCTATGGCATATCGTGCTGGGGCGATTGTACGGGATATGGAATTCATACAGTTTCATCCTACGGCGTTGTGCCATCCGGGCGCTCCAAGGTTTCTAATTTCCGAAGCCGTACGGGGAGAAGGAGCCGTGTTACGCAATATTCACGGAGAACGCTTCATGGACAAGTATGATTCCCGGCAGGAGCTTGCACCCAGAGACATCGTAGCTCGTGCTATCATTCATGAGATGGAACGCACCCAAGCTGCGTTTGTATACCTGGATATTACACACGAGCCGCCAGAGCGGGTGATGCAACGTTTTCCAACAATTTATCGGACATGTCTCTCATTTGGTTTGGATATGACGACAGACTGGATCCCCATTGCGCCTGCTGCCCATTATATGATGGGTGGTGTCCAGACCAATTTACACGGGGAAAGCTCCATTGCGCGTTTGTTCGCCTGCGGGGAAACCTCTTCTACAGGAGTTCACGGAGCTAATCGTCTGGCGAGCAATTCGTTATCTGAAGCTATTGTATTTGCCAGCAGGATTATTGAGCGACTGCATTCATTGCCACCGCTGGTCGGCCATACATTGATATCTTATAGCGATAACCGTACAGAGTTCCCGGCTTCATCCGTCACGGAGCAGCGGCATAAGCTGCAAGAAGCAATGGTTCGTTATGCTGGAGTTCGTCGGCACGGCGAGGGGCTGAAAGCAGCATTAGACGAGATGCAAGGGCAAATGCCTATTTTTGAGGCTGTGATCGCTAGCCGGGAAGAGATCGAATTTGCCAATTTGCTCACCTGTGCTTTATTAGTAACAGATGGTGCGCTGCTGCGTGAGGAGAGCCGGGGAGCGCATTATCGCGAGGATTTTCCTGAGACAGATGATAGCGTCTGGCGAAAGCATGTTCAGCAGAGACGTGAGCAAGGGATAACGGAGGAGTACGTTCATGACATCTAACAGCGAGCTTTATGGAGAGTTTAGTGGATATCAGGAAGAACTGACAGCACAAATTCGCAGCTGGCTGCGAGAAGATACGGGCTCTGGCGATGTAACCACGCGCTGGACGATTGAGCAGGGCCACCAATCCAAGGCTGTCATTCATGCCAAGGAGAGCGGCGTGGTTGCCGGTTTACCCGTGGCTGCCCTTGTATTTCAGGTAGTGGACCCTTCCTTGTCGTTCACTCCGCTGGTGACGGATGGACAGTGGATTGAAAAGGGAAGCGTTTTGGCGGAAGTGACGGGTAGTACTCATGCAATTCTGACCGGAGAACGACTGGCGTTAAATTTGCTCCAACGGATGTCTGGCATTGCCACGCGGACTCGGGCTTTTATAGATCAATTGCATGGTTTGTCCACTCGCTTGGTGGATACACGTAAAACAACACCGGGACATCGGCTGCTGGAGAAGTATGCTGTGCGTGTAGGCGGTGGCTCGAATCATCGCTTTGGCCTGTACGATGCTGTTATGATTAAGGATAATCATATTAAGGGTGCAGGTGGGATTGAACAGGCTGTAAGTCGAGCGCGCGCTAATATACCGCATACGATGACGATTGAAGTAGAGACGGAAAACATGAAACAAGTTCGGGAAGCCCTGGAAGCTGGGGCGGATATCATTATGCTGGATAACATGTCTGCCCCAGATATGAAGGAAGCCGTTCGGTTCATTCGGGAACGGGCACCACATGTCAAAACAGAAGCCTCGGGCAATGTATCGCTGGATACAGTGCGTGAGATGGCTGAGAGTGGCGTAGATGTGATCTCTGTAGGCAGGCTGACATACTCTTTTCATAACCTGGATATCAGCCTTGACCTTAACGCAAAGAAAGATAGGTGACACCCATTGATTCTTGTAGTGGATGTAGGTAATACCAATATTGTTCTGGGGATATACGAAGGGCGGGAGCTGTTACACCATTACCGGATCAGTACCTCCAGACAGGCAACCGCAGATGAATACGGCGTACTCATACATAATCTTTTTAGTATGGGTGGCGTATTAAAGGATGACATCCAGGGAGTTATTATTTCCTCTGTCGTTCCGCCGTTGGTCCGTGTATTAGAAGAAATGTGCGATAAATACATAGGCAAAACGCCGTTAATCGTCGGACCGGGAATCAAGACTGGTCTTAACCTGCGTTATGAGAATCCGCGTGAAGTAGGTGCGGATCGGATCGTGAACGCTGTTGCGGCTGTCGAACGGTTCGGCGGGCCGCTGGTTGTGGTGGATTTTGGGACAGCGACGACGTTTGATTGTATTGACGATAAGGGAAACTACTTGGGCGGTGTCATTGTGCCGGGTATCGGGATTTCGACGGAGGCACTGTATCAACGGGCTTCCAAGCTACCCCGCATCGAGTTGGAGAAACCCAAAAAGGTTATTGGTCGTAATACGGTTCATGCCATGCAAGCTGGGATTATCTTCGGTTATGCTGGGCAAGTGGATGGCATTGTGCGGCGCATTAAGGAAGAAATGCAGGCGGAGCCTACAGTTATTGCTACCGGAGGTCTTGCAGAGCTAATCGCATCAGAGGCGGAGAGCATTCAAAAAGTGTTGCCGATGTTGACGCTCGAAGGATTGCGCATCATTTACCAACGTAACGCCGAATAAAAAAGTGGGTATAAGCTGCCGCTGAGTCCAACCGAATGATTTTATCGGTTTGGATTAGCGGCGTTTTTCGTCTATACTGAAATATGTTACGTTTTTGAACAATTCGCGTGATCTGTCGATGCAGGTTGTTTATATAATAGGAAATTATGCTTCAATGATGAGCAATACTAACGAAAATAAGCAGCATAGCTGTCCTGGTGAATAGGGAGGATATCAATATGGAAAATAAGCAGGATCGACTTATTCGTGGCACAGCCATGGATGGGAGGGTTAGAGCTTTTGCTGTTCGGACAACTCAATTGGTAGAGGAATTGCGGAGAAGACACGATACGTATCCAACGGCTACCGCTGCTTTGGGGCGAACCCTCACAGCAGGTGCTATTATGGGTTCTATGCTAAAAGGAAAAGAGCGATTGACCATTCAAGTTAAAGGTGATGGACCGATTGGGCAAATCGTCGTTGATGCCAATGCTGTAGGGGAAGTGCGAGGTTATGTTACTGAACCGCATGTGCATTTGCCAAGCAATAGTATGGGCAAACTGGATGTAGCGGGTGCCGTAGGTACAGAGGGGTTCATTCATATCATCAAGGATTTGGGGTTAAAAGAACCGTATCGCGGCAGTACTCCGATTATTTCCGGTGAACTGGGTGAGGATTTTACCTATTATTTTGCCAAATCGGAACAGACCCCGTCAGCGGTGGGCTTGGGTGTGCTGGTAGATACGGATAACACGGTTATTGTGGCCGGTGGATTTATTATTCAGTTGCTTCCAGGCTTGAATGATGATGAGATTACTGCGATCGAAAATGCAGTCAGCTCCATTCCACCCGTTACTGCTTTGCTGGATCAAGGGTTGGAACTTGATGAAATGCTGCGCTGGATGCTGCCGGACGTTCGGATTCTCGATGAATTGGATATCCATTTTCAATGTGAGTGTTCACGTGAGCGCGTGGAAAAAACATTGATCAGTTTGGGAGAAAGCGAATTAGAGCAGTTAATTGAGGAAGAAGGACAGGCTGAGGTCGTATGTCACTTTTGTAATGAGGCTTATCAGTTTAATAAGGATGAATTGCAAAATCTGTTAGATCAAGCCAAATCCTAACCGGATGGGCGGTGCAAGCGATGACTACACGGGAAAAAGGATTATGGACAGCTGTCATTATTCTGACCGTTAGCGTCGCCGCCTTGGGTGGTCTTATCATGCTTCGGGGGCTGTCAAAGCCGGGTGATGTAAGCAAGGATGACGGCGATCATACTGTGGCGGAGATGGGTCAGGAAGGCATATCGGAGGAACAGTGGGTAGCGGAACTGAAAAAGCGATATGGAACCAATACGCTGTTGCAAATGTTGAATCGTAAAGCCGTGCAGGCTGAAACCAAGCGTCTCGGTATCAAGATCACCCAAGAGGATTTACAGCAGGTGCTGGAGCAGGATAGTAAAGGGTATGACTCAGATCATGCCTACTTTGATGAAATGCAGCGACAGTTTGGCTTAGATCCGGTTGACTTGCGGAATGAAGCGGAATACCGGATTGGTTTGGAGAAAATAGCCACGCAGGGTATTCAAGTTCAGGAAGCTGAGATTGACGAGTATTGGGAACAGCACCCTGAGGAATTTGCCGTCGGTAAGCAGATCCAATTGGCAGCTCTTTATGTGGATAATGCGGAGGAAGCAGAAGCGTTGCTAGATCGGGTCAAGCAGGGGGAGAGCTTCGATGTGCTGATTCAAGAGTACTCAGGTAAGCCTTTTGGCAAGGATAGCAGCGGGCAGTTGGGATGGGTGGATGAATATGATCCATTGCAACCGGAGGCGATCATGAAGGCGGCGAGAGAGCTAAGCTCCGGGGATGTTGCAGGTCCGATCTCTGTTAACGATGGCTATGCTGTCATTTATGTACAGGATGTCCGGTTGAAGAATTCTCCGGATAAGCAGCAGATCCGGCAGCAAATTCGCCGATCTCTTGCGCTTGCACAGGCCGCTCCTTTGGAAGAGGTCGAGAAGAGTCTACGTGATAAATATGGAGCGCGTATTTTATCTGGAAAAGACGCATCCTCCGCTGCTCTGTAACGTTAGTGAAAGAATATTGGTTTGAAGGAAGCACGATGCTGATAACGCGGGTTGACAGCATCGCGGCTTACTCACTCGTATTGACATTGGAATTGAAGATTGTTATGATTAGCGTATAAAACCCACTATTTTTATCGGAAATTAAATGAACGGTACAAAATTAAAGTGATTGGCTAAGAATGATCTACAATATGATTTCGCAATTTTTAATATATCATCTACAGTCAGGGAGGAATTATCATGGCTAAAGTTGTTAACAACATCACCGAACTTATCGGGGAAACTCCCCTCGTTCGGCTCAACCGGATCGTACCGGAAGATAGCGCCGAAATTTATTTGAAACTGGAATATCAGAACCCAGGCTCCAGTGTTAAAGATCGTATTGCGATTAGCATGGTAGAAGAGGCTGAACGTGAAGGTCTGCTTAAGCCAGGCGGTACGATTATTGAAGCAACTAGCGGTAATACAGGAATCGGCTTGGCTATGGTTGCTGCTGCGAAGGGCTATAAGGCAGTGATCGTTATGCCAGAAACGATGAGCATAGAGCGTCGTAATTTGTTGCGTGCTTATGGAGCCGAACTTGTGTTAACACCAGGATCAGAAGGCATGAACGGGTCCGTTAAGAAAATGGAAGAATTGCTGAGTGAAAATCCGGAATATTTTGCTGCTGAGCAGTTCAAGAACAAAGCTAATATCAAAATTCACCGTGAAACGACCGGTCCTGAGATTGTGGAAGCCATTCGTTCCATTGGCGGAACTCTGGACGCTTTTATAGCTGGAATAGGTACTGGTGGAACCATTTCTGGTGCCGGAGAAGTGCTTAAGAAAGAATTCCCTGATATTAAAGTTGTGGCTGTAGAGCCTGCCTCTTCCCCACTGTTAGCAGGCGGTAAGCCAGGACCCCACAAAATTCAAGGACTTGGTGCCAACTTTATTCCTGAAATTTTAAACCGCGATATCTATGATGAAATTATTCATGTAGAAAACGATGAAGCTTTCGAGGTAGCACGTAGAGTGGCCAAGGAAGAGGGCATTTTGTCCGGTATTTCATCTGGCGCGGCTGTTCATGCGGCTTTGAAACTTGCTAAGCAATTGGGCAAGGGTAAACGGATCGTTGTCATTGTTCCAAGTAATGGAGAACGTTACCTGAGCACACCACTATACAATTTCGAGCTGTAATTATGTCGTAATTGTGTATACTATACGTAAGGATTCCCTCATTTCCCTGTTGCAGGGGGGTGGGGGTTTCTTTTTAAGGAGAGAATATAGACTTATTGAAAAGTAGGGAAGGGGAAGCACACACGGATGAAATCGACAGCTAGAGTGACGGAGACGCAGTGGCAGGTTTGGCAGGAGGAAGGCTGGAGCATACTTCCCTATATTGCTGAGTACCCATTACCCGTGGGGGGGCTACCGTCATCGTGGCGGAAGGCTTGGGAGGATTCGTCTCCATATGCCTTTTTGCTGGAGAGCGCTAAAGGTGGGAGGTACACCTATCTGGCCTTAAATCCGGTTGCTATATTGGAGGGCAAGGGAGAACATGCAGTTTGGACTGATTTGCAAAGCGGGAAACATGGAGATATGCATGGTCAACCTTTGAAAGTCATGAGCAACTGGATCGCTCCTTACCGTGCGCCGCGTGTACCTGGCATGCCTTTTTTCTCTGGAGGATTTGCGGGTTATCTTGGCTACGATGTAGCTCGCTCGTTGGAGCGTTTGCCATCTCAAGCTGCAGACGATACAGACATACCTGATTATGTATGGATGAGGGTGGATGAGCTATGGATTTACGATCACGAAAAATCCTCCATATATTGTGCTGTTCATATGCCCGCTCCTGCGCATTCCGATAAAGTCAGCAGTGATACCGATTTGACCAATCGCGTTATGCTGGATGGGCCGAATCCTATACTTTGCGAGCATTACGCGGAAGCTGCCCAACGTGCAGAACGTATGCTGACTCAGTGGAATAACATCATAAATGCAGGAGAGATTGATTCTGCGTACTCTCGTCGTTGTGCTAGGCTCGCCGAAGAAGGGTTAGTGGCTGCTCATCTTGAATCTGAAGGCTGGACAGCGGCATTCAACCAACAAGATTTTGAACAAGCCGTGAAACGTGTGCAGGAATACATTGCCCAAGGGGATGTATTCCAGGCCAACTTATCGATTCGTCAGCAACGTGCGCTTACAGCCCTCCCTGAAAATATATATGAATGGCTTCGTCTGCTGAATCCTTCCCCTTATATGGGTATGCTGCGTATGCCAGATTTACGGATCGTTAGTGGCTCGCCGGAATTGTTGGTGAAGCTGGAGGATGGACGTGTGAGCGCCCGACCAATTGCAGGTACGAGAAGAAGAGGGCTAACACCGGATGAAGATGCCGCTATGGCAGCAGAGCTTCTATCAAGCGAAAAAGAACGCGCCGAGCATATTATGCTCGTCGATCTGGAGCGTAACGATATCGGACGGATTGCCGAATACGGATCGGTGCATGTGCCTGAACTGCTGACGGTCGAATACTATTCGCACGTTATGCACCTGGTTTCTCAGGTTGAAGGAAAATTAGCCTCGGGTCGTACAGCTATAGATGTAATTGCTGCTACCTTTCCAGGCGGAACCATTACCGGGGCACCCAAGGTGCGCACCATGGAAATTATTGAAGAATTAGAGCCCGTTCGTCGGGGGCCTTATACAGGGTCCCTTGGATGGATTGACTATAACGGCAATATGGAATTAAATATTATAATAAGAACACTAGCTGTTAAAGGCAGCACTGCCTATTTACAGACAGGTGCGGGGATCGTCATTGATTCAGACCCGTACAGGGAATATCGGGAATGTCGGAACAAGGCTAGAGCTGTCATGAAGGCGGTACAATGTGGTGAAGAAGAAGCCGCTTTGAGCAGAAGCGGTATCACAGGAGGGTGAGTCGTATGATTTTGGTGATTGATAATTATGATTCGTTTACGTACAATCTTGTTCAATATTTAGGTGAACTTGGCGAAGAAGTAACCGTAAAACGGAACGATGAGATTGATGTGAAAGGCATAGAAGAGCTGGCACCAGAGCATATTTTGATCTCGCCGGGTCCATGCACGCCGAATGAGGCAGGGATATCACTGGATGTGATCAGCCATTTTAAAGGTCGCATTCCGATTTTTGGCGTTTGCCTCGGCCACCAGGCCATCGGACAGGCTTTTGGCGGTAAGGTTATCCGGGCTGAACGACTCATGCACGGTAAAACATCACCGATTCTTCATCACAATACGTCAGTATTTGAAGGCTTGCCTTCTCCGTTCACAGCAACCCGGTATCACTCATTGCTGGTGGAGCGCGAGAGTCTGCCTGAGTGTCTAGAGATTACCGCGGAAACCGCAGAAGGTGAAATTATGGGTTTGCGGCATAAAGAATTTGCCGTAGAAGGAGTTCAGTTCCATCCAGAATCCATTATTACGGATTATGGGCATCAACTGTTACGCAATTTCCTAAAACGCAAGGTAGGCGTCTGATTCATGAAATATATCGGAGTCAACGGCGTCCTCACGGAAGCCGCAAAAGCCGTGATTCACGTAAGTGATCACGGCTTTTTATACGGAATGGGCTTGTTTGAAACATTCCGCACCTACAAGGGTGTTCCATTCTTGCTGGATTGGCATCTGCATCGACTGCAGGAAGGTTGCCGAATGCTCGGCATTCCTTTTCAACCGGATGAGGAGCAGCTTACGAGACACATCCAACATCTGATGGTGGCGAATGGACTGGATGAAGCCTATGTTCGTTACACCGTATCAGCGGGCGAAGAGGTGCTAGGATTGCCGACGGGGGACTATACGCGCCCCAACCATATTTTGTTTGCGAAACCGTTGCCCTCTACCAATACACAAACCGGGCAATCCATTTCCACATCGGCGCTTCAGTTGTTGCGAACCCCCAGAAACACTCCAGAGGGTGAGGTTCGTTTAAAGTCGCTCCATTATATGAATAATATTCTTGCGAAGCGGGAACTTCAGCAGTATGCCGAGGCTGTCCGTTATAAGGCTGAAGGAATGATGCTTACGGCGGATGGTTTTCTGGCAGAAGGAATGGTCAGCAATCTGTTTTTTGTGCGGAATAATACGCTGTATACCCCTGACTTGTCTACAGGAATTCTGCCAGGCATTACGCGTGAATTCATTTTGGAGCTGGCGCATCTGCGAGACATTCCTTGTGAGCAAGGTTTGTACCGCTGGGACGAGCTGAAACAGGCTGATGAAATTTTTATGACCAACTCTATACAAGAAATACGGCCCGTGGATTTGTTGTTGGAGCCGGGTGGAGCAACGAACCATGTATCGGTTCCCTTGACACAGCCCAGGTCCATAACAGCTTTGCTGTTGCACGATTATAGACAGAAAGCAGGGATCAAGTGAACATACCGACCCTTTATCAACGTAGTTACCGAATGGGGGATGCCGAGCTTACGCTCGGACATTCCACACAGATCATGGGCATACTGAATGTGACCCCGGATTCATTTTCCGATGGAGGATTACATTATAGTCCCGAGATTGCTGTTTTACATGCATTGAAGCTGGTGGAAGATGGAGCCGATATCATTGACATTGGTGGGGAGTCTACCCGCCCGGGTCATGACCCAGTAGGTGTGGAAGAGGAACTGGCACGGGTCATTCCGGTCGTCCAAGCCATCCATCGTATTGCACCGCACATTCCGTTATCTGTAGATACTTACAAAGCCGAAGTAGCCAGGCAGGCGCTTGAAGCTGGTGCACATATCATTAATGATGTCTGGGGGTTTAAGGCAGACCCCGATATGGCACGTGTAGCTTCGGAATTCGATTGCCCGGTCATTTTGATGCATAATCGTCATGATCGTAATTATAGTGATTTGGTTTCTGATATGCTGTCTGATTTAAAAGAGAGTATCCGATTAGCGCTGGATGCGGGGGTACGTGAGGAACAGATCATTTTAGACCCAGGTATCGGTTTTGCCAAGGATTACGATGAAAATATTCATGCCATGACTTCTCTCGATACATTGAGTCAGCTGGGCTTTCCGCTGTTATTGGCTACGTCGCGCAAAAGGTTTATTCGTACAGCACTGGATTTGCCTGTGAATGATGTGGTGGAGGGCACGGCGGCTACCGTTGCCTTTGGCATTGCTCAAGGGTGCCAGATTGTGCGTGTACACGATGTGGCGCAAATCAAGCGCACCGTACGTATGTGTGATGCGATGGTGTACGGGTCTAAAAATGCACTGAGTTATGGTGGTTAGAAGACGCTTCATGAATGATTTGATCCTGCGATCGCTGTTGCAACGGGATTCTTTTGAATTGGTAAACATATGACTGTTAGAATCCCGTTGCAAAGGCGAGCGCTTCGCTTCTCCGGATTCAAATCCTTCATTCCGCTACAACGCGCCATAAAGTCACTGTATTTTTAGGGAGTTATTTATTGTGTAAGGTGAACAGAAGAATAGATCAAGTAGAACGAGAACGGAGTAGGCGGAATGGTGCTGTACAAGCAAAGCGGTCGCTTTAAAAGCTTTCCGTAGGAAAGCTCGCTTCGGAAGCATCACTTCCCCGAATTTCTACCTTTATTATAGGTTTTATTCAAGAAATCTGGGGCAGTGGCGATGGGGAGCACCATCCGACTGCGCAATGGCACGATACGAAACTTTTAAGTTGAGCTTATTGAGAAAATCTAATAAAAAACAGGGGGGGATACCCACGATGGATAAAATGGTTTTGCATCGTATGGAGTATTACGGATATCATGGCGTTTTTCCAGAGGAGCGCAAGCTGGGACAACGTTTCTATATTGATTTGGAACTGGAGCTTGATCTGCGTGAAGCGGGTGAGCAGGATGCCTTGGACAAAACGGTTAATTACGCCGAGGTGCATTACACCGTTAAAGATATTGTAGAAAAGGAATCTTACCAATTGATTGAAGCTTTGGGCGAACGTATTGCATCTTCCCTACTGGACACTTATACTAGTGTCAATGCACTGACTGTCAAAGTCACGAAGCCGCATCCGCCGTTTGATATTCATTTTCAGGGCGTGACGGTTGAGCTTTATCGCGCAAGAAAGTAGGAACGATACATGAATGCACATTCGACCTCTGAGGCATCAGAGGCTTATATTGCTTTAGGGGCTAATTTGGGGGAGCGCGAGCATACCCTGTATGAAGCCATTACGGCGCTGGACGAACATCCGGGTATACGGGTGCTTCGGTGCTCCAGCCTGTACGAAACAGAGCCTGTTGGGTATCTGGATCAACCTTCTTTTTTGAACATGACGGTAGCCGTATCCACAACACTTGCTCCAGAGGAGCTTCTGGTATATATGCTGGAGGTGGAGAGTCGTCTGGGGAGAGTAAGACATATTCCTAATGGTCCACGAACCATTGATCTGGACTTGTTATGGATGGGAGCGGCGCAACTGGCTACACCGGATTTGGAGCTTCCTCACCCTCGTATGTTGGAGCGTGCTTTTGTGCTGGTTCCTTTGGCTGACATCGTTCCGAACCAAGATCCGTCCGGTCTGTACAGTATCGTGCATACTGCATTGAATTCTGTGGATGGAAAGGACGGCATACAGCTTTGGAAAACTTGCAGCTGGCGCAACGGCTCCGCGCCTTTCGGAAGCTAAAAGGGTTCACCCAGCAGGAGTTGGCAAACCGAACCGGCATATCTTTGACTGTATTAGGTGCTGTGGAGCGAGGTAATCGTGCAGTAGACCCAGACATGCTGAACATCATCGCCCAAACGCTAGAGATTGAAGTCCGGGAATTGACGGATTGACGATAAGTATACGATATAAAAGAAGGAATAAAGGGGTGAACAGATATGTTGAAAATCGGCGATATTGAAATGAAAAACCAAGTCGTCTTGGCACCCATGGCAGGCGTGTGCAATCCTGCTTTTCGCTTGATCGCCAAGGAATTCGGTACAGGCTTGGTATGTGCAGAGATGGTTAGTGATAAGGCCATCATTCACGGCAACAAGCGTACACGTGAGATGCTGTTTGTAGATGAGCGCGAGAAGCCGCTTAGCTTGCAAATTTTTGGAGGCGACCGCAAATCTTTGGTGGAAGCGGCGAAAGTCGTAGACCAGGAGACGAATGCAGATATTATTGACATCAATATGGGCTGCCCGGTTCCCAAAGTGACCAAATGTGATGCAGGTGCTCGTTGGCTGCTCGATCCAAACAAGATTTATGAAATGGTATCGGCGGTAGTGGAATCGGTAAGCAAGCCGGTTACCGTGAAAATGCGTATTGGTTGGGATAGCGAGCATATTTATGCCGTAGAGAACGCTCGCGCTGTTGAACGTGCCGGAGGTCAGGCCGTTAGCGTACATGGCCGTACACGGGAGCAACTGTATACGGGACATGCGAATTGGGATATTATAAAAGAAGTTAAAGAAGCAGTTTCCATTCCTGTAATTGGAAACGGTGATGTGGCATCACCGGAAGATGCCCGCCGCATGCTGGATCTGACCAATTGTGATGGCGTTATGATCGGACGCGGTGCTCTGGGGAATCCGTGGATGCTCTACCGTACGATTGAGTACTTGCAATCAGGTGAGCTGTTGCCCGATCCTTCACCGGAAGAAAAAATCCGCATTGCCATTCTGCATATGGATCGTCTGGTTGCATTGAAGGGTGAAGCGGTAGCTGTCCGTGAAATGCGCAAGCATCTGGCTTGGTACCTCAAGGGGTTTAAAGGTTCTGCACGTATTAAGGATGTCATTATGGAAGAAACAAAGCGCGACGATATGGTACGTATTTTGGATCAATTTGTATCTCAATTGCACATGGTAGATAACGATGAGCCTTCTACAAGTGCTGCTTCTCCTGCTGCTGTTGCGCAATAAGGAAGCTATTCCGGCCTGCGCACGCGATTGACTTTTCCAATTGCTTGCCCTATAATCGTTCAGTATAAAATCTTGATGTTTGCTACAAATTGTGTGCAGCTCTCAAGACAACAGCAGGAAATGTTCTCATTCCCTCAGAGTGGCATATTATGTTTTGAAAGCGTGCATTCCGATGCACTTTTAAACTTTTCCCATGACAGGAGAATCGGTTAAGATGAGCGATAAAGAAGTCATTCTGACACAGGAAGGTCTTAGAAAGCTCGAAGATGAGCTTGAGAACTTAAAGTCTGTCAAACGCCGCGAAGTGGCTGAACGGATTAAGGTAGCCATCGGATACGGAGATATTAGTGAAAACTCCGAATATGAGGATGCGAAGAATGAGCAGGCCTTTATTGAAGGCCGTGTAATTACGTTGGAAAAGATGCTACGCAATGCCCGCATTATCAATAGTGATGAAATTGACACCGATGTTGTGGGAGTAGGTGCAACTGTGACCGTTGAAGATTTGGAATTCGGAGATATTACAGAGTATGCTATCGTAGGTTCCGCCGAATCCGACCCGCTACAGAATAAGATTTCGAATGAAAGTCCGGTTGGCAAGGCAATTCTCGGTAAGAAAAAGGGAACTGTTGTGGATGTCACCGTTCCAGCAGGCGTTATTCAATATAAAATCGTGGATATCAAGAAATAAGACACGGACTTTGGAATTTAATGTAAAAGCTTCCTTGTGGAAGCTTTTTTTCTCTACACCCGGACGGACCCCGGCCCGTCTATTCATATTGAAGGAGCTGATTTAGCACCATGTCGGATGAAACTACTAACCAGGAAACACAAGAAAATCGCGAGGAATTAAGTGAACTATTACAAATTCGTCGTGCCAAATTGGACGAGCTTCGCGCATTGGGCATTGATCCTTTTGGACGCAAATACATACGCACGGCTGAAGCGGGCGTACTACTGAGCAAGTATGACAGTTTGACTAAGGAAGAACTGGAAGAAAAGAATATTGAAGTTAGCATAGCAGGCCGTATTATGGCTAAACGTGTGATGGGAAAAGCCAGCTTTGCTCATATACAGGATCTTAGCGGACGTATTCAAATTTATGTTCGTCAAGACACAGTACCTGAATCCAAATATAAAGCATTTGGTATTTTGGATCTGGGTGATATTGTTGGTGTTAAGGGTGTGCTCTTCAAGACCAAAACGGGCGAAACGACAATCAAAGTGCTGGATATTGAGGTCTTGTCCAAATCCTTGTATCCATTACCAGAGAAATATCATGGCCTGAAGGATGTTGAATTGCGTTACCGTCAGCGGTATGTCGATTTGGTTATGAACCCTGAAGTACAAAAAACGTTCATTACACGGTCCCGTATTATTCAATCCATGCGTCGTTATCTCGATTCGCTCGGCTATTTGGAAGTTGAAACCCCAACATTACATTCCATTGCTGGCGGGGCGGCGGCGAAGCCATTTGTTACGCACCATAATGCATTGGACATGCAGCTTTATATGCGTATTGCTATTGAACTCCATTTGAAACGACTAATTGTCGGCGGAATGGAGAAAGTATATGAGATCGGTCGTGTTTACCGTAATGAAGGTATTTCGACCCGCCATAACCCTGAGTTTACGATGATTGAGCTGTATGAAGCGTATGCTGATTATAAAGATATCATGCAATTGACGGAAAACATGGTTGCACATATTGCGCAGGAAGTACTGGGCACACAACACATTCAATATCAAGGCCAGGAAGTGGATCTGACGCCGCAATGGCGCAGAGTCTCCATGGTTGATGCTGTTAAAGAAGTAACAGGTGTAGACTTTAGCGTGCAGATGAGTAATGAAGAAGCTCATCGCCTTGCGAAAGAGCATAAAGTTTCGGTTGAACCGCATATGACATTTGGCCATATCCTGAATGCATTCTTTGAGCAGTTCGTAGAGGAAACGCTTATTCAACCTACCTTTATTACTGGACATCCGGTTGAAATTTCGCCGTTGGCCAAGAAAAACGAACAAGATCCGCGGTTTACGGATCGCTTCGAGCTGTTCGTGGTTGCTCGTGAGCATGCGAATGCGTTCACTGAGCTGAATGATCCAATCGACCAGCGCCAACGTTTTGAAGCACAATTGCTGGAACGTGAGCACGGTAACGACGAGGCGCATGAAATGGATGATGACTTTATCCGCGCCTTGGAATACGGGATGCCACCAACAGGTGGACTGGGCATCGGCATCGATCGTTTGGTTATGTTGCTGACAGATGCGCCTTCCATTCGCGATGTGCTGCTTTTCCCGCATATGCGTAACCAACAGTAGAATAACATAACATTATGAATATAGAGGATCAGCCGGGCTTCCCGTGTCTTGTTCCTCTTTTTCATAAGAACGGATGGAGAGAATACTCTAATGAAACGCAGCGTCAAGCTTAGTCGGTTCGCATCGCCTCCTTTTATATTGGTCATCGGATATTTATTGATTATTGCATTGGGTACTTTGCTACTGATGCTTCCTGTTGCCAATCATAGTGGTCATGCTCCGCATTGGATTGATTCGCTTTTTACGTCCGTCTCAGCCGCTTGCGTCACAGGACTGGTCGTTGTTGACGTCGATTCAACGTATACGATGTTTGGCGAAACCGTCATTTTGGTGCTGATGCAGCTAGGCGGGCTGGGGTTTATGACCTTAGCGACCTTGTTTGCGCTGTTGTTGGGGCGGCGATTATCGTTAAAGGATCGGTTGCTGCTTAAGGAGGCTATTAATGCCGATAGCATGGAAGGGATCGTACGTATTATTCGCAAGGTGCTGATCTTTTCTTTTACCATTGAGGCGATAGCTGCCGTCGTCTTAGCTTTGCGGTGGATGCGAGAGATGCCTGTCGGACAAGCGATATATTATGGAATATTCCATTCCGTATCCCTCTTTAATAACGGGGGATTCGATCTGTTCGGGACTAGCTTCCAACAGTACGCTGGAGATTTTGTTTTCAATATGATTGCATCTGTGCTCGTTATATCAGGAGGCTTGGGTTTCCTTGTACTTAGCGATTTGTTCGATTTTCGCCGTACCCGGAGACTGTCTCTACACTCCAAAATGGTGCTTAGCGTGTCGGGAGTGCTCATTGTGGTTGGTGCGCTGGTTTTATTTGTTTTTGAGTTTACCAATGCACGAACCTTGGGTGCGCTGAACTGGGAAGGCAAAGTATATGGAGCTGTCTTTCAATCGGTCTCCACGAGATCATCAGGTACGAGCACAGTCGATATCAGCGGGTTAAGGCAGGCAAGTCAGTTTTTTATTATGTTGCTGATGATTATCGGTGCTTCTCCGGGCTCCACGGGAGGAGGAATTAAAACGACTACGTTTCTGCTTATGGTAGGTGCCCTAATCGCCGTCATGCGAGGACAGAAGGAAATTGTGTTTTTCCGTCATAGGGTCCCCAAAGATATCATGATGCGGGCGCTGACCATTATTGTACTGGCCCTATTTATATTCTCGATTGTGGTTATACTGCTCTTAATGACAGAGGATGCGCCATTTCTCTCCCTTGCATTTGAGGCTGCTTCCGCAATCGGAACGGTAGGGTTGTCTGTAGGAGTGACGCCAGGATTGTCTGACGCAGGCAAGCTGATTATTTGTGTGACTATGTTTATTGGTCGGATTGGTCCTCTTACGATTGCCTATGCCATTCGCCCACGCTCGACCAAGACATTGTACCGTCGTCCCGAAGGTCATATTGTAATTGGATAGTGTATCTGTAAAAAAAGATGTACCCGTGCTGATTAGCATAGGTACATCTTTTTTCATTTCAGATCATCATAATTCTTTATGGGTAGCATATCATGTAAAATGCCCATTTTGAGAACAAGACGAAATGGGCTGAACAGATACTGATTTTCGCAGAAAAAACGGCTATTTGTTTCCTTTTATGTAATTATAGACAAAATACTAGGAATATTATGTATAATATTGTATGATAGTGGGCATGAAAGGGGGATAGTTGAGGTGAATACCAATTTCTAATTTGAAAGGAATCATCTATTATGTATTTATTTATTATTAGTGCTGAAGTTTTATTTTGGGTTTTTGTTGTTGCAGGCTTGATCGCAAGGTATATGTTTGGCTTGAAGAAATTAGGCGGTCTTCTTTTACTATTTACCCCCATTATTGATATCCTGCTACTGATTGCGGTGTTCATCACGGTGAAAAGTGGCATGGAGATTACGACTGCTACTGGCTTGGCGGCCTGTTATTTTGGTATTACAGTAGCATTTGGTCATAGGTTAATTAAGTGGGCGGATGTACGGTTCTCCCATTGGTTTGGTAAGGGACCCAAGCCTGAACGCAAGTATGGTGCTGCTCATGCAAAAGAGGAACGGATAGGTTGGTTGCTTCACCTTTTGGGCTGGGCTATAGGTAATGCTTTGTTGCTCGCCATCATTGTGTATGTTGATGATCCGCAGCGTACGGTGTCTTTGGAGGGCATTATGCAAACATGGGCGATCGTTCTGGCAATCGACTTTGTTGTCTCCTTTAGCTATACTTTAGCTCCCAAAAAACAAAAGCGTAGTCTATAGAGGTTAAGGCTTTACACTTAGATTAGATAAAATCTGGCTGGTCACTCAGGATGTTCAAATCGGAAGACTCATTGTTGTTGAAAATGAAGTGGTTACTTCCGGTAGTGGGGTGAGTCCGTCGTCGAAATGTAAATATTTACAAAAATATGAGGATTTTATGTTTAACTCACTTTGACAGTCACCTTATTTTTGCCTCGCTATCTTTTTTCACACACATGTATCCCTTTCGATTTGAACACAGACCAACAGAAGCAACACAACTATTTTTTGTGAGATGACAGACAGCATGCAAGATGTGTTACACAAATTTTAAAATAAATTTTGTGATTTGCCTAAAACGTCGCCTATCCAAGTTTGGCAATTAACGCGATAATATTCCAGGAAAGATTACATATGTCTATAAATGTAGACATACGCAGTTAAGTTGTTATTTTGTTTAAAAATGTAAAAAAAGAAAGGTGGTTTCTGTGGCAGTACTACTGAGCGGTAAGAACATTTTGATTATGGGCGTGGCTAATAACAGGAGTATTGCCTGGGGGACAGCTCAATCTTTAGCTGCTGAAGGAGCACAGCTCATTTTTACTTACGAAAATGAGAGGGTTGCAGAGCGGGTACTACAGCTCGTTGAAACCATTCCAGGAGCACTGGTCTGTCCTTGTAATGTTCAAAGCAATGAAGAGCTTGATGCATTGGCGGATTTTCTAAAAGAAAAAGTAGGCGTATTACATGGTTATTTTCACAGTGTCGCCTATGCTAAGGCTGAGGATTTGGATGGCTTGTTCGTTGACACTTCTCGTGAGGGATTCGCCGTTGCACAAGAAATCAGTGCCTATTCTCTGGCTGCTGTCTCCCGTCGAGTATACCCACTGATGACAGAGGGTGGAAGTATCGTCACCATGACGTATATTGGCGCAGAACGAGCGATCAAAAATTACAACGTTATGGGTGTGGCGAAGGCTTCACTGGAAGCCAGCATGCGCTATCTGTCGAATGATCTGGGCACATATGGCATTCGCGTAAATGCGATTTCCGCTGGTCCGATACGGACCTTGGCTGCCTATGGCATTAAAGATTTTAACACAATGCTCAAACATATTGAAGAAACTACGCCCCTACGCAAGACGGTTGATACGTCGGAAGTCGGAGATACGGCGTTATTCCTATTTTCCCATTTATCGAGAGGCATTACGGGTGAAGTTATCCATGTAGATGCTGGATACCATATTACGGGGATGTAAGGAGGGAACGTTGTGCTTATTACGCATACGGATTGCCGTATTATCTCACCTGAAGGAGTTATGACTAGGGAGCGTCTGGAGCGAGACGTTACGATCTTCTCCCGGATGTTGACGCTCAGAGGAATTCCCGAAGACGGTAGAGTGATTCTGAAAGCGGCCAATTCCTATTGGTTTGTTGTGTCTCTGTTCTCCCTGTGCAATATTGCTGTTTCGGTGACTGTGGTGGACGAGCAGACTGTGCTCGATGAGGTGGCCCAAATCTATGATGAAGCGGGTGCCTGTTGCATCCTTACGGATTCCGATTTAGAACTTCCTCATGCTCTCGTTATTCTGATTCAAGATCTGATTCAAGAAGAAGCAGTACACCCGGATTGGGTGGGAGAGCCAAAGCTTGAAGCCCTCGACTTTAGCAAGTGGTGCGAGAGGTCAGATGCGCTCATTCTGTATTCTTCAGGTACGACGGGCAAACCCAAGGGAATCGTGAAAGCTGGTTCAGCTTTTATGGAGAATATCAGGCATTCCATACACGCCATGAACTACCTACCGTCTGACCACATGCTCCCCGTTGTGCCTTTTTCTCATTTTTATGGAATCTCACTTATCTTCTCCTGGTGGTTAACTTCATGTTCTCTCATCATCTGCAATCCAAAAAACCTCTGGAGCGTCATTGCAAGTATTACGAAAGACCGGGCGACGGTCGTAGACGCTAACCCCTCTGCTTTTTACACCTTGTTGCGTATGCTAAACCGAAAACCCGAACAACTGGAAATGGTCAAGGAAGCTCCGGTGCGCATGTGGTGCGTAGGCGGTTCCCCACTTACCCAAGACCTTGAAGAGAAATTTAACAACATATTTGGACAGCCCCTGCTGAATGGTTACGGCCTTTCTGAACTGGGCAACGTTACACTGGGGACGCTAGAATGTCCGAAGGGTTGTGGTCTACCCTTACCTGGTGTGGATCTGAAAATACTAGATTCTACAGGCAACCAGCAGGCGGACGGTATCGTAGGCGAAGTGTGGATACACAGTGCTGGACGCATGGAAGGTTACTTGAATCGTCCAGACCTGACGCAATCGGTTCTACAGGACGGCTGGTTCAAGACGGGGGATCTGGGCTATCTGGATGACGGAATGCTGTATGTCATTGGTCGCAGCGGTAAGACGGTCAACCGGATGGGCTATATGGTATCTCCTGTCTATATTGAGGATCGGATTGGTTCGCTAGGTTACCGATCCTGCGTGATCACCTTGGAGGATGAGGCTAAAGGGACATTGCTTGTTGCATTCATCGAAAGTGATTCCTCACAGGTCGTGCCTGTGCTCCGCAAAGAGATGAGTCAGGTACTCCCTTCATACATGTTTCCCGATCTTTTGCTTCCGCTCGATCATTTTCCTTTAAATCGCAATGGAAAAGTAGATCGTCTGGAGATGGAGCGTGTTGCTCTAGAGAAAGCTGCTTCTCGCAAAGCATAACAAGATATATACCAAAACTGCATACAGGAAAGGGAGAATGTGCCATGAGTATAAATCCAGAACTGGCAGAAAACACACTGTTTCTGAAAAGGCATGAATCTATTCTGAAATGCCTCAATTATTTGATTGAAAATCGGCAGGAAGTGATGGATATTCTCACACAATTTTCATCCTATCGGGCTGCCAATGCAGAAATTGACTCCACGATCCTCACACTTCAAGGTGCTCTGCAAGAAGTGCAGACCTATCAGCCAAGCTGGCAACGATCTATGGCTGTATTCATGCCTTCCAACGTCATTTTGTACTCCTATGCATTATACCTCTTGATTCCGTCCCTGTACGTTGAAAATATAGACTTTCGCCCTTCTTCTCACGTAAACGAGTACGTCAACATGCTGCATGAAAAGCTTCAGGCTGTACACGGATTACCCATCTATATTCGTAAGGTCAGTCAAAGGGTTTTTATGGAAAATTCGGTTATGCCAGCTGATATTGTGGTGTTCACCGGGAGCTATGTCAATGCGGAGAAGATCAAAAAACAAATCCGAAAAGACCAACTCTACATCTTCTATGGACAAGGGATCAATCCTTTCGTCATCGGACCCGATGCTGATCTGGAACTGGCGGTTACCGATGTAATCCGAATGAGACTGTTCAACTCAGGACAGGACTGCCTGGGACCCGACATCATTCTGGTACATCAAGATGTGACAGAGAGCTTCAAAAACCTGCTGATTATGCGGCTTGACCAACTTGTGTTTGGAGCCAACGATGATCCGAACGCAAACTATTCCCCTATTTTCTATAAAGATGCGCTGAACTCGGTTTCTGAATATTTTAATACGAACGATAAGTTTATTATTTACGGCGGTGGCATTGATTTCCGTACGAAAAAGATGGAGCCAACGATTGTATATAGCGAGCTAGATCAGGATTTGGAGATTATTGAGTATTTTTCACCGGTCTTCAACGTGGTTAGCTACCGAGACGACGAGCAGCTGATCAAGCGTATTTCCTCCAGTTATTTCAGTGAACGAGCAATGGGTTGCAGCTTATACGGGTCTAGTCACCTGGCGGACGTTCTGCGGAAGAAGCACACGCTGACCATTAATCAGACGCTTGAGGATGTGGATCAAGGCAATAAGCCTTTTGGTGGCTATGGCACGATGTCGAACTATATTTTTTACGATTTCAAGCTCATTTCGAAGCCGATCTTGATTTCAGAAATTGTCGCAGAATATTTGTCGGAAAAGAGGAGTTTGGTATGACTGCGAGTTTATTCCCTTGGGATGCCATCATTGGCTACTTAAAATCGGCTGGGGTTCAGCATCTCTTTGGATTACCAAGTGATGATCTCAAAATCGTATCGTCACTCCCCTCATCCGGTATGGATTTTATTCTGTGCAAAGATCAACGTAATGCTGTGTTCATGGCAGCAGGTTATGCGCTCACCACCAACCAGATGTCCGTATGCGTTGTGGGGAAAGGCCCTGCGCTCAGTAATACACTTACAGGGCTACTGGAGGCCAAGAACCTGGGCGCTCCGCTCCTGCTTTTGGCGCTTGGCACTGGCGGAGACAAGCTGGGTACCCGATCCTTTCAGGAAGCCGATCAAATCTCACTCGTGAAGCCGCTCGTAAAATGGGCTTATCGTGTCGAGCATGTGGATCGGCTTGTATGGGCGATGGAGCGGGCTGCCTTTTTGGCTTTCAATGGAGCACCGGGTCCCGTCTATATCGAACTCCCTGAAAACCTGATGGACCAGCCTGTGCCAACAGGGCTTCAGTTTACCCCACCAGAAAAGCTGTCGTGCTCTCCGTCTCGTCGGGAGTTGGATGCATCGTGGGAAATTATTGAGAACGCCCGCAGACCACTCATTCTAGTCGGAGGCGGCATGAAGTCAGGTACAGGTGATGTGATTGAGCGGTTCGCTAACCAACATGGAGCGGCCTTGTTCGCAACCGCCTCGGGACGGGGTGTAGTTGATGAAGACCACGAACTCTTCTGTGGTGTTGCAGGACTCTATACAGATCTCAGTCTAAGACAAATCTGGAAGGAATCTGATGTGGTAATCACACTGGGCAGTCGATTGGAAGAAACGGCTACTTTTGAGTGGGATATTTTGCTACAGGATACACCTTTGATTCAAGTCAATGTAAATCTGGAGGATTTTGCACACGAGTACAAGGGTATCAAGGTGCTCGGTGATGGATATGCAGCGGTGGAGCAGTGGCTTGAACGGCGCGGGCAGGAGCCTGATGGAGTGTGGCTTGAAACGATGAGGAGCTGTAAACAGGAGGCTTTTTCTCACAGGGCTATTTATCTGGAAGAGCTGAAAAAGACCCCTGGAATCCACGTTCCTGAGCTGTTGGACATGATTCAGACGGAGTTCCCTGAAAATCTGGTGCTTCTTCAAGAGAATGGATTGCAGGATATGTGGTCCTATTTTTATCCATATTTTCGCTTTGCCCACGGTTCTCTTTCGATTGTTCCTAGTGATCAGACGAGTCTTGGATTCGGTGCGGCTGCTGCTCTGGGAGCAAGCGTGGCAACACAACGTCCAGTAGTAGCACTCGTAGGTGACGGTGCGTTCAATCTCTTCTGTTCGGATTTTATGACGGCGGTGGAGTATCAAATACCGTTAATCTATATCGTACTAAATAATGGTGGCTATGGTTGGTTGCAGAATCAGATGAATTATAAACATCTCACAGGGCAGTCCCTCCCGTTTGTTTCTGAGGCGGCCAAGACAGGAATTCAAATTCCTCAGTATGAGTTTGTGGAAAGCCTTGCAATTCGGAGTAAGGGAGAGGCACGGGAACAGCTTCAGCTTGCTTGGCAAAAGTATCAGGAGAACAAGCTTGTGGTCGTCGAGGTATATGCTGATCTTGCGGATGTGCATGAAAAAATCAGTCATGTGTATGGCGACTTTCCTCTCTACGAGCAACAGGCTTCCAAGAATTAATTTCAACGAAGGACGTGGATACAGTGAGAAGACGTGTTGTAGTGACTGGACAGGGAGTCGTAACGCCGGTCGGGCTTAATCTTACGGATTTCTGGAATTCACTGTTGGAAGGAAAAAGCGGAATCGGACCTGTCACTGCTTTCGATACAGCGGACATTCCGACAAAGATCGGTGCACAGGTTACGGGCTTTGACCCATTGCAATATATGAGCAAGAAGGAAGCTAATAAAGTCGCACAGTTCACTCAGTTTGCTTTGGCGGCTGCCCGGCAGGCAGTGGAGCAATCAAAATTAGTGATTGATGAGCGGAATGCAAGTCGCGTGGGGGTTATTGTCGGTTCTGGAGCAGGCGGCCTCGACGTTATAGAGGAGAACTATGGGAAATTAACAAAGCTTGGTCCCAAAAGAGTTTCTCCTTATTTTGTTTCCTCGATGATGATTAATTCAGCACCTGGTGAAATCTCCATTGCTATTGGAGCCAAGGGGCCTTCTTTTGCTGTGGTTACGGCTTGTGCCACAGGAAGTAATGCCATTGGTGAGGCATTACGTACGATCCAGTACGGCACGGCTGATGTCGTGGTTGCTGGTGGAGCAGAAGCCAATTTTAGTCAGCTTGATCTGGCATCTTTTGCGAATATCCATGCTCTCTCCAGACGTAATGAAGAGCCGCAGAAGGCTAGTCGTCCGTTTGATGTGGATCGTGATGGATTCGTCATAGGTGGAGGAGCAGGAGTTTTGGTGCTGGAGGAGTTGGAGTATGCTTTGAGCCGCGGAGCCACCATTCTGGCCGAAGTTGTGGGTTACGGATGCACAACTGATGCGTATCATATCACGGCTCCAGATCCCTCTGGCTCCGGCCCGGCAGAAGCGATCAACATCGCACTGCAGGATGGCGGCTTAACACCGCAGGAAATCGACTATGTCAATGCCCACGGTACGAGTACGCCATTTAATGATCGTATGGAGATTAACGCTATTCAAAAAGTATTCGGGGAGCATGCCACCCAATTGGCGATATCGTCTATTAAATCCATGACTGGCCATTTAATGGGCGGTGCAGGGGCAGTCGAATTAATTGCGACTGTGCAGAGTATGATTCACAGCAAAGTACCACCGACACTCAATTGCGACAATCCTGAAGCTCCTGAATTGAATTTTGTGCCGCATGTATATCAGGAACGCGAGGTCCGCGCGGCGATTAGCAATTCATTTGGTTTCGGAGGGCACAACGTCTGCCTTGCTGTTCGCAAGTGGGAAGGGGAATAAGCCTGTGAGCGAAGAGCTAATCCATATCCCGGATGTGCTTCCGCACCGGTACCCATTTCTTCTGTTGGATGGCGTGACCGGGTACGAAACGTCGCAATGGGCGAAGGGATACAAGCTTGTCACCTGGAGTGAGTGGTTCATTACTGACACTAACCCATACATGCCTCCTATGTTGATTGTGGAGTCGCTTGCACAATTAGCGGCATTCGCTGCGATTGATAAAAAAGGCATTTCATACCTGACTAACCTCAATGGAATTCGATTCCACAGCTTGGCCAAGCCTGGGGACCGAATTGATCTCTATTTTGAAGTGATCAAGCGTCGGCGGGGCTATATTCTTGGTAGCGGTCGGGCTTCCGTGGACGATCGATTGGTGGTTGAGGCGGAAGAAATTGTTTCACTGGATCAATGACGGGGTGGAAGCGCACGTTAAACTGTCCTTTTGTCCTCCTGACTGCCAGGTGCAGCGGGAGGATATTCACATCATGGAATAGGAGTGAATGAGATGAATGACATGCAGTTATATGATTTAACAAATGCGCAGAAGCGTATATGGTATACCGAATTACTCTACCCAGATACGTCAGTGTCACAGCTTTCCGGTACAGCTAAGATGAAGGGGCATATCAATATTGCTGCCTTTATGCAGTCCATTAATTTGATTATCAAACAGTATGATGCGTTCCGCATCCGTATTACCTCAGTGGATGGAGTGCCTCAGCAGTACGTCGTTCCTTATGAAGAGAGACAGCTGGAGTGCCTGGATCTTAGCCACTATGAAAGTGTATCTGAGGTGGAAGCCTTACTTGAGCAACACAAAAGCAAACCTTTGCCCCTGCTGGATTCTGAGCTCTTCCAGTTTTTAATTGTGAAGATTAGCGAGGAAGAGTATTGGATTAATATCAAGATGCACCATATTATTTCTGACGGAATATCAATGGTGGTCTATGGCAATCAGCTGACAACATTTTACATGGAGTTAATTCAAGGAAATGAACCGAAGCTGGGCGACGATTGCTCGTATATTCAATATATTGCAGATGAGAATGCATACGAACTTTCTGACAGATACCAAAAGGATAAGGCTTACTGGCTGGATAAATTTTCTGATTTGCCTGAGCTTACGGGTTGGAAGTCATATAATCCGTTATCTTTAAGCACCCACGCCGTTCGGGAGCATTTTACCGTACCAGAAGTGCTATATCACGAGCTGCAAGCATTTTGCCAACAGAACAGGATTTCTTTGTTCCAGTTCTTCATGGGTGCGATGTATATCTACATACACAAAATGACGAATCAGCCGGATGTGGTGATTGGCACTTCGTTCGCTAACCGGGGGAACAAAAAAGAGAAGCAAAAGATAGGTATGTTTGTCAGCACCGCTGCTGCCAGAACATACGTCAAAAAGGATATGGATGTGTTGAGCTTCCTGCAGGATGTAGCCAGAGATCAGATGTCAGTCCTGCGGCATCAGAAGTATCCGTACAATCAGTTAATTCAGGATCTTAGAGAAATGCATGGTAACAAGGATATTCAGCGGCTTTTTGGCGTTTCAATGGAATATCGTCTTATCAATTGGGTTGATTTGGATGATGTGCGCATTTTGACGGATTATGATTTCTGCGGGGACGAAGTGAACGATTTCGTGCTTCATATCGTGGAGATCCTGGATGAAGGCGAACTGGTACTGGATGTCGATTATCGGACGGAGCTGTTTGAACGCAGTGAAGTTAAGGACATGGTTTCCCAGTTGCTTACGATCGCCGAGCAGATCATTCATTCACCTCAGCTTTCTATCGCAGAGGTAAACTTATTGGGTGAACCAGAAGAGCAATCCATTTTGGCTCTTTCGGAAGGCGCTGCAGTCGATTATCCACGTGAGAAGACCATCCATGGCTTATTCGAGGAACAAGCCGAGCGCACGCCAGATCACGTAGCCGTTCAGATGGACGAACAGAGCATTACATACCTAGCTCTAAACGAGCAGGCTAACCAGCTTGCGAGATATTTGCGCTCCGAGGGAGTAGTTGCAGATACGCTCGTAGGGATTATGGCTGACCGTTCCTTGGAGATGGTCATTGGGATGTTGGCCATTTTGAAAGCAGGTGGTGCCTATGTACCGATTGACCCCGATTATCCCGAGGAACGTATCCATTATATGCTGGAGGATTCAGGGGTCCGTCTGTTGCTCACCCAAAGTCATCTATGGGAGAGCACCACTTTTGACGGAAAGCTTGTGAGTTTGGACGAAGCTACAACGTATACAGGAGATGCTTCCAATCTGGAGAGTATTTCGGGACCAAGCCATCTAGCCTATGTTATCTACACGTCGGGTACGACCGGCAAGCCGAAGGGCACGCTGATTGAACACAAAAATGTGGTTCGACTGCTCTTTAACGATAAAAATCTATTTGATTTCAGCTCTCAGGATACGTGGACGCTATTCCATTCGTTCTGCTTCGATTTCTCCGTTTGGGAGATGTACGGAGCGCTTCTTTACGGAGGGAAATTGGTGATTGTTCCATCTCTCACAGCCAAGAGCCCAGCAGCTTTCCTGGAGTTGTTGAAAGGCAACCAAGTCACCATTTTAAATCAGACGCCAACGTATTTTTATCAGGTGCTACAGGAAGAGTTAACGCACTCTTCGACAGAGCTTGGCCTTAGAAAAATCATTTTTGGTGGAGAGGCCTTAAGTCCATCTCTTCTGAGAAACTGGCGGGTCAAGTATCCTGATGTGCAGCTGATTAATATGTACGGAATTACGGAAACAACAGTCCATGTCACCTACAAGGAAATCACGGAACATGAGATTGAAGCGGGGAAAAGCAATATTGGCAGAACGATCCCCACACTTAGCGCTTATATTCTCGATGAGCAAAGACGGCTGCAGCCTGTTGGGGTTCCGGGAGAGCTATACATTGCAGGGGACGGTCTTGCCCGTGGGTATTTGAATCGGCCGGATTTGACGTCTGAGAAATTCGTTGAGCATCCGTATCGGGCGGGAGAGCGGCTGTACCGAACTGGGGATCTTGCTCGTTGGTTGCCTGATGGCAATATTGAATATTTGGGACGGATCGACCATCAGGTCAAAATTCGCGGCTACCGAATTGAGCTTGGCGAGGTAGAAGCCCAAATTCTCAAGGCTCCGAACGTACGAGAAACGATTGTCCTCGCACGGGATGACGAACAGGGCCAAAAATTGCTGTGCGCCTACTATGTAGCCTCCAGTGATCTTTCGCCGGGGGAATTGCGGTCTCAGCTGGCAGCGGAACTCCCCGCTTACATGATTCCTTCTTATTTTGTCCGGCTGGAGCAAATGCCGCTTACGCCAAATGGCAAACTGGATCGCCGTGCGTTGCCGGCTCCTGAAAGCAGCGTACAATCCGGCGAGGCTTATTTGGCTCCGAGAACTG
Organism: Paenibacillus sp. PvR133; assembly: GCF_017833155.1. NCBI lineage: Bacteria > Bacillati > Bacillota > Bacilli > Caryophanales > Paenibacillaceae > Paenibacillus > Paenibacillus sp. PvR133. The sequence goes on from NZ_JAFIBS010000001.1 coordinate 1,392,930, forward strand.
CTGTGGAAGCTCAGATGGTACTCATCTGGCAAGATATCTTGGGAGTTGCCCGCGTCGGTGTCAGAGATAATTTCTTTGAAATTGGTGGTCACTCTTTGCGGGCAACAGTGCTCGTTTCACGGATTCACAAAGAATTGGGATGTAGCATTTCGCTGCGTGAGGTGTTTCAGTCACCTACGGTCGAATCCTTGGCGCAACTTGTGAAAAAACACATTCCGACCCTGTACGAATCCATCCCACAGGCAACGGAAAGCGAAGCTTACCCAGTGTCCTCAGCGCAAAAGCGGTTATACGTGCTGAGACAGATGGATGGGGGAGAGCTTAGCTACAATATGCCAGGGGCCTTCACAGTGGATGGACCGTTGGATCGCACGCGGCTGGAGTCCGCGTTCCAGGCACTGATCCAGCGTCATGAATCCCTAAGAACCGGCTTTTATATGCAGGATGGAGAGCTTGTTCAGCGTGTGCATAGGAATGTGCCGTTCGCGTTGAACTATACAGAGGCTTCGGTGGAGGAGACGGATACGCTCATTCACAACTTTATTCGTGCCTTTGATCTGAGCCAGGCTCCATTACTGCGTGTTAGCTTGGTGAAGCTCCAGGAGGAGCGTCATCTGTTGCTGTTTGATATGCATCACATCATTTCAGATGGGGTTTCTATTCAAATATTGATACAGGAACTTACTCATTTGTATCAAGGAGAACAGCTACCAGAACTGCACATCCAATACAAGGATTATGCCGTATGGCAACGAGAACAGTCAGAGAACCAATGGCAAGATCTTGAGAAATATTGGCTGCAATCCTTTGAAGGAGAGTTGCCGGTATTGGATTTGCCTACAGACTTCCAACGACCTTCGGTTCGGAGCTTCGAGGGTAGCCGAATTGATTTTACATTGGATGAGTCTGGAAATAAGGCGATACAAGAGCTTGCATCCCGTACAGGTACTACACTGTATATGGTATTGCTGGCCGCTTATTCGGTACTACTGCACAAATATACAGGACAGGAGGACATCGTCGTAGGTTCTCCAGTAGCCGGAAGACCGCAGGCTGAGCTTGAGGGCATCATCGGAATGTTTGTCAACACACTGGCCTTGCGCAGCTACCCGGCAGGAGATAAAACCTTTCAGGATTATCTTCTGGAAATCAAGGAAACGGCGCTCAAGGCGTTTGAGCATCAGGATTACCCTTTTGAAAAATTGGTCGAAAAGCTGGGCGTAGGACGTGATGTCAGCCGCAATCCGCTCTTTGACACCTTATTGGTATTACAAAATACCGAGCAGGAAGAGCAGGATATGGACGGAGTGCACTTTACTCCTTACTTGATGGACACCGTCACAGCCAAGTTTGACCTGTCCCTCAATGTAGAGGAGAAGGGATCAAAATTAGCCTTTGGCCTCGAGTATAGTACGGCTTTATATCGGCGTGAAAGTGTAGAGCGACTTGCAACGCACTTGCTCCGGGTTCTGCACGCAGTCTCGGCCAATCCTCAGTTGCAACTGGCCGAGATTGAAATGATCACACCGGAGGAGAAAGTACAGATCGTTGAAGTATTTAATGCGACATCGGCTCCTTATCCAAGGGACAAGACCATTCATGAGCTGTTCGCAGAACAAGTCAAGCGTACACCAGAGCAGACGGCGCTTGTATTCGGCGATGTCCAGCTAACGTACCTTGAATTGGAAGACAAGGCGAGCCGACTGGCCCAAACACTGCGTCGTTTGGGAACGTTGAGGGAGCAGCCTGTGGCCGTGATGGGCGGACGAAGCATTGAGATGGTCATTGGTATGCTCGCGGTGCTTCAGGCAGGTGGAGCCTATGTGCCGATTGATCCTGATTACCCGGAAGATCGGGTACGTTATATGCTTGATGATTCCGACGCCAAGCTATTATTGGTGCAAAAGGGCGAGCTTATAAGTGTAGACTACGGTATACCAATTGTCGATCTTAGCAGTGAAGAGGCTTATGCTGCTGAGCCTGCCCAGCCGGAGACGGCTCAGGGATCGCAGGGGCTTGCTTATGTCATCTATACATCGGGTACGACGGGTAGACCGAAGGGCGTTATGGTTGAACACCGGAACGTGGTCCGTCTGGTCAAAGAGACCAACTATGTGGAGCTGAATGAATCCACACGAATTTTGCAAACAGGAGCCGTGGCCTTTGATGCTTCTACATTTGAGATATGGGGAGCGTTGCTTAACGGTGGGCAGCTCTATTTCGTAGAGAATGACGACATTCTGATTGCTGATAGGCTCAAAGCGGCTATTGCCAAGTACGGGATTACAACATTGTGGCTTACTTCACCCCTTTTCAATCAGCTTTCCCTGCAGGATGAGTACCTGTTCAGAGGGCTAAAAGCATTGTTAGTCGGCGGTGACGTACTGTCTCTATCTCATATGAATCGTGTAATCGAGGCTAATCCTGATCTTGTCCCTATCAATTGCTATGGTCCGACAGAGAATACGACCTTCTCCACCACCTACAAGATTCCAGGTCGTGCCGAAGGGGGTGTGCCGATTGGTCGCCCAATTAGTAATTCGACCGCTTATGTGGTCAATGGATCGCTGCAATTACAGCCTATTGGTGCTTGGGGTGAACTCATTGTCGGCGGTGAAGGTGTAGCACGCGGATATCTCAATCGTCCTGATCTCACAGCAGAGAAATTTGTTCCTAGTCCTGTTAAGGACGGAGAACCCTGCTACCGAACTGGGGATTTGGTACGCTGGCTTCCAGATGGGAATTTGGAGTTTAAAGGAAGAATTGATGAGCAGGTCAAAATACGTGGTTACCGCATCGAACTCCCTGAAATCGAGGCCCAACTGGCCAAGGTGGAGTCGGTAATCGACGCCGTAGTGGTCGTTCGCGCGGATGAGCTTGGAGAGAAGCAGCTTTGCGCTTATTATGTGGCGGATCGTACGCTCACGGCAGGCGAAGTACGTCTTTCCCTATCGCAGGTACTTCCGGGCTATATGATTCCATCCTACTTTATCCAGATGGACCGTATACCATTAACGTCAAACGGAAAAGTGGACCGCAGGTCTCTGCCGGCTCCTCAAGTAGGCGCGCATACAGGACGGAAGTATACAGCTCCTCGTACACCGGCTGAAGAAGCTTTGGCATCTGTCTGGCAAGGGGTACTGGGTGCCGAACAGGTGGGTATCCATGACAATTTCTTTGAATTGGGTGGAGACTCCATAAAAGCTATTCAGGTGTCGTCACGGTTACTGCAGGCCGGCTATCGGTTAGAGATGAAACAGCTGTTCAAATCGCCAACCATTGCCGAGCTAGGCGCTGAAATACAAACGGCTGTGCATATGGCTGAACAGGGAGTTGTGCGTGGAACGACTCGCTTGACTCCAGTCCAACAGTGGTTCTTTGGACGGAAGCAGGCAGAGCCTCATCACTTCAATCAAGCGGTTATGCTGTATCGTGAACAGGGATTTGAGGAAAAGGCCTTGCATCAGGTGCTAAGAAAACTCGCTGAGCATCATGACGTCCTTCGCATGGTTTTCCGTCAGACAGAGCATGGCTACGAAGCTTGGAATCGTGATCTTGAAGAAGGAGAGCTTTATAGCCTGTTCACCGCTGATTTACGGAATGAATCCGATCCGGCTGCAGCCATTACATCGCTGTCGGATGACATTCAGCGCAGTATCAATCTGGCAGAAGGTCCGCTGCTGAAGTTAGGACTTTTCCATTGTCAGGATGGAGACCATCTTCTGATCGTGATCCACCATTTGGTGGTGGACGGAGTATCCTGGCGGATTTTGTTCGAGGATATTGCAGCAGGCTATGAGCAGGTGATTCAAGGACAAGCGCTGACATTCCCGCAGAAGACGGATTCCTTCCGTGACTGGGGAGACGCCCTTGCTCGTTATTCGGAAGGTCCTGAAATGGAGACTCATCGGGCGTATTGGAGGGAGCTGGAGAATCAGCCACTCGAACAGTTGCCGAAGGATGAGGCTGTGGAAAGCCTTCTTTTACAGGATAGCAAAGTAATAACAGCACAATGGACTATAGAAGAAACCGACCAATTGTTGAGAAAAGCCCATCGTGCTTATCAAACAGAGACGAATGATCTGCTATTGACTGCTCTGGGCATGGCGGTATCCAAATGGTCTGGCATCGGAAAGGTTGCTGTGAATCTGGAAGGACACGGTCGTGAGCCGATTATACCGAATATCGACATCACCCGTACCGTAGGCTGGTTTACAAGTCAATACCCGGTGATTTTAGACTTGGGGGATGACCCAGAAGTGGCCTCCTTGATCAAGTCTGTGAAAGAAGGGCTGCGCCGAATTCCGAACAAAGGTATTGGCTACGGGTTGCTTAAAACGATGGCAAGTCAGTTGGATGAAGACAGCTTCAGCTTGCAGCCTGAGATTTCTTTTAACTATTTGGGGCAATTTGATCAGGATTTGCAAGGCAGCTCGTTGCAGATTTCTCCTTATCCGACCGGAAGCGCCCAAAGCTTGTTGGAGGAACCAGCCTATACGCTAGATATCAATGGCATGGTGACGGACGGAGCCCTGACTCTGACGATTACTTATAACGGAAAACAGTATAAGTTATCTACGATGGAACAGCTCGCTGGATATATTGAAGAAAGCCTGCGAGAGCTTCTCCAGCATTGCGTAACCCAAGAGAAAACCGTATTGACACCAAGCGACGTGCTTGCGAAGGGTCTAAGCATTGCCGATCTGGAGGAGCTTTCTAAGCAGACCAGCCACATAGGCGATATTGAGAATGTATATAGTCTGACGCCGATGCAGAAGGGCATGCTGTTCCATGATATGTTTGAGCCGCATACAGGTGCTTATTTTGAGCAGGCTGCCTTTGACTTTAAGGGTAGCTTTGATCCGACTGCATTCGGACACAGTCTGGATGCCGTGGTGGAGCGTCATGCCATCCTGCGCACGAACTTTTACAGCGGATGGGGCAGCGAGCCTTTGCAGGTTGTATTTCGACACAGAGGCGCTAAATTGGTGTACGAAGACCTGCGTGAGATGAATGCATCGCAGCGCGAAGCTTACCTGAAGACATTTGGTGCTAAGGACAAAGCACAGGGCTTCAACCTAGCTGAAGACGAGCTTCTCCGTGTATCCATTTTACAAACAGATGAAGAGAGCTTCCGCCTCTTATGGAGCTTTCACCACATCGTCATGGATGGCTGGTGTGTTCCGTTAATTACGCAGGAGGTATTTGAACACTATTTTGCCCTCCTGGAAGGAAGAGAGCCGCAGCTGGCAGAGGTCCATCCGTACAGTCGATATATCGAATGGCTGGAACAGCAGGATGAAGCAGTTGCGTCCAACTATTGGAGCCGATATCTGGCCGGTTACGAGCAGCAGACGCTTTTACCTCAAGTCGGTGGAGCAAGTAAGGGAGAAGGCTATGTAGCAGAAAAGCTGAATTATCCTCTCAGCAGGGAATTGACTGAGCGCCTTGAAAAGGTGGCTAGGGATGCTCATGTCACGATGAATATATTGCTGCAGTCCCTCTGGGGCATTGCGCTTCAACGCTATAACGGTAGCCGGGATGTCGTGTACGGAAGTGTAGTATCAGGCCGACCAGCAGAAATTCCGGGCATTGACCGGATGATCGGTTTGTTCATCAATACGATTCCCGTTCGTGTGAAGACAGAGGAGAATCTCCCCTTCACCGTTCTGATGAAGCAGCAGCAGGAACAATATATGGCTTCTCATATGTATGACACCTACCCGTTGTTTGAGATTCAGGCTCAGACGGATCAGAAGCAGGATCTAATCTCCCATATTATGGTGTTTGAGAACTATCCTGTGGAGGAGGAGGTAGAGCGTCTGGGTGGTGGCGAGGCTGCCTTTGAGATTGAGGAAGCGGAGCTTCTTGAGCAAACGAATTATGATTTTAATTTAATTGTCCTCCCTGGCGAAGAGATGAGATTGCTGTTCCAGTACAATGCACTTGTTTATGACCAAGTGACAATTGGGCAAATCAAGGGCCATCTGGTTCACCTTATGGAACAAATTGTAGAGAACCCTGCTATTTCCGTGGATGCACTAGAATTAGTCACGCCGCAGGAGAGAGAACAGATTCTGAACGTATGGGGAAATACAAAAGGCATTTACGAGCACTGTAACACGTTCCACGGGCTGTTGGAGGAACAGGCGGGACGAACGCCGGATGCGACTGCCATTTGGTTCGAGGACGAGAGTTTGACCTATGCCGAGCTCAATGCAAAAGCCAATGGACTGGCGAGAAGGCTCCGTACTCAGGGAATCAAGACGGGAGATCTGGTGGGACTGATTGCTGAACGGTCGCTCGAAATGATCGTTGGGATCTACGGCATTATGAAAGCCGGGGGTGCCTATGTTCCAATCGATCCAGAGTATCCGAAAGAACGAATCAGTTACATGCTTGAAGATTCCGGGGCGAAGCTGATCCTTACACAGGCCCATCTCTTGGAGCATCTCGGATGGACGGAAAATGTTTTGCTGCTGGATGAATCATCGACCTATGATGCCGACACCTCGAATTTGGAGGATACTGCTGGCCCGGATGATCTGGCTTACGTGATCTATACTTCAGGTACGACCGGTCATCCTAAGGGCGTATTAGTCGAGCATCGGGGACTACCAAATCTTTCGGACGTATATGGGGCACACTTTGAAGTTACACCGCAGGATCGGATCGTTCAGTTTGCAAGCCTGTCGTTTGATGCATCGGTTTCGGAAATTTTAACGGCGCTGAGCCATGGGGGTGTTCTGTGCATCCCTTCTACACAAGATATTTTAGATCATGCCCTGTTCGAGCAGTTCATGAACGATAAGGGGATTACGGTAGCGACTTTGCCACCCGCTTACGCTATCCACCTTGATCCAGAGCGTTTGCCAACACTGCGGTGCCTGCTAACCGCTGGATCGGCCGCATCGGTCGAGTTGATCGAAGAGTGGAGGAAGCATGTACGTTACTCTAATGGCTATGGCCCAACGGAGGACTCCGTATGCACCACAATCTGGTCTGTCCCGGACAGTGAGGAAGCAACGGATATTGTATCTATTGGACGTCCTATTGCTAACCATAGTGTGTACATCTTGGATGACCATTTTAGATTGCAACCTGTCGGTGTAGCTGGAGAGCTATGCATTTCGAGTATCGGATTAGCACGGGGGTATCATAACCGGCCTGAGTTAATGGATGAGAAGTTCGTGGACAATCCGTTTGCTCCAGGAGAGCGTATGTATCGGACGGGTGACCTGGTTCGCTGGTTACCGAATGGAACCATCGAGTACTTAGGCCGAATAGATCACCAAGTCAAAATCCGCGGCTACCGTATCGAGCTAGGCGAGGTAGAAGCACAAATGCTCAGAGTGCCGTCCGTTCAGGAAGTCGTAGCCATGGCTGTAGAGGGCGATGACGGCTACAAAGATCTAGTCGCTTATTTCGTAGCTGCTCAGAAACTTGAGGTATCCGAGCTTCGGGCCGTCCTGTCGGAGATATTACCTGGATATATGATCCCTTCCCGCTTCATACAACTGGAGGATATGCCTCTGACGTCGAACGGAAAAATCGATCGAAAAGCGCTGCAGGGCGAGCGTGGATGGGCAGCGGCTTCATCTGAGGCTCCAAGGACACCTGTGGAAATTCAATTAGCCGAAATCTGGCAAGAGGTGCTGGGTGTAGAGAGCGCGGGAGTGAAGGATAATTTCTTCCATTTTGGAGGTCATTCACTGCGTGCAGCCCTGCTAGTCTCACGAATTCGCAAGGAAATGAATCGCGAGATTAGTCTGAGAGCAGTGTTCGAGTCTCCTACTATTGAAGGATTGGCTCGTGCCATTGAGGGCTATACACCGCTGAATTTCGAAGAAATTCCTACAGCGGGAGCGAGAGAGCATTATCCATTGTCCTCGGCCCAAAAACGACTGTTTATTCTAAGTCAGCTGGAAGGTGGAGAGCTGAGCTACAATATGCCGGGTATCCTTACCGTTGAGGGAGCTTTGGATCGGGAACGGCTAGAGCAGGCATTCCGTCGTCTAATTCATCGTCATGGTTCGCTGCGTACTCGTTTTGTGACCGTGAACGGTGAACCTGTACAGCAGCTCCTGACGGATGTTCCGTTTACTGTGGAATATGCGGAGTTGAGCGAGGAAGAGGCAGGAGCTACCCTTCAGCAGTTTGTCCGTCCTTTTGATTTAGGTGTAGCTCCATTGCTGCGGGTCGGCCTTATTCGAATTGCACATGAGCGCCATTTACTATTGTTTGACATGCATCATATTGTCTCAGATGGGGTTTCTATGAATATTCTCATAGAAGAGTTTCTCCGCTTCTACCAAGAGGAGGACGTATTCCCTGAACTACAGATCCAGTACACAGACTATGCTGTATGGCAGCAAGAGCAGCTCGGAAGCGAGCGTCTTAAGGCCCAGGAAGCTTACTGGCTGGATGCTTTCCGCGGAAGCTTGCCAGTGCTGGATTTGCCAGGGGATGAAGTTCGTCCTGCGGTGCGAAGCTTTGCGGGCGATCGAATCGACTTCCAAATTGATTCTTCTCTGAGTGCTTCGCTTCAGGAGCTGGCTACCCGAACGGGTTCCACTCTGTTCATGGTACTGCTGGCAGCCTATACAGCGCTCTTGCACAAGTACACAGGTCAGGAAGATGTCATTGTCGGTTCACCTGTGGCAGGAAGATCCCATGCGACACTCGAAGGCCTCATCGGTATGTTCGTCGGCACAGTGGCACTTCGTACTTATCCAGAAGGAGAAAAGCCTTTCGAGGCTTATCTGCAGGAAGTGAAGGAAACAGCGCTGCGGGCCTATGAAAACCAGGATTACCCGTTCGAGGAGCTGGTAGAAAAGCTGGAGCTTCAGCGTGATTTGAGCCGTAACCCGCTATTTGATACCATGTTTGTCCTGCAAAATATTGAGCAGGGAGAACAAGAAATAGAAGGATTGCGCTTCACTCCTTACGATAATGTACATCCGGCTGCCAAGTTCGATCTCACGCTGACCGTGAGTGAAGCAGACGGGGTATTGAACTGCACGCTTGAGTACGCGACTGCGATCTACAAGCAAGAGACTGCCCAGCGGATGGCAGGCCACTTTGTACAGCTTATTCGGGAAGCCGTCTCCAATCCGGGAATGCCGTTGTCATCCCTTGATATCGTGACACCTCAGGAAAAATCAAGGCTGATGAAAGCGCCGGACGAAGCCAAGGCAGATTATCCTCGTGACAAGACGATCCATGCGCTGTTCGAGGAACAGGCTGCACGTACTCCGAATGCGGTGGCAGTCGTATGTGAAAATGCAGCCCTGTCCTACAGCGAGCTGAACGAGCGGGCCAATGGACTTGCCAGAACGCTGAGGGAACGTGGTTTGCAACCAGACGGTTTGGCTGGAATCATGGCGGATCGTTCTCTTGAAATGGTGGTTGGAATTTTAGCCATCTTGAAGGCAGGCGGGGCCTATGTCCCTGTAGACCCTGAATATCCAGAGGACCGCATTCGCTTTATGCTTGAGGATTCGGGAGCCAAGCTACTGCTGACACAAGCGCATCTGGAGCAACGTGTCTCCTTCGCTGGGGACATCGTAAGTCTGGATAAAACGGCTTCCTATAAGGAAGATGTCTCAAACCTGCAGCCTGCAGCCGGACCGGAGCATCTTGCCTACGTCATCTACACATCGGGCACGACAGGCAAGCCAAAGGGAACACTGATCGAGCATAAAAATGTAGTTCGCTTGCTCTTTAATGATAAAAATATGTTTGATTTTGGTCCTCAGGATACGTGGACACTGTTCCATTCATTCTGTTTTGACTTCTCTGTATGGGAAATGTACGGAGCATTGCTGAACGGAGGACGGTTGGTCATCGTTCCATCGCTTACAGCGAAGAGTCCAGATCGTTTCTTGCAATTGCTTAAGGATCAGAAGGTCACCGTTTTGAACCAGACACCGACGTACTTCTATCAGTTGCTACAGGAAGAGCTCGGTCATCAGGCGGTAGAACTGAGCCTCCGTATGATTATCTTCGGTGGAGAGGCATTAGCCCCGGCCCTGCTCAAGGACTGGAGAACGAAGTATCCGCAAGTGCAGCTCATTAACATGTACGGCATTACCGAAACGACCGTGCATGTAACATACAAGGAAATTACAGAGTTGGAAATTGAACAGGGCCGCAGCAATATCGGCACCACGATTCCGACGCTGCGGGCGTACATTTTGGATGAACAACGTCGTCCACAGCCGATTGGCATTCCGGGTGAACTCTATGTGGCGGGCGTAGGCCTGGCGCGAGGTTATCTGAACCGACCGGAATTGACGGAAGAGAAGTTTGTCGCTCATCCGTTTGAAGCGGGCGAGCGTATGTACCGCTCGGGTGACTTGGCACGCTGGTTGCCGGATGGCAGCATGGAGTATTTGGGACGGATTGACCATCAGGTAAAAATCCGTGGTTACCGTATCGAGCTGGGCGAAGTGGAAGCGAAGCTGCTCCATGCTCCGTCTGTAAGGGAGGCCGTTGTGCTCGCCCGGGAGGATGGAAGTGGACAAAAAGTGCTTGTCGGCTATTTCACTGCCGATCAGATGCTGACGGTAGGCGAGTTGAGAAAAGCCTTGGCTGCCGAACTGCCGACTTATATGATTCCATCTTACTTTATGCAATTGGAACAGATGCCTTTGACACCCAATGGCAAGCTGGATCGCAAAGCGCTTCCGGCTCCAGAGGCCAATGTGCAGACGGGGGCGGTTTATGAAGCGCCGAGAAACGCAGCTGAGGAAGCTTTGGCTTCCGTATGGCAAGGTGTGCTGGGAGCGCAGCAGGTTGGCATCCATGATCATTTCTTCGATCTGGGTGGTGACTCCATCAAGGCGATCCAAGTGTCCTCGAGATTGTTCCAAGCTGGATATAAATTAGAGATGAAGGATCTCTTCAAATATCCGACAATTGCCGAGCTAAGCCCGTATCTTCAGGCAGCTGGACGTATAGCGGAACAGGGCGAAATTAAAGGTGCAGCAGAGTTAATGCCAATTCAGCGTTGGTTCTTTGAACGCCATACAGCGGAGCCGCACCATTATAATCATGCCGTCATGCTCTATCGGAAAGACGGCTTTGATGAGGCTGCACTCCGGTTGACAATGGACCAAATTGCGATCCATCATGACGCGCTGCGCATGGTTTTCCGGCCTACAGAAGCTGGATACGCAGCTTGGAATCGGGGAACGGACGAAGGCGAGCTCTACACATTGGACATTGCCGATATGCGGCAGGCGGAAGACCAGACAGCTGCGGTTCAGGCCCAAGCCGATGCCATTCAGGCAAGCTTTGACTTGGAAGGTGGCCCACTGTTCAAGCTAGGCCTGTTCCATTGTGACGATGGCGATCATTTGTTGATTGTCATTCATCACCTCTTGGTTGACGGCGTATCTTGGCGCATCCTGTTTGAGGACATTGCAGCGGGGTACGAGCAGGCATGGAATGGACAAGCAATCGTCCTTCCACAAAAGACCGATTCGTATCTTGTATGGTCTGAGCAAGCGACGAAGTATGCAGCAGGGCCTGCTCTGGACAAGGAGCGTGCATACTGGCAGCTGATTGAGGAGGCGATTTTGGCCCCACTGCCGAAGGATGAGGATCAGAAGCCGGGCACCATTCGGGATACTGAATCGGTTACGGTAACGTGGTCTGCGCAGGAAACTGACCTGCTGTTGCGACAAGCGAACCGGGCATATCATACGGAGACGAATGACTTGCTCTTGACTGCTCTGGGGGCAGCCATTCAGCGCTGGACAGGCATGGAGCAGATTTTGGTCAATCTTGAAGGACATGGACGGGAAATGATCGTACCAGACCTGGATATTACCCGTACCGTGGGTTGGTTCACAACCCAGTATCCAGTTCTGCTGAACCTGCAAGGCAGACAGGAAGTATCTGCGCGAATCAAGCGCATCAAGGAGAATTTGCGAGAGGTTCCGCATAAAGGAATCGGCTACGGTCTTCTGAAGTATATGGCACCGGAGAAAAGTGTCGGATTCGGCGTGGAGCCGGAAATTTCCTTCAATTATCTTGGGCAGTTTGATCAGGATTTGGAGGGTAATGCCCTAAGCCTATCCACACATTCAGTTGGTAAAGCGCTCAGCGATCTCACACCACAGCAATATGCTCTGGATGTGAATGGCATGATTGCCGAAGGCCAGCTATCACTGACGATTACGTACAGCAGCAGGCAGTATCGTAAGGAGACGGTGAGTCATTTTGCTGAATTATTACAGTCAAGCCTTAGTGAGGTCATCCGTCATTGTGTGGCTCAGGAGCGTTCACAGCTTACACCAAGTGATGTTCTGTTCCAAGGATTAACATTGGAGCAGCTTGATCGACTCACGGCGCAGACGGCTCACATCGGAGAGATTGAGGATGTGTACAAGCTGACGCCAATGCAGAAGGGAATGCTGTTTCACAGCCTACTGGAGCCGGGCTCCTCTTCATACTTCGAACAGGCAACGTTTGAGCTGCGTGGCAGCTTCGATGTAGATACCTTCTTCGAGAGCTTCCAGGCTCTGGTGCAACGACATGCCATACTACGTACCGGCTTTTACAACAACATTGCTGATGTACCGCTGCAAGTTGTCTTTAAGCAACGGTTAATCCCTCTGCACTACGTAGATTTGCGCGACGAATCTATGCAGGAACAAGAAGCCCGAATCAAGACTTACACGGCTGAAGATATGGTTAAGGGGTTTAGCCTGTCAGAAGATCCGCTGATGCGGGTGACCGTCTTGCAGAAGGATCAAAGCTGTCTTGTATTGTGGAGCTTCCACCATATTGTCATGGATGGCTGGTGTATCCCGATCATTACACAGGAGCTGTTCGATTATTATTCTGCCAAGAAACAGCAAGTACAGCCTGTCCTACCGCCAGCTCAGCCCTATAGCCGTTATATCGAGTGGCTTGATGCACAGGATGATCAAGAAGCTTCAACGTATTGGAGCCAATATCTTGAAGATTATGACGGGAACACCGTATTGCCGGAAGGTAAAACGAAATCTCAAGCCAAAGAGGCGGGCTATGTTCTGAATGAGCATGTTCTCCATCTGGGTGCATCCTTGACCGGTAAAATGGATGTTGTCGCGAAGCGCAATCACGTGACTGTCAACACACTCATGCAGACAGCTTGGGGACTGATTCTTCAACGTTATAATGCCAGCTCGGATGTCGTTTTCGGCGGCGTTGTGTCGGGTAGACCCGCTGAGATTGCAGGGATCGAAAATATGGTGGGTCTGTTCATTAATACAGTACCTATCCGTGTACAGTCATCCAAAGACGAAGCCTTTGTCGAAGTGATGAAACGTACACAGGCACAGTCATTGGCTGGTCGTGCCTACGACACCTATCCACTGTATGAGATTCAGGGGAAAACAACCCAAAAGCAGGACCTGATTTCTCATATTATGATCTTTGAAAATTACCCGCTCGACGAGCAGGTGGAGCAATCGGGTAATCAAACGGAGGACAATCTCGAAGTTGCCAACTTCACCATGTTTGAACAAACCAACTATGACTTTAATCTGGTTGTAATTCCAGGCGAAGACATCAAGGTCTGCATTCGCTATAATGCTTCGGTTTACGAGCAAGAAAGCATTGCACGAATCGGAGGACACTTGTTGCAGATGCTCGATCAGGTGGCTGCTCGTCCGCAGGCGACGATACAGGAACTGGAGATTGTAACATCTGAGGAACGGATGAACCTGCTTGACTGGGGCGGCAAGGCCCATACCTATCCAAGTGATCAGGGTCTGCATACCTTGTTTGAAGAACAGGTTGTCCGTACGCCGGATAAGATTGCGGCAGTAAACGGCGACATCCAGATCACGTATCGGGAGCTGAACGAGCAGGCGAACAGACTAGCTTCCACCTTGATAGACCAAGGACTACGGAGTGAACAAGTGGTAGGTCTGTTGGCAGATCGGTCTGTAGAGCTGCTTGTCGCCATCATGGGTGTACTCAAAGCGGGTGGAGCCTATGTACCTATTGATCCTGAATATCCGCAGGAGCGGATTCAGTATATTCTGAAGGATTCTGGCGCTGAAATTCTGCTCACACAGAGCCACCTGACGGAGTTGGCCTCTTTTGAGGGAACGGTTATGGAATTGGATTCCCCGCACATCTACGGAACCGAGGTGGATAATCCCAATATTCCTGTTGGAGGAAACGATCTGGTGTACTTAATCTATACCTCGGGTACAACCGGAAATCCGAAGGGAACCATGATTAACCACAAAGGGATCGTGAACTACATCTGGTGGGCCAATAAGGTCTATTGTGCTGGGAAACCAACGGATTTCCCGTTGTATTCATCCATTTCGTTTGACTTGACGATGACATCAATGTTTACTCCGTTAATAAACGGAGGAATAGTACGGATTTATGATGGTATAGATAAGGCAGAGGTCGTTCAGCATATTTTGCGCGAAAATGCGGTCGATATTCTCAAGCTGACGCCGACGCATCTCAGTCTCATAAAAGACATGACCATTCCAGCGGAAAGTCGCATTCAACAGCTCATTGTGGGTGGAGAGAATTTGACCACACATTTGTCCAAAACGATTACCGATCTCTTTGGTGGCAACATCAAAATCTACAATGAATACGGTCCGACCGAAACCGTCGTCGGCTGCATGATTCACCTGTACGATCCTGCGAAGGATACACGGGAATCCGTACCGATTGGGTTGCCGTCCGACAACATATACATTCATATCCTGGATGAACAGCTTCGTCTCGTACCGTTAGGTGTGGAGGGCGAAATGTACATTGCCGGGGACGGAGTAGCCCGTGGATATCTGAACCGTCCTGAGCTTACCGCAGATAAATTCATTAGAAATCCGTTCGCTTCGGAAGGAAATATGTATCGCACCGGGGATTTGGCTCGTCGCCTTCCTAATGGAGATATTGAGTACATTGGACGCATTGACCATCAAGTTAAAATACGGGGCTATCGTATTGAGCTTGGTGAGATTGAGGCCAAGCTGCTGGACATTCCACTTGTCGAGGAAGCTCTCGTTGTTGCGTGGGCAGATGCTCATGGGCAGAAATCGCTGTGTGCTTACTTAGTAGCTGATCGCGAAATGTCTGTCAGCGAGCTGAGAGACGAACTGTCTGCCGGACTGCCTGCATATATGATTCCGTCTTACTTCGTCCAACTGGAGGTGATGCCTCTGACACCGAATGGTAAGCTGGATCGCAAGGCACTGCCTGAACCGAACTCGGGTATAAAGGCGGGAGCAGACTTTACCGCTCCGCGGACGGATGTGGAGAACATTTTGGCTTCAATCTGGCAAGGTGTACTCGGCGTGCCGCTTGTCGGCATTCATGATAATTTCTTTGAGCTTGGAGGTGACTCGATCAAATCCATTCAAGTATCCTCAAGGCTTCTTCAAGCAGGCTATAAGCTTGAAATGAAGGATTTGTTCGGTTATCCGACAATTGCAGAGTTGGCGCAGCGCGTTAGTGTGGTCAGCCGAATTGCGGATCAAAGCGAGGTACACGGAGCGGTAAGACTGGGACCTGCCCAGCACAGATTCTTCCATGAACAGTCAATGGATCTGCATCACTTTAATCAGTCGGTCATGTTGTACCGACGGGATGGCTTCAATACCGATGCGCTCGCCGAGGTTGTTCGGAAAATTGCAGAGCATCATGATGCTTTACGACTGGTGTTCCGCCAAGGAGAGCAGGGGTTGGAGGCCTGGAACCGGAGCGTGGGTGAGGGTGAACTCTATAGCCTCCAAATCCACGACCTGCGGGCTGAAACAGACCCGGCTTCAGCAATAGAAGCAGGTGCGGAAGCCATTCAGCGCAGCATCTCTCTGGAGGATGGACCTCTCTTTAGACTGGGTCTGTTCCGCTGTGTGGAAGGCGAACATCTGTTGATCGTTATTCATCATCTGGCTGTGGATGGCGTATCCTGGCGTATTCTCTTTGAGGACCTGCAGGAAGGCTACGAGCAGGCAGTACGTGGAGAAGCGGTCAAGCTTCCACAGAAGACAGATTCGTACCGTGCATGGGTTGAGGGAATCACACAATTTGCGAACAGTCTGGCGGCTGAACAAGAACGCAGCTATTGGGCAGAGGTAGAGGGAGATGGCTTTGTCCCTCTTCCCAAAGACAAGGTAGACGGCGCTCTTCTCATCAAAGACAGTGAGGCTGTCACGGTGAGATGGTCACCAGAAGAGACAGAGCAGTTCCTGAAAGAAGCGAACCGCACTTACAATACGGAGGTCAACGATCTGCTCCTGACGGCTCTGGGTATGGCTGTTCACGAGTGGACGGGAATCGAACGTGTAGGCATCCTTCTGGAGGGACATGGACGGGAGCCTGTTGTGCCGGAACTGGATATTACTCGTACAATAGGCTGGTTTACAAGTCAATACCCTGTCGCCCTTGAGATGGGAGGGGAATTGGAGATCGGCGCCAGAATCAAGCACGTCAAGGAAGGCTTGCGTCGTATCCCGAACAAAGGTGTCGGATATGGTATTTTGAAATATTTAAGCGGCGGTTCCGATGTCTCCTCCTTCTCGGCTGAACCTGAGATTACCTTCAACTACTTGGGACAGTTCGACCAGGATCTTGCAGGAGGGACGATGGAAGTATCGCCTTACTCAGTAGGACCTGAGGTCAGTGAGCAGATGGTGCAGCATCAGACATTGAACATTAATGGACTGATTGCCGAAGGACAGCTTCAACTTTCGGTCAGCTATAACCGTCATCAGTTCCACGGGGAGTCTGTGGCTAAGTTTGTTGGCATTCTGAAGAACCGTCTCAGCGAAGTTATTGGACATTGCGTAAGTAAGAAAAGAACAGAACTTACACCAAGCGATGTACTCCTCAAAGATATCAGCTTGGAAAAGATTGAGGAGTTAGAAGAGCAGACACGGCATATCGGCAGTATTGAAAATATGTATAAACTGACGCCGATGCAAAAAGGAATGTTGTTCCACAGCTTGCTGGAGCCTCATTCGGAAGTCTACTTTGAGCAGGCCAAGTTTGAAATTCAGGGAGCATTCTATCCTGAGGATTTCAAACGCAGCTTAAAATATCTGATGAAACGGCATGCCATATTGAGAACCAATTTCCATGCCGGGTGGGGCGATTTCCCTATTCAGATTGTGTTCAAAGAAAGAGCGTGTGACTTCGTATACGAGGATCTGCACGAGCTGGAAGCCGATGAAATTCAAGCGCGTCTTGCAGCTTATACTGCTCAGGACAAAGCAAGAGGCTTTAATCTTGCTGAAGAAGCATTGCTGCGTGTTGCTATTCTACGTACAGCAGAAGAGGCTTACCATTTGCTGTGGAGCTCTCATCACATCATTTTGGATGGCTGGTGTATGCCGCTTGTGCTCCAGGAAGTGTTTGAGACGTATGGGGTTCTGCGTGAGCAAAGGGAACCTGAGCTTCCTGCAGCTGTATCGTACAGCCAGTATATTCAATGGTTGGAGAAGCAAGGCGAGGAAGAGGCATCCTCTTACTGGAGAGGGTACCTGGAAGGCTACGAGCAGCAGACGAAGCTGCCACAAGCCATCACACAGCCATCGGCAAAAGCAGAAGCCTACGTGTCGGAGAAGCTGGTATTCACGTTGGATGCGGAACTGACCGATCGCCTGGAACAGGTGGCCAAACAGCATCAGGTGACGATGAATACGCTGATGCAAGCAGCCTGGGGAATCGTGCTGCAGCGCTACAATAGAAGCCAGGATATCGTCTTCGGAAGTGTGGTATCGGGAAGACCTGCCGAGATTCCGGGTATCGAAAGCATGATCGGTCTCTTCATTAATACAGTTCCGGTTCGGGTACAGGCCGAGGGAAGCGATTCGTTCTCCCATGTGATGAAAAGACAGCAGGAATTATATTTGGCAGGACATGCTTATGATTCCTATCCGCTCTATGAGATTCAAGCACAGAGCGAACAAAAGCAAGATTTGATTTCTCATATTATGGTGTTCGAAAATTACCCAGTAGAAGAGCATTTGGAAGAGAAAATTGCCAGTGAAGAGGCTGAATACAAAATTACGGATGTTCAGATGTTTGAACAGACGAATTATGATTTTAACCTCATTGTGCTGCCGGGTCGTAATCTGGAGTTCTTGTACCGTTACAATGCCCGCGTCTATGATCGGGAGAGCGTGGAACGAATTCAAGGACACTTGACGAGAATTCTGACAAGCGTTGCTGTTCAACCTGCTATCCGTATTGATGAGCTGGAGCTGATCACGCCAGAAGAGAAATCGCAGATTATAGAGGTGTGGGGCGATACAGCAGCTCCTTATCCGCGTGAGCAGACCCTTCACGGTATATTTGAGGAAAAAGCAGCACTCACACCGGATTGTACAGCACTTATTTACGGTGAAACGGAGCTTACCTATGGAGAACTTCATCAGCAGGCGAACCGCCTTGCACGTACGCTGCGTGCCCAAGGGGTCAGACCGGACCAACCAGTCGGCATCATGGTCGAGCGTTCGCTTGAGATGATCATTGGCATTCATGCCATTCTAAAAGCTGGCGGGGCCTATGTACCGATTGATCCGGAGTTCCCAGAAGATCGTATTCGCCACATGCTGGAGGATTCGGGAGCGAAGCTTCTGCTGACGAAGAACCATCTCAAAGATCGTTTTCCGTTCACTGGCACGATCCTGGCACTTGATGATCCGCAGGCGTATCATGCGGATAGCTCGAATCTGGAGCCAATTGCGGGGCCGGAGCATCTGGCGTATATCATTTACACGTCAGGTTCAACCGGCAAGCCGAAAGGGGTAATGATTGAACATCGCGCTGCCGTCCATACGCTGAGTCAGTTGGAAGCTGAATATCCGATGTTGGCAGGCGACCGTTTCCTGCTCAAAACGACATTTACCTTTGACTTCTCCGTGCCGGAGCTGTTCTGCTGGTTCTTTGGAGAGGGGACTCTCGTGATCCTGCCACAAGGCGTGGACAAAGACCCGATGGCACTGCTAGGGGCCGTGGATACGAACCGTATCACGCATCTCAATTTGGTGCCGTCGATGCTCAGTGTGCTCGTTCAATACTTGAAAGAAAGCGGCACCCAAGGATTCCTTACTCTGAAATACCTGTTTGCCTGCGGCGAGACGCTGCCTGCCAAACTTGTGGAAGAGTATTATAAAGTATCTCCTTACGCAGTACTGGAAAACATCTACGGTCCTACGGAAGCAGCCGTATATGCGACTCGGTATACAACGAACCTTGAAACTGCGGCCCTAATGCATGTGCCGATCGGCAAACCGTACGCTAACGTCCAAGTATGGATGATGGACAGCGCTTCTCAGGTATCACCTGTGGGGGTACCGGGAGAACTCTGCATTGCGGGCGAAGGGGTAGCGCGGGGGTATTTCAACCAGCCGGACCTGACGGCAGAGAAGTTCATTCCTCACCCGTACAAACCGGGAGCGCGAATTTACCGAACGGGCGATTTGGCCCGATGGCTGCCAGACGGGAATATTGAGTATTTGGGGCGGATCGATCACCAGGTAAAAATCCGCGGTTACCGCATTGAACTGGGAGAAGTGGAGGCACAAATTCTGAAGGTGCCATCGGTGCAGGAAGCGGTTGTTCTAGCACTGGCTGACTCCACCGGAAGTACTCAACTTTGTGCATACTTTGTGGCCGAAGAGGGGCTTGCAGCGGGCGTACTACGCGAGGCACTGGCCAGCGAGCTGCCAAGCTACATGATTCCGACTGCTTTCGTACAGTTGGCACAAATGCCGCTGAATCCGAATGGCAAATTGGATCGCAAAGCGCTACCGGCACCGGAAACACTTCTGCGGAGCACAGCGGAGTATATCGCGCCGCGTACGCAGACAGAAGTAGAGCTCGCTCAGATTTGGTCCGAAGTGCTCGGCGTACAGGAAATCGGGATCAGGGATCATTTCTTCGAACTTGGGGGCCATTCCCTGAAAGTATTGGGCTTGATCCAAAGGATCTCGTCCGGTATGGGCGTCCAGCTCCCACTCCAAGTCGTGTTTAATCTGCCGACTGTGGAAGAAATGGCGCATGAAATTTCCAAGCTGCAGGCAACAACTGCTGCTAATGAAGAGGAAATGGAAATTATCCGCTTCCCAGGGAAAGGAACGCTCAAAGTGTTTTGCTTCCCTCCACGGGTAGGCCACTCTCTGGGGTACTATGAGATGGCCAAGGAGCTGGAAGGGCTTTGCGAGGTGTACGGGATGGAATTTATCGGCGATCGTTTCCAGGGTCAAGATATGCTGGATCGATACATCGATGCCATCGTGGATATTCAAGCAGAGGGCCCATATGTATTCCTGGGATACTCACTTGGAGGAAATCTCGCCTTCGAGGTAGCGAAAGCCATGGAAAGCCGAGGTCACCATGTTAGCGACCTTATTATGGTAGATGCTATGAGAAAGATGTCCAAGGATGAATCGACACCGGAGGAGCTTGAAGAGATTGTCGAGATGGTACTGGACAGCATTAGGGACCAGTACAAAGCATTCCTCGCCGATCCAGTGGACAGGGAGCGAGTCATGGACAAAATGTTGGTTTACTCCGTCTACCGCGATGAGCTTATTAACTCAGGTGAAGTTCATGCGAATATCCATGCTCTAATTGCAGAGGATGATAGTATTGGTCCGGATACATCATTAGATAAATTGTTATGGCAACAGGCGACACTTGGCCAATACAAAGAATACGAAGTCATCGGAACGCATGATGTGCTGCTTGATTCCGGTTTTATTGGGGAAAATGCTAAAGTACTGAGACAGATACTTGGCAAGGTCACAGAGGCCTCATCTAAAAACAAGCCCATTTTGTCCTAAGCTCAATCAAGCATAATAAGTGTTAGGCAGCAAAGACGCCCGAATTCCTTTATATAGAAGGAACTCGGGCGTCTTTTATTTTTTTATGCTGTTTAACATATAAAGTCCCTAATCATCTGTGTATGCTTTAGACATGGTTGACTGAAAGTGTCTTGTGTCGGTGATGAGTTCACGGATGACTTGGATGACAAGCTCCGGTTGATCATGGATGATCATATGCTCGCTCTTCTTGGCAACAATAAATTTGCTGTTTGTAGAGATGTTAAGCATCTCGCGCTGTCCCATTTGCCAGCTTTGTTCGATCTGATCATTTCCGCGTTTACTAATACCGAACTGAGTCAAATCTTGTTGAATGCCCCGGGCAATTACACGTACAGGGAGGTTACCCAGATGCTGTCCCCGTATGGCATCTTCGGTAGTGCTTGCTAGATCACCCTCCTCCGCAACAGATCGAAAGTATTTAGAGGAAGCGACAATATTCACAAAAGATTTTCTATCTTGATATTCGACCCGACCCGTTAGCATTAAATTGGGGAACAGGCGAAAAGCCCCTGACTTTTCTAGGAGAATGGATATTAACGGGGAGGGATTGACCTTAGGCCGTTCCTTGGCATAGATCTCATTTGTCCGGCGAGCGTCATTTTCAGGCCTGGCATCCACCAGAACCAATCCTGCCACTTCGTCTTTGTATGTCTGCGCGTACAGTCTTGAGTACATCCCTCCAAGGGAATGGCCTACCAGAATATAAGGAGCTTGGATGTCTGCGTTTTTTAAGGCGACATGAAGCTCTCGAACGATGTTTTCCCCGGTTCGTGGAGTAGCAGCCTCCTCGCTCCAGGCATAGCCTGCCCGGTCATAGGATACAACAGTGGCGAATGATGACAGTTTTTCGGGAATATCTCTCCATGACAGGCTACTTTCCCCGCTCCCTGATTCAAGCAATATTGTTGGAGAGCCGTTACCGAGTTTACGAATATGGAGTCGATAACCCCCGGCATCGACCAATTCCCCCGGAGGTGGGTATTGTGATTTATCCTTTTTGGATGCAATCCACTCATACACAAATCCTGAGATCACGAAAAGCAGTAAGCAAGAGATGATAAGAAACACAATTCTCGTCCATGTTCGCCTTCGTTGCTTCATTAGTAAATCTACTCCTCTATACAGTTATAATTAATCATTACCTAAAGTTGCGTGAAACAAAGCTGCTATCGCATGGTTTGTTGCTAGCTCCTTATCTTTTTTACCCATCCTTTCTTTGTCAAATCATCAATATTAAAGAAAAAGCAGAATATGCACTTGAGTTGTAATGAGCAACACGCGTATTCGAGATCATTGAATGGATCTCACGTCGTTCTTGGATGCAGATAACTAAGTCCATTTAGCAAAAGTACAGAGTACACAGGATGTCATTACAACAATAATGATAGTAAAAACAATTTATTAAAAAACGGTTGCATTTAAATATGGGGAGTGGTATACTCTAATTCCGGCCAAGAAATACAATATTGCGAGCGAGTGTTACAAAAAAAGATTTAAAAAAAGTGCTTGCAAAGTTGGTTCGGAGATGATATGATATAAGAGTTGATGAAGCGATAAACTGAATCGACCGAAAAAGAATGTTTGATCTTTGAAAACTGAACAACGAGTGAGTAAAACGATTTTGCTTGCAAAATCAAACAAGAGATATTTTTATCTCGTCAGTTTCAAAATGAGCTTATCGCTCTTTCTATAAACCAGCTTCGGTTGGTCTTTAATGGAGAGTTTGATCCTGGCTCAGGACGAACGCTGGCGGCGTGCCTAATACATGCAAGTCGAGCGGGGTTATGTAGAAGCTTGCTTCTACATAACCTAGCGGCGGACGGGTGAGTAACACGTAGGCAACCTGCCCACAAGACAGGGATAACTACCGGAAACGGTAGCTAATACCCGATACATCCTTTTCCTGCATGGGAGAAGGAGGAAAGACGGAGCAATCTGTCACTTGTGGATGGGCCTGCGGCGCATTAGCTAGTTGGTGGGGTAAAGGCCTACCAAGGCGACGATGCGTAGCCGACCTGAGAGGGTGATCGGCCACACTGGGACTGAGACACGGCCCAGACTCCTACGGGAGGCAGCAGTAGGGAATCTTCCGCAATGGGCGAAAGCCTGACGGAGCAACGCCGCGTGAGTGATGAAGGTTTTCGGATCGTAAAGCTCTGTTGCCAGGGAAGAACGTCTTGTAGAGTAACTGCTACAAGAGTGACGGTACCTGAGAAGAAAGCCCCGGCTAACTACGTGCCAGCAGCCGCGGTAATACGTAGGGGGCAAGCGTTGTCCGGAATTATTGGGCGTAAAGCGCGCGCAGGCGGCTCTTTAAGTCTGGTGTTTAATCCCGAGGCTCAACTTCGGGTCGCACTGGAAACTGGGGAGCTTGAGTGCAGAAGAGGAGAGTGGAATTCCACGTGTAGCGGTGAAATGCGTAGATATGTGGAGGAACACCAGTGGCGAAGGCGACTCTCTGGGCTGTAACTGACGCTGAGGCGCGAAAGCGTGGGGAGCAAACAGGATTAGATACCCTGGTAGTCCACGCCGTAAACGATGAATGCTAGGTGTTAGGGGTTTCGATACCCTTGGTGCCGAAGTTAACACATTAAGCATTCCGCCTGGGGAGTACGGTCGCAAGACTGAAACTCAAAGGAATTGACGGGGACCCGCACAAGCAGTGGAGTATGTGGTTTAATTCGAAGCAACGCGAAGAACCTTACCAGGTCTTGACATCCCTCTGATCGGTCTAGAGATAGACCTTTCCTTCGGGACAGAGGAGACAGGTGGTGCATGGTTGTCGTCAGCTCGTGTCGTGAGATGTTGGGTTAAGTCCCGCAACGAGCGCAACCCTTATGCTTAGTTGCCAGCAGGTCAAGCTGGGCACTCTAAGCAGACTGCCGGTGACAAACCGGAGGAAGGTGGGGATGACGTCAAATCATCATGCCCCTTATGACCTGGGCTACACACGTACTACAATGGCCGGTACAACGGGAAGCGAAATCGCGAGGTGGAGCCAATCCTAGAAAAGCCGGTCTCAGTTCGGATTGTAGGCTGCAACTCGCCTACATGAAGTCGGAATTGCTAGTAATCGCGGATCAGCATGCCGCGGTGAATACGTTCCCGGGTCTTGTACACACCGCCCGTCACACCACGAGAGTTTACAACACCCGAAGTCGGTGGGGTAACCCGCAAGGGAGCCAGCCGCCGAAGGTGGGGTAGATGATTGGGGTGAAGTCGTAACAAGGTAGCCGTATCGGAAGGTGCGGCTGGATCACCTCCTTTCTATGGAGAATCGTTTCCTGCAACGGAAACATTCAAATATGAAGCGTAAGCTTCAAAACTCAGGTTTAGGCCTGTTACTCACTCGTTGCTCAGTTTTGAGAGCTCAAACTCTCAAGCTTCGACGAATGTTTCATTCACACATCCGTGTGGAACCGAAATATTCATCGGGTTTCGCTTCGATGAAGCGAATTGCACCTTGAAAACTGGATACCGAAACGAAATTGCGTTTTAGAATATTCCTTTAAGCTGATCTTGTGTAAACAAGTGAAATAAAGGTAGCAGGTAAGGAAAGATCTTTTGCCTTTGGCAAAAATCATTCTTTATCGAACATCGACATTTTCTTTCTTTGAAAGAAAAGTCTAGGTTAAGCTACAAAGAGCACACGGAGGATGCCTAGGCGCCAGGAGCCGACGAAGGACGTGGCGAACAACGATAAGGCCTCGGGGAGCTGTAAGCAAGCTTTGATCCGGGGATGTCCGAATGGGGAAACCCGGCTGTCTTCATCGACAGTCACTTTCTGCTGAATACATAGGCAGAATAGAGGCAGACCAGGGGAACTGAAACATCTAAGTACCCTGAGGAAGAGAAAACAATAGTGATTCCGTCAGTAGCGGCGAGCGAACGCGGATTAGCCCAAACCAAGGAGCTTGCTCCTTGGGGTTGTGGGACGTCTCACATGGAGTTACAAAGGAACCGGTTAGATGAAGAGGTCTGGAAAGGCCCGCCAGAGAAGGTAAAAGCCCTGTAGTTCAAAACTTGTTCTCTCCGAGACGGATCCCGAGTAGTGCGGGGCACGTGAAACCCCGTATGAATCCGGCAGGACCATCTGCCAAGGCTAAATACTCCCTGGCGACCGATAGTGAAGCAGTACCGTGAGGGAAAGGTGAAAAGCACCCCGGAAGGGGAGTGAAATAGATCCTGAAACCGTGTGCTTACAAGAAGTCAGAGCCCTATTTATGGGTGATGGCGTGCCTTTTGTAGAATGAACCGGCGAGTTACGTTCCCGTGCAAGGTTAAGGTGAAGAGCTGAAGCCGCAGCGAAAGCGAGTCTGAATAGGGCGAATGAGTACGTGGACGTAGACCCGAAACCGGGTGATCTACCCCTGTCCAGGGTGAAGGTGCGGTAACACGCACTGGAGGCCCGAACCCACGCATGTTGAAAAATGCGGGGATGAGGTGGGGGTAGCGGAGAAATTCCAATCGAACCCGGAGATAGCTGGTTCTCCCCGAAATAGCTTTAGGGCTAGCCTCGGAAAGAAGAATCGTGGAGGTAGAGCACTGATTGGGTGCGGGGCCCGCAAGGGTTACCAAGCTCAGTCAAACTCCGAATGCCATAGATTTAGTTCCGGGAGTCAGACAGTGAGTGCTAAGATCCATTGTCGAAAGGGAAACAGCCCAGACCATCAGCTAAGGTCCCCAAGTGTGTGTTAAGTGGGAAAGGATGTGGAGTTGCACAGACAACCAGGATGTTGGCTTAGAAGCAGCCACCATTGAAAGAGTGCGTAATAGCTCACTGGTCGAGTGACTCTGCGCCGAAAATGTAACGGGGCTAAACACACCACCGAAGCTATGGCTTGATGCTTGCATCAGGGGTAGGGGAGCGTTGAATGCGGGTTGAAGGTGTACCGTAAGGAGCGCTGGACTGCATTCAAGTGAGAATGCCGGTATGAGTAACGAAAAGATCTGTGAGAATCAGATCCGCCGAAAGCCTAAGGGTTCCTGAGGAAGGTTCGTCCGCTCAGGGTAAGTCGGGACCTAAGGCGAGGCCGATAGGCGTAGTCGAAGGACAACAGGTCGAAATTCCTGTACCACCGTAATCCGTTATGAGCGATGGGGTGACGCAGTAGGGTAGTGACGCGGACTGATGGATGTCCGTCTAAGCAGTGAGGCTGGTGTGTAGGCAAATCCGCACATCGTAAGGCTGGGCTGTGATGGGGAGCGAAAATTATAGTAGCGAAGGTCATGATCTCAGACTGCCAAGAAAAGCCTCTAGCCAGGAGAAGGTGCCCGTACCGCAAACCGACACAGGTAGGCGAGAAGAGAATTCTAAGGCGCGCGGAAGAACTCTCGTTAAGGAACTCGGCAAAATGACCCCGTAACTTCGGGAGAAGGGGTGCCTCGGTAGGGTGAATAGCCCGAGGGGGCCGCAGTGAAAAGGCCCAAGCGACTGTTTAGCAAAAACACAGGTCTGTGCGAAGCCGCAAGGCGAAGTATACGGGCTGACGCCTGCCCGGTGCTGGAAGGTTAAGGGGAGTGGTAAGCCCTTCGGGGCGAAGCTATGAACCGAAGCCCCAGTAAACGGCGGCCGTAACTATAACGGTCCTAAGGTAGCGAAATTCCTTGTCAGGTAAATTCTGACCCGCACGAATGGCGTAACGACTTGGGCGCTGTCTCAACGAGAGATCCGGTGAAATTTTAATACCTGTGAAGATGCAGGTTACCCGCGACAAGACGGAAAGACCCCATGGAGCTTTACTGCAGCTTGATATTGAATTTGGGTACGATCTGTACAGGATAGGTGGGAGCCGTTGAATCTTGAGCGCCAGCTTGAGAGGAGGCATCCTTGGGATACCACCCTGATCGTATCTAGGTTCTAACTTGGTACCGTGATCCGGTGCGAGGACAGTGTCAGGTGGGCAGTTTGACTGGGGCGGTCGCCTCCTAAAGAGTAACGGAGGCGCCCCAAGGTTCCCTCAGAATGGTTGGAAATCATTCGAAGAGTGCAAAGGCAGAAGGGAGCTTGACTGCGAGACCTACAAGTCGAGCAGGGACGAAAGTCGGGCTTAGTGATCCGGTGGTACCGCATGGAAGGGCCATCGCTCAACGGATAAAAGCTACCCTGGGGATAACAGGCTTATCTCCCCCAAGAGTCCACATCGACGGGGAGGTTTGGCACCTCGATGTCGGCTCATCGCATCCTGGGGCTGAAGTAGGTCCCAAGGGTTGGGCTGTTCGCCCATTAAAGCGGTACGCGAGCTGGGTTCAGAACGTCGTGAGACAGTTCGGTCCCTATCTGTCGTGGGCGTAGGAAATTTGAGAGGAGCTGTCCTTAGTACGAGAGGACCGGGATGGACGTACCGCTGGTGTACCAGTTGTTCCGCCAGGAGCACCGCTGGGTAGCTATGTACGGAAGGGATAAGCGCTGAAAGCATCTAAGCGTGAAGCCCCCCTCAAGATGAGATTTCCCAATTAGTAAGACCCCTTGAAGACGACGAGGTAGATAGGTTGGGGGTGGAAGTGCAGTAATGCATGGAGCTGACCAATACTAATCGGTCGAGGGCTTATCCTAAGAATAAAACGCAAATAAGTTTCGGATCCAGTTTTCAGGGTGTAAGTTTTGTATTGTATAAGCTCAAGTAGCTTATATGAAACAAGCAAACACACAGCATTTGGCGATGCTGATTCCTGTTAAAGAATTTACAATGTAAATTCATGTTTGGTGGCGATAGCGGAGGGGTTCCACACGTACCCATCCCGAACACGACCGTTAAGCCCTCCAGCGCCGATGGTACTTGGACCGCAGGGTCCTGGGAGAGTAGGACGTCGCCAAGCAACAAGTAAAGAGAACCATGATCTCAATGAGATCATGGTTCTCTTTGGTATATTACGGTACAAACCACTTATATAATTGCTTCCATGCTGCGACTCAAAGAGGAGATATGCTCTTGTAAATAGTTATTACCTTTGGAAACGCTTATTTTTAAAGGTTGTCCTTCGTAGGAGTACAGTTGTTTGTACAGGGAAATACTAAAGGTTAGGGCTATTGATGAAGGCTTGACACCCCTATACCGCTTTGCTAAGATTGCAATAATATATTTTCAGAGAGCCTTGATTTGTCCATGTCGGACAGACAACAAGACCAATACAGACTAAACAATTTGAAGGAGGATCATCTTGGTGTGGGAAGATAAATTCGGTAAGGAAGGCCTTACCTTTGACGATGTTTTGCTGGTACCTCGCAAGTCGGTGGTTCTGCCCAAAGAAGTAAGCGTAGCGACTCGTTTGAGTGATAACGTAAAGCTGAATATTCCTTTGATGAGTGCTGGTATGGATACTGTTACTGAGGCAGTGTTGGCAATCGCGATGGCTCGTGAGGGCGGTATCGGTATTATTCATAAAAATATGTCGATTGAACAGCAAGCGGTGGAGGTGGATCGGGTTAAACGTTCGGAGAGCGGTGTTATCACCAATCCATTCTCATTGACTCCGGATCATTTGGTATCCGATGCTGAAGCAGTTATGGGTAAATACCGTATTTCTGGTGTACCTGTTGTAAACGAAGAAAACAAACTGGTGGGTATTATTACTAACCGCGATCTTCGCTTTATTCACGATTTTAACCTTAAAATCAGTGAAGTCATGACGAAGGAAGAACTGGTAACTGCACCTGTAGGTACGACTTTACAGGAAGCGGAAGTCATTTTGCAAAAGCATAAAATTGAAAAGCTCCCTTTGGTCGATGATGAAAATTATCTCAAAGGCCTTATCACCATTAAAGATATTGAGAAAGCTATTCAATTTCCGAACGCAGCGAAAGATGCACAAGGCCGTCTTCTGGTCGGTGCGGCTGTCGGCATTTCCAAAGATACATTTGATCGGACTGAAGCACTTGTAAAAGCTGGTGTGGATATGATTGTTGTGGACTCTGCTCACGGGCATCATATTAACATTATTGAAGCAGTCCGCAAGCTGCGTGAAGCTTATCCTGATCTGACGATTGTAGCAGGTAATGTAGCTACTGGTGACGGAACGCGCGAATTGATTGAAGCTGGAGCATCGGTCGTAAAAGTCGGTATTGGTCCAGGCTCCATCTGTACAACACGCGTAATCGCAGGGATTGGTGTTCCACAAGTAACAGCAATTTATGATTGTGCAACAGTAGCACGTGAATATAATATTCCGATTATTGCAGACGGCGGTATTAAATACTCCGGTGAAATTACAAAGGCCATTGCGGCAGGGGCTTCTGCGGTAATGCTGGGAAGTCTTTTTGCAGGTACGGAAGAAAGCCCAGGCGAATCTGAAATTTATCAAGGACGCCGCTTCAAAGTATATCGTGGCATGGGTTCTATGGCTGCGATGAAGCAAGGTAGTAAAGATCGTTATTTCCAAGATGACGACAAGAAATTGGTACCGGAAGGCATCGAAGGACGTGTTGCTTATAAAGGGCCACTTTCCGACACTGTTCATCAGCTGTTGGGCGGTCTTCGTTCTGGTATGGGTTATTGCGGTACAGCTAATATTGAGGAGCTTCGTAACGATACAAGCTTTATCCGTATTACAGGTGCTGGTCTGCGTGAGAGTCATCCGCATGATGTGCAAATTACGAAAGAAGCACCAAACTACTCTCTATAAAGTTCGGCTGTAGTAGACTTGACGACAGGCAGAGCGTATTTCGCTCTGCCTGTCTTTTTTTAGAGATACCCCTGTGATAGAATAGACAAGTGTCCGCCTTTATGACGAAATAAGTGATGAATTAGGGCACGTAGGTCTTTTGGACGATTCCTACCAGTGAAGAAGATTCGAGCAGGAAATGCTCATGACAGGATACAACTAAGAAAACGAAATAAAACTGGATTTTATAACATTAAAACATTAATTACATTGGCCAAGTAGAGGCTGTAACCACCGTCTCGTTATACATAGCGGATCGGGTTGAGGTACGAGAGGAGTTTGTATTCATTTGAAAGCGAACAATTTAAAGCAAAATACAAAACGCAGCATGATTAAAAAGAGTGTGACTGCAGTCATGGTGCTTAATATGATGTATATGTCGGCATTGCCTGTTGTAGGCAATTTCGATCCGAGCGTGGCTACTTTTGCAGCTGGAGCGGCAACACAGGCAACCAATATTACGGGGACAGGTTCTATTAACCCCCCTAGTCTGGCACTACGTTCCGCCATTTTGATCGAGCCTTCCACTGGGCAAGTATTGCTGTCTATGAATCCAGATGAGCCACTTCCACCAGCAAGTATGACTAAAATGATGACAGAGTACATCGTGGCTGAACAGGTTAAGCAAGGTAAACTTAAGTGGACGGATAAGGTTACGGTTAACGAGAATGCTTCTAAGAGCATTGGATCACGTATTTTTTTGGCTCAAGGGGATCAACATACGGTAGAAGAGCTTTATATTGCAATGGCGGTAGGTTCTGCTAATGATGCAACAGTAGCCCTTGCTGAACGCGTATCCGGAACTGAGCAGGACTTTGTAAAACTAATGAATGAAACAGCTCAGAAAATGGGCATGAAAAATACGTATTTTATCAACTCGACTGGTTTGGACCGTGGTGATATGCCGAAGGGCTTCCAGCCGGATACAGACCGGGAAACTGTGATGACAGCGAGAGATGCAGCTACTCTGGCTGGTTACATCATTAAAGATCATCCGGATTACACGCGATTCACCACAATTCAATCTTACAAATTCCGTCCTACCGACAAGGCGCCGATTATTAACTATAACTGGATGCTAGAAGCAAACAAAAATATTACTAACTTTAGAAAGTTTGCTTACCCAGGTTTAGACGGGATGAAAACAGGCCATACGGCTAATGCTGGCAACTGTTTTACAGGAACCGCTGAACGCAACGGAGTGCGTCTCATCAGTGTAGTTATGGGAGCTGATTCAGATGCACACCGTTTTACAGAGACAGCTAAAGTACTGAACTATGGTTTTGATAACTTTGAAGTGAAGCAGGTTGTTGCTCCAAAGACGGTGGTTAAGGGTGTTGAGAATGTGCCTGTGACCAAAGGTACGGAAACAGAAGTACCGATCGTCACCAAGGATGCAGTAAGCTTTATTGTACCTAAGGGCGCGAGCAATCCTAAGGTAACCTTTACAACGAACATTACACCAGCAAGCTCTCTGGTGGCACCTTTGAAGCAAGGGGCCAAAGTCGGAACAATTACGTACACGTACAAGACAGACGGTGTGGATAAAGGGCAGACAAAAACCGTTGATCTGGTTACTACGACGGCAGTAGAAGAGGGCGGCTGGTTCCGAATGCTTTTCCGGGCAATCGGTGATTTCTTCGGAGATCTGTTCCAAGGAATTAAGAACCTCTTCTAAAAAAGCAAGCTAGGCGACCTACCTTGTTTTTCATTACTTATTTTGCAGCTTGAAATGATTGTGTATTTGGCATTCGTGCGGTAAAATATTAAGTTAGAATCTAAACGTAACCCTTACAGGAGGCAACGACATGGAAACGGGAACTTCGCGTGTAAAAAGAGGTATGGCAGAGATGCAAAAAGGCGGCGTAATCATGGATGTCATGAACGCTGAGCAGGCTAAAATTGCAGAGGCAGCAGGAGCTACAGCTGTAATGGCTCTTGAACGGGTGCCTTCGGATATCCGTGCAGCTGGTGGGGTTGCTCGTATGGCTGATCCAACGATTGTGGAAGAAGTTATGAAGGTTGTTTCTATTCCTGTTATGGCTAAGGCTCGCATCGGTCACTTTGTAGAGGCAAAGGTACTGGAATCTCTCGGTGTTGACTATCTCGATGAGAGCGAAGTGCTGACACCTGCGGATGAAGTTTTCCATATTGATAAGCGGGAGTTCACCGTTCCATTTGTTTGTGGAGCCAAGGATCTGGGAGAAGCGCTGCGTCGTATTGGTGAGGGTGCATCTATGATCCGTACGAAGGGCGAACCGGGAACTGGGAATATTGTTGAGGCCGTTCGGCATATGCGTTTTATCAATGGTCAAATTCGCAAGGTGCAAAACTTGTCGAAGGACGAGCTGTATGCAGAAGCGAAAAACCTCGGAGTTGCTTATGAACTGCTGTTGGAAGTGCATGAGCTTGGCAAGCTGCCTGTGGTCAACTTTGCAGCGGGTGGTGTAGCGACACCTGCCGATGCCGCGTTAATGATGCATTTAGGCGCTGATGGCGTCTTTGTAGGTTCTGGTATTTTCAAATCGGATAGCCCTGAGAAGTTTGCACGTGCAATCGTGGAAGCGACCACTCATTATACGGATTACAAGCTAATCGCAGAAGTCTCCAAGAATTTGGGAACTCCTATGAAAGGCATTGAAATTTCCAAACTGGCACCGCATGAGCGCATGCAGGATCGTGGTTGGTAAGAAAGAAGGGACCGGCATGAAAATAGGTGTATTGTCGCTGCAAGGCGCTGTAGCTGAACATATACGAAGCGTTGAACGTGCGGGTGCGGAAGGTATAGCGGTGAAGAAGATCGAACAGCTCGATGAGCTGTCCGGTCTTATCATTCCCGGTGGTGAAAGTACCACTATCGGTAAGCTAATGCGCAAGTATAATTTTATAGAGGCTGTACGTCAGTTTTCCAATCAAGGCAAGCCTGTATTCGGTACTTGCGCGGGATTGATTGTACTGGCTAAAACGATTCAAGGACAGGAAGAAGCACATTTGGGACTCATGGATATTACAGTATCGCGTAATGCATTTGGTCGCCAAAGAGAAAGCTTTGAAACAGACTTGAACATTAAAGGGATTGAGGAACCGGTTCGTGCTGTATTTATACGCGCGCCATTAATACAGTCTGTTGGAACGGGAGTAGATGTGCTGTCTGAGTATAACGGCGAGATCGTGGCAGCCCGTCAGGGTCATTTGCTGGCTTCATCCTTCCATCCGGAGTTAACAGACGATTATCGGTTACATCAGTATTTTGTGGATATGGTCCGCGAATAGGGGAAAGTCAGGTTTGTAGTGTAGGAGGGATTACCTGTGTTAGATATAAAGATTTTACGTAATGAGCTTGGTCGGGTTGAGAAAGCTTTGCAGAACAGGGGGAAATCTCTGGATCTGATTAATGGTTTTACAGATCTGGATGTAAGCCGTCGTGAGTTACTACAAGAAAGCGAAGGACTCAAAAATCGTCGGAACGTGGTATCCGGTGAAGTAGCCAAGTTGAAGAAGAATAAGGAAAATGCGGATGATCTGATTGCAGAAATGCGTCAAGTCTCCGATCGTATTAAAGAATTAGATGAGCAAGTACGCGAACTGGAAGTACAGATCGACGAACTGGTGATGTCTATTCCGAATATTCCTAATGAAACAGTACCTGTAGGTGCATCGGAAGAGGATAATGTAGAAATCCGTCGCTGGTCGGAGCCACGCGAGTTTTCTTTTACACCTAAAGCGCATTGGGAATTGGCTCAGGATCTAGATATTCTTGATTTTGAGGCAGCAGCCAAGGTAACGGGTTCTCGTTTTACGTTCTACAAAGGACTGGGAGCAAGATTAGAGCGTGCGCTGATTAACTTTATGATGGATCTGCACAGCAGTGAGCATGGTTATGAAGAAATGCTTCCTCCATACATTGTAAATCGGGATAGCTTGTACGGAACGGGTCAACTTCCGAAGTTTGAAGAAGATTTGTTTAAGCTGCGTGATACTGAGTATTATCTCATTCCTACGGCTGAAGTTCCGGTAACGAACTACCACCGTGAAGAGATTATGAATGCGGAGCAGCTTCCAAAATATTATGTAGCATACAGCTCTTGCTTTCGCTCGGAGGCAGGATCAGCAGGACGTGATACACGTGGCCTGATCCGTCAGCATCAGTTCAATAAGGTAGAGATGCTTAAGCTAGTTCACCCGGATACCTCCTATGAGGAATTGGAGAAAATGACGAATAATGCTGAGCGTGTTTTACAGCTGCTCGGACTTCCATATCGTGTGCTGGCACTTTGCACTGGAGATATGGGTTTTACGTCTGCCAAAACGTACGATCTGGAAGTATGGTTGCCTGAGAGTGGCATGTACCGCGAGATTTCTTCTTGTTCAAACACAGAAGACTTCCAAGCGCGTCGTGCAAACATTCGTTTCCGTCCAGATTCGAAGGCGAAGCCTGAATTTGTACATACGCTGAACGGTTCAGGATTGGCTGTGGGGCGGACTGTGGCTGCTATTTTGGAGAACTATCAGCAAGAGGACGGAAGCATCGTGATCCCAGAAGTGCTGCGTTCATATATGCGAGGCATTGAGGTTATTGCTCCTAAGCAGTAAGTGTTGCATTCTTAGAAATCCTGTGGTAAAATAATTTTGTTGCGCCTGAGTATGTTAAAAGGGAAGCAGCTTTATCCATTTACCACCTGGAGAGGTACCGAAGCGGTCATAACGGGGCGGTCTTGAAAACCGTTAGAGTGCAAGCTCACATGGGTTCGAATCCCATCCTCTCCGCCATATTTTAAATAAACCAAGTCATTCAAATACGATAGCTGATACATTGGCCTTTATAAGCTAATGATCAGGAATCGTGGAGAATGGCTTTTTTGTTGTATAAAAAGCTCGTTTTTTTCACACGTTATCAGATGTGGAGGTGCTGGCATGAATCGAGAAATGACAGTAGACCAGCAAAAGCTGGTAGAGGCCTGGCAGGAACAACTGCCGATTCTTTTGAATTCAGGGGACAAATCACAGGTACAGGCAGATGAAGCCAATAACCGGGCTATACGAATCCACATCGAGGTTGAAGGCCGACAAATGTACTCCTTTGATTTTGCATGTACTTATGTAGACTCCCGGGAAGTACAGGTTAGCTTAGTCGATGTAGAGCGGGACGGACAGTCTGTGGATGAACGAACAGATATCATTCAGCAGTTAGTGTCCGATTATACTCGGCATATTCACCAATGTGCCCAAACATTACAGTCGTTGACGCATTCGTAGGTCATGAAGGAATGAGGAGGAAGGCTACATGACAAAAGCCAAAGACGGACTGGATAAAAACCTGTCTAACATTGTTGATGATTTGGAGCAACGTCCAGTTAATAGTCATCAGGCACAGCAAGTGCAGCAGGATCGTAATGATCGCCGTCATCAGGATTCACTAAATCACGATAAAACGGAAGATCTACACCATCTATAGTCCTATTTTTAATGGTAATAAACGGATTCGTTGATGTACCAAAAATATAGACTGAGAATGGAGGATGCATAAATGAGCAAGCCTAAAGCCATTCCTGTTCCCGAAGCACAGGATTCTGGTGGAAGTAACGAAAAGCGTGAGCGTAGTCATCAGCAGGAGCCGTTATCCGGTTCCAAGAAGGTGAAACAGCGGAATCACGTGGATCACCATAATAGAGAAGGCTCATAAGCAGGCAGACCTTTCTCCTAAAATATATTGCATAGTGTAAGACACCCTGGTTAGAGAGCCAGGGTGTCTTTGTGCTTATTGTAAGAAAATTTTCCAATAAGTGTTTCGCCGTTTGAGAATATGAGTTAAAATAGAGGGTGTGTATTTTTTTTGTTAGCATAAAAAAGGGGTTAATTACGAGAGGAGAGAATCTACACAATGAGTAAAAAGTTATCCGTCTTGGTACTCACTATGGTGTTACTTTTGACGGTAGCCCTGGTAGGTTGTAGCAAGAAGTTAGAACCGAAGGAAGCTGTTACGACCGGTACAGCTAATGCAATGAAATTGAATTCTTATGAATCCAAAAGTCAATTCACGATTAAGGAACTGACCATTACATCCGCTTCTGTTCCAAGTGAGCAAAGTGCAATGGTAACTAGCATGCTGAAAAATGCTGATATTACGCTGGATGGTGTATACCAAAAAGAACCTTTCCAATCTGAAATGACGCTCGGCATTCATTTGAAAGGTGATCTTTCCACCAGCTTCACGATTCCAATGGTAATGACTAAAGATAAACTGTACGTTAAAATTCCTAATATTCCATTTTACCCGCTTCCACAGGATGTTGTAGGTAAATTCCTGATCATTGATCCACAAGAACTGGCTAAACAATCAGGACAAGAATTTAATCCTGCAGCCATGGATCAGGAAAAATCGCAGAAATTTGCGAATGAAGTGATTGCTGCTATTATGAACGAGTATGATCAAGCTACGTACTTCTTTGATATTGATCCTAAAGACGCTAAATTGCCACAAGGCGTTGAAGCTAAACAAGTAGTTCAGTTCAAAATAACGAACGACAATGTGAAGCAAGCGACCAATACATTTATCACTAAGGCGCTTCCTAAAGTCCTTGATGTGATGTCTAAAGATGAATATGCTGGCATGCTTCAAGTGAAGAAGGAAGAGCTGGCTGAAGCGAAGAAAGAACTGCAATCCAACACCAGCGAAGTTAGCAAAAAGCTGGATGAGTTGAAAAACTATTTGACGGTGAAACAATTTGACATTAACACAGCTTTGAACAAGGATAACATTCCTGTGTATCAAGACCTGAATGCGAATGTAGAGATGAATGATCCGGCTACAAAAGACAATGTGAAATTGTCCGTAACAGGCTACACGCAATACAGCAAAATCAATGCTAAAGCAGCATTTAAAGTGGGTATTCCAACAGGTGATCAAGTCCTGACTATGGAACAACTGCAACAAAAAATGCAAACTGTTGCTCCTTAATTATGGGATGACATGATTGCAAAACATCATTTTTTTCGTATATGATGTAAGAAAACCGCTCGGCATAAGCCGGGCGGTTTTTTGTTTACTGTTAATGTTGTCCCTGTGCAGTCATTTAGCTCTGCCACACGTCATCCTCAGCCAAAAGTCCAAACATCTGGTGATCCTGCCATACGCCCTGAATCTGTATAAGCTTGCGAGCAATGCCTTCTGGCTGGAAGCCGCATTTTTTTAATACACGTTGTGAGGGATCATTATGCAAAAGGGTACCCGCTTGGAGACGATGTAGAGATAAGGCACGAAAGGCATATTGTATGATCAACTTTAAGGCAGCGGTCATATGCCCTTTACCCTGTTCATGATGATCCATCATGTAGCCGATATCAGCGAATTGTCCAACTCCACGTACTAGATTGGAAATAGAGATATAACCGATGAGCCGTTCTTCCTTTAAGAGAAAGATACCGAACACGTAACCTCGATCCTCTTCGGCCTGACGCAATTTCTGACGGATATAATCCTGCTGTTTCTCTAATGTGAAAAATGAATCCTCGTAAAGCGGCTCATAAGGCGCATGGGAATCCCTATTACGGTGCCTAAGGGCGAGAAGGGCTTCGCTATCCGCCAAGCTAAATGGCCGTAAAAAGATACCTTGAGGCGTATTATACAAGCTCATAGGCATGGGTTGGTCTCCTTCCATGGGGAATTAGCAATGAGATGAAGTGTTTTGGACTTTTCCCCCTCAGGATGAGGATGGGGGAGGAGATAATCTGGCTGCCGCTCTTTTTTGCCGGAGATGCCGAAAAAAGCTCGTTAGCAGCGAGGCGCATTCCTCCTGCAGTACACCACTAGTTACTTCTGTACAGTGATTAAACCGAGGCTCCTGTAATAAATTCATCAGCGTGCCTGCGCAGCCTGCCTTGGGATCTGTAGTTCCGTATATCAAATGGGGAACCCGTGATTGAACAATGGCTCCGGCGCACATTGGACACGGCTCCAGAGTGACATACAGCCTACAATCCAGCAGGCGCCAAGCGCCTAAGTGCTCACTGGCCTGACGAATGGCAACCATCTCTGCATGTGCGGTTGGGTCAGCATCCGTCTCGCGCAAATTGTAGCCGCGACCGATGATTTCATTATCTTTTACGATGACAGCCCCAATGGGGACTTCACCTAACGTTTCTGCCTTATATGCTTCCTGAAT
Organism: Paenibacillus sp. PvR133; assembly: GCF_017833155.1. NCBI lineage: Bacteria > Bacillati > Bacillota > Bacilli > Caryophanales > Paenibacillaceae > Paenibacillus > Paenibacillus sp. PvR133. Next base: position 1,430,614 of record NZ_JAFIBS010000001.1, read on the forward strand.
GGCTTCTTTCATCCAATAGGCGTGATCCATGGTGGTCACTGGGAAAATGCTCCTTTCAAACGCGGAATTATCCAACGAACAAATATTCCGTTGTTAACATGATGTGAATAAAATTGTGGATAACATGGCACTTGTCCACAGGTTTATCCACAGTTTATAATAAAATCTGTGTATTTGTGGACTACCTGTGGATGATTATCTTATTATATTGTAGGCAAACGCCCGTCTATTGACAATACTGTACACAAGGTGTGTATTTATGTATATCCGGTAAATGTAAATGCTGGTATCAGAGGCGCTATTACGGTATCATTGAGTTAGCAATTGCCAGTAATCGCCAGCATACGGCAAGAGGTGAGAAATCAGTGTGTCGATAAAAATCAGAATAACGATCATTTTGTCGGGGTCCGTCTTGTTTATCCTGTTGTTAAACATCGCACTCAATTATTACACGACCCACGAAAATCTAAGAAGTGACAGTGAAACTAAAATGGTTCTGACCGCTAAAATTATCGGAGGAGCTATCGAACAAACCCAACATAGCTGGGAGGCCGTTGACAAACAGCTCGGATATAATCTGTGGCTTTCTGCCACGTTGGCTGCCAATCAGCTCGATCCTGACATCCGAAATATTCAGCAGGAACAGCTTCAACAGATAGCCACACTCCACAGGGATATTAATATTTCTTTGATGATTCGAGACGGGCAGGGGTATAAGGTTGTCAAATCCTCCGATCCTAAAGAAGTAACGCCATCCGATCCATTGACCGGGCATTGGAAAAATGCAGTTGACCAATTATATGAGCATGGACAGGCTGCAATGGCGCAAGGTCAGAAACTGAATCATTTTTGGACCGGATCATTTGACTACACGGGTTCAGACTCCTCACATATTAATAAATGGGGATTTTATTATGACCAAAAACGTAACTACTTAATTCGAATTTCCTTTCAGGATACTTCAGTACAAAATTTCATAACCATCCTGAGTCCCGATGAGATCGTAAAGCAAACCCAACAAGTGGATTATCGCATCATGGAGATTACAGGAATTAACCCTGCAACCTTTGGTGGCGCTACGATGGACAAGAACGGGAACGACTGGAAATACTATTACATGTACAACAAACCGATCCAATTCGGCACGTATCAACTAACGAGAGTGCAGGAGGATCGTTTGGCCGTGTCCAGGGCTATCATCTCGGGGGAGAGTATTGTACAAGACTGCTATATTAAAGGCGAACGGGTTCTCGTCAGTTACATACCTTTTTATCCGGCTAACCGTGATGCCTATGTTATCCGTATTGTTATGAATTATGATACGATCACTTCTGTTATTTCCAAGCAATTGATTAGTTTAATTGCCATTTCTATTGTCCTTTTAGAGGTTGTGATCATTGGAAGCTATGTGCTTGCCAGTCTGTTTGTCCGTCCAATTCAGTCGATTCTGGGCAAAGTGAACGAGATGGCTGATGGTCATTTTGATACACGGCTAGAAATCAAGGGTGGTCATGAGCTTGCACAGTTGGGTGAGCGCATCAATGCGATGGCCTACAATTTGGGGGTGTATACGAGAAGACTCGAACAAATGTATGAAGAGAACCGTTCTGTAAAGGAGCATCTGGAATCGGTTATTAATCAGACAGCAGATGCGATTCATGTGACTGATGAAGAGGATCGTGTCGTTCGGGTCAATCATGCCTTCGAAGCTTTGTACGGCTGGACCAAGAAAGAGTTGGTTGGTCGTAAGCTGGAGTTTGTACCTCCGCAGCAACAGGAGGAGTATGAATTTCAGAAGAAGAGCCTGCTTCAGGGAGAGAGCATCGTATCAAGTGAGTCCCTTAGAATGCGTAAGGATGGAAGTACGGTAGAGATTAGTATGAGCACGTCTCCTATTCTGGATGAAGAAGGCCAGATTTTGGGGTTTATCTGCGTGTCGCGTGATATCACGGGTCGCAACCGGATGGAGGAGCTGTTGCGCAGATCAGAGAAACTGACAACCGTCGGACAACTAGCGGCAGGCGTAGCGCATGAGATTCGTAATCCGCTAACCACGCTACGTGGTTTTCTCCAACTACAGCAGCAAAATCAAGTGTTGAATATGAAACACAACGATATTATGATGTCTGAGCTGGATCGCATTAATTTGATCGTAAGCGAGTTTTTAATTCTGGCGAAGCCACAGGCGGTGCATTTTCAGAAAAAAGATGTTCGCTATATTGTGAGCGATGTGATTTCTTTACTAGATAGTCAGGCGCATCTGCTGGGCATTGTATTCAATCTTCAGGTCACGGACGAGCCTGCCCTGGTATACGCCGAAGAAAATCAGTTAAAACAGGTATTCATTAATTTACTTAAAAATAGCATGGAGGCTATGAGTAAAGGTGGTATCATCACGATTCATTTGTTCTTGGAGGGAGAAAGCGTTAAAATCTTCATACGGGACCAGGGAACGGGTATTCCTGCAGAAATGCTGTCCAAGCTAGGAGAACCTTTTTTCACAAACAAAGAAACAGGGACAGGACTAGGACTTATGGTCAGCCAGCGTATTATACAGAGTCATAAAGGCACACTGGATATTGAAAGCACAGAGGGAGAGGGAACGACAGCCCTGGTGCAGCTTCCGATTGCCAAGCCGGAGTAACGGGCAGGGGCGCAGGAGGAAGTGTGTTAGTAGAAATGGAGGGTACACAGGTTGCGCATTAACAAGTTTATCAGCGAAACCGGTTTTTGCTCGCGCCGGGAGGCGGACAAGCTGGTAGAGAGCGGCAGCGTGACGATTAACGGCGAAGTGGCCGTGCTGGGTAGTCAAGCGGAGGAAGGCGATGATGTTCGCGTGAACGGCAAGCCACTGCGCGAGAAGTCCGATCACGTCTATATTGCATTGAACAAGCCGGTGGGCATTACAAGTACAACGGAGAGCCACATTAGAGGCAATGTTGTTGATTTTGTGGGGCACCCGCAGCGGATATTCCCGATTGGACGCCTGGATAAGGATTCGGAAGGTCTCATTTTACTTACCAATGATGGAGACATTGTGAATAAGATTTTACGGGCAGAAGGCAAGCATGAGAAAGAATATATCGTAACAGTGGATCGCCCTGTCATACCATCTTTTGTGCAGGGCATGTCCAGTGGGGTGAAAATACTCGGCCAGCGAACGCTACCTTGTGAGGTGACGCGTGTATCTGAGTATGTATTCCGTATTATCCTGACTGAAGGGAAAAATCGTCAGATCCGGCGTATGTGTGCTGCCTTCGGTTATGAAGTAAAAAAACTGCAACGGCTGCGAATCATGAATATTCGGTTGGGGTCCCTTCAGAAAGGTGCCTGGCGTGATCTGACAGAGGCTGAGAAGCAGGAGCTTGGCCAGATGCTCGATTATACGCTTAGCTAATGCCAGAGGAGTTTCGTATAGCCTACAGCGTATGATCGTGTACCTGACAGGGCCAGAAGTACAGGAAGCATAAACAAAGAGGCACCAGCTGCATAAAAATGCGGCGGTGCCTTTGTTCATATAACATATGCATAATCAACCTTCACTCGAGCTTGAGGTAGGACTGATGACTTGTGTCCCGTTCTGATATTTGCGGAGAACAGATATTTCAACACGACGGTTTTTGGAGCGTCCTTGACCATCTTGATTGCTTGCCAATGGACGATACTCGCCATAACCGATGGATACAAACTTGGTTGGATCGAGATCTGGATTGAGCAACAAGATACGCAAGAAATTCAGAGAGCGCTTGGCGCTCAAATCAAAGTTGGACGGGAACTGGCTGTTGGAGATCGGTACATTATCCGTGTGACCCGATACGATAACATCATAGCCAGGGAACTGCTGAAGCATACTAGAAATAGACTTGGCCAGCTTTCTTGCTTCCGGCTTTACTTCGGCCTGCCCGGATGAAAACAAGGCATTATCACTAATGGTGATCATCAGCTGTGATTGGTTCAGCTTGGTATTCAGCAACGGGGTCAGGCCGTTATTTTGAATGTATTGATCCATTTGTTTTTTAAGTTTTTTTAAATCTTCTTCTTCCCGCTGGGCCAACTGTTTTTGCAGTTCAGAGGTAGAAGTAGCCTTCGATTTTAAGGGTTGTGATACTTGTTCTTTATTTTTGCCCATATCCATGGATTGTGACGACGGATTCGCGGCCGAGTGATCCAGCACGCCAGTGCCGCCACTAAAAGCTGCACTCAGGGATTGAGCCATAGTTTCAAATTTTTTGGCGTCGAGCGAGCTCATACCGAATAAGACAATGAAAAGAGCCAACAGAAGGGTCATTAAGTCGGAATATGGCAACAGCCAGCTTTCGTCAGCATGCTCTTCATGCGGTTCATGTCTCTTTTTACTCACTGGAATCGCCATCCTTCTGGGTCATCGTAGCCCGTTCGGTCGGAGTCAGGAAGATCGTCAGTTTCTGACTGATGGCAATCGTCGATATCCCCGATTGAATGGAAAGCAGACCTTCGACCATCATTAATTTAAGCTCCACTTCTTTTTTGGATAACCGTTTGAGCTTGTTGGACATCGGATGCCACAGGACATAACCTGTAAAAATACCGAGCAACGTCGCAATGAAGGCTGCTGCAATGGCATGAGAAAGCTTTTCCATGTCACTAAGGTCGGCCAGAGCGGCGATCAGACCTACAACCGCACCGAGTACCCCGAGCGTTGGAGCGTACATACCAGCTTGAGAGAAGATCAGCGCGCCAGAGCGATGTCGGTCCTCGGTAGCATTGATATCCTCCATCAGAACGTCCCGTACGAATTCCTGATCATTTCCGTCAATAATCATTCGCATGCCGCCACGCATAAAGGGATCGTCGATTTCCTCTACCTTAGATTCCAAGGCGAGCAGACCTTCACGACGGGTAATGGATGCCCACTCGGTAAACGTACCGATGAGCTCTTTGCGGTCTAACAGTTTTTGTTCGGTGAAAATAACCTTGAACAGCTTCGGAATCCGTTTGATTTCTGCCATCGGGAAGGCCATAAATATACTCGCTGCCGTTCCGACGAAAATAATCATGTAAGCAGCGGGATTATTGACCAGATTGACGACCGGAGCGCCTTTTAAGATCATCCCGACGACCAGTGACACAATCCCGAGCACAAGTCCGATAATGGTTGAAATTTGCATGATACACCTCATCCATGAGAATAGATTTTGAATCCTTTCATGCCGCCGGGGTCGTCCTTGCCCCAAGCGCGTCATTACAAGACGGATTATAGTATTTATCGACAAAACTCTCTTTTTTGTTAAGTGCGAATTTCCGGTATAATAAGGTGATTATGTATTGAATGGCGGAACCATTGGAGGAAATGGCATGGGAGTAAAGCATGGGCGTGAGTATGAACAAATTTTGAACGATTTGACAGAGGCTGTGGGACGCATCCCAGACAGCTACGAATTTTTCGAGATGGAAGCAGAAGATTGGGACAGGCTGGACCCGGCGGGACGCCAGGAAGTCAATGAAGCTTTGGCAGAAGACTTATTTTATGCACTGGGTACAGAGCCCATAATCACTGTAGGCAGTGGCGTTGTGATCTATGAGCCGGAGCAGCATCGTATCTATGTACTCATTGGAGACGAGGAGCTGACGTCAGTCCCATTGATTTGAGGTCCGTCTTATGGATTTATCAACGGGGCCGTGGTAATATGTACACCAATATATCGTAGTTTTGGCCGTATTTAAGCGGTCGAAAGGCTTCCGTATAAACGGGGAGGAGTTCGTAACATGCCTTTTACACAAGAAGAGATTGAAGCACATCTGGAGAAACTGGAGGGCTGGGAACTGGAGGAAGGACGTTGGATCGTTCGGAAATATAATTTTTCCAGTTTTATGAAAGGGATTGCATTCGTGGATGAAGTTGCCGCTATATCTGAAGCATTCAATCATCATCCATTTATTACGATTGATTACAAGACCGTGACTCTGCGTTTGACCTCTTGGGACGACGGCGGTATTATGGCCGTGGATATTAAGGAAGCCCAACAATATAATGAAGCTTTTGAAAAAATGCGCAGCAGTCATTGAGCTTGTAATGATCTGTCGTATGATGATAAAAGCGCCTTCGCTATACAACATCGCGGTTGTATGCCGAAGGCGCTTTTATCATAGAACCTGGGTTTGGTGCTCGGGACGATATACCATACAAAAAAACGGTTTTTTGCCATCGGGAGTCTGGCGTTCATAGGTATCTGTAAGCTCAAATCCAGCCGCCTTGTAAGCCCGGATAGCGCGCCCATTCCAAGTGAGTACCTCTAGATCAATTTCATTCTTCGGGTTGCGTCGTTGGGCTTCCTCTGCAATGGCACGGACAAAATCAGAGCCTTTGCCATGTCCGCATCTTTCAGGATGCATTCCAAGACCTAGCCGGGTCACACCGATCATAGGAAAATATTGAGCAAATCCCGTCAGCTTATTCTCTTCATCCAGTACGGCAACATATTGCTCTTGGCGAAGCGTGGGACTTCCAAATTCGACTTCAAGCGCCTTCATTTGTTCCCAGGGGAGCCAACCGTATATATTATAAGGTGGATCATAGCGCCACTCACAGATTGCAGCCGCTTGATGCTCGTCCATCGGTACGATCCGATAGTTGGATATTGAGGCCGGCATGTGTTCTATCCTCCTTTTACAGGTACTTCAATCATTAACAACAGATTGTAGACAAGTTGCAGGGGAATGGCAAGCGTGTTTATTTCATACTCAAGTCGGGTATACATTCAATAAGAAGGATTTACTGCTCATATGCTCCCCCAGCGCTGACGGTAAAACCGACGATGTTCGCTAAAATTGAAACCTTTTGAGGCTTCAGTTCGTCAGTAATGATAATAATTGCTGATGTTGTGGACATAAAAAGCCGCAATTTGATTCCGGCCAGAATCAAATTGCGGCTAAGGTTAGCTTGCTGTGCGTTAGTTATTCTACGTTGTCGTCATCAGGAATTTCTGAAGCTACAGAATGGTAAGCGTCTGTGCTCATAATTCTTTTTGCACCGACATAGCGGTTAGCGTAATAATTTTCGTTCAGTGAGCTAACTACTACACCACGTGAAGTCGAGGAGTGGGCAAATTTCCCTTCACCTACGAAGATACCTACATGAGAAATGCCTCTTCCTGTGGTGTTGAAGAACACCAGGTCTCCAGGTCTCATTTCATCGCGGGATACAGAAGATCCCATTTTGAATTGTGATCCGGATTGATGCGGAAGTTTAATTCCCAGTTTGTTGAATACATACATTGTGAAGCCGGAGCAATCGAATCCCTCGAGTGTAGTGCCTCCGCTTCTGTAGCTCGTTCCTTTGGCATCTTGAATGACCTGGTCCATCTTAGAGTCTGCATATGCACTGCCGCCACCGAATGTAAAAGATGTAAAGGCAATGGCAAGACCCATAGCTGCGATCGTTAGCTTCTTCTTCAAAAAAAATATACCCCTTCCAATGCCTGCGAGGTTAGCTTAAGGATTCGGTAGAAGGTTCCCCTATGACCACTCTGTTGCGAGATCAATTCACCCAAACTGGTTCCCCCGCTTCCTAGGTGCCAGGAATTAGGCTTAACTTAAGATGTGCACCTTGGAGAGCAGTATTCACAATAACGTTATTTTTGAGATAAAGGTTACAATAAAGATTACAAAGTTGTTACTATCAGTTCACTGCGATTATTGTAACAAAGACGGCTGGCTTTGGCAAATGTTTCATTGCAAAAAGTTACAAAAAAAATCTGCTCCTAATGTCCCAGGAACAGATCTTGTTAACAGTATTCAGTTATGTGTCGTTTGCGCGGATATGAATCAAGATTTTTCGACAGACGGAAATGAAGTAAAAAACATAAAGGCAGGGCTTAGCTTCTACTGGAGATATCGGTATGCCATAGTCTGTACTGCGAACTGATATGCCACAGCCTGACCAGACTAGTAACAAAATGATACGATTGCTGGAGAATGAGCGCCAGCATACCAGTCCAAATCATCGCTATGGTGCCAAATAGACCGAAGACCAGCAGCACACAAGCACCGAGCAAAAGAGATATACCGACAGCTGGGAGGAGCTGGCGAAAGAAGGCGAGCAGGGACGATAGTATGGCGTGACCACCGACAGTCCCCAGTTGCATATACAGGATGCACTGCCGAATGAACCATCCGTAAGCCATCCACCCCATGGCATAGGGCAACAAATGAAGCAGGTAAGAGGGAGATTGAAGCGTTCCTGCTACAATAGGGTAGAGTCTCGGTACTACCCAAAAGGCGGGAAGCAGCAGCAGTCCCAACTCGATGGTGTAATACAACAACGACGACATGCCATGGCGTTTCATACCCTTGAAAAAGGACAGGCTTTGCGGTTCAGTCGCATCGGTATGCAGGCTTTGATATATTCCGGCTCTAATGAAGGGAGTGATCAGTATGCGTAGTACAGTCGCCCCTAGTAGTATCCACAAATACACATGTACTTCCCGGCTGTCCATCAGAGCAATCTGGCTCTCCATCCAAAACAAGGTCTGTCCCAGCTCGTTTTGACCCTGATCAGGATAACGGAGCAGTAGCGGGATAACGGCAGACTGCACCAGCCGATAGAGAAACACCCCCCACAGTAGTCGATACAGAAATAAAATGATAACGATATAGAATCGTATGCGCACCAGCGCCCAGCCCTCTTTTATAACAGTCCGCATCTATAGACACCTCACCATGACAGACTTCCAAGCAGTGTTTCTAACAGCTTGGTTACACTTACATTCCAACGGGTTTGTTGCTTTTCGTCCAATTCGGCTTTTAGGCTATTGTTAATGTGCTTGTTCTCCAGTGCAATGGTATATAGAGGATCAAGGGTTACATAGGAAACGGGAGAAGTACTTTTGATCCGAAAAGTTGTGCTTTTGCCCGCGCCGTCCCAAGCCTTGAATATCGTGGTACCATCCTTGAAGGTAAATTGGACAGGGATCTTGGGATAATCCGCCCCTTTTTTGCTGACCGTCACGACTGCTTCATATCCATTCTCCAGCTTTTGGTTCGTGATATGATCCACCGAAAAGTCCGCCATCTGGCCGTCATATACATACTGTTCAAAATAGTGGCTCCATGAGCGTCCGGTGGCTCTCTCCACGATACGTTGAAAATCCTGGGAGGATGGATGCTTGAATCGGTACGTCTGGACGTAGGTCCGCATAATCCGATCCATTTTTTTCATACCCACCTGACGTTCAATGCCCCGTAGTACCAGCTTGCCTCGAGAGTAGGCGTTTTGCGCGTACTCAGCAGCCGAGCCGTACTTCCATGACTCGCGGTTTAGCGGCTGTGGGGAGGCTATCTGTCCCGATTGTAATGGCAAGTTGGGGGTAAGCCCATATTCTTGCTCCATAAGCCGCTCCTCTGCATAGGAGGTGAAGCCTTCATCCAGCCACGGCTCCTCAAATTCGTTATTGGCTACCATTCCGTAGAAATATTGATGTCCAATCTCATGAACTAATGTTCGTTCCAGACTATAGCCAGGATTTAGATTACCCGCAGCAGCGGCTGTGATGAGTGTCGGATACTCCATACCGCCGGCTCCATTGCCTGATTTGGGTGGAACCACGATGGATAGGGTGGAATATGGATAAGGCCCGTACCATTTGCTGTAGTACGAAAGAGCGGCCTTCGCTGCGCTCATATAGCGCCCTTTGAGCTCCTTGTGCGACGGGTCAAGGTAGAGCTTGATTTTGACACCAGGGACTTCAGCAGAAGAAAAGGGTTCTTCTACGGTTACAAAGTTGGGTGAAGCGGACCAGGCAAAATCGTGTACATCATCGGCATAAAATTGATATATTTTTTGGCCGTTCTGTCGGACGGCACCACGGGTGGGAAATCCGGTCGCTGCTACGATATGAGTTTCAGGCACCCGAATCCGTACGCTGTAAATTCCAAAATCGGCATAAAACTCGGAGTTACCATGATACTGGTGGAGGTTCCAGCCCTCTTCGGCGCGTCCACGCTGCCCTGCAGTCTCGTAGACGCTGAGCTTCGGGAACCACTGTCCTGCCATTACAAAATCATCTGTCGCACCCATACGAGCGAAGATGGCGGGCAGTTTTACCTCAAACTTCATATATAATGTGATTTCTTCGCCACCTCGTACCGGCTTGGGTAGACGCACCTTCATGAGCGAACGGTCGCCTGCGTTACCGTCATCTGGCTGCACATATTGGATGCGGTGCATGAGAGATAAACCGTCTTCTGTTTTTAGTTCAGTCAGCGTCATGGAGCCAAAGCCGTCTTTGGGCATGGTGTCTTCGCGCAGCTTTCCACCGGATTCCTTCATAAAGGTGGTTTCCATGGAAGAGAAGGCATTCGGGTATAGATGAAGATACAGATCATTCACGGTTTTCTTGCCCGGATGCCTCCAGGTCAGTGTCTCAGTGCCTCGCAAAACCTGTCCTTTTTCCAGAGACACATCAATGTGGTACTCTACCACCCGTTTGCTGAGGATTTCTGTAGCGGGCTGTGGAGGGTTCTTGGGCAGGTCAGGCAGGATGTTTGCCCCTAGAGGCTTGCCCATATTTGGGGCAAGCGCAGACTCAGACAGAGAGCCGTATAGTGGTTGGCCTATGGACTGCGGGTCGGATTGCGATTGGGGCTGCCAGGCAAACCATAACGTCCCTGCGAGGAGACCGAGGGCTAGTGTAGACAATAAAACGATTTTAGTGCGTGCTGGGGTCATACAATGGATACCTCCCGTTGACAAGCATCTACAGCATGTATATGTTTGCTTTCAGGAGATTATTAGTTAAAATATTTATAGTGTAGAATGAGTGTGAAGACGGAAAATGGAGGTCTAGTGACGCATGAGTGAAAATCAGCCGGACGGCAAAAAACAGATTGCACTGAACATTGTCAGTGGCAAGAGTAAACATAAGGGTTTCGGCGCAGGCTCAATCGACCTGAACAGTATGTCCCCGGTCATCATTGACCGAGGAGAAGCGAAAATTGATATCGGTGCCATGCATGCCAAAAGTAAAGTAGAACGTGGTATCAAGTTCTCTACGAATAAAGAGGATGTACCGAATGGACGGCAGGTATGGCTCGTATGGGTAGCCGTGGATCGTACGCCCGAAGGACGTATGTACGGCGGCGCCACCGCCTGCGAGATGCTGATTGACGACGAAGCCAAACGCGGCTGGAAAATCCTCGCCGATCACGTCAACCGTATGGATTACGCGCTCAAGCGTCGTTTCATGCTGGATGATCTCGGCAGCGAAGATAGAGCAGCGCTTAAAAGCCTGCTAATTTCGCATAACGAGGAATGGTGGGACGCTTCGCCTGAGGAATTGAAGCAGGCGCTGGAAGGATAGGCCCAGCGTTAACGCAGTAAAAAAAGCAGCCACTTCTGTGGGCTGCTTTTTTTATTTATCTGAGTTGACACTAACCTTTTAGTAAGTAGTTGTCCTGAAAGTGCATACTTACATATTTGTAGCGCTCACTTTATACTCAAAAATAAATAATACTTAAGGAGGACAATTCTTTGAAAACTCTTGTTATCGTTACACATCCAAGCATCGAGGCATCTGTCATAAATAGGCGATGGGTAGAAGAACTCAAAAAATATCCAGAAAAGTATACTATCCACGAATTGCATAAGGTTTACCCTGACGGGAACATTGATGTGGAAAAAGAGCAAGCCAGTGTCTTTTAGGACCACGCCAGACGGAACACAGGGTTCACTCATAAATTACACTCTCCTTTAGGTAAGTATATAATATGAATGTGCATACTTTACAACTGATCATTATGCAATTTTAGTGAAAGGGTGTAAAGTATGCTCGCTATAAAATGTTTCTGTATCTTTAAATGGAGTGATTCTAGAAACGGAGAGAAGCATCTTGACATCCTGGAAAGGCATTCACTATAATTCAGATAGAAATCGCTTCCACTCCTCTTTTTATTCATTTTGTGGAACCGGTTCCTTGAAAAATGTAGTTAAGTCCTACTCACTGTTTATGAATGTAATCTCTAAATAAGGTGGCATCGTTATGTTTAAATGGTTGAAAAAGAAGGCGGCTCCTCGTATTGAAGAATTCGACATGGTAGCACCAATCAAAGGAAAAGTGGTTTCCCTTGAAGAGGTTCCAGATCCTGCGTTCTCTACGAAGGCTATGGGGGAAGGCATCGCTATTCATCCGACTGAAGGTAAAGTGACTGCTCCTTTTACGGGTAAAGTCGTCCACGTGATGGAGAAAAGTAAGCATGCTCTGATCATTGAGCATGAATCTGGTGTACAAATTTTGATACATGTCGGGATTAATACAGTTTCCCTCAAAGGACAAGGGTTTAACCCTCACGTTCAAACAGGAGATAACATTAAAGCAGGGCAATTACTGATGGAGTTTGATCTAGACGCGATTCAACAGGGGGGATTGCCTGTAATTACTCCGGTAATCGTTCCAGACGGGCAAGAGATGATCAGTCATGTGGAGATCTTGGAAGGAACATCTGCCTCTTCAGAAGTACCCGTATTAAGAGTCCACTTAAAAGCCTAGTTCTCATTCAGAAAAGACTAACCAGGAATTCCTGGTTAGTCTTTTCTTTAGATGATTCTCTGATCGGTCAAGGATCGGGCATGATCATGTGATCAAAAGCTAGGATTCACATATTTCAGATATCCGCTGATTACAATTGCCTTCGTACAGCCCTCCATGAAAGCAGATCACTTTTTTAATATCATAAGGCAGCAGGTTTTTAAGAGATTCTTTGGCCATATTGAAATCACAGCAGTATTGCGGGTCTGGAGCCAATAATTTGCTGCTTACTACGCGTAGAGCATCTCCTGCAATCAGGGTTTGACTGGATTTATGATAGAAACTTAGGTGTCCTGGTGTATGTCCAGCAGTATCTATAACTACGATCCCCCCACAGAAGGGTAATTCCTCTCCGGCAACGATGGTGGAGTTTACAATAGCCTTTGGGGGATTTTCAAGTGTACGCCGGAATGCATGTCTCCATTCTACCGGAACGGATTCGGGCATGGAGCTTACAGCTTGGTCTATTGCTTCTGGAGTCAGCTTTATAAGCTGTTTTTCTCCTTGTATATAAGGCCTTTCGATAGAACTGGCTAATACTTGAACTGGGGATGAGGAAGCCCGGATTATATCTGCTAAACTGCCGATATGATCAAGATCCTGGTGTGTTATTAATATGGAGGTAAGTTTATGGATTGCTAATCCGGTGCCTAGAATAGCCTCATGTAAAAGTGAGAGTTGCCCGGGGTAAGCCGTATCAACTAAAATTATGTTATCTTCGTCCCACATTAAAGTGGGGTGAATACTCTCTATACTTCCCATGATGTTAGCAGAAACCTGGAGTATGTGTATTCCCTTGTCTAATTGCATCGAATCCCTCCCATAAGAGTTGATGTAATACAAAGGAATCGTATCATGAAATCTAAATATGTAAACCTATATTATATCATAAAAATAATTTTTTGTAAATATGTAGAATTTTAAATTTGTGTGACAGTTAGGAGTGATGACGTGAAGAAAATTTATTTTGTCAGACATGCCCAAGCAACAGGACAGGAACCAGATGCCCGACTTACCGATGAGGGTACCCGACAAGCTGAGCAGTTGGTTGATTTTATGGAGAATGTAGGTGTGGAATATATTGTGTCCAGCCCGTGGAAACGGGCCGTGCGAACCATTCAGCCCTTGGCTGAACGGAAACAGTTGCAGGTGTATACTGATGTACGTCTCCAAGAACGGGTACTTAGCCATGAGCATTTGGATCATTGGCTGGACGTGCTGGAACAGACCTATCTGGACGAGGACTTGAAACTGGAGGGAGGGGAATCATCCCGTGAAGCAGTAGATCGAGGAATCCAGCTTGTTCAGGAGCTTATAGAGCGGGCCGAAAAAACGGTTATCATTGTAACTCATGGAGCTTTACTATCTCTTCTCATTCGACATTACGATCCGCAGTTTGGGTTTGAGGACTGGAAAAAGCTTTCGAATCCCGACGTGTATTTGCTAGAACTGAAAGAAGCAGAAGCCAAGATTCACAGAGTGTGGAATACGGGTTGAAATAAATAAAGCACGTTCACCATAAGTGCAGAATGGAATCGAAAGGGGAGGCGCATGTTGAATGCAAACCGTTTTTTAGAATTAGAAAAGGCGTTGTTTCAAGCTTGGTCTTTGGAGTCTAGCTCTAAATGGACAGCAAATAATCCTGCGGCTGGACAATGTGGTGTCACAGCGCTTGTCGTTCAGGACAGGCTTGGCGGCGATATTTTGAGGACATGGCTGGATAGTGGCTGGCATTATTACAACCGCATTGGTGAGGACATTATAGATTTTACGAGGTCGCAATTTTTAATCCCTCCACAGTATCAGGATGTATACTCCAACCGGGAGGAGGCTTTTTCGGACACCAATGCAGGGCAGTATGCAGCCTTAAGTCAGAGATTAAAGGAATTTCTAAACAAAGAAGAATAAGGGGATTTAAATCTGGATGCAGTCATAAAGACGTGATTTTTGAACCTGATCCAATGGAAGGTACTTTTTGTTGCCAAATATACGTTAAAGAGCTGAGTAATCAGTAAAATTTTTGAAGATAAAAGCTGTATTTACGTTATAAAATGAGCTATACTGAGGTAAGAATAGTAAAGGAGTCGTGCGCTAACACGACTCCAGTATACAACCACTGCTTAAAGAGCAGTCGGCAGTAGGGTCCAACAATAGACCGTTACCTTGGATCGGGGCGGTCTATTTCTTTTTCATGTAGGTAAGCAATGTTTCTTTAGAAAAAAACTAATGCAGCCAATGGCCGGGAATGCTTAGAGAAGGGGGCAGTTTGGTTTTACAATTGCCCTTAGCCGAATTTAATTGCGCTTGTGTAAGGAAAATACTTCCTTCCAGATTAGCTCCACTTAAATCAGCGTCTCTAAAATCCGCACCGATAAGGTCGGTCATTCTCATATCGGCTTCTCGGAGGTCAGCAGCAATAAGTAAAACTCCTCTCAAATTGGCACCCCTAAGATTGGCGCCTCTCAAATTTGCCCCGATAAGATCTCTACTCCTGATTTTTTTACTATATTTATTGCGCTCTAAGTTTTTCTTACCTTTTTCTCGTACTAACTCACTTGTTTGTAAAAGTAAATCATTGACTAACGCCCTATGGGTTGGTACATGAAGAACTATGAGGGATTTTGGATCTTGATTCGTAAGCTGCTCGATTTTCGCCATAGTTTTTTGTAAGTCTGTATAGATGGGGTGAGTTTCTTTTAAGTTAAGGGCTTCATTTAGGTAATAAAGCATTTCATGAAGCTGTTGCATGATGGGAAATATACTGAACATTTCCTCAGCTATTGCCGGGTCGTCTCGCCAGCTTTTTCCGTTGTATGTAACTTGGGAAATTTTTTGACCTGCTCCAAAGCAATCATATACCGTACAGCCTCGCAAGCCGTTGTTTCTTAGATTCTTATGAATATCACAACGATAATCCGCATTTAGGTTTTGACAAGGAGTTCCTCCATCCTTATTAAAAGCAAAATCAGCTGATTTTGCATAGGGTAAGGCTACACAGCATAAACCAAAACATTGTTCACAATTTGCACTATACAATAAACACACATCCTTTTACTGGCACCTATTAAATGTAATATTACCAAAAAAAGATGGAGCATGGTCTATTGTTTTTTCATAGACTTCTAGAGTCTGCTGGATCGTTTAGAGAAGAAATTTAGTCTTTTGCCAGGTTCAATTGCCATGAGACTCCGTATTTATCTTCAACCCACCCAAATTGTTGGCTTACGGGAGAGGCTTCAAGGGGCATTAGAACTCGGCCTTCCTGAGATAGCTGGTCAAACACGCTATGGATTTCTTCTTCCGAATCACAAGTGACGAATAGCGATAGAGCTGGGGTAAAAGGGTGTTTGTTGTGATGATTTTGGTCTATAGCCATAAAAGTCTGCCCTTTGAGGTTGAATACGGCATGTAACACGGTCCCATCTTCCTGATGAAAAATGCTCATAATACCAGACGGCTTAAATACAGAGGTATAATATTGCATGGCTTCTTCTGCTTGACCTGAGAACATGAAAAATGTTGTAATTTTTGGACTGGAATCTTGCATGAGATCAACTCCCTAGACTGGATCGTAGATGATAACATCTTTCCTCTTTTTTAATAGAAATATTCAACAGTGGAGAAGTGCTTCATAAAGAAAGGTATGCAAACATGGGAAAGGGGAAAACAGGATGATGGACGCGACAGCAAGGCTTATTGATATGTTCAGCTCAGGCAAGAAGCTGGACGCCACCATCATTTCCGCTTATACGGATGTGGTTGTCCAATATGGGACCATGGAGGATGCTTGGGAGTTATACAGGCTTTTTGTAGAAGATCCCCATCATTATATCCGGGGGTTACTCCTCCAGCCGATCATGAGATGCGGGGATGTTACTTTGGCGCAGGATATGTACGAGCGTTACGTTCAAAATCAGGCATCCCCAGAACATATACCTGACGGTGTGCTGTATGTGCTAGGTTATTTGGGTTATGTGGAGGCTGCTGCTGATCTTGTCGCTTTGGTGAATGGGCCATATGGAGTTGCGTCTGTGGATGCCTGTTTGGGACTGGTACATCTTCCATGCGAACCGTATCGTGAACAACTAGCGGCTGAATTGGAAAAAGTGTTGGATCAAAATTTGTTTAATGAATTCTTACCTCTGTTAAGCTTTAAATGCACGACTGAAGATATGATTCCGCGATTGGTACATTGGGGAGAGCAACATGCTTCCGTAGACTGTAATGCAGGAATTATTGCTGGAATAGCATTGTTTGGAGAAGGGCAGAAGGATACGATTCGCTCTATCCTGTGGAATCCGTTTTGGGAGGCTCATGGAACGGCTACAGGCAGTTGTGTGTGGTCTTATTTTGCTATGCAGCATGTAGGGCTAACCTTTAGGGAGCTCGTTCAGGATATAAAAAGCTACGATGCATCCAAAGAAGATGTACAGGCATTGGAATATCGTTTGGACGTGCTATATGAGATGTTGGAACTCAAGCTAAGCTATACAGCCCGACCGATCCGGTTCGCTCGCAGCAATGAGGAATCATTTGGTCAGCTATATAGCGATTTGTTTAGCTGGTCTAACGAACATCACGATGACTCTATTATAGGCTGGATGAATGAACAGTTGGGGGTTGAGCACCGACTGCTGGAACGGTATTATGAGCTAAGGAAACGAGTCGAGATTAAAATGGTGCATGAAATTGAGCTGGAGCATGTTCAGAAAGGGAGTTAATCGTAACAGGAAATAAGAATTTTTGATGTAAAAGGACGAAATAGCGGAGTTTGGCGGCGATATGGGGATTCGCCCAGTCCGCGGGCTGATGTCCCGCATAGGATACATCAGCCTAGAACACAAGGAGTGAAACACATGTCTTTACTGCCACAAGTTCCTTTCGGAACGCAACCGGGTACTCCGGGTCCATTCACGCCGTCAGGTCCTTCGATTCCACAATTTCCTGATATGCAGGATTCCTTCCCATCTCCGATAGGTCCGCCACCAGGCCCAGGGCCATTTTCGCCACAGCCGTTCTCACCGCCGCAGGGGCCATTCGGTCCGCAAGGTGGGCAGCAAACTCAAGCACCAACTTCCCCACCACCGCAATTTACGCCACCGAAACCGCTGGTTTCGGCGTATGCGGTTGACCCTGGAGCCATTTTCGGTTGTTTGTTCCGCAACACGTTTGTATGGCTGACGAACGGAGAGCGTTTCTGGATGTATCCTGTCTTTGTAGGCAGGACATCCGTAGCGGGTTTTCGGTGGAGTGGTCGTTTTTGGTTTTATTATGGTGTAGACACTAACCGTATTGAGTCGTTTAGCTGTTATTGGTAATCGCGCAGCTTTAGGGAAGAGCGGGGCTTAACGGGATGATGGCTGATGGCACTGGCAAGAGAGGTAAATAGGTAAATGAGGTAAGTGAAGCGAAAATAAAAAGACTGAGAGAGCGCCCATCGCGTTCCCCCAGTCTTTTTTTGCTATTAATCCATCCACCAACGCTTAAAATTGCCCCACCACGATTTCTTTTCGGCTTGTCGCTCCGCTTGGTCAGTTGGCGTTGCTGCTGGTGGGGTATCTTGCCCCGACAGCGTCTCCTTTGGCTCCGTGCCGCTGACGAATACCTCCAGCCGCTTGTCCGGGCTGTCCGGTGCAGCCAGCTTGCCGCTGGCCGGATCAATATAAGCGCTGACTACGCCGTCAGGGATAGGGAAGATTTTGGGCGGCACATTCTCCAGCGCTTTCTCCGTATATTGCGCAAAAATCGGAGCCGCCCGTCGGGCATCCTGTGTGCTGATGGCCTTGCCCTTGTCGTAGCCGACCCAGACAGCGGTGGACAGCTCGGGGGTAAAGCCGACCATCCACGCATCGGTGTTGGTCGTGCCGCTCTTGCCGGCAACCGGGCGTTTGATCAGCTTCGCGACCCTGTTGCCAGTGCCGCCTTCTTCGAACACGCCTTCCATGAGGCGTGTGAGGACGTAGGCGGAGGCGGGCTTCACCACCTGCACGGGCGCGGCTTGGGGCGCTTCGTACAGCGACCGCCCGGCCGCATCGGTGATGCGCAGCACTGCCACCGGAGCCACCTTTTGCCCGCCGCTGCCGATGACCGAGAAGGCCGAGGCCATCTCGAACGGGCTGACGGGCGACACGCCCAGCGCCAGCGAAGGTACGGGCTTGAGCTCGCTTGTAATGCCCATTTTGCTGGCGAGGTCCATGACCTTATCCGTTCCCACCTTCAAAATGGTGCTAACGGCATAGATATTATCGGACGCCGCAATTGCGCGCCGAAGATCTATTTCACCCAAATATTTGTCTCCAAAATTTTTGGGCTTATAGGTCTTGCGATTGTTATCGTAGTGGAACAACGTCGGTCGGCTTTCGAACTTGGACGTACTCGTCAATTCGCCGGAATCCAGCGCGCTCAGATACATAATCGGCTTGAAAGCGGAGCCTGGCTGCCGGGTTGTGGCCAGCGCATGATTATATTGATTCCCGACATAGTTCGTTCCACCGACCATGGCCTTGACATGTCCGTTGCGCGGGTCCATGGAGATTAACGCGGTTTCCAGTCCGTTGCTGCTCTTCATGCCCTCGTTTACAGCCGCCTCGGCTGCTTGCTGCATGTGCATGTCCAGCGTGGTATAAATGCTCAGGCCACCATGCTCAAGCACCCCTTCGCTAATCCCAAGCTGATGAGTCGCCAGTTGGCGGACGTAATCGCGGAACCAGGGAGCGGCTTCCACTGTCCGGCGCTGGCTCTCGGGCCGCAGGGCCAGCATTTCCTCATAGGCCTTGGTGGCTTCGGCCGGAGTAATTTTGCCGGTGAGCGCCATGGAGTCCAGTACAATTTTCTGCCGATCCTTTGCATTTTTCATATGATTATACGGTGAATAGTAGGTCGGTCCTTTCGGAATACCTGCTAACAGGGCGCTTTCGGCCAAATCCAGATCCTTTGCGGATTTACCGAAATACATTTGCGAAGCTGCTTCAATGCCATAGGCGCCATGACCATAGTAAATTTCGTTCAAATACATTTGCAGCAGCTCATTCTTGGTGTACTTCATTTCAAGCTGTGCGGTATAGATGGCCTCCTTGGCCTTGCGAGTCCATGTTTTCTCATGAGATAAGTACAGATTCCGTGCAAGCTGCTGAGTCAGCGTGCTGGCCCCTTGCGACATATCCCAGCGGGTCAGATTAACGATTACCGCCCGGCCCAGACCTTTGAAATCAAAGCCAAAATGATCGTAAAACTTCCGATCTTCCACAGCCAGGGTAGCTGCAATCAAATCGGGTGAAATGTGATCAAGCTGGACCGGAATGGATTCTTTGCCTCCAGCAGAGAAAGTGGCGATGACTTGCCCCTGACTATCTAGCAGACGTGAATTCCGATCCGTATCCGCGAGCGGAAGGCTGGTCGTGTACAAATAGGCTAGCAGGATGCAGGCGGCGATGACCGTCAGAATAGTGAGAGACATCAGTCCTTGAAAGCATCGAAGCCAAAGCGGTTTACGCTTGGGGGATCGCCCGGTCGTATCGGTCATCATGCCACCTCCTTCCATAGTTGATGTTCTCAGTATAGTCAATCCGAAAGCGTCTATTCATCAGATACACACACGTGTCTATTTTAAACAAGATTAAATCTCCAAATTGCTTTTGCAGTCCATTCAGGTATCACTTATAATGCAAAAAGTGTGAAATTCCAATGCGTTTGGTACAATAAATATAGCAAACTCGGCGTTTGCGTGTTGCTGATATAAGGAAAGTCAACGTTTATGCTACCGGATTGCCGGACACATACTTTGATCAGAAAGAAGGTTGGAATGATGGACTTGTGGTTTACGGAGAAGCAGACTCCCTCTTTCGGCATTACAGCAAAAATCAAACAAACCTACGTCTCTGAGAAAACAGATTTTCAGGATCTGGCTATGATCGAGACTGAGGAATTCGGCAATATGCTTGTTCTGGATGGCATGGTGATGACAACGGTTAAGGATGAATTTGTGTATCACGAAATGGTAGCACATCCGGCCTTGAATACACATCCGAATCCGAAAAAAGTTTTGGTTGTGGGCGGTGGCGATGGCGGCGTTATTCGTGAGGTTATCAAGCACCCTGAAGTGGAGAAGGCTGTATTGGTTGAGATCGACGGTAAGGTGATTGAATATTCCAAAAAATATTTGCCTGAAATCGCAGGAAAGCTGGACGAGCCTAATGTAGAAGTGCTGGTCAATGACGGGTACATGCACATTATTGAACACAAAAATGAATACGACGTCATTATGGTCGATTCGACGGAGCCGGTAGGTCCGGCAGCCCCGCTGTTTGAGCGCGGGTTTTACCAAGGTATTTTTGAAGCGTTGAAGGAAGACGGCATTTTCGTTGCGCAAACGGATAATCCTTGGTTCAAGGCAGACCTGATTCAGAAGGTCAACAAAGATGTGAAGGAAATTTTCCCGATTGTGCGTGTGTATGGTGCGAACATTCCGACCTATCCGAGCGGTCTTTGGACATTCACGTTGGGTAGTAAGAAGTATGATCCGCTCGAAGTAGACGAGACCCGAATTCCAGAGATGGACACCCGATATTACAGTCCGCGTCTACACAAAGCGGCGTTTGTATTACCTAAATTTGTGGAAGATTTAACGAAGTAAACATTTTAAGAAGCGCCTTAGTGGTCTTTATTGCCTGTTTTTGGGTGAGAAAGAGCGCTATAGGCGCTTTTTTGTGTTGGATAAGATTTGGAAAAGGCTATGAAAGCATACTGGACACCGGATTTCCTTTTAAGATAAAAGAAGGAAATTTAAGGGTGTACGTAGAATATACAAAAAACCAGACAATTAACAGATTTGTAATATCAACAAGGAGGTTTGGTTATGGAAATACATAAATTGGCGATGTACCAAAGAGGGGGAAAATTTTTTGATCAGACGCTCTTTTTATTACCTGTGGGGGTCTCAGACGATCTCCAACGTAGCAGATATCATCTACATGTTGAGTGTAGTGGTATTGGTGTTCAGTTCAAGTAATTCCTTAATGACGACTATTCTAATCCCGTTGTTCCGATTGTCTGCCCAAGTGCTTAGTGGGCTCGTTGCACCGATCGTCCTCGGCCGATTTCGGCTGACGCGCGTGTTGCTATTTTCCCAGTTTGGGCAGTTTGTCATTTTTACGCTGCTGCTGCTTTATTTGTGGATCGTACCGGAGCAGAGGTCGTTTCTATTTATTTTTGTGATGGTGTTTGGTATGTCTTTTCTGGATGGCTGGACAAATCCTGCGCGTAATGCGCTTGTACCCCGTTTGGCTACGGGTGAAGGGCTAATGCGGGCCAACGGCATGGTAGCGGTCAGTGATCAGGTGGTCAGGTGTGCAGGCTGGGCGTTGAGCGGAATTATTGTGGCTTGGCTGGGTTCCCTGAATACGCTTGTGATCGCATCCGGTTGTTATCTCGTAGCTGTAACTGTCACGTCCTTCGTCCGCGATCCACTGGATCAGAAGGAATTAAGTCTTGAAGCTTCGGATTCCTCAACAAATCTAGTAGAACCTGCAAAGGGAAAGGAAAAAGGCTCCCATTGGAAAGAGCTTGGGGAAGGCTGGAAAATCATTTGGCACAACCGTCGTATTCGTTCTCTGATGATCGTCGATAGTGTGGATAGTATTGGGGGAGTCTCCTGGCTCGGCGTATTTATTTTGGCGTACGTCAGTCAAGTGCTGCATCGGGATGCAAGCTGGTGGGGCTTTATGAATGCGTCCTTTTTCTCGGGCACGATCTTGGGTGGATTGATTGTCGTTGGCTTGGTGAAGCGATTGCAAAAGAACAGCTTTTTGTACATGCTCGGAGCGTTGCTGGTGTATGTACTGATTACAATTGTATTTGCGCTGAATACAATCCCCGTTGCTGCGCTTATTCTGTTTGCTGTATCAGGCTTACCTGTTCAAATGGCTGGGATTATTCGCCGCACCTTGCTGCAAACCAGTGCACCGGCAGCCCAGCTGCCCAAAGTGATGGCGGGAATTGATGTGCTTACAAATCTCGCTTTCGGTCTGTCCTTGTTATTTATGGGCTGGTATGCAGACCGTTTCGGTATGGTACAGGTGTATTTGTTGGCCGCGGCTATGACGACCATTGCTATCTTGATCGGCTGGTTGTATCGCAGGGATTTTCAGGAAAGTGAGCAAATGGACCATCCAACCGCTACGGGCGCTGGGATTTAAAATTGGGGTTCTCGTTAGGCGTGACATCATTCATTGGATGACTACATAATTAAATGCAGTTGTAAAAGTGAACGTGACGATTGGGGAGAATAAAAGCCTGCAATTCTCCTCAATTTTACAGGAACACCACTGGAATAACGTTGACGGTGGTGTTCCTTTTATAACTATTAAATTAATTGGTATATCTGTTGAGCAGTATGTGCCATTCCTAATATCAGGTCCGTTTGCTCGAGAGGTATGTTTTGACGGCAGGAGGAGTGTAATTTGTAAATTGCCGTAGGATTCCTTGCGGAGTAGTATCCGTAATTACCATCGCACGATATTTTTCCTGCATAAATTGTTCCTCAGCCATACGATCAAACAAGGAAATAAGAGGATCGTAATAATGGTTAATGTTTAAAAGACCGCATGGCTTTTCATGCAAGCCTAATTGCGCCCATGTGAAGATTTCAAAGTATTCTTCCATTGTACCTGGGCCACCTGGTAAAACAATGAATCCGTCCGCAATCTCTGCCATTTTAGATTTTCGTTCGTGCATGGAATCAACAATGATTAATTCGCTCAGGCCATTATGTGCAATTTCACGGCTTTGCAAAAAGTGAGGGAGCACACCGATGACGCGACCTCCTGCATGAAGTGCAGCGTCAGCCACTGCACCCATTAAACCAACACTTGCTCCTCCATAAACCAGGCTTATTTCCTGTTCGGCAAGTGCTTTGCCCAGAGCAACAGCGTGCTCTCGATAAATTTCTGACGCTCCATTACTGGAACCGCAAAAAACAGCAATGCTTTTCATATGAGATTCTCCTTTATGTATATCTTTTTGCAAGTTTTTGCTGGTGTGTTCGAAATATATCCTCCAAGGTGATGTCATACTTGTTGGCGATCACGATGAGATTACCCAGTACGTCTCCAAGTTCTTCAGTTAAATGGTCCTTGTTCTCCTCGAATGAACCATCGATCTCGTCAGGCCGGTCTCTGCCGATCTCCAGGGCGCGAATAGCTCTCGCAACCTCCCCGGTTTCCTCTGCCAGGAAACCAATTCGGACGAAGATATCCAAATCCGACCAGTGTCTCTCCTGATAATATTGCTTGACCCACTTTTGAAATTCATTAATATCCATATTCAGCCTCCCAACTGAAACCCATGCATAGGTGTTGGCTATACACAAACCATAAGGTTTAGATGAAACGGAAACATTTGTTCGTGTTGTATTATATAATATAAGGGGGGGATTTATCAAAGAAAAATTTAAAAAGCCGTTTGCTTAAAAAGCAACCGACTTTTTAAAAGAACGTTGACCTTAATGATGCGACCGTATCCGGTCAGTCTTTTAAGCCGTAGTGAACTGGCTGTTATAGAGCGAGGCATAATGGCCGCCGCTTGCAAGCAGTCCCTCATGGGTACCGCTTTCGACGACATCGCCGTTTTTCATGTATAAAATCAAATCCGCTTCGCGGATGGTCGATAGTCTGTGGGCGATCACAAAGCTGGTGCGTCCAGCAATCATTTTCATAAATGCTTTTTGGATACGCGCTTCTGTCAGGGTGTCTATGCTGCTGGTCGCTTCATCCAGGATCAGCATAGGTGGATCGACCAGGATCACCCTCGCGATGGTAAGCAGCTGTTTTTGGCCTTGCGATAGGCTGTCGCCTGACCCGCTGATGACCGTATCGTAGCCATGAGGCAGTCGTTTGATGAAGCTATGCGCATTGGCAGCTGTTGCAGCCGCGATGACTTCTTCGTCTGTAGCCTCCGGCTTCCCGTAAGCGATATTGTCCCGAATGGTCCCGCTGAACAGCCAAGTATCTTGAAGTACCATACCAAAGTTAGTCCGCAGGCTGTCCCGGCTCATGTCGTTGATATTCACCCCGTCGATGGATATCGAGCCGCTGTCCACATCGTAAAACCGCATGAGCAGATTGACGAGTGTGGTTTTACCAGCTCCGGTCTGCCCGACAATGGCCACACGAGTGCCTGGCTTAACCTCCAGACTAAAGTTCGTAATGAGCGTACGTTCCGGGTTATAGGAGAATTTGACATGATCAAAAAGAATCGTGCCTTTGCTGCGCTCCAGCTGTACGGCGTTCGATTTTTCCGACTGCTCAGGCGGTGAGTCTAAAATCGAAAATATGCGCTGAGCAGAAGCCGTAGCTGCCTGGAACTGGGTCAGCACACCCGTAATTTCATTAAAAGGCTTGGCGAACAAATTGGTATAAATCAGAAAGCTCGACAATCCGCCTATCGAGATCCCACCCAAAATAATGGAGATACAGCCAATCATGGCGGTGACTGAAAAAGTCATGTTGTTCACCAATCGGGTAGAGGGGTTGGACAATGATCCGTAAAACTGCGATTTCACCCCGGCTTGATACAATTGTTCGTTTCTGGCGGAAAATTCCTCAAGCGAGCGGTTTTCATAATGAAAAGCGGTAACTACCCGTTGTCCGCCGATCATTTCTTCCACATAACCGTTCAGGCTTCCTAAAATTTTGGCCTGTTCGCGGAACATACGCTGCGATCTTGTGGTAATGAACCGTGCTACGCCATATGTGATCGGGGCAGACACCAATACGACCAACGTCATGATCGGACTGATATACAGCATGAGTGCAATGGAGCCTATAATCGTAATAATCCCGGTAATCAATGTGGAAAAGCCTTGCAGTAATCCATCCGACACAGCATCCATATCGTTCACAAAACGACTAATGCTGTCTCCTTGTGGATGAGTGTCATGAAAGCTTAACGGAAGGATATTAAAATGATCAAATAACTCCCGCCGCATATCATTTACGGTCTGAAAAGCAATACGGTTCGTCAAATACGTGAGCAGCCAGCTAAACAGACTACCTACAACATATACAATGCCTAATCCAGCTAGAATCTGTGCAATACCTTTAAAATCCACTGATCCCTTATCCACCATGTGGTCGATAGCTTGACCAATCATGTAGGGTCCGATCAGACTGGCAAGCACGCTGAGAATCGCACTGACGATGACCCAACATGTTGTTGTTTTATATTGACCCACATAGGTTAACAATCTTCTCCAGGTTTCCTTGCCACTCATTGGTCTACCTCCTGCGTTGAGAGCTGGGAATGATTAATTTCTTGATATACTTCTGAGCTGCTCATCAACTGTTCATGTGTGCCGATACCGACAATCCGTCCCTCATCAAACACAATGATTTTATCAGCATGCTGTACGCTGCTTACTCGTTGCGAGACCAGCAGGACGGTCATGCTGGTGCTATTTTCCCGTAACGATTTACGGAGGGCGGCGTCGGTTGCAAAATCAAGTGCGCTTGAGGAGTCATCCAAAATGAGAATTTGCGGATTGCCGACAATAGCTCGGGCAATGGTAAGTCGCTGCTTTTGTCCTCCTGACAAATTAAGCCCCCCTCGGGTGATCGGAGCATCGAATTTCTCCGGCAGGTTGGAAATGAACTCATCCGCTTGCGCGATTGCTGTGGCTTGAGCGACTTCCTCGTCGGTGGCGTGTTCATGCCCCCAACGGATATTATCCGCTATAGTACCAGTGAACAGTAGCGCCTTCTGAGGGACAATTCCGATTTTCTGCCGCAATTGCTCGAGCTTATATTGCCGAACGTCGATGCCATCAACCTGCACACGACCCTCTACCGCATCATAGAAGCGGGGAATAAGATTCACAAAGGTGGATTTCCCAGAACCTGTTCCTCCGATGATGCCGACCGTTTCACCGGGATAGATGTTTACCACTACATCGCTAAGTGCCAGTTGCCCTGTCGTATTGTATCCAAAGGAAACATGATCAAAAGAGATGGCTGGTACAGCGCCATGCTCAGTTGTTCCCTCCCTGTCTATAGGTGTAGAAGTAGCAGCAGTGTCGGAAATCGAAGCTTGCGTGTCTAGGACCTCCTGAATCCGCGCTGCTGAAGTGGCAGCCTTGGTGAACAAAATAATTAAATTGGTCACCACAATCAGAGCCAGTAAAATTTGCGTAATGTAATTAATAAAGGCAATAATCTCCCCTTGTGTAAGAGATCCATATTGGATATGGATGCCGCCGATCCACAGGATTGCAATAATAGCTCCGTTTACCACCAGCAAGGTGGCAGGGCTTAGCAAAGCAGAAATACGTCCGACACGAATAGCGGTCTGAGTCAGGTCATCTGAGGCGGCATTGAACTTTACTCGTTCAGCTCCTCTTTTGGCAAATGCACGTATGACCCGTACACCTGTAAGATTTTCGCTAAGTACCAGAGCGATTTTATCGAGTTTTTTCTGGTATAGCCGGTACAGTGGAGAAGCCTTCGTAATGACTACATACAGAATCAAAGCCAGAATCGGTGTAGCCGCCAACAGCACCAAAGCAAGGCGGAAGTCCAGAATCATGGACATGATAATCGCCCCGATACAAATAAAAGGAGCACGAATGACCAAACGAATCAACATCGCTACAGCTGTTTGCAGCTGATTGACATCATTCGTAATCCGGTTGATGAGCGAGGGTGTACCGAATTTATCGAGATCAGCATAAGAAAACGAAGAAATATGCTTAAACATCGTATTGCGCAGCGTAGTTCCGAATCCTTGAGAGGCACGAGCTGCGTAAAACTGACACACTAATGAACTGCCAAAGCCCAGTATAGTCATGAGTAACATCAAAAGACCCATCTGCCAAACATAGTGGGTGTCTCCTTTACCTACGCCATGATTGATCATTAAAGCGACCATAGTAGGCAGCAATAGTTCCAAGATGGCCTCAATTAGTTTAAACAGAGGCCCAAGAATCGTTTCCTTTTTATAGGGTTTCAAAAAAACAGCAAATTTCAGCAAATAAACCATCACCTAACCTAAATAATGTATATAGCCTCATGCCGCAATAGCATAACTGAATTTGATTATGGCACATCCCCAACCATATGAATAATATTTAATATATATTAGAGGTATAGGTTTTACATATATCAGTACCGGAGGTCCATAAGGATGGAATTGAGACATCTCAAGTATTTTTTGGCGATCGCAGAGGCCGGACAGATTACAGCGGCAGCCAAAAAGCTGCAAATCGCGCAGCCTCCTTTAAGTCAGCAGCTCATGCAGCTAGAGGAAGAGCTTGGTGTAAAGCTCGTGCATCGAGGCTCACGAAGTATCCAGTTGACGGAGGCCGGCATCATTTTACAGAACAGGGCCAAGCAGATCTTGGAGCTGACAGATGCCACAACAAGAGAAATAAACGATTTTGCCTTGGGGATGAAGGGGACGCTCACCATTGGAACGGTCTCCTCCTCTGGGGCAACGCTGATGAAAGACAGGCTTTCCGAATTTCATAAAACCTATGCGGGTGTAAAATTTGAAATTCATGAGGGAAATACGTTCATGATTCTCGATCTTTTGAACAAAGGAATTGTAGAGGTCGGTATCGTCAGAACCCCTTTTAATACTACCGATTTAGGGTGTAGATATGCGTCCACTGAGCCGATGATAGCAGTGATGACAGAAGAATATGACTGGAACCCCGAACAGAAGACCATTTCATTGTCTGAGTTGAAGAACAGGCCGCTCATCGTATATCGCCGCTTTGAACAATTGATCCACGACACTTGTATGAAGTATGGCTTTGAGCCGAATTTCTTTTGTAAAAACGATGATGCTCGCACCACGCTTCACTGGGCTAATGAAGGGCTGGGGATCGGTATGATTTCGCGGTCTGCGTTGTCACTCGGAAGCAATAACCAATTAATCGTTAAGGAAATTATGTGTGAGGAATTGCATACGCGTGTGGCGGCTGTCTGGCTGAAGGATAAATACATGTCTTCTCTAGCCTCTCGATTCATCGAAAGTTTTAGCCAAGCCTCCGATGGAGCTGACTTAAGGTAGCTGAATTTTTTGGATGAAAGCATCTTTTTGTAAAAACTCATTTGAATTGCAATCGGGAACTGGATATAGTAGTACAGTAGGATAGCAATAGAATGGAGTTTGAATACATGCCACATAATGCAAAGGTCCGAATCCGTCTTCATAGTCACCATGACGGAGAAGATGTGGTACAGGAACTTCCCGGAGAAGCGATCGTGCGTGGGAAGCATCTATATATAAGGTACGATGAGCCGCAAGAAAGTCCTGAGGGCGGTACGACACGGAACACAGTCAAAATCGGACCGGATGAGCTAAAGCTGATTCGTCACGGTGAGGTACAATCAGAGCAGTCGTTTGCGCTGGGACGCAGGTTGCCTGGATTTTACCGCTCGCCTTATTTAAACCTGAACATGTCTGCGCATACGCAGAAGCTCGATATTCGGATGGATGGATTCACCGGACATGTGAGCTGGACCTATGATCTGTACGTATTTGAGGATTTCTCGGGGCATTTTGCCATCAGTTTGCATATACAGGAGGAGCAATAATCATGACAAGCAATCCACTGGAACTTATTAATCAAAAGGTGACCTCAGCAATTGAGGCGGCGGTGCTGGCTACCGGAATCGTGAGCCGCGAAGAGCTGCCGACCATTACGCTGGAGGTACCGAAGGACAAGTCACACGGTGATTTGGCCACCAACGCCGCGATGCAGCTCACCCGCATTGCGAAGAAGAACCCACGGCAAATCGCTGAAGATTTGATCGCGAATATGGATTTAGCTTCTGCTTCTATTGAAAGTGCGGAAATCGCTGGACCGGGCTTTATTAACTTCCGCCTGAACAAGAGCTACCTTTATGCTGTTATTGGACAGGTGCAGGAGCAGGGGGCAGATTACGGGCGTATACAGGAAGGTGCGGGCAAAAAGGTGCAAATCGAGTTTGTTAGCGCCAATCCGACGGGTAGCCTTCACTTAGGCCATGCACGTGGTGCAGCCGTAGGGGATGCTCTTTGCAACGTGCTTGATTTTGCTGGATACAAAGTAACTCGTGAATACTACATTAATGATGCGGGTAACCAGATTTACAACATGAGCCGTTCTATTGAAGCGCGTTATTTGCAGGAGCTGGGACAGCCTGCGGAGATGCCCGAGGATGGTTACCATGGTGAGGATATCATCGGGTTTGCCAAGGAACTGGTGGCCGAAAAGGGAGATTCTCTGTTGTCTATGGAACCGGGAGATCGCGCTGCTTATTTCCGTGACTACGGTCTGGAAAAGGAACTGAACAAGATCAAGCGCGATCTGGAGCTGTTCCGTGTACCTTTTGACTCCTGGTTTAGCGAAACGTCGTTGTATGAAAACGGTGAAGTGCTTAAAGCGCTGAATGAGCTGCGTGACCGTGAGGAGATCTACGAGAAGGACGGAGCTACATGGCTGAATACGACCAAGTACGGCGACGATAAAGACCGCGTCTTGATCAAAAATGACGGTACATACACGTACCTGACCCCGGATATTGCTTACCATCGCGATAAATATGCTCGTGGGTATGACACGATCATCAACATTTGGGGAGCGGATCACCACGGTTACATTCCACGGATGAAGGCAGCAATGGAAGCACTGGGCAATGATCCAGACAAGCTTAAAGTGCTGATTGCCCAAATGGTCAGCTTGTTCCAAAATGGGGAAAAAGTAAAAATGTCCAAACGTACCGGCAAGGCCGTGACGATGGAAGATCTGATGGAAGAAGTGGGTGTAGACGCGATCCGTTACTTCTTCACTATGCGCAGCATGGATTCGCACCTGGATTTTGACATGGATTTGGCGATTTCCACTTCCAATGAGAATCCAGTATTCTACGTACAATATGCGCACGCACGTGCATGCAGCGTATATCGTCAAGCCGAAGAGCAAGGTATTGCTGTGCTACCGTTGGCAGAAGTTGACTTGTCCAAGCTGACGGCCGAGCATGAATACGATCTGCTCCGCAAAATCGGCGAGCTGCCGGAAGAAGTATCGGTGGCGGCTGCAAACTTTGCACCACACCGTATGATTCGCTATGTCTATGAGCTGGCTTCATTGTTCCACAGCTACTATAAGGCAGAGCGCGTCATCACAGAGGATGCTGCTCAAACGCAGGCACGCTTGGCATTGTTTGGTGCGGTGCGCACGACCATTGCCAACGTACTGAAGCTGGTGGGCGTGTCTGCACCGGAACGTATGTAAGCAAACAACTTTAACATCATGACCTTGTAGTCATATAAATAATAATAAAAGGAACCGTTCGTATCACCCTCAACAGGGTGGCCCCTCGGTTCCTTTTTATGTTGGATTAGCTTAGTAGCGTTCCAGTACCAAATTCGTTTTCAGGGAATCCGCGGGAACCAGCCATCCTTTGGATTGCAGCAGGTTCATCAGCTTGGTGCGGTTGCTGGCGGCAACACTGTAATCCGAGGTTTTGAAGGAGATTTCGATAATATTTTCTATACCTGATCCGTTTGCGCTGCGAATAGGCCATACTTCAACGTCGGCATCCAATCCCTGAAAGCTACCCTCGTATTTACTGACCTGTACAGGACCGCGTACTCTGGAGTTTGCCAAGGTTTGTTTACCCCAATTGCTGTTTTTCCAGTTTTGCAGCTTGCCCGGAAGATTATCCTGCAATTGCTTTAATGCTTGATCTGGGGAAGGCAGAGCCAATCCTTTGGAGGCGTTTGTTTTCTTATCATTGGAAAAGCTTAGTGTTTGCTTGCTGTATCCCCAATCCACCTCAGCCTCATAATTATCATCAGATGCACTGAACCCTTCTTTATTCGCTTGGGTGAGCGCCGCGTCGATATTTCCATTTGTGACCGTATAGCGCTTTTTGTAGGTTAATTCATAATTCTTTTTGTCCTCTTTTTTACGAAATCTCACGTTCCAGCCCTCGTCATTTAATTGCAATGAATTTGTATCAAAATACTCGACGCTTAATCTTTGTGCATCGTTGCTAATTTGAAACTCGTTCACGATGCCACTTTTTAATGAGCCATCCGCATTGAGGACCTGAGCCGTATCCAGTAGTAGCTTCACCTCATAGCTTGGTGTGGCATTGGCGGCAGCTTGTACCGGTTCTGCTCCTTTCCATCCTGTTACGAGCAGCACTGCACTCAGAGTTACTACTGACATCAATTTAGTGATACGAAGGCCTGTTTTCATTTCATCCTCTCCTGTTCGTCCGAATAGGTTACACGCTACACTTTACGGGTGTATTGTCAGTCGTATGTCAAAGCAAGAGGGGACTCCGGTTAAAAAATTACATAATTTCTATATGACAGGTAAGATTTAATCTTGGTTCCATGACAAATATTCGGTGAATCTGTGAATGAGCGCCGAGCGATGCCGGTCTTTGTTGCTGACCATATAGATGTACCGCTCAACAGACTGCCCCGGAATAGGTCTTACAACCAGTAAGCCCCGCTCAACCTCTGATTGAACGGCAATGCGAGAGACAAAGGAGATGTGTTCTCCCAGCATAACCGCCTGTTTAATGGCTTCTAGTGAATCCAGCTCCAGATAGGAAGGAAGTCGCCGACTCCCACGCTCCAGCCATTTGTCGGTCACATGGCGTGTGCTGGATTCCTTGCCATGTAATACGAAGGAGGAAGAAGCGATAAGCTCGGGTGTCAAATCGGTTTCGTTGGCGAGCGGATGAGTGGGTGAGCAGATGAGCATCAATTCATCTTCGCCCAAGGATTCGGAGAGTAGCGTTGGGGATTGAAACGGCTCTGCCGAAATGATGCCAAGGTCAATTTCGTGGCGAGCGAGCATGTCCTTGATCACGGGCGCTGTTTTCACGGACAAGGCGATGTGAATGCCCGGATGCTCACGGGCAAAGCGGTGCAGCACAGCAGGAAGCAGGTAGGTAGCGGGTACATAGCTTGCGCCAATACGTATACTTCCACGCTGGAGCGTATCGAATTCGCGGACGACTCGCTCAGCTTCAGCAGCCAGTGCATTAATTTTAGTGGCATAGTGCAGCAGCGCATTTCCAGCATCCGTCAGGATGATTTTTCCCATACGTGTGTCAAACAGCTTTACTCCGAATTCACGCTCCAGATTTTTCATATGAAAAGTAACGGTGGGTTGCTTTAGGCCAAGAAGCTCGGCGACCGTGGTAATTTTATGGTGCTTATTCAGCAGCTCTACAATATGTAACTTTAGAAGACTTAAGTTCACTTAGAATGCCTCGCTTTCAGGTTAATCGAACAATCATGCCTACTTCTTTGGGGAGCAGCATCAATCCCCTCTATATAGATTAAATCTATGAGTGTTAACACAATTCATTGAAATAATTAATTTTGTTTTAACTTTCCAATAATACAGGTTGCGAATTCAAGTTTTACACTGGGGTCAGTCAGAAGAACAGGCAGGTAATGCGATGAATCAGGATCTATATATTCACGGATTAAGTAAAACCTTCAGCCAAATAACCGCGCTGCATGAGACGAATCTGGTAGTACGACGGGGCAAATTCACAACACTGCTCGGACCGTCCGGCTGTGGGAAAACAACGCTCTTGCGCTTGATTGCTGGTCTGGAGACACCGGATACCGGCACAATCACGATGGGAGAGGAAATTCTTTTTTCGTCAGAACGCAAAAAGGATATTCCCGCCCATCTCCGCCACTTTGGCATGGTCTTTCAGGATTTCGCGTTATGGCCGCATATGACAGTGTTTGAAAATGTGGCCTTCGGCCTGCGTGCGGGCAAGCGAGGGAAAGGGTTCGCCAGCGTACGAGACAAGGAACTGCGGATCGTGGTGCTGGAGGCGCTCGATATGGTCAGATTGTCAGGGATGGAGGATCGGTATCCTCATCAGCTGTCCGGTGGTCAGCAGCAGCGGGTTGCCTTTGCAAGAGCGGTTGCTATCCGGCCTCGACTTGTTTTGTTCGACGAGCCGCTCAGTGCGCTGGATGCGGTGCTACGGGAGGAGATGCGCATTGAGATGCTATCGCTTGTGCGCGATCTGGGGCTGACCGCCCTATATGTTACCCATGATCAGATCGAGGCCATGTCCATGTCTGATGAAGTAGTTGTTATGAAAAGTGGACATATTTTGCAGACCGGAACACCAGAGGTGATCTACGGTTGCCCAGCTCATCCAGAGGTGGCGAGGTTTATTGGCAAATCCAACTGGCTGGAGTCGGAACGGACACTATTCCGTCCTGAACATGTCCGTTGGGAACAGGAGCAAGCGGATCAGCATGCTTTTACAGTAGAGATCCTGCATGTCAGCTATGTCGGCGATCGTTATGAAATTCGTATACTAGCCGAGAACGGCGAGCAATGGACTGCATATCATTCCATCCGCTTGCCCATAGGTCAACAAATGCACATTTGGGTATCACCGCAACACATCCACCAACTTGAAGCATAGGGAAAAGGGGTAAATATAAGATGATGAATAGGCATGTTTTTCGTACAGGATGGAAAAAAGGGACGATGCTCGCATTAACATTGACTTTTGGACTCGCTGTGGCGGGTTGCGGAACAGCAACGCCATCCAAGGACGGGGCGCCAGCTAATGGATCAGCAGGACAAGCGGAGGCAGCATCCACCGATCAGAAGCTGGTGGTCTACAGCGCAGGCCCGGATGGACTGGCGAAAAAGCTGGTAGCAGGGTATGAGGCGCAGAGCGGAGTTAAGGTAGAGTTGTTCCAGGGAACGACAGGGAAAATTTTGGCCCGCATGGAAGCCGAGAAGACGAATCCGGTAGCGGACGTGGTTGTGCTGGCATCGCTTCCGTCTGTACAAGGCTTGAAAAAGGAAGGACTTACGCTGCCTTACCCGGATGCCAAGAACGCAGACAAGCTAAATCCAGACTGGTCCGATAAGGAGGGCAACTACTTCAGTACCAGTGCTTCTGCTCTGGGCATTGCGTATAACACGAAGCTGGTGAAAACACCACCAACTTCATGGGCTGATTTGGCGAAGCCTGAGTACAAGGACCAGGTTAATATTCCCGATCCATCCCTGTCCGGCTCAGCGTTGGATTTTATGACAGGCTATCTGAGCGCCAAGGGCGATGGAGGCTGGACGTTGTTCGAGCAGTACAAGGCTAACGGTGTTGCTATGGCTGGTGCCAATCAGGAAGCGCTGGACCCCGTGATTACCGGAGCTAAAGGTATAGTCGTCGCTGCGGTCGATTACATGACCTACAAGGCAAAAGCCAAAGGCGAGCCGATTGACATCGTCTATCCGACAGAGGGAACAGTCATCAGCCCACGTCCTGCCGCAATTCTCAAGTCAACGCAGCATGAGCAGAATGCGAAGGCATTCATTGACTATCTGTTGTCGGACGAGGCACAGAAACTAGTAGCAGATGCCTCCTTACTCCCGGGCCGCACGGATGTCAAAGCCGACAAGCGTGCCAACCTGGACCAGATTCCATTGTTGAAAACCAATTGGGAGTGGATGGGTGAGCACGGATCAGACGTGACGGAGAAGTTCACGCAAATGTTCAAGTAAGCCGATGGGAGGCTTATCCGTTAAACACATCAGAGTGTGGTGTCTGACGCTGGCTCTGATCGCGCTTCTTTTCCTGATTGTGATGCCGTTGCTGCAAATCTTTATCCAAAGTGTGTATGTTGATGAAAAATTTCAATGGGATGCGCCTTTTCGAACGTTAGCTGCTTCACCATTTGCGGGAGTGCTATTCAGCTCGATTTGGCTAGGCATCTGTGTGATTGCAGGAACGACGGTACTTGCGCTTCCGCTAGCATGGATCATGTCCAACACTCGTCTTGCACACTGGCGCTGGTTGGATGTCGTGTTGCTGATTCCGTTTATGACCCCGCCCTATATCGGTTCCATGGGCTGGATTCTGTTCATGCAAAAAAACGGATATCTGGAGCAGTTGTTCCCGGACCTGCATTTCTTAACGCCGTCCTTCTTCAGCCTTGGTGGCATGGTGATGATCATGAGCCTGCATCTGTTTCCATTCCTGTACCTGCTGCTGCGCGGGGCGCTGGTGAGGATTGGCGGGAGCCTGGAAGAGGCGGGTGCCGTAATGGGCGGCGGCTTTCTGTACAGATTCCGTCGAATCATTTTACCGCTGCTGCTTTCAGCTTACGGAATGGGCGCGTTGCTCATTTTCGTTAAAACGATTGCCGAGTTTGGCACCCCTGCTACCTTTGGGCGACGTATCGGGTATGAGGTCATGACTTCGGAAATTCACAAATATATTTCCAGCTGGCCCATAGATTTTGGCAAAGCGACGTCAATGGCCTCGGTGCTGTTAACCGCCTGCCTGCTCATGTGGTATGCGCAATCGGTGATCAACCGAAAGTTTACGTACAGGCTGGTAGGTGGTAAAGGTTCGCGTCCGTCCCGTCTTCGTATATCCGGCTGGACTACGGGGCTGAGTGTTGCATACATTCTATTGTTGCTCATTGCGTCCATTGGCATTCCTTATTTTTCAATTCTTTCAGCCTCGACGATGAAGCTGAGGGGAATTGGGCTCGCCTGGGATAATTTGACGCTCGACTCTTACAAGGAACTGCTGTCTTGGGGATCAGAGAGCATGGAGGCGCTCCTGAACAGCGTATTTCTCTCTTTGGGCGCTTCGACGCTTGCTGTGGTGCTGGGCACTTGGTTTGCGCTTGTCATTGGCGGCTCATGCACAAGAATCCAACGGACGGTTGATGCATTTAGCTTGCTTCCGAATACGGTGCCGGGAATTGTTATGGTGGTCGGCCTGATTTTGTGGTGGAACTCACCATGGATGCCGATCCCTTTCTATAACACATACGGCATGGTCATTCTGACGTATGTTATCTTGTTTGTTCCTTATACGGTGCAGTATGTCAAAAGCGCCTTTACGCAGGTGGACACTGGTCTTTTTCAGGCGGGACAGGTATTTGGCGGGCGACCGTCTTACATATTCCGCCGGATTGTGCTGCCGCTGATTGTACCGGGAATGCTCGCTGGTTGGATGATGACATTTACCATTGCTTCACGCGAGCTGGTAGGATCGTTGCTGATTTTGCCGCCATCCGTTCAGACGTCTGCAACCTACATATTTGCACAATTTGAGCAGGGACAGGTGTCACTTGGGATGGCGATGGCCGTCATATCGGTCGGAATGACCACACTGCTGCTGATCTTAATGGAAAGCTTAAACTCGCAAAGAAAGTGGAAATGATCATGACCAAGCTTAGGATTTGGGGAGGAGCGGGCGAACATGGCCGCTCCTGCTATGTTTTTGAAGGAACGCAGCATCGCGTCATGCTGGATTGTGGCGTGAAGAAGGAAGGAACCGGACAATATCCGATTTTTCCGCCGCAAAAGGCGGAGGGACTGACCACTGTATTGCTGTCTCATGCACATGAGGATCATTCCATGGCGCTCCCCTTACTGTACAAGTATGGATACCAGGGGGAGGTCTGGACGACCAAGGCCACCGCTGAGCAGCTAGGCTCCTATTTTCGCTCCTGGCATACTTATGTTGAATCGAGAGGAGCCGAATTGCCATACGACGTACAGGATATCCAATCCATTGCTTATCGCTATCTAGAAGATGAAGCGCCAGCAGGAGAATGGCTTGAGGCTTGTCCGGGTGTGAGAATCATGTGGGGGCGCAGTGGACATTTGGCTGGTGCAGTGTGGTATGCGGTAGAAATGGAAGGGAAGCGGTTGTTTTTTTCTGGAGATTACAGCCGCGAATCTGAGCTTCTTGCTGCCGATGCGCCAGACTTGGGTGTTGGGGAGGGGTTGCATGACCTGCCTGAATGGAAGTCAGAGCCCAATCTAGCGGACATATCCATTATGGACAATGCCTATGGCATGGATATAGACCCGCAGCCTGTTAAGCTGGAGCGGCTGAGGGTCGAGATGGAGCGGATATTATTGTCTGGTGGTCATGTGTTGTTGCCGGTGCCTGTCTTTGGCAGAGGACAGGACTTGATCGTATGGGCTAGCGAGCAATTCCCTGCACAGGCAATGATTGTAGAGCACGATATATGGCAGGGATTGAAACAGTTAAACCGCTGGAAAGAATGGCTGCGTCCAGAAGCTCCAGCGCGAATAAAACATGTGCTAAACAGTGACAGGGTCTTCGTGCCTCGTGATGCTGCTGAACGAGTGAGTCTGCTGGAACAGAACCCAACGGCTATTATCATAACAAGAGACGGCATGATGGATTCCCCACAGGCGCGCTGGTACTATCAGTTTCTATCGGATAACCGCAACATGGGGGAGGGTGAAGATAGCGGAGAAAGCATTAGCAACAGTGTTATATTGACCGGGCATGCTCCACATGGTTCTTTTGGCAAACATCTGTTGGAACGTGCAGATCAAAATGACAGCTGTGTAGCTCGGCATTTGATTTACAAGGTGCATCAGGGATTATCAGATGTGCGGCAAATGCTGAAGGAGCTGCCTAGCAAACAGGTTGTACTCGTTCATGCGCCAAAGCTGCAGACTGACCTGGTACGAGATGAGTTGATAAGAGCAGGAAATCGTGGGTGTGAAAGTCCTGCCAGAAAAGTTCATTCTTTGGAGCCGGGCGCTACACTAGAGGTTTAGCATCACATCATCATTTACTTCGTGCCCTCCTGCATCAATCGGAAGGCATCGACTTCGCCAAGTTTGGTGGAGATAGAGCTGCGTCCAGCGCTTTTACGCAGGCGTAGCGGTGTGGCGGTACGCTTAAGCAGCGCTTTGATTTCTCCAGGCTCCAGTTCCGGTCTCAGTGAAAGGAGAAGTGCGATGCTTCCGGTCACATGGGAAGTAGCCATAGAGGTACCGCTCATTTCGTGATGCTTGCCATGGATCCAGGAGGAGGTGATCTTTTCGCCCGGTGCGTACACATCTACAAATTGCCCTCGGTTGCTGAAAGGTGCGATGCGTCTGTATTTGTCAGTAGCCCCCACTGAAATCGTCTGGGGATAGCGGGCTGGATAGTCAATACTTCGGCGCTTGCCCTCATTTCCCGAGGACGCTACAATCACGATGCCGTTATGATATGCTTTATTCACCATATCAAGTAGTGCCTTGCTGCGCGACTTCATACCAAAGCTCATATTGATGATATCGACACGATTTAATACACACCAGTCGATACCAAGAATGATATCGGAGACGTAGGCAGCTCCATTATGATCAAATGCTTTTACGGGATGAATTAAAGCCCGTGGTGCTACGCCGACCATACCTTCGTCATAGTTGGACGCCGCGATAGTTCCAGCAATATGAGTACCATGGCCATTATCGTCATAGGGTAGCATGGTTCGGTTAAGCAAATTAATACCTCTGGCGAGAGAATGACGAAGATCAGGATGTTGAAAATCCGCTCCTGTGTCAATCACACCGATTCTGACCCGATTCCCTGTCGAGGAAGGCCAAGCCTTGTATGCACGTACCTGTTTGACTCCCCATGGCATGTAAAGGTTCTTTTCTGCTTTTGGTATATGAGCAGTTTCAGCGTGGACCTTCATGCGGGTATCTTCTTCAACGGTAACACCGTTGTGATATTTGCCTAGCCTGTCTCCCCCTGAAAGCGGAGCGATTAAAGCGCGGATTAGTCGAGCCGGTTGTACTTGCCGTAATCCCGCAAGCTCGGGTTTCAGCTTCCTGAGATAGGACAGGCATTCCCGGTATTGGTGAGGCTTATCGAACGTGATGATCTGTTTGTTCCGTCCACTGCCGGACGGCTCCGAAATACCCTCATGCAAACGCTGCAAAAAATCCGGATAGTCCATTTGAGACGGTCCCCCTCCGATGAGCCATGCTGAGGTATTGTATGAGCAAGCGTCAGCTGCGGCATGGGAAACCTGCCCCTTTTTTATGGAAATAGGCCTGCTTGTCGTGTCAAAGTGACCGTGGACACATACGATACATGGAGGGCATAAGCTCTTGTGCAACAACTTTGGGGGGTTCTCCCGGAGCGGGTACAGTCGAAGACGGGGGGGACCCCGTCTTTTTATGTGTGCCGTCTTGTTTAGAGGGATATTACTGGAAATTATGACGATACCCATCTTTAACTTGCAATTTGCTTCCAAATAGGTTTTACTTAGTTTTGATAATGGATATGTTAGTATTGCATGTATCGTGTATGCTCTGAAACATGTTCTTGTGAATTACGTGTGAGAGGAAGTGTCCCTAGGTGAGTACCCCACTCAACTTGAAGATTGACCCGGAGAAAGTCCACGAGACTCCAATGGTGGATTTGGCATTTATGGTATTGAAAGCAGCCAATACTCCGTATTATTACCGTGACCTGATGAAGGAAGTCGCCAAATTGCGTGGCTTTTCCGACGAAGAAATTAATGACGTTATTGCTCAGCTATATACTGAAATCAACATTGACGGGCGTTTT
Organism: Paenibacillus sp. PvR133; assembly: GCF_017833155.1. NCBI lineage: Bacteria > Bacillati > Bacillota > Bacilli > Caryophanales > Paenibacillaceae > Paenibacillus > Paenibacillus sp. PvR133. Next base: position 1,470,578 of record NZ_JAFIBS010000001.1, read on the forward strand.
GCCTGTGTCGGTACGAATCTGTGGGGCTTGAAACGTTGGTATCCGGTAGATAAATCCGAAGATGCCCTGACAGGAGCCAAGCGTCCTCGTATTATTAACGACGAAGACGATGACGATGAAGATGACTATCATGAGGAAGAAGAAACATACAACTCTGATGACGACTTCGATGCAGATAGCGAAGACGAGGATGGCGAAGATGAGCTGTTCGACGGAGAAGAAGATGATGATGATAGTGATGAAGACGTGGTTATAGACGATGAAGACCTCAGTGATGAGGAAGATTCAGAAGATGAAAATGACGATGAGTCGACGGAAGACGACGATTCGCTTCGTTAGGAAACAGGCTGTAAGGGGAGATGCGTTCTCCCCTTTTTCATGACCGTTTTCTTGAAAACCTCTTCTGATTTAAAGCTTTCAGGTGGATTCTCTCCAATCTGGTTCAATGGACAAATTAACACAGATAACTTCCTTGACAGCGGATTGGACACGGGGTAAACTATTGCTTGGGCTTATGATTGATTCACTTATATGTTTGCTTTTTGTATAAAAGTGCCCCGTACTACGGGAGTGCTTTTTTGTTTTTTATAGGGGTGTTTTCACTCATGAAAGAGGGCTAAGGGCGGCGGACATGGAAAATGATTCCGCTGCCTTCTTCATGGATGATAATCCGTGCAAACGGGTTACGATAACATCATAATGTCGCCTGAATTTTGCATCTTATCTAGGAGGGTTTTGAACAGTGACAAAGTATATTTTTGTGACAGGCGGGGTTGTGTCTTCCTTGGGCAAAGGGATTACGGCAGCTTCACTGGGGAGGCTTTTGAAGAACAGGGGACTGAAGGTAACGATTCAAAAATTTGATCCTTACCTGAATGTCGATCCGGGTACGATGAGTCCTTACCAGCACGGTGAAGTGTTTGTAACGGATGATGGTGCGGAAACGGACCTTGACTTGGGACACTATGAGCGCTTTATTGATATTAATCTGTCCAAGAACAGCAATGTCACAACAGGCAAGGTATATTCCAGCGTAATCAGCAAAGAACGTCGCGGAGAATATTTGGGCGGTACGGTGCAGGTTATCCCTCATATTACGAACGAAATCAAGGAGCGCGTGTACCGTGCAGGCCGTGAAGCAGGTTCGGACGTAATTATTACAGAAATCGGCGGTACTGTGGGCGATATTGAAAGCTTGCCATTTTTGGAAGCTATTCGTCAGCTCAAAAGCGAAGTTGGGCGCGAGAATGTAATGTACATTCACGTAACGCTCATTCCTTATATTAAAGCTGCTGGTGAGGTTAAAACCAAACCAACTCAGCACAGTGTAAAAGAATTGCGCAGCATCGGCATCCAACCGAATGTCATTGTTTGCCGTACAGAGCATGAACTGTCCTCCGATATGAAGGCAAAAATTGCATTATTCTGCGATATTGATGCGAATGCAGTGGTAGAATGCCGCGATGCATCAACCCTCTACGAGGTTCCGTTGAACCTGCGTGAAGAAGGCTTGGATGAAATCGTAGTTAACCACCTCAAGCTGACAACACCTGCACCAGATATGACCGAATGGGAAGGGTTAGTTGATCGAATCAGCAAGCTGGATAAAACGGTTGAGATTGCTATTGTTGGTAAATATGTTGCATTACATGATGCGTATTTAAGTGTGGTTGAATCACTTTCCCACGCTGGATTTGATGCGAATGCAGACGTAAAAATCCGTTGGGTGAACGCTGAAGAAGTGACGGACGAGAACGTAGCTGACATGCTGGGCGGCATTGGCGGCATTCTCGTACCGGGTGGCTTCGGCGATCGCGGAATTGAAGGCAAAATCAGTACCATCCGTTATGCACGGGAGCAAAAAATTCCGTTCTTCGGCATTTGTCTGGGTATGCAGGTATCTGTCATTGAGGTTGCCCGTTCCCTGGCTGGTCTCGAAGGAGCCAACAGTTCGGAAATTAACCCGGCTACGGATTATCCTGTCATCGACTTGCTTCCTGACCAAAAAGACATCGAAGATTTGGGCGGTACGATGCGTCTTGGCTTGTATCCATGCAAACTGGCGGAAGGTTCCTTGGCTTCGGCTTGTTACAACGACGAGCTGGTGTACGAAAGACACCGTCATCGGTACGAATTCAATAACGAATATCGTGAAGTTATTGAAAAAGCAGGTCTTCGTATTTCCGGTACTTCACCGGATGGACGCTTGGTGGAAATTGTGGAGCTCCCTGAGCATCCGTGGTTCCTGGCGGTACAGTTCCACCCAGAATTTACTTCCCGTCCGAATCGTCCGCAGCCTTTGTTCCGTGAATTTGTAAAGGCAGCATTGCAGCTTCAAGGTTAATGTTTGGGCTTGTAAGACCTCCTCAGGGAGGTCTTTTTTTATCCCATGCTTCCTGATTATGAAAGAATATTCCACAATTATGTATAAGAGCAGGATTTTCTTTTTGCAGGAGCGAATATAGTTTTAAGTATGGGACGGATATTGTACGTCATCGGACGCTGTTATGGCAATAGCTGCATGATCCTCGTTTTAAGATCTTAGGAGGTTAAAACATTGGAAAAGAAGAAAGTATTAATCGTCGATGACCAGAATGGAATACGGATTTTATTGATGGAAGTGTTCGGAAGTGAGGGTTATGAGACCTTTCAGGCGGCGAACGGAAAAATTGCACTTGAAATTGTTGAGAAGGAACCACCTGATCTGGTTCTGCTCGACATGAAAATTCCAGGTATGGACGGACTCGAAATTCTGAAGCATCTAAAAACCATGAATCCTGATATCAAGGTTATTATGATGACAGCATATGGAGAACTGGACATGATTAAAGAGGCGACGGAGCTAGGTGCGCTAATGCATTTTACCAAGCCCTTTGATATTGACGAAATGCGGATCGCTGTGAACAAACAACTCAGAGGTGATTAGGTGAGTCACTATGGTTGAGAACTCTGTTAACACAACAGGGTTTTTTGTTTGTGATTATGGGAAATACTGAAAGTAAATCCTCTCCTTATACAATTCTATGGAAAAACGGCGTCCTGGGCGTGATTTTTGTATGTGTTGATATGCAAAAGCTTGTTTAGTATTTAACATGGGTTGTGGTATAATAAGCCCGTATGTGATGTCGGCTAAAATATAGACAAACCCAAACACCTTTAGGAGGACTGTAACCATGCCATTGGTATCTATGAAAGACATGTTGAACAAAGCACTCGAAGGAAAATATGCAGTAGGTCAATACAACATTAATAACCTGGAGTGGACTCAAGCTATTTTGGGCGCTGCTGAAGAAGAAAAATCCCCAGTAATCTTGGGTGTTTCTGAAGGCGCAGCACGTCACATGGGCGGATTCTACACTGTTGTTAAAATGGTAGAAGGTCTTATTCATGACATGAAAATCACCGTTCCAGTTGCGATCCATTTGGACCACGGTTCCAGCTTTGAAAAATGTAAAGAAGCTATCGACGCTGGTTTCACATCCGTTATGATTGACGATTCCCACAGCCCGATCGACACAAACATTGCTACAACGAAAAAAGTGGTAGAATATGCTCATTCCAAAGGCGTTTCCGTTGAAGCTGAAGTTGGAATGGTTGGCGGTCAAGAGGATGATGTTGTCGGCGACGTAATGTACGCTAAGTTGGACGACTGTCTGCGTATCGTTAACGAAACAGGTATCGATACACTGGCACCTGCACTGGGTTCCGTACACGGACCTTACAAAGGCGAGCCAAACCTCGGGTTCAAAGAAATGGAAGAGATCTGCAATGCAATCAAACTTCCACTCGTTCTGCACGGTGGTACTGGTATCCCAACACATGACATTAAAAAAGCAATCTCCCTGGGAACTTCCAAAATCAATGTAAACACTGAGAACCAAATCGTATTTGCGAAAGTGGTTCGTGAAGTGCTTGCTGAGAAACCGGATGCTTATGACCCACGTACATTCATCGCTCCAGGTCGTGAAGCGATTAAACAAACCGTTATCGGTAAAATTCGTGAGTTCGGTTCCAACAACAAAGCGTAATAATGAATCAACTGGTCGTGCGTCTGCACAGGCTAGATGAATTTTTTAGTTGTAACTGTAGTTCTACTGCACAAAATATTTAAATCTGTACAGTTGAATAGTTTGGTATGGAAAGCACACCGCTTAGCCGGTGTCTTTCCATTTTCACCACTAAAAAAGTTAAAAGTTTATGATTTGAGATTATTGTGAGTTTATTGTTTGACCGACTGCAAAACACGTAGGGGGACCCTCAAGCTTATGGAAAAATTGATGATCACCGGTGGACGGCCGCTTCAAGGTACAGTTTCCATCAGCGGTGCCAAAAACAGTGCCATCGCCTTGATTCCCGCAGCCATTCTGGCAGAGTCGGAAGTCATTTTGGACAATTTGCCACTGTTGAGTGATGTGGCGGTGTATTCCGAAATACTAGAGGAACTTGGTGCAACGGTTACCTGGGAAGGTAGCCAGATGAAAATAGATCCTTCCTCTATTAAATCCATTCCTATGCCGAATGGGCCTGTTAAGAAATTACGAGCCTCTTATTATATGATGGGAGCCATGCTGGGCAGATTCAAGGAAGCGATCATCGGTTTGCCAGGAGGGTGCAATTTCGAACCCCGGCCCATTGATCAGCATATCAAAGGTTTTGAAGCGTTGGGTGCCACGGTTACGAACGAGCACGGTGCTATTCATTTGCACGCCAAAGAACTGCGCGGAACCAAAATTTATTTGGATGTTAGCAGCGTAGGCGCTACCATTAATATTATGCTGGCGGCAGCACGTGCCAAAGGCGCCACAATTATTGAAAATGCGGCTAAAGAGCCTGAGATTATAGATGTAGCAACCCTTTTAAACTCCATGGGGGCCATTATTAAAGGCGCCGGTACGGAAACGATTCGAATTGAAGGTGTGTCGGAGCTGCATGGCTGCCGTCATTCCATCATACCTGACCGTATACAAGCGGGCACATATATGATTGCCGCTGCGGCAACCCGTGGAAATGTATTGATTGACAACGTAATTCCCAAACATATGGAGGCTCTCACTGCAAAAATGCAGGAAATGGGCATCGGCATCGAGGAATATGATGAAAGTATTCGCGTACTGGGTGCACCTTCCTATGAACATGTCGACGTTAAAGCCTTGATATACCCCGGATTCGCCACAGATTTACAATCTCCCATGACCAGCTTGCTTACCCAAGCACAGGGTGTCAGTGTATTGAGCGATTTTGTGTACAGCAATCGTTTTAAGCACGTTCCTGAGCTGGTGCGAATGGGGGCTAAAATTCGCGTAGAGGGTCGGTCCGCCATTATAGAGGGTGGTCAACTGAATGCAGCTAAAGTAAAAGCAGCAGATCTGCGCGCCGGAGCGGCCCTTGTCATTGCTGGACTTACAGTAAGCGAAGGCGTAACCGAGGTGACGGGTGTCGAGTACATTGACCGTGGTTATGATCACCTTGTCTCCAACCTGCGTCTTTTGGGCGCGGATGTATGGCGGCAAACTGAATAATTAAACCGTGCAATTTTTTCGAACTCCCGGACGAAAGCAATAGAACGGGCAACACCTATGCAGCCGCTGCTTGATAAAAGATTGTGGTTCATACCTAACAATCTTTTATCGGAAAACCGGAATAATTCGGTATAATCCAGGCAGGTGGCTGCATAACTTTATTTGTTTTGGTTAAAATTATGTTAATGGTGTTTATGATATCATTGTCTATCATTTAGATGTATGAATGGACTTAATAATTGAATAGGTGGTTATTATATGGATCTGCAAATTTCCGATCTGGAAGAAATGAAGCTGACCGACCTGTACAAGCTGGCCAAGCAATACCAGATCCCGTACTACGGAACGCTCAAAAAGAAAGAATTAATTTTCGCCATCCTGCGCGCACAAGCTGAGAAGAGCGGATTGATGTTTATGCAGGGGGTTCTGGAAATCCTTCCCGAAGGTTACGGCTTTCTGAGGCCGATCAATTATCTCCCGAGTACCGAAGATATTTACATCTCTGCTTCACAAATCCGCAAGTTTGACTTGAGGACAGGCGATCTTGTTTCCGGTAAATGCCGAACGCCAAAAGAGAATGAACGATATTTTGGATTGCTTCAAGTTAACGCCGTCAATGGAAGAAGTCCTGAGCAAGCTGCTGAGCGGCTACATTTTCCTGCACTGACTCCACTGTATCCGCAAACCAAATTAGTCCTTGAAACTTCCCCCAACCATTTGTCTACGAGAATTATGGATGTACTGGCCCCTGTCGGACTTGGACAGCGCGGACTCATTGTAGCACCTCCCAAAGCTGGGAAGACGCTTCTCCTCAAAGAAATTGCCAATAGCATTTCTACCAACAATCCCGAGATCGAGCTTTTTGTCTTGTTGATTGATGAACGCCCCGAAGAAGTGACCGACATGCAGCGTTCTGTTAAAGGTGAAGTTGTGGCCTCTACATTTGACGAACTTCCTGAAAATCACATCAAAGTGGCAGAACTCGTGTTGGAGCGTGCACTTCGTCTCGTAGAACATAAAAAGGATGTTGTCATCCTGCTGGATAGCATCACACGTTTGGCTCGTGCGTACAATCTCGTTATCCCTCCTTCTGGTCGTACTTTGAGCGGGGGTATTGATCCGGCGGCATTTCACCGTCCAAAGCGCTTTTTTGGTGCGGCTCGGAATGTGGAGGAAGGCGGTAGCTTGACGATTCTTGCTACAGCGCTGATTGACACAGGATCACGCATGGACGATATCATCTATGAGGAGTTTAAAGGTACAGGCAACATGGAGCTGCATTTGGACCGCAAGCTGGCAGAACGTCGTATCTTTCCTGCGATTGATATTCGTCGTTCCGGCACACGCCGTGAGGAAGTGTTGTTGAATAAGGAAGAATTGGATACCATCTGGGCCATTCGTAAAAATATGACGGAAAGCCATGAATTTGTGGAAGGCTTCCTCAAAAAGCTGCGTAATAGCAAAACTAATGCTGAGTTTTTGGCTTCGTTTGATTTGACGGCACCTTCTTCCAGTGGCTCGCAAAGCAGTTCTGGTGGGCAACAACGGAGAACGGCGCGTTCTACCACAGCGTCAGTCCCGGCCACAACCAACTAAAACCCATCATGTATTTTATCTGTTCCGTAAGCACACAGTCGTTACCATTCATTTTGTTAATGGCGTAGGCTTAACGGAGCGAAAGGAGCTCCATAATGTATTTGGTGTATGCCGACGAAAAAGGCAATGTATATGATCATGCTTCTTTGTATGGGCTTGCCCGTAGTGCAGACATGATTGTTGAAATCATGGAGGATGAGCTTATTCCGTTACCGGAAGGAGCTACATTGGTAAGCCTACCCAGCACTCGCCCGGTCGGTATGAACCCTGAAACAGGGGAAATGGTTTCTCTTCCCGGAGATATGCAAGCAGTAGGGGCTTTATTGCCGCAAGGTTTTACACGCTTGTGCCTGCCGGGATATGTGAAGACCGATAAGGAGTACAAACTTCCCTTGTTCGGTTATTCGGCCGTAGTCTGGAAAGACGGGGCATTTTATGTAACGGCAGAGCAGAGTGACAGTCCATCCAAGTGGAATCCGGAAAACTGTGACCGTCATCAAGTTAAATTGGGTGTGCAGCGGATGACGGAGCAATATCCCGAAAATCGGCTGTACCAACATTTGTCTAACTGTGCGCTGGGCTACGAATGTCTTACTTCCTCGAACACATTCCTGAATCGCTGGGAAGGAGGAGTTCCGGTATCTTATTCTTGTAATGCGGGTTGCTTTGGGTGTATATCTGAACAGCCGGATGACAGTGGTTTCGTATCTCCGCAGACAAGAATGAACTTCCGTCCTCACGTCGAAGAAATTGTAGAAGTTATGCTGGAACATTTGAAGACACCGGAGTCCATCATCAGTTTTGGCCAAGGTTGCGAAGGTGAGCCTTCCACACAAGCCAAACTGATTATTGATTCGATCAAAGAGGTGCGTTCCATTACCGATATGGGATACATCAATATTAATACGAATGCGGGATTGAACGATCATATCCGGGGAATCGTGGATGCGGGTCTTGATCTGATGCGCGTCAGTACCATTAGTGCACTGGACGATCACTACAATGCGTATTACAAGCCGCGCGGCTACACGTTGGCTAATGTGGAAAAATCACTTCGTTATGCTTCTGAGCAGGGAGTGTATACGTCGATTAACTATTTAATTTTTCCGGGTGTAACTGACCGAGAGGAAGAAATTGAGGCAATGATTGAATTTGCCAAACGTACTAAGCTCAAGCTGATTCAAATGCGTAACTTGAATATCGATCCTGAAAGCTATCTGGAGTTGATTCCACCTGCTCAAGGTGAGATTCTTGGTATGAAGCAAATGCTTGAGATTTATCGTGAGGAGCTGCCTGATGTAGTCATCGGTTCTTACACTCATGTACCGCCACAAGGGCTGGCACGTCCCAAATTTGCCAAGGCCTAAAATGGTCGATGTAACTTGAAACACACCTATTTTATGCCATCTTTGAATGCAGAAAAGAGTTGTTGAAACGCTCATATTCAAGTGCTATAATGTGAACATGTGTTCATACAACTCTGGACTGATAGGACGTTCAGGGCGGAAAGAGGTGAAAGTTCAATGCAACAAGCTATTCAACCAAATTTTAACGTAACTAATGTCACTTGTGCTTGTGGAAATTCGTTTGAAACTGGTTCTGTGAAAGGATCTCTGCGTGTGGAGATTTGCTCCGCCTGCCATCCATTCTTCACAGGCAAGCAGAAATTTATTGATGCTGGTGGACGCGTGGATCGTTTCAAAAAGAAATACGGTATCTAATGGATTACCGCAGGTTATAAAGTTATTAGAGCCTTCTGCAACTGCAGAGGGCTCTTTTTGTAATAATGTGTATTTGCTTTTTATGCGGCCTTAAGATATACTTATTTTCACCGTGCTAGATGGGGAGGTAGCGGTGCCCTGTAACTCGCAATCCGCTATAGCGAGGTTGAATTCCTGTTAGAGGTGTTGTTGATGTGAGGCTGGTCCCTGCGCACAATGTTGACGGCTGGGTCCTCCGCAATGAGTACTTGTGAACCTGGTCAGGTCCGGAAGGAAGCAGCCATAAGCAGGTCCACTCTTGTGCCGGAGGGTTGCCTAGCCCGAGTTGCTGTTCAGGATTGCCGCTCGGATCACAACGATCAATAACAGGTGCACGGTATATATTGGTAATTAGAACATCTTGGCAATCATTGCGAAGATGTTTTTTTGTGTTTATAAATTGGAAGGTGTCTGGTTTAGATTCGGACGGGATTATAGTATAATGAAGTGACCATGAATGGTCATGAAAGTGAATGGGAAAGAGGGTAACGCGCATTGGAACATATAGCGTTGTACCGTGCTTGGCGGCCGCAGGCTTTCAAGGACATGGTAGGACAACAGCATATTATCCAGACATTGCAGAATGCCATCCGCGAAAATCGCACGTCCCATGCCTACCTGTTCAGCGGTCCACGAGGAACAGGTAAGACGAGTGCGGCCAAAATTTTGGCCAAGGCAATCAACTGTGAGCATGGACCTGCGCCGGAACCTTGCAACGAATGCGAAGCCTGTAAACGGATCACGGCCGGAGCGGTCATGGATGTACAGGAGATTGATGCAGCCTCCAACCGGGGCGTTGAAGAGATTCGTGATTTGCGCGATAAAGTCAAATATGCGCCCACAGAAGTGCGGCACAAGGTTTATATCATTGATGAAGTGCACATGCTGACGACGGAAGCGTTCAATGCGCTGCTCAAGACGCTGGAAGAGCCGCCGCCACACGTGATGTTCATATTGGCTACGACTGAACCACATCGGATTCCGGCGACAATTATTTCACGTTGCCAGCGGTTTGACTTCCGGCGGGTATCGCTGGAAGAACAGACAGAGCGGCTTGACCTGATATGTCAACAGGAGAACATACAGGCTGATTCGGATGCACTGCAGTACATTGCGCGTCTTTCAGATGGCGGGATGCGAGATGCGGTTAGCGTTTTGGATCAGATATCCTCGTTTACAGATGGTCGGGTTACTTATCAGCAGGTGCTGGATATGACAGGAGGTATTGCGTCCGAGCAATTCGGTAAGCTTGCCTTGGCATTGCTGAAAGAAGATGTGGGCACGGTGCTCCAAATGATCGAGAACTTTATGCAGGAAGGTAAAAGTGCAGATAAGTGCATGGAGAATCTTCTGTACTATTTCCGAGATCTGCTAATGATCAAGATGGTGCCTCAGGCGACCAAAATGACGGAGCGAGTGCTGGATCCAGAGCGATTTAAGGAAGTGGCAGATGCTTTTACCAAGGAGCAACTCTTTGCGATGATTGACACCCTTAATCGTTATCAGAGCGAGATGAAATATGCCGTACAGCCACAAACCTTGTTTGAGGTAGCTCTATTGAAGCTGTGCAGTATTCCGGGGGAAGCAGGAACTGTTGCTCAGCCGACCGCACAACGCTCTAGCGCTGCAGCTGATCAGGAAGATGTGGTAATGTTGAAGCGTCAGCTTGCTGAGCTGGAAAAGAAACTGGAGCGCGCGCTGCAAGGTGGATTGGGCGCTGGAGCGGGACAGGAAGCATCGTCGGGTGGTCGTCAGGCTTCCGGGGGGCGTGCCCCTGCTCCGCGGATTTCAGCGCCAGCCAAGCTTCCTTCTCAGTTGGATCGCTATATCGCTGAGAAGTCGAGCGAAGCATTCGCAGCAGCAGGACGTAAGTGGAGCCAGATTTTGCAAGGGGTAAAAGAGGCGAAAGTTACGGTTCATGCTTGGTTTATGGATGGTGAGCCAGTTTCTGTGTTAGAGGACAGTGTGCTGGTTGCATTTAAGAACAATATTCATCGTGAAACTACCGAAAAGCCTGCCAATAAGCAGGTCATCGAGAAGGTATTGCATGAGCAGTTGGGTCATCCTTATCGTTTAGTAACGATGATGCAAAAGGATTGGAATGCTGCGATTGAAGGAGTTTCCGACCAGCCTGCCGAAGAATTGCAACTGGAGCCGGAGCATGATGCGCCGGGAAAGTCCAAGGAGCCCTGGATTGATGAAGCTATTCAACTTTTCGGGGAAGACCTAGTAGTCATTAAAGATTGAATCAAGTTTCTAGATGTATACTTCATTAAAGGAGATGATTGAAATGAACAATATGAACCAAATGATGAAGCAAGTGAAAAAAATGCAGGAACAAATGCTGAAAGCCCAAGAGGAGCTTGGCGGAAAAGTAATCGAAGGAACTTCTGGCGGCGGTGTTGTGACGGTGGAGGTAAATGGACATAAAAAAGTGTTGTCCATCACGATCAAACCGGAAGCTGTAGATCCTGATGATGTAGAAATGCTGCAAGATCTTGTGCTGACTGCTGTCAATGATGCTTTGTCCAAAGCAGATGAACTGGCTAATGATGATATGGGTAAATTTACAGGCGGCATGAAAATTCCGGGCTTGTTCTAGTCTGCTGCATAAAGGAGAAACACGCTATTGTATTATCCGGAGCCGATTGCAAAGCTAATTGATGCTTTTACGCGCCTGCCGGGAGTAGGGCCGAAGACGGCTGCCCGGTTGGCTTTTCACGTACTGAAAATGAAGGAAGATGATGTGATTGACTTTGCCAAAGCGCTGGTCAATGTAAAACGCAATCTTCACTTCTGTTCAGTCTGCGGCAACATTACGGACACAGATCCTTGTCGGATCTGTCAGGATAAGACGAGGGATACCTCCGTCATTTGTGTTGTTCAGGATTCCAAGGATTTGGTGGCTATGGAGCGTACCAAAGAGTTTAATGGTTTTTACCATGTGCTTCATGGGGCGATATCTCCTATGGAGGGAATTGGTCCTGAGGATATCAAACTCAAGGAATTGCTGAACAGACTCAGTGATGAACGCGTCAAGGAGCTGATTTTAGCTACGAACCCGAACATTGAAGGAGAGGCCACGGCCATGTACATTTCTCGGCTAGTGCGTCCTTTTGAAATCAAGGTTACTCGTATTGCTCATGGATTGCCAGTGGGTGGAGATTTGGAGTATGCCGACGAGGTTACCCTGTCCAAAGCGTTGGAAGGCCGTAGAGAGCTCAATTAATAGGTGTATTTATACGTTATAAATAGGGAGTCTGAAATGTCCTTTGGGCATTCTCGACTTACTTGGGGGAGCCGCTATGGCTCCTTTTTTATTTGCGGTGATAGATGGCAGTATAGATCGTTCCTGGTTCTAAGTTTGTCCTTAGTTCAATAAGTATGAATAAGGTAGTCTTGCAGACTGTGCACATAATTCAGCTTGTGAGGAGGATGAACGGATGTGGGAACGGATGAAACAAAATTTCCGTCGTCAGGAGAATGGCAAATCAGAAGCGGAGTATCGGCAGGAGTTGTTTGCCCAGATTCGGGCTTCGCATGCGGAATGGCTAAGAGCGCATCGTTTATTTCATGAAGCTACGGGTAAAGATGAGATCGACTACGCTATATTTGTTCTAGAAGCTGCAGAACGTAAATATCAGATACATTTAAAAAGCGCGAAACAGCAAGGCCTGCATCGTTTCCATCTGCCTGCAGATGAACCTGGGTATGCCAATGATACGGATCGTGTTCACAAGCGGAGAGCTGAATGAAAGGGGCGGTCTGGCTTGTTCTGATTGCCTGTGTCGGGATGCTACTATTTCTAATCTTAAAAAAACGTTTGGGTATCGGCTGGCTTGTAGTATTCGGGGCGCATATGGGCCTGGCAGCCATCGCATTGTATGTTATCAATTATTCAGGGTGGATTACGCAGGTGTACATCCCGATCAATCCAGTGACAATGGGGGCGGTAACGATATTAGGTTTGCCTGGGATTATCCTTTTACTGGGATTGAAAATAGTATTATTCGGACAGGCCATATGAAAACTTTAATGTTATTGTTTCTATTTTTAAAATATAGTTGACGGCGAATTCAAAAATGTGATACATTAATTCTCGGCTCTTAAAGCCCGGGAATTTTTTGTGAGAACAACATTTGAATGAAATTAAAAAATAATTTTAAAAAAAGTGTTGACTTAAATCCCGAATGTGTGTTATATTAATCAAGTCGCCGCTGAGATGCGGTGGTGAAACAAAGTAAGACATAATGCAGGTTTGATCTTTGAAAACTGAACAACGAGTGAGTAAAACGATTTTGTTCGCAAAATCAAACAAGAGATATTTTATCTCGTCAGTTTCAAAATGAGCTCATCGCTCTTTCTATAAACCAACTTCGGTTGGTCTTTAATGGAGAGTTTGATCCTGGCTCAGGACGAACGCTGGCGGCGTGCCTAATACATGCAAGTCGAGCGGGGTTGATTAGAAGCTTGCTTCTAATCAACCTAGCGGCGGACGGGTGAGTAACACGTAGGCAACCTGCCCACAAGACAGGGATAACTACCGGAAACGGTAGCTAATACCCGATACATCCTTTTCCTGCATGGGAGAAGGAGGAAAGACGGAGCAATCTGTCACTTGTGGATGGGCCTGCGGCGCATTAGCTAGTTGGTGGGGTAAAGGCCTACCAAGGCGACGATGCGTAGCCGACCTGAGAGGGTGATCGGCCACACTGGGACTGAGACACGGCCCAGACTCCTACGGGAGGCAGCAGTAGGGAATCTTCCGCAATGGGCGAAAGCCTGACGGAGCAACGCCGCGTGAGTGATGAAGGTTTTCGGATCGTAAAGCTCTGTTGCCAGGGAAGAACGTCTTGTAGAGTAACTGCTACAAGAGTGACGGTACCTGAGAAGAAAGCCCCGGCTAACTACGTGCCAGCAGCCGCGGTAATACGTAGGGGGCAAGCGTTGTCCGGAATTATTGGGCGTAAAGCGCGCGCAGGCGGCTCTTTAAGTCTGGTGTTTAATCCCGAGGCTCAACTTCGGGTCGCACTGGAAACTGGGGAGCTTGAGTGCAGAAGAGGAGAGTGGAATTCCACGTGTAGCGGTGAAATGCGTAGATATGTGGAGGAACACCAGTGGCGAAGGCGACTCTCTGGGCTGTAACTGACGCTGAGGCGCGAAAGCGTGGGGAGCAAACAGGATTAGATACCCTGGTAGTCCACGCCGTAAACGATGAATGCTAGGTGTTAGGGGTTTCGATACCCTTGGTGCCGAAGTTAACACATTAAGCATTCCGCCTGGGGAGTACGGTCGCAAGACTGAAACTCAAAGGAATTGACGGGGACCCGCACAAGCAGTGGAGTATGTGGTTTAATTCGAAGCAACGCGAAGAACCTTACCAGGTCTTGACATCCCTCTGACCGGTCTAGAGATAGGCCTTTCCTTCGGGACAGAGGAGACAGGTGGTGCATGGTTGTCGTCAGCTCGTGTCGTGAGATGTTGGGTTAAGTCCCGCAACGAGCGCAACCCTTATGCTTAGTTGCCAGCAGGTCAAGCTGGGCACTCTAAGCAGACTGCCGGTGACAAACCGGAGGAAGGTGGGGATGACGTCAAATCATCATGCCCCTTATGACCTGGGCTACACACGTACTACAATGGCCGGTACAACGGGAAGCGAAATCGCGAGGTGGAGCCAATCCTAGAAAAGCCGGTCTCAGTTCGGATTGTAGGCTGCAACTCGCCTACATGAAGTCGGAATTGCTAGTAATCGCGGATCAGCATGCCGCGGTGAATACGTTCCCGGGTCTTGTACACACCGCCCGTCACACCACGAGAGTTTACAACACCCGAAGTCGGTGGGGTAACCCGCAAGGGAGCCAGCCGCCGAAGGTGGGGTAGATGATTGGGGTGAAGTCGTAACAAGGTAGCCGTATCGGAAGGTGCGGCTGGATCACCTCCTTTCTATGGAGAATCGTTTCCTGCAATGGAAACATTCAAATATGAAGCGTAAGCTTCAAAACTCAGGTTTAGGCCTGTTACTCACTCGTTGCTCAGTTTTGAGAGCTCAAACTCTCGAACGTTTGGTGGCGATAGCGGAGGGGTTCCACACGTACCCATCCCGAACACGACCGTTAAGCCCTCCAGCGCCGATGGTACTTGGACCGCAGGGTCCTGGGAGAGTAGGACGTCGCCAAGCGCAACCACTAAAGAAGAACTTCTTTGGTGGTTTATTATGGGCCCTTAGCTCAGCTGGTTAGAGCGCACCCCTGATAAGGGTGAGGTCGGTGGTTCGAGTCCACTAGGGCCCACCATATAATTTTATATTTACTTTTGGGGCCATAGCTCAGCTGGGAGAGCGCCTGCCTTGCAAGCAGGAGGTCAGCGGTTCGATCCCGCTTGGCTCCACCAAAAAGATTATTATCATTGCACCTTGAAAACTGGATACCGAAACGAAATTGCGTTTTAGAATATTCCTTTAAGCTGATCTTGTGTAAACAAGTGAAATAAAGGTAGCAGGTAAGGAAAGATCTTTTGCCTTTGGCAAAAATCATTCTTTATCGAACATCGACATTTTCTTTCTTTGAAAGAAAAGTCTAGGTTAAGCTACAAAGAGCACACGGAGGATGCCTAGGCGCCAGGAGCCGACGAAGGACGTGGCGAACAACGATAAAGCCTCGGGGAGCTGTAAGCAAGCTTTGATCCGGGGATGTCCGAATGGGGAAACCCGGCTGTCTTCATCGACAGTCACTTTCTGCTGAATACATAGGCAGAATAGAGGCAGACCAGGGGAACTGAAACATCTAAGTACCCTGAGGAAGAGAAAACAATAGTGATTCCGTCAGTAGCGGCGAGCGAACGCGGATTAGCCCAAACCAAGGAGCTTGCTCCTTGGGGTTGTGGGACGTCTCACATGGAGTTACAAAGGAACCGGTTAGATGAAGAGGTCTGGAAAGGCCCGCCAGAGAAGGTAAAAGCCCTGTAGTTCAAAACTTGTTCCCTCCGAGACGGATCCCGAGTAGTGCGGGGCACGTGAAACCCCGTATGAATCCGGCAGGACCATCTGCCAAGGCTAAATACTCCCTGGCGACCGATAGTGAAGCAGTACCGTGAGGGAAAGGTGAAAAGCACCCCGGAAGGGGAGTGAAATAGATCCTGAAACCGTGTGCTTACAAGAAGTCAGAGCCCTATTTATGGGTGATGGCGTGCCTTTTGTAGAATGAACCGGCGAGTTACGTTCCCGTGCAAGGTTAAGGTGAAGAGCTGAAGCCGCAGCGAAAGCGAGTCTGAATAGGGCGAATGAGTACGTGGACGTAGACCCGAAACCGGGTGATCTACCCCTGTCCAGGGTGAAGGTGCGGTAACACGCACTGGAGGCCCGAACCCACGCATGTTGAAAAATGCGGGGATGAGGTGGGGGTAGCGGAGAAATTCCAATCGAACCCGGAGATAGCTGGTTCTCCCCGAAATAGCTTTAGGGCTAGCCTCGGAAATAGAATCGTGGAGGTAGAGCACTGATTGGGTGCGGGGCCCGCAAGGGTTACCAAGCTCAGTCAAACTCCGAATGCCATAGATTTAGTTCCGGGAGTCAGACAGTGAGTGCTAAGATCCATTGTCGAAAGGGAAACAGCCCAGACCATCAGCTAAGGTCCCCAAGTGTGTGTTAAGTGGGAAAGGATGTGGAGTTGCACAGACAACCAGGATGTTGGCTTAGAAGCAGCCACCATTGAAAGAGTGCGTAATAGCTCACTGGTCGAGTGACTCTGCGCCGAAAATGTAACGGGGCTAAACACACCACCGAAGCTATGGCTTGATGCTTGCATCAGGGGTAGGGGAGCGTTGAATGCGGGTTGAAGGTGTACCGTAAGGAGCGCTGGACTGCATTCAAGTGAGAATGCCGGTATGAGTAACGAAAAGATCTGTGAGAATCAGATCCGCCGAAAGCCTAAGGGTTCCTGAGGAAGGTTCGTCCGCTCAGGGTAAGTCGGGACCTAAGGCGAGGCCGATAGGCGTAGTCGAAGGACAACAGGTCGAAATTCCTGTACCACCGTAATCCGTTATGAGCAATGGGGTGACGCAGTAGGGTAGTGACGCGGACTGATGGATGTCCGTCTAAGCAGTGAGGCTGGTGTGTAGGCAAATCCGCACATCGTTAAGGCTGGGCTGTGATGGGGAGCGAAAATTACAGTAGCGAAGGTCATGATCTCAGACTGCCAAGAAAAGCCTCTAGCCAGGAGAAGGTGCCCGTACCGCAAACCGACACAGGTAGGCGAGAAGAGAATTCTAAGGCGCGCGGAAGAACTCTCGTTAAGGAACTCGGCAAAATGACCCCGTAACTTCGGGAGAAGGGGTGCCTCGGTAGGGTGAATAGCCCGAGGGGGCCGCAGTGAAAAGGCCCAAGCGACTGTTTAGCAAAAACACAGGTCTGTGCGAAGCCGCAAGGCGAAGTATACGGGCTGACGCCTGCCCGGTGCTGGAAGGTTAAGGGGAGTGGTAAGCCTTCGGGCGAAGCTATGAACCGAAGCCCCAGTAAACGGCGGCCGTAACTATAACGGTCCTAAGGTAGCGAAATTCCTTGTCAGGTAAATTCTGACCCGCACGAATGGCGTAACGACTTGGGCGCTGTCTCAACGAGAGATCCGGTGAAATTTTAATACCTGTGAAGATGCAGGTTACCCGCGACAAGACGGAAAGACCCCATGGAGCTTTACTGCAGCTTGATATTGAATTTGGGTACGATCTGTACAGGATAGGTGGGAGCCGTTGAACTTTGAGCGCCAGCTTGAAGGGAGGCATCCTTGGGATACCACCCTGATCGTATCTAGGTTCTAACTTGGTACCGTAATCCGGTGCGAGGACAGTGTCAGGTGGGCAGTTTGACTGGGGCGGTCGCCTCCTAAAGAGTAACGGAGGCGCCCCAAGGTTCCCTCAGAATGGTTGGAAATCATTCGAAGAGTGCAAAGGCAGAAGGGAGCTTGACTGCGAGACCTACAAGTCGAGCAGGGACGAAAGTCGGGCTTAGTGATCCGGTGGTACCGCATGGAAGGGCCATCGCTCAACGGATAAAAGCTACCCTGGGGATAACAGGCTTATCTCCCCCAAGAGTCCACATCGACGGGGAGGTTTGGCACCTCGATGTCGGCTCATCGCATCCTGGGGCTGAAGTAGGTCCCAAGGGTTGGGCTGTTCGCCCATTAAAGCGGTACGCGAGCTGGGTTCAGAACGTCGTGAGACAGTTCGGTCCCTATCTGTCGTGGGCGTAGGAAATTTGAGAGGAGCTGTCCTTAGTACGAGAGGACCGGGATGGACGTACCGCTGGTGTACCAGTTGTTCCGCCAGGAGCACCGCTGGGTAGCTATGTACGGAAGGGATAAGCGCTGAAAGCATCTAAGCGTGAAGCCCCCCTCAAGATGAGATTTCCCAATTAGTAAGACCCCTTGAAGACGACGAGGTAGATAGGTTGGGGGTGGAAGTGCAGTAATGCATGGAGCTGACCAATACTAATCGGTCGAGGGCTTATCCTAAGAATAAAACGCAAATGAGTTTCGGATCCAGTTTTCAGGGTGTAACCTTGAAATTGCGCTTGATATTCCAAATCACTTTGTTGATTTAAAGAATAACTTGCGGAATTTTGCTAAGCGAGTCCATTTATATGGAGAGATACCCAAGTGGCTATAAGGGGACCCTCTGCTAAGGGGTTAGACTGCGAAAGTGGTGCGAGGGTTCGAATCCCTCTCTCTCCGCCATTTAGGACAAGCTAGCGAAATATTATGTTATGGCGGTGTAGCTCAGCTGGCTAGAGCGTACGGTTCATACCCGTGAGGTCGGGGGTTCGATCCCCTCCGCCGCTACCATACATATCCAGGAGGCTTAGCTCAGCTGGGAGAGCATCTGCCTTACAAGCAGAGGGTCGGGGGTTCGATCCCCTCAGCCTCCACCATTGTGCCGGTGTAGCTCAACTGGTAGAGCAACTGACTTGTAATCAGTAGGTTGGGGGTTCAAGTCCTCTCGCCGGCACCATTTTTGAATTTTGAAAAATCTAGGGAACTGTGGTGTAGAGGCCTAACATGCCTGCCTGTCACGCAGGAGATCGCGGGTTCGAATCCCGTCAGTTCCGCCATTTTTCAATTCAATAGTTTTTCCGTACTAAAGTGGGAAGGGGTATCCCTCCGCACTTTATTTTTTTGTTAATGGGTATGGCTCGGTAGCTCAGTCGGTAGAGCAGAGGACTGAAAATCCTCGTGTCGGCGGTTCGATTCCGTCCCGAGCCACCTTTATATGGAGGATTAGCGAAGTGGCCAAACGCATCAGACTGTAAATCTGCTCCCTTACGGGTTCGGTGGTTCGAATCCATCATCCTCCACCAGTTTTACGAGCCATTAGCTCAGTTGGTAGAGCACCTGACTTTTAATCAGGGTGTCGAAGGTTCGAGTCCTTCATGGCTCATCAGAAGTCATCAACTATAGGTTGATGGCTTTTTTTGTATTGTTTTAAGTTATGTTTTTATATAGCTTTTTTATTTTACGGTATCGACAGGTTATAATGAGTTCATTATGTTCGCTCAGTGCTTATTCTATATTCTAAAAAAAGTGAAGTGGTGATCGCGTGACTCTGGATACAGAATGGATTCAGCAACAGCTTCAGAATATTATTCAAGCGCCTTTTACCATAGTGCCTTGGTGCCCGGAAATGATGGCAGAGGGAGATACAGCCGATTCAGTTATTCCGGATAGATCGTTTGTCCGTGACAACAAGTTATATTTTCCGTTTCGTGCGTCGGCAGGTGAACTGGCTGCCTTTGTGGTAGAGGCCAGATATTTGACGGATCGAGAACGGAAACTGGTAGAAGCGCTATTGGGGAACATGGAGCAGGTCTGGCAGAACGGTCCACAATTGTCGGACAACCCGATTTATAGCGAGGAAGAGCGGATGAATCGTTTTGGACAATGGCTCATACAGCAGGCTGCCAATTTAAACAGGGAAGAAGAGGTTCCTGATGAATTGCAGCTTCGTGATTCGCTATCAGCGTGTATGGTTCCGATTTTACTGAATGGCGAGGGAACACAGGAGGGGGCTATTACTTATACGCAGCTTCATCGATTGTTCGCAAGCTATTTTGGAGGGGATGTGTTACTTACACCATTGGACGAACAGTCTTGGCTGATTATGGCTAAAAAGGAGCTTTTATTAGGAGCTGACGATGAACGGGATAAAGACACTGAGTCCAGGGATGCAGATTTTACGGAATCGCTGGAGGAGGTTCTTACGGCTTTTAGCTTGGGCCTATATGAGCTTATTGCGAATGAGTGGGTGGGTGTATTCCATTTGGCGGTTTCTAAGCCTTCGATCCCTTTGCAAAGTCTTCCCCAAGAGCTGAATTTGTTATGGGAGACGATACATCTGGGCAAGATTTTTCATGTAACAGAGCACATCCACTTTTCATGGGAGCTTCATTTAGAAAGGCTGTTAAACCGCATTCCCAAGGAACAACGCGTACTATTTTTAGAGCAGGTAATGAAATCATCTGTCATACTGGAAGACTCAGAAACGATGGCTACATTAGATATCTTTTTTCAATTGGATTGTAATGTGAGTGAGACAGCTAAGCGTCTGTATGTGCATCGAAATACGTTGATTTACCGTTTGGACAAGATCAAACAGGAGACCGGATTGGACGTGCGGACGTTTAATGATGCGGTTTTGGTCAAGCTCTATCTCCTATTGTACAAAGTGACAAAAAGGAAATAGCATCTTTGTGCAGTTTGCGAATAGCCACGCTACAAGGACTAGGGTAAGATACAAGTAAGAAATGTATTCGATTTCATAACTCGATCTTAGGAGGCAAAAGCTATGGCTGGTGTACGTTTAGAGCATATTTTCAAGCAATATCCGGGTGCAGATAAAGCTACGGTTGTTGATGTCAATTTGGACATTCGAGATAAAGAATTCCTCGTATTGGTTGGTCCCTCCGGTTGCGGGAAGTCTACTACACTTCGTATGATTGCTGGTCTGGAGGAAATTTCAGATGGTAAATTGTACATTGGGGATCGTGTTGTGAACGACGTGGCTCCAAAGGACCGCGATATCGCGATGGTATTCCAATCCTACGCCCTGTATCCGCACATGAGCGTGTACCAGAACATGGCGTTCGGTCTGAAACTGCGCAAAGTTAAGAAAGAAGAAATCGACAAGAAAGTACGCGAAGCTGCCAAAATACTCGATATCGAGCACTTGCTGGAACGTAAACCTAAGGCGCTGTCCGGTGGTCAACGCCAACGTGTCGCTCTGGGCCGTGCGATTGTCCGCGATCCTCAAGTCTTCCTGATGGATGAGCCGCTCTCCAACTTGGATGCTAAACTTCGTGGTCAAATGCGTGCTGAAATCACTAAACTGGTTAAACGCCTTGAAACCACTTGTATCTATGTAACACATGACCAAATTGAAGCTATGACGATGGGTGATCGGATTGTCGTTATGAAGGATGGTATCATTCAACAAGCTGCATCCCCGGATGAACTGTACAACCGTCCAGTGAATCTGTTCGTTGCTGGTTTTATCGGCTCTCCTACGATGAACTTTATCACAGGTCAGCTGGTTGAAAAAGAAGGTGCATTGCATTTTACTGCGCCGGGTCTGGATCTGTTCGTACCAGAAGGTAAAGGACAGATTTTAAAAGCGAAGGGATATATCGGCAAAGATGTGATCTTAGGTATCCGTCCTGAGGATATTCATGAAGAGCCTGTATTCTTGGAGGCTTCTCCGAATACAATCTTTACATCCACTGTGGATGTAACAGAAAATCTCGGTCATGAAATGCTGTTGTACCTGAGCGGTGCCGGAAATGATACGATTATTGCCCGTGTAGACGGACGTTCCAATACTCGTGATGGTGTCAAAGCGAAGTTGGCTGTTGATATGAACAAGGTTCATATTTTTGATAAGGAATCAGAATTGAGTATTCTGGTTGGCGAATAAAATTTGCCTCTGGAAGAGAGTCGCAGTTTTCCCCAAGCGGAGAACTGCGACTCTTTTTGTATATCGCATACGGCTACTAGCTTCGGCATTGCATTCATTGGAAAATTCCGATACGATGGGTACAATGGTACAGGTCTAGATGCAGGCAAGGTTCGTTGGCAAGGGTCCTAGATGGGATCAATCCAGCTGTCGGAATAGAGTTAGCCTGGAACCATAGTGTTAAATCAAATGGAGTGTGGATTGATGCAGTGCAGCATAGACTGGCGTTGGGCTGTATGGTTAATAGGGTAAAGCTACATAAATCAAATGACGTATAGAATCCGGTGTTGCAGATGAAGGGGAGAATACAATGGCTAAACAGGTAAAGGTATCCGAGCTTGTACAGCAGTTTCAAATGGAAGTTATTTCTGGTGAAAAAGGTCTGCGAAGACTGATCACAGTGGATGATTTGAATCGCCCAGGTCTGGAGATGGCCGGGTATTTTGAATATCATACACAGGAGCGGGTACAGCTTCTGGGAAGGTCTGAGTTGGCTTTTCTGGGGATGCTTCCTCCTGAGGAGCGTCGGGATCGGATGGAGCGTCTGTGTACAGAACTGACTCCATGCATTATCATCACACGTGGCCTGGAGGTACCGGCTGAGTTAGTGGAGGCGAGCGCAGAACGAGATATTCCTGTACTGCGCACTAATATGGCGACGACGATTTTATCAAGCCGCATCACAGGCTTTCTCGAAAGAAAGCTGGCTCCTACGGCGACTATTCATGGTGTACTGTGTGACGTGTATGGCGTGGGAATGCTTATCACAGGAAGTAGTGGAATTGGTAAAAGTGAAACAGCACTGGAACTGGTTAAACGTGGACATCGCTTGGTAGCAGATGATGCGGTAGAAATTCGGCAAACGTCCGATTTTCAGCTGCATGGTACAGCACCTGAGCTGATCCGTCACCTGTTGGAAATTCGTGGCGTGGGCATTATTAATGTGATGACGCTGTTTGGTGCTGGTGCAGTTCGTAATAACAAACGGATTACATTGGTTGTCCGTCTGGAGGCATGGCAGCAGGACAAGCAGTATGACCGTCTTGGTCTTGATGAGGAAACGACACGCATTATTGATACAGATGTTCCACTGGTTACGATCCCAGTTCGTCCGGGCCGAAACTTGGCTGTTATTATCGAGGTGGCGGCGATGAACTATCGTTTGAAACAAATGGGCGTTAATGCAGCCCTGCAATTTACAAACAAGCTGACTGCTACGATTTCTGAAGATATGGAAGAGATGGATTAAGGTTGGTTTGTTCGTTTGCAAGGAAGAACGAGGAGTGAGAGAAACATATGTCAACGGCAACATTACTGCTGAATCCGATCGCTTTTTCAATCGGGGCAATCAAGGTCCACTGGTATGGGCTTATTTTGGGGCTGGCGGCGCTTGTGGGTTTATATCTCGCCATCCGTGAAGGAAAAAGATTTGGTATTCCGCAGGACTTTTTTATGGATATGCTGCTTCTGGGTGTTCCATCAGCTATTATTGGAGCGCGTATTTATTATGTAGCCTTCAAATGGGAAGACTACCGAGATAATCTATGGGATGTTTTCAAAATTTGGAACGGCGGTATTGCGATATACGGTGCCTTGATCGGGGCCATTATATGTGCGGTCATTTATTTCCGGTATAAAGGGTATAACTTCTGGCGTATCGCTGATATTTGTGCACCAGGCCTACTGATCGGCCAAGCGATTGGACGCTGGGGTAATTTTGTCAATCAGGAAGCCTACGGTGGACCGACGGAAGAAACATTTTTGCGAAATCAGCTCCATCTGCCGGATTTCATTGTGAATCAGATGAACGTTAACGGGGTTTTCCATCACCCTACATTTTTATATGAATCACTGTGGAGTATTGTCGGTGTGATTTTGCTGCTCGTCATTCGTCGTATGAAATTTGTACGTGCAGGCGAAATGTTTGCGTTTTACTTCATTTGGTACTCGATTGGCCGTTTTTTCATCGAGCGTGTACGGACGGATAGTTTGGCTTTTCAGGGACCAGATTGGCTGGCTTCCTTTGTGAATGCTTTGTGGTCTCCTATGGTGTGGTTAGGGTTTGAACCAGGGCATCTGGACCCGAGTTACGGTAATGTACGGATCTCGCAATTGCTGCCTATTTTCATTGTGGTAGCCGCTGTGATTTTCATTGTGGTTCGACGCCGGAAGGGCACATCTGTTGCTCGGTATAGCGATCCGATTCTCTCCAGCAAAGCGGGGATTGATCAGGTACCTGACGTGATGCCAGAACAGGTATCCCGTCCAGGACAGGACGCGGTTCCTCCAACAGCTACGGCGGATAAGCTATCTAAGGAAGACACGGACGAGGACAAAAAGGAGCATCTATGATAAATACGATTTTGTTTGATTTAGACGGCACCATCATGGATACGAATGAGTTGATTATCAGTACATTTTTACACATTTTGAATCATCCGGATGCTGATCCGCTGACGCGGGAGCATATTATTCCTCATATGGGTGGAACGCTGGACGATCAACTCCGTACTTTTTCGGGATTAACGGATGTATCTGGGTTAGTTAAGGACTACCGTGCTTATAATCAGATTCATCATGATCAAATGGTGAAGCCATTTCCATATGTCATTGAGGTTATTCAGGAGTTGCGTGCGCGAGGAATTAAGCTGGGGGTTGTGACAACCAAAATACGACCATCCACGTTACGTGTACTTAACCTGTTCAATCTGACCTCCTCTATGGACTATATTGTGACGGTAGACGATGTGGAGCATCCAAAGCCACATGCTGAGCCAGTGCTCAAGGCATTGGCAGGTTTGAATGCTGAAGCAGAGCATACATTGATGGTCGGAGACAGTTCTTTTGATATTTTGTCAGCTCAGGCAGCAGGTGTGAAATCGGCTGGTGTAGCTTGGTCGCTCAAGGGTGAGGAAACTCTGCGCGGATATGGGCCAGACTACATGTTGCATGATATGCGGGATTTGCTGAAGCTGGAGCTTCAAGGTGTCAATGTATCGTGAGAAAGGTGAACCGCTATCCTGTAGAAGGTCCCAATGCGTTGTGGCAGATTTATCGGACGGTGAGCCGCTGGAAAGGCATCAAGAACTTTATTTTTATACAGATTGCCCGGTATTGTCCTGTGCTTTCTCTGAAAAACGTCATTTACCGCAGAATGCTGGGGATGAAGGTGGGGCAACATGCGGCCTTCGGCCTGATGGTGATGGTAGATGTTTTTTTTCCGGAGCATATTACGATAGGAAACAATTCGGTCATTGGATATAACACGACGATACTGGCTCACGAATACCTCATAGAGGAGTATCGTATCGGTAAAGTGGTGATTGGTGATCATGTGTTGATCGGCGCCAACACAACCATTTTGCCGGGTGTGACCATCGGTGACGGAGCTATCGTAGCGGCCGGAGCCGTCGTGCATAAAGACGTGCCCGCAGGTGCATTTGTGGGTGGCAATCCGTTACGTGATTTAAGACGCTCTGGTGTGAATGAGCAGTAAATAGCACAATAGAAAGGCCCCTTATGTATTAAGGGGTCTTTCTTGCATTGTTTTTCTGTATAATAAGTGGGTAATGCATGTTAATTATGTTTAAAAATTGATAACAGACATATTTGCAAGGCGATATGGGAGCGTGTTGATTTGATCAAAAAAGAACGTATACCAGAGCTTGATATTTACCGGGGAATATTAATTGCAGCCGTTGTTACCATTCATGCGACTTCAATGGCTTTAATTGATGCGCGTCATTCTCTATTGTTCTATCCTTTTTTATTTTTAAATGTGTTTAGTAGCTTTGCAGTGCCCGTATTTATTTTTGTGAGCGGGTTTGTTTTATTTTACAATTATGTCGATAGGCCGCTTCGTGGTAAGAATATGCTTATATTTTTCCGAAAAAGACTGATGTTTATTGTGTTACCGTACGTTTTGTTTTCTCTTGTGTATTATTTGACCTTGGTAACACGTGGGTTGATGCCGCTCAGTGATCTTCCGCTCGTGCTGTTAACGGGAAAGGCATACACGCATTTGTATTATGTCATCATCATCATCCAATTTTATTTGGTCTTTCCGCTGTTGCTGTGGGGAGTGCAGCGTTTACGCCATTCGATACCGAGTCCACGGAGAGTAGCCTTTGTCATTTTGATAGTAGGGTTAGTCATTCAATGGGGGTTTGTATTGCTGAACAAATACGTTTGGCAAGAGGAAAGAGGAAGTCTTGCGATTACGTATATCAGTTATTTTGCCTTGGGTGCAGCTGTAGCAATTGGATATGAAGGGTTTAAAAAGTGGCTTTTACCGGTGTCAGGTACGGCAATTAGTCGCAGTCAGTTGATCAGTTGGTGGGGCTTGTGGGTGGCTTGGCTACTCCTGGGTATAGCTTATGTGCAAATATGGTTTGTAGCATACCGCAAAGCCATCTATGCAGACTCGCTGATCTATGAACTGCTCCATAATGCATATGCCCTCGTCTCTGCGCTGGTGCTGTTTCAGTTCTCGGTCTTATTATATCGTCATACTAACGATAGGTTGCGAATGTTAATCAGTTGGCTGGGGGCATGCTCATTCGGCATTTATTTACTTCACCCAGCGTTATTGCGGGTGTATCGCAAGTTGGATTTCCAAGGAACGCCGGTAGAATATATCTTCTCTGTTGCGGGTGGATGGTTGTTGGCGCTGTTTGGCTCATGGCTGATTGTGACGTTGTGTTTTCGATATGTACCATTTGCATGGATCGGTTTGGGCACGGTTCCAAAGTTTCCTTCCCGGAGTAAAGATGAACAGATAAATAGCTAAATATTTTGATTTGGACTGTTAGCTTAAAGCTGGCAGTCTTTTTTTAGAGTATATAATTTATAAGTTTTCAGTGGAGCTGAACAACTCTATATGCACAAAAATTACCGTAAGCGCGGTCTTGCTCCGGAGAATACGTTGATAGATGTTTTTCATATAGGATTCATGTATTTTGCATTGGATAAAATATAGAGAGGGGCAGCCACTTGGCGAATCCGTAAAAAAAAGGGCTGCGCCGTTCGGTTGACGTTCACAAGTAGGGCATGATAATATATCGAATATACTTTAGTTTGTTAGCACTTTACCATGATAAAGATATTGTGAAATCATGAGGTGATAGAGATGTCTAAGCCAAAAGGATTTGAGATCCCTGTAGGGGTTCGAGATTATCTTCCGCGTGCAGTGTCGAAGCTGCGGGCCATTGAACTGAATGTACTCGAATGCATGGAGCGTTGGGGTTACCGCCAGATTATGACGCCTACGATGGAATACTACGATACGGTGGGAGTGGCTAGTTCTACTTCCGATCGGAAGCTGTTTAAATTGCTCAATAACCGGGGAACCACGTTGGTGCTGCGATCGGATATGACCGCTCCGATTGCACGGGTGGTATCTTCGTTGCTAAAGGAAGAGGAAGTACCACTCCGACTTTCCTATCACGCAAATGTATTTCGGGCAATTGAGGAAGAAGCAGGAAGAGAAGCGGAGTTTTTTCAGACGGGTGTGGAGCTGGTGGGTGATGATTCGCCTGAGGCTGATGCAGAAGTTGTAGCATTGGCAATTGCATCATTACAGGCAGCAGGGGTGACCTCTTTTAAAATTGCCATGGGGCATGTGGGATTCCTGAACGGCTTATTTGAGGAAATCATTCCCGGCCGTCAGGCTGAACAACAAGCGCTAAAGGAACTGTTGCTCAGTCGTGATGTAGTGGGCTACCGAACAGCGATTGAAGCTTTGGGCTTGGCTCCCGAACATCGGGATAAGCTGGAAGCTATTCTTCGGTTGCGCGGTGGAAAAGAAATTTGTGACCAGGCTACCCGTCTTAGTGTGGAGCAGCAGACGATTCGATCCATTGCACATTTGTGCGAGGTGTGGGAAGTGCTGGAGGCTTACGGCGTATCTGAGCATGTGTTAATCGACCTTACCATGATCGGGGATTTCTCATATTATACAGGAATGACTTTTGAGGGCTATGCAGCGGAGATTGGGTTCCCGGTATGCAACGGAGGCCGCTATGACAATCTGCTTCAGCAGTTTGGTCGATCCGTACCTGCAACGGGATTTGCATTGAAGACGAACCGGATCGTCGATGGTGTGGATGGTATCCAAATGGAGACGAAGCTTCCTGTACTTATCCGTTATGACGCACAGGGACGCCAAGAGGCGTTATCCGCAGCGGCACAGCTACGCGCAATAGGCCTTACTGTAGTGACAGGGCTCACGGGCGGAACGGAAGATCGACGTCGTGAACAGCATGGCCTGTACGCAGAGGTATACAGCTATACAGCCGAAGGAAGACAGCCAGTACAAAGGAGAGAATTGCCATGACGGAAACGTTGAAGGTAGCCATGCCAAAGGGACGGATTTATAAGCAGGCTTCCGAGCTGTTTCGCCAAGCGGGGGTTCCGATTCCACTGGATGTGGACGAAACGCGTAAACTGGTCATTCCACTGCCTGAGCTAGGCATGGAATTTATTATGGCGAAGCCCGTCGATGTTCCTACGTACGTAGAGTATGGGGCGGCGGACATCGGCATCGTGGGCAAGGATGTTTTGCTGGAAGAAAACAAGGATGTGTATGAACTGCTGGATCTCGGGATTGCTCGTTGCCGGATGTCGGTGATTGCTTTACCAGATTGGCAGCCAGGTATTCGTCAGCGGGTCGCTACAAAATATCCGAACGTGGCTTCCCAGTATTTTCGGGAGCAAGGTCAACAGGTGGAGGTTATTAAGCTGAATGGCTCCATTGAACTGGCGCCGTTAATTGGTCTGGCAGACCGTATTGTTGATATGGTGGAAACGGGGCAAACCTTGCGGGAGAACGGATTAGTCGAGCAGATCAGCATACTGGATATTACCAGTCGTCTGATTGCCAATCGGGTCAGCTACCGGATGAAAAACGGCCCGATTCAGGCGTTGTGTGACCGATTGCATCAGGTGATTCCAAATGCGGTGGCACCCCGTGAATAAATGAACTAAAGGAATAAGCCAATGGTTACAGGGCATTCTGCAAGCTGCAAGTAAGGGGGAATGGACAAATGAAGATCGTATCAGCCCGTGATTTCAGCCTCCAACGGGAGGTGGATTACGGCACACCTGAGCAAAATGAGGCTGTGCGTACCATTATTCAGTCGGTACGCCAAGAAGGGGATGAGGCTGTCCTGCGGTATACGCAATCGTTTGATGGTGTATCGCTGATAGCAGAGCAACTTCGTGTGACGGAGGAAGAATTGAAGGCGGCATATGACAAGGTAGAGCCTTCTTTTTTACAGGCGATTCGAGAGGCGGCGGATAATATCCGTGCTTTTCACATGAAGCAAAAACGTAATTCGTGGATGGATTTACAGCCGGATGGTAGCTTGCTCGGCCAAATTATCCGACCGTTGAAACGTGTAGGCGTGTATGTTCCGGGCGGTAAAGCCGCCTATCCATCCTCGGTGCTGATGAATGTCATTCCCGCTCAGGTAGCTGGTGTACCGGAGATTGTCATGGTGACACCCCCGGCGACAGGCGGCAAGGCAGGGATAGATCCATATACACTGGTAGCTGCGGCAGAGGCTGGTGTAACGGAAATATATAGGGTTGGCGGAGCGCAGGCGATTGCCTCTCTCGCTTACGGAACACATAGCATTGAACCAGTCGATAAAATTTGCGGTCCCGGCAACATTTATGTAGCGCTAGCGAAGCGAGAGGTGTACGGCGCGGTGGATATCGACAGTATAGCGGGACCAAGTGAAATTGTCGTGTTGGCTGACGACACGGCGAATGCCTCTTATGTAGCGGCCGACCTGCTTTCACAGGCGGAACATGATGAAATGGCCTCAGCCATACTGGTTACGCCCTCGCAACGCTTGGCCAAAGAAGTATCAGCTGAAGTACAGCGCCAATTGGCAGAGCTGCCGCGTAGAGATATTGCTGCTGCATCTGTGGAGGCATACGGGGCTATCATTGTCGTCGACACTTTGGAAGAGGGTATCCATATTGTAAACCAACTGGCGCCAGAACATTTGGAAATTATGACAGAGCAGCCGATGGAGCATGTGGGTCTGATCGAAAACGCGGGAGCTATTTTCCTGGGAGCGTACAGCTCGGAGCCGGTAGGCGATTATTTTGCTGGACCTAACCACATTATCCCGACGAATGGAACGGCGCGGTTTTCTTCGCCAGTGGATATTGATGATTTTATCAAGAAGTCGAGTATGATCTATTACAGCAAGGAAGCACTGCTGCGCAATGGAGAGACGATTATGCAGCTTGCCCGCCATGAAGGACTGGAAGGTCACGCACGGGCGATACAAGTTCGATTGGACAATGAAAAGAAGGCGGTGGATGGCGATGGGGAACGAAAATAACGTAACAGGACGTACAGGCAGCGTCAGCCGAAAGACGAACGAAACGGATATTCAGCTATCTTTTGCAGTAGACGGCACAGGGCAAGCTGAGATTGAAACGGATGTTCCTTTTCTGAATCACATGCTGGATTTGTTCACCAAGCACGGACAATTTGATCTTAATGTACAGGCCAGAGGGGATGTTGATATCGACGATCATCATACCGTGGAGGACATTGGTATTTGTTTGGGGCAAACCTTACTGGAAGCGTTGGGTGATAAAAAAGGAATTAAGCGCTATGCCAGCGTCTTTGTACCGATGGATGAGGCGCTCGCGCAAGTTGTCATTGATCTGAGTAACCGACCCCATTTTGAGTATCGTGCGGAGTATCCATCACAGCAGGTAGGGAGCTTTTCGACAGAGCTGGTGCATGAATTTCTGTGGAAATTTGCGTTGGAGGCTCGCATGACGCTACACGTCATCGTTCACTACGGGCAAAATACCCACCATATGATTGAGGCGGTGTTCAAAGCACTGGGACGTGCACTGGATGAAGCGACCTCCATTGATCCGCGAGTGACGGGAGTGCCTTCAACGAAGGGAGTGCTGTAGTCCATGTCCATTGCCATTGTGGATTACGGCAGAGGCAATCTGCATAGTGTGAGCAAGGCGGTTGAGCGTCTTGGCTATGAGGCTGTAGTAACGGGAGATGCCCAAGTGATTCGTTCCTCCAGCGGTGTGATTTTGCCGGGTGTAGGGGCATTCGGGGACGCTATGGAGCATTTGCGTTCCAGCGGATTGGATCGGGTGATTCAGGAGGTTGCAAGCGCTGGACAACCGCTGCTCGGTGTTTGTCTAGGAATGCAACTGTTGTTCACTCGTGGTGAAGAATACGGCAGTCACGAAGGACTTAATATTTTACCAGGCGAGGTCGTTCGGTTTGCTCCGGATCTGGGGGTTAAAGTGCCGCATATGGGCTGGAATCGTCTGCGTATGACTCAGCCGGATCACCCGTTGCTACAGGGCTTGGAGGAAGGACATGTGTATTTTGTGCATTCCTATCATGCGAAGCCGGAGGTCGAAAGTGACCTGCTGGCGGTGACCGACTACGGTGGGCCCGTAACGGCTATCGTGGGCAGAGCCCATGTATATGGCATGCAGTTCCACCCAGAGAAAAGCGGGGAAATGGGGATGCAACTGCTTCGTCAGTTTTTGGAACTAGCGGAAGCGGAAAAGCGAGCGTAACGATTCGTGAGTTTGCAGTTGGAGGTACGCCAACTTTGGTCGTTAATTGATGTAAAGGCATATAGATGTTGAATAGCTCACAAGGGGGTCATACTTTGTTCACGATATACCCGGCGATTGATATTCGCGATGGCAAATG
Organism: Paenibacillus sp. PvR133; assembly: GCF_017833155.1. Lineage (NCBI taxonomy): Bacteria > Bacillati > Bacillota > Bacilli > Caryophanales > Paenibacillaceae > Paenibacillus > Paenibacillus sp. PvR133. Next base: position 1,502,167 of record NZ_JAFIBS010000001.1, read on the forward strand.
TGTACGACTGGTACAAGGAGATTATAACCAGGAGACGATATACAACGAAAACCCGGTGGAGGTTGCCCAAGAATGGGAGCGTTTGGGCGGCTCCTACATTCACTTGGTTGATTTGGACGGTGCTAAAGCAGGTCAACCGGTGAACGATGAGCTCATTGGGCGCATCGCTTCTGCGGTGCAAGTGCCTGTACAAGTGGGTGGCGGCTTGCGTACACGAGAACATGTGGAGCGGCTGTTGTCGCTGGGCGTGAGCCGTGTGATCTTGGGTACGGCAGCGATTGAGGATCGTGCTTTTACGGAAGCGGTATTGGGTACCTACGGTGATCGGATCGCCATTGGTCTGGATGCACGTAATGGCTATGTGGCCACGCGCGGATGGCTTAAAACCTCGGAGGTTCGAGCGGACGAATTGGCTGCTGAGTTGGCCTCCAAGGGAGCGGAAACGTTCATTTTCACAGACATTTCCCGCGACGGAATGATGCAAGGCCCGAATGTTGAGGCTATCGTAGCCCTTGCGAAAAGCAGTGGACGAACCGTGATCGCTTCCGGTGGTGTCAGCAAGATGGACGATCTAATCACGCTGAGCACCTATGCGAAAGAGGGTGTAGGCGGTGCTATTGTGGGTAAGGCATTGTATACAGGCAGCATTGATTTACAGGTCGCCGTACAAGCTGTAGCAAAGGCATAGGGGGAGTAGGCATGCTGGCTAAACGTATTATTCCCTGCTTGGATGTAAAGGATGGCAGGGTAGTTAAGGGCGTTAATTTTGTGAACTTACGTGATGCAGGCGATCCGGTGGAATTGGCGGCGCTTTATGACCGAGAAGGGGCGGACGAAATCGTATTTCTGGATATTTCTGCTTCAGTTGAAGGGCGTGCCACCATGGAAGAAGTAGTGCGTCAGACAGCTGGGGAAATTGCCATTCCTTTCACCGTAGGTGGCGGGATATCTCATGTTGATGATATGAAACGCATTTTGCGTGCCGGAGCTGATAAAATCGGCGTAAATACGGCAGCTGTCCGTAACCCTCAGCTGATTGCGGAGGGTGCGCGCAGCTTTGGCTCACAATGTATCGTTGTTGCCATTGATGCCAAGTACAACAAGGCGTGGGGCGAGTGGGAAGTGTATACGCACGGAGGCCGCACGCCATCTGGTATCCGCGCCTTGGCCTGGGCCAAGGAAGCTGAGCAGTTGGGAGCCGGTGAGATTCTGCTGACCAGCATGAATGCGGACGGAACCAAGGACGGCTTTGACCTGCCACTGACTTCTGCGGTATCGGATACCGTCGGAATTCCAGTTATCGCTTCTGGTGGTGCAGGCAAACAGGAACATTTCTATGACGTGTTTACGGCGGGCAAAGCGGATGCTGGATTAGCAGCAACGATTTTTCACTATAAAGAAATAGGAATCCCTGAGCTAAAACGGGATTTGAAGCGCAGAGGAGTGGAGATACGATGAGCAACGAATTGAACCAACAGCTATCTCTGGAGCAGATATTGGATAATGTCCGCTGGAATGAAGCAGGTCTTGTCTCGGCGATTGTGCAGGATGATGCTACGCTTCAGGTGCTGACGCTGGCCTATATGAACCGCGAGTCGCTGAAACTATCTTTGGAGTCGGGAGAGACCTGGTTCTGGTCTCGTTCCAGACAGGAACTGTGGCATAAGGGGGCTACTTCGGGGAATACGCAAAAAATCACCTCCATCCAGCTGGATTGTGACGGTGATGCCCTGTTGGTACGTGTCATTCCGAGTGGTCCTGCCTGTCATACAGGAGCAACGAGCTGCTTTTTTCGTGATATTTCCGCGCCAGGAACGGCTGTAGCACCTGTTGCAGGAGATGCAGGAGACCACACGCTGGTAAATGATGTTTCCAATGCTTCAGCAGACCGCTTTGAGGTGCTTGCCCAGCTGGAGGCGATTATTAAGGAGCGCGAAGAGACACGTCCTGAAGGGGCCTATACGACTTATCTTTTTGATAAAGGTGTAGATAAAATCTTGAAAAAGGTTGGCGAAGAAGCATCCGAGACAATCATTGCCGCCAAAAATAAAGATAATGACGAACTGCGCCTGGAGGTCAGCGATTTGATTTATCACCTACTGGTGCTGTTGCAGGAGCGCAAGCTACCGCTCGATGACGTGCTGGCTGAGCTGAATCGCCGTCATGAACGTCCTCGTCGTGATTAGTACGGTTTGTTGTAGTGTTGAAAGGGGGAGGGTCGCATGAAAATCGACTATCATACGCATCACGCCCGCTGCGGGCATGCCATAGGGAGTCTGGAAGAGTATGTGCAGCAGGGAATTCGGCTGGGGCTAGATCAGCTCGGCTTGTCCGATCACATGCCACTACTGCATGTAAAACCGGCTGACTATTATCCGGAAATGGCGATGCCTATGGAGGAGCTTCCCCGATACGTGGAAGAATGTTTGGAACTGAAGGAACGTTTTAAAGGGCAAATTGATATTCGTGTTGGCTTGGAAGGCGACTACATCGAGGGCTGGGAACGAGAAATCGGAGACATCATCACCGCGTATCCCTGGGATTATGTGATTGGTTCCGTCCACTTTCTCGGTGAATGGGATGTCACGGACTTCCGTCAGGTACACCATTGGGAAGGCAAAAATGTGCTTGAGGTGTACCGCACATATTATGATGCGGTTTCTAAGGCGGCAGCTACCGGTTTGTATGACATCATGGGTCATCTGGATGTCATTAAGCGCTTCGGCTATCATCCGAAGCCGGAGGAAATGGAGGAGCTGCGTGAACTGGAGCGCTCCGCACTCTCAGCCGTTGCCCGTAGCGGTCGGGCGATGGAACTGAATGCATCAGGGCTTTCGAAGCCCTGTGCCGAGATGTTCCCGAGCCGCCGCATGCTGGAAGAAGCTTTTTCGCTAGGCATCCCGCTGACCGTAGGATCGGATGCTCATGATCCGGCGAAGCTGTCCGAGCACTTGGAGAAGGCACGCGCGCTTCTATATGAAGTCGGTTATCGCGAGCTTGCCGTATTTCAGCATCGCGAGCGCTCGCTGGTGCCGCTGACGCTTTAATTATTACGTTTATTGGGTCTAAGTATCATATCCAGTGGCTAGCCGAATGCTCCCTATTTATACAGGGAAAAAGCGCTCGGCTATTTAGCGTATTCTTGTATATATATCTATCGGTATACGAGCATGTATCCGTTTTTTGGAATGAGGTAGGATCGACTGTCAAGTCGTTTTGAAGTTGTGGTATACTGAAGGGTATGAACATGCCAGTTACTTTTAAAGGAGGTGCCTTGGTTATTTATGAAAGGGAAACATCTGCGAGTATCGGAACCTAGCCCTAAAATTATTGCTTTGCGTTTCGACGCATCTTTCTTTTTTGAGAAAGCTGTGCGCTCGCTTGATCGCAATCATTATGACAAGGCATTGAAATATTTTCGCAAAGCCGTTGAATATGAATCGGATAATCCGGTGAATCATTGCAATATGGCGGGTATATTATCAGAGATGGGGGATTATGCAGGTTCGAATGAGATCCTGTCCTCTGTACTGAGTGACGTAGACTCGTCGATGACAGAGTGTTATTTCTATATGGCGAATAATTACGCTAATATGGAGCAGTTTGAAGAAGCGGAGAAAGCATTGGTCACGTACCTGGAGGAGGACGAAGAAGGCCAGTTTCTTGATGAAGCGGAGGAAATGATGGAGCTGCTCTATTATGAGCTGGACCGTCCAACGAAGCTGAACCGCATTAAGGCCCGGCAGGGAGTAGTAGAGCATGATCAGGCTCGTGTCCTGCTGGAGGAGGGGAAATTTGCTCAGGCAGCCCAGTTGCTCAAGCAAATTTCAGAGGAACAACCGGATATGTTCGCTGCGCGGAATAATCTGGCGCTGGCGTATTACTACATGGGATTGTTCCAAAATGCTAAGGCTACCATTATTCAAGTGCTGGAAGATGAGCCGGGTAATTTACACGCATTGTGCAACTTGGCGATCTTTTATCAGCACGAGGGCGGCGGCCCGGAATTGGATCGTCTGGTGCAGACTTTGGCGGTTACTATACCGTTTCAGGAGGAGCAGGTATTCAAGCTGGCGACCACTATGGGGATTCTCGGACGCCACGAGGAGGCCTACAGACATTTCCGCAGGTTGCTTCATGGCGATGGAGAGAACAATGCGGACGCTTCTTTGTACCATTACACGGCGGTAGCTGCCAGCAATACGGGAAGATATGCGGAAGCTCGGCGGTTGTGGAGTCATTTGCAAAAGCAGGATGCTTCCTCGGAAGTTCCGCGGTTTTTCCTGTCCCGACTGGAGGAACTCCAGCAGGAGGGTACACCGCTGCAAGTGCTCAGCTATCATTATCATCTCCCGTTTGAGGAGCAATTCCGCATGTGGGAGAAGTTTGGTGCTGACCAGGTGCCTGACAGCATGAAGAAGGACCCGCTAATCCGATCATCCTTCTTCTGGGCCTTGCGCCACGGGGACCGGGCGACTCAGCTTCAGGTCATTCAGGCGTTAAGCCTGATCGGTGATGATGAGGTGCGTCAGGCACTGGAGTCCTTCGTAGAAGACCCGGACCAGGAGGATGAGCTGAAACGTCGTGCCTTGCAAGTATTGCAAGAGCTGGCGGAGCAGGGTGAGCAGAAAATGTACCCGGAAACGGAACATTCTGATCAGTCGGAGGTTGAGAACGATCCGCATATAATTGAAGGTGATGTATCTGCTTCCCCAGTCGATCCACAATGGCAGGCAGTGCTGGATAAGGTACTGACCGTCATGAGCAAGCCATCAGATCCGGCCATGCAGCACGATTTGAGATCGCTTTGGCTGGAGTATTTGGATCGGCTTGCCCCGGAAGTTCCGATGGTTCAGCATACTGAGGGATGGGCAGCGGCGCTAGAATATTTGACAGCCAAAATGCATCATCATTCAGTCACCTATCAGGAAGTAGCCGATCGTTATGGTATTTCCGTATCGACCGTAAGCCGCTATGCACGCCAGATTGACAGCGTGTGTGGTATCAAACAGAAGCTGAAGCAGCCGCTCTCCACGTTTAAAAAGCAGGTCTGAGACCTGCTCCAAACATCACTTAAAGGAGGCAACAAACGTATGTATAAATCCATAATTATTGGTACAGGTCCTGCAGGCTACACAGCGGCTATTTATTTGGCACGCGCTAACATGAATCCGCTGATCATTGAAGGGATGCAGCCCGGTGGGCAGCTTACTACAACGACCGAAATTGAAAATTTCCCGGGTTTTGAGCAAGGTATCCTCGGGCCTGAACTGATGGATAATATGCGCAAGCAGGCTGAACGTTTTGGCGCTGAATTTACTTCCGGATGGGTAGAGGAAGTAGATTTCAGCAAACGCCCTTTTAAAGTGAAGGTAGAGGGTAAAGGTATCATTGAGGCGGAGTCGGTCATTATTGCTACAGGTGCGTCCGCCAAATATCTAGGCATTCCGGGTGAGCAGGACAATGTAGGTCGCGGAGTCAGCACGTGCGCAACTTGCGATGGCTTCTTTTTCCGAGGGAAAAAGATTGTCGTGGTTGGCGGTGGCGATTCAGCCATGGAGGAAGCGAGCTTCTTGACCCGTTTTGCTTCCAGTGTAACCTTGGTCCATCGTCGCGATGAGTTGCGGGCATCCAAAATTATGCAAGATCGTGCGCGTGAGAACGAAAAAGTACATTGGGCATTAAACCGGACTCCTCTGGAAGTTGTGACGGGAGAAGCTGGCTTAAAGGGTTTGAAGGTACACAATAATGAGACCAATCAGGATGAGCTGATTGAGGTAGATGGCGTATTCGTAGCCATCGGTCATACACCGAACACAGGTTTCCTGAACGGACAAATCCATACCGATGAACACGGCTATATTGTAGTGAAGCCAGGCACAACAGAAACGAATATCCCCGGAGTTTTTGCCTGTGGGGACGTACAGGATAACCGTTACCGTCAAGCTATTACGGCTGCGGGAACGGGCTGTATGGCGGCTATGGACTGCGAGAAGTATCTCGAAGGCAGTGCTGTTCACGACTGGAGCGAAACGCTGGATCAATAAAAGCGTGTCTATGGTACACAAAAAGGCTAACGGGAGAGCGAAGGAAACCTCTGTTATGCCGCATCTTTTGTTCAGGAAGAGAAAGCCTGCTGCGTTTGCACAGGCTTTCTCCTTTTTATGATTATAGAATTTATAAGTTTTCAGCGGAGCTGAACAATCTATAATCGCAAGAAAAATTTCCGTTAAGCGTGGTCTGGCTTCCTTGAAAGTACGTCAATAGACGTTTTTCTTATGGGTGCATGAGGTTAAAAATTCCGCTAATCGTACACTTTTCAACAAGGAAGTGTCCTTGACCGTAACGGGGGCTTCAATTATAGTTGGAACGTAGGATTACTATTATGAAGTAGGAATTGTAAGCATATATTTCATACCAGGTTTTTAAGTAAACATAAAGGTGGCTTGGAACATGTCTGAAAGTATCTATGTAGGTGTCGATTTGGGCGGTACCGCGATTAAAGTCGGCATTTGTAATGAAAACGGACAGCTTTTGCACACATATGAGGGACCAACCGAAACCGATAAAGGTGTAGACGTTGTCATCGGTAATATCGAAAAATATGTGCGGCATATTGTTGAGCAATCTCCTTATGAGTGGGATCAACTAAAGGGTGTCGGTGCAGGCGTTGCAGGTTTTACGAATGTTCGTGATGGTATTATTGTCCTCGCTCCTAATATTGGCTTTCGTGACGTACCGATCCGTGCGCTCCTAGAGAACCGGATTGGCAAGCCTGTGAAAATAGACAACGATGCGAATGTTGCTGCGCTGGGTGAGGCTTGGGCTGGTGCAGGCAAAGGCATAGAAAACTGCGTATGCTATACCCTGGGAACAGGAGTAGGTGGCGGCATTATTATAAACGGTAAAATATACCAAGGTTCTTCGGGCATGGCCGGAGAAATTGGCCATATCAGTGTCGTACCTGATCTGGAGGCTATTCAGTGTGGATGCGGCAAAATGGGTTGCTTGGAAACTGTATCTTCCGCAACAGGCATCATTCGTATGGCCAAGGACGCTGTGGAACGTGGCGACCGGACCTCTCTGGCGCTGGAAGATCAAATTGCTGCCAAGGAAGTATTTGATGCTGCTAAAGCTGGAGATGAAGTCGCGCTTCGTATCGTGAACCGTGCTGCTTTCTATTTGGGGAAATCCATGGCAGCGGTTGCCGCTGTGCTTAATCCAGAGTTGTTTATTATAGGCGGCGGTGTTTCTAAAGCAGGCGACTTTTTATTTGAAGAGATGCGTCGCGTATACGCCAAGCTGGCACCTGAACCGCTTCAAAAGGGTGTATATATCGTACCAGCGGTGTTAGGCAATGACGCAGGTATCGTAGGGGCTGCAGGGTTGCTGCTACGCTCCTGATCCACAGGTTATTGATAATACGGGTACTGGCATAGAGCGAAGAAGCAAAAGGAGAGGGAAGTCCATATGACAGATAACCTAAAAAATGCTGCGCCGTGGGCAACGCTCATTATTATTACGGGGATGTCAGGCGCAGGGAAGACCATTGCGGTTCAGAGCCTGGAAGACTTGGGCTTCTTCTGCGTTGATAATTTGCCTCCTGTACTGATTCCCAAATTTGCCGAGTTGATTGAGCAGTCTAACGGTAAAATAGGCAAGGTGGCACTCGTAATTGATTTACGCGGACGAGAATTTTTCACCGCCTTGTCTGAATCGTTGAATTATATTAAAGATCATTTTACGATTCATTGTGAAATTTTATTCTTAAATGCGAATGATGGCGTTCTCGTACAGCGGTATAAGGAAAGCCGTAGACGTCATCCGCTGGCTCCAGACGGCATGCCTTTGGATGGGATTCGGTTGGAGCGCAAGATGTTGGAAGAATTAAAAAGCTCGGCTACACAGGTTATTGATACAAGTGTGATGAAGCCTGCAACCTTAAAGGCGAGGATTATTTCACGATTTTCTCATCTGGAGAGCAGTATGCTTTCCGTGAACATTACTTCTTTTGGCTTCAAGTATGGTATTCCCATTGATGCCGATCTTATATTCGATGTGCGCTTCCTGCCTAATCCCCACTATGTGGACCAACTACGTCCCCACACGGGACAGGATAGCGATGTATATGATTATGTCATGAAATGGCCCGAGACTCAGGCATTCTTGACCAAGTTGCTGGATATGTTACACTTTTTGATTCCGCAATATCGCAAAGAAGGCAAAAGCCAGGTCATTATCGGCATTGGCTGTACTGGCGGTAAGCATCGTTCTGTTGCAATATCGGAGTATTTAGGAAAAATGCTGGGTGCCAGCGAGACAGAATCTGTTTCTGTTTCGCATCGGGATGCTGATCGGGACCGGCATTAATGAGGTGAAATCATGAAAGAGACCGGATCACAACGGGAGCGCCCACGTATTGTTGTTATGGGCGGCGGAACCGGCTTGTCCGTCATGCTGCGGGGCTTAAAGCAAAAGCCGCTAGATATTACGGCTATTGTTACAGTCGCTGACGATGGCGGAAGCTCCGGGATTTTGCGCAGTGAGCTGCAGATGCCCCCTCCAGGGGATATTCGCAATGTGCTGACTGCCTTGGCTGACGTGGAACCAGTGATGTCAGATATGCTGAAATACCGTTTCGGTGCGGGATCAGGATTGTCAGGCCACAGCCTGGGTAATCTGATTTTAGCAGCGATGACCGATATATCGGGAGATTTTGTAACGGCGGTGCGTGAGCTTAGCCGTGTATTTGCTGTCCGGGGACGCGTGCTGCCGGCAGCTGAGGAAGGCGTTGTGCTAAGTGCCGAAATGGAGGATGGCACGGTGATTACCGGAGAGTCCAAGATCCCGGAAGCGGGCGGACGAATCAAACGCGTCTTTCTTGAACCGACTCACGTGGAGCCGTTGCCTGAGGCTGTAGAGGCCATTAATGAGGCTGATGCGATTTTGATTGGCCCCGGCAGTCTATATACCAGCATATTACCGAATTTGCTTGTACCTAAACTCGCTGAAGCTGTAGTAAAATCAGACGCTATCAAAATATTTGTCTGTAACGTTATGACCCAGCCTGGAGAAACCGATGGCTATACGGTAGGAGATCACCTGCAAGCTATTTTTGAGCATGTAGGGCATCATCTCTTCGACTATGTCATTGTAAATAACGGAGAAATTCCACCCCAAGTACAGGAAATGTATGCCGAGCAGGGCGCTAAGCCAGTTCAAGTAGACATGGGCGAGCTGACCGATCGGGGATATAAAGTGGTGGCAGATACATTAGTTTTGTTCCGTACGTATCTACGGCATGATGCCGACAAATTAAGCCAGCATATTTACCAATTGGTACAAAACTGGATATTAAGAAGGAGGTGAGTCCCTTGTCCTTTGCGGCACAAACGAAAAAAGAGCTTACGATGATTGAAAGCCAGTCCTGCTGTGAGAAAGCGGAACTATCTGCGCTCATACGTATGCTCGGATCCGTACAACTGTCGAATAAAAGGGTGATATTGGACGTGTCCACAGAAAATGCCGCGATTGCAAGGCGGATTTACTCCTTGATCAAGAAGCATTTTCAACTTCATATCGAACTGCTTGTACGGAAAAAAATGCGCTTGAAAAAAAATAATGTGTACATTGTCCGTATTCCCAATGGTGTGCAACAGCTGTTAAAGGATCTTTATATCGTCTCAGAAGGTTTCTTGTTCACTGACGGGATTAATCGGGATATCGTTCGGAAAAACTGTTGTAAGAGGGCTTATTTGCGGGGTGCCTTTATGGCAGGTGGCTCTGTCAACAATCCTGAAGGATCGTCTTACCACCTTGAAATTTCTTCGATGTATGAGGAGCATTGTCAGGCACTCGTTGATCTTGCGAATGAGTTTCACCTAAATGCTCGCTGTATTGAGCGAAAAAAAGGTTTTATTCTCTACATCAAGGAAGGCGAGAAGATCATTGAGCTGCTTAGCATCATTGGGGCGCATCAAGCCTTGTTCAAATTTGAAGATGTACGCATTATGCGCGATATGCGCAATTCCGTAAATCGCATTGTCAATTGTGAAACGGCTAATTTGAACAAGACGATCGGAGCTGCTGTCCGGCAAATTGAGAATATTAAGTTGCTGGAGAGGGAAGTTGGTTTGGAGACCTTGCCGGATAAACTGCGTGAAGTGGCAGAAATTCGTCTCGCTCATCCCGATTTGAATTTAAAAGAAGTCGGGGAAATGCTCAAAGGGGTCGTGAGTAAATCGGGTGTAAATCATCGGCTTCGCAAAATTGATGAGATGGCTGACAAAATCAGGGGCGAAAATGGCCTGATTCCATAAAAAGATTGTCCGTGGGGCTTTCAGCCCCGGTTTTTTTAGTTTTTTTTCTAGTGTCTGTCCCGGGTTAATGTTATAATGTGATAAATAAAATGGAGTAAGTAGTGTCCAGATTTATTTGATGAGGGGGTAAGCTGACATGTCAAAACATCCGGTAGTCGTACGCTTGAAAACAGGACTGCACGCCAGACCTGCTGCGTTGTTCGTACAGGAAGCGAATAAATATTCATCTGAGATTTTTGTGGAAAAAGAAGACAAAAAGGTTAATGCCAAGAGCATCATGGGAATTATGAGTCTTGCCATCAGTACAGGTACTGAAATTAATATTAGTGCTGAAGGTGCGGACGCCGAACAGGCTGTAAACGCTTTAGTAAGTCTGGTTAGTAAGGTAGAGCTGGAAAATCAATAAACAAAGATTTGCTTTGTGATATGGTGTATGCTCTTAGTGAAAAGCCCCTTTGGGGCTTTTTTTGTATCCAGAAAAAAGTCTTCGAAAACTCCTCCGTTAACTGTTTTATGGATGGATTTGTTGAATATAGAGACTGTATTAAGTTCAAACTATAAATAATTAAAATCCCCGTGGTCATGCTCTGTTTCGGAAATTTGTACGCTTGGCTGCAACCTTTTTCCGTCTTTTCCGTCTGGAAGGTACAAACATTTTCAAGAAAGAGGTTGAATTCAATGAGACTTTGGACAAAAACAGTAGCCACGGCAGTTCTCGCAGGAGCATTAATGGCAGGGGGAGTAGCAGGCGGATTATGGACGGGGGCAGATCGTGCTTATGCTGCGTCAACAGCTTCGACGGTAAACGGTGTAATTAATGTGACTGGAAGCGGGGAAGTATTGGCGAAGCCCGATATTGCTTATCTCTCTATCGGTGTACAATCGGAAGGGAATACGGCAGCCGCTGCTCAAAAAGCCAATGCTACAAAATTGAACAAGGTTACACAACTGCTGAAAGAAAAGTGGAGCATTAGCGCAGATGACATTCAGACCAGCCAGTTTTATGTACAGCCTAACTACACCTATAACGAAAAAGAAGGGCAGAAGCTCAAAGGCTACACTGCCAACCATACACTTTCCGTCAAATACCGCGATTTGGATAAAATCGGTCAGTTGTTGGATGAGGCGACCAAGTCCGGAGCCAATAACGTAGATAATGTACGTTTTTCCGTGGAAAATCCTTCGACTTATGAAGAAGAAGCCATTACTAAGGCATTGGGAAGCGTACAATCTAAAGCCAGTGCTGTAGCTAAGGCAGCCAAACGCGGGTTAGGTGCTCTTGTGAGTGTGACGGTAGATGGCGGAGAAGCACAAATCTTTACACAACGTGAAAATGCCATGTCAAAATCGCTCTTGGACGTAGCAGGTGGCGGGACAGAGATACAATCGGGGCAAGTAACAGTGAAAGTTCAAGTGTCGGCTCAATACGAAATGAACTAATATAGATCATCAAACGAAGCCACAAGCGGCCAGCATCATGTGCAGGCTGGCTTGCTGGCTTTTTTTGTATACCGAAACCTTTTTGTAATGAGTCTGTCATAGCTAAGGGTTATTAGGTGTACATATTGAAATCGGAGAGTGTACAGATTGTAAACTACATACAATAGGGTATAGATATAATAATAAAAGTAGTTATCACACATAGACAATACAGATCATTAACAGGAGGAATATTTAATATGAGTAAGCATGCAATAAAATGGGGTTCAGCACTGCTGGCGGCAGGGATTTTCGCAGGAGTCACAGCTGTTCCCGTTTCCTATATCCAGGCAGCATCGACGAAACAGCAGCAAGCGACAACACAGCAACCAGGAATCACCATCCAATGGAATGGTAAAACGTTGCCCGCTAAAGGTGTCCAAGTGAACGGGAGTACAATGATTCCGGTGGCCGCACTGCGCGACAGCTTGGGGATTCCAGTAAGCTATGATGCGAAAACAGCGACATATACCGTAGGTAGCGGGTACAATAAACTTTACATTATGGCTTCTTCCTCGGATGCCTACGTCAACGTCAATGGAATCAATACACGTAGTATGGATGCCAAACAGATCGCTGGGAAGCTATACATTCCTATGAGTTTGCTGAAAGACTATCTGGGCATAGATGCTCAATGGAATGCAGCTCAGAAAACAGTAACGCTGAGTAAAAGCCAGCTAAATCCGATTACAATTGCGTCTCAAACACTTCCAGCTTCGAGTAGTGCGAAGGTGTCCTACAAGATTAAGTACCCGCAAATCAGCGGTAGCCAGCTGAATTCTGAGGCTCAACAGGCCATTAACAATGTGCTTAAAAAGCATGCAGAAGGTATATTGGCAGCAGGCAAAAAGATGATGGCTGAGGGAGAGGCTACAACAGAAAGACCGTATGAGTTCGGAAATGATTTTGTGATTGCCTATAACAAAGATGGTATTCTGAGTGTGATTATGCAGGACTACTCGTATACGGGTGGCGCGCATGGCATGACGGCACGTAAAGGATATACGTTCTCGCTCGCTGATGGTAAACTGCTGCAATTGTCTGACGTATTGAAGGCAAATCCGAACTACAAAAAGTTCCTCAATGCTGATTTGAAGAAAAAAATCGATGCACTTCAGGCTGGCGAAGGATTCGGCAAATTTAAAGAGCTGGCGGCAGATCAGAATTTTTATGTGACGAACAGTGGAGTAACAATCGTGTTTGATTTGTATGATTATGCGCCATACGCGTATGGAATTCCTGAGTTCACCTACTCGTTCGGTCAACTGCTGCCTCAAGGTGGAAAGCCTTTTGCGGGACAGAATGAATAGTAGAAATAAATAAGTCCAATTGTCTATAACCTAAAAAACAATAAAGCAAAAAAGCTGCCTACCGGATAAGGACATCCGGAGCAGCTTTTTCATTTACCAGTTATCGAAAGAGGTAAATTTCTTCTCTTATACACCTTCTGGAGAGGAGCTAGTTAGCACTTTATCAATAATACCGTATTCCTTGGCATCATCAGCAGACATGAAGTAGTCACGGTCTGTATCTTTTTCAATGCGCTCCAGTGGTTGGCCTGTGCGATCTGCGAGAATGCGGTTCAGTTTATCACGCATTTTCAGAATGCGGCGTGCGCGGATTTCGATATCCGTTGCCTGGCCTTGTGCACCACCCAGGGGTTGGTGGATCATAATTTCACTGTTTGGCAAAGCGAAACGTTTGCCTTTGGCGCCTGCATTCAGCAAGAACGCGCCCATGGAAGCCGCCATACCTACGCAAATCGTAGATACGTCAGGTTTAATGTATTGCATCGTATCGAAAATGGCCATACCAGCTGTAATGGAACCGCCAGGGCTGTTAATATACAAGTGAATATCTTTTTCAGGATCTTCGGCAGCCAAAAACAGCATTTGCGCAATTATAGAGTTGGCTACAACGTCATTGACGTCCGAGCCTAACAAAATAATGCGATCCTTTAACAGTCTGGAATAAATGTCATAGGCGCGTTCGCCGCGGTTACTTTGTTCTACTACCATAGGAACATAGCTCACGTCAAAAAACCTCCCTTAAATATCGTTAGTGGATTTGGTGGACATGCCGATTACACGTCCCTTATTTATAAACTGTTACCGTAATAACCACATGATAAACAATTTCAAACAAAAAGTCAAAGAAAGTCAAACTAATGATTAAAAAAAAGAGCCCTCAGCGCTCTTATTGGTTAAAACATTATATAGAAGCATCTAAGCGTTCATTTAAAATGGCGCGCCCGCGAGGAATCGAACCTCGATCTCAGGCTCCGGAGGCCTACGTCATATCCGTTGGACCACGGGCGCATAGTTGATTCAATGCAAACAACTAACTAATTAAACAACTAATTGGAAACAAAGATGATTATATGATATACAGCAGTGAATTGCAAGCTTTTATTAAATGCGCATATTCAGATAAATGGTTGAGAAATATAGGTTCAGATAGACTTGCATATGGAGCAAATATTGGTTAAGATATACGTGGGACTTAAAAAGTTATCCCGGGACGTTTTAAGACCAGTTAGAGATAGAGCATTAGAGACAGAACTTAGAAGTGTGCGGGAGTGGAAAGCATGCGAAAGATATTAGAAATACAGAAGCAGCTTCTGCCCGACCTCATGGATGTTTTGAAAAAAAGGTACACGATCCTGCATCAGATTATGCTGTCCGATGTTGTTGGACGCAGAACACTGGCAGCTTCACTGAACATGACCGAGCGCGTGTTGCGCGCCGAAACCGATCTTCTTAAAGCTCAGGGGCTAATTGAGATTGAGAGTGTAGGCATGAAGGTGAGCAAAGCAGGACTGGATCTGCTGGAACAGCTGGAGCCGATTGCGAACAACTTGTTCGGCCTGTCCCAATTGGAAGACCAGATTCGTCAAGCCTATGGTTTGAGGAAGGTGGTTGTCGTTCCAGGGGATTCGGATGCTTCTCCGTTAACAAAGCAGGAGCTGGGGCGCGCTGGAGCAAAAGCGTTGCTGAGTGTTATGGACGACGAGGATGTGGTCGCTGTAACAGGTGGCACGACGATTGCCGACGTGGCGGAACAACTGGCACTACCTTCTAATGGCCCACTTAAGGGTGGGTGGTTTGTACCGGCACGCGGGGGTTTGGGAGAAAGCATGGAAATGCAGGCCAACACAATTGCTTCCACAATGGCTCGCAAGGTAGGCGCTCAATACCGTCTGCTCCATGTACCGGATTTGCTCAGCAATCATGCTTACAACTCCTTGCTTGAAGATACGAACATTCAGGATATATTGAACCTGATTCGCGAGAGTCGTATCATCATTCACGGGATAGGCAACGCCATAGCGATGGCACATAGACGTAAACTTGATCCCGAAACCTTTGCCCAGATCAGCAGTGAAGGAGCGGTAGCCGAATCGTTTGGTTATTACTTTAACGAAGATGGCGTCGTTGTTCACAGAATGCTGACGCTTGGACTCCGATTGGAAGACATTAGGCGTACCGATACGGTTCTAGGTGTAGCTGGAGGCAAAAACAAGGCGGCCGCTATTCATGCGGTACTGCGTTTCGGGCAAGAGGACATTCTAGTCACCGACGAAGGCGCTGCTGTTGAGATTGTAAGTCGTTATTTAAATGATTAATATAGGATTTATGAATAATGTTGTCTTGACGGGCTTTCGGGTCTGTCTTGAATATATAAAACTAAACTAAACGAACTTTGGGAGGAACTCACTCATGACAGTTAAAGTTGGTATTAACGGTTTCGGACGTATTGGACGCCTTGCTTTCCGCCGGATTCAAAATGTGGAAGGTATTGAAGTAGTAGCAATCAATGACTTGACAGATTCCAAAATGTTGGCACATTTGTTGAAATATGATACAACACAAGGTAATTTCCAAGGACAAGTAGAAGTACATGACGGCTTCTTCAAAGTAAACGGTAAAGAAGTTAAAGTTTTGGCTAACCGCAACCCTGAAGAACTGCCTTGGGGAGACCTGGGTGTAGACATCGTTCTGGAATGTACAGGTTTCTTCACAACTAAAGAAGCTGCTGAGAAACATTTGAAAGGCGGCGCTAAAAAAGTTGTTATCTCCGCTCCAGCTACTGGCGACATGAAAACTGTCGTTTACAACGTAAACCATGAAATTCTGGACGGAACTGAAACTGTAATCTCCGGTGCTTCTTGCACAACAAACTGCCTGGCTCCTATGGCTAAAACACTGCAAGATAAATTTGGTATCGTTGAAGGCTTGATGACTACAATTCATGCTTACACTGGCGACCAAAACACTTTGGATGCTCCACATGCTAAAGGAGACTTCCGTCGTGCTCGTGCAGCAGCTGAAAACATCATTCCTAACACAACTGGTGCTGCTAAAGCAATCGGTTTGGTTATCCCTGAGTTGAAAGGTAAATTGGATGGCGCGGCTCAACGTGTTCCAGTACCTACAGGTTCCCTGACTGAGCTGGTAACAGTTCTGGAGAAAAACGTAACTGCTGAAGAAATCAACGCTGCGATGAAAGAAGCTTCCGATCCTGAAACTTATGGATACACTGAAGATCAAATCGTTTCTTCCGACATCAAAGGTCTTACTTTCGGTTCTTTGTTTGATGCAACTCAAACTAAAGTTCTGACTGTTGGCGACAAACAACTGGTGAAAACTGTAGCTTGGTATGACAATGAAATGTCTTACACTGCACAATTGATCCGCACGTTGGAATACTTCGCAAAACTGGCTAAATAAGAACAGTCTTATTGAGCAACATCATAGAGCGGAAACAGGTTATTGTTTCCGCTCTTTATATATCAAATGTGCCTTGAATTCCTGATTCGTAAAATTATAAGGGTGCGGAGGAATATGGAGATGAACAAAAAGAGCGTACGTGATATAGAACTGAATGGAAAACGGGTGTTTGTTCGTGTAGATTTTAACGTTCCGGTTGAGGACGGTAAAATTACGGATGACAAGCGTATTCGTGAAACCTTGCCAACCATTAACTACCTGATTGAAAAAGGTGCAAAAGTTATTTTGGCGAGTCACTTTGGACGTCCAAAAGGTCAGGTTGTTGAATCCATGCGTCTGACTCCTGTTGGCGTACGTTTGTCTGAGCTGCTGAAAAAACCAGTAGTTAAAGTGGACGAATCGGTAGGCGAAGCTGTTAAAGCGAAAGTGGCTGAACTGCAAAACGGCGACGTGCTGTTGCTTGAAAATGTACGTTTCTATGCAGGAGAAGAAAAGAATGATCCTGAATTGGCGAAGCAATTTGCTGAATTGGCAGACGTTTTCGTGAATGACGCATTTGGTGCAGCACACCGTGCTCATGCTTCCACAGAAGGTATCGCGCATCTTCTTCCGGCTGTTTCCGGCCTGCTGATGGAGAAAGAATTGTCTGTAATCGGTAAAGCTCTTTCAAACCCAGATCGTCCTTTTACAGCCATTATCGGCGGTTCCAAGGTAAAAGACAAAATCGACGTGATCGACAACCTGCTGAATATTGCAGATAACGTAATCATTGGTGGCGGTTTGGCTTATACATTCTTCAAAGCTCAAGGTCATGAAGTGGGTCAATCCCTACTGGATGAATCCAAATTGGACGTAGCTCTTGGTTTTATCGAAAAAGCGAAGAAGCTCGGCAAAAACTTCTACCTTCCGGTTGATATTGTGGTATCTGACGATTTCAGCGCTACGGCGAACACAAACATTGTGGATATCGACGGCATTCCTTCAGATTGGGAAGGCGTGGACATCGGACCGAAAACACGTAAAATCTATGCAGATGTTATCAAAAACTCCAAATTGGTTGTTTGGAACGGACCAATGGGCGTATTTGAAATCGAGCCTTTCGCTGGTGGTACTCGTGAAGTAGCGGAAGCTTGCGCAACAACTGAAGCATACACCATCATTGGTGGCGGTGATTCAGCGGCTGCGGCTGAAAAATTCCACTTGGCTGACAAAATGGATCATATCTCCACTGGCGGCGGCGCATCTCTGGAATTTATGGAAGGCAAAGCACTTCCGGGTGTTGTTGCACTTAACGATAAATAATCAAACGCACTATGCGTGAATAAAGCTTTAGGGCACCTAATAGTTAGGAGTTGAAACCATTGAGAACACCGATTATCGCGGGTAACTGGAAGATGTTTAAAACCGTACCAGAAGCTAAAACTTTCATCGAAGAGATCAAAGGCAAAGCAGAGGTTGCAGGAGTGGAAAGCGTGATTTGCGCACCATTTACGAATCTTCCTGCTCTGGTTGAAGCAGTAAAAGGCACGTCTATTAAAATTGGCGCACAAAACCTGCACTTTGCAGAAGATGGCGCATTTACAGGTGAAATTAGCGGTGGAATGCTAAAAGATCTGGGCGTAGACTACGTTGTAATCGGACACTCCGAGCGTCGTGAATATTTTAATGAAACAGACGAAACGGTGAACAAAAAGGTTCATGCAGCATTCCGTCATGACCTGACTCCAATCGTATGTGTAGGCGAAAAGCTGGAAGATCGTGAAGCTGGACAAACCAAAGAGGTTGTAAAAGTGCAAACTGTAGCAGCTTTTGCTGGTTTGGCTAAGGATCAGGCTGCACAAGTAGTTGTTGCTTATGAGCCAATCTGGGCCATCGGAACAGGCAAATCCTCCACTTCGCAGGATGCGAATGAAGTGATTTCCTATATCCGTAGTCTGATTAAAGAGCTGTATGATGAAAATACAGCAAATGCTGTACGTATTCAGTATGGTGGCAGTGTAAAACCTGAAAATGTTACTGAGTACCTGGGTCAAAGCGATATCGACGGCGCGCTTGTGGGCGGTGCCAGTCTTCAACCGGCGTCGTACATCGCGCTTGTTGAGGGGGCGAAGTAAGATGACAGCACCAAAACCGGTAGCTTTAATTATTATGGACGGGTTCGGATTGCGTGACACCGTAGAAGGTAATGCGGTTGCGCAGGCCAACAAACCGAATTACGACCGGTATTTACAACAGTATCCTCATACAACGCTGACGGCTTCTGGCGAAGCAGTGGGTCTGCCTGAAGGACAAATGGGTAACTCCGAAGTAGGTCACTTGAACATCGGCGCAGGCCGAATTGTATATCAAGACTTGACTCGTATTTCGAAGTCCATTCGTGACGGTGAGTTCTACGACAATGAAACACTGGTTAAAGCAGTGCAACATGCTAAGAAGAACAACACGAAACTTCACCTGTACGGACTGTTGTCTGACGGCGGCGTGCATAGCCATATCAGCCATCTGTTCGCTATGCTGGACTTGGCGAAAAAAGAAGGCTTAACTGAAGTGTACATTCATGCTTTCATGGATGGACGCGACGTTATGCCTGACAGTGGCGTAGGCTTCATGCAGCAACTGATCGCCAAAATTCAAGAAGTGGGCGTAGGCAAAATTGCGACTGTACAAGGACGCTATTATGCTATGGACCGCGACAAACGTTGGGAACGTGTGGAGAAATCTTACCGTGCAATTGTATACGGAGAAGGCCCTCAATACACAGATCCAATGGAAGCATTGAAAGAATCGTATGAAAAATCAGTGTTCGACGAATTTGTGGAGCCAACGGTTATTGTGAAGGCTGACGGAAGTCCTGTAGGGCTGGTCGAAAGCAATGACTCTGTTATCTTCCTCAATTTCCGTCCTGACCGTGCGATTCAACTGTCTCAGGTATTTACAAACGCGGACTTCCGTGGTTTTGACCGTGGCCCGAAATTGCCTAAAGATTTGCACTTTGTTTGCCTGACGTTGTTCAGCGAAACGGTTGAAGGCTTTGTAGCTTACGAACCGAAAAACCTGGATAACACGTTTGGTGAAGTGTTGGTTCAAAACAACAAAAAGCAATTGCGTATTGCTGAGACTGAAAAATATCCGCACGTTACTTTCTTTTTCAGTGGCGGACGTGATGTGGAGCTTCCTGGCGAAACTCGTATTTTGATCAACTCGCCTAAAGTGGCTACATATGACTTGCAGCCGGAAATGAGCGCGTATGAAGTAGCGGATGCTGCTGTTAAGGAAATCGAAGCCGACAAGCATGATGCGATTATCCTGAACTTTGCCAATCCGGATATGGTTGGACACTCCGGTATGCTGGAGCCAACGATTAAGGCGGTAGAGACGACGGATGAATGTGTTGGACGTGTTGTAGATGCGGTTAAAGCCAAAGGCGGCGTGGTTATTATCATTGCTGACCATGGTAACGCGGATATGGAAATTGATGAGCAGGGACGTCCGTTCACAGCTCACACAACTAATCCGGTTCCGTTCATTTTGACTGACGAAAATATCGTTTTGCGTGAGCATGGAATACTGGCTGACGTAGCTCCAACGCTTCTGGATTTGATGCAACTTCCGCAACCTGCGGAAATGACAGGAAAATCTATGATTGCATCCCGCAAGTAAGCTTGATTTAATAAGTATAGGCTTGACCAATAAATCATGATTCACAAAGGAGATTAAGTACAAATGACTATTATTTCTGACGTGTACGCTCGCGAAGTCCTCGACTCCCGTGGTAACCCAACGGTTGAAGTTGAAGTATATCTGGAATCCGGTGCTATCGGTAGTGCTATCGTTCCTTCCGGTGCCTCCACAGGCGCTCACGAAGCTGTAGAGCTTCGTGATAACGATAAATCCCGTTACCTGGGTAAAGGCGTTCTGCAAGCTGTTAAAAACGTGAACGAAATTATTGCTCCTGAAGTAATCGGCTTGGATGCTGTGAACCAAGTAGAAATCGACACGCTGATGATCAAATTGGATGGTACACATAACAAAGGTAAATTGGGTGCAAACGCAATTCTGGCTGTATCCATGGCTGTAGCTCGCGCTGCTGCTGAAGCTCTGGGCTTGCCACTGTACACTTACCTGGGCGGATTCAATGCTAAACAATTGCCAGTGCCAATGATGAACATCGTTAACGGTGGCGCTCATGCCGACAATAACGTTGACGTACAAGAGTTCATGGTTCTGCCTGTAGGCGCTCCTACATTCAAAGAAGCTCTGCGTGTAGGCGCAGAAATCTTCCACAACCTGAAATCCGTACTGAACTCCAAAGGTTTGAACACAGCTGTTGGTGATGAAGGTGGTTTTGCTCCTAACTTCAAATCTAACGAAGAAGCTCTGTCCACTATTATCGAAGCGATCGAAAAAGCTGGTTACAAACCAGGTGTTGACGTATTCCTCGGTATGGACGTTGCCTCCACTGAGTTCTTCAAAGATGGAAAATACACTTTGGAAGGCGAAGGCAAATCCTTCACTTCTGCTGAGTTCGTTGACCTGCTTGCTTCTTGGGTTGATAAATACCCAATCATCACTATTGAAGATGGTTGCTCCGAAGATGACTGGGAAGGTTGGAAATTGCTCACTGAAAAATTGGGCAACAAAATCCAATTGGTTGGTGACGACCTGTTCGTAACAAACACAGAGCGTCTGGCTAAAGGTATCGATGAAAACATCGGTAACTCCATCCTGATCAAAGTAAACCAAATCGGTACGCTGACTGAAACTTTCGATGCTATCGAATTGGCTAAACGCGCAGGATACACAGCTGTCATCTCTCACCGTTCCGGTGAATCCGAAGACAGCACAATCGCTGATATCGCTGTTGCAACAAATGCAGGCCAAATTAAAACAGGTGCTCCTTCCCGTACTGACCGTATTGCGAAGTACAACCAATTGCTCCGCATTGAGGATCAACTGGGTGAACTGGCTCAATACCACGGCCTGAAATCTTTCTACAACCTGAAAAAATAATATTGCGCAAAAATGCTGATGGCGCCTCTGACTCATGGTTCATGATCACGAAGTCTCAACGCTCAAAGCTTTTACGCATTAAAAAACAGACCTACTCGCCACCGCGGGCAGGTCTGTTTTTTTGTTATTATGGATGTGTATGAGAATACATAACTTTGCAAAGGCTTAATGGCTGAGTGACTTGTATAACTGTTGTTATCTACTGGAAGCTGTGGTAGAATAAAAATAGTGTTTTGCGTTAATTTCCGGCTATTTATAACATGATATGTACATGTTTTCATAAAAGAGGCTGTGTTGTTTTGCAAAACAGATGTATAAGCTCAGGAGGTGGGATTTTTCATGGAAATCTTTTTGAAAGTGCTGCTCGTTGTGTTCTCGATTGCTGTTATTGCGGTTGTTTTACTGCAAAAGGGGAAAAGCGCAGGTTTGTCCGGTGCCATCTCTGGCGGTGCTGAGCATCTGTTCGGCAAAACAAAAGCTCGCGGTATGGATTTGATTTTACAACGTGCAACTGCTGTTTTGGGTGCGGGTTTTATGATCGTTTCTGTTTTAGTTGCATTTTTTGCAAAATAAGATAAATATGTACCTTAAGCCTTCGTTTCGCGGGAAACGGGGGCTTTTTTTAGATTTTGGACAGGCAGGGATGCCGTCGATTAAATTCGTGTATACTAGGGTATGAGTATATTAAGAGCCTTGTATCAGGAACAAGGACATGCGGATTTATTACTGAAAATTAAAGGTCACCCGAGGTGGACAATATTATGATAACAGAGCAACAACTACTCGATTTTATGCGCGAGACTGCATACAAACCCATGACTTACCAGGAGCTGGAGCAGCACTTTGATATTAAGGATGCAGAGGATTTTCGTGAATTTCTTAAGCTCTTGAATTCCTTGGAGGAAGAGGGGAAAATCCTGCTGACCAGCACAAACCGTTATGGCGTGCCGGAACGGATGGATTTGCAGCGTGGGCGTTTGCAGGCTCATGCCAAGGGATTTGCCTTTCTGATTCCAGAGGACCGGGAGCACCCGGATGTATATATTCATGCGAACGACTTAAAAAGTGCGATGAATGGAGATACGGTACTGGTAAGAGTGTCCTCGAAGGGACCTGCGGGCGGTCGATTAGAAGGTGAAGTTGTACGGATCGTGAAGCGTGCAGTGCTTCAAGTAGTAGGCGTGTTTCAGAGCCACGAAGCATATGGTTTCGTTCTGCCGGATGATAAGCGTATTAACCGGGATATTTTCATTCCAAAAACAAGCTTCAATGGAGCCGTAAACGGTCAAAAGGTCGTTGTGCGTATTGTGAGCTATCCAGAAGGACGAGCAGCGGCGGAAGGCGAAGTGTTGGAAGTTTTGGGTCATAAGGATGATCCGGGCGTCGACATTTTGTCAGTTATTCGCAAGCATCAGCTTCCGGAAGCTTTTCCAGATGAAGTTACAGAGGAAGCGGAGAATGCTCCCGACGCGATTACGGAAGAAGAGATTGTACGTCAGGGACGGCGCGATTTGCGTGATAAGATCATTGTTACCATTGATGGTGAGGATGCTAAAGACCTGGATGATGCTGTAAATGTAGAGCGCTTGCCGAACGGGAACTACCGTCTGGGCGTTCATATTGCCGACGTAGGGTATTATGTGCGTGAGAACTCTAAGCTGGATCAGGAGGCATATAACCGCGGTTGTAGCGTGTATTTGGTTGACCGTGTCATTCCTATGCTTCCACATCGACTTTCGAACGGAATATGTTCTTTGAATCCACAGGTGGATCGACTGACTTTATCCTGTGAGATGGAATTCAATGAGCATATGAAGGTTGTAAAGCATGATATTTTCACCAGTGTGATTAAAACGAAGGAACGGATGACGTACACTAACGTTCGCAAAATCCTCGAAGAGGAAGATGCTGAACTGATGGAACGGTACAAGGATCTCGTTGATGTATTCGGCACGATGAAGGAATTGGCATTGAAGCTGCGTGCTAATCGAATGCGCCGAGGTGCGGTTGATTTTGACTTTGATGAAGCTAAAGTGATTGTGGATAATGAAGGCAAAGCTGTAGATATTGTGAAGAGAGAGCGTACGATAGCTGAACAAATTATTGAAGAGTTTATGTTGGCGGC
The DNA here is from genome assembly GCF_017833155.1 of Paenibacillus sp. PvR133. Lineage (NCBI taxonomy): Bacteria > Bacillati > Bacillota > Bacilli > Caryophanales > Paenibacillaceae > Paenibacillus > Paenibacillus sp. PvR133. The sequence goes on from NZ_JAFIBS010000001.1 coordinate 1,525,830, forward strand.
CAATGAAACGGTAGCCGAACATTTCCATTGGCTCAAAGTACCTTTCTTGTACCGGATTCATGAGGACCCAGATCCGGAGAAGCTGCAAAACTTTATGGCTTTCGCGGCTAATTTTGGGCATCAGATCAAAGGTAGAGGAAATTCCATTCATCCGCGTGCACTGCAAACGTTGCTGGAAGATATTCAGGGTACGAAGGAGCAAACCGTGCTTAGCACGATGATGCTGCGTTCGATGAAACAGGCAAAGTATGATGCGGAAACGACAGGACATTTTGGGCTAGCAGCGGAGTATTACTCTCATTTTACATCGCCGATTCGTCGTTACCCTGACTTGGTGATTCACCGTGTCATTCGTGAGGTATTGGAGAACGGCGGGGCTTTAACAGCCGAGCGTCAGGAATATTTGACTGCACGTATGCCTGATATTGCGCAGCAATCTTCTGAGCGTGAACGTGTGGCTGTGGATGCAGAACGTGATACAGAGCAGATGAAAAAGGCTGAATACATGCTGGACAAGGTCGGCGAGGAATTCGAGGGGATCATCAGCAGTGTAACCAGCTTTGGGATGTTCATTGAGTTGGACAATACAGTGGAAGGCCTGACGCGTCTGAGTGCGCTTACGGACGACTATTACCACTTTGACGAGCAGCATATGGCTTTGATTGGCGAACGCACCTCCAAGGTGTTCCGCATTGGGGATGAGGTTAAGGTTCGCGTCGCGCGTGTGAACATGGAAGATTACACAATTGACTTTGAACTTGTCGATATGAAGCAACGGCAACGCCGTGAACGGACGGGCGGTTCAGGACCGGGCGGAGGTTTTGCGCGTGGCGGTGAGGGCCGAGGTAAAGGCAAGCCCCATGAAGGGCGCGAACGTAAGGGTGGCAAGGACAAGACTGGCAAAGAGCGTAAAGGCGGTCGTGATGCTGCCGGAAAGCCTAAAGAAGCTGGTTCAGGCGTAGGTGGCGGAGGTATTAGCACCGCAGGTCGTTCAGGGCGCGGCGGTGGAAACGGAGCTGTAGCCGGCTCAGCTAGCAGCTTCGGCTTTGGTAGTGGCAAGGGCGGGTATAACTCGCCAGCATCCGGGGCAAGCAAGCGTCGGAAGAAGACGTCTGCCAGCGGTATTTTCATCGGCGGAGCAGCTACACCAGGTAGTGATGCCAGACCAAACGGTGAAGGCGCAGCACGTCGCAAGCGGAAGAATAAGGGCGGAAGTGGCGGTAATAGCACCGCGGGCTTTGTGCGGAAAAAGAAGAAGTAGGTAGCTAGAGCTTACTTACTTTGAAGGCTGGAGCTTTCATTGCAGTGTATGAAGCTGATTTGAAGCATAGGTATACGGGCGGTTTCTGTCTGCTGTATTGGATGGAAGCCGCTTGGTTCTAAGTGTGATATAAGTGCAGTTAGAAATGTAGAAGGCTTGACCTTTCTTGCTTTTACCATCTGAAATTTGTTACAATATATTTCTAGGTGGCTCTTTGTAGCCGGATTTTGATGCCTGGATTTCAAGAGTGAATTACGTTATTCATAAGGAGTGGTATTCATGGGTAAGAAGGCAGACGGGAAAGTGCTCGCCCAGAACAAAAAAGCTTCCCATGACTATTTTATTGAGGACACTTACGAGGCGGGCATGGTGCTAACGGGAACAGAAATTAAGTCTCTACGGAATGGTCGCTCTAATATAAGTGATGCATTTGCTACGATCCGTAATGGCGAAATTCATATTCACAATATGCATATCAGTCCTTTTGAGCAAGGTAATCGTAATAATCCTACTGATCCGACGCGTACGCGTAAGCTACTGTTGCATAAAGAGCAGATTCGCAAACTTATCGGATTGTCCAAACAGGAAGGCTACACGATTGTTCCGTTAAAGATTTATGTTCGCAATGGTTATGCCAAGCTTTTGCTCGGACTGGGTAGAGGTAAAAAGCAGTATGATAAACGTGATGCTGCCGCTAAACGCGATGCACAGCGTGATATCCAGCGCGCTTTGCGTGAGAAACAGAAAATTGCGAGATAAGTTACTGTATTATTGGGTATGGTACAAATTACGTGGAGAAGTTACTTGTTCCTGTAATGGTGCTATTTTATAAGGCTTAAATGGCTTCATTTCGTTTCGTAATGACCTGTAATATGGTATACTAACGAAGTAGTCAGTTTTAAAGCTTTTAACTTTGTTCGAGTGTTGAATCTCAGGATTCAGCTTTTGATATTATGCATGCTTATGCTCCGGTATTTCCGGTTTTATCCGTGGAGCCCTTTTATAATAAGGGGGCGTTTATGGATTCGACGGGGATAGTTCGAGCATGGGTAGCGGGTAGTGGGGACGCGTCCGCTTCATCAACGCTAAAGCCTATTAAACGGCAAACAACAAAACAACTACGCTTTCGCAGCCTAAGAAACTGTGTGCGTGCTTCTACCCAGCATCGTCCATGTGACTGGGATAGGGGCTAACAAATAGTGGAATACGCTGTCTCATCTCCGCCTGCGGTGAGCTGAAGAAGATAATCAGGCTGACCCGAAGGGAATCCGGTGACAGGGAGTTTCTAGGGTGACATCAAAACTGTCACTACACCCGTAGAAGCTTATGTGTCGTTATCTTCGGACAGGGGTTCGACTCCCCTCGCCTCCATTTAAGTAAGACAAGAAAGCCATCAGCCAGTGATTCTGGTTGGTGGCTTTTTATTATGGCTCTAGTAATTGAGTTGAAGAGGTTTTACACAACTTGTAGCTTAAAGGTATCTCTAAGTGTTCCTGCTGCTTTTTCTCCGTAAGCAACCCAAGCATTGATTTTCTTTTCGAAAAAGTATTGACACGGATAAAAAAATATTATATCTTTATATCAAGATAAATAAATTAAAGATAAACAACCAGAAAATTTTGAATAGGGAGGTATACACATGATCACCATTTTAGAAAGAATTAATCAGCTCGCAAAAAAAGCAAAAGAAGTTGGGTTGACTGAAATTGAAAAAACGGAACAAACGGATCTTCGCAAAGAATACCTTCAAATCTTTCGGGGCTCTGTACAAAGCATTCTCTTGAATGCTACGATCTATGATCCGCATGGAGATGATGTTACACCTGAAAAACTAAAAAAAGAACAGGCTCAAATCGCTAAACAATGAATTTAATTTTATCTAATATCTCTAATTTAATAATCTTTAAATAAGTATAATATGGAGGATGATTTTTATGTTGGCAAGTGGATTATTATTGATACGTTTGGTGGTTGGATTGTTATTGGTGGGGCACGGAGCTCAGAAACTTTTTGGTTGGTTTGGCGGCTATGGTCCAAAGGGTACGGGCGGTTGGATGGAATCGATTGGCATTAAGCCCGGAGTATTCATGGCAGTGTCTGCTGGGTTAATGGAATTGTTGGGAGGAGCTCTATTTGCTTTAGGACTATTCACTCCACTGGCTGCATTGTTGATTACGGTGACTATGCTCGGAGCAATTTTCAAAGTACATGGCCCAAACGGGATCTGGGCAACAGCTAATGGCTATGAATATCCGCTAGTTCTTATTGCAGTCGTAATTGGTATTGCGTTGACAGGAGCAGGTTCATATTCTATCGATGCATTACTTAGATAAAACATGATGTTTAGGTCATTAAAAGCCATTAACAACAAAAAATAAAGGTTCCTACGATTAAAGGAGGGTTTCATATGTCACTGCAAACTACAGGTATCCATCATATTACAGCTTTTGCCGGTAATCCGCAGGAAAATGTCGACTTCTATGCCGGCGTCCTGGGGCTTCGGTTAGTGAAGAAAACAATCAACTTCGATGCTCCTGAGGTTTACCACTTGTACTTTGGTAACGAGGCAGGAAGTCCTGGAACGATCATTACATTTTTCCCTGCACCAGGAACTCCCAAAGGACGAATCGGAGGAGGCCAGGTGGGCATAACCTCGTATGTGGTACCCCCAGGTTCACTTGATTTTTGGCAACATCGTTTGGAAAGCTTTGATATTCAAGTTACGAAAACGAGCCGTTTTTCTGAACAATATCTTCAATTCGAGGATAATGAGGGCTTACGACTTGAGCTTGTTGAACGTGAAGCGGGAGCGAATAGTACTTGGTCTTACGGTGGCATTTCGGCTGATAAAGCAATTAAGGGGTTTGGAGGTGCTGTGCTATTTAGCGTCAATCCACAGAGAACGATGGATGCATTGGAGAGCATACTCGGATTTACGAAAATCGCTGAAGACGCCGAATATGCCCGTTATCAGTCCGTAGGAGAAATCGGCAACATCGTAGATGTTCCGCTCGCCAAAATGGGTCTAGGCTTTGGTGGAGCAGGCACGGTACATCACATTGCATGGCGTGCAAAAGATTTCGAACAACATGAAGAATGGAGAAGCACAGTCCAGCATTATGGCTATCAGCCGACTCCAATCATAGACCGCCAATATTTTAATGCGATATATTTCAGAGAAGCGGGCGGCATACTATTTGAAATTGCTACAGATCCACCGGGATTTGCTAATAATGAACCTGCTGAATCTTTGGGGCAGAAATTAATGCTGCCAGAGTGGTATGAACCGCAGCGGGCTCAAATTGAGGCGAATCTGCATCCTATTGAAGTGAGAACATTAACGGAAAAACAAAAGTAAGAAAAAGTTGCATACGACTCTTCCATAAGACAGCTTGCCGAGTTTGGCCTGCTCTCATATGGAAGAGTCTTTTTATCTTGGGCAGAATCTCGCTTCAACCTATCTGTCTCGTGCCCTTCCGGCCTCTTGCTACTCCACCAGCTTTTCAGACTTCACCAGCATTTCTCGTAACACGTGAGCGACTCGACTTTTCCGGTTCTCTGCTTTCTTTTTTATCAAGTGTAATGATTTTTTGTATGCATGAGTATGGCTTTGATCGTAGAACTGTTTGGCTGCAATGCGTAATGTTCTTCTTAATAACAGTGCTGATGAGCGTGTTAACCTAGAGCGGAATCCCCTGCGCAATACCCGCAACGTATTTTTGTAGGTCTCAAAATCCTCGGATGGAGGGATAAGGGCAAATAAATTTAACGAGGAGTCATTGAATCCGTAAGTTTCATACATGATTCTCAGATTTTCTGTATTTAAAACGTTACCTCTGAGATAGGTTGGATGTTCCTGATGATATCCGACGACCCCTTTGATGCAATAAAAAGGGATCTTCAAGCGATGCAATCTATAGCCAAGGTCCCAGTCTTCGAGTCCATACAGCACAAACCGTTCATTGAAACCTCCAATACGAATCAAGTGGCTGCGTCTGATGGCTACACAACGAGTAACCAGCAGCATCCAGGGAGCGACATCCGTTGTGGCAAATTGTTTCTGCGTATTGGGGGGGACTCTTGTGGGACTAACTACTTTAGACAGTGCACCCGTTTGATGAAGGATATCTTCAGGCGTTATGATCGGAGTAATTTCGTTCGCTGCTTCATAGTCAGCATTCCATAAGTTGGACTGCGTAAGTATGTTGCGACATTGTTCTTTTTCTTCAGGAGAAAAGTCAGGGTAATAATGGGTAAAAGCATCGTCCCATGAGTGAGGAATGCCTGAGAGCACGGACTTGGGATATTTACGGTGATAACGGCTCACGATCCTAATGAATTCCGGTAATACTACAAAGTCAGCGTCGCAGAAGATGATGTATAGCCCTTTTGCACGGCGCAGTCCCAAATTTCGAACGGCAGATCGACCGCGTTGTTCCTGATGTGACACATAGATAAGAGGATAGGATGCTTTGAAGCCTTCAACCATTTCTTTCGTTCCGTCTGTAGAACCGTCATCAGCTACAATGACTTCGAATAGTTGCTTTGGATAGGTTTGTGTCTCAAATGAAGCGAGTGTGAGCAACAATTGCTGGGCTCGATTATAGGTTGGAATGATGACGCTGTAGCGGATAGCCAATATGATCTCCCCCCCACCATTCTTATTAGAAAACGTTTGAACAAGATGAATAATAACAATGTATTCAAGGATTGTAGCCTGGTCTAGTCAAACATCCCTCAAGGTTCGAAACAGGCTTGGTCTTATTACTGATGCTAAGGTGGGGGTTCTGTATTTTCTGCTGTTTTGCAGGTACGTTCAGTGGTGTTATATATGTGTAATCATGGTATTATGCATAGAGATGTAAAGTAAAAGCGACGGCGCTTCCTATCCGCTGAAAGCCCGCTCAGCAAACAGAAACAAACATGAGATGAAATGGGCAAGTTATGGTAAACTATATAGAGTTATAGAAGACCTGAAAGAGGAGTACTATATGACACAATTTGTCTATAAGCAAATTATTGACGATCTCAAGATGAAAATCTTTGCGGGAAAGTTTGCGGATATGAGATTGCCAGATGAACGTAGTCTTAGTGAGACTTACCAGGTTAGTCGTAGTTCAATTAAACGTGCTCTGACTAAAATGGAGAATGTCGGAATTATTTTCAAAAAACAAGGTTCCGGGACATTTATTAATCCATTATACATAAGAAATGAATCTATCTTTAACTACGAAGGCTCTAATCTAGGGGTCACTGATAATTTTCAAATGCATGGTAAAAAGCCTAAGATCAAAGTATTGAGTTTTGAGGTCATTCCGCCAACAGAAGAGTTACAGCGCGATTTGTTCTTGGAGACTCATGATTTTGTTTACAAAATTGTTCGCTTACGTCTGTTTGATGATGATCCTTTTATGATTGAAACGGGCTATATCCCCATTAAAATTGTCCAGAATTTAAATCAGACAATTATCGAGGGGTCCATTTTTAATTATTTGGAAGACTCGCGGAACTTGGCCGTCACCAAATCTTTTTTATCCATTTTTGCAGAACCGTCTCAAGAGAATGATCAAAAGCTGCTACATTTAAATGAAAATGAGCCTGTAGGTATTATGGAAGGTGTGTTCTTTTTAGATAACGGTACGCCATTTGAGTTTTCTCATATGCGATTTCATTACAAATATTTGAAATTTAATACCTTTGTATCGGTTCACTAATGATAAGACTGGAGAATTCTCCGGTCTTTTTTTTATGGTTTTGAAAAAAGGATTGAAGCCTGCAATTACCTCGTTTATTACAAATTTTATTGGTTTATACTTCTATATATTTTAATGTAAGAGCTTTTTTACTGTCTTTTTAATTTATATTTCATAGTATGTTCAAAATTTCACAAAATTGGACCGTATCACTTGTGAAAAAGGTTGAATTAAATTGGCGTAGCGTTATGATGGACATGTAGATGAAATTTCCGGAAATAAATTACAAACAAAACTACTTAGGGAGTGGACACCATGTCGTTATCACCCGTGTTAGCAGATTATTCATCTAAAACATATTTGGAAAAACTTGATGCATATTGGCGTGCAACGAACTACATTTCGGTAGGTCAGCTTTATTTAAAAGATAATCCTTTGTTAAGAGAGCCTTTAAAAGATTCAGATGTGAAGGTTAAGCCTATTGGACACTGGGGCACAATTCCAGGTCAAAACTTTATTTATGCACATCTAAATCGTGTTATTAATAAATATGATTTGAGCATGCTTTACATTGAAGGTCCTGGTCACGGCGGCCAGGTTATGGTTTCAAATTCTTATCTGGATGGAAGCTACACTGAAATCTATCCGCAAATTACGCAAGATATCCCAGGTATGAAGAAATTGTTCAAACAATTCTCTTTCCCTGGCGGTATTGCTTCACATGCTGCTCCTGAAACACCTGGATCTATCCATGAAGGTGGAGAATTAGGCTACTCCCTTTCTCATGGTGTAGGTGCCATTCTGGATAATCCTGATCTGATTTCGGCTGTTGTTATTGGTGATGGCGAAGCTGAAACGGGCCCATTAGCCGCTTCGTGGTTTTCTAACAGATTTATCAATCCCATCACAGATGGCGCAGTGCTACCAATCTTGCACTTGAATGGCTTTAAGATTAGTAACCCAACGATTATGTCTCGTCAATCGAAAGAAGAATTGACCTCCTACTTTAAAGGTTTGGGTTGGGAGCCGTTCTTTGTTGAAGGTGAAAATCCGGATCACATGCATCCAGAAATGGCGAAAGTATTGGATACGGCCATCGAGAAGATTGAAGCTATTCAAAAGAATGCACGTGAAAATAATGACCTTACTCGTCCGGCGTGGCCGATGATTGTATTTCGTTCACCTAAAGGCTGGACAGGTCCGAAGGAATGGGACAACGTGCCGAATGAAAATTCATTCCGTGCCCATCAGGTTCCAATTCCGGTTGATCAAAAGAATATGCAACACGCACCTGCTTTGTTAGAATGGCTGAATAGCTATAGACCAGAGGAATTGTTCGACGAAAACGGTCGTTTAAACTCTGAGCTTGCTGAAATTCTGCCTACAGGCGATAAACGTATGGGAATGAACCCTGTTGCGAATGCGGGTAACCTCATTAAAGACTTGAAATTACCGGATTTCCGTAACTATGCGCTGGATAATTCCGTACCTGGTAAAGTGATTGCGCAAGATATGTCGGTTTTAGGGAAATACGTTAAAGATGTGGTTCTTTTAAATGAAGAAAATCGTAATTTCAGAATCTTCGGACCGGATGAAACGATGTCTAACCGCTTGGCTCCTGTTTTTGAAGTAACCAAACGCCAATGGATGGACCAAATTATTGAACCTAATGATGAATTCTTATCATCCTATGGCCGCGTAATTGATTCTCAATTATCCGAACACCAAGCTGAAGGATTGCTGGAAGGTTATGTATTAACAGGTCGTCATGGTTTCTTTGCAAGTTACGAAGCCTTCCTGCGTGTGGTTGACTCGATGATCACCCAACACTTTAAGTGGCTGCGTAAAGCAACGGATCAAGGATGGCGTGCAGATATCCCATCATTGAATGTCGTAGCAACCTCAACAGTGTTCCAACAGGATCATAATGGGTATACACACCAAGATCCAGGCTTGTTAGGTCATTTGGCTGATAAAAAACCAGAATTTATTCGGGAGTATCTGCCAGCGGATGCCAATTCATTGTTGGCTGTTTTCGACACCATTTTAAATGACCGTCAAAAGATCAATTTGATTGTTTCGTCTAAACACCCACGTCCACAATGGTTTAGTGCTGATGAAGCGAAAGAATTGGTGGACAAAGGGTTGAAGATTATTGATTGGGCAAGTACAGATCAAGGTGGAGAACCTGACCTTGTCATTGCTTCTGCTGGTACAGAGCCAACTATTGAAAGTTTAGCTGCGATTTCCATTTTGCATGAAAAACTGCCTGACTTGAAGATTCGGTACATCAACGTGGTAGATTTGCTGAAACTGAGAAGTCAAAAACTAGACCCGCGTGGATTATCCGACGCCGAGTTTGATCATTTTTTCACAAAAGACAAGCCAGTTGTTTTCGCTTTCCATGGTTACGAAGGTCTGATCAAAGATCTGTTCTTTGATCGTCACAACCATAACTTGCATGTACATGGTTACCGTGAGAATGGCGATATTACGACACCATTTGATATGCGTGTATTGAATCAAATGGATCGTTTTGACTTAGTGAAGGAAGCTGTCCTCAACTTACCTAACGCTGAGAAGTACACCAACATTGTGGATGAAATGGATGCTACGGTTAAGAAACATCATCAATTCATTCGCGAAGAGGGTATTGATTTGCCAGAGGTAGAGAACTGGGTATGGAAAGGCTTGAAATAAAAACACAGACACTTCAACTTTGTGTTGGACAACCAAGCCATCAAGCATGAAGTGGAATATATGATCTGGTAGTGGTATACAAGTGCCTGACTCCTTTGACTTCAAGTATGATTTCAATGGGGATCAGGCGCTTTTTGATTTAGCACACAGAGAACTTGGTAGAGAATTTACAAGCTAGTGGGTATATACATATATAGGGAACGAAATGAATTTCTATATTTTGCCTGAGGATTAAAGAGGTGTTAAGGTATATGAGAATAGTAAAGGAGGCTGTTAATATGAACCACCAAATTCCGGAGAAGGTATTGAATGATGGCACTAAAGTGCCCGTCATTGGATTTGGGACTGTTGGATTTAAGGGTGCAGATGGAGTACAGGCGATTACCGGCGCAATTGATGCAGGTTACCGTCTGATCGACACAGCGTTCAACTATGAAAATGAGGGTGCTGTCGGGAAAGCGGTCCGGCAGAGCTCTGTGCCCAGAGAAGAATTGTTGATTTGCTCCAAACTACCGGGTCGCCGACATGCTTACCAAGAAGCCATTGTAACGATCGAAGAGTCATTATATAGAGGAGGTCTGGACTATTATGATCTTTATCTGATCCATTGGCCGAATCCCCAAATTGATCGATATGTTGAAGCCTGGCAGGCGTTGATTGAGGCGAAGAAAAGGGGCTATATTCGTTCCATCGGGGTCTGCAATTTTCTGCCCGAGCATAATGAACGTTTAATTCGGGAAACAGGTGTCGCCCCGAGCATCAATCAAGTTGAATTGCATCCATTGTTTAATCAGGAGCACCAGCGTGCAAAAGATGCTGAACAGGGCATCGTGACCGAATCGTGGAGCCCCTTGGGGCGTGGTCACAGCATACTGGAGAATGAAAAGATTGGGGAAATTGCTGCTGCTCATGGTAAAACGACTACACAAGCGATTTTACGTTGGCATATCCAACTTGGAGCGATCCCGATCCCTAAGGCCTCTTCTTTAAAACACCAGACGGAGAATTTGGATATTTTTGATTTTGAGTTGTCTACAGAGGAAATGAACGTGATTTCGGCATTTAGCAGTGAGGATGGGCGGATATGGGGTCAGGACCCCAAGTCCTATGAAGAACTATAATCAGGAACAATAAATAGAAGGGTTCAAAAATCTGTCGCGGGTTTTTGGACCCTTTGCTTTTATAATAAAACGAACACACATCCGAAAGTGATCAGTGGGCCAGTATATAGAGCTATGATGAACATTTTTTACCGGATTTGATGTATGATATGGTGGAATGTAGTCCTTTCGAAGGAGGTCATCATGGGAATTTTGTCGAGGTTTAGGGATATTATGAAAATGAATGTTAACGCCTTAGTGGATAAGGTGGGAGACCCGGAGAGAACCATTGACGATTATATGCGGAATTTAAACAGTGATCTAGGCAAGGTGAAAGCGGAGACGGCCTCAGTGTTGGCTGATGAGAGAAGGGCAAAAAGAGCACTGGATGAATGCAAAGCCGAAATCAAAAAGCTCCAGCATTATGCCAGTAAGTCTGTGGAAGCTGGTAATGAAGAGGAAGCTCGAAAGTTTCTGGAGAGAAAAGGTTTGCAGGCGGAGAAATTGGAACAATTACAAACGTCCTATGATTTAGCTTCGACAAACGCCGTAAATATGAAACAAATGCAGGAGAAGTTGGTGTCCGATATGGGGCAACTAGAAGCACGGCGCGCTGAACTTAAAGGGAAGATGGCGATTGCCAAAGCGCAGCAAACCTTGAACTCTATGGGCAGCAAGAATTCTGCTTTCGAAGTTATGGAAGAACAGGTGAACAGAGCGTATGATGAAGCGATGGCTATAGCCGAGCTTCGGGCAGGAACGAAGGACGACCTGGATGCTTTATTTGCACAATACGAGAAGAGTACGAATGCAGAGGATGAACTGGCTGCGATCAAAGAAAAAAGCAACCATAAGGAATTATAACAGTATCTACATGAAGAGGTGAGCAGATGCCGGTTATCGAATACAAATGCCCAAACTGCGGCAGCGGCATGGTCTTTGACGGTGAGACAGGGATGTTATCCTGTCATAGTTGCGGAAGAGAGGACAATATCGAATCTATTCCTGATCCTCTGATAAATCGTATTTTTTCAGAAGATGAGGCCCATGAGTATCATTGTAATAACTGCGGAGCAGTGATTATGACCGAAGTGGAGACGAGTGCAACGGTGTGCAGCTTTTGTGGTTCTGCCGTGGTTCTCGGGGATCGACTGACTGGGAAGCTGGCTCCAGCGCAGGTTATTCCTTTTTCAATCAGTAAGGAAGAAGCCATAGCTGCTTTCAAAAAATGGTGCAAGAATGGCCGTCTGACGCCGAACCGGTTCATGATAGCAGACCGAATCAAGGGAATAACCGGGATGTATGTGCCCTTCTGGTTATATGAATTACATAATAAAATTGAGGTTCAAGGTGAAGGTACCCAAGTGAGAACCTATACGAGCGGAGACTACGAATATACGGAAACGAAGCATTTTGATGTATATCGGAAAATCCGTTTGAATTATGTAAAGGTTCCGATTGATGCTGCGGAGAAAATGAACGACGAGCTGATGGATAAATTGGAGCCTTTTCCATACGATCAGCTAAAACCCTTTAAAACGCCATATCTAGCGGGTTATATTGCGGAGAAGTACAGTTATAACGAAGAAGAGCTTTTCCCGCGAGTTAAAGAGAAAGTGAAGGAATATATTGATGCTTATATTCATTCTACAGTGTCAGAGTATACGGCCGTGAGTTATACGGAAAAGCAAATTGATACTACATTAAAACAAGCGGATTATGTCCTGCTTCCGGTGTGGGTCATACACTATGACTATAATCAATTGGAGCATACGTTTGCTATGAACGGACAGACGGGCAAGGTAGTCGGTAAGCCTCCGATTAGCAAGTTCAAAGTGACAGCTTGGTTTGCAGGCATTTTCGGCATTACTCTCTTCTCATTAAGGTTAATCACTTGGCTGATGATGGGAGGGGAATTCTATTGAAAAAGCATAGAGCGATTATAGCCTTCTTGTTGTTCTTTGCTGCTTTTCTGGCAGTTCCTATGGAAATGAAGGGCGAACCAGCAACGACAGAAATGAAGCCATTGATTTATGATGAAGCGGGTCTGCTCAATCAGGAAGAGTATGATGTGTTGAACGCTATGGCTAATCAATACGGAGCGGAAAGAGAAACGGACATTATTATTTATACTACTCTCAATCCCGACAATATGGATGTTATGAAAATGACGCAGGACTTTTATGATGACCATGGCCCTGGGTATGACAGATCTCATGGGAACGCGGTCATTTTAACGATGGATATGAGAAATAGAGAGGTGTACTTGGCCGGATTTTATAAGGCAGAACGGTATCTGGATGATGACAGGCTTACTAAAATACGCCATGAGATTAGCCCGGACCTGACGAACGGCAACTATGGGCTTGCATTTCAAAAGTATATTCTGAGTGCGCACAAATATTTGGCCATCCGTCCAGGGGTGAATCCAGACAGTATATTTTTTAAAGGATGGCTTCATTTGGCGGTTGCCCTGGGATTGGCGGCGTTGATCGTGGGCAAGATGGTTTCCAATTCTGGCGGTCGGGTTACGGTAAATCGGCAGACCTACGAGGATGCGAACGCTTCAGGAGTTCTGGAGCATCGAGATCAGTATCTTCACACAACGACAACGAAACGGAAGATTGAAAAGAGCAGCAGTAGCAGCAGCTCAGGCGGTGGTGGCGGAACTACCAGCGGCGGTCATTCGCATAGCGGCAGCAGAGGATCATTTTAACTGAGGATTTTGTAAAAATCCAATAAGCGACTTTCAATGAACAATATATAGATCGAAATGGTCTAGTTCGTCTATATATTGCACTTTGGAGCGACTGGAATCGAATTTTGCAAAATCCTAAACTGAAAGGATGGATACAGTATGGGGTTCTTCAGAAATCAATTTGCAAATGTTGTAGAATGGGAAGAATTTAGAGATGATATGATTTTCTGGAAGTGGAGCAACCGTGAAATTAAAAAAGGCAGTAAATTAATCATCCGCTCCGGTCAAGATGCGATTTTTGTAAATAACGGCAAAATAGAGGGTATTTTCGAGAATGAAGGGTCGTATAACATGGACCCTGACATTATTCCATTTCTATCCACATTAAAAGGGTTTAAATTTGCTTTTAACAGTGGTATGAGGGTAGAGGTCTTATTCGTTAATACGAAGGAGTTTACGGTTAAATGGGGGACGCAGAATCCAGTGCTGATCCCGACCCCTCAGCTGCCAGGCGGTATGCCGATTCGTGCCAATGGCACATTTAATTTTAAAGTGAACGATTATGTTACGCTCATCGATAAGATTGCCGGAGTGAAGGACAGTTATCTAGTTGAGGATGTGAAAATAAGGATTACTTCGGTGTTGGATCAGTTATTGATGAAGTGGATTAGCAGAGAAGGAAAGGACATGTTCAATCTGCAGGCGAATGCTTCTGACATTTCAAAAGGTATTCAAGAAGATCTGGATATGCAAGTGATGGACAACGGTATGACGATTACTGGCTTTCATGTGATGAGCTTCAATTATCCTCAAGAAATCCAAGATATGATCACGAAGACAGCCTCTCATGAAATGATCGGTAATCTGCAAAAGTACCAACAAGTGACGATGACGGACGGGATTGCATCGGGTAATGTAAAAGGCGGCGGTGCTGCTTCAGATATGGCGAGTATGATGATGGGGATGAATATAGCAAATGAAATGATGAAAAATTTGAACCCGAACCCAAAGCCTTCGGCTGAGACTCAGCCTACACCTGCTGCGCCCTCTCCATCTGAAGACGGTAATAAGCCCAATTTTTGTCCGAATTGCGGTACAAAAAACGAAGGAGCTAACTTCTGTCCGAATTGTGGACAAAAATTGAACGGATAACATAGCTACGGTCAAACTTCTTTATTTCAGAAAAGTTCCGACTGGGTCAAGTAATCCTGTAAGCCAAAAGGCAGTTATCGCAGAGTATCTTCTGTGATGGCTGCTTTTTTATGTAGTTCGTTCAAGTATTTTCTTCATAAATCCGATTTATTGGATTGAAAAAGGTACTCAGGATAAGGTACTATAGCTATATAGTATGTATTTATATTAACTAATTAGTTATTACATTAATAAACTATAGGTATAGGAGCAACGAAGATGACCAAATTCCAAGATCAAATCATTGCGCGTTACAAGTTTGATGATGCAAAGAACGTCGGCAAAGATAGCTCAGGGCAAGGTAACGATGGGGTTGCTTCAGGCACAGTAACACCTACGATTTCCCATGCTACCGGTAGAGCAGCTTTGACGCTTGAGGGTGGCCCCAACGGTACATCGTATATCCAGCTTCCTTCCGATCTATTCAAAGATGTAAGCGATAACACCGGTGTGACGGTTACTGCGTGGGTCAACTTCGGCAGATTCACAGATATGTGGGAACGTGTCTTTGACTTTGGTAAAGCCCATACAGGACCCTATATGTTCATGACACGGAATCTGCGCGGAACCCTTTTCACCGAGGCGGATTTGTCCGTAGACCCGGGAAGAGGCTTTGTCAGGGATGAGTGGATGCACATAGCCCTGTCTGTGATCGGCACGGAAGGCGGCACATTAAGTAGTGCCGGTCCGGTGATATATGTCAATGGTGAAGTGGTAGCGGATGGTTCCATCAGCCAAACTTCCAGCGGTAACTATGCCAAGCTGCGTAAATGGTTCGAAACGTTTACAGACTCGTCCAACTACAGCAACAATTTTATCGGTCGCTCCCAGCATGCGGCGGATGTAGACTTTGCCGGCTCCGTTTCAGACTTTAGAATTTATAAAGCAGGCTTGTCGGCAGATGAAGTCATTGAGGTCATGTGCGATTCGTTGACAGATGAAGAGATCGTGAAGCTTGCTAGAGATAAATATTTGTCCTTTCCAACGACGATTGTGACCAAGGACTTATCTCTGCCAACCGTTCTGATGGGCGGTAGAGTAGAAGTGACCTGGAAATCCAGCCAACCTAGTATACTCTCTGACAATGGGCAGGTGCAGGCGATTACCTCCGCACAAGGGGTTACCGTCACAGCTTTATTAACGAAGGGCTTAAGCCAGATTGAAGAAAGCTTTGAAGTGTCCGTTCTTCCTGAACAGCTGCCTCCGTACACGCTGACCATTCATGGAAATAAGGAAGTACTGGATGTCAGCGAAGTGATGTACGGCTTGTTCTATGAAGATATCAATAACGCGGCAGATGGCGGGATTTATGCAGAACTCGTTCAGAATCGCTCCTTTGAATCTTTCGAGTTTGATACGTATTCCCATGCTTCCGGTGAATGCGGCTGCTCTACAGGACGGAACCGCAACCCGTTGTTTGCCTGGTCTGGTGATACGGACAAGATGACTCCACAACATAGCGGTGGATTAAATGAGTTTTTAGGCGCAAAAGACAAAGAAGTGAACTCTTATTATGTGACGGTAGCGGATGGTGCAACGATTCGGAACAAGGGCTTTACCGATTCTAACCAGAATTGTGCCATGTCCATCCAAGAGGGTGCCAAGTATGAGTTTACCATCTGGGCGAAGGCCGATTCAGCTGGCGCAATCACACTGCAACTGCAAGACTCGAATGAAAAGGCTATTAGTGATTCGGTTACGATACAGGTGGAAGGTGGCAACACGTGGAAGAAGTACGGCATCGATTCCAAACTTGTGCTGACAGGCTCAGCTACGGTTCTCGGGCAGCTGGCGCTTACATTTGAAGGGGACATTTCGGTTGATATGGTTTCTTTATTCCCACAAGATGTATGGGGTGCAGGAGAGGAAGCGCAATCCCCATCGGCACATGCTAACTTCCAGGGAAATCCTAACTACCGACTGAGAAAAGATTTGGTGAACGCACTGGTTGGCATGCATCCGAAGTTTTTGCGGTTTCCAGGTGGTTGTATTTCCGAGGGTTCGTTTATATGGGAAAACGTATACGATTGGAAGGAATCGATTGGGGATATCGAGCTGCGCAAGGAAAACTTTAATGTATGGGGCTATATGATGACCATGGGCCTTGGTTATATGGAGTATTTCCAGTTGGCAGAAGACCTGAATGCAGCTCCGCTTCCGGTTATGGCCTGTGGCGTTCTCTGCCAAGCCCGTTCCGATTACGCTCATCCGGCTGGAGGCGCATTAAGAGAATACTATATTAAGAACTTTACAGATCTGATCGACTTTGCGATCAGTGTGGATTTTGAACATAATGAATGGGCTGCTATGCGTAAAAAAATGGGCCATGAAGCTCCGTTCGATCTGCGTTATTTGGGTGTGGGTAACGAGAACTGGGGCACAGAGTTCTTTGCCAACTTTGAAGTGTTCAAGACGTCGATTGATGAGTATATGGAGAAAAACTATCCGGGTTATGAGCTGCATATCATCTCCACGGTTGGCGCTCAAGCAGACGACGATGCATATCAACAGGGCTGGAAGTTCTTAAGCGGTAATATGACCGGTTCGGCTAAGGTTGCTTTTGCAGATGGTGACCAGGTGACGGAAGAAACGGTAACCTGGTATGAGAAGCAAAAGGACTATATGGATACCATTGCAGACGAGCACTACTATCGTTCTAACGAGTACCTGCTGAATAACGTGGACCGCTATAACTACTACTACAGAGCTTATAACGTGGACGGCAGTATAAATTGGAAAGCAACATCAAAGGTTTTTGTCGGGGAGTACGCATCAACGGATAAAAATACTTTAGCAGGCGCTGTAGCAGAGGCAGCGGTGATGACGGGCTTCGAAAATAATGCCGATGTCGTTCGGCTAGCTGCCTATGCACCGCTGTTTAACAAGGTGCTGACAGATGGAACCTACAGATGGACACCAGACTGCATCTGGTTCGATGACGAAACGGTGTGGTTTACGCCTAACTACTATGTACAGCAAATGTATGCTAAATATTTGGGGAATAAAGTATTGAGCACTTCTTTCTCTACTTACAAAAACGGCAAGCCAACGGATCTCATTCCTCAGGGTGGAATTGAAATCGCGACAGGCAACGCCGAAGTTATGATTAAGCGTGTGACTGTTACTTCCAACCAGGACGGCAGTGTTTTGCTGGATCAAGACTTTACCCAGGAATTGAATTCGGCCTGGCAGGTCATTCCCGGTTCCGTGGGCTCTACAGTGGAGGAAGGCAAGGGGCTTGTCCTCAAAGCTCAGGATAGCGGTTTGAATGGTCTGTACATCTTGAACGACAGCTGGAGCAATTACAAGGTAGAGGTGGTCGCTTCCCGTATTTCCGGCACGGACGGTTTTTATGTGGGTGCGGGTCTCACGGATATTTCTGCGGAGAAAAAGGACGTTGTCGAATACGCGATCGGTTATGGCGGCAAGGCTACCGGCGTGAAGGTTTACAAGCAAGGCATAGAAGGCTACACATTGGGTGACTACTCTTCCAGTACAGCGGCAGGTAACTTGAGAGCAGCTAGCTATGAAGAGTTGGCTGACAACACGGACTACACCATAACAGTGAACTACGGCGGTGAAACGGGCAGTAATCTGATTTGCTCATACACCGACGGCGAGACGACCAGCAAAGTGCTGGACTACAAGCTGGAGGCTTACAACAGAGACGTGTTCAACTCGGTAACCCAAGATGCTGAGCATGTATACGTGAAGCTGGTGAATGCTGACAACGTAGATAAGGTAATACAGCTGAATCTACAAGATTTGAGTGTTGAGTCCATCGCTAAGCTGGTTACACTAACCGGCGATTCCTCGCTTGTTCATGTACCTAACGTGAACAAGAAGAATGACGAGAAGGTAGTGCCTACCGAACAACAGATTACGCTTCATACCGATTCTGTCCTCTTAGACTTACCGGCCAACTCGGTAAATGTGCTAGTGCTGGATCTTAAACCTTTTCCTGCTTAAAAGCAACAAGGGGTGTCCCAAGAAGCCGTTTTATGGCTTTTGGAACACCCCTTTTTTTCTATGAATAGAGTCGGAATGTTGAGTTGATTTCCCCGAAGGGCATTACTGCGTGCTTCTGTTTACCAATTCACGCGGGTTGATGCCATCGTCTATCGTTAGCGGAGTAGGGGCTCCCGTAGCGATTCGCTCCCAAGGCACCATTTTAAAGTTCTGATTTAACTTTTTGCCGTTTTGAAGATTTTCGTCATCTTGTGCAACGAAGATACCATGAGGGAAATTCTTGCCTAATCCGTAGCCAAGAACATCAATACCGTCTGTGACAGACGTACCGTCAACGGTAGGGCTCGCGCTGATTGTAAAGTTGCTTATATATGCATTGTCGCCTTGTCGTTCATAGAACGCATAGCTACTGTTTCCTTGACTGGAGGCCATGAGATACCCCTTGCCATCTTTACCGTAATACAATGTAAGTCCTTCTATGTCATCGTGGAGTCTACGCCCATCTGCAATATCAACACGTCGCAGCGGCTCGGATGAACCGTCTGGCTCGGCACTATACTTCCAAATGGCGTAATCCTCTTCAGCGATGTAGATCGTACCATATTCATCATCAGCAACCATGCCTTCGGATTGCGTATTCAGCTTGAACTGGCGGACAAGCTTACCTGCAATTTTGCCACTTCCGTCATCAGTCAGCTCATATTGTTCAAATTCACCCTCTTTGCCCAACACGAGCGCGTAAAATTTATCTGTCTTGAGGCTATGGTATAAGCTGAATCCGTACACTTCTTTCATAGATGCTTTAATGGGTTTGCCAACCACGTTGGTCAGCTTTCCTGATGCACCGTCAATGGCAAAGATATCGATCGTGTTGTTGGTTCGATTGGTTGCCCCTGCGATATCAATTTTTTTGCCGCCCAACGTGAAACCGTAACGAAGATCCACGTTATTCATTTTTCCGACCTTCATGTTTTGCAGTTGCTTGCCTTCCAGATCATAGACTAAAATCCCGCCGCCTTTATTGGTTGCTAAAATTCTACTTTTCTCCGGATCGACCGGGTTGAGCCAGATTGCAGGGTCGTCGGCTGCGTCTTCTCCATCCTCCACAGCTTCTGTTTCGGCAGAGGGGATTACTTTATAGGTGGGAACTGCGTCCTTAGGATCTGCATATTTGCTGTTCTCTGCTTCAAGCGCTGTAAGAAGTTTTGTAGGAAGATATACATTTCCATTCACTATTTTAATTTCCCGGTCCGCTTTTCCGGTTAGTCCAGCTAGACGATATTGCTTCTTACCCACTGTAAAGGTCCCGACAATGCCATTTTTCAGTTTGACCAAAACAGACTGGTCATCACTGTCCCATGTAATTGTCGCCCCCATTTTATCTGCCTGTGCTCGTAGTGGTGCATACCCGGATGGCTGAATGTCTGCCGCATGGGTCAGTTCTGGTGATACCAGAATCCCTGTTAAAATGGCTAATAATGCGAGTTTAGTTGACTTCATATGTATGCCCCTTTTCCGAAGTAAAAATGATATAACCGACTCAGTATAAAGCGAGAATATCAAAAGGATACAATGAAAATGTAAAAGGAATGTAAAGGCGGTGTAAGCATTCAATGGACTGGCTTCCAGTATTGTTGTCTGTAATTCTTTGGAGACATTCCGAACTTTTCTTTAAAGCATTTGGAGAAATAGCTTGCTTGGGAGAATCCTGTTTCCTCGGTAATTTGTTGGACAGACCAGTCAGTTTGCAGCAAAAGACTGCGTCCTTGATCCAGGCGATAATCCATTAAATACTCAAGCGGTGTGCGCTGGAAGGCGACCTTCATACATCTGGCGAGATAGTTCTGATGTACGTGAAAATGGGTCTCCAAATCCTTATTAGTGATTGTATTTTTGTAATTCTGTTTTAGGTATATTTCGATCTGTTCCGCCAACTTAGAGGAGCTGTCTTTATTATTCTGATCATACTCCAAACTCTGAAAAACATTCACAAACGTCTGTTGGGCCTCCCATAGTGCCAGCTTTCTAGGTTTTAAAGTAGAGGCTAGTAAATAGTCTAATTTCGAAAATAGCTCATGCGGATTCACCACTTTTTGAATTTTGGGCAAATGAATGGTCGTATGTTCTGAATGAAAATGCAGCTCGGGAATGGGGGTGCTGGGTATAATAGGATTGGGCGAGGATTGTGCGCACCACATGCTATTGGTTTGAAAATGGAACCAGTAAAAGGAGGTTTGTTCTGTACATGCCTCAATGGGAAAATGATGTTTATCCGGTTCAAGAATGAGAGCGTAATTTTCAGTTACCTTCCACACTTCGTCCTCTTCGCCAATGTGCAGCAATCCTTCTTTAATGATTATTACGTCAAAATAACCCAGATTATACCTATTCGGGTGCCAATCCCCTTTTTGATATGTAGTAAAATTCCCCTCAATGAAATAAGGCAGCGGAGGGACAAGGAATGATAGAAAGTCTGTTTTGCTCATGGAAGCCAGCTCCTTTGTGTGTGAAATCGTATAAGTTTTAGTTAAAGATCGCGATTTTTTTTATAAATTCAGGTTGATAAAATAAGGACGTAGCAAGGGGAGCTCAGGTTAGCTTGTACGATATTATCATTACTTTATCCTTATTTTTTCAAAAATGAAAGCGTTCTATTTCCAGGAAGGGATGTTTATCCAATGAAAACGGCAAAGCCAGTTAAGCATGTCATCATTGATGATTTATTTTGGAAAAAGTATAAGCAGGTTGTGGCGGAAGAGGTTATTCCTTATCAGTGGAAAGCATTAAATGATGAATTACCAGATACAGAACCCAGTCATGCGATTGAAAACTTTAGGATTGCAGCCGGGGAATCCAGTGGGGAGTATTATGGAACCGTTTTCCAGGACAGTGACATTGCCAAATGGCTGGAGACAGTTGCCTTTAGCTTAAGGGATCATCCGAATCCTGCGCTTGAAGAGCGGGCTGATGAAGTAATTGAATTGTTGGGAAGAGCTCAAGCTGAGGATGGGTATCTGAATACGTACTATCTGCTGAAGGAACCCAATAATCGCTGGACGAACCTAAGAGATAATCATGAGCTGTATTGTGCAGGGCATTTTATAGAAGCGGCTGTTGCTTATTATGAAACGACGGGAAAAACGAAGTTTCTTCACATTATGGAGAAATACGTAGACCTGATTCAGCAGATTTTTGGTACGGAAGAAGGGAAACGGAAAGGCTACCCGGGACATGAAGAAATTGAGCTGGCCTTGATCAAATTATACGACGTAACTGCAAAGGATCAATATCTCAAATTAGCGCAATATTTTATTGAACAGCGGGGACAGCATCCTATTTACTTTGCAGAGGAACAAGAAAAGAGAAAACATATTCAAACAGAGCCCACCTGGAATGATGATAACAACATTAATTTTGGCTTAGGCTTCGAATACCAGCAAGCACACCAACCTGTGCGGGAACAAAAAGAGGCAGTCGGCCATGCGGTGAGAGCGGTGTATCTGTATATTGCGATGGCGGACTTGGCCGCGAAAACAGGGGATGCTTCCCTGTTACAAGCCTGTGAAACGCTGTGGGATGATGTAACGAATCATAAAATGTACATCACCGCAGGGATCGGTTCTACTGTAAACGCGGAAGCGTTCACTTGCCATCACGATCTTCCCAATGACAGCATGTACTGTGAGACCTGCGCCTCTGTAGGGCTGGCCTTTTGGGCCAATCGTATGCTGCGCTTAGCGCCAGACCGGAAATACGCCGATGTTCTGGAGCGTGCGCTATACAACGGGACGATTAGTGGGATGGACCTGGACGGGAAACGATTTTTCTACGTGAATCCGTTGGAGGTTAATCCTTTTCAAAAATCCAGAAAAGATCAGGAGCATGTAAAAACAGAACGGCAAAAATGGTTTTTCTGCGCCTGCTGTCCGCCCAATTTGGCACGAATGATTGCATCAGTTGAGGACAATATGTATACCCAAACGGACGATACGTTGTATACGCATCTGTACATTGCCAGCAAGGTGAACATGACTTTATCTGGTCATGAGGTTGAAATTACACAAACTCATCATTATCCATGGGACGCGGATCTAACCTTTTCGATCCACGTAACAGAGCCGACTTCCTTCAAATGGGCACTACGGATTCCGGGTTGGTGCAAGCAGGCAGAGGTGAAGGTGAATGGGGAAGCTATGTCATTAGACCATCTGGAAAATGGCTATATCGAGATTCAGCGTACTTGGAAGGACGGAGATGTGGTAACTCTGCATTTGGCTATGCCAGTTGAGCGCATTCGGAGCAATCCACTTGTCTCCATGAACCAGCAGCAAATTGCTCTCCAACGCGGCCCAGTCGTGTTCTGTCTGGAAGAAGTGGATAATGGAGCGAATTTGGCAGGATTAAGATTGACGAAGGATAGCCTCATTACGGAAGAGTTTAGCGAAAACCTGCTGGGTGGCATTGTAAAGTTGACTATAGAGGGATACAGGGTAAAAAATTCGAACGCATTATATAGCTCGGAGCCTCCTGAATTTGTTCCTCAACAAATTACCGCCATTCCTTACTACGCCTGGTGCAATCGGGCTAAAGGGGAAATGCGTGTATGGGTTTATGAATCATAATTCATTCGCATGGGGAGAGGAAAGATCATGAGTACGAGAATTGTGAGTACGGAATCACCGGAAAAGGCAGCAAGTACCGTTCCTTTTCATCGTAAAATCAGCTATTCATTAACGGATACAGCAGGCAATCTACTATACTGTGTCATTTCCAGTTATCTATTATATTTTTATACAGATGTATTCGGTCTTTCTATCGGGATTGCCGGGACATTACTATTTATCACCCGTTTTATCGATGCCATTGATGCCCCGATTTGGGGCATCCTGATTGACCGAACCAAGTCGAAATACGGCCAGAGCAGACCCTATTTTCTATGGTTAGCTATTCCGTTCGCTGTGTTCATGGTCCTTACGTTTACGACACCCAATTGGAGTGAGTCGGGCAAAATTGCATATGCCGCCATTACGTATATCATAGCAGGTATCCTTTATACCGGAATCAGTACGCCGATTACGTCTATTCTGCCTAATCTGAGCACCAATTCTAATGAACGCGTAGTCTTGAACTCCTTCCGCATGGTCGGGGGGAATGTGGGTTTCTTCATCGCCACGACGTTTACGTTACCTTTGGTCGCTTTCTTTGGACAGGGAAATGATCAAAAAGGATTTTCCTTAACGCTCGTTTTATTTGGAATCATGGCGATTATTATGTTTTTCATAGCGTTTGCCGATTTGCGAGAAAATGCAGCAGTGAAAACGAAATCCGTTCCCATTGCTAAAAGCTTTACAGCCATCAAACGAAACTGGCCCTGGATGCTCGTTGTAGCTGCCAACTTGTGTTACTGGATTGGTTTGAATATTCGTTCAGCAACGCTAATCTTTTATCTGCAGTACAATCTGGACAGTAAGGACTTAGTACCTTTAATCAATGGACTGACCTCCTTGCAGTTGATCTCGATGGTTCTGATTCCGTTTTTCGCCAGAAAATTAAGTAAAAATGCGATTATGATTATCGGATTGATATTAGCTGCGCTGGGTCAAGTCGTGATTTTAATGGGAAGTACAGACTTAACCCTCATTATTATCGGCTGGATTATTGGTGCGTTAGGATCAGGCTTTGCATGTTCTATGCCGTTTGCGATGTTGTCAGATACAGTCGATTATGGGGAATGGAAAAATGGTATTCGGGCAAGTGGTTTCCTGACCTCGATTGGAAGCGCATTCTGTATTAAAGCGGGTAGCGGAATCGGCGGATTATTGCCAGCATGGATCATGGGCAGCACCGGTTATATCGCTGGGAAAGTTCAAACCCCTACGGCGTTGTCCGGCATTCAGTTTAGCTTTATCTGGCTGCCATTTATCGTCTTCTTGATCGGAATCATTCCTATGTTTTTTTATAAAAAATTCGAAAAGAATGAAGCTTCTATTCAACAAGATTTAATTGCGAGAAGATCATAGACATTCTTTTAACAAGGGTTTAATGATATATTAAAACATTATAATGCTGCTCCAAAACCTGCTCGCTGAGCTGAGCAGGTTTTTTTGTTTTTTTCTATTCAAATGTGAGTAAAGCCATTGACAGGATTTTCTTTTGGAGTAATACTTCTATGTAGAGAAAAGTGTACAGAATCAAGAACTAGACACATCTAGCCTTGCAACTTTATACATTTTTTCGCCATGAAGGCTCTTCTGTTGAAGGGTTTTTTTCAATTTGAGAAAAAGAATGTGATGATATGAGTCAACTGAGTGTAAGGATGAGAACACATGGCTTTCTGAATAAGCATTTTTCAGGAGAGTCTATCGATTATCGACAGATTATTGCGCTGTTTATCCCGCTTCTGATTGATCAGGCTTTTATTGTGGGTCTTAATTTGGTGAACACGGCAATGATTAGCTCGTCGGGGATGGCGGCAGTCAGTGCTGTAAATATGATCGATTCTTTGAATATTTTTCTGATTAATGTGTTTGTTGCAGTGTCTACCGGGGGAACGGTTGTCGTGGCACAGTATAAGGGGAGCGGTAACGACCTCATGGTCTCTAAAGCTGCATCCGGCACCATTTCCTCCGTTTCCTTGCTGGCCTTATGTATCAGTTTGTTTATGATCGTGTTGTACAATCCAATTTTAAGTGTTCTGTTTGGTTCGGCCTCGCCTGATGTATTAGCTAACGGTAAGGTATATCTGCTGGGAAGCTGTATGTCTTTTGTGGGGATTGCAATCGTTGAGGCAGTGTGTGGGGCGCTGAGGGGCATTGGGAAGACGAGGGCATCGCTGGCTCTTTCGCTCATCATGAACCTCTCGTATGTGCTTCTTAATGTGGTATTCATTAATGTATTGGATATGGGTGTGCTGGGCATGACGATTGCCGTCAATGTGTCCAGATATGCAGGAGCAGTATGCGCGCTGA
Source organism: Paenibacillus sp. PvR133 (assembly GCF_017833155.1). Lineage (NCBI taxonomy): Bacteria > Bacillati > Bacillota > Bacilli > Caryophanales > Paenibacillaceae > Paenibacillus > Paenibacillus sp. PvR133. The sequence continues at coordinate 1,551,410 of NZ_JAFIBS010000001.1, forward strand.
TCTATTTGGTCAGGGTAGATGATGACTTGCGTGTTCAGCTTAGAGATATGCTTTATTTTAATCTGGCTATGCTTAAAAAGATTCTGTTTATCGGGCTTCCCTTTGCAGCGGAACAGATGTTTTTTAATGGGGGCAAAATTTTAACCCAAATTTTCATTGTGAGCCTGGGGACAAATACGTTGGCGACGAATGCCATTTGCTCATCCCTAGCTAATGTGTTCCAAATCCCTGCAAATGCTTTGGCTCTTACGATTGTAACTGTGGTCGGTCAATGCATGGGGCGTCGAAATGTCGCGGATGCCCGGAAGTTTACCAAATCGTTTATTTGGCTGTCGTCTTGTTCATTTATTGTAATGGGATTAATCCTGATGCCTTTGTTTGAGCCGATGGTGGGGCTATTTCATCCGCCTGCCGAAATCGTAGATGACATTTTTGTTGTCATTCTGATTAATACGTTGGCCCAGATTCCGCTCTGGTCCATTGCCTTTATTACACCCTCTGCACTAAGGGCAGCAGGTGATTCAAAATTTACGTCCCTCACCTCGATGCTGTCCATGTGGTTATGTCGGGTGGTGCTTGGATATATTTTGGGCATAGTGTTCAATCTGGGGATTGTTGGTGTCTGGTTGGCTATGGATATTGAATGGGGCGTGCGGGGAATCGTCTTCCTTTGGCGCTTCCGCGGCAACAAATGGGTCCAGCATCGTTTGATCGACTGAATAGGTCCACTACCATAAAATTGACTTCTGGATGAAGGGATTTTATGGCAGTGGATTTTTTTCTATTCCTATACTTCGTTCAGACCCCTTACTCCATCCTGATTCCTATATTGCCTAACTGCGCTCCCTGCTGCATACGGTGGAAGGCTTGCGGTGTGTCTTGTAGAGGAAATACGCTATCTATAATCGGATGGAGTGCATGGCACTCCATAAACTGAAGCATAGCTGCGAATTCCTCGCCACTGCCCATAGAGGTGCCGATGATGCTGATTTGAGGGAAAAATATAGACCGCAGCGGAATCTCTACTCGATCTCCTGAGCTTGCGCCAAATGTAACGATCCGACCGTTCGGCTTGAGGATATCAAAATATTTATCGAATGTAGCAGGACCGATACTGTCAAGAACCAGATCCACAGTGTCTCCGTTCATACTTTCTTTCCATTCACTATGGCTGTCGAATGCATGATTAGCGCCATGGGCGAGGGCAGCCTGACTCTTTGCTTCGCTGCGTGATGTGACGGTGACCCGTGCACCTGCCGCTAAAGCCATAAGCATGGCATACGTGGCTACACCACCGCCAATACCGGGAATGAGGACGTGCTCACCCTGCTGCAACTGGCCTCTTGTGAAGAGCGCGCGATAAGCGGTCAAAGCAGACAAAGGCAGTACCCCTGCTTCTTCCCATGAAAGGTATGCTGGCTTGCTGACGGCATTTTGGACGGGGATGATAACCGATTCAGCGAATGTCCCGTCCGAAGGTCCGCCCAGAATGGCTGGAACCAAGGGAACATGATGCGTATTCTCCCATCCGATACAGGGATTGATAATTACATCGGTGCCTACCAGCGAGGTTGGGACACTAGCACCCACAGCCTCAATCACACCTGCTCCATCCGATCCGAGAATGAGTGGAGCATCGTTGGCAGCTCGATCTGCCATGAGGAATAGGTCCCGATGGTTCAAGCCTGCGGCTTTGAGTTTTACTCTCACCTCATCGTGCCCTGGCTGTCTGTCCGTAACGTCTGTATACATCAGACCCTCAGGGCCATTTTTGCTGGCATGTATCACGGCTTTCATTTTAAAACCTCCCGTGGTGCGAATTTAGATGCAATTGCATGTATATTGAATTGTACAGAGCGGCAAGCATCCGGTAAAATGGACAAAATCGAACGTGAGTATCACAAATGATCATACCAAGCAGGTGACGTATACATGGAAAGCAGTGATTTGAAAATTTTTCGGGCCGTCGCTCGCGAGGGCAGTATCACGAAGGCTGCGCAAGCCTTGAACTATGTACAGTCCAATGTGACCTCGCGGATTCAGCAGCTTGAGGCACAATTGAACGTACCGCTATTTCGCCGATCTAACCGGGGAATGGCGCTAACGCCAGCAGGAGAGAATCTGCTGGAATATGCGGATACCATACTGACCTTGCTGGACGAGGCTGAAAAGTCCACTCAATATTCAGACCAGCCTGCGGGACCTTTGCGACTGGGGTCGATTGAGACGGCGGCGGTTACGCATCTGACTTCTTTATTGACGGAATATCACGCTCAATATCCTGATGTCCATCTATCGCTTATGACAGGCAGCACCCATGATCTCGTACAAAAGGTATTAAATTACGAATTAGATGGAGCGTTCGTCTATGGCCCCGTCGATGATCCGCATATAGAGCATCTTGCAGCTTTTGAAGAGGAACTGGTACTCATCTCGGAACCAGGAGAAAGTGATATGAGCAAGTTGCTTGCCAAGCCTATGCTGTTCTTCGACGTAGGCTGCACGCATCGTACAAGAGCAGAAAGCTTTCTGAGCGAAGCAGGTGTGGATGCCTATCAGGTTATGGAGTTCGGAACCTTGGAAGTCATTTTGGGTGGTGTAGCCTCTGGTCTAGGGGTGTCCATGTTGCCACAATCGTCGATTGCAAAGGCAGAGGAGGCGGGAAGTATTGCTTCTCATCGTTTGCCCAAAAAATATCGCAAATTAGAGGTGTGGTTTGTTCATCGGCAGGATTCGGTTTACTCCAGTGCACTGGCAGGCTTGCTTCACTGGATGAAAAAGAATGCTATACTTAACCGGGATTAAACTGACAACAGAGGTGTATCATTTGGAGGAACATGGTGTAACGAACAATCCATCTACAGTCGCTCCGGGACCATATGCAACGAGAGGCAACTACCATCGACGAGAACCGGATAGGATGGCAGTATTATCAGAAACATACGGAGCCTCTATCTTCTTCAGAAGATGGGCGGCCTGGATGATTGACTTCATTCTTATCGTCTTCGGGTATGGAGGGCTGGTTTATTTTACAGCGAAAAAAGTATCTGAAGTAGGAACCCCAAATATGGGCCTGGTAGTGATGCTCTTCCTGATGGGCTCCTTCTGCTATTATCTGTTACTGGAAGGACTTACAGGCTATACGCTGGGCAAGTTTGTACTTCGCATTCAGGTCGTAAATGGAGAAGGGAAACCGCCGGGCATGGTTAAATCCTTGATCCGTACCCTTATACATTTGGTGGATACGAATCCGCTGCTTTTCTTCGGGCTGCCCGCTGGTATATGTGTGCTGGTGACACCTCGGAAACAACGGATTGGAGATATGGCTGCGAATACATATGTGGTTAAGGTACGGGATTTGGAGACAGTGAGCAGAAAAAAAACCGGAATTTTGTCCGGGGTAATCATCCTGATGACGATCATTTCGATTGTCTTTGCTGTATTTTTAATTTCTACGCTCATTACTCAAATCGTGAAGCCTGAGGTATTTACCAGTAAGGATAGCCAGTTTGCGGTTACGGCTCCGTGGAATTGGTCACGAGATAATATGATTAATGAGGAAGCGGATATTTCCATTAAAAATGAATTGACCGAAAGATATTTGATTGTATTATCTGAACCGAAAAGCGATTTTGACAGCAGTATGACTCTTCAAGAATATAAAGGAATCATTGAGGAACATTTGGTGTCAGGAATTACGGACTCTGAATTGGGGATTGCCTCCGACTTGGTGGTGAATGGATACCCAGCCATTGAGTTTACCCTAAAAGGAGAAGTAGACGGGACTCCGATCATGTATAACGTGACTACGATTGAAACGCCTTCACATTATCATCAGGTGCTTGCCTGGACCTACGCTTCCCGATACAGCAGGGCACAGCAAGAGCTACGCAAGATTAGAGACAGCTTCCGTGAAATGAACATGCTGTGAAGTGAACATGGAGCAATAACGATGAATCGAAGTTATAAGGCAGTAAGCAGAACAAGCAGACAGCTTATAGGAGCGTCTGCTTGTTGTTTTATAAGCTTCCTTTAAAAAACGAACATCAAAACGGAGTAGGCGGAATAGTAGATTTATATAGATAATTTGATCATACAATAGAATGTCTAATCACTCGTAATCCGGCGACTTTCGCCACTTTACCTTGTGGGTGGGCTTTGAATTGAATCGTCACTTCCTTCTTGTGGTTCGTCACAGATAGAGGAAGCTCATAGGCGAACGTTTCGAATTTATTCATTTCCTCAGACTCCAGCTTGCCTTCCCCTAAAATCTGACCATCCGCAGTGATGTCAAAGTCACCATGAGGACGGCTCAAGTCCTTCAAATAAGTGACCGCCAATTGGACAGGCTCATCCGAAAGCACCTTCATGACAAAAGAGAACCAGCCCCCAGGCCAGGTGTCGCGATATTTGCGGTTGTAGATGGACCCCAAACCTACATGCTCTCCAGTAAAGGCATGATCCCGTTCAGGCTGCATTTCGGCAGGCTGCACAACGTCCACTGTAAGTCGTTCCAGCTCTAGCTGATACGCTAACGCGGTACGATATTCTGCCTCTGTTGCTGCCCATTCCTCCTGGGAAAAGAGATCCCAATAGACGGTATATGAACGATCATACATTTGATAAAACGGACGAAGCTTCAAGTCTCCGATATAGCCTAAGTTGGTCGTATGGAATGTATTAGGCTCGTTCCCGTCAGCAATCAGCTTCGTTGTCAATGAGTCGGTCGCTCCGATCAGAACAGACGCAAGCAGACGTTCTTCGTTGGATTCCTGCTCAACAGGACCAAGGTCCCCAGCCAGCACTAGCGGCCCATACATAAAAGCAATTCGGCGTGGATTATCCGGCATTTCCTCGACTCTCACGGTCATAGGAATGTCATACTCGATCGTATCCCCATTGTTCCATTCCCGTTCAATTACAACGTAGCTGGTAGGACAAGCCTCTGTGACGTACTCTTCCCCGTTGATTTTAATCATCATCCCTTGCTCTGCCCAATGCGGGCATCTTAGCTTGATCGCGAAGGATTTGGGCTCCTTGCTGATGACGCGCAGCGTTCCCCGTCCATTTTGCGGAAAGAGAGTGTCTTGTTTGAGCTGTACGCCCATCTCGTCCCATGACACGGTAGAAGGGACATATTGATTGACATAGATCGTTTCTGGCGTGTGAAAATAAATCGCAGTGCCGTACATGGAGTGGCTTTCCATACCGGAACCGACACAGCATGTGAAATCCTCATATTGAGAATTAAAGGACTTGTGTCCTCCCATTTCCAGCGATACAAAATAGCACACACGTCCATCTACAGGCTGCTGTGAAGCCAGAATATGATTGAACATCGCTCGTTCATAGTAGTCGGCATAGGCTGCATAGGCGTCCCACTCGAACATATGTCTTGTTAATTTCAGCATATTGTAGGTGTTACAAGTTTCACAGGTACCTTCGCCCAAGCGGTCATTCAGCTTCCCGGGTTCACCAAAATGTTCATTATAGCTATTGCCGCCGATCACGTAGGAATGCTTGTGAACAACCCGATCCCAGAAAAAGCGAGACAGGTCCGCATATTGCGGTTTTCCCGTCATTTCAAATTGCCGTGCAGCGCCAATGATTTTGGGAATTTGCGTATTGGCATGTCGCCCTGCCAGCGTATCTTGGCTATCTGCGAGATCATTGAGCACCTCTCCGTGATAAAAGCGTTCCGCAAGGCTTAAAAAGCGTTCCTCTCCTGAATGCTCCGCCAGATCGGTCAGCACCTCGTTCATACCGCCAAACTCGCAATGCAGCACCTGCTGCACCTGATCATCGTCCAGCCCTTGAAGTACATCCTCCAGCCAGTTGCCGAGTTTGATTTCTATAGACAGGGCCTTGGGATGATGCGCCAGCAGATGTGCATCACGCAAGCCCGCAAAAAGCTTGTGCATGGTATATAGCGGCACCCACCCGCCGTTTAGATCAAAGCCCTGGGAGCGGATATCTCCGGCTTTTACTTCCTCAAAAATCTCTTTCCCACGTGGAATGCCGGAAATGTATCCGTTTCCATGACTGTTTTGGCATATTTCCAGTTCGTCGACCACATAGTTCACGCGTTCCAACAGTCTTTCGTCGCCTGTGGAGGCAAACATCAGTGCACAGCCGGACAGGTAGTGACCGAGTGTATGTCCGCTGATGCCACGCGCTTCCCAGCCTTCATAGTGAGCCGCTTTGGGCTCCAGTCCCGCATATTCACGAAAGCGTGATAATAAACGGTCGGGTTCCAAACTCAGCAGATAGGCCGTATTCAGTTCCATCGCATGTAAAAGTGGGCCGGAATCAATTCTTACTTTATGCAAGTCAAAAGCTTTAGCTTTCAAAATCATCGCTCCTTAGCTAAGATGAAAGTGTATATTTCTCCACTACATTAGCATTGCAATCGCGGTATGTCAGTAGCTTAACCATACAATGGGTGGACAAATCCGAACATGAATCTAAAGAGGCGATAACATGACCTATCTAAAAGTAAATGTAGATGCTCCGATTCAACTGATCTCGGCAGGCGAGTTTGTTAACGAGGTACCTTGGAAGCATATGAGTCGTTCCATTGAGAATTTTGAGCTGATCCTGGGCGTCCAAGAGACGGTATATATACGGGAGGAACGGGAAGATTTTGAAGTAGGCGAGGGAGATATTCTATTGCTGTACCCCGGTCGTACGCATAAAGGATACCGGGAATCGTTGCCGGGCGTGAAATTTTATTGGTTTCATTTCGATGTTCCCACGACCCCGAATGTATTATCTAATGAGGAAATGAAGCAGGAAACAAGTGTCATGGATGGGCTTTTGCAGCGACATGGTGTGATGCGTGATATCTATTTACCGCAATGTGTACAGGCAGACAACGGAGATCGGATTCATATTATCGTCAATCAGATTTTGCATGTAGCCAACTCACATTATCTTACGTATCACAGTGCAAATTATTTGTTCACCTCGCTGCTGATCGAAATATCGGAACTGGCACTGAGCCGCTTGCTTTCCAATCCTGTCAGTTCACAGGGGAATGTGAGTTTTAACAAAATTATCGAGTGGACCCGAATTCATGCTGAAGAGCCGCTGACCGTGACGGATTTAGCTCGAAAATTCAATTACAACAAGGATTATATATCTCGTTTGTTCAAGCAAAATACAGGCATGCGTCCCCTGGAGTTCATTCATAGTATTCGTATTAACAAAGCCAAAGAGTTGATTTCCCGTACAGATATGAGCATTAAGCAGGTTGCCGAAGAGGCAGGATATACCGATGAGAAATATTTTATGCGTTTGTTCAAAAAGAGAGTCCATATGACCCCTTCCCAATACCGGAATGCCTATCACAAAACATTTATGAACAATGTCTAGTGCATTTCCGCTTGGATAGGGAAATTTTATAGATAAAACATGGAGGAAGAGTCGGCTAAAATAAACTTGTAAGCGTTTCACCTATAGATAGAAGGGAGGAGAGACATCCACCATGATTACTAGAGAACAGATTTATTTGGATGAGAAGCTGGAGACCAAATCGGCTGTGTTTGAGTTTATTGCCCAAGAGGCTGAAAAGCTGGGTGTCACCGTCCATAGGGAGCAACTGGTGCAGGATTTGTGGGAGAGGGAAAAGGTATATTCGACAGGGCTTCAGGATCAGTTTGCCATACCTCATACGCAGAGCGAAGTGGTTACCAGACCAGCAGTCCTCGTAATCCGATTGGAACATAGCATTGACTGGGCCTCTCATGATGGCAAGCCTGTCCAGTATATTTTTAGTATTTTGGTGCCTAAAGGGTCCGTGGATGTATCCCATTTACAAATTATTTCCTCGCTCGCAACCCTGCTCTTAGAGGATTCCTTCAAAGAAGCGGTAGCGGGTGCTAATAGCAGCGACGATGTGTACCATTTGCTGGAACAGTATACAGAAGGGTTGGTGTCATAATGAAAATTGTAAGCGTTACATCCTGTATCGCAGGGTTGGCTCATACTCCAATGGCGGCAAAAGCACTGGAAAAAGCGGCGGCACAGCTCGGTCACCATATTAAAGTGGAACAGCAAGGCGCACTAGGCCAAGTGAACAAACTTACGGAGGAAGACATTGCAGCGGCGGATTTTGTACTGATTGCCTCGGATCAGACAGTGAAGGATGCAGAGCGTTTTGAAGATAAAAGAATCGTTCGCGTCAAAATCGGTCATGCGGTCAACAATGCGGAAGCGGTTCTTACCAAAGCGGTGGAGGCCATCTCTGCTCAAAAATAAGATTAGGAAGGCAACACGGACAATCAGCAGTGTAGATGATCTGAATGATATCCGATGAGCCTTTGGATAACAGTAGTATTCATAATGGGGGAGAACATGATGAAAAAATGGCTGAGTGAAGCTAAAAAGCATCTGATGACAGGCATTTCTTACCTGCTTCCGGTTATTATTGCAGGCTCCTTGATTGTTGCCGTGTGTAAAATTATCGGTCTGACAATGGGTGTCACTGACCTTGATCCATATGCTGACAAAAGTGGATTTCTTCATGTTTTATATTTAATGCAAAATGTAGGATGGCGCGGAATTGGACTGCTAAACATGGTTTTGGCGGGGTATATCGCCTATTCGATTGGTGATAAGCCTGCACTTGCAGCGGGGCTGATTGGCGGCGTATTGGCACAGGAGACGAATGCGGGATTTTTGGGTGCTCTTGTTGCAGGTTTTTTCGCGGGGTATGTCACCCTCTGGGTGAAAAACAAAGTGAAAATCACAGGTCCGGCCGCAGGTTCTGTTCCGCTAATTATTTTGCCGCTCATTACGGTAGGCTTAACCGGGATTCTCATGTCCGTCATCCTAGGTGGGCCGTTGAGCGCGATTAATGAAGGACTGGTCAACTGGATTAAGCATATGAGTGAGAGCGGAACCAGCACCTTGGCGCTAGCCTTAATTTTGGGAGCCATGATTGGGTTCGATCTTGGGGGTCCCGTCAATAAAGCTGCCTGGATGGCGGGAAATGCGTTATTCCTGTCGGGTGTGTATTTACCCAATATTTTCGTAAACATTGCCATCTGTATTCCACCGCTAGGCTATGGAATTGCAACCCTAATTCTGAAACATCGCTTTTCCAAAACATATCGGGAAGCTGGAAAAGGCTCCGTGATCATGGGCATTATCGGAATTACGGAAGGGGCTATCCCGTTTACACTGCGTAACCCTGCCAAGCTGATTCCATTAAATATGATTGCCTGCGCAGCAGGTGCAGCATTGACGGCTTTGCTGGGCGCACATGTCATCATGCCTCCAATTGGCGGTTTGTATGGCGCCATCTCCGTAGGTACTCCGTTTGCATATCTGGCTGGAGGGGTTACAGGCGCATTAATCATTGTGGCAGGAACCTTGCTCGTCAATTTCCGTGAGGAAGAACAGCAGCAGGCTGAAACGAAAGAGGCCTCTGTTAAGAAAAATGGAGAAGACATTGAGCTTGTATTTGACTAAATATCACTAGATAAAGAATAGACAGCATGGAGGGAGAACGAGATATGAGCCGTACGAAAGTGCATGTCATACCACATACTCACTGGGATCGAGAATGGTATTTTACCACTTCCAGATCCAAAGTCTACTTGGTGAAGCATGTGAAAGAAGTATTGGATGCGTTGGAGAATGGGGACGGTTTTAAATACTATCTTTTGGATGCCCAAGGGTCCTTGCTTGACGATTATACCCGCTGGTGCCCGGAGGATGAAGAGCGCATTCGCCGTCTGGTAAGCGATAAACGCCTGATGACCGGGCCGTGGTATACGCAGACGGATCAATTGGTGATTTCCGGTGAATCGATGGTCCGTAATCTGTATTACGGTATGGAAACGGCGCAGAAATATGGTCATGCCATGAAGGTCGGTTATGTGCCGGATGCCTTCGGCCAGTCGGCGCAGATGCCGCAGATTTATCAGGAGTTCGGTATTCGGCATTTTCTATTCTGGCGCGGGGTAGCCGATAATACGAATCCTAAAACCGAGTTTTTGTGGAAGGGGTCGGATGGCAGTCAGGTGTTTGCGGTACAGATGCCGTTTGGCTACTACTATGGTGGGAATATTCCAGAGGAAGCGGGAGAACTTGAGGCGTATCTCGACAGCCAGATCGGTGCGCTGGAAGAAAAAGCGTCTACCCGCCATGTTTATTTTCCCAACGGTTTCGACCAAGCACCTATCCGCCTGAACTTGCCAGAATTGATTCGCACATTCAACGAGCTGGACCCGGAACGGGAATATGTGATGAATGAGCCGGAACGTTTCCTTGAAGAGATTGAAAAGGACAGCAACGACCTTCCTGTACTGGAAGGAGAGCTTATGGAAGCCAAGCATATGCGTATTCATAAGTCGATTTTTTCCACACGAGCTGACCTTAAGCAGCAAAATAACGAGATTGAACATTTAATCGTGAACACGCTGGAACCTGTACTGTCGATCAGCCATGCACTTGGGCATGAATATCCACATTATATCGTGAAGGATATATGGAAGCTGTTGTTTGAAAATGCAGCCCACGACAGCATTGGTGGATGCAATAGTGATACGACGAATCGGGATGTGGCTTTTCGTTATAAACAGGCGCGAGATATCGCGGAGAATGTATTGGAGCTGCATAAGCGACTGATCGCGTCGAAGATTAAGCAGGAGGAGACTTTTGCCTTCACCATCTTTAATACGTTGCCTTACCCGCGCAAGGGAGTGACAGAAATTGATGCTTACTTGCCGGAAGGAAGCTTTGTCATTCGGGATACGAACGGTCAGCAGCTTTTGTATACGATTACCGAGAAAGTGGAACAAACAGACTACGTGCTCGGTCAGCATATTGATCTGAATCCGAGCAAAAAGGTGTACCTGCCTGAGCGTGTATTCCGTGCCAAGCTGTTGGTGGAGCTTCAGGAAGTACCTGCTATGGGGTACACACAAATTATATTTGATTTTAGTGCAACAGGGGATGCAACAGCAGAACGTAGCAACGGAAAACATATTGAAAATGAATTCTATAGCATAGCCGTACAGGAGAACGGGGCATTAAGCATCACGGATAAAATTTCGGGACGTGTGTACTCAGATCAGATGGTGTTCGAGGAAAACGGAGATGATGGAGATTCCTACAACTATTCTCCACCGGAATGTGATCTTACAGTTTCTTCGCTTGGTACTGATGTGGAGACGATAACATCCAAAAGTACGGTATCCGAAGAATTGTCCCTTCGGATGAAACTGAAGGTTCCGTATGATTTAAATGAGCGTTCCGCTGCTGGGACTTCAGCTGAGTTGCCACTGCAGGCATCGGTCTCCTTGCGGAAAGGTGAACGCCTGATACGTTTCTCGGTGGATGTGGACAACCGAGTGCTGAGTCACCGTCTGCGGGTGCTATTTGATACCGGGATTGCCTCTAAGCTATCTATTGCAGATCAGCCGTTCGGAGTCATTGCCCGTCCAACTACGCTGGAGGAAGTAAAGGTATGGGAACGGGAGCAGTGGACGGAAAAGCCGATCACCATTGAAGCTATGCAAAGCTATGTTGCATTAAACAATGGTTCCCATGGAGTAGCCGTGATGACTGAAGGAGTAAGGGAATATGAAATCATTGGACATGAACATGATACAATAGCGCTGACGTTATTCCGCACTTTTGGTTATATGGGCAAGGAGAATCTGCTATACCGCCCGGGTCGTGCCTCAGGAGAAAAGATCGTAGAAACGCCAGATGCACAGCTGCTCGGTGAGCTTTCATTTACGTTTGCTCTACATGTCCACGAGTCCGGGTTTGATGAGGCGGGCATTGCTCAAGCGGCCAAGGAATATTTAACACCATTGTCCAGCTACCAGCTGTCTGATTTTCTGAACGGCCGTTTAATTTTTGCCTTCCGAGACGAAGAAAGAATATTTGAGCAAAACTATAGCCTGTTATCTTTTAGCAAGGATTCCAATGTAATCTTGAGTGCATTCAAGAAAGCAGAGCATAGTGATGGTTATATCGTCCGTGTATTTAATCCTTATTTAGAGAAAAATGCGACTGCACATATCACATACAGTGAATCGGCCCATTACGAGTTGGTTTCGCTGGATGAGCGTTCCAAGGGAGAAACATTGGTTTCGTCCGATACGGAAGGTGCACAATTGCCGGAATTGCAGCATTGCAAGCTATTAACGGTACTGGTAACCCCGGAATTGAAATAACGTGGAAGTAAAATACGGTTTATCGGAAAGGAGGTCTTATATCTACATGATTTTTCCCTACAAACGCTTGAAAAAGCTGTACCAGCTCGTCAGTGGAAATGATCAAGGCTGGTCTTGGACCACCAAAGCGCTCGCTGAGCGGCTGGAGGTAACAGAGCGGACCATCCGCGATGATCTTAAGAAGCTGGACAGTATGCTGAATGAATATGGAGCATATCTGGAATCCAAGAGGGGTAGCGGCTATACGATTAGGGTTGATGACCGTGAGAAATACCATTTTTTTGCTGATGAAAGTCAGGAAGAAACAGAAGTAAGTCAGCAGCTACCGGGGGCTCCAGAAGAGCGCATACGGTATGAACTGTTCAAGCTGCTGAATGCGAGGGAATACGTGAAGATGGAAGATCTCGCCGATGAGCTGTATATTAGCCGGGCCACGATGAATAATGATTCTAAAATCATCCGTCGGATTCTGGAGGATTATAGTCTCACCCTGCGCACCAAGCCGGGACATGGTGTAAAGGTGATTGGGGAAGAAAAGAGTATTCGTTACTGCCTGGCTGAATATGCTGACGTCCGCGATGAAGAGGGACAACGCAGCGACATGCCCTTGGAACAACAACAGCTGTTTCAAGGATTGGATCTACCGCAGATCCGGACAATTATTCTAAAGCATTTGCGGAGCGTTGGGACCAAAATGGCTGATTTGGCGCTGAAAGATCTCATCACTCATTTGGCGGTCATGGTGCTGCGAGTGAAGGAAGGACATGGTTTAGAACGCTTTGAGGCGGTGGTGGGCAGTCCGCGGGATATTGAATTGGCTAGCGCCATGCTGAGGGAGATGGAAGAGGCCTTTGGCATCACCTGTCCTGAAGGAGAGTTCGATTATGTTCTGCTGCATATCGTCAGCAAAAAGATGGCCGAAACCGAGTGGGAGCGCCTCCAGTCCGATCGTCTCTTCTTAGCAGTGCGCGGGATGCTGACATTCGTCTACGAACGCTTTACCTATGACTTGCGTGACGATGAACGGCTGTCCAAGGATTTATTTGTACATTTGAAGCCAATGCTGACCCGGCTGGAGCATGGTATGAACATGCGTAATCCACTGCTTGGACATATTCGCAAGTATTATCCGCTTGCCTATGAAATCACAGTTGGTGCGGTAAAAGAACTACAAAAATCGTTTCCGTACGACATCAACGATAACGAAATCGGTTATTTGGCACTTCATATCGGGGCTGCATTGGAACGCAAATACAATATCCCTCATCGGCGTCGCAAAACCGTGTTGCTGGTGTGCGGATCCGGCTATGGAACCGCCCGGATTCTAGAATCCAGGCTGCGTTCGCTGTTCGCTGAGCTGGATGTATCCCGAGTGGTTTCACTTCGGGAATACGAGGAGATGTCCACCGTCGAGGAGGACCTCGTCGTTTCGACCATTCACTTGCAGCAACGTAAGGATAAACCGTCCGCGGTGATTAGCCCGATTCCTTCGGAACGGGATATGGAGACAATGACGCGGATGGTACGGGCCAGCGATGAGGAACAGGAAACTTCACTGCTACGGTATTTTGACAAGCAATGGTTTATGACCCGATCCGATCAGCCGAGCAAAGATACACTAATTGAAGAAATGAGTGGTATTTTAAAGCAAAAAGGAGTGGTGACTGACAAGTTTTTGCCAGCAGTCAAAGAAAGAGAGAAGCTGGGCTCTACTGCATTGGATCGAGGGATGGCCATCCCCCATCCCCTGGAGCTAAGCTCTAACCGAACGGTCGTAAGCGTGTGCTTGCTGGAAAATCCAATTCCTTGGGATGCCAACCATGAGGTTCATGTGGTATTCCTGCTTTCAATCTGCAAAGAGGACTACGAACAGGCCATGGGGATTTATGATTTGTTTGTAGAATTGATCCGCCAGGAAGAGACGCTGGAACGATTAAAGCATTGCCATTCCTTTGATGCCTTTATGCTAATCGCCCGTCAGGTGCTTGCAGTCAAGAGCAATGATTACCATTGAGGGCTGACCCTATTATCTACTCTCATATGAAACGAAAAAAGAGGCCCTAGGGGTCTCTTTTTAGCATGTATTTTCTTATATCTGCTAGAAAAATAGATTGTCAGGCTTTTATTTGGTAATCTGAGGTAAGGGTTTAAATGGTTGCAGGCTATATTATTACTTCATGAAAAGGGGCGAGCGAGATGCTACAACCACTATTAAAGGATGAACTGACTCGAATACTGGAAGGGCATTCACTGGATGAAGATTTAAAAGAAGAGATTCATCAGGAAGCTCAAGCTGCTATACAATTTCATGTGGATCATGAGGAAAATTACGAACACATTGGAAATAGTCGGATCGCCGGCTACCCGGATTTGCCGCCCTCGATCGAGTGGCCGTGTGATTCAGACGGAGAATATTATACGTTTATTGCTCAAATCAATTTGGGTGAAATGCCTTTTTCCCCATACGAGGGGTTGCCTCATCAGGGTATACTTTACTTTTTTCTTGGGCTGGATGAGCCCGCCTATGATATTGACCATAAAATCTTTTACTATAACGGTGACAGCAGCGCTTTGAAGAAAACCTTGCCACCGACCGGGAAGGTTGAAGTATGTGCTGAGAACAGGGGTTTCACATCTTATGCAATTTCTTTTCAGCCGATTGTTACCCTGCGGTCGGAGGGTGAGCTAGGAGATGTTCTTGTAGATCAGTATGAAGAGCTGTATGAGCTTGTTTGTGAACAAAGTGACACGGTGTGGGGTCAGCATCAATCTTTTGCAGGGAACACCCGGCGGGATGCTTATCTACGCCGAAACGGGCTGGAGGGTCTTCTGTTTAACTGGCATAAGAGTGAGAGTCAGATCCATAAGGAAATCGAGCAAGCTATGCATAGGGGAAGTACGGATTATGCGGAGCATTTACGATCCGAGGTGTTGTCTCAGCTGCAAGAATATCAGACGAATCGAGAGAAGCACGATCGAGCTTCGGAAAATTGGCATGTTCTGCTCTCGGTCTCTTCTTTGGACGAGGTTGGTATGTGCTGGTGGGACGCAGGGTATTTGGAATTTTTGATCGATCAAAGAGACTTGAAGAACCTTGATTTCACGCGAACGTATGTTAATTTGGCAACGAGCTAGCTAAAGTTCTAGACTGGGAAAATAAAGTATTAAAGCGACGTTGTTTTATTAAGCTAACGGGCAGGTTAGTTTAACTCCAGAAACAAGAATAGGGAACAAGTGTTCTTTACATGTATTATATATGAGTATATAATCAAAACGAACCGGAGATCTGGTTTGCTTGATAAAACAATGTAGATTCTTCTTTAGTGTAAGAATATTATAAATAAATCAATTTTGGAGGGTCTGTATGCCATATTGTAAAGTCAAGAATGCCAATATATATTACGAGGAAATTGGTAAAGGCAAACCAATTGTAATGATCCATGGTTTTACACCAGACCATCGGTTAATGAGTGGGTGCATGGAACCGATATTTGAAGATAATCCCGATTGGCGTCGTATCTATCTTGACCTGCCTGGAATGGGACAAACAAAGGACTACGATCAAATATGTAATTCAGATGATATGCTAGAAGCAGTTATAAATTTTATTGAAACTCTTGTCCCAAACCAAGATTATCTCATAGCAGGCGAATCGTACGGTGGATATATTACAAGGGGAATAATTAATAGACATAAAGATCGTATTGGTGGAGCTGCTCTGATTTGTCCATTAATTATTCCTGAACACAAAAGAAGAATACTGCCCGAGCATTTTGTTGTTCATTGTGATCGCGAGTTTATGGGCACCTTAAGTGAAGAGCAAATAAGTGATTTTAGCGCAAATCAAGTCGTTCTCAATGAATATAATTGGAAAAGGTATTCTGAAGAGATAGTGGCAGGTTGTAAGATCGCTGACTACGATTTTCTTAGCAAGATTCAAAGAAACTATGGATTTTCTACCAATATAGATAAATTAGTTTTTGATAAACCAACAGTATTTACCCTTGGGCGACAAGATGCAGTCGTTGGTTACATAGATGCTTTTAGAATTTTAGAAAATTATCCTAGAGCAACCTTCGCCGTTTTAGATCGAGCAGGGCATAATCTTCAGATTGAACAGGCTCTATTATTTGAGTCACTTATGCGTGAGTGGCTTGAAAGAGTAACAGAGTTTGGATTTTAGTTTTATATTAATCCATGGAACTAACGGGAGACGTTGATTCAATGAAACAACGACAACCTAGGACTTTATTTTCTGCTGACAGTATGATTGGAATGATAAAATACAAAAGCCCTTCCAGCTTTAGCTTCTCATGAGGGAAGCAGCGGAAGGGCTTTTGTTATATCTACTTGTCTATACAGTGAGCGTGCTTATTTATACTCGTTGCACGGTAAATTCGAATTCCAGCTTTTGATCGGCTGTAATTTGGTATTCTTCATGTACCGGAGCTCCCCAGCTATCGTCGCCGCCTACGCCCATTTGCTTGCCGGCTACGGTAACAACGGTGTAGTAGACGTTTGGCAGCTCATACTGATGGTAGGCGCTTTCCAGCTCGAACGCTGTGTACGGTGAAATATTGCATTCCACAGGTGCGGTGGCAGGAGCAGTAATGCGAATACCACGCTGAGAATCGTCGGTAATATCGACACGGCGCACGCCTGTACGGTTGCCGGATTCCTGCGGTACGACATACCCGGATACGTTATCCGCAGCTTCGTTGTGGAATACGCCTAGTCTCGCGCCAAAGGCACGGTCGATGTAATTCTCTTCCGGTCCCATCGCGTACCAGTCCAGATGGCGGTAGTCCGCCGGAACCTTGAACGAAAGAGCAAAGATCGGCAGGTTAGGCAGTCCTGAGACGCCTTCATAAGTTGATTTTACGTTCAGACTGCCATCCACCAAGACGGTGTAGGCTACCGTTACCTGTACGTCTGCATGGATGCTAAGCGTGTAGCGGAATGTAACGGTTACACGGTCTGTCTGCTCTTCCGTGACCTGAATGTCCACGCATTTACGTGTCAGACTTGCAGCGAACCAGCCACCGGCTTCGAAGCCCAGAGCAGTTCCCCGATCATTGTCTGTGGTCGCCCGCCAGAACAATGGGGCAGGAGGTATGGCGATCATCTCACGTCCGGCGTAGCGAAGTGAAGTCAGGCTGCCTGCTCCTTTGGAGAACATCATACTGAAATCTGCACCGTGAACGCCAATGTTAACATCACCATGAACCACTCGTAAGACACCGCCCGTAGGGATCTTTAGCGGATTTGGATCTTCCACGATGAAAATATGCTGTCCGAAGGCCACTTCATGCCCAGCCTCAGCCCAGAGCGTGGATTCTTTCAAAACTAGAGCGGTGTGAATGACGTACTCACCGGGCTTTCCGTCCGTAAGGGGGAACGTCAGTGGAATATAGGCTTCGGTCTGAGCCGCCACATCTACATGAATGGCATTACGTACGATTTCTTGGCCTTCATGCAGTAGACTGTATACTAGCTCATAGTCGCCCGTTCCCTCGAACAGGTTTTCATTGCGCAGGGTTACACCGCTGCGATCCGGGGTGAGCTTCAGATTTTGATACAGGAATTTGACCTCCTGCATCTTCGGCGAAACCTTCCGGTCCGCATAGACAATTCCGTCCGTACAGAAGCCATAGTCTGTGGCACGGTCGTCAAAGTCGCCGCCGATCGCGAGGTACTCGCGTCCGTAGCGATCTTTTTTCATAACAGCCTGATCAATATAATCCCATATAAAACCGCCCTGGTACAGCTCGTATTTGTTCTCCAGCTCGGTATACTTGTGCATGCCGCCTACGGAATTACCCATCGCATGCATGTATTCGCAACTGATATACGGTTTTTGCGGATTGTCGTTCAGATATTGCTCAATATCTGCAGGTTTGGCGTACATCCGACTCTCCATATCGCTGGTATCATCGTACGTACGGTTGTGAAACACGCCTTCGTAGTGCACCAAACGGCTCGGGTCGGTGGCTCGGAAATAGTTGGCTACATTGCGCAGCACTTCACCTGCATACGACTCATTGCCGCAGGACCAAATCAGAATGGACGCATGGTTTTTGTCCCGTTCCAGCATGGAAATGGCGCGATCCATGACGATATCCTGCCACTCAGGCAGATTGGCGGGAATATTCCACGATGGCTCGACGGCGCCGAGTTTTTGCCAGGAACCGTGTGTTTCCAAGTTCATTTCATCAATTACATAGACCCCGTACTCATCGCATAGCTCATACCACAGAGTCTGATTTGGATAATGAGAGGTGCGAACAGCGTTCATATTGTTCTGCTTGAGCGTCCGGATATCCCACAGCATATCTTCACGGGAAATCGCACGTCCGGTGCGAGCGTTAAATTCATGGCGGTTCACACCTTTAAAGACGATGCGTTTGTCATTCAAATGCATGACCTTGTTGATCAGCTCAAATTTACGGAAGCCAATTTTTTGTGGAATGACTTCCACGAGCGATCCACTGGCATCATAAATTTGAATGAACAATGTGTACAAATAAGGTTTCTCGGCACTCCAACGCTGCACTTGCTCCAAGGCTGCTGACAGCGAAGCTTTGCCATCAGTAAAGTCAGCTTTCAAAGAAGCTACAACATGGCCGGCAGCATCTTTCACATCGACAGTTGCATAGGCCGTTGCCGGCTTTTCCAAGGTCAATTTCAGCTCCAGAAGACCCTGCGTGTAGGAAGCATCCAGATCCGCCTTGGCATGCAGGTCACGTACGTGAACCGTAGGGATGGTATAGAGATATACGTCTCTGAAAATACCGGAAAAACGCCAAAAGTCCTGATCCTCCAGCCACGCTCCCGTACTTCTTTGATATACCTCCACTGCCAGCTTGTTTTCGCCTGCTTGCAGGAACGGTGTCAGTTCAAAATCAGACGGTGTAAAGCTGTCCTCGCTGTAACCGACAAATTGTCCGTTCAGCCATACATAGAAAGCCGACTCGACGCCTTGGAAAGAAATGAACACAGGCTGCGCGCCCGAAGCCATATTTTCCGGCAAAACAAAGCTTTTGATATAGCTCCCGACCGGGTTGTGGTCCTCCGGAATATGGGGTGGACGAACGTCCGAATGTCCGTCCCATGGATACATCGTATTCACGTACTGCATTTGGCCAAAGCCTTGCGTCTGAATGTGACCCGGCACTTGAATATCGCTCCAGCCGCCATACTCAAAGCCGGGCGCATAGAACTCTACCGGACGGCTGGCTGGATTCGTTGCATAGTTAAACTTCCAGCTCCCATTCAGGCTATGACGCCAAGCCATATCAGCATGCTGCTCCGCTTCCTGAAGCGTAGCGTAATATTTGTGATCGGAATAGGCGGGCAGCCGATGTACAGCAAATTTGGTTACGTCGGTCAGCCAGTCCAGACTAGGGGTATGGATGGTCAAGGCGAACACTCCTTATTTTTAAAATGAAATGAAGATATTACACAGTAATTTGTTATTTTACCGAACCAACCATGCCCGCTACAAAGTGTTTCTGCATCAGGAAGAATACCAGTGCAGTCGGCAGTGTGGACAGGACAATGGCGATCATGATGACACCGTAATCCGGTGCATAGCTGGAGCCAAGGTTCGAGATCAACAGCGGAATCGTTTGATTCTCCGGCGTTTGCAGCACAATCAGAGGCCAGAGGTAGTTGTTCCAGCTGGACATGAATGTGATGATTGCGGCAGCGGCATAGGTTGTTTTCATCGTAGGCATATACACCCGGAAGAACAGACCCAGCTCGGATAATCCATCCATACGACCTGCTTCCAGTAGATCCTTAGGAAACATCTTGGTGCTTTGACGGAAAAAGAAGATCAGGAACGCCGTAGTTACGGTCGGAATGACGACAGAAGAGAGTGTATCAATACCGATCCACGGTATGACATTAGAAATACTGCCGAACATCCGGTAGAGCGGGATCATGATCGCCGCAAACGGAATCATCATAGACATCAGCAGGATATTGAAGACAACGTCTTTCGCTTTACTTCTGTAAATTTCAAAGCCATAACCGGCCAGTGATGCGATTAGCATAGCCAGCAGCGTAGTTGAGATGGAGACTTTTGCAGAGTTACTTAGTGCGGTAACGATGTCTACTTTTTCAAGCAAATTGTGCATGTTATCCATCAAATGGGAGCCAGGCAGAAGCTTGCCTTTGGTCACATCGACCGACAGGTTCGTGGAGCTGGATAGCATCCAGAGGAACGGGAAAATCGAAACGAACGACACAAGGATCAGAAAGGCGTACGTAAATGCTCTTTTTGTTTTCATCATTTTTTCTCACCTGCCACTTTGAACTGGATAATTGACAAGATAATAATCATAATGACGATGGAATAAGATACGGTCGCCGCATAACCAAAGTCG
The DNA here is from genome assembly GCF_017833155.1 of Paenibacillus sp. PvR133. Classification (NCBI taxonomy): domain Bacteria; kingdom Bacillati; phylum Bacillota; class Bacilli; order Caryophanales; family Paenibacillaceae; genus Paenibacillus; species Paenibacillus sp. PvR133. The sequence goes on from NZ_JAFIBS010000001.1 coordinate 1,571,994, forward strand.
GATGAATATTTGAAGGACAGATTGTAAATATATTGCGAAATTGAAGATGTCGCGTTCCCTGGCCCACCCTTGGTAATATTCATAATTTCATCGAAGAGTTGGAGTGTACCAATCGTTGATGTAATCGAAGTGAACAGGATAATCGGCTTAAGCAGTGGAACTGTAATGCTGAAAAACTGTCGGATAGGGGAAGCTCCGTCAATACGGGCCGCTTCGTAGATGGAACTGTCAATGTTCTGAAGACCGGATAGGTAAAAGATCATATTATAACCAGTCCAGCGCCATGTGATCGCGATAATAATCGTAACCTTGGCCCAGAAAGGATCTGTAATCCATTGGATGGGCGTGCCAATCACGTGCAGATTCAGCAATAAGGAGTTTACCAGACCGTCGGACGAGAACAAGTACTTGAAGACAACCGAATATGCTACAAGGGATGTGATACACGGCAAGAAGATAGCTGTGCGGAAAAAGCCCTTGAATTTCAGGTTTTTATCATTCAACAATACCGAAATGAACAGAGCCAGAATGACCATCAAAGGTACCTGGAAAATTAAATAGATAAACGTATTCTTCACGGCGGTTATAAACATTTTATCGGTGAAGAGTCGCTTGTAGTTATCAATGCCGTTAAAGCTCAGATTAGACCCTGTACCTGTCTTAAAGGACAAGATAAGCGCCTGAATCATCGGATAGAAATAAAAAGCGGCGATCATGATCACTGCGATGGATATGAACAACCATCCTGTCATACCTGCTTTGAGACGTGTTGTAGTTATTTTGGGCGCGGCTGTCTTCATACCATGTCAACTCCCTGTGCAGCAATAAAACCTTGAACTCGCAAGCCCAAGGTTTTAAGTGCTTATCGTTTTATTGTTTAGCCTTGGCTAGATGGACTGTCTTATTTAAGCTGTGCTTCCGCCTGTCCTTGAGCATCTTTCAGAACTGCGTCTACATCTTTTCCGTTCAGATAGTTTTGAATTTCAACGGTCATGATATCCTCAATGGCATACGTGTGCAGGCCATAATTGACTTTTGGAACTTGCTTAGTCCATTCTGCAAATTTCTTATATACTTTGTCGCCTCCGAAGTACGGATCTTCCACGTCATAAGCTTTACCGCTGGAAGCTGCGTTCAATGAACCGACAATTCCAATTTTGCTCAGCATATCTTGATACAGCTCTTGATCTGTTCCGAATGTCTCTTTCAGGAAATCAGCAGCGGTATCTTGACCGTCCGAGTTAAGGACATACCAGGAGCTGCCGCCGAGGCTGGAAGCATTCACGGATTCAGGTATATTTTTCAGCTTAGGGAAAGGAACAACGGCCCATTTACCCGATTGCGAAGCTTCTGCTTTGATCGAAGGTGTAATCCAGTTACCTGTAGGTACGGAAGCAACTGCACCGCTGTTGAATGCGGCCAGGAACTGACTCCAGTCGGCATTCATTTTAACAATGTTAGCGTCGAACAAGGATTTGTACGTCAAGAGTGCTTCTTTCAGAGCTGGATTACCAGCCAGGTTCGGTGTTTTACCGTCTTCTTTCAGGTACCATGAACCTGCAGTTTGGATCATACCACGGATCAGACCGAGGTCATTCGGATCTTGAGTCAGCATTTCTTTGCCTGTTTTTTGTTTTACGGCTTTACCAATTTCAATGAATTTGTCCCAATCAATATTAGTCAGGTCCGCTACTTTGTAGCCGGCTTGTTCCAGATAGTCCGTTCTTACATACAGTCCCATAACACCGGAGTCGAATGGAACACCATACTGTTTGCCGTTGTAGCTAGTCGGTCCGATTTTATAATCAGCGAAGTCGGATGCTTTGATCGTGCTGCTCATATCATGGAAAGAATCGGGATAGGCTTGCAGGAAGTTCTGTGCCCGATAATCCTCGATCAGAACCACGTTCGGCAATCCTTTGGTAGATCCGGAGTTAAGGCCGGCATTCATTTTTTGTACGATATCGTTTTGAGCATATTCAACAATGTTTACGGTTACATCTGGATGTTTGGCAACGTAGCGATCTTTTGCCAGCTTCAGGGCTGCGATATTAAAGTTCGGGTCCCAAGCCCAGACGGTGATTTCTTTTTTGCCTGAATCTGTTGTAGTAGCTGCTTTCTCGGAATTGCTGGAGCATGCGGATAGCAAGATCAAGCTTGCAATCAGCAGAAGGAAAGTCATTTTTTTCATTTTGTTCAACCCCTACTCTTTTTTTTATATGTTGCTTACTAGTTCTAAAGCTCTTAGATGAAAGCGGTTACCTCATTTATAAATCTAGTGTACCATCCATACTTTGTCGGTGTTAGGAATATCTTTATACGGTTTGGTTTTATTATTATGATTTATCAAAAAAGGTACCGCTTACAATTGTATTTTATTTTGGTTTAGGTACTTTTTTTAGGTTGAACTAAAAATGAAAAAAGTGGAACAAAAACGGAGTGGGCGGAATGGTGCTGTACAAGCGTAGCGGTCGCCTTTGTATCCGGATTTCAACCTTATATAATTTGGATAAAGAAATCTGGATACAACAGCGATGGGAAGCACCATCCGACCGCGCAGTGGCACTTCGTGCATCTTTAGTTCAGTGTATATATTATTTGCTGGAGTCGTTTGATTTCAAAATCAGGGGGAGGGTCATTCTTACTTTGGTGCCCTCGCCCTTTTTACTGGAGATGGTCACGCCGTATTCTTCTCCATATAAAAGGGTAATGCGGTTGTGCACATTCTGGATGCCGATGCCTGTGAACAGTTGGCGCTTGCTCTTGGGATTCGGAAGTCCGTCTTGCGCCGTATGCCCGTCCAAATCCATACCGTCTCCATCATCGACCACCTCACAGATCAATGTATGCTCCGTTTTGGACACCAATATATAGATGTGCCCTACGTTTTTTTCATTAAACGCATGGAAAAAAGAGTTTTCGATAAAAGGCTGAATGATGAGCTTGGGCACATGGTACTCCAGACAATCGGGTGATACAAAATAATTCACTTGTACCCGCTGCCCGTAGCGCACATGGTTAATGAACACATAATTTTGCATGTTGGCCATTTCCTGCTCAATGGTGATCGTTTCACTCACATTGCTGATTGTATTTTGCAGTAAGGAAATGAGTGCATTGATCGTCTCGGCGGCTGTTTCCTTATTTCCTTTGAGCACCAGCATTTTGATCGAAGCCAGTGTATTGTACAGAAAATGCGGATTGATCTGCCGTTGTAGTGCAGCAAGCTCTGCGTTCCGTTGACCCTTTTGCGTCTCTAAAAGCTTACGGATATAGTCATTTAGTTCATCCAGCATGTAGTTGTAAGCATGACTTAATTGTCTAACCTCATAGCTGCCCGTTACCGGGATATAATTATCAAAATTTTTCTCGCGTATGGTCGACATTTGCTTCACCAGTCGAGTCAGGGAACGAATCAGTCGACGGGATATCAGAAAAACGATCACCAAAGCAATCAGTACGATGGCAATGCAGATCCATACAACGGATTTAACGTCAATAATTTGTCCAATGGCGGCTTGTCTGTCAATCATGTTCACCAGATAAAAATCAAATGAAGGGATATAGTTGGAAAGGAGGATACTCTCCTTATTCATCACATCCGCATTAATGTAGTTAAGTCCCTGTTCATTGATTTTTGTGGCATAGCCTAGCAGCTCACTGGAGCGTTGTCCGATCAGGTCCTGGCGGTTGCTCGATACAATCAGTCCCGACTTGTCTAAAATAAGCACATCATTGCCGTTGCTCGTGAAATTGTTATAGAAACGGCGAAATTCAGGCTCTCGGATAGCGATGTAGATCATGCCGTACAGGGTGCCGCTGGTCCGCTCCATAAATGGTTTGGAGGCGATAATATAGGGTGTTGGCTTTTGCGCGGTATTATTCATTTGTTGCTGAAATAATTCAGTATCCAATTGATACATAAGCTGTGCCGGTCGTGCTACACTTCGGGCTGTAATAGCATTGCTTTTAAGTTCTTCCGCAGTTACAGGCCAATAGGACGAGTCGGAGTAAAAGCTCCGGCCGTTCAGACCTGTTACAGCGACACCGACATCATAGGCATCGACGTTCGATTTAATTTGCTTCATTTGCTGTGCCATTCCGAAGTAAATTCTTGCCGAGTTAATCGAGTCAGATTGACCGCCAGTCAGATAGTTTTTGACCGTTCCATTTTCCGAAGCATGGGTTACGGCATTCACGATAGAATCATTGAAGGATTCAAAGCTGGATTGAATCTGGCTGAGTACCTTGGCATTTGTAATACTGAATGTCTCAGCAAAAAGTCGTTCAGACATCCGAATCGTCACCAAAGAGGTCAGCAAGGACACCGCAGTGATGCTGACCACCATAACAATAAAGATTTTGAAGAACAGACCTTGATATTTGATCTTATGGATGTATCTTTTCATATTCAATCTCTTTTCTGCTGGCAGATGTGGCTTACTCCCTAATAGAGATGCTCCCGGCGGTACTGACTGGGCGAGTAACCCTTCACTTTTTTAAACACTTTGGTAAAATAGCTGGGGTCCGAATAACCTACCGTGCTGCTAATATCCGAAATGGACATCGTCCCCGACCGTAGTAACTCCGCGGCTTTTTCGACCCGAATTTTGTTTAGATACTCGCTAAAACCCTCTGTATGGTGTGCTGTAAAATAACTGGACAAGTAGGAAGGGTTAAAATGAAAATATTGCCCAAGTGTCGTCAAATTGAGCGTTTCAGCATGATGCTCCTCAATATACTCCAGCAGTTTTTTCATGCTTGCGCTACTTCCTTGCTGCGTTTTAGCCATGATCTGTCTGTTCGCTTCCTCCAAAAAAGTCTCCAGAAGGCGCACGGCTTCATGTACATGAGGGGCATCATTAATTGTTTTGAAATAGGAATATTTCGCCGCATCCAGCTCCTTCATATCATACCCCTGATTCCCGAGCAAAATCGTAATGTTAAACACGATATTTCCGAGAAGCGATTTGAATTCAAAAGCGGTAGAGGTATAGTTGCCGGACATGGCGGCTACATAGGATCTCAAATCCTGAAAAGCTGTATCAAAATGCTCACGCTTCATCTCTTCTGTAAACTGTTTTAAGTTGAACGAGCTGTCCACCTGTATAGGCGGAGGGAGTTCGTCTTCTATTAGCAGCGCTGTTCCTGGGAAATAAAAGCGGTAACTCAGCAGTTTTGGCAGTTCATCCTGATAGACGTCACTAATCTGATTGAAGTCATCAAATAAATGGCTAACTGCCCAGCCTGTCTGTGGATCGACCCGCTTTGTCTCCTGAGCAACTTCCCTAACCGCAGCCATCCAGGCGTCTACTTCCCGTGGATCAAGATTGGCTAAAATCACAGCTGCATAGACATCAGACGGCAGTTGTCGCAGTACGATGTGCTCACAGGCAGAGGATACTTGATCTGATAGCTTGGAAAATAGGTCCGAGGCAGAGATAGAGCGTCCTTTATTCTGCGGTGCTGACTGTTCCACGCCTATGAGCGCAAAACGGCTATAAGGAAATGCTTGCTTCAGCAACTCAGCGTCATAGTCCATGCTATACCCGGAGACCAGCTTTTCGATCACATGATCTATCGTAATTTTACTATTCTTAGCATCTGCCTGATATTGAATGGATGGAATTTTGCGAGCGGTTCTCTGGAGCACTTGGAGCAACTCATCCGTGTCCAGCTTGGGCTTTAAAATATAGTCAGCAACCCCTTGCTGAAAGGTAGATCGCACGTAATTAAATTCACCGTAACTGCTAAGCACGATGACTTCGATATCTGGATAGTTCTGTCTGACTATGCGCGTCAGCTCCTCGCCATCCATGATCGGCATTACGATATCTGTAATGACAATATGAGGGCGCAAGGTTTCAATCAGCTCCAATGCTTCTTTCCCGTTAGAAGCCTCACCTACAATTCGAAATCCATACTGTTCCCACGATAAATGGTGTTTAATCCCTTGCCGTACCAATATCTCATCATCGACAATCAAAATGTTGCATAGCTCATTCATGGCAGCACTCTCCGTAATTATACCTATTCGAGGATTTTGCAAAAATCCTGATTCAAAAAAGACCTCCATCACGTGGACGTCATATCATCTGAGGCACATATTTGACAACGCTTCCAACTTAGCTTAAATCTAAAGCATTTAATCTTTACATGCTAACATAAACCACACGGGGATTCCAAAATAATTTAGTCCAAATGGCATATAAAACAACAAAAAAGGCAGCCGAGAAAATCTCGACAGCCTAAACGACCAGGATTACCTTATACAGTACCCCATGTCCGATCTCCTGCCAAATATTTTTCAGTCAAAATAGACAGCAGTTGAATACCAACCTCATTGTGTCCTCCCTCAGGAAGGATCAGGTCAGCGTATTTCTTGGAAGGCTCAATAAATGCCTCATGCATCGGCTTAACCGTAGTCAAATAGTGATCGTGGATCGAATGGATGGTGCGGCCGCGTTCCTCAATATCGCGAAGAACCCGACGGAGAATGCGCACATCAGGGTCAGTATCCACAAATACTTTGATGTCAAGCAGGCTGCGGAGCTTTTCGTCTGACAGCACATGCAGACCCTCCAACATAACGATGTGATTTGGCAGAAGCTCTACCGTCTCGTCCGTGGAGCGTGCATGAACCGTAAAGTCATACACTGGCGCTTGTGTCGCTTGTCCTTTTTTCAGACATTGGAGATGCTCAATAAGCAATTCGTTGTCAAAGGCAAACGGATGATCATAATTGACCAAAGCACGTTCATCATAACTCAGATGTGAATGGTCTTTATAATAGTTATCCTGAGATATGAAAGTCACTTTATTAGATCCCAGACGCTCAACGACGGCGCGTGCTACCGTCGATTTACCGGAACCTGTACCGCCGGCAATACCAATAATAAGCATGGCGTTTCACTTACCCTTCCCTAAATGTATCCCGATACAACTCAAGTATTGTAGCACAATGCACACTTTTTTTCATCACTGTTGGACTTTGTATTTCTTCCATTTCCGTATCTTGGCTCTGAATGTTTTAAACGGTGCCACCGAGTTGATGTGAATCCATCTTGCCATGGGCCAGTTCGGGTTAGTACCCGTCCAGTTGTGAACGCCTTGAGTAAAGAGCTCTTCATGGCTAAGTGTGTCGATCCAATCCAGCCACTTTTGCTCAGTCAACTTGAACATATCGCGTAATTCACGTAAAGATTGGTGGGAATAGGTCTTGTAAAATGATTGATATAGTTCGCCTAGTCTATTCCATTTATAATTGGGAGCGGGCATGATGACGGTTTTTCCTTCCCGTTCGTCCCTGTCCCATGTCATGACAAGATGAAGCCATCCGAGCTGGTAGGCGATCATTTCTGCGGGTGTTTTATCTACTTCGGGGATACGAATATCCTTTTGGCTCTCGTCGATCTCCTGGAACTCACCGTCAAATCGTAAGTAGGAGGCATGAATGGCTTCTTTTAACTCCAATTTGGAAGCGTAGTCGTAGCTGGACATCTAATCGCTCCTTTAAATGATATGGATGATACTCACTCCTTTATATGTACCATTCTCAATATGACAGCTGTATGTCTTATTCAAAAATAAAAAAATATCGTTTTTTGTGATTTTATGAAACATCATTTGACGTGTTCACGAAACAGGATGCAAAATTAATAGAAAAATTAAGACAAAAGATAAGTAATTAGACATATTTTAATATTTATTTAAAAGCCTATAATTATTGGAGTATAGCGCTTGGGGCCCTCATTGGTGTTGGGATATTATTCCCTTCATCAGTACGTTATATACCGTTGGGGCATGTCATGTCCGATGAACGGTGCAACCTTTGCTTTAGTATTCATGAATCTAATCAAGAAGGGGATTGTTATATGAAGTCGAGTTTGTTAAAAAAATGTGCAAGTGTAATGTTAAGCAGTACGTTGGTACTGTCTTTATCATTACCGTTGCTAGGTCATGCACATGCAGATGGAAATTTACAGATAAGTGACGATTTTGAGCAAGGAGAAGCTCAAGGCTGGACCGTAGGTTCGGGGAACTGGTCTGTGGTCAAGGATGGGAATGGTTCTACATACCAACAATCTAGTCGAAGCGAAAGCCATTCCGTCAAAGGTAATGCCTCATGGACGAACTATAGCGTGCAAGCAGATGTATATGTAAATGATTTTAATGGCTCTAATCGAGTCTACGTTGCAGGTAGATACACAGATTCCAACAACTTCTATGCAGCATCGTTGTACAACAAGAAAGACGGAGCTCTTGAAATTCGAAAAAAAGTCAAAGGCTCTATGAAGACACTGGCTACCAATAAAAAATACAAACTGGACACGAATACATGGTACAGAGTCAAGCTGGAACTATCCGGTTCGGAAATCAAAATGTATGTCAATGATCAACTGGAGCTGTCCGCAACAGACACCAGCCTCACTGCTGGAGCCATTGGTTTGGTAACTTCTAAAACAGCTGCCCAATTCGATAATGTGATTGTATCCGGTGCTTCTTCTGAGGTAGATCCAGGAACACCGCCTGTGAACCCAACACCAGGTACAGAACAACCGACTCCTGGAGTGGACCCTGATGTAACCTCTAAAAATAACTATAATTTGACTGGCTTTTCGTATGGTAATACAGGTGGTGGCAATATTGCGGATACAGATGCCAACTACAAAAAGGTTTACAACGCTGTAGATCTCAACGAAGCACTGAAGAAAGGCAGCAAAGTCAAAGTGATTGAGATTATGAATGATCTTGATCTCGGTTGGAATGAAATTCCTAGTGCTGCCAAAGTAATGCCTTTTAGTGCCAACAACCCTGTACAGACGCATCCTGTTCTGAAAAAGACAGGTGTGAGCAAAGTCTATATCGAAAATATGAATGGGGTTACGATTTTCTCTGCCAATGGTGCGAAAATCAAACATGCCGGCTTTGTTATCAAAAGAAGCTCCAATTTGATTTTCCGTAACCTCGAATTTGATGAACTTTGGGAGTGGGATGAAGCAACCAAAGGGAACTATGATAAGAATGACTGGGATTATGTTACCATCGAAGGTACAAGTTCCAAGGTATGGATCGACCATTGCACATTTAACAAAGCCTATGATGGTCTGGTAGATGTGAAAAAAGGTAGTAACGGAGTTACGATTTCCTGGTCTTTGTTCAAAGGAGATGACCGCAGCTCCAACAGCTGGGTAACCCAACAAGTCAACGCGATGGAAGCAGACAAGTCTTCCTATCCTATGTACGCTTATCTGAGAAGCAGTGCAGTAGGCATGAGTAAAGAAGATATCATTGATATTGCAGCAGGACAAAAGAAGGCTCATCTGATTGGTGCTACGGAAATGGCTTCCGACAATGCAGACCTGGAGGTAACGCTGCATCATAATTACTACCTGGATATTCAGGATCGTATGCCTCGTCTGCGTGCTGGTAATGCTCATGCATATAACATCGTTATGGACGATGCTGGATTGGCCAGAGCCAAAAAAAGAATCACTTCTGACATGGCTAAAGCAATTGCCGCAAAAGGATACCATTTTGACGTCGTGGGTAACGGTGCGATTTCAACAGAAAACGGTGCGGTGTTGCTAGAAAAGTCTTATTTAATTGATGTGTTTTCTCCAGTGCGTAATAATCAAAAAGATCCTAAAAAAGATGACTACACAGGAAAAATCAAGGCTGAAGACGTCATCTTCTCCGACAACGGTACTGTATTCAGAGGAGGCAGCGAAGAAGCGAATAGCCCATTAGCCCCTTATCCTGCGAAGGCCAAGAGCTTCTCGTGGAATGGATTCACAACGTTGCCATACAGCTATACTGCCGAAGACCCTGCTAACCTGGTTGCTCAATTGCAGGCCAAGGATGGAGCGGGTGCAGGCAAGCTGAACTGGTCGAGTGAAAACTGGCTCAAAACGGTGTACAATACGTCCGTTACGAAAAATGCAATAGTGGAAGAAGATTCCGAATAGGTAGGCCATATAAAAAAGCAGCCAGGACAGATATGCTCTGTTTCTGGCTGCTTTTTTGGTTACCTACGTTAAGGCTGCGTTCGGTACGAACTTAACCAATAACGACAAACGAGGACACGCCAGCAGGTACGGTTCTAACCCGGAATAGCGTTCCATCGTCTCTAAAGGTACGCAGAATAAAAGCCTGGTTCGTAGGTGTACGGACTCTGCTGAATCGGGCAGTACCAAAACCATCGAAGCCTGCAGCTTGCACAAAGCTTCCATCTAGACGCCGGAGTATAGCAAAAAATCCGGTTGTGTTAAAAGGAACACCGTTGGTGTTAGCCCAGATGACTGTAAAACGGCGCAGGGTTTGTGTTGGGCTCACATTGCGATATCTCGTAACAGGAACCTTTCTGCCCGTAGATTTCAATGTTTGTGGAGGACGAATGGCCACTTCAAATCAACTCCTTTGTTGTGATGAGATAGTAAATGCAAACAAAGGAGTTTTGGACTGTGTTATAAACTACGACTTCTTAAAAATAGGTATATATCGAACTCAAAATGGCATTCCATGTACATTATAGTTCGATTTTGGACCTCCTTATGCCCAATCGCGTCGTAGCGTAAAGAGGTCTTTTAACGCGTCTGTAGACAACTCAGTAATCCAGCCCTCGGTACTGGTTATGATTTGGTCGCTAAGCTGCTGCTTGCTCTCCAGCATTTCATCAATGCGTTCCTCCAGCGTGCCTAGCGAGATAAATTTGTGCACCTGTACATCCTTCGTTTGTCCCATCCGATAGGCTCGGTCTGTGGCCTGATTTTCAACAGCCGGATTCCACCAGCGATCAAAGTGAAAGACGTGGTTGGCGGCCGTCAGATTCAGACCCACCCCCCCGGCTTTGAGCGACAAAATAAACACGGATGGCTGCTCGGCAGGGGGGAGCGTGTGAGATTGGAATTGATCAATCATTCGGTCACGCGCCGTTTTGGATGTGCTGCCGTTCAGATAGAGCACGGGCTCTTGCAGCTCCTGAGCGAGTACCCGCTGGAGCATCTGCCCCATACCAATATACTGCGTAAAAATAAGGCAGCGCTCGCCCTCCTCCCGCAGTTCCTTGACCATAGCCAGAATGCGCTCCAGCTTGGATGAACGGCTAATGACCGCTTCAAGATCGGCCTGACTATAACCGGAAGCCACGGTATCTGGGAGCGCCTCCTTGGTTAAGAGGGCAGGATGGTCACAAAGCTGCTTCAACTGGGTAAGGGCGGATAAAATGGCTCCTTTCCGCTCAATCCCTTCCAGCTTCTGCATCCGTTCCATCAACTCTTTGACAATCTGGTCATAGAGCGCGCCCTGCTCAGAGGTCAGATGAATGTAGGTTTTCATCTCATTCTTGTCAGGCAAATCAAGCTGTATAGCAGGGTCCTTCTTCTTGCGCCGCAGCATGAAGGGCTGAACCAGCTTTTGCAAATCTAACGTGCGCTGCTCGTTATGTTCCTTCTCAATAGCATTAATGAAGCGATTGCTAAAGGCGCGTGAGCTGCCCAGATAACCCGGATTGATAAAATCATAAATGGACCATAGCTCTGACAAGCGATTTTCAATAGGTGTCCCGGTCAACGCAATCCGATGACGTGCAGGAAAGCTGCGCACGGCTGTGGATTGCTTGGTTTGCGCATTTTTAATGTTCTGCGCTTCATCCAGGCAGACTGAATCCCAGGTCATGCTTTGTAGCAGCTCTTGATCCAGGGTTGCCGTAGCGAAGGAGGTCAGGATGACATCGGCCTGCTCGACTTCTTCGCGGAACAAGTCTCCCTGCTCCCGCTTGCTTCCATAGTGCAGCATCACCTTCAATGAAGGGGCGAAGCGGCTGAGTTCCTTCTGCCAGTTGCCCAGCACCGAAGTCGGGCAAATCAGCAGCGAACTGGAGCGGACGCCCGTCTCGGCGGCAATATCCTGTAGGTGCAGTAAATAAGTAATAAACTGCACTGTTTTACCGAGTCCCATATCATCGGCCAGACAGGCACCCAGTCCAAAGCGACGTAAAAAAGCAAGCCATGCATACCCGTCCCGCTGATACGTCCGCAGCTCGGCTTGCAGCCCGTCCGGCACGTCCAATGCAGGCCATTCCGACTGCCGTCCGAGCTGGCTGATCAGCTTCAGCAGATGGGCATTCAGCTCGACTTCCAGTCGGAAGCGTGCCGCATCCTCCGGCTGCTCGCCCGAGGCGTCGCCTTCAGGCTCGTCGGCGTTGCCGAGCAGGTGTAGCTGCAGGATGTCCTGAAAGGACAATCCCTGAGCGCTGTCGATCCCGGCCATGGCCCGGCGGATCTGCGCCAGCAACGCGGGGTCGAGCGCGATCCATTGCCCGCGGAAGCGCACCAAGCGCTCGTTGCGAGCGACCAGCTCGGCGAATTCCGACTCGCTGAGATCGGCATCACCGATGGCAACACGCCAATCGAACTGGACAATCGAGTCCAGTCCGAACAGCGAGCTACCCTTCGTGCGCTCTCCCGCCCCTTCGCCTGGGCGTACCTTGGCCCGCAGCTTTGGCTTCTTGCGGGTAGCTGCCTCCCACCAAGCCGGGAGCAGCACCTGCCAACCGCTTTCCAGCAGACGCTGGCTGTCGGTTGTCAGGAATTGCCACGCCGCTTCGTCGGAGAGCGGGCGATTCAGCACGTCATCGCGGCTTCCGGCACGCTGCCCGGCGGGCAAAATCGAGGTCAAACGTTCTAGCCACCCGGCAGAGCGCTCACGGACATGTGCTGTCCAGGCATCGGGCCATGAGCCGGATGCGTACCCATCATCGGCGAGCTGTACAGACACCAGCAACGCCGGGTCTTGCTTGTCCTGCAACACAAGCTTGAGCTGCCAGGACGGCTCGTCGTCCTCCAGCTCTGGCTCTAGCAGTTGCAGAAGTGGCCGAAATGGCGCGGTATCGGCTTTCCAGCCGATGGCGATGAGCCAGGCCCGCGCGTCCAGACCCGCCGCCGGGCGATTGGGGGCGAAGAGAATCGGATATTCTCTTCGCAAATCGGCGGCTTCCGCTTCGGTGCCGTACCAGCGCTGAAATACGGCAGCCGAGAACGCCGCTATCAGCCCATCCTGCTCGCCCTTCTCCAAGCTGCCTAGCAAAGCAAGCTCTGCCGGTTGGATGTTTTCCAGTGCTTCCGCATCCCACTTCCATTGCAGCTTCCCCGCCTGGAACGCTGTGAAGCTGGGCACATATGCTTTCGCCTCAATACAGTGAGCAAGTAAAGGGATCAGCCGGAGCCACGGGGCATTGGCCTCGTCCCAGATCCATTCGATATGCTTCAGGAGCTCGCGCTCTGCCAGAAAAGGAATCACCTGCTCCGAGGGCAGCAGGATAATATCCGTGTCTTGAACATGTTGAATCTCCAGCTCGGTTCCATAAAACGAAGCCTCATGCCAAGCAAACAAACGCTGCTTCAGAATTTGGCCGGAAATGCTATAGTTCATGGAGGAATCGCCATAGATCAGCGCGTCTCCATAGGTAGTTAATTGGATATGCACGGTAATCGTTTCGGTATATTGATTCATGATAACAATTTCCCTTTCAGCAATTCCTCCTGTAGCGCCCGCAGGCGGCTATGACGGCTGGTGAAGGTCGTAAAGAACAGCTCCCAGCGTGATTCTTGCTTCATTTTCTTGTACAGCTTGGACAGTCGCTTTAACAGCTTGACTGCTGCTTTATAGCTAGTTCTGTTTTTTTCCAACACATAACGTTCTACCGCTTGATGGTAAAAGGGGAGTAGTAACTCAGGCGCGTTCTTTTCAATGGGCTGTAACACGCTCACTCGAAAACTCAAAGGCTCACTGCGTATGCTTAGCTGATAGTCGATCCATGACCGCCATTTTTCGTGAGCAAGCAGCGCCTCTTCATACATTCCCCCGGCAAATGGAAGCATACCTACTAGCGTGTCCCACATGTCCTGCTCCGCTTCTGGAAGGTGCTGCAAAACCAGATCCCAATCATGTATATAATCTTGTAAATGGTCATCCCGATGACTGTGAAGCAGGGGGCCGATATGTCGCAGTCCGTCCTTGAGACGTGCCCAATCCTCGGCTTTACGCAACGCCTGTAAGAACAAAAGCAATTGACTGGAAGAGATTTTTAGTGGAAAAGCTCGTTCCGCCTCCTGAAGCAGTACCCAGGCTTCGTTATCGTGCGATTGGAAAATATGCATCCAGCTACGAGCCAACATCCACGGAAGCCGTGCTAAAGTTGTGCCGAGCTCCTCCTCAGCCGCCTGTAAATGCTGTAATTCCTCCGTATATATGCTGGAGTCCTGCCTTTCGTGATGCACCCAGTGCAGCCATAACTGATAATACGCGTCTGAAAAATAAGTACCGTTACGCGATTCTGTCAGCATTTTTTGGCGTAAATAGGCTAAGGTTTCTGCCATACGGGCTTCTTGCATCGGTTCATCGGTCAGCTCCAGTGGACTCTCAAAATCACGCTCGATAGCTTCTTTAAGCTCATCGGCAGCGATTTGCGTGTAATACCCCATATAGGTATGAGAGGGATAGCCCGGCATGGGAGACTGAGGCACCAGCTTTTCCAGCACACGCAGATGAGCATGCAGTCCGTATAGCTGTTGCATGCCGGGTGAAAGCGGTGGCTTCACAGCATAGATCGAGGCTAAAGCGCTTTGGACATATTGGGAATTTTGTGTGTTCACACGGTTAAGGGCGATACACTGATCGAACAGATCATGCCACTCTGAAATGGGCATGTCTGGTATCTTGCTTGCTGTTTTACTGAGAGCGTTTCTTGTTGCTTCCCTGTGATCCGGTGAAAGATTCGACCGGGAAGGAGGTACAGTACCCGTGTCAGCTTTTGCCGCCAATCGAGTGAATCCCGCCGAATGAGCGTTCACTAAAGCATGTACAGAACGTTCTTGTTCATTCGCGTAATTCAGTAGTACGGCGATCATATGCTTGCAGTTGGTGTGGACAGGGCACGTACATCTGCTGGCAGCAAAAGCGCTTAAGTGGAGATCCACCTCGTATAGCTCGCTTCCATCCACGACAGCTGCAATATGATCGGCATCAGGCATTGCGAACTCTTTTACCTTTCCTTGCTTAAAATACTGGAAACCTCGTTTGATCGTCACGTCATTAAAATGGTCAGCCACATTTTGAATAAGCTGTTGCCACTGTATATCATCTATAAGATAGGTTGGTTTCATATGCATTAGTCTCCTAAGAGAGAATAGTTGATCGGGTAGTAGCTTAACTCTTCCATTATATCAGTTCACGAATATAAATTGAGTGGAGGGAGCAGTTGGAAAGTTTTCATACGGGTTGACATGTTTCCTTGGCTTCAGTCAGGGAGCGATTTTGTCGATGTTACTTGCGCTTACCCTCGGCAATCAATTGAAGGGGATTGTAGCGTTGAACGGCTATGTGCCTGATTTTGTGAAAACAGAATATACGTTGCAAAGCACAGAGAACGTGTCCGTATAGCCCTAAATTTGGTTTCCAAAACACGTGTTTGGAATGACAAACGAAAAAGGCGCCTGAGTATAACACTGAAAGAGCAAAAGATACTTGTCTTATTATCCAATTATTTGTCTAAAATAACGCCTTATTATCAAACAATTAGAACCTTTGACGAATGACAGATTTCCAAAGAATTTTAGAATATACTTGTGAAAAATAGTTCTTTTTTGGGGGGAGGCATTTGGTTAAGTCCCAGTCAAAAGAAAAAATAACAATTGAGAAATTAGTGGAGAGTTACTCTATAAACATAATCAGAACAGCAAAGAAAATTATTAACGCAAAAATGAATTATGACAAATGGTTGTTAGATGATCTTATTCAACAAGGATATGTCGGGCTGATAGAAGCTCATAGAAGATATGATTTCAATAGAGGAAGTGACTTTTTTTGGAGTTACGCTCGTAAATTTGTAAGAGGCAGAATGATAGATTTTATCGTGCAGCATTTTAACTTTATACGCCCAAGTAAAAAAATAAACAGTATCATGTTGAGGATTAAAAGGTTGAACCTTATTAATCAATCCCCTCAATATATATCATATGTACTAGGGTGCACCTCCAATATGGTCACAGAAGCAATGTATTTTCTAAACATGAGGTATATGGTTTATCTATATGAACCTGCGTCTACAACCCCAAAGAACCATCAGAGCAAACTTCTTATTGATATAGTAACTGCTGAGGAAAGTTCGGATGACTTATTTCAGATTGAAGTCTTGGATGGGTTTTCTATCAATGAAAAAAAGATTGCACAAATGCTAATTAGAGGCTATAGCAGGGAAAATATTATCGAGCATTGCGGCATTCCTGCTTCTCAATTAATAGAGATAATTGATGAGATACTCGCAAAATGTGGGGTTGATAACCAAAAAATTAAAACTAGAAGCGAGGAATTGCTTATGCAAATATCAAATTTGGAGGGGACTGGACCAATCACACAAACTGATGAAAAGAAAAATTTTGATTGGATAGAAATTGAGCTTATATGGGCCAATCCCAAAAATCCGAGAAAAGATCTTTCGGTAAATATAGAACAACTACAAGAAGTGCTAACATCAAAGAGTTGGGAGGAACCTGTAACCTGCTATCAAAAAGGACAATATTATATTTTGCTTGCTGGACATCGTAGATGGAATGCCGCGAAGGCCTTAGGTCATAAAAAAATACCGGTATTTATCGTAGATCCCCCATCAAGTCCCGCCGAAGAAAAGGATCGTTTAGGTTCTTTACAAAGTGTTCAAGTTGATTGGACTCCCTATGAAATCGCAAAAAATATCTATGACCGCTGGGTATACGCAGGCGGTATATCCTATAGTCAATTAGCTAATAAATTAGGGATAACCAAAAAAAATGTAGAAACTAAAATCCGTGTTTATAAATACTATCCTCGTGCTGAAATAGAGGACAAATTATCAAATGGCATGTACTCAATCACAATGCTTGATTATATCCTCACTTGGATTAGAAGATTAGATCAGTATCAACCCCAATTTGTTGAATCTATTGGGGAAGACTTCATCAGACAAATGATGCTTACCAAATACGAAAATAAATGCTTTAACAGCCGTATAACCAACGACCGATGTTTTGTAACTAATGCTACTTCTGATGAGATACTTTCTTTTTTATCGGACCCAACCAAGACATTAGCTCAATCTGAGATTGAAATGACCATGAACCGGTCGAAAGAGAATCAAGCCACTTATAAAGAAGTATATGAAATGCTAAATAAATCTATTGAGTCTTTGGGGAATCTGGAGTGGAAAGATTCAAAAGAGGCACAACAATTAATAACTGAATTGGACAAGTTAATCGAAAATATCGCAGTAAAGAGACAAGAATTACTGGGGGGAGATTAACCTGGAAAATATATCAAGACTAATAATGGCAGATATTAAAGATGTTATCCCTAATCCTTTTAATCCACGAACCAATAATGCGATTAAGACAGAAGAAATACAACGGGTGATTAAAGAAAAGGGGTGGGAAGTCCCTATTACTTGTTATCAAAAAGGAAGTGAATATATTATCTTATCGGGTCACCGTCGGTGGTATGCGGCTAAAAAATTGGCACAAAAAAAATTGCCGGTTTATTTAGTTGAGGCTCCTGCAAGCATAGAGGAAGAACAAGAACGTCTTGGTTCCGTTCAAGGAGGAAAATCAGACTGGACTGTCTATGAATGGGCTAAGCACACCTATGAAATGTGGATTTATTGGGACAAATGCTCGTTTAATGAACTTGCTCGTAAGATGAATAGAAGCTGTGCTTTTGTCTCTCCTCGTGTGAAAATATTCAGTTATTATCCGCACTCTGAGATTGAAGATAAACTCAAAAGTGGTAAATACTCAATCTCAGGGCTTTCTTATCTGATAAAATGGCTGGATAGCCTATCCAGATTAAAACCAGAAATTGTTGAACATTTAACAATAGATATGATCAGAACTACAATGCTATCCAAAATTGAAAAAAGCCTTGTAGGCATCCTTGATCTAAAGAGTGATTTATTCATACACCAGGCGAGTAATGAACAAATAAGTGACTTTTTAATGAACTCTAATAAGAAATTATCGGATGCTTTTCTTGAAGTCAGTAAGGACAGTATAAAGTACAGAGGAAAAAGTAAAATAAAGGCGCAACTGCATGAGATAGATAACGCAAACGATATTATAAAGAGATTAAATTCTCCTGAAAGTGCTAAGGAACTCAAAAAGATGCAGTACATGATTGATGAGTATAATCACAAATTATTGAAATTAAAAGAAGATTTACAAACATACATGAATAACGAAACACGACTATAAAAATACCCGGTTTTTATATAAAGCATAAACATTAGCCACAACTTCCGATCGGAAGTTGTGGTCTTTTTAAGCTAAATCAATTATGAAAAAATGATGCTACTTTACAATAGTTTGATTGCGATATAAAGTACCTGGAAATGGTATAATAATGTCGAAAAACTTTTTATGACGTCGATTTATTAACATTTTGTCTTTCTTCAAATACAGGATATTTTAATGGAGGTGTCTGAAATGCGATGGGAAGAAGTTAAAGAACGTTTTCCCAATGAATGGGTCGTACTTGAGGCAACCAAAGCTTATTCAAAGGATGGTCAGCGTTTCATTGAAGAAATGACCGTAATTGATACATTCGGTGATTCGACGGATGCTTTTAAGCGGTATAATGAGTTGCACAGAGTGGATCCTCAGCGTGAGTATTGTTTTTTTCACACTTCTCGTGCCAAGGTTACGGCAAAAGAACGCTATGTGGGAATCAGGGGGCCTAGATGAACATTACAGAAATATATGAGCCTCCCTTTGTTAAGGTAAAAGTAATATTTAGGGGAGAAGAGTTAACTTTAAGTAAAGTGCTTCTAGATACTGGTTCTGCCAGCACACTTCTGAATGCAGATATAGTATGAGAAATAGGTATGGTTCCAGAAGGGAATGATGATGTTGATATTATACGAGGTGTGGGTGGCGTAGAATATGTCTACACTAAATCTCTAGATTCCATTACACTCGAAGAATCGACACTCGAAAATTTCCAGGTGGAAATTGGAGGCATGGATTATGGTATGCAGATCGATGGGATACTGGGCTTTAATTTTCTTAAACTAGTTGGAGCTGTTATTGATGCTAAGGCAATGGAAGTAAAGACTGATAGCTATTAGAGTTTTGGTTTGCAAAACTTCTAAATTCAATAAGATCTGCATCCAAGAAAAATAAAAAAAGCTGGTGGAACGGGTCCACCAGCTAATCAGACTCACTTTTATAGGAAATTCCTTTTTTCATCCTCTGATAAAATGTGACTCCAACATGCTCAGAGAAAGCTCGGCAGTAGTGGCTACCACGATATCCGCACCTTGCATTTGCGAAGGTGTTCCTACACCGACCGCAAACATCCCGGCACCCTTGATCGCCTGTATGCCAGCCTGTGCGTCCTCTATACCGATACAGTCGGCAGGCTGAACGCCCAGATTTGCGGCTCCGGTGAGGAAAATTTCCGGGTCAGGCTTGCCATGCCGAATGGCGGTAACATCCACCACACTGTCAAAATAGTAGGCTAGCTCCAGTCGCTCCAGGATAAACGTTGCATTTTTGCTTGCAGAGGCCAGCGCGATGCCGATTCGGGCTTCACGAAGTTCTGTCAGTAGCGCTTTAATGCCTGGAAGAATGTCCGAGGGCGTTACAGCTGAAATGAGCCGCTGATACTCCGTATTTTTCCGTGTGGCCAGTTCTTGCTTGCCTTCTTCTGAAAACTTATCGGACAGGTTACCGCGCGCCAGTATTTTGTCGAGCGATTCCGTACGGCTGATTCCTTTTAACTGTTCATTAAATTCCCGATCAAAAGGGATGCTCAGCGCTGCCGCCAAGCTGCCCCATGCCTGAAAATGATATTCGGCGGTATCTGTAATGACTCCGTCCAGATCAAAAATGACTGCTTTCATTTGGTTTCCCCCTGTCTGCCCGATTTATGAAACACTGTTCGTCATTAACGACTGCCCACTGGTAATGTGCGTTGGCTCTCCATACAGCTCCAGCGTCAGCGGTTCTCCGTCCAACAGGGTAATGATCACTTCATTTTCCTGTACGAGAATACTTAACAAGCGACCGCGATAGTTGATTTTAAACGTATATTTGTTCCAGCCCTGTGGCAGGAAGGGGGAGAAGCTTAATGTTTCACGATACGTTCTCATCCCGGCAAATCCCTGTACAATCGCCAGCCAGCTTCCCGTCATGGAAGTGATATGAAGTCCGTCTTCGGTATCGTTATTGTAGTTATCCAGATCCAGACGGGCCGTCCGCTTATACATCTCGACTGCCTTTTCCTCCATTTTGAGTTCGGCAGCCAGCACGGCGTGAATGGACGGGGACAGACTGGATTCATGAACAGTCATTGGCTCGTAAAATGCAAAATTGCGCGCTTTTTCTTCCAGCGTGAACTGGTCTCCAAAGAAATACAGCCCTTGTAGCACATCTGCCTGCTTAATGAAGCAGGAACGAAGGATTTTATCCCATGACCATTTCTGATTTAGTGGAAGGTTGCTGGGATCAAGGGAGGATACAGGCTGCAAATCCTTATCCATAAAGGTATCGTGCTGTACGAAGACTTCCCGCTCCTCATCATAGGGATAATACATGTGAGTGATGATATCCTGCCAATGTGCAAGCTCATCAGCCGTAACTGCTAGATGCTCCGATTTTTCTGCTGAAATTTGAGGTAAGACCGATAATGTATATTTCAGAACCCATGCAGCCAGCGTGTTGGTATACCAGTTGTTATTGACGTTATTTTCGTATTCGTTCGGCCCGGTAACCCCGTGGATCATATACTGCTGCTGGCTTTTGGAAAAGTGAACCCGGTCGGCCCAGAAGCGGCTAATTTCGACCAGTACATCTATTCCATATTCCCGTAAATAGCTCAGGTCGCCCGTATAGTTGGTGTAGTTGTAAATGGCATACGCGATGGCTCCATTACGGTGAATCTCCTCGAAGGTAATCTCCCATTCGTTATGGCACTCCACACCTGTAAAAGTGACCATAGGGTATAGTGCACCCCGTAGCCCTTGCTGGGCTGCGTTATGCTTGGCACCCTCTAGTTGTTGGTGACGGTACAGCAGCAGATTTCGGGTTACATCCGGGTCTGCAAGCGCCAGGTACATAGGTACGGCATATGCTTCTGTGTCCCAATAGGTGGCACCGCCATATTTTTCACCTGTAAAGCCCTTGGGACCAATATTTAGACGGGCATCTTCGCCGTAGTACGTAGAGAACAGCTGAAAAATATTAAAGCGTATTCCCTGCTGGGCCTCTGTATCTCCCTCGATTTCTACATCTGCTTTGTCCCAACGTCGAGCCCAAGCTGCGACATGCTCCTGCTTGAGGGAGGTGTAGCCTTTGTTCACAGCCTCCACAGCGATGCGTTCAGCTTGTGGAATCAGTGCATCCTTTTCCATATCCCGTGAGGTGGTAACCGCCACAATTTTTTGCAGCTGGATACTGTCGCCCGGAGCGACGCTGTATTGATAGTGGCGTGCAGCATACAAAAAGCTCTCTTCCGTCGTCTGCAGATCCTGTCCCTCGGTCACAATACCCATGGTAGCGTTTACGGTAAAGCGCGGAATACCGAAGGGATTATCTATAGTTGTTGTGGACAGGCTGATGAATTGTTCTTGAACCTCTCGGGCCTCCTCCAACCAAAAAACCTCATCATAGTTCGTATCTTCATTCTTCGTATTGCCGTCCAAATAAGGGACAAGCTCTATGGTTAGAGGCTGCTCGCTTATATTCGTAGCTTGGTAATCAATCAGGCATAGCTCACGAGTGGTGAGGCTCAGAAAACGCTCCGTAGTGATACGGACCTGATCGTTCACGGTGCAGGTGCGTCGCAGGATGCCCTGTTTCATGTCCAACTCCTGCACAAAATCGCTGACGTGTGCCGTAAATAAGTCTACTTCCTCTTGGTTTACGATCAGACGGATGCCGATGAAGTTCATGGCATTGATGACCTTGCCAAAATATTCAGGATAGCCGTTTTTCCACCAGCCGACCTTTGTTTTGTCGGGGAACCATACACCGGAGATATAAGTTCCCTGATGATGATCACCTGAATAAGCTTCTTCAAAATTGCCGCGCATGCCCATATAACCGTTGCCTATGGACGTTATGCTTTCCTGTAATCGCATGTGTGTGCTATGTAGAGTGTGTGTTGTCAGCTTCCAGCTATCTACGTCAAATAATCGGTTGTAAACCATGATTGTGTACCCCTCTCGGAAAATGAGATCGTTGTTTTAACGAAACCAGTATATGAGCGAGTTCAGTATATAGTGCAACCGTTTGCCCTGTCAACGCAAAAAAACTGATTTTATGGGTTTCCACAAAATCAGTTCTTGTTCATTCCTCAGAGAATCATAGTACCTGGCTGGACTCGCGTTCCACAATTCGGTGGGGAACAATGATGTGTTTGGTCAACTCTTTGGGGTCTTCGATTTTTTCAATCAGGCTTTTGGCTGCCTGATAACCTAGAGTGAAGATATCAATATCCACGGAAGTGAGAGGGGGATTCATCAGCTCAGCCAGCATTAGATTATTGAAGCTCACCATGGATAACTGCTCTGGCATGGACACGCCGAGCTGAGAGAGCATTTTCTGTACTGCCATGGCTACAAGGTCGTCGCTAACGATCATCGCGGTAGGCGGCGGGGTAGCCTGCAATAATGTGCGCATGTCCTCCAGATTAAATGGCTCCCTGACCACGTATTCCTTGGGTAGAGGCAAGCCCGCCTCTCGCAGCGCATCCTGGTAGCCTCGGAGTCTTTCAATATTCACGATCTGTTCATGATCACCGCCAACATAAGCAATGCGCTGATGATTCAGCCCAGTCAAATAAGTGACCACATCCTTAGCAGCCTGGTAGTTATCGTTGTCTACATGGGTAGTTTCACTGACAAATTGCTGAGGCTTACCGATTACGGTGTAAGGTATTTTTTCTTGATGAAGATACTCCACGATACTATCTTTTTGCTTGGAGTACAGAACAATATAGCCGTCAACACGTCCGGTCCGGCTCATCAGCTTCACGCGGGATAGCAATTCATCACTCGTTTTTCCTGTGACAATGGACAGTGTATAGTTGTGCTCATTCACCCATTCGCTGATCCCGCGAAGGCTTTCCGGAAAGAAGGGATTTTGAAAGATTGCCACATCCGATTCAGGCATAATAATGCCAATCGACTGTGTGACACGGTTAGCTAGACTCTGAGCTGAATAGTTGGGTTCATAGCCAAGCGCCTTCATTTCTTTACGGACACGTGCCTTGGTGGCTTCGCTGATTTTGGGGCTGTCTTGAATGACACGGGATACGGTGGAAGTAGCAACATTAGCACGTTTTGCGACATCTTTGATGGTTACTGCCATCGTCTTCGTCTCCTTTTGCTATCTCAAGCAGGAAATATTATGTTCTATCATACGATATTGCTCGAAAATCAACAAATTCGCGGCTTTTTCGAGTTTTTACATCATCATTAACCAAGATATTTACAATTAGGGTATTGCCAATAGAAAGCGATATCATTATAATAATTGTGCAACCGATTGCATAATGTTTATAGGGTACGAACAACGCTGTACATACTATAAGGGATGGAGATTGAAGGAGCATGAAAAAACTTCTATCATTTGATTTTTGGCAAAAGCTCGGGAAAGCACTGCTAGTGGTTGTTGCTGTCATGCCGGCAGCAGGGATTATGATTTCGCTCGGTAAAGTAGTGGCGATGTTGGCTGGCGATATCCATTTCTGGTTGACTGTCGGCGGGGTCATGGAGAATTTGGGTTGGGGTATTATCAATAATTTACACATTCTATTTGCAGTGGCGATTGGTGGTTCCTGGGCTAAGGAACGAGCGGGCGGGGCTTTTGCTGCCTTAATTGCCTTTATTCTCATTAATATTTCAACAGGAACGATTTTGGGTGTGTCCTCGAAAATGCTAACCCAGGAGGGTGCCACCACCCACACTCTTTTTGGTGCATCCATTCCGGTTAGTGGCTATTTTACCTCTATCTTAGGGGCGCCTGCACTTAATATGGGTGTGTTTGTCGGTATCATCTCCGGATTTGTCGGGGCCGTGGTATTTAACAAGTACTACAATTACCGCAAGCTGCCAGACGCTTTAGCCTTTTTTAACGGTAAACGTTTTGTTCCTTTTGTTGTGATTTTATGGTCTGTCATCGTAAGTTTGATCATGTCTGCCATCTGGCCATTTGTTCAGGGGGGGATTAATCAGTTCGGTATTTGGTTGGCGACTTCGGGAGAGTCGGCTCCTTTTGTAGCGCCATTTGTCTATGGTACACTGGAAAGACTACTGATTCCTTTTGGACTTCACCATATGCTGACTGTTCCTATTAACTATACTCAACTTGGTGGCGTTTACACGACACTTACGGGTTCCGGGGCAGGAAGCGTCGTTGCCGGGCAAGACCCGCTGTGGCTGGCTTGGGCAAGTGACCTGAGTGCGCTTCGTGGTACCGATCCGACAGCCTACAATAGCTTGTTAGAAGGCGTGACGCCTGCCCGCTTCAAGGTAGGACAAATGATCGGTGGAGCAGGAATCCTTATGGGACTAGCGGTGGCTATGTATCGCCGTGTAGACAAAGATAAACGCAGCAAGTACAAGTCGATGATCTTTTCGGCAGCCGCAGCTGTCTTTTTAACAGGGGTAACGGAGCCACTGGAATTCATGTTTATGTTCGTAGCACCTGTGCTGTATGTGGTTTATGCTATTCTTACCGGTATTGCGTTCGGAATGGCCGACATCATACATTTGCGTTTACATTCGTTTGGTATGATTGAACTGCTGACCCGATTACCGTTGTCTATAAATGCGGGTTTGGTGCAGGATATTATTAACTTCGTGCTGACTTGTGTGGTGTTTGCGGTAACAACCTACTTTATCGCTTATTTTATGATCGGTAAATTCAAAATGGCTACGCCGGGAAGGCTGGGGAACTATACGGATGAGGAGCCTCAGGGCACTTCCGAGGTGGGGAATACGAAGACAGATGGTGTGGCAGCTGTTTCCACTCAAAATCAACTGGCTACGGATATCATCAAGACGCTTGGGGGTGAGCAGAACATTGTCGAGGTGGACGCTTGCATGACCCGTCTGCGTGTGACGGTGAAGGATACAGATGCCGTTGGGGACGAAAAGACGTGGAAAGCGCTGGGTGCCTTGGGCTTGATAAAAGTAGATAATGGGGTGCAGGCAGTTTACGGACCGAAGGCTGATGTGCTTAAATCAGATATACAAGACATACTCAACAGGTGATTACTTTGAAGTTGTTAACCTTAAATGCACATGCTTGGATGGAAGAAAACCAGCACGATAAGCTAAAGCAACTGGCTGCTTTTATTGATGAACAGCAGTTTGATGTCATTGCTTTGCAGGAAGTGAACCAGTCCATGGAAGAGACTCCTTTGTCGCCGGACGATTTGGGCGCTTACTATAGCGCAGATCCTGAAGTTGTCATTAAGCGTGATAACTATGCTTATGTGCTGAACGGGCTATTGTCCAACGCCTATCATTGGACGTGGGCTCCCGCGCATGTTGGTTTTGCCAAATACGACGAGGGTTTGGCGATTCTGTCCAAAACACCGATTACAGCTACGGTGAACGAATATGTTTCCTCGCTACAGGATTATGACAACTACCGCTCGCGTAAAATTGTCGGCATTCAAACTGTGGTGGACGGAGTACAGGCCTGGTTTGTAAGTGGACATTATAACTGGTGGAATGATGAAGAATCCTTCCGTGGACTATGGGATCGTACAACCAAAGTGCTAAATTCTTTTGCTCCGACTCCTGTGTTTATGATGGGTGATTTCAACAACGCGGCTGAAGTGCGCGGAGAAGGATATGACTATGTACTGCAATCCGGCTGGTCGGACACCTATCCGAATGCAGCAGTACGTGATGATGGCCACACGGTGATTAAAGCTATTGCTGGCTGGGAAAGTAATGCGGAGCCGCTCCGCATTGACTTTATCTTCTCCAATAAGGCTGCACAGGTACAATCCTCAACCGTTGTACTGAACGGGAAAACTGGACCAGTTGTATCGGATCATTTTGGGGTTGCAGTTGAGTTGGAGCTGTGATGAAAAAGGAGGCCATTTGCTTATGCAATTGGCCTTTTTCTTATAGATTTCGACTTGAATCGAATGACATATTGGATAACTATAGCGATCAACACCAAAATCAAATTGTAGTAAAAGGGAGTGTTGATGCTAAACCGTTCCATGAGTGCACCTGCGATGATCGGAGACACAATGGCCCCCAATTCGGACAAAGATACGACGTTGCCGATAAATGAGCTTCTATTTTCCTCAGGAATAACATCCCCTAGTTGCGAGTAAAAGGAATCCAGATAGCTGGCTCCTCCTATACCTCCGATGAACATCGCTAAGTATACGATCCATGGTTCTGTGTACCAAAGAAATAAGATGATTTCCACCATGATCAACAATAGACCGATGATACAAAGCATCAAGCGATCCTTAAGTAGATCAGATATTTTGCCAATAAAGGGTGCTGATATGAAGGTTGATATGCCTATAATTGTAAAAGCTAAGCTAATTTCTGCGGGACTCCAATGGAGCTTGTAGGTTGCATATACAGAGAAGTACGTTAAAAATATAGCGAATGCACTCATTTCAAGAAAATGAACGGTAGAATAGACAAGTAACGGTTTCGTTAACATGGTTTTTCCTTTGGGTTTTAGAGGGGGCGAATGCTGTTCTTGTGGCTTTAAGGGAGAACTGAGGAAAGTCATTCTTGAAACGGCAACGAAGGATATACATGAGAAAATAGCAACGAAATAAAACGGAATGGATAAAGAAAAATAAGAAACAATAGCTCCACTCATAAGAGGCCCTAAAATCATACCGGCACCTTCACTGCTGCTGATATATCCATTGAGTGTGCCTCGATTCTCTGCGGTGCTCATATGGTTGATCGTGACTCTTACAAAGACGGTTAGCCCTATAGCTACCAAGCCTTGGAGGAGTCTCAGTATGGATAGAATGATGAAGCTTGTTGCAATCGGAAACAGGAGCATACAAGCGATTTCGGCAATGAGTAGGCTCAACCCCAAGCGTTTTGCGCCAATCTTTTCATAAATTCGTCCTGCCATGCCTCCACCAAGAAATCTTCCCACATAAAACAGAGAAAATAAAATACTCATGCCGAGTGTAGATATCCCGAATTGCTCTACATAAATAGCAAAGAGTGGAAGGATCATACTCCCACTCATGTTAGCAATAAGGCTGATCACGATCATACAGGCGATATTACGATTTAAATATAAGTGTCTCACCATAACCTCGAAACCTCTCTTTGATCTTGCATCATGGGAACCGTTATTCGGATTGCACCTGATTACGGATAAACGGCTTCAGGTCGAGTTAGCGGGTTCCCATATAGGGTACGCAAGCGAGTTCCTCGTGGTGCCTAAATCCCAATGCAATGATGGAGGTATGAAGCAGCGGATGGGGGAAATCTTGATTAGAGCGTGGTGTTGCCTTAAGCGGGAAAGCCGCCTCCTGGTGGTGGCCAAGCTCCATAAATCCGGCGTAGCAGTACGATTTCACCCAAATGATATGAATTGTGGGAAGCGATATTCCGCAGAAG
Organism: Paenibacillus sp. PvR133; assembly: GCF_017833155.1. Taxonomy (NCBI): domain Bacteria; kingdom Bacillati; phylum Bacillota; class Bacilli; order Caryophanales; family Paenibacillaceae; genus Paenibacillus; species Paenibacillus sp. PvR133. Next base: position 1,599,655 of record NZ_JAFIBS010000001.1, read on the forward strand.
TCCTGCTTTCGTTTCACCTGGGAAATGAGCTAGTGAATCATCCAGTTGCGCGGTTTCGGCAATCTGCACAGCCTGATCCACGCCCTGTAAAAATTCATTAATAACAGCCTGCCATGCCTCTTCGCTTTGCGGTCCAGTCTCTTCGGGCCAGCTTTCCATGACATTCCCCGGAAGCTGGGGCTTCCGTCCTTCCAAATGCTCCAACATAAATTGCTGCCAGTAAATCATATGCTTCAGCAGTTGGTAAATGCTGTAAGGCATTTCTGCATTTTTCTTCCCTGCCAGCTCGACGTCGATGTCTGGTAAAGCCCGAGCTACTCGAATATGTCCACGTTCCCCGACCAGTGATTTAACCAGTGCTTGACCGAATAATTGGTTTGCATCCGACATGTATCATCATCCCTTCTATGGAGAACTTGTTTCTAGCTTATTCTCATTTTACGATTATACAATTATATTTTTCAAAATGAAAATACCTACTTAGTTTGGAGTGAAACAGAAATAACTTTTTTAAAAAAAGGTTGATAATCATTCTCAATTTCACTAAAATAAAATTGTTTCAATGGAAACAAAGTATCTACAATAGATATATTTTGTATATATACGGAAATGTTAAAGGGGAGCTTTCCGTATGCATATATTGTTTTCTATGAAACAAATATGGGCTATAATAAAAGGAGGAGTATGCCAAAGGAGTGACCATTTGTTCGTATGGAGATAGCGACATCAGTTCAGCATGTTTATGATTTGCTCATTAAGATGAATCACCAGCTGGAACAGCATCAGCAGAGAGAGAGCATGACTGTTCTCGAAGAAATCCACGAGCATTTTGATGGAATTGCTTCGCTCAATCTGACGGATGTGCACGTTATTGACTGTATCGGGAGGCATGAGCCGATTAATGTTACGACATTAGCGGATCGAATTGAGCTGAGCAAGGGTACAGTTTCGAAAGTCAGCACCAAGCTGCTCAAGGAAGGCTGGATTCGCAGAACCCAGCTTAACGACAACAAGAAAGAAATTTATTTTCGGTTAACCCCGTTGGGGAAAAGACTTTTTCTTGTGCATGAACGACTGCATGTTAAGGTACAGCAGCAGTTATTTCAATTTTTAAATCGTTATAGCTCGGAAGAACTGAATGTCTTGAAACGTCTGCTGTCCGATGGTGTAGATCTCTTAGAAACTATGGAGTGGCAGGACAAGAGTCTGGACTAAAGGGATATCGAATCATCAACGATGGGCACCTGTTTTATCTCCGAGTAATAGATACATGGGGAGATGCAGGTGCTTTTCTTTTAATGTCAGCAGTTTGCATAATTCGATTCCCAACGCTCGAAGGTACAATATTTAGACGGACTAACCCGTTCCGATCTATATATTGCTGATTTGTGAATACTCTTGGGATTTATGCAAAATGCTTAGTGTAATAGCCGTTTTGCTTCCATATAGAGCACCTGTACGAACTTTTTCGTATTAATGCGGGCTTGGGACAGTGAAGGCTCCACATTGTTTTGCAGCTCCAGCATTTTTTTGCGGATTTCTGTAAAATCAAAAAATTTGGATGCATAATTTTCAAATTTAGGATGCGTATAGTCGGTCAATCCGAGCGATACTATATGGCTTAGCGTCTGGAAAATAGCGCGGCGGACACGTTGCTCCGATGCTTTGATTTCCTTACTCAGCTCTACTGCTGAGGCTGAAGCCCCCAACCGTTTGGACGCCACATTGGCAAATATATCCTTCAACGGCGGGAACAGATAGGGAGATAGATTGCCTGTTTCCTCCTCATACTGGTCCAGAAATTCCAGCATGTCCAGTAGATCCATACTCCCGGCTTCCCCGATCATCCCCATTTCAGAGAGCAGAAACTGCCCGGAAGTTACGATGTTTCGGGTCGGTTCAATTGTTGCCGTTGGGTTATTCGATGTGAACATCGACAACCCTTGAAGCGTGCGCTGGATATCCGTAATCGATTGCTGCATGCGCAGACGCTCAGCCACCTTATGAATAACTGCAATAATCTCCAGTCGATTCAAAGGCTTGGCCACATAATATTCAATACCGAGCGAGTACGCCTCGCCGATCATGTTTTTGGATTCGATGCGAGAAATCATAATGATTTTGCCGCTGAATTGATCGCCGAGTGCACGCACGGTCTGAATGCCGTCACGAAGCGGCATCAGCAGGTCAATCAGCAATACATCAATCCGGTTCAGCTCCAGGAGGCCGCTATTCACGTAGGTACCATCCTCTGCTTCCCCGATGACTTCCCCTAGACCTTCGTCTTCAATAATATCTGCCAGCATAGAACGAATTCCCTGATCGTCATCCACAATATAAAAACGCATCCGGGCTATCTTCCTTTCTCCGTCAGTTTCCGTAAAGGCAATGTAATTCTAAAAGTGGTCTGTAATCTATCTGTATTCTCTTCTTCATCCTGTTGCAGTTCAATCGTTCCTTCAAGGCTCTCCGCGACCTCACGCACATAAAACAATCCCATACCGGTCGACGGCTGTCCTTCCTCATCATACTTGGTCGTGTACCCTGGTGTGAAGACCGTTTCCCGTTTCCGCAGAGGAATACCCGGACCGTTGTCGGTAACACTAAAGGAAGCTATGTCCTCTTTTCCCGGGAGACAACGAATGGAAACGTCGATCCTTCCGTTGTCCTTCATTGCTTCAACCGCATTGGCTGTCAGGTTATTAATAAGTGTCAAAACGGTATAAACATGCAGCTTGGGTAACAAAGGATCGACATCAAGGGTAAAACGAATGGACTTGTCCAGCGATTGCGCATATTTGCTGTTCGTTCGGATGATTAGCTCCCCAAGCTCTTGAGAAGCCATGTAATGGACTCCGCTTTCGGCATCAATCAGCTTGGACAAACCAGCAAAAATCCGCTGGCTGTCTTTTTTGATCTCGTGAACCTGTCCGGAAATACGAAGTGCCTGTCTGGCGTAATGTTCTCTATCTTTCAGAGATTCATCCTGCTGTAGCTCACGGTACAGCTCGTAGCTTTCACGAGTGATTTGTTCTGCATGTGATAGTGTTTTGCCTAACTGGACCGACTCCTCATACAAGTCCGATACAAGGAGTAAAATTCGCTCTGTCTGCTGCCTTTGTGCCTCTTCATGCTGAACCGATTGATTTAGCCGAATCATATTATAAAACCCAAGCACGAAGAAGCTGCGGATCATAGCCATGAAAGCTACTTTGCTGATTTTAACGATGTCCCAGAAATCGCCGTCAATGCTCCACCGGACGCTAAGTTCCGACACACTTGCGGCAACCTCAATCCCTACAGAGAGGATGCCCACGCGGAGCGCGCGGTAAGGCTCAGCATTAATGTTAAGGACCTGGAAGAGCAGACCGTAGACCATGTAATAAAAAAAGGTAGGGCCATGTAGTGTCAGCAACTCTTCGAAGGGAAGACCGGGCTGAGTGTAATGATTGAGTAAGATGCGAAAGGCCACTACAGCTATCCCTGCAAGCACTCCCGATAATGCAGGCGGAATATGACGAATAGATAACAGAAAGAAAAAAAATACAGGCGTACCAAAGCTAAGACGGAATGTATTAGCGAACGGGTGAATATTCAGCTCACCTGCGAGCGGTACAAATACAAGCATGAGCAGGAAAAGGAGCGTATTCAACTTCATCCATATTCACCTCCTGGGTATTCAGTCAGAAAGGCAATGTGAGCTAAATTCACAGGCTCGCCGTTAAAGTTTGTGAATTTATAGAAAAAAATAAATGTGGCTGTAGATAATTGTCGTTTTTTATAGATCAGATTGTAGTATAAATAACATCATTTGAATATTAAGAACAGCATACTGCAAAAATATACAAATCAGCCAGGGGGGACACGAAGTGAAAAAGATTAATTTGACGATGCAAATCTTTATCGGTCTGGCTTTAGGTATTATTATTGGTGCCTTATTTTACGGCAATTCAGGGGTGGAAGTCTACTTAAAGCCAATCGGCGATATTTTCATCCGCTTGATCAAGATGATTGTCGTGCCTATTGTGATCTCAACGCTCATTATCGGCGTTGCCGGCGTGGGAGACATGAAAAAACTAGGTAAACTTGGCGGCAAGTCTATTCTGTACTTTGAGATTGTAACGACAATCGCCATCCTTTTCGGACTGCTTGTTGCCAACTTGGTTCGACCGGGTGACGGCGTGGATATGTCCCACCTGGCCAAGAGTGATATTCATTCCTATGTGGAGACTGCAGAGAAGTCAGGCCATAGCTTTATAGATACGATTGTGCATATTGTTCCTACCAATATTATTCAAGCTCTGGGCGAGGGAGATATGCTGGCTATTATATTCTTCTCCGTACTGTTTGGACTAGGGGTAGCGGCGATTGGTGACAAGGGCAAGCCCGTGCTGAATTTCTTTGAAGGCGTAGCCGACGCCATGTTCTGGGTAACCAATCAGGTCATGCGCCTGGCTCCGTTCGGAGTATTCGCACTGATTGGAACGACAGTGGCCAAGTTTGGATTGGCCTCGTTATGGCCATTATTGAAGCTTGTTTTGTCGGTGTACGGCTCCATGGCGCTGTTCATTGTGATTGTTTTTGGAATTATCGCCAAGCTTTGCGGTACCCGTCTCTGGACCATGATTAAAATTTTGAAAAGTGAGCTGTTGCTTGCATATTCGACGGCCAGTTCGGAAAGTGTTCTGCCTAAGATCATGGAGAAGATGGAGAAGTTCGGATGTCCTAAAGGAATTACTTCCTTTGTTATTCCGATTGGGTATTCTTTTAATCTGGACGGTTCCACCCTGTATCAGGCACTGGCTGCGATTTTCATTGCCCAAATGTACGGCATTGACCTGCCAATCACGACACAAATCACGCTGGTGCTAGTTTTGATTATTTCATCCAAAGGTATTGCAGGGGTGCCGGGTGCTTCCTTTGTCGTTTTGCTCGCTACACTTGGAGCAGTGAACCTCCCGCTGGAGGGTTTGGCTTTTATCGCTGGTATTGATCGCATTCTGGATATGGCGCGTACGGTAGTCAATGTATTAGGCAACTCGCTTGCCGCTGTGGTCATGTCCAAATGGGAAGGCCAATATGATAAAGAAAAGGGCGAAGAATACGTTGCTTCAATTAAATAAGATGCGACGAACTGAATAGTTGACAGAAAGAGCACCTTTGTGAAGTATTGCGAAGGTGCTCTTTTCGTCTCCAGACTTATTAAGATCTTTCCTTTTTCGACATTTTTCGATGTTTTTTGTATGAATATATAGGTATATGGACATAAAAATGATTCTTATTACCTATGCAATTTTAGATTTATTTATAATGATTCTTAATAAAATTCCGATATTAAACTATATCGTTTTATATATTGGCTTAGAAGGGAAGAGCATATATGTTTTTTAAAAAAAATGAGACCGACTCACTTGCTCCTTTAGTAGAAGAAAGCCGCAAACTTTCACAAAGAATACAGCAGAAGGATTATTCTGCCGCAATACAAGTTTCATCCAAATCTTCCGAGGTTCAAGAAATCGCAAACAATGTCAACCAAGCGCTTGAGTCCATGAAAAAGGATGCTCAACATGTTGACATCCGTCTGAAGCTTGTTACCAAGGCTATAGAGATTGGCTTATGGGACATGGAGGTGGTTGCGGGTGATCCCGTCAATCCAAGTAATACGTTCACATGGTCAGAAGAATTTCGTGCTATGCTGGGGTATCAGAGCGAAAAGGACTTCCCCAATGTATTAAACAGCTGGGCATCCCGGCTGCACCCCGAAGATCATGACAGGTCATTGGCAGCTTTGTCAGATCATTTGCTGGATTTTACGGGCAAGACGCCTTATGACGTACAGTATCGTTTGAAGCTGAAGCATGGAGAATACCGCTGGTTCCGGGCTACCGGAACGACGATCCGCGATCAGCAGGGAGTGCCACTTCGGATTGCGGGCGCTCTGTTGGATGTGCACGACCAGAAGATCAAGTCCGAGGAGTTGCAGGCTCTAGTTACAAGATATGATCTCATCAATCGTGTTTTGGTGGAGGCTCCATATGATGTCATTCTGGCTGATGGAGACATTGAGAACCCGGATAATATATTTTGGTGGTCCCAGCAATTCCGCCACATCTTGGGCTTTAAGGATGAGCAGGACTTCCCGAGTGTACTAAGCAGTTGGAGTTCGCGTATACATCCTGACGATGCCGAGCATGCGTTTAAGGCTGTAGTTGATCATTTAAATGACTATTCAGATCGTACGCCATATGACATGGTGTGTCGCTTGCAAAGTAAAAATGGCGAATATCGCTGGTATCAAAACAGTGGAAGAAGCATACGCGATAGCAAGGGAGTGCCTATTCGTATTGCCGGGACCATTCGTGATATCACAGTGGAAAAGGAAAAGCAGGCTGTCGCGGATGAGCTTACGCTCAAAATCCAGCATCTCTCCGATTCCATTACGGAAATGGTGAACGGCGTTACCTCGGTTAGTAACCAGGCGCAGGAGCTGGCAACGGCTCAGGAGCAATCGACAGAGGCAGCGAATCAAGCCAAAGTCAGTGCAGAAGAAACCCAAAACATTTCCAACTTCATTAAAGAGATTGCGAATCAAACAAATCTGCTGGGTCTGAATGCTGCCATTGAGGCATCGCGTGCGGGCGAGCAGGGGCGGGGTTTTGCGGTAGTCGCAGATGAAGTGAGAAAACTTGCCATTCACAGTGCTGATGCGACCGGAAATATCGAGACTAGTCTGGACGAAATGAAGACACTCATCGAGCGGATTTTGCACAATATCGGTAACATGTCTACGCTGACACAAACACAAGCCGCGCTAACGCAGCAAGTGAATGCATCTACAGACGAGATCAACAGCATGTCCAAAGCTTTGTTGGATTTTGCGAGAACGATGTAAGGCTTCATGTAGAAATGAGGCCGGGCCTTAGGCTCGGTCTCTTTACTGTTTTTGGAAGATGAACTATACTTTTCGAGGATAGATCTAAAAATCACCTCATAGTAACTTTATGTGGAAAAGAGGAATATACTTGAGCTTACTTAGTTCAATATTGGTCGGAATTGTAGCTCTGGAGCATGTGTACATTCTAATATTGGAAATGTTTCTGTGGACGACTCCGCGGGCGATGCGTACGTTCGGCACCTCGAAGGAGCTGGCGGAAGCAAGCAAATCCTTGGCTGCAAATCAGGGGCTGTACAATGGCTTTTTGGCAGCCGGATTGGTGTGGGGCTTGTTCTATCCGGATACTGTGATCGGGCGGCAAATCCAATTATTCTTTGTCATTTGTGTGGTAGTGGCTGCGTTGTATGGTGCATTAACTGCTAATAAGTCTATTTTATTAAAGCAAGGCCTGCCTGCCATCCTGGCACTGATCAGTTTGTGGATACTCTGAAGACACCCTTACCGGGTGTTTTTTTCTAGATTCGATCACATAATGTCTGGAATGCTAATGACAAGGGGAATAAACAGTTTTTGATCGATTGTAAATCCGACTATTCCGATTTATAATAAATTTATTACATACTAAGAGGACACGGGGGCTAGAGCGATGCGTCGTAATTTGACTGGTGTATTGGTATTAATTGTATTAATGTTGGTTGTAAGTGCATGCTCCGGCGGGAATTCTGGATCTACGTCTGAGACGAATGGGAATACGCCTGGTACAGCTACCACAACAGCTGATAACGAACAGCCTAAAGATGGCGGCAGCCTGATCATTGGCGTACAAGCTGATCCGGTGGTGCTGAATCCGAACTATGCGGGTGACCGGGTAAGTCTGACGATAGACCAGGCGATATTCGCACCATTGTTTCAGGTGAACAATGGCAAAAAGACATTTTATTTGGCAGACAGTCTGACTCCTTCAGCAGACAAGCTGACTTATACACTAAAATTGAAAAAAGATCTGACTTGGCATGATGGCGAGAAGCTGACAGCTGACGATGTCGTTTTCACCATTAACAAAATTTTGGACGAGAAGCAGCACAGCTTTTTGAGAAGTAATTTTATGGTTAATGGCAAACCGATTCAGGCGAGCAAGGTTGATGATACAACGGTCGATTTCAAGCTTCCTCAGCCAGCTCCTGCTTTTGAGGCAGCACTGGTACAGGTATCCCCGATTCCGAAGCACATTTTCGAGAATGAAGCGGATATTGAGAAAAGCACAAAAAACAATTCTCCAATTGGATCAGGTCCTTTCAAATTTAAAGAGTACAAAACCGGTGAGTACGTTACACTCGAACGGTTCGATAACTATGTTGGCGGAAAGCCGCATCTGGATTCAGTAACATACCGGATTGTTAAAGATTCGAATGCTGCGAATTTGGCCCTTCAAAATGGTGAGATCAATGTAAACTATCTCGATCCACAAAATGTAGAGACCATTAAGGCAACAGATAAGTTTGACATTTTCCCTTACAGCGAAGGTCGCTTGGCTTATCTGATGTTTAATGAAAACAGTGATACGAAGCAGTTGAACAAAAAAGAAGTACGTCAGGCGCTTTCTTATGCATTGAATCAGGATGAATTGATTCAAGTCTCCTATGGTTCCAAGGATTATGCAGATACTGCGAAATCTGCTCTGACACAGGATGTACTGTATCACACGAACGACGTTGCATTTTTCAATAATGATGTGAACAAGGCGAAGGAGCTGCTGAAATCGGCTGGAGCTGAAGGACTGAAGCTGCGCATTATCATTCCGGGCGGCAACAAGGTACAGGAAGCACAAGCGCTCTATATCCAGCAGAAGTTAAAGGACATAGGCGTTCAGCTGGACGTGAACAGCATGGATTCCTCAGCATGGTCACAAAAGTTCGTCGATACGAATGCCAAGGACTTCGATCTGGCGATCAGCGGCTATATCATGGGGTATGACCCTGACGCGTATCGTATTTTGTATAGCACCGGATCGTCCTCCAATTATTCGCATTATTCAAATAAAGAAGTGGATAAGCTGCTGGAAGAGGGCGCGGGTGAGTCGGATACGACTAAACGTGGAGAAATTTATAAAAAGGTACAGGAGCTGCTGGCTGAGGATGCTGTCATCTACCCGATTGCTTACACCAAGACTATTGTAGCCTTCGACAAGCAGTATGGCGGTATTGATCAGGCTGTGTTGAAGCCGGTCGTGATTTTCGAGGATTTGTCCAAAATTTATCACAAATAAGACAGGGTTTTCAAAAATAAGCTGGGCTAACCAGCTTATTTTTTTCGAAAACAGCAAGGGGAAGGGAAACGTATGAGACAACTCATCGCCAGAAGGTTGCTGCAAGTTATACCGATGCTATTTTTTGTGTCCATCGTCTGCTTCGGCTTGATCAAGCTGGCTCCAGGTGATCCGGTTCTCTCTTTTGTTACACCGAATATGCATCTGGAAGACATTGAACGAATGAGGCATAGCTTGGGGCTGGACCAGCCCGCTTATGTGCAGTACATATTATGGCTTAAAAAGAGCCTAACGGGTGATCTCGGCTACTCGCTAATTAATCACCAGCCTGTGCTGGATCAGATTCTCGATCGTCTACCGGCTACAGCCGGGTTAATGGGCGCATCTATCATACTGGCTGTGCTGATTGCAATTCCACTCGGTTTGACGGCTGCGGCTAATCGGAATCGCTGGATCGACAAGCTCATTAATCTGATGTCGTACATCGGGATATCTGTTCCGCTGTTTTGGCTCGGTATTTTACTTATTTATTTGTTTGCGATTTATCTGCACTGGCTTCCGAGTACAGGGATGCGTACCATCGGTACGGACTCGGTGCTCGATGTGATTAAGCATGGAATTTTACCATGTTTTGTACTGGCTTTCGGCTTTCTGTCTGTGTATGTGAGGTACATCCGTTCCAGCACGATTACGCAGCTCAAGGAAGAGTATGTGCAGATTCAATACGCGTTCGGGTCTGGAAAAAGACTGGTTTTGTTTCGACATGTGCTCAAGCATGTGCTATTGCCCATCATTACACTGCTCGGAATGTCGGTTGCGGACCTGGTGGCTGGAGCCATTGTGACGGAGACGGTATTTTCCTGGCCGGGCATTGGCTCGCTGGGTATGACGGCGGTGAAAGGGATGGATTATCCCGTCATCATGGGGATTACTTTATTTTCCGCTCTGCTGCTGATCCTGGGTAATCTGCTTGCAGATATCTTATACAGCATTGCGGACCCGAGAATTAAATCAACGAGGTGAATTCATGAATCGGAGCAAATGGCGCAACATCGGGATCGAGCTGATGACGAGCAAAATGGGCGCCGTCGCCCTCATACTATTGATCGTATTCTCGCTGGGGGCGATTTTCGCATTTTTATCGCCGCAGGACCCAAATAAGTTGAACGTGCTAGAGCGTCTCCAACCGCCGGGAGCGGCACACTGGTTTGGGACGGATGATTATGGGCGGGACTATTTTACAAGAGCACTGTACGGTGGACGTGTATCATTGCTGGTAGGCTTTGCGTCCATGATTATTGCGACCAGTATCGGTGCAGTGGTAGGTATTGTGAGCGGATATTTTGGAGGATGGATCGACAATCTGCTTATGCGGGTTTTGGAGCTGATCATGTCGATTCCGTCTTTCTTGGTTATTTTACTACTGAGTGTGTTTTTGAAGCCGGGCGTCGGCAATATCATTGTCATTATCGCCCTGCTCATGTGGATGAACATTGCTCGGGTGGTTCGTGCAGAGACAATGACGTTGCGCGAACGGGAGTATGTACTATACGCCAAAGCTTCGGGACAAAGTACGTTTGGTATTATTATGAAGCACATCGTACCGAATCTGATTCCGGTAATTATCGTAGGGGCGACGAACAATATCGCTTCAGCGATTATGATGGAATCGTCACTGAGCTTCCTCGGCTTTGGTGTTCAGCTACCGAACGCTACGTGGGGCAGTATGCTGAATAATGCCCAAGGATATATTGCACAGGCCCCATATATGGCATTATTCCCAGGTCTACTTATTTTACTGACTGTGTTGAGCTTTAATGTTTTGGGAGATGTGTTGCGTGTAGGCTTTGAACCCAAATTAGTAAAACGATGATTCATAGCACAAATCCATTACAAATGGCTCCAGGAGCGACAGGAAGGAGCGAAACACAATGACGGAACATCTACTGTCCGTCGAACAGCTGGAGGTCTCCTTTTTCACTCGTGAAGGGGAAAATCAGGCAGTTCGAGGGGTTAGTTTTCATATTGATGCTGGAGAAACGGTAGGAATCGTAGGAGAATCCGGCAGCGGCAAAAGTGTTACAGCGAAAGCGATCATGTCGATGATCGCCCCGCCGGGCAAGCGGCTGAACGGCGATATCCGTTATCGGGGACAAAGTCTGACCGCTCTGACGGAAAAGCAATGGCGCAAAATACGCGGAAACCAGATTGCGATGGTCTTTCAGGACCCGATGACCTCACTGAATCCGGTCAAAAAGGTTGGCTATCACCTGGTTGAGGTGATCCGCAGACATCGAGGACTGAGCAAGGAAGCGGCTACGCAAGCAGCTGTAGAACTGCTGCGACAAGTAGGCATTACCGAGCCGGAGCGCCGAATGAACCAATACCCGCATCAATTCAGTGGCGGGATGCGCCAGCGGGTGATGATTGCCATGGCGCTCTCGTGCAGCCCGGAGCTGCTGATTGCAGATGAGCCGACTACAGCGCTGGACGTGACGATTCAGGCGCAAATCTTGGAGCTGCTCAAGACGCTGAAGCAGCAATCCGACATGTCGATTGCTCTGATCACCCATGACCTGGGCGTCGTCGCCCAGGTGTGTAGCCGTGTCATCGTCATGTACGGCGGTATGGTGATGGAGGAGGGGCGCGTGGACGATATCTTTTATCGTCCGGGCCACCCGTATACGCAGGGCCTGCTGCGTTCTGTGCCCCAGCGCACGAACGGCTTCCGCGAGCGGCTGGTGCCGATTGAGGGCACGCCGCCAGACCTGCTGAACCCGCCATCGGGCTGTCCGTTCATGGAACGGTGCCCGCATGCGTTTGCCCGCTGTGTGGAGCGGCCGTCGATGGTGGAGCTGCGCCCGGATCAGCGAGCAGCCTGCTGGTTGAACGAGCCGGACGCAGTGCCTGCTGGAGTCTACGAGACGCCCGAAGCGGGGCAAGCGGAAGGAGGGAATAACGGTGAGTGAAGCAAACGATGTATTGGGTGAGCATCAGCCCTTGGTAGAGGTACACCAGCTTAAGAAGCATTTTGTGACCGCAAAGGATTTGTTAGGGCGTAGCTCTGAGGTGCTCAAGGCGGTGGATGGCGTGAGCTTTCAAATCAAGCGTGGTGAGACGTTCGGACTGGTCGGTGAGTCAGGTAGTGGGAAATCAACGGTTGGACGCTGTCTGACACGGTTATACGATTATACAGAAGGTACGGTACGCTTTGACGGTCAGGATATTTCCAAGCTGAACGACAAACAGCTCAAGCCGCTGCGTCGGCGCATTCAAAGTATTTTTCAGGACCCATATTCCTCTCTTAATCCGGGTATGAACGTGCTTGACCTGATCGGTGAGCCGATGGATATTCACAGATTGCATCAGGGGAGTGAGCGTAAGGATGCTGTAGTGGCTTTGCTTGAAAAGGTAGGGCTGAAGCGGGAGCATCTGTATCGCTACTCGCACGAGTTCAGCGGCGGGCAGCGCCAGCGGATTTCCATCGCTCGTGCTCTGTCCGTGAACCCCGAGTTCATCGTCTGTGACGAGCCGATTTCGGCACTCGATGTGTCCATCCAGGCGCAGGTCATTAACACGCTGGAGGATCTCCAGCAGGAGTTCGGGCTGACGTACCTGTTCATCGCCCATGACTTGTCGATGGTGCGGCATATTTCAGACCGAATCGGTGTGATGTACCATGGGCGACTGGTAGAAGTAGCTGATGCAGATGAGTTGTATGAGCAGCCTGCTCACCCTTATACGCAGGCGCTGCTGTCCTCCATCCCTGTGCCTGATCCGAGAGCAGTCGGAGAGCGGGAGGGACTGGAGGGGGGCTTGGCCCAACCAGACGGCTCATTAGTATGGGACAAGGATAACAACAGTGCAACCGAGCTGAGAGAAATCAGTCCCGGCCATTATGTAGCATACCCGGTTAACCGTTAGGGTTAAGAGCGGTTGTACGATGTGCATGACCCAAAGGAGGTAAAAAACGATGACTGAATTGACGAAAAGAGTACGTATTTCCCAATGGGACGCACTCTTGCTGGAATCATTACGCTCTTTAGGCTGGTCCCAAGACGAATTAATCCGTCGGGTGCAGCAAAATGAGCTGCCAACGGACGGACCATCCGATTTTGATTATACAGAGCTTGTCACCGGGCTGGCGTCCAAAGAGCCGGAAGTGTTTGTCAGCGCGGTAACGGACGGATATCAGATCAAGTACAATACGATCCGGGGCATTCGTTCGTGGATTGCCGTTGCGTTCGGGCGGGAGCCTGAGCTGTCACTGGAGGAAGGAAGCGAAGCTGTTACATCCGAACTGACGAAGGCTGAGTATGATCGGCTGGAGAGAGTGCTGTCGTTAGGCTGGTTCATCCAGGAATTACGTCCCGCGGCTGGCGAGACTTCAGGATTATACCGAATTGTACCTGCTTCACAGACGAATTAAATATTGTTTATGGAGTAAAACACTTCACCAGAGATTGAAACGAGCTGACCGTGAAGGCCAGCTCGTTTTTTTAATGCAATCCTTCTTCATCTTTTTTATTCAGCATGACCAGACTATTGTGAATGACCCGTGTCATGCAGTAAAAGAATGCCATTCTGGTGGTTTGCATGATAGCTCCCAGCAACATGGACATCGACTCCATATGGGAAAAATGTAAGATAAGAATCCGGTTAATAATCCCTTCACCAAACCAGACAAAATATAGCGGAACAATCATCTTTTGAATATAACGCGCTTTGCGCTCCAATTCGGGGTGGAGCGCAAAGTAGCTATAAATATGGGTGAATGTATTGGAGAATCCCCACAAGTTAATAAAAGGAATCATGCGAGCAATGGCTCCCACGGTACGAATCGGATAATCGGAATGCTTTTGCCGGATGGCTTTATGTACTTGAACTAGCCAGATCAGATAGGTTACAAAACACATGTAGTACAGAACAAAGCTAAAAACTGTAAATTTTTGCTCCAGCTCGTATAGATGATCGTAATAAAAATCATTTGCGTAAATATACACTAACGTAAAAATAAGGATGAGAAATTCGCCCATAGTGCCCACTGCTAGTAAGGCTTGATGTACACTGCCAGCTGTCTTGGACGGGAATGCTTTGGAATCTGAATCATTCAAGATGTACTTCCTCCCAGTCTAGTTGCTTCAAATACACGATAGCATCCTCCAGTGTTTCTACGGGGATAATGCGTAGCTTGAGCCCATGCTCCTTTTGGACTCGGGCAGCTTCTGCTTCGTTGCCTTCCTCACCGTACCATTCATAATCTGCCGGTACGAAAAATAGATCAACCTTTGCAGCCTCGGCTCCCAGCAGCTTTTGCTCCAGTCCACCGACCGATCCGACATCTCCGTATTCTTCCATCGTGCCAGAGCCTGCGATTTTGTGACGTCCGCCATCTGAAAAGTCGATGTTATTGGCTTCCTCATACAGTCCGATGCCTGTCATCAGACCCAAGGAATTTCCCGAAAGATCCTGCAAATGAGTCAATAGCTCCGCATAGCGAGCATCCTCCAATTTGCTAAGATTCGAGAACGTCGCCGTAGCCTCAGCTGTGTCGCTGTCTACGCTTAATTCCGTCGCTGCATGTACGGCTTGCATGGCAGAATATTTTAGCGTGTCCGTCTCTGTGAGGTCCTTCAAATAAGAGTCCACTTCATCAGGGGCAAGGGGTTCAAATGTAATCGCTCCCCCGGATACATTTTCACTGGAATATACATTCCAACGCTCCAGGAGATTGTTAGCAATACCCGTTTGAACAGACGCAAAAAACACGCTTCCCTGAACGCCAAGATCTTTGACCGGATGCATTTCTCCTTGCAAAATATACTGTGCAGGCATAGGCCGTGTTCCAATAAAGGCAGCGATAGCCGGGATCAGCAGCAGCGCGAAGATGAGTATACGTTCTTTGTTTATGCCAAATATCTTTTTGAGGAGATATGGATTACGGCTTGGCACCTCATTCACAACCTTTCCATCTTTTCTCATACGGATATCATCGGTTGAAATGATTAGAAAGGTTACATTTTTCACCATAAATGATCGATAAGAGTATAGCCGTATTTATATTATAGAGGTAATGAAGAGGATGATTTTGTAGATTTAGACGCTCATTTTTTATGCTATATTTTATACATAAGGAAAATTTGAGAGTTGAGGTGCAGCATGACATCAATGACTATTGTCGAATCATCCGTCAAACCAGGATTAATGGCTTTTCAGGCAAGCACTGAAGATCAGGCTGAGGTTCAGGAGTTAATTTTAAAGACGGCCAGATGGCTGCACAGCAAAGGCTCCACGCAATGGGGCAACTTACTTAAAGGAAAAGATGATCACAACTTGGGCGGCGCTATTGCACGCGGAGAAGTGGTTATTTTCCGAGCATCGGAGGACCATAGCCTGGCAGGCGCAGTGATCTTGCAGCAGCAGCCCAGTGCATGGGACCGTAAGTTGTGGGGACTAGACGAAACGGATTCTGAAGGAGGAACCTCAGTATATCTGCATCGTTTGGTTGTGGATCGCGATAGCACCGGGAAGGGGCTAGGCCGTGAGCTGATGCAATGGATTGAACAAGGCATCCACTTCACAGGCAAGGATCGAATCCGTTTAGACTGTATTGCGGGAAATGACAAGCTTAGCGAGTTTTACACACAATGCGGTTATACGTATATAGGCGAAACGAACGGCTATAATATTTTTGAAAAGATGCTAACAGAGATGTAGAAAAATAAAATCTGAGCTGAGCAAAGGGACGTCTAGACAGATGTCCTTTTTGTTTTTTTAAGTCGTGTCATTCTATCCCGATATACGTCTAATTCCGAATTAAAGTGTTTTATAAATAAGTTTATTCATTAATTAAAACATCATAAATGAATGTTATAGGTATATATTACGTCATATATATTGAAATTTCCTCCTGATTTGTGTTACAACTTTAAATAGACATATAGATTAATTCAGGCATGTATCTCGATAAGTGGAGGGAATGAATTTAATGCTGAAAAGAGTGTACTCATTTAACGAAGGTAAGTTGGGGATGAAAGCGCTACTAGGAGGAAAAGGCGCTAATCTCGCGGAAATGACGACACTGGGTCTCCCGATCCCTCCCGGCTTCACGGTGACCACCGAGGCGTGCCGAGCCTATTTTGCTTCAGGCAGCAAGCTTCCGGAGGGCTTATTGGGGGAGATCGTAATCGCCCTGCACGACATTGAGGAAGCGCAGTCGGCTATATTCGGAGATACGGAGCGGCCTTTGCTGGTATCTGTCCGTTCAGGCTCGGTAACCTCAATGCCCGGTATGATGGATACGATTCTGAATCTGGGTCTGAATGATGAAACCGTGCGTGGATTGGCAGAACAGTCGAGAAATGAAACCTTCGCCTATGACTGTTACCGCAGATTTATTCAAATGTTCGGCGAGGTCGTGCTAGGAATAGACTCCATCCATTTTAATCAGCTTCAGGAGCAGAGCAAGCAAACCAACGGGCGTGTCAGTGACCAAGAGGTTAGCGCAGGAGAATGGAAGGAACTGATCGCAAATTATAAAGATCTTGTCGCAGAGCGGAGTGGACAGCCGTTTCCACAGGATGTGTATCAGCAACTGCAACTGGCGGTGGGGGCTGTATTCCGCAGTTGGAACAATATGCGTGCCAAGGTTTACCGGAAGGCTTTCGGCATTCCAGATGAACAAGGAACAGCAGTGAGCATTCAGGCCATGGTGTTTGGCAATCTCGGCAACGATAGCGGAACCGGAGTGCTCTTCACCCGCAATCCCTCCACAGGTGTGAAGGAACTGTACGGTGAGTATATGGTAAATGCTCAGGGAGAGGACGTCGTGGCAGGAATAAGAACGCCTAACCCTATTCCACAACTTCTGGAAGAGCTGCCGCTAGTCTATGATCGTCTGGAAGAGCTGGCCTCATTGCTGGAGTGTCATTACCGGGATATGCAGGATATCGAATTTACGATTGAAAAAGGCAATTTGTATCTGCTACAGACGCGCAGCGGCAAAAGAACGGGGCAGGCGGCTGTAAAAATAGCTGTGGATCTGGTGGAGGAAGGGATTATCAGCAAAGAGGAGGCTATCCAGCGGATCGAACCGTCCCACATGGACCAGCTGCTGCATCGCTCCATTGATACTTCCACACCGCTGGAGGCAATTACCCAAGGTTTTCCAGCCTCGCCTGGCGCAGCGAGTGGGCGTATTGTATTCGACGCGGATACGGCAGTGAACTGGACGAAGGATGGGCAAAAAGTCATCCTGGTCAGTGTGGAGACCTCACCCGATGATGTTCACGGAATCATTGCCGCCGAAGGGGTGCTGACGAGTCGAGGTGGGATGACCAGCCATGCTGCTGTGGTTGCAAGGGGCATGGGTAAACCCTGCATTTGCGGCTGTGACGCGCTGAGCATTGATCTGAGCAGTCGGAGCGTCAGTATCGGTACCCTGACCTTTCAGGAAGGGGAGGATATTTCACTCGATTCGACCAACGGACAGGTGTACCAAGGCAGTCTGTCGCTCAATGAGCCGGTTATTACACCGGAGTTACTGAAGCTGCTGGAGATTGCGGACGGCATTCGGACGTTGAAGGTCTACACTAATGCGGATACGCCATTCGACGCAGTCAAAGCCCGTGAATTTGGAGCCGAAGGCATCGGGCTATGTCGTACGGAGCATATGTTTTTCTCTGGCAATCGTCTACCTATCGTTCAGGCGATGATTTTGGCCGATGATCAGGAGGAGCGGATTCTTCATTTGAATCGTCTGCTCCAAATGCAACAATTTGACTTTGAGGCTATGTTCAGTGCGATGGACGGTTTACCGATGACGATTCGCCTGCTGGACCCGCCGTTACATGAGTTCCTGCCGAATCTGGAACAGCTTCAGGAGCGACATCGGGAGCTTGTGCTTTCCGGCGGCCACGCGGAGGAGCTCCAACGTCTTAAAAGCACTATCTCCAAGGTTCATGAACTACGGGAAATTAACCCTATGCTGGGTCTGCGCGGTGTTCGGCTGGGCATTCTGTTTCCAGAGATATACGACATGCAGATTGAAGCGATCTTTAAGGCCGCGGAAGCGGCACTACGCAGGGGCGTGGATGTGAGACCGGGGATTATGATTCCGCTGGTCGGTCACTCCAATGAACTCAAGCAAATGAGGGAACTGGTTGATAAGGTAGCCGTTCAGGTGCTTAGCGAGGAATTTAAGTGGTTCAAGTATCGGGTGGGCACCATGATTGAGGTTCCAAGAGCAGCCCTGCTGGCAGATAGCGTGGCCCAGTACGCGGACTTTTTCTCCTTTGGAACCAATGATCTGACGCAAATGACCTTTGGTTACAGTCGAGATGATGCTGAAGGTAAATTCCTCGGCTCCTATATGGAAAAAAACATACTGGAAACGAACCCTTTTCAGGTGTTGGATCAGGATGGCGTAGGCAAGCTGATCGAATGGGCTGTTGTCAAAGGCAGGGCAAAAAAGCCTTTTCTGGAGACAGGTATCTGCGGCGAGCATGGCGGGGATAGTGAGTCTATTCTCTTTTGTCACCGCAGCGGACTGGACTATGTCAGTTGCTCACCGTACCGGGTGCCATTTGCCCGCATTGCCGCTGCCCAAGCAGCTTTGCTTGTCAGAGCGGAGCAACCTGAGGGATCGTTGTCCGCTTTGTAGCTTATTAGCATATTCAAGGCAGCCTTGCTTCAAAGGCTGCCTTGTTCGTTTTACAGCAACATTGATATGCAGATCTCGTCGAGAACAATAAATTTTATATAGAAATGAAAATGGGGATATCGTGTCTCGCCCTCCTACATATGATGATAGGGAAAGTTTTGTAAGCGTTTCAAAAAAAGAAGACATACAACCAAGTGAAGCTACAGGAGGCGGTTAAGGTGGACAATTACATGAGCTGGATAAAGATTGGATTTTTCCTCAGCGTTCTGTTTTTGCTTGCAGCGGCATGCAGTACCTCTCCCAAAATAAAGAACACAGACGGGCAAAAAGTGCGGCTTACGATGCTGGCTTGGGGTAATCCTGCGGAGGTGAAGGTGTATCAGCGGGCGCTGGATGCATTTGAAAAGGAAAACCCATATATCGAGGTTAAGCTGGTGCCTGTGCCGGGAGACCAATATGAGCAAAAGCTGCTGACACAGCTTCAGGAAAGTCGCGGACCGGATGTGTTTTATGCGTATGAACCGACGATTGCGCGTTTGATCGGGGCGAAGCAGGTGCAGCCTTTGGGTGAGTTTTTAAATAGTGATGCGAGTGATGTGAAGGCTGAGGATTTTCCGGAAGGATTGTGGGGACCGGCAAAGCGTGACGGGGAAATCTATGGGGTCACTCCCGACTCCAACCCGATGGTCATGTATTACAACAAAAAGGTATTTAAGGAAGCAGGCGTGAAGACGCCGCAAGAATACTATGACGAAGGCAGGTGGAACTGGGATGCTTTTGAGGAGGTTACATCCAAGCTGAAGGCAGCTGGAAAGCAGGGTTATATTGCGGAAAACTGGTGGGCTCACTGGTATTCATGGGTGTGGTCGAATGGCGGTCAGATCTTTGATGAACAAGGCAAATATGTGCTGGACCACAATGAAAAGGGCAAGGAAGCCTTCAGTTTTATGTACGATATGGTGAAAAAGGGAAATGCGGTATATCTCGGCTCGCTTCCCAAAGGGCAAGGGGCTGACGCGATGTTCATGTCCAATCAAGTCGGCATGCTGGCGGCGGGAAGATGGCTGGAGCCCTTGTTTAGTCAAAATAAAAGCCTCAACTTCGATTATATCTACTGGCCATCCAATACCGGTAAGAATGAGCCCGTCGCCATTCCGGTTGCCTATGTAGCTGTAAACAAAAATAGTCCGCATGTGCAAGAGGCCATGAAGCTGGCAGCATTCTACGTCTCTGTGAAGGGGCAGGAGGCGCGGCTAGTTGAAGGCGGAAATGCCATGGGTACACTTGCTGCGGCCGATGAGAGCATTATGAAAAAGGCGACAATTGAGCATTCAAGCTATTTGACTGAGGGACGTAACATAGGGCATGCTCATGGATCTGCACTGGCCTATGATGCTCAGGTGCCGGGGTTGAACTCGGATATCACGGAAACCATCGACCTGATGTTCCTGGGCAAGCAGGATGCTGCGGCAACCATTGAAAAGTTGAGTCAGATCATATCCAAGGCGGTCAGGTAGGCACGGGATGGGCTATGACCGGGGAGGAAGGTGACAAGATGCAGAAAAAGCATCAAGCGCTGTGGGGCTGCCTTTTCATTGGCCCCCAGCTTCTGGGTCTGTTAAGCTTTTGTTAAAAATTGTTTTCCAGGTTCTGATTAGTTACCCCTTAAAAAGTCAGAGTTTCGCCTTAAAAACAAGCAAGGAATTCGAGTCGCCCATGTAGAAGTTGTTGTTGTCGAGGGAAAAAAGATTCCAAATAAGTCGTCTCGTGCTACGCCGTATTATGAAGGAAACCCGTCTGAAGATGAATTGCCCGTCCCCGTCATAGAATCACATATCAAGCAATTCGGTAAAGCGCCGCAGGCTGTAGCCACCGACCATAAATTTTCAACACTTGTATCTTAACTGTACAAATGAAGGAAGTGGTATGCCGTGAAGGTCGTAATTTGTGAAGACGAATGTTATTGGCGCGATGCGTTAAAAGCGTCTATATCTCGGTGGGCTTTAAATAAAAATATAGAGCTGCAATGTGCTGATTTTTATTCGTCCCAGAAATTAATTCAATATCTTAATGCTCACATAGATATAGACGTAGTTTTGCTCGATATTTCGCTAAGTAGTGAAGAAGATATTGATGGGATGACTACAGCAAAGCATATCCGAAAAATGGGCAATCGGGTACCTATCATTTTTGTTACCATTGATTCTGCTCGTGCTATTGACGGATATTTAGTGGAAGCAATGGGCTTCTTGAAAAAACCTATTGACGAGAAGCGACTTTCGCTATTTTTGGATAGAGTAGTGAAGCAAAAAAAACCGGAGCGAGTGTTCACTATCATAGCAGAGTCCACCATAAATAGTGTTCGTCAAAGTGATATAGTTTTTGTGGAAGTGAATAATCATACGATAATCTATCATACAACAAAAGAGGAAATCTATCTTAGAGGAACCTTAAACAAAGTGATGCAGTTATTAGGCTGTGAAAATTTTATCCAGATACATAGGTCGTATGTAATTGCAAAATCTAAAATCTACAGAGTAAAAATAACTTATCCATATTCCGTCGATATTTTTAATGGTCATGAGATTACCAATCTCCCTGTGAGCAGGAATTATATTACTAACCTGCTTGAGGTATATTCAGATGATGTATTGCAGTGAATATTATAAATACAGTATGCTTTCTTGAAGTCTTTTGAACGAAATGTAGCGTCGTACTGATACCCTTGGCGTAATCAGTCCTATCATCAGAAAGGCATGCCCAAATTAATGAAGGGTGCCGCGAAACAGCTAATTTACAGCTGGTTTGCGACACCCTCTTTTAGTTGTCCGGACGGAAATTTACTCGTATTTCATGCTGTTTACGACATCAACATACTATCTACGCCAGTCCATTGAAATTTCTTCTGTACTATTTAATAATCTAGACACAACAGAAGAAACGATTGACTCATATTCAAAACTACGAAAGGAGAATGCGAGTGATATAGACTTTTACGTTATGCATCTTAGAGATGATCATGTAGATGACTTCCTAGAACGAAGCTTACTAATTTTTTGAAAATAAGTATCTCAATCGTGAAAGGAGTACATTATGAAATTTGTCAGAAAAAGTGTTAGTTTTATTTTGGCAATACTGCTCATGTACAGTGTTTCAGTAGTTCCCTCTTTCGCGGCAAGTGAAACAACGTCGCAAGCGGCTAAGGAAGAGACGAAGAAGGCAGAAATTCAATCCATGTCCTCGATACCGTATTCTGCAATGGATACTCAAAAATTTGAAAATCTAGATGAAATATCTCCGGACGAAGCGAAAAAGATTTCCACAGATTCAACCCAGAGCAGAACCGTTAAACCGCAAAGCGCATGGGGTATCTCTGAACCTGTATTTGTAGGAGATGGCACTCTCAGTGATTCATTTGATAGCTACGCGGTTTCTCTCACTGCAAAGCAGCTATCATTCCTAAAGCTGGATTCCAGCAATCCAAATCTGTTGGCTATTCTGTACAATGTCAATGCCAACGGCTCGTTAGGCAGTTCTACTGGATGGGGTGTTAAAGCAAACGGAGGTCAAGCATACATTAATATCCCGGCAGGTAAATATGCGATTGTAATTGGTTCTGCGACAGGTGAAGAAAAAGGCAGCTATAAATTGATGTGGAATGCTTCCAATCCATCGGGTGCCTCTGCCATTATCAATTGTACAGCTGACCTTTCCAGAGTCGTATTGTATTATGATCTTTCAACGATCCGCAGCAACGGAGATAATATCTTAACGGGACTCAATTGGGAAAACCACGAAACCTGGTATACCCCAAATGGGTATTCCGCTAGAGATATGAGCATTTCAGTAGCTGAAGTAAAGGGCGTATATTTGGGGTCGTTCTCCAGTAGTGCACCCTATTCTGCTCCAAATGCATTACTGATTGAAATCAATAAGGGGTCATGGCTGTATAGTAACAGCTATTATCGAAATGTAAAAGGAGATGTAACCCATATTATGGATTACACCGATCCTTCGGGTCTTCAAACTCCGAGAACCTTTGGAACAGGGGAAGCCGATTTTTCGTATGGTCCTAATTACATCGTTATTAATTTGGACACATTCCAGGTTTGCGAGTTCTTAAGTCCATTCAATTATTTTTATACTTCAGATGGTGGCCGCACCTATTCGCTTACCAAGCTACAAAAAATATCTTAAATCGAAATCTTCATCATTGTCTAAAAGCAAATTATTGAAGGCATCACCTTGATGGGAGTTAAGGAGTAGGGGCATTCCTCTACTCCTTTTTGTATTTTTTTCGGTACTGTAGCGGGGTGTGCCCGGTAAGATGCTTGAATACACGACCAAAGTGAGCAATGCTGTCAAAGCCCGTTTTTTCAGCAATGGAGGTTACTTTCCAGCTCGTTTCTCTCAAATACGCACGAGCCTGCTGGACCCGCACATCCTGAAGATATTCTACTAAAGTAAAACCTGTTGTCTGCTTGAAAATACGGCACAAATACGTGCTGCTAATATAAAAATGCTCAGCCAGCTGATCTAGCGACAGGCTCTCGTCATAATGAGCATGCAGGTATGCAATGACCGAGTACACGCGCTGCTGCTTTTCGCTACGTTCCGGTGCAATGGTATCGGCAGTGGCCGATTGTATGCGCCGGATGCGGATAAGGAGCTGGAGTATCAAGCTTTGGAGATATAGTTGGCGGTAGGCATGTTCTTGGTGGTATTCATCTAGCATTTGCCGGAATAGATGCTCCAGCTCGCATTGTTCTTCCGCGGAGGGGCGAAGCAGAAAGCTTTTTTCTGGCAGAAGAAGCTGGTTCTGATCGCTGGAGGGAGAGACATTCATTGACGAGGCTGCAAATTCTTCATCAAAGTTAATCAAAATCCGTTCATGGCTACCACTACCCTTGTTACTCGTACGGTGAAAATCATGTTTGCTGATCCAAATCAGATCGCCCTTCTGGAGCGCGTATACCCGCTGATTAATGTAGTAGTAGCGCTCTCCTGCCAGCAAATAATAGATTTCGTGCGCTTGGTGGACATGGTCGGCAGACATGCTGAATGGCACCTTCCGCAGTGCTTGCTCGATAGAAAAACGGGGTGTAGCGATCATATCGATAGTCTCCTTTAATAAAAAATGCATAAGGATAATATATGTACACTTTACGGGAAAAATCATAATAAAAGCGAAGATTTTGCTCTTTCTTATACTATAAAATAAAAGCAATTCATGTAAAGGGTGTGAACCAATTGACTAAAATCAAATATGCACTTGTGGGTACTGGAGGAAGAGCCGAATTTTTTTACGGTGAAGTTGTTACCGTTTTCAAAGATACCTCGGAGCTGATCGCGTTCTGTGACGTCAATCAGACGAGAATGGATTATGCCAATCGGCTGTTGCAGGAGAAATACGAGCATGAGCCGATTCCGACCTATAAAGCTCACGAGTTTGATCGGATGATCGCGGAGACGAAGCCAGATATCGTCATTGTCACGACCATTGACCGGGTGCATCATCGGTATATTATCCGGGCGATGGAGCTGGGCTGTGATGTCATTTCCGAGAAGCCGATGACGGTGGATGAAGATAAATGCCAAGACATTTTGGATGCCATAGACCGCACGGGACGGAAACTGCGCGTCACCTTTAACTACCGCTATGCACCACATAATACGAAAATCCGTGAGCTGATCATGGACGGGACGCTCGGAGAGGTGCTGTCGGTCAATTTCGAATGGCTGCTGAATACACAGCATGGCGCGGATTATTTCCGTCGGTGGCACCGAGACAAGCGCAATAGCGGCGGTTTGCTGGTGCACAAGTCGACGCATCATTTTGATCTGATGAACTTCTGGCTTGGCTCAAAACCGGAGACGGTGTATGCGATGGGGGATCTGAAATTTTACGGACGAGAAAATGCGGAGCAGCGTGGCGTGACGGAGTTTTATCAACGGGCTTACGGCAGCAAGGCAGCGGAAAATGACCCCTTTGCGCTACATCTGGACCGTAACGAGCATCTAAAAAGCATGTATCTGGATGCTGAGCATGAGGATGGCTATGTGCGGGATCAAAGCGTATTTGGTGACAATATCAGCATTGAAGATACGCTGAGTGTCATGGTGAAGTATCAGAACAAGACGGTAATGAACTATTCGCTGAATGCTTACATGCCTTGGGAGGGCTTTATCATCGTATTTAACGGCACGAAGGGACGGATGGAGGTTCGGGTATCCGAGCAATCCTATGTTAATTCCGGTGGCAGCAAGGCAGATGAGGGTGCGCTAAAAGAGAAGACCATCACCATCTATCCCCACTTTGCAGCACCTTATGAGGTCGAAGTGGAGGAAGGCCAGGGTGGTCATGGCGGAGGAGATCCAGTTATGCTGCGTGATATTTTTGATAAGCCGGCAGAGGATCGGTTTCATCGTGCGGCCTCACATATTGACGGTGCATGGTCCATTTTAACAGGCATTGCCGCCAACCGTTCTATGCGTACAGGTCAACCGGTGAAGGTGGAGGAACTGGTGCGCTTGTAATGAGCAGTAAATTTAATACCGAAAAGCCCCCTCTAACTAGATGAATAGAGGGGGCTTTTGGGGTGTATTTATATATAGAATGCACCTTACATCTTACGGCACTTTATTTTATTATTTATCGGCAGTCAGTTCCCGGGTTCCCAGTTGTTGTACAGGACGATGGTTATCGGGAAAAATGGCAGCAAACTGGTTGATTTGGTCTGCGGACATTTCAATAGGCTGTTCCAGCACTGTCCAATGTACATGTTCTGTGCATGGCGGGGTAGTCAGCGATCCGTTGTAACGAACGGAGTGCAGGTCTTTTGGCAGCAGCGTAGCGAGATTTATTTCTTCATCCAGAGCTGCTTCTTGGGAAATATCTTTCGGCAGTTTGGACCAGATGCGGTTGAAAGCCTTGTTTTCTTTGCCACTTTGGATAAGGACCCCTAAGACTGCTGTGCTTCCGTTGTCGCTTTGATGGACAAAATGAAGCTCCATTTCAGCATTTTTACCATCTATTTGGTGTTCGCTCGGGTGATGAAAATGAAACTGCTTTAAAGTGAATTTAGTACCGTCCAGCACGATGTTATTGTTGGCATCGGCAACACTGATTTGCACAGTGTGCCCATTATTTAAAATGGATGCTTTCGTATTGGTGTAATGAACTTGTAGCGGTTGCTGTGTTTGCGATGCTTCCAGATGGGTATGCTCTATATTGACAGGAGATTGTTCGTGGCCGTTACCACAAGCAACAAAATCTTTTTCCAGCTCTCCCCAATGCTCGGGTCCCTCTTCTCCTGCATAGGACCAGTGTGGGCCTTTCTGAACAACTGCATGAGCGTTGTTAGCCGATGAGGATGAAGTGCTGGTGGTACTAGAAATGGCGGGCTGTGAATTGCATCCTGTTACCGACACGACCAAGATAATGGCAAATATGCTGAACAGGCAACCTTTCCAGTTTTTTTTCATGTTTCTTTATCCTTCTTCCAAAATAGAGTATGTGAAACTTTTTACATTGTAAATTATTGTACAAAGTTCCTACAAGGGTCCAAGGACTTAGAAAGAAGCGTTTTTCGATTAAATAGCTTTAAGTTAGATTTATATTTGTCCTTTTTGGGCAAAAATTACTATAATAATGAAGTGTATATTACAAAATAATTCCATATCTAATTAAAGGAGAGATCTACATGAAAGCAGCAATTGTTACAAAAGACAAGAAAGTCAGTGTAGAAGAGAAACCTTTACGCTCCCTGAAGCATGGGGAAGCGTTAGTCCAAGTAGAATACTGCGGAGTCTGCCACACAGATTTACATGTAAAAAATGCAGATTTCGGTGATGTTACAGGCAGAGTTCTGGGGCATGAAGGTATTGGAAAAATCATTGAATTAGGCGAAGGAGTAACCAGTCTTAAGATTGGTGATCGCGTAAGTATTGCCTGGATGTTCGAAAGCTGCGGTCACTGCGAATATTGCCTAACCGGGCGGGAAACGCTGTGTCGTGAAGTTAAAAATGCCGGATATACGGTAGACGGTGCAATGGCAGAGCAATGTATTGTCACAGCTGACTACGCGGTCAAAGTACCAGATAGTCTTGACCCTGCTGCTGCAAGTAGTGTAACTTGCGCAGGGGTTACAACATATAAAGCAGTTAAAGTAAGTGAAATCAAACCAGGACAATGGATCGGTATCTTCGGTATTGGTGGCTTGGGTAACCTGGCTGTGCAATATGCCAAAAATGTATTCAATGCTAAAGTTGTAGCCTTTGACATTAGTGATGAAAAACTAGAACTGGCTAAACAAATTGGTGCTGACTATATCGTTAACAGCATGAAAGAAGATCCGGTCGCCCGAGCTAAGGAGTTAACAAACGGTGCTGGTCTGGACGCAACCGTGGTTACTGCTGTTGCCAAAACACCTTTCAACCAGGCCATCGACGTTGTAAAGGCTGGCGCGCGTGTTGTAGCTGTAGGTCTTCCAACTGATAAGATGGATCTGGACATTCCACGTCTGGTTCTGGACGGCATTCAAGTTATTGGCTCCTTGGTCGGCACTCGTGAAGACCTTAAAGAAGCGTTCCAGTTCGCTGCAGAAGGTAAAGTCGTCCCTCTTGTACAAAAACGTCCGATCGAAGACATTAATGAGATCTTCGAGGAGATGGAGCAGGGCAAAATCCAAGGACGCATGGTCATCGATTTCACAAATTAAAATGATGTCCAATTCGTAACCCTTGGAATTCGGAGAGAGAAGCGCCTGCTGATGTATGCAGGCGCTCTTTTTGGCTTTACAGCTTATTCAGAATGTTATCTTCCAAAACCGCAGACTTATCCCCGTATTCTTTAATAATATGTCTTTCTCCCCAAGCACAAAGAGAATCTAAAATGCCTTTCAGACTACATCCATATTCACTAAGCTCGTACTCCACTTTGGGTGGAACCTGATTATAGCTAATCCGATTGACAATGCCGTCTTCCTCTAATTCACGAAGCTGCTGAGTCAGCATTTTTTGTGTTATGGAAGGCATCATCCGTTTTAATTCGCTTGTCCGCATCTTTCCATGTGTCAAATGACACAGAATCACGCATTTCCATTTTCCCCCGATCACCTCTAACGTCGCCTCAACAGAGATGTTGTATTTTTTCTTCCCCAATGCAGATCCCCCCATGTGTATCGCTTCTGTTATACATACCTTAACAGCCTGTTTTAATCAAAAAAAACTTTATCTAGGGTACTTTTTAGTACCTATATCACTAAAAAGTACGTACTGTTCATATTTGCTTGAATAACTCATAATAACATCTGCTGGTCGAAGATTTCTATAGATAGGAGTGAAAAACATGTCGCCAGAATCAAAACGAAGTATCTGGCCATTACTGGCTCTAGCCGTAAGCGCCTTTGCGATTGGAACAACCGAGTTCATCAGCGTGGGACTACTTCCCCTGATTGCTGAAGACTTGCATATATCTGTAACGATGTCTGCACTAACTGTAACGCTATATGCATTAGGGGTTACCATCGGGGCACCTGTCTTGACCTCATTAACATCAGGTGTTCCCCGTAAAACGTTGCTGCTGTGGATCATGATTATATTTATTGCAGGTAATAGCCTCGCTGCGGTCTCTAGCGGAATAGCCTTGCTGCTGATTGCGCGTGTGATCTCAGCGTTCGCCCATGGGGTGTTCATGTCTATCGGTTCCACCATCGCGGCCGATCTTGTGCCGGATGATCGGCGAGCGAGTGCTATTTCCATTATGTTCTCTGGGTTGACCGTAGCCACAGTCACAGGTGTACCTTTGGGTACCTACATTGGGCAGCAATGGGGTTGGCGGGCTGCATTTATGGCGATTGTGGTCGTCGGTGTAGTGGCACTCATCGCCAATCTGATTCTGCTGCCATCTACGCTGCGCAAAGGGAACAAGACTCCTTTCCGCGAGCAGGTCAAACTGGTTACCAATGGTCGCTTGCTACTCGCATTTATCATTACAGCTTTGGGGTATGGAGGCACATTTGTGGTGTTTACTTATTTATCTCCATTACTTCACGACATAACCGGATTTCAGCAAAGTACGGTAACGTTTATACTTTTGCTGTATGGAATTGCGATTGCTATCGGTAATGTCATTGGCGGAAAAGCAGCCAACCGCAAGCCGCTTTCAGCTTTGTTTTACATGTTTTTGATTCAAGCAGTGATCCTTTTTCTCCTGTTGTTCACGGCACCTTTTAAAACGGCAGGACTGATTACGATCTTCTTTATGGGATTGCTTGCGTTTATGAACGTGCCCGGGCTACAGGTATATGTAGTCATGTTGGCCGAAAGGTTTGCACCCAAAGCTGTCGATGTTGCGTCTGCTGTTAATATTGCAGCTTTCAACGCAGGGATAGCCATCGGAGCTTATGTAGGCGGGATTGTAACGGATTCACTCGGTCTCATTCATACGGCCTGGATCGGGAGCATTATGGTTTTCGTTGCGGTTCTGCTCACAGGCTGGAGTCGTATGCTCGAAAAAAGGGATACAACCCCCATTACAGGTTAAAGCTTTTAAAAAATAGAGAGGAAGATACAAAATGACACAAAACTTACAAAGCACAACATTGTTAAACAACGGAGTTCACATGCCTTGGTTTGGCATTGGGGTATTTAAAGTGGAAGAAGGTTCGGAGCTGGTCGATGCTATAAAGACTGCTGTAAAGCATGGCTACCGCAGTATAGATACAGCTGCAATCTATGCGAATGAAAGCAGTGTAGGGCAGGCTATTCAGGAAGCCCTTCAGGAAAATAATCTGTCCAGAGAAGATCTGTTCGTCACGTCCAAAGTGTGGAATGCAGATTTAGGCTATGAAGAGACACGAGCAGCTTATGAAGCCAGTCTGGACAAGCTGGGTCTGGAATATCTGGATCTATATCTGATTCATTGGCCAGTTCAAGGAAAGTATAAAGAAGCTTGGAGAGCTTTGGAATCCTTGTATAAAGAAGGACGGATTAAGGCGATTGGAGTCAGCAACTTCCAGATTCATCATTTGGAAGATCTCATGAAGGATGCTGAAATCAAGCCAATGATCAATCAGGTGGAGTTCCATCCACAATTAACCCAAGCCGAGCTGTTGCAATTCTGTCAAAAGAACGACATTCAAATGGAAGCCTGGTCTCCGTTAATGCAAGGCCAATTGCTCGATCATCCGGTACTGCAAGACATAGCGACCAAGTATGGCAAATCGGTGGCGCAAGTGATTTTACGCTGGGATGTGCAGCAGGGAGTTGTCACCATTCCCAAGTCTACCAAGGCGCATCGGATCGTCGAAAATGCCGACATTTTTGACTTCGAACTGACGCGCGAGGATATGGAACGAATTCAGGCGTTAAATGCCGATCTTCGGGTAGGTCCAGATCCGGATAACTTTGATTTTTAAAATTACGTTCATCATGATACGCCGTTTTCTTCTTCATTGAAGGGGACGGCGTTTTTGTCCATGATGGGTCTGGAGCCACAGCAATCCAATCCCGCCATATGGTATTATAGGGTTATGTGAAAAGAGACGTTTTGGAAGCATATGAATATGAAAAATCTCCGGGGGACTTCATGAATAAGACGATTGCAGATATAGCCCAAATGGCTGGTGTATCCAAGAGCACGGTATCTCGTTTTTTGAACGGCGGGTCTGTCAGCGTGGATACGAAACGTAAAATTGAAAAAGTGGTTAAAGCTACGGGCTATGTGCCCAATGCCTTTGCCCAGAGTCTTAAGGCGAAGCGGACCAACATTATCGGCACCGTTGTGCCGCGTCTGGATTCTTTTGCGACATCCCATACGTTGATGGGGATTGATGAGGAGCTGCGTTCTCAGCATTATCAGATGCTGATCTCCAATACGAGCCAGGATCTACAGCGTGAAATTGAAGCTATTTATGAGCTGGGCCGACAAAAGATTTCGGGTATCATTTTGCTGGCTGCTCAAATTACAGACGACCATCTGACCGCGATTCGTGACATCGGTATTCCGGTGTTGCTGGTGGGCCAGCAGCACGAGCAGCTTCATAGCCTTATCCATGATGACTATCGTGCAGGATATGATATCGGCACGTACGTTTTGTCACAGGGACACCGCGAAATTGCCTACGTTGGTGTTACTGAAAAGGATGTTGCCGTCGGTGTGCAGCGCAAGGAGGGCTTTAGGCAGGCTGTTCGCGATGCATTGCCTGCTGAGTCTCATACGGACGATGCGATGCGAGCAGCAGGGTATGATATCAGATACTATGAGACCGGATTTAAAATGTCCGATGCACGGATTGCTGCATCCGCCATTTTGGACCATTTCAAGCCATCGTTAATGGTGTGTGCTACGGATAATATCGCGCTGGGCGTAATCAATGCGGCTTATTCCAGAGGGATTGTCATTCCGTCGGATTTGTCGGTAACTGGCTTTGGGGGATACGATATTACGGAGGTCATTCACCCTGCCCTGACAACCGTTCAATATCCGTATATGGAGGCTGGACGTGTAGCAGCGCAAAATATTATGCGGCTGGTAGAACATAAATCGGTAGAAAAAGTGACGGTCATGAATTATTCCCTTATCGAAAGAGAAAGCGTTGACAAACGCTGAACAAGTGGATTATAATTTCTTCGAAACCGGTTCCATAGCATTCGGGCACAAATGGAATCGGTTGCAAATCCATGGATGAGTATATTTTTTTAATCGCATGGGAACCGGTTCCGATAGAATGTTTTTTTCATTGATTTGGAACCGGTTCCTGAAGCGAAAGTTTTAATAAAAATGAGGTACACCTATGAAAATGACAAGAGAACAAAAGTATCGAATGATCGAGCAGGCAGAGCCCGGTGAAATAGCCAGCTTGGAGGAGAAAGTGGAGCAATGTCACTGGCGGCAGGCGTTTCATATCCAGCCACCGACAGGTTTGCTCAATGACCCCAATGGCTTTTCATATTACCAAGGTGAATACCACTTATTTTATCAGTGGTTTCCGCTCGGAACGGATCATGGGATGAAATACTGGTATCATCTGAAATCCAAAGATTTGGTCACATGGAATAGTGCGGGCATTGGTATTGCACCTGGGGATTATTTTGATTCGCATGGGGCTTATTCGGGCAGCGCACTGGAGCATGAGGGCAAGTTATATATGCTGTATACGGGAAATGCACGAGATGAAGATTGGATCAGACATCCTTATCAATGCATGGCTGTTATGGACGATAAAGGTCACATTACTAAATGGGAGCACCCCGTTATTTCCAATGTGCCAGAAGGGTATACAGACCATTTTCGTGATCCCAAGCTATGGAAAGACGGCGATAGCTTTTACTGTGTGATTGGTGCCCAGAGAACGAATTTAACAGGCTGCGCCGTCCTCTACCGATCAACCGACCTTCGTACGTGGCAGTTTGAGGGAGAATTGTGCACAGGCCTGAAATCGTTTGGCTACATGTGGGAATGTCCAGATTATTTTGAACTGAACGAAGCGGGGGTCTTGATCTTTTCTCCTCAGGGCTTGGAGCCTTCTGGGGATGAAAATCACAATATTTATCAATCGGGCTACGTAATCGGCAAGCCGTTAGATACCGGAACAAGAAGACTGGAGCACGGCGCATTCCACGAGCTCGATAGAGGCTTTGACTTCTATGCGCCACAGACGATGATTGACCCACAGGGGCGGCGTATTATGGTGGCATGGATGGGCCTGCCGGATATCGAATATCCCACAGATCCGAACGGATGGGCTCATTGTCTGACATTACCAAGGGAGCTTACGCTTCATGAGGGCAAACTCTTGCAGCGGCCGATCCCTGAGCTAACTACGCTACGTAGAAATCGTGAGGATCGGGTAGCTGACACGTTATTCTCAGAGAGCAAAACCTATGAAGGATTTACAGGTACGGCCTATGAGCTGATCTGTGAGGTAGATCTTTTGAGCGCTAAGGTGTTTGGTATTGAATTCCGTGCGAGTGAGACTGAGAAAACGGTGATTAAATATAATGCCGTCAGCCGCAAACTAATATTGGACCGTTCGCAATCAGGTGAGCCTGTAGCCACTTCGTATGGTGAGGTACGGCAGTGTTCATGGGATAAAGATCATATCAAACTACATTTGTTTGTAGATACGTCTTCAGTTGAGATTTTCGTCAATGATGGGGAAGAGGTGTTCACCAGTCGTATTTTTCCGCATCCAGAGAGTGACGAAATACGCTTTTTTGCCGACAAGGGAGAGGCTCTCTTCCAGGCGGTAAAATGGGATTTTACATGAGCAGGCTAAAACATCAAGTGGTTCGTTAATCATCAAACATAACGGAATGAACGAGAGGATGAACATCATGGCGGAAAACAGAGAAATAGCTAAAGAAGTGATCCAGGCAATCGGTGGGCAAGAAAATATTGCATCTTTTGCTCATTGTGCGACGCGCTTGCGAATTATGGTGCATGACAAGGAGAAGATTGATCAGAAAAAAGTTGAGGAGATCGACAAGGTCAAGGGTGCTTTTTTCAATTCCGGGCAATATCAGATTATTTTTGGTACGGGTACGGTAAATCGAATTTTTGAAGAGGTCGAAAAGCTTGGCGTAACCGGTTCATCTAAAGAAGAGGTGAAGAGTCAGGCGAAAAAAGAAGGAAACGTCTTCCAACGCTCCATCCGTACCTTTGGCGATGTGTTTGTACCGATTATTCCTGTACTGGTTGCTACGGGGCTGTTCATGGGGCTACGTGGCTTGCTCACTCAGCCGCAAATTCTCGCTCTACTCGGCATGACGCCACAGGACATTTCACCCAATTTTCTATTATACACACAAGTATTAACGGATACGGCCTTTGCTTTTCTGCCAGCGTTAGTCGCATGGTCAGCCTTTAGAGTATTTGGTGGCAGTCCAGTGCTGGGTATCGTTCTTGGTCTGATGCTGGTAAACCCGGCCTTGCCCAACGCTTATAGTGTTGCGGACGGCTCAGCTCACCCGTTGACGATGTTCGGATTCATTCCTGTGGTGGGCTATCAAGGCTCAGTATTGCCAGCTTTCTTCGTGGGCTTGATCGGAGCCAAGCTGGAGCGGGCGCTGCGCAAACGGGTGCCTGAAGCGCTAGATCTGATTCTTACACCGTTTTTAACACTGTTAATCATGATCACTTTGGGATTATTTGCCATCGGTCCAATTTTCCATTCACTCGAAGAATGGGTGCTGCACGGAACAACGTTTGTGCTGGATTTACCTTTCGGTATTGCAGGGATTGTCATCGGTTTCTTGCATCAGATTATCGTCGTTACAGGTGTGCATCATATATTTAATTTCTTGGAGATTCAACTGCTTGAAAAGAACGGCGTAAACGCCTTTAACGCCATCATTACCTGCGCTATGGCTGCTCAAGGTGCTGCCTGTCTGGCGGTTGGACTGAAAACGAAGAATAGCAAGCTGAAAGCGTTAGCACTTCCTTCCTCGTTGTCTGCTTTTCTAGGGATTACGGAGCCGGCTATTTTCGGGGTCAACCTGAGATACATGAAGCCTTTTGTCATGGGCCTCATCGGTGGTGCGGTTGGCGGTTTTATCGCTTCAGTCTTCCATTTGGCGGCTACAGGTATGGCAGTTACGGTCATTCCGGGCACGTTGCTCTACATGAATCATCAGCTTCCGCTTTACATTTTGGCGAACTTGGCTGCTATGGTTGTAGCGTTTGTCCTGACCTGGATGTTTGGCTATAACGATAAAATGTTGGAAGAGGTCAAAACAGCGGGTTCTTCTAATTAACGCCACCCAGGTGGTACGAATACACGCAGATTCATGCACGTAAGCATAAATATGATGGTCGTTCTACATGGAACGCTCTTGGTCCCTAGTGAAAAAGGGCTACTAGAGCAGGGTTCCAGGTGGAGCGACCATTTTTATTAACTAAGGATTTTGCAAAAATCCTGAACTATGAAATCCGCTCCAGATCATCAAACTAAACGATTGAGGAACGTTCATCCAGAAATTCGGATGGCGAGCAGCCTGTCAACCGTTTGAAGATTCGATGAAAATAGGAAACATCACTATATCCCACATACTCCGAAATTTCACGAATCGTTAGCCGGGACTCGGTCAGCATGTAGATGGCAGTTTTAATACGTTGTGTATGTACATGCTCACTGATCGTTTGGCGTGTTACCTCACGCAGCAGCGTCGCGGCATAATTGGGGGTTTTACGGATGGCGTCGCCAAGCTCCTCCTTGGTTACCTTTTCCCGGTAATGGTTCTGGATATACTGTTTCATATGTTCTACATGTCGCTCTCGATCGCAAGAAATGCCGCCTTTGTCCCATTCCTGATTCATATATATCATGGCCTCGGTCAGCAGACAGTCAGCCATCATGGTGTAGTAGCTTGGGTGTTCAGTCCATTGAAAGTACATCGATTTGATCCGTTCATGCAGCATATCGTAGCATCCAGGTTTGATCAACAACGGCTTGTCAGTATTCAGTATGGGAAGTGTGCTGTTCGTACATGTTTTGCGGCAATGTATCACATACTTGGTATGAAAAAGCGTAGGAATGCTCTTGCCATAGTAATCCAGATGACCGGGTAAAAGCAGTGTTTCACCCTTACCGAGAATGAATTTGCAATCGTTCACCCAATATACACATTTGCCAAAGGTGACCAAAATGAACAGTAAGTCATCGTTGTCGCTATTTGCACTAGCCTTTTCATACCAGTCCACACCGTTGTCCTGCCGTATATCCACCAATGTAATCACGAAACTCACTCCCCGATGTCTTCAACATTCATTATACTGTAGTACATTCATCATACTATAGTTCATAGTCTTGGTGCACGGGTACAGGTAGAATAGAGCCATATAAGTTTAATGTAGATAGAGAAGCAAAGTGGAATAGAAAACCATACAGTAAAGACATTCAGGAGGATGACATTACTATGCTTAAAACGAAAATTATTTGTACTATGGGACCTGCCTGTGACTCCATTCATTTGTTAAAAGAAATGATTCAGGCTGGTATGACTGTAGCCCGCTTGAATATGGCTCACGGTGAACTGGAAGATCACGTTAAACGTATCGAAAATGTGCGGCAGGCTGCGAAGGAAATGAATACCTTTATACCTGTCATGATGGATATTAAAGGACCAGAAATACGGATTGGCAAGCTGAGAGAGGCATCTTGTCTGTTGAAACCAGGTAGTCAGCTCATTCTGACCACAGAAGAGATTCTAGGGGACGAGCATCGTATTTCAGTGAATTACCCGGATATGCCGAAGGACATCAAACCAGGCGACCGCATTCTCATTGACGACGGTTTGGTTGATCTGACTGTAACCTCCATCGAGGGTACGGAAATGATTTGTAATATTGTAAGCGGCGGTATTTTGAAGCCGAGAAAAGGTGTAAACCTGCCAGGGATTCATACAACCCTTCCAGGCGTGACGGAGCGAGATGTGAGGCACATCCAATTTGGGGTGGAGCAGCGCGTTGAGCTTATTGCGGCTTCTTTTGTGCGTAAAGGCGACGATATCCGTGAAATCCGTGAGATTTTGAAGGGACATCATGCTGAGCATGTACAAATTTATTCCAAAATTGAAAATGCTGAAGGCATGGAAAACCTGGATGATATTATCGAAGCTTCCGATGGCATTATGGTAGCCCGTGGCGATCTGGGCGTCGAAGTACCGATTCAAGATGTGCCTGTGATGCAAAAAGAAATGATCGACAAGTGTAATCTGGTTGGCAAGCCCGTTATCGTAGCTACCCACATGCTGGAATCCATGCAGGTGAACCCACGTCCGACGAGAGCCGAAGTTAGTGACGTGTTTAATGCCGTTATGCAAGGAGCCGATGTTGTTATGCTGTCGGGCGAATCAGCTGCGGGTAAATATCCTGTCGAGTCTGTACGGACCATGGCCGCTGTAGCTGCCAGAGCAGAATCGCAATTCGATTATCAGGAGCAGTTCGATAAGCGTAGAGCACGTCAAAGCACCAACATTACCGAAGTGATTAGTCAGGGTGCGGTGAGTTCATCCCTGGAGCTGGATGCGAAAGCGATTATTACGTCGACTGCCAGCGGATTCACGGCACGTATGGTGTCCAAATATCGTCCGAAGGCACCTATTATTGCGGTTACTCCGAATAACACGGTATTCGCTAAAATTTGCCTGTTATCCGGTGTGTTCCCGATCAAAGGGGATAAAGTAGCTACAACGGATGAAATGTTCGAATCCTCCATCCGTAACGCGCTGAATGCAGGATATATCCATAAAGGCGATACTGTAGTCCTGTCAGCAGGTGTTCCTGTCGCTGAGGCAGGTACTACGAACTTGATCCGAGTATATCAAGTGTAAGTTAAAACAAAATATAGACAAGCCAAAAGGCGCTGGCCCTCCATGGGTTCAGCGCCTTTTTGACATGAATTCGGAAGCATCTCTGAGGGGGCATGGACTACGGCGTAAAGCGGGCCAAGTGTGTCACTGCTTACAGCCCGAACACACTTTTAGCAACGACCTGTGTCAATTCTGCCTTATGGGCTTCGTATTGCTCAGGCGTAATGCTCTTATTGGCCAGTCGTTGATCCAACTGCTCCGTTAACTGAGCTACCTGTAAATCAACAACAGCCTGTGCGTCCTGTTTATTGGATTGTGCAATATCTGCCAAGGTTTGACCGTTATATAACGCATCATACAATTGCTCATCCGAGGATGCGCCCAGTGTTTTCAAAAGTTCATCATCCTTGGAAGCTTCATTATCCTGTACCTGAGGGGCTCTCTCTGGAGCCAGTGTAGCAGCATTAGCCCGACTTCCCCAAGTAGAAGACTGCCCAATAGATAACGCCAGCAACAGTGTACAGATGACCATAATTCGTTTTCGATTCATAAGTGTAAATCTCCTTTGTGTTTCATTCAATTTCTGACAGGGTGGAGTCTTATATGGATATCCAACGGGAGTAATGTTTATGCGTTTAGCCGATCCGGCTTATGTAGTTACCAGATTCTAATATACATCATACACACCCAATCTTAGCGCCAGATTAATACTCGTTTAAAATAAACTAAAAGAGGAGGATGTAAACAGGTAACAGCAAAAAAATTTCACCGATGCTCGTAGGAGGGCTCGTACGATGGATGTGATCTATCCTTCGGTCCCTGTTTTTTTCTTTGACCAGATTTTTCGTATCCCATGCATACAGAGCAGCAGCAGAGGCAGAAAAAGGCCCATAGATAAGGAAAAAGGTGTCCATATTTTTGCATCCCAGGATTGCTGGTATGGGACATTTGGGTATATGATCACCGACATGACGATCAGGATCATTCCGATAGGGAAGATCAGCGGACGATCATCTTTTAGATTAAAGATTTGGCTAATGGCTATCATAATCGATTGCATATACAGAGCCAGCCTGAAAAAGAGCGAAATAAACCACATAGCGGCCATGATCGCTTCAATACGCTGAAGAAAATTTCCAATGTTTATTTTTTGGGCTAATGAATAGCTCGGATACATACTTCTTGCTGTTAATTCATGGCCGAAAACCAAAACGGCCAATACAATGACCACAACCAGAATCAACCCGCCAATCAGTCCCCCTGTTAAAAAAGCCCTGCGCGCTTGATCGGGCTGATCGACAAACGGAAAAATCATGAGAAAAACAATATGGGTCAGAAACGCAATACTAATAAAGGACAAGGCGGCAGACCAAACAGGTCCGCCTCCCTTCTCCAGCATCGGTTGGGCGTTCTCCAGTTTGATATTGGATACGACTAAAATGACAAAAGCTGTATACAGCAAAATGAACAAGGGAAACAATAGTTCAGCAGAACGGGCTACCGTTTCCAGTCCCAGGCGCACGCCCATCAATACAATGAGCGCAAAGAGGATATTGACTGCTTGCATCGGCGTTTCCGGCATCATTTGAGTAGTCAAAAAATTCCCCGAATCATACAACACCGCAGCAGGACCACCCAGAAAAAACATAACCATAAACAGCAGAGCAACAGACTTCCCCAACCACTTGCCCAAAAGGGTCTCCATGATTTCAATCAGGGTCATCTGTGGATACAGGATGGTAATCGTGTTGTACAGCCATATCAACAGCAGCCCGGAGCCCACTCCGACGAGTGCTGCGATCCATGCATCCTGTTTAGCAGTGGCGGCCATAACGGAAGGGATGACGAGGATTGCGGTGCCGATTGTAAATAATATCGTTAAGATCAACAATTGCCGTGTGGAGATTTTAACTTGCTTAGGCACCATCTTCACCTCTATCTTCACGTTTATCATCCGGCTTGTTATTCTTCTTTGTCCCCAACCTTTTCAGGGCATGTATACTGAGCAGCAGTAAGGGAAGAAACAACCCGATTGATAGTGAATAAGGAACCCACGTCTTTGTATCATAGATTTGTTGATATGTGACATTGGGATACACGATGACGGACATGATGACTAAAATCATCCCGAGAGGAAGCACCAGTTGCCGGTCGTTTTTCAAACGGAAGATTTGGGCTATTGCTGTCACAGTAGTGTGCATGTACAGCGTGATTCTGAAAAAGAGTGAAATAAACCACATGGTAGCCATAATTGCTTCGATACGCTGTAAAAAATTGCCGATGCTAATTTTTTTGGCTAACGCATAGCTAGGATAAATATTTCTTGCCGTTAAATCAGGACCTAATACAAAAATTGCCAGTGCAACCACCACGACCAACATTAATCCGCCAATCAGGCTGCCTATGAAAAAAGCTTTACGGGTTTGATCGGAACGATTTACAGAAGCCGGGAAGATCATGAGCAGAATAATATGAGGTATAAACACAGTGCTAACAAAGGACAGGGCAGCAGGCCAAATAGGTCCCAATCCCGCCTCTAATACAGGTTGAATGTTTTCTAATTTAATATTGGACACCACTAAACCTGTAAAAGAAATATAAAGAAGAGTAAATAACGGAAACATCAGTTCGGCAGAACGGACCAGCACTTCCAGCCCCAGCCGAACAGCCAACAATATAATAAGCGCAAAAAGGATATTTACCGCTAGAATTGGTGTTTCTGGTATCATTTGAGTAGTCATAAAATTCCCTAAATAAAATAAAACGGGAGCGGGAGCATTGATGAAAAGTGTGGTGAAAAACAGAAGACCGACGGCTTTGCCTAACCATTTTCCGAGCAGGGTTTCCATAATCCCAATCAGAGTCATCTCTGGATACAGAGCTGCAATCTTGCTGTACAAATACAAGACAAGGAGCCCGGCCCCGACCCCGACGAGCGCGGCAATCCACGCATCTTGTTTGGCTACCAACGCCATGCCTGAAGGAATGATGAGGATTGCACTCCCGATCGTAAATAAAGCCGTTAATATCATAATTTGGCGTGCTGAGATTTTGATCTGTCCGGGCACCTATTTCACCTCGTCTTATTTTATTAGACCGATATGGGTCAGGAAATCACTGAGAGGTCTATATACCGCTGTTATCCAATCCAGAGGAGTTGGAATAAGCCAGTTTAATGCCTTGGCGCAGCAAATTCCGACGGCAAAAAGGAGAAGGACAGAGAATAACCAAAGTTCTTTTTTTAACCCCTTTTTCCACATGTAGGGGACCTCGATCAAGCTGATTGCAGCAGCGGTTAGTAATATGCCCAGAACTTTCACTATATGAGACAGCATCTTGGGAAACACCTTCTTTTGTAGGGTAAGGTTCTATACAGGAGCCAGATCCCCCGCCGTATCTGACAAGGGATTTACTCCTTAATATCATTCAAAAATGAGCTGCCAATCGTGCCCAAGCGCCGAATCTTGAAATTGACCTTGATATTTACGGGTAATTCTGCAAAGTGCTCATAATCCCAATTTTTTTTAATGGATTTCCAGGTTCTCGGGTCAGCGCGGTGAATGGCTTCACCGAATCCGAAAATGTCAGCTTTGTATGATTTTTGAGCTTTTCTGACAGCCATTTTCATAATCTCTTCTATCTTTTCTTCCTCTTTCTTCTCAATGTCATAAATCGTCCCCACCTGGGTCAGATCCAGGTCATTACACTCGACTTCTCCCACGTTGGCCTCAACCTGCATTTTTATATTGACCTGGGGCTCCCCCCTATAAACGCTCCCTTTTATAGTTGTTTGGGTACGAATGATTTCCGAAACGACTTTGCCGCCTCTGGGGCAAGCTACAAAGCCGACAGAGCTTTGCACTTTGCCGCGGATGAAATTGTAGCCTCTACTTTCAGTTTCATTTAACCACCCGATTAATCGGTCTTTTCTAAATACAGCAAGTCCCGAATACTGTAAACGGCTGAACGGGTCGATCTTTTGTACATTGCTACTTGTTTCTCCCATTTCTTTATTGCCCACGATACGGAGTCCTGTCAAAACAGGCTGCATTCCTTCACTGGTGAGTGCTGAAATCAATTCATCCAAAGTTACCGTCATACTGGGTGACCAGTTTTTCTGCGATGTTTCCAGAGAGGAGAAAAGGTCATTCGCCGGAATGGGATCTAAGGGCGTCATAATTTTCAACGTATCCTCCGCGCTGGTATCCTTGGACACCACAATATAAAAATCAGTGCGGAATTGATGATCCCTGGAAAGTAAATCTAGAGATTTTGCCATTCCTTCGGTGGCTACCGACTCACCGATTACACATATACGCAGGTGAGAAAAATATATTTTCCGAGGACTAAGCGTTGTTATTTTTCGGATCGCTTCAAATATGGTATCCGCTTCCTCTGTATACAAGGTGGCTGGTGCCCCACCACCTGCTCCTTTTTTGGCTGATGCTTTTCCAGGGTCCACCACTTGGATAGAGACCCGAAATTGATCTCCTTGTTTATCGATCCCCATACCGACGGCGATGGCAAGCTCATTCAACTCCCTGCGATTCCAACAGCCCGTCAGAAGTAAAACGAGTGCAAGAATCAGGAACAGAAATGCTTTCTTCCGCTTCATGATTATCCACTCCTTTCCGACTGTTTCTCTTTTCTTCTATTTCCGTGATTTCCGGGGCGGAGTGCTGTTTCGGCGCTTCACATTCTTCTGATCGACTAACCGGGGACGTGAAATCATCATCCAGTGAGGAAACCGAAATATGGTATCTTTGGTGTCCGAAGGTATTAGAGGTGCAAAAGGAGTCATATAGGGAACGCCGAACGAACGAAGGCTGCACATATGCAGGACCAGGGCAATGCCTCCAACGATAATCCCAAACAGCCCAAAGGAAGCGGCAAGTCCCATCAAGGGGAACCGCAGCATACGAAAAGCGATGGACATATTATAGGCAGGGAGAACAAAGCTTGAAATCGCCGTAATCGATACGACAATAACCATTGCTGCAGATATGATGCCCGCCTCGACGGCAGCTTGCCCGATGACGAGTGTGCCTACGATAGAGACGGCTGCCCCGATGTACTTCGGCATACGAACTCCAGCTTCCCGCAATATTTCAAAAGTTAATTCCATCATGAGTGCTTCGATAAAGGCGGGGAAGGGAACGGCCTCCCGCTGTGCTGCCAGACCGATCAGCAGTGAGGTCGGCAGCATTTCCTGATGAAACGTAGTGATGGCAATATATAGGGACGGACCTAACAGGGAGATAAAAACTCCGGTGTAACGAAGAACCCGGATGAAGCTGCTGATGTCCGCACGCTGATAATAATCCTCCGCCGCATGCAGGAAGGAAACAAACAGCGCAGGTACGACAAGCACAAAAGGGGTCCCATCCACCAGGATCGCGATTTTTCCTTCCAACAGCTCGGCGGCGATGACGTCTGGACGTTCGGAGTTGTATACTGTTGGAAAAGGGGTGAAAGTTTCGTCCTGGATTAACTCCTCGATATAACCGCTTTCGAGAATGCCGTCTACATCAATGCGATTCAATCGCTCATGCACTTCCTCGACCAATTTAGGGTTCACGATCCCTTTGATATACATGACAGCGACTTCGGTCTGGGTTACACGACCGATTTGTTTGGTTTCCAGCCACAAATTCGGATCTTTAATCTTACGCCGAATCAATGCCGTATTCGTGCGCAGTGTCTCAGAAAATCCTTCCCGCGGCCCACGGACGACATTTTCCGAGGCAGGCTCGGTGACACCGCGATCCTTCCATCCACGTGCGCTGGCTACTATTCCCTGTGTCTCACCGTCAATCAAAATGACAGCATCCCCTGACAACAGCGCGTTATATAAGGTTTCAAAGTCGATAATCTCCCGGATGCTTCCGATGGTTAGGGCATAATCTTTCAATACTTGCATGACACTAGAGGAGTTCTGGAGCCTGCACTCTACGTCTCTGGACAAGCTACTATCCAGCATCATCGATTCCATAATGAAGTCGGAGACTATATTTTTGTCCGCCAAACCGTCCGTATAGAGAATTGCAATGAGCTGGTCACCATCTTTGCCGATA
The DNA here is from genome assembly GCF_017833155.1 of Paenibacillus sp. PvR133. Taxonomy (NCBI): domain Bacteria; kingdom Bacillati; phylum Bacillota; class Bacilli; order Caryophanales; family Paenibacillaceae; genus Paenibacillus; species Paenibacillus sp. PvR133. The sequence continues at coordinate 1,642,866 of NZ_JAFIBS010000001.1, forward strand.
CGAACTTCTCTTATGATGATGTCGGTGCTGTTACCGAGTGCTTGTCTGATTTGCTGAAGATTGCTTCCGATATTCGCACTGAGCTGCTCTCCTGAATGCTCAGACTTACTTTCGCTGTGCTGGACTGGCGGCTTTTTAACTTTGTTAGGGGGGGTTCTTTTCCGAAAACGCATGAACGTTCTCCCTCTCTTTGAGGATACTTTTTAATCCAGTATGGACGCAGGGGTCTCCAGATAAACTTACTGCTGAAATTTCGATGGGGGAGATACAGATATGAAAAAAAACCTCTTTCACTTTTGTGAAAGAGGTTTTAGACATCTACAACCATTACAATTTAGGGTTTTTCCCATACTTATTGTCGCCAGGCTGACTGTCTTGGCAGAAGAATACAATCAAAATAATTGACCCTACCAGAGGAATCAGACTGATTAGAATCCACCATCCGCTTCTACCTGTGTCATGCAGTCTACGGGCCATAACGGCCAAGGATGGCAACAGGACAGCAAGAGAATAAATCAAAGTCAATATCGGAGTTAAACCCAAAAGACTATCGATCAGACTGATTACAAAGCTAACGATTGCACTAAATAGAACAAACATCCAATATTCTGTACGTCTTGCTCTACCTTGGAATCCTACATAGTTTTTTAATGCATTTAAATACCATTGCATATATTTTTCACCTCCTTATAAAATCTAAACGGTTCTAAACAGTATCCGTAAAATTGTCCTTTTAGGTATATCGGCAGGAAACATATAAAATTTTACTTGTAAAATTATAACTTTAAACTAGAAATTTACGCAATACATTTATTAATGTTAATAATTCGATGAATAATTTATAAAAATATAAAATTACATATTGAATTTTCCATATCCATTGAATAATATAGAGGTACGGTTAACCGCCAGGTTTGAAACGTCCTTCTTAACAGAAGGTGATTTTATTTTCAAATCAAGTGAAAGCGCTTTAATGATGAATAGGAGGGATGAGCAACATTAAATTCGAGGCTGAAGAAGTTAATACAAACATAATCCTGACCGCTTTCTCAATATTTTTTTATGTTATCAGGGATGTTCAAAACGAGAGGAGATTGATTTATGAAGCAATCATTTGTTCGTAAAGTAACGGCAGCTTCACTGGCAGGTGCGCTGTTGTTGCCTGCTTCTTTGGTAGGCGCCGAGCAAACACTCAATTCAGATACAGATGGAATTCAAAATGTGGGGCAAACTTCCCTTCAAGCTCAAGACCTAGAAAACTTTTCAATTCAAAGTAAAAAGGCTGTCTCTTTCAAGGAGACTTCCGTACATGATCCATCCATCCTGAAAGTGAAAGACACATTTTACATTTTCGGCTCACATCTGGCGGCTGCCAAGTCCAAAGACCTCATGAATTGGGATACGATTGCTACAGGAGTGGCGAATGGTAATACATTGATTCCCAACGTCAAAGAAGAATTAAAGGAAGCACTGGATTGGGCACAGACAGACACCCTGTGGGCAGCTGATGTCATTCAACTGGCAGATGGCAAGTTCTATATGTATTATAACGCTTGCAAGGGTGACTCACCGCGTTCAGCAATGGGCCTAGCAGTTGCTGATAAAATTGAAGGGCCTTATAAGAATAAAGGCATTTTTCTAAAATCCGGCATGTGGGACCAACCGAGTGAGGATGGGACGATCTATGACGCAACCAAGCATCCAAATGCCGTAGACCCGGACACCTTTTATGATAAGAACGGCAAACTGTGGATGGTATATGGCTCTTACTCAGGAGGCATCTTCATTATGCAGATGGATGAAAAAACAGGGAAGCCGCTCCCTGGTCAAGGCTACGGTAAAAAGCTGACAGGCGGTAATCATGCTCGTATGGAAGGGCCGTACATACAATACAGTCCGCAAACGGACTACTATTACTTGTTCCTGTCCTATGGTGGATTGTCAGCGGATGGCGGATACAACTTGCGGGTGGCTCGGTCCAAAACACCGGATGGTCCTTTCTACGATGCTGAAGGCAATGATATGATCAAGGTCAAGGCGAATCCGGATAAACCACTTTTTGATGACGCTTCCATTGAACCATATGGTGTCAAACTGATAGGTAATTACCTGATTCCAAGAGAAATTGGTGATCCGGGTACTGGACTGGGTGCAGGTTATGTGTCACCCGGACACAACTCGGCTTATTATGATCCCAAGACGAAAAAGCATTTTGTCATTTTCCATTCCCGTTTCCCGGGGAGAGGCGAACAGTTTGAAGTGCGGGTACATGAAATGTTCATGAACGCTGACGGTTGGCCTGTGGTTGCTCCTTATCGTTATTCGGGAGATGAAGATTCACTGAAAAAGCTGTCAGAAAAGGATGTCCTCGGTCAATATTCGTATGTAAATCACGGGAAGGAAATTTCGGCAAATATTAAGCAAGCCGTTAACGTCAGTCTGGATAGTGGCGGCAAGCTGTCTGGTGGAGTGAACGGTACATGGAAGTTGGGGGCAGGCAATCAGTTGGAAATTACAGCAGAGGGCACGAAGTACAAAGGTGTATTCCTGCGGCACCGTGATCCAGACACAGGTGCCAAGACGCTTGCTTTTACCGCGTTGTCCTCCAAGGGGGTTGCGGTATGGGGTTCGCTAAAGCCTGACCTGAAGGCCAGCAAGATTGTAGCTGCTGTGCAGAAGGATCTGAGCCTGGGCGATACGAGCAATGTTCTTTATAATCTGACGCTACCTACTCAAGCAGCACAAGATACCACTATTTCATGGGAATCCACCCACCCGGAGAATATTTCTGTGACAGGTGAAGTATACCGTCCAGAAGCCGGTTCTCAGCCAGTAACAGTTACATTGACAGCGACCATCAAAAAGGACAAAGCCACAGCTAAGAAAAACTTTACAGCCATTGTTCCCGGGCAGGCCCGAGGTCCTCAGCTCGCACGCTATTCGTGGAGTGAAGATCAAGGAACTTCGGTTGTCGACAGCACATACAATCAATTCGATGGTAAGACCTATGGTGGTGCTGCATGGGATAAAGACGGGAAGTTTGGCGGTGCGCTTGTCCTAAACGGTAAGGATGGTTACGTGCAACTACCAAATACAGTAACAGATGCGAAGGATTTTACCTTTTCCGCTTGGGTGAACTGGAAGGGCGGTGCAGCTTGGCAACGGATTTTTGACTTCGGCAACGGCCAAGCCCGGCATATGTTTCTTACCCCTTCCCAAGGAAACGGTGTGCTCCAGTTTACAATCCATGAGGGTACGGATCAAAGCTTGCTTTCCAAATCATCATTACCTCTAAACCAGTGGACGCATGTAGCGGTTACACTGGAAGGGAATACAGGAAAGCTGTATGTAAATGGTGAGGAAGTAGCCGTTAATGACAGCATTACCTTTAATCCCAATGAGTTGCTGACGAGTGAGGCTTATCTCGGCAAAAGCCGTTTTGCCGCCGATGCTTACTTTAACGGCAGCCTGGATGAAGTTCAATTGTATAACAAAGCGCTGACAGCAGAGGAAATTAAAGCACTGGCGGAGTTGTAATTCAAATGAACTAAAATGAGCAAATAAACGCAGGAGATGGGCTTTTAGTAAGAAGTTCGTCTCCTGCGCAATGTTTTGTATATTTATTTCTTGATTGCTGGTATAATAGGAAGCAACTGCGGATATAATGTTTTAAGTAGGCGTTAATGACTCACTCCCGCCGAATGAACACAGCTTTGAAGCAGCAATAGAAGACATAAGCACTCTGCATAAATTAAATTCACCAGTGCTTGCGTTTTCAATACACTTATGGTAATATGAGTATATTGAAATTGTGACCTGAGATTCACATATTGTAGAGGGTTATTGTTTTAGGTTGAAATAACCTTGTGCAATATGTGAATTTTTATTTGTCAAAAATAAAGGTCATATAAATACATTTTGGAGGTAATTCCATGCAAACAGGTACAGTTAAATGGTTTAACGCAGAAAAAGGTTTCGGTTTCATCGAGGTTGAAGGTGGAAGCGACGTATTCGTACATTTCTCCGCAATCCAAGGCGAAGGTTTCAAATCTTTGGACGAAGGCCAACGCGTAGAATTCAACGTAGTTGAAGGAAACCGTGGACCACAAGCTGAGAACGTTGTAAAACTGTAATTTAAAATTACAGCCTACTTCAGATGCCCCGAACATAGCGTTTGGGGCATTTGTTTTTATCTGTTCACAAGACCGTTTTTGAACTGATTACATCTTATCGCTTTATAAATCATGAAGAAAGAGGGATGTTTATGTACAATTCACGGAAAAAGCCAATGGATGAGATTCCTGAGGAAATTACAACTGTCTGGAATTGCGCCAGCGATACATGTAACGGCTGGATGCGGGATAACTTCGCTTTTTCTGTCGAGCCGACATGCCCCATTTGCGGTTCTGCCATGGTGAAGGGCGAGAAAAAGCTGGCTGTTTTAAATAATACGAGCTTTAATCATACCAAACAATCCTAAACGGATAAATGTTTGTAGTGAAAGATGCCCCATAGCCATTAACGGCGCTGAGGCGTCTTTTTTGTTTTTTATAAATATGAATTATACATAAGAATGAACAGGTTTTCAATTATGGTGTGGAGGATGGGGCTAGTATGCTCAGTAAGATAGAATTAAATTCGGGTAGCGCTTCGTAAAATACACCGTGCCCGCTTCGTTCGAAAGGAATAAGCTTTGATCCGGCAATTCCTTTTTGAGTTTGGACAGCCAGGGGGAAAGGACAGACCCGATCCAGCTTGCCGTGTAGAATCCAAGTAGGCACGTGTATACATGGTAGGTCAGCGCGCAAATCAGAGTCACGCAGTGAATACAAAGTACAAGCCATGCTATGAACTGTAGCCGCGAAACCCTGATCACGTAACCAATCGCGTAAGCTCTGGCTAACGGGATTAGCAAACAACATCTCGCCAAAAGAAGTTACCAGTTGTGGACGATCTGTATAGGCTTGTTTGATGAGTTTATCTACCTCTGTGACAGGAGTACCGTAAGGGAAGTCGCTGGTTGGGGTGAATCGGGGCGTAGCTGCTCCGATCAAGATCAATTGATTGACGCCAAATCCCCGGTGCCTGCTCATGTAGCGTGTGACCACAGCTCCCCCCATCGAAAAACCGATCAGCCGTACCTGGTTTAACTGAAGCGCCTGCATAACAGCCAGCAGATCGTCCGCCAATCGATCATAATTGTATCCATGCCATGGTCGATCAGACTTGCCGAACCCCCTAAGATCAACCTGAATACAGCGATACCCGTAAGCAGGCAACAAGGCGGCCTGATATTCGTACATTCGGTGATCCAGCGGCCAGCCGTGAACCATCAGAACAGGGATGCCTTCTCCAATATCCTCGACATACAGCTTCACGCCGCGTTCCACCTCAATATAATATCCCATCGTGTTCACCCCTTTAGAAATCACGAAATTTCATTCTCTCTCACATATATGTAGCCAGGGCTTAGCTCATTCGAAAAAGGGATGAGACTGTCACGATATAAGCATATATTATGTTAAAAAATGTATGTCATCCTAGATAGGGATGGGATATAATTATGGAATGAAACAGCATCGGGAGAGTGGAACAATGACACCATCAAAAACATTAAAATGGATTACAGGCGGATTGGAGCTGTTTTTAGCTATTCCCGTTTTGGGCGGGCTGCTCGTCGTAAATTCCGCGTATACTATATTGTTCTTTATGCTGATTTTCCACATTGTTACGTTGGTGCTATCGGTGACGAATAGAGAGTCTTATTATGGATCTATTTTAGGGATCGTGACCTCGGTTATTGGATGGATTCCGATTGTGGGCTGGTTGATGCATTTGATCTCAGGCATATTTTTGATGATTACCGCAGCCCAGCAGCCGCGTGATCAGTATCGTAATCGCAATCCTTATGATGATTATCGCTACTAGGGGATGTGTGGCGATACAAAGATGAAAGATCCTGTTGAACAGGGTCTTTTTTTATTTATGAAATCTCCCCATGATTATGGTGTTGTAGTATTTGCCATCTGAAAGAACCTTATCGTTTTTTAATAACCCTTCGATCTCAAATCCATGTTTTTTATAGAGCTCAATGGCTTTATCATTCGTTTCCAAAACTTGTAGAGTTATTTTCTTGATGCCATTGGAGTCAGCCCAAGAAATAGATTTTTTTAAAAGATTCGTCCCGATCCCATAACCCCAAAAATCCTTTAGTACGCATACGCCAAATTCAACTTTATGAGAGAATCTGCTCAGAACATGGCCCTCACATCTTGAAAAGCCGACGATTTTATCATGAACTACCGCAACTAAAAATAGGTTTCTGTTATTCTCTGTATCTGATTCAATGAGCTGTTCAAAACCGGATGTACTTATAAACGCTTCTCCCTTCTCTCTGTCTAAATTTTCAGTCTCTCCATCAATCAGCAAACGGATTTCAGACAAATTCTTCGCATCTTGAATCATGGCAGATCTGATCGTATAGCTCATTCCTCGTATATCAAATTCCTGTTTATTTATTTTCATTACATTCTCCTTATTATGAATTTTAGTGAAAAATGACCTCTGGATCATGTTAGTCTACCACATATTATCTTGTTTACATGACAAATAAGCTTGTCCCCTCCTGTTGTATCAGCAGCAGGGGACAAGCTTATTGATTTCTCAATCCGTACAGGGAAGCCGGATTGAGATTTATTATACATGGGTGGATGTGCCAGATTAACAAATGGTTCTTATGAATGCGACTTATTGAGCTACGGCTTCTTGGAAAACGGGAGCTGTAGCTATTTCTGCTTAGCAGGAGCCTTGGCTGCACCACCTTGAGCAGGAGCTTTACCTGCATCCGCTTTACCGCCATCTACTGGTGGTTTGGAGGGTTTTACGCCATTCACCATATCTGTCATCATTTTTTTTAGATTAGAGACACGTTGGTTATATTCAGTTGCCGTAATCTTGCCGTTTTGTTTTTCCGTAGCCAGTTTCGCTTTCATATCTGAAACCATCACATCAATAACGGAATTTACGCTCACACCTTGTGCTTTGGCGATTGTAGCAAGGGATTTACCTGCTTTCAACTGTGTATCCAACTGACTGGAGGACAATTTCAATAATTTCAGGAGAGCTTTGTTCTCAGCATAGTTTCCTCCTGCCATTTTAGGGCCGTTAGCATCTCCGGGGTTACCCTTAGGTGCTTGTGCTTTGTCTGCAATGGGAGCCTTCTCAGGTGTAGTTGAAGCAGCGTGGGCTGCGCTTGTGGAGTATAGTGCACCGCCTCCTAAAAATGCCAAGGCCATCGTTCCAGCCAAAATTGCTTTCTTGGTGCTCTTCATCTTCATTTTCCACCTTTCGGTTATGGTTTGTTTGGTACGTGATACATCATAAGGCATCAACTTGAATGCTATCTGAGTGCAAGCTGAGCATTTACTGAATGAAATTTGGAGAGCATGACTAACATTTTAGTAAGATGGTACTTGTATTACGTGTATTAAGTGATATAATACACTACAGGCACGATAGATGCAGCCGATTAGGGGGAAACACCCATGGAAGAACAACGGGTTGGCTCGTTCCGATTTTTAATTGACTTCAGCCAGCCATTATATGAGCAAATATTAAATCAAGTACGAAGCTCCATTGCTAAAGGGGAGATCGAAATGGGAAGCAAAATGCCATCTGTTCGTGATCTGGCGCAGGAACTACGCATGAATCCGAATACTGTGATGCGGGCGTATCAGGAGCTGGAGCGGGACGGATTGACTGAGAAGCGGCGCGGGTTAGGCACTTATGTTACTTCGTCCAGTGAACGGATTGCCAGCTTTAGGGAACAATTGGCTATAACGTATATAGATCAGTTTCTCGGACAGATGAGCAGTCTGGGGTTATCGTGGGAAGATGTACAGCAGTATATAAGAAGCAAACAGGACGGAAATGACGAGGAAGGAGGCGAAGGGGCATGACGGAATCTATTGTGGTTGCGAGTCATCTGACGAAGCAATATGAAAGTAAAAAAGCGCTGGACCACTTGGATGTCGTCATTCCGGCGGGACGCATTGTAGGGGTGCTTGGACCCAATGGCTGTGGGAAGTCCAGCTTCTTTCGAGCAATCACCGGATTAATTCGGCCAGATGGGGGCGAGCTTCAGGTATTGGGGCAAAAGCCAGGTTGGGAAACCAATCGTGGCATATCCTATCTGCCTGACCGGGCTCGCTGGTACCCTAATCATACGGTGCAGCAGACACTGGAGTGGGGGGAATCCTTTTTGCCTGGCTTCAATATAAAAGATGCCTATAAACTTGCTGATCATATGGACGTAGAGTTGGAGTTGAAAATGGCCGGGTTGAGTCGCGGACAGGAGGCACGTGTGCTACTGATTTTATGTCTGGCGCGTGAGGTTCCGCTCATGATCCTGGATGAACCGTTTGCGGGCATTGATGTCCTCTCCAGAGAAGCGATCGTGGCCGGGATTATTGATTATTTGGAGGGTCGCCAGCAGTCTATACTCATTAGCACGCATGATATTCAGGAAGTGGAAGGCTTGTTTGACTACACGGTCATGATGGACCGCGGACGGGTCATATGGTCTGGTGATTCGGATGATCTGCGTGCAGAGCATGGCTCGCTGAATCAGGTGTTCCGCAATTTGTACAAAAAGGAGTGGAAGGCGTGAATTCATCAGGGCTGTTCAAAGATTTGATACGCCATGAATTTCGAAATAAAGGAAGCTGGAGAAAGCAGAGCCGCAATCGACTACCGAGATCGTGGAGACTTGTGTATTTCTCATTATTTCTAATTGCGGCGTTCGTTATTTCCTTGTATTTCGCGCTTCATAACCAACTCGAATTGACAAGGCTGTGGTATGTCACCCTGGGTTTGCCGTACATGATCATTTTCATGGGTGCGGGAAGTCTGAGAAGAGAATGGGAGAATGACACCTACGGATGGTGGCTGACTCTGCCCTATCCGCGTATGTGGCTGATTAGCGCCAAATGGATTGCTGCTATTTTACAAGCCGTGGTCGTGACCTTGTCCCTGTTTGTGGTAGGTTCTCTGTACGCGCTGTTCATCTCATCCACCATCCAGCCTTATACGTTTGCGGATGCAGCGTCCTTTATTATAGCTGGATTGAACTGGTTTGTGATGATTATCGCCTTCACACCGTTGGTTATTGCGCTGGGTCTGCTGACGGCCAGTACCAAATACAGCACCTTGCGGCCGATTAGCCCGATACTCTGGATTCTTTTGATGGGTGGCGGGAGTGTCTTTTATTGGTCAGGCGATCAGGGGCTTTATGAGCAGTTTGACCATGTTCAAACAGGACAATGGTTTTCTTTTACCTGGCATTTCCCGATTGCGGTGCTGATCAGTTGGGTTGCTGCATATGTATTAATCCGCTTGAGCGCTTATCTACTGGAGAAAAAACTGTCGATTTAGGCTAGCGTATCTATAGGATCTATGAGGAAGGAGTTTCACCATGACGACGATATTTATATATGCATTGTTGGCTGTTTTGGTGGGGCTGATGATCTGGTTGAGAACCAAAAGACGAGGGGGGCCGGTAAAAGGAAACGGAATCCGGATTCTGCTCCCCTTGTTTATCGCGTTCCCGCTTATGATGATATCTGTGTACCAATTAATGCATATTCCCGGCCAAACGTACGCGCCCCCCGCCTTTTGGGAACTGCTGGTTGCCGGGCTATTAGGGGCTCTGTTTGGCTATGTTATTTTGCTGCATACGGCGTATGAAAGACGGGATGACGGTCTTATTTATCCCAAGCCGAACCAATATTTTAAATATATTATTATCGCTATTATCTTGATTCGCGTTGTTTTGACCCAGTACCTCAGTAGTCTGGGTACGTCTGAAGTTAGTATGCTGGCGATTACGATGGCGCTGGTGTATATCTCAATCTGGCGAATCGGGAGCTTTATCAAGTTTCGGAGAACGTTATCCGTATAACAATAGCAATGGGGTTAACAGCGGCTTACTATTCAAAAAGCGTTTATTCGCTTGGTGATAGGAGCCGCTTTTTTTGAGTTTCGGCAATTAGCAAGTTATCACACATTGTTATTGCTCCCCATATCCTTTATTCTAAGGCTTGTGGCTTGCATTGTAGCAGTACAATTATAAATTTTTGAAAGGAGGGTTATTGAGGTTTCAAAAGATTTAAATGGGGTTTAAAGTTAGATAGGCGGGGAAAAGTTGCTTTTTGCGATTAGGTGTAACTATATAAGTTACATAAAAGAAAATTGTCTTCCATATTTTATTTTATAGGTTGAGAGGGGTTCACATTCATGAAAAAACATACGGTTACTGCTGCACTCGCTGGTTTGCTTGTTCTGTCTTCTGCTGTACCGGCTTTAGCAGCCGAGGTAAAACCTACTACGGGTATTCAGGTTTGGGTAGATGGCAAGAAGGAGGCTTACAAAATTGCGCCTATCGTGAGAAATAAGCAGGTCTTAATTCCCTTGAGACAATTGGCCTCCAGTTTGGGGATTCCAATGGATGCCAAGCATATTACGTTCAATACGGCGCGACAAAGCACGACTATCCGATATGATCAGGCGACGGTTGTATTGGTGTCAGGCAGTCCGGAAGCGCAAATCAACGGGATTAAGGTACCGCTATCCACCTCGACCCTATTGACCAAACAAGGGGTAACTTATGTACCGGTTGATGTCGTCAAAGAAGCATGGGGCAAGCAAGTGATTTGGGACCCGGCCAGCCAAACGGTGCAAATCGGGGTGAGTAATAAGAATAAGGTCGTTGAAATCGTGAAAAGCTTTGAAACCGGAGATACGAAAGCGGCCGAGACCTGGATCAGCAAAGATCAGTACATTCAGCACAATCTGAGCTTTGCTAGCGGAAGAGATGCGTTGCTGCAAGGGATTAGCCAGTCGAAGGGAGCCAATGTACAGGTTGAAATCCAACGTGTAATTCAGGATGGCAATTATGTAGCGGTTCATTATAAAGAGTCCATTGCAGGAAAAACGAGCATTGTTTTTGATATTTTCCGCTTCGATAGCAATGGTAAAATCGTTGAGCACTGGGACAATATTCAGGACTCGGCTCCAGCTAATCCAAGCGGACGTACAATGATTGACGGAACAACACAGATCACGGATCTCAACCAGACCGAGACGAACAAAATGTTAATCCGCAAGTTTGTGGATGATATCCTGGTTGGCAAGAACCGCGCCGCACTGGAAAGCTACTATAACGGTGATCATTACATCCAGCATAATCCTCTTTTTGGTGACGGTGTATCCAATTTGAAGCAAGCATTTTCCGCAGCGGGAAGCCAAGGAGCTTCTTTTGGATATGGTCAGGTTCACATGGTTATTGGAGAAGGCAACTTCGTGCTGGTTGTGAGTGAATTGACATCATCTAAGGGAACTTCAGCCGCTGTCTATGATCTGTTCCGGGTAGAGAACGGTAAGGTAGCAGAACATTGGGACGTAGTTCAGGAGGTTCCAGCTAAAACAGAGTGGAAAAATACAAACGGCAAGTTTTAAGAAAAAGTGCGTTTGTGGTATGGCCTGATTGCACGCTTTCCCAACCGTCCTGTTCCTGTTAAAATGATGCAAACATATAACAGGAGGTTGAACGATGGAAGGCTTGAAGCAGCGTGTGGGCTGCCTGCATGCACATCACTCGAACATAGCCTATGTGGAACGAGCTTTTGCTTCTTATGAGGTGGAGCTGATACATTTTGTGGACCCTGGGCTTATGCGCCGGATCTCGTCAGACCCGCATTTTTCTGCGGACGATGCCAGTCGCAAGGTAGAAGAGCAACTAAGCTGGATTGCCCAAAGCGACATAGACGTTATTTTGATAACGTGCACGAATTATATCGTTTTGGCAGAAAAGGCTCAATTGACCATGTCTACACCAGTAATTGCGCTGGATGAGCCCTTTTTTCATGAGATATGCGATGATTTGCTGCCACGGACCTTGGTATTCACGAATCCGGCTACTGTAGAGGGAACGATGAAGCGTCTTTATCATACGGCTGCTCTGTTAGGCAAACCAGATATCTCTTCTTGGATAGAGGTTAAGGTGGTGGAGGACGCTTTTCAACTGATTATGCAGGGACGTGAAGACGAGTATAAGGAATTGCTGGTCCGTTCGCTGTATGAGCTGAGGAAGGCTGATCCAAGCAGAGGTCTGGCTGTAGCACAGTTGTCTATGGTTGATGCTGCGTTACAGGTGGAGCTGGAGACGGGGGAAATGATTGGCAATCCCTTACGGTCGTTGACGAATTTAATTGAGGATTTGTTAGGTTAAAAAAGTATAACTAAAAGAACTTCCAACCCGTGTTCTGGGACTATGGAAGTTCTTTTTTTGAGGCTGGCGAACAGGTTACTTCTGCGTTGTTCATCACAGATTCTGTTGATCTGGGGTGATGAATGCTGCGCCTGCCGATTCTCTTTGGACAAGCGTAACGTATAAACGTTCATGCTCCACGTCTTCCCCCGCAATGATTTTGAGAACTTGTTCGGCAGCTACAGCGCCCCATTTACGTTTGGAATAGTCAATCGTTGTCAGACGGGGCTGAATATATTGCGCCAGCTCGATATTATCAAAGCCGACGATATGAATATCCTTGCCAATCGTCAGCTCTGACTGAGCCATTCGATTGTAAAAGCCCACTGCCATTTCATCATTGAGACAAAATACGGCTACAGGTTCCGAACCCGGGCTAACTTGTTGCTGCAAAATGATTTCAGCCGCCTGTTCGCCACCCGATTTCTCAAAATCGCCGTCAATTTCGATCATTTCAGCGATGCCGCTACGCTCAATGGTCTGCTTGACTGCCTGCATCCGTTGCCATGAATCGTAAGAACCTTCTGGTCCGGTAACCACATATAGCTTACGGTGTCCCAATTCCAATAAATGTTCGATTGCGAGAGCGGCGCCCGCTTTGTTATCCAGCAGCACCTGGTTAATGTTAGGATGATTCAGTTCACGGTCCAATACGACAATTTTATGTCCTCGCTCGGCGTAGTTCAGTAGCTCCTGACTATCAAACGTCTGATCCAGCACAATGGCGCCGTCGATCATGCGTTCCGGCAGCATTCGGTGAGATTGCTTACCGCTGCATACGATGAGATCATAGCCCTTGCGGTTTAAAATTTCCTTGATGCCATACAGTAAATCTCCATAAACGTCTCCACGAAAATCAGTCAGGAAAACGCCAATAATTTTGGTCTGCCTTTTCTTGAGATTACGTGCGGCGGCATTGGGCACATAGTTAAGCTCTTTGGCAATCGCTAAAATACGTGCGCAAGTTTCTTCTGTTACCTTATCGCTACCATTTAAGGCATATGAAACGGTAGATATGGAAACGCCCGCCTGTTTGGCGATATCTTTAATGCTGACCACATCGTGACCTCCTTGTCGTCCGTCTTATAATTGCTATTGTATATTCATTATTAACCACATATCTATTCCAAATGTCGTAGTCCTACACATAAGCAGCAAAGGGCGATCCCGCAAGATCGCCATCCCTTTGTTGCCTATACCAGATTTAGCATCAAAAACTCTTTATAAAATAATCTCCAGACGGTGTACACCGTCATGTTCTGCTAAGGCCTGCTCGAAAATCTCACGTTTGATGCGCAAGGCACCAGAGCGGTAGCGATTATCATCGGCTGGCACGCTTTCCAGTGGTGTCCCGTTCAATACTGCACGGCCTTGCTCACTACCAGTACGCTCTTGCAGCATGCGGTAGACGAAGGTAATTGGTTTTCCTGCAAAGGAAAATTCAAATTCCAATCCGTCGAGATGATCCGGCAGCACAGGGTCCAGGATCAGGTCTTCGCTCGACTGACGAATACCAAGGACATTCGATATGAGCTGATTCATGTAGATTCCCGGACCGCTGGAATAGATTCTCCAGCCGCCTTTGACGGGGATGGCTCCTTCACGCAGTTCACCAAACCGTTCCTGGGCTTCATAGCGGGTGTTAAATTTACCGTCCGAGCTACTGAAATAGGCGTTGCTTTGACGCCATTCGGCATTCGGTACGGACGCACGGATGCCGACCGGATTGATGAGCTTCAAGCTGTGCCAAGCGTCATCCTTGCGTCCCAACTTGGCCATCGCTTCCGCAAAGCGGATATGGGCATGCACATATTGCAGCCCGACCTCACGTCCAAAGTTGGCCGCTTGCTCTGCACGCTTGAAGTGCGAGCTCACACCGCCATCATACTGTGCAGGGCGGTTCATCAGACGCACACCATCCGGGCAGAGGAACTGCTCACGGATGAGCTGCTCATGAGCCAATGCTTGCTCAGGCGTGAGCAGCTGACTGATCATGCTGCGTGTCATTGGCAGCAACCGATAATGGATTCCTGTCTCGGTGTCAGACGGATGGAGCATCAGCTTAGGTTGACCGGGCTCTTCCATATACACGAAGCCCGGAATAATTCCGCTCTCCAGCATGTAGCGGTTAAAGTCTTTACGGATGCCATTAGCCATTTGATGTAGATCTTGTGCGATCTTGTCGGCTTCGCTTACTACACCCGCGGGGGCCTGCTCCAAAGCAGCAGCAAAGTTACTAATAACTTGGTAGGTGAGTGCAACCGTCCAGCTGCTCGCCATGTATTGCTTCAGCTGAGCATTGGCTGGCTGGAGGGTATCATCCCAATCGCCGTCGCCATAGGCAGACAAATACGTATCATGAAGGAAATTCTCCCGAATATATTCGATTTCCTTCAGGGCATGTTCCATGAGAGTCGCGGTCTGCTTGGTATAATCGAAAGTATGCCGATGGGTGTAAGGTACATTTTCTCCCAGAATACTGTAATCACGGGTAGCGGTCAAATAGTCGCCCAGTACCTTGAGCGGCCAGACGATAATATCCCCATGGCTTTCTTCTTGCTGCACGTGAGTATAGTTGTCAAACATAAACCATTGCGGCCAGTTTCCGCTGTCCTCGTACTGATGGCTGAAAACAGTCAGTAGAATGGAACGAACCTCGTCGAACTTTTGCGTAGCTGAGAAATATTCCACAGGCCCCTGACACACATCACGTGTTCCCCAGGCTGCACCGCCGTATTGCTCCAGACCGTGAGGCACAGAGTAGTGAACGAGCATATTGTGGGTGTACCACCAAGCCACTGCGTTCACACGGAATAGCTCGCTCGTTTCGTGTTGACCCAGCGACAGATGGAAACCGTTCATAAGCTCGGCAAAATATTCCCGATAGCGCTCGCGCTCATCTTCAAAGGAAGCGTGACGCTCTTTGTGCGTTGATTCTTGCCCGGCTGAAGGCCCATTCAGCCAACCCTGCACGGTGCAGGTCCATTCGCTGCTGTCACCCAGCTCCAGCACGACTAGGGACGCATCAGCGGAAGCTGTACCCTGTAGCAGTACGTGAGCGTCGCTCACCTGCTGTAATGGAGCGCCCTCGACGTGCATTCGGTACAGCAGGTCTGGATAGGCTTCGGCACTCAGGGAAGCAGAGTCTGCCCGGAAGAGCAGGGCGTCACCTTCACGTTCCATATGAAACGGAAGCTCATATTCGTTCACATGCATAGACATTTGCTGAGTGATGAGGAACGGATAGGTTTTGCCGCTTACCGCACGCATATGAAGCCGTACTTCTGGGCTATCGGCATTTGTATGGTTTGTAATAATGAATGTATCGTCAGCCGTTTTGTAGTACCAGCGCACATAATTAAAGCCAATCTCGAACAGGGAAGGCATCGTGAGCAGGCGGTATTTCCCTTGGACTCCGACATAGATACGCTGGCCGGATGTCTTGGGAATATTGAGCGCATTACGCGCGTTGGTGATCATTTTGTTGAAGTTTGTATTGCCGATCACGAGCTGGGAGTTGAACACCCCGTACATATAGGAGGTGGTTGTAATGGTTTCTTCCTTGCCTCCTGCGTAATGCCCGCCCATTAAAATGTGCCCATGGGGACGCTCTACACGAAGCTCTTTGGATTTGAGTACGACATGCTCATAGCTGTCCGTGAAAAAGGAAAGTAGTTCATCTCCATCCCGTTCTTCTTCCTGCCGTTTCGGGAAAAGTTGATTCACTTCGGCAGCGGTTAAGTCCAGTGTGCGCAGCGGCTCACCGATGGTTTGAGCTGGAGCCACACGCCCTGCCTGAAGATCACTTGTCGCGTGTGCCGGTATACTGGTCTCGGAAGCGTCCGCTAGAACGGCAGCTACTTCGTTGCGTGCCTTTGTCACCAGCTCCTGATACTCTAGCTTTGTCACTGCGGCTGGATGATTGGGCTGGAACAGACCGTAAAAAGTAAAGCGAGCTTCCCCGGCAAGTTTCACCCGCTCAGATTGCAACGCGGTATAGGCGAATTCATATTGGTACACTTCATTGGCGAGCGAGTCACGATGGAGTGCTTCCGGCTCATTCGTTTCTTTGTACGAAAGTCCAAAGAACTGAAATCCGTCAGTCGAGTAACCAACAGTGCGGGTTAACGAACCTTGTTGAATGTATGGGAACGCCTGACTTTGAGGCTGGTTTTGACGTGAGCAAACGGTGTAGCCTCTTTGTTCATCATGGTAGACGGTGTGGTCAATATATTGAGACAAATAAGCTTCATTACTGCGCACAGCGGCGGTATCGGCAATGCCAATATCCTGACCGTACACGACATCTGCTTCCACGTCATCGCCCTGTAGGGTTACATCCCAGAACCATACTCCCAGGCGGCTTAGCGTGAAGGTCACCTGATAGCCTACACCAGCGGTGAAACCTTCCCAAATAATCTGCTGATCCGTTTGTCGGATGACTCCCGGTGAGCGAACTCCAAGCAGGGGAGTGATACTTACACCGGACGGACGGTACAATCTCAAGTACAGATTGTTCAAGGAACCGTCGACTGAATTGGTCAACAGCTGGTTGATCATCGTTGAGCCGTGGGCGATCTTATACACATCACCGCTGCTCAAGAAGGTAAAAGACAGGTCGCCGGCCCGCAGCAAAATATTTTGATCCAGACTTGTATTCATCATAGGGAACGCCTCACTTTCCTGTTTATTTCACTAACCGAAAACGGATTTCACTAGTATCTCGGCTGTTAGGTCCTGTAAAGACGGCAAATTCACCGCTATCACTGCTGAAGCTCAAATCTGCATGATGATAGCGTAGCTGAGGCTCGGTCAATGCAAATTCCACTTCCCGGCTTTCGCCTGGGGCAAGAAGGACTTTGCAGAAATCTTTCAGTTCTTTCATTGGACGAACCGTATCGCCGCTGATATCACGAACATAGAACTGGACGGTTTCCTCGACCGGACGTGTTCCTGTGTTCGTTACCTGCACTTTAATGGTCAGTTCCTGACCGGGTATAAGGGTATCGCCGGAAAGCTGTACGCTGTCATAGGCTACATCGGTGTAACTCAGTCCATAGCCGAACGGGAATAAAGGTTCGTTTGGTAGGTCTAGATATTGGGACACGTAGCGTTCTTTTGTATTCGGATCTAACTGCGGGCGTCCCGTATTAAAATGATTGTAATACACGGGCACCTGTCCCACCGATTGCGGGAAGGACATGGTCAGACGACCCGTAGGTTCGGCATCACCGTACAACAAATCGGCAATCGCCGCGCCGCCTTCACCACCAGGGAACCAGGCTTCCAATACGGCGTCTGCTTCTTCAATGACACCGTGCAGATCCAACGGACGACCATTAAATAATACGGCTACCATAGGCTTGTTCAGCGTCTTCAGGCGCTTCACCAGTTCCAACTGGGCTTGTGGCAGGCGAATATTGGAACGGCTGCCTGCTTCACCACTCATATCGGAGCGCTCACCAAGCGCCAACACGATAACCTCTGCTTGGCTGGCTGCTTGCAGAGCTTCCGCATATTGCTCCTCAGTTATATCGTCGATAGAGCAACCTGCCGCAACCGTGAGCAGCGAGGAGGATATTTTCGATTGGAATCCGTCGACAACGCGAATAGCTTCCTCCTGCGAACCACTCCACGACCAAGAGCCCAAGATATCACCGCTCTCTGCAAAAGGTCCGATCAACGCAATATGCTGATTGCGATTCAATGGAAGAACGGAATCATTTTTGAGCAACACGCAAGATTTAATAGCTAATTCTTTGGCAACCGTACGGTGAGCTTCGCAGAACACAACTTCACGTTCACGCTCAGGGTCTGCGCCGCGTAGCGGATTTTCGAACAAGCCCAGCTTTTGCTTGAGCTTCAATATACGCATCACGGCTTCATCAATGAGCGCTTCATCCAGTTGTCCGCTGCGAACCAGCTCAGGCAGATTCCCGTTATAGCAGGAGGTCATCATTTCAATATCTACGCCAGCCAGCAGTGCTTTCATCGCTGCCTCGCGCTCATCCTCGGCGATGCCGTGAGGGATAAGCTCCTTGATGGCGGCCCAATCCGAGATGAGTACACCATCAAAGCCCCATTCATCACGAAGCAAATCACGCATCAGGCGCTTATTGCCCGTTGCGGCTACGCCTTCTACGGTATTGAAGGACGTCATCACCATTTCGCAGCCTTCATCTAAAGCAGCTTTGTAGGAGGGGAGATAATACTCTCGCAGCTGCCATGCGGATACATCTACAGTGTTGTAATCCCGTCCGCCTTCGCCAGCTCCATATGCGGCAAAATGCTTCACGCATGCGGCCACCCGGTCGGTATCGTTCGTCAGATCTTTACCCTGAAACCCGCGCACAAACGCACGAGCAAATTCGCTGTTGAGGTAAGGGTCTTCCCCTGTAGATTCCATCACACGGCCCCAGCGCGGGTCACGCACTAGATCGACCATAGGAGCGAATGTGACGTGAACACCGGATACAGCCGCCTCGCGGGCTGCAATGGTAGCGCTCTCTTCTGCAAGTTGCATATCCCATGAGCAACCAATGGCCAGCGGGATAGGGAAAATCGTTTTGAAGCCGTGTACAATATCTGCCATAATTAAAAGCGGAATACCCAGACGATTTTTACTCAAATGAGCCTGCTGAACACGAATCGCTTCCTTGGCCCCTGCGATACCAAGCACGGAACCGACGTTATGGACATTTTTCTCTGTGATGCCGAGAGAAGCCATGGGGCCAGTAATTTGACTATCCGTTCCCGCTTCTTCAAAGAAGGCACCCACAAGCTGTAGCAGTTGATCGACTTTTTCTTCAAGCGTCATGTTTTCTAAATAGGAATTCAGGTGTTGTTCCATCATAATCCTCCATAAGCTGTATTGTTGGTGGACAGCTCTTTTTTTTCAGATTCATGAGATTTTTTGGATAAAATTGATTCAAAAAAGTGCTGAACAGGCTAATAGCTAGTATAGAAGCATAATATTCTGTCGTATTATTAATCGAAACGTTTCTATTGTTGAACTCAGTTGGATTATATACGCTTTCAAATGGAGAGTCAAATCCAATTCAGGGGGTTTTTATAGGCTAAATAACGTAATAAAGATGATATAAACGAAAAAAAGTCGGGATTCTGAGCGAATAAAATATAATATTCCTATTGAATACGGTTTCAATTTGTTCTATAATGACTATCGAAACGTTTCTATTGACGGGTATGGTCCTTGTGCTTTGAACATAAGTGTTATAGCGGTATGCTTTAATCGCTATGTATTTACATGCATCAGGATTTTGCAAGATTCGATTCCAGTCGCTCCAAAATGCAATATATAGATGAACGAGACCATTTCGTTCTATATATTGTTCATTGGAAGTCGCTTATTGTATTTTCGCAAAATCCTCGTATTTGAATCCGTTATCATATTGCATGATCGGTAAACCGATCATCTCGGGAGGAATTCGTATGATGAAAAGAACGTTGGGGATCATTTTGGCAAGCACCTTATTACTGGGGGGCGCGCTGGTAGGTTGTTCATCCAAGGATGATTCGTCCGGTAAAGATGCGAACGGCAAGACGACCATCACCTTATGGGGTATGGGAGCGGAAGGAAAGCTGTTGCCTGAAATTGTGAAAGATTTTGAGAAAGAAAATCCAGATATTCACGTCGATGTACAGGCGTTACCTTGGGATAATGCTCACGATAAATTACTAACGGCTGTTGCCTCGAAGTCTGGTCCAGATGTGGTCCAATTGGGCACGTCATGGGTACCGGAGCTTGCAGCTGCGGGCGCATTGACGGACATTACTCCTTATGTCAGCAAGTATCCTGAACTGGAATCGAAGAATTTCTTCGAGGGTGCTGTAGGTACGACAAAATTTGAAGGGAAACCGGTCGGTGTGCCTTGGTACACTGAAACGAGAGTTTTGTTCTATCGTTCCGACCTACTGAAACAAGTCGGATATAATGAAGCACCTAAAACGTGGGAAGAGCTTTCCGATGCTGCCCAAAAGCTGGCGGCTCGGGGCAAAGGCAAATATGGTATCTCCTTTAGTGCAAAGGAGCAGTCTATGGGCTTTATGTTTGCTCTCCAGAACGGTTCCAAACTGGTTGACGAGCAGGGCAATCCGCTGTTCAACCAACCACCGTTTGTAGATGCTGTGAAGTATTTGAATACCTTTTTCCAAAACGGCTCTAACGCAGTGGATATTGGAATTGACTCTGTTCAAGGTTTACAAGGTGATGGTATCGTTCCAATGTTTATCAGCGGTCCTTTTATGATTAAAGAAATCAAGAGCAAGGCACCAGAACTGGAAGGTAAATGGAATATAGCGGAGCTTCCTGGCAAAGTAAACAACCTGTCCGTTTTGGGTGGAGCGAACCTTTCAATTATGCAATTCAGCAAGCACCCAGAGGAGTCGGCCAAATTCATGGCTTACATGAGCAAACCAGAAACGCAGCTAAAATGGATGGAACTGTCCAGTAACTTGCCTGCGGCTACTAAATCGTGGGAAGACGCCAAGCTTAAGAGTGATCCGATGCTTCAAACGATTCGTAAACAGCTGGATCATTCCGCAGCATTGCCGCAACTGGCAGCATGGGAAGAGGTTTCTCAACAATTCATCAAGAGCTTTGAGCGTGTTTACCGTGGTCAAGCCGACGTACAGAAGGAAATGGATGACTTTAATCAGCAGGCTGCAAGTATTATGAAAAAATAATGATCCATATCCGCCATTGTCAAAGGGAGTGAAGGCATGAAAGGAAGCTCGCAGAAGCTTGCGCCATACTTGTTTATCGGTCCCTCCATCATCCTGTTGACGCTGTTTTCGCTGTTGCCGATTCTACTGGCGCTCGTAATCAGCTTCACGGATATGGATCTGTCAGGACTCGTTAATTATAATAGTATTCGCTTTATAGGTCTGGAAAATTATACAAACGTACTAATGGACCCTTCCTTTATAAAGTCCCTTGGTAATACCCTGTTCTTCGTCATCATCGGTGTTCCGTTGGTGCTGATATTTTCGCTTAGCATCGCGATTCTGATTAACATGGGTAAATCACGTGCTTTCAAAGTATTCCGCGTTGTGTTCTATCTACCGTCCGTAACGAATGTGGTTGCAGTCGCAGTCGTTTGGAGCTACCTGTATAATCCGACGCTTGGATTATTCAACTATGTACTTGGTATGATGAATTTAGGTCCCGTCCCATGGCTGACCGATCCAACAGTAGCGAAAATTTCGCTGATTGTGTTAGCGGTTTGGCGGGGCATCGGCTTAAACATGATTATTTTTATTGCGGCTATTAAAGGGATTCCGGGCTCTTATTATGAAGCGGCACAGCTTGACGGGGCCAATACATGGCAGCAAATTCGTTATATTACGCTTCCGCAGCTTCGTTACGCTATTTTCTTCGTGTCCATCACGACGATGATTGGCTGGCTGCAATTTTTCGAGGAACCGTTTGTCATGACTAAAGGGAAACCGCTCGATGGCACGCTGACAGCATCCCTGTTCATTTACAATAACGGCTTCCAATTTAGTAAATTCGGGTATGCCGCGGCGGGATCGTTCATTCTGTTCTTCGCGATCATCGCGGTGACGCTGATTCAGTTCCGTTTGCAGAATAAAGCGGAGTCCTGATAGAGAGAGGTGATGAACGTGAAAACAGCTGTTCAGCAAGCCCGCGCCAATACGCGCAGTGGTGAAAAAACATTTCAATGGTTCGTGGCGATTCTCCTGACCGTGGGAGGTCTGTTGATGGTGCTGCCTTTTGCGTGGATGATATTATCCTCCTTTAAGACAGAGGGTGAGGTAACCAAAATTCCTCCGACCATCTGGCCGCAGCATTTTACACTGGATAATTTTAAATTACTATTCGATAGCATGGCTTTTGGAACCTATCTGACGAATACGCTGATCATTGTTTTAGCTTCCTTCTTCGGATTATTCCTGAATGCCATGGCAGGTTATGGCTTTGCCAAATTCCAATTTAAAGGCAAAGGGTTTCTATTCTACCTGGTACTGGCAACGATGATGATTCCAGGTCAAGTGACGATGATTCCCGTCTACTTGATCCTGAACCAGATGGGATTGACCAATTCCATGCTGGGGATTGTCCTTCCTGGATTGGTAGGCGCGTTCGCGATCTTCCTGTTCCGGCAGTTTATGTCCGATATCCCGGAAGAACTGCTGGAGGCGACACGTCTTGATGGAGCAGGGGAGTTCCGTACTTTTCTGCAAATCGTATTGCCTATCTCGACACCAATTCTGGCAGTACAGGCCATTTTAACCTTTATCGGTGGATGGAATAGCTTCCTGTGGCCGCTCATTATTGCGAACGATGAGAAGCTGTACACCTTGTCCGTCGGGCTGTCACTGCTCAAGGGGCAGAACGAAAGTCAATTTGCTCTTCAAATGGCAGGCTCGACCTTCATGGTCGTTCCGATCATGATTATCTTCATTGTTTTCCAAAAGTATATTATTGAGAACTATACGATTTCGGGGATTAAGTAATAGTGTAGTGTGAATACAAGTCATAGTCACAAGAACGAACAGCGAAGCTTCTCTTTGGGAGAGGGGCTCCGCTGTTTTTGCTGTACATAGATATATTTATATATGAGTTAGACAATATTGATGGGATAATGTACGAAGTTTTCTTTTCAGTCTGTAGATTCGAGTCGTTGTAGCCGTAACCGAAATATTATATTTGGTAGCGAGCAAGGGCACAGCTAGTTGTCGACAAAAGTAGTCTTCATAGAGTGTATATTCATTGTTGGAAAGCTGCATTAGAATATTAACGATAACCGTATCCACATCTCCCAATCTACGATTTTCCCACTCCTCCTCTACCGAATTTGAAAAACTACAGATTTTCTCACATTCAAGCGTAGTTTCATGCTTTTTTTGTGTATAGTAGCACCTAAATGATTTATATATAAGATTTTTAGCCGTAAGGTACAGCCAACCCTTTACATTGGGGTGATGTTTGAGCTTGAGCAATTGCTGTCTTGCCGCTACAAAAGTATCTTGTGTACATTCTTCTGCCATAAATGTAAAGCAAGACTGATTCTTGATTAAATGCATACAGAAACGATATACCTCACTCAGATAAAGTTCACAAATTTTTCTGTAAAAGCATCTGGAACTACCTCTGCACTGATCCCCTTTGCAACAGTCGATAACCATCGTAGTCGGCATTGTTCAAGCCCCCTTTGGACGGATAAAAAAATAAATGATTTTTGTATGTGCCAATCATATACATTAATTCCAATTTTCAAGAATGACATAAATC
The DNA here is from genome assembly GCF_017833155.1 of Paenibacillus sp. PvR133. Classification (NCBI taxonomy): domain Bacteria; kingdom Bacillati; phylum Bacillota; class Bacilli; order Caryophanales; family Paenibacillaceae; genus Paenibacillus; species Paenibacillus sp. PvR133. Next base: position 1,666,469 of record NZ_JAFIBS010000001.1, read on the forward strand.
ATATTTAATCTCGTAAATGTGGAATTACTAGAACAGTTAAAAGATATTTTAAAGTGATTTTGATTCTGATACGGAATTAGTTAATAGGGGGAGAGGGTGCACCTGGTGAAAGGGGGGGAAGGATGAAAGAATCCATAGTATATAAACGTTTGGCAGCAACATTTAGACCTTATCTGAAGACGGTCACTATCATTTTGATATGTCTCATCCTATCAGCGGGCTTGAATATATTATTGCCTTTAACAAGCAAGATTATTGTGGATCAAGGTCTCCTGAAAGGGAATATGCAGGCTGTAATCCTGTACACTTCTGCTGCGTTTTTAATCGTTTGCTTGGATAAGCTGCTGAATGTGTGTAAAGAAACCTTTCGGGCAGGCTTAAGCGCACAGGTTACCTTTTCATTATTTGAAAAGGCGTATCTGCATCTGACAAGAGTACGAATGAGTTATTTTAACCGAACCAATGAAGCGGAGCTGCTGAACCAAATTGGCACGGATGTAGGCAATGTATCGAGGATCACAGATAGTGGAGTATTTTTTGTCATTATGCAGGCTTTCAGCATGATTGGTGGTTTATGTGGTTTGCTGCTCATTAACTGGAAAATGACTGTAATCGTGCTGTGCTTTTTACCCATCAAATATGTTGTGGTGAAGTATTTTGTGAAGCGTAGAAAAAAACTGGTGGGGGATTTAATTGAAGGCAGTAGTGATTTTGCCCAGTGGTTTGGGGAATCTGTCGGGGGCATGAAGGAGCAGCGAATGTTTGGTCTTATTCCACATAAGCATCAGCAGTTCTCATCCAAGCAGCGTCGAATTGTAGAATCAGAACGGAAATTATCACTTCTGGACGCATGGAATATCGCTTCGGAATCTATTTTAATTCAGCTTCTAATGATGTTTTTGTACGTTGTGGGTGCTAATCTTATCTTTCGTTTACAGCTTACTGTAGGTGGGATTTTTGCCTTTGTTTCTTACAGTGCTTATGTTACCACTCCTGTTTTCGCTATTTTAAACATTGGCTACATGCTGGCTGAAGTCGTTCCCTCCGCCATTCGATATTATCAGTTCTTGGATTGGGCAGAGGAAGAAACATCTAATTCAGTCACTCCAGCGTCTATACTAACTGAGCCGCCATTCGAAGATCACATTGCATTTCATAATGTTTCTTTTTCCTATACCAAGGATGAACCCGTACTGCCCCACGTGAGCTTTAGGATTGCCCGAGGGGAAAAAGTAGCTATCATTGGAGCAAATGGGGCAGGGAAGTCTACGTTGCTGGATCTGATTATGAGATTCAGCCAGCCTGATCAAGGGATAATCACTTATGACGGCATTGACATCCAAAGCTATGAGATAGATGAGTATCGAAGTCAAATAGCTTTGGTCAGTCAGCAGGTGTATTTATTTGATACTACTATTTTTGGCAATATCCGCATAGGCACAGAAGTCACTAATGATGCAATAGAGGCCATTATCGCGGAGGTTGGTCTGGAAGAATTGGTTCAGAACTCGGCAGATGACTTCCCTATAGGCTCGAATGGCTCCAGATTGTCGGGTGGGCAAAGACAGAAAATTGCTATGGCCCGGGCATTGATCAGGGAAGCGCCATTGTTTATTCTCGACGAGGTGACCTCCAATCTAGACACAGCAGCTAGGCTAAATGTTCAGCAATTGTTGAAGACCCGGTTGCGTGAAAAGACCGTAATCATCGTTACACATCGCAGCGAGATACTAGCGCATGTTGATAGAGTTATTTTGTTGGAGAACGGCGAACCAGCCCAAATAGGATCACACTCCCATTTTATGACCTGTCATGCAGAATACAGAGGATGGGTATTAGGGGAAGAAGAGGTCCCCATAAAATGATGAAAAAAACAAACGCTTTCATAGTGTGATTTAACACCATGTACGGAATTAGTATAGGTGAACACCTTTTTAAATCATATCATGAATGGGAGGAGTAGTTTAACATGCGTAAGCTTGTGAAAAGAAGCACGAATGTAGGCGACACGATTGAGGCATTTGGCTGTGGTTGTTCCTGTTATTGTCCTTGCTCCTGTTATTGCGCAGGCAGTTTGACTCGAAGCTCCAATACATCGCGAGAAAGTGACGGTTCTTATCGCAGAGATAATGGAACTGGAATTGGTAATTATTAAGCTTGTACCTGTATGGAGGAGCCTGGACATTCCAGGCTTCTGTCCACATCAAAACAGAGTAGGTGTGAATCATGAACGTGTGCCAACCCTTTATATACACATTTCAAACGAGACTCCACCATTATGTATATGATGTAAATACTAATTTAATTTTGCGGATTAAAGAGGAGGCTTATCATTTTCTGAATTCGCATTCCAGCTTCGACCTGGATCAGATGGAGGCTACACCGAAACTGCAGCAGTATATCCGTGACTTGTTGGATAACGGATTTTTATCTTCACAGCGTCCGCAGATTATGAATCATCCCAAGACAAAGCACTTGGAGCATATGCTTCAGCATCAGCTGAAGACCCTCACCTTACAGGTAACTCAAAATTGCAATCTTAGATGCTCTTACTGCGTTTATTCAGGAGGATATGACAATCGAGGTCATACGAGTCTGATGATGGATTTTGAGACGGCGCGCAAGTGTATTGATTTTGTCATTGATAGGTCAGTAGACAGTGACCGTTTGGATTTTGGTTTTTATGGGGGAGAGCCGCTTATTAATTTTCCGTTGGTCAAGAAGTGTGTGGAATATATCAAGGAGCAGGTAGCGTATAGAGATGTAGGCTTTCATTTGACGACCAATGGTACGCTGCTTAATGACGATATTTTGGCCTTTCTGGATGAACATCGTTTTGTGCTTACGATCAGTCTGGACGGAGATCAAGAGAATCATGACAGAAACAGACGATTTGCTGTTAACGGGCGGGGGACCTTCGATACGATTATTGCCAATGTGGATAAAATTAAGAGAAATTACCCGGACCTCTTTGAATGGATTAATTTTAATGTGGTGCTGGATACCCGTAATGATTTTGGATGTATCAATGATTTTTATACGAATTATGAAACCTTCGAAAGTCTGTACAGTGTACGGTCGTCCTACATTAACGATGCTTATGTGAAGGATGAAATTTTGTACAGAAATGAATTTATTGAGCAGAGAGGCTATGAGGTAGTTAAAATGATGCTTTCCAAGTTTGGAAGAGTAGATGAAAATCATGTCTCCAAGCTGATTAAGGACTATTATATTCAGATGTATTTCCGAATGTTTCATTATAGAAAGCCTTCTGCGGGAATGCCGATAGAAGCGCATCATGGTGGACCCTGTGTGCCTGGTGTACAGCGATTGTTTGCGGATGTGCATGGAAATCTCTATCCATGTGAACGGGTCAGTGAGCAGTCGGAGGTGGTGCAGATTGGAAAAGTGGACACAGGCTTTGAAGTGGATAAAATCAGCCAGATTTTGAATGTAGGGACAATCACGGAGGATGCATGTAAAAACTGTTGGAATTTCCGTTTTTGTACGCTGTGTGTTGCTGTAGCAGATGATTTGCATACCTTGTCCAAAGAAAAGAAGCTGAGTCATTGTTCGGTAGTCAAAAATGATATTAGGCATACCTTACTTGATTATTGCATGATGAATGAGCTGGGCTATGATTTCTCCGAGGATACGATTCTCGATTTTGAAAAAGCATGAGGGGTGTCTCCATGACCAATAAATTAATCATTTTTCCGTTTGATTATGAAACGATAGCCCTGGTTAGGAACTTGAATCTATTAGGAAGTTATGAGGAAGTTGTACTTATTTCTTTTCAAGGGTCGGGTATGATCGGGAAAGATGCCTGTGTAACGGACAAGGGGGAAGTGACAGGCTTCATAGTGAAGCCGGAGTCTTGTTTGGAGCAAGAAATGGAGCGTTGTGATGCTATATTACTGGTGAAATCCAATTTCAAGCTGGATGTAGCTGAGGTGTATCTTCCCGTGATCCAGAAGGCTGGACAACTTGGCAAAAAAGTCATGTGTAATTTCACTTTGCCAGACTCATGTATGGAATTTATCGAACCCTGTGAGGAGCAAGATGACAAGCTGATTTTAAAAAATACATTTGATGTACGCACGAAAGATATTTTACCGCCTGACCCGGGCTCTGTTATTCATGATTTTTTTACACCGGTTCTGTTTGTATTAGGGCTGAACGAGCGAACGCATAAGCTTAATTTGCAGCTTAACCTTCGGCAGAAGCTTGAAGCACAAGGATATCGGGTGTCGCAAATCACATCTAATGGATGCGGGGAGCTGATTGGTGCACATTCTTTTCCACAGTTTATGTTTGAGAGCGGTATGACGGAAACCCAGAAGATTATCATGTTTAATCGGTATTTGAAAAAAATAGAGCAGAGCGAAAAGCCTGATCTAATACTCGTGGGCATTCCAGGTGGGATTGTTCCCTTTAACAATACGTTCACGAATTATTTTGGAGTAACCTCATTTTTGGTATCCCGCGCTGTTAGAGCGGATGGCCTAATCTGTTGTCTTCACTATGATGAATACAATATAAAATATTTGGAGCATGTGAAACAGTACATGGAAAACCGTTTTTCCTCTTCATTATTAGGATATGCCATATGTAACAATGTATTCGACAGTTACTCTTCTTCCACAGTCAATATGCAATATGCATCTGTTGATCATCGTTTCGTGGAAGAGAAAAAGCAGGAGTTTTCCAATTATTCCGTGCCTGTACTCCATCTGTCCAACGATGAAGATATGAATAGGCTGACGAAGGATATTTTACATTATTTTTCGGTTGATCATCACGTAGTTCAGTTGTAATGGAGGGAAGAACATGAACTTTACTCAAGATGTAACGGGAACAGGAATGAAACTGGAAAATATATTTTGGAAGCTTTTTAAAATAAAAGCGGGTGAGATAAATAAAGAGGCTACATTACTGGGTCCTGATATGGGGTTGTTCCCCAGAGATCTGGTATATCTATTATTTGAAGTGGAAAAAAGCTTTGCTATCCTAATTCCGGAAGAGCGTATAGTGGGAGGGGGGTTGCTTACATATAACAGCTTGTATGAGACGATAAAGGACTGCTTAACAGTGGAAAAGGAATGAAGGATTTGTGAAAATGATGATAAAACATACAAAAACATACAAAAAAATCCGATATACCTCTAGAATCACTTATTTCAGGATTTTGAAAAATCCTCATTTAGAAGAGAATTGGAGGTTTTAGGATGAATGTATCATTTACATCATCTCACCAATCGCCGTTCCGCACCGCAGATAACAACCGACTTGAACTACGGCATTCCCTTTCCGCTCAGGCTGAAAGGAAGGGTATAGGCAAGCCACAAAACAAGGTTATTCAACAATTGACAGAACAAAAGCAAAATTTGATGGAGAGGCGTTCGGACTATTTAAGTAATGCTCTCAAGCGTGGTCTCGGTCCGGAAGCTGTAAAAGCTGAAATGGAAGAGATAGATAAGCAGATTCAGCAAATTGACGAGAACATTCAAAAGCAGTCACTGGAAGAGCAAAAAAAGGCTTTAGGCATGGATGAGGAAAGTGAAAAAGAAGCTCAGAAAGGCAAAAAGGAAGAATATACGCCTAAGACTGCTGAGGAGCAGCAGCAAAGATTGATCACCTATACAATGCATAGTGTTGTATCTGCAAACAATGAGTTGAAGAGTGCCAAAATAGCCAAAACGGCACAAATCACATTGGGAAGCGAGGCTAAGGGGTGGGAAAACGCTAACCCTGCAAAATCAGCGGCTTTGCGTGAAAAGGCAGAAGGACTTAATGGAAAGATCATGGAAATCGCTGCGAATATTAATGAGCGTATCAGCGAAGCAGTGAATAACGAACCGATGATTACAGATCGGGTTGAACCTAAGGATGAGCAGGAGGCGAATGCAGAGGCAGGCAGGGTGTGGACTGAACAAGAGCTCAATGCCTATCTGGACTCGGCTAAAGACGGGGCGAAGACTGCAGGCACGAAGGTAAATATTGCAGTCTGATCCGGCTATCATGTACATGGTTCGCTAAATTAGGAGGGTGCTTTCAGACGAACGCTATCGTTCGCAGAGGCACCCTCCGCTTACTCTAATGGAACGGAACAGAGCCGTGAGATTCATTTCACAATCCGAAGAGACAGGGGGAGAAAAAATGAATGGCAAGATCCATGTAGCCATTATTGACGACGGGGTTAATGCTGGCTTTTTAAACACCCAATTATTATATAACGTCGAAATAGCTCATGGAGACGTAGAAGATGGACGCACCTTAAATCACGGTACGATATGTGCAGCTATTGTACAAACGTATTTTCCAGATGCGATCATCAGCAGTGTAAAAATAATGAACCATAGAAAAGGAAATGCAGCTCAGCTTTGTGCTGCGCTGGATTGGTGTGTAAAGCATGGTGTACAGGTAGCCAATATCAGCCTGGGAAGTATAAATTATCGAGATCGAGGCATGCTGCGGGAAGCTGTAAATAATGCAGCTATGGCGGGATTAATTATGGTATGTGCAGCACAAAATGGAGGACTTCTTACTTATCCGGCTTCCTTTGCCAATGTGATTGGTGTGCGCTGCGATCATAGCGGTATACTCACAGCAGGACAATATACATATGATGCTGAGAAAGCATTCTCAAGTGGTATCGATTTTACCGCTTTTGCCAAGCATGAGCTGATAGGTGCAGCTGGAGAGGCTGTACAATGTCCCAACAGCAATAGCTATGCCACTCCATTCGTTACAGCACAGGTATGTAAAGTTTTGCAGAAGTCCAAGCGTGTTCCTTCCATAGAAAAGCTAAAACATATTTTACATAAGTATAGTTATCATCCGCTACAGGATACCATATTACCCGTAATGCGTTACAAAAATCCGGATTGGATACGGCGCGCCTATGTGTTTATAGAGGATTGTGCAATTAGTTCGAAAGCACCCTATTATTTTGAGACCCAATGTGAAGCTCAACTCCCTGGCGACAAAATTGCTGCGATCTTCGAACAAGCCATCCTGCGGGAGCGAGAACAACAGGACACAGCGCTCGAAGGTGGACAACGGGTATACGGCCTTACAGATACGATTGTCTTGCTAGGGGAAATGGAGCCAGTGAGTTTGCAGGAAGTGGAGCAATTGGCTTCACGTTATGGAAAAAATGTCGTCTATATTTCTAAAAATCAACGACATATCCCCGCACTGAATTTTTCGTCTTGCTATTTGCGCTGGTGGCAGCAAGAGGGGGGGCTCTTTATGACGCGGGAGAAGGCAATCGCAATAGAGGATTCTCGCATTCCGCTTATTTGTATTTATTATGACAAGGACATTGACATTATTTATTTTTTGCATGAGTTGAGAGGGCAATTTGCCCGGGATGGATATCAAAGCTGGATCGCGGTGGACCAGTCCGCGGCAGTGTTGCATGATATGGAGTATACGCTCCCTTCGAATGCAAGCAATGGATTACAGGAACTGTTATATAATGCGGGTACAATGGCATATAACGCTTATACGGATATTGCTATTTTGTGTGTAGAGGCTACGAATATTACGCATTGCACCAAAGAACGAGTTTTATTAGACGTTGATATTGAGCTTTCTATCCTGGTGAAAGCGGAAACTGAACGTATTTATATATCTATACGGACAGAGCAGGGATATTTGAAAGAAGGGGTCCTCTCGAATTTAAACGTGGGCGATATAGGTGGTATTTATACATATTTAGAACAACTGTTGGTAGACTGATATTCACTATTTAAAACAGACTGCAAGATATGGAAGTAGGCACTATTTTGAACCCACCTGTAATCCGTTATTCTATTTAGCAAAGTGGTTATTCACTCAATAAGTTTGTTTATAAAACGAAATATTTTGAAGTACGTAACCAATTGCTTATCGTTTATCATTAACGTTAATAAATATATTAAGTATTTAATAATAATGTTGACTATAATAAATATGGTGTGTTATATTAAAACCGTAAATAAAACGGCTTCTTAGTTTTGGTGGTACAACGGATTTTATTTTCGCATTCAGAGAGGATGGTTTAGGTGGCAGCAGCTGTAAAAGCAAAGATGATTGTAGACAAATCTTTTCGTATTGCTGAAGTCGATAAACGCATTTATGGCTCTTTTGTAGAGCATCTCGGGCGTGCCGTATATGGCGGCATTTACGAGCCTACTCATTCAACTAGTGATGAAAGCGGTTTCCGAAATGATGTTAAAGAGTTGGTAAAACAGCTTGATGTTCCTATTATACGCTATCCGGGAGGAAACTTTGTATCCGGTTACAATTGGGAGGACGGTGTCGGCCCTGTCGCGTCCAGACCTAGACAGTTGGAGCTGGCGTGGAGAACGGTCGAGCCGAATGAAGTGGGTACGAATGAATTTTTCAAGTGGGCCAAGGATGTAGGTTCCGAAGTCATGATGGCGGTTAATCTGGGTACGCGCGGAATTGATGCTGCGCGTAATCTGGTGGAATATTGCAACCACACAGGTGGCTCCTATTGGAGTGATCTACGTCGTAGTCACGGTGTAGAGCAACCACATAAGATTAAAACCTGGTGTCTTGGTAACGAGATGGATGGCCCATGGCAAATTGGTCACAAGACAGCAGAAGAATATGGTCGTCTGGCTGTAGAATCTGCAAAAGCCATGAAGCTGATCGATCCTGACATTGAGCTTGTATCCTGTGGCAGCTCCAGTTCTACGATGCCGACGTTCCCGGAATGGGAAGCAACCACGCTGGATCATACCTATGAGGTAGCCGACTATATTTCCTTGCACCAATACTACGGAAATCATGACAATGATACGGCTAATTATCTGGCACGCTCTATGGATATGGATCATTTTATTCATACGGTCATTTCGACTTGTGACTATATCAAAGCAAAGAAACGCAGCAAGAAAAAAATGATGCTCAGCTTTGACGAATGGAACGTGTGGTATCACTCCAATGATGCGGACAAAAAAATTGATCCGTGGTCTGTGGCACCACCGCAGCTTGAGGATATCTATAACTTTGAGGATGCATTGTTGGTAGGCAGCATGTTGATTACGTTCCTGCGCCACGCGGATCGTGTGAAAATGGCTTGCCTCGCCCAACTGGTCAACGTTATTGCGCCAATCATGACCGAGAATAACGGAAAGGCGTGGAAACAAACGATTTTCTATCCGTATTTGCATGCCTCCCGTTATGGTCGTGGGATATCGTTGATGCCTGTGGTGGACTCGGAAAAATACGATTCCAAGGACTTCACAGACATTCCTTATCTGGACAGCGCTGTAGTTTATGATGAAGAGGGAGACGCACTGACTGTCTTTGCAGTGAACCGTCATTTGTCTGAATCGCTGGAGTTGACAGTAGATGTACGCAGTTTTGAAGGCTACCGCATTGTCGAGCATACTGTATTGGAGCACGATGATCTTAAAGCGACCAACAGTCCAGCCGGTGAAAAAGTTACGCCTCACAACGGCGGCAACGCCAAGCTTGAAGACGGAATTGTAAAAGCTCATTTGGGCAAAGCATCGTGGAACGTTATCCGTCTCGCTAAGTCTCATTAATTCTCTTCTGCAAAAGGTACAGCTTCGACTGTATCTAAATAAGCTCGCATTCTCTCTTGTAAGAGTATTACAAGAGCGGCAATGCGAGCTTTTTGCGTAAAATGAGCCATTTGTCCCTCCATAGATATAGGTTTCTAAGAGAAGGGTCAATTTTAAATAAATATTATGTTTATTACTAAATTTAACTAGACAAAGATGATCCTTATTCACTAAGTGCTCATACTCCGTACATTTTTATGAAGTTAATTAGACCCAGTGCCATACTTCCTAGGTGAAAAAAGACCCTATTATATCGTTGTCAACGTATTGATATCTGAAATGCAGGGTGTGCAATCCGACTTAAATCCACGTTATACTTTAAAAGATAGTCTGTTTAAATCCAAATGGTGGTTGTAGCATTTCGAGAAGGGAATGATCTGTATGAGTCAGACAGACCAATATCGTTTTCAAGTGAACTTGGGCGGTATGATTGATATTTTAGCCAATCATTTATATAGCAGTCCACGAGTGTTTATACGTGAGGTTCTGCAAAATGCAACAGATGCGATCACGGCTCGCAAGGAGCTGCGGAAGGTTGTTGCTGAAAGTAAAGTACTGAAAGAAGACAAGGCTCTTGGAGATACAGCTTCTGAGAGTAACGACTATGAAGGTAAAGTCATCGTGGAGTTATCTGGTTCTGGGGAGCATCAGGTATTGATGATTCAGGATAACGGCATTGGATTGTCAGAAGAAGACATTCACCGTTTTTTGTCGATTATCGGTCAGTCTTCCAAGAAGGGAGCCGATTTGCTGGCTTCTGAGACTTCGTTTATCGGACGCTTTGGGATTGGGTTACTATCCTGCTTTATGGTGAGCGATGAAATTGTAGTGCTGACCCGCTCGGTGAAGGAAGGCATCTCCATGGAATGGAGAGGGAAGCCGGATGGGACGTATACGATTCGTCGATTGGAAACCGAGCTGCCTGTAGGGACGCAAATTTATTTGCGCTGCAAGCCGGGAAGTGAGTTTTATTATGAGCCAGCGCACGTAGAGGAGTCTTTAATCTATTATGGTGCGTTGCTGCCGTATCCGGTCATGCTGTCTGTAGACGGGGAGACCAAGCGCGTCAATCTTCCATCGACGAGCTGGATGCAGGATCCCGAACAATTGCGGAGTCGCCGTAGTGAGGTGCTGGATTTAGGCTATCGCCTGATGGGCGAGCGCTTCAGTGATTTTATACCGTTGCGGACGGCATCAGGCAGAACAGGCGGGATTGCATTCATTTTGCCTCGCAGTGTTAATCTGAACAGCAAGCGGCTGCATCGGGTGTATCTGAAGCATATGCTGGTGTCGGACAAGGCGGAAAATGTTTTGCCGGAATGGGCATTCTTCATTAAAAGCCTAATTTGGACAGATGAATTGCAACCAACGGCATCACGTGAGTATTTTTATGAAAATGAGCAGCTTGACGATGTTCGTTCTGAACTGGGTACCTGTATTCGGGAAGAACTGCTACGCATGGCGCAGTATGAGCCAGACCGCTTGCAGCACTGGATTCGTTTGCATGAGCTGTCCATGAAGGCGCTCGCCGTGGAGGATGATGAATTTTTGCGGATAATGTACCGTTGGTTTTCCTTCGAAAGTACATTTGGTCGGCGTGAGCTGAAAGAACTGATCCGAGAGGCGGACGGACGTCCGTTGCATTACACATCGACAGTAGATGAGTATCGTCAGATTACGCATGTGGCGGCGGCGCAATCCATGTTGGTGATCAATGGCGGCTATATTTATGATTCAGACATTTTGGAAAAGCTGCATTGGATTGACTCTAACCTACAAACAGAGCGTCTTAGCCCTGAGGAAGTATCTCTTTCATTTACCGGGCTAACACAGAAAGAGCGCGAGAATTATTACGGTGTGCTACGTGTCATGGATGCTGCTTTGCAGCCGATGCGTTGCCGCGCTGAGTTGAAGCGTTTTGAGCCTGCGAGTTTGCCAGTGTTGTATACCATTTCCCAGGATGCACTGACCTTGCGCTCCATGGAAAACACGGTTGAGGAGACAACCTCACTTTTTTCCAATGTGCTTGATAGTCTGAAAGCAGGAGTCCAGCAGAATTCGGGTTATTCCACCTTATACTTTAATCTGAACAACCCAGTGGTGGCGCGGATTCTTGAAGCTACCGATACGCAGATGGTCACGGCTGCTACAGAAATGATGTATGTGAATGCGCTTATGATGGGGCACTACCCGATGAACCGCAGTGAGTTGGGACTGATGAATCGGAGTGTACTACATTTTATCAATTGGGGATTAGGGAACGGACAAAATTCGTAATTACGTAATTATAGGGGGAGCCAAATGGAAGATACGATATATGATTTGATGGAGCAGGCGCAGGATCTGCCAGGAGGGGCGGCAAAGCTGGCGCTTCTGGAAGAAGCAGTCCGCTTGGCAGATACTTCCGGATTGAAGGAACTCGCTTATGAAATCCGGGGAGAGATTGTAGACTGCGCTATTTTTAACGGATATCCATTGAAGTCGCTGATTGCTTTTTCGTGGCAGTTGGGCCAATTTGATCAAAATCCAGAGGAATACGACGCAGATGAGCTGTTGTGGAATTACAAATGGATACTCGGTAAGGTATGCAGCTTTTCCAATATATCGAAGACTCAAATAGAAGATCTGGCGGAGGATATGCGCAGACGTTATGCCGAATACGGGTATAATGAGCGTCCATATTACTATTATAAGTTCCGCATTGCGATGGACATGGGTGAACTGGATGAAGCACGGCGGTATCTGGATACCTTCCGCTTGATTGAGTCGGACAGTATGAGTGATTGTGAGGCCTGTGAGCAGAGCCAGATGGTACGGTTCTATTACTTGACTGGAGAAAACGAGCAGGCGCTTGCCGTGGCAAAACCGATTTTGTCGGGACGGATGAAATGTGCAGAAGTACCACATGTGACGCTCTCGCAGGTGCTGTTGCCGCTTTATCGTCAAGGCGAGGTTGATCAGGCAAAGGACAATCATCGCAAAGGCTATCGCCTAATTCGGGATGACCGCGACTTCCTAAAAACGATAGCGGAGCATATCGAATATTTGGCGATTGCTGATCCGGTTCAAGGAATCGAAGTAGTAGAGCGTCATCTACATATGGCGCTGGACTATGAGAGCGGGCTGGAGCAGATGTATTTTTACGCGACGATGGTGAGTCTGCTACAAAAGTTGGATACTTCGGGAGAAAAACGATTGATCCGGTTGCCGGCTTCCTTAGAATGGGGTAAAGAGGATCGCACATTGACAGAAATCATTGCGTATTTTAGGCCACTGGCAGAGTCAGCGGCGGCTGATTTTGATCGACGGAACGGGAATACGTTTTATTCCGATTGGATCAGGAAAATTGTTCAAACGGCATAGAAGAAGTGGTAGCTGTGACGAATATTTTATACAGCCCAAACAATGAGCAGGTATAATGTTCCTGTGAAATGACAGGAGGGGTTATGTTGTGACTGTAACCGAAAAGGTGATTAATTTCGCACACCGCGGAGCTTCAGGTGTATGTCCTGAGAATACGATGGCGGCATTCCGCCACGCCTTGGAACTGGGAGCAACAGGTATAGAAACGGATGTGCAGCGTACCCAAGATGGGCATCTGGTGCTGATTCACGATGAGTCGCTGGAGCGTACGACAGGTTGCTCACTGGATGTAAGGGATATTACGCTGGAAGAATTAAATAAACTGGATGCGGGCAGTTGGTTTGATGAGAAATTCCGAGGTGAGCGGGTCCCGATGTTGGATGAGCTACTGGAACTAGCCCAGTCCTCGAATACAATTATTAATTTAGAGTTGAAAAACAGCATTTATCTCTATCCGGGTATGGAGGAAGAGGTCATTGCTGCCGTGAAGCGTTTTGGGTTGGAACAGAGGGTAATCATATCCAGCTTCAATCACGAATCGCTGGCGCTCTGTGCGCAGCTTGCTCCTGAAATCAAGACGGGGGCGCTGTATATCGAAATTATGGTTCGTCCATCCAAGTATGCAACCCAATTCGGAGTAACAGCACTCCATGCCTACAAACAAGTTGTTACGCCAGAAGCTGTATCAGAGGCTTTGGCATTAGGCGTCGTATACCACCCATGGACGGTGAATGAGCCAGAAGAAATGAAGCGTCTGCTGGAGGCCGGGGTGAACGGCATCATCACGGACTATCCTGACCGGTTGGCGCACTTATTGGCTGTTCGCTCTTCCTAAGTCGAAGACGCATCGGAACTGTGACTAAGGGTTTGCAAGCATATGACTGTGGCTATCTATTGAAGCAAAAAAGACTCTCCTGTACACACTCGTTTTTACGAGGCGAGGGAGAGTCTTTTTTGCCCTAAGCCGAAGAGCGTATCATCCACGATGACCTTGATTCCTTTCTACTTGATGCCGAGCCGCATACGATAGCTGAACAGGATGTCTAGTGTTCTGCCCTGAAAATGATTCTCTACCAGCTTCACGAAGCGGGCTATATCGACGTCAAGCACTCGATTGCCAAGTTTGAAGAGACTTTGAATACCCCCTTGGCTGAGAGCGAGCCCTGTATAACGAGCTGCGTCACACTGCTCACGGTTATGGAAGACAATCTCCCGGGTATATCGGAATTGTCCGCTGCGGTGCAGATTAGCTAAATGCTGATCCTTGCTCCATTTATGAGCTTGTTGCTCTACTGGGGCTTCCTGTTCCAAAAGGGTATCCGCTTTGGTGATAAGCTCTGTATAAGCTTGCTCTATCTGCCATTGCAGCACCGGAGGCCAGTCACAGTCAAAGGCCGCGAACACGCCGCCCTGAGCCAAGACCCTGCCCGCTTCCTGAAGCGTGCTCTCGGGGTCCATCCAGTGAAAGGATTGAGAGCAGGTGATGACGTCTACAGTTCCGTCCTCAAAGGGCAGGTTGTTGGAGAACCCGCTTTTGAAGGAAATGGTTCCTGCCATTGTCGTTCCTGCTGTCTCCAGCTTGTGCAGGGCTTTTCGTCTCATGTCCGGGTTAGGCTCGATACCGACGATTTGCTGAGCGGCGTTTTCCCATATGAAAGTTGAAAGTCCTGTACCGCAGCCAATATCGGCAACTAGCTCTATGTTTCGCTCCAGATAGCGGCTGATGATTTCCACGACGAGTGACGGTGCTTCCGGGCGGTGCTGATCGTAGTTGTCGGCAAAACCGTTGAAACGATCCACATTACTTTGCAGATTTCCCTCAGGTATCATGGGTTCTTTTCCTCCTTAGTATCGACCGGGCGGCCGTGTAGACTCAAATGCTGCTGTACTCCTATAGTGTACAATTTTACATGTTCATCCATCTACTCTCGTGATTTCACAGCACCCGTCGGATTTCGGAGGGAGGAAATCCCCCTATTTTATCATTGAAGCAAGCGCCCACTCGCGCATCATGGAGTCAAGCATTGGACGCAAATCTTCGCGTTGCATACCCATGTGGAGCACGGCTTCCAGATATCCAGCTTTATCTCCAATATCATAACGTGTGCCTTCCAGTTCTAATGCGAGCAGTTGGTTCTGCAACGCTACTTGATGAAGAGCATCCGTCAATTGGTATTCGCCGCCCGCTCCAGTGGACAGGTTTTCCAGTATAGAGAAAATGGAAGGCTCTAATACATACCGACCAATGACTGCCTGCCGCGAAGGGGCATCTGCCGGAGATGGTTTTTCAACAAGTCCGCCGACTTCGTGAATGAGACCGTTCTGGTGAGTGGAGTCAATAATGCCGTATTTACTCACATCTTGTTCTTCCACTGTGCGCACGCCGACCACTTGCTTGCCAGTCGCTTCGTAAACATCCATCATTTGACGAATCGCCGGGGTGGAGGAATTCATAATATCATCGCCCAGCAACACGGCAAAGGGCTCATCGCCAATGAACTGACGAGCGCAGCTTACCGCGTGTCCCAAGCCGAGGGGTTCTTTTTGACGGATATAGTGAATGACTGCTTTACCCCCGATGCTTTGAACTTCACGTAGGAGATCATATTTACCCTTGCTCTCCAGTACCTGCTCCAATTCCACAGACTTGTCAAAATGATCCTCGATGGCTTTTTTATTACGCCCCGTTACGATAATGATGCTCTCAATTCCGGACTTGATGGCTTCTTCTACGATATATTGAATAGCCGGCTTGTCTACGATGGGAAGCATCTCTTTCGGTAAAGCTTTCGTAGCTGGTAGAAAACGGGTTCCTAATCCGGCGGCTGGAATAACAGCTTTTGTAATTTTTCTCATAGAAACTCACTTTCCTTTCGGGATGGGGAACCGAATACCCAGTATCGGCTCCCGATATAATTGATGATCATTCCGGCTGCGGTCGCGATCAGCTTGCCTAAAGCAAGCGGCAACTCGGTTCCAGTGTGAAGCACTTGCAGTAATAAGGAGGTTATCCCCAATACGATGAGGTTAATGATGATGAATTTAGGTAATTGACCCTTATTAGTGTTGTTTGATAGTTGTTTGTTGAATGTCCATTTGCTGTTCAAAATATAACTGTTGGCTGTGCCGCAGCTGTACGAAATGACCTGCGCTACAATGACCGGCACCCCGACCCAAGCCAGCAGCATAAAAATGATATAATCTACACCCGTATTCACCAGACCTACGATGCCAAATCGGATCATAGGAAGCAGCTGGGCCATGCGACTTTTCATGGGTTAGGCTCCATGACCGGATTTGGGTCCGGTATATACCGCACTGTTGCCGCGCACTGTGCGTCCTGTCGAAATCAGGCTCTCACGGGCTCCTTGCATGTACAGGGAGCCACGGGGTTCAGGGACTTTCATAGCATGCGTTGGACCGTTTTCGTATTGTCCACCCAGATGCTCACGGACAATGTAAAGCGGACGTGCTTTGGTTTCGTCATAAATGCGTCCAACATATTCACCCATAATACCGAGAATGATCAGGATCACCCCGTCGAAGATCAGGCTGATGCTAATCATAGACGACCAGCCCTTCATCACATAGGAGTCGGTGAAAAAGTTGAGAAACAGTACGTACATCAGATACAGGAAGCCGGACATGGATAGAAGTGCACCGATATACCCTGCCAGCTTGAGCGGTTTAATCGAAAAGGATGTGATCCCGTCCAGACTGAGCTTGATCATTCGTTTCAACGGATATTTGGTTTCGCCTGCGAGCCGCTCGTCGCGCTCATATTCTACAGCAGTTTGTTTGAAACCGATCCAGCTGACCAGTCCACGAACGAATCGGTTATTTTCCGGTAGCCGTTTCAATTCTTCTATGACCTTGCGATCCATTAGGCGGAAGTCCCCGGTGTCGACCGGGATATTAATATCCGTTGATGCTTTAAGTACACGGTAGAAGAGGCTGGCAGACCATTTCTTGAAGCGAGTCTCGCCATTGCGTTTGAGTCGTTTGGCGTAGACCACTTCATAGCCTTCCTTCCACTTGTTAGCCATCTCAACAATCAGTTCCGGCGGGTCCTGGAGGTCGGCGTCAATGACGACGACCGCCTCCCCCACCGCATAATCCATCCCGGCAGTAATCGCTAGCTGATGACCAAAATTGCGAGAGAAATCAATCAATACAATGGTGTCATCTCTGAGGCTGAATTCCTTGATCAATTGGACGCTGCGGTCCGAACTTCCATCATTTACGAAGATCAGCTCGTAGGGCTCACCCATCGAGCCCATAACTTGTTTCAGCCTCCGGTAGGTTTCCGTAATAACGGCTTCCTCGTTGTACATCGGAATAACAATGGAATAACGGATGGGTTCACTCATTCGTAGTTCCTCCTCATTTATAATGTGATTTCGTATAAAGTACCGCTTCCGCCACGTTCGTCTCCGCCAGGGCCACCTTGACCATCCTGGGCGTTTGCATTGCTGTTCGTGGTGTCGCTTCCGCTCTCGGTTGCTTTAACGTCTGTACTTGTTTCGCCTGTTGTTGTTTTCCATTCATCTGAAGGAATCACTTTGCCGTGTTCTTTGATCCATGCAGTGACTTCAGAGTTACCGCCGTCTGGTCCGCCACCTCCACCAGAAATCATGAAGTACTTCACTTGGCCGCTTTCGACCAGCGCCTTGATTTTATCGACGGTATAGACTGGATCGGAAGATACAAAACCGTTCATAATAATTACTTTTTGTCCGGCCTCGACCAGGTAAGGAGCAGCCGTTGAATAATTACTTGCTGCAAAAAGGTAGGTTTCACCTGTGTTATTTTTTTGCAAGTAGCTCAACGTTTTTTGATCTAAACTTTGGCTACCGTTGGGTCCCCCCATTCCTCTGGAACGGGTAGAAGGTTTTTGTTCCGTGTCTGTACTTGTTTGTGTGCCTGAAGTATTACCGTCAGGGCTGGAATTCTCTGCATTATTGGTCTGGTTATTCGTTTGAGTTCCTTCGGCTTGTTGTCCATTGGCGCTCTGACCTCTATTGCGATCATTGCCTCCCGGCATTCCACCACCACCGCCAAATTGAGTGGGTCCGGCTTGTGGAATCATGCTGTTCCCCCCGTAGATGATCGGTGTCAATGCCCAGTATGCAGGACCGATAAACATAGCGAGTACACTTGCAATGATGGCGAATCTTGTGAACTTCTCAGATTTCATTCGTGCTACTATCAGCAGCACCGTGCCGATGATCCCTAGGATCAATACCGCGATGGACCAGCCGCTGCCAATGGTATCGTTGTAATTTTGCAAAACAAACCAGCTAAATACCGAGGTTGCCAATACTGCTGCGGGTAACAGCCAGGAGAGCCAGTTGGAACGCTCACGATACTGCTTCCACAATTCTACGAATCCTGCTCCAAAGAGCGCTGCAATTGGTGGCGCGAGCATAATCAGGTAATAATGATGAAAGAATCCTGCTACGCTGAAAAACGCAGCTACGGGAATCAACCAGGCCAGCCAGAAGATGACCTCTTTGTGTTTTTGTGTGATATTACGACGTCGAATGCTTGCAAGCAGACCGATGGAAGCAATCAATGCGAATGGAAGCAGCCAGCTGGCTTGACCTGACAGGGAAGATTGGAACAACCGCAAAGGTCCTTTTTCGCCAGTGCCGAACATGCCGCCACCGGAATTTCCTCCCGGTCCACCGCCTGGACCACCCTGGCCATTTTGCCCGTCTCCAGGACCACCTTGTCCGTTGCCGCCAAATCCACCCGGTGGCATTTGACCACCTGCACCGAATCCGCCTGCTGCCATGTTGTTGGCACCAGAGTCATCCGTAGTGGTAGTGCTGTCCGATGTTGTAGTCGTCTGAGCTTGATCTGTGTTCGTATCGCTGCTATTCGTTGTAGCGTTATTGTTCCGATCCGTGCGTTCACCGCCACGATTGCCACCTGTACCCTGATCTCCTGTCAGACGGGACAGGCCGTTATAACCAAAGGCCAAATTCAGCACAGAGTTCGTACCGCTACTTCCCATATAAGGGCGTTCATCTGCCGGAGTGGAGTCCACTACGACTGCCCAGGAGAGCGATACGATCAGGAGGACAACTGCTGATCCTACCAGTGTTACTGCTTTTCGCTTCCAGTTAAACTTGGAGGCCAGCAGATAGAACAGACCCAATGCCGGAACGATCATATAGGCTTGCAACATTTTTTCGTTAAAGGCGATGCCTACGACTGCGAAAGCAGCAAGGATCAGCCCGGTTTTGCTATTTCTAATGCCTCTGAACAATAGCCATGTTGCGAGCAACAGTGTGAAAACCAACATAGCGTCGATGTTATTCGTGCGGCTAACCGCTACGGCTATCGGTGTCGTTGCCATGGCGAAGGCGGCCAATCGTGCGGCCATCGTACCAAAGCTCGGTTTGACGAGTAAGTAAACGAGCAAGACTGATCCGACCTGAGCCAGCGCCTGTGGCAAGATAACGCTCCATCCGTGAAGCCCGAATATATAGGCGCTCAGTGTCTGAATCCAGAAAACCACAGGCGGTTTGTCTACCGTTACCGATCCGGCAGAATCAAGTGAGGCGAAAAAGAAGTTGTGAAAGCTCTGTAGCATGCTTGCTACGGCCGTCGTGTAATAGGTGTTTACATATTTGTCTTGCCAGATGTTGTATCCGTTCAAAAATGCGGATATCAGCATAATGATGATCAGGGGGATGTCCGCCCTGGTCTTAAACCATTTCTTAATCATGTTCATTCCACTCCCTGTGAAAATTCTTTGTATTTATTCCGTTGTTCTAGCCGCTATCTTCAGGACTGCGGAATGACCAGTCGCTTCTGATCTTGGCCCGGTGAACTACCGGCTTGCTATTATCATGCCATACGTACCTTAATGGGTTCTGAGCGCTCCCTGAACGTTAGCTGAAAGCTGAGCAGAGGTACTTTTTTTGCGACAGGATTCAGGTATATTAGATACAGGTAAAAATGAACTGACTTTTTTATGAGAAAAATGCGGCCACATGAAAGGGAAGATTAATAATGAATCCAATACACGGAGTTAAAATTATGCTGGCAGATGATGAGCCTCATATTTTGCAATTTTTAGAGCTTGGACTGATTAATGAAGGATATGAAGTCAGAACCGCCGAGAACGGGAGTAAAGCGATCGATTTGGCAAGAGAGTTTCGTCCGCATGTAGCGGTGCTGGATGTGATGATGCCGGAAATGAACGGTTTTGAGGTGTGCCAAAGTCTCAAGGAGACGGAGGATAACATCGCGGTCATTATGCTGACCGCCAAGGATGATGTAGACGATCGGGTAAAGGGATTAAAACTCGGCGCGGATGATTATGTCGTAAAGCCCTTCAGTTTTAATGAGCTGCTGGCTCGCATTGAAGCGCGCTTGCGCAATCAGTTCCCCGATCTGCTGGGGGAAGTGGTTCACGGCCCCTTTCAAGTGGATGATCGACGCAAGGAAATTCGTTATCAGAGTCAGGTGCTGGAGCTGTCGCCTACCGAATATGAACTATTGAAGTTTCTGGTGCTTAATCACGGGATTGTGCTGAGTAAAAGTCGTATTCTGGACCGGGTATGGGGGTACGATTTTGGAGGCGAGGATAATATTGTTGAGGTGTACATTCGCTCCTTACGTGAAAAACTCAAAGACAAGGAGCACCGGGTCATTCGTACGCTGCGCGGTGTGGGCTACCGGGTGGATCTGCTATGAAGGCGGGCGGGAAAAGTCGGAGAAAATATGCACTTCGTTCTCTCCGGTCCCAGCTTTTGGCTAGAACGTTACTCATTTTGGCTTTGCTGCTCGTATTGATTGGTTTTCTACAATATTTTCTGATGAAAGATTTTCTGTATCGCAGTCGGGCAGAAGCTATGGATACGCAGTTAAATTCAATTCCTGCCGATTTATTGATTAAGGATTCGCAGGAGCAGAGTGGGGTAACCGCTCCCCAAGAACAAACCAATCGGAGGAATAATCGACCGGGGCCGTTTTTGTTTTGGCCGGATATGTCGCTCGCTTCTATAGATACAGACGGCACTTTCCAGAGCTTGTCCAACGAAAACGGACTTAAGCCGCCACGTCTCACCACTGAGCAATATCATGCAATGCAGCAGAGCAAACGCATGCGCCACGGCTATCAATTAATCACGGATGCTCAGGGGAAAGAGCAACTGGTTGTATTCCGTCCGCTCGGTCCACCTGACCGTTCGTCCGGTTTACTTCAAATGGGCGTATCCACGACTTCTATGCAAGAGCAATTGATTAACCAGCTCCGCACCTTTATTTTATTGTCTCTGATTGCGCTTGCGATTGGGTTGGCGCTTATGCTTCCTGTGCTGAGCCGCACGTTGGTGCCCCTTTCCAGGATGGTCGAGGCAGTCAAACGTATTGATGCGGGCAATCTGGCCGAGCGCTTTGACGCTGAGCAGGGGCAGTATGAGGTGGATCGTTTGGCGGTTTCATTTAACGGGATGCTGGAACGGCTGGAGCATTCTTTTGCTGCCGAACGGGAATTGCAGATGCAGATGAGACGATTTATTGCGGATGCTTCCCATGAACTGCGCACCCCGCTCACGTCTATTCACGGCTTCTTGGAAGTGCTGCTTCGTGGGGCAGCATCTAATCCGAAGCAGCTTCAGTCGGCACTAGAAAGTATGTATGGTGAATCCAAGCGGATGAATAAACTTGTCTCTGATTTACTATTGTTGGCTAAACTGGATCGAACACCGGAGTTGAAGCTGGAAGACATATCACTAGATGCGTTGCTGCTGGAAATGAAACCGCAGCTCCTTATGCTGGCAGGTACACGTAAAGTGGTTTTTGATATGACGGCAGGTATACGGGTATTGGCAGAGGGGGATAAAATCAAGCAGGTAGTGCTCAACTTGTTTCACAATGCTGTTCAGCATACCGATATGGAAAGAGGTGTGATCCAGGTAAACCTGTCTGCAGGTAAGAAGTTGGTGGATATCCAAATTCGTGATAACGGACCAGGCATGAGTAAAGAACAGCTGGAGCGGATATTTGAGCGTTTTTATCGTGGAGATGAATCGCGTACACGTAGCTCAGGCGGGGCGGGCCTTGGTCTGGCCATTACACAGTCTATCGTAGAAGCACACGGCGGGAACATTACGGCCGAAAGCACACCGGGAACGGGAAGTGTATTCAAAGTAACGTTACCTTTAGCGGGAACAGTATAGTATTTAAGATTATGGCGTAACATAAAAATAGCCCCCCGAACCGCAGCTTTGGTTATAACACGGCTCGGGAGGCTTTTCTATTGTTAGTTAATCAGCGAAGCTTTCTGTAAAAGCACATGCAGCACCTTGGCAGATGCCTCACGGGTTGTAGGTGCATTCGGCTGGAAGTAGGAGGAGCCTTTAATCGCTTCTCCGTTGATGATACCTGCTGCACTTACTTTTTCAATACTGTCCTTGGCATAGCCTGCAAAGGATGAAGCATCATGGTACGGTGTACGTGCAGGGCCATCGACTGCTGCTTTGATTTGAAGCAGATCTACAGCTTTACCCAGCACGACAGCAATTTCTTGACGACTGATATTAGCGTTCGGATCAAACTTGTCGCTGCTGCGACCCGTAATCAATCCAGCTTCATAAGCGGCTGCTACATCGCCGGAGTACCAACTACCTGCCGGGATATCACTGAATGGTGCAGCAGTACCCGGTGTCAGGCCGAGTGCCCGAGTTACCAGGGCTGCAAATTCTGCACGTGTCACGTTCTTCTTCGGTGAGAAAGTCGTTTCGGTCGTGCCGTTAATCAGCAACTTGTTCGCCAGCGATTGAATTTCGGATTGGGCATACGACGATGAAATATCTTCAAAGCTAACGGGACGTGTCGCCGCTGCATACGTCGAGAAGCCCGGTCGGCTTACCTTGACGACGGTAGATCCATCAGCCTGCTTGGTGAAGACGGATGGAACGGGATAGACATTTCCGTTTGCCGTATAAAGTACACCGGCTGTATTGGAATCAATTTGACCAGGTACGGTAAAGGATCTGCTTATGAACTGTCCTGGAGCAACTTTGAGCGATTGACTCTTGCCACCAGTGACAACATTAGCTTCAAACCCTACCGGGATGCCGATCACATTGGAGCCTTTCAGCTTACTTGTAAAAGTGCCACTCGCCTCTCTCTGGCTGCTGATTATCACTTCAATGCCTGCACCAGCAGGAACATTTTTCAGAGCGGATACTGGCAAAGCCAGAGAAGAGCCTGTATTGCTTACAATCAAGCTGCTTCCTGCTGCAGCCTTGCCCAACGTTACCAGTTGTGTGGAAGTGAGCGATGCTTTCGTCGTTTGGCCTGCTTGGCTAGTAGCCGACAGTACAATAGCTGTCGGGCTGGAACCTGCTGCTGTCACGGCACCCTGTAAATCTGCATCGGTTACTGTCAGCGACTGTACATTATTGTTCAATGCAACGGCTGTAGTGACAGTTTTAACAGCCTGCCCTTGTTTCACAACGCTTTGAAGTGAAGGTGCAGATGTAGAGACAGGAGTGGATGTGTTCGTTGCAGCAGAAGGTGTAGTATTGCTTCTGCCGCCACCTCCACCACCGCCGCCTCCAACACTACCGCTGGATGCGGCGCTATTATCCACACGGATAGCTTTAGTGGCGGTGAAGAGTTTAGGACCTTTAGTAGTGCTCTCGACTTCGCCTTTTGCATTCAACTCCGGAGCGCTGACTTCCAGCTTGTATACGCCGTCCTTCAAATGCTGAATCACGGGCTGACCGTTAGCATCCAAAACAGATTTTCCATTGTCATCTAATTCGGCGTAACTTCCGTCAATGCCCTTGAAGGAGTAGACGCCTTGTTTGAGGCGTGCATTGTCACCTTGTTCCTTGGAGGTCGTAATTCCATCGATCAGACCGATTAACTTGTCATCTACGCCGTACACATAGAGCGCGATCAGGTTCGTTTTATCCGTAGTCAGGCGGAATGCCAAATCTGTTGAGCGTTGAGCACCTGTACGACTCGGATAAATAATTGGGTTGGTGACACTCAAGTCCTGCAAGCCAAAGCCAGTTGTAGGATTTTCTTTGCCGACATGAACGACGAACGGCAGATGAAGTGTTGGCAGTCCGGCGCTTTTTAGAATAACCTCCCCTTCATATACACCTGTGGCTGCACCCGAATTTGGTTGTACAGACAGGAAGAACGGTTGCGATTTACCGGGTTCTGCTGAGATAGCTCCATTCGCGCCGATACCTTGCAACTGAACGGAAAGGTTGCTTACATCTGGCGTGGAGATTGGCTTCTTGGGATCTGAGGTTACAATATCATGTAAAATATAGCTCGCCTCATACTGTACAGAGTTAGTGGACAGGTTTTTGAGTTGAAGCTGAATCTGCTTCGCATCACTACCAGGTCGTAACACCCCGAAGCTGGCGGAAGGATTGTAATTCACAACCTCCTGCCGATTAAAGTTCTTGTCGAGAATCGTGATCTTTTCAACAGTTTCCAGCAGAGCGGGAGTCTGAATCGCATTAGCGATGTTTACTAGGCCTGCACCTTGGGAATACACATCATATTGGATTTTATCCTCATTGAAGAGTGTAACCGAAGTGTTGGCGAGCGCAGCGCGGATATCAAACGGTGTCCAGTTTGGATGCTGTTGCTTCAGCAGCACAGCAAGTCCAGCCACATGCGGAGACGCCATACTTGTACCGTTGCTACGACTGTAAGCTTGCTCATAAGATGCATCTGGATAGAACTTGGCGAAGGCGGGGTAGGTTGACAAAATGCCAACCCCCGGTGCGCTCACGTCTGGTTTGATGCTAAGCAGTTCATCTCCGTTCGGTCCGCGGGAGCTAAATCCGGCCATCGTATTGCCTGCATTATCTGTACGAATATAATCTGCTCCAAAGGAAACGGAGAACTTCTCTCCCGCGTTGTCTACGATTTGTTTAGCCAGCGCACGACCTTCCTTACCTTTCATGTCAAAGGTGGGAATAAAGTCAAAGCTATCGCCTAGGTTAACGTTCACATAATTGTCTAAGTCTGAAATAGAGGCTGTTAAATCTGCCTGCGTGGTATCACTCGTTTTTGCTTGTCCATTAAAAACGATTACAGCCTTCGCACCGTTTTTTTTTCGCATTTGCGATTTTATCCACGAATGCCAAGTTGCCGCGTGAAACGAGGACGATTTTTCCTGCTACGTCTTTCCCTTCAAAATCATCAGGTTGTCCCAGATTCGCATATACGAGCTCATAAGGGGCAGTTCCCAAAATGGAGGCAAAGTCTTCTCTGCCTGTCTCCCAGCCCATCAAATTAAAATCATAATGTACATAAGCATCATCAGTTACGGTCTTTTTCAATTCACCGTTAGCCTCCCAATAGGAGTCACGGGTGACCGAAGCTGTACCCGAGAAGCTTTTGCTCGGCGAAGTGGCTGCACCGACGGAAATCGCCAACTGTGATGTTGCGGGAGAACCCATGGAATAAAAATAGGGGCCTTCCTGTGCCGCATTACCATTCGCTATGACCGCGACTACGCCGGAAAGTACAGCATTATTAATAGCGATGGAGTCGGGGGAGTTCGGGTCCTTTTCGGAATCCGAGCCCAGCGACAGGTTAATGACGTTCATACCATCTTTGACAGCGCGTTCAATGCCATCAATGACCTGTGCGGAGGAACCGGAGGAGCGTCCCGTCTTGGTATTGCGTCCAAGCACTTTATACACGTATAAGTCCGATTTATAGGCAATACCCTTTTGCACAATATCCGAGGATTTATTTGCGGCTTTACCGGCAATTGTGCCGGAGACGTGAGTACCATGTGTCGTTCCGCTAAAACCTGTGCCGTATGGGTCATTTTCTTTTTCAAGGAACGGTTCCTCGTAAGGGTCGTTGTCTTGTTCAAAAGAGTCATATCCGCCTTTATAGGCTTCTTTCAAATCCGGATGCTCATAATCGATACCAGTATCAATAACCCCGACCTTGATTCCCTCGCCATTCAATCCTTTGGCCCAGGCTTCAGGAACACCAATCTGGTCCAGCGGTGCGTTATCATAAGTGGCTTCACTGGCTGTAAGTGTTGGCGGGTCCTGTACGGGGATGGAATAATACGTTTTGTTTTCATGAATGGATTTTACACCTGACAGTTTAGCCAGTTCTGGAATCTTATTGGCTGGTAGTGTGACCTCCAAGCCGTTAAGCACCGTGTTGTACTGGTAATTCACCTGAAGAGAAATACCATGCTCAGCGGCTTGGTCTACGAACGTAGTTTGCTCGGTGGCAATCGCGGATTCCGCTTTTTGCTCAGATTGAGCTGTGAAAGCTTGGAAGCCTGAACGTGCCGCATACTTGTCCACGGCTAAGGGCTCACCATCAAGCTGTACGATGACTCTGACCTGGCGGGAAGAATCTGTGCTTAGCTCTGGCGAAATGAAGGCCGGAGCCGCCTCAATAGTCAATGCTTGCTGAGCTTCCAAAAATGAGTTGATTTGCAGATCTGCGGTAGCAGCAGAACTGACAGACGGCAGAGACAAGCTTACCGTCAAGGCAAGAGCGAGTGATACGACAGGTATTTTTTGCAAAATGATCGGCTTTTTCAAAGATTTCCCTCTTTTCAATCAAAATATGATATGTCTACATACTAGGATTTGAAGCCACTGCCGTTGTTCTCACGCCTCCCTTAATATCTAAAATAATAGAATTGACCACTGGTGACTAACTTGCCAGTTTTGAGGCATATCTTACCATATTGGTGGGATATATTACTATATGTTTTTTATATTTTTAGAAAAAATAAGGGTAACATCACATATAGATTCCATGGAAATGTTATGAATTTACTAGATTATTTTTGAAAACAATCGAAGGGGAATGGGAGAATGCGAGATTTAATGATATAATCTGCATTGGAATTGTTGAGGTTTCACAATCATGTAAAATGCCTAAGGCAAAGGAGTCGATTATGTTGGCAAAAACATTGATTTTCGGGCATAAAAATCCGGATACGGATACCATTTGCTCAGCTATTGCTTATGCAGACTTAAAAACCAAACTGGGCGCGGACGTAGAGCCGGTTCGTCTGGGCGAGGTAAACGGGGAAACGCAGTATGCACTGGATTATTTCAAAGTGAGCGCGCCACGTCTAGTTGAGCAGGTTGCTGCTGAAACGGACAACGTCATTTTGGTCGATCATAATGAGCGCCAGCAAAGCGCCGCTGATATTGACAAAGTACGTGTAACTGAAGTCATCGACCATCACCGGATCGCTAACTTTGAAACAAGCCAGCCGTTATACTTCCGCGCTGAGCCAGTGGGTTGCACAGCCACCATTTTGAACAAGCTCTACAAGGAAAATGGTGTAGCGATTCCGAAAGAAATCGCAGGTCTAATGTTGTCCGCGATTATTTCCGATTCCCTGTTGTTCAAATCCCCAACCTGCACGGATCAAGACGTGGCTGCTGCTCGTGAACTGGCTGAAATTGCTGGTGTGGATGCAGATCGTTACGGATTTGACTTGCTTAAAGCGGGGGCTGATTTGAGTGGTCACACCATTGAACAGTTAGTAAGTCTGGATGCCAAAGAATTTCAGATGAATGGTCGCAAAGTGGAAATTGCTCAAGTGAACGCAGTAGACGTCAACGATGTGCTATCGCGTCAAGCTGACCTAGAAGTTGCATTATCCCAAACCATTGAGGCCAAAAATCTCGATCTGTTCCTGTTCGTTGTAACAGACATTGTGAACAGTGATTCCATTGGTATTGCCCTGGGAAGCCAAGCACAAGCGGTTGAGAAAGCCTATAATGTACAGTTGGATGACAACAAGGCTGTTCTAAAAGGCGTTGTATCGCGAAAATCGCAAATTGTGCCTGTATTGACTGACGCTTTTAACAGTTTGTAAGGATAAAAAATAAGCCTCCTGAACCCCTGCATAATGGCAGTGGAAGCAGGAGGCTTATTTTTATTTCTTCAGTTCTGCCAGGACGTCTCCGATGCGGAATTCAAATGCCAATTTCAACTGATCGCTCATCAGGTGCCAGGCGTTTTCAGCTACAGCGAGATCGCCGCTATGGGTAAATGCATGTGCGGCACCCATGTATTTTTTATACGTCACGGGCACATCTGCTTCAATCAGCCGTTTGGCGTACGACTCGGCTTCGTCAGCCAAGGAGTCCAACTCCGCGGTTATGATCAGAGCAGGAGGGAGATTATGTAGTGATTCTGCAAAAATGGGGGAAACTAACGGATTCCGCGCCTCCTCTGGTGAGTGCAGGTAGCTTTCATTAAAGATCTTTGCTACTCGTGGCGGAATCGCTTTCTCGAATTGGGGCTTCAATTTGGGATCTGTAGCAATATCTAATGGTGGGTAATCCAGTACCTGATATATAATCGGAAATTCCTTGCGATCCCGGGCCATAAGACACAGCGCTGCCGCTAGATTACCACCTGCACTGTGTCCCCCGACCGCAATGCGTTGAGGATCTACGTTGAGCACATCAGGATGCTCGTACAACCATTGGGTCACATCATAGCTTTCCTGTAGCGGGATAGGGAATTTATGCTCCGGGGCCAAGCGATAATCGACATTAACGACAACGCAATTCGCACGTTCAGCAATGACCGGACACCAGGGATCATCCATTTCGGCGCTGCCCATTACAAAGCCGCTGCCATGGAAATTCACAAATACAGGGAGTGGATCAGCAGACCGGTGAGAAGGTTCATATACAATCACCCTGGAGTCACCAACAGAGGTGGGAATGATCCTTTCTTTCCGATGTACTTTGGGAGAATGCGAAGGTTTGAAATCGGACGCAGCTACCATTCTGCCAGCCGATATGCGGGCAAGTTTGACGAACAGTTTTTGTCTCAGTCTTCGCACCATTTTTCTCTCTCCTCTCTGGAGTCGGTTAGACGCGAACCTTTGACATCTTCAAACGCAGAACGTACGCGTGACAAATAGGTTTGGAACTGACAGATTTCCGACTCACTAAAGTCTGACATCAGACGTGAAGCCAGCCCTACGAAAAAGGGGTCCATCTGTTGAATTTTACTTCTTCCTTTATCGTTCAGGGACACGAACACTCCCCGCTTGTCATTGGGATCGTCATATTTATTAATGAATCCCTCTTGTTCGAGAGAAATAACCATAGAACTGATTGCTGCCCGGCTTACCCCCATCTTTTCAGCCAAAGCAGAAGGAGATGACATTTCATCTCTTTGCGCTGAAAGTACACAAAGCGCGATATATTGCCCGTAGGACAGACCAAATTCACGCGAACGTTTTTCCATGTTTTTACGTATTTCATACGTTATGGAAAATAAATCTACCAAAACACCAATCGGTTTATTGCCACCTGGAAAGAGATTATAGGCCAGTTGACGAATTTCGGAGTCCAAAAAAAAGAACATGCGATCCACCTCGATGTAGTTAATTAGTTAACTGTAATTTAATTAACCACTGGTTGCAATGATTTATACAAACTTTGTTCCGCATTTTTTGAAAATATATCTGTAAAACGTCACATCCAGGGGCCGATACACTGATCGGGTCTCTGATTCACAAAGGCTTGTATGGAGGGCTGACGCAGGGTACGTCCTTCTTGCCACCGCCATTCAATATATTGAACCTTGGCGGTATACATGGGTTTCACCCAAAATGCGTCCTGATGCCGATCCGGTTTATTGCTAAAAGGTCGCTCCGATATGGTATGTGGTAGCAGGCGCTCGGTAAGTTGACGCCAATCTTCCCGAGTCAGCTTACCCGTCCCCACATGCCCGATATAGCGCAGCATTCCTTGTTTATCATATTGGCCCAGCAACACAGCATTGATAATGCCTCCGTTTAGGGTATAGCCACCGATAACGGCAATGATATCGCCATAATTTTTGACCTTGAGCCATCGTCCGTCCTTTCCGCCCAATGTGTACGGACTATCCAGCTTTTTACACACAATGCCTTCCATTCCTTGGCTGCACATGACCTGAAATAGAGCTTGTCCATCAGGATGAGCGGGAGCTAGTTGAATCCGTTCATTCGGTATGATGATCTGATGCAGCAGTTCAAGCCTTTCCTGTAACGGTTTAAGATGAACCCACTCCCCGTTCAGATAAACAATATCAAACAACATGTAAGTAGCGGGTACAGCTTCATAGGCTGACTGAACTCGATCCGTCCGACGAATCAGATCCCGTCGCATAATTTCATGGAACGATGGCTTACCGTCGGCACCGAGTGCGATCATTTCCCCGTCCAATATGACCGAATCAGCCTTACAGTAGGAGGGGAAGAGAGCAAGCTCCGGGTATAAAAGCGTTCGTTCATGCTGCTTGCGGTTAAACAGGCGTGTGCTGCCCTGGTCGTGATACGTCAAAATTCTCGTACCGTCCCATTTTATTTCATAACGCCAAAGGCCCGGATCTACAGGTACTTTTTCGCTCAGTTCTGGCTCAAACGGGATGACAGGTTTTAATTCCGTACGCAACGCAGCACCTCCCTTGCCTTAATTGGAATAAATATAGTGTCGACGATAGATCTTATTTTATGTGTCAGGATTTTGAAAAATTCGATTCCAGTCGCTCCGAAGTGCAAGATATAGACGAACTAAACCATTTCGATCTATATCTTGTTCATTTGAAGTCGCTTATGGGATTTTTGCAAAATCCTCGTATGTGATGTTTCGCTGATTCCTAAATAGGGGAATGATAAGGATATCTAGCGTCGGCATGAAGTGATTGCAGTAATACGTTAGCATGGAGTTGTAACGGGATTTTCTTCAGTCAGAAAGGAGATTGGTTTCATGAGACAAATTCGCGAGGAGGACCATGCAGTAGTCATGGTGGATGATGGACAGGTAGTTGCAGAAGTAGGCTATAAATCCATAGATGACCACTCATTGGTCATTGACCATACATTTGTATCCGAGCAGTTACGGGGTCAAAAAATCGGCAAGGAGCTCATCGACAGAGTGGTTGATATGGCAAGGAATCAGCATAAAAAGGTTATCCCTGCTTGCTCGTACGCGCTTGCTCTGTTCAAGCGCCATCAGGAATACAGTGACGTATGGCAGCAATGAATATGGATCATCAAGGCTGCTTAATTGCATAACCGACACAACACCGGAGCGGGTAATCAGACCTTCCCGGTGTTTTTTATGTGTGCATAAAGCTTGTAAAATCAATGCATTCTACCGTTGATATAGGGAAGTAAAGGGCTATTTCAAATGTTGAAGCATATTTTCTGACAGATGGCTGTGAAATTGTTCATACTGTTGTCACTTCACAGGCTGTCCATGAGTTCTATATAATATATTATGGTTATGACTACAACAGTAACGAAAACCTGAATTTAACGAAGGAGACGCTCATGATGAATAAAGCGAGTGAGGACAAGCAGTACGTTCCAACGAGCAATCGTAATTTTACAGCCTTGATTATCACCGTTTCCATTATAGCCAACGTGATTATTTTGCTGCTGTTCTTTTCGCCGATCGGATACCAGGGTAGTGTGAGTTTTGATCTCACTATTTTCCCAAGACTGAATGCGATTTTTAACAGCTTCACGTTTATTTTTCTGGTGGCTGCACTGGTTGCTATTTTCAAAAAGAACATTAAGCTTCATAAAACCTTTGTTTTGCTGGCCTTCGCCAGTACCGTTTTATTTTTATTTTCCTACCTGACCTTTCACTACATTTCGCCGGAAACTGCAAAATATGGTGGGGTGGGTATCCTTCGGCCGATCTACTTTACGCTGTTGATTTCGCATAGCATATTGGCTGCGATTATTGTACCGCTAGCACTGTTCACAGTTGTATGGGGATGGACGATGCAGGTAGCAAAACATCGTAAGATTGCGCGCTGGACGATGCCAATTTGGCTATATGTGAGCTTGACTGGGGTACTGGTGTACGTTTTCATGGCCCCATACTATTAATAGATGTGAACCCTTTGCGGGTTGATTTAGGAAAATGGCGTCTCTGCTGAAGAGGCGTCTTTTTTGTATCCAATAAAAGAAAAATTATTCCTTCTAAATTTATTTTATTGAAAAAACGTTCCTTCTTTAGCGGTATTTCTGCTATAATTTGCCTTAATCAACTAAGAACAAGGGGGTCACCATGTGACAAAGAAAGCGAAAGGCAGGTTACGGTTGCTTGTATCTATGCTGGCGCTGGTTGTACTGCTGAGCAGCTGCGGTGGTGGAGGATCAAAGTCGGAAAAGGTTGACGGAGGGAAAGTAACACTGCAATTTTGGACCATTGCACTACAACCTACATTTACCCCGTATTTCAATCGGGTGATTGCCGATTATGAGCAGAAGAACCCCAATGTCAAAATTGACTGGAAGGATTACCCTTATGATGCGGTAACCAACAAGCTGTTGACAAGTATCGCTAGTAACAGCAGTCCGGATGTAGTCAATCTCAATACAGAATTTGCTAGCCAAATGGGCTCCAAGGGTGCTGTTGTTGATATGAATGAGCATTTATCGCCTGAGGAAAAGGCTGCTTATTTCGAGGGTATTTATAATTCCACAGTCATTAACGGTAAAGCTTATGCGCTACCCTGGTATACCGGTACAGAAGTGCTTTACATGAATACAAAGCTGGTCAAAGCCGCCGGACTGGACCCTGCTCATCCGCCCAAAACCCGGGAGGAATTGTCTGAGTGGGGCCGTCAGATCAATAGAAAAATTGGCAAAGCAGGCTATGCTCAGCAACTTGTATCCAAGCTTTTCGCTGTGGACGGCATTCCCATTCTAAATAAAGAAAAGACATCAGCGGCGTTCAATACACCAGAAGCAGTCACCATGATTGATAAGCTAAAAAAACAGATGGAAGATGGCGTTGTACTCAAGGAAGACGCTGACTTCTCACAACAAGTGAAATATTATGCCGGCGAGCAGGTTGCCTTCGAGCTGGCAGGCCCGACGTTCATCAATTTTATCAAAACGGCAGCGCCGGATGTTTATAAGAACACAATTGCTGTTCCTGTCCCAACTGGTAAAGCTGATGTGCGGCTCTCCAACTCCATGGACCTGGTCGTACCTGCTAAGTCTGCACATGTGGACGAAGCAGTGAAATTTGCTGTTTTCTTGACAAACGCAGAGAGTCAAACAGCTTTTTCTAAAGCGGCGAATACACTACCTTCCACGAAAGACTCCATTAAAGATCCATATTTTACTCAGTCTGATAAATCATTAGAAGCACAAGCCAAGGTAGTATCCGCGCAAAGCTTGGATAAGGCGACAGATTATATGGTCGGTGTGCCTAATGCCAAAGATGTGAACAGTGCCATCGCGCGAGCTTTGCAAAATATTGTATTGAACGGCACGGATACGAAGCAGACGCTTACTGCCCTGGAGCAGGAAGTGAACGATATTTTAAAGCAATAGGTTTGACAGGGGAGTAAATGAATACTCCCCTGTTCATTTATCAAAATCAGGTGGTGATGCAGCATGATCAAATGGTTAAGGTCGGAGTCCTTTACGGCCTGGGCCTTTATGACGCCAGGACTGTTATTGCTTGCCGTCTTTGTATTTTGGCCTATTATTTACAGCATCCCGCTGGCATTGACAGACTACTCTGTCATATCAGATACCCATTTTGTCGGCTTGGATAATTTTGAAGCGGCGTTTAAGGACCGTAACTTTCTTATTTCGATTTGGAACTCATTGTTGTACGTGCTCATTGTCCCCTTTCTCCAAATTTTCTCCATCCTGATGGCCGTGCTTGTGAACAGCCGTATCCCGGGAATTAAAATATTTCGTACGTCCTACTACATCCCTGTTGTGACTTCGATGGTAGCTGTAGCCTTAATTTGGAGCTGGCTATTGGGCAATAACAGCGTAGTGAACTACTTGCTCATGCAGGTCGGCTTGATTAGCAAAGACATACACTGGTTATCGGACAGCAACTTGGCCTTGTATGTACTGATGTTCATCACAATGTGGAAGGGACTCGGGTATTATATGATGCTCTATCTGGCTGGATTACAAAATATTCCTCAAGATCTGTACGAAGCCGCTAGAGTCGACGGAGCAAGCCGATGGCGTCTGATTGTTCATATTACTCTTCCACTGTTAAGACCTTACGTTTTGTTCTGTACCCTTATATCACTCATGTCAGCTATTCGTGTATTTGATGAAGTATATGTACTAACCAAGGGTGGACCGGGAACGGCCACGTTGACATCCAGCTTGTATATTTTTCAAAAGGGCATGGAGCAGTTCAATTTTGGATATGCTTCTGCGCTTGGCTTAATTGTCGGTGCAATGATTGCCGTACTTAGTATTATCGTATTCCGATTCAATAGGAAAGGCGGTGTCAATCCCTATTGATGAATCTAAAGGATGACAAAATGCTACGCTCATCTCTTCCTAAAAAGGAAAGCAGCCGCATCATGCGCAGTCTTGCTCGAATGCTGAGAATGACGGTCATCTACGTGCTTCTAGTGCTACTCGCCCTCTTTTTAATGGGACCGTTCCTATGGCTACTCAGCGTATCCCTCATGCCAGGTCGTAACATTTTTTCAACGCCGCCCGCTATTTTTCCGACCTTTATCGATTTCGACAACTATGTTCAGGTGTGGCAGTTCATGAATTTTCCAAAGTATATGCTGAATACGGTCATCATTACGGTGTTGGGCGTTGTGCTCAATGTGGTACTCGCCAGTCTGACGGGATATCCCTTGGCTGTATTTCGTTTTAAGGGTAAAAATCTGGTGTTTACGCTGCTGATTGCCACGATGATTATTCCTTCCTACACCGCATTTATTGTGCATTATCTGACCATTCAAGGGCTCCATCTGGGCAATACATATTTGGGTGTGGTGTTGCCCGGGGCAGTCTCCGTGTTCAACATTTTTCTAATGCGACAGACGTTTATTCATATTCCCACTGATGTGCGTGATTCCGGTAAAATGGACGGCGCTTCGGAGTTTCGAATTTGGTGGCAGCTGGTGCTTCCGCTGGTCAAGCCGGCGCTCGCTGTAATTTCTCTGTTGGAGGCGATGTCGTTCTGGAACAGCTTTCTGTGGCCTATCGTTATTTTAAATGATACGGAGCTATATCCGCTGGCAGCTGCGCTCACGTATCTCAACGGTCAATTTGCCTATAACTTCGGTTGGATTGCTGCAGGCACAATGATTTCGGTACTGCCGATCATTATATTGTTCCTGTTTACACAGCGCTACTATATGGAAGGTTTGGCGGGAGCGGTAAAAGGATAAGCCAGTAGTCATGGCTACGAAGAGCCTGTGAATGGAAGGAGATGATTGCGATGAAATTGTCCAAAGGAATGGGGCCTCATTCGGGTGTAGGGTTATCACCGCAGGAGATACAATATTATTTTCGTGATGTGTATGACAGCGGGGAAAGGCTGGTTATCTCCGAACCGCGTCTGGTCTGTGAACTGTCCTCTCGCTTTGCAATGAATCAGGAGTATGAAGGTGTGCTGGACCCCGAGGGACCGATCAAGCTTATTGTGCCTCCAGGACCGGGTGTACCGACTGAAACACGGGGAAGCGTGCAGTTGGTGCTCGAATATGACGGAACGCTTGCTGCAGACGGATATCGGTTGGACATTCAGAAGGACGGGCGGATTGAAATCCATGCTTCCAATAAAAGAGGGCTCAAATACGGCATGGATGCCCTGCATCTCCTGCTTCAAGTGGAACAGGAGCGATGTACTCTGCCGGTGATGTCTATTCGGGATGAGCCTTCATTCCCGGTCAGAGGAATTATTGAGGGCTTCTATGGGAAACCGTGGAGTTTCGCGGATCGGCTGGATGCCGTCCGTTTTATGGCTGCGCATCGGATGAACACGTTCATGTATGCCCCCAAGGATGATCCATATCATCGTGAGCTATGGAGAGAGCCGTACCCTGAGGATACGTTTGACCAGATCCGCGAATTAAAGGAAGCCTGTGAACGGCATGAGATTGATTTTCATTACTGTATCAGTCCAGGGAACGACCTAAGCTTTGGCAGCGATGAAGATTTCCTTAAATTGACGGAAAAGCTGGCGGCCGTGATTGCGATTGGCGTACGTCATTTTTCTGTATTAATGGATGATATTGATTATGTACTCAAAGGGGAAAATCGACATTTGTTGGGCCGCTCGGGTCACGCTCATGTCTTTTTGACGAACAAGGTTCACACATGGCTGGCTGAACGGCTGCCTGAGTTTACACTGACAGTCTGTCCTTCGGAATATTGGTCGTATTGGGATACCGAATACAAAAAGGACTTCCGTGAGCGGCTGCATCCGGAGATTAAGGTGTTCTGGACGGGGTACTTTGTTTTTGCCCCACAGATTAGTCGCGAGCACGCCGCCAATAATCATGCGTTCTTCGGACATGAGCTGTGGCTGTGGGATAACATCCCGGTGAATGATTGTGACCATGATCGGTTATTCCTTGATCCGCTGCGCGGACGGTATTCCGGGCTACCAGACTGCGGACATACCGGTATGGTGGCCAACCCGATGAATCAGTGGGAATGCTCCAAAGTAACGCTCATTACGATGTCCCACTATATGTGGAACAGTGAACGGTATATGCCTGAGCTATCTTGGCAATGGGCTGCGCGGGAGTTAGCGGGAGAGCGTGCGGATGAACTGATGTTTTTTTGTCGTCAAAACAGGAACAGCCGACTGGGCGGCAGCGCGTATGAGGACGTGGATCTTGCTTTGCAAATGCGCGATATCCCTGCGCTGGATATGTACTTTGAGCGGCTGCTTCAGACCGTGAGCGTCCTACGGAACGTGCCTGCCGATGATCTAGCGGCAGGGTTCGTGTCCCAGGCCGCACCGTGGCTGGAACGTGCCGAGCTGGACGCGGGCCTATGGCAGGTGATGCGTCAAGCCGCGCTCAGCAGCGAGCGACAGGACGATGCACAGTCCGGGGAGAGCAGCACGCCGAGCGAAGTAGTTGACGGGCAAGAGCCGTCGCCTCTGACGGACGAAATCGCAGGAGAACTGCGACGCGGTATCGCTGCTTGCTTAGAAGCGGAGGCTCGGCTGGGTAGCAATCCGGCGATCCGTGCTGCCGCGCAGTGGGGTTATGTCGATCAGGACGAACAAGGCAAATATCGACTGATCTTGTGAGTGTTTGCGATGGATTATGAAACCAAGGCAGCATAGCTGCCCTGAAAATAATCATTTGCCGTTAGGATAACGGTAATTTTCAGGAGAGGTGGAACGTACGGTGAAGTCAAGCACCCGATTACTTTTTATACCGCTGGATGAGCGGCCCTGTAATTATCAATTTCCTTATTTACTGGCACAGGGTACAGACTTGGAAATGGAGCTACCCCCATTAGAATGGATGGGACAAAAGAAAACCCCTGGCGATACGACCAGACTATGGGCATGGCTTGAAGAACGCGCGGCTACTGCTGATGGAGCTATTGTTGCGATGGATACGTTGCTGTACGGAGGAATCGTACCTTCTCGACTACACGGTATGTCGAGCGAGCAGGTCAGAGATAGAGTGAATCGGCTTCGCAGGCTAAAGCAACTATATCCGCAACTGACTCTGTATGCATTTCAACTAATTATGCGTTGTCCGCAATACTCTTTGGCTGATGAAGAACCGGATTACTATGCCGATTGGGGTCGTGAGATATTCCGAAAGGGCTTCATTGAGCATCGTCAGGAGCTGGGGATCGCTACCGCAGAAGAGTTGCTCGAATTAGCTGATATAAACGAGCGTTTGCCAATGGAAATACTGGATGATTACTTGGGGCGTCGCCATGTGAATTTGGAGGCTAATGAAGTTGCACTGGATCTCGTAGCAGAAGGTATCATTGATTTTATGATCATCCCACAGGATGATTCGGCTCCCTACGGCTATACCGCCAAGGATCAGCAGCGGCTAAGAAGTCGTATTTCTGAGCTTGGGCTGGATTTGAATGTATACATGTACCCGGGGGCAGATGAAGTGGGTTGTACGTTGCTGGCTCGTTGGGTTAACAAGATGAATAATGTAGTCCCACTGGTGTATCCCCGATTGTCTGCTTTGCAGGGGGCATTCGTAGTTCCGCTTTTTGAAGATCGCTATTTTTACGAAACCTTAAAATATCAGATTATGGCGGCAGGTGGGCTGATAGCTTCCTCAGCAACGGAGGCTGATTTGATTTTGTTGGCTAACACACCCGGTGACACGATGGCAGAGGCTTCATCCCAGCAGCGTGCAATGACCGGATATGATGTACATCGGAATGTAGTAGAGCTGGTTGAGTACGGTTCTTATATGCTGCAATATACAGGTCAAAATGTTGCAGTTGCTGATGTGGGCTACGCCAACGGCGCAGATCTCAAGCTACTTAGACTATTAAAGCAAAAAGGACTGCTTTTTAAGCTGGCAGGTTATGCAGGCTGGAATACCAGTTCTAACACGCTGGGCACCGTCATTGCCCAGTCTATGCTGTATACCCACTATGGTTCTACGGAGGAACATTTGGATTTTCTGTCGCTGCGCTACGCCGAGGATGCCTGTTATTGCGCTGTGGTACGTACGGCTATGAATAACGGGATTGTGGAGCAGATGGGTTTTACCAAGTTTATGCTCGATGGACCGAGAGGCTCGGTAGCTGCGGTTATTCGCGGACGGCTGGAGCAGGCGCTCAATGAATATGTGAACGGGCCGGAAGGCCGCGTGGAAATTACAGATTGCTACATGCCGTGGAACCGCACCTTTGAAGTCGGATTAACCGTACGGCATCATGCCGAGAAGAGAGGGTGATTCCTATGGGAATGGAAGGTGTATTATCCAAAGTTCAGCACGGACTGATCGTATCCTGTCAGGCGCTCCCAGGCGAACCGTTACATGGAGCAGATTCTATGGTCAAAATGGCGCGTGCCGCACAGCAGGGTGGAGCTGTAGCGATTCGTGCCAATGGCGCATCGGATGTACGTGCGATTAAACAGGCGATTTCGCTACCAGTGATTGGCTTGATTAAGCGGGATTATGATGATTCTGATATTTACATTACGCCCACCCTTCGTGAAATGGAGGAACTGGTGGAGGCAGGCGCGGATATCATTGCGCTGGATGCCACATTACGACCGCGCCCAGCGGGATGTAAGCTGAAGAGGCTCCTAGATTATGCCCATGAGCAGGGAGTCACTTCCATGGCAGACATATCGACACTGGAGGAGGCGCTTCATGCGGCCTCCCTTGGCGCAGACTGCGTATCCACCACGTTATCCGGGTATACGCCGTACTCTACTCAGATTGAGGGTCCTGATCTGGAGCTGGTTCGGAGAGCGTCGGAACTGGTTCCTGTTCCTTTAATTGCAGAGGGCAAAATCTATGATCCAGCGCAGGTTGAGGAAGCATTCCGAATGGGAGCACATGCAGTGGTTGTAGGCTCGGCGATTACCAGACCTCAATTGATTACGCAGCGGTTTGCCGATGCCGCAAGGAAGGCAGTGAAATGCATCTATGGAGATGAACGACCGAATTAACACGTACTATCCTTCATTAACGAAATCGGAGCAGAAAGTCGCCTTATGCGTACTGGAGCATCCCGCAGATATCATATATTTCTCCGTGACGGAGCTGGCGGATTTTGCAGGTACAGGCGAAACGACGGTGATGCGCTTTTGTCGGAAAATTGGTTTCAAAGGTTATCAGGATTTCCGACTGTCCCTGGCACAAAACCAGACTTATCGTAAAACCGATATGGGCGAGGAGAACATCGACCCAGATAACGAACAAGATATTACGCGTACGGTGTATCACAACATGCTCGATATTTTGCACTCCAGTATGGGACTGCTGGACCATTCAGAGCTTGGTCGTGCGATTGCGTGTCTCGATCAAGCGGGCTATGTTCAATTTTTCGGCGTAGGCGCTTCGGGAATTTCCGCGCAGGATGCTAAAAATCGTTTCTTACGGATCGGGCGGCGCGCCGAGGCCGTGGCAGACGGTCATATTCAGTCGATGATGGCGGTGTCCATGAACCCGGGTGATGTCGCTATCGGCATCAGTGTATCAGGAAGTACGCTGGATACGAACGATATGCTGCACAAAGCCAAGCAAAACGGTGCAACTGTTATCGCAATTACGAATTATGCGAAATCACCCATCACCTCCATTGCAGATATCGTGTTACTGACCGCAGGCAAAGAAGCCCCGATAGAAGGTGGTTCAATCGGTGCTAAAATTTCACAGCTATTCGTGATTGACCTCATCTGCGAAGGGCTTGCTCGCAAGCACACGAGTCACACCAAACAGATGAAGGAAAAAACAGCGAGGGCGGTTATTGAACGAAGCTATTGAGATTTTTCAGTTGTGAATTGAAAACTGTGCGCTCCGACAGTTCAATGACTTGTGTTTGTGGTGCATATGAATGGCTATTCATGTATTGCTACTAATAGAAGGTTTGTAAAAAGAGCTAGTAAGCTTTTATGTGGGGCAACAAGGAGGTTGGTGTGGTGGCAGCTGCTGTGAACAGAGTCATTGGAATCGACATTGGGGGCACATCGGTGAAGGCCGCCATAGTGGCACCGGACGGATCGGTGCTTGATGAAATCCGGCTGGATACGGACGCTTCCCGTGGACGTGAATGGGTGTTGTCGCGGGTGTCAGAATCTGTGCTCGGATTGTTGCGTTCTTTTGGAGATACCAGCATCGGTGCCCATATAGATGTAGGCGCTCTAGGCATTGCTACTGCTGGCCGAGTAAATGTGGAGAGCGGCGAAGTTGTGTATGCCACAGATAACCTACCTGGCTGGCAAGGTACATCCTTGGTAACGTGGGCTAGAGAAAAACTGGCTTTACGAGCGGTTGCTGATAATGATGCGAACGCCGCTTTACTTGGAGAAGCGTGGCAGGGAGCGGGGAAGGGCAAGCGACGCTTGGTGATGCTCACGTTGGGAACAGGTGTCGGAGGTGCATATATGGAAAATGGCCACTTGTGCAGAGGGACTCATTGGAGTGGCGGTGATTGGGGGCACAGTATTCTATTCCCGGGGGGACACCCCTGCAATTGTGGAAAAAAAGGGTGCGCCGAGCAATATGTATCGGGGAGCGCCCTGTTACGTCGAGGTAGGGAACACGTCGGTAAATTGTACCGCTCAGGGAACGAG
>NZ_JAFIBS010000001.1:1712500-2177500 GCF_017833155.1 Paenibacillus sp. PvR133
CCCCTGTCCAGGGTGAAGGTGCGGTAACACGCACTGGAGGCCCGAACCCACGCATGTTGAAAAATGCGGGGATGAGGTGGGGGTAGCGGAGAAATTCCAATCGAACCCGGAGATAGCTGGTTCTCCCCGAAATAGCTTTAGGGCTAGCCTCGGAAAGAAGAATCGTGGAGGTAGAGCACTGATTGGGTGCGGGGCCCGCAAGGGTTACCAAGCTCAGTCAAACTCCGAATGCCATAGATTTAGTTCCGGGAGTCAGACAGTGAGTGCTAAGATCCATTGTCGAAAGGGAAACAGCCCAGACCATCAGCTAAGGTCCCCAAGTGTGTGTTAAGTGGGAAAGGATGTGGAGTTGCACAGACAACCAGGATGTTGGCTTAGAAGCAGCCACCATTGAAAGAGTGCGTAATAGCTCACTGGTCGAGTGACTCTGCGCCGAAAATGTAACGGGGCTAAACACACCACCGAAGCTATGGCTTGATGCTTGCATCAGGGGTAGGGGAGCGTTGAATGCGGGTTGAAGGTGTACCGTAAGGAGCGCTGGACTGCATTCAAGTGAGAATGCCGGTATGAGTAACGAAAAGATCTGTGAGAATCAGATCCGCCGAAAGCCTAAGGGTTCCTGAGGAAGGTTCGTCCGCTCAGGGTAAGTCGGGACCTAAGGCGAGGCCGATAGGCGTAGTCGAAGGACAACAGGTCGAAATTCCTGTACCACCGTAATCCGTTATGAGCGATGGGGTGACGCAGTAGGGTAGTGACGCGGACTGATGGATGTCCGTCTAAGCAGTGAGGCTGGTGTGTAGGCAAATCCGCACATCGTAAGGCTGGGCTGTGATGGGGAGCGAAAATTATAGTAGCGAAGGTCATGATCTCAGACTGCCAAGAAAAGCCTCTAGCCAGGAGAAGGTGCCCGTACCGCAAACCGACACAGGTAGGCGAGAAGAGAATTCTAAGGCGCGCGGAAGAACTCTCGTTAAGGAACTCGGCAAAATGACCCCGTAACTTCGGGAGAAGGGGTGCCTCGGTAGGGTGAATAGCCCGAGGGGGCCGCAGTGAAAAGGCCCAAGCGACTGTTTAGCAAAAACACAGGTCTGTGCGAAGCCGCAAGGCGAAGTATACGGGCTGACGCCTGCCCGGTGCTGGAAGGTTAAGGGGAGTGGTAAGCCCTTCGGGGCGAAGCTATGAACCGAAGCCCCAGTAAACGGCGGCCGTAACTATAACGGTCCTAAGGTAGCGAAATTCCTTGTCAGGTAAATTCTGACCCGCACGAATGGCGTAACGACTTGGGCGCTGTCTCAACGAGAGATCCGGTGAAATTTTAATACCTGTGAAGATGCAGGTTACCCGCGACAAGACGGAAAGACCCCATGGAGCTTTACTGCAGCTTGATATTGAATTTGGGTACGATCTGTACAGGATAGGTGGGAGCCGTTGAATCTTGAGCGCCAGCTTGAGAGGAGGCATCCTTGGGATACCACCCTGATCGTATCTAGGTTCTAACTTGGTACCGTGATCCGGTGCGAGGACAGTGTCAGGTGGGCAGTTTGACTGGGGCGGTCGCCTCCTAAAGAGTAACGGAGGCGCCCCAAGGTTCCCTCAGAATGGTTGGAAATCATTCGAAGAGTGCAAAGGCAGAAGGGAGCTTGACTGCGAGACCTACAAGTCGAGCAGGGACGAAAGTCGGGCTTAGTGATCCGGTGGTACCGCATGGAAGGGCCATCGCTCAACGGATAAAAGCTACCCTGGGGATAACAGGCTTATCTCCCCCAAGAGTCCACATCGACGGGGAGGTTTGGCACCTCGATGTCGGCTCATCGCATCCTGGGGCTGAAGTAGGTCCCAAGGGTTGGGCTGTTCGCCCATTAAAGCGGTACGCGAGCTGGGTTCAGAACGTCGTGAGACAGTTCGGTCCCTATCTGTCGTGGGCGTAGGAAATTTGAGAGGAGCTGTCCTTAGTACGAGAGGACCGGGATGGACGTACCGCTGGTGTACCAGTTGTTCCGCCAGGAGCACCGCTGGGTAGCTATGTACGGAAGGGATAAGCGCTGAAAGCATCTAAGCGTGAAGCCCCCCTCAAGATGAGATTTCCCAATTAGTAAGACCCCTTGAAGACGACGAGGTAGATAGGTTGGGGGTGGAAGTGCAGTAATGCATGGAGCTGACCAATACTAATCGGTCGAGGGCTTATCCTAAAATAAAACGCAAATAAGTTTCGGATCCAGTTTTCAGGGTGTAACCTTGAAGGTATGTAGAAATACATACAATAAGCGCATGGCTATTCATTCACACGATAAGTGATGAACTGAATAACCGTACGGTAGAATTTGCACAGCAAATTCATGTTTGGTGGCGATAGCGGAGGGGTTCCACACGTACCCATCCCGAACACGACCGTTAAGCCCTCCAGCGCCGATGGTACTTGGACCGCAGGGTCCTGGGAGAGTAGGACGTCGCCAAGCGATATCCTTTAAAGGATGATGAAGTTTTACATGTTAGGGCCTTTAGCTCAGCTGGTTAGAGCGCACCCCTGATAAGGGTGAGGTCGGTGGTTCGAGTCCACTAAGGCCCACCACTTCTAGAATAACAAAAAGATTGGGGCCATAGCTCAGCTGGGAGAGCGCCTGCCTTGCACGCAGGAGGTCAGCGGTTCGATCCCGCTTGGCTCCACCAATATTCCCTGATAGCTCAGTTGGTAGAGCACTCGACTGTTAATCGAGTTGTCACAGGTTCGAGTCCTGTTCGGGGAGCCATGTTTTGAATATTTCTGACTTTTATATATAAGGTGGCGGCGTAGCTCAGCTGGCTAGAGCGTACGGTTCATACCCGTGAGGTCGGGGGTTCGATCCCCTCTGCCGCTACTCGGAGAGATACCCAAGTGGCTATAAGGGGACCCTCTGCTAAGGGGTTAGACTGCGAAAGTGGTGCGAGGGTTCGAATCCCTCTCTCTCCGCCATAAATTTATTGGAATCAGAACTTATTTTGTAAGGCCCGTTGGTCAAGGGGTTAAGACACCTCCCTTTCACGGAGGTAACAGGGGTTCGAATCCCCTACGGGTCATAATATGGAGGCTTAGCTCAGCTGGGAGAGCATCTGCCTTACAAGCAGAGGGTCGGGGGTTCGATCCCCTCAGCCTCCACCATAAGAAAATTTGATAAATCCCTTTTAATGACGCGGGGTGGAGCAGTTCGGTAGCTCGTCGGGCTCATAACCCGAAGGTCGTAGGTTCAAATCCTGCCCCCGCAATTAATTTCCTATTGGAAATGCCTCTGGAACTGTGGTGTAGAGGCCTAACATGCCTGCCTGTCACGCAGGAGATCGCGGGTTCGAATCCCGTCAGTTCCGCCATTTTAATCTCATATATAGTTGACATATATAGTGTGGATTATATGGTGTAATAATAAAACAAAATATGGCTCGGTAGCTCAGTCGGTAGAGCAGAGGACTGAAAATCCTCGTGTCGGCGGTTCGATTCCGTCCCGAGCCACCTTTCAAGTGGGAAATGAGTAATGTGCCGGTGTAGCTCAACTGGTAGAGCAACTGACTTGTAATCAGTAGGTTGGGGGTTCAAGTCCTCTCGCCGGCACCATTTTGGAGGATTAGCGAAGTGGCCAAACGCATCAGACTGTAAATCTGCTCCCTTACGGGTTCGGTGGTTCGAATCCATCATCCTCCACCAGTCTTTTCATAATCATATGGCGGTCGTGGCGAAGTGGTTAACGCACCGGACTGTGACTCCGGCATTCGTGGGTTCAAGCCCCATCGGCCGCCCTTTATTCTTAATTTATTGGGGATTAGCCAAGCGGTAAGGCAACGGACTTTGACTCCGTCATGCATAGGTT
This sequence comes from Paenibacillus sp. PvR133, assembly GCF_017833155.1. Classification (NCBI taxonomy): domain Bacteria; kingdom Bacillati; phylum Bacillota; class Bacilli; order Caryophanales; family Paenibacillaceae; genus Paenibacillus; species Paenibacillus sp. PvR133. The sequence goes on from NZ_JAFIBS010000001.1 coordinate 1,716,337, forward strand.
CAAATCCTATATCCCCAGCCATTAAGAGCCATTAGCTCAGTTGGTAGAGCACCTGACTTTTAATCAGGGTGTCGAAGGTTCGAGTCCTTCATGGCTCACCATTTATAATTATTTTGCGGTCGTGGCGGAATTGGCAGACGCGCACGGTTCAGGTCCGTGTGGGCTAACCCCCGTGGAGGTTCGAGTCCTCTCGACCGCACCATATTTTGCGGACGTGGCTCAGCGGTAGAGCATCGCCTTGCCAAGGCGAGGGTCGCGGGTTCGATTCCCGTCGTCCGCTCCATTATCCATACGGCGCCATAGCCAAGTGGTAAGGCAAAGCTCTGCAAAAGCTTCATCCCCAGTTCAAATCTGGGTGGCGCCTTGACTGCTCATTATGGATTTAAATATGCGCCCTTAGCTCAGCTGGATAGAGCGTTTGACTACGAATCAAAAGGCCGGGAGTTCGAATCTCTCAGGGCGCGCCATTTCTTAAAAAAAGTATAATGTCGGGATGTAGCTCAGCTTGGTAGAGCACCTGGTTTGGGACCAGGGGGTCGCATGTTCAAATCGTGTCATCCCGATACTGATTTGCGGGTGTAGTTCAATGGTAGAACTCCAGCCTTCCAAGCTGGTAGCGTGGGTTCGATTCCCATCACCCGCTTTTTGCTATAGCGGATTCTTGTTGCCTCAGTGGTGACACCTTATAAATAAAGAGAGCCTGTCTGGGGACAGAGCTCTCTCTTTTTTTGTATTTATCTTCATGTACCCACAATGTGTTGATTATTCATAATCTCGGTATCGGTGTATATCGTTCTGATCATACAACTGGTATACACCGATAACCGATCTAGTGGACAGTTTTTACACGGGAATGGTCAGCTGGATGGAGGTTCCCTCATCTGGAGCAGAGGTCATGCTCATAAATCCCCCTACCCCTCTAGCTCGTTCTTCCATACTGAACAATCCAACTCCCTCTCCTTGGGACTTTCCAGAGAATCCAATGCCCTCATCCCGAATGGTCACTTGTATCATTTCATCTTGATCCTCAACATCGACATATGCCTCCGCTACATCTGCATATTTGGCTACATTCGTTAATGCCTCCTGTACAATCCGATAAATTGCTATTTCCTTGCGAATATCAAGGCGTTTACGTAGAGTGCATTGAAAATGCACCTCAATCCCGTAATGAGAACAGAAGTTTTCAATATAGGTTCTTATAGCTGGGACGACACCCAAATCATCCAGAACTGAGGGACGAAGTTCCCACGCTAGACCACGAACATCTTTGATGATGTCGGTCACCTGCGAACGAAGACTCTCCAGAGCAGCACTAGGTTGTTCGGCAAGTTGGCTATCTAACTGAATAATAAGTGAAAACAAGCTTTGTCCTATCCCATCATGTAGCTCTCTTGAAAAGCGTTTACGTTCTTCTTCCTGTATTTGCATGACTTGCGTCATCATAGACTGGAGTTCTGCTTCTACTTTCTTCAGTTTAGTGACCTCATTACGAATCGCTAAGTACTGATAGGGTTTACCTTCCTCGTCCATAAACGGAACGATCGTAGTATTCACCCAGTAGTAGCTGTTATCTTTAGCACGATTACGTATTTCTCCTTGCCAAACCTCACCTGAACGGATTGTAGTCCACAGGTTTTTCATGAAGGCAGGGGTATGATAGCCTGAATTAATGAGACGATGATCCTGACCGATCAGCTCTTCACGACTGTATTGCGAAATCTCACAGAACTTGTCGTTCACGTACTGAATAATACCTCGATGATCGGTCAAAGCAACGATGGAAGACGTATCTAGAGCAAATTTAAGATTGGATAGTTGGTGGAGTGAGTTACGCAGTGCATGGAGAAAAGGGGACTCTGGTATATAAATTTCCAGATCATTCAGCAGTGTATCGGTTGATTCACCAAAGGCATGCTGCAGTAAAGGATTAGAAGGTTCATTCATAATGGAGAAGCCCCTTTTTTAGTGCGAATTTGACTAGCTCAGGTCGTGTTTTCAAGTTAAGCTTCTCCATAAGGTTACTTTTATGGGACTCTACGGTTTTGACGCTAATCACTAGGTGCTCGGCAATTTCCTTGTTGGCATATCCTTTGGCTACCCACGATAGAATCTCCTTTTCCCGCTCAGATAGGGATTCATAGGGTCCGGCTATGCCTTCCTGTTTGATTTTGTCCAGATATTCACTCATCAGTCGTTTGGTTGCATTCGGGTACAAATAGGCACTACCCTCGGCTACAGACTGGATGGCAGCGAGCAACTCCTCGTGAGGTGCGCTTTTTAAAATATATCCGGATGCTCCAGCCTGAATGGCCCGGAACAGATATTCTTCATCATCATGCATTGTTAAAATAAGGACTTCTGTGTCGGGCAACTTTTTTTTTAATTCAGTGGTTGCCGTGAGACCATCTTTGCCAGGTGGCATGCTAAAATCCATGAGCACGACATTAGGTTGTAGCTCCACTGCCTTGTGGATTGCCTCATCCCCGTCTGCTGCATCTCCTACTACCTTGATACCGTTTTTGCCGTCCAATAGGGCCATGAGGCCAGAACGTACGACAACGTGATCATCCACTACTAGTATACGAATCAATTTGTCATCCCCTCGAACGGTAAAAAAAACCGTGCGTTTTGTCATAATCATAGCAAATTTTAGGGATTTCAATCAACAAAGATAGTTAGGGACAGTGATATCAAGTATTTTATGAGTTTCATTATCTACAGAAACATTGTTGATCTATGGAGTAAGAGGGTAAGCACATAGTTGGCTAAGGCGTTGAGCGACTTGAGTGGCCTCGGCTACATCAGACTCTGTGAACATCCTCACATCACGATTACCAAGAAGCAGCACACCGTTGGGCAGATCCCCTGTGCTGGAAAAGGGAATAGCAACAGCAGAGTGAAGCTGCTCGGCCAGCATTAGTGCACATTCCTGACGCAAACGTATACTACCTGATAGCAAAGCACTTACAGTCACGGTACGTCCCAAGCGAACAGCCATCCCGGCAATACCATGGCCAATCTTAAAAGAAATAAGGCGATAGCGATTGCTTCGGCTACCGGAGGCGTAATACCAATGCAACTTACCACCCGACTTGGACATAAATGCAAGGGCAGTGAGATCACCATAAATAGTATCTCTCAACTGGTTCAGTTCTTTTCGCATTTCATCCGTTATTTGTAGCATAGAAGACACATCCTTTTTCATAACCAAACTATATCTCTAATTCATTGTAGTTCCGACAGTTACAAAAGTAGATCAGGGAACCCCCTGATCTATAGGTGCAGGAAACACTGACTTTTCATCAGGTCGGGTAAGGAGTAGGGAAAAGGCCGATAAATGGGGCATTAGCTTACCTCGGAAGTGATATTTATCACAGTAAATCAGGGAGTAGGAAGGTATAAAATCAGGTGTTCTCCCGATAACAACCCAGGCATTAAAACATTATGATATAGATATCAGGTAAACACGAGGAGGACGCTAACATGCAAGCCACTTGTATGGAACGGTTTGGGGACGAAGCGGAACGCACGGGAATTCAGATTTATTTGACAGAAGAACATTTGGATCTGCTAAAAGATATTATGTCCTGGAAGAAGGTAAAGGCAGGCGTTATGCTTTTCCGAGAGGGCGATGATGCAGAGCAGCTTTATTATATACATTCAGGTCATGTTAAACTTCGTAAATCGACAGAAGATGGTAAAGAACTGATTCTGACCATTCAGCATCAAGGCGACTTAATTGGGGAATTTAGCGGGATAGATGGAGAAGAGTATAGTTGCACTGCGGAAACAGCCGATGTGTGTGAGTTAGGCGTCGTGCTTGTTAAGGATTTGGAGTCGCTCTTGTCCAAAAATGGGGAAATGGCACTTCAGTTCATCCAGTGGATGGCGATGAAGCAACGCATTATGCAATCGCGTTTTCGGGACTTACTGTTGTATGGTAAAACTGGAGCGCTAGCGTCTACATTGATCCGTGCTAGCAATACATGTGGCGTGGCTGTGAAGGATGGCATTTTACTAAATATGAAGCTAAGTCACTCTGAATTAGGTGAGATGATTGGAGCGACGCGAGAGAGTGTGAACCGGATGCTGAGCGCGCTGAAAGAGCAGGGAACCCTAGATACAAGGGATGGAAAGATTGTCATTCACGATCTCAAGGTATTACGTGGCATGTGCTGCTGTCCTTCGTACGGCCAATGTGCCCATGAAATTTGTCGCCTCTAATATTATGAATACCATTAGGCGGGGTCCAAGAGGCTTCGCCTTGTTGCATGTCTTCTAACAATCTAGCACATGGGGTAACGGGGTTAACGAACAAAATAGATTACAAAAAAACTAATTAACGTCGTATAGCGGTTAATTACCAATAATGTATTTATATTAAATGGAACTGAACACATGGCATTTTATGAACTAGCTGTTTTGAAATAACATTGGAGCTAATAATGGTTGACTAAAAGGTGAAAGGGATTTTAAGTTTGAAAAAGGGATTATTTACAAGTTGCTTTCTTTTGCTGAAAATGATATATTATTTGAGCTGAAAACAAAACAGCAGTTTCAAAAGCAAAAAGCTTGGGTGAAACGATCTTCAAAAAAAGAAAAAAATAACCCTTGCATTTTTGAAACGAACATGATATGATCTTATAGCTGCTGAAAAACGCAGCGAAAGAGGAATGTTTGGTCTTTGAAAACTGAACAACGAGTGAGTGAAACGATTTTGTTCGCAAAATCAAACAAGAGATATTTTATCTCGTCAGTTTCAAAATGAGCTTATCGCTCTTTCTATAAACCGACTTCGGTTGGTCTTTAATGGAGAGTTTGATCCTGGCTCAGGACGAACGCTGGCGGCGTGCCTAATACATGCAAGTCGAGCGGGGTTATGTAGAAGCTTGCTTCTACATAACCTAGCGGCGGACGGGTGAGTAACACGTAGGCAACCTGCCCACAAGACAGGGATAACTACCGGAAACGGTAGCTAATACCCGATACATCCTTTTCCTGCATGGGAGAAGGAGGAAAGACGGAGCAATCTGTCACTTGTGGATGGGCCTGCGGCGCATTAGCTAGTTGGTGGGGTAAAGGCCTACCAAGGCGACGATGCGTAGCCGACCTGAGAGGGTGATCGGCCACACTGGGACTGAGACACGGCCCAGACTCCTACGGGAGGCAGCAGTAGGGAATCTTCCGCAATGGGCGAAAGCCTGACGGAGCAACGCCGCGTGAGTGATGAAGGTTTTCGGATCGTAAAGCTCTGTTGCCAGGGAAGAACGTCTTGTAGAGTAACTGCTACAAGAGTGACGGTACCTGAGAAGAAAGCCCCGGCTAACTACGTGCCAGCAGCCGCGGTAATACGTAGGGGGCAAGCGTTGTCCGGAATTATTGGGCGTAAAGCGCGCGCAGGCGGCTCTTTAAGTCTGGTGTTTAATCCCGAGGCTCAACTTCGGGTCGCACTGGAAACTGGGGAGCTTGAGTGCAGAAGAGGAGAGTGGAATTCCACGTGTAGCGGTGAAATGCGTAGATATGTGGAGGAACACCAGTGGCGAAGGCGACTCTCTGGGCTGTAACTGACGCTGAGGCGCGAAAGCGTGGGGAGCAAACAGGATTAGATACCCTGGTAGTCCACGCCGTAAACGATGAATGCTAGGTGTTAGGGGTTTCGATACCCTTGGTGCCGAAGTTAACACATTAAGCATTCCGCCTGGGGAGTACGGTCGCAAGACTGAAACTCAAAGGAATTGACGGGGACCCGCACAAGCAGTGGAGTATGTGGTTTAATTCGAAGCAACGCGAAGAACCTTACCAGGTCTTGACATCCCTCTGATCGGTCTAGAGATAGACCTTTCCTTCGGGACAGAGGAGACAGGTGGTGCATGGTTGTCGTCAGCTCGTGTCGTGAGATGTTGGGTTAAGTCCCGCAACGAGCGCAACCCTTATGCTTAGTTGCCAGCAGGTCAAGCTGGGCACTCTAAGCAGACTGCCGGTGACAAACCGGAGGAAGGTGGGGATGACGTCAAATCATCATGCCCCTTATGACCTGGGCTACACACGTACTACAATGGCCGGTACAACGGGAAGCGAAATCGCGAGGTGGAGCCAATCCTAGAAAAGCCGGTCTCAGTTCGGATTGTAGGCTGCAACTCGCCTACATGAAGTCGGAATTGCTAGTAATCGCGGATCAGCATGCCGCGGTGAATACGTTCCCGGGTCTTGTACACACCGCCCGTCACACCACGAGAGTTTACAACACCCGAAGTCGGTGGGGTAACCCGCAAGGGAGCCAGCCGCCGAAGGTGGGGTAGATGATTGGGGTGAAGTCGTAACAAGGTAGCCGTATCGGAAGGTGCGGCTGGATCACCTCCTTTCTATGGAGAATCGTTTCCTGCAACGGAAACATTCAAATATGAAGCGTAAGCTTCAAAACTCAGGTTTAGGCCTGTTACTCACTCGTTGCTCAGTTTTGAGAGCTCAAACTCTCAAGCTTCGACGAATGTTTCATTCACACATCCGTGTGGAACCGAAATATTCATCGGGTTTCGCTTCGATGAAGCGAATTGCACCTTGAAAACTGGATACCGAAACGAAATTGCGTTTTAGAATATTCCTTTAAGCTGATCTTGTGTAAACAAGTGAAATAAAGGTAGCAGGTAAGGAAAGATCTTTTGCCTTTGGCAAAAATCATTCTTTATCGAACATCGACATTTTCTTTCTTTGAAAGAAAAGTCTAGGTTAAGCTACAAAGAGCACACGGAGGATGCCTAGGCGCCAGGAGCCGACGAAGGACGTGGCGAACAACGATAAGGCCTCGGGGAGCTGTAAGCAAGCTTTGATCCGGGGATGTCCGAATGGGGAAACCCGGCTGTCTTCATCGACAGTCACTTTCTGCTGAATACATAGGCAGAATAGAGGCAGACCAGGGGAACTGAAACATCTAAGTACCCTGAGGAAGAGAAAACAATAGTGATTCCGTCAGTAGCGGCGAGCGAACGCGGATTAGCCCAAACCAAGGAGCTTGCTCCTTGGGGTTGTGGGACGTCTCACATGGAGTTACAAAGGAACCGGTTAGATGAAGAGGTCTGGAAAGGCCCGCCAGAGAAGGTAAAAGCCCTGTAGTTCAAAACTTGTTCTCTCCGAGACGGATCCCGAGTAGTGCGGGGCACGTGAAACCCCGTATGAATCCGGCAGGACCATCTGCCAAGGCTAAATACTCCCTGGCGACCGATAGTGAAGCAGTACCGTGAGGGAAAGGTGAAAAGCACCCCGGAAGGGGAGTGAAATAGATCCTGAAACCGTGTGCTTACAAGAAGTCAGAGCCCTATTTATGGGTGATGGCGTGCCTTTTGTAGAATGAACCGGCGAGTTACGTTCCCGTGCAAGGTTAAGGTGAAGAGCTGAAGCCGCAGCGAAAGCGAGTCTGAATAGGGCGAATGAGTACGTGGACGTAGACCCGAAACCGGGTGATCTACCCCTGTCCAGGGTGAAGGTGCGGTAACACGCACTGGAGGCCCGAACCCACGCATGTTGAAAAATGCGGGGATGAGGTGGGGGTAGCGGAGAAATTCCAATCGAACCCGGAGATAGCTGGTTCTCCCCGAAATAGCTTTAGGGCTAGCCTCGGAAAGAAGAATCGTGGAGGTAGAGCACTGATTGGGTGCGGGGCCCGCAAGGGTTACCAAGCTCAGTCAAACTCCGAATGCCATAGATTTAGTTCCGGGAGTCAGACAGTGAGTGCTAAGATCCATTGTCGAAAGGGAAACAGCCCAGACCATCAGCTAAGGTCCCCAAGTGTGTGTTAAGTGGGAAAGGATGTGGAGTTGCACAGACAACCAGGATGTTGGCTTAGAAGCAGCCACCATTGAAAGAGTGCGTAATAGCTCACTGGTCGAGTGACTCTGCGCCGAAAATGTAACGGGGCTAAACACACCACCGAAGCTATGGCTTGATGCTTGCATCAGGGGTAGGGGAGCGTTGAATGCGGGTTGAAGGTGTACCGTAAGGAGCGCTGGACTGCATTCAAGTGAGAATGCCGGTATGAGTAACGAAAAGATCTGTGAGAATCAGATCCGCCGAAAGCCTAAGGGTTCCTGAGGAAGGTTCGTCCGCTCAGGGTAAGTCGGGACCTAAGGCGAGGCCGATAGGCGTAGTCGAAGGACAACAGGTCGAAATTCCTGTACCACCGTAATCCGTTATGAGCGATGGGGTGACGCAGTAGGGTAGTGACGCGGACTGATGGATGTCCGTCTAAGCAGTGAGGCTGGTGTGTAGGCAAATCCGCACATCGTAAGGCTGGGCTGTGATGGGGAGCGAAAATTATAGTAGCGAAGGTCATGATCTCAGACTGCCAAGAAAAGCCTCTAGCCAGGAGAAGGTGCCCGTACCGCAAACCGACACAGGTAGGCGAGAAGAGAATTCTAAGGCGCGCGGAAGAACTCTCGTTAAGGAACTCGGCAAAATGACCCCGTAACTTCGGGAGAAGGGGTGCCTCGGTAGGGTGAATAGCCCGAGGGGGCCGCAGTGAAAAGGCCCAAGCGACTGTTTAGCAAAAACACAGGTCTGTGCGAAGCCGCAAGGCGAAGTATACGGGCTGACGCCTGCCCGGTGCTGGAAGGTTAAGGGGAGTGGTAAGCCCTTCGGGGCGAAGCTATGAACCGAAGCCCCAGTAAACGGCGGCCGTAACTATAACGGTCCTAAGGTAGCGAAATTCCTTGTCAGGTAAATTCTGACCCGCACGAATGGCGTAACGACTTGGGCGCTGTCTCAACGAGAGATCCGGTGAAATTTTAATACCTGTGAAGATGCAGGTTACCCGCGACAAGACGGAAAGACCCCATGGAGCTTTACTGCAGCTTGATATTGAATTTGGGTACGATCTGTACAGGATAGGTGGGAGCCGTTGAATCTTGAGCGCCAGCTTGAGAGGAGGCATCCTTGGGATACCACCCTGATCGTATCTAGGTTCTAACTTGGTACCGTGATCCGGTGCGAGGACAGTGTCAGGTGGGCAGTTTGACTGGGGCGGTCGCCTCCTAAAGAGTAACGGAGGCGCCCCAAGGTTCCCTCAGAATGGTTGGAAATCATTCGAAGAGTGCAAAGGCAGAAGGGAGCTTGACTGCGAGACCTACAAGTCGAGCAGGGACGAAAGTCGGGCTTAGTGATCCGGTGGTACCGCATGGAAGGGCCATCGCTCAACGGATAAAAGCTACCCTGGGGATAACAGGCTTATCTCCCCCAAGAGTCCACATCGACGGGGAGGTTTGGCACCTCGATGTCGGCTCATCGCATCCTGGGGCTGAAGTAGGTCCCAAGGGTTGGGCTGTTCGCCCATTAAAGCGGTACGCGAGCTGGGTTCAGAACGTCGTGAGACAGTTCGGTCCCTATCTGTCGTGGGCGTAGGAAATTTGAGAGGAGCTGTCCTTAGTACGAGAGGACCGGGATGGACGTACCGCTGGTGTACCAGTTGTTCCGCCAGGAGCACCGCTGGGTAGCTATGTACGGAAGGGATAAGCGCTGAAAGCATCTAAGCGTGAAGCCCCCCTCAAGATGAGATTTCCCAATTAGTAAGACCCCTTGAAGACGACGAGGTAGATAGGTTGGGGGTGGAAGTGCAGTAATGCATGGAGCTGACCAATACTAATCGGTCGAGGGCTTATCCTAAAATAAAACGCAAATAAGTTTCGGATCCAGTTTTCAGGGTGTAACCTTGAAGGTATGTAGAAATACATACAACAAGCGCATGGCTATTCATTCACACGTTAAGTGATGAACCGAATAACCGTACGGTAGAATTTACGATGTAAATTCATGTTTGGTGGCGATAGCGGAGGGGTTCCACACGTACCCATCCCGAACACGACCGTTAAGCCCTCCAGCGCCGATGGTACTTGGACCGCAGGGTCCTGGGAGAGTAGGACGTCGCCAAGCAAGATAAAAGAGCACAGCCTTAACGGGCTGTGCTCTTTTTCCTATAACCGATTCATTTATCATTCACATGAAAGATCTTTCTCATGGATTCGGTCAAAAGTTTTATGATATCCTGGTTGTCCTTTGTATAGTGGTGCTTAGTTAGCATTTTTAACTAAGGACAGTATTAACTGGGGAAGTTAATCTATTTCAACCTGTTCTGTCTGAAGGACACTCAAGGCTTGAAGTTTACGGGTAATTTCTTTTTGCCACTTGGTATCTCCGACTTGTACGGCAAGATTGAGAAGGTCCAAATAATCATCAATATGCAGGGAGGTTTTACTGAAAGTTTCTTTCACTGCGGTCCTGCCTCCTTTAAAGTCTATGTGTATTTATCATTTAATAATGATAATCATTATCAAAATATGATCTTATTCATATTATGCCTGTGTTCTAGATAAATTGCAAGTTATGATATGAATGAATTTTGAAGCACGCAAATGAGGGCTTGAAAAAACAAACCCTTCTCCTTAAGTTCACGCATTGTTCACGTCTTTTCTATGGAACATAATGAAAAGAACAAGCGGGATTGAGTGTCCACCAATAAGGAGGGCAAATTGCGCAATGCTTCAACAAGAGGAGGAAAAGGACCATGAGCAGAACAAAAATGAAAGCGTTTGCCGTTGCGATGGTGAGCGCCTTGGCATTGACGCTGGCAGCTTGTAATAACGGACAAAGCGCAAGTCCGGGAAATTCAGGAGAACCGAGCAGAGGCACCGAAACGAAAGATGTTACGATTACCTTTCAGAACATTAATCCTGATCCGAGCACCCCTTCGTACAAAATGATTAAGCAAATTGTAGGTCAATACGAGCAGGATCATCCTCATGTCAAAATTGAATTGGATTCGCTAAATACAGATCAACAAAAGCTTAAGCTGAAGACACAGGCAGCGGCGAAGGAAGTACCTGATATCACGATTGTAAACCCGGCTGCACAGATGAAGCCATTCGTAGATGCCGGGCTGCTGGCTCCATTAAACGATGTGGCTGATAAAGAGGGGTTAAAAGATACATTTCAGAATGGACTTCTTAATTACTATAGTTTCGACGATAAGCTCTACGCTTTTCCGGATGGCAACAATATAGAAGTGGTGTTTTACAATAAGGAACTGTTCAAGCAGGCGGGAATCCAGAAGTTGCCGACCACCTTTGCCGAGCTGATTACGACGGTCAAAACGCTGAAGGCGAAGGGAATTACTCCGATTGCCATTGGGGAAAAGGATTCATGGACGGGGTCCCTCCTTTTTATGAACATTTTGTTGCGTACGAATGAAGGACCGAATTTTCTCAATGATGTACTGGACGGCAAAAAGACGTTTAACGACCCGGCTTTTGTGGAAGCGGTGGATGCATTTCAGGAATTGGTGCAGGCAGGAGCTTTCCCGGATGGAGCTACATCTATTGACTACAATGCAGGTGGTAATATTTTTAAAACAGGAAAAGCCGCGATGTATATCATGGGTACATGGGAAACGGGGTCTATTGATGCTTCTTCGGTAGCGGGTAAGGTAGGAGCGTTTCAATTCCCTACGGTGAATGGCAAGGGTGATGTGAATGAGTATGTAATTGCGCCGGGCAGCGCATTTGCGGTATCTGCGAACAGTGAACATTTACAGGAGACGAAGGATTTTCTGCACTATTTTATTACGGAGATGCCCAAAATTCAGTTTGATCTGAAAAATGCGATTGGCAGTGGTCAGAAAATGAAAGGTGATCTGAAGGAAGCGGGCTACTCCGAGTTAGCGATTAGTCTTAATGAGCTGTTCAAGAATGTAAAAGGGGGCGATCTCGCTTTTGATAATACGATGAATCCGGCTATTGCGCAGGCGCATCTGAGTAGCATTCAAAACCTGTTCGTGCAAAAGGAAGACTCTGCACAAGTTGCCAAGGAACATCAGAACACTTTTGAAGCGAATAAATAAGTGAGGATTTTGCAAAAATCCAATAAACGACTCCCAATGAACAATGATCGGAATGGCCTAGTTCGTCTAGATATTGCACTTTGGAGCGACTGGAATCGAATTTTGCAAAATCCTGAAGTAGCTGACACTAGGGAGGGGGCAGAGTGCTCCTTCCCTGATTGGAAATCATGTAGGTTGTGCATCCTCAGAAGATGTTCAGAATCAACACAAAGGAGATTAGAGCATGAATGTACTGAAGGTGCCAGCACGTACCATTGCCGTTTTCGTGCTACCCTGCCTGTTGTTGTATACCTGTATGGTATTTGTTCCGATTCTGGTGTCGGTGTATTGCGGATTGCTGGATTGGAACGGAATCGCCGAGGCAAAGTTCGTGGGGCTGGCTAATTTTGAACGGATTTTTACAGCAGATTCAGTGTTCTGGCCGTCCGTGAAACGGACTATGATGTTCGCTGTGTTTTCCATGCTGGAAATTCCGTTTTGTCTGTTGCTGGCGATCTTGCTTAATCGTTATGTGCGTAAGGCCAATACGCTGGTTACGATGTATTTTCTGCCGGTTATTCTATCGGTGGTCATTATCGGGCAGCTGTGGAAGACGATCTATAATCCAGCTTCGATGGGTGGAATGCTGAACGGTATTTTGCTGGCGATTGGGCTGGAAAGCTGGACGCGCTCATGGCTGACGGAACCGCAGATAGCGATGTACGCCCTCTATTTTGTATCGTTGTGGCAGTATTTTGGCTATCATTTGCTTATCCAGTTTACCGGGGTACAAAATATACCGAATGAGCTGTACGAAGCAGCCAAAATTGATGGAGCTGAAGGATTCAAAGCAGACCGCTATATTACGCTGCCGCTCATTGTACCTATTTTCAAGATATCAATTGTATTAGCATTTATCGGCTCCCTGCAATCATTTGATTTGATCTGGGTGATGACGGGTGGAGGACCAGCTCATGCAACGGATACAGTATCTACGTATATGTACAATATGTCCTTTTTATCGATGAAATACGGATATGGCAGTGCATTAGCTTCAATTCTCGTAGTGATTTGCTTGTCATTTACAATTGTGATAAATTTTGTTTTCAAACGAATCGAAAATAAGGTAAGCTAAAGGAGATGGAACTGTTGAATGCCTTAAAAAAAACGGGAGTCTTTTCCTTATTGGCAATCTTAATTGTCACGCAGCTGTATCCACTCTTTTGGCTGCTGACCTATTCGTTGAAGACGAATGAAGAGATATTGAGCTCAAGCTTCTTTGCACTCCCTCAAGTGCCCCAGTGGCACAACTATCAGGAAGCCTATGAATCAGGGAGCTACTTGCGCTATTTAGGAAACAGTGTGCTGGTGACCGGGGTTACGATGATTTTCGTCATTTTATTAAGCTCAATGACTGCTTATGCGATTACACGTTTTCGTTGGCGCTTCGGGGCTGTTGTGCTGACTTTGTTTCTGATCGGGATGATGATCCCGATGCAAGCTACACTGCTGCCGCTGATGGTGATGTTTAAAAACGTCCATATTCTGAATACGTATTTCTCACTGATTTTACCCTACATTGCTTTTCAGACACCGATTGCGGTCTTCATCCTATCCGGCTTTATGCGGTCCATTCCCCACGAAATTGAAGAATCCGCTTACATTGACGGAGCAAGCATTTATCGTATTTTCCGCAGTGTAATCTTACCCATCTCGATTCCGCCTATCATGACGGTATGTATTTTAACTTTCATTAACATCTGGAATGAATACATTATGGCTGCCACCTTTATCTCGTCCGAGAAGCTCAAAACTCTCCCTTTCGGCGTATATACGTTCGTCAGCCAGTATTCTGTGAACTACGGTAATATTGGTGCTTTTCTAGTCATGGGTGCCTTACCGGTCATTATTATTTATTTTGTTCTGTCCGAAAATATCACCAAGGGCATGGTTGCGGGAGCGGTTAAAGGATAGGCGGCCGATGCGAAAGGAGCGCACGGAGGTATGCTGCGCCGTTTTCAATCCATTCAATACCGCTTGTTTGTTCTGTTCCTGTTGAGCATGTCCGGCATTGTGCTGGCGGTCAGTCTATTATTTTACAACCGTACTACGGTGCAGTTCCATGATAAGGTCAGCGAGCTGGCGCGTAAAAATGTATCCCAGACGGCAGGCCTGTTCGAATTGCTACTCGGCAGCTATAACAGTCTCTCCAAATCGATCAGCAACAATATGGAATTGGTTCGTCTGTTGACGACGGATAGTAGTGATTTACCTGCTGTCAATTACATCAACGAACGTACGATTACGAATATTCTGGGCGCTATCTATTATTCGCGTGAGGATCTGATTGGCATCCATGTCATCACAGACACAGGCAAGGTATATAACTATGGCAATTATATGAATGTCATTGATACTCATTACGAACATACGGAATGGTATAAGGAAATTCGAAAGTCGGCGGGCAAAATTGCATGGCTGGGCGTGTATCCTCATTCTGTCATTGATCAGGTGGAAACCAGACCCGTGTTTGCGTTTGGACGGCAGCTCTATGATCTGGATGAGCACAAGCCGATTGGTATTGTCCTGTTTGAGGCTGAGCCGCGTTCTGTTTTGTCCGCTCTCCACAATTTGCGGCTGGGCACCAATAGTCAGGTATATTTGTTAGGTCATGAAAATCGAATTGTGTCGGCCACTTCCTCTGATCCGCCACCGGATTTGCAAAATCTAGAGCAGCAGGTACCGGAGGAGGATGTTATTGTAAATCGAAGTAATGAAAAAGTTGTAATCGCTTCCAAGTTGCCGTTTGCCGACTGGTCTGTGATTAGTGTGACACCTAGTGAGGATCTGAACGTGGAGCTGGTGCAAAATCAAAGGTACTTATTTATCGTGGCACCTATACTTATTATTGTGTCGGCGTTAATTGCATCTATCGTCTCCAGGGGCATTTCCCTTCCACTCAAGCGAGTCATTCGGGAAATGAAGCGGGTAGAGACAGGAAATTTCCGTCATACGGTAAACACCAAATCCTATGAAGAAATTAATCAGCTAGCTACTTCTTTTAACCATATGGTAAGACGGATTGCAGAGCTGATTGAGCTGGTGCGTATATCATCAGTCAGCGAAAAAAATGCAGAGCTGCACGCGCTTCAGACGCAGGTCAATCCACATTTTCTATATAATACGCTGGATATGATCTATTGGATGCTGGATGAAAAGGGACAAGATCAGCTCGGAGAGGTGGTTCTCTCCTTATCCCATATGTTCCGTTACAGCAGCCATTGCGAAGAGGGGACCGATGTAAGCCTTTGTGAAGAAGTGGAGCAGGTTGGCCACTATCTCACCATTATCCAAGCCCGGCTGGAGGGCAGGGTATCCGTAGACATCAATATTGAAGAACGATGGATGGATATCCGCTTGCCGAAAATGACCTTACAGCCATTGATTGAAAATGCGGTGAAGCACGGACTGGAGCCTCTTCATGCGGATACAGGTGGCAAGCTGCTCGTCAGAGCGGAGGAATATGGCGGTGTATTGAGCCTGCACATCATCGACAACGGTGCAGGGATGGAGTACGAACGATGGGAGGTGGTCCAGGTCGCTTTGGCAGAACCCGGCAAACAGGCGGGCAGCGGGCAGGCGGGAGGCATCGGCCTGCAAAACCTAAATTTACGGCTACGGCACATGTTCGGAGAAGAGTACGGCCTACGGATCTCTAGCGTACCTGGGGCCGGAACAACAGTCACTGTAAGTGTGCCTCTGCCACAGAAGGAGGAGAAACATGAATATTCTGATAGCTGACGATGAAAATATGATTCGGCAGGGGATTCGGCGTACCATTGGCCAAGCTCTACCAACCTGCGGCATTCATCTCGCTGCTTCCACCGAGGAGGCAGCAGGCATTCTGGCGGAGCATCCTGTAGATATTGTATTAACTGATATCCTGATGCCCGGTATGGATGGTCTGGAATTCATGCGTATTTCTAAGCGAAAGCATCCTCATCTGCAGTGGGTTGTTATTTCGGCCCATTCCGACTTCCATTATGCACAAAGAGCAGTAAAGCTGGGTGCCAAAGACTACCTGTTAAAGCCGATTGGTAAAAGAAAGCTGCTGGAATGCATTGAAATACTGGCAGCCGAAGCGCTTGTGGCCTCGCAGCAGGCGAACGAGGGTAGGCTTCTCAAATCCAATATGGTTTATTTGCGTGAAGCCGTTTTCCAACGCTATGCCCTTGGACTGGACACGGGCAAGCTGGATATACAGCCTTTTGTCGAAAATTATCCGGAATTCCATCTCTTCATGGTTCGTATGGAACCTGATCACAAGCAGACGCATTTGGAGCATTTTATGATTGAAAATGTACTGTCCGAGCTCATTGAGGCAGGAGGCAGCGGCTTTGTCGTCAGTCTAGACCGCCATAGTCTCCTGGGCATTGCAAGGCTAAGGGATGAGGCAGAGGCCGCACGGCTAGAGACATTGCTCGAATCCCATTTGAAGCGTTATGTGAAGGTGCCCCTACAAATTACACGTTCGGGTGTTCATCACAATTTTGCCTCCATACCTGAAGAGGTGGCGCGACTAAGACGTACGCCAGAGGAGATTGCAGCCGCAGCAGCGGATACAGGAGAATGTCTCCGCAAAGGCATGCATACGGTAGATGTGGCATTGCAATACATTCGGGCTCACTTTACAGAGGAGCTGTCGCTGGAGAAGGTGGCTTCAATCGTATTTTTGAATCCGGTGTATTTCAGCCAGTTATTCAAGCAAAAGATGGGACAAGGCTACAAGGATTACGTCATTTGCTTGCGTATGGAGGAGGCGAAGCGGCTGCTCAGTGATCCTCATCTGCGGCTGGCTGATATTTCAGAGCGGATCGGTTATCAGGATATGAGGCATTTTACACAGGTATTCCGGCGCAAATGTGGAATGACTCCAACCGAGTATCGACATCAGGGAGTCAAATAAGGCGGTATCAACGACCGAATGAAGGAAGTTCTTCAAGCATCAGACTGTTTCAGGAGTAGAGCGGTAGAGCATCTACTCGGGAGCAGTCTTTTTCGTGTCTCCAGCTTGTAGCAGTTCAACAAATTTGCGAGCTGCATTGGATAAATAACGATCCTTGCGCCATACGACGGCAGGCCGTGTGAAGGGGAATGGCTCCTTAATGGAGAGTGTGCGAAATCTGTCCCCGTATTCTTGTCCTAAGCCAGCGTCTGGAATAATGGTAATTCCCATGCCTGTGGAAACGAGCGAGAGAATGGTCGATATTTCTGGACAGTCCAGTACGACGTGCGGAATAAGATGGTGTTCCTGAAATTTGCGGATGACGGTTTCGTATAGTCCGTGTCCTTCTGTTCGGCGTCCCAACAAGAGGTCATAGCTGGCAGCTTCCTCTAAGGTAATTTCCCCACTGGGATGGCGATCTGCCCATTCACACGGAAGAACCGCAACAAAAGAAACTCCCTCCAGTTCAATCGTATGGTACGATTTGTCATCTACCGGAAGCAGCAGCAGGGCCAGATCCACTTTATTTTGGTGCAGCAGTTCTTCCAGATGATGTGTGTCTCCGTGTCCTATTTTAACGTATACCTCTGGAAAATCCTGATGAAAGCGGCTGAGTTGTTCAGTAATCAGAGACATACAGGCGGATGACGTGCCTATGGAAAGTGTACCAGTTACTTTGTTTTCAAACTCCCCAATTTCTCTACAGGTGTCCTCCATTTCAGCCAATAATCGCTTGGCGCGTGTATACAGTGTATATCCGGCCTCGGTTACCTCCCACTTCTTTCCTTCACGGTAAATCAGCTTTACGCCAAGCTCGTCCTCCATATTTTTGAGTTGTTGACTCAGCGGAGGCTGGGCCATGTTGAGCGTTCTGGCGGCCTTGGTGATTTGCCCTTCCTCCACGATGACGCAAAAGTAATGCAGATGCTTCATGTCCATTGGGATTCCTCCTTATTTCTAAAGAACGCTTCAATTTGGATACTTTTAAAGTATGTATTCCATATATTATATATATTTTTCGTGTGCAAGGAACAGGCGTATAATTTTTGACAGTAATGCATGGGTGAACATAAAACGATGGGGTGGAAGGAGGGGACATATGAAGAAAATCATTGTAGGAATATCGGGAGCGACAGGATCGATCTTCGGTATCCGTATATTACAACAATTACGAGAGGCTGGAGTCCAAAGCCATCTGGTGCTATCCCCGTGGGCTATTGCGAACATTCCCTATGAGACAGGCTACACGGTGAAGGAAGTGGAGGCAATGGCGGATGCAGTCTACTCGTATAAGGATCAGGCTGCGCGTATTTCCAGCGGCTCCTTTCGAGTAGACGGCATGGTCGTCGCTCCTTGCAGCATGAAGACCCTTGCCTCTATTCGTATAGGTATGGCGGACAACCTGCTTACCCGATCAGCGGATGTGATACTGAAGGAGCGAAAGAAGCTGCTGCTCATGACCAGGGAAACACCATTAAGCAGTATCCATCTGGAAAATATGCTGGAGCTGTCACGTATGGGCGTGATGATCCTGCCGCCGATGCCTGCCTTTTATAATCATCCTGCAAGTATCGAGGAATTAGTGGATCATATTGTTTTTCGTGCATTGGATCAGTTCGGTATTGTCACAACCGCAGCCAAACGCTGGGATGGAATGAAGCAGAATGACTCCAGGCTGCACCAGAATTGAGAAATCGAAAGACGAAGGAGAATGAACAATGGCTTATAAAGACTTTCGCGATTTTCTACACACCTTGGAAAAGGAGGGACAATTACTCACGATCAGCGATGAGGTAAAGCCGGAGCCGGACCTCGCAGCAGCTAACAGAGCATTAAACAATCTTGGAGATAAGACGCCTGCTCTCTTTTTCAACAACATCTATGGATATACGGATGCTCGTATTGCAATGAATGTGATGGGCTCCTGGCCCAATCATGCCCTCATGATGGGAATGCCAAAAAACACGCCGCTCAAGGAGCAGTTTTTTGAATTTGCCAGACGCTATGAACAATTCCCGGTGCCCGTGAAGCGGGAAGAAACCGCACCCTTTCATGAAGTCGAGATTACAGAGGATATTAATTTGTTTGATATTTTGCCGTTGTTTCGTTTGAATCAGGGGGACGGAGGGTTTTATCTGGATAAAGCAATTCTAGTTTCACGCGATCTGGATGACCCGGACACCTACGGTAAGCAAAATGTCGGTTTGTACCGGATGCAGGTAAAAGGCAAGAACCGTTTGGGCATCCAGCCTGTACCACAGCATGATATTGCGATCCATATCCGTCAGGCTGAGGAGCGCGGCGAAAATCTGAAGGTCGCTATTGCCCTCGGATGTGAGCCTGTGATTACAACGGCTGCTTCTACGCCGCTGCTGTACGATCAATCCGAATATGAGATGGCGGGCGCCATTCAGGGTGAGCCTTACCGTGTGGTCAAAGCGAAGGATGCAGATTTGGATCTGCCTTGGGGAGCTGAGGTCATTTTGGAAGGCGAAGTATTAGCAGGTGAACGTGAGTATGAAGGTCCATTCGGTGAATTCACAGGTCACTATTCCGGCGGTCGCGCGATGCCAGTCATTCAGATTAATCGTGTATATCACCGCAAACAGCCTATCTTTGAGCATCTGTACATCGGGATGCCTTGGACGGAAACGGATTATATGATCGGTGTGAATACAAGTGTACCGTTGTTTCAGCAGCTTAAGGATGCTTTTCCTAATGAAATCGTAGCCGTTAATGCCATGTATACGCATGGGCTGGTCGCTATTATTTCCACGAAAACCCGGTATGGCGGCTTTGCAAAGGCTGTGGGAATGCGTGCGTTAACGACTCCGCATGGATTAGGGTATTGCAAGCTGGTCATTGTGGTGGATGAGGATGTCGATCCGTTCAATCTGCCGCAGGTCATGTGGGCTTTATCCACCAAGCTTCATCCAAAGCATGATACTGTCATAGTCCCAGGCTTGTCTATTTTACCGCTTGACCCCGGTTCTGACCCGGCAGGTATGACGCACAAAATGATATTGGATGCGACGACACCTGTAGCACCGGATATTAGAGGACATTACTCGCAGTCGCTCGATTCCCCGTTGGGTGTAGCAGAATGGGAGAAAAAGTTGAGCCAAATGCTTCGCTAAATATTTTAAAAACAAAAAAAGATTAAAGGAGTGCTGACAGATGCATATTTGTCCCCGTTGTGAATCTAATCGTTCGGAGGTTGTTACCCGCTCGCCAGTTAAAGGCGCCTGGGAGGTTTTGTTGTGCCCTGTATGCCTGTTCACATGGCGGACCTCAGAACCGGATAGCATTACTGATCCAGCAAAGTATAAATCGGCGTTCAAGGTAAACCCCAAAGATATTCCGAATGCTGCTCATGTTCCTCCTATTCCAGAGCGGATATAGGGTCGTTCGTAAGTAGCCGTAAATTATGGTACTTTGAAGTTATAGGCCAAATGTAAAGGGGATTATACTTCATGCAGACACCAAGGATCGGTAAGGAACTGTTCACGCTACTGGACGGTAAGGTATTGGAGGACAAGCAGCATGAAGCAATGATGCTGCTGACGGTCACGGAAGATCAGTGGCCGCACATAGCGATGATTAGTGTGGGCGAAGTTGTAGCGCTGGACGAGGGGAATTTGCGTCTGGCACTATGGCCAGGCACGACCACGACGGGCAACATGATTCGTACCAGGAAGGCGACGCTTGCGGTGTTTACCGGGGGGAAGGCGCATTATGTGCGGTTGTCGCTGGAACATCTGCCTGCTTTGCCCGGAGCCAAGCATGTACGTGAGCGATTTGCGGCTCATGTTGTTGCATCCAGAGGAGATTCGGCCCAATATGCGGATATCTTGACAGGTGTCACGGTCCGTCTCAAGGAACCGGAATCGGTGATCCATCGCTGGAAGGAAACGGTGGCCGAGCTGTTAATGTAAAGCCATCTGATTATGACAAATAATCTATGTATTTACCAAGTTTACCGTTAAAATAAATGCGGGGAATAAGCGCTTACAAGGGATCGCGCTGAGCTTGTTAGAACAGGAAATTAGAGCGCGAGGGGAAGGTTGTTTCTTTTGAAGTAAAAATAGGAGGGATGAATATGTCTCGTTTTGACAAGGTAGATCAGCTATTGAAACATTTCGTAGCAAATGGGCCAGCAGGTTGCGGTTGTGCCATTGCCCAGAATGGTCAAGTGTTGTATGAAGGATATCATGGATATGCTGATCTGGAAGCCCGAAAGCCAATCACTGAGGATACAGTGTATCGCTTGTTTTCCATGACAAAAGTTGTTGTCTGTGCGGCTGCACTTATGCTGTACGAACGCGGGGAATTTTTGTTGAATGAGCCTTTGTATGAATATTTTCCCGAATATCGTAATGCGCATGTATTCAAAACCGCTCCTAACGGATACACCTATGTGGATAAGGCGGAGAATCCCATTTTAATTAAGCATATATTCAATATGAGTGTGGGTCTTCCTTACGCTTCCGAGTCTTCAGAGACAGGACGGGCAATGCAAAAGGTCCTTAGAACGTTAAAGGAAAAGCAGGGGAAATATGATCTGCGCACAGAAATTAAAGCGCTTTCTGATATTCCACTTTCATTTGAGCCGGGAACACGCTGGTTATATGGATATGGACATGACCTGGTTGCAGGTCTTATTGAAGTGATTTCAGGTAAATCATTAGGGCAATTCCTAAAGGATGAAATATTTGATCCGCTTGGAATGAACAATACAGGTTACCGATATCGTGGAGATATTGAATCGCGAATGGCCTCCTTTTACCAACGAACAGACGCCGGAGAGCTAGAAAAAATAGAGGGTTTCTTGGATGAATATCATCAGCCCGATGCTATATATGAAAGTGGGGGCGCAGGTCTGTATTCGACAGTTAAGGAGTACCTTACATTTTCACAAATGCTGTCGAATGGAGGTATGGTAGATGGTGTGAGGCTATTAGGGAGAAAAACTATTGATTTAATGCGCACCAATCATCTGAATACAGATCAATTATTGGATTTTACTAATTCTTATCATACAGGTTATGGTTACGGACTGGGCGTGCGCACGTTAATTGATAAAGCGGCTGGGCATGCAAATAGTTCTATTGGAGAATTTGGCTGGACGGGAGTAGCAGGCACTTGGGTTTCTATAGATCCAAGCGAACAATTCTCCGTCGTTTATATGCACCAACTGGCTCCTAATATGGAAGAATACCATCATTTGAGAGTTCGCGCAGCAGCTTATAGCTGTTTGTAAATGCGAGGTTGTGGGTCTGTTGGGGAAACTCTTCACTATGGCTCTGAAGCTACACAAATTGTAATGTCTAATCTTTATCAGAAATGATCTAGTTAATAAGGACCAAATTTCCTTCGAAGCCTAAACTATTCTTTTCCATATGACGACATAAAACGTAGGTGTAAGGATTTTGCGAAATCCTTAATTTAAGTTTTGGAATGGGAGGGAATTAGATTTTGAAGAATAGATGGTCCGGTTTTCTGGCGTTGGTCATCCTGATTTCAAGTTTTACATCATATGCAGGGTTTGCATCTGCTGCGGATGCGGTGCTTTCCAAGATTGTCCTTTCCTCTAACGAGGTAACTTTGCAGCAGGGAGATACGGCTGCGTTGACGGCTACTGCTGTTTTTAGCGATGGGACAACCTCGAATGTAACCGTAAGCACGGATTGGAAAAGTGATAATACAACTATTGCTACCGTGTATAACGGTACAGTTTCGGCCAAGGCTGAAGGGGAAGCCACCGTGGTTGCGACCTATAAAGAGAAGGTGCAATCGGTTCAGGTACATGTAACGAAAAAGGTTAAGGCGCTGACATCCAGTGTACAAAGCCTGAACTTGCGTTCAAGCGGTACAGGACAGGTTGATTTGACAGCGACATACAGTGATAATACAACTGCTCAGGTTTCGGGTGATGCTACTTGGACCTCCGATAATCAAAAGGTAGCCACAGTAGTTAACGGATTGGTTACCGCTCAGGGAGCAGGTACAGCCAATATTAAGGCCGTATATGGTCAACAGACCGTAACCATTGCTGTGCAGGTGGAGCAGGTTAAACGTCTCGATGTCAGTTCATCAGAGGTTTCTCTTTTGCTGAAGGATACTGAGAAGGTTAAACTTACGGCGACGTTCCCGGATGGATCGGTACAGGACGTGACAGAGTCTGCTGAGTGGAGCTCCAGCAATGCAGCCGTGGCGGATGTACTGAAAGGCACCATTACCGGCTACAGCGCGGGAAAGGCGACAATTACAGGTAAGTATGGCACGATGTCCGCTACGATTTCGGTAGATGTCGATCAAACGAATAAGCTGAAAGCCAGCGAATCCAATATTTTTCTCCGTCTGGATGAATCTAAAAAAATACAAGTTACTGCCGTTTACCCGGATGGGACGGTAACGGATATCACAGATAAAGCTACTTGGACATCAAGCGATGAAAAAATTGCGACTGTGAATAAGGGAACGATTATGGCCATTGGAGCGGGTTCGGCTACGGTGACCGCTAAGTATGGAGATAAGACTGTTTCGATCAAGACAGATGTCGAAACCTCCAGATATTTGGATTTGAGTGAGGACAAGCTGAGCCTGAATGCCAAGGAATCCAAAAAGCTCAAGCTGACCGCAACGTATGTAACAGGTACGGAAGAAGATATCACAAGTAAGGCAGAGTGGAAGTCCAGCAATGAAGATATCGCTTTTGTCAGTGCGGGAGAAGTCACGGGTTATAAAACAGGTGAGGCTACGATCACCGCTTCTTATGGTGGCAAAACAGTTACAGCTACGGTATCCGTAAATGTACCCGGTGATCTGTCTCTGTCCTCCAAAACGGCAACGATTGATATTGATGAGGACTATACTGCAACTTTGACGGCTACTTATGCGGATGGGCGTAAGGAAGATGTAACACAGGATGCAGAATGGGCTTCAAGCGCGGAAGATATTGCTTCTGTGTCCAAAGGAACGATTACGGGTAAATCCGCTGGTAAAGCGGTTATTACAGCGACCTATAATGGCAAAAAACTGACGATTAACGTACAAGTAGGCCTTGTAGACCGTCTGGAAACAGACTCGCGTGTAATTGCACTTGGTGCTCAGGAAACGAAGCAGCTGAAAGTAACAGGAGTTAAGAGTGGCGGTACAAAAACAGATGTAACCAAGGACGCCACCTGGACAACGAGCAATGTAAAAGTGGTTGAAGTTAGCGAAGGTTTGATCAAAGCGAATGGTAGCGGTAAGGCAACGGTGACTGCTTCATATGGCAAGCAAAACATTACGTTTACGGTAGAAGTGGACGTAGCGCAAAAGATTGAAGCGGATGCAATCGCGTTGTCACTTAAATCCGGAGATCAAAAAACCATCGCGATTGTGGTTAAATCGAGTGATGGTAAAGAAAAGGACGTTACGGCCCAAGCTGAATGGAAAACGTCTAATTATAAGGTAGCCACTGTTAAAAAGGGTCAGGTTACTGCGGTTAGCTACGGTAAAGCTAACATTCAGGCGAAGTTTGGCGGGAAGGTAATCAGCGTACCCGTGGATGTTGATACGCTTAAATATCTGCAAACAGACGAAGTTGCTTTGAATTTGAAGGCAGGACAGCTGGCCAAGGTTACGGCTACAGCCACGTATAAGGATGAGTCGGAGAAGGATGTTTCCAAACCGGCTGTCTGGTCCTCGTCCAGAATTGTTGTTGCGACCGTCAAAGACGGTAACATTAAGGCACAGGGCAAGGGCAAAGCAGTAATTACTGTGAAATATGCAGGTAAAATGACGAAGATACAGGTAACCGTTCAGTAAAAAAGAGAGCAAGCATACGTCCAAGGACGACATGCTTGCTCTTTTATTTTAAGGAGGCACCGCTTATAAATTATGACTTATCCTTCTTGGTCGGTGTGTTGCGTGTAAGTGATTCGGTCAAACGCTTGCCAGTCGGCGTCTGGGCCAAGCCGCCTTTGGCGGTCTCGCGGTGCTTCGACGGCATCGCACTGCCGACTTCAAGCATCACGTCAATGACTTCGTCAGACGGAATAGCGCTGCGCACACCCGCCAAAGCCATGTCCGCTGCGGCAAGCGCAGTCACGGCTCCCAGCCCGTTGCGCACGATGCACGGAATCTCCACGAGTCCAGCGACGGGGTCGCAAATCAGGCCGAGCGTGTTCTTAAGAGCGAGGCCCACGGCGTGAACAGCCTGTTCAGGCGTACCACCACGCAGCTCGACCATAGCGCCAGCAGCCATCCCGATAGCTGAACCAATCTCAGCCTGGCAGCCTCCCTCCGCGCCAGAAATGAAGGAGTTGTTGGCGATCACGTAGCCAATGGCTCCAGCGGCGAACAGGCCGTTCACCATATGCTCATCATCCCAGCCGAACCGCTCCTGCGCACTGATGAACACACCAGGGATAACCCCACATGAGCCTGCGGTAGGCGTGGCGACAATGCGACCCATGGATGCATTTACCTCCGACACAGAGAGGGCATAAGCCATGGCGAGCGCGGAGGCATCGCCGGAGCAGGTTTCCCCTGACCGCAGATACTCGGCTAGGCGCTTGCCGTCACCGCCCGTCAATCCACTGCGGGATACGGTGTCTTGTGTCTGACCGCGATGAACGGCTTCCTTCATGACTTCATAATAATCAGACATTTGGCGAAAGATTTCTTCCTCCGTTGTATTCGTCTCTTGTACCTGCTCTTGAATCATCAAGCGGCCAATTGTGGTGGATTCTTCAGCGCATAAAGCGCTGATTTCATGCAGATGGCTAAACCGCATCGGATTCAGCTCCTTTTTTCAAATTAATCATCTTAATTTCATACATATGAGGTAAAGAACGCAGTTCCGCAATCAGTTCAGCTGGAGCAGAACTGTCCGTTTCAATGGCGGTGAGTGCTTCACCATCCCGGCCTTTGCGATCTACGTGCATATAGGCAATGTTAATGTGGGCCGCGCCCAGCGCTGAAGTTATCGCGCCCAATGTACCGGGCTTATCCGAGTGGAGAAGCACCAGCGTAGGCAGCTCCCCGGTCAGATTGACCCGGAATTCGTTGAGCTGCTGGACATGGATGCTGCCGCCGCCGATGGAGGAGCCCAGCAGTGTGCGCTGATCCTCGCCCTTCCACAGTTCGAAACGGACAGTGTTCGGATGAGGCGCGGGGAGTCCGCTGACGGCGAATTCCACGGCCATCCCGGCTTGCTCTGCCCATTGCTCGGCATCCGGAATCCGGTGATCGTCCGTATCGTAATTAAGCAGCCCTGCGATGAGCGCCAGGTCTGTACCGTGTCCTTTATACGTGTCGGCAAAGGAGCCGTACAGCGTCATGCGGGCACGGTCAGGCTGCGTCCCGAGCCAGTGCCGGGCAACGCGTGCGAGCCGCACCGCGCCTGCGGTGTGTGAACTGGAAGGTCCGGTCATGGCCGGACCGATAATAGAAAATACATCTTTGAAACGCATGGTGTGGCCCCCTGTATGTTCTAATACCATACTATATGGTATTTCCGCGTCTTTGCGCGGTTATGACGGTTCCTAATGCTGACGCACAATGTGAGCACAAAAAAGGACAGGATAAGGAAGTTTCCCTTATCTCTGTCCTCGTTACCTGAGAGTTTCGTGCGGTGTTCTTACCGCCTTACCCCTTGGGTGGCTTGCGCTCTCTCCAGAGTTGCGTCAGATGACGATACATGGACCTGAGAGATTATCCGCCAGCCGGGTGCTGGCGTCTTGCTCCTTCGGTGCCGCCAGAGTGTAGGCTCCCTGGACAGACTCTCCCGTCATCTTCATTCGCGTATACCGTTCTACATGTCTTCCTTAGGGTAATGTATGCCGTGCTCGGTGTCAATCACAGGGTTCAATTTTTACATAAACAGGTGCGTTTCCAATAAAAAAGATTAAAATTTACATAATTATGGATGAAATCAGGAAGGAATTAGAAGATTGGCGGCTAATCTGATAAAGGACAAGTATATTTATGGAAATCATAGGAGGGATATTGACGTATGGTAAAAGGCTTGCGATTCACAGGTTCACGCTTAAAAGGGATGTTGCATCTAGCAGCGATCGTATCACTGCTGATTGGGATCTTCGTTCCATTCGGTCAGGTCAAGGCGGAGGGAGCATTGACAGTAGCCGAAGCACTTCAGCGCCAAAGCAGTGGAGGTACGGTGACGGTGGAAGGTTACATCGTCGGACATGCTACCGGATCGAAAACGGCTAACTTTTCTTCCCCGTTCGCGAATGATTTTAACGTACTGATTGCCGATCAGGCAAATGAACGTAATACGTCTAATCTGTTGGATGTACAGCTGACTTCAGCGTACAGAGGGCAATATGGGCTATCAGGCCATCCTGAGCTGATCGGCAGCAAAATTCGTGTGACGGGTACACTCGGCGCCTACAATAATTTTGGTGGAGTGAAAAGTCCAAGCGCTGTTGAACTGGTGAGCGGAAGCGAGCCGGGGGAACCAGGCGAACCTGGCAACCCGGGTCAACCCGGTACTACACTGCCGGATGGAAAAGGCAAAAAGGTGCTGTTCGATAATACGCACGCACAGACCGCTGGTGCAGCAGATTGGGTCATTGAAGGCGCCTTCTCCGACTTTGCCAATGGACTGCGTAATGTAGGCTTTACGGTAGACCAATTGAATCGTCCCATTCCTTTTACTTATGGAGAGCAGGCTATAACATATGATAAGTTGCGCCAATATGATGTGTTCATTATTGGTGAAGCGAATGTTGCCTTTAAGGCATCCGAGCAGGCTGCCCTGCTGCAATACGTGAATAGCGGGGGGAGCGTCTTCTTCATCTCCGATCATTATAATGCGGACCGTAACAAAAACCGTTGGGATTCCTCCGAGGTTATGAATGGTTACCGTCGTGGAGCCTATACTAATCCGGCCAAGGGCATGACTGCAGAAGAAGCTGCATCACCGGCGATGCAAGGATTAACAAGCTCCGATTGGTTGGCGGCCAACTTTGGCGTTCGTTTCCGTTACAATGCGCTGGGTGATGTGAATGCTACCGAAATTGTAGCCGCAGATCAATCTTTCGGCATTACCAAGGGTGTGCGCTCGATTGCAATGCATGCAGGATCTACGCTGGCTATTATTGATCCTACCAAGGCTAAAGGCATTGCTTATATCCCTTCAGGCACGAAAAAATGGGGTAATGCGGTAGACCAGGGAGTTTATAACGGCGGGGGCCGTGCGGAAGGACCTTATGCCGCTATCTCCAAGGTAGGTCAAGGCAAGGCAGCGTTCATCGGTGATTCTTCCCCTGTAGAAGATGCTACACCGAAATATGTGCGTGAGGAAAACGGACAGTCGAAGAAGACATATGATGGTTTTAAAGAAGTGGATGATTCCACCTTCCTGGTGCAAACGGTTCAATGGCTTGCATGGAAGCAGGACTACACGAAATTGTCTGATGTGGCAGGTTTGACTCTGGATCAACCGACGAAGCTTCTACCATTCGAGGAGCCTGCGGCTTCCACGGAACCGCAGCCTGAGCCTTGGTCTGCTCCGGCAGCAGGCTACAAATGGTACGATCCTAGAACGTTCAAGTCTGGCTCCTATGGAGCGGCTTCGTAATTATCGCCAGAAGCTCAATGTGAGCTGGTATTAGTTAGTCGTTTGATCCCTGCAGAGGGATCAAACGACTTTTTTTGTGATGAAAATTAACCTGTGGTTGGTTATTTCATTACATTTTGTGCCAGAAAGACCGCGCTACTGCTGGATCATTGATTTTTTAAATGATGTTGATAGCATAATCTTAATTGATATATCCATATACTGGTGATAGGATGTATTCAAATTATTCCGACAAAAACGGTATGTAATGTTCATGAGAGGTTTTAAACATCAAACATGGTGAGAATAAGCGGGACAAGACCATGGAGAATGGAGGAAGCGCGCATTGAATACCGGACCCGTGTTGGAAATTAAAGGATTATCCGTCTCTTTTCGCATCAATGATCAATATCACCCCGCAGTCGACCATCTGTATCTGACGGTCAACCCCAATGAAGTGCTGGCTGTAGTCGGAGAATCCGGCTGTGGCAAAAGCGCGCTGGCGCTTTCGATCGCACAACTGCATGACATGGAACGCACGCGTGTAGAGGGAGAGGTCCTTTTTAAAGGCACGGACCTGAACCGTCTTTCTTCAGGGCAAATGAATAAAATCCGCGGAGCGGGCATTGGCATGATCTTTCAGGACCCGCTGACAGCACTCAACCCGTTAATGAGCATTGGTAAGCAGATTGAGGAAAATCTTGATTATCATACGTCACTATCTACGAAGCAAAAAAGGGAACGTGTGCTGGAGCTGCTGGAAAGCGTAGATATACCGAATCCTGTGCGTGTGTATGAGCAGTATCCGCATGAACTGTCAGGAGGGATGCGTCAGCGTGTGATGATCGCGATTGCCATAGCTTGCCGACCTTCTCTTATTATCGCAGATGAACCAACTACTGCGCTCGATGTAACGATCCAATCGCAAATTCTCGACTTGCTCAAACAGCTTCAACAGGAGAGTGGGAGCGGAATTATCTTGATTACGCATGATCTTGGTGTTGTGGCAGAAGTAGCCGACCGTGTGGTGGTCATGTATGCCGGAGAAATCGTGGAGAGCGCTGATGTTTTTGAATTATTCAGGCATCCACAGCATCCGTACACGCGTTCTTTGCTTGCTTCCATGCCGGGAGCGCATACCAAGGGGGAATCACTGCATGTCATCGGCGGCATTGTTCCCTCATTACAAGATATCCCCCGCAATAGCTGTCGCTTTGCCCCGCGTATTCCCTGGATTCAGCAGGGAGTGCATGAAGACCATCCCCAACTAAATGAAATTTCCCCTGGACATTGGGTCCGTTGTACATGTTACCAGCATTTTCATTTTGAAGACGAGGCAAAGGGGGAAGCTGCTCATGGCACTACTGGAGTTAAATGATTTGAGGGTCCACTATCCGGTGCGCGGTGGTTTCTTCCAGCGTGTTATCGATCAGGTGAAAGCAGTGGATGGCGTGTCGATCAGCATTGAGGCAGGCCAGACATACGGGCTGGTGGGAGAATCCGGCTGTGGAAAAACGACGACAGGCAGGACGATCATCGGTCTAAATAAGCTGACGAGCGGACGGATTCTTTTTAAGGGAAAGGACCTTGCGGCTCTGAGCCGTAACAACCGTCATCCGCTGCGTAGAGACATTCAGATGATTTTTCAGGACCCCTACTCTTCGCTCAACCCGCGCAAGCGCGTATTGGATGTCATTGCTGAACCGCTGCGAAATTTTGAAAGGCTGAGCAGTGAGGAGGAACGGAGGAAAGTACAGACGTTGCTGGAAAAGGTCGGCTTGAACGCCGATGCAGCCTACAAATATCCGCATGAATTTTCCGGGGGGCAACGGCAACGGATCGGGATCGCGCGTGCGCTGACATTAAACCCCAAGCTGATCATTGCTGATGAGCCGGTGTCGGCACTGGACGTTTCCGTGCAGGCACAGGTGCTGAATTTTATGAAGGATGTGCAACGGGAATTTAATTTGACGTATTTGTTCATCAGTCATGACTTGGGTATTATCCGCCATATGTGCGACCAAATCGGTATTATGTATCGAGGCCGTCTAGTGGAGCAGGGGAGCGAGCAAGACATTTATGAGCGTCCACAGCATCTGTATACCCAGCGCCTCATTGCAACCATTCCCAATATTGATCCTACAAAACGGCTGGAAAATGCCCAAAAAAGGCGAATGCTTTTATCCTCCTACAAAACAGAGCTGCCCAAACATCTAGACGTGAGTGGAAAGCCGTTTGCACTAAAATCAGTAAGTCCATCCCATCAAGTCGCGCTACCATAAGGGGGGTACAGAAATGTGGAAATTTACACTGCGTCGGCTGCTGGTTATGATCCCTCAACTTTTTGCACTGAGCGTGCTTATATTTTTCCTTGCTAAGGCTATGCCGGGGGATGCCCTGACGGGACTTATTACTTCGACACCCAATCTGAATCCGGCCGCACTGGAAGAACAGCGACAAAGACTGGGACTGAATGACCCGGTGTGGGTGCAGTATGGGAACTGGCTCGTCCAGCTTGCTCACGGGGATCTGGGCAAATCTTATGTACATAAAATTAGCGTTACCGATCTGATTGGCAGCCGTCTGGGGAACACGTTTTTCCTGGGCGTAGTAATTCTGGTTCTGACGTATCTGATCGCCATTCCGCTCGGCGTACTCAGCGGTCGTTATCAGCATAGTCTGCTGGACAAAACCGTAGTGGGCTATACCTATCTCAGCTTTGCCACACCTCTATTTATACTCGCGTTGTTGCTGCTGTACGTATTCGGATTCAGGCTCGGCTGGTTTCCAACCAGCGGCAGTGTGGATGTAGGCGTGGAGCCGGGGACATGGTCATATTACGTGAACAAGTCGTATCAT
Source organism: Paenibacillus sp. PvR133 (assembly GCF_017833155.1). Taxonomy (NCBI): domain Bacteria; kingdom Bacillati; phylum Bacillota; class Bacilli; order Caryophanales; family Paenibacillaceae; genus Paenibacillus; species Paenibacillus sp. PvR133. The sequence goes on from NZ_JAFIBS010000001.1 coordinate 1,747,636, forward strand.
CTCATTTTACCAGCGGTTACAGGCGCATTGCTCAGTACAACGGCTACGATTCAGTATTTGCGCAATGAGGTCATTGACACACGACTGAAGGATTTTGTGAAAACAGCGCGTTCCAAAGGGGTGCCCGAAGGTAAAATTTATTCCCGCCATATTTTCAAAAACTCTCTATTGCCGATTGCTGCCTTTTTGGGCTATGACCTGACGGGAGTAATTGCAGGCAACATTTTCCTTGAATCTATTTTTGGATACCCGGGGTTGGGCCAACTATTTCTCCAGTCCATCACTCAACGGGATTTTTCAGTCGTGAACGCGTTGGTCATGATTTCCGGATTCTTGGCGCTATTAGGAACCCTTTTATCTGATGTCATCCTAAGCAAAGTCGATCCCCGCATTCGAATCGAATAGCGAACAAGTCTAGAGAAAAGGAGGGATTATGGTGTCTATTCAGGTGGAGGAGGTCTTCACGCCGGAAATCATTCGTAAATCACCATCCAGTTGGTCTGTACTGCGTCGTGAGCTGGTGCGTGACAAAACGGCCTTGGTTTCCATTGGCTTTGTAATTCTGTTCTTGATCTTTATATATGCCTCTGTCCTGTTTGTAAATCAGGATGTAGTCACGACGGTGGATTTGGGCGCAATCCGTGAAGCTCCCGGCTCAGTGCATTGGCTGGGCACAGATCGAGCGGGCAGGGATATTTTCGGCCAGCTGGTCATTGGAGCCCGCAATTCCTTCACCATTGGCTTTACGATTACATTGTTATCCGCCGCTATTGGCTTAACGTTAGGTTTGCTGGCTGGTTTTTATGGGGGACTGGTCGATAACATCATCATGCGGATCATTGATTTTATTCTGGTACTTCCATTTCTGATGTTGGTCATCGTATTTGTCAGCATTGTACCCAAAAGCGGCATAGGGTCCTTTATTTTCATTATGACTGCCTTTTTATGGATTGGAAAAGCACGTCTGATCCGGGCCAAGGTGTTGTCGGAGCGCGAACTGGATTATGTGCAGGCTTCCAAAACCCTTGGCACACCCAATTGGAAAATCATCTGGTTTGGCGTGCTGCCTAATCTTAGCTCGGTCGTGATCGTCAATCTGACCCTCAGCCTCGCGGGAAATATCGGGATTGAGACCGGGCTTTCTTATCTCGGTTTTGGCTTACCGGAATCTACTCCAAGCTTGGGTACACTGGTGAGTTATGCGAATGACCCGGATGTTTTGCAGAATAGCTGGTGGATGTGGTTGCCTGCCTCACTGCTTATTTTGGTGCTAATGCTGGCGATTAACTTTATTGGCCAGGCGCTCAAACGCGCCACGGATGCCAGACAACGATTGGGTTAACTGAAGTTCAAGGATAAGGACAATGACAAGGAGGGATTTACAATGGTTAAACACTGGAAAAAAGGAATTCTGCCTGTTCTATCTGCAATTTTGGTGCTTTCTCTGGCCGCATGCAGCGGTTCGCCTTCCGCTTCGAATGGAGGGAAATCGTCTGACGGTACAGGCGGCACAGGGTCCGACAGCAAGCAGGTGAATGCCACAGCGCTGGAGAAGGCGATCAAGAACGATAAGGCCCCGATTAAGGGTGGCATCATCAATTATGCACTCGTGTCTGATACCCCTTTTGAAGGTATTCTGAATCCTGTATTTTATGAAGGCAATCCTGATTTTGAAGTCTTCCAGTTTTTCTACCCTTCTATGTTTTCGATTGACTCCAATCTAAATATTGACAATAAAGGAGCGGCGACGATTTCCTTTTCCCCAGACAATAAGGCGGTGACTGTAAAAATTGATCCCAAACTGAACTGGACGGATGGTAATCCCGTAACGGCAGAGGACTATGCTTTTTCCTATGAAGTGATCGGTCATAAAGACTACGAAGGTCCGCGTTATGATAGCTTTATGACCAACATTGTGGGCATGGAGGATTATCACGCGGGTAAGGCCAAAACCATTTCTGGCGTCAAGGTGCTGAATGAGAAAGAGGTTACCATTCACTTCAAGGAACCTAATCCTTCGGTGAAATCGGGACTTTGGTCTACACCACTGGAGAAAAAGGTATTTCAGAATATCCCCGTGAAAGATATGGCCGGATCTGATCCTGTCCGTAAAAATCCGATTGGCTATGGACCGTTCAAAATTAAATCAATGGTCACAGGTGAATCTGTGGAATTCGTCAAAAATGAAGATTATTTCCACGGTGAGCCCAAGTTGGATGGTCTTCATCTGAAGGTGGTGAACCCGAATGTCATTACCGAGGCGCTGAAAAGTGGAGAAGTCGATTGGGCCAGCTATCCAACCACCCGTTACAATGAGGCCAGCAATCCGAAAAATGTACAGTTTCTCGGTCAGGAGGAATTATCTTATAGCTATGTGGGCTTTAAGATGGGCAAATTCGATCAGGCCAAGAATCTAAATATCATGGACCCGAACGCCAAGCTGGCGAACAAGTCATTGCGTCAGGCCCTCGGCTATGCGCTGAATAATGAGCAGGTCGGCAAGCAGCTCTATCATGGACTTCGGATTCCAGCAACATCCCTGATTCCGCCTGCCTTTAAGGGATATCATGATATAAATGCAAAGGGCATCGCGTATGACCCGGACAAGGCGAAAAAGCTGCTGGACGAGGCAGGCTATGTGGACACCAATGGAGATGGATACCGTGAGGACCCTAAGGGCAAGGAACTGGTTCTCCATTATGCGGCAATGAGCGGAGATGCGACAGCTGAATCGCTGGCAAAGTTTTATTTGCAAAACTGGAAGGATGTCGGACTTCATGTCGAGCTGGTGGACGGTCGTCTGCTTGAGTTCAATTCTTTCTATGATCGTGTGCAAAAGGATGACCCCGGCATTGATATTTTTGGCGGTGCGTGGAGTACGGGTTCAGATATAGACCCTAGTGGACTGTATGGACGCGGAGCCAGCTTTAACTATTCGCGTTTTACAAGTGAAGAGAATGATAAGCTGTTGCGGGAAGGGGTGTCTGTGAAAGCCTTTGACGACAATTATCGTAGAGATATATACAATCAGTGGCAGGCGTATATGAGCGAGGAGGCGCCAATCGTGCCGACGTTATTCCGTTACTCGTTGGAGGCAGTGAATAATCGGGTAGCCAATTACGATATTACCCGTGGCAAGGAGTATGATGCAGACACGTTTGCGAATATTACGTTGACTGCGGAAAAAGCCGAAGTAGCCCAATAATCTAAAAAAGCGCAACAACCTGAAGAAGAAGCGCGAACCGGATTGATCCGATTTTGCGCTTCTTTTGACCTTTTAATGCAATCATTCTGGGGATTCTCGAAGGGAGAGAAGGAAGACGGAAATACGTCAGCTTCAATACTTCATTGCCGTATGCGAGGAACTGCATTTTACGAAAGCTTCGGAAAAGATCGGAATCTCCCAACCCACGCTTAGCTTGCAAATTAAGGCGTTGGAAGAGGAATTGGGCATGACGCTTTTTGACCGTGCAGGCAAGAAAATAAAAATGACAGATGCCGGGAAATTGTTGCTGCAACACAGTGCACATGCGCTCAAGGATTTACAGCAAGCGAAGGCTTCCATTGAGGAGTTGCGCACCGAGCAACGCGGGAGTTTGCGGATTGGCATTGCATTACCGGAGCTGGAGGAACCATTGCAAGAGCTGCTTATCCATTTTCATCAGTCATTTCCTAGAGTCAGCCTGCACATCCATCCATCATTTGATGTAACAGAACAGCTGCTAGATAACCGAGTGGATGTTGGCATTACGCTGCATTCGGCTACGGATGAAAGGCTTGTCCAGCTTCCTCTTCGTACGGAGAACTACTGTCTTGTTGTTCCGGTAGAGCATGTGTTTTCCAACCGTACTTCCATTACGCTGGACGAATTGAGGCATGTACCCTGGGCGATGCAGCCAGAGTGTCATCCCGGCAGGAAACTGATTGAGAAGTGCTTCCGTGATCGCGGGTATCCCTTTGCAACCGTCTTGGAGACAAATTCCATACCTTCAATCCTGCGCTGGGTACAGGAGGGACTTGCCGTAACCCTACAGACGGAGTCCCTTGCGACAGAATTGGATCGCTCACAATTTTGCGCTGTACCTATTTTGTGCGACGTGCTCCAGGGTCAGCTAGAGCTGACTTATCGGTCTGGCCGTTATCAGGGAGAAGCGTTGAAGCGATTGATTGAAAAGATACAAGCTGTACTAACAGTGCGTTCCAACTTGTGGCAACCCTGATGAGTATCACGAGCTTTAATGTGTACGAACTTCCAGCCTGCGTGCAATCAGTGACATACTGTAATTGACAGCAAAGTACAGGAAAGCTGCGAACAGCAGGGCTGGAATGACAAAAGATTGATTTTGCCCACCGACAATCTGAATGTTATGCGTCAGCTCCGGCAAACTGATAATGACAGCCAGTGAGGTATCCTTGAATAGGGAAATGAACTGGCTGACCATCGGGGGCACCATGCGACGAAGCGCTTGGGGCAGAATGATATGCCATAAGGTTTGAGAATAGCTTAAACCGGAGGAACGTGCGGCTTCCACCTGTCCTTTATGGACCGAATTCAGACCGCTGCGCACAATCTCGGCGATCATGGCTCCCTCGAAGATCGACAGGCCTGTAATGGCTGCCCACTTGAGGGAAATCGAAATTCCGATGGATGGTAAAACCATGCCGATGAAGAAAATAATGAGCAATAATGGAAGATTGCGAATGAGATCAATGATAAAGGCTGCAACCTGTGAAATAACAGGTAAGCGGGTATAGCGCAGAATGCCGAATAAGATACCAAGAACGAAGCTGAACACGATAGAGTAAATAGCAACCTCCAGTGTGAGCAGGAAGCCCTCCAGTATAAAACGCACATTAGGCCACACAAACAATCCACCGAAATCCATACGGGCTTCCCTCCTTAGGATGTTTTGGACAGACGCCGTTCCATATAAAGTACAAGAAAGCTAAGCGGAACCGTCAAGATAAGATACAACAGCGCCGTGATGGCGTAGACTGTGATGGGCAGGAAGGTATCCGAGTTAATGAGGTCCGAGTAATACATTAGGTCCAGTCCGGCCACAATAGCCAGCACGGAAGAGTTTTTGACCAGATTAATGAATTGGTTGCCGATCGCAGGCAGTACAATTTTGATGGCTTGCGGTAAAATAATGCTGATCATCGTCTGGTTGTAACTCAACCCGGAGGACCTTGCCGCTTCAAATTGCCCCTTGGGCACAGATTGAATGCCGGCACGTATGGCTTCAGCAATAAAGGAGGCTGTGTATACAGTCAATCCGAGCGTTCCAGATACGAATCCGTCCAAAGGGATGCCCAAAGTAGGAAGTCCGAGATAAAAAAACAGTACGACGATCAGCAATGGGATATTGCGGATGACCTCTACATAGACGGTACCGATCCAGTTCAGCCATTTAAAAGGCGCAATTCGGAGGATGGCAATAATAGCCCCTAGAATAAAGCTTCCGATCAAGGCAATGACACTAGCTTGAACGGTATGAAGCAAGCCTTCTCTGAAACGGTCGCTATGATCGAAAAGTACGTTGATATCAAAAGTAAGCATCTGCGAATTTACCTCCTTATCCAGACTTAAGAAAGGAAGGAGCACGCAATTGCGGCTCCTTCACAAGAATACTATTCGGGTTTAACCCCAAGCCATTGCTCGTGGAGCTTATCGTATTCACCGTTGCTTTTCAGTTCCTTGAGCGTATCATTAATAGCTTGTAGCAGTTCGGTTTGCCCCTTCTTCACTGCAATGCCGTAAGGTTCCTCTGTGAAGTTCCCGCCTACAAGAGTATAATTCGGGTCTTGCTGCTGCATGCCGAGCAGAATAGAGTTATCCGTAGTCAAGGCTTCTCCTTTACCTGCTTTGAGGGCGTTGAAAGCATCCTGATAGTTTTCGAATTCCAATATCGTTGCTTCAGGTGCTTTTTCACGGATATTTTTGGCGGAAGTAGAGCCCTTCACGGCGAGCACCTTGGTATTCGGGGTCAGAGACTCCAGCCCGGTGATGGGGCTCCCTTTTTTCACAAGCAGAGATTGCCCGGCGTTAAAATAGACGTCGCTGAAATCAACCTGCTTTTTACGTTCATCCGAAATGGTCATCGTCGCGATAATGGCGTCGATGTCCCCGTTTTGCAATAAGGTGATTCGTGTTTTGGACGTGACTTCTTTTAGTTCAAGCTTGGTTTCATCGCCAAAAATATGTTTGGCTACAGCCTTGGCGATGTCGATATCAAAGCCTTCTACTTTTCCGCTAGCCGGGTCTTTCAGTCCGAACAGCTTGGTATCGTATTTCACACCAACGACCAGTTTGCCACGCTGTTTGATCGCTTCCAGCCCGTTGGCTGCCGCCGGCTCATTCCCCGACGTTGCCGCTCCTTCTTTGCCTCCACAGCCTGCCAAGACGAGCAGACAAGATAAAGCTACCAGCACCAAAGTACTCCATTGAAATCTTTTTCTCATCAGAACATTCCCCTTTCGATTTACGCTACATTGGTAGTCTGTTTAATGATGAATCAGACGGCTCAGGAACAGGCGAGCCCGTTCCTCACCCGGATTCTGAAAAAATTCGGCAGGTTGGCTGTCTTCCAAAATCTGTCCTTTATCCATAAAAATCACGCGGTCCGCCACTTCACGTGCAAAGCCCATTTCATGAGTGACAATGACCATTGTGATGCCCTGATGGGCGAGCGAGCGCATAACATCCAGTACCTCTCCGATCGTTTCGGGATCAAGAGCTGAAGTAGGCTCGTCAAACAACATAATTTTTGGATTCATCGCGAGCCCGCGGGCGATCGCGACCCGCTGCTGCTGTCCACCGGACAATTGGGCGGGGTAGCTTTGTGCTTTTTCTTCGATTCCGACGCGCTTTAGATAGGTGATGGCTGTTTGAGTAGCTTCTTCTTTCGAGATGCCCAGTACCTTCATAGGTGCCAGTACAATGTTTTCAATCACCTTTTTGTGGGGATACAGATTGAAATGTTGGAACACCATCCCGATATTGCGGCGGAAGGCATTAATATCAATTTTTTTGTCGTGTACAGGGATCTCGTTAACGATCAGCTCCCCATCCGATATCGTTTCCAGACGATTGATGCAGCGAAGCAGGGTGCTTTTACCCGAGCCGGAGGGACCGATGATTACGACGACCTCGCCCTCCTTAATCTGAAGATTAATGTCTTTGAGTACATGGAAGTGACCGTAATGCTTGTTGACGTTGCGAAACTGGATCAGAGAGCTCACTCCTTTTTAGGCTTGGATACATAGCTTAGTAGACGGATTGACATGATCAAGCTCTATTAGAATTTAAAAATTTCTCTCATGATACTATAAGCTTACAATAAAAAACAAGATTTTATGTCACTAAACTTTACGTGTGATGTATTTTGGTGTGTTTTTTGCTAGTAAACTGTTATTTATATGTTGAAAACGAATAAATATCCGTAATTTTATGTTATTAAATTTGACATAAACTATTGATCCTCGACATGCCAAGGGAGAAACGTGACAAAAGCAACGCTATGTTTTACAGTAGGGAAGAAGGAATTTAGGGTAAAGGAAGGTTAGACAATGACGAAAGCTATTTCACCGCTAGTAACGGCATTGGGCATGGAGCCCCATCCAGAAGGCGGCTGGTACAAAGAGATGTGGAAGGCCCATTTCCAAATTCCGAAGCCTGTACTGCCGGATGTGTATTCCGGTCCGCGCTTTGCAGCTTCGTCTACGTATTTCTTGCTGCATCCGGGTGAGTTCTCCGAGTGGCATGTGGTCCATTCTGATGAGCTGTGGTTATATCATAGCGGAAGCCCTGTAGAGTTGAAATTGGGTGGAAGTGGAGAAGAGCCTGGTGAAGAAACTGTGATTATCGTCGGTGCGGATGTGGAGGCAGGACAGCATCCACAAGCACTCGTTCCAGGAGCAGTATGGCAAACGGCACGTCCGCTTGGGGATGAGCCCGTGCTGGTAACCTGTGTGGTTGCACCAGGATTCCACTTTGATGATTTCAAGCTGATTGCCAAGAATCCAACTGAATCATGATGTGAGCATTGGCGGGTGTATTTCTGTAATGAACAGGAATGGCCCGCCTGATTTATGTTTACTCATAGAAATAGGGCTTTAAAATAGCTTTAGGTGCTTAGTTTCGCCTGAACAATGAGACGATGGGTGGGGTTTACGAGAGGGTCACATGTAATCAGTGTAAGCAGCTTTTGTTTTTTGAAGCTTTTCAGAACAGACACGTCCGTAGGATCGACCACCTTCAGGCTATAAACGCTATATACATATTGGTTACCCCGAGCGTTAACAACAATCTTATCCCCGATCTTCAATTCATTTAGACGATTAAATAAACGTCCAGAGGTACGGGCTCGATGAGCAGCAATGGCGGCATTCCCTGCTTGTCCCAGCGTCCCCGTTTCCGGCATATGTACAGCCGCGTGTCTCATATTTATCCTCGTTGCGCCTTCCAATACAGGGAGCTTTAAAGCAATACGACTTATACTAATAGTGGCTATGGGAGTTTGTTCATTAGCGCTTACCATGGGAGCAGGGGATGGGGAAGTATTTTGTCGTGCTTCACTAACCGGAACTTCTGTAAGACGAGTGGACAAGCGAGCATAGCTGTCCGTAAGACTGGGGGGCCATAGCGCGTCGCTTTTTCCAGATGGTAGCTCTGCTGCTTTTAATAGCTTGCTTTGTTCCTGATCCTCATTCCATTCTGTCGCTTTAGGAAACAAAATAAAAAGTAAGCCTAACACAATAAATACGTAGGAAAGTTTACGCAGACTCAGCAATCTCGCCTCCCCTAAGCAAAGTACGGATTATACATATTTTTTGAAAAATGCCCCATTCCCGACTCATTCCAATCGGGAATGAGTCGGGAGATCAGGGCAGGTGATCGGTTTTATTTTTTGTTTGTTCGTGTGAATTTCAAAAATACGCCCCACATAACCATCGCTATGCCTGTCAAATAGAACGGAACGGGGCTGCTTTCACCTGTTTGGGGCAATTGGTGTACCGCAGGTGTATCCTCCGGATCTTCAGGTTCTTTTCCCGGAACCTTGAGACGGATCTTAGGTTCGGGATCGTCTTTCGAATCCACCGGAGGAGGAGGAGGATCTTGATGAGGCATGACGGCTGGCGGCTCCGGCTCCGGCGGTATAGGCGCAGGTTCCTCCTGTGGAGGGACTATGTCCTCCGGAGACTTTGGCAATGACGGAGGAACGGTTATAGACGGAGTATCGGGTATTTCTGGATCTTTGTCATGTTTTTTACCTGAGCCTCCGGACGGGGGTGAAGGATCTGGATGAGTAGGCGTTCCTGGTTCGTTTTTCTTTTCTTTACGATTGGTGATCACAACCCTCTTTACGCCAGAGCTTTGCCGCAGTGTTGCGTCTATTTTGATCTCGAGCTTGCCCTCGGTGACTTTATAGCCCTCCGGTGCTGCCAATTCTTCCAAGATGTAATCGTCATGAAGCAAGGAGGAAAAGATGATTTTGCCTTCCGCATTGGTGGTCTGAATGAGAGGGGCTCTTTTTTGACCTTTATCATAGAGCGCAAACTGTGCGCCAGGCAGTACCTTGTCAGGCATATCCTGATCTACTTTGGTCAGCTCAAGACTTTCGGTCACACCCCCGCCAGAACCGGAGCCGGAAGACGTTCGTACGATGATTTCCTGGCTGGTTTCCCGCATCTCTGTCGTCAAGCGATCCCCCTCAAAGGCAACCTTATTACTCACCTTGGCTTTGTCCTCAGCATGAATGAACGATTGATATTCAAGTATAAAAGCAGTGGAAATATCCTTGGCAAAAGTAAGTTCAAACGTTTGCTGGCCTTGAGCGTCTGTCTTGATATACAGCTTGTAATCTTGGTTTCTAATCAACTCGGTGCCCTTGGTTGTATTTCCGTTGGCAGCGATGATTGTAGAGTACAAATGAAAGGAATCCTCAATTAGGATTTGATTGCTGCTAGGCTGATCTATAATTTTACCGTTGGATACATGGGACTGTCCTTCATTGATGCGGATGCTCCAGTCAATCTTATTTCCATTTTGTGCACCGACTTTAGATACATATTCTCCGCCATGAGGTACCGTGACTTGCGCTGCCCATTCGGAGACAGTTTTTTGTCCATCCAGTAGAAGGGCTTGATTATGGATTTCCTTTTCAATCAGTTCTCCTTCCAATGAAGTTTGAAAGGTAATCCAGTAGGGAGTCTGTATCTTATTTTTGAACTGGATACGCAATTCATTACCATTTTGCTGGGAGGGAGGAATAATGGTGTATTGATCTGCTGGGATTTCAGCCCCTTTTTGTACGCCATCCCACCATCCCAGCAAGGTCATATCGTATACTTTTACGGAGGCGGGCAGTAACTTCTGACCTTGCAACAAGGGGTCTCTCACTTCCGCATGATTCAGAATCTTGCGATTGTAGTTAGCTTTAATGTCCCAGGTAATGAGCTTGGAGGTCGCATTATAGCTTCCTTGCTTGGCACCGTTTCGTTGTGTCATAAAGTCCGGCCAGATCGGGCACTCCACGTCTTGCGATGATCTTTCTCCGTCTTCAAACTGGTATTCTATATGGGATTTATTACGAAACTCGGGCTTCGTCGTATCCGTTTTCCAGTCATTATTATAGGTGGTTGAATACTTGATTGTATAAGCCTTCTGAATGGCTTTATGAAAAATGAGCGTAAATCCTTGTTTATAGTCCTGTGATAGCGGAATCAGCTCATAATCCGTGGGTGCACGTAGCTCCGTTGTTCCGTCAACACTTTGAATTTTCAGGGTGTCCGGTAACAAGGCCAAGCCCCCGTTTGGAAACACATCCTGAATGACAATATTTTTCATGATGTACAAGTCTGTATTGATGGTAATCACCCAAGGTATGATTTTGGTGTTGTAATTGGGTGTGTCATACATTTTAGTCATAACTCCGCTTATGATTTCCGTCGATACAATCTTCTGCGTTCCATCCGAGGTTATGATGTTTATAACTTTTCCATTATCATAGACACGGCCTCTGGCTTGAGTCTGGTATCGGATGGTATAGGCTGAATCTACGTCGAAGTTGAATTGAAGTTTGAAGCCGTTGCGGTCCGGATAATCAACTGGGATGACAGTATACGCCCACGATGGGAGTTCCTCCAGTGTGTTTCCCTTAAATACTTTCAAAGAACCGGGCAGCAATTCTTGAGTTTTATTGAAATGATCAATTAAAAGAGCTTTGGCTTCGGGAATTTTTGTCTCGCTGAAGTTATATCTTATGGCCCACGAGAGTGTTTGTGTGGCATGATCATATTTTTCAACCTTTTTGGACAAAAATTCACCACGTTCCACCTGAACAGTAGCGGTAGCAACAACGTTCTCTATCGCATCTCCTGAAAGCGTTGCTGTGTTGGAGAAACGAGTTTCATCGCCAATAATACGCGTGGAATATTGAATCTGATAGGCCGTGTTAATGCTATGATCTTGAAAACGAATCCCAAACCCTGTCCCGGCTTGATCTGCTTCAATGACATATTCACTCGCATTTACTAGGTCTTGAACAACGGTCGAGCCGTCGATATTGATTTGTAGATGATAGAGCCGGATAGAGTCTCTTCTGAGTTCCAGCCCTGAAGGAATGGGATCGGTGATGAGGGCATGCTTTACGGTGTTTAGCTGTTTGTTCACATCAATGGTCCAGTCGATCTGGTTTGTGCCAGCTATTTTCCCTTGTTTGCTTAGGGTTGGCCCTGACTGGGGTTTAACATTCACGATGACCGTTTGCACCCCACCTTTGATCGGAATCGCAATGATGATCTCTGTACTGCCTTTCACCGTTTCTTTCGTAAACTCGGTTTTAACTTGTAGTTTGCCGCTGACATTGGAGTGATTCTCTACATATTGGTTAAAGGTCATGATCACCTTGCCCTGACGATCTACTGTGAAGTATCCCACGGTTCCGTCGGTAGTGACTAACGGAGATGAGATATCAGTGTAGATGACAAGCTGTTCTGGTAAATGAAAGATGAAGGTGTCCCCTGACTTATAGGTATTGTCAGGAAGCTCCCATTCATAGCCTAGTTGGATGGCTGATCCGATGTCGAATTGGCTGTCTGGACTATATACCGCATCAATGACACGCCCTGCTTCGTCTGTCAGGCTCAACTTCGTTAATATGCTCTGCGGAGCTGCATCATGTTGAGACTTTGAACTGACTGCTCCTTGAACGAAGGGGACCGTGTTTGAAGGAATCTCCCCAGGAGGTTCAAGGTTTGGGACAACGTATACAGCATCTGTAACGGTAGGTGTAGGATCAGATACAGCACTCTGCGGCAGTTCTGGGGCTGGAGCATCTGCGTAAGCCAGCGTTGCGCTGAAAAAGCTTTGGACAATGAGCAATAAGGCAATGATCATTACATTTATTTTTGTTCTCATGCTCCAAGTGATTCTCCTATTCATCGTAATATGGCAATGCTTCGTTCGAAATTAGTATATTCAGCATGCTAGGCAGACATGACTATCCCAATAGAAAAAAAGCCCTGATCATAGCGATCAGGGCTTTCTTCGAGAGAGGCATAGCAATTTGTGATGGATCTATGTAAAAAAGACATAATAAAAAGCTCGTTCATCTGGTAGCTGGCTGCCATCCGGATAGGAAGGCCCTATAGTTTTGCGTCACTGCCTTTCGACAGTTTTGCCATTAACTTGAATAGCTTGTGCGTCTATCATCTATCAAACTGATTTCATGTAACCTCTCATTTACAACTTGGAACGGTTCCCCCATTTTTTGCGGAAGGAATGAGGTGTTTCTCCTACATGCTCCTTGAATAGGTTAATAAAATGGCTCGTATTGGGAATCCCTACGTACCTTGCGATATCCACAATGGACATGTCACTGGTTTTAAGCCAGCTTTGAGCGGCTGTGATACGGACATTAATGAGATAATCAATCGGAGAGAAACCGATCTGCTTTTTGAAATTTTTAGCCAGATTAAACTTGTTTAATTCAAACATGTCTGCCAGCGAGTCCAGTGTTATTCGCTCACAGTAGGACTGATCCAAATATTGTTGTACCCGGCGTACTTCGCTGAGGGTTTCAGCATTCACATGCGGATGATCATAGGGATGTTGCAAAATGCACATTAGTATTTCACCAATGAGCCTGGACGTTAGCAGCTCAGCGGAAAGACTTCTGTCAGACTGCCCGCAAATCAGAGCATGGAGCTTATCCAATATAATATGCGGATTATGCATGGAAATGACCGGTTTATTATGCTTGGCAAATTGTTCGTAAAAATTTTCGATCAGGTTGCCATACAGGTACAGGCTGATATACTCCCAGGATTCATGACCGGAGGTGCTGTATTGAACATATTCCTCGCAATTAATAAAGAACAAATCTTGAGGTTTTATGATATATTTCTTGCCCCGGTACAGTAATTCTCCCTTACCAGACAACGTAAAGACAAGCAAAAAAGAGGCAAGTTCTTTCCTTTCCATCGTAAAAGCAGAAGTTTTTTGGAAGTAGCCTAATTCCTGGATATATAAAAGGGATTGCTTGGCAAAAGCGGAGGGAGTGCGTACAATTACGACCGGATCGCCATTCCAGAGGCCCACGTTGTTTTTTTGGTCTGTTGTCATATTCAATTCCTTTACAAAAAAGCAATTTTATCTAGCATATCTTGGTTTGATTTACCAATATATAATGGCTGATTAAACATGATTTCCTATTTATAAAAGTTTATTTTATCACAACAAATATGTCTATATATCAAATTATGTGTGTGAGCTTTATGGGAGTCTCGCTTTTTATGGATATTTAATCTGATAATCCATATGAAAAAGTCGAATGCTGTTGAAAGAATCTGGGGTTATCATGGATTCAAATCCTTTCTGAGGTCAAATACCAAAATGGTACTGAAAAAAGGTATCTTATGCCCATTCAACTTTCTTGTTCACTTCTCCTTTCGGTTTAAAAAAATTGGGACTTGGTTTTGTTAAAATGGTTCGTAAGGCTTATTATTGAAAATAAGAGTTTGGGCCCAGTACTGTGATTTTGTTCACAAACATGAATGTAAAAAAGAGAGATATATGCATAAAAAATTACGCAAAAAGTGCCCTTGCGCGTTTCATCAAAAGTGCTTTCAACTTTGGAAATGACACGGGCAATGATATGATGGGTAATACAGGTATAGTGCTTTACTTACTCGACAGTCAGTTTGGAGGATTACAGGATGGGAAAACCAAAAAGTACGAAAACCGCAGCGGCTTGGTCGCTCGTTATTCTAGGGGCAGGCTTTGCAGCCACATTGCCCTTCCAGCAATATGGCTGGGCTCGTTTATTAGCCGGAGCTTTTGAGGCAGGACTTGTAGGGGGACTGGCAGACTGGTTCGCTGTCACTGCTTTGTTCCGTCATCCGCTAGGCATTCCGATACCACATACGGCGCTGCTTCCTAAAAATAGGGACAAGCTCACGAATGCATTGGTGAGTACCGTGGAAAATAACCTGCTAAACAAAGACAGCATTGCGTCTAAAATTGCAGATATTCGTTTGGCCGATTTGGTACTGGGCGGTGTGGAAAAAGGAATGCGCACGCCGGAGGCGGCGGCATCCATAGATGTTCTTGCCAAGCGTCTCGTCCAGTCGCTCCCGCTCGCGGAATTGGCTCCGGTCATCGTGGCAGAGCTCAAGCGGCAGGTGACTGACTTTGACACCGGACCGCTGCTGGAGGCGCTTGCTCGTCAAACCAGCGAGAAGGGCTATGATCGCCGCGCACTGGATTACACGCTGGAGCAAGCCGAGTCCTGGCTTTTGCGACCCGAAACGGGTTATACGCTGGGCACCTTAGGGATGCAGGCTGTTAGCGGTTTGCAGGTGAGCGGGCTGATGCAGTTTGCCTTGAACGCATTCCTCGGCTATCTGAACGAAGAGCGTATGGGTGAAATGATTCGTCATTTCCTGCTGGATCAGGTAGCAGAACTGCAAAGGGAAGAGCACCCGCGCCGCCAGGCCGTGCTGGATGGTCTGAGAACACAGGTGACCCGATTGGCGACGAAAGATACGGTTCAGGAAGGGTTGAACGGCTGGAAGGATAGCCTTGTTGAAGCCTGGGAAGGCGATGCGTCAGTGCTGGGCAAAATGGAAGAACTGCGTATACGCTTATTGGACTACATGGAAGACGGAAGCTATGTGCAGACCTATATTTTACCGCTATTGGATCGGATGCTGACTGATTTAAGAGGGAATACCGAGCTGCTGGACAAGATCAATGTGCGAATTGTGGAAGGTATTACTGGACTGGTGGAAGCCAACCATAGTCGAATTGGTAACTTGGTACGCGAAAATGTAGACAAAATGGATAACAAATCCCTGATTGCACTGATGGAGGACAAACTGGGACAGGATTTGCAGTGGATACGTATTAACGGCGCAGTTACAGGCTTCCTGATCGGCATTGTGCTGACAGGTATCCGTATGCTAATCCAATAGACCAGAAAAAGCTACAGATAGGGTTGTGGAAGCATGAGGCTTTGGCATGAACATTTAATCGACAGGTTACCCCGTCCGCAACTGCTGGGGCAACATCGTGAGTGCTGTGCCCTGCGCGGGAATGGGTGGGGCAAGCCACACGCCACCGTGAATTATGTGTTCGATTATCACCCAATGCTGCTGGTGCGCTATCATAGGCTCATTATGGACGAAATGAAAAGCAGAGGGTACAATGTTGATCCACTATGGGAACAGCCGTTGTATCGCGGTAAGCAGTGTGAGCCTTGGGAGGCGGAGCTGGGTGAGGAACTGGCAGGCGCGGGTGCATATGTGGAGCATGACGATGAGTATATGAAGGAGTGCCTGGATAACCTGGCTTCCAAGGGTATTTTAATAGAGATTGAAGTGACCTAAAAAAGACGGGCTGCGGTATGTTCATCATTCAGATGAAGTGCCGCAAGCCCGCTTTTTTGATGCTTCAGTGTTCAGTGCTTGGGGGAGAGACTCGGGATATTAGATTACAGAATCCAGCGGGTGACCTTTTCCAGCGGTTGTCTGGATTTTTCCCGCTTGGGTTCATGAGCGCGATAACCGAAGGCAGCAATGACTGAAATATCGAGCAGCCCGTTTTCTAGCAGTCCTTCTTCCTCCAAAATGGCATGCACCTGATCGTAGTTAAAGCCCTCAATTGGACAGGAATCAATACCGATCTGAGCCGCCGCTGTCATCATATTGCCTAAGGCAATGTAGGTTTGCTTGGAAGCCCAGTCAAATAACGTACGTTCGTTTTCCAGTAAGCGTTGATTTTCACCCTGGAAAATCTTATAGCGGCCTGGCAGTGAGGCAAAGTCCTCCTCAGACATACCTTTAACCTCTTTATACATATACTCCACGTAAGGAGAATCATAACGAACATCCTTGCGCGCCAAAATCAGGACGACGTGGCTAGCCGCAGGAATCTGCTTTTGACCGCCGCTGGAAACTGCAGCCAGCTTTTCTCTCAATGCCTGATTTTGTACAACTACAAACTGCCATGGTTCAAAACCAACGGAGCTTGGAGAAAGTCGCCCGGTTTCGAGAATGAACTGAAAATCCTCTTCTGGTATGATGCGATTGGGATCGAATTCTTTCGTGGCGTGCCTGAACAGAAAGGCGTCCAGAATTTCCTGTTTTTTAGCTGATGTATTAGACATAAAATATACTCCTTTTGATATGGGTTTAGTTGGTACTCTATGGGTTTTCTGCTACTATAATGAGAGCTGATATCGAATATATAGTTATCATATAGAAAGTTTTTGCAGGGAACAAGTACGCACATATTTGTTCCTTGTCATGCGTCTGGGGCTATTGGTTTACACATTCTACAGAAAGAAGGGGTATACATGGCACAGGAGATGGAACATGCAGTTAGCGTTAATTTTGGATGTCCGGTAGCGAAAACCGTCGGGGTTATAGGCGGCAAGTGGAAGGGAGTCATCTTGTATCATTTGACGACAGGACCGCGGCGCTATAACGAAATTCGACGGACCTTACCTAATATTACACAGCGGATGCTAACCTTGCAGTTGCGTGAACTGGAGAGAGATGGCATTGTGCACCGTGAAATTTATAATGAGAACCCACCGCGTGTGGAATACTCGCTTACCCCGTTGGGAGATACGTTAAGGCCGTTGCTGGATTTTATGAGAGACTGGGGGATCTTCTATGGAGAACAGGGTTGCGAGCCTGTGACGACAACTTCCAAATCAGGCAAGCACTTTTGTTAAAGGGCATGAAGAAAGCCCGCCAAATGATTTCATAGAAGACGCATAAGAAATCATTAGCGGGCGGAATAAGGTCTGGGTTATTTAGATAAAATGTACACTTATTTAAACTCGATGGCTTCGTTCATCTGCGCCCAGGCCGTTTCTCCAATGATGCCCAAGCGCCAGATAGCGATTCCTTTGAGGTCATAACGTTTGGCTAAACCGATCTTGACGTTAACGGTGCTATCTTTTTCACTACCCATCGAAATCCCCAAAATGAGCTTGTCCCGCGAGGTTTCCTTCAAGGCCAGTTGTATGGCTTCGTCCACTTTATCCAAAGGCTCAGGCGTAGCCTTTTGTCCGTAATCATAGGCCATGATGATCAGATCGTCCGCCAGATTGCCCAGCGTTTTGTAGTCATAGCCAGAGTAAGAGCTGTTCAGCGGATGTAGAACGACGGTGAGCTTGAGTCCAGCCTGATGCGCTTTGGCCGATAACTTTTGAATAAAGGCGTTGTAGTCTGAACGCGCTTTGGCTTTATCGCCGCTCCAGCCCAATCCTTCCAGATCTAGCGTAATGCCTTTAAATTGTTTGTCGGTGGCGGTACTGACGATTTGGGAAATGGTTTGTTCTTGAAGCTGCGCATTTTCCAAAACCTTGGTCAGTTCGTGATTGCCATCTCCGGAATAGACCATCAGGTAAGGGGAAGTCCCCTGGCTGTCTGCCTCCTGCACAATGGACTCCGGCGTTACGGTTCCAGCGGCTTGAGGCCATTTGTATTCTTTGCCGTTTGTCGTAAATTGTCCGTTCGTATCAATTCGACTCCAGCCGAAGGCAACTGCGTTAAAATCCGGTATTTTGGATTTTTGGTCAAAGGAAGACAGCGCATAGAAGCCTACTGTATACATAGCTTCACGTGGCGATGTAATGGAGACCGTCCGTGTTCCCTGGTTCCAGTTCACCGTGGCTCCAAACTGCTGCCCGAAAAAGCCCAGCGGAATCATGGTGCTGCCGTGCACGGTTTGCGGAGCGGCTGTTAGTTGAACCGTTTGTCCGTCCACTGTGGCATTGCGGCTACCCATCTTTAGAACCACCTGTTTGGTAGCAGAGCCTTGCGCTTTGGTAGCAGTGATGCTTTGGCTGGCTTGATCCCATTTCACTGTAATGCCGAGAGCCTCAGAAATAGCGCGAAAGGGAACCATGGTCGTGCCGTTCATCATGGCAGGTTGTACGGGGAACGGTAATGGATATCCGTCCAGCATAATGCTGATCTTGCCGGTCTCGGCTTGTGCCAAGGGGCTATAGATGCCCGCTGCGGTACTCAGGAAAATAGCGCTAGATAACAGAGCCTTATTTACGATTTTCATCCTATGATCTCCTATGCTCAATAGATTGCAATGCTATCATGTTAGAATCGTGAGGTATCTACCATTTTACCAAAAAAATGATAGAAAGGTGAATGTGAAATAATAGGATGAGATGAATTTGAGTATGTATTAAAGCTGAATATTAATCGTTTTCTTTCATACAAAAAAAGCTGACCCCTTTAACTAGGTGTCAGCTTTTTCTTTTTAAAACGATCTTAACTTCATTCGTAACCCAGATTACTTGCGGCGCTTGAGTGTAATGCCGACAGCTGCAGCACCAAGAACGACTGCAATGATCGAGAGGACGAGTGCTGTCGTTTGTGCAGTAGAGCTGGCAGGAGCAGAAGCGGCAGGTGTAGCCTCTACAGCATTGTTAGAAGCAGGTGCGGGGCTACTACTATCTTTAGCCGTATCTGTGCTCGTATGGCCTGCTGCCGTGCCCGCCGAATCGTGTCCGCTGTCTGCGGCAGGAGTTTGGGACGTGGCATCTGCCGTGATTTCGGTAATGGAATGAGGGTTGTTACTTCCTTCGTCGCCTGTCCATTCCACAATACTTCCGTCACTATAATATTGGAAGGCGTCCCAGGCTGCTGCGGTATTCTGGTCTGCATTTTGCGCTACAAAGCTGAAACGCTGATACTGACCCGCTTGAATGCCGTCTTTTTCAGTCGTCCAGGTCACGGTGGTTACTTTGCCAGAGCTGTCTTTTTCGGTGGCTACCTTCCAATTCGGTACAGGCTCGTATTGTTTGAAAACGACCTCTTTCGGAATTTTCAAGGCGACTTTGGTGGTTGGAATGTTTTTTTCCACGGGTACTTTCAATGTGTACGTTTCCCACGCATTAGGTTGTGAAACAGAAGGCTTGACTGTCACATGTGCACTGGCCAAACCTGCAAAAAATAAGGCACCCGCCGCAATTAGACCCACAGAGGTTGCAAACCTGGAAAATCTGGATTTTGCTGTTTGAATCGTTGTATTCATATTCATTTCGCTCCTTTTAAGTATAAAATAATTATTTTTTACCGCCTACATGCAGGGTAAATTCAGCATCAACCGCATCGAGTGATGCCGTCAGAGCATGTACTTTTACCGCCCATGTTCCTTCGGAGGTTATCAATTCCTGACTGCGGAATGGTTGTTGTTGCTTTACGGGCAGAACAAATTCCTGTTGATCTTGGTCAGGGTCTGCTGGAGTGAGCGTTAACGTGACCTGCTGGATTCCCGAAACGGCAGCACCATTGCTATCCTGAACGGATACCTTAAATTCATTGCTGCCCACAGCATTGGGGCTGACTGCCAGTGTAACGTTATATTCGCCCGTAGTGCGAGTCTCCTCAAATGGTACAGCAGGTGCCTGGCCGGGTGACAGGTGAGTGAGCACCGCGGTCAACAGCATCACGAGCAGGCCGACGGACAACTCGGCACGCAATCCCCCAGCGGCTCGCTTACTCGCCGCCGCTTGCCGTGCGCTGCGGAACTGGCTGGCCGCGAAGACCAGCATGACTAGCAGCAGCGCTGCTTTGCCGAGCAGAACGAGTCCATAGGACGTGTTCAGCAGCATGGAGGGAGCCGGAATGTACAGCACGGCTCCATATATACCGGTGGCGAGTAACGCTGCCACCATCGCAATGCCCCAGCCGGCGAAGCGGCGCAAGGCGGCTTGTCGCAGAGTTGCCCGTTCGGATACGGGCAACTCTGCTCCGGCAACCGGCAGGCACACGACCATGACGGCAAGTGAGCCGATCCAAAAGGCTGCTGCCGCGAGATGGACGAAGTCCGCCGCAATGGCTGGAGCTGGATGCGTAGCCGCTGCCGGATGGCCGACAAAGGCCTTGGACAGCATGAGGCATAGCGTTAGGAGAGCCGAGCTGTATCCCCAAAGACGGCGCTGGCGATTCGAAATGCTGTGATCCAGCGCGTAAATCAGCGTTACGCTTAGGAGTAGCACGAGAATCATCTGGATAAACCAAATTTGTCCGGCTCCAGTAAACTGGAGAGCTTCTCCCAGAATCGGGAATGAGAAGCCCTCCCTGATGGAAACCCCGGCATCCCATGAAGCCTGAAGTGGCAGGCTGATCAGAATGGCGGCAGACGTTATGCCGTAGCCGCTCCATAGCAGCTTAGTCCAGCGGGGCAATGTTTCAAAGGGCCGCTGATTTTGCTTATGCTGTTCACTTCGATTCTTGTCTTGGCTTATGCTCGGTAAGATGAACAGCCGGAAACAAATCGCTCCAAAAAGCAGCGATAGTCCTATGTAAAGAAACCAACGGACAGCGATTAAGTCGATTCGTGATGTCCCTGAGCCTTCAGATGCGGCAGCTTGATGGGTAGGCGCATTGGAACCGCTGCCTACTTGAAATGGAATAACTCCATTAACCGGATGTCCGTCTGCGGATAAAGCTCTCCAATTGACGGAGTAAATTCCATTTTTCATCCCTGGAATCAATTGGATTTCCATGGTGGATTTGTGATTCGGGTCAAGCTGTGCTTTTCCTGTGTCGACCCGCTTGCCTGTTTCATCGGTCACTTTGATCGACATGAAGGCAGATTGCAAATCTTCATTGAAGGTGATGGTCACCTGAGAAGGCGACTTGTCCAAAACCTGATTTTCGGTCGGACTGGATTCAATGACAAATGCATGAGCCCACGAAGAGTGAGGAAACAGGATCAGAAGGGGGAGACACAGCAATAAAAGACAAGCCACACGGGCTGGTCTGGACAGGTACAACATGCCTGTGAAGTCACCTTCTCTCGATTACTTGAAGCGAGGATATCCCCATTTGTAACATTTTATACGGACAAACCCCTTCCTATCTTAATCATAGTGCATATAACGTGAATAGATGGAGCGAATTATGACATTTATATGAAATTTGAAATAATAAGCATTATACAAAATGCCAATCATATGAAAACCCCTAGGGTGGTTGAATTCAGGACGATTTCAACCATGCTAGGGGCAAAGAGGAAGAGCCTATGAAGGAATTAGAGCCCTGTTTCCATGAGATCCGTGAAAGCAGGTTGCTTATGTTGAATATAATGGATAAAAATAGCCGTTAGTTTGGGATCGAATTGGCTACCCGAGCAAGCACGTAGTTCCTCAATGGCCTCCTCGAACGTTTTGGTGGGTTGATAGGGGCGCTCGGTTGTCATTGCGTCAAAAGAGTCGATGATCGTCAGCATCCGACATAAACGTGGAATTTGCTCGCCCTTAAAGCCAAACGGATAGCCTCCTCCGTCATAACGTTCATGATGCAGCTCCACAAAAGGAACTAAATCTATGAATCGTTCGTTGGCTTCGACAATACGTTTGCCCCACATGACATGCGCTTGCACCATCTGCCATTCCTCACCGGACAGTTTCTCTTTTTTATTGAGGATATTCCAGGGAATCTCCAGTTTACCAATGTCATGAATGAGGGCACCTAGTATGAAACGCCGCTTATCCTCCGGTCCGAGCTGAAGTACATCGCTCATGTCTGCTGCATATCTGAATACCCGCTTGGAATGCTTGAAAGTGTTAATATCCTTGTACAAGAACAAATTAAGCTGCTGTTCAAGATCGCGAATATCCTGCCCCAGATCGACCTCGCGCTCCACTTCATTTAAACTTCCGTGCGTATGAACGATGTTTTTGCCCTGTTTCTTGGCGTAGTACAGGGCTTTATCCGCCAGATCGACCAGCTGTGACTTGTCGTAGATGTCAATGCGACTTTGTGCAATACCTGCGGAGAAGGACAGACAGCCATGCGGAAAAATTTCAACACCCTCATAACGAGAATCATTTAATCTTTTTCGAATAGTATTGACTGTTTCATATGCTTGTTCAGCGGTATGACCGGGCATAAGCAGGGTGAATTCTTCTCCACCATAGCGGGATACGGTGATATGGGTGCCGGAGGTTTCCTTCTTAAGAAACTCACCGAGAAATCCCAGTAGCTGATCGCCTTTAAGATGACCGAAATGATCATTGTATTTTTTGAAATCATCTATATCAATCAGCGCCAGACTGAGAGGAGTATTCTCGGATCGGGATATATTTAATTCAGCTTCAAGTGTATTTTCGAAGTAGCTGTGATTGTATAGCCCTGTTCTGCGATCCATGTTCGCTTTTTCTTCGATTTCCCGATACAGCGTGAACATTTGCTTGAATGCGTGAGATAGGAGCATGCTTAGCCCAAGGAACAGCAAAAGTCCTAGAATGCCGTTGTTATAAATCAGTGTAGTCAATACCAAAGACAGAATAAGTGTACATAAGTATACGAGCAGGGATTCAGCCAAAAAAGCCTGTTTAAGCTCATTGAAGGACCCTTTGTATGCGATATAAAAGTAGATGCCCAGTGTGATGGTGTTCACCGCAAAGTAGCAAATCAACGCCAGCAGGTAGGAAGCGAAATGATCTTGGTTTAAAGCCCCCTGCGTTCCGCCGCTTAGTTCAAATACTGTTGAAGACAGGAAAATGGAAAGGGCGTAAATGGAAAAATTGGCGGTATGCTTCCACCAGGACAGCTCTGCGTGCCGGAACATGGCAATGATTACATTTAACAACAAAATCAGAATAGCAATTTCGGTGCCATGCACAAAAATACAAGCCAGATACACGGAGGAATCCATGGACTGTTTGTTACTGGCCGGTGGTAGCTGGAATGTAAAATGCTCCAGAATCAGAACGGCTCCCAGTAGGGAATAGATCGTGACCCACTCTGTTGTCGTATAGTGCAAAAAGGACCATTGGTTCGTATACAGGAGGACGATCACGCCTGC
Organism: Paenibacillus sp. PvR133; assembly: GCF_017833155.1. Lineage (NCBI taxonomy): Bacteria > Bacillati > Bacillota > Bacilli > Caryophanales > Paenibacillaceae > Paenibacillus > Paenibacillus sp. PvR133. The sequence goes on from NZ_JAFIBS010000001.1 coordinate 1,770,989, forward strand.
CAAACATATGAAAAACACATATATTCCCGTCGCGGTAACCCGTTCTTGCAGCTTTTTTATTATACTCATCATTTCTTCTCCTGCCTTGTCGTATCTTGATGTCAAAGCTACCAGGGGTGAATGGGATAATTTACAATTTTGTAATCGAAAATTTCACATGAAAAAACAGGCCGGAATCCAGCCTGTTTTGTTGAGCCTGTGCTTCCTTTTTTTCTTATCGGTGACTAGCCCCCGATTTTGTAACCGGAAGTCAAAGCAATTATGACGGAAGCTACGATAATAGCATTGATAATCACACGGGAGTATTTCAAGTTTTTCATAGGGTTCCCTCCCTTCCTTGGAATAAGGTGTGCACTAGGCGTGGCGGGGATTGGTTTCTTGCTGCTTATCCTTAGTTCTCTTCACGACCATAATGCTTTGGATAAACAGGAACATCCCGAAATTCATGACAACATCTCCAATACTAATTACCTGCGTGCGGGGATAGGGCTTGGAGAGAGGAATAATGTCACCAAGCAATGATAGACGCGTGCTCGCATCCATCATGTAATGTTTCGAGATGACACTTCCGGATTTAAGCATATCTGTATAATAGGGACCCAGCACCTCCGAAGCGCTCAACGAGACCGGCATCCTGCCGCCATTCACCGCCATAACGATAAAATTCATCAATACGCCGATTATAATAAGCTTGAATCCCTTATGATGTCTGTTCAACCAGAGAAATATCAATCCAACCACGTAGACTCCCATAAATAGATACCCGTTAATGGCTGCCAGCCAAGCCCACTTTTCCTGGAAATAAAAAATAATGAATTGTACCAGCAGCAGCACGGGGAACATCCAGCCGGCTATAAGGCGAATTTGACTGAAACGGATCAGACCTTGCCGCCAGCCTCCTCTGAACAGACCTACAATGAGACCTAGTAGCACTCCATCATAGACCATTATCATTCTCCAGATTCCACAAATTTTTTGTTTTGGTTACCGTATAATTCGACCTGAAATTGGTAAATTCCTGCCTGATATATAGCAGTTTTGAAAAAAAATTGCGGATTAGCGTGTAATTATTCGAAGCCAGACGAAATGAGTGATATCATGATACATTGAAGTAATTATTTATATTTTTTTGAAAAGGATGATTATTATTATGAACCGGTTATCCAATACTGTTATGGTTGCCGCAGATATGACCAAATCGCGAATATTATGGATCGCCTTTGTCCTGGGTGCATTGAGTGCTTTCGGGCCGTTGTCCATAGATATGTATTTGCCGTCGCTGCCTACATTAGCGAACAATTTGCATACGACCACTTCGCTGGCGCAGCTTAGTTTAACCGCCTGTCTGTTGGGACTGGCCGTTGGCCAGATCGTTGCTGGTCCGCTTAGCGACGTAAGGGGTCGCAGAGGACCGCTGGTGATCTCGCTCATTCTGTACGCTGCTGCTTCGCTGTTATGTGTGTTTGCGCCGAATATCGGTATGCTCATTGTGCTTCGCTTTATTCAAGGGCTTACGGGGTCGGCGGGGATCGTGATTTCCAGAGCTGTAGCCCGTGATCTATACTCGGGCAAAGAGTTGACACGTTTTTTCTCACTACTTATGCTGGTGAACGGCGTGGCCCCCATCGCTGCACCAGTACTGGGCGGTGTCATTTTGAACTTTGTTTCCTGGCGTGGTGTATTCATGGTGCTTTGTGTAGTCGGCGTGGCTATGCTGATTGCCGTCGTATTGGGTTTGCCAGAAACGTTGCCAACTAACCGCCGCTCATCCGGTGGCTTGAAGCAGACGCTAGGAACACTCGGTCACTTGTTTGCCGATCGACGCTTTATGGGCTATGCCTTCTCACAGGCGCTGATTACAGGAGCGATGTTCGCGTATATCGCTGGCTCACCATTCGTGCTTCAGGATATTTTCGGGGTTTCTCCTCAGACGTATAGCATCATTTTTGCAGTGAATGGTTTGGGGATTGTACTGTTTTCGCAGTTGACGGGTAGACTCGTGGGTCGCTTCAGCGAACGACAGTTACTCTTGTCGGGTCTGGTAATTGCGGCTGTAGCCGGAATTAGCTTGCTTACTGTAGCCTTTACCGGAGGCCAATTGTTTGCTGTTTTAGTTCCTCTGTTTTTTGTCGTTTCCTGCGTAGGGATTGTAAGTACAACGACGACTTCATTGGCAATGCAGAGTCAGCAACGCTCCGCAGGCAGTGCGTCCGCCATGCTAGGTTTGTTGCCTCTATTGCTTGGCTCTATCGCTTCACCGCTAGTAGGCTTGGGGAGTGGAACAACCCCCGTACCGATGGCGGTCGTTATAGCTATAGCCGAGGTTGGAGCGCTATTAAGCTTTGTCGTACTTGCTAAGGAAGCACGCGCGAAGGCTTAAAATAGGGCGAAAAAGTGACATTTTTCTGGAAGGTTGACATACCCCACGGGGGTATATTATGATAGGGATATAACAAATGCATAAATGCATATATACACCACACAGGAGGCTGATGTATGGCTGAGGAGCAACCTGTTTCCCACACTGAAGTCCATGAGAATCACTGTGGAACAGACGGGGAAAAGACAGTTAGAAAAAGTCATCATTCGGCAGAGTTCAAGAACAGCCTCGTATCCCGGTTGAACCGTATTGAAGGTCAGGTTCGCGGAATTAAGGGCTTGATTGAGAAGGATACCTACTGTGACGATGTACTGAACCAGATTGCGGCTGTCCAGTCCGCGCTGAATGGTGTTGGTAAGCTGCTGCTGGAAGGGCATATGAAAAGCTGTGTCATTGAGCGCATGCAGGCAGGAGAGCAGGAAGTGATTGACGAGCTGCTGGTTACGGTCAAGAAGCTAATCCGTTAAGAGTAGTATTCATACACATTATGGGTACGGAAGTACCCCTGAGGAGGAAAAGAAAATGGCACAAGTTACATTGAACGTAGAAGGCATGAGCTGCAATCATTGCGTGAAGGCAGTAGAAGGGGCTTTGGAGAAAGTTGGCGCTACCGGCAAGGTCAGCCTCGAAACGAAACAAGTGAATGTAGAGTATGACGAGTCCAAGCTGAACGTTGAAGCTCTGAAAACAGCCATTGAAGACCAAGGCTATGACGTTGTTTAAGCTGAAGATGCTTTATGTGTGACAGACTTGTTTCGAAGGAGAAGCTTCCATATTAGAAGCTTTTTCTTTTTTGGATATGATATACCCCACTGGGGTATAAGAGGAGGGTTACCATGGAAAACCGTGCGACCGACGGTGACAAGCAGACAACGCTTCACATTACAGGGATGTCCTGCGCTGCCTGTGCAAGCCGTATTGAGAAAGGTTTAAATCGAATAGATGGTGTGGCACAGGCTAATGTGAATTTGGCTTTGGAGCAGGCGTCGATATCCTATGATCCCAAGCAGGTGGAGATCCCTGAGTTTCGCGATAAAATTGCTTCTCTTGGGTTTGGAACTGTAAGTGAAGAAGCCAATCTGAATGTGACGGGCATGACTTGTGCGGCTTGTGCAACCCGGATTGAAAAGGGATTGAATCGGATGCCTGGTGTAACAGGTGCCACGGTAAACTTGGCGATGGAAACAGCTCATGTGGAATATGCCGCGGGGAGTATTGCGGTTGGTGATCTGGTGAGCAAGATTGAACAGCTAGGCTACGGAGCGATCCCGCAGAGCGCTGAGGACAATATCGCGGATGTGCGCAGTAAGGATATCCATCGTAAAAAATGGAAGTGGATTGTGTCCGCAGTGCTGTCGTTTCCGTTGTTGTGGGCGATGGTGGCTCATTTTTCCTTTACGTCATGGATTTATGTGCCGGAACTGTTCTTGAATCCATGGTTCCAACTAGTGCTGACAACGCCGATTCAGTTCGTCATTGGTTGGCAGTTTTATGTGGGCGCGTACAAAGCGCTTCGCAACGGGAGTTCGAATATGGATGTGTTAGTTGCACTGGGTACGTCTGCGGCTTATTTTTACAGCTTGTACCTTACGCTGCGTCCGTCTGATGTCATGGAGGGGATGGCGGGAATGCCTGTCATGACCATGCCAGAGCTGTATTACGAGACAAGTGCAGTACTAATTACGCTTATTTTAGTGGGTAAATGGTTCGAGGCGGTAGCCAAAGGGCGTTCGTCCGAGGCGATCAAGAGCCTGATGAGTCTACAGGCGACGACGGCACGTGTAGTACGTGATGGACAAGAGCTTGATATACCGATCGAACAGGTACGTGTGAAGGATATCTTTATTGTACGACCCGGCGAGAAAATTCCTGTCGATGGTGTGGTCGTGGACGGACGTTCCGCAGTGGACGAATCCATGTTAAGTGGTGAGAGTCTTCCAGTTGAAAAAGAAGCAGGTTCCGCAGTTACAGGGGCGACGCTTAATAAAAACGGGGTACTACGTATTCAGGCGGAGCGTGTGGGTGGTGATACGGCGTTGTCCCGTATTATTAAGGTCGTGGAAGATGCACAAAACTCTAAGGCCCCGATTCAGCGGATTGCGGATCAGATTTCCGGTATTTTTGTCCCCATTGTTGTTGCTATTGCTGTGTTAGCCTTTATCGTCTGGTTTTTCCTTGTGACGCCGACTGATTTTGCAGGCTCACTGGAGAAAATGATTGCAGTTCTCGTCATAGCTTGTCCTTGTGCGCTCGGCTTGGCTACTCCAACGTCCATTATGGCAGGATCGGGACGTGCCGCTGAATACGGTATTTTGTTCAAGGGCGGCGAGCATTTGGAAATGACCCGTTCAGTCAACGCAGTGGTATTGGATAAGACAGGAACAGTTACGAACGGCAAGCCAGAGCTGACAGATGTTATGGTTGGTGCAAGCGGCTTGGCTGAAAACGATTTGCTGCGGTTGCTCGGTGCAGCAGAAAAAAGCTCGGAGCATCCGCTGGCGGAAGCCATTGTAAAGGGGATTGCAGATCGAGGAATTGAGCTGGTAGGACCGACAGATTTTGAAAATATTCCGGGTTATGGTGTGAAGGCGCATGTGGAAGATAAGCAGGTATTGGCGGGTACACGCCGATTGATGAGCAGGGAAGGCATCGTAATAGATGACTCAGCCGAGCAGTATATGAATGAGCTGGAAAACGCAGGGAAAACCGCGATGCTGGTCGCTGTGGACGGTTCCTATGCCGGACTGGTGGCCGTAGCGGACACGATTAAAGAAACGTCACGGGAGGCCGTTGCCCGTCTGCGGGCGATGAACATTGAAGTCATCATGATTACGGGTGACAATGAACGGACTGCGCGGGCTGTTGCCGTCGAGGCCGGAATTGAACGAGTGCTGGCGGAGGTGCTACCTGAAGGAAAGGCTGAGGAAGTGAAACGGCTTCAGGAACAAGGCATGATCGTAGCTATGGTTGGGGATGGTATTAACGATGCGCCTGCGCTGGCTACTGCTAATATTGGGATGGCGATGGGCACGGGAACGGATGTGGCCATGGAGGCGGCGGATATTACCCTCATGCGCGGCAACCTGAACAGCATTCCTGACGCGATCGAAATGAGCCGCCGGACGATGACAAACATACGACAAAATCTGTTTTGGGCGCTCGGTTATAACGTGATCGGTATTCCGATTGCCGCTTTGGGCTTTCTTGCTCCATGGTTGGCGGGAGCGGCCATGGCATTCAGCTCTGTTTCGGTCGTGCTGAATGCACTGCGTCTGCAACGGGTGAAGCTGTAAATGGATGTATTAGCAGGATAGCGTGCAGTCGGACTGCTGTGTCGAGATAAAGTTATTATCAGAGTATAGAGCAAGTACGCACAATTGGTTTTCTGCGTGCTTGCTTTTTGTTGTGTTTGTTTTTTTTAACCATACTGTTAACTTTCATCACGTCAGGTTGCTTATCATTCACGAAAGTTCCATAATATTTGTAGGAGTGCCATGCAAGCATGCAAGAACTTCTTCGTATACTCACAGCTTGAAGTAGATAAAGAGCTTATATTATGGATTAGGAGAGTGAAGCAGTCATGAATGATACGATTTCCTTGTTGATGAATCACCGGTCTGTGCGAAAGTTCAAGTCAGACGCCGTTACCGACGAGCAGCTCGCAGCTATTGTGGCAGCTGGCCAAATGGCATCCTCGTCCAGCAATGTGCAGGCATATACCGTTATTGCCGTTACCGAGCCTTCTTTAAAAACAAAACTGGCCGAGTTAGCAGGAGGGCAGGCTTACGTTGAGCAATGCCCCGCGTTTCTGGTATGGTGCGCAGATCTGTATCGTTTGAAGCAGGTCACACTACACCATCAGCCAGGTCAGCCTTCCTATGAAGGTTCCGTCGAAAATTATACGGTTGCGACCATTGATGCCGCGTTAGCTGCACAAAATGCAGCGGTAGCCGCTGAATCACTGGGCCTGGGCATCGTCTACATCGGCGGCATTCGTACTAAAATAGCAGAGGTATCTGAGTTGTTAGGGTTGCCAGAGCTGGTGTATCCAGTGTTCGGTATGTGTATTGGTGTACCGGATCAGGAAACGGGCTTGCGTCCACGTCTTCCACTGTCCGGTGTTTTGCATATGAACGGTTACGACAAAAATCAGACGATGAAAGCTGTAGAGGTATACGATCACACATCAGCGGAATATTTGAAGGAACGTACAGGCGGTCAACGCTCTACGCCATGGTCTGAGCAAATGGCTGCGAGACTGACCGAGCCAGCGCGCTTGCAGTTGAAGCCATTTTTGGAACAGAAGGGTTTCTTGAAGCAATAAAAGCTGAGTGGCGACAAAAAACTCTGCAAAATACAAGTAGTATTTGAGCTATATACGTTTGAAAATACAAGAACCTCCTTATTTACGTATGATGAAGTCCCGCGTAAATAAGGAGGTTCTTTGCTTTGGTTGCATGTTGTGGTTGTAAACCTTCCAGTCAGTAAATAGCTGGTATGCCTTTATCAATCAGATAGTGAGTAAAAGCGTCTCGTATTTTCATAAAATAATTGACGGACGGCAGATTCATCTTGATGGGTCAGTTTGCTGTACGCACGAATGACGTCGGCAGTCATCCGGGGATGTGTCTCTTGTCCAGTAAAAGGTCCCTCGAACGGCCAAGGACCATCTGTCTCTGCCATGATCTGATCAGACGGATACTGTCTTGCCAAACTGCGGATCTCTTCTTCGTACAAGAGATCCGGTGTGAAGGAGACATAATAGCCGTTCCGGGCCATACGTTCGATCGTGGCGGTAGAGCCCTTGAACCAGTGAAAATGCGCCTGTGTGATGCCATGACGTTCCAAAAGGTCACAGGCGATGTCTGCGTCCTCATAAACGGCGTGCAGGACAATGGGCTTGTTATGCTTGCTTGCAAACTGGATAAAGCGCTCTAGTAGCACTATGTAGGGAGCGAGGTCAAAAGGTGAACCGCTCTGTGAGGCTTCCAGCCGATTGTAATAGGGCAAGCCGACTTCACCCACGGCGACCATCTGCTGTACATGTTCGTCCATCCAGTTGAACAAGAGTTCAAGCTCAGCTTGCGGTGGAAGAGCCTGTTCGGGATGAAAGCCAAAGGCTGGTCGTACCAGCCCGGGGTAACGCTTGGCTAACTGCAGATTGGCTCGGCTGGAGCCCAGATGCATCGACACGGCTATCACGGCTTGGACGCTGCTATTGGCAAGTGAAGCGAGCAATAATTCCTGTTGTTCAGGCGGGTAGCTGTCTACATGAATATGCGCGTCGATCAATGGAGCGGGTCCAATTGCGGTCAAATCCAAGCCTGGCTTTGTTTGGCTGTTCCATTTCAATGCACATCGAACTTTTACGTCACTCATGTCGATTCAATCCATCTTCCGGGATATTCTTGTGGACGCTCTGAGCATTGTCCATGTCGCCGTCCAGTTTATGTTTTTCCTCGCGCATCCAGCTGGTCATGGTCCGCTTCCATTCAATAAAGAGCGGATCGAGGGTGATTTCTTCCCTACGCGGGCGGGGAAAAGGGACATCTACGACATGCACCACTGAAGCAGGTCGCGCCGACAGCACATAGATGCGGTCGGAGAGCAGCAACGCTTCTTCAATGCTGTGGGTAATAAACAGCACAGAACGGCGGTTCTTTTCCCACATCCGTAATAACCATTGCTGCATGTCTGCACGTGTCAGCGCATCGAGTGCGCTGAACGGCTCATCCAGCAGCATTAATTCCTGTGGGCTGAGCAGTGCGCGAAGAAAGGCTGCGCGCTGTTGCATTCCACCAGACAGCGTATGTGGATACGCCTTGGCGAATTTACCAAGTCCAACCTGTTCGAGCCATTGCAAGGCTTCTTTGCGACGCTCGCGTTCACTGGCGTACTGAGGGGGTACTGCTGTATTTTTACGTGGAGCATTTTCCTGCCCAAGCAGTACGTTGTCCAGCGTGGTACGCCACGGGAAAAGGGCGGGCTGCTGCGGCATATAGCTGATATGCCCACGTTCACCAGTCATGTCCCGTCCGTGCATACGGATACGTCCCTGCTGTGGTTTGAGTAGCCCGCCGATGATGTGAAACAGCGTGCTTTTGCCGCTGCCTGACGGACCGATGAGGGAAACGAATTCTCCTGGCTTGACTGTGAGGGATACATCCTGCAGTACGGGCAGTAGGCTTCGCTTTTCGCGGAAGGCGAGGCTGATCCCGTCCAATTCCAAAGCAGGAGGAGCGGTTGAAGGACTCTGCTGTTCCCCGGTTCGTTGTTCATTAGCCACGTTGTATGATGATAAGTCAGTCGGATGCAGACTCATACGCGCCACGTCCTTTCTTTGCTGTATGTAATTCAAGGAGGAAGCTACTCTCGATCGGGTTTCCAGCGAACCAGCCATTTCTCCAGTAGTAAAATAACCACAAACATGAGTAAGCTGAGTGCAACAATAATGCCGATGGCGGCAAAAATGAGGTCCGTGCGATAGGCCGATTTTTGCAGCAGCATATAATACCCAATTCCTTCACTAGCTCCGATCCATTCGGCAATGATCGCGCCCATCACACTGTAGGTAGCAGCAATTTTAACGCCAGAAAAGACTTGCGGCAGGGAATGTGGCAGCTCCAGCTTCATAAAAATAGACATGCGGCTTGCACCCGACATCCGCATATAGTTCATCATCGTACGGTCTGTTCGAGTCAGCCCGTCCATGGCCGCTACAGCCACGGGAAAAAAGCATACTAAGGTAATGACCATGAGCTTGGGCAGCACGCCAAAACCAAACCACACCATGAGCAGCGGACCCAGAGCGATGATGGGAATGTTTTGGCTAAGGATCAAGAGCGGGTATAGAGCAGATTTGAGAAAAGGAATCGTATGAAGAACGATGGCGATCAGCAGTCCCGTAGCTGTCCCTATTGCGAATCCCGCAAGTGTCAGACGAATTGTAGCCCATGTATGGGTGCCAAGCAACGCCGATTGCGCCATGCCCTCTTGTACGATGAGGGATGGAGCTGGCAGCAGCCAGGATTCAATATGTAAATAGGAAACCGCCCCCTGCCAGGCCGCTAAAAAGAAGAGGACCGCCACAAAGGGCGGCCATACGCTTTTCCACCAGGATGCGTTCTTGCCTTTCGGATTCATGGGCGATATTTCTCGGTCAGCTTGTTCATGCTGATGCCTTGTGGGTTATGTGCGATTTTGATCTGTGAAATGACGCTGGGACTGCCCGCTTCCGTCAAAGCCTCGTGCATTTCTTTAACCACTTTCAGCAACTCGTCGAGCTCGCCCTCCATGGTCGTATCCAATGGATTCACCTGATGTTTGACGCCGGAGCGCTGAATGACCTCAATCGCCTTATCTACATACGGGTAAGAGTCCTCGTTATTAGGAGTCTTAGGGATGACTTGAATACTGAGCAGTGTGTTAGCCATGAAAATTCACCTGTCCTTTATTTGGAGTGTTATTAAAAAAATATGGTGGTTTAAGGCGGGGAGACCGCTTCGCGGTTCATTTGATCTTACGATCGCTGCGCTTCTCCAGATTCAAATGAACCACTACGCTGCCAACCGCCTTAAAAGCACCCTATTTTTAAAGCTGGTTTGTGTGGCATTTTTAACACACAAGCGCACCTACTTAGCGCTTAGATAATATGAAAAGCTAAAGAATAAACCAAGTAGAACGAGAACGAAGTGGGCGGAATGGTGCTGTACAAGCGTTAGCGTTCGCCTTTGTACCCAGATTTCAACCTCTGGATATTTATAAAAGAAATCTGGGTACAGCAGCGATGGGAAGCACCATCCGACTGCGTAGTGGCGCTTTGTTCACTTCTCTAGATCAGTCTTATTTAGCGTTTTAACAAATGATCAACGCTTGGGCAGGAAACCGTTTGTGAAGGCTTTATCGACTTCCAAAGGCTTGCTGAGCAGCTTGCGTTCGTACATCCAGTCCGAATAGTTTTGCCATACCTCCGCTTTTTGCACACCCCATTGCGCGGCATCGTCCTGATAACGCGGGCTTAGCCATTTTTGGCTCGCAAGTACCAGTTTTTTATCCAGCTCCGGTACAGCTTTGCTTAAGATGTCTGCGGCTTCTTCCGGATGAGCGATAGTGTATTCATAGCCTTGTGCGGTAGCGTCCATGAACGCTTTGACCAGCTCGGGATCATTTTTTATTGTCTGTTCGTTGCTCACAATTACAGGTGTATAGTAATCGAGGCTTTTGGAATAATCTTTTACATACAGCATATCCAATGGCTCACCTCGAAGCTGGGCCTCGATTCCGGTCCATGCGTAGAAAATCCAGGCAAAGTCGATATCCCGCTTCACGGCTGTAAAATAGTCTGCATTGCCCATGTTGATGATCTTCACTTTGCTCACGTCGCCTTTGTCTGAATCCATGATGGATTTCATGACCGCTTCTTCTACGGGAGAGCCCCAACCGCCGTATTTTTTACCTTCAAAATCTTTCGGGCTCTTAATTCCACGATCTACCGGGGCTGCGAAGCCTGAGGTATTATGCTGAATCACCGCAGCGATGGATACAAGCGGCACGCCTTGCGTACGAGCCTGTGTGACGCCTTCTTGGTAGCTGATACCAAAAGGTGCAGCATTAGAAGCAACCATTTGATCAGCTCCGCCTGAACCAGGTTGAACAATTTGGACATTCAAACCCGCTTTTTCGTAAAATCCTTTGTCCTTAGCGACATAGAGTCCCGTATGATTCGTATTGGGTGTCCAGTCGAGCACGACTTTAACATCTTTGAGCCCCTTTGCCGGAGTAGACGTTTGAGTGCCGGTAGCGGGAGCCGCTTCTTGGGATGTGGGGGGACTTCCACCGCAAGCGGTCAGGGTCAGGGCCATGAGCCACAGACTGATCAGTCCCAGGCTTAATATTTTCATGCGCTTCATCGTTGTGTTCTCTCCTTTAATTACCCGTTATCCGTCCAATCAGACAGCTTAAGTTCCCCATTTTCTAAAAATAACATCTGCCGGATGCGATCTTTCCAACAACTTAATCTTCAACAAAAAAAGCGCCCCGAGTTTCCGGGACGCTTGCGCTTGTATATACCAAAGTAAGGGATGGTCCTATGTAAAAAAGGCACATCTTGCTTAAGCATTCCTACGCTGGCATTACCCAGATCAGGTTGTAAGGGTCAGTGTCTTGGGACACACTCTCAGCCGGCCGATTCCAGCACCCCTGGCATTGTATGGTTTAATGGGTTCATTTATTCGGGTTTACTACGACGATTATATGCCTTGAATGCGGGTCTGTCCAGCATGAAGGGAGAGGTGACGGTTCATTTGCCGAACGACAGGGTACACTTTTACTGTGAGCTTTGATCTGAAAATGAGCATGAATCAATTCGATTCGATCCGGTCATGTTATTTTCAGAACAGCTACGCAAGTAGGTTCAGATGGGCTGGTGCCCAATGGCGTGGCCGTAGAGAATTCTAATTCGTGAAAAGGAGTTGTTGTACTGTGGGTAAAACGGAAACATTGGATCGCAACCAACTGGAACAAGCCATTGTGAAGGCTTTGGATAACAACAAATTTTGCTCGTTAGGTACGGTAGAGGGTGGCAAACCGAAAGTACGCTATATGGCCCTTTTTAACGATGGAATGAACATTCATCTGGCGACAGATCGCAAAACGCATAAAGTAGAGGAGCTAAAGGACAATCCGAATGCTTATCTGCTGCTGGGTTATGAAGTTGGCGGTACGAAGGAAGTCGTAGAAGTGGAGGCTACCGTCCAGATCACAGCTGATGAGGGGCTGCGCAAACAAGTGTGGAACGATTCCTTGAAGGAATGGTTTTCCGGACCGGATGATCCCGATTATGTCATTCTGGACGTGAATCCGACACGCATTGAGTATGTGGGTCAGCAATCTGAGCGCCAGGTTTGGAAGAAGTAATACGAATATAAATGGATAAGCCGGTGAATCTCCGAGTTTTTTAGGAGGTTTGCTGGCTTTTTATTTTTTGAGAAAATTAATTATTTTTTCATAAATAATTTAAGTAAATGACTACTCTTTTATCTGGCGTTGGATTAAAATAGAAATGGTGGGTTCAAGGCTTACATATATGTGCAAAAGTATGTATATGAGGCATACACCTTAATGAGGAGGGGTATATTTTGTTATTTCGTAAAAATTGGTTTAAAGGGTTTACAGCAGCAGTTGTGGCTTGTAGCATGCTGGTGTTTTCGGCCGCTCCATCCTGGGCAGCTAGCGATTCTCGCGATAGCGCTACGGTGAATTTGCGGATCATGGAAACAACGGATATTCATGCGTCGCTGATGAACTATGATTACTATTCAGACAAAGAAACCAACGAATATGGCTTGATTAGCACAGCTGGTTTGATCCAACAGGCGCGTAGTGAAACAAGAAACAGCATGCTGTTCGATAACGGTGATTTGTTACAGGGCAATCCATTAGGCGATTATATGGCCAGAAACAAAACCTATGAAAAAGAAGGCGGTGTCCATCCAGTCTACAAGATGATGAACTTGATGGGCTATGATGCGGCGACAGTGGGTAACCACGAATTCAACTACGGTCTCGATTTTCTGGAGAAATCGCTCAAGGGAGCCGATTTTCCTTACGTAAATGCGAATGTTTATGTTGACAAGGGGGGGCAAGCTACTAAAAATTATTTTACCCCTTATCGAATTCTTGATAAAACGGTAACGGACGAGAAGGGCCAAGAGCACATCCTTAGAGTGGGCGTCATCGGTTTGGTCACACCACAAATTATGCAGTGGGATGAAGCCAATTTGAAGGATAAAGTCGTTACGAAGGATATTGTGGAAACGGCGAAAAAGTTTATTCCTCAAATGAAGACGGAAGGTGCTGACATTATTGTCGTGCTTGCGCACACAGGTTATGAGGATGTGCCGCAAACGCCAATGATGGAGAATGCCGTTAAATATTTAAGCCAGGTGGACGGAATTAACGCTATTTTGTTTGGGCATGCTCATAAATCTTTCCCCGGCCCTGATTTTAAAGAAATGAAGGGTGTAGATCTAGATAAAGGAACCATTAACGGCGTACCGGCTGTGGAGGCTTCCTCATGGGGCAAGGAGCTGGGTATTATTGACCTGAGCCTGGAAAAGAGAAACCGCGAGTGGAACGTAACTAACTCTCAGTCTGAAGTACGTCCGGTTGTGAGTACCACTAACCAGGCTGTGCAGTTTACTCCTGACTACAAACTGACAGATTCGATCAAGGAAGAGCATCAAGGAACGCTGGATTATGTTCGCCAACCTGTTGGAACAACGACTGCACCGATTAACAGTTATTTTGCATTAGTGCAGGATGACCCTTCCATTCAAATTGTGACGAATGCACAGAAATGGTATGTTCAAAACCATCTTAAAGGGACCGAATACGAAAATCTTCCCGTATTGTCGGCAGGCGCTCCATTCAAGGCCGGTGGTCGAAACGGAGCCGAGTATTACACAAACATTCCTGAAGGTACGATAGCGATTAAAAACGTGTCCGACCTGTATGTGTATCCGAACACGGTTCATGCTGTAGAAGTGACCGGTGCTGAAATTCAGGAATGGCTGGAGTGGTCTGCAGGTCAGTTCAACCGCATTGATCCAAAGCAAACTGAGGAGCAATCGCTGATCAACAAAGATTTCCCAACCTACAATTTTGATGTCATTGACGGTGTGAATTACCAGATTGATGTAACTCAGCCTGCACGATATGATGCCAAGGGAACGATTATTGATTCTTCAGCTCATCGTATCAAGGATCTGCAATACAATGGGAAGGCTATTGATCCTGCGCAGAAATTTATCGTAGCCACCAATAACTATCGTGCTTCCTCATCCAAACTGGCTAACCCAGATGGCAAACGAATTGTGATGGCAGCACCGGATGAAAGTCGCCAGGTCATTATTGACTATATCCGTACGAACGGAACGATTAATCCATCGGCGGATGGCAATTGGTCTATTGCTCCTTTTGGTCAGGCAAAGGTTACTTTCGAGTCCTCTCCTGATGCCAAAGACGTGCTGGCAGGAAATCAACAAATTTCATACTTGAGCAGCGCGGCAGACGGCTTTGCCAAATACAGCTTAAAAGCTGGCGCTAAGCCTAGTGCAGCAACGACTCCTGTAAAGGAAGCTGTGGCTCCCGTGAAAGCAACAGCAAAACCAGCTGTTAAACCAGCTAAAACAACGAATCCGAAGGCGTCCAAATAAATTCGGATTTTAGTTTCCACTCAATATCAGAATGAAGCAGCAAGTCTCTTTAACCAAGAGATTTGCTGCTTTTTTTGATGCCAAAAACAGCAGCCCCGAATTTATCATGATTGCAAAAAGTTTTCTGATTTTTGTCGAATATATACTTAAGTCCTAAGTTGTCGTTAAGAATAAGCTACTTTTTTGTAAAAACACGTAATTATATAGTGCTTTTGTTCTAGTTATTTGTGATATAATGGTGAAAAAACCGGAAAATTGTTCCGAGGAGGACCATTATGACATGCAGCAATTGCAGCATCATATTACCTATTAAGGATCAAGGATTGCTCAGAATTAGGCATTCCAGGGTGTCGCTTACTCCAGCATTAGATGGTTTGGGTATGCTATCGGAACAACTGAAGCAGGAACATGGGCGTGAGGGCAGCATAGAGTTTCGCTTTGACAGCCGTTCAGAGCTGGAACAGTTGGTTAACGGACTGGCTCATCTGCCGCAGGAATACCTGAACCATATGCAAGTTGTGGTAACGGGCTTGCATTATATCGAAGGATATGAGGACTGGCTTTTATTTAGTCAATTGCAAGCCAGACTGCAACATCCAGATATCGTGAGTATTATTAAGGATCAAATTTTTTCCAGCCATATGCAGCCTATTGTTGATCACAAGCTGGATATTATCGGGTTTGAGTTTTTGCTGCGTCCGTCACATGCAGAGAGACCTTTTCAGCCTTTCCGGCTGTTTGAAATCGCCCGTGAAGCTGGCTTGCATGCTCATCTGGATCGCTCGGCTCGTATTTCCGCTATTGAAAAAAGTGCAACATGCCTTCCGGCGGGAATTAAACGTTTTATTAACTTTCTCCCTTCCACCATTTATAATCCGGCTTATTGCTTGAATCACACCTTTGAGACGATTGATCGGTTATCCATGAGTACGAAGGATTTTGTATTTGAGGTCGTAGAAACGGAAGAGATAGACGACCTTAATTTTTTGCATCATATCTTTGATCAATATCGCAATCGAGGAGTTTCGGTTGCCCTGGACGATGTGGGGGCAGGTTATTCTACGACAGAGCTTATGAATTGCCTTCAGCCGGATTATGTTAAAATTGACCGCAGTATAATTGACGGCTGTCATAGTAACAGTGATCAGAAGCGGCAAATTACAGGGATTGTAGAATCGGCTTTTCGTTTTGGAGGCCAAGTGTTGGCTGAAGGCGTAGAGCAGATGGAGGATTTTGAATTTTGTCGTGAAGCAGGTGTGTCACTGGCTCAGGGTTATTTGTTTGGCAAGCCGGAGCCTGGTCCGCCCTCCAATTTTATGCTTAGTAGCGTAATATAGTCAGGAACAAATTTAAGTAGACGTAGTTTATAAAAATTGGAGCTTAAATAAGGCTGTGGCATAAGCAAATTCCAATTCTATTGGACAGCGCTTTATCACCATTAATGTAAAAAACGCGAGTTGCAGAGGTTATTTCACCCCTGCAACTCGCGTTTTTTGGTATGCTTGCCCACCTGAGTAAGTTCTGGACAAGCGAAGCCACCCAGTCTCCAATTTTACTTGGTAAGGAACGTTAAAAGCCCGGAGGCAGTTTACGACCGTTTTTATTTTTAAAGTAAAGATTGACGTCTTGAAGACAATTGGATACAGTGTATTGTATAAGAAACGGTGTTTCTTTCGCAATACACTGTATCCATACTGGGGTAAAAAGTTTAACATTACAGGGAGGACAACCAAAATGAAAGCAGTGCAACTGAAAGACGGTTTTGGCTTTGAAGAGTTAACCTTGACGGAACTTGACATACCGGTGCCGGGACGGCTGGAAGTTCTGATCCGCATAAGGGCAGCGTCCCTGAATTACCGGGATTTGGTGATTATCAACGGACTAATGCCGATCGGCATTCAATTTCCCTTCATTCCGTTATCCGATGGAGCGGGTGAAATTGTAGCTGTGGGCGAAGGGGTGACAAAATTTCAGATTGGACAAAGGGTAGCGGCAAATTTACAACAGAAATTCATTGGCGGGAGCACGAGAGCGGAGGTCTTAAAGGACAGTCTGGGAGGCCCGCTCAGTGGAGTGGCGTCTGAATATATCGTTCTGCATGAAGAAGGGGTCGTCGCCATTCCGGATCACCTTTCTTGGGAGGAGGCTTCCACCTTGCCGATTGCAGCATTAACCGCATGGAGCATGCTGATGGAATCCGGTGGGCTGCGAGCGGGGGATACGGTGCTCTTGCAAGGAACAGGCGGTGTTTCCATCTTTGGGCTTCAATTCTCTCTGATGGCGGGAGCAAGGGTAATTATCACATCGAGCAGCAATGACAAGCTGGAACGGGCAAAGGATCTCGGCGCATGGCAGACAATCAACTATTCGGAAGTTCCCGAGTGGGATAAGGTGGTTCTGGAGCTGACAGACGGCGGAGTCGACCATGTCCTGGATGTAGGGGGAGCGGCAACAATGGCGCAATCCATCAATGCACTTCGTACCGGAGGGACTGTGAACATGGTCGGCTTCTTATCGGGCTTGACTATTCCTGAGTTCGATGTCACCAGCATTTTGCAGAAGGCTGCGACGATTCGCGGCAGCCAAGTCGGTAACCGGGAACATTTCGAAAACATGAATCGTGCCATTTCCCGCCATCGTTTACATCCTGTCATTGACCGGGTATTCCCGCTCAGCCGAATCGGCGAAGCCTTCGCACTTTTGGCTGAAGGAAAACAGTATTTCGGTAAAATCGTCGTTCAAATATAAATGAGCATTTTGCATAAATCCCAAGAGCGATTTCAAATCAGCAATATATAGATCGAAACGGTTTAGTTCGTCTATATAGTGTACTTTCGAGCGTTGGGAATCGAATTATGCAAAATGCTGAAATATTATTCACATCACATAGGAGGCACTCTAATGCCCAGTAAACCCGATTTATCTGTCAAAGATTCTCAAGGAAGAAAGACTAAGAAACCGCGTAAATGGGTACGCAGAACCGGATTATCGCTGTTGGCGGTAATCCTTCTGGGAGTGGTTATTTTTATGCTCATCCCTTCCCCTGTCCAGCCTGCAAAATGGCTTGCACCTTCGGCCCCCTCTTTTGAACAAGCGGGTCCATGGCAACAAAACAACAAACTCAGCTCCGCAGAGCTTGTTACAATTGCTCCTAAGTTTCCGGAATTTATCACCTTTGACAAGGAAGGAAATTTATATACGGGAGACTCCGACGGGAAAATTTATAAGGTTGCCTTTGATACAAAGGGCAATCCGCAAAAGGCCCAGCTATATGCAGATACCAAAGGAACGCCCAATGGACTTATGTTTGACGCAAGTGGAAATCTGATCGTTACGGATGTTAAGAAGGGGCTGCTGTCGGTAGATCCTTCCGGAAACGTGACGGTGTTGGCCAATCAAGTCGACGGCACACCGATCTATTTGGCCAACGAGCTGGATATTGCCAAAGATGGTACCATTTATTTTTCTGACACCTCCAATTATGGCAGTGTAGTCTTCAAAGAAATCGCCGAGAACAAGCCACATGGACGTTTGCTGAAATATGATCCGGCGACCAAGCAGACGACAGTTCTGTTGGAAGGCCTTTATTTTGCGAACGGGGTTGCCTTGTCTGCGGACGAAGATTTTGTGCTTGTGGCAGAGTCGTATCACTACCAATTGACCCGATACTGGCTCAAAGGGCCGAAGAAGGGAACTTCGGATATTTTTGCGGATAATCTCGCCGGTTTTCCGGATAACATTACGCGTGATGATCAAGGCCATTTCTGGGTCGGTCTCTTCACGACACGTATTCCCTTTGTAGATCAGATGCATGGAAGCCCATGGCTGGCTGGAATGATGGCCAAATTGCCTCAATCGCTGCTCAGCGGTGCAAGCGCACCTGTGAAGCATGGGCTTGCTATAGAGCTTAATCCGCAGGGTAAACTTATCGGAAGCTGGCATGATCCTGAAGGCTCGCTTTATGGGGTAACCACGGCTGTAAACCATGACGGATATTTATATATAGGTACAGCTCCTGGAGGCAGCCAGGGTGTTCATCGTGTGCTTTTAACCAAATAAGCTTGGGGAGGGTATAATATGATATTGGATGAATTGAGATTATCCTGGAAAGCGAAGGAAAGCCTGGCCGGGAAAGTAGCTTTGGTAACAGGCGCAAGCAGCGGCATTGGGGCATCGATTGCCAAAAAACTGGCAAAGCGAGGCGCGTATGTAGCTGTATTGGCACGCCGCCAGGAACGATTGGATGAATTGGTTCGCGACTTGAACCAAGAGGAGTTGTACGAGGTCATGGCAATACCTGCCGATATCCAAAAAGCTGAAGACGTACAGCAGGCGGTCCACGCCATTCTTGAACGCTGGGGGCGGCTTGACATTATCGTTGCCAATGCCGGCTTCGGGTATCGAAGCCCACTGGCAGAAGTGGAACTGGAAAGGTGGGAGGAGCTTTACAAGACGAATGTGCACGGTCTTGTTCTGACACTGAAGTACGGACTTCAGCCAATGAGGGAACAGGCCAAGGGGGATGTTGTCATTGTCTCCTCTATTGCAGCGAAGGAAGTGGTTGCCGGAGGAGGATTATACAGTGCTACCAAGTACGGCGTTAGTGCCATAGCCTCTGCATTGCGTTTGGAGACCAGTACGCAAGGAATTCGTGTAACTGCAATTCATCCCGGGGCGGTGGCGACGGAATTTTCGCAGGTGGCCGGATATCCCGAGCAGGAAATTCGGGCGTTTGCTTCGAGCGTTTTGCCGCTGCATCCCGATGATGTTGCAGAAGCTGCCCTTTATGCACTAGAGCAGCCGGAGCATGTCAATATTCCAGAGTTGACCATTATGCCTTCGAGGCAGGTCCAGCGGTTCAAATAGAGCAATATTTATTCTGACACAAGCCGGATAACCGGGTATGGTCATCGCCGATGACGGGTATGGCGGCGAAGAGGACTACGTGTCTTCGTTTGACCATAACCTGCTCAAATGGGTGAGCATGAACCAAAAAGCGCGAGCTACAGGGGGGAATAACCCTTGCACTCGCGCTTTTTTATACTAATGACGAAGCGTGACTGTCCAATAAAATTTAAAACCAGCTTTGGGACAGCTCCATTTACTATAGAGCAGACCATATTCTGTGAAAATTTTGGCTCCACGTTCGCTCATTCAGTCATCGTGAGCACAGCTATAGTGTAATGACGTATAGTCCCAAGGGTGTGGTTGCGCTCCCTGCAACCATGAAGCTGAGATCATAGCTAGATCTGCCGGGAGGGACGCTGATATCAGCCAATCGGCATACCTTGGTATTATCTCGTAGCAGAGGGATACCATATACACGATCATCCACACGCACAGACCCGGCGAACGCGCCCCCACGTGGATTGGCATAGATTCGTACGATACGTACCTCGTCACTGTCATTAACGATGGGAATCGTCGCGTTGTATATGGTTCCGAATTGTCCGCGATTATCTAGCGCAGGCCCCAGCTCGCTGCGTGCCCCGGTAAACAGCAGATCGGCAGGAGTCTCGCCGTTCAGCTTTTTGGTGGCACACGCCCGGTAGTTGGCGCTTTGCCCGACCACGTACTCTGGCATCCGCGCATTCGTTTCGGAAAAAGACCACACCCCTCGTGGATGCGCCTGTGGTGGAGGTACGGGAGGAAGCGCATCCGTATGAATCTGGCGCAGATCCGTCTGCGTATCCTTGCTGATCACGGTGCGAATCACATAATCCAGCGTACCGTGGCCTTCAGCAAATTCTACTGTGAGGTCATAGATGAATCCGGCCAGTGATCCTTCGGGCAGCTCAAATTCCTCCAGCAGGGCGGTGCCTTTGCCGAATTTATGACGGTCTGCTGGCTTCAGACGTTCCATCGTACCCGCCAAACAGCTTTTGGCAATAGACTGCCCGACATCTATAATCCAGTTGCCATCCTCAGGCACAATCTTAAGGGCACGTTCAATATGACGTATTTCTAGTTTAGCAGCGCTTCTGTTCTCTACGGTGATGCCCAGTTTAGCAGCGCTGCCGAGTTTGTTATAATGCCAGCCGAAAATGCGATGCTTGACTGTTCGGGTTGTCGTGCGAACCACATCATGCCACAGGGTGGCTTGCTCGGTAGGTACCGTCACGTGGGTAAGCGTCTCCGGGTTATCGCTAAGCATCAGGCGGCGTGTTCCCCCCTCAGTGGCTGACTCCACGTCCACATGGATGTTGGGCGGGATCACAGCAGTTTCCACAATCAGATCCTTTGGCTCCTTGGGGCGATGGTTCATGTAAATTCCTCCTTTTATTCAAAAGTGGCACTGCTTTGAGTACATGTATATGGGTAGTTCATAAATATAGGTAACGCCAGGTCCACTTTTACAACCTGTTTTGCAAAATATTTTTTAAAAATAAATCTCCGTAGGTTATAGCGGCTCTGCTAATGCGTCGAAGCAAGCTTACAAGACTCTTGTTCCCCTACACCAACGATTCGCAGACAGGTATTGCGTGTATGTTAAGAGCATAAGCTATTGGATGTACAGAGAAGCTACAGGAGGGAAACATGCCTAGAAAAATATGGTGGAAGGAAGCCGTTGTATATCAGATTTACCCGATCAGTTTTCAGGATTCTGACGGAGACGGTAAAGGAGACTTGCGAGGCATTTTGTCCAGGCTGGATTATTTGTGTGAGCTGGGTATTGATGTAATCTGGATTTGTCCGGTATATAAATCGCCTAATCACGATAACGGATATGATATTAGCGATTATTATGCCATTATGGATGAGTTTGGAACAATGGAGGATTTTGACGAACTGCTTCACCAGGCGCATGAACGAGGCATCAAAATCATGATGGATTTGGTATTAAACCATACATCGGATGAGCATCCGTGGTTTACGGAGTCACGCTCGTCCAAGGATAATCCGAAGCGGGACTACTACATATGGCGAACAGGCAAAAATAGCGGATATCCAAACAACTGGGAATCGTATTTTTCCGGTTCAGTGTGGAAATATGACAAGCTTACAGACGAATATTACATGCATCTATATTCCGAGCATCAGCCAGATCTGAACTGGGAAAATGAAGAGATGGTGAGCGAACTCTACCGCATGGTGGAATGGTGGCTGAAAAAGGGAGTCGATGGCTTCCGTTTTGACGCCATTGCCCATATTGTCAAAGCCGAAGGGCTGCCGGATGCCGATAATCCTGACAAACGAACCTTGGTACGTGCCTATCAGCTCTTTTCCAATCTGGAACAGGTACATGTGCTTCTACGGATGCTGAATGAAAAATTACTGGAGCGTTATCCCTTAATGACAGTTGGCGAAACGTCTGGTTTAGGACCGGAACAGGCGCTTGATTATGTGGGGGACCAGCGGCATGAGCTGAATATGGTTTTCCAGTTTGAACACATGTTTATTGATGCACAAGGGCTAGGGACGGAAAAATGGAAATCCAAGCCGTGGACACTGGTGGAGCTAAAAAAAATAATGAGCAGCTGGCAGACAGTGCTTCATGAGGAAGGATGGAATGCCAATTATCTGAACAATCATGATCAGCCGCGAGCCCTCTCGCGATTTGCTAATGATGGACAATATCGCGTAGAGTCAGCCAAAATGCTGGCAACCTTCACACATATGTTAGAGGGTACGCCTTATATTTATCAAGGTGAGGAAATTGGCATGACGAATATCGCATTCCCGTCAATTGATGATTATCGGGATGTGGAAACGTTGAATTATTATGAGCAGCAACGGAAGATCGGTGAGTCTGAGGAACAGATTATGGCAGAGATCTGGCGGAAAAGTCGGGATAATGCTCGTACTCCCATGCAATGGAATGCTGGACCTTCAGCCGGATTTACCGATGGAGAGCCGTGGATGAAGATTAATGATAACTACACACACATTAATGCAGAGGCAGAAAGAAATAATCCGGACTCGATTTTCCACTATTATCGCAAGTTGATTGCTCTGCGCAAACAACATGAGGTCATTGTCTATGGCGAATACAAGCTGCTGTTGCCGCTAGATACGGAGCTATATGTATTCACTCGTTTGCTGGGAGAAGAGCGTTTGCTGGTCATTTTGAATTTCTTTGATCGTGATCCGGTGTACCACTGGCCCGAGGAGGACTTTCCTGTCGCTAAGGCGGAGTTGCTGTTGTCCAACTACGAGCCGGTACAAGGGGAACAACTGCATGCCTTGAAGCTGCGCCCCTATGAAGCCCGAGTGTATAAGCTAAGCGTGCAATAGGCGTTGCTATCTGTAGAATGGTAAAAGGAAGGGAAGGTTCATAGAGAGACCTTCCCTTTCTTGGCGTTTGGCTAAATGGTAACTGTTTCAGCCAACTCACGTATTTTGGCGATAATCAGGTCTTCTTGATTTTCCCCCTCATTAGGGATCGATTCAGTCGCGAAGGCAGCCAGTTCAGCATGGTGATGAATCATGACGGCATGGTGTGCCTCCTTGAACATCGGAATATCGTTCGCATCATTGCCGAAGGCAATAAATTGACGAGAGTTCACACCAAGCTTCTGAAGTGCGTTCCATTTGTGGATATTTTGCGGGCTGATGTCCAGCACTTGTTCATTGCGGTGTTGATGGATGACCACGCCGAGCGGCGAAAGCTTGGCGGCCAGCTCATCCATATCGTCAGCAGTTAAAATGAGCATTTTTACGATGGATTTCAGGGAAGCCAAAGGCAGCTTTTGCGCCAACTTGCTGATATCCACATTGTTGAGTATAGGATGATCAGCTGCACCCGTATATGCATAATCCCACTCGCTGTCAATCAGGTAGGTGGTTTGGTGTTCCTCCAGTAGTGCGAGCAGGGCATTCTTCACATCTGGTAAAAAGGATTCCACGTGAGTTATACTGCCTTGTTGGGAGATCATAGAGCCGTTGCCACCAATTAGAGCATAGGTGTGAAAGCGTTTAGGAAGTACGGGTAACATGTCGCGAATCGGCCGTGCCGAGGCAAAAATGACTTCATGTCCCGATCGGGACAATTGTTCCAGACAGCTTGCGATCTTATCCGACACACACTGACCCTTAAAGCAAATCGTTCCATCCAGATCAAATACAAAATGCATGATGTACCTCCAAAAAATAGTGCTTTCCAATTCATTTCTTACAGTCATTATATCCATTACCTTCCTTGGTCGTAAACTAAAAAGCCCGATTCACACTGGCTACCATGGGCAGGTGTGGATCGGGCTCATTATGATATCGACTCATTAAATTCAATTACTATTTAGTGATAATGTTTCACCTTAAGGTCGTCTAGACTTTTAAACTCATACCCTTGCTTGCGAGCCTCGTCGATGATAGAAGCAAGCGCCTCGGCATTGTCCTTGGATACGGAATGGAGCAGAATAACCGCACCAGGATGGAGCTGACGCATGACTTGACGATAGGCATAGTCCGTTCCTTGCTGAATATTTGTGTCCCAGTCCTTGTAAGCTACAGACCAGAATACGCTCGTATATCCGGCTTCTCGACAGGAAGCCAATGCTTTTTCACTAAAAATGCCGCGAGGCGGCCGGACATATTTCATTTCTTTTTGCCCGGTTAGCTCTGCCGATGCATTTCGTACCCGATCCAGCTCAGACCGGATCTCTGCCGAAGAAATGGTGCTCATATCAGGATGGCTCCATGAATGGTTTCCGATAATATGACCCTCACTTGCCATGCGTCGCATCAAAGCAGGCTGGTCTTTTACAAAATGCCCTGTCACAAAGAAGGCGGCTGGGACCTTTTTGGCCTTCAATACATCCAGCACTTTCGGAGTATACCCATTCTCATAGCCGTTGTCGAAAGTGAGAAATAATTCTTTTTTAGTCGTATCCCCCAGAAAGATGCCACCTTGTCTTTCGATCAGGTGCATAAAGCCTTCTTGTGCGATAGAAGGTAGCTCCCCTCCCTTACTTTTTTTAAATCCAAAATGATAAGGCTGTCCGTCAACAGTCTGAGTAGCCCATGCGGGTTCTGCCGTAACTGTCAACATCCCTATAACTGCAACGCATAGCCACAAGGTAATTATTCGCTTCATCTATGTTCCTCCGCTTCCGTCCCGTACGGGTAAGGTGTGTATGCTTCGGCATATTCCATACCATCTGCAATATCATGCTGATTTATGCAAGGACATGGACTAACCAGACTCAAAACACATATTGACATGAATATTAAATCGAAGTAGTATACTTTATAAAACTTACTAGAATACTCGGATTTAATTCGATCGTTCATGCCAAAGAAAAGCAATCAGCTCAGAACATTTTACATACTTGTGAGAACGGAAGGAGTTAGGACTCATGATTGAACTTAGGAATGTATCCAAAACCTATGTGAGAAAAGGTCTAAGTATTGAAGCGTTAAAAAATATAAATATCAAAGTGGATAAAGGAGATATTTTCGGATTTATCGGATTCAGTGGTGCAGGGAAAAGTACGCTGATCCGTTTGGTCAATCGTCTCGAGAAAGTAACCAGCGGAGAGGTTCTTGTTGAGGGGGAACAGTTAAATACCTACTCGACCTCTGGGCTTCGGAAGGTAAGGAAGAAGATCGGAATGATTTTTCAGCATTTTAATCTGCTGGAATCGAAAACAGTGTTCGACAACATTGCAATTCCGTTGGTGCTGCTTAAGCGCAACAAACGGGAAATAGAGGGGAGTGTAAAAGAGCTCTTGGCGTTCATAGGATTGTCCGACAAGGCGAATAGCTATCCCAACGAGCTTTCCGGCGGACAAAAGCAGCGTGTAGGGATTGCACGGGCGCTTGCGAGCAACCCGTCCATTTTGCTCTGTGATGAGGCAACCTCGGCACTTGATCCGCAGACCACACAGTCAATTCTCGACTTGCTTCGCAAAATCAATAAGGAATACAAGATCACCATTTTGATCATCACCCATGAGATGTCGGTGATTCAGCGAATTTGCAATAAGGTAGCCGTAATGGAAAAGGGGGAAATCATCGAGCAGGGCAATGTCCTGGAGGTATTCGGGCAGCCGCAGCACCCAACGACACAGAGCTTTGTACGCACGGTCATTCACGATACGGTACCCGAGAGTGTGCTGCAAACGTTCGAACAGCAAGAATCACAGCGAATTTACAAGCTGGAGTTTATAGGGCAGGTTGCTTCTGATCCGGTGGTTCATGAATTGATTCGGCAGCATGATATCCACGTGAACATTTTGTTTGCCAACATGACGGAGATTCAAGAAACGACAATTGGCTATATGACGATACAACTGCGCGGCGGACAGCATGCCGTTCAGCAGGCTGTTGATTTTCTCAAGAGCAAAGGAGTCCATATTCAGGAGGTAGAGAGTCTATGATGATTACAGGAACTACGATCACCTGGGATCAACTGTGGGAAGCTTTGTATGAATCCGTGCTCATGGTCAGCATATCATTATTCATTGGTGCCCTGATCGGTATCCCTATCGGTATTTTACTCGTCATCACTCGTCCGGGTGGAATTCTGGAGAACAAATGGCTGCATAATATTTTGAATCCGATCATTAATATTGTTCGTTCCTTACCGTTTATTATCTTGCTGATTGCGATCATTCCGTTAACCCGTCTGATTGTGAATACATCCATTGGAACCAGTGCGGCAATTGTCCCCTTGATTGTATATATTGCGCCATATATCGGCAGGCTGGTCGAAAACTCGCTGTTGGAGGTGAATCCGGGGATACTGGAGGCAGCAGATGCGATGGGGGCGACTCCATTCCAGGTCATTCGATACTTTTTGCTTCCTGAGGCATTCAGTTCTCTGATTTTGTCGTTAACGACAGCATCCATTGGTCTGATTGGTGCTACTGCTATGGCTGGTGCGGTCGGTGGAGGCGGAATTGGCGATCTGGCGATCGCGTATGGCTATCAACGTTTTGATACGCTGGTTATGCTGATTACCGTCATCATTCTAGTCTTGTTTGTTCAAGGTGTTCAGTCCTTGGGGAACCTGCTCTCCCGCAAAGCACGTAGGGGTTAAATTAGATGTTTTTCTTTTTTACCTATTGTGTGTTCATAGCTTGTAATTTTATAATCCATACGTTCCAATACGTTGTTCATATCTGCCATTTTTGCAATGAGCTGCTTACGCTGCTCCATTAGGAGTTCTTTTCTAGCATTTATCGTTTCATCACCCTGCTGGAACAACCTAACGTACTCAATCAAAATTTCAATGGGAAGCCCTACGCCTCGCATGCATTTGATATATTCAACCCATCTGCAGTCTTCTTCCGTGTAATCCCTGATTCCACTTTTATTACGGTTCACACGCGGAATAAGTCCGATGCGTTCATAATAGCGGAGTGTATCCTGAGATAGTTCGAATTTTTTGCTTACTTCTGCGATCAACATGCAGACTTCACCTCCTGATATCTGATCAAGAAACGCCCTATGTAAATGGATAGGGCGTTCTTGTTGTTTCTTATTTCGAAACTTTCATTTCATCCATATTTACTGAGCGCCAACTACCGGATGAGGAACATATGGCTCTTCCAGCAATGCAATTTCTTCAGGTGTTAACGTAATCGAAAGAGCAGCTACTGCATCTTCGAGATGAGACGTTTTCGTAGCACCGATAATGGGAGCTGTTACCGGTTCTTTCTGTAGCAACCAGGCAAGTGCGATTTGAACGCGAGGAACTCCACGTTTTTCTGCGATGGCCGCAACCTGCTCCACGATCAATCGATCGGTATCGGCAGTCGCATCGTATTTAGATTTCGCAACCTGATCGGTTTCGGAACGATGTGTTGTTTCCTGCACATCACGCGTCAATCTTCCACCTGCAAGCGGGCTGTATGGAATCACACCGATTTTTTCTTCTTTACAAAGCGGCAGCATCTCTCTTTCCTCTTCACGATATAAGAGATTTAAATGATTCTGCATTGATACAAATTGGGTCCATCCATTCTTTTCAGCAACATGTAACGCCTTCAGAAACTGCCATGCGTACATGGCAGAAGCACCAATATATCTTGCCTTCCCGGCCTTCACAACATCATGTAAAGCTTCCATCGTCTCTTCAATAGGGGTATTGTAATCCCAGCGATGGATTTGGTACAGATCCACATAATCTGTCCCCAGTCGCTTAAGGCTCTTATCTATTTCACTCATGATAGCCTTTCGGGAAAGTCCCGCACCATTCGGGCCTGGATGCATACGGAAATGAACCTTTGTCGCGAGGACAATTTCATCTCGATTCGCATAATCCTTTAAAGCCCGTCCAACAATTTCTTCGCTAGTTCCATCTGAATATACATTCGCGGTATCAAAAAAATTAATACCTAGCTCCAGGGCATTTTTTATAATTGGACGACTGCGCTCTTCATCTAGTATCCATGGGTGAATCCACCGTTCTGCAACCCCAAAGCCCATACACCCAAGACAAAGCCGGGATACATCCAAACCGGTATTTCCAAGTTTCACATAGTCCATTTAATTATACCTCGCTTTCCTAGATATTGTTTTCTTCAAATGTAGTCTACTCCAGCTACTTACACCGGATATTATTACATTTGGAGTTCACTCCAAGTCAAGCGATTTTGTAGCGTGATGCCATCATATAGGTCTTATTGTTCAGAATCGGTTCAGTGGGGTTTCGTATAATTTTCTTAGCATAGTTCCTTGGTTGCATAAATCGTAGAACTAAACATGACTAAAGCCTTTGGAAAAATAGGATATATGCCAATAAATAGTGTCTAGGAGTGGAAATGTTGAAACTTGTAAATCGAAATAAATGGATTGCATCTGCGATGGTATTGGGTATTGCTTCAGGTTCAATCGTATCTCTGCCTTGGGTGGGCGGCGTCCAGACTGCTTATGCAGCGACAGCAGATTCGCAAAGCGAAACTGGATTTGTAGCACAAGCTCGCACGTTGGGTTTGATGACAGGCGGTAAGCAGGGCGATTTTATGGCGCAAAAGAATTTGACCCGCGCAGAGGCGGCTAAAATTTTGTGCAGTCTGTTCCAGTTGGAAGTTAACAATCAGCCGCAGACTTCTTTTATGGATGTGTCATCCGATGCATGGGGTGCTCCCTATATTGAGGCTGTACGTGCAGCCGGATATATGACAGGTAACGGGGAACTGTTCCGTCCGGGGGATGCCATTACCAAGGAAGAACTGATCGTATCGCTAGTACGTGCAATGGACTTACAGGATGCCAGCACAGCGAATGCACAGCAAAATGCAGTTCAGGTTGCCCGCTCTTACGGTCTTTTATCAGAGGATGCTTCTGCAACGGATTTGAAAAATCCATTGAACCGGGAGAGTGGTGCAGAAGTATTCGTCAGCCTGCTGGATCATCCGGTAGGAGAAGTGAAATCAGAGGGCAATACCGTTCGCATCGGAAATATCCCTTACCAGTTGGAAGGGTCTTTGCAAGGTTTGTTCGGTGAAAATAACAAAGCTGTATTAAAAGGGGCGAAATTCGACCTTAACCGTAACTTGCGTACACTGACAGGTGTGAATAAGCTGGAAATTAACGCAGACGGTGGCGTTTTTGACGGCAAGGGTGTGTCTTTTGAGGGGCGCCTGATCGTTAATGGCTCGGTAACCTTGAAGAACATGTCCTCCACAGGGGTATTGGAAATCAAAGGTACAGGGAATCAGCCTGTATCGGCCATTTTAGAAAATACGGCATGGTCCGGTGTGGAGCTGGGCTCTAAGGATGCCAAGCTGACAGCAACCGGGACAACGAAGATTGACAACCTGACGCTGAAAGATGATGCATCGATCGTGACCGAAGGAAATGCCGCGATTAGCCGCGTTTCTTTGCAACAGGGACTGGGCAAGCTGTTGGTTAGCGGTAGTATTGGTTTGCTGGATGCATCACAATATGTGGGCGTTCCTTTTATTACGCTGGCTAAGGGAGCTGCAATCAACCAGCTTAACCTGCCGGAACAAAAACAGCCGCAGGATATTATCATTAACTATGATGCGATGAAAGAAGCTGTTAGTCTCGTAAATGGTACGAAGAACTCATCCTCTGCTGGATCGGTTGTCACGGACACAGATAGCAAAGATAAGAAAAAACACGATAGTGACATTATCAGCGTAGACCGCAGTCAGCTGGAGACAGAAGTCCATGCAGCCAAAGAACTACTGGAGCGTGCAGGTGAGGGTGGAACGGATCAGGCGCTTTACACGGCCGCAGCGAAGGAAAGCCTGTCCATAGCAATCAATCAAGCTATGCTGGTACTGAACAATACAGCAGCTACACAGGCAGAGGTAGATCAAGCGCTCAGCACATTGAAGCAGGATGTTTCTGTGTACACAGCCTCAGCCACAGAACCAGTGATTGGGACACAGGAATTAACTAGACTGATTCAGGTAGCTTCGACTACCCTTGAACAAAACCGAATGATTGGCGACGAATTCCCGCCTCTTTGGGATGAATCACTAAGTCAAGCTATTCAATTTGGCAACAATGTGCTGGAAGGGAATGCTCCTCAAAATATTGTGGATCGGGAAGTAGTAAGCTTGCGTCGAGTAATTGAAGTCTACAATGCATCAGTAAAACTCAGAGATACCTATCTGCATTTTCTCGATGTAACGGATCGTGTGGAGAATATGAAAACTGACAAAGCGCGTTACAAGTCCTTAGTGAGGGAAGGATTAAGTGTATATGTGAACCCATTAGCTACAACTGAGCAGTTGGACGAATGGACGCGAAAAATAAAAGATACGACAGAAGCATTTCTGGCATTGCAAGCAGCAGACTTTTCAGTGCTAAAAAATACTTTACAAGAAGCGCAGGTTATCTACGATCAGAGTGGCTCTCAAAATGTTGAACTGGGCAACCTCATTCAGGAATATACAGAGAAGATGCACACCGCTATGACGCAGCAGGACGTATTGACCTTGAACATGGAGCTGAGTCAAAGACTTGCGGAATTCACTGCTCCAGTGCCTGCTACAATTCGGGAAAAACTGCAGCAGCTGGTTCAAGACATTCATCTAAAACTGCTGTCTAACCCTGTAGCTCGTAATTACTTGAATACGGAAATGCTGTCTTTAGAGCAACAAACAGCACAAGCCAACTTTGCACTCATTATGCCGTTTACTCCTGAGGAGCAATTGGTGATCTCTTATAATCAATTAAGTCAGGCTAAAGGGACCTATATTGAAAAATATAACGAGAAAAGACTACAATTGAGAGCGAAAATCATTGAAATGCAGGCATCGATCAATGGAATTTTGGTGCAAAATTCAGGCGCATTAAGCGCTGAAGCCCAGCAAGCCTTGTCTTCTGCATCAGAGCATGCCTCCATCTTCTTGGGTTTGTCCAGCTTTGAATTACAAGACGTTGTTCCTGTATACGAGGAGTTGCAACAGGTACAGAGCCAGTATGCCGTACCAATAGCGGTGGATACCACATTGTTGAATTACAACATAAATTTAGCTAATAATGAAGTTCAGACGTTCGGCCGTCATTATACCGAACAAGATAACGAAGAACTTCAAGGGCAAATTAATCAGGCAAGCCTTGTGCTTAATACTCCGGATAGCACACAGCTGCAGGTAGACCAGGCTAACACGGATTTGATTACAGCGTTTTCGAACTACCAGTCCAAATGGATAGTAACTGATTATGATATC
The DNA here is from genome assembly GCF_017833155.1 of Paenibacillus sp. PvR133. Taxonomy (NCBI): domain Bacteria; kingdom Bacillati; phylum Bacillota; class Bacilli; order Caryophanales; family Paenibacillaceae; genus Paenibacillus; species Paenibacillus sp. PvR133. The sequence goes on from NZ_JAFIBS010000001.1 coordinate 1,802,179, forward strand.
AATGAGCTCAAGACAGTTGCGAACAATCTGCTCACAGCAAATGGTACAGATCCTACGACGGTCTACTTTCACAGAGTAGTGGATGCATTCAATCGTCTGGACCAGTATTATCCTATGCCGGAAATTAAGAAAAATTATATGAATCTGGAAGATGCGATTCAGGAGTATAAAGATTTTGTAGCCAGCCAGCAACAAAGCAGCGGAACAGGAAGCGGCGACAGTAGTGGTGGAGCAACGCCACCAAGCGACAACAGCGGAACAGGAAGCAGTGACAGTAGTGGTGGAGCAACGCCACCAAGCGACAACAGCGGAACAGGAAGCAGTGACAGTAGTGGTGGAGCAACACCGCCAAGCGACAGCAGCGGAACAGGAAGTGGCGACAGCAGTGGTGGAGCAACGCCACCAAGCGATAACAGCGGAGACGATTCAGGCTCGATTCCTGGCGGTGGTAATGATGAAGGTATGATTCCTTAATAAGGGAAATACAGGGAGTAAAAGGATGTATAGAAGGGGACGATTCCGCACAGATTTTTGTCTGCGGCGGGCGTCCCTTTTTGCATGGGGAGCGCTTCTAATACAGCTGGTTAGAATAACCGATACTAAAAGATAGACGATATTGAAAAGAGCGGGGGATTTATGAAAAAACAGGGTGTTTTATTTTTTATTATACTTCTGCTTGCGGTTGCGTTGCCGGTGTATCCGTTAATGTCGGGTGTTTTATCCGGGAACAGTCATTGGAAAGCTCACAACGGTGTTATTGATTTGCGTAATTGGCACCCCGAAAAGGAAGGCCCTGTACAGCTGGGAGGGGAGTGGGAATTTTACCCCAATCAGCTTGTGCAACCTTCAGCCTTTCATGAATTGCAAGATAAGGATTGGGTAAATCATCAGAGTTCTTCAGAGTTGGGGATGGAAACGGGATATCCTACCAAGATTGTGGATGTGCCTGGTAGATGGAATCAGTGGATGCCTGAGGGACAGGCGACCGGATATGGAACCTATCATATTCGTATCCTGTTGCCTGAAAAAGCGGAAAATCTGTACGGCATCTATATGCAAAACATTCGGAGTTCCAGCCGAGTATGGATTGACGGAGCAGAGGTAGGAGCGAGTGGTATTCCCTCTGTTTCTGCCGACAAAGGCAAGCAGGGCAATGCTCCTTATGTTGGATTTGCAGCGGTAGATGGACAATCGGTAGATATTACCGTGCATGTGGCTAATTATAGTTATTCCTCCGGTGGGATCATTTACCCATTGTTATTTGGGGATTACGAGAGTATTACGCATAGCCGGGAAGTTGCAATGGCAGAGGACACTGTACTGATAGCGGGTTTTTTTATGCCTACCGTATTTTTTATCATGCTGTATCTTTTACGTAAAAAGGAGAAGGCATTGCTTTACTTAGGATGCTTTTGCATCGCGGCTTTATTTTACATTCTGACACATGGAGAAAAGCTGCTGGTCTGGGGAATACCGGACTTACCTTATGAATGGATACTGAAAATACAGTCGTTCTCTTCAACGCTGTTCTACTATTTTTTGATCCGGTATGTTCATCTTTCGACGCAGATTGTTATGAATCGGATCGTGCTGCGCCTCTATAATATTACAACCGCACTGATGCTAGGTATGGGGCTAATGTTGCCTACACTGATACTCTCATCCTTTGAAGCGTTTATTCTTCTTTTTGGCGTAGTTAGTGTGGGATATGTATTACTGATCTTGATTCGTGGACTTCTTCAACGGACGGATGACGCTGCACTGCTAGTCATTAGTATTATGAGCATACTTATGATTGTAGTGACTAGTTTTGTGTATATTTTGGGCTGGGGAGATGTGCGCGGGGTGACAGCCTATGAAATGCTCATATTCGTATTGGCTCAAACGCTTCTGCTGGCCAAACGTTTTGTACATTCGTTTATGGAGGTTGAGAACCTGTCACGACGGTTGCTAACACTGGATGGGTTAAAGGACGAATTCCTGGCGAACACGTCACATGAGTTGCGCACTCCTCTACATGGAATTATTAATATCGCTCAATCCATGCTAGACCGTTACGGGGCACAATTCAATGAGCCGCAAAAGCACAACTTGTCCTTGATAGCGAATGTAGGACGCAGACTTTCTTATTTAATTAACGATATTCTGGATTTTTCTAATTTGAAAAATGGAAGATTAGCCTTAAATCGTCGGCCTGTTAATGTACAGGCAGCTGTAAATTCCGTGCTGGAGGTATTGGGTCATACGGTGGGTAAGAAAAAGCTGCAATTCGTCAAAGAATGGCCCAATTCGTTACCCAAGGTGGATGCGGATGAGGATCGGCTGATTCAGATTTTGTACAATTTGTTGGGTAATGCGGTGAAATTTACGGAGGAAGGCGAAATCGTAATCTCTGCCAAAGCGGGGAACCGCGAAATGGAAATCAGTGTGAAGGATACCGGGTCCGGTATTGCCCAGGAGCATCTTTCGCATATATTTGAACCTTTTAACCGAGGGGCGAATGCTGAGGATGAAGGATACAGTGGGACAGGGCTTGGATTAGGCATAGTCCGTCGCCTGGTGGAGTTGCATGGTGGTCATATCCGGGTAGAATCTAGATTGGGCAAGGGTTCGACCTTTTATTTTACACTACCCTTGGCGCAGACCGGAACGTTGGCACATGAAGCTCAAAAAGATGTTTCGTCTGCGGTTATATTGCAGCCTGGCGTGACGTCGGGTCAGAATGTGATTCCGCATGAAGAGGATGCCCAAGAGCAAGTTCAGACTGTTCCTTACAAAGTGCTGGCTGTGGATGATGATGAGGTTAATCTTCGGGTGCTGGAGGAGCTATTATATACCACAGGTTGTAGCGTGGTGGCAGTGGATCATGCCGAGGAGGCACTTCACATGCTGAATGGCCGTACCCGATTTGACCTGGTCATTTCGGATTGGATGATGCCGGAAATGTCCGGTATTGAGCTATGCCGACGGATACGGGAACGGTATTCCCTGTCCGAGCTACCAGTGTTGCTGCTGACGGCACGCGACCTGCCCGGCGATATCCGCGCAGGTTTTATGGCGGGAGCTAATGATTTTCTACGTAAGCCTGTTGATGCTGAGGAATTAAAGGCGCGTGTGCGCACGCTGTTGAACATGCGTCATTCGGCAGAGGAAGCGGTGCGTTCGGAAATGGCCTTTTTACAGGCACAAATTAAGCCGCATTTTCTGTACAATGCATTGAATGTTATTGTATCGACCGTAGCCGTAGACCCGGATAAAGCAGCGGAGCTGCTCATGGAGCTGAGTCAGTATTTGCGGGGCAGTTTTGATTTTCAGAACAGGGAGAATACGGTACCGTTATCCAAGGAGCTGGAATTGGTAGAATCGTATGTGGCACTGGAAAAAGCACGATTTGAAGAACGTTTGCAGGTGACCGTAGAGGTAGGAAGGAACATCCGGTCGCTTATCCCGCCATTAAGCATTCAGCCCATCGTGGAAAATGCGATACGACATGGTGTGATGCAACGGGCAACAGGTGGAACCGTGCGAGTGGTTGTGCAGGAGGATGGAACCGATTTTGTAGTCAGCGTGACCGATGACGGCGTAGGGATTCCGTCCGAGCGACTGGAACAGCTGTTGTCGGAGGATCATGTATCTTCCAGCGTGGGACTGCGGAATATCCATCGCCGTCTTATCCATATGTATGGAGAAGGATTGCGGATTGAAAGTAATTCAATGCAAGGGACGACGGTAAGCTTCCGTGTGCCGGAAACGATCTCGCCCCGGAATACCGATGAATAAAAAAGTACAGTACATTTGTCGGAAAAGCTAATGTCGCGTCCGCGATGATACGATATATAAAATATAAGGAATTAAAAATTGTAAGGATAAAGCAGATAGCATGTAAATAGAGCATCATGATGGATGGTTGCAGCAGGAAGGGAGTACAGACACAAATGAAGGCGATTTTGATTGATGATGAGCGGTCGGCATTAACCTACTTGGAACGGTTGCTGGAGGCGGACGGACGGTTAACGGTAATGGGCAAATATACGTCTGCACAAGCAGGGCTGGATCATCTGGCGGCAGAACGTGCGGATATTGTTTTTATAGATATCGGAATGCCAGAGATGAACGGTCTGGAGGCCGCCGAGTGGATTCAACAGCTGGATTCCCATATTCATATCGTCTTTGTGACCGCGTACTCGGAATATGCTATTGAAGCGTTCGAGCTGCAAGCACTGGATTATTTGCTAAAGCCCGTTCATGCCCGGCGGCTATCCAAAACGTTAGATCGGATTGCAGCCACGCTGGCTGATCCCCGTTCTTCCAGCTTGGGAGTTGCAGCAGAGCAATCCCCCAAGGTACGTTGTTTTCAAAAGCTTGAAATTTTGGAGGATGGACAGGAAGCCGTAGGAGCGAAACCCTTCAAATGGCGCACATTAAAGTCACAGGAGCTATTTTCCTTTTTACTACACCATGAAGGGGAATGGGTGAGCAAAGAACAATTGCTGGATGCGCTATGGCCTGAATATCATTTGGACAAGGCTGTTGTTCACCTGCACACGTCCATTTACCAAATCCGCAAGGCATTGAAAGAACGGATGCAAGATACGAAGCTGGAATACAATCTGGATCGCTACCGCTTGAACCGCAGTGGCTGGATTACAGATGTGGAGCTATTCGAGCGGGGAATATCCGAATGGGCTGCATCCGGTAGCGGCGGTACGCCGCGTATTGAGAGCCTGTTGGCTCTATACCGTGGCAACTATCTGGAGGAGTACGATTACCCGTGGGCGTATGCAAAAAGGGAGAAGCTGCGCAGTATGTATCTGGCATGTGCTTCTGAGCTGGCGAGAGACGAGCTTCGCTCAGGTCGTACCCGGCAGTCTGTTCAGCGCTTACTCAGCCTCCAGCAACGGGAGCCGTACTCAGACGATATCTGCGGTCTGCTGCTGACCGCCTATGCCCAACTGGGCGATTATACCGCTGCTCAAAAGCATTATGAAAGCTTCGTCAGAATACTGGAAGATGAGTTGGGTATTGAGCCGCAGCAGGTGACGCACCAGTTGTACGTGCAATTGAAAACACAGACGCTACCTGCGTAAACTGCTCTACTGGCTCAGGTAGCGCTAAAAAACCGCTTCAAGGTATCTCCTTGGAGCGGTTTTTTGCATGGATGGAAATTTCGTTTTTTTGTGTGAATCACCGAGCCTCTTTTCTCTATGATCCGCTATTCGCCGCTACCTGTTTTCTACAGTGGCATATTCATATAGCATATCTCTTCACGGTTGAGTCGTAATTGAGAGGTTTAAGGAACTCACGTATATATTTAAGGAGGTATTGCATTGGGAAGAACGAGACGAACTGGATTTAAGAATAAAAGAGTTTCGGTGGTCGTCAGACAATCTTCTTCAGCTCAGACAGGACAAGGCGGTAACCCCATTTCGATCAATGCTTCGGATGTTGGGGTAGTAAGAACAGATGTTAAAAATAAATAAACGGCTTGGATAGAAGTTCTTATTCGACGTAAAGAGACCATCAGGAACAAGTAAACATCTTGTTCCCGGTGGTCTCGCTTTTTTTGCCGTATTCGGCAGGTACCTTCATCAGCATCCGCCTATATAGGCGGATGCCTTGCTTCCCGTCTTGACATCGTCCTCTTAAGCAGGTTTTACTGACCGAGCAGGTGCTGCCTTCAGTACAGCGTATCCGTAGGGTGGAAGCTTGGCGTGCAACCCCTTCGCTCCTTTGGACCACTGGCTTTCGCCAAAGGCTAATTGCCATTCCTGCTCAGGAATGTCAAGTTCAAAAACGTGATCCTCATCGGAACGATTGAGCAGCACGAGCATTACTTCTTCCTCGCTGCGGCGCTCGTAGGCAAGTGAGGTACCCTCTGGCTGTGCCTCCAGAAAGGTGATGCTTCCCTGATCACGGAGGACCGGGTGCCCCTTACGAAGCGCAATCAGTTCGCGGTAAAAGTCGAACAGCTCGCGGTCCTGCTTGTCGGTGTCCCATTCCATGCACTTGCGGCAGCCTGGATCGGCATCTCCATCCAGGCCGATCTCATCGCCGTAATAGATGCAGGGTGCGCCCATGTACGTGAACTGGAACAGGGCGGCCAGTCGCATCAGCCGCTTGTCATCCCCGCACAGTGTCAGCAGGCGTGGTGTGTCGTGGCTATCCAGCAGATTGAAGGCAACCTCGGATGCTTGCTGCGGATAGCGGGCCAGCTGTCGTCCGATGGCGAAGGCAAAGTTTTGGGCATCGGTCACTTTTTTGACGAAAAAATCATTCACCGCGTAGGTGAACGGATAATTCATCGTTGCATCGAATTGGTCCCCCTGAAGCCATTCAGACGATTCATTCCACATTTCACCCAAAATGTACGCATTCGGATTGGCCTGCTTGACTGTAGTGCGGAATTCCCGCCAAAAGGCGTGATCCACCTCGTCTGCCACATCCAGCCGCCAACCATCGATGCCGATTTCTTCGATCCAATGCTTTGCCACCTCCAGCAGGTACTTTTTCACCTCAGGATGTTCGGTGTTCAGCTTGGGCATCATCGGTTCCAGCCCGAATGTATCGTACGTCGGTGTGCCATCCACCACTTCCAGGGGAAAGCTATGTACATGGAACCAGTCCTTGTAAGGCGAGGCTTCGCCTTTTTCCTGCACGTCAACGAACGGTTTAAAAGTACGGCCTGAATGGTTGAACACCGCATCAAGCAGCACCCGAATTCCTCGTTCGTGGCAGGCATCGACCAGTTTTTCCAATGTCTTTTTGTCCCCGAAATGCGGGTCCACCTCCATATAATCCTCGGTATCATATTTATGATTGGTCGTTGCCTTGAAGACAGGGGTCATATATATGGCGTTAATCCCTAGCTCGTTCAAGTGATCCAGGTGATCCAGAATCCCCTGTAGATCGCCACCAAAAAAATTGTCTCTTTGTGGCGTTCCGCCCCATGTCTCTGCACCTTCTGGGCTGATGGAGGGGTCACCGTTCGCAAAACGTTCCGGGAAAATCTGATAAAATACAGCATCCTTCACCCATGCAGGTGGCTTCAGAATATCAATCGGGTTCAAAAACGGATATTGGAACAGACTGTCTGCGTTCTGAGGTTCCTGGGTGGTGAAGTCGTCCTCGTTCATCCAAATACGTTCCTCACCATCTTCTAGCAAAAATCCATATTTCAGCCGACGGTGAGTAGGTTTTACGCTGCATTCATAGTAATCAAACCTGCCATCGGTAGCGAATTTGGACATCGGGACAAGTTGTCGGGTGCGGTCCCAATCGTATTTATCCCCGGTAAGAGCATGAACGGTATTCAGGTCATTTTTCTTCGCACGTAGCCGTAGAAATATCGTTTCATCATTATAACCAAAAGCCCAATTGCGTTTCGGGTGATGGTATATCGCTTCCAGCAGCATCGGGTAGGCCTCCTTTTTTCACGAGCATTCAAATTTGAAAATATGAAGCGTATGTCGTATAAGGTAGTTATTAACCTTTTTAAGTGGGTCATGTACCATAAATGCTATAATGCCCATTACATAAAAGAAAAACGATAAGTAGGTGCCCATGATGAAAACAAATGTGTTATACATCGAAGATGACCAGGATATTGGTGCTTGGACGCATCAGTATTTGGAAGAGCGGAATTACGCTGTAGTATGGCTTCGCAGCGGGGAGGGGGCTGTGGAAGCAGCCCGTACGTGCCAACTCGTGATTTTGGATGTGATGTTACCCGGTCTGGATGGATTCACCATGGGGAAGCGGCTCAAGAAAGAGTACCCGGAGCTTCCCATTCTCATGTTGTCTGCCCGTACATCCATTGACGATAAGCTGCAAGGACTGGATTTCGCCGACGATTATGTAACCAAGCCCTTTCACCCGGACGAGCTCATAGCACGTATGGAGATTTTGCTGCGCCGATCGGGAACCGTGCCGGAAGAATCCTTACAACTGGGGCATCTCTCGGTGTTCTCTCCTGATAACCGTATTGTGAACCGTGATACCGGGGAGGAAATTACACTGACAGGCAAGCAATATCACATTTTTGCTTATTTGCTGCGGCATTTGGGCCAGATTATGACGAAAGAGCAAATGTATGAAGCAGTGTGGGGGGACCCATATATCGACGGAGACAAAACTTTAATGGTCCACATCCGACACCTTCGTGAAAAGCTGGAGATTGATCCTGCGGCACCCCGCATCATTGAGACGATCCGTGGTGTAGGATATCGGGTGAAAGCATAATGAGCAGGACGCGCAAAAATTGGAGGAGGCTGTACCCCAGCTCTAGGCCAGGTCAGGGAGGTCGGTTTCGCAGTTCACTGTTGTTCCGTTATCTGGTCATTATTGTGGTTGCTATGATGCTGTTGCCCATTGTGTTGCCTGCTACAGCCTTGATATATAGCGTGTTATTGAATTGGGGGGCGGAGCTCAAGCCTAAAAATGCTTACTATCCCTCTACTACCCATACCGAAAATAGCTGGCATCGCGAAGCTGTAGCTTTGAAGGGAGCCACACCAGAGCAAATCTCAGCCCATCTGCGCAAAATACAACAAGATATGTTCCCTAACTCACAAATATTTTGGGTGGATCCCGCAGGTAAAACAAGGTTGGAGTTACCGACACAACCTAACATGCCAAAACAATGGAACGCTGCGCAGGCTATAGAATTTATGAAGCAAGCAAGCTATGAGGGGCCGTTTACGGTAGTAGCCTTTATTGGCGGGGGCAAGAATGATGTGAATCAGGGCTATATGGTATTAAAAGTACCTCGCTCGTTCTTTGAACAGCCACCTACAGATAGTAGCATGTTCATGTACTATCTCTTTTTTATCGTATTGATTCTGGGCGCTTTTATATTCGTATCTCTTCTGTTTTTTGGAGGCATTCGGCGTAGACTGTTGCAGCTTCAGGCCGCCATGTCGCAGCGAGGAGAAGATGGCTTGCCTATTCTTGTTGCCACTGGACGCCCGGATGAAATTGGCAAGCTGGAAGAAGCATTTAATCAGATGGTCGAGCAGTTGGCCGAGAGTCGGGGACGTGAGCGTCAGGAGGAAGAGCTGCGGAAGAGGCTGGTCGCGGATCTGTCACACGATATTCGGACACCGCTTACGGTCGTGCGTAGCCATCTGTATACACTAGATGGTGAAAATCTGAGCAGCAGAGGGAAACAGTCGATTACACTGATGGAAAACAAGCTAAAAGACCTTGGGAGTCTGATCGACAATCTGCTCACCTATAATCTGCTAGCTAGTGGAAAATACACTATGAATAACACACCGCGTGATATCCTGCGGCTAGTGCGGGAGTGTGTAGCCAGCTGGTATCCGGTGTGGGAAAAGGAGGGCTTTGAAGTGGATATCGACCTGCCCGAACATAGCATGGTGTGGAATGTCGATGAGCAAGGCTTCCGTCGTCTGCTGGACAATCTCTTTCAAAATGTAGTTCGCCATGCTGCCTCAGGCCGATATATCGGTGTTCAAGTACAGAAAGATAATGGGACAGAGGCATTGGTTATCACAGATAAAGGGCCCGGTATGGAGCAACAGTCCAGTGAAAAAGGGGCAGGGATTGGTTTGGCGATTACAGAACTGCTGGCTCGCGAAATGAATTTGGAGAGGGAGATTTTCAGTTCATCAGCCGGGACAAGAATCCGTTTTTTAAACAAAACTTAAACTCAGAGTTCCCTTGGCTTTAAACTTGGCACGTTACGATAGGTGTCGAGGTGAGGAACTTGAACGAATACATTATTGAAACGAACAGTCTCAGCAAAATATACAAAGGCCGCGCGGCGGTTAATCAGCTGGACCTGAAAATAGCTCGAGGAGATATTTACGGATTTCTGGGTCCCAATGGAGCGGGGAAAACGACAACGATCCGCATGCTGCTTGGACTTATTCGCCCAACTCGAGGAACGATCCGTATATTCGGCAAAGATATTCGCAGACATAAGCTCGATATCTTGCGTAAAGTCGGCTCGTTGGTGGAGTATCCTTCGTATTATGGTCATTTGAACGCAATTGAAAATCTGGAGGCCATTCGCCGTATTTTGAATGTACCCAAGCAAAACATTGCCGAAGTGTTGGAGGTCGTCCGACTGACCAAGCATGCCAAACGTCCAGTCAAAGGCTACTCCCTGGGTATGAAGCAGAGACTTGGCATTGCAGCAGCCCTGCTTGGGAATCCCGAAGTGCTCATTTTGGATGAGCCTACGAATGGTTTGGACCCGGAGGGTATTCAGGAAATGCGCACATTGATTCAGGCGATGCCCAAGCAACGGGGGATCACCGTGCTGGTATCCAGCCATCTGTTGAGCGAGGTAGAGCATATGGCGAATACTGTGGGTATTATCCGTGAAGGAGAGTTGGTCTTTCAAAATACGATTCATAATCTCCGTCAGGAATCTGCGGGAGGAATTCGGATCGTAGTGTCGGAACCGGAAGCAGCCCAGTTGATTGCGCGTGAGCAGGGCTACCATTCAGTGAAGGACGGATCGGCGCTGGATTTCGAGAACATGAATGATGCGGCTGTTGCGCTGCTGGTCAGAAGATTGGTCGAAAATACGCATGCCGTATACCGTGTGGAGGAACGCCGCAAATCGCTGGAGGATATGTTCATGCAAGTGGTGGGCAAAGGAGGAACTTCCTTATGATGCTGCGGGCGCTCACGGCGGATCTGCTCAAAGCACGCAGAAAGGGAATCTGGTTCCTGGTGTTTCTCGGTCCCCTTGGGCTGGTGGCGATGCAGGCGCTGAACTTTGGACTCCGCTATGACTATCTGATTCCGCGATACAAGGGCCATTTGTGGGAATCCTTGATGGATAACATCGCTATGTTTGTCCCCCTTGCGCTGGTGTTAGGAGCCACCATGGTCGCTTCCATGTTGGCGAATGTGGAGCATATGTCTAATTCCTGGAAGCAGCTACTGGCCTTGCCGATTTCCAAATTCAGCGTCTATATGGCCAAGCTGACGCTGGCGATCGGGATGCTGTGTGTGTCCTGTGTACTCCTGACGGTAGGGACGTGGGTGTTGGGCATGCTACTCGGCTTCGGAGGAGAGCCGGCGCCGATTGGAGAATTACTGCGGCTTGGATTTTGGCCTTTAGGCGGCACGCTGCCTATGCTCGTATTATTGTTGTGGTTAACGGTCACGTTCCATAATCAGGCTCTGCCTGTAACACTGGGCATTACGTTAGGCATCGGCAGCTTGTTTGCTTCACAGCTGTCCGAATGGTTTCCGTTGGCCTGGCCTCAATTCGCATGGGTTGCACCTCAAGCGTGGATGTTTGCGTCCGTCGGGTGCGGAACGGGTGTGCTTCTCAGCCTGCTGACAGCGGCCCATTTTAGCCGAAAGGATGTGGCGTAATGTTCGGAGGATATGTACGGCTGCTTTCTGTTGAACGTATGAAAATGGCGAAATCGCCCGTCTGGCTCCTTGCGCTCGTCAGCCCGGCGATTGCCGTCCTGATTGGTTTGCTGGCAAACCCGGGAGGGAATTGGCAGGTGTTGTTGTCTGCCATGCTTACAGTTCATGCGCTGCTGTTCATGCCGATGCTGACCGCCGTATTTGCATCTCTGGTCTGCCGATTCGAGCATGGGGGCGGCGGTTGGAAGCAGCTGATGTCATTGCCATTGTCCCGCACGAGTCTGTATGCGGCCAAGCTGACCATCATTATGGCCTTGGTCGGATTGACCCAGCTACTGTTCGGAGGAGCGTTGCTGGGTGTTGGAGTTGTGCAGGACATGAACGGACCGATTCCATGGGCCGTGATCGCTCAAAGTTTGCTCGCCGGCTGGGTAGCCTGCCTGCCGCTGGCTGCGTTGCAGTTGATGGTGTCCTTCCTGTGGTCCAGCTTTGCCGCACCGCTTGCGTTGAATTTCGTCTTCACCGTGCCGAATATTCTGGTCGCCAATTCTCAAACCTACGGTCCGTACTATCCATGGACACAGCCTTTATTGGCGATGATGCCGAGTGGAAGAGACAACTTCGGGGCGTTCATGGTGCCAACGGATACACTGTTGACGGTTATAATGGGTAGCTTTGTCGTATTTACGTTGGCGGGACTGACAGTATTTCGTTATAAAGAGATATAGGGCGAAATACGGGGATTGCAAAAACTCCTTATCCTCAATGAGGGTAAGGAGTTTTTTTACTGTGCTATTGGTTTACACTAGGCCTGAAATGGCACGAATATTATTGCTGATAAGGTGGCAAGAGGCGTCGAACTTCGCTTGTTCTTCCGGACTTAGCTCCAGCTCGATGACCTCTTGAATTCCTCTGCTGCCGATAATCGCCGGAACGCCCGTGCAGACATCGGTGTGCCCGTACTCGCCGTCCAATACAGCAGAGACCGCTATAATTTTACCATCATCATTTAAAATGGAACGTGTAATGTATGCCAGCGCATTGGCAATACCAAAATAAGTGGCGCCTTTGCGGGTGAAGATCTCCCAGCCTGCATCCCGAGTTTTACGGGCAATGTCGTCCAGATCGACGTGGCTGAATCGTTCCTTATGCTGACGCAAAATGTGCAAGAGTGGCTTACCACCAATCGTGACGTGTGACCAGGCAACGAATTGGGATTCGCCATGCTCGCCAAGCGCATATCCTTGTACGCTGCGCGGATCTATGGAAAATACTTCAGAAAGCAACGTCTTGAGTCGGGATGAGTCAATGGAGGTGCCCGTGCCGATCACCTTGTTGCGTGGCAGACCGGATATACTTTGTACCATATACGTTACAATGTCGACAGGATTAGCGGCAATGACGAATATACCGTCGAAACCACCCTCCATAATCGCTGTTACAATCTCTCTGGTAATAAGCACTGCGTCATCCAGCACAGATAGGCGGTCTTGACCCGGTTTAGGGTTGGCTCCAGCCGTTATAATCACAACGTCCATATCCGTGCAGTCTGCATACGTGCCTGCACGTACCTTGGTACGTGTGGACGTAAAATCCATACAATGGGACAGATCCAGTGCATGGGCCAAAGCCCGATCATACGTGCGGTCAATCATCATGATCTCATCACAAATGGACTGATTAACCATTGAGTAGGCACAGCTCGAACCGACCATTCCCGCGCCGACAATAGCTACTTTCCTTGCCTTCCCCTTCATCTATGTTGCCTCCTCGTTCCAGCGAACGTTAATATGCTACAAATTATGCCTGAAATCCATTTTACGTTACATAACATAACATATTGCTGATCTTTTGAAAATATCCATTTTTTTGTCTCCATTCTGGAAAATTAAAAATGAACTGTAAATAGAGGTGTCTTTCTAGGATTAATTGTAGAATGAACGTAAATTATCAATACTTTTACTGGAAGGTAGGAGAGGACGTTTCAATTTATATTTAAGGTGACCGCTGTATAAATTATAACATGGACCATGTTGATGGAAGGAATGGTGCCATAGAAATCATGAAAGTGTGACATTTATGTGACGCTCTTTAAAGAGTCTGAAGGGTACATAAAACGAAAGTATTCTCTTGCAATGTCGTTTCTTGTATTTCTACAAATATTCCGTTATGACAAAGGTTCTTAGCAGTCTGCAATATTAGAACATTTTTGCCAAAGGGTTTCCAATGGATTTCGCGAATTCTACATATACAAGCTAATTTCTTTCCATACCATCCGGGGAGGTAATGATTAAATGGAAGAAAGCAAATCGACGACGGAAGCAGCAAAGCAGTTGGGAATCGGGGCGAGTACCCTTCGTAAATATGCAGCGGCGCTGGAGGAGCAAGGGTATGTGTTTCAGCGTTCCGCGAATCAATCGAGAATGTTCAGTGCTGAGGATGTTGAGTGCTTGAAGGTGATGCGGAGGGCGTTGCGTGAGCAGCATATGACGATGGAGCAGGCGGTTCAGGTGGTGCTTGAGAGAGTGACCGCTCCCTTTCAAATGGAGGATGAGGAATTCCGCTTGCCACCCATCTCGGATGCTGAGTCACTGACCGCAACTTGGGAAGAAATAATGGCGGCGGCTGAGGGCAGGGAAGAGACGGTCATGCAGGCGCAAGCTGCTGCTACGGTTGAACTGACAGAGTTACAGGATGAAATGAATGCTCAGGAACTGTCAGAGGAACCCATGATGCAGCTACAGTCGCAGGAGGAGTTCCAGACTTTGGCATCTACCATTGAGTATAGATTGGAACAAGCACCTGTATCCGTACAAACGCAGGAGTCCGTAGAGCCACAGGAACTGGCGCAGATGCAGGACATGGTGCAAAACGCTTTGTTGGAAATGCGGAGCCGTTTGGAGGAGTTGGAAGCAGAGCACAGCCGTTTGGTGGAAAAGAATATCAACCTGTCTAACCAACTGGAGGATCAAAAACGCTGGATGAAAGAAAGGATCGACGAGGAACGGGACCGGCAGTTAATTACGAATTTGCGTACCTACCAGGGCAGGCAACGCAAATCGCGCGGTTCGTTGTTGTCCTGGCTTGGTCTGACACCGCGCAGACGCAGAGAGGCATAACCAGCATCTTTTTTGATAAAGACCATCAGACCTTCCCGGTTCTGATGGTCTTTTATCGTGGATGGTATAATAACGGAATATAAGAATACGAGAACAAGCCGCATAAGAAACGTTGCTGCGGCATGTAGAGGAAAGGATATAAATATGTTTGCTTGGTTGCGGAACGCATATGAATCATGGATGGACTATCCGAAACAGCCTGGCGATTTACTGAGCGGACGTTATGATGTTCGTTCGCTTTTAGGCATGGGGAGCTATGGTCTAACCTACCTCTGTTTGGATCGGAACAGCGGACAAGAGGTGGCGGTGAAATTGCCCAGACCGAGCAAACGGGCGAAGGCAGTTCAGCTATTGCAGCGCGAGGCTCATATTATGCGGCAGATGGAACACCCTTATATTCCGAAGCTACTCGAAAGTGTCGAGCATTCGAACGGAATAGTTGTGATCATGGAATACATCTCTGGCATGACGCTGGAGGAGCTTATATTCGAACAGGAGCGTTCCTTTACAGAACAGGAATGCATTGTCTACATTTTGGAGTTAATGGAGCGAGTTCTGCATGTGCATGAACGGGGCTATATCCATCGGGATATCCGCATTCCCAATGTGATTCACCGTGAGGGGAAGCCTTACCTGATTGACTTTGGTCTTGCTCTGGCGGTAGGAGAGCGGCAGGAGGATATATTTACCGAATCCATGCTGGAAAAGCGCGCACCCGAGCGACAAGATGTCGCCGTCTACAGCGATTTGTACGATGTCGGACATTTAATGCTTTTTATGCTGTATAGCAGTTACGAGCCTCAGCCGGATCAACCGCCGGCAAGCTGGCAGGAAGAATTGAAACTGAGTTCACCTGTGCGTCAAATGCTGGAGCGTCTTTTTCAGATTCGGCCACGTTATGAGAATAGCCGACAGTTTATGCAAGAGCTGGAGGAAGCATTGTTGCTGCTTGAGATTAACCCATAGATAGTCCCTAAAAATAAACAGGCATTCGCCGCAAAAATGGGGGAATGCCCCCCTTACGCATTTGACCAGGTCTACATACAATGATTCTGTAAATGAGCGAAGGGAGTGTTGTAAATGAGTCATATGTGTGGAGTAGGCGGTATGGGTTGCGGCGTAGGAGCATGGACCTCTGTAGGAGCGATTCTGGTTCTGTTTATTTTGCTGGTGATCATCTCTAAAACCCTGTTTCTGTAATTTCGGTCATAACCGATTTCCTGTAAAATGCACAGATGTTGCCCTGCATAACGAAGGGCGCACAACAATAAAGCGAAGGCCCTTGAGATGAGAAGGGTCTTCGCTTTATAGGGTTTGAAGGAGCCTGTGGCATGCTTCTTGTGGTACGCTCTATTCCGTCGCTACTTCTTGTTGTTTGGCTAAGAACTGGAGTAATGACGGCGTTTATCTTTGTAATATCGGTGCCCATTGTGGCTATTCTTGTAACCGTCTGAAGAAGAATGGTGTTTACGTTCACGTTCGTAATAACGGTCTGAGCTGCTGTATCGCCGCTTATGAGAATGAGAGGTGGAATGTAGCAGGCGGTGCAGTAATTGTTTAAGCATCGTCTAATCCTCCTTCTTACCCTGCCCAACTGACATAGACAGGTTTTTATAAAAAGGTAATACGCAGCAGCGTTAGAACAGGTTCCACTAATTTAAGATTGTAGGGACTTGGCCTGAAATTCCGCAATATCCTTGAACTCTTCTTCGAATTTACGTGAAATGCGGATATAAATCGGTAGTAAATCGCGATAAATATCCACGTGTTCTGCTACAGGTTTGTGCTGGTGAGTGGTACCGATCATACCGGACACAGCATCCAGCGAATCAATCCGTCCCAGCGCGTACAAGCCCAGAATAGCTGCGCCCAGACATGAGCTTTCCAGACTTTCGGGGATAATGACTTCCTGATCGAAAATATCCGCCATGAGCTGTCTCCATAGCTCCGAGCGTGCAAATCCACCAGTGGCGTGAATGACTGACGGTCTGTCGATGACTTCTTCCATGGCGAGCATGACGGTATACAAATTGAACAGCACACCCTCCAGAGCGGCGCGAATCATATGCTCTTTTTTGTGACGCAGGGACAGACCGAAGAAGGAGCCGCGAGCATTTGGGTCCCACAGGGGCGCACGTTCACCGGATAAGTACGGAAGAAAGAGCAAACCGTCGGAGCCAGGACGTACCTGTTCCGCAATTTGGGTCAGCACATGATATGGATCAAGTCCCAGTCGTTTGGCCGTTTCCACCTCGGAGGCTGCAAATTCATCCCGGATCCAGCGGAAGACTATACCTCCATTGTTCACCGGGCCTCCGATGACCCACAGCTTTTCGGTTAAGGCGTAACAGAAAAAGCGCCCTTTGGCATCCGTGAGCGGCTTATCAACTACGGTACGGATGGCTCCGCTGGTGCCGATGGTAACCGCGACAACTCCAGGTTTGATCGCATTCACACCGAGGTTGGACAAGACACCGTCGCTGGCCCCGATTACAAAAGGAGTCGTCTTCAGTAGACCCATGTCATGCGCATAGGTCTCATCCAGCCCTTTGAGCACATGCGTTGTCGGCACCAGCTCGGATAGTTGCTCCTTTGTCACACCTGCAATGTGCAGTGCTTCCTCATCCCAGTCCAGCTGCTGCAAATTCATAAGTCCGGTTGCAGAGGCAATCGAGTGGTCCACGACATATTGGTGGAATAACCGGGCAAAAACGTACTCCTTAATGGAAATGAATTTATACGTCTGGGCCGCAATATCCGGTAAATCCCGTGTAATCCACATCAGTTTCGTTAGCGGTGACATGGGATGAATGGGCGTTCCGGTACGTAAGTAAATGTCGTGTCCGTTGTATTCATGTTTGAGCGCTTCGGCCCATTTGGCGCTACGGTTATCTGCCCAAGTGATGGAGGCGGTCAGCGGTTTGCCGTTCTTATCCACCGCCAGTACACTGTGCATGGCCGAACTAAAGGAGACGAACAGCACATGCTCGGCTGACACTCCGCTTTGTTTCATGACCTCTTGCACCGTCGTCACGACAGCTTTGAAAATATCTTCCGGGTCCTGTTCTGCCGCATCCGGCTCAGGTGTATGGAGCGGATAGCCCACATGGTGCTGGGCGGCAATATTGCCGTTTTCTTCGAAAAGCACCGCTTTGGTACTGGTTGTGCCGATATCGACGCCGATCATATATCGGGTGTCTGTCATATTCAATCTCCCCTTCACTTACCGTTATTAGCTCATTATCGTTAAATTAACACACTCAGCAGCATAATCAAACCGAAAGCGACCAGGGAGAGGATGGTTTCCATAACGGTCCATGATTTTAGAGTCTGCGGAACCGTCATATTGAAAAACTCTTTAATCATCCAAAAACCGGCGTCATTCACATGAGACAAGATCAGCGACCCTGCCCCTGTAGCAAGGACGACCAGTTCGACATTCGCGCCGGGAGTAAGCGCCAGCACAGGTGCGACAATACCGGAGCCTGTCGTCATCGCGACTGTCGCTGATCCAGTGGCTACACGAATGAGCGCAGCGACCAGAAAAGCAAATACAATCACATTCATATGGGCTCCTGTAGCGACCGCTGCAATGGCCTGACCTACACCGCTGTCGATCAATACCGTTTTAAATGCACCGCCGCTCCCGATAATTAAGATGATAGATGCTGTTGGCGCCAGACATTCACTGGTAAAACGGGACAAGTCCTCTTTCTTTAGACCACGTGCATAGCCTAGCGAGAAAAAAGAGAACACAGCCGCAATCAGCAATGCCATAACCTCATCACCAATGAATTTAAAAAATATAGTGAGTGGATGTGTATTGGCCGGGTCTACGATTTCAGCGACTGATCCGCTAAGCATTAGAATAACAGGCAACAAAATGGTGAACAAAGTAATCCAAAAAGGAGGCAACGACCGTCCCGTCGTATTTCTGAACTGCTCGTCCAGCCTCTCGGAAGGTCTGACCATGATTCTTTTGCCAATCCAAGCGCCGAAGACCGGGCCTGCAATAATGGCGGATGGAATGCCCACGATGAGTGCATATCCTATCGTGCGTCCAATATTGGCGTTAAAGGCTTCAATCGCGATCATCGGAGCCGGGTGGGGCGGTAAAAGGCCGTGTACCGTCGATAGTCCTGCCAGCATTGGAATACCGATTTTCAGCAGAGACATATTCATTTTACGGGCAACCGTGAACAGGATGGGAATTAATAAAATAATACCAACCTCAAAAAATACTGGAATACCCACGATAAAGCCTACGATCATCATCGCCCAATGAACGCGTTTTTCACCAAAACGATCCATCAGTGTGATCGCGATGCGTTCGGCACCGCCGGATTCTGCCATCATTTTACCGAGCATGGTGCCTAAACCGATCACGATGGCGATGGAGCCGAGTGTACTGCCGAGCCCCTTGGTAATGGAGGCAGTAACTTCATGTCCCGGCATCCCGTTAACCAGTCCGAGAAATACCGACGAAAGCAGCAGTGAAACGAAGGGATTCCATTTGAATTTGGCAATCAGCAAAATCAAAAGAATGACGGTAACTAGCGCCCATATGAGCAGGGACGCGTTATGGCTTAAGCCGAATAATGTGTTCATGAAGGTATGCCTCCTTATTCTTATATGTGTAGTTAAATGTATACTTGTCGACAACTTTAATGTAAAAGAGAACCGCGCCAGCAAGAAACGCATGAAGCGCGGTACATCGGCTCTTTGTCACGCATGTTGCGGCTAGGACGATGTCTTTCTGTAGGGAGACAGGACGCTGTCGTTAACCGCGTTGCGGGTATCTCGGTAATGATCCTCAATAAATCCCGACAACTCCTGAGCATTCCCTTGATTTAAAGCGTTTGCAAAGGTTCGATGTTTGTGAATCGTGACTTGTGATTCTTCGATGTTGGACGCAAATCGTTGTTCTGTCGCAGCTAACATGACCGTCAGGATTAACTGTCTCATACCGTTCCAGGTATGAAGAATACGGGTATGGCCTGCTTCCAGAACCAGAGCCTCATGAAAATTAAAATCCTGAAGAGAAAATTCAACGACATCCCTGTACTTGAGAGCGACTTCCATTTTGTCAATCATCTGATTCAGAACAGTCACCAATGTGGCATTATCACTATGTACATACCTTTGTACAACAAAATGCTCAATCAGCATTCGCACATCGAATAGCTCCTCCATATCACCGGGTGTCATGCCGACGACAACCGCCCCCATGCGCTCCAAACGGATCAGTCCTTCGCCCGAGAGTGCCTTCAAGGCTTCACGCACCGGAGAACGACTGGTACCAAAATCGGCAGCAATCTGATTCTCAGATAGCACAGTACCTGGCGTCTGAATACCCCGTATAATCTGAAGCCGAAGTTCACAAGCAATCCTTTCCCCAAGCGATGCGCCCTGTAACCAGGTTGTTGGATATTTCATAGGATACTCCTATCTTGGAAATAATTTTGCATACTGGTATACAAGTTATGGAGTATTATATACCCCGTTTAAGATCCTTGTAAACGGTGTTAGTTGACATCGGTTCCATTTCGCTGCTTTTAGCGTTACAATAGAAGCAGAAAAAAGAAGCAGTGAAAAGTGGAACGAACACGGAAAAGAAGGAGACCGTTTAATGATTATCATTAAAACCAAAGAACAAATTGAAAATATGAAAAAAGCTGGAGACATTTTGGCTGCTTGCCACCGGGAAATTGCCAAAATGATCAAGCCAGGCATTACGACACTGGAAATCGACGCTTTCGCAGAATCCTTTATGAAGAAGCATGGCGCAACACCGGAGCAAAAGGGCTATAACGGCTACCAGTTTGCAACATGTGGCTCACCTAACGATGTGATTTGCCACGGCTTTCCGAATAAGACACCGTTGAAGGACGGGGACATCGTGACGATCGACATGGTTGTGAACCTGAATGGCTGGCTGGCAGATTCCGCTTGGTCGTATGCGGTAGGTAATGTGTCTGAGCAGGCGCAAAAGCTGCTGGACGTTACCAAGGAATCACTGTATAAAGGGATTGAGCAAGCTGTTATCGGTAACCGGATCGGAGATATTTCCCATGCGATACAAACCTATGCGGAAGCGGAAGGCTTCTCGGTCGTACGCGAATTTATTGGGCACGGCATCGGGGAAGAGATGCATGAGCAACCGCAGGTTCCACATTACGGACCGCCGCACCGTGGACCACGCTTAAAAGAGGGCATGGTCATTACAATTGAGCCGATGCTCAACACAGGCACATACCGCAGTAAAATTGATGCCGACGGCTGGACCGCACGCACGTTGGACGGCGGCTTGTCTGCGCAATACGAGCATACGCTGGCCATTACAGCAGAGGGTCCGATTATTTTGACCCAGCAATAAAGCAGGCATCCATCGGTAGCATACAGACTAACGGGTTGAATGAGCTAGACATGTTACAGAAAAAGGGGCTGTCCAGAGGACGGTCTCTTTTGCTATAAGCATCCGCTGCATGTCCGTTCCAGTCCCAGGCATGTTCAGGCAGATCGAATGCTGTACACTGCGAAGACAGAGGGACGCAATCGAATAGCTCCTTTTTCCGGAATGCATAATGTAGACCTGATAGACCAAAAAGACACGGCTCCTTTTAGGAGAACGTGTCTTTTTGGTCTATACAGCAACATGCGGGCATGCATGTTAAAAACCTGTTTGTCAGATGCGAACTTCCGCCTCGTTCGGAACGAACTGACGATATTGGAAATACATACGAAGCCGCCAGTGTAACAAGGTCCCGAAGGCTAGGATGAAAAATAGCCCTGCTGTCTGCGGAATGGTAATGTAATGCTGAATAAATTCATGCAACAGCAATCGGATGATCAGCAGGCTGATCAGGATAAAAAAGAAGGTACGTGAGCGTTGCACGAAAACCAGCCCTTCTTGCAATTCAAATTTGGTGCTGCGGATCAACGGGTAAGAAAAAATAAACCAGCCGACCAGAAAAGCGCCTAGCGCCCAAAGCCAGGGAACCCGTACTTCCGGCACCACAAACATCATAAAACCGGTGCTCATGCCGAGCGGTGGGATGATGATTTTTTTGGCATTAATCGGGCGATGACCTGTCTTCATACGGATGAAAATAGCCGATATAGCGATTAAGATCATACCGAAGGTTGCGCCATATTGCAGCAATGGGGTGCTAATATGAAACATGGACTGGCCCCCTCTATAAGGAATATAAGCGTTATTGGACAGACTGCAAACCTTTTACATTATAGCACACATGCAATGGATATATTTAGTTACAGTCTTTCCTTGGGCAAGCGGATTATACGCCTCTTGGTGGTAACGGGTCCTATAATTAGGTCTCTTTCATACTTATGCGAGTTCCTTTGCTTGTACCTCTCCTTGAGCTGATTTTTTCTCCTGACGCATGATATAACCCATGGCTGCAATAATAAGGATAAAGGCGATCAGTGCGAGAAAAGGAATGGTGATAAAATCGAACCAGTTCAGGTAATCCTGTTCACAGGATACTCTGCCGCAGGAAGTTGAAGTTTGCGCAGCTGCTTTGGCGGCTGCATGGATGCGCTGAATGATAAAATGATAGGCCGCAATCGCGCCTCCAATGATAGCCAACGGCATGACGTAACGACGTATCCCCGAATCTCCTCGAAAATATGCAATTCCGAGCAGAAGGGTCAGGGGATACATCAGAATGCGCTGAAACCAGCACAGCTTACAAGGCTCATACCCCAAAATCTCGCTGAGATACAGACTGCCCAATGTGGCCACACAAGCTACAACCCAGGCGGCAAACAAAGCAATATCCGTTTTTTTAAACGATCCAATCATAGTAACGCTCCTTTTTTAATTCAAATGAGAACAAAATGAACTCACCCGTGTCTTGTCCCATCGGCAGGCATATGCCGATATGTATGTCTTTATCCGTATTGTACTGTATTTTGAGTGCAGGGTCATACTTAAACATATTGACATCATTCACTATCATTTTTATAATTGCAGTAGTTTGGGAAGTTAATGAGGATTCAAGTTAGATATATATTAAGAAATTAGGAGAGTGCCTAGAATGTCGAGCAGTCCAAAAAATGAAACCCTATCTACTATTAGTGAAAGACACGCGGTAAAGAGCTATGTTAAGGATTTTAAATTGCCAGAGGAAGATTTGGAGGCTATTTTGACTGCCGCGATAGAAGCTCCTTCCGCTTGGAACCTTCAACATTGGAAATTCCTTGTCATCGAAAGCGAAGCGGACAAGCAAAAATTGCTACCTATCGCCTACAATCAGGGTCAAGTAGTGGAAAGTTCCGTTACGATTGCCGTATTGGGTGATTTGGAAGCGAACCGCAACACCGTCATTTATGATCAAGCGGTAGAAGCAGGCGCACTGCCAGCGGAAATCCGTGACGCATTGGTAGGTCAAATCAACGGCGCGTACCAAAACCCGCAAGTAGCTCGCGATGCCGCCATCCTGAACTCTGCTTTTGCAGCACAAAACATTATGCTGGCTGCTAAATCTCTGGGCTACGACACTTGCGCAATGGGCGGTTTCATTCCAGCACAATTGATCGAGCAATTCAATATTCCGGCACGTTACCTGCCAACCCTGCTTATTAGCGTAGGTAAGGCACAAGTACCAGCACGTCCATCAGGACGTTTCCCACTGTCTGAAGTTGTTGTAAAAGGTAGCTTCTAAGAAGATTTGTGAATGTAAAAGGGTGTTCCTGCAACCGTTCGTGGTTGGGGAACACCCTTCTTTACGTCGTGTTAGGTGTCAAAAGCCTTTTGGTTAGCCCTTTGTTTAGTCCGAGCGTTTGGACACGAGATATACCAGCTCCAGCGTCAGGATCGGTAGAAAGACAGAAGCCGGATAGGCCAGATAACGCGGCTCCCATTGCGGCTTGAACTTATCCTTAAAGCGCCGAAGCCCCTGAAAGCCGTAAAAATGTCCCCCGTATTGAAAAACAAGTCGAGCCAGCTTTTCCTCGCGCAATGCCTTTTCGCTTTGCCCTACCTGGGACAGCGGTGCCATTCCCAGATTAAATGTCGCATATCCACTCTCCTTGGCCCACTCAATGACCCGTGTGAATAAATAATCCATCGTGCCATTTGGCGTGTCAGGCAAGTGGCGCATTAGGTCAATGGAGACCGTCCGTCCATGATCATAGGCAGGGGCCATCGTAGCGAAAGCGATAACTTTTCCTTCAGAGTCCTTTAGCAATGCAATCGGTGCCAACTGAAGATAGGGCTCTTTGAACCAGCCGAGTGAATATCCCTTCTCCTTGCGCCCGTCCAGCCAAATATTCGAAACATGACGCATCTCCTCAATCAGTGACGCCTCTAGAGGCGGTTGGATGATTTCGAATGAGTAGCCATCGCGGTCAAAGCGGTTTTTGGCGCTACGTAGCGCTTGATTGCTTTTGCCCGTCAGTGTAAAGGATTCCAGCGGCACCAGTGCTTCCTCGCCCAGTTTGAAAAAGCGATAGCCGTTCTCGTGATAGATGGACAAATACTCCGGTGATGCCTGATAAAATACAGCCGTTAACGCATACCGATCTGCGAACCGCTGAAATTCCTGAATCGCTTCACTCACGCGTTCTTTTGGACCGAGTGGGTCACCTAATACAATCAGTTTGTCCCGACTGCGAGCATAGGGAATGACGACCTGTTCATTTTTGGTCCAATACAGATATTTATCGCCCAGAAAAAGCATGTGGGAAACGAGATTACCACCCTGTCGTTCCAAAAATTCTTTTAGCTTATCCAGCTCCTGCGCGTCGGGTAGATTGCTGATACCACGCTGAGGCCGAAGAAAGAAGTACACCGTCAGGAATACCCATGCCAAAATCAGACTAAACACGGCAGTAACTCCGTAATCGCTGCGGTTCATAAAAAAGTCCAGATGAACCTTGGCGTGCAAATGGCGCATAAACGGAGTATTGGAGCCTGCCCCAATGATAAAATAAGCCCCGGTTACAAGTAGAGATAATCCGCCCCATATTAAAATATTGTGCCGATTCAGTGGTGCACTGACCCGATAAAACCGCGAGCGCGAGATCCATAGCATTAACGCCACGAACAGTAGGAATAAGGCTTCTTCAAAATCCAGACCTTTAATGAAGGTGAAAATGGCGCCGGCCAGCAGCAATATCAATGTCAGTCGTAATGCTCTGCGAATACGTAGAGAGATTCCGTGGGACAGGACGACAAGCATAATCCCGATGATGACTGAGATTTCATGCGACAAGCGCATGACGGGCAGGCTGAGCAAATGCTCAGCAAAACGGAGCCGATATAATAGACCTGGCGTAGCTGCCGACAAAAGAAGCACCACGCCGGAGATGAGTACCAGCTTACCAAGCGCCCATACTCCTAGATCTGCCAAAAATCGGAATTGACCAGGCCAACCCCATACCTTCTGCCACGCATTAAGGGAGTAGTCCCAGCCCGTCTCAGCTAGCTGATTCAGGCGCTCGTTACGCGGAATCATTTCCAGCGCGGCTAATACCAAGCCGATGAGCCACGGGATGATGTAATAAAAGACACGAAAGACCAGCAGCACAGCCAGTGCCCGATCTGAGTTGGCTCCCGCCATTTGCAGCCCGAGCAGGGCAATGATGTCGAATGCCCCGACCCCTCCGGGTGCAAGACTGATCAACCCGGCAATCGCGGCTATTACATAAATACCGAACACAGCATGCATCGGCAATTCATGGAGCAAGTGCGAGCCGATCCATGCAAAGGTAAGGCCAGCCAGCAGCCATTCCAGCAGGGAAGCACTGATGGAAGCGGAGATGGTGGACCAGGAAAGCTGTCCTTCTCCCTTGTTGAACCATGTGGAGTACCGTTTGGAGCGCTGCATGATCAGAAATAGCGGCAGGTACAATGCCATTCCCCACAGCGCCCAATGAAGCCACGGATGAGCATCCAGTACAGGCTGTACCGGATACAGATGGACAATGGCTCCCCAAGCCAGCAAAGATAGTCCGGTAATGACGACTGGCGAAAGAAATACGACCGCAGAGGTGATGACACCCAACGGCACCCCGCTTTTTTTATACAGCACTGTGCGAAGTCCCGCTCCTGTAAAGCCTGCAAACCCAAAGACATTATTGAAGGTATTGGAGATCCAGGCATAGCGAAATGTCGTTCCAGGCTTGACCTGAAGCTTGAAATGATGCCTGATTACGTAATCGTATGCGCTCATAGCCGCCACGGCAGCTAGTGAGAACAAGCCAATCTCGATCAGAAAGGTGGCATCCATTCGCCGCAGCTCATGAAGCATACGCGCCAGATTAAAGTCTTTTAGTTCTCGTCCGGCCTCCCATATAATAAAAGCCAGTACAGCCAGTGGTAGCAGAATACGTGTCAATCGTTGCCTGTAGACGGTCATCACGAACTGTACGATTTTAAAGGATTGAATCGGTTTGTGATTAGATTTCATAGATTCACCTGCTTGGAAAAGAATGAGATGTACACGGAATGAAGTGCTTAGATTTCATGCCCGATGAACATTACTATATATTATACCTGTAATAATCGTTTGAATAACAACAGAAGGGTTACGAAATGGGGTTTCAGTTTGATTGTTGTAAATAATTCCAATATAATGATGGAAAACCTAGTGAATTGCTTGGCAATGGAGCTGAACTGGACATGAGTATATGGGATCGTAATCTTTTTATACGTCGCCTGGAGCTGATATGGCCTCCAGATGCTGACAAGAGCCAATATCCGTTTAACTTAAAAGCCTTACACCAGTGGAATGAACTTAAATTCCATTCTTCCGTTACCTATATTATTGGAGAAAACGGTGTAGGTAAATCGACGCTTATGGAGGCAATCGCGGTCGCGTGGGGATTTAATCCAGAGGGCGGTACTAAAAATTTTAATTTTTCTACACAAGCCACGCATTCCTCACTGCATGAGCATATCCGGCTGGTGAGAGGGATAGAAAAGCCGAGGGATGGCTTCTTTTTCCGGGCGGAAAGCTACTATAATGTGGCGACTCATATCGACGAGCTGGATCGCGAAGGTGGAGGCCCACCTATTCGAAACTCCTACGGAGGCAAATCGCTGCATGAGCAGTCGCATGGCGAGTCTTTTTTTGCTGCCTTTGTGCATCGGTTTGGAGGACAAGGATTGTATATTTTGGATGAACCGGAGGCTGCGTTATCGCCTTTGCGCCAGATGGCCATGCTTGCACGGATTCACGAGCTGGTGCAGCAGGGCTCACAGTTTATCATTTCTACTCATTCCCCCATTTTGATGGCTTATCCAGATTCCATCTTGTATCATCTGACACATGAAGGGATCGACATCCGGACACTGGAGGAAACCGATCATTTTATCATCACCAAGCAATTTCTGAATAACAAGGAAAAGATGATACAGGAGCTATTCGAAGATCCACAATAGGGATCGTAGGGACCGCCAGACCGTTCCAGAAATTCACCCTGGTCGTTCGTATGAGAGGGACAACATCGCCATTTCAGGTTGTTCCTTTTTGCTGTCCTGTCAAAGGAAAGATTCAGGGTTATCGGAAGTATTTTATGATTGTTATTTGTCTCTCGCTCTATTAATATAATGAAGAGTTTTGCTGAAATGGTTGCAAAATAAGATTTTCGTATACGAAATAAAGAACCTGAGGAGGACAAAACGCAACATGTCAGATTCACAACAGTTGAAAATGGGACCGCTGGTCATTTTGATGATTAATATGTTTATTGCCATGCTGGGAATTGGCCTCATTA
Organism: Paenibacillus sp. PvR133; assembly: GCF_017833155.1. Lineage (NCBI taxonomy): Bacteria > Bacillati > Bacillota > Bacilli > Caryophanales > Paenibacillaceae > Paenibacillus > Paenibacillus sp. PvR133. Next base: position 1,829,400 of record NZ_JAFIBS010000001.1, read on the forward strand.
TTCCGATCCTCCCTAAGTTTATGAGCTCCTTGGGAGGCAGTGGTGAAACGGGTGGTTATTTGGTTGCCGTGTTTGGCTTAACCCAATTCCTGTTTTCGCCGCTAGCGGGGGAATGGTCCGATAAATACGGACGTAAAAAAATGATTATTATCGGTTTGGTAATCATGACGGCTTCTTCTGTATTGTTTGCGATTGGGGAATCGTTGACCACATTGTATATCTCCCGTTTACTGGGTGGTGCAGGGGCAGCCTTTATGATTCCTCCGATGATGGCCTATATTGCTGACATTACAACGGTCCACAATCGCGGTAGAGGAATGGGGCTGTTGGGTGCCGCCATGTCTCTTGGCTTTGTGATCGGTCCTGGTGTGGGCGGTTTGCTGGCAGATATCTCGATTCGTACGCCCTTGTATGTTTCGGCGGCCGTATCGGGCGTAGCTGCACTGATTTCCTTGATTATGCTACCCGAAACCTTATCACTGGAAAAACAGTTGAAGTTTCGGAATGTCAAGGCCAAACGGGACAATGTGATTAAACAGTTTGCCCTTTCTTTCCGCAAGCCTTACTTTATGCTGCTGATTATGATATTCACCTTAACCTTTGGACTGACACATTTTGAAACGATGTTTCCTTTCTTTGTGACGGGGAAGTTTCATTATAATGAGCGTGATATTGCTATCATTATTACCGTAGGTGCACTGGTCGGAACCGTGATTCAAGCTGTGGTAATCAGTCCGATGTTAAACCGTTTTGGCGAAAAAGGTGTCATCATCGGTTCCTTTCTGTTTTCGGCGATTTCCCTTGTGCTTATGCTGCTCTCTGGCAACTTTTATTATGTACTCGGGGTATCGCTCATCTTCTTTACCGCTACGTCGTTGCTTCGGCCAGCCATTAATACTGCTTTATCCAAAATGGCGGGGGATGAGCAGGGAGTTGCAGCTGGCATGAACAATGCTTATATGAGTATTGGTAATATTCTAGGACCTGCGCTTGCGGGTACATTGTTCGAGGTGCATATCAATTTGCCATACATTTTTGGGGCAGCCATTCTCATTCTTAGTTTGGGTCTGGCTGTAAAATGGAAAAGCAGAGATACGCAAACCACAGCGGTTTAATGTTGTTCTTTTCGTGAAATTAGTCTCTTTTGGTGTGAACTGTGACGTTCTTGTGAACCGCAGATGGCGCCGAAGGAGGCTATTTTTTTTGCATACATCGCGAAACGTTAATGAAACGACAGAATCTTGGGTAATAATGCATGATGAGTTTACAACAAGACAAAAGTAGAGCTAAAAGCCAGATAATATGTAAAAAAACAGCTAGAAGGAGATGAGAGCCGATGGAAGAGCGGAAAGAGCAGTTATTTTATACAGGAACTTATGCGTCTCGTCAGGAAAGAGGAATATATGTATGTGCTTTGCGTGTGACCAATGGTGATCTGCGCATTGTTGGAGGTGTGGAAGGAATGGAGAGGCCTTCTTTTCTCGCTCTACACCCGGATGGGACGAAGCTGTATGCTGCCAGTGAAACAGAAGGAGGCGAGCTGTATGCGTATCAGGTGAATGCCCAGACGGGGGAATTACATCCTTTGGATCGAAAAGGGACGGAGGGAGCGCATACTTGCTATGTTTCCGTAACAACCGATGGACGATATGTGCTGGCTTCTAACTATTCAGGCGGCAATGCCGTTGTGTTCCCTGCGACGGAAGCAGGAGGATTAGGAGACATGTCGGGACAAGTTCAGCATACCGGCTCAGGTATTCGCCAGGACCGCCAGGATGCGGCACATCCGCATTCGATTATTCCAGATCCTTCAGGACAGTATGCCATGGTATGTGATCTGGGACTGGACCAGATTGTGGTATACCGTTTGACAGAGGATGGAAAACTGGTGACCCATCGTGAGACAGATTTGCCACCCGGTTCTGGACCGCGTCATCTGGTTTTTCATCCTTCGCGTCCATATGCTTTTGTCGCCAATGAGTTGAACAATACAGTCGCTGTGTTTAGTTATAACGAACGTAATGGTGAGCTTACATTGCTGCAAAGCCTGTCCACACTGCCAGAAGGCATTATAGATGTAGAAAATACAGCAGCCGATATTCGGATTACGCCCTGTGGACGCTTTTTGTATGTGTCAAACCGCGGCCATGATAGCATCGTGCTATACCATGTCGATCTGGACAGCGGCAAGCTGAAGGTGGTTGAATGGGTGGAAACCTTCGGCAGCACACCGCGTAACTTCAACATCTTGTCCGGTTATCTGGTAGTAGCGAATCAGGATGGAAACAACATCGTATCTTTTGCCATCCATAGTGAGGATGGACGGCTGACCCGAACGGGATATGTGCTGGAGGTTCCTTCACCTGTATGTATTGAACCTGTTCGCTAATCGGATAGCATGTGGCAAAAGAGTACGATATAAGTGGATGAAAAATAAAACACGGCGCTTTGTTTCCCATGAAAGGCATGGGCAAAACGCCGTGTTCAGGTCTTGAAGTGGTCTAAAAGCTACTTACTGCTATCGCCAGCTTCTACCGCTACTGTTTTGGCATGATTTTCTGTATGTTTGTAGTACAAACGGAACAGGATGTCCTGATTGTAGTTACCGAATCCGGTACCGAACAGGGTAACCCCTCCAACATGCTGGGCATCATCCAATATGGCAATGCGGAATTTCCATTGCTTCTGATCAATTAGCACTTGGCTTAAAGTCACGTCGGATATCTGTTTGCCATCCATAAAGGTGCCTTCAGAGGTAACGCGAAGTCTTTTAAGGAGACCATATTGATTAATAAAATCAGGCCACCATGCAGGTGTGTATTTACCACGGTTATCCCCGAAATCCCCTGGACTGGTCCATGTACCCAAATTCACATCATTTAGGAAAAAAGTGATATCTGAAGGCCAATTATCATTGGTAAAAGGGGCCTCGGATGATAGTTCCATCGAAATTTCCAGTTCCTCAGCTTTTTGGCTGGACAGTAGGAAATTCGGCACCTTATAATCCATATAACCTTGGCTGAACCATAGAATTTTTGAATTGAAGCGCTCAGGGTCCAAGAATGAACGAGGCTCATCGAATTCACCAATGATCTTTTCGACGGTAGCCAGTCCGCAGGTCGCCTGTATTTCAAAATCTGTAAAGTGTCCGACAGAAATCTCCGTCTGATGGAATTGTCGTACATCCTGCTGGTAGCGTGGCATGGCGATTTCAATTTTGTCTGTAGCCAGTGAGCACACTTTCTGTACCCCGCCTCGTCCAGGCAGCATTTTGGTCGAAATAATGGACGCTCTCTCCAGTTTCTTGACATGCATCGTCATAATCGCACTGCTGAGCCCCAACGCTTCCGCCAGCTCACGTATATTCATAGGCTTCTCCGCAAGCAGAACAATCATGTTTAGCCGAACCTCACTGGCCAGCGCTTCATAAACGGGAAGTGATTTTTCAGAAATGTCCAGTTGCATAGTTCCTCCAATTCTAACGCACATCATAAATTGATGGTAGTTTAACATATATGGATTTTTTTCAATAATCATACATAAAAAACGATATGATTTACATTTATATAAACAATATACCCTTTCCTTGATCACTGGCACAAGCCTAACCCCACAAAAAGCCGGAAATTGTTCAAAAAACAGGACACCCCATGAACTCTTTCTTTGTTGTTGGGATGTCCTGTGATGGTATGTGATTTGCAGGGTGGATACGGGGTAGAGTCATGTGCCATTGGTGTTTAGGACCGGATATGTTCTTCTGCCAAAGAAGAGTCAGCCGTTTTATCTTTATCTGCTGCGTGTACATCCTGATGTTGAGAAGCATCTGCCTTGATCAAGCCGGGGTGCCCAACATAAGGACGATCACTGCGCGAGCGGCCTCGGGTAAGTCGGAAGCCAATCAAGAACAGCACAAGCTGCACAGCCAGTATGTAGGGAGACGCTTCCGGTCCGATCCATTGAAACAGAGCGACAGCGGCGATCACCATGCACAACAGGCTTGTTGGAAAATGGGATGCCGTCACGTCCAGATCATTTTGCCTGCGCAGGGTCATCAGCCGGTATACATACAGTAGGGCGATCAGGCCGGAAACGAACCTCATCCATGCATACCCTATGAGCCATGAGGCAGATTGTGCAGTGTCGGGCAGACTAACATCGACATGGCTGGAGGCTATCAGTTCCACAACCAGCCTTGAGACCAACCAGACGATTCCTGCCAGTGCTAACGGACCAGCTGCTGGACGCAATAGCTTCCACAATGCTGTTCCCCAGCCCGGAGCATGAGATTCCAGCAGAACCAGACGCCGTTCCTCGATGAGTTTGTTCATTTCACGCTCCAGTGATTTGAGAAGCAATTCTCTGCGGAACGTATCACATTCCCGAAGGGATGCTTGAACCTGCTCTTGAAGGTGAGGGGTCAAATAGGGAGCAGCTTTGGTTTCCTGAAGAGCGTGGATGAGTCCGTTCTGGTACTGCTTTTCGCTGTTATTGAACCCATTCTGGGTAGCGGTTTGGAGACAACCAGCTAATCGTCCATAGATACGCAGCGATTCCTGTAATTCTTCCAGCCGCTGCTGACGCGAATTTCGAAGCTGGGCTGCACTGTGAACATACAGCCATACCAGCAAAGATAACGCCAGCAGGAAGGCAATCAGACCGGGTGAGATATATGCGACTAACGCCGCGAAGTCCGTCGGGGACACCCGCAATCCCTCCTTCCATTGTTCTTTCTACACTATTGCACAGACTACACAGGCATTTCAAGGGCTTGTATACCTTTGACCAGGATATATGAAGTATTTTTTGGTAAAATAGACAAGATACAAGCAGGAGGGTAGATTCGGTATGGATAAAAATATAAAAATTGCAACAGAACATCATAAGACATCGAATCGATATCTTGCACGGGTTTAAGCTGGAGATAAAACGGATAAATAACAGTAAGTAAATTATAGACAGGAAGAAGGCATATTTATATGAAAGTTATTATTTTTGGAGCAACTGGAACCATTGGTCAAGCGTTAGTAAAGGAAGCAATCAAGCGCAAGTATGAAGTGACAGCAGCGGTCCGCGACCCCCAACGTGTGACGGAGCGAAGTGAATACTTGACGGTGGTTCAAGCAGATATTCTAAATCCGAATTCTGTTACGGAAGTGGCCAAAGGGCACGATGCTATCATTAGCGCGTACGGTCCCAAGTTTGGAGAAGAGGAAGAACTGCTCGAAGCGACTCGTTCTTTGCTGGAAGGAACCCGGCGTTCCGGCGCGGAACGCATACTTGTCGTTGGTGGAGCGGGAAGTCTGAAAACAGAAAACGGTGAACGCCTCATGGATACCGCCGAGTTTCCGGAGGAAGTGAAGCCGCTGGCGGCTGCCCATGCAGATGCACTGGAGCTGTACCGCGCTGCGGATGTAGATTGGACCTATTGTAGTCCTGCCGGGATGATTGAATCGGGAAAACGTACAGGACAGTTCCGTATTGGTTTGGATCATTTGGTGGTTGACGAATTAGGCCATAGCCGTATCTCGGTCGAAGATTATGCGGTAGCCCTGATTGATGAGTTAGTAGAAGGGGAATTTGTCAATTCCCGTTTTACAGTCGGGTATTAATAAGCAGGGATAGCCATATGGGAGGCGAAAAGCATGTATATGGTGACCGCCGAAGAAATGCGGCAATTGGATCGGTACACAATTGACAGGCTGGGTATCCCGGCCCTTACGTTGATGGAAAATGCCGGGTGCGCGGTAGCTGACGAGGTATTGAAGCTACGTGCCGAGAGAAGTGGGAAGAGCAATGGCGGCTTCTCAGTAGGCACTTCTGATCTAACACGTGGGATTGAGCGTGCTGAAGTGTTAGGGCCGCAGTGGGCAGAAGAGGTTACACACACAGGGCCGGGGGATATACCGGGACATGGCGGTGTTATACGGACAGAGTCGTGGAGTCAAGGAGGACATGACTTACGGGAACGAGAACACTGGTATATCCTCGTAGGTAAAGGCAACAACGGTGGTGACGGACTGGTAGTAGCCCGCCATCTAACGGATGCAGGGCTGCGCGTCACCGTTGTGTACGTCGAGCCGCCAGAAACGCTGCGTGGTGAAGCGGCTGCGCAGCGCGACATCATCGCGGCTCTGGGTATCCCGGTGATCCTCTATGGCCGGGATACCCTCGACCTGCGCGGCGCCTCCGGCATCGTCGATGCCCTGCTGGGCACGGGCACGCAAGGCCCGCCGCGCGAACCCTACGCCTCGCTGATCCGCGAGGCCAATGCCAGCGGCGTGCCGCTCGTGTCGGTAGACGTGCCTAGCGGCCTCGACGCCGACACAGGTACGCTGCACGAGCCGTGCATTCGTGCGCGCGTCACCGTATGCCTCGCCTACTTGAAGCGTGGGCTCGTCCAATATCCGGGCGCCGGGACTGCAGGCGATGTGGTGGTACGCTACATCGGTATTCCACCCGGCCTTGCACGTGAGTGTGGCGTGCAGCTGCGGCTCTTGACCCGTGACACGCTGCGCGCTGCACTGGATGTGGATGTAAGCCGCAGCCGCGTGCCGGACGGGCACAAGGGCACCTACGGCCATGTTCTCGTCGCGGCCGGAAGCCTGCGCATGAGCGGCGCGGGCTTGCTGGCCGCACGTGCCGCTCTGCGCATCGGCAGCGGCCTTGTCACGTGGGCGGTGCCCGAGGCGTTGTTGCCGCGCGTCATTGGCGCCGCGCCGGAACTGATGCTCGCTGCCGCAGCAGTAGGCGGAGACGGCGAATGGAATGCCGACTCCGCAGACGAGCTGCTACAGCTCGCGCAGGCACGTGATGTGCTGGCCGTCGGCCCCGGACTCGGCCGCTTTGCAGGGGACACCGGCTGGCTGCGCCGCCTGTGGGAAGAATACGGCGGTCCGCTCGTGCTTGATGCGGACGCCTTGAACATCCTCGCCTCGGCGGGGCCTGAGCTGGAGGCTTGGAAGCCGAGAAGTGCGGCGGTCGTACTAACGCCGCACCCCGGTGAAATGGCTCGTCTGCTGGGCATACCGACAGCAGAGGTGCAGCGTGACCGCATCACCCATGCCCGGGAGTACGCCCGAACACGTGGGGTCACGCTGGTGCTCAAAGGAGCGCGCACTGTCATCGCTTGTCCCGACGGAACAGCCTACGTCAATACCACAGGCCATGCTGGGATGGCGACAGGCGGTGCGGGCGATGTGCTGACAGGCATCATCGCAGGTTTGCTGGCCCAGGGTCTGAATGCTGCGCAGGCAGCAGCCTTTGGCGTGTATCTGCATGGTGCGGCTGGAGAAACAGCCGCACGTCATCGCCAGCATCCTGCCTCTGTGATAGCTGGCGACATTATTGAAGCCCTATAGGCCATAGCAGCAGTGGCAGGAGGAAGGCCAGCATGATCTGTAATCCATATTCACGGTTCAGCCAGTACCTTCCTCCATAATACAGGAGTGTAATCCCTGCACCTGCTATGCCGTTGCTCCATGAAATGCCCGTTCCGGCAGGCGACATCAAAGAACCTAGCAGGAGAAAGACACTGAATCCTGCAGCGAGGTATAGGGTGAGCTGCTCGGGCTTACGAAGCCAGGGTAAAAGATCGCGTAGCGCATCAGCGGCAAGAGCGGCAGGAAGGGCAAAACCATAGGCCCACAGCTGCGCGGTCAGTTCACCACTATTGCCTGCTATAGTCAGAGGAATTCCTGTTATTTCCTCTGTCAGATAGCAGTAGACCCATAAGAGACCAAAAACCAATCCTCCACAGGCCAGTTTATTCAGCGCATAACAACCAAGCTCCATCCGCCAAGGCATTTTGGAATTAAATTCATTCCAAGGCTGTCTCATGTTGCGACTCCTCCTCTTATCACACTCGGTATTCATAACCAATCAAGGAATTTATTTTCAATTACAATCCGCTTACCGTTTACGACAATTCAGTTTACGTTAGCTGTGTATCATGTTCCTAAGCAAAATAAAGATTGCGGATAGCCGCGGTACGGAAAGGCGGGGATTGCATGATACAGGCGGTTATTTTTAATCTCGAAAGTACATTGTTAGACCCCGGAGGACGAGGCTTAACCCAGGGAATGCGTGACATTTTCAGATGGAAAGGTATACAGGTAACTGAAGAACAGGTATCTCATGGGCGAGGAATGCCGATCCGGGATCATATTGCGAATGTGCTGGGACTTTCAGAGGTTCGGAAAAAATGGCTGGAGTGCTTTGGTGCGCATCCTGGCAGAGCGGATATTGAGCATATTTATCTTGAGCTTGTCCCTGTTCTCCGTTCCTTGATCCAAGGGGCTGAGCCTGCTATCGGTATAGACAGGGCGCTGCAGGAGTTGCAGGATCGTCGCATTCAGTCAGGCGCCACTGCATTCTGTCCGATGGAAATGCTCAGTCACAAGTTTACGCCTGCACAGTCACCCTATACGTTGGATTGTATGGTAGCCCCTTGTGAAGTTTCGCAGGGGAGGCCTTATCCGTGGATGATCTATGAAATTGCACATCGCTTGCAGGTATTCCCACTTAGCGATATTGTGAAAGTAGGAGATACAGTAGCCGATATGCAAGAGGGACGGAACGCCGGTGTATGGACGATTGGTGTGTTGAACCATAACGAAAGCGTGACGACCGCAGCTCAAACGACCAGCCATGAAGCGGACGACAGAGTGGCTGAGGAACGGCGCAGACAGAGTGTATATGGCTTGAAAAGGGCAGGAGCCCACATCGTGATGAACTCGGTCGCTGACTTGCCGCGTATTTTGCGTGAAATCGAAATGCTCCAGCATACGGGAGGCTATCCTTCTTATACGAAACAGGTGAAAACAGCCGCGCTACCTCCATCATAAGAACGGGTATGAGTCTGGAGTGCTTGAATACACACTTCTAGGTTATATGTATGCACCTACTCGGATAAAGGTGAACTCTGCTTGGCTTTCAAAACATAAAAATGGAGCACTCGCTACGTTTGCGAATGCTCCATTTTAGTTTACTCCTTTTTGTCTGTTGAACTGAAGAATTTATGCGATCTGAATAACTTGAACACCCCAGGCTAATCCTGCGCCGAAGCCAGCCAGGACAACAATATCACCAGCTTGAATTCGCTGCTGTTCCATAGCTTCCGCGAGCGCAATGGGAATAGAAGCAGCTGACGTATTTCCGTATTTTTCGATATTTATAAAGAACTTATCCAGTGGAATTTTCAACTTAACTGCCGCATGTTCAATGATTCGGATATTGGCCTGATGCGGAATGATCAAAGCAATATCATCTATGCTTAATCTTAATTCCTCCATAACTTTAGTCAGCATAGATTCCAGAATGCGCACCCCAAACTTGAAAACCTCTCGTCCATGCATTGTAATAGGCCCTGTGACGGGGGAGATCAGCATGTCTGCTCCACGTTCTTCCGAGCCAAGCAAGGAAAAAGACGAGAAAGCACCGGGATGAGATTGAAGGACAACAGCACCTGCTCCATCTCCAAATAAAACGGAGGTATTACGGTCCTGCCAATCTACGATTTTGGAGAACTTGTCTGCTCCAATCACCAGGACGTTGTGGTATGCACCCGCCTTCATCATGTCACTGCTGATCGAGAGGGCATATACAAAACCGGAGCAGGCTGCCGATAAGTCGAATGCAGGTGCGCGGCTTCCTAGCTTTTGCTTGACCAACATGGCCGTGGAAGGGAAAGCATAGTCAGGGGTGGACGTTGCCACTACAATAAGATCCACATCTTCCGATGATAATTGAGCACGGTGTAAAGCATGAGTTGCAGCCAGGACGGCAAGATCAGAGGTTTCTGCGGATGCTTCTGCGATATATCGCTGACGGATACCTGTTCGCTGAGTGATCCATTCATCGGATGTATCCAGAGATGCGGCTAATTCCAAATTGGTGAATAGTGATGCCGGTACATAGAATCCTGCACCCGTAATAGTAATGCCGTTGGGCTTGAGAGCTGATTGCATGAACGTTTCCCTCCAATAAAATAATCACACAAAAGACCATAAAGACCAAAAAAACCAAAAAACGATATGGATAAAAATATAACACAAGCCAATTAAAAAGGAAATATGTAAAAGAGCAGCCCGCTGTGTGAGAATCAATAATCATTATGAGGCTTGCTTATATGGGTATTCAGTGCTAATATTTAGACACAAAAAACCCAAAAACGAATTCATAGAGAATTACACAGGGAGGTTACAACGCTATCGTGTCACTTACTAAACGCCGACTGCAATTTTTGCATACATTAGTGGAACTGTACCAAAAAACAAAACTACCTATTCATTATGAGGCCTTGGCTAAATCATTAGGGGTTAGTAAGTGGACGGCCTATGACATGCTGAAAGAAATTGAAAAGCTCGGGTTTATTACGCGCAGCTATGAGGTGAATACCAAGGTAACCGGACGTTCACAGGTTGTATTTGTACCTACAGATAAAGCTTCGGATTTGTTCAACCAGTCCCGGAATGAATTAGTGGATCTGGTGGATTGGAAAAAAACCGTCGAGAATATCTCGGGACTGCTCAAGGATTTGAACAATACAGGTCCCAATGAGGCGGTCCGAAAAATTTGGGCTGAAATTCCTGAAGCCAGTGTCAGAATCAATTTTTGCGCCTATATTATAGGGCTGCTTTTGATGTACTTGAAGAAGCTGGGAGGTAAAAGAGGTCCCTGGATTCAGCGGATTGTCCTTACAGCGCTAAGCAAGGAAATGGGCATGACCATGTTTGTTGGCACTGTGTTGGGTATGGCCTTACAAACGATGAACGATGAACTAGGCCTTGAAATTACGGAGCTGGTTTCCCGTTTTCTGCAATCCATTTCGGATCTTTCTGACGAGGAAAAAGGGTTGCTTTCCGATTTTCTAAGCGAGGCTTTTCATTTTTGAATATAACAGGAATGAGTCATTTGTGAGGAGAGGAAGCTGGCCTCCTTACGTTTAGTTTTTGGGTCTTTTGTGTGTTTGGACGCATGCAGTAAATACATGTAAAGGGGTTGCGTATATGCCGAAGGTAGGATTGGTTTTGGGTGGGGGAGCAGTCAGAGGACTTGCTCATTTGGGGGTACTGAGAGCGTTCGAAAGACACGGGATTCAGGTCGATTGTATCGTCGGTACGAGTATGGGCGGCATTGTTGGCGGACTTTATGCGGCGGGTGTTCCTACGGATGCTCTATTGGATTGTATTAAAAAGACACCTAAATACCGCCTGTTGGATATCGGCATACGCCATCGTGGTTTAATTGGTGGTAACAGCATGAATACGGTGGTGAATGAGCTACTGCAGCAGTATGGACAGCATACGCAGAAGATTGAGGATCTTCTTATCCGTTTTGAAGCTGTTTCTGTCGATTTACTGGAAGGCAAGCAATTCATTTTTGAACAAGGTGATTTGGTGACAGCACTGCGGGCTACGATGGCGTTTCCTGGCTTATTCGCTCCTGTGATGCATGAAGGCAAGATGCTGGTCGACGGAGGGGTATTAAACAATTTGCCTGTAGAAGAGATGAGTCGGGAAGCAGATTGTTTAGTAATTGCTGTTGATGTGGCACGGGGACATGAAAAGAAGCCGCCGCGAAATATGGTGGAAGTTGTATACCGCTCTTACAGCTTGATGACCGCCGAACGAAAGCATAATAGTCTCCGGCTAGCAGACGTTGTTATTCGCCCTGAAGTCGGACATATTGCGGCGTTTGATTTTACAAAATGGCCTGAATGCGTCGAGGCTGGCGAGGAAGCGGCTGAATGCATCATGGATGAACTGAAGCCGCAAATAGCCAATCATGGGCAATCAGCACAGATGCATGTTTAGTATGTAAAGAAAAGAAGTGCCTCTTAGTCGACACGCACGCATAGATCATCTGCCACTGATCCGCTCCAGACACATCTTGTATTCATCTGTTGAAAACGCAAATGACCCGTAAAAGAAACGCTTTTTCAAAGGTTCATCTTACGAGTCACAATTCATCATGCATGGGTAATCCCTTTTTTACTATTCAGCGTTTTTCACCCGGAACTGGTCAGCATGTCGCTGCAGATTGTTTGATAGTGTGGTCAGATTGCGGGCTACTTCGGATAGTTCTTTTACCGCTAGGGCCTGCTTCTGAGCGCTTGCTGATACATCTTCTGTCATTCCGGCAGTCTGCTGTGCCGCGCTGGCTGTGTGATTTAAATGTTGATCTACGCTGTGACGTACCTCTTGCATCTCTGCCGTCAATTGAGCCAGATGTGCAGCTAACTCCTGAACTTCCTGTGAAACCTGGGTGACTTTGTCAACAGACTGTAGACATACCGAAATTTGTACTTCTTGTTCATTGACGGTCTTTATGTTTTCATCAAATTGATCACCCATTTGCTCAATTTGCTCAACAAAGCTTCTTAAGATTTCATCGATTTCACGAATCGATATGGCGGATTGCTGGGCAAGTTGTCCCATTTCATGAGCGACCACAGAAAAACCCTTGCCAGCTTCGCCTGCACGTGAGGCTTCAATAGAGGCATTAAAGGACAAAATCTGCGTCTGCTTTACGATGCCCTGTACCTGCTGACCGATGTTAGCCGCCTCGCGGGATTTTTCGGTTAACGCGTGTGACATGCGCTGCATCTGCTTGATACGCAAGGCGCTTTCTCGTCCTTTCTCTAATAACAGTTCATGCTCACTAGCTACCTGATTACGAACCTCATTGAGATGATGGGCCGTATCCGTAAATTGTTGCACATGGCTTCCGACTTCATCCAGCGTTTGTCCTAATCGATCAGATTGTTGAACCGATTCCACCGCTTGATCCGCTTGGTTAATAGAGACATCGGCAATTTGCTGGAGTGTACGGGACAGTTCCTCAGTCTGGTGGAGTGTTCCTTCCGTTGTCACGACGATATTCTCCGATGCGTGCTGGAGTGTGCTTGAACTGCTTTGAATATCCACAATCATATTCGACATGGCTTCCACCATTTTGTTCGTCAATTTGCTGATTTCGCCTAACTGATCATATGTTACTTGCGACGATGTAACCGTAAGGTTGCCGTCGGCTACTTGCTCCAGTGTATTTTTAATAAATCTCACCTGACGCAGTATCCGTCGGGTTACCAGCATCATAGCCGCAATTGAGATGATCAGAATGATGGAGATAACAGGGATAACTAATCGGTAGGCCTCGGGCAAGGTATGTTCGTATACTTCAGTCACAGAGGACAGGGATCTGTCGATTCCCAAATATCCAATGATGGTTCCATCGGTATCCTTAATGGGAGTAAAGGAGGAAAACATCGTCCCCCACTCAGGGTCCGTTGTAATATCTGTAGTTACCGTTTCCCCTTGTTTTAATTTCTCTTCCGTTTCTTTAAGGGTAAAACTTACAGGAGTTCCGAATGGACTGTAGTCTTTGTCGTCCCATGCGGCTCCATCCACTGTAATTTTCCACTCATTTCCAACCCGGTTGTACATATAGATGTACAGGATTCCAGTTTGCAACCTGAGCGTATTTAACTCGTTCCGAAGCTGCTTATACTCGCTGCTTTGCTCAGATGAATTAGTGTTTAAGCTCTTGACTGCGGACTTGTCCAGTAACTGGGCCGTGTTCTTTGCCAGCGTTTCATTGTTTAGCTGCATGGTTGATAGAGAAGCATTTTGGATAGATTGATTGGTCGTCCACAGAACAATAACGCCAATCACTATTAAAGGAATGAGCAAGATGAAGTAGAGTTTGGATTGTAATCCCATTCTTTTTTTAACGCTGCTTTTCATAATATGCTCCTTACTATATTTTTTTCACCTTCATATATATCGTGTACAAATAGGAAAATATGAATAGTAATTCAGATGTTTCATGATTTTTTTTGCGTATTTGCGTAAATTCTCATGAAAAAAGCCTTAGCCCGGTAAGTACCGAGTTAAGGCTGTATCTTATGACTTACAAATCGTCAAATCCGTTGTCATCTCCGACCTTGCCATAATTGCGTGATTTTGCTTCAAAAAAGTCCGTTTTTGTCGCATTCAGCGCTTCGTCTGAGAATGGTTTAATCCAAGGCATACAGTTTACATCTACGCCTTCGTATGCTTTGTCCATACCAAGCAATCTCAGGCGCATATTTGCCATGTATTTGATATAATCGCTCAGCTCGTTCAAGTCGATGCCGCGAACCTCTTTGAGCGTATAATGCGCCCAATTCGTTTCCAGCTCCACAGCGCGGTTAATCATACGATAGACATAGTCCGTATTTTCCTTGGTGTTCAGCTCAGGGAAATCGGACAATAGCTGCTTGAACACTTCGGCAAAGAAGTAGCAATGCTGATTTTCATCACGCTGAATATACGAGATCATTTGGCTGGTTGCCATCATTTTCTGATCACGGGCCAAATTGTAGAAGAAAGCAAATGTGCTGTAAAAGAAAATGCCCTCCAAAATCAAATCGGCTACCATCGCTTGGAAAAAGGTTTGCGGGTTCTGCTCATCGCGGAACTCCTGGTAAATATCCGAGATGAATGTGTTACGCTCCAGCAGGACAGGATCGTTTTTCCAGTATTCAAAAATTTCCTTCTGTTCCTGATCTGACACCAAAGAAGACAGAACGTAGGAGTAGGACTGGTTATGCACCACTTCCTGCTGCCCGATAATCGCCGAAATAGCTTCCAGCGAGGAATCGGTAAAATAGCGTTTTACATCCCCGACAAACATCGTTTGCATGGAATCCAGCACAGCCAGCAGGCCGATGTTAATTTTGAAGGTTCGCTGTTCTTCGGCATCCAGCACAGGGAACTGGGACGCGTCCTTGGACATCGGAATTTCATCTGGAATCCAGTGGTTCAGCAGCAGCACTTTATACAGTTTGTACATATGCGGCATCCGAATATCGTTCCAATTCAAAATACCGGAGCTTTCGCCTTCAATAATACGGGTAGAGCGATTTGGCGCTTCCGTGTTAAAAATCTTCTGTAACTGCATGAGAGCTTCTCTCCTTTAGTTTAGGATGCGCAGCTATCACATTCTTCAATCGTCAGTGCGCGGCTGCGTACATAATAGGTCGATTTCATACCTGATTTCCAGGCATGGATGTGCAGCTCTAAAAATTCAGTTGCTTTAATATCAGGCCGTACATACAGGTTAAAGCTTTGGCCTTGGTCAATATGACGCTGACGTGCAGAAGCCATGTTGATCGAAGCGTGTTGATCCAGCAAGAAAGCTGTCTTGTAGTACCAGATGGTTTTCTCGTTCAAGTCCGGTGCTGGGTTAGCGATCTTGTAAGTTGTTTTCTCTTCATAGGAAAGCAACTCATACAATGGGTCAATGCTGGCGGTAGAGCCTGCAATAATAGACGTGGACCCGTTAGGCGCGATGGCGAACAGCCATGCGTTGCGGACACCGTTTTGTTTGACTTCTTCTGCAAGCTCGATCCACTCGGACGTTGTGACAAATTTCCCTTCGAGTGTACCGTCCGTATAGCCACGGGAAGTGAAATAATGCCCGGTAGACCAGTCAGAACCCTCGAATTTCGCATAACGGCCTTTTTCTTTCGCTAGCTCCATGCTGGATTTGACTGCCAGGTAGTTAATCTTTTCATACAAATGATCGTTATAGGTTACCGCTTCATCGGATTCCCAACGGATACCTTCCAGTGCAAGTAGATGATGCAGTCCAAATGTACCCAGACCGACAGCGCGATATTGGCTGTTCGTATATTGTGCTTGCAGCACTTCAATGTTGTTGATATCAATAACATTATCCAGCATACGTACCTGAATCGGTACGAGGCGATCCAGCACACCTGCCGGAACCGCACGAGCCAGATGGATGGAGTTCAGGTTGCAAACAACAAAGTCGCCAGGAATTTTGGAAATAACAATGCGTGTTTGTCCGTCCTTGGTGACCAGTTCTTCTTTTTCCACTACAGTTGCAGATTGGTTTTGCATAATTTCCGTACACAGGTTGGAGGAATATACCATACCATGGGCGCGGTTCGGGTTGGCCCGGTTTACCGTATCACGATAGAACATGTACGGTGTACCTGTTTCCAGTTGTGATTTCATCAGGCGCTTCATGATGTCGATGGCAGGCACTGTAATACGAGAGAGAATGGGATGCTGTGACGCCTCCTCATACTTTTCGCGGAAGGTACCTGAACCGAAGGTTTCATCATAAAAATCTTCCAGACCCAGTGGACGACCGTTGTCATCTCTCCAGCCCATCACCTTCTTCACTTCATGCGGACAGAACAGATTCCATTCACCACGTGCTTCGACCCGCTCCATGAACAGATCGGGCAGACATACGCCGTGGAACACGTCATGTGCACGCATCCGCTCGTCACCGTTGTTCAGCTTCAGGTCAAGGAACGCGAGGATATCCTTATGGAATACGTCCAGATATACGGCAATTGCACCTTTGCGAGTACCCAATTGGTCTACGCTAACAGCTGTATTGTTCAGCTGACGAATCCACGGAATGACGCCAGAACTTGTATTTTTATGTCCACGGATATCGGACCCGCGCGCCCGTACTTTACCGAGGTACACGCCGATGCCGCCGCCCATTTTGCTAAGACGGGCTACATCCGTATTGGAGTCGAAAATACCTTCCAGGGAGTCGTCTACGGTGTCGATAAAGCAGCTGGAGAGCTGTCCGGCCACCTTTTTTCCGGCATTGGACATGGTTGGTGTAGCTGCCGTCATGTACATGTTGCTCATCGCCCAGTATGCTTCCTTGACCAGCTCCATACGCTTGTCGGCAGGCTCTTGGTGCATCAGGTACATCGCGATGATCATGTAGCGTTCTTGCGGCAGTTCCATTACGCGTCCATCAAAATCATTGGCCAAATAGCGCTCAGACAGCGTTAATAGCCCGATATAATCGAACAGCAGGTCATTTTTCGGCAATATGGAATCGCCCAGCTCATCAATCTGCTCCTTGGTATAGTAGTCGAGCAGTTCTTGACGGTAAATTCCTTTTTGGACCAAATCGGTAATCAGCGGATAAAAAGCGCCGTAAGGCTCGTCCGCATAGGATTTGTAACGTCGGTGAGTAGCAGCTTTTTTATACAAGGAAGTGAGCAAAGCACGTGCAGCGGCAAATTTCCAGTCCGGTTCTTCCTTACTAACCAATTCAAGGGCAGCCATCGCAAACGCGTTGCTGATGTCATCCCCCGTGACTTCGTCCCGGCGTAGCTTGCTAGTTACACCGCGAATGAGACGATCTTTATCCAGCTTGTCCAGCCCGCTGAGTACACGGTCGGCATATACGGAAATGCGTATTTCATCAAAAGCCAACTGGCGATTGTTTGGTTTGGTTACGAGTTGTGGCATAGGATTAATTCCTCGCTTTCCTGATTTGGAATCATACTTGGGAATAGCATGAAAATGATCATGATGAGAAGATAATGGCGAAAAAAGCGATGGTCAGACAGCATTTGGGGGCTGTATGTAATCCAATAACATAGAAATAGCGATGCACCTGCCAATGAAGGGGGAAAAGATGGTTCCCGTACGATTTATCGGCTACATCACTATATTTAGACGTGTTATGAATATTTAACCCAACATATTGTGTGTATAAACTTAAAATTTCAAATAAGTGCAAGGAGTATTATAGCAACATTCGAAGCCATACGTAAAGGAAAAGGAATGGAAAATCAAAATATGCAGAGAAGTCGCGGGCTGTATTTGAATTGAGGCAGTTTGAACGGTACAATGAATGATAAAGATGTTTCCTACAGAAACAAGCAGCATACATATGAACTTTTTTTGTGAAATAAGGTTGCTCGTTCTATCGGACTGAGGTTTTAGATTTTTAAAGAAGTGACGATTTTAAATTAAAAGGAGGAACTTGGCGATGGCTATTGCAGAAGTGACAGTGATCCCGATTGGAACGGGGAGTACAAGCCTGAGCGACTACGTTGCCCAGATGCAAAAAGTGTTGAAGACGCAAAAAGGAATTACCTATGAGCTTACCTCCATGAGTACGATTATTGAAGGTTCGTTGGACGATGTGTTCACCGCCATTGCTGCGCTGCACGAAGCGCCATTCCTGTCTGGAGCTAAGCGTGTTTCCACCTCGGTCAAAATTGATGATCGCCGTGACAAGCCTTCCTCCAGCCACCAAAAGCTCCGTTCCGTCGCAGAGAAACTATCGGGCACCGCGACAGGAAATGTTACCGAACTAAATCCAAATCCTAGTTGAAAAAGTTGATGTAAGTGATTGATTTTTATGTAACTAAGAGTATAATAGTTTTTGTTGTCAGTTACACTGACCTGCTGGTGTAGCTCAGGGGTAGAGCAACGCACTCGTAATGCGTAGGCCGGGGGTTCAATTCCCTTCACCAGCATAGCTATAAACTCAAGCACAGCGCGGCTTCCAAGCTTTTGGAGGGCGCGCTTTTTTGTGGTTTTGGACAATCTTCTACGCTGAGGTCTTTTTAGTAGGATTATTATGCTATATATAATTAGTTCTTTGTTTTGTTTCATGCTAAAAATCGAATTCTTACATTAGTTGCATAGTATATTGACAGGTGGTTAATTTTGGTGAAAAATGAAGTATGTTTTTAAAAATTATGGGATTTTTATGCGAAGGGTGGCTATGGCATGAAGCATACACCTACGATACGAGCAGAATTAGACAGATACTTAAAACAAGAGAGCATGAGTCTAACGCAATTCGGGCATATAGCAGGCATGAATAGGGGAATAGTAAGTGCTATTGTGACGGGGAATAAGTCTATGTCTGTTAACCAGCTTGACCTAATTACTGAAGCTATGGATTTACCGGAGGGCTACTTTTACGACTTATTTATAGAAAACTACATCATCGACACTCCCCCGAATATGAGACGAATCGAGCCGTTTTTGTTTCGCTGTGCGGAGTTGGACAAGCTGGATGCGATCCGTCGAGTGGTGGGAAGCATTATGGACAACGTACTCTATTCGCCTAAACTATTTGATATAGCAGAAGTACTATTAGCACAGGGACGACATGAGGCTGCATTGCTGCTCTATGAGGGCGTAGCTGAAGCGGAGAAGTACCAACATTCTGAACGTTTAGCCATCTGTCAATATCGTATATTCACGATTCAAGTTGGAGACGATCAAAGTCGCAATCTCAGTGCAGCTACGATATTTGAAGCTTTTATTGAACGCCTAGATGAAATAGACCAGCTTGATGCATTGAAGGACTTGGCTAATGTGTACAGGTCTTTGCGTAAATGGAACAAGGTAGATGAAGCGGCGAAAAAAATGAAGCAGAAGGCGAAAGCTCAATATTCGCTAAAACATCAACAAGAGAGTCGAGAGCGTGATGAGTCTGCCAAGAAGCTAAGTCGCCCGTTGTTTGTATATATTTCATATGCCGATTTATTGTGTGCAAGTGTCTGTGAAGCCCAAGGCGACTATCAACAAGCTCTAGATTATACATACACCTACGCTAATCTAGATTGGGTCAAAGAGACTGACGACGACACTCAACACTGGGTTAGCTTGTTTAAAAGTTGGGCAGAAGGTAATACTTACGTATATAAACTGTTGTCAGGAGATATAAGTGTGCTTCAAGATTATGTTGAATATATTGCAGTGACATCAGCCACTAACGAGAATGAGAAAATCTCAAAACTGTTGAATGTTATAATTTCAGCAAACCAATATAACATAGATGTGGAAGGTATACTTCAACAATTTGAAGCCGAAATAAACGCTTTTGCACAACAGCAACCATCATCAGATGATATGTATACCCAACAGGTGATACCGGATTATATCGCGTGGTTTGGTTACGAGTTAGCTTATTATTATTTACATCGAGGCTCTTACATTGATGGTTTTAAACATTTGATGTATGCAATGGTAAGTTATCATACATTAAATAATGAGACTAATTTTATAAACTGTATGGGTTTGTTTTTACATTTTCGGGATTATGCAGTTTCAGAAACTAAAGCAGCATTTTTAAATTTCATTGAAAAGGTGTGGATGACCAATGTTAAAAAAAATGGTACTGCTGATCATCGCGGCTAGCTTTTTGTTTATTGTTACTGTGCCGGATCAAGCCCTTAACCACCACAATAGTATTCAGCCTTACGTTACCATCGGAGGTGCTTAAACGTAAGCAAAGCAACTCCCCGCTAACCTTAACTGGTCGGCGGGGATTTTTGTTGAAGGAATTACTACATCGTTCACCGAATGAATTATCGAGGTGATCAGCATGAACCATACATATAAAGTGTCAAAATCGGATATAGAACTGTTTGCAGCTGCATTAAGCCAGGCTCTGTCTTTTAAGACGATATATACCATCATTGAAATTGCACTGGATGTGGGTGTCCAGTCCATTTCTTATTTAGTAACTGTAGGAGTTTTAGTCCTACTGCTCATTTTTTTAAATAGTAAGATGGCAAGAAGTAAAGCTATGCTTACAGCGGAAAAACCCAGCCAATTCAAATATAGGACAGATGTACGACTGATGACTAGCCCGCCTAATCCAGATCCCAGTGCAAAACCAAATTGGATGAACGAAGTATTTACGCTAAGAGCAATGTCCGGATTTCGAGGCGCCAGAGTAACCAGATATAGTTGCTGGGCTGGGGAAATACTCCAAGTTGCTAACATAAAAATCATTAAAACCAAGATTAATACCAAGAGATTGACTCCGGCTAGAGCGAATAAAAGAAGAGTCGCCCCTTGTAACATGAGCCCGAGACAAATGGTAAATTTCGATCCCTTTGCATCTGCCAATTGTCCGCCCACTCTTGATCCGACAAAGCTGCAAATGCCCGCCAGGAACAGAACACCGCTAATTTCTGTCATGGAAAGAGGGGACGTGGCTTGCAAGAAAGGCGTAATATAAGTAAACAGTGTAGAATAGCCGCCGACATAAAATAACGTAATAACCAAGGCCATCAGAATGGTTGGATTTCTTAAAATAGAGAGCTGCATTCTTAGGGTAACCTTTTCTTCTTCTTTGATTGCCGGAACCTTTTTATAGATGATAAGTAATGGAAGAACACTTAATAATCCGATTAAAACAAATAGCACTCTCCATCCAAACATCTCACTAAAAAATGTGCCCATGGGAACACCAAGCACTAGCGAACTGCTAAGCCCCATCAAAATGATACCGATGGCATTGCCCCTTTTTTCTTTTTCAACGAGTCGTGTCGCTACTGCCATGGCTACAACGGTAGCGATTCCTCCGCTAGCCCCTTGGATAATTCGTATCCATAGTACTGTTTCATAAGCAAGATCTACAAACATAAGTCCGTTGCTGGCAATAAACACACCAAGGGTGGTCATTAGTAGTTTCTTGCGATCTGCATTGATCGTTAATGCAATCAAAATCGGAGCGACAATGGCCGCGGCGAGAGCAAACACAGTCACCAATAACCCAGCTTCTGAAGTAGATACTCCCAAGTCCACAGCGATCATCTCAATGACTCCCGTAATAATATATTCAATGGTTCCAATCAGAAAAACAGCCAGTGCCAGGACATAGATGATCCGTTTATTTTTCAATTTACCCCACTCCACCTTCTTCAGTTATCTATTTATAATGGGAATTTGTATTTCTATGAATTGTGCATCTCGTTCTGGAGTTAACGGTAAATATAGTTCCCTACCTAATTCGTTTTCCTTGATCTGATAGTTATTTTTCTCAATCCATTTAGCTAAATGAACACAGGCCGCACCATCAAATTTTGAATTTGAATGAAAAGCCATTGTAGCCATCATCGGTTCAGGAGGAAGAATCCGTAGCTGAAATGGCTCTGGTGATGATTGCAGCTCACAGGTTAAAAAATAACCGACTTCAAACTCAAACTCATCCTCTTTTCCGTCGATGTCTTTCCACAAAACAACCTGAGGGCCTTGGATCAGCTGGCGAATTTCCGTTGTTAATAACTGATCAAATTGACGAAACAAATCCGGAATGTCCTCTTCTTTCCCGCATGTTTTCTGATAAAAAAACGATTGAGCACCATCTGCCTTGACTCTGATTTCTTGACCCGTTTCGAATTGCCCCTCTTTTTCTATAAGCTGCATACGCTCCTCGATCCTGACGAGTTTGGCTTGTTCCGTATCGATGATATGCTGGATTTCGCTTCTTTTCAGCTTAAACATGCCTTGAATATTCTCCAATGAAATATCTTCCTGAAGCAGCTGTTTAATTTGGGGCAATGTAAAACCCAATTCCTTATAGATTAAGATTCGGTTGAGCTCAAGAAGCTGATCTGCGGAATAGTAACGGTAGCCCGTATCGTAATCCACTTTTCTCGGCTTAAGTATGCCAATCTGGTCGTAATAACGCAGTGTTTTTAAGGAGACCTTGCTTAGCCTGGAAAATGCACTGATTTTGAACAAAATATCATCTCCAATCTATAACATAATGTGAGTATACAGTTTCCCGTGCAGGGGAAAGTCAAGGATGTGAATGCTTTTCCTTTTTATAGCTAAGATCGACTGCCATCTTTGTCACCACTCTATGGATTCTGTTGGTTCAAGCTTTAGTAATTGAGTTAATCTATCTATTGAAAAATCCTTCTAAAAGATGCTTTTATTTATTTGAGAAATTTCTCTCATGCCGATTGTAGCACTAGCTATGGCCTAACTGTCCTTTAGCGAACAAAAGGATGCCACTTATCACGGCATCCTCTAGATATTCATTAATCTATCCTGAACTGTACCGGAACGCACTCGTAATGCGTAGGGCGGGGGTTCAATTCCCTTCACCAGCATAGCTAAAAACTCAAGCACAGCGCGGCTTCCAAACTTTTGGAGGACGCGCTTTTTTGTGATTTTGGACAATCTTCTACCATTTTAGTTTGAATCTATTGAAAGGTCAGTTGGAAATGAAGTACCGCAAATAAATAAGATAGTCCTTACTCGTTCATCTGGCTTTACATATTTATAATCTAAAACTAAGTCTACTTCAGAAGGATTTACTGACAGTTGAGTTAGTAAAGAACCGATATTATTCCATTTTGATCTTGGTGATGGGCCGGTCACACTGCGGCTTGGTATGCGACATCACGATTAGTACTTGTTACTGGAATTGCATTTTAATCCGGGAGCCCTATTTGTCTATATTGGGGTTAGTCCCCATAAACTACTCAACAGCTTTTCTTTATTCGTTAATGAATCTTTTTAATCGTACTTTCAAATACAGGACACACCAAAAACAGTAATGAACTATTTCTAAACCAATAAGGATTGCTTCTGACCAGCTAAGAAGAGATAAGACTTTGGAACACAATGTGCAAACAATAAGAATAGCTTCAAGAATCAGAATATCCAGAATTGACAAAATAACTGTTCGGGATATGGTGAATTGGAAAAATCGTAAAGATTTTAAATTCCAGGCAGTTGCGATTAGCTCCAGCATGATGATTCCCAGTGACATACCGACATATCCCAATCCAGGAATGGCAACTAAGGAATAAAGAATTATGAAGTTAACAAGGACTCCTGTGACAAGACCAATAAAGGGAGTTTTCTTCCGATTTTGCGCCCATAGAATACTTGTTGTGATTTCGCGCAATCCGACGAGCAGTGGTAACATTGCCAAGGATTTAATAGGAACCTCGGCATCATGTATACGAAAAACAAATAGAGAGATTTCAGGTGCATATTTAAAAATGAAAAATCCTGAGACTAATCCCCAAATCCAAGCTACCTGAAGGGCCGTATTACTTTTTTTATAAAATGAATTAAAATCATTATTTTTCCAATCGGCGGTTATTTTCATTGTGAGCGTATGGGTTAACGAGCCTGTAATCAAAGTAGGCATATAAGCAACGACTAGAGCGATGCCGGTAACAATACCGAACATCTCCGCTGCTTCTTTGGGCGAAACCCCGGCAATTTGTAATCGTTGAGGGATGATGATCGCATCCATAAAGTCGGAAGCCGGGATGAGCAATCGTGTTAGCGCAATAGCAAAGGAAGCTTGTACTACTAAAGGTAGATCTGTTCGAGTTGATGGGGAAGGCAAATCTGTAGAGTGACGATTGGACGTGAAAAAATAAGCAGCAAGCATAGCAAAGGCTAACAACGCGCCTGTAGAGGTTCCCAGTACCGCTCCACCTACGGCATACTCAATGCCGGATCTAATAAAAAGGGGCACTAGCCATATTAAAGTACCAATCCTAACAGTTTGTTCTATTATTTCCGAAAGGGCAATCGTGGTGTATCTTTCGAGCCCTTGCAAATATCCGCGCAGCAGACTCAGTAAGGGAACGGTAAATAGGGCAGGAGAGAGGTATCGAATCACAACATCAAGCTGTGGATAGCCAAGCAAAAAAGCGATCGACTTGGATTGCCAAAAGGTTAAGACACTGCATGTCAAACCTATGAGCATCAAGAATATCGAAAAAATTTTGAACAGTCGCCAGCCTTTTACTGAATTTTTGGCTGTAAACATCCCCAAAGCTGTGGGCAATCCACCTGAAATTATCATCAATATTAAGCTGTAGAAGGAGTAGGCTAGCTGATAGAGACCCATTCCTTCAGCTCCAACAAGTCGCGTCATAAATATTTTTCCAACTAAACCAATGGCCTTCACAACAATCATTGCATTTGCTCTCACCATGGTTTGTTTTAATATAAGAGGTAGTTTCAGATTTTTCACCCCATTAGAAGCTGTCCATATTATTCCTATGACAGAAACCTCCGGGATATGAATAAGTCTTAAGGATCACGAGACTTAGTCCTGTATATGAATTAACAAATATTTGGTATGTTTATCCCACCCCAAGTCAAAGGGAACTCTGAAACGGTCAGCGGTATGGGAATTGACTAAAGGATAGCCACTCTGATCAAATCCGACTACAACTGAGAAGTGGTCTACATCGCCTTTTAAGACGTAAGCAATTAAATCACCTGGAAGTAACTGGGGTTTGTCAAGATGCAGCTGCCGTTCATTGACGGATTGAACAATATCTGAGAAGCTGCCTTGTCCAATAATTCTTCCATAGCCGGAGCGTATAAGAAAATTTCTAAATGCGTCTGTCTGAACCCAGGCCTGGCTTCCACCATTGCCATACAAGTAATGCCAGCCTGATTTCATAGGCAGCCCTCCGCCTTCTTCCGCATCCCCGATGACTTGTGAGGAGAAGTTGGTACAGTCGCCTCCCTTGGAGTTATAATCCAAGTATTTTTGATTATATCGTTGACCATTCCCTGCCCCCCATGTCGTTCCTGCATATTTATTCGCATAGTCAATGGCGCGGGCTCTGTTATATTTATGAATAGCTCTCTCTGTTGTTGCCGGATCCTTATGGGGAGAAAAAAATAAGTCGGATTTTTGAATCTTTTTTGAATTCTCTTCCAGAGGATCTGAATACCATTCTCGTTCCACGTACCAACGTTTATCCTTTTTTCTTAGTGTAATACCATGACGTGTTCCAATTCCAAAATCATGCCGACCGGGATAGCTGTGAATATACTCATAACTCAATTTCAAGGACTGAACAAGCGAAATTTTGGCCGTATCACCTAATACTTCTATACGGGCTACCCGAATTGTGCTTTCCGCATTCACAAATTTCATTTTACGGTGCCTAGCCCATTCATGAATATATTCGGCTCTGTTCATTTCACGATGGTACGCATAGTTGCTTCGTTTATCTGTTATCAAGTAGTGGTTCTCGATGTGCTTTTTGTCCTGATCCATCAATAACCGAGTACGATCATCAAACAATTCTTGAAGAAATGGGATAACATTATCTTGTTCAGCTGGCTCGGCTTGTGCACGAAATAAAAAAAGGCTGTATACAGGGATTAATATTAAAATCATGCACAGCAGTTTCAATTTTTCTATCCTAGGCACATTTATTCATTCTCCTTGAAATGGTTAATTGTTTTTGAAATTGTCCTTGTTCTGAACCTTAAGTTTTTCACAGGCTGAATTCATGTGTGCTAATTTGGTAAAGATAACCAGTCGCCCTTCATGTTCCTTCTTGCTTCGACTGTAGCGCCCGGCACAGGTAATTAAGTTTAAACGGCGCTCTTCTGTAGGACCAAAAATCATTTGAATCGGTGCTTCGGGTGTTAGGTAAAATTTTACGGACTCCACTACAAATTGAAGCTTGCAACCATTATCGCCAGTTACATACACGTGATCCCCTCTTTTCAATTTTTTAAGGGGATAAAAAACTGCCGGACCCGTATATGTATCGACATGCCCGTCCATAATTGCATTACCTACTGCCCCTGGCAATACAGCGGTAGATAAATAACCTACTCGATCCGTGTTACCTGGAACGCCCATTTGACCATTTTCTAAGTAGGTTACCGGTTCTATAATCGAATGAATACGAACCGCAGGAATATCGATTTTATGTGGAATGATCCCTAAAAAAGGTTTATTTATAACCTGTATGGGCTTTGCCTTTTGAGTTTGTTGAATTTCAGACTTATGCGAGGCACGAGTAGAGTTACCACGATGTTCAGCTGAAGATGAACAGCTTGCAGTAATCAGCAGAATCAATAGTATTGTGACGCGACTGAACCACTTATTTGTCATATGAAGAAGGAAAGAGGGGATATAAACGCCCTCTCTCCCTTTTAGCCTCCTTTAATTCATTTGCTCGCTTGCGCCACCAAATCCAGTTTTCGGTAGTTTAGTAGCTTTTGCTTTTAAACTCTTCGCATGAATGCTCTTTTCTCCAATGATTTTGGCTGGTGCAGCTTCACGTGCATGGAGCTTGTGAGCTTTCTCATGTTTGCTCTTCGCATGCAGCTTGTGTTCGTGTTTCGCATGAGCTTTAACCTTATGCTGGTGCATTTTGTGTTCATGCTTTTCCGTTGCGGGTGCAGATGCAGATACCATCGATCCTGCTGACAGAAATACAGCCAGGGATGCTACAGCCAATATTGCTTTTTTCATGTTATTGCCTCCTTTAGATAGTTGGTAATTCGTAGATATATTCTCCGTACATAGAACGTTTTATGTAGCCATTAATTTCATAGGGAAGAATTGGTTTGGTTATTCCTCCCCTTTCATTTATTGACCTCAATCAGTCCTTCGGGTGTGGCACGATTGTCAAGCAGTTCGGATACGGTAACGAAGGTAAATCCTCTTTTTTTCAGCTCAGGCAAAATGATTTTTAAAGCCTCAACGGTTTGCGTACTTTTATATACATAATCGTGCATAAGGACAATATCGCCGTTACGAGCATTACGAAGTACTTTGTTGACGATGCGGTGCACACCTGGTTTTCGCCAATCCAAGGTATCCTGATGCCAGGACCATAAAATCATTTTTAGCCCTTTTTCTTTAGAAAGTTTGACGAGCGAGTCGGTGTAGGAACCACCAGGTGGACGGAAAAAGTGGGTTTCTGTACCCGTTGCATTAATGATGCTGGCTTGGCCCTGATCAATTTCAGACAGGGCTTTGTTGGGGGAAATACGATGGAAAGATGGATGATGGAAGGTATGGTTGCCGACATCATGTCCTTCTTTTCGTTCCCGTTTCACAATTTCAGGGAGTTTTTCTACACGGCTGCCGACAACAAAGAAGGTCGCTTTGGCATCATATTGCTTGAGCAAATCTAGAATGGCAACTGTTTTGCTTTCGTCCGGTCCGTCGTCGAAGGTGAGGGCAATAAGCTTGCGATGTGTAGGAACTTCCCATACAATATCACCTCGTTCTTCGTAATAGGTTCTTCCTTTTGTATGTGCAGGAGATGAGGTGGATTGTGCAGTTGTATATGGAGCAGGGAAGAAGCTGATGCACAGCAAAGAAGTTGCGATCACAGAAGACATCAATCGAATGTTTTTCATCGAGTTTACTCTCCGTTCTAGGTTTTTCAGTTTAGCTTGCCATGAAGAAGTGTACGCCATTCCTCGCTCGAATAAGTTATTTTCACAAATAGTATTTTCAATTTATTTCGATGTACATGGTTTCGCATATACTGGGAATTTTTGGCGTAAATTAGAGGTTGCTATTCTTAAGAAGGAACCAAGATCAAAAGATCATCATTCTGATGAGAGACGACGAGAGGTATTTTGGAGACCATTGAGGCATTTGTCTCGTTTTTTGTTTCCTTCTAACAAAACGTCTAACGGCTTTGGAATATGATCGTGCATGGCTTCGCACAATGGTGGAAAGCTGTAAATAATCAATAATCCTCTGTATAAAAACGGATATTTCAACCATAATAAGACAGCCTGTTTTATTCCAAAAGTACAGAGGGGTAGATGAAATTGAAAAACAAATGGCTGTTGGCATTGTCGTTAACCTTGGCGCTCGTTTTTAGCATGACTCCGTTAGTAGTCGCGCAAGCGAAGGTAGGGGAGGAGAAGGATTCTACTTGCCTAAGTTCCAAAATGGTGCAACTGAAAGGCGATATGCAGAAGGTATGGATCGACCATACGATATGGACGAGGAACTATATTGTCAGCGCCATATCTAATCTTCAAGATCAGAAGGACGTATTGGACCGGCTTTTACGGAACCAGCAAGATATAGGCAATGTGATCAAGCCTTATTATGGGGAAGCCGCTGGTAATAAGCTGGCTGATCTTCTGAGGGAGCATATTCTAATCGCAGGGAAAATTGTAGCGGCTGCTAAAGCGGGTAATCAGGCGGATGTGAAAAAGCTAGAGGCGGATTGGCGTACAAACGCCGATGATATCGCCAAATTTTTAAGTGCAGCGAATCCGAACTGGCAGTTTAAAACACTACGAGATATGCTGTATACGCACCTTCAGTTGATTACGGAATTAGTCCTTGACTATATCAAAGGAGATTGGAAAGCGGGTATTGCATCAACCGACAAAAACGAGATCCATATGATTCATTTAGCGGACATCCTGACAGAAGGCATTGTCAAACAGTTCCCTGGAAAATTTCAAGTGAGCACTATAGCTGCAAAGCAGATTAGCTTTCTATAATCACCCCAAAGGGTGGTATAGAAAGCTTTTTTATCGGTTTAATGAATCGTTAATACAACTATGAATGCAGTCGGTATGTCGAACCGAAATACGTTCTCCCACAAGCTCAGTTCTATTGATTCTATTACGAAGCACTCGTAATGCGTAGGCCGGGGGTTGAATTTCCTTCACCAGCATACTATGAAACTCAAGCACAGCGCGGCTTCCAAGCTTTTGGGGACCGCGCTTTTTTGTTCGAGTAAGGATTATTAAACGATAAATCAAACGAGAGTAAGAGTTTGAAGATTTCACTTTATTAGGACCTTTTTTACCAAGAAGCCGCCTCGAAACGTATTCCAATACATATACTTAGAACATGAATATATGAAGAACTAGTTTTCGAGAAAAATAGGGAAGTTGCTTTTATGTAAAATAATATTTTCTTAATTTAAAATGTAGAATGGAGGGAACTTCTTGTGCCACGAGCTTCAGTTATACTGCCAGTTTATAATACTGTGGCTTTTGTTTGGGAAGCAATCCACAGTATTTTAGTTCAAACCTATTCCGATTTTGAATTAATTATTATTGATGATGGCTCAACAGATGGATCTGCTTTTCTTATTTCACAGATAACAGATCCTAGAGTGGTTAAAATCTTTCATAGTACCAATCAAGGTTTGGTCGCTACTTTAAACGAGGGATTCAATAGGGCAACTGGTGAATATATCGTTCGTATGGATAGCGATGATATTTCTACGCCAGATCGATTGGATGTGCAAATATCATTTATGGATCAAAATCCCTTAATTGATGTATGCGGTGCTGCTTTTACTACTTCTAGTGGAGGAGTACTTAAGGTGAATCCGGCCAGTCATGAAGAAATCAAAACATGGTTGTTATTTCATTGCTGTATCTGCCATCCTGTCACAATAATACGCAATAGCATGATACATCGGCTAAACATTCAATATGATAGTAATTATCCTCATGCCGAAGACTACGAAATGTGGAACCGATTAGCTTCACAGGTACAAATAGCGAACCTCCCCATAAACTTATTGTATTATCGTCAACATAAAGGACAAGTGTCCAATCAACACAAAGCAATACAAGACGCCACTGCTCGGAGAATTCGACAAAGACAGTTTAGCCAGTTGGGTTTGGAATTATCAGATGAAGAGAATCAGATTATGCTGGATATTCTTGAGTTTAAAATTAATCCCTATGATTATAATTGCTACACTAAAGCTGTAGGATTTGCGAATTGGGTGTTGGATCAAAACTGTAAGTATCAGATTTACAATCAGGAACTATTAAGCATGGCTTTTTCACGGTGTATATCCCATCTCCCATATTAACAAAGATATCAGCAAGCGATTGGAAAGTATCCTAATATTCCGCGGGCATACGTAAATGGGGTGTTTTATGTTTACCTGAATGCCCGGTCATAAAACATATTTACACATATATTAAAATGACGACAAAATAAAGGAGGGCTAAAGCTATGAGCGGATGTGCAGGTGCAGCTGTTTGCGGTGTGTGGACTTCTACAGCGGCCATTTTGGTGCTCTATATCCTCTTGGTTATCATCCTTAAATCATGTTGGGTTTAATTTTGTGAAAAGAATTGTATGATAATGACCCATCAATCAAATTCAACGACTTCTTTCTTTCATAATCTACCCGAAATTAGATTAGATAAAAAGCTCTGCTAACCTTATGGGTCGGCAGAGCTTTTTTCTTTTGAACAATTTCCTAATCACTTTAAATATATCAAACATGCTGCGATTGTACACCTTATTGTAAGCAACCTTGCGTGGGTTTCTGATCCACTTAAGCCGCGAGGCATCTTGAGTCCTGCACAGTGGACAGTCTACCTCTCTTGTTGTTTATTTCGTTGAATACTCGCTTACTTCAAATGTAAGGATTTTATTGAATATTACGTAGTCCTTACGGTTACTGAATGGACCTTTGTTATTATTATGCTTATCAATGGCAAAGAAAGAAGCACCTCTACCGGCATCTTTAGCATCATACCAAGCGACAAAGGCATTCAGTTCTTTTTTACTCAGATCGAATTCCTTATCCAATCCATTGTCCATCGTTACAATCAAGATGGCACGGTCACCACTAGGTTGTTCTGGTTCGGTTGATCAGACGGATCGGGCGTGGATTTCTTTACAATAGCATTTGCTTCATTGGATACAACTTGATCCATGGAGATATTCGCAGAAACTACGTAATAATAGGTAGTGTTTTCTTCAACTTTATTATCAGTATAAGAAGTACCAGAAATATCTGAGGCAATTTCTTCATACGGACCCCCAGGGGCTAGTGCTCTTTCAATTTTATAAGTAGTGACTCCTGTTATTTCATTCCACTGCAATTGAATATTTTCTTCATTCCCCGTTGCATTAAGAGTTAATGAATTTTCAGGTTGTTGGTAGGGGAGGAACCCTTCGGGAATACTGTGCGTGAATGGAGTCGCACCAAAATTTGTGTCAAACGAAAAGCTGCCAGCTGAACCACCTGTGATCGAAGGAGTCACAATCTCTCCTGGAAGATCGCTTGGTTTAAAGGTACTTGTATAAACGAATACACCATTCTTATACCAGCTTATCTTGTCATCATCCATATTCAAAGCCACACCAATAACGTCCTTTAATGTGTAGGTCTTTCCAGAAGAAACGATCCCCGGAAAAGTGTTTCCGTTTGCAGCATAATACATCCAGTTCTGAAGAGCTCCTGCACCTGGTCCATTGTATTGCTTACCTTCACCGACGATACCAATGCCAGTTGTGGTACTTGCTTGAGCTGTTACTGTGACTTCCCAATACCATTTTCCTTTGGTTTTTCCCACACTTGCTTTAGTTCCACTTGAATCTACGGTGGCCGAAACAGACTGGCTCTTTTCCCACACTACGTTTTTTGTAGCAGCGTATGTCGAGGAACTAAAACATATTAGAGTAATAAATCCCAGTAGCAATAATGACGAAATAACTCGTTTCAAAATAATCTCTCCTTATTTATGTATTATTTATGCGAGTTTAGCAGTTTCAATATGTATCGTCTAAACATTTTAATGCATATATTAAATAATAAGTAAAATAATAACTTTTTAACAATGAAACGTAACAGTTTAATTCTGTTTTTGCTTAAAAGAAAAAGCCCCGAAGGGCTTACATGATTAACATTTATTGATTTTCTTTCGCGAGAAAAGAAGCTGCTAACAGTGTAGTATTCGTATAGCCACCTGAAACATTTTCATATGAAAAATTAGCGATAGGAACTCCAATAACTGTAGCAACGTCTCCTTCAAAAATTTCTCCACTTGCTCCCGGATAAACTGCCATTACTGTATTATCATTTTCATCACTAATATAAACGATAGCCGTTGTCCCTATAGGAATGTTATCTTCTTCTATATCTATTACATCCCCGCTTATTTTTACAAATTTGTTTAAGTATAAGTTCAAATTTTTATTTAAGTGTTTTGTTGTTACGGATTTGTCTACTAGATTAATGACTTTGCTTTTATCTGTGGAAGGAAATAAGTCACTGTTTTTAGCAATGAAGTCATAAGAGGTTTGTTCCATAGAAGCTTGATCTTCTGTTAACACGGGTGTTCCATCTTTCAAGAATTCAGCAAATAAATATTGTTTATCTGTGACCTCATTTGTAGAAGCTTGCTGAGCAGTATTTTCATTGCTTACTGTTTGTTCAGTAGCAAAGGACGTGCTTGAAGCCCCAGACCTTGTCGTTGTTTCTTTAAAATTGCTTCCACAAGCTGTTAGAGCTACAGAAAGTAGAGCAATGGATAGAATTTTTTTTAACATGATGAATTCTCCTGTGAGTGTCCTCATCGGTTGAGGTAGTTGCTCATTTTATCTTGTTACCTTTATTATCGAATATTAGTGTTGAATACATAAGCAAAGCACAGCTTCCAGACTTTTTGGAAACCGTGCTTTTTTGTTGAAATAAAACGATTTGCAAACCTTTAGTCTAGAAAAAATGTATCGTCCAGTACAACAGTTTAGGCGTGATTTCGAGATTAGGGTAACGGTAAAAAAGGACTTCATTGGCATATTAGCCGATATGAAGTCCTTCATCATGTTTATTTAGTTGAATATTCGCTTACTTCAAATGTGAGAATTTTGTTGAAGATTACGTAGTCTTTGCGATTGCTGAATGGACCTTTGTTGTTATTGTGCTTGTCAATGGCAAAGAAAGAAGCACCTCTACCAGTATCTTTAGCGTCATACCACGCGATGAAGGCATTCAGTTCTTTTTTACTCAGATCGAACTCTTTATCAAATCCATTGTCCATGGTTACAGTCAGAATAGCGCGGTCACCAGTTGGTTGGGAGGTCCCCTCTGTATCCGACGGATCCGGTGTAGTAGATGGATCAGGCTTTGTAGAAGGATCAGGCTTTGTAGATGGGTCTGGTGTAGTAGACGGGTCTGGTGTTGTAGATGTACCCGATTCTTGATAAGGTAAAAATCCTTCAGGAATAGGATATTTAAAATCACTTGCTCCAAAATTAGCAGTATATACAACAGAACCATTTAATTGATCGTTTCTTATGTAGGGATATACAGTATCGCCTAATAAAGAAGGAGTGTACTTAGAAACACCTTGTGAAACTCCATTTTTGTAAAAAATAATTGTATTATTACTTAGATCTAAAGCGACCGAAATGACATCATTTACTGTATAAACGGCCCCGTAATCATAATTTCCTGTACCAAAAGATTGGCTGGTAGGACCATGACCACCTCCATGATAACCAGTGTACCTGATTTGTTTTTTCTTGTCTGAATTTGCGACTCCAATATCGCCGCTTCCTTTATTAAGGGTTACTTCCCAATACCATTTTCCTGAGCTTTTACCTACATTAGTAATATCGGTTTGATTCCATTCAGGAATTGTTTTTGTTAAAGATCCATCTGACCAGGTCACATTTGTAGTCTCAGCTTTTGTAACGGTAGGGAACAACGAGAACACCGAAGCTCCAATGAGAAGAGCTAACACTATTGTTCTTAGTTTTTTGAATATAATATTGTTCATGACTTCCTCCTAAATATATGTAATAACAAGTGAATTATAGAACTAGATTGGGAGAATTGTCCAAACATTAAATGATATATATTCAAATATGAGTATTATTATGGAATTTAATTTTTTTAGGGAAACGTAGGTCGTCGAAAGTATAAAGGCCCTAGTCATTAGATTGGAGGTTTCGAAGAAACATCCGATTAAGCTTGGCATTTGAGGATTACGGGGGAATAGTAGCGGAGATTAAGCCAGAATCAGTTAAGATAGCGGGTAAAATTTTTATGCGAGACCAGCTTGAATTTCGAATAGACCTAGTATCAGGAGAGGGCCCGGAATGATTAATAACTCCGACGGTCAATAGCTAGTACAGAGAAAGATTTCACGTACATAAATAAGGTAACAGAGTTACGAGTCTCAATAGCTCAACTTCGGAATTAGATTAGGCGTGGGATTCGATATTCATAATGACAAGGCATATTCCATATGACTAAGTAAGTGCTTTTTTGCTCACATAGAGGAGGGATATGATTGGATGCATTCGTTTCACGCTCATTAGATGAAATACGATTTTGGTCCAGGATCATGAAGGAGCATTCCTTTTTTCTGGGGTTAGGTTTTAGAGCGGAAGATACTCAACTTAAAACAGAAGCCAATCAGTTTTACACTATTTTTGAGGATATCGAGAAAAGGTCGCATGAATTTAATATCGAGACAGATCCTTATACAATCAAAGAGTTTAATACAGAGGTTCAGAATGCGGCGACGAATATTTGGGCATTTAAGAGAATGGTATTGGGCCTTATATTACAATGCAAGCTTCCTGGACAAACCAATTTTCCTTTACTGGTGGATCACATAAGCCGGGAAGCCAATTATTTCAGAAACCGTTTAGGAGAACTCAATTCAGGAAAGCTCGAACCATTACCCGATGCAATTATTGATGAAAATGTATTTTTCTTAAAAATTATGGCCGATCACGCAAAATTTATAGGCCATTTACTTGATCCATCCGAACGTAAACTGGTTGAACAAGCTAGGGAGTTTAGTAATGATTTTGATATGCTGATGTTTCAAGCGATTGACCTAAGTCATATGCGGCCACAGTCACAAACCGTTCCACTCCTGAGTCAATTTGTTGATGAGAACCGTATCTCTGTGAAGTCTTTGCGTGATTTTAAGAAAACAGCGCGTGATTTAATCGACGAGTGCCGAATAAAAAGCATTATCCATCCTTTATTGGCCGATCATGTATTTCGTGAAGCGGAGAGGTTCCTTTTTATTCTCGATATGTTTGATCAATCCTTATCAGGTGTTAAGGTAAATAAGAAAGAAATTATGCACTGAGAGAGCCCTGAAAAAAGAATACAGTTTCTGTAAAATATCCAGTGGAAATAAAGCTTTAGACTGAACAAAAATCAAACAGCGGCAGACCAAGACTTGAAAAATAAAGTTCTTAGACAGCCGCTGTTGTCATCCAACTAACGTGTATGAGTACATAGAAAATCCAATATGTCAGCATTAAGCATCCGATGGAAATGTTCGCGATCAAAGCCGGGAGGGTCTTGCGATGGGAGAAAGGCCGGAGTCCTCATCGATTCCGGGAAAGGACTCAGAAAGGAGAAATGCCCGGCGTTTTTTACTGTTTTGTATTGTACCTTCTTAGGATCTGGCACGCCATCCAATATTAAACGAGCGTGTAAAGAAGGAGTATACTGATCCTTCTCTGCATCCACCATTAAGATAGGTAGATTAACTGCACGCAAGCTACCTTCAGCTCGAAACCAGACCGACGCTGGCGCTAGTAAAACGAGACATTTTACTCGGTAATTTGGTGTAACCTCTATAAGCTGGGGCTTTCCGTCCGAGGTCTCGTGAGGCAAAGAAGTCGGCACGCCACCCGCCGCCGCTAATGCCGTGTAACCGCCCATGGAATGTCCGATGAGAGACACAGCATTCTGTATTAATTTGTCCTTGAACAGCATACTATCGAAAAACCAGTCGGTGACCATATTAAGGTGTCTAGGTCTATAGGTAAGATTCTGTGCTGTTCCTTCCAAACTATTGTCATTTCGATTGTTAAATGGATGCTCTGGAATGCCGACAATAAAACCATTGCGTGCTAAATGCTGCGCCAAAATCCGATACACAAGCGGCGTACTGCCAGTACCGTGAGAGATGATAACCAAAGGGAATCTTCCTTCTGATGGCTCTGCCTCTCTCGCCAACTCTAACTGGTATGGACCCAATCGCTCTATTTGTTCGGGCTCGTCCGCTGGATACATTACCGTCATGGGAAATGTAATGCCTAGGGAGGAATCCTTTATTTCTACTTCTCGCCATCCTGCATAACTATTCTTAAATTCTGCGTTTCTTATCATCCACCATACCTTTCCTTTCTCGAATTAGCACAAAATACGTATGTTTATTCTGTATTAAAGCTCGTCATTATTGCATTTTAAATCCAAATATCATTGACTGCCGTTAATTCTGACTCTGCTCCTCCAGTATTTACTACACCTCTCGGCTCTACTAGCATGATATGGCACTCCTGATGTGCGAATGGCTTGTGTTCGACCCCCTTAGGTACAATAAACATTTCTCCCTGAGAAACCTGTACCCGTCCATCTCTAAAATCAATGAACATCTCGCCATCAAGTACAATAAAGACCTCGTCGGTATCTTGATGATCGTGCCATACAAAATCCCCAACTATTTTCACCAATTTAAATTGATAGTCATTCATTTCACCAATAACTTTCGGAGACCAATGATCACTAAACTTAGATAACTTTTCATGTAGTTTGATTGATTGATACTTCATAATACCCTCCTTTTAAACTAGATATCCTCAGACGGATTTATAATCGCCAGTACCTGGTGATCCTCCCACTTTCCGTTGATCTTTACGTTGCTTCGAGAAATGCCTTCTTTGTGAAAGCCAGCCTTCTCAAGCACACGGATGGATCCTGGATTACGAGGAGAGGCTTCCCCGAAGATCCGGTGAAACTTTAGCTCATCGAAAGCATAGCGAACCACCTGCTTCACCGCCTCCGTCGTATAGCCCTTGCCGTTATATGCTTGGTCTAGGCTGTATCCGATCATACAGCTTTGAAGCGGCCCCCTCACCACAAAAGATAAATTTATGCTGCCTATAATCCGGTCGTTCTCCTTGTGACATACCACGAAGGAATATTTCCGGTCCTCCATCATGTCGGCCTTGCTCTTAATAATCGTCTGGAGCTGGTGCTCCTCCGTATAGTACTTCTCTTGGGTGTTTGGCGAAAACTCCTCAAAGAATTCCCGATTGCGCTTGTACATTGCTGTCAATTCTGCGGCGTCCGTCTCCTCAGAGAACCGGATGTATACTCGCTGCTCCGACATCTGCACCATCCTTCCAAACTGTAATATTGAAAGAATTATATCACAGGCTGAAGATTGGGAAATTGATTTGATGAATGGTGTATATCAATGTTAACTAAAAAATATATACCGTAATTATTGGATTAGATATAATGTTTTCTAAAAAAGGAGGCTAGATCGTATGAATAATGCTTACGAAGTGCTTGAGGAGCGTATATCCGAATGGGGAATCTCTAATGAAGAAATTATTGCGGTTTATATCGTTGGGTCCCGGGCAAGAGAGGACAAACCTTTTGATGAGTTTTCTGACTTGGATGTAGTCGTCTTTTCAACGAATCCAGATTACTATCTTCAAAATGATCAATGGTTACTAAACATTGGCAAGGTTTGGACCAGCTTTATGTTTCGAACGGCAAAAGGAGATCCGGAAAAACTCGTTCTCTTTGACCAAGGGGCTGAGGTTGATTTTCTATTCCGTCATACATCCGATCTGGATCATATAATCAAAAATGGGCGTATTCCTGAAGGGTTTCAGCGGGGGGTTAGGATGCTGTTCGATAAGATGGGAAATGGAAACCAAATCATCCCTCAAACCACTACGATCCCGGGTACTCCTCCGATATCTGAAGATGCTTATCTACAGGTTGTTAATATGTATTGCTTCGCCTCTCTGTATGTGGCTAAACAAATTTTGCGCAATGATCTGTGGGTAGCTAAGCAAAGAGATACGGACTGTAAACAATTATTGCTGCAAATGATAGAGTGGCATGCAAAAGCTGTGCATGGATCGGAATATGATACTTGGCATGCAGGGAAATTCATAAATGAATGGGCTGATCAAGATGTCGTTGCTGATTTGAAAAAATCTTTTGGGGAATACGACCCCAATCATAGTTGGGAGGCACTGATCGTATCCTTGGAGTTGTTCAAACGGTTATCCTCGGAAGTGGCAGCTAAGTATAAATACGCGCATCCGAATGAATTATTTTCCCATATTCAAGCCTGGTTAGGGGGACAATATGATAAGCATAGATAAAAAGTCAGACATCCTAATCGTCGTGCTGCATGAGATTTATGGGATTAACCAGCATATACAAAATTTTTGCAGCCTATTATCGGATCAGGGTTATGACGTCATTTGTCCAAATTTACTAGGCAAGGAAACACCTTATGACTATTCGCAAGAGGAAACTGCCTACACCAATTTTATGGATAATATAGGATTTGACCGCGCTTTCTATCATATCGAAAGTTTATTATTAAGTATTCGAGCTCGTTATAAAAAGGTATTTATCGTCGGCTTTAGCATAGGGGCAACGATTGCCTGGCTGTGTAGTAAAGAAAAGTATGTTGATGGAATCGTAGGATACTATGGCTCTCGTATTCGAAATTATTTAGAAATAGCTCCACATTGTCCAACATTGCTTTTTTTCCCACAGGAAGAACCATCATTTAATGTGGATGAGCTCATTTCAACTTTAGACAACCGTAATATCCGGGTACATAAATTCAGTGGACAGCACGGATTCAGTGACCCGTACTCTCCCCGATATAACGTACACTCAGCTCAGCAATCATTTAAAGAAATGGTAAACTTCTTCAAGGAAGGTTGATCAATAAAAGCAGTCGTTTGCTTCCAGCCTACACCTTTTTCATTGCTATTGCCAATTCAAACAGTCTGCTTAACCCAAGGTATCTGATTAACCAAAGTGGTGGCCTCATTACCGTACCTGGACACTTATTGAGCTACCGTCTGGGAATGACGTTTAAAAGAATGGCTAAAACCAACGGCTTCGCCAGAGGAGTCGTGGAGGCGATTGGCGTGGAACAAAGGGTGAGAGGCGATTCGGGAAACAAGATTTTCCGTGATCAAACCGTCATTCGTTTTACCCAGGGACGAACTGGGCCTGGAGATTCGGGTTCCGTATGGCTGAATGACAGTAACGATCGGTTGAACAACTATGCGGCCGCGGTCCATTTTGCCGGATCTACAAACGGAACGCGTTCTACATCTTTCCCGATTGAACGAGCGATGAGAACGTACGGAACCTTGGTCGCCATCCCGGCTGGAGCTGGAAGATATAAAGCAGGTGTAGCAAAAGGAAAGGCTCCAAAAAACAATTATGCCTATGTCCGTCCAATGACGAGAAAACAACTGGCCTTGTCTCCAATCATAAAATCCAATGCGGAATAAGTGAAGGACTAGAACTATGACGATCTAGTCGACCTCTATTGAAAATATCTCTTTAAAACCTCTTTTACCATCGGCTGTAATACGTATCGCTCGGGTTGTGGGCAGACGCTCGATCCAATTTAATTCGAATAATCTGTCTAGAACAGCACTTCCTAAAGCACCTGCAAGGTGATGGCGTCGTTCACTCCAATCCAGGCATTTATGTGAGAAGGAGCGGCGCTTTTGTCTTGTTTTTTTTAGATCAATCTGAAAGTCAGTGAAGAAAGCCTCTCCTGGTTCCGTGATATGAAGCCCGTCCTGATCCTCGAAAAGAATCCCCTTTTGAATGAAAAAATTCATGAGCTGTACGCCTAATTGACCCGCAACATGATCGTAGCAAGTTCTTGCCAACCGTAGGGCCTCGTTTTCAGAGGCATGTTTGAATGAATGGATAGGGACAGGCGGAGCTATGGATAAAAATGACTCCATCACCCGGGCAACTTCGGGGTCTTGAATGCCATAGTAACGGTGCCGCCCTTGTTTTTCCACAGTAACGACTTGT
This sequence comes from Paenibacillus sp. PvR133, assembly GCF_017833155.1. Lineage (NCBI taxonomy): Bacteria > Bacillati > Bacillota > Bacilli > Caryophanales > Paenibacillaceae > Paenibacillus > Paenibacillus sp. PvR133. The sequence continues at coordinate 1,869,394 of NZ_JAFIBS010000001.1, forward strand.
GCCTCGGTCATTTTTGCCAGATGGAAGCTGGCTGTTTGCGGTTTGATGCCTGCCATATGGGCCAATTCACTTGCCGTGTGGAACCTGCCGTCTAATAAAGCGGTGAGTATAGCTGCACGGGAAGGCTCGCTAACAAGAGAAGCAATCATGGCTACATTTGACTTGGTACTCATGGAACGGTTATCCCCCTTTGTAATCCATACTTCGATGAAGGTTGAAATATTTATATTTTACAATAGGGAGGTAGATCTGAATAGAAGGAGAAGAGATGATGAACCCAATACATCAGATGAATGAGATGAATCATAGCCCAGACGTTAAAACGATTAACCCTAGCATTTTATATTACGGAACCCCTGTGATTTTACTCAACACGCCGAATGAGGATGGAACAACCAATATTAGCCCCATTTCCTCCTCGTGGGCATTAGGAGATTGTGTGGTACTAGGTATTGGAATTGGTGGCAAAGCATTAGAAAATATGGAGCGGCATCCCGAATGTGTAATCAACGTCCCGGGGCCTTCCATGTGGGAAAATGTAGAACGTTTGGCTCCTTATACAGGCAAGAATCCTGTTCCAGCGGAAAAGAAGGAAAATGGATTTATGCACCATAAAGATAAGTATGAGATCAGCGGACTAACTTCGATTGAGTCGAATAGGGTCAAGCCCGCCCGAATCAGGGAATGTCCTATTCAAATTGAAGCCAAGGTGAAGGATGTGAGAATCCCTAACCATTCTCCTTATTTTGCGATCGTCGAAACTCAAGCCATACAGGTGCATGTTCATCAGGATATCATCCTCGGTGAGAACCATATTGATCCGACAAAGTGGAGCCCACTCATCTATAATTTCCGTCATTATTTTGGTCTGGGTGAGCATTTGGGCAAAACCTTCAGATCTGAAACCTGATATTTCAATAAAATTATAATATCCTACCTGAATAATGAGAATTATCTTCCCAAATCGTTCTTTTTGTGCGAGAATGATTGAAAAATCATCCATGAGTACGCATACAGGAAGAGACGATTCATACAGCACGTATAACAAGGGAGGAAATAATCATGTCAGAAGAACGCAAGCTGTCATTCGAAACTTTGGCTGTCCATGCCGGACAACAAATTGATCCTACTACCTTTGCCCGCGCCGTTCCGTTGTATCAAACCACTTCATATGGATTTCGGGATGCGGAGCATGCGGCTGATTTGTTCTCGCTGAAAGAATTCGGCAACATTTATACGCGTCTGATGAATCCGACCACGGATGTATTCGAGCAACGGATCGCCGCGTTGGAAGGCGGGGCTGGCGCGTTGGCAACGGCTTCGGGAGCGGCGGCGATTTCATTCTCCATCCTGAACATTGCGGGAGCTGGGGATGAGATTGTGTCGGCCTCCAGTCTGTATGGCGGTACATATAATCTATTTTCTACGACACTGCCGAAATTGGGCATTAAAGTACATTTTGTCGATTCGGATGATCCAGAGAACTTCCGTAATGCCATTACGGATAAGACGAAGGCATTATTTGCCGAAACGATTGGTAACCCACAGGGCAATGTGCTGGATGTGGAAGCTGTAGCGGCGATTGCGCACGAATATGGTATTCCGCTGATTGTGGATAACACGTTCCCAAGTCCTTACTTGTTGCGTCCTATTGAATACGGAGCAGACATTGTCGTGCATTCTGCAACGAAGTTTATTGGCGGACACGGTACGTCTATTGGTGGGGTGATCGTGGACAGCGGCAAGTTTGACTGGAAAGCGAGTGGTCGTTTCTCTGGACTGACTGAGCCGGACCCGAGCTACCACGGAGTTGTTTACACCGAGGCGGTGGGACCTATCGCATATATTATCAAGGCACGGGTGCAATTGCTGCGGGACTTGGGAGCGGCCATTTCTCCGTTTAATTCATGGCTGCTGCTTCAGGGCTTGGAGACACTTCATCTGCGGTTGGAGAGACATAGTCAGAATGCCTTGAAGGTAGCGCAATATCTCGAAGGCCACAAGGATGTGGAGTGGGTCAGCTACACCGGGTTGCCAAGCCATCCGTCCTATGAATTAGCTCAAAAGTATTTGCCGAAAGGACAAGGAGCAATCCTGACCTTTGGTATTAAAGGTGGAAGCCAAGCGGGAAGCAAGCTGATTGAGAATGTAAAGCTGTTTTCTCATTTGGCGAATGTGGGTGATTCCAAGTCTTTAATTATTCACCCGGCAAGCACAACGCACCAGCAGTTGAATGTGGAAGAACAGGTCGCTGCCGGAGTCAAACCAGAGCTGTTACGCCTATCTGTCGGGACAGAAGCGATAGACGATATTTTGTACGATCTGGAACAGGCGATCGCGGCCAGCCAGCAGTAGTAGCAGTAGACCCTTCTTAGACTAAGTGTGACAGAGCAATCGTGTAGCATCGCAAGTGATTTTCCGACCCAGATCAGTATTGGTCCAGAGTTTGATCAGGCGGGGGGCAACCTCCGTCTTTTTTTGCGTGTTGACATCATACCCCCATAGGTATATATTATACCCCGTAGGGTATATGAGGAGGGGAAGAAATGGGTAGGAAAATAGTTATTATTGGCGGGGTAGCAGGTGGAGCTTCTGCTGCTGCGAGATTGCGTAGATGGAATGAGGAAGACGAGATTATTCTGTTTGAACGCGGAGAGCATGTTTCTTTTGCGAACTGTGGCCTTCCCTACTATATTGGCGGGACAATCCATGCGCGGGAGAAGCTGTTTCTCCAGACGCCTCAAGGGATAAGAGACCGTTTTAATATAGATGTAAGGGTACTGAAAGAAGTGATACAAATAGACCGCGAGCAGAAGCTCGTCCGCTTCCGCGATATGATTACAGGGGAAACGGATGAGCAGCCGTACGATATTGTGATATTGTCGCCAGGAGCCAAACCGATGATACCGGACATTCCCGGATTACATGAAGCTGTGAATGTATTTACATTAAGAAACATTCATGACACGGACGTTATTAAGGCATATGTAGATGAAAGGCATCCAAAACATGCCACGGTGATCGGGGCCGGATTTATTGGGCTGGAGATGGCCGAGAATCTGCGGGAGCGTGGACTTGCAGTAACCATTATTGACATGGGACAACAATTGCTGAATCCGCTAGACCCTGAAATGGCCAAATGGGTGGAACAACATATGAAGCTGAACGGGGTGGAGGTGCGTTTAGAGGAAGGAGTCACGGCTTTTGATGAGCAGGGTACACGGCTCCGTTTGACCTCCGGGGGTGTGCTTCAGACGGACATGGTTATTCTGGCGATCGGTGTTGTTCCTGAAAATGAGTTGGCCAAGCAAAGCGGATTGGAACTTGGTTTTCGCGGCGCCATTCAGGTCAACGCCCAACTGCAAACCAGCGATCCGGCCATTTATGCGGTGGGGGATGCCATCCAGGTCAAAGACCGCAATCATGGGTTTGCAACGATGGTATCACTAGCTTGGGGAGCCAATCGTCAGGGGCGTTTGGTAGCGGATCATATTAACGGTCAAGCAATTTCTTATGATGGGGCGCTTGGAACATCCGTAATTAAGACCTTTGCATTGACTTCAGCTTCTACAGGTAATAATGAAAAAACATTACAGCGGCTGGGCGTTCCTTATCAGGCTGTTCATATTCATCCTGGTTCGCATGCCGGCTATTACCCTGGCGCATCACCCATTGCTATGAAGCTGCTCTTTAATCCTGAGAACGGGATGATCTATGGGGCGCAGGCTGTTGGAGCTGATGGAGCAGACAAAAGGATTGATGTCATTGCGACGGCTATTCGTGGCCATTTGAACGTCCGTGAACTGGCTGATATTGAACTTGCTTATGCACCTCCCTATTCTTCAGCAAAAGACCCTGTGAATATGGCGGGTTACGTGGCTTCGAATATCATGGATGGGCTGGTCCAAACGATACAGTGGCATGAAGTTGATGATTTTCACCGCAATGGTGGTCTTATAATTGATGTAAGGGATGCGGTGGAGCTACAGGCAGGAGCCATTCCAGGTTCTGTTCATATTCCTCTGGCCGAGATTAGAGAGCGGATGGCAGAAATCCCTAGTGATCTGGAGATCGCGGTATCCTGCCAAGTCGGTCTGCGAGGCTATATTGCGGCCAGAATTTTGACTCAATACGGTTATCGGGTGAGGAACGTTGATGGTGGCTATAAGACGTATTCGGTTATGGCTGAACGTGATCATCTCTTAAAATAGTTCATCACCCATCCAATCTGGTTGAGGTGATCCGTTACTTCGCCGTGCAGCGCACCAAAGAAAGTATCTTGTAGCTCCACGGTAACGGTACCTTTTTCTGTTAGTGCGTGGTAAGCTTGCTTAAGCTCGTCCTCACTTTCACAGTCGAGAATGATTTGGACATGCTGCGCTTTCAGCGGTTTACCGTAGGAATCTGAAAAATGGATATGACTGCTACCCAGGTGAAGTTCAGCGTGCAAGAGTCTGCCTTCCTGCTTGTTTAACACTTTGATTTTCCCGCCTAACACCGATTGGTAATAATCAATGGACTGCTGCACATCGTTTACAATGACAAAAGGACTTGCACTTCTCATGGGATCATTTCCTTTCATGTCTTTGGTGTAGGATCGCTACTGTACATTATTTACGTTATCCGCAGGGTTTACCCCTTTTCTGATCAAATTATGGCTTGGTTCACTGTGTGACGTCTGTTACAATAGAATAGGCATATACGAATGGATAGAAAAGAGGTTGAACAGGTGGGCACTTCAGTGATTTGGGAAGCAGTTATATATTGGGTGATCTTGGTGATTTCCGCTCTGTGCGTGATCGCAGTATCTGGTACTCGGAAGACAGCAAGCACGATTATTTTAGCGCCCGTTGTTTTGTTCTGTACCATATTTATGATGCAGGGATCAGTGTTTACTGCCATGAATCACCCGACGATGGGGTCTAATGTCGGTTTGGGTATGGCATTTCTGACAACATGGGTGGTCAGCGGAATATTGTTTGCTGTAGCGCTTGTAATTGCTTTTATTAAATATAACAAGAAGAACAAGGCGTAATTTTAGCCTTAACCTCAGAGGGATAAAGGCTTTCGGTGATGTGCCGAAAGCCTTTTTTTGTATTTTTTAACGATGGAGGATGACTCTGCTTATCTGCGTCTTCTCATAAGCAATACAACGATCAGCACGACGATGATCACGATCAATAGGAATTTCATATTCAATAACCTCCTTGGTCTGTCTCATATTTGGTATTAACCACTTTGAGTTAGTATGTACCGATGGATCTCAAGCAAGTATCTATTGTCGAGGGCTTGGGGAAAATTAGAATGTGGGACTAAAAAGAGGTTTACAGGCTTAGCTGGAAAGTGTATACATAAAGTAAGGAGGCGATTGCCATGAGTGATCGTGCATTTCATTTGTTCTATATTATTTTCTTAACGGTTCTGGCACTTGGAAGTGTTGGTGGAATCGCCTGGTGGTTACGCTCTATTGGTCGTCAGGAGAAGGAAAAAAACTAAATTCAACATGGGCATACAAGCCCGAATGCATCTTCCAGTAGGAGGGTGCATTTTTATATGTTATAATGGGAACATATGTTCTTTGTAGGAGGGAAGACGATGTTGCCAGATTTGGAACGAAAGCTGCTACGTATTTTGTATAATTATTTCGCCCAGCATCGCCACATGCCCACAATGGCGGAATTGACCGTAAAAACAGGCAAGCGAGACGCTGAAATTACAGTCGCCTTGCGACATATGGAACAGGAACGCTATATCACTTGGGAAAACAATTCGGGTACCCAGCATGTTGTTTTACTGGAAGGGTGGGAGCGTCCCCCGACCCAAAGGCGCACTCAAGCGGAAACAAGACGTTTCACTACGCAAACGATGCCGCCCGATGGTACAGAATATTGGACGAATTATTAGAAGGGATATAAAACTGGAAAATTAATGAGTTTTTAAGGTGCATATCATTTAGTTTTAAGAAAGCGAGACTATAATGACCCTATTAACCCCTTTTTGATCAAGCTATAGGCCCTGCCGATGTATCGGCAGGGCCACTTTTTTGTCCATAGATACGCTTATGTATATGAAAAATCCCCCGGGGATCATCCGGAGGATGGTGCAGTTTGCATATACTGCACGGCCTGCTCAAACTTCATCGTTTGATGGCAAAATATATATTCAACCCCTGCTACCTTGCATTATATGGTCAGCATGTTCATAAGGGGCAGTGTGATTCCACTGTTCATTTTCCAAACGACAAAAGCCCTACCTCTCTTTCGTCCTTGCGGCTCCGATGACCGCGCCAGTGTGAATGTGAAAATCTTCGGCAAAAGCTCAAAATTCTACATTAGGGTTATACATAAAATTAGGAGAAGCTCCATACGGTGATTAGGAGTAATAGCTTGTTGCGTGGAATCTTATGGGGTTAATACATACTCCAATAGTATAGCAAGAATGATTATAAAACACAAGTCATTTTTGGCTTTTTGATTATAGACTGGAAAAAATGTTGGCTAAAATGCTCTTCCCTCGAGAGTTTCTTAATTAAGAATAAGATGATTTCCCATCTATAGATTGCAGATTAAAAGCCGTCCTCGTATTTATGTAAAATGCTCGAGCAAGAAGGTAAACTTTTGATGGTTGGACTCCGATATTGAATACACAAGATATTTTAGAGTGTACGGATGAAAAGAGGGGTAGCAATTTGCCGACCTATAAGCGCTTTATTCAGCATGTTATCCTGAACTATATTATAGGTTCGTTTATCGCTGTATTGTTGGTAGGTATGATTTTTGTATTTTCCACGTTAAATGTAGCCCACTATGAAATTCTGGGTCTTGTTAAAATTATTGCATTTTCCAGCGTCATTATGATTGCTTGTGAAACCATAGTGTTTCGAATGCATTTGAGACCGGTTCATCGTTTTTTTTACGGCAATCAGGAAACACTCAAGGATGTAGAAGCGGTGTATATCCGGGTTCATCATCTGCCTAATTTGTCAGTTTTACGTATTGTTGGACCGCATTTGTTGGGTTTCTCTATCCCGGCAGCCGTCATTGCCTTATGGATGATACATACTGGACAACTTACCTTTCCCTTGTATTATGTAGGAATCGCCTGTATAGGAGCTTGTCTGGTTGCTTCGATGCACGCACTGGTTGAATTTTTCCTGACAATGAGAGCAATCAAGCCGCTGCTGGAGGAAATCCGTGATCGAACCTATCAGCAATATGGATTAAACCTGTCCCTGCGAGGACGAGTCCTACTATCGCTTCGGCATAAATTTCAGTTAAGCGCGACGCTCATTGGTGCTTTTCCTCTGTTTTTATTTTGTCTAGCTACACAGATTCGCCTGGAACGTTTGGAGGCGACGGATTCGAGTTCCTATTGGGCATGGGCGGGTACGATTTTAATTTTTGGTGTAGCCTTTGCTTATCTGGGAGGAAGGTTGTTGACCCGTGAGATCGAACAGCCGATCCACCACCTGCTGGAAAAAATGAATGCAGTGAGGGAAGGCCGCCTGAACAGTAATGCCAGCGACTTGTACTCCGACGAATTTGCCGAGCTGGTTGAAGGCTTTAACATGATGATCGAGGGCCTGAAGGAACGGGAAGAAAAGAACGGTCAGCTATTGGACAGTTACTTCGCCACCTTGGCGGCAGCGCTGGATGCGCGAGATGCCTATACCGCAGGACATTCTTTGCGTGTGGCTGAATACTCCGTACTCATTGGGCGCAAGGGAGGTTTGAATGAGACAGACCTCGACTTGCTGCGCAAAACAGCTTTGCTGCATGATATCGGTAAAATCGGCGTGGCTGACGCTGTTCTGCTCAAGGACGGCAAGCTGACGGACGAGGAGTTTGATCAGATTAAAATGCACCCGGTTATGGGAGAGAGTATTCTCCGGCAAGTTGAACCAGCTTATGCTATGGCCCCTTATTTGCCCGGCGTGCGATCGCACCATGAACGTTATGATGGCAAGGGATACCCTGACCAGCTCGCTGGGGAAGATATCCCCTTATTTGGGCGAATCATTGCTGTAGCGGATGCTTATGATGCGATGACGTCTGATCGTCCCTATCGGCAAGGTATGAAGGAAGAGAAGGCGGTTATGATATTGGAAGAGGGAAAGGGAACCCAATGGGACCCTTATTTTGCCGAATTATTTGTCAAGGAGTGGCGCCGGAACAAAGGCATCACAAGCTGACTCTGTATATATCAGCACAACAGGGCGAGCCATTGAGGTTCGCTTTTTTATATAGGAATGTAAGCATCTTTTATGTCGAAAGATGGGGCTTCATGTTATGATGTACAAGAAAGGCAAACGCGGTTAATAAAGGCCTGGCATCCAATTTTTCTTGCGCTATGGGAGTGTGAGTCCATGCAATTTTCAATGATGTTTTTAATGAATTTAGGGATGCTGATTGCCGTTGCCTATGTGGCGAACGTGATTTATAAATATGGTTTGAGTCGTACCTCTTCGCGGTTCAAATATGTCAGCTCGGTGCTGCTAGTGATATTTGGCGGATGGGTCAGCTCTTGTTTTGGTTTTAACTTTAGTGAAACGGTTATTTTTGATCTGCGTTTTGTACCGCTGATTATCGCGGCATTGGTGTATCCCCGCTCCTATACGCTTATTATTATTGGGGTCGCAATCGGACTTACGAGATTTACCTTCGGTCTGCATATGGCGGCGTGGGTCGGCTTTTTGAATATGAGCATTCTGGGCGTCCTGTGCGCCGGATTGAACTACTGGATGCGCCGTTCCACCTGGCGTTTGATTATTAAGGCATCGGTGACCATTTTAGCGGTTAATATCGTAAATACGTTAAATATTGCCTGTCTGGGCGTCATTCCCTGGCGCTATTATGTAGCGGAGGTTGTTCCTCTTACACTGCCAATCGGCATCGTCCTCAGTTTTTTATTTGCTCTGATTTTAAGGGACTTTCAGATGGAACAACAGCGGAATCATCAGATTAAGCAGGCGAATGAGTTGTTATCAGAGCAGCGAGATGAGTTGCAGAAGGCAAAGGTCATTCTAGAGGAACGTGCCAAGCAACTGATGATGGCTTCCCAATATAAATCGGATTTTATGGCAACGATGTCGCATGAGTTACGTACACCTCTTAACAGCATCATTAATCTGGCGCAGATTATCAACGAGCAGGGAAAAGAACTGGATGAGGACGAGTTATACCAATACAGCGATCTCATCTATGCCTCGGGGCATGATTTGCTCCAAATGATTAACGACATTTTGGACTTGTCCAAGGTCGAGGCTGGGCACATGGAAATCGTAAGTGAGCCAGTCAATGTGCGTGAGATTGCGCAGGTGATGATGATGCATTTTGAAGTCACTGCGAAGGATAAAAACCTGGAATTCAGCTTAAAGGAGCATGAGCCTATACCGAATGAAATTCGGTCCGATTCTAAACGTGTACAGCAAATTTTGCGTAATCTGTTATCCAACGCCTTTAAGTTCACTCATGAAGGACGTGTATTGCTAGAAATGAGTACACAGCATCTGGATCGAAAGGGACAGGAGGGAGATTGGGTTGTATTTGCTGTAAAAGATACGGGCATCGGTATTTCCATGCTTCAGCAACACGTTATTTTTGAGGCATTCCAGCAGGCGAACGGTTCCATTAATCGTAAATATGGAGGAACCGGGTTGGGATTGTCCATCAGCCGTGATTTTTCCCGCTTGTTGGGCGGGTTTATCCGTTTAGAAAGTGAGGAGGGTAAGGGAAGTACGTTTTCCTTGTACCTACCCATGTGTCCGTCCGTAAGCAAGGAGGCGGACGAACAACCCTTTAAATTAACCTAATCGCTATTGTAGGAGCAGGAGCGTTATGGCACAAAGGAGGTCTATCATGGAACGTAAAGCGGTCGTTGTGGGTGCAACAGGGCTAGTCGGGGGTTATGTTGTACGAGAGCTGCTGGTGCAAAAGGAATACAACCGCGTCATGGTTATGGGCAGACGTCCGTTGGACATCAAGCATCCCAAGCTGGAGCAGGCGCTCATCGATTGGGAACAGCCACAGAAAGCGGCGTTTGCCTTCGAAGGGGTGGATGATGTTTTTTGCTGCCTTGGGACAACAATGAAAAAAGCTGGCACCAAGGAGCAGTTTCGTCAGGTGGATCTGGACTATCCGGTGCTGGCTGCCCAGTTGGGCAAAGAGGCTGGTGCTGTACAGATGCTAGCTATCTCAGCGATGGGGGCCGATCCAGATTCACGCGTGTTTTATAACCGCACCAAGGGTGAGGCTGAAGAGGCGCTTGCCGCTATCGGGCTGCCTGCGCTGCATTTGTTCCGTCCGTCGCTGATTTTGGGCGCGAGACCTGAACGACGTATGGGCGAAGCCGCTGCCACTGTTGTCATGAAAGCGCTGGACGGTCTAATGACGGGCAAGCTCGCTTCCTACCGCGCTATCCCGGCTTCGGTCATCGCACGAGCCATGGTACGAATCGCTCTTGCGCAGGCGAGCGGCGTACATATTTATCCGAACGACATCATTCGGGTCATTGGTGCAGAGCTAACATCCGATGATGAGGAACCTGTTACAGGAACAGCTCCTGATGAGAACGTGTAAAACCACGGCAGGAATAAAATGACAATAACGCCGCTGTTGCCCAATGATTCGGACAACAGCGGCGTTATTTGTGTTTTATTGGTGGTTTGTTTTTTGCGGCACATCTATCGTAATCTCTAATTCATCAATGTAATAGCGTGTCCAGTTGCCATTAGCATCGAGTAGGGCACTGCCTCTTGGTTGTGTTGGCAATATATAAGGCTTGAAAATGATCTTCTGGGGAGTGTCTACAAAAGGAGTAAACAGGGTGATCATTTTGCTGTCACGTTCTTTGGTAAGGGGAACTCCAGAGCCGCTCAGGAGCTGGAGTTCTCTTCCCTGCTCGTCGAATATAGCATACTCAAGCATATCCAATTCCTTTTTGGTGTACTGGATCGTGTGGCCGTTTTTGATGTACTTGTATTCTCGCTCCACGATATAATCATCCGGCATATGTGCAATATCGGTCAGTATTTTGAACGACGTTGTGATCTTGGTCGTGATGGGTGTAATTTCTACCTTTTCTGCCGTAAATGTAAGATACGGATTAGACTTGCTCATTTGCAGCTGAAGTATCTTGTTATTTATTTTAGTTTTGTGAACCGTGGTTTGTATGCGAAACGGCTCGGCTATACCTTTTAACTTTGCATATACCTCTAGCTCAAACTGATCCGATAAGGCGGGTTTACCACTGGCAGGGTCACGCATATACGCAATCAGCATAGAATTACTGTCTTTGCCTGGGCGGCCATACATGAAATTAAAGGCGCCATTATTGCTATTGACCGATGTCCCATTGATGAACAGGTCCACTTTCTCCAGAATGTCCTCCTCGGGCTGTCCTTGCGTTTGGATGGCCGGATATAGGGTTTGATGTTGTGAATCTCCGCCGCTCTTTTCCAACGCCACGACCAAGCGTGTCCCGTCAAATATGATTTGTGGTACCTTTAATGTAATACCGCTATGGGTAACACTGAGATTCGAGGAAGTTGCGAACCCTTTCTGATCAGCGGTTTGCAGCCCGAGATCCCCAGCAAGCTTGAACACGCTGTCTACAAGGGGAACCTGTTTCAGTGATTCTGCCATTGTAGGCGAAACAAAGGCGCTACCAATGATCATAATGCCAATGGCAGCCGCAGAAGCAGCGACAATTGCGGTTCCCCGAAGAAATCTTTTGACTGGTCCATGTAAGGAAGAGGAAGGAGACTTGGATAACGGCTCCACATCCGATTCCATTTGTGTGTAAAATGCATCTAAGCGTTCTCTTACCAAATCGGGAATCATTACCGTGTCTGCTTCCAAGTTTTCTTTTTCTGATTGTAATTTCTGGTCCAGCTCTTTATTCTGTTTCTCAAACTCTGAAGGGCTCATTGAAAGGTCACCTTCCTTTCTCCGCGATTTTGTAGCAGGTCCATTAATGTTCTGCGAGCACGGTGTAATCGTGTTTTGACGGCCCCCTCTGATACATCCAGTACCTCTGATATTTCTCTGATCGGCATATCCCGCAAATAGTGCAGGGAAATCACAGTTCGCATGGACTCCTCCAAGTGGTCGATGGCCTCGCGCAGTTCGATTTTTTCATATCCGCCCGAAATGGAGGGTTCCTTTATAAATTCCGCCACGGGTACGATCCGTTTTTGCTTGCGGATAATGAGATGGCACTCATTAATGAGGATGCGAAGCAGCCATGTTTTAAAATAGCGAGGTTCACGCAGCTCACCCAGAGACTGGTATGCCTTGAGCATCGCCTCTTGCATCGCGTCCGCGCAATCTTCATTGCTGCGAAGAATGGAACGCGCCATGCCATACATATCGGATTCCATATGTTTCATCAAGGCGACGAATGCCTTGCGGTCCCCCTGCCTTGCTTGGTGTAAGTTTGTTTCGAGATTCAAAGGATGGTGCTCCTTTCCCGTCTATACTGGCTATGATCATTGTACCTGTATCTGTATTTGTAGAATTTATTTTGTAGCAGGTTATAGGAGTTAGATGATACATAGGCGCTAAAGGTTACAGCGGATATAAAAAAATATAGCACCGTCGCAAGGGATGGCTTAAAAGAAGCCCATTGCGTTAATCCGTCGCACGGAATAGTGGCTTTGGACTTCACATGCTATAATACGGTGAACCAGTATCAGGAAGGAGAATCCAACCCATATGAAAAAAACAATTGCTACTGAAAAAGCACCCGGTGCTATCGGCCCTTATAGCCAAGCGGTAGAGGCAGGCGGGTTTATTTACACCTCGGGACAGCTTGGACTAAATCCGGCAACAGGTGAGTTTGGTAAGGATGTACAGGAGCAGGCACGCCTGTCCTTGAGCAACGTACAAGCCATTCTGGAAGCGGCAGGCAGCAACATGAACCAGGTTGTGAAAGCGACTGTATTCCTGAAGGACATGAACGATTTTGTCAGCGTCAATGAGGTGTACAGTTCTTTCTTCGAGCAACCGTACCCAGCGCGTAGTGCGGTGGAGGTAGCTCGTCTGCCTAAGGATGCACTGGTGGAGATTGAAGTCATTGCATTGAAGGGCGAATAGTCTGAAAGGTCCGTTCATAAAATAAAAAGTTTGTATGGCAACCGGGTGTCTCTATTAAATAGAGGCACCCGGTTGCTCAAATTTAATGTGTTTTGTTTTTTTTTGAATACAGAGTGGAGGTGGAGATGATTAAAAAAATAATTTTCACTGGTGGAGGCTCTTCAGGACATGTAGCAGTAAACCTAGCTTTGATTCCTCACTTACTGGAACAACATTGGAGTGTCCAATACATAGGCTCTGAACAAGGAATTGAAAGAAAATTGATTTCTGGACTAGAAGATGTGTGTTATTTCAGTATCTCAACTGGGAAATTACGCAGATATTTTGATTGGAATAATTTTAAGGACCCTTTTAAAGTGCTGAAGGGGATTTCTCAAGCGTACCGGATTATAAGAAAAGAAAAACCGGATATTATTTTTTCAAAAGGCGGGTTTGTTTCGGTTCCTGTGGTATTGGCTGGGTGGTTGAATAAAGTCCCTGTAATCATTCATGAATCAGATATTACCCCTGGATTAGCTAATAAGATTTCCAGCATATTTGCTACAGAAATTTGTACTACCTTTCCTGAAACCACTCAGTACTTTCGCTCTAAGCATACCCGGTATGTAGGTGCTATTGTGAGAGATGAACTAAAAGATGGGGAGGCAGCCAAAGGTTTGACTTATTGCGGATTTACTCGAAATAAGCCGATCATTCTGATCATGGGTGGGAGTTTAGGTTCCAAGAAGATCAATGAGATGGTCTGGATGAATTTAGAGGCTTTGCTCGTTCATTTTCAAATCGTCCATATTTGTGGTAAAGACCAAGTGAATCATTCCATTCATATGCATGGCTACAAGCAGTTTGAATACATAAACGATGAACTGGCGGATGTTATGGCGATGGCAGATATGGTTGTTTCTAGGGCGGGTTCAAATTCCATTTTTGAATTCTTAACGCTGCGGAAGCCTATGCTATTGATCCCTCTTTCAAAGGCAGTCAGCCGGGGAGATCAAATTCTAAATGCCAAATCATTTAAAGCGCAAGGCTTTTGTGAGTTTTTAGAAGAAGAAGAGTTGGAATCTGAACGATTTGTTGACATGATTCTTGGTTTGTATGAAAAAAGGTCGGATTATATTATCAATATGAAGAAAATGAATGCAGATCACTCGACAAGCAAGCTTATAGATTTGATTAAAGTCTATACCTAATCACATGGTTAAAATGAATAAACAAAGCAAGCGAGCTTGGGCTAGATGATTAAGACCCAAGCTCGCTTGTTCTGGCTAGGAGATCATATTCGTTTTCTTTAATCCCGTTCTCGATTACGGGCAAAGAATAGCCATAGCGCGTACACCAGAATGATTGCCGCCAAGATCAATGCAGCCAGCCGTACATTTTCATTGTTCGGATGCTCGACGGCGATGGCGACATAGGCCCATACAAATACGAGAGGATAAATGCTGTCGCGATAAGGGAAGCTGACCATGATGGCCAATACGGTGCCGATGAGCAGGATAATGATCGCCCATGTCGTATCGCTGAGTCCCCAGCCACTCCATTCATTCTTTTCCAGTGCCACTGCAATATTGATAATAGTAGCAACAGATACCCAACCGAGGTTCAGGCTGAACGGTAGCTTGACGAACCACATTTCTCCGCGGGTTGGCTGCGGCGTGCGGGTACGTACATACACGACGCTCAAGGAAAGCAAGTATAGAATAATGACGATGACGCACAGCTCTACGTATACATACTGCCAGAGGAAAATCCAGATGATATTGAAGAGACAGCTTAGAATAAAAAAAATACCGATGGACTGAACGCTTGTCTTGGCTTGCCCTGTAGGTGTAGCTTGGTACACGACAAAGCAGGCGAGCAGTACGTAGATGACCGACCAGATGGAAAAAGCGTAACCCGCTGGGGTGATCAAGGTTGGGTACATGTTGGATACAGCAGCAGTGCTTCTGCCACCGATAGGAAGTGTAGAAGCCAGAACGTTAACGAGAACGACAGCGATAAATGCAATAATATTCCACCATTTATACGGATGGCTTCGTGACATAGGGATATCTCCTCCACAACGAATGATGATCCAAAAATGACCGACTGGTCACAAGCTTCTATTATGAATATACCCACTTTGCTTTCGAATATGTCCTAACCGGAAAAATGTTTCTTGATCCCGGTAAAATCATAAAAAGTTGTATGTATATGCAGTCATATGTAGTACAATGGTGAAAATTTTAAGCACTATATAAGCTGAATTTCCTCAAAATTCAAATTATATAGAAGTAAGGAGATAAGTAGAATGAATGGCTTGGAGAAAGTAGGGAAATTTGTAGGAGGAACCTTTTCCATCTGGGTACTTTTATTTGCATGCTTGGGATTTTTCTTTCCTGCGGCGTTTACAGGGTTGAAAGGATACATACAGTTATTTTTGGGCATTGTCATGTTCGGGATGGGGCTGACTTTATCTGCGGCTGACTTTCGTGAAGTATTCCGGCGTCCAGTGGATGTGGCTATTGGTGTGGTCGGACATTATCTGATTATGCCGTTTCTGGCCTTTGGATTGGCATTAGTATTGCAGCTGCCACCGGATATTGCGGTAGGTGTCATTTTGGTAGGCTGTTGCCCGAGTGGAACCGCGTCCAACGTAATGACGCTCTTATCCAAAGGCGATGTGGCGTTGGGCGTGTCGATTGCTTCAGTATCGACGCTGATTGCTCCACTAGCTACCCCGGCCATGATTAACCTGCTTGCTGGACGTTGGATGAATATTGATGCGAAGTCGCTGATCATGGATATTCTCATCGTGGTTATTGTCCCCATTGTGTTGGGTGTTATCGTCAAATCGCTATTTCGCAAACAGGCAGAAGCCAGTGTCCAGGCGCTGCCGCTCATATCAACACTGGTGATTATGCTCATCGTGGCTATTGTGATTGCAGGCAGCAAAGGCAAGATTTTGGAGACAGGTCCGATTATTTTTGGTGTGGTTATTTTGCATAACGGTATCGGGTTCCTGCTCGGATATTGGTTTGCCAAGCTATTCGGTATGAATCTTTCCAAGCGTAAAGCTGTTACTCTGGAAACGGGAATGCAGAATTCCGGACTGGGCGCTGCGCTGGCAGCAGCTCATTTTAATCCGATTGCTGCTGTACCGAGTGCGATTTTTAGCGTGTGGCATAATATTTCCGGCTCGTTGCTCGCGACCTGGTTTTCCCGCCGGGAGGAGAAGAACAGCACATCCGGGAACCATTAAGCTTTGTCAGTGGCTTGTGACAAGTGGCTGCGGTTCAGCTTTTTCGAACAGTTTGGGGAAGGTCAGAAAGGATAGATTTGACTTTATAGTTGCGGATCATTATACTGTGGTTGTTACAACCACTGTATTTAAGTAAGCAACAGTAGTTTGAGTTCGTTATGGAAGGAAAACTGCATCCAATTCATATTCGGCTTCATGCTTAACAGCCTTATATTATCTGATCTGATTTAAACTGAAGGAGAGAGAACGAATGAACCCAAAATATAATTCTCTATTTGAAGCTTTTACCCTGCCATCCGGTGTTACGTTGAAGAACCGTATTACCATGGCACCTATGACTAACTTTGCTTCCCACGAAAATGGTGAAGTCAGTGACGAGGAACTGGCATACTACCGTGAACGCTCCGGTGGTGTGGGCGCGGTTATTACCGCTTGTGTGTATGTAACTCCAGATGGCAAAGGATTTGTTAATGAGTTCGGTGCGGACAAGGATGAAATGATTCCTAGCCTGCGCCGTCTGGCAGATACGATTCATCAGGAGGGCGCGAAAGCGATCCTGCAAATTTATCATGGTGGCCGCCTGTGTCCACCGGATCAAATTCCAGATGGACAGCCGATCAGTGCAAGCGCAGTAGCCGAGGAAAAAGAAGGCGCGCCTGTGCCGCGTGAAATGACATCCGACGATATCCACCGCGTCATTCGTGCCTATGGCGAAGCGACTCGCCGCGCGATTGAAGCAGGCTATGATGGTGTGGAGCTTCACGGAGCGAACGGTTACCTGGTGCAGCAGTTCTTCTCCCCGCATTCCAACATTCGTACTGATGAATGGGGAGGAAGTCTTGAGAAACGCTTGGCCTTTCCGCTGGCGATTGTTCACGAAGTGAAGAAAGTGATCGCAGAGCATGCGAAGCGTCCATTCATTTTCGGCTACCGCTTGTCTCCTGAGGAAGGACACACGCCAGGCATTACGCTGGATGATACGATGGTGCTTGTAGACCGTCTGGCGGATCAAGGTTTGGATTACCTGCACATTTCCGTAAATCATTTCTTTGGTGGTTCGTTCCGTGACCGTGGTGACGAACGGTCACGTACCGTTCTCATCCATGAGAAGGTAGGTAACCGTGTGCCGATTATGGGAGTTGGGTCGCTGAATACACCGGACGAGGCGCTTGCAGCACTGGAGACAGGTGTACCGCTTGTATCGCTGGGACGTCCGCTTTTGATGGAGCCGCAATGGGTTCAGAAGGTGCAAAACGGCACAGAAGATACCATTCGCACGACATTATCCAAGCAAGCCCAGCAGGAGCTAGTCATTCCTGACTACTTGTGGGGTGCGTTGACGACCCTTCCAGGCTGGATGCCTGTTACGGACTAAATTTTGAACGATGGAGATACCCTAGGCTGCTCTCATGCACCTGGGGTATTTTCCTGTCTCGTGACCGTGAACAATAATATAGGAATAACTGAGAAAGAAGGAAAATGACAATGTTACATAAAGCTAATGGCGCCATTTTGATAAAGTCCACCCATCCGGGGCTACAGATTCGATTGTTACAAGTAAGTGATGCAGAACGTTTATTAGAGATCAGACGTGAAAATTTTGATTTTTTCAAACCGTTCGAGCCAGAACGACCTGAAATTTACTTTACGCTGGAAGAACAGGCGCGTCTGATTTCTAACGGTTTGGAAGCGGCACAAGCCGGACAGGGATATACGTTTGGACTTTTTTTGCCGGAAAATGATAAGCTGATCGGCAGAATGGAGCTGTCGGGTATCGCTAGAGGCCCCTTTCAAAACGCCAATCTGGGTTACTTTGTAGATCCTGCATACCACGGACAAGGCTATGCCACTTCCGCAGTGAAGGATATTGTACGCTACGCCTTAAATGAGTTGGAATTACACCGTATTCAAGCTGGAGTGATGCCAAGAAATACGCCTTCCAATCGAGTGATGGAAAAGGCAGGATTTCGCCGCGAAGGGCTGGCTCTCAACTATTTGAAGATTAATGGTGTGTGGGAAGATCACGTGTTGTATGCGGTCACGGCTGAGGATTTGCAGAATGGCGTTTTCTGAATTCTCCGGGCGTGACCCCCTCCAGTTTTTTGAACACCTTGCCAAAATATTTTTCATCCTGATACCCGACCATACCGGCAATATGATGAAGGCGCAGCTTGTCATTCAGCAGCAATAGCTTTGCCTTGCTCATCCTGATCTGACACAAATAGTCTGACAGATTAACCCCGTACTCCTGCTTAAATTTACGAGAAATATATTCCCGACTGAGATAAAAGCGACTCGCCATATCCTGTAGAGAAATGTCCTCGTCATAGTGTGCATCCAGATAGCGGGCAATATCACGGATGGTCGGGTTGTTTGGGCTATGGCTTGGTGTAAGTGCCTGACCGGCTGCCAGCAGTCGGTTTTCAACCTGTCTTTGCCATAAGGGCAGGGAAAGCATACCACGGTTGTCGACCGGCAATGCATGAATGGAGCAGGACTCCTCTGCCAGTTCCTCGCCATCGGTATCTCCGGGTCTGTCATTCAGCCAACGGGCCAGCATCCAGTCCAACTCCTGATTCCAACTGGCTAGCTGCTCTGCTGTCACCGAAGGCAGCTCGGCTACGGCTGCTATCCAGTGGCCTACCGCTATCGACACACGATTGGCATTACAGCTGAGCGCACTAAGCCGTAGCTCTTCTTCCATCTCAGGCAACTGGGGAAGACGAATGTTCTGCCGTGTCTGGGAACTCTGGTGCATCCAGTCGGCGGTTTGCAACACATCCCGTTTCCACAACGCTTGCCGTGCCTCTTGGTAGGCAGTGGCTGCCGCTATGGGAAAAGCGCCAAAAGAGCCATAAGAGCCAACCCCGATGTGCATGTAACACCGCAAAGCCGTTTTGATCCCTGTGTGAATATCCTGCAAGAGCAGCGGCCAACGAGATGGCTCGCCCCAATATAGCAGAATAATTTCGTCCATACGCTCCAGATGACGGAATGCAATTCCGGTTTGAGAAGTTCCAAGAAATTCGTTGCAGATGTTAATCAGGGAAAAGCTCAAAAGCGCACGACGCGTTTTATATTTGTCCAGTATATCGGCATCCAGCTGCGTGGTGCTCATCACAGCTGCATTACATATCTGAATAGCTGCGGGAAGACGTAACTCCTCACGTAAGGGCGTAATGGAAAGAGGGGTACTCGCTATACCGGAAACGATCTCAGTCAGGAGCTTATCAGCATAGTGCGGCCTCATCCGGTTGACCTCCATGGCCTGCATCGTCTGCCTGTTCCGGTCTTGCTCCGCTGTCCGCCAGGCTTGAGTGGCTTTATTTAGAGCCTCGTTAATCTCCACTGGATCTACGGGCTTAAGAATATAGTCCATGCCTCCCCGGCGGATGACCTGTCGAACCAAGTCAAAATCATCATAACCACTGACCACCACAACTCGGGTTGCTGGGGAATTGACTTGAATCCACTCCATCAGTGCTACTCCATCCTTGCCGGGCATCCGCATATCCGTAAGTACAACGGGTGGGGAAAGGGCGGTAATGACCTCAATCGCCTGATCGCCCGACTCAGCTTCAAGTACCTCGCTCACACCGCACGCTTCCCAATGTACGAGCATCCGAATGGCATGGCGTACATGCTTCTCATCATCCACAATCAGGACTTTCATCGACAGATCACTCTCCCTTAATATGAATTTCCGTAGGGACTTCAGTACGAATTTCGAGTGTATAACGAACGCCATGAGGCAGAATGTTGTCTACGCACAGGGTGTTGGAACCATCCTCCGAGTGAAGCTGAATACGCAATAGAACATTACGAAGGCCAATGGAGTCCTGCTCGCTAGTGTCCGGCTCCTCGTAGGCTTTCAGCGGACGTTTTAACATATGCTGGAGCTGCTCCAAATCGGCCTGTGGAATGGAAATTCCGTTATTTTCCACGGTTATTTTCACAATGCCTTCCTGGATTCGGCTGCCTGTAATGCGAATTTCACCGGGCCCCAGTCGGGGATCGGCACCGTGTTTAAAGTAGTTTTCCACCAACGGTTGGAGAATCATTTTTGGCACCCGATCATTTAGCACCTCATCTTCCCACTGGTAAGTGACCTCTAATTGCTCACCGAAGCGTTCCTTTTGTAAATCAAGATATTGTTTTACATGTTCGGCTTCTTCCTTGAGTGTAACGACTGTATGGTCCCGCATGTTATAACGCAGCATTTTGGCAAGGGAAGAGAGCAGAGAATAAATTCGCGGCACCTCATGCTGTAGAGCCAGGGTTCCAATAGACTGTAGCGTATTATATAAAAAGTGAGGATTAATCTGTGCTTGAAGCGCTTTCAATTGATGTGTCTTGTTAGCCAGCTCCAGCTTGTATTCCCGCAAAATGAGGTTATTAATGGTATCCATCATCTGTCTGAAACGGCGCGACAGTACTCCGATCTCATCGTTACTCATGGCCCGAATGTCTACATCCAGTTGACCGGACTGAATCTGGTTTATGTAGCGAGTCAGCCGCTTAATAGGTTCCGTGATTTTTATCGAAATCCATAACGTGGCCACAATGACAAGTAGCAACGCTGCGCCTGTAATGACCGCATTAATCTGAGTCAGGCGGGTAGCCCGTAAATACAGCGTACGATTTGGAATTTTCTTGACGAGCGTCCAGCCTGACAGGTTGGCATCCAGCTTGCCGTACACGTGCAGTGCCGTATCATCCTCAATCACTCCGTGCTCGCCTTCTTTAGAAATTCGATTGAGCAGGTCAGATTCCTTCCAGTGTGTTCCAATCGCTGCTTCTTTTCCACTATATATGATTGTTCCGTTCCGATCGATCAAAAACAGCTCCTCTGTATCCGCATCATACAATTGACGGCAAATACTGCGCAGCGGCTCCAGATCAACATCTATAGCCAGTACCCCAAGCGTCTCTGAGGCAGGAATGTTCCGAATCGCCCGATGAAGTGTAAATACCTGCCGCTTTGTGCTGTGCTCCGCATAGGAAACCGCCGAAAAGCCGTACAAATGCTTCATGTGCGAAGGCTGTATGAATAGTCCAGAAGGGCCGTAATGAATAGAACCAGTAAAGGGCTCCAGTCGGAATTCCCGTAGCGGGACTGTACTGGTAATCAACGTGGATTGCCCAGCCTCAAAAGAATGCAAATACACTTGGTCAATGCCCGACGAAGCATTCATCATCGTTTGCAGCGTGGTGTAAATTTCAGCGACGGCCCGGTAATCATCCGGGATTTTGGCCAGATTACGCAGAAAATGAGGATCATTATAGACTCCGATGGACGCGCGATTCAGCCCCTGTAAATAGTTATCCAGATTCGTAATTCCTTGAAAGATAAGCCGTTCATTTTCTTGTGTGGCCTGCTCACGCAAGGATTGCTTGGTGAGAACGAAGGTCATTGTCATCGACAGCAGCAGCGGCAGAGTGACGGCAATGAGCAAAAACCAGATCAGGCGGGAACGAATGCTGTGAAATTTCATGCAGTGAGCTCCTTTCACAATTCAAGTTGAGCCAGAGGTCAATATTTTCCCCCCTAATGGTTCACGATCCTACGTGTTCTCGAGAGCGCTTATTCGACATAATGAATATGTGAATCGCATATCCGTACGGCCCAAGCATCATGCTGCTGAAAGAAAGCCGTAAGGGAGCGTTCCAGACACCAATAGACAACAAAGGGGGGATCGGTTTGAATCGCGCCAAGTCGTCGCAATGGCTCCAGCAATGTATTTTTGTAGGGCCGTCGACGTTATTTTTCGTTATCATTATTGTAATCCCTTTCATGCTCGGAATGTACTATTCTTTTACAGAGTGGAATGGGGTAGCCAATCAGGCAAAGTGGGTCGGGCTGGATAATTTCAGTCACATTTTATGGAATGATGACAAATTTGGGACAGCGTTCTGGTTTACGGTCCGTTTTACGGTGGTAGGAGTGGTGGCTGCGAATATTTTTGGCTTTCTACTGGCGTATTTTCTAACCAAACCGCTGAAAACAAAAAATGTACTCAGGACCATCTTTTTTATGCCTAATGTGATCGGAGGTCTGTTGCTGGGCTTTATCTGGCAGTTTATTTTCGTCAAGGGATTTGCAGCAATCGGAGAGAGCACGAACTGGTCCTTCTTCAACCTGTCCTGGTTGGGAGATGAGATCACGGCCTTCTGGGGCATTGTCATCGTGTTTATCTGGCAAACTGCCGGGTATTTGATGGTTATTTATATCTCTTCCCTGACCAATGTGCCCCGCGATATGCTGGAAGCAGCTGAAATTGACGGAGCAAGCCGGATGCAAATTTTGCGGTCGATTATACTTCCTTTGATCATGCCTGCCGTTACGGTTTGTCTTTTCCTGGCGATATCATGGTCATTCAAAATGTTCGATCTCAATTTGTCACTGACCAAAGGCGGTCCCTTCGGGTCCACAGAGTCGGTTGCACTCAATATTTACAATGAAGCGTTTGTGAATAATCGTTATGGGCTGGGAACAGCTAAAGCACTCATTTTCTTTATCATTGTTGCTCTGGTTACGAGCCTTCAGGTACGACTGACGAAAAGTCGGGAGGTGGAAGCGTAAATGGAAACAAGCAAGCGCTACCGCTTTGGAACATGGGCGACCGAGATGGTGATGATCCTCGTCGCATTGTTATTCCTCGTCCCGTTTTACTTTTTATTCGTGAATTCGGTCAAAAGCTTTGGTGACCTGCTCACCGATTCTGCGGCCTGGCCACAAACCTTTGTATGGAGCAACTACGCTAGAGCGTGGAGCATCACGCGTTTTCCCGAAGCTTTATGGAATTCACTCGTGGTTACGGTAATTAGTAATCTGCTGCTCGTACTGATCAGCTCAATGGCTGCTTACCGAATGGTCCGGCGTCCGACGCGTTATAATCGGGTGTTGTTCAGCCTGTTCGTAGCTGCCATGGTCATTCCTTTTCAATCGGTGATGATTCCTTTGGTCAAGGTTGTAAGTACACTGGATTTAATGAACAGTATAAGTGGTCTGGTAATCTGTTATCTGGGATTCGGAGCTCCAATGTCGATCTTTCTCTTTCATGGATTCGTCAAAGGTGTGCCAGTCGAGGTGGAAGAAGCAGCTACGGTGGACGGCTGTACGCCTTACGGAGTGTTTTTCCGAATTGTGTATCCGTTGATGCTACCGATGATGGTAACTGTTATTATTTTAAATACGCTCTGGATTTGGAATGATTATCTCCTGCCTTCTCTGGTACTGCAAAAGGCTGAACTGCGCACGATTCCGATTGCTACCTATGCCTTTTTTGGACAATACACGAAGCAGTGGGATTTGGCTTTGCCTGCTCTGGTGCTGGGCATCTTGCCTGTCATTGTATTCTTTCTGGCCATGCAAAAATATATTATACAAGGTATTATGGCTGGTTCGGTCAAAGGTTGAGTGTGGGATGAGCTGAAAATGTACACGGTGGCCACTCCGCAAACGGATGGTGCTTACCATCGCTGTTGCCTCCAGATTCCCCTGAATAAACGAATAAAGGTGGGAATCTAGAGACAAAGGCGAGCGCTATCGCTTGTTCAGCACCATTCCGTTTTCCGTTTACTCCGTTTCCACATGAATTTTTCGAGTTCATCTGATATGAATTTAGAATAGAAAGGAACATGAAAATGAAAACGCATACTTTTAAAAAGAAAGCTCAAGCACTCATCTTGCTCCTCGCGGCCTTTGCTCTGGTTTTGGCAGGTTGTAACAGCAGTGGCGGACAAAACGCAGGCAAAGAGGAAGTGAAGGAAAAAACAATTCACATTTTTCAGTTTAAGGTAGAGATTGCAGAAGCGCTGAATCGCATGAAGGCAGAATATGAAGCGTCTCATCCAGGCATCAAGCTCGATATTCAGACCGTGGGCGGGGGCAGTGACTATGGTGCGGCGTTAAAGGCGAAGTTCGCCTCCGGGGAGCAACCGGATATTTTTAACGTAGGAGGTTACCGTGAGCTGGATACGTGGCTGGAATATTTGGAGGACCTGTCTGACCAGCCTTGGGTTGGCGATGTGGTGGATGTCGCCAAAGAGCCGATGACCAAAGACGGCAAGCTGTATGGCCAGCCGATGAATCTGGAGGGTTACGGCTTTATTTATAACAAGGATTTGTTCAAGAAGGCGGGGATTACGGAGACCCCTAAAACATTGTCCGAACTGGAGGGAGCTGCGCAAAAGCTCCAAGCTGCAGGGATTACTCCATTTTCTAATGGATATCAGGAGTTTTGGGTGTTAGGCAATCATTTGCTGAACGTGGCATTTGCCAATCAGCCGGACCCTTCGGCCTTCGTCAAAGGACTAAATGATGGAACAGCAAAGATTCCGGGCAACGCTGTATTCGCCGAGTGGGTTAAACTGTTCGATCTGACACTGAAGTATGGCAATTCGAAGCCACTCACGACCGATTACAACACGCAGGTAACGAATTTCGCCACTGGAAAGGCTGCCATGATGCAGCAAGGGAACTGGACTCAGGTCCAAATTGATGGTATTAATCCGAAGCTGAATTTGGGGATTTTGCCTATGCCGATTGGTGAAGACGCAACAGCCGGAGATAAGCTGTTTGTAGGTGTCGCTAACAACTGGGTGGTTAATAAAAATTCGACTGTCAAACCCGAGGCGAAGGAGTTCTTAAACTGGATGGTGACATCCGAGCAGGGGAAAAAGTATATCACCAAGGAATTCAAGTTTATTCCAGCATTCAAGAGCATCGAAGGAGCAGAGGCTGATATGGGCCAATTGGGTGCGGAAGTGGTGAAATACAGTAAGGAAAACAAACTGTTGGGCTGGTTCTTTAGCCGCTATCCTGAAGGAGCACAGCAAGAATTCGGAAGTCAGATGCAAGCTTATGTGGCAGGTAAATCGGATGCTGGGAAGCTATTCGAGGATTTCCAGAGAACATGGGATAATTTGAAGACCAAATAATGAACAAAAGCACGCGATAAAGCCTTCATATTTCAGGGAGATTACGTGATCCTGAAATATGAAGGCTTTTCTGTAAACAAAATTATAAATGGTAATGGAGCAGAGCGATATCCCCGCGGCGTTCTATTTCTTTGAGCTTAAACGTGCTTGGTAGCGTTCCTTCTGGAAATAACGGTATTCCTTGTCCAAGCACCTTGGGAATGATCGCAATGATAGCCTTCTCCAGCAGTCCAGCTTGTAAGAAGGCCCGGACTAACTGGCCTCCACCGACTAGCCATACCGCACCTTCCGATTGTTCTTGTAGACGTGGAACCAGTTCAGTCAGAGCTTCGTCCGTAAATGTAACATGTGGCGCTTGCTGTTGCTCCGTTAATGCTCGTGTGAGCACATAGCATGGCTTGCCAGCATAAGGGAAATCATCTGAGAGCTTCAACACTTCCTCATACGTCAGCCTGCCCATCAGCACTGTACCTACGGTGTCGTAAAAGTCGGCATATCCATTGTCCCCGCCATCCCCTTTAACATCATACAGCCAGTCCACCGAACCGTCCGGCAAAGCGATATACCCGTCGAGACTCATGGCAATATACAGCACAACTGCGTTTGATTTCAAATCCCCCATAGTTCATTCACTCCTTTCTATTTCCTAATGTTACAATGTATTTATGACATAGTATGTCGTAGTTAAACGGTCATTTTAAATTAATTTTTGAATCGAGGGGTACCTTATGAACGAACGCAGGATTGCTCTTATGAGGATACTGGATTCCCGAAAAAAATATACGGCGCGTGAGCTGGCTGAACGTTTTGGTATCTCCGTCAGGACGATACAAAGAGATCTCGACTATTTGCAGCAGACCGGGTTACCCCTTTATACCGAAATGGGCCCCCATGGCGGGTATCGGGCACTTCCCAATCGGCTTCTTCCTCCCCTTCATCTTGCCCGCGACGAGGCTCTGGGTCTTTTTCTCATGCTGCAACTGTTGGAGAACATTCCAGATATCCCTTTTGGCTCGGTTCGTGGACATTTATCCGAGCATTATTATGCCGAGCTTCCACAGGATGTGCAGGACAGTATTGATCAATTAAAGGAGTACATTTCTTTTCGTATGCTACCCACTCACGCAGAGTCACCCTACACCTCAATCATTTTGGAGGCTGCGCTGAATAAGCGCCGGGTGAACATGCATTACCGCTCCGCTTCCGGTGAAAAGTGGACTGAAGTATATCCGATTGGACTGTATTTTGATCACGGATATTGGTACATGCCAGCGCATAGCAGAGACCGCATCATTCTGTACCGTTCAGATCGGGTGATTACAATAACGATGCTGGACGAAACCTTGGACAGCCTTCCCACACTTCAGGAATGGTTGGCTTCGGAGGATTCCCGTATAGGAATTCCGTCTAAAATAAAATTTACCGCATTGGGTGCCAGGCTGGCCGGATCAGATGCCCTCTTCCAAAATGTTTCCCATCAGGAAGGGCAGGGTCAGGAATGGCAGGGATATATTCCGGTCGAAGAGTTTAGATATGTGTCCCGACTTTTGCTAAAATACGGGCCAGAGGCCGAGGTCATATATCCGAAAGAACTGCGGATGAGGGTCAAGGAATTGCTGCAAGACAGCCTGAACCCTTATCTGAAGGATGCAAAAGCAGATGATGAAGAAAAAGACAATTAATCCTGTAAATTGATTCTCTTATTTATAGTTAACCACATGAATATTTAAGGTTATTAACTTATGACTTTCCATTTATTTTTGTGATAAAGTTTTGAAAAGAGCCCGTTTTCGTATATGATGAAGAGTAATAATTCAAAAGGCTGGACGGGAGACAGATATGAATCAACCGCTTTATGGAATATGGCTCGGAGATGTGTTTTTTTGCTTTTCTGGTGAGACGTCGGAACCACGTATCGATGCGTGGAGCAGTGTAATCCGCAGGCTGACGCTAAAGGGAGACCTTCGGCCGTTTCGGCAGGCTGCGTTGCGTCTTGCTGAGGTACGGATACCGAACACTGCTCGTGTGGAAACCGCGGGCAGAGGTGGCAAAAGACGTTCCATGCTGGGGCGTACATTGGAGGGTTTGGCGCTGGAACCGCGCGAGACGATGGCACTGTTGACCCGCATGGACGAGAAGGGCTGTGCGGCATCGGGCATTACGCTGGGCGAGGAAATGCAATATTGGCAAAAAGCTGCTTATTTCGCGCTAGAGCTGATGCAGCGGGGCGAAATTGCGCCATCGCTTACAGAGGCGCGTCCATCGGGACCGCGCCGTCGTGGTCCGGAAGCGGCTGTCGGGGTGTGGATTCCTCGACTGTGTCAAGAGGAGGACATACGCCGCTTTTATGAGCTGGCTGCTGCAATGCCGGCTGTTTGTATGGCGGCTCCGGCTGTTTTTGCGGGCAAGGAGCCTGAAACACGTGAGGATGCAGCCGGAATCGTGCTGTACTCCTTCTTGTGTGCGGTCATCCATGCGGAAACGACCGCGGTGCTGGCAGCCTCAGACCGTGAGCTGGGCCGATATCGCGCAGAGTATCGGCGCGGAGGATCGCCGCTGGCAGAGCTGTGGTGGAACAGTCTGCTGACAGGTTCCCGCCCGGTGGCGATTCAGGGAACGCCCGCGGAGATGGAGGAGCTGGTGCTTCAAGCGTCCTCTCTTGAGGGAAGCGCAATGCCTGTCACGGAACGGGAAGACAAAGAGCCTATAGAAGGGCAACTGCGGTTGTGCCTTCGTTTGGAGCCTTCGCTGGAAGAGAGTGTGAAGGAATGGCGCATTACCTTTTGGGCAGAAAGCGATGCTGAGCCGGGGTTGCGACTGCCTGCTCTGGCACTGTGGGCGCATCCTGAACGTGATCTGGTTCGAGGCGGAATTGTATATCGTCAAGTGCAGGCGCAACTGTTAATGAGGCTCGGACAGGCGGCTGAAGCGGCACCTATATTGCAAGAAGCGTTGAATCGTCCTTATCCCGAGGGGCTGACACTGGAGCCAGAGTTGTTCTTCCGCTTCCTGACGGAAGCCGTTCCTGCACTACAAAAGAACGGTATCACCGTGCAAATGCCTTCACGCTGGAGCCGGGAGGGCCGAAGACGTGCAGGCTTGCGGCTCAAAATGCGTTCGACAGAGCAGGGTGCCAAGCCAGATGGTGTGATTGCCGATACATCGTCTGTCGGCATTAACCGCATGATTTCGTTTGATGCCGAGGCTGTGCTGGGTGATACGATTTTGACGATGGAGGAACTGGAAAGCATCGTCGCGGCCAATTTGCCGTATGTACGTCTCGGAGGGGAATGGATCGAGGTCGATCCCAAGGAAATCCGTCAGGTGCTGCGCTTTATCAAGCGCGGGGAAAACGGTGAGATGAGCTTGTCCGAATGGATGCATCTAGCTGCAGAAAATGAAAGTGCAGGCGAGGCCTCATGGAAGGGCTTGTCCATCTTTGGCGCGGAATCCGCCGGATTGCTTGCGTCCTTGGCTGAGGGCGGCGTACTCCGTTCGGTAGAGCCACGGCCTGTGCCGGAGACGCTGCATGGCGCATTACGGCCCTATCAAGAGCGCGGCTTTCAATGGCTGGCTGCGATGCGTGGATTGGGCTTTGGCGTCTGCCTTGCGGACGACATGGGACTTGGTAAAACGATTCAAGTCATCACCTGCCTGCTCGACGGTGGCATCGGCGCAGATGATCAACGTCCGGCGTTGATCATCTGTCCGACGTCCTTGCTTGGCAACTGGCAGCGCGAGTTGAAGCGCTTTTCACCGGATTTGTCACTGTATATTCACCATGGCAACCAGCGACTCCACGGCGAGCTGTTTCAGGAAAGTGTACGTGAGTATGATATCGTCCTCACTACCTATCATTTGGCGGGCCGGGACGGCAGCGATTTATCTGCGGTATACTGGTCGTCCATCGTGTTGGATGAGGCGCAATATATAAAAAATGCACGAACAAAGCAAGCACAAAGCGTCATGAAGCTGTCTGCTCCACATCGGATTGCCATGACGGGTACCCCGGTAGAGAATCGGCTGAGCGAGCTGTGGTCTATTTTTCAATTTCTGAATCCAGGTTACCTCGGTACGGCTTCTTCATTCCGCCAGCGTTACAGTCTGGCAGGAGAGGAGCGGGGGTCCGCGTTGCGTGAGCTTCATCGCCTCGTCTCCCCGTTCATGCTGCGTCGTCTCAAAAGCGACCCAGATATACGCAAGGATTTGCCAGAGAAGCTGGAGTTGAAATCCTACTGTGTACTGACACCAGAGCAGGCCGGATTGTATCGGGGCGTGGTGGATCAATTATTGGGAACACTGGATGGGCAGATCGGTATGGCTCGCAAAGGGCTTGTTCTATCTTCGCTGACCAAGTTGAAGCAGATTTGTGACCATCCGGGTCTGATCATTCCGGGCCGGGCTGATAGTGGTAAAACTGAAAACTCGGGCAAAATGGAGCGACTGCTGGAATTGGTAGAGACGATTCGCGAGAACGGCGAATCGGCGCTGATATTCACCCAATATGTGTCGATGGGAGAATTGCTGGTCTCTCGTTTGGCCAAAATCTTCGGGGAAGAGCCGTATTTTCTGCATGGAGGACTGGCGAAAACCAGACGTGATGAAATTGTTCACAACTTCCAGCAGGGAGAAGGACCGAATATATTCGTACTTTCCCTGCGTGCAGGTGGCGTGGGCCTGAACCTGACACGCGCCAGCCATGTCATTCACTATGACCGCTGGTGGAATCCTGCAGTGGAAAACCAGGCGACGGACCGCGTATTCCGTATTGGTCAAAGCCGCAATGTACAAGTGCACAAGCTGATTTGCCAAGGTACACTGGAGGAGCGGATCGACGAGCTGATCGAGAGCAAAAAGGCACTTTCCGAGCAGGTTGTCGGCTCCGGTGAACATTGGCTCACCGAAATGTCTGATGATGAATTGCGCGGTCTGATTGCGCTGCAAAATGATGTATGGATTGAGTGAGCAGAGAAAGGATGAAGGCGATGACGAGGCCGCGAGTGAAGCTAAAAGTAACTGACGGTCAATGGATAGCGGAATTAGACGGATTGGGGTTGGAAGGCGAATCAACGGGTGTACCTTCCACACATGCTGTCCAATGGACTGGCCCAGCGCCTGTACTAAACCCCGAACAGCGGAAGGCATGGCTGGAGCAGCTAAAAGCAGATCCTTTGGATATCTATCGTTTTTTGCAAGGGGAAACCTGTCTATCGCTGGATGAGATCGTTCAGCTAGCAGCTGAGACAGCCACTTCCAGCATGGAGGATGGCGTGGGTGTAGTCGACGATGTGAAGAAAGCTCTTCAAGCCGGTCTGGAAAGCGATCCGCAGACCTGTCTGGAACTGATCGGAATGTCGCGGGAAGAGTTGCTGGAGTACGTATTTAGTGCTTGGGCCGGAGAGTTATCCCATGTGCAGGGGACATCCCCCGCGCTTGAGTCTACCTCACGGCCGGAAGGCGGACGCAGCGGATCGGCAGCGATTAGCGAATGGATTGCAGAGTCTGCGGCAGAAGGGGCATTGCATCGTCCCGGTGCGAGCTTTCACGCGATTGAGATTCGTCTGCCGCAGAAGCTTGCTCCTAAGAAGGAAGCGGATATTACGGCTTTGCTGCCGGGTTTACCCCGTGCGGAAGAGGCATTGAAACTCATACGTGAACGGGTAGCTGAGCGGGCCCGAGCTGCAATCCCGCAAAAACGTCATACTCCGTAACAATTCGGGTATATACTTCCTTTTTCGAGTCTATTCGCCTTCATCGAACGGGATAACGGCTTCGAAGAGTGCCAAAAGTTCAGTTACAATGGGGAAACGGAAAAGTGACGGCAAGTCATGCATCAATTGCAATATTGGAGGAGATACCAGCATGAAACGACATATACAACAGACGCGAGCATCTAAGCGCTGGACCAAAGCGCTCATTCCAGGGCTGATCCTGCCAGGGCTATTACTGGCAGCCTGCCAGCAGGGAGGATCAGGTGGACAGGAAAGCGAGCCGTTGAAGTCATCTACAGCGGTACAGGAGAATGTGCAGCCTTCCACCCAGCCGGATGCGGACAATGGCAGCACTAGCGCTGGACAAGCCTCTGCGGGTACAGAAGGCGGACAAGCCGACCCTGTGATGGCGTTGCGGAGCCAGAGTGCGCTGCAAGCCACGGTTAAGGAAGAGGATGGAACCGCGATCGTCACCAATGCGACTTCTGATACAGTCGTTGTGAACAAAAAGCGCAGCTTGCCTGTAGGCTATGTCCCCGATGATCTGGTGGAGCCGCAGGTACCATTTTCCTTCGAGGGACCGCATGAAAAGCGGCATTTGCGTAAGGAAGCGGCAGAGGCACTGGAGAAGCTGTTCGACGGGGCGGAAAAAGACGGCATTGAGCTGCGTGCGGTATCGGGATACCGTTCCTATAAGCGTCAGGTATCTATTTTCAACAACAATGTAAAGACAAAGGGGCAGGAATATGCCTCTAAAGTTAGCGCTGTACCGGGTACGAGTGAGCATCAGACAGGTTTGTCCATTGATGTATCCAGCCCAAGCGTAGGTAATGTGCTGGAGCAATCCTTCGGAGCTTCCAAGGAAGGCGAATGGCTGGAAAAACATGCACCGGAATACGGATTTATTATTCGTTATATGAAGGGGAAGGAAGATGTAACCGGCTATGTGTACGAGCCTTGGCATATCCGTTATGTGGGAATAGACATTGCGGAGGATGTAGCCAAGCAGGGGATGACGCTGGAGGAATATTTCGACGAGAACAATATCAAGCTGTAGCAGCTAAAATCAAGCCGTAATCCTAGGGATTGCGGCTTTTTGTCGTGTTTTTCTTCCAAATTGAACCTTTTCAAGGTAGAATCTCGTATAGTGAACGACGACAGAAGCGCTTTGATTTGTTGCAAACCTCATGACAGAAGCGTACAGGAAGGGAAGGGAATCATCATTTATTATTCATTAACGTATCGCGAATGGTCGGAAGACACTCAAAAGGAACTGCGCAGCCTGACACGGGAATCCGTATCGGGAGATGAGCTGTTTCTACGCAAGCTTGTAGACGCTACGCGTCTCCATGACAAACTATGGTCGCATATCTCGAATGAAAGTGAGGAACATACGGATCATTCCGTCTATGTGACTGAATTTACAGGGGAACGTGCAAAGCCTTACGGTGCCTCCATCACAGACCTCGTGCTTGCCAGTGAGGGAGGTTACACTTCCACATTCAGTGCAATGTACTGGATATGGCATGAACCTGCATTCCGTAGTATGGATCAGTGGGAAGGCTCGGTATTTACTTTGGAGTTGGCCCAACGACTATTAGATCACTATACAGTACTGGGTGGCAAAACATATGAATTTATATATTCGGTACTGGACCCTCAGCTGAAAAAGGTACATCTGTTTGTGAAGGAGGTCGATCTGTGATGGAGCATTCTTGGGAAAAAATGAAATCCAAGCCCGGCTCTCGTACACGGATGGCGGCCTTTGCCCTGATGTTGGCTGTCCCGGCCGCTCTGACGGGTTGCGGTGACGACGAGTATTATGACTGCGATGAGCTTCCTGTATCGGAACAAACGGCGTGCCGGGATTCAGGCAGCAGCGGGTATTACTATGGCGGATCGACTTATTATAGTGGGGGCTCCTCCTACCATAGCAGTCGTTCATCTTCCAGTTCTTACCGAAAAAGCTCATCCTCATCTTCCAGCTCACACAGCGGTTTTGGCAGCAGCGGCTCACGCAGCGGCTTTTTCTCTGGGGGTTAAGATGAGCATGCGTACGATTAGGCAATTGCCTTATGAACATAATGAGCTTTTTAAGGGTGAAATCAGCCGTAGAATTCCGTATCATCGCATGTATGGTAAATCCTATTGCGTGCCAGCCTTAACGGTATATCGGGAAAGCGAGCTGGCAGAGCTTCAGACTGCTTCTGAGGCGGTACATCGTATTTATCGCAAGGTTCAGCAATTCGTCCAGCGCTATATGCCGGATGAATACCTGGTGGAACGGTTGGGGATTCATCCGGGCTTGCTGCGTGCTGCACGAATGGAGGCCGAGCCGGATGGGATAACCCGCCAGGACTGGATTGTGGGGGAAGCGGGTATCAAGTGCATAGAGAATAACACCGATACCCCAACCGGAATTCCCGAGGTGGCTTATCTTGAAGGAAAGCTGCTGGAGGTGCTGAGTAGGGATGGAATGTCGGCGGATGACAATGCATTACATGGACCCTCATCTGGAATGGACGAGGCGATTCAGTCTGCCTTGACGGAGTTCATTCATTTTTATAGCAATAAGGGATTAGGAACAAAGGTGTATTTCACTTGCTATGACTGGCACATCGAGGATCAGACGAACACCAAATATATTATGCATTTATGTGAACAAGCCGGGTTTGAAGTGGTTTATGCGCCTTTGGAAGAACTGGAGATTATCCCGAATGAAGGATTGTATCACCGGGGAGAGCAGATCCACATTCTCTATCGCCTGTATCCGCTGGAATATCTAATTGATGACCGGGAGGAGGATACGGGGCTTGAGGTGGGGCAGGCGCTAATGGATATGGTGGCAGACGGGAAAATAGGATTAATCAACCCGCCACAGCATATCATTACCCAGAGCAAAGGGTTCACCGCAACCGTGTGGTCGCTATATGAGCGCAATGAGCAGACACCAGAGTTCTGCGGTTTTCGCTTGTTTGACGATCGCGAGCTGGAGGTGATACGAACCTACCTGCTGCCTACGTATTTTGAACCCTCGGTGTTTATGCAAAATAAAGAGCCTTATGTGGCCAAAGGTATATGGGGTCGGGAGGGTAAAGGGACGCACTTGATTGAACATCCTCAATCCGAGGAGATGCTGAAAGGCGCCTTGGGAGAGGTTGAACCTGCGCAGACTGACAACCCTGATCTGCTTCACCAAGCTGATGGTCCACGAACGCCTGAGCAGGAGGAAGCCGCACATATTGCCGCTTATTACGAGGGACAGCCTAAGATTTATCAGCGGCTGTGGCCGATGCAGAGCGCAGAGGTACAGACCGAGGAAGGGCTATTTCACGGCTATGTGCTGACAGGTATATTCGTGATCGGGGGGCGTTTTGCGGGTGTCCTGCCGCGAATCGGTGAAAAGGTAACAGGTGATATGGCCTATTATTGCGCCGCCGCCGTTGCCACCGTACCTCCTAATCCGCCCGTTATATAAGCTGAATTAAAACAATGTACAATATTCGAACATATCTGTTATTTTCACAAGTGAGGATTCTGCAAAATCCTGAGGTATCATAAGGAGGAAGAAAATTGGACTCTCATATCAGTTTGGGCAACGCATTGGGCAATGTAGGTATCGGCCTGCTTATCCTGTTTGCCATCTTAATCGTAGGTTATTTTGTGTTCAGCTTGCTGACACGTTATAACGATAATCAAGAAATCGCACGTGGCAATGAGGCGGCAGGCATCTATATGGGTGCAAAGCTGCTAGGTCTGTGTATCATCGTGGGAATGGTGTCGTACAGCAGTCATTCATGGCTAGATATGCTGACCTGGTCGGCTGTGGGCATTGTAGTGCTGTGTCTGGTCTATGTGATTTTTGATCTGGTGACGCCGCGTACCAAAGTGTGTGAGGAAATTGCCAACGGCAATGTGGCTCTGGCACAGCTGCTGCGCTCGGTCATCGTCGGGGTGTCTTTTGTGGTAGGTACATTTTTGATGTAGTCGATATAGAGAAGGAATACCAAGGATCTGCAACACCGGACAACGGAGCTGCAGATCCTTTTTTATGGACATTGTATTCACTGCCCGGCATCAGACTGTTGAATTGAAGGTTGTGACGATCACTTCCTGTGGGGACTATTCTACAAAGCAACGGGTGATACTGCATAGCAAAAAGGAATTTGCTACAGAGTTCAAACCAAATTGAAGAGAAGGGAATTCTGAACATATGAGTACCTCCACCTCCCCAACCAAACAAATTCGGATGGGTATCATTGGCCTGGGTCTGATCGCTGAATATCACATGAGATCACTGCACACCATCTCGGGGGTATCTATTGTGGCCGTTAGTGATGTGAATCCCAATCGCCTTCAAGCCATCGGAGAACAATTGCAACTGCCTGCTTCCAAGCGGTACGCCCATTATGAAGCATTAATCCGTGACTCAGAGGTAGATGCGATTCTGTCGCTGACACCCAATGATGTGCATTTTGACATTATTCGTATTGCGCTGGAAGAACACAAAGCTGTACTGGCAGAAAAACCATTGACTCTCACATGGGAAGAAGCGGATCAGTTGAAAAAGCTATATACAGCGAATCCGGTGCCTTTGCTGGTTCACTATAAGCATCGCTACGGGGCGGCCTTCCAATATACCAAGCAACTGCTGGATGAGCAAAAGCTGGGTAAAATCTATAACATTCAATTTCGTTATCTAATGGATGCATTTGCGCCATATCGTCAGCATCCATATACATGGCGTCACAATTTAGCCAAGGCTGGTTCTGGAGTAGTGGGGGATACAGCCTCACATATCATTGATCTGGCCCGTTTTTTGGTGGGTGAATTTAAAAGTGTCGCAGCGCTGTTACATATCATTACACCCGAGCGGTTCGATCCGATCACGGGTCTGCCTGTAAAAGTAGATGTGGAAGATCTTGCTGCCTTTCATGGCATCGTAGGCGACAATACCGTGGGAACCTTTATCACTCATAAAAATGCCATCGGCATACGGCACGATATCGAAGTCGATATCTATGGAGAACTTGGCACACTGCACGCCAGCCTCAATAACCCGGAAAGTATCCGCATCGTGCTGCGTGACCTGGAACACCCGGGTGCCGAATACGAGACTTGGGCTGTCCCTATAATCTATAATCATACGGCTTATGAAGATTTTGTTGAGCTGGCAAGGGGAAAGTCTGTGGATCGTGCTCCCTTATTCGAGGACGGCTACAAAAATCAGTGGGTACTTGAGAAAATACTGCAATCATGGAAAGAGAATGGACGTTTAGTAGAAATGTAGGGGATGTGAGGGGAGTCGCTGAAATTCCAGCAATGACAAAGAGTATAAACATGCTGTGACCCGCAAGAGGGTTCCTTTGAAGAGCAGCCATCTTGCGGTTTAGCAATTCAATATATTCTGTAAATTCATCATTTTGGCATCGCCACGCTTATATCACTTCAAAATAAGCCTGCCTCAATCTTTTCAATAATGGTCAGCAAGAAGGATTCAGCTAAGCTGTTTTTTAAAATAGCTTGCTTGGCTTCCTCCAGTGTAAACCAACGTGCTTGATCTACCTCCGTACTAAGAACATCCAACTGATCGTCATTCACAATGGATACAAAATTCAGCATCAGTGTATTGCTTCGTTCAAAATACTCACTGCGCATATATTGATACTCATCGACTTGTAATCCTACTTCTTCCTTAACTTCACGCACCAATGTCTGCTCGGCGGATTCACCCTTGCTCACATAACCTGCCAATAAAATGAAGCCCTGAATATTGTACTGCTGTATGAGCAGCACCTTATCTCTTTGACTATTCAATACAGCGGTACTGATCGCAGTGCTGAATATCGGGAAACGAAAGACCTGACATGTATGACAAAAGGGGATAGGGCCCTCGCCTTCACACTCCTTCACCATCAATTTTGTTCCGCATTCATAGCAATATTTCATGTAAGCGCCACCCTTGTATCACATTTTTAAAATTGTAAATGTTGCTTTTAATGCCATGTTTGTACTGCAATACTCATCATCTTAATTCTACGATCACTGTTCTGTCTACGGACGCTTTATTTCTTCTCTTGGTCTTTATCCCTTTTCTTGCTGCGTTTTTGCCCGTCTAGCCCCAATCAGCCGCCAGCCTGTTAACAATGCCGCCACAAGACAGATGGACGCGGACGTCATAAAGACTACATGCATGCCTGCCAGAAAAATTTCTGGATGACCCGGGACCAAGCCGGTGACCCGATAACCAGCCTCTTTACTCATAATATAAAAGAGGATCGATGTGGCCAAAGTGATCCCCACAACCATGCCGACGTTGCGAACCAGCGAATTGACACTCCCGGCTGAGCCGAGCTGTGTGCGGGGTACCGTGGACATAATCAGCGAGTTGTTCGGCGATTGGAATAAACCACTGCCAATGCCCAGCATGGCAATCCACAGACCCACGAGCGGGATGGAGCTGCCTGCATGCAATTGGGCCAATCCAATTTGGGCAATAACCATAACGACTAGCCCGGCGAATGTAAGCAGTTCAGATCCGATTTTATCGGAAAGCGCACCGCTGAGAGGGGCCACAATAACCATCGAGATGGGGAGCAGCATCAGCAAGAACCCGGCATGAAAAGGCGACAAGTTCAGCATATTCTGCGCATAGAAAGGCGAAATGATGTTAAAGCAAAAGTTAGCGACGAACACCAGAAAAGCACACAAAATACTGAGCGAAAATAACGGATTTTTGAATAGTGCGAGCTGTAACAGCGGCCCAGGACGACGAAGTTCCAACCTAATGAACATGGCAAAAGCAGCTATAGCCACCACCAGCGAAGCAACGATACGTTTGTCTCCATACCCGACCTGCTGTCCCAGCAACAATCCGACGAACAAAGTGAGAATAAAAATAGCAAACACCAAGCTACCGGGAACGTCAATTTTATCTTTCACCTTGATCAGATCCTTCGGCAAAAGCTTCCAGCCAAGAAAGACAGCGACCAGCCCTACCGGTACATTGACCCAGAAAATATACTGCCAGCCCAGCGACGAGACAATAATACCGCCCAAGCTTGGCCCGGCGATACTGCCCAGAGAAACGAAGGTTCCAATGAGGCCAAGTGCTTTGCCCCGTTCATTGGACGGGAAGATATCTGTCACGATCCCCTGGCTGTTCGCCATGGTCATGGACGCTCCAAACGCCTGAATAATACGGGAAATCAGCAGCATAGAGAGCGAAGAGCTAAGACCGCACAATAGGGAGCCAAGAATGAATACGATTGTGCCGATTTTGAATATTTTGATTTTACCAACGATATCTCCAAGCTTGCCAAAAAATAAGATAGCGGTACATATCGCCATTAAATAGGCGGTTGTCACCCATTCAATCTGTGCCACGGGTAAATGTAACGTGCGAGACAACACAGGAAGAGCGATATTGACGATGCTTCCATCCAATGTGGACATAAATGTAAACAGATTCAAAACAATTAAAATCAGCCAACGTTTCTTCTGGACGTCGATATTCTCTTGATAGGTTGTAGCCATTGTAGCAGTTGAACTCATCATTACACCTCGTTATCGTTAACAATTTCTATTTAGTTGCACGCGCAACTAAATGAACGGTTCTAGTGTACAGCAAATTAGTTGCGTGTGCAACAATATTATTGTAAACTTTGCTTTGGTCCCAACTGGGGATGTGTCATTTTTAAGCCAATGAGGTGTATTTGATGAGAAAAAAACAACCGATTGGAAAGCTAATTTCCCACCTGTACCGTCGTAATCAAAAAATATTGTCCAAAAAACTGACTCCTTACGGAATCGGCAGTGGAGGACAACACAGCTTTTTAAAGCTCATTTTGCAGCGGCCGGGCATTACACAAGAGCAGTTGACGAATGAACTTAAATTTGACAAGGCAACCACGGCACGCTCTGTGAAACAATTGGAGGAATCAGGCTACATTGAACGGAAAACAGACCCAAATGACCGCCGTTCCCATCTTTTGTCTCCTACGGCCAAGGCGCTAGAATTTTCCCCTGTCCTACAAGGAATATTGGACGAGTCCAATGTAAGCCTTGTCCACAATCTATCTGAAGAGGAAGAGGAGCTTCTTATCGATTTACTGCAAAAAATTAGTATAGACCCTGACGAATAAACAAATAAGGAGTTAGCCAAAGGATCGTGGCAGGTAAAAGAAAAAGCAGCCCTCACAGAGGATACTCTGTGAGGGCTGCTTGATGCCACGTCATTCAGTCCAAGCCAATTCCTTTGAACGCATGTATGACTAACTGTCGCACATAGGAATCGTCTAATGGATAACCGGTTACCAACAATCGATAAAAAACCGGCCCATAAATGAGATCGATACATAATTCAATATCGAGATTTTCCTTCAATTCTCCGCGCTCTATTCCGCGCTCAATAAGAAGCCTAGCCTCAAGTCGCCGAGGGTGGAAATATCGGGTCCGGTATGCCTCTGACAATCCTGAATCAAGTTGCCCTTCGCCTATTAACTCCGTAATGATTTTACCCTCTCGGCTTATTAAGAACCGCACTAAATTCGTGGCATGAATGAGAATGTCATCTAATACACAACCCGTGTCGGGCACGGGCAATCTTGCTATGGTGGCTGACAGGAAGCCATCCATCACTACGGCAGCTTTGTTAGGCCACCATTTATAAATGGTGGCTTTGCTAACTTTCGCTCGCTCAGCAATTTTTTCTACCGTAACCGCCCCAAAGCCTTGCTCCAACAGTAGATCATAGGAAGCGTTAAGGATAGATTTTTGCGTCTCGACATTACGTGGACGTCCTCTTTTGCTCTGCACTGGAATGCTCACCTTCTTAACGGATATAAGTAAACGCGAAAAATAAACTATACGTTCAGTATATCAAATATTATGTGAAATAAAAAAGTTGATTTCGCCTATTTACAAAACGAAACGTTCAGTATATTATTTGATTATCGAATTAATGAACTATACGTTTAGTATTTAAATTAATGAGGAGGATTATCATGCAAAGAGAACAACAAGCCTTAGAAAGTAACCGTATCTCAAATTGGATGATGTTTTTGTTGGCAGCCGCATGCGGCCTTATTGTTGCCAACCTGTACTATGCTCAAACCCTTGTAGGACCTATTCACATTGCTATGGGTCTTTCTTCTACAGCAGCGGGCTTCATTGTCACCTTGACTCAAATCGGTTATGTGGTGGGATTGCTATTTATCGTACCGCTCAGCGACATTATTGAAAATCGACGGCTCATGGTCATATCGCTAATCATCACAGTCTGTGCATTGGTTGTTGCCGCTTTTGCCACCAATGCCCCGTTGTTCCTGACCGCATCCTTATTCATTGGAATTGGATCTGTGGTAGCCCAAATACTGGTGCCGTACGCCACCTATTTAGCATCCGAAGAGCAGCGCGGCCGCGTTGTTGGGAATGTCATGAGCGGACTCTTGCTAGGCATTATGTTCGCACGGCCAGTAGCAAGCTTTATCACCAGCATCTGGGGATGGCAAGCCGTATTTATTTTGTCAGCCATTGTCTTGACGCTGTTGACGATTCTGCTCTCGCGAGCTCTTCCAGAGCGCAAGCCTGTGCCTACGGTATCTTACAGTAAATTGATTTTCTCGTTAGGCACTCTTTTAAAACAAACGCCTGCATTGCGTCGCCGTGCCCTCTATCAAGCCTGCCTATTTGGTGCCTTCAGCCTATTTTGGACTGTTGTTCCTTTACGATTGGCGGATGATTTCGGAATGTCTCAACAAGGGATTGCATTGTTTGCTTTAGTAGGCGTAGGCGGTGCAGTAGCTGCTCCGATTGCTGGGAGATTGGCTGATAAAGGCTGGAGCAAAGGTTTATCCGGGTTAGCTATGATCATTGCAGCCTTGTCTTTTTTGCTCATCTATCTTTTTCAAAGTCATTCGACCGTTGCGCTCGTACTTCTCTTTATTTCAGCGATTACACTGGATATGGCTGTATCGGGAAACCTTGTACTTGGACAACGTGTGATTTACTCCTTGGGAAGTGAAGCGAGAGGGCGTTTGAACGGATTATTCATGTCTATTTTTTTCATAGGCGGAGCGATTGGATCATCATTAGGGGGTTGGTCGTATGCGTTAGGAGGTTGGAATTTCAGTTCTCTGATTGGAGTCGTCCTGCCTGTACTGGCTTTGCTGTACTTTTTCACTGAGAAAGAAACGAGTGGAGACGTGCGAAAGAAACAAACCACCTGATAGAGGTCAGCTTTAAGCTATGCCGTACGCAAA
Source organism: Paenibacillus sp. PvR133 (assembly GCF_017833155.1). Lineage (NCBI taxonomy): Bacteria > Bacillati > Bacillota > Bacilli > Caryophanales > Paenibacillaceae > Paenibacillus > Paenibacillus sp. PvR133. Next base: position 1,910,645 of record NZ_JAFIBS010000001.1, read on the forward strand.
AACATAATGATTAAAATGGCTGTTCCCAAGAGAAAACAAAGGGGCGAGTAGAGCACAGTGTCCCACTTTGCAAAAACAGTTCCTTTTTTTCTCTTAAAGAACCCTACCCATTTGAAATCTCCTATAGAACGTAAAATAAATACGCACGACAACAAGCCTGCACCGTAGGAATGAAAGGAACTAAAAAACAGGAATTGTGTAACTCCACCTAGTTCTAGTACGAACCAAGCGGCTAAAGCTAGTAGAATAGCTACAATTGATGTCCCTATCTTGGAGGGCTCAAAGAGCAAAGCTGTTCCTGTGCTTGGGATCGCTGCCTTTGCACCTTTTTGTCCGCCGAATACCCAATATAGATGCATGCCGCTCAGTACCCATAGAATTCCGCCAACTGCCCATGTAAGTAACTCCAACATGTGGCACCCTCCTTAATTGAATTAATTCGAAATCCACTCTGTCCAAATCATGTGAATATGCCGTTGAATGGCTTCGTCACTTAATGTCTCTTGCTTGTGACGCTCATACCAGCCTAAGTAGTAATGGTACAACATCCATGATCTCTGAAAGGCTTTCTCTGGTTGCATTCCCTTCTGTATTAAAAGCTGCTTCATAAACTCCATTCTCATCTGTTCGACTTCATTGAGCAGGGAATGGTAACTATCATCCTTCAATGACAGTTTTCGCAGATAAAACAGAAAATCTCCTCGTTTCGTCTTCCCGAACATCTGGGTTAACAACTCTCTGATCCGCTCATCTGCGGCAGCATGGATGATGGACGCTGCAATAATCTGTTGTGTCGTCTGTTCCTTCCATGTCTCCACAATCTGTCTAATGTAGCTGCTGCGATTGTTAAAATACCAATAAAAACTACTCTTACTGCACCCTAAAGCAACGGCCATTTTTTCAACTACGAGTTGATCAATCCCACCCTGTTCAAAACGTTCGATTCCTTTCTGAATCCATTGTTCTTCTGTGACAATAATTTTAGGCATCTCTCCCTCTCCCTTTCTGTACGGTATCGTCTAGATGAGTATATATTATAGTGTTTTTAGAGCTGTGTAAATATGGGCACATGAGCTCCCTGAGCCAGCTGATGCATAGGAGGCATGAACTTACATAAACGCCCACTTGAAATACCTGCGAATTTGATCTATAATGCTGTAGCATATAGTGATATTCAAGGCATTGACCAAAGACATGATTTCCTTGAAGGGCCGTTCAGAGAGAAAAGACGAGGCTGAGAGCTTTTCCGGCAACCGCATGTGAAGTTACCCCTTTGTAGCCGTGACGTTGAACATGTAGCTGTGCAATCTGGCAGTAACATCAGTAAACGCCTACCGCTTTATCCCCGTTAACGGATACCAATGGAGGGTCACGCATGTCGTGCATGAAGCATGTTCCGATGAACATGAATGTACGCACAGGAGCGGGCCGAACTAGGGTGGAACCACGAGCTGAACGCACTCGTCCCTTGAGGGAGAGAGGCGTTTTTTTGCGTTCAATTTTGATATAGCACACAATTTGAAATGGAGGCTTTAATCGTGAGTATTCAAGTGAAATTGCCGGATGGAGCCGTACGCGAGTACGAGCAGGGCGTAACGATCGCCGACGTGGCGGGTTCGATCAGCTCCGGGCTGAAAAAGAACGCAGTAGCAGGTAAAGTGAACGGGAAGGCTGTAGATCTGAACACCGTTTTGGATCAGAACGTTGACCTTGAAATTATTACGCTGGACGGTGCAGACGGTCTGGAAATTTACCGCCACAGTACAGCGCATTTGCTCGCTCAGGCGCTCAAACGCATTTACGGTGAGAAAAACGTGAAGCTGGGTATCGGTCCGGTCATCGACAGCGGCTTCTACTATGACATTGATATCGAAAACCCATTGTCCGTTGACGACTTGGCCAAGATCGAGAAGGAAATGACGAAGATCGCACAGGAAAATCTGCCGATTACACGTCGTGTGGTTAGCCGTGAGGAAGCCACTCGTATTTTTGGAGAGTTGGAAGATCCACTGAAGCTGGAACTGATTCGTGATTTGCCGGAAGAAGCGGAAATTACAATCTATGATCAAGGCGAATTTTTTGACCTGTGTCGTGGCCCGCATTTGCCATCTACTGGCCGCATCAAAGCTTTTAAACTGTTGAGTGTAGCGGGCGCATACTGGAGAGGCGATTCCAACAACAAGATGCTGCAACGTATCTACGGAACAGCATTCCCAAAAAAAGCACAACTGGATGAGCACCTGCATTTGCTGGAAGAAGCGAAAAAACGCGACCATCGCAAGCTGGGTAAAGAGCTGGAACTGTTCATGTTCTCCGAAGAAGCACCGGGCATGCCGTTCTACCTGCCTAAAGGTATGGTTGTCCGCACTGCATTGGAAGATTACTCCCGTGACATTCAACGTCTGCATGGCTATGAGGAAGTACGTACACCGCTGATGATGAACAATCGTCTGTGGGAACAATCGGGACACTATGAGCATTACAAGGAAAACATGTACTTCTCCGAAGTGGATGAAACTACATTTGCTCTGAAACCGATGAACTGTCCAGGGCATATGCTTGTGTTTAAAAATGAGCTTCACTCCTACCGCGATCTGCCAATTCGTATAGCCGAATTTGGACAAGTGCATCGCCATGAGCTGTCCGGCGCGTTGAACGGTATGATGCGTGTTCGTACATTCTGTCAGGATGATGCGCATATTTTCGTCACACCAGGTCAGATTGAACAAGAAATTACAGACGTAATTAAGCTGATTAACGAAATGTATAGTGTGTTTGGCTTTGACTTCACAGTGGAATTGTCCACACGTCCAGATGACTTTATGGGCGAGCCAGTGCTGTGGGATCAAGCGGAACAAGCTTTGCAAAACGTGCTGGATCACTTGGGCATCAACTACCGTATTAATGCGGGAGATGGAGCATTTTACGGTCCAAAAATTGACTTCCACATTCTCGATGCGCTCAAACGCAGCTGGCAGTGCGGAACGATCCAATTGGACTTCCAAATGCCTGAAAAATTCGACCTCACTTATGTGGGCGAGGACAACCAGAAGCACCGTCCAGTCGTTATTCACCGTGCCATCTACGGTTCGATTGACCGCTTCATGGGCATCCTGACTGAGCATTTTACAGGTGCATTCCCATTGTGGTTGGCTCCTGTTCATGCGAAGCTGCTGCCAGTATCCGAGAACTATATCGAGACTGCTAATGAGATACAGGATGTGTTGCTGAAAGCGGGTCTGCGCGTCGAAGTGGATACTCGCAATGAGAAGCTTGGTTATAAAATCCGCGAGGCGCAATTGGAGAAGGTTCCATATATGTTCGTTATCGGGGAAAATGAAAAAACAACCGGTACTGTAGCGGTTCGTAAACGCGGCGAAGGCGATCTGGGATCACTCAGCATTGCGGACATCGTTGAGAAAATCAGCACAGAAATTCGCGAGAAACAGTAATATTTGATCAAAAAATGTGTAAAAGAGCCATCAAAACCATGATGAACGTGGTTTTGATGGCTCTTTTTTTGTACCCAATACATAAGAATCCAGCGTAAGACTGAACCATAGTTTTTGCAGCCTCAACTGAATTCTTGAATTATCTTATACACAAATACTTAGCAGGTTTGTGGCCGTGAAGTGGCGTGATCTGCTGGGAGGGAGAGTGTCTTCAAGGACGTCTCTTCGGATTGTTTGGCCGGGGATTCTTCCGCATCCTGTTCCTCGCTAAGCGATAAAATTTCGCCGCGCAACTTCAGCATTTTCTGATCCAGCTCGTAGGTTGCACGTGCAGCTTCGGTCAATCCATTAACGACATGTTCAGGCACTTTCTTATCGAACTTATAGTACAAAATATGCTCCATACTGGCCCAGAAATCCATAGCCAATGTGCGCAATTGAATTTCAACCTTGATCCAGCGTGTGCCCTCAAACAGGATCAGCGGAATTTCCACAATGACATGCAGGCTCTGATAGCCGTTGGGCTTAGGATGGGCTATATAGTCCTTGACCTCCAGAATACGAATGTCTTCCCGTGTGTGAAGATGATCCATCAGACGATAAATATCTTTCACAAAAGCGCATACCACGCGCATTCCCGCGATATCATGAATTTCACGCAATATATTGTCCAAGGTCACTTCATGCCCTTTGCGCCGAACCTTTTCCACGATGCTGTGGGGCTCTTTGATCCGGGTTTTAATATGCTCAATCGGGCTAAAACCGTCTAACAGCTTCCATTCCGTCTGAATCAGCTTAATTTTATTCTTTAATTCCTCCAGAGCCAGCTGATAAAGGACGGGAATCTTTCTCCACTCCTCTAGTTGCTTGGCGTTAACACTGTTTTGATCCAGCTGTAGCTGAAATTCCTGCAAGGGTAATGGGACAGCATTCAGGTGCTTCCAATCCGGTTCATTCACAGAGCATTCTCCTAAATGAGGCTTATGATGTCCTCGATCTTTTTCGTAAAAATGCATTATCGTATACATTGTACACTATGTCAAAACCTACAGGCAAAGGAGCGACGGTCAAAGAAAAAAGAAATACGACAAGAATTATGGTGGTAAAACCGAGTAATCCGATGTATAATTACAAAAATGCTGATTTGGAGCATTTAATTCTTTGAAAAAATCACAAATGTAGAGTATCCATCATTAGATTAAAAATATAAATTACAGAAAAGAGGAAAAGAAAAATGGCAAAAGTAGAAAGTTTTCAATTAGATCACACGATTGTAAAGGCTCCTTATGTAAGAGCAGCGGGAGTAGAGCATGACGAAAAAGGAAGCACAGTTCAAAAGTATGACTTGAGATTTTTACAACCTAATGAAGACGCACTTCCGACAGCAGCTGTACATACGCTGGAGCACTTATTAGCGACGTACCTGAGAGATGAAATCAAAGGAATTATTGATATCTCTCCTATGGGATGCAGAACGGGGTTCTACTTGATTTTGTGGAATGAACATGAGCCTGAGGAAATTGCACTCGCTTTGGAAAAAACCTTGAAAAGAATTCTGGAGACGACAGAGGTTCCGGCTGTTACTGCTTTGGAATGCGGGAACTACAAGGACCACTCTCTTTTTTCAGCGCAGGAATATGTGAAGATTGTATTAGAGGCGGGTATTAGCCGCGATCCTTTCGAAAGAGTATTTTAAAATTTATGATTTCGATTGACCTATCTCATCAGACAGCGGTAGTGACAGGCGGCAAGTCAGGCATAGGCAAGGGAATTGTAGAGCTTTTCATTAAAAGCGGAGCTAAAGTGATTTCTGCTGATATTTCTTATGAAGAGCCGTATAGAGTGGTTAATCCACAGTTGGTTGAAACGCAATTGGACATATCCAAACCGGATGATATCGAAAGATGGTGCGATCTACTAATCAGCGAAGCGGGAGTTCCTGATATATTGGTGAACTGCGCAGGTACTTCTACGATGGATTATGTCATTGATAGTGAGTTGGCTGATTGGGAGAAAGTATTTTCGATCAATTCAACTGGATTATATGTAACGTCCAAACGGTTTGCCAAAGAAATGGTGGCCGCTCGTAAATCAGGACGAATTATTCAAATTGCTTCGCAGGCTGGAAAAAATGGATATCGGGCGATGGGCGGATATTGTGCTTCCAAACATGCGGTTCTCGGCTTGACCAAGGTAATGGCCATTGAGCTTGCCCAGCAAAATATTTTGGTAAATGCGGTCTGCCCCGGCATTGTAGAAACGCCGATGAAGCATCGTGAACGGATTGAAGGGGGCGTCATTCGCGGAATGACCGCTCAAGAAATATACGAAGAAGATTGTTCACAGGTACCTTTGGGGAGAACGGCCGAGGTGGAGGATGTCGCCAATGTGGTGCTGTTTCTGGCCAGTCCGCTCTCTGCATATATGACAGGACAAGCGATTAATGTTACAGGTGGAATGACGATGCACTAGCATACATGATCTGGGGGAAAACAACATGAAGAAATCGTTCGTTTTACTATTAGGGATTAGTTTATTATTGGTTGCCGCAGGATGCGGTAATAAAAGTTCAGACAGCAATGGCTCCAGCGCCGCTTCCGGTTCGGAAACGCAAAAAGTGGTCATCGGCTCCATGGGCTCTGACGCCCAGATATGGAAGCATATTGCCCAGTCCCAGGCCGCCAAGGATGCCAAGCTAGACATTGAAGTGAAAGAAATTAACGGCGGAATCGAAACGAACAATGCGACCAAAGAAGGCGAAGTAGATGTGAATGCATTCCAATCGTGGGCGTACCTGGTTAGCTATAACAAAGAGAGCAAAGCCGATTTGAAGGCTATAGCCACAACCTACCTGGAGCCTATGGGGATTTATTCGCAAAAATTCAAAAGCATCGATGAAGTGACCGACGGGGCTCTGGTAGCTTTGGCAGATAACCCGGCCAATACAGCAAGAGGTTTAAAGTTATTGGAAGCCTCCGGTTTGATTAAGCTTAAGGCTGACTTTAATGATGCCTTGGGTACAGTCAATGATATTACTAGCAATCCTAAAAACCTGAAATTTGAACTAATTGATGACAAAACAGGACCACGAGTGATTCAAGATGTAGGCTTGGTGCTGATTGGGAATACAATTGCTTTAGAAGGGGGTCTGAATGTACTGAAAGATTCCTTGTTCCATGAGGAAATCAGTCAGGCAACCAAAAATAATATTAACGTCCTGGTTACTTCATCTGATAAGGCGAATGACAAAGGGCTGCAAAAGTTAGCGGATCTCTATCATAACGAGGATACTCAAAAATACATTAAAGATGAATTTGGCGGTACCAAAGTAGAGGTTAAAGAGCCGGTTTCTTATTTGGAAGGACAAACTACAACAAAATAAACTTATGAGATCAGCCAGTTTTTCTGGCTGATCTTTTTTGTTCGTAAGAGGCCTCTTACCAGTAGTTGGGTAGAACGTCATCTCTGCTCTTGGAGTCCATGCCGAATAGGTGACAAACATTGAATTGATGTCGTCCCATCCTCCAAATGAGTCAGCGATTGTATTTTTAGTAGTCGGCTTGACTTTGAGCATGGGTTTCAGTTCGATAATGTTTGGGGGAGAATCCCTTTACCTTTTTAAAAATTTTCGAGAAGAGTAAAGGGTCGTTATAGCCGACTGAACGGGAAATATCACCTATCGAAAGTTCAGCGTTTCCCATCATTTCACATGCTTTGTTGATCCTATAGCGAACCAAATAATCCTGTATGCTTGTGTTTACTTGTTGTTTGAATAACGAACACAAATAGCTTCGATTGAGTCCGATAAAATTTGCAATGTGCTCAATGGTAATTTTCTGAGCATAATTCATTTCAATAAAATCCTTCACTTTTTCCACGTAAATTTCCGCCCGGCTTTCCTTTTGTTCGGGGGGCGTTACCGGGCCGAACTCTATAAGCTCCGATAACATTAAGCATAGCAGACCGGTTAGTCTGGTTTCCCGAGCTTTATGGCATCCACTTGATTCGTTCATGAGCTGCAAATATTGATAAATCAAATGGTCTCCTTCAAAGTAGAGGATTGGATGTGTCATCGTTAGGCCTGATTGCTTGAGGAGCGTTTCTGCCAGTGCTCCGTTAAAACCAAACCAGCAATAAGACCAAGGATTCACTGCATCGGCTTGATAAAAAGTGATGACCTGGGGGCAGATTAGAAACCACTGACCTTTCCGCAAGCGATAATTGGACCCACCGACCTCGAAGGTGCCTTCTCCGTCCAAAATATAATGGAGCAGATAGTGATCTCTTATCGCAGGTCCAAAAAAGTGCCCCGGTATGCATTCCTCCATGCCAAACTGAGTTAGATACAATTCAGAGTGCTGCTTACTACGTGGCAAATATTCTATCACGCTAAATCTCCTTATGTAAATTATCAAGCATTATAACATAAATAGTGAGTACCATGCCATGTACTTCATATCTTAGTTTAATATATCATTTCTGTAGAACCTATTGCGACTAATGAGGAGCTTATCAAGCTTTACACCATGTGAACTTAGTTGGTAGTGTTACAAAAAGGTTCTTCTATGTCCTTTTTTAGGTGCGGATTTCCGAGGGGTATGATCTAAAGGAAGGGGTTATTTTTCCATGGGTATCATTGTTCAAGAGCAAACGGGGCTGTTTCATCTACAGTCGTCGGGCATGAGTTATATTATTCAGATTGTGGATGGATTTCCTGTGCATGTATATTGGGGAGATAGGCTGAAGCACCGTGAATCAATGACCGATCTATTGCTTCACACTTCTGCGACGGCTGGATTGGATCGGCTACCGCAAGAGTACCCGCAGTATGGGAGTGGAGACTTCCGTAACCCGGCGTATCAAGTAGAACTTGAAGATGGAACTCGTATCACGGAGTTAAAGTACGATGGTTACCGGATCATCAAGGGAAAGCCATCATTAACCGGGCTTCCGGCCGTATATACCGAAAATGAAGACGAAGCGGATACGTTGGAACTGGAGTTAAAAGATGACTTTTCAGGTCTTAAAGTTGTTCTTCTTTACACCGTCTTCGCGGATCGAAACGTAATCGCTCGTTCGGCTCGTTTGAGTAATGCGGGGGAAAAGAATCTTAGACTCCTTCGTGCACTAAGTGCCAGTGTCGATTTTTCGGGTAAAAGCGATTTGGAGTTCATGTATCTTTCGGGAGCATGGGCTCGGGAGGGGAATATTACCCGCAAACCGATTCTTCAAGGTGAAACCCGAATTGATAGTAAAAGGGGCATGAGCAGCCATCAACTCAATCCTTTTACTGCATTGGTCACTCGGGAGACAACGGAATGCTATGGAGAGGCATTCGGCTTTAGCCTCGTCTACAGCGGGGGCTTTGAGGCGGGAGCGGAAATGGATGCATTTGGCTCTACACGGTTTAACATCGGCGTGAACTCCTTTGACTTTTCGTGGTTACTGAGCCCAGGGGAGAGTTTCCAAACGCCAGAAGTAGTTATGGTTTACTCCGGTCAGGGACTGGGAGATATGTCGCGGACGTATCATCGCTTGTATCGGACTCGACTTTGCCGAGGAAAATATCGGGACGAAGAACGCCCTATTCTGGTCAATAACTGGGAAGCTACCTATTTTGACTTCAATGCAGATAAGTTGGTATCGATAGCGAAAGAAGGGGCTGAGCTAGGCATCGAACTATTTGTCTTAGATGACGGTTGGTTCGGAAAACGGGATTCCGACAATTCGTCTCTCGGCGATTGGTACGAGGATCGTCGGAAGCTGCCAGACGGACTCGCGGATGTCGCGAATCGTATCAATCGGCTGGGACTTAAATTCGGGCTCTGGTTTGAGCCAGAGATGATCTCTCCAGACAGCGAGTTGTACCGGGAGCATCCGGACTGGTGCCTCCACGTTCCAGGACGGCGACGCAGTGAAGCCAGATGGCAGTTGGTGCTGGACTATACTCGCAAGGAAGTGCGCGATTTCATCTACGATTCACTTGCAACCATTTTCTCCAGCGTGCCGGTTTCTTACGTGAAATGGGATATGAACCGCTGCCTGACGGAAATCGGTTCCGCTGCTCTGCCGCCGGAACGCCAATCCGAGACTGCCCATCGCTATGTTCTTGGATTGTATGAGCTGTTGGAGCGCATCACCACCGAATTTCCACATATTCTTTTCGAGAGCTGTTCAAGTGGCGGAGGACGCTTTGATCCAGGCATGCTTTACTACATGCCTCAAGTCTGGACTAGTGATAATACCGATGCGGTGGAACGCCTGAAGATTCAATATGGAACTAGCCTTGTCTATCCTGTAAGCGCCACCGGAGCGCATGTGTCAGCAGTTCCGAACCATCAAGTTGGACGCATAACACCCCTTGATTTTCGAGGTGATGTGGCCATGTCCGGAAATTTTGGATATGAGCTTGATCTCACGAAATTCACCGATGAGGAAAAAGAGACGGTCAAACGCCAAATCGCAGTATATAAGCAGATACGTGGCTTAGTTCAGAAAGGTGACTTGTATCGTCTAAAGAGCCCGTTTGAAGATAACGAATCGGCTTGGATGTTTGTTTCTGAAGACCAAGAGGATGCCATCGTCTACTATTTCCAAGTGATGGCTGTTCCGAACGCGCCTTGGCGAGCCCTGCGCCTTGACGGACTAAATCCAGAGCTCGAATATGAAGTTAAGTCAGGAAATAGCGGGCAAAAGTCTATCCATGGGGGGGATCGGCTTATGAAGTTGGGCCTCCCTCTTCTCTACAGACAAAAAGACTATGAAAGTGGATGGTTCAGGCTTCGGGCATTAAGGTCCAACAAGGCTTAAGGCTTAAAGGATCAGTACAACAGTATAATTGCCGAAAGAGAATAGAGTTATGCCCCTTTTTATATGAAAAGGGGCATTTTGCGTACAGCAGCTGTACTGATCGAGGAGGGGGAAGCCATTTTTTTATACGAATGATGAATGACATGAAACTGAGGAAGATGTAGGAGTTACATTTGAATGTTGATTGAAAACAGGATCATCAACAGAGTAAGTCGTTACGCTGACGGCTGCTTCATTCCTTAATTAATGAATTCATTTCTAAATTTCCGGAATTCATTAGGTGTTTTTTTATGATGTTTTTTAAAAGACTGAATGAAGTGATTTACATGATTAAACCCCACTCTGTGGGCTATTTCAGTTATTGTAGAATCTGTTGAAATTAATAACTCGCTGCTTTTCTTGATACGGTACTTAATTAGGTAGTCGTAAGGTGTCATATGAATGGTTCTCTTAAAACTACGAGTGCATTCCGAAATACTTAAATGTGCTATAGCAGCAATTTCTTGCAGTGTTATATTGTCTGAGTAGTTTTGATGGATAAAGCTGAGCATCAATTGAAGTCGCTCCTGTTGCAATTTCATGTATTTAGGTGCTTCCTCAGAAGACAGCGAAATATTAGATATTAAGACTAACCATAATTGTGCCGTTTTGATGGAAACCTCGTATTCCCAGCCCCATTTTTTTTTTATATCAAATTTCTGTTTCATATCCCAAAGCATTTGCAGTATTTGAATTTGCCATTCAGCATCTCCTTTGATTACTAATGACAATAAGAGAGAGTTTGTATAAGGCAGTACATAGTTTTTTTCCATCGCACTATCTGCATAAAAGGCCAGCAGCTTCTCAGGGAAATTAAAACTGACATATTGACCGTTATGTGTAAGGTGTGTAGTAACGTGAAGAACACCTTTATTAATTAAAATGGCCTGACCTGTTTCTAATTCATGATCAATGCCGTTAACTTGTATCACTAGCTTTCCTTTGGTAACCAAAGTGATTTGTAGTTCCTCATGCCAATGTAAATCGTTGAATCCTCTACCTTCAGGACTACTTGCATGAATAGTATGGGTGTACATGATGTATGGAAATGAAACATCGGGATATAGAATGGTCTCATGCAATTGTTTTTCCATTTTAGCGAGGTCCTTTCTGATGACGATATTTCTATATAAATTAAAGATATAGTTACACAAATAAAATAAAAGTGGTGATATTATTATACCAGATCTTCGGCTTATCATTACAATCCTGTGCACAGGCGATTGGATAAGACATCTTGGAGGCGTACATGTGAAAATAAATCAATCGTCGTTACCGTTTCATCCGTATATTTTGCTTTTAATCAGCATACTGTCTGTTTCTATCTCATCCATCATGATAAAATCCTCAGATACTCCAACCTCTGTGGCTGGGATGTACAGATTGTATATGTCAGTACTCATAATGCTTCCCTTTGTACCTTGGAAAATGTTTCGTTCCTTAGAAATGAACAAAAAAGATTGGAGTACTGTTTTCATAGCTGGTCTTTTTCTCGGGTTGCATTTCTTATTCTGGATGGAATCTTTAGTATATACCTCAGTTGCGAGCTCCATGGTCATCTTATCCTTGCAGCCTTTATTTGTAATGCTGGGTTCATACTTTATGTTCAGAGAACGAGCAAATATATTAACCATTCTTTGTTTAATCGCCGCTCTTGTCGGTTCAATCATTATAGCTTGGGGAGACATAGGGATTTCGAGAGAGGCATTAATCGGAGATGGATTATCTTTATTAGGAACAATCTTGGTTTCAGCATATATGTTGGCAGGACAGAAAGTAAGCCACAAAATAAATGCAAATGTATATAGTGTTATTGTTTTTTTTATTGGTGGCAGCGTCATGCTGGTCTACAATATGTTGAATCATTATTCCTTGATCGAATATGACTCGTCGGATTGGATGTATTTCTTTTTACTTGCAGTAATCCCAACTATTTTTGGACAATATATTTTTAATTTGTTGTTGAAATCGATGGGTGCAACTACGGTCTCAGTTGGTATTATTGGAGAGCCTGTTCTTGCCATAATTCTCGCCTACTTATTCTTGGGAGAAATAATCTCTGCATTTCAATTCATAGGTGGAATCATGACTTTATTCGGTATGGGGATGTATTTTTGGGCAAAATCTTTAAAGTATACTACGGTTGCAAAATATTAAATTTGAAATTCATTATCGCGAAATTGAAGAAAACAATCGATGAGGAGAATGTTTAGATGGCAACGATTGATGATTTTTTGAAACTAGATATTCGAGTTGGAACCATAATTAAAGCTGAGTTTTTTGCAGAAGCAAAAGTACCTGCTATTAAACTTGAAATTGATTTTGGACAAGATATCGGAATAAAAGCTTCGAGTGCACAAATCACAAAAAGATATGTGGCTGAAGATATTATAGGGGAACAAATCATAGGTGTAGTCAACTTTCCACCTCGACGGATAGCAGGCTTTAAGTCAGAGGTGTTAGTCCTTGGAGGAATTCCCGAAAAGGGGGATGTGGTTTTATTGAAACCAGATATCAAACTACCTAATGGAACACCTATTGGATGATTGATCGGCTGTTTAATCCGTAAAATATATAACTTCACAACAGGCAGGACATTGAACTAACGGGATACGATTCTTCAATAGCAAGTTGAAATAGATAGCGGCAGACTAGGACTTTATTTTCACGTCCTAGTCTGCCGCTTTTTCTTTTATTGGTCTGTCTAAAGCTTATTTGATTCATTAAAATCTGCAACAATTAGGCTGGAAATCACGAGTGTCACCAATCCAGTAAAAGCACAATTCTCCATACCAGCTATACGCCTTATACCTATCTGGCTGGGATGCTGCGTGTCCCCTCTGTCATCGGGGAGGCGCAGAGCGGGCATACCGGCGGTGTGCCTGTGCTAGCCGCGCTTGTACGGCGTCCGCTTGTTGTGTCGCGCCGCATCCACGCCTTGCAGGCGCCGTCGGTGCATTTCCACACGGGCACGTTGATACGTGGCTCTGCCGAAGACCCTGCCACCGACGAGGTCGTCCGTGCCGTAGCGCTGCTTGGTCCCGGCCTGCTGCTCACGCGGGTCGCTGTGCCAGACGCTGGCGATCCAGCGCCAGCACGGCTGCTATACCCGGAAGCACCCTTCGGTTGGCCGAAGCTGCTGCGGCGTGCTTCTGGCTTGGAAGCCTCAGGGGTGATCCCATAGGCTTCCAGCAGGAAACGTGACACGGCGGCAGGCTTGCCATGATTAGAGGCGGGAGAGGTGATGTACAGCAACTCCTTCGCCCGGGTGACGGCCACGTAAGCGAGGCGGCGCTCTTCTTCAAGCGCTGCATCGTTATCCACAGCCGTAGTCGGGGCGGCGCCTGCCCGCCGATCCTCCGGCAGCTCGCTGTGCAGCGCCGAGCTGTGCGGCAGAATGCCTTCGCTGGCTCCGATCCAATATACGCAAGGGAATTCCAGCCCTTTGGCGCGGTGGATCGTCATGAGCCGAACAGCATCGCTGTCTTCCTCTCTGCGCAGCGATTCCATTTGGCGGTGACGCTCGGAAAGCTCGTCCGCAAAGCTGACGAACGCCTCCACGGTGTCAAACCGCTTGGCTGCCGTTTCGAGCTCCTCCAGACTTTCTTGCATCGTTTCCTTATAATGAGTCCACGCGCCCGTATCTCCGCTCTCCAAATATTTATCATAAAAGATGCGCCGCATTTCTTGAATGGCATAGGCAGGTTTCATTGTAGTGAGACTGCGAATCAAACGAATACGCTCTTTCACCTGTTCACGCTGAAAATCACGTAGTCGATCCCAGCGGCTGAGATGAATCAGCGGGTATTTTTTAGCCTGCTGTTTCTCCTCGCGCATAATCCATTCCATCCCCGCCTCACGGGAGACGTACAGCGGCCCAAGAGTGCTCGGAATGGATTCCATACGCCGGGGATTCAGCGACAAACGCAGGTGATCCATTAAGGGACGAATCAGGGACTGATCATAAAATACAGCTCCTGCTCCGTACTGAATAAATGGGACATCTCGCATAATTAATTGCTCAAAAATAGATCGGCTTCCGCTGGCTGTCCGGTGCAAAATAGCGATATCCCGGTAGCGCAGCCGACCTTCCTCTACCTGTCCGAGTAGATGGGTAACAATATGCCCCGCTTCCTCCTCGGGTCCGGATGGGGTGGCAAACTGCGGCGGCAAGCCTTCACGCCCGGCAGCCGAAAGACGTTTGGAGCGTCGATGAATATTTTTGGCGACAATGTTAGAGCCCAGCCCCAAAATCCGCGCATCGCTGCGATAATTAATATCCAGGGTGATGACCTTTGCATCCTTATAGACTTTGTCAAACTCCAGAATGGATTCCTGGCGTGCCCCATTAAAGGTATAGATCGTCTGGTCATCATCCCCCACAACCATCAGATTGCGATGTCGGGCAGCCAATCGTTGCACCATCTCATATTGCAGGGCATTCGTATCCTGAAATTCATCGACCATGATATGTGAAAAACGCCGCTGAAGCGGCTGAAGCACATCCGGGTCACGCAGCAGTGCGGAGGCACGCAGCAGAATATCGTCAAAATCCATTTTATTGCGCTCCTGTTTCCACGCTTCATAAGCGAGCATGGCACGCTTGGCATCCGATTCCTCGCGCACGGTTTCCGGCAGCTCGTCCGCGCTGCGGCCTTCCGCTTTCCAGGCGGAGAGGGCAGACAGCAGGCTTTCTGGCTGGAAAGCCTCGCTGAGTCCAAGCTGCCGCAGCATCATTTTCATAACGGTATGCTGGGCCTGCGTTTCACCGAACACTTCATCTTGCACGCCGCGATGACGCAGCATCGCCAAAGCGAATGAGTGAAACGTGCGAGCCTGAACTGCACGTGCAGCGGCAGGGCGCACACCGGGTAATCCCGCGATGCGCAGTTTCATTTCGGCAGCTGCCTTGCTGGTGAAGGTCACCAGCAGAATGGACGATGCAGGGACATCCCGCATCGCCATCAGGTAGCCTGCGCGGGCAGCCAGCACTGTGGTTTTGCCGCAGCCAGCCCCTGCAAGGGTCAGAAGGGGGCCTTTGCCGTGACGGACGGCCTGGATCTGCGGGCGGTTCAGGTGAATGCCGGCGTTCTCTAAAGCACGAAAATAGGCCGAGTCTTGGTCGGTGTCGGGCACCAGCGTCATACTGGTATCCATGGAAGCACGACGTGCCTGAGGGCTCGACGTTGAATAAGGAACCCCGATGGGTCGGGGGTAAAAAGAAGGATTTGGGTCCATAATCCTGAAACCCCTTTCGTTCTTAAAATCTTCCATTTTCACAAATGGGGGTAGTTTTTGGTATGATAGAGTTCTAGTCAGCTTTAGCTGACGATAAGAACAAGGCGATGGACTAAAATAATGCTGAAATTCATGCGGATCTTGCCGGAGCGACAGAACGTCAATACGTTGACGCTAATGCCAATAGCCTTCAAACAGGCAATATGACCGCATTCCATTATACAGGAGTTCGAGGTTTGCCAACAGAAAAAAACTTTGGGATATACGGACGGTATAGTGAAATCCGGCTGGATAATGGGGAGGAAATAACGATGAAGCTGATTCAACGTATAAAGGAAGGCGCTAATCGCGCAACAGAAAAGGCGCAGCATGCTGTCGAGATTAGTAAGATCAATTCACAAATTACAACGATTCAGCAGGAAATGGATGTTCATTTCTTACGAATGGGTCAGATCTTTTACGAAGGTTACCGTGCATCCGACATGTCGGTGGCAGAAACCGAGATGACACAGCTATCCACTGCATGTGATGAGCTTCAGGATGAAATTGACGAGCTGCGCAGTAGAATTGCAGAATTGAAAAACGCTCATTTATGCACCTGTGGAGCGGTTGTGCCTCTGGATGCGAACTTTTGCCCCAAATGCGGACGCAAGCTCAATGAAGGACAGGCTGCTTCCAAACAAGTAGCTGCTGTGCGTGAAGAGGTGCCAACGGACGTCTATTCTTTTGATCTGCGCAAGCCAGAGGTAGTGAAGGATGCTGCGCCTGCTTACACGGAGTATGCAGAACAGGAAGTAGTCGATCGGCATGAACAGGAACAGGATGAGCGGTATGAAACACACGAACCAGCGGGACTAGACCGCGATTACACAGTATCTGATTTTACACCGGAAGAAAAAGCGGCATTCGACGCTGAGTGGGAGCGCCGTCGTCAGGAAGAACTGGAAAAAGAACACCGTCGTCTTGAAGAACTGGAACGCGAGCGTGAGCGCCAGGAGGAGCTGGACGAGCGAATCCGATATTGGAAGGCCAACAACTCCGGGGCCGAGAAGCCGGCAACGCCGTCTGCACAAGTACGTGAAAATGTAAAATGCCAAATCTGTACTGCAGAACTACCTAAAGGGTCCAAATGGTGCCCGCGTTGCGGAGCTGAACAGATTTGACGCAGCCGAACAGGCTGCTGCAGGACACAGACATAACGCCGGGCAGCATAGGGGGAACAGAATATATGGAGCGTTTGCTGCATCATCTGCGGAATCTGGGTTTTACGGAAATGGAAGCCAAGGTTATGGTCGAGCTTTCGAGGCAAAATGCGGCTTCCGGCTATGAAGTGGCTAAGCGTCTGGGTGCATCGCGCTCCAACGTGTACGCGGCTTTACAGCGTTTGGCCGGGCAGGGATACCTCAGAACCAGTGCTGGAGAGCCTGTACGTTACAGCATGCTGCCACCGGGTGAACTGACCCGGATGATCGAAGGACAAATGCAGGAGTCCCTACGCGCAGTGGAGAAAGAAATGCCACGAACAGAACCAACCAAGCCGACCTTTTATAATGCGGAAGGCGATCGGAAGGTGCTGGAAAGTCTGACACGTGAATTGGAACGGGCAGAGCATGAGATTGTGTTGGATTTGTGGCGCGAGGAAGCTGAGCTGCTGCGGACAGAGTTGGAGAAAGCTGAGAGTCGAGGTGTGCGTCTGCTCTGGTCCTGCGATAACGGAGAAAGCATGATGGGACCGTGGTTACCGTCTGGGTCTGGTACAGACGGACAGGAACCAGCAGGGCGGAAGTTTTCTTTTGTTATTGATCGGCGTTGGTGCATGCTGGGTATGCGGGGAGAGAATTGCCCGACACAGGCGCTTATTACCGAGCATCCGGTAATGACAGGCCTGCTGCTTAATCATTTTGCTCAGGATCTTATTCTGTATGAGCTGGAGCATGATATGGGCAGAGAACTGTCGACCCGGTATGGCTGGCGGTATGAAGGCATTATCGGCAAATATATGTCAGCTGGAGAATAGCTAAAGATTACCGGGTAGGAAGTTCCATCAGTGCCCGGCATATAGATGTAATATAGCCCGCCTTATGAGGCACGAATTGATCCGATGTAATCAGGCGGCGGGTTTTTTCTGGATTTGGCCCCGACGTAATGCCATGGGCTTCGATAAAGGGAATATGGCCTTCAAAAAGGGCCAGTGCTTGGTCAAGATCTGCTTCGTACAGTCCGGCTACTTCTTCTTGCTGGAGGTGATAAGCTTCCAATGGCTGGTTCGATAGCAGTCCAAACACCGAGCTAACCTCCCGATCCCAAAAAGAGGTGCCCTGTGCGGTACCTTTGCTTTCATACCGAACGGTCATCAGCGGTGTTAATGAGGCAAAGGGAACATGAATGCCCAGTTCTTCCTCCAGCTCACGAGCCGCCTGAGACATATCTTCGCCTGCCGTCAAGTGACCGGCTGCTGTAATATCGTAGCATCCGGGGAAGGTGTCCTTCGTATCCTGACGCTGTTGGAACAGCAAGCGACGGCCTGTCGAAGTGTCTCGTGCTAGCCAGCAGTGAAAGGTATGGTGCCAGTATCCCTTGGCATGTGCGTCTTGTCGCGAGGCTGTGCCAAGAGCGTTGTCTTCATCATCGTAGATATCCAGAAGCTCGCTAGTCATCGTGGTTCCTCCTATAGTAAGCAGAAATCAAAGGTCTACTTTACAGTATAACGTGTTTTCTGTCCTGACGATATGAAGGCGGGTGTGGAATGTGGAGTGGCATTTGGGGTATGCTGGGAACATGAGGATTTGCAACATCACACAGATTTACGATTGAAAGGAGCGATTTTACATGGAATGTATAGTACATTTTCGAGTCATGCATCCGGAGGAACCCAAGGAACTGCGCGGGTTGATTATGCTGGAAAGCGGAGGCAAGCCGGGGATTGATCAAATCACGGATATGTTCAAAAATATGGGCTATGATGTCCGCCCAGACAATCCGGAGGAATTGATTTTTAAACCAGTCGATGTCAGAGCCAATTATACATATATCCGGGTTATTGAACTGGATACAGGTGAGGAAGTCTACCAGGAAGACAGGGATTTGCGCGCGATTTTGGAAAATTTGCTGAATAAACGTTAAAGATCAGGAGAACTAATCGATGGAATGAGATAAAGCGATCCTGTCGCCATTCATAGGAACGGAGAACCAATAATGAGATTGTATATTATCCGACACGCAGACCCCGATTACCCCAACAACACCATCACGCCGGAGGGGCATTTGGAAGCCCAGGCACTGGCCAAACGGCTTTCCAGTCACGGACTGGATCGAATTTATGCCTCTCCTTTGGGGCGGGCTTTGGATACAATGCGCTACACCGCCGACTCTCTGGGTATGACTCATGAAGTGGAACACTGGACACAGGAGCTGGCTCTAAAGCTGGAGGAAACTCCATACGGCCGTCTTTCCCATTGGGATTTGCCTGGTGAAGTGATCCGTTCCGAGTTGCCCATGCCGACTCATGACTCTTGGCAGGAGATTTCCTATTATCAGGGAACGCAGAGTCCCGAAACCTTCGAGCGGCTGAAGCTTCATTCCGATGAATTCCTGAAACGGCAAGGCTTTGAGCGGGTGGAGGGCAGGTACCGGATTCTGAAGCATACCGAAGATCAGGTGGCCGTATTTTGTCATGGCGGCTTCGGGCTGACCTGGCTTGCTCATCTGTTGGAGCTGCCATTGGCCTTGGTCTGGTCCGGCTTTTGGATGCCGCCTAGCTCCGTAACCACGATCTTGTTTGATGAGCGCTCCCAGGAATGGGCAGTTCCCCGTTGCATCGGCTTCGGTGATGTTTCCCATCTGTACGCTGAGGGCTTGCCCGTCAGACCCCGTGGCATTATCACCAATTTCAACTAATCAGATCTCTCACACCATACCAAAACGGCTTAAGACGGTACATCGTCTTAAGCCGTTTGTTGTAGTCATATAGGTGTGGGTTGAGTCAGCGTGCTTCGACGTACCCCTCCAGCTTGGAAGTGCAATGTGCGCAACGGGTAGCGGCTACAGGAATTTCGGATAGGCAATGTGGACATTCCTTGATCGTTTTTTCCTGAGGAGGTTTTTCTTCCTCTTTGCGTTTCAGCATGTTAATCCCTTTGACCAGCATGAACACACAGAAGGCTACGATCAGGAAGTCCAGCAGGACGTTAATGAACTGACCATAGGCGAGGACTGCAATCCCTGCTTCTTTGGCCTGTGCCAAAGTCATGCGTGTACCGTCAGCATTTAAGGGATCGGCAGCTCGTAAAGCTACATACAAGTCTGGAAAATTCATGCCGCCCAGAAGTTTACCAATCGGAGGCATGATAATATCGTTTACCACAGAAGTGACAATCTTGCCAAACGCTCCACCGATGATAACACCGACCGCGAGGTCAATCACGTTACCCCGTACAGCGAATTCTTTAAACTCTTTTATAATACCTTTTCCGCTCATATGAGTGCTCACCTTCTTTACATAAAATCATTTATCTATAATACATGCTATGTCAATGGAGGGCAATTCCCAATTGATGTATTACACATTGTCACAAAATCACATGTTCATTTGTCTTCTATATGTAAACCAATAATGGAGGCGATGTATCGTGAGTTTGAGATTCAATCACAGAGCAGTGAGTCCTAGCACATTCAAGGTAATGATGGAGATGGAAAAATACATTTCCGGTCGTTTTACAGACAAAGTATTGTACGAACTACTGAAAATTAGAGTATCCCAAATCAATGGATGTTCCTATTGTCTGGATATGCATGCGAAGGATTTGCTCAAGCTGGGGGATTATGCTGACCACATTTTGCAGCTAGCCTTATGGCGGGAGGTTCCTTTGTTCACGGAAAAAGAACGTGTTATGCTTGAATTAGCTGAAGCGGTCACTCGCATCTCTGAACAAGGGGTACCTACGGATTTGTACAATAGGGTCAGAGAACATTTTACAGAGGAAGAATACGTAGATTTGATTACCGCGGTTAACGTGATTAACAGTTGGAACCGGATTGCGATTGCAACGGGGATGTATCCGGGCATTCTTTAAATGAACAGGGGGCTATGCTTTGTCTGGCAAAGAACACAGAATTGAACAAGAATCGGTGGATTTAAATCTGGAGGAGCTGTATCAGAGATATCGCAAATATTCTTTTGCCATTGCTTATCGCATGCTTGGAACGGTTACGGATGCCGAGGATGTAGTTCAAGACTGCTTTGTCGAGCTGAAGAATAAGCCCCTGGATGATATACACAATCCCAAAGCCTATGTAGCCAAAATGACGATGAATCGGTGTCTGAATCTGTTGAACTCTGCGCGCAAGCAAAGAGAGACATATGTAGGACAGTGGCTGCCAGAGCCGTTGGGTGAAAGCGCAGATCTCCCTGCGGATTGGTTAGAGCGTAAAGACATGATATCTTACGCTTTTCTGGTTTTGCTGGAGCAGCTAAAGCCAATAGAGCGGGCTGTTTTTGTGCTGAGGGAAGCTTTTCAATATGATTACAAAGATATTGCGGAATTGCTGGGGAAGACTGAGAGCAACTGTCGTCAGTTGTTCAGTCGCTCCCGTCGTATTCTATCTTCAGGAGAATCTGCTCTTGAGGCTCAGTCCAGTCGTAATATGAATAACTCATCCCGAATAAAACTACTAGAACGTTTTACAACCGCCTTTCTTGCCTACGATGTGACTGCTATGCTGGAACTACTGGCTGAACAACCTGTATTCGTGTCAGATGGCGGAGGTAATGTGCATACGGTGATGAGACCGATGGTTGTGCGCAAAGGCGTTCTTGCCCTGTTGACTTCTCGTCGGGTATTAACCGTTTTACGAGAAAGAGATGTGTTCCACACCGTCATCAATGGCGAGGTCCAGCTGGCATTTCTGGAAGATGGAAAAGTGAGAGAAACCTTATGTCTCAGACTGACACCGGACGGGGAGCATATTCAGAGTTTTTATTTAATGGTTAACCCAGATAAGTTGGGATACATTCATATAGGACAGAAGAAGCGAACATGCGATAAAAAGTAATCATCGAAACAGCAAAAACCTTGAATCCTGCTAAGGATCAAGGTTTTTTGTTGTCTTCACAACTGCCGGGCTTGATGAAGAGCCAGATCACCTACCCAGGGAAGCTTGAGCCACTTGCCTTGTCCCGCGCGAATAAACAGGATGACCCACAATACAAGGCCTGCCAGCGTTAGCAGGGAAGCGAGCAGAGGACCGAGCAGCGGAATGAATCCAACAAGCACATGCCCGATCATGAGGGTGACAAACAGAAATATGGATTGCAGCGCGTGAAATAATACAAATCGACTTTTCTTTTCCAGCATGACAAAGGCCAGTGCGCCAATAAATGCGAACAGATAGCACAGGACAGCTGCTATATTTTCATCCAATCCCGTGGAAGACTTATAGACTGACATGTCAGGCAAATCCCCCTTTATAAGTTATCCGTACTATACAAGCTATGAGGACAGGAATTAAAGATATGCCCGAAACGCCAGAAAAAGTTCAATCAGGGAATGTGTATAAAAACACGAAAAAGACTGAACGAAAAGGATTCGCTCAGTCATTCACAGGGTTATACACAGGTTTTGCACATGTTGTACGCATTTTATCCACTATACGCCACTACTTGTCCACAAAATAAGCGTGGGTTATGCACAAATTGTGCACAAACTGTAGACAATATAGCGATTAAGCTCATTTTGCACACAGATTGTCCACAAAATATCAACAGATTGGTATTAACCGTGGATAAGTTGTCTTATTTAGCGATCTCCGCGTTGTAAACGACGGCGTGGATGTGTGATTTTACCCTTTTTATCCTCATCGTCCTCTTTGGGGATAAGTCGTTCATCAGTACGTCCTTCATGATGATTATCAAAGGCGTATTCGGTCATTTTCCACTCGGAAGTACCCAGAACAACATCAGCGGGAAAATGCTGACCTCTGTGCAAATGCTGCTCATGTCCATCCTCATCAATATAAACACCATCCACTTCTACCTTTTCTCCTGTTAGTGGGAGCAAATCCTTCCCTTTGTGTTCCATAGGTATCCCCTCCGTCTGACTTTATTCTTCGTTAATTTGTCCGGACGGAAGGTCTTTTATCCACAAGCTGATGCAAAATATCCTCGGCAATCTGGTCTGCGGGATGAGGTTTGCGAAGCAACTCAATCGCCTGCATCATCTCCTCGGCAAGAGAGGGGGTGGAAATCAGGTCGAGACAATGCTGAATCAGCTCCTCCGTAGTGCGAGCAATACGGGCAGCTCCTTTTTGCTGCAAATACAGAGCATTATTTAGCTCCTGACCGGGTACGGGCTTGAACACAAGAATAGGTAAACCGGATGCAATGCTTTCCGAGAGTGTGATGCCGCCGGGCTTCGTAATCACCAGATTGCTCGCACGCATAAGTGCTGGAACAAAGTCCACGAATCCATAGGTGTAAATGTTTGGGTGGTCTGCATACAGCGCATCCACTTCTGCTTTCAGTTGCTGGTTACGTCCGCAGACGATCAGTAGCCGCAACTGAGGAAGCTGGCTTAATTGCCGACAGATATCCAGTATGCCGGATAGCACACCATAGGCGCCAGCCATAATGAGTAGCGTAGTAGTCTCAGACTGTAGTGATGGAATTACCTGTTCCTGAACAGGAATTTCGTCGGCAGACATGTTATAAAAAGAAGCGTGAATCGGAATACCCGTAGCGATAATGCGTTCGATAGGTATTCCCCGCTGAGCGGCTTCCTGCTGGATATCCTCAGTGGCTACATAGTAGCGGTCAATATCGGGATGCAGCCAGCGCCCATGCAGATCGAAATCCGTAACCACGTTGACAATAGGCAAATTCATTCCCATTTTGCGGCGTAACGCCGGGAGCGCGAGCTGCGGGAACGTATGTATCACGAGATCCGGCAACTCCTTTTTCAGAGTGAGCGTAAGTTGACGCATTCCGAATGAATGCAGCACATGGCCGAAGGCCGATTTAGCCTGCATACCGCGCGTGATGTTATAGACCCAGCCGTAAAGCTGAGGAATGGTTTTGAAGCTTTGCATATATACAAATTTGGTCAGACCGTTCAACCAGGGATGAGATTCAGCCATCAGGTCGAGAAGTTGTACCTCGCAGCGTCCGAGTCTTCGTAAACTGTCCATAATTGCCCGAGCGGCCTGCACATGGCCTTCCCCGTAACTGGCGTATAATATTAGAATTTTTGGTGCTGAGACTTCCATGATTGTTTAGCCCCCTATATTCAATAAGCACATTAAAGCTCATATCAGGAACGTTCTAAGTTGAGGGAGGATACGGCTGGCAAAACGTAGCGCTCCAGCAGTGTTCGCGGATTTTTCCAACGGCTCACCTTGCTGTCTGCTGTAAATACCACGACTGCGTTCGCTTCTGGCACAAGATAAATTTGCTGTCCTCCATGTCCGTGCGCACACGCGTAGTTGATGCCGTGGAGTCGTCCTGTCCACCATTGGAATCCGTAATCCCCGAATTCTGGATAGCCTTCAACCTGTCGCTGTGTCGCCTGATGCAGCCAATCGGCCGGAATCAATTCTTTTCCGTTCCAGCTGCCTTGATGAAGGCAGCAATCGCCGAATTTAGCCATGTCACGCGATGTCAGATATAGCCCGATGTGTCCCATGGTGTAGCCCTCTGGATCTTGTGCCCAACCACTTCTTCCAAAACCTAAGGGTTCGAACAGATGCTGGAGAGCGTACGTATAGGCGTCAATCCCACAGCATTGGGTCAGCAGCACGGACAACAGGTGAGAATCAACACTACGATATTGGAATACACCGAGTTGGTCCTCCTGTACAGGTAAACGTAGGGCAAAGGACGGCCAGCTTTTGCTGCGATGAAAACGGTGGATAAAAGCTTCTCCGAGCTTTTTGCCCGTCTGCCAATACAAGCCGGATGTCATGGTCAACAGATGGCGAATCGTAATCTGCTCTAGCAGTGTTTCCTTCCGCCTAGGTAAATACTCAGACAACAGCTTATGCACAGCCGTCTCTGGCCCGGGCATATCACCGCGAGCCATAGCTATGCCGATGAGCGTGGAAGTAAAGCTTTTGGTTGCGGATCGCAAATCGTTCAGAGAGCTTACTTCATGCCCATTATAATAGCGTTCCCAGATCAGTTTGCCGTGGCGCAGCAGCAGGAAGCTGTGCATTTTAGGAAACTTGGCTTGGATTTCACGGTCTGCCTGATCAAGTAGGGAGACATTGATGCCCTCCTCTTCACAAGTTCCTATGTTCAGGGCAGACATACGGGCAACAGGTGCAGTGAACAGCGGAGCATAGCGGCGCATCCTTTTCCCTCCTTGTTATGTTTATTTATTTTACCCCAAACACATACACTCCAAAAACCGATAAATAAGGTATACCTCCTGTGCAACAGCTGATTGAGTACCCCAAATGACATGATGCGTAAAAGATAGGTAAAATCAATGTAAATTTACTGGAAAGCTGAAAGCTGTATCTGAATATGTTATAATGGGGTAGTGATTCAGCCAAAAGAAAATCGGTTAATAATAGTGTCAGGTACATGCCTTGTATAAGGTGTTCCCGACCTAAGCTGCAATTAGACATACTACTTCACTGCATAAGGACATCAATACTTTTCGGCATTCTCTTCAACGGAGCACTTATTTTCAACGTTTTGGGAGGGAGTTACATGGCAACGAAAGGTCACAATGAAGTTAAGGAAAGTCTGCGGGAAATGACTCGAATTTTCCGGCCTAAGGATCCCAAAAAATTTGTAAAGGAATATGTGCGAAAATACCGGATTACAGGAGGGTATGAGGAAGAGTTGACCATGGTGGTGGAAAACGAACTCGGTCGCATAAATTCTTCAGTATCTTAAAGGGTTCGATTACCCGAAAAACTAGAAATACGACTTTTATAAACCGTCTATCCACAGAGGAGACGGTTTTTTTGTGTCCGCCGTGCATACAATGGGATAGGTTTAGTGAATTTGTATGCTCAAAGGAGGCGGATTCCAATAGAGATAGCGATACGAACACCGGAGGAAATCGGCTACATGAGGGAGGCCGGACGTATTTTGGCAGATTGCCATCGTGCGCTGGAAAGTCGTATTCTTCCGGGAATTACAACGCTTGAAATCGATGCTTGGGTGGAGCAGTTTTTAAGCAAGCGTGGAGCCACGCCTGAACAAAAGGGCTATAAAGGTTTCCCTTATGCCACCTGTGCTTCGGTCAACGAGGTGGTATGTCACGGTTTTCCCTCGGAGCGGGTGCTTCATGATGGGGATATTGTGACCATCGACATTGTGGTTAACAAGGATGGTTGGCTGGCTGACCGAGGATGGACTTATGCGGTAGGTAACATTAGCCGCCCGGTAGCACGACTGTTGCGGCAGACCCATAAGGCATTGGTACGGGGTATCGAGGTTGCCCGCCCGGGGAGGACGTTGGGGGATATCGGGCATGCTGTGGAAAAAACGGCAGGCTGGCGGCGGTTCGGCAACGTCAAGCCTCTGATCGGGCATGGCATTGGCCGCCAAATGCATGAGCCGCCAGAGGTTCTGCACTACGGTCGTCCCAAAACGGGATTACCACTGCGCGAAGGGATGGTGATTACCATTGAGCCGGTATTTACCCTCGGAACCGAGGGGGCCGTGCTCTGGGGGGACGATGGCTGGACCATCAGCACAGCAGACGGCAGTTGGGGAGCTCAATACGAGCACACGATTGCGATTACAAAGAACGGCCCTTATATTTTGACCTCATAAAAGAGAGTTGTGCCATAGGGAGTCAATGTGCGGGGCGTTCGCATAAGGCTCTCTAGGTAAGTTTTTTCAGGATGACACATTCATCGTGGTTGTAGAGATTTTTCGGTAAAGCAACAGATAAATCCCCAGCTCGACAGGGGAGGAAACAGCCATCACAATTCCCGCCACTTTGCCGTCCAGTCCTGGAAAAAAGCAGATACACAGAATAAGTGCGAGAATCGCAAAGCTTACAGAAAACAGCCTGCCGATAAAGATAGGTTTGGTATTACCGATTAATATTGACCTTCCAATAAAATATTCCACCCAAGGATAAAATGCGACATAGACAGCCAGTATGCGAAGCAATCCTCTGGTTTCTAGCAACAATTTTCCTTCCAATCCCAATACATTCCGTAACACAGCATCGCCAGCAAATCCGAAGGAAAGTAACAGGAGTAGCAGCGGCGACAGGATAGACAAAAAGCTCAAAAATATCAGCACTTCCCTGCGCTTGGACGTATAAAATTGAATCACAATTTGATGCAAAGAGCTGCAAAACCAGACCAATAGATTTAGGATTTGCAGTGCTACAGAAAAGGATGCCACGGCCAAAAGTGGATCAGTTGTATTGTTCAGCGCAGCTTGGATGGAAGGATTCAGGATAACCAGCACCAGCGCCGAATATAGCAAAGGAAGATAAAAAGGTAGAAGATGCTTCGCATGATGGATGGTTTGCTCCGCGTTGTCAGGAGGCAGCTTTCTTTTGAGAACTCGGCCTTCTAAAAAAGTAACGACCAGCTCTATGAGAATACCTGCAATAAAAATGGCGGCACCGACTCGTCCGTCATTCGTCCAGCCAGCACGGATCAAAAACCAGGAAGCAATTAGCATCACGATAATACGTATGGACGAGCTGAATGTCATCCATGCCGTTCGGTGCTTGTTAATAATAAGTCCCTGATATATGTTACGGACAGCTACCAATATGTATAGTAAAGTAAGAACCTGAAATACGTTCTTGGTGGGTTCGATCAATACTGGGGACACACCAAATACATATTGAAAGACCAGATTGCCTACGGGCGTCAACCCGATGCTCCAGCCTATGATCAATACAGCCACAGCGACGAACGTACATAAAATACCGATAGAATGAACGGACTTGCGATCATAACCGAATTTCGTGGTCATTTGCCGTACAGCGGTTAACGGAGTTTCCAACAGTAGGCACAGGCTGACGGCGACCGCATAGCTGCTTAATGTAAACGAAGGATGTTCCGAACGAGCAAGCACGGCATTGACGATGACATGCGTTAGTGCAGCAATTAATGACGAAATGCCAAGCGGCACATAAAATGAAACGATTTTATTCAAGTCGAATCCTCCAGTAATGAACGAGTAGTGTAGTGAACGGTTATCCTATCCAACTTCACTAAACAATGAATATTCTTATTATAGATCAAGATTTGGATCGTCGATATAATAGAGTGCATAATATTGGAAACTAGGAGTGGAACTCACATGAACATCAGGGAAGCAACGATATCAGATGCCGAGGGCATCGCCAAGGTGCACGTAGATTGCTGGAGGACGACGTACAAAGATATAATGCCTGCCCAGGTTCTGGAACAGCTTTCCTATGAGCAAAGAACAGAACTGTGGAATGCGAATCTATCCAGTGAAGACGGCCATCGGGTATACGTTGCTGAAAATGAGAAGGGGGAAATCATCGGATTTGTGAGTGGGGGTCCGGAAAAGTCAGGTGAATATCCCCCGTATGGGGGAGAAATAACGGCTATTTACGTTTTGAGTGAATACCATAGTTTAGGCTTGGGAAAGAGACTATTTTTACGTCTGCTTCAACATTTTAATAGTATGGATATTCACTCTGTAATCGTATGGGTGCTAGCAGATAATCCAGCATGTACTTTTTATGAAAAGCTGGGGGCCAAACTTATAGTAGAACAACATATTATAAGTTTGGGTGGCAAAAACCTGAACATGGTGGCTTACGGTTGGATACTATTCGGATAGAATACGCTTTTGTCCTTCCAAGGCACGAATTGGTGCAATATTTTGCGTAAATTCCAACGTTCCCAGATAGTGGCCCTCAGCATCACGGATGGCAAAATAACGGATGTAGACAAATTTGTCCTTGATTGGAATCCAAAAATCTTCAGCATCCTTGCGGCCTGCTTTAAAATCTTCCAGTAGCTTCTCAACGACATGCACGCTTTGGGGCGGATGGCAATTCTGTACGGTACGACCAATGACGGCTTTCGTGCGCGCGAAGATTCGTTCCTTACCATGGGAAAAGTAGCGAACAACATCATTTTCATCGATAAAAGTCAGGTCAACGGGTAGATGATTCAACAGCAATTCCAATTGTTGTACGGATATAATCCCCGTCTCGAATCTCACGAAGCCTTGCGGTGTTCCGGATGTGCCTTCCGTTTGCTCAAGGGCTTCTGCAGGTTCCTCTGCCCGTTCGGGTATCCATTCACGTTCGGGAGCGGTCAGGCAGAACCCGATTTCCTCGCTTTCCCGGGCTATTTTCAGCCACTCATCCTCTGTCAGCTTACTGAGTGCCATCGGTAGCAAAATATTTTCTTCCTTGAATATCATTTCATTCACTTCGCTCATGATATGGGCAAGTGCCTTCCCAATCTGTTCACGATCTCCGTTATATTCGGTGAGCAGACTCTTTGCCTCCTTAATCGCGGCACGAATGCTGTCGTCCACACCCCACATAACTTTAGTTGGACCAAAAATCCCATAGCGTTCTAGATAAGGAAAGACCAGATTTTCTTTGCGGCTATAGTGCTTGTCGAGATCGAGCAGCAGACTTAAATCTTCCAGTAACTTGTAGATGATTTTGGGGCTGTCGTCCTTTTGAAATTGGTCCGCGTGCAATGACAACCTGAAGTTGACCAATTGTTCGATCTCCCGATTTTCCAGCTTGAAGGTATGAACGGGATGTCCCGGTTGTTCCTCTGGTCCTGAAGGACGGTGGATATCCTCAATGGAACCCTTGAATATCGATGTATGCACGGAACAAAGACGCTGCACTTCCGATACGGGAATTCCCTCCTCAGTCATCAATGCATGCTCCATAGCCGAAATTTCGGCTACGCTTACTCCGCCAACAGCCTCTGCGAAACGCGCTTTGACTTCCTCCACGCTTTTCCCGGCATGTAATTCTTTTATAATTTCCTTTAGCGTTTGTTGGCGTTCCGTTAATTCCTGTGCTGTATGTTCACGGTTGTTAATTAGCTCGCTCATGATCGTTAGCTCCTTTATTTTTGAATGGTAAAACCATGTTGCAAAAACGTGCGTTCCACGGTTTCCATAGCTACTTTTTTTAATGCAATACCTTTGGACAGTGTCATAAAACGACCTGCGGTTTGTAACATGCCAGGCTTGGCGATATCGTGAAAACCCAACTCTACCATAATGTCCTTCACTTCGGGATAACGGCTAACAAGGTTAAATATAGGCTCATCCCAGTGCAGTAGCTTATCCATTTGTTCATCCCCTTGATTGAGAACGTTTATCATTTACAGAGTAGCATAGGTCCTGGCGAGCTTTTGTGATTGTACGCACAATTTACATTCAGGTGTTGACAGTTGTAATTCATGGTTTATATACTGTGTATAAGGATATATACAGTAATAACACTGATTACTGTAATAACAACTTCGTATGAAGAGAGAATGAGGTCGTCATTACAGGCAGTGCAGAAGGGATCAGGATAAGAAAATGACAATCATCAAACAGGCATGGAAGATTACCCGGCACGATTTTCGCAACAATCCATATGTCATGCTGTGGACATTGCTGTTTATTGCGTATTTGGGATTTACCATGAGTTTTGCTGTAAGTGTGCATTGGGATGAGCGTGGAAACTTGAGTCCAGTAGCCGATTTTATCATGCTGGTGTTGATTCCGTTTCTCGGATTCATTTATAACCGTCGTGCATTTAAATATCTTCAGGAAGATTCCTATACGCATATGCTAGCCTTTTTCCGCACCTTGCCTATACCGATGAATGCGGTGATTATGAGTCGAATTCAACAGGCGCTTTTGGCGTTTGTTATGAATAGTGTAATATTTTTCACTCTCTTTTTTACGTTGTCAGCTACGTTTCGGGTATATGCGAGTACAGGTTTCTTTGTATCGTTTGCACTTACCTGGATAGGCTACGGCATGCTGATTCAAGCCATTTATATTCATTTGGAATTTCTTAAAAAAGGAAAATCCTACTTTTGGATATCTATTGTCATTATGCTCATTTGTGGGATAGTTACGATTATAGTTCGAGTATGTGGGGCCAATCTGGTATTGATAACGGCATTTTATAGCAAGGAATGGCAGCTGTTGTCTCCGGTAATGTGGGGAGCGCTGCTGGCAGGAGTTCTGGGTATGTGCGTGTCCTATAGGGTGACACAGCGTAGGCTTATGAAACGGGACTTGACTTAGCGGTATGTGTACAAAGATAGATAAAAAGGGGGGAGAAGCAGGTGAATATACCAGTGCAAATTGATGAGAATAGCGCGGAACCGCTGTATGCACAAATTGAAAAGCAACTTCGTTCACTCATCGTAACCGGACAGATTGCAGCGGGAACGCTGCTTCCCTCCATTCGGGAGTTTGCAGGAACGCTCCGCTGCAGCGTCATCACCGTCCGGCGGGTCTATCAGGATTTGGAGAACGAGGGCTTGCTTCGTACCCGGCAGGGGACGGGCACCTTCGTAGCTCTGGTTGAGGACGATAAGCGCTCAGGTTACCGCCTTAAAGCAGTGACTGAGGCGTTGGAAACGGCGATTGACACAGGCATCGCTGTGCAGATGACAGAACAGGAATTGTTGGTGCTTTTCGCAGAAATGGTGAAGAGAAGGTATGAAGTCCAAGTGAAGGAGTGACGCCCGTGAAGAACGATGTAAATCATCATGTGGAAGTTCCTATGGGGATACAGATAAAAACACCCATTATTGAGATGAGCGAGGTCTATAAAACCCGGGGTAACCGGGAAATTGGACCGATTAATCTAACCATTG
The DNA here is from genome assembly GCF_017833155.1 of Paenibacillus sp. PvR133. Taxonomy (NCBI): domain Bacteria; kingdom Bacillati; phylum Bacillota; class Bacilli; order Caryophanales; family Paenibacillaceae; genus Paenibacillus; species Paenibacillus sp. PvR133. The sequence goes on from NZ_JAFIBS010000001.1 coordinate 1,942,003, forward strand.
AACCGGGATATGTAGTCGCTTTGGCTGGACATAACGGATCGGGCAAAAGTACATTGATTCACCTGCTGACTCAGCTTATCCACCCGGATTCCGGTGAAATCCGTTGGTTCGGTCAAGCATATCCGGACGGCATGCCAGCAGATACACGACAATGGGTTGGGTATGTGTCAGAGCAGCCGACGCGTGAGGAAGATCGACTCACAGCAGAAGCAGCAGCGGCTTTTCGAGCCTTGTGGTATCCCGGCTGGGATGAAACACGTTTTCAGCGTCTGATGGAACGATTTCAGGTTCCTCAGCATACGAAATTATCGCGTATGTCCAAGGGAGAGCGCCGTAAGTTTGAGCTGGCTGCAGCCTTGGCGCCTCACCCCCGTTTGTTGCTGCTGGATGAGCCTTCGTCGGGTTTAGACCCTTTTGCCTGGAAAACCATGCTGGAGGAACTGCGGGATTGTATGGAGAATGGCAAAACGACGGTCATTATTGCTACTCATATTATAGACGAGATCAAGCGTTTGGCGGATTATATTGTCCTGATGCATGATGGCAGGCTGCTCGGCAAGCTGGAAAAAGACCATTTGCTCGAAAATAGCAAGGAAATGTGGTTTGAAGGCACGCCAGAGGAGGCATCGGAGCTTCCGGGAGTGGTAGAGACGGAGAGCGAAGGCGGATTGCAACGAATTGTAACGTTGGCAGCCGGAGAGACCAGCGCCATATTGGAACAAGCGGGCATTCGCCCCATCCGTGTGCGGCGTTTGGAACTGGATGATATTTTAGTACATTGGTCTGCGGGACAACTATCAGAAGATGCGGAGATATATACGCAGAAAAAAGGAGCGGAGTAATCATGAGCATGCTGCAATTGAAAGAGGTCGTGAAGCAATATGGGAACCACACGGCGGTGAACGGAATTTCGCTGAATGTGAACGGCGGGGAGATTTACGGACTACTGGGAGGCAATGGAGCAGGCAAAACGACAACGATGCGCATGGTGCTCGGCCTGATTTACCCTGATGGAGGAAACATTCAATATGAGGGCAAGCCCTACAGCAAGGAGCTCCAACGGACGATGGGTTATTTGCCTGAGGAGCGAGGGTTGTACCCCAAGGTGAAGGTGAGCGAGCAAATTAACTATTTGGGCAGGCTGCGCGGCATGTCGGCCAAGGAGGCGGACAAAAGTCTACGCTACTGGCTGGAGCGCTTTGGGGTGCCGGAATATTACGACAAGCGGATTGAGGAGCTATCCAAGGGGAATCAGCAGAAAATGGGTTTTATTGCTGCTGTAGTGCATCGCCCGACGCTGCTTATTTTGGATGAGGCCTTCAGTGGGCTTGATCCGGTGAACGTTGAATTGCTTAAGGATACGGTGAAAGAGCTGCGGGATGATGGGGCTGCGATTTTATTCTCGACCCACCGCATGGAGCATGTGGAGGAACTATGCCGCCATATTACGATTTTGCATCGCTCAAATACAGTTGTGCAGGGAAGTGTGCAGGAGATTAAGGGCCGTTACCCACGTGAAAAGGTTCGTCTCATTACTACAGGTGAAGTGAACGGACTGGAGCAGCTGCCCGGCGTGCGCCGTGCAGAGCCTATGGATCGCGGCTGGATGCTGCATATTGAGCAGCCGGATGCGGCGAAGTTGATTTTACAAACGGCGTTGGAGCAAACGGATGTGGAGCATTTTGAGATCAAGGAACCTACGCTGAACGAGATTTTCATAAGAGAGGTGGGTGATTCCCATGAATAGACTGGGTACGGTGATCGGTTTTACGTTTCGTCAGAAGGCGAGAACCAAATCTTTTATCATTACAACGCTGGTACTGGCCTTGCTCATTACAATTGGTATGAATCTGCCGTATTTGATTTCATTGTTTAAAGGAGATGGGGCAGGAGGTTCGGGCACAACGGCAGCCGAGCATCATCGCTTGGGACTGATTGCTGGGAGCCGGATAGAAGTGGCGAATCAGCTGGAGCAATTTACAAAGAAGCAATCCAACCCGGCAGCCATCTGGGTGCGTTATGAAAACGTACAAACGCTGGCAATGCAGCAAGCCTTGAAAAACGGGGAGCTGCAAGGTTACGTGCAGTTCACGGAGCCTGCCACTAAGGGAGACACGTTTCCTAAAGTGGAGTACGTCTCTGTAGAAAAAGAGCCATCTCCTGCTGTAATTACATTGTTGCAGACGGGACTTCAGGAAGCTAAGGTCAAAGCCATTATGGGCGGCAATGCATTGACCAGCGATCAAATTCGTGAAATTAGCACACCTGTAATGGTGGATAGCAGGGAAGTAGACGGTCCATCTGAGGCAGGAGGAGCTGTGGGGACAGAGGAAAAAGAGACCTCTATGATTAACTATGGTTTGGTCTATGTACTGATGATTTTATTCTTCACCTCCTCCATGATGACGGGGAATATGATTGCTGCAGAGGTGACATCGGAAAAAAGCTCACGTATCATGGAGATTCTCATCACAAGCGTATCGCCGTTGACCCAGATGTTCGGAAAAATTATCGGCATCTTCCTGGTCGGTCTACTGCAAATTGCTGTTTTTGCAGCCGTTGTATGTGCCAACCTTATGCTGCCGCATAATAATGTCATTCTTAGCTCAGCCGGGCTGGATCTGTCGCAACTGAATATCGCGGTGTTGGGTTATGGTCTGGTATTCTACATCCTCGGCTACTTTCTGTACGCAGTATTGTTCGCTGCGGTGGGCTCCATCGTTAGCCGTACCGAGGAGTTGGGACAGGCGATCATGCCGATTACCGTGCTGTCACTAGCAGCCTTTTATATCGGTATCTTCAATATCGCCGCACCTGATACGATTTTCGTTAAGGTGGCCGGGTACATCCCATTTTTCTCGCCGACTGTCATGCTGCTGCGGATTGGTCTGGAGCGGGCGAGCCTGCTGGAAATCTGGCTGTCCCTTGGTATTCTGGTCGCCTCCATTTTGTTGTTCGGTTGGCTGGCTGCCAAGATCTACCGTACGGGTGTCTTAATGTATGGTAAACGTCCTTCATTCAAAGAGTTAAGAAAAGCTATGAAGGCTTACAAGATTTAAGAAGCTGTTGTCGATGTGTGATGTGTGGTGTCATAATTAATGAGAATGTTTTCAGAATTAATGAGAATTTTTTTTCATAATTAGTGAGAAATGAATATTTATGCATCAGTAAACAGTGATTGGACTAGTTTTTAGCTTCTTAGAGTGGTTTTGTGAGTAACCATTATAGCTGAGAAATGTAATTAATAAATGAAATTTTATTTAATATATGTTTTGGACAGAGTGGGGGCCTTGACTCATCAGAAGTACCGATGGATCAAGGCATTTCTACTTTAAATGGTGATGATTAATAATTTGGAGTGAACGAAATTGTAAAAGGAGAAAATTAGTGGTGTTTCTAAACAGAAGCATCAATTGGGTGAACTTCTTTCCAAGATAGCTGCCGATGATACCTTAGTTGTGACTAGAATGGAAGGTCTTGATCGAAATACTGACAGTTGTTGCAGCTGGTTGAACAACTTCGTGAAAGAAACATACATTTTATTATCTTAAACTTAGGAATTGATACAAGAACACCTACTGGTAAATTCTTTTTAACTGTTATGGCAGTATTCAGTGAGCTAGATCGAGAAATGATTAAAGAAAAGCAACGTTCGGGGATAAAATTGGCTAAGCAAAAGGGAAAATATCAAGGAAGGGTAAAAAAAATACAGATAAACACCCAGGAATGAACCATGCAATTGAATTACGAAAAACAACAGATAAAACTGTAAAGGAAATTTGTACTATTACAGGGGTTAGTCAGGCAGCGTTTTAAAGGAAATAGAGGAAAAAGGGGTATAATAACTGGGGATTATTTTATATGTGGCCTCTCAATCCCCGAATCGTTTCCGTACCCCTCTTAGGAACTAACTACAGGTATTGAACGAATATATTTCATATCCAGTTATCTCCTTGCCATTGTTAAATATTATTTTACTATCCAAAGGAATAATATAAATGGGTATGTTGGAAAGCTGATTAACTAACCAGCCAATGACCGATCTGTCTGAAAAATCCCTTCAGTTTCACTCAGTACTAGTTTCCTTTTGCTGTATTAATATTGTTTGACATGAATCCTTTTGTAATCACAGTCGCTAATAAAAAAATAAAACAAATATTTATATTAAATATAATAACTAATTTACTAAATAATGCTACACCAATACTCATACCGATAAAATTGCATAAATTATAAACACCAATACTTATTTTCTTGGATTCTTTCAGTTCCAAATCTAATAAATTATTTAAAGCAACTTGTACAACAGAAAAGGCAATGAAGCAACAAACACTCGTTAAAATGTATACTATGCCTATTTTTGAGTTAAAAATACTAATTAAATAACCTATGAAAAAAATATATAATCCTATTCTATAGAATTTTTTCACATTTTTATTAGTCATATTCTTCCCAATCCCTATACTTGCAAACCCTCCTATTAAAGCACTTATAAAAAATAGGATTCCAGACTGTATGGGATTAAAAGTATAAGAAAAAATATAAGAGAGAAGAAAAACATTTGCTCCTAGCAAAAAAAATAACAAAAAACTAAGACTAGTTATTCTAACAAAAATTGTATTATTAAATATTTTTTTATCAATAATTGGGTAAGTAACGGTATTGATATGGCGAATGAATACTAGGGAAAATAAACTACAAAAAACAATAAAAAGAAAATTAATGTTCAAGGCACATAATAAAAAGAGAATACATAATAATAAATAAAACGTCCCTAACCAATCAAATGGAGTCTTATTTTCTACCTTATTTTCTGGAAAAGTAAAATATAAAATTGGTATAAAAATTATTGCACAACTCATAAATAAAAATAACATGTGCCAATCCGTTATGGATAGAATAATACCACTCAGTAAAGGTCCTAAACCTGATCCTAAAGCCATAGCAAAGCTTATAAAAGCAAGACCTATCGGTAATAATGCTCGATCAAGTACATCTATAATTGCAACCATTGTCAGTGAAATAAAGGCTGCCCCTCCGACTCCTTGTGCCATTCTAGATAATACAAGTAAATAAAAATGATCCATAAAAAAGCCCAAGATAGAGAAAAGAACAAAGATAACTAAAGCAAATAGATATAGTTTTTTTAATTGAATGCTTTCAGCAAGCTTACTGTATATTATTGAACCTACTGTAACCATAATTGAATACCCTAAGATAAACCAACTGCTAAAAGATATAGAAATATTTAAGTCTTTAGCAATTGGTACGAGAGCTAAATTAAAAAAGAAACTATTCATTACTCCGAGTAATACAGTACTTAGTAAACAAAACAATATAATCTTATTCTTCAAAGATAAACCCTCCGTTTAACTATTCCATAAAAATAAGACCTTCTTTCCTTTTGTTATAGTTCTAATAGAAATATAATTGAATTGCGGTCAGGATAATCATATTTAATTGGCAAATCTTCTTTATCAATCTCTTTAAATCCAGCCTTTTTATAGAAACCGTGTGACCTAGTGGCTTTAGATGGGGTATCTAAAATTATCTTAGAAAAACCTTGTTTCTTAGCAAAATCAAGCAGTGCTTCATAAAGCTTTTTTCCTGTCCCAAATTCTTTACCACGGTAGTCTTTATAAACAAAAAATTTCTTTAATACAGCAACCTCCTTATTTTTCTTTTGCAAACCAATTGAACCTACGACCTCTCCGTTATCATTTAACGCTATCCAAAAATTACCGCCATCATTTATATAATTTGAATGAATGTCCAGAATGTCCGGTTGTTCTTTAAGACTAATACCCACTTCATATTCGACATTCTGTACATGCAATATTAATTTAATGACTTCTTCTTTATAACTATCATCGTAAACCGTAATCATTTATTAACTCCTCCAACCGTGTTTATTAAAAGAATGCTATTATATATACCTTTTATTAAGATTTCGCTGCTTTTGCTGCTCCCCAAAGTGCACCTGGATTAGCTCTATTTGGATAGAGTTCTAACATCTTATGGTAGAGCTCCTGTGCTGTTTCCGTTATTTCATTCAATCGGTTAAAATCTCGGATGTAATTTTGTGTCTCGGCGATAATTTTGGGATTATCTTCATTTTCGGGTTTCTTATGTCCAGCAACCACTGCACGTGGTTTTAGTACCTCAAGTTTGTCGAGCACAGCTATCCACTCAATTCGAGTTTCGTTAGTGGTTTCAGCCAAGTAAAGATGAATGTCGTTATAAGTTGCATCCCCTGAAACGATTAAATCAATTGATGGGACGTGTAGAGACGTTGTATCTCCAGTATCAGTAAACCCAGTATTCACCACGATAAGTTTTTGTCCTTCTAGCTCGAACTCACTTCCTTCAAGTTCCTGAGCGACGACTAGATCCTCAGGTATCTCACCAGGAAAGAGTTTATGCCAGAAAGATTCAGGAGATATTTGTTCTTGCATGGCTTTGACAGCACCTGGAGTTGCTATCGCTCTTGCATCAGGGAAACGATCTAAAAGCATCTTTATACCAAAGAAATGATCACCATGACCATGAGTGATATAGATTGTGGTTAAGTTTTTACCACTTTTGACAACCCAATCTACCAATGCTTGATTTTCTTTAATAGTAAGAAATGTATCAATGAGGACTGCGTCTTGTTCACCATAGATAAGCGTGACCGTATTTGCCACCCACTTCAGCAAATCTTGTCCTTCTGGTAAATCTCTACTGAGACCTTGACGCTTTGACACTAACACATCCCAGTTTAGGGGATTTTTTTTGATTTTAACTTTCGTAATGTCATTTCTCCTCCCTGACTATTTAGCGTTGTAAATACCTTAATTAAAAGGTACGTCCAGAATGGTTTTCACATAATATCCTTCTGTTTTCAAATTTCCTTAAGATTAACCCGGAACTAATTGTTAGTAAAATTGAAATTCGAGAAGTTATCCATTGATTTTTTTGATACTATAGAATTGAGATTAAATTGAAAGTTGGTGAACTGATGGAAATACGTCATTTTATTACATTTAAAAAAGTTATTCAATTTGGTAGCTTTACACAAGCAGCAGAACATTTAGGTTACACTCAATCCACGGTCACTTCTCATATTCAAGCACTTGAAGAACATTTGGGTGCACCTCTATTTGATCGGATGGGTCGAAAGGTAAGATTGACTGATATAGGCAAGAAATTATTGCACTATACTCAAGAAATTTTGGATACTTACGGGAAAATCGAAAGCATTGTAAATGATGGTGATGAAATAAGAGGCGAGTTAAGGATTGCTGCTCCTGAATCTTTAACGGTTTATCGACTTGAACCTATATTAAGAGAATATAGAAATAAGTTTCCCCATGTAAGCATCATTCTAAGTAACGCTACTTGCGGAGATAACAAGAGAGCAATACTTAATGGTAGTGCAGATATTGCATTTCTTATGATGCCAACGTTTCAGGATTCAGATTTAATCGTACATTCTTTATTGGACGAGCCTATTGTCCTTGTTGGAAGTCATGACAACCCGCTGAATGTTTTAGATCAAAGCTATGAAAACCAAAAGTTAAACGAGTGTTTGATCACGAATGAGAAAGAATGCAGTTATCGAACCATGTTTGAAGAATATCTTCGAGAAAGAGGAATCTTACTTTCCAACACGATGGAACTTTGGAGTATTGAGGCGATAAAACGTTGCGTAATGAGTGGGCTGGGTATTGCTTGTTTACCATTAATAACTGTAAATAATGAAATCAAGGATGGAAGGTTAAAGGTTATTCCTTGCAAAGGTGATCTTAAACAGATCTCAGCCCAAGTTGTTTATCATAAAAACAAGTGGATTTCCCCCGCTCTATCAAAGTTTATCGATATTACATTGAAACACACAAGAGACTGGTCACGAGAGGAAATTATTTGTTAAGGCAACCGGAGGCCTTAGTTACATTTTCTCCTCCATAATAGCAGCTTAAAGCATGAAAAATAGGCAAATGATTCAGACTCAAGCGACCCTCATTTTGAAATCTTAATACCTATAGCTAAACCATAAACGGTTTTTCTTGAAACGGGCGCTGTAATGGAGTAACGAAAAAAGCCTTATTTCCCAGCATTTATTGAAAAATCAGGCTTTTAATATGAGGATTTCCTTAACGTTGTAATTCCGCATTTTCCTGACGTTACCCCGTAAAGAAATATTAGAAAAGGTAAAGACGGGCACACAACTTTATTGTATCCGCACAGGGGGAAATAATTGTAGTTGACTCGCTAGTACACAACTTTATTGTTCGAAGAAAGTGGTGTCATATTAAAAAAGAAAATTTTTAGATTAAACGAGAAAATTATCATAATTGATGTTCGAAGAAAATAAAGTTGTAGACTGGAGTTGCTGATTTTACGCGATTGTCCATTTCAAAGGTCGTCAGCTTTTGAGAAATATGTTTTTCGACTGATCCGACAAATGCAACAGCGGCAGATAAGGAAGCGAAAATAAAATCCTAGACTGGCCGCTGTTGTGGTCAACATTCAACATCGTGTCCCGTTAGCCAAATAACACTGCAGTTTGTAAGAGAGCGTCCAGCCGCTCTGGGTCTATGTTCTGCAGCGACGCCCCAATCTCATGCATGTGGCGCCTTGCTTCCTCCAGCTTGGCGACAAGCTGCTTCTTGCTCTCTGGCTGAGGAGGCGTATATTGTAGGTCGGGGTAGTACCAGCGAAGCTGTCACAGCCCGTAAAGTAAACCAGTGAAAAGTCCGGTTTTTGTTGGTATCGTAACCATAGTTCTGCTGTGCACTCGTTATTCTGGTTCAACGTGGTTTCCAAGGCGCAAATTGAATTACTTTCATCATATGAGAGGGCTCAAGAAAAAAGATTATTCGAAGTTTATATCTTTAATGCTTTATTTTCCAGTGAATCAGGATTATTAACAATTTTAGTGCGAGGTAATGACCCGTCTGTACTTCTGAAAAAACTGTTAGCGAGGGTGCACCTTCAGTGATTCCGACCTGGATCAGTTCTGGTTACCTGACTTGCGGAAACAGAATCTTTTTCAACACAACATAGGTATGCTCGTTTTGCTTAATGTTGTGTTATGGCGACTTTTGTTGTTATCAAAAAATCCCTTTGGCCACAAGCAAATGAATTTCATCACTTTGTAGTTCAAGGGGGACAGCGTATGGTTCGTCTAGTTTATCTATTCATTCGATTGGCAACCCTCTATATCTCCAAAGCGTAGGCAAGCGCTTGAGCTTGGGTCATCTCTTTCCCTTTGTTCCACCATCTATACCATTCCTGTTCCTGCAAACCCTGCTGAATGGCGCTTACACTCTTACGATGTTCGTCAGGAAAATTGGGTATGCTACCCTCATCATAGGCTTGACGACCTTTCTCGGCTGCTCCAAGAAGGATCGCTGCATCGGTCAGCGCTCCCTGAGCGCATAAGGTAATCCCTAACCCCTCAATTCCTCGGGAGAGAACCCAGGACCCTCGATATATTTGGCTTGCGGCAATGCATTTCTTGAAATATTCGATTGATTGATCCAGCTTCCCGAGTTTCAAAGCGGTATACCCAAGACATTCATAGGGACCGGACACTTCCCACTGATCCTGTACCGTTTCAAAGAGATGTACACTTTCTCTCAGCAATACGGAAGCATCATTGTATCGGTGCTGTTCCAGCCGTATTTTGCCGTATGCATGCAGAGAAGAGGCAAGATTCCATGAGTCATGAGCGCTTCTCGCCAAGTCTGCACTCTGCTGTACAACCGTTTCCGCTTCCTCGATACAATTCTGCTTAATGTGGAGAAAAGCGAGCAAACGCAGGGATGAGGCTAACAGGGAAATCTCTTGTTGTTCACGGGCAATTTCCACACTTCGTGTCGCTGCTTCCATAGCTGTTTTTGTATGGCCCTGTATAAATTGAATAATACTCAATCCATGCCACGCTTTGGCTGAATCCGTACGAAAGGCATGGCTTTCTTCTTCCGTGTACAGAAATCTCTCCAACCAAAACAACCCATCTTTCAACCTGCCTTCGTGAAGCCAGAACCAATACAGATGCGCCGCCATATGAAGACCACTAGGACGGACCTGAACACTTGAATAAGACCATTGAAGTGCAGAACGCAGATTGGCATATTCCCGTCTTACCGCCTCGATGCAGGACTCACGTTCAATGCTCCGAAATTGGGATTCAGCCTGTAGAAGGTACTTCATGTAATACCTCACATGACGCTCATAGAGAGCATCTCGCTTGCGATCATCGGATTCTTCACGGAACTTGTCACTCGCATATTCCTTGATGGCCTCCAGCAGAAAATAGCGAATGGAGCCATAGTGCGAGCTGATTTGTGTGGAGACTAGAGACTTGTTAACTAGGCTCGACAAGAGATCAACCACGTCTACCACAGTTATGCGGTCTTCCCGATCGGGTATGTCTGGTTCACAGATGCAGATTCCTTCCACCGCCTCCAGTGTGAAACCTCCTTCGAATACACTAAGCCGTCTTAATAAAAGACGTTCCCTGCCCGTAAGTAGATTATAGCTCCAGTCAATTGTTGAACGTAACGTTTGGTGCCGGGGCGTGGCTGTTCGTTTGCCTACGGTCAGCAGGGTCAGCTGATTCGTCAGACGTTCTTCAATCTGTTCCAGGGTCAGCATATTCATTCGTGCCACAGCAAGCTCAATCGCTAACGGGATGCCCCCAATTTTCTTGCATATCGAAGCAATCCGTTTCAGATGGGGAAGGGAGACCGCAAAATGGGGAGCCTGAATGCTGGCTCGTTCCAGGAACAGTTGTACGGATTCATAGTTTATCAATTCCGTTTCGGAAAGTTCATCCAGTGTGACTTCATCCACGGGAAAAGAAAGCGGAGGGATTCGGTAAACATACTCTTCTGCAATGTTAAGTGGCTCTCGACTGGTCGCCAAAATGGATAACTCTGGTGCCTCTGCCAGAAGAGACTCGGCCACCGTGGCGATGACATCAATGAGATGCTCACAATTATCGAAAATAAATAGCATATTACGGTTGATTGCCGTTTCCAGTACAACTTGTACATCGGGCTGGCTCCCTTGGTTTGACAGCCCCAGCGTGGATAAAAGAAACGGACCCACGTCATGCGCTTCACTGATTGCACCAAATTCAAACATCCAGATACCTTGCGGAAAACGTTCCGTAAGCGTCGAAGCCAGTTCGACAGCAAGGGACGTTTTGCCGATTCCACCAGATCCAATGATGGAAACTAGCGCGTGGTGAGTTAACTGCTCCGCCAAGGCATCTCTGGATTGATGTCGTCCAACAAAGGTGGATGGCATCTTCCGTAATCGGGCTGGTGCCGTGACCGCGGTACCTCGCTTTTCTTTGCCTGTCTCCGGCTGTATAGCTTTGGTTGTCATCAGCGTATCAAACCAGGCCTTATCAAAATCCTCAAACTCGCGTCTCGTGGCTGAACGCGCTTCCGATAAACGCTTTACAGCCATCCAAAGCTGTTCAGCTTCCTGGCGAGGATCTCCCTTCAGAAACAACCCTTCTTCCCAAAAAACCTGAATAATCTGCTTGAGGTTTCCGATGCTGGGTAGACGATCTCCACTTTCCCATTGCTGTACCGTCCTTGGATCAACACCAACCCGCTTCGCCAGATCCACTTGCCGCATCTTTTTTGACGTCTCTTGTCTGGAAGGTCTCGTACGAATTTTTTTGATCCATTCATGGGGCCAATCTTTTGCGTATTTACTGTCATCCATTCAATCACCTGAATTTCATAGTTTGAGCAACTTGAACACACGAACAAACACGAACTTATGTACATTCGTGCTCTGGATTGTAGCAGATAAAATAATCCATATCAACATAAACAAAACAAGGAGGTAACACTGATGCCTTTAACTCGCATTGTTACACTGAAGGGTCGTCCGAGTAAAGAGAAAACGCAGATCGGGGAAGTTGTCTTGCAAACTGTCGTGGATAAACTGCATGTACCTGCAAACGATCGGTTTTTGATTATTGAAGAACTGGATCGCGAAAATTTGAGTTTTGATCCAACGTGTCTCGACATTGAAAGAAGTGATGGATTTCTTATCATTCAAATCACTTTGAACATCGGTCGTTCTGATGAAGTGAAAAAAGATTTTTACGCGGCACTTGCCGAGCAGTTGCATCAGAAGATTGGTATTCGTAAAGAGGATGTATTCATCAATCTTATTGAGGTTACGAAAGAAAACTGGTCGTATGGCAATGGTCTTGGTCCATTCCTCGCCTAACTCATTACCCATCATAAATTTCGTTTATATAAGAAAGGAAGTCATAACCATGTCAACATTATTATATATTACTGCTCACCCTGGTAACCCGGAAGCATCCTACAGCCTTGCTGCCGGCGAACAATTTGTACAAGCTTATCGCGAAAGCCACCCACAGGATGAGGTTATTCATGTGGATCTGTATCGACGCAACATTCCGTACATTGATGCTGACGTATTGGAAGCGTGGGGCAAGCTGCAAACGGGCGGTACGTTCAATCAACTGACAGTGGAACAGCAGCAAAAAGTAACTCAGTTAAATGAACTCCTGGAGGAGTTCGTGACCGCAGACAAATATGTGTTCGTGACACCGATGTGGAATTTCTCATATCCTCCGGTGATGAAAGCATACATTGATTCCTTCTGTGTCAGAGCTAAAACATTCAAATACACCGAAAACGGCCCGGTCGGCCTGCTCAAAAACAAAAAAGCGTTCCACATCCAAGCTAGTGGCGGCGTGTACTCCGCAGGTCCTGTCGCTGATCGGGAGAACGGCAGCCGTCACCTGAAAACCGTACTGAATTTTGTGGGAATTACTGACGTGGATCATCTATACATCGAGGGTATATCTTCAGCAGGAGAGCGTGCGCCTCAGATCATAGCCGAAGCCATTGGACAAGCACGTACAGCAGCGCAAAACTTCTAAGCAATGATGAAGCATGTATCGTAAAACATGTTTGCATACATCTCCGGCTCACGTTTGTCATTCAAAATCTGTTCGGTACGTCTCCGCAGCTATTCAGCATACTGTTTGCCCTGAACGGACTGGGACTAATCATTCCAGATCAGATTACAGGGCGACTGTCAGTGAGCATTAGCGGGCAAACTCTGTTTATAAGCGAAATTACGCTGGCAACTGTGAGTGGTTTAATCTTATTCATTGTGCTGATCAGTGGTGGGAGACTGTATGCCGTTTGCACCCCTCTATTTTTCACCGTTTCCAGCGTCGGTATCGTAACCACAACCGGTTCCTCCCTTGCGATGCAAAACTATGTACAAGCGGCACCTTTGACCGGCCTCGGTGGGGGTAAATCGGCCATACCCATGGGCCTAATTATTGTGTTATCCAACATGGTTGCGTGTTATATGATCTTCACCCGCAGAAAACCCGGCAACAATCAATGAATTCAAGGAGGAAGCATAATGAAGGTGACCTATCATGGACATTCTGTTGTAAAAATTGAGACTCTCGGGAAAATCATTCTGATCGATCCGTTTATTACAGGGAACGCCAATACGGACCTGGATGCATCCACGGTAAAGACGGATGTGATTCTGTTAACCCATGGGCACGGCGATCATGTGGGAGATACCGTAGAGATTGCCAAACGTAACAACGCGCTGGTTATTGCTTCGGCAGAACTGGCGGACCTGCTCGGATGGGAAGGCGTACGTACACATGCAATGAGCATCGGCGGAGCGTATACATTTGACTTTGGGAAAGTAAAATTGACACAAGCTTTTCATAGTTCAAGTCATGTATACAAAGAAACAAAAACAATTATTTATACGGGGATGCCCACGGGAATACTGTTTTCCGCCGAAGGCAAAACGCTGTTTCATGCCGGGGACACAGGCCTGTTTTACGATATGAAGGTGATTGGAGAACGCAATGCAATTGACCTGGCTTTTCTACCCATCGGGGACAATCACACTATGGGTCCAGAAGACGCCGCAGTGGCTACAGAATGGCTTCAGGCCAAACAGGTTGTACCGATCCATTTCAACACGTTTCCGTTCATTAAGCAAGACCCCCATTTCTTTGTTTCGTTACTGCCGACCGGGGTAGGGGTAGTTCTTGAAGCTGGTGAGGGAATTGAACTTTAACGCTGATCATTTTGACTTTATCACGAAATAATCGGCCGAAAACAAGAAAACAAAGAAGTCCATCTTATACGATTATCAAGAGATATTTTTGAATAGCCCAGTAAGGTAGGGGGGGGATTTCAATTATCCGCTCTTTCGAACAGATTGAAGACGCGTTGCGTCATAGCACACAGCAGGATGAATATATATTGGATGGTACGCTGGTGATTGAGGAGTATATAGACGACGGGGAAGAATACAGCGTTGAGGTGCTGACGACTAATGGAAGGCACGAAGTGCTTGCAATCACAACCAAAGAGGTGGTAATGCCTTATTTCATAGAGGCTGGTCACCTGTTACCCGCACCTTTGAAAATGGAAGATCGAGAGGCTATTCAAGAAACGGTATGCAGTTTACTCACTTCCATTGGACATCTTGAAGGCCCCTCACATACAGAAATCAAGCTACGGCGAGGCATACCGTACATTATCGAGTCTCACACACGATACGGTGGCAATCAAATTTGGGATATGGTTCGGCTAACCACAGGCGTCAACATGCAGCGTGCTACCGTGTGTCATTTGCTCGACATTCCTTATGTGAAAGAGAAGGTGAAATATCCGTTCTGCTGCATAAAATTGTTGCTGCCACAAGTGGAAGGAAAGGTCGTCATTATGAGCGTCAATGGAGTAAACGAGGCGGAGCATGCGCTTTCATTAATCCGAATTGAAACAGCCTCCATCCAGCAGGTTCAATCTATCTGAGCACAACTTGCACGAGACATGTTCATTTGTATCGGGTCTGCCCAAGGGCAGACTCTTTTTTTGTACAAGAAAAAGTCCATCTTATAATCGTCAGCTTGGTTTTCTTTGTGAAAATATGGTCCAAAGGTCCTTTGTTCTGAACCAATTAATAAAAATATATAAAAAAGATAGAGAATTCCTTATCAAAGATATTGGATTTTGGTACTCAATTTTATTGTTTATCGCACAAATTTTAGTTGACTCGCTAGTACACAACTTTATTGTATATATAGAACCACATAATAAGCTAAAAACGTTGATACGCCAAGGGATACTGGTACACAACTTTATCGTCCGAAGAGAGGTGTCATATTTAATGAAAAAATTTTCAGATTAAACGAGAAAGATCATCATAATTGACAAAGAAGAAGTTATACAAATTATTGATTGTATAAATACTCATTTTTAGAGTTGTGGATATTCTCATGAAATATGAAAATTAGGGCAGATCTAACAACTTCGAGTCAATGAGTTCTCATTAATTATGAAAATGATCCTCAAATAATGCATGTATTCTGCTGTTGTTTTCTCACTAATTCTGACGCCACACAGTGTGAGTAACTATTAGAAGAGGAATTACTGGATAAAAATTATCTGCAATTATAATTAAGATTAATTGTAGTATGCACCGAGTCTAAACGGGAGAAATAGTTTGTTTAATAATTACTAGTTTGTAAGATGTCATACTTGTTGGAAACATGTGATGATATTTTCCTTGAATTTATTGGATCGCTAAAGCAGCCTCCTTTTGTTTCCGAATATTTCATAGCTCTCTATGCTGTAATCAAAACCATGCGCAGTCATTTGCGCGTGGTTTTTTACGTAAAAACATTTACAATATACATTTGATTGTTTTCCCCTGAATGATTAATATAATGGACAATGTCATAAACCTGCCGTATTAAAAATAGAGATGAGGATTGCTATGAATAAAGCAAAGATTCTTATTATTGAAGATGATGCCCCGATTGCCGACTTGCTTTCGTACGGGCTTTCTATGGAGGGGTTCCAGACACGCACAGCGGCCAGCGGAGCAGCGGGAATGCATGAGTTGCAGTCGTTTCAGCCCGATTTGCTGCTGCTGGATTGGATGCTGCCTGACCAGAGCGGTCTAGATATTTGCAAAAAGGTGACTATGGACTATAACATACCGATTTGCATGATTACGGCCAAATCGGATATTACCGATAAGATTCTCGGCCTTGAATTCGGTGCCGATGATTATATTACCAAGCCTTTTGATCTGCGCGAAGTTGTTGCACGCATTCGAACCATTTTGCGCAGAGTGGAGCAGGCGAGCAGCCCGGACAGGGAAGAAGCTGCGAAAGCCGTCATTAGGTTTGAAAATATTGAAGTGATCGAAGAAGAACGGCTTGTCCAAAAAGAGGGCCGTCCCGTTGAATTGACCCCCAAGGAATTTGACCTGCTTATGATGCTGGTTAAACATCCGGGTAGAAACTTTACACGTTCCGAACTGCTTGATCTGGTATGGGGTTATCATTTTGCCGGAGATACCCGTACGGTTGATACGCATATCCAAAGACTCCGCAAAAAGCTGGATGCCACTGGATACATTACTACCGTCTTCGGAATCGGGTACAAATTTAAAAAAATGGGTGGATAAGCATGATACGTAAAATCAGCATCAAATTTCTGATCGGTTTTTTTCTGATTTTTTCGTTTTCTTTTGTCGTGCTTAATCAGACAGTCAAGGAATTTATCCGGACAAGCAATCAGAATTTGGTTACCTCCGAACTGGTCGGACTGAAAAACAATAGCAATGTGTATGTGCGCCAGGCTTTCCTGATTAACCATTTCAGCAGCAATGAGCTGTATTTTGGAGAGATTGCCAGGGAGATAGCAACTGATCTGAACCATACCACGGACAGCAGTGTTGGCGTATATACGGTGAAAGGCAAATTGCTTTATGCCCCGGACAGCTCCTTATTTCAGCAGCAAATGCAAAGCGATCTACAGCAGGCGATTGATGGCAATACAGCGTACAGCATTACTTATGATCGTAATAAGACGACTGTCCTTTTCTCCTATCCGGTTGTTATAGACGGTTCAAAGGTGGGCATACTGCGTTTTTACAAAGATTTCAGCTCACTCTACGAACAAACCGGACAGATTCGGCAGATTACTCTCTATATTGCCTTGGCGATTTTTGCGGCAGCCTTTCTGTTTTCCTATATTCTTTCCAGGCATATTACCATCCCGCTGACCAGACTGACGCAAGCATCCACCGAGGTGAAAAACGGGAATCTGGATATCCGCCTTCATTTTAAACGCAGGGATGAAATTGGCCGATTGGCCGAAAATTTTAATGATATGATTGATCAAATTAGTACACAGATTCATATTATTGAGAAGGACCGGGACCATTTGAAGCAACTTCACCAGCAGGAAAAGCGCTTTTTTGACAATATCACTCATGAACTGAAAACGCCGTTAACCTCCATTCTGGGATATGCAGAGCTGATCAGGCTGAATGGTGAGAAAGATCGTGCTTTTTTTGATAAAGGAATGAATCATATTATCGAGGAGAGCAGGCGCCTGCATGCGATGGTGCTAAAACTGCTGGAAGTTTCACGCAAAAATATCATGATCAATGAGCTTGATCGGGTGGATATCGGGCTGATCCTACGGGACGTGTGTGAATCGATGGTGATCCGGGCACAGCGCTATAAAAAGACCATCGAATATGAGATTAGTGAGGAATTGATCATGTTGGCCGATGGGTACAGAATCAGACAGCTGTTCATCAATTTGATAGATAATGCAATAAAATACAGTTTGCCGTTTTCGGCAGTATCGGTAAAAGCGGTGCGGTCAGAAGAAAAGATCCGCTTGATCTTCAGCAATCCAAGCGATCCGATTGAGGCAGAACATCTGTCACGCTTGTTACAACCATTTTATCCGGCTTATTCCGACAGCGCGGAAGAAGGCAGTGTAGGCTTGGGGCTCAGTATTGTGAAATCCATCGTTGAAGAATTGGCAGGTTCCATCATGATTACAAACGAGCATAATGAAACAATCGTAACGGTGGAATTTAAAGCTCTGGAAACCGCGGGGAACGGAGAATGAATAATGGGCAATAAATATAAATATTTTGTAATGCTGCTGGTCGTATCTGTCGTGGTATTACTGCTGTCAGGATGCGGTTCAGAACCAAAAACAGAGACCGTCGTCATCGCCGACAGCAATGAAGTTTCCAGTGCCGATCAAAGCTCTCGGCCGTTTCAGGTCCAAAGAATATATCGGCTTCCGGATCGTTTTGTGAATACGGGTCAGCTGCTGGGCTGGTCGTCTGCAGATGCTGTCATCGCTTCGTTCGGAGCCATGACCATACTGAAGCGAGGCACGCTGGAACGTTTAACTTATCCGTATGAGCAGAGCAAGGCCATACCCGGAATCGGCAATGTAACTTCCAATACTATACTTTCTCCCGATGGTAAATATATTTGCGAATTTTCTCGTTCTTCCTCGGAGACAACCTTAAAGCTTATTTCCTTGCAGGATGGCAAAGAAAAGGAAATAGACAGGATCAGTACCAGAAACGATTCTTATGTACAATATGTTTCCTGGTCTGCCAACAGTTCGTATATCGGCTACCTGGTAGAAAACCCGGTTGATAATGGAGCTGATAGCCTGTACATCTACGATATGGGGGCTCAAACTTCCAGCAAATATCAGTTAAAAGGTATCCTAAAGGGAGACACGCTTTTGAGTGTTAACCTTGCAAATGATGGTCGCAGCGTACTGCTGCAGTTATTTCGTGCAAAACAAGGTCAGAAAAAGGTGTTAACCATGGGGAAGGTTTCCGGGAAGAATATTGAGTTTCAATACGAGCGTCAGTTTGGTGGAGATTCAGTAGCCTGGATGAATAACGACCAGTTTGTGTTTCTCGGAACGGATAGTTCATTGTACGAATATGATCAGCGAAACGGAGAGCTCTCCGTCATTCTGGAAAAAGTGCTTGATTTTGAATTCTCGCCTGACAGGAAAAATATCGCATACACCGTGTATGATCAAAATGTCACTTACGTAGGCAAGGTGCAAGGAAGAAATATAATGTACAACGAACCGGTGTATCGCGGAATTTTGCCGACGCATATGTACTGGAATCCGAACAATAAAAGTGTACTGCTTCAAGGACAAAAGCAATTGGATTCCTCGCAGACTGCGCCAACGGATTCTCCTAGCAAGGAGTCATTGATCATTGAATTGAAATAGTGATTAGGATCGCCATATTTGTATATGTCAAAAACCTTATTTCGGTTGTTCAGCCGGAATAAGGTTTTTCTTTTTGCAACCGTTGTGACAATTTGTTTACATGTTGATCAAACTTTAGCGACATCTTTTTTCTATAGTAAATGAAGCAAGATCATTAGCCTATAAGGACAAGGAATGGACCATAGTGAATGGAAACCGGAATTTGCACCTGAATCAACCCATAAAACGTTATATGACCGGTCTGGATGGGCTAAGGGCCATCTCCGTGCTTGCTGTTATTGCTTATCATCTTCATTTCAGATGGGCAGAGGGTGGGCTGCTGGGAGTGGAGATTTTCTTCGTCCTGTCAGGATATCTAATTACGGATCAGATCCTTTTTGAATGGAGGACGCGCAGCGGTTTTTCTATTGTGCAATTCTGGATAAGACGAATGCGCAGACTACTGCCAGCAATGATCTTTATGATGACTGCAGTGGCATTGTGGTTTTTAATTACCGATTTCTCCAGACTGCAGGAATTAAGAGGGAATTTTGTATCCTCGCTTTTTTACGTAAACAACTGGTATCTCATTTTTCATCATGTTTCCTATTTTGAGAGCTTTGGCCCGCCTTCTCCAATCGGGCACCTCTGGTCGCTTTCCATTGAGGAACAGTTTTACGTAATCTGGCCGCTTGTTCTACTGATCGGTCTGTGCCTTGCACCGCGACGAGGCAGACTGATGTTATACATTCTGGGTTGCGCCGCCGTATCCGCCATAGCAATGGCCGTTATATACGAACCCGGAACCGATCCAAGCAGGGTGTATTACGGGACGGACACGCGGGCGTTTGCCATTTTAATCGGAGCGGCTCTGGCGGTAATTTGGCCCAGCTGGAGACTGAGCGACAATGTATCTTCTTCGTCCCGGACCATGCTGGATATGACTGGCGTACTGGGCATTGTAATGCTGTTTATCCTGATCGGTCAGACCAACCAGTTTGATGATTCGCTGTATCGCGGCGGTTTTCTTTATTTATCACTCATTACTGCAGTTGTTATTGCTGTACTTGTTCATCCGGCCAATCGACTGGAACGATTGCTCGGCTGCCGGCCTCTAAGCTGGATCGGTAAGCGATCTTACAGTCTGTATATATGGCATTATCCGGTCATTATTTTATCAAGTCCCGCGGTAAGTACCGAAGATGCCAGCTATATGCGCATTGCTCTGCAGGTAATGGTCAGTTTCATAATGGCGGGTCTTTCCTACAGATACATCGAAGAGCCCATCCGCCGCGGGACCTTTGGGACCAGCCTAAAATCACTCCGCAGATCAGGCGCTGGCAGCCAACTAGGTCTTGTCGTAATTGTTATCGCCATCATTCTGGTCCTGACATCATGGAAGACGGATTCACCAGATCCTGTACCCGATGCGCCAGCAACTGTAAGCCGGGAATCCGTCCAGACAGAAACGCTGCAATCCGGCTGTTCCGCTGAAAATCATTCCGCTGAAAATACAGGCCATTCCGCAGAAGGAGAGGGGGTCACGGCGATTGGAGATTCTGTCATTCTGGATGCCGCCCCGTTTCTGGAAAAACAGCTTCCCGGTATCATCATAGATGGCAAGGTGGGACGGCAAATGTCACAGGCCGAGGATGTGCTTGATGGCCTGCGGGCACAGGGCAAACTTGGCCATAAAATTATTATTGAACTCGGCACCAACGGCGTTTTTAACCAGAGTCAACTGAAGTCCTTGCTGGCTTCACTGCAGGATTCCCGGCACATTTATCTGATAACGACCAGAGTACCGAGAGGGTGGCAGAATACCGTAAATGACAATCTACGTGAAATTGCTGGTGAATTTCAAAATGTCCGGCTTATCGACTGGTATTCGGCCAGCGAAAACCGCAACGATCTGTTTTATGACGATGGTGTTCATCTGAAACCAGAAGGCGCTCAGTATTATGCCTCGTTTTTGATTGATGCTATCAAACAAGATAAAACCTACTAGCATGTTAAAGGGAAGGATGAACTAGGTATGAACAAAAAAAATGGATGGATGGTAAAAACATTAGGGGGTTTTATGGTTATCCTTATCGCTTTAGGAGCCATCGGCCTCCATATGCACGCAAAGCAAAATTCGGATGATAACGAATCACGCAGCAAGGATTCTTCTCTATACAATCTTGATGCGATGCAGCCCGCTGCACAAAAGCGTGCGGCTTCCAGCACCAGCAAAGAACAAGCTCAACCATCCGCTTCCTTAAACGGCGAGGGCGTCACGATGATTGGAGATTCGGTTACGGTCGGAATTGAGCCTTATTTAAAAGAGCAGCTTCCGAATATGACGGTTGACGGCAAGGTTGGCCGGCAGATGTCTCAAGCTATAAAAGTCATTAATGAATTGTCCGCCCAAGGCAAACTGGGAGACCAGGTCATTATCGAACTCGGCACCAACGGTCCGTTTAGCAAAGACCAACTGCGCGACGTACTGCAATCCCTTTCTGGAGCCAGACAGGTAATCTTGGTTACCACCCGGGTGCCGAAAGGCTGGCAAGACACGGCGAATGACACGATTGCACAGGTCGCTGGTGAATACAGTAACGTCAGCGTGGTGGACTGGTATTCGGCTAGTGTAGGCAAAGATGAATATTTTTATAGAGATGGCGTCCATTTAAAACCAGATGGTAGCCGATACTACACTTCACTTCTCGTAGCAGCCTTGCAAAAATCTTAAATACAGAAAGGGGCAGGGGCGTTCATCATCCAGAAAGGAAGAATGACATGACACAGAGGAAAAAGAGGATATTGACTGTAACATTGTTACTTGTGGTCGCTGCTGTAATCTTTGTCTTTTACTATTTCTTGTCCATTTACAAAGGATTAGAAGGACTTAACAAAACACCGGCAAACTCCTCGTTCATTAAAGTAAGCACCGATAATGCCGAAGCTCTGGAAGCTCCGGAGTGGGAGGGAACCGAGCCTGTCAACATTCTGCTGATGGGTGTGGATGCCCGTGGAAGTGACAAGGGCGAGGTACCCAGATCCGACAGCATGTTGGTCGTTTCATTGAATCCTGCCAATAAGCATATTCATGTATTTTCGATTCTTCGAGACACTTATACGGATATTCCCGGGTACGGCAAAAATCGAATTAATACCGCTGTTACGCATGGGCCAGATACGGCGATGAAAGCAGTCAGCGAATTGCTGGGGGTGCCTGTTCATTTTTATGTATATACGGATTTCCAGGGGTTTATTAAACTCGTGGATGCTGTAGGCGGACTCGATTTTTATGTCGAAAAGGATATGTACTATGAGAGCAAAGCCGATCAGCATGAGTATGATATTAATTTAAAGCAGGGACAGCAGCATTTCGACGGCAAAACGGCGCTTCAATATGTCCGTTTTCGTCATGATGCCATGTCCGATTATTCCAGAACAAAAAGACAGCGGCAATTGATTACGGCATTAGCCGAGAAGGTAAAAACAACGACTTCCATTATGAAGTTTCCTTCCATTCTAGAGGAAATCAGTCCGTATATCGATACCAATTTGTCAGTCTCTGATATGTGGAATTTGGCTTCGGTAGGGTATCAAAGTACATTACAGGGAAATGAACAAATACCGCCAATGAAGCTGTTAAAAGAAACCTATGTTGGCAGATCGGCTGTTCTGGACGTAAAAAGTCGAACGGATTTGAAGCAATTTGTGCAAAGTATCATAAACTCCGACGCTTCTAACTCGATTACAGACAATCCTTCCGAACAAAAGTAGAAAACAGATTTTGAATAGGATTGGACAATATATAAAATCATCATTTGCCGGACAATAGTCTGTTAAATGCTCTTTGTGAATAAAGAAGAGTACAACATGGTCTTTCGGTTATAAATAGGGGGAAAAAGAATGGGTACAAAACCGATAGTAAAGTTCTGCTTGGCGTTAACCATATCCGCCGCCATGCTTCTGCAGATCACTGCTCCGCACATGGCTATGGCTGATGCTGCACAGCGTGCAAAAAGCACGTTATTGAACGATAAACAGAGTCAACCAACAAAAACAATTTCAACGCAAGGTGAAAATACCCGGACACTGAAATTGGATAACAATGTAGCATCCATGACGAAGAAAAGAACAATTAAAGCTAGATTTAAACTTCCGAAGGGGACCAATATAAAGAAAATACGCTGGACATATGGTGGAAAGCCATTATCGGAATGGAAATCGTACAAGAATGGCGATTATAATGGCGCCCCCTTTATCACAGTTACTCAGATAAAAGCAGAAAACGGAGAAGTCACTGCAAATATCAATTTCGGTCTTGCTTACGGTACGGAGAATCTTGCCGAACCGAGTCTGCAGCGTCCGCTATACGCTTCCCTGATGGGGACCTATGAACTGGCTGCAGTAGTCAACGGAAAAACTGTTGCCCGTGCTCCCATGAAACTGGTCCCGTACGACAGCTTCCGCACGTATGACGAACTGAAGCCGGAGATTGATGCGATTACGGCACAGGCAGCTCAAAAAAACAACAGATACATTAAAACGATGTCGATCGGCAAATCCGTGGAAGGCCGCGATATTTATATGACTGTGCTTGCCAAAGATAAAGCAACGATTGACAAATATCAGAATGTAACTCATCCTGACATGCTGAATCATCCTGCAAAGCTGGAGAACGATATTAAATCCGGTGCATTCGGAGATTATCAAGTGCCCATCTGGATCAACAATATTCATCCAAATGAAGCGCCGGGCTTTGATGCGATTATCAATTATTTTAAGACAATGGCCCTCGATAAAAATGTTACGTACAAGACCACCCCGTCCAATGGAAAATCGAGTACGGTAACTCTGAATTTGGATGATGCGCTTGATCATGTATTTTTCCTGTTCCTGTATACGGAGAATCCGGATGGAAGGGTTCATACCGAACGTTCTAATGCTGAATATTTTGACTTGAATCGGGATAATTCATATCAAACTCAGCCTGAAACACGCAGTATAACAGAGCAAATCGCCAGATGGTCGCCGATTTCTTTCCTAGATCTGCATGGGTTTGATAAGAATTTTCTGATTGAGCCTACCACACCGCCTCACAATCCGAATATTGAATACGATTTGCTTATGGATAACATGGTAGAACAGGCAAAAGTGATGGGTGAAGCAGGTATTGCAAACACGAAGTATGATTACTACCATATTCCTTATGAAGAACATCGTAAAACGGCCGAAAATCCTAAATATGTTTCCAAAGGAACTGCTTCGGGATGGGACGATGCGTCTCCAGCCTATACAGCTGTCTTCGCCATGCACCATGGTGCAATGGGACATACGCTGGAAACACCTGAATCGAATGAGGAGTCGACCAAAGCATTGTACTATAGTGTCGCTGCAGCAACCGATTATGTTATGGAAAAGAAAGAAAAGTTATTTTTGAACCAGCTGAAAATATATGAACGTGGAATTAATAATATGGATGATCATGCCGTAGATCGGTATCTAGTCAATGCAAAAAATCAAGTCATTGGCCGCCCGCGTCACGGTAATAAGAATTTTTTCCCTGAATATTACGTTTTGCCGACTGATAAAAGTCTTCAAAAAAATCCGCTGGAAGCCTACCGGATGATTGAATATTTTATCCGCAATGGAGTAAAGGTTGAACGCTCGACAAAAGCTGTAAGTGCTGCTGGCAAGACCTACCCTGCAGGTTCATTTATCATAAATATGCATCAGGCCACACACGGCATTGCAAACATGGTTTTATATGATGGTATTGATGTCTCAGATTATGCTTCCGTAGCTGGCGAGATTGTACAGGACTTTCCAGTCCTACGAGGATTTGAATGTGATGCGATTAGAGAAGCCGGAGTGTTTGCGGGCAAAACTTCTCCGGTGACTTCCGTATCGATTCCGGCAACACAAATGCCGAATCATTCTGCCTATGTTTTAATCCGAAACACCAATAACGATGTCATCAAAACGGTTAATGAATTGCTTAAATCCGGCAAAGCGGTTACGATGCTATCCAAAAGCGGAACAGGATATGAAGCGGGTGACTTTGCAGTGGCCTACGATGATCTGCATCCGCTGGCCTCGAAATACGATCTTGATGTAACGGCATTCGGCAATAATAGACCTGTTGGCAAAGTTCTTAAACCTTCTACGGTAGCCGCTCTCGGTGAACCAGCTTATGTGCTCAAAAATCTCGGTTTTAAAGTGACCGATGATCAGCAACATGCCGATGTGCTGGTGAATACATTCGATTCCGATAAACTTGTCGAGAAAGGGAAGCCTTACATTGCTTATGGAAATATGGGAATGGATAACGTGAAAAACTCAATTCCTCAATTTGCATTTGCTGGACCGACATGGGAAAGATACGAAGGGGTGTTCCTAGCGAATGTCAAACAGGATAATGTAATTACAGCCCCTTACGCTAACGAAGAATACTTCTATACCGTTACAGGTTCTTACATTACAAAACTACCTAAAGCAGCAAAAGTTCTTGCGACCATAAGTAATAAAGAAAACTTCTTCAAAGCGGGCTGGTGGCCAGGTCACGATGCCGCAAGAGGAAAGATCATGGCCTTCACCTATAAGGAAAACAAAAAGAATCTTACTGTTTTCTCCAATGATCTAACCAATGGCGCTCATTCACAGCAGCAATTCCGACTACTGGCCAATTCAATTTTTAATGCCGTCGCCGAAAAATACTGAGTGACTTTTAATAATATTGCAAACAACCTTATTCCAGTGATCAACTGCGAATAAGGTTGTTTTTGCGATAAAACGGTTTCGCCTACTGTGACATTTTGTTTACAACTTGATCAAACTTTAGCGACATCTGCAGGATATATTGGACTATAGCGTGACATCAATCCTCTGCATAACCAGGTTGATAAAAATGTGAATTCAGTATTTTCAGGGAGGAATGCAAGTTGCTAAGCAGTATAAAGCTGATGAGCAGATTCGTCAGAGAGTATGAGGGAGAGGAAAATATTAAAAAACGAGCTTCTTCCGTAAACAGCCAGTTGAATGAAAATCAAGTAGATGAAAAGACGGTTGCTAATAAATTGGATGAAAAAGCAGTAGATACAGCAGGTATATCCAATACATCCTACGACGGTACACAAAGCGATATTCCTTCTCGAAGCTCTGTAGAAGAGTCGAGGAGAAGGCGGGGCACCGGGCGTCTTGTAGCACTTGATGCAGTACGAGGACTGGCGGTGCTGGGAATGTACTTGCAGCACTTCGGATCGAACCCAAACGTTTCTGCGATTGTTTCCGGAAACACGACACTATTATTCGTATTGTGCGGGGGTATATCTTATTCCATTATGGCACAGCGCATGATGGATCGGGGAGCGGATACGGCCGCTTTCCGTGCGCGAATGCTGGCACGCGCCGTATTTGTTGATATTATCGGATATTTGCTTATTATGCTGAACACTCCATATGGTGTCATTTTGCCTGCCTATGCAGCTATGTTTGTGTTGGCACTAATGTTATTTCGCCGTTCGACCCGCACAATTGTTACAACAGCAGCAGTTTTGCTCGTGACGGCCCCGCCACTAATGATTCTTGGATCAAGCATTTTCTCGAAAGCTTATCTTCTTAGTGATATCGCGGGAGGTCCGATGTCTGCTCTCGCCTTGACTCCTGCATTTGTTGCCGGCATGGCCATTGGCCGCTTTGACCTTACCAGGATACGCACAGCTCTCATACTCGCAGGCAGCGGTATTGTTATGCTTGTGATAGGCAAAACGCTGGCCACTTTTGTGCTTCCAGGTTGGAGCCTTCGTTTTGAACAATGGCTGATCAGCGCACAGGGAATTGCTCCTATGCAGCCGGATGAATACGCAATTTGGCCGCTTAACACGGAACCACCGATGTGGCATATGCTTTTGCAGTCGGCTCCGCACACCGCTTCGTCATTCCAGACGATTATAGGCCTGGGAATCTCGTTTCTGGTATTGGGACTAGCATGCTTCGTGGCGAAGAAATTTTCCGCTGTATTAATGCCTTTTGCGGCAGTCGGGCGCGTGGCGCTGACCATGTATGCCATTCAGTTTGTGGTGGTCTGGATTCTTGATCTGATAGGAATCGGGCATAGTCTCGAAGGCGTTCCGTTCGGCGACCTGATTATCGGAGTGGCGGCACTACTGCTGGGCTGGCTGATTGCGCTGCTTCCTGTCGGCCCGCTTGAAGGACTGATGCGCCGTTTTGACCGAGTATTCAGTCCTACCCAACCAGTCTCACAAACAGTAAAGTAGATAGCCTTCTTGATACTCTATATTTATAGTCATAGAAAGTGCCGGGTTATAATTAAAACGGACTGATCAAACAGGATACCAGATAAAGAGAATACAGTCCGATTTTCGGTATTCATCGGCTCTGATCATGGTGCCTAAATAAACTGAGCTATAAGATAATCAATGAACAGAATTGAAAAAGAGAAACTAATCATGAAAATAATAGAAAATATTAATATTTAATTTCTCGGAAGGGGTGGGTTCAATTGTGAACCCACCCCTTTTTCATTGAGTACAGTTATGGGTCTTTCTGTAAACAAAATCACTAATTTGTCCGATACATACATAAGGATGATTTACTGTTAAATATACCCTTGAAAATTATGATTTCACATATCATTAAAATTAGACTTCGGTTTAAGATAACCAACTACTTGAGGCGTGCAGCCTATGTAAATGTGACGACTAGAAAGGAGATTGAGCGTGAATCGTGAAGAGGTTTTTCGACATTTTAAAAATGAGATCTATGAACCCCTAAAACATCGAATGTTATTCGCGTTGGAAGTCTATTTCCAAAATCATAAGCATGCCTTAGCTAAGGCATTTCGCAATTCACTAGAGCAGATATTTGAGAAAGTCAAGTTGATGCAGCGAGAAGGTAACAAACAGGCGTTGGGGTATATATCCTATTCCATGCTTCGTACCGAATTAGCAAATGGAAGGGCGACCTATTTGGTGGAGGCGATGGATAAGAGATGGTTTATGAACCGCCATAATTGTCGAGATACCTATAATGCAGATTGGGCATTTCGCTACTTGGACGAGTGGGAGACGAAATTAAGTAAGCACGCTAAGAAATACGGTGGAAGAATCGGATTAGATGATATTCAGAGGATGAAATTGCACGTGGCAGTACATGTTCATCAATATATCATTGCTTTGGCGCGTTTTAGTATCACAGAAGAATGGTTCGATGATATTCAGTTTGCTCATGAAATAGAGTTGGAAGATGTATTCGAACTGAGAGTCGGAGAATATTTAGATCGAAGTGAAGTCGTCTATAAACGAGATGTGCGTGTCAAAGATTCCATTGTGATTAAAGACTGGCTAGAGGAAAAAAAGCCCTACGACTACATACATGAAGTTTTCCGCAAGATCGATGGGTCTCAAGGAAATTATGAGGGAATACGTCTACAATATGCTGATTTGAGTGAAAGTTCCTTTATAAATAGTGATTTTACGGGGGGCAATTTGATTGGTTCCTGTTGGTATAAAGCATATTTACAAGAGGCTGATTTTAACGATTGTTTGATACAAGAAGCACGTTTTGAAAAAGCCAACTTAAGAGAAGCCTCTTTTCGAGATGCAGTAGCTGTACCTGGAATATACCAGTCTGAACGTTGGGAAAGACCTGGTTTTCAACCCGTAAGTTTTGCAGGAGCAGATCTTACAGGAGCCAAATTTCAGGGCGCTTACTTACAGAATGCTGATTTCACCGGGGCTATATTGCAGGGGGCCGACTTCATTGGTGCAGCTATAGAGGGGGCCTGTTTCAAAGGGGCGGTGCTGGATGGAACCCGATTTAGTTTAGGGATGCATCCAGTTGCCCGGGATCTAACTTCATTTGGATGAAACCATGTGGGACAGACGCAATGGAAGGGACGTGGCATAGTGGAGTATTTTCTTTGTCAACATGATGATCGGATGTTGTATTCTGCTGTTCCCATATGGGACGAAGAAGCCAATGCAGAGATGGTAAATATTAATAATTGGACGGAATGGCCCCCTTCTTATGCCGCACAGTTTAAGGTGAAAGGTCACGATTATACGGTTTATCCTGATATTCTGATGGGTTCGAGGATGATGGTATCTGATTCTGTACATGAGTTGTTACAGGTCTATACGCCGAGCCTCTTCAGTCGTATGGCTTTGTTTCGGGATATGGAACGTTCTCAGCAAAAGTTGTACTGGATGATTCAGCCCCCTTTAGTGAACTGTGTAGGTGAGCTAAGTACATTTCATCCCGGAGGAACATTGATGAAGTTGGTAGTAGATCGAGAGCGCACCGAGGGAAGGCCCTTATTGCAAGTTCAAGGTTTGCGTGAAACCTGTACATTAGTAAATTTGGCATTAGCAGAAAGTCTGTTGCGGAGGGGAACGAGTGGTATCTCCTTTCAGGAAGTCGATATGCAGTAACGAAATGGGAGGAGATATTTGTGGAACATCTGGATAAGAAAATTGTTTCTTTGCTACATACGGTAACATCAGAAAATGCCGAAAATAAGCCATCCTTAACTGAGGATGGAGCTTTAAGTCACGCACACGATAAGGAGCCGTTTGGGCAAACATTACAAACATTCATGCAGCTTGAAGGGGAAAGTCTGGTTTTTGCTCAGCGGTATTTAGTGGATGAACGCATCAGTATAACAATGCCAAAGAGCTTTCGGGATATGCCAATTGATGAGCAGCTATTAAAATATCCTTCTCACCATCGCCCAGATTTTATTTTCACTAATGAGGCAGGCACGATTAACTTAACCTTCAAGCATACCGAAAGCCCGTTGCAAATAGAAGAGTTGGAGGACTTTACGGATGAGATGGCTCAGGTGGTAAAACAAACCCAGAAGTTGACCGAATGGTTTGGCCATGAAGTGTTGGAGGTAGGAGAGAATCGAATAGGATACTGCGAATTCATGACGCCAGTATGGAATGCTCGTATGTATAATTTATCTTTTTTTACAGTATTGGAAGGACGGGCGCTAATGTGTGCGTTTAACTGTACGGAAGAAGAAATAGTGAGCTGGAAGCCCGTTGCCCGCAGTATGCTGCTAACATTGAAAATCGAACCCGAGCGAAAGGAAAGTAACTCTTATGACATTAACTAACATTACATATGATCGGCTGCAAATTACACCATTTGAATTGGTGAGTATTCAGGAATTGCGTATGACCAAGCGGTTGAATGAGCATACCCGGCTCTCTTTTACAGCTATTTTACCTGAAGAATTACAGGACAGTTATGTTCAATTGATCGAAGCCGATTCCCCGGTTTGTGTATCACAATTGGATGAGGCAGGAACACCAACACCGCTATTTAACGGAACGGTACTTCATATGGAAGTCAAAGCTGTCCGAGATGTGTATTACCTGGAGGTCGAGGCTATATCACACACGTATAAACTGGATATTCGCAAAAAAGACAGGTCCTTTCAAGATAAAAATATGAAGGTAGAGGAATTGCTGCGGGCTGTAGGTGGGAATTATCCCGGTTTTGACATTATTGATTCGGCTACAGGGGGAGCAGCTTTAGGTCGCATAGCGGTCCAATATCGTGAAACAGATTGGGAGTTCCTCAAGCGGATCGCTTCGCGTTATCATACTTCACTCACGCCTGCCTCTGTGTTTGATGTGCCGAAGTGTTATTTTGGTGTTGAGGAGACCCCGTCAGGACTTGATTTAACGAATTATCATTATACCGTCAGTAAACGAGTTGCGGATTATCGTTATTTTAACGGCAATGATACAGCACATGTAAACGAGCATGATTTTATTGATTATCTGGTTGAGGCGGAGCAAGTTTTGGAGTTAGGCAGCACCGTTACCTTTAAAGGTAAAAGCTTGTACGTGTACAAGGTAGATACTCACATGCAAAAAGGTGTACTGCAGCACGTGTATACCTTAACTTCTCACAAGGGGTTGAGGCACAAGGAAGTCTTTAACGAACAGCTTATCGGTCTGTCTTTACCAGGTAAAGTCATTCAGGTAGAGCGAGATCGTATCAAATTACATTTGAATATAGATGCCGTTCAAGACCCTACGAAGGCCCACTGGTTCACGTATGTTTCTCCTTATACTGCGGAAGGACATAGCGGATGGTACGTGATGCCTGAGTTGGGAGATACCGTGCTACTCTATTTCCCCGCCCATCGGGAAGAAGAAGGCATGGCAAGTACATCTTTGCGCCAAAAGAATCAGAGTGTAGAGCAGCATGCTCTTGCTAATCCCGACATCAAATTATTTCGTACGGCCCACGGTAAGGAAATCAAATTAACTCCCGATGAAATTGTAATCACCAGTAAGGAGGGAGCTGTGTATATACAGTTAAATGAGAAAGATGGTATTCATATTGTAAGCGACAAACAGATTCATTTCTCAGCAGGAGGAAATATCTCCATTCATTCCGGCAGTAAAGTGAAAATCACGGCAGGGAATGAAATTCAAATGACTAGCAAAGGCAGCACCGTATCGCTGGGCGGAATGACAAATGTTCTGGGCAGTGAAGTAAAGACGAACTAAGAAAGGAATGAAAGGGGGAATAGAAGAATGGCAAATAAGTCTCATTCCGATAAGGAACCTATTCAAGCTGGACGGGGAAGTAAACAAGGATATGTTGTTGCTGGGGCGATCTTAAGCTGCAGCTTTGGTACGCAACCGACACGTCTCAAACGTCCGTTCAGTCACGGAGTATATGTAAAAGATAAAGCGCAAATGAACGTTACAGATTACTTGCCAGGAACCAATATCAGCAATTTCGGTCGTTGCTCCTGTCCAGCTAATCCAGCGGTCAAAAGCAGTGACATGGTGGATATCTACGGGGTGAAAAAAGCGAACTGTGTTCCGGTCATCACCAGACCCTGGATCGGCGGCAAAAGTGATGTGCTTGTGGAGGGAGAACCAGCCTTGCTGGATCAATGCTCGAATGCGTGCCTATACGGGGGAATGATTCGGATTACAGACGATGGCCAGACGCTGGAGTAAGGAGGTACAAGTTGAATCACACACAAACGATGTTAACGTATACGGAGTTGGAATGTACAGGTCCATATCCTCTTCAAACGATAAGCGAACTGCGTATTGAACGAAAATTAAATGACCATGCCCGGTTAAAGATCAGTGGATGGTTAGATGAAGAGCAGAGAGATCATTACATAGAACAGGATCAGGATAACGAACCGGTCATTATCCGTACCAAAACAGAGAATGGTCAGCCTGAACGCATTTTGTTCCATGGTTTACTGGTCCATGCAGAAACACTGATGGTGCGTGGCATCTATTATGTGGAGCTTGAAGCCGTTTCTCATACGATTCAGTTGGATATTACACCTGTAACGCGTTCTTATCAGGATACCTTAATGCCCTACGGAAATTTAATCAAGCAAATCATTCAGAAGTACAATCAGGCCGATGTTATTGATAACATAACAGATAGTACTATCTTACATGAATTTACTTTACAATATCGAGAGACGGATTGGGCCTTTCTCAAACGGATGGCTTCCCGGTTTGGAACGGTGTTGATCCCAGAGATCTCATTGAATGGACCTAAATTCTGGTTTGGTATGCCTGAGGGGCAGTACGTTGAGATGAAGCATCCGGTTTACCGTACTCGACGTAGTTTTGATCCGAAAAGGACAGCGGAATTCAGCTACATGATGGAGAGTGAAACGTTTGCCAGGCCCGGAGACCTCACGAATTGGAATGGTGAGCAATGGATGGTGGCAGAAGTCACTTCTGAATTGCGGAAAGGGTTGCTGTTACACGAATATGAACTGGTTCACGAACAGGGAATTCAGCAAACAGAGATTTTGTGCCCTCACCTCACAGGAGCTTCACTCGAAGGACGTGTATTAGAAGCTAAATCAGGCCGAATCCGTGTTCATCTTACAGTGGATGAAAAACAAGATCGGGATAAGGCGTGGTGGTTTCCGTATGCCAGCAGTTATACCGCCGAAGGACATAGCGGTTGGTACGTCATGCCGGAACGAGGAGATACAGTATCTGTCCGTTTTCCTACAGAGAAGGAGGCGGACGGATATGCGGCAAGCTCCATACGACAAGGGCGAAGTTCGTCGCCCAAGCTAGCTGATCCAGCCACCAAGTATTGGGGGACTCCTCATGGCAAGGACATCAAGCTGAGTACCAGTGAACTGAAGGTGACGGCTAAATCGGAACAGGTTCACATTTCAATGAATGGTTCAGGAATTCAGGTCGTCAGTGAACATGAATTGTCATTGTCGGCAGGCAAGACGCTCTCCTTGCATGCGGACGGGGAGCTGAATATTCAAGCTGCCGAGGCTATTTATTTCAAAGCGGGTAGCAGTAGTTTGGTGTTGGATGGAGAAACGGATATACGGTCCGCTAAAGTACAGCTGGAAGGCACGGTTAAAAGACCGGTTTTTGTTGCTGATTTAGCACCGATTTGGGAACCCCCATTAATGTCTGTGAAAGCTTATGCAGAGGCGCAAGCGGCGAAAAGTGCAGCAAGCAGCAGCACAGGGGGAAGCTCCAATTCAAGCGTTACATCGAAAGATAAGGGAGCCGTTAAGTCAGCTGTAAACACTCCCAGCTCACCGAAGGCTAGTCTACTCGATGGCGTATTGGGACTAGCCCAGAAAGTATGTGATGTGGCTGCGTCTATTCCTGTATTGGGTGCCATACCGAAAGCAGCAAGTCAAAAAATAGCTTCGATTCGTTCCGAAGTGGCTTCCTCTGGACCGTCATCCATAGTTAAATATGCGGCAGCAGGATTGTCCATGATTGCCAGCGTCCCTTCCCATGGTTGGGGAGTGGTGTTGGGGAAGACGGCCAAGGTTGCTGCTCAAACCTTACATGCACACGCGGAGGAACAGAGAGCCCGTGAACGGCATGCGACGATGGATTTTCTTGGTAAGGTATGGACGAGTGCCAGAGGGTATGGAGAAGTACAATCCATACATGACTTCATCAACTATGTAAAGGGAGTCAATCAGGCTTCCGTCCAAGCCTATAGAGATATTCCCTCTGATATACGGGAACGCTGGTATCAAAGAAATGTGGATCAACAGTTTGAAAAGGCGCTAGATGCTTATTATAATAATCAAGATCTCTCCACAGATATAGTCGCATTAATGGAACATCAGCGGCAGACGGACAACCATTTTCGATATAGTGACAGAGCTTTGATGAGTTCCAAGTATCGGGATGATATGAAAGGATACACGACGGAACAGAAGAAATATCTAATTGATTTTCTGAATTCAATTGACGAATATAGAAAAGAGTATGGGCCGTATAGGGAAAGTCCTTTTATGAAAGACCTGGATGAGACTGAGCGGATTGTGCTCAATGAAATCAAAAACTCTGCTTATGAGAGTGTAGAAGCGACATGGGAACGAATACGTAATTTTCCTAATCTAGATATCCGTCAAATGGTGGCCGATAACTTCCAAGCAAAGCAAGACGTAGCAGATAACATCGTTAATGTCATAACGGATCCAGATGCTGCTTATGAAAAAACGATAAACAGATCCAAACAAGAAAATGCCCATTTGTTAGTAGATACAGCATTTGCGTTTATTGTTGGAATGAAAGGAAAGAAGCATTCTAAAGATGACGGTGCTTCACCAGGAGGATCGCCACATAAGAAGGATGATCCTCCTTCTGAGGGGACGAATAATGGTGGTATAACAAAAGGGTTTGAAAAACTTGTAAAATCAGTAGAAAATATTAGTGATAAGGCTAAAGAAGGAAAAATTAAATATGCAAGCAACTATCATGGTAGACTCGGAAAGGAAAAGGAGTTGGAGATATTATCCAATCCTGACGCGGTTTATGTAGCAGGAAATAACTCGCAAAACTTAATATATAGGAAGGGAGAGAATGTGGTAATAGTTGAAAGCAAAGGCAGTTCAAAAGGAAATACAATTACCAGTTATGGGCCAGATGGAGCAAGAGGAGAAAGTGGTGCTGCAATTTTTGGTGGTAAAGCCACAGAACCAGGAATGCCCGTCACACATGACGCAATTGTAAATGGAACTATTCCAACTCCTAGTGGGGGAACTATGCCACCTGCTACGCAAGTATTACCATGAAAAATATGAAAATAATAATTGATGAAAAGCAGTCTATAATAAATAATACAGAGGTAAGATGGTACTTATCTAGTCAAATCGTATGGATTGGTAAGGAGAAAAATTACAACGAGATTGAAAAACTGAAAAATACAAGTTATGGAAGTTTTGAATGGTTGTGGTCCGATGCAGATACTATATTATTTAATCGGGACGGTTTGGATTTTATAGGAGCAGTAATAAAGTTAAACGAACCAATAATAGTGAAAAAAAGTAAAATGGATGTAAAATTAATTGAAGAGGAATATGGGGACATCAAAATAAGTGATAAGAGTAATTTCAATTGTAAATTATCAGATTTTACTGAGTACTATGTTGAAGAAGATATATTACTATCCTATTCAGAAAAATGGAGCGGAACAAACCCGTCCATTGAAATAAAAATGACCTCAGACTTTTCAGTTATTTTACAAAATAACGAGATGATGGGGATTGTGATTTATAAGGCTAGTAAACATCTACTACCGGATGGTATTCACCAAATTGGTGAAGTTGAAGACATTAAATCAGACTTACGTATAAGGTTAGGTTGTTTTTTTGAATTACTTGAGAAAATGGAAGATGATTTGACTCAATATGAAGAATTAGAATTAAAAAATGCATTTATGGAAATTTATGAACAAGTATTGCCCTACGATGCACCGAGTTATATTGGATTAAGAGACACTATATTAAATGTAGTAGACTATATGTAATCTTGAGAAATCAACAACCTCATCATAATCAACATAACCTTTGTTCATGTAAAAAATTTTTATGAAATGAGATGTACGCACAAAATAACTAAAAAACCTATACCCTTAATTAACGCAATTGCGTCTGATCCAAATGCTGCTTAAAAAAACAGCTCCAAACAAGAAAACGTCCATTTGTTAGTAGAAGCAGCATTTTAATTTGCCGTTGAAAGGAAAGGAAAGAAGCATTCCAGAGATGATGGTGCTTCACCAGGAGGATCGTATAATGATGGTTCGGGCGGTAGTAGGACTAGAATAATTTCAAGTATTGATGATTTATCAGATGCTGCAAAATCCAAAATCACTACTGCTCTGAGGGCAACTTTGAATCAACAAGAAAAGAACATACTCACATTTAATCGAAATGGATTTAAAAGGAGCACAGAAAGACTTAGATGGCAACCCTGTTCGAAAACCAGGTGGAGGTTATTATGATCATGCCCAAGAAGTTTCTGACGCATATCGTGGTTTAGTTGATATGAAAAAAAGTTGGGAAGGGGTTCTTAGAAATCCTAATTTGGACACTGAACTCCGACAACTTTATACTTCTAAGTTAAATGAAGTAGACGTTTCGATGAAAAAAATTGAAGATATGTTTGCCTCTCATGGTGGAGTGTATCCACCTAAATAATGATTGGAGTAATGTATATGATTAATAGAAAAAAAGCATTAAAAGAGTTTTTGACAAATGAAGAATTGGAAGGATTGTGGAAAACCCAACACAATTTTCAGATATGACACTACCTGTATGGCACTTACAGATTACAGGAAAATGTCTCTTTGAGTTGTCAAACTTTGATTTGATTCGTTGTATTAGACAAGACATTTTTACCAATCTAGCAATGTTTGAAATTATTGAAAGGATTGATGAACAGAATACACCTTTCTATGCTGATATTGATTCAATGGAATTAATGGAGAAATTATCATCTGTTAGTTCTGAAATGCTTTCAGTGTATAAGGATAAATTAGATAGAATCGTTGAAAATATTAAACAGAAGCACTTAATAGATTTAGCAGATATCTGGATGTTTGATGAACAGAAAGAAACATACAAAGACTATATCAATAAAATAAAGAATAAAATCCAATGACTTAATTTAATGAAGTACTTTTAAATATGAATGTCTGTCAAACGAGGTATGGTCAAGCCCCCATTTAGTGGATAGAAGGAACTGTAAGATAATTTGTGTAAACATTTCACAGTGTGGATATGAACCTCTGAATTTTGTTTTGTAGTTTGACCTTGAAAGGCTGTAGTCTTTCAAGGTTTATTTTTTGTTCACCTTGTTGAGAAGAAGCAAATTGTCAAGGAAGTCACTTCTGCCCTACCTACAGCGATTGAATGAGCAATGCCACCGCGCAAAGAGTGACGATAAGGATGCGTTTTGCATTCAAAGTATTGCTTGCTAGACTGATTAATTGCCGGATGCGAATCTCTTATACATATACTGGACAATTATGCAACTGGTAACAAGGCGGAATGTCATCGTCAAACATGCCAGTGTGGCTTGAAGAATCGGATGCACCAACAATTTTCCTTCGCTAGAAACTGATTATATAAAAATGTACAAAATTTATGAAAGACCTGGATGAGACTGAGCGGATTGTGTTTCATGAAATCAAAAAATCTGCTTATGAAAATGTAGAGGCGACATGGGAGCGAATACGTAACTTCCCTAATATAGATATTCGTCAAATGGTGATTGATAACTTCGAAGGAAAACAAGACGTAGCAGATAAAATTGTTAAAGTCATAACGGAACCAGATGCTGTTTATGAAAAAACGATAAACAGCTCTAAACAAGAAAATGCCCATCTGTTAGTAGAGGCAGCATTTGCATTTGCAATTAGAAGGAAAGGGAAGAGCCATTCTAAAGATAACGGTGCTCCACCAGGAGGATCGCATAAGAAGGATGATCATTCTTATGAGGGGACGGGTAATGATGGCTCGAAACCTAGTGGGGCTGAGCCAAATTTTAGCCCGAATTTCGATAAAAAATTAAAAAAACATGCTCAAGATATCTATGAAACTTCAAGGGATTTAGGTGTTCCAGTTAAAAAAGGGGATAAAGAAGGGATGAAAGAGTTTGTTTCCTCAATTGTAAATGACTCAAAAAACCTCGCTAATTCGAAACCTTTTGAATGGAATACAATCGAGTCTGTAGATGCTTTTGTTAAGGGCGATGCAGTTGTTTTAGTTAATCGACAAACAAACGAAATATTGACTTTCTTAAATAAAAAAGGAGATCGTTTATCAAGTAAGTTAAAATCTGAATTAGATTTGATTGGAGAGTGAGGACGACTATGAATAACTATATAATATCTTTTACAAAAAAGTTTGATTATTTTTTCGAGCAAAAAGAAATCTCAAATATTATTTATTTACATGATGAGGATGATAATGAGAGATTAGACCATGTCCTTTTCCTTGAGAAGGATGATGGTAATGTTATAGGCTTGTATATAAGAGGCATGAATCCGTTAATCTCAGTGAATAGAATTTACGATTTGGATGATTTTAATTT
The DNA here is from genome assembly GCF_017833155.1 of Paenibacillus sp. PvR133. Taxonomy (NCBI): domain Bacteria; kingdom Bacillati; phylum Bacillota; class Bacilli; order Caryophanales; family Paenibacillaceae; genus Paenibacillus; species Paenibacillus sp. PvR133. Next base: position 1,980,515 of record NZ_JAFIBS010000001.1, read on the forward strand.
ATTTGCAAGTTATGAAGGATTGGTTGAATCTAAGGAAAATATTAAACTCAGAATAGAGTATATATGTTTGTTTTTTAGCTCTGAATATAACGAACTATTAGGTTTTTATTTATCGAATAACGATGCATCCAATTCCTTATTTGTATTATTTTTACAAGATGAGATTGATGTGAAAAAGAATTATAGTAAGTCAGACGCTAGTAAGGTACTTAAAAATAAGTATTCGACTGAAGGTTATATAACTTACGAAAAAAAGAGTGAGAGTGACTGGAGAGAAATGAAAATGGAATGTCAACAGTAAACTAAACAAAGTTTTCAAATGTACTAGTCTTGATTTTTTTTGGGGGGCTACCCAGTGCCGAATGAACCCATCATTCAACCAATAACACATCTAACCCATGTAATACCCGTATAAAGATTTCTTCAATTCGTATGTGCGCACATCAATGCTTGAATTTATACCCTAAATAATGCTATTCCGTTATATTGAACAGGTTGATTATGGTCAGGTACCACATGATTGACCTGTTTTTTTGCTATCTTCGCTTTCTCGCATTTTTAAGATTAATTGCAGCAATGTACATGCATAGGACGATAGTTAAGGTGGATTACTGTCAATAAGTGGACGCTCTGAAACGAGAATCATTATGCTGCATTTGCATACTGGTTCGGTGATGACGGGGTGTAATATTTAAAATATTGTAGGAGTTTTGACCATTCCATTTAAGCTTGATACAATAGGATAAACGAAGTGGAGATACTTTAACATAGAATGGTGTGGTCTAAACTTGCAACATGAAAACGAACTCTTGGATGTATGGTTGTCTTTGTCTCACATCCATTCCACTTTAAATGATAAGTTAGAACAAGCTCTGCTACAAAATTATGATTTATCCTTGAAGGAGTTTTATGTTTTGGGTTTTATATCCAATTCTGAGGAAAAAAAATTACGACTGCAGCAACTTCAAGAATTGGTGGGATTAAGTCAAAGTGCGACATCGAGACTCGTAGTGAGAATGGAAGCCAAAAACTGCGGGGCTTTACAAAGATATACATGCGAGGATGATCGACGAGGTGTGTATACTCGGATTACGGAATTAGGTGAAAATAAATTCCAGCGTGCACTTCAAACCTTTAATCAGGTGTTACAATCAGAACTTCAGAAAGATGGAGTGAAGTCACAATTTCAAAATCTTACGCAAAAGCTATTTTAGACTTTGCAACCTGTGTATATCGTTCTTAGTTTCCTTAGGGTAATATGTGGCTTGAACGTTGTGCCACGAAAGGCTCTTTACAGGGGCTTAGTTTATTACCCTAGACGATTCAATAGAAATGTTATGATTGGAAAGTGAACATTTACATGATTGTGCATGCATGTTTTAATTAAGCTCCCAACCATGTGCGCATAGAAACGCCCTTCCGAAACTCCTCCTCATAAGGAGGAGTTTTATCGTCTGGAACCGCCGCCAGCCCCCTTTGCTTAAGAAACTGAGGCCGTATTGCGCTTTTCCTTGGCGTTGCCGCGGTCGCGACGACTTAGCAGAAACCCGACCAGAGATGCCGTGGATTGCTGGAAAATCATCCCGAGTACAACAGGTAGTGCTACCGGGGCCGGGAAATAGGTGATGGCCAGCACAGCTCCCGCGCTAATATTGCGCATGCCGCCGTTAAAGACAAGCGCCGTACGGTCTGCATTATTCCACCGCATCAGCCCTGATATCAGATAGCCGATTGCATATCCAGTGGAAGCAAGGACGATTATGGATAGGCATACTCCGACAAGCTTGAGATTAAAATCGACCAGATAAGGCGCGATGACAGATCCGTTAATCATGACGACAAGAGCCATAGCCAGCTTGGAGAACGGTCCCAGCCGAGGTCCCCATACCTGCTTGATCTTCCCTTTAGTCCATTCGTTCAACACCATGCCGATTAGCGAAGGAACGACAATCATCCAGAATAGGCTCTGCATCATCGCCCAAGTATCGAGCTGCACATCCGCTCCGATCAGCAGGGACATGATGCCCGGAACGGCAAATGGGGCCAAAATCGTATCAATTAAAATGATCGCCAATGTCAGCGCCGTATTGCCTTTATAGATGTTGACCCACACGAAGCTGGAAATGCCCGTAGGGATAGCCGCACCAAGAATAAGTCCAGTGATCGTATAAGGATCATTACTGAAAGCCAGATGCCCCAGCATCATGGCAAGAAGCGGCATAGCCAGGTGAAGAATAAACAGACAGGCGATGAGCGGACCAGGATGCTTTATCACATGGACAAAATCCTTAAACCCCATACTGATGCTGCCCGCGAAGGTCATGAATGCAAACAGCCAGGGAGAGAGTTCGGTATATTGTGACAACGGCGTACCGATTAGGACGCCAATTAGAATGCTGATTGGTGTAATTAGCGGCATAGCTGCATTTAGTCTACGATTCAACGTGAGGAGCATACAAAACTTCCTTTTTTAACCTTAAGTATAGACCTTGCACCCCTGATTCGTAAATGATCTGTGACCTTGCGGTAGCCCGATAGAAGCAAATTTGAACGCTCCTGATGAACATAGATCAACCCTTCAAATTATTTCGATATTCCAAAGGAGAGCAGCCCATTATTTTTTTGAATAGCCTGGAGAAGTAGTAAGGGTCCCTAAAACCGAGTTGTATGCTAATTTCTTTAATAGAAGCATTCGTCAAATCCAAAAGCTGACTGGCCCTCTGTATCTTCATTCTTAAATAGTAATCGACAGGAGAGTAGCCGGTGGATTGCTTGAATATCAAGTTCAGATGCTGCTTGGATACCTGAACATGCCGACTAAGCTCCTCAAGCGAAAGGGTGGATTCCAATTGTTCACTCATATAGCGTGTTGCCTTATCCACATGACTCTGGTACGTACTGTCTTCCTTGCGAAATGCAACCGATACAACAAAACTCAGCAGATAACGGACAGTTTGCGATACTTGAACTAAATGTATGATGGAGTATGATTTGTTCAGTAAAAGGTCGTAACACTGATGAAATAGCTCCAGTAGTTTGACTTCATCACTGGCGGCCATTGAAATATACGTTTTAAAAGGCTCAAATAATGCCATAAAATCATCAGCTTGGTCCCCTTTAAGATGAAACCAGTAAATCGTCCAAGGATCTCCATCGTCAGCCCCATAAGCATGCGGCATGTCCCTGGGAATGTACGCAAAGCTTCGCTCCGTCATGTCAATCGTTAGGCCATCCTTTGTTCGTATCCAACCTTTTCCGCTGGCACAGTAGATGAATATATGAGAGTCACATCCGTGCATTCTTTCACGAAAATGATGGCGGGCATGGCTGAAGCAGCCTATATCCGTAATATATAGATTTTTTGTAAGCGGATTCATATTTAATTTATCCAGCATATAGGGTGGAAGGACATATAACTTTTCACCCTCAAATCCATCAGCTTTCTTATTCATAATCTATCCATCTCCTAGCCTTAGGCGGCTCTAATGATGAAATACGTATATAGTCCATCATAAACAGTGGATTGTCAATTGTCTGTACTGTCACTTACTTGTAAGCTCTGAATATAAGAGCGACTATGAGGGAGTGATGGAATTGAGCATCTTCGACGCTAAGGCACGCGTGTGGGAGGAAACCGTGCAGATCCCCACGTATGGAATTGGCAAACCCGACAAAAATCCAATGTTTCTGGAGAAACGTGTCTACCAGGGAAGTTCCGGTCGAGTGTACCCGCATCCGGTAATTGATAAAATTGAGGATGAGAAGAAACTTGAAAATTACCAAATTGTTTTTCTGGAAAATAAATACTTGCGCATTGAGATCATGCCAGAGCTGGGAGGCCGCATTTATCGTGCGGTCGACAAGACCAACGGTTACGATTTTGTTTATTATAACAGGGTCATCAAACCAGCGCTTGTGGGCTTATTGGGGCCGTGGATATCTGGAGGCATTGAGTTCAACTGGCCTCAGCATCACCGTCCCAACACTTACGGACCCGTTGAATACAAGTTGGAAGAACATGAGGACGGAAGCGCAACGGTATGGGTGAGCGAAATTGATCGCATGTTCGGCACGAAAGTAACAGCTGGATTTACACTCCAACCGGATAAAGCATACCTTAAAGTTGGGGCCCAGCTATACAACCGGACTGTCGAGCCTCAAACGTTTCTATGGTGGGCCAATCCAGCCGTAGCGGTACATGAGCACACACAATCTGTTTTTCCTCCAGACGTATCAGCCGTGTTCGACCATGGAAAGCGAGATGTATCCCGTTTCCCGATCGCTACAGGCACTTATTATAAAATGGATTATTCTGAAGGCGTAGATATCTCCCGATACAAAAATATTCCTGTCCCCACCTCATATATGGCCTATAAATCGGATTACAATTTCATAGGTGGTTACGACCATATGAAACAAGCGGGGCTTTTGCATGTGGCTAACCATCACATCTCTCCCGGAAAAAAGCAATGGACATGGGGAAATGGCGAATTCGGCCAAGCATGGGACCGGAATCTAACAGACGAAGACGGCCCCTACATCGAGTTGATGACGGGGGTATATACCGATAACCAACCAGATTTCACTTGGCTTCAGCCGTATGAAGAAAAATCGTTCTCGCAGTATTTTATGCCTTACAAACATATTGGTATTGTCAAAAACGCTTCAATTGACGCAGCCGTTAATTTGGAATTAAATCGCAGCGAAGGGACAGCACAGATTGGAGTCTATGTAACTTCGTCATTTCGTGACGCTGTTGTGAAATTAAGTAGTCAGCGGAAAGTTTATATCCAAGAAACCTTAGATCTGACACCTAATAAGGCCTTTATGCAGAAGACAGTTATTTTGGCTGAGGATGAGGATTATGAACTATGCTTAACCGTCAAAGACGCGACCGGAAGGGAGTTGATTAGCTATCAGCCGAAGAAAAAGGAAGTTGAACAGATGCCGGCTGCTGCCGCCCCCCTGCCAGAACCGGAGGAATTAAGAACGAACGAAGAATTGTATTTAGCAGGACAACACTTGGAGCAATACCGTCATGCTACCTTTGAACCCGAGGCGTATTATCTTGAGGGCCTGAAAAGAGATAAAAATGATAGCCGCATAAATGTGGCATATGGTACGTTGCTTCTTCGTAGAGGATTGTATTCAGAAAGTGAAGAGTGCTTTCGTAAAGCTATCTCGCGGGTAACCTGGCGTAACTCTAATCCCTATGATGGTGAGGCCTACTACCAGCTTGGTTTGTCGCTAAAACACCAAGAGCGGATGGATGAGGCGTTTGCTGCATTTTATAAATCAGTATGGAGTGCGGCATGGCAAGACAGCGGGTACTTCTCACTGGCACAGATTGCGACAGAAAAAGGGAACTATGAAGAAGCGTTGGAACTCGTGGAGCGCTCGATAATCCGAAATGCTCGCAACTACAAAGCACGCAACCTGAAGTCGGCTATTCTTCGTAAGCTTGGCAGCTACGAAGCGGCAATAGCCTATTCCAAGGAAACAATTAAGCTCGATATCGCCGATTTTGGAGCTTACCGTGAGCAAGCATTATCATTAGAGGCTCTCGGGTTACGAGATGATGCTAAAACGGTCTTCGAAGAGCTGCAAAAATGGATGCGTGGAGATGTGCATAATTATATAGCGGTAGCATCGGACTATGCGGCGGCGGGACTCTATGAGGATGCAGTATGTGTGCTGGAAGAAGCTCCAGAGCAGGCGAAAACATACCCTATGCTGTATTACGTTCAGGCCTTCTGCTATGCTAAAATCGGCAAGCATGAGCAGGCGAATAATGCTCTCGCGCAGGCCGCAGTTGCAGTTCCAGACTACTGCTTTCCTAACAGTCTGTTTGAGTTGGATGTGTTACAATTTGCAATTCGAACGAGACCGGGGGATGGAAAGGCGCATTATTACTTAGGTAATTTACTCTATGATAAGAAACGGCATTGGGATGCCATTTCCAGCTGGGAAACGTCTCGTTCCATTGACGATACTTACCCCGTTGTTCACCGTAATCTTGCTCTTGGATATTTTAACAAACAAGGCCAAGTAAAGAAGGCTCGCCATTCGTTAGAGCAGGCCTTTGCGTGCAATACTTCAGACGCACGTGTTCTTTATGAGCTTGACCAGCTGTATAAGAAGCTGAACATCAAGCCCAACGACAGATTGAACCTAATGGAGAGTTATCCGGGAATCATAAAGCTTCGCGATGATCTGTTTTTGGAATATGTAACCGTTCACAATACGATGAAGCGGCATAAAATAGCGTTGTCCTTGCTGACCGGGAGAATATTTCATCCATGGGAAGGCGGAGAGGGGAAGGTAACTGGACAGTATAGGCTTGCCAAGGTAGAGCTTGCGAAGTCCGACCTGAGGTCTGGGCAGATTGAGCAGGCTGTAAAAGGGCTGCGGGAGGCTTTAGTGTATCCAGAGAATCTTGGCGAAGGTAAGCTAGAGGGTTCCCAAGATAACGATATCTACTATTATTTGGGCTGTGCGTATGAGCTATTGAAATTAACAGATGAGGCAAGGCAGGCTTTTTCCACGGCCTCTCAAGGACTGGGGGAACCCATTAACGCCATGTATTATAACGATCAACAGCCAGATATGATATTTTACCAAGGTTTGGCCTGGCAGAAACTTGGTTATGCGAAGGAAGGAAAGCGTCGATTCAACAAGCTCATTGATTACGCCGAAAGGCACTTGTTTGAACCCGTGAAAATGGATTACTTCGCGGTCTCGTTACCCGACTTTCTCATCTTTGAAGATGACCTGAATATTCGTAATCAGGTTCATTGTACTTATATGAAAGCACTTGGTTTACTTGGATTAGGACGACAGGACGAAGCTATCTTGCATTTTGAATCGGTGCTTAAGCTGGAAGCTAATCATCAAGGAGCATTGAACCATATGGACTGGAGCTGGGAGGGGAAATCAAATGAGTAATCTCATGAGAAATGTACCGCGCAAATTGACGATCACCATGTGGGACTTTTCTTGGTATACAATGACGCAGGAAGGTGAGCCCTACAGCGATCTTGAAGCCCGTTTTAAAGAAGCGGTCGAAAGAGGCTACAATACGATCCGAATATGTGCTATGCCATTCATGTTGTTTACAGCGGATGGCAAACGTTCTGGACCCTTGGAGTTTGCTAACCTTGGGGAAGTAGGTCAGCGTACGCGTTGGTATAACTGTCGTGGCGGCGCAGTGCTGGACGGGCATGCTCATTTACTTGAACTGTTTAAACAAGCAAAGGCTCATAACTGTTACATTATGTTATCCTCTTGGGAATATCAGCAGAGTCCCAGCTTTCTGGCTCATGCTGAGCTTAGAGATGAATTAGCTGCAATACCTCCTAAGGAGAGATTCATGGCCATTGCAAAATCAATGGATCAGTTGATCCGTTTCGTCACAGCAGAAGGCTATAGGAACCAGATCATCTATACAGAGTTGCATAACGAAGTGGAATTTGGGCAGTTAAACGCTGTTGGGACGTCTGAAGGCATAGCCGAAACGAATGTACCAGCGCTTATTGAAGCCATGCAGCCCTATGTAGAAGAAGCGATAGAATATCTCCGCCAATGTCATCTCGATATCATGATGACCGCCAGTTATACGTTAAATGAAGCCTACCCTAAAGCTTACGTCGCGCGCAATATGCAGGTTGCCCATTTTCACCTTTATATTAAAGGGGTGCTCAATGAGCTTATGGAAGCGGCAGGGCTTTATGATGAGTTGGCGCCGTTCCCCAATCCATTCGTACAATCCCTATTAAGAGAAGATGCTCCTCCATTTGCAAAGTGGACCCTGCCTCCGGAGCAGAATTGGCGGATGGAAGGCAATCCAGTCGGCATGAGGCTTATTTATTTACACGACTGGGTAGATCCCGACCAATGGGATTTATTTTTGTACGATCGGTATGGAGACCATAAAATTGCCATGTTGCAGAAGGCCGACACCCGTTTAGAAGAAATTCATGAATGGACTCGTCATTCCGGTATTCCAATAGTCATAGGAGAAGGTTATGTAGGCTACACGCCGCTGTATGCCCAATTTGAAGAAGGCCCAGTCGGCAAATTTATCGCTGAATATGTGTTGCGAAAAGGAATGGCACTTGGGTTCTGGGGAATGACCCTCTGCTCTAACTGTGCTCCCCATCATCCATTCTGGAATGATATCGCTTGGCAGCGCAAATGGAATCAATTTATCTTGAATTCAGATTAACGAGTGAGGGGAGTGAACTCCATGAGAAACTATCGAGTTACAGTCAAAGACGATCAAAAGCATATTGTTAAAGGACATATCAAACTTGGCGGCACCAATCCCAAAGGAGAGGAAATCGGATTCACCAACTATTTTATGGAGAAGGACGGAGAGCCCTTTTTTGGTATTTGTGGTGAATTCCATTATGCCCGTTATGATGAACGCTATTGGGAAGACGAAATTATTAAAATAAAAATGGGCGGCGTAAACATCATTGCCACTTATATTTTTTGGAACCTACATGAAGAAGTTGAAGGTATTTTTGATTGGAGTGGGAACAAAAATCTTCGTCGTTTCATCGAGTTGTGCGGCAAGCATCAGGTATACTCCATGATTCGGATCGGACCCTTTGATCATGGGGAAATTCGAAACGGCGGTATGCCGGATTGGTTATTCGGTCGACCATTTGAGGTTCGTTCTAATGATGAGGGGTATCTGTTCTATGCAAGAAGAATGTATAACGAAATCGGTACCCAGGTTAAAGGGTTGTTATATAAGGAGGGGGGGCCAATTATCGGCACCCAAATCGAAAACGAGCATAATCATTCATCTGCCCAGTGGGCCTTGACTGTAGGAATTAATGATATGTGGTTAAACAGCGGAAGTGACGGTAACTCGCATATGTTAAAACTTAAAGAAATAGCTCTGGAAGCAGGGATTGATACTCCGATCTATACGTGCACAGGATGGGGAGGAGCGACAACTCCTGTACCTGATATGCTGCCATTATGGGGCGGGTATGCCTATTGGCCATGGATCTACTACGAAGAGGGACGGTTGGAGGGGATGAACGAACATCCTGCGACACCGGAATACATTTTCCGAGACAAGCATAATAACAAGATTCCAAAGAGCTACAATTTTGAGCCTCAATACGCGCCTGAAGACTATCCGTACGCTTGCTGTGAAATGGGTGGCGGCATGGTTCAGTTTTATAAATATCGATTCGCATTTCCCTACCGCAGTGTTCCAGCGATGACTGTCATGAAGGTTGCAGAAGGCTGTAACCTGATCGGATACTACATGTATCATGGGGGTTCCAATCCTCGAGGTAAGGTTAACCCGTTCACAAATGATCTAGCCACTCCTAAAATATCCTATGATTTCAACGCTATGATCGGCGAATTCGGCCAAGTAAGGGAATCATACCAAAGAACAAAGCTGCAGCATTACTTTTTTTCAACGTTCCAAAAGCAATTCTCACTAACAAAGACAATTCTGCCAGGGGATACGTCCCAGATGGACCCTTATGATGTGGATACGTTACGATATGCAGTGCGATCCAGTGCCGGATCGGGTTACCTGTTTCTAAATAATTTTCAAGACCATGTCGAAAATTACGACCTGTGCGATTTTAATGTGAGTATTGAGCTACCCGAGGAAACAATTGTAATCCCTGGCCAAGGTGAACTGACGTTAGGACGTGATAGTTTTGCCATATTGCCATTTAACTTCAATTTAGATGGAATGAAACTCAAATATGCTACGGCACAGCTGATAACAAGGATAGAAGAGGATGGAGAAGCATATTATTTTTTCTTTGTACCAGAGGGCATGCAAGGAAGGTATGTAATGGAGTCAAAAGATATAATCAGTGCCACAATCGACAAAGGTTCGATAGAGCAATTGGATGGGAACACGATCATTAAGGTTGCTGAAGAGGAGGATAGTCTCATCCATCTGGTATCTGAAAGTGGTCAAAAAGTTGCCATCTATACGATGACTGATGAGCAAAGTCTTACATTTTGGAAGGTAAACATGCAAGGCCGGGACAGAGTCATTTTGACAAATGCCAATGTACTTGTATCTGAGGGCGATCTAAGGCTGGAATCAACGGACCAAGAAATGGTAACCCTGAGTGTATTCCCGGATTTTGACGCCTCATTCACATCGATTTCCGGTGGAGAACTGCTTGAAATAACAGAAAACAATGTATTCAAAACATATCGTTTAAAGGCTCCTAAGAAAGAAATTCATTTCAATTTGAAAAGGATAAATAACGATAAATTTACCCTTGATTTCGAATTAGATGCCTTTCACGGAATCAAGGAAGCTCTGCTGCGTATCCATTATACTGGAGATATCGGTTATGCTTTTATTGATGGCGAACTGATCAACGATAATTTCTGCAACCATACGACCTGGGAAATAGGTTTGAAAGCATTTGAGCATCGGCTCATCGAGCAAGGGTTGTACGTATATGTTTCTTCCATTCGAAAAGGTAAGGTTCTCAATAGCAGTACGACCATGGCTGGCTGGAAAGAGACGACAAAGGAAAGTATTGTAGATATCGGTTCGGTTAGCCTTGTGCCTGTATATGAAATCAAAATCACCATATAACCCAGAAGGTTACATGGTGATTCCTTTCCAGACTAATTTCACATAAAGTAAGGGGCCAGTGAATACATGAGTATTTTTTATTTTCTTAATGTGTTTTTAGTAGATACCGGCTTTTTTCGATGTTTGTTTGATGCCGTTGCTTCCGTTAACTACAGTTTTTCCCCAATCCGTCAGATTGCCATTAGGTCCTGTTACAAGATCAAGGTAGGAAAGGTTGGAACTATTACCATACCAGGACCAGGCTAACCAGCCTACTCCTTTGGATTGGCCATATCTCATGATTTCTGTCTCGTCGACGTCTGCTCCCTGGTGGTAACCGCCAAATTCACCAATAATCAGAGGAAGTCCTTGATTCAGAACGTTATCAATATTGGTTCGAACAGTTTGAACATCTTTACCCGCGAACTCATACATATGGATGGAGAATACCGTATTCTTCAAAGAATCAGCTGCAAATACAGATTTACCAAAGTCATTGATAGACTGAGGATATTGTCCCCATCCGGCACAATCGACGATGAGCGTATTTTTGATACCTGCGTTTCTCAACTTGGGAATCGCTTGCTTGTATCCATCAGCCCAACCACTTCCATTCCAAGAACCATACCATTCGTTCGCAATGTTTACGATAACCCGGTCTTCCTTGCCGATCAGAGCATCCTTTATGCTAATCCAGTAGTTCACAGCTGCATCCAAAGACGCATAGTCGTCTTTGCCTGTAGCGTCATGAACTTCAAGCACAGCAATCATTTTGTAACTCGTGACTAGAGAGATAATATTTTTCACGGAATTAATGTCATCCTTGGTGTACTGGTTTCCGTTAGAAAGGACAATTCGGACGGTATTAGCACCTGTCTGGGCAATTGCCGGGATAGCTGTATAAAGATCATTTTTGTACCATGTGTGAGCATGATTGACGCCTCTCATAACAAATGGCTTGCCTGTAGAATCATACAATTTGGTACCGCTTACATAAAATCCTGAAGCAGCTTCTACCTTGGAGAAAACTCCTCCTAAACCAATCATGATGAGCAAGCCGACCAGTCCAGACAATAATGCTTTTCTTAACAATACCTTCATTTTTATTCCTCCCTAAATATATTATTCAACTTCCTGCTATACAGAGATGAAGTAGGTATGTAAGTGTGTAAATAGCAGTAAGTTAAACACAAATTAAGCGTTTTCAATTTGGAGAAAAGTTATTTTTTGTTATTCTATCATTTGAATTTTTGTTATTCAATTGATTTTTTTAGTTATTTTTTGTGTTTTCTAATCATAAACACATAGATTTATTATTCAAGTGAGATTTTCTATGGTATCATTGTATTTATTGCTTATATTTGTTTGAAATTTAGTTTATTTTATTTTAATAAAACTAACATAACTTTTTTGCTTTAATATATCTGATTTATGTAGATAAACCTAACGTTGTACTTGGCTAATTATCTTGAATAAAGGCGAGATGTAATCGGCCAGCAATACCTAAGCTTCACCGCGATATTAAATTATAGTATGATATTCTTGTGAAAAATTTTACCAGAGTGAATAGGGGCAAGCTGATGAGAAAACCAATCATTGCAGTCGATATGGACGATACCATCTGTCATCTCGTCAAACGAGCCATATACCATAACAATAGTGAATTTCCCACTCATCCGCTTCGGTATGAAGAAATGTTAGATTGGAATACTGATCATCTACGTCATCCCAAGAGCACGCATGATGTATTTTATGGGCGACCGGGTTTGTTTGAGGAACTTGAACTGTATGACGAGTATGTTGTAGAAGAGATGGAGAAGCTTTGCAATGCTTTTGATGTCATTATTGTGACAGCGGCAGAACCCAAGACCGTCGTAGAGAAATGGAACTGGCTTCAAAGACATATGCCATTCATTCCGATTGAGAACTTTTTCCCATGTAAACGAAAGAACCTGATTAACTATGATCTCCTGATTGATGATGGTCCTCATAATTTAGTGCCTGCGCTAGAGGAGGGGAAAAAGGTGCTTTGCATTCCTCATCCATGGAATCTGAGAGTAAGAGAGCAATATGAGTTCCCCGTCATGACATCCTGGCAAGGAGCAAAAGAACGAATCGACTCCATTTTAGGAGTTCTGTATAAATAATAGAACCATTCGTAAAACAGCTGGCTCCTTTGGAACTGGCTATTTTGCTAGAAAGAATAGCACTTATGATTGAAATAAAATGGTACAATTGATATGCATTATCCATGAGGAGGGAACGTGTATGACCATGACTATGGGTCAGATTGTGAATCATCTGACCAAGGGAATAAGCATACCCAACACCACCGTAGATCTACTGGACCCAGGATATATAGATACTGAGGTGCAAGGAATTGTAACCGCTTTCTCAGCTTCGCAGTATGTGATAGAACAAGCTATTTCTCTAGGTGCAAATTTTATCATTACGCATGAAGGCATCTTTTATAGTCATCAGAGAATGCATGAATGTTTACTATATGATCCTGTTTTTTTGCAAAAATCTCGCCTCATTGCCGATGCAGGTATAGGCATTTATCGGTTTCATGACGCCATACATCGTTATCAACCGGATGGAGTGATGGTTGGGCTTCTTCAGGCGCTTGGCTGGCACAACTACATTGTGAAACAACAGCCGACGGCCGCCATTTTGACTATTCCGGCTATGGAGGTTAAGGAGATCGCTGAATATATCAAAGCCAAACTACATATTCGTTATGTACGGGTGGCTGGTGAGGTTTCCATGCCATGTGAACGAGTGGGAATCTCAGTAGGATACAGGGGAGGTGGTGAACTAGCCATTCCATTATTTCTAAATGAAAATGTGGATTTAGTCATTGCCGGTGAGGGCCCAGAATGGGAAACACCAGAATATGTTAAAGATGCTGTCTATCAAGGGCAAAGTAAAGCACTTATCATGCTGGGACATGCTGAAAGTGAAGCACCTGGGATGAAGTATCTCGCAGATGTACTTTCCGCCCAATTTCCAATGCTCCCCGTACACTTTATAGAAGATCGCCCGGTGTTTCAAATATTGTAATGAGAACACGTCTTTTGTGATGGTCATCCCCCACTGTTTGTTATATCCGTTCATCCACTTTATGAAATGGAGGCAAGATGATGGGAAGTAGAGTGATTATGCCGTTCAAAAGAGACTGGAAGTTTATAGAAGGTAATTATGCAGGTGCTGAGAAAATGGACTACAACGATGAGCATTGGCGGCTCCTTCAAGTCCCTCATGATTGGAGCATTGAAAAGTCCTTTGATCCACATATGCTGTATGGTGGCAATCAAGCTTATTTGCCGAGATGGTCTGTGGGATGGTACAGAAAGCATTTTAATGTGAAGCCCTCCTCTCCAAAACAGCGTGTATACATACAATTTGATGGCATTCACAGTAACAGTGAGGTTTGGATCAATGGGCATTTTGTGGGCAAGCGACCCTATGGATATGTTAGCTTTCAATATGATTTGACTCCATATATTCGGTGGGATGAGGAGAATGTGCTTGCCGTCAAAGTGGACAATACGATTCTTTCACCTGACAGATGGTATTCGGGGGCCGGTATTTATCGTAATGTTTGGCTGATTTGTACGGATTATATTCATATAACCGAATGGGGGACTTACATTACCACACCTGAAATTTCGCCAGATGAAGCCAAGGTGACTGCCAGAATCCAGGTCACTAATCATCACGCGCATGCCGTAGAGTGTACGATTATGACTGAAATGCTGGACCCACAGGGACAGATCAAAGGAAAAGTGGAAAACCGAGTAACTCTTTCGGGCTGTGAAACGGGGGAAATAGAGCAAAAAGCGCGAGTTTTAGAGCCAGAACTATGGTCACCGGACAACCCACTGCTCTACGAAGCTCAGACGACGATCTATTGCGACAATACAGAGGTGGATCGTTATTGCACCCCTTTTGGTATAAGAGAAATGAAGCTGGATACACAAAAAGGTTTATTGCTGAACGGAAGCAACTTAAAGCTAAAGGGAGTGTGCATTCACCATGATTTAGGCTGTCTGGGGGCTGCTTACCATGATACAGCCATGAAGAGAAGGCTGCAGAGGCTGAAAGAAATGGGCTGTAACTCAATTCGTTTTGCTCATAACCCGATGGCGCCCGAATTATTAGATTTATGTGATCAGATGGGGTTCTTGGTGGTTGATGAAGCTTTTGACAAATGGAAGTCTCTTTTCTATGAGCATTTGTATGATGAGTGGTGGGAAAAAGATCTGGAAGCAATGTTGCTCAGGGACAGGAACCATCCCAGTGTTTTCATGTGGAGCGTTGGGAATGAAGTGGAAAACCAAGGTCAGCCATCCATGCTCAAAATGTTGGAGCAGCTCGTGGGTTTCTGCCATGAAAAAGACCCAACCCGACCAGTTACATGTGCGCTTGAGCCGCATAATACATCGATCAGCTTGCGTGAGGGTTCGATTGAGGCCAAAGTGGAGCATACCAAACAGCTGGCACAACGAGTGGATGTTCTAGGGTTAAACTATCAGGAGCAGTGGTATGAGCACTATAGAGCGGCCATGCCGGATACGCTTATCCTTGGAACCGAGACGTTCCCGTACTATCGGGGTAAGGATAACCGGGTTAAAGGTTATTTGCCTATGAATCCCTGGTTTGATGTCGCTAATCATGATTATGTGATCGGTCAATTTGTTTGGAGTGGAATTGACTATTTGGGAGAAACGAGCTATCCCTCCAAAGGGTGGTCTTCGGGTCTGATTGATACTTGCGGATTCCGCAAACCAGTATCTTATCTCCAACAAAGTTTATGGTCTGATCAGCCTATTGTGCACATAGCCGCATTTAACGAACATATGAAATCGGAATTTAATCCGACATGGACGATGCACTGGAAATCTCCGGCTATGGAAGATCACTGGACATTTCCTGAATACGGTGGAAAATTGATACGGTTGGTTACTTTCACTAATTGTGAGAGTGTGGAATTGATCGTGAATGATGAATCATACGGTGAGAGGAAGCTAGTGGATTACCCTAATCATTTAATCCTATGGGAGCTTCCCTATACACCGGGCAAAATCCGGGCTGTGGGTCGCAATGGAAACGAGAAGGTTTGTGAGCATGAACTGACCACTGCCGGGGCTCCTTATGCTCTAAAGTTGGAGGCCGATCGGACGGTTCTACCTGCTGATGGGCATGAGATATCTCATGTGGAAGTAACCGTCATAGACCCAAACGGGATCATCGTACCTAACCAGGATTTTGATGTAATCTTTAAACTGCAGGGAGATGGTCGTATCCTTGGAATAGACAATGGTGATCTCACCAGCGATGAATCCTTCAAGGGGAATGAGAGACGAACACACAGGGGAAGGTGTCTCGTTGTTATACAATCCGGTTATGTGGCTGGTGAGTTGTTGCTTCAGGCGTCAGCAGATGGAGGGTTGCTGGGAGAAACCAGACTGAAAATAGAAGAAGAATCCAAAAGACAATTCAAGGCTGATTCAGTATAGAGCTTGTATGGTTTAACTAATAAGGTCTGAACAGGTGGTGAATGCTTATGCCCTACCTGCTCAGGCCCTTTTTAATATGTTTACAACTGACGGTCAATAGCGATCTATGACTATAATTCTCTTTTTGACAAATAGTTTGGATACGAATAGAATGACTAATTATAATATATCTTATTAAAAGATTAATAAAAAGTGGTGATAAGGAGATATGTAAATGCCAGTAGAATCATCCATGAATCCTCGGGTAATTCGTAATATTTTGTTTTTGTTGTTCGCTTTACCGGGTGTAGCTTTTGCTTCCTGGGTGTCTCGAACGCCTATTATACGGGATATTTTACATGTCTCGACTGCCGAAATGGGAATCATTATTTTTGGATTAGCCGCAGGTTCTTTAGTGGGACTACTTAGTGCAGGCAATATGATTTCTCGTATAGGTGGACGGGCGGTCATTTTGGTAAGTGCGATTTTGATTGTGATCGGTTTTGTCATTGTAGGGTTGGGAACTGCATTTTCGCTCACGAGCATCGTATTTGCTGGTTTGGTCATCTTTGGAGGTGGCTATGGGACAGCAGAAGTAGTTCTTAATGTCGAAGGTTCTGCGGTAGAAAATCAATTGCAAAAAACGCTTTTGCCCGCTTTTCACGGTTCATTTAGTATGGGGACACTTGTAGGTGCGGTTATTGGCTCTGGAGCAGCGGCACTACACATACCTGTTGTGGTCCATTTTGGAGCTATGGCTGTCATGATTGCAGCGGTAACTTTCTATTTTTATCGTTTTCTGCCCCGCGATACAGGTATAGAGAAAGAAGTTCCTACTCAAAAGGTCGGATCTAATCTCAAGGCGCAGCTTGCTGTATGGAAAGAAAGACGGATTTTACTAATCGGTATCATCGTGTTAGGTATGGCGTTTGCAGAAGGGTCTGCGAATGACTGGCTGCCGCTAACGATGGTAGATGGTTATGGCGTGGATTCTTTAACAGGTTCCTATATGTATGGACTATTTGTGGCAGCGATGACCATTGGACGTTTTACTGGTGGATTCATACTGGATAAATACGGCCGTGTCCCTGTGTTGAAAGGGAGTGCTGTCCTGGCTGCTATCGGTATCATTCTAGTGATCTGGGGACAGCATTACCTCATGGCCGGACTGGGCGTCGTATTATGGGGGCTTGGAGCCTCACTTGGTTTTCCTGTGGGCTTATCTGCTGCCGGAGACGATCCTCGTGGTGCAGCTATCCGGGTTGGAGCCGTAGCCACGATCGGTTACATTGCCTTTTTAGTAGGCCCCCCAGGATTAGGGTTTTTAGGTGAACATGTTGGACTTCTACATGCCTTGATTGTAGTGCTTGTTGGCGTTATTGTTGCTGGTTTGATATCGGGTGCAGCCCAACCTATTGGGATGAAAGAAAAAAATCAGATTAAAATATAAAGGGGATTGTCCCATGACTATGAAAACGGAAAAACAAAAGATGATGGATGGAGAACTTTATGTAGCTGCTGATCCTCAATTAACGCAAGAAAGAGAGTATGCGAGAAGATGTGTACGTCTCTTTAATCAGACGGCAGAGACGGATCGTAAGTACCGTGAAAAGTTACTTAAGGAGCTTTTCGGATCAACTGGTGAAAATATAGGTATGGAACCCAACATACGCTGTGACTACGGATACAATATCCATGTTGGGGAAAATTTCTACGCCAACTTTGACTGTACCATTTTGGATGTTTGCGAAGTGCGCATTGGAGATAATTGTTTCCTGGCTCCAGGAGTTCATATTTACACAGCGACTCATCCCATAGATCCGTTTGAACGAATCGCTGGTCCAGAGTATGGGAAACCTGTAACGATTGGCAACAATGTATGGATTGGCGGTAGAGCAGTTATTAATCCCGGTGTTACGATAGGTAATAATGTCGTAGTAGCATCAGGAGCAGTAGTAACCAAGGATGTTCCAGATCATGTGGTTGTAGCTGGAAATCCAGCACGAGTGATAAAGCAAATTAAAATCTCCTAAACAGCATACAGGCAAATTATTTAATATTTGTACCGATGATCCTATTAAAAGCGCTCCTTATTTTAATAGGATCATTTAATTTAAAGACTTGTATACTTATGGTCTTCAAGATTGAACTATACAGAGTAATAAATAATCATATTCATCCGAACCAGGGTTTCTCCTAGATTATAGTAAATGTGTGGACGGTCTGCTTTAAAGCGGATCGAATCTCCAGCTTTAACCGTGTATATTTCCTCACTGACTTTTATCACCATCTCACCCTCAAATACCGTAATAAATTCTTCTGTACCTTCACGGTGCGGCGCTGAACTCAGTTCTCCGCCTGCTTCAATCTCTACGGTGTAGACCTCAAAATTTCTACTGCCTTCATAGGGGAAAAACGGATACAACCGATAGTGATTATTTTCCTCGAGCACTTGTACTTTGCTTTTAGGAACGACTACTGCATCTGAAGGTGGTTCATTAATCAGAGCAGTGAAAGAGATTTTCAAGCCGTTCGCAATTTTCCATACGGTTGTAATCGAGGGATTAGATTCTCCGCGCTCAATCTGACCGAGCATCGTTTTACTGATCCCCGTCAGATCAGCTAATTTATCTAAACTTAATTTTCTTTCATTTCTTAGATGTTTCAAATTTTTACTTAAAATCAGATTAATATTCTCCATAATTCTTCGCTCCTATTGTGCTTTATAAAGAACATATTGTACAATCATAAAGTACAAATGTACGTCTCAACGTACATTTCATTCAATTATAACATACGGGAGTTGATTGTTGCATGCCGTTTATTCCGTTCCTTTCTTATGCACTTGTTAGCAGCTTTACGCCAGGTCCCAACAATATTATGTCTTTAGACAGTGCCAGGCGGTTGGGTTTGAAAAAAGCATTCCCATTCTTGCTGGGAGTAACAGCAGGCTGTTTCGCCATTATGCTGTTAGCCTGCTATTTTAATCTTGCTTTGTATCATTTTTTGCCACGGGTTAAGATCTGGATGAATGTTCTCGGCAGTCTGTATATGCTTTATCTGGCGGTGAAAATTGCAAAGAGCAAATCCTCTACGGAGGATAATGATCACAATGAGGGATATTCCTTCAAATCAGGACTGTTGCTACAATTTATCAATTTAAAAATCATTTTGTATGGTATTACGGTCATTTCAACGTTTGTAATGCCTTATGATGTATCGTATATAGAGCTTATTACGATTTCATTACTCCTGACCTGTATTGGTTTTGTAGCTGTAGTGAGCTGGGCGATTTTTGGCGCAGTGTTTCAACGTTTCTTGAATAAGCATGAGCGTTCCTTCAATATCATAATGTCCTTATTGCTCCTTTATAGTGCACTATCGATATGGATGTAAATGAGTACCTTATTCATCATAGAAAAGAAAGGTTCCTGACTATAGGCAGGAGCCTTTTTTCGTGTGAATTGAGCTTATTCTACGAGTCATAACATACAATCGGACAGAATGGATGAGTCTCCTGATCATTTAGCTGTAAAACGGGTATTACCTTAATAGATAAAGCTGTTGACAACTTGTATATACAT
This sequence comes from Paenibacillus sp. PvR133, assembly GCF_017833155.1. Lineage (NCBI taxonomy): Bacteria > Bacillati > Bacillota > Bacilli > Caryophanales > Paenibacillaceae > Paenibacillus > Paenibacillus sp. PvR133. The sequence goes on from NZ_JAFIBS010000001.1 coordinate 2,000,182, forward strand.
GACTTAATCTTGTATATACAAGATGTTGAAAGCGTTATATTATTTTTTACGCTACTTCATTTCGCAAGAAAGGAATGAGCATGAATGGAAGCAATGAACAAGACTTTAATTCCTCAAGATAAGGACTGGTGGCGCAAATCAGTGGTCTATCAGGTTTATCCCAAAAGTTTTAACGATACAACGGGCAAAGGAACCGGTGATATAAGAGGACTGACGCAAAAGCTGGATTATTTGAAAAAACTGGGTGTCGATATTGTCTGGTTGCAGCCTGTATATGTCTCACCACAACGTGATAACGGGTATGATGTAGCCGATTATTGCCAGATTAATCCCGATTATGGAACAATGCAGGATTTTGAAGAATTGAGCGAGGGAATCCGGGCGCGTGGGATGTACCTAATGATCGACATCGTGGTTAACCATTCTTCCACAGAACATGCCTGGTTCCAGGAGGCACGGCTTTCTAAGGATAGTGAGTATAGGGACTACTATATCTGGCGTGATCCAGCACCCGATGGTGGACCTCCAAACAATTGGGTTTCCAAATTTGGTGGACCAGCTTGGCAATATGACGAGGCAACAGGCCAATATTTCCTGACACTGTTTGATAAGACTCAGGCGGATCTAAACTGGGAAAATCCCAAAGTCCGTCAAGAAGTTGTCAATCTGCTGGAATTTTGGGCTGAGAAGGGAGTTAGTGGTTTCCGACTGGATGTCATTAATTTGATTTCCAAGGATCAGCAATTCTCGGACGATGATAGAAGCACGGCTCCTGGCGACGGACGTAAGTATTATACGGACGGTCCACATGTGCATGAATACATCCATGAGTTACATGAGAAAGTATTTGCCAAACAGAATAGCGTCACTGTGGGTGAGATGTCCTCCACCTCACTGGATCACTGTATCCGTTATTCCAATCCAGAGAGAAAAGAATTGTCCATGACCTTTAATTTTCATCATTTGAAGGTGGATTATCCAAATGGACAAAAGTGGGAATTGATGCCATATGATTTTGAAATGCTGAAAAAGCTATTCTCGGATTGGCAAACGGGCATGCAACAGGGCGGTGGCTGGAGTGCATTGTTTTTTAATAATCATGATCAGCCAAGGGCAATCTCTCGCTTTTTGGATGATGGCGAATACCAAGCGGAAAGCGCTAAGCTGCTGGCAACCACGCTACATGGTCTTCAAGGAACGCCTTATATATTTCAGGGTGAAGAGATTGGGATGGCCAACCCGCAGTGGGCAGACATTGAAGAGTTTCGGGATGTTGAATCTCTGAATATGTATCGTATCTTACAGGAGCAAGGCAAAAGTGCAGAAGAAGCATTGAATATCATTCGAGAGCGGTCTCGTGATAATTCGAGAACACCGATGCAGTGGGATGGTACTCGCAATGCGGGCTTCACTTCAGGTACTCCCTGGATTAAGGTAGATGAACGATATCCACAGATTAATGTTCAGACTCAGTTAGAGGACCCGAACTCTATCTATCACCATTACCGTAAGCTAATTCATCTGCGTAAGACGGTGCAAGTCATTACCGATGGGAATTATCTACGCCTGGACGAAGCTCATCCTCAGGTCTATGCCTATCAACGCAGCAATGAAGAGGAGACTTTGATCGTCATCTCCAATTTTAGCGGACAGGATACGCAATTCCGTATACCGAATTCATTTTATTCATGTTTAGAAAATCAAGCGTTGGATGCGGCTGAGCTCTTAATTGGTAATACCCAGCACGCCCCGGAGCTAAAAGAAGTAATCTCTTTGACCCCATATGCTTCCTATATGTGGATTGTTCGTAGCCTTAGTGAATAGTATGGAGACATCAGGTAGCACCCCGGGTACGCTACTTTTTACAACCGGGGTTGCTGCTTTAAAATGAGCGAACGTTAAGGGAGTGGGCTAAATGGCGATTGAAAGATCACAGGTAGAAGACATTATAAAAGCCGTTGGTGGCAAAGACAACATAGAGGCCTCTACGCATTGCGTAACTCGTCTGCGGTTTGCCCTTTATGATGATAAGCTGGTTGATAAAGATGCACTTGAACAAAATGATCTGGTCAAAGGCCAATTCTCTTCACAAGGACAGTATCAGGTCGTGATTGGCCCAGGTCTGGTGGATAAGGTATATGACGAAATGATCTCCATTACAGGAGGTAGTCGGGCTTCTAAAGACGATGTCAAAAATGCGGCAAGCAAAAAACAAAATCCAATTCAGCGTGCCATCAAGACGCTGGCAGATATTTTTATCCCTATCTTGCCCGCAATCGTGACTGCAGGCTTATTGCTTGGAATAAATAATATTTTGACTGGTAAGGGAATCTTCTTCGAAGGAATGGCTTTGGTTCAGGTCTATCCTCAATGGACCGACTTTGCTGCTATCATTAACACCATTGCCAGCACCGCATTTACATTTCTACCTGCCTTAATTGGATGGTCGGCCGTTGTCAGGTTTGGCGGCAGTCCTTTACTCGGGATCGTACTGGGTCTGATTCTGGTTCATCCGGATCTGCTAAGTGCATACGGTTATGCGGATGCGGTTACAAAGGGCACCGTTCCGGTTTGGAATTTGTTTGGGTGGGAAGTGAACAAGATTGGTTATCAAGGACAGGTTTTACCCGTTTTAGTATCCGCTTACGTGCTCGCCCACATTGAGAAATTCCTAAATAAGAAGATAGCGGATTCATTTAAGCTGTTACTCGTAGCACCGATTACATTATTAATAACGGGATTTCTGGCTTTTACAGTGATCGGTCCGGTTACTTTTATGATTGGTAATGCTATTACGTCTGGTCTTGTATACGTTTTCGATTTGGCTCCTGCAGTGGGAGGCCTGATTTATGGAGGCTTGTACTCCTTGCTCGTGATTACGGGAATGCACCATACTTTCCTGGCGGTGGACGTGCAATTAATTGGTACGCAGGGTGGAACATTCCTTTGGCCGATGCTGGCGCTGTCCAATATCGCTCAGGGTGCCGGAGCACTGGCAATGATGCTGGTATTGAAGGAGCAAAAGGGAAAAGGATTGGCTCTTACCTCTTCAGTGTCTGCATTTCTGGGTGTAACCGAGCCTGCCATATTCGGAGTGAATATCCGGTATAAATATCCGTTTGTATTCGCAATGATCGGTTCCGGTATTGCAGGTATATTGCTCACCGTAAATCATGTGATGGCTTCTTCCATTGGTGTGGGCGGGATTCCAGGCTTCTTGTCTATTTTCCCAAACAACTGGGGTGTATTCTTCATCGGGATGGCGATCGTGTTAATTGTGCCGTTTGCTTTAACTTTAATGTATGGCAAGTTGTTAACTAAGCGCCGTCAGGCTGCACCAGCCAATGATTCCGTAAGGAAAGACTCGCTTCCGCAAAATACCGCACTAGATGTGCTTGAAGTGAGGACTCCCGTACGAGGACGTGTTGTACCGTTAGAACAAGTTCCTGACCCGGCTTTTGCCGAACGGCAGATGGGTCAAGGTATAGCAGTGGAACCAAAGGATGGCAAAATTCTTGCCCCTTTCAGTGGGCAAGTCATTCACATCATGGTGAAAAGCAAGCATGCCTTGATCTTAGAGCATCCGACAGGTGTACAGATTCTGGTACATGTGGGAATTAACACGGTGTCCCTGAAGGGGGAAGGATTCACCATGCATGTGGAGACAGGTCAAACCGTAAAGCAAGGACAACTATTGATGGAATTTGACCGTGAGCTGATTCAGAAATCGGGATACCCCATTATTACACCAGTCATTGTCCCGGATGGTCAGAGCATGATTGAATCGGTTGAGGAACTGCCAGGTGAGGCAGAAGATTTGCAGTATACCTTAATGAGAATTCATTTGAATTCTTCATCAGACAATACGAATTAAGTCAGATTCATCGTACAGCCTATTTTAGTGAACAGGAAGTGAAAGGATGCTACAATGAACGTGGTGATGAAAATTGACAAAGAATATATTTTTGCAAATTTATCAGGAGTACTCGGGACGAATCCAGACAGGCGAATTGGCTCCAGGCACGAAAATGCCATCTGAAAATGAACTGGCCCGAGAGTATAACACTTCTCGCGAAACCGTACGTAAGGCACTTCACTTGCTTGCACAAAATGGGTATATCCATAAAATAAAAGCTAAAGGATCTTTTGTTCTGGATATGGGACGGATGGATTTCCCTATAGGAGGCTTGGTCAGTTTCAAGGAAATGTCTGAACGGATTGGGCGTACATCACGAACAATTGTACATGAAAATCATTTAATTCCAGTTCCAGATGACATAGCCAATCATCTTGAGATTAACAAAGACAAGTATTTGGTCTGGAAAGTTATTCGTGCGCGTGAGATTGAGGGTGAATGCGTCATACTGGATAAAGATTACTTTCGATCAGACATTGTACCTGTGCTTACCGAGGAAATTAGTCGTGGGTCCATCTACGAATATTTGGAGGGAGAACTCCATCTTCAAATCAGTTATGCCAAAAAAGTCGTTTCCGTAGAAAATGCAGACGAAGAAGATCGTAGGCTGATGGACCTTCAGAACTACACTCATGTGGTCGTAGTACGTAACTATGTTTATCTGGAGGACACCACCTTGTTCCAGTATACCGAGTCAAGGCATCGGTTGGACAAATTCCAATTTGTCGACTTTGCCAGACGTTCCCACGGTGAAGAGAAAAGAACTGATTTCTTAAGCTGACCGATTAGAGTAGATATAAGAAAGAGCAATGAGTTGGAATAGTCCACTGTTGTGGAGAAACCCTGTCTTTTGAAGAGAGGGTTTCTTTTTTTGCTCTAGGAGGAACTCTGGAGTAGATTATACTCATTCAGCAGATGAGCCTAAATCCGTAATGGATAATTTTATATCGAAGGTTACGGGGATTTTGCTGAATTTGTAATCCCAATCATCCTTTACTTTTTTCCACACTTGAGGCTGCTCAATATTTAAACGTTCGCCAAAACTGGCGACATCGACTTTATATTCTGATTGTAATTTGTGCATAAGAGACTTAATCCTTCTAGTCACTTCTTTTTCAAATTCTTTCTCAGCCTCTTTCATGTTTCGTGTCTCTGTCGGGTTCACTTTCTCATCCCAGTTTTCGATTAAACGTCCTTTGGATTCAATTTTTACGTGAAACGAGATATCGTTACCCTCGGTCACCTTAGCTGTTATTTTGCTTTTTACCGATTTGATCTCATAAGTTATAGCTTCATTCCGCTTGTCATACGTTTTGACAGCTCCGCCCTCAACATCACCTTTAATCCATGCAATGCTCTCTACGTCTTGTTGTCCCAAACTACCGATCCAGTGACCGGTGTCTCCTTTAATAACACCAGCACCCGAAAATTCTAATTCCCCATCGGATTCAGAAATGTTTTGCAATATATAGCTTTTTTTGGAGTGCATCAACCCATCCAATTCAGACAAATTGACTCCCCTCATCACCTTGCTGGTTCTGAAATGATTACGAAGCATATACAGAATATGAATGGATGGGACCTCGTCCTTATATTTGGTAACTAAGGTATCAGCTGCACGTTCCTTACTTAAGAAAACAAAACAACTCGGACGAATATCATTATCACGAAGCACAAAATCCATCAATTGCTGCATCGTCTGTTGTTCTGCCAATTTGGTGGAAACCACCAGGACCTTTAGATGGTGACCAATAATCGGGCGATCCAGACGGAGGGATAATTGCCGGAAGATTTCAAGTAAAGAATCCCCGGTGGCAGCTATATTAATATAGTTTGGCCCTTGTCCACCGCCTTGTTTTGCCGTGTTTCCAAAAGTCTTTTTGGGGACGATTTGCACAGTGGCAGTAATTTTGTTTTTCTTGAAGTAACGGCTGCCTTCCTTTTCCAGGCCCTTTTCCACTGTGCTGGGCTCACCCTTATCCAGAGCCAGTCCTGTATACATGCTTAGTTCTTCTATTTCTCTGCTGCTCCAGCAACCGGCTTGAGTTACCAGGAGAATGAAGGCAAGCAGCAAAGATAGGATTTGTTGCCTATACATTTTGCTTCATTCCCTTCTTCCTGATCATGAAAACGATGGAGAGAAGTACCGGGACCAGAAAAAATAAAATGATTCCCATGTATCCGATCGCATCGCCTAGGCTAAACACTTCCATCATACGAACAGGAGTCATTGTGGAGATAAAGATAATTGGGATTAAGCCAAAAATCGCATAACGATATTTAAGGCCAAATACCTGTGAGACACCTAAGGATGCATTGAAGAAAAAACTGCAGAAATTACAAAACATTTGCATCATCCAGATTACCAGCAACGGAAACTCAAGACGTTCAAAAAGAAATCCGGAGATTTCAAAGCTGCGCATTAAATTAATGGTGGGCCAGGTACTTGTCATAGTAGAGTCCACCGATAACCCGCCGACTACCATAACTACTGTCAAAAAATATAATACCCAAGGGATGCTGATTCCCACTACCATGGCCTTTATGGCTTTTTCAGGGTACTGCAAGAAAGCGACCAGTGTCATGATGACTTCACATCCAGTGAAAACAAGGACAGTCGACTTTAGCCCCTTAACTACTGGAAGAATACCGCTACTCAATACAGGACGAAGATGGTCAATTTCAAAGATCCTTAGGCTAAGGACAAAACAGATGAGTAAAAAGAAGAGACTGATCGGGAGTACAATCTGGTATAACCGCGCAATGGGATTAATACCTCCAAAAACCAGATAACTTCCCACCCAGATGAATGGAATCACAATCGCCCATATGGGTGTCCCTTCAAGCAAAAAATAAATCGTCACTTCAGCTAAAACACGAATCTCAAAGCCAGCGATGATGATAAAGTATATGATTAATAATAGACTTAAAAATCCTCCTGGAATGATACCGACGATTCTCCTGGAGTATTGATACACAGTGTTTCCGGGAAATTGTTGGCTTAATTTTACCATGAGCAACACCACTAATATGACAATACATCCGCCAAGCAGGACAGAGAGCCATGCATCCGGAGTCTTTACCGTTTCAGTTACACCTCTCGGCAGTGTCAAAATCCCTGCGCCCAATACCGTATTGGTCAGGAATACTGCCGCCTGTTTGGATGTAATCTTATCATCAGAACGTCTAAACACAATCCTTCCTCCTTCCTCCGGGTGCTATGATTTGCGCTTGCTTTGCTGAGTTTTCATCATAACGGGTCTTCGTTTCATCAGAGATATAGGGGCTCGAATGTACACATCCTTCCAGTCGCTTGGACGCATAGGGGAGAAGGGAGTCACATACGGTACGCCAAAGCTTTTTAATTTCGTCAGATGGATACAAATTAACAGAAAGAACAATACGGTTCCAAACATGCCCAGGATTGCTGCAAATAGCATGCCGACGAAACGCAAAAGACGCAAGGTAATGCCCGCACTATATGTCGGTATCGAAAACGAAGAGATGGCAGTAACCGAAACCACAATCACAAGGAACGGGCTAACAATGCCCGCATTGACAGCAGCGTCGCCGATGACTAAGCCTCCCACAATGCCCATGGCAGGACCAATAGGCTTGGGCAATCGTATGCCAGCTTCCCGCAGGATTTCGATAGAGATTTCCAGAATCATAACTTCTATGACAGATGGAAAAGGAACGCCTTGACGGGTCTCGATGATGCTAATAATCAGCTTGGTTGGAATCAAACCGGGATGGAACGATATAAAAGAGATATATAAAGCAGGACCCATAAGCGCTATAAATGCTCCGAAAAATCGCAACACCCGTAAAAGTGTCCCTGGAATCCAGCGCTCATAATAGTCCTCGGGAGATTGGAGTAGCATACTGAAGGTCACCGGAACAATAAGTGCAAAGGGAGTACCATCCAGCAGAATCGCTACTCTTCCTTCCAACAAGGCACTCATGACACGGTCGGGGCGCTCAGTGTTGTGAGCCTGCTGGAACGGACTTAAATAATTGTCTTCAATAAGTTGCTCCACATAACCGGATTCAGCTAAAAAGTCCATGTCTATTTTTGAAATTCTGCTGTTTACTTCTTCGAGGAGATCCGGATTCACAATATCCTTGATGTACGCGACAACCAGATCTTTTTTGATTCGGCTTCCCACTTGGAATTTCTTCATTTCCAGACTTTTGTTTATGCCTTGGCGTCGAAGCATCGAAGTATTTTCACTTAATACCTCCGTAAAACCGATCCTAGGACCCCGAAGTAATGCTTCAGAGGTTGGTTCATTGACGGAGCGAATGGCGCCATTAGGCGAGCCTACCAGCAGTGCTCCCTTCATTCCTTCAATTAATAAGGCAGTATGCCCTAAAAGTATAGACTCTTGCAGGTCCTCCATATCAGCAACTTCACTAATTTGCGTAAGCGGCATCAAGCTTTCTTTTATAAAAGAGCTATTTATACTTTCCTGCTGTTCCTGTGGGGCCTGCTGGCCGTCAAACATCAAGACCTCCAATACCTGCTTGCTCATTAGCTTTTCATCCTGCATACCATCTATGAAGACTAAAACGGACCGTGCATGATATTTCTTTACTACAAACTCACGAAAATGCACATCACTATTTTCGCCTATAGCTTCTTGGATCGACTTTAAGTCGGAATCATAATTCCCTGTAATTTTGTAGCTTGGTTCATGCTGTTGATCAATGTGCCCTTCGTTATTTTCATCGGAGAGAGAACGACCAGAAGAATGCTTGGATTTCGCTCCCTTACTGCCAACAAACGAATAAATCGAGGTGTTTATATAATAAATCCCTAAAGGAATAATCAACGCGAGGCCTGCTTGAAAGAGTGTACTCCAGCTTGGAATATAAGAAATTATTTTAGACCACATGATGATCACCTCCATACGATTAATTCATTTTTCCTTAAGATACAAGTTGTTCCTAAAGTATTCCTTATAAAGGTTGTATTTACTCATTAAATGGTATGTTGACTTGTGGTCTCTTTGTATTTTGGCGGAAAACTCTTTCTATGCTAGTGTGTCAGTTGACACCCATATTAGGATTATGTTAATCTCCAATCAGGAAAACGTTTACTCAATATAATTATTTGAGGGAAATAATATGAAAAAAAATCAAGTGTCCATAAAGGATATTGCCAGGTTAAGTGGAGTTTCTGTAGCTACGGTTTCCCGTGTGATTAACGAGAATGGTCGCTTCTCTGAGGAAACACGGCAGAAGGTTGTTGAAGTAATCCAAAAGTACCAATATGAGACTAACAGCATCGCCAAAAGCCTGCGGATGAGTAAATCACAGACGATTGGCGTTTTGGTGCCGGATATTAATAATGAATTTTTTTCAGTCATTGTACAAAAAGTGGAAAGCTTCTTTTTTAAACAAGGATATTCTACCATTATATGTAATACTGCTAAAGATGCGGAGAAGGAACGAGAATATTTGAAAACTTTGGATGGAAAAATGGTAGATGGTCTGATCTGCATTTCGGGTCAGGAGGAGCTTTCTGCGGAATTGCTTAAACGTCCCATTCCGATTGTATGTATTGACCGACGACCAAAGATTAATACGAACGTAGCTTTTATTGAGTCCAATCATTATGAGGGTGGATTTTTGGCGACAGAGGAGCTGATTAACAAAGGCTGCAAGGAAATTTTGCTGTTGACCAAGCAAAACAATCTATCCTCTGTTAATGAGCGTCTGTACGGGTATAAAGATGCTCTGCAAAAGCATGGACTGCATCCATCCGAGGACCACTTGGTTGCAGTTCGCAATGATGGGCCTACTCTGGAGACCGCACAGGCTGCTATTAAACATGTCTTGGAAAAAGGACTGCGGTTTGACGGTATTTTTGCAACTAATGACTGGTTGGCTTTGGGCGGATTACTGGCGTTACAGAAATTCGGAGTACAGGTCCCCGGTGAAGTCAAGATAGTGGGTTTTGATAATGACACAATTTCCCAATATTGTAATCCACCATTGACCACAATTGAACAGGATAAAGAAACACTTGCAGATAAAGCTTCCAGTATGCTGCTTCGTATGCTGAGTGGAGACAAGATGGAACAAGAGCAGCATTATTCCATCCCAGTACGATTGATACAACGCAGTACCACCTAGTTTCGTGGTCAGATATCATCTTGCATTAGCCAAGGGAGAGGTGAGCATAGGTACTGTTTTACCTCTCCAGAGTAAGATGGTTGAGCTGTGCTCTATTATGCTGTAAACTTTCCCGTTTAATATCCAACAAAAAAATGGTTTGACAACAATATCAGAAAATGATAACTTTAATTATGTTAAATGTAATCGTTTACCCAAGAGAGTTCAGAATCCATATGATGTGTGAGAAACCAACAAGTGATGAAGTTCGAGCCATGAACTGTTGTTATTTTTTCAATGGGTAAACGTTTTCTCTACCAATTTATTCAATACCAAAGGGCATAAAGATCAACTGCTGCTTTTTGGAAAATGTAAAACAGATTATGTCGTTTGAGTAATCGTTTACTCTATTTTAGAAGAAGGGTGATTATGAATGAGTATGCTATTATGTCCTTCCATGATGTGCGCTAATTTCAGCTCCTTGGAACATGAAGTAAACGCGCTGGAAGAAGCCAATGTGGATATTTATCATATTGATATTATGGATGGTAGATTTGTCCCTAATTTCGGAATGGGGCTTCAGGATCTGGAGTTTATCCGTAAACAAACTCAAAAAACAATGGATGTACATCTGATGATAGACAACCCTTCCGCCTACATTGATTTATTTGCTGATAAGGGTGCAGACATCATTTATTTTCACCCGGAGGCCGACATGCATCCGACGCGTACCATTGACCGAATTGTTGGAAGAGGGGTAAAAGCGGGAATCGCTCTTAATCCGGGGACAGCCATTGCTGCAGTAGAACCTTTACTTGGCATGGTTGACTATGTGTTGGTCATGACCGTAAATCCGGGTTTTGCAGGGCAAAAATATTTACCCTTCGTGAACGACAAGATTAAAGCGCTGCAAGCTTTTAAACACGAAAAGGGATTGAATTATACAATCGTGGTTGATGGGGCTATCTCCGAAGAGAAGATCAACGAATTGGCACACTACGGGGTTGAAGGATTCGTACTGGGGACATCCACTTTGTTTGGTAAAGAAGAATCTTACAAAACCATCATTAACAGATTAAAAAATATCTAATTCGGGGAGGAATAAAGCCATGAAAATTGCCATCGGTAGCGACCATGTGGCTGTAGAGCTTAAAACGACGATTTCAACTTATCTTAATGAACTGGGTCATGAGGTCATGGACTATGGACCGCAAACTTCAGAAAGAACCGACTATCCGAAGTATGGAAAGCTCGTTGCAGAGGCTGTGGTCGGAAAGCAGGCTGACGCAGGCATTCTGATTTGCGGCACAGGCGTGGGAATATCCATCTCGGCCAACAAAGTCAAGGGAATTCGGGCTGTAGTATGCAGCGAGCCTTATTCTGCACAGTTGTCCAAGCAGCACAACAATACAAATGTTCTTGCATTCGGTGCACGTGTCGTCGGAAGCGAATTGGCGAAAATGATAGTGAAATCATGGCTGGAGGCTGAGTTTGAAGGAGGACGCCATGGCGACCGCATCAAGATGATATCCGACATCGAGGAACAGCATTTGTGCTGACGAACGACCACTTAAAACATAAATGACTTGGAGGAGATTACATTGGCAAAAAGATTAATCGCAAGCACGAAAACGGATATTTTGAAATTTAGCGCAGCAGATCTAAAAGAATCCATTCTGGCTTCTGAAGGGCGCGTCATTATGGGACAGCATCATGTGATGCTGAATTCCGGCCTGGTCGATGGCGTTACCAATGCGGAGATCCAAGCAGCTTACGGCGCAGATATGGTTATGCTGAATGGCTTTGATATGATCAAGGAAGAATCCAATATCGGATTGCGTGAAATGAAGCATGGCAAGCTGGCTGATAAGCCGTATAGCCTGAAGCAAATCAAGGAATGGGCAGGTGTTCCGCTCGGTATTTATTTTGAGTGTCCAAGCCCGGATGCTCAGGTTGCGGGAGAACAATATGTGGAGGCCAAAGAAGGAAGAATCGCTTCCAGAGAGAACTTCCTGCGTGCCTTAGAGATTGGAGCTGACTTTATCGTATTGGGAGGAAATCCTTCCGCAGGTACAACCTTTGAACGGATCATTGAGGCTACCAAGCTGGCAAAAGAAACACTGGGAGACAAAATCCTGATCTGCGCCGGAAAATGGGAAGACGGAACCATTGAGAAAGTATTGGGTGATCCACTGAGCGAGAGACCTTCCAATGAAATTATTAAGGACTTGATCGATTCTGGTGCTGACGTTATTACGTTGCCTGCACCTGGCTCCAGACATGGTATTACAGTGGAGCACGTCAGACAATGTGTAGAATTTGTCCATTCATATAAACCCGGAACGCTTGCTCTTTCTTTCCTGAACAGCTCAGTTGAAGGGGCAGATGTTCAAACGATTGCTTGGATCGCACTCATGATGAAACAGACGGGCGCGGATATTCATGCCATTGGAGATGGTGGTTATGCAGGAACACCTCTTCCTGAGAACGTATACCAGCTTGCGCTGTCCATTAAAGGACGCAGACATACAATCAAGAGAATGGTAGGAAGAAGTCGGTAACGATTGAACCCGTGTAATTCAAAGACTCTATATTCTTTTCGTACTCCTTGGAGTGCGCGTAGAGTCTTTGAATTACCACCATCCATGTAAACGTTTACTTTTATAGAAAAATGCCAAATGAGGATTAAAGGAGCGAGCAGTATGTCCAATGAAAAACTGGCAAAAGACATTTTAGCGTCCGTTGGCGGAGAAGGAAATGTCTCTAGCTTGGTGCATTGTGCCACTCGGTTAAGATTTAAATTAAAAAACAGGGATCAGGCCGACAAGAACCAAACACAAAATATTCCCGGGGTTATTACGGTTGTTGAAAACGGTGGACAATATCAAGTGGTCATTGGAAATACGGTAGGGGATGTATATAAAGACATTTTAAAGATCAGTAGCCTTGGAGATGACGACAAATCGAATGCATCCGCTGCTTCTGATGGCAACTGGTTCAACAAAACGGTGGATATTATTTCCGGTATTTTCACACCATTTTTGGGGGCGCTGGCAGCTTCCGGTATTTTGAAAGGGCTTTTATTAATGCTTGTCTCGTTAGGATGGCTCACCAAAACAGGTGGTGTCTATTCGATCTGGTTCGCTGCCGCAGATAGTATCTTTTATTTCCTGCCGCTAGCGATTGCAGTCACTTCTTCGAGAAAGTTTGGAGCGAATACGTTTGTAGCGCTTGCAGTAGCGGGAGCTCTGGTATACCCGAATATTATTACTTTGTATAACGATAAAGTGGATATTACGTTCTTCAATATTCCAGTTGTTCTTATGAGTTATACTTCTTCGGTTATTCCAGTGATTATCGCGATTTGGTTGCTATCGATTCTGGAGAAATTCCTGAATAGAGTAATTCATGATAGCGTGAAAAATTTTATAACGCCACTTATCTGTCTAATGGTCATTGTTCCCTTGACTCTGATCGCGGTTGGACCGATTGGAATATATGCGAGCTTGGGAATGGCTAAGGGCTACACCTTCTTATACAATTTGAGTCCGATTGTAGCGGGAGTCATTGTAGGTGCCGGGTGGCAGATGTTAGTTGTTATGGGGCTGCACTGGGCGTTTATTCCTATCATGTACAATAACATTGCGGTATACGGTCATGATACTTTGAAACCATTATTTGCGCCTTCTAACTTTGCACAAGCAGGTGCGGCACTGGGTGTATTCCTTAAAACCAGAAATCCAAAAGTGAGAGCGATTGCCGGGCCTGCAGCGATAACAGGTTTGTTTGGCATCACGGAACCGATCATCTACGGGATTAGTATCCGCTACAAAAAACCGTTCGTATGGGCTATTATCGGGGGCGCTATCGCCGGGGCAATCACAGGTGCGGCGGGTTCCGTGGCGATTGCTCCAGGTATACCGGGCTTGGCATCCCTGCCGATATTCTTCGGCACAGGATTTGCCGGATTTGTAATTGCCATTATCGTAGCTTATATATTCACAGCCATTACTACGTATTTCTTTGGATTTAATGATTCCATGGAAACAGAAATGATTGCAGTCCATGAAGAGAAGAAAGAAGCTGCAACCCCAGCTCCTGCGCTAACGAACGAGAATATTTCCAGCCCGCTGACGGGTACTGTCAAACCGTTATCCGAGATATCTGATGAAGTGTTCTCTACTGGAGCCATGGGTAAAGGCGTTGCTATTGTGCCTGAGGATGGCAAACTGCTCTCTCCATTCAACGGAACTATAGCTAATGCCTTCCGTACAGGCCATGCGATTGGTATTGTATCGGATGGAGGAACGGAGATCTTGGTTCACATCGGTATGGACACCGTCAAGTTGAAAGGACAGCATTTTAAAACGCATATCTCAGAAGGGGATCGGGTTACCAAAGGTCAACTGCTGGTCGAGTTTGATATTGGAGCAATTAAAGCTCTGGGCTATGACATGACTACACCGATTATTGTGACGAATACAGCCGAATACTCTGACGTTAAGGTGCTGGGAAATAACCAAGTGTACACAGGAGATTCATTGCTGGAGGTCAAGCTATGAAGACTACGGAAAGACTAAATCAAATCAATGCACCTTTGGTCATTTATGAGGTAATGAGCGAAGCATTCCGCCCGTATGGAAGGCTGCTGCCTCATTTTAATACCACAGAGCTTATCAAGTATGCAAAAGAAACGACCAGCGTACCCGATCAAGGAAACCATTATGTACCTTCGGTCGCAGAACTCGAAGACTTCGGTGTAATTCACCGGATTCAAGATGAGGTGTACGGCCAACTTCCAATTCAGGCTGGTTTTTGCGCAGGTCAGAATACGGGTCTGACCGGGCTGGAATATCATCAGGGCAGCGAGGTGGTGATTGCCGCTACAGACTGTATTCATCTTGTCGGCAGAGTACAGGACATTGAGGACAATTCCTATGACAGTGCAAATGTTCAGGTGTTTTTTCAGCCTAAAAACACGGTTGTCGAGATATATTCAACGACACTTCATTATGCTCCCTGTAAAGTTGACAGTGAAGGATATTTGACGATTGTGATCCTTCCGGCAGGAACGAATATGCCACTTGAAGCGGGAGAAGGTAGCCGGGGGAACCTACTGCTGACTAAGAAAAATAAATTTCTTATGGTTCATAGTACACAGATGGAAAAAATCGCGGCTGGCGTCCATCCCGGGCTGCACGGGAAGTTGCTGAATATTTCACCCATTTGAGTCAAAGTCCATCATTCATAAATTAAACTAAGGGACCAGCTAGCTGGTCCTTTTTTTTAACTCAATTTCAGCTGCTTACCTTTATCCCTTGAAGCAGAATAGGGAAATCCCTAAATATTTTTAATTTGAACTACATTGTGATTCTAATCACATATAGCTCTATCTGCTGCATTAAAATAGAAGCATAAGCAATATTCATAGGAACGTAGGAGATGTCGTCGGATAGGAAGCATCGTCGAATGAATGGAGGAACCGGTATATGATAAACAGTAAACAAAAACTTGTGGTTATAGGGAACGGGATGGCTGGTATCAATACGGTCGAACAAATTTTGAAATTAACGGATAAGTATGAAATTACGGTCCTGGGAAATGAGCCGCATCCGAACTATAACAGGATCATGCTCTCTTATGTGTTGGAAGGTAGTAAAACGATTGATGATATCATACTGAACGATTTGCAATGGTACGCGGATCAAGGGATTACTTTATATACAGGAAAAATGGTGAAAAGCATTGACGGTGAGAACAAGAAGATTCGCACCGAAGACGGACTGGAAATTGATTATGATGTAGCTTTGGTAGCTACTGGTTCACAATCATTTATTCTGCCTATTCCGGGTAAAGAATTACCGGGTGTCATCGGTTTCCGAGATATCGCCGATTGCTCGGCAATGCTTGAGGCAGCAAAGACCTTTAAAAAGGCAGCTGTCATTGGTGGAGGCCTATTGGGGCTGGAAGCAGCTAAAGGCTTGGTCAACCTGGGTATGGATGTTACGGTCGTTCATTTAATGGAGGATTTGATGGAACGCCAGCTGGACCGGGAAGCCTCTGCGATGCTGAAAACAGAACTAGAACGCCAGGGAATCAAGTTTGCTATGCAAATGCAAACTGCGGAGGTGTACGGTCAAGATCGGGTACAAGGACTGCGGTTTTCAGACGGAAGCGAGCTGGAAGCGGATTTGGTCGTTATGGCCGTCGGGATCAAACCTAATATTCAGGTGGCTGTGCAAAGTGGTATGGAAACGAACCGTGGTATTGTAGTCGATGATTTGATGAGAACCTCCGTGCCGGATGTATATGCTGTAGGGGAATGTGTTGAACACCGCGGAACCTGTTACGGCTTGGTAGCTCCGCTGTTTGAACAGGGGAGTGTAATTGCCAAACATTTGGCAGGTGCGGATACTGAAGGTTATATGGGATCGGTGGTTTCCACCAAGCTCAAAATTTCAGGGGTGGATGTTTTCTCAGCTGGCGAATTCATAACCCAGCCTGAACATACGGTGATTGTGGCAAAGGATGAGTGGAAGCGCACATACAAAAAAGTGCTGCTTCGTGAAAATAAGATTGTTGGAACTGTACTGTTTGGCGATGTGAGCGAATCTGCTAGCCTTCAAAAATATGTGCGTCAGCAAACATTGATGACAGATGAGATATATGGACAGATCATGGGTACTGGATGCAGCAAGGACGGGGCGAAATCATTATCCGCTGAAACGATGGCTGATGACGAAATTGTCTGTGGCTGTAACGGTGTAACCAAAAAGACGATTGTGGATGCGATTAATGATAATGGACTGACCACAGTCGATGAAATTAAGGCATGTACCGGAGCAACGCGTTCCTGTGGAGGGTGTAAGCCGGTTGTAGAGCAAATTCTGCAGTACGTTCTTGGAGACAGCTTCAAGACGTCAGCCAAGCAAGGAATATGTGGCTGCACAACTTTGAGTCGGGACGAGATTGTGGAAGCGATCAAAACCAAAGGACTGACAACAACGCGTGAAGTTATGAATGTACTGGGTTGGCATAATGATGAAGGATGCTCCAAATGTCGGCCAGCGCTGAATTACTATCTGGGAATGATTAACCCGGATACCTATGAAAATGAGGGAGATTCCCGTTTTGTAAATGAGCGATTGCACGCGAACATTCAAAAGGATGGAACGTTTACAGTTGTTCCTAGAATGTACGGTGGTGTAACGACCCCAGAAGATTTGAAGAAGATAGCAGATGTTTCTCTTAAATACAACGTTAAGGTCGTTAAAGTAACAGGAGGACAGCGGCTGGATTTGATCGGTGTCCGTAAAGAGGATCTGCCTAAAGTATGGGAAGAACTCGATATGCCGTCGGGATATGCCTACGCGAAGTCACTTCGTACAGTTAAAACCTGTGTTGGATCACAATTTTGCCGGTTTGGCACACAGGACTCGATGGGAATGGGAGAAGTGTTGGAACGGAAATTCGAACGACTGGATTTCCCGGCAAAATTCAAATTAGCGGTTAATGGATGTCCACGCAACTGTGCGGAATCATGTACCAAAGATATCGGAATCGTAGGTAATGATGGGGGCTGGGAGATCTTTATCGGTGGTAATGGCGGTATTAAAGCGCGGTTGGCTGATTCACTCTGTAAAGTAAAAACCGACGCCGAGTTGATTGATATTGTAGGAAGCGTAATGCAACTCTACCGGGAAACAGGACAATACCTGGAACGTACTTCGGAGTGGGTGGAACGGATCGGTCTGGAGGAGATTCAGAAGGCTGTCGTTCATGATACAGATCATCGACAAGCTTTAGTAGAACGCATCGAATTTGCATTACAACAGGTCGAAGACCCTTGGAAAAAGATCATCAATGATGAGGATTCACGCAAAAATTTATTCGAGGTTGTCACCCCGTCTATTGTGTAATTGTATCTAAAATGCCTGAGGAAGGGAGCGATCAAACAAATGATCAAAAATGCCGAATGGCTTGTCGTCGGTCATAGTAAGGATTTTCCGATCAGAATAGGGCGTACGATCCATATCAAAGGTACTGAAATTGCTGTTTTCCGCACTTCGGAGAATGAGCTTTATGCCGTTGAAAATAGCAGTCCTCATCCCAAAGGAGGTCCTCTTACAGAGGCTATAGTATCTGGTCATAATATCTATGATCCTTTATATGACTGGAAAATTGATCTGCAGACGGGCATCGTTCAAGAGCCTGATCACGGACAAATTAAAACGTTCGCCGTTTGTGAAGAGGGAGAAGAAGTAAAAATATCGTTCGAAACGGTTTAGTTCGTCTGTTGGAATACAAATAAAAAGGGCTCGACAGGAACAATCCTGCTGGGCCCTTTTTTCTTTTTGGATCAGGTAATGGTGACGCCTGCACTTGCATAACCTACGATAGTGTTTACGAGGGAAATACCTGTAGCTGTGGCAGAGAAGACAAGGAGCAGACGAGTCTGTGCGGTTACGGGGATAGCCAAACCAGTAGTAATGCCGCTAGAGGTCGTTCCCAAAGCAACAATGCCATTCAGTGGAGGGGCCAATGTAACGATAGCTCCCGGAACTGCTGTGAAAGTGTTATTAGGTGTTGGGGAACTAAACAGCTGGGCAGTAATTGTCGCAGTTGAACCCACGAGAGTTAATGCAGCTGTTGTACTGAAGTAACCAGCAATAGATGTAATTACGCCATCCCGTGGTACGGAAAAAGCAAAGTTAATCAGAGGTCCTACAAGTGTACCTGTCAGGTCTATGACCCCGCCTACGAGGCTAATACCTGTTGCTGAGCTCCCAAAGCCGATCAAACTTGTGGTTCCTACCACTCCGCCAAGAACAGTTGTCAGTATAGCAGGTCCTCCTGAAGCAAACGGGATGATGGCTCCCGAGCCAGTTACGCCTGTTGACCCTGTAGCTCCAACGGCTCCCGCAGCTCCGGGTGCGCCCGTCGCACCAGTGGAGCCTGTAGCTCCAACGGCTCCAGCGGCTCCGGGAGCGCCCGTAGCGCCCGTGGCGCCTGTCACACCCCCGGCAGGGCCCGCAGCACCTGTAGCGCCGACAGGTCCAGCCGCCCCAATTGGCCCCGCAGGGCCGGCAGGGCCAACGGGTCCGGCCGCTCCGATAGGACCAGCGGCCCCAATAGGTCCAGGAGGCCCTTGTGGTCCTGGTCCACCTACGGGTCCAGGCGCACCGCCGGGTCCCACGGATCCAGGAGGTCCTTGTGGACCAGGCGCCCCTGACGACGAGGACGTGGTACCCAACGCAATACTGATAGCCGTTCCGGCGGTTCTGATTGCACTGATCAAACTGTCTTTAAGAGCAGGATCGAGGGATTCCTGTAAGACGATGGACAATAGGACATCCAGCAATTGTTGCAGTGTAGTTCCTACGCTGATTGGGGAGAAAGGCGTGGCTTCTATCGCTACAATAGCAAGCTCCAGCGCTGCCAGTAAGTCTGCCTTAATCCCGCCTCTAAGTCTTAAGTTTTTCGCCAGAGACAACAAACGTCTTAAAATCTGTTGCAAGGAAGATACATTAGCCGCAGAGGGGCTTGCGAATACAAGTGGGATGATCGCAGTCAATTCATTGATAAGCTTGAGAAGCTCTTCGATATTTCTATTTATTCTTGCTGGCTTACAGTCTTCGTCTCTTTTTGAGGCACCACTGAACCTGAACGGTTTTTTGTGTTTCATATTCAAATATCTCCTCCTCACCATTCTTCCTACTGTAGAGGTGACAGGTGGTTCATCGCCCCGTTTCGCAGATATTGATAATATATTTACTGAAGCGAAAAGGGTGAATAAACAAGCAAAAATGATTGTTGGAGGCTTGTACATAAAATATACATAAAAAAATACGGCCCCCGAAAAGCTTGGAGGCCGCGTTGTATTTGCTTATACTCATCTGATGTATGAAGCTTGAAAAGTCTTATTTAAGAATACGTACCAGCAGTTCAGCCATCTCACCTCTGCTGATAGCCGCTTTTGGCTTGAGTGTTCCATCTGGATAACCGCTGATCCAACCGGAGGATACTGCATTTTGAAATGCTGCGGAGGCCCATGCTGCAATCTGCTGCTCATCCTTGTAGGATTGCAGTGCAGCAGTGCTGGAAATGGATGTCTGATTCTGCATCGCGTGTGACAGGATCACCATCGCCTGTTCACGGGTAAGACTCTCATCAGGTCCGAAAGTTTGAGCGGTTAGCCCTTGAATCCATCCCTGGCGGTGAGCAAAATCCACGGCTGATCCAGCCCAGTGTCCCTGCATATCTGTAAATGAGGTAGAAGGGCTCTCATCTCCAGCAGTTCCCAATGCTCTGGTCAGTATGGCTACAAATTCTGCACGGCTTACAGCGCGATCAGGGCGTATGTTTCCGTCTTTATAGCCTTGTATCCAGCCTTTGTCTGCAAGAGATTGCAGGGACTTCGCTGCCCAATGGCCTTGTACATCCGGCCATACCTGAGCTAGCACTTGTGGATCTGACGAATTGCTTGGGTCATTTTGCACACTGGCATTATTGGTTTGAGTCTTTGCGTCTGTGGCGACGGCAAAGGTACCTAACCCGGTCGTATTCAGACTCACACCCGACAACATCCCTTTTGAATCCATTACAGCAGTCCCTTTTAAAATCTCACGCTCACCATTCTCGTGAATAACAAGAATGGAGAACTGGGGCTCTGTATTGTGTAACTCACTTAAGGATTCGTTATCCAGCGGTAGAATGATCGACGAGGTTCCAGTCACATTGGCTTTGATGTCTGTAACCGGACCCATCAGCGTCAGGCTGGATTGTTGCTCGGCCCAGTCACGGATCTGCTGTGCACGTTGTACATCTGCCTGCTGGAATGACAATGTAACGTCCTGCTGGCCTGAGGCCATGCTGGTTAAGGTGTCACTGGATATCATCAGTGTTCCATATCGGGATATTACCGATGCACCAATCTTATCCCATGTATTCAGTAAAGAATGAGAAAGGATAACACGACTCAGTTGCTTCTCCTGCTCCAAACGAATGTCTGCGTACGCTTTGCCTTCGCGAAGTGCTTGCTGTATCTGCTCATCCAGGAATGCCGGCGAAGGAACAAAGAGGGAAAACTCTTTCCCTTGTTCGGAAAATCCGATCTGTGGTACGAAAGCAGATAGATCCTCATTCTTATCTTTGTTAGATTTGCCTGTGTTCGCAATTACCTTGGCAGGGACGGTGACTTCTATGGCTTGCGTCAAAGCATGAGAACCATCGCTTACCCTCATAACATCCAGCATGATAGTTACAACGGAAGGAGTATCTGCTTGAATAATAGTTCCGTCTGTACGCACGATGTCTGGCTGGCTACTGCTGCTGATGGTCACACGGAAACCATCAGGTACAACAGGCAACCTAAGCAGTGTATCACTTGTTGTAGGAGCTGCTATGCTTGTGATGGATTCCGCAACGCGCTGCGCGGTTAACCCTTGCGGATACACTAGCCCTGACGGAGCGCTCTTCATGCCATTTACGTTCTGCAGCACATAGTAGCTGGCTCCTTCAGGAACAGGTGTAAATGTATATCTTCCCTCTCCCGAAGCAATTCCTTCCGCTATAAGCTCCTGCTGGGCATTGTACAGCTCAAGCCTTGCGTTCGGCAACGCGCCTGTAACGATCACTGAGGCTATATCCTCATTGCCTGCTGAAGCTGTAACAGCACGAGGCAGCACGTTTATACGGCGTTCTGCCGGTTCTGCCGTCCAGCCCCCATTGTCGCTATAAGCATAGTTCAATACGTATACGCCAGGTACATTTGTATCGACATTCCCGCTACCTGAAAGCTCAGGGATCAGGATATTGCCGTATACACTGTCCAGTACGTTGGCTCCTGGATCAGTGAAGCTATCGCCGGTTTCCAGAACAATCGGATTGCTGCCGTTCAATCGTACGTAAGGTGTATTCGGTAATGCCTTCAGCACTGTGATCGTGAATGTTCTTTGTACAGAAGCTGCACCTTTAGAAATAATGGCAATTAATTGTACATTCACATCACCGTCTGTATATTTAGGCCGATTCACCTGACCGCTGTTGCTGAGAATATCTGGTTGATCCGAAGACCAGTCAATCTGGGTGTCAAATGCTCCTGTACGAGGCAGAGCAATGGAATCCTTAATCCCTTGCGGATAATCTAAATTCAGTGTATTGGCTGCCAGATTTACGGCTTCATCAGCGCTTACGGGCAGTGCAGGCACGAGCAGGCCGAATGTTTTTCGTAGCTCAACCCCGCCTCGTGACACAACTGCTTCCAGCGTGATGGTCTGATCGCCCTGCACATAGCTTGGGAATGTTACATGCCCAGTATGATCCAAGAACTGGGGCTGATTCGATGACCATGACACCTGAACACCATGCAGAGCGTCTTTTGGCAAATATACGTCTCCGGTTACTGTAGTCATTGGCAACTCAAGCGCCCTGTATGCTGCGTCAACGGCTTCTGTATCGCTCATGGGCAGACTGAGTACATGCGCTGTAAAATTCTTTGTTTTCGTTAAGCCTGCAAGTTGCAGGGTAGCCGTTAGGGTAACATCTGTATCTCCACTATTATAAGAGGGTCTGGTGAGTGTTCCATCTGCTGCAATAATTAGTGGTTTGGCTGAGGACCATTCGATCTGCGCTCCACCATAACCGGATAAAGGGAGAGAAATATTTTCTGTTACCGCAGACAAATTGCCAAGCGAGAGGGTGTCTGCTGCTTGATCCAAAGTATCTTGTGCAGTTATCTTCGGTACGGTAACTTCGAAAGTTTGAGTATCCGAGGCGCTTCCCTTCGCAATCGTAGCTGTCAGTTTTACTTTTCGGTCACCCAGATCGTACGGCGGGCGTGTGACAGCCCCCTCGTTCGTAATGACGTCAGGAGTATCCGAACTCCAGCTCACCGTCGTATCATTCAATCCAGCGAGTGGTAGTGTCAGCTTTTGGGATACGGAATCAGCTGTATCACCAGATGCGAAGCCTAAAGCAAGAGCGGCTTTTGCCTGTGCAACTCTTTCAGCATCGGTAAGTATGATCACTTTAACCTCTGAGGGAGTGCTCTCCCCCTTAGCATTTACAGCCTGAACAGTGTAAAGGGCTTCACCTGGCAGCAATGCTGAAGTGTCTATAAATTGGGTTAGGCTACCTGTATAGAGCGTTACACTATCTCGAATGACTTTATATGAGGTTGCATAAGGAACGGCATCCCAGCTTAATTCCACAGTACTTCCAATTTTAGTACCTGTAAAATGACCCGGGGCCTGTGGAATGGGCAATCGTTCCCCATAAGCTGCGAATTCCATGATGGAAGCCCATTGATTGTTTCTTGCATTTCCTTGATCAATAGTTAATCGCAAGTATCGTGTAGTTACAGGAGCAATGCTCTTTTCAACATTAGAGCTTCCATTATTCTGAACGGTATCAACAGTCACCCAATTACTTCCATTGTTGCTCGTCTGCAATCGGAAACTGTATGGATCACGTTGATCGTTCCACCCATAATGGACACCCATACCTGTAACAACGTATCGATCTACGATATACCAGTCTCTCAGATCTACCTGGATCCATTTTTCACCATTGCTGGCTTGATACCAGCGGCTTGTCGGTTCGATTGACCCATCCACAGTCTTGGAGGGATCATAGGGCTGGGTGTAACCGCTTGAGCTTGCTGGCTTGTGCAACACCACATTTTCCCAACCGGCAGCATGGGCTTCATTCGTCCCTATGAGCAGGAACGCACCGCCGATCAATGGCATGAGTGGAACCAACACACGGTAGGGTTTTAATTTATTGCGTGTGAAGTTATTGCCTTCGAGCACGCTATCACCTCTTCTTTATTAAATAGCACACTATTGAGCGTATTCATATTATGGGCGGGACGGGTATGACCCCTCGGTAGCGATGTAGTAGTTTACATTTGGCAACGGGGAAGCTCCGCGTAAGTCAGGCAATGCAAATGTGTTCATTCCATCACCGCCAAAATTAGTGCCCAGCAGGCTGAACAATGCAGCATTCTGATTAATGCTCAAGAGTTGACCCTCGCATTTTAGCCAGCCCTGGGGAGCGAACATGTAAGGATACATCGTAATTTCCCCAAGATAAGGTTCGGGCGATGCTTGAGCCTGCTGGGGACTGATCGCCGTTCCCCCTAACAAAATGACCGCTAACAAACTCAACACAGCGGCTTTCTTCCAAAAATGATTCTTCATACCTACAACTCCTTTTTAGTTTCGAATAATGGCCCACGAATTCAACAAATTTGTGACATTAGTCATAGAATGAATAGATATTATCATGGAATTCCACTTTTGACACTACAGTTCATCTATCAAATTCACCTTTTTATTCCTTTTGCGAGCAAAGAAATTTATTCCATTGCCGATGCATCTTTTTTCTAATCCAGGTAAATCTATATACAAATCCTATGGAAGTGAAGGAGGAAAGAACGTGTGGCAGGTCATCGGGACTCATATACCCAAATGGAACGTATGGATAGAAGCTGTCTTTTTGTTCATCATACCTTTGATCATTTTTCTGATGGTACGACAAATTAAAGCGATGGATGGTCGAGAGAGCAGACGGATGGAACGATTAAAGCTTTTAGAAGAAGACCGCTCGCAGCAGGCAGATCGTAATCCGTCTGTAAGTGAGGCTGAGAAGATAAAGGGGACCTTTACCGAAGATTATGAAGCCAATGTAGAAAAAGTTAGACAAGCCGTCATGGATATGTCAGACGTGAACGAACGATCTATTTTTCTGGAAAAACTGAACGCTGTAGGCACGCTTTTTTTTGTGGATGGCTTAACAGATAAGGTTGGCATGGATCAGAACATTTTAAAGCCACTGATGGATTGGGGGAGTTCCGGGCAAGGGGGGGAGGATCTTCCGAGAGGAGAGGAGCTTCGGAATATGTTTATTCGTCAGGTCATGCTGGTATCGGAAACAGAGTATACGTTAGAGGTGCAGTTCTCCTTGCAAAAGGTGCTGTTCGGTTCTGTCATACTCATGATTCAGGGCATACCAGGCGCTTTTGTGTTGGGTACACCCAGAGGGAATACACGAGGGGTGGAGGACCCCATATCGGAATCGGTGCTACGGGGACCACGAGTCGGATTTACAGAGACGCTCAGTGATAATACAGCGATGCTGCGCAGACATGGAGAAAGTACGGAACTAGCCATGTCGTCCTTCAAAGTCGGCAAAAGAGTGGAAAAACAGCTGATGGTAGTGTACTTCAGAGACATTGCCGACCCGGAGCTTGTAGATGAGGTGAAGCGGCGGGTTCAAACCATTGATATGGATGAGGTACTGGAATCGGGCTATGTGGAGCAGCTTATTGAGGATAATTTTCTTAGTCCCTTTCTGCAAATTCAAAATACAGAGAGACCGGATCGGGTCATGGCTGCATTACTGGAGGGACGTGTGGCGATTCTGCTGGACGGTACACCTTTTGCGCTTCTTATGCCTGTAACGTATGGGATGATGCTCCAGTCCCCCGAAGATTATTATGAACGATGGATACCAGGTTCGCTTATTCGATTCCTTCGTTTTATGGCAACTTTCATATCGCTGTTCGCCCCGGCGCTTTATATCTCCTTTATTTCGTTTCATCCCGGATTGATTCCAACCAAGCTGGTCATTTCCATTATCAGTGCGAGACAGGGGGTTCCATTTTCGACGCTGATTGAGGCCCTGATTATGGAAATTTCCATCGAAATTTTACGCGAGGCAGGACTTCGGCTCCCCAAACCCATCGGTCCAGCGATGGGTATCGTCGGCGGTTTGATTATTGGACAGGCCGCTGTTGACGCCGGGATTGTAAGTCCGATCCTCGTTATTGTGGTAGCAGTCACGGCGATTTCTTCCTTTTCCTCCCCTGTATACAGCGCTGGAATTTCCATGCGTGTCATGCGCTTTGGAGCCATGTTCACGGCGGCCACCTTCGGGTTGTATGGCGTTATTATGTTTTTCCTGCTGCTGAGTATTCATATGGTGAAGCTACACAGCTTCGGTGTTCCGTTCTTTAGTCTAACGGTCCCCCGTTCGTTGAAGGACTGGAAAGATTACTTCATACGAGCACCGTTGCAATTTATGAAAAATAGACCCATTCTATTGAAGCATAAAGACCCTAAGCGACAAGGATGAGTTTAACAACACAGGAGGGAGCAAGATGGCCCGTGGGAAAAAAGCGGATAAAATTACAACGTTACAGACAACGGCAATTGTGGTTTGCTTTATGCTGGCTGCTGGGTTGCTTACCCTTCCCCGAGTAGCGGTTGAAGTTGCAAAAACACCGGACGTGTGGATGTCTGTCATTTTAGCAGGGGCGGGCACTTTCCTGGTTGGATGGATTATGATCAAACTAAGTTCACGGTTTCCAGAAAGCACCTTTTATCAGTATGTTCAGCGGATAACAGGCAAAGTCATTGGCAAAGGGATTGGTATGCTGATTGTTATTTATTTTGTTTGTATAGCCGCATTTGAAATCCGATCTGTGGAGGAAGTAACGTCGTTCTTTCTGCTTGAAGGCACTCCGGCGTGGGCGATTTCAGCACCTTTTATGTGGCTCTCACTGTACCTATGTATGGGAGGAGTGGGTTCGTTAGGGAAAATATGTCAATTGATATTCCCGATTACGGCGGCTATCTTTTTGTTGATATGCTTGCTGAGTTTAAATATTTTCGAATTGAATAATTTGCGTCCTGTCTTGTCGGAGGGTGTGATGCCAGTAGTTAGAACGCTCAAGACTACATTCCTGACATTAACGGGGACAGAGTCCTTGCTGATTATTTTTTGTCGGATGGAAAAACCTGAGAAAGCAACCAAGGCAATCGGACTGGCGATTGGGATCGCGGTCGCTTTTTATACAGCTACGCTGATCCTGTGCATTGGCGCTTTTTCGTTGGAAGGAGTCTTGAGCAGAACCTGGCCATTTTTAGATTTGGCCCGCAGCTTTGAAGTGGAGTATCTGTTATTGGAACGGTTCGAATCCTTATTGTTGACCATTTGGATCATGCAAATTTTTGCTACATTCAGCATTGCTTTTTATTGCGCTTCGCTCGGAGTTTCTCAAATTTTGAATAGCTCTTATTCCAAGATGCTGTTCATTTTGCTTCCGATCATCTACTTCCTATCCCAAATTCCCAAAAATCTGAATGAGTTATTTTCTTTTGGAACGATCCTGGGGAATGGAGCTTTCGTTTTATTCGCTCTGCTTCCACTGCCACTTCTGCTTATTTCTCGCTGGAGGAAGGTGCGGTCATGATGAGGGCACGGTCAGCATTACTCGGGATAGTGGCTCTCCTGATATGCAGTACACTGTCAGGTTGCTGGAGCAGCTCGCCGGTGGAGGATCTAAATCTGATGACAGGCATTGCTATGGATGTAGAGGCAGAATCTTCGCAAGAAGAGCAAATTATTCAGAAAGGAGGAGATTATCCAAAAAAAGAGTTAATCACCGGAACCTTTCAATTTGTCATCCCTGAGGAAAGCGGAGGCTCCAATAGCTCCTCCCCACAAGCTAAAAAATTTTTTAATATTACGGAAACGGGAGATTCCGTTTTTGAAATGCTAAGAGAAATTTCATTAAGGACCAATCGGCCTCCCATCGGGCAACATCTGAAAACGATTATTATCAGCTCCAGTCTGCTTCGCAAGATTCCGTTGTATGAGCTGCTGGACTTTTTCTTAGGGGATAATGACATTCGGCCCAGCGTACAGCTACTGATTAGTACAGACAAGGCGGGAAATGCGCTTCAGGAGAAAATTCCTGGTCAGATTCCTGCTTATATTTTAAAGGATATATTCCAAAACCGTAAACGGAACGCGCGGTTGATAAAGCCCATGGCTTTGGCTAAAGTGATCGGACCCATGAAGGGTGAAAGAAGCTTTATATTACCTAATGTCATTACGGCGGAGAATGAAATCAAGCTCGCAGGTGCGGGAATCATCAAGGGAAAGACACAAACCTACGGTGGTTATCTGAATGAGTCGGAGGTCGAGGGTCTTATGTGGATCAAAGGCCAATTGGCTGGAGGCGTGCTGAAAAGTAGCGATCCCCAGACCGGTAAAAATATAGCCTATGAGATCAAAGCGGTGAAAAGCAGGATCAAGGCCATTGTTCAGGGGGACGACATTTCCTTCCAAGTGAAAATGACCTCAGAGGGACGCGTTTCGGAGGTGCATATAAAGAATGAAAATTTACGCAACAACAATGTGCTTGGACAAGAAGAAAGTATCTTTCAGGAGAAAGTGAATTCATTAGCTGAACAAACCCTAGCTAAAATGCAAAAGCTGAAGGCTGATGTCGGAGGTTTCGGAGAAGCCTTGAGGATTCAGCATCCTAAAGTTTGGCGTAAGGTTAAAGAGGATTGGGATACCACTTTTAGTACCATTCCTGTACGTTTTAGCACAGATATCCATATTGAAGATTACGGCTCTTCGATTACGACGGCAGACTAGTTTGCACCTATTTAGAAAAACCATCAATACCACGAATCTACGTGGCGTTGAAGGTTTTTTAGGCTATTCAAACAGGGACAGTGTTTCTTCCAGCCACGTAATATAGCTTTCTTCCCGATTAATGGCACGGCTCAGCACCAGATAATGCCCAAATTGATTAGAACCGGGGGCTTGAAGGTTCTCGTCCAGCTGTTGGAGGGATTTTTTACTTTCGTACAGATACTCCAGCTTCTCTTTACGTTTGGTTATTTGGTCCTCGAACAATCGCTTGTTCTCTTCCTTGGGGATGGCTGCTGAGAAATACAGCATGAGCATAAACTCATCCTTTTCCGTTTCCGGTAACTCTTTGGCGCTCAACAGCCATTCGGTCAGCTCTTGGGTTCCTTTGGGGGTGATGCAGTACAGCTTCTTTTCCAGCTTGGCTCCTGTAATGGAGGTGCGATATTCAATGAGTCCCTCTTCAGTCAGCCTTTTTAACTCGGGATAAATCTGGCTGTGTTTGGCGCTCCAAAATTGTCCGATTTCCTGCTTGAATTGGCTCGTAATATCGTAGCCGCTCATTTCCTCTTTGTGAACCAGGCCCAAAATGGCATATTTTAAAGTGCGTTTCAACGTAGCTCTCCTCGTAAAACGGTATTTGACACTAGTATACCACAGTGTTACAATTTATATGTACTTAAAAACATGTTTATATTTACATGTTTTGAATTGAATAATTATTATCTTTGGTATCCTATTCAATTCATGAAAAATTATAATTAGGAAAGAAGGATGCAAGATGGACAAGTTTATCGGCAGCCACATGATTTACACCTATGAGAATGGTTGGGAGTACGAAATATATATTAAAAATGAAGATACGATCGATTATCGCATTCATAGTGGTATGGTAGGTGGCCGCTGGGTACGTGATCAGAAGGTCAATCTGGTGAAGCTGGTGGAAAATGTGTATAAAGTATCGTGGACCGAACCGACAGGCACTGACGTGTCTCTGAATTTTATGCCTGAGGAAAAACGTATGCACGGCATTATTTTCTTTCCTAAATGGGTTCATGAGCATCCGGAAATCACTGTGCGCTATCAAAACGATTTTATTCCACTGATGGAGGAATCGCGCGAAAAGTATGAAACATATCCGAAGTATGTGGTTCCTGAATTTGCAGATATTACATTCATCGAAAATGCGGGTGTGAACAACGAACAATTAATTTCCCAAGCACCTTACGCAGGAATGACAGACGATATTCGTGCAGGTAAACTGCAAGTGTAATCAACTCTGTGCTGAAAGTGTAAAAGCCTGGCCTGTGATAAACAGTCTCAGGCTTTTTTACGTGAACTGAAAAGTGGATTGACAATGGAGTTGTGAACGATATTTAGAATGAATAGTAGACCAGGCCATGCTCGATAAGATATGAACGACTAATCCGAGGGGGGAGTATGGTCGCTGATGGGGAGAGAATGTGCAGGTTCGCATGGGTAGTCAGATCGGATAAGGCAGATAGAGCTAGCTCTGTTTTATCAGGCCCCCAGTGATCAGTATGGTGCTGAATATATTGCTCAGCCTCGGTTAAGGACAGACCCTTGAGCGAGGTAAACACGGAAGCCCAGCGGACGAGGTCAAAGGCAGCTTTAATTTCAGGCAGCTCATATTCCGCCAGACCTTGAGCGCCGTTACACGACATAGTAAGCAAGCCACAGCAATGGTGTTGATAAGGTTTTGAGTCAGGAAATTGACGATAGTCGTATTGAATCATTTCCATGGAACCAATGCTTAATTGGGTCGCTTGGGATGTTGTGGGCTGGGCAAGCGTCATGCTCATGCTAGAACGGCCTCCTTCTCGGATTCACTGTAAATAGGGATGGAAGAATCATACGTCACAGCGGATGTAATGTAAATCACGAATACAAGTGTAAAATGAGGATATGTAGCGGAAAACGAGCTTTAATGCCAATGGAAACGGATACTTGCATCCATTTCTTTTATTATCTTGGGGAACGTCTTTATATCACAAAAAAAACAACCCCAGATCTCCCCAGGGTCGTCTCTACAAAAATATAGTTCAGCATTTTGCAAAATGCTTGTTTTGCTGGTCACACGGGTGTGACGTCCTGAATCGCTTCTTCTTCTTTCCAAATCACGTTCTCGCGATAGTTTGATCCCCAATCGTACATTGCTCTCAGTACTGGAATCAGGCTTTCGCCATGCTCCGTCAGTGAATATTCCACATGTGGAGGGACGACGGGATAGACTTTACGAAGAATGAGTTTATCTTCCTCCAGCTCGCGCAATTGGTTGGTCAGCATTTTTTGCGTAATATGGGGGATCAGCTTCTTCAATTCACCAAACCGCTTGGTGCCTTCCATACCGAGATGCCACAAAATAATCAGCTTCCATTTTCCACCGATGACCGCGAGAGTCAATTCCTTATCACAATTAATCAGCTTCAAATCAATCCGGTCTTTTACAGTAGTGATATTCATCGACCTCCTGTCCGTAGTTATTCCAAGTATACTATTTATAGCTACTATACGCAAAAGGATATACATCCATTTTGGAAACTATACATATGCTTGGACACTTATAGACCGGACAGGGTTACCTAATGATGTGTGCAAGCTGGAAGAGTCCAGAAATCTGTGGCGTTAAGAAGGAATCACGATAGTATTAAAGGACTCCGGCTCCAGCTCCAAGCGGTGTGTTGTTTCACCGAGAGACAGATTCAGCACACGCGATTCCTTGAACGGATTGGCGATGACCACCACCCTTTGCCCGTCTGTATTTTGAAAAGCAACTGCATTTCCAGTCCATGAGCCACGAAGTCCGATGCGTCGGGCACCTGGTAATACAAAATGAGAAAAATGCTTCATAACGTAATATTCCGGGTTCAGGACAGGTTTTCGATCCGCGGGATCAACGGTAATCATCGAATTTTGCTCCCAGCCCCATGTGCTCTTGCCTTTCGGTTCCAAAACCATATTCCAGTAAATATAAGCATTCACACCATTGCTGAAGTAGTGCTGGTACAGATTATATACATATTTGGCGTAGTCCCATGAGTTTTCTCCGTTGCCGCATTCATTTTCTGTTTGCATGTAACGAAGCTCAGGATAACTGGCAACGGTGCGCTGAATGGCATTTTTGCCTGCCCACTGGTAGCCTACGCCTTTAATATATTTGTAGGCCTCGGGGTCACTCAATACGGTATGGGCATACTCATCGAATCCGGTAGAAGTCTTCTTCATTAATTCCTCCCACGGATCGGGAGCGTTAATGGTCCCCAGCCAAATTTCCGTATCTAGTCCGTGTTCCTCAAAAGCAGGGCCCAAATAGTCCCGAATAAATTCACGCAGCTGCTCCCCGGTCCATACACAGGAAGGGAACTTCTGATCGGCAATGACTTCATTTTGAACATGAATCTGATGGATCGTAATACCTGCCTCGCGGTAAGCCTGAACAAATTTGACAAAGTACAATGCATACGCTTTCAAAATATCCTTTTCCCAGCGCAGAGTGCCGTAATTGTAGGCTTTCGGTGATTTCATCCATGTCGGCGGGCTCCAGGGTGAAGCGAACAACTTCAGGTTAGGATTGAGTTGTAACGCTTCCCGAATAAAAGGAATGAGAT
The DNA here is from genome assembly GCF_017833155.1 of Paenibacillus sp. PvR133. Lineage (NCBI taxonomy): Bacteria > Bacillati > Bacillota > Bacilli > Caryophanales > Paenibacillaceae > Paenibacillus > Paenibacillus sp. PvR133. The sequence goes on from NZ_JAFIBS010000001.1 coordinate 2,032,297, forward strand.
ATTGCTGATCACGCTCAATGGAAAAGTGCTTCATCTCCACGTCGCCGTCTGTTTCATTGTGGCTGTACCACTCCAGCGCGTAGTCACTCGCTCCAATAGGAAGTCGGCATATTGCAAATTTGTGCTCGCCCTCTGGATGAAAGAGAGAATGAAGCACCCGATCTCGTTCGTCCTTTTCCAAATGGTTCAGGGCTACATAACCCAATTCATTAAAACAGCCACCAAAACCTTCGACAAGCTGATGTGTTTCTCCCGTAAGGGTTAGGTTGGCACTATCTTGGGTATCGGTAAGATGATGAGCTTGGGATTGCCAAGCTTTAGCTTTAGAAGTGGAAAACCACTGAATGGTTTGATTACTCATGTATTACCCTCCTGTTCAGGCTTTTTGTATCTCTTCTTATTATAGGGTAGGATCACAGGAGATGAGATGGTCTGAGCCAAGACAAATTTGCCCTAATCCAAGGTCGAATTTGCTGATGAGAAGTTCTGCTGATAAGAGGTATCAAGAACACATAAAGTACACATGTCTTTGATATGCTGGTGTCCTAGAATGACGAAAGAGGGAAGTCGATTGAAGAAAAGGGTTCTTCTCGTGGAGGATGAAATACGTATTCGTGAAGTTATTGCTGATTATTTTAAACAAAATAATTGGGAAGTCTATGAAGCAGGTAATGGAAAAGATGCACTAATCTGGTTTGATTCGGTGCAGCCGGACCTGATTATACTCGATATTATGATGCCGGAGCTGGATGGTTGGGAGGTGTGCCGCCAGGTACGCAGCCGTTCAGGTGTGCCGATCATTTTGTTGACAGCCAAATCCGGTGATGATGATAAAATATTAGGCTTTGAACTGGGAGCCGATGATTATGTTACCAAACCTTTTAGCCCCAAGGTGTTGATCGCCCGCGCAAACGCGCTGATGAAGCGAGTGGAAGGACATGTACAGCCGGAGTTGCATATTTTGCGATTCGGCACTGCCATTCTCAATACGATGGCTCATCGACTTGAGGTGGATCAGGCGGAAGTCGAGCTGACGCCCAAGGAGTATGAGTTGCTGCGGCTGCTTATACATAATAAAGGCATAGTCATTTCACGGGATGTGATACTGAACCGGGTGTGGGGCATCGACTTTGAAGGAGACACACGGGTTGTCGATACTCATATCAAAAAGCTGAGAAGTAAGCTAGGCCGTGAATCACGCCATATCCGCACGGTTTTTGGTACAGGCTACAGGTTTGAGGAGGAAGAATGAACAAACGGGGAGTTACCTTTAAGTTGTTCATTATGACGGTTGTGTTTTTCCTGTGTTTTTACGGTATGGTGATTTTAAGTCAATTTCTGTTTTTTGAAAATTTTTATCAGCAACAGAAGATTGGTCGTGTGGAAAGTCGTTTGAAAAGCTTCGGTCAAAGTTATGTCCAGGAGGCTTGGGGATCGGGCAGGGTTTCGCGAGAGGCAGCTCGCTTTATGCTTCAGAATAAGAACCAGTTGGCGATTGTTACCCTAGACGGCAAAGTAAAGCTGGATGATGCGTTTCATATCAGTCTCAGAACAGCAGATGGTAAAGTTGTTAAGATATCGCTGTCTCTGTTTATGAGCGAGTACGGAGATGAGTTGAGAGCTGCCCGGATTCAGCCCGGTGATACGGTAACGGTTGAAGGTGAGGTATTGGGGACTGACGGCATCACTTCCCCCAACTTAATTTATCCATTAGGCATTCAGAAGCCTGGTTTCAAAAATATAGGAACGACATCGCAAGCGGCTGGCACAGATGACAGTGTAAGGTTATCCGGTACGGTGACAGAGATTGCACTGCCAGATCTGAAAACATGGAGTCAGCGACAAGGATTACTGTTTGGTGCGCTGGAGGAATGGTTCCCTTTATCACAGGCGCATCTGGAGAAACTTAAGAATTTCGAAGTGTTGGAGGAAGATTGGACGGAACCTTGGACAGGGGTACGTAATGCAGTCATAGTCCATCCTGTTCGTCAGGACACAGGCGAGATCGACCTCCTGTTCACAGTGACATCGTTGCAGGAAATTAGTGAGACGAATGAAGCTCTGCGCTGGTTTTATCTGTACCTAGGGATCGGGGGATTTGCACTCATTCTGATTTTGTCCCTGTTCTATTCCCGGATGGTGACCCGTCCGCTCATTGCTTTGAATAATACCGCCAAGCGAATGGCTAAGCTCGATTTTACAGCCCATACACCAATCCGGCAGAATGATGAGCTGGGCAGCCTGTCCTACAGCATGTATACCCTGTCCCAGAACCTGGACACGGCTTTGCGCGAGCTTCAGGAGGTCAATCAACAATTGGTCGAGGACATGGAACAGAAACAGAGGATGGAGGCTGTGCAACAAGACTTTTTTGCCAACGCTTCTCATGAGCTAAAAACCCCGCTGAGTATCATTAAAGGCTTCGCAGAAGGACTACAAGATGGAGTTAGCGCCGGGAAGCAGGATCATTATATGAAAGTCATTGTAGAGGAAGCGGACAAAATGGAGCGATTGGTCAAAGATATGCTGGACCTCGCTAAATTGGAATCTGGAACCCTCAAGCTCCGCAAGACGACCTTTATCTTGAGTGAGCTGGTGGAGGAAGTCGTGGACAAGCTATTCCATCTGTTGAAGGAGAAAAAGCTGGAAGTGGTCATTATCCCCGCCAATGAGATGCCGATTCATGCCGATGTAGGATGGATGGAACAGGTGATTATCAACTTTGTTGTCAACGCCATACGGCATGCTGAGGAAGGAAGCTCAATCACGATTCGTATCGAAGGCGCTGAGAAAATCCGGTTTTTTTCCATTGAAAATAAAGGTGAGACCATTCCTGACGATCAACTGGAGCAGATATGGGACCGTTTTTACCGGGCCGAGCTGTCACGTAGCCGCCAGACGGGTGGGACAGGACTGGGGCTGTCGATCGTCAAACGAATTTTAGATTTGCACGAATTCCGCTATAAGGTGGAGAATACCAAGGACGGCGTCCGTTTTGTTGTTATATTCGGAGGCTAAGCTACGGCAAAGGAGTTAAGGAGTATGAAATGGAATTGGTTGCCCTCACTATTCACGATTGCAAACCTGGGGGCAGGGGTCTTATCCCTGTATTTTACGATTCATGAGCAATACATGACCGCTTTTATTCTCGTGGTGGTGGCTGCTTTATGGGATGTATTAGACGGTTTGCTGGCAAGGCTGTTGCATTGCTCCAGTGATTTTGGCAAACAGCTCGACTCGCTGGCGGATGTTGTCTCATTTGGGGTTGCCCCTGCTTTCTTGATCTTGTTATACAAACTGGGAGATACCCATTGGATAGGACCGCTTGTGGCTGTTTTGTTTGTCATATGCGGTGCGGTAAGATTGGCAAGATTCAACCTAATGGCTTTTAGCAAAGGCTTTGTAGGTATGCCGATTACGGCGGCGGGTGTGATTTTGTCCTTTATGTTTTTATGGAGTGAGCATTTGAAGCCGGGGTTGTTGCTTGCATTAATGGTAGTGCTGTCGTTCCTGATGGTTAGCCGTATTCCCTTTCCGTCCTTCAAAAAATAATCGGTCAGGAGGTGGCTCTCCTATGGAATGGGTCATCAGCATGATTACACAATACGGATATATCGCTATTTTTGCTCTTCTTGCTCTTGGGATTATCGGTCTACCGGTTCCGGATGAAATTATTATGGTTTTTGTCGGCTATTTATCCTCTATCATGGTACTGAATTATTCGGTGTCTATATTAGTCAGCTTCATCGGTGCAATGACAGGGATGATGATCAGCTACACGCTAGGCAAAAAGCTGGGTCAGCCCTTGGTGGATAAGCACGGCAAGTGGGTTGGATTGACACCGAAGCGATTTGCAAGAGTTAAGGGGTGGTTTGCGCGTTTTGGGTTATGGACCATTTTGTTTGGTTATTTTATCCCAGGAGTCAGACATGCGACAAGCTATTTGTCGGGCATTAGTGCGATGCCTGTCCGAAAATATATGCTGGTGGCAAGCGCAGGTTCTCTGATATGGACGCTTATCTTTATCTCCATTGGTTATATTGCAGGGGCGAATATAAACTTTCATTAAGGTGACCTCAAAAGTAATGTAGCATTTTTCACGTATACCACCGATAATATAAATAAAGATACTGTACAACCAGTGAGGGGATCTGTATTGAATGCATTAATGAAGTATATTGAGAAGTTACCTAGTTTTCTGCAAATGATCTTGAATATCTCGCTGTTTCTGGTCGGGCTGATTTTAAGCTTCTTACTTCTAAAAGAAACATGGTCCATTTTTTCTTATGTTTTTTTGTACACAGAGGCCGACAAAAATTACTATGAATTTACGGAAGAGTTGCTTGTGTTTTTCTTGTATTTTGAATTCATAGCATTAATAGTTAAGTACTTTAAAACCAATTTTCATTTTCCATTACGTTATTTTATCTATATTGGGATCACGGCTGTCATCAGGCTCATTATTGTAGATCATGATGATGCTAAAAATACATTCTGGTGGTCTATTGCTATCTTAGTCATGGTAGGTTCTCTATTGATCGCTAACAGTAAATTGATAAAAAGAGAAAATTGATGCTCAGGAAGATTGCAAAGTTGACAGTCAAGTGGAAAGAGGGAATAAAGACGAATGGTAAGAAACTGGATGAATCATGCGGGCGTCAGGCGGGTAGCCGTCCTTGCGATAATCGTTTTGCTGTTGTTTATGTTAAGAAGCATGATGAATATTATGTTGTTAACACTGCTGCTTACGATCTTGATTGGTAGTATATATAACGGAGTGAATAAGCTGGTCAAGCGGTTCGTCAATGTGCCGTCAATGATCGTGCTGCTACTGGTGTATGGGCTGCTAATTCTGATTATGGTGTGGGGCGTTTATAGAATGGTGCCGCTAATCGTTGTACAGGTCAAGCAGGTGTATCTCATGATTCAGCAAGCGTATATGTATCCTGATCGTAATCAATGGAACGAAACGATTATCGAATTTATGGACACGCTGAATGTTCAGCGGCTATTTGAGCCTGGCCTGAGTGCAGTGATGAAGGTCAGTCAATTGGGAACACAGCTTCTGGTGTCGATTATTTTGAGCTTGTTCTTCCTGATGGAAAAATCATATATTACACGTTTTACAGCTACGTTTGTAGATAGCAAGCTGGGTTGGTTTTTCAAGGAAGTGGGTCATTTTGGCCGTATGTTTCTGGATACGTTCGGGAAGGTATTGGAGGCTCAACTACTGATTTCACTTATTAACTGTATATTGACCACGATTGCACTCTGGATTATGGGCTTCCCTAATCTGCTTGGTCTTGCGCTCATCATTTTCGTACTTGGATTGGTTCCAGTGGCAGGTGTGTTTATCTCACTGGCACCGCTCGGCCTGATCGCTTTCAGTGTCGGCGGCATTCAATATGTGATTTATCTAGTTATTCTGATCGTGGTGATTCATGCGATTGAGGCCTATTTCTTAAATCCGAAGCTGATGTCATCCAAAACGAATTTACCGATCTTCTTTACCTTTGTCGTACTTATTTTCTCTGAGCATCTGATTGGAATTTGGGGCTTGATTGTAGGTATTCCGTTGTTTGTTTTCTTCCTTGATCTGATTGGGATAAAACGCAAGCAAGAGAAGGATACTTGATTCAGCACTACAGATTCCACCCTTGTATAGTGACTATTGATTCATCACGAATGCCTGCGAAGCCACAGGCATTTTTTTATTGCCCTTTTGTTCATAGGAAAAAATCGCTGACGCTCATCATCATGCAGGAGGTGTCCAACGGCATTATCAATGCATTCTCACTTACTTTTTAATTCTCTTGTTAGCTATAGTACACTGAATATGCAAGATTAGATCAAGTTAAAAGAAATGAGATGATCGGATGGAACAGAAAATTAAGGTATTGGCTATATCGGGTAGCCTTCGTCAAAAGTCCTCCAATACAGCGCTTATGAAGGCTACTATTGGGCTGGCTTCTGAAAATATGATATTCACAGTCTATGATGGATTGGGGGATCTCCCGCATTTTAACCCTGACTTGGATGTAGATGAGGGGTCAGCTTCCGTAAAAGAGCTACGGGAGCAATTGAAACAAGTGGATGGAGTACTGATCTGTACACCGGAATATGGGAATGGTGTGCCGGGTGCTTTGAAAAATGCCTTGGATTGGCTCGTATCTTCAGGTGAATTTGTAAATAAACCTACAGCGGTCATTAGCGCGTCACCGTCTCCTATGGGCGGCCATCTTGCGCATGCCTCGCTGCTGCTCACATTGCAAATGATCAATGCACAGATTGTGGAGAATGGAAAGGTCATTATTCCGCATATCACCTTGAAGCTAAATCAGGAAGGTGAAATTACAAACGCTGAAACTAGGCAGGAGCTAGAAGCATTACTTCAAGGGCTTGAGCAAGCATGCTCAAGCACAGGAACTCTTTAGATTTTTGAAGTTTAATAAAGGAAAAGCAGCGGCAGTCTAAGATTTCATTTTCACCTTCGAAGCTGCCGCTTCCTCTTTTAATTGATTTTAAAGTTTGAATTTTAGACAGTGTCCAATAAGCTCTCGTATACCTTTAATCGGGCATATACCGTTTCGAGTATGGGGTAAACAGTATTACTGGTTGCAGCCAATGCAAGCAGTGAACCATGTAGATGACTGGCTTCAACCGGAAGCTTTTTAAGCATATCGCGTTGCATGGATGACATCATCTCTGGTCGTAAGGATTCCATCGTTTTCAGTGTATGAGCTTCCATCTCTGAATCAATCGGCATCCCCGCGTTGCGAGCAAGTGTGACAATCTCATGCAGCAGCTTTTCGTATATAGCTCGTGACTCTGCCGTGGCAAGTATAGTCCCAACCGAGGCATCCATCAGTGTTGTAATTGCACTCAAGCTGGCAACGAATATATATTTCTGCCACACTTCACGCTGAATATCGTGACTTCGTGCCACTGTGAAGCCTGCATGATCAAGATGATTCAGCAGCAGTTGTGTACGCTCTGATTGCACTCCGTTCCATTCACCGAAGACGATACGGTGGAACGGACTTGTCTGAACAATAGAACCATCATGATCCAACGTAGTTTCAATATAACAAAGTCCGCCCAGCACTTTTTCAGAACCGAATTGTTTACGCAAAAAGTCAAAATGTTCGTAACCATTAAGTAACGGAAGAATCATGGTATGATCACCGACATAAGGCTCAAGATCGAATTGCAATTGGGGAAGATGATACGCTTTGACCGAAATGATAATACAGTCGAACGGATCGGCAGCTTCACCATTTGTAATAGCACGCACTGGTGTCTGAAAATCCCCATGAACACTTTTAACAATTAGACCGTCTTTTGCCAACTGAGATTTTTTTGAAGGGCGTACGAAGAAGGTCACGTCTTCTCCTTTTTGAACAAGAAGTCCCCCAAAATAGCCTCCAATCGCCCCTGCACCTACAATCAGAAATCGCATTATAGGGTCCCTGCCTTTACTCTTGCATTCCCGTATAGTCCTTCTACTACGTTCTCATCTGCCTTAAAAACATGCTCCTCGCCCGGAAAAGAACGATTCTTCACGTCTTCGACATATTGACCGATACTGTTGCGAATCAAAGTACCTATATCCGAATAGGTTTTTACGAACTTTTTCTCCCGGTAAGGAGCTGAGTATTGTAACATGTCATGATACACCAAAACCTGGCCATCACAGTATCTCCCCGCACCGATGCCAATGACCGGAATAGATATCTCTCGGGTGATGCTCTTCGCTACTTCCTCTGTCACCAGCTCCAGCACGATGGCAAAAGCTCCCGCTTGCTCCAGGGCCCGGGCATCATTTAGAAGGCGCTCAGCGGCCTGTGAGTTTTTACCTTGAATGAAGTATCCGCCGATTTGATGCACAGACTGTGGTGTAAGTCCGATATGCCCCAGTAGTGGGACGCCGGATTGAACAATTCGCTTCACGGTGTCGCAAATTTCCATGCCCCCTTCTAATTTCACGGCATGGGCATGTCCCTCTTGCATGAGCCTGCGCACATTAGTAAGGGCTTCTTCACTACTCCCGTGGTACGTCATAAATGGCATATCCGCGACAATAAAAGTATGTTCCGCACCGCGCACGACAGACCGTGTATGATAGACCATATCATCCATAGTGACGGGCAGTGTGGAGTTATAATTAGATAACACATTACCTACGGAATCACCGACAAGGATGATATCGATCCCGGCTTCCTCAGCCAAACGAGCAGATGGATAGTCATACGCCGTAATCATACTTATAGGTGAACCTTCTCGTTTCATTTTCTTCAATTGCAAAATATTAAGTGCTTTCGAGGTTGCCATGGTTGCATTCAAATCCTTTCCTACCTTTATTTTAGATCACAAAAAAAACCTTTCAGCACATGGCTGAAAAGGTCCGAAAGGCAAAAAAAGAGTCAATTTGCGACCGTTCTTTTGTCTCGGTCCTTGCGGATCAGAGCAAAATCCAACGAGTTCACCTCCATAGGCTCACACATCTACATATTGAATTACAGTAACTAGAGTACCGTTCGAATGTATCGATACAGCCTCTCACGGAAGTATACCAAAATATAGGGCTGTTGCATAACATTCTCTACTATATGAACAAAACAAGCCCCTCCAACTTCCTATTCGGAAGTGAAGGGCTGTCAGCTTGCAGATACAGTATGTGAAATATCGCTAAATCTTTAGGACGTGTATGAGGTCACGGACGGTCGATAAATTCATATAGAAAGGATTGACCCTCCCGATAGAATTCTAATTGTAACATGGGACTATTGTATGTGGAGAGCGTGATATAATAGGGCACAAATCGTTTCATAGATGATGAATCAAGCAGAGGAGTGAAGGCTGGTGTATGAACAAATTGTAGCGTATGGTCTGAGCCAAAAAGAGGCTGTTAAGGATTATCCATTCGGTGCTGAAACGCTAGTACTGAAAGTTGGAGGCAAGATGTTTGCTCTATTATCTGAAAAGGACGGCATTAGCCACCTATCCTTGAAATGTGATCCGATCATTGCGGTAAATCTGCGTGAACAAAACAAGGCAATTAAGCCAGGCTATCATTTAAATAAAAAGCATTGGAATACGATTGAGGTTGATGCTACCTTCCCACTGGAGGATTTGTACAGCATGATCGACCATTCGTATGAGCTAGTCTTCAAGAGCTTAACCAAAGCGCAACGCGAAGCGATTACGATGAGGATACGGGCAACGGATTTGTAAAGGGCTGGTGAAGCCCTTAGGTTGTATCCAAAAATACTTACTAACATGATTATAGTTTTAGTTGACAGAAAACACGAATAGATATATTCTTAATTTAAAGATAATTTATTTGAAAATAATATCAAGGAGTGGAACTTAACATGAGCGAACTGGTGAATATTATTCAAGAGAGAAGATCAGCTTCTAAATTTATTCCTGATGTTACTATAGATGCAAAAGAACTAGAAGAAATATTTCAGTTGGTGAAGTTTGCTCCATCGGCTTTTAATTTACAGCATACGCGCTATATCGTAGTGCAGGATGCAGATACCAAACAAAGACTGCATGATGAGGCAAGTAAGCAGTATAAAATATTAACGGCTTCGGCGACCATTGTAGTGCTGGGGGATACAGAAGCTTATACCAAGGTAGCTGACCTCAACGAAGGCTTCCTGAATTTAGGTGTCCTGAGCAAGCAGGAATATGATAGTACAGTGGAGTCGGTAACTCAGTTTTATCGCGAGCGGGGACCTGTCTTCCAGAGAGAAGAAGCGATCCGTAATGCCAGCCTGTCGGCTATGCAATTGATGTTGATTGCCAAGGACAAAGGCTGGGATACTTGCCCGATGATCGGTTTTGATCCGGCGAAGGTGCAGGAAGTACTGAATATTCCAGAGCAATTTGTACCCGTGATGATGATTACCTTGGGTAAAGAGGACGAATCGGGTCAGCGGGCACGGGGATACCGCAAGCCGGTTGGACAATTTGTCAGCTACAATGGATTTTGAAATTTGTAAATCATTTTTGTAAATAAATCATCATGTTAATGAAGGAGTGATAAAGATGTCATTGAAAACCGCTGGAATTCACCATATCACGTCCTTTGCAGGAGACCCGCAGGGCAACGTTGATTTTTACGCAGGCGTACTTGGTCTGCGATTGATTAAAAAGACGATCAACTTTGATGCTCCAGAAGTATACCATTTGTACTTTGGTAATGAAGAGGGCAGCCCGGGAACGATCATTACCTTTTTTCCAGCTCCGGGTACACGCAAGGGTAAGATTGGAGGTGGACAGGTCGGGATTACGACGTATGTCGTGCCGTCCGGTGCTTTGGAATACTGGGAAAACCGTCTGCACAGCTTGAAGGTGTCTTTCACGAAGGCCACTCGTTTTGGCGAGTCATTCATCCAGTTCCGAGACAACGAGGGCTTGCATCTGGAGCTGGTGGAGCGGGAAGATGGCCCGGTGAACACGTGGACAGCTGGCGGCGTGCCTACGGATAAAGCGATCAAGGGCTTTGGCGGGGCGGTACTGTACAGTGCGGATTCCAAGCATACGCAAGAGGTGTTGGAGAACGTCCTGGGGATGACTCCCATCGGAGAAGACGCAAATGCAGGCTACATCCGCTATCAGGCGACAGGTGATTTGGGCAACCTGATCGACATTCCGGTCAAAGATGTCCCGTGGGGGAATGGCGGCGCCGGTACGGTTCACCATATTGCCTGGCGCGCGCAGGACGATACGGAGCATCAGGCGTGGAACGAATGGGTTCATCAGCATGGTTTTGGGACCAGTGGTATTGTAGATCGCCAATACTTTAATGCCGTATACTTCCGCGAGCGGGGCGGTATTTTATTCGAGATCGCAACCGATCCACCCGGATTTACCGTGGATGAGGAATTGAATGAGTTAGGACATAAGCTGATGCTGCCTGAATGGTATGAGCCTCAGCGCACCCAGATTGAGTCTAACCTGGTTCCCATTGAACCTAGAGTATTAAAACAGGATTAATCTGCTCGATCCAAACAATCATATTTAGAAGCAAAAAGGTCCAATACGGGAAGATTTCTACCGTGATTGGACCTTTTTTTGCATGTGGAATTGTCATACTAACGTATAAATAAGCGTGGAAGAGTTGGCTAGATCATGAGCAGTTCACGAATCTCCAGCTCGGTCAGTGCCGAAAGGGTTTCTTGCCCCGGTTGAATGACCTGGTCGATCATGTTTTTCTTTTTTTGTTGCAGCTCATACATTTTATCCTCTACCGTGCCTTGGGCGACGAGACGAATAACCTGCACGACTTTTTTCTGACCCATTCGGTGTGCGCGGTTGGTAGCCTGCTCCTCTACAGCGGGATTCCACCATAGGTCATACAGAATGACTGTATCTGCGCCGGTGAGGTTCAGGCCAGTGCCTCCTGCCTTTAGGGAAATCAGGAACAGCTCGCGTTCTCCTTCGTTGAAGCGACTGCACAGCTCGACTCGTTCCGGAGCGGGAGTCTGCCCATCCAGGTAAAAGTAGGACACCCCTTCTCGAGCAAGCTCACGTCCGATCATTTGAAGCATCGTAGTGAACTGTGAAAAAATGAGTATCCGTTTCCCAGAGCTGAGACATTCCGTAATGATCTCCAACAGCTGTTCAAATTTGGCGGAGCTTCCCGTATATCCTTCGATGAACAAGCCTGGATGACAGCAGAGCTGACGAAGTCGGGTCAGACCTGCGAGAATTTTGATCCGATTTTTCTGAAATCCTTCCTCGTTGAGATGCTTCAACGTTTCATGCTGGAGCTTGGCCAGATAGGCTGTATACAGCTTTTTTTGATCTGGCAGAAGCCGGGATACCTGCACGGATTCGATTTTCTCCGGCAGCTCCTTGAGGACATCGCTCTTAAGACGGCGCAACAGAAACGGACGAACCCGCTTGGCAATCACATTTCGAGGCAGGTTGTGAAACACTCTTTTCCCACCGGGAAATAGCGCAGGAAATACAACGTCGAATATGGACCATAACTCTTCCAATGTATTTTCTATAGGCGTTCCTGTCAGGGCAAAACGGTAACGGGCTTTTACATCCTTAACAGCTTGTGCCGTCTGGGTGGCATGGTTCTTGAAAGCCTGCGCCTCGTCCAGTATGAGCGTATGAAACGATGGCTTGCTGTACACATCTGCATCGCGCCGTAGCAACGGGTAGGACGTAATGACGACGTCATAACTGGCGGCATCCCGTATGATCCGGCCGCGTTCTTCTGGGCTGCCATCTGCGATAGTGACGCGGACGTGTGGAGCAAATTTCTCCAGCTCATTCCGCCAGTTGTACACCAGTGATGCAGGGGACACGATCATGGCTGGAAGCTGCTGGCTGCGAATCTCCGGCAATACTGAGACGAGAAAGGCGATACTTTGCAGCGTTTTACCCAGCCCCATATCATCTGCCAAAATGCCCCCAAAACGGTAATGCGCCAATGTCTTAAGCCATTGAAAGCCGTAAACCTGATAATCTCTCAAGATAGGAGCAAGCATGTCTGGAACTGGAAAGTCGAGATGGTCTGGGTTACGTATATTTTCCAGCAGCTGGCGAAAGGTTTTACCCAAAGTCAGGTTTTTTCCATGATCGTGAGGATCAATTAAGTACAGTCCTTGCGTGACGGGAACACGAATTTGCGCTGCATCCAGATCGCTTTTGCGGATACCTGTTTCATTCATGAACCGAATCAATTCCTTGTACTCCTCTGTTTCCAACGGCAGCAAGGCACCATTCGGCAGACGGTGATATCTCTGTTTTTCCTCTAACGATTTGAGCAGCTTGCGAATTTCCGGTTCCGGAATGCCCTCCATATCAAATTTAAATTCAAGCCAATCCGTACGTTCATCCCATTCCGCCCGTATCCTTGGGGTAGGCAGAGTATTGTTTATTTTCGCTTTGACTGCACCTGTAGCATAGACATCCAGCAGCTTTTCCAGTTGCGGAACAGTATGGTACAAAAAATCGTACTCTGCATCTTCATCTTCCATAAAATATCCGCTGTCTGTTCTGGCAAAGGAGCTATGCTCCATCAGCTCCAAAATACGCTGCTCCTGTTCCCCATCACGTATCAGAATTCGGTCGTTACCAGGCGTTCGTGCATCTGTTTCCAGCGGGTTGATGATGATATCCCCATATTGGAACTCCAGCCCTGCCAGTAGCTTATCTCTTACCCGGTCCAGATATAGCTTTGCCTTCAATGGCTGCTGTGTGACCCGATCTGAGACGGACCGAGTCATATGAACACGTCCGAGCTTCATTAACCCGGGTACAACCTTGTCCATAAAAGATTCCATCTGCTCTGGCGCAATCAGAACTTTTCGCCTGTGGTGTACCTCTACCATCCGTTTTAGCTCGGACAAACGCCGTAAGGGATCGGCCTTCTGTTTGACAAGCTTGCCATCGGCAATGACGACACCATAGTCTTCCATGATGGTCAAGTCATCCAATCCTTGTATGCTTAGCTGGTAGCCTTCGGTTATGGCCCCGGCCTCATCAAATTCAAATTGCAGTGGAAGCATCAGGTTGGATTGGGGAATACCCTCGCTCATGTTTCCGTGAATTTCAAAGTAGACGCCCTGTGCTGTTGTCAGCAAGGGGAGCAGCTTTTCCCAAGCCGCAGGCGGAATGAGGAGCATTCGCTCGCCGCTCATATGACTACTGGAAGATGAATACGTACCTGAGGTTTCCCGAATCATACGCTCATGGTGGCACACCTGGGATAATTGCTGGAGAATAGCGTCATGTTCAGGACGGAAGCGGTACAACTCAGGTTCGTACGAGAAGCTTTTCGTGAACATGTAGCTATCCCCACGGTCAATACTATCCAGAAACGGACGAATTTTCTGGACGATATATAATCGTTTGGGGCCAGCTTTCATTTCTACACCAAACATATATTTTTGGTAACCGTAGGCAAAAGGCCGGATGACGAATTGAAAATCCAAGACCGCACGAGTATCCAGCAGGGTAGGCGTGCTGCGAAGCGGTCTCTTGCGGTCAAATAGTTTTAACATACTGTCGGTCAGCTGGAGATCCCCTTGTGTGATGTCAGAGGATCGTGCCGTTTTAGCAGTGTAATCATACGGAGCATCTGTAGATGTGTACATCCCGTCTGAATCCATGCTTCCTGCTGTATCTGGGGTAGTACCGGGATGAAGTCTGGAGGCGTAGGAGCGTACAGACAGACTTTTTCCACGGCGTATATCATGGGCGTTAAGGAGAACAGCAGCGATATGTTTGCAATATCGTCCGGTGTTCTGAAATGTGCTACAGGTGCACTCTGCTCGGATACTTCCATTGGATCGGATCATCGCCGCAACAGCATAAAAGCTGCTTCCTTTGACCGTAGCTTCGTATACCCCTTCATCATGATCTATTTGTGTAAAGGCCACTCTTTTGGCCCGGTAATAGGCATCCCCGTCGTCATAAGCAGCTTGACTGCATAGTTGTCTGATGGCTCGCCGGGTAAGTTCAAAACTCATGATTCGTAATCCTTTCCTGAGTTATTCCGTTTTCTTACATGATAACAGAACAGACAGGAGGATGGACACTTGGGCGCGAAACGTAACTTTACAAAAAAAGGAGAGCAGAAAAAAACAGGCCTTGGTCCGTCATTGAACCAAAGCCTGCCAGGTGGCTACAGCTATATTATATGTCGAGCAGTCCTTCTTCTTGGTCATGGACACCCAGCGCGTTACGTGCCATCTCCATATATTCATCTAGCCCGGATTTGAGGGCGAATTCGGCGATAAGCACAGGGTAAGCCGCGGTCAGTTCAACGATATGTTCGATCATACGCGGCCATACACGTCCGCCTGCTGCCTCGTAAAGCTTCAATAAACGAGTAAGCTCTACTTCTCCGAACAAAGTATAGTAACTCGTAAAATCAATCGCCGGATCAGCTACTTCGGCCTCGGTCCAGTCCAGCATTCCAGTAACCTCTGTATTCGAAGAGACTAAAATATGGCCTGGGTGCAAATCACCGTGTACAAGTACGGAATATTCCGGCCAGTAGCTATCGTCTGCCAGCCAGGTTTGCCATCGTTGCCATAGCTCGCCAGATACACCAAAGACGCTCCTTATTTCCTTCATCCGCTGGTCCATCAATTGCCGAACTTCGTCGTGCTGCTTTACGCGGACACCGAAATTTGCTGCCTGTTGGTGATCCGTCCGGTGCAACGCGGCTAGGGCTTTAGCGAGCGAAGCAACGAATCTTTCCGTCAGAGCCTCAGGATTGATGAACCATACGTAGCTTTTTGTTTCCATATCAATGGTAGCGGCAGGAGTGCCCTCCAGTTGAGGGTAGGCGATGAACTCTGGACTATACACTTGCCAATCCGGTACCGCTACAGGAAGAGTATCCCGAATCAACTGAAGCACTTTGTGCTCGTAAGCGGCTGATTGGACCACATCTGTTCGTCGCGGTGTACGTAGAACCCAAGGGGTACCCTGAATGTCTTTGGCGAATAGTGCCCGAAAATCTAGCCCGGACTCGTTGAGCTCTAATCCTTCATGTAGTATGTGAAGCCCGTTGCTTTTGGCAAGGGCCAATATATCACTAACGTCTTTTGAGTTAGTCAAGGAACGCTTTTCAGTCATATGAAACACACCTCATTGTTCAGATTTAGTTTAAAAAAAGGTAACTTAAACAAGCCTCAACCTTCCATATAAAAAAACGGGTTGAGCTTCATTGAAAAGCCTATCCTTTTTTCTGAGACGCATGTAGTGAGTACACATGAAAGAGCAAACCTCCTTTACAAAATAGGGCATCTAACCCAGCACCAATATAATATCCTACATTGGAGGATGTCTACAATACGAGGAATAATATAAATGGCTACCCCAGTTCGCTTATCTGTGAGTTAGAGAAGTTTTTACAAGCTGCACATAGCAGGATACAATGGAAGTGTTAAAGAAAGGAGGCGGATACTTTTGCAAAATGAAGAGAAAAAGACCGATTCCAAATCCGGCTCATCCAAATGGTACCTTGGTAGTGCAGCAGCATTGCTTCTTCTGAAAGGTAAGTCGTTACTTGCCCTTTTAAAATTCAGTAAATTTGGCGGTGCGCTGATATCTATGGCGATAACGATTGGCACATATGCGATCATTTACCCGTGGGGATTTGCGGTCGGATTCGTGTTGCTGTTGTTTGTGCATGAG
Source organism: Paenibacillus sp. PvR133 (assembly GCF_017833155.1). Lineage (NCBI taxonomy): Bacteria > Bacillati > Bacillota > Bacilli > Caryophanales > Paenibacillaceae > Paenibacillus > Paenibacillus sp. PvR133. The sequence continues at coordinate 2,048,476 of NZ_JAFIBS010000001.1, forward strand.
CTGGGGCATGTATTGGCCGCCAAGCGCAAGGGGCTTCCCGTATCAGCACCGTTATTTATTCCTTTTCTCGGTGCGCTGATCACAATGAAACGGCAACCTTTGGATGCGCAGACAGAGGCTTATGTAGCCATGGGCGGCCCGTTACTGGGGACGGTTGGGGCTATGGCGGTATACGCAGGAGCCTATGCAACAGACAGTCCCCTGTTGTATGCGCTCTCGTATGTCGGATTTTTCCTGAACCTGATCAACCTGCTGCCGATTCATCCGCTCGACGGAGGACGGATTTCCACGGCAGTGACGCGTTGGCTGTGGCTGGTGGGCCTATTGGGTGGAATTGTAGTCGTAGTATATTTAAAATCCTTTTTATTTTTCTTGATATGGGCGTTCTTTGCCTACGATTTGTACAAAAAATATGTTAAACGCAATAAAGAGGAGGTTAAGGTCCAATCCTTTTTGCAAAAGCCGCTGGTGAACGTACAGCATCTGTATGAGCAAGGATATCCGCTGCCCGGACCGGAGCACACGCGCAGATTATCTTTTAATACCTACTCGGATTTGGAGGGGCAGCAATATGTGACGGTGTATATGGAAAGTCTGGATGTGGAACAGACGCTTCTGCTGCCACAGCAGTGTCTTGTCCAGCATGTATGGCTGAACGGTGTGGAACATATACCGACGCCGGATGCGTACCAGCTCAGATTGCTGTGTGGGATTGATTACATTCCGTTTGAAAATGATAAATATTACGAAGTACCCGCATCATCACGCTGGAAATTCGGCATCGGTTACTTGGCTTTGGCCGTATTCCTGATGGGGATGATGTATGTGGTGCACCAGCATATAGGGGATATTAGGCTGTGATTCGAGTAATGAGAGCTTAGTCAAGATTTTAGATCATTAAGGCAACGGTAGAGCTTATAGAAAATAGAGTCAAAAGAGCGCGACAACCGCAATATTCGGTGTCACGCTCTTTTTTTTGTATGAATAGCAGGGTGGAGCCCTTGCTATCCGTCCTTATATCTTAAATCCTTTGTGCATCAGTAATCGGCTTTAACGTCTGACGGTATTTAAGTGGGCTGGTGCCTGTCCAGCGCTTGAACTGTCTGCTGAAATGAGCCAGACTGGAGTATCCGAGCAGGGAAGCTACCTTGTTGAGTGGCAGATTGGGCTGCTGGATCAGCACCTTAGCCTCATGTAGCTTGGTCTCCGATAGATAGTGACGTGGAGAATAGCCGTATACCTTGCGGAACACTTCCTGGGCATAGCCAGGACTGATCCCGAGCGAAGCCGCCACATCTTCAAGGCGGAACGCTTGCTCGCCAGATTCATCTTCCCGATAAGGCTTAAACCTTGATTGAATGGCTTCCATGATGGCCTTGGCATATTGAACGGATGAAGGCGCAATTCTGGGCTCCAAACCGGTAGATATCATTTGCGAGAATATCCCGAATAGCTCAAATAAGGCAATTTGCATACGAAAACGGTCTGCTGTCGTATATTCTCCGCTTTCTTGCACCATGCCAATCCAGCTATGGACGACCTTTTGCAGCTTGGTATTCGTTTCAGTACCCGCTGGGAAAAAGAGCTGATTGCTCTTAATCATTTCCTGACGGAACAATGGATCATCGACATTAAAATGAGAGCTAAAATAGTACATGCCGTTTGGGGAAACACACTGACTCACATGTTTGAAACCCGGCGGAATGATTAAAATATCACCCTCCCCAACTGAATATACGTTATTTTCCATAATCGTTTCCTGACGACCTTCTAAAATGAGTGCAATTTCAAAACCGATATGAGATTCCTCAGGCATGCACCAATCCGCTTTGACCCGGTGAATATGGGCGCCAAAAAATTTCACATTCCAGTCAATAATGGGCAGCCATCGGCAATCATGGAATAGAGCTGGATCAACATCAGGATTTAATATCATCAGATCACCTTCGATTAGGGCAAATTTTACACCGCTTAGACAATCTCATTGTATCTAACATTTAACTATAATAAAAGAGCGTTTACAAATGCTATAGTATAAGCTTTTACATAAAAGAAAGCGCTTATATGTAGATTTTTTGAAAGCGATGCCATATTGTAATCAGGAGGAGCTATGGAAACAACATCGAAAGAACGTGTATCGTATTACGTTTACTTTTTGGGGAGCAACGCAATTCTCTGTCTGGTCGCCTCTTTTGCGATGCTATTTTATACGGATTATGTTGGCATATCTGTTTCTATTATCGGTACTTTATTCGTACTAGCCCGTATATGGGATGCCCTTAGCGCTCCGATCTTCGGTGTGATCATTGACCGAGCCAATCTAAAGGGCGGCTTGTTCAAACCGTGGACGAATCTGGCTTCCATCATTTTGCCGATACTTACTGTACTTATTTTTCTCGTTCCTAATAATGCGTCGCTTACCGCCAAGGTGATTTATATCGCCGTTACGTATCTGGCATGGGAAATGTGTTATACGATCAGTGATGCGCCTGGCTTTGGGTTGGCTACACTGATGACGAAAAATACGCATGAACGTGATCTGTTAATGTCCAGAGGCCGGACGATGGTCTTCTTGGGTTTTATGGTCATCTCCTCATCTTCGGTAGCTGTGGCCAATCAGATATCATGGCCAATTTTGGCACTGATTGTTGCCATAGCGGGTTTGATACTCATGAACTTTACTCGCTTTAATGTCAAAGAACGGTATTCCAACAAGGCGGAGAAGGTTACGCTCAAGCAAATTATGACGTATCCATTGCAAAACAAGCAGCTTTTATTTTACCTGATGTCGTTTATGATGCTGTCTATGACCAATCTGCAAGGGATTGTCGTCAGTTACTTTGCCTTATACAACTTGAAAAATCCTATTTATATTTCCATTCTCATGTTCATTTCCTTGGGTGTGCAGCTGCTCACTGCGTTGATTTTACCACCAATTATTAAAAGATTCGGCAAGTGGAAAGTGAATGTCGTCAGCTTGATTGGATTGTTTACTACGGGCTTGTCCTTATTTGTAATCGGTTACAGTAACCCTGTTGTCGTATGTGTATTTGCGGTTCTTTTCGGTTTGTTCAGCTCTGCACCACAGCTCATGGTACCGATGTTTACGGCCGATTGTGTGGAATATGGCGCATTCAAAAAAGGCGTACGTGCCAGTGGTACCGCTTTTGCTACCCAAACGTTTGCAGGAAAACTGGGGGGAGCGGCAGCCAGTGGAATCGTCGCTTATGCGCTTGCCTTTGCAGGCTATATCCCGAATGTACCGCAGACCGGACAGGTTCTCACATGGATATTCGCGCTCTATGCAGTAGTACCTGGAGTGGGGGCCTTAATTACGGCAGGTCTGTTTGCATGGCTGTACAAGATTAAAGAAAAAGACGTAGAGGGCTGGCTGGCAAGTGCGAAAAAAAATCTACAACAGGCAGATTCTGCGAAGCAGGGTGTAGCCGACAAGACGATATCCGTTCCATCCCTGAAAAAACCGCAAAACAGCCACGGTGTTTGAAAATAACCTTATATAGCTCCACATATCCTAACGAACCTAATTGGAGGACGACTTGATGAAAAAGCTACTGTACGGTGTTGCCTATTATGATGAGTATATGCCATATGACCGTTTGGGCCAGGATATCCAAATGATGAAGGATGCGGGCATCAACGTGGTGCGGATTGCCGAATCCACTTGGAGTACGCATGAACCGCAAAACGGCGTGTTTGATTTTACCTCTGTGGATCGGGTGCTGGACGCCATGCATAAGGCGGGCATCGAAGTCATTGTGGGGACGCCCACCTATGCCGTACCCACATGGCTGGTGAAGGAGCATCCTGATGTATTGGCAACAACGCCTCAAGGTCCGGGCAAATATGGAGCTCGCCAGATTATGGACATAACGAACCCGGTGTACCTGTTCCATGCCGAGCGAATCATACGCAAGCTGATCGGACGGGTGAGTCAGCATCCGGCGGTCATTGGCTTTCAGACGGATAATGAGACCAAGCATTACCACACGAGTGGGCCCAATGTGCAATTGCAATTTGTAAAGTATTTGCGGGAGCGGTTCGAATCGCTGGAGGAGCTAAACCGCAAATTTGGTCTGGACTACTGGAGTAATCGCATCAATAGCTGGGAGGACTTTCCTTCGGTGGTCGGAACGATTAATGGAAGTTTGGGCGCAGCCTTTTCCCAATTCCAGCGCAAGCTGGTGACGGATTTCCTGGCATGGCAGGTCGCGCTGGTGAATGAATATAAGCGGGAAGACCAATTTGTTACGCAAAACTTTGATTTTGAATGGAGAGGTCATTCCTTTGGTGTTCAGCCAGACGTGGATCACTTTGCGGCATCGCAAGCCTTTGATGTGACTGGGGTGGATATTTACCATCCATCACAGGATGATCTGACCGGAATTGAAATTTCCTTCGGTGGCGATGTAGCGCGTTCGACGAAAAATAACAACTATCTAGTGCTGGAAACGGAAGCGCAGGCTTTTACCCACTGGGTTCCCTATCCGGGGCAATTGCGTCTGCAAGCGTTCAGCCATCTGGCTTCTGGAGCCAATATGGTGGCATACTGGCACTGGCATTCCATCCATAATTCCTTCGAAACCTACTGGAAGGGTCTGCTCAGCCATGATTTTGAACCGAATCCTGTGTATGAGGAAGCACAGACCATAGGGAAGGATTTTGCAAGATTGTCTCCGCATTTGGTCAACCTGAAAAAGAAAAATAAAACGGCGATTCTGGTCAGCAACGAAGCATTGACGTCGATTGACTGGTTTAAATTTAATATGAGCAGCCCGTTGAATTACAATGACATCGTACGCCGTTTGTATGACGAGTTGTATAAACTGAATATCGGGACGGATATTGTTCATCCAGGTACAGAATCGTTTGACGACTATGATCTCTTGATCGTCCCGGTCCTCTATTCTGCCCCAGACGCACTACTGGAGAAGCTGAACCGATATGTGGAGAAAGGTGGTCATGTAGTATACACATTCCGAAGCGGATTTACTGACGAGCATGTGCAGGTGAGAACGTCCCGGCAGCCGGGCGTGATTAGCGAAGCCTGCGGCATTCATTACAGCTTGTTCGTGGAGCCGAAGAAGGTGACGCTCAAAAATAATCCTTTTGAGGTGGCACCAGAGTACAATCAGGTAGATACGTGGATGGAGTTGATTACCCCGACGACCGCCGAAGTGTTGGCCTATTACGATCACCCGCATTGGGGGAAATATGCCGCGATTACGCAAAACCGCTATGGTCAGGGAACAGCGACCTACATCGGCTGTATCGTCAGCCCGGCGGTCATCCGCGAACTATTCAGCTCTGTAGCCAAAAAGGCGGGAGTATGGGGAGTGGATCAGGAAACGTCTTATCCGATCATTGTTAAATCCGGCACAAATGAGCTGGGACGGACAATCCGGTACTATTTTAACTATTCCGAACAAGCAGGCTCGGTGGTATATCCACATGGAGACGGCAAGGAGTTAATCGGGGGGCGTACAGTTATCCAAGGACAAACGCTTCCATTAGAGCCTTGGGATGTTATAATTATCGAAGAAGCGTAAATGATGAATAATGAGCTGAAACCAACTTACGAATAATATCATATAGGTATTCTCCGGGAGTATCCGGTAAATGAAGCGCCCCTGCGAATTGCGGGGCGTTTTCGCATATGGCTGAGTAGAGGAGTGCATCGCTATGCCAACCCGAGCAGTCCGCTGGTTCCGGGCGCTGACGGCCCCGTATCGACGCAGCATTCAGCTTAAGCTGATCTTGACGATGATTGTTCTATCTGTGCTGCCGGTCATTGCTGTCACGGTGCTGGCTGCGGAAAAAAGTAGAGCTTCCATGGAAACTGAAGTGGTAGAGACGAACATGTCCAATATGAAATGGACGGGGATCTATATCAGCGACCAGCTAGATCGTCTGAATCATCTGATTTACAGCATTCAGATCAGCCCTGATCTGAGCGATTATTTGAATGAGCGCGAGCCTGACAATCTTTCGAGCCAATTTAATGCCCAGCGAAAAATGCTGAATACGATGGCGAATGTGTATTATTCGGCCGGAAGTCATGTGATCGGCATCCAGCTTTATTTGAAGCAATCGCAAACCCTGTTTACCTTTAATAGCATGCAAAATGAAATTACGACAGTGAGCGGTATTCCCTCACAGTATGCCGAGATGTGGCAAGCGAATAAGGATTATTCGATTCGTCCAAGCTCTGCTGACCCGGAACGCTTTACTTTGACGCGCAGTATTCGGCGTTTTGAAGATCAGAAGCAGACGGGAGCTATTTCATTGGATGTATTGTGGTCGCAATTCGATCAGACGCTGGGCCTGCTGGGACGAGGGGATCAGCATCAGGTGCTTATTACAGATGCGGATGGCAGGGTCATGTATCCAGCACAGGCTCGGCAGTCGCCTCCACCTGCAGGTGTGCTGACAGCTCTTCGTGACGTTAAGCCGGGCCCTGGAGTGATTCAAACTGCTGAACATTATGTGTTCTATAATGATCTGGATGTAGTTGGGCTAAAGCTGGTCAAAATCGTACCCACTTCCTCCATTAACCACAGTGCCTTTTCAACCATGCTGTATGGTATTATCGTAGGCGTGATTTCAATTCTGGTTTCCATCTGCATTGCCGTTTTCATCGCATGGCGAACTGCACGTCCGATTGTTCATTTGGCGCGTTCCGTACAGGAGCTGGATATGATCAAAGGACCGATTGGACAGCCAAGTACACGCCCGGATGAGATTGGGCTGCTGGAAAGAAGTCTGCATGGGATGGCAGGCCGAATTCGCGAGCATATTCAGGCGGAATACAGTATAAATTTGCAAAAAAAGACGGCTGAATTGAAAGCGCTCCAAGCGCAGATTCATCCACATTTTCTGCAAAATACGCTGCAAATGATCGGAAGTATGGTATTTTCTCAAAAGCCGGAGGACACCTATGAAGTCATTCGGTCGCTGAGTGAGATGTTCCGTTACGTGGTACGGGAACCTCAGGATTTGGCCTCTTTACGCGCAGAGCTTGACCATGTGGGACACTATATGCGCATCCAGCAACGGAGATTTCCACAAAGATTGGTGTTCCAGGTGGAGACGGAAGAACAGGCGATGGATATTCGACTGCCTAAGCTATCGCTTCAGCCATTGTTGGAAAACGCGTTTCAGCACGGTCTTGATCGAAAGGCGGGGGCATGGCAAATAGGGATTCGGGTGGAGATTATGAAACAAGATGTGTGTATTACGGTTTGCGATAATGGAAACGGCATGGCCCCGGACAAGCTGGAAAAACTACGGGCAAAGCTGGAAAACGAGTCGGAGGAACCGATCTGGGCGCAGGGTAGTCATATCGGATTGAGCAATGTGTCTTCACGCATACGGATGAATTTTGGAGTGCACTACGGAGTGACGATAGATAGTGAGCAGGGAGTCGGTACACGTGTCACCATCCGCATTCCATTCACCTCAGCAGAGGAGGGAAAAGTATGATCAGAGTATTAATTGTGGACGATGAGCCGTGGAACCGCGATATTCTGAAGACATTTGGCACATGGGAAAAACTTGGAATGTTGGTAGTGGGTGAGGCTGAAGACGGGGACGAGGCGTTCAGGCTGGTCGGGGAGTTAGCTCCCCATATTGTGATTACTGATATGCGCATGCCGGGTGCGGACGGAGTGGAGTTGCTGCAAGCACTAAATAACCATTGTCCTGATGTGAAAATCATTGTCGTGAGTGGATATGATGACTTTGCATATGCCAAACATGCCATCCGTTATAAGGCCGTCGATTATTTGTTAAAGCCAGTCAATCCTGTCGAACTGAATGCAGTGCTACTCAAATGCAAAAACGATCTGGAGGTCAAGGTGGCCGAACAGCAGCAAGAAGCGACAGAGCTGGATTATGAGTTTTTTCACAGGTTGACCCGGTATAAGCAACTGCTGCGTCTTTATTTTAATGAGCTGAACTGTGACGGGGTGAACTTAACCTGCAGGCAGGTTATGCAGGAGCTGGAGAGTTATGGAGCACCAAGTCCACATATGCTAGGCAGGCTGGTGCAGGAGCTTCTTTCCCTGCTGAAAGAGCTCGCAGCGGATAACGGGCTGGATAATTCTACGACAAAGGTAGGATTTCCACTGCCGCAGGATGCCGTGTCCTCTGTAGAACATGCGCTGGAATTCGTATCGTCGTGCTATGTTCAGGAACTGGATCAGCTCATTCGGCAGCGGAAATACAAAAACAAACTGAATTTAGAAGAGGTACGGCGATATATCGACAGTCACTTTGCTGGGCCGATTACACTGGAGCAGTTGGCGAAAAACTTTTTTGTGAGCAAAGAGTATATGAGCAAGGTATTTAAGCAGGAGTATGGTCAAAATGTAACGGACTATATTGTAGAGCGAAGAATGGAAAAGGCGCGGGAATGGCTGGCCAATAAACAGATTTCAATTAAAGCAGTTGCGGAGATGGCAGGATATGAGGATGTGTCTTATTTCTATCGGGTATTTAAAAAGCATTTTGGCATGGCACCCGGTGAAATGAGGAAGGAAGTTTAAAAAAGTCCAATTCAATAAGCTAAGGGTGTCCAATGGCAGAAGTGACCTCCCACTCTATAATGAAAGCGTATACAAAACAAGCGGTACAAAGGAATTTGGCCTTACGAAGTTCGCACAGAGCTGAATAGAGGTTGAAGACCGGCGGCATAGCTGCTTTGAATAACAGCTGATTTGCCGATGGGTAACAGTTATTTTCAAAATAGGGGAGGTCATTTTTCATGAAAGTGTGGAAAGGTGTATTGAGCACGATGCTGGTTGGCACGTTATTGGCCGGGTGTGGAGCGAATTCTTCAGGCAGTGACAGCAGCGGTTCCGGTGGAGACGGCAAAACGGTGAATCTCAAAATGTTTATTGCTCAGCCCCGTTTGAAGGAGCACTACGATAAATACATTAATGCGTTCGTAGCGAAAGAGAAGAAAGATAAAAATATCGACGTTACGGTCCAACTGGAGATGCCGCCTGCTGACAACGCCGCACAAATTTTGAAGACAAGACTCGCATCCAACGATGCGCCGGACGTATTTGCATTGCACGCGGTGAATGAAATTCCTCCGTTTTATAAAGCGGGCTATTTGGAGGATTTGTCCGGTCAGCCTTTTGTTAACAAATTGATGGATAGTGTGAAGCCTTCGGTGACAACCAAAGACGGAAAGGTCGTAGCGGTTCCTTTGGAGACGATCTCATGGGGCTACTTGTACAATAAAAAGATATTTAAGGATTTGGATTTGCAGCCGCCGGGAACGTTGACCGAAATGAAGGCTGTGGTCGAGAAGCTGAAAGCGAATAATGTGAAACCGTTCCTGTTGTCCTACAAGGAATCCTGGATTCCACAGCTGTTTGTGCCACTTACGGCAGGTGCAATGATGAACACACAGAATAAGGATTTTATCGACCGGATGAATCAGGATAAAGGCTCTTTTTCCGAAATGAAGAGCATGTTCGATATTATTGATCTGGTGAATAGCAACGGTACTGACAAGGCGCTGGAAATCGGCGGGGATGATGGATCGGCTGCGTTTGCCTCGGGTAAAGCGGCGATGTGGATTCAAGGGCCGTGGTTTGCGGAAACGATTTTAAAATCGGATCCGAAGATGGATTTTGGGGTAGCACCGCTGCCGATCAATGACGATTCCAATGCGACATTGATTAATTTGTCCACTTCGACTTCGCTGGCTGTATCCTCTACAAGCAAGAATAAGGAGGTTGCGCTCGATTTTGTTAACTATGTGCTGGATGACAAGGATTCTAGCGCGTTCTATGAAGCATTGAAATTTAACCCGATCTCCAAAGTGCATACGTTTAAAAGCTATCCTTGGGTTAATGACGCTACCGAATACGTGAAAGCAGGCAAGTCGTACCAAGATCCATCTATCCCGCAAGCGGTTAAGGACGAGGCAGGCAAATCGCTACAATCCTATTATGCTGGTCAGCTCTCGCAGGATGACGTAATTAAGGCGCTGGATAAGGCATGGAAATCGTATAACAAAGTGAACAAGTAACGGTAACCTACAGAATTACACCGGGAGGGAGAGACTCCATGCCTTTTAAAATCTATAAAAAATACGTCATGTTACTGGCGTTTACAGCCCCGGCGCTGATCTTTTATGCTATCTTCCTGCTCATTCCAACGATCAGCGGCATGTACTACAGCTTTACAGACTGGAACGGATTGAATCCTAATTACAGCTTTATCGGCTTGGGGAACTTTGTGGAATCGTTGAAGGAAGACCCCGATTTTCTCAATTCCCTTTGGTTTACCCTTAAATACGTATTGGTCATGATTGTGCTGCAAAATGTACTGGCACTGGCACTGGCAGTGTTGATTGAGTCGCGTACACGTACCAAAGGATTTTTTCGGACGATATTTTTCATGCCCAATATGATCAGTACCATTATTAGCGCATTTATGTGGACCTTCGTTTTTTCTTCCGTGCTGCCACAGATCGCCGAAAAGACGGCTATCGCATTTTTGGGCCAATCGTGGCTGGGCGATCCGAAAGTATCTTTCTTCTCAATTATTATCGTGTCGCTCTGGAATGGTGTCGGTTATATGATGATCATCTATCTGGCTGCGCTTCAAGGTGTACCACAAAGCTTGAAGGAGGCTGCTATTATTGACGGGGCGAACGCATTTCAGACATTGCGAAGCGTAACGATGCCAATGATTACTCATGCGATTACGATCTGTTTCTTCCTGACGCTGAATGGTGCCTTCAAAGTGTATGAGGTCGTATACGGACTGACTGGCGGGGGGCCGGGGCGCAGTACACAGGTGATTACGATGAACATTTATGAGGAGGCGTTCTCCAACAACTTCCGTTATGGTTATGCGAGCGCCAAATCCGTTATTTTGTTCGCAATCGTTCTCATTTTCACCCTGATTCAGCTGCGTGTCATGAAGAAGAGGGAGGTGGAGGCATGAGGCTGAAGAAAGCCAATTCCTTGTTGATTACGCTGATTCTGTGCGTGGGCGCAGTCGTGTCCTTCTTCCCAATCTACATGGCGGTAATTAACTCGTTTAAAACACAGGGTGAGATGTTTGCATCCTTTACGGCGCTGCCGACGAAGCTTCACTTTGAAAATTACAGTCAGGCTTTTCATCAGACTCATTTGCTGAACAGCGCTCTTAATTCCACGATTATTTCTTTTATCGGCATTGGTGGCATTGTGATCTGTTCGGCACTGGCAGGCTACAAGCTGTCTCGTACACAGGGGAAACTGAGCAGTGCGATTTTCTTCCTGTTTGTCGCATCGATGCTGGTGCCGTTTCACTCTATTATGATACCGCTTACGCGAATGGCAAAAGATTTGTCCGTTCAGGGCAGTACGTACGGCTTGGCCCTGATCTATATCGGCTTGGGTGTGAATATGGCGATCTTTTTGTATCATGGATTCGTCAAATCCATTCCGCGTGAGCTAGAAGAATCCGCGCAAATGGACGGCTGTAATGAGTTCCAAACGTTCTTTCGCATTATATTTCCTTTGTTGCTGCCGATCACAGTTACCATCGCGATTTTGGATTTTCTGTGGATTTGGAACGACTTTTTGCTTCCATTGTTAATGCTGACGGATGTAAACCATTACACCCTGATTCTCTCGACCAATATGCTGTTTGGAGAGTACAACAAGGATTGGTCGCTTATTCTGGCCGCACTTGTGCTGACCTCCATCCCGGTTATCCTGATCTATGCCTTCTTTCAGAAATTCATCATGGAGGGCATTGCGGAGGGAGCGGTTAAGGGATAACTGGAGACGGCGGGCAGTCAGATGGTACTTCCCATCGCCCTCATATCATAAAGATCAAAGCCTTCCTATAAACAAGGAAGGCTTTTGTTTTGGAACAACTGTACACCCAACTTTCACTTCGAGAAAATGCTGATAATAAGCATTTTGCATAAATCCCAAGAGCGTTTTCAAATCAGTAATATATAGATCGAAACGCTTTAGTTCGTCTATATATTGTACTTACGAGCGTTGGAAATCAATTATGCAAAATACTGATAATAAAAAATAAAAGCGAAATGATGATCAAAAATAGATATATACTAGAAATCCGTTTTCCAATTGTAGCTCCAAACTCCTTAGGATTTTTATATCCAATGATTAAACTGGGAATAAAAAAAATACTGGATAGAAAAATGGTGTAGTGAAACCTAGTATTATCAACACTGTTAGACCAGGTGGGCAATCCTAAAAAGGAAAGCAACTGGTCTCCCAATATGTAATTACCAAATTCGAAAGAAACAGCCATACCAAGAAGAGATAAAAGCAGTGAAAGTGATCCCCAGCCTATTTTTTTTCTGTTTTTTCTCAACAATTCAAAGATAATCAGTAAAATTACAATTGCTTGTATGCTGTATGTCAACATGATTGAAAACATAAAGTACCTCCTTGAACATCAGAATCAAATGATAAGATGTCAATTTCGGAAATGAGTATACCATTTTTTGGAATGTTTTCATATGCCTTTCAATACAGCGATCGTATGATCAAATGGAACGCGAAGCGGCCTTAGCCATACAATATTTCATCTGAATGTAAAAGGAGATGATTATGTTGGCTACCTTCTCGGCCGCGCTTCAAGTGAAAAAGCGGATGGCCAAGCGAGTCTTAAAAATGTCCGGTGTCCACGGCATTGGCGTAGGGTACAGGGACCCTGCCCATCCCAAAAGAGGAGCCGCTGTCATTGTGTACACAGACCGTCTCGTTTCGGCCTCTACCGGACTCCTGTCGGCCACCGCATTAGGAAAGAAAACGAACGTTCCAGTCCGAATTGTAAAGACTGGAAAGATCAGAGCCAATGCCACGGACTACAAAGTGCGCATACGCCCGGTCATCGCCGGCTACAGTGTCGGGACGATTGAAGGCTCCGGTTCAACCGGACTCATCGTTGCTCCAACTGGAGCGCCGGCGACACGTTATCTTTTTAGCAATAACCATGTCCTCAATCCCTCCAATACAGACAATCGAGAGGCTACAATTCAGCCAGGCGGAGCCGATGGTGGGACGGTTGCCCAGGATCGTATAGGACGGCTTTATCGTTACGTACGCTTGAATCCCACCGGAACGAACCTGATTGATGCGGCGCTTTCGCTTCCGACCCGTAACAACTTGCTCAATCCGCGTTATGCTACAGTAGGAGCGATTCCGGGTCATGTGACCGCTTATCGCATAGGGGAAAGATTGAAGAAGGTAGGGCGTACGACCGGGCGGGTCAATGGCACGGTAGAGTCCGTCTATACGGACTTGCAAATCAATTATGGTGGAGAGTTGGGCTTACTGACCTTCGAAGATCAGACGGTTATTAGAGGTACGACTCCCGTATCACTACCTGGGGATTCCGGCTCTGTATGGCTCAGACAGTCAGATAATTATGCAGCTGCGGTCAACTATGCAGGTACGGCAGATGGTCGCTTATCCATAGCCTTTCCGGTGCAGTGGGCCATGCAGGTATTCAACACACGGGTAGCCCGCCCCAACGGGGCAGGCAGAGTACTGAGGGTAGATACAGGATCTTCCCCTCGCTCCTATACTAGGCAACTCACTAGTGAGGAACTGGTTCGCTTAAGACCAAGAACGACACGCATTAGACGGAGCTAAACGCCCTCCAGATGGAAAAGTTGCCGCTGATCGTCCCGGTAAGGCGGTCGCTTTAAATGCTTTCCATAGGGTGGCTCGCTCGGAAGCATCATCTCCCCGGATTTCTCCCCTGATTACAGACTTAACTTAAGAAATCCGGGGGTAGAGCTAATATAAGCAAGAATCATTCACGATACCAATCATTCACGACACAAATGATTCACGACACAAATGATTCACAGTACAAATCATTCACAATCTAAAACGTTAACGGCATGAATGAATGCGTAAATGTATTCTAATCTGCTCCTTCGGCATATGAACGGGCTCCCTCATCATGGGCTGTAATGGTGCTGCTTGCAGAGGCCAAGCCCCGGATTTCCTGAGCGGTCAGGGCTCTGTTGTAAATGATCAGTTCATCCACTGCACCGTTCAGGTAGGGATCATCAAACTGGGATTTCCCAATATAGTTCCGGTCTGTCAGTCCAAGGCTGGAAGGCTTCAGCGTCATGTTGGTGTTACGCGTCGCCTCTACACCGTCCACATACATCATTCCAGTATTGCCTGACAAAGTCACGGCGACATGCTTCCAAACCCCTGTTGCCAGCTCTGGCGCATTCAACTGTTGTTCCTCTCCGTTCCCCGAGACGGTGATAGCAAAGCGCATACCAGTTCCCTCGGCCTTGGGTGTCAAAAACATATACCGATCCGTGCCTGCTCCAAAATCAAACAGGCGTGCCCAGCCGTTATGCGTGTTCACCCGTACCCACGCGGCAATCGTAAAGTCATTTATGCTGCTAACGATACCACCGGGCAGACTAGCATAGGCGTCTGTACCGTTAAAGTGCAGGGCATTGCCTTTTCGTCCGGCTCCCCACGCGCCTCCACTTACACTGGCCTGCTGTCCATAACCTGATGAATCGGCTGCGGTAGATCCGGCCGTTTCGTCAAATTCATAACGGGCTACAATGTCTCCGGCGGGAGACGGGTTGTCTGTACTCGACTGGATACGGATATCATAGTTGGCTGCCGTACCAATATTCAGTCTGACCGTGGTCGCAGAGCTGTTAGCAGCCGTGACGGACCCGGTTTTTGTGCCATCTACAAGCACGTCATACGTACCTGCCGCGAGTCCGGTCAAGCTCATAACGGTGGTATGAGTCGTGCCTGGGGTCATATTTTTCAGTGTCAGACGGATGTTGTTCTTGGACTTGGACACGATGGCCGAGCTATATTGATCCCGATTCAGCTCCAAACTCAGCTTTTGGGTGATCAGATGCAGTCGTTGGAATACACCGTCCTTTGGAGTAATCGCGTAGCTGTTACTGCTTTCTGTAACGTCACAGCCATAGCCGAACAAGCCGAATATTGGATCTACAGCAACATCCGAGCTTAGGATTTTGATGGCTCCAAACAGTCCCAGATCGGCTTCCCCGGACATGCCGCGCCATCCGTTAAAGAGAGGGCCGCCGTCCAGACCAAGTGCGCCATAATTGCCTTTGCCCGCCTGATATGTCCATGATACTGCCCCGATGTTGGCAGGATCAGAGCTGATCTGTCCCGAGTTAATCGCTCCGATGTTCGCCAGCTTGGCGGCATAGGATAGACGCTGATCCACTTCGGGCTTGGACGAATGCCGACGTGTCCAGTCATCCATCACATAGCCGGCAAGTGAGGTGGTGTACTGGAAGTTCCACCAATTCTCTCCGGTGATGGTGACCGGATCGGCGTAATAGTACCAGACAGGCATATGACCGCGTGCAGCACGCGTTTTGGAGTTGATTTTGCTCATCATCGTCGTGTTGTTGTTCATTTTGGCGAGTGTATATACGGCTTCTTCGCCTGTATTGTCATAGTTATACTCAGAGCCATAAGGATAGGTGGTGTTTTTGAAATTGTTGTACTTGGTAGCCATTTTGCCAATCAGGTCGTTAGCCTCGGTGGTCAAGCCTTCTTCCTGAAGCGCTTTAATCATATCAGGTGTAGTTAGCTCACCCATGAGTCCCGTGTTCCAGTTATAAGCAACAGGGCCTTCATACAACGCTTTAAAAATACGATAAGCACGTAGCAAATATGTGTTTTTGCTATTGCGATAGCTGATCAGGTTGGGATACAGCTTGGCAATTTTATACATGCTAAAAAACGTATTATAAATGTGCGGATAGGCATAGCCACGGTACGTTGGTGTCGTGTTAGGCTGCGGCATCAGGAAATCAGGGACCAGATAATCGGTATGATGGCCTTCCATCAAATTCGTCCAGATGGCTACTTCCAAATAATCATCGACTGCCTTGATCTCAGATGCCACGGGCTTCTGAACGTTTTTCTCCGCCAGAAACTGGCCGTGAGTTAGTCCCCAATCATCACCCCAGCCCCAGTAACCAGCAAAGCTGTTGCGTCTAGCCTTGTACTGCATCATCCAGTCATCAAAGACCTTGTCCCTCAGGTCGCCCGGCACGTTCCATTGGGTGCTGTTGACCATGAAGGTAGAGTGACGCTGAAGTGCAGCTTCGACTGGCTCGATGGCATAGAACTGGAGAACGGTTTTTTCGCCGTTACCATAGTTTACAGTAATATTGTTATGTCCCAGTCGTCCCAGTGTAAGTTCATATATTTTATGGTTTGTAGGGGCTGTTTCCAGATAGCTGATGGTCGTTTCAGACGGATATTGCGCTGTGACAGAGGTAATGGATTTGCTGGTATGCAGATCGAATTTGGCCTTGAGATTGGTCGGGAAAATCATGCCCGGAACCACGGTCACATCCACATGTCCCTCACTGTACAGCCTGTCCTTTACGGCCTGCTCGTCCGCTACCTTGTAAAATTTAAAGGCATACGTTTTGCTTTCACCAGGAGCCAGCGACAGACTGGTGCTTCCAAGATAGCCACGGTTGGTGCTCTTGATGACATTGGAATGGATATAGAACACATTCAGTCCTTCGGACCAGCCACCTTGCTCCATAGCCCATGTGCTGCCGGGATGCTCCTCAGTTCTCCAATGGTCCTGATATTCGAGACCAGCACCCGTTGAGGCATCAGGGATCAGCAGTACATACGGTCCGATGCCGCTAGGTCGTCCAGCGGTAATAAAGGAGCTGTTATGGCCTACAAAGGAGTGTGAGAGTACTCTGGTTTCATAAATTTGTTCATTATTGCCGCCGGACCAGTACTCGTTAAACGGAAGCGGCAGTCCCCAATCTCCGATTTCCAACGTTTGATTAGAGGTGTTCGTTACTTTCATTTGCCAGTGCAAATAATCGTTAACCAACGAATAAGTTTCATGTAAAATGAAATTACGTATTCCCTGATTGTTTGATGAATTCTGATAGGCTACCTGGACACTGTTTCCAGAAGAGGTGATCTGGCGCGCATCAGCAGAATTACTTGTCCATGCCCGAGTCCACGCTCCGTTGCCGAGACGATAGGTGAACATCAGTTCACCTAGCCACTGATGATCCGACGTATTCTGTTTAGGTGCGTTAGAGCTGTTCATGACATAGTTGGTATTAAAAGTGTCCCCTACCAGCCGCAAGGAAGAGAGATCCCCGTAATCTCCGACAGAAATAGAGAACACTTGATTAGACAGCTGTACTGCCATGCTATCAACCTCCTAACAAAGGTTCGTGAGCGTGCTCACAACGTTAATATATGTGTGAGAAATACTTTTGCTACCCTATGTATGAGAATTGATAGAAAATAGATTCATATAGATGTCCTAGAGGGCTCTCAATCGTGGAGGTAGAGTTATTATGAAAATTAAAATGGAGTTGCCAAAAATTCCTGTGGACTTACCCGTACTAAACGAAGAAATGTATTCCTTACGGTCCAAAGGCGAATATAGTATGGGGTCTGTAGAAGATATGATTTTGGATAATGTGGAAGCGGTTAAGGTTTCATTAGAGAAGATGACTTTTAAAAATGTAACGATCATGGAATCGTCATTACTGGAAAGTGAATGGACAGACGTCATTTTTGATAAATGCGATCTGTCTAATGTTCATTTTTCCGGTTCCTTTATCCATCGGGTAGAGTTCAAAAACTGCAAATTGCTTGGAACAGACTTTTCCAGAAGCAGACTCCAAAACGTTCGTTTTTCGGATTGCTTAGCGGATTATTCGATGTTCCGTTTTGCTAATTTTAAGCAAGTTGGTTTTGAGGATTGTTCTTTAATAAGTGCCGATCTGTATCATTTAACACTACAAAAAACCTTTTTTAACCGTTGCAATCTGGATCAAGCGATGCTATCGGGGTCCAAGCTCAACGGGATTGATCTGAGCGATTGTGAATTTGATGGGTTACAGGTGGATATAGAAGATTTGAATGGCTGCATCATCTCACCGCATCAAGCTTCATCATTTGTAGGGCTGTTGGGGCTAGTGATTAAATAAGGGAACTCCTCATTGATTTTTAATATGGTCCCAAGCCTGGCGCAGACGGTTAAACCCTTCAACAATTTGTTGCTCCGTTAAATGGGCAAAGATAAAGCAGGCTGATGGAGGTCCCGGTGTCAGTTGGTAATCGGCGGCATCACGCCATGTGACTCCGTAAAACTGTGTTGTCTGCATCAAATGATAATACTGGGCAGGCTCATGCTTCCAGATGGCATAGGCATGTAGTCCACAATCGTTCTGATGCCAGTGAAACAGTTCACTTAACTGCTGTATTTCACGTTGGAACACGTCGTAGCGTGATCTGTATATTCGAGTCATCCGTCGCACATGGCGAACGTAGTCGCCGCGCATCATAAAACGTGCCAGTGCGCGCTGTTCCAAGCGGGCAGGCGGCAGGGGATCGTATAGTCGTTTGGCAGCTGTCAGCGCTTGGGCTAATTCAACGGGCAAGATTGCAAACCCGAGTCGAAGGCTGCTGAACATGCTTTTGGAAAAGGAGCCGACATAGATGACACATTCTGTGCGATCCAGTGCTTTTAATGGTTCAATGGGTCGTCCTGCCCAACGGAATTCACTGTCATAATCGTCCTCAATGATCCACGCTCCCTTGGATGCTGCCCATTGCAAAATATGTTGACGGCGTGTTAATGGCAACACTGCACCGGTTGGAAACTGTCGTCCAGGTGTAACAAATAGGAGTTTGGAATCCCAATCCTGTGGGACAATTCCATGTTGATCCATCTCAGCAGCATGTATCTGTCCGCCTGAGGCAGTAACTGCACGGTAGATGCCGGAATAACAGGGGTTTTCTAATACAATTCGATCTTGTTCATGAATAAGCAACTGACTTAATAACGTGATCACTTCCATGGAACCACTGCATAATACGACTTGATCCGGCGTGGCTGTAATTCCGCGTGTTCTGCCAACATGATGGCAAATCGCTTCACGCAGCCATTCATCACCGCTCACTGGTGCAGTCGTCGCGTCAGCCGAGGGCTTTTGCAGATCCTTTCCAGCGGCAGTCATTGCGCTTTTCCATGCGATCTGTGAACTGCCCTCCAATACAACTTCTCCTGCCTGAAAAGAAATCAAAGGCTGTTGCGCACTGTCTCTATATGTAGCAGAAGCAGGAGACGGCTGTAAGTTTCGTTCCCTTTCGATCTGCATGATTCGTTGTCCCCAAGCTGATAGAGCAGGGGCTTTTTGTTTTACAACAGGTGAATTTTGGTTCTGCTGTTTGATTAAAGATTTGTCGGGCAGCACCGCTGTCTGTTCCATAACAAAGGTTCCTCTGCCTACTGCCGAATCTATATATCCTTCTGCCAACAGCATATCATATGCCTCTTTAACGCTCCCTCGTGAAATTCCATACATCACAGCCAGATCACGAGTGGAAGGCAGACGCGTACCACTGGCAAGGGAACCATTGAGGATTCCCTCACGAAGAGCATGATACAATGCCAAATATTTCAAATGATATTTTTGAAGCGCACGCTGATAGGCAATCGTGATATCCATACTCTTCTCCTTCGATTGGGCCACTCATTTTCGTTCATATTGGATCTTTTTATGAATCCATTTTCAACATAATCTGAAATGTATCATTGGTCAATAGATGGAAGGAGAGTTCCCTGTGAGAAGAAAAGAATTTACGGTGGCAGAACTAGAGGAAATAGAGCAGTTTCTAAGCGAGGTCAGTTTCGGATTTTTAGGCATGAACAGCGAGGATGGTTTTCCGCGTGTGGTTCCCTTGAATTTCGCTTATGGAAATGGCGTTTTTTATATTCATGGCAGCCGTGCTGGAGAAAAGATGGAACGGATGAAAGAAGATAATCGAGTTACTTTTTCAGCCGCCAAAGAATATGCGCTCATTCCGTCTTATTTTACGGATGAACATATGGCATGTCCGGCGACTTCATTTTTTAAAAGTATTACCGTGCGTGGTCATGCGGAGCATGTAGTGGATTTGGAAGAAAAAGCATCGGCCTTTTCCATTTTTATGAGTAAGCTGCAACCGGAAGGCGGGTATGACACGATTGATGCCAGCGATTCTCGGTATGCTTCACGTTTAAAAGGGGTCGCTCTGATCAAAATTGTACCGGAGGAATGGACTGCCAAGTTTAAATTCGGTCAAAATGTTAAAGATCAGGAACGTCAGCAAATTATCGACGGCTTGCAACAACGGGGGTTGGATGATGATCTGACAACGATTGAGATGATGCGCAAATATTGTCCTCATCACTGATATATATCGAAAGTCAGGGTTGTGCAAAATCCTCAAGTATAAATATTTGAATTCGGCTTAATAATTCCTGCTCGCTCACCGTCAGATTGGTTAATTATACCTTGCAGGGAGATGCCCTTGATTTTCCAAAACGTTCAGTCCTTCTGTATTAGGACTTTTGAAGGACAGGTATATATCATCCTCAAGCCCGTTGTTCTTACTGCAAAGGAACTTTATAATACGATAGATTTGTGGCGTAAGGGGGCAAGACCGTGATGAGAGCAGGAGTCAGAAGTCGGGAGAGTCGACGGTTGTTACTGGAAGCGGGGGCTGAAGAGTTTGCTCAGACGGGGTTTTATCAGACAAAGGTAAGTTCGATCGCGGCACGTGCAGGATTGACGCAGCCGGATTTTTATATTCATTTTGAAAGCAAGGAACAGTTGTACGAGGAGCTTGTGGAGAGCTTCGGTACTTTGGTGAATGATACGGTACAAAGCATGAAGATAGGCCCAGACCTAAGCGAGGCTGAAATTTTGAGACGGGGACAAGTGTTTCTGGAAGCTATTTTTCGCGTGTTGTCTAATAATCCGGCGATCACTCGTGTCGGATTTTACCAGGCGACAGATTCGGTGCGTATTAAGGCGGAAATGGCTGAGCATATCAAAAAACATCTGCTGGCGGCGCAACGATGGGGCTCCTGCCGTGAGGAGCTGGACCCTGAACTGACAGCAGAATGCGTGATCGGCTTGATTGAACGGCTGACGTTAACTAAATTGCTGCCTGGACGTGAAAGTCCGTCTGTGCTAGCCAAGCAGGCACGAAACCTCCTGTATCACGGCATGCTCGGGTCCGAAGAATAACAGGACAGTACAACCCCAACCTAGATTTGGGCGGTTGGCGCGGCATTTGTCCCTATCATGGAAGACTGCATAAGCATAAGATGCTCTTGTAAACCATGAAGGGAGGAATCAGCATGTCTGGAGTAGGCGCTGGTTATGGAGCTTTTACATCTACAGGAGCGATTCTGGTACTTTTCATTCTGCTCGTTATTATTTCCAAAGCATTCGTCATCTAATTCGTAGCTCATGAATCTGATTTCGGGCGATTTGTTGTAATCGACAGAGAGAGGAGGAACTTAAGATGGGTGAAGTAGAAAGAGGTTGCGGTGGTGGCGGCTACAACATGTTTACTTCCACTGGTGTTATTCTGGTACTCTTCATTTTGTTGGTTATCATCACACGTACCATTTTCATCTAAAGCTATATTCATGGGCTTGAGCACCGATGCTCGGGTCTATGACCGTGCAAGCCAAACTAGGAACCGTCTCTAATAGAGGCGGTTTCTTTTTTATATAAAAGTTTACGTTGACGTTAACGTTATAGAGGCGTAGTATTTATATATAATCTTTTTCATAAGGTGGGTGTCATGGTTACGTATAAAATTGATGAGGTCGCCAAACAAAGCGGATTAACCAAGCGAACCATTCGTTATTATGAGGAAATCGGCTTATTGCCCTCTCCGCAGCGCAGTGAAGGAAATATGCGCCTGTATACGCAGGAGGATGTGGACTTACTAAAAAAAATAGTGAGTGCCAAGGAAGTACTTGGATTCTCCTTGCAAGAGCTTCAGCGTTACATGTCCGCAGCGGAAATGCTTAAGGGTCAGCGGGAGGAATATCGCGAGCGAACGGAGCATTTGCAACCGAACGAGCGACGGGCCATGTTGGAGGATATGGAAAGTACATTGAACGAGCAGTTGGAATTAATGGAGGGAAAAATCAACAGCATCCGTATGCTCCAGACTGAGTTGGAGGAGTTACGGGTTAGGGTGCGTGAACGCAAGGTTCTTCTGGATGATGAACTTGATCACGACCCGTCATAACAAGAACATTTACATTCAGATGTGGAGGTAACATCATAATATGAGTTCACAACATGCATTACCTGAAGAGTTAAAAGAACGCTCAGGCTTGCTGTCTCAACCTAAAGCGGTCTGGGCAGTCGCCTTTGCTTGTGTTATTTCATTTATGGGTCTGGGATTGGTCGATCCGATTCTTCCGGCCATTGCTGATCAGCTTCATGCTACGAAAAGCCAAGTGTCATTGCTGTTCACCAGCTATAATCTGGTAACAGGCGTTGCGATGCTGATTACAGGCGTTGTATCTAGTCGATTGGGTGTCAAATGGACACTACTAACCGGGATTTTATTTATTATTGTGTTTGCTGGACTGGGCGGCACAGCCAGTACAGTTGGCGGAATTGTGGGCTACCGGGCAGGCTGGGGTTTGGGGAACGCTTTGTTTATCGCAACAGCGTTGTCTGCGATTGTAGGTCTGTCCACTTCTGGAACAGCTAAAGCAATTATTTTGTATGAAGCGGCATTGGGCCTCGGGATTTCAGTGGGTCCGTTGCTGGGCGGTGAGTTAGGTTCCATTTCCTGGCGCGGTCCGTTTTTCGGTGTAGCCGGACTGATGGTAGTGGGATTTTTGTTCATTACGTTTATGCTGCCTTCCATTCCAAAGCCCAAAAAACGCGGTTCCATTGCCGATCCGTTCAAAGCGCTCAGTTATCCGGCTTTGCTCACGCTCGGTATTGTAGCGTTGTTATATAACTTTGGATTTTTTACGTTGATGGCGTATTCTCCATATGTAATGAATCTGGACGAGCATGGTTTGGGTTATGTGTTTTTTGGCTGGGGAATTATGCTGGCCTTTACCTCGGTGTTTGTAGCACCGAAGATTCAAGCACGCTTGAGCGTGGTATCTTCCATTAGTATCATGCTGACGCTGTTTGCCATTGATTTAGGTGTTATGGCGATCGGGACGGTAGCTGGTTCACCAACGACTGTCATTGTCGCCGTCATTGTGGCTGGTATTTTTCTGGGGATTAACAATACATTGATTACAACTGCTGTTATGCAGGCTGCTCCAGTGGAGCGCTCGACAGCATCTGCGGCCTACAGCTTCATGCGGTTTTTGGGCGGGGCAATTTCGCCGTGGCTTGCAGGGAAGCTGTCAGAGTGGTACTCAGCAGAAACCCCATTTTATTTTGGAGCATTGATGGTACTGATTGGCGTAGCTGTGCTGATCGTACGTCGTCGACATATGCAGGATATTCAGGTGGATGCACACTAAGATCGAACTTCTGAGGAGGAAAAGAGTATGAGCGAATACAAACATATTCTGGTCGCGATTGATGGTTCGGAACATGCTATGAATGCGTTGCAGACAGCCAAAACGTTGTCTAAGCAGCTTCAGGGGAATCCACATCTGACTGTATTACATGTAAACCCGGCTTTATCCATGAATGAGCCCCCGGTTGGGGTTGATGTGGATGAGCGAATCGAAGAGGAAGGTCGTCATATCTTGGAACCAGCATCCGACTATTTGAAGGACGAGGGTATTTCTTACCGTATGCTGGCGGGTCACGGTGATCCGGCGAGTGTCATTTGCGAAAGTGCAAAGCAGGAAAAGACGGATTTGATCATTATGGGAACGCGGGGCAAAGGACTTGTTTCTGAAATGATACTGGGTAGCGTGAGCCATCAGGTGATTCAGCATGCACCTTGTCCGGTGTTGACGGTAAAATAGATGGTAAAAGGAACGTGATATCAAGAGAAGGAGGAAAAAGCATGCAGCAGCATTTATTTATCGGTGGAGAATGGAAAGCAGCTTTATCGTACACGACGTTGAAATCACCGTATTCCGGGGAAATCATTGCTGAGGTGGCAGAGGCCACAGCAGAGGATGCCAAGGCTGCTATTCAGGCGGCCTCTGATGCACGCTCGGAGATGCGGGCCATGCCAGCGCACCAGCGGTCAGCCATTTTGGAGAAGCTGGCCGACCTGCTGGAAGAGCGGCGTGAGGATGCAGCGCGCATCATTGCACGTGAAGCGTCCAAACCATGGAAGGCTGCGCTGGCGGAGGTTGACCGGACGGTGCAAACCTACAAGTTCGCAGCTGAAGAAGCCAAACGGATTCACGGGGAAACCATTCCGCTGGATGCCGCACCGGGCGGCGAGGGTCGTATGGCCTACACGCTCAAAGAACCTGTAGGGGTAGTAGGAGCTATCACACCATTTAACTTCCCGTTGAACCTGGTCGCTCATAAAGTGGGTCCCGCGCTGGCAGCAGGCAATACGGTCGTATTGAAGCCTGCGGAGCAGACGCCGCTGTCGGCTTACTTGATTGCGGAGCTGCTGGAGCAGGCTGGATTGCCTGCGGGCGCTCTTAACGTGATCAGCGGCGATGGTAAAACCATTGGCGACATACTTGTCACTGATCCGCGCGTCAGCTATATCACTTTTACCGGTAGCCCGGCGGTCGGTACAGAAATTCGCTCCAAGGCTGGCTTGAAGCGGGTCACGCTGGAGCTGGGTTCCAACGCGGCCGTTATTATCGACCGTGATACGGATGTAGACGCGGTCATCGACCGTTGTGTGAGTGGAGCCTTTGCCAATCAGGGGCAGGTATGTATCTCAGTTCAACGTATTTACGTTGTCGATGAACTGTATGATACCTTTGTATCCCGATTTATAGAAGCAACTCAACGTTTAAAAATTGGAGATCCGCTAGAGCCGGACACGGATGTATCCGCGCTTGTTTCAGCCAAGGATGTCGAACGTGTCCGTGAATGGCTGGAAGAAGCGGTTCAAGCAGGCGCAAGGATCGCTCTGGGGGGCCAAGCCAAGGGAGGTATTCTGGAGCCGACGGTTTTGCTTAATGTGGACCCGACTTCCAAGGTGTCCTGTCGTGAAGTGTTTGCCCCGCTTGTGCTGATTCATTCTGTTAGCTCTATAGATGAAGCCGTAAACCATGTAAATGATTCGATCTATGGCCTGCAGGCGGGAATTTACACTCGTAATATCACGACCGCGCTGGATGCAGCGGACAAGCTTGAGGTGGGCGGCGTGATGATCAATGACATTCCAAGCTTCCGTGTTGATCATATGCCGTATGGTGGTGTGAAGCAAAGTGGCACGGGACGCGAAGGTGTAAAGTATGCCATGGAAGAAATGCTGGAAACAAAGCTGATCGTTATTAAACGGTAGTGGTTATTTAAAAGCCTATCTGATGAACATAGATAATACGTTTTGCGTATGTCTGCTCATTAGATGGGCTTTTTTTCACCTTTTGCGCGATTGTCAGATGAAAATAAAGTGTTAGACCGTTGGAACTGTTCCACCGTCAATATTATATTCACTTCCTGTAATTGAAGCGGCCCGGTCGGATACCAGAAAAGCAACAAGCTCAGCGACTTCTTCTGGTAGTCCTGGACGACCAATTGGAATTCCTCCCAACGAGTCCATCAGTTGCTTTAATGCACTTTCTCGGTCACCTGTCGTCTCAGCAATCCGATCAATCAAACTTTGTGCTGCCTTCGTTTCGATAAAGCCTGGCGCAACTGTATTAATACGAATGCCTTGAGGTGAAAACTGCTTGGATAACCCTTTGCTGTAAGTAGTTAAAGCTGCTTTGGCTGCAGCATAAGCCAATGTTGCATCATATAGCGGCAAGCGACGTTGAATGGATGAAATATGAATAATAACACCGGAACCCTTTTCCACCATAGCCGGCAGCAGTCCACGGTCTAAACGGACGGCAGCAAACAGATTGGCGTTAAAAGTTTGCTGCCAATGCTCGTCTGTCAAGATAAGAGCTCCCCCAGATGGGGCTGACGAGCCTCCAACATTGTTGACAAGAATATCTACACCGCCTAGGCGCTCAAGAACACTGTTTACTACTTTATCTACACCTTCAGGCGTACTAATATCGGCTGGAATAAACAGGTCTGGATTTTCTAAATTAACTGGAGTCGTTCGAGCCGTAGTTATTACGGTAGCACCTGCAGCCGTAAGTCTCTTAGCAATAGCCTCTCCCATTCCTTTGGTACCGCCTGTGACCAAGGCCCTTTTGCCTTTAAACTCACTTAATATGTTTTCTAATTGAAAACTCATGCGAATAATTCCTCCTAAATTTTACAATGTGGTTGAGGAATACCTCTAGGTATCTCCACTCCGAGAATAGAGTTGGAGTTCAGTTTGATCGGTACTCTGTTCACGTATAAAAACAACATAAGCAGGCATATTCGTTTTCCCTTTCTTATTTTTTAAATTCCTTTATGGAAGTGTAATAATCAGTTCTTTAATATTATTGTTGTTTACTAGAAATTGATGTTTAAGGAGGAGTGGGTCGGGAAGATTCGATTTATCAAAGTCTCCGTCTACTTTCGCAATTACGACGATGGTGTTATTACTGTCATCCATATCCACGATCTCGAAGGTGACATTCGGCTCCAATATTTCTGCTTCACACCATGATTTTATGGCTTCCATACCTTTGATTTCGCGATGATTATCCAAGATCAACGCATCTTTATCGAAAGCGGAAGTAAATACTTCAAGCTGGGATTTGTTCGCTGATGTAAAGTAAGTTTCTACTGCCGGTGGCATGGTTTTATGTGGATTCATTAATCCTTCAACCTCCTATGGTGAGTATGTTGTGAGCGATAACTTCAAACTCATCATAGCAGTAATAATATGACTACATGGTGTCATATTATAGAGGATCATTTAAATTTCTTTTCATCGTTTCTAAATGAGACAATATTCTTGTACGTACTTGTTCGGGGCTAACCTCTATAAGGAGGGGACCAAAGGACAGCAGATAACTGTCCAGCCAATTGCCTACAGGAAATTGTGCCGTGACGGTATAAGAGCCGTCTTCCTTCTGAGTAATTGTTTTCTCGGCAAATTCATCGTATACGCGGTAAGCTCCTTGAGCAGAAATGTGAAGAGTTACTTCAATGGTATGAAGCAAGTCGTTCATCTTTGTATCTGTAGATGCTACGACCGTTCTTGGCTCATAACTAATTTCGGTAACTGCAATCTCTTTCATTCGGCTAATCTTAAATACACGATGACTTTCGGTATTTAAACAGTAACCTTCCACATACCAGGATTTATCTTTAAACAAGAGCTTGGCAGGTTCGACGCTACGATAACTCTGTTCCCCGGCGACGTTATAATAGCGGAACTTTATAACACGGTTTGTGATTATTGCGTTGCGTATAAGAGTGAATAGCTGTCTCTGGCTGTTTTGGCTTCCCCATGGCGAAAAATCTACTTCGATCCAGTTTCCCATGTCTTTTTTAAAAAGCCTACTCAACTTGTTTAGCACTTCTTCTACCTGTGGGATGGTAGCTGTAGCCACACTCTGAAGGGCCATTAAGATATCATCTTGTTCCTGCTCGGACAGTAAAGAGGTGTTAAAGACATAACCCTCCATCAATGATATTCCGCCACCCTTGCCTCTACTGCTGTAGATGGGAATCCCAGCTGCGCTTAAGGCATCTATGTCCCGATAAATCGTTCGTGTGGAAACCTCAAAATGCTCTGCCAATTCATCAGCAGTCACTTTTTTCTTATGGAGTAATATATAAACGATTTCAAAATGTCTGCTTAACGGCATACGCTTCACCTCTCTCAGTAGCATACAACTTATAATATGACATTATAAAGTCATATTAAGTGATTGCTTGACATCACACCATGATGGACATCAATCTGTTTAAAACCAACTGGGGGACTTTATTTACTTTGAACAGCGATAATAACACTGTTTTGGGATCAGACCTTTTTACAATCTTTTATATAAAGTTGAACAAAAAGCACTTGTAAAGTAAAAAGGAATATACTATACTGAGGCCAATCATTAGTAATTGATCAATCACTAACTAACTAAGCAACGGAGGTGATATTCATGAGCAGGATACCGCTAAAGTTTACTCAAACGTATCTTTATCCGAACTATGGATTAAGCATATTCAGTTGATTGAAGGAGTACGAAGTTAAGTAATTGATCAATCACTTATTTTAAAGTAAATGGAGGAGAGAACATGAAGCATCTTATTATTTACGCACATCCATCCGAGGGAAGCTTTAATCATGCAATTTTGACCACAGCAGTCGAGGGGCTAAAGCAAAAAGGACATGATGTGGTTGTTCGTGATCTATATGCAATCAACTTTCAACCTGTGATTAGCAGCAGCGAGGTCATTGAAGGAATCGGAGAAGATGTTGTACGGGAACAGGAATTTTTGCAATGGGCAGAGGTAATCACCTTTATTTATCCTATTTGGTGGACGGGGATGCCAGCTATTATGAAGGGGTATATTGACCGTGTATTCTCTTATGGATTTGCTTATAAATATGTAAATGGAGTGCAGATGGGAATGCTCAAGGGAAAGAAAGCTATTATCCTCAATACGCAAGGGAAATCACATGAGGAGTACGCCAGCATTGGAATGGATCAAGCAATTCGCTTGACGTCTGACAAAGGCATATTTGAATACTGTGGACTTGACGTCATGTATCATCTATTTTTCGAGTCGGTACCCCATTCTGATGAAGATACGCGTAAGAAGTGGCTTCGCCAGATTGCAGACATGGCCAGCAAAGCCTAATATTTATGTTCAGAGCCAGAGGATTAAGCATTAGGGGAATCGAAGTAGCCAGTGGCTAACCCAAAAGGCATCGCGTGCATCTACAGGCGATGCCTTTTTGGGTTGGTCCAATATTGAATGTGTTCCAATCGACACTCGCTCATGGCAAGCGGCAATTGCTACAATAAGGGTTGGATATTAGTTTTTCCGATTTTTCCGATTGGCGCTACGAGATCCACCGGAAGGCCACTGTGATCCACCACCTTGACCATGTTGAGGCCACCACTGTGACCCACCGCCCTGACCGCCGCCTTGACCATGTTGAGGCCACCACTGCGATCCACCGCCCTGACCGCCACCTTGACCATGTTGAGGCCACTGCGATCCACCACCTTGACCGCCGCCCTGACCATGAGGAGGCCACTGCGATCCACCGCCTTGGCTCCCACCCTGACCACCGCTTTGTCCTGGAATAGAAGGCATACTTGGATAAGGGCCTTGTGCCTGACTGATTTGAGTAACATCAATATAAGACTGTGTGCCATTAGGATATAGCACTAACATTGATTTGTTAGTGGGATCTACGCTTTTTACAAAAGCAACGATCTGTTGACCATTTACAGTAAATATACCCCATAAATTAACAAAATTGTTCACTTCAGTAGTGGTCGTGAAATGTGGTTGTAACGGCCCCATCGAACGATGAGAAGAATGTTTAGACAAGGTGTGTATCTCTCCTTTAAATTGAATTTTGCAACATCATATGTGCAAACGTACTCGTTGGAATGGGCAATGTTCCTACAAGATATTTTCTTGAAAAAATTCATTATCCCAAAAAAGTACAAAAAGGAGCATTTTTGCAACGGTCCCTATTGTTAACCCGTTAATTAAAAAAGGCAGTCATCCTTTTTGGACGGCTGCCTTTATTAGAAGTGTGTGGTGGTTTACTATAGAAAAATGAATAAATAAATGAAATGACCTTCTCTAATTAAAGAAGGTCATTTTTTAATTCAGGAACCATTATTAAATGTAGCACAGCCTTCTGCTTATAGGCGTTCTCGCTTGCAAGTCATTCACTGGTTCTTTATACCTAGTGTGGAATTTTCGCATGGACGTTCATGCGTTTTGTCGGTTAGCTATGATGCTGCGTATCACGGTTCAAAAGTAGCTGCACATGATGAAATCTCTGGTGTATATCTATGTAGGGTATCAAGCTGTAGTTAGAGCATTTTTTTGAGCTGGGATATACGGGCTTGGGAAACCTCAAGTATTTTGGCATATTCGTGCTGTGCTGCATTGGGGTGTTTTTGCATTAATTCTTTTAGACTTTCGATCATCTGTTGTGTCGATCGCCGCAGACGTTTGGGCTCTTTAATAGATCGTTGTGAGTTGGATAAAGCTGATTTGGCTGGTCTTAGGATAGGGCTAAAATGTATTCCCTTTTTTAAACTTTCAATACATTCCCCGCAAATAAAGCTGTCTCTAAAATAAGTTAATTGTTCTGTTGAACCACACATTTTACACGTCACCCCAGTATATTTTCGAAAGGCAAGAATACCAGTTTCCTCATCTGCAAAAATCTCAACAGGATCACCCACATTATAATCCATGGAAATTCGCATTTCTTTGGGGATAACGATACGGCCTAACGCATCTAGGGGACGTGTCATACCTGTACTTTTCAAATGATAACCTCCTTTTTTTATATCCTTATAATACTAAATAGTTATGATAAAAAAGAATAGGCTTAGAGAAGCAATCGCATATATTTAGTAAACTGTTGAAAAGTATACAAGTAATTCCCAAAATATGTTTTATTATTGGGGGAAACGTGTTGAGGAGATTATAAAGAATTTCCGATATATATTCATAAAGGATATTCTAGTTGGCAATGAAATTGTTAGTAACACGGGATAAGGAGATGTGAATTACATATGAGAATACTTCAATTTTGGAAGAAGAATAAGAAAGCTGTGGTGGCAATCGATTTGGATACTGCTATTCCAGCAGCGATTATAAAGGTTGGCGGATTAATAGATCAACCAGAGGAATTTACCGTCGAGGCGAAGAAGTCTGCTGCTATGCTGGGGGAAGAGGCACTGGCTCTATTTCCGCGTTATTTTTTTGGGACGGAGTTGCAGAAACCAGAGAGCTTGGCGGGAAAGTACGAAGGTTTGGGCGACTGGCTTCATATTCAACAGGATGCGATTTTTGAGATCATCTACTTGTCAGAAGAAAATAAAGTATTAGACTGAAAAATAAAGTGTTAGACTCGGAAAATAAAGTTGTAGACTGAGAAAATAAAGAATTAGACTGGCGGGTGCTTCATTACGCTAACAGGCAGAATATATAAACGGGTATCAACTTTAGCAGAGAGAATACCCGAAAATGTTAAAATGCTACTGACATAACGTTGTCAGTAGCGTTAGTTTATTATCGATTAGGTAAACATAATGGGGTGGATAGCTTGTTCTTGCCCTGATAAGATACTGTATCATTTATTATAGGAAGGATGGTATTTTATGAATTTTGCTTCTGTACGTATCATTACCGACGATGTGGATCGTCTTGTTGAGTTCTATGAGAGAGTCATGGGTGTTTCAGCGGAACGTCCCGCGGCAGCCTTTGCCGAACTCGTTGTGCCATCGTGCACCCTGGCGATCGGTCACTCCCATACTGTGCCGCTGTTCGGCATTGGTTCCGCAGTGGCGGCCGACAATCGCACTGTCATACTCGAGTTCCTCGTCCATGATGTCGATGCCGAATACGAGCGCTTGAAGCCGTTTGTCGACGAGTGGGTAAAGGAACCGACCACGATGCCGTGGGGGAACCGTGCTGTGTTGTTCCGTGATCCCGACGGCAACCTCATTAACCTCTTCAAGCCGGTGACCGAGGAAGCGATCAAAAGGTTCAGTGGTAGGGGGTGACTCATGGGGAAACAGTTTTGCCTCTCCTTATAGCCTCACTCACTGTGAAATTGAGACTGGCCCTTGTAGCGCGGTACCTAGAAAGGTTATCTGTTTAGAAGGGAGGAGGTTCCTTTGATTCACTAAACTCCCTCAATATGATTTAGTTTCCTCACTCAGGCTCATGAATTCGCAGGATTTCACCCTTAATTAAGTGTGAGAGGAGAAGGTTCACGGAGGGGCCGGTGGTTTGGAGTAGTACAAAGGGCATGCGGGAACAAGGGTGAGGAGTATTCACCCAGTTTATCCCATATTATGCACGTCTCCAAGTCGCCCCTAGCGATTCTCACTCCCATGTCTCAACGGGTCTAAGCCCTTTCATTCCTTCGTCACATCTAACTAAGGGGTGGAGTTCGGTTTTTCTAACGGAACGGGTCCGAGCCCTTTTGTTTAATGCCTCCCGATACTCCGTGCTTCTTGTCCATCCTGCGAATGCATGAGCTGGTGAGAGAATGCTGCTTAAGCTGCTTGCGGAGACACTTTAGTCGAATCGTAAGCTTCGCTGCTCTTGGCCAGACTGACAAGCATTCGGGCGACTTTACCGCACAATTTCATAATAGATTTCATTTTCTTCAATTTTTTCACGTTGACATTGTGGTGATGCAGGGCTCGAATATCTGGATTGGTCATGACCATGCACATCGTTATGAGATAGAGAAAACGCCGGAGACGGGGGCGCCCGCGCTTGCTGAGCACCATTTTTCCACGCCACTTCCCCGAGCAGGCCTCAGATTTAAACCCGCATGTCGTAGTAATGCGTTTCCGTGCGCATAGCCGCTCAGATCACCGGCTTCGCCTAGAACCCCAGCTAAACTCGTTGCATTTACGCCCCGAATGGTAAGGATTTTCTGAGCGTATGGAATACGCTCCAGGATGTGATGAAGCTCGTGTTCAATCTGCTCAAGCTGTCGCTGCGCCAAGTCGTATTCTTCAAGCAGTTGACCCAAGTGCAGCTTGTAGGCATGCAGCGCCTGCGTAACGCCCACGCTGCGTTTAGCCAGTGCAATGAGTTGCTCGGCTCGATGCACCCCTGCATGACGCTTCACGTATTGCTTCCAGCCAGCAATGACTTGCTCCGTCGTTAAACGGCTAATTTCCTCCGGGAGAGGAAATAGCCTTAACGTGGCAATGGCACTGGTGCAGGTAAGGATTTTAAAGACATGACGAAGTTCTGGAAACACAATATCTACCCAGCGGTGAATTTGATTAACGGCGCTGTTAAGCCGTTTGGCAACCGTGTCGCGATTAGCCATGAGAATCCGAAGTTCCTCGTAGACTTCCGGATTAAAGCGTACAGGGGAATAGTATCCGTTTTTGACCATATCCGCGATGACAAGTGCATCTTTACGATCACTTTTGGATGGGGTATTATCTCGGTTTTCCTTGTTCTTTTTGACGAGATGAGGATTTGCGAGAACAGCCTCAACTCCTTTGGCTGAAAGCCAACGAGCCAGGCTTAGCCAGTAGTGGCCGGTTGGTTCCATGCCAACGATGATTTTGTTCAGCTTGTACAACTTAAGCAGATCTTGAATCCAGCGGCTGAACAACTGAAAACCCTCGTCATGGCTGCCAAACTCGAGTGGAGATCCGAGAGCAATTCCTCGGTAGCTAACCGCACGAGCTACGTGAGCTTCCTGGGCAATATCTACACCAACAACAAGGTGGGATGGGGAAATGTTTTCAATGAGTTGATTTTGTTTGTCCTGGGCTTTAAACTTCATAGTAGAGCGACCTCCTGGATGGGCTTTTTGAGGCTATGACCTCGTGCGCAACCCCATCGTACCGAGGCGCTCGTTTTTATGCAAAGAGCAAATTATTCGTTTTACAGGAATTCTAACGGGAAACGTTAGTTCAATGAAATAGCGACAGTCTAGGACTTTATTTTCTCGTCCTTGGCTGTCGCTGTTCCAATTTTTAAGGTCAGTCTAAAACTTATTTTATGAAGTCTGGGGGGAACAATTCGAAAAGTCGCATGGAATACGGACACCCAGTCTAGTACTATATTTTCTTTTGACACTACTATTACAAGGAACAATCGATTCCCATGTTGTATGAGGTGGCGTTTGGTGTGTACGATTGCCGATCGATGCCTTTGATATTTTCGAGAATTTGTACCGTTGTTCGCCGGATGTTGCCATGAGGCATGCCGATTTTCTCAAAGCAATTGCCCGCGGTGAAGGCCTAGAAGGCCGTTCTCCCTTGCTGGATGGAGCTATAGGGACTACCGATGAGAATGGAAAGCAAGAGTACCACTGGCCCGACGATGAACCTGTCGAAGAGCATCACCAATTACGAGCGGCCATATTTTATTATCGGCTGAATCGTCAGGATGAGGAGGTTAATCGGCTGTTGGATCATTGGGAAGTGAACCATCCGGAGGAGAATGTTAGGAGTTATATTGGGAAATTGAGAGAAGAAGGACAGGGAGAGGGCTAGCTTTTCTGCTAGACGAATATAGGAATCTTAATTTTGCACTCTTTACTATGAAAACTTATACTTATCGTTAAAGCTGACTTGAAGAGAAAATAAAAGAACGAGGAGGGGAATAACCATGTACTCCATTAAAGAAGTTCAAATCAAGAGCGGATTGCCCGCATCCACCCTTCGTTATTATGAAAAAGAAGGCATATTACCTGATGTCGGTCGGGATGAAGGTGGAAGAAGGGTATATACCGAAAAACAAATCGATTGGATTAGGTTCCTTATGGCTATGAAAGATACAGGGATGACTATTGAAGAAATTAAGGCATACCTTGAGCTAAATGTAAAAGGAGAAGCCACAATCCAAGAGAGAAGAGATTTCCTTGTAGCCCACAAAAAGAAAGTGGAAGCACATGTGGCACAAACGCAGCACAATTTGGAGAAAATTATTCAAAAGATAGCTTTTTATGATCATGTGGTTATGGGGAAAAGCCTCTCTTAACTAAGCAATTGCTGCAAAGGTAAAAAAGCCAAAGCCGCCTGCTTACATAGTAAACGGCTTTGGAGGTAGCGGGGTACTATATATTTCTAGTAACCTCATAGGCGTCCCAGACAGCATACATAATATTTTGTACTTGCTTGGCATCGCCGATTAAGTAGGACTCGGAAACCTCATTTTGAATGTCTTCATAAAGCGATTGCTGAGGAGTATATCCTACAGCCAGAATCGCTGAATCTGCGTTTAGAATCGTTTCTTCACCATCTTTATTTTGAAGAACGAATTCTTGATCGTTGGCATCGACAATTTTGGCGTTGGTCAGGAGATGGATATCCTTGTATGCAACAAGGTCACGCAGCATATCTTCATTTGCATGGCACAGGGGGCCGCCGACGGTTAAAATATCTTCTTGCATTTCCACCAGCGTTACTTTTTTACCTTGATCAGCAAGCCAAAGTGCAGTTTCGCATCCCACAAGCCCACCTCCGACAATTACGGTGGAAGCACCGGGATCTTTTTTCCCAAGCAAAACTTCTTCTGCGGAATACACCTTAGTAGATGTACCAATGGAGAAGGTTTTGGGAGAGGAGCCGGTAGCAAAAATAACAACATCTGCTGCATATTCATTTACGGTAGTCCGATTAACCTCGGTATTCAATTGGACGTCAACTTTTAAATCCTTTAGCTCCCCTTCATACCAGGTCGCAAGTAAATGATCGTCTTCTTTGAAGTCTGGAATTCCACCCGGGATCAGATTACCTCCCAATCGGTTATTTTTATCGAATAAGGTAACGTGGTGTCCGCGAATAGCAGCTACACGGGCAGCTTCACATCCTGCGGGTCCTCCACCGATCACCAAGACTTTTTTGGACTGATCTGCTTTTCCGAGTGCATAGTCTTTTTCTCTGCCGCAAGCCGGATTAACGGCACATGAAATCGTTGCAAAAGATGCCAATCGACCCATGCAGCCCTCCTGG
This sequence comes from Paenibacillus sp. PvR133, assembly GCF_017833155.1. Taxonomy (NCBI): domain Bacteria; kingdom Bacillati; phylum Bacillota; class Bacilli; order Caryophanales; family Paenibacillaceae; genus Paenibacillus; species Paenibacillus sp. PvR133. The sequence goes on from NZ_JAFIBS010000001.1 coordinate 2,084,041, forward strand.
CAGGAGAGGCAAGGACGAATCTTTTCTATTTTCCCGGCCTTGATTTTGTTGGGGATGTCAGCATCAGCCAACAATGGCCGACCCAGTGCAATCATATCGGTTTTTCCTTCACGTATAGCCTTGCTGGCCAAGTCTGGATTATCCAATCTGCCAGCAGTAATGACAGGTACCTTTAGAATGGTTTTTAAAATTTTGTTATAAGGAAGATAGAGTCCTTTTTCCTGATACATTGGTGGATGTGCCCAATACCATGAATCGTACGAACCAACATCACCATTAAAAGCATCATATCCAGCTTCCTCTAATATTTTGGCCGCTTCAATTCCTTCTTCAATATCCCGTCCCTGTTCCTGAAACTCTTCGCCTGGCAATCCACCCTGACGCCAATCTTTAATAAAGCTTTTGATGCTGTATCGAAGAGATACCGGGAAATCCTGTCCACATTCGGCTTTGATGGCTTGGACGATCTCTATGGCAAATCTTAAGCGGTTTCTCAGATTTCCGCCGTATTGGTCTTTCCGATGGTTAAAGAAAGAAATCGCAAATTGATCCAGTAAATAGCCTTCATGAACCGCATGGATTTCAATACCGTCAAAGCCTGCCTTTTTGGCAATAGCCGCAGATTCCGCAAATTTTCTGACGTAGGTGTGAATTTCATCGATAGTTAGCTCACGACAGATTACATCGGGAAGCCAGCGATGAGGGATAGGAGAGGGAGCGACAGCCGTTTTACCTACAATTGAAGGGATGCTTACCCGTCCAAAGCCTGCGGATAATTGTAGAAATATTTTTGTGCCGTATGCATGAATCCGCTGCAGCTCGTGGGGTCATGTACAACTGGTGTCTTCATGATGGCGACTCGAATTTAATTGTAAATATGCGTGAATATATGAGTCGTCTGATCACGATCTTTAAACAAAAGAATTGATTGTATCCTTGTCACAGGGACGGTTCATCACACGCTTAACGGGTAAAATTGTAGTACCAAGGTGGGCAAGTGGGGTGTTGACTCTCACGCCACGTGAGACACTAGACTGTCAAGCAAGGGAGGTGAAGCGGAATGGCCTATACGGTAAAGGAAGTATCTAATCTGTCGGGAATCAGCGTACGAACTTTGCATTATTATGATGAAATCGGATTGCTGAAACCGCATCATATTGGAAATAATGGATATCGCTATTACGAACATGAACAACTTTTGAGGCTTCAGCAAATCATGGTGTACAGGGAACTGGATTTGCCTTTATCTGAAATTGGAAAGGTGCTGGAGCAAACCAAGGAACAAAAAGCTGAGGTTTTACAGGAGCATCAAGCCAAGGTCGAGGCCAAAGTCTTCCGCTTGCATACTCTCCTACAGACCATCGACGAAACGGTGGCTCATTTGAAAGGGGAACAAGCAATGAAACCAGAGCACATGTACCAAGGGTTTAACCCGGAAAAGCAGGAAATGTACGAACGTGATTTGACAGACCGTTATGGTCAAGAGGCTCAGGAAACAATTCAGGAAAGCAAGACGGCGACAAAGAACTGGAGCAAAGAGGATTATTTGGATTCACAGGCAGAGGCTGATCAGATTCATCGGCAGCTGGCTGAAGCCATGAATAAAGGATTGAAGCATAATAGTGAAGAAGTACAGGCGCTGATCCGCCGTCATCTTCAATGGGTAAGCCGATTCTATACTCCTACAGCAGAAATTTATAGCGGGCTGGGAGACTTGTATGTGGAGCATGAGGATTTCAGTAAAATGTATGAAGGCTATCGCCCCGGACTAGCTGAGTATTTGCGAGACGGGATGAAGGTTCTAGCCAAACGGGAATTAAATTAACAAAGTTTGGAAGAAGGGCTGTAAAAGGTCTGAAAAAGAGGTGAACAACAAGCCAATTCCGATGGCCTGCTGTTCACCCTTTTTGTGTGTAGAGCAGTTTACATGCTGCTTTGTGTCGCTCTCATGCCTTGCTGGCTGTTGTTACCGTACTGCTGCATGCCACTACCGCTTACATAATGCTGTCCAGTCGTCCCCATGTGTTGCGGGAAGCTGTGATTCATGTGGCTTCCTGCATTATAGGAGGATGGTTGCATACTGCGTGAGGCGTAGCTATCGCCAAATCCGGGCTGAGTCATTTGACTGCTGGAACGGATGGAGTTTTCCAACTGACTACACAGTTGAATAACTTGCTGGTACTGCTGCATAGCCTGCTGGTGATGCTGAATTGCAGTTTGGATCATTTGAGCTGCACTTCGTTCACGTTGCACCAGGCTTTCAAGACTGGATGCATTTTGTTGTTCCTGTTGCAGCAACTGCTGATACATGGCAGTTCCTTGCTGTGTTTGTTGTACCAATTGCTGCATGATTTGTTCACATTGATGAAGTTGTTGTTGTGGAGCCATGTTGTTGTACATGAATCATCAATCTCCTTCGCCGCATAATTTTGGGTTTCAGACCCTCATTTATTGTGGCGAAGGGAGACCATATATATGCACAATTTTGGTTACAAGCTAGACACCAGAATAGCCGTAAATTCCTCTAGGAATACACGATCTTCGTGATCAAAGCGGCCTTTTAGCGGGCTGTCAATGTCCAGCACTCCAATCAGTTCCCCATTCTTGACAAGGGGAATAACAATTTCACTATTGGAAGCAGCGTCACAGGCAATATGTCCTGGAAACGCATGCACATCATCTACAACAAGTGTTCGTTGTTCAGCTGCTGCGGTACCGCATACGCCACGTCCCAATGGAATCCGTATACATGCAGGTAAGCCCTGGAAAGGACCAAGTACAAGCTCAGTACCATCATAAAGATAGAAGCCGCTCCAATTAATATCTGGAAGGAAATGACCAAGTAGTGCTGAAGCATTCGCCAGATTGGCAATGGTATTGGATTCATCATGAATAAGTGCCCGGAGTTGTCCGAGAACCGATTCGAATTGTTCATGACGTGTGCCCTCGTAAGGTATAGTTTGAAACATGTAGAGTTCACGCTCCTAACATTAAATTTTTACATCAACTGTTGTATATATCGTAAAAAATAGGTAATTATGCAATTCGCTTTTACCATTGGTTAATTAATTTAAGATATAACGATTGTATATATTCAGTCAAGTGAAAAATCACTCTGTAACCTTTGGGTATCTCCGTACTCTAACCTCTGTACAGAATCATTTTGGGAAGGGGATAAGCTATACGTTTTAGCGGGGCAAACAGTATAGAAAGTAATCCAGCAAGGGTTGCCCTCATCTGTTTCCAGCTTATCCTCTATGGGTAAAAACATTGTAACATGGTTGGCCTAGGCCAGGGAGGAGTTGCAATTATGCATGCAGATGTTCAGAACTTGTTTATCCGTATACAGATGCTTTCTTATGCACATCAGAACGATCTCACGGTAAGAGATATTCAACCTGTGTTGGAAGAACGCGGTTACCGTGTAGGAGAACGTGAGGTCAAGCAGGAGCTTGAAAACTTGACGCAGGAAAACTTTCTGACACCGCATGATGATATGTTTAGCATTACCGGTGCAGGGATCGATGAATTACAGGAAATTCAGTCGATGCTAGGCGTACTGTACAAGGATGTTGTGAAGAAACCGACTCGCACCACTACCCGAGTCTCTTCTTAAAGGCTTAGAGGCTCGATAATTTTGATTTGGAAGACAAGCTCGCACAGTTTAATCTCTTATAATATAGAAGATGCCCTTCTAATTCCTAATCCTAGGAACAGGAGGGCTATTTATATATTTAAGCTTCTCAGCTTTAAATAAGGTTGTGTTTGTTAAAGGTGTATGCTTAAATGTAGCGTATATTTATTGTCATTTTAATGTTGGAAGGATGATTGAACATGTGTGCATATGCATGTAAGGGGCATATACCACCGCTGGAAAGTCCTCGTCTTCGGCTGCGAAGGATGGAAAGCGGGGATGCGGCTACGATGTTCGCTTGCTGGTCTGACCCGGAGGTTCACCGTTATATGAACCTTTCTGGTATGTCAGGACGTGAGGATGCAGAGGATATGATTGAGTTGTTGAATGAGCTGGCGAAGACGGAGGATGCGCTGCGCTGGGGAATAGAACTGAAGGAGAATGGGAAGTTGATTGGAAGCTGTGGGTTTAATTATTGGCAGACGGAGGGAGCTTATAAAGCCGAGATTGGTTATGAGATAGCCAAGCCTTATTGGCGTCAGGGTTACATGACCGAGGCGCTACGCTTGGTGCTGTCATTCGGGTATAACACGATTCGGTTAAATCGGATCGAAGCGCTGGTGGACCCGCGTAATACAGGCTCGCAAGCCCTGCTGTCCTCGATGGGCTGGACACAGGAAGGACTGTTGCGGCAGGTACAGCATACATCTACAGGCTTTAAGGATATGCTGATGTATTCTTTACTGCATGAAGAATGGCTCAGACTGGAGGCACAACGAAATGCTGTTTCAGTATAACGGCGGTTCGTCGCCGCTGCACAGGCTAGGGCCGTTAAGTAAGCTAATATGGGTGGGGTGCTTTAGCCTCCTGTCGATGGCATGGGATTCGACGTTGCGGGAAGCAGCACTCTTGGCTGTACTGATTGCTGTGGCTGGCTTGGGCGCACGTTTGACCTTAGCACGCCAATTTCGGGCTATGTCGTTCCTGATTGGTTTAGGTATCCCGTATTTTATACTGTCTATCCTAGCGATTCGAGAAGGACATACCGTGGCTTCATGGGGACCCATTGTCATTACAGCAGAGGGACTGGATATCGCAGGGGCGTTAACGTTGCGGATTTTTGTGTTGTTTTTGGCATCTTATATCTATCTCTCGACGACGGATCCCCGAGATTTTGTGCAGGCATTGAATCTGCGCTTGCGTGTTCCTTATCGGTTTGCGTTCGGTATTTCAGTGGCACTGACGTTTCTCCCCTTATTGGAAGAAGAAGGGCGAACAATTATGGCAGCACGGCGTGTTCGTGGACAGGAACCACCACAAGGGTGGGGCAATCGGTTATCATGGTGGAGCGGGTATGCGGCTGCCGTGTTGGTGAATGCTGTAAGACGGGTTCAGCAGACGGCGCTGGCTATGGAGGGCAAAGGTTTCGGCGCTTATGCAGAACGGACATACCTTCGTACACTGAACAATGGGCGTGTAGGCAACTTATGTGCTGTGACTGCTGTATTAACTACGGCTGTTTTATGGTGGAGCTTATAAAGTGAAGCCTCTTATTTTTGTTCTTATTGTCAACCTGTAAAATATAATTAGGTTGACAATAAGGCTGCAAATGAATACATTTATACAGTAGCAGCTTGTACAAGGATCAGAGCTGTAATCTTATAGATTAGATAGGGAGAGGAGTCAAGAAATACATATGAAGGAATCTCGTATGTTTGCAAAGTTTACAACGCTGGATATCGTACTCATGGCGATGCTGGCCACGTTGAACGGCGTCATGACCGTGTATTTGTCGCTCATTAACAAAACATTAAACAGTCTGGGAGGGCCTATCGCAACTTCCGCTATTGTCGGGCTGTACATGATATACGGCTTGTTGGCCTATTATATTATTCGTAAGCCGGGTACGGCGGTTATTGCTTATGCATTTGGCGCGGTAGTGCAGTCTTTTATGGGCTCTGCCTATGGAATTGCTTCTATTATCGCGGCGGCTGTCTGCTATATGATTGCGGCTGAGTTGGTATTTGCCTTGTTGCGGTATCGGCGCTGGAACGCAGTTTCGCTGATGCTAGTGGGTGGGGCTATGGTTCCGCTGTGGTTTATTGTCGCAGCCAATATGTTTGGCTATATGCATTGGGGGTGGAAGGTGCTGACGATTGCACTGGTCGTTCGTATCCTGAGCGGCATTGTCCTGTGCGGTCTGCTGACGAAAGTGCTGGGCGATGCCTTAAATCGTACGGGACTGTTAAAACGGTTTGAACTGGGACGCGCTTCACGTGCATAGCCGTGGCTATGCATGTGGTTATATCTTCAACAATGGGGATCGAGGATATTTCAGTTATGATTGAACATAGCGATTATAATTCTAGCCGTAAAATAGCCGTATCCTTGAAGAATTTTGGCTATCGGTATGATGATCAGGTAGAGCCAGCGTTACATGGTCTGACACTGGACATTGCGGTGGGTGAGCATGTAGCCATTGTCGGAGCTAGTGGAAGTGGAAAGTCTACGCTATGTCAGCTGCTTCATGGTGGATTGTCCCGTTCCGGTGAGGGCGAACGGACAGGGGAGCTGACCGTGTACGGGATGGACCCCGATATCGCTGATCTGGCTACTGTCGCCACCACTGTTGGCGTCGTGCTTCAGGACCCGGATGCCCAGCTGGTGCAGGGAATCGTCGAAGATGAGATTGCTTTTGGGCCGGAGAACCTGCGCGTGCCTCCGGCAGAAATAGCGCAGCGCATTGCTGCTGCGCTGGAGGCCGTCGGCCTAGCTCCCGAGCGCGACTCCTTCGTGCGGCGCCTCTCGGGAGGCCAGCGCCAACGCACCGCGATTGCTGCGGTACTGGCGTTGGAAGCGCCGCTGGTCGTGTTCGACGACGCAGCTGCGCAGTTGGACCCGCCGGCTGTATGCGACTTCGTAGAGTTATGTCGGCGGCTCCATGCGGCGGGTCGGACGGTGGTTACCGTGTCCGGCCGCATAGACGATGGCGCGCGGACAGCGCAGCGCGTCATCGTCTTGAAGGGCGGGACCGTACAACTACAGGGTCCGCCCGAAACGCTGCTGCGCGAACATGGTGCGCAGCTGGTCGCCTTGGGGCTGCTCCCCTCTCCCGCAGGGAGGGGAGACATGCCGCGTGAGCCGGGGGTGAATCCCGGCTCAGCGGCGGACCGCGCTGGGCAGCCGTTGTTGGAGGTGAAGGGATTGACCTTCACCTATCCCGGTAGCCAGCGGACAGCGCTAAAGGGCGTGAGCCTAGCTCTTGCGCCCGGTGAACGAGCCGTGCTGCTGGGTGAGAACGGCTCGGGTAAAACCACGCTCGGCAAGCTGCTCATGGGCCTGCTTCCAGCACCGAAGGGGTGCATGCGGTGGGAGGGGCAGGATATGGCGAAGCTGCCCATTCACCAGCTGGCTGCCGGAATCGGCTATGTGTTCCAGCAGCCAGAGCATCAGTTTGCAGCTGCAACGGTATGGGAGGAGTGCTTGTACAGCGTGCGCGCCAAGCTTGGTTTACGGACCGGGGAGCCGGTTCCCGCCGCATATGTGGAACGGGCGCAGCGCTTACTGGCCGCCGCCAGGCTGGAGCACAGACTGGATGCCTCCCCGTACCTACTAAGTGGAGGCGAAAAAAGACTGTTGAGCGTTGCGGCACAGTTCATCTTGCCCAAAAAGCTATACATTCTGGATGAGCCTACCGCAGGAACGGATTACGAAGGGGCGAGAATTCTGCTCCGTATGTGCACAGAGCAGTCTGCCGAAGGTGCGGCTTTTCTGGTCATCACCCACGATATGCAGGTGGCTGAAAGCTTTGCCAGCGATGTTCTGTGCATGGAAGAGGGTCATCTCTATAAAGTGGAAAATAGTGAGATTTATCATACGATTACAGTTGACAAAAATTAACGACATGTAGACAATAATATATATACATCGTACAAAACAGGCGGCCTATATAGGCCGCCTGTTTACGATTATGCAGTGCGGGTAATAATCCAATCTGGAAAGGCAAACCGCGCACAGATACAACACAGTTTTTATAAGGGAAGGATTTGTGATTTGCTTGGCAAACGATAAACCCATGAAGCGCGGACTCGTGCTGACAGGTGTTCTATTGGCCACTTTTTTGGCCGCAATTGAAGGAACGGTTATCGGTCCGGCGGGACCGACGATTGTTAGCGAGCTGGGCAGCGTGAATTTGCTCAGTTGGATTTTTACGGCATATTTGCTGACTATGGCTGTGACCACACCCATTTTCGGCAAGCTTAGCGATTTGTTTGGCCGAAAACCCATATTTTTAATCGGCTGTTCGTTGTTTGTACTTGGCTCTTTGCTTTGTATGCTGGCTGGTAGTATGGAGCAACTTATTATCTACCGGGCCATTCAGGGTATTGGTGCGGGTGGTGTCATTCCTGTTACTTTTACCATCATCGGTGATATATACAAAATGGAGGAACGCGGCAAAGTCCAAGGCATGATTAGCTCCGTATGGGGGATTTCTTCCCTGATCGGGCCTCTCTTGGGTGGTTATGTGGTTACCTATTTTGGCTGGGAGTGGATTTTCGGTTTTAACGTTCCCTTTGGATTGCTGGCTATGTTCTTCATCGCCCGTTACTTGCGGGAACAGGTAAGCAAGCGTACTGCGCGTATCGACGTGCCGGGAGCGGTTACCTTTACCATCGGGATGACGGCCCTCTTGCTCGTATTGGCACTGGGCGGGCAGTATATCGGCTGGGCTTCTCCTGAATTGTTGGCCTTGGCTGCCGTAGCCATTTTGTTCCTGATTCTGTTTTTGGTTATCGAAAAACGCGCTCAGGAACCGATGGTGCCACTAAAGCTATTTCGGATACGGGATATCGCTTTTTCCTGTGCCGCAGCACTGTTAGTCAGCACCCTGCTGATCGGACTGACTAGCTATCTTCCACTATGGATTCAAGGTGTACACGGTGGAGATGCCGCTTCATCTGGTCTCGCGCTGGCTCCAATGTCCGTAGGCTGGCTATTTGGCTCCATGATCGGAGGACGCATTTTGCTGACCCTGGGCTCACGTCGAACCTCTTTGATTGGGCTGACCCTGATTGTTTTGGGGGCTTTCGTCATGACCTTGATGGGCCAAACGGCTCCGATCTGGCTGCTGTTCCTGTCTACATTGTTGTATGGACTGGGGTTTGGCTTCTCGATGACTGTGTTTACGATTATTGCCCAGTCCTCGGTCGGGTTCCAGTTGCGTGGCGCGTCTACAGCTTTGAATACATTCCTGCGCACGTTGGGGCAAACGATCGGGGTTGCAGCCTTCGGTTCATGGCTGAATTATCGCATTGCTGCCCAGACAGCAGATGGACAGCTTACACAGCAAGGGGTAACGCAGGAGGATATTAACGGTCTGCTTGCACCTCATGCTTCACAGAGTCTAAGTGACAAGGTTGCCGGATTACTTCGTTCTGTATTGGAAAACAGTCTGCATTCTCTGTTCGTTATCATGGTCGTTATTGCGGTTATTAGCTGGTTTGTCGTCCTCGGAATGCGGAACCGTCCGCCGGGCACTGAAGAAGAGGCAGATCAGCGCGTAAAGACACCACAAAGAGAACATGCATAAAAAATAATATAAATCTTTCATGATAAAGAGACAGTCCGGTACACCAAATAAGGGTCCGGGCTGTCTCTTTATGCAATGGTCTCTCCTCCTACTGTTTCAGCAAAATAGCCACCTCGTATAGGACCGATAAATTCCCCAGTATACAAAAAGGAGATAAAAATCCCCTAGAGTTGCTATATATTCATAGGGTATAGGTAACAAAATGGTAAAAAAGTCTTAAGATATTGTAACAAAAAATATGTTTCTGAATTGAGCTGTAGGGTACTAAGGAACCATTTTTTTGAACCCGCTTACAAATCGGGCTTTGTATGATTTATTTTAGAACGATTTTGCATGTGAATGAAGCAACCAACCTAGCAAAATGGGACACGGAAAAAAATCAAGTAGCAAATTATTCTGAATGTAATAGGAATGAAAAAAAAGGAATTTTCAGAAAATTACTAGGAAAATATGAGGATGAAATTCATAGAGGAACCTGTTTTTTTACCTCACATAATAGGGCTTTTCAGTCTATATCAATCGTTTGACATACCATATAAAATGGCCCTACCAACCAAAAAGTTGGGTTTCAAATCTAGAAGCATAATTAGATTAAGGGAGATGGAGTACTTGAAGTTTAACAAATGGTTCAGTAAAGCAGCCACTGCAACAGTAGCAACTACCTTGCTGTTAGGAGGCGGCGTTCAGGCTTTTGCCGAGGAAAATGATGCATCTGATCTCAAAACAGACAATGCATTTACCCAAATTACGCGTAATGACATGCTGAATATTTTCAAACAGCAAGGCAAAGAGAAATATGAGGTTCCGTCCTTCGATGCCTCTACAATTAAGAATATTCCTTCTGCTATTGGTCGCGACAGCTCAGGCAAGCTAATTGATTTCGATGTCTGGGACTCTTGGCCGTTACAAAATGCCGATGGCACAGTAGCCAATTACAAAGGGTATAATATCGTTTTTGGATTGGCAGGCGATCCTAAAAGAGGCGAGGATACATTCATATACCTGTTCTATCAAAAAGCGGGCAATACTTCACTGAGCGGCTGGAAAAATGCCGGCAGAGTATTTAAAGACAATGATAAATTGCTTGCCAACGATCCGATTCTAAAAAATCAGTCAGAAGAATGGTCAGGTTCAGCTACCTTAACCTCTGATGGACAAGTACGTTTATTTTATACCAGCAGACAGCCCTATGATCCGAATAACAAATTATACGGCAAGCAAACCTTGAGCACGGCTCAAATTAATGTCTCTCAGCCTGATGATAAGACACTGAAAGTAGATGGAGTCGAGGATTTGAAATCGATCTATGACGGTGGAGATGGGAAAACCTATCAAAATGTGCAGCAAAGCGTCGGAGTGGATATGGATAACCATACGTTTAGAGACCCTCACTATGTCGAGGATCAAGGCCACAAATATATTATATTTGAAGCCAATACAGGGACAGAGACAGGCTACCAAGGCGAAGATTCGCTTCAAAACTCAGCTTATTATGGCGGCAATAAGAAATTCTTCAGGGAAGAGCTTTCTAATCTGCAGCAAAGTCCTAAGAAAAAAGGAGCTGAGCTGGCGAACGGCGCACTGGGCATCGTTGAATTGAATGATGATTATACGTTGAAAAATGTAATGCCTCCTTTGATTGCTTCCAATCTGGTAACAGATGAAATTGAACGGGCGAATGTGTTCAAAATGAACGGTTTGTGGTATTTATTTACGAGTACAAGAGGTTCCAAGGTGACTGTAGATGCGATCGGAGACGATGATATTTACATGCTGGGTTATGTTTCTACTTCCTTGACAGGGCCTTATAAACCGTTGAATGGAACCGGTCTCGTTCTTCATCAGGATCTGGATCGTGATGATATTACCTGGACGTATGCCCATTTTGCTATCCCGCAAGGCAAAGGCAATAACGTAGTCGTTTCGAGTTATATGACTAATCGAGGGCTTTTCCCGGATCACAAATCTACTTTCGCGCCAAGCTTCCTGCTGAATATTAAAGGCTCGAAAACGTCTGTTGTGAAAAACGGTATTTTGGAGCAAGGGCAAATCACGGTTGATCCAACGAATGACAAAAAAGAATCTCCAAATGAGTATGGGAAGAAATAAGTAGGTATATGCAGTATGTCCGAAGGCGGCGGTTTGGTAGCTTACCGATCTGCCGTCCGTCGGACGATACATAACAATGCAATGAGAGGTAAGGAGGATCGTCATAATGAGAAAAAAAGCTCCCAAGAGCATTTGGATACGATCCGTTGTAATCATCACAGGCTTAACTATATTTATAGCTATGGGATGGAGTATGTACCAACAGGATGCAGCCAAACCCCAAAAACCTGCTGCAATTCCCAAAAATCAAGCTAATCAAAGTAAGCATACAACACCGACCTATCGGGCATCCTATCATTTTACTGTTCCGGATAAGTGGAAGAATGATCCTCAACGGCCCATTTATTTTGATGGAAAATATCATTATTACTATTTATATAATCGTGACTATCCCAAAAAGAACGGTACAGAATGGCGACATGCCACATCAACCGACCTGGTACATTGGAAAGATGAAGGGGTGGCGATTCCCAAATATACGAACCCGAATGGAGATCCTTGGTCCGGTTCGGTCGTGATCGATGTTAATAATACCGCGGGTTTTGGAAAAGGCACTCTAGTAGCCATTGTGACGCAGCCCTCCGCAGATGGCGGAAAGCAGGAACAATTTTTGTGGTACAGTAAGGACAAAGGCAAGACGTTTACTTCTTACCGCAACAAGCCTGTGATGTCCAACCCCGGTACAAAGGACTTCAGAGATCCCAAAATCATCCGAGATCCTCAACGTAATCAATGGGTGATGGTCATGGCAGAGGGAACAAAGATTGGCTTTTATGAGTCTGATAATTTAAAGAATTGGCGGTATACGAGTGGCTTTCAAACGGAAAATATCGGGCTTGTGGAGTGTCCTGACCTTTACCGGATGCGTGCGGATGATGGAACCTATCAATGGATTCTAGGCGTGAGCGCCAATAGCAAATCAACAGGCGGGCCCAACACGTATGCCTATTGGACGGGAGATTTTAATGGAGAAGCATTTCTCCCTGATCACAGTGAACCTGAGTGGCTGGATTATGGGTTTGACTGGTATGGTGCAGTTACGTTCGAGGAAGGAAAAGACAAAGATAAATATAGTCACCGTTATGCTCTGGCCTGGATGAACAATTGGGATTATGCCAATAACACGCCTACCCTAAAGGAAGGCTTTAATGGAATGGATTCGATTGTTCGCCAAATTCGACTGAAACATACGGCAGATGCTGGATATCGTTTGGTTTCACAGCCGGTGCCCAATTTGGAGCGATTCCAAACATCCAAAAAATCATTAGGAACGATTAAAGTAGAGGGTACTCACCGGCTTCCAGTAGCAGGCGATGCCTATCAGCTAGAGGCGGATGTATCTTGGTCCACGATTAAAAATGTAGGATTGAGGCTTCGAGAGTCGACGGATGGCAAGCGTCATGTCGATGTGGGTGTCTCAGTGGAAGGTCAATACTCTTACGTAAACAGAGCGAACACTGGGCAGCCGGATCAGAGTGGAAAATATGTAGAGAGCAAGGCGCCATTTGATCCCGATAAGAAAAAGGTACACCTGAACATTCTCGTCGATAAAACCAGTATTGAAGTGTTTGTCGATGGTGGAGAAGTAGCTTATTCCTCTTTAATATTTCCACGGTTAGAGGATCAGAAAATCACTCTGTTTTCCGATGGAGGTCCAGCAATTTTTAATAATGTAGTGGTCAAACACTTTAGTCGATAGTAGGTACTTATGCTGCTCGTAAGCTTGGGCATATTTCGCTCTATTCAGGTATATGAAAAGTCCACCCATGAATATAAGGGTGGACTTTTCTGTGTAAATCTAAATTTTCGTTTAGCACAGCTATAAGATTGTTCGTTTATTCACAAACGATCAGTTGCTAAAATTACTATTCGTTCTATTTGTGATAAGGTGACAGGTTATCAGCGCTACGGCCCAATTTTTTAAGCAAGCCGATGAGTTGATCTCTTTCGGTTTCACTGATTCCGCTAAAGGCACGTTCAATCTGACGTGTATAATCAGGATAAATTTCGTCCATGACACGTTGTCCTTCGTCCGTCAATTCTGCATATATAATCCGACGATCTTGGTCGCACGGGTGACGGTGCAAATAACCGCGGCTTTCCAGCTTGTCAATAACATAAGTGACATTTCCGCTTTGCAGAAGCAGCTTTGCTCCAATTTGTTGGATTGGCTGCGCGCCCTTGTGATATAAAACTTCCATCACGGCGAAGGCCGTTGGGTTGAAGCCCACCGTTTTGATGCCAGCAACCGCATGTTCGTTTACACTTTTGAATGACTTGGCAAACACGCTATACAAATGCATAGATTGCTGTGTCACCAATGTTCGGTAATCTATCATCTTCATTCCGCCTTTATGTATGGATTTGGGCATCCTTTGACCGCTCGGCTCGGATGACCGGGCAACCATACCCTTGTTACTAGCATAAAGGGATTTACGTAGCGAAAACATGCGATTTGTCACAGTAGCTGCTTTTTTAACTATTTAATTTCAAAGCTTTAAAGTAAATTTTTGAAAAATAAAGGTTTTGAATGTAAAAATACTGTTCCGGTTGGTTATATTAAAAATAACATACCTAACCTAATGAACCCCAATTAACAAAATAAGCTACTTCAGAGGAGATGAAACACATGGATACGGGTTCTTTCCGTTTTCAATTTCGTGATCCGCAGCAAGCCACCCAAGCCTGTGAAACATTAAAGGAAATTGGATACTCCGCCAGCACAAATGGTGACACAGGTCTCAGTGTTCATATTGAGAACCAGGATGTGTTGTCTGCATTGGAGATTTGCCAAGGCTATGAAGGAAGTATGATTGAGGTAGGAACTCTTTTCTCTAGACCGGATGCAATTCCCGATCTGCAAGGAAATGTCGGTGTACAAAATCCAGGTTATAGCCCGGAGGACTGGATTATCCCGGCGCACACGATCAACGAGGATTGGAGTGAAGCGTATAAAAACGGTTCCTCTCGAACGTACAGCAACACAACTGGGGAGCACAACGTCAGCTCTGATCAACAACCGGAAGACGAAGTGGATGGATTTTCTGGAAGCATCCATATTTGACCCAAATGATGACGCTATGTCGATTAGGCGGTTGTTTATGTTCCAAATGTTTTGTGAAGTAAAAAGCACCAGTAAACCTTGAGCGGGTTAGCTGGTGCTTTTTTATTGATAAAGAAGAGTCATTCATTCACATGAAATATATTGGAGAGGGCAATCTAAAGAATGGAGAGATCTGTCCCAAAATCTAGGAGTAGGGTGATTTTTTAATGGACAAACCGTCTGATATGCAAAAAGAACAAAAACTAAAATGGTGGCAACTTAGCTTGTTAGGAGTTGCAGGTACTATCGGTACAGGATATTTTCTGGGGTCCGGCTTAGCGATTTCTATTGGCGGTCCAGCCGTACTGATTGCATACTTTTTGGCAGCGGTTGGAACATATGTAGTGTTTGATGCTCTTTCGCGAATGACGGCAGATCATCCTGAACAGGGTTCCTTCCGTTCCTATGCCCAAAAAGCATTTGGAAGTTGGGCAGGATTCGGCAGTGGCTGGGTATATTGGTTTTCGGAACTCCTTATTAATGGGAGCCAGTTAACTGCGTTGTCTATATTCTCACGTTTTTGGTTTCCTCAGGTACCGATGTGGATCTTTGCGGCAGGCTTCGGGATTTTAGGGCTTGTGATTGTTTTTTTTGGCAATAAGGGTTTTGATCGAGTTGAAAATGTATTGGCCATCATTAAGATGGCAGCTATTGTTATGTTTCTGGTCTTGGCCGTAGCTCTTTTGGCAGGCTGGATCGGAGGAGGAAAATATAATCCAAAGCTCCCCAACAGTTACAAAGAGTTTTTCCCTACCGGCGGTATAGGATTGTGGTCATCTTTTATTTTTGCCTTTTATGCATACGGAGGTATTGAAGTGCTCGGAATTATGTCAAATCGGCTTCAAAAACCGGAGGATGCACCTAAAGCAGGAAAAGTAATGCTGGTTACACTGGTTGCAGTGTATGTGCTTTCGATTGGTCTGGCTGTGTCTATGGTGCCATTAAGTGCCTTTAACCCGAAAGAAAGTCCTTTTGTGCTTGCGCTCAGCAGCGATCATCTAGTTTTTGTGCCTCATTTATTTAATGGAGTGCTTATTATTGCAGGGTTCTCAACAATGACAGCATCCCTATATGCAGAGACATCAATGATGATTACGCTCGCACAGGAAGGAGATGCACCCACATTATTTTCACGGAAGTGGAAGGGTAAATATCCTCTATATGCACTTAGTTTGATCTCCGTTGGATTAATCTCAGCCATCGTAATGTCGTTGCTACTACCGGGAAAAGTATATGAATATATCACTACTGCAGCGGGTTTAATGCTGTTGTATAATTGGTGCTTTATTTTGCTGTCTTCAGGTAAGCTACTGGAATCGAGTAGATCAAACCATATTAAATGTTGGATTGGATTATTGTTGATAGCTATGGCTGTGGTCGGATCATTTTTTCATAAGCTTAGCCGCCCGGGAGTTTACATCAGCTTATTGCTTGTCTTGTTAATTGCAATATGTGACCTTATCGTACAATGGGTTCGCCGAAAACACACGAAGGTATCTCGGTAATTTTGCCAAGAAGCCAAAGAGTTAGTGTAAAAAAAGTAATTGAAATGCTTGTACACCAAAATAAAAGCCAAAACCGATAAGAGATAATCCAGACATCCAAGAGATGGTTTTAAGCAATCCGGTTTTTAGAAACCTACGGAAAATACTTGAAGCGGCTGCCATAGTCACATCCCAGAGTAGCACACCTAATACAATCGCTCCGCTAAAGATCATTAGCTGTTGTACTGGATATGTATTAGCTACGTTTGCGAGTATGGACCCGTAAATCCCAAGCCAGAACAGGATGGAGAGGGGATTGAATAATGACATCAGGAAGCCCGCTAGAAATGAGTTGGTTAGGGTATTACCATTTCCCCGTAATTCGGACTCTGAAATCACGCCAGCATTTTTAATACTTTCAACACCTGTATACACAAGCACGAAAAATCCAAACAACCATAAAAAAGCTTTGACAAACGGGGCATTAAGAAGGTGGATCATTCCCAAATAGACAAGCAGCATATAGATTATATCTGCGGTTATTGCACCAAGACCAATAAACCAGGCATGCCAAAACCCATTCTTAATACCTCGATCCAACTGTGCGGCATTAATCGGTCCAATGGGAGCGGAAAGTGACAAACCGAGAAAAATATAACTGATAAACGTATTAATGTCCTTTTTCCTCCTTGAGTAATATTGGATGTTATGTATTTGTCTATATTAGTTTATTCGGACAAACTCATCTGTAAGACCATTTTTTTGTACGTATATTGCAGGAGTAGCCTCTAATCCCGTACACAAAAGGATTAGAGCTTTTTTAATGACAGGTTATAAAAAAAGTCTATTTGATCGAATAATTGGGCTTGACACTTTTATTGAAAGCGCTTATATTTATCTCGTAAACAATACGTTATATAACGTTATATAAAAGGGAGAGATAACAATGAATGTACATCAGACGGTTCAAACGATTTATGAACAAGCGAGTGGGAAGATTTCAGAGGTTTATTTAGTAGCCTGCGGGGGCTCATTAGTCGATATGTATCCCTCAAAATATTTTCTGGATAGTGAAGCAAAGAAGCTGGTAGCAGGCATGTATACGGCGAATGAGTTTGTGCACGCGCTGCCAAAACGTTTAGGTAAAAACGCAGTAGTCATCGTTTGCTCCCATGGTGGAAACACGCCGGAATCGGTTGCGGCTGCTAAATCAGCCAAAGAGAAAGGCGCTTACACCATCGGCTTAACCCACAATAGTGAAGCGACACTGCTCAATTATTCCGATTATTCATTCCTCTACGAATGGGGAGATGAGAGCGATGTCAAAAATAATCCTATGGCTATTATTTTGGAGCTTACTGTTGAGCTGCTTCAAATCGCTGAAGGCTATGTGCATTATCAAGCTTTCCAGAACGGCTTGGGAGCAATCAATGGAATTATTAACCGGGCAAAAATACAAGTTGAACTGCGTGCCAGTGTGTTCGCTGACAAATATCGCAATGAAGATCTCTTCTATATTCTGACTAGCGGAGCTTCTTATGGACATGCCTACGGATTTGCTATCTGTTCTCTGATGGAAATGCAATGGCTCCATGCGGCTTCAATCCATTCCGGTGAATTTTTCCACGGTCCGTTTGAAGTAACGGATAAAGAAACTCCATTTATTCTGATGATCAACGAAGGACGCACACGGGCACTGGATGAGCGGGCACGGACTTTCCTAAGTCAATATGCCGAGAAAGTGGAAGTGATCGATGCGAAGGAGCTTGGAATCGGAACCATTGCCGACGAGGTCGTCGAGTTTTTTAACCCGGTTTTATTTTACAGCATTGTATGTGTTTATCGTGAAGCACTCGCAAATGTACGCAATCACCCACTGGAAACTCGCCGTTATATGGGCAAAGTAGCTTACTAAGCGCTCTTACCAACAGGAGGAAACCATCATGAAAGTTCTAGGCATTGGCGATAATGTGGTAGATAAATATGTTCATCTGCACATGATGTATCCTGGCGGCAATGCGCTTAATTTCAGTGTATTTGCCAAAAAAGCGGGAGTAGATGCAGCCTTTATAGGAGTATTCGGAGATGATAACGAAGCGCAGCATGTAGAACACATTCTCCGTGAGCTGGAAATTGACATTTCACGGTGCAGATATCACAGCGGTGAGAACGGCTGCGCACGTGTAACCCTGGAAGACGGAGACAGAGTATTTCTGGGCAGCAATGAGGGAGGAGTTACACGTCTCCATCCGCTGGAGCTGAGTGAAGAAGACAAGGCCTATGTTGGCGGGTTCGACCTTATACACACCGGCTTGTACAGTCATACAGGGCACTTGCTGCCTGAATTGGAGACACTGGGAATCCCTCTTTCTTTTGACTTTTCGGATGATTTCGTAGATGCACAAGTGGAGAAATATATTGCGTATGCCGATTTCGCTTTCTTCTCTTGCAGCCATATGACGGATGAAGAGACACAGAACTATATCCGCTCCAATCGAAAAAAAGAGGGGCAAATCCTGGTAGCCACACGCGGCGGAGATAGATCTATTGCCTATGATGGTACTAAGTTCTATTTTCAAATGCCTGATTCCGTTGACGCTGTGGATACGATGGGGGCAGGAGACTCTTATATAACCGCCTTTTTACTGAGTTTTTTAAAAAATAGCAACATTCAGGACGCTATGGCAGAAGGCTCGAGGGTTGCCGCCCAGAGCTGTCTGGTAGAAGGTTCTTTCGGATACGGCGTCCACTACTAATAAAATATTTTCAAATATCTTCACTTGTAAGAATATGTAACATTTGATACTCTAAGTGGGAGTAATATAACGTTATATGACAAGTGAGGGCACATTATGTTGAATTCAGACCAAGCAGAGCCATTATATATTCAATTACAAAAAGCAGTCAAAACCGCTATTCATAATGGAACATTTACGCAGGGAAGTCGTATACCGACCGAAACTGAGCTAAGCGAGACCTACAATGTAAGTCGAATTACCGTAAGAAAAGCAATTGCCGAATTGGTTCATGAAGGTTATCTGACCAAACGTCAAGGAAAAGGTACCTTTGTCAATGTACCCAAAATTGGGCGGAAGATTGAACATATTATCAGCTTTACAGCTGCCTGCAAATCCAACGGCCTCTCTTCACACAGTGTGGTCACAGAACGTGAAATCATAGAAGCAGATGAGGAAATTGCACATCAGTTGCAGCTGCCACAAGGAGAAAAAGTGTTATTTATTCAGCGCAAGAGATACGCCGGTGATCGACCGCTAATGCTGGAGAATAATCTTTATCCTTATGACCGATTTTCTTTTCTAATGGAAGAACAGTTGGAGGGCTCTGTATACGAACTGCTGCGTCATAAATACAGCATCGATCCTAACCAACCGGGAGAGACGATATTACAAATCGCTTTGGCGGATGAATACCAAGCAAAGCTGCTGGAGACGGCCATCGGACAGGCGTTGTTCTACATGCACACGATTATTTATGATCAGCATGGAAGCCCCGTTCATGTAGGTAAGCAGTACATCATTGGAGACCGTTATCAATTCTCAATATAAATCCATTGCCTGTTAGGTAATGTTATTCAGGTACGGCGCAGCTTCTGCTTCCACTTCATAAGAGAAGCAGAAGCAATATTATAACGTTATATTACGTTATGTTATAGGGCGGATAAATAATGAGGGGGTGAAATTGTGCAAGGGAAGAATGACACATTAGCGGACAAAGTTTTACTGTCAAATGCTATTTTTAATGGCTTAGAAAATGAAGCCTCGCCTGGGTTTATTGCACTGCGAGGAGAATGTATTGCAGCAGTGGGGCGTCCCGAGGAAGCACAAGCTTGGATAGGAGCGGGAACGGTTGTCTGTGATTTGGGTGATGCTTTTATCATGCCAGGAGTTCATGACAACCATGTATTTTTTACCGGATATATGTCGATGCATCGGGGCGTGGATTTGACTCATGCAGCCTCGATTGAAGAAGCAGTGGAATCAATGCTACAAGCGGCAAACAATCTTCCGCCAGGGAAAGATGTAACCGCTTACGGTTGGAGCGAGGAAGGATGGGGCAAGCTGCCTGAGCAAAGCTTGTTGGACGAGCTGTTCCCTGATCGGGCGGTAATTGCCATTAACCTAAATAAAAGCTACTGCTGGATGAACCGACTGGCTCAGGAGAAATATCAATTTTTGCCGGATCAATGCAGTGCTGAGGCACGCGCTTTGCTGCTCCAAGCTATGATGCAGGACCACAGTCTTGTCAAACAAGAGTTTATGGAGTTTTGCCGCATACTAGCTGCACGAGGAGTTACTTCCATAAAAGATATTGGCTTTGACCGGCATAGCGAGTTGCTGCCGATTCTAGAAGAATTGAAAGAAACAGGGGAACTGCCACTCCGATTTCATTTCTCGCTTGAACCCGTTGTTGAATCGCTTGATATTGCCACCGGTATGAAGTATAAAGCACTTTATAATGGAGACCTTATTCGTTTCCAAGGATACAAGCTGATGCTTGACGGTGTCGTAGCAGATCATACGGGGGACATGCTGGAACCTTACGCAGATATGCCCGGAGTAACGACTTTGAGGACGGTTGACTACAAAAAGATTGAAGCCTCTGTGCTGGAAGCAGACAGCCAAGGTATCAAATGCTGCCTAACTGCAGAAGGTGATGCTGCGATTCGCCAAGCGGTATCCATGATTGAAAAATGCCGCGAACAACAAGGTAATAACCTTATCAGACATTCGATCAGTGATCTAGAGTATCCTCATCCAGATGATCTGATCAGAATGGGTGAAAACGAAATTTTTGCCGAAGTCTACGCTCAAATCCTGCTACTGAATCCAACCTATGAAGAGGCCTATATGCCTGTTGTGGTAGGCAAAGGTAATGAAAATCGGTTTTATAATTATAAATCTATGCTGGAGGCTAATGTGCCAATAACCATTGGGACTGATCTGCCCTTATTTATCACGAGTGTTCCCGATTCACTGTACTCAGCTTCTCATCGGTTATTTCCGGACGGATCACCTGCTGGAGGCTGGTATCCCGATCGGGGGATGCCGCCATCCGAAGTTTTAAAGGCATGGACCATTAATGGAGCCAAACATTGTTATATGGAAGAGGTTACAGGCACGCTAGAGGCTGGAA
The DNA here is from genome assembly GCF_017833155.1 of Paenibacillus sp. PvR133. NCBI lineage: Bacteria > Bacillati > Bacillota > Bacilli > Caryophanales > Paenibacillaceae > Paenibacillus > Paenibacillus sp. PvR133. The sequence goes on from NZ_JAFIBS010000001.1 coordinate 2,105,115, forward strand.
AATATGCTGACATCGCCGTTTTTGATCGCGACCTCCTTAACGCATCCGCTGGTGACATCAGGGACGCCCAAGTGATATTGACCATTATGGGAGGGAAGGTTACGTATAACCATTCTTGGAATGAGGGATAAACATGAACATCAAGAATATGAAATGGAAATTATCCTTGCCCCATAGCTATACTTTAATATTTTTGATTATTATTACAGTCGCCGCATTGACATGGATTGTGCCCAGCGGACAATTTGAGCGTCATGAAGTGACAGTGAACGGTGTGACCAAAACGGCGATCGTTTCGGGAACCTATCACACTGTACCCAAAACTGGTGAGAACGGTGATTTAAGACAAGGACTCCCTCAAATCCTAAGCGCTCCTATTGAGGGGATTATCAATGCCGCGGATGTGGTCTCTTTTGTCCTTATTGTGGGCGGCTCCTTCGGGATTATACTGCAGACGGGAGCCATCGATCGTGCCCTGACAGCTCTTGCCAGACGGCTGAAGAATAAGGGGATTCTGCTTATTCCAATTGCCATGGTTATATTCAGTCTCGGAGGCTCTACCTTTGGGATGAGCGAAGAAATTATTCCGCTTTATGCGATTTTTATTCCGTTAATGTTTGCCCTAGGCTTCGATTCTATGACTGCTATTCTCATTCTATTTCTGGGAACGCAAATTGGCTATGTTGGTTCGACTGTTAATCCATTTTCAGTATTGATTGCCCAGGGGATCGCAGGAGTGGAGGGGAATCCTCAGCTCTGGCTGAGATTTATTGAATGGCTTGTATTTACTATGATTTCTATTGCCTTTACGATGTGGTATGCGCATCGTGTTAAGAGAAATCCGCAGAAATCCATTGTTTTTCAGAGTGATATTATAAATCGTGAGCAATTTATAAAAGAAAATACAGGTGAGGACGTCGTCTTCACGTTTCGGGACAAATTAATAATAGGTGGATTTATTGTAACGCTTGGAGCAATTGTTTGGGGAATTTTGTCCAAAGGCTGGTATATGACTGAAATTGGTGCCCTTTTCTTCGCACTCGGTCTTTTTGTCGGAGTAGTTACTAAAATGAGCCAGAAGGAAATAGCTGAGAATTTTGTAAAAGGGTGTGGAGAATTCATCTACGCTGCAGTGATCATAGGTCTCGCCCGCGGAATTCTGATCATCGCCGAGCAGGGTATGATCATCGATACCGTATTGAATGCACTCGCAAGCATTCTGGAAGGATTGCCAAGTTACTTGTTCACTACCATTATGTTGGTTGCACATAATATTATTACTTTCCTGGTCCCATCTTCTTCGGGGGAAGCAGCACTAACCATGCCTGTACTTGCACCGCTTGGCGATCTTGTAGGTATCAATCGTGAAGCAGTAGTCACAGCGTACCAATTCGGTAACGGGTTAACCAATCTAATTTCACCGACAGGCGGAGTACTGCTGGCGGGATTGGCCATTGCCCGGATCAGCTTTGGACAGTGGCTGAAGGTAATCTTCAAGCTATTCCCGATCCTGTGGTTAGTTGCTGCTATTTTTGCTGCTATTTCGGCTGCGGTGGGTATCTAATAAATCAAGTGAGAGCCCCTGTCTTTTAGAGACAAGGGTTTCTTTTTGTGCATAAGTTTACGTGGAAAATGAATAATATGGATAGCATTTTCCTAAGGAGGAAATAAAATTGATGCATGCTGATAATAGATTACTCATTGCTGCTCTAGGCGGTGTTAATGAAATCGGGAAAAACATGTATTTTATCCAATACGATCAGGATATTGTCGTTATCGATTGTGGTTCCAAGTTTCCTGATGAGAACTTGCCTGGTATTGACCTCATTGTGCCGGATGTCACCTATCTGCTGGAAAATCAGGATAAAGTCAGAGCGCTCATTGTGACTCATGGGCATGAGGATCACATCGGAGGTATTCCCTATCTGCTGAAGCAGATTAATATGCCCGTTTATGGAACAAAGCTCACCATCGAATTAATTAAAATTAAGTTAAGGGAGCACAACCTTTTACGTGATGCTGAGCTTCATCTTATAGATGCGGATTCAACCGTTCAAGCAGGAACGATTCAGGCATCCTTTTTCACTACCGTCCACAGTATCCCGGATTGCCTGGGTGTCTTTTTTCAGACACCGGAAGGAAATGTGGTCCATACCGGGGATTTCAAATTCGATATGTCTCCCGTTAGTGGACCTTTCCCCGATCTTCATCGCATGGCTGAAATAGGAAAGAAGGGGGTAAAAGTGCTGCTCTCCGAAAGTACAAATGCCGAAAGGCCAGGATTTACTCCTTCAGAGCGTTTGGTTGGCGGACATATTTTGGATGCTTTCGCCAGAGCCAAACAGCAAGTATTTATTTCTACGTTTGCATCCAATGTGAACCGTGTCCAACAAGTCATTGACGCGGCTGTAGAAACAGGCAGAAAACTCGTTCTACTGGGTCGCAGCATGATAAATGTGGTGTCAGTGGCTAAGGAGCTGGGTTTCTTGCACATGCCTGAGGACTTGTTGATTGAGGCGGGAGAAACAGAACGGTTTCCTGCAGAAGAAATTGCTATATTATGTACAGGAAGTCAGGGTGAGCCAATGGCTGCACTGTCCCGTCTAGCCAATTCCCTGCATCCCAGAATCGAAATTTTGCCTGGTGATACTGTAATCATTGCTGCAGGAGCCATACCCGGGAATGAACGGAATCTTTCCCAGGTCATTGATAACCTGTACGTACTGGGCGCCAACGTTATTTATGGATCAGGCAGTACCACAGGGATGCACGTGTCCGGTCATGGCAGCCAGGAAGAATTAAAATTAATGATGACCCTGATGAAACCCGAGTTTTTAATTCCCATACACGGCGAATTCAGGATGTTGTATCAGCATCGTCAGCTAGCGGAGTCTGTGGGAATTCCGATGGAGAATGTATTTATCGTCCATAACGGTGACACTGTTCAAATCGAAGAGGGAAGGGCATCCCTAGGCCCCAAAGTAGCAGCAGGCAATAGCTTGGTAGACGGGTTGGTCACAGGGGACGTAGGTAATATTGTACTGCGAGACCGTAAAAAGCTTTCATCAGACGGAATGCTGATTATTGTGATGACGTTGAGCAAAAACGAGAAGCAAATGCTCGCAACGCCAGAGGTCATATCAAGAGGGTTTGTATATGTTAAGGATTCCGAAGAGCTCATGAGCCAGATCCACGACACGATTATGTCCACAGTGAACGAGTTAACAGAAATCGAAATGAGTCAGTGGGGACTGATTAAGCAGATGTTAAAAGATGATGTTGGCCGGTTTATTTACAGTCAGACGAAGAGAAGACCCATGATTTTACCTATCATTATTGAGGTATAGAATAGCGGCAAATGTCAAAACAAGATGGAGCTTGTTCAATACGCGAGTACTCAAAAAAAACTTAGATCAGCAATACGACTGATTTAAGTTTTTTTACTTCCTGTTTTTCCTAAAAATGCGGTTGTAATGACGGTTTCTAGCGAAGCGGAGGATTTGAATCTGGAGAAGCGAAGCGTTCGCCTTTGCCACGGAATTCTTACCCTTAAATGTTTTATATAATCAAGAGAATCCCGTGGCAACAGCGATCGTAAGATCAAATCCTACGCGTAGTGTCTCCCACTCCTACAGCATCACGTTTAAAGCCGCTTGCGTTCCTGCTGTATGCCCTGTTGTAAACGCCGCTGTAATATTATAACCACCTGTGTAACCGTGAATATCGAGAATCTCACCGCAGAAGAACAATCCAGGCATCAGCTTGGACTCCATTGTTTTCGGATTAATCTCCTTCAAATTCACACCGCCCCCGGTAACAAATGCTTCCTTCAGAGAGAGCGTACCGTTCACACGGATTGGAAAGGCCTTAATGCGATGAGCAAGTTCTTGCCACTGCTGCTTGGGAATATGATCATAGGTCAAGTCCTCACGCAGTTCGGCTTGCTGGAGCAACAATGGAATTAAGCGTTCCGGTAAATAAGGCTTAAGCACGTTTTTGATCGCTTTTTTAGCATCGACCGATGCCAATTCCAGTGTCTCACGGTAGACTTCATCGGCATGTTTGTGAGGCTGCAAATCGAGAGTCAACAACATCGTGTTCACCTTATCCTTTTTCATTCCCTTGACGACAAACTGACTGCACCGCAAAGCAGTCGGGCCAGATAGACCAAAATGTGTAAAAATCATATCTCCTTCATGGACGACAACTTTCTTTTGCTTCGCATTCCATACGGTCAGACTGATGTCGCGTAAGGATAGTCCCTGAAGCTCTTTCGTCTGGATAAACGTCTCGCCTGAGGTCAACGGCACCTCTGTTGGATACAGCTCCGTAATGGTATGCCCTGCTTGTTCTGCCCATGCATAGCCGTCACCTTCCGAGCCTGTATGCGGGACGGATTTGCCACCAACGGCTACAATGACATTACGGCTATGTAGGATTTCACCGGAACGCAGTCGCACCCCAGCTGTATGACCTTCATTGTAAATAACCTCTTGAACAGGACAGCTTGTCCGAATCTCGACTCCTTGAGAGCGTACCTTGTTGATCAAAGCATCGACAACTGTTTTGGCTTTGTCCGTCACTGGAAACATACGCCCGTTGTCTTCTTCCTTTAAGGCTATACCCAACTGTTCAAAAAAGGCGATGATATCCCGATTGCCGAAAGCCGCCAGTGCACTGTGCAGAAATCGGCCATTGCCGGGAATGTGCCGTATGAGTTCGTCCAGCTCTTTGGCATTCGTGACATTGCAACGGCCTCCACCAGAGATCCCCAGCTTACGCCCGAGTTTATTTCCCTTTTCCAGCAAAATCACCTTGGCACCTTCACCGCTGGCAGCAGCAGCCATTAATCCGGCTGAGCCGCCTCCGATCACAATAACGTCGTAAGTCATTAACCTCTTCCTTTTCGTCGACAAATTTTCAAAATCATTCAGAACGGTGTAACCGATTGTTCATCATAACGTAATACCGTCACTTTAGATAGTTTTCGAGTACAGTAACGCGTATATCTTTCAATTGTAGGGATATGGATTGCGTAAAAACGCTCCTCTTATAAACATCTAGTATTTAGCAAATTTTGTCGTTCTACACCGGGATTTTAACACATATATTGTAATATATTGTAGCCTGTGCTTTAATTCAACTAACGGCGTCAAGGAAAGATGATGAGGGGGAGAAGTCCTTGTTAATTGCGTTGAAGGAAAGTGTGCTCCAAGTTCTCCTTGCCGTTATATCGGCGGGTTTTTTCTCTATATTAACGGATTATGGGGATAAGAAAAAGGTTTGGGGTGGCAATCTGCTTCCTGGACCCAATCAAGGAATACTGTATTTGTGTTGCTTGCCAGCCATATTGCTATGTACACTCTTTCAATATCAGTCTCCATATGGTCTACCTTCCAATCTCGGTATTATTCCCCTTGCAGTTGGCATCATGTACGGTAGACGTCGCACTGCCTTCGTGCTCGCCGCTTCCGCACTGATGGGAGTCCTAATTATAGCCCAGTCAACAGAAATGTCCCCGATGTACGTGGGCACGGGTTTTATCCTTTTTCCTTTTATGCTCCTGCATGTCAAGTTTTTTCAAAGAGGAACAATGTTGGACAAAAAGCTCCTGATCTCCGCATATGTTGTGGCTGATATGCTGTTTAAGGCGATATTTCCGCTACTGTGGGGCAAACAGGATATTGCGGTATACATTCCTGACTTACTTACAACGTTTTGGAATATTGGTGCAGGGGTGCTGGCAAGTTTTACGGTCGTGAGCCTGATGCATAATGCCTTTGAGAAGCTGGCGTTACGGCGTGATGTGACTGAGTTTACGAGCAAATATTTAATTGAAGTGGATAAGTTGCGTCAAGTTATGGATTTGATGCCGTTATCTCTTGTTACTTTGGACAGCGAAGAACGAGTTATACATATGAACAAAACGATGCTGGAACTCTATCGGGACTACGATCCCTACATTACGCTGCCTGAGGTAGTAGGTCGTCCATTCACCTCGTTATATGGTTTTAGCGCTTTGCCTGCGGTTAACGAACGAGTTGCGAAAGCGTTGGAAGGAGAGGCGGGGGCTGATTTTATAAATGTTACCCCCAAAGTATTCTTCTCAAGTTTCCTTCCTATTCGGGATAAACATGCAAACCAAACGACAGGTGTCATTATCGCCTTGCAAGATATTACAGAGCTGGAGACGCTGCGCAGTGAGCTGGGTAATTTTGAAAGGCTCAGTCTGGTTGGACAGATGGCAGCAGGCATTACTCATGAAATACGTAATCCGATGGCGGTTGTGCGTGGTTTTTTACAGCTTATGCGTGAGAAAAGCCCAGAATCCCTCAACCATTATTACCGCATTGTGATGGAGGAACTTGACCGGGCGAACGGGATTATTAACGATTTTCTTTCACTGGCCCAGAATCGAATTGTCGAGAAGGAGCAATGTCATCTGCATGATATTATTCGCGAACTGACGCCTTTATTGTGGGCAGATGCGAATCTGAGGGGACAGACGATTGAGCTAAAGTTAGAGGATCATGTGACGATGCTGCATTTAAACCCTAAGGAAATGAAGCAACTGCTGCTTAATTTATCGCGTAATGCGATGGAAGCTATGGGGGAAAAGGGAGTGCTGACCATTTCGACTCATGAGGAAGGGGATTTCGTGGAAATGGAAGTAAAGGATACAGGTCCGGGAATTCCGCAAAAGCAGCTTGAAAAGCTGTTCCAACCTTTTTACACGACCAAAACGAAAGGTACAGGTCTGGGTCTGGCCTTATGTCAAAGTATAGTGGAGCGTCATCACGGTACAATTGCCGTAGATTCGGTGGAGGGAATGGGCACGCAGTTTAAAGTTCGATTGCGCAGAACCGTTCCGACTTACCGGGATCATTCTGAGTTTCCTGTCATGAATTCGATACAGAAATAATCGTGCAAATATATATCCGGATTTTTGCAAATTACGTGAAAAAGATTGTATAATGAAGTTTAGATGTCCATGCCTTTACTACGGCAAAGGATGAAATTAGAAACGTAGTATACATGATTTTTGGAAAAGGAGTGAAAGAATATGTCTATGTCTTTCGATCAATATATGAGAGATTCAGTTCAGCCAATGCGTGATGAACTGACGAATCTTGGGATTCAGGAACTGCGTACTTCTGAAGATGTGGAGGCCAAGCTGCCTAATGCTAAAGGTACAGTGCTGGTTGTTGTGAACTCGGTATGTGGTTGTGCCGCAGGCCAATGCCGCCCAGGTGTGGCTGAAGCACTGAAGCATGATATTACGCCAGATCATCTGTATTCGGTTTTTGCCGGACAGGACAAGGAAGCAACAGCAAAGGCTCGCGAATTTTTCTCGCCTTACCCACCGTCTTCCCCTTCTATCGCGCTGTTGAAAGACGGCGAGCTGGTTCACTTCATCGAGCGTCATCAGGTGGAGGATCGTTCGGCAGATCAGATCGCTGCTGATTTGACCAGTGCATTTGATCGTTTTTGCCGGTAAGACTGCTCAAGCTATGCCCCGCATTTTTCGCCTGCGAAACTTGCCGGGGCTTTTGCATGTTGGCTTGTGAAGGAAATTCCTAAAAAAGAGGTGCTTATCTGATGAGTTTGCAGGAACAGATTATTGCTGAATTGGGAGTACAACCTACGATTAACGTAGAAGCGGAGGTCCGCAAGCGTGTGGATTTCCTCAAGTCGTATGTAACGAAAACGGGAAGCAAAGGGCTGTTGATCGCCATCAGTGGCGGGATTGACAGTGCCGTAGCAGCCGCTTTGTGCAAGCGGGCTACAGATGAATTGACGCAGGAGCAAGGGGACGAATACAAAACGCTGGGTGTATTCCAGCCATATGGCCAACAGGAAGATATCGAGCATAGCTACGCGGTATCCAAAGCGTTCGACCTGAAATATGCTGGGGAAACGAACATCAAGGAAGCCGTGGACAAGGTTGCCGTGGAAGTGGAGCATACGTTAAAGGATATCGGTCTGGAGCGTTCCATTACTCCGCAAGTGAGAGGGAATGTAAAGGCAAGAACACGTATGGTGGTTCAGTACGCACTCGCGAATGAGCTGAATCTGCTCGTCGTTGGCACAGATCACGCTTCAGAAGCCATCACAGGCTTTTATACCAAATGGGGCGATGGAGCGGTCGATATTACGCCACTTAGCACGCTTAACAAACGTCAGGTGCGCTTGCTGGCCAGCTATCTCGGAGTTCCGCAGGCCATTTTGGACAAAGCGCCTACAGCAGGATTGTGGGAAGGCCAGACGGATGAAAAAGAACTGGGGATCTCCTACGAAGCAAACAGCGACTACCTAGAAGGCAAGGAAATTGACCCGGCGGCACGCGAAAAGCTGGAAAGCTTCTTTACACGTACAGCGCATAAGCGGACAAGCATCCCAGGAGTGTAAGCATTAATCATTATGGAATTGTAAAATGCTCAAGTGAGGATTTTGCAAAAATCCAATAAGCGATTTTCAATAAACAATATATAGATCGAAATGGTCTAGTTCGTCTATATATTGCACTTGGAGCGACTGGAATCGAATTTTGCAAAATCCTGAAGTAAATAAATGCGGCGATCCGCCCGGCGGATCGCCGTTTGTATTGAAGGGGCAATAATTAATTGGCGATCCACTCAATGAAGCGGCGGGTTTCGGTAATCGCCTGATCGAGTGGAAGACTGCCTCCCTGGAATGGATGAACGGTATTAAAGGTATGAGTGCCGCCTTGAATTTGTACCCATTCGATGTCGGGACGAACGGAAGTGAGCAGGGCAGAGCCTTCCCGTAGACGTTTGGAATCTTCGGTTCCCTGGATCAGTACAGCTGGGAGCTGGCTGTTGGCAAGTCTGTCTACAATGGCAAAACGCTGGCGATTTTGTTCCAGGTCTTCCAGAATGACAGCATCCAGCGGAAGCTGTTGTCCGGTTCTGGCGTTTTCCACATAGCTGCGCCCCTTGGCGCGCATTTCTTCTTTTTGCGGTAAAGTAAACAGATCAAGATCTGTCACGCCATTCCATGAAATGACGCCAGCAATCTCACCGGGATGATCTAGAGCATATACAAAGCAGCTCCCCGCGCCTCGGCTATGTCCTAACAGAAACAACGGCAATTCTCTGAACTCATGACGTGCTCTCAGATTGGATAGCAATAGTTCCAAATCCTCTTGTTCGCGGCTATAGGTGTTGCGTGCGAACTTTTCCAGCTCGGTAAAATTCTCTAGATCCTCACCTATGCCATTATGTGAAAAGTTGAAGGTCACAACATGGTTATCCGTACTCAATGCTTCTGCTATATAGGGGAACATGCCCCAATCCTTAAATCCTTTGTAGCCGTGAGCGATGATGAGCAGGCTTTTGGCTGTATTTTTAGCGGGAAACCAGGAAGCCCGGATCACCGCATCTGTTCCTGCTTCGGTACCTGCTTCAACAATAATGGTTTCTGACATCCAATCCTTCCTTTCTACGGGAATTTTTTTAAATGGGCATATCAGCTGAATTTCAAAACATTCACCTATAGCCTTTCTTATTTTAACATATTTTGGTGCCGTTTTTACGCCTTTGTGACTCGCCAGGGTGTGGACGCACTGTTACAATAGATCCAGTAAAGTAAAAAGGACGGGGAATACCCAAATGATCTACGGAATTGGACATGATGTGCTGGAAATAAGCCGTATGGCTGATATTTTGGCAGGTAAATATGCAGACGCGTTTTTGAATCGGGTGCTGACCCCGGCAGAACGTGAGCTTGCTGTGGAACGCAAGGGTAGACTAGCGGAGTTCGTAGCAGGGCGCTTTGCCGCAAAGGAAGCGATAACGAAAGCCTTCGGTTGCGGAATTGGGCAAATCATCGGGTTCGGCGATATGGATATTTTACCGGAACCTGGGGGGAAGCCAGTAGTTTATTTGTCTTCATCCGCGTGGGATAGACTGAGGTTGCCGTCTACAGGTGACTCGAATTACAGCATTCACTTGAGTATTACACATCAGCCTAACATTGCCTCTGCTTTTGTGATTGTCGAATATAAGGAGATGTGATGTGATGACTACAAATACATTGGAACAAAAGCGTTATTTCAGCTTTGAACTGTTGAATTGGTATACACGTAACAAACGCGATTTGCCGTGGCGCCGCCATCGGAATCCTTTTTATATCTGGATCTCGGAAATTATGCTTCAGCAGACGCGTGTGGATACGGTCATTCCGTATTTTAACCGCTTTATTGCACGTTTTCCTACAATTGAAGCGCTGGCGGAAGCACCCGAAGAGGATGTGCTTAAGCTGTGGGAAGGGCTGGGTTATTATTCGCGGGCCCGGAATTTGCAAACTGCGGCAAAACAAGTAGTTGAGCTTCACGGCGGGCAGGTACCGGATGATACACAAGCTGTCGCTGCACTGAAAGGAGTAGGCCCATATACGACGGGTGCGATTATGAGTATCGCCTTTAACCGACCAGAGCCTGCTGTGGACGGGAATGTGATGCGTGTGCTGTCGCGTTATTTTCTCATTGAAGAGGATATTATGAAGGGTAGCACGCGGGCGCATATGGAAAGTCTGGTACGGGAGCTGATTCCCGAAGGAAGAGCCTCTGATTTTAATCAGGCTCTGATGGAGCTGGGGGCGCTGGTCTGCACGCCGAAGTCGCCTCATTGTCTGACCTGCCCAGTCATGGAGCATTGCTCGGGCAGGTTGGCAGGTCGCGAGGAGACACTGCCAGTCAAGACCAAGGCGAAGCCGCCGCGGCTGGAGCCGCGCTCCGTTGCTCTCATCGAGGGCAGCGGAGCGAACGCCGGCCGCTTGCTCGTACGGCAGCGCCCGGCCAAGGGCCTGTTGGCCCGCATGTGGGAGCTGCCGCATGAGCTTGCCGGGCCGGAGGGCTACAACGGCCCGGTGCCGGATGAGCCCGTCATGGACCATCTGGCGGCTCATTTGCTGGCAGAGGGCGTGCTTGCGCGCCCGGTGCGGTTTGTACGTGAGGCGGAGCACACGTTCAGCCACATTCACTGGAACCTGCGTGTGTTCCAGTGTGAAGAGGTCGCCGCCCCTGCCGGGGAGGCGGGAGGATATCCGCTGGCTGCCGAACAGCGGGCCAGCTACAGCACCGGAGCGAAGCCGGGTGCATTGATTACGCTGGCTGAGCAGGCGGAGCACGCGCGCAATGTGCTGCCAGCGGGGTACCGCTGGATCAGCGAGGCAGATATGGCCACCTTGGCGTTTCCCAAGGTGTTCCTTGATCTGATCACCGAGTATTATACGAAGCAAAAAGAGAACTGATGTTAATTGAATAGCTGTCAGCAAAAAATAAAGTATTAGACTGAGCCTAGAAAATGGAAACAGTGACAACCAAGGACGAGAAAATAAAGTACGAGACTGTCGCTGTTTCCATTGAACTAACGTTTCCCGTTAGCGGAATGCTCGCTAACCGTAACAACATTAGACGTACCTTTCTCGCGTATTGTTCTCTCCACCCCTAGAGTCTTCACTCTTGTCCCCGATGGGGTTAGATTTGATTTCACATAACAAGCTATCTCCCCCTACCTGAATAAATAATATTCCTTAACTGGATGACCTGACTTTTAAGCTCTTTCTCTCTCTCCAAAAAGTAGAGCGAAGCTTGCAGCAACGGGAAGTTCGGTTCCGCTTTACGAGTTTCGTTCTGGATAAAATGGTAAACCTCTTTCAACTCCGAACGATGTTTTGCGCCGGATGGAAGAACATTAAGGGCCGAATCCATCTCCCGGAACAGCTCGGTAAGGAACTGCTCTCTCTCCCCTTGGCGGTCCTCGAGCCCCCAGCTTAAATACCTCTCGAACGAAGCCTGTTTCAGCAGAGGCTTCAGGTTAGAGGCCATCATATGCTTAACGAGCACATTGAGCTTATCCAAAATGAACCTTGCCGTTTCCTCAAGCGATAGAGACTTTTCTTCATAAACGATCCAAAATAAGTACTCCTTCAGAATCGCACGATAGATGGAAACCAAATCCCACAGGAACGGATAAATTTCTTCGCCATAAACCTGTATCAAGCACTCTTTATGCCATCGGATGAGCCGCCCTCTAACCTTGTGTCTAAGCGGCTGGAACTTGGGATCCTGTTGGATGGGGAGCTCCGTGAATTCGACCAGAATATGCTTGTATTCCATAAAATAACGGAATCGCAGAATGATCTGCTGCAGAAACTGCTCTTCTGGCGAGAGTTCGGGAAAGCGTTTCAGTTCATCGACTTGATCAAAATAGGCGTTATGGCATTGATCAAACACCTCGCTGAAGAGGTCTTCCTTGGAAGGAAAATATTTATAGACTGATCCTTTGGCAATACCGCAATCCTCGGCAATATCCTGTATCGTCGTCGAAAGAAACCCATGTTCCTTAAAAAGCTTCATCGCCGATTTTAAAACCTCTTCCCTTGTCACACTCATAAGAAAAATCTCCCCCTTGACTATTCATGAATGATAGTACAAAATACGAAACATGAAGTCAAATGACTATATGTTCGTGTAATTAAACATACGGTCAAATCGAAGAGATGAGGAGAACATACAGAATGGAACGATTATGGGATCCACAAAAAACAGCGTTGGTTGTTATTGACTTGCAAAAGTGGATAGGAAATCAATACGCCCCTTATTCTGCTGAGCAGGTAGTGTCTAACGCCGCAGCCTTGGCAGATACTTTCCGTGAGCAAAGCTCAATGGTTGCACTGGTCCGGGTATCTAGTAAAGATTTGAAGGATATCCCGCGTCCTAAGTTGGATTCGCCTGGACCACCCCTGAATCTGCCTGAAGGATGGGATCAAATCGTCCCGGAAATGCGGGTCACCGAGACAGACCATATCATCACGAAGAAGCAATGGGGGGCTTTTTACGGAACGGAGCTCGACCTTCAGTTGCGCCGCCGGGGAATTGATACCATCGTCTTATGCGGCATCGCTACTGAGTTGGGCGTTGATACGACTGCGCGGGAGGCGTTTATGCATGGGTATCAGCTGATTTTGGCGATTGATGCTATGACTGGATTTTCCGAAACCGGGCATGATTACGTAAAAAATTTCATTTTTCCACGCATCGGGCGTACCCGGACAACACAGGAAATCCTCTCTGCCCTTTCAGGCAACTGTTTATAGTTGAAAAAATGACTTTCCCATTCCCCGTGTATTATTTGACCGAATACACGAAGAACGCCACTGCTTGAAACTCGCTTTGCGTTTGCTGGGAATCTCATCTGGCCATACTTAAAGGACGATTATGTGTTCTCAGGGTGAACATATTGGCTGACGGCATGGGATACGACCTGCTGCACCAAATATACAAAGTAACCGCTGAATGATATAGAGCGAACGGCTCGTCGCAATTGGCACGCGCTTCTTGTATAGCAACCAGCATGAGTTCCGCAGTGCCCAATGGGACGAGTACGCCTAGTGGCGCAGCGCTAATGCTAATAAATTTGCATAATTGCCAGTGGAATTGGTGGTGCTCTTTTAAACGGTCTTTTCCAATCATGAGCTGCGCTTTTATTGTCTTTCGTAAGGCCATACGATTTATCGAAAGCTTTAAACTATCCTGCCCGTTAGCTTAATGAAGCAACGTCAGTCTAATACTTTATTTTTCAGTCTAGAACTTTATTTTCTTTTGACAATAGCGGCAGTATGGACATGAGGTTGATCCATGCTGCCGCTATTTTTCTGTTTTTGGAATGAATATGCCTAATTTAATTGCGAACGAAGCGTGTTATTTTGGGGGATTTTTTCGGTATTCGGATGGAGTCACCTTGTTGACCGTTTTGAACATTTTGGAGAATAGGAGTACATCTTTATACCCTACAGACCGCGCAATATCTCCGATTTTAAGGGAAGTATTTCTTAATAGGGAGCACGATTTTTCAATCCTCAAATGTAATAAAAATTCCTGCGGTGACTTATTTAGTTGCTGTTTAAATAAACGATGCAAATACGAACGGTCAATTGAAATGTACTTGGCAATGTCACTTACGGTAATGAAGTGTGAATAGTTTTGCTGAATGAAGAGAAGCGCTTCTTTAATATACCGCTGCTGTCTTACTTCATGGTTGACTTCCTGATTAGGGTAATGTTCAAACATCAAATACAGAAATTCATATAGCTTGGATGCAAGCAGCAGGTCTTTGTTGGATTTCAGTGTAGAAGAAACGACGATGCTCTCCATACAGCGGGCAAGGCTACCCTCCGCTTCAAACCGGAAAATGGGATTGTCCCTATTGATACAGGTCCGGCTTAGATATTCTTTTGCTTGCACCCCATTAAAACCAATCCAGGCATATTCCCATGGGTCCATTTCATCTGCTTCATAATAAATTAAAACCTTCGGCTCAATGAAGAAAGCATCGTTTTTCTCCAAATGATAGATTTTATCGTTGACTTTAAAGATCCCTTTTCCTTTTAAAATATAATGCACCATATACCCGCTTCGAATGGCTGGACCATAAGAGTGCTTGCTGGTACAGCTTTCTTTGCCACATGTGTATAAATTGAGATCCAGGTTGTTATAGGAATGATTGGAAAAGTGCGAACTCATTTGTTTTCACCCCTTAATTCATCTCTGTATATTATCACACCGTTTCATATAGAGTCTACATTATTCCATATAATTATTAAAACTATTCAATTATTATTAGGATGTAAACAATAAGAAAACAACATAATTTATAATTTTGAAAAAACGTACTATTGGCGCTATAAGGGGGTTGCTATGACTATACACATCGATAAAGAGAATCTTTTATTCCATTTACAAGGCAGCAATACGAGTTATGTCATGCAGGTTATACGAGATGGTTATTTAGCCCATCTGTATTGGGGAAAGAAAATTCAGAACTATCGGGGAAGCAATAAAATCATCTTTATGGATAGAGGATTTTCACCCAATCCGGATGGTGAGGATCGAGCCTTTTCACTGGATACCATCCCACAAGAATATCCGTCATTTGGAAATAGTGATTTCAGGATTCCTGCGTATCAGCTTCAATTGGAGAATGGTTCTACCGTGACAGACTTTCGGTATAAAGAACATCAGGTTTACCAAGGCAAGCCCAAATTGAAAGGGCTTCCTTCTACTTATGCAGAGGATGATGGCGAAGTAGAAACTCTGGAAATCGTCCTTGAAGACCCATTAATTGATGTAAAGATTGTACTATCCTATAGCCTATATCAAAAGTGGGATGTCATCACCCGTTCAGTCCGGTTCGATAATGAAGGTCGGCAGCAGCTAAAACTGCTTAAAGCGTTAAGTGCTAGTGTGGATTTTCGTGATGATGAATACGAACTAATTACCTTGTACGGTGCGCATAATAATGAAAAAAATATAGCAAGGCGAAAAATTTTACCCGGAATTCAAATGGTAGACAGCTGCCGTGGAGCCAGTAGCCCGCAACAGGCACCCTTTATGGCACTTGTAAGAGAAGGAACAGATGAAGAACAGGGTGAAGTGTACGCCTTTAATCTGGTGTACAGCGGGAACTTTACGGCCCAGACTCAGGTAGATTCCTATCGGAACACAAGAGTCACGATGGGGATTAATCCTTTTGATTTTACATGGCTGCTTGAACCGGAGGAATCGTTCCAAACGCCAGAAGTGGTCATGGTATACACCGAAAATGGATTGGGCGGTATGTCGAGAATTTATCATGAATTATACAGGAGCAGATTATGTCGTGGGCCTTTTCGTGACAAGGAGCGGCCGATCCTGATTAATAACTGGGAAGCCACCTACTTTAACTTTGATGCCGACAAGATTGAGCAGTTGGCGAAGGAGGCTCAAAGTGTAGGAGTGGAGCTGTTTGTACTGGATGATGGGTGGTTTGGAAAACGGGATGATGACAATACTTCATTAGGCGATTGGGTGGTGGATCGTCGCAAACTTCCAGATGGATTGCCGGATCTTGCAAACCGCATACGAAATCTGGGTATGGAGTTTGGTCTGTGGTTTGAACCTGAAATGGTATCCATAGACAGCGATTTATACAGAAAGCATTCAGATTGGTGTATCCATGTCCCTGATCGTCCGTATACGTTGGGAAGAAATCAACTGATGTTGGATTTATCGAGGAAGGAAGTGTGTGAGTACATTATTAAGTCGGTTTCCGATATTTTATCGGACGTTCCAATTACTTATGTAAAATGGGACATGAATCGTCACATGACGGATGTGGGTTCGGCAGCCTTGCCACCTGAGAGACAAAGGGAGACGGCGCATCGTTATATCCTGGGACTCTATAATATTATGGAAGAGCTTACATCAAAGTTTCCCCATGTCTTATTCGAGAGCTGTTCTAGTGGAGGAGGCCGTTTTGATGCCGGCATGCTCTATTACATGCCTCAGACCTGGACGAGTGACAATACGGATGCCATTTGCCGACTGAAAATTCAATGGGGAACAAGTCTTGTCTACCCTCCAATTACCATGGGGGCACACGTCTCCACAGTACCCAACCATCAAGTGGGCAGAATAACTCCCTTGGAGACAAGAGGTTATGTCGCCATGGCCGGGAATTTTGGATATGAGCTAGATTTGACGACATTAACCGTTGAGGAAAAAGAAATAGTAAAAAAACAGATAGCTCTATATAAAGAAATGAGATCGCTCATTCAATTTGGGAAGTTTTACAGAATAATTAATCCGTTTGATGAAAATGAAGCCGCATGGAGCTTTGTATCAGAGGATCAAATGGAAATGGCGGCCAGCTATTTCAAGATTTTATCCCAACCTGCTGCCGCGATTAAAACATTAAAATTCAAAGGTCTGAATCCAGACTACGTTTATAGAAATGTAGAAACCGGTGAGCTGTTCGGCGGTGATGAATTAATGCATGTCGGCATAACGCTTGCCAGGGTAAAGCAGGACTTTTTAGGCATGTTCTGGAGATTTGTTAAAGAAGACATCTGACTCAGCTAGAGGAGGTTTTACTAGATGGAAGCAAAAGAAAAGCAGTATAAGCAAATTTCTCAAGAAATTTTAAAATATATCGGTGGTGAAGACAACATTATCGGTGTGGCCCATTGTGCCACCAGATTAAGAATTGTACTTGAGGACAATGAAAAAGCGGAATTAAAAAAGATTGAAGATATTGATCTGGTTAAAGGCGTTTTCATAGCGGGGGACCAACTGCAGATCATTTTTGGAGCAGGGTTGGTCAATAATATCTATGCCGTATTTTCCAAACTGACCGGAACGGAAGATATGTCATTAAGTGATGTCAAAACGAAGTCCGCACAAAGGCAAAATCCTTTTCAAAAAGCCATTAAATCGCTGTCAGATGTCTTCATTGAGATCATGCCGGGAATTCTTGCCGCCGCATTGTTAATGGGGATAACCGGGCTATTAGGTCAGAAGGGGTTATTCGGTCCTAAATCGATTGTGGAGATGTATCCAATTTTTCAAGGGATCAATCGCTTCGTTCAAATCGTTTCTACGGGTATTTTCACCATCCTGCCGCTGCTTGTTGTTTATTCTGCAACCAAGAGATATGGCGGTCGTCCGATTCTGGGGCTTGTGCTGGGTGCAATTATGCTTCATCCAGCCCTGGCGGATGCCTTTGAGGTAGCTAAAGGGAGTCAAAACCCGGAATCGATCAGTCTTTTCGGCCTTCCCGTACAGTTGGTTGGATTTCAGGGCGGTATTATTATTGCTCTAATGATGGGATATGTGGTAGCCAAGTTGGATCAGTTTTTTAACAAAAAGGTTCCGGACATGATTAAACTATTTTTGGCTCCGTTGCTGACTGTCTTTGTTTCTTCCCTGCTATTGTTTACCATTATCGGCCCTCTTGGGCGAGAGTTGGCTAGTCTGGTCACCGTTTCGCTGCTTTGGATGACGCAAAACCTTGGGATATTCGGTTTTATGTTTTTTGCAGGCATTCAGCAGATCATTGTTATTACAGGCTTACATCATGTTATGGGTGCGGTAGAAGCGCAGCTGTTAACCGATACAGGCAGAAATTTTATCAACCCATTGGCATCAGTAGCTTTGATGGCTCAAGGGGGCGCCGTTTTGGGGTATATTCTTTTGAATCGCAAAGACACCAAGGTTAAAGAAATGGGTTACTCTGCATTCGGGTCTGTACTTTTTGGAATCTCCGAACCAGCGATCTTCGGGGTCACTTTAAAGTATAAGTTCCCCCTGATTGCTGGATGCCTTGGAGGAATGATTGCGGGAGCATATGTATATTTAAGCAAGCTGACAGCCATAGGATTCGGAACCACGGCTCTTCCTGGCTTTGCAATTGCAGCGTCAGAGAACCATGGTCATATGAATTATCTTATCGCTCATCTTATTGCCCTGTTATGTGGAGCATTATTTACATTGGCTTACGGTGCTATCAAGAGCAAGAGGTCAACACTCTGAACCAAGAGAGTATTGATAAGTTGAATAACTTAATCAGTTACAATCAGGCTTTATGAAAACGGTTAAAAGAAGAGAATATGCGTGGAATGGACAAGAGAGTATAGATGAAAAAGTAAAAGAGCCGTCCTCAGTCGTTAAAATGACCGAGGACGGCTCTGAGTCACATGAATATACTTGTATGTTCGTTAAAGCTAATCGATGCCACCATCGCTTTCAATCAGCCCTTTGCCGATTACATTGGCCGAAACCGGAGGCTTGCCTAGCTCCCGAGACCATATGGACAACTGCCCAATATGGTGGATTTGGTGGGCGATGACATGACGCATCACCTCGCCCCAGGCATCAATTACAATCCTGCCGTCCGGGAGGTGATCTTCAAACCTTTTCCGTTCCAGACCATCATGCCAGGCGAGCACGAACGGCTCGACATCGAGTCGAAACTTTGCATCCAGCTCACGGACTTTGTCGAGCGTATCATACAGAGAGAAGTCCTCCTGAAAGTCGGGTTTGCCCTGAATCGTTTGAATCCAGCTCCACTCCACATCAACGATATGAAAGAGTGTCTTTAGAATGCCGCCGACTCCGCCGACCCGTTGTTTCAGTAATTCCTCCTGCGACACCTCTTCACACCAGCGGTACCATTGTTCCCGAATCATCCAGTTGTAACGAAAAAAAGTCTGCATCCATCAACCTCCAGGGACTATATTTAAGAATCATCTCCACCAGTTTACCATGGAATGCCAAAAGGGCTGTCTCATTCGTAGAAAATCTACTTTTGAGACAGCCCTTTATTATAGGATAGAGATGTTGTTATGGCTTATTTCTTTGCAGCCGCGTAACGTTTGTTTACTTCATCCCAGTTGATTACATTGTAGAATGCTGCAATGTAGTCTGGGCGTTTGTTTTGATATTTCAGGTAGTAAGCATGCTCCCAAACGTCCAGTCCAAGTACCGGAGTCAGACCTTCGGACAGCGGGCTATCCTGGTTTGGAGTGCTAGTGATCGCCAGTTTGCCGTCTTTGCCGACAACCAACCAAGCCCAGCCGCTACCAAAACGTGTTGTAGCTGCTTTAGTGAAGTCTTCTTTAAATTTGTCGTAGCCGCCCAGCTCGTTGCTGATTGCTTCAGCAATAGCACCTGTCGGTTGTCCACCGCCGTTAGGACCGATAACTTCCCAGAACAGGCTGTGGTTGTGGTGTCCACCACCGTTGTTGCGAACCGCAGTGCGGATGCTTTCAGGAACGCTGTCCAGATTGGAGATCAGATCCTCCAGGCTTTTGCTTTGCAGTTCAGGAGCGCTCTCCAGAGCTGCGTTTAAGTTCGTTACATATGTGTTATGGTGACGATCATGGTGAATTTCTACTGTCAGTGCATCAATGTGCGGTTCCAGTGCGTCTTTTGCGTAAGGAAGTTCTGGTAATTGAAATGCCATAGTAAAATCCCTCCTGGTTATATGGTTGGGTAAGTGTTCCTATGTAATAATACCCTCGACAGTTATATTAAACCGCATTCAGCCTATTTAATCAACATTTTTGTTTGTAAAATAGCAAACTGGGCAATACGGCCTGGTAGCTAGCATGTCCAAAAACCCGATTGGAATACATAATACCTAGGTAATAAGAGGTAAATTGTGAACATTGAAATGTAAACGCTTTATATACAGCGCTTACATGAGAAAAAGGGATGTATTCCATCAAAAAGTATGGTTTAATGGTCAAGGAAGCAGAAATTTCGGCTTTTTTGTCGTCTGCTATAATCTGTCATGTCTATGACATGACGAACTTGAGGGCATACACCCTTTTCCTGTTCTTCATTTCATATATAGCAGATCGTATGCATTTTTATCATAATGCCTTGTGATTAACACCATGATAAGAAATTTAAGGATTTATGTAAAAATGACGGTGCTGTCTCAATTTTTTTATTATGCTTACGAAAAGGGAGATATTACTTATGCACGTTCGTTCCTTTCAATTAAGTGATGTGAACTCAGTAACGGAACTCATGCAAATTGCCTTGTCAGAGGAGTGCTACAAAGAGACGGTGAGTGCGTTTGCCCGTCAGCTTTCGTGGGATTCCGGTTTGATCATCGTTGCAGAAGAAGAGGGAGAGATCGTTGGTGCTTTGATCGGCACGATCGATCAGAATGATGGTTGTTACTATCGTATCGCTATTCACCCGGATCGTCGTCGGATGGGAATCGGCAAATCGCTTGTGGAGTCCATGGAGCAGCGTTTTCAGCAACGTAAGGTTAGCCGTATTTGGGTAGCAGGGGACAAGCATAACAGTGCGGCCATGCCTTTGTACGAAGCGATGGGCTATGGAGCAAGCCAGATTTTACAGGCTTTTCAGAAGCTGAGTATTTTGGCGCCTCATTAATCGGGAATCGAAATAAAGAGAATTGAATAACATTAAGTATAATATTTACATTTAGAGCATATCTGAGTAACCGTTGCAATCGGGTACGGGATATGCTTTTCTATTTATAACAGGGTTGAGGAGGTTTAATTATGGACGCTTTGGCTCCTTCGCCAGGCCCGCTTCCCTCGCCGGAAACGTCCAAACCAGCAGGTCGCTCTGGTTACATACGCGATTGGTTAGTCACCCTTCTGATTGCCATGGTCGTCTTGCTGCTTCTGAACCTGTTTGTATTTAACTTGTCCACGGTCAGAGGACATTCGATGCAGCCGACGCTAATGGAAAGCCAGCATTTGTTCGTGAACAAGCTGGTTTATAATTTTCATGATCCGGGCAGGGGGGACATTGTGATTTTAAAAGATCCCGATTCCAAGCTGTCGAGTCCAAGATTTTTAGTGAAAAGAGTCATAGGTATTCCCGGAGATGTAATCCGAGTTGAACATAATCATTTGTATGTGAACGGTGAACTGCTAAATGAACCTTACACCAACTCTGACGTGGAGGATGGTGATTATGGTCCTTTTACGGTGGAGCCGGAGCACTTTTTTGTCATGGGAGATAATCGCCATACTGCAGCAAGCAAGGATAGCCGCTATTTTGGCAGCATTAAATCTCAAGATTTACTGGGACGTGCAGAATTTATATTTTGGCCGATATCTGAGTGGAAATGGCTATAGAGCAACTAAAGTCTGAAATTAATGCGGAACACGTCCGAACCGATCTTGACCATGACGGAGCAGGCGGTTACCGATGAGGAAAGGAAGAGGATGATGAAAGAAGTGATGGTATATACCGACGGTGCTTGTTCGGGAAATCCGGGTCCTGGGGGCTGGGGGATTGTTTTGCTGTATGGGGAACATCGTAAAGAGCTGTCAGGTGCCGAGAAAATGACGACAAACAACCGTATGGAGATCAAGTCCGTGATTGAAGCACTGAAGCTGCTCAAGGAGCCTTGCCATGTGAAAGTACACAGTGACTCTGCCTATGTCGTCAATTGCTTCAAACAGGGCTGGATTAAGAATTGGCTTCGTAATGGCTGGCGCAACAGTAAAAACCAGCCAGTGGAGAACAAGGAACTATGGGAAGAATTGTGGGAACTGATGGGTAAGCATGAGGTTGAATATGTGAAGGTTAAAGGGCACAGTGACAATGAACTGAATAATCGCTGTGATTTTCTGGCGACCAGTGCTGTTAAAAATTTACGGTAGCATCTGCTGCTGTTTTCTGTTGAAATTTGAGATATGAGAATTTTGCAAATCCTCATATCTGTAATGATGAAAAGTGGAAGAGAGGTGAGTATCGGATGCAACGCGGATTGACTCAGGCGGCTGCCGGAACCGCTTCGACTTGGGCTTCGCTCAAGCAGGAAATTATTGAGGCAGCTCCAGGGCTGGGTATCGACTCCATCGGGTTCGCATCCGCCGACCCCTTTCTGTCTCTGAAAGCTATATTGGAAGAGCATCGTGCGAAAGGCTATGAATCCGGCTTTGAAGAGCCAGATATTGATAAGCGGATCTACCCGGAGCTGTATGGCTCACAGCCTGCATCTCTGATTGCTATTGCGGTGGCGTACCCTTCCAAAATGAAGGACCCGCCGAAGTCGGACAAGGGGAAGTACCGTGGTATTTTGGCACGTTCAGCCTGGGGGAAAGATTATCATCTGGTACTACGCGAAGCGATGGAAAAGCTTGAGGCTTTTATAAGTGAGCGGGTACCTGATGCCATATTGAAAAACATGGTGGATACCGGAGAATTGTCGGATCGAGCCGTTGCGGAACGCGCAGGGATTGGCTTTAGCGGCAAAAATACGATGATGATTTCACCGACGCTGGGATCATGGATTTATCTAGGTGAGCTGTTGACGAACATTCCTTTCCAGCCAGATGAACCGGTAACGGATGGTTGCGGCGAGTGTACCAAATGTTTGGATGCCTGTCCTACGGGCGCGCTTGTGGGTCCTGGACAGCTGAATGCCCAGCGGTGTGTGTCCTTTTTGACGCAAACGAAGGGCTTTCTGGATGAGGAGTTTATGCGGAAGATAGGGAATCGGCTATACGGATGTGATACCTGCCAAATGGTATGCCCCAAAAATCGGGGTCTCAACTGGGATCACCATCCCGAGCTTACACCCGATCCTGAAATTGTGAAGCCGTTGCTGCTGCCGTTATTGGATTTGAGCAACCGTGAATTCAAAGACCAATTTGGACAAAGTGCGGCGGCTTGGCGGGGGAAGAAGCCCATTCAACGCAATGCAGTCATTGGACTGGGCAATTTCAAGGATATCAGCGCGGTGCCCAAGTTAACGGAGGTTTTATTGGATGATCCGCGTCCCGAGCTACGAGGCACGGCGGCGTGGGCTTTGAGTCGAATAGGAGGGGAGAACGCTATGACAGCGATCAAGCAAGCATCAGAGAAGGAACAACATGAGCAAGTACGCGAAATGATCGCGCAAGCGCATTCCAAACTAGAGGAACAAGAGCAGGCAGAACAGCAAAAGGCGTCTGAATTACCAATATCAGAAGTAACGGCCGGAGATTCACAGGGTCCAACCACCATTTATTATGATGAGATGGAGACACCTGTGGGCACGTTGACGCTGTGCGCTACGGATCGGGGGCTGTGCCGAATAGACTATGGCGTTTTTCATGCAAAGGAAGCACTGCTTCAGCAATGGGCCCGAACATGGATTGGGGAATATGTCTATGTGCAGGAGCCGGAAAAACTGCGCGAAGCCGCGGACCAACTGCGTGAATATTTTGCGGGAGAACGACGGGAATTCAGTATAGCCTATGATTTGAGAGGCACTCCTTTTCAAGAGCAGGTATGGCGTGCATTACAAAATATTCCGTACGGACAAAGTGTGTCCTACAAAGATATTGCAGAATCGATCGGACGAGCCAAGGCGGTACGTGCTGTGGGTGGAGCCAATAACAAAAATCCGTTACCCATTCTGTTTCCATGTCACCGGGTATCGGGTGCAAACGGAAGTTTGGTCGGTTATGCTGGAGGCTTACCAGTCAAGACGAAGCTGCTGGATTTGGAGAAACAATAAGGACATATGTTTGCAAAAAGTGATTTGCTAGCTGTCCCATGTTTTGCTATGATAGGTTCGTGCAATTCAAGATGTTTCATATAAATATACAGAGGTGACGACTTCGTGGTGTGGAATATTGTCATTCCGATTATTACCCTGATTGCTGGTTTGGTTGGGGGATTTTTCATCGGTGCTTATTATCTTCGTAAACAGCTTGAAAAGATGCAAAACGACCCTGAAACGCTGCAAAAAATGGCCAAACAGATGGGTTACAACCTGAATGGGAAACAAATGCAAAAAGCCCAGCAGATGATGAAGAACCAACAGTTCTCCAAAAATCAGCCTGGTCCGCGTAAAAATCAGGGCCGTCGGAAATAATGAGCAACGTGAGCACGGATGCCGCATGAGGTTGCTGCATAGAGGAGGATTACTGTGGCTGGCGTAAAAGATTATATTAACCGCAAAGCTGCGGATAACCGGGATAAAATCGAGTACCATGTGGAGCAGATTTTACAACTGATCGGTGAGGACCCCAAGCGTGAAGGGTTGTTGGAAACACCGGCACGCGTTGCGCGCATGTATGAGGAAATATTTGCGGGTTATGAGGTTGATCCCCGGGATGCGTTGGGTGTGACATTTGACGAGAATCACGAGGAGCTTGTGATCGTGAAGGACATCGTCTATTACAGCCAGTGTGAGCACCATATGGCTCCTTTCTTCGGAAAAGTGCATATCGGCTATGTACCCAGCGGCAAAATTGTAGGACTGAGCAAGCTTGCACGCCTGGTAGAGGCAGTAACCCGCCGATTGCAGGTACAGGAGCGTATTACATCACAGATCGCTGATATTTTAAATGAAGCGGTCTCCGCTCACGGGGTTATGGTGGTCGTGGAAGGTGAGCACCTGTGCATGTGTGCAAGAGGTGTCAAAAAGCCTGGTAGCAAAACGGTAACGTCTGCGGTACGCGGTACGTTTCGTGATGATGCAGCGCAGCGCGCAGAGTTTTTGTCGCTGCTCAAGGATTGATCGAACATCGCAAGACGTTTATGTGATGAACAAAAAAAGGGTGGTTTACGCATAGGCGTAGCCACCTTTTTTTGTTAACATCAGAAATAGAGACGACGGGATAGCTGCCTTAAAATTACGATTTGCCTATGGATAACAGTTATTTTTATAGATAGGGGATAACGTATGGAGAATGTACATAGATCAACGGAAAAAACAACAGCTTTGCCTGAGTTACAGTGGTTTGAAACGCCACTCGCGGCCACTCAGGAGGATGTTTTGTCTCCGCTGGCTTGGGAGGAGCTGGCTTGTCGGCAAGTAGGGAAAGGAGCTACACCCATTTTGCATCTATGGCGGCATCCGTCAGCGCTTGTGATCGGTCACCGGGACCGCAGGCTTCCCTACGCCCCACAGGCGATGGAACGAGTGCGCAACGCGGGAACCTCGGTATGCGTACGCCCCTCGGGTGGAGCAGCCGTCATGCTGGACAGAGGGGTACTGAACCTGTCCTTAATCCTGCCGAATCCACAGCGGGCCATCAGCCTACATGAGGATTTTCGGCTCATGGCAGCGCTAATTGCCGATGCGCTGGTTCCGTGGTCTGGCGAGGCGCAGACCGGAGAAATCCTCGGGTCCTTCTGTCCCGGGGATTACGATGTCAGCGTCCGGGGCCGCAAGTTTTGCGGCATTGCACAGCGGCGCCAAGCCAAGGCGTATATCATCACAGCCTTCGTGATGATTGAGGGCAGCGGTACAGAGCGTGCACAGGCGGTGCAGCATTTCTATACAGAGGCAGCCGGGGACACATCGGCAGGCGTGCAGCAGCAGGATTACCCCCGGGTGAATCCAGCAACGATGGGTAGCCTGGCAGAGCTGGCTGGAGTGCCGTCTGTTGAGGCGTACACGGCATCTCTGCGCCGTGTCGTTGAGAGCCGGACAGCCATTTTACCTGCCGATGGCTGGTTGGTACAACTGGAAGGATTGACCGAACAAATGGCAGCGCTCAGAGAGCGATACGATTTGCAGGTGTAGTTTTTCTTTAGCTTAGAAGCTTAGAAGGGTTGCCATCTCAGTTTGGAGGCTTGATCGTAGCGCGCTTCCACTTCAGGCCAGTTAACGACATGCCACCAATCCTCAATGTATTTGTTACGCTCATTTTGATGCTTTAAGTAATATGCATGTTCCCATACATCTATCGCCAGCAGCGGAATGGACTCCCATTGAGTCAGATTCTGGTGCTTTTCGGCCTGCAAAATTTCAAGCCGGCCCGCGCGTGGACTCCATACCAGGATAGCCCAGCCGCCACCCTCGACCTTTTCGGCTGCCGAGCTGAATTGCTTTTTGAACGCATCGTAGCTGCCAAAATCCTTTTTAATCTGTTCAGCCAGCGGTCCGCTTGGGTTTCCACCACCTTTAGGACTCATGATCGTCCAAAAAAGAGTATGCAGATAATGGCCTGCGCCGTTGAATGCCAGTTCACGTTCCCAATGTTTTACGAGGTCAAAATCACCTGTTTTTCGGGCTTCTTCCAGCTTCTTTTCCGCTTTATTCAGGTCATTCACATAGCTCAAATGATGCTTATCATGGTGAATACGCATCGTTTTCTCATCAATATACGGTTCAAGCGCATTATAGGGGTAAGGGAGCGGCGGTAGGCGATGTCCCCCAATAGGAACCGAGCGGCCGATTGAGGTTTTTTCCGTTGCCGAAGGTTGCGCTTGGCTGGATTTGACGCTTTTAGTCGTCCATGCGCCTTCTCCCCTTATGCCTGCCTGCCGTTCTCGAAACGCTTCCTCTGGGTAATTCTCACCCTCTGCCGCTACATGATACAACCTAGCAGCCCTTGCGATGGAGCCAGGTTCTTGAAAGGGGGTTGTCGAGATTAGGAAATATTGGCTTTCATGTGCCGCGTGTAATACAACTCCGGCAGATTTTGGCTGCTGACGCAATGCATGACTGTGCTCGCTCAGCAGACCGAGCTGTCGTACATACTCCTGTGACTGACGGTTTGCGGTTTGCAGCAAATCCTCCAGTCGACGATTTAATTCTTGTGAGTCAGGCTGAGAGTTTAAGGCTGACTCTGACAATGGCATCTTTACAGATGATGATGCGTCTAATCCCCTTGACTGTTTTGAATGTTCAGTGAATTCGTGTGTATGTGCTTGTGGAGCAGCCGACATCTGTTTCCATTCCTGATGCCACGCCTGATCTGCCGGATCGAGTACGCTCCTTTGCTCTTCCAGCAACTCTATGGCGGTGCGTTCCGTCTGTTCGAATACAGTCCGCCAATCATCCAGCAACCGTACATAAGTTGGCTCCAATCCCTCGGTAGCGGATTTAATCACTTCCACATGCCAACTTTCCTGCTGCTTCCAATGCCGAATTTCCTCCAGCACACGTAAGGGCAGGAAAGACCCATAAGTACTCAGCATCGTTTTTTTACCTCCCGTATCCTACTATGGCTATCCGGCGGATCTGGCAGATCTGCCCTGGATGCATACGTACCCAGTATATTCGCTGTCTCATCAGGAATATGTCTATGAACTCCCTTAATCCGGTCACATCTGTTACATAAAACAATGAATACCCATGGAAAACGAAAAAGAAGCCCAGCTACGGCACGGGTTAAGTGTCCATAGGCAGGCTTCTTCCAGACGAAGAATAGAATACAGTTCTTCGAAAAATTTACTTCGTAGTCGTTTGTTTGTGGGCATCAGCGATGGTTTTCTTGTCCTCCAGCTCCTGTACACTGCTTAGAAACGTCGATACCCGTCGCAAATATTCACGAGGGTGCTCTCTGAAAATAAGCTCATGTATCCCGTTTTTAACAATCCATACACTGGAAAGCGGGTTGGTTTGATTGGCAGCGAGCTTTTCCGCAATAGGATAAGGAGCTTTTTCATCCTGTGTACCATGCACAAACATGATCGGGAACGGATAGTTTTCCTTTTTAACTTCCTGATATGGAATTTGATGCAAGCTGGTTCCGTTCAAGACTGGAAACAGCAACTCCAGAATTTCCAAAGACGGATGTCTTGGCAGATTAATTTGATTGTGAATGTTATGGTACAGCG
Source organism: Paenibacillus sp. PvR133 (assembly GCF_017833155.1). Lineage (NCBI taxonomy): Bacteria > Bacillati > Bacillota > Bacilli > Caryophanales > Paenibacillaceae > Paenibacillus > Paenibacillus sp. PvR133. The sequence continues at coordinate 2,133,019 of NZ_JAFIBS010000001.1, forward strand.
TATCTGGCTCCAGCAGGAAGGTGCTGTCCAAAATCATTGCGTCCACATCCTTGGTTTGCAAGCCCGCCTGAAGAGCGGTTCCTGCCCCCATGGAAAAGCCCCATACGATAATCTCCGACGAGCCGCGTTGCTTCGCAAGCTGAATTGCTCCGAGGAGCTGTTGGGATTCTGCTTTGCCTCCGGTTGCGACTGCTTTGCTGTTTTGTGACGCGAATCCATAATCGAACATGACCACATTAAAGTTCAAACTGTGGGCATAATGCGCCAAATCATACATGGGAATCCAGCTTTCTTCGCGGTTAGCCCCATAGCCATGACTGAAAATAATCGTTTTCCGCGATTGGTCCGCCGGGATATACCAGCCTTGTACCATGCGGCTACCATCCTTGGCAGGGAAGCTGACTTCCTCATAAGGCATGCTTTTAGCCTGCATCGGATTAGAGTACAGTGGTGCAACGGTGGGATTCGTAAGTACCCATGCGATGTAAGCATGCAAGGCAATAAAACAAAACAACAGAAAAAAGACGACCGACAGCAGCAGAGCAATCACAACGTGCTTGAACCGCAGCAGACGGGGATTAAAGAGTGGGGTGGACGGCTCCTGAACAGCGGTCTGTAGCTGAGCGTTGCGCTGGGATGTCGAAATCATGTAAGAGCCTCCTTATATAAAATTGATCTTCGTTTCATAGAATTTAGGTATAATTCCACTTGAAAATAGTAGTGTAGATCCGTATAGATACCTATTATCGTATGATGGGGATTATCCAAAGTCAACGCCTGAACCGGAAAAGTAAAAATGATGCAAAGAATTGTCGATGTTTGTTCTCGTTCTGTAATATGGTTGTCACAAAAACATCGGTTTACAGTAGCCGCGACTATTCTATATAATTTATGTAACCATGTTTCATAGTGTGAAACGAATATGGATACAAGAGGAGCGCTTCACGATGGAAGACCGTAAATTAACCGTTCGCGCTGTAGAGCGTGCACTTGATATATTGCTGTGTTTTACCGCAGATTCGGATCTTGGCCTGACGGAGATTGCCTCCAAAATTGGTCTACATAAAAGCACGGTTCATCGGCTGCTGACTACGTTAGAGGATCGGGGCTTTGTCGTTCGGAATGCCGAAACGGAAAAATATCGACTTGGCTTCCGCATTTGGGAGCTATCCACGCATTTGTCCCAAAGCGACGAGCCGGCGGTGTTGTTACAGCCTGCAATGGAAGGACTACGTGATCGTCTGGGCGAGACGGTCAGCTTGTACTTACGGGACGGCAGCATGCGTATTCGCATACAAGCCGTGCAGAGCAATCAGGCGATCCGCAGGGTTGCGCCTGTAGGTGCGCGTATGCCGCTGGCTGTAGGGGCCTCCAGCAAGGTGCTGGCAGCCTTTATGCCGCCGCAAGAGCTGGAAGCCCTGCTAAGCGGGGATGAATGGCCGTCCTCAGTAGACCCGGAGGTCTATAAAGCCCAGCTGCAGGACATTCGCGAGACGGGCTATGCGACCAGCTATGAAGAACGGGAGCCAGGGGCTGCTGCTGTGGCTGCCCCAATTGTAAACCGGAAGGGACAGGTCACTGCGGCTTTATCTGTATCCGGTCCGGTCAGTCGGCTTGCACCCGAGACGCTACATGACTTTGCTCCGATTTTGATTGAAGCGGCGAAGGAAATGGGACTTATGCTTCCGTAACAAGAATGAGCACAGTTGAAGCAAGCAAAGTGATTTGATGGGGAGCGTCTCCTTAGTAAAGGGAACCTAGAAGGGTTGCCAAAGCCATAAATTTAAAGTAGTCTGGTAAGGATGGCGGGATATCTGTTATAGCCGCCTCATGTGAATAGAAGTATCACAGTTACTGGGGGAGCCTGTAATGCCGGGCTGAGATGGAATCGTGCAAGATTCCGGACCCTTTGCACCTGATCTGGATCATACCAGCGTAGGGAAGTAATCGGCCATTGAAATGTATACGCGGCTGCTGTCTACAGTGGCGCATTGGAATAGGATTATTCCACATGCGTACTGTCTGGATAGCTGCCTCGTTAGATTAGCCGGTTCCCTAGGGAACCGGCTTTTTTGCATAGATCAGCGCCACCCTGGGAATGGTTCCGGATCGGTGTGTCATTTCATCGAAACGGGAGGAATGGACAATGAAGCCGACAGAAGTAGAAGGAACAAAAGGAACAGAATTGAAATCAACAGAAGTAAGATTGGTAGGAACAAAAGAAGTTGAGGTAGAGAAGACAAACGGGGAGCAAGCCAGAGGGGTAACGCCCTTTCCGGGGAGCCGTAAGGTATATATTCAAGGCTCACGGCCGGACATTGCCGTGCCAGAGCGCGAAATTGCTCTTCATCCTACACATACGCCGCAGGGCACGGAGCATCATGAGCCATTGCGTGTGTACGATACGAGCGGTCCCATGACCGACGAAGCCTATCAGGTCGATATCCGTCAGGGCCTGCCTCCATTACGGCGAGCTTGGGCCCTGGAACGGGGCGATGTGGAGGCTTACGAGGGACGCGCCGTCAAGCCGGAGGATAATGGACTGAAACCTGGCTCCAAACGGGAGACAGTGGAATTTCCCGGCGTGACCAACCGTCCGCTTCGTGCTTCGCTAGGACGTGTAGTGACGCAAATGCATTATGCGCGGCAAGGGATCATTACGCCCGAAATGGAATTTGCGGCGATCCGCGAAGGGGTGGAGCCTGAGTTTGTACGGCAGGAGTTGGCGGCTGGACGAGCCATTTTGCCTTCGAATATCAATCACCCGGAAAGTGAGCCAATGGTCATTGGGCGTCATTTTCACGTGAAGATCAATGCGAACATTGGTAATTCTGCGGTTACCTCCTCCATCGAGGAGGAAGTGGAAAAAATGACCTGGGCTGTGCGTTGGGGCTCGGATACAGTTATGGACCTGTCCACAGGCCGTAATATCCATACAACACGTGAATGGATCATTCGGAATTCTCCTGTACCGATTGGGACTGTACCGCTGTATCAGGCACTTGAAAAGGTGAACGGCGAAGCAGAAGCGCTGACGTGGGAGCTGTATCGCGATACGCTGATTGAGCAGGCGGAGCAGGGCGTGGACTATTTTACAATTCATGCGGGTGTATTGCTGAGGTATATACCGATGACGGCGAATAGAATGACGGGAATTGTATCCCGTGGTGGGTCGATCATGGCAGCCTGGTGCCTTGCGCACCATCAGGAGAATTTTTTGTATACGCATTTTGAAGAAATCTGCGAAATTATGAAAGCCTATGATGTGGCCTTTTCTCTCGGGGATGGTCTACGTCCGGGTAGCATCTATGATGCGAATGATGAAGCACAGTTTGCAGAGCTGGAAACGTTGGGCGAGCTAACGCAAATCGCCTGGAAGCATGATGTTCAGGTCATGATTGAAGGGCCAGGACATGTCCCTATGCATAAAATTAAAGAGAATGTGGATTTACAAATGGAGATTTGTAAGGAAGCTCCTTTCTATACCTTGGGACCGCTCACGACGGATATTGCCCCCGGATATGATCATATTACCTCAGCCATCGGGGCGGCGATGATCGGTTGGTTCGGGACGTCCATGCTGTGTTATGTTACGCCTAAGGAGCATTTGGGTCTGCCCAATAAGGATGATGTCCGTGAGGGTGTCATTACCTACAAAATTGCGGCACATGCTGCCGATCTGGCGAAAGGTCATCCACGGGCGCAGCAGCGGGATGATGCTTTGTCCAAGGCACGCTTTGAGTTCCGCTGGCGGGACCAGTTCAATCTGTCGCTTGATCCCGAGCGGGCCTTGTCCTACCATGATGAGACGCTACCGGCAGAGGGCGCCAAGGAAGCACATTTTTGCTCGATGTGCGGCCCCAAATTTTGTAGTATGCGTATCACTCAGGACATTCGCGCCTATGCAGCGGATAAGGGGCTGAACACTCAAGAAGCAGTAGCTGCCGGGATGCGTGAGAAGGCAGAGCAGTATCGGGATGGAGGTCAGTAAAACGAACGTGGGAGTTTAGGCAAATGAATTAAAAAAGCCGTGGTTCTCTACAGTCGATGTAGGAAACTACGGCTTTTTAGCTTATGTAAAGCGGATCATGCAACCGGATAAACGGCGCCTTATTTTTTACCCATTTTTTCATTCAAAATGTCCTGAAAGCTGAGCTTCTTCTCCGAGCTATCTTCTTTCTTCTGCATACTCACCGCGTTGGCACGTTGGTATTGGTGGTGAAAGGGCATCAGGGTGTGGACGGTTAAGTTCATTGTATTCATGTAGGTCATTCCTCCAATTCCATATTGTCAAATTCAGATTGAGTTGCTTAGGACGTCTGTATAGGACTATTTGTATGTACTTGATGTCGTGATGCTATGTAGGTTGCTTGGTAATGTTTCAATCATTATACCCACATTTTTTCAAAGTAAAACGCTTTTGACATAAAACAGGAAGATGGTCATATGTGTCCAAAATGTTGATTAGGAGGATGGTCGTTTTAGAGGAAAATGTGCCTAGGTCTAAAACAAGGGCTAGAGGCCCGTTTTCTTAGTTTAGTAGTCGGGATTGTGTTATTTTGTCGAAAAACCTTGTAAAAGGAGAATTTTGCGGAATCCAAGTCAGGATTGAGGCAGTCTGGTGGCGAATTAAAGTGTCAAAGTTGTATTGACTTTATGTTTGGTAGTAGATACCATGAACTGGTTGTCAGCGTATTTTGACAACAAGAGTCAGCCAATCCATCTGGCGATTCATCCTTTGAAATGTTAGAGAAAGGATTAGAGCATATATGAAAAAAAGTATTGCAGACATCGCATTTATTATTCTGGGTGCGTTTTTTTTCGCGCTAGCTGTTAATCTGTTTGTGATCCCGAATGAGTTTGGTGAGGGGGGCGTTACAGGGGTTACGATCATTTTGTACTACCTGTTTCAGTGGTCTCCCTCGATCGTCAATCTGGTGATCAATGGCTTGCTGTTGATTGTCGGATATAAATTTTTGGACAAGAGAACGACCCTGTACACTATAATTGCGGTCGCTTTTAACTCGCTGTTTCTACATTTAACGGTCAACTGGCGGATTGATTCGCATGAGCCGACGATTAATGCTGTATTTGCCGGAGTTTTGGTGGGGGTCGGCATTGGCTTAATTGTACGGGTAGGCGGCACTACGGCGGGAACGGTCATTTTAGCCCGAATTGCCAACAAGTATCTGGATTGGAATATCAGCTATGGCCTGCTGTTTTTTGATTTGATTGTCGCGTTCTCTTCCTATTTTATTATTGGTCCAGAAAAATTGATGCTAACTATCGTTATTTTGTACGTTGGTACGAAGGTGATGGACTTCATGATCGAAGGACTAAACCCTAAAAAAGCGGTCATGATCATTTCGGAGCACCAAGATAAAATTGCCGAGATGGTTATCACGAAAATGGATCGTGGAGTTACCGTCCTGTCAGGCCACGGATATTACACTAAAAATCCAAAAGAAGTGCTGTATATCGTCATTAGTAAACAAGAGGTATCAGCGCTTAAAAAGATAGTGAAAGCCATCGACACAGCAGCATTTATCACCATTCATGACGTGCGGGATGTGTTCGGAGAGGGCTTTTTGGATATTTCGAAGTAACTCGCGTGCGAAGGTAAGGTTATAAGAGAACGTGGCTAGAAGTCGGTCCTGAGGGATCGACTTTTTTTGTTTTATATAAATAAGATGAACTTGAAAAATGAACATCAAAACGGAGTAGGCGGAATAGTGCTGTACAAGCGAAGCACCATCCGACTGCGCAGTGGCGCTATAGGTAACTCTTAAGTTCGGTTTATATAAATAAAAAAATACCCCCGATTGCAGCTTTATCTGCAAAACGGGGGTTCTTCACATATGAAGTTCATAAACTTAGCTTTCGATCATTTGACGCAATACGGTTTGCAGAATACCACCGTTGTGGTAGTAGTCGATATCGACAGTGCTGTCCAGACGGGCAATTACCGGGAATTCGAACTTCGTACCATCCTCGCGTTTAGCCACAACCGTAAGCTCTTGACCAGGCTTCACGTCATTGTCGATGCCAAGAATGTCAAACGTTTCACGACCGTTCAGACCCAAGCTGGACCAGCCATAGCCTTCCTGGAATTGCAGAGGCAGTACACCCATGCCGACCAGGTTACTGCGGTGAATCCGCTCGAAGCTTTCGGCAATGACAGCCTTAACACCCAGCAAAAGCGTACCTTTGGCCGCCCAGTCACGGGAACTGCCTGTGCCGTATTCCTTACCAGCAATGACGATCAGGTTCTGATCGGCTGCCTGATATTTCATGGACGCATCATAGATGGACATTTCCTCATCCGTTGGCAAGTATTTGGTCACGCCGCCCTCGGTGCCTGGAGCCACATTGTTGCGGATACGGATGTTGGCGAATGTACCGCGCATCATGACCTCGTGGTTACCGCGACGGGAGCCGTAGGAGTTGAAGTCCTTGCGTTCCACGCCATGCTCCTTCAAGTACAGTCCTGCCGGGCTGGAAGGGGCAATGTTGCCTGCTGGTGAGATATGGTCCGTTGTGACCGAATCATTCAACAGGGCAAGCACACGGGCATTACGGATTTCCTTGATATCCTGCACGCCATCCTGAAGTTTTTCAAAGAATGGTGGATTTTGAATATAAGTTGATTTTTCATCCCATTCATATAGTTCGCCTTCAGGAACCGGAATGGAGTTCCATTTTTCGTTAGCAGTAAATACATTAGCATATTTACGACGGAACATATCCGGGCTGAGAGACAGGCTGATGGCTTCCTTGATCTCCTCGGAGGTTGGCCAGATATCTTTCAAGTAGACAGGCTGATTGTCCTGATCGTAACCGAGCGGATCATTCACCAAATCAATGTTCACTGTGCCTGCCAGCGCATAAGCGACAACCAGTGGCGGTGAGCCGAGATAATTGGCTTTGACCTGCGCATGCACACGACCTTCAAAGTTCCGGTTGCCGGAAATGACTGCTCCAACCGTCAAATCATTGTCTGTGATGGCTTGACTCACTTCGTCAGGAAGTGGGCCGGAGTTACCGATACAGGTTGCGCAGCCGTAACCTGCCACATGGAAGCCGAGGGCTTCGAGCGGTCCGATTAATCCGGCTTTTTGTAGGTACTCCGTCACGACGAGGGAGCCTGGTGTCAAGCTTGTTTTAACATAGCCCGGCTTTTTGAGCCCGCGCTGCACTGCTTTTTTGGCCAGCAAGCCCGCACCGAGCATAACGCTTGGATTGGAGGTATTCGTGCAGCTTGTGATAGCTGCAATAACGACTGCTCCTGTACCCAACTCGCTGGTGGAGCCGTCCGGATGGGTCAGCGGAATCTTCTGTGCGATTTTTTCATCGCTCAGTCCATAGCCGCCCTTGTCCACCGGGGTACGGATAATGCCTTCAAACGTTTCTTTCATGCGGCTAAGCTCAACACGGTCCTGCGGACGTTTGGGTCCCGCGAGACTCGGTACAACCGAAGCCAGATCCAGCTCAATCGTATCGCTGAACACAGGGTCCGGCGTATCGGATGTGCGGAACATGCCTTGCGCCTTGTAATATTCCTCTACAAGGCTTACTTGCTCATCGGAACGTCCGGTGCTGCGCAGGTAGGCCAGCGTTTCCGCATCGACCGGGAAGAAGCCAATCGTTGCGCCGTATTCCGGTGCCATGTTGGCAACTGTCGCACGGTCAGCCAAGCTGATGTTAGCCAGACCAGGCCCGTAAAATTCCACGAATTTGCCGACTACGCCTTTTTTACGCAGCATTTGCGTTACAGTGAGCGCCAGATCGGTGGCGGTAGAGCCTTCCGTCAGACTGCCTGTCAGCTTGAAGCCAATCACATCGGGAGTGACAAAATACAGCGGTTGCCCCAGCATACCCGCCTCTGCCTCAATCCCGCCGACACCCCAGCCAACAACACCAAGGCCGTTAATCATCGTGGTATGGGAGTCTGTTCCCACGAGGGAATCCGGGAAGACGACCGTTTCGCCGTCAATAGTTTTGGTGGCGGCCACGGAGGCGAGATACTCCAGATTGACCTGATGGACGATACCGGTGGACGGCGGTACAGCACGGAAGTTGTTGAACGCCGTTTGCGCCCAACGCAGAAAACGGTACCGCTCCTCGTTGCGTTCAAACTCTACATTAATATTGTAGTCCAGCGCGTCACTGGTACCGAAAGCATCGACCATGACCGAGTGGTCGATAACGAGATCGACAGGAACGAGCGGATTGATTTGTTTCGGATCACCGCCCGCTTTTTTCACCGTATCACGCATAGCTGCCAAATCGACAACCACCGGGACGCCGGTAAAATCCTGTAGCACGATGCGTGCAGGAATGAACGGAATCTCCTTGTTGGTGTCACGATCCTCAGCCCATCCTGTCAGCTGTTGCACATGTTCTTCTGTAATGGCGCGTCCGTCAAATTGGCGAACCGCAGCTTCCAGCAACACTTTAATGGAGAAAGGTAGCTTGGCAATACCGCTCTTTCCTTGTTCCTCCAGTGCCTTAAGACTATAGTAGCGATAAGGCTTACCGTTAACTTCGAGACTACGGGCAATGGAGAATTGATCTTTTCCTGACATAAGTATTACCTCCTTGAAGTGGATGCTTGGGGGAAAATAGGGATGTCGTTTTTTCGACGTCTTGCACAGTTGGTTTAAATTGGTTGCGTTCTCAATTACATCTTCAGTGGTTCATTACGTGTTAGAGGTTGCGATCAATGTAATTTGTTTCATTAGATGAAACATGATTTCAAAATGATTGCTTTTGGATTAAGTATACCGTTTTCAGGCAGTTCCGTAAAGTTTTTTTGGCCTAAAAGATGCGTTGCAGATTGGAAAATAAAACGTTCCGCTCCCTCGAGTTTCGATGTTCATACCAAGCTTTAGAGATTCATACTTATAGTATAGAGAGCATATCAGACCAGAGAGGGAAGAAAGGAAGTTATACATCATTCCGGTTATCCCCGGAAAAGGATAGCGGGACGAATATGGAGGGATTGGGATGGGGGAGCGGGAATGGAAACAGGCCCTTTTTGCTTACGTGAATCAATACAATCGCAGTGAAGTGAATGGTGTACCGCAGCCGGATGAGTATCTGGAGGTGGGTCAGCGGATGGAACGAGCAGCACGTGCTGCCAGATTGGAGCAGTGGTACAACGAACGGGATGCTGTTCCCCTACGCAGCGAGACACGCGCCAAGCCGCTACGAATGGTGCAGGATACCCCGGATGAGGCTGTGGTAGATGTACAACTGCATGTCCGACTCTTTTATGAGAAGGGCGGGATGACTCACCGGGAGGATCGGATTGAACGGGAGCGTCTGACGTTCACACACGAGGGTGAAGCCTGGCAGGTAGCGAGAATTGAGCGCGATCCGGCAGAAAGGAAGCCAGCGGGGGGAGAGGTTCCTTTTGAACAGGCTTCGTTTAATCAAGGAGGAAATCTGCCGCTGCTGAATCGCGGTGTGCTGGGCTTCGGTTCATCAGCACGTCCCAGCCGATATCGCCGCGAAGAAGCAGCGGCTTATGCAGATCAGTGGTGGGATAGCTTCAATCCGGAGTTTGAAGGTTTTGATGTGGATTGCACCAATTATATCTCGCAATGCCTCTTTGCAGGGGGAGCACCGATCCACTATACTGGTAAAAGAGAATCGGGCTGGTGGTATAAAGGACGGGTCGCCGGACGTGAGCTGTGGAGCTACAGTTGGGCAGTTTCCAACAGTCTAGAGCGGTATTTGGGCTCCAGCTCATGGGGGTTGACCGCTGAGCAGGTGAGTCGCCCAGAGCAGCTCATGCTGGGGGACGTCATTTTTTACGATTGGGATGGTGACGGAACCTTCCAGCACAGCACGGTGGTCACGGCCTTTGATGCGGGCGGCATGCCGCTAGTCAATGCACATACGGTAAGCTCCAGACATCGTTATTGGGACTATAAAAATTCGTATGCGTGGACCGACAACACGGTATATCGCTTTTATCACATCGCCGACTATTTTTAAATGAGATGATGGATAACAGGTACAGTGATGCAAATCAGTCACAATGACGAAAGCAGGAAAGCGGAGGATAGGCATGGCAAATCAAAAATTGACCGTAGGGCTGGTGTACGGTGGCAAATCGGGTGAACATGAGGTTTCGCTGCAAACGGCGTATGCGGTAATGAACGCTTTTAACTATGAGAAATACGAGATTATTCCTTTTTATATTACGAAGGCTGGCGATTGGCGTAGAGGGGCGCTATTAAGCGCTCCTCTGGCTTCTGTAGAGCAATTGAAGCTGGAACGCGCAGAGGGTGGCACCAAGGCGGCATTAGATACATTGTTCGGCAAGCTGTACGGAGAGCAGACGCTGGATGTGCTGTTTCCGTTGCTGCACGGTACCTTTGGCGAGGACGGAACGATTCAGGGTCTGTTCGAAATGGCGGATATGCCTTATGTCGGTGCGGGAGTGCTGGCTTCGGCAGCAGGTATGGATAAAGGCGTCATGAAGAAGCTGTTTGAGCATGCAGGATTGCCGCAAGTGAAATACTGTTATTTTAATAGTACACAGTGGGCCCAAACCAGTCATGATCTGGTACGTAACATGGAAACCGAGCTAGGTTATCCTTGCTTTGTCAAACCAGCCAATCTGGGATCAAGTGTCGGTATTTCCAAAGCCAGCAACCGAGAAGAGCTGGAAAAGGCTGTAGATCTGGCTTTGCAATTTGACCTAAAGGTGATTGTCGAGGAGTACGTCGATGCCCGTGAGATTGAGGTCAGCGTACTGGGCAATGATGAGCCGATTGCCTCGGTACCGGGTGAAATTGTATCGGCGAGTGATTATTACGATTACGCTGCCAAATATACGGATGGCCAATCGGAAATGCTTATTCCGGCACCGTTGGATGAGGAAGTGGCAGATCGTATTCGTGAAGCCGCATTGCAAGCATTCCGCGCTCTAGAAGGCTGCGGGATTTCCCGTGCCGATTTCTTCGTCAGACGCTCGGACGGACATATCCTTATTAATGAAGTGAATACAATGCCTGGTTTTACACCGTTCAGTATGTATCCATTACTGTGGAGAGAAACAGGCGTATCCTATGCAAGTCTGCTGGACCGCATGATTGCCCTTGCACTGGAGCGTTATGAGCGCAGGTCGGCACTGCACTACGAGAACTCATAAACGAAACAAAGGGGAGCTGATCACTCTCCTTTTTGTTCATATAAATGGCATATCTTTGAGCACAACACTAAACCCTTAATCATGAAAGGTGGCGGCTACACATGGGCTTTCAAACTGAATTTAACTCAGTGTGCAAATTCAAGAGCGAACAAGAACTTTACGAACTGCTGGAATACGGACGTGGCAAGATGGTTAAATCCGGGCTGCGCGTGTTTCCGACAGGCCAGAAGGTCATCGCTTACAGCGTGGATAACGTGGCAGTAGCCATCGTGCAGATTGTGGGCTGTATCGCCGAAATTAATTTCCAGGGCGATGAAGTGACCGAAGTTGAAATGATTCTCATTCGTAAGCTGAATGAAGAGGAAGCGAGAATTCAGACTGCATTGGCGGATGAAATGTTTTTTGGAGCACAGCAGCAATCCTAGCTGATTCCTTCTTGCAATTTGTGCGATAACACCGAATCAGCAGGTGCTTTTCCGGGTATGATCAGTAGAAAAGGGTTTTAGGTCACAGAACGAAAGCGGCCTTACCATCTACTGCGACTGCTGAAAGGAAGACACCCTATGATCGTAAGGTTCGGTTATGTAGCCATGTCGGTTACCGTGCAAAATGCATCCCCCTCTAAAACCATGACAATGAGCAGCTTTAACAAGATTGGAGACCGAGAAGCTGCGATCCGCAAGCTAGAACGGATAGCAGCCGAAAATCTCCATAATACTTTGAGGCTGCTGCGCCATAATCGCGCGAGTGATATCCAGGTCTATCGTTTCTCATCTAAGCTGATTCCGCTCGCGACCCATCAGGATCTGCGGGATTGGGACCCTTTTCAGGCGCTTGCTGCTGACTTTGCAGAGGTTGGGAACTATGTCAAGGCGAATAGGATGAGGGTATCGTTTCACCCTGACCATTTTACAGTGTTAAGCACTCCCCGTCCTGAGGTGTTGGAGAGCTCCATTAATGATCTGAAGTACCACAAAGCGATGCTGGAGGCCATGGGGCTCGGTGCCGAAGCCAAGAACAACATTCATATTGGTGGTGCATACGGAGATAAGGTGACCTCAGGCCAGCGTTTTGTAGAGCAGGTTAGTGCGCTGGATCTTTCGTTAAGAGAACGGTTAACGCTGGAAAATGATGATAAAACGTTCAATGCGGTGGAAACGCTGGAGGCTTGCAAATTGACGGGGTTGCCGATGGTTCTCGATATTCATCATCAATGGGTGAATAATGAGGGGGAAAAGCCGTGGGAGCTATGGCCGGATATTTTGGATACCTGGAAAGGGGAATTGGCCCAAGCCGGATCTTCTGTTGATCATCCATTGCCGCCCAAAATCCATGCGTCCAGTCCCAAAAGTGAAAAAGATCCCCGGGGCCATGCGGAGGGTGTTCTAGTGGAGCCGTTGCTTACCTTTTTGCGCAATATTGCCGGATATACGGATCGGATTGATGTCATGCTTGAAGCCAAGCTTAAGGATGAAGCGTTATTCGGATTGATGAATGAACTGCGCCTTCAGGAAGACAATGGGGTTAAAGTGCTGGATGGGGCTTCCGTAGAAATTATGCCTTAGAAAGTAGCATTTCGCGGATAAAGCTCCCATTTAGAGAAACTTTATGCAGTTTATTGTGTATACTAGAATGTGTAAACTAGCAAACTTGTAATGAAACAGAGATGGTTAAGAGACTGTGCTGTAGGGCAGCTTCGTAAACCACGTAACAATGATATAGAAAGTAGAGTGAACACGTTGAACGAACATGAAAACGAAAAGGTTCCCTATATCGTATCAGGAAAAAGCTATACTGCCGTGGCTATTAACGCGGCATCCAAAGCCGGGGAATGGATTAAGAGCAGACTGGGAACTGTTGAACATTTGAATACCAAACAGTCTCCTACGGATCTAGTGACCGAGGTAGATAAAGGTGCAGAGCAGATGATTCGCAGACTGATTCTGACCCATTTTCCCGATCATGCTATTTTGGGTGAAGAGAGTGTAGAGCCGGGAGCCGAAGCTTCGGCCCGCGCATTAGAGGCTGCCCGTGAAGAGGAATATTTATGGATTATTGATCCGGTAGATGGCACTACCAATTTTGTACACAGTCTGCCGTATTACAGTGTGTCTATTGCCTTGGCCCATCGTGGAGAGGTGATTGTCGGGGTCATTTATGATCCGTCCCGTGATGAAATGTTTGTAGCGGAAAAAGGAAAAGGCGCGTATGTACATGGCAATCGCATGCAAGCCTCGAGAGAAGAAACACTGGGAGATAGTCTGGTCTGCATCGGCTTCCCACCGGACCGTACGTATGCACAACCGCTAAATATGAAAATTACGCAGGTTCTTACACCTCAAGTACGTGGCATTCGGGCGCTGGGATCGGCAGCATTGCATCTGGCTTATGTAGCGTCAGGACGGCTGTCGGCTTATTGCGAAATTGGTTTGAATGCGTGGGATGTAGCAGCGGGCGCTTTGCTGGTACAGGAATCAGGCGGTACCATCACCGATACATTGGGCAGACCTTATGACCTGAGTGTACGGCATATTGCAGCTACGAATACAGCTATTCATTCTCAACTTATTCAAGTGCTGAAAGAAGCAGACGCAACCGGGTTATAATTCTACGTAGACCATCATCCTGAAGGAGGAAATCGCGATGAGCCAATCCGAAGAATTGGAACGCCAGCTCAGTGAACTGCTGACGGAAGGCGAAATTCGTGAGAATGAGGCCAAAAAGCGGGAACGGCTCAGCCCTAAATATGAGGTGCGGGTTCAGACTCATATCGATCCCATTGTTGAGGAGACGCGTAAATACCGGAGTATGGCACGTGAACTTGATGACCGATACGACGAATATATGAGCAAGGCGGACAAATCGAAACCATCCGATCAACGCTAAGCAAATACAAATACCTCTTGCCGAATGACCAAGGCATGGGGTATTTTGTATGTTATAAAGGAGGCGACATTCACTGATTACCTACTTTAAAAGCGCTTACAAAAATGCTGGAATCCATCATAAAATGGTACTACTGATTACGGTGCTTATGCTGGTTAATTTTGCAGTAGTTGCAGTCATACTTAAGTACGTATTTCATATTTATGATAATCAAATGTACAAAAAAACATCCGAAGTACTCAATATTTCTTCAATCGGTATAGAAAATGAGTTGAAGGATGTGGAAAAAGTTACTTTCAAGGTAACAACGGACGAGCAGCTTCAACGTTATTTGCTGCAATTGGAAAAGGAAACGTCACCTTATGCCAAAATGGTGCTGCGTAAAAAAATAACGAATAGGCTCGTCGCCTTTGCCGGCTCTGAGACCTATGTCTATTCTATGATAGTGATCGATAAAGAGGGACAGGTCATGAGTGCGGGCAACCGCGAAGGTATTCCCCAAGAACTTCGATCCACCCTGTCGGAGCTGGCAGACGAACATGACGGTTCCAATGCATGGTATGCGGCAGGCCATTCCTCCTTGCTGGCAGCTCGGCAGTTCAAATCCTTTACCGATTCCAATTTTACGCTGAATGGGCTCGGAACGCTTGCGATTCGTGTGCGAATTGACCGGATTGTAGCGGACCGCGTGCAAACCTCCGGCCGTGACGGACAACTGATGATTACAGATGGAAGGCGGATGATTTATCCCGAAACACCACTATTGAGTGAGAGTGATATTCAGGCCGAGCTTGGCCGAAAGCAGCCTTACGGGATTGCGACCTACTCAGGAGGAACCTTTTTCGCTGCTCAAATCAAATCCTCTTATACGGGTTGGACGTATTTGCATATGACCCCCTTCGATGATATGTTTCGCAGCATTACGATCATTAAAGAAGTTGTAAGCGCTATTTTTGTAATTATGCTTCTTATTGCATTGGCACTGGGAGCTAGGTTGTCAGGCAGCATTACCAAACCGATCGTTCAACTAATCCAGAACATGCGTAAAATAGAAAAAGGCGATCTCGACCGTTTGGAAGAAGAAGCACTTGGCGCGGTCCCCCTTTCCACACAGGACGAGGTAGGCTTGCTACATCGGACATATAAGAAAATGATTCGCCGCATTCGTGAGCTCATTAATGAAAATGTTGCCAAGCAGCTATTACTGAGGGAAACAGAGCTAAAGGCACTACAAGCACAGATTAATCCACATTTTTTATACAACACGCTGGAATCCGTGAACTGGCTCGCCAAGGCCAATAAGCAGGATCGGATTTCAGAGATGGTGGAAGCACTTGCTTTTCTATTGCGTAGTGCGGTCAGTTTTGAAGAGCAGCTGATTCCGCTTCGAAAAGAACTGGATATTGTAAGGAGCTATGTAACGATCCAAACAACACGTTTTGATGAACGTCTCGTTTTCCATCTGGATGTCCCGGAAGAACTGATGGATGCGCAAATTCCGAAGCTAACGCTTCAGCCTTTGGTGGAGAATGCCATCCATTATGCGTTGGAGCCGCGAATTGAACCCTGTCGGATTGCTATTATTGCGAGAGAAAGCGAGGGGGCTCTATTTCTGCGAGTTGAAGATGACGGACCGGGAATGACGCCGGATTTCTTGGAAAAACTGCGGAGCGGGCAGGTCACGACTCGTGGGCAGGGCATTGGACTTACGAATATTCAAGAACGGATTAACCTGACATTTGGTACACCTTGGGGGATAGAGCTGCATAGCGAGTCAGGAACAGGAACGTCGATTCATGTCTGTATTCCATATGTGAAAGGGGATCAGGGTCGTGTACAAGGTGCTACTGGTTGATGATGAGCGTATGATTTTGGAAGGCATATCGCAGGTGGTTGATTGGGGTAAAGCGGGAACGAGATTGGTGGGTACGGCACGTAACGGGATTGAGGCTTATGATCAGATTCAGGCCAGCCCGCCTGACTTTGTGATTAGCGACATCTCTATGCCTGGATTGGACGGCATCGGACTGGTTGCCAAAACGACGGAGCACTTTCCAGACGTTCGTTTCATTCTGTTGTCTGGTTACAAAGATTTCGACTATGCCTGTCGGGCCATGCAATACGGGGTGAAGCACTACTTGTTGAAGCCATGCAATGAGCGGCAAATTCATGAGGCTCTGACCGAGTTGGGGCAGGAGCGGGAGGAGCAGGAAGAACGCAAGCAGTTTGTAAACCGGATGAAGCTAGATTTTCAGCGTATGCTGCCTCATGTGAAGGAACACTTTTTGAAGGAGTTTATTTCCTATAAAACTTACGGTAGCCGCGATATCGCATTTTATGAGCGGTTATTCGGACTTGAATTGCAAGATAAGCAGGTTCGAATGCTACTGCTGCGGGTGGAGGAATCACATGAGCCGGAGCATTTGTTTGCATTGCAAAATATAGCGGCAGATTTGATGGATGATGTCTTGCTCAGTACGACCATGCAGGGGCAATTGCTCATCGTGCTGGAAAGTGAGGATGACACGTCACGGTTTATGAAACAGATTGAAGCGGTACGTGCGACATTTCATCGCTTTTACAAGCTGGAGGTAACGGTCGCAGTTAGTGAGTCGGATAGTATGCAGCATTCACGGGGGATGTATCGGGAGACACTGCATTGTATGAATCACCGTTTTTACACCGGGGAGGGCAGTCTGATTACGAAGGAGGATTTAGCGGCTGAGGATACCCGGGAGATGGCAGATTTGGAGCTGGACGAGGAGAAGTTCGGTCTGCTGATCAAGGCTGGAAATACGGTGGAGGTTGCACAGGAAGTGGATCGGTTGTTCGGTATTCTGTCCCGTATGAAGCTGGAAATTTCCGTGACCCGCTCCTATGTGCTTCAGCTCTATGCCGCTATGATCCGTATATGCCCCGAAGAAGAGCGTGCGGCGTTTACGAGCCGAATGGTGGTGCTGGCAGAGCAAAAAACGCTGGCATGTCTCAAATCTTTTGTACAGGAAGCTGCCGAACGAATGACCGCAATCTATTATAAAAGTAATGTGTATCGCCAATCTTCCACCGTTGATAAAATGATCACTATTATTGAGCAAAACTACAGAAAATCGGATCTGTCGCTGAACGGAGTGGCAGGTCAAATGCTGTATATGAATTCCGACTACTTAGGGAAGATATTCAAAAAGGTGACGGGCGAAAACTTCTCACACTACGTCAATCGTTATCGGATCGAACGTGCAGCTGAGCATATTCGGGAGACGGGAGACGTGAAGGTGTTTGAGCTGGCGGAATGGTTCGGCTTCGGTGGGAACGCACAATATTTTAGCCAGGTGTTCAAAAAGTGGGCGGGTATGACGCCTTCCGAGTACATTAAATCACATGAACGGGGATGAGCGTATGGAGTCCCACTGTTTTTTAAACCTAGGAAACCTGATTTGTGTATTCCAATGTTTCTCGGCTTTTGGGAAAATAACAACAGGAGCTAATGTAAACGCTATCAAAATTGCGGAAATACGTTGTCACTCGTAATTTGGCTCCTTTCTAGAACAGCGAAAAGGGGAGAGATAGGTGGGCAAAAAGGGATGGTTTCTGATCATAGCTATGCTGCTCGTTTTGACGACGGCATGTAGCGGAGCGGGCGGCGGCAATTCGGGCACAAGTGCAGACGGGAAAGTAAAGTTACGTATCGCTTGGTGGGGATCGGATACGCGTCATGAATACACGCAAAAGGTCGTTGATTTGTATAAGCAGAAAAATCCAAATGTAACGATTGATGTGGAATATGCCTCTTTCGATGACTATTGGAAAAAACTCGCTCCGCAGGCTGCGGCTAATCAGTTGCCGGATATCGTGCAAATGGACATTTCGTACATTAGCCAATATGCGAAAAATGGTCAACTGGAGGATCTCGCGCCCTACTTGAATCAAAAAATTCAGGTTGCTGATGTGACCGAAAATGTACTCAAAACCGGCGTAATTGCTGGAAAGCAATATGGTATCCCAACCGGTGTTAATGTTCTGGGTTTCCAGTATGATCCGGCGTTGCTCAAGAAGGCGGGTATAGACAAAATTCCTGACAACTGGACATGGGATCAATACAAAGAAATGGCTTTAAAGGCTGGTTCCAATAAAGTATACTTTGACAGCTCGATGGCTGCCGATATTTTCTTCCACTACTATTTGCGTACTCAAGGAAAGACTCTCTACAATGCGGAAGGAACAGGATTGGGGTATGACGACGATAAGCTGTTTGTTGACTTCTTCAGCGGATTGGCTGATCTGATTAAGAAGGGAGCGACCCCGCCTCCTGAAATCATGAACCAGACCAAGGGGATTCTTGAGGAATCCGATATCGTAAAAGGAACAGGCATCGGTATTTGGCAGTGGTCCAATCAGTATGTGGGCTTACAGCAGGTCGTTAACCGCCCAATGGCACTGGCTCCGATGTTTGGGCCGAATATGGAAAAAGGCGTATATATGCAGCCTACGATGTACTGGACGGTTGCTTCCCGTTCACAGGTGAAGGATGAAGCCGCTAAGTTTATTGATTTCTGGATGAACGATGTAGAAGCGAATAAATTGATTAAAGGCGAACGGGGCGTGCCGATTTCCGCCAAAATCAAGGAAGCTGTTGCACCAGAGTTGAGCGAGCCTACGAAGCAGGTGTTTGAATTTGTAGCTTCCATGGAGCCGAAGGCTTCTCCAATGAGCCCGCCGCCACCAGTCGGATCGCCGGAAGTGATTGCGACTCTGACCGATTATATTGAGCAGGTCAATTTCGGACAGATGACGGCTGAAGACGCAGCGACCAAATTCCGGGCTGATGCGAATACCATCCTTGCGAATAACAAGCAATAATAAGCGTAATGAGACCTTTAGGATATCTGACAACGTTTTAGCATAAGAATCGATAGGATCGAAGGAACATTTCGTTAAGTTAACCGTGCGTAGTCCAAAACATGATTGCGCACGGTTGATTCGACGAAGCAACTGCATAAGCACCCTTTGCAGACATCACGATATTATTCTCATAACAACGAATTATTGACATTATAAAGTTTTACTAATTCTTTAAATGCAACAGAAGGGAGGCTTGATGAGCTTGCGAAATCATCAGAGCTTGAAAGCCAATATGACCGGATATGCGTTTATCAGCCCTTTTATTGTGGGCTTTCTGGCGTTTACGTTAATTCCAATGTTTATTTCGCTGTATCTGTCCTTTACCACCTACAACCTGTTCACCCCGCCCAAATGGATTGGTCTGGGTAACTTCGAAAAGATGTTCACAGGCGACCCGAAATACTGGAATTCGATCAGGGTCACGTTTACGTATGTATTGGTCGGTGTACCGTTGCGACTGATTTTCGCGCTGTTTGTGGCTATGATTTTGAATACCAAATCGCGCATGGTCGGCACCTATCGGACGATGTACTATCTGCCATCCATTATCGGAGGTAGCGTTGCGGTATCGATTATGTGGCGGAACATTTTCAGTAATAACGGCATAGTGAACAGCCTGCTTTCGACTCTAGGGGCGACCCCGGTGAAATGGTTTGGTGATCCGGATGCTTCGCTTACGATGCTGATCACCCTGTCCGTATGGCAATTTGGCTCCTCCATGCTAATTTTTCTGGCAGGTTTGAAGAACATTCCTGTTGAATTGTACGAGGCGTCCAGTGTAGATGGCGCTAAGCCAGTACGAAAATTTTTCAGTATTACGCTGCCGTTGCTTAGCCCCATTATTCTATTTAATCTGATTATGCAGACGATCAGCGCCTTTATGACCTTCGTCCCGGCTTATGTTATTTCTAAGGGCGAAGGAGGCCCGATGGATGGAACGATGCTGCATTCACTGTATCTGTTCCGGCAGGCGTTTATGTTCAGCAACATGGGATATGCGGCAGCCATGGCTTGGGTCATGCTCATTATGATTGGGATACTGACAGCGATTTTATTTATAACCTCCAGATACTGGGTATTTTATGAAACGGAAAAGGGGCGCTGATACTGATGGCATGGAAAACGGTCAAATGGCCAATTTATCACATACTGGTTGCTGCACTGGCGCTCCTGATGCTTTATCCCGTTTTTTGGATGCTGTTCAGCTCGTTTAAAGAAAGTCGGACGATATTCGTCACGGCATCCTCGCTTTTCCCTACAGAATGGATCTGGCAAAACTATGTAACAGGTTGGAAAGGGACGACTGGCTACAACTTTGGCACGTACATTCTGAACTCGCTCACGATCGTGGTGATTTCAACGATTGGAGCTGTGCTTTCCTCCTCATTGATCGCATTTGGCTTCGCACGCTTGAAATTCAAAGGGCGTAACTTGTGGTTTGCTTTGATGATGGTGACGCTTATGCTACCAGGGGATGTGGTACTGGTACCGCAATATATTATTTTCACCAAGCTCGGTTGGATCAATACGATCTTACCGTTAGTGGTACCCTCCTTCTTCGGGATGCCGTTCTTCATCTTTCTGATGGTGCAGTTTATACGGACGATTCCAGCAGAGTTGGATGAGGCGGCGACGATTGACGGATGCGGCAAGTTCCGGCTGTATTTCAGAATTATTTTACCCTTACTTAAATCGTCGTTGGCTACAGCGGCAATCTTCTCTTTCTACTGGAAGTGGGAGGATTTGCTTGGTCCGGTACTGTATCTGAATTCGCCAGAGAAATATACCGTATCTATTGCACTCAAGATGTTCCTCGACAGCGAGTCGGCTTCCAACTGGGGAGGAATGTTCGCGATGTCTATCCTAAGCCTGCTTCCAGTTATCGCTGTATTCTTCGCATTCCAGAAGCAAATTGTAGAAGGAATGAGTACGAGTGGTTTGAAGGGGTAAGATCCAAAATCCATAGCGTGGGGACATGAAGCTTACGAGTGGAAATGGAAGGCATCCGGGATTGTACGATTGAATGGACGGGATTTGAGGGCGATGGCTGAGAGGTGAGTAAATTGTGGAAGTTTGATTTTGGTCCGGGGGAGCCTGCGGATGGCTACAAGGGAGTGTCTTCGGATTGCTTATATACAACTGAACAGGGCTATGGCTTTGAGACTACGGAGCATGTGTACGGTCGGAAAAGGCAGAGTGCAGCCAAGGATGCACGCACGCGGCTGCGAAGCAGCTTTTGTATTCCACTAAACGCTGCATTTGTTGTAGATGTGCCAGACGGGCTGTATCTTGTCACTATACTGGTCGGCGATTCGCAGGCGGAAACGCTCACGCGACTCAAGGCTGGTGAAGGCAAGCACATGCTTCCCCCAGTGCACACGCTGCCAGGGCAGTTCACCGAAGCACTGTTTGCGGTGCCTGTCTGGGGTGGCAAACTGCGCCTCACTGTATCAGGCACCGCGCCAAGGCTCAATGCGCTGGAGATTGCACCAGCGCCACAGACCCTCCGGCTATTCCTAGCCGGAGATTCCACGGTTACGGATCAGGACGCATCCGGCTATCCGTATACAGGCTGGGGTCAGGCTTTGCCCGCCTTGTTCAAGCATGATGTCTGCGTGGATAATCATGCCGTATCGGGGCGAAGCTCCAAAAGCTTCATGGACGAAGGACGGCTGGGTGTCATTTTGGGCGAAATAAAGGCAGGAGATTTCCTGTTCATCCAGTTCGGTCATAATGATCAGAAGCCTGATCCGGAGCGGGCTACAGAGCCTTTTACAACCTACAAGGAGCATCTTCGCCTCTATATCGACGGCGCAAGAAGCCATGGGGCAACCCCGGTACTGGTCACGCCCGTACATCGTCGCTATTTTAGCGAGGATGGTACGCTATCTGACACACATGGTGACTATGTAACAGCGGTTCGTGAGCTGGCGGAAGAAGCGAATGTACCGCTGATTGATTTGTCTGCCCGCACGCAGGAGTTATATGAGCAGCTGGGTCCCGAAGAGAGTAAAGAGCTTTTTATGTGGTTGCTGCCTGGTGAATACATGAACTTTTCCGGCGGCTTAGAGGATAACACGCATTTTCATGAGAATGGCGCGGTTCGTATTGCAGACATGGTGGTGGATGCTGTGAAGGAACTGGATTTGCAACCGCTGCGCATGTATTTACGTTGAAGGACGACCTTTTCATGTACGGGCGTCAAGGAGGTAACTCACGTGAAACTTACCAAAGGGGGAGACGTGGAAATGCCTGCATTGATTTTTGATGAAGAACAAGTTAAGCAGGTGATCGACCGGGTAGTAGAACGCACCTTTCAAATGCACTACAGCTGGGATTGGCCGGGCGGAGTAGCCTTTTACGGAGTATGCGAAGCGTATGAAGCGACAGGGAACGAAAAGTATCTGACCAAGCTAAAAGAATGGGTAGACGAAAATATCGAGGATGGGCTTCCGTCTCTCTCGGTGAACGGCGTTTCTGTCGGGCACTGTTTGTTGACGCTTTATCAGGCCACAGGTGAGCAAAAATACCTTGATATTGCCATCGAGATGGCAGAATTTTTGGCCAAAAAAGCGGAGCGGTTTGCCGACGGCATTTTCCAGCATACGGTGAATTCACTTCATGATGTATTTCCGCAGCAAGCATGGGTGGATACGATGTTTATGGCCGGTTATTATTTGCTGCGTATTGGTCATCTGTTAGGCAACAAGGAGTATTGGGAGGATGGAATTCGTCAATATCACGGGCATGAAGAATTTTTGCAGGACCCGGATACGAATCTGTATTATCACGGATGGGATCATGCGAATCAAAGCCGGATGTCAGGAATATATTGGGCGCGCGGCAATTCATGGGCAGCCCTCACGATGGCAAAAGCGCTGAAACTTGTGGAGGTGCAGCATCCATCTTATATGATCATCGACGGCTCGCTGCGTGACCAGCTCAATGCACTGGTGCGGCTGCAATCCCCAGAAGGGCTGTGGCATACGGTGCTGAACGATGATACCTCTTATCTGGAAACCTCGGGCTCGGCAGGAATTGCGACCGCCTTGCTTATGCAAGGAAGATTGTTTAACAAATACACCCAAAAGGCGATCGAAGGTATTCTTTCCCGCATTAAGGACGACGGCACAGTAACGGGTGTATCCGCGGGAACTGCTGTGATGAACGATATTGACGGCTATCGAAACGTTCCATATAAACGCATTCAGGGATGGGGTCAGGGATTGGCGCTTGCTTTTCTGGCCCAACTGTTGCGTACCAAGGAGAATCCGTACGGCTAGAAGAAGGGACATAGGGAAACGAAAGTATTCATAGGTCAAAGGAGGCCGATAGCATGGGAGATACTGAACTTTCTCAGGAGCTTTCTCATGAAAAAGTAGCTAATCAGCCGCGAGGCAGCCTATTCTGGGTCATCCCCGATGGGTATATTCCACCGGAAAGCCGGGGTGAGCTGCTCAGTCATGAGAGTATATGCGTGCTGAATTGTGGGAGCCGTGTGGCAAATCTGAGTATAGACATCTATTTTGAAGACCGCGAGCCATTGGAGGGATTGATCGAGGTGGTGGAAGGAAGACGAACCCGTCATATCCGAACAGCCTCGTTGGAGAAATCCGGCGAGCAGATTCCGGTAGGTATTCCTTACGCAATTACGGTCACTAGCGATGTGCCCATAATCGTACAATATAGCAGATTGGACACGACACAGCCGGAATTGGCGTTAATGAGTGTCATGGCGTACCCTATCTAATGCGACGAAGACTAAGAAATGAAAAAAGAAATCTCTCGGCTGGAATTGCGCAGCTTGGAGATTTCTTTTTTTGCAGGCAAATGAGTGTCTATTTTTAGCCCGTTTTTTGTGATTTTGCCGAAGTTGTTTTGATTGGCGTGAAGTTTTTTCGTCCTCCGAAATTGGTACCCAACACGCCGATAATGATCATCACAGCCCCAATAATGTGATAGTAGGCGAGCTGCTCCTTCAAAATGTAAGCACCGGCAATCATGGAAATGAGGGTGGATAAATTGCCGATCACACTCATTTTGGAGGCTTCGATCCACTTCAAGGCAAAGCTCGATAACAGCGAGGTGACGAGGGTAGACAGAATGCCTAGATAAATCAGTGCCATCCAATAACCAGGCTTCACCAGTGGAGCGGTATAGGCGCTCATGGAGCCGTCTATGGCATGATATCCCAGTGCCACCACGTTAAAAACGATACATCCCAAAATAGAGGTAACGTAGGTCAATTCCATTGGGTTGTACTTTTGTGTTAATGGTCGTGCCAGCACATTATAGCCAGATAGGCATATCGCAGAAAGCACGAGCAGAAGAATACCGCCATAGCTATTGGATGCTAGCGGTGCTCCGCTTTTCATCACAAATATAAAAACCACGCCAAAGACAGAGAGCAGTAAGGAAATCTTCTGGACTACCGTTGTACGCTCTTTAATAAAATAGGAAGCTAACAGCAGCGTAAAGATGGGAACGGTTGCTTGGATAATTCCACCTTCCGATGAAGAAGTGCTCATCAGCCCGAAGGCTTGCAGTGGAAAATACACTAATGGCGAGAGCAGCGCCAGTGGTAAAATGCGCAGAATGTCACGCATCTTGATGTTGATCTTGATCCAACCGAGCAACACGGGAATGGTCAAAGCGATAAAAGACAGCGCAAAGCGGTGGGCGATCACATCCAGCGGGCTCGCCTCTGTGACTGTCAATTTTACAAATAAAAATGAAAATCCAAGTATAGCTGCATAGCTGAGAGCTGCCAGATAGGCGGCTCCATTTCTGGAACGACTGTTCATAATAAACCTCCGTAATAATGACCTTAACCTGTGGTTCTCTCAATATACCCGGATGGCATAACTTGATACAATCC
The DNA here is from genome assembly GCF_017833155.1 of Paenibacillus sp. PvR133. Classification (NCBI taxonomy): domain Bacteria; kingdom Bacillati; phylum Bacillota; class Bacilli; order Caryophanales; family Paenibacillaceae; genus Paenibacillus; species Paenibacillus sp. PvR133. The sequence goes on from NZ_JAFIBS010000001.1 coordinate 2,157,846, forward strand.
ATAAAATCTGCAACTGTACGGGTACAGTTGTGAAATGAAAAAAAGCCGGAACGAAGTCCCAGAGGTCGGATACCCATCCCTAAGACTACTTCCAGCTCTTATCCTATTCATATTTTATCAACTTACTGTTTAGTTTACTTACCTTGTGACATCGCCCGGAACGAATCGTCCGCCGCTTCCAGCGTAGTATCCACGTCTTCATCCGTATGCGCTGTTGTGAGAAACCAGGCTTCGTACTTGGATGGTGCCAGATGAATACCGCGATCCAGCATGTGACGGAAGAAGGATGCAAACGCTTCGCTATCCGTATCCTGCGCCTGCGCGTAATTCGTGATCGGATGATCACAGAAATGCGTCGAGAACGCTCCACGAATTCGGTTGATCGTCAATGGCACGCCGTAGCGTTCGGCAGAGGACTGGATACCGTCCGTCAGCCTCACAGCCAGACGTTCCATCTCTTCATACACGCCTTCCCCTTGAAGGACTTCAAGGCAGGCGATGCCTGACGAGATGGACGCCGGGTTGCCCGCCATCGTACCCGCCTGATAAGCCGGGCCGAGTGGGGCAACCTGCTCCATGATGTGCTTGCTGCCGCCGTAGGCACCAATCGGCAGACCACCGCCCATGATTTTGCCCAGCGCGGTCAAATCTGGCTGAATCGCATCATGGTTGTCCAAACCTGCATACGTTTGGGTGGAACCGAAGTGGAATCGGAATGCGGTAATGACCTCGTCATAAATGACGAGTGAGCCGTTCACACGCGCCATGGAGCACAACCCTTCCAAATAACCGGGTTGCGGCATGACCATGCCAAAATTACCGACAATGGGCTCGACCATGACTGCCGCCACATCGTCGCTCCAACGCTCCAAGGCTTGGCGTAACGCGTCGAGATCATTGAATGGTACGGTAATAACCTCGCTCGCAATGTTGGTCGTAATGCCTGCACTGTCAGGTATGCCTAGCGTGGAAGGGCCGGAGCCTGCGGCAACAAGTACCAGATCCGAGTGACCGTGGTAGCAGCCGGCAAATTTGATGATCTTGTTCCGCCCAGTATAGGCCCGTGCAACACGAATCGTTGTCATAACCGCTTCTGTGCCAGAATTCACAAACCGGACCTTGTCCATAGAAGGAATTGCTTCCTTCAGCATCTTGGCCAGTTTGATTTCCAATACCGTTGAGGTTCCGTATAATACGCCGTTCGCGGCCGCTTCGCTGATAGCCTTAGTAATATGGGGATGGGCATGTCCAGTAATAATAGGGCCATAAGCCGCCAAATAGTCGATATACCGATTATCATCCTCATCCCAGAAATGAGCACCTTTAGCGCGTTTCATGAATACTGGAGCGCCGCCGCCCACAGCTTTAAAGGAGCGTGAAGGGCTGTTAACGCCCCCGACAATATGCTCCAGGGCTTCTTTATATAGTGCTTCGGAGTTTTCCCGTTTCATCATCAAAAACTTCCTTTCCGTTCATTAAAATAGGGTATACACACGCCAAAGGGCAGCGTTCACGGCTGCCCCTGCATACATCATTATAGCTCTTTTTGTCCCGTCTTTGTTGTTGATTGTGTGGAAGCATCCTCATTACTGGTTTTACTGCCCCCTGTAAAAGAAGCTTTATCCTTCTTGGTAGACGATGCACTGTCTGGCTGTTTCGTTTCGTTTTGATCCTTATTTTGTTCCTGTGTTTGTGCGGGTGGATTATTAAATATATCCTGCACATACGTTTTCAGTTCTTCCGGATCGCGGACAGTAAGAACTGCCGCGCCGCCCACATTCTCTTCTCCGAGCATCTTCATCGGTGGAACCTGTTCGCTGCCGGCAAAGTTGCTTTGGTACCCCACATTTGCCAGCTTCCACATATCGTTAACACTGAGATTCGTGTCAATGAACGGGTTAACCTGCTCTAAAATATTCGGCAAGTTAGCGATGGAAGTCGTGGTCTGCATTTTCTGGGCTATTGCCTCCAAAAATGCGCGTTGCCGTCCTGATCGGGAGAAGTCGGACATTGCATCGTGGCGGAACCGCACATATTGAAGCGCCGTGTTGCCATCTAGATGCTGCATGCCCTTTTTCAAATCAATATCGTACTGATGTTTATCCGCATTACTTGTATAATGCATATCCTTTTCCACTTCAAAATCAATCCCGCCTACGGCATCCACCAGTTTGATAAAGCCCTGGAAATCCGTGTACACATAATATTGCACCGGGATGCCTAACAGATCGCCAGCCGTCTTCATGGCTGTGTTGGGTCCGTGAGTAATGGCGGTGTTAATTCGATTTTTTCCATAGCCGGGAATATCCACGTACGTATCACGCAAAATAGAGAACAGGTGGATTTTTTTCTTAACGGGGTCCAGCGATACGACCATCATACTGTCTGATCGGGGAACTTCCCCTTTCTGGATACCGCGCCCATCGACACCCATCAGCAAAATGTTAACCATATCGGTACCTTCCCACTTGGGCGGTTCTGGCGTACGAACCTGATCGACCTGCTTTACATTTTTGAAGGGGGAGTTAGCGCCTTCTTTATGCAGATTATCCAGCTGATTATAAATGGATGTAAAATAGTACACGGCAAAGCCGACAATCGCGACGATTACCACGGCTAGAACCGACCATATCGTCCTTTTGGTTCTGCTTGTCATGGATGCTCTCCCTTTCGCTTTTCAGTTCATTACATTATAATTTCTTTTTGGAGCACAATCAATTTAACTATGGATTTTACAAATCCTGATTGAGAGGTATAACATGCTGGCAATTGATGTGCAGGATCTGCGCAAAACATTTAAGGTTCAAAAAAATCGCGAGGGCTTAAAAGGTGCCTTCCTTGATTTATTCGCCCGCGAATACAACGAGGTAGCCGCGGTCAAAGATATATCCTTCCGTATTCCGCAAGGAGAAATATGCGGTTATATCGGTGAGAACGGCGCCGGAAAGTCCACCACGATTAAGATGCTGACAGGCATTCTCGTGCCGACATCGGGACATCTCAAGGTAGGCGGTTATGTTCCCTATGAGGAACGCGAGAAATTTGTAGGCAACATTGGTGTTGTTTTCGGTCAGCGCAGCCAGCTTTGGTGGGACATCGGTGTGATCGAGTCTTTTCAACTCCTGCGGAAAGTATATCAGGTTCCGGCTACGGACTTCAAACGCAGGCTGGATGAGCTGGTAGAGAGACTGCAATTGCAGGATCTGCTAAGCCGCCCGGTACGCAAGCTTAGTCTCGGGCAACGGATGCGCTGTGAGTTAGTAGCAGCCTTGCTGCACAATCCGTCCATTGTTTTTCTGGACGAGCCGACCATTGGGCTCGATATTATGGTAAAGTCCGAAATCCGCGAGTTTCTAAAGGACATGAATCGGGATTATGGTACGACTATTTTGCTGACAACCCATGATTTGCAGGATATTGAAGCGCTGTGCTCGCGCGTCATTATGCTGGATGATGGAAATATCATTTATGATGGTGGTCTGGAGGATCTGAAGGCGCGTTGGGGGACAGGTCGAGAAGTGCGGTTCCAGTTCGGCACATCGACCCAGTTGGAACAATTACAGGCATGGACTGCTGATATGCCACTGGCTTGGACGATGGATAATGATTTGGCTGCCAAAGTATGGATTCCTCTTCATATTAATGTATCGGATGTTCTCGCTTGCGTAGTCGGTCGCACGGATATTACGGATATCAAAATCATTGAAACCAACACGGATGATATCGTCCGCAGTATCTATCAGTCTGGTTCGGCTGAACGCCAGGGCAATCCGATAGTGGAGGCCAAAGTTCATGCTTAGCGTATACACCGATTTTATTCGTATCCGATTTCTCACGATGCTTGCGTATCGTGTGAACTATTATTCAGGAATCCTTATTTATTGCATGAATATTGGCGTATATTATTTCACATACAAAGCGATATATGGCGATGCGGGTAGCATTGGAGGTTTTACCGCTGCTCAGATGACGACGTATGTAGCAGTATCGTGGATGGCGAGAGCCTTTTATTTTAACAATCTGGATCGTGAAATCTCGACGGATATACGTGATGGAAGCATTGCAATTCAGATGATCCGACCTTATAACTATGTACTTGTTAAATTTATGCAAGGACTCGGCGAGGGAATGTTCCGTTTTCTGCTGTTTATGATTCCAGGCATGGCGATTGCGATGCTGCTATTTCCGGTAAAGCTTCCCACGGATCCGGTAGCCTGGGTTGGTTTTCTGGTCATGCTGTTTTTTAGCTTTATGATCAACACTCAGATCAATATTATTACGGGGTTAACGGCCTTTTTTATCGAAAATAATGAGGGCATGATGCGTATGAAGCGCGTAGTTGTAGATCTGTTTTCTGGGTTGATTTTGCCAATCAGTTTGTTTCCAGGCTGGCTGGCGACGATCGCCCAATGGATGCCGTTTCAGGCGATTACCTATTTGCCGGGCTCTGTATTTACGGGACGTGTAAAAGGCGTTGGCATCTGGAATGTACTGGGTATCCAAATCATTTGGCTGGTCGTTCTGCTCGTGCCGATGATCATCATTTGGCGACTGGCGCGCAGACGTCTGTTCGTGCAGGGAGGGTAAGCCGATGATGTACTATTTGGGTCTCATTAGCGAATATTTAAAAAATTACATGAAGTCACGGCTCACCTATCGGGCCGACTTTTGGGTAGAAGTGATTTCAGACCTGCTGTTTCAGGCCACAAATCTTATTTTTATCCTGGTTATTTTTATGCATACAGACAGTTTGGGCGGCTGGAGTGAAAATGAAGTCGTGTTCGTTTATGGATTTTTCATGGTTCCATACGGACTATTCAGTTGTTTTGTAAATCTTTGGAACTTTAGCGAGCGTTACATTGTGAAAGGTGAACTCGACCGGGTAATGACCCGTCCCGCGTATAATCTGTTCCAGATTTTCCTTGAAAATGTGGATCCGCCTGCGCTGGTGGGTTCTGTGATTGGCCTGATTATTATGGGAATCAGCGGGGCACAGATGGACTTGGCTATGGAGTGGTGGTTCGTACCGGCGCTGATCATTTTGAGCCTAAGTGCCGTGGCGATCTATACGGGCATCTACACCATATTGACATCCCTTTCGTTTTTTTCGGATGCGCCGACAGGAATTATCCCGCTCATGTACAATATTCAGGGCTACGGACGTTATCCAGTGACGATCTATAACCGTGCTATTCAGGTTGTGCTAACTTGGATACTGCCTTTTGCTTTTGTTGGTGTATATCCAGCCTCCCTGTTCCTTCACCGAGAGGATATGCGCCATATGGCCCTGTTAACTCCTGTGATGGGAATTGTCTTTCTGACTTTGGGTTTACTGGCATGGAACTGGGGAGTTCGCCGTTACAGAGGGGCAGGCTCATAGGGCGGATCACATAAGAACTCCCACAAGATAGGAGATGATGAGATGTCCACGACATCTACCATTATTGGGCAAGAGGCACCGGATTTTGAATTGCCTGGGAGTGAGGGAAAGCGTGTCAAGCTGTCTGATTATCGAGGCAGTAGGGTATTGTTGTATTTCTATCCCAAGGATTTGACCTCTAGTTGCTCGACCCAGGCTTGTGATTTTCGGGATAAACATACGGAGTTTGAAGACTTGAACACGGTGATTCTGGGGATAAGTCCTGATCCACTCAAACAGCATGACAAGTTTATTGCAAAGTACGGACTCCCTTTTCAGTTGTTATCTGATGAAGAGCATCAGGTGGCTGAGACGTATGGTGTATGGCAGCAAAAACAGATGTACGGCAAGCAGTATATGGGCATAGTTCGGTCTACGTTCCTTATTGATGAAAATGGTATCCTAATTCATGAATGGCGTGGTTTAAGAGTAAAAGGACATATTGATGCTGCGCTGGCATACATTCAGGATATGGCGTAAGTGAAGAACCAAAGAAAACCTTTTGAAACCGGATCGTGCTTTCAGGCGCATGGGTTTCAAAAGGTTTTTGTTAATTTCCAGATGTGTTTTGCCGATGCTTCCACTTTTGCTGGCAAAGGTAAATACCCCATAATATAAGCGGAATGAACAAGCCGTTGCCACAGAAAATGAATACATGTACAGATAACAGCATCTCACTAACGCGACTAAAAGCCTCTATTCCCGATAGTACAGTAAACACCAGTAATATCCATTTCCTCCAAACTACCTGAGTTACCAGCAATCAATACTTGATCCTTTAAATAGTCGAATGGTTCCGCGCCCTCTGGTACATGATGTTCGTTTTCCCGCATTAATGAACGCAGAACGGAATCATGGAGTAATTGAGTGTTAATCAGACCATTGATATAAAACAAAGCCGCTGGCCATTTTTGCATCCATAATAGCTCTTTAATGATTAAATCTCCGCTGTTTCCAAAGGAGCTTTCAATATGGTTTACATTATCCCTCAAGTTAGAGGACACATGAGTAACTGGACAACTTTTATTCTGATTTGGCATACGTAAAATCCTCCGATATTGGAGTTTCTTGGCTTAGTATGCTCTGAATATATGAATTTATGCCTTGACGGTTGTATAGTAAACTTATAAATTAGACAAATAACTAATTAGATTTATATATAATAAAAGAATTCTATCGATATGGAGCTGTTTAAAATGTTAGACAGGCAATACAGGAAGTTATTTGCCGCAGGCATCATTAACGGAATTGGAGACCGTTTCTGTCAGATCGCTTTGTTGGCTTTGATTTATCGGCTTACCAGTTCAGGATTCAGCGTAGGTATAATGCTGGGATTGCGAGTGATTCCTTTTTTAGTCCTGTCACCTGCGGCGGGTGTGCTTATTACCCGCATATCCCGGCGTACACTTATGATGACCACGGATCTATTCAGAGGCTTGGTAGCCCTTGGTTTTTTAAGTGTTCATAGTCCTGAGGATATATGGATCATTTATGGGGTTAGTACCCTTCTAGCTTGCGGAGAAGCGGTGTATGCTCCTGCTCGTAAATCATCCATCCCGCTGCTTGTTCGTCCGTCGGAGTTATTGAAAGTGAACAGTCTTGAGCAAGTGATGAGTGGGCTGGTGCTGGTCGTTGGTGCTGCTGCCGGAGGCATCATATCTGCTCTCTTTGGACCACAAGCCGCATTTATACTGAACGCAGCAAGTTTTTTTGCCGCAGGTCTGATCGTTCGCAATATTGCATTCCCACCTGTCATGAAGGAGAAAATAAACAGGGAGGATTCCTGTGTTAAACCACATAAAAGCCCTTCGTTGTTAGATCATCCAAACCGGAGCAGATCGCGAATGTTGGACTGTATTCGTGCATCCGTTCCTCTCCAAGTCGTTGTTGCATTTGAGTTGCTGGTTCCCATGCTCAATGGCATTGATAATGTTCTGATCAGTGTATATGCAGTGCAGGAATTCAGGCTGGGCGATGCCGGGATCGGATTGTTTTACGCCGCTTTGGGCGTGGGTCTGGTTGCCAGCTATGCAATAGGGCGTTTATTCAGTCGTTCTTTGTTGAAGGGAGGACTGATGTGCCTTTTGTTGGAAGGGATTTTACTTATGGGATTAAGCGGTATTTATCACGTATGGGCGGCGGTTGCCATTTACTTCTTAATTTCGTTGGCTGGCGGGGTGGGGGCGATTTGTCTGGATACATTATTAATGCAGGAGACCCCATTGTATTTACAGGGTCCATTGTTGGGCATGCTGACGGCGTGGAGCCAAGGTATCATCGGACTGTCTATGTTTGGAGCAGGGGTGGCGATTGAAATGATGGAGCCGCGTATGTTGGGCTTGGGTGGAGGCGCGGGGTTTGTTGTGATATCTATCGTGATTTCAATGTATTATGCAAGGACCCGTAGTCGTAAGGCAGCAGGAGTTTGACTACTCCGTGTCATCCTTGTTGCTGGTTTTCACTGATTTTTCGGATTTGCGTAGCCAACTAAACAGAAAGTTTCTCCACCGGTAAATAATATACAGCAGGATCATAAACCCAACGACTCCCGCAATTCGCAGTGCATACAGCTCTACCAAATGGAAAATGACATCCCATTGGGGACCAAACAGCTTGCCGATGCTTAGAAAGAGGATGACCCAGAATAAAGCGCCGCTGTAAGCATACAAGACAAATTTACGGAAAGAAAGAGCAATAATCCCGGCAAAATAACCGGTAAAATGCCTGACACCGGGGATGAAATATCCAAGGAAAATAAGCCAGTATCCATATCGTTGAAACCATTTTTGTGTTTTCTGAAGCTTGTCCGGCGATAACAAAACCCATTTACCATATTTCTGAATAAAGGGGAGTCCAGCCCACTTTCCGATAAAGTAGGTAATAGTCATACCGATGGTTGTGCCCAAGAAAGCTAGTAGCACCAGTTTACCGTAATCCAGGGTACCGGCATAGGAAAGATATCCCGCATAAGCCATTGTGGTTTCCCCGGGAAAAGGTAAAGCAATAAACTCAAGCAGCAAGCCGAAAAAAAGGACGCCGTAGCCGTATTCTTCGAACAATTGCGCGATCCACTTCAGCACATCCATCGTTTACACTCCTACGAACAGATTGAGTATTTTAGAATCAATTCATTTTAACAATCTTTTCATGCCCACTCAACTCCGGTTGATTTCTTGACGTCTTGTTTTATCGTTGCGTATAATGAAACGAACAATTGAGGGAGGCACGGTAATGAATAAGCCTAATGAAATCGTTGTAGTTCTCGATTTTGGAGGACAATACAACCAGTTAATCGCAAGAAGAATTCGGGATCTCGGTGTATATAGCGAGCTCCTTCCATACAATACGCCTGCGGAGAAGCTGAGAGAGCTGGCGCCAAAAGGGATTGTTTTCTCAGGCGGACCTTCCAGCGTATATACAGACAATGCTCCTCAGGTGGATCGGGCAATTTATGATCTTGGCATCCCTATCTTTGGTATTTGCTATGGCATGCAGCTGATGGCTCACCAACTGGATGGTAAGGTAGAACGTGCGGGCAAGCGTGAGTATGGCAAAGCAGACGTGCAATTCAATCAGGATGCTCGCTTGGCTAAAGGACTGGATTCTCGTCAAACCGTATGGATGAGCCATGGGGATCACGTTACAGATCTGCCAACCGGATTTACACTAGATGCAGGAACAGAGAGTGCGCCGATTGCCGCGATGAGTAACCTGGAGCGGAATCTGTATGCGGTGCAATTCCATCCAGAGGTACGTCATTCCGTTCAAGGTAACGAGATGATCAGCAACTTCCTTTATGAAGTGTGTGGTTGTGAAGGCAACTGGACCATGGAATCGTTCATTGAAGATCAAATTCGTGAGATTCGTCAACAGGTTGGCGACAAGAAAGTATTGTGTGCCTTAAGCGGTGGCGTGGATTCTTCCGTTGTAGCGATGCTTATTCACAAAGCGATCGGTGACCAACTGACGTGTATGTTCATTGACCATGGATTGCTGCGCAAAGGTGAAGCCGAAAGTGTAATGGAGACGTTCGTTGGTAAATTTGATATGAAAGTTGTCAAAATTGACGCACGTGAGCGCTTCTTGTCCAAGCTGGCAGGAGTTGATGATCCGGAACAAAAACGTAAAATCATCGGTAACGAGTTTATCTATGTGTTCGAGGAAGAATCTTCTCAATTTGACGATTTTACTTTCCTGGCACAGGGTACGCTGTATACGGATATTGTAGAGAGCGGAACAGCAACGGCACAGACCATTAAATCCCATCATAATGTGGGTGGTTTGCCGGAGAACATGAAGTTCAAGCTGATCGAGCCGTTGAATGCCCTGTTCAAGGACGAAGTGCGTAAAGTCGGCGAAGAATGCGGACTGCCACCTGAGATTGTATGGCGTCAGCCGTTCCCAGGTCCGGGTCTTGCCATTCGTGTGCTGGGTGAAGTGACAGAGGACAAGCTAACCATTGTTCGTGAGTCGGATTACATTTTGCGCGAGGAGATTGCTAAAGCCGGTCTGGACCGGGAAATCTGGCAATACTTTACCGCTTTGCCGAATATGAAGAGTGTTGGCGTTATGGGCGATGCTCGTACGTATTCTTACACTGTAGGTATTCGTGCAGTAACCTCCATCGACGGTATGACCGCCGACTGGGCACGTATCCCTTGGGATGTGCTGGAGAAAATTTCGGTACGTATCGTAAACGAAGTGGATAACGTGAATCGCATCGTGTATGATATCACCTCCAAACCACCAGCAACGATTGAGTGGGAATAGAAATGTAAGTTAAAAGGTTAAGAACTTTGTTAATCAAAGTTCTTAACCTTTTTTATTAATGTATTGAAAACGTATGTTCTTAATTATAAACTGGAAGATAGAGTTTATTATGGACTATTAACATATATAAAATATATAATTTAATAGACAGAAACCGATGTTTATTATCATGAGTGATAAGCGTGTGGAATTATTCATAAATTGAGTGGGAAAAGTAGGTAATCAATATGAATGTAAGTATTTTTTCTTTTTTTTCGGGTTCTGGATTTTTAGATTTAGGATTTGAAAAATCTGGATATAAAGTTGTAGAGGTGAATGAATTTTATGAACCTTTTTTAAATGCCTATAAATTTTCACGTCAAAAAATGCAAATACAACCCCCTAAATATGGTTATCATGCTGAGGATATTACTACTTATTTAAATAGTAATAGTTTGAGAAAAAAAATTATAAATGAGAGAAAAGAAGGTGTAGTTGGTTTCATTGGTGGGCCACCTTGTCCTGATTTTTCTTCTGCAGGGAAAAATAAAGGAAGTGACGGTGATAATGGTAAATTAACGAAAACTTACTTTGAACTAATAGTCAAAGAGAAACCTGATTTTTTTCTTTTTGAAAATGTTAAAGGACTATTAAGAACAAAAAAACACAAAATTTTTTATGACGAAATGAAGAAGCTGCTTCATATGAACGGTTATATTCTTCAGGATAGATTATTAAATGCATTACAATATGGGGTGCCACAAGATAGAGAAAGAATATTCATGGTGGGTTTTTTAAAAAAATCTTTGAAAGAAGATTCTAGTATAGTTGAAAAACTGATTGAGAATTTTGGATGGGGAGTTAGCCAAGATAATTTAGAAGAAATAAAAAGCTATAATTGGCCTGAACAAACCGATTATTTGGTTGACGATGATTTAGATATGCCAAATAATATTAAACCTGAATTAACTATTGAATATTGGTTTAAAGAAAATGATGTATATAATCATCTTAATTCAGTTGATTATTTCAAACCTCGGCAGGCTTTAGAAAAATTCAACACTATTTTAGAAGGAGACATTTCAAAAAAATCTTTTAAACGTTTGCACAGATGGAGATACTCTCCAACAGCAGCTTACGGAAATAATGAAGTACATTTACACCCTTATAAGAGTAGAAGGTTATCTGCATCAGAAGCATTAGCTATTCAATCATTACCTAAAGAATTTGTATTGCCTGAAACCATGACTTTAACAGATAAATTTAAAACAATAGGTAATGGCGTCCCATATTATATGTCACATGGAATTGCTAAGAGTTTATATAAATTAATTTCTAACATATTTTAATATTGGAGTGCGAACTAAATGTATGAATATAGCGTGATGAAAAGTGAATTGATACAATTAAAACCAGCTGAATTTTATATGAAGTATATAGTGAAATCATATAACTGGTATTTTGAAGAATACTCCAATGGTGAGAATGAGACAGTAATTGAGAAAATTGATACGTTTAAAGAAATAGTCACAAAAAATTTTGAAATTAGTTTTCATAGTGTTCAAATGGTAGGAAGCGCAAAAATCGGTTTTAGTTTGTCTCCATATAAAGGGCTTCGTGAATTTGTAAAACAATCATTAAATGATAATGACAAAGTTTCTGATATAGATTTGGCAATAGTTTCAGATTCCTTATTTGATGAGATATGGAGAGCAATGAGAAAGCATAAATCAACCTACTATATGTCGAACTATCAAAGAGTTGCTAATTCAGTTTTTTTAGGATATATAAATGATAAAGATTTTACTGATATGCCTAATTTCAATTCTGAAATAGAAACTAGAATTAATAATACTAATAGGGAATTAATAGAGGAATTATCAATTATTCATCCTATATCTTATAGAATATATAGATCGTGGGAAGACTTAGAGGAATATCAACTTACTAGTATTGAAAAAGCAAGGAGTGCTAATTGTGCAATTTAAATTTACTGAGAACACTAAGTCTGTGCGAGAAATTCATGCAATGTTCAAAAAAGAAGAATTAATAGTGGATGATTCTTATCAAAGACGGTCTGTTTGGATAGAAAAAGATCAGATTCGGCTTGTAGAGACAATGCTATTGAATTTTGTAATACCTTCTATTTACTTCTGGCAAAGTGAAACTGATCCTGATACTGGTGATGCTATAACACATATTGTAGACGGACAACAAAGAATTAAAGCGATAATTAATTTTATTGACAATAAATTTTGTTTGAAAGAAAACTCTTTATTGGAAGAATCGATGAAAAAATCTTTTAGTGACAAATATTTCAGAGATTTGAATAATGAAGAGAAAAAAAATATTTGGAATTATAGATTATCTGTTATTGAAATTGATTTAGAGGCAAAAAAAGGTGATATTATTAAAATGTTCGATCGGCTAAATCTAACCGAATATACTTTGAATGATCAAGAAAAACGTAATGCTATTAAAGGACTATTTCATGAATTAGCAGAAGAAATAGCATCTAATAATTTTTGGAATGATATAAATTTTTTTACTGGCCAAGATGTAAGAAGAATGAATGATGTTCAATTTAGCGCGACTATTATATTGCTATGGAGAAATGGAATAATAGAACAATCAAATGCATCTTTAGCAATCAATAAATCGTATGAAGAATTTAAAACAAAATATCCCGATAAAGAGAATGACCATAAAAATATTGTGAAAGCTATGGAAATGATATGGGAGTTATATGATGAAGATACTACAAAAACTTTTATAAAAAGAAAAACCCAAATATATACTATATTTTCTCTGTGTTTTTATATGATTAGAAAAGACATTCATATAAACAATGAGATTATTAACAAATTTAAAAATTTTGTTAAGATTTATAATAAGTATAAAAATGAAGAGATTGCCACTTTGTTTCTTAATAGTGAAGAAAACAAAATATATGATTTGTTTAAAAAATATAAACAAGCTTCTTCAGAAGGCATAAATAAATTTTCTAATAGAGTTGCTCGATTTGATGTTTTGAAAAAGTTTTTATTAGAAAACGATTATCCTCAAGAAATAATGAACTCAGTTTATGAGAAACTAAAAAAATCATAAATATAAATTTTTGATTTATACTTAATCTATTTCCTACACCATAGGTATCCACTGCGTTACCTCCATCGACGGTATGACCGCCGACTGGGCACGTATCCCTTGGGATGTGCTGGAGAAAATTTCGGTACGTATCGTAAACGAAGTGGATAACGTGAATCGCATCGTGTATGATATCACCTCCAAACCACCAGCAACGATTGAGTGGGAATAAACGCGGAGACTCCCGCGCCGTAACCATGAATCCTTTAAGATTTACCTATACAACATCAGGACTCCTCCGTATCGGCGAAATATCGCTATGCGGTTGGAGTCTTTTTTACGGGTGCCAGGTCGAACCTTTGCTCGGGAAAGTTTACTGTACGGCAACCTCAATCGACAGGGGTTAGCTAAAGGCGAACAGCATTGCCTCATGCGGCGGAGATATGAAGTCATTTATTGTTGCAAAACGGAATATGAAGCTGAAAAAAGGAGATATTATTCAATGGTAATGTCTCCTTTTTTTATATGGTTTTATTAGATTCAAGCTATAAATAGCTTAAATCAAGTATGAAATTAAACGTTCACTTCTTTTTTATGTCATGCTCTAATGGTGTCATGTTTTGATACTAATATATTTTATAATGTACCTAGATTAAAGTGTTGCATATCTCGTTTTATTAAACGCTGTTCTAAGGAGAATAAAGAGATGAAAAAATTATTTCTGTCGTCCTCATTTAAGGATGTTGCACCATGCTTAGTCCATTTCGCTGGTGAAAACTTAGAAGGAAAAAAAGTCACCTTCATCCCAACCGCAAGTATTCCAGAGAAAGTTAAGTTTTATGTGGATTCAGGGAAAAAAGCATTAGAGAATTTAGGATTAGTCGTGGATGAAATCGAAATCGGCACAGCAACATTGAATGAAATAGAGAGTAAAATTAGAGAAAATGACTATATTTATATTACCGGAGGCAACACATTTTATTTACTTCAAGAGTTGAGAAGAACCGGGGCTGACAAAATCATTGCTGATGAAGTTAATGCAGGGAAGTTATATATAGGCGAATCGGCAGGTTCGATGATTTTATCACCGAATATCGAATATGCCCGACTTATGGACAATGTGGAGGAGGCGCCTGCTTTGGATTCCTTTGTTGCGCTCGGGATAATTGAATTCTATCCAGTCCCCCACCATACGAACATCCCGTTTAAAAAAGCGGTGGAGAACATCATTGAGGAATATGGCAGCCAATTAAATTTATATCCAATCAGCAACGCGGAAGTTATTTTGGTTGAAAGTGACAGTATAAAGGTCGAGAATGCATGATTTTAAAAGATCAAGAACCTTTAGCTCCACATCTATCGTGGTGTTAAAGGTTCTTTTTTATAATTCTACCTTACCATACGATCCTTTTCCCAGTTGCAGCCGATTCCTCAATGCGGTCCAGTAGCTGATGCAGCTTTAAGGCATGGTTGAAATCGGGAGCGAGACGGGTGTGTGTCAAAATATCCTCGGCAAAAACATAATGAGCCTTGGCTACATTTAGGGTTACCCCTTCTCTTGGGAAATCCAGGCTTATATTAGGCTCTCTAGTTATACTTATTTGTTCAAAAGCGCCATTAGGACCATGACTTTGCGTACTGCTTGGATCGTACACAAGTTTTTCGAGCGTTAGATTCCCGAATTGAACATGCCCAAGCGAAGGATTCTGTGACAAACGCAAAATGCCCTTTTTCCCTTGAATCTCTATCTCAAACTTAGAATTCACCCCACCTTGAATGTGAACGGATACAGGTGCTCCTTTTTCCAATAGTCCGTGAATCAGAATCTGATCGGCTGTATCCTTGGAAATGACTTCACCCGTTTCCTGAATAGTGGCTTCGTGATAACGGGATGATGTGATGGCCGATAGCTCGCGGAATTCGCCAACGATGTATTGCAGCGCATCCAGGGAATGTCCGCCATTAATCGTGAGCAGATTAGCCCCATTGGCTCTATTCAGCAAATAAGCGGTGTCCTGATTTACTTGTCCTCCTTTGCCGGGAGTAGCTACTTGCATATGACAGGATATAATTTCACCAATCTCTCCGCCCTCCACGAGTTTTTTCATCGTTTGCACTTCAAGATCCTGCCGTGCCTGCAAGCCGACGGTATGATGAATGCCTGCCAGTTCCGCCGCCTTGGCCATTTCAGCAGCTTCCGCAGTGTTTGCCCCCAAGGGCCATTCACAAAAAATATGCTTTCTCTCTTGAATTGCCGCCATCACCGCCTCGTAATGATGGGGAACTTTTATGCTCACCACGACCATGTCCACATCCTCGGAAGCTGCGAGCTTTTTGGAATTATCAAAAGCTAGTGCCGCACCTACTTCTTCTGCGCTTTGTCGCGCACTCTCCATACGAGAGGTACCGACGGCAGTGATATCCAGGTTCGAGTGCTTGAGCAAAGCCGGAATATGCGTTTGACTGGCCCATTTATTATTCATCGAACCTCCTACGATACCTACACGAATCTTCTTTTTGATCATGTTGCCATACCTCCTGATTTTTAAAATGAGGGTGGAAAATAGCATCCAAGGCCAATATAATACACTTAACTCATAAATAATAATGCTTGTTTATGATACAGGTATCATTTTATTTGATGGGAGGTGAAGGGATGGATATTGAAAATATGCAGGCATTTGTTTCGGTGGCAGAGCTGAGAAGCCTGACAGAAGCAGCACAAAAGTTGAATCACCTGCAATCGAATATGACGGCCAAAATAAAGAAGCTGGAGGCCCATTACGGCACAGCGTTATTTTACCGAAAGCCCCGTGGTATGGAGCTGACACCCGCAGGAGAAACCTTGTATGCTCAGTTCAAGCAAATGTTGTTGCTATGGCAAGACACGGAGATGAAAATGAGACCGCAGGAGGAAAAGCTGCGCATCGGTACCATGCAGTCCATCGTGGCGGGCGACACAACGAGGGCGCTCACGAAGGTATATGAGCTGTATCCGCAGGCTTCGGTTACATTAAAAACCGGAACCACGACGGAAATGGAGCGATTGATCCTTGACGGCGAACTCGATATTGCTTTTGTTACAGGGTATCCCGCCAACCCGTATATTCATTATCAAAAAATATGCCGTGAAGAACTGGTGCTGGTGGGGAAAGGCATACATGAAGGCTCGGATCTCAAACAGGTACTCCAAGGAGCGTCTATTATCATATTGTCGGATGGCTGCCTGTATCTCACGTATTTAGAGAAGATGTATCAGGACATGCAATTGACCCATGGCGAGGTGGTGGAGGTCGGTGTGTTTGATACGATGGTGCAATTTTCCTTGATGGGAATGGGAATCACCCTCATGTCCAAAAAGCTGGCGCGGCAATTTAAAGTAACATCCTATTTGCCCGCTCCCCCAACCTTCGGCTACATGGATACATATTTAATAACCCGGTCAAATCACGAAATGACAGCGATTGAACATAAATTTATCGAAATCAACAATACGATCTAATAGATAGGAGAGATATCGAATGACAATCAATCAAGGCAAATACCAAGGCAGCCATGCTGTATTTCTGGGCGATAGCATTACGTTTGGATATGAATTGCGTGATGGAGAAAAGCCTTACCCCCACCTTGTGAGCGACGCACTGGGATTCCTAACCTTTGAGAATCACGGCATATCCGGCAGCAGTGTAGCCAGCGGCGGTTTTGAACCGATGTGTGAGCGTTATGAGAAAATGAACCCTCATGCAGACGTGATCTTTTTTATGGGGGGAAGAAACGATTTTTCGATGGGAGAAATACCGTTCGGTAGCTTGGATACGCCATCGACAGAAACGCGTACGTTTTATGGTGCGCTCAAGCATATTGCCGAAGGACTAATTAACCGTTACCCGGACAAGCTGATCGTCTTTTTGACTCCGCCTCACGGATCAAGTGATACGGTTCCTGAGCATCTGCCTAATGCCATTACTGGTCAAGTCTATAGCGCGTATGCACAGGCCGTGAGAGAAGTGGCCTCACTTTATTCTTTCCCGTGCTGCGATCTGTGGAATATCGCCGGAATTCAACCACTATTGCCTGTACATAAACAGATGTACTTTACAGGGGAAAATGGTGTTCCTGACGGCCTGCACCCGAATCAGGCAGGCCACGAGCGGATGGCGGCCCGTATTATCGGATTTATGAATACACTGTAATTTGGACCATTTCATCGTTTTATCGAATGACCCTACTAACTACAAATTCTAGATTGCTCAGGCTTATTCGTTTAGCTTGAGCATTTTTTTGTGATTGTAGGATTTGTATATATAGACTTGTCTCAGGGCTTGTTTATTTTTAGAGGGGGTGTATAATACTTGATATATCAATTGATAGGTCAAGTATTAGGAGGAGGGTTTGTCATCGAACATTGCTCTGAAAAAAGCCAGTTGTTTTATCGCATGCATCTTTTGTGTAAAGAAATGAATAACGCCTTTGAAGCACAGTTAAAAACCAGCTTTACCAAGGTTGAAATTTTGTATCATATTGATCATCGTCAGGAACTAAGTCAGCTGGAACTCCAACACCTGCTCGTTCTGGATGGTGCAGCAGTAACCCGACATCTGAGAAGGCTGGAAGAGGAAGGTCTGATTTTACGTAGTAAAAAAGAGCAGGATAAGCGTGTGACCTATATATGTTTGACCGAATTAGGGGTTCAAGAGCTGCAAGTTTTGTCAGAGCAAAGACAAGCCTTTCAGGAAAAGCTGCTATGTAAGTTTACAGATGAGGAAATTGTGGCTTTGACAGATGTGCTACAGCGTATGTCTAGCAATGTAAAGAATATGTAAATGTGCGAGGAGGAAATGAATATGAAAGCCATCGTTATAGATCAGTATGGAAGCAAGGATGAATTGAAAGAAAGAGAAGTGGCTACTCCTACACCACAGGCTCATCAGGTTGTAGTCAAAGTGGCGGCTACCTCCATCAATCCAATTGACTGGAAGCTGCGTGAAGGTTACTTAAAACAAATGATGGATTGGGAGTTCCCGATTATTTTAGGCTGGGATGTAGCCGGCACTATTTCGGAAGTAGGCAGCGAGGTCACCGATTGGAAAGTGGGAGATGAAGTGTTTGCACGCCCGGACACCACACGGTTCGGTACCTATGCCGAGTATACCTTGGTGGATGATCACCTGCTGGCACGTAAACCTGCCACAATTTCTTGGGAGGAAGCCGCTTCTGTACCTTTGGCGGGGTTGACTGCTTGGCAGGCGCTCTTTACACATGGTCAACTGACCAAAGGGGAGAAAGTATTAATCCACGCAGGTGCAGGTGGCGTAGGCATGTTTGCTATCCAGTTTGCCAAACAGGCCGGAGCCTATGTCATTACTACAGCCAGTGAGCGTAATCATGAATTGCTTGCTTCATTGGGAGCCGACCAAATCATTGACTATCGTACAACTCGTTTTGAGGAAGTTTTATCTGATGTGGACGTGGTGTTCGATACGATGGGTGGGGATGTTCAGAAGAATAGCTTTAAGGTAATGAAAAGGGATACCGGACGGATCATATCCATTGTCAGCAATTTTGACGAAGAGCTGGTGAAGGAGTACAACGTAACGGCCAAAAATATATGGCTGGAGCCCAACGGACAGCAGCTACAGGAAATTGCCGACCTGTTGGAGCAAAAGAAAGTAAGATCGGTAGTAGGAGCTACGTTTCCTTTTTCACAAAAAGGTTTGTATGACGCACACGCTTTAAGCGAAACCCACCACGCTGTCGGTAAAATTGCAATAACCTTCTCATAAGGACGCATACACATATACAGCACGAAAGGAATTGCACACGATGAAGATTTTAGAAGAATATTTTCACTACTATGATTTAGCAAAAGATGACGAGAAGAGTAGAGAACGATTAATTAGCCTTTTTTCTGAGAAGATTGAGTTTGTATTGAATGGTGATCGAAAACAAGGTATGAGCAGTTGGAAAAGCTTCTTGAATATGTTCTTTGAGGGATCGCTCGAAATCAAGCATATGTATGAAGGTTGGAAACCTGTACCCAGAGAACCTGATACCTATCAAACCAAATGGGCAGTGTGTGGTAAAAAAGCAACAGGCGAAGTTTATACACTTACTGGAGTGGACAAGGCCCGGCTGGATGCGGAAGGTAAGATCGTTTATCTGGAAAATATACCAGACACAGCGAATGCCTTTGATAAGTACAAAAATCTCTGATTCCTCTAAATCATAACCCGTCAGCTGCATAATAGCTTGCGGGTTTTCTGTTTTCCGAACAATACATATGTGTTCAATTTGTAACATTCGCTTTTTCTGTTGACAAGCAGTAGGTGAGAGCCTAAAATAACGAATGTAATAATATAGCGCATATGAATGCGAATATTACTTCAAACGAACGATAACA
>NZ_JAFIBS010000001.1:2182500-5765000 GCF_017833155.1 Paenibacillus sp. PvR133
AGGGGTAGGGGAGCGTTGAATGCGGGTTGAAGGTGTACCGTAAGGAGCGCTGGACTGCATTCAAGTGAGAATGCCGGTATGAGTAACGAAAAGATCTGTGAGAATCAGATCCGCCGAAAGCCTAAGGGTTCCTGAGGAAGGTTCGTCCGCTCAGGGTAAGTCGGGACCTAAGGCGAGGCCGATAGGCGTAGTCGAAGGACAACAGGTCGAAATTCCTGTACCACCGTAATCCGCTATGAGCAATGGGGTGACGCAGTAGGGTAGTGACGCGGACTGATGGATGTCCGTCTAAGCAGTGAGGCTGGTGTGTAGGCAAATCCGCACATCGTTAAGGCTGGGCTGTGATGGGGAGCGAAAATTACAGTAGCGAAGGTCATGATCTCAGACTGCCAAGAAAAGCCTCTAGCCAGGAGAAGGTGCCCGTACCGCAAACCGACACAGGTAGGCGAGAAGAGAATTCTAAGGCGCGCGGAAGAACTCTCGTTAAGGAACTCGGCAAAATGACCCCGTAACTTCGGGAGAAGGGGTGCCTCGGTAGGGTGAATAGCCCGAGGGGGCCGCAGTGAAAAGGCCCAAGCGACTGTTTAGCAAAAACACAGGTCTGTGCGAAGCCGCAAGGCGAAGTATACGGGCTGACGCCTGCCCGGTGCTGGAAGGTTAAGGGGAGTGGTAAGCCTTCGGGCGAAGCTATGAACCGAAGCCCCAGTAAACGGCGGCCGTAACTATAACGGTCCTAAGGTAGCGAAATTCCTTGTCAGGTAAATTCTGACCCGCACGAATGGCGTAACGACTTGGGCGCTGTCTCAACGAGAGATCCGGTGAAATTTTAATACCTGTGAAGATGCAGGTTACCCGCGACAAGACGGAAAGACCCCATGGAGCTTTACTGCAGCTTGATATTGAATTTGGGTACGATCTGTACAGGATAGGTGGGAGCCGTAGAACTTTGAGCGCCAGCTTGAAGGGAGGCATCCTTGGGATACCACCCTGATCGTATCTAGGTTCTAACTTGGTACCGTAATCCGGTGCGAGGACAGTGTCAGGTGGGCAGTTTGACTGGGGCGGTCGCCTCCTAAAGAGTAACGGAGGCGCCCCAAGGTTCCCTCAGAATGGTTGGAAATCATTCGAAGAGTGCAAAGGCAGAAGGGAGCTTGACTGCGAGACCTACAAGTCGAGCAGGGACGAAAGTCGGGCTTAGTGATCCGGTGGTACCGCATGGAAGGGCCATCGCTCAACGGATAAAAGCTACCCTGGGGATAACAGGCTTATCTCCCCCAAGAGTCCACATCGACGGGGAGGTTTGGCACCTCGATGTCGGCTCATCGCATCCTGGGGCTGAAGTAGGTCCCAAGGGTTGGGCTGTTCGCCCATTAAAGCGGTACGCGAGCTGGGTTCAGAACGTCGTGAGACAGTTCGGTCCCTATCTGTCGTGGGCGTAGGAAATTTGAGAGGAGCTGTCCTTAGTACGAGAGGACCGGGATGGACGTACCGCTGGTGTACCAGTTGTTCCGCCAGGAGCACCGCTGGGTAGCTATGTACGGAAGGGATAAGCGCTGAAAGCATCTAAGCGTGAAGCCCCCCTCAAGATGAGATTTCCCAATTAGTAAGACCCCTTGAAGACGACGAGGTAGATAGGTTGGGGGTGGAAGTGCAGTAATGCATGGAGCTGACCAATACTAATCGGTCGAGGGCTTATCCTAAGAATAAAACGCAAATGAGTTTCGGATCCAGTTTTCAGGGTGTAAGTTTTGTATTGTATAAGCTCAAGTGGCTTATATGAAACAAGCGAACACACAGCATTTGGCGATGCTGATTCCTGAAAAAGAATTTACGATGTAAATTCATGTTTGGTGGCGATAGCGGAGGGGTTCCACACGTACCCATCCCGAACACGACCGTTAAGCCCTCCAGCGCCGATGGTACTTGGACCGCAGGGTCCTGGGAGAGTAGGACGTCGCCAAGCAACAAACAAAAGAGACCATGATCTTCTGAAGATCATGGTCTCTTTTTTGCGTTAAAAGGCAGAGGGATTTTATTTAAAGTGAGTTTGTTATAAGTTCAACTGGATAAGTGGATATTAACTAGTAAATAAGAAGACGTTTTTAAAATAATTTAGTACCAGGTATTAGTATCTGGTGTTATAATGTGAATAAGGATTACAAAGGAGAGTGATCAGATTGTTGAATTCAAAAGCTAAGCTTACGGCCTTTGGCACTTATGTGCCTGAACGCATTTTGACAAACACCGATTTGGAGAAGCTTGTGGACACTAGTGACGAGTGGATTGTACAAAGAACGGGTATGCGTGAAAGACGAATTGCGGCTGAAGATCAATATGTATCTGATTTATGTATACAAGCTATTACACGTATGATTAACCTATACGACGTAAATATAAACGATGTTGAGATGATCATTGTAGCGACTAGTACACCTGATTACTACTTTCCAAGCACGGCTTCACGTATTCAGGCTCATTTTGATATTCCGAACACGGGGTCAATGGATATTAGTGCAGCATGTGCAGGTTTTTCCTATGGACTTCATTTGGCAAATGGCCTTATTACGAGTGGTCTGCATCGTAAGGTGCTAGTAGTGGGAGCCGAAACGTTGTCCAAAATTACAGATTATACGGATCGGACGACGTGTATACTTTTTGGAGATGGTGCAGGAGTTGCCCTTGTTGAATATGACGAGGATGAAGGATCATTTTTAACTTCTGATATAGGTACTTATGGGCAAGGAGGAGCACATCTTTACCGTGTGGGATTATCTGATCATTTGGATGGAGAGAAGCTGCAAGACCATGGATTTATTGCTCAAAATGGACGTGAGGTTTATAAATGGGCTGTTCGCTCTGTTCCAACGGGAATCGAACGATTATTGGATAAGGCAAATATGAAGAAGGAGGATCTTGACTGGTTTGTCCCTCATAGCGCTAATTTGAGAATGATCGAGTCCATATGTGAAAGAAGTACAGTACCTTTGGAAAAAACGCTGACCAGCGTAGAGTTGTATGGTAATACATCGGCGGCATCCATCCCGTTGGCTTTGCAGTGTGGTTTGGATGATGGACGTTTACGGTATGGACAACATGTGTTGTTATATGGATTTGGGGGAGGCCTCACCTATGCGGGTCTGCTATTAAAATGGAGTGTGCCTGATTTGTAAGTTATCCTAACCGATGTAGAAGCAATAGCAATAGTATGTACGATCATGTTAATAAGAGCCGTTGGCATTAGAATTTATCGTAAGATGGCAGGATGGTATAATTAACACTATGAGAGAAAGGAGCGTAACATGAAGGTATTGGTATTGGCAGAAAAACCGTCCGTGGCCAGAGAGATTGCACGTGTGATGGGTAGCCGCGAGAAGCATAAAAGCTATATAGAAGGACCCCAGTACGTGGTGACGTGGGCACTGGGACATTTGGTCGGCTTAGCAGAGCCGGAGGATTACGATTCTAAGTATGCGACCTGGAATTTGGAGGACCTGCCTATTCTTCCGAAGAGTTCAAAGTTAAAGGTGCTGCGCGAAAGTAACCATCAGTTCAAAGCTGTGCAGCAGCTCATGAAGCGGCAGGACATTGGAGAGCTTATCGTGGCAACAGATGCTGCTCGTGAAGGAGAATTGTTGGCACGCTGGATCATCCAAATGGCAAACTGGAAAAAGCCATTCCGGCGCTTATGGATCTCCTCGCAGACGGACAAGGCGATTAAGGCAGGTTTTGCAAAGCTATTGCCTGGTCAGCAGTTTGATCGTTTATATGAATCGGCTCGCTGTAGAGCTGAAGCAGACTGGATGATTGGTCTCAATGTAACTCGCGCGTTGACTTGTCGTTATAACGCCCAACTTTCGGCTGGAAGAGTGCAGACGCCAACGCTGGGGATGATTATGGAGCGTGAGAAAGAAATTACCGAATTCCGTTCTCAGGAATATGATACTTTGACGGCGGATTTCGGCGATTTTCAGGCAACTTGGCGGGCAGAGAGCGGGGATTCACGCATGTTTGACCGCACTCAAGCAGAGGCTTTGCGCCGCAGGCTTGAGGGGGCCAAAGGCACAGTTGCGAGTGTTAAAAAGAGCGAAAAGAACGAGCCTCATCCGCTAGCGTATGATCTAACAGAGCTGCAAAGAGATGCTAATCAGCGCTATGGCTTTTCGGCTAAACAGACGTCTAATCTGCTTCAGCGTCTGTATGAACAGCATAAGCTGGTGACCTATCCACGTACGGACAGCCGTTATCTGACATCCGATATGGTGGACACACTTAAGGAAAGGCTCAGTAGTGTAGCAGTAGGTCCATATGCTTCCTTGGCACGTCCGCTATTGCGTAACAACCTACCAATCACAAAGCGAATTGTGGATGACAGTAAAGTCACGGATCATCATGCGATTATTCCTACTGAGCAGACATTATTGCTTAATCAGTTGAGCCCAGAGGAACGTAAACTGTATGATCTGATTGCACGACGTTTTATCAGTCTATTCTATCCACCTGCACGTTATGATGCTGTAGCCGTATCAGTAACGGTGGAGCAGGAGACGTTTCAGGTAAAAGGCACAACGGTAAAAGATAGCGGATGGCGTGCTGTATATGACGCGAACCATTATGATATGGATGATGAAGAAGCAGAGGATCGGGAAAACAATGGACAAGGCGTTATTTTACCTGAGCTGCAAAAAGGAGATTCTGTTCGGTTACAGCGTTGTCTTGTACGAGCTGGGCGAACAATGCCGCCGAAGCGGTATACAGAAGCGGCCCTGCTCGCTCAGATGGAAAAACATGGACTGGGTACTCCTGCTACCCGTGCCGATCTGATTGAGAAGCTTGTCAGCTCGGATACGATTGAGCGTCAGGGGAACGTGATGCATCCAACCGGGAAAGGTAAGCAACTGATTGAACTGGCGGCTCCACAGCTTCGAACGCCCGAATTGACGGCACGTTGGGAAGCGGAGCTAGAACGGATTGCTCGTGGTCAAGGACAACCGGAACCGTTTTTGAATTCTATTCGTGCTATGGCGAAAGAGCTGGTTTCCACTGTGAAAAATAGCAGTGCGGAGTACAAGCCTCATAATGTGACGAATAGTCATTGTCCAGATTGTGGTACAAAGCTATTGGAGAAGAAGGGCAAGAAAGGCAAGTTCCTTGTATGTCCAAGTGCGGATTGCGGTTACCGTCGTTCAGGGGAAAAACGTTTGTCCAATCGACGTTGCCCGCAGTGTCATAAGAAAATGGAAATGAAAGAGGGCAAAGCAGGATTGTATGTAAGATGCCTGCCCTGTGGCATTACCGAGACGTTGGATAAGGACAAGCAACGGGTAAACAAACGGGAACAGCAAAAGCTAGTAAGACAATTTGAAAAGCAGGAATCTTTTGGCTCCAGTTTGGGTGATTTGCTTAAAGCAGCGATGGAACAAAAGCAGGGCAAATAGCAGGGCAAATAACGGATGACCAAAAGTGCTACAGTCACATAATCAGCAGGTATACGTCGGTATAAAAACGATCACTCCTTGGCATGGTAAGCCGAGGAGGTGAGTATTTATGCCCAAACATAAACCGCTTAAAATCAATAATCAGCAAAATAAATCAAGCATACTGGAGGAGGAAATTGCTGCTCATCCAGAGAAGCAAGCGAAATATCCTCCAAGCTTGAATGGGATTCCCAAACAGCAGTCTTGATGCTGCGTGGGAGGGACAACGAATTACTGTATAGAACCAAGACGATTGGACGTCAGATGAAGTAGTTACTATGCTAGACCTGTCTCGCAAAAAAAAGAAGCAGCAGTTACGGTGGTCAACCGTTACTGCTGCTTCTTTTGCATAATAAGGATGATGTTTTATTTGATTTGGATGACTACTTTTA
The DNA here is from genome assembly GCF_017833155.1 of Paenibacillus sp. PvR133. NCBI lineage: Bacteria > Bacillati > Bacillota > Bacilli > Caryophanales > Paenibacillaceae > Paenibacillus > Paenibacillus sp. PvR133. Next base: position 2,188,367 of record NZ_JAFIBS010000001.1, read on the forward strand.
GTATTCATTGAAAAAGGATTGAATTTGGTTAACATCGTGTGTTTGGGTCAAAGCAAGCATGAGCAAAATCCGTGCTTTTTGCGGATTAAGCGAATCGGTCGATACAAAGTTCGATGCCGCGTCTTTTGTTGACGGGGACACCACTCCACTTCCCACGCGGCTGGAGCGGGCAATGATCACTCCTTTTTTACCTGCGGCCTCTGCGCCTTCTGAGGAGGTCTTGGACAAGGAGCCATTACCGGAACCAGCTACGACAATTCCCTTGGCACCAGCTGCTACGGCTGCATCATACAGATAGCGACCATTGTTTTGATATTCGTATAAAATATCTACTTGTGGCAGTTGAGTCAGGTTAGAGATGTCGAATACAGAAGAAGTCGTATGCTTGTGTGTGGATTTGTTGTAGTAGTACACTTGATCGCCCACAACAGCTCCAAGGTATCCCTGCTCCACAGACTTGAACGTATCAACTGCTGTTGTGTTCGTTTTGGTGATGTATCTTGCTGCACCGATACGGTCGTTCAACAGGACGAGTACACCCTGACCTTTAGAGGCCGAAGCCCCGGCGACTTTCACTGCATTATAAAGGTTGAAGGGACCATCAGCACTGATGGCAGTAGCTGGACGCATAGAGCCAACGACAACTACTGGCTTATCGCTTTTGATAACAAGATTGAGGAAATAAGCTGTTTCTTCTAATGTATCTGTACCATGTGTAATGACAATGCCATCTACATCGTCTCTGGCAAGCAGTTCATTGGTACGTTTGGCAAGTTTTAAGAGGATCTCATTATTAACGTCGGGGCTACCTACATTAACAACTTGCTCACCACTGACATTTGCAATACTTTTCATCTCAGGAACGGCATTGATCAGAGTTTCCACACCCAACGCGCCTGCTTTGTAGCCGGTTGTATCCGTATTGACGGAAGATGATCCTGCGATGGTCCCTCCTGTGGCAAGTATTTTAATATTGGGTAAATGATTGGTTTGAGGATTTTCGGATTTGTCCGACGTTGTAGTGGTAGAAGCAGGTGCAGTTGTGCTGGTTGTAGCTGCTGCCGCAGCCGCAGCGTTGGCGGTAAATCCACCACTCCATAAAGTACTACCGAGAATAAAGCTAGCCAACAGGGGAATCATCGTCATTTTTTTCATGTTAGTCATATAAAGCTCCTCTCCAATCTTAAACCTCAAATATAAATGATAGATTAACTGACAAATATTTTGTCGAATTACGTTAATATCACGAATTATAGGGTGTAAAATTGCTTTTAGTCAACACTTATGTTAGGAAATATGACTTTAGAACTTATTTATTATAAATGTAATCGATTTCAAAAAAGACATTTGCAAAACAAAACAACAAGCAGATATCTCATAAGGAGTCTGCTTGCTGTTATTGTGGAAGCTAAACAACAGATTTTACCCTGTAATCAATTCGCATAAAAGGCTGCAGGGTTAAGTTGATACTTTAGGTTAATAACGCGGCTATACAGCTTAATGCAGATTCGTTGATCAAGGATTGTTGGAATGCTGTTTTGTCGGCAAGCTGGCGCTGGGAGTTCCTTTTCCTCGTTTACGGTTGCGTTCTGCCTTTTTTGCATTTTCTCGCAGCTTTTCAACGTATTCATGGGTGCTTTCCATCGCAGTTCCTCCTTTAAGACGAAATAGATGCACTCGGGGATCGCCCTTATGCCACCTTACTATTTCCGCAAAAGCGCTATCCAAGTCAGAAGAGGCGTTGTTTCTGTAAAAGGGGTGGGGTTATAATGAGGGGGAGAGCGCTATATAAGGCCTAATACCTGAACTTGGTACGGTGTGCAAAAGGAGGAGAGACATTGCAGACAGGCTTGTTGGTATGGCTGCTGTTTATCAATGCAGTAGGCTATCTGGTAATGTCGGAGGATAAAAAGAGAGCACGTAAACATTGCGATCGTGTACCTGAACGGACGTTGTTTTTCCTGGCCCTGATCGGGGGAGCATTAGGCGTTCTAATTGCCATGTACCGTAAACGCCATAAAACACGGCATATGAGCTTCAGACTAGGTATTCCTGCGTTGCTATTCATGAACGCATTGCTGTATGGGTATTTTTTACGGTAAAGGGGAGGAGTTTAGGTTCTCATAGGGAAGTTTAATGATGAGTGAGAAGACTATTCCAGCCATTCGGTGACATGGAATGAACAACCACAGGAATACATATTTCAGGCTTTGAATCAATAAACTGAATGAGGAAGAGGTGCATATTATGATATTTTCAAAAGTATTGCTTGCTTATGATGGTTCGGATGCATCCAACAAGGCTTTGTTAAAGGCGGCTGAATTGGTCAAGGCATCACCGTCCTCGAAGCTTGAGGTGGTAACGGCATTCGATTTTCCTCGGATCTTTATGGGCGAAGGTTTGGCTCCAATTCCGGCTTCAATAAATAAAGAATATTACGATTTGGCCGAACAAACTACGGATGAAGTTAAAAAACGACTTGCTGAGCAGGGTGTAGATGCCAAGGTGGAACTGATTCAAGGTTCTCCAGCCGAAGTCATTTTGGATTATGCCAATGAGAATGGCTTCGATGCGATTGTGATCGGCAGCCGAGGTTTAGGTGGTATCCGTGAATTTGTATTGGGAAGCGTAAGTCACAATGTGGTGCAGCATGCGCGTATTCCTGTGCTGGTCGTAAAATAACTGAATAAAAAAGTAAAAGTCGGTTTACTGCCTGTATAGGGAGTGCCGACTTTTATTTTTTTCAGTGGGATGCGTTGCGGTCGCTGTTATCAGGGGAGGGGAGCGATAGCTAAATATAATACAATAGTCCTGACCTGTGGGTATATAAGGGTACTGATTTCACTAAACACGAACATTCTATTGTATGATTATTCTAATGTTCGTTTTCAAGTTGACATAAGGTGTAGGGAATTGTTAAACTAGGAAGTGTATTGTCGATAAAAAATGAACTTTAGGTACAATTTAATAAGGTACACATGTTTGAGCCGAAACTGACCATGATCATACTTGTAAAGAATATCGTTGGGTATGGAATAGGCACAATGCTAACTCGTATAATGCCGGGGATATGGCCCGGAAGTTTCTACCTGGAAACCTTAAATTTCCGGACTACGGGAGACATACGGCTGAAGCCGCATTGGATGCGGTGGAAGAGGCTTGCTTTTGGCATGCCTTTAAGAGGCTCTGTCGTTTGTTTTTTCGTAGTCCGGTGTCTTGAAAATAACGTTATTTTCGAGTGCCGGATTTTTGGCGCTTATTGATAAACAGGGAGTGAAGGACATGTCAGTGCAGGTCGCTGTCATTATGGGCAGCACATCAGACTGGGACACCATGCAGCATGCATGTGCTGTGCTGGACGAGCTTGAAATCGGATATGAGAAAAAAGTAGTTTCAGCCCATCGTACACCGGATTTAATGTTTCGTTTTGCAGAAGAGGCCGCCGGGCGTGGACTAAAGGTCATTATTGCTGGAGCGGGTGGGGCTGCGCATCTGCCAGGGATGGTGGCTGCGAAGACATCCTTGCCGGTCATTGGTGTGCCTGTTCAGTCGAAGGCTCTGAACGGTCTGGACTCCCTGCTCTCCATTGTGCAGATGCCGGGTGGTATTCCGGTTGCCACTGTGGCAATCGGTAAGGCAGGTGCTACGAATGCAGGGCTGCTGGCAACACAAATATTAGGCGCTTTTGACGAAAAGATAAGCCAGCGGGTTTTGGCGAGACGCGACCGTATCCGTGATGAGGTGCTGGAAGGCAGTGACTCGCTATGAATGGGGCATGTGAACCCACAGGCCGTATCAGACCTCCTGGTACAACGATTGGACTTTTGGGAGGCGGGCAATTAGGAAGAATGCTTGTACTGGCGGGAACCAGTCTAGGATATCGCTTTGTGACACTGGACCCTACACCGGATAGCCCATGTGGACAGGTGTCAGAACAAATCCGCGCTGCCTATGATGATGAGCATGCAGCCAGAGAGCTGGCTGAGCGGTGCGATGTGATCACGTATGAGTTTGAAAATGTGGACGCGGGTGTGGCTGCACTTTTGGAACAGGAATCCAGCGTTCCGCAAGGCAGCAGTCTTTTGTACACAACCCAGCATCGTCTGAGAGAGAAGCGTTCTATTGAAGCTGCTGGTGTCCCTGTCGCTCCGTATCGTGAAATCAGTAGTCCTGCGGATATGGTTCAAGCGGTAGCTGAACTGGGTGTACCGTGTGTGCTCAAGACAGCAGTCGGTGGTTATGATGGCAAGGGACAAGTGGTCATTCGCCAACCGGAGGAAGCCACGGCTGCCTACGAACAACTGGCAGGAGGCGGTGCAGAACTGGTATTGGAACAGTTCATCCGTTTTCGCTGCGAAATCTCGGTGATTGTAGCTCGCAGCACGAACGGTGAAGCCAAAGCCTTTCCACCTGCCGAAAACATTCACGTGAACAATATTTTGCACACGTCGATTGTGCCTGCGCGTGTGCCAGAACCTGTCCAGGAGGAAGCGCGAAAGTTAGCGCTGGCTGTGGCAGAGTCGCTGGGTGCGGTGGGACTGCTCGCTGTGGAGATGTTTGTCACCGAAGATGGACAATTGTACGTTAATGAGTTGGCACCACGACCGCATAACTCCGGCCATTACACGATGGAGGGATGCGCGACGTCGCAATTCGAGCAGCACATACGTGCGATTTGCGGTTTACCCTTGGGCAGCACGAAGCTGCTGACTTCCGTCGTGATGGTCAATGTGTTAGGTGAGCATTTGGAGGGCGTGATTCGGCGGTTTGCGCAATCGGATGTTGAAGCTGAAAGATTGGATGTTGTACCCAAGCTGCATTTGTATGGAAAAAGTGAAGCCAAGCCAGGCCGAAAGATGGGACATATTAATCTATTGTGCCAGGATGCGGAACAAGCGCTGGAATGGATTGAACAAACCAATATTTGGGGGAATAAATAGTCATGATCGAACGCTATAGCAGACCGGAAATGAGAGCGATTTGGACGGAAGAAAATAAATTTAAAGCGTGGCTGGAAGTAGAGCTGTGTGCCTGTGAAGCTTGGGCGGAATTAGGGGTTATCCCAAAAGAGGATACTGTGGCTCTGCGTAAGAATGCAAGTTTTGATATTGAACGGATCTATGAAATTGAGCAGGAGACAAGACATGATGTCATTGCTTTTACCCGCACGGTGTCCGAAAGTCTTGGAGACGAGCGCAAATGGGTACATTATGGCTTGACCTCCACAGACGTAGTTGATACGGCACTGGGCTACCTGTTAAAGCAGGCGAATGAAATCCTGGAGCGCGATATCTTGAATTTTATTGAAATTTTGAAGGAAAAGGCATTGGCTTACAAGCACACACCGATGATGGGACGTACACACGGAGTACATGCTGAGCCAACAACGTTTGGACTGAAGATGGGATTGTGGTACGAGGAAATGAAGCGCAATCTGGAACGCTTTCGTTTTGCGGCTGACCAAGTACAATACGGTAAAATGTCCGGTGCAGTTGGGACATATGCCAACATTGACCCGGCCGTAGAAGAATTTGTATGCCGCAAGCTGGGCACCAAGCCTGCACCAATTTCTACACAGACGCTTCAGCGCGACCGTCATGCCGAATACATGGCAACATTAGCGTTGATCGCCACATCGTTGGACAAATTTGCTACAGAAGTCCGTGCTCTGCAAAAGAGTGAGTTCCGTGAGGTGGAAGAAGCTTTTGCCAAAGGTCAAAAAGGTTCTTCTGCGATGCCGCATAAACGCAATCCGATCGGCAGTGAAAACATCTCTGGCCTGGCACGCGTGATTCGTGGGCATATGGTATCTGCGTATGAGAACGTAACCCTGTGGCATGAACGCGACATTTCGCATTCTTCCGTAGAACGCATCATTCTGCCGGATGCAACGATGCTGTTGAACTACATGCTGAACCGTTTTGGTAATATCGTAAAAAATCTGACGGTCTTCCCTGAAAATATGAAGCGCAATATGGCCCGTACGTACGGCGTACCGTTCTCCGGTCGTATTATGACCAAGCTGATCGACAAAGGCTTTAGTCGTGAAAAAGCTTACGATACTGTGCAGCCGCGTGCTATGCAGGCGTGGGAAGAGCAACGCCAATTCCGCGAAATCGTCGAGGCGACCCCGGAAATTACTGCCGTGCTCAGCGCAGACGAAATCGAGGACGCGTTCAACCCAGCCTGGCATCTGAAGAACGTGGATACGATCTTCAAAAAGCTGGGATTAGGGGAGTAGGAGGGAAGGTTGGTTGGCGCTTGGGAGGGTATAAAGAGCGTGATGAGGCCGCTGCGCGAACGGATCATTCTTCCGATTGCTGTTGCCCCTGGATTCCTGGATTGGAATAAACCTGTAAAGGTTGGTATCCAGAGGCAAAGGCAAGCGCTAACGCTTCTCCAGAACGATTCCGTCCGCTCCGCTGCTTCCAGCACCAACCTTCATGAGGGAGCAGAACTAGGGGTGGTGCGGCACATAAGATGCCGCACCACCCCGAAGAACGATAGAAAAGCGTGTTCCACTGCTTTTCTATCGCAGGCAACGTGCTCGTGAGGGCTACCTAATTTGCGTAGCAAACAGCCCGCGGTCCTCACGAGCACGCGCAGGCTCAAGAAGCGAAGCCTTGAGCCACCGTATCCGTGCGCATGCGTAGCATATGCGCACAACAGGCGAAGCCCAATGCTCGCTGCATGGCATGCCGTGCTACGGCCACGGGCCGAATGGTTTGGCGGTATGTAGACGCTGAATCACGGTCGAGCTGTAAGCGGCATAAAACTTGTCGCTTAGAGTCGGAAGCGTTAATACATTGTTAATACGTAAAAACGTCGATCTGTACTAACGTAAAAGCGTTGCTGGATGAGGGCTTGTGCCAACAAGCCTTCATCCAGCGGAACGCGCTCACTCCACCGTAGCTCCAGTAACCCGCCATCCCCTGCTCACTAGCTAACCCTTGCGGGAGTCCCGAGGGCAGCAGCCCTGGGGGTCCTCCCTGAGGGGAGGATTTAGGAGGGGGAATACTCTTTTGAAAGAGGTGTAATGAAATGTCATTGTCTACTGCCGAAGGTCTGATCCATGCGCCGCTCTTGTACAAAGGCAAGGTGCGTGAACTGTATGATCTCGGAGAGCATTTTCTGATTGTCGTGACGGACCGAATTTCGGCTTTTGATTATGTGTTAGAGCCGCCCGTGCCCGAAAAGGGGAACGTGCTGAATAAGCTCAGCGCTTTCTGGTTTGAGCAGACGAAAGACTTGTTGGAAAACCATGTCGTGCACACCGATGTGAACAAGCTCGGGCATGTGATCGACGAACAGAATAAAGAGTTGCTGAAGGACCGTATCATGGTCACGCTGAAGGCTGAACGCATCGACATTGAGTGTGTGGTGCGCGGATATATTACCGGAGGCGGCTGGCGTCAGTATGAGCAGAACGGTGAGGTGAACGGCATTCCATTGCCAGAGGGGCTGCGTAAAAATGAGCGCTTTCCCAAGCCTTTATTTACACCGGCTGCAAAAAATGATGTTGGACACGACGAGGACATTTCTCTCCATCAGATGAAAGAGCTGGTCGGGGTTGAATTGACAGGCGAGCTTGAAGAAAAAAGCCTGGCGTTGTACGAATTTGCACGTGCTTTCTGTGAGAAGCGGGGGATTATTTTAGCCGATTGCAAGTTTGAGTTTGGTCTTGTTAACGGTAAGGTGATTTTGATTGACGAAATTTTCACTCCAGATTCATCCCGTTTTTGGGCGCAGGAAAAGTATGAGCTGGATGTTGAGATTGACAGCATGGACAAGGAGCCGGTACGAAGCTATTTGGCATCATCCGGTTGGGACAAGAATAGCAAGCCCGATCCGTTGCCTGCTGAGGTCGTAGAAGAAACAACTGCAAGATATACGGATATTTGGCGGCGTCTGACGGCACAGTAAATAGTAATCATAATTCAACCAATAGGATTCACTCATTCGGAGGAGGAACTGAAGGAACATGATGAAAGCAACAGTCTATGTCACGATTAAGCAAAGCGTTTTGGACCCGCAGGGGGTCGCGGTGCAAGGCGCACTGCATTCTATGGGTTTCGGAGAAGTGGACAGCGTCAGAATTGGTAAGTATATGGAATTGAATCTGGATACAACAGACCGCGAGAGTGCTGAAAAGCGCATCATTGAGATGTGCGAAAAGCTGTTGGCCAACACGGTCATTGAAGACTACCGCTACGAACTGGAGGGCTGATTCCATGAAATTTGCAGTTCTGGTTTTTCCGGGCTCCAACTGTGATATTGACTGCTATAAGGCGGTAGAGGACACGGTCGGTGAACCTGTCGATTATGTTTGGCATACTGCGACGGATCTGTCGCCTTATGATTGTATTCTTGTTCCAGGAGGCTTCTCCTACGGGGATTACCTGCGTTGCGGCGCGATTTCCCGGTTTGCTCCGGTGATGAAGGAAGTAGCCAAAGCGGCTGCCGAGGGGAAATACATTTTAGGTATCTGTAACGGTTTTCAAATTCTGACTGAAGCTGGGCTGCTGCCAGGCGCTTTGCGCCGTAATCTGTCGATGAAGTTCCGTTGCCATGATACGGTGTTGAAGGTTGCGAATAACCAAACACCTTTTACAAAAGATTACGCTGCTGGTGAAGAGATCGTCATTCCGATCGCCCACGGCGAAGGCAACTATTACTGTGATGATGAGACGCTGGCTCGCTTGCAGGCGAATAACCAGATCATATTTACGTATAGAGATAATCCAAACGGTTCCGTGACGGATATCGCAGGGATTTGTAATGAACAAGGAAACGTGCTGGGCATGATGCCTCATCCGGAACGCGCGGTGGACGCATTGCTCGGAACGGATGACGGCAAACGTATGTTTACATCTATTTTGAATGCTTGGAGGGATCGACATGGCGCAGCAAGTGTCCGCTAAGGAACCGACGGCAGAGCAGGTTGCCGAACATAAACTGTATCAGCAGATGGGTGTATCGGACAGTGAATATGCGTTGATCTGTGAATTCATGGGACGTCAGCCGAATTATACGGAGATTGGCGTATTCAGTGTCATGTGGTCAGAGCATTGTGCTTACAAAAACTCTAAGCCGCTGCTGCGTCGTTTTCCAACGAGCGGTCCGCGAGTTCTGATGGGACCCGGCGAGGGCGCAGGCATTGTAGATATCGGTGACAACCAAGCGGTTGTATTTAAAATAGAAAGTCATAACCATCCGTCGGCTGTGGAGCCTTTTCAAGGGGCAGCGACTGGGGTAGGCGGTATCATCCGTGATATTTTCTCCATGGGTGCAAGACCTGTCGCGGTGTTGAACTCTCTGCGTTTTGGGAAGCTGGAGAGCGACCGTGTGAAATATTTGTTCGAGCATGTGGTATCTGGTATTGCGGGATATGGGAACTGTATCGGTATTCCGACTGTAGGTGGCGAGGTTGTATTTGATGAAAGCTACGAAGGCAATCCGCTCGTTAATGCAATGTGTGTCGGACTGATTGACCATGATAAAATCCAGCGTGGTGTTGCTAAAGGGGTCGGTAACCCGGTGTTCTATGTGGGCCCGCCGACAGGTCGTGATGGGATTCACGGAGCGACATTCGCATCGGTTGAGCTGACAGAGGAATCTGAAGCGAACCGGACTGCGGTTCAAGTAGGAGATCCTTTTATGGAGAAGCTGGTTATGGAATCATGTCTGGAACTGATCGACAGCGGTATTGTGCTGGGTATTCAGGATATGGGTGCCGCAGGACTTACCTGCTCCAGCGCGGAGATGGCGAGTAAGGCTGGCAACGGCCTGGAGCTGTATCTGGATCAGGTACCGCAGCGTGAAGAGGGCATGACACCTTATGAAATGATGCTGTCCGAATCACAGGAACGGATGCTGTTCGTAGTAGAGCCTAAGGATGAAGCACAGGCACTGGAAATTTTCGAGCGTTGGGGTGTTATTTGTGCCAAGGTCGGTAAAGTGACGGATGACGGTCGTTTGCGTTTGTTCCATCACAATGAAGTGGTCGGAGATATGCCAGTGACGGCGCTGGTTGACGAGTGTCCGATTTATGACAAGCCTTCCGAAGTCCCTGCTTATTATGAGCAAAATGCTGCTATTGACACACTGCGTTACGCTGAAGTGACGGATTTGAACGGTGCGTTGAAAAAGGTGCTGTCTTCACCAAGTGTAGCCAGTAAGAAATGGGTATACGAGCAGTATGACTACATGGTTCGCACGAGTACAGCCGTTCGTCCGGGATCGGATGCAGCTGTTGTGACTGTGCGCGGAACTCGTAAGGGGCTCGCCATGACGACAGATTGTAACGGACGTTATGTATACCTTGATCCAGAGGTGGGCGGACGGATTGCAGTCAGCGAAGCAGCGCGTAACATTGTATGCTCCGGCGGCGAGCCGTTGGCGATTACGGATAACCTGAACTTCGGTAACCCTGAAAAGCCGGATATTTTCTGGCAAATGGAAAAAGCCGTGGACGGTATGGCAGAAGCTTGCCGTGTACTGGATACACCTGTTATCGGGGGCAATGTCAGCTTGTACAATGAAAATGCCAAAGGCTCCATCTATCCGACGCCTGTTGTCGGTATGGTAGGACTGGTTCATGATACAGATCATATTACGACACAAGGCTTCAAAGCCGAAGGCGATGTAATTTTCCTAGTGGGGGAAACAAAGGCCGAGCTGGGAGGCAGTGAGTTCCAAGCTGTCGTACACGGTGTATCCGAGGGACGCCCGCCTGAGCTGGATTTGAACGTAGAGAAAAAACTGCTGACTGCGGTACTGGGAGCGATTCAAGGCGGATTGGTACAATCTGCGCATGATTTGGCAGAGGGCGGATTGGCTGTAGCGCTTGCGGAATCCGGGATTAGCGGCGGATTGGGAGCACAGGTCAACGTAGAAACGAGCTTGCGTCCTGACCATGCTTTGTTTAGCGAAAGCCAATCCCGTATTTTGTTATCTGCATCGCCGGATAAAGCGTCTGCTCTGGAAGCACATCTGCGTGGTTTGGAAGTGCCAGTTACTGTATTAGGAAAAGTTGAAGGATCACAATTGACAGTTGAGGTGAACGGACAACCCGCTTTGAACGAGGCAGTCGCCAGTTTGAAGCAAATCTGGGAGGATGTCATTCCATGTCTGATGAAATAACAGCACGGACGTTGTGGACTGGAGATTATTATAATGAAGGCTCTGGTAAAGAGGGGCTGTTTGATAAATTAAAAGAGGAATGCGGCGTATTCGGTGTGTATAGACACTCCGATGCCGCTTCTCTAGCCTATTACGGATTGCATGCACTCCAGCATCGCGGGGAGGAAAGTGCAGGCATCTGTGTGAGCAGTGGCGACGAGTTCCATTATCATCGTGGAATGGGGCTTGTAAAAGAAGTATTCAATAAAGATTTGATGGCTTCGCTGACAGGCGATATTGCCATAGGACATGTGCGCTACTCGACAAGTGGAGACAGTAAGCTAACGAATGCACAGCCTTTGGTGTTCAAGTATCGTGATGGCGACCTAGCGGTAGCTACGAACGGGAATATCGTGAATGCTTTGCAAATTCGGCATGAGCTGGAGCAAGGCGGGTCTATTTTTCAAACGACCAGCGATACCGAAGTAGTTGCGCATTTGATCGCAAGGTCGTCCAAGGATTTGGTGGAGGCCGCGAAAGATGCATTGAAGCGTATTGTCGGCGGATTTGCTTTTCTCATTATGACCAACGATAAACTGCTGGTTGCTTCTGATCCCAACGGCTTGCGCCCGTTGACGATGGGCAGATTAGGTGATGCATACTTGTTTGCATCCGAGTCCTGTGCTTTGGAAACGATTGGGGCAGAGTTGCTGCGCGATATCGAGCCAGGTGAGCTGTTGGTGTTGGACAAAAATGGACTGCATGAAGATCGTTACACGGAAGAAAAGCACCGTAAAGCGCTATGTGCAATGGAATATATTTATTTTGCCCGACCTGACAGTGACTTGAATGGTTCTAATCTTCATGCTGCACGCAAAAGAATGGGTAGCCAGATGGCGCTGGAAGCTTTTGTTGATGCAGATTTGGTTACCGGTGTACCGGACTCCAGTATTTCGGCTGCGATTGGTTATGCAGAGCAGACAGGTATTCCTTATGAACTGGGCATGATTAAAAATAAATACACTGGACGTACCTTCATTCAGCCGAGCCAGGAGCTGCGCGAGCAGGGTGTGAAAATGAAGCTGAGCGCTGTACGCCGTGTTGTTGAAGGTAAACGGGTCATTATGATCGACGATTCTATCGTCCGGGGTACTACGTCCCGTCGAATCGTAAATATGCTGCGGGATGCGGGGGCGTTGGAGGTACATGTTCGTATTACCTCACCGCCTTTCAAAAACCCGTGCTTCTACGGTATCGACACACCGGATCGTCGGGAGCTAATCGCTTCGTCCAAAACCGTCGAGGAAATTCGTGAGGAAATTAACGCCGATTCGCTTTATTTTATGAGCGCCGAGGGTTTGATTGCCGCTGTAGGCGGATATAACGAACAGGATTACAAAGGCGGCTTGTGCCTAGCCTGTTTCGATAATGATTACCCGACTCAGGTAGATTTCAAAGGTGAAGAAAAGTTCGGATGTAGTTGTTGAGAAAAGGGAACAAAAGAGATACAGGTGGTGTATGGTACTAGTACGAATTGAAGGCGGTTCTGAGGGGGCCACTCCGCGTGTGGAAGGTTCTTCCGATCGCTGTTGCCGCTGGATTCCTGGATTGGAATAACCCATTACAGGGTTAGAATCCAGCGGCAAAGGCGAACGCTTTCGCTTCTCCAGAATCCTTCCACCCGCTCCGTTCCTCAGGTGTGCAGCATTTTGCAGCAGTGACTGTACCTCTTCTGTTCCCACGGGGAAGAGGATAGGTAAGGCAGTTAAAAACTCATGGCATAACTATTTCATGCCATGAGTTTTTAACGGAGCGGTGACTCACAAAAAGTCACCCTGCTCTTATAAGGTTGAGCCAGCGAAGCGAAGCTCAACAGCAGGCAAGGCGAAGCTGCCTGCCTCAATGGTCAAATAAGTAAGCCGCCCGTTGGCGCTGCTCACTTATTTGACCGGCACGTCCCCGCCTTTGCGAAGCAAACAGCCCGGGACGTGCCCCGCCGCCACTGCATAGGCGGCCTCGCACTAAAGCGTGTCCTTTGTATTCGCGGGTATAGCCCACGAATACAAAGGACAACACGCGACTCACAGCACGAACCAACCACCAAGCAGCACCCAACCTTACACATCTGACCGACTCTTGAGGGGTCCAGGGGGAGCAGCCCCATGGAATCCTCCCTGTTAGGGAGGACTTAGGAGGGTCAATCATTTGAAGGAGTGTTCATGAATGTCCGAAGCATACAAAAACGCAGGGGTAGATATCGCTGCCGGTAATGAAGCAGTAGAACGGATGAAAAAGCACGTTAAACGTACCTTCCGTCCCGAAGTGCTGACGGACTTGGGCGGATTCGGTGCGTTGTTCGGCCTGAATAAGGATAAGTACGATGAGCCTGTACTCGTTTCCGGTACCGATGGTGTCGGCACGAAGCTGAAGCTTGCTTTCGCAATGGATCGTCATGACACCATTGGTATTGACGCGGTTGCGATGTGTGTAAACGACATTATCGTCGGGGGCGCGGAGCCACTCTTTTTTCTGGATTACCTCGCTTGTGACAAGGTTGTGCCCGAGAAAATCGAAGCTATAGTCGCTGGAATTGCAGAGGGTTGCCATCAATCGGGCTGTGCGCTGGTCGGCGGTGAAACCGCAGAAATGCCAGGGATGTACAGCGAGGGTGAATATGATATTGCCGGATTCACGGTAGGGATTGTAGATAAAAGCAAAATCATCAACGGTAGCTCTATTGCTCCCGGAGATACCGTTATCGGACTGGCCTCCAGTGGAGTTCACAGTAACGGCTTCTCACTGGTTCGCAAGCTGTTATTGGAACAGCTGGGCTATGATTTGCATGACGAAATCGAAGGCTTGAACGGCAAACTGGGCGATGTACTGCTGGAGCCGACGAAAATTTACGTGAAATCCGTTTTGGCATTGCTGGACAAGGTAAAAGTAAAAGGCATGGCGCATATCACAGGTGGCGGTTTTATTGAAAATATCCCTAGAGTGTTACCGGATCACGTCAATGTGGATATAGAATACGGCACTTGGCCGATTTTGCCAATCTTCCAGCTCATGCAGGAAAAAGGCGCAATCTCCAACAAAGACATGTTCACAACCTTTAATATGGGAATTGGAATGGTAATCGTTGTAGGCGAAGAGCATGCACAGACTGCACTGGAAGTTCTGAAGAAACAGGGCGAAGCCGCATATGTGATCGGAAAAGTAACGGAAGGCAGTTCTATCGTGACCTTTACGGGAGCCGAGGTGTAATGAACGAGTACCGGATTGCTGTTTTTGCATCAGGCGAGGGGACGAATTTTCAGTCATTGGTGGATGCGGCTGCACGAGGAGAACTGGGCGGCGCCTCGGTAGAACTGCTCATCTGTGACAAGCCTGCGGCTCCTGCCGTAGCTAGAGCACAGAAAGCTGGAATTGCGTGCCATACTTTTCGACCCAAGGAATATCCTTCTCGAGAAGACTATGAGCGTGAACTGGTGACTTTACTGGAGCAGAAATCAATTGATCTCATCGTGTTAGCTGGCTATATGCGTTTGCTATCCAGTGTCATGGTTGATGCCTACGCAGGAAAAATCATTAATATTCATCCGTCACTACTTCCGGCATTTCCAGGGAAAGATGCTGTTGGACAGGCATTGACCTATGGGGTCAAGGTAAGTGGCGTCACCGTTCATTTTGTGGACGGGGGCATGGATACGGGTGCCATTATTGCCCAGCGTGTCGTGGAAGTTGACGACCATGATACAGCGGAATCCTTATCCGCAGCCATTCAATCTGTGGAACGTCAGCTATATCCAGAGGTAGTTGGAAAATTGGCCCAAGGTAAAATCCAATTAAATGGTCGCAAAGTGATTTCACTTCTCTAAGAATGATTGTAATTTGTCATATCATTGTCATATCAAGGATGCTGTACAGGCATTTTCCGATATTTCTCGGGAAATAAAATGATAAAAGAGAATTTTGCAAAATTCTGAAAGAGCTAAAGGAGGAGACAGGGTGAGTATTAAAAGAGCGCTCGTCAGCGTATCGGATAAGCGGGGGATCGTGGAATTTTGCCGCGAGTTGTCCAAATTGGGTGTGGAGATCGTTTCGACAGGGGGAACGAGCAGCTTGTTGTCGAAGGAGGGCATTCCCGTCATCGGCATTTCAGAGGTAACGGGTTTTCCTGAAATTATGGATGGACGTGTTAAAACACTCCACCCTGCGGTACACAGCGGCTTGCTGGCTGTTCGGGATAATGAAGAGCATCAGCGTCAGATGAAAGAACTTGGATTGGGTTATATAGATCTGGTCGTTGTGAATCTGTATCCTTTTGCGGAAACGATTGCCAAACCCGGTGTAACTTATGAGGACGCGATTGAAAATATCGACATCGGCGGTCCAACGATGCTGCGTTCTGCGGCAAAAAATCATGCTTTTGTCAGTGTGGTGGTCGATGCTGATGACTATAGCACTGTGTTGGAGGAAATCCGTAAGGATGGCGATACGGAACTGAATACCCGTAAGCGTTTGGCCGCAAAAGTTTTCCGTCATACGGCGTCATACGACGCTTTGATATCCGATTATTTGTCGAATGTGACAGGCGAGCCGTTGCCTGAGCGATACACCGTAACCTATGAAAAAATTCAGGATTTGCGTTATGGCGAAAATCCGCATCAGCAGGCGGCATTTTACCGTGAGCCATTGGCGGCAAAGGGTACACTGACAACAGCGAAACAACTTCACGGCAAAGAGCTGTCTTACAATAACATCAATGATGCTAATGCTGCTTTGCAAATCGTTAAAGAATTCAGCGAACCAACAGTAGTAGCAGTTAAGCATATGAATCCTTGCGGTGTGGGAATCGGCGGCAGTATTTATGAAGCGTACAGCAAGGCGTATGCAGCTGATCCAACCTCGATTTTTGGTGGCATCGTAGCGGCTAACCGGATTATTGATGGTGATACAGCGAATAAGCTGAGTGAGATCTTTTTGGAAATTGTACTGGCACCGGGATTTACGAAAGAAGCATTGGAGATTTTAACGAAAAAGAAAAATATTCGTTTGCTTGATCTGGGTGAGCTTTCCCGGTCTGAACAAGCAGAGAGCCGTTTCGTCGTGACTTCCATTGAAGGCGGCATGGTAGTTCAGCAAAATGACATTCACACTGTAGACTCGGATGCACTTACAGTTGTAACGGAGCGGGCACCATCCGAGGAAGAACTGAAACAGCTTTTGTTTAGCTGGAAAGTTGTTAAGCATGTGAAATCCAACGCCATCGTACTGGCGGCAGATAATATGACCATTGGCGTAGGCGCAGGACAAATGAACCGTGTCGGTGCGGCCAAGATTGCTATCGAGCAGGCCGGTGACAAAGCAAAAGGTGCCGTACTGGCATCCGATGCATTTTTCCCGATGGGCGATACGTTGGAGTTGGCAGCTAAAGCAGGCATCACAGCAGTTATTCAGCCGGGCGGCTCCATCAAAGACGAAGAGTCCATCAAGGTTGCTAACGAATACGGCATTGCCATGGTCTTTACAGGCGTACGTCATTTCAAGCACTAACTTGTATGAGTTGAGGATGCAGCAGCATTTTCACCTGAACAATCTAATGGGAGCGGGAGGAAACACCTGAATGGATATTTTGGTTATCGGAGGGGGCGGCCGCGAACATGCAATTGTGTGGGCGCTGAAGAAAAGCCCCAAGGCCGGGCAAATCTATTGCGCACCAGGCAATGCTGGTATCGGACAGTTAGCGGAGTGCGTGCCGATTCCGGTGAGTGACTTTGACGCGCTGACAGAGCTGGCGGAATCCAAAAAGGTAGGACTTGTCGTGGTTGGTCCCGATGATCCGCTGGCAGATGGCATTGTGGATGCTTTTGAAGCGAAAGGCATTCCAGTCTTCGGACCGCGTAAAAATGCAGCGGAAATTGAAGGCAGCAAAATCTTCATGAAGGATTTGCTCCATAAATATCATATTCCGACAGCAACCTATCGCAAGTTTTATACTTACGAGGAAGCACATGCATACTTGAAGGAGCAACCGATCCCAGTCGTCATCAAGGCAGACGGACTGGCGGCAGGCAAAGGGGTAACGGTCGCGTACTCAATGGAGGAAGCGGAAAAGGCTCTCTCTGACATTATGGTGGCCAAGGTGTTTGGTGAAGCCGGGGCACAAGTCGTGATCGAGGAGTTTCTGGCTGGTCAGGAAATGTCGATTCTCTCCTTTGTCGACGGTGAAACGGTTCGTCCGATGGCTGCGGCGCAAGACCACAAGCCAATTTTTGATGGTGACAAAGGGCCGAATACAGGTGGCATGGGTACGTATTCTCCGTTGCCTCACATAGCCAATTCCATTATTGAGGAAGCTATTGAGACGATTATTAAGCCGACGGCCAAGGCCATGGTTGCTGAAGGGCGCCCGTTCCGAGGTGTATTATTTGCTGGATTGATGATTTCGCCGGACGGCAAGCCGAAGACCATTGAGTTTAATGCACGTTTCGGTGATCCGGAAACTCAAGTGGTTCTGCCTCGTTTAAAATCCGATCTGCTCGATATATTTCTCGCTGCTGTAAATGGCACGCTGGATCAGATGGAGATTGAGTGGAAGGATGAAGCGGCGGTGTGCGTGGTGCTGGCATCCGGAGGTTATCCTGCAGCTTACGCCAAAGGCGTACCTATCCACGGATTGGAACAGGTAGACGAAGCCATTGTGTTCCATGCTGGAACAGGCATCAACGAACAGGGTGAGTGGGTAACGAACGGCGGACGTGTATTAGGTGTGGTCGGCTTGGGACGTGATATTGCCGGGGCACGGAACAAAGCTTACGAACAGGCGGATCGTATTACCTTTGAAGGTAAACAAAACCGTACGGATATTGCGGCAAAAGCATTGCTGTAGCAGTAATATATAGGATAAAGAGGACCTCTGAGGAGGTTCTCTTTTTCGTTTGACAAAAGTATACTTATCCTATAGGATTAAAAATACAAAACTGACTGACTGATCAATCGGGAGGAGGGAACCCATGCAGCCACGGAAGGCGAAGCAGTCCGAGACCGTCTCAAATGACCAACCTGCTGAGCACGCGGGAGAAGAAACAGACCGCAGAACACAGCTTCTTCACATTGCTTTGAAGCGGTTCGCCGAGCAGGGTTACCATCAAACGAAGATTTCAGATATCGTGGTAGAGGCGGGAGTAGCCCAAGGCACGTTTTATTGGTATTTTAAAAGCAAAGAGGCACTGGCGCTGGAGATTATCGCTACTGGTCGTGAACAACTACTGTCAGCGATCGGACAGGGATATCGCCGTGACGCGGGAACGCTGGCTGATATGGTTAAGGCATCAGAGGCGCTGTTTGTTCGGTTATTTGATTTTGCATTGGAGAACCGCTATCTGATGGGTTTGCTGCTGATCGGCAGCGGTGTCGATGAACCGGTGCGCCAGAGTATCCGAGAGACAAGGGCCGCGATGGAGCTGGCATTCCGGCGCAATATGGAAAGAGCGATCGAGCTGAACATGTTGCCTGCTGAATTGGATGTCGAATTAAGGGCGGCACTACTCATGAGTATGATCGAAGGTGTCATTACACGCTGGCTATTCGGTTCAGAGGGAACACATGACCACATCACGCAGATAACTGCTAAAAGATTGGCAGCAGAGGCGGCTAATTTTGAGTTTTATGGACTATTAGGTCAAAGCTAGATGTGCAACATCGCATGAATGGGGCGTTGGCAACAAATAATATAGCCAAATCACATAGAAGAACTCAATCATTTACATCCAGACAGGAGAGAACGATACATGAAAACACGTAAAAAAGGGTTCTTGGTAACTACACTCATGGCTCTGGCATTGTTCAGCCTTGTGCTGAGCGCTTGCGGTACTAAGCCAGAAGCTTCTAATACTAGTAATGGAGCGGGTAGCAGTAATGTGGCAGCGAGTAACCAGCTCGAAGCAATCAAGAAGGCTGGTGTAATTAAGGTAGGCATGATGGGCACCTATCCGCCGTACAATTTTTTGAACGACAACAAGGAATTGGACGGATTTGATGTGGATATCGCCAAAGAATTGGCGAAGCGGATTGGAGTGAAACCGGAGTTCACGGCACAAGAATTCTCGGGACTGGTTCCAAGTTTGCAAAAGAAAAAATTCGATGCAGTGATTAGCCAGGTTACGATCACAGAGGATCGTAAGAAGGCCATTGACTTCACTGAGCCTTATATCACAAACAATGTAAACATTATCGTAAACAGCAAAACAAATGATATTACCAAGCTTGAGGACTTCAAAGGCAAAACTATTGGTGTCGGCTTGGGAACGAATGATGAATCTTATCTGCGGAATGAAGTACTGCCGAAGGTAGGCGATTTTGAGATTAAAACGTATGATGATGTCATTACTTCCTTAAAGGATTTAAACTCTGGCCGTATTGACGCAACCATTAACAATCTGTATGCTCTCAAGCCCATTATTGATAAAAACGGGTTCCAAATTAAAGCCGTAGGCGAGCCGATTAAATCGGACCAAGCGGGTGTAGCTATTAACCAGAAAACTCCTGAGCTCAAAGAAGCCTTGAACAAGGCTTTGAAGGAAATGAAGGAAGACGGCACTTACAAAACAATTTTCAAAAAATGGTTTGGCGAGGAGCCAAAAGAATAACGTAAGCCTGTTAGAGGCGTCTGGCTCCAGTCTTGGCTTTTATGCTGACATGGGGCCACTCGTCTGAAAGAAGGGAATATAACCGATGCTTGAATTAATGTGGGAGAACGTCCCTTTTTTATTAAAGGGTGCTTATTATACGCTTTATATTACGATTGTCTCTATGTTTTTTGGCCTAATTATTGGTTTGGTTGTTGCTGTGGCCCGGTTGAAGGGGAATCGACCCGTTCGATGGCTGGCGCGCATGTATGTATCGATCATTCGGGGGACGCCGGTTTTGGTGCAGATTGCGGTCATTTATTATGGACTGGATGATTATGGCATATCATTCGGATCGCTGACGGCTGCTTGTCTGGCACTCAGTATTAATACAGGGGCGTACTTATCGGAGACGTTCCGTGGAGCTATTTTAGCCGTACCCCAGGGACAGACCGAGGCAGCTTATGCGACGGGAATGTCGCCCGGTCAAACGATGTGGCGCATTATTCTTCCTCAGGCGGTACGCATTGCAATTGCACCGATGGGGAATACATTTGTAGGTATGCTTAAAGAAACGTCGCTGGTGTCGGTTATCGGGGTCAGTGAATTGATGCGACAGGCACAGCTTTTACAGGCACAGTATTTGCTCTACATGCCGTTTCTGCTCGAAATTGGCCTGATGTACTGGATTATGAGCATTGGATTCTCCGCTATACTGGAGCGGGTGGAAAAGCGTCTGGCTCGAGCTTATTAAGGTGGAGATGATAGATGATGATAACAACAAACGGATTAGGTAAACGATTCGGACAGGTAGAGGTTCTGAAAAGCATTGATTTTCAGGTTGCCGCTCGTGAAATCGTCGTATTACTCGGCCCGAGCGGCTCAGGTAAAAGTACCTTGCTGCGCTGCCTGAACGGTCTGGAAGAGCTGTCTTCCGGCAAGTTTGAGGTGAATGGGATTGAGGTAGATGCTACGGCTCCCGTTCGTGTCCGCCAAGCAGCCATTCGTGATATTCGCAAACAGACGGGGATGGTGTTTCAGCAATTCAATCTGTATCCGCACAAAACCGCAATCGGCAATGTCATTGAAGGACTGCTGACAGTAAAAAAAATGCCGCGCGACAAGGCTATGTCCATCGGACAACGGTTGTTGGAGCGGGTGGGGTTATCGGATAAGCAGGATGTACATCCTTCACGTCTGTCCGGTGGACAGCAGCAGCGGGTAGCCATTGCACGTGCGCTGGCGATGGACCCGGCGATTATGCTGTTCGACGAGCCGACATCGGCGCTTGATCCCGAGCTGGTAGGGGAGGTGCTGGGTGTTATGCGAGAGTTGGCTCAAGACGGAATGACGATGGTCGTCGTTACTCATGAGATGAAATTTGCTCGCGAGGTGGCAGACAAGGTTATATTTATGGCAGATGGTATCATTTTGGAGGAGGCAGCGCCACAGGCATTTTTTGACACTCCCCAGCATGAGAGAACACAGAAATTTTTACGCCAAATCAGCGAATTTTAAAGTAAGATCGAGGATAAATCATAGATTATTAAGATGGAAAGAAGGCCTTTGAACATGAAAGTATCTACAACTTGGCACGGCAAACGCGCGTTTACTTCGGAGGGAACATCCGGTTATTCTGTAGGGATGGATGCTACGGCGGCTTATGGCGGTGATGGTAAAGGGATGACTCCCATGGAACTACTGTTGGCAGGTCTGGCAGGATGTATGGGGATCGATATCACAATGATTTTGGATCGTTTCTTGTCGGACATTACTCGTATTGATATTGACGCAGAAGGTACGCGCAAGGAAGAAATGCCGACAGGCTTTACAGCGATTGATCTGACATTCCACGTAGATGGAGATATTCCAGATTACCGCGTATGGAAAGCGATTCAGATGGGTAAGGAAAAATATTGTGCAGTATCCGACTCCTTAAAAGCGGAAATTCGGATGCACCTCATATTGAATGGAACCGAAGTACCCTATCCAGCATAAGTGTCGAAGGGTAATGAAAGAGAGTCAGCCTGTGTTATGTACAGGAGGCTCTCTTTTTTATGTTATTTGAAAATATGACACGTAATGAAACTTTTTGTACTGTGTTTTCGTTTAAAATAGAAATTGAAATATAAAAATGGGAAAATAAACCTGTGTATGAAGTGTATACAGGGGGAGGTTATAGTGAAACGAAAGCGCCTTATCATAGTAGCAACTATTTTGGCTACAGTGCTCATCGTTATGGGAGTGGCAACAGGATTACTATCTTTCATGCAGAATCAAGTGGCTAATCCCCCGAATACCGTCCGGCCCACAACTGCGATTGCAGCCGAGGTTGAGGGTGAAACAAAGGAACAGGATGCTGCCACGCGTTTACTTCATTTTGTGGAGGAGAATGCAGAAAAAGTTTCGATTACGATTCTGAGAGATGAAAAAAAGCTGGCAGGCCAAGAGGAAAACCGGATGATGCCTTTGGCGAGCACCGTCAAAACAATCATTGCGATCGAATATGCCAAGCAAGCGGCGGTGGATCAGATCAACCCGGATGACAGAGTGAAGCTGATTTCGCTGGAAAGGTTTTATTTGCCGGGTTTGGATGGTGGTGCTCATACGGCGTGGCTACAGAATATGGAGGCTAAAGGGCGGATACAGAATGAAACTGTATCTGTACGAGACGTCGCCAAGGGGATGATTCAATTTAGTTCCAACGCCAATGCGGAGTATTTAATGGACAAACTGGGGGTGGATGCGATCAATCGGACGAGAGCCAAAATGGGGCTGCAAAATCATGATCCCATTTATCCGTTTGTATCCTCCATTTTGATTCCCTACGAATGGATGAAGGAGAGACAAGGTGAGAATTGGAATAATACAAAGAATAATATTTCTGCCAAAGAAGCCATTCAGGCGATGTCGGACACGGAGTTTCGCCGATATGCCCGCGTGATTCATAACAAGCTGCGCCGTGATGTGAGTGGTTCTTACAAGAAAAACGCAGATATTGAGACCTGGTATGATCAGGATTATGACCGTATTAATACGGATCGTTTTATAGCTTCAACGACGGCCGATTATGCCTCTTTAATGAGTAAGCTGAACCGCCGTCAAGGGTTCACAAAAGCTGAGCAAAAGTTATTGTCCGAGGTCATGGAGGAACCATTTATGGTTCTTCCTGAAAACCAGCAATTCCTGAAACATACTGGGCAAAAAGGAGGCTCCACGGCTTACGTTTTGACACTGGCAATGTATGCGACAGATAAGGAAGGGCATTCGACAGAGCTAGCTGTCTTTTTTAACGATTTGGACCCTAGCACAAATGCCAGCTTTCCTGAAATGATAAATGTTTTTAAAAAGAGGTTACTACATGATGAATCGTTTAGAAAAGAAGTTAATCGGCGTATCGGTGTACAGGTAGCGCTGCTAAACGCTAGGGTATAGTGCAGCGCTTAGCTGCGCTGCGCAACTTCTTATCCTACTCCTATCCGCTGCCTTTCTGTTTGCGTTCCCGCAGCAATAGATACAGAAAATATGGCGCGCCAATGACGGCTGTCACGATGCCAGCGGGAATTTCTAGCGGCGGCCTCAGCCCCCGTCCCAACGCATCGGCGAGGACGAGAATCAGGGCGCCGATCATCGCCGAGCCGGGCAATAGATAGCGGTGGCGATTCCCAAATAACCGCCGTGCCAGATGCGGTGCCAGCAGTCCGATAAAGCCGATGGAGCCGATGGCGGCAACACAGGAGGCAGCCAAGGCGACTGACACGGCTAGCAGTCCTGTACGCACGCGTTTCACGCTAAGTCCCAGCCCAGCAGAGCTTTCTTCATCTAGGCTCATAATGTCGAGCTTACGCTGTAGGGTATAGGCGAGAGGCAGCAACACGATTAACCACGGCAGTAGCCCATACACTTCGTCCCAGCCTTTTCCCCACAGACTTCCAGCTAGCCAAGTGAGCGTGTCGCTGGCTTCGAGTGGATACTTGACCAGTATATAATCGGTCGCAGCCTGAAAAATAGCGCCCACCGCCAGTCCGGTCAAGGCTAGCATATTGGGACGCATGCCTCCCTTCATCGAAAGCTGTACGAGCAACAGTGCAGCTAGTCCGGCACCGACAAAGGCCGCTACAGGCAACAGCGCCACTGGGGATGAGGGTAGCAGTACGATGACGAGAACCGCCGCAAAGCCGGCCCCCTTGGATACACCTACCACATCTGGCGAGGCTAGCGGGTTGCGGATCATGCCTTGTAGCAGAACACCGGCTACTGCCAGCCCAGCTCCGGCCATGATGGCCAGCAGACCACGTGGCAGCCGATAGTGGTGAACGATGAACCAGGAAGAGGCATTCTGGTCAGTCAGAGCTGTGATCAGCTCAGAGGGCGTAATGTAGGTGCTGCCCACGCCTATAGCTATAAAAGCAACACCCAGCATTAGTGCGAGTAAAATCCACAGTTTTTTCATCGTGAAGTCCTCCCGTTCTTATGCGCCAGATATAAAAAGAAGGGCGCACCCACCAGCGCCGTTACAATACCAACGGGCGACTCATAAGGAAATGCAATGAATCGTCCAAGCACGTCTGCATATGTCAGCAGCAGAGCTCCGCAGATTGCAGACAGGGGAATGACCCGCTTGTAATTGTCGCCTGTAAACATCTTGATGATATTCGGCACCATCAGGCCTACAAAGCCGATGGACCCGGCTACCGCTATGGCAGAGCCTGCCAGCATAATCACTGAGGCCGAGGCCAGTAGACGGACAAGACGTACGTTTTGTCCCAATCCCTGTGCGACTTCCGTCCCGAGGCTCAGCACAGAGAGCGAGGGGGCCAACGCCAGCGCGAGGATCATACCCACGGCGAACCATGGCAGCACCAGACGCGTGTCGGCCCAAGTGGAACCATCGATGGCTCCGGCGAGCCAATACAGCACATCGGATATTTGCTCGTTGAACACGAGCAGTCCCTGGGTGATGGAGGCCAGCAACAGATGCACGGCCATCCCGGCAAGGGCCAGCTTGACCGGCGTCATGCCCGCCGTTCCGGCCAGCGCATATACGAAGGAGCCGCCTGCGATGGCCCCGGCAAAAGCAAAATAAATGCTGCCGGACGATCCGATATTCGGCAGCAGCACGACGGACAGCACGACAGCCAGCGAAGCGCCTGAGCTGACCCCGAATACCTGCGGCGAGGCCAGCGGGTTGCGTGTGATGGCCTGCATCAGGGCTCCAGCCACGGCGAGCCCCGCCCCGACGATTAGGCCAATAACGGCACGCGGTAGGCGTACCGTCAAGACAATGAGCTGATCCTTGGACGGATGCTCGGTGAACAGCGCAGTCAGCATGGTGGGGATGTCCATCCTGACTGGGCCAATCGCCACGCTGAGCAGCAATCCAGCCAGCAACGCAGCGATAAGTGCAAAGAAGACCGGCTTATTCAGCCGGTCGCGTGAGACTTGTCCGATCAACGGGAGCCGTCTCCTTTACTTTGCGCGGGATACAGAAGCGAAATGGCTTGCTCCAGTATTTTCTCGGCTGAGCCGAGTCCACGGTACCGGGTCCATAGTGCCCGGTTCACTTCGTAAACTTCCCCTTTTTTGACGGCCGTAATGTTTTGCCAAAGCGGGTTTTGCTTCCATTCCGCAATCAGCTTCTCATCGGCTTCCACCAAAAAGATCACATCAGGATCCGCTTGTGCAATCTGTTCCAGCGTCAGCTTGACGGTAGGCTCGCTTGTATTTTGAAGGGCATTGTGAATACCCGCTTGCTCCAGCAGTTGTCCATCAAAGGATGAAGCACCGTGAGCCGATAGTGAATCAGAGCGGAATACCCCTAGCAATACGCTACGTGACTCGCCAGCTTTGATGCCTTCTTTTAACTTTTCCATGGTAGCTTTATGCGCAGCGAGAATTTGCTCGCCTTTTTCCTTCTCACCCAACGCATCGGCGATGACATCGAAGGATGCCAGGTTTTGTTCATAGGAGGAATTGCGGCTCTTTAGAACAATGGTCGGAGCAATCTCGCTTAGTTCTTTGTATATGCTTTTATGACGATTCAGATCGGCAATAATCAAATCCGGCTTTAGGGAGCTAATCGTTTCCAGGTTTGGCTGTTTGCGCGTGCCTACTGGTGTGAAGTTGATTTTCTTACCGAGCAGCCCATCAATATCATCGTCATTTTCCTGAGCTATGCCGACAGGAGTAACGCCCAGTTGGGTTGTGGCATCGACAAAAGAGAATTCCAGGGTTACGATTCTTTTGGGTGTACCTGTAACCTTGGTTTCTCCCATCTCATGTTTAATCATTCGAGTGTCGCCTGTTGCTTGAGGTGCTGCTGCGCTGTTATCTTGTGACTGGCTTCCACATCCCGCCATAATGACCGTCAGTAGTGCCAGGATCGCTGCAAGCAGCATGCCTGTGCGCAGTGGTTGTTTCGGTGTTGCCATACGTTATCCCCCGTTCCAGTATGATTATCAGAGAAACTGATAATCATTATCAATCAACTAACTGTTGATCATTCTAGCAATCGGGAAGGAGGACGTAAATAATGTGGTCATTTAAACCGTTTTGATCGATTAAGTGAATTAAATTCAATAAAATTATGAATAGGAAGAGGGGGAAGTAACAGGACATCAGAGTTGGGCGGTTTATGCATCCCTCCGCTGTCGCCGATAGATACGCTCCGGTCTGCCGACGGTTCCGTACACCTGATCGTGGTGCGCGTCGCCACTTTCCACTAAATACTCCAGATACCTTCTGGCTGTAGAACGGCTCATACCCAGCTCAATTCCCACTGTACCTGTAGTCACCTCACCCCGTCGATTCAGGAGATCTAGCACTTTGTCGCAAGTTACTTTATCGATGCCTTTGGCCCATAATTCTCCGACTCCGTTCCCCGCCATCCGACCGGTGCCCGCGCTTTGAATCAAACTGTCAATTTCCGATTGCTCCACTGTGGATTGTTCCTCTTGCCATGTTGTAACTTGTCGCCGAAACCGGGCATATTCCTCCAAGGTCGCACGCAATCTCTCGAATATAAGCGGCTTCACGATAAAATCAAACACGCCTGCTCGAACGGCTTGTACCACTGTTTCAGCTTCTTTGGCGGCAGTCAGCATAATAACATCTGTACCCGGATAGTGTTGCTTAATGAACGATAGCAGGGTTAGACCATCCGTATCAGGAAAATAAACATCCAGCACGACTAGAGGAGGACGGAGCACGTCCAGTTGAAGTTTTGCCTCAAATTCGTTCGTTGCGATTGCACATACGGTGAACCCATCCACCTTTTCAATAAATCGGCGGTTAATCTCCGCAATTCGCGGATCGTCTTCAATAATAAGAACCTCAATTTCCGATAAAACCCGCTCATTCATGGGCATAACCTCCTTTTGCATCATTACTCATATCTGTCCTATGTAAAGGAATGTATACCTCAAAAATACTTCCACCACCAGGCCGTTCATGCACTTCAATAGAGCCGCCCATTCGTTCAGTGTACTCCAGCACGAGAGCAAGGCCATATCCATGTCCTGCATCTGCTTTGGTCGAAGCTCCCCTGACAAACAGCTTTTCTTGGATATCGTCCGAAATTCCCGATCCGTTATCCGCAACTTCGACGATGATGGCTTCAGTCGTTTCTTCAAGCCGGAACCAGACCTGTCCGTCAGAGATGGAGGACATCGCAACAGCTTCCATGGCATTGTCCAGCAGGTTTCCGGCTATGGAAGCGAGAAAGGACCACTCCAACGTAGGAGACTGGGTTGAGAATGCTCCTTTAATATCAAAATGGAGTAAAACCCCTTTTTCCAGCGCCTGTTTCTTCTTACCGATCAGTAGGCTGGCGATGATTGAATCGGTTAGGAGAGCTGTGCCAATCGGCCTGTGTACACGATATTCCTCTGATTCCTGGGTGATAAAGTCCACCGCTTCGTCATAACACTCCAACTGAATCAGGCCGGATATGAGATACAGCCGATTGGCGTATTCGTGTGTTTGTGATCGAAGTACTTCCGCGTAATCTTTGACCTCTGTCAACTGTTGTGTCATGTGGAGCAGTTCGGTCTTGTCACGCAGACTGGCAACTGTGCCCATGATGCGACCGGAACGATCCTGGATCGGCACACGGCTGACGACTACAATTCGCTGCTGGACCTCAATTTCCTTATTCCATATGTCCTGTCCCTGATCTGGCCCCATCGTTGAATGCTCTACTGTGTAATCGGCAACAAGCATATCAACCAGTACATCTGGAACACCTGTCAAGTGACGAAGGTCGCATCCGTAGATAGAGGTTTCCGCGGGGAGTCCGATCAAGCGAGCTGCCTGTGGATTGGCAAGTGTGATTTGTCCGTTACTATTAACCGCGATAATTCCTTCGCCGATGGACTCAATAATGGCTTGCTTTTCCTGGTACAGCCGTCCGATCTCCACTGGCTCCAGTCCATGCAGTGCGCGTCGAACCCGTTGCGCTATAACCAGGCTTCCCAATATGCCGATCATCAGCGCGCCCACCATAAACCAGAGCCATGCATATGTGTATGTACGAATATTTTGCTGCACATCTGTCATTAAAAAACCTACAGAGACGAGCCCGATGGCCTTACCTTGCGTATCATAAACGGCTGTTTTGGCGCGTATTGACGGTCCGAGAGAACCCGTCGATTCAGTGATAAAGGACTGCCCTTGCAGTACCTTATCATTCATGGGGTCTATCATAGGCGTGCCGATGCGCTCCGGGTTTACATGCCACTGCCGGATGAGATGACGATCAGCAATAGTAATAAAATCAGCGCCGCTGCTGGCTTGGACAGGCTTTATGACCTCGTTGATACGCGAACGCAATTGCGTCGTCTCAGTCTGCTCCAGAGCGTCTCTGACCTGCGCATCTACGGCGAGGGTATTGGCGACGGTGAGCGCCCTTTCTCCGATTTCATCATATAGAGCGGAGGTGATCATATATCGAAAGGATAATCCCAACAGCCCGGTAACTACCAGTACTAAAAGAGATATAAATACCATTAGCTTTGTCTGAAAACGCACATGCCTTCACCGCCGTTAAACAAAATATAGGAGGAACGGATCAGCTGATCTTCTCCCCCATACGATCTATTTTACTGTATTACAGAAACGCCCGCACTTTTATTCTGTCGAAAGAATGGTCTATAATAGAAATAGTTACATAATACGAGGAGGAACATAATATGATTATTATTCATGCCGATATGAAAGTTTTACCTGAAAAAAGAGAGACTTTTCTGCAACAAACCCAAGGGCTGATCAGCGCATCTCAAGCTGAAGAAGGTAATGTACGTTACACGTTAATGCAGGATCTGAATGATCCCAACGCATTTACGATGGTTGAAGAGTGGAAAGATGCTGCTGCTGTAGATTTCCATAATAATTCTGCCCATTTCCAGGCATTTGTTGCCGCGGCTAAAGAATTGTTGGCTGCTCCACTTCAAGTGAATGCTTTTCAGGATGCAACTAAACTGTAATCATCCCGTTGAATAATTCATAATCAGGAACAGGAGGAATAGACATGGGGAACATTGCGGATACAACTGTACTGAATAACGGAGTTCAGATGCCTTGGCTCGGTTTCGGTACTTACAAGGCGGAAGGCAATGAGGTCTACGAAGCGGTCAAAACAGCTATTGAGGTCGGTTACCGTCACGTTGATACAGCGGCGATCTACGGTAACGAGGAACTGGTTGGACAAGCCATTCGTGATAGTGGGACGCCTAGAGAAAATCTGTTTGTAACCACCAAGTTATGGAATCAGGATCAGGGCTACGATTCAACACTGCGTGCCTTTGAGGAAAGCCGTAAGCGGCTAGGTCTGGATATCATTGATCTGTATCTCATTCATTGGCCTGGCAAGGATAAGTACAAGGAAACCTGGAAGGCATTCGAACGACTGTATGAAGAAGGAAGCGTACGCGCTATCGGAGTTAGTAACTTCCAAGTTCACCATCTCGAAGACCTCCTCAAAGACAGCAACATGGTTCCTGTCATCAACCAAGTGGAGCTTCACCCTCGTCTGACTCAACAAGAGTTGCATCAATACTGCCGGGAGCACCAGATTCAGCTTGAATCGTGGAGTCCGCTGATGAAGGGGAAATTAACCGAGCAAGCGGACATCGTTGAGATTGCTGCCAAATACGGTAAAACCTCTTCGCAGGTTATTTTGCGTTGGCATCTGGATCGGGGGATTGTGACGATTCCCAAATCTGTAACCGCGCATCGTATTCGCGAAAATGCTGATTTATTCGACTTTGAATTGACGGCTGAGGATATTGAACGAATCAATGGTCTTCATCTTGATGAGCGTGTAGGCACGCATCCCGATAAGCTGGTGTTCTAATATTAAGATTAAATGTACAAAGAACCTCCTAATTCTACGTTTACGTGGATTGGGAGGTTCCTTTTTTAGGTTCAGGTTTGGCTTTGTCTGCTTACTGGTTTAGCTTACGATACAACAAGAGAGAATAGAGTATGGGAGAGATGACGGATATGATCAGCATGGATAGAAAAATGACCGTTCCCGCCACTCCATCGACCCATGCCGCCACCAAACCCGAAGCACCACCGAGCATCATCATAGGTCCACCGAAACGGTGCGTTTTACGCCATACCTCGGGGTTAGACAGAGTCCACGGAGTGCGGATACCGAAGGTATAGTTCGGCTGCACCTGAGTCATATAATTACCCATCACCAGCAGCAGCAGGCCTATTACCCCCAAAATTATAGTATTCATTTGCAGTCGTATGTTCAGGTTATACAGCAGCATCCCCCATCCAGCTACAGCCAGAACCAAAGAAATACCTGCACGCGTAACTTCATAGGCTTTTGAAAATTTCTCATAATTAGCTCTGTTGGGGTCCATGTAGCGTGCCAATCGAATGACCAGCGGTACTAGACCCAACAGCACGAGCATGATAATAGAACCACTTTTGCTCATATACCCGTCTGCTGTATTGTCAAAGCCAAAATGCGAGGCTAGAACATTGGGAAGTCGGTCGTACATCAATATAGCTCCTATAGCAGGTGATAAGGCAATCAAAGTCGTCAAAACATCTGTAAAGCTCCAATGTATTCGAAATTTCATTCAGATCCCTCCGTATCCTTGATATGATTCACATTTTTCTGGGCAGGGGTATCGGAGTGGGCGATGCTGAACATCCAACCGATGACATCCGCCACAACCGTTGTATGCAGGGTGTAGATAATGTTTTGCCCCTGTCGTTCATCCAGCACCAGCCCAGCCTGCTTCAGGATATTGAGATGGTGGGAGATGCTGGGCTTACTAATTTGAAAATGTTCAGCCACTTCACCTGCGCTCATACTTTTCTCCTTTAAAAGCTGTAAGATTGTACGCCGGGTCGGATCAGCCAAAGCTTTGAAGGCATCGTTCAAAATACATTTCCTCCTTTAGATATTTAGATAATATTCTAAATATCTAACACCATAGTAAAGTAGAGCTATACTACATGTCAATGGAACAAGGCATCATTTTAGAAAAAAGATGTAGATCAGGCTAATTAGGTTTGTAAAAGGCAGCGAAGTTGGCTATAATTAATTTATACTAAAAATAAGAATCTTAATTTAAAGAAAAAATGAGGAGGAAATATAAATGAAACACGTATTTCGTAAAGGAAATCATCCGCAAGCCCCGGTTATTTTGCTGTTGCATGGTACAGGCGGGAACGAACAAGACCTGATACCTTTGGCTGAGATGGTAGCACCGGGAGCTTCTGTATTAGGCGTGAGAGGAAATGTGCTGGAAAATGGGATGCCGCGTTTCTTTCGCCGTTTGGCAGAAGGAGTGTTCGACATTGAGGATCTCGTATTTCGCACCAAAGAACTGAGCGAATTTGTGGACACAGCTGCAGAGCAATACGATTTTGATCGTAATAACGTGGTGGCTCTTGGCTACTCCAATGGTGCAAACATAGCCGCCAGCATGCTCTTTCACGATGCAAAAGCGTTACGTGGAGCTATTTTGCACCATGCAATGGTGCCGTTGCGTGGCCTGGATTTGCCAGCTTTGAATGGTATCCCTGTATTTTTGTCTTCCGGTGAGAATGATCCCATTGTTCCGATTTCGGAATCTCAGGAGCTGCAAGCATTATTGGAAGGGGCCGGAGCGCAGGTGGAAGCATATTGGGAACGCAATGGTCATCAATTGACTCGGACTGAAGCCGAAGCCGCAGGAAAGTGGTTTGGTGAGCATTTTAATGCATAAAATGCTCCGATAGCGATCAAGCTACGGATTAGCGCTCTACTGAGCGACCCCATAATTAGGAGGCGACAAACGAATGGCAAAACCAGATAATCGAGCCGATAATGTTGAACATTTGCAACAAAGTATTCAGAACACACAGCAGAACCTGCATGAAGCTGAAGGATATCTAAACGAATTTTCCTCTGAAATCAGCAACGAGGAGCGTAAGCAGATCGAAGAAAAAAATAATCGTCGTAAAGAAAGTATTAGATCATTTCGGGAAGAAGTAAAGGACGAAGCAGCCCATTCCCAAGAGTAGTTAAAAAAGCGAGGCCCAACTTCGAGTTTCAATTCGAGTGGGGCCTCTTTTTTATGCAAAAATCATCATAGCCTCATTCAATTCATTTTCCCCCTATAATGCAAAGGAGACGCTAATCTGCGTTGAAAATAAATATTTTATAAATAATGTTGTTGTAAACTAATTTGTGTTGATGTTAAATAATAAAAGAAAGCGCAATCATTTACGAATTAGGATTTCATCATGCGAAGGGGGAAGGATATGCTGCTGCGAAGAAAACGCATGGCTTTGATGCTTATGGCGGTGGTTTTGATGGCTGGACTGCTGCAAGGCTGTTCTTTCAAGACCGATGAAAAGGATGGGCCGGGAACAGAACTTGTATTATGGACGTTCAATGAACTGCATGAGAAGTTTTTTCTGCAAATGGCTGACCAATGGAACCAACAGCACCCTGATGAATTGATTAATTTGAAAGCGAATACATTTCCTTATGATAACCATCACAGTAAGCTGTCGATTGCGCTGCAATCGGGGGTGGGAGCGCCGGATATCGCGGATATCGAGGTGAACAAGATCGGTAATTTCCTCAAAGGCATACCGCAGCTGGTCCCGCTCAATCCGGTGATTGACCCCGAGATCAATAACATTGTGCCTTCCAGAGTACAGATTTACGGCAAAGACGGTAAATATTACGGCATTGACTTCCACGTTGGGGCCGAAGTGATGTACTACAATAAAGAGATTATGGACCAGGCGGGGGTAAACCCGGATTCCATCGTCACCTGGGCAGACTATGCTGCTGCAGGCAAGCAAGTACTGGCGAAAACAGGCAAGCCCATGGCGACCTTAGAAACGAATGACCTATGGAGCTATTGGCCGATGATCTCCCAGCAAAATTCAGATTTTCTGGATGACAAGGGCGAGTTGACGTTGGATAACGAAACCAATATTAAAACACTCGAGTTTCTTCAACAGATGATAAAAGACAAAATCGCTATTCCCGCACCGGGCGGCGGGCATCACATGGAGGAATACTACGGATTTATGAACAAAGGTGGGGCCGCTTCGGTATGGATGCCGATGTGGTATATGGGACGTTTTACGGATTACATGCCTGACCTAAAAGGTAAAATTATCATCAGACCCATGCCAGCGTGGGAAAAAGGTGGTTTTCGCTCAGCGGGTATGGGTGGAACCGGAACAGTAGTCACGAACCAATCAGAGCACCAGGATCTGGCGATGCGCTTTCTGGCCTTTGCCAAGCTATCCAAGCAAGGGAATGTGGAGATCTGGAAGCAGCTTGGTTTTGATCCCATCCGTAGTGAAGTGTGGACCATGCCGGAAGCCAAAGCCAAGAATAAATTTACGGAGTATTTCGGAACGAATATTTTTGACACGCTCATCGAAGTCAAAGATGAAATCAATGCGGTGCATATCGGTCCGAAAACGCCTGATATCGCCAGTGCTGTGCGCAATAAAATACTTTATCGGACACTACAGAATGGCGAAGATCCAGCCACGGTGCTACATGAGCTGGCAGATGAACTGAGATAGACCCCAACAGGAAAGGGAGTGAGATTCATGGCAACGCCCGTTCATACGAACGCTAATGTACCGACAGGTCAGCCGCCACAGCCTCAGCGTCCGACCAGAAGCCGATGGAGTCGCTTTATTCATTCCAGCCGTACGGCACCGTATGTGTTTGTCCTTCCATTTTTACTGTCCTTTGCGCTATTTTTTGCCTATCCGGTCATATCGACGGTCATTATGAGCTTTCAGGAAGTCCTGCCAGGGATAACAACTTATGTTGGACTGGAAAATTATAAGGACTTAATCAATCCTACGTTTGGAAAGGCGATATTGAATAGCGTCCTGTACACGCTCCTTACCCTGGTCGTGCTGATTCCTCTGCCGCTGGTATTGGCGGTATTGCTGAATTCGCCTAAAATGCCGGGCAGAGGGTTGTTTCGCTCCGTGATGTTTATCCCTGCACTAACCTCAGTGGTGGTAGCAGGAACGATCTTCCGCCTCATGTTCGGGGAATTGGATGGTTCGCTGATGAACTCCCTGTTGGGGGTATTCGGTCTGGAGCCTTACAAATGGCTAATGAACGCGAACACCGGCTTTTTAGCGTTGATCGTGCTGGCCTTGTGGAGATGGTTAGGCGTGAACATGCTGTATTACATGTCGGGACTCCAGAACATTCCTCCTGAGTTGTATGAGGCTGCGCAAATTGATGGAGCCAGTCGTTTCGATTCATTTTGGCGGATTACGATTCCTATGCTGAAACCAGTAACGATCTACGTATTTACGATTAGCATTTATGCGGGGTTATCCATGTTCACGGAGAGCTACATGCTGTGGAACGGAAATAACTCCCCGAACGATATTGGTTTAACGATTGTTGGCTATCTCTATCGCCAAGGTCTGGAGCAGAACAGTATGGGCTTTGGAGCTGCGGTAGGCATTGTATTGCTTGTATTTACACTCGTGCTGAACCTGATCCAGCTCAAATTTTTCGGTATGTTCCGGAAGGAGGATTAAGCGATGGCTCAGAAACAAAAAGGCTCGTTATCCGCATTGCTCGTTGTCCTGTTCATTCTGTTTGCCGGGTTTGCCTTGTTTCCGCTATTTGCCGTGACGCTTGCCTCGTTCAAGCCATCGACGGAGCTGCTGCGCTACGGCTTGAATCTTAAGCTGGAGTGGGGCATCATGTCCTTGAAAAACTATGCGTTCATCTTTCAGGGGACGACGGATTATTTTCAATGGTACTGGAACAGTATTGTCATTACCGTCTTGTTTACGGTGTTATGTCTGATATTGTCCGCGATGGTTGGCTACGGTCTGGAGATGTACCGTTTTAGATTGAAAAATGTGATTTTCACACTGGTGCTGGTCGTGATGATGATCCCGGTAGAAATTATCATGCTGCCGCTCTACAAGCTAATGATTGGCATGAAGCTAATTAATACAGTATGGGGCGTAATTCTACCCTTCGTCGTCGCGCCGATCCCGATCTTTTTCTTCCGTCAATATTTGAGTGGTGTTCCCAAGGACTTCATGGATGCTGCGCGGGTTGACGGCTGTTCAGAATATGGCATTTTCGTGCGGATTATGATGCCTCTGATGGCGCCTGCATTTGCGGCAATGGCTATTTTGCAGGCGATGAACAGTTGGAATAACTTCCTGTGGCCGATGATTGTATTACGTACGAACGACATGCTGACACTGCCAATTGGACTGTCCAGTCTGCTGACGCCGTATGGCAACAATTATGATGTGCTGATCGCGGGATCCGTTTTGGCTATTTTACCGATTCTCGTCGTGTTCCTGTTCTTCCAGCGTTACTTTATTGAAGGGATGACGGCAGGCGGAGTAAAAGGATAATCGGAAAGGTATTAAATAGAGCAATGGAATACAAGAAATGTGCAACGTCAGAAAAGGCTGATCGGGCATTGTCCTGGTCTGCCTTTTTTTAGATTCGATTGATTTTCATTCTCATTTTCATGACTATCATCTGCACAAGCTATGGGTAAACGTGGTATGATATTTGAAAGATTTCAAATACAGTACTTTGCATAATTCGATTCCTAACGCTCAAAAGTACAATATATAGACGAACTAAACCGTTTCGATCTGTATATTGCTGATTTGAAATCGCTCTTGGGATTTATGCAAAATGCTCAAATACAGAAATATTCAGGCGGAGCGTGGAGAACCTATGGAACCAACAGAAACCCAGAAAACTGACCCGACCATGGCGTCAACCGTTGGCATGGAGGATATTGTACGAGCGCATCATATGCTGCGTGAGGTGATTGTACGTACACCTTTACAGAGGGATGCCGTCCTATCGGCCAAATATAACTGTAATGTGTATCTGAAAAGAGAGGATCTCCAAGTCGTGCGGTCCTTTAAAATCCGTGGAGCTTACAACATGATCCGTAGCTTGACCCCTGAGCAAATGGAAAAAGGAATCGTGTGTGCGAGTGCGGGGAATCATGCGCAAGGTGTGGCTTTTTCATGTAATGCACTTGGTATCCATGGTAAAATATTTATGCCGAGTACAACGCCCAATCAGAAGGTCAAGCAGGTTCGTCGCTTTGGCGGTAACAGTGTAGAGGTCATTCTGACCGGAGACACGTTTGACGATGCCTATGACGAGGCCATGAAGGTGTGCAGCGAGCAGGCAATGACCTTCATCCATCCGTTCGATCAGCCGAAAATTATTGCGGGCAATGGTACGATTGCGATGGAAGTGATGGAGAGCCTAGATACACCTATGGACTATGTGTTCGTAACGATTGGCGGCGGCGGTTTGGCGGCAGGCGTAGGTACGTATGTTAAAACCGTGAGTCCGTCCACCAAGGTAATTGGCGTGGAACCCCTCGGCGCGGCGTCGATGACGGAAGCGATGCGTTTGCACAAGGTGGTTACACTGGATCAAATAGACAAGTTTGTTGACGGAGCTGCAGTGAAGCGTGTGGGTCAGCTGACATACGATATTTGTAAACATACCTTGGACGATATTGTAAAGGTACCGGAAGGCAAAGCATGTACCGCGATTCTGGAGCTGTATAATGAAAATGCGATTGTTGTGGAGCCTGCGGGTTCACTGCCTGTTGCAGCACTTGATCTGTATCGCGAGCAGATTCAAGGCAAAACGGTGGTCTGTATCGTCAGCGGTGGTAACAACGATATAGATCGTATGCAGGAGATTAAGGAACGGTCCCTCATTTACGAAGGACTGAAGCATTATTTTATGGTGAATTTCCCGCAAAGAGCTGGGGCACTGCGTGAGTTTCTACAGGATGTGCTTGGACCAGACGACGATATTACTAGGTTTGAATATACGAAAAAGAATGATAAGGAAAATGGACCCGCTCTGGTCGGCATTGAACTGTTCCACAAGGAAGACTATCTTCCTTTAATTGAACGAATGAACCGCAAGGGGCTTAAATACACGGAACTGAACAAAAACGAAAATCTATTTAATATGTTAATTTGAAAAGGAGCCTATGGGCTCCTTTTTTGTATCAGGATTTTGCAAAATCCTCGTATGTATATTGTTATGCGTAGTTTATGAATTTCTTTTTATTTGAAATAAAGCGTTTACAAAACTGAATGTGATAGGTTAATATATGGGTAACTTCATAAGTATAAACACTAATGTAATAGGTGTGTCACCTGAATTTCATTATAAGATACTCATTCGGAGGTGCGAAAGAATGTTGAAAGCATGGAAAAAATCAGTACAGAGTAAATTGACCCGAACGGCGTTTGCTGCCGTAACCTCGGCTGCTTTAATGCTGTCAGTGATGCCATCTGCATCCGCAGAGCATTGGGCGTTAACTGGCGATGTGGCAGTGCATGATCCGTCCATTACGAAGGAAGGCAACGCATGGTATATTTTCTCTACAGGGCAGGGGATACAGGTTCAAAGATCGGACGACGGACGCAATTTTTACAGATTGCCGCAAATATTCCTGTCGCCGCCATCATGGTGGAAAACGTATGTACCTAAGCAAAAGACTAACGATGTATGGGCACCGGATGCTCAAAAGTATAATGGACGGGTATGGCTGTACTATTCCATTTCTACTTTTGGTGCCCGGACCTCGGCTATCGGACTAGCTTCCGCAACGAGCATTGGCGCGGGGAGCTGGAGAGATGATGGACTAGTGCTGCGTACGACGGATGCTAACGATTATAATGCTATTGACCCGAATCTCGTCATTGACGCTTCCGGTAACCCGTGGCTTTCCTTTGGTTCATGGAATTCAGGCTTGAAAGTGACTCGACTGGATAAAAATACGATGAAGCCTACGGGCCAGATCTATTCTATCGCCAAGCGTACGGCTGGTGGTTTGGAAGCGCCACATGTTACATACCGCGACGGCTATTATTATCTGTTTGCTTCCATTGATAACTGCTGCAAAGGCGTAGACAGTAATTATAAGATTATTTACGGTCGCTCTACTAGTATTACCGGACCGTATGTGGACAAGAGCGGCAAAAGCCTGATGGATGGCGGTGGAACGATACTGGATGCAGGGAATGACCGTTGGAAGGGACCGGGTGGACAATCTGTCTATAACAACAGTGTGATTGCACGTCATGCCTATGATGCCACTGATGGTGGAAATCCAAAGCTTCTGATTAGTGATTTGAAATGGGATTCGGCAGGCTGGCCTACGTACTAAAGAGAGGACCGTTTGGAGTCATTTGTGCAGTAAAATCATATAGATATATTCAAAAACTGTTCCTCCTAAGGGGAACAGTTTTTGGCTTGCAATGTCATAGAAACATGCTATTATGTATCAAGTTGATAATAATTATCATTATCGTTATAAGAAACGTGATGATTTTCAGGTATGGAGGGAGTGACCTCACCAAATGCAGTCCAAAGACAGCATGGACAAACATACAGCTCTGACAGAGAGGGCAGTTCCTGAAGTAGACATAACAGCACGTCCAGTGCTTCGAGCGGGTAGGGTTCGGCAGGCGTTGTTGTTCACAGCTTCGGCTGTATTGTTGGCTTTGGCCATATTCGCCGCCATTTCTCTCGGAGCCAAGGATTTGACCGTAAGCACCGTGTGGTCGGCAGTATTTCACTATGATCGTTCGCTAATGACCCATCAGATCATTCACGAGCTGAGATTACCGCGTGTACTCGGTGCAGCTGTTATTGGAGCTGCGCTGGCGGTGGCAGGCTCTCTGATTCAGGGTATTACACGCAACCCGCTGGGAGATACAGGTGTGCTGGGCATTAACGCAGGAGCGATGTTTGTAGTTGCAGTGAGTTTTGCCTTTTTCCCCAATCTACCTTATGGGACGTTAATTGTATTGTCGTTCCTTGGTGCGCTGATGAGTACCTTACTAGTATTTGGTCTGGGAGCATCTGCACCGGGAGGATTGACACCTATGAGATTGACGGTGTCTGGAGCTGTGACGGCTGCCTTGTTAGGTTCCATGACTTCGGGGATTGCGATTTATTTTGATCTAAGTCAGGATTTAGCCTTCTGGTATGCGGGTGGTGTAGCCGGGATTAAATGGTCGCAGCTTGAGATTCTTGCACCGATTTTGCTTATTGTGATCGTCTGGTCTATGGGGCTGGCACGTTCCATTTCGCTGATTTCGATGGGCGATGAGGTGGCGTTAAACCTTGGGTTGAATCTCAGGCGTATCCGGCTTTTGGGTCTGCTGACTGTAGTGGTACTGGCCGGCCTATCTGTATCGGCTGCCGGAGCCATCGGCTTTGTAGGTTTGGTTATCCCACATATCGCTCGCAAGCTAATCGGTGTGGATTATCGCCAGATCGTGCCGCTGTCTGCGTTATTGGGAGCCGTATTGCTGGTGCTGGCAGATTTGGGAGCGAGAATGGCAAATCCGCCAGAGGAGCTAGCTATTGGGATTATGGTGTCTTTTATCGGAGTACCCTTTTTCCTCTTTCTCGCCCGTAAGGAAAGGAGGGATTTATAGTGAGTCGCTCTTTAGGGATTGGGGACACAAGAACGAAAAAGGCTTGGCTCGTTTGTTTGGTATTGGCGGGGATCAGCTTTGCTGTCCTTGTTTTGGGTTTGAATACCGGAACAATTCGTATTCCACCGCTACGCGTGCTGGATACGTTGTTTGGCGGTGGCAGCGGACGTGATCACATCGTTCTGTTCGAATATCGTCTGCCACGTATTGCTGTAACGGTGCTAGCTGGAGCGGGACTAGGCGCAGCCGGAGCGGTCATGCAAGGCTTGTCACGGAACGCACTTGCTGATCCCGGAGTTCTGGGACTTCACGCAGGGGCTGCGTTGGGGCTGGTAATGTTCGTTAGCTTTTTTCGCGACCTGGACGGATCAGCCGCCGTTCTGATCCCCTTGTTTACCTTTGCAGGAGGTGTCATTGCGGCGGTGCTAATTGTTTTGTTGTCCTATAACCGCAGCAGAGGAATCGTGCCGGTGCGTCTGATTTTGTCCGGCATCGGTGTAGCCTCGGGTCTTAGCGCCATAACGCTGTATTGGTCGTTGCGGCTGGATGAGGATACGTACGCATTTACTGCACGTTGGTTGGCTGGCAGCGTTTGGGGCCGGGATTGGATACACGCAGCGGCTTTGTTGCCTTGGATAGTCATTGTATTACCCTACGTTCTGTCGCAGACGCGCAGTCTGAACAATCTGTCGTTGGGCGACGAGACCGCAGCTGGAATCGGCACAAATGTGAAGCGCCAGCGTCTATTACTGCTGGGCGCAGCCGTGGCTCTATCCAGTGCCAGCGTATCCATGGCTGGAGGCATCGGTTTTATTGGGCTGATTGCGCCTCATCTGGCTCGCCGTCTGGTTGGGCCGATGTACCAGCATTTGCTGCCAGTAGCCTGTTTGGTCGGGGTCGTTATTCTGGTCACCGCAGACACGATTGGGCGTTCGGTGTTTCAGCCGAATGCGATTCCCGCAGGTGTGGTGGTTGCTGTGGTAGGAGCTCCGTATTTTTTATTCCTGTTGTCCCGAACAAAATGACAGAAGGAATAGGTACATATGAAATCATATGATGCAAATGATGCAACCCGTTGAAATTAATAACTAAGCAGAAGCCTTCTATATTGATCATTATAATGTAGAGTTTCTGTAGCATAGGAGAGAGTAACATGAGAAAGCACAAATTTAAGGGTTCTGATTTTAAACGTTCATGGGTAGTCACAACTCTTGTTGTATGCATGATCATGCTGTCCGCTTGCGGACAAGCAGCCGACAAACAGGCTACCGATACGAAAGCGGCTGGCAGTGCGCAGACAACCATTAGTGCGGATTCGCGCATTGCTTCGATGTCTATTCATTTGACAAACAACCTGCTGGCATTGGGCATTACTCCGGCTGGTTCGGTCATTGGTGGAGATGTGAAGGATTTTCTGCCCCATGTAAAAGATCGTCTTCAAACTACACGTAAGCTAGGTGTTGTCACAGACCCGGATATGGAAGCGGTATTGGAACTTCAACCTGATCATATTTTTTTGGACAAAAAATATTCGGGAACCGATGTGGCCAAGTTTGAAAAAATTGCGCCGACCGAAGTTTTTGATCTGGATGAAGGCACATGGAAGGATCAATTGAAAAAAATAGCTGCTATGGTCAAACATGAAGCACAGGCAGACGCATTTCTAAAAGATTATGATACACAGAAGGAACGAGTCAAAAAGCTGATTCATTCAAAAATTGGGGACGGAACGGTTATGGCTGTACGTGTGACGGCGAAAGAGGTTCGTGTTATGGGGATGAAGCGTCCCGTAGGACCGCTGTTGTATCAGGACTTGGGCTTGAAGCCAGCCAAGGGTGTAGAAAAGATCAACAAGGCTTATCAAGTTGTTTCCCAAGAGGTTTTACCGGATTATGATGCCGATGCGATCCTTGTTATCATCAGTAAAGGCGCGGATGCCCAAAAGGTATACAAACAGCTGGAAGGAAATACAGTATGGCAAGGTCTCAAAGCGGTGAAGCAAGGGCATGTCTACATGTTGGACGGACAGCCTTGGCTGGACTATTCCGCGATGGGACATAAAATTGCTCTGGATAATGCAGAACAACTATTTTCCAAATAAGTTTTAAAGTATATCAAGCCGTATTCCCCCATGCAGCTTCTTGCAGGCCAGGAATACGGCTTTTTGGCGCACGCTCAAGCTGTAAGTCGGTTGCCTGATCGAAATGAAAAGGAGCTGCTATGATCCAA
The DNA here is from genome assembly GCF_017833155.1 of Paenibacillus sp. PvR133. NCBI lineage: Bacteria > Bacillati > Bacillota > Bacilli > Caryophanales > Paenibacillaceae > Paenibacillus > Paenibacillus sp. PvR133. The sequence goes on from NZ_JAFIBS010000001.1 coordinate 2,230,339, forward strand.
AATGAGGCAGCTCCATATAATGAGAATTGCGGGCTATGAACGCTTTTTACGCAGAAAAATCGGTTTGAGTCCAATAAAGCCGATGGCGGCGAGAATTAAATTTACCCAAGGTGAGATCCTGAATACCGGCAGTACACTGCGCAGCGCTAGTCCGGCGACAAGAATCACGACAACTAACACAACATACATCAAGATGGATTTAAGATTCATCTGGGGCTTTACAGGGGCATGGTCTGGCTGTTGTGTCTCCTCGCCTTCTTCGGGACGGTCCATAAAATTCATCAGGGCTTCAACGAGTAGAATGGCTCCTGCGGCGATGATGATAAGGGTGGATAGGCTGATTTTTTCAAAGGGTTTGATATCCCCACCTGTAAAGGTGACAAACCATCCGATAATTGCCTGTGTCAAAAAAAACATAGACAAGGCAATCCATGCAATAAGCGTATAATTTTTTGCTTTATTCATTTCTTCCTCCTGCTTTATGAGCGTATTCCGGGGTGATGGAACCGCCATTTCGTAACAAAGACAGTATACGTGAGGAAGCGTCGGATGGCAAAAGACTTTATCTATAAAATGTATATTACCGCTGCATTCTCCTCAAACTGGATACAGGGTGAGCACATAGAGCAACCTGAATATAAACGTTAAGAGGGTGTGGCATCATGAAACTGGAGAACCAGGCAGATTATTCAGTCCAAAAACGATTAGCAAACGCTTCGAACGGGAATAGCGGGGTGGCCTCGTCTACAAATGTGAGTCACCGGAGTGTTCAAGGAACTTCTCCAACCTACCGTATACTGGACGATATTGAAGTGGCTGAGGATACAGAATTTGCAGGTGAACTAGGTGCACAGAACTACCGCAGCCTGTGGCATGAGGATGAACATAACGGCGCCTCTTGTAAGCTGGAGTGGGAGGGACGAACGGAGACCCACCAAATGTTTAGGAACAGCTACGAATAACGAATGTCTACTTTAATGTAGTGGATTCACTCTAATAAGTGTAGTATAGCGTTCTCCGGAATCGCACCGGGGAGCGCTATTTGTTTACTTTTTTAACGATGTGAACTGACAGGTTGACAAGGAAGCAGGGCGATGATAGACTGACTTTACTATAAAACTTATTAAACTTATCGGAATTAAAGTGAATGAATATCCTGGATGGATATTCCACGTTACTATATGAGCTTGAATTCATAAATGTGTAGTGAAGCTTGAAACAGGGGGAATCAGGATGGAACGGCAAATTGGAATTCGCTTTGAACATGAAGAGCTGGCCGCAACAATTCATTATCCAAACCGTACAAATGAGGGAGAGCGTCAGAGACGAGTTCCCCTCGTTGTTATATGTCACGGTTTTGTGGGCAATCGTATCGGAGTAGATCGATTATTCGTCAAGACTGCGCGTGAACTGGCCGAAGGGGGATACTTTGTCCTGCGCTTTGATTTTGCCGGTTGTGGGGAAAGCACAGGTGAATACGGCAAGCAGGGGCTCGAATCCATGATTAATCAGACACGTACCGTGTTGGATTACGCCGTCAATTGTGCGGACATTGACCCAACCAAGGTGACGCTGATCGGTCACAGTCTGGGGGGCGCGGTTGCCCTTCTCACAGCCGTACGGGATAAGAGAGTACAAAATCTGGTTCTTTGGTCAGCAGTGGGCTATCCATTCAACGACATCGTCAAAATTACGGAGCGAAGCGTGTACGATGAGTCTGTTAAAACCGGTCATGCCGACTATTTGGGCTATAAATTTACGCCTGCTTATTTTGAGTCGTTAGCTCAATTTCAGCCGTTTCAGGAGGCCGTTAAATTTAACGGAGATGTGCTCGTTATTCATGGCACCTCGGATGATATTATTCCTGTGGATTATGCATTTCTGTTTCAAAAGATATTCTGGATGCGTCCAGAGGGGCGCTGTGATAAAGAGATTATTTTCCAGGGGGATCACACTTTCTCGTCAGGTAAAGAGCGGCAACGGCTCATTGATCGGACACTTGAATGGCTGGATGAACAGGAAAATATTCAACGGGATTGGCAGCACTGGATGATCTGATTTCAGTGTGTAACGGATTGTATTGGAAATTGCGCCTCCGCCGGAGTAAAATGGAAGAGTAACACTATACTGGCGTGTGGAGGTTGGCAGCGATGACATTACCCTCAATTTTTGTTGCGCATGGTTCACCGACACTGGCTGTAGAAAATAACGCATATACCAGCTTTCTTGCAAAGCTGGGCGCGAGCCTGCCCCGACCCAAAGGAATTGTCATTTTTTCCGCGCATTGGGATAGCCCCGATCAATGTATCGGCGCGGATGATCAGCATGCAGCGTTGCACGATTTCTATGGCTTTCCCGAAGAAATGTACTCAATCGATTACCCTGCACCAGGCGATCCGAAGCTGTATGAGGAGATAGAGCATCTGTTCAGTCAGCATAACCTGTTCCACCAGCCGGTTCGGAACCGAGGACTGGATCATGGAGCATGGGTGGTTTTGCGGCATATATATCCTGATGCGGACATACCGGTCGTACCCTTATCCATTGATTCTCGGCGCGCTCCCCAGGAGCAATACGAGATTGGACGGATGCTGGCGCCGTTGCGAGAACAAGGGATTTTGATTATCGGTAGCGGCGGATTGGTCCACAACTTGCGGACACTCAAGCAGACGAGTGAGCCAGCCGATTGGGCCGTTCAATATGATGACTGGATTGCACAGCAGCTTCAAGACTGGAATTTGCGCCACCTATTCCAATATGACAAAAAGGCTCCATATGCCAAACAGGCGGTACCTTCTTATGGAATAGAGCATTTTTCACCTTTGTTTTATGCGATGGGGGCTGCGGATCATGAGCGCTCTGCGCATAAGCTTTTTCAATCGTATGTCCTTGGCTCGTTGAGTCTCAATTGTTGGGCTTTTGGTCAAGAAAGTGATACGTAAATGTAAAAAAAGAACTTCCGAATCCACATGGTGTGTGGGAATGGAAGTTCTTTTGTGTATTTTGCGTTTTTGATTAATTAGAAGGCACGTTCTTTTTAAGCCAAGTGGATACCTGCGTGGTACGCTGATCTGCATTTTGATCCAACAGTGTCATAAATGCTTTCAGCTTTTGAATGTAGGTACTCTTCGAATCCATATTACGTTGAACGACGAATTGATACCCTTTTTTCGCATTCGGATGAATCTTCCCGGTATCATAATCGAATAATGGCGTATTGTTCGTGCCATAGAAAGTATAGAAGAAGTACAGATCGTGCAATTTTTTTATAGCTTGTGTACGGTTGGAATGTGGATATTGGTTTAAAAATGCCTCCTGTGCCAGCACTCGTCCGGCTAACTGTTGGTAGCCGATACGGAGCGCGGCATCCTTGGTAGCCGCCTGTCCGGATTCCATCGCCATGATGTCAATATAGCTGCGGATATCTGTCGTGGTGTGCTTCCCGAAGACTTTATATTTTTCATAGTTGATGACTGGGTAGTACATGCCTTCTGCAGTTTCAAGTTTGTAGCCGGCATCTCTTGTTTGAGTTAGCAACTTTTTCAGGTTCACATCGCTTGAACGGCTGATTACATTTGTGAACGAATCACCGGGTTTATAGATTTCATTTATCTTGGTTTGAACAGAGGCCGGGTATAAGGTCTTTGCATAGGAATCCAATTGCTGGTTCTGTGCATTTTCCAGATGAAGCACCATGATGGTAGCTTGAGAGGCTGGAATGGATTGAATATGCTTTTGCAAATAAGTGAATGCCTGAGGTAGCTTGCCGGGTTGGCGTAGTAGCTGCTCGAAGGTCTTGGAGATATGTTGTACACTTTCTGCCTGAGATGTCATAGTAGACGTCGCCGCTTTGGCTGATGTCGTATATCCCAATCCCATAGTTTGCACTGTGAAAGTTACGGCTGCGAGCATGAGATAGGCTTTGGTAATTTTTTTCATGATATAACCCTCCATTACGTTCTTTGATGTAACTGTAGTGTATAGGGTAAATGTATCGTGAGGATTCCATGTTGTATCCAACTTGTAAACGTTTGGAGGGGATGATGAATCCGATAAAAGAGTCCGAGTTAGAAGGAGCTGAAAGACCTCTTGTGAGCATAACAGCACAAAAAAAATAACCATTACCCCGGAGGATAACGGTTATTTTGGGATGTTTAAGCTATTTTTCGGCTAGGGTCCGCTGGAAAGGTATCTTTATTTTTACGAAACAGTCCACGCAGGAAGGGCAGTACCCAACGGTCAAAGCCAATTCTTCCGGCATTTGCACCAGCAACTACAAGGAAGATTTCAAACAGCAGGTAGATTGCATTGGTGCTTACTGTACCCGAGAACAGGAACGAGAAGTTCATAACCATAGCCATCAAAGCAGCCAGTGTAGTCAATGTACCGAGAAGCAGGCCAACCCCTACCAAGAACTCACCCAATGGGATCAGGACGTTGAACAAACCTACATTCGGCAGGGCAAAGGCTTCTAGGAACGATCCCCACCAGCCTTGTACAGCGGGATGGTCTCCACCTGTTTTAGCAATGGCCCCCGAGATAAATCCGCCTGCATCAAATCCACCTGTCAGCTTCTCAAGTCCGTGGGTCATCCATTCATACCCTAGATAAACCCGTACTACAGTCAGCAACCACATTGCGACTTTGTTCTCACGTAACCAGCTGTTAAACATTCAAACCACTCCTCTTTCTTAATCTATAATGTTGGTTGTATTTCATTTTGTTGGGGATGATCATCTTTGCTACACCTTTATTGTAGTAGGTTCAGTTACAGTTATTTGTGATAAAAATCACAAAGTCTAAATATTTTTTAAATTTTAATGTCTTCAGATAAGTATTCTATAGATTGGTCATGCTTCAATCAAGACAAAAACAGGAAATAAAGCTTATAATGAGAAAAATAACTAAGTGGAGGGATGAACTTGTCCGGGCCCATTTCCCAACGAAATCATTGGTTGCGTGTGATGGCCTCAGCTCTGTTATGCATGACGCTGATGTCTTGTTCTGCTATGTCCAATACGGGTGAATCTGAATCCGTTCCCCAACTGACCAAGCAAGAAACAGAGAAGGAGGTACTTGAACCGCCGAAGGAGCAGTCTATTCCGGCATTTACAGCTCCGCTCACCGGTCTTCCGGTGGAGCAGCCAGTTTTGGAGCGACCGCTCGCTGTCATGATCAACAATGCTCCGGCTGCACGTCCACAGGCAGGACTTAGCCAGGCAGACATGGTATATGAAGTTCTTGCAGAAGGTGGGATTACCCGTCTGGTCGCTTTTTTCCAAAGTCATGGCGGAGATGTAAAGATCGGACCGGTCCGTAGCATTCGACCGTATTTGATTGAGCTGGGCGAAACCTATGGTGCGTTGCCGATACACGCAGGGGGAAGCACAGATGCCTATGCGATTTTACAGCAGCAGCGGAAGGAACATCTGGATGAGATTTCAAATGGAGGGGCTTACTTCTGGCGAAGCAAAGATCGTCGTCCTCCACATAATTTATACACAGACGTGAACAGACTGCGCAAAGGAAGCGATAGTAAAGGGTATGCCAAGCAGACGGACGTTCCAGTATATTCTTATCTCAAATCCGGTGAAACCCCAGTTATGGTGGACGAGACTGCATCATCTTTACAAATCCGATTTTTGCTTAAAAGCTATCGGGTATCTTATACCTATGATCCAGCGGATCAACAATATAAGCGTTTTGTGAACGAAAAGTCACATGTGGATCAAAATAATAACCAACAGCTCTCAGCAGCCAATGTCATTGTGATGAGCGCTAGACATCGAACGTTGGATGATGTAGGCAGATTAAGTGTTGAGTTGGACGGTAGCGGAGAGGCCATGGTGTTTCAACAAGGACGGTTAATACAGGCTGAGTGGCAACATACACCAGGTGATGCGATTCGTTTTATGAAAAATGGGGTTGAAATCCCGTTAACACCAGGTACATCCTATATACATGTGGTACCTGCAGATACTTCACTAAAGGAACATGTAACGATAGAAGCAAATTAGAAAACGAAATACACCTTTTTAGGGAAAAAATGTCGGATAATGACCTTCCATGTCGGGCAATGTATACGTATATCATTAAATTTGCTTTTACAAACATTACAAAAACATTGATGAGTGTGATAAGATAGCAAAGGTTGTCTATTGCAGTCGAAACAGGTTGCGGATATTTTCGTAAAGGGGTAATCGTTATGAGATTGAAGAAAAAGGATATATTCTTCGAGACGTTGGAAAATATGGCAGATACGATCGTGCAAGCAGCCGATTATTTTGCCCAACATACTTCAAATCTTCAGGATGTAACTTTGTTTACAAATGAAATGAAGAAGTATGAAAATAAGTGTGATGATTACACACACACGATTATTACTGAGCTGAACAAGACCTTCATTACGCCGTTGGAACGCGACGACATCATGGAACTGACAACAACCATGGATGATGTGTTGGACGGTCTTGAAGCGACGGCTTCTCGTTTTTATATGTACAATATTACGGAGCCGGACGAGTATATTGTGCAGTTCGCTGATATTTTGCGTCAATCAGCTTACGAAATTCAGAAAGCTGTGCATTTGCTTTCACAGAAAAAATTGCTGGCCATTCGTGAATACACTATTCGCCTGAATGATTTGGAAAATCAGGGGGATGAATTGTTGCGTATTTGCATTAAAAACCTGTTTGCAACTGTAACTGACCCTATTGAACTGATTAAACGCAAAGAATTGTACGAACGCCTTGAAACGACAACGGATTCATGCGAGGATGTTGCAAATATGCTGGAATCCATCATTATGCGTAACTCGTAAGGGAGTCCTTTTACATGGATACAAGTTTATTGGTATTGGGTATTGTTATTTTTCTTGCTCTGGCATTTGATTTTATTAATGGTTTTCATGATACGGCGAACGCGATTGCAACTTCGGTATCGACCCGTGCATTGACCCCGCGACGTGCGATTATTATGGCTGCGGTCATGAACTTTCTCGGGGCAATATTGTTTACAGGGGTTGCGAAGACCATTGGTGGAAGTGTCGCTGATCCAACCAAGCTTACGAATGGAATTGATATCGTCATTGCGACGCTGATCGCTGCGATTATCTGGAACCTCTTAACCTGGTGGTTCGGTATTCCTTCATCCTCTTCTCATGCATTGATTGGTGCATTGGCTGGAGCGGTGTATGTAGGTGCGGGATCGGATAAATTAAACTGGAGCGGCTTCATCGGGATTGTTGAAGGACTTATTTTCTCCCCGTTGATTGCTTTTGTTGTCGGTTACATCGTGATGATGATTTTAAAATATATCTTCGCTCATCGTAGTCCGCATACGGTGAACAAAGGGTTTCGTACAATGCAGGTCATTACAGCAGCGCTTCAGTCGTTCACGCATGGTACGAATGATGCTCAAAAGGCGATGGGGATTATTACATTCGCACTCGTTTCGGCGGGGTATCAGGACCATTTGGAAGTACCCATGTGGGTAAAAATTTCAGCCGCAACAGCCATGGCGCTGGGTACGTCTATCGGGGGCTGGAAAATCATCAAGACGATGGGAACCAAGATTTTTAAAATCGAGCCAATTAACGGATTCGCAGCTGACATTTCGGGAGCCTCTGTTATTTTCACAGCTACATTGCTTCATTTGCCCGTAAGTACTACTCATGCCATTACTTCGGCTATTTTGGGTGTGGGTTCTGCGAAGCGCTTTTCCGCTGTGCGTTGGTCGCTGGCCGGTCGAATTATTATTACTTGGGTGATAACCATACCGATTGCTGCACTGTTATCTGGATTGATTTTCAAAATTCTTTTTTAGTTCATTATTATTTCTTGAAAAAAAGGTACACACTATAGAATACACAATAAGCTTCCGTCCGCTTTTTGCGGCAGGGGCTTATTGGCATTCTAGGATAAAACTGCTTCTTCAAAGTTCACACATCCAGATAGTTCCATGAAACGTTTTTCAAAAAATACCTGACATCAAAGTAGTCAATTTTTAATAACTCCTGTAGAATAAACAGAAAACTTTGAACCGTTCAACTGACTGGAGGAAATTATGCAAAAATCTAGAAAACTAATAGCACTCATGATTTGTTTGTTTTTTGTGGTTGCCCTGGCCGGTAATTTCGGTGTAGTGGCACATGCAGAAAATAAAACAAAGTATGATATCGGCACGGATACAACGTTCGCGCCTTTTGAGTTTGAAGATGTAGATGGTAAATTTGTCGGTATCGACATGGATTTGCTGGCAGCTATTGCCAAGGATCAGAATTTTGAATATACCATTAAGCCTCTTGGCTTTAACGCGGCAGTGCAGGCCCTTGAAACGAATCAAGTGGATGGTGTCATTGCCGGGATGAGTATTACCGATGAACGCAAGCGGAAATTTGATTTTTCCGAGCCTTATTTTGATTCAGGCGTCGTCATGGCGGTCCGCAAGGATAATGATACGGTTAAACGCTATGAGGACTTGAAAGGACAGCGTGTCGCTGTCAAAACAGGAACGGAAGGTTACACATTCGCAGAATCCATTAAGGCCAAATACGGCTTTACTACAGTACCGTTCGACGATTCTTCTCAAATGTATGATGAAGTTAAAACAGGTAATTCGGTTGCCTGCTTTGATGACTATCCGGTACTGGCATACGGTGTAAACCAGAATAACGGCCTTAAGTTGGTAACAGATAAGGAAAAAGGTGCTTCTTACGGGTTTGCTGTTAACCAAGGCAAGAACCAAGAGTTGCTGGAGAAATTTAATGCAGGGCTTGTTAATCTGCGCAATAGCGGGGAATACGATAAAATTTTGGCTAAATACCTTGGCGAATCGGGCAAAGGTGTGGCGCCTGTAGAAACCAGCCGCTGGGGCCTGATTTCCGCTTCGCTGCCTTCGCTGATTAAGGGCATGGGAAATACGTTGCTGTACACACTTGTATCTTTACTCGTAGCCTTTATCCTAGGATTGGTGTTTGGCTTTATGAAGGTAAGCCATAACAAGGTGTCCCGTGGTATTGCAACTGTTTTCGTTGATATATTCCGCGGTATTCCGCTGATCGTGCTTGCTTTCTTTATTTACTTTGGTATTCCACAGGCACTGGATTTCAAAATGCCGCTTTTTGTTGCGGCTGTATTGACGTTATCCCTGAATGCGGGTGCGTATGTAACTGAGATCATCCGTGGTGGTATTCAATCCATTGATCCGGGACAAATGGAAGCAGCTCGTTCGCTTGGTCTACCCTATCGGACGGCTATGCTTAAAATCATTTTGCCACAAGCTGTGAAAATCATGATCCCGTCGTTTATCAATCAGTTGGTTATTACGTTGAAGGATACGTCCATTTTGTCTGTTATCGGTTTGGTCGAATTGACCCAATCGGGTAAGATCATTATTGCGCGGACATTCCAATCCTTTGATATTTGGCTGGTAGTAGCGGTGATGTATCTTATCGTCATTACAGTCCTGACCAAAATTTCCAACCGTCTTGAAGGGAGAGTTCGCCGTGGGTAAAATTATCGTTAAAAACCTGAAAAAAAGCTATGGTAGTAATCAAGTGCTAAAGGGCATCGACATGCAAGTACGTGAAGGCGAAGTTGTGTGTGTCATTGGCCCGTCTGGTTCGGGGAAAAGTACGTTTTTGCGTTGTATGAACATGCTTGAAGAAATTACAGCAGGTGAGGTCATTGTCGATGACTACAACTTGAGTGACAAAAACGTGGACATTAACAAAGTCCGTGAAAATATAGGTATGGTATTTCAACATTTCAATCTGTTTCCGCATATGACCGTGCTCAAGAACATTATGTTCGCGCCGACTGAACTGGGCAAACAGTCCAAGGCAGAGGCCCGGGAAACGGCTATGAAGCTGCTGGATCGTGTAGGTTTGGTCGATAAGGCAGATGCATTGCCAGGACAGCTTTCCGGCGGTCAGAAGCAGCGTGTGGCGATTGCACGTGCGCTGGCAATGAACCCAGACATTATGCTGTTTGACGAGCCTACCTCGGCGCTCGATCCTGAAATGGTGGGCGAAGTGCTCGGCGTAATGAAAGATCTGGCGCGTGAAGGCATGACGATGATGATCGTAACGCATGAGATGGGTTTTGCACGCGAAGTAAGCGACCGTGTTGTGTTTATGGACGGTGGTTACATCGTAGAAGAAGGAACGCCACAAGAGGTATTTGGTAATCCGAAAAATGAGCGGACCATTAGTTTCTTGGAGAAGGTATTGTAAGTGGGCAAGGTTTGCCGTGAGTGCAGGTAAGGACGTAGTGTGCGATCGCTCCGCAGTCCATTTGATCTTTCGATCGCTGTTGCCCCTGGATTTTTTTGGATTATATAAGATCTTATAAGGTGAAAATTCAGGGGCAAAGGCGAACGCTCCGCTTCTCCAGATTCAAATGGAGCGCTCCGCTACTACTTGCTGAGCGCTCCTTTCTTCGCAAAAGCCTGCCCCATTTTAAATGGGTGGGTATAGGCAGAAGGAATTGGCGCAGCGCTTTGCTTGCTGCGCCGAGGGGGATATAGCGAGGTAAGCATCCGACCGCTTAGTGGCTTTTCGTGTGCATCTTTAATGAACGTGAGTGATTTTTCTTTTATGATGCTTATTTTCGTAAGTGGAAGGCTTGCTTTGAAGATAAGAACTACTCTGCACGAGGATAAAGGATATCTTGGGAGGCATGTTGGCCCGGAGATATCCTTTTCTTTATTAAAAGGAATTTAGAACTTGAGATTTGTATAATGTTAATTGGCTTATATAAAATATAAATAACATATCAGACGGAAGTGTAAGCGAGGGGGACGTACGGTGATACGTACATTGGCTATAGGTCATGATCATCAGGTAACAGTGGGAAAACCACTGGATCAGATCGTCATGGAGGATTATATATGGATGTGGGTAGATTTTAGCGAGCCTACAGATCGCGAGACGGAGCTGCTGACGAGTTATTTTCATTTTCACCCATTGGCTGTGGAGGATTGTATGCATGTTCTGCAACGTCCCAAATTGGATTATTACGAGGATGTGCAGTTTCTGGTCGTGCATGCGCTTGATGTAGATACGTTAGCTGCGGAAGAAGTGGATATGTTTATTAGCAGTCGTTTTTTGGTTACATATCACCATCATGAGTTAGAGGAGCTGGATCAAGCCTGGGAGCGGATTGTCCAGCATGCGAATGAACGCAAAATATGGTCGCGAGGACCGCTGGCTGCAGCCTACACGGTGATGGACAAGCTGGTAGATAACTATTTTCCGAGCCTTTTTATGATTGAGGATGAATTAGCTGAGCTGGAGGGCTTGGGCGGTCGCGAATCCGTAGAGGAATTAATGAAGCAGGTGTTTGACCTGCGTGGCAGGCTGCTCAAGCTGCGCCGTACCATCGTACCCATGCGTGATCTAATGTACCGAGTTTTGAATTCGCAGCATGTGCAGGGCCAAGGAGATCATATGGCTTATTTTACCGATATATATGATCATTTATTGAAGCTGACAGACATGCTGGAGGCCGACCGCGAGATGACAGCCGACCTGAGGGACAGTTATATATCGCTCAATTCCAATCGCATGAATTCAATTATGAAGACGCTGACCGTAATTACGACCGTTTTTATGCCCTTGACGCTGATTGCAGGAATCTATGGTATGAATTTTTCGAATATGCCCGAGTTGGGCTGGAAATATGGATATTTTGGTGTACTGTTCTTCATGTTTTTGTTGAGTGTTGCAATGGTGATCTGGTTTATGCGCCGAGGCTGGTTCAAATAGTATAGTCTACTTTCTTTTGCGTTTGCGCGGACGTCTGCGCGTGGTGGTGGTGCTTTTGCGCTGTGTCTTTTTCCGACGTGGGCGTGGTGGTGTGTATTCATCCAATTCCTCGGTGATATCTGTTGCAGAATTTTTGCTCGCGGATTTGCCGAATGCTGGGAGAGAGCCCATAATCAGCTTCGCCATTGGAGCAAATTGCTGCACACTGGACATGACCTTTTGCACCTTGCCGACCGTAGCAACAATTCCATCAATACCACCCATACGGTCAATGAAGCCTTTGATTTCGTTGAGATTACTGAGGTTGCCAAGCCCCCCAAGCAGTCCTCCTTTGGCTGGAACCGGGTCTGGTGTGACCACGGCAGAATCCGTAATACTCGCTGGCGCCTCGTAAGGAACCAGCCCGGAAGAACCGGCTTGCGGAACCTCGTTGTATGGATCGAGTCCGGGATAAGGAGATGAACTATACGGATCGGAAAGGGAGCGCTGTAGCGGCCTCCGATGATAGTAGTGTCCAGGCATGAGATCACATTCCTTTGCAGGTTGATACTCTACTGTATGTTACAAACGCACAGTGGGTTTAGGCGCGTGTCCCGAAATCGGGTATAAAAGCGGATTTGGGCATTCGTACGGTACGTTTCTATGGTCATAATGTTGTTCTGTAATGCGTGAAACCGTTAATGCTTGAAAAAGCGACTATTCCTCGGGTACAATGAGGAGAGATCGTAACCTTGGGAGATGATAATCCATGCAGCTTAAGAAGCTTAATGATAAAAGTATTGATCAATTGTTCGAAGCTATTTTAACTCTTAAAAATTTGGAAGAGTGCTATGTATTTTTTGATGATCTGTGCACGATTAATGAAATTCAATCCCTCTCCCAACGTCTAGAGGTTGCCCGTATGCTAGGCAAAGGCAGCACATATAATCAGATTGAAGCAGAGACAGGGGCCAGTACAGCCACCATTTCACGTGTTAAACGTTGTCTGAACTATGGTAATGATGGGTATAAAATGACTCTGGAACGTCTGGGACGCTAATGCGGAGCCCTGGGATACTGGTAATCAGCCACGGCTCTAGGGAGCCGTATTGGGTGGAACAGGTGGATCAGGCAGTTGCAAAGCTCCATTTGCCGGAAGAAATACCGGTAGAGGTTTCATTTTTGGAAACGGTTAAAGAAAGATTGATTCAAAATGGTATTGACCGTCTGGAAGCCTTGGGTGTAACAGATATATTGGTTATACCTTTGTTTGTGTCATCAGGCAGTACGCATGTAGATGAGATTAGCTATGCACTGGGTGTCAAAGATGCGCCGGACAAAGAAACAGATTTGAAGCCGTTTCGAATGAAGGCGCGAGTGCATTTTGGCAGCCCGCTGGATGACGGAGAAGATGTTGCCCGCATGGTGTGGGACAAGGTTCGCCCGCTATCGGCCGACCCTGCGAGAGAGGTTATTTTACTCGTAGGTCACGGCAGTGTGCACAACGGCTTTTTTCAGCGCTGGGAGCAGGGGATTTCTTCGTTGGCCCGTACGGTGCAAAGCGTGAGCGGTATCATCACGGACCACGCTTTGCTAAATCCCGAGAGTGTGTACGACAAGGCAGCGTATTGGAATCAGGAGCGGGGTCATGATGTTATTGTGGCACCGCTATTTTTGAGTTCTGGATATTTTACAAGTCACATAATTCCTAAACGCTTGCAGGGGCTCGAATACCGTTATTCAGGAGATCCTTTATTGCCGCATCCTTTGCTCACAAGCTGGATGGATAGACAAGTTCGTGAATTATTGCAAAGTGTGCAGAAGCAAGCAAGGTCAAGTCATAGGTAGTCTGGTTCGGCTATAGCGTCATATTAGCCTTAAATTTCCTTATTTGGTCAAAGTCTGGCTTCTTTTATTGTAAAAGAGGTCTTTTTCCAGTATGATGATATTTTGTACAGACTGAATGTGATGAACTGCAATGTGAATATAAATATCATTAAATATACGGGTGGCGTAACGGAATGAAAAGAGCTAGATTAATCTATAATCCGACCTCTGGGCGTGAGGAAATGAAGCGTCGTCTTGCGGATGTTTTGCAGCGCCTGGATGAAGGTGGTATTGAAGCCTCTTGCCATGCAACCACGGGTGAAGGGGACGCAACGCGTGCCGCAATAGAGGCCATTGAGCGTGGGTATGACATGATTATCGCCGCTGGTGGCGACGGTACATTGTATGAGGTCATTAACGGGATGGCTGAAAGAGAGAACCGCCCGCCCCTAGGTGTGTTTCCTCTGGGGACGACGAATGATTTCGCCAGGGCACTGGGCATCCCCAAGCACTGGGAGGATTATTGCGACCTAGTTATTCGTCAAAATCCGAAGCCACTGGATATCGGAAAAGCGAACGACCGCTACTTTATCAACATTGCAGGCGGGGGAACTTTAACCGAGCTTACGTATGAAGTTCCGAGCAAGCTAAAAACGATGATTGGCCAGTTGGCGTATTATTTTAAAGGCATGGAGAAAATGGTCAGCCTTGCTCCACAGGAGCTGATCATCAAGGCATCGGGTCAGGAAGTGATCCACGACGAGTTTATGCTCTTCCTGATTGCGAATACGAATTCGGTGGGCGGGTTTGAAAAGCTTGCTCCTGGGGCGACAATAGATGATGGGCTGCTTGACGTCATCGCTGTACGGAAATGCAATCTGGCGGAAATGATCCGATTGGTAACCCTTGCGCTGCGTGGTGAGCATTTGCAGGACAAGAAGATTGTTTATTTTAAAACAGATTACATGGAAGTGACCTCACCTGGCTATGTGCAGCTTAATCTGGATGGCGAACTGGGCGGTACCTTGCCAGCGACCTTCCGGAATTTACCTCATCATTTGAATGTTTTCCGGTGAGAAATAAGTAGGAAATGCTTCTGTTTCCGAGCGGCAACGCAATATAGTATACGGAATGCAGAGCAGGTAGTTGTTTTTGTGAACATATTGGTTCTTGCCGTTCTCCGTGGGGAGTAACGGCATTTTCGAGTTGATGTTTGTATGTTTAGATGACCATTCTAATTAGACGTCCGAATGAAAATACCGCATAAAAAGAAGATCAGAAAGAAGTGACAATCATGACGAATAACCGTAGCGGACGTGGAAAAAGCCGCCGGAATGCAGCAACAGCAACTCCATCCAATCGTTTTCGATCCAGTGTAGAGCGTAGCGATCTGCCTGTGCAAAAGAACGATGAGGCCGTGATAGACATCATCGGCATGAACCATGACGGCGAGGGTGTAGGACGTGTTGAGGGTTTTACGCTGTTCGTTCCAGGTGCGTTACCGGGGGAAAAGGTACGGGTCAAGGTGCTGAAAACAAAAAAACAATATGGCTATGCCAAGCTGCTGGATATCGCGCAGGCTAGCCCAGACCGAATTGCAGCTCCGTGCGCCATCTACGATCAATGCGGTGGTTGCCAGATCCAGCATATGAGCTACGAAGCGCAGCTGGGCTGGAAACGCCAGCATGTCGTGGATGTGCTGGAGCGTATCGGGAAGCTGAGTGTGGCTACAGAGCCCAGTGAGCATACTGCACAGGTTTTGGCTGCTTCTGCGGATACAGATGGTGAGGCCGATACAGTCACGACTTCTGATTCGGCCATGAATACGGATGGAAATGCCGACAGCATGTCGCGTGTACATGGCGTAGTCGTGCATCCTACACTCGGTATGAGTGAGCCTTGGCGATACCGCAACAAAGCCCAGGTGCCGATTGGTGTCACCGAAGGCGGGCTTGTCGGCGGCTTCTACGCACGCGGCAGCCATCGAATTGTGGATATGAACACCTGTCTCATTCAGGACGAGCGCAATGATGAAGTTGTGGCACGTGTGAAAGAGATTGGCCGAATGCTGGGCATCAGTGCATATAATGAAGAAACCGGACGCGGGCTGCTGCGTCATGTCGTTGTAAAGACCGCTTTTCGCACGGGGGAAATGATGCTGGTGCTCGTGACGAATGGGCGAGATATTCCGCACGCAGATGCGTGGATCGGCAGTATCCGTGAGCATATCCCACACGTGGCAAGCATTTGCCAGAACGTGAATACGAAGCGAACGAACGTTATTTTTGGCGACGAGACTCGTGTACTGTGGGGACGTGATGTGATCTACGATTACATTGGAAACGTACAGTTTGCGATTTCCGCGCGATCCTTTTATCAGGTGAATCCCGTACAAACAGAAGTGCTGTATAGCAAAACCGTCGAATATGCCGGGCTCACGGGCAAAGAAACGGTAATTGATGCGTATTGCGGCATCGGCACGATCTCTTTGTTCCTCGCTCAGCATGCGGATCAGGTGTATGGGGTCGAGATCGTCAAAGAAGCCATCGACGATGCACGGAGTAATGCGCTGTTGAATGAAATGCGCAATGTGAAGTTTGAGGTAGGCGCGTCCGAGGACGTCATTCCTGCATGGAAAGAGCAAGGCATCACCGCCGACGTTATCGTCGTCGATCCGCCTCGCAAGGGCTGCGATCCACGCTTGCTCGACACCATTCTGGAGATGAAGCCAGAGCGTGTGGTGTATGTATCCTGTAATCCAAGCACACTGGCGCGGGATTTAAGGATACTGGAGGACGGCGGGTATAGTACAGTGGAAGTGCAACCCGTAGATATGTTTCCGCATACGGTGCATGTGGAGTCAGTAATATTGATGGTTCGAAATGAGAAGTGACAGATTTGCTTAAGAAAGTAGTAAGACAAGCAAACCATACATGTTGAGAGTGTAGAATGGATATCTAGGGTAAAAGAGTAAGGGCTTAAAAGTCTTATAGGTAAGGTGTTTTGAGGTTTACGGGTTGGAATCCAGTGGCTCTAACATCCCTTTATAGTTACCGTAGAAGCATGTCCAAGTTGCAGGGGGAAGCGGCGTACAGAGCGAATTAGATGTCAGTTGTTAGTGAGAAAGCAGTTTAGATATCAGTCCTTAAATGAGAGAGCAGATATATGGAGAAGCGGGCATGATAAGCTAGATAGCAATGCGGAATCCTACCTATCATAGCTTTCGTGGGGCCTCATGTCCGCAAAGACTCCGTGTTAAATCGGGCTATTAGCCTAATTATTGTTAATCCTCCCATATTGTATTAGCGAAGAGCCACTACGAAGAAGAGTAAAACCATTTGGAAAAGTATAGGGGACTTGTGGCTGAAATCTTGCGTCTTAACTTCAATAGATGAGTCGCGTTATGGAAGTGCCTTATATTTCTTTTACAAGTGACAAGAAAGCCCTAAACAATCATCACTTTTGCCGCATCCCCAACATGAAAGTGGAGTTTAGTGCGGCACGTTCTCCTACATAATGCATTGCTAGAGTTAATATATGAATTAGAGCCTTGAAAATCTCCCAATATGGTGGTTTCAAGGTTTTTTCTCGTTTAAAGACTGTTGGATTTGATTGAGATGGGCATGTTTTTTTGTTATTGAAGCCGTCTCTAGAAACAGAATGACATTAAGAGGGAGTGGAGTGTTGCGGAGATGGTTTAGTGACTTGACGGGAGGAGAATCTTTTTGCGGCAGAGTGAAATAAAAACTTGGCTTGTAGATTAGTTCTGTAGGACTTTATTGAATTAATTATGAAATATATGAGTATTTCATATTATCGTTGACAAAATAAATACAAAGTGATTTAATTTGTAATATATAAATATTTCGAAAAATTATATCCGAAGTTTGGAGATGATTTAGAGGTGATTTATTTGGAGAAAAGAGGATTAAAGGAGTTCGTAACATTCGTTCCAGGCATAAATCCAACAAGGGCGCAAAAACAGTTTGGAATCCAAGCAATAAATTATTATGACCAGTCGTCTTTTGAAGCTGATTATAATCATAAGGACGTATTTGTTAAGGATGCGGAAAAATCTTTATCTCAAAATAACCCATCGTTAAATGAAGGTGATGTTGTTATCAGTAACTCATTACAACTTGCAACGATGGTCGGTAAAAATAATGTTGGTAAAGTGTTGTCTCTCAATTTCATAAAAATAGAGTTTGATAAAGAACAACTTGATAAAAGATATTTCCTTTTCTTATTTAATGCTTATAAAGATGTGAGGCGACAAAAAGAAAGGGAGTTGCAGGGGAGTGGCCCTGTTCTAAGAATTCCACTTCGTTCTCTAGAGGAGATTATTATTCCCGTCGTTCCTCTTGAGGAGCAGCACAAAGTAGGTGCTATTTACGTAGAAACATTGAAGCTACAAAGTAGGCTAAACAAATACGCAGACTTGATCGGACAGTTTACGAGCTCAATCATAGAAGAAACTTTAGAGGGGAAATAATCAAATGAAAAGCCAATCGGAATTAGCATTTGAAAATGAAGTCGTCGATTATTTGACCAAAATCGGTGGAGTAAAACAATGGGAATACAAAAAAGACATAAGAACAACCGAACAACTCTGGGATAACTTTAAAATGATCCTAGAACAAAACAATCGTGCTCGTTTAGATGAACCATTGTCTGTTACTGAATTTAACCAGGTGAAGAAAATCATCACTAGTATTGAATCACCTTACCATGCTGGACAATTTTTGTATGGTATTAACGGAGTTTCTGAAATTGAAGTTGACCTTGACAATGGTAAGCATGTTTTTCTGACAGTATTCGACCAAGCTCAAGTCGGTGGTGGGAACACTGTTTATCAAGTGGTAAATCAAATTAAACGGCCAAAAGTAATTGATGGTAAGCCAAATCGTCGATTTGATGTGACGTTGCTTATTAATGGTTTACCAATTATTCAAATCGAATTAAAGAAAGCACTTCACAGTACTACAGAATCCTTGAACCAGATGGAACAGTATATTGCTGAAAAACAATTCAGTGGTATCTTTTCAACCTTGCAAATTCTAATCGCGATGACGCAGTATGATATTCGTTACATGGCAAATACCCCGCTCAAAAGCTTTAACCGAGCTTTTGCATTCAACTGGCAAAATGAAGATGATGCTCGCCCTATTCGTTCGTGGAAGGTGTTTGCGGATAAAGTATTGTCAATTCCAATGGCTCATGATTTGGCAACACGCTACATGGTACTTGATGGTACTAAAAACAAAGAAAGTATCAAAGTCATGCGTCCTTATCAAGTCTATGCCACAAAGCGTGTGCTTGATAAAGTTAGAAAATTTGACTTCAAATATGATGATGGAAAATTAGGATACATTTGGCACACTACAGGTTCAGGTAAGACAATCACAAGTTTCAAGACAGCATGGCTTGCAAGTCGTCTAACTAATGTAGATAAAGTTGTCTTTTTGGTTGACCGAATTGCGCTCACGAACCAAACATCTGATGCATATAAAGCCTATGATCCTGTTGCGGGATTTGAAGGGAAAACGGGTGTGGTGGGTGACACTGCAAATATTTCAGACCTTCATCGCAAATTAACGAAGAAGAGTGATAAGAACATCATCGTCACAAGTATTCAAAAGATGTCGCGTTATGTAGCGCGAGATAGCTTCGAGCCATTGAATGAAAGTATTCTTTTTATTGTTGATGAAGCCCACCGTTCAACTGGAGACGGCACTGAAAATGATGGTATGCTTGAAACGATCCGAAAAGCTATTCCTAATTCTGCCTGGGTTGGTTATACAGGGACACCAAAATTCCCTGAAACACGGGAGATCTTTGGTGATATTCTACATGCTTACACCATCAAAGAAGCAATTGCGGATAAAAACGTCTTAGGGTTTAACGTTGAATTTAAGGAAACAATCGAGGCTCCCGTAGATCCAACCGAAGATGATATCGATGATAATGTTCGTGGTAGTGTTTACGACTATAGCCCAGAACATGTAGACTTGGTGGTTAATGAC
This sequence comes from Paenibacillus sp. PvR133, assembly GCF_017833155.1. Taxonomy (NCBI): domain Bacteria; kingdom Bacillati; phylum Bacillota; class Bacilli; order Caryophanales; family Paenibacillaceae; genus Paenibacillus; species Paenibacillus sp. PvR133. The sequence goes on from NZ_JAFIBS010000001.1 coordinate 2,249,935, forward strand.
ATCTTCGATAACTGGAAGAAACGTTCAAATGACCGCAAATATAATGCCTTGTTTACAGTCCACGTTGGCGGTAACAAAGCAAGTACACCAAGAGCGATGGAATACTTCGATAAATTTGCTGAAGAAAATGCGAATCGTCCCGTAGAGCAACGATTAAAAGTTGCGGTGAGTTTCTCAGCAGATACATCTAATAGTATTCATCAACTAAAAACGAACGAGAACTTGCATAGAGCCATTAAAGTCTATAACACATTGTTTGGCACAGCTTTTGATATGACGACAGTTAAAGCTTACACAGAAGACTTAGCACGACGTTTGAACAAGGCAGCTGATGATGGGAAGTATTTGGACTTGGTTATCGTTGTTGACCAACTTTTGACTGGTTTTGATGCTCCTGAGATGAATACGCTCTATATTGATCGAACACTTAAAGGTGGGAACCTGATTCAGGCGTACTCACGTACAAACCGAATGCATAACCTTGTTGATAAGCCTTGGGGAAATGTCGTTAATTATCGTTGGCCAGAGCAAAACGAGTATGAAATGAATAAGGCATTTGCTATCTATTCAAATCGTGCATCGGCTGCTGAACAGCTTTCACTTGAAGATTTGAAAGAAGGTAATGAAGAGTCTGGTATTATTTCGAAACCATTTAGTAAGGTTCAAGCTGAGATGCAAGAAGTCATCAAGAAGCTTGGGTCGCTTACAGATGATTTTGTACAATTACCACCGAGTGAAAAAGCACAGGATGAAGTCTTTGAAAATTTGAAAGAGTATAATCGTTTGCTTAGTCAGTTGAAACAATATACCGAAGATGATGACAAAAATCCTGTTTCTGCTTATGATCATCCTGAAGAGTTCTATGAACGTTTAGGGATTACTGAGGAGCAGGAAGTCATTTTAACAACTGTCATCGCCGGTGAGTTGAAAGAACGACGTGCTAAGCGAGAAAACATCGATATTTCGCAAGTCAATCTCTCTATGATTCATATTCACGACGTTACCATCAACTATGACTACTTGATTGATTTAATTGCTCGAATGGCTGACGAAGTTCATGCGAACTTTATGTCTAAAGCAGAAAAGACACGTGATGAAATCCATATTGAAATTGCCAAGTCAGATAATGAAAGAGAAAAATCTAAGATGCGCAACTTTGTATCTAAAATTTTCTCGAAAGAGTTTGAATTTGATCAATATCCAGCACCTCGAAGTGTTGAAAAAATGAACCAAGCGATGGATAGAGCACAAAAGGATACGAATATTCTACTTGTAACGAACTTCATCCGTACTTGGGGACTTGATAACAGCACAAAACCTAAGGAACTTGAAAGCTTGATTATGAGACACCGTTTAGGTCAAGAGGATATGGATAAACAAGGTGAGTTAACAGCAATCATGAATGACGCAAGAGCTGATTATAAAGAAATTGCAGATAAAAAGATTGCAGAATTATCTTGGGTACGATATCGCATTGAATTCCGTAAGGCATTTTACGAAATGGCTGACGAAATTAAAAAGGGAGAATAGTCAAGTGTTAAAATTAAGCAGACTACAAAGAGGAGTGCAGAAATGAGCGATAAAATAACAAAGTCACCTCAAATCAGATTTGCTGGATTTACAGATGCTTGGGAACAGTGGAAGTTGGGAGATATGCTAAAAGAATTTAGTATTAAGACAAAGACTGAAAATGAATATCCTGTTCTATCAAGTACAAATTCTGGGATGGAAATTAGAAATGGTCGAGTCTCGGGGACATCAAACCTAGGATATAAAATTATTGAAGATGGTGATTTAGTACTGTCACCACAGAATCTTTGGCTTGGAAATATTAACGTTAATGACATTGGTAAAGGACTTGTATCACCTAGCTATAAGACGTTTAAGTTTGTAGATTTAGATAGCCAGTTCATCGAACCACAACTTAGACTTCCAAGAATGATGGAAGAGTACAAAAATGCTTCGACACAAGGAGCGAGTGTTGTTCGTCGAAATCTTGAATTAGAGTCGTTTTATCAAATCCCTATACGAGTACCTAGTTGGAAAGAACAAAAGAAAATAGGTTCATTTTCCAAACAACTGGACGATACCATTACCCTTCATCAGCGTGAGTTGGAACTGTTGAAGGATACGAAAAAGAGTCTTCTTCAAAAAATGTTTCCGAAAGATGGATCCAATGTTCCTGAAATTAGATTTGCAGGATTTACTGATGCTTGGGAACAGCGTAGGTTGGGGGAGTTATATATAGAGAGGAAAGAACGAGGGGACGATTCTTTACAGATTCTTTCCGTTTCCATTCATCATGGTGTTTCAAATGAAGAATTAGATAGTAATACCTTAGGAAAAAAAGTGCGTAGAAGCGAAGATAAGTCCCTGTATAAACATGTTTATTACGGTGATCTAGTTCTTAACATGATGCGTGCGTGGCAAGGATCAATCGGAGTCGTAAAGTCAGAAGGGATGGTAAGTCCTGCATATATAACTGCTACCCCCAGTTCGGAACTGTATCCGCTATTTATGGATTATTGTTTACGCCGAGTTGAGACAATTAGTCAGATTGATAATCTCTCTTATGGAGTCACCGACTTCAGAAAAAGACTTTACTGGGACTCCTTTATAAATGTTATTTGTGAGATACCTTCTATTCCAGAGCAGAAGATGATTACGGACTTTTTTACTCATTTAGACAACCTCATCACCCTTCATCAGCGTGAGCTAAATTCGCTTAAAAATTTGAAGAAATCACTGCTTCAACAAATGTTTATATAAGAAAAGGAGATTACACAAATGAGTAATGCAACAGATATTACATCGAAGCTATGGGGAATGGCTAACAAACTGCGCGGGACAATGGATGCAAGTGAGTATAAAAACTATATTTTGCCATTTATGTTCTATCGCTACTTATCAGAAAATCAAGATGAATACTTGAAAGCCAATGATCTAGAAGAGTTCTACGAAGTAACAGATGACACTGACAAAGAAGATTACCTTGAAGAAATCAGTAAAGGTATCGGATATGCGATTGACCCAGCCTACACCTGGGATAAAATCGTATCAAAAATTGAAAATCACAGAATCAAAGCTAGTGATTTTCAAGATATGTTTGACTCGTTCAATACGAATGCCAAACGTAACGCAGTCGCAGAAGCGGACTTTGCTAACGTATTCTCAGATGTTAACCTCGGGGACACACGTCTTGGCTCAAATACAAATGAACGTGCGAAGGCTTTGAATGATATCGTTTTGATGATTAACGAATTTGCTTTCAAAGATGATTCAGGACGTGACATTTTGGGTGACGTGTACGAGTATTTGATAGGGCAATTTGCTGCCAATGCTGGTAAAAAAGGCGGGGAATTCTATACACCTCATGAGGTTAGTCAACTACTGGCAAGAATCGTCACGGTTGATGCAGCTGATAGTGACAATCAATTCCGTGTATATGACCCTACAATGGGATCAGGTTCACTTCTTTTGACAGTTCAAAAAGAATTGCCAAATGGTAATGAAGAAGGAAGCGTTGAGTTTTACGGTCAAGAGTTAAATACGACAACTTATAACTTGGCTCGCATGAACTTGATGATGCATGGGGTAAATTATCGCAATATGGAGTTGAAACGCGCAGACACTCTTGATGCTGACTGGCCATTCGCAGAAAAAGATGGCACACAAATTCCTTTGAAGTTCGACGCTGTCGTATCAAACCCCCCATATTCTCAGAATTGGGATACAAAAGACGTTGATCGAGAAAAAGATACACGTTTCAAGGGTTATGGTGTAGCACCTGCATCTAAGGCAGATTATGCCTTTGTTCTTCATGGACTGTACCATTTAGATAAAGCTGGAACAATGGCTATCGTGTTACCGCATGGGGTACTCTTCCGCGGTGCATCTGAACGTAAAATTCGTAAAAATATTATCGACAACAATCTGTTAGATGCTGTTATTGGGTTGCCAGCTAACTTGTTCTATGGCGCAAGCATCCCAACATGTGTGCTGGTGTTCAAAGGTCGTGAAGCTCGGAAAAGTAAAGATATTTTGTTTATCGATGCTTCAAATGAGTTCGAAAAAGGTAAGAACCAAAACAAACTCTCTGCTGAGAATATTAACAAAATTACTAAAACTTACTGTGACCGTGAAAATGTTGAGAAATATGCTCATGTAGCATCTTTGGAAGAAATCAAAGAAAATGATTACAATTTAAACATTTCACGTTATGTCGACACGTTTGAAGAAGAAGTAGGTATTTCACTTTCACAAGTGGCTCAAGAGTTGGCAGAAGTTAGAGCAGAAATTGTGAATTCATATGATATCTTGAATGGGTTATTGAATGAGTTGCAGGGGACAACTGATGAATCCAATAAAGAACTGAGCAAATTTATCAGTCTTTTAGGTAAATAATAGTAATAGAAAAGAGCTAAGGAGAATTTAAACCTTGGCTCTTTTCACGAGCGCGTGGGAACAGTGTATGAAAATAAACATTGCTTCTTCACCGTAAATAGGTTGCAGATCAACCGCTCCCCATTCGTATGCGGCTCTCTACTGGGAGCCGCTTTTGATTTTTACTAGGGAAGTGGAACAAATCGGTCGGGAAGTGGCATCGGCTGACTGCTAAAAATAGCGATAGAACGCTAAATTTCCTTCTTCTGTTTGGGGCTAATAAAATAAATAGGTATACCTATAAAAAGGAGCACTCGCTTCTCTTTAGATTGGCTGAATAAGAAAGGGCATTTAATAAATCAATAGCTGTACTTCAAGACTGAGAGTGTACTGATTGGAAGTAGTGCTAGCCCGCACATTGTATTGTAGAGTTGGAACTTCGCGCCGGAAGTCGCTTGCATGCGGAAAGCCTTGATGGATAAGGTTTTTCTCTGTTTCTGCTCCGTAGTCGTTCAGTCGCAGTTGCGCTAAAACTCCGCTCTCTTCTTCCCTCGCGCCAAGGCTTCTATCATATATCAGGTGTTGAACTTTTGATTTTTTTGTCATACAATTTTGGAAGTCCGAGAAGGAAAAAGGTCTGAAGTGGCAAGGTTTAGCGGCATTATGGTGTATATTTTGATGTGCAGTACCCCGTGGTTGTCAATCGTAGAGAGAAAACACGAGTTAATTGTAATCGGCAGGATCGTAAATGACCACGACTCACATCAGTTGATGTTTGAAGGGCAAAAACAAGCAAATGTCTCATATTTTCATGGAGCCTGCCCCAAAATGCCGGTTCAGAAGCCTGAATTCCCTATGAAAACAGCTTTTCCCGACGGGTATTTTTAGTTGCAAAAATCGCCCCCGATTCGGAACTGATAAAAACATCAATAAGATTATCGAAACGTACCGAAATCGTGTAGATGTTGATAAATATGCTCACGTGGCACCACTTGAAGAAATCAAAGCAAATGAGTTTAACTTAAATATTCCTCGCTACGTGGATACGTTTGAAGAAGAGCAAGTCATTGACCTTGCCGAAGTGAGTAAGCTTTTAGAACAAGATAAACAAGAAATCGCTGAACTTGAAGCCAAAATCAATGAACAGCTGAAAATTTTGGGTATTCATGTGTAGAAATTGATGAAAAGGGTCAAGGATATTATTCCTCGGCTCTTTTTTTAAGCCATTCGCTTGGGAACGGCGTAGGCTGGGGGAAGTTATGCCGTGCAGTATTTCTATGAACTGCGGTGCAGTACGTTATAGAAGATGGCAAGGAGGGGCGGCGCTCTTCCTTTTTTTGCGAGTCTTTTGGGGAGTATGCTCCTCTATTGAGTATGATATACTCATTTAGATGTCTATGCTTAACATATACGGCCGTCTGAACTACGTTGCTTAAACATGTTATATATGAAGAAGAAGCAAGGACATGAACAGGTTAGCTTTACCATTTTGGGACCAAAGATTTGTCCTGGTATTTATAGAGGAGTTTTTGATATGACGAATAATTTTTGGTGTGATTTGCCACGACCTTTTTTTATACTGGCACCGATGGAAGATGTGACGGATGTTGTGTTTCGCCATGTCGTAAGTGAAGCAGCCAGACCAGATGTGTTTTTTACGGAGTTTGCGAATACAGAGAGTTATTTTCACCCGGAGGGGAACAAAAGTGTACGCGGGCGTTTGACTTTTACAGCGGATGAACAGCCCATGGTGGCCCATATCTGGGGAGATAAGCCAGAATACTTTCGTGAAATGAGCATTGGTATGGCGAAAGAAGGCTTCAAAGGCATCGATATTAATATGGGTTGTCCCGTAGCGAATGTAGCCCAGAATGGGAAGGGAAGCGGCCTGATCTGCCGTCCCGAAATCGCAGCGGATATTATCCAAGCCGCGAAAGCCGGGGGATTGCCCGTGAGTGTAAAAACAAGGCTCGGTTTCACTGCCGTAGACGAATGGCGCGACTGGTTGACCCATATTTTGAAACAAGACATTGTAAATTTATCCATTCATCTGCGGACAAGAGAGGAAATGAGCAAAGTAGACGCTCACTGGGAACTGATTCCGGAGATTAAGAAACTTCGTGATGAGGTAGCACCAGATACACTGCTGACCATTAACGGAGATATTCCGGACCGTCTGACCGGCTTGAAGCTTGCTGAGCAATATGGAGTGGATGGCATTATGATTGGGCGTGGTATTTTCCAGAATCCATTTGCGTTTGAGAAGGAGCCGAAGGAACACAGCAGTGAGGAATTGCTTGAACTGCTGCGGCTTCATCTAGATCTCCATGATCATTATTCAGCGCAGGAGCCACGTTCGTTCAGCCCTCTTGCCCGCTTCTTCAAAATATATGTCCGTGGATTCCGAGGGGCAAGTGAACTCAGAAACAGCTTAATGAACGCCAAATCAACAAGTGAAGTGCGTACATTGCTTGATGAGTTTGGAAGCAAGGATCATGATGAGGTAGAGGAACGTGGAAATTAAATTGCCAAGTTGAGGGGCGGGCTGTTAGTAGGCATTGAAAACATAGGAGGGTATATGTCCTGGAGTAAATTGAAGCAACAACTGGAGAGCTTCCGCTGTCCTGTGTTAGATGGAAGAGTCGAATACCGAGCTACCAGTTACCGTTATTTACCTGATAAGTCTGGAATTTGTTATATAACTGTAGATAAGAAGAACATACTCAATATGAATGATATCACTAGTCCAATCAAATGGTATCAGACGGAGTTGGAGATCAAGAATGATCCAGATATCCAAGTTCCTATCAGCAATGAAGAAATTGAAGCGGTCAGAAAAGATACTAATGGGAACGTTCCGGAGGATCGTCTACAAGTAATTGCAAGAAGTAGAAAAATATCAGAGCATGCAAAGGAGCTTTTGTCAGCACAGGCCTCATTAAGCAAGTCTAATTTTAATGTTGTAGCTAATAAGTTTTTAACTACTTCTATAGAGGACAGCTTAGAGAGTAATGATATCTTATTGAATATTCTAGCTTTAGTGGACAGACGAGTTGGAAAAAAGCGAATATTAAACATGACCGAGAAGATGAAGTTAAAGCATCCCATTGTTCAGTATTTTTATGAGTTACGGCGCAGTACGTTATGAAAATAAATAACTTTCAATGATGAGGACACATCGTGTCAGGGTTGTTCTCACTGAAAACATGAATAAGGACTTGAAAGAAATCGGGGAAAAAAGTTGAGTGGAAAACGGGACAAACCCGCTTCCGTCATGTCTTTTCCCTGTTTTTTTATATTGGGCTATGCAATGGAATTATCACCTATCGTAACTGTCAAAGTTTCTGTTGTTTTGCTCCGGTTTGACAATTCTAAGCCACCCAACTACACTAAAAATGAATGATTTATTCATTATTGAATGAGGGTGTTCATCATACAGGCGAAAAAAGATGAAGTGAAAAAAGAAATTGAATCCGCCGCTTTAAAGGTATTTTTTCGAAAAGGCTTTGTAGATGCCAAAATGAGCGATATTGCGGACGAAATCCAAATTTCTGTCGGAAATATTTATACTTATTTTAAAAATAAAAAGGAGTTATTTTATTCGGTTGTTCCGCCGTCTTTAGTAGATTATTTGAAGAATGTGTTAGTGGAAAGCATTTATATCGATAACCAGACTTTTTTTGAAGAAACCCATAACGAAAAAAAATCGGCCATTGTTCAGGAGCAAATCAACCTACTAACTCAATATAGCATGCAGATCGTCATTATTTTCGAAAAAAATAAAGGCACGATTTACAGCAATGCAAAAAACGAACTGGTCGATCTGATGATTGAAACCAAGAAGCCCTATTTGAAAAACACTTATAAAAGGTATGAAATCGGAACTGATGAGAATATGATTTTGCTGAACATCATCGCCAATAATGTCATCCATATGACTTTGGATTTATTGAAGAGGGATATGAGTGCCGATAGCCGGAAACGGATTTTTGAGGCACTTAGCCTATACAGGCTGCATGGACTAAAAGGCTTGAATGAATAATGTCGACAAGTAGGAGGATATTTTCGGGACGGTCCATCATTTTTCTGGCATTAAGGCTGTCCCTATATTTTTTTATTCCAAAAATGAATAGATAATTCATTATTAAACAGCATGAGCGCAGCAGGAGGGAGAAACGATGGGAACAGGTTATGCACTTAAGAACTGCAATGTGATTTATGGAGACGCGAAAAAAGACGTTGAAAAAATGATGACGATTTTAATTCACGAAGACGGGCTGATTCAGGAGATCGGGAAGACAAGCGATTTGTCTATCCCCAGCCATTATCAAACGATCGATGTAGCGGGGAAATATGTGATGCCTGGCCTCATTAATGCGCACGTCCATCTTTTTGCAGATGGAAAGCCATTTACGCTGTCTGCAAGCGAAGGGCTGCTGAATTTTGCATTCCATCATATTTTGGATACGAGGCTGGGCCGAAGTGTGTTAAAAAAACGGGTGAAGAAAAATGCACTGACGGCACTGCATTCCGGTGTAACCACGATGCGCAGCGTCGGCGAGTTTTTTTATACTGATGTACAGCTTCGAGATGAAATTAATACAAACCGGTTTGTTGGCCCCAATCTTTTGGTGTCCGGGTATTTCCTGAGCGTAACGGGTGGTCATGGGGCACCCTATTTGGCTTTGATCGGCGATTCGCCATGGGAAGCGAGAAAAAATGTAAGGCTCAATGTGAAAAACGGAGTAGATATAATCAAAATATGCGTGACTGGCGGGGTTACCGATGCCAACATGGTCGGTGAAGCAGGCCGCTTGCAAATGACGGAGGAAGAGGTTGCCGCCATCTGCGAGGAAGCCCATAAAATCGGTATGCGTGTAGCGGCCCATGTGGAAAGTACCGAAGGCGTAAGAATCGCGCTAAAGGGCGGGGTGGATACCATTGAACACGGTGCGGAGATGGATGAGGAGATCATAAGTCTGTACAAAAACAATCCTAGGGCATTAAAGGGCTATACCGCCTTGATTCCTACGATGCAGGCTGCGTATCCCACTGCGAAGTTGGACACGAGCCTAACGAAGGTGAATGAGACTGTTAAGGAAAATTCCCGGCTTGTGTACGATTCTATGCTGAAGGGGCTACGACAGGCTGTGGAACATCATATCAAAATTGGGGTTGGAACGGATGCCGCAATGTCCTACGTCACCCACTATGATATTTGGCGGGAACTGGACCACTTTATGAGACAAACGAAACTGAACGCGAGTCAGGCCATCGAACGGGTAACAAAATCTAATGCGGAGATCTTAGGCATTGATCACCTTACAGGGAGCATTGATATCGGAAAACAGGCGGATTTAATCGTGATGGAGCAAAACCCTTTGGACAACATAAAAGCTTTGTCGGATGTAGCTATGGTCATGGTCAAAGGCAACCTTATACAAACACCATCGGTGGCCAGAATTCGAGAAGTGGACGAGCTGCTTGATTCCGTTTGGTAAAATCAAACCCACCCCGTAAACTCCAGTATAGACGCTTTCGCGGATTGGGCTTCGGATTGCGCCCCTTTACGCCATTCTTTTGGCGGCTTTCCCATAAGCCTGGAGAAGCAACGGTTGAAGCTGGAAATGGAATGAAAACCGACTTGTTCGGAGATCGAAAGAATAGAATCTTCCGTGCTTTTTAACTGCTTGCAAGCCTCTTCGATTCGGGTGCTGTTTAGGAAATCGAGAGGCGACGTCCCCATAATTTCATGGAATTTTCTTCGAAAATGAGTTGTACTTAAATGGCACAGGTCGGCCAAAAAATCCATAGTAATGGGGTTCATATAGTTTTTCGTGATGTACTCCAGAACCGGAGAAATGACAAAATCGCTTTTCAGGCTATGCTCTGTTTCTTGATCTGCCAACAGTTCATTCCTGGAATGAATTCTAAGGAGTTCTATGTAAAGGGATAGCAATAAGCCGTAGGCACTTTCCTGATAGTAAGGATTCTGCTGTTTTAATTCCTCTACGATTGAAGTCGCAAGTGTATAAACCTTGGGATGTTGCTCCTTATTCAATATACAGTTCGTTCCCTTCACCACCCACAAATTTGGCTCGAAGTTGCTGTAAGCACTTTTAAATGAATGTTGAAAGAGGTCCTCTGGCGAAAAAAAGATATAAGACCAAAGACTGGCTGTATTTGGCGAACTATACGTGGTATGAGGAAGATACCTGGGGATGAAGGTCACATCGCCCGCTTTGAAGGGTACAGATTCTCCTTTGATCTCCATGGTACCGCTATCTGAATAGCATATACCAATCTCCAAATGGTTATGGAAATGGAGATGCTCACTTTTAATATCTGAAATCTTCCAACGCTCACCGCTTAATAGCAAGACAGGGAAATTTATAGGCAAGCTGTAGTGCCGATATTCTATAACGGGCTTCTTTTTTCTGGGCATATTCAATACCCCCATGACTTTGATTTTAACCAGCAGATATACATCAGGATTTTGCAAAATTCGATTCCAATCGCTCCAAGGTGCAATATATAGACGAACTAGACCATTTCGATCTATATACTGTTTATTGGAAGTCGCTTATTGGATTTTTGCAAAATCATCACATAAATGATTGGAATTGCACAGTTTTGTTGCGAATATGCTTAGATGGAGACTATTTTACTGCGTACAATGGAGTAAGTAAAGCGTTTTCAAAACGGCGACAAACAGCTCTCAAGCGCCTTTGGGGGCGTGTGCGCTAGGAGAGGGGAATAAAGATGCTTCAATTGAATTGTGACAAGGAAGAGATATTAAAAGTTATCGACAAAGTCGTCAGAAAAACAATGGCGATGGATTTGACGTGGGACTGGCCTTGCGGTGTGGCTTATTATGGTGTATCCACGGCCTATACAAAAACAGGAAATAAAGACTATTTGAATATGCTTGTGCAATGGGCAGATGAATATATCGAGCTGGGGCTGCCGCACTGGACGGTAAACACATGTGCCATGGGTCATATGCTGATCACATTGTATGAAGAAACAGGGGACCAAAAATATTGGGATATTGCGATGAGCAAGGTGGATTATATTCGGAACCATGCTCTTAGGTTCGGAGGCAATGTTCTGCAACATACGGTATCCGTTGCTAATGATTTTCCAGAACAGGCATGGGCGGACACATTGTTTATGGCGGCATTTTTTCTGCTCCGTGTAGGAACCAAATTAAAGGATGAGGAAATGATCCAGGACGCCTTAAATCAATATTACTGGCATATCAAATACCTGCAAGACCCTAGTAGCGGTTTCTGGTACCATGGCTACAATAATGTCAAGCAGGATCACATGTCCGGATTTTTCTGGGGGAGAGCGAATGCTTGGGGAGCCTATACCATGTCGCAAGTTAAAATTCATTTGAAGGACTGGTATTTATATCCGCAGTGCATGGACGTAGAGTGTTCGCTTCGGGATCAACTGGCGGCACTAAAGGGTGTTCAAACGGAGAACGGCCTATGGCGGACGGTACTGGATGACGAGGAGTCCTACGAGGAGGTGTCTGCATCTTGCGGAATCGCGGCAGCCATGATCAATAACGGCAATCCGCTGCATACCAAATACGTGCAAAAGACATTGGACGGCATCTTGAACCATATTAGCGAGGACGGACGGGTACTAGGTGTGTCGGGCGGCACAGCGGTTATGAAAGATCGGGATGGGTATCGCAATATTCCAAAAGACTGGATTCAGGGCTGGGGACAAGGCTTGGCGTTGGCTTTTCTATCCGATATGTTGAATTAGGAGGGATCGAAGTTGTCTAAACAAACAACGGGGGCCTTTACACTACCGGGAGAATCTGGTTATGAGGCGCTGACCCTAAAATTAGCTGAACGGTGGGGTGCCGATGTCATTCGTGATAGTGACGGCACGCAATTGTCCGACGAGATTATTAACGCTGGGTACGGCATATATTCGACAATCTGTATCATCAGAGATCATAACGAGTGGGCGTCCCACAATCTTGACAAGCTGCAGCAGTGTTTTTTAATTACAAATCCGAAGGTAGCTGTACAAGATTATATATCCATCTATCTGATGGAGGATTTTTTTGCTGAACAATTCAAAGTGAATGATTCCAAAGAGGCATTTAACTACTGGCAGGTTTTTGACAGAACGACTGGGGAGGAAGTTCCAAGAGAACAGTGGAATTATGAAAGGGAATCCGGAAATGTGGTCATTACCGGAATTGTTCCTTGGCATAAATACACGGTAAGCTTCATGGCCTACCGGATCTGGGAAGAGATTTCCATGTACAATCACACAACGAATCATTGGGACAAAGAGCATTTGATGCAGATAGATCCCATCTATGTAGAAACGCAAAAGTATCTGCTGGATTGGATGGAAAATTGGTGTCTCCATCATAAGGAAACCACGGTTGTTCGGTTTACCTCCTTATTTTATAATTTCGCCTGGATCTGGGGTAGTAATGAGCGCAATCGCCATCTGTTCTCTGACTGGGGTTCATATGATTTTACGGTAAGTTCAAGAGCGCTTGATCTGTTTGCCAAGAAATACGGGTATTCGATGACTGCCGAGGATTTTGTGAATGGCGGGAAATACCGCGTCAGTCATATCCCGGCTGAGCAGCGCAAGCTGGATTGGATGGAATTTATCAATGATTTTGTAATCGAATTTGGCAAGAAATTAATTGACATTGTGCATAGGCACGACAAGCTGGCCTATGTTTTCTATGATGACAGTTGGGTTGGTATGGAGCCTTACAATGACCGTTTTCAAGAGTTTGGATTTGACGGGTTGATTAAATGTGTGTTCTCAGGTTACGAGGCGAGACTTTGCTCAGGTGTAAAAGTGAATACACATGAGATTCGGCTGCATCCATACTTATTTCCGGTTGGTTTAGGCGGGCTTCCTACCTTTATGGAAGGGGGGAACCCCACGCTGGATGCCAAAAAGTATTGGATTAATATTCGGCGCGCCTTGCTGCGGGAGCCTATTGACCGAATTGGACTGGGCGGATATTTGCACCTTGTAGAGCCTTACCCGGATTTTTGCGATTACATCGAAAAGATTGCCAATGAATTCAGAGAAATTAAGGAACTGCACCATGAAGGCAAGCCCTATCACATGAAGACGAAGGTAGCTATTCTGCATAGTTGGGGAAAATTGAGATCGTGGACATTGTCCGGACATTTCCATGAAACATATATGCATGATTTGGTTCATGTCAATGAGGCTTTATCCGGATTGCCGATTGAAGTGAAATTCATTGATTTTGAAGATATCCGTCAGGGAATTCTACAGGATTGTGATGTAGTGATCAATGCCGGCTCTGCTGGTTCAGCATGGAGTGGTGGGGAGTACTGGAATGACAACAAGTGTGTGGACTTACTGACCCAATGGGTTTATGAGGGGGGGACCTTTATTGGCATCAACCAGCCTTCTGCGGTCGAAGGCCACGACAGCTTTTTCAGAATGGCACATGTTCTTGGACTGGATGAGGATACAGGTTCCAGAGTAGGTCATGGAAGATGGGCATACGAGGTTAGGGATGAGCATGGTTTGGTGCCTGAAGGAGCCAGTATAACGCCAAAGAATAGCATTTATCTTACCGATGGGTCAGCTGCGGTAGTGGAAGAAACGAGTGGTATGATAACACTGTCTACTCATGCCTTCGGTAAAGGAAAGGGGATATACCTTCCTTCTTTCGAATTCAGCTGGGAAAACACAAGGTTGCTGCTGAATTTGATTCGCTTTGCAGGCAATGAGTTACATGAAACGAAGTACATTACGGATAACCTATATACAGAGTGTGCTTATTATCCAGAAAGTAAAATGTTGGTTGTTATTAACAATAGCGATCAACTTCAAAGAACGACGATTGATACGGAATATGGCAAACAAACCATGGAATTAGAACCGTATGACACCATGATCACCCATATCGGCTTAACAAAATCGGTATAGGAACGGAAAATATGAGAAGTAGCGGTATCAAGCCCTCCTTTATTTTAAGGAAGGGCTTTTTGTTTCAGCACCTCCAGAAAATCAAGCCAATTTACCGGGGATTTTGTCCATTCAAAAGTATCTACTCCATCATTAACTATAAGTAAAACAATTAAGGAGATGATTTCTTTGAGAAAGGCAACCTTAATGAAAATTAAAAAAACAGAAGCAAAGTTGGGAAAAAAACTGAAAAAAAATAGTCACGTGATTATGAATCTTAAAAAAGCCATTCGTGTAACTCAACTTGGAGATGGGTTCGCACGATTCACTTTCGCACCGATCACTATTTCTCCTAATAGCTTTAGAAGCACTACGATTAACGGTAACGCCTACAATCTGATTAGCGGTGCATGGACTTTCTCTGGAAATGAACAAGGGTTTCTTCTCAATAATTATTCCGCGGCCGAAGACAGATGGGTATTTACTGCATGGAATCCAACTGGATTCACAAGAACGGTATCCTATGCTGTTATCGCCAAACGGAAGCCATGATTCAAATGTCATAGCTAGTAAAGAAAAGGAGCTTGCAGGTTCCTTTTCTTTACTAGAATGTAGAGAAAATTTTGAACAAACCTTCGATGATCTTATAATTTTTGATAGTGGTTTAAGAGGTGCTCAACTCTATCTTTAATAATCTGTTTTAAAGATTCAGGCTTCACTGATCGTACATAATGACCATATCTCATAAAATATTGAGCTATAAATTCTTCTTCTCCTGGATTATAAAATCCCTTAATGACTGTCTTATCACCATTTTCTATTTTCATAGAAGGATAATGTTCTTTATAAAAAATATCCTTGGCTTGTTCTACAATCTCTACTTCAAAGTCAATGCTCTTCTCAGCTTGATACATTTCTAATGAACGACTAAGGAGTTCATCTATAGAAAAGCGAGAATTGTTCTCCTCTTCTTCTACAAAGGTGATTCGATCACATCTGAAAACTCTATATTTATTCGTATGTAACTCTATTCCAGTAGCATACCATTGACCAAACTTAGCAGAAATTTTGAAAAATTGAACATAGTAACTTTTTTTCTGATTATTTTTTACATATTTAACTTTACAGGTGCTCTCATTAAGAATGCTTGTTAGAATTTTATCTAAATAACGACTAACATGATTATGCTGATATATTTCAAATTGTAAAACCTTTTTCATTTTATGAATCTGGTTTAGTTGTATTTTAGAAAGACAGTGTTCAAACTTTTCATTGAGTTTATTAACACTTAAATGAAAGGGGGTGGATTGATAAGCTTCTAACGTCAACATTGCAAAGTACAGAGCATATACCTCATCCATTGTAAAAATAATGGGGGATAACAATCTATTTTTTAAGATACCATATCGTCCATGTCTGCCATGTTCCGAAAAAATAGGCATACCTAATTGTTCTAATGAATTAATATCACGTAGAGCTGTACTTTTTGAAATATGGTATTTATCCATTAGGTCATTTAAATTAAAGAACTCTCGACTGTTTAAGTATCTGATCATGTCATTTAATCTTTCCGATTTCTTCATCTAAATCTCCTTATAAAGGTGTCATGTTTTGATACCTTTTTATATGATAATAAGTTCAAGGGAATATTTCAAATTCATAAGATATCTACACATATAAAAGGAGATTGATACCATGAGTACAACACTGGAAGTAGCTATTTTCTTATCCATGAACGGAAAGGCAAAAGAAGCTATACATTTTTACAAAAAACACTTCAACGCAAAGGAATTGTTTCTTGTTACCTATCAAGACATGGCCCAACGTGACAGCTCCATACAGCTTACTGATGAAAATAAAAATTATATTTCTCATTCTGTCTTAACCATCGGAAAAACAAAGATAATGATAGCAGAAGATACAATGAATCCCGGTGAAAAATATACAGTAGGGAATAATACTTCATTATGTATTCAAAGTGCTGACCTAGAAGAAATTAAACGTTTTTATAATAGCTTAATTACAGATGATCGAGTGAAAATTATTGTGCCATTATCTAATAATATGTTTAGCCAAGCCTACGGTATTATTGAAGACCCATTCGGTATTCAAATACAATTAATGTTTGATAATCGATTATAATAAAAAAGCATATTCTATGTTCCATGTTTCATAATTGGATAATAAATGGGCAGAAGTAAAAACTAAAATGGGAAAACCTAAGATACCGCAGCAGAAAAGGAGACACTATGACGGAGAAAAAAGAAATAGCAGATAAAATAGGGTGGAACTTCGACAACAGTTACTCTCGTTTGCCGGAATCATTGTTTACAAAGCTCAACCTAACTCCTGTCCGCTCACCAAAGCTGATCATTCTTAATCATCCGTTGGCAGCATCACTGGGGTTGAACGGCACGGCGCTGCAAGGGAATGATGGCGTAGCGGAGCTGGCCGGCAACCAGGTTCCTGAAGGGGCTATGCCTCTTGCTCAAGCTTACGCAGGGCATCAATTCGGGCATTTTAACATGTTAGGAGACGGACGTGCTCTGCTGCTTGGCGAACAGATCAATCCCTTGGGTGAACGGGTTGATATTCAGCTCAAGGGCTCAGGCAGAACGCCATACTCCCGTGGTGGTGACGGTCGTGCGGCACTTGGTCCGATGCTTCGCGAATACATCATCAGTGAGGCGATGCATGCGCTAGGTATTGCTACCACCCGCAGCTTGGCGGTCGTATCCACGGGTGAGTCGATCATCCGGGAAACCGAGCAGCCCGGAGCCATTCTGACCCGTGTGGCTGCCAGTCATCTTCGCGTCGGAACCTTTCAATACGTCTCAGCATGGGGCACGTCTCAAGATCTCCGTGCTCTGGCTGATTATACATTGGAAAGACACTACCCGGAAGTTGCCAATGACGAAAACCGTTACCTTTCACTGCTTCAGGAAGTGATTAAGCGTCAGGCCGAGCTGATTGCCAAATGGCAGCTAGTTGGTTTTATTCACGGGGTGATGAACACCGACAATATGACCCTTAGCGGAGAAACCATTGATTATGGTCCTTGCGCCTTCATGGATACCTATAATCCTGAGACGGTGTTCAGTTCCATCGATAGGCAGGGCCGCTATGCTTATGCCAATCAGCCGCATATTGCTGCGTGGAATCTCGCGAGATTTGCTGAGACGCTCTTGCCACTGCTGCATGACAACAGGGAGCAGGCTGTCACACTGGCTGAGGATGCAATTTCAGATTTTGTAAAAATGTTCCATCATCATTGGCTTGCAGGAATGCGGGCGAAGCTAGGGATCTTTAACGAAGAGCAGGAGGATGAATCTCTTATTGAGGAGCTTCTGAGTATCATGCAGAAGCATCGTGCCGACTACACCAATACCTTCCGTGCCCTAACTTTGAACAAGCTGGAAGATACGGTTCTGTTCAGCGCTGCGGAATTCACCCAGTGGTACGAGCAGTGGCAGGCGAGGCTGGGCAGACAGCAGGAATCACAAGCCTCCTCGTATCAGCTGATGCGCAGCAGCAATCCTGCAATTATTCCACGCAACCACCGGGTAGAAGAAGCACTGGAAGCTGCGGTGGAACGAGAAGACTACCGTGTGATGGAGCGGCTTCTTGAAGTTCTTTCGAACCCTTATGCCTACTCTACCGAACAGGAAATTTACTCTACATTGCCTGAGGAATCCACCCGTCCTTACCGAACCTTTTGCGGTACCTGATGTGGAGCGAACGATTTGAAGATAACCTATATCATGCGTTGGTGGAGAAGATAGCCAATCTCTCACCAACGCATTTTGTTTTTATAGTGGTAGGTTGCGACTGATTAATCCAGTTCCTGACCGTCATTTTCGATCTGTATGTGTCCGCAATAAAGACATTGATGCGTACAGTTCTGCGTAAGAGCAGGCTGGCCTTCGATGCGCATGTCGCTTTTTCCGTTCAGCCAAGGCATCGTAAGGACAGGAATACACGGTGCCTTTTTCACCCCATAAATATCGACCATCTCACTGGCTTGCACAGCCGGATTCAGCGGACTGGAGCAATTCCCAAAAGATTTTATGTTCACTCCGGGCACATAATCTCCAATATTCATCTGAGCTTTATTTTTGACAAACACCCCATGGCTAAAAGGGCGCTTCAAACGCGTGGGCTGTGTACCGTAACTACAGCTTAAAATCGCACCTGCCACGACATAGCTTTTTTTCGCACCTGTTCCAGGCTGCACAATTGCTTCTTCCATACGGATTATTCCTCCTTTGTGGCCATCTCCACTTTTTGCACACGAACACCTGTAAATGGACGACGCAGCAGACTTTCCGCTACCGCGAGATTGATATAGATATGTGCTTCCAACAAGCCGGCAATCCGAAATATAGAGGATTCGATTTTCCCGTGTTTAAGTACCAGCTGCTTCAAGGTGTGGTCGGGATACCACTCGGTTTGTGAGGAAAGACAATCCACCACAGGTGGACGCAGTATCCAGTACACATCCTGCCTGGCTTTCTGAAAATCGGTAAGTATAGCGGCCTTCCATTCCAGCTCCGGCATATATTTTTCCAACAGGGCTTTCATGGAGTCTGAAACCAGTGGCAAAGGGAACTCCAGAAAATCCGGATATACGGTTCGTGGATCTGTATGTACTGCTAAAAACAGGGGAGTGTCCTCCGCCTGAAGGGTATGACCCGAAAGGATATCCTCCACCTGCAAGGGAGACAGGGGCGCAGTCTCCACCCGATGCTTTACGCGCTCGTCCACCATGAGTCGGTAATACCTCATGACATCCACTCTCCTTTACTCACTGCATCTGTTATCTGTGTAGCCAGGGGCGCTTCTATAGCAGCAAGGCCAATGGCTTCACTTAGTTGGTCATCTGTAAAGCTTACCCGGTGTAGTTTTGCTCCTGTAAAATTAGCGTTTACTAAACATGCACCTATAAACGAAGCGTCAGTAACATCGGCTCCTACAAAGCAGGCACCTGTTAGATCCGCGCTGTTAAATAAAGCTCTTTGCAGCGCGGCATCTTGGAAAGTAGCTCCTTGAAGCTGTGCATGTTGAAAACTAGCTCCCTGTAAATTAGCTCTTGTAAAATTCACTCCATCCAATCCTAACGGTTCCCAATCCAGCCAAGCATCCGATCCATATTCGCTATTGCTTATCACTTCGTCCAGTACAGCCTCTTGCAGGGAACAGCCACTGAAATCGGCTCCATGAAGCAGGCTGTGCGAAAGGTCGGTTCCATCTAGCTGAGCTTCTTGCCATACCGTGCCTACGAGGATACAGTGATGCAATTGACTTTGTTGCATCCCGATCTGGCGAAAGACTGTATAGCGAAAATCCAAGGAACTGTAATTTCCATCCGACAGTTGAACTTGAGACAGTGCTTGGTAGCTGTAGGCCGATTCTTCTTTTTCCTCCAGCCAAGACTTTATTATGTTTGCATCCACGGGTCTTCGATCTTCCCGATACACGGAGACACTATGATCCATATACTCTCCGACGCGAATCTCAAAAGCTTCTTCACGATCCAACGCCTCAAACTCTGGTAGGTGGACTGCTTGCTTCATAGCCTGACGAACTAGACTAACGATCATCGTATGAAGATATCCCGCTGCTTCCAGCATGATCTGTTCCAATTCAAGTTCGGAAAGGGAGACTTGTTGCTTCAAAGTTTCAGCCCCAAGTTGTTCACGTAATTGAGTCCAATAGAGAAAAATCCAACTTGCATCGTACTCCAACTGAACGGGCTCAGCATCAAGCATCCATAAGGCATCCGTAGCTTCAACAAGATAAACGGGCTTCTGTTCAAGCCATGTGGTGCGCAGCATAGAGTAGGTGATGTAACCGATATGACCTTTACGACCTGTGAGTTGTTTTTGCCGAACCAGCTCACAAAAGGCGCGAAAATGTTCTACTATATGCTGTAATCTTTGTGTTTGTGTTGATTTACATTTCAACGCCCATTCTTTGCGAATGAAAGACCAAGCCTGATGAAGAGCCGTTTGTTGTTGATCTAACACATCTGTTTGCTTTTCCATGTCTAATCATCCTTAATTCGACTTCACTTCGCTGCCTTTCATATCCGCCGATCCGCTTAATTCAATATGACTACCATTACAATCCATACGGAGCTGACTACCTGCGGACAGACTCATCGTCTTCCCCGCAGACAGGCTGAGATTGCCTCCCGCCGTAATATTCACCTGTTTGCTGCTCGCAATATGAATGCCTTCTTTATCGTCCAGTTTGATATAAATAGCGCCGTCCTTACCTGTAACGACCAGTTCATCCGGTCCCAGTCGAATTTCCTTGCCATGCGGGGTACGCCATATTTTCATTTGCGGATTGGAAAAATGGTTATGCGTACTCTTGCGATCTGCCCTTCTCACGGCACTACCTGCAACGCCGTCTTCTTCCCGACTACCGGGGAAATAGAGGGAAACTGAATCGCCTTTTTCTGGCATGACATACCAGCCGGTATGGCCACCGCCACTGTACACAGTAGAATAGTTGAACCAGTGTGCTTGGTTTGTGTCCTGTTGTTCATCACAATCCAGATGAATGCGCACCTGATCCTGACGTACGTCCAGCACAATACCGCTTAATGAGGCTCCTGCCAGCTTATCCTGGTAGTAGCTTTTTTGCCGAAATCCTTGGTAAGAACCCAACACATACTGATGCCGCAGCAGTCCCTGACTCATGGCGGTGTAGGCTTCCATCACATATAGGTTATGCCCCTGAAAATTCAACTGAGCGCCCAAGTCGAGTACCTCATCCGTTTCTACCTCATAAAAAATAAAATCGTGTTCACTCAGCTTGGTTTGCTCATTCTCCTGAAAATAACGAAAAGGAAGCAATTGCTTACGTACGGTATAACGGGTATGATCCAGTATCGCCTGTGCAGGGCTGTCCTCAATACCAAAATAAAATTTGGGACTATCAAAACGGGCTACAGGCATCAGACTCGTATGATAACGAGAGGCTATGCGTCTTAAAAACGCCCAGTCTGTCTCCTGATACTGAATGGCAAGCCGTCCGATGGCTTCTCCGCTGGTAGCCCCGTCGATCACATCCAGTCCTTCATAGTCCTTACCTATGTGCTCCAGCATTTGAGGAATCGTCATTTTCGTATACTGAAAAGAACGAGTACGCTGCTTCATGTCCATCCGGTAAGTATGGGAAATAGCTTCCACCTCCAGATAGTACACACCTCGCACGACTTTTACCTCGACCGAGAGGGCAATCCCACTAAATAGCGGTTTGCTTGCGCCAGATTCATCTTGTTGACTGACTTCAATGATGGTATTTTTTTCTGTCGTTTCCACATAACTGTCTTGCAAGTCTTCGGGGATAATACCTGTAAAATAAAGCCGAGTATGCTCGTTAATTTTTTTCGTTAAGGTAAGCTCCTCCAGATCAATTTGTTCATAAGGGTGAATTTGAATTTGATCGTATCCCAGACTCATGTTGTAGTCATTCCTTTCTCATTTGTACAATAGGCAGGGGGTGGAAGGACAGAAAGGGATTGAGCCCAGTATTCTGCTACAGGTAACCAGACTTCAAGATCTGCCTCCAGACAGCTAAAGGAACCTATGACAACTCGTCCATTGTGGATGAAGAGCAGCATTTCGTTGTATAGATTACCGTCGATCCCCGCCGCCACAAAACGAATCTGCCCAACTGAAAGTCCAGAACAGTTGGTGACCATTTCGGTACCTAACCAGTTGCGAATCGGTTGTACAGACCGTAAAATATCCGCCATTTGCTCTACAAAATCAGGCAGTTCTTCCGCTTCCAGAGCGGTATCTGTAGGATTAAAAGTGATATTGATGGTCTCCTCAGATGAGGTATAAATGACCTTTGGTCGATGCTCTGAAGGATATTTGATTATAGCTTGCTCCATTGGCATAGGAGTGAAGGACTTGGGGATGTAGAAACCAATCTCTCCGTGTAGTATTGTAATGGGCTCCAACGTGAGATAATCATTTTCAACATGAAGTAGCTTTGTTTCTTCAAACATGGAACCGTCCAGTTCCGATTTCTGGGTTTGAGCTTGGATGGATTTCACATTATCGTTATTAGCTGTCTTCTGATCCACCATTTTAGCTTTGAGGCTAAGTATATGCTCGTCTAGATAGTTCATAGAAAGCCCCCTTTTAGAAAAATACACGTTTGTACTTGAATATGTAAAGATGGGAGGAGATATTTAAGTACAGAACCAACATATGTATTTATCGGTTAAAAGAGAGATTTAGTTTACAAAATGAACCATTCGTTGGGGGACATTGTTCGATTTTAGATTCTATTTCATTCCATAACGCCTTTTTGCCGTAATAATTCGGTTGTAGTACTCCAAAGTAGGCGTTGCATCTTGATATCCCCACCAGGATATGCCGGCACAATCAGCTTACCAGTACCAACATTAAAATACCCGCCTGTCACTTCTTGATATTGGGATTCTGTTGCTAAACGAATAATAATTTCTGCTCCTCTCCGTGGGTCTCCGATATGCAAAGCGTTCAATATTTTTGCAAGTACCGAAGAAAATCCTAACTCACGGCCAAGGCCGGTAACGTTAAAGCCTGGATTAAGTGCGTTAACTACGATTCCGGT
This sequence comes from Paenibacillus sp. PvR133, assembly GCF_017833155.1. Taxonomy (NCBI): domain Bacteria; kingdom Bacillati; phylum Bacillota; class Bacilli; order Caryophanales; family Paenibacillaceae; genus Paenibacillus; species Paenibacillus sp. PvR133. The sequence continues at coordinate 2,272,885 of NZ_JAFIBS010000001.1, forward strand.
TCCATCCAATTGACGTCCAAGTTCTTCTGTAAACATGATATTAAGAAGTTTAGTCTTTCCGTATATCTTAGATGAACCTCTTGCGGTAAATGCAGATGTATCTATTAAATCCTCCGGTAATTTTAATTCACCATGGTTGCGTGACGCTTCAGAAGCTACATTGACGATCCTAGCATTTGTGGATTCCATTAGTGAATTGAGTAGTGTATGCGTTAACAGCCACGGGGCAAGATAGTTTACGGCTATCATTTCTGCCAAACCCTCTGAGGTTATTCGCTGTTCAAATCCATGTAATCCAGCATTGTTCACTAATACATCAATCTTTGGATAATTAGCTTTAATTTCATCCCCAATACGTTTGACATCTTTCATAAGAGACAGGTCCCCGAAAAAAAAGTCTACCTTTGTACTTGGCGCCAAGTCTCTCAGAATATTTCTAGTCGTTTCAGCACGCTTTTCATTTCTGGCTGTTAAGACTAGATGTGCTCCGCGTTGGGCTAATTCAATTGCTACCCATTGTCCAAGACCGTTAGTAGCACCAGTGATTACAATAATCGGGTATGTCGACATATAAATCATCCTCCAAATTCTCGATCTAATTACATTCTTATTCATGTCCACGCTTTACGGTTGTGGATGCTTTATACTGTAGATCTTCTGCTTGACACTTACCAAAGTTGAAAATATGATTGACATATATCAAGTATATGTATTTTGATTGATATATGTCAAATATATTCGTACTAATTTGAATAAGGTGGAGACATATGGATAATAAAAATCAACATCCAAATTCTACAAGAGAGCAATTAGAACTGAATCTTGGTGAACAACTTAATGCACTTATAAGCGCGTCACATGCACTCAATGTAAGAACTGCGGCACTTTTCGATCCATCATTACAACCTGCGGCTTTTCTGATCGTACGCTGTCTTCTTTCATACGGCCCGGTAAGCGCTACATTTTTGGCAGAATCCACCGCTATGGATCGAAGCTCTGTCAGCCGTCTTGTTACTCAGCTTAAGCAATTGGAATATGTAAAAAGTGAAACTCACCCTGAGGATCGCCGGGGTGTGTTGATATCCCTGACAGCTAATGGTCGTGGAAAAGCCTTGGAAGCTTTAAAAGAAAAAGAAAAAGAGTTTTATCAACGTATTTCAACATGGGAGGATTCCAAACTTGAAGCATTTATTGGGATGCTGAATTGTTTTAACGGTCAAGATTGTGAGGATTAATGAGTTTAGACATAAAGCATCGTATGATGAAAATAGGGGGTATTTCAAAAGTGAAAGAAAAAAATGTTAGGGAAATTAGGGTATCTGATTATCATGATATTTATTTGTTGAACCAAGATTTTAACCCCAATCTATATCTATTTCCTGAAGAAAAAGTAAAAGAGAAGATTGAATTGATTACAAAGGAATCAAAAGATATGATCTTTGTTTATGAAGAAAATAACGAGGTGTTAGGATATATTCATGGAAGCCCATATGAATTACTTTTTTCTGAATCTTTGGTAAATGTACTAGGATTTGTTGTTAAAGAAAAGTATAGAAATCAAGGTGTAGGTAGCATGTTGATTGAGCGTCTTGAACAGTGGGGAAAGTCCCATGGATTTTCTGGGATCAAACTATTATCTCACCCAAGTCGGATACAGGCTCACAGGTTCTATGAACGACGTGGCTATATGTTTACCAAGGATCAGAAAAATTTTATAAAAAATCTCAAATAAATACATATTCATTCATCATTGAATAAGCGGGTTCAAAAGCCTGATCTTTAGCTAGGCTTTGAACCCTTCAATTTTATAGATGAGATCCGCCACTTGCATCAATCCATTGACCAGTTATATCTTCATCTCGGATTTCAAATAGACTTAATATCGTGATATTTATCATTGAAGAAATATGTTTGTTTAGCACTCTAATGCATTACATTAAATTGACCATTGTTCAGAAAATATGAATAGCCTTCCTTTCCATTTCATGCATAAAAATGTCTGCTAATTAGCAGTTGTATTTAGGCGTTTTTTGTCATACAATGCATCTAATGCTACGGACTCGGTCTTAGAAACAGTAAGGTTTGGACGGTAAATAGGACGTGGTTTTCTGGTATATTTACGAATCGTGGAACTACTTTGTTGTCGTTCACTCACGACCACGTCAGTCTGAAAAGTTAATAATGTTTGGGGACAGTTTTCCGGATCATTAGCGTTTGATGATGAACATATACGAAGGGGAGCGTTCTTTTGGAATCGAAACAATTAACGAGAGGGCTAAAGCCACGGCACGTTGAGTTGATTGCGCTTGGAGGTACGATTGGCGTCGGTTTGTTTATGGGATCGGCAAGTACGATAAAATGGGCAGGTCCCTCAGTGCTGCTGGCTTATCTCTTAGCTGGGATTATTATGTTTTTTGTCATGCGGATCATGGGGGAAATGCTGATTCTTGAACCGGTGACAGGCTCATTCGCTACATTTGCTCATAAATATATCAGCCCTTTAGCCGGTTTCTTGACCGCCTGGAGCTATTGGTTTTTATGGGTTACCGTAGGGATGGCGGAAGTTACTGCGATTGGGGTATATGTGGGCTACTGGTTCCCAGATATCCCGCAATGGTTGCCGGCTTTGGCAGGTGTAATTATTATTGCATTGGCCAATTTGGCGGCTGTGAAATTTTATGGGGAATTTGAGTTTTGGTTTGCGATGATTAAAATTGTCGCCATTATCTTCATGTTAGTAGTTGGTACGGGGATGATCTTCTTTGGACTCGGTAACGGTGGACAACCGATAGGTCTATCCAATCTGTACAGCCATGGCGGCTTCTTTGCAGGTGGTTTGAAAGGGTTTCTGTTTGCACTCTGTATTGTAACAGCGGCTTACCAAGGGATAGAAATGGTGGGTATTACGGCAGGTGAAGCTGAAAATCCAAAAACGACACTGCGAAAAGCCATTAAAAACATCATCTGGCGTATTCTGATTTTCTACGTGGGTGCAATCTTTGTCATTGTTACGATTTATCCTTGGAACCAAATAGGCGAGATCGGTAGTCCATTTGTTCTGACTTTTGCCAAGGTAGGAATTGTGGCTGCTGCGGGTATCATTAACTTTGTTGTACTTACAGCTGCGATGTCTGGTTGTAACAGTGGTATTTACAGTGCGGGAAGAATGTTATACACGTTGGCTAAGAACGGACAAGCTCCCAAGTTTTTCGGGAAAGTTTCTCCAAGCGGCGTCCCTAGAAATAGTATAATAACGACCATTTCCTTGCTGCTGGTAGGGGTGTTATTTAACTATTTAATGCCTGATTCCAAACTGTTTCTGTATATTTACAGCGCCAGTGTTCTTCCAGGCATGGTACCGTGGTTTGCATTAGCCATCAGTCAATTTAAATTCAGGAAAAAGTGGAAAGACGAAATGAAGGATCACACCTTTAAATCTCGTTTTTTTCCGATCAGTAATTACATTACCATTATCTTTTTGTTGCTTGTGATCGTTGGAATGTGGTTTAATCCAGACACACGCTTGTCGTTGATTGTCGGGGCATCATTCATGGCGATCGTCATTGTTGGATATTTTGTCTTTGGCATAGGAAAGCGGCAGAGAATTGAAGAATTAGAGGAAAACTAAAAGATTGCTAAATACGTAACATTTGCCGAGCGCAATTCAGATGATCCTGAGTTCGCTCGGCTTTTCTTTTACATGACGAGGGAGGAGCTATGGAAGGGTTGTTACTGAGGTATAGAACCGTGTGGTTATCCTGTTCGCACTACAAGTGTAAATATAGAGACAAAAAAAGTGAGAAGGGAAACTGAGAAGTTGATAATTGCAATACTCTTACGGTTAGCCTTAAACTCTGTAATTCCAGAAAATAAAAATATAAACCCTAGAAAAAATTGCGCGATTTTGTATGAGTCCCTATAGGTGTCTGGGTATGCGAGTGATAAAGAGGAAGAGATCATAACAACTACAGCAAATATTAAAGTGAGGATTCTGTAAATATCCATTTTCTTGAACATAGATAAGTTCCCCCTTCCTATTTATTCCTAATGTATTATATTCTAAGGGTAGAATCTTTGAATTACAAATAAATACAAAAAAGAGGAAATGGACGATAAGATGGTACACAGAATAAAGTGAAGGTGTCCCAAGTAATACTTTGGGGACACCTTCAAAATTAAAATCACTTGTACAACTTATGATTTACATAGCTTACATTGTGCTAATGTCAATCACGAATCTATACTTCACATCAGAAGCTAACACTCGTTTGTAGGCTTCGTCAATCTGGTCGGCCGATATCACTTCAATTTTAGGAACAATATTGTGTTTTGCACAAAAATCCAACATTTCCTGTGTCTCACGGATGCCTCCTATCATTGAACCAGCAAATGAACGGCGATGTCCGATAAGGGACATCACATTTAGTGACAACGGCTCCCCAGGGGCACCGACATTCACCAAAGTTCCATCTAGATTGAGTAGTGCAAAATAAGCATCCATATCGATGGCAGCACTTACCGTGTTAATAATCAAATCAAAGTGCCCAGCAAGTTTTTCAAATGTTTCTGGTTCGCTTGTAGCATAATAGTGATCCGCACCAAATTGCAAGCCATCATCTTTTTTCTTTAATGTTTGTGATAGAACGGTTACCTCAGCACCCATAGCATGTGCAATCTTGATAGCCATATGGCCAAGGCCTCCCATTCCCACAACGGCCACTTTCTTATCTGGACCAGCACCCCAGCGGTTCAACGGTGAATAAGTCGTAATACCTGCACAAAGTAATGGAGCAGCCACGTCTAGCTCAATGTTATCTGGAATTTTCACTACAAAATCCTCAGTTACGACAATGTGGGTAGAATATCCGCCTTGTGTAGGCTCGCCGTATTTGTCAACACCAGCATAGGTAGGGACATTTCCTTTAAGGCAGTATTGTTCCTCTCCTTTACAACAGTTCTCACATTCTCCACAGGAATCGACCATACAGCCAACCCCTACCCGGTCACCAACTCTGTACTTTGTAACCTTAGATCCTACCTCCGTGACAATCCCTGCAATTTCATGTCCAGGTACGAGAGGGTAGTTCACTGGTCCCCATTCACCGTGAGCAGTGTGGATGTCAGAATGGCATATTCCGGCATATTTAATTTCAATCAGAACATCGTATGAATCAAGATCCCGTCGTTTAATTTCAGCCGATCGAAACGGTTTGTCTGGGCCATCGACAGCGCGTGCTTTAGCAGTTATCATAAATAGCCTCCTATTATTTGTATTTTTCAAGAGAATGCAGTTATATCGGTATAAATTGAAAACTAGCTGAAGTCGGTTGAAGTTACCCTTCATTCATTTCCATTTATACTTTTTCTCTTGCAAATCAATGTTAATCCTTATAGTTAACTCTAAGTCAAGCGCAAGTTTATATTCCTTTTGGGAATTTCTGCTCGTACAGGTTCAGGTTCATTACAGCTAATTATATTTCGTTAGATAGCATCTGATTCTACTTTTCCTATAAGGGGACTTTGACATTCAACAAATAACTTGATAGAATTCCCCTTACACCCTAGAGTTAACTCGAAGTCTATGTCATTAAAAATAGGAGATACATGATGAAGACATATTCTATCAGCGAAGTTGCAAAAGAATTGAATCTTACAGCATATACCTTACGTTACTACGATAAGGAAGGACTTATGCCTTTTGTAGAACGGACATCTAGCGGAACAAGATTATTTAAAGAATCCGATATCGACGCTTTAACAATAATTGAATGTCTAAAATCCACCGGGATGCCGATCAAAGAAATTAAAAATTTTATTGATTGGTGTTCTGGTGGGGATTCCACACTACAACAAAGATATGACATGTTTATGGAACGAAAAGCTACTGTAGAAGTACAAATGGAAGAACTTAAAAAAACAATGGAAGTAATTGAACATAAATGCTCATATTACAAAACTGCGTTGGAAGCCGGAACGGAAAATATTCATAAAAACAATAAAATTGGGAGTCTCTTTACTAACTAATAGAAAAGCATCTGTAATTCATCCATTTCTATATGAATTACAGGTGCTTTCGTTTGTAATATTCGATTTACTACAACCTACTGATTTAAAACAGAACGATCGGCTTTTGAAAACTAGGAACCAACTATAATGTAACTTGAACAGGCAGGAGTAGCACCGAGGATCAAGTATTCCGAAAGTCAACGGGCAATTTGCCCATTATATAGGTTGAGAGCCACGACTTTAGTTCAGAAAACAACGAATTACTATAGAATCATCGAAGATAATCAGGAGTATGGTCCAGTATTCCCTCATTTTTATTTTTTGATAAGATTAATTCCATATTATTGAAGGTTACAATCAGACCGCGAAGGTATAAAGAATGATACATAAGGAAATGAGGAAGATACTGAATGAAGGCAAAAGCGTATATTATTTTGTTGACTGCTGTAATAAGTTTAACTGCTATGCTGAACGCATGCGGTGACTCCAAAAAGCAAATTGAAGGTGAATCTACGACTGGAGCAGCAACGACTACGACTACACAGAATACCAAGGCGGACAATGCGGAACAGGCTGGTGTGGATGGTATTGTGAGCAATACTACAGACCAAGCTGCAAAAAGTAATGGGAAGACGTACTCAGATGTGGCTAAAGAAGCAACGAAACCCGAGCAGCCAGCAGGACAAATAGGGTTAAATACGACGCAGGAGCAGCTTCTTACCTTTGCGGATCGTTATGGACTGGTACGAGTACCGGATCATCCGATTCGGCGGGTTTCCGATCCAACCGGGAAACAGGTAAACATTGCAAATTACAGTGATTCTGTCGTGAATTTATATACAGAAGAGCCCATCCACCTGAATACAGATGAATTTATTCATGAAGCTTATACTTTTTTTACAGAGGGAGTTGCTCCAGGTGAGTCCTACAAGAAGTGGGAGGAAACCTCTAATACAGAAAGAGGACTCGTCAAAATGCTCTATTTGTCACGCGAGGGACTTCATATTTTAGAAGAAGCGATGAAGATGCATGATTACTCTAGTCCATCTGTCCAAAACGCGCTGGGCTTCTTTAAGGTTGCCTCGGAATTTGAATCTGTACTGCCTGTTGCACAAACCCCCACAGACATCAGCTTGTACAATATGTATGATCAACGAGTCAAACCGGAGTGGAAGAAACTGAGCGATCTTAAAAATCCTGCTGCAAATGAAAAAGTCTTCACTGCTGCCTATCGAAAAGCAAGAGATGAGACAAATAATCTCATGGGTCTGTTAAACATTATGGTGTCTACGGAAATGGAAAAACGTCTCAAAGCAGCAACCGATCAGCAGAATACAGGGAAATAGCTTATTCAATGCATGTTTTAACTTGATACCAATACGTATAAATTTCCGAAAATCCTAGCTTGGAAGAAAGCCGTTATAGACCCCAGTATTCTCTCTCCATAATGCCTTTATTATGTTCTGCTACCCATCCATCATAAAGTAAAGTGGACAGGGGCTGCCAGTTGTTCAAGGAAATTTTGTAGCTCATAGGTGACAAAAATCATCCACACTTTTTTCTAATATTTAACTGTTAATAGAACTGTTGAAAAGCTATAATGCTAATAATGATTTGAGTGTACTTTGAGAAAGAGGTTGAGGGTATGGTGTTGAAAAAATGGCCATTATTATTGATGATAGGTGTTCTCATGGTGGCATCTGTGAGCTGGAACAGTGGAGTATCTTATGCAGCTACAGAATATACTTGGGATAAGTACAAGGGCACTGAGGTCAAGACATATAGATTGACTGCGGTACCTGGAAGAGTCGAATATATGGATCAGGAAAGGTTTTTTGCAGCTTTAAGTCAAACCCCAAATGTGTATGGAGATTTCAGTGGCTATAAAACAGGGAAAACAACTGGAGTTGTAACCGAGAGTATAACGGATGATGTGTACAAATTTACAGTTACTGATTTTCTTCGCGATCAGGAGCCTGAGGTTGTAGAGTATATCAATCCCAGAGGCGGAATTCCTCATAGATGGAATGGAACTAGTGATATTCAAATTTTTATGAGAGGGTCAGAAGCGGCTTCTTTGTCTGAGCTGTTTTATGAGGGGACACCCAGTGAAGGACGCTTTCAATTTAATGCTAACGATATATATTTAGTTACATTCTGGTCCAGTACCGTAAGACTTATCAGTGGGATGTCTGCTGAGGCGCTAATAGAGGAAGGTCCTCACACGTTTAAGAATCGGGAGCTTGTAGGTCAAGTAACCAGCGAAGATCCTGCAGCTTATCCGCAAGACGGGATTTCAGAAGGTTATTATTATGTTTTTAAGGGTGCTGGCAACAAAGAGTCAACAGCTGATGGAGATAGCCAATAAAAACAAAAGAAGAGATAACATTGTGTATGGTGCTTTATACATGATGTTATCTTTTTTATTGTGATGCTCGCATTAGAAAATTTAGTAATGAAAAAATGCTGGAAATTTAATTCCCAATGAAAACCATTTTAAAAGATCGGGATATATGCCTTTAAAATAATGACAATTTTACGGATGGAACCGTAATCTATAACTACTTTTTTTGCTGTCTTTATTCAATCCTAGGGATATTATTCCGATAATTCAAGTATATACAGTTTGGTGTTAATTGAAATGAAATCCGTTTGAAAACAAAAGAGATAATTTTCAGAGTTGAAACAGAAGTGCAGGTGGAAGTGACCTGATGCTATATCGTAAAGGAGGTGCAAGGATCCAAATAATATGAAATGTGAAAAAAAGTTAAAACAAATTAGGCAGTACATCGCTGCTTTACTGGCTGTTTGGTTGTTCTGTATACATACTGTGCCTGTTTTTGCAGACAGGGTCTTTAACGATATCGAACATTCCTACGCAGCTGATGCAATTGAAGCCATGGCTGCTCAAGGGTATGTTACGGGTTATCAGGATGGTAGTTTTCGACCTGTGCATTTTATTTCGAGGCAGGAATGGGCGAGCATTTTCGTTAAAACCTTAAAACGAACTTCGGTTAACAAAAGCGTTGCTTCTTTTAGTGATGTGTCACCGTGGGCTCTACCCTATGTGCAGACCTTGCAAGCAGAGAACATTACCAAAGGAGTTAGTGATCAGTTATTCGGTGCAAAGCATAATATGACCCGTCAGGATATGGCGGTGTGGTATGCCAGGTATTTCGGCGTTTCTGAAGATACCCGCGCTTCCGATAGATCTAGTTTTGTGGATCAGGCTGATATATCAGACTATGCACAAACGAGCGTATGGCTGATGGAACGGTTGGAGCTGATCGAGGGGGATACGAATCATTATTTCCATCCCAAAGAGTCTGTGAGACGGCAGGATGCTACACTGGTAGCATATCGGATATGGCTAGGCGGTGACGGTCTGAGAGAACGTGCTAAGCGTTTGCTGGAATCATTAGGAAATGGAACTGCAATGACGAATCAGCCAGCCAGTCCAACGGAATCGAAGAAGATCGTGGTCGACCTGGCGCCGGAAATCAGTCACCAGCGTGCGAATCCGGAGATCGAAGAGCCTAAAAGCCATAGTCCAAGACCCGATCCACCGGTATCTCCGGTAACACCAACAGAGCCGAAGCCGGAACCGCCAATTATACGACCAGAACCTAGTCCCAAACCACCGGTGATACCACCAGTGACACCGCCAGTGATACCACCAATCATACCGCCAGTGACTCCGTCAGAACCACCGGATCATTCGTCGGATTTCGTGGTGGATGAGGTAGTAATCAAGGCGCCCGAGTTGGTCAATCAACCGGAAACGTATCCTTCGTATCAGCTGTCCTTTGATCTCTACAATAAAGGGCACTTGGTAAGCATTCCCGCTGTTAGCGTCACAAGTGTCACCTACACATTTAGTGATACATTAGGTGTATTTGATGAACATGGGAAAATTGCGCATTCCGAAAATATACCTGCTGCTGATGGTTATATTCCTGTAGAGATGGAAGTCACCATTGCTAAACCTTATCGGGTACTTAAAGCACAGACCAAGCTGATCGTGAGAGGGAAGACTCCTCCGGTAGAGGACCCGACTGTAATCAGGTCCGTATACTTGGCGACGTACACCATTTCACAGGCCACTACTCTAGACCCTACAGCCTGGAGCATGCCCTATGTATTTCAAAATGCAAAGGGAGAGGTCATACCGTCCGGTCTATTGCCGTCAGACTTGAAGCTTCGTATAGAGGATTCCAGAGGGATATTTGACGAGGATGGACATATTGCCAACCTGCATCTGATTCCTGCATTGAACTCTGTCATTCCATTCAAGATTGAGGTTGAATCACCCTCTCAGGGAATTCACTTCATATCCGATGCCGAGTTAACTGTAGTACCAGGAGCACGCAAAAAGCAATATTTTGCTATCTCCATGATGCTACAGGGAAAAGATGCGGGCAGTACGACCACGGTAGAGCAAATTGAGCAGTCGCGTCAATTGCTGATGGATCACTTTGGTACCAACTTAAAAGTGACGTGGGCCATGGAAAATAGATTTATTTTTGTGGAATCAAATCGTCCGCAGCTTAAAAAGGTTTTGGAATACGTGGATCAGTATGGCGATGAAGTCGGGATTTTGGATGGGTATCCGAATAATCTGTTTGATCTTCCTGAATGGGAAGCACAGATGAACGAGTGGTTGTATATGTATCGTTATAATGCCCTCAATGAGCTGCACCAATCTGGTTCGTTGGGATCACCTTCGGTGTTTGAAAGTATGGATACAGACCAATATCGGAAGTATCTGCCTAAATCATTGACCGGCTTTACGGTGAATCCTGAGCAGGCCCAATGGCTTAAGGATCATTTTAAGATTACCTCAGCGATGGGATGGTCGGCTACACAGTATAATGTGAACAACATGTATGGTGAGGGTTCACCTTTGATGCCTTACTGGTCCCATAAGGATAATCCGATTGTTCCGGCACAGGGGCTTACAAATAATAGCGGTATCGTATTTATGAACTCGATTACGATTGATCCCATCGGGTCGCGCTATACCAAAGATTCTTCACGCTGGACTCTCCATCCAGGTGATCCATATGTGACGGAAACGGATGCGGCACCACAACTGTATATAGCACAGCAATATTTAGATAACCCGTATCAACGTTTGAATACAGTAAACTACATGTCCATTATTTTGGATGTCAACTGGCTTGCCAAAAACCATAACATGTCTCAAATATGGGAAAACTTTGTGAAGCACTTCCCTGTTGACCGTGAGGTTGAGATTGTGGGCGTGGACGGGCTGAAACAGATTTATGAATCGATAGCTGGATTGAGTAATGATCATACGGAGTTTTCACTCATGTTTAGAGGCTCAGGTTTTAAGGCAGTTATGGACTCCAATAATTCACCAGCCAATCTGCGTTACTTGTGGACTGAAAACGCCTCACAGCGGATTATTTTATCCAAGGAGGATGGAGATGCGGCATGGTCCATTATTGACTTTACTGACTATACCCGAAATCCGATTCCGAAGATGGCCTACAATCTGGGTAAGAACACAGATGTAAGCTATGTCACTGGAAGGAACTTTAAGCTGCATCCTACAGCTCCGTTAACAGCAGATGAAATTCAGCGCGTAAAGGATCGTTTAAAGGAAATCTATTTCGCGGAAGAAGTAACTTATAAGTAAGGGTTTGGAATGACAGAATTTTTAAGACTTGAGGTTTTATGAAAAGGGGGTGTCCCAACAGCCATGGAAATGGTTGCGGGACGCCCCTTTGTTTTAGAAAAAAGGTTTTACACCCATTCAATAACCTGATCTACAGATCGCCGAGTTTTGCCACGCGGTTCGTTGAGACGGTATCCAAATGCCACCATACAAGAAATACCGAAATGCTCGGCATCCATAATGCCTTCCTCGGAGAGGATGCGTTCGATTTCCTGTTTATTAAAACCTTCGATAGGGCAGGAATCAATGCCGATTTGAGCTGCGGCAGTCATCATGTTGCCCAGTGCGATGTAGGTTTGTCGGCAGCCCCACTCGAACAAGGCTCTTTTATTTTCCTCCAGCCCAAAATCTGATTTTAGAAAGGCATCATACACTTTCTCTCTGCCTTGAATCACTTCAGCGGGTAATTGCTGCACGTTCTCCATCATACTCTTGATATAATCGGAGGAGGCTACCATATCTTCAGGAAGTCTAGAGAGGATGAGTACAAAATGGCTGGCTGTTGGCAGTTGTTTTTGGGCCCCCCAAGAGTAAGGCAGCAGCTTCTCACGCATAGCATTACTCTGAACGACAACAAATTTCCAGGGTTCAAAGCCAAACGAACTCGGGGATAAACGGCCTGTTTCAAGAATAAAATCGAAGTCAGAATCGCTAATTTTCTTATGGCTATCAAATTCCTTCGTTGCATGTCTGAACTCGTATGCAGATAAGATTTGATCTTTAGTAGTAGTTAAGGTTTCCATCGTTATTCCACTCCTTATGGATGTTGATTAAAATTGACGCTTACCAAGTGACATGCTTAATATTAGAATATACATGACCGTTTTTGAAGTACGCACATTAATGTGCTGTAGTATATAAAATGATACTAAGGAGGAGAAAAGCCTATGCGTAATCGGAAAGGCGGCTTTGGGGAATGTACCGCTGGAAATGATCAGGCGTGTCCAGTTGAGTTCACGCTGGACGTGATTGGGGGCAAATGGAAAGGGATTATTTTATATCATCTCATGTATGGGACTAAGCGATTTAGCGATTTTCGGCGGATCTGTCCGGGAATTACTCAGCGTATGCTGACACTCCAATTGCGTGAGCTGGAAGAGGACGGAGTCGTTCACCGTGAAGTCTACCAACAGGTTCCTCCTAAGGTCGAATACTCTCTCACCGAATTCGGAAAAACGCTCATCCCGATTATTAACTTGATGAAGGATTGGGGAGAAGAATATAAAACAAAACAGCGATCACCAGAAAGCAGCCTTCAACAACCTAGCCCCAATGGTAGGTTTTGAGACGGCTCCACAAAGAAGACCTGGCCATCATTTTGGCAGGTCTTTTCATTTTTAAAGTGAAATGATGCAAAGTTCGTTTTTCAGTTGACAGTAAGGACGACGCTTGATATATTTCTTACGATATTGATAATCATTATCATTATCATGTGTATCGGGAAGATCATCTTCACAATATATAGGGGGCTAATCAGTTGAAAAGAAAATCGTATTTTATGATGACAGCTATGTTACTTGTATTGTCTGTACTCATCAGCGCTTGCGGCGGAAATAATAATGGAAGTAATCCGGCTTCATCTTCAGGAGATAAGCAAGAGTCGGCTACTACTGGAGAGACTAGAAGCTTTAAAACGGTTAAGGGGGATATTCAAATTCCTGCTAAGCCCCAGCGTATTGTAACGGATTTTTACGGTGGAGAATTGCTGTCCGTGGGTGCTAACGTGGTGGGTGTGGAGCCGACTGCGTTTCAAAATCCTTTTCTGACCGATTTGCTGAAGGAAAAAGGAACCAAAGAGGTGGGTGATCCGACCAATTTGGAAAAGACGCTGGAACTCAAACCCGATCTGATCGTGGTTATGAAGGATACGAATTATGAGGCTTTGTCTAAAATCGCACCTACCCTATACATTCCGTACGGTACGACGACTAATATCTATGATACGGTCAAGCTGTTCGGAGATATCACCGGGGAAAAGGAGAAGGCTGAGCAATTTATTGCTGCATTTGATAAAAAGGCCGCTGAAGGTCGCGCACGTCTTAAAGGCGTGATTGACGAAAAGGCAACTTTCGGTCTGTATGAGCTGACGGACAAGCACGCACTTTGGATCTTTGGCGACAATGCGGGGCGGGGCGGACAAGCCGTGTACAATGCGCTTAAACTGAATATGCCAAAGAAAACAGCTAACTCCAAGGAACAAACGGTGCAGCTTTCGATGGAGGTATTGCCACAGTATGACGCAGATTATATGTTCCTGACTACGTATGACCCGGAGAAAAAGGGTGACGCGCTCAAGCAACTGAAATCGTCTGCTGTGTGGGGGAATCTTCCTGCGGTGAAGAACAATAGAGTGTTCTTTAACGATTTTGATACGTATTATCGCTATGATCCAATCGCTATTACCGGGCAAATTGATATGATCGTAGATATGCTGGTCGAAAGAGAAAAAGAGAATAAAGTTAAACAATAGGTGTGAGATTCTGCGTTGTGACGAATTGTCCAAAACAGATGGGAAGTCGCATAATACACGCAGTATATAGCATAAAAAACCAGTCCAACATGAATCATGTTTGGACTGGTTTTTTATTTACTATTTCGTCGTAATTTCGATAGTATCTTCTTTTTGTATCCAATCAGTTATTTTTTTGAAGAAATGTTTTAGAACAGGTTAAACACGGTTATGAGCAGACTAATTCGCTATTCGACTGCGCACCATCAACAAGGTTTGGTCTTTGATTTGTCCGATTTCACGGATGAGTGCGGCTGTCTTGGTCTCATAGGAGTATTTGACATCCAAGTCTTTCAGCGAAGCAAGGTTAATGTCGACGGTAAGCAGGGCAGATTGAGCTGCTGCTTCGAACAGGATCGCGCCGATGCCAAGATCTGAAATCACATTTTTATTGGACATTTCCACAATGTTATAGGCTTGCGACAATCCGTCCCGGCATACTTCCAGCAGGCGCATGGGTACCTCAATGGCAGCGATCACCGCTGTCTGTAAGGAATGGGTACGATAGCGCTTTTCTTCATCTGTTTCCTTGGGCAAACGCAGCGCGGTCATGTACTGTTCAAAGGATTGGATGTCTGCGACCATTAGTTCCTCACAATGTGTAGACAATCTTTCCATGCTGCTAATGACGTCCGTGATTTGTTCATGGATGTGCGCATATTTTTCTCCTTGTGAAAGGTTGGCGGTCATGGAGGTCATAGCCGCGCCTAGTGCCGCAGCTAGTGCGGATACACTTCCTCCGCCGGGGGTAGGCGCTGCACTTGCAGCCTCTTTCAGAAAATGTCCGATGGAATTGTTCCACGACAGTTCACTCATGAATAGACCACCTCTCTGGAGTAGTGTTGCAGATGTATCGCTTTGAGCAGATTTTTGTACAAAATCGCAGTCGTTAAGGTGCCAACACCGCCGGGAACCGGAGAAATGGCATGTACCTTTTCACCCACGTTTGAAGCAGCGTCACCCACGATTTTTCCTTCCAGCGTCTCGTTAATTCCTGCATCCACGAGAATCAGACCAGGATGGACCATATCCTGCGTAATCACATCAGGGCATCCGACTGCGACGAAGGCAATGTCTGCATGGCTCAGATGCTCTGCAATATCACGCGTACCTGCATGACAGGCGGTAACGGTGGCATTTTCTCTTTGCAACATGTGGAAAAGGGGAAGTCCCACTGTCTGCCCGATGCCCACGAGCGTGACATTTTTGCCTGCCAAGGTGTGACCGTAATGCTTGAGCAGCTCGATACAGGCTTGAGGTGTTGCGGGATATAGTCCGGCGTCACCTGTTACGGTAGCCAGCTTGTTATCAGGTGTTATTCCATCAATATCCTTGTAGGGGGCGATGGATTGTTTAATAACGGAGGCAGAAAGATGTTGGGGAAGCGGCAGTTCCAGCATAATGCCATGTACATGGGATGCATCGTTCAGACTGCCGATCAGGTGCAGTAGCTCGGCTTCGCTAACATGACGGTCAAAAGTATGGAGATGAAATGAGATGCCCAGCTTCTCCGCTATTTTTTGCTTGGTCCGTGCATAGTATGCAGATGCCGGATCGCCTTCTACCAATAGGGTCGCCAGATGGGGACGGTGTCCTTGCTGCTTCATTTTTTCTACCTGTGAACGGATCGTTGCATATACTTGCTCAGCTGCTTCTTTGGATTTCATGATTATAGCCATCGTCCGTGCCTCCTCTGAATTTATCGCATGATTTATCAACAGGGTGTCATGGTCTTAAAACGAAAAAAAGTATTTGCACAAGGTCGTCAAGACAGACGAATCCTCTGCAAATACTTCTCCCAGGCGAACGGTACGCTTTTTTGTATGCTCCCTCGTGGTTCATTCCACTGACTTCGCCAGTCACATACAGCGTTATTATACCTTATATTTTAACAAATAATCATCAGAAAAGAAACCCGCGAACATTTGGAAAACGGGTTGTGTTACTTGTCTATATGACAAATGTCATATACCCGAGCTGACGTTTATGACTACAGCGCCTAGAGGCTTTACCTTATACTGAGATTAGATCAACATGTACGCCTAACAGGATCAAGGTATAGGCGTCATTTTAAAGGAGGATCATAATGAGTATGACACAACTCCCATTAGCCCAATTGAAAAAAAATATGGCTCCCTACGAGAAAATAAACACAAAATCCAGCGTTCTGCAACTCATCAATACCTTGGGTCCACTGATCCTATTGTGGTATGCTGCTTATCTTAGTCTGTCGGTTTCGTACTGGCTGACACTTCCAATTGCCATTGTTGCATCGGGGTTTGTGGTACGGACGTTTATTATTTTTCATGATTGTGGTCATCAATCCTTCTTCAAAAGCCGCAAGCTGAACGACATTGTGGGAACGATTACAGGTGTTATTACGCTCTGTCCTTATCACCAATGGAAAAATAGTCACGCAATCCACCATGCAACCAGCAGTAATCTGGATAAAAGAGGCACAGGTGACATGTGGGTGCTTACGGTAGAAGAGTACACAGAGGCTTCCACATGGACACGGCTGGCCTATCGCATATATCGAAATCCTTGGGTTATGTTTGGACTAGGTCCGATCTATACTTTTTTGATTTCCTATCGGTTTAATATCAAGACAGCCAAACGCAAGGAAAAAATGAACACCTATGTGACGAATATATCCATCGTTGTATTGTACGCACTGTTGTCATGGGCTATTGGATGGCAGGCCTTCCTTCTCGTACAGGCACCTATCTTTTTTGTATCTGGTATGTTGGGAATCTGGCTGTTCTATGTACAACATCAATTTGAGGATTCGTATTTTGAGCACGATGAAGAGTGGAGCTATATTAATGCGGCCGTAGAAGGCAGTTCTTACTACAAGCTTCCTAAAGTATTGCAATGGATTACGGGCAATATCGGATTTCATCACGTTCATCACTTGAGCCCAAAAGTGCCAAATTATAATTTGGAAAAAGCACATGAAGCGACACCGTTACTTCAAAAGGCGACCACGATCACAGTAAGTAGCAGTCTGCAATCTTTGAAGTTCCGACTTTGGGATGAAAATACGAAAACCTTTTTGACCTTTAAACAAGTGAGGCCGCTTCTCAGCAAACGTGTTGCAGTTACGAAACCCATCCCTACACCTGTTGTAAGCACAGAAAGAAAATAACTTTGTACAAAACTCTTCTGAAGAGATGTTGAAAAATTGCAGTTTACTTTGAGAAATCTAAAGGGATAACATCCTTTTAGATTTTTTTTGTTTATATTGAAAATGCAGTACTTTCATTCTTTGTTTTAGCAAGCGCTATTGACAAATCGATTTTCAACCTTTACATTCTATATATCGAAACGATATATCTCGATTATATATATATATAAATTAGCTACATGTAAACAGAGATAAGTTCCCTTTGATTTCAGAAGGATAATTCACTATGCCAGGAAAGAAGGAATAGATTTTATGTTGATTTATGTAATACTTGGGTTCCTCTGCGAAAAGGATATGACAGGATATGAAATCAAGCAGAAGATGACGATAAGCACTTCCAACTTTATTGATGCCAGCTTCGGAAGCATATATCCTATGCTGAAAAAAATGGAAAAGGGGGAGCTTATCAAGTATGAAGAAGTGGTAGAGGAAGGCAGATTCAAAAAATCATATGGTATTACGGAAAAAGGGAAGAGTGAATTTATAGAATGGTTAAAAACACCATGTACTTTTTCCCCTTTTAATTATGAGTATTTGAGTAAGCTTTTCTTCTATAAATATCTTGACGACATTGAGGTTGTTCGTTTGATTGCCAGCTTTCAAACTACTGTCGCCTGTGAATATAACAAGCTTGCCTTGATAGAAGAGAAGCACGTTCATGAGATGGGTGTATATGAGCACGCGACGTTGATGTTTGGCAAAGAATATTTTCAAATGATTATGAATTGGCACGATGAACTCACAAGAAAAATTACAGGAAAGAAGGATAATGAAGATGAGAATGACAAAGAAATTTAAATTGCAGATTGCAGCTAAAAATGTGGATTTGTACAAATGGGTAACTGAGATGACTCCAGCTGAATATGAATCATTTTCAAAAGCTCACAAGGCAATGGGCAGTTATTTTGAAGATGGTGAATTCTATATGGTTAATGTTGAAAATATGGGGAATGAGATGATTGTTCAGCACTATCAATTAAAAGAGCACACAAAGGATCATTTGCGTTTCTACTCTGACAAGACAGAAGCATATATATGGCGATGGATACCCGCCATCGTTGGAGTTCCATGGGAAATGAAGGTCACGCCTGTTGCTAACAACTCTTGCGAATTTAGTTGTACGATTGGAGCGGACTTTCCATCTCGGCTACTGGCTTTTGCAGCATGGATAAATGGTTTTGGTGGATTCTTTATGAGAAAACATTTAGCCGATGAGGGCGGAAAATTTGCTAAAGATATAGAAAAGAAATTTAATAACGTTAGGTATGTATAATTCATGAACGAGCTGATCAGAAATATAGACCAGTCCCATTTCAAAGCACGATCTGGTGCAGTGGGTGGAGTGTACAGCGAATGGCTTAAGTTTGAGATCAGTTCCCGCAAAATGGACGGCTTCTAATCAAAGTGTTCATTTGCGGTTCACAGGAAAGGCTTTACCTTTGGTGCTTTCGAGCAGAGGAAACAGTGGTATGATAAGATAAGGGATATAAGTCATGTGAAGTAGAAGAGGGTGGCAGAATGCAAAAGTGGTATCAGATTTTCCAAAGAAATACAGGGCTTAGTCCTTATGTGTGGGTCGTCTTTTATATCCTGCCCTTTTACTACTTTAGCTCTTCATCTACAAGTCATATTATTCTGGGTACTGCTATTATTTTGGTATTCTTTGCATGTTATGTACTGGCTTTTGTCTCAAAAGGCTGGCTCATATACTTTTGGACCAGTGTACAGATTGCCATATCGATTACCATGACACTGCTGTTTAGCTATATGTATTTTTCCATATTTATCGCCTATCTGATCGGTAATATTAAAAGTAAGGCTGCATTTACGACGCTGTATATCATTTTAATGGTTATTACGATTGGATTGATCAATTACGGTTTTGTATCTCAGAATCCCGTTTTTATTAAACAGATTCCTTTTATCCTGCTCAATCTGATCGGTGTGATTCTCCTTCCGATTACGAATTTTAATCGCAACAAAAGCGATCGGCTCCAAGTCCAATTAGAGGATGCCAATAAGAAAATATCGGAATTGATTAAGCTGGAGGAACGGCAAAGAATTGCGCGTGACCTGCACGATACCTTAGGTCAGAAGCTGTCACTCATCGGGCTGAAGAGCGATTTGGCGGGCAAACTGATGGATCAGTACCCGGAGCGTGCTCATGCTGAAATTAACGATGTTCGTCTCACGGCGAGAAGCGCGTTAAAAGAGGTGCGGGAAATGGTTACTCAAATGCGAGGTATGCGACTAGAGGATGAGCTGTTACGTATTCGGCAGATATTAAAGGCTGCTCACATTGAATTGACCTTGGAGGGCGACCCGAAGCTGGAGCATACATCATTAATGAATGAAAATGTACTTAGTATGTGTATGAAGGAAGCAGTGACAAATGTGGTTAAGCACAGTGGAGCCACCGCTTGCTCCATCACTATTGAGCCGTCTCGTAAGGAACTAACTCTTCGGATTCAGGATAATGGAGTCGGTGCTACGAGAGAAAATGGTACCCTTCGTGGAAATGGCCTACAAGGAATGAAGGAAAGGCTCGAATTCGTGAACGGATGTATGGAGCTGCGCTCAGATCAGGGAACGACCTTGGTCATTAAAGTGCCCAATATCCCTGAAAAGCCGAATGAGGAGGTGGGGCCATGATTCGAATTGTTATTGCAGAAGACCAGCGTATGCTGCTGGGTGCTCTAGCCTCCCTGCTAGACTTGGAAGAGGACATGAAAGTAGTCGGAAAAGCAAGCAACGGGGAAGAAGCTATAGAACTGGTGAAGCTGCACCAGCCGGATATATGCATTATGGACATCGAAATGCCGATTAAGAGCGGATTGGATGCGGCTGAGGAACTCAAAGCCTTGAACTGCAAGGTACTGATTTTAACTACGTTTGCTCGCCCCGGGTATTTTGAACGAGCGATCAAGGCGGGGACACACGGTTATCTGCTCAAGGACAGTCCCAGTGAAGAGCTGGCTTCCTCCATTCGAAGTATTATGGCAGGTCGACGTATTTACGCTCCAGAACTGGTCGATGATGCTTATGCCGAAGTCAACCCGCTAACAGAGCGTGAAAAGACCGTTTTGGCGCTTATTGCTGACGGAAAGAATACAAAAGAGATTGCTGGTGAACTGTATTTAACGACAGGGACGGTGCGCAATTATATTTCAGTCATTCTCGATAAGCTGGGTGTCAGTAACCGGATCGAGGCGATTACACGTTTTAATGAAAAAGGTTGGTTTAAGTGAGAAACAGGGACGCTATGAAGCAAAATGTAGCGCTCTGTTTTTTTTGTTTATCCATAGATTTGGTATGCCTTTAGCGTACTACCTTGTGATACAATAGGATAGTTGTCCACAGGATGGACTGGAGTACAAGGAGGAGCAGAACTGCATGAAACAAGCCCCATTTATAGCCGTTGAAGGGCCAATCGGAGCAGGTAAAACGACGTTGGCTTCGATGCTTTCAACCGAGCTACATTTGCCGATAATCAAAGAGATTGTCGAGGAGAACCCATTTCTCGATAAATTTTATCAAAATATAGATGAGTGGAGTTTTCAGCTGGAAATGTTCTTTCTCTGCAATCGGTATAAGCAGCTGGAGGATACTGGTCTGCAATATATCGAGAAAGCTCAGCCCGTTATTTCTGATTATCATATCTACAAGAATTTGATTTTTGCTGAACGTACGCTTAAGGGTGTGAAGCTCGAAAAATATCGTCAAATCTATCATCTGCTCACAGATGATATGCCTAAGCCAGACATTATCATTTATATTAAAGCAGATTTGGATACCTTGCTGGGGAGAATTCGCAAGCGTGCACGCTCTTTTGAACAGGAGATGGACCCCGCCTATCTGGAGCAATTAATAATAGATTATGATAAAGGCATTCAGTTTCTCGCTGAACAGTCCCCTTCCCCTCGTATATTGACCGTGAACGGGAATGAAATTGATTTTGTAGAAAACCAGGCACAATTTAAACAAATTGTTTCCGATGTAAAGGAGCTTATATAGTGAATAATTACAACATTCCTGCGAATGCCCTGATTACGGTAGCGGGTACAGTGGGTGTAGGTAAATCCACGCTGACTGGTGCTTTGGCCGGACGCCTTGGTTTTAAAACCTCTTTGGAGCAGGTCGATCATAATCCCTATCTGGAGAAATTTTATCACGATTTCGAAAGATGGAGCTTTCATTTGCAAATTTATTTTCTCGCGGAACGCTTCAAGGAACAAAAGAATATTTTCTTGTCTGGTGGAGGTTTTGTGCAGGATCGTTCTATTTATGAGGACACAGGCATTTTTGCGAAAATGCATGCCGATCAGGGAACGATGAACCCTACCGATTATGAAACGTATACTAGCCTGTTTGAGGCGATGGTGATGACACCGTTTTTCCCGCACCCTGATGTGTTGATCTATTTGGAAGGCAGTTTGCCCTCCATACTGAGTCGGATTGAGGAGCGCGGTCGCGAGATGGAGATCCAGACCGAGCGTTCTTATTGGGAGCAAATGCATCGCAGATATTCCAATTGGATCAACGAATTTGATGCCTGCCCTGTACTGCGTCTGAACATTGATGAATATGATGTACACGACCCAGCTTCCATGGATGCCATTTTGGAAGAAGTAGGAAAAGTAATATCAAAAAAATAGAGATATAACCCCAAATAAATAACAGGGACTGTGGTACAATCAGTATAAATTATGCTGATAGACTACAGTCTTTTTTTGTCGAATGAACATGTTAAAGCATGAGATATGACTAACGGTATAGTGGACAAGTTTAGGCTGGAATGCGAGAATAGGTACATATGAATTGTAATGACTCACGGGAAGGATGGGATACTGTGATGCGTTTTGGTATTGTTGGAACCAACTGGATAACAGAGAGGTTTATTCAAGCTGCGATGGAGACGGACGAATTTTCCCTGACGGCGGTGTACTCACGCACAGAGGATAAGGGCAAAGCTTTTGCTGACAAATATAACAGCCAGCCGGAGGTTTTTACAGACCTGGCGCAAATGGCCGCAAGTGATCAGGTCGATGCCGTATATATTGCCAGCCCCAATTCCTTACATGCGGAGCAGGCGATCTTATGTATGAATCACGGAAAGCACGTGTTGTGTGAGAAACCTTTTGCGTCTAATACAGCAGAGGTGAAGAGCATGATCGAAGCCGCGCGCAACAACGATGTTCTGCTGATGGAGGCCGTTAAATCCACACTTATGCCTAACTTTAAAATAATAAAGGATCATATGTATAAAATAGGCCGGGTTCGGCGTTATTTTGCAAGCTACTGTCAATACTCCTCACGCTTTGATGCTTTTAAGCAAGGTAAGGTATTGAATGCGTTTAATCCAGCCTTTTCCAATGGTTCCTTGATGGACCTTGGAGTGTATTGTTTGTATCCTATGGTGACTTTGTTCGGCAAACCTGAGGAGGTTCGGGCGGTTGGTGTACTTTTATCCTCTGGTGTCGATGGCGAGGGCAGTATCGTGATGAAGTATCCTGATATGGATGCTACGGTCATGTATTCCAAAATTACAGATTCCTATCTGCCTGCTGAAATTCAGGGTGAGAATGGAACGATGGTGATCGACAAAATCAGTCAGCCCTATGAGGTGAAAATTCATTATCGGGACGGCACGATTGAAGATCTGACCAAAGCTCAGACGCGTGAGCCCATGTATTATGAAATTCAGGAATTTATTGATTTGATCAAGAGTGGTGAACGCAACAGTTCCATTAACTCCTTGGAGTGTTCACTTACAGTCGCTGAAGTGATGGAGGAGGCAAGACAACAATTCGGCCTTCGTTATGAAGCAGATTTGAAAAATACTTCTGCACATTAATCAGTGGAATGATCAAGATTACAATGCACAAAGGGCTGCCGATTTTGCAAACTTTGCAAATATACGGTTAGCCTTATTTGGCTTTGTAGCCCTAAAAGTGTAAGCAATTGTAATGACAGGAGTCAGAAGGCTATATTCATTTTTTATTGACAGATTCTCCTTCTTGTCTTAAGGTGTTAACAATGCAATATACAGTTAAATAATCCCACCTTCGTTCAAACGAAGATTAGGGAATTTTTTTAGGGTATAAATCCGATTAAATCCACCGGATTACTAAAATAGGATGGAGGAATACATACATTGTAGACGTAAGGAGGAAGCAGTTTGATAAAGTTTGAACAAGTTAGCAAAATATTTACCTTACCCAATCGTAAGGTAAATGCACTCGAAAAGGTTTCGTTATCGGTTAAAAAAGGAGAAATTTTCGGCGTGATTGGCTTTAGCGGTGCAGGTAAAAGTACGCTGCTGCGGCTTGTCAATTTACTTGAACGCCCCTCAGAGGGACGAATTGTCGTTAATGATCAGGATGTTACTCAGATACGTCCTAAGGAACTAAGGAATTTAAGAAGACGGATCGGGATGGTATTCCAAACCTTTAATTTGTTTAACTCTCGTACTGTATATGGGAATCTGGCTTATCCTCTAAAACTGGCTAAACTGCCCAAGGCACAGATAGATGCTCATGTTAAGGAACTGCTGCAATTTGTTGGATTGGAGGATAAAGCGGATTCCTATCCGGAGCAGTTATCTGGCGGGCAAAAGCAACGGGTCGGCATTGCCAGAGCACTAGCGAATTCGCCCGATATTCTCATCTGTGATGAAGCGACCTCGGCCCTCGACCCGGAAACGACAGAAGATATATTGAGGCTGCTGAAAAAAGTAAATGAAG
The DNA here is from genome assembly GCF_017833155.1 of Paenibacillus sp. PvR133. NCBI lineage: Bacteria > Bacillati > Bacillota > Bacilli > Caryophanales > Paenibacillaceae > Paenibacillus > Paenibacillus sp. PvR133. Next base: position 2,297,031 of record NZ_JAFIBS010000001.1, read on the forward strand.
AGTACCAGATTACGATCTTGCTCATTACCCATGAAATGAATGTGATTCGCAGTATTTGTGACCGTGTGGCGGTGATGGAGAATGGGAGGGTGATTGAGCAGGGCAGTGTGTTCGATGTATTTGCCAATCCACAGACGAAGACGACGAAAAATTTTATTCGCTCTGTACTGAATGATCAGCTCTCACCCAAACTGCTAAGCAAGATTCGGGAGCATCACGCTGGCCGATTGTACAGACTTGTTTTTCGGGATGGAACGACCAGTGAACCGGTGCTTTCTAGAGCGACACGGAAGCATAATCTGGATTACAACATTGTATATGGAAGCATTAGTGAGCTACAGGGAGCGCTGTTCGGAAGCTTAATTGTCGAGTTAATCGGTGCAGACGATGAAGTTAACAAAGTCGTGGAGGAACTACGAACGACGGTGGAAGTCAGGGAGGTCGTCGATCATGAGAGTTAATTGGGATACATTTTGGCTCAAGGTAGTGGAGGCTACAGGGGAAACGCTTTTGATGGTTGTTGTCACGCTGATTTTTGCCAGTATTCTGGGGCTTATGATTGGTTTAGTACTGTATGTGACACGTAAAGGGAGCTTGTTTGAAAACAAATTTGTGTTTATGTTTCTGAATTTGCTGATTAATATCATTCGCCCAATTCCGTTTATCATTTTTTTAGTGGCGATTAGCCCGTTTACGCGTTTACTCATGGGAACCACGATTGGAACCTCGGCGGCTATTTTCCCAATGACTATTGTAGCGGCCTTTGCTGTAGCGAGAATTGTGGAAAATAATCTGGTCTCCATAGATCCGGGCATGATAGAAGCTGCCAAGGCACTGGGTGCGACTCCATTTCAGATCATCACGGGTGTGTTGATTCGGGAAGCGCTGGGACCTTTGATTCTTGGGTTGACGTTTATTACCGTGGCCTTGATTGATTTCTCTGCCATGGCTGGTACGGTGGGCGGAGGAGGCCTTGGGAATCTGGCAATGACCTATGGTTATCAACGATTCGATACCTCGGTCATGATTGTCACGATTGTTTTGCTGATTATTTTTGTACAGGTCGCCCAATATGCGGGGAACTACTTGTCTCGTAAATTTCTACGGCGCTAATGGAAACAGAGTATTATACATAACGATTAAAGGGGAAATGAAAATGAAAAAAATATTTCGCTTGGGTTTACTGGCTATTCTTAGTGTAGCGGTTCTATCTGCTTGCTCAGCTAACGGTTCGGGCTCAAATGCAAATGAAAAAGTACATGTTAAAATCGGGGTTTCAGGATCTGAGGACACGTATTGGGATGTGCTCAAGAAGAAAGCAGAGGCCAAAAATATTGAAATTGAGCTGATCAGTTTCTCGGATTATACATTACCCAATAAGGCGCTCGCCAATAAAGAGGTAGATTTGAACTCCTTTCAACATTTGGCCTTTCTCAGTCAGTTTAATGTAGAAGATGATGTGAATATCGTCCCTATTGGTGCAACGATTATCGCTCCGATGGCACTGTACTCTGAAAAATTCAAAAACGTATCGGATATTCCTGACGGCTCCAAAATTGCTATACCGGATGATCCGTCCAATCAGGGACGGGCTTTAAAACTTCTCCAGTCTGCAGGGCTGATTAAGTTGAAGCAGGATGCGGGCCTGTATCCGACCACGGATGAAATCGAAGGGAATCCTAAAAAGCTGGAGATTGTCCCAGTTGTCGCCCAGCAGACGCCGCGCGTCTTGTCTGATGTAGCCGCTTCAGCTGTGAACAGCGGTGTTGCTACAGATGCCGGGCTCAAGCTGGATGGAGCCATCTACAAAGATGATGCAAGCAGCGAAGAAGCGATGCCATATGTGAACGTGTTTGCTGCCCGTGCGGAGGATAAGGATAATGCGACTTACAAAACGATCGTGGATTTGTACCATGATGCTGATGTAGCCGAGGCGGTAAAACAGGATTCCAAAGGAGCTAACGTCGTGGTAGACCAGTCTGCCGAAGAGCTACAGGCCACATTGGATAAGCTGGTAGCAGATGTTAAAGCGCAAAAGAAATAAGAATGTTGAACAGAAGTAGGGTTGGAAGCATACTAATCTATTTTCGAAACGAGGAGAGATTGCGATGAGTACAACGAACACGGTCGATACACATAGACAGCGGATTATTGAGGAAATTGAGGATTCTCGTCAGCTTTACACGGAAACGAGCCGGTTTATTCATGCTAATCCCGAAATCGGCAATCAAGAATTTCAGGCTTCCCAGGCACTGACGGGCATTTTGGAGCAAGCGGGGTTTGAGGTAACTCGGAATGTAGCGGGACACGAAACCGGATTTGTTGCCCGTAAGGCTTCTGCTAGACCAGGTCCGAAAATCGGATACTTGGCTGAATATGATGCATTGCCCGGTCTGGGCCATGCTTGTGGCCACAATATTATCGGAACCGCAAGCACGGCAGCAGCCATCGCCTTAGCGCAGGTGATCGACGAAACGGGAGGTGAGGTGTATGTGTTCGGTACACCAGCGGAAGAAGGCGGTCCTAATGGCAGTGCAAAAGGCAGCTTCGTGAAGCACGGGCTGTTCGAAGGGATTGATGCTGCACTGATGGTTCATCCATCTGGTGTGACCCGGCTGACCTCACCAAGTCTGGCAGTTGATCCGCTAGATTTTCATTTTTACGGCAAAGCGGCTCACGCCGCAGGATCACCAGAGCAGGGAATCAATGCGCTCGATGCGGTGCTGCAGTTGTTCAGCGGTATCAATGCTTTGCGTCAGCAACTGCCGACCGATGTGCGTATTCATGGCATCATTACGCATGGAGGAGACGCGCCCAATATCATTCCGGACTATGCGTCGGCACGCTTTTTCATTCGGGCAAGTACTTGGCAGCGCACAGAGGAGGTTTCCACGAAAGTTCGCCATATCGCAGATGCTGCTGCTTTGGCAACAGGAGCCACTGTGAAAATCGAACGTTTTCAAAATGAAGTGCGTGATTTCATTCTGAACGATACCCTGGATGAGGTAGTAGGTCGTGAACTGGAAGCGCTGGGAGAACAGCTGGATCGTGGCCCTCGTGCCGGACTGGGTTCGACGGATGCGGGAAATGTAAGCCATGTTATCCCGACTGCACATGCTTACATTAAGATCGGTCCGGATGATCTCATCGCTCATACGGTGGAATTCAGGGAAGCGGCTGGCTCTGAGAAGGGTGAGGAAGCCTTAGTGATTGGAGCCAAGGCGTTAGCCTTGTCAGGCTTGGAGCTACTGGTGAATGAAACACTACTGGTTGCGGTGAAGGAAGATTTTAAGCGTACGCATTCAGCGGCACAGTAAGCCAAGTCCACACATGGCATAGCAGAGCCGTCTAATATGAGTGTTATAGTTGAAGAGGATATCCTACAGTCTGTTTGGCTGCATGGATATCCTTTTTCATTTTCTTATAAGCTGCTATCATTGCTCCTCAATCGCTAGGTCACTCATAACCTCATTTTTACAAAGTACTATATTTCCAAAAACAACGTATTAACATTTGATTGTTATGATTATAGTTATAACTTTTACATATTAACTGCAAAGAGGAGTGTACACATGTTTAAGAAGTTTCAAAAGTGGTCAGCAACATCTATGTCTGTTGCTCTTGCACTAGGTTTGATTACTGGCATGTCAGCCTTACCTGTCCATGCTGAGTCACCAGGGAACACAGTTCAAGGGATTAGTAAAGTTACAGCTACATTTTATGGAGACACAAAAGTCTCCAAAGGATTTACTTGGTATACTTCAAAACTTTTCACGAACAGCACTGTTCAAGTAATCAAGAAAACGGCTTCTGAAGCTGATTATACGAGTGCTCTTACATTTGAAGGCACTTCCTCTCCATCGACCAATTCTGCAGAAGAGCTTGTCCATAAAGCTGTAGCTACAGGTCTTCAAGCGGACACAGCTTATTATTATCGTGTGGGTGATGCAGCGCGCGGGATATGGAGCGAAACAGGTACGTTTCAAACGGCTCCTAAGAGCGGTGAATTTACCTTCATCGATCTAGCTGATACACAAGCAAAAAGCGAAGATGAAGCCATATTGTCTTCACAGACGCTCGAAAAAGCACTTCAAACCGTAGAAAATGCTCAGTTTGTAGTCCACAACGGAGATATCGTAGATACGGGTACCAAAGAAGAGCAGTGGAACTGGCTGCTGGGGCATTCACAAAAAAGCCTTTTGAATACAACCATTGTTCCTTCAGCGGGTAATCACGAGGATGAGAACTACGCTTTTTATGATCACTTTAATATTAACGAACCTTCTGGTTCCGCTACTAAAACAGGAGCGTACTACTCTTATGATTACAGCAATGCTCACTTTATCGTACTGAACTCCAATGAGGACTCAGAGAAATATGCCAATTTTTCTGAAGCTCAAGTCGAATGGTTAAAGAAAGATGCGGCAGCAGCAAAAAGGGCAGGTGCAAAGTGGATCATTGTTAACATTCATAAAGGTCCTTACACTACCTCTAATCATGCAACAGATTCTGACATCATGGATAAGAATGGAGTTCGTAACCAAATCGCTCCACTAATGGCCGAACTTGATATCGACTTTGTCGTGCAAGGGCACGATCATATTTACGCTCGTACGAAACCAATCAACCAAGAGGGTAAAGCAACAACGCCAACAAAATTAAAAGATACATTAAATGATAAGACGATTGAATATAGTGTGAATCCAGATGGAAGTATCTATGTCATCCCAGCAACCGCTGGCCCCAAAGTCTACTACAAAAACCCAAGTGAAAAACTTGGAGATAAGTACTATAATCTCTTTGAACTAGCTGAAGAGAATCATGCGGCAGTATATGGCCCAGATCCGAGTGACAATCGTAGACCAACACGTGGACAGGTACAGAATTTTGTTGGCATTACTGTAGACGGAAATAAACTTACAGCCGTAACGTATGAAATTGATCAAAACAAAAATGATGCCAAGCCTTTTATTGTGGATCAATTCGGAATCATCAAAAAAGATTAGTATAATTGATTTAATAGTTTCTAAATGATCATAAAAGGATATCCTACAGTCTGGTTGGCTGCATGGGTATCCTTTTTCATTTTCTTAGGGGATATCTACTATTGTACTTGTAATACTTACGCCCTGTTCGGAAGCTGGTAAAACGTACATAATGCAATTAACGACTTTACAAGTTTAAACATGGAGTGACTTACAGGAGGATGAAACGACGATGGCTTATCAAGAAATCAATGGAGTACGCGTATGGGGAGCACCTGATCCAGGGGCATTATCTCAAGCTCATACATGTGCCGAAAACGGTAATGTGATTCAAGCGCTGCTGATGGCAGATCATCATAAAGGCTACAGCCAGCCGATTGGCGGTGTGATGGTGTATGACGGACAAATTTCGCCTTCAGGTGTCGGGTATGATATCGGTTGCGGAAATAAGGCGGTAAGAACCAAGCTGTTTGCAGCAGATATTATGCCGCGTATTTCAGCCGTGATGGATGAGGTTGCACGTCATATTTCGTTTGGCGTAGGTCGTGTGAATGCAATTCAGATAGACCATGAGCTGTTCGATGACCCGGATTGGGCAGTATATGCGGCGATTGGGAAACAAGAACATGACAAACTGAAGTCCTTGGCGAGAGAACAGCTGGGTACAGTAGGGAGTGGTAATCATTTTGTTGATGTATTCGTCGAGGAAGCGACAGGACAGGTCTGGATTGCCAATCATTTCGGCAGCCGGGGCTTTGGACACAAAACAGCAAGTGGGTTTCTAAATTTGGCCGCTGGACGAGAGTTTCTCGGAAAGGCGCCGGGAGAGCATATGGATCAGCCGCCTGTGCTGCTGGATATGAACAGTGAGTTGGGGGATATGTACTACCGTGCGATGCGCCTTGCCGGACGCTATGCGTATGCGGGACGTGACTATGTGATAGAACAAGTGCTTGGTATTATGGGGACCGAAGCGGACTTTACTGTGCATAACCACCATAATTACGCATGGAAAGAACAGCATGATGGGCGTGACACCATTGTGGTCCGTAAAGGCGCTACTCCCTCGGCACCTGGCCAGATGGGCTTTATTGGAGGAAGCATGGGCGATATTTCGGTGATTGTACGCGGAAAAGATTCGGTAGAAAATCGGGATTCCTACTATAGTACAGTTCATGGGGCAGGTCGTATTATGAGTCGTACCCAGGCAGCTGGTAAAATGAATTGGAAAACCCGCACACGGAGTGGTGGACAAATCACGGACGTACAGATGAAGGAGGCCGTTCGGAACTATAGTGTCGAGCTGCGCGGAGCCGGTACAGATGAAAGCCCGTTCGTCTACCGTAAACTGCGCGAGGTACTGGATGCTCATTCCGAGACCGTGGAAGTTATGCATGAACTGAAGCCCATTGGGGTATGCATGGCTGGGGCTAATGAATTTGACCCTTATAAGGATTAATAAAAAGACTATGCCAGGCAGAAGTGTTCATTCGCCGAGCATAGTCTTTTGAGTACATAAATGAGTATATAATAGAAGGAATTCATTGCTTGATGCGTTTGTTAGTAGCTTTATGTTTACAGCTTGTCAGCAAAAAGCTGTTCTTTAATATAAGCGACTGGCATTTCTTGGCCTGTCCACAGTTCGAACGCCAATGCACCCTGCCACAGCATCATGCCCAGACCGTTAATGGCAGTTGCACCTACGGATTCGGCTTGTTCCATCAGCTTGGATTTAGCTGGGCTGTACACTACATCGGTTACGATCAGATCGGAACGAAGCATGGACACATCTTCAATCACACTTTTGCCTTCTAACGGTTTCATACCAACCCCTGTACCGTTAGCGAGAATATGACTTGTGCGGATCTCTTCACGTAGCTGTTCTTGATTTTCCAATGGATAGATATTCGCCTTAACTTGGGCGTGTTTCATATCTTCATTAATAATACGGACATTCTCTTCTGCACGAGCAAAGAACTGATCGTTACGGGCAAAAATTGAAATTTCAGCCAGACCTGCTTGAGCCGCTTCAATAGCAATCGGTGTAGCTGCGCCGCCAGAGCCGACAAGTGTCATTTTCTTACCTTTCAGGTCAATGCCGTGTTCACGCAAGTTACGAACATAACCAGATCCATCTGTACTGTAGCCTTTCAGTTTACCATCTGTGTTCACGACGGTGTTGACGGCACCTGTAAATTTAGCGCTGTCGTCCAGCTCGTCAAGATACTGTAGAATAGCTGTTTTATTAGGCATAGACACGTTATAACCGCGTATGTTCAGAGCGCGCATCCCCCGTACCACTTCTTCAAGTTGTTCATTTCCTACTTCAAAGGCCATATACGCATTATTCAGGCCCAGCTTTTCAAACGCAAGATTATGCATAGCCGGGGACAAAGAGTGTCCGATTGGTGTAGCAAGCAGTCCGATTAGTTGTGTTCTTCCGTCAATACGTCCAGCATTTTTCATGATATAAGCCTCCAAGTAATCTGTGTAGTTTAATGAAATACTTTTTTATATCGATAAGCAACAAACACGGCCAGCAAAATACTGACTACAGCAATCGCAATATCCAGAATGAATACCGAGGTAATTCCCAAACTTTTGGACATGCCCCCGGTAGCCAAAGGCATCAGGATGAACGAAAGACTGGCTGCTATGTTCACGAGAGAAGTCGTAGTGCCTTTGTTCTTGCGGAAAAATTCCGTCATAACCGTGAGGGCAATTTGGAATATGCCTGCGGTAGACAAGCCGATCAAGAATGAACTGATCAAAGTAGCGACAGGATTGTGCCATGTAATTAAAGCCAACAAAGAAAGCAGGGCAATAAACGGATATACAATCATGACGGTAATCGGTTTAATGAATCTACCAAGTACCACAGCTAACAGAATAACGGAAACCAATGAACCTATACTATAGTAGCTCAGCAGTTTAATGGCACTGGCTTTGTCCATGCCCAGGGCCTCTTGTCCAAAGGTAGGAAGCCATAGCTGCACGATCATGAACAATACAGTAGAAGTAAAACCGATAATAATTAGAGATAAACCTTCTTGCCAAAACCTAGGCTCGCTGCGGAAAATATCTGTGGATTGGGCAGCCTCGGTTGGAGCCTTTTGTTCCTCAGCTTTGTGGTTGGGGAAAGCTGTCATCGATAAGAAGATACCGTTCAGCAGATAAATCCCTGCTGGAATAAAGAAGGAATATCCATAGAACATATCGTGATTAATAAAGAATGCAATCATGAACGGAATCACAATAGCACCGATAGAGATGGATGCTTTGACCAGTACCGTTGCAGATCCGGCTTTTTTTCCAAAGCCTTCAATTAATGCAGGATACGTTCCTGAATCCATCATAGAGTTGCAAAGCCCTGCGATAATGGCAAACACGAATGCCAGCGAATAGTTAGGTGCAAGCGGAATGCCAATCAGAAAGATTAAATAAGCAAATGATGCAATAACAATGAGTGGTTTTCTTCCGTATTTGTCTGACATTTTTCCGGCTACCCCGAGAGCGAGCAGCTTACCGATCCCAATCGCGGACACCAGATAGCCGATGGCTGCTTTATCCGTGTTCAATTGGACGGTCAGGAAGCTCATATTCGACGAGAGAATAACATTGATCATACCCAGAAGAAAATAGTTGATGTAAAGCCCTGCTGCCATTCTGATATAAGGATTTTTCATAAGTGTAACTCCCAACTTAAATTTTAGATCAATGGCCTAGGTAGGCATCGTCCAGCTGTATTAAATTACGCCTACAGATAAGTGAAATTATTCACATTCTTTCTATGTCATTATTATATAAGGAGTGTTATTATAAATCCAATGCATATTTCTATCGTTTTTCATAGTTTGGGTCTATAATTTAAAATATGAATTAAAGAAGGAGATTACATAATTATGAACCTGAAGCACTTACAATATTTTCGTGTACTTGCAGAGATGGAGCATTTTACCCAGGCAGCTATGCGACTATGTATTACTCAGCCCAGTTTAAGTCATGCGATTTCAGAATTAGAAAAAGATTTGGGAGTTCATCTGTTTGAGAAGCAGGGGAGAAATATTCGGTTAAACAAATACGGACGATTTTTCCTGAAGTATGTGGAGCACGCGATGGATGAATTAGAAAAGGGAGAACACAATTTACGGGAGCTAGTGAGTCCAAGCCATGGAAATATAGATTTGGCGTTCATTTACACGTTAGGCTCACACTTCATTCCAGCGATCATTCAAGCCTTTTCAGCTCTGGATGCCCGTAAAGATATCTCCTTTTCGTTTCACCAAGGGAATACGAACGATATTATCCAGGGGCTGAAGCAGGAACATTATGATGTGGCGTTCTGCTCTCACATGGAAAATGAACCGGATGTGGAGTTTATTCCGTTGGCTCAGCAGGAACTGGTTGTCATTGTTTCGCCTGATCATCCACTGGCGACTCTAGACCAAATTGATCTCAAGGATACAGCGGATTATCCGGTGATCTTCTTTAACAAAAAGAGTGGGGTTCGGCCCATTATTGAGAATTTGTTTGTCAAAGCGGGCGTTACGCCACAGATTATTTGCGAGATTGAAGAGGATACAGCAATGGCAGGACTGGTGTCTGTCAATTACGGAATTGGGGTTATGCCTCGAATTTCATCGTTAGATTATTTTAACGTCAAAACATTGCCTATTGTAAATCCAGAATACGAGCGTTTTATCTATCTGGCCAGCATCAAAAATAGATATTTATCCCCGGCAGTAGTGGACTTTCGGAACTTTGCACTAAGCTACGGCAAGGAGTTTTATCTGAAAACGCATCAGCGCGTCTAGGCCGGGGTCCCGCAATATTTAAACTTGATAAATCTTAAAATGTGTTCTATACTTCATCATCGACACAAGGTAATGTGAAATGATTCACATTTTTAATACTACAAGACTTACTTACAAAAGCAGGTGAATTCATGATGAAACGTTCTTCTTTTCCAGTGGCGACAGGCCTTTATGTAAACTATCTTTTGTTCGGCATGTTTAATATTATGCTGGCGTCCCACATGTCCTTTTTAACAGAGCATTTGCATACAGATCAGGCGGGCATCAGTCTCTTGGTTTCTGCGATGGGATTTGGCAGGCTGTTTACCCTGTACATATCCGGGGTGCTCTCCGACCGTTATGGTCGTAAGCCGTTTATTGTGGTAGCAGGGCTACTAATGGCTGTATTCTTGGTCGGTATACCGCTAAGTCCCAGCTTTGAGATGGCGATCGTACTGGCTGTGCTGGCAGGCGTAGCGAATTCTTTTCTTGATTCAGGTACTTATCCAGCGCTGATCGAAGCTTTTCCCCAATCCTCTGGTTCGGCTACAGTGTTGGTAAGAGGTTTTATATCCATCGGGGCGGCATTTTTACCGTTAATGATTATCTTTTTTATGAATCACGGCATTTTCTACGGATTCTCTTTCTTTTTACCAGCCCTCATATTTGCTTTGAATGCAATTTACTTGTTCAAGATGAAGTTCCCAGACATGCGGGTTCAGTCACCCAAGGAGCCAGTTGGTGATACTTCTGTATCGAGCGTTGAGCAAGCGGGAAAATTGGAGGCAAATGATCGGAGTAAGCCGCGGTTTTGGCAGGAAGGGGTATGCCTTATCTTGCTCGGATTTACCGGACCGACTTTGCTTTATATTGTGCAATTATGGCTGCCTACTTTTGGACAACAGTTTATCGGTATGACCCAATCAGAGTCTCTCAGATTATTAGTTTATTACAATGTCGGTTCACTGATTTCCGTGTTTGTATTGGTAATTGTGTTAAGAAAATGGGTTAAACCTGTTCACATTATTCTTATTTATCCATGTATTTCCCTGTTGGCTTTTGGAGCGCTTCTCTTATTCAAGTCAGGGGCTGCGGCCATTATTTGTGCGAGCGTCATTGGGTTTTCAATATCAGGTGTACTTCAGCTGACATTAACCGTAATGAGTGAATTTTTTAGTCAACGAAAAGGACAGATTACCGGGTTTGTGTATACAGCAACCTCGCTGTCATACACGGTCATTCCCGTGTTTACAGGCTTTCTTTTGAAACATTCTCAGATATCGAGTGTTTTTATGCTAGCTATTATTGTGAATGTGCTAGGGATCGTACTGGCGGTGTTTGTTAATTTTCGGTACAGTTTAGTTTTTCCAGCAAGTCGCAAATTGTCCCCTAAAATCGTACTTGATACCAAATAAATGACGACTGGACCTAATCATCTGCATGCTTATTCAGAATGCGTTATACTATGAATTATTGTACATGTTCGACTTGAAACTGTAATTTGGGAGTGAGATAGAGATGGCTAAAATCGTAAAGGTGAAAGATGTTCTGATCGGTGAAGGAGCGCCAAAAATTTGTGTGCCCATGGTGGGAGAAACGTTGGAGCAGTTGAAGGAAGAGGCCACTTATTTACGTACGCTCGACCTGGATATCGTGGAGTGGAGAGTCGATTTTTTCGAGCATGTGGAGGATCTGGAAAAGGTTAAAGCTGCCTTACATGAAATTCGGTCTATTTTAGCAAATGTTCCGCTCGTATTTACGTTCCGTAGCGCTCGGGAAGGCGGAGAAAAGGAAATCAGTGCAGCGAGTTATGTGGAATTGAACCGTACAGTAGCCGAAACGGGGCAAGTCGAACTTATTGATGTAGAGCTTTTTAATGAGGAAGCTGATGTGAAGACGCTGGTAGAAGCAGCACATAAGCATAACGTATATGTGATTATATCTAATCATGATTTTCATAAGACGCCGTCGAAGGAGGAGATTGTGTCCCGGTTACGTAAGGCGCAGGAATTGGGAGGCGATCTGCCTAAGATAGCAGTGATGCCAACCAATACAGCCGATGTGCTCACTTTGCTGGATGCCACGCGTACCATGGCAGAAGAGCATGCAGATCGGCCGATTATTACGATGTCGATGGCGGGGAAAGGTGTCGTGAGCCGCCTGACCGGAGAACTGTTTGGTTCGGCTCTGACCTTTGGTGCTGCTAAGAAAGCTTCCGCACCGGGGCAGATTCCTGTCACTGAACTGAGAGAGATATTGACGGTGCTGCATAACCATTCTTAAAAGATGGATAGGCATTACTCGCTAGTCAGTAATATATCCGCAGTGAACCAAAAAGGAAGGCCCCCATGCGGTAAGCATGCGAGCCCTCCTTTTTGTGTAACTCTTAATTCAATCCCCGAGTAGGTTCATACAACTCCCAACCTAGATTCAGCGTTTGAATAATATAGTCTGCGACTTCTTCCGCATCCAACTGATCCGTATCGATCTTGGAGTGATTCACCGCGTAAATGTCCTGTCTGGAACGGAAGAGATCCTCAATTTCCCCTAAAGTCTTGTTTTGTAGATTGGGACGGGTGTCAATCAGCATCTTGAGCCGATCTTTCCAGGAATCCCAATTTAAATCCAAGAAGAAAACAATCGATGAAGCCAAACAAGCTTGCTTCACCTCTTCCTGTAAAAATGCACCACCGCCAACGGAAATGATTTTGAGGCGTGTGTTGCTGCATAGCTTCAAAATATGCTCTTTTTCAATCTCACGGAAACGCTTCTCTCCATAAGTTTTGAAAATCTCTGTTGTTGGCATGTTGTATTCTCGTTCAATCTCCTGGTCAATATCCACGAAATCGCGATACAGCTTGCGCGCTAGATGGGAACCGATCGTTGTTTTGCCTACACCCATAAAGCCGATGAGCACAATATTTTGTTCTTTTAATGGAATCTCACTATTGTTTTGCACGATAACCACTCTTTTCTCACCAGTAATGTTGAGATGTAACGCTTCAAAGCACTAAATACATTATACGTTCATCAAACGTGTCATTCAATAGTATAGATCACATCAAAAATGAGGTATAGAACGAAATAAGGTTCTGATTACCATTGTAGTGACATAGAGCACGCATTAGAGACTAGATACTCAGTAATTTGATGCGTAAATTGTCAAAAAATAAACTTGTACAAGTATAAAAGAGGCAATATTGTGTACTTAATTGAAAAAAAGGACATATTTTGGCGGAAAATATATTGAAATTACTGGAAGTATGATTATAATAGAGTTATGCAAATTGTAAATGTAATCGCTCTCTTTACAATTTGTGCTTTGTATTATTTATAAGACAAGATTGCTTTGAACCAAAAACCAAGTATACATATGCAAATAGTTAAATAGTGCTTTATAGACATGTATCGGTTAATGGGTTCATTGTGCGAAGGTGGTGATACGGTCTACGCGTTCTAGTCAACGAAGAATTGGAACAATAAAAAAATTATCTACGAGAGGGATGAATTGAAATGAAAACAAACACAGCTAAAGTATTGAAAAAGGGAATCAGTATCGCTTTATCAGGAATGTTGGTCGCTTTATTTGTCGGCAATTATTCTGCTCATGCAGCTCCAGAAGTCGTTCATAAGACCATACTTGTTAAAGCTGGAGAAGTATACGATGGTAAAGGCAAGACTGTAGTGGCTGATCCTGATACCTTGGGAGACGGAAGCCAGAAAGAGGCTCAAAAGCCTATTTTCAAGCTTGAAAATAATGCAACACTGAAAAATGTGACCATCGCTGCACCTGCTGCGGATGGTGTGCATGTATATGGCAATGGAACTATCTCCAACGTAACGTGGGAGGATGTAGGTGAAGATGCATTGACGCTTAAAGAACCAGGCACGGTAAACATTACGGGCGGTGGAGCGTTCCATGCGTACGATAAAGTATTCCAAATTAATGCCGAAGGCACGATTAACATTAAGAACTTTAGAGCCGATGATATCGGAAAACTGGTTCGCCAGCTGGGGGACTCTACTTTTAGAGTGAATATGACTTTGGATAACTCGGATATTTCCAACGTGAAGGATTCGATCCTGAGATCGGACGGTCCTAACAGCAAAGCTAAAATTACAAATACTCGTTATCACAATGTGAAACAATTGTTCAAAGGTTTTAAATCTGGTAATACGAGCGAGTCCGGCAATACTCAATATTAATCGGTATAGAATAGAGTAAGGATAGGAGTACGGATGTGATAAGGGGCTGCCTAACAGGTCGTATGATCTGCTTGGACAAGCCCCTTTTTGGGTGCAATGAGTTACCCCTAGATGATCTGGGCTTCGTTCGGAACGAGGACTGTGATATGATCGTGCTATTACATTTTATACAAAAAAAGTTGGGTAGCTATGAATCCTTTTCATCAATATGTGAATGTTGACGGCACTTTGAATGATATGCTGGTGCAGAATCGTGAAATTTTATATACAGGTACGAATGGTCGGCATGTGGAACGTTTTTACGTGTCTTCCTCTGAAAGTTATATATTCAAACCGCTAACCAACGATGATCAGGAGGGGCGGGAAAGATGGGTGTATGAGCATGTGCTTCCTACGTTATCGCCGATCTATCCTCGATTGCTAGCCTGGTCTGATGCAGGTGCGGATGGCGGAGGAGAATGGATGGTTTTTGAGGACCTTGGTCCGTTACATCATCTACACGCAGACGAAACTTTATTGCGAGCTATTGGACTTGTAGCATGGTGGCATGCTTTGCCGACGGATCGTTTTGCTGGAATGCCGCTGCGGGGACCGAAGCCACTCATTCAGGAGATGGTTTCCGAGCTATACACGCGCAAGCCGGATGTGTTAAAGCTTTGCAGCTCACTGGGATTATCTAAGCAACAGATGCAGCGTATATATGTACAGCTGGAGCATTTATCTTTTTCACAGCAGCTAGTACTGTCTCATGGTGATCTTCATCCGGGGAACTATGCGCTGAGCGGGGAACGGCTTATGGTATTGGATTGGGAGCATGCTCATCTGAACACACCGCTGTGGGATGTATATCACCTGATCGACATGTCCCATCCGTTGTTTCCCCGACGGATGACGTCCGAATTGCGTATTCGTATACTGGACACATACGTGGAGCAGCTGGAGCTGTTGGGGATAAGAGTGGATCGAACGGCATTTATGCTGGAATATGGCATGTTTGCGGTGGTATTTTCGCTCTGGATGCTGTTGTTAATCACAAGTGATTTGCAAAGGATTGGAACGAACCTGCATAGAAACGGCGATAAATGGTCAAAAGAGCAATTAGAGTCCCAGTTGGATGAAACGTTAGCCTGTTTGAACCAATGTGCAGCGATGATGGATTGGGGACAAGCCCAACAATGTAGA
Organism: Paenibacillus sp. PvR133; assembly: GCF_017833155.1. NCBI lineage: Bacteria > Bacillati > Bacillota > Bacilli > Caryophanales > Paenibacillaceae > Paenibacillus > Paenibacillus sp. PvR133. The sequence goes on from NZ_JAFIBS010000001.1 coordinate 2,312,197, forward strand.
TAGTAGCTTAAGACATAGACTGTATTTAGTTAGTAAAAGAAGGTGGGGAAATAAATCCATGAAAAAAGTCGGTTTGGTCATGAGAAAAATACAATTTGCTGAAGCGCAGGGTCCTCGTATTTTTGCAGAGCGTCTGAAGCAGATTGGGGCGGAATTGGGCGTAGATATTGTATTTGTATCACCGGAGCGTCATGTGAGCAGCCATGACTGGCTTCCGGGTTATGAGCATGAAAAGGGTGACCTGGTTAATTATGATATCGTACTGGACCAGCTCCATGAGCAGCAGATTGAGCACGTTATTTATACGGTATCCGGCTTTACCTATTTGAACATGTTTTTTAAAAACAGCGTGCTTTTTCCGCATAGTTTTCCTGATCCGGCGCTTACAGGCTATGAGATGATGAAGCCTTTTTATCAGATCGTGAACAAGGCTATCGTACAGACTGCCTTTCTCAAGCAGGAGATGGCTTCGAAGTTTGGCGTAACCGATGTGACAGTCATCCCGATCGGATTTAATGAGCGGCTGGTGGAAAAGCATTTTGATCCCTCGCAAGTGGTAGAGAACCGGGTGATGTGGATTGGTAGAGATGAGGAGAACCGACGTCCAGATTTGGTGCTGGAGTATGCGAGGCATAATCCTGACAAGGATGTCTATATGGTATTTGGCGGTGAACGCTACAAGGAAAGTATGAAAAAGTACGATATCCCGGACAATGTTAAACTTCAATTTGCGTTGACGCAAGATGAGGTGTTTGCACTGATGAACACGGCAAAGGTGTATTGGAGCTGCTCCAAATTCGATACGTTCGCGATGCCACTGACCGAAGCGCTGGCTATGGGTAAAATCGTCGTGAAACCAGAGCATCCTTGCTATGGACATATCAGCTCTACTCATTCTTTTTCAGGGAATGAGAAAAACTGGTTCGAGCTGGTCAATATGGCTGCCGCCTCACCGCGTCGGGTTTCTACAGAAAATCAGGCATACGCTATGGAACAGTTTTCAAGTCAGGTGATGAAGCAGGGCTATCGGGACTTTTTTGATCATTGGTTAAGCTGAACGGCGAGGCAAAATACTGTGGCTGCAACAAGCGTCTGAATGTCCAGAGTGAAATAAAAATAACCCGCAAGGTGGTCACTTATTTTCAAAATATCCATCATGCGGGTTACGGTTCTTTGACTTATCGTTTGGACTTCACTGGAACCGGGGTTCCTTTTTTAAAGCGAGCCGGTCTTCTCGGAATTCTGCGAATGCCGGAGTCCTCCGATTTAGAAGGTAATGCTTTATGAGTTGTCTTTGTTGACAGTAAGCTTTGGCTTGTTCTGCCGAACTCGACAGTGTAACTGTCTACAGATGAGTCAATGGAAAGTCTACGCATCCCCACTTGTCTGGATGATCCGCTGCTATAGTTCCAACACCAATGAAAATCACTGCTAGTGCTTCTCGGAAGCCGTGTGCGGTACGTACCACGCCACGAATTGGAGTGATCTTCAGCATAATAGTAGAATGTGGTTCCTCCTACAGAACCGCTCCATACTTCTCTCGTATCACCAGGTTCTATCCGATACCAGCCCATTTTAGAATAATTGGTGGGATGACAGTCGGAACTAGGATAAGCATAGGCGGCATAGATGGTATTACTCGTGTTGTTTGTAAAAAAAAGGCTCATCATACACACTTCTTTCCTCATAAATTTGTATTACAATGTCATACTATGAGGAATGAGAAGAAGAGAGTGGACAATATCTCTCAATCTATGAAAAATGAACCATTAGTTTACTTCCAACCTACTAAATGATTCTATGACTGTATCTCGGCTATCGCTTCAGTATGAGCCGTCTTGCGATCCTCAATGTAGCTAACTATCATGAGTAGCAGACCGCCGACAGTGATTAGCGATGCAACCCATGGAATAGCGGCTAGCCCCATTTGATTAATAACAACTCCCCCGATAAAAGCACCGCCTGCGTTGCCCAGATTTAATGCGGAATGGCTGGAGGTAGAGGCAAGTAAAGGAGCCTCATATGCCAGATTCATGATGCGAACCTGAATACCTGGCATGATGCCGAACGCAGCAATGCCCCAGATAAAGACCGTGATGACGGCCAATACCTTGCTTTGAAGCGTAAATGTCAGAATGGCCAAAATAATAGCCAGCACAGCATAGTTTGCGATCAGGGATGGAAGTAGTTTCCAATCTGCGAGCTTGCCGCCAACGATGTTGCCGATCGTTACCCCTAGGCCAAACAGGACGAGAATCCAGGTAATGCTATGCTCGGCAAAGCCACTAATATCCGTAAGCAAAGGCGTAATGTACGTAAAGACAGTGAACAGGCTACCACAACCGACTGCACCTGTGAGCAGCATCAGTAGCACTTTTGGATTAAACAGGCTTTTGACTTCTTGTTTGAGACTGGAAGGCTTGTCCTGATGAATCACCGGAATGTAGCGAATGATACCAAAGAGAGAAATCAAGCCGATGACCACAATGGCTCCAAAGGAAGCACGCCAGCCGAGCTGTTGTCCGATAAAGGTACCAAAAGGCACGCCAATAATGTTCGCCACGGTCAAACCGGTCAGCACCATAGAAATAGCACCCGCGCGTTTGTCAGGACGAACCAGTCGGGCAGCGATCAGGGAACCGGCTCCCAAAAAGGTTCCGTGCGATAATGCAGTAGCCATACGGGCCGCAATCAGAAGTTCGTAATTGGGAGCAATGACGGAAAAAAGATTGCCTAAAATGAATATGATCATTAGCAGACATAGCAGCTTTTTCTGCGGTACCTTATGGGTTAATACAGTAAGCACAGGTGCGCCAATGGCCACACCAAGCGCGTAACTGGTGATTAACTGCCCGGCTTGAGGAATTGTAACATGAAGATCATGGGCTACATTGGGTAGAAGTCCCATAATGACGAATTCGGTCATGCCAATGGCGAAGGCACCAAGGGTCAACCATAGCAAGGAGGGGGGGAAGCGATTTGCTGTCATATTTTCTTGAGTACTCATAAGTGTCTTGTATCCTCCTGAAAAAATAGTAATGCGAGTATATCATTACAGGCGATATCTGGCGACCCATTTTGCAAGAATTTCACATACTAAGTTGATGAGTTTTATGTAATTTACAAAAGCGACAGGTAGGAAGGAGCCAAGTATGTTATTTTGGTAGTATGATATGAAGATCGTAAATAACGCTGTAAGAAACAATCTAAGGAGGATACAACGATGGCACCTAAAGTGGTACATAGTATTACAGATTTAATAGGAGATACACCTTGTGTAAGACTCCAACGGCTCACAAGGCCGCAGGATGCGGAAGTGTATGTGAAGCTGGAGTATTTTAATCCAAGCGGCAGTGTTAAAGATCGAGCGGCGGGCAACCTGATTGCCGAGGCGGAAAAGGCAGGACATCTAAAGCCGGGAGGCACCATTATTGAGCCGACGAGTGGCAACACGGGAATTGGTCTTGCGATGAATGCGGCAGCCCGAGGTTACCGTGCAATTTTGGTGATGCCTTCGAATATGACGAAGGAACGGATCAATATTTTGAAAGCCTACGGGGCTGAGGTCGTACTGACACCAGCGGAAGAACGGATGCCAGGAGCGATTCGCAAGGCACTCGAACTGGGGGCTGAAATTGAAGGGAGTTTTATCCCGCATCAATTTGAAAATGAGGCAAATCCGGATATCCACCGTACGACGACGGCACTTGAGATTTTGGAACAGACAGAAGGGAAGCTGGATGTGTTCGTCGCTTCTTCGGGAACGGGCGGTACCATTACGGGAACAGGTGAAGTGCTGCGTCAGCATTTGCCGGATCTGCGGATTGTTGTAGTTGAGCCTAAGGGCTCGCCAGTGCTATCTGGAGGAAAACCCGGTCCACATAAGCTGGTTGGCACCAGTCCAGGCTTTGTTCCCACCGTGCTGAATACGGAAGTGTATGACGAAATCGTGCAGGTTTCCGATGAGGATGCGATTGCAATGACACGGGCGATTGCTGCCCAGGAAGGGATTCTGGTTGGCCCCTCTAGCGGAGCTACGATATGGACGGCGATTCAGGAAGCTCGGCGTTTGGGAGCAGGCAAACGGGTACTTTGCATTGCCCCGGATACCGGAGAGCGTTATCTGAGCATGGGGATATTCGGATAAAAAGATGTGGATTGGGGCCAAAGTAATACACGACCGTAAGTAAGTGGTAAAATAGGTATGTGATAGCGGTTCCACGAACTATTCATATGTGGATGAAGCAGGGAATATTTTGAGGGTTGAAGGAGGAGCAGCATGAAGATTATGCCTTTACAGAAACGTGGAATCTCGGATAGTCGGCTGGCGCTCGGTTGTATGCCTTTTGGTGGAGAATGGAGCCATGCACCGTTTACGCAGGAACATGTCGTTGAAGCGGAAAGAGCTGTAGAAGCTGCACAATCCATTGGGATTACGATGTTCGATCATGCGGATATCTATCGTATGGGGAAAGCGGAAGAAATTTTCGGTCAGGTTTTAAAGGGACAGCCGGGCTTGCGTGAACAAATCGTTATTCAGTCCAAATGTGGCATTTTTCTGCCGGATGGTACGCTCCCCGGCCGTTTTGATTTCTCATATGCACATATTATGGAGTCCGTGGATGGTATTCTGAAGCGTCTGGGTACGGAATATTTGGACATCCTGCTGCTGCATCGCCCTGATCCGCTGGTAGAGCCGGAAGAAGTAGCGAAGGCGTTCAGCGAGCTTAAGACGTCTGGCAAAGTACGGCATTTTGGCGTTTCCAATATGAATGTAAGCCAAATTCGTTTTCTGGAGCGGAGCCTAACGGAGCCGCTGATCGCTAATCAGCTGGAAATGAGCCTGGCGCATCTGCATTTTGTAGATCAGACAGTACATGTGAACCAGCAGGCGGGAACGAATGTACATTTTGGCGAAGGTTTGCTGGAATATTGCCAAACCGAGGATATTCAGCTCCAAGCCTGGGGACCGCTGGCGCAGGGACGTTTTAGCGGAGGTTCTTTGAAAGGGGAGCCTGAGCATGTCGTTAAGACGGCAGAGCTGGTGCAGAAGCTGGCTTCTGAAAAGGAAACGACACGTGAAGCGATCGTCCTTGGCTGGCTTATGAAACATCCGGCACGGATTCAGCCTGTCATTGGCAGCGCCAATTCTGAACGAATTAAGGCATGTCAGGATGCGGAACGCCAGAGCGAGCTGATGACCCGTGAGGAATGGTACGAATTGTACGTCAGTGCGCGCGGACAAGCCTTGCCATAACTCGTATAGCGGACCAGCTTGTTACAACAGGCGTATGTGGATGTAAGTGTATGACTTCGTTTATACGAACCGTAGTTTAATAGCCCCTCCCTTCGTCTCATTAAAGACGGAGGGAGGGGCTATTTACATGGCTGCATCTCATATTGTCTCAGCAGCTATTCCTCTTCGTAGCGTGCAAGGGCCTTGGCCGTTGTTTCCTTCATTCGTGAAATCAGCCGGGAGCCTTGGACGACCTTGACACGTTTGCCAAGGAAACGGATTTTAGATAGTACATATTCACATTCGTCTGCCTGGAAAGTGAGCGTAATACGATAGGTATCTGCTTGCTGAACATATTCGACCTCTTTTTCAAAGCAGGAAAAAGCATATAAAATACGAGACATTTCCCCGTTGTATACAGGGATAATTTCGATGATGCCCTGTTCTTTTCGCGACTCCAGTATACCGAGTATACGTTGGGTGAATTTTTCGGCCTCTTCAGGCAGAAGCTCATCTTCCGTGACGTTCACGATATTAGACAGCTTGGTAGACATGAGCGCGCGGTGTCTGCGGTTATACCACAGCAGGCTCCAATCTTTTTTGACCATGGAGAACTCCAGCTTATATGGAAAACCGGATATCCGTTCATGCATACGCCCGTTGCGCAACCTGTAGCTCAGGCAGATGCCTGAACGGGAGCGTAGGATCGGACGCAATGTGAGTAGAAGCGGATGATATACGGAGACAGCAGGGATACCTGCTTTTTCCCGCAAACTTCCATCGGCCTCCAGAGGCTCGTCGTCTGCGAGCATCTGCCGAAGCTTATCAAGCGTAGACGGGGTGAAAGCCTCTATTGCTGCCGAGTCTGTCAGCATAGATTGGAGCCAGACTCTTTCCTGCGATGTGGTAGCAAAAGCGCCCGATTCATCCAGCCGAGAGACGATCTGGTAGTTAAATATTTTCTCGAACAGGCTCATAATAGGCTTGCAGCTCCTTCCATTCCTGTCTGAATTCCTTGCGCAGCCGCTGAGGCTCCAATACCTCACAGCTTGATCCGAAGCTGCGAATCCACGGTTTAATCTCGGTGATCCCATTCACTGTGATTTCATAGATAAAGGATTCACTTTCTTCCTCCGCGATCGTACCCCATTGTCCCTGTGACAGTACACGTTCCCGAATAAAGTTGCGCTTCGCGCCCTCAGGATTAAAAAAACGTACCCGTACCTTCACAGGACGACCGGTATCAACAAGCCAGCTGTACCGCATTTTTTCTTCCAACACCGCTAGCAGGTCGGCATGAAACTGCTCTGGTACAGGCTTGCCCTCCACCAATTGAGTCATGCCTTCCATACGAAACTTCATGATTCCTTTACCGCCTACATGACCCAGAACATACCAACGTCCATATTGATGATCATAGATGACTTGCAGGGGCAGAATGGTATGTTCACGGCCCTCCGTCTCTTTTTCAAACAGCGGGTTTGTGTTCTGTGACCCGTACATGCTTCGTTTGGACGTCGAAAAATATAAAAAAGCTACACAGCGACGTTGCCGAATCGCGTGTAGAAGCGGATGAATATGCGCTTCGTCCAGAATGCGTGAATAATAGTGGTATTTATATAAAAAAGGTTCGATTATATCCCGATCTCCGGCTTGACGGCGCATGGCCTTTTTAAGATGATCTCGCAACAGATATCCCTGCACAGAGGGAAGCTGGGTGTTGGCCATAATGTCTACAAAATCATATAAGTCCAGTAATTCCTCGTCCGTCAGTCCTGTCACCAGATCGTTGCGGACAGCATAGCGATAAGGTCTGCCGCCGGGTTCCTTGCGAACCACGCCGACTTCGACCAGATATTTCAGATCGGAACGAATCGTTTTCTCATCCGGCAGCGAACTGTCGGAAGGCAGCCCGTTGCAGCAAGCATCCAGCAATTCCATAGTGGTCAGAGGCTGTGACTGTAGCGCTGTCAGCAGAAGAGATAAGCGGACGCTTTCTGATTCCTTGAGCGATTTGGCCCGAAACAAGAATAGTAGTAATGGATCAGCGGATTCATAATAATTAAAGCGCAGCATTTCATTAAAATCATGTCCCTGGTCCTCAGGCAACTGCTGTTGTACGGATTGGACGATTTCCTTGAGACGCCGGATTGTTTTATCAAAGGTATGCACTGAAATGCCCAGTCTGTCTGCAAATTGCTGCCGATTATAAGCGCCGCTGGTCAGTGTGAGCATGCGCAGGAATTGAATTTCTTTATCAAAACTCTCTCTCGCCATGATGCATTCCCCGTTTCTGTTGCCGTTCTCCGAAAGCAATTATCCCTTTATTCTAACAGGGAAGGGATGCTGGAAAAAGGGAAATTATTCTTCTTTGTAATACTTTCACCATGTTCACGACTTCCAAAATAAAGCATCATAGAAATATAAGATAGCACGATGAAATAAGAAGCAATACATAACAGAAGGGTGATGCAACATGTTTGGACGACGCAAAAATGAAGTGTTATATCCATGGGTAGGCAAGCTTTCGATTTATGAAACGATTATGCAGGGAATGGATACTCAGGGCAGGCTTACTGATGATCAATTACCGGACGATGAAGAATATTGGGCAGGTCACACGATGCGTTGGGTGGCAGGAGGATTAGATGGAGCATTTGGGCATCATGGTGCTGGCGAGCATGTAGCCGATAAAATCAAGGATCTGGTGCAGCTGTTGTCCAGACAATGTCGTAAGCCAGGAATGAAGACGAGACGTGAGACGTATGTACGCTTGATGGAGGAAAATGCGCTCAGTCTGATTGATCCGTTGCTGGATGCGGTGCGCCAGCATCCAGCAATTCAGCCGGACCGATTGTATGAGGAAGCGCGTTGGCTGGCTGAACACGGAGCACACCGCAATGTGGTGAAGATAGGCATTGCGTTGCTTGGATTGCTGGAGACAGAGCAGCATCACGAGCTTATTTTAACGCTGGCAAAGCATGATGAATTCACGCTATATGCGGCTGTAGCTATCTGTAATATTTCGGAGCAAGCCAACGAACAGTTGTATACGTTAGCCCGCCAGGTACATGGCTGGGGACGTATTCACGTAGTGGAACGGCTGGAACCTACGCGTCAGGAAATACGTGATTGGCTACTGCGGGAAGGATTCCGCAATAATGTCATGTATGAATATCTTGCTTATGAGTGCGCTCATAAAGGCGAGCTGCATACAGCCATCGCCGTTCCGCAGATTGATCAGGAGTTGTTTGACGGAGCAGGCGAAATTCTGTCGGCTTTGCTGGCAGCAGGCGGACCTGCGGAAAGTATAGACGATTATGAGCATGCCGCTATGGTTATAGGTAACTACCTTCGTCATGCCAAGGCCATGTGCACGACGGTGCAGCATTTTACGATCATCATGGATATTGCAGACTTTCTGGATGAAGAGGACGATTCATGGGAGACTCGTTATGAGCATGAATGGACACCGGAATTGCGTAGACGTTACGCGTCGCTGTGCCAGCAGATGATGGACGATCCGCAGTGGGTGAAGCTGGTAGAGCAGGAGCTGCAGCATGCAGATTCACCGCATCTCCACTGTGCCATTCGCGCAGCTCAAATGCTAACACTAGATGTATGGCCCATGCTATTTGATCAATTAAGCAGATACCCAGTCAAGCCTAATCTGTACTTTGAACTCATCAAGACAGAGGATGAACAGCGGGTGCGCAAGTTGGTGGCTTTTGCAGAACAGCACTTGCCCTTGGGAGAGATTGCTTCCGGCCCTGCTAATCTACCTGGGTATGGACTGGAGTATGAAGCGCATCAATGTCTGGGTATGCTGTTGCAACTATTGTCTTCTCACGAAGGAATGGGACAAGAGCTAGTTGCTGCTGGGCTTTGGAGTCCGGTGACCTCCAATCGCCGTGCAGCGCTTCATGTACTCAAGGTATGGTCTTCTGAGATGTGGGGAGAGAAAACGACAGAGCGCCTTCGCCGCTTATCGGTAGCTGAAACGGAGGAGTCGATTAGAGAACAGATTCGGGAAATACTTTAATGATAAGGGAGGGAACAACATGACAGATGTGAAGCATGGGCAGGGTTTCATTCAACCGGACATGTGCGAGACGATTTTGCGTGAGCTGCGCGCGTTGGAGCAGGCGGAGCAGGTGCGCATTGTATACGCTTGTGAATCAGGCAGTCGGGCATGGGGGTTTCCTTCACAGGACAGTGACTATGATGTACGATTTATCTATGTAAGACCCGTAGAATGGTATTTATCTATCTTTGATAAGCGGGATGTGATTGAGCGACCCATCAGCAATTTGCTGGATATGAACGGCTGGGATTTGAAAAAGGCACTCCATTTGTTTCGCAAGTCCAATCCGCCTTTGCTGGAATGGCTGCAATCTCCGATTCCCTATCTGGAGCAGTATTCAGTGGCTGACCAGATTCGTGCGATATCGCCGTTAACTTTCTCTCCGAAGTCCTGTGTGTACCATTACCTGAATATGGCGCGGGGGAACTATCGGGATTATTTGCAAGGAGAACAGGTGAAGATTAAAAAGTATTTTTATGTACTGCGCCCACTGCTGGCCTGTGGCTGGATTGAACGTTACAACAGCATGCCTCCGATGGAATTCGTAGACTTGCTAGAGGAATTAATTCCGACCGATACAGAACTTTATCAGGTGATCGGGCATTTGCTACAACGTAAAAAAGCGGGCGAGGAACTGGATATGGAGCCACGGCTTTCGGTGGTGAATGATTTTATCCAGCAGCAAATTGCTTATTTTGAACAAAAGGCGCCCTTGCTTCAGCATGTGGAGAGTGGACGGGATCAGCAGTTGGATGATTTGTTCCGCACTGCGGTGAATGAAGTATGGAAAGCATAAGCTGGGAAGGAGAAGTGGAGTATGCACATCACGCTAAAAGCAACTGGAACCCATGCAGGGATGATTTCGCATTTGCTTGCTAAGAATCCTTACAATACGTATGATCGCACGGAAAAAGGCGCACGTGTACGCATGGTGTACACTGTTTTTACCGAGGAAGAGGCTGAGATCGTCATTCAGGCTTCGCCAGATTCGATTGATTTGGTCAAAAACAGTCCGGACAGCTATGACATTACACAATATATTAATGACCGGGAGTTTGTAACTAGCAGCTTATTTTGCACCTATATTCGTGGCTCGCTTGGCACAGCCCTGAACGGCAAACCCAAGGAAGACTATGCAGGATGGGTGACGCACCCTTTTGCGCTGGAGTTATCGTTTGGGCCCGTTGCTTCGGATTTACCGGATTCTGTGGTGGAGGGGCTATTCGCTCCGCTGGGCTATCAAGTGGCCATAGAACGAGGGGAAGCGGATTATTCTTTTCAGCTGAAAAATCGAAGCACCGTCAGATATGTCACGTTAAGTGGCCACCAGACGGTACAGTATGCGCTGCGTCAGTTATTGCTGTTGATTCCGGTGCTGGATAATTATAAGCATTACTATATTAGTGAAGAAGAGTTCGACAAGCTGAGACGTTACGGTGAGGGCTGGCTGCCAGAGCATCCACTACGCGAGCTGATCATTCGACGCACGCTTCGTTTTACCAATCTGATTGAGCAATTTGAGCAATCTGAGCAATCTGCTTCTGCTTCTGCTGAAACAACAGGTACAAAAAAACACATTGAAAAGGATACTGTCCAAGCTCAAAAGGATAAGCACGAACAGGTTCAACAGCCAGAACAGCCACAGGAGGAAGGGAAGCAGCAGCCTACTGTACGGCTGAATGAACTGCGATATCAAGCCATTATGGACGTGATTCGCAAGCTGCCTCGCAGACAGAAAATCGTAGATTTTGGTTCAGGGGAAGGGAAGCTATCGGCTCGGATGGCCCGAATGACGGGCATTGAAGAAATTTGGGCGGTGGAGCCGTCTGCGTATGCACAGGTGAGAGCCATGGAGCGTTTTGCCAAGCTGGAAAGGCATACCGACGCGATCATTCCTACACCCATGATGGGCTCACTCTTTTATTATGATGAACAATTGCGGGGCAAAGATGTGATGATCCTATGTGAGGTCATTGAGCATGTGGACGAGCATCGTCTGAACCGGGTGATGAAGACGATTGTGACGGAGTATCAGCCGGGCGTGCTGATCGTGACGACTCCCAATCGTGAATATAATGAAGTGTATCGTATAAATCAGCAAGAGCTACGGCATGGCGATCACCGTTTTGAATGGAGTAGAAGCGAGTTTCAGGAACGATGTGAGCAGTGGATTGCGGAAGCTCCTTATTCGGTAGCGCTGAAGGGGATCGGAGAAGAGGTCGAAGGCTTTGGACAACCGACCCAAATGGCTATATTTACGTGCAGAAAGGAGCAGAAGGAAGCATGAGCAATTCATCCAAACGTACGATTCATTTACCGCATGCTGGACTGGTTGTGTTGGTGGGGGCCTCCAACAGTGGCAAAACCACATTATTGGACAGGCTGGTGAGCGAAGGGATTCTACTGGAGACAGAAGTGGTATCCTCGGATCATTTTCGCAAGCTGGTCGGAGATACGGAATTTATAGACTGGAGTGGACTTCCAAGGCTGGAATCGGACGTACTGTTCTATGAGTATCAGCAAATGTCAGCCAAGGCGTTTGAGGCGATGGATACGATTCTGGCCATGCGCTGTCGCTTGAATAAGCTGACGGTTGTGGATGCCACCCATTTGTATGCTGAGGATCGCCAGAAATATGTACAGCTGGCAGCCAAGGCGCATGTTCCTGTTATGGCCTTGGTACTGGATGTACCCGAAGCTGTGCTGCTGGAACGTGATTTAGGCAGGGAGCATCCGCGTGGCCGCCAACGGGTCAAACAGCAGGCACAGCTGTTAAAGCGGAACCTGCGTGGTATCCGTGAGGAAGGCTTTAACGCTTGCTATGTTCTTAAGGATGTAGAAGAAATGAACTTTGTTCGCCGTGTGCAGCCACTGTTTCATGAGATTGGCTCAGGTATTGACATCATTGGTGATATCCATGGGTGCTACCGTGAGATGCTGGAAGTGATAGAGCAGCTAGGATATACGGAAGATACGGAAGGACTATACCATCATCCAGATGGTAGAAGACTAGTATCTGTCGGGGATGTGATGAGCCGTGGCCCAGAATCGTTACAAGCGGTGCAGTTCTGGAAAAAGCACGTGGATGCCGGACTAGCGTATATGATTGACAGCAATCATGGCTGGAAAATCGGCCGTTACCTCGATGGGAGAAAGGTGACTCTCAGTCATGGCGATGAACGATTTGCAGAGGAACTGGCCCAATATGAACAAAAAGCGGGCAAGACAGCGGCGGAACAGCTTAGAAGCGAGTTGAGAGATTTTCTGCTACATGCACCCTCTCATCTTATTTTTGGCAGAAATGGATTGCGACACGTGGTTGTGGCTCATGCCGGGATTAAGGATCATTTTATTGGCAAACAATCGGCACGTATTTCTGATTATTGCCGCTATGGAGATACGGAGGGGCAGGATGCGAACGGAAAACCGATCCGCAAGGATTGGTTCGTAGACCATGAATCGGGAGAAATAGTAGTATGGGGACATGATCCGAGACCGCAGCCTACCCTTGTGAACCAGACGGTGAATATTGATCAGGGTGTGGTATTTGGCGGTATGCTGACCGCTTATCGTTATCCGGAAAAGGAATTTGTTAGCGTTCCGGCACATGAGAATTATGCGAATGATCCCGATAGCCCACTTGTCCGGTGGCAGAGAAAACGGTTTTCCCCGCCGAATTTACGCAAGCTAATCGCTGGTTACAGTGTGCTGACGGAATCGTATGGCGAAGTGCGCGTACAAGGAGAATGGATCAAATCCGCTATAGATGCCGTGTCACATGTGACTGTACCCATGGAGGAGCTGGTGTATATTCCACCGACGATGAGTCCTGCTCCAGCGGTGTCTGCAGAGGAAGGATATCTGGAGCATCCACGTGAGGCGCTGGCTTATTATCGCGGGCAAGGAGTACAAACGATGGTGGCCGAGAAAAAACATATGGGTAGCCGGGCTATTTTGCTATTATTCAAAAACGAACAGGCCGCTGTTCAATATGTAGGCTACCCGACATTGGGCACGATCTATAGTCGGAGTGGGAGAGCTTTCTTTGAACAAAGCCTTGGGAAGCAAGTGATGGTGAAGCTGAATGTGGATCTACGGACTGCTGGATATTTTGAACGGAACCAGACGGATTTTGTATTGCTGGATGCGGAAATTGTACCGTGGAATCTCAAGGCTCGGGAACTGATTGCTGCACAGTATGCGCATGTGGGGGAGGCAGCTCTATTGGATCGCAGTAAGCTGGTAGACAAGCTGAAGCAGGCGAAGGTTGCAGGTCGAGAGGTTGGAGACTGGTTGGAGGAAATGGAACAGAAGTACGCGAATGCCGTAACGTTTCAAGAGGCTTTTCAAAAATATTGCTGGGATGTGGACGGTCTGGATGAAATTCGTATTGCACCGTTCCATACACTGGCACACAGCGGAAAGACTTTTTTCGACCATTCTCATATTTGGCATATGGAGCAAAACCGGGAGCTGGCTGGGCTGTCTTCCCTGTTTATGGAGACAGAGTACCGCGTTATCACGGACGAAGCAAGCGAGGAAGAGGTCATTCGCTGGTGGAACGAGATGACAGAGGATGGTCATGAAGGGATTGTGATCAAGCCGGAACGCTTTTTGATGAAAAATCGGGACAAGATGATTCAGCCTGCAATCAAGGTGAGAGGCCGGAAGTATTTGCACATCATTTACGGTATGGATTATCTTGCCCCTGAGAATTTAAAGCGTCTGAAGCAGCGTCGAACGAACAAAAAGGAGCGTCATGCCCTGATGGAAGGAGCGCTTGGTATGGAAGGCGTGGAACGTTTTGTCCGCAAGGATACGGTAGATCGTATTCATGAATGCGTCCTTGCCGCGCTATCTCTGGAATCGGAGCCGATTGATCCGAGATTGTAGTTTGCGAAGGAGGGAATGAGATGGAAAGGGGTACACCGTTAATTGATATTGGCGTGAACTTGATGCACCGTTCGTTTCATGCGGATCGGGAACAGGTGGTAGAGAGAGCCGCAGCTGTAGGGATTTCACCCCTGATTATTACCGGGACCAGTGTCCGCAGCAGTCGGGAGGCTTCTCAGTATGCAGCACGTTATCCGGGCAAGCTGTATGCGACAGCTGGCGTGCATCCCCATGATGCCAAAGACTGCAGCGCAGAGACGGTTCAGCAGCTCCGTCAGCTGGCGAGTCAGCCGCAGGTCGTATCCATAGGGGAATGCGGATTGGACTATAACCGAGATTTTTCGCCGCGTGATGTGCAGCGCCGATGGTTTGGGGAGCAAATCCAACTGGCGGGTGAGCTGAATATGCCGTTATTTTTGCATGAACGAGATGCACATGAGGATTTTGCCGCTATGCTGCGGGAGTATCAAGGGCTTGTCGATAAAGCAGTGGTGCATTGTTTTACAGGCACGGAACAAGAATTGCATACGTATGTAGAGATGGGACTGTATATCGGGATCACCGGCTGGATTTGCGACGAACGGCGTGGCAAACATCTGCGTGAACTGGTCAGAGATATTCCCTTGGACCGTCTGATGATTGAAACGGATGCTCCATTTTTGACCCCGCGTAATTTGCCCGTGAAGCCCAAAGAAGGGCGTAATGAGTCGATGTATCTCGCTCACATTGCTGCTACGATAGCCGAATGTACAGGCCGAAGCATGATGGAGATCGAAATCGCCACGACGGAGACAGCCAAACGTTTCTTCGGATTATAGGATTGTCAAAGCCATAGATGTGGTATATATTATAGTGAATTAAAAAAGCATTGTCGGGAGCTTGAGAAAGTCAGGCTGAGAGGGTGGCCCTTGCCACTGACCGTGAAATCTGATCTGGGTAATGCCAGCGTAGAGAAACCAAGAACACTATACAGGAATGCCGCTTGTTTCGCGGTTGTCGATAGATACAATGTATGTCCTAGCATTTTACCTTGACCCTGACTTTGGCTTGGTATCAGTGTAGTAGCTTAGACTACTGGTTATATAAGGCATATCGACGAATGATGTTTTGTATGGTGCTTCACCTTTTACTGCGCATAAAGCTTGCCTGGAGATTCAGCTCCAGACAAGCTTTTTTTTTATGGCCAAGAGGCCAATTATAAGGATAAGGGGAGCATGCAATAATGAATACTGCTGTAAGAGCGTCCAAAGGGTTGAAGCTGACTGATATTTTGGTCACGATTGTGATCGCTGTTGTGTTCGGGTTAGTCTACAAAATATGGGGACCTGCCTATGATTTGATGAAACCATTCGGTCTACACGCCGAGCAACTGATGTATGGCATGTGGTTTATGGCAGGCACGTTTGCTTATCTCATCATTCGCAAGCCGGGTGTTGCAATTTTGGCAGAGGTGGCAGCGGCAACGGTCAGTGCTTTTTTGGGAAGCGAATGGGGGATGTCCACCTTGTACTATGGCCTGCTGCAAGGCTTGGGAGCGGAGCTGTTTTTTGCGGCTTTTCTGTATCGGAACGCAAACCTGTGGGTTGCTTCGCTAGCTGCGGCCGGGGCGGCTGTCGCTTCTCTCATTTTAGACTTCAGCTACGGGTATATTGATCAGCTTTCGACCTGGAACTATGTTTTGTTTATTGGTTTTCGCATGATTGGCAGCATTGTGATTGCCGGGGTATTCGCGTTCTATCTGGCTAGGGCATTGGAGGTAACCGGAGTCACGCGAAGTTTGAGACCCGCAACGGAACAAGATTATAAGGGGCTGGATTGATGAGCCAGGCAACCGAAGATGTGGTGGCTTCGATCACCCGTCTTCGGTTGAAATTCCCCGGTGAGCAGGAGCTGCTTTTTCACAATATGTCTTTGTCTGTCCGCAAGGGGGAAAAGCTGCTGTTGCTGGGACCGAGTGGATGCGGTAAATCAACGCTGCTCCAAGTGTTAAGCGGTCTGATTCCACGCACGATAGAAGTGCCTATGAAATGCGATGCTGCTGTAATCCCAAGTGTCTCAGGTATTGTATTTCAAGATCCTGATACGCAGTTTTGTATGTCATATGCAGACGAGGAACTGGCTTTTGTGTTGGAAAATAATCAGGTTCCTCGTGAGCAGATGCGATCCCGTATTCGCGAGCTGCTGATACAGGTTGGTCTATCAACGGATGATATACACATGCCCATTGGCAGCATGTCACAGGGAATGAAACAGCGGCTGGCGATTGCGTCTGTGCTGGCTATGGAGCCAGAAGTGCTTTTTCTGGATGAGCCCACGGCTTTGTTGGACGAGGAAGGCACTACACAGGTGTGGGATACCATTCGAAACATTTCGGTAGACCAGACACTGGTGATCGTGGAGCATAAAATTAATGAAATTGTCCATGATGTGGACCGGATTGTGGTGCTTTCTGCTCAAGGGGAGATCATTGCGGATGGAAGGGCGGAAGAAGTATTTCATGGGCAGCGGCAGGCATTGTCCGAGTATGGCGTGTGGTACCCGGGAGTATGGAGTGAATCGTCTTCGCCGCGTTGGAGTGAATCAGTGACACAGCAGAATGGTACGGGGAATGGTACAGGGATTGATTTGCTGGAGCTGGAACATTTTAGTGGCCTCCGCGGTTTAAGTTCAGTGATTTATGTGGAGCATGCGCAGGTGAAGCCTGGCGACTGGATTGGCGTGGTCGGTGAAAACGGGGCTGGCAAAAGCTCACTGCTGTTCTCCATGATGCGCTTACTTCGCACACAGGGACGTTATAGCGTGCGCGGAATTGAGGCAGGCAGTACGGAACAACTGGCAGAGCGTATCGGGTTCGCGTTTCAAAATCCCGAGCTGCAATTCGTAGCACACACCGTACGAAAGGAACTAGAGTATTCGTTACCTAAGAGCTTGTTCACCGTTGAACAGTGTCGGGAACGGGTCGATCGGATGCTCGTACAGTTCGGACTGGAGCGGCTGGACGAGCGTCATCCGTATCAGCTTTCATTAGGCCAAAAAAGGCGGTTGAGTATTGCTACGGCTATGATCCGTGAGCCGGAAGTGCTGCTGCTGGATGAACCGACTTTTGGGCAGGATGCGCGTAATACCTTTGTCATGCTGGATATGTTGGAGCAGCTGAGAGCGGCAGGCACGGCCATTGTGATGGTCACGCATGACCCAGAAATTGTCCATCGATATTGTACCGATATATGGCGGATTCAGAAAGGGGAACTACAGTATGAACCTGTCCTTTCCCCATCATAAAACATGGCTGCATCGTGTGAATCCGGGCCTAAAGCTCGTTATGTTTTCCATACTGTTTGTGGTCGTTATAGTCATTCATGATCCGAATGTCATGTTTAATGTTGCGTGTGCTATGCTGCTGCTGCTTGTCTGGTCAGGCCATCCATGGAAGCGGCTGCTGCTGTATGGATCTCCCTTTATATTGGTGTTTATTTCAACCTCAACGGGCATGATGATGTTCGGCAAAGGGGTGACGACCTGGTGGACATGGGGCCTGATCCATATAACGCAGGAAAGCTTTTATCGGGGTATGCATCTGGGCTTTCGTGCGCTGAGTATGGCTGCGGTAGGGTTGCTGTTTGGTTTAACGACTCGTCCGGTGGACCTTTTTTATTCACTGATGCAGCAGTGGAGGCTCTCTCCAAAGTATGCGTATAGCTTTTTGGCAGCCATGCGATTGATGCCCATGATGGTGGAGGAATTCCAGGCATTGAGACAAGCCCATCGTATTCGAGGTTTACATCAGCATGTGTCCAAATGGAATATGTATGCCACGCTTCGCAGGTATGCAATTCCGCTGCTCGCTCAAAGTATCCGGCGTGCACAGCGAATTGCTATTGCCATGGAAGCCAAGGGTTTTACTAATGAAACCAAACGCACGTATTATTATGCGATTGGCTATTCGGCTGTAGATATTGTGTTCATATTCTATTTTGTCATCATGCTTACGCTGGCTTGGGGACTCGGTATCTGCTTTCCTTACGTGGGGGTGTGGGATGTACGTTAATTGTTGTCAAAAGGCTTTGCCCGTTTTCTGCTCTGTGGTATATTAATGCAATGGGAATTGACGGCTCGTACAGACCCGCCTGGGCTGGCGGGCTTATTACATTTTCCCTGAGAAATGGATCATCAGGAGGCCAGGTTTCATGATTACGCTGCATCAGGTAAGCAAGCATTATACCACCTCAAGCGGCCAATTTCATGCGGTTCAATCCGTGTCCCTTCAAGTGGAGGAGGGGGAAATTCACGGTATCATAGGTGCCAGCGGTGCCGGTAAGTCTACGTTGCTCCGGTTGATGAATGTATTGGAAAGGCCGGATGAGGGAAACGTGGTTGTAAACGGGGAAGATTTGACTCGCATGCCGGAAAAACGTCTCCGTGAAGCGCGGCGATCGATAGGGATGATTTTTCAGCATTATCATCTTGTTCACAATCGGACGGTCAGTGGAAATGTGGCAATGTCGTTGGAGCTGGCAGGTGTCGCGAAAAAAGAGAGAGCGGAACGTGTGCGCGAATGCCTGCAATTCGTCGGTTTAGCTGATAAAGCAGAACAGTATCCGGCACAACTGAGCGGAGGCCAAAAGCAACGTGTGGCGATAGCCAGAGCGCTGGCGAATCGACCTGCGGTGCTGCTGTGTGATGAGCCGACCTCGGCGCTTGATCCGCAGACGACCGCGGATATTCTGGGCGTGTTACGGGAGATCAACCGGGAACTGGGAGTTACCATTGTAATCGTAACGCACGATATGGACGTGGTACGCAATATTTGTACCCGTGTATCAGAAATGCGGGATGGGCAGCTGCTTTCAACGCAACGTGTAGCTGACGCTGCAGTAGGTTCAACAGCGGAAGCAGGTGAAGCTGATGAATGAAATGCTGAGCATCATTGCGCAATACCAGTCTGAGATATGGAAAGCCATCGGGGAGACGTTTATCATGGTGGGGATTTCTATCGCAGCAGCTGTACTGTTAGGGCTTCCGGCAGGAACGATTTTGTATTTGTGCGGCAAAGGACAAAAATATGAAAATCGACTGCTGTTCACCTTATTGAACAGTGTGGTCAATGTCATCCGCTCGTTCCCGTTTTTGCTGCTCGTCGTGTTTATGATTCCATTTACACGTCTGGTCGTAGGGACGGCGCTGGGCACGATGGCTGCAACGGTTCCCTTGTCAGTGGTGGCCATCGCCTATTATTCGAGGCTGGTGGAGCAATCATTGCTTGAGGTGCCCAAGGGTGTAATTGAAGCCGCTACTTCTATGGGGGCATCCACCCTCCAGCTTATTTTTAAATTTCTGTACGTGGAAGCTCGTTCCGGGCTTGTACTGGGTTTGACCACGTCCACCATTAGCTTCATCTCCTACTCCACGGTGATGGGCATTGTGGGCGGCGGCGGGGTAGGCGATTTTGCCATCCGCTACGGTTACCAGCGTTTTGAAACAGGCTTGATGGCGTTCACCATCGTCGTCATGATTATTTTCGTACAAACGATCCAGTTCACCGGAAGCACCATATCCCGCCGGATCGACAAGCGGTAAGAGGTTAATGAATCTCTTCATTAACAATTGCACCACCCACTATGGGAAATAAAAATGACTTTACAGTACCTCAAAAGCGGAGCGGGCAGAATTGTCTGGAGAAGCGTCAGCGTTCGCCTTTGAAATGGGATTCTAACCTATAAATTGTGTTACAAATCAGAGAGAATCCCATTTCAACAGCGATCAGAAGAACAATCTGCACGTGAAGCGGCTGTACTGTAACTCATTTTTTATCTTCCCAATTACAATTTACTTGGAGGTTCCTCATCAAATGAGTCGGAAAAACAACATGAAAACGAACTTGAAACTACTCACACTATTTGCTGTCGTTATGCTACTGGTTGCCGGATGCGGTGGTCAAAAGCAGGCTGCTCCAGAAACACAGTCTAAAGAAGCAACTTCCCAAAAAGAAGTGACCTTGAAAGTAGCAACGCTAATCCCACCGATGACAGATGTGCTGGATATCGTGAAGCCGCTGCTTAAACAGGACGGAGTCAATCTGGAAATCGTCGTGCTTTCAGATAATATCCAACCGAATAACGCATTGGCAAGCCATGAAGTGGATGCTAACTTCTTTCAGCATGCTCCTTTTATGCAACAATATAATGAAAGCAACAAGTCCAATTTGGTAGCGGTAAAACCAATTTACAATGCCATTTATGGCGCGTACTCCAAAAAATACAAGAACATTAAAGACCTGCCCGAAGGTGCGACCATTGCTATTGCCAATGACCCGGCCAATACCGGACGCTCTTTAGTAATGATGGAGCAAAACGGTTTGATCAAGCTTAAAGAAGGCGTAGGCTATAATGCTACACAGGCTGATATTATTGAGAATAAGAAAAAATTCGTGTTTAAAGAAGTGGATTTGTTGATGCTGGCGCGTTCACTGGATGATGTGGACATGGCTGCCATGTATCCCGCATATGCCAAGCCGCTCGGTCTGACACCGAAGAAAGACGCGCTGATTACCGAAAAAGACGATACGCACTTTGCCATTAATCTGGTAGCGCGTAAGGATAATGCAGATTCCGATGCTATTCAAAAGCTGGCAAAGCGAATGACTGGACCGGAAGTACGTAAATTTTTTGAGGATAATTACAAGGACAGCGTTGTTCCAGCATTTTAAATAAATGAGGATTTTGCAAAAATCCAATAAGCGACTTCCAATGAATAGGATATAGATCGAAATGGTTTAGTTCGTTTATATCTTGCACGTTGGAGCGACTGGAATCGAATTTTGCAAAATCCTGAAATAAGTATGTTGAAACATCGTTTTATGATGAAATACGACCTGTATAATGGAAGGAAGTCTGTGAAGAACAGATGGTCTCCCTTGTGCAGGTCTTTTTTTCATCCTTAATATGGAAAGGAATGATCGAAAACAGGGTATAAAGTCTTATTTTTTAAGATTTTAGGGTGTTACACCGCTGCAAATTTTGGTCATAAAGGGCGATGGAGTAATGATAAGGAACATATTAAAATAAATATACGAACAAACATTCGTTTTCGATTTCGTTAACGGTGTTTTTAAACGGGTCAAAAAATTCAGCTGACAACGGGCCAAAAGCGTGAATAAAAAGGAAGGGGAACGACATGAAGCTGTTTGTAACTGTAAAAAGTTTGGGAAAGCGCAAGCCCGCACTCGCACGACAGGAATTAGAACTGAGTCCTGCTCCAGAAACATTGCGAGATTTGATTACTGCAACCGTTGCTTTGAATGTTCAAAAGCTACGGGAAAAGCAGGAGAGTGTCGCGCTGATTCCGTTCCTCACGGGAGAGGAAGTTCAGGCACAAGGCGAGATAGGCAAAGTAGGATTCGGTTCCATATATAATGAGGGTGTCCCGGATATTAAGGATGCTGTGAATACGGCGATGCAGGCTTTTGAAGATGGTTTATACAGAGTTTTTGTATGTGACGAGGAAATTATTGAACTGGATGCTCCTTTGTCACTTAAGGATGGGAATGAGATTGTATTTATACGCTTCACAATGCTGGCTGGAGGCCTATGGTAGAGGGGGAAACGAAATATGCATCAAGAGAACAATGAGCAAGAATATTTCACCACACTGAAGGAGCGCGCGGCGCAACTGGATGGACAACAACAGGAGTTGGCTCAGTATGTTGTGGAACTGGGTAAGCTTCATTACATACAGGAGAACGAGGAGCCATTTAACGAATGTCAGCGAATATTAAAAGAACGGGCGACAGAAAGCGGAGAACCGCTGTTTAAGCCACTGACAGAGGTATTACGTGCTCTAATTGGACAAACAGCGGGCGATGTATTCGCCCATCTAACAGAGCATGTGACTGAATATCCATACAGCACAGGGTATGCGCGAAAACCGTTTCGCACTTCGGATATTACGGCCCATACTTCCCGGATTTATAAAAGAATGGTGCAGTTGATCCGAATGGACTGTATCGGGTTCTCTGTAATGGATTATTTAACAAAAAAGGATTATGAACCAGGCAGGGATTACCGGATTCAGGAAACGATTGGTGACTGGATTGCTTATGAGCTGGATAACGGTAATTCGCAGGTGCTTGAGGCGTTAAAAGCTATTATTTATGGGGATAATCAGGCTGCGTTACTTACGCGCAATATGATTAAAGGCATGCTCCTGAGTCATCAGGAGGAGAATTATCGCATGATCGGCGAGCTCTTGGCAGCCGCCAAGCTCCAGGAGGGATTGCGCCAAAGTATCGTGGAACAAATGGATGAAGGAACCCCGGAGGCTCTAATATATCTGTTAAAGGTGATCATCGACCAAGGCTTCATTCGTTACAGCTCGGTAGTGCGGGCGCTTGCAGTATGGACAGGCATGGGGCTGGAGTCCGCCAACCAGCGGGTCGTTCGTCAACTGATCGAGCAGGCATATGAAGCATTGACTCGTAGTGAACTGCGCCAAGAATGGCTGACCAGCTCAAATGCTAATGAAGTATATATGAGTTTGTGGGCTACCGCAGTACATGAGGAACGTGATTTGTATGGACAGGTTCAGAAACTCATGGAGCAGGGAGCACCTTACCAGAAGATCGTAGCGCTTTATGTACTGTCTAACAGTGAAAACAAGGATGTGCGCCTCGGAATCGCGAGAGAATATTTGGATGAAACGGACCCGGAGCTTCAATATTGGATATTGACGAACTATACAAGCAATTATTTTTATGAATGGATAGAAGGCGGGACGGTCGCGGATCGGATTGTTAAAGTGGTGCGCACTCCTTTGCTGGAGAGCAAAGAGGAGCGGCGTAAAGATTTTGAACGACTTCATAACCTGTTTGTACATATGAAAAAGGGTGAGTCCACCGAGCCTTCCAAGGTGCTGGATTTTGTTAATCTGTATCACCGCTCAGATGCACCTATTCAAAAAATGCTGTATCTCGCTGGTTATGATATGGACGCTTCCTGGATTGGGGAAATCATAGCCTTAAAGGAACAGATTAGCCCTAATCTGCGTGGCGAACTGTTGAACCATTTTGTGCAAAACCCTGAGGATACGGTACAGCGTGATTTTATTTTTTCCAGTTTGTCTGACAAAAGTATGAGTATCCGTGAGTTCGCTGTGGCCAAGGCGCGTAAGCTGACGCTGTCGGAACCAGAAATGCAACAAATGGAAGCCTTATTAAAGCTCAAGACGGGATCGTTGCGACAAAGTGTCATTGGTGTGTTGCTCTCACAATCGGAAGGGCCGCTGGCTGGCTCATTGGAACGCTTGCTTCGTGCTAAGGCGGAGCTGCAACGATTGGGTGGACTGGAAGTATTGACGAAGATATATGCAGACCCGGATCGTGCCGAACAGTATGAAAGCCTGCGGCCTTTGGCGGATATCATTCAGCAACCCACAGCCAAAGAGGAGCAACTGCTGTCCAAGCTGGGACAGGAGGATGCTTATACAGGGGCTAACGGTTTTGGCCTGTACGATCCGAATGTCAAGGAAGCTTGGTTGGAAGAGAAAGTTGATCTGGGTGATTTTCGATTGTCCGATGTTTTTGTTAGTCCATTGGAGAAGCTCAAGCAGTTCTTGAGCGGACTGGATGAGCTTGTTCATCATCATCGTGATGTGGAATATACTGCGGAGTATTATTCGGGCTACAAAGATACATTGCTTATTGGGACGAACCTTCGTCCTCTACGGCTGGTTCAGGTCGATGAAGAAGTAGATTCTAGACTGTCTTTATATCCTCTCTATGAGGAGTGGGACCGTTATTTGCAGGAAAGCGGCATGGAAGCGCGTGAACTGCTGGAGCTTGTTTTTTATGACCGATTGGAGCCTATGGACCGAACGCTGGATCGCTACTATCGATACTTTTCTTTTAACATGAACTATTCAGAACAAAGCAAGCACAAGCTGCTGGAAGGATGGCGTAAAGACTTCGCTGAGCAAATGTATCCTTTGGATCGGATTAACGAGGTTCAGAAGTGGATGGCAGAGCTGACCTATTCCGATCAGGTAAGCACATTAGTTAATGCTTATTTTATGGACACATCCGGTGACCAAACATTTGACGTAATTGACCTTGCTTTAAATTCACTAATGCAGGGCGTGCCTAAGGACAGACCTGCTGAGGATATGGGAATGCTCCATCTATTGTCCGGCCCGTGGGTGGCACTGGAGAAGGGGCAGGTTCATGATGGTGAGTCCTTTAAGCGCTTTTTCCATACCTTTGTGAACTACGCAGAACTGCCAGGAGCGGAAAATCGTTTTTATTCTCCGCTGGATCTGGAGGATTATTTCAAAGCATATGAAAAAGGGTTGATCGGTGTAGGGGAAGTCTATCGGGAACTGCTGGCCGGTAGTGAAAGCAGAAGACATATGAGTTCCTTAACCAATGCCCGCAATACATGGATTTCTAGCAAACATGAATTTTTGGAAATACGTCGCACGGTTATTGATCGACTGTTAGAGGTTGAATTGGTTCGAGGAGATTTGCCTACCGAGGCTACGCCAAAGGTTATGGGATTGAGCCAATTTGAAGGTATGGATTATTTCATCCGTATTCTGGAGGGTCTCGACAAGGAAACGTTTGTGCGTGGTTATGTGTACGGCTACGGTGATCGTATTACCAAAAAAGAATCGTTCAGCCACTTGCTCAAAGCATGTTATCCGAGTGATGGCGAGGATGCCACATTGCTCAAGGAAAAGCTGAAAAACACTAAAATTACGGATAAACGTCTGCTGGAGGCTGCTATGTATGCTCCACAGTGGATTGAGATTGTAGCAGACTATCTCGGTTGGGAAGGGCTTCGCAGTGCCGCATGGTATTTCCATGCACATATCAATGAAGGTTTTTCGGCCGAGAAGGAAACGATTGTAGCCCATTATTCGCCGATTGCTCCGCAAGATTTTAATGATGGTGCCTTCGATATTCACTGGTTCCATGAGGCCTATGAGACGTTGGGCGAGGAACGTTTTGATCTGCTGTACGATTGTGCCAAGTATATTTCGGCTGGAGCCAATCATCGTCGATCCCAGTTGTTTGCAGATGCGACGCTGGGTAAGCTCAAACGGAGTGAAATGGAAAAATCAGTGGAGGACAAGCGAAACAAAGACCATTTGCTGACCTACAGTCTGATTCCACTTGCTCAGCCGCCTGAACCAGATGTACGCGAACGTTATGATTTTATCCAGAGGTTTCTGGAACAAAGCAAAAAATTCGGAGCACAGCGTAAGGCCAGTGAGGCACTCGTTTCACGGATTGCACTCGGGAATTTGGCACGTAACGCAGGTTATGATGATGTAACCCGTCTCGTATGGGACATGGAAGCTCGTAAGCTGGATGATCTCCGGTCTTATTTTGAGCCACATGCTTTGGACGAGGCTACAACGGTGCAGCTCGTCATTGATGCTGAAGGAGCGGCAGATATTGAAATTGTCAGTAAAGGCAAAACGCTGAAATCCATTCCGGCTCGTTTCAAGAAGGATGAGTATGTTACGTCGCTGAAGGAGCTTAAAGGAGATCTAGTGGATCAGTACCGCAGAGCTCGCAAAGAATTGGAACGCTCTATGGAGTCTGGTACGACCTTTATGGTGAAGGAATTGAGAGGACTGCTGGGTAATCCTGTGCTTGCTCCGTTGGTGCGAACACTGGTTTTCAAGGCCGATGATCACCTCGGATATTTTAATGAGGAAACGTTGGTATTGACGGCTCCTTTTGCTGAACAGCATACTATAGGAGAAGAGGACAAGCTGATTATTGCTCATCCCCTTCATTTGTTCGAAAGTGGTCGTTGGAGCGACTTCCAGAAGGACTTATTCGACCGCCAGATACGCCAGCCATTTAAGCAGGTGTTCCGTGAGCTGTACTTGCTGAATGCTGATGAACGTGCAAATGCGACAGTTTCCCGTCGATATTCAGGACACCAGGTACAGCCGAATAAAACGGTATCCCTATTGAAAGGTCGCCAATGGACAGTCAGCTATGAGGACGGACTCCAGAAGGTGTACTATGCCGAGAATCTGATTGCGAACCTGTATGCCATGGCAGACTGGTTCTCACCAGCGGATACCGAGGCTCCTACGCTGGAGACAGTACAGTTCTTTGATAGGACAACGTATAAGAGCGTACCGTTGGACGAAGTTCCTCCTGTTCTGTTCTCCGAAGTTATGCGGGACGTGGATCTGGTCGTCAGTGTTGCCCATGTAGGCGGCGTTGATCCAGAGGCCAGTCTGACGACCATTGAAATGCGTAGGGTGATTGTGCAGGAATCACTTCGCCTGCTGAAAATTAGCAATGTACGCTTGGATGGGAATTATGCACGTGTAGATGGGACTCTTGGCGAATATGCTGTGCATCTGGGAAGCGGGGGTGTCTATAAGCAAGCGAAGGGAGCACTGCATATTATTCCGGTGCATTCGCAGCATCGTGGACGTATCTTCCTGCCGTTTCTGGACGAAGACCCAAGAACAGCGGAGATTCTATCCAAAATTGTGTTGTTGGCCGAGGATCAGAAGATCAAGGACCCGCAAATTCTTACACAGCTTCAAGCGTAGAATAGAATTCTGATATATAGAGATTCATAATTAACTCAACGTTCGCACCTAGACAATGGTTTCAAATCCTCTACTGTGTAGGTGGAAACTTAGTCTAGTTGCGGAGGTTGAATTATTTAATATTGAGCGTGTATCGAGCGCGAATAAGGAGATATGGGTAATATTTTAGGCTCTGTGGTTTGATGAGAATCTAACAGTATAACAATTGACGATAATAGGAGAACACAACGATGATTAATAGTATCTTTCTAAAAGAGTACTCAACCGAGTATCAATCACAAGTTGTCGATTTAATTTTACATATTCAAAAAGATGAATATAATATCGCCATAACCAAAGAAGATCAGCCAGATTTGCTTGATATTGAAAACTTTTATCAGCGTGGTAACGGCAACTTCTGGGTAGCTCTTAGTGAAGAAACCGTAGTAGGGACTATAGCTTTGTTAGATATTGGGAACCGTAAGACAGCACTCAGAAAAATGTTTGTAAAACAAAACTATAGAGGTAAAACATTCAATGTTTCGAATCAATTATTGCATCATGCCATAGGATGGGCCAGGGTAAGGTCTATTGAAGAAATCTATCTTGGAACAACACCACAATTCGTAGCAGCTCATCGTTTCTATGAGAAGAACGGCTTTGTTAGTATAGCTCCAGGAGAATTGCCGATTGGTTTTCCAGTCATGAAAGTGGATAAAAAGTTTTACAGATACGTCATTCAATAATGGGTATAAATGAAGATGCTGCTGGGTCACAAAAGAAACCGTCGTCTAGCAAATGTTTCTTTTGTTTAGGACAGGCGTTTGCTAGAATAAAAGGGTATGTTGCAAGTAACGTTAACCAAATTGCTGGGAGGGACACAAGTATGAGCAAAAAGATCAAATGGGGAATTGTCGGCACAGGCTGGATCTCAGATCAATTTGTGGCGGATTTGGCGCATGTTTCGAATGGAGAAGGGTATGCTGTTGGATCACGCACTATTGAAAGCGCTACCGAATTTGCAGCTAAGCATCAAATATCAAGGGCTTACGGGAGCTATGAGGAATTAGCACAAGATCCCGAGGTAGATGCTATTTACGTAGGGACTCCCCATCCTTTTCATAAAGAAAATGTTCTGACGGCTCTTCGGGCGGGCAAAGCAGTCTTGTGTGAGAAACCCTTCACCGTCAACAGCAAAGAATTGGAGGAAATGATCGGCTTTGCACGTGAGCGTAAGCTATTCCTGATGGAAGCAATGTGGACACGTTTTTTGCCTCCGATTCGCCAAGTGCGGGAGTGGATACATGCGGGACACATTGGCGAGGTAAAGCTGGTTAAGGCGGAATTTGGTTTTCGAATAGATTGGAACCCGGAGGGGCGGCTTTTGAACCCTGAGCTGGGCGGAGGTGCTCTATTAGATGCAGGAATTTATCCGGTTTCTTTTGCTTCAATGGTCTTCGGTCCTGAACCTGAGCATGTATGGAGCACAGCTCATATCGGGGAGACAGGCGTTGACGAGACATTTTCGATCTTGCTGGATTATGGAAAAGGACGCACGGCTATGCTTAACGGGGCAGTCCGCCTCGGATTGACGAATGAGGCATACATCCATGGAACAAAGGGCTATATCCACATTCCGTCATTCCTGAACAGCACATCGGCTACTTTAGTTGTGGACGGTAAAGAGGCACAAAACTTTCAGGATGACCGATCCTCTACAGGCTATGCCTTTGAAGCAGAAGAAGTCGGGCGTTGCTTGAACGAAGGTTTGCTCGAAAGTTCTACTATTTCTTTAGATGAATCGTTAGGAATTATGAAACTGATGGATCAGATTCGTTCACAGTGGGGGCTTCGGTATCCGTTTGAATAATTACATTAATTCCAGGAACCTTTCAGGTTCTCTGGAATTTTTTTGTTTATGAGCGTTATTTTTTATACCAGGATTTTGCAAAATCCTTATACATAAGTATTTCCAATTCTCAAATAGCGACTTTGGTCGCACGCTAGGTAACGCCATATGAGTAAGTCAAGAGTGGGACATATGAATCATTTTTTGTGATTAAAATTAGTTAAAGACCTGTCATTAAAAAGTTACAAAAGTGTAATTTTATTATCGGTTAACTGAATTGTTAACGCTCTCTTTTCATGAAAAAGAATGAAGGTCCTAGTGTTGTACTTCCAAAAACTTTCAATGAAATTTTCGAAAATGTACGGTAGGGTGGTAAACGTGTCACTTGAGCCATTGCGGCTTTTGCTGACTTGCTTGCTTATCCCGTGGCTCTGGATTCTTGTCGGAGCTCGCAGGATCGAGAGCCTTTGCAAGCCTGTGAGAGTTGAATAGGCATTCACCTCATGACCTAACATCAAGGAGGAATTACAAACGTGAAAGTGAAATCAACATGGTTGTTCCGTATGGTGATGATGACAGTTATCGCGGCTGTTGTGATCGGACCTATGAATATTGCAGGAGCGGCAGGAAGCCAGACAGATCGGCCTTGGATGAACACGGCCCTGTCGGCTGAGAAACGGACAGCGTTGCTGCTGCAGGAAATGACGCTGGAAGAAAAAATAGATTTGGTGACTGGCAAGGTCAACAATTACTATGGATTCTATAATAATTCGATGGAGCGGTTGGGCATTCCGGCGCTGACGATGGCAGATGGACCAGCGGGTGTGCGTATCGCTAATCCAGATGTGCAGGACCAGCAATCTACTGCGTTGCCTGCTCCAATTGCGTTGGCTGCAACGTGGGATACCCAAGCTGCCAAACAGTATGGTGATTTGATTGGAGACGAGGCTTTTAATACAACTCATAATGTTGCGCTTGGACCGGGGATGGATATTGCCCGTATTCCATGGGGATCGCGAAACTTTGAATCTATGGGTGAGGACCCGCTACTGCAATCGCAAATGGCGACCGCTTATGTCAAAGGTATACAAAGCCACCCTGTTTTGGCGACTGCGAAACATTATCTTATGAATAATCAGGAAACAGAGCGCTTCACGACGAATGTCAAAGTCAGTGACCGTGCGTTGCATGAGATTTACATACGCCCGTTCCAAGAAGTCATCGCCGAGGCAGATTTGGGAGGGGCAATGTGCTCCTTTAACAAGGTCAACGGTGAGTCTGCTTGTGAGAACAAAACTCTTTTGACGGACCTCTTGAAGAAGGAATTGCAATTCAAGGGCTTTGTGATGAGTGATTACGGTGCGAACCTGAGTACAGTCGAATCGGCAAATAGCGGATTGGACCTGGAAACACCGGGGACCCCTTATGGTAAATGGGGAGATCAGCTGCTGACGGCTGTCAAAAATGGTAAGGTAAGTGAAAAAACGATTGATGATAAGGCTGGGCGCATTCTGGTGCAAATGTTCAGCAAAGGTTTATTTGACCACCCGGCTCAAAATAATCAAATTGATGCCCGTGACCATGGCAAGACAGCCCGTCAATTGGCTGAGGAAAGTATGGTACTGCTTCAAAATAAAAATAATGCATTACCGTTGTCTAAAGATAAACTCAAGTCCATTGCTGTGATTGGCCCCGATGCAGATAACGGCACTGTGGCAGGCGGAGGCAGTTCGTTGGTGAACCCGACGTATACCGTGAGTCCGTTAGAGGGCATCCGCAATCGTGTCGGCAAAGGTGTTACCGTCCAATATGCACCGGGTACAGACCCGATCTCTGCAGGAGACATTATGCCTGGCCCATCGGCTGTTCCGTCTTCACTGTTGACTACATCTGATCAGAAAGAGGATATCAGTGTTGGATATGCGACTTATGGAGATGGCGAACAGGGGCTTCGAGGCGAATACTGGAAGAATAACAAGATGGAAGGAAATCCGATTCTTGTACGCAATGATGACCAAGTCAATATGAACCTTGGATTTTATAATTATCAGGGCTTCAATGCGAAGTCCCCTAAAGTTCCAAATACACCAACGACACTGAACGGCTTGATATCTGCACGCTGGACAGGGGCAATTGCAGCTCCCAAGGATGGTGACTATGCATTGTCATTAACCAGTTTGGGATCAAGCAAGCTGTATCTCGACGATAAGCTTTTCGTGGACAATCAAGGTGAAAAGCTGGGCACTACGAAGAAAAGCATCTCCCTTAAAGCGGGTGAAAAGCACAAGATACGTATTGAATACCGCGCTGATTATCCGACAAATGGTCGTGATTCCGGTGGTATGGTTCGTCTGGGCTGGGAACCTCCGGCAGATACGTCAGATAAGTTGATTGACAACGCTGTGAAATTGGCGAAAAAATCGGATGTTGCGATTGTTGTTACGCGTACGTATGAGAGCGAAGGATATGTTGAGCGTTCCGATATGGAGCTGCCAAACAATCAGGATCGGCTGATCCGTGCGGTTGCGGCTGCAAATCCGAAAACTATAGTCGTACAAATGAGCGGCAGAGCCGTGCAAATGGATACCTGGCAGGACAAAGTCCCTTCCATCGTACAAGCATGGTTTGCTGGACAAGAGCAAGGGAATGCTATAGCACGCGTCTTATTCGGGGATGTGAATCCTTCGGGTAAGTTGCCAGTAACCTTCCCGGTTAACGAGCAGTCTACACCCGTGTCCTCACCAGAGAAGTTTCCGGGTGTGAATGGTATAGGTGACTATTCAGATGGTATTTTTGTAGGCTATCGTGGGTATGAGAAATCGGGTATTCAACCGGCGTTCTCCTTTGGACACGGTTTATCCTATACGACATTCGGATATAGCGATCTGAAAACAAAACAGCATGCGAGTGGAAAAAAATCCGATCGTACGAGTTCCGTCGAAGTTTCGCTAAAATTGAAGAACACGGGCAAAACAGCCGGAGCTGAGGTTGTACAGGTGTACAACGGTAAGCTTCCGACAAACGTAGAGACTCCATCCCGTCAACTGGCAGGCTGGTCCAAGGTAGAATTAAAGCCGGGTCAAGAGAAGAAGGTTCGCATTGAGCTCGACCCGAAAGCTTTCTCATATTGGGATGAAAAGTCCAAAGCATGGGTTATGCCAGCGGGTGAAGTGCCCATTTATGTGGGCAGTTCCTCTCAGGATTTACGACTGACAGGAAGTGTTACGATTCCGGCAACCTCTACAGAAAAGGCAAAAAAGTAATCCCGTTACATTTGTTTTAAAATGGTTATATTCAAGAGAGCGCGGGCACAAGCACCGGCTCTCTTTTTGCTATCGGTATGTAAACGTCCAACAGGTATGCAAAGGGAAACCCAAGTGAAAGCTGAAATAGTAGGGAGGATGGGGACAGGATAATGATGGGGAGAGGAGGATATAGATGAAAAAACTCCAAAAGCAACGACGTACTGACATCTGGCTGCTTATAGCTGCAGTAGCCATTTTGATCTGTGCGGTCCTGGCCAGTATGGCTATACGGAATGTTCCGGGGCCGAAAGCAGAAAATAACGTCAACATGTGGCTAACAACACCCGATCCGGCGAATCGCCTAACCCAACAAACCCCGATCCGTTGGGATAAGGATAACAGTAAAGAAAATGCAGCGAATGCGGATACACTGACGATTGAGATTAAGCCAGATATTCGTTACCAGACGATGGAAGGGTTTGGAGCAGCGGTGTCCGGTTCGTCCGCATACCTGATGAATTATGGCATGTCTGCCAATCAGCGTGATCAGCTGCTAAATGATTTGTTTACAGCCAGTGGCATTCAACTGAGTTATATTCGCCATACCATTGGAGCCTCAGATTATTCCGTAGATGAGCAGGGACAGTCTGGCAGCTATACCTATGACGATGTGGCAACAGGCAAGGACTATGAGCTGAATCATTTCTCCATCGCCAAGGATCGGGATGTGATCGATGTGCTGAAGCAAATCCTGAGAAGAAACCAGGATTTAAAGATTATGGGAACCCCATGGACAGCTCCGCCCTGGATGAAATATGGGGAGCAGATTTATAACGGCTGGTATTTGGACTATACCGATCCGCGTGTCTACCAGGCGTATGCTGACTATTTTGTTCGTTATCTACAGGCGTATGCGAACGAGGGAATTCCGATTCAGGCGATTTCCATTCAAAATGAGCCAGAATTCACTACGCCCAAGTATCCCAGCATGAGTATGGGAGCAGCAGAACAGGCGAATTTTATTAAACAATATCTGGGCCCGACCCTAAATCGAAACCATTTATCTACTCACATTATTGCCTTTGACCATAACTGGGATACAGGGAGCGAATATGCCAAGACCGTGTTAGGAGATGAACAGGCTCGAAGCTATACGCACGGAACGGCCTTTCATTGCTACAAAGGAGAGCCCACAGCGATGACAGATGTGCATAATGCTTTTCCTGATAAGCCTGTATATATGACAGAATGTAGTGGGGGGGCGTGGAGTCCGGGCTTTGGAGATGATTTGAGCTGGGATATGTCCAAGTTGATCATTGGTGCACCCCGAAACTGGTCGCAAAATGTCCTCTTTTGGAATATCGCACTTGACCCGTCCGGGGGTCCGACCAATGGGGGTTGCGCCAACTGTAGAGGTGTAGTGACCATCGACCCGTTAAGCGGTGCAGTTACGAAAAATGTGGAGTACTATGCGATTGGGCACGCCAGCAAATTTGTCCGTCCAGGTGCAGTACGTATTGATTCTACACATTATAGTGGAAGTATCGAAACGGTCGCTTATCGCAACCCCGACGGTACGCTTGTCCTGATTGCCGCCAATACGGGAGAGAACACAAAGACATTTAAGGTTCGGCAGGGAAATAAAGTTTTCAAATCTACCCTTCCCTCCAAGTCCGCAGCTACCTTTCAATGGAATCCTACGGTTTCCTGACAAGGCATGTACATCAACGTTTTATAGAAGTTTTAGAGCGCTTAGCCCATCTGGCTGAGCGCTCTTTTTTCATTTGCTACAAAGTCCAGACTGTGAAAAAGATAAAATTTTAATATTGTTCAGAATTGGTTCAGAGGCGGATGATAAGATCTTTTCACTAATAACAAGAATGAACCGTTCACGGGGGAGAGTCTGATGAATCAAGAAACGAATAAAGAATGGCAAAAAGTGCTGATGGTGACGTTGCTGGCAGGTATGGCATGGGGGCCCCAGCTTGTTCATGCGGAAACGAAAGGGGAGACGTCAGCGATTGTGACTAAAGCCAGTACAGTATCTTTTACAGATCAGTCCACTATGTCATCCCAGGCATTACAGGCGGTACAGGAGGCTGTGAAGCAAGGACTGATCACGGGTTATCCAGATGGTTCTTTCCGTCCAGATCAACCGTTAACGCGTAAGGAAATGGCAGCTTTGCTGGCTAATGCACTTAAGCTTGACGCAACGGAGAAAGCAGTAACTTTTAAGGATACGCAGGGGAGTTGGGCAGCTTCTTATATAGAAGCTGTACGTGCGGCAGGTCTAATGACCGGAGATGAATCAGGTGCTTTCCGCCCGGATGCTGCAGTGAGTCGTGAGGAATTGGCAGCCATTCTGGTGAGAGCGATTGGAGGAACCCATGTTCAAGGCGGAGATGTTCAGGACATTTCTGATGGGGATCAGGTGAGCGCATGGGCCAAAAGCAACGTAGAGGCAGCTCTCAAACTGGGATTAATGGATACGCCGGATAATCGGTTTGACTCTAAAGTACAGGTAAAACGTCAGGATATCGCATCCTTTTTGGTGAATGTATTCCAATCGGGTGAACGGACGGGAATCCTATCTCGTATCGACGGGGATATCGCCTATATGGATGGAAAGCCCTATTTGATCGGACAGCAATTGAAGCAACTGTTTGGAGCAGACAATGTGCCGGCGCTTCAAGGGGCTACCCTGACCTATCAGGCATCGAACCGAAACGTAGCTGATCTGTCAGCACTTCAAATTGTGCAAAGTGGTACAGCCCAACAACCGGTGACTTTGTATAGCAAAGGGACAGAATTTAAAGGCAAGTTAGCTATTGCAGCAGATTATGTGCGTATTCAAGGTGATACGTTACCTCAGGTAACCCTGATGCGGGGTGCCAAAAATGTAGAGATTCATGCAGACGTAAACGAAATGATCGTGGATACGCATGAGCCTATTCAGATTCAGGGAAGTGGTATATGGCAGCAGCTTAAACTGAATTTTGCCGATACACAGGTACGTCTCGCCAATGGGATACAGACTGTACAGACCCGTCTTGCGGAGCGGGGAACAGAGACTCAAATTATACGTGATACCACGTTGGGTGCATCTTCGGATACATCCTCAACAAGCACTAAAAAAAGTTCATCTGGTGGTGGCGGTGGCAGTTCTACAACGAATCCAACGCCAACATCTAATCATGTACCTGTCTCAGCTATCGTTCCTGCCGATCAATATGCCATTTTGGGTTCTGGAGATACGCTAGTGGATTTGAAAAATGTGTTTTACGATGCCGATCAGGATGAACTGTCGTACCATGCGGTCACTTCGGATGTATACATAGCAGAAGCAGAAGTGGCAAATCAACAGCTTACACTAAAACCTAAATCAGTAGGAAGCACACAGGTATTTGTTACGGCAGAGGATGGAAAAGGCGGTAAAGCGAGCGTGTTTTTCAGCTATACAGTGACCAGTTCTACTTATGAGGAGGACATTAATCACAGTCCTGTCGCGAGCAACAGCCTAAATGACATTCCTTTGCTCTTAAATGAAGGTGGCAAGCAGATTAGCCTGTCTGACTTGTTTAACGATGAGGATGGCGATGCACTGACCTACACGGTGGAATCGGCTTCGCGAGAAGTGGCCACAGGAGAAGTAACAGGCGATCAGCTTATGCTTACGCCGCTTCAAGCCGGCATTAGTCTAATGACGATAACAGCCCATGACGGCAAGGGAGGTACAGCCTCGCTTCAGTTTGCTGCTATGGTGAATGCGCCTTTGCCTGATCCGCAGCCTGAGAATCACATACCTGTGGCTTTACCTCATTTACCTATCGTAGTTGCTAATGTGTTGCAGGACAAGCTGATGCTGTATCCGGGCTCGTTATTTATGGATCAGGATGGCGACACCTTGACGTATACCATAACTTCCTCCAACCCCCTAGTAGGCAGTGTGGCGGAGAATGGAGAAGATTCATTTGTAACACTGCATAATGCTGGTATTACGATGATTGGAATTACGGCGAATGATGGCCGTGGGGGCGTTTCTTTCACTTCATTTATGCTGCAAGTTGAAGCTCCTCAACCAGTAAATCATCGTCCGGTAGTGACCCGTGTGCCTGAACCTCAATATTTGGACCCGGGAGATGGTCAGCAAATATTGCAGCTGAATGATATGTTCTCTGATGAGGATGGAGACACGCTGACCTATACTGTGGTGTCTTCTGATCCATTGGTGGCAGGGGGGCAGGTAGAAGGGAATGCACTTTTCATACAACCTTTGCGTAATGGTCTGACGTTCCTTACGATTACAGCAAATGATAATCGGGGTGAAACGACATCTTTTACGATTCCAGTGATTGTTGAGAAAAGAGACTTGTTCATTTCCGAAGTCGTGTGGCAAGGCGAACCGGATTATCTGGACCAGGCGATTGAATTGTATAACCCTACAAACAGACCGTTGGAGAAAAATAGAATATGGATTGAGCGATCCGACCAACCAGACCCGATTATTATAAATGCCAATGACGGAGATGTAATTATGCCTGGGCAAACATTTGTTATTGCGGATGATCTGAGTTCATTCGTATCGGAGGAGTGGTATTTTACCTTCCTGCAGTTACAAAATAACAATTCGGAACCTGTTACGCTTAAGCTGTATTACAACAACACGCTTATAGATATCGCAGTTATTGGTCAAGGGCAGGCTTTGGGACGGAATAGCGGTACGGTCATTGGTAATCCAGACCATTATCAATCTGGTGAATGGAATGTGGAAGGGACGAACTACCCTGTTAATTTAGGAGACTTTATCGGTCGTCCTCGGCCGTAAAACATACGTATCCTAAGATTTTGAATACATGATTACATTTATCGGTGGGGAGAGAATTGCACCATGAAAAATAAGAAGTTAACCGCTCAGCTGGCAGCTGCTTTGCTGCTGCTGACCCCCTCGTTTCCTGCCGGAGCAGAGCAAGCTACCGTGATAGATACGGCTTCCGTATCCAAGGGGTCCACACGGAACAATACTGCCACCTGGACGGATGTACAGAAGCTTACAGCACAGCAATTGGAACAACTACAAAAAGCCCGTGAACTCGGGATTATCCAAGGCGATCCCGCCGGAACGCTCAGACCTGAGCAGAAGCTCACACGTCAGGAGCTAGCCGTGCTGCTAGTCAAAGCGTTGCAGCTTCCGACGGGCAACTTGGACGGCGCTGCCTCCTTCACGGACGTGCCCGCCGATAGCTGGGGGCGCCCGGCTATAGAGGCAGCCCGTAAGGCCGGGCTGATGCAGGGCGACGCCAACGGACACTTCCGTCCGAATGACCTGATCAGCGCCCAAGAACTGGTCGCGCTGTTGGTCAGGTCCGCTGGGACGGGTACGTCTGCGGGCACGCCCGCCAGCACAACCGACTCGCCGTCGGCGCAGACGCTGCCGACGGCGTGGAAGGACGCCAGCCCGTGGGCGACCCCGATGATTCGGGCGGCGCTGAATGACGGGCTGATGAGTGAATTTGGCGGAAATCTGCACGCCAAAGACTCGGTAAGCCGCGTAGATGCGGCCAGCCTGCTCGTATCTGCTTTGTTTCCACAGGAGCGTGCTTCGCAGCTCCAGGAAATGGACGGCAAGCAGATACGGATCAATGGCATCGCTTATGACGTTGCAGAGCCGCTGCGCGGCATTTTTCACGCGGATAATCAGGCCGCGCTGCGCAACGCAGGCATTCGTTTCCATGCCATAGGCCGGACGGTGGATAAGGTCACTTGGCTGGAGCTTCGCAGCAGCGGGAGTTCGGCTCGTGACGGCGAAGCGGAGTTCAGCGGCAACGTTGTGCTGGACGGACACGGCTCTACGTTAAACGGAGATTTGGTGATTGCCGGGGATTTTACATCGGTGCTGCATTTGAAAGTGGAACAGCAGTTAACGGTGGATGCCCGGGTGCAGCAGGATTTTTATGCACAGGATGTACAGGTACAGGGACAGACCCATATTAACGGCGGAGATAACAATACAGTTGTATTTGATAGCTCAACGTTGACACAAATGGATGTCACAAAACCGGACGTTCACGTTGTACTCAGTGGTACCGCAAGCGCGACAGTCATGAACGTGCAATCCAACGCAAGCATTGAGGTTAGCGTCGATGCATCCTTGCCGCAGCTGAATGTTAATGAAGGGGCGAACAAAGTCAATCTTCAGGGAACGGTTCAGACCGTTCAGGTAAATGGCAGCCAGTCCGTCGAAATGACAGGTAATAGCACGATCCAGCAGCTGACCGTCACAGGGACGGGTGCCTTGGAATTGAAAAATACAGGTAGTATTGAAAATATTCAAGTCAGCAACCCGGCAGCAAGGGTGAATGTGAGTGGAAATGTACAGGTATCTGCGGTCACACTGGGTACAGGAGTAGCTTCCAACGCTGTTACGGGTCTAGCTGTGGCAAGTGTAACAGGTACGTCCTCATCTTCTGGAAGCTCATCCGGTTCATCTAGCAGCGCTAACCGTTCACCGGAAGTCGTGAATGCTTCTGTAGAGCGTGTAATTACAGAAAGCGCTGGTGAACAATTGTATGATTTACGCCAATTCTTTACCGATCCTGATGGGGATATCTTGACCTTCTCGGCAGCTTCTCTTCAATCCGGCATCGTACGGGCGTCCGTATCGGGCAATACATTAAAGCTTACGCCGGTCAGTGTCGGAAAAGCATCCATCAGTGTATCGGCTAATGATGGACGGGGAAAAAGGGTGTCGTCTACCTTCAAAATTATCGTGAATGGCAATCCTGTATCTGCAGATATACCAGATCAGGCGCTTACTGTGGGACAGTCCGACTCGGTACTGCATTTGAACGACTATGTTCAGGACCCGGAAAATGCTAGCTTAACGTATCAGGTTACTGTTGATAATCCTGCTGTAGCGTCGGTGGTGCTTACAGGAGATGAATTGCGTTTGAGTCCGCTTCGCGCGGGCAGTACGATCGTTCATGTCACTGCCAATGACGGACAGCAAGGAGAAGATGGCAGCACAGGACAAAAGCAGATTGAATTCAAGCTAATGGTTCAGGGCACTCCTAACCATGCGCCGCATGGACAAGCTCCTCAGCCATTAACCGTCACTTTGGGCCAGCCTAATACAACGCTGGATCTTTCAACGATATTTACGGATGTAGATGGTGACCCGCTGGTGTTCACAGCGACCAGTTCGGATGCTTCTATCGTGCAGACTGCCATAACGAGCGATCAGCTATCTTTGCAGTCGCTGCAAGCGGGGAGCGCAAGTATTACCCTGACGGCAGACGATAGCAAGGGTGGAACAGATACAGTTACCTTGATTGTAACGGTTTTGCCTATACCGAACAGTAGCCCGGTGGTTACCCGTGCACCAGACGCGGTACATCTGATTTTAGGCAAGGCTGACGGAACCGTGGATCTGTCCACTATCTTTGCCGACCCGGATCATGATCCGATTCGTTATGAAATCAGTTCGTCTGATCCAGCCGTGGCAGATGCTACAGTTCAAAATGATCAGCTTGTCATTCATGGGCTGACTAGCGGCAATACCGTGATTACCATCACGGCTAAAGACGATAGAGGCGGAGAGATTAGCACAGACCTACAGGTCCATCTATTGGAAAATGCGGTTATTACAGCGATCCCTGAGCAGTTGCTTCAATGGGGAGATGCTGCCTCAGAACTGGATCTCTCGCCGTTCCTGTTGAACTGGGATCTAGCATCCCTGTCAGTGACAGCAGACACGTATGATCCAGGAATTGCTACGGCCCATATGAATGGTCAGAAACTACAGCTAAACCCAGTGAGTGTAGGGACCACAAGTGTAACACTCAGTGTGTATGATCAGTACGGACGTGCAGAGGGAGCGACGTTCCCGGTTACCGTCAGCATGCCTCAGCTTAATCAAGCTCCTCAAGTCATAGCGGCTATAAACGAGCAGGTATTGACTCCCGGAGTTACACAGCAAAGGGATTATGATCTGCAACAACTGTTCTACGACGAGGATGGGGATGAGCTGCGATTTACAGTCAGCTCCAGTGATCCGACGTTGGTGAGTGCATCGCTTAATGGCAGCATTTTATCACTGGCTTCGGGTACAGGCAGCGGCCTTGCTGAAATTACTATTACGGCTGCGGATGATCGGGGTGGCTCAGTTCAATATACGTTGAATACACGCAACGCGGAGCTGGTTTCCGGCGGTATCACTCCGATTGGGGTTAAATATGGCTTGCCGCACAGAACCGTGGATCTGTCCAGTTATTTCCCAGGACAATCTAAATTCCTGGTATATAGAGGAACACCATCATCGACATTCCTCGGTCCTGTAGAACTCATGGGCACCTCCATCCCCCTTTCCCCCGAACCTTTACTGGTATGGGTAGTAGGAGCAGATGGAAGGGCTGCTGTGTTTCAGGTCCAACAGGAACCACAGCAAGCGCCTGCAGTATATTTCTCGCAATATGTGGATGGCGGGGATGGAAGAATTGTTTTGCAATTGCATTATAACGGGAATGGAGACCCTTCCCATCGGGCAGACGGTTACTCACTTGAGTTTCATCAATGGATGAAGAAAACAAACCAAATGAAAGTTACCACTTTACCGATTAATCCGCTTTATCCTGCCATGCCATATATAATCATCGACAGTATCTTTTATGATTTCATGGATATTACGAATGCTTGGTATTTCAATGATGAGGGCGATTTCTACAACCCGAGCGAATTTAATACCGTTGCATATGTTTTAAAATACCAAGGACAAGTGGTAGATGTATTAGGAAATCCAAATTCGCATGAGCAGTTTGCACCGCAAGGAGGAACGTTCGTCCGCAAGCCAGGAATATCCTACGGATCGTCTGCCTATAATCAGCCAGATGAGTGGAATGCGTTTCCGAAAGGGACCTATCAATATGTCGGCACTCATACACCATAAACGGTATGCTTTGCAGCACCAAGGAGACTCCTGTCCCCTCGAGAATTTTTTAAGAGTCCAGCTTAAGTAGGTCGTAGGAGTTGCTGGCAGAGCGGCTATATTTCAGGTTCATCAGGAACCACAGGAGGCATTTCTTTTGTTTTTTTCACAATATGTCGATGGTGGAGACGGTCGCATCGTGCTGCAATTGTTTTACAACCGAGAATGTGACTTCTCTCATAAAATCGAAGGATATGAGCTGGAGGTTCACCAATTCATGAAAAACAAGAACCGTATGAACGTATCCAGCATAGCGCTATATCCGGTTAATCCAGTAATCCCGTATCTGATCATAAACAGCATCTTTTACGATTTCATGGATGTCACGAATGTTGCCTATTTTAATCAAGAGGGTCATTTCTACAACCCAAGTGAATTTAATACGGTCGCATATGTACTGAAATATCATGAAACTGTGGTAGATGTGATTGGAGAGCCTCATTCGCAGAATCAATTGTTTCCTCAAGGTGGGACATTTGTTCGTAGACAAGGTATATCATGTGGCTCACCCGTTTTTAATCAGCAGGATGAGTGGATTGCATACCCGAAAGGTACTTATCAATATGTAGGCAGACATACACCTTAATTGGTATGTTTGTCTGCGATCGCTGTCTGTTGAAGACAGGTCATGAATTACTTATAAAGGTGTAACCCAACAACTATGGAGGGTTACACCTTTTTGTATACTGAGCATTTTGTATTCATCCAAGCCTTTACTGTACAAGGAGATTTTCAACATGAAACTAGAGGCACGGGGAGTTCTTCCACAGCAGTATCAATATGCTTGAACAATGTACTCAACTGAATTACAATACAATTGATAATGATTTTTAATATCAATTAGGATGAGAAGGGGGAGTTGAACTACATGTTTGGATTGACCAAAAAGCTACATATTTATATAGCACTTATTCTGATGATATCGGTGCTGGCTGGTTGTGCCTCGGGTGGAACTAGCGGGACAACTGACCCTTCAAGCAAGTCTGCAAGTGGTAATAAGAGCAATACAGTAGGCAGTGGTGCGGACGAGCAGACCAGAGTTATCAAACATGCCATGGGTGAAACGACAATTAAGGGAACTCCGAAGAGGATTGTAACCTTGTTTCAGGGTGCCAATGATGTTGTTGTTGCACTTGGTGTGAAGCCAACGGGTGTTGTGGAATCCTGGGTTCAGCAACCCGTATATAAATATTTGAAAGCGGATCTGGATGGCGTGACGCAGGTAGGTCAGGAATCACAGCCGAATCTGGAAGAGATCAACAAGTTGAAGCCGGATCTAATCATTGCCACCAAAACAAGACATGAGGATATCTATGATCAACTGTCCCAGATTGCTCCAACGGTAGTTACCGAGACGTTGTTTGACTGGAAAGAGACGGTAAAGACGACTGGTGAAGCGATGAATATGAAGGAACAGTCGGACAAGTTGCTTGCCGATTGGGATGCAAGGGTAGCGGATTTCAAAGGCAAAATGGGTGACCGTCTTCCCATTGAAGCGACTATTACGAATTTCAGAGCCGATCAGGTTCGCATTTTCTATATGGGATACGCCGGGAAAATTTTGAAAGAGCTTGGATTTACCAGACCGCCTGGACATGATGAAGACACCTGGGGTGTGGAGTTGACTTCGAAAGAGAACATCCCGGATATGAACGCAGATATGATCTTCAACTTCAATTCAGGTACGGAAACAGAAGCTATTGAGAAAAATTATAAGGATTGGACCAGCAGTCCGCTCTGGAAAAATCTCGATGCGGTAAAGAATAACCAGCTGGTACAGGTTGATGAAGTGGCCTGGAACATGGGAGGCGGATACACATCGGCCAACATGATGCTGGACGACCTATACAAGCAGTTCAATCTGAATTAATGGGAGCAAGACCTGCCATGCACCAGGACATCGTATACGAAGTGTATGGGCAGGCAGGTCTTTTTGCATTTCACGAATGAAAGAGTGAGAATATGTTTCCCCTTTTTACGAAGGCAAGTACGAAGATGTATGGACTATCCGGCTTATTCATTTTACTATTACTCGCCTGTGTAGCCAGCATGATACTGGGACGCACACACATAACATTTCAAATAGCAGTGGATGCACTACAACACTATGACGAAAGCTCAGTGGAGCATGTCGTACTTCTGACAGAACGTTTACCACGCACAATTATTGCCGCTGTTGTTGGTGCAAGTTTGGCGGTGGCGGGAGGACTCATGCAAGCGCTAACTCGTAATCCGCTCGCTTCACCAAGTGTGTTTGGGATCAATGCGGGCGCCATCTTTTTTATCGTTATTGCCATCGTTGTGCTGTCGGTGTCCTCGCTCAGTACGATGATGTGGTTTGGTTTTGCCGGGGCAACCATTGCAACAGTGATTGTGTACGCGCTTGGGTCCATCGGTCGTGATGGTCTGACTCCCATCAAGATTGTGCTGGCGGGTACCGCCATCTCTGCACTTTTTGCTTCGTTCACGCAGGCAATCCTGGTGCTGGATGGAACGGGATTACAGGACGTGTTGTTCTGGCTTGCAGGTTCAGTGAGCGGTCGGACACTCGACATGCTGTATCCTGTACTGCCATATATGACGGTTGCCACTGTAGTATCCCTGTTTATGGGCCGGGCGATCAATCTGCTCCTGACCGGTGATGATATCGCCAAAGGCATGGGACAGAACGTGCTACTGGTTAAGCTGCTTATGGGAGTCGTTACGGTATTGCTAGCCGGTGGTTCTGTTGCGGTGGCCGGTTCAATTGGTCTGGTAGGATTAGTTGTACCGCATATCATGCGGGCGTTTGTTGGCAACGACTACCGCTGGCTTGTTCCCTACTGCATTCTGGGCGGCGCCATTTTGTTATTGGCGGCGGATGTTGTTGCACGGCTGATCATCATGCCGCAGGAGGTTCCACTTGGCGTTATGACAGCACTCATTGGTGGTCCCTTCTTCGTCTATATTGCCCGCAAGGGGGGGACGAAGATATGAGGAAGATGATTACTTTTCGCAATAAAAAAGATACGTTATCCTTGCAAATGGAGCGCAAATCGCTGTTCATCATCGGAATCTGTATGGTTTTGGTATTGATTGCATCCATTCTAGGAACCAGTGTGGGTAATGATTTCATATCTCCGCTGAATGTGCTGCAGACGATTTTCGGTCTGGGCGCAGGCGATCATGACTTTGTCGTGTTGACGCTAAGGCTGCCGCGTGTGCTGTTATCGTTGCTTGTTGGTGCAGCACTGGGCATGTCCGGTGCCCTATTGCAGGGGATTATCCGTAATCCGCTCGCTTCACCAGATGTGATCGGGATAACGGGAGGAGCTGCCGTTGCCGCTGTAGGTTTTGTCACCCTGCTGGGTGGAACCATCAGTATCAAGCTGTTGCCGCTGTTTGCCATTATGGGAGCGATGATTACCACAA
This sequence comes from Paenibacillus sp. PvR133, assembly GCF_017833155.1. Classification (NCBI taxonomy): domain Bacteria; kingdom Bacillati; phylum Bacillota; class Bacilli; order Caryophanales; family Paenibacillaceae; genus Paenibacillus; species Paenibacillus sp. PvR133. The sequence goes on from NZ_JAFIBS010000001.1 coordinate 2,356,450, forward strand.
TCATCATATATCTTCTTGCCTGGAAAAAAGGAGTAAGCCCGATTCGACTGGTGTTGATCGGAATCGGAGTGTCAGCCATTACGGGGGCCGGGACGACCTTCATGCTGATTCTTAGTCCATTCTATACGGCTGGTCAGGCGTATATCTGGCTGACGGGGAGTGTGTATGGCGCATCGTGGACCGATGTCAGAACGATCATCCCGGTGATTGTAATCGTGCTTCCGTTGGCGATCTGGTTTGCCCGTAGTCTGAACGCACAGGAATTCGGGGATGATCTAGCCACCGGGCTGGGGGTCACTGTACAGCGTCATCGTTCAGCACTGCTACTGTGCAGTGTACTGCTGGCCGGGGGTGCTGTAGCTGTCGCGGGGACGATTGGTTTTGTCGGTCTGATTGCGCCGCATATTGCCCGGAAGCTGGTAGGGCGTATGTTTGGCAGCATGCTCATCGTTTCGGGACTGGTCGGTGCCCTGCTTGTATTTGCTGCTGATCTGATTGCCCGTACGGTATTTCTGCCGCTCGATGTTCCGGCAGGGGTATTTACCGCCGGGGTAGGAGCACCGTTTTTCCTGTATCTGTTGTTCAAGAATCGAAATCAGTTTTGAGGAGGAGAATGCTGTGAGTATTCTGGAAGCCAAGGACCTTACGATCGCCTATGGCGCAGAGCCTATTATTGAGAATCTGAACCTGACTATTCCCAAGGGGAAAACTACTGTCCTGATTGGCAGCAACGGTTGCGGGAAGTCCACCTTGCTGCGAACGATGGCGCGACTGCTGAAGTCCAGTTCAGGCTCGGTGCTGCTGGATGGCGAGGAGATTGCGAAGTTGCCTACCAAGGAAATTTCAAGACGTATGTCCATTCTGCCGCAAGGCCCTTCTGCTCCAGAGGGACTGACAGTGAACCAACTAGTTCGGCAAGGACGGTACCCACACCAGACCTGGCTGAAACAGTGGTCCGGTGAGGACGAACGCATGGTCAGGCTCGCGCTGGAATCCACACATCTGACTGCTCTGGCTGATCGGCCCATGGACGCATTATCCGGCGGACAACGCCAGCGTGCCTGGATTGCGATGACACTCGCACAGGGAACAGAGACCTTGCTGCTGGATGAACCAACGACTTATCTGGATATGACCCATCAGATTGATATTCTGGATCTGCTGTTCGATTTGAATGAACGGGAGGGGCGCACCATAGTGATGGTTCTTCATGATCTGAATCTTGCGTGTCGCTATGCTCACCATATCGTGGCTGTCCACAACAAGTCCATCTACGCGGAAGGAAAACCGGAAGACATTGTTACGCAGGACATGGTCCGCGCGGTCTTCCAGATGGAGTGCGACATTGCGGTTGATCCGCTGTTTGGCACACCAATGTGCATTCCGCACGGGAAGGGAAGGAAGTTAAATGAAACCACACGCTACAGCCACTTGGCTTGATGATCAAGAGATGCAGGCCTTGGCTGCCGAATACCGTTTGACCTGGGAGCCTTCGACAGATCGTACATTTTCGATGCCATTTACGGACTTGCTGGACCCGTCCAAAAGCCTGAACTATTTGCAAGGGGTGAGTAGCATCTTTGAGACGGATTCTGAAACGGCTACTGTATCTCTCTTTGCTAAACGGTATGCTTACTTGATTTTGGCTTCGGGTCTCTATGCCATGTCACGCTTCAACAAAGGCCTAAATTATGAGATTGCCAACGGCACGATCGAATCCAGTTATCAGGGGGAGGCATGGCTCCCCAAGGCTCGTCTGACTAATTGGCAGACGACCTCACCGGAGGCGGATCAGCGTGGCGTATGGAGAGATCAGGTGATTGAACAGATGTTCGCCGGTAATCTGGCCAAGGTGTGGCAATCGCTGTCCAAGGCAACGCGGGTTTCACGTTCAGTCCTGTGGGAGAACACGGCCATTTACGTATACTGGCTCTATGAGAACAAGTTTGCTGAAGGAGCCACGCCTGAAGAAAAGCAGCGTGTCGAAGAGGACTTCCATTATCTAATTCGTGATGCACCTGCACATCTCTTTGGTGAATCCCGTAATCCGCTCAAGCAGTTTAACACGCCCAAGCGGGCAACAGCTGTCTCAGATACACCCATTCGTGTGCGCAAAACCTGTTGTTTCTATTATCTCGCTGCAGATGATCCAGAAGATTACTGCCCAACCTGCCCCAAATTAAAGCATTAATGCCGATGATCATCATCCACATCCCCAGCCTATACTTCATTGCATCTCAATACAGCGAATAGCACAGGCAAGCTTATGACATAACGAAATTCAGAGCTTGCCTTATTTGTTGTGCCCATTGTTCCATGAACACTCCTTCATTTGGGGATTCTCCCCCTGCAAAAACCATCTTATTTTTCCTAAAAAGCTTATTATTGACAAGGTGACTGAAATTGCCATAAAATAGATTTTGTTTGAAACTGATAATCATTATCAATATTATTTCCATCAAATCAATCCGATGAAAGCACAACCAGGAGCGAACGCCTTCATTCGGTCGGGGAGGATTTTCATTGTTTCCGAAAGGAATTCATAATCTGCAAAACCGACTCATCATAAGCAAAGCAAGAGAAATGGGAATGACCTGCGAGCCACTTCTCGCAGAATGTGAAGATTTTTTGGAATTATCCTATGGGGATAAGCGCAGAGTCATTAATAAAACCAGATCGCATCGTCTACCCTTGATCGCTGGACTGCTCGCCAAGAACAAGCAGGTTTGTAATATGCTACTGCATGAGCGGGGAATGCCTGTGCCGCCGTTTATCGTTATCGAGGCAATGGGTGACAAGGCAACGCAGTTTCTGAAACTGCATCGTTCCGTTGTAGTGAAGCCGCTGGACGCAAGCGGCAGTGCAGGTGTGACACTGGACGTTCGAACAAACGAGGAACTGGAAGCGGCTATTGCCCGGGCGGGTACCCATAGTAACAGCATCATGCTGCAGCAATTCGTAACGGGTGTGGATTACAGGGTACTGGTCATTAACGGGGAAGTGGCGGCAGTAAATGAGTATCGACCTGTCTATGTAGAAGGGGACGGCACCTCAACCATACGGGCGTTGATTCGAATGTTGAATCAGCAGCGAATCCAGCATACCAGTATAGGGAAGTTCGAGGCCTTTCCCAAGATTGATGAAGACGCAGAGCCTTTGCGAAAGGTTCTGCTTGGACAGGGAATCACGCTGGAGGAGGTACCTGCGGCAGGAAGAGAGATCGAGCTATATGATCTTCGCAATTCGGACGCCGGGAACATCAGTGAATTTTATATGGACTGTACGGAAGCGATTCTTCCTGACAATGCACAAATGGCAATTGAGGCCGCAGGAGTCCTCCGGATTGATGTGGCTGGCATTGATATCCGTTGTGAGGATATCCGCCAGCCGCTGACAAGAGATCAGGGAGGCATTCTGGAAGTCAACGCATTGCCGGACCTGACCCACCATGTCTTTCCTTTTGGGGGGACCACACGTGATGTTGTCCGGTTGTACCTGGAGTATCTTTTTTAGATGGAACATCATTTCGAAAAGTCGATTGCAGAATAAGGGCAAATCATTGCTTGTTCTGGCTGAAAGGCCCGCTTGCGTTTTGCGTTGTTCTTGCTCCTATGGTGTGATCGGTATATTCGAATGTACGTGCCTGCCCGCCGCAAGCGGTGGCATCCATCCAGCATTCCGCTGCTGGTCAGCAGTGTAGGTACTCTAGATGGATTGGTCTGCTAATGGTTCAACGGGTCAAAACACCAGCAGATACGGCCAGATGGGCGGCACTGAAAGAGATTAGTATGGGTCTCGGCTGTGCCATCCTGTGACCTTGTCCCTTGTTTTATTTATAACCCGAAAGAAGGTTGGCAACATTGTTCGAGATGGAAAACAGGCTCAGGTCTGAAGCAGAGCAGCAGGCGAATATACACTCTTGCAAGCTGCTGCTCAATTGTTATATCCGAGAGCTTTCGGTGGAGAAGGAGGGCGACATTCAGATTGATCCGAATGCGATGACGTACGCAGTTGCTTTTCAGGCCAGCGGGGTGACGATAACCGGACAATTAGCGTATTACTCGGCTATGGGAGAGCATGAGTACCGAAGCGTACAACAGCGCGGGCAAGCAGTGCATTATCAGGACCTGGTTCGCTGGATCACACGGGAGTTGAGTGAAGACACGGCGTATGGAAACAGCCGGCATGAGCAAGGCAGGTTGACCCATGCGGCTGATGTGCGTGATTTTGCGGAAAAGGTAGATAACAGCGTGAATAATCTTGCGCTGTATATCGAGCAGGCTGCTGGACTTGGCATATATGATTACTGTACTTCTGAACAGTCTCTGGTATATGGTCATCCCTTTCACCCGTTTCCGAAAAACTCCAAAGGCTTCACCGAACACGACGTACGGATGTACAGCCCAGAACTGCGTACCTCGTTCCAACTCTGTTACGTTGCTGTGAGGAAGGATGTGTACATGCAGGAATGGGTGGATGATTACACTAGGATCAATCTGCATGCCAGCCTGCACGGGCATGTGGAACAAGCTTGGGAAGCAGAGTGGGGTGAGCATGGGGATGAGTATGAACTACTGCCTATCCATCCCTGGCAGTATGCGTACGTGTTGGGCTTGTCCGAGGTCCAGCAGTATATTCTGGATAAGAAACTCATTCCGATGGGCAGCGGCGGGCCGAAGGCCTACCCGACCTCCTCGGTACGCACCGTCTATATTCCAGAGCTGAATTGCAATATCAAGCTGTCGCTAAACATGCAGATTACCAACATGATTCGCACCAATAGTGCGGAGCAGATGCGAAGGACGCTGGACGCCTCCAGGTACGTCAGGCAGCAGAATTGCTTCGGTGCAGATCAGCATACGCAGATTGCCTATGAGACAGGTGTAGCTACTTGTGACTTTCAGGAGGGAGAATTAACGAGTCTGTTTACCGTCGCATACAGACCGATTGAGTTTGACCCGGAATGTACATATGTCCTGTCGAGTCTGGTAGAAGCCCCCTTGCCGGGAATGCAATCACGACTTATGACGATGCTGGGTGGCGTACGTGCTGAAGCCGAGCGCTGGTTTGCACGTTATCTGACCTTGTCTTTGCTGCCCATTGTACGAGCGGCCGGAGAGCGCGGCATTCACTTTGAAGCTCACTTGCAAAATACTCTCGTGACGCTAAGGGACGGAATGCCTGAGGCATTTATCGTGCGTGACTTGGAAGGAGTCAGTGTCGATGAGGAGCTGATCCATGAAGTGGATACCGATCCCTCCAGATTGTTGTTTTATCCACGGGACAAGGCTTGGGCGAGGACATCCTATTACTTTATCATCAACCATCTGGGTTCCCTCATTCATGCAATGGCAAGGGATGTGAACGTACCGGAGGAGCATTTCTGGGCAAAGGTCCGCGAAGTGCTTGTGAAGGAACTGGATCGAACTGGAAACGTGTATGTGCAGCATTTGCTGACCGCGGACAGTTTTCTGGCGAAACAAAATCTGGTGAGCTGTCTCAGGGGGATCAGTCAGACCCCGGCGTATGTGCCGGTGAGCAATATAATGAACCGAATAGGGAGTGAAGTGGCGTGGGGTTCATAGGGTACAGGGCTGAGAAAGGTCACAAGACGGCAGTATACACGGATGTACAGGAACGGATCATGCGGCAGGCACTGGAAGCCATGTGGTTCGAGGGTATCCTTGACTGTAAGGTGGATGGGAACGAATGGCGCACTGTGGGGCGGAATACGTCAGGGCAGGCTGTGACATACAGCTGTGAGGCGGAACAGAAATTTTCATTTGGCCGAGTGAAGGTGGCGAAGGGTTCGATTCGAAGAGAGGGTGCGCCCTGCACCGATCTGGATCTGTTTCTGGAGGAAATGGTACTGAACCTTCTGGAGGGTGCGAATGTGACGGCCTTCATTCAGGAATTGCTGGAGACGATGGCGAAGGACAGTCAGTGCCGGGCTTTGCTGTCTGAGAAGATTCCGGATGAAGACCTGCACTATGATGCCCTCGAAAGCCATATGAGCGATGGTCATCTCTACCATCCAAGCTACAAATCGAGGCTTGGCTTCACCCTAAAAGACAATCTTGCCTATGGTCCAGAGTTTAACTCGGATGTGACCGTATACTGGATTGCCGTGAAAGAAGGACTTGTGCAAACGTCTCTTTCCACAGGCTACACGTCAGAACAGTTGGTGAGACAACATCTCACAGAGGAGGATATCAGCCGATTTAATCGGATACTTCAGTCGGAAGACACGGAGGGTAACCGCTATATATTCATTCCTGTTCATCCGTGGCAGTGGGAACACCAGCTGGAATCGGTGTTTGCCCGGCAACGAATGGACAGAGATATCGTTTTTCTCGGCCCTTCGGACTCAACCTATCGCGCCCAGCAGTCCATTCGTTCCCTGTCGAACCGGATGAATTCGAAGGCACCGTATCTCAAGCTGTCGCTGAGTATTACCAATACATCGAGCATACGCATTTTGGCACAGCACACGACCCAGAATGCACCGCTAATCAGCGACTGGCTGGAAGCACTCATTCGAGAGGATGAGTTGTTGCAACGGGAAGAGTTTTCCATTCTGAAAGAGATCATGGGACTCTCGCTCCGGTACGAGAATTTGCCTGCAATCCAGTATGGACGGGCGTATGGCACAACAGGGGCGATCTGGCGTGAAAATGTATCTGTTCATCTGCAAGAAGGCGAGACTGCCTGGCCCTTAAATGCACTTATGCTGGTACAGTCGAACGGGGTACCGTTTATCCATGGTGCAGTTGAGCATCATGGCATTCAGAAGTGGAGTGAAGCGCTCGTTAGAACGGTATCGCTGCCTATTATTCATCTGCTCTATGCACACGGCATCGCGCTGGAATCGCATGCCCAGAATATCATTTTGGTGCTGGAAAATGATCTGCCGAAACGGATCATCATCAAGGACCTTCATGATGGTGTCCGCTATGTACCCGAGAAGCTGCTGAATCCAGAACGAGCCCCGAAGCTGCACCCCGAACCGGAGACCCACCGCAAGTTCAATCGGTATTCCTTTATCTACGCGGGTGACGTGTCGGAAGTCCGGGACTATACGTATGATGCGTTCTTTTTTATTTGCATGACGGATATTGCGCTGACGCTGGAGAATTTCGGTCTGACGGAAGAAGCGTTCTGGCAGCTGTGCGCGGCCACGATTGTGGACTATCAGCGAGAGCACCCGGAGTACGAGGAACGGTTCGAGTGGTTTGATCTTTTTGCCGAGGATGCGCTGATTGAAGAGATGACCAAGCGCCGCCTGTATGGGGATGGGGAACTGTATTTCCGTAAGGCCAGCAATCCGCTGAAGTTGGCGAAGGACGTTCTCGGATGAGAACCAACACGCTGAAGGAGAAAATTGAACGTAAACAGCCGGTGTTTGGCCTCTTTGTCTCTATCCCACATCCGGTCATCATTGAGATGATTGGACATGCGGAGTATGATTTTGTAATTATCGACCTGGAACATGCCGCAACGAATATGGAATCGGTGGAAGAGCTGGTTCGTGCTACGGAGCTGGCAGGAATGACCCCGCTGGTACGCATCTCGAAGGTAGAGCGAACAGAGATTCTAAAGGTATTGGACTGCGGCGCACAAGGCATCGTCATACCTCATGTGGAACAGCGGAAGCAGGTGGAGGAAGTGGTTCGTCATGCGTATTATCATCCGCTTGGCATGCGGAGTCTGAACAGTGGGCGTCCGGGGGTATTCGGCAAGTATCCACTCACCGGGTATATTCGGGAAGCGAATGAACAAGTGATGGTTGTACCGATGATCGAAAGTGTGGAGGGCATCCGGCAAAGTGCGAGCATTCTGTCTCATCCCCAGGTGAGCTGGGTACTAGAGGGGGCGGCAGACCTGTCGCAATCACTTGGTGTACCGTGGCAGACGGAACATCCAGACGTGCAGCGTGCGCTAGGCGCATTATACGAAGCCACGAAGCAGTGCCAGGTACCGTATGCAACGGTGGCCAGAAGCAAGAAAGGCATGGCGCTGTGGGCCGAACGAGGGGTATACATATACGTGTTGGGCGATGACCGGAATACGGCTTTTCGGGCATACGAACAGAAACGGAATGACTATGGAAATGCGGGTGGACTGACATGAAATCAAGCGTATGGAATATGATTCATGAACTGCAAAGGGATAGTGAAGACCCGGTATGTGCTTATGTCTACGATCTGGCTGGTATTCAGGAGCAGGTCCGTCACATGCTGCACACGCTGCCCAGAGGCACACGGCTGTTCTATGCCATAAAGGCCAATCCGGATTCCCGAATTATTGAGGCTTTGCTGCCCTGGGTTCACGGGTTCGAGGTAGCTTCCATTGGCGAGTTGCTCAAGGTGAGGAGCGTAAGTAGCGAGGTTCCAATCCTGTTTGGCGGTCCAGGGAAAAAGGAGAATGAGTTGAAGCAGGCTATCGAGCATCAGGTGAGTTTCATTCATGTGGAGAGCCTGCTGGAACTGCGGCGTGTCATCGCCATTGCTACAAGGAGAGGAGAGGAAGTCCGCATTCTGTTGCGGATCAATCTGAGAAGCAGCACATTGCCACGGACCCGGATTGTAATGGGCGGTGGTCCGAGTCCATTCGGCATGGATGAGGAGAGCGTGGAAGAAGCAGTCCGGGTCATTCGTGAGGAAGGCGCGGGTTCGGTGCGTTTATGCGGATTTCATTTTCACTCGTTATCGAACAATGTAGACGCAAGACTGCATGCCGAGATGATCGAGCTGTATTTGCAAAAGGTGGAGATGTGGCAGCAGGCATATGACCTGCATCTTGAAGTAATTAACGCCGGAGGCGGGTTTGGTGTCACATATGATGGTAGCCCCGGGTTCGACTGGTCCCTGTTCACATCCCTGATTGAGCGAAGTGAGGCCAGAGGGCGCCTTGCTTCATGCGGCATACAGTTGTATTTTGAGCCGGGTCGCATGCTTGTCGCTGACCACGGTTATTATGCGGCAGAGGTTACGGACATCAAAACATCGCATGGTCAGCATTTTGCCGTGTTAAGAGGGGGTACACATCATAATCGTTTGCCCGCATCATGGGGACACAACCATCCGTTTCACATTATGTCTACGGACCGTTGGGGGCATTCGTTTGCAAGACCAGAGGTACGGGACAACAAAGTTCACGTGGTCGGAGAACTGTGCACACCCAAGGATCGTATGCATTCAGATGCGGAAGTAGAGCGGCTGCGGGTAGGCGATATTGTTGTATTCGAAAAGTCGGGAGCCTATTGCTGGACCATCTCGCATCATGATTTTCTGGGTCATCCGCACCCGGCATTCCATTATTTGACGGAGGACAATAACCATGTCAACAGTGATGAAGCGTGCCAGTCTGCAAGACGCTGAGCGCCGGATTATGGAGGATCTGATCAATGCATTTCTGGCCGAGCAATTGCTTCCGCTGGAAGGGCATCCGTTCATTGAACTCTCTACTTCACCAGAACCGTTCCGCCGAATGTTTCTGGGGGATGGTAATGGAGGTCCTTCGCAGAGCAGATGGGGAACGGGGAACGGAACCGACGGCAATGTCGCAGGTAAGGATAAGCAGGATGAGAATGGGGCAGGTAGACATAGTGGACAGCTTATGCTGCATCAGAAAGGGATTTTGTTTCTGGTGAAAGCAGGCAAAAGGCAGGGATATCAATGGGTACAAGGTTCACCCGTCTATGGAGAGACACCGGATGGAGGCTGGAAGCTTCTTGAATCTCCAGCAGTCGTAGGACAGGCTGTGCTTCGGATGACGCTTTCGGATGAAGCATACGCGCATCCCGGGGTTGCGGAATTCTTCGCAGGCGTGAAAATAGCCACCGAGCAATTGGCACTGGGACTCCAGCAGGTACAACGTCTGAGAGAACAAGTTCCGTTCAATGCCTACGATTGGTTTATCAAGGGAGAGCAGGTTGCAGCGCTGCGAGATCGTCCATTTCACCCCACCTCCAAGGCCAAGGTGGGGTTCACAGAAGCGGATGTGACCCGGTATGCAGCGGAATTCAGGAAGGAGATCCCGCTGCGATGGGTGGCGGTGCGTTGGGATGCCGTACAACAGGGATGTGAGGAAGGGCTGTCCACACTGGATGTACTGGATGAAGAACAGCGGAGCAGGCTGGAAGCAGAATTGGCCCGGAAGGGCCTGAATCTGCAAGAATACATGCCCATGCCAGTACATCCATGGCAGATGGAACATATCATCTTGCCACGTTTCAACGGAGAGATCGCGGACGGTACCATCGTTGTACTGGATATTGAATTGGGAGAGGTTCAGGCGACATCGTCCCTGCGCTCGATGGCCCCGATGGAAGAATCCACACAGATGCTCAAGCTTCCGGTCAGTGTGTTATCTCTTGGGGCCGCCCGCTATCTCCCGGTAGTGAAGCTGCTGAATGGTCTGGCTGGGGAGAAGATGTTACGACAGGCGGTGGCCTGCGATGAATCGCTTACAGGTAAAGTGTGGCTCTGCGAGGAACGGAACTGGTGGGGATACATGCCGGAATCCATGGGATTGTTCGATGATCATCCTCGCCATCTGGCCGCCCAGATTCGCATCTATCCGCCAAAGTTGCTGGAAGAAGGTATGCAGGTCATTCCCATGGCTGCGCTTGGGGTGACGCTGGAAGGTCGCCATATGTTATCCGACCTGCTGGGCAGAGAGTTAACCAGTGAAGAGGTTATAGGATTCTACACCGATCTGACGGCGTTATTCTATGATGTGGTGATGCGGCTGTTCAAGGTAGGCGTTGTACCCGAAATTCACGGTCAGAACTGCTGTGTGGTCCTGCGGGACGGACGGGTGAACGGCCTGTTATTCCGTGACCACGACTCCGTACGTTTGCATCAGCCGTATCTGGACAAACACGGCATTGCGGACCCAGGTTATCATATCCGGCCGGGATACTCGAACAGCTTGTATAATGAGACGATCCGCAAGCTGATCTTCTACGTGCAGTCGCTGGGCACGCAGGTGAACCTAGCTGCGATTATGGAAGCGCTAAGCGAGGTGTATCCTATCCCGGAAGCGAAATTATGGGATATCACCGAGCAGGCGTGGAAGGAAGCGCTACGGGTGGTGCCGCTTCCTGAAGCTGACCGGGCCGAGCTGTTCCAAGCGGTATTCGAGAGCAGGGAATGGCCGGTGAAGCTCATTGTCCGTCCGCTGCTTGAAGCGGACGGGGTGCCTGGGGCGATGCCATCGGGCAAAGGCACAGGTCATAATCCTTTTTACAAAGGATAGAAGTTGTGACTAGAATGTTGGTTTAGATAAGATGAGAGATGACGGAGGTGACCCGGTGTAATCGGGTTGCCTTTTTATGTAAGAGTTCATTGATAGCAGTGAGTGCAGTCACATAGACACATTCGAAAACATGACTATAATGAACACATAGTTAAAATTTAGTCTTTATGGAGCTGACGGTTCCAAACATCTCATTTACAAAGGAGAGAATTCATCTCATGAGCATACATTTAGAATTGGATTCCTTGTCCGTTGAAAGACTAGAATTGGCTCTTTCAGGACGACCGGGAATGTTCAAGTTGTTTTATGACACCGAGGATTGTGGATGCAATGGCGTACTCGTCATCTTGGTTGTCACTACACCGAATACAACTGATAAAGTAGTTCAGTCTGAGCCTTATTCTTTTTGGGTAGATCAGCAGCAGGAGCAGCAGTTCGATAGCAGAATGCGGCTTGAGGCAGACCCTAGTTACCCGTCATTCAAGCTAAGTAGTGATGCCGGTTTATTTAGTAGCAACATTAGAATTAAAGATGTCCGCATAAAATCGTCTGAGGAGTGATAGGGAATGGAAAAAAATAATCTTACCCAATTTCAATAATATCAGGAGAACAAATTCACCAAACGTATTATTCGTAAGGAAGCGGCGGTAGTCAAAGGGGATATCATTCATATCACTGGGGACGAGCATTTTGCTTATCGCAACGGCGCAGATACCACGTCCAGCCTGTATGTCGTTTTAAAGAAAATACCAAGTGAGGATTATGCTCAGAAGAGATAATAGGAATTCATTAGGCACCCAAAAAGCAGTTCTGAATGACACCAAACTCCAAAAGACGAACCTGATCCAGCCCAATTGGAAGAGGTTCGTCTTTTGCGTTATATTCAATTCGTTCCTCCAAAAAATGAAGTGTTTAGTGGTCTGCTCTGAAGTGGTACAATAACCTTTATGATAATCGGAGAAGGACGTTGAGAAGATGAAAAACTTGCTTGTTTCGGGCTATCGTGCCCATGAACTGAATATTTTCAGTCAGAAGCACGAAGGCATTCCATATATTAAAAAGGCGATTGCAGGCAGGCTTATTCCCCTGGTCGAAGAAGGGTTGGAATGGGTGATTACCCCCGGCCAATACGGGGTGGACTTGTGGGCCTGTGAGGTCGTTACTGCACTAAAACAGCAATATCCCCACCTCAAATGCTCTATTATGATGGCTTATCAAAATATGGAAGAAAAATGGAAAGAGGACAAAAAGGAATATTTTGAGCAGATTTGTGCCGAAGTTGACTATGTGGGAGTAGTCAGCCGCCAGCCTTATCAGGGAATATGGCAACTTAAGGCACGGGATGAACTCCTTTTCCGCAAAACAGACGGTTTATTGCTTGTTTACGATGAGGATGCGGGAGAGGGCAGCCCACGTTTTATGAAGGAACTTGCATTGAAAAAACAACAGGCAGAGGGCTATCAGTATATCAGCATCAGTTCGGAGGATATCCAGAGCATTGCGGATGAAGAACGATTATTCATGGACCTCTGATTTTTAAAGCATTAGCCCGGATTTTTGAACAAAAAGGACGTATTCGTCCCTTTACATTTATGTAAGCGCTATCATAAAATTTAAATAACAATAACTTATCAGTCACATAAAATAAATCTATTGAAAATACAAACCATGAAAGGAGCTAATGATTCAGATGAACAAAAGGTTTCGGTATACTGCGTTGCTCTGTCTCGGTGTAATGTTGAGTGGAGTGGTCACCCCGATGGATAGCCAGGTCTCTGCTGCCTCTACGAGGCAAATGGAAAAGCTAAGCCGGGGAGCTGTCGCTGTAAAGGTGCCTGAGGGTGTACTGGTGAGCTGGCGCTTGCTGGGCACGGAAGCGGATTCGGTCGGCTTTAATTTGTACAGAGGGACAAGCAAGGTAAACGATGCGCCGATTACATCGAGAACCAACTTTTTGGACAAGGCAGGTACGACCTCATCTTCGTATACCGTTCGTGCCGTGGTCAATGGAGCAGAGCAGGCTGCTTCTCCTGCGGTGAAGGTATGGAACAACAACTACCTGGATGTTCCGATCCAGCAGCCCGCGGGAGGCACAACTCCGGATAATGTGAACTACACATACCATGCCAATGATGCCAGCGTAGGGGATCTGGATGGGGATGGCGAGTATGAGATTGTGTTAAAATGGGACCCTTCCAATGCCAAGGATAATTCGCAATCCGGTTATACGGGAAATGTATTTTTGGATGGCTACGAGCTGGATGGAACACGCAAATGGCGGATCGACCTGGGACGGAACATACGGGCTGGAGCTCACTACACGCAATTTCTCGTCTACGATTTTGATGGAGATGGTAAAGCAGAGATCGTATGTAAAACAGCAGACGGCACGGTAGATGGTGTAGGTGTAAAGATTGGGGACGCTTCGGCTGATCATCGAAACACGAGCGGATATATTTTGCAAGGTCCTGAGTTTCTAACTGTGTTCTCAGGTGATACAGGCAAGGCTCTTAGTACGATTGACTACGTGCCACCGCGCGGAACGGTATCGAGCTGGGGAGATAATTATGGTAACCGTGTGGATCGTTTTCTCGCCGGGGTTGCTTATCTGGATGGCGTGAGACCCAGCATAGTGATGGCACGTGGTTATTACACCCGCACCGTTCTGGTCGCATATGATTGGCGGAACGGTAACCTGAGCCGACGCTGGACCTTTGACAGCAACAGCTCCACCAATGCCGGGACGGCTGGACAGGGGAACCACAGTTTGAGCGTGGCGGATGTGGATGGAGATGATAAGGATGAGATCGTGTATGGCTCGCTGGTTGTAGACGATAACGGAGCGAAGCTGGCTAACACGGGGATGGGACATGGAGATGCACTTCATGTTGGCGATCTGGACCCCGACCGTTCAGGTTATGAAGTGTTCAAGGTGAACGAGGACAAAAATGCCACCTACGGAGCTGCCATGTACGACCCGCGTAATGGAAATATTTTATGGGGCGTAAATACAGGCAAGGATACCGGAAGAGGCATGTCGGCAGACATTGACCCGCGGACCAAAGGGAACGAGCAGTGGGCACCGGGTATTGGTTTGCGTTCAGCCAAGGGGCAGCTCATCACCAACACGCTACCGTCTTCCATTAATTTTGGCATCTGGTGGGATGGGGATCTCCTCCGTGAACTGCTGGATCATACCTCATCAAGCGCTGGAAAGATAGACAAGTGGAACTATACGAACTCGACTACTTCCAACTTGCTTACGGCAACAGGAACGAGTTCCAATAACGGAACCAAAGGAACACCGTCCTTGCAGGCCGATCTCTTCGGTGACTGGCGTGAGGAAGTCATTTGGCGCAAAAGTGATAATTCGGCGCTGCGGATCTACACAACACCATACGAGTCAGAACATCGATTCTATACGCTTATGCATGATCCAGTGTATCGCCTGAGTGTTGCCTGGCAGAACGTAGCTTATAATCAGCCGCCGCACACCGGGTTTTATCTCGGAGAAGGGATGTCCAAGCCCCAGCAACCGAATATATATACTCCTTGATATGTCGTTCGAAAGTGGTCTGAAAGCAGGTAGAATGAACAAAAACAGAGAGGGCTCCTAGCTAATTGGAGCTCTTTTTGTCATGAGAGCCCAAAAGATAACGTATGATTTCCATAAAAATGGGAACATTAGTTCTTATTGATGGAACATATGTATGAAAAAGGAGGCGGAATCTGTGAGTTCTTTAACGACAGAAGGCATGATCGAGCTCGTAACTAATGTCGGATTCCCTGCTGCATTGAGTCTGATTCTGTTAAAATACATCCTCGTCACTTTGAGTCGCAGATTGGAGGAGCTGGACCGATCTGTTAAGCAACTGTCACTATCCTTGGAAGAGATGGAGGCAAAGCAGTTGAAACAATCAGAACAGCCGTCCCCGGCAAATACGGACAAACTTCGTGCAGAATGAACAAAAAAAGGCAAATAGAAACAATTTAGCAACCCAATCGAGAAGCGAAATTCTTATAATAGAAACGTGTGCAGTTTATGCAGACATATGATTATGGAGGTGTATATGAGTATGAAAATAAATACGAAGCTATCCGCGCTGTGCATTGCGGCCACACTAATGAGCGTGGCACAGGCCGCCGCTGCCGCGCCCGCCGTGACCGCTCCAGCGGAAGCGACGCAACCGAGCGTGGCCAATCCGGCTGCATCCGTCCCAGCCCAGGTGCCAGCACCAGCAGCGTCTGCATCGGCTACGATGCCAGCCCCGGCGCAAGCGCCATCGGTTCCAGCCGCCTCGACCCCGGCTGCAGCCGCAGGTTCTGCCAAAGCCGCTACACCAGTAGCTCCGTCTGCACCAGCACAGCGTCCATCTACATCGGTAGCACCAGCGGCTGCTCCGTCCGTACCGTCGACTGTGAAGCCGTCTAAGCCGCAACAGCCGTCCACTTCGGCGCCAGCAGCCGCGGCTACCAGCGTGAAACCGACGCAGCTGGACAAGCTGAACCACGAGAGTGCGGTTCCGCTAGTGCTGGAGGCGCAGTCTCGTTATCAGTATGCGATTAGTGGTGGCAGCCCGGTAGGTGAGTCGTTCCAGTTGAACGGTAAAAGCTACCGCTATCTGTCCGAGGACATCGGCACGAAGACCAAATTGATCAGCTATCTGACGCAGGCTTACACAAAGCAGGCCAGTGAGCAATTTGTCGGTAAATTTTTCGTTGAAGTTAACGGCAGGTTAGCTCAGTTGAACGCAGATGGTGGCAATTTGCTAGAGTTCAGCCGGGCTACGGCGAAAATGGTAACCATGACTCCGGTGAAGCGCAGCTACCTGCTAACCGTGCCTTATCCGGCAGAAACCAAGCAGCCGAATGCGAAAATCACCGTGAATTTTGAAAAGGTCGGCAGCTACTGGAAAATCAGCTCCGCGCCGCATGTCATTTTCTAAATTAAGATTTTGCAACAGGCTTCATATGGGGTAAAGTGATGTTAAGGCTTGTTTCGTAAGCCCCAATTCAATACAGGGGAGTGCTGTGCAATGATGACACCCATCAAGGTAAAAGACGTGAAGGATATTGAAAAAATCAATCAAATCGTTTCGAATTATACCTATGACATCTGGATTCATGGCAAAAGCGGCATGGCAGATGCCAAATCCATTTTAGGCATGTATGTGCTGAAGCTGGATGAGCCGCTAACTCTGGTTGTACCTGACAATGTTAATCCCAAGAAGCTGTTCAAGGAGTTGGAGGAGTTTATCCATTTTCCTGCTCAAGAAGGATAAAAGGCAAGAAAGCACCTGCTCTATTACTAAAATAAAGCAAAGAAGCCGTGGAACCAAAGTCCCACGGCTTCTTTTTTTTAGTGTTCTTCCTCGTCCAAAAACGGGAGATTCACCGAATAGTACATAACCCCCATAAGCAACACGCCACCAACCAGATTTCCGAGCGTAACCGGAACGAGATTATGGATCACGCCAGCGACAGAAACCGTACCCGGATGATCCAGCACGAGCGCAATGGCGAAAGTACACATATTAGCCACGCTATGCTCATATCCCGAAATGAAAAAGCAGAATACAAACAGCATCATGGCAAACATCTTTGCACCATTTTCCTTCATAAACATTGGAACAAAAAAGGCAAGACAGACCAGCCAATTACACAAAATAGCTCGGAAGAATAGCTGCATTGCAGGCGCTTCCATTTTATGCTCAACCACGTTCAGTAGAAAGCTGTTCACGCTGGAGGAGTCAAACAGCCCGGTCAAGTAAATAAGGAGTGCAAATACCCCTGCACCCAGCAAATTACCGCCATAGCTAGCAGCCCATAATCGAAGCACCTGCCCCCAGCGCAGCTTTTTACGGAGCGCAGCATACGTGTAATAGAAGGTGTTACCTGTAAACAAATCCCCGCCGCCGTAAGCGATTAGAATGATGGCCGCTCCGAATGTGAGCGCCGCCATGGGATAAGTGAATGGAGAATGCTCCATGTAAAAAAAGTTGCCCGTCTTGAAGGCTACAATAACGCCGAACCCGATGAACATACTCGCCAGCATGGAACGTGCCAAATACCGGAGTAGGCTCTGCTTGTAAATTTTGTACTTCTTCATGGCTAGCTGTTCGACATTGCGTAAGCCTTCCGTCTCCATATTTAAGGACAACCTCCTATTTTCTCATATGTAAGTCTTTAAACAGACTTTATTTTTCCCGAAACATGCCCAGTCTATCAGCAATCCTGTTAGCTTAACAAACCAAGCTTTTGCAGTCCGTACAAAATACCGTCTTCATCTGCGCGTTTTGTGACCATTTTAGCTGCGGCTTTGGCTTCATCACAGCCGTTGCCCATCGCGACGCTGTTATGTATAGCTGTCAGCATCTCCACATCATTTAAGCCATCGCCAAAGGCGTATTGATTTTCATCGGCAATGCCCAGTCTGGACGTAATTTCGCGGATGCCCTTCGCTTTGGAGCCAGAATGAGGAACAACGTCCACAGAACTCGGATGCCAGCGCACAAAGTCAAACGCCTTGAATACCGCTTCATAGAAAGGCTCTTCTTCTGCTGTACACATCAACAGCGTCTGATAAATATCTCTTCCTTGGAAATAGAGTGGATCGTATCCAACTGAAATCTTGGCCTTAAGCGTTTGGACCGATCTCTCCACAAGCTCATCGTTAGGGATATTGGCCTTCATATCCATATGATCCATATATACGAGAGCATGATTATGCGTGAGAGCCAGATCGGTCATCGCTTGCAACGCTTCTCTGTTCAGCGGATTGGTAGCGACCACTTCCCCGCGAAGCACGACATATTGCCCATTAAAGCTAACGTAGGAATCAATTTCTAACTGCTCGCGAATATCTTTGAACATAAAAGGCGCACGGCCTGTTGCGATGGCCACCTCATGTCCCAGATCTTTCAAAGCAAAGACGGCCTTTTCTGCCGTTAACGGCATTTTCTTGTCATCGTCCAGTAATGTACCGTCGATATCGAAAAAGATAATTTTTTTGTCTGACATGTCCCTACACCTGACTTTCAATAATGTATTGTCGAAATAAACTCATATGGATTCATTATATCAAAGGAACTGCTTCTGAATACACAAATACGTATAAATCCTCATGAATGTCCGACCTCTATAGCTTACAATATGAAATAAGGATTACTGTAAAATATAATTTCTATCTCCTATTTTCATAGATGGGATGTGATCACCATGACAAAAATCCAAGTCACACCGGAGCAGCTGGACAGCGTGGCCTCCCAATTTGCCAATGCCCACGGCACACTGTATAACCAGTTAAACGGCCTGGATAGCACAATGAACCGCCTTCACAGCCAGTGGGATGGTATGGAGAGGAATCGTTTTTATAATGACTATCGTACGGCTAAATATACACTTTCTTCTGTATTAAATAAGGTTCAATCCATTGAAATTGAGCTGAAAAGCATCGCTTCGAAGTTTAGAAATGCGGATGGTGAAAGCACACGTGGCTTCTGGACAGCCCTAGCAGCGGCAATGAACGCTAGCGCAGCGCTGGCAGGCAGTGGAGAGGCTGGAGATGCTGGTGGAGAAATTGCCAAGCAGCCAAAAAATATAGACGAATGGGATCAGGCAGACGCGGATAAATATCATCAATATGAGGAATTACTGAAAAACGCCGAGGCCATCGGCGACAAGCAGGTTATGCAGAAAATTCACGACCAGATGAATGTCCTGCGGCTGCAATATGAGGACTCAGTTCCCCGTACAGATTACAATACAGGAGAGACCTCCAAGATCACATCCGATTCCCTTGTCGCCGTCACCGAACTGACAGGTAAAGACGGAAGCAAAACGGATATATCTATCGATAAAAAAGGGAATGTTGTGAGTTATGAGCAAAATACGGATAAATACGATTACTGGGTCCAAAAGCATACCCAATCAGCCGGAGAGCACGCTCTAGGTAAAACGGCCCAGACCGTCACCGGATATGGAATAGGTCTTATTTTGTCGCGCGGGGCTGGAGTTAGTGGGGCAGGTTCGGGCATCGGTTCTGGCGCAGCCTCCGGGTGGGGGGAACACGTCGTCGGCATTGGTGGCGGCATGCTCAGTGACAAAGTACTCTTCTCTGTACCCGATGAGGGCGAAACTCGTACCATGATCTACCGAACGAATAAAGAAACCGGACATATTGAAAATATGATCATCGTCACCAAAGGTGAGAATGAAATGGAGTATCGCTATTGGGAGGATTATAACTAGGTCTTGAGCTGTGAACGATAATAGCGTGAATAGGAGTATCTATAAAATCTACAGTCTTTTTTTCTGGAACAGGTGAGCAGCAGGTGGAAACTGTAAACTCGCTAGCTGGAGAAGTCTGTAGATTTTTTGGTTTACCAATTTTTTCGGAAAACCGATATATTAAATAGATAGAATACATATCCAAAGAGGAGTGCAAATTTAGTAGAACTAAATTTATAGATGGATAAACCGTGGATTATGATCAAAGGCACAGTGCTTCTGTTGAAATTGGAAGGCTGTGCCTTTCTATCAACTCTACCATTTCACAGACTTGCAATTGGGGTACCAAATGATGGATGATGGAAGAGAGGGTTTTATGTAGAAATAGGGCTAAAGATAGAGAGGATACCAATAATAAATAGATCGGATTTACCGTATTTTTGTATATTATTGTAGAAAAAGATCGTAATTCAGGTTATAGTAAAGGAAGAAATTAACTAGGATACCTTTACCCAAATACGTAATTGTGGAGGGAAACATGAGTACATTTAAAAATTGGTTGAATACAACTAAAAAAGGACTTGGAGACCAAGTTAAGAAGTTTAAGAATAAAGATTTTATGGAAGCTGTTGTTGCAGGCTGTGCGTTAGTAGCATTTGCTGACGGTACGATTAGTCCGGAAGAGAAAACAAAAATGGCCGGATACATAAATATCAGTGAAGAATTGAAAGTGTTTGATATGGGTGAGGTCATCAACCGTTTCAATCACTATGTAGCGAACTTTGAATTTTCACCTGAAATCGGTAAACAGGAAGCACTGAAGGCGATTGGTAAATTGAAAGGTAAGCCTGAAGTAGGCCGACTTGTCGTTGGTGTATGTAGCGCTATTGGCGCAGCTGATGGTGACTTTGATGCCAATGAGCAGCGAGTTGTGGCTGAGATTTGCGGCGCGCTTGGTTTGAATCCGTCTGAATTTAGTCTGTAAATTTTACGGAAGGGAGGTGTGTTAATCAGTGGCTGTAATTAATCTGGTCAAGGGCCAGAAAATTGATTTGACCAAGGGAAACACAGGACTAACCAAGGTTATAGCAGGATTGGGATGGGACCCTGTACAGTCCAAAGGATTTTTTGGCTTCAAGAAGCAACCCAATATTGATTGTGACGCTTCTGCCATTTTGCTGGACGCCAACGGAAAACTGACTCAGTCAGATAACGTAGTGTGTTTCCACAATAAAAAAAGTCCATGTGGCTCTGTCGTGCATTCCGGTGATAATCTGACCGGACAAGGCGACGGTGATGATGAACAAATTGCGATTGACCTGGCACGTATTCCTGCCAATGTCGACAAAGTGCTTGTTGTTGTGAATATATATGATTGCGTAAACCGGAAACAGGACTTCGGCATGATCGAGAAAGCGTATATCCGCATTCTGGATGGTGCTAATTCCAAGGAACTGGTGACGTTTAATTTATCTGATAATTATGAAGGGCTGACCGCACTGGTCTGTGGAGAACTCTATCGTCATAACAACGAATGGAAGTTTGCTGCAATCGGTGAAGGAACCCATGCCGTACATATTGATGTGCTGGCTCAGCGTTATATGTAATTTTAGGTTGCTCATACAAAACTTAATGTGAAAAGGGGTTCTTACTCATGGCAATTAACTTATCCAAAGGTCAAAAAATCGATTTGACGAAAACAAATCCAGGTTTGTCCAAAATCACAGTTGGTCTCGGTTGGGACACAAACAAATACGATGGCGGTAAAGATTTTGACCTGGACGTATCCGTATTTTTGGCTAATGCGGAAGGTAAAGTAGAATCCGATAAGAACTTTGTCTTTTTTAATAACCCACAAAATGAGAACGGCTCTGTCGTTCATACAGGGGATAACCGCACAGGTGATGGCGACGGAGATGACGAGCAAATTAAAATTGATCTGGGTAGCGTGCCAGCTAACGTTGAAAAGATCGCTTTTACGATTACAATCTATGAAGCACAAGAACGCAGCCAAAACTTTGGACAAGTGTCCCGTGCTTACGCTCGTATCGTAAACGAAGCAAACAATGAAGAATTGGTCCGCTTTGATCTGGGAGAAGATTTCTCGATCGAAACAGGCGTTGTTGTAGGCGAACTGTATCGTCATAGCGGTGAGTGGAAGTTCAATGCCATTGGCAGCGGTTACCAAGATGGTCTTGCAGGATTGACGCGCGATTACGGTTTGGCGTAAAAAATCTATACAAAGAAAGCAGGTATGCGGAATGACCATTAGCCTTTCCAAAGGACAACGTATTGATCTGACCAAAACGAATCCCGGCTTGACTCGTGTCGTTGTAGGTCTTGGATGGGATACGAATAAATACAGTGGTGGCGCGGACTTTGACCTGGATGCTTCGGCTTTCCTACTTTATGAAGACGGTAAAGCCAAAGCTGCGGATGATTTTGTATTTTACAACAACCCGACAGGCGGAGCAGGATCGGTTACTCATACAGGCGATAACCGCACAGGTGAGGGCGATGGGGATGACGAGCAAATCATCGTTGATTTCTCGAAGATTCCTGCGAACATCCACCGTATCGGGATCACGGTTACCATTTATGATTACGAGGCACGCGCGCAAAACTTTGGTCAAGTGTCCAATGCTTTTGTACGTGTGGTAGATGCGGCAACGGATCGTGAAGTGCTGCGCTACGATTTGGGAGAAGATTTTTCTACCGAAACGGCCGTCGTATTCTGTGAATTTTACCGTCAGAATGCGGACTGGAAATTCCAGGCTATCGGTAGTGGCTTTGCTGGTGGATTGGGTGCGCTTGCTAAAAACTATGGCTTGGACGCTCAATAATATCCACTTGGGGTGGTGTCCATAGGGCGCTACCCTTTCTTTTTAAGCTATTACATTAGCGTACGCTGACACATGACAAACGGACAGAAAGGTGACACAATCATGGCTGTTATCGTAGTAAAGGGACAGAAGGCGGATTTGACGAAAACAAATCCGGGCCTGACCCATGTCAACGTAGGGATTGGCTGGGAGTCCCCAGCGTCTCTGGAGCTGGATACTTCGGCATTTTTGCTGGGTCCTGGAGGAAAAGTATCGGGCGATGAGGACTTAATTTTTTATAACAATCCGACCACGCCCTTTATCACCTATTCAGACGGACAACAGTCCGGTGACAAAAAGCAATTTGCCCTTGATCTGACGCGAATTCCTGCAAACATCGAGAAGATTGCGTTTACGCTAACGATTTATGATGCGGATCAGAAACGGCAAAATTTTGGACAGGTTCAAGGTGGGTTCATTCGTTTTGCTCATCCGGTTAGCGGAGAGGTTTTGCGGTTTAATTTGGACAGTGGATTTACAGTGGAAACGGCGATTGTCATTGGTGAACTGTATCGTCATAACGGGGAATGGAAATTCAACGCGATTGGCGCAGGTTTTTCCGGTGGATTGGATGCGTTGTGCGTTAATTTTGGGATTGAAGTGGAAAACAGTCCGGCTCCTCCCACGCCAGTGCCTACACCTCCGTCTCCAGCGCCTCGACCAGCACCAACGCCGCCACCAGTACCACCTGCTCCGAAGCCAGAGCCATCTGCAACACCGGTGAATCTGAATCTGCGGAAAATTGAGCTGAAGAAGAAGGGCGACACCATCAACCTGAAAAAAGGCTCAGGCGGATTGGGTGAAATCCTGATCAATCTGAACTGGAATCAGGTGCAGCAAAGCAAGGGCTTTTTCAATCGCGGCTCCAAGGGTGTCGATCTGGATCTGGGCTGCTTGTATGAGATGAAGAACGGAGATAAAGGCGTTGTGCAGGCGCTCGGGGAAGTTTTCGGTTCTCTAAATCGCTTCCCGTACATTGCTCTGGATGGCGACGACCGTACAGGCTCTGTGAAAACAGGGGAAAATCTTCGCATTAATGGTGCTAAAATTTCTGAAATTAAGCGAATTTTGGTGTTCACCTTCATCTATGAAGGAGTCACGAACTGGTCACAAGCGGACGGGGTAGTCACGCTGTACCAGAAGGATGGGCCGGACATTATCGTTCACATGAATGAACATGACAATCGCAAAGGGATGTGTGCGATTGCCATGATTCAAAATGTAAACGATGAAACGTTCAGCATTGAAAGACTCGTGCAGTTCTATGGCGGTCATCGTGAGTTGGATCGGGCCTATAACTGGGGCATGCGCTGGTCGCAGGGTAGCAAATAAATTGAATTATCGGAGGCACTCTTTTCATGTTGAATGATTTGTTTAAAAATATCAGCGAAAACTATGGCCATTTCTTTTCATGGAGTGATGTTGTAGCTACGCTTACTGATCCAGTGAGTTGGGGGATTATAGGAACTCTCATTTTGCTGGAAGGACTTTTATCGGCGGATAACGCCTTGGTTCTCGCAGTTATGGTTAAACACTTACCCAAGGAACAACAGAAGAGAGCCTTATTTTACGGGATTTTGGGTGCGTATATATTCAGGTTCCTGGCTATCGGCTTGGGTACATTCCTGATTAAGTTTACGCTGATTAAGGTACTGGGTGCGGCTTATCTGCTCTATATCGCTTATAAGGGCTTATTCAAGTCCGAAGGTGATGGAGAAGTGAAAAACAAACCTACTTCTTTTTGGAAAACCGTATTAATGGTCGAACTGATGGATATTGCCTTCAGTATTGACAGCGTCATTGCCGCTTTCGGTGTGAGCGAGAAAGTATGGGTTCTGTTCCTGGGTGGTATTCTCGGCGTTCTGATGATGCGTGGTGTTGCTCAAGTGTTCCTCAAGCTCATTGATAAATTTCCGGAACTGGAACAGACAGCCTTTATTATGATCGCCATTATCGGGGGTAAAATGCTGGCTGCTGCTTTTGGCTTTCATATGTCGCAGGTTTTATTCTTCGGCATTTTGATTGCTGTCTTTGTAGGCACAATGGTTATCAGCTCGGCGAAAAGAAAGAAAAAGGCCGACAAAGAGGCTTAATGTACAAAGTATAGCGAAATCCCTCCTGAAACTAAGGGGGGATTTCTTTTATACCCGAAGCACAGGGCTTCAGTCAGGCAAGAAAGAGCAAGAGGAGGGGAAGGGCCCTGAAATATTTTAATGATTTAACCTCTGAGGAAGTAGAAGCGATCTTTTATACTCCACCGTTGGAGTTTCATAACCGTTCTCCCAAAAGTATATTGGCTTATGCAATAGGAGCTGCTTTGTACATGCCAGCGACCCGCTCGGAAGTAGCAGAAGAGATCAAAAATGGAAAACATGAAGGACTAACAACGGTCATTTTGGATTTGGAGGATGCTATAGGGGATCACCAAGTCGGACAGGCAGAACAATCGCTGGCACAGCAGCTGCTTCAACTATTATCCTATGTACGGACGGGGATGATGAGTGAACAGCAATTACCTTTGTTATTTGTGCGTGTGCGCTCTGTAGAGCAGTTGGAACGACTACTGAACGGTTTGGGTGAATCTTTGTCGCTGCTCACGGGCTTTGTCTTACCTAAGTTCTCTTCTGATAATGGACGGGCGTATTTTGCACTCATTTCCGAATATAACCGGAATATGCATACAGGGGCAGGAAACGCAAGCGACATGCCTGTGCTGTACGGATTACCGATTCTTGAAAGCTCCAAAATCATATATCGGGAAACCCGCTGGAAAGAGCTGCTGTCAATTAAGGAAATTTTAGACGAGTACCAGGAATATGTGCTCAATGTACGAATTGGGGCAACCGATTTCTCCAGTCTGTATGGCTTGAGACGCAGCCCGGATATTACGATTTATGAAATTGCCGTCATTCGGGATTGCATCGCAGATATTATTAACTTGTTTGGACGCGTGGGCTCAAATTATGTCATTTCCGGTCCTGTATGGGAATATTTCTCTCACCGAGAACGTGTCTTTAAACCTCAATTAAGAGTGTCCCCTTTCGAAGATGCACTTGGAAAGCCGGGAAGACACTTGCGGATGGACTTCATCTCAGATGCCGTAGACGGACTGATTCGAGAAGTCATGATGGACAAAGAGAATGGGATTATCGGCAAAACAATTATTCATCCCTCCCATATTAAACCGGTACAGGCCATGTATGCGGTGACACATGAAGAGTATATGGATGCACTTGAAATTGTTGAGCGTAACGACGGCAGTCTGGGTGTATTCAAAAGTACCTATGCCAACAAAATGAATGAAATTAAGCCGCATTTGAATTGGGCTCATCGAATTATCAATAGATCAAAAGTATACGGGGTGTTACATGAACAACAACATTTTGTCAGTCTCTTACCCAACCACGAAAACACATCTGCTGCCAATCCTGGAGCAGTTCAGCGTTAAAATTACGGAGACGCATAATCCATTCCGCCTTCCTGTGGACAAGCTGTTTGCGATGGCGGCACGGGTCAATAAAAAGCGTTCGTTTTTGTTTGTCAGCAAGGTGCTGGGTAAGCATATTCCGGTAAACCCATACACTTCTCTGCTCAGTGGTGCGGCGCTGGCGATTCTACTATATAAGGAGCTTGTCCCACAGGCAGGACAACAAATGGATGAACTGATTGGAGAGGCTGTGAGAGGACTTCTTGACCCGGACTATGCGAAAGAGGCCTACCGAAAGCTGATGGATGAACGTTTAGCTTTTGCTTTTACGGAGCCGATCAAGTTTGTTGGTTTTGCCGAGACGGCTACAGCACTGGGACACAGCATGTATCGGTTGTTTGACGACGGAGCCTCGTATATTCATACGACGCGCGAGGATATTCCGGGCCTTCGGCCTATTATTCGGTTTGAAGAAGAGCATTCGCACGCTGTTGACCATCGTTGCTATGCACTGGATGAAGATGCTTTTGCGGGAGATGGCCCGATTGTGCTGGTAGATGATGAAATTACGACGGGAAAAACAACGCTTAATATCATACGGGATATTCAGGAGCATTTTCCGCGTAAGCAGTATGTGATTGCTTCATTATTGGATTGGCGGACAGACAGCGATGAGCAGGCTTTCACTGATCTGGAGGCAGAGCTAGGCATTACGATTACGCCTTTAAGCTTGCTCAAAGGAAAGATTGAGGTACAGGGAGTACCCATACTGGATCACGCAGAATATGCTGCACAGGTTGGGCACCCAGAACATGCAGCCACTAGCATGGCAGAGGTTAATAAAGACGCTTCTGGGATAATTGACCACCGTTTTGAAAAGGATACTTCCGGTTTTGAGCGGGTAGTACACAGTTCCATGTCAACGGACGGATACGCCAATACAGCTCCTTATCTAAAATATACAGGCCGTTTTGGTCTACAATCCGCTGACAATTCAGCGTTGGATGAAGAAATCACGCGTACAGCTGAACGACTGAACGAACTTCGTTCTGGGCAACGCACGCTGGTTATGGGCACAGGCGAATTCATGTACATTCCAATGCGGATTGCAGCAGAGTTAGGTCTGAATGTTTATTTTCAATCGACGACACGCAGCCCGGTGTATCCCCATCGCGAAGAAGGGTATGGAGTCGCCTGTGGCGTGACATATCCATCACCTGAAGACAGTACGATACGCAATTTTATTTATAATGTAGACCCCGGTCAGTATGACGAAATATTCGTTTTGATGGAAAGGGAGTCGGACCCAGAGCGGATGAACCCCTTGCTGGAGGCTTTGACCCGTCTGGGCTGCGATAAAGTGCATGTCGTTTATTTTAACGGTTTAACTAGTCAGGAGAGTAAAGGAGCGCGGATATGAAGCAAGCACTCATGGAGCAAATACAGCAGAAGAACATTCATCCGCCCGAACCGCTGGGCAGTTATCCTGCCTCGGATGTCACTTTTTTATTGAAGGATTTGAGCCGGGTTACGTTGGAAAAAGGGACGGAGGATCGTGAAGAGGCGATTCAGTCGGGAGTCCATTATTCAGAAATGCTGCCAGTGGAATACGAGCCCACAGCAGAGTATATTGCACTGTTTCACGAAACGCTTGCCCAATCTGCCAAAAAGGTTGCATTAGCGGCAGCTTCTGTGGCTGAGATGATTGTGAGAAAAAGAGGCCTGAACACGGCGATTGTTTCTCTTGCCAGAGCAGGGACGCCCATTGGTATCCTGATCAAGCGTTATATTGACTGGAAGTATGGCGTATCCTTGCCGCATTACAGCATTTCTATTATTCGTGGCAAAGGCATTGACCGGAATGCGATTTTATACATTTTACAGCAGCATGGACTGGAGATTGAACTTCAGTTTGTCGATGGCTGGACGGGGAAAGGGGCGATTCGCCAGGTATTGATTGAGGCCTGTCGTGAGATGAACGCGGATTACGGGTTGCGTCTAAATGATGATCTGGCGGTGCTGGCCGATCCGGGCAGATGTTCAGAAACCTTTGGTACACGAGAAGATTATTTGATTCCAAGTGCTTGTCTGAATTCGACTGTATCAGGTTTGATGAGTCGGACGGTATTACGTGACGATCTCATAGGCCCTGACGATTTCCATGGGGCCAAATTTTATGAATCCTGGCGGTCAGTGGATCAGTCCAATACGTTTGTGGATACGGTATCCGGGTACTTTCAAGACGTGGCTGAAACGGCCGTTGCATATGCTGAACAAATGACATTGAATCCGCCTGCGGTGACATGGCAGGGCTTACGGGATATTGAAGCGATTCAGCAGGCATTTGGTATTCGGGATATCAATTTGGTCAAGCCCGGAGTGGGGGAGACGACTCGTGTACTGCTGCGCAGAGTGCCGTGGAAAATTCTGATTGACCGCGAAGATAATCCGAATCTTCAGCATATTATGCTGCTGGCAAAGGATCGTGGAGTGTCTGTAGAGGTATTTGAAGGATTGACTTATTCCTGCTGCGGAATTATCAAGCCGCTCAAGGGGGGACAAGAATGATCTTCGCAAGTGACTTAGATCAGACACTGATTTACTCCAAACGTTCGCTTGGCGTACCGCTGGAGTCCCCTGGTCTGTTGCCTGCGGAACAGATAGACGGGGCAACGTCGGCTTTTATTTCTGAACAAGCCCTGCAATTGCTAAGGACACTGCCTGAAGATGTGATGTTTATGCCCGTGACGACTCGGACGATAGAACAGTATAGACGAATCACTGTGTTTCAGACGGAGTTGGTTCCCGCATATGCCGTGACGAGTAATGGTGGAAACATCATCGTCGGAGGCGAGGTGGATCGAGAGTGGAATCGGCGTATTCATGAACAAGTACGCCGTGATGGTGCTCATGCGGAAGAAGCTCGTCAGGTGTTCGGACAGGTGCTGGATGAAGACTGGGTCGTAAACGAACGCTTTTGCGACGAGTTATTTTATGCTTTCATGATTGAACGGGATCGTATGCCGCTGGAACAGGTGCTGGAGAAGGCGCGAATCATGCGTGAAATGGGCTGGGAGGTATCCATTCAAGGTCGTAAGATATATCTGGTGCCTGCGGCTGTGAATAAACAGGCAGCCGTGGAGCATATCCGTAATCTCACGAATGGAGGGGCTGTGGTTGCGTCCGGTGACTCTTTGCTGGACCGTTGTCTGCTGGACTATGCCGATTATGCGATTGCTCCCCGTCATGGTGAATTGTATCGGGAACAGCTGCGAGATAAGCTGGAGGTCAATTACCGTTTTACAGAAGTGTCGGGGGTGTATGCAGCGGACGAAATCATGGCGTATGTTCATGCAATACACCGGAGTGTATTCGCAGTTCAGACTTCATTTTCAGAATAGATAGGGGACGTGGCTCTGTGAAGAAGGTTAAGGTGTATTTTAACCGCTGGTTTTCAGTGGCGTATCATTATATGAATGCTATTCGTAACAATGAGGACGGTATTCCGTTCGAGATCTATGCGACGCACTCAGATCCGCAGCACATGGCGCTACAGGCCAGTGATATAGCTGAAGTAGAGCCTCGCACCAGTGGTGTGGAGTACGCACGGTTTTGCGCTGATTTTTGCAGGCGGCACGGAATTGATGTCTTTATCCCCCGGTGGAATATGCTCGATATTAGCAAGCATCTTTATTTGTTCAATGATATTGGGACAAAAGTGATGGTATGCCAAGATACCGAACTGCTGGAGCAACTGATGGAAAAGGATTTGTTTTATGAATCCATTCGTCAAAAGGACATTGTCACGATTCCCGATTATGCCATTGCCAGCAATGCCGAGCAATTTAAACAGGCATATGAGTCGTTAATAGCACTTGGACATAAGGTATGCTTCAAGCCATGTAATGCAGAAGGCGGAATGGGCTTTCGTATCATCGACAATGAACGTAATCCGCTGGAGGAACTGTTCGGCCATGCGCTGAATCATATTTCGTTCGAGGAAGCACACCGCGTATTGTCATCCACAGAATCATTTCCCAATCTGATGGTGATGGAGCTGCTGGAGGGATACGAATACAGTATTGACTGCCTGGCTGACCGGAACGGAAAGCTGCTAGCGGCGGTTCCGCGTAGGAAGGCAGGAGGACGATTACGGCTGCTGGAGCAGCATCCCGAGCTGTTGGAGGTGGCACAGAAGGTCGCTGAGGCGTATCACATTCCGTACAATTATAACATTCAGGTAAAATATAACGGCGAGCATGCCAAGCTGCTAGAGATCAATCCGCGGATGTCCGGAGGACTTCATGTATCATGTTTGTCCGGTATCAATTTTCCTTATCTAGCGGTGAAATCGGCTTTGGGTCATGAGATCGGTTCACTTCATCCGCAATACGACATTTTAGCCAGTCATATCGAGCAGCCAATCACCATACGTAAATCCGTACATTGACACACACAAATATTGTTTTCTACAATATGGTAAGGGTTTACGTCAGGAGGTACAAGCTATGACGTCAAAAATGTGGGGTGCCACGATTGCTGTGGTTAGCTACCTGATTGCGCTTTTACTAAGTTTTTGGTTGCCACTGTTTGTGTGTTTGGCGATTCCGATCATTGGTTTGGGAGGATACAGCGCCATCATGGCTGTTCGCCATCCTCGCCCCAATCTGACCGGTTCCGTGATTCCGGTGGTGCAGGAGCAGGTCGCTGAGACACATCAGCATGAAAAGGAAGCTGCCGTTCGACCGGAGTCTATGACAGGACAAGTACGTCAACCAGATCAGGTGAGCAGTGAATTTGCTCAGGTGATGGAGTATTTGGAGGTACTGGAGGATATGGTGATCTCCGAGGGACAGAAGGATGCGCTTGATAACGAGATCGTCGAGAAGGCGCTGGCTCTATTTGCACGTTTGCAGCGGGTCATTCCACTTTTGCATGAACTGAACAACAGCGAAGTGAATCATACGGTTCGGAGATTGATTTTGAAGGATTTGAACGGACTGATTAATCCATTTCTTCGGCTCAGCGGCGATGCGAAGCGGACCAACCGGAGGACATTATTAAACGGATTACGGGATGTGGACAGTAAAATATCAGTAATTGTATCTACGGTGGAGCATAAGGATCTGTTGGAATTACAGAGCAAAGCGGAGCTTATTCACCAGCGATATAGCAGTTCCGAATTGTAGGCGATTTTTTGAGAAAATAAAAAAGTAGCAGTATAGCTGCTCTGAATAACAACGATTAGACTTGGGTAACAGTTGTTTTCAGAATAGGAGGTAGCGTATGGCGACCCCATGGGCTGAATTGAAAAAAGAAGATGAACAAAAGGTGACTGAGGAGGCTTCACAGCTGATTCAGAAGGTATCACAAAGCGATGTCATGAGCCTGGATACCTTAATGGATGATATCGGTAAGCTGGGGGTTAAAACGCAGGAACGTGCGGGGCAAACCCTTAAAATGCTGGATCGTCCGGTAAACGACCTCATGTCCGGTGATCGGGCTGAGGTATCCAATATGATCTTAAAGCTGCGTGATGAATGCGAAACGCTCCAGCAGAGCAAAAATGTGAGCTTTTTTGGCAAGCTCCTGCGTAAAAGCCCGTTAAAGAACTACATTTACAAGTATCAGTCGGTGAAGACGAACATCGAGAAAATCATTACTGCCTTGAGAGATGGTAAGGATAATCTGGAAGAAAACATCGTCAGCATGAGACAGTTGAAGAAGGCTTCCATTGAAGAAATCTACAATTTACAGACGAAGATTGCCTTTGGTAATCGCTTGAAAGAACTGTTTGAGACCGAGATTGCCAAGCCGGAAAACGAAAACCGTAAGCCACATCTGGAGCGGGGATTGCGCAAGGTGGTTACTCGTACACAGTCGATGACAGAAATGATTTTGTTATACAATCAGGCGATTGCAGCAACAGATATTATTAATGATAACAATGATAAACTGATTGATTCTGTAAATAATGCGATTGATAAAACATCGAATCTGATCACTGTATCGGCTATGATCGCGATGGCGCTGGCGGATCAGGATAAAATCATTTCAGCCGTCGATGCGACCAACCGTACGATTGAAGATCAATTCAAGGAAAATGCAAAGCTTCTCAAAACGACGACCGAGAGAACGACAGATCTGCTTAGCAAGCCTTCTATGTCACTGGAGGCTGTGAATCAGGCGATTGGTGATTTGGTATCTGCTTTGGATCTGTCTGAAAAATCGAATCGCCAAATTATTGAAAGCTGCCATGAATACACAAGTAAAATGACAGCAATCAATGCCAACCTTAGCCAACGCTTGGGGATCGAAGGGAAAGAACCATCCAAAACACTGAAGGATAGCAATTCTTCTGAGGGTTTAAGCTCGTTTTTGAACTGATGACAATGTAGAATAATAGACCCAATCTATTAAAAGACGCCGGATGACTCCGAAAGGCGTCTTTTTTGGTTTGGCAGCAGCTAATAAAGGACATGATGAACATACATAGCATTCTCGTGCATAAACTCTTAAAAAGCGAATGACAAAAGGAGAGAGCGAGCGTATGATGTCCTTTATTTTAGGGTGTGTGATTGTCTATTTACTCGTGGCTGCCAGTAGCGAAAAAGCAGATTCAATTGTGGAGTTAAATGATTCTGTGAAATAAAATTTTTTATTGAAAATCATGTATTTTCTGATAGGATAGAGTTAAATATTGGAATCCCAAAGGAGAATGCATGCTGGAATTTTCATTTGAAATCATCGACGAATCGAAAATCAACATTGTATATCAGTATGGAAGCAGCAACTTCAATTTTAATTTATTTTTTAACTACGGTGTGTGGACGCTGCATCCATTTGACGGGATTCTGCTCCAGAACAAGGAAATGTGCCGTCTGATCGTTACGGATCTGTTTAAGAACAAAGATTTTCATGTCATGCTGGCGCGTGAAAATATTTTATTGTCAACCTTGCGTACCTCTATTGATCTCAATCCTGAAACTCGGGGAGAGCGATATCAGGAACAGGAGTTTGATGAGCTGTCTGATTTTGCTGAGACACACAGCTTTGAAGAGGTACTGCAAATCGAGCAGGATTCCGTCCGCGAACGTATGGATTTCTTCCAAAACATCATTCAAAAAATGTATATGGAAGGATTCGGCCCGGAAGACAATGATTTTAACAAGGTACAAGCTATTCTTCGCATTTATAAGGCTGCACATGACCAACTCGGAGAATTGAGCGACTTTCCCCTGAGAGGCGACGAACGACGCAGATGGTAGATTTATTGAAACAAAAAAGGGAGAGTCCCACGAACTAGCTCCGCGGAACTCTCTCTTTTTTGTATTGTCTAGGGGTTAGGCCAAGTTAAATCACTTGGCCCACTAATCTTTCCACTCCTGCACACCTCTAAAACGTATAGAAGCTCTACGGCGGTTGCCAGCGGAGCGGGCAGAATTGTTCTGAAGAAGCGTAGCGTTCGCGATCGGAAGAACAATCTGCACGTGCAGCGCCCACCAACCGCGAAAAAGCCTAACTAGCTTATCCCCATTAATATCATCGAGCAAAGGATAAGCCCTGTCCCGCACCCCGAAGTATATACCTTGAGGTGGCGGAACATGGATGTTTTCCAGGCTGACAGAGATTCATCGGAACGCAAACGCTCATTTTCCTCCCGTAATGCCTTGGATTGACGAATGAACAACTGTCTGATGTCGGCAAATCCCCGCAGGAAGAGGGTTAGAAAACCGCTTTGCAGAACGTGGAAGATTGCACCGATCACCAAGCCCAGCAACCCCAACAGGAATAACAGATTTGCAGTAGCCATGTTTTCACGACCATACAAGAGATGGGGGATGGCGTACAGAAATCCTAAGGTACCGACAATCAGGGCAGTGATCCCGAAACGTAAAACCATTATTTTTCGACCCGTTTCGCAAAGCGCAGGTCTGGGTTCGAACGAGCATCAAATACGATACCTTGAATCTTAGGACTGATTAATGCCGTGTCCGCAGAGAACTGGATCGGAATAATCGGCAGATCTTCCATCAATACGTCTTCTGCCTGATGGAGCTGTTCAAAGCGTTTTGCCGGATCAAGCTCAAAGGTTGAGGATTCGATCAGTTTGTCATACTCCGGGTTGCTCCAGTTGGTAAAGTTGTTCGAATTTTTGGAAGTGTAATGCCCCAATACGCCAAGTGGATCCAGGAAGTTTCCTTCCCAGCCCATACGGGCGATCTGGAAGTTCTTCTGTTTAAAGGTATCAATGTACGTTTTCCATTCCTGATTCTCCAGCGTCACTGCAACGCCCAGGTTCGTTTTCAGCATTTCCTGAATCGCTTCAGCTACTTTTTTATGCTTGTCCGAAGTGTTGTATTTGAAGGTAATCGGTGGCAGCTTGGTCAAACCTTCTTCTTTCAGACCTTCGGCCAGCAATTGTTTCGCTTTTGCAGCGTCAAACTCATAGTATTTTTTCGGTGCTTCATCACGGAAGTCTTTGCCGGATGGCGTTGTTGTTCCGTATGGAACATAACCGTAAGCCGGAGTTTCGCCACCTTTGGTTACGCTGGTAGCCAGTGCTTCGCGGTCAATCGCGTAGGCGATGGCCTGTCTGATTTTTTTATTGTCAAACGGCTTTTGTTTTACGTTAAAAGAATAGGTGTACACACTGAAAGATGGATGCGACAGGAATTCCTTGTTGCTCTTTTCCTGATCCAGTGTATCCACGGGAAGGCTCAAAATCAGATCCAGATCGCCCGTTTTATACATTTGATAATAAGTTGTGGAGTCTTGAACCATTTTAAAATTAATCGTTGCCATCGTAATGGCATCTTTGTTCCAGAATTGATCGTTTTTAGCCAGCGTAATTTGCTCGTTATGTTTCCATTCCTTGGCTACATACGCACCGTTGCCGACAATTGTGCCCGCTTCAGCTGCCCATTTGTCATTTTTCTCAACAACCGATTGGTTTACTGGCAGATAGGCATGACCCACTGCGATCGTTGGGAAGAAGCTCAGCGGTGATTTCAGCTCAACTACAAGAGTTTTATCATCTTTGGCTGTAACACCCACGTCTTCAATTTTACCTTTGCCTGTGTTGTACGCTTCGGCACCTTTGATGTAGTAGAGGGCAGAAGGATCGTAGGCAGCTGTTTTCGGATTCAGTACCCGTTTCCAGGAGTATTCAAAATCCTTAGCTGTCAGTGGGTCACCATTCGACCATTTTGCACCATCACGGATAGTAAAGGTGTAGGTTTTGCCGTCAGGAGATACATCTACTTTGCTGGCAGCGCCTTCTACGATTTTACCGGCCTTATCGTATGTATACAGCCCTTCATACAAGTTATCAATCACAAAGTAGGACGTTGTATCTGATGCGAAAGCAGGGTCTAGCGTATAAGGCTCCCCACCTGCCAGATTGGCAGTAATTTCTTGCGGGATATCTGCTTGAGGCGTAGCGGACGGGTCGTTGCTTGCTGTTTTGTCCGAAGTACCCGAGCATCCAGCTAAAGCCGTTACGGCCAAAAGTAAGATGATCGTCATCCAATGCATTTTTTTCATCGTGGTTTTCCTCCATTACTGTGATTAGTTATGCCAAAAATAAGGTACACCGTACCGGGATTTATTCATCCTCCTTTCCCGCAGGTATGCCGCGTGTGCGCACTTCGATAAAGGAACTGCCGTTTTTCCTGCGGTTAGGCGAGAAGCTGCGGATCATGGTGACACCCCTCCTTGTCCAATTTGGATCTCTCTGTTGTTAATGTTGTGAGCGCGGGTCAAGTGCATCCTGAAGTCCATCTCCAAGTGTATTGAACGCCAGCATGGTGAGCGATATCATCAGTCCGGGGAAAAATAGGCGCCACCATTGACCGCTTAAAATAACGCCAAGTGAATCGTTAGCCATCGTCCCCCAGCTGGCCGAAGGAGACTGAATCCCCAGACCGAGAAAGCTCAGGAACGATTCGGCAAAAATAGCCGACGGAATAGTGAACGTCAAATTTACAATAATGATTGCCGCTGCGTTCGGTAGCAAATGTCTGAAGATAATACGCGAATGAGATGTCCCCAAGCTACGGGCTGCTAACACATATTCTTGCTGCTTCAGCTGTAAGATTTGCCCACGCACTACACGGGCCATACCGACCCAGCCAGTAATAGATAATGCAATAATCATCGTGAGTAGGCCTGGCTTCATAATGACGAGCAGCAGAATGATGACCAGCAGATAAGGAATACTATACAAAATTTCAATAATACGCATGAGAATGCTGTCGATCCGGTCGCCCGTTTTACCGTGCCCAGCACAATAGCCAGCAACACAGCCGACGAGAATGCCAAGCACCAAATCAATGGCGGCAGCGGCAAAGCCGATCATGAGTGAAATTCTAGCCCCGGCCCATGTCCGTGCCC
This sequence comes from Paenibacillus sp. PvR133, assembly GCF_017833155.1. Taxonomy (NCBI): domain Bacteria; kingdom Bacillati; phylum Bacillota; class Bacilli; order Caryophanales; family Paenibacillaceae; genus Paenibacillus; species Paenibacillus sp. PvR133. The sequence goes on from NZ_JAFIBS010000001.1 coordinate 2,392,645, forward strand.
ATACGTCCCTCCCCAGATCATCCGTGCCAAACCAGTGCTCTCCCGAAGGAGAAAGATTCGTCTTCAAAAGGGATTGATCACTGGGTGCATAAGGAACCATGGAAGGTCCAATAATCGCCAGCACAATAATAATAATAAGTAGAGAAAGCCCCAACAGAGCAAGCTTGTTGTTAAAAAGTCTGCGTAGCCGATCCCGCCAGGGTGATTCTTTGGGTCTGGTCAACGTGGGGGTGGGGATCTGGCTACGGTCTACAAGACTGAACAGGCTGTCCTTTTCGACAGTAGGTGCTGCTTTCATGTTAATCTCCTTTGCTGTCTAATTTGATTCGCGGATCGACAAGGCGATAGGATATATCAATTAAAAATAAAGTAACGACCAGAATGGCACTGTAGAAAATGGTCGTCCCCATAATCACTGGATAATCCCGGTTAAAGATACTGTCTACGAAGTATTTACCGATGCCGGGAATGGCGAATATTTTTTCAACGACAAAGGTACCTGTAATAACGGAAGCGAAAAGCGGTCCGATAAAGGAAAGCACCGGAATCAACGCATTACGTAATCCGTGACGAATGACTACTGCCCAAGAGGACAACCCTTTTGCTTTGGCAGTGCGTATGTACTCCTCATGCATGACTTCCAGCATGCTCGTCCGCATAAAGCGGGCGATAACGGCAAGCGGTGAAACAGCGAGAGCCAGCGAAGGAAGCACCGTATGCTGCCAGGTTCCCCATGAGGCGACCGGAAGCAGGTGCCATTGGACAGCAACATACTTGATTAACAGCGGTGCCAATATGAAGCTGGGTACGGAAATACCAACAATGGCGATAAACATCGAGATATAATCCAGTGGTCGATTATGGTGTAAGGCAGCCAGTGTTCCGAGCGAAATACCGGCAATAATCGCGACCACGATGGATTGAATACCCAGCAATGCAGAAGGTGGAAAACCTCGGGCGATGAGCACATTGACGTCCGTCGTTTTCGATTGAATAGACGGGCCCATATCCAGCACTAGCAGATTTTTTAGATACAGCACATACTGCACAGCGAGCGGCTTGTCCAGATTGTACCTGGCACGCATGTTTTGCAATACCGCTTCCGGAATGGTTTTGGAATCGTTCGAAAATGGATCACCCGGAATGATGTGCATGATGATAAACGTTAAAGTGACGATAATCCACAACGTTATGAACATCGTAAAAAGACGCTTTAAAATGTACATGGGGCTTTATTTCTCCTGTCTATCAAGCTGATTTACATACTATTGCTGCTGAAATTTTAAAATAAATAAAAGTATATAAGAATACTAGGAAATAATAAGACGGTTTAGGTGACATGTCAAGGTAAGGTTTTACATTATAGAACACAGGTCAAATTTTCGTCACAGGTTTTCCATTTATATAAGGCTAAGATTCCGCTCATTCCTCTCGACGAGTATCCTGCGGTGTGTTATGATGATACTCTGATAACGTGTTAACGAACTAAAGCGTTTGCCACCTGTTCTTGGATACGGGGGTCACCATTGTTGGAGGGGAATAAGATGAGAAAAGCAGCCATGTTTACGATGTTAATTGGATTGATGATGATCGTGTTGGCCGGATGTTCCGGCGGTAAGGATAACAGTAAATTGATTATTGGAATTGATGATAAATTCGCCCCGATGGGCTTTAGAGATGAAAATAACGAGCTGACCGGCTTTGATATTGATTATGCAAAAGCGGCCGGGGAACAAATGGGTAAACAGGTGGAATTTCAGCCGATTGACTGGTCTGCCAAGGAATCCGAGCTGAACAGCGGACGTATTGATCTCATTTGGAATGGATACACCATTACGGATGAGCGTAAGGAAAAAGTGCTGTTCACGAAGCCATATCTGAAAAACAGTCAGGTGATTGTCATTCCGGCTACTTCCAGTCTTTCCAAGCTGGCTGATCTGGCGGGCAAAACGGTGGGACTCCAGACGCTGTCTTCAGCAGCCGATGCATTGGATGCAAATCCGATCAAAAGTAAATTGAAGCAAGTGTTCGAGTTCCCGGATAATGTTCTCGCTTTGACAGACTTGAAAACCGGACGTCTGGATGCGGTTGTCATTGATGAAGTTGTTGCCAAGTATTATATGTCGAAGGAACAAGGGACGTATAAGCTGCTTGATGAATCACTGGCCCCTGAGGAATACGGCATCGGCGTGAAAAAAGGAAATGAAGAGCTGTTGACGCAGCTGCAATCCGCTTTGGATGAGCTGCACAAGAACGGAAAAGCTGCTGAAATTTCGAAAAAGTGGTTTGGTGAAGATAAAGTATTAAATTAATACGTAGTGTATTGAACTAAGGGTTTAGGAGTCGAAGGTCATGAGTATGGAATATATTTTGCGAATTATGAAGCCTATGCTTGAAGGGGCACAGATGACGGTTATTTTATTTTTCATCACGCTCATCTTGTCTATTCCATTGGGTTTTATCGTTACGTTGCTGGCCAAAAGCCGGATTAAGCCAATCGCCTGGCTGATGCATACGTACATTTATGTTATACGCGGTACGCCGCTATTGCTGCAATTATTGTTCTTTTGTTTTGGTCTGCCGATGTTGCCTGTCATTGGGGAGTATCTGGTCTTGGACCGGACAACGGCTGCGGTACTGGCATTTGTACTGAATTATGCAGCTTATTTTGCAGAAATTTTCAGAGGCGGGATGTTGTCGATTGATAAAGGGCAATACGAGGCTTCGCAAGTGCTGGGCTTGAGCAAGTCGCAGACGCTGATTAGAGTCATTGTGCCGCAAATGGTACGGATCGCTTTGCCTGCGGTAACCAATGAAGCGACAACACTGGTAAAAGATACGGCACTACTGTATGCAGTAGCGGTACCGGAACTGCTACATTTTGCGAATACGGCTGTAAACCGTGATTTCTCGATTGTACCTTATGTTGTAGCGGCGGTTATTTATTTGTTGTTAGCTTTGGTGCTGACGCTATTCTTCAGGGCGCTGGAAAAACGTTTTAAATTCGAGTAAAAGGAATGTCGGGATATGAATACTAATGCAATAGAAGTAACCGATTTGAAAAAATCGTTCGGCAAGCTCGACGTTCTGAAAAGAGTGAGCTTTAACGTTAAAGCAGGCGAGGTTGTAGCCGTCATCGGTCCTTCAGGTTCAGGAAAAAGTACCATGCTCCGTAGTTTGGTGCACCTGGAAGATGTGACAGGCGGGACGATCCGCATTCATGATAAAGCACTGGTGGAAAACGGTCAGTACGCTCCGGCAGGTGATATTAAGGGCATTACCACCGGTATGGGCATGGTGTTTCAGCATTTTAATCTGTTCCCTCACTTGACGGTGCAGGATAATCTGGAGCTGGCTCCGAAGCTGGTGAAAAAGGTGAGTAAGGCTGAACTGCGTCGCCAAAGCGCTGAGTTGCTGGCTAAAGTCGGATTGGCAGATAAAGCAGATGCGTATCCATCCCGACTGTCGGGGGGACAGAAGCAGCGTGTGGCGATTGCCCGGGCAATGATGATGAATCCCGACATTTTGCTGTTTGACGAGCCGACCTCGGCCCTTGATCCTGAGCTGACAGGCGAGGTGCTGCGAGTTATCAAAAAGCTGGCTGAGGAACATATGACGATGGTCATTGTGACCCACGAGATGAACTTTGCGAGAGATGTGGCGGATCGTGTCATTTTTATGGATAATGGAGAAATTGCAGAATCCGGTACACCAGAGCAGATTTTCAACAATCCGCAGCTGGAACGGACGAAGGTGTTTTTGAATCGGGTGGGGGATTAAAAATAGTTACTGGTGGTGCGGGGAGGCGCTGCGCGTGCAGATTGTTCTTCCGATCGCTGTTATCCCCGGATTTTTTCATGGAATAGAAATTTAAAGGTGAAAATCCGGGGATAAAGGCGAACGCTCCGCATCTTCAGAACAATTCTGCCCGCTCCGCTCACTGACCATCTGGCAAGTAATATGTTTTTAAGCAAGTAATGTGGAGTTAGAATAAGAGAGGGAGATGGCCAGCGCCATCTCCCTTTTTGTAGTTGCAGGGATGTGAACTGTGTAACCACATTTGGGCAATATGTAGATTTAAGCGCGAGTACAGCTAACTTAGTGAGGGGGAGAAATCCTTAACTGGTATATAGGATAGAGATTAATATTTTTTAATCTTTACACACCTACCGAAGGTATGTAAAATAAAAGATACCTACCGAAGGTATGTTTTAAATGATGAGAGGATGAGTCGATCATGAATAAATCTCGCAACGAAATCATCTTTACGTTAATCATCAACCTCGTATTGCCTTATTTGACTTATCGTCTATTAATTCCACACACAAGCAGTCTGATAGCTCTGTCCATCGCTGCACTTGTACCGCTATGCGACTCAATCTACAGCCTTATACGGACCCGTAAAGCAGATGCTTTCTCCGGATTCATTTTTCTCGGCCTAATTCTTAGTGTTGTTGCTGTTCTCTTGGGCGGTGATGAACGCTTCATTTTGCTGCGCGAGTCTTATGTGACTGGTATTATGGGGGTGGTGTTTCTAGGTTCGCTGTTTTTTAGCAGACCATTAATTTATTATTTTGCCGAAAGATTCACAGGCCATAATCCTCAGATGAACGATAAATGGGGGAAACTTCCGCGCTATCGCTTTAATTTCCGCCTGATAACGGCGGTGTGGGGACTCAGCCTGTTGCTGGAAGCCTTCATCAAAGTAGTGCTGGTATATTCGCTGTCCATATCGACCTTTCTGGTCGTATCGCCGTTCTTCACCTACGGGCTTATTGGTTTGACGATCTGGTGGAATATAGGTTTCATTAAACGAATAAAAAGACAGACAAACGGGAGGTAAAAGATTATGCAAGACAAAGCGATGAACGACAGTCTAAAAAAGCTGCTTGAGATTGCCGAAAAGATGATTATGGAGAAAGGCTGTCGGGCGACGACACTACAGGATATTGCGGACCGCAGCGGACTGACTAAAGGAGCCATTTACCATTATGTCAAAAGCAAAGATGAATTGTTCGGTATGATTCTGGAGGCGGGAATGGAGAAAACCAATCAGCGCTTTTTTGAATCTGTCGCCCGGACTCCCGCAGGACCAGAAGGAATCAAGTCCCCGCTTAACACCTTAACTGAACGGCTTCGTAACATTGGTAGTGGGGACAGCGCTGCCAGCCTGATTTTTATTTATCTACTCAGCCAACAGGATAAGCCCGCCGTGGCTGGCATTCTGAAACGTTATCATGAAGCATCTATCCTCACTGCCAAAACGTGGATCGAAGTCGGACAGCAGAATGGAGCTATCCCTATTTCAATCGATGCGGACAGGACAGCTCGGATGTTCACCGTGTTCAAGAACGGACTGCAAGTTCAGCATAACATAGTGACCGATGGCGATAAAATCAACGAACTGGAAATTTACGAGTTCTTGATGAATGCGCTGGGGGGCGTAGGCAGAGGCTAGGGAGCCCCTCCATTCGTTTTGTTATCCCCGGATTTTTAATTTTATTTACTGAGGAAAAATCTAGGGATAACAGCGATCGGAAGAACAATCTGCATGCGTAACGGGCTCACCACCATAACTCCTCCATCATCTATCTATTACGATCAACAATTTCTTTGTCCTCGCTAAATACTTCAATCATCGTTAATGCCCCCGCCCGGTACCCGTGAATGAATGCTGCTGCGGAGTGCAGGGAAGTTGACTCGCTTAATAAATCAAACATGACTTCAATTGACTCAAAATCGACTGCTGGTAATTTGCTTTTCAACATCTCCATGAGATCACTAATTTTTTGATTCACTTTTTGAGATTCAGGGTCGGTTGAATGTATCTGTTCACTGGGACGCCATTTCCCATAGTACATATCCTCCAAAATCATTTTTATCATACCTCCTTATGAAAAGTTAAGTGTTTGTCCTCACGTGAATCGGGGATTCATTTATGCGCTGCTAATCACCCAAGCACATTTTACAGCATGCGATGGATGTATATTGATATTTATGCGTTATTTGCATAAAGTTTTTTTAGTATATAAGTTGAGTTGAAAATGTACCTGAGGCGCCACTACGCGTTTGAGTGGTGCTTTCCCTCGCTGTAATGCTGGAATTATTCGTTGAATCGTCCCATCATAACCGTATTGTGGAGCTTACTTTCCTCGACAGCTTCTATAAATTTTAAAGAAAGCTAAACATAATAGAGTTAAAGCTTTAATTTGCTAGGTTTTTATGCAAACGCTATCATTCTATAATTTACTCAGAAAGGAGGTAAAAGTAAAAAAACGGGATATGACACGGATAAGCAATGTACTGCAAAGAGAACCAACTAACAAGCAGGTGTATGGGACAAACACAAAAATTTTAGGAGGGAAAGTATGTTTAAGTTTAGTAAGAAAATGATGACGGTAGTTCTTGCAGCTTCCATGAGTTTTGGGTTGTTTGCAACAACCTCAAGTGCAGCGACAGACTATTGGCAAAATTGGACCGATGGCGGTGGGACGGTCAATGCTGTTAATGGATCAGGCGGTAATTACAGCGTAACATGGAAGGATACCGGGAATTTTGTTGTCGGCAAAGGCTGGACTACTGGATCGCCAAACAGAACGATTAACTACAATGCCGGTGTCTGGGCGCCGTCCGGTAATGGATATTTGGCTCTCTACGGGTGGACGAGAAACTCACTCATCGAATATTACGTCGTTGATAGCTGGGGGACTTATCGACCTACCGGAACGTATAAAGGTACGGTGACCAGTGATGGGGGCACATATGACATCTACACAACAATGCGATACGACGCACCTTCCATTGAAGGCCAAAAAACGACGTTTATTCAGTACTGGAGTGTTCGACAGTCGAAGAGACCGACGGGGGGTAACTCCACGATCACTTTCAGCAACCACGTGAAAGCATGGGCGAGCAAAGGAATGAATCTGGGAAGTAACTGGTCTTACCAGGTGTTAGCAACAGAGGGGTATCAGAGTAGTGGGAGCTCTGACGTAACGGTGTGGTAACCACTCAACTGCAAGCTGTTCAACGAACAGGCGCGGTTGGGACTGTCTCACGGGATAAGCGGGTTTTGAGAGCTGTCTGATAGATAGGGTTTAAATGAATCGATCATGGAGGACTCACCGAGTCCTAAGTATTGTAGGCAGGCCGATGGCCGTTCTCCTCCAGTCTATCCGTCAGTGCGGATGCGTTGCAGGCCGTTACCTGCTAGACGAACGGCCTTCGACGCTGCTGGAGGAGAATTGCGGGCCGTCATGGCCTATGATTTTCCCTACCAGCTTAAAGGAGATATATCAATGAGAAAGCTATTAATTTTCCTTTTAATAGCACCAATGGTTGTGATCAGCGCATGTTCGTAAGATAAGCCTGAAAAAAAGGATAACCTTGTATACGTGGAAGGTGGAACCTTTCAGAACAACAAGTCCAACAACTCTGGAAAAAGCGTGACCCTAGCGAACTTTTATATCGGCAAATACGAGGTAACTCAAAAAGAGTGGGTTGAAGTCATGGGAAGTAATTCCTCGGTATTTGTAGTCGACAATATGCCGGTAGAAAACCGTATTACAACATAAATAAGGATAAAAAAGACCCGAATAATAAGAATGATAACGATAATATAAAATGGACAGTAACGATTAATGAGGAAGCTAACGGTTACCGTTTGCCCACAGAAGTGGAGTGGAAATATGCTGCAGGCGGAGGTCAGGCGAGCAAGGGCTACACATACAGCGGAAGCAATAATGCCGACGAGGTCGCATGGTATTGGAAAAATGCCGGAGACAAGTACTTATCTGGAGACTGGAACTGGCCTATCATAGAGAGCAACAATAATAAAACAAAATCGATCGGTACCCGGAAACCCAACGAGTTAGGAATTTACGATATGTCTGGCAACGTAAGAGAATGGTGTTGGGACTGGTATAGAGACCAGGTTTGATGCGAATGGCTTTGGACCCGATCAAGGGTTTCGTGTAGCTCGTAGAGATTAGTCGGAATAAGGCACAACAAACGAAGGTAAAACTATACCAGCTAATAGCTTGTCAAGATTACCAGTAAAGTGATTCTAAATCATGTGGTATAGTTAAAATGAGCATGCCAAATAACCCTCCAATTTCTATTTTGTCTTGGAAGGTTATGCCAATAATAATCTTTTAAATTCGACGGAATTCCTTTTTGTTTTTCAAGATTGCATAGAGCCAATGGACGAGCTTATTTGCACATGCGATTAGAGCTACTTTATGTGGTTTTCCTTCTGCTCTCTTGCGATCATAGAACGCTTTGATTCGTATATTTCGGGAGCGTATAAGTCCACACTGGACAGCCATTACCAGTGCGTAACGCAACTGCCTGGAACCACGTTTCGTGATTCGGTTTCGAGTTGCTGTAAATTTACCGGAAGCAAAGACACTCGGGTCAATGCCTGCAAAAGCCACTAGCTTTTTAGGATGATCAAATCGGTCGACTTCTCCAATTTCAGATAAAATTGTTGCAGCAATTCTATGCCCAATACCGGGAATCAATTGAATTAATTCATACTCTTCAATTTCTTCAGCCAGAGCATCTATGTTCTGTTCCAGTTCAGCAAGATGCTCTTGGTACTGAAGAATAAGGGTAATAAGAACTTTCAAATTGAATTAAGTGGCTTGCATACATGGTTTGCTGAAATGGGTTTTGCTTTGCCGCGTCTAGCAGTCGCTGAACCCGTTGGTTAATCCAGCCCTCTGAACGCCCCCGTTTCGAAGAAAGTAATTCTTTCATCTTAGCTTTGAGTGTAATTTCATCCGTCTGCAAAACTGAATATGAGGTTGGAAATTCACTTAAAAACCGTAGTGAAATACGGGAATACATAGCTCCAAAGACGCCTTTGTAAGCTGGGAAAACCTGATCTAAAACGGCTTGGAATTGCAGCTTCGTCTGTACACACATCTTTGAAAGGGACTCATACTGTCTTGTAAGATAGCGCAGATTGAGAAGTTGCATACCTCTTTTCTTAAAAGGTTCAAACTCTTCCTTGTAGTACAACTCTCCCAATAGGTAAGCGTCCGCAGCATCCGTCTTTACTTTACGAAGTTGAGACTTTCTAAGCCGATTTGAGATGAGCGGATTAATGACAATGTAAATGTAGTGATATTCTTCTAGGAACTGAACAACGGGACTTTGGTAATGGCCGGTTGCTTCTAGAATAAGCAGAGGACGTAGTTTGGATGCAGTCTCAACATCCTTCAAAACTTGATGTAAATTTGCTAAGCCATCACGAGTGTGTTCGAAGTGGAATGTCCCTCTGAAGGGCTTTCCGCGCGCTAAAAAGGCTTGTCCATGACTTTCTTCTTTTGAAATATCTAGACCGACAACTGGATTCATTTCATCTCTCCCTGTAAGTTTAGATTCACCGGTATCCCTATGGTTTTTCTTGTCGCTCCATAGCATCGCTTGTTATACGGGATCTTACGTCCCAACCAGCCTCAATCATGGTCATGACAAATAGGGCGAACACTATAGCGCTCGGGATCAAGTCCCACGGGCAGGTACGTTCGACCAGGCTACCTTAATCCTCTGTGCAAATGAAAGAAGGATCAACCAGAAAGAACTGGTTGATCCCATAATACGATGGGCAGGTTAGTGAATGAAGGAGAAGGGTACAGAATTGCTCCATCTTCACAGAAAATTGTTCACTTTTCCATTGGCTTTCCATATCTCACTAAAACATGCCAGAGTAATTTTAATTCTTGTAGAACTTCTTTGTAGGTTCCTCTATCGCTCCAATTACTTGGATTTCGTTTCAAGTCGATAGCTGCAGAGCCAATCATATTTGCATCAATAAAATTACTTTGCGCAATTCTTTTGGCTAGTGAAGGCATGGAAGGACCTCTAAAATCCATAGGAACCTCATCAACCAAAAGTGTAAAGCCCATGTGCCAGTAAAGATCAACTGAATACTTTAAACATATCTGCTCTAAGATTCGTCCAGTATGGGTGCCTTTAAATGATGGGTCGGCAACAAGCATCTTTACGTCTTCTTTAAGAAAAATGTCACCATGAACCTGAGCTTCGATATAGTGGTCAAGATTTCGGTTTGGCTCTTTGTTTGATGGATTTTGGAATGGTTTCTCAAGATTGACGAGCATATGGTCGATTAACTTTCGAACCGTCAGATTTCTTTCACCAATGGCAAAATCACTATAGAACGCATCCCTCATGAGAGCAGCCAAAATGAGGTCAAATTCCTCATACGTCCCCTTTTCCTTGGGGTCTTGGTGAGAATCCAAATAAGTATAAGTGCAACGATGAGAGACCTCTGTGGATAAAAGGAAATAGCATGATCCAAAACGTGGAGCAGGTCCATCGGGATGTAACATGACATTGAGTGCCCCATACTTGGGCCGTTCGCTATTGGTTGAGCCATTTATTTGGTACGCTCCGCCAAACATTTTATTCTCCCAAACGTCACGTTCACCACCTGAAAATGCTGATACACTTCCATTCGATAGGAAAGTCTCAAACTGACTTTTGTAAATTCCCTGCTCAAGTAGTCCTTCAGCAACGCTTTTCATGGTCGGATCTAATCGATCTGGGTGAAAGTGTAGCGCAATACTTGCATGAGATTTTAGTTTAGTGATAGCGTCTTCAAATGTCTTTAGCTCGATGTTGGACATACGAAGGATTTCCCTAATTGTTTGCTCTGCCTCATTTTTGCGGCTTCTTGCATAATTTGTTACATACTCTTGAGCTAATTGCTGAGACCTCGATAATTCCATGGGCAGAAGAGTCCCTTCCCTTTTTATAGAATTATAATACATGATGGTCAGTAAGGGAACTTGCATATAGAGTTATTAAATTAACGGGAAACGATAGTTCAACTAACACAAGGAGAGGGCAGACGATAAAGTGGCATATCCACGACAATATCCTTATCCCTTCTGTACAATAATGGGGGGAGGTATATTTTTTTAAAGGCTATGTTACATTCTAATGTTGATATTTGACCGTAAGAAAACCGCCTTGGTGAAAAGGCGGTTTATTGAGTATCGTTCCCTTTAGTTGAGTCCCTTTAATTTGGTTTTGCATTGATTTCCGTTAAAGTTCATGCATCACGATGTCCCACCGAGTTAAGGTAGCTTGCTGTCGGCCGCGATGCGGTTAGTCGGTGCGAATGTGTCCCTGCAATTACTTCCTCGTTCCTAGTTTTCGGGACCGAGGGTCGCCCAGACCCCGAGTGTGAATGCGGTGTTTATATGATTGATGCACCCGACTTCTTCGAAATACTTTCACACTGCTTTTTTGTTTCTATTTTTTACTCTAGCAATGTATATTTCAGTTAAGTCTTCTTTTAAACGTCACTTATTTATTACCGAGTTGTTCCGCCAAACCGATTAGAAGTCCTTCAATTCCACGAATGTAGCAGAGCCGATACGAGTCCTCGTACTGAACCACTTCGCCAACGATCTGAGCACCATACTTTGTGAGTCTGGATACCATTTCGTCAATGTCTTCAACGGTGAACATGACGCGTAGATAACCGAGGGCATTTACAGGAGCAGTTCGGTGATCGGATATAGTAGGTGGGGTGAGAAATCGCGAAAGTTCAAGTCGGCTGTGGCCATCTGGGGTAACCATCATAGCAATCTCTACACACTGTGAACCCAGCCCGGTTACACGACCAGCCCATTCACCTTCGACAGTAGCTCGCCCTTCGAGCTTCAAGCCAATCTCCTCGAAGAAAGAGATTGCGTCATCAAGGAATTCTACAACGATGCCAACATTGTCCATTCTTAGTAATTTGTTTTTTGCCATAATTTTTATCTCCTTATGTGTACAAATTTATTATCTGATCATCTTCATACTTTATACTTTATGCTTTATGCTTCTGCTCTTGAATTTCATCAATCGCACAAACTGGAACCGCCACACCCTTGGTTCGAGACTGTAAAAAGTAGATAAGCTCTCGCTTACCGTCATCGTCCAATGTATCAGTATGCCTCTTCAGTTCCTTTAAATCCATGGGCAAATCATCTCCGAACAGTGATATTACCCTTATTATAGAACGCTAGTTCGTAAGTATCAAATATCAACAATAACATTTGTCGGCGGTGAAATTCCCGCTCACGCGGACATTGAGATGGCTTGTCAGGTCATTACTTCAATGGCTTCCTTTCGCGGACTCATCCAGCGCAAACCGTTCGACAAGCCTTTCTTCACAGCGCTAATCGATGGCATTCTACTGCCTGCACTCAAAAACCCGCAAACAGCTCCAAATATCATGGACAGATGATGACCAGGCGCTTACCAGAAGAATCTACAAGGTGGATCAATCACAGAAATGATTCAACTAACGGGAAACGATATTTGAATTTAGAACAGGGAGCACACTGCCACTGTGAGGTACAAAAAGAGACCCAAATGTGATTTTGGTTGACGCAGTGAAGGATGATTAAATTTTGTAATCATACTGAAAGAGTGTTGTGGTTTGTGAAATAACAGCACCCTACTAAACACCCAATATTCTAAAAATGGTTTTTAGTCTAGCCAATAACCGGCTATTCGTCCATGCCTAAAATAAATAACTTACGTACACTAAACTATCTTTATAGGGAGGTGTCGTTGTTGAGTTGTCCGGATAAAAAAAATCGCGCAAAAAGAAAACCACAATTGTTTGCCATCCAAAAGAAAAGAAAAAAGAAACGGTTGAGTTTTCTGTATAAAAAAAAATCGTGCAAAAAGAAAACCGCAATTGTTTGCCATCCAAAAGGGGAAAAAAAGAAACGACGTCTTCTAGTTATTAAAAAAATAGTGCGGGTACCGTGTCCCCCACCTAAAGGTCAGCAATTACTTCAAGAACTTGCGGGAGCAATTGCAGAAGCAGGACCTCAAGGACTTGCAGGAGCACTTGGCCCCCAAGGATTGGCAGGACTTGCAGGAGCGATAGGAGCACTTGGTCCCGAAGGACTTGCAGGAGCACTTGGCCCCCAAGGATTGGCAGGGATTGCAGGAGCGATAGGCGCACTTGGCCCCGAAGGACTTGCAGGAGCACTTGGCCCCCAAGGATTGGCAGGGATTGCAGGAGCGATAGGCGCACTTGGCCCCGAAGGACTTGCAGGAGCACTTGGTCCCCAAGGACTGGCAGGGATTGCAGGAGCACTTGGGGCGCTTGGCCCTCAAGGACTTGCAGGAGCACTTGGTCCCCAAGGACTGGCAGGGATTGCAGGAGCGATAGGTGCACTTGGCCCCGAAGGACTTGCAGGAGCACTTGGCCCACAGGGACTTGCAGGGATTGCAGGAGCAATTGGCGCAGCTGGATTGGCAGGACCAGCAGGACCAGCAGGACCAGCAGGGCCAGCAGGAGCAGCAGGACCAGCAGGGCCAGCGGGACCAGCAGGAGCAACAGGAGCAACAGGAGCAGCAGGAGCAACAGGTCCAGCAGGAGCAACAGGAGCAGCAGGTCCAGCAGGAGCAACAGGAGCAGCAGGACCAGCAGGTGGAGTATTAGGCTTTGCAGATTTCTTTGCCTTGATGCCTCCTGATAATGCAGCAACTGTTGCTCCCGACACGGACGTGAGTTTTCCGCAAGATGGTCCAATCAGTGGGACTGCAATTACCCGTATAAATGCGAGTTCTTTTAACTTGGCTACAATTGGCACTTATCAGGTTTTGTTTCAGGTAGGTGTAAACGAACCGGGTCAACTCATTTTAACACTCAACGGCGCTGACCTGGCTTATACGGTGGTCGGGCGTGCAACAGGTACTTCTCAAATAGTAGGAATGGCTCTTGTACAAACAACGGTCATTAATTCAGTACTCACAGTGCGAAATCCTGCTGGCAATGCCGCGGCACTCACGATCACTCCATTAGCTGGAGGAACAAGACCAGTTTCCGCGCACCTTGTTATTACGCAGGTTGCATAGAGGGAAAGAAATGCAGTATTTTTCGATAATAATGCCAATATCAAATAGAGGCCGCCCTCAATATTTCTGCGGTGCAATAATTTGGTAAGGGGACATTGTGCTCCTACGACATAAATGTATTGCTTTGTAGCGATCACCGCCGACAGGGGCGTTTCTCCAGACATCTGTGATGGGGGACGTCCCTTCTTTGATAAATGTATTAAACTAACGGGGAACGATAGTTCAATAAATACATTGATACCGCAAACGAAAAAGAGGAGTAGATTTCCTTAGGGCATCTACTCCATACTTCTAACGGTTATTGTTAAATTGTTGGTTCTTTTGGCGTAATCAAAACCTACGGGTGATCTTTTGAAAGAGGGTTAGATATCGAGTTTACGGCTACCGATCCATTTCACCATGTCAGGATCGCGATGTGAAAAGAACAGGCTCTGTTTCGTATCTAACGTAGTAATCGACTCCATATCCTCTTGGCTTAACTCAAAGTCAAAGATATCGAAGTTTTCGATAATTCTTTCTTTACGAACGGACTTTGGAATCACAACAACTTCTCTTTGTGTCAACCAGCGTAAAACCACCTGAGCAACGGATTTATTATACTTTTCAGCTATGGCTGCCAATATCTCATGCTGGAACAAGTTTTTTTTCCCTTCAGCAAAAGGCGCCCAGGATTCGATCTGAACGTTATTCTCTTTCATGAATTTTGCATTTTCAATTTGCTGATTGAATGGGTGCGTTTCAACCTGGTTTACGGCAGGAACTACTTCATTATGAATAATCAAATCGATCAGGCGATCCTCATGGAAGTTACTAACGCCGATTGCACGGACCTTTCCTTCACGATACAATTCCTCCATAGCGCGCCAAGAACCAAACACATCTCCATATGGCTGGTGAATTAAATACAAATCCAAATAATCCAACTGCAATCTTTCCAGTGATTTTTCAAATGCCTTTTTTGTACGCTCATAACCAGTATCCTGAACCCAAAGTTTCGTAGTGATAAATAACTCCTCTCTTGTCACGCCACTTCGATTAATCGCTCTGCCAACTGCTTCTTCATTTAAATAAGAGGCAGCGGTATCTATCAACCGATAGCCTGCCATAATAGCGTCATAAACACTTTGTTCACATTCATTTGCATCTTGGATCTGATAAACACCAAAACCGAGTATAGGCATCTCAACACCATTGTTCAAAGTTACTTTTTGCATATAAAATCCTCCAGTATTTTTAATTATTATGTGTAAATCAACTACAATCCATATTCATAACAGACACCCACTTCACATCCTTATTATGCACCAGATGACAAAGCGATCGTTATCCCGTTCGTGCCAAATGTTTGCCTAATCCTCTCACTACCACCTACAACTTAATTTAATTCGGGGTTCAACTAACGGAAAACGATAGTTGAATTTAGAACAGGGAGCACACTGCCGCGGCAAATGCTCCCTCTTTCATTGAAGTAACAGGCAGATTGGTGCAATATCCGTCAAAATTAAATACACAAAAAAATTGACTTCGAGTGTACTCGAAGCCGTAGACTATCTTCTAAGATCAAGCATGAACTTTTGACGCTGATTTGATATGTTCCGGTATATCGTACTTTTCTCCACATTCTGGGTTATTGTTAACTGGATTCCAGGTATCGTCTAATTGACCAGCCAAAACACTTTCGTAGTAAGCCTTCTTCTCTTTTATGTGCATTAATTGAAGGTTGTACTCATGGATCTTCGCTTCTAGTTCTTTTTCTTGTTTTACAACAAGCTCAGCCCTTTCAGGAATCGTCTCATCACCTTGCAAACACATAGCAATGTAATGTTTGACTTCTGAAATCGGCAATCCTGAAATACGAAAGCAATGCACCATTCGCAACCAATCCAGATCATGTTCAGAGAATAAGCGATTGTTTCTGCCGTCTCTCGAAACGAAAGGTATTAATTGTTGGTCATCATAGTAACGGATCGTATGTTTTGTAAGGCCAGTTATTTCAGATACATCTTTTACCGTATATTTTGGTTCATGTAATGTCTGATTCAAAATTTCGAACCTCCTTGCTATTGACTTCGAGTTACTCGAATACTTTATGATGTCATTGTACCAATGTTGTGAGCGCTCATCAACTGGTAATCTCCTCTGGGAATGCGAATAAATGCTTTAACTTAAGACAACAATTACTACAGTTTATAAATGAATAACTAGAAAGAGGTTAGAAAATGAACGCAAAATATAACAAACTATTTGAATCCTTTACACTCAAAAATGGAATCGACCTTAGAAATCGAGTCATTATGGCGCCTATGACAACTTGGGCCAGTAATGAAGATTACACGATTTCAGATGAAGAAGTAAATTATTATAAAAAAAGAGTGAACGGTGTAGGTTTGGTTATAACAGGCTGTACGCATGTCCAACCAAACGGTATAGGTTTTACGCATGAATTTGCAGGCTATGACGATACATTTATTCCAAGTTTACGAAAATTAGCCGATGCGGCGAAAAGTGGAGGAGCTCCTGCGGTACTTCAAGTTTTCCACGCAGGCAACAAAGCACTTCCGACCTTAACTCCAAATGGAGATGTGGTAAGTTCCAGTGCTGTACAGACTGAAGCTACGGAATTTGCTCCTTCTGTTTTGCCGAGAGCACTTTCACATGATGAGATCATGGAAGTAATTCGTGCATTTGGAGAAACAACAAGACGAGCCATTGAAGCAGGATTTGATGGCGTTGAAATTCATGGTGCACATGGATTTTTGCTGCAAAACTTCTTTTCTCCATTCTTCAACAGACGTGAGGATCAATGGGGAGGTTCTTTAGAAAATCGCTTGCGCTTTCCGTTGGCGGTTATTCAAGAAATGAAAAATGTGATTCGAAAATTTGCAACAAAACCGTTTATATTGGGTTACAGGCTTTCTCCTGATGAACCAATTGAAGGTGGTCTGCGAATGAAAGATACCTATACATTAATTGATCACCTGATTGAAGAAGGTGTCGATTATGTGCATGCTTCACTCGTAAATGCGCTCTCGTTAAAGCCGTTCGATAGTCAGGATGAAAAAACATATCTTGAATTAATTATAGAACATGTAAATGGCAGATTGTCTGTAATGGCAGCTGGTGCTATGGACACTCGGGATGACGTTGTAACGGCTTTAGATAAGGGGCTGTCCTTAGCGGCTATTGGTCATACGTTAATCATGAATCCAGACTGGGTAGAAAAGGTTCAAAGTGGACAAGAGTCTGAAATCCAAACAGCGATAAAGGCTTCAAAAGTTGGTAAGCTTGAGCTTCCGGAAAAACTTTGGGGTGTCATCCAAGCTTCAGGTCGATGGTTTCATATCGAAGAATAACATTTTTATTGTTATCACGTTTTCATCAAGAAAGGATGTGAATTATATGTAAAATATTCAAGATAAGGTTGTCATTATTACAGGTGCCTCAAGTGGAATTGGAGAAGCGACTGCAAAAGAACTTGCCTCTAAAGGTGCGAAGCTGGTACTGGCCGCTCGTCGTGAAGCTCGTTTGCAAAAGCTGCAAGAAGCAATTCAAAATAATGGCGGGCAAGCTGTTTATAAAGTGACGGATGTTTCCTCACATGAGCAGATGGAAGAGTTAGCGGATTATGCGCTTAAAGAGTTTGGAAAAATAGACGTAATGGTCAATAATGCAGGAGTCATGCCGTTATCCCCTGTTCATGAAAAGAAAATCAAAGAATGGGATTTGATGGTGGATGTTAACATAAAGGGTGTACTTTATGGTATTGCTGCCGTTCTTCCAACCATGAGAGAAAGAAGAGAAGGGCATATCATTAACGTTTCCTCTATAGCAGGGCACTTAGTATTCCCTGCTAGTTCAGTTTATAGTGGTACAAAGTTTGCTGTGCGTGCCATTACAGAAGGCCTTCGTAGAGAAGAGTGTATCAACAATATTCGAACGACTATTGTCTCGCCAGGATCGATTGATACAGAATTAACAGCAGCAATTTCAAACTCAGAGTTAAAAACAGCAATTAATGAGGATATGAGAATTGCTATCGAGCCTTCTAACATTGCTCGTGCCATAGCATTTGCAATTGAACAGCCAGCCGATGTAGCAATTAATGAGATGATTATTCGTCCAACAATTCAAGAACTATAAAAATAGAAAAATAATGAGATATGTTGATACTGCCCTAAAAATAGATTTTGGGGCAGTATTTATATTTGTACGGTTTACATGCCCCTTGCTATTGCTATGGGATAGATATGATTTGTTAGCTCTATAAAATGGGGGTTGACCAATACAAAGCATACCATTGGAATCAGCCCAGTTTATAGATGCTTTCAGCAGATTTTCCCCATACCCTATCCCCAAAATTCTTTACATACGCAGACTCCAAATTCTACCTTAGGAGCGAAACTATCTTAATAAATACCCTCGCATCTGAAAACCCAACGTATCGATTCCCCACTACAGCAGCTCAAAATAAATTCTCGATTTTATAGTGTCCGTTTGTATGATTTGTTCAAACCCGATGTATCTAAAAATGCCTCCTTGCTCTCTATCTAAATTTCTTTCTCTCAATCATCTGTAATCTTAATTCAGATAAATCTGTCGTAGCTTGGTTGATTGCCGATCTAACAGTATCCCTCTATTAGGTTGAAATCCTATATAAATCGGTTGAAAATGTTGATTTTACCAATGGACAAGGATTTGTACAATAGAGTTGTAACGCTTACATTTCCAAGGAGGTTGCGGCGAAATGAAGAGACTTCAGGTGATTGGCAAGCAAATCAGGACCCCGAGATCCAAAAGGAGGCCGTGTTGATGAAATTTAAGGGAATATTGGCGGCATTTTTGTTTTTAACCACAGCGTCTGTGTTGTTTGGGACGCATACGGCAGAGGCCCATGAACTATCCAATGACAAGCTGACGATTCAGACAGGTGAGCACGGTGAAATTTCATCCATACGTATCAAGGGAGATGCTTTCCCGACAGAGTACGTGATGAACGCAACGGTTACACCTGAGCAGAACACCGCAGATCATCAGTGGCTAGGAGAGCTGATGTTCACGTACCGCTTGGATGGAGGCAGCTGGACGAAGGCATGGACGAACAAGTCGGCAGACGCACGTAAGATCACAACCAGTGGTAACCGTGTCACTGTCACGTACGAGAACTCTACTAACGCAGAAGGCATACGCAATTTTAAAGTCATTGAAACGTATTCGGCAGAGTCGAATGGTTCGGTGCTGTGGAATATACAGGTGCAGAATACAAGTGGAAAAAAATTGGAGATTGGCGATTTCGGTTTGCCTCTGCCTTTTAATGAGCAGTGGACCAACGGTGATGCGATCTACGAAACAAGAGTGGTGACGCATTCCTTTGTCGGCAATAACAGTTCCTATATTACAGCTGGGCGTCCCAGCGGCATTGGTTCTTCCCTGCTGCTGATTCCTGATTCCACAACAGGTGCGGGTTTTGAATATCAGGATCACTGGCGGGATGAGGAGCATCCGGGCAGCAAATGGGCCTGGAACCCGGCCAACGAAGGCAAATGGCTGGAAGGACTCAATGTATTTTATATTCATTCCAATGTCATCAAGTCCACGAATCGGGGGTATTTGCCCAATACAAGCCTGATCCTGAATCCTGGTCAAAGCAAAAACTATGGCTTCAAGTTTCTGGCGGTGAAGGACGAGCATGATGTAAAAGATACGTTGTACCAAGAAAACTTGGTGGATACAACAGTCGTACCCGGCATGATCGTGCCTACGAATCAAAAAGCGAAGGTGGACCTGCGCTCCAAGCAGGCGATCAGCAAAGTAACCTATCCAGACGGAACCGTTATTCCGCAGACAGATAGCAAGGCCGGAGGACATTACATTTATGAACTGAAATTTACTAAGCTGGGCCCGAACTTCATAACGGTAGAATACGGCAACGGCAACAAAACGGTGTTACAGTTCTATGCCATCGAGCCGATTGATCAGGCGTTGCAACGGCATGCTACATTTATGGTCGACAAAACCCAATGGAATGTACCGGGTGATCTGCGCGACAAGGTATTTGACGATTGGATGATGCATACCAAATCCAAACGCAACATTTTTAACGGCTATTGGGGTTGGGGAGACGATTGGGGTCTGACCCACGGACAGTTCCTGGCTGAGAAAAACACACTGTCTCCAGTCGCCAAAGAGGTGCGGGCAGTAGACGATTATTTGGAGACGGCGATCTGGACAAATCTGATGAACGGACATCATGAGGATTATTTAATTCATGATTTCTTGATGCCAGAGCCTAACGATACACCGACCTATCGAGGGTATGCGTATCCGCACGTATACAACACGTATTTCAGCATGTACAAGATTGCCAAGGAATACCCGGATCTTGTCACTTACAAGCATCCAAAGGAAACCTATTTGCTGCGGGGGTATAACATTTTCAAAGCATTGTATGAAGGGCCAGTCGCGTACAACTGGGAAACAGGTTTGATGGGCGAACTGACCACACCGGATATTATTCAGGCACTTCATGATGAAGGCTATGATGATGAAGCGAATGATCTCAAGGAAAAAATGGATCGTAAATATAACAATTTTAAAAATACAAAGTATCCTTACGGTTCTGAATATAGCTATGACAATACAGGGGAAGAGGCTGTATATACGTTAGCCAAGCAGAATATAGATACAGAGGGCGAGCAAAGTAAAGCCCTGGAAATGATGAGTAAAATTAATGCCAAAACCCGTGCGGCACGCGGTCACATGCCCGTATGGTACTACTACACCGATCCGGTGACGATTACCGGGGAGAACTGGTTTAACTTCCAGTACACGACTTCGCTTGCTGGATATGCGATGGATGACTGGATTCGCCATCATGAGGACAATCACCGTGAGGAACAACAGCGGTTGTCCTATGCAGCTAAAATTGCCAATGTTGGAGCGATTAACTCCGGGCAAATCAGCTCCGACCCTGAAAACATCGGGGCGGTCGCATGGACGTATCAAGCGGAAAAAGGCAATAACGGCACGAACGGCACTGGCGGCGGTAAAAATGTTCCGCTCTTTAACGGCTGGCGCGGCATGAGCGGTGAGGCTGATCTCGGATTGTTCGGTGCGCTCAAAACATTAAGTGCTGATATTGCGATTGATCCTATTTTTGGATTGACGGGCTACGGTGCAGAGGTGAGCAAAAGCGGCAACGTGTATACGATCAAGCCACTGGACGGCCTGTTCAAGCGGGTCAATCTGATCACGGAAAAACTGTATATCGAGCTGGAAAAGGACCAATATACAGAAGCCAAGTTGGCAACATCCAAGGATTATGTATGGTTCCAACTGAAAAATCAAACGCCGGGCCAAGCCCATTCCACGTACGTTACATTTGACGGTTTGAAGAAAGGAACGTATCTGGTTAAAGTAGGCGGTCAATCGCAAGGAAAGTTTAATGCGTATGCGACCACCAACAAACTTAAATTGGAGATTGGTACAGCATCCTCCTATACGATAGAGCTGACACCGACCACACCTGATCCGAACAAAGCACCTATCGTGGATGCTGGCAAAGATTCGAAGGTAAAGCTGCCGGATCAGATCATTCTGAAAGGCACGGCTACGGATGATGGACTTCCACAAGGTAAGGTGACGAGCGAGTGGAGTCTGGTCGAAGGACCACAGGACGCGAAGGTCACATTCAGTAACAAAACATCGCTGCGCACGAAGGTGGACGTTTCCGAGCCAGGAACGTATGTGTTCAAGCTGACAGCCAGCGATTCTCAGTTGTCAGCGGAGGCCAAAGTAACGGTGGTAGCTGAACCGGCGGCTCCGTTACTTGAACAGCTTGCAGTTTACAAGTTTGATGAAACAAGCGGTTCTGTAGTTGCGGATTCATCGGACAGTGGCAATGATGCTGCCGTGAAGGGAACGGCTGCATGGGCTGCGGGTAAAACAGGCAATGCTGTCAGCCTGAACGGCAAGGACAGCTATGTGCAGCTTCCGGCGGGTATTGTCAGTCGGACACAGCAATTGACTGTATCCGGCTGGGTCAAAGCGAACAGCCTGAGCGATTATGTGCGGATTTTTGACTTTGGCTCCGGGACGAATGAATATATGTTCCTGACGCCTAAAGCAGGAAATACCATGCTGTTTGCCATTACCAACCAAGGCAACGGGCAGGGACAGGAGCAGACGATTGAAGGCCCTGTACTGCCAACAGGCGTATGGAAGCATGTTGCGGTCACGCTTTCGGGTTCCACAGGTATTTTATACGTGGATGGAAAAGAAGTGGGACGCAATACCAACCTGACCTTGAATCCTACCAGTCTGGGTCAGACCAAAAATAATTTCATCGGCAAATCTCAGTACCCTGATCCGTACTTCAATGGTCTGGTGGATGAATTCCGTATCTACAGCCGTGCTTTGAATGCAACCGAGGTGGCAGGACTGGCCTCTGGTACAGCACAGAATCTGGCGGCAACTGAGAAAATCACCGCGTTAAAAGAAGTAAACGTGACGACTCGTGCGGGTGAAAAACCCGAACTGCCAAGCGTCGTGGAAGCTACGTATGGAGAAGGCTTCACCAAATGGGTGGCTGTGGAATGGGAGGATATAGACCCTGCACAATATGCTGCTCCAGGTTCGTTTGAGTTGAAGGGTAAAGTAGAAGGGACAGAGTTAAAGGCAATTGCGAAGGTAACTGTGATTGAGGCAGGGACTGCGGCTCCATCGGTAACACCGGTTAGCCCGGAAACTTCAGTAACCCCGTCAACTACGACATCCCCGGTAACATCTGCCTTACCGCCTCGGCCTGTCAGCTCCGCTAAATCAGCGGGGGTATCCTGAATGGGAGGCAACAACGCATAGTCATGACTAACCTTTCCCATCGTCACTTTCCTCCTAATAAAGGGGAGAGTGGCGGTGGGTATCCTTGCATTTGAGGTGCAAATCCGCGAACAAAAAGGTGAATGGGGGAAAAAGTATGAGCAAGATTACATTTCTGGGTGCAGGCAGTACGGTATTTGCTAAAAATGTGCTTGGCGATTGTATGTTGACGCCTGCTTTGCAGGGCTTTGAACTGGCGTTGTTCGATATTGACCCTGTAAGGCTAAAAGATTCAGAAAATATTTTATCCAATTTAAAAAAAACAACAGGGAGTACCTGTGTGATTCGCTCCTACACTGACAGCAAGGAAGCACTGCGTGGGGCGACCTATGTGGTAAACGCCATCCAGGTAGGCGGCTATGATCCGTGTACAATTACGGATTTTGAAATTCCTAAAAAATACGGCCTGCGCCAAACGATTGCCGATACGGTTGGTATTGGCGGTATTTTCCGCAATTTACGTACGATTCCGGTGATGCTCGATTTTGCGGCAGATGTGTGCGAGGTGTGCCCGGATGCATGGTTTCTCAACTACACGAATCCGATGGCAGTGCTAACGAATGTGATGAACGTTTATGGCGGTGTCCGTACGGTAGGGCTGTGTCATAGCGTGCAGGCGTGTATACCGGAGCTGTTTAAAAGCCTCGGGCTGGAGCAGGAAGGTGTAAAGGCAAAAATCGCAGGCATCAATCATATGGCGTGGCTGCTCGAAGTGAGCAAGGACGGTGTGGATTTGTATCCTGAGATTAAAAAACGAGCCGCCGCTAAGCAACAGGAAAAGCATCATGATATGGTGCGCTTTGAAATGATGCTAAAATTCGGCTATTACATTACGGAATCGTCCGAGCATAATGCGGAGTATCATCCGTATTTTATCAAACGGGCATACCCTGAGCTGATCGAGCGCTTCAATATTCCTTTGGATGAATACCCGCGTCGCTGTGTGAGCCAGATTGCACGATGGGAAACGATGCGTGAAGAGCTTTTGGGTAATCAGGATCTGCGTCATGAACGGTCAAACGAGTATGCCTCTTATATATTTGAGGCGATTGAAACGGATCAGCCTTTTGCCATTGGCGGCAATGTGATGAACACAGGCTTAATTACCAATCTGCCGAAGGAAGCCTGTGTGGAGGTACCTTGTCTGGTGAATCGTAACGGGGTTACGCCAACCTTTGTCGGGGAATTGCCACCCCAATGCGCTGCGCTGAACCGGACGAATATTAATACCCAGCTGTTAACGATTGAAGCTGCAATCACCGGGAAAAAGGAGCACATTTATCATGCTGCTATGTTGGACCCGCACACGTCCGCAGAGCTGTCCATGGATGATATCGTTTCTCTGTGTGATGACCTAATTGCAGCCCACGGGACATGGCTCCCAGCCTATGTGTAAGGGAGGCAGATGAATGGGAGGCCGTGGTCGTCAAAAGTTCGCCGGGATTCCTACAATCCGTGGGAAATTCATTGTACTGACGCTGGTACTCACCGTCATTCCGATGGTGGTGCTGACCTTTACCTTTTACCGGATCGCGGCCCATTCCCTTGGTGAGAAGTCGGAAGCGCTGGCTATGCAGTCCCGGCAAATGAGTGAAAATTACGTCAATGCGACGCTCTCCGACTTGAATGATCTGACCAATGCCATTCTCAGCAATCCTGATGTGCAGTCTACGCTGGAGACCAAGCCGGAAGATGATTATGAATATTTACGGAACGATGAAACACTCAGTATGGTTGTCCGTACGCAAACCCAGACCAAGCCGTATATCACGTCCTCTCTCATATATGCCGCCAATGGCGGGCTCAAGCATTCTCTCTATCAGGGGAATGTTTCGGTCCGTTTTGGCGGCCTTCCTACATTAGAGGAAGCACGTGTGTACTATCGCCGCCTACTCGCCGAACGGCCCATGATGTGGATGGCACATTCGCCGTTTGAATCAGGACGCGGGATGGCGGAGGATCGCATCTATGTGGGGAAACTGCTCCGAAAAACGACTGGAGATTATGCACCACTCGGATTTTTGCTGCTGGAAATCGACAAGGCCAGTCTGTTTCGGGGGCTTGCTTTTCATGAAACAGATGGCAATACCCAGATGTGGGTGCTGGATCAGGAGGGCGAGCCTGTATACCGATTGCCGGAGCAGGGTGTCGCGGATCAAGCGCTATTGCGGCAGATTGCCAAATCGGCTGTGGATAGGCCTGTGCTTACGAAGGACTGGAGAACATGGAACGGCCGCCAGACGATGATCTCTTACGGCCCGTTAAATGAAGGACAATGGACGCTGCTGCAAAAAGTTGATCAGTCCGTGCTGTTCGAGGATGCGCGGAAAATCGGCGCCTGGACCATCTGGACTTTTTTGATTGCATTGATGCTGGGCTGGATGCTGTCTTATCGGCTGAGTGACACGATTCGTCGCCCCCTGCTTCAATTGAGCCGATTAATGGCGGTCGATGGGAGTGTGAGCGCTACAGGCTCAGCCCAAGCTTTCGAAGCTCCTACTTCCGTTGTTTTTAATCCTAAGGATGAGGTAGGGCAGATCGGGGAGCGTTTTCTTCATATGATGCAAAAAAATCATGAACTGTACGGTCAGGTCTACGAAGCATTGCTGTCGCGTAAGCAAGCGGAGTTCCGCGCGCTTCAGGCGCAGATTAATCCGCATTTTTTGTACAACACGCTAGAATCACTGAAGGGAATGGCATTGGCGAATGGGCAACGCGATATGGCAGAGGTAATCGGTGCCTTCGGTAAATGCTTTCGCATTTCGCTAAGTTATGGCCGAGAGCAAATCAGTTTGGGACAGGAAGTCGAGCATGTAAGCGCCTATGTGAAGGTGCAGCAGTTCAGGTTTAGGAATTCGTTCGAGTGGATTTGCGAGGTAGAGGAGGATATTTGCGGATTTTATGTACCCAAACTAATCCTCCAGCCGCTCGTCGAAAATGCTATTTATCACGGCTTAAAAGGGCGCACCGACCGTGGCTATATCATGTTATCCGGTACAAGGGAAGGGGATATGTTGCGTTTGACGGTCAGTGATGATGGGGGCGGTATTGGAGTCGAGCGTCTGAACGATATCCGGAAGTCGCTGGATGCGGAACGGGGGAGTGCTATTGGCTTTGGGCTGCGCAATGTGCATGAACGTCTTCGGCATTATGGTCCGCAATATGGACTGTCCGTGACAAGCGAGCCGGGTCAGTACACCTCGGTTACCTTACTGGCACCCATTCGAACCGAATAAGAAAGGGGAGATGGCATGTACCGGCTGCTGATTGTGGACGACGAATATCATATTCGGGAAGGACTGAAGCTGATGGTGGCGGAAAGTGGCCTGTCAGTGGAAGTCAGTGATGTGGCGGAGGACGGCACAACGGCATTACGTTTGTATACGGAGCAGCGACCGGACATGATTTTACTGGATATTAATTTACCGGATATGAGTGGACTGGACGTAGCAAAAACCATTCGGGAAAAGGATCAGCGGACCCCGTTATTATTTCTAACAGGGTACGAATCTATGACATATATTCGTCAGGCAGTTTCGCTTCAAGCGGTCGATTATTTGCTCAAGCCGGTGACCAGCGGGGATTTGGAAGCGGCTTTGAGCCGGGCTGAGGATCGCATTGCGCAATGGCGAAGAAGCGAGGAGGAAGCCATTCACCGCCATCGTTCATTGGAGCCATTGTACAGGGAGCATCTACTGCTGGATTTGCTCCAGCAGCGGCGTCCTGCAGCCGAGGTCATTCGGGAGATGGACGGGCTGGGATTTTTCGGCGAGACGAGTGGACCACCTTATACCGTACTGTGCTGCGAGCTGGAGGAGTCGTCGCAGCAGGAGGCAACCGCCACTAGCAAGCCACACGGTTCCATGCATAAAAGCAGCCATGTATTCGCCGGACTGACGGGGGAGGCTGCGGCAGCAGCCGGGGCGAAGGCGCATGGTGCGGCGGTTTCCCGCGATCGGCGTGTTGTGCTGCTGGCGGCAGCATCTTGCAGGGCGGCGGAACGGACGGCACAGCAGATTCGGCAGGCCGTGCAGGAACGATTGAGCCAGGGCGTGTCCATCGGGATTAGCCGTCCCGTACAACGGATGGAGCAACTTCCCGAAGCGTATGAGGAAGCTGTGCAAGCGGCAGAGCATCGGGGGTGGGTGGGCTATAGCCAGATCATCCCCTATGAGAGTATTCAGGCGGCCGAGCCGAACAGCAGTCAATTACTGGAGAAGGAACTGCTAATGATTACGGAAATTCGAGCAGGCAATGATGCTGCCGTACATGCGATTTTACAGGAATGGTCAGGACAGTTGGCAGGGTTGCCCGTCAAGCAGGTGAAAATGATTGTCACTCAGCTCGTGCTGTTCGTCATGCGGATCGTTCAGAGTGATGCATCTGTAGGACAAACGTCCATGCAGGAGCAGGACCCGTTGTTGGAGCTGTCCCGATTACGGCATGGACCCGAGATGATTGATTATGTATCGCGCTATTTTGTCCGAGTGGGTCGTCATGTCCGAGAATCACGTGAGAAGGGGATTCCACGCAAATTCCAACGGGCCAAGGAATGGATTCGAGAGCATCTTCAGGAGGATGGTGGGCTGAACCGTCTTGCAGAGTACATGAATATGAGCCCCAAATATTTGAGTGCCCGTTTCAAGCAAGTTACAGGTGAAAGCTTCGCCGACTACCAGACGCGTGTTCGCTTTGAGCGAGCCCGAGAACTGCTGCTGGACGCGAATCGCAAGGTGGCGGAGGTAGCGGAGGTTGTGGGATTCACAGATACCAACTATTTTAGCATTGCCTTTAAAAAGCATACCGGACTGACCCCGACGGAGTTTCGTAAAACATTTTTGTAAACGCGCTGTTAAAAAAATCATACCAAAACAAAGAGAGTCTGGAGTCGTTGGGTGGTCGGCTCTGGGCTCTCGGCGCATAATAGGCTTGTAAGGAGAAACCAGTTCAGGAAGGGGCCGGTTGATTTGCTGAAACGAAGGTTACGGACATGGATGGCTCTCGTGATGACGGCGATGTTGACAGGACTGACGGCTTGCAGTGGTAACGCTGGCGAACCGGCTAATCCCAATGCGGTCGAACTCAAGTTCATGTACTGGGGAAGCAATGACGAGAAGCAGGCGATGGAAAAAATGATTCAAAGCTTTAATGCTTCCCACCCGAACATCCGGGTGAAGGGCGAGCATGTCCCTGGTGACTACACGACGAAAATTAACACGTTAATGGCTGCCAATCAGCTTCCTGATATCGCCTACCTGGGCGATTCCCTCACGATGAAATGGGCAAGTGAAGGCAGACTCCTGGATTTATCCTCTTATTATGACGAATATCCCGAATTAAAAAACAAGCTCAAATCCTCCTATCTCTACAGCGAACCCGGCAAGTCTATCGGAAATTACACCGCATTGGAAGTGATGCAGTTATTTTACAACAAGGAGTTGTTTACAGAAGCAGGGGTACCCGTTCCTCCGGCTGATCCTCAAAAAGCGTGGACATGGGATGAATTTCTGGAAATTGCCAAAAAGCTGACCAAGGATCAGAGCGGCAAGCATCCGGGAGACAGTGGATTTGATCCGAAAAATATTGTGCAATACGGCTTTGCCTTTGGCAATGACCGCAGCTCCTGGGGGCCGCTTTTAGCGAGCAACGGTGGAGGTTTGACTGACAAAACGGGCAAGAAGTACACCCTGAACAGTCCTGAGTCGGTGGAGGTTTTTCAGAAGTTGCAGGATCTGGTTTTCAAGGAGCATGTTTCTCCTGATTTGATCCAGCAGCAGGACATGCCGTCCAATACGATTCGGCTTCAGACAAGAAAGGTCGCAATGGTTGTGGACGGGACATGGTCCCTGCTCGATTTTTCGAACAACAAGCAGCTGCAATGGAGTATCGGCGTTCTGCCGAAGCTAAAAGAGCCCAAAACGATGATTGTTGCGGGAGCCACGGTCATTTTCCAGAGCACCAAGCACCCGAAGGAAGCGCTCGAATTTTATTTGTACCATAACAATCCCGAAAAGGTGGATCTGTTCAAGTCTGGTCTTTGGATGCCTATCGAGGAAAAATATTATACCGATGAGCAGGCCATCCAGTCATGGACAAATAATGCCGCACATCCACCGGAATTTCAAAAGGCTGGCATTGAGTATGCCAGAGATTATGCGATCAAGCCGTCAACTTCGACCCTTCGCAACTGGCCTGATATCGGTTCCAAGCTGACCCCAGGGCTGGATCTGATTTGGACGAACAAGAAGACGCCGCAGCAGGCGCTGGATGAACTGGAGCCCATCATTCAGCCATTGCTTCAAGGAGTATACCCGGATGAATAATGCGGCGGGACAGCTGCGAAAGGAGAACAGCCCATGAAGCGACCAAAATCAGGAATGATGCGCATGGAGCGAAACTGGGGTCTGCTATTCGCGCTTCCTGCCATCTTCGGATTAATGATATTTACAATTGGACCGATTGCGGCCTCGTTCGTATTCAGCTTAACCGATTGGACGATTGGCGGACAGATGACCTTTATCGGATTGGACAATTACCGAACCATTTTGACCGAGGATGCTACCTTTTCCCAATCCATGTTCGTGACCACATATTATGCACTGGGTAGCGTACCTCTAGGCTTGGCGGCAGCTTTTATCATTGCGCTGTTATTAAATCAAAAGGTGAAGGGTTTGTCGGTGTTCCGTACGATTTATTATTTACCTACCATTGTACCGAGTATTGCCAACACGATGCTGTGGCTGTGGATGTTCAACCCGGATTTTGGTCTGTTAAATTCGCTGCTGGAGAGCGTTGGACTGCCGGGGAGCAAATGGATTTATGACGAGAGCACTGCAATACCCTCGCTGATCATGATGAGCACCTGGGGGATCGGGAACACGGTCATTATCTTTTTGGCGGGACTTCAGTCGGTTCCCACCCATCTGTATGAAGCAGCTGAGGTAGACGGCGGCAATAGGTGGCACAAATTTTTTCACATTACCATTCCTTCGATGACACCAACTATTTTCTTCAATCTGGTCATGTCTTTAATCAGCACCTTTCAGGCATTCAATCAGGCGTATGTTATGACCAACGGAGGGCCTAACAATTCAACCCTGTTCTATGTGTTCTACTTGTGGCGTACGGCCTTTACGGAGACTAAAATCGGCTACGCCTCAGCGCTGGCCTGGATCTTATTTTTCGTCATCATGGTCCTAACGGTTCTGATTTTCTCCACATCCAAAAAGTGGGTCCACTATGAAGGAGGGGAACGTTCATGAATCAGGTCACTTCTTCTGTCAATCCTTCAGAAACACCGCAACATCCGCTTCCACAGCCTGAACGCTCCCGAAGTCCTGCTACCGCCACCCGTTCCAAACCATTCCCAATCAGCCGTATTGTACTGTATGTCGTTTTAATTATAGGTAGTGTTTTAATGCTGTTGCCATTTGTATGGCTCATTCGTAGCTCTCTGATGGGGACATCCCAAATTTTCGTGTTCCCGCCAGAGTGGATACCCTCTCCTTTTCAATGGAGCAATTACCCGGAAGCGCTGACTTCAGTACCGTTCGGCAGGTATTTTATGAATACGTTCATCATTGAGGTATGTGTGCTGGCAGGAGTGATGTTGACCTCGATTGTATCGGCGTTTACTTTTGCCCGCCTACGCTGGCCTGGACGTAATCTGATCTTTTCTCTGCTGATCGGGTCGATGATGCTGCCTTACGCGGTGACGCTAATTCCCACTTTCGTGATGTGGCGTGAGCTGGGCGGTCTGAATACATTTCTGCCGCTGATTGTTCCTGCATGGTTCGGTGGAGGGGCGTTTAACATCTTTTTGATGCGACAATTCATGCTGACGATTCCACGCGATTTGGACGAAGCGGCTTATATGGACGGAGGTACGCCTCTGACTGTACTATGGCGCGTCATTATTCCTTTATCTTCGCCTGCATTAATCGTGATCGGAATATTTACATTTATTGATGTGTGGAACGATTTTTTGGGCCCGATTATTTACTTAAGTGACGAAAAGCATTTTACGCTAGCGCTGGGGCTGGCGACTTTCCGGGGATTGAACAATACCAACTGGCCTTACCTGATGGCGGCTTCCAGCACGATTTTGGCTCCCATCGTCCTGATATTTTTTATCGGACAGCGCTATTTTATCGAAGGCATCACATTGACAGGGATAAAAGGCTAAAAGGAAGCTGAGACGCGCTGGTGTGCTTGAAAAAGAGACGGAGAATTGGGTGCAGGACTTACGGGAAAGCGGCAGCGAGAAGAGCATACATGTGTTCAAAAGCAAGTGGAGAGTATGTTCTAAGGCATATGCCCTGAAAAGAGATGTGGAATAAGGAGGCGTACGAGTGAAAGAGGAAGAGAGTCAAAAGACAAAACCGTTACAGGGTGTTCCTGGCAGACTGGCCCGGTTACGCTCGGAATTCCCGGCTCTAGGG
The DNA here is from genome assembly GCF_017833155.1 of Paenibacillus sp. PvR133. Taxonomy (NCBI): domain Bacteria; kingdom Bacillati; phylum Bacillota; class Bacilli; order Caryophanales; family Paenibacillaceae; genus Paenibacillus; species Paenibacillus sp. PvR133. Next base: position 2,423,862 of record NZ_JAFIBS010000001.1, read on the forward strand.
ATAGATGCACTGCTTATTACACATGGGCCTAATCGAAGATATATGACCGGATTTACAGGCTCCGCTGGAATTGCACTTGTTACGCAGGAAGAGGCTTTTTTAGTGACGGATTTCCGCTATATGATGCAGGCAACAGATCAGGCAGTGGAATATTCAGTGATTCGGCATGAGGCGCAAATCTTCCAAACCGTGGCCGATCTCACAAGTAAATTGGGTGTCCACAGACTGGGTTTGGAGAGCGGGCATGTTTCACTTCAACAGTCGGGACAGCTACAAGCCGCGCTGGGCTCGTTGGAGTACGTACAAACGGAGGATGTCATTGAACGGCTGCGCGATGTGAAAGACGAAGAAGAGATTCGCACCATTAGCGAAGCTGCGCGTATTACCGATGCCGCCTTCACGGAGGTGCTGAATTGTATTCAGCCTGGGGTTACAGAGCGGCGGATTGCGGCAGAGCTGGAATATCAGCTTCGGCTCGCAGGCGCGGAATCAGGCGGTTTTGCGTTCATTGTCGCTTCAGGTGAGCGTTCGGCGCTGCCGCACGGACTGGCCAGTGACAAGGAAATTGGTCAGAACGAGTTCGTCACAATGGATTTTGGCGCAAATGTGCGTGGTTATCTATCCGATATCACGCGTACCGTATTCGTAGGCCAGCCTTCAGAACGACATGAGAAATTGTATGCCATTGTGCTGGAAGCAAATATGAAGACGATTGCAGGACTTCGTCCCGGCTTAAGCGGTCGGGAGGGAGACAGTCTGGGGCGGGATGTGATTGCTTCTTACGGCTATAGGGAGCAGTTCGGTCACGGGCTGGGCCACGGTTTTGGTCTGGAAATTCACGAGCAGGTACGGCTGTCCCGCGAAAGCAAGTCGGTGCTCGTACCGGGTCACGTCATTACCGTGGAACCGGGAATTTATATCCCAGGCTTCGGCGGGGTTCGCATTGAGGACGATGTGCTGATCACAGATGACGGTGTCAAGGTACTGACCTCTTCGCCTAAGGAACTGCTTTTATTATAAAACGCAGTGGCGTTATAGGTAACTGTCCATAGTTTGCAAGTCATTCAAAAATGAGATGGAGGGATCGAATGAACACGCATAAAAGGCACACCAAAATATGGCTGACTGCGCTGGCGGCTTCTCTCATTGTGGCTTTGACACCAGCTATTCCGGGTCAACAGGCTTATGCCGAGGCGGAGTCGGATGTAAAAGTCATCGACATCTTTAGTCGGACGGTGAACGATTATGGTATAGATCTGGTTGATTGGCAAGGATATCTGGCGAACCCGTATGTGAAGCTAAAAGTGAAGCCGCCAGCGGATGCCGCTTTTCCGTTAACGGTTACGTTAAATGCGCAGGGCACGTCCCGGCTGATGATGGATTTGCCTAGTACGTTGTCGGCGCAAGGTGCAAGCAAAACGCTGACTTTTGCCAATGCACAGGAGGAAAAAGATTTTCGGCTAGCCATCCATCCTGACCGGATTGGAGGAAACGGTGAAATAGAGAACTATACGCTGTCTATGTCCGTTGCCGGAAATGATGGTCACACGACCACTCAGTCCATTCCAATTCGCGTGTTGGATCAGGACGATAATGAAGAGCCCACAGTCCCTCTCCATTTTGATTACCGCTTCGATACGATCAAGCCTTATTTCAATGATGCGGCTACCAAAAAAGCCGCAGAACTGGCGGTAAAGGACTGGTTCTATTTCTTTGATCTGGCTCCTTTCGATGAGGTTCCTGCCAACGCGGAGGTAAACCATCTGCCAGGAGACGATTGGCAAAATGAAATACAGGTGACAAATGACAAACCCTACAAAGGCATGTGGGTGTTTATGAGAGGGCTGAACGGGCCTTATTCTACGGGCTTTCCAGCCACGAACGGCAATTATCATACACGTAACGGTGTGACCGTCCCGGGGAACCTGAACCGTTCCTATAGTTTGATTCTGGATTTCTATGATGATGCGATTCCATTCACATCCGTAGATGATGAAGAATGGTATCAATCCGATCTGTCCAAGGTGACGGATGTGCATGGGCTGATCATGCATGAATTCGGTCATGCCATTGTGTTCAGCGACACATTCCCGGGTGTCAAAGCGTTGAAGGAAGCGGCGGGCAATGACCCGGATATTATGGCTTATCAGCACAGACCGACTGCATTGGACGACAGCTATCATCTCTCCGGAGAGCTTGCAGAAGTCGACCGATTGAGCGGTCAAAATGGAGGCTGGCGCCATCTGTTCCCGACCCGGCGCTGGATGAACACGAAGCTTTCGCTGCTGGTAGCAGAAAAAGCAGGCTGGCCGCTGCGTAAGGACCTGACTCCTTTCCTCGCGCCAGAAATCATGACGAAGGAATTGCCAGCACCCGTCAAAGGTAAAGCGTACACGGCCAAGCTGGAGGCCAAGGGAGGCGTTCCGTTTTACGATTGGACGGTGACAGGCGGTCAACTGCCCGCAGGGTTCACACTGGACCGCTTTACAGGAATGATTAGCGGAACAGCAGGCAGCGGAGCAGGCAACAAGACGTATACGTTCACCGTACAGTTGCGGGATTATGATGAGCTGAGCAAGCCTGTGAAACAAAGCTTTACGCTCAAGCTGTAAAGAATACCTCACAAACAGATTAAAACGGTCGAAGGGAGGGAAGCGAATGAAACATGATGCCGCGGATCTGGTCATTGTAGGCGGCGGAATCATCGGTACAGCCATCGCTTATTATGCGGCTAAGTCCGGTATGAAGGTCGTGCTGGCTGAGCGAGGGGAGATTGCTGGAGGCACTTCGTCCCGTTGTGATGGGAATATATTGGCAATCGATAAAGAGCCCGGGTTTGACAGTCGAATGTCGTTGGTATCGCAGGAGCTGGTGGCAGAGCTGGCTAGGGAACTGGACGATGAGTTTGAGTATCGTGCGCCTGGCAGTATTCTGGTCTGTGAAAACGATCAGGAGATGCAAGCGGCTGAGCAGTGGGTAGCCCGCCAGCAGCAGGAAGGACTTCCGTTTCGCATGCTGGATCATCAGGATTTGCGAGAGGAATGGCCGCATTTAGCCAAAGATTTGCCGGGCGGGCTGGAATGTGCGACAGATTCCACTGTGAATCCGGTATTGATGACGTATGCACTGGCCGAGGCCGCGCGTCGGATGGGGGCCAAGTTATTACCGCGTATGCCGATACAGTCCATCCTTCAGGACGAAAGGGGGAACGTTCGCGGGGTGGAGACGCCTACTGGCGTTATCCATGCAGGTGCAGTGGTATTGGCGGCAGGTGTGTGGACACGCAGCATCGGTCATTCACTCGGCTTGGACCTTCCGATCATGCCGCGCAAAGGACATATACTGGTGTCTGCTCGGATGCCTTCCATTGGGAACCGCAAGGTAATGGAGTTCGGCTATCTGATGAGCAAGTTTGGCGGTCAGCGGAGTGTGGATGAGCTTTATGAAAAATACGGTGTAGCGCTGGTGTTCGAGCCAACCGCATCCCAAAACATTCTGATCGGCAGCAGCCGTCAGTTTGTCGGTATGGACACACGTGTCGATCAGCAAGTGATTCGCTTAATCGCCCGCAGAGCCATTCGTTTTTTTCCTGCTTTAGCCAATGCCCCGCTGATGCGGGCGTATACCGGCTTGCGTCCATGGACACCTGATCATTTGCCAATTGTATCAGCGGTGGACGAAGTACCGGGGTTGTTTATCGCTTCTGGCCATGAGGGGGATGGCATTAGTCTTGCGGCGGTTACGGGTAAGCTGGTGACCGAAATGGTACGCGGTGAATCCACTTGTATTCCGGTGGAGCCGCTGCGATATGACCGATTTGGGGAGGCTTTTACCAGCCACGAGGTTCACGGGGAGGTAACCGGATGAGTGTACCGGGCAGAATTACTACCATTGATACCCATACGGGAGGCAATCCGACGCGGACGGTCATTCACGGTGCGCCTAAGCTGGTAGGTCGTACGATGCTGGAAAAAATGACTTATATGGCAGCACATCATGATGATTTTCGCCGTCTGCTGATGTTCGAGCCGCGAGGGCATGAGGTGATGTCGGGCTGCATTTTAACAGAACCTTGTCATCCAGATGCAGATATGGGTGTGGTCTTTATAGAGACTGGCGGCTATTTACCGATGTGCGGTCACGATACGATTGGAGTATGTACGGCGCTGATGGAAGGCGGGCTGATTGCTGCGGATAAAAAATCGATATTACTGGACACTCCGGCAGGCCCGGTTCAAGTGCGGCTGGAGGTGGATGCGGGCAAGGTGCGACAAGTAACGTTCACAAACATCCCTTCTTTTGTGTACCGCCGTGAGGTTGAGGTCCAGGTAGAGGATATCGGTCAAGTCACGTTGGATATTGCGTATGGAGGCAACTTTTACGGCATTGTAGAGGCGGCTTCCATCGGTCTTGCACTGGAGCAGAGCAATGGGGCAAGAATTGTACGAACAGCAGTGCAGATTCGGGAGGCAGTGAATGCTGTTGTTAAGGTAGTACATCCTGAAAATCCGGTTATTCAAGGATTGACGCATATTGAATTCTACGGGGAGCCTGTGGCTCCACAGGCCGATTGCCGCAATGTCGTCGTCATCCCACCGGGAGGTATCGATCGTTCTCCTTGTGGCACAGGAACCTCGGCCAAGGTAGCGGTGCTGCACGCCAAGGGAAAACTGGGCTTAAATGAGCCGTTTGTACATGAAAGTATCACAGGTTCCATGTTTCGGGCTGAAATCGTGGGCGAGACGCAGATAGGTCCTTATCCGGCAGTCATTCCACAAATTACAGGCTCGGCTTGGGTGACGGGACATCATCAATTTGTGTTGGACCCCGAGGACCCGCTTAAAGAAGGTTTTTTGCTGATGTGAGCATTTTACATCATTCCCGAATGCTGAATATGAAAATAAAGATGGGAAAGGGTTGGTGAGCATATGGCACGTTTTGAAGGTGTATATGTGGCCTTGGTTACACCGTTCACGGCAGAGCTGGAGGTAGACCATAAGCGTCTGACCGAGCTGTGCGAGCATCTGATTGCAAGCGGCATTAGCGGACTGGTTCCTACGGGATCGCTGGGAGAATATGCGGCTTTGTCCCCGGAGGAACGGTCGCAGGTTGTGCACACCGTAATTGACGCTGCGGCAGGGCGTGTCCCGGTTGTTGTCGGCTCGGCGGCTCCGTCCACCAAACAGGCGGTGCATTGGATTCAGCATGCGAAGGATGCCGGGGCAGCGGGTGTCATGGCACTGCCGCCCATTAATTACAATCCACTGCCTCACGAAGTAACGGCCCATTATGAAGCATTGTCAGAGGTGGGCTTGCCGATCATTGCGTATAACAACCCTCATGATTACAAGGTTGACTTGACTCCAGATATTCTTGCGGACTTGTCGCGAGTTGAAAATATCGTAGCAGTCAAGGAATTTTCCGGTGATGTACGGCGTATTCACGCTATTTTGGACCAGACAGAGCTGGAGGTCATGGTCGGAGTAGATAATCTGGCGATGGAGGGGGCATTATTCGGCGCGACAGGCTGGATTTCGGGGGTACCTAATGCGCTGCCCAAGGAAGGGGTAGAGCTGTTCCGACTTGCGCAGGCGGGAAATATGGCGGAAGCGTCCGCGTTGTATCGCAGGCTGCTGCCGCTGTTCCACTATGATGCCAGCCCGCAATTGGTACAGTCCATCAAATATATGATGGAGCTGGCTGGATTTCCGGTCGGTCCGACACGTCCGCCCAGACTTGCGCTGCCGCAGGCGGATTATGACCGCATTCGCGAAGCATTTGAGGTGGCGGTTCGTCCAAGCGAAGTTTCATCCTGAATGGAGGTGAAGACGATGGAGAGCCGAAATTGGATCGGCGGTGAGTGGCAGAACCCTTCAGGCGAGGAAATGGTGGTTCACAATCCTTCGGCCTTGAAGGAGGAGGTCGGAGTCGTCCATTTTTCAGAAACGGGCGATATTACACAGGCCGGGGATGCGGCACGGCTGGCTCAGGCGGGTTGGGCCGCGTTAAGTCCCGCAGCACGGGGAGTTTATCTGTTCAAAGCAGCCGGGTTACTAGAGGCAGCATTACCTGAATTGGCTGAGCTGGCTAGCCGTGAGATGGGCAAGCCGATTACCGAGATGCGCGGAGAGGTCATGCGAGGTGTCCATCTGCTCCGATACTACGCGGCAGAGGGCGTACGATCCATCGGTACAGTCATTCCTTCGAATGAGCCGGGAGTGCTCCAATACACGAAGCGCATTCCGCTGGGTGTAACGGCAGTCATTACGCCGTGGAATTTTCCGGTAGCTATTCCGCTATGGAAAATCGCCCCTGCACTCTTGTGCGGAAACACGGTCATCTGGAAGCCTGCCGAACATGCTTCATTAACTGCAGTACGGGTCGCCGAGCTATTCGAGGCGGTGCAGCTTCCGCCCGGCGTGCTGAACTTAGTCATTGGGCAAGGTAACCGTATTGGCGATGCCTTACTGGAGCATCCGGTACTGGATGCGGTCAGCTTCACGGGTTCTACTGCTACAGGTTTGGGCATTGCGGGACGGTGCGCACGCCGTAATATCAAGTACCAGACCGAGATGGGCGGTAAAAATGCCGCTGTGGTGCTGAAGGACGCGGATGTGGCGCAAGCAGTAGCGATGATTGTTAGCGGAGCTTTCCGTTCAGCCGGGCAAAAATGCACGGCCACCAGCCGGGTAATTGTGGAACAGTCTGTCTATGAGACGTTCACGGAAGCCTTACGCCAAGCGGTGGAAAAAATACAGATCGCTCCGGCGCTTGACCCCGGTGCGTATCTTGGACCTGTGGCATCGGCAAGTCAGTATGAGAAGGTCATGTCCTATGTATCACTCGCCCGCCGGGAAGCCGATATTTTAGCCGAAGGTGGAGCCGCCGCCGGGACGGATAACGGATATTATGTGCGTCCGATGGTGGTGACTGGACTTGATTCGTCCCATCCATTGATTCAGGAGGAGATTTTTGGACCTGTGATGGGGGTAATGCAGGCGGACGACTTCGAGGATGCGATTCGACTGTGCAATGATTCTATTTATGGATTAAGTGCCTCTCTATTCACCCGCGATTTGCGGTTGGCTCACCGGTTTCTGGATGAGGCGAACGCCGGTATGGTCCGGGTTAATCAGGAGACGGCTGGTGTCGAATACCAGGCTCCGTTCGGCGGTCTGAAGCAATCCAGTTCACATACCCGGGAACAGGGCCAGGCGGCGCTGGATTTTTATTCAGCGATTAAAACCTGCGCGATCAGCTATGAGTAAGCGGGCGACGGGACGAAGTGAGACGGTTGAGAGCGCATCAGGTCATTTGCTCGTATGTCGCTGTGAAGAAGTGAGTATCGCACAGATGGAGCAGGCCTGCCGCATGGGCGTGGACACCGTGCGCCAGCTTAAAATGGCTACGCGGGTGACGATGGGGGCATGTCAGGGCAGGGTATGCCGACAATTGGTGGAGTCATGGTTTTACAATCAGGTTCCTGCTGCCCGCCGGGAGGCGGAGCTGTTATCACAAAGGCCCCCCGTACGTCCCGTAACGTTCGGGCAGCTGGCAGAGGGAGGTTCCTTATGAGCCGCATGCGTATTGTAAATCACCCTATTTTGGGACCAAAGCCGGAACGTCGGCAGGTATCTTTCATTTTTGACGGTCGTCCTATGCAGGGATTGGCCGGAGAGCCATTGGCAGCAGCGCTGCTGGCCAGCGGTGTCCGTTTGCTGAGAAGGCATGAGGAATCCGGTACGGCCAGAGGTGTATACTGCGCCATTGGGCATTGTAACGAATGCCGCCTGACGGTTCATCCGTTTGGTACCGTCCGTTCCTGCCTGACCAAGCTGGAGGAAGGTATGGTGGTGGAAACCGGACGGCAACTTTCGAATGAAATCACAGGGAGAATTGTGACATGAATGAAATGGCGCATCTCATCGTCATTGGGGCGGGTCCCGCCGGATTGTCCGCAGCGGTATCGGCTGCTGAGCAAGGATTGCCAGTCACGGTACTGGATGAGTTTACAGAGCCGGGTGGACGCATGCCCGGGCAATATCATGAGGAAGGCAGTCAAGGCTGGTGGGTTGGAAAACACGTTTCGGATGAGCTGATTACCCGTTGCAGGGAACTTGGGGTGGACATTCGCTGCGGCGTTTCCGTACATGGTATGGAATATACAACGACGTGGGAAATTTCCACTTCCTGTGGATTGTTCACTGCGGATTATGTATTGCTGGCGACTGGAGCTGCTGAAATTCCCGTTCCGCTGGATGGCTGGACGCTGCCGGGCGTGATGTCCATCGGGGCCGCGCAGGTGATGACCAACGTTCATTACGTTAAGCCAGGAGAGCGAGGCATCATAGTGGGCATGAACGTATTGTCGATGGCGATTGCCCGCGAGCTGTCTGTCGCCGGGGTGAAGGTGGCGGCGATTACACTGCCGTGCGCTAATCCGCTGGCTGGTGCGGCGGCAGATCCGACAGCCTCCGCGAAGCTGCTGCTTCAGCTGTCGGGGCTGGCCCCTGCCGCCTGGATGCGTGCAGGCGGCAGGCTCGCAGCTGCGATGCGGATGGAGAAACTCATCGCGTGCTGCTATCCCCACAAAGGCTTCCGTCTGTGGGATATCCCGATCCGGTTGCGGACGGCGGTGCTGTCCGTCAACGGGCAGGACCGGGTCGAATCTGTGACCCTGATCCACGTTAAACCGGACGGCTCGCCTATTCCCGGCAGCGAGCGCGTCGAACCCGCCGACTTCGTGGCGTTGAGCGGCGGCTTGTACCCGCTCGCTGAGCTGGCGGCGGTAGCCGGGTGCAAGTTCGTGTACAGCCCTGAGCTAGGTGGGCATGTTCCACTGCATGGTGAGCGAATGGAAACCTCGCTCAAAGGGCTGTACGTTGCCGGCAATATTACCGGCATCGAAAGCGGGCTGGTCGCGATGGCCCAAGGTCGATTAGCCGCCGCTTCCATGCTCCATGCCGCTGGACTCGGCGGAGCAGGCGGGGAACAGCGGGTGCAGGAGGCGATCTGTGAGGTCCATTTTGCACGCAAGCATGCGCTGATTCAGTTTCATCCCGGCATTACAGAGGCGAGAACGCAGCTGTACCAGCAGTGGGGGCAAACCTCTGGCAGCGGCGCGTAACGGCTCATTGTGTTTGATATGCATTTTTTTATCCCAAATTCGCCTTAAAGGAGGAACGGAAAGTGACTCTTAAAGCAAAAGCCCATATGAAAGCAAGGCCGTTCGCACTGAATGAGGTGGTATTGGCTGAAGGTCCCTTCAAACAGGCGATGGAGCTGAACCGATCTTATCTGTTGGAGCTTCAACCAGACCGCCTGCTGGCGCGTTTTCGGGAATATGCCGGACTTACGCCCAAAGCGCCTCAGTATGAAGGCTGGGAAGCGATGACTATTTCCGGTCATACACTGGGACATTACTTGTCCGCTTGCTCCATGATGTATGCTTCAACGGGCGATGAGCGTTTTAAAGAAATTGCTCATTACATTACGGATGAACTAGCCGTTTGTCAGGCGGCGCATGGTGACGGATATGTATCCGGTATTCCAGGGGGGAAGGAACTTTTTGAAGAGGTGTCTGCTGGAAATATTCGCTCGAAGGGCTTTGACCTGAACGGTGCCTGGGCACCCTTGTATACACTGCACAAGTTATTCGCTGGCCTGCGGGATGCGCATCATTTGACAGGCTGTGATAAGGCATTAGATGTAGAGCGCAAGCTGGCGGACTGGCTCGAAGGAATTATGAAGCCGATGAGCGATGAGCAGCTCCAGCAGATGATGTTTTGCGAATATGGAGGCATGAATGAGGTATTGGCCGATTTGTATGCGGATACCGGGGAAGAGCGCTACTTGTGGCTGGCTGAATGCTTCTGGCACAAGCTGGTGCTGGACCCGCTTAGCTCGCAGGAAGACTGTTTGCAGGGCATTCACGCCAATACACAGATTCCGAAGCTGATCGGGCTTGCCAAGGAATATGAGCTGACCAATGATACGAAACGCCGGGCAACGGTGGAGTTTTTTTGGGAGCGGGTGGTGGATCATCATTCGTATGTCATTGGCGGGAATAGCTTTGGAGAATATTTTGGCGCGCCAGATGGCTTGAATGATCGCATCGGGCCTCATACGACGGAGACGTGCAATACCTATAACATGCTTAAGCTGACCAATCATCTGTTTCAATGGAATGCTTCCGCCAAGGAAGCGGACTTTTATGAGCGAGGTCTATTCAATCATATTTTGGCTTCGCAGGACCCGGTTCACGGGGGCGTAACGTATTTTCTGTCGCTGGCGATGGGTGGGCACAAGCATTTTGAAAGCAAATTTGATGATTTCACGTGCTGTGTCGGCACAGGGATGGAAAACCATGCGAGCTACGGCAGCGGCATTTATTTTCACGATCACGATAAGCTGTATGTCAATCAGTTCATTGCCTCCACGCTGGAATGGAAGGACACAGGTGTTACGTTAAATCAAAATACTTCCTATCCAGAGACAGATCATACGACGCTGGAGATTCAATGCGATCAACCTGCCTCATTTATGCTGCTCATCCGTTATCCATATTGGGCTGAAAAAGGAATTACCATTCGTGTAAATGGCAAGGAGCAATCGGTTGTATCGGAACCGGGCAGCTTTGTCTCCATCGCCAGAACGTGGATTGACGGTGACGTTGTAGAGGTGACGATTCCGATGTCGCTGAGACTGGAGCAGATGCCAGATAACCCGGATCGGGCGGCTATCATGTATGGACCGTTGGTGCTGGCAGGAGACCTTGGACCCTTAGAAGATCATAAAGCCAAGGATTTCCTGTACACACCGGTATTCATCCCCCAAACGGAAAAGCTGGATGCCTGGATACAGCCCGTGGAAGACAAGACCAATACGTTTCGTACCTTGAATGCAGGGCATCCCCGGGATGTGGAATTGTCTCCTCTGTATAAAATGCATGACCGTACGTATTCCGTATACTGGGACATTTTTACCAAGGAAGCGTGGCAGGAGGCGGAACAGGAATACACAGCGGCACGCGAAAAGCTGGCGATTCTGGAGCAGTGCACGATTGATTTTGCCCAACCCGGAGAAATGCAGCCGGAGCGAGATCATAACTTCCAGGGAGATGCTTCGACTCGCACCGGATATGTGAATAACCGACCTTACCGGAATGCGGGAATTGACGGCTGGTTTTCTTTTGATCTGAATACAGATCCGTCTGCTCCGATGCTGTTGGTCATTACCTACACAGCTACACTGGAAATGCCTAACTGCGGTTTTGATATTTTGATTAACGGTCATCCGCTTGAGCATTTTAGTGAAGGTTTTGATGAGGCCGATAAGTTTTACAACGTTAATACTGCTATTCCGGCTGCATATCTGGAGGGTAAGGATCAAGCGACAGTAACCTTCAAGGCCAAGCCGGGACAGCGTATCCGCAGATTGTTTGGGCTGAGGATGGTCAACAAGGACGTATATGAGCAACGCTATCAAGCTGGAAGTTCAGGTATACATGAATGATCTTTGAAATGTTTCGTGAGAGAAAAGTAACGTTTGATTTTTAGTCCGGTATGATTTATGATGTAAGAAATATTGGATGATGCTGGAATAATCCATATGGTGGTATGAGCTGATATATTCATAGTTTTGTTGCGCGTGAAGCACACGGGCTGTTTCTTCCTTCATAGGGAGAGGCAGCCCTTTTTTGTTGATATTTTGCGGAAATATAAACTTTTTTAAAGAGTCAGTTCTATGATTTAGGGGGAGGGATTGCTCAATAGAGTCTATTTGTTAGGAATGCTTTGTATTAGAAGTTTTTCTTATAGATTTTGTAATAGGGAAACTCTATAATATATAAGTTGTATCCAGTATTTTCCGAAAGTGGGGATGCGATAAGTTTATGAGATTAGAGATGATATACATAGTTTAAAGTTTAAGCTGACAAAGGGGATAGAGAGATGAGTATGAAAAAATGGATGTTGAGTTTGACCGCAGTCACGTTGCTATGGGGCGCGACAAGTACGATTCCAACGACGGAGGCAGCAAGCAGCACCAAACCGATTGAAGTCTTGTTAAACGCGAAAAAAATACAGTTTCCAGATGCTAAACCTTTTCAGGATAGCAACGATTATGTGATGGTTCCGATTCGTTTTGTATCCGAGGCATTGGGGGCTAAGGTTGGCTGGGAGAAAACAGACGGCCAGTTGGCTGTGTCGATTAAAAATGATGCACATGCTGTTAACATGACAGTGGGTCAAAACACCGCTACCGTGGATGGGCAGACCAAAACGTATGAAACGAAGATTATTTTGAAGCAAAACCGTACTTTTGTGCCGCTGCGGTTGGTAAGTGAAGGCCTGGGGCAGACGGTGGAGTGGGATAAGATCAGCCGCTGGGTCTGGATTGGGAAGAAGGAAATTACTGCGCTGGAGGATACAGGGCATCAGGCGGTAAGTATCGAGCCGTATAAAAAGGCGTTCGGCACAATGCCTGGTCTTCTAAACAATGTTGTTGGTCAGCCGTATGACAAAGTGGTGATCTTTAAACTGTCCGACTTGCCTATTAAGTTGTTGCGCGATATTTATTCAGTCGAGCCTTATACGAGTCCAAAGGGAGTTCCATACCTGAAAGTGCGGGCCAAAACAAAATCTACGGCAGGCAGCCTTTTTTACTTGACTAAAAACAAGGATGTGCGCCTTCGCCCTGCACTAGATGAATTGACGCAAGACAATGGAGACGGTACAAAGATGCTCTATTACAAAATATATTCGTATGCTGACGCTAACCTTTATGGCAACAAGGATTATAAAACTTTTAAGCTGCAAGACATTGAGTACATTGGTTTTGATCTTGCATCGAGAGACTACATCCCAATAATGGTTAACCCGTGGAAAGGTAATTAAGAAATGGGGAAAACTGAACGCATTCTGGCCGTATTGCTGGTGGGGGTACTGCTTTTGTTGCAGCTCCCGCCTTTTTCTTTCCCTATCGATAAGGCGGCAGCCGATACAGAAATTACTCCGCTGTCCTACTATGCAGACAAGAATAATCGTTACTTTGTCGGTATGATGTATTTCGATATGTGGAAGAATATCGCAGGGACGTGGGTCACAAACGGTGGTAAACAGCCTGGAAAAGGGATGCATGGTGAGGCTACTTTTACTTACAAATTTAGTTTCCCGGGTAGAAAAATAAAAAGTGTTGAAGCATCACTTTATAAACCTAATGATGAGAACAACAAACTAAACCCTGACTATATCAAATATTTTGAGAAATCTCGTTCTGATAGCTATGAAGAATACGTACGTTACATAAGTAAAGGCACAGTGAAGGACGATATTCGTTCCTACCAAATACAGGGGGTTGGAACGGACTCCACCATTATTCCGATTACAGTAAACATGATGCTTAATGCGGAAGTCATAGCCAAAGATATTAAGGAAGAGAGTTGCCCTACCTGTGCCAAAGAGGTAGAAGCCTGGCGTATCTTTCAGCCCATCCTATTCAAGATCGAACTGGAGAGCAGTCTAATCGTCAAGCATTTTACCACTGATGGAAAATCACTTAACAACGTATTTTCACCAATAGAAGATGAACTAAAAGCTGATCAACTGTATGATTTTACCCCGCCAACCAACCCGAAATATGAGTATGTGGGTTATAAGAAAAGCACGACCGGTAAACCGCCAAGCGGAGATATTTTGCCGGGAATTGTACCCGGATTTACCTATGACGGTTCTTTTGAGCAGTTTACCGCTTATTTGTATTACAAAGAAGCTCAGGGCTGTCCTAAGCCTGGAGAAAGTCAAGAGGGAGCACCCTCAGATTGCCAAGATAATGAACAGCCAACAAAAGGTGTTGTCTGCTCCCGCCCCGTTCCAGGTCTGCGCTTGGAAACTGCCGAACTGGACCCGACAGTATCTGCCGTTATCAAAGCGGACCAGCGTGGTCGGGAACGATTTGACGTATCCAAAGGTATTCCTACATCTGAAAGCCTATACGGTCATGTGCAAGCGAAGAGATACCTTTTTCAACATAAGTTTGTGAACATGACAGGCCAGTGTACATATACGGTGAACGTAAAACGGGAATATCGATTGACCTGGCGGCCTAAGAAAAAATCTCGGCGGAGTGAGACCGTGAAGCGAACCTATACTTACCAAATCGTCCGTCCATACTCATATTGGACGATAGATAATTTGGAGGTGTACGGAATTAAGGAGGCTACGCTCCGAAATTATGCGTTACCTAATGAAACAATCACTTTGCGTCCGCAATCCTATACACCCCCTTCCTATATTGCAGCGACTCAGGGCAATTTTTATCCGCCCCCTGCACCCGGGACAGTGGATGGCGGTAGCCGTAGCAAAAACGGTGGCAGCAGCAAGCCGAGTGTACCTGATGACCGTAGTGCACTGAAATCCAAGGCAGAGGGGGCTGTTAAGGAAATCGAAGTGGAAAACGACACTCTAACCTTTGAAAACAAGATCATTATGAATCCGGAGCGCGTTAAGGTGAATGGCCCTAGGCCAGGCGTTATACCCTCTTCCGGAGCAATTGGGCCGGATGTGCTGTACAGTCCGGATCATGTGATTGATAAGTATAAGATAAATAAGTCCAATACGCCCAGCAGCGGTGACATCACTTACGCTATTCTCAAAGGAAATATCAATGGAGGAGCGGATAAAACGTTTACGATACAGGGAATTAATACGGTGACTGTTCACACTCCCGTAGTGAATCTGTCTAAAGTGTCGGACGATGCTGCTCATAACCAGAAAACCCAACCTACGAAAGGACGATCTGCGCTTATTTTGGAGCGCCCTTTCCGGGTGACGATCTCGACAGCAGGCCCACATTTAAATATTCCTGGCTATGGTGATCGGGAGTATGCCAAATATGTACGAACCAAGCAGGTGCGATTTCCGTTCGATGTCTACGACAAAGGGAAGACACAATTTTATCCGCGGGGTACCTGGATCGACATTCCGGTGCAGCAGCTCGACACAGACTTTTATTTGCCCGTATGGGTGGATGAAGGCAACTATACAGTTGTGTTCCGTACCATTGCCGAAAATGCACCGGACGGGTTCACCGAACAACGCCATGCCAACACGGATATCGCCCATCATGTTGCCAATGATGTGGTGAATATTGAGGTCATCGGACGGATGTACGATTTTCATATCACGGATATTGCTGATTACCATTGGGAGCGGGTGTTTCGGCAACGAAAAGGAAGCTCGATGCATAGCGGTTTGTCCTATTGGACGGGGCTTGGCAATATTGACGGGTTGCCTAGAGGGAACCCGGAGCCATTCACCTTGCCTGTTCGTCCCGGCAGTCACCCATATGAAGGTTATGCAAATGTGGCGGTCAAGACAGGCTATCATTTCAAGTTTGACCTCAAAACCAAAGGCAATATGTTTAGCGCCAAGGACGGTATTCGCATCACGCCATCGTTCTATTGGGTGAGCAAAGATGGGCGACAGCGGGAAGAGGTGGATCTGTATACACATTCCGGCAGTCGAAAATTTATCCGTTTGGGATCGGCGGAGGACCGGGAAAAGCGATATGTTATTTTGAATGAACGGCTACGCAATGTGCCGATGGAGGAAATGCAGGACACGTCAGCCTACCAATACAAGCATGAGCTGAGTGAAGCACAGCAAAGCCAGTTGACACTGGAACGTTATGTTTCCCTGTATGCCCACCGTATTGCACGCAGCAAGACCTGGATTGGACGTTACGACTGGCTGGTACTGCCTGCGGCTGTGCGTACCTTGATTGGTCCGAAGACAGACCTGCCAGATGGGGTCAACGTGGATCGCGCTAATGCGTCGATTCAGCGCTGGTATGGTGAATATAGCCTGCCTGCTGATGTGTACGCAGTCACCAAAGGCACGGATTTGCGCGAGGTCAGTCGCCGTCAGGAGCTAAACGAGCATACAGATATATTCAAGAAAACGGGCTTTATCGTCGTCAACTTTAATGTGGAGTCACTGCGTCAGGGGGACACGGAGCATCCGCATTTACAGTATATAAATGGTCCGCTATTGAACCAGTGGCAACTGGAGGGTTACCGCCGAGAGATAAAAGACCCGTACGGGCATATCTTTCATTTACAGGACGGGGATGTAGTATTTTATCATGCGGATCAGTCCAGTCGGGACGATTTCAGTTCATTTGTCCCTCACTAGCTTGCAGTAATCAAGACGAATCCTAATCCATAACTAGCGCGAAAAATACGAAAACGGACAATGGAACAATCCACTGTCCGTTTTTTTTATGCCTAAGTTTTCATACGTTATAATAGACCGATATATCTGGGCTTTTTTTACGGAGAACAAAGGAACGGCTAAACAAAGGAATGATTGAATTGAAGGAGTGATCATGGTGGATGAAAAGGATTGTTTAATGTTGTGCTACATTGCAGAAGAACAGAGCATGAAACGTGCCGCCGAACGTCTATATATTACACAGCCTGCCTTGACCTACCGTCTGAACCAATTGGAAAAGGAGTTCGCTGTACCTCTCATTGTACGCGGGAACAGAGGAACGAAGCTGACCATGGAAGGGGAGCGACTGGTGGAGTATGCCAAACGGAATTTGAGGGAACTGACCGAATTAAAAGAAGCTGTCATTCACCTGAGAGGGGAAGTAAAAGGTACGCTGCGCTTGGGGATTTCAAGCTATTACGGACATTATCGGCTACCGCCGATTCTTAAAAGCTTTAAAGATATTTATCCTGACGTGCAATTTTCAGTCACCTGCGGACTCAGTGCGGAAATCTATGAGATGCTGCGCGGGGATGAAATTCATCTGGGTGTTATCCGCAATGATTACCCTTGGTCTGAGGGAAAGCATCTTCTTCATGAGGAGCATATCTGCGTGATCTCCAAAGAAGCTGTAGAGCTTGAGCAATTGCCGGAGCTTCCAATGATTCGTTATAAGGACCCGGGGAAGCCGCAACTTTCCGGTCATATGTATTCCTCGTTCAACGAATCGGTACAGGCATGGTGGAGTGAGAGAATAGGCCGTGCACCACGAGTTTCTATGGAGGTGGATAGCTACGAAACCTGCAAGGAAATGGTTCGGCACGGACTGGGATATTCAATCGTACCCGAAATATTTATCTCTCCCAAGGATGAACTGTATGCATTTAATTTGATTCGTAAAAATGGAGATCCTGTCCTGCGTAGAACATGGATGTTGTATAAAAATAAATCCAGCCGTCCTATGGCAGTGGAAAGATTTGTAGAATGGATGCTCCAGTCTTGAGGCTGTAAATACATTGAATATACGTAATTAATGGTGAAAAATAGCGTATATCAAGGACAAATATGTCATATATAAAATAATTTTAAGGATAAAGCCAAAAAATATTAAATTTACTTCACTGGTCTTCGCTTATACAATGTTGAATATTGGTTGTATAATTATTCGTTATTGCGAATGAAAGGCGGTATTCCATTGATGGATTTAACAACGAACGGACATAATGGCAGAACGTCATCCCATGAAGAGATTTTGAAGGCTGTAGATGCAAAGGATCATGAGTTGCGGGAGCTTGCCCGAACAATACATACCCATCCTGAATTGAGCTTTCATGAATATCAGGCTCAGGGATGGCTCACGAGTACACTGGAGCAAGCTGGTTTTGCTGTGGAAAAGGGGATTGCAGGACTGGAAACCTCCTTCCGCGCCGAATGGGAAGGGAAGCCCGGCGGACCGACAATTGCTTTGCTGGCAGAGTATGACGCACTTCCGGTGATCGGACATGCCTGCGGTCACAATCTGATCTGTACCGCATCGGTCGGAGCAGCCATAGCCCTAAAAGAAGCGATATCGGACCTACCCGGACGTATTGTGGTATTGGGCACACCCGCCGAGGAGGAGGGCGGCGGCAAAATCATGATGTGCGAGCATGGTGTGTTCGACGGCGTGGACGCCGTGATGATGGTGCATCCACAGAATAAAACGATGGTTTTACGCGGGGGACTGGCCTGCGTGGACGCCACCTTCACGTTTCATGGCAAGCAGGCTCATGCTGCATCCTCCCCGGAGAAAGGCATTAGCGCGCTGGATGCTATGATCAATGCCTTTGTGGCGATTAATTCGGTTCGCCAGTTCGTTACCAGCGACGTACGTATCCACGGCATTATTACCAAAGGCGGGGATGCTCCCAATGTCGTGCCGGAGCTGTGCGAGGCTGTGTTTATTTTACGGGCGCAAACCGTCGTCGGTCTGGCTGAGGTGAGGGACAAGGTGTATCGTGCTGTTCGTGCGGCGGCAGAAGGTATGGGCGCGACGGTGGATATTGTCGAGGGGCTTATTTATGCGGAGCGCAATACCAACAAGAAGCTGGCGGCTTTGTTCCAGAGCAAGTTGGAGCAGTTGGGTTTGGAGGTTCACGAGCCGCCTGCGCAGGGAGGGATCGGCTCGTCGGATATCGGCAATGTCAGCCAGATTACTGCAGCGATTCATCCTTATATCCGATTGGGTGACGCGTCCACGCACACGCCGGAATTTGCCCGGCTTGCAGGAGCAGAGGAAGGCATGATTGAAATGAATTATGCCGCCAAAGCGCTGGCGCTGACCGCTTATGATCTGGTAACCGATCCGGTGGCTTTGAGAGAGGTACGGACTGAATTTGAACAATGGCAAGCGTTGAGAAACGGGGGAGCATCCGAATGAGTAGCAACACGACCGTACCGAGGGGTCCGAAGAAATGGCTGAAAATGCCGCACACCTTTGTCATTCTTATTTTTCTGACCTTAGTGGCTGGAATATTGACTTATGTCGTTCCCGCTGGAGAGTTTGAACGGGTTAAAAATGAAACGACCGGCAAAACGCTGCTCGTTCCCGGTTCGTACGCTCATGTCGATCCGAATCCGGTTACGCTGTGGGACATCCCAAAATCCATCGTATCCGGTCTAGTCGATTCGGCTGATGTTGTCTTTTTCATTCTAATCATTGGCGGTGTCTTTCAGATTATTACTTCCTCGGGCACAATTGAGGCGGTGACCGGAAGAGTTGCGAGGTCTTTTTCCAACAAGGGGTTATGGGTCATTCCCGTGTTTATCACCTTGTTTTCCGTAGGTGGTTTTACCATGGGAATGTCCACTGAGGTGATGGTATTCGTGCCGATTGGTATTGCCATCGCCCGGGCGTTGAAATTTGATGCGTTGACGGGTACGGCCATGATTTCGCTGGGAGCCTCCTGCGGGTTTACCGCCGGGCTGCTGAACCCGTTTAATGTGGGATTGGCACAGGCGATTGCGCAAATTCCTATTTTTTCAGGGCTGTGGCTTCGTGCCATCCTGTTGGTCATCCTGATCGTTATTACGAGCTTATATATTATGCGTTATGCCAGTAAAGTGAAGACAAGCCCGGAAAGCAGCCTCGTTTACGAATTGGAAAAGAGCGCTGAAGACAAGCCGGTGGATCTATCCAATCTGCCTTCCATACAGCTTAAGCATATCCTGATCATTTTGACCGTTATAGTAAGCTTCGCGATGTTAATCTGGGGAGTGTCCAAAAAAGATTGGTGGATGGAGGAACTGGCTGCCCTGTTTCTTTCGATGGGAGTCATTTCCGGCTTTTGTGCAGGCTACGGGCCAAGTCGCATTGCGACAGAGTTTGCCAAAGGGGCCAAAGATATCACCTATGGTGCCCTGATCATTGGTTTTGCACGTTCCATCGTCGTCGTGCTGGATCACGGCAATGTGATTGATTCGATCGTTAACAGCCTTGCGATCGTGGTGGGACATCTGCCGGAATCCGTGCAAGTGCTGGGTATGTATGTGTTCCAAAATGTCATGAATGTATTTATTACCTCCGGTTCGGGGATGGCAGCGACGACGATGCCCATTATGGTGCCGCTGTCCGATCTGTTGGGTATTACACGGCAGACCACAGTCCTTGCATTCCAGTTGGGAGATGGATTTTCGAATATGATTTTGCCTACTTCCTCTGCCTTAATGGGGAGTTTGGCGGTGTCGGGTATTCCATATCAGAAATGGGTTCGCTTCTTTTGGCCGTTACTGGCCGCTTGGTTCGTACTGGGTGCAGTATTCGTGGTTGTAGCTCAAATTATTGGGTATCACTAAAATATAAAAGGAAAATTAGATATATATTGAGTCCTCAGTATGCCGTTAACAGGCTTGGTGAGGGCTGTTTTATTTGGAATGAGTAAACAACACGGTTTTGTGTAGAGAAATCCTCGGATATTTAAACGCGTTTGGGGGAACGGCAAAACTATAATAATAGGGAATTTAATTTATGTAAGCGCAATCATTTCGGGTATTTGCTTGTCATCACAATACATTCGAGGAGGACGACCTGGATGGCTCAAGGGAAAGGCGCATGGCGAAAGGGAAGCTTGACCGCCGCGTTGGCAGCGATGCTGGCGATGACGGGGACGACTGGAGGAGTGGCTGCGGAAGACTTGTCCGAACCGACGCTGCAGGCGGAATCAGCAATCGCAGTTGAACAGAACCGTAGCGGCAGCATTCAGCTGGAAAAGCTGGATCGCGGACTGGTAGCTGCGGCAACGCAGGAGGGGGTATTTTTAAGCTGGCGGTTATTGGCTCAAGAAGTGAACGGTTACGGTTCAACGGGGCTGACAGGAGCGGACTTTAACGTATATCGTGACGGTAAGAAGATCGCGACAGTGACCGACAGTACCAACTATGTGGATAAGGAAGGGAATGGGAAATCGGTATACAGAGTAGCTTCAGTCGTTAATGGGCGGGAAAAGGATCGTAGCGCCAAAGTGAAGCCATGGCAGCAGGGTTACTATGAACTTCCTCTCCAAAAGCCTGCCGATGGCGTAACACCAGCAGGTGAATCCTATACTTATTCGGCCAATGATATGAGTGTGGGAGATGTGGATGGAGATGGGCAATATGAATTTTTTGTAAAATGGGACCCGTCGAACTCCAAAGATGTATCTCAGAAGGGGTATACCGGAAATACGTATGTCGATGCGTATACGGCCGAAGGCAAGCTGTTGTATCGGATTGACCTGGGCGTGAATATTCGATCAGGTGCGCATTATACACAGATGATGGTGTACGATTTTGACGGCGATGGTAAAGCCGAGCTGATGTTCAAAACGGCTCCAGGGACCAAAACGATTTCTTTTGATAAGAAGGGCAAGCCGAAAAAAGAAAAATATATTACTCTGCCACGTGAGGATCGCAAAGCAGGGATTACACATGAGGACGATTACCGTTTGAGTCGCTCGGATTATTATGAGCATGTGGTGAACATGTTTATGAACTGGACGAAGCATGAAGAAGTGGTCAAGGGACAATGGCCTGCTACGCTGGAGGAATGCTTTGGTATCGCTCCGAAGTACAATTATCCGTTATCCCGAAAGGATGCGGAAAGCCTGACAGACTACTTTATGGACGTATACGCACCTTCACGGAGCGACAAAAACAAGCTTAGAGAGTTCGAGGGCTTCATCGTCGATGGACCGGAGTATTTGACGATTTTCAAAGGGAAAACGGGAGCTGAGCTGGATACCATCCGCTATGAGCCGGAGCGTCATGACGATGGCCTCATGTGGGGAGACTACGCCATGGCCCGAATTGAACCCGCCAATCGTGTAGACCGCTTCCTGGCAGGTGTGGCTTACTTGGACGGACGCAAGCCGTACGCCGTATTCGCACGCGGCTATTATACGCGTTCCACTTTGGCCACCTACACATGGGATGGTCGCCATCTCCAAAAACATTGGATGGTGGACAGTGGCTGGACACCGATGACCAATCCATTTAACGATAGTCCGCACGGGCGTGATGGAACGGACCCGAAATTTGGCACCTTGACCACACAGGGAGCGCATTCTTTGAGCGTGGTGGATGTGGACGGTGACGGCAAGGACGAAATCGTATACGGTTCCGCCACGATTGACCATGATGGCAGCCTGTTGTACAGCTCATTTGATGTCATGCCTCCTGAAAGCGCAACTCCAGGTCAAACCGCCAGATTGGGACATGGCGATGCGCTGCATGTGACCGATATTGACCCGGATCGCCCCGGCAAAGAAATCTTTATGGTACATGAAGGTGGCACCTACGCTCCATATGGCTATTCTTTGCGGGATGCCAAAACGGGTGAAATCATTTACGGCGCATATTCCGGCAAGGATACAGGTCGGGGAATGGTCGGTGACATAGATCCGGATCAGCGAGGTCTGGAGACGTGGGCCATAGGCCTGTGGACCGCAGCGGGTAAACAGCTGGATACGAAGATGCCAGGTACCAATATGAGTATCAAATGGGCAGCTGATATGACCACACAAATCGTAAACGGTGCAATTGATGTAACCCCAACCATTGAGGATTGGAAACGAGGTACATTGATGACCGCCACTGGAACCAAAACGAACAACTATACGAAAGGAACTCCATCGCTGGTAGCCGACATTTTCGGAGATTGGCGGGAGGAAATGCTCGTCCGCACAGCGGATAGCTCAGCAATCCGTATCTATCTGAGCACAGAGCCTACGACGCATAAATTGTACACGTTGATGCATGATCCGCAATATCGCACGGATGTGGCGCGTCAAAATACCGGGTATAACCAACCTTCCTATACGAGCTTTTACTTTGCGTCCGATATGGATTGGGCGAATGTGCCGATTCCCAAGCTCTACACGCCAAAAGCCTTGATGGAGGAAGAGAGCAGTGATGAGGTGGATGAGGCAAAGACAGCGGAGGTAGATGAAAAAGAAGTCGATGAAACGAAAATCGATGGGGCGGAAATAGATGCGAAGGAAATAGAGGGAGAGCCAGTAGTTCCAGCAAAGGATTTATAAACCAATAGTTGAAGACTAAGATTCTATTTCGGCGTATAAATTAGTTAATGGATTTAGAAAAAGGCAAGCCTCTGGATGATTTAGGGGTTTGCCTCTTTGCTTTCTTAGAGCTTTCACAGTAGAGGTAGCTCTATTCAGGGTCTGTATTGATGGTTAGAAAAGCCTTAATAGTGAGGGAAACGCTGAAAGCAGCGGAGAGGACGGAACGATTGCGAAAAAGCGTCAGCGGTCGCCTTTGTATCCGGATTTTTACCACTAGGCTATTTAATAAAATCCGGATACAACAGCGATTGGAGCAACGTTCCGTTCACGTAGCGTCGTCAGAACACCTTTTTACTTTTCTATTTGTAACACTGGAGTGGATTCTCTAAATATCGGCTCTGTTCTGATATGCGTGATCTGATAAGGTCTAGAAGGATTTTTGACCCGTGCCAATAGCATCTCAGCCGCTGTAATGCCCATCTCGTTGTTGTAGATATGCACGGTGGACAAATGAGGTTCCACAATCCGGGATTCAGGAGCGTTATCAAACCCAAACACGGCAATATCGTCAGGAATTTTCAAGTTTTTATTTTTGAGCGCTTTCATGACACTGACGGCAATAAAATCATTGGCGCACACGAACGCAGACGGTAGCACGTTCATGCCTTCCAATTGTTTATCCATCCAATCCGACTCGGAGAAAAAATTCCGGTCCTGATCGATAATACAGCAAGATAAATCCACATTTAGACCTGCTTCGATTAAAGCTCTGTTATATCCAACCCACCGCTCGTTGAAGCTTTTGCAATGCTTATAATCCCCAGCAAACCCGATCCGCGTAAATCCACGATGAATCAGGCTTTTGGTGACAGAATAAACGCTATGTTCATTTTCCATCAGCAATAAATCCGCTTTCAAATCAGGATAAGAAATGTCCACAGAACAATCAATAAAGATCGTGGGCAGTCCCAAATCCGTAATAAGCTCACTATATTGTGGATCAAACATTTCAATACAAATAATTCCATCCACCTTGGAGGCTTCAAAATTGTTAGGAAGTGTTCCTGCATGGATTTCATTTTCCCGCACAATATGAATCGACAGATTATACCCTTCTGCGCTTATTCTTTTCTCCAAACCACTGATGAGTAAGGAGCCAAAATGTGAGCTGTTCGGCAGATTGCATGTGACCAGGGCAATGTTACCTTGATTTTTCGGGATGATGCTCTCCGTTTCCACATAGGCAAATTGCTTATATTTAAGTTCTATCGCTTTTTTAATGACCTTGTTCCGAGTATCAACCGGGATGCTATCATTACCGTTAATCGCTTTGGACGCGGTATTTCGAGAGATTCCCAAAGCGTCAGCAATGTCTTGAATGGTGACTTTTTCTTTCTTCATAGACAGGTTCCACCTTCACTAATAATGGATTGCCTGAGAGGTACAGTTGCCTCTTACAGCTCTCCGTTTAGACCTTAAATGTATCTTAAATGTATAATAGTTCGCATGAAATAGCAATGTTTGCATTACAAACGAACAAATAATATTTACATTTGTAAATCTTGTTTGGTAACTTATATTTATCTCCATCGGATCGACAAATAAATTTAAATCCAATCTTATATAAGCTGGACAAAAAAAGTGCGCATGGGAAACAGAGAGAACAGATCCATGCTGTATAAGTAAAGCGGTCATTGTTAATGGGTAACTTTCAAAATTGGTTTATATACTATGACTGTTATCATATCTTCTTGCAAAAGCATAATTTATTAATGCTATATTTAGTCAAATGTAAATGGATCTTTTACAAAAATAATTGACGAGTGACATTTTGATTTGGTAAATTGAAGATGGAAAATGTAAGCCTTTTCAAATTTGTTGTACAGACGATTTATTACAGATTGGGGGAATTGCGAGTATCAGAAAAACAGGAGATGCTCGTCGGTTATGCTTCCGATACGCTAGAAGTATATGTAGACCGGACACGGTCAGGCTGTTCGGATTTACATGAGGACTTTGCGGGAAGACACGCAGCCCCACTGGAAACAGTAGAAAACCGATTGGACATTCATATCTATGTGGATCGTTCGCCGCTGAAATGAGACGTTCTCCATGACGATCTAAACAGCTGATTTTCCAATTATTTTGTAGTGGATGCGCGGTGTTGATCCGTACTAGAAGGTAGGGGGTTGGGGATGAAGGTGGAGTTTACTAACACGCGAACGAACCTGACCGATTGGCAGATTAAGGGACAGGGGCACAAAGAAGATAACATCCAGGGACTTTTGCTAAGGTCGGAGCCACAGGAAAATGTGATGGCTATGTCCGGAACAACGTCTCAGGATTTTACTTTTGAGGCGGATGTGATGGTCACTGACACACAGGCGGATGCTACGCTAGTATTCCGTTCCAGTGAGGACGGGTGGTCTTCCTATATGCTCCAGATCGTACCAGCTGCCGGATTGCTGCGGCTGCGGGATGCTGCCGGGGATATTGGAAAACTGAAAGAGGAACGTCAGGTCAATTTAAAAAAAGGAGCTATTTATCATCTCAAGGTGAGCGTAGAGGGTTCCCATCTTAAAGTGTTCTGGGATGAGGAATATAACCCG
The DNA here is from genome assembly GCF_017833155.1 of Paenibacillus sp. PvR133. NCBI lineage: Bacteria > Bacillati > Bacillota > Bacilli > Caryophanales > Paenibacillaceae > Paenibacillus > Paenibacillus sp. PvR133. The sequence goes on from NZ_JAFIBS010000001.1 coordinate 2,449,278, forward strand.
ATTATAGATGTGTTCGATACGACTTATACATCAGGATATTTGGGGCTGAATGTTTGGAATGGATCGGCGTTATTTCAGAACATTCAAGTCAGTGATATGAATACGAATCTAAGCGGACCGCTCCTGATCCGTGGAAAATGGCAACCTGACCTGAAAGGGCAAAGGGCTGAGGGAACAAGTGCAGAAGATGCGTTGAAAATATATAGCTCCGCAGCTACAGACCTGGTGCTGGAAGGCGGTGTGACGCTGAATCCTTCTGAACCGGGAATGGAAGCAGGACTATTTTTCAGAGGGAGTCAGGATGGGAAAAATGGATATGTTGCTTCTGTGCAAGGCGAAGGCAATCAGGTTCGCGTACAACTGAAGAAGGCGGACGGAACGTTGATTACAAAGTCGGCGCAGACATATCCGGGTGGGTTCAGCAGCAAACACCACTTGGAAATCATCGCTCATGGAGAGCGGATTCAGGTATTTATAGATGGATATACTCCTGCGGCAATTGATATCATGGATAGCAGCAATACCAACGTCTTTGCAGGCTTGAAAGTGACCGGGGGAACTGCTTATTTTCAGGATATCTACCTTACCTCTGTCTCGAATTACTATACAGAAAAATATCGCCCGCAGTATCATTATTCTCCTGCCAGAGGCTCGGCGAGCGATCCGAACGGATTGGTTTATTTCGAGGGGGAGTATCACCTGTTCCATCAGGATGGTGGACAATGGGCGCATGCGGTCAGCCAGAATTTGCTGGATTGGAAAAGGCTTCCGTTTGCATTGAAGTGGAATGATCTTGGTCATATCTGGTCAGGCTCGGCTGTAGCCGATCTAACCAATACTTCCAGCTTGTTCGGTGACTACGGAGGAGCAGGGCTGATTGCCTATTACACTTCCTTCAATCCCGATCAGCTCAAGGGCAACCAGAGAATCGGCCTTGCTTACAGCACAGACCGGGGACGTACATGGCAATACCCGAAAGACCGTCCAATTGTAATAGAGAACCCGGGTCAAAGTGAAAACGATCCTGGCAATTGGGATTTCCGTGATCCTAAAGTAGTGTGGGATGAAGCCTATCAGCGCTGGATTATGGTAGTGTCGGGAGGCGATCATATTCGTTTTTTTACCTCCACCAACCTAATAGATTGGCACTGGACGGATAACTTTGGTTATGGTGATTATATACGTGGTGGAGTATGGGAATGCCCGGATCTATTTCAGCTTCCGGTAGACGATGGTAATACTTCTAAATGGGTGCTGATGATTAGCACTGGAGCCAGCACAAACACTCAAGGCTCGGATGCGGAATATTTTATCGGTGAACTGACGTCTGATGGCAAATTTCAAAACGATCATTCACCGGGGAAGGTGTTGAAAACCGATTGGGGCAAGGAATTCTACGCCTCAATGTCCTTCTCCGATGTACCCGACGGGCGGCGTATCATGCTGGCATGGATGACGAATTGGGACTATCCGTTCAGCTTTCCGACTTCTCCCTGGAAGGGACAGTTTAGCATCCCGAGAGAGTTATCGCTAAAAACAACTCGTGAAGGCATCCGTTTGATACAGCATCCGATATCCGAGCTGACTTCGCTGCGTTCCCGTTTATTTGCGATAGAAAATCAAAGTGTGACGGAATCTTCTCCGAATATACTGGAAGGTTTGGATGCAGGTGCCTATGAGATTGAAGCGGTGTTCGAACTGCCTTCTGTTGGGGCTGCTTCAGCATTCGGGTTTTACGTGCGGGATGGCGGTGAGCAAAGAACGGCGGTCGGCTATACAACAGACATACAACAAATGTTTGTAAACCGTGCTGATTCAGGGCTTACAGATTTCTCTACTCTATTTTCAACGCTTCATAAAGCATCACTTGCACCTATCGGAAATCGAATCCAAATGCGTATATTTGTGGACGAATCCTCGGTTGAGGTGTTTGGGAATGATGGAGAGGTCGTATTTTCGGAGATTATTTTGCCCGATTCGGCGCGAAGAGGGATGGGCTTTTACACCCAGGGTGGTGAGGTGAAGGTTGTTTCCCTCCATGTTTATGCCTTGCGGAACAGCTGGAGGCTACCAGATGCTTCGTCTGCCAGTGTGATCATGGATCACACTTATGTGGAGCTTGCGAGGGAGCAGACGAAGCGTCTGTACGCGAGTGTGGGGGATGAGTCTGGAGAAAAAGAAATCTCGCTGATTTGGGTTTCTAACAATCCTGAGATTGTAAAGATCAATGCGTCCGAGGACGGGAGTGCGTTAATGGAGGCAGTTGCCCCGGGAGAAGCTGTTGTTACGGCTTCCGATTCGGAGGATAAGGTCTGCGGTAGTACCTTGGTTAAGGTGCACGGTGGGGTGTTTCATACCAACCTTACAGGTTGGAAGCCGGATGTTTCCGCATCGCGGTGGATCGTGACAACGGATGGGATACGAGGAAGCTATATCAGCGATGCGAATTATATGGCTGCTGAGCAGGCGGAAGATTTTACGTATGAGGCTGATATGAAGCTGCATGGAAATGGAAGTGCTGGATCCATGATTTTCCGCGCCAATGCTGACGGATCGAGTGGCTATTATCTGAATTTGGACCCCAATCTGAAATCGATTCGCCTATTTTTTAAAAAAGAGGGTCAATTTGAGGAGCAGCAGGTGCTTGCCAAGGTTCCAAGATTCGTTTTGCCGGAAATGTTTCATCATATTAAAATCGTGGCGGAGGGCCTGCGCATTCGCATTGATGTAGACGGTGAGCAGGTCATCGACCTGGAAGATAGTACGTTCACCGAGGGACTTGTGGGTGTGAATGTATTTGGAGGGCAGGCGTTTTACCAACATGTAAGGATCGAGCCAATTTGAATTTCTTATTTCAAAAGGAGAGCCGTCTTAACGGACTCTCTTTTTTTACGTCTTGATGTTATTGAGAATATATAATGTAACCGCACACATGTAAATAGTATGATATATTACCTAACGTAAAATTTGACACATATGTGAAATGAGGATAAATGTCAGAGATTTCATGGAGAAGCGAATTGACTGGATTTATCCCTGTCTCTAAGATGTAATTATATTCCAGACGAAAACAGAGATTTGTGTAAGGGAATATAACGTGGAGAGGAGGGAATGAATGGACTCTTTAGCTGATCTCTCGGAAACCCCCTTAGCATTGGAAACCCTCAGACGACATCCCTGTTATAACGAAGAGGCACATCGCTATTTTGCGCGCATTCATCTTCCAGTAGCCCCGGCATGCAATATTCAATGCCATTATTGCAACCGCAAATTCGATTGCGTCAATGAAAGCCGTCCCGGCGTTGTTAGTGAACTGCTCACGCCGGAGCAGGCGGCGAGCAAGACCTATGGCGTAGCGGCACAGCTGATGCAGCTGTCCGTTGTCGGCATTGCGGGACCTGGAGATCCGCTGGCCAATGCGGAGGCAACCTTCGATACCTTCCGCCGGGTCCGTGAGACAGTTAAGGATGTCATATTCTGTCTCAGCACAAATGGCCTTACCTTGATCAGGCATATCGGCAGGATTGTAGAGCTGGGTATTTCGCATGTCACGATCACGATCAATGCTGTAGATCCAGTGGTGGGGAGCCGCATTTATGGATGGGTCTACGATGAAGGAAAACGCTATGCAGGAGAGGAGGCCGCGCGGCTGTTGATTGACCGCCAGCTGGCAGGCTTGAAGATGCTGGCTTCGAGAGGCGTATTGTGCAAGGTGAACTCGGTGCTGATTCCCGAAGTCAATGATGCCCATCTGCCGGAGGTAGCCAGGGTGGTCAAGGAGCACGGTGCAGTGCTGCACAACATTATGCCGCTCATCATCGCACCTGGTAGCCGGTATGAGCAGGAAGGGATGCGGGCTCCCCGTCCCCGTCTGGTCCGGCAGCTGCAGGAGCAATGTGCTGAAGCGGGGGCTGTCATTATGCGCCATTGCCGTCAATGCAGGGCGGATGCGATTGGACTGCTGGGCGAGGATCGCAATCAGGATTTTACATGGGAGAACATAGCGGCTGCTCCTCCCATGGATGAAGGGGCAAGGGCACAATTTCAGAAAGAACTGGATGAGAAGGTGAGAGTGAGAATGGAACGCAAGGAGGGACAATCACACCACAAACAACCGTCAACCGGGGCTGGCTGTAGCTGCCCGTTATCGGGAGATAAGCCTGAAGCGAGCTTCACCTCAAAGCCAGTCCTAATCGCAGTGGCCAGTCGTGGTGGAGGGAAGGTGAATCAGCATTTCGGCCGTGCCAAGGAATTTATGATCTATGAAAGCGACGGGACCATCGTAAATTTCATAGGCATTCGTAAGGTGCAATCCTACTGCCACGGGAAAGCCGATTGCAATGGGGACAAGGTCGAGACGATGAAGGAGATCCTTTCCATGGTGCATGACTGTGCATTGCTGCTGTCGTCCGGCATAGGCGAAGCCCCCAAAGAGGCATTGCAGGAAGCTGGCGTGCTGCCTATTGTATGCGGCGGGGATATTGAGGAATCGGTTCTGGAATATGTGAAATTTCTGCGTTATATGTATCCTGTGCAGAGCAATAAAGGAAGTAAGCGCAATAAGGGAGTTAAGGGCAATCATTCGGATTTACCCATTGAACATTTTGGAGGCTGAGAAAATATGAGACAAATTGCGTTTTACGGTAAGGGCGGTATCGGCAAATCGACAACCTCGCAGAATACACTGGCTCAGCTCGCGACCAAATTCAAACAAAAAATTATGATCGTAGGCTGTGATCCCAAGGCAGACTCCACCCGTCTTATTCTGAATACGAAGGCCCAACAGACAGTGCTACATCTGGCTGCTGAAAGGGGCACGGTAGAGGATTTGGAGCTGGAGGATGTTGTCCAGAAGGGCTTCGGTGACATTCTGAACGTGGAATGCGGCGGGCCAGAGCCCGGTGTCGGCTGTGCAGGACGCGGCATCATCACAGCCATTAATTTTCTGGAGGAAGAGGGCGCCTACGAAGGGCTGGATTTCGTATCCTACGATGTACTGGGGGACGTCGTGTGCGGGGGCTTCGCCATGCCTATCCGGGAGAAGAAGGCTCAGGAAATCTACATCGTATGCTCAGGCGAGATGATGGCTATGTACGCTGCCAACAATATTGCGCGCGGGATATTGAAGTATGCCAACAGCGGCGGGGTGCGTTTGGGCGGCTTAATCTGCAACAGCCGGAATACGGACCTGGAAGCGGAATTGATTACAGAGCTTGCGAGAAGACTGAACACGCAGATGATCCACTTTTTGCCGCGTGACAATGTTGTACAGCACGCTGAGCTGCGCCGTATGACCGTTACCCAATATAACCCGGAACATAAGCAGGCTGCGGAGTATGAAGAGCTGGCAGGTAAGATTTTGAATAACGATATGCTAACGGTTCCCACTCCCATTTCCATGGAAGATCTGGAGGATCTGTTGATGGAATTCGGCATTATTGAGGATGAAGAAACCGCAATTAACAAAGCTGAGGCGTCCGGGCAGTAGGCTCCAGCTAGAAGGCTTAATGACGGAACCAACGTGTGATGATGGGGGGAGCTGAACGCGTAGCTCGCAGGAGGGAGGAATAGGCCAAATGAGCAGTATTGTGGATAAGGGAAAGCAGATCGTAGAGGAGATACTGGAGGTATATCCCAAGAAGGCCAAGAAGGACCGGACCAAGCATTTTGAGATCGCGGATGAGGAGCTTGTGAACTGCGGAACCTGTTCCATTAAGTCCAACATGAAATCACGGCCCGGCGTCATGACAGCAAGGGGCTGTGCTTATGCAGGCTCCAAGGGTGTGGTATGGGGCCCGATTAAAGACATGGTGCACATTAGCCATGGTCCCATCGGCTGCGGGCAATACAGTTGGGGTACCCGACGCAATTATGCGAATGGGGTATTGGGAATCGATAATTTTACCGCCATGCAGATTACAAGCAATTTTCAGGAAAAGGATATCGTGTTCGGCGGAGATAAGAAGCTGGAGGTGATCTGCAGGGAAATTAAGGAGATGTTCCCGCTGGCTAAGGGCATCTCCGTGCAATCTGAATGTCCGGTCGGACTGATTGGTGATGATATCGGGGCCGTGGCTAAGAAGATGACAGAGGAGCTGGTCATTCCGGTCATTCCTGTACGCTGTGAGGGCTTTCGCGGGGTGAGTCAGTCTCTGGGCCATCACATTGCCAATGATGCTATCCGCGATTTTCTGATGGGGCGCCGCGAGCTAAAGGAGTCCGGGCCTTATGATGTCTCCATTATCGGGGACTACAATATCGGCGGTGATGCCTGGGCCTCGCGCATTTTGCTGGAGGAAATGGGACTGCGGGTTATAGCGCAGTGGTCGGGTGACGGTACGATCAATGAGCTGGGGATTGCCCATAAATCCAAGCTCAATCTAATCCATTGTCATCGTTCCATGAATTATATGTGCACAACAATGGAGCAGGAATACGGAATTCCTTGGATGGAATATAACTTCTTCGGCCCGACCAAGACGATGGAGAGCCTAAGAGCGATTGCTGCCCGCTTTGACGAGACGATTCAGGAAAAATGTGAGCAGGTCATCGCCCAATATATGCCGCAGATGGAGGCGGTCATCCGTAAATACCGCCCACGTCTGGAAGGCAAAAAGGTAATGCTTCTGATTGGCGGACTGCGGGCAAGGCATACTATCGGTGCCTATGAGGACCTGGGGATGGAAATTGTGGCTACAGGCTATGAATTTGCCCATAAGGATGATTACGAAAAGACGTTTCCCGATGTAAAAGAAGGCACCATTCTGTACGATGACCCAACTGCCTATGAGCTGGAGGAATTGGCCCAGCGGCTGAATATTGACTTAATGGGCGCCGGAGTCAAGGAGAAATACGTGTATCACAAAATGGGCATTCCCTTCCGTCAAATGCACTCCTGGGATTACAGCGGGCCTTATCATGGTTTTGACGGCTTCAAGATTTTTGCACGTGATATGGATATGACTATAAACAGTCCAGTATGGAGCCTGCTGCCGTCCCGGCAGACTGCGGAGGTGCCGGTATGAGCGAGCGTCTGAACATTGTCGATCACAATCAGCTGTTTCGGCAGGATAAATATGTGCGCCAGCGTGAGGAGAAACGGGCCTTCGAGGCCCCTTGCTCGCCAGAGGAGGTTACCGCCACCCTAGAGTACACCAAGACCAAGGAATACAAGGATAAGAATTTCGCTCGTACAGCTGTAGTCGTGAACCCGGCCAAGGCTTGTCAGCCGCTGGGAGCGGTTATGGCTGCGCTGGGCTTCGAAAAAACGCTCCCGTTCATTCATGGCTCACAGGGCTGTACGGCTTATTTCCGTAGCCATCTTGCCCGCCACTTCAAAGAGCCTGTTCCTGCCGTCTCCACCTCGATGACCGAGGATGCCGCCGTATTCGGCGGCATGCGCAACCTCATTGACGGTATAGAGAACTGTATTGCCTTGTATCAGCCGGAGATGATTGCGGTATGCACGACCTGTATGGCAGAGGTGATCGGAGATGATCTGTCTGCCTTCTTGGCTAATGCCCGTCAGGAGGGAGCCCTTCCCGAGGATATGCCGGTTCCTTTTGCCAATACCCCCAGCTTCTCCGGTTCACATATTACGGGCTATGACGCCATGCTGCGCTCTGTACTGGAGACGCTGTATAACAAGTCAGGCCGGACGCCGCAGCCTGGTCATGAATTGAAGCTGAATGTACTGCTCGGGTTTGACGGGTATACGGGCAATTTTGCGGAAATGCGGCGCATACTGGGGATGTTCGGCGCTACGTATACCATTCTGGGTGACCACAGCAGTAATTTTGATTCAGGGGCCACTGGAGAGTACAGCTACTATTACGGGGGAACGCCGCTTAAGGATGTGCCCGAGGCCGCAGATGCTGCCGGCACGTTGGCGATCCAGCAGTACTCTCTTCGTAAAACATTAGGCTATATGAAGCGAACCTGGGGGCAGCAGGTGTCTTCCATCTCCACGCCGCTGGGCATCCGCGCTACTGATTGCTTGCTTGAAGAGATCAGCCGTCTGTCTGGAAAGGAAATTCCCGAGGCATTGAAGCAGGAGCGCGCCCGAATTGTGGATGCCATGATGGATTCGCATGCTTATCTGCACGGCAAACGAGTGGCTATGGCGGGAGACCCGGATATGCTCATCGGCCTGATTGGCTTTTGTCTGGAGTTGGGCATGGAGCCGGTGCATATTGTTTGCTCCAATGGGGACCGGAAATTTGAGAAGGAAGCAGAGCTTCTGCTGAAGTCCAGCCCTTACGGTGCAGAAGCCACGGTTCATTCCGGTCAGGATTTGTGGCATATGCGTTCGCTGCTGTTCCAGGACCCGGTGGACCTGGCTATTGGCAGCTCCCACCTGAAGTTCGCGGCCAAAGAGGCGAAAATTCCTTTGCTCCGTGTGGGCTTTCCGATCTTCGACAGGCATCATCTGCATCGTTATCCGATTATCGGCTACCAGGGTGCGCTGAATCTGCTTACCCAATTCGTGAATACCGTACTGGATGTCATGGAAGAGCAGGCTCCGGATCATAGCTTTGATCTGGTGCGCTAATTGCTGTACCGCGTAGATGGAAGTTGGCAGCTATTTCAATGGATTCTATCTGAAATAAGGGGGGGTGTGCGGATGGAGCCGGCTGTGTCTAACGGAAGGCTGGAGGTATCCTGCGGCAACAAAATTCCCAAAAGCACGCCCTGTCCCCGGCCTGTGCCGGGGGAGGCTTCGGGTGGCTGCTCCTTTGACGGGGCCCAGATTACACTGATCCCCATTGCAGATGCGGCTCATCTGGTGCACGGGCCGATTGCCTGTCTCGGCAATAGCTGGGAGAGCAGAGGCAGCCTGTCCAGCGGCCCGGAGCTGTCGGCGTATGGCTTCACTACTGATCTTGGAGAACAGGACATCATTTTTGGTAGTGAACAGAAGCTGCATGAATCGATTCGCTACATTGTCAGCCGCTTTGCTCCTCCCGCTGTGTTTGTCTATACAACATGTGTCACAGCCCTCACCGGTGAAGATATCGAGGGGGTCTGCAAGGCTGAATCGGAGCGGCTGGGGACGCCGATCATTCCGGTGAACAGTCCGGGATTTGTGGGCAGCAAGAATCTCGGGACCCGGCTGGCCGGAGACGTGCTGTTCCAGCATATTATCGGCAGCACCGAGCCGGAACAGACAACCTCCCATGATATCAATCTCATTGGGGAATACAATATTGCGGGCGAGATGTGGCATATCGAGCGGCTGATGCAGCAGGCGGGAATGAGTATCCTGTCCCGAATTACCGGGGACGGTCGGTTCCGTGAGGTGGGATGGGCGCATCGTGCCAAGGCCAACATGGTCGTATGCAGCCGGGCTTTGCTGGGCCTGGCAGTCCAAATGGAGCGTAAATACGGCATTCCTTATTTTGAAGGTTCATTTTATGGAGCAAAGGAGACGAGTTATTCCTTGCGGCAGATGGCTTACCTGACCGGAGATCGTGATGTAGAGCGACGGGTGGATAAGCTGGCCGCACGGGAGGAAATGAGGCTATCGCTGGAGCTGGAACCCTACCGCAAGCAGCTGAAAGGAAAGCGGGCAGTGCTCTATACCGGAGGGGTAAAGAGCTGGTCTGTCATTACGGCTTTGCAGGAGCTGGGCATTAAGGTAGTTGGTGTAGGCACGAACAAGAGTACTGCCGAGGATGTATCCCGGATTGCTGACCGTATCGGAGATGATGCGGAATACATCCCGGAAGGCGGCGCCCGGCAGATTCTCAAGACCGTACGGAGCCGCAAGGCAGACATGGTCATTGCCGGGGGCCGGAACATGTATATGGCGCTTAAGGAACAGATTCCTTTTGTGGACATCAATCAAGAACGGCACAAAGCCTATGCGGGCTATGACGGGCTGTTGTCTCTAGCGAAACAGCTTGTGCATACGCTGCAGCATCCGGTATGGGAGCTGGCCGCCAAATTGGCTCCATGGGAGGAGGAGACGGAATTTGCCGATTAAATCCGCCACGAAGCCTGTCAGTGTCAACCCGCTCAAGGTAGGACAGCCTCTGGGCGGCGTGCTGGCTCTGCAGGGGATGTATCGCTCAATGCCTTTGCTGCACGGCGCTCAGGGCTGCTCGGCCTTCTCCAAGGCGCTGCTGACTCGCCATTTTCGAGAGCCGATTGCCGTTCAGACCTCTGCGCTGCAAGAGATGGACGTTATATTTGATGCAGACCGGAATCTGGAGGAGGCGCTGGATCATATCTGGTCTAAGCATCATCCAGATGTCATCGGCGTTATCAGCACGGCCCTCACTGAGGTGGCAGGTGTTGATTTTCAGTCCAGGGTAAAAGCGTTCAAGCGAGAATGGGCCTTGAAGGAAAGTCTGCTGTTTTCTGTATCGCTGCCTGATTTTCACGGTTCTCTGGAGACGGGCTACAGCAGTACAGTAGAGTCGCTAATGGATGCCGTACTCGGGTTAGCCGGAGGCAAGTCCCCCAAAAAACAGCGCCGGACGCAGGTCAATCTGCTGCCGGCTTCTTATCTGACTGCCGGAGATGTCATGGAAATCAAGGATATTATCGCTTCCTTCGGCCTGGAGGTTATCACACTTCCCGATATCTCCACTTCCTTGTCCGGTCACCTGCTGACAGGTTTTTCCCCTTTGACGAGAGGGGGGACTCCGCTGGATTCAGCCTGCCAGATGCTGGAGTCTTCCTGCACCATTGCCATTGGCGCGAGCATGGAGCGTCCGGCGCGCAGGCTGACTCATGCCGCAGGCATTCCCTACCACTTGTTCACGGGTCTGTCTGGCTTGGCCGCGAGCGATGCGTTCATACATTTTCTGCAGAAAATCAGCCGCGAGCCAGCCCCTGTTCGCTTCCGCTGGCAGCGTGAAAATCTGTTGGACAGCATGCTGGATGCCCATTTCTATTATTCCGGCGCTTCCGCTGTAGTGGCGCTAGAACCGGATCATATGCTGTCGACCGCAGCCTGGCTGGAGGAGATGGGAGTGGAACTGAAACGGCTAATTACACCCTGCAGCACGCCCGCACTGCAAAACACAGAACGGGAAGTCTGGATCGGTGATCTGGATGATGCAGAGGAGAGCGCGCAGGGCGTTGATTTGTGGATCAGCAATTCACATGGAAGAAAGGGAGCGGCACGGGCTGGGGCCTCATTCGTACCGGCAGGCTTGCCGGTGTATGACGAGCTGGGCGCCCACACATCGGTAAGCGTCGGATACCGTGGAACCATGGAGTGGGTGAACAAGGTGGGCAATGTATTGCTTACCGAGAGGGGGAGGGGAGGATGAAGGTTGCATTTGCGACGGAAGACGGTGTGCATGTGAATGCTCATTTTGGGCAGAGTCCCATGTTCACTGTATTCGAAATTCGGCACTCAGGCGTCCAGTTCCTGGAGCATCGGCGGATAGCCCTGGGGAGCGATGAGAATGAGGCGGGCAAGATCGCCAGCCGCATTGGCCTGATCGAGGATTGTGCCTTGATCTTCCTGGTACAGATTGGCGCTTCGGCCGCCGCCCAGGTTACCAAACGGACCATTATGCCTGTGAAGGTGGCCTTCGGTAGCACCATTGAGGAGCAGGTCCAGCGTCTCCAGAATATGCTGGCTCGTAATCCGCCCATGTGGCTTGCCAAAATCCTGCACGCTGAGGAGGGCAGCGGCAAAGCCGAATCATGAGCCTTCTGTAAGGAAGAGCAACCGTATATGATGTCAAGATCCTGCGGACCGAATATCTTAAAGGCGGGAGCCGCACATGGAGGGGTGGACGAATGGTACAGCTGCTGGAAGACAGTAGATACGGACGCCAGTTGAAGCTGCTGGGAGTGGAAGGTCAGAACAGGCTAAAGCAGGCTACTGTTATGGTTGCAGGCATCGGAGGATTGGGAGGGACAGCGGCCATGTACCTGGCCGCTGCTGGAGTGGGAAAGCTGATATTGGCCCATGAGGGCGTAATCCATCTGCCCGATATGAACCGGCAGGTGCTGATGGACAGCGGACGAATCGGGGAGGAACGGATAGAAACGGCATTGCAGCATTTGCATCGTATCAATCCGGAGACCCAGCTTGAGGGCCACGCCGACAGAATCACGGAAGAATCCTCTCGACCATGGGTAGAAGCGGCAGATATCGTGATTGATGCACGATATGACTTTCCGGAAAGATATGCGCTGAACAGACTATGTGTTCGACATGGCAGACCGATGATAGAGGCGGCCATGTACGCCTATGAAGTATCATTGATGACCATTGATCCCGGTAGGACGGCGTGCCTGGAATGTCTCTACCCAGAAGGCGGACAGCCTTGGGAGCCTCTGGGATTCCCGGTCCTGGGAGCCACCTCCGGCTTGATTGGCTGTATGGCTGCACTGGAAGCGGTCAAATGGATTACAGATGCGGGCAATCTGTTCACTGACCGCATGTACCGAATGAATGTGCTGGATATGAGCAGCTGCACCATAGCGGTCAAACGCAATCCGCGTTGTCCGTGCTGCGGAACGGGAGGGAATACAGATGAGTCGATTGCATATTTGTGATACGACACTTCGTGACGGAGAACAGGCTCCGGGCGTTGCCTTTTCGGCCGAGGAGAAAACTGAAATTGCCATCATGCTGGACTCGGCGGGGGTGGAGCAGGCTGAGATCGGAATTCCGGCAATGGGAGAGGCGGAGTGCAGGTCTATTGCCAGGATTGCTGCTCTCGGACTTCAGATGAAGCTAATGACCTGGAATCGCGCGGTGTTCACGGATATTGATGCAGCTGAATCGACAGGTGTCGGCTGGGCCCATATTTCGGTTCCCGTGTCGACGGTGCAGATGAAGGCCAAGCTGGGTATGAACCCTGAGCAGGTGACTGAGCTGATCCGCAAGTCTGTCGATTACGGTCTGTGTAAAGGATTGACTGTTTCCGTAGGCTTTGAGGATGCTTCAAGGGCAGATGACCTGTTCCTTGAGCAGTTGGCGAATCAGCTCTATAGGGATGGTATCCGGCGCTTCAGATATGCCGACACGCTGTCCGTTCACCATCCCGCTGCCATAGCTGCCCGTATAGAAAGATTTGTATCGCGTGTGCCGCAGGATGTGGAGCTTGAGATTCACTGTCATAATGATTATGGCCTAGCGCTTGCCAATACTTTGGCAGCTTTGCAGGCGGGAGCTGTCTGGGCCAGTACCACAGTGTCGGGCCTTGGGGAAAGGGCAGGTAATACGGCGCTGGAGGAAGTGGTGATGTCGTGGAGGGACCTATATCAAGGAACCTGCAGTGTCCGTCCCGAACTGCTGAACCCGCTGGCTGCACTGGTGTCCAAAGCCTCCAACCGAATCATTCCCGAAGGTAAGCCAATTGTGGGAGACATGGTATTCGCCCATGAATCCGGCATACATATCAACGGTCTGCTAAAGGAGCGCGCCGCCTATCAGGCCCTTGATCCGACCGAGCTGGGCGCTGACCATTCGTTTGTACTCGGCAAGCATTCGGGCAGAAGTGCAGTTCAATATATGCTGGAGCAGGAAGGAATCGAGGCAGGCTCCGGTGAAATCAAGTTCCTGCTGGAGCGACTTCGCCTAGTCGGTGAAGATCCCAAGCGTGTCATTCATAGCGCGGATTTAAGGCGCTGGCTGCAGTATTATCCGGCAGAGCTGCCGAAATAACCGAAAAAGCGTTCCCGTCCGGTGAGTGTGACCGTGACTGGAACGCTTTCTTGCATATCTTTTAATTTCACAACCGGAGTCTCCAATTTGCTGGTTAAACGAAGCCGTTCAGAAGGGTATAATAAAATATAGTGCTGTATAAAGTGCGTATATATGGTTTTACAGCAGACAGGTTCGAATCTTATAACCATTACACGCTGATCTGGAAGGACGGCTATGGGCAATTGGAGGAATGCTTGTGGGAATGATGTTTTCTTTTCTAAAAAAATATCGGGTTCCAGCCATCGCAGCGCTTGTGATGATGTTGCTGGAATTGACGGTAGAGCTATCACAGCCATATTTGATCTCTAAAATCATTGATGAGGGCATCCGACAGCAGGATTTGTCCGTCGTCTGGTTATGGGGCAGTGTATTGGTGGGGAGTGCCGTTATCGCTTTTATGGCGGGGATATCCAGCTCTTTTTTTGCTTCACATGCAAGTCAGGGCTTCGGCTATGATTTGCGGGAAAAGCTGTACCGTAAAGTGCAATCCTTTTCGTATCCTGTGTTTAAACGTTTTGCCACTTCGTCGCTGATTACGCGCCTGACCGGGGATGTCACGCAAGTACAGGATACGGTGTTTATGAGCCTGCGGTTTATGACACGGGTTCCGCTTGTAGTCATCGGCAGTATTGTGATGGCACTGGTTGTACATTTCAGGCTTGGGCTGCTATTGGCGGTTATGGCCCCAGTGCTGTTCGTGTTTGTGTTGGTGATGATGCGGAGGACGGTCACTTTGTTTAAAGGTGTCCAGCGACGCTTGGATGACGTTAACGGAGTGATTCAGGAGAATCTGACAGGTATCCGTCTCATCCGGGTTTTTGTGCGGATGCGGCATGAAATCGAACGTTTTGCCCATTACGGAGGCGAGTTGATGAAAGGGACGGTGTCCGCTCTACGCTGGACAGAAACGACGATGCCGTTCATTTTGTTTACGATGAATGCAGGGATTATTGCAGTACTTTGGTTCGGACGCGGCCAAATTTCCACTGGGGATGCCAGTGTAGGACAGGTGGTCGCAGTCGTCAATTATTCACTGCGGACAATTGGAGCCTTGTCTGCCTTATCAGGTATCGTTGTTGTATTTTCCCGGGCAACTGCATCTACGGGGCGGATTCGAGAGGTATTGGAAACATCTAATGAAGATGAGCAAGAGCTGGAGCCTGTTTCAACGCATCATATACGAATTGAGGGACAGGTGGAAATGGACCGGGTGAGCTTTCATTATCCGGGCAGTGATTTGGCTGTCCTAAAGGATATATCTTTTAAGGCGCGATCAGGCGAGCGGATAGCTATTATGGGGGCCACTGGCTCGGGCAAATCCTCACTTGTGCAGTTGATTACGCGTCTGTATGAAGAAGATGAAGGTTATGTGCGCTTTGACGGAAAGGATGCTCGTGAACTGGATGCGTCCATATTGCGAGAGGCTATTGGCTATGTGCCTCAGGAGGTACTGCTATTCACCGGCTCGATTCGGGATAATATTGCTTGGGGGCTGGAGAATGCCAGCCTGGAG
Organism: Paenibacillus sp. PvR133; assembly: GCF_017833155.1. Taxonomy (NCBI): domain Bacteria; kingdom Bacillati; phylum Bacillota; class Bacilli; order Caryophanales; family Paenibacillaceae; genus Paenibacillus; species Paenibacillus sp. PvR133. The sequence continues at coordinate 2,464,472 of NZ_JAFIBS010000001.1, forward strand.
CAAATTAAGGAAGCTGCACGGATGGCGCAAATCCATAATATGATTGAACGCTTGCCGCAAGGCTATGACACGATGCTCGGGCAGCGTGGCGTCAATCTGTCTGGCGGACAGAAACAGCGGCTTTCGATTGCCCGCGCACTGGTGCGCCAGCCGACAGTGCTGATTTTGGACGACAGCACAAGTGCATTGGATGTAGGGACAGAAGCAGCACTACTGAATGCACTCGATGGCCTGTCCTGCACGACATTTCTCATTACGCAAAAAATCAGCTCGACGGCCTCAGCAGATCAGATTTTACTGCTGGATGAGGGTCGCCTGATGGCAAGTGGAAGTCATGAGCATCTCATGGATAGCTCGGATCTGTATCGGCGTATCTATGAATCACAATACGGAAAGGAGGAGTCGCATGTTCAAGGAACTCATTGAACCGTTCCGTCAGCCTACACCGCCGTCCGGTGTGCTGCGAAATCCGGTGGGAGCGGAAGGACGCCGCAAGGCCAAAGCGAAGAACTGGTCTGGCACGTTAGGACGGATATGGGCTTATTTGGCCCGCCGTAAGGCCAAACTGATGCTGGTGCTGTTCATGGTACTGCTCAGCTCCGGGCTGGCTTTGCTGGGTCCATATCTGGTCGGCGTAGCGGTGGATGATTTTCTCGAAGGTCCGGGTGGACGCACGTGGATTTATTTTCTCATCGGATTAGGAGCTGTATATCTGCTCAACTCGCTGACCTCCTGGTTGCAAAATATCTGGATGATTGAGATTGCCCAAGAGACGGTGTACCGCATGCGTTTCGATCTGTTTTCACATTTGCATCGACTACCGATTCCTTTCTACGGCAAACGTCAGCAGGGAGAGATTATGAGCCGTCTGACCAATGATATCGAAAATGTCAGTTCTACGCTTAACAGTTCCGCCATTCAGATTTTTTCGAGTATATTGACGTTAATCGGTACACTCACGGTGATGCTGTGGTTAAGCCCGCTGATGACCCTGCTGACCTTTATCGTGGTGCCGCTAATGGCTGCCGGGATGCGCTGGATTACACGTCGCACCGGGCCCTTATATAAGGAACGCCAGAAGAATTTAGGCGAACTGAACGGATACATCGAAGAAACACTGTCTGGGCAGCAGATTATTAAAGCATTTTCGCAGGAAAAGAGAGTCATCCGTGGTTTTGGCGAGCGTAATGACCGTATTCGGCTATCGGGCTTCTGGGCACAAACGATTTCAGGCTTTATACCGAAGCTGATGAACGGACTGAATAATCTCAGCTTTGCTATTGTAGCGGGGATCGGTGGGATTTTGGCCATTCGCGGCTCCATCACTATAGGTACAATTATTGTATTCGTAGAATATGCCCGCCAGTTCACCAGACCGTTGAATGATTTGGCTAACCAGTGGAACACCCTGCTGTCCGCTATTGCCGGAGCTGAACGAGTATTTGAAATATTGGATGAAGATGAAGAGTCCAAGGATGAACGCGGCGCAGTGGAGGTAGAGCATGTGGAGGGGGCGGTGCGGTTTACGGATGTTTCCTTCGGTTATGATGAGGGAAGCGCTACGCTGGAAGGTATCTCTTTTGAAGCCAAACCTGGTGAAATGATCGCACTAGTCGGCCCGACCGGGGCAGGAAAAACGACACTGATCCAGCTCCTCTCCAGATTTTATAGCCCCGACCAGGGAATGATTACGGTGGACGGGCGCGATATCACCACCATACAGCGTGAAAGCTTGCGCTCCCGCATGGCATTTGTGCTACAGGACTCCTTCCTGTTTCAGGGGACGATTCGTGAAAATATCCGCTTCGGCAGACTGGACGCCACCGATGAGGAGGTTGAACAAGCATCGAAACTGGCCAACGCCCATTCCTTTATCATGCGGATGAAGGACGGATACGACAAGGTGCTGGAAGCGAACGGCAGTGGCATCAGTCAAGGGCAAAAACAACTGTTGGCTATTGCCCGTGCTATTTTGGCCAACCCTTCCATCCTTGTACTCGACGAGGCAACAAGCAGCATCGACACCATTACCGAGATGAAGATACAAGAAGGACTGGAGCGGCTTATGCAGGGTCGAACAAGTTTCGTCATCGCGCATCGGCTGAATACCATTCGTCAGGCTGATCGGATTCTGGTCTTAAAGGATGGCCGTTTGGAGGAGCAGGGTTCTCATGATGAACTGCTGGCTCACAAAGGCTTTTACAGTAATTTATATTATGGTCAATTGAGTAAGCAAAGCTTTTAAGCAGGCTCGCGATCTACAGATTTACAGGCATACTTAAAAGGACTACCTCGGGGGTGGCCCTTTTTAAGTATGCCTTTTTACAGGTACCTACTATTAAAGGTTTACATCATCGAATATACCCATACCCCGTATATGTATGTTAGTATGGATGTGCAAGAATAAAATCCCACTTCAAAGGAGAGATCATCATGAAAATCGCAATCATGCTTTTCGATGGAATTACGGCATTAGATGCAATGGGTCCATACGATGTATTTGCTGCTACACTGAAATGTGAAGTGAAGTTTGTCGCTAAGAAAAAAGGGTTAATCAAGCTGGACTCAAATATGGGTTATTTGCATGCCGATTACAGTTTTTCTGAAGTTAGTTCAGCTGATATTCTTGTTGTTCCAGGTTGCAGTCCGCCAAATTATAAAACTCCAATGAATGACGAAGAAACGTTAAATTGGATTCGCCAAATACATGAAACTACGAAATGGACCACGTCGGTTTGTAACGGCTCTTTGATTTTGAGCGCCGCAGGCTTGTTAAATGGAACCGTAGCCACCAGTCATTGGGGTTCCTTAGACCTGCTCCAATCTCTTGGAGCCATTCCAACAGATGAGAGAGTGGTTCGTCAGGGCAAAATCGTTACAGCAGCCGGTGTCTCCTCTGGTATTGATATGGCACTCCAGCTATTGGCATGGGAATTGGGAGAAGATATGAGTAAAGGAGTTCAGCTGATTTTGGAATACGATCCTCAGCCTCCGTTTGACACGGGTTCACCAAAGAAAGCACCTGCTATATTGGTAGAACAAATAAGAGGTATGTTACAAGAGTTTGCAAAACAGGAGCCTAATGTGTAACTCAAGAATAACAAGATCTCTTTCCGGTATTAGCTTGGCTTAATAGGTGTGTAATTTTATTTACAAGGGTCCCTATTTCAACTAATATAGTTTACACACAGTAAAGGATTACATAGTGTAAATGGTTGAAGGGGGTTACAAACATGAGCAGCTTACCTAAGTCTGCTACATTTCCACTTTTCATTCTGATGCTGAATTTGTTTATTGCTTTATTGGGTCAAGGTATGGTGATTCCCATTCTGCCTGAATATCTGAAACAATTTAATGCGGCAGGAGCTGCTGCGGGGTATCTTATTGCCGCTTTTGGAGCAGCACAGTTTATTTTTTCGCCCCTAGGTGGGCAGCTTTCGGATAGATGGGGTCGGAAATCCATGATCATCACCGGTCTGTTTTTAACCGTCATCTCGGATCTAATGTTTGCTGTTTCTACGACATTGCCTCTTCTATATATAGCCCGATTTATCGGGGGGATAGGTATTGGATTAATGGTTCCTTCCAATATGGCCTACGTCGCTGATATTACCACTTCTGAAACCCGAGCAAAAGGAATGGGATACTTGGGTGCCTCCATGAATTTGGGTATGGTGCTTGGTCCGGGGTTAGGCGGTATGATCGCTGAGTTTGGCATAAGGGTGCCCTATTTTTTTGCTGGTGGACTTGGACTTGTAGCTACGCTGCTTAGCTTGTATATGCCAGAGACACTACCTAAGGAAAAACGAAAACCCGCTAGCCAATGGGTCCGCCGGGAGCCAATTCGCAACCAAATCCTAAATTCATTTCGGACATCCTATTTTCGTTATCTTCTCCTCATTCTGATCATGACATTAGGTTTGATGAATTATGAAACGGTGTATGCTCTTTTTGTGGAACGAAAATATGGTTTTGATGCCACTAAAATCTCAATGATCATTACGGTTGGTGCAATTATAGGCATCGTAGTACAGATATGGCTACTTGATTATCTCATCAAGAGACTTGGTGAGATGAAGCTTATACGTCTTTCTTTGATCATGACAGCCATCGCTTTACTGTTAATGATAATTAAGATCAATTTAGGTTATCTGCTGGCGGTATCGGCGCTGTTTTTTGCTTTTAATGCCTTCCTAAGGCCAACCGTAAGTACAATGATCGCGAACTCAGCTGGTGATCGTCAAGGATATGCCGCCGGATTGAATACGACGTATACCAGCCTAGGCAATATATTGGGACCCATTTTAGCGGGTTTGATGTTTGACAAACACATTCATATTCCTTATATTTTTGGTGCACTTATCCTTGCATCTGCCCTTTTCTTAACCTTACAAAAATCGAAAAATGAGAAACGGATGGTTGTTAATGACTGAGAACTGGCACCAGAATTTGAAAAACAAAAATCGGGAAGAACTCATTGCGGCTGCCAAGGAACTTTTTATGAAGCAAAGCTTTCTCAAAGTTAATATTAAGGATGTATGCAACGTGGCTGGTGTAAGTCGGGTCACATTCTATAAGCACTTTCAGTCCATGAACGAACTGATCTTTGAGGTTCAGATGGAAATCCTTGAGAGCATGACCGAATTTGTTAGAAGGGCACCTTCAGCCGAAATGAGCGGTAAGGAGATGCTTACTTCGATGCTTGATGCATGGATTGATTACGCTCGGCAACATCCAGAATACATCAAGTTTATTCTTCTATTCGATCTGCATTACGAAGCTTATGATTCAAATCAAGAACTCAAAGAACAGTACAAAAATTTTGTTAGCCGGGAAAAGGAACGACATTTCCTGATGGATGCTCTGGAAGTTGGATTCCAAGATGGATCATTAAAGTCCGACACAGAACCCTTGAAGACCGCTCATTTTATCTTCACGTCTATGATGGGTATACTCCAGAAAATGAGTCTGACGTCCAAGGACGATTGGAATAACGAACTTGATGATATAGAAATTGCTAACCGATTTGCGGGAATGTTGATTCAGTATTTAAGTCCAAAAAGTGATAAATCCCCAACCTTTTAGGCAAGAGTCGCCTGCCGTATTCCAAAGGATTTCAGATCGTCCGATGGAGTGAAATAGAAGTACAGGACTCAGTCTGTTAAACTGTGAAAATAGAGCGGTTGCAGATACGTTGTCGTGTTAGCCTTATCTATTTTTGTGGAGGTGCGGGGATGAACGGAAGTCTGTTTGAGCCACGGCTGCGTGACGGGGATTATATTCCCCGTTTTTTTGCTTACTATTACAAGCAATGGCATGACTACACCATGTCTTACCACGATCATCATTCTACCGAAATTATGTACATGATTTCCGGCTTTTGCAGGGTAGATGTACAAACGGGAGAGAATGTGGAAGAAAGCATCACGCTGCGTAAAGGCGAGTTTATTATGCTGGACGCAGGTGTACCTCATCGACTAGTGGTGGAAGGAGAACAACCGTGCCGGATGCTAAATGTAGAGTTTGGTTTTACGGAGGGAGTGAGGGTAGGGCCGTCTATCCGACAAATGGCAGCAGAGGAGCAGGAGGTCACGACTCTCATGTCACGTCCGTTCCCGTATCTGGTACTATCGGACCCGGAAGAGGTATATTATGCGCTGAAAAGTCTCGTGCTGGAGCTGGACCAACGAAAAGAACAGCCGGGTGCAATGGCAGAGATGCTTTTTATGCAATTGCTAGTACGAATTGCACGTCTACGGGAAGAGGCAGAGCGCAGTAACACGCAGCAAACGGATATGTACATCAAACGATGCATTGAATTTCTCCATCTGAACTATGACCGAGATATTGTGGTTAAGGACATGGCGGCAGCCGTGAATCTGCACCCAGGTTATTTGCACCGTATTTTCAAAAAGCATACTGGGCTAACACTCACCGCGTATTTAACGATGCTGCGAATGGACAAGGCCCGTATGCTTCTTCAGCAAACGGACATTCCCATTCAAGAGATTGCCGATTATGTAGGCGTGGCCAGCAGGCAGTATTTTCATATGTTGTTCAAAAAGCACACAGGCAAGACGCCTGTTGAATACCGCTCTGCTGTAGAGCGCAATGTGAGGAACTATGCGGAGGAGGATGGGAGCTGATAATAAGAAGCCTCTGAACCATTGCCGATTTAAGGTCGGTATGACTCAGAGGGCGTGTGTTTTGAAGCATTATAACATGTGTCCGGGCTTCTTGAGAGCTAAAGTGGGGTCATTTCCCAAGCCACATATTTTCCATCTGTTCAAGTGATCTCCCCTTGGTTTCGGGAACCTTGCGCCATATAAAGACTACGACGAACAACGAGATGGCTCCGAATAACCAGAAGGTATTGGACGGGCCGGCTGAACTCAGCAGAGGAGGGAATGCCTGCGATACCAGATAATCGCCGGCCCACAATGCCATCGAAGCGATGGCGACCGCTTTGCCGCGAATGCGGTTCGGAAAGATCTCCGAGATCATAACCCATACGATCGGCCCAAGCGATATAGCATAGGAGGCCACGTAGATCAATATCATGATGAGTACGAGCGGTCCGGTGGTCAAACCCATTTTGAATGCGGCTCCAATAATGACCAAACAGCAGGTCATCAACGAGGTGCCGATTATCAGCAGGACTTTTCGTCCCGCTTTGTCGATCAGCCATACAGATACGATGGTGAACAACACATTGATCAACCCGATCCAAATGGTTTGGGTCAAAGAAGCGTCCGTACCGAGTCCCATTCCTTTAAAGATAACCGGCGCGTAATACAAAATGGCATTGATGCCGGTAATATGCTGCATAATGGCGAGCATAACACCGATAAAGAGAGCGACTCGAATACCAGGAGCGAACAATTGTTTCAATGAGTTGTTCTCATTTTTGAATGATTCCTTGATATCAAGCACTTCCTGCTTAGCGGCTTCTTCACCGTGAATTTTCAGCAAAATCGGCAGCGCTTCATAAGGCCGATTCTGTTTAATAAGCCATCTCGGGCTTTCGGGTATGAAGAGCATCAAGAGCATAAAGATCAGTCCCGGAACGGCTCCCACTCCGAACATCCAGCGCCAGGCTGTTGAGACACCCCAGGCTTCATCCCCCATGCTGACGATCCACGAATTCTGGAAATAAACCAGGAAAATCCCTGTTACGATCGCCAACTGATTTAAAGCAACCAAACGGCCTCGGTATTTGGCGGGAGCGATCTCCGCGTTGTACACCGGACAAACGGTGGAAGTGATTCCTATGCCAATGCCGCCGATCATGCGAAAGATAACATACCCGGTGAACGTGTCTTGAAGCGCAGAGCAGATCGAGCCGACGACGAATAAAAATCCGGCAGCCAGTAATACCTTTTTTCTGCCGATCTTTTCACTCATGTAGCCGGAGAGAGCCGCTCCGGTGACACTCCCGACAATCAGACTTGACACCGCCCAACCAACCTGAAATTCGCTCAGCGAAAAACGCTGCTGCAGGAATTCGACTGCTCCCGAAACAACCGCGATATCAAAACCGAACAGGATACCTCCGAGCGCAGCTACGATGGATACCAACGTCACAAAAAGCATATTGGGTTTTTCTGATTGAAGCGCTTTCTGTTGAGCGCTTTCATTATTGATGATTACTGCCATATGATCATCTCCCCTCCAGATCTCTGGAACCTCATTCCGTTCTTCGAGGAGAAGTATAACATGCGCTTATAAAAGAAAGGCCGGTTATCGTCTTCAATAAACGGACCTTTTCATGCACGATTTTGGCTTCGATTCCCGAATCGGAGATAGAGGGGCTGAACCTAGCATTACCTTGTCATTCGAGCTTAAAAAAATCCATGCCGATAGTCGGCATGGATGAATCTCTACTATTTTTGGCCTTTGAACTCAGTGGGAGGAACGCCCGTTATCTTCTTAAAGACGCGGCTAAAATAGTTCGGGTCCTTATAACCCACTTCAAAGCTGATTTCCTTAAGAGTAAGGTTGCCGGCCTTAATCAGAGAGATGGCTTTATCAATCCGCAGCCGGGTTACGAAGTCGATAAATGTTTCTCCGTATTCCTGTTTGAAAATTTTGCTGAAGTAGTGAGGATTCAAATGGACAAAATCAGCCACTTCTTCCAGCGAAAGATCATCGTTGAACCGTTCCTCGATATACATTTTCGCCCTACCCAGCATAGTCAGTGTTTGAACCTCTCGCTGTTCGCGTATCCGTTGCAGTGCTGACATGACGTACGTCTGCTGAAGCATTCCATTCTCCGCTTTGATGGCAAGCAAAGAAGCGTTTCCAGCCTCTGATGACTTCAGTTCGTCAAAGTGGCAGAAACCTCCATCCCGCTTGCGTAGGGTGGAGGCAAAAACGGCTTCGAAATAGGACTTGCGAAGTCCTTCCTCGCCGCTATGCAGCGATCCGATTCCAATGGCCGTCTTTATACCAAGTTGCTGCTGGGCAAGCTCAGAGAGCTGCTGAACAAGGTGTTTAACCAGCTGCCGCCAGTCGTTTTCGCCGGTGACAGGCGGCTTGCGTAAAAAGGTGGCTACATGATGGTCGATCAAGGAGCTTACAATGGCATTCGGGCCATGCATTTTTACATAGCTTCGGAAATGATCGTAAATTTTCTTTTTATCCTGCTCGTCCGTATATCCGTCAAAGGCGGCAATGATGGCGCTTCCCTGATCAAGAGGAAAGTCCAGCCATTCCGATAGCTGGGAAGCGCTTGAATCCACGGTCTGGTCGACCATAAGCATTAAAGCCAGCTCATTTTCTGCGAGCGGCATCAGCTGTGAGATTTTGTGCCTAAGCTCCAATTCTTCCGTACGTGCCCGCTTCTCGCACTCAATTTCTTCAATCAGTCGTTTCAGTGTACCGATGATCAGTTCTCGCTTCGCTGGCTTCAGAATATATTCTTTCACACCCAAAGAGAGCGCCTCCCGGGCATAGGCAAAATAATCATAGGCAGTGACGAGCACGAATCGGGTATCGGGAAGCCGCTCCTTTAATTCACGAAGCGCCGCAAGCCCGTCGATTCCAGGCATATTGATATCCAGAATGGCAATATGGGGACGGTGCTCTTCCGCACATTCAATCGCCATGCGGCCGTTGCCGGCATGAATAAACCGGAATATCCCCGGCATCGCCCGTTCCACTGTCAATTCCAGTCCTTCTCTCTCCAAAGCCTCGTCATCCGCGATCAACAACCGATACATCAGTCTGCTCACTCTCCTTCTTGACTGGAATTCGTATTGTTATGGTAGTACCTCGTCCGATATTGCTATTGATTTCAACCATTCCTTCCTTTCCGTAGAACAACTGCAGCCGCCTAAACACATTTTGCATTCCAAGTCCTGTTGAACTGCCGCTTTCGACTTCGCCTTTAAGATGGAGTACGGACAGTCGGGTTTCCTCCGTCATGCCCTTTCCGTTGTCCGAAATTTCAATTTGTACATCTTCGTTTGCTCTCGACAGCGTTAACATGATAATGGCTCCGTCTTCCATATCTGCCACACCATGAAGAAAAGCGTTTTCAATAAATGGCTGGATCGTCAGGGCCGGAATTTGCTGCTGAAGTACGGAAGCGTCAAAGTGAAGATCAAAGCGAATTCTGTCCCTGAAGCGCGCCTGCTGGATGGTTACGTATTCGCGGATATGATCCAGTTCCTCCTGGAGAGTTACGGGTTTGTCCAGCTTCTGCAGGCTGTACCGTAGCAGATTGGACAGCGAAACGATCAGGTCGCTGGTTTTCTCCGCCCCTTCCAGAATCGCCAGCTTGGAGAGCACATTTAAGGTATTAAATAAAAAGTGCGGGTTAATTTGATTTTGCAGAGCCAGAAGCTCCAGTTCCTTCACAAGCCGCCGCATTTCCAGACTCTGTTTATCCTTCTCGATGAGGATACTCAAATCGGCGGACATTTGCGAAATGGCGTCCGACAGTACGCCTAGCTCGTCATCCCGTCGCGGTTGGGGCTTGATATTCAGATCACCTGTGGCGATTCGCTTCGCCAGTCCGACAAGTCTGCCGACAGGGCCAGTAATGCTGCGCGAGACCCAGATTGCAAGCAAAACCCCCATCAGCGCGTTCATGCCGAACAACGCCACTCCCCATCCGTTCATTCGCTCATTCTTGTTCCGGATGTTCTCAATGATTGGCCGGTAATAAGCCAGTTCATCATCGATCAGTTGCTGACCCTCCTCATGAATATAGCTGACGGTTTTCTCCGCTTCAATATAATGTTCAAAAGCCGATTGAGGATCTTGTGCCTTTGCATCCAGAACTGCGGCTTGTTTCTCTTTAAGAAATGTAGCCAACAGATTCACGTAGTCCTCCTCGGCGAAAGAAGGGTCGGTCGAGGAGGAGACTTCCTGAATTCTGCCTTTCAACTGCATCAATTGGTATTCTGTCGGGCCCTGCACAGCCTTATCGCCTCTTGGATTAAGCAGATAGGCATATAGGAGATTTAAGTTGCTCTCCGCCGATTCGGAGGTTTGCTCGATGAGAAGAATGCGGCCAAGCATTTCATCGTAGCTCTGTTGTACGACCTTTCCGCTTTGGAATACAAAATAAGCGATGATATTGGCGAACACAACTAGAAGAGGGATGAACAGAAGCAGCTTCGTTCTGATCGTCATCGTCTGTCATCTCCGGTCATGTTGTCGGGAGTGTCCGCATGCATCTCATATATCCTGGTGTATGTTAATTCCTGGGGGGGATTCCCCTTTAGATAATCATTCAGTAATTTTATGGACTTAGCCCCCATTTCCTCTGGCTGTTGAACAATGGTCAGTTCGATTTTGCAATCTCTGATGGCTTTCAACGTCTCGGCCATATCGTCAAAAGCGAAAATCTGCAAATTCCGCGCTCCGCGTCGCTCCGAGGCTTCCAGAATGCCAAGGCCGTCCAGCGCACTGAATCCGACCATGTAGCGGATCTGCGGATACCGGGTGAGCATGTTCTGAGCTTGCTGTGCTGCCTGAAGCCGTGAAATATTTGAGGAGCGAATCTCCACAATGCGGAGCTTGGGATAGCGACCGATCACGGAACGAAATCCAGCAAGCCTGAGTCGCTGATTCTCGACGCGCTCGCTACTGATCATAACTCCAATGTCGCCACGCTCTCCAGAGGCTTTCGCTAACAGCGCGCCCATCCGTTTTCCTGCTCCTTCGTTATCCGTTCCCACGTAAGCTAGTCTACGGGAATCTGGTTCATCCGTATCGATCGTGATGACTGGGATGCCAAGTCCGGCTGCTTTGTCGATTAATCGGCGATACTCTGGATCATTTATCCCTTGAACCAGAATTGCATCCGCCTTACTGGCGATCGCTTTATCCAGCAGTTTGACCTGCTCGGACGGATTAATGCGGTCCGGCCCGATATAATCGAGCCGCATACCGTACTGTTCCGCTTCTTTTCGGGCTCCTTGTTCGATTGACCGCCAGTAATAATTATCCAACTCCTGGGATATCAGTATGACTTTTGTATCGGAAACCCCGTCTTTTGGAGAAACCGTCTTCAATAACTCTGCAAATTGGTGAATTTGAAAAGAAGACAGAGTGAACTGGAAGAGCAGCCAGGCAAATAGCAGGAAGACTGGGATAAGGATAAATGTCCATTTACGGTTTGACATGTCTTGCTCCTTTGTAAATATTTACAGACTCACTCATTATACAGCAACAAAACAACCGCACGCAGCTATCGTCAGCATAAGCGCGGTTATTGAGGAGGAATTCCATATTTTAATCAAGGTACATGACCAAAGTAGAAATCTTGAAGGGTAAGCAACAACAGATATTTGAAGAATGGTTTGCCCATCTTACAAGTAGTGAGGAGATGGAAGCCGAGCAAGTACTAAGTGAATTCCGTGGAAAGATAGCATTGGAGATAGGCCCCTACCAGTAGAATTAGGACATTTTTAAGTCCAGAAACTACTGCAGGGGCTTAAGTATAAAAAAATAACCTCACTAAATCAGACCATGCTTTTTAAAGCTGTGAAACAGTCCATCTTCATCGACAGCATCCGTAATGTCATCTGCAATGGCTTTGAGGCCCGGTTTGGCATTTCCCATAGCAATTCCTAGCGCACAATATTCAATCATTTCAGCATCGTTCATCCCATCTCCGATAGCAATGGTGTCTTCTTGGGATCTTCCCAAATGCTCAATAAGCTTTTCAATAGCTACGGCTTTGTGAATACCGGGAACCATTAGCTCGCCGCTGTCTTGCCCGAAAGCAGATACAGTACATTGAATAACCTCAAATTTCCCTGCAAATTCCTTTTTGATCTGTTCGAAAGGAACATTTTTGTTTTCCAAAAAGCATGCTTTGTTCACGTCACTACGGTACAGGTTGTCCTCTCCTATAGTTAGGCCAGTGATAAACGGATGCGGACGTTGTTCTTTTTTTTCTCTGGCTACGGGATCATTGTCCACATCACCATAGATAAGCCGTTCCACATGGGGCAAAAAGTTTTTACTCGCAAACAGTCCCCCGTTCGATTCCAAATAAAAGTCCAAGTCATGTTCATCAAAGTAATCGACCATATGTTTAACATCTTCATCCGATACTTTGTGGTGATATAACATCTCGCCTTCGATTTCTACAAAGCCCCCGCCAGCTCCGATGATCCCGTCAAAACCGACCTCCATGATAAAATCATAAATCTCCGCTTTGGATCGGCCAGTGCATAAATAAATCAGATGTCCGTTCTTTCTCGCTTCGATACATGCTGTTTTTGCAGATTCGGGAATCATACCATCATCATCCACTAGCGTTCCATCTATATCTAAAAAGATAATCTTTTTGTTCATCTTAGGCTGCTCCTTGCTCTCCAATGTTTTCTTTTATGTTACTACATTTACCGCACTTAAAGTACATATTGAACTGAAAAAACACTAGATAGAAAGAGAGAAACGGATGGAGCAAAATGGAAATGGGCAACCCTCTGCTAAAGCGAAAGTTAGGATTTTTGACACCTAAATACGAAACTGGTCATGATTTTGATAACGCTTTCCGCAGACCTATTGCTACAATGACGGTATATACCAATTCTAATTACCGGAGGTTGAATGCCGTGTCATTTAAAGTAGCTTTTATCGGAGCAGGAAGCATCGGTTTTACCCGTGGAATTTTACGAGATCTGTTATCGGTGCCGGAATTTAACGATATTGAAGTGGCTTTTACGGATATCAGTCAGCACAATCTGGATATGGTTACTGAGCTGTGCCAGCGGGATATTCGTGAGAATGGTTTGTCCATACAGATACAGTCCTCTACGGACCGAAAGATAGCTCTAAAGGGTGCCAAATACGTCATTTGTACCATCCGGGTTGGCGGGCTGGAGGGCTTTGCAACCGATGTGGATATTCCGCTGAAATATGGCGTGGATCAATGCGTGGGCGATACATTGTGTGCAGGAGGGATCATGTACGGTCAGCGTGGTATTGCTGAAATGCTGGCCATCTGTAAGGATATCCGCGAGCTAAGTGCACCGGATGTATTGCTGCTGAACTACTCGAACCCGATGGCGATGATTACGTGGGCCTGCAACAAATACAGCGGTGTGCGTACAATCGGTCTATGTCACGGCGTCCAGCATGGGCATCACCAAATTGCTGAGGTGTATGGTCTGGAGAAACAGGATGTGGACATTGTGTGCGCCGGAATCAATCACCAGACGTGGTACATTCAGGCGTCACATGAAGGCAAGGACCTGACAGCTGGACTGCTGGAGGCTTTTGAAAAACATCCCGAATATAGCCGCACCGAAAAGGTACGCATCGACATGCTTCGTCGTTTTGGCTATTACAGCACAGAGTCGAATGGCCATCTAAGTGAATATGTACCTTGGTACCGGAAGCGTCCGAATGAAATTCTGGACTGGATTGATCTAGGCAGCTGGATCAACGGAGAAACAGGCGGCTATCTGCGTGTATGTACAGAAGGACGTAATTGGTTTGAAACAGATTTCCCCAACTGGATGAAAGAAGACCCATTGGAGTACAAGGCGGAAAATCGTGGTGAAGAGCATGGTTCATACATTATCGAAGGTCTAGAAACCGGACGTGTATACCGGGGGCATTTTAATGTCGTAAATAACGGTGTGATTTCCAATTTGCCGGACGATGCGATTATTGAAGCGCCTGGATATGTGGATCGAAATGGTATCTCCATGCCACATGTAGGAGACCTTCCGCTCGGTCTTGCTGCCGTCTGTAATGTAAGTATTTCCGTCCAGCGTTTGGCTGTCGAAGCGGCTGTACACGGAGATGATAAGCTGCTGCGGCAAGCGTTTATGATGGATCCGCTAGTGGGCGCGGTGTGTAATCCGAAAGAAATTTGGCAGATGGTCGATGAAATGCTGGTGGCGCAGGAAGCATGGCTGCCGCAATACGGAGCAGCGATTGCCGAGGCGCGCCAACGTCTGGCTGCAGGCGATCTGATTCCAACCCGACCTTATGAGGGAGCAGCGCGACTTAAGGTGAAGACGGTTGAAGAAATGCAGCTGGATCGGGATGCCGCCAATAAAAATGCAGGGCAATCTGACAAGGGCAAGGATCGCGAAAAAGTGTAGAACAACAAGAGCATAGATTGACTTCACAACAATAAAAGGGTGTTTTCACGGTCATGTGGCCTGAAAACACCCTTTTGCTGTCGATAGATATAACGATTTGGCATAGTTGGCGTTCTGGAGTTTATCATTGTCGATTTAGGCTGACGGAAATTAAAGAATACAGTCTTGCTTTTTTTGAATTCGCTCTTTTGCTGTCGATCCTAAATCTCCTGAGAGCTTGTCATAGCAGGGATGTTCAACAAATGAAGGAACCGGTTTCAGAAAAAGAGGTGCCACAACGAACCGCTAGAGTGGCAATTCATATGCCTAATTAATAATGTAGTCCTTAATTTATTCAATTTACAGCAGATTTCCAGCTCACTATAATCTAACATAGGAGGTGACAAAAAGGGGAAAATGTGAGCGCATGGACAAACAGAAAGCGCTTACCTTTCGCAACTATGAACGCCGATTTTTTTTGGAGAAAGTAGGCGTAACTCATATTTAATCATGTAACAATCAGGTGCCGACATAGGAAGATTCAACAAAATCCACGGAAAGATAGGTGAAGCAATTGAAAACAAAGCAAGTGCTTCGTAAAAGCATGAAGTATGCTTTTGCGCTATCACTCGTCGCAAGCAGCTTTCTACCAGGTGCAGGATTTACGGATAAAATACATGCAGAATCCCATGTGGACAATCCTTACCAAGGGGCGACAAAATATGTTAGTCCTGATTATGCGGCTAGTGTTGATACATCGATTGCCAAGATTACGGATGCCAATCTGAAAGCAAAAATGCAAACGGTCAAAACATTCCCGACAGCCGTATGGCTTGATCGTATCGCTGCTATTAACGGCGGTGGAGGCAAGCTTGGCCTGGAAGCGCATTTGGACCAAGTATTGGCGCAAAAGAAAGGCAGCACACCGATTACGGCGGAATTTATTGTGTATGATCTGCCCGGACGGGATTGTCATGCCTTGGCTTCCAATGGTGAATTACCGCTGACTCAGGCAGGGCTGGAAACATATAAAAAGGATTATGTTGACAAAATTGCTTCTATTTTTGCAAATCCCAAATATAAGGATATTCGTATCGTAGCGATCATTGAACCAGATAGTTTGCCAAACCTGGTAACCAATCTGGATGATCCTAAATGTGCGCAAGCCAAGTCTACAGGGATTTATGAAGCTGGCGTTAAGTACACAATGAATAAGCTGAACGAGATTCCGAATGTGTACAAATACGTAGATATCGGTCACTCTGGCTGGTTAGGTTGGGATAACAACCGTGCAGCAACGGTATCCCTGTTTACAACTATCTTCAAAGACACTAGCAAAGGTCTGTCCAGTGTAGATGGCTTTATCACGAATACAGCCAATACTTCACCGCTGACAGAACCTAATTTGCCTGATCCAAATCTGAATGTCGGCGGACAACCGATCAAATCGTCCAAGTACTATGAATGGAATCCTAATTTCGATGAATCGGATTTCGCAGAGTCATTGCATAGAGATTTTGTCAGCGCAGGCTGGCCGAGCTCACTCGGTATGTTAATTGATACAGGCCGTAACGGATGGGGCGGACCTAACCGTCCGACTTCCGCAGTCGGCAATGATATTAACTCCTATGTAAACTCAGGCCGTGTTGACAAACGCTCGCACCGTGGTAACTGGTGTAATAACAGCGGAGCAGGTATGGGAACACCGCCACAAACGGCTCCAGCTGGCCATATTGATGCCTATGTATGGGCGAAACCTCCGGGTGATTCCGATGGTTCCAGCTCACTCATTCCGAACGATGAGGGTAAAGGCTTTGACCGTATGTGTGATCCTACCTATACAACCAAGGATGGCACATTAACAGATGCTCTACCGAATGCACCTATTTCAGGAGCATGGTTCCATGATCAGTTTGTGATGCTGGTACAAAATGCGTACCCTGCTATCGTGCCTTCCACTGGTGGTGTGGACCCAGCGCCTACAGCTCCAGCTGTACCGTCTGGCTTAAAGGCCGTAGCTGGTAATGCTCAAGTGACGCTGACTTGGAGTGCGTCTACGGGTGCCGATAGCTACACGGTAAAACGTGCCACTAGCGAAGCAGGTCCTTTTACACCCGTTGCGCCTCTTGTAACGGAAAGAGAGTACACGGATAAGGGGCTGACGAACGGAACAACTTACTTCTATGTTGTAAGTGCTACGAATGCGAAAGGAACAAGTAAGGATTCCGCAACGGTAAGCGCTGAACCAAAAGGTACACCGACAGATCCGACGGATCCTACAGAACCAGCGGGAGATCTGGTTGTAATGTATCGGGCCGGGGACACTGATCCAGCGAATAACGCAGTCAAGCCTTTCTTTAACTTGAAAAATAAAGGAACAACACCTGTGAAGCTGAGTGAGCTGAAAATTCGTTACTATTTCACGAAAGATGGCAGCCAGGAGCTGCAATCTGCAGTAGACTATGCGCAAGTAGGTAATGATAACGTGCTGCGTACCTTTACTGACAACTATATTGAAATTGGTTTCAGTCCTGCTGCCGGTACGCTTGCTGCCGGAGCGCAAACAGGTGATATTCAGATCCGCATCAACAAAAGCGACTGGTCTAATCTGGACGAATCCAATGACTACTCCTTCGATCCAACCAAAACCTCTTATGCAGAATGGAACAAAGCAACGTTGTTCCACAATGATAAGCTGGTGTGGGGAATCGAGCCTTAGGATTTAGCCAGAACAAGTGCCCTTGAGTGATTGAAAAGTATTAAAAGAAGGCTACGGCATAGCTGTCGTAGTCTTTTTTTACGTCTTCGAATAAAGAATTTGATGACCAAGGGAATAAGCATTGAAATTGTGTATAATGAAAAAAAGAATGCTGTTCTACTGTGGAGGATCATCATGAGCAAAAAGTTAATCTTAGATGTAGATACTGGCATTGACGACGCGCTTGCTATTGCGTATGCGGTCCATTCGCCGGAATTGGAGCTACTCGGTATTACAACCACCTTTGGTAATATCTCGGTGGAGGAGGCAACACGTAACTCACTGATTCTGCTGGAAAAACTGGGGGTAGAGGCTCCGGTCGTGTCTGGCGCTCACAAGCCATATGCTCGGGAGTTGTTCAAACCTTATTCCCGGCATATTCACGGTGAAGACGGTATTGGCAATCAATTGAAAGGAGCGCCCTCCCGTCAGGCTGCGTCTGGGGATGCGGCTGACTTTATAATCGGACAGGCTCGTCGCTATGAAGGCAAACTTACCCTGGTAGCTGTGGGACCGCTGACCAATCTTGCGATTGCATTGGATCGCTGTCCCGAATTGCCCCAATTGCTTGACCGCCTGATCATCATGGGCGGCGCGGTTACAGTGAAAGGGAATGTAACTCCGACGGCTGAAGCGAATATTTATGCCGATCCAGAAGCCGCAGCCTATGTGCTGGGAGCGGGCTTTCCGCTTACGCTGGTTGGGCTGGACGTCACGATGCAAACACTGCTTCCCCAGCAGGATGTGGACAAATGGCGTGAGCAAGGGACCGAGCTGGGCGCGTTTATGGCAGATATGACAGACTTTTATATGGAAGCCTATCGCAATTTCAGACCTGGTATTGCAGGCTGTGCATTGCATGATCCACTGGCTGTAGGATTAGCGATAGATTCTAGCTTTGTGGAGACGCGTCCAATGCACATTGCCGTTGAGGTGGGGGATTCCGCCGAGGTTGGTCGCACCCGTGAGGTGCAAAATGAGAACGAAGCTCAAGCACTGACTACGGTTGATGTGGCACTTAAAGTCGATGCGGAGCGATTTTTGCGTCATTTTCTTAGCCGGGTGGTATAAAAAAATAATTCGAAGATTGCCGATGAACCTGCATCGGCAATCTTTTGTGCATACATGTTTTAAGGGCCTTTATCTAGAGGTGGACTCACTGCTATAAAATCCCATATCATGTTAGAATAGGTGTAGTTAGAAAAACTGCCGGACCACAAAGGAGGAGATTCATTGTGTTTTCTGCTGCTCGACGACTGCCTTTGCTGGAACATATGTATAATCATGCCCCGACAGGAATCGTGATTTTGTCGAGGGAGGGGAAGTGCCTGTACGTCAATCCCGCCTTTTGCAAAATGGTCGGATATGAGCAGGAGGAATTACTGGATATCCGATATTACCATCTCTTGTATAAAGAGGCTCAGGATCAGCGAGGGTTGAGGGAGGCTTACGCAGGTTGGCTAAAGGCTACGGATCAAGTCTATAAGACAGAGCTGCGTTTGAAACATAAAAGGGGAACATCCGTCTGGCTATCGCTGGAATTAACCATATTTGATGATGAGGCTACCGAACAATCTTATTTGATTGCGTATGCAATGGATATCACGGAGAAAAAAGATATGGAGCAGGTGCTCTCGGATAATGAGGATTTGTACATGCTGATTACGGAAAATACGCCGGATGTTATCTCATATAGCACGGCGGACGGCATACTCCAATATATTTCTCCTTCGGTGGAAAAACTCCTAGGCTATACAAAGCAGGAAATGCTCGGCAAAAAGCGGCTCCAATTCTACCATGTTGAAGATGCCGATTATATGCGTGTACATGGACTCTTCAAGGAAACAGGCATCATGAAGCGGCGTGTTCGTCATAAGGACGGGCACTATTTGTGGCTGGAAGTATCGTACCGCATTATTCGGGATGAACAGGGCAGAATCAAGCGAGTACTGTCCATCGGACGCAACATCACAGAGCGCCAGAAGAGCGAGGAGAATTTGGCAAAAGCTCAAAGGTTGGCGATGTTCGGCTCATGGGACTGGGATCTGGTCAACAATGTTATGCATTTCTCCAAGGAATTTCGCAGCATTTTTGGTTATCGTGTCAAGTCGGTTGAAACAAGTATTGACGCGTTCATGGCGGCTGTTCATCCAGAAGATACAGAGCGCATGAAACAGATTATCACCAACGTTATATTAAAGGGAGTTCACGAAGAAACCTTTTACCGGATTGTATTGCCGAATGGGGAACAAAAGGTACTGCGTTCAATCTGGGAAGCTGAAATGGACGAGCATGCAGGCAAGCCCGTTCAAGTGGTTGGAATGATCCAGGATGTTACAGAGCACCGGGAAATGGAGCAGCGTCTGCGCGAAAGTGAAAACCGTTATAGGTCACTGTTTCAGCATAATCCACTCGGGATATGCGCCGTGAATATGGAAGGTCATATCTTGAGCGTGAATCCGAGCTTGGAGGAGCTTACGGGTTATACGAAGGATAAGCTGCTTGGGGCTGACATACTCATCATGGCTTCCTCTGAGGAACAGGACAAAATCAAGCGTCACATGGAGCTGGCCAAGCAGGGGGAGACGCAAACCTATGAATCGGAATTTATACATAAGGAGGGGGAGCGTCTATTCATCAAGATGACGAATATCCCGATTTTCGTGCAAGAGGAAATTGTAGGCTGCTACGGGATTATAGAAAATGTTACCCCTCTTAAAAGCTACATTGCTCAAATTGAAAAGCTCAGTAATGAGCATTCGCTTATTTTGAATGCCGTATCCGAAGGAATTGTAGGTTTAAGTACCGAAGGACATGTCCGCTTTATGAACCCGGCAGCTGTTGAGATGTTTGGCGTAGGATCTGCCAATCCGCTGAATGGCGCTTGCATAGACATGATCCTCCATGCTGACGAAATTGGCAGTCATTTTCCGGACGAACAGTCCTCTATTCTTCAAGCGATTCGAAGCGGAGCCTCTTATCAGGCAGAGGAAGCTGTATTTTGGAAAAAAGGCGGGTCCAGCTTTCTGGCCTCCTATCGAATCAGCCCTTTGATGGATAATGGCGAGCGAAAAGGGGCTGTGATGGTTTTTGTAGACAGGACGAATGAAAAGGAGATCATTCGGGCCAAGGAGTCTGCCGAACGCGCCGATCGGGCCAAGTCAGAGTTTCTTTCTGTGATGAGTCATGAGCTCCGTACACCGATGAACGGCATTATAGGCATGGCGGGGTTACTGGCAGATACTGAATTGGATGAGGAGCAGCGTAGCTATATAGACATTATTACCAGTAGCAGCGGTGCTTTAATGCAGATATTGAACGAGATACTGGATTTGAGCAAAATCGAAGCTGGCAAAATGTCTTTGCTGCACGAGTCCTTTGTGCTAGATGATGTGGTGGGCAGTGTGGCTGACCTATTCATGACGCAGGCTATGGAAAAAGGCATTGAGCTGGAGTGGCATGTGGATCAGGAAATGCCGGGGATGCTGGTCGGCGATCATGTGCGTATTCGACAGGTGCTGGTGAATTTGGTGAGCAATGCGATCAAATTTACGGAGCGAGGGCGTGTAAATATCTTTGTGGAGAGAAAGGCTTACAGCCGTCGTAAAAATAGATGCCTGATTGAGTTCAGTGTAACGGATACTGGAATCGGTATCCCAGCAGACCGCCAGCATCTATTGTTTCAGCCTTTTTCCCAGCTTCATCCGGCACTGAACCGAAAATATGGAGGGACGGGACTAGGATTGTCCATCTGTAAAAACTTGGTCAAGCTGATGGGGGGGGCTATTGGTGTAGATAGCGATGAGGCCAGAGGAGCGACGTTCCGGTTCCAGCTGGATCTTAAGCTGCCGGAAGGTTCAACGCTTGCGAATATAAGCCGTGATGAACCTTATGAGTCAAAGGAAGGCTAAAAAGAGATAGCCGTGATGCGTGATGCATCACGGCTATTTTTGTAAGGAATAACCAAAGAAAAGATTGACAAACTGTTCTAACTGTACTATTAATGATAGTACAGTTAGAACAGTTCAGTATATACAAGTGAATCAGAATAAGTCTTGAAAGGAGGAAGTCCATGTTCGAGCTGGATATCCGCAGCCGCAAGCCGATCTACGAACAGCTTATGGACAGGGTAAAGGAAATGATTGTGTACGGATCACTTCAGCCGGATGAGCAATTGCCTTCCGTACGGACATTGTCCGCTCAGCTAACGGTGAATCCGAATACGATTCAGAAGGCGTATCGAGAGTTGGAACGAGAAGGATACATCTATTCCGTCCAAGGCAAGGGCAGCTTTGTCACCCCTGCCGAGCATCAGCCGCAGCAAATAAAGCGGGATGAGATTCGGGCAGCGCTGTTGAAGCAGATGATCGAAGCCGTCCATTTCGGTTTTACACAGCAGGAAGTGGACGACATATACGTGGAAGCTATACAAACAAAGGAAAGGGGGATGTCCCTTGATTGAATTAAGGGAAGTCACAAAGACATTTACAGAAGAAAAGGCTGTCGATCAGCTCGCCCTTACGGTGAAGAAGGGCTCTATTTTTGGGCTGCTAGGCTCGAACGGGGCAGGGAAAACGACACTGCTTAAAATCATCGCCGGGATTTACCGACCGGATACTGGCAAGGTGCTAATCGGTGGACAGCCGGTGTATGAGCAGCCTGAAGTCAAGCAGCACATTCTGTTTTTGCCGGATACCCCTTATTTTTTTCCGCAAGCGACAATTCGTCAGATGGCCCGGTTTTACCGCTCCATTTATCCAAGTTGGAGTGAGGAACGCTACACACAGCTTACGGATATTTTCAAGCTGGACCCAAAGCGCAAACTTCACCGTTTTTCCAAAGGGATGAAGCGCCAAGCCGCTTTTTTGCTTGCCTTGAGCTGCATGCCTGAGCTGCTGGTTTTAGATGAACCCATTGATGGTCTGGACCCCGTGATGCGTAGAATGATCAAAAATCTCTTGTTTCAAGAAACCGCTGCACGTGAGATGACTGTCGTGATCTCGTCTCATAATTTGCGTGAGATTGAAGACATGTGTGATCATGTCGGCATTATGCACCAAGGGCGGATGCTGTTGGAAAAAGAGGTCGACGACCTCAAATCCGATACGCATAAGGTGCAGGTTGCCTTTCGGGACAGCATGCATGAGGAAGCCGTCTGTGGCCAACTTTCGGTATTACATAAGGAGCGGAGGGGCAGTGTTCTGCTGCTTATTATCCGGGGTGAACGAGAGCGGATTGCAGAGACGATTGAAGCGTATGAGCCGCATGTGTTCGATTTGCTACCGTTGACGCTTGAAGAAATTTTCATTTATGAAATGGAGGACGCAGGTTATGACATCCAACCGATTCTTCTGTAGCGGCGGCGTAATTCGCCAAAGCCTGAGACAGCATGGCTGGATCGGTCTGTTGTACTTGGTGGGATTATTGTTTACGGTGCCGTTACCATTATTTATGAGCATTGGTGATGAACAGCCGCGAACGGTTTTAAGAGGCTTGTTCGATAGTACAAACTCAGGTAATGAATTGCAAAAATTGATTTTATTAGTTGTACCGGTGCTGGCGGGTGTGATGCTGCTTCGTTTTATTCAACGACAGGGTTCATCGGATTTATACCATAGCCTACCTTTGCGTAGAGAGCATCTATTAACGGCACATTTTATTAGCGGTCTTATACTTTTACTTGTACCTGTATGGCTGACTGCGGGAGTAACTGTTTTGGTAAACATGTCGGCCGAACTGCCTTATATTTTTCATATCAATGATATCGGATCATGGGCTTTGGTCGTCTCAGTCATTACGATTTTCCTCTTTACCTTTACCGTGTTTGTAGGCATTTGTGTGGGACAATCGCTACTACAGACCGTAGTAGTATATATTTTGCTGTTATTACCTTATTACCTGTCAACCATGATTAGTCGTCTTCTGGAGCGTAACTTGTATGGTTATGTGCAGGTGCGAGAAACCATTGTTCAATATATGAATGGTGGGGAGTTTCGCAGTAGTAATAATATTTGGGAAAGCTTGTCGCCGCTTGTACGCATTATGGACTACTTGCCGCGTAACGCCTTTTCTTACATGGAGCTACTTGCCTATATGGGTCTCTCCCTACTGTTTGTCGCTTTGAGTTATGGATTGTATCGTAAACGGTTGGTCGAGAAGGCGACTCAGGCAATGGCGTTTACTTTCTTTCAACCCTTTTTCAAGGCAGGGGTCATACTGTGCTCCATGCTTGTATTAGGCGATTATTTTCATGCTACAGGTAGCAGAGGAGAAAACTGGTCCTTTTTTGGATATGTACTTGGAGCTATTTTAGGTTATGTCATTGTTGAGATGGTCATCCGCAAAACCTGGCAAATTGCACGTGTTCGTGCTTTGGTGGAACTGGTCGTTTACGGTGTGATCATGGGGTTGGTCATATACATCCCGATTTCAGGTTGGTTAGGCTATGAGGGACGGATTCCAACGGCACACTCGGTAGAAAAAGTTTATGTGGGGCAAGAGGTACCTCTAGGGGGAGATGCAGAAAAAGAAGCGTATTTTTCCCAAGACAGGGCCTATATTGCTTCTGTGCTGAATTTACATCGTGAACTCGTACGTGCACATGCAGCTGGCGAGAAGTCGTTGTCCAAAAACCTAGCCGTCGAAATGGCAGTCATAGTCTACCATCTGGATGATGGTTCCATCATAACTCGGCGCTATACATTCCCTGAGAAACCTTTCCGGACAGAACTGACTAAAGTGATGGAAGCAGAGCCTTATAAAACGGTAAGATACAAGCTGGATAAGCTGCAAGGGAAAGCAGAAACGATCAATATCCAATCAGTAGATGATAATGAACGACGAGTGGTTTTGACCGATCCGAAAGAAATTCATGAATTTGAAGCTGTACTCAAAGAAGAAGTTTTAAATATGAGTTATAGCGAAATACAATCAGATCGATATCCCTTGGGGAGTGTTTCCATTACAAACAAAGAGTCATCCCTTACCAAGGACGAGCCGAAATGGAATCGTGAACTTTCATTTAATTGGCCAGCTTCTTTTCACAAGCTTACAGGTTGGCTGGGGCAAAAGGGGTATGCGGATAAGGTCATCATTCATTCCAAGGATATTATGTCTATACGGGCTGTTCCTATTATTTCTCAGGAGATGGAGCCTTATCAGCCTAATCAGTATATTGAAGACTATAAACTATTTAAAAGCATTCAACAGAAGCACAAAGCAACAACTATTGAAGATTCGAAGCTTTGGAGCACTGTACTGGAAAAGCGCAGACCTTATAACCTTACTCCAAATATAGAGAAAGGCACTTATATGTTTCAAGTTAAGGTTAAGCCTTTATACAGTTCAGATGCCCACACAGGCTATTACTTGTTAACTCCAAAAGATATGACACCGGAGCTTGCAAAGGCTTTACCGACAGTTCCTTAAGCCCACGATATGGCTATACAGGATGACGATTCCCTTCCGTTTGGCGATGCCGGGTTCGACCTCGTGCTGAATAAGCATGAGTCATTTTCGCCAATGGAGATACGACGTATTTTGCGCTTGTCTACTATTTAAAAGCCATTGAATGGCAGATTGCAGACTTTCAGTCAGAGAAATATATAGAACAACTGTATGGTCTGTATTTGGATATCCAACGTGATGGGTACTGGGACGTGAAGCAGCACCGTTTTTTGATCCATGCCAGAGCAATATAAAGAAGATTCGATACCAAAAAGGCCTTTCCCGTGGGGGAGGCCTTTTTTGCCATAAGCATTAGGGTAAGAACAATATCAGAAGCCACATGGCGGTTGGCAGTGAAATACCAACGGCTATCGCTATATAGGGCAAGGGAGTTCGAAAGTAGTTTTTACAGTCCGCCTCCTTGTCCTTTTTCTCGTGATAGAACGCTACCTGGGTTGCAAAGCTGTGAAGTAGCTTGAGTGCTTCATCGCTGGGAATATGCTGTAAGGAAAGCCATAGATCATCGTGTACTTTCCGGAGCAAGGTTACATCAGATGTATGATTCGGATGATCGGATAAGGACATTTTTATCCTCCTCTCGTATACTAATCTTTACCATAATTGTACAATGAAGAAGCAATGGCTTACAGTCTCATTTCATTCATTAGATATAGGGGGATGTACATGTCTGATCCAAAGGGAGTTATAAGCAAGCCGGAAAAGGACGAGTCTGTGCGGATAGCATGGTTTTGGCCATGGCTGGGCGGTACGTTTATGTTTGGATTGTTTTCAGTCATGTTTAATGTATTTTGGAGTATGGTTGTGGCACCCCAAGTGCAGCTTCTGCTGAGGCATGAGGGTGTGACGGACACAGCTGTGATTGTAATCATGCTGCTATATGCATGGATTATCGGTCTCATCTTTGCAGCTTATGGTGCCTTGAGTGCGCGTATGTCCAGCATGGGCAAGCTTTCGCTGATGCTGACCGGGCTATTATCATTATTATGTGGACTGTGGTTGTGGATTGTAGGAATACAAGGGTCTGGTGGCCAACCTGCTGAAGTGTCGAGAGGGGCGTGGGAGCTCTTTTCACTCTATCACGCTTGGGCGGAGCCTGTGTTGGAGGTATTGGGGCCATATACACAGCATGGTGAAATCTGGTTTCTACTGGCAGCACTGCTGCCGATAGCTGGCATGGTAGTAGGAGTTGGGGTGAATCGCTATCCAGCGCTAACCGACAAGAATGGTAAGGTGGATCATAGATGGCAATGGATTGTTGCCGCGATATCTGCTGCGCTCGTCATTGTGCTGACGATTACACTGATGCTTCCTCAACGCCCGTACATTGCAGAGAGGGATTTTCCAGTAGTTGACGGGGCTACGGCGGCCATTCCGTTTGCGCAGGATATGCTGCATGAACTGACTGGAATGAGCAAGGCGCGAGCAGCGCACGAACTGAGATTCAACACGACCCATCAGGCATATGTCAATTTGATCGAAAAGAAGGCGGATTTGATTCTGGTGGCCGGTCCTTCCGATGAGGAACTGCGTCTGGCAAAAAGCCGGGGAATTCAAATGAAGCTCACACCCATTGGGTGGGATGCGTTTATTTTTCTCGTACATCAAGACAATCCGGTTGACGGACTTTCTTCGGAGCAGGTACGCCGCATATATGAAGGGGCTATCCATAATTGGAATGAAGTAGGGGGCAAGGATCAGCCGATCATTGCTTATCAGCGAGAAGAAAATTCAGGCAGTCAGACATACATGCAAAAGAAAGTGATGGCAGGCCATGAGATGGCTGACCCGCCACGTGAACTACAAATTGGCATTATGGGTGGTATGATTAATGCAGTCGCAGATTTTAACAAGGATCACAACGCGCTCGGATATTCATTTTATTATTTTGCAAATGTGATGCATAATCGTCAAGAGGTCAAATTTTTGTCTATTGATGGAGTAGAGCCGAACAAAGAACACATTCGCTCGAAGCAATATCCATTCACAGCTCAACTGTTCGTGGTCACACGGGAAGGCGAGAAACCAAGCGCTTCGATGCAACGATTACTCGAATGGCTGCAAAGCGAAGCAGGAACCCGGGCCATCGAAAAGGGTGGCTTTGTTCCTGTAAACTCGTAATCCTGAAACGATGGTTCGCAAACAGTCACCCGTATATTCACCTTAAGAGTGAAACGAAGACAGCAGGGTAATACATAGAATATGCTTTGCTGTGAATACAATACCCGCACAGCATGTATATCACCAACATAAGGGGATGAACGAAAATGAAGAAAAAAACATCGGTATGGGTGCTTTTGCTCGCCGTAGCCATAGTGACAGCGGGGTGTGAAACAGGCTCGCAAACAGGACAAACGGCTCAAAAGGAGCAAAAGGGTGCCGCCTCGGCACAAGCGAATGGTTCGGGAACGACTGTAGATACACCGAAAACAGGAGGACAAGCAACCACAGACTCTACTATAGCGAAGGTCCGCATGGACAATATTACCGCGCTGCGTTTGATCGACGGTCAATCCGGCTGGATCGGCGGAAATGGCTGGATTGCCCGAACGGACGCGGCTGCATCCGATTCAGTCGGATCGACGTGGAATGTGCAATATCAGGGCCAAGGTACGGTTCAGCAGATTTTTGCCTTGAACGGACAGCAGGCCTGGGCTGTTATGGCAGACAGCGGATCGCTGCTGGCCACTCGCGATGGCGGCAAACGCTGGGAGGTTGTGGGGACTGTACCTGAGCAAGGGCAAGCGGGCTTTTTACACTTTGTATCGTCCAAGGAAGGGTTCAGTGGCAGCCAATATACGAAGGATGGCGGGCATAGCTGGTCTTCGCTCCCCATGCCTGGCCACATGGTAGGACAGCCATATTACCATGATCGGCAAAACGGCTGGGCGGTTACGCAGGACACAGACCGTTCGTTTCAGATTTTACACACTGTTAACGGGGGCCAAAAGTGGACTACTGTCATGTCACGCACAACGGAGGCGCCTCTAAATGGAGCCATTATTCGTTCGGTAGAACGTGGCAACGCATGGATCGAGCTGGTTGGAGATACGGGGATGAATCAGACGTCGTATTCGCTTTGGCATACTGCCGATAGTGGACAAAGCTGGCGTGCTGTGCTAGCGAATGCCACCGCTGGCGGCGGTCCGGCACCAGGTATTAGCCAGCAAGAGAACCAGGTTGCCAAAAATGAAGGGACGGCACCAGGTATGCTCTATCCGGTTAATAGCAGTACCGCATGGATGGGTGGCTACTGCGCACCGTGCGACAAGCCTAATACGATCGGCTGGACGACTGACGGCGGCAAGACGTGGAACAATGGCAAGCAAGGCTTTGACGGTTATGGCGGTCAGCAAATCGGGATGGCAAATGCCAAGGAAGGCTGGGCTATTTTCTCAGATTCAGAGCAGGCCCCAGTTATGTATACCACCTCGGATGGTGGACAGCATTGGACGCAGAGCCATGTATTTGACAAGCCTGTGGCATCAGGATCCTAAGGAGGGATGAATATGAGCCAACATAAGAAAAGTGTGATTAGATGGACTGACGGTCGTGAAGTACCACTAATCGGGCAGGGCACGTGGCATATGGGGGAAAAAGCGTCACTCCGGCAGGAAGAGGTGCGCGCACTTCAACTTGGCTTGGAGCTGGGTATGACGCTGGTGGACACGGCTGAAATGTATGCTGAGGGCGGCGCAGAAGAGATCGTCGGAGAGGCCATCCGGGGTCGCCGGGACGATGTCTATCTTGTTAGCAAGGCTTACCCCCATCATGCGGATCGCCAAGGACTGGCTCAAGCGTGCGAAGCGAGCCTAACCCGAATGGGAACGGAGTACATGGACATGTATTTGTTACATTGGCGTGGGAATATTCCGCTGGAAGAGACGATACAAGGTATGGAAAAACTGCGTGAGCAGGGTAAAATCCGTAGCTGGGGAGTGTCCAACCTGGACAAGTCCGACATAGAGGAGTTATGGAGCCTAAGTGGAGGCGAAGCCTGCGCTGTTAACCAAGTGCTGTATCACGCAGCTTCGCGTGGCATCGAATATGATCTGCTACCTTGGAGCCGTACGCATGGAGTGCCTGTGATGGCCTATTGCCCAATTGCCCAAGGTGGCCGCCTGCGACGGGGGCTGCTGGAGCATCCTGTTATGGTAGACATTGCTGCCAGCCACGGGGTAGCTCCATCCCAAATTGCGCTTGCGTGGGTCATACGGGACGGTGATGTCTGGGCAATTCCGAAGGCGGTGCAGGAATCGCATGTACGGGAAAATGCAGCGGCAGCAAGTATTCAGCTCACTTCTGAACAACTTCAACAAATAGACGAAGCTTTTCCTCCGCCAACGCGGAAGCAGCCACTGGATATTGTTTGAGAAAGGAGGAGCCCATGACAGAGCGAGAGACAGAACTGCATGAGGTAGATGATCATCTGGATTATGGATTATCCGTTGTATTCATCGGCTTTAATCCCAGCTTGAAATCAGGCGAGGTAGGACATCATTATGCGAATCCGCGCAACCGCTTTTGGCGCATACTGGAGGGAGCAGGCTTGACACCTCGCTTGTACGATCCATCGGAAGATCGGGAGCTGCTGAAGCTGGGCTTCGGCTTTACGAACATTGTTTCCCGTCCTACGAGGGGAGTAGAGGACATTGCACGCGAGGAATACGCCGAAGGACGTCTGAAGCTATACGAGAAGCTAAAGGAATACCGCCCGAGGGTTGCTTGCTTTGTCGGCAAAGGCGTGTACACCGAATACAGTAAAAAATCCAAAGTAGATTGGGGATTTCAGCCTGAACCGCTAATTCCCGAGATGCATGAATTTGTGGCACCTTCGTCTAGCGGACTGGTGCGCATGTCGCTGGAAGAAATCACAGATATTTATCGCCATCTTCAAACGTTCCTTTCGTCAGAAATCGTCTGAAATGCAGTAAGTATGGTGAATACAGCTAGCACAAAAAGAACCACACGCTCCAGTCCCTGCTGGGAAGAGCGTGTGGTTCTTTGAGCTGTTTCTATTGTAAGGCTTTCGCCTGCCATGCCTGTTCCACGGGAACATAAGGATATCCCAGATCACGTGCGACCGCTTCGTAGGTAATATGTCCGTTCAGGACGTTGGTGCCGCTAAGCAGCGGCTTGCTTCTGCGAAGCGCCTCCTGCACACCCAAATCTGCGAGCTGGAGAGCAAAGGGGAGCGTCGCGTTCGTCAGAGCGAGCGTCGAGGTTTGCGGTACCGCGCCCGGCATGTTTGCTACCGCATAGTGAATGACGCCATGCTTCACATAGGTAGGCTGGTCGTGTGTCGTGATGTGGTCAATCGTCTCGACTATGCCGCCTTGGTCGATGGCGACATCCACAATCACAGAGCCGGGCTGCATCGTCTGTACCATGGCTTCCGTTACGAGCCGCGGGGCTTTGGCACCAGTGATCAGGACAGCACCGATCAGCAAATCACTTTGCGCCACGGCTTCAGCAATGTTGGACGGGGTGGACACCAGCGTATGGAGCTGATTGCCAAAAATATCGTCCAGTTGGCGCAGTCTTGGCAGGCTCAGGTCGATCAGTGTCACATCTGCCCCGAGACCGATGGCGACCTTGGCAGCATTGGTGCCGACCACCCCTCCGCCAATAATGGTCACTTTACCGCGTTTTACCCCCGGCACACCTGCCAGCAGGATGCCTTTGCCACCCTTTGGTTTTTCTAGCAGTTGTGCTCCAATTTGTACAGCCATTCGTCCGGCAACCTCACTCATCGGGGTAAGCAGCGGGAGGCTGCCTTCAACATCTAGCGTCTCATAGGAAATGGCGGCTACGCCGTTGTCTGTTAAAGCGCGGGCCAGTGCTGGCTCGGCAGCCAAATGCAGATAGGTGAATAAAATCAATCCTGGTCGAAAATACCCGTATTCAGAGGGGAGCGGCTCTTTTACCTTGATAATCAGATCCGCCTGGGACCACACGTCCGCAGCTTGCTGCACAAGAGTCGCACCCGCAGTGGCATAATCTCCATCCGTAAAGCCGCTTTCAACACCTGCATGGCTTTCCACAAATACGTGATGTCCGTGTTGAATCATTTGAGCTGCACCTGCAGGCGTTAGAGCGACACGATTTTCGTTGTTTTTAATCTCTTTCGGAATCCCAATTTTCATTTCATTCACCTCTCCTAAAAATAATTGTTAAGAAAATTACACTATCATTTTTGTGCAGTTTGCCGATTAGTTACATGGACTCAAGCCGATAAATGCAATTCATGTTAGATTAGGTACAGTTTACAAGGGGGGAAGCTCCTTGACATCATACATTTTGTCGGATTATCTGACTTAAAGGCTCGACTTTTTGATGAATATATGTCATATAAAATGACATAAAGACATATACATAAGGAGAATGCCGATGAACGGTAAAAAAACATTTACCATTGCGGATGTGCTGGAACGTCCCGTTTTCCGGCGGGCAAAACTGGCGGCGGGGGAACAGGGCGTAAATCGCCGTGTGGGTTGGGTACATGTACTAGAAATCACAAATGTTTCTCCGTTTGTGAGCCGTCATGACTTGATTTTGACGACCGGCCTGTGGCTCACCCGGAAGGGGGAAGAGCGTGCCGAGTATATGGAGCAACTGATCCGCTCGGAAGCCGCAGGATTGTGTGTGGAGCTGGGCACGAGCATTCATGAAATCCCCTCTGAAATTCTGGAGTTGGCGGAACGACATCACTTCCCGGTCATCGTATTTGAGCAGCCAGTGCGTTTTGTTGAAATTACACAAGATATTCATTCCCTACTTATTAACCGACATCATGAACTTCTAAAAGATCTGGAGCGATTTTCACGTCAGCTTCAGCAGGAAACCCTGCGCAGCACTGATATGGACGCCCTCTTGCGTGTGCTTCATGACTATGCAGCCCGGCAGGTCATCTACATGTCTTCCATTGAAACCAATCGATTCGTACCTTCCGTCCAGCCGGATCTAGCGGACCGTATTGCAGATTTTTATGCCAATGAAGTGGAATCTAGTATGACCGCCGATCGGGAGGGGCATCTGCTGTTTCACCTGAATGAATCCACCGCCGTCTTGTTCCAGCCCGTTGTATGCTTCGGTCAGGTGTTTTCCGCAGTAGGTTTGGTGCTGCATAGTGAAATGCCAACGGAAGAAATGTCGCTGTTACTCGATTACACTGCCAAGGCAGCCGCTACATTGGTGCTGAGAACACAGTTTCTTGAAGACCGATTGCTGCGTAATCAAAATGAATTGATTCAGGATGTACTGAGCGGACAGCTTCCCAGTGAAGAACAGGCCCAGACCCGAATGGGCCTGCGATTGTTATCGAAGGGACAGTATTTATTTTGGGCAGGGGTCATCGAGGTGGAACATCAGGACAAGGATGCCAGTCAGGTACGCAAGGAATCCATCAATCAGGATGTGCTAGTGCTGCTTCGTTCATTGTTGAAAAAAGAAGCGTTGCACAATCTGCTGATGATGAAGGGGAGTCAATGCTACATCCTTTGTGCCAAGGAGGAATTAACACTGCGTTCCGCAGCGCAAATGAAAAAAGTGCTTGCCCATACTGTTCAATATATTCAGAACTATGCCGCAGGACAGCTTGATAAGGTGCGCATTCATGCAGGCTTTGGTAAAGTAAGGCATCGCATGACGGGGACGGATCGCAGTTTTGAAGAGGCATATGAGGTCATTGAAGTGGCACGAAGCGTCCCAGTCATGAAGGATCGGTTGTTTTACGACAGCATCGGAATCTATCAGTTGTTGAAGGCGGTGCCCCGCATTCCTTTTCTACAAGAGTTCGTAGAGGACCATTTGGGCGGGCTGATTGCGCATGATCGTGAGCACCATATGCAGCTTCTGGATACACTGGATGCCTATTTTCAATCCCATGGCTCCAAGCGTGATACCGCCGGAATTTTGTACATTCACAGACAGACCCTTTATAATCGGCTGGATAAAATTAATGAAATCATAGAGGGAAATCTGGCAGACCCTGACAAACGTCGTTGCCTAGAGATGGCGCTACTGGCTTACCGAATGCTGCAGGCTGAAAATTGATCCTAAATAACTAGTTCTATTTTCCATTCTACTCATTTACAATGCGTGTTAACACTGAGATAATAGAAGAGATAACGGAAATATCTTGAAAGGGGATTAATATGAATATAAAAAAATGGATCGCCGTCCCTCTTATTCTGTTAATGGTAGCTTTGACAGGTTGCCAGGCAGTAGGTGGATTTGATGTAAGTAAAAATTTATTGGGAACACTTGATGTGAAGTCCCAGCAAACAACGGAGAAAATCTCTCTTAAATTGACTCCAAAAGAAGGAATCACGCAAGGAGATAAAGAAATCGTAGATTTGATTAATTCGATTTCTGTCACTGTGGATGAAGCCAAGGTACAATCGGAGGAACTTGCTTCTGCCAAAGGTACATTGCACATCGATAAGTATAATTTACCGTTTGAACTTGCTTTAGACCGCCAAGGTTTGGCTATTCAACTGGAAGGTGCCAAAAAACCTTATTACATATCTTTGAACTCGCAAGAGAGTTTGAGCGGTCTGCCTGCTGGATTTGATCCATATGTATATTCCAAAGACGTGAGAGAACTGACGAAAACAGCCGCTGCACTTATGCTCAAGCATGCGCCTAACCCTTCGACCATTTCTGCAACGTCTGTAACCGAGGAAGTATACGGTGAAAAAGACAAAGTGAAACTGACCCATCTGCATGCTGAACTTCGTGGTGATGAGCTGGTAACATTGGTAAAACCGTTCCTGGCGAATCTGGCGAAGGACGAAGCAGGCTTGAAAGAGCTGATCGGGCAAGCCATTGATATGACTAAAACGATTGCTTCCGGCATGAATATTGAAGGTAGTGATAAAGTAACAACGGAACTGAGTGCTAACAAAGAAAAAATGGTCAATGAGGCTTATACCGAAGTTAAAAAGTATTTGGATCTGGCCGTTGATCAGTATGATGTAGGCGTTAGCACCATGTATGCACAGTCCCCTGAAATCAAAACGGTTCTGAGTGCTAACACGGTTCTGAAAAGCGACATGTATTTTGATGAAAAAGGAAATGTTCGCAAAGCGGCGACAGACCTGACGGTTGCTTTGCCAGATGTGGACGGTCTTCCAGTGAAGTCCTTCACAATTCTGACCGAAACTCAATCTTGGAACGTCAATGGTAGTGTGACGGCTGATAAAGTGGATATTTCTAACGGTGTTATTGATTTGAATAAACAAGCTGAATTAACTCCGGGAGCGACGCTGCGCAATTTTGAAGCGAATTCTCCGATCTACAACATTTTAAAAAATGATTTAGAAATTACAAAAGTAGAAACCATTTTCGATCCTAAAGACGATTACTACGTCTTGGAGAATCGTGGTGGCACTGCCTTTATTCCATTGCGTGAACTGACGAGCGAACTGAACTCCGAGTTAAAATGGGATGCAGCTGCTAAACAAACTACCGTAATTGATGATATTACAGGTAAGACGATTAAGCTGAAAAGTGGCTCCAAACAGGCTGTATTGGAAGGAAGCACATTGACGCTGCCACAAGCTCCATATACGGATGAATATGGCACATTGTATGTTCCTTTCAAATCAGTTGCCGAGGCGCTTGGCGCCACAGTAACTCGTAACAATGATGGGGAATATGTACTGAAACGCGACTAAAAAAGATATTCAAGGAACCGGCCCAATTAGGGCTGGTTCTTTTTTAGTTAAATTGGTAAAATGCTCAGTAAAGCGATTAAAATAAGCGCTTACAAATTTTAAAAGTGCCATACTTTTATACAGGGAAAATTGAGATAATTATAGTATCATTCCAGCATAGGAAAACACATACAATTAGGGGGATATACGATGAATGATATGGAACTATTGAATTCCAGAGAGGGACAAATGGTGCTTGCCCGAATGTACGGTCAACAGCAAATCTCTGAGCAAACGACTCGATATGAATCACTTATACAGGCGTATCGGGAGCATTTTGGTGTAGGGGATATTGAACTGTTTAGTGCTCCGGGACGTTGCGAAATTGGTGGAAATCATACAGACCACAATCACGGGAAGGTGCTGGCAGGCAGTATAACACTCGATACCATCGCTGCAGCTTCTAAAGTGGAGGAGTCTGTAATTACATTCTTTTCTGAAGGCTATAAGACGAAGTACGTCATCGATTTAACCGACTTGTCGCCAAAACCGGAGGATGACAGTACGATGCTGCTGGTTCGTGGTATTGCCGCTGGTCTACTTGAATTCGGATACCGTATCGGGGGATTCCAAGCTTATATATCAAGTAATGTATTCTCTGCTTCAGGTTTAAGCTCTTCCGCTTCTTTTGAAATGTTGATATGCACGATATTAAATCATTTTTATAACGAGGGAGTGTTAGATGCTGTTGCTAAATCCAAAATTGGTCAGTATGCGGAAAATAGCTATTGGAACAAGCCGTCGGGGCTGCTTGATCAGATGGCTTGCGCGTATGGCGGCTTGATTTCCATTGACTTTGAAAATCCCAAGGAACCGATCATAAATCCTGTTCATTGGAATTTTGAACAAAACGGATATTCCCTCGTTATTGTAAATACAGGCGGAAATCATGCTGATTTAACGGACGATTACGCGGCGGTGCCCAACGAAATGTTTGCAGTGGCTCAATCTTTAGACGCTTCGGTTTGCCGTGACTTATTGCCAGAGGATCTATATGCCAACCTTAAAATGGTCAGGGAAAAAGCAGGAGACCGTGCAGTACTGCGGGCGTTGCATTTTTTTGAAGAAAATAGGCGTGTGGATGAACAGGTGAAATCACTGGAGGAGGGGCGCTTTACTGATTTCCTGAGGCTCATTACCGAATCTGGTAATTCCTCATGGAAATGGCTCCAAAACGTATATAGAAGTGGGGTTGCGCGGGAACAAGACGTATCGGTTGCACTGGCTTTAACCGAAATGTATTTACAATCAATAGATAACAGCGCATGCAGGGTACATGGTGGTGGCTTTGCTGGTGTCATCTTGACGATTCTTCCGAATGATCATGTGGATAATTATAAGGAGTGGATCAGCGGAATGCTGGGAACTCCGGTACTTGTTGTCAACGTCCGTGAGGACGGTGCCGTTAATGTTAGTGATTTGATAAATGTTGAACGGACTCATTGAGAGTTTACAAACTAGTCAGTCAGTAGAAGACTTTAACCCATGGGTTAAAGTCTTTGTCCTTTTTATCGCCGACACAGCTTAGGTTTGCGTTATAATAAAGAGATGATAGTTTTAATGAAGGAGGGCCTGTCATGGCTATATACCCGTCCTGGTCCTATTCGCAATCGAGGGCTCAAACGTTCGATGAATGCTTACGCAAATACTATTATCATTATTACGGCTCGCATAATGGCTGGAATTCGGCACAGGGCACTGAAGAGCAAGTTACGTTGTATCGGCTCAAGCAACTGAGCAACTTATATATTTTATTCGGGAATATCACGCATCAAATGTGTGAATCAGTCATACGTGGATGGATGGAAAAAGGGGCTATCCCGCGTACAGCATACCTCGAGACAGCTATGAAGAACATGTTGAATGACAGCTACAAGGAATCGCTACACCGTGAGCTATGGCTACAAGATCCGAAAAATCGCGTCATGCTGGCGGAGGTTTATTACGACGACGAGGTGCTTTCGGAACGGATCGCCCTTATTAAGGAGCGACAGCACGCGGTGATACACAATTTATACCGTACTGCGGTTTGGCATGAACTGCAACAGGGAAAGGCCCGAATTGTAGAAGTGGAGAAGTGGGATACGATGCTCCTTCATGAGACGAAAGTGTATGTCAAAATGGATTTGCTCTACCGTAGAGACAATGGAGACATGGTCATCGTGGATTGGAAAACAGGCAAGGAAGGCGATTTTTCCGACCAACTTTTTTTGTATGCTTCCTATGTGCAGGAGCACTATCAGCTTCCATTGGAGAAGATCGAGGTACGTGTGGAGTATCTGATGACAGGAGAGCATGAGGTGTATCGTCCCGCGCAAGAGGATATCGACAAAGTGGTTGGTAATGTCGGACGATACATCGAGGAAATGAAGTCCTGTCTCGATGACGATTACTATAATCGCCCCAAGCCTGAATCTTTCTTCACTCCGATGCCTTCACGCAGAGCGTGCGGAGGCTGTAATTTTCGTGAGGTGTGTAAGTACCGAGCGGTGTGAGGGGAATAGAGTAAAATAAAGACACTCCTTTTAATTAAAATGGGTGTCTTTCTTTTACTCTATTGAGTTAATGTCCAATTTATATTAAAAATCCTGCATATATTACAAATAGAATTAGTAGTCTTTTAAGACTGGAATTTAACTGTAATATTTGAATATAGGAGGTTTCATTTAAATGGCCATTCTGTCAACTGGACCTATTAATAATAGTGCTGTCAGTGGTATAAGACCCACTCAAGAGGTGACGATCAAAATCGAAAACCAGGATTCTGTCAATTTTTCGACTCTAATGATAGAAGGCTATATATTAAACGGATCGAGAACGTCATATGTACTTGAGTCTTTCTCAGTCGCTCCGAATCAAGTCATTACTAAAAATTATTCTGCAAATTTTGATGCATATTCATTCGTTTTTACAACGGGAGGTGTTGCCGCAAGTCAGACTGAAATTTCCGTTTGGGGAAAAAATGCAGCTGGAGAGTTGGTTACGGCTCATCGGCTTGTATCGTCTGAGCTGTTAGGGGCTGGGGCAGAGTCCGGCCCCCTATCAATCAATCGCATTTTTGTAGCCAATTTTGATAGTAATGATGTTTCTGTGATTGATGGATCGACCAATGAGGTGATCGTGTCCATTCCTGTTGGCGTTAATCCCGCGGGAGTAGGAGTTAATCCATTAACCAACCGAATTTATGTAGGAAATTTGAACAGTGATGACGTTTCCGTAATTGATGGATTAACCGATACGGTGATTGCTACCGTTCCTACTGGAGATGGAGCAAGCTCAATTGGGGTCAATACTGCAACCAATGCTATATATGTAGCAAATTTTAATGACAGCACAGTTTCCGTAATTAACGGTTTGACCAATACAGTGATTGCTACCATTATTCCTGTCGGAGGTCTGTCTCTTCCAACGGGGATAGGTGTCAATTCATTAACCAATCGTATTTATGTAGCAAATTTTAATTTTGATGTCGTTACGGTCATTGATGGAGCAGCAAATACCGTGATTACCCAGATTCCAGTTGGGGTGAATCCATTTAGAATAGGTGTCAATTCACAAACTAATCGTATTTATGTGTCAAATTTCACGGGTAACAGCGTTTCTGTAATTGATGGAGTAACGAATACGGTGATTGTAACCGTACCAGTTGGGATGACTCCAGGTGAAGTGGGGATTAATCTTTCTACAAATGCTATATATGTAGCAAATCGCGATACGGATAATGTTTCCATAATTAGTGGGTTGACGAATACAGTGCTTGCTACGATCCCGGTTGGGAATAATCCGAATGGAGTAGGTGTCAATCCAATAACTAATCGTATCTATGTAACAAATCAGGATGATAACAACGTTTCCGTAATTGATGGAGTCACCCAAACTACGATTACTACCATTCCGGTGGGAGCTCGTCCATTCGCAGTAGGAGTAAATCCTTGAATTGGAGAGGGGTCTTGGGAAGAACTCAAACTAGGAACCGAGGAAGGAGCATTAGTGATAGCCCGCGTGACGACGGGCTTTTTACTTGCGACTACAGATGCAAGGTGAACAGAAATGTATATCATAATGCAAATCTGTAATTCCTCTATATTTTGAAACCGCTTTCTAATTTAGATGATACGAGGTATGATAAGGGTATTATTGGAAAATGCGAAGGAGGAAGTTAGGAAGATGACGAGTACAGAACATGCACGTATTCTTTTTCAGGGAGATTCTATAACAGACGGAGGAAGGGGACGAAATGAGGACGCGAACCATTGGCTGGGTCAGAGCTATGTGTATCTGATCGCAGGTGCGTTGGGGAGCCGTTTGACTACCACGCAGCCAGAGTTTGTGAACCGGGGAATTTCGGGGGATCGAGTTTCGGATTTGTATGCACGCTGGAATGAGGACATGTTTAGCCTGAAGCCGGACCTACTCAGTATTCTAATCGGAGTGAACGATGCCTGGCGGATCGTGGAGCAGGAGCCGTCCGGGGTGACGGACCGATTTGAACGAGCCTATCGCCACCTTCTGGAAGAAACGCGTGAAGTGATGCCTGATCTGGGACTCGTGCTGTGCGAGCCGTTTATTTTGAAAACGGGAGCTACCGAGGCGCGATGGGACATTTGGCAAGAAAAAATAACGGGATACCAGCGTATTGTACGTCAGCTTGCGGACGAATTTGGGGCCGTATTTGTGCCGCTCCAGAGCATGTTGAACGAAGCCGCTACCCAGGCGGACGCCTCCTATTGGCTGCATGACGGGGTTCATCCGACAGCGGTTGGGCATCAGTTGATAGCTGATCAATGGATAGATATTGTGCAAAAGAGTCCGCTGGCGATTCGCTAACAGGGGCATACATAGTCTACTCCTTGTCATTTTTGGGTAATACACGATTATGGACATCATTACTTATGTTATGGTTCCATCCAAAAATGAATGTCAAAGGGGGGCTTCTTGCTTCGTCATGAACGGAGCAAGAGAGGGCTATGGAAACGATAAATATCATTCTGGTTATATTGCTTATCGCATTAACTGCTTTTTTTGTGGCCTCGGAGTATTCCATCATTCGTGTGCGGGTATCTCGCATCAATCAATTGGCCTCTGAAGGCAACAAAAATGCGAAAGCCGTTAAAAACATTTTGTCTCGGCTGGACGAGTATTTATCTGCTTGTCAGCTCGGAACCACATTAACCTCAATGGCGCTAGGCTGGCTAGGGGAATCTACTGTTGAACATCTGCTACACCCCCTGTTTGTGTTGGCTCATATTCCGGCAGGCTTGACGGGAGTGCTCTCCTTTTTGCTGGCTTTTTTGATCTTGACCTACTTCGAGGTGGTCATTGGGGAACTGGTACCGAAAACATTCGCCATACAGATTGCTGAACCGATGGCCTTGTTTTTTGCCCGTCCGATCACGATATTCTATAAAATGACCTATCCCCTGAATTGGGTGCTCAGTCGTTCATCGCGTGTCATTACGGGTCTCTTCGGGCTCAAAAGGGTATCTGAAGAAGATGCGGCACTCAGTGAAGCCGAGCTTCGCTTGGCGTTATCTGAAGGCTTTCGTAATGGTGAAATTACACCGACAGAATATCGATATCTAAACAATGTATTTGATTTTGACGACCGTGCGGCGCAGGAAATTATGGTACCGCGCATCCACATCCGTTCCATCTCCCACCAGGCAACAGTGGCCGAGTTTATGGAGCTGATCGAGGACAAGGTTTATAATTTTCTACCTGTAGCTGAACATGGCGACCGGGATCGTATTATCGGGATGATTCGCGTCAAGGAAGCCCTGCATGATTTGGCACGTGGGCACAGCACAGGGAATACGACGATGGCTTCTTATATTCACCCGGTGCTTCAGGTTATCGAGACGGTTCAGGCTCGGGATCTGCTGATTCAGATGCAAAAACGACGCATTCCTGTAGCGGTGCTGGTGGATGAATATGGTGGAACGTCAGGACTTGTCACACTAGAGGATATTATGGAGGAGATTGTTGGAGACATTCCTTCCTATACCGACACCGAAACCCCCGCAGCGTTAACTCCACTCATTACAAAAACAGATGATCATCGTTACATACTCAAATCACAGGCGCTCATTCATGAGGTCAATCGACGCTTGGAGACGGATATTGAGGCCGGGGACGTATATACCATTGGGGGATGGATGCTTTCAGAGCGTTTTGATATCCAGCAAGGAGAGAAGCTGACCATCGGTTTATGGGAGTTTACCGTACTGGAAAAAAACGGTCACCAAATAGACACAATTGAAGCGATTAAGAAAGCAGTCGTTGAACAGAAAAATGACAATGATTTTTAATAATGGAAAATGACTTTGTCGAGTAACAGCTCGCTTAAGATGTGACGAATGGCCTGTAAAGCTTGTAGCAACACGATTCGTCCATTTTAAGATGCAGGCTGTTACCTGGTAACATATTGTTTTTTTAATTAGGGTAGGGGACTTAAGACTCTGTATCTTTATGCTCATAAATATATCTGTCTGTGAAAAATTCTACTAGAAATGTAGCAATTTTATGGTAAAATGGAATCAAATTTGAGTTTTTTGGGGTGGGCTACAGTACATGAAGATGTCACTAGGTACGAAAATGGTTACTGCATTTGTCTCAATTTCTGCAATAACCTATGGAACAAGCGCTTTTTTTATTTTTGTACTCAAGGACTGGCTTGCTCAAGGTACACAAGAATGGGTGTATACTTCGATCATTCTGTTATTGGGTGTCCTGTGGAGTGGCATTTTGGGCTGGTT
This sequence comes from Paenibacillus sp. PvR133, assembly GCF_017833155.1. NCBI lineage: Bacteria > Bacillati > Bacillota > Bacilli > Caryophanales > Paenibacillaceae > Paenibacillus > Paenibacillus sp. PvR133. The sequence goes on from NZ_JAFIBS010000001.1 coordinate 2,505,726, forward strand.
GATCTCAAAATTACTCACACGGCCAATTGTTAGGTTGGCAAAGGCGGCAGAGGAAGCTTCGGCGGGGAACTTGTCTGTTGTAATTCCTGAACGTCGTTCGGAGGATGAAATCAAAGTTCTGTATGATGCATTTCGGCATATGATGCTGAACATTAAAGATATGTTCAATGAGATCTCGTACAGCACCAGAACAACTTCGCAAAGTGCGGAAAATCTGAGCTTGGCTATTGTGCAGGCTACCACACAAATTGAGTCCATGTCTTCGGTGGTAGAAGATATTTTGAATGGCGTGGAGCAGCAAAAGCAAGCCTCTGCCCAATCTATTAAAACAGCAGACCGAATGCTGGGCGATTTTAAAATGATGCGTAGCAAATCGGGGCATATGCTGGAATTGTCAGGCCATATGGAGCATTCAGTAGATTCGACGCAGACCGTATTTTCATCCCTGATGGATGGAATGGGAGAGCTGACAGCATCACATGGTCGTTCGAAGCAGGTAATTGCACGACTGGAAAAAGAAGCTTCCCAAATTGAAGCGATTACAAGCACCGTGAAGGATATTGCGGAACAGACCCATTTGCTGGCGTTAAATGCTTCCATAGAAGCGGCGCGTGCGGGAGAAGAAGGGAACGGGTTTGCTGTAGTGGCTCACCAAATTCGCGCACTTGCTGCCCAAAGTACGGAGTCTGTGCAGCAAATAAATGCCATCGTTAGCCGTGTCCAGTCACAAATCGTAGAGACAGTGCAGTTGATGCATCAGCAGACGTCATTGGTCAGTGCTGAGGCGGAACGGACAAGCTCTGTGGATCAGACGCTGAACCGTTTGAACGCTATTGTACGTGAATTTGTCGAGAGCATCCGTTTAATGGAAGAAGCCGTGACGGAGCAGACGAACCGGGTAGATCAAACCTTTGAGCAGATCCATCGTATTCAGCAAATGTCAGGGGCCTTCTCTGAAGGAGCTCACAAAATTTATAAGGCTGCTCATGAGGAGACAGCAATTATGCAGGAAATTTCGTCTTCTTCCGAGGATTTGAAAGTGCTTACGAATAAACTCATGATGAAAACACGTGGAATGCAACTATAACAGAAACCATCATGTGAGGCATGATATATACAAACAAAATATAGCCGCTATACACCGGAAAACGCAGCAAAATGGTTCCCCGGTGTGTAGTGGCTATTTTTTAATTTCAAAAAACTCACATTGTTTTCTGGGGTGGTAAGCCAGATCACTGACGCTGGATTGCACGACGATGGTTTGATCGTCGAAACGGATAATGATTCCGCCAGAGCCAATCAATTGGTCATCCTGAAATACTCGGACACGAAGATGACGTTCCAGTGCCTCATTGAAATCCTGATCTGTAATTAATCGGCGATTAATGGCCATGAGGGTTCTCCTTTGAATATAATATCTTTTATCATAAAGGTAAGATATTGAACAAGCAAGAAACACGGCTAGAACATCATCGGCTATTGGGTATAAAATAGAATGCAACGAAGAGAGAAAGAGATCAAAGGGGGCTAGCTATGGATAGGTCGTGGTCAGGGCCTTGGTTTGATGCCAACGCGCCAGAAGGGTTCGAGGCTTTTACTCCGTCACATGGGTTGGCTATATTGGGACTCATTGTATGCGCTTTGATGCTGTGGCTGACTCGGGGATGGATTCGATCGAACAAGCCTGTAAGCGAGGGAATTCGCCGGTTGTTAATTACAGTCCTCATTCTGTCAGAGCTGACTCTGAATATTTGGTATGTGATGCAGCGTATTTGGGATGTCCAGACCTCATTGCCATTAGAACTGTGCAGTGTGACACTGCTGCTGTCTATCCTGATGCTCATTTTTCGAAGCCGCTGGTTATACCCGATCATTCTTTTTGCCGGAATTGGAGGGGCGCTTCAAGCAGTACTCACGCCTAATTTGGCATACGCATTTCCGCATTATCGTTTTATCCATTTTTTCATAGCTCATAGTGCTATTATTCTGGCAGCCTTGTATATGACCTGGATAGAAGGACTCCGACCGACGTGGAAGAGTGTGGGAGGAGTGATGCTTTTTCTGAATGGCCTGGCGCTGATGGTGTGGATCGTAGACGATGCTCTCGGAGCTAACTACATGTTTCTGACCGGAAAGCCGTCAACACCGTCGATATTGGATGTTTTAGGGCCATATCCTCTGTATATTGTGGCAGAAGAAGTCATTGCACTGCTGTTCTTTTCTCTTCTGATGCTGTTGTTCGAGGTGCTTCCAGGAGGCAGGCTGTATGTCCGCTTTCGCAAAGGAGCTCTGCATGGTGCTGACAGGTCGATATAAAGCCGTTGTAAAGCAGCGATATAAAAGCAGCCTATTCCACAAGTATATGACCAGGGATAAGGCTGCTAAGAATGCCTAAACAGTAGTACACATGGGTATAACGTTCCCCATTCTAATACTTAACGCAGTAGTGATTCTGCTCCGTCTACATAAATTTCCGTACCCGATACATGAGATGACTCGTCTGAGGCGAGAAACAGGACCAGATTGGCAACCTGCTCTGGCTCACCAGGGGCATCCTCTAGCGGATGCTCTCCGCCCTTCGGAAATTCGACTGGAATTTGTACCTGCTTCAAGTCTTCCGAAGGGTACGTGTTATCGTCAATTTCCGTGTCGATAGCTCCCGGGCATATCGCGTTGACCCGAATTTTGTAACGTGCCAGCTCCAGCGCTGCCATTTTCATAAAAGCAACCTGAGCTGCCTTGGTGGAGGCGTAGGCTGAGAATCCAATACCTGAAAAGGTTCGATTACCGTTGATGGAGCTGGTAATGATAATGCTGCCGCCGCGTTCTTTCAGGTAAGGGACGGCATATTTAACGGTAGCAAAGGTGCCGCGAAGATTGATGTTCATCGTGCGGTCCCATTCCTCCAGTTCCAGTGTCTCGATAGGGGCCATGGTGCCGTTAATGCCTGCGTTGGCGAATACTATGTCAAGCTTTCCGTACGTTTCCACGACTTTAGCGAACCCCTGCTGAATCATGTCCGGCTTGGAAATATCACATTCCAGTACAAGTGCCTCGCCGCCAACCTGCTCAATGATTGCTTTGGTCTCCTCTGCATGCTTGGGTGTCCGATCCAGCATGACCACCTTGGCGCCTTGTTCTGCAAAACGGATCGCGGTCGCCTTGCCGATTCCTGAACCTCCACCACTGACCACTGCTATCTTCCCTTGCAATCTCTGCTCTGCCATTGACTATTCCTCCCATTCCGTTCATAAACTAAACCTGACTCGTTATTTCATACCTCTGTACGTTGATGGTGAAACAGTCACACTGGATTTCATCCCATTTGCGAAATATGGTAACATAGGCGAACCAGCAGGAACTTATAGCAAAAACATATAGCAGGAACAAGTATGGAGAAGACCGAGTGACGGAGGTGGATCGAATTGAGCTATGACGCAAATGACCGACCCGAATCGACAGACGCTATAGCACTGACCGGAAAAATGAAACCGTGGGCACTGAGCGGCCCCAGTATTCAAATCGATCCGTTGTTTCCCTATTACGCCAACCGTTCGCGGGACAGTATAGCAGATGAGATCGCCCTTGCGGGCTACCAGACCGTTCATTATTTTGTCGTGCGTGAAAATGAAGTGGATGGAGCGCTTGTTGCTGCTTTTCAACGCAGAGGCATAGCGGTGTGGGCAATGGTGCTAGGCAACGGTTCTTTTGGCGTGTCCCAGCTACCGCCGGAGTGGAGAGAATGGCGCATGGAGCTGCTGCGCGAACCGAACGACGGATTTCAGCGGCTTTCGCATTTTGCTCAGGAGTATGTGGAATGGAAAAAGAAAGCCGCTGCCCGGCTCGTCACCGACATTCCGTTCGACGGGTTCGAGGTGGCGGAGCCTTATTTCCCCGAATGGAACGGGCTGCGCAGTGGAGTGTACGGGGATGTTGGGCCGCATGCACAGCGTGCCTTTCGCGAGCGCAGTGGTGAGAACATTCCGGATTTCCGCGACAAGCATGCGCGGAATTATTACCGGAAGGTTCCGAAGCTGTACGCGCAGTGGGTTGATCTGCGTGTGGACGCCGTGAACGGCCTGATCAGCGAGCTGGTGAACGGCGCGGGCGGTGTGCGTGATGTCCGGCCGGACATCTGCGTGGCGACATGGTCGCTTGCTGTGAGCGGACGCGGCGATGTCCCAGGCCAGCTGCGGGAATGGCAGGGGCTGGACGCGGTAGCTATGATCGGGTGCGTCGCCCCGGATATGCACGTACTCCAGACCCATTGGCCGGACTGGATGCGCTGCCGTCTACCGCCACAGTATACCCGGGGCTATGCTCGCATCGCTCAGTCGATACGGGCCGCTTATCCGGGCCTGCCCCTCGGGGTGCAGGCGGATATTGGCTCCCTTGCGCGTATGGTTCGGGACCGTGAGTGGACGCAGCAGTTTGGGGCTACCGCCCTCGAGGGCGGCTACAACGCCTGGACCGCCTATGAATACCATTTGGGTGGTTACATGTACGATGAGCCGCCCAAACCGCTTAAGGCGGAACGTTCAGCCGAAGATGAGGTAGTTATTTCTTTCAGCAAGCGGATTGCCACACCGTCTGTAGATGAGCTGCGTATTTGGAGCCGGGAGGACAGAGCAGGTACAACACGCGACCTGAGCCGCCATCTAAGGAGCGATTCACTAACGTTGCTGGAGCTTGTGGATGCCGTAGCAGACGGAAACCGTCTATTGCTGCGTATACGCAATTTACCAGCAGAGGCGTTCAGCTTGCGCCTTGATGGTGTGCAGGATACACCGGAGCTATGGCTGCTCAAGGGAAGGAAGGCACATCGCAATCTGCCGGAGAATGAAGTGAGGGTTCCTTAAAATTTGGGTAATAACAAAATAACAGCTGTATAAACGGCTCATTTGCCATAGCATTTTCGAATTGTATATATTTGAGGAGCAGCATCTTTTCAAAACATAAACGATAGTGGAGTGAAAAAAGTATGTGGGATTGGGATTACCTGATTCGGGTCATGTTTGCCGGACTATGCGGCGCCTTAATTGGCTATGAGCGCAAAAGTCGCATGAAAGAAGCGGGCATTCGCACCCATTTCATTGTCGGTATTGGCGCAGCGCTCATGATGGTGGTATCCAAATATGGTTTTCAGGATCAAACCGTCTGGTCGAACCTGTCGCTGGACCCTTCCAGAATAGCAGCACAGGTTATAAGTGGAGTCGGCTTTATTGGCGCAGGGATGATTTTTACACAAAAAAATAGAATCAAAGGGCTGACCACTGCCGCAGGCATCTGGACTACCGCCGGAATCGGTATTGCCGTAGGTGCAGGGATGTATGGGCTTGGTGCAGGTGTAACGCTGTTTATTTTAGCGGCTCAGTCCTTGCTCCATAGTCGTTTTTATCAGATGGCTACTCCGTCCACGCGACAAGTAGTTGTTCAGGTCGACAATGAGCCGGGCGTGCTGAATCGGATCAAAGAACTGCTGGAGCACAAGAAGCTGACGATTCACAGCTTTCACGTCGAGCGCATCAATAATGGTGAGCAGTTGGTTATTCATATGCTTGTAAAGCTGTCCCGGTCAGAGGGAGTGGAGGAACTGCTGTCACTGCTGCAAGAGATGGAAGGTATTCGTTCAGTCGAGACTAAGTCCAATTAGACGAATTTACTGCTCATACAGTAGCTTTTTTGTCGAACGCTGACAGACCCATTTAACAGTAAAAAACTTTAAAAATAATGATTGAAAACGCTTCCTTTTGTGTATATACTCTTACTACATCACAGAGACAGCAGCTTAGAAAGCATCAGGGGATAAGCAAAAACGACCTCATGCGTATGCACAAGGTCGTTGCTGTTATCCCGTTTTGAAAGACTGATTTGATGTCTTACTTTACTTTGACTGGAGCTGGATATTTTTTACCCAGCGTATCCACAGTGACTTTTTTCATCGTAGCCGGTTTGATCGGTTTGTCATTGCTATCTCGTTTGGAATTGACGATAGCATCGACCACATCCAACCCGGACGTTACTTTACCGAAAGCGGCATATTGACCGTCGAGGTAGTCCGCATCAGCAACCATGATGAAAAATTGCGATCCGGCCGAATCCAGATCCGCTGAGCGGGCCATGGATAATACGCCACGTGTATGTTTGAGTGTATTGTTAACACCATTGCTCTTGAATTCGCCTTTGATACTGTAGCCGGGGCCACCTGTACCGTTACCTTGCGGATCACCACCCTGAATCATAAAGCCTGGGATGACACGGTGGAAAATGGTACCGTTATAGGCTCCCTTTTGCACCAAAGAAATGAAGTTGTTAACCGTGTTCGGTGCTACTTCCGGATACAGCTCAAGCTTAATTTTCTTGCCATCATTCATGACAATCGTGACAATCGGATGGGAAACAGTCTTGCTTTTGTCTTTAGTCGCAGCAGGAGTTGTAGTGCTTGTCCGGCTGGCAGCTTCCACATCGGCCGCTTTTGTGCCGCATCCAGCAACCAGCACGAGCATGATGGCCAGCAGGCACAGCGTGTACCATGGGCGTATCGTTTTTCGGTTCATTGATATTCCTCCTGAAAGGTTGGATGGTGTAACATCCTAAATTATAGTTTGGGGGCAGCGCAGAACACTTTTCCATTTTCTATCATACCTTTTTTGCTGGGGATAAGGAAATACGGGTTTGAAAGCCGTATTCTTGACCCATACTGCTGCTATTCCCAAGGAAAGGGGCAGGATCATGATGGAGGTAGACAAAAAGCTGGCGAAAGGTCTCATATGGGGTATGGCGTTCAGTCTGCCGGTTTGGGTAGGGGTGCTGTACTCAGTACAACATATTCGTGACTGGCTATAACATAAAGCGTAAAGATAGGCCAAAACCGTTGTGGTTTTGGCTTATTTATATTTGTGCCAGTCCAAATTGCTGTTATTCAGTAGATGCTCGAAGTTGTTATCCAGCTTCTTCTGTTCAGCTTTTTTTGCTTCGACGGCACGCTGCCGTTCGTCTTCTTTACGCTTGTCCTGTTCTGCTTGGGCTTCATTGGCTTGAGCCTTAAGCTTATTCAGCACATCCTGACTCAACAGATCTTTTAACGTAGCAGGTTTGTCCTGAGCCGCAGGAGCAGGGGAAGACGAATTTCTCTTCTTAGCCATGTCATCATCTCCATTCCATTCGATTATATCAGCTTCTGCACGGTTGTTCCACGATTGAAGGATGAGCTGGGCGGTAGACTTTTCTAATTTAGAGGGTAATAATGGAATGAGCAGAAGGGACGTGTGGCATCATGCATCTATATTGGAAGCGAAACCTGGTCATTTTGTGGATTGGAGTATTGTTTTGCAGCATGGCCTATTCCGTGTCTATTCCGTTTTTACCTATTTTTCTGAATACGGAAATGGGCGTAAATGATCATCTGGAACTGTGGTCGGGGATTGCCTTTGGAGTCACTTTTTTAGCCAGCGCGCTGATTGCCCCATTTTGGGGTTCGCTTGCAGATAAGTATGGACGTAAGCCGATGTTGATTCGTTCAGGCTTTAGCCTGGCGGTGTTGTACCTGATATGTGCTTTTGTGACAGATCCGTATGTGTTCGTAGGAGTACGGTTGTTTCAAGGCCTTCTATCCGGGTTTATTCCTGCTGCGATTGCGCTGGTCGGAACGGGCTCGCCTGAGGAGAAAACCGGCTATGCACTCGGTATTATGGCGACCGCTGGGGCGACAGGCAGCATTATAGGTCCGCTGATTGGCGGTGTAGTGAGCCATTATTATGGCAATCGAAATGCCTTTTTTTTCTCTGCAGCTCTTGTGCTGGTATCTGCGTTAATCGCGACTTTTGGCGCTAGAGAGGACAGCTTCAAGGGAACCAGTACCCGCTCGCATGTTCGTGATGATATCAAGGAGGCTATTGCTAATCGGCCTTTGTGCTTTTTGCTTATTCTGGCGGGATTAAGTACCTTTTCCGTCATGATATTGGAACCGTTAATTACGGTATATGTGCTTGAAATGGGAGTTGACCGTAGCCGGGCGTCTTTAAGTTCCGGGATTGTATTCTCAGCCGTTGGTATTGCGGCGGTGCTCATGGCTCCCCGATGGGGACGGATTGGAGGCCGGACCGGATTTGCACACGTGCTGCTGATTGGACTGATCGGTTCGGGAATCGGGAATATCTTACAATTTTTTATAACCAACTTTGTTGGTTTTGGTGCGCTTCGGTTTGGATATGGATTGTTTTATGCGTCCGTCATGCCGGCTATCAACGCAATGACTGTGGAGGTCACCAAGCCGGAGTTTCGCGGACGAGCCTTTAGCTTGAGCCAATCAGCCACTCAACTCGCGACCATGGCGGGGCCGTTGATTGGCGGTATGCTTGGCAGCTGGATGCCAATCCGCTGGATCTTTGTGTTAAACGGTGGCATACTGCTGCTTGCAGCGTTGTTGCTATGGGCGAAGGGAAAAAACGTGTTCCCGGTTTCAGCCAGGAAGAACGTAACGGATCAGGATATTCATTCTGCCGGATAAGCGAATCACACAGGATTGTCTAAGAGGACAACCTTAGAGCTCATAGAGCAGGTCTTTTTTTGTGCTATTAGATAATTATCCCAAACCTTTACTTTTAGTATACTTATTCATAACCCTCTACACTGATAATATGACAAGGAGGGATATATTATGATAAGAGACGACATTTTGCGTCAACAGCTTGAGAAAGCTCGTCAAAAGCTGTATATTTTGCAAGCAAAACATGGCTTTAATCATGCCAGTGTGCTCAGACAGTCTGTAATTATGGATAACCTCATCAATCAATATAACCACCTTTTTTATATAAAAGAAAAAAAGCCGACTGCATAAATGCAACCGACTGGGCGAGAAACTTTTGGTGAGGTCACTCGCCCTTGTACTGTAGCGCTAATACCTATAACAACGATGCTTATCTTAACTTTTATAACTAGTGTGCAATCTATCATTTTAGGTACGGTTCGTTTGATGAGCACTCAGTAGGACACCTATAATGACGACCAAACCACCAATGATTTGGCGCCATGTAATCGTTTCTTGCAAAAGTAACACAGAAAATAAGACTCCAAATATCGGAACCAAATTCATCAGAGAAACGGAACTGCTCGGTGACAGCTTGATTAATCCGTAATTGTAAAGCAAAAATGCGATGACGGAGCAGAATACGCCCAGATATACTAACAACATAAACGATCCTGTTGTCGGAGCCTGCCAACTATCCTTTTCTAATAGAGCCAACGGTATAAAAAAGATACTTCCTGCAACAGTTTGATAAAAAGATAACGTCACAGGCGGATATTTGTCCACTACCTTGCGCGTCATGAAAGTGTAAAACGCCCACGCAAAACCCGTTCCAATCAATATTAAATTTCCGATTAGTTGATTCTTACTATCCGAGCTTTCGCCAACTGAAGTCAAGAAATATACCCCGATCATGGCCAATGCTATACCGCAAATTTTATATTTGGATATTTTCACTTTATACAAAATAAGTTCAAGCAGCGATGTAATTGCGGGATATGATGCAACAATTAATGCTGCGTTGGAAGCGGTAGTCAAGCTAACCCCTATATTCTCCATTGAAAAATAGAGAGTGATTCCCAAAACACCACTAAACGAAATCGTAACCAAATCTTTTGGCTTTACTTTGATATGTTCTTTTTTAATCAGCAAAACGATGCCTAGCACAACGGAAGCTATAATAAATCTGGATAGACCCAAGGTAAGAGGGGGGAACGTCGTGTAGGCTGCTTTGGTGGCAATAAACGATGTACTCCAGATCAATAGGGCGAGAATCGTAGAACCGTAGTAAATCCGGCTGCTTTCGCTGTGATGAGCTATGACTTTGTTCAAGTTAAATCCTCCCTGAGGTAATCCCCTGTGAAATGATGATAGTAGCTACTAAAGTGACTACTATAAAAACGTTACTAAAAAGATAGTGTGTATATCAGTTTTTGTCAAGGGGAAGTGATATAGTAAGGATGAACACGAATTGAGGAGAAGACGTCATGAAACCAAAACCAAATATATTAGAAATTCTACGGGATTTGAATTTTAGTGAATATGAAGCCAAGGCTTATGTGACCTTATTGGAAAGTTCTCCACTTTCGGGATACGCCGTTTCATTGAATTCCGGGGTACCGAGATCCAAAATTTACGAGGTTTTGTCTGGAATGGTCAACCGTGGGGATATCATGGTCAGTCAAGAAAATACGCCTCTGTATGTGCCGCTCCCGCCACATGAATTGATTGCCCAGAGAAAACGCAAAGCAGAGCAGATTTTCAATGTGGCGCAAGAGAGTTTGGAGCAGTACACAGCATCATTTCAAAATAGAGAGAATATTTGGAATATTTCGGGGTATGAAGCCATTATCAATCGCATAAATGAAGGGGTAAAGGGAGCAAAACACCGAATTTTATTGGAAATTTGGAAAGAGGATGCCGAGGTGTTCCGAGATGCCTTAGAGCAAGTCGCTCAACAAGGAATTGAAGTGATCATTGTAGCGTATGGGGAGCTTAATTTTGATTTCGCTACTGTTTACCGCCATGATATGAGTGAGGAGATTACGTCTGAAATTGGTGGTCGGTGGATTGTACTTAGCGTAGACGACCGGGAGGTCGTAGCTGGCATACTTTCACTTGGTGATGACAGCCGCGCTGCATGGACGTTACATCCGGGTCTGGTGATGCCGATTACAGAAGTGATTATTCATGATATTTATATCATGGAGATCCTATATGAGTTCCGTGAACAATTAGAGGCGAAATTCGGCCCTAATCTAATTCATCTTCGCAATAAATTTGCTATGGGTCCGAATGGCAAAGGATATTATGTTCCTTTGACTGAAAAAAGCATTAAACGTGTATAGAGATTGTCTGAGTTCCGATGTGCAAAAATAAACAGGCCCATGGAGTGTTATTCCATGAGCCTAATTTTATTGATGTTGTGTTCAATTATTTTACGGTTACAATCACACGTTGATAATGCTTTAAAGGATGTTTTCCATTATCCTGTACTTCTGCAATGATATGAAGCGTATTCCCTGACTTAGCATTTGCAGGAACTGTGAAACTAACTGCATTCGTATCACTACCTTGCAAGTCAATCGTGTTTACTTTCTCGCCTTTAGCTACTTCTCGATGAAGCCCAAGCTGCATTTCCCCCAGCAATTCAGGTTTAACTTGTGCTGGTTTTACTTTAGAATCCTCATACGTGTCTGCTTCAAAATATCTCCACCATTTATAGGCCAATTGATTACCGTCGGGATCTGAACCTTCTGCATGCAGGGTTATTTTCTCCCCTGGACTAGCGGTTAGGTCTAATCCTTCTTTAATGGTCAACGTTGGATTGTGGTTGGCATCTTTGTAGTCGGATGCAATAGCCCAATCTGCACGAGCAGCAAAGTCATTTTGAATATCATCAAACCAACGCATCAGAGAATACTCTGCTTCGAATTTTTTCGTATGCACATCATAATCTAACACGGTATTTCTAAATAATTTATCGTTAACGACACCGAAACGACCTCCCCAGCCACCATAGGTTGGGTTTTCCATACTCCGCAATCCGTTATCAATTAAATAGAAGAAGGATGGAGAATCACCTTCAGAAATAAAGTCATACTTGTCGTATTGTGGATTTTTCTTTAAGTAGGCTTCACTGCCTCTTTGTTCTTCATCCAACTCGCCTTTGATGATATTGCCATCGCCCATCAAGGCATACATATTGAGCAACTTGCCATGACCATCTTTAATATTTTTGAAGTTCCATTCCCCGTGCAACTTGCTGTTTACTTCTTCTGTGTGCATTTTCCAAGCATAAGCGAAATGCCAGAAGTTAGATTGATCATTGATAATTCTGATATCAGGCCAATTTTTAGCGATGTAATTATTGTAGCTATCGTCCTGGTCCAGAATGATGTACAGTACGAGTTTATCACTTACTTTTTTTCGAATCGTTTCCCATTGATCTGTATTTTTATATTCGTCTTCAATGGACTTTAAAGCTCTGGCCGTGGTATTGGTTCCACCCCAAGTTTGTACGTACAAATCTCTTTTGTCATCGTCCATGAAAAGTGTTTTAAGGAAATTGGAGCCTTCCGTTTCTTTGTCCATTTCACCTTTATTTGAAATGTTACCTATTTTGGTAACGCTCTTGATATATTCAGGCTTTGGATATCCCTCGGCATGTTTGATTAAGTTGGGGTAAATCTCTCCGTAGGCATCAATCATGTCCGTTACCCATTGTGTTCCGGTCCATCTAAATGGCTTGATGCCAGCCTTTTCATCACCTGCATAATGATATACGGAGCTAGTCAGTACAATCCCGGACAAATCCATTTCATTGGAGTAAAGAAGAAAGCGAATGACAGAGTTCATATCATCTACTTCTCCATCGGTAGTGATTACCGTTCTGGCCTTAGTTGCTTTATTTTCTACTTTATTTTCCGTTTGTTTTTCTGTTGGAGCAGCGCTTTCATCCTTCACAACGGCGGGAGCCTTACTACTACAGCCACTGATGATCAAAATACAAATCATGGCTAATAAAAAAATGCTTAACCCTTTTCTTTCTCTCATTTCTGTTCCCCTCTCTGAACGTTCCTATGATGTTTTTTTAGGATTATAACCATGTAGGTATTCTTTTTATTCAAGATTTAGGCATAAAAAAAACCTAAACCTATATATGCCTCAACAAAAGTCGAGCATATATACATTTAGGTTTTGCCTGCATGATCAGTCACAATCCTGATTCAATTTTACATCATTGTCCGAGAAAATGAAAGCGGTTTATGAATCCCGGCATAAAATTGGTTTTACGCTTTGAATAAACCGGATTCTTTAACTTCAGACAGGAAGTTGTGGAACTCAGGAATGTTCAGCTGTTGCTGAGCATCGGACAAAGCGACTGCTGGGTTTGGATGGACTTCCACCATGATACCGTCGGCTCCAGCAGCCAAGGCAGCTTTGGCGCAAGGAGCCAGGATGTCCTTACGTCCTGTGGAGTGAGTCACGTCCACCAATACAGGCAGATGGCTTTCCTTTTTCAAAATCGGAACAGCGGAAATATCCAGCGTGTTACGCGTCCATTTTTCGTACGTACGGATACCGCGTTCAATCAGCATGACTTGCGTGTTACCACGGGAAACGATGTATTCAGCAGCATGAAGAAACTCTTCCATTGTGGCAGCCAGTCCGCGTTTGAGCAGAACCGGAGTTCTGGTTTCACCCGCAGCTTTGAGCAATTCAAAGTTGTGCATGTTGCGCGCGCCAATTTGGATAATGTCGATGTATTGGATCGCTTCCTCCAAATGTCTTGGATCGACGATTTCACTGATTGTAGCCAGCCCGAACTCGTCGCCTACACGTTTGAGAATTTGCAGTCCTTCCACGCCCAGTCCTTGGAAATCGTACGGAGACGTACGTGGTTTGAACGCGCCACCACGAAGAATCGGCACACCGGCTTCCTTGAGAGCCGCACCTACTTCGCGAGTTTGCTGGTAGCTTTCGACCGAGCAGGGACCTGCAACCATGATGGAGGCTTTGCCGCCCACCAGGGTATCTTTAACCTTGATAACTGTGCTATCCGGTTGATTTTTGCGGCTGACGATCAGATGTTTTTTGTGTTCTTCTTTTTGATAGTTCAAAGAAGCCTTGAAAATATTTTTGAACAGCTGGCGAATCGTAGCATCGTCAAAAGGCCCACGGTTAGCCGCGATCAGCTTGTCCAACATTTGTTGCTCACGTACCGGATCAAAGTCAGGTACCCCTTGAGCTTCCTTCAATTTTCCAAGTTGTCCCGCCAGTTCAGCGCGTTGGGACAGCAACTCCAGCAATTGCAAATTTGTAGCATCGAGCTGTTCACGCAGCAGCTCCAAAGAATTTTCATTTGTAGACATACAGTACACCCTTCCCGAATTTAAATTTTTTTTTGTGCTAGCCCATGGACTTTTTTGCAGAAAATAACACAAAAAGGCACTCGTCGCAAGGGACGAATGCCGTGGTACCACCCTAATTACAGAAGTATACATACGAATCGTCAACGTCGTTCAGTCGACGGCAGTAACTTCTGAGCTTGATGCCCGTAACGGGGGCTTCCGGAAACCTCTACTGCGGACAAAGGAATGAATCCTTCTGTCGGTTCAAGGCTCGACTCGGGAGTGAATTTCAACGCGGGATTGCGGTACGCTCTCAGCAATTCGTACCTTTCTGTGGGAATCCGTTAGACGTTTACTTGTCTCCGTCACTGTCTTTGTTCATGGTATTCAAAAGATTTGACCTTATTTTAAACAAAGTAGGTGCAGAAGGCAAGCCCTGATTATCAGGTTCAGTTTTCGCACCGTTTTGAATCGGTTATAATGTGAACAGCAACGGGACCCCCTTGCAATCTAAAAGACGTGATGTCCGAGGAGGAATTATGAGCAAAATCAGAGTATCGGCGGTTCAATATCATCTGCATACGATTGACTCATTCGAGCAATTTGCCCTGCAATCGGAACATTATATCAAAACAGCGGAGGAATTTGGCGCGGAATTTGTTCTGTTTCCCGAGTTTTTTACGACCCAGCTTATGTCGATTGGTGATAGTGAAGGCAAAGCTCTGACGATCAACTACCTGCCGGATTTTACGGACCGGTACCTTGAATTATTCACTTCGTTCGCACGTCGAACCGGGATGCATATTATCGGTGGCACTCATGTAGTTAGGAGAAACGAACGTTTATATAATACGGCACATTTGTTTTACCCGGACGGGCGTGTGGCCACTCAGGACAAAATTCACATTACACCGACAGAGGTGCATGAATGGAATATGGCTCCCGGTGAGGGGCTGAATGTGTTTGAGACGTCCAAGGGCACCATAGCGATGCTGACCTGCTATGATATTGAATTTCCCGAAATCGTTCGCATGGCGAAGGCCAAGGGAGCAGATATTATTTTCTGTCCTTCCTGTACGGACGATCGTCACGGATTTTACCGGGTACGATATACAAGCCACGCCAGAGCGGTTGAAAATCAGGTGTATGTCGTTTTAACGGGAACTGTCGGCGCTTTGCCTACGGTTGATTTTATGCGTGCCAATTATGGACAAGCCGCAGTCATTACACCCAATGACATTCCTTTTCCGCCACGCGGCATTATGGTGGAGGGTGAACTGAACAACGATATGATTGTGACAGCAGATCTCGATTTGCAGCTGTTGTACGATGTGCGCGAGCGGGGCTCGGTTACAACCTGGCGTGACCGTAGAACAGATTTATACACAGACTGGAGCTAATGAAAGGAAATAAGCCATGTATCGCAAAGAATGGTTCATCTTTGACGGCGATCGGCCGCTACGGGCGGTGATTCGTAATTATTCTACAGCCGATTATGAGGGATTGCTGCGTATTCAGCAGGAGAGCTTCCCCCCACCATATCCGCAGGAGCTGTTATGGAGCCGGGAGCAGATTGCTAGCCAGACAGAGCATTTTGCAGATGGAGCGCTGTGTGTGGAAATTGAGGGGGAACTGGCGGGTTCGGTAACCAGCCTACTGATGCATTATAACCCCGAACATCCCCAGCATACATGGGAGGAAGTAGCAGATGACGGTTATATTCGTACGCACTGTGAGGACGGCAAGGCGCTGTATGTGATTGATTTGGCGGTACGTCCTGCTTACCGCAGATTGGGTCTGGGCAAATGGATGATTTTTTCCTTATATCATCTTGTGATTGAACGGAGACTGGATCGTTTGCTGGGCGCGGGGCGTATGCCTAGTTATCAGCATCATGCCGACCAATTGAGCGCAGAAGCGTATGTGGATGCCGTAGTGTCTGGTGAGCTGAAGGACCCGGTATTAACTTTTCTGCTTCGTTGCGGACGGGTGCCTGTTTGTATCCTGCCGAATTATTTGGATGATGAACAATCGCGTAATTATGCTGCCCTCATGGAATGGCGAAATCCGTTTCATACCCATCACTAATTGTAGAGGAGCGTGTCCTATCCTATGGAATATCATCGCATTACTCATATTAAAGACCCCTTGTTTGCGAGCATGCATCAGCTAATGCAGGAAGTATTTCCACCAGAGGAAGTGCTGGAGTACAGTCTGTGGAAGGAACCGCTGGAAGACCCGGGTATTCGTGTCTTTGTTGCGGTACAGGATGATAAGGTAGTTGGTGCAACAGAGTATCGTTATTATGAGGACTTTAATGTAGCTATGACAGATTTTACGATCATCGGACAACCGGGACTGGGCATTGGCCGTTTTCTTTGGACACGACGCCAGAATGACTTGCACGCGCTTGCTCAGGCCAGCGGACAGCAGTTACAGGGGATGTTTGCTGAAATCTATGACCCTTACCGTGGCAACGAGCATTCCTTTGGTGGTGTCAAGCCAATGGACCCGTACGTGCGACGTGAGGTGCTATCTCATCTGGGCTATAAGCGTTTGGATCTGGACTACGTACATCCGTCCTGGAATAACGATGGTGTAGCAGTAGAAGGGCTGAATTTAGGCTTTATGCCTGAGGATGATAGCGTGGAAGAAGTGAGCGCCAAATTGGTGGCAGCTTTTATACGTCGGTACTATACAGTATTGCCGAACAAGCCTGCTGTCTGGAACGAAATGGTAGATGGATTGGAAGCTAAATCGACAGTAGCATTGCTGCCATTGTAAACATATGAAGTACAAAAAGGGTGCACTCAAGCCATGTATCATCTGCGTGGCTTAGGTTGCACCCTTTTTGCATTCTCTAATTGACCCTTTCATTTTCCTTGATCCCTGGGAACAGGTTTGGGTGATGCGACTCCTCGTGGGTTGTCTTCGCCCGCCAGACTTTGCGAGATATCGTCCGTAATTGTCTTGTCCGCGGTCCTACGTTCGTCTGCTTCCACAGGATTCAAGGTTTTGTAGCGCTTATACTCCATATCGGCCTGAGACATCGGATCTTTATACATAGGAGATCAGTCAACTCCTTTCTGTTATACACTTCATTACCCGCATACCAGAATTGGTAACCGTTTTCTTTCACCTGATAAAATGAAGTGGTTAATCCAGCATATCGTCGCTGTCCAGTTGCTCTTCTTCGTCCCCATCCGTACCATTCAGCAAATCGGTACCATGCAGGAATTCAGCAGGAGCAGAAGGATCGACAGGACTGTTCGGTGTCAGTTCATCGGCATCTGGGACGTCCTCCAGAGGAGTATCTGGACCTTCCGTCAGATTCTCCCAGTTGGTTTCTGCATTTTGCAGAGAAGGCTCAAAATCATTGTCATGTAGCTCAGTAGTTCGATCATCACGATTGACCATGTTGCTCAGCTCCTTTACTTTTTGTTGCTTATTCCGACCTTACCCAAACAGCAGAACGGCTAAACCTTGAGTTAGTGTGTCTGTAGGAAGTTAAAATCATGCGAATAGGGATATGCCCATTCTCAATTAGCGTTTTTTTGGTAACTGCTGTGATATGATAAAGAAGATAGGGAGGGATATGAATTGGAATGGTACATGTTTGGTCCGATGATTAGTCGTATCCGAGTAGGTCAAAAGGCATCTACCCCGGGATTTTCCCGCACCCTCATTCGGCGCCCTGAAGGCTTATACTGGACAGATGGCGGACAAGCCGGAAAAATAGTAGAAATACGCGATTATTTATTTTCCGATATTTGGACGATCTATGAAGATGAAGATTGTGAACCATGGTTGGGGCTTAGAGAGCAGAAAGAGCGGCGCGAACAGGAAATGATCATTAATCAATATGAAGATTTTACAAAAAATGAGTAAAAAGAACATGATACCCTTCTTATGAAGAAGGTATGCACATCATCGTATAGAATAATATAATTTCAGGACGTAAAAAATGTTAAAACGTATACAAATTTGTAAATCCTACTATGTAACTTTGAGGTGCTTAATATGAGGCATGTGCCCAAAGCTGTCGCCGCCCTGCTAGCGGTCATTGTGTTGCTATTGTCGCTGGGCCATTCCGCCTATGCGGCCAAAATGACCCCGGAAAGGGATTATAAAATACCCTCCTGGGATATGAGATGGGGAGCGGTAAACGAGGATGGCTCTTTAGATGAGGTAAAGGATCGCAGCAAGGTCTGGATGCATATTGAAGATGATACACAACTGCTTAGGCAGCCCGGTAATATAGGCTCCGCCTGGATTCGTATTAAGTTACCTTCGTTAAATGATGAAACGCCAGCGGTACTTTTTGAAAATATTTATGGCAGGCATATTACGCTGTATAAAGATGGGACCAATTTTTACGAATCCTACCGTGGGTACAATTATGAGAATAATCGTATTCTGATTCCGCTGAAGCCGGAAGACAGCGGTAAAACATTATACATATGGACGGAAAGCAGTAAGAATAGACTGGGCATTATCGGCAATGTGATGACCGGTGATTATCGTGATTTATTGGGAACCTTGGTCAGAATGGATGTTTTAGATATTGTACTGGGCAGTACGTTTATCTTTATCGCCCTGGTATTACTGATCTGCTCGTTTTTTCTGTTCCGTCCGAGTATGGCCATGTGGCTGTCCCTAAGTGCGATTGTATTGTCTATTGGTCT
This sequence comes from Paenibacillus sp. PvR133, assembly GCF_017833155.1. Taxonomy (NCBI): domain Bacteria; kingdom Bacillati; phylum Bacillota; class Bacilli; order Caryophanales; family Paenibacillaceae; genus Paenibacillus; species Paenibacillus sp. PvR133. The sequence continues at coordinate 2,524,292 of NZ_JAFIBS010000001.1, forward strand.
GATGATCGTAACGTATTCACCATTCTTGTATACATTCTATCGCGGCTATGGCAAGCTGTACTTACAACTTTTTGATGTGGCACTATTTATTCTGCTACCTTCATTAGCCTACTTTTTTGAGCAAAATATCAATTCGATTATACTGATTCGCAAATTCAGAAAGGTGTTAACCGCCTACTCTTTGTTCTGCTTTACCATGATGATTGTTAATTTAGGAGCACAGGAGCGGTTGAACGATATATATTATTTTTTTAGTGTAGTCATCCTGGGTATATTACTCGTCGCCTTAATGATACTGCTGGTATTTGCTTCGGTTCGCATGGCACTTAAGGGTGATCACGAAGCGATCATTTTATCGACAGGCTTTGCATTTTTTGCAGTCATCTCTATCGGGGAACTGAGCTGGTTCTTCATTCTAGACGGACACTACAATATGTTTTTGTGGAAATGGGGCGTGTTCGGTTTTGTACTGGCGTTGATCGCGATTTTGGGCAGAAGACTGGCAGAAAAGCACAAGCAGGTGGTTCGGTATTCCAGAGAACTGGAGATGTTCAATAATGAGCTTCAACGTTCGGAGAAAATGGAGATTATTAGCGATCTGGCTGCATCTGTAGCTCATGAGGTACGTAATCCGCTTCAGGTTACACGTGGATTTCTTCAGTTGATGAGCAAGCAGGAGGATGGTAAAAACAAAGACTATCTACATATCGCTCTGGAGGAGCTGGATCGAGCTTCCGCGATTATTACTGATTTTTTGACTTTTGCCAAGCCAGAGTTTGACCAAACCAAAACGTTGACCATATTGGACGAATTCAAACATATTGAAGGAATCATCAGTCCAATGGCTAATTTGCAAGGTGGAAAAATTTCACTGGATATTCCCCAGGAAATCAAAGTACGCGGGAATTCCTCCAAGTTCAAGCAGGCGTTCATCAATATTATCAAAAACAGCATTGAAGCGCTGCGAGACCAGGGTCATATTCATATATGGGCTTATGTGGACAACGGAGAAGCTGTCATTCATATTCGGGATAATGGTGAAGGGATGGATGCTCAGACTTTATCCAGACTAGGTGAGCCTTATTTCTCGAATAAGACAAAAGGCACGGGTTTGGGGATGATGGTGACTTTTCGGATTATTGAAACGATGAATGGAAAAATAACTTTTACAAGTGCAAAAGGGGTGGGAACGGAAGCGACCATCCGCTTCCCCGTAGCCGGATAATATCCGGCTTTTTTGCATTCGGAGAAAACGGAGGGAAGCTTGCTGAGCCCACCCACATGAGATTAAGGAATATAGATTAAATAAGCATTAACAACCAATTTACCACATCGAGCGAGGTTTCTGGGATGCAGCGAGTACACCGGAGGGGTCTGGAGGAATTACCAGAAAAAACTGATCAGGCGTTTCCTCTAACGTTTTGATTTGGATATGATCGGGGATCACGACTCCTAACACATCACGAATTGCAGATTTGGGATCTGTCATCAGTTTCTCTCTGAAACTGGCATCCTCCCAAGCTTTTTGAATGACTTGTGTTTGAAGAACTTCAGTAGCCATCAAAAATCACCCTCTCATTCAATTGGTTATATTTACCTAGTCAGTATACCACGAAAGACTCAGAAAAATCTAGCATTATTTCATATTTTTGGAGAGCCAGTAATCAAGTCCGCCTCTTCTCAAATGCGAGCGTCCGCCTTCAATTTCCGCCGCCACTTCGCCCAGCTCCGCTGCGATAGAATGTGCAAAGCTACGTAGGCCGTGGATAGAAGGCTCCAGGGTCTCTAGCTGTTGGACTGCTTGATCGGCAATGTTCACATAGCTGGCGAGCGCACCGCGTACATAAATCGCTTCCTGAATCTGTTTGGGTCCCAATCCTTCACAGTAAGCCGTCTTCTGCTCGGCACTGATATGAGACAAAAGACAGTTATAGCTATGTTCGACCAAATCTTCTGACCAATCCGCCCAATCATCCGACATTTGAAGCACGAGTAGCGCCAAGTCCGTCATATCTGTAATGATCTGGATCAGATCGGCACGGCCTGCAAGCAGTAAAGCACCCGTTCCGGCCATTTTTAATGGACTTGCTTTCAGCGCGACCTTATTTCTTTCCCCTTGAAAATAGTCCTCTGTTCCTTCGGATGTCACACTAACGGCCCATTCATCAATATACGTTCGGGCATATGACCAAAAAGGAGAGGTTGCCGGAAAAAGGTCCCGATATACGCTTAGACACTCGGTATAGAATAGCTGGCTTAACGCGAGTTGCGTTTTACGGTTGTCTGCTGCTGTGTCCATCACATCATCTTGAATTAAATAGTGAGCCATGACGAACACGTTGCCAAGTGACAGCTTGCGGCATGTTTCGGGGGGGAGTCCGGTGAGTTCTTGCAGCCAAAATGGAAGCAAATAGCATATGTAATTACGCGTGCTGTCTTCCCGCAACGGATTAAAACGCGCCAGATAGTCCAACCCCTCTTGCTGAAAGGGAGCTGGAAACGTGGACGTCCGTTCCTCCGCTTGACGAAATACTTTTTCCAATTCGTCTTTGTATGCAAAATACCATTCCATCGCCATCACCTGCATCTCTTATGAATATTTTTATAGCGACTTCTAGTTGTTACCCGCCATTATACAACAGATTGCAATTTTCAAGATTTTGTTATTTTTACATTGAGAATGTTGTAAAAAGGATATCGACAAAAATCCCGGCTGGGAAGATCCCGCCGGGATTTTGTTTTTTTAAAATTAGATGATCTCTAAATAGTCAATATAAGCATCCCATGTCCCATTATCGGCTGTTACAACAAGCTCAATCTCTTGATTTCCGGTTCCATGGCTGACATTGTTTAAAGTATAGACCGCAGGACTGCTCCCGCCGTAGTAGAAGGTACCCTTCGTTTGTCCACCAATTTTCAAGTCAACTTTGGCCATGTTGGAATTATTTGAAGCACCACGGAGTGAAAAACTATGGGTGCCGCTGGTAAAATTCTGTGTGAATTTCACTGAATCATTGTTGGAGTATAAAGCCACTCCGTTGAACGGCGAGCTGATATTTGAAGTATACTGACCGCCTTTGGTCATATTCTCTGCTTCCACTTTTGTGCCTTTGTTTGGCGGCGTTTCGCCGTTTCCGCCATCAGGCGCTACCGCCCGGCCATTGCTTGGTGAGATCATACCAGAGCAAAGGTTACGGTTTTTGAGGTTCTGTGCAATTTGTGGAATAGCTTGGAGTGTAGTCTGGTACTGATCATGCATCAGGATCACATCGCCGTTTTTAAGTTTGCCCGCAGCAGCTACGATCTGTGCGGTGGAGGCGCCGTTCCAGTCTTGGGAGTCAACGTTCCACAATACTTCGGTAAGACCGTTTTGGGTCTCAATGGATTTGAGGGTTGTGTTGGTCTCGCCATACGGAGGACGGAATAACTTTGGTACCGTGCCAGTAATGGACTGTATCGTTTGCTGCGTGCGTGTAATTTCCGATGACATCTGCGATGTGCTCAGTTGTGTCATATGCGGATGTGACCATGAATGGTTACCGATCCACATGCCTGCTGCTTGCTGGTCACGTACAAGCGAAGGATTATTCTGCACGTTTTGTCCAAGATTAAAGAGCGTCGCCCGTAAACCGTTTTGCTTCAAAGCACTAAGCAGCGCTTTGGTGTTAGAGGGATTGGGACCATCGTCGAAGGTTAACGCTACATAACCGCTCGAGCAATCAGCCGCAAGCGCCTGGTTGCTCGAGATCACCAGCGAGCCTGTGAATAAAGACAAGGTGATTGACATAATCGCCGTCCATTTTCCTGCTTTAGCTATAAACAAGGTTGTACCTCCTTAACAATTTTAATAGATAATAAGGTTAGTTGATCTCCAAATAATCAACATAAGCATCCCATGTTCCGTCATCGGCTGTTACAACGAGCTCGATCTCTTGGTTTCCGGTGCCATGGCTGACATTGTTTAAAGTATAGACGGCAGGGTTGCTTCCACCAAAATAGAAGGACCCCTTTGTTTGTCCACCGATTTTCAAGTCAACTTTGGCCATGTTGGAGTTGTTCGAGGCACCACGTAGTGAAAAACTATGGGTGCCGCTAGTGAAATTTTGCGTATATTTCACCGAATCATTGTTGGAGTATAAAGCCACTCCGTTGAACGGCGAGCTGATATTTGAGGTATGCTGACCGCTTTTGGTCATACTTTCGGCTTCTATTTTCGTACTTGTGCCTGGAGGAGTAGTCGTTCCGCCGTCAGAACTGCCGCCAATCGTAATTGTATTACTAGTTACATTAGCACTCCCACTGCTTTGGTATCCCTCTACAGTAAGTGAAGTTTCATACATCTTGCCCATTTTCATGCCCATGCTTTCCCACTTTTTGAAGTGCTCGCTAACCGATATGGTTCCGCTTGTGCGTTTGGATGTCCGGACACTCCAATACTGTTGAAAAGTTGTTTTGTCTCCTTTAATGGAAGGCTGGTCAACCCGAGTGGTTTCATAAATATCATATGTTCCCCCGTCAACGGTAAAAGTGCCCTTCGATGTTGCACCGGGTGGACGCCAGCTTCCCCAGCTATCGACGATGTAATATTCTACGAGCGGGTTAACTGCCCATCCATAGACGCATAAATACGAATTACCATTTGGTTGGTAGTTGGCACTGTAGTTTACGGAAATGTTTCCAATTTGCTGGTGTGTCTTGGTCTCGTCGAATTTCTTGCCTTTACGGAATAATGCATTTCCAATGTTACTCCACTGGGCACTGAACGCCCCCCCACTATTAAGAGTCATACTTGTGTTCCCGGAATCTTTCCACAACTCATAGTAGTAGTTGTCATGGGTACCGGTTTGGTTTGAGGTGATCGTTGTTGCCGCCTGTGCATTTACTGCGGGTAAGATAAGCGAAAAACAAATCAAAATTGATAAAAATAACCGTATTCTTTTTTGTTTCATTGGACTTTCCTCCTTGTGTGTAATTGCATGTAGTCTGACTATGATGCAATGCATTCTGTAGTAGCTTGATACAACATTTATTTCCAAAATTTTAATTGTAATCGATTACAATTAAAATTTTATCATATTTTCCTTAATATTTTACCTGAAAAATTTCGAATTATATTGTAGAAAGTTTAGTACTTCATTCTTACTTCCCTACAGGATAAGGTTTCCAAGGAGTGCGTTCAGATCGAAGATTGGGGTGTAACCGTGATAGAAATGTTCATGAGCTCGTATTTTCCCGGTCTTGTGACTACTTAACAGGTGAAAATACGAATAAAAATAGCAGAAAGAGAAAATATTAAATTAAAAAGGGTGAAAGAAGGGCCTGAATATGAAAAAACAATGGAAATTAATCACTGCTACCCTGTATGTAGGAGTGATGATGTATGGTAGTGCAGGGATTATCGAAGCTGCTGGTATAAAGACAAGCCCCCAGATGCAAGCTCTTACTCCTAGCAACTCTATTCAGGGTGAGGCTGATCCAGGGCGCATGCAGTCACAGGACTGCCATCGACAAGGACATGCTTATAAGCACGGGCATGGCAAACGGCCTGGAGGCTGGGACCATCATCTGAACGAAAAAGTAGCCAAACTATTGGGTATCACTCCTGTTCGCTTAGAAAATGAGTTGGGACAAGGCAAATCGTTGTCCGACATCGCTAAAAGCAAAGGAATTAATGAGGAACAGCTTATAAATAAGCTGAAAAATGAAATGACCGTCGATCTGAAACGGCTCGTCAACCGCAAAGGGCCAATTACATTCGATCGTAAGTCCGGCACTTCGAATGAAGCTCAATTGAAGCGTTAGCAGGGGATACCGTCAACCTCGGCTAACGAAAACTAAATGTAAAAGGGGTGCTTGGCTGATGCAGAACTAGCATGATCTTTTTTGTACTAAAAAACCTTGAGAATGGCGGTCCTCAAGGTTTTCATATTCACCGGGCGGTCCGCATCGGATTCCTGCTCTCGCAGGGCACCTTGGTCTGGCACAGTCCGCAGCCGGCACCTGATTTGGCCTCGCCGCCGTTTAAAACCGCAAAGTCCCGTGATGCTTGGCCGTACACAAATTTCATGCAGGCAATCTTGTCATGTCCGCCTTCCTTGCTGATGGCTTGCACAGGGCAGCGGGTAATGCACACACCGCAGATGCCCTTGCTACACAGCAGGCAGTTTCCGGTATGGCCTGTGACTGAAGATGCTCTGGCATCAGGCGGCACCTTGAGATCGGTCACCACGGACAGCAGGCGGATGGCAATTCCTTTTTCGGTGATGAAGCCGTCGTTGATACTGAAGGTGCCAAGACCCGCAGCATATGCAATGTGGCGCTCCGACCAGTTGGAGATCGGCCCCCCTGTGGCACCATAGATGCTGTACCAATCCGTATCCAGCGGTGCAACTGCACGGTAACCAAGGCCTGTTAAGTATCCCACCAAATGCCGCCTTGCAGACTGTACAAAATATTCATCGCCAAAGGTCCGCAGCAGCGCCCATTCCCTTGAGGCTCTATCTTTTTGCGCCCGATTAGCCTTGCGGATCGTCTCGCTGATCGGCAGCACAACGCTGATAACGGTACCTCCATCAAAACTCCCCATTCCAAAGGAACGTTCAAATGCTTCCTGCGGCGTGGCGTGGTCGGGCCCGACCACTCTTTTGTACTCCTCAAACAAAGGATCATTGCCCGCGGCAAATTGAATAATCGGCTCCTCGTAATAAGGACTCTGTAGTTCTTCACAAACATTGCCTTTGTCTTCGCTCACATAGGTTTTCATCTCGGCTACGATGTTTTCTCTCATATCCGGTACGGATTCAACCATCCTATCCACATCCCTCTCCGTGGTTATTGTTCACAGCAAAGCTTCCTTTCAGAAGTCTTGTGGCGGGCTAACATATATTACTTACCAGCCTTGATACCGCGAAACATTTCTTTTTTTTCGTGTATATACACGAATTGAGTAACACTTCATGTATGAGTAGGCGGCTAATCACAAACCCAAATGTTCAATTTTGGATAAGAGTGAGGTCAGTATCTGCAGATTCCCGTTTCCCAATGACTCCTGCAAAAAACGTTGCGCCTCCTCCCAAAGCTCGGCTGCGTCGTTGTATACCGTTCTTCCACTCTCCGTCAGAGTAAGGCAGCGGTTGCGACTGCCCTCAGCAGATGTATCCTCCACATATCCGCTATGCTCCAGCGCCTTCAAATTGCGCACAATCGTTGTCCGGTCGAGCCGCATCTCCAGCGCCAATTCGCTTACACTTGCCGGTCCCAGCGCAGTTAAGTGTTTGAGAAGCGAGAATTGGCTAATATTGAGTCCGCTCGGGGCCAGATACCGGTCATACAGTCCCGTAACAGCCATCGAGGAACGGCGCAGATTAATGCAGGTACAGACTGAGGCTGATTGCTCCTGCGGAGATTTCTTATTCTTTTCTGTCGTTTTCATAAGTTCTCCATTCGTGTACTATTTCGTGTATCTACACCATCTCAAAAGTGGCAGGTTTTGTAAGCGATATTTGTCACAGCAGTCAGCTCTGTCGGTCTATCATGATTTATCCCCTGTAGTCCTTCCTACTAATGAAAAGTTGAAATAACCAGTCGCACGAAATCAACCAGCTACTGGTTATTTAGCTTTGCTAGAATATGAGTTGAGCGATACCTATAATAGCTTTTTAAGCTGGGAAATACGGCCTTGGGATACGCCGAGCCATTCAGCATATTCGCCTTGCTTGGCTGTTGGATGCTCGCGCATGAGTTTTCTTAGATTTTCAACTAAATGTTGTGAAGACAACCGATGTGCATTTTTTTCTTTGTACGCAGGTTTCTTTACGACAGGAACAGGTAATTGACTCACATCTATGTTTCCCTTCAGATCGTTTATGCATTTTTTACATAAAAATGAATCCCTGAAATAGCTTAAATCCTGAACCGAATAACATAAGTGACAGCAGACTCCAATATACTTCCGCATACTCAATAATCCTGTTTCAACATCTAAATAAAATTCTAAAGATTCACCAGCTTGAATCCCCATAGAGGTTCGCATCTCCTTAGGGATAACAATCCGGCCTAACGTATCCAAGGGACGTGTCATACCTGTATTTTTCAAATGAGCTTCTCCTTCCATTGTCCAACATCCAATGATCTCCTAATAAAAATATAAAAATCAATAAAGTTAAAGCATTTATGTTTGTTCCAAAATATGGTATTATCGTGAAGGAAAATCAATAGTTATACTATTAGTTTCCAAACTATATTGTTTATTGAAATTGAAATTCTATGAAAATGCTGAAAGGGTGGTTTATCCATGGAAATCACACCTACGATACAGGCAGAAATTCAAACCTATTTGAAACGAAAAGGCTTAACGATGACCAAGTTTGGTCACACGATTGATTTGAATGTAGGTACAGTTAGTAGCATTGTGACCGGTAACCGATCTATTTCTGTTCACCAACTGGATAGTATTACTGCGGGAATGAATTTACCACCGGATTATTTTTACGAACGTTATATTGAAGAATGCATTGAAGAATCTCCGCTCAACTGGAAAAAAATCAGCCCTTTCCTATACCGATGCATTGAGCTAGGACGACTGGATTGCTTGCAGCGAGTGGTAATTCTGTTATTGGATAACCCTAATTATCCGCCATCACTCTTTGAAGTCGCCGAAAATGTATACAAAGACGGTTATAATGAAGCAGCGGCTTACCTTTACAAAAAGGTGGCTGAAAGTGAGAAGCAGCAGCATTCAGAGCGATTGGCGATCTGCCAGTATCGTTTGTTCCAAATCAATATTGGACAAGATAGAGCTGTAAATCTTCAGGCTGCCATTGAATTTGCCCCTTTTGTTGATCGTTTAGACGAGATAGAGCAATTAGATGCATTAAAAGATTTAGCGAACGTGTATAGGTCACTAAGTATGTGGGACAAGGTGTATGAATTTTCATCTCAAATGGGTCAAATGGGAAAGATCCAATATAATTTGGTTCATAACTCTAAGCGAAAAGGAACAGAGCCACGAAAAAAGCTAAGCAGGCCACTGTTTGTATACATAGTTTACTCCGAGTTGCTGTGTGCTAATGCTTGCGATGCAAAAGGTGATCATGAACAGGCATTAGAACATATTCGAGGTTATGCCGATCTAAGTTGGGTGAAGGAGAAGGATCCTGATTCACTTTATTGGAAGAAGCAATATCAACAATGGGCGAAAATTAATACGTACGTCAACAGGCTTATGTCCGGGGATATTAGTGTTCTCCCCGATTACGTAGAACATATGGCTGCCGAAAAAGAGATTTTGGCCGAGCTATTGAACGTCCTTGAAGTAGCTAATCGATATAATGTAGATGTAGATCATGTCCTCCGACGTTTTGAATCCCAAATTGCAGCATATCAGGAACCGTCATCTTCTGACATGTACACACAACAAGTTTTACCGGGAGAATACATTCGGTTCTGGTACAAGATGGCTAAATACAATCTTAATAAAGGTAGATATCCATATGGTTTCAAATGTCTCCTAAATGCATGGGAAAAGGCCGAATCCATTAATAAAGGAATACTTTCGCATAATTGTGCAATGTTATTTGAACGATTTAAAGCGTATGCCGTTCCTGAAACCCGAGATCAGTTGCAAAGTCTATGGGAGAAAATTGACCAAAAAGATGGTTTTTCTTTTCGCAATAACTAGCTTCTTATTGGTACTCGCAGTACCAATCCAAGGTCCGAATCAAGGTCATGGAACGATTTCTACCACTGGAATCATCGGAGGTGCTTAATTCGAGTGTAACTACTATGGACCAGCTTATTGCTGGTCTATTTTTGTATTATTTTGTAATTTTTTGGTTCAAAAAAGATTATGACGTATTTGTACATCCCTCCTTAAAATGAGATTCATTAGGAGGTATGCAGGATGAACAGGTATGAAACGGTAACGTTAATTCAACAGATGGAACACGCCAGACAACATTTGCATGATCTTTACGAAGAGTATGGCTTCGGACATGCTTGTGTACTTGAGCAGTCTATGCTTTTGGATGAACTGATTAATCAGTACAACCGTATGTTTCAAACCAAGAAGCTGCCTCACTATGTTTAGGGCTAGATCATTAACAACGACGATGTTATTTCAGTACATCCTCTCCCTTCTTTGTTATGCAAAACTGTGACTTTTCCCGCGTAACGTTTATTATTATTCTATATAATGACTTATTTTAAAATAAAATACATATTCATGTCATAAAATGTTAATCACTTTTTTGAGGGGACGGCATACTAAGGCAATAAAAAAAGCAGAGCTCAATAAGCGAGCATTGCAGTTTGAGGATAATATACACATATTAAGAGACTTTTATGGCAGGTATACATGAGTGAGTTTTATTATTATGTTGAAGAAAAGAAGATTGCTCTTTCTATTCTACTCATGACCATTTCCATTCCGAGCTTGGCCGCAAATGCTCAAGGATAGAACCTTCGTCGAATGAATTTAACCAGTACATTAAAGATGCTATTGAGCAAGAAATTCAAGTGAATGAGGGAGATGACAATGGTTACAAAGTATTTTATTATGCTGGCAAATCGGATGAACCTTACATTAACTATTAGAGACAAATTAACTATTCTAATATCTATGTAGTCAAATTTAATGGTTTGGGTACGACTGGTAGATCGGTTAAAAGAGTTACTGCTATTGCCATGAATAATGCTGGTTCCCCTAATACATCCTTTTCATACGGATTTAACTCGCCAGCTATTTGGAACAATATGAGATTCCTAATTAATAATAGTGCTGGAACCAAGTACCCCGAAAATGTTACCAATTTGAGTGATGATGTTTGGAATCATGGTGGACGAATTGATTATGTCAAGGATTCAAATCATGTAGAGAAGTATACTTTTTACAAACAATGAATGTAATTCGATTAGAAAAGGATTGATGCGTTATGTTAAAAAAAGCAGTTAACACATTACTTTTTTCCTTAATCTTCTTTTTGACAGTAGATCAGACCAATGCAGCTCTTCCTAAATACTTGTATAATCTTGTGATTAAAGTCAACAATGTTGAGGTTACATCCGATGCTAATCCTTATATTGAAAGAGCAACGAATACTACTTATGTTCCCATTAGATTTGTATCAGAAAATCTGGGGGAAACTGTAAACTGGAACAGAGAAAAGAAAGAGGTTACAATCCGTTCGGAAGATGGTAAGACAGTGCGCTTGACAATCGGAAGCAAAGTTGCTTATGTGAACGAACAGCAGAAAATGCTGCCTAGCGCTCCTGTAATGCCGATATCTCCTAACCGTGTCATGGTGCCACTCAGATTTGTTTCCGAAGTTATGGGTGCTACTGTAGACAGTAGTAAGAAAGATGAGACTCTGTACGTAAATATCACCAAGGCTAATTAATCATTCCGTCTTCTTATTGAGTTGATAGATAGGATGTTTCTAGTTGAGGCCTCAATAATATCAAATGGTAAACGCATTAGTCTGGAATTCTTGTTGTATAAAAGCTTTAGGTAATATGATAATTGTTTTTAATTTAGTTTAAAAAAGGACATTCCCGGAATGAATCGGGAGTGTCCTTTTTTAGTGCTGTAGCATCTTTTTTCTATTAGCCAAGCTCCTGCGTGCTTTTGGAAGCACGTTTGGAGGAAAGGAACTGGAAGCGAAACGAGTGCCACTTCAACCGCTGTCTGCCTTTGGAACCAACAATCCAGTTGCCTCCAGGCAGATGGGCAAACAGCCAGCTTATGCCTAGAGAAACACTTGCTACGACGATAAACGTAATGAGCGTAGCTGTAAAATGATGATCGCCCAGTGCAAGCGGGCGGGTGTAGTAGGATATGAAGGCCAGTACGAGTGCATGGGCCAGATATCCTCCAAAAGAATAACGTCCGATCCAGTTCAGCATACGGCGAAACGGCTCGGATCGCGTATCTTTTTGCAAATGGAGCAGCAGTCCGTACAATAAAAGCAACTGCGACACAATGAGAACAAAGGTGCTTGGCTTCAAATAGGTCGAAATATTAAGATTGATCGTACCACCCGACTGGATCAGCATCGTGTGACCCATGAGCATGAACAAACCAATAAAGACAAATACATTCCACGGCAACGTCTGTTTGGCCAGTCCACGCCAGGTGTCCGTCATATAGGCGCACACTGCGCCCAGCATAAAATAGAAAAAATACATAACAAAGTTATAAGTGCGGTAATCTAACAGAGTCTGCCAAAAGGACGGCAACCCAGTGCTCCATGCAGACATGTCATAGTAGGACCATTGTAACAGCAAAGCATAAGCCGTAGCGGCAATCAGCATAATAGCCAAAACAAGCTGTTTGCGTCTTTTCGTGCTGTAACGACGTAGAAATGCTTGAACCTGCCCGGCTGCTTTTGCAAATAAAGGAAACAAAATATAAAACTGAAAGATCATCACTACAAACCATAGATGATATCCGCTGACGGGGATGATCATTTCCTCGAACATACCTTTGTAAAAGTAAATATTTCCCCACTGCGCCGTTGACCAGTTTTGAGTACATACCCAATAAATAACAGTCCAGCAAAGGAAAGGAACATAAATATCTCGAAACCGCCTGCCAATATAGCGAGGATAGCCAATCGGTTTGTTGCCGTTATAAAAAAGCAGCGCCGCAGACAGGAAAACGAACGTCGGTGTGCCAAAACGTGTCAAATGATACAGCATCGCGAGCATAACAGAATCTGGCTGTTGGATGTCGCTGCGATAAATATATTCGCCAATGCAATGCTGAAGCACGACAGCGAGGTAGGCAAGGCCCCGTAGTTCTGTCCACTCCGCGATACGCGGCTTGCTCATCCATATCACTCCTTTTCCTCAAGATACGCACATGTTTTCCCTAGCACAATTGTAGGTATTGTAACGTAGAAACATTAGTGCAGGATTAACGCCACCTGAAAGTAAGAAGAGTGAAGTAGTTCCAATTTGATATGATTGCATTTACAATCTAAGTAAAACCAGAATAAATTAAAGTGAATTTATAACTTAAGGATACACACAGGAAGAGGAGAGGAAGGATGAAAAAAACGCTGCTGGTATATATGCTGTTGATTGCGGCCTTTGCTCTCTATGTGTTCAGGTATGAACAATCTGGCCCGTTGAATGGCACTTGGGAGGATAAGGGGCTACGAGGCAGCATTGGAGAAACCTATATGATGATTACCTTCCAGTCTGGTTTGGAGTATTGGAAAAGCGGGCTCAAGGGCTTCGAGGATGCTGGGGATGCGCTGGGGGTGACTGTGGAGTATCGGGGAGCTACCCGTTATGATGCGCAGGAGCAGATGACCGTTATTGAGCAGGCGATTGCTCGTAAGCCCGCAGGGATTGCCATATCAGCGATTGATCCTCACTCCCTGATTCCGGTGATTAATAAGGCGCTGGATGCGGGCATTCCTGTGGTACTGTTTGATGCCGAAGCGCCGGGGAGCCGGGCGTATTCCTTTTTGGGCACGGATAATTATAAGGCGGGCGTGACTGCTGCAGATAAAATGGCAGAGCTGTTGGGACGAGAAGGCCAAGTCGCTGTTCTGACACTACCTGGACAGCAAAATCATGAAGAACGCTCGCGTGGCTTTCGCGATACCATTCAACGGCAGTATCCTGCGATGAAGGTGGTGGAAGTCGCAGATGGCCGTGCAGACGCGATGGTCTCCCGGGATGAGTCGCAAAGGCTGATGAAAGCTTATCCGAAACTGGCGGGCATTTTTGTGACCGATGCAACGGGAGGAACAGGTGTGGGTGAAGCGGTACTGAGTCAAAAAAACAGCCATCCGCTGAAAATCATTTCTTTTGATACAAATAAAGCGACACTGGATATGATTCGTGGTGGGACGATCTCGGCAACGATTGCCCAGGGAACATGGAATATGGGCTATTGGTCGCTTCAATATCTGTTCCATCTGCATCATCATTTAACGATTCCTGCACCTTCTTCCTCTGGCGACAACACTCCGCTGCCCGTGCGGGTAGATACTGGGATTTCCGTGGTCACCCGGGCGAATGTAGATGATTATTATGCGAAATAAATTTTGGAAGCGTATCCACTTAAGGGTGCACCAAACGATGCCTCGCTTACGCTTGCGCAATATGCCTTTACGCTTTCAGCTCATGCTGCTGTTCCTGTTGTTTGGCATTGTGCCTTCGCTGGGATTAGGTCTACTGGTCAATTGGACGGTGGAACGGATTATTGAGCGACAGGTGGAAGACCATACGATGCAATTGATTGGCAAGGTGAACGAAGCACTGGACACCAAAATGGAAAATTTGCAAAACATGACGTATCTGATTGCTTTTAACCCCGATATCGGGGAGTTCTGGAAAGGGCGGACGCTGGCAGACGGCCACGCGGGTCATGCGAGTATAGTAACGCCCGAAAACCAGGGGGGGCTGACACAGAACTCGGTGCAAAATCAGGCTCACACTTCCAAGCAGGCATTAAGTTCTGTACAGGAGCAGGATACGCTATATGAAATGAAGCAATTTTTGCAGGGATATACTACGTTATATCCTGAGATTGCAGGGATTCTGATCGTAAACGAAAAAGGCGACTATATCAGCAATGAAATGTATGCTCGAAGCACGCGTAGCTTGACGGAAGAAGGCTGGTACCAACAGGCGGCGCAGCATGCAGGCATATTCACTGTGCTAGGACAGCCGAGCCACCGTAATGTAACGACTCATGTCCGGTACAAGGACAGTGAAATTGTCTCCGTCGTCCGTTCGGTTACGGATTCGGAAACCGGACATGTGCTAGGCGTGATTATGATTGACCTCAAGCTGCGGGCTGTATCGCAGGCTGCCAGAGATGTAACCCTGGGCAAAAGCGGGTATTTAATGGTGACAGATGCTGAGGGGCGCAGCGTGTACAGGCCGGATATGCCTTTGATTGAGCGCATTCCGTCGCAATGGTTCGGGGCAGGTGACAGCGGGATGTTTACCCGTGAAGCTGGGGGCAGAGAATTGCTGTTCATGTTCAGGGCTTCCGAATTCACGGGCTGGAGAACAGTGGGGGTATTCCCGGCACGCGAATCTACACTGGAAGTGCGGCAAATTCAGTTCTATGTCGTCTGTTTTGTTTTTATTGTATGTCTGTTTGGATTAACGGCATCCTTGCGATTGTCGAGTTCCATTGCGCAGCCGATTTTCCGGCTGATGTCCTATATGCGGGCAGCAGAGACAGGAGATCTTACAGTTCGCCAATGGAGTGACCGTGGGGATGAAGTTGGAATGCTGGGGCGGAGCTTTAACCGGATGCTGGAGCAAATTCGCCGTCTCATGTCACTTAGCGAACTGAGGGAACGACAAAAACGGGATGCCGAGCTGCGCAGCCTTCAGGAGCATATTAAGCCGCATTTTTTATACAATACGCTAGATACCATTCACTGGATGGCTCGAAAAAATGGAGCAGACGACGTGTCCGACATGGTGGGGGCCCTATCGAGATTGTTCCGTCTCGGGCTGAGCAAGGGGGATGACTTTATTCCGCTGCGCTCCGAGATTGAGCATATATCGAGCTATATGCAAATCCAGCAAACCCGCTATCGTGACCGACTTCGCTGGGAATTGAATGTACCCGACGAGCTAAAGGATCTGTTCGTGTTGAAGTTAATGCTTCAGCCTGTAGTGGAAAATGCGATTTATCACGGCATCAAGGCTAGACGTGGTCCAGGCACGATTTGGGTAGAAGCTAAAGCCGAGGGCGACAAGCTGCTGCTGACGGTACGTGACGATGGAGCAGGGATGACGGCAGACCGTCTGCGTGAACTGCGTGACTGGCTGGAAAACCCCCTGAAGGCGATGGAAGGAAAGCAGAAGCAAAAGGGAGTTAGTACCCATGGCAGAAGCTATGGCATGCTGAATGTACAAGCGCGTATCCGGCTGTCTTTTGGTGAGGAATATGGAATTGTACTGGAGAGCACAGAAGGGACAGGTACCTGCGTGACGATCACTCATCCGTTGCTGCTGGATATGGCACAACTGAAGAAGCCTTATGAAAAAGGAGAGGGTCAGGATGACGAAATCAAAGGCCACAGACAACTCGACAACGGCGAGTCTGATTGACCAGGCCATAACGGAAGTGACCATAGGGACGGCAAAACGTTATCAAGTATTGATCGCAGATGATGAGCCGATCATCCGAGAGGGGATACGAGATTGCATAGACTGGGCGGCTCTGGGCATGGAAGTGGCAGCAGAGGCGGAGGACGGAGAAGAAGCGCTGGAGCTGGTGGGTCAGCTTCATATCGACATCGTGCTGGTCGATATGAATATGCCGTTCATGGACGGCATTGAACTGATTCGGCGGCTGCGGGACGAGCGTCCGGAATGCCGCTGTCTGATCATTTCCGGGCATGATGAGTTTGCTTATGCGCAGGAGGCTGTCCGACTTGGCGTAGAGGATTATATTTTGAAGCCGGTAGATGCGGAGCAGCTTCATGCTGCGTTGTTGCGGCTTCGTCAGCGAATGGACGAAGAGCACAAGCGTGCCGCCTATGTAGAACAAGCCGCCGGACAGATTGAACGGAATATTCCGCTGCTGCGCCAGCGGTTTTGCCTGGAATGGCTGGAAGGGCAACACACGGGAAAAGACGTCATGGAGCAGTTGGCGTTTTTACGGCTTCCATCGCGGCCGCCTGCTCAGATCGGTGTCGTACGGTGGCCTGCGGCAGAGGCCCGGCAGACGATTATGCGCGAGAATGACCGCCAGTTATTTCTTTTTGCTGCTGAAAATATTATTGGCGAACTGCTGGAGGACTGCCCGCATGTGTTGTTCCGCGATGCGAACGGACTGATCGGCATATGCCTGTGGCAGGAGGCACCCGAGACGATAGGCGCTTCCATGGAGCAGGCGATTGGGCGCTACCTGAATATAGCGGTTCATACGCATGTGGAGCCCAACGCGGGTGGACTGGAAGGCGCAATTGACGCATACCGGGTGAGTCGGGATCGTGTGTATGGCGAATCGCAGTTGTCTCCCATCGTACGCCGGGCTCGGCAGCTCATTCAGGAAGGTTACGCCGATCGGGAGCTGACGTTGGAAGCCCTTGCTTCGCGGCTACAAGTATCCGCCGTATATCTCAGCCGTGTGCTCAAAAAGGAGCTCAACGACAGCTTCGTGACCCTCGTCACGCGTGCCCGTATCCGTAAAGCGGTGCAACTGCTGGATTCCACGACGTTGTCTATCTATGATATAGCAGAACGTACGGGTTACGACAGTCAGCACTATTTTAGCACCGCTTTTAAAAAGACTATGGGCGTGTCTCCTGTGCAGTACCGTAAAGGCGGTGGAATTCAAGAAAACACGGTGGAGTAGGAATTGGCACGGGGGATGAGTCCCACACTGTCTCATAATAAACTGTAAGAAAAAATGTGTGTGTAATCACACCTACGCATTCAGGGGTTTGTTACGCTGGGGATAACGAACAAATATCTATCAATATTTGGAGGAAAACGATATGTTTTGTTATCAGTGTGAACAGACGCCGAGTGGCGGGTGTAAAGTAGTTGGGGTGTGCGGGAAGGATGAGACGATAGCAAGCTTGCAGGATACGATGATTTTTGCATTAAAAGGGATTGCTGCCTATGCGACACATGCTCGCCAGTTGGGCTATACCGATCCTGAGGTAGATCGCATCACGCATGAAGCGTTATATATGACCTTAACCAATTCTAACTTTAATGTACAAGAGCATTTGGAAATGGCGATGAAGGTCGGAAATGCGGCTGTACGGATCATGGATGTGCTGGATCGTGCGCATACGGATCGTTTTGGCATTCCGCAGCCGATTACCGTCAGCCAAAATAAAATCGAAGGCCAATGCATCGTTGTGACCGGACATAATTTATATGCGCTGGAGGAATTGCTGCGGCAGACGGAGGGTAAAGGAATAAACATCTATACCCACTCGGAAATGCTGCCTGCCCACGGTTATCCGGCATTGAAGAAATATGCACATCTCAAAGGGAATATCGGTAAAGCCTGGTACGATCAACGCCGACTGTTCGAGGAGTTCCCAGGTGCGATTCTCGCCACGACGAATTGTGTTATGCCGATTAAAGGCACGTATGCAGACCGCTTCTTCTCTTATGAAGTAGCCGGGCTGGAGGGAGTAGCCAAGATCATGGACGACGACTTTTCACCATTGATCGAGCGTGCGTTAGCCCTGCCAGCCGCAGATATAGATTCGGAGCAGGTGCTTACGACGGGATATCATCATGAGACGGTTATCGGGCTGGCTCCTGAGATTATTCAGGCGGTTAAAGACGGGCATATCCGCCGTTTCTTCGTCATTGCAGGCTGCGACGCACCGGGCAAAGGCGGTAACTATTACCGCGAGCTAGCTACATCCTTACCGAATGATACGGTCATTCTGACCACGTCCTGTGGTAAATTCCGCTTTAATGACGTGGATTATGGCACCGTTGGAGATACCGGCATTCCGCGTTATATTGATTTGGGGCAATGCAACAATTCGGGTTCTACTGTTAAAATCGCTCTGGCATTAGCGGATGCTTTCGGCTGTACGGTGAACGAACTGCCTGTCAGCATTGTTCTGTCCTGGTTTGAGCAAAAAGCGGTCGCCATCCTGCTAGGCTTGTTCAGCCTTGGCATCCAAGATATTCGCATTGGGCCGAAGCCGCCTGAGTTCATTTCTTCTGGCGTACTGGATGTACTGGTGGAGATGTTTGGCTTGAAACTGATTACTACCGCAGAGGAAGATATGAAAGCGATGTTGGCGTTGTCGTAAGGGGTTGGTGGGGAACTGCAAAGCGCAGTTCCTTTTTTGTTTCATCGTTCATCGATTCTAATAAAGATGTCCGTAAGAATCTTTAATGCCAGCTCAGTATCTTTGGATTCACGAGTTCTTAGGAGAGTCAAAATGGTTTTTATACTCGAATCTTCTTCGGTAAGCTCATCATTGTCCTTCACATATGTAAGCAACTGATAGACGCCCACGTTCAATGCCTTCGCTATTTTCTCCAGATTTTTCAAAGATATATTTCTCTCCGCTCGCTCAATGAAACCAATATAACTCGAATTGAATCCTGCTTTTTCGGCTAAAGCTTCTTGGGAAAGCCCTTTAGACTTTCGAATATCTCGAATACGTGTACCGACTAATTCTAAAAGTTCTGACATGATTACACCTCTCTATAGTAAGAATTTCACAAAATTCGATTCCAATCGCTCCAAAATGTAATATATAGACGAACGAGATCATCTCAATCTATATATTATTAATTGGAAGTCGCTTATTGGATTTTGCAAAATCCTCTAGTTAGAAGTGTAGAGAAAGAGTTACATCTAATTAATAAGTGTTAGTAAGTAAATTGAATTAAAAACTACTATATAGTAATATTTATTATGAAGCTTGTCCGGTAGCTAGAAAATTATACATCTTGATGGTTACATAATTGTGCTATGTTGCTCACATTGTTTCAGGATTTTGCAAAATTCGATACCAGTCGCTCCGAAGTGCAAGATATAGACGAACTAAACCATTTCGATCTATATCTTGTTCATTGGAAGTCGCTTATGGGATTTTTGCAAAATCCTCGTTTATGAAATTTTAATTCAGGAGTTGATTCCCCTTGAAACATTACTCCTTAAGTCCCCTACATAGTGATTCCGATTTCAAATTGCCTAAGTACAGCGACACCTACATATTCAATTGCATGATGGATTTTCAAAAGCTTGCCGAATACCAGATCAAGCTTGCACAGATGATGCGCGACCATCATCAGTTTCACAACTGCCTCATTCTTTGTGATCAAGCGATGTTTTCTATGGCTAAGGCCATTTATGTTCATCGAAACCAAATCATTCCATTGTATATTCGTTTATCCGTGACTGACCTGTTCCCTTTAATTCACACAGATGCTGAGCCTAATTTAGATATGGTGCTGTTTATCGGTACGGTACATTATCTGGTTTCGGGAGAAGATGATGTATCTAAAGAGCCGATGAAACTGGGGGAAGTAGACAAGTTGCTTTATAAAACGGACTCTATTCTAGAGTCTCTGTCACAGCGGATCGTAGCTGATCCGTCTAAGCGGTATCCATCTATTTATAAAGAAAATCCATTTAATGAATCGTTAGATCTTTTATCAATAATCCCTGATGCTTTTTGAGCCAATGATATAATGACGAAAAGGAAGATGTTGGATGAAGGCTAATGCTTCCACATCAGAAAGGGTGTTATTTCATATGCCTACATACAACAAACTGGTACGGGGTCGGATTCCGCATATTATTATGTCTCAGGGCAAGGAATGTCGGACACGCATTTTGAACCCAGAGGAATATAAGCAGCAACTGCGAACCAAGCTTCGTGAAGAAGTCGAGGAATATTTTGAAGCGAATAAAGATCAGGATGCGCTGGAAGAGCTGGCGGATATGCTGGAAGTCATCCGAGCGTTGGCAGAAGAATATGGGGCGAATGCAGAAGAGCTGGACAAGCTGCGGGCAGACAAAGCCGAGGCACGGGGCGGATTCCAGGAGCGGGTGTTTTTAATTGATGTCGATGAAGGTAAAAGTTAACTAAAATACTTTTAAGATAAGCACATTCAAAAAGGGAGCTTGATAACTGGAGCTACTTTTTTTTGTCTCTTTTTAAGCACCCAGTATAGCGAAAAATTATAAAGTGGAAGTTATTTTGATTTATTTACAAGCCATATGACTATTTAGTCAACGAGTTTCATGTTATCTCCTCCAACTTCCCCCTCCCCCCACACAAAGGTTAAAATTTTATAAAAAAAGTTCAAAACCAGCAAAGACCTTTCCCGGCCTGGAATGATACCATGTGTTTGCACATAAAAAAAGGAGAGGTACTCGTTGCCTCACTTATGTAAGCGCTATCTAATTTCAACTCTAATCAGCACTTACCTTCAAATGACCCGCATCACATGAGGAAAGGGGAACTTCATATGAAAAAAGGAGCTGTTGTCGTATGGCTTCTGGTTTTGGCCCTGATGCTTTCGGCCTGTAATTTGGCGGAGAGTGGAACGGGCAGCAAGGAAAAAGGCTACGTAGGCATTTCCATGCCGACCAAATCGTCCGAGCGTTGGGTAGGGGACGGAGAAAATATGGTTCGGTTGTTTCAGGAGCAAGGCTATAAAACGGATTTACAGTACGCCGAGGACGTGGTGGAAAACCAAATCTCCCAAATCGAAAATATGATCACCAAGGGTGTCAATGTTATGGTGATCGCTTCGGTCGACGGAAACACGCTGACGGATGTGATTCAGAAGGCACACGACCGAGGCATTCAGGTCATTTCTTACGACCGTCTGATTCGCAACACACCGTATCTGACGTATTATGCGACCTTCGATAATTTTAAGGTGGGCGTGCTACAGGCGGCATATATTGAGAAAAAGTTGGGACTCAAGGAAGGCAAAGGCCCTTTCAATATCGAGCTGTTCGGTGGTTCACCGGATGACAATAACGCTTATTTCTTCTTTAATGGTGCGATGTCTGTACTTAAACCGTACGTGGATTCCGGCAAACTGGTCGTGCGCAGCAAGCAGATGACGATGGCGCAGATCGCTACACTGCGGTGGGACGGAGCATTGGCCCAGTCGAGAATGGATAACCTGCTGAGTGCGTACTATTCGGGGGCTAATCTGGACGCGGTACTATCCCCTTATGATGGCATTAGCATCGGTATCATTTCATCCCTGAAAGGGGTCGGATATGGATCAGCGAACAAGCCGCTGCCGATCATTACAGGGCAGGATGCGGAGCTGGCTTCCATCAAGTCGATTGTGGCTGGGGAGCAGACGCAAACCATATTTAAGGACACTCGCAAGCTGGCTGAGCAAACGGTCGTGATGGCCAACAGCATTTTACAGGGCAAACAAGCGGAAGTGAATGACACCGAATCCTATAACAACGGTAAAAAGATCATTCCTGCCTACTTGCTTGATCCAATCTCGGTGGATCGGACGAATGTGGAAAAGGATATTGTCGGCAGTCACTATTACACCAAGGAGCAAATCGGACTGAAATAAGAGCAGGAATCCAAGCGAAAGGAGTGTATCCCATGACTGGAATCATTTTGGAAATGAAGGGAATTACCAAAACCTTTCCCGGCGTGAAGGCATTGGAAAATGTAAATCTCAAGGTCAAGGAAGGCGAAATCCATTCCCTGTGCGGTGAGAACGGTGCAGGCAAATCGACGCTGATGAAGGTACTAAGCGGTGTATATCCGCATGGAACCTATGAAGGGGATATTGTTTTCCAGGGCAAAACGTGTGAGTTCAAGGATATCAAGCAGAGCGAGGAATTGGGCATTGTCATTATCCATCAGGAGCTGGCGCTGATCCCGTATCTCTCGATTGCGGAAAATATTTATCTGGGCAACGAACGCGCCAGTGGCGGCGTGATTGATTGGAAAGAGACTTTTGTAGGAACACGCGAGCTACTGTCCAAGGTCGGTTTGAGTGAAAATCCCAATACATTAGTTACGAACATCGGGGTTGGGAAGCAACAACTAGTCGAAATTGCGAAAGCGCTATCAAAAAAGGTGAAGCTGCTTATTCTCGATGAACCGACAGCGGCGTTGAATGAGGATGATAGTGAAAATCTGCTTAATTTGATGCTGGAATTTAAAAAACAGGGCATTTCCTGCATTCTCATCTCCCACAAGCTGAATGAAGTCGCAAAGGTGTCGGATTCAATTACGATTTTGCGGGACGGAAAGACGATTGAGACACTGGATATGAAAAAGGATGAGGTTACGGAGGATCGGATCATTAGCGGCATGGTTGGACGTGATCTGACCAGCCGTTATCCAGAGCGTCATGCCGAGATTGGCAAAGTCGTTTTGGAAGTGAAGGATTGGACGGTGTATCACGAGCACCATGCAGACCGCAAGGTGCTGGATCAGGTGAATTTGAACATTCGGCGTGGTGAAATTGTCGGTATTGCCGGGCTGATGGGAGCGGGACGGACCGAGCTGGCGATGAGCATTTTTGGCAAGTCGTATGGACGCAACATTTCCGGTCAGCTGATTAAAGACGGCAAGCCGATCCAGAACAACACGGTTACGGACGCGATCAACAACGGCTTTGCCTATGTGACAGAGGATCGCAAGGAGTATGGCCTCATTCTGATGGATGACATCAAACGTAATATTTCGCTGACTGGCCTGAACAAGCTGACGAAGGGCGCTGTCGTCAATGAGCAGGAGGAAGTCGTTATTGCAGAGGAAATGAAAAAAAGCATGAACATCAAAGCGCCGAGCATTTTACAGAAAACGGGTAATCTGAGTGGCGGCAATCAGCAGAAGGTGGTGCTGAGCAAATGGATTTTTGCCGGGCCGGATATTCTGATTCTGGATGAGCCGACACGCGGTATTGATGTGGGCGCCAAATATGAAATTTATACGATTATTCATCGACTTGCCGCTGAAGGCAAGGGAGTGCTGGTCATTTCGTCCGAGCTACCAGAGGTACTAGGCTTGTGTGACCGGATTTATGTCATGAATGCTGGGCGGATCACTGGAGAGGTTAGCCGTGAGGACGCGTCGCAGGAAACGTTGATGAGATATATGACCAAGTCAGGAGGCGTGAAGCATGGAAACCATAACTAAACTATTTAAAAATAACATCCGCCAATATGGCATGATGATTGCGCTGGTCGTCATTATGATTTTGTTCGAGGTGCTGACGGGCGGCCTGCTGTTGAAGCCGATTAATATTACAAATCTGATTTTGCAAAACAGCTATATTCTCGTACTGGCTATCGGGATGGTGCTGGTCATCATCACTGGACATATTGATTTGTCCGTCGGCTCCATAGCCGCTTTTGTCGGTGCGGTTGCCGCCATAATGATGGTCGATTGGCAGCTTCCAGCATGGATCGCTGTGATTGCATCCTTGCTGGTCGGGGCATTAATCGGCGCATGGCAAGGGTTCTGGGTCGCTTATGTGAGGATTCCGGCATTTATCGTTACATTGGCGGGAATGCTGCTCTTTCGCGGATTGACCATGATCGTGCTGGAAGGCCAATCTATCTCTCCATTTCCGGGGGGATTCCAGAAAATCAGTTCAGGCTTCCTGCCGGATTTTTCATCTACCGGGTATAACCTGGTATCCATCATTGTCGGCATTGCACTCACGGTATGGTTTATCGTTAACGAAATTCGCGAACGTCGTTCGCAGCTTAAATATGGATTCGAGGTTCCGTCACAGACACTATTTGTACTCAAGTTGATTGTGGTGGCTGCGGTTATCAATCTGTTCACCTTCATGCTCGCGAGCTACGCGGGGATACCTAACATTCTCGTGCTGCTGTTCATACTGATCGTTGTATACTCCTTCGTCATGAACCGCACGATTATGGGCCGTCATGTGTATGCGTTGGGTGGAAATGAAAAGGCAGCGGGTCTGTCCGGTGTCAAAACGAAAAAAGTAACGTTCTGGGTATTCGTCAACATGGGCGTGCTGGCCGCCATTTCCGGTCTGATCTTTGCTGCACGTCTGAATGCGGCTACGCCGAGAGCAGGTACGAACTTTGAGCTGGATGCCATCGCAGCTTGCTTTATCGGCGGTGCTTCGGCATCCGGCGGGATCGGAACCGTTTTTGGAGCCATTATCGGTGGTTTGGTCATGGGTGTACTGAATAACGGCATGTCTCTGATTGGTCTGGGTATTGACTGGCAGCAAGGCATCAAGGGCTTGGTGCTGCTGCTGGCGGTTGCCTTCGATATTTACAACAAAAACAAAAGATCAGCTTAAGCTCAGATTCGATATCGTAAAACAAGAAAACCTCCAGTTCCACTAGAAATGTGGATGCTGGAGGTTTTCTTGCTTGTTGGGTCTTGTGGCTATCAGCCAACGAAACTAAGTCGTGACCATTTGGCCGCCGTTGACATGCAGCGTTTGGCCTGTAATGTAGGAACCGTCATCCGAAGCCAGCAGCACATAGGCAGGAGCCAATTCATAAGGCTGCCCGGCACGCTTCATTGGTGTATTGCTGCCGAAGGTGCGAATGACTTCAGGCGACTGTGTGGCCGGATTCAGCGGAGTCCAGATCGGACCGGGAGCAATGGCATTCACTCGAATACCCTGATCGACCAGATTATTAGCCAAAGCGCGGGTGAAGCTGACGATAGCTCCTTTGGTAGCTGAATAGTCGATCATATTCTTTTGACCAACATAGGCTGTCACCGATGCCGTATTGACGATGCTAGCCCCAGCCCGCATATACGGCAATGCTTCTGTAGTCATATGGAAGAAGGAAATAATATTCGTATCAAACGTATCACGAAGCTGCTGCTCACTGATATCCAGATACGATTCGCGCACAAACTGAACACCCAGGTTGTTAATCAGGATGTCAATCCGACCAAAGGTTTCCATCGTTTGTTGAACAACTAGACAGCAGTTGCTTTTTAGCCTTAGATCACCCGGAGTTAACAAACAACGTCGGCCAAGCCTGTGAATGACATCACGGGTTTCCATAGCATCTCGATGCTCATCGAGATAGGCAATGACCACATCGGCCCCTTCCTTGGCAAATGCCACTGCAACGGCGCGACCGATGCCACTGTCCCCACCGCTAATAATAGCCACCCGATCCTGAAGCTTTCCAGTGCCAATATACTTTGGATTATCATAAATAGGGCGTGGAACCATCAGGTATTCCAACCCCGGCTGTCTATATTGATGCTGGGGAGGAAAAGTAATCGGAACTTCTTTACATTGGGTTTCTGTACCGTAATAAGGATATTGCCAATTCATTGATAATCCCTTCTTTAGGCGTTTTGAAATCCAATATATTCAAAATGGGCGCAAGCGGTGACTCAGGATTATCGCCTTATGCCGAAACCGTCGCTCCATCTGCCGGAATATGGACGCGTCCCTCCAAACCTTCACGGTTGATGTGTTCTGTAAGCTCAGAGCGAGTTAGTAGACAATGGTTGATTGCCTCCATGTGGACAGCCACGATTTGTGTATAAGAGGCATGCTGCGCAACAGCTGTTACATCTTGGGCAGTCATAATAATAGGATCACCTACCGTAAACCGTGCTCCTCCAGCGTTCACAATTGTCCACTCAGGACGGTATTTATCCAGTGTTTCCGCGACTTCACTGCACCAGATCGTATCCCCAGCCAAATAGACGACAGGTTCACCTGGAGCCTGAAACACAAAGCCAGACACAGGTCCCATCTGTTCCCCGATTTCTCCGGTGCCGTGATGCCCGGCTGTACGGATAATCTCAATTTCTCCCACAGAACCAGCCACCCAAATCGGAGTAACCCGTGTAAAACCATCAGCAGTGATTTGTTCTTCATTTCCGGGCTGACAGAAGACGGGAATTTGTTTGTCCAACCAGTGTACTGCTGCCGGGTCCCAATGATCCGGATGTAAATGTGTGACGATCACAACGTCAGGCTGTCCGAGTGCCTGCCATTGCGGCGGCAAGGGAACCAGCGGATTACGGCGGGCATTTTCCGTATTGGGAACTGGCGGATTTGCGCCAGCATCGCTTAACATCGGATCAATCAGAAATTTTACTCCAGCGTATTCCAGCCATAAGGTTGCGTTACGGATTAGTGTGATTTTCATATATGGAAGCTCCTTTGGTAGTGAATGTTTTTGGACCGAGTGTATTTTCGGTGGTTCTTTGTTTCTGTTACAATCATATCTGACGCAAGGAGCTACAGGCTACGGCCTGCTGAAAGGAAAACCAGCATACTCGTTTCATCATGAAAGGAAAAATAACTATGGAACTATTCGTACCTGATGACACCGATCTGCGCATTCTTCATCATTTAATTGAAGACAGCTCTTTATCGAACAAGGAGATCGGCCAGCTTGTTCATTTGACAGGCCAAGCCGTAGGGGCGCGTGTTCGAAAAATGCAGGATGCGGGCATTATCGAGGGCTATACGCTGCGCTGGAACCCTGAGAAAATTGGCCAGACGATTCATGCCTTTATTACGGTTTTTTTGAATTCAGGAACGACTCACAGTGCTTTCCAGGCTTTTGCACGGGAGCATCCCTATATTGTCGAAATCCATCGGGTGAGTGGGGAAGGCTGTTATTGGATGCGCTTGCGCATGTCATCACAGGCAGAGTTAAATACCATGCTGGATGAGCTTACGAAGTTTGGTAATTACAAATTGAGTTTTTCCATTGGTGAGATTTAACGATAAAAGCTTTCGGCGTTTGTGCCGAAAGCTTTTTTATGTGGGCGAGGGCTATCGAGGTCAACGTTATAGGCTCATTTTAAAAATATGCTGCAAGCCGTGTTGTCCCATTTTAGTGTTGCCTTCATCGATAAAGCCGCATTTGCGATACAGACTTTGGGCAGATAGATTACGGGCATTGACGCCCAGTACAATCTCGCGAATATGTGGGAAGTGTCTGGCGATGAACTGTGGTAGTAAAAGCAGCCCTTTTTTAGCGAATCCTTGTCCCTGATCTGCGTAATGAATAGAGAACGCGCGCAGCAGCAGTGCCTCAGAAATATTCGTATAGTCCGCTAATTCATCCCCATCGTATAAAATGAAAAATCCAACGGGTGTTCTAGTAGCCGTAATCACGACAGGATGGCGGTGCGGATCTTCCTTGGCCAGTGTCAACATTTCATCCGGCATTCCAGTAAACTGCTTCTGCTCCTCAGGTAAGTAGAAGGTATGTAAAATGGCATCATGCCCACAATGGTAAGGGACAAGCTCTACATTATTCATCATTACACTCCGATCTGTACGGATTTTTAACTTACTATATCATCTAGTTTGCTAAAAAAAGAAACCTGAACTCGTCTTGCTTACGTATTACCCATACATAAACTAGCATAGTCAAAAGGAGACGTCTACGGTTATGAAGCAGCTTGCAGAATATCGGGAAAGCCAGGACGTATTGCGTCATGAGCTGAAGAATATTGAAAAATGGGAAAAGGAACAGAAGGACATTTTTTTCTGGGAAAAAATCGGCAGATGGCCTTTTATGCTGCTGGATCGGCTGACGCCCAAAATCATTAAAGACAAACTGGAGCAACTGCTTAATGAGATGGGCAGTTTCATTCAGAACGGCGGCAAATATTTGGTGAAGGAAGAAACGGTTCTGAACAGGCTGAAAAAGACGGCCCATGAACATGTAATTCAGCAAAATGGCACAGATTCCGTGTCGGATACGCAGGACCTGCCTCGTGCCGGGGAAAACGCTGATTCGGAACATAGTGCCGAACCTATGTGGGAGTTGAAGCAGGCGGCTGAGCTCCCGCTAACAATCATGGATCGGACTGCTGACGATATGACGTCGGCTCGCATTACCTTTGCTACCGCTCAGGGAGCAACAACGGGAATTGGCGGTGTGTTTACGATTGCGGCGGATATTCCTCTTTTGCTCGGCTTGTCACTCAAAGTGCTTCAGGAAATAGCCTTGTGTTATGGCTTTAATCCCCATGATAAGCAGGAACGCATTTTTATTATTAAATGTATGCAATTTGCTTCATCTGATATTGTGGGTAAAAAGGCTGTTTTAGAGGAGCTGGCTTTGTTTGATGATCCTTCACGTCAGGCACAGGTTTTTTCCCAGATGCAGGGATGGAGAGAGGTCATTAACACCTATCGTGATCAGTTTGGATGGAAAAAGCTGCTTCAAATGGTCCCGATTGCGGGTATTTTGTTCGGCTCCATCGCGAATCGAAGCGCTATTAGTGACGTAGCAGAAGCAGGGAAAATGTTGTATCGGAAGCGTCGGATTTTGATGCGTTTGGCAGAAGTAGAGAACTGATTGCAACACTTAGGCGTAAAAGGGGATATTTTTTTCATGAGGAAACACGTGAGTTGGCTATAAAGTTGTGCAGCGGCCAAGATGGCCGCCACACGTTTGCCTGTTACACTTCGGCTCCATTTTCTTCCGCCCAGCGGTTCAGGGTTTTATCTGTAGGAAGCAGGAAGGTTAAGATGCCGAGCAGTGGCAAAAAGCCGCACAGGAACATGATGTGAGTGATGCCTACTTTGTCGATCCAGTTGCCGAGCACGAGTGCGCCCACACCCCCAAGGCCAAAAGCCAGGCCCGTAATGAGACCGGACACGGTCCCGATTTTACCAGGCACGAGCATCTGTGCATATACGACTGTGACCGAAAAGCTAGACAGCATAATAAATCCGATAATCGCCAGCAGGATTGCCGTCCAGAATTGGTTGGCATAAGGCAGCAGCAACGCGAGTGGTGCAGCTAATACCATGGACAGAAAAATCATATTGCGTTTACCAAAACGGTCCGCCAGCGGACCGCCAAAGAAGGTGCCCAGCGCTCCAGCCCCGAGGAACAGGAAAATGTAAAGCTGTGCATCAGCCAATGGCATTTTGAATACTTCCATCAGGTAAAACGAATAGTAGCTTCCGACCGAGGTCGAGTACCACGAACGGACGAATACCAGTAGAATGAGGACAATCATGGCAAACATAACACTGTTACGCACTTCGGGCTTCATGCGGCGTGCCACCGCTTTTTTGCGTGCAATGCCTTCTGTACGCAGGACGTTACCGTACCAGCGGGCGATGAACGATTGCACCACAATTCCCGCTGCTGCAATACCTGTGAACCAGATCGCACCGAATTGTCCCAACGGGATAAAAATCCAGCTCGTGAGCATCGGCGCCAGCGATTGGCCCGCATTGCCGCCAACTTGAAAAATGGATTGTGCCAATCCCCGACGCGGCCCGGCCGCCATATGGGATACGCGCGAGCCTTCAGGGTGAAAGGCAGCCGAGCCCAGACCCACAAAGATGACTGCGATCAGCACCGCTTTATAATCGGCAGCATAGG
Source organism: Paenibacillus sp. PvR133 (assembly GCF_017833155.1). Lineage (NCBI taxonomy): Bacteria > Bacillati > Bacillota > Bacilli > Caryophanales > Paenibacillaceae > Paenibacillus > Paenibacillus sp. PvR133. Next base: position 2,554,110 of record NZ_JAFIBS010000001.1, read on the forward strand.
CGAGCAGCAGCATGCCAGTCAGCGTAAAGCCCATGCCGATGGGAAGAATAGCTGGCGTAGGTCGTTTGTCCGAAAACAAGCCAATCACGGGCTGCATGATTGAAGCTGTAAAATTGATCGCGAATGAAATCCAGCCGATCTGCGTGTAGCTCAGGCTCATAGATTCCTTTAAGATCGGAAAGATCGCTGGAATGACCGATTGAATCGAGTCATTGAACAGATGGACGAAACTGATCGCAATCAGAATCGCAAAAACGGTGCTTTTCGCTTGCGGCCCCGGGAGGGGAAGCGATTGGCCCGTTTCATTTTTTGTAGCAGATTTACTAGTCATGGCAACCTCCGAATATGTATGTATATTTTAAGATATAGGAAGCGATCCGTTTGCAGCAAATGGCTGAAAGTGGGATAAAGTCCCCCTTTACTCATCGCTGCTTGCCCATTCTGCTGGATACTCTTTATTACTCGATTTAGTTGGTTTCTAAAATGGTACATCGAAATTCAAACGTTTATCATCCTCAAAACCGATATATATGTGAGTATTTTGCATAAGTCCCAAGAGCGCTTTTCAAATCAGCAAAATAGAGATCGAAGTGATCCAGTTCGTCTATATATTATATTTTTGAGCGTTGGGAATGGAATTATGCAAAATACTGATATGGAAATATAGATAGAAAAGGGGAACCACGATGAGAAAAGCAGCGAAGATTTTGCTGGCAGTATCCATGGTATGTGGAGCGGTGGTGGGAACTACGTTAAACACTGGAGAAACAGCAGTAGCGGCAAATGTAACGACGAACAACACTTGGAAAAACGCTAAAATTATAGACGTGATCGACCGGAATAACTACATACTGGATGACGGTTCTTTATGGAGAAAGAGTATAGATGGCCCGGTTATTGAGAAATTGAATTTGAAAGGCATTACAGGCAGCAAAAACGAGAGCCAAGGTTATTATGGCTGGACTGAGGACGGGAAGGTAGCCATCTGGGATGATAACTCCGACCCAAAAGTGACGGCTCAATCCTCAGGAGTTAAAGAAATTACAGGTGAGGGTTTGGCTATTAAAACCGATGGGACGATCTCCTGGGGAAGAGAACAGGTTGAGGGAATATCGGATGCTATAGATGGTGATAAGGTAAGTACCTATTTTACGGTTCTTACTCGATCCGGTGATGTATGGTATTCCACAGGGTACGCAGAATCTAAGCCCCGCAAGATAGGTCATGTAGATGGTGCGCTTGATATCAAAATGAGTACGGCGTATGCTGCAGTACTTAAGGAAGATGGCCATGTCACGATGCTGGATATGCTGACCAATGAACCCCCACGCGAAGTGGGAAGTGATATTTCTTCAATTTTATGGAAAAAAGGTACACATGTCTTGATTACTGTACATCATGATGGGACTGTATGGAGCTATGACCGAATGAAGAAATATCCAGCTGTGCAGCTTAGCGGGTTATCTAATGTTGCACGGTTGGTTGATTCGCCTGACGAGCTTTTTGCACAATTAAAGGATGGCTCTTGGGTCGGCTATAAGGATGGGATCACGACTGCGCTGAGCTTGCCTACATTAACGGGTATGTCCTTGTTGACGACCTCCAAAGAGGCTGCCATCGGCGATACGATTCAATTAAATGTACAAGAGACGTATTCGAACGGTTATCGACTAACACGTCATCCCGAAGCTAGTGAGATTGAAGTAGAGAAACCGCAGGTTGCCGAGCTACAGCAGAATGGTTCGGGTACACTCAAAGTAAGGGGCATTGGAAGCACATCCGTAGCTCTGCAGACCGAAGGAATACCATCTTCTTTTACACTAAAGGTATCGTCCGATCAAACCTTGACCGGGGCGGCTATACTGGACGGCAATGTGTATTTGCCTATGCAGTCTGTGTTCAAGACGCTGGGTGGATCTGTTACCGTGGCGAACCAGACCTTTACGATCAAGCTGGGTAAAAACAATATCGTACTCCAAAAAGGGAGCTCCACCGCGATGGTGAATGGTAAACCTGTTGCACTGAAGGGCAAGGTTCAAACGGTTAACGGACAGGTTGTATTCCCGGGAACATTACTGACCGATCTGAAGTTGGGCGGATTCAAATGGAATCGTGACCGCCAGCAAGGAGAATTATCTGTGGGCGCTACCAAGCTGGTCATTGAGACGCCGGAAACGGCAAAAATTATCAGAGCCATTGATCTGGGCAGTCTGTCCAAATTAATTGGCAAAACCTATTGGGTCAATAACTTCTATAGCGCTGGAGATCGATTTGGCAAGGTAACAGTTAAAGATATCGAAGTCAGCACGGACCCGAACGGTGTTAAATCTTACGAAGTTATTTTCCAGGGGGCCAATGGCGAAACTTATGACACGTTTTCCATCATCGGAGCTTCACGCATTCCACAAATGCTGTCTGATTCCGATCAATTTCTGACTTACGATCCGTACAAGAAATACCAATGGTCGCAAGCCATCTGGAACAAGATTAAAAATAATGAGGTAAGCTTGGGCATGAATACGACGCAGGTGCAGTTCGCATGGGGAAACCCAACAGTCAGAGAAAAGGGGGCTGCTTCAAACGGAACTCAAGTCGAAGCCTGGGTATACGGCAACCGTAGTCTTTATTTCAAGGCGGTAGCTTTCGTGAATGGCAAAGTCATAGAAGTATGGCTGTAGGGTAGCTGGTTTTCTATAACGGTTTGAACAAGGTATCTCCAGAGTCGTATATACGGCTCTTGGGATGCCTTTTTTTCATTTAACAAAACTAAGCTCTTTATTTAACAAACTTAAGATATGATTCTTTATGTCATACAACTTGCTGTATAGGTAATAGCTTCGTAGAGAAAGTATGAAGAGCACAAGAGAAGAGAGGATCTGATTTGAGAATGAAATCGCTAAGGAAACCACTATCAGTTGCATTACTATCTTTACCATTACTTCTAGGTTCCCTAGGTGGAAGTTATGCGAGTGCGGCAACCCTACCAACAACGGTAACTCCAACAGAACCGTCGTGGGGATATTTCGTAGATCATTATAAAAATAATAGTTCTGTAAATAAGACGGAAAGCTCTAATCCAACCCTCGGGTTGCTCTCCGAATTTAATAAGCTTTGGACTCCCGGCGCTACTTGGGATACAGGTACCAAGCTAAACACTAGCGTGCTGGACGCCAATATTCAAAAAGTGATTGATATAGCTGCCCGGCGCACTTCCAGTGAGGCCGATGCGGCTTATTTGGATGATCGCAGAAACCAGAGCTACAGTGTGATCGACGGTCTGGGTTCGCTCACTGATGTATATCGAAAGAATGCAGGTGCCACGACAACGATCAACGACATTCCGGCAGATGCCCTGACTAAGAAATACGAAGATGAGGGAACGAATGCAGGGAGTACAAGCTCCAATCTCGGTAACATCGTAAATCTGGTAAATACCTTGCGCGGGGAATACTCTACGACGAACCCGGCTAAGTCTTACTTTAGCTATCCTCGTCCGTTTCGCTGGAGCGATAACTCAGTGGTTGTTCCGAGCCTTATTCCTGCTCTCAAAGCTGATGCTACTAGCGATGGCGGCTTTCCTAGCGGTCATACCAATGCTGCGTATCTCAGTTCTATTGCTATGGCCTATGCCGTGCCGGAGCGTTATCAGGAACTGCTGACACGAGCTTCGGAGCTGGGCAATAACCGTGTTGTTGCCGGTATGCACTCCCCGCTTGATGTTATGGGAGGACGTGTCATGGCAACGGCGATGGCTGCTGCTATCCTGTCTGATCCGGCCAATAGCAGCTTGAAGAAAGCGGCTTATCAGGATGCTCGCAAACAACTGCTGTCTCAAAAAGGTACAGCTCCAGATCGGTTCAGCAATTATGCCACAAACAAAAAAAACTATAATCAACGATTAACATACGGATTCAGTCAGGTTAATCCAACTACGACGCCAATGACAGTGCCTAAGGGAGCTGAGGTACTATTGGAGACACGCTTGCCTTACCTGGATAGCACACAACGTCGTTGGGTTTTGGCTACCACGGGGATTCCTTCCGGATATCCTGTACTTGATGATGCTGAGGGATGGGGACGATTGAACCTGTTTTCCGCCGCGGATGGCTACGGTGCTTTCACCAATAATGTTGCGGTAAATATGGACGCTTCCAAAGGCGGTTTCAATGCACTGGATCGCTGGCGCAACAATATCTCCGGCGTTGGAAAGCTGACTAAAAAGGGAACAGGTACGTTGAAGCTAATGGGCAACAATACGTATTCCGGCGGTACACAGATCGAACAAGGTACTCTGGAAGGAACTTCGGAAACGGCTTTCGGAAGTGGTGGAATTACGAATAACGGGGGAACTCTTCTTAAAAATGCTTCTGGAAAGCTGATTATTGGCGGAAATTACAGACAATCTGCCAAGGGAACACTTGAGCTTAACCTGCGCAGTAAAAATGATGTGCTCAAAATGAAGGGAACAGCTATACTCAACGGAAAATTACGTCTGAATTTTTCTAACAAATATGTACCGGCTAATGGTGTTACGATCTTAACTTATGCTAAACGGAATGGAGCATTTTCTTCGATTGAAACAGTAGGCTTACCAAGCAATTATAAAGTGAAGGTTTTCTATACAGCTGACAGTGCTCAGTTGAAAGTCACTAAGTAAAACGTAATTAACTCTCTATACAATAATTGAAGTGCACCTTTAAAATACATGGGGATAAACCAGAAGGTTATTCCAGTGTGTATTCTAGGGTGCACTTTATTGTTTCATCATAATTAATCAAAAGTATAAAAAGGTCAAAATTTGACCTTAATGTAGTAAAATAATCCCGCTGTTTGAAAGCGCAGTCATGATATTCTTAAGAAGCATATTTGATCAAATTTTCAAATGATTCAGACTAACTAAGAGGAACAGAGGAAAGGAAGAGACTGATGAGTCTTGAAAAGGAATACGTTAAAATAGCCCAAGATGTCATTAAAGGGCTTGGCGGAGAAGACAATATTATTTCCATGGCACATTGTGCCACACGGCTGAGGCTGATTGTAAAAGATAGAGAAATTATTGATGATGAATTTATTGAGAATATTGATAAGGCCAAGGGCGTTTTCTTTACCTCTGGGCAATATCAAATTATTTTTGGAACCGGTACTGTAAATAAAGTATACGATGCCATGGTTGGTCAAAGCATATCTGCTACATCAAAGGCTGATTTGAAAGAAATGGCCTCCACCCAAGATGATAATCGGTTCAAAAGAATGATCCGAGTTTTCGGGGATGTATTTGTTCCGATTATGCCCGCATTGGTAGCTACAGGATTATTCATGGGAGTTAGAGGCTTAGTAACTCAGCCTGCACTGCTCCAGTTATTTGGACTTACGCCTGATCATATTTCTGCGAATTTCATATTGTTTACACAAATATTGACCGATACGGCTTTTGCATTTTTACCCGTGTTGGTATGTTGGTCGGCCTTCCGGGTGTTTGGTGGATCGCCGCTATTGGGGATTTTGATTGGATTAATGTTAGTGAGTCCTTCGTTGCCTACATCCTGGGATGTCGCCCAAAAAGTTCAGGAACCACTAGTGTTTTTCGGATTCATTAAAATTGCAGGCTATCAGGGCTCGGTTCTGCCTGCTTTCATAATAGGTGTCGTGGGGGCGATGCTGGAGAAGAAAATCAGAAAATCAGTCCCCGATGCATTGGACTTAATTCTAACACCGTTTTTGACATTATTAATAACACTGGTACTGGGATTGTTCGTAATTGGTCCCATTTTTCACGAGGTGGAAACTTTAATATTAATGGCTGTTACCGCCATTTTGAAATTACCATACGGCATCGGCGGATTTATTTACGGTGGCATCAATCAGATTATTGTAGTTACCGGACTACACCATGCCTTAAACCTGATTGAAATACAGATGTTAGTGGGCAATGGTTGGAATATGGTGAACCCGATCAGTTCGGCGTCGATTTGCGCACAAGCGGGTGCTGCGCTAGCTGTTGGTCTAAAATCTAAAAATGTAAAAACCAAATCCATTGCTTATCCTTCTACCTTGTCTGCGTTGTTGGGCATTACAGAACCCGCTATTTTTGGGGTGAACATTCGATATGGCAAACCGTTCATGATGGGCTTGATTGGAGGAGCGGTTGGTGGTTTCTTCGCACGTATATTTAATATTCAAGCAACGGGTATGTCGATTACAGCCCTACCTGGAATGTTATTGTACCTGAACAATCAGATATTTCTTTACATTTTAGTTTGTGTAATCGGCTTTGCTGTAGCATTTTCGCTAACGTGGATCTTTGGGTTTAAAGAAAAAACAGATAACAAATAAAATGATGTGGGGAGAATCATGGACAACAACACACTGCTTAAGAAATTGGACAGCCTTTCAATAGAAGAGAAAATAGGCCAGCTCATCCAACTGACCGGTGATTTTTTTGAAGGGGATATAGACACTGTTGTGACAGGGCCTTTAAAAAAATTAGGGTTAAACGCCGGCTACAATATATATAACACAGGATCCATATTGAACATCACTAATCCGGAAAAAATTATCCAGTTGCAAACGGATTATTTGGAAAAATCGATTCATAAAATTCCGCTGCTGTTCATGGCAGATATTATCTATGGGTATCGAACTATCTTCCCGATTCCGATTGCACAAGCATGTAGTTGGAATTATGAGGGTATAGAACATGCGGGTTCGATTGCTGCCCAGGAATGTTACGACGAAGGTGTTCACGTGACCTTTTCCCCCATGGTAGATATCGTTAGAGATCCCCGTTGGGGGCGGGTGATGGAATCGCCCGGAGAGGATACCTTGCTAGCGAAGAAATACGCTGAAAGCATGGTTCAGGGGATACAGGGAAGAAACTTGGAAGGGATCATACCAGCCAATAAAATTGCCGCTTGCGTCAAGCATTTTGCCGCTTATGGGGCACCTGTCGCTGGACGTGAGTATAACGCCGTGGATATGTCGGAGCATACGCTGCGAGAATATTATTTACCAGGGTATCAAGCTGCAATCGAAGCGGGGGCAAAGCTTGTTATGACGGCCTTTAATACCTTGAACGGCGTCCCTGCGACAGGAAACGAGTGGCTTAACCGCGACGTGCTAAGACGAGAAATGAACTTTAATGGTGTGTTGATCTCGGATTACGCCGCTATAGAAGAACTGATCATGCACGGTTATGCTGAAGACGAGGCTTCAGCCGCAAGGATTTCGTTATTGGCTGGTGTTGATGTGGATATGAAGACAGCGATATATGCCAATCAATTGGAGAAAGTAGTATCGGATAACGAGCATATGCTGGAGCTTTTGAATGAGGCTGTATACCGTGTTTTAAAGCTAAAAAATGATTTGGGGCTTTTTGAGGACCCGTTCCGCGGATTACAGGAAACCGTTCAGCGGTCGAGAAACAGTATTCTGTCAGATGAACATAAAAAAGCCGCGCTGTCCTTGGCTGAAGAATCCGTAGTCTTGCTGAAAAATGAAAATCAACTACTGCCATTGTCTAAACATACCAAAGTAGCTTTAATCGGTCCTTACGCAGATGAAAACTCCACCCTGGGTATGTGGGCCATTAAGGGGGATGAGGCGGATACCGTCAATTTGAAAATGGGATTATTAAAGCATGTTGATCCCGACAATCTCTCGGTTTGCAAAGGGGCGCATATGCTCCCCACTAATGCGAGAGAAGCCCTTGGAAAATATGCGGACAAGCTGGCTGCTGAAACAGTGGATGAGGAGGCCCTACTGCGCGAAGCGATCCGGAATGCTAACGAAGCGGATGTCATTGTCCTCGCCTTGGGAGAAAGTATTTATCAGAGCGGAGAAGGGGGATCGCGAACGAACCCGACGCTTCCTAAGCCGCAAATGAAACTGCTCCATGAATTAAGTTTACTGGGCAAAAAGATGGTTCTGATCGTTTATAGCGGAAGACCTTTGATTCTTACCGAAGTAGCCGGAAAAGTTGACGCTATTGTCCAAGCCTGGTATCCAGGAACGATGGGCGGAGAAGCACTGGCCAATATACTGTATGGGGAAGTCAATCCATCGGGGAAATTAGCTATGACCTTTCCACGAAGCGTTGGACAAATTCCGATATCCTACAATGAGTTGAATACAGGAAGACCAAATTTAAAGGAAAATGGTTCTTATCGGTTTGCATCCCGATATATTGATGAAGTGAATGAACCCTTGTATCCGTTTGGCTATGGTAAATCCTATACCTCATTTGAATACAGCCTATTAACAATTAGCCAAAAAGAAATGAAAAAAAATGAGTCAGTTGATATCTGTATTTCTGTCACCAACACTGGAATTTATGATGGAAAGGAAACGATCCAATTATATATTCGCGATAAATTTGCAAGTGTTGCAAGACCAGTGAAAGAATTAAAAGACTTTAAAAAAGTTTTTTTGCAAAGTGGCGAAACCCAAAATGTCGAATTTTCAATTCATGAAGAGATGCTTAAATTTTATGATCGTGAAATGCAATACAAAAGTGAACCTGGCGAATTTGATATTTATATCGGGTCAAGCTCGCAGAAAATTTTGCTGAGTTTTAGTTTTGTTTTTTTACCGGAGGATGAGCATGAATAAAAGCGACGCGTATAACCTGAAATATCATATTACTCCTCCTTACGGTTTGCTCAATGACCCTAATGGACTTGCCTATTTCAATCATCAATATCATGTGTTCTATCAGTGGAATCCAAAAGGAACGGAGCATAAAAATAAATGCTGGGGCCATGTTGTTTCTAGCGATCTGGTGCACTGGCAAAGGAAAAGTGTCGCGCTGGAGCCTTCAGAATGGTATGACAAGGATGGCATTTATTCTGGCGGAGGCATTGTTCATAATGAAAAGCTGTATCTGTTTTATACAGGAAATGTAATCCGAGATGATGGAGTAAAAGAAAGCTATCAATGCGCCGCGATTTCGGAGGATGGGGAGTATTTCCAAAAAATAGGTCCCTTGTTTGAGCACCCCAAAGGTTATACCCGGCATGTTCGAGATCCAAAAGTATGGAGAGACCAACACGGGAACTGGTGGTTGATTGTTGGTGCTCAGAGAGAAGATTTGACTGGAGATACGCTTATCTACAAATCTAAAAATTTGTCCGAATGGGAATGCCAAGGATCATTTGTTGATCATGATCATCAATTTGGATATATGTGGGAATGTCCAGATGTACTTCATTTTGCCGAAAATGATGTTTTTGTTTTCTCTCCTCAGGGTTTACCGGAGAGAGGCGAATATTATAAAAATCCTAATCAATCGGGTTATATTGTTGGCAAATTATCGAATACAGGCAAATTTAACGGCAACCTTTCCGATTTTAAAGAGCTTGATCGAGGATTTGATTTTTACGCGCCACAATCATTTAAGGTTAATGAGAGAACCATTATGTTCGGATGGATGAGCGCCATGAATGAAGAAGCGGAGAGGGCTGTCCCGACCATTCAGGAGGGCTGGGTTCATGCGTTGACTCTTCCTAGAGAAATGGTGTTGATGAACGGTGTGTTGTACCAGAAACCATTGCCGGAATTACAATTGTTAAGACTGGATGGCATGCATTACAAAGGGGAAATTCAAAGTAGTAGTGAGTGGGTGCTGCCTTCTACACAAGCGGAGCTCATTGTTCATTTTTCCTTACTCACAGAAAACTTTAAAATGATCATTAGGGATGCTGTGCAAATTGACTATGATTGGGAACAAAATAGTCTGACAGTTTGGAGAACAAACTGGTTGACTGGCGAGAGGGAGTACAGAAAAGCAACATTAAATAATAAGCTTGCAGAAATGCAAATATTCATTGAAAGCTCAAGCTTGGAAATATTTATTAACGAGGGTGAAGAAGTGTTTTCCCTGCGTTATTTCATAGAAGATGCAGACCAACGCAATGTATTGCTTGAGGCAGGAGACAATGTAGGTGAAGTTAGAATGTATCAGTTGCAGGAATGTGTAGGTTAACATTTTTTTGCTTGCCGAGTTGCAAGTAGGCTAAGGAAGGCTGTTCATTATCCCGTTTACGGGAAGAACTGCCTTCTTTTTTATTTTGGTCCGTTGAATAGATTCTGCTTGTTCGGGCATTTTACTATCGGTATAGTATGAGTATTAGTATAAGAGTTTATTGCTTAATATAGAATACAGATGGATCACTCATGGCTGCTGATGAGGTGTGGTGATGAAAAAAATATATGAACATATCGAAATAGACAGAAAAAAAATGATTAACCTTTTTATGTTCCAATCCAGAGATACAGAAAGAGTCATTCCTATGCATTTTCACAGCAATATGGAGTTGATCTACTGTACAAGTGGAAGTCTAAAGGTGTGGCATGAAGGAAAAATAACTATTTTGATGGAAAAGGATGCGCTATTCATTAACAGCAATGTCCCGCATTCCACGCAGAGCATTACGGAGAACCAAGTCATTGTGCTGCAATTTCCAGACACTTTCTTTGCCAATGAACAAGTAATCATACAGTTAAACACGCAAGAGAAACAAGTTGAAGATACTATAATCTCTAAATTAAGAGGATTGTTTATGGATATATATGATCTACATATTTCCAAAAGCAAATACGACTACATTTTAGAGCAAAGCCGAATTATTGAACTGAAATATTTGCTTGTCAATCATTTTAGTCAGGCAACAGACATTCCACCGGAAGTATTTAGTGAAAAGCAACGAAAGATAAAGACAATCATGGACTTTATTAAAGAGCATTATACTGAAAATATTAGCCTGGCCAAAACGGCCCGTATCTGCGGTTATTCGGAGGCTTATTTGTCGCGAATGTTTCATGAATATACAGGCCAGACGTTTACCGAATACAAGCAAATTCTTTGTTTGGAGAAGGCGATCGATTTACTGGATTCAACTAATAAGTCACTTACAGAAATTTCTTACGAGGTCGGGTTTCCAAACGAGAAATCTTTCAGAAAGGCTTTTAGAGAAGTTATGGGTAAAACACCTTATGAATATAAAAAATCAAGATTTGATCTGAATGTGTAACGCCACGAGCATGCACAGCATCCTTTCAGTACAACCAAGGGGTTGTCCCTGAGTCATTTGATGACTTAAGGACAACCCCTTGATATTTACGCTATGTTAGGAGAGTTATTAGCTTAACGGTTATCGATCTTTTCCGGGTACATATCATGGTTCATCATACGGTGCTCCGCTATCTGTTCATACTTCGTTCCTGGCTTGCCGTAGTTGGTGTACGGGTCGATAGAGATGCCACCACGTGGCGTGAATTTGCCCCATACTTCAATGTAGCGAGGGTCCATCAGCTTAATTAAGTCATTCATGATGATATTGACGCAGTCTTCATGGAAATCGCCGTGGTTACGGAAGCTGAACAGATACAGCTTAAGGGACTTGCTTTCTACCATTTTAATATCGGGAATGTAGCTGATGTAGATGGTTGCAAAATCAGGCTGTCCTGTAATCGGGCACAGGCTGGTGAACTCCGGGCAATTGAACTTTACAAAATAATCCCGATACGGATGTTTATTATCAAAGCTTTCGAGAATGGCGGGATCATAGGCAAACGTGTATTGTGTGCCTTGATTGCCAAGCAGGGTAACGTCGGTCATTTCTTCGGGTGTTCTTCCGGTCATATGGATAAGGCTCCTTAAGTTTGGTTTGGTAAACGAGATAGGGAGTTATGGTGGTGGGGAGGTCGCTCCGCGAATGATTTGATCTTCCGACCGCCGTCAACACCATAAAGTCCCTACCCGTTTACATATTGGTTGGGGCAGAAGTGAATAGTGCTCGCTCCTTTATAAAAGGAGCGAGCTTGTTGAGAACCCCGTCCTCACGGACGAGGGTGTACTTCGACTAATTTGGTGTATCTTGTGTATCACATACAGCTCATACGGAATATATTACATATAAGTGTTATACGCCGCGTTTATTGCCCCATACGAGGGTGTGGAGCTGCGGGAGTACTCTTACGTCGTTTAGTCGGGAATCGTCCATGACACGGTCGATAAGCCATTCATAACGATGGAGTAGGGACTCCGCAATCTGTCCGGTGTTCTCCGTGTTCACATCTGGATTACCCGTCTGGAGGAACAGCGGTACGTGTGGATAGCGCTCGTGAATGATGCGGGCATAGGCAAGATCGGTGTCATCGAAGATGACGACCTTCAAGCTGCAAGCTCCGGTATAGAGCCGCGCAGATTCATTAGCGGGTTCCTTCAAGCCTGTTGCGGTTGGGACGTTGGACGTAGCTCGGGACTCACTAGCCATCTTCCGGTTCGATAGACGGGCGACGATATCATCTAGCACGTCCCAGTTGGTCGTCATACCAGAGCTGGGCGGCTTCGGGGATAGGGTTACCTCATCGATATCGTACAGCCATTCCTGCCAACGGGAGCCTTGTGTTTCGACAGCGGTAGCAATGCCTTGGCTGCGCAGCAGGGTAATTAGCTCCCCAAGCTGCGGTAGCAGGGCAGGATTGCCTCCAGAAAGAGTCACATGCGAAAACCGTTCGCCACCGATGGCCTTCAGCTCCTGCCAAATGTCAGTGGCACTCAGACGACGGATCTGGTCCTTGGCGCTTCCGTCCCAGGTAAAGGCGGAGTCGCACCACGAGCAATGGTAATCGCAGCCTGCGGTGCGAACAAACATCGTTTTACGACCAATGACCATACCTTCGCCCTGAACAGTGGGACCAAACACCTCTAGTACGGGAATAGGGGCTAGTTTGGTGCCGTGGGAGGCTGTCATAGGTTGGTGAGTCGTCACGGTATTACTCATCGAGCATCCACTCCCGTCGGAACTCGGCGTAGCTGGTAGGTGTCTCGAACAACCGTACAAACTCGGTACGTCCACCTTCGACACGGTTGCAGTATGCATCCGAGGTCAAGGCTGACTCCATTTGTTCAAAGATCCAGACGACCATATTTTCCGCCGTTGTATTCATTGGAGGAAGCGTCTCATTCAAGTAACGGTGGTCCAGAAAAGGCTCAAGCCGCTCTTTCCAGATCGTTTTGATGTCACCAAAATCCAGCGTTAGACCCGTTTCGCCCGGTATACCGCTTATGCCAAACACGACGATATAGGTATGTCCGTGCAGATTTTTGCATTTGCCTTCGTAGCAGTGCAAATGATGTGCTGCATCGAATGTAAATTGTTTGCTGACTAGTACACGTTTGCGGTGATAACGCAGCTGAGAGTGCTCAATGTCTGTTCCGAACTGCTGGAGCTTGTCGACAATGCGAAAAGTACCTGGCTCACGCATGACCTTCAACTCCTTGGGATGAAGCTCCGCGCACCGCGAGATACTGCTCGAGTCCAGCACGGCGAAGTTTGCAAGCAGGGCATTCGCCACAGCCATCGCCAATGACGCCGTTATAGCACGTTAGTGTACGTGTTCTTACAAATTCAAAAGCTTTCAGCTCATCGGCCATGTGCCAGGTTTCGGCTTTGTTCAACCACATGAGTGGGGTATGAATCACAAAGGGATAGTCCATCGAAAGGTTCAGTGTGACGTTCAGCGATTTGATAAAAGAATCCCGGCAATCGGGATAGCCGCTGAAATCCGTCTCACAAACGCCTGTAATCAAGTGGCGCGCTCCTTTTTGCTTGGCGAGAACTCCCGCGAAGCTCAGGAACAGTAGGTTACGACCGTCTACAAAGGTGCTAGGCAGTTCGCCTTCCTGTTGAGTAATGTCAATGTCGGTGCGTGTGAGGGCATTAGGGGCTAGTTGATTAAGCAGGCTCATATCCAGTACCGTTTGCGGAACACCCAGTTCGCGGGCGATTCCAGCGGCTACTTCGATTTCCTGCTTGTGGCGTTGACCGTAATCGAACGTCACGGTTTCTACTTCAGCAAAATGTTTTTTTGCCCAGAATAAACAGGTTGTGCTGTCTTGGCCGCCGCTGAATACGACGACTGCTTTTTCGTTTGTAAACATAAAAAAACCTCTCGATCTTCTTGGAATGGTGCAAGACATGGAGTCTTGTCACTTGGAAGAAGGAGAGTTCTTGAACCGACTTCAACAAAAAACAGGCCTTGCCCCGCGAATTCATTTTTCTTGCGGAGGACAAAGCATCGTTAGTTTTTTATAGAGGGAGTTCGCGAACCTCTCCCATGCATGACGCATGGATTTTCTCCATTAGTATCTGCCATGAGGACAGACGGCTATAGCATTGTCATTATAGCATGGCAGGGCTATTTGATAAACACTCCACCAAATGGAATGACTTCCCGTAAAAATCGCTTGATCACGCCATCGTCGTTCATATCCTGTTGAAGCCGCCGATGATGTTCCCCAGCATGAAATAGTACGGTACCCTGTCCGGTCATTTTAAAATGATAGTTCATATGCTGGCTGGCCAGATGGTTGCCGTACACGGTCAACTCCAGTTTGGCGTTTTCGGGATAGGCAATGACGCTGCTTGCATCCACATATATCGGCTCTGTCGGATGAAGCTGTTCTTGACATACCAATCCCTGCGTCAAAAGACCGATTTGACCAACACCATCGAATTTCATTTTTATAACATCGCGGCTAAACAACATGTTTTTCATGCTTAGCAGCTTGGTACGCATTTGGATACCGGAGCTGTACCAGAACAGGTTGCGAAAATCGTATAACAGATCATCGCTCCCTTCAAGCTTAATCATTTTTAGACTAAAGCCAGGCGGAAGTGCGGCAATTAGGCGACAAGCTCCTGTGAAATCGGCTTGAATCAGTTTGTGTTTGCGATACATGCCCTTAATATTCATCAGTTTATCACTACGGCCTGAGCTGGGTCCGCGGTATGCGATGATTTGCTGCGGATGCAGAACATGCAGCTTTTCTCCTTCCGCCAGATCGAGCGTTACGACCGAACCGACGCTTTCATCATGGTGTTGTCCTGCTTGTATGTCCATTCAGACCTTTCATCCTTTCAGACAGTTAGTACCTTCCCGAACGTCGACGCATCCCGTAACGCAACAGTCGGATACCGATAAAATAACCGGCCAGCAGAATTATAGCTGTGATGATGAGCATTTTATTTCGGTGTGAAGCCTGATCGCGCTGGGTTTGAAGATTTTTTAATTCTGTGACAGTGTCAGTCAGCTTGCGGTTTTGCTCCAGTAATTGAGCGTTTTGCTCTTGATAGGCTTCTAAGCTGTTACGGGCCTTCTCCAGATCCTCCTGTGTTTGTCGGTAGCTTTCCTTGAGCTGATACACATCACCGGGCAACCGCGAAAATTGCTCGAAGCCTTGGTACACATCATCCCAATAAGCAGCATGTACTTCGGGTACACGAGTTATCCCAAAAATAAACAAAAGTGCTATAGCAGCGCAGACAATGCGGCGGTACAAAGCAAAACGACAAGTTGGTCGTGCCAAGAGATGTTCCCCCTTTTGATAAACCAAGATGTTAGATGATATAGATCATTACCCATATGACATGGTTACGTATAATATAACGATTCGGATGCAGATTTTAGAATAAACGGACGATAAATATGAAGAAAATGTCCTCAAAAAAAGTCGATATATTAGTTTAAGTGTACCTTAAAACGGGTATATCAAGGAAGCGGCAACATTCCGGCATTTTTCCCAGCATACGAGTAAAGAACGATCCGCACCTGATCAGGGGCTTAAGTTGAATAAATGAACTGAAATATATTAAAAATTGATATAAAAGGAGATTTTGCAAGATGAATGAGAGAGAACAAAACTATAAAACTTTAAAAATCACTGTAAATGGAAAGCCGTTATCAAAGGATCTCGTCGTAGATAGCACTACTTTTGCTCCTATATCTGATATTTGCACAAAAACGAATGTTTCTTTAACAGAAACTACAATCTCATAAGTTTAAATATAGAAGTAGACTATAATATGGCCCGGCATACGCCGGGCTATTTTTGCGCATTCATGTAATTCAAATGGTTTAAAATGTTATTTACCAAACTAGGTCCCCCTTCATAAAGATTCCCATGTATAATTTTCACAATCAAACATACGTTCCCTGACAATATAGTGTCAGATAACACTGTTAATTTAGAGTTACATGTTCTTTTAGGGGGAATTTACCAGTGGTGAAGTCAATGCTCAATGTAACGTGCACATGGGACAAAGAGTCTATATCTGCGAATGGGTCCAAACAAGTAAATCTACTGATAGAATGGGGCTATGGAGCTATACGTAAAAGAAAAGGAAATCTAATACCGAAAGCAGCGGGATGTGACCTTCAACTCCAGTTCATTCCAGAAAACGGGGTAAGTCTATTAAAAGCTGAAGGGGTGAGGCTCGGTTTTAAACGCTCAGAAAACGGAGATAGCATGTTTGTTCACTGTGGTGATGTACGGCGGGGAAAATATAGACAGGCTATTTTAACGTTTTCTATACCGGCTCACTCGTCCGGAAGACATACGATTGGAATGGTGGAGTGGAGCTGGCGCAAGCCATCGCAGGAAAAGCGAACGCTGATCCGGACAGACCAGCTCTATATCCATTTCACGCATCATCTTGGTCTGCTGAGCATTCCATCCAACCCGAAGGTGGAAAAATACATAAAGCTGAATGAGACGTCCCCTATTGTAAAAAAAGCATTGCGTATGTACGAGAAAGGGGAATATGAGCGAGGGGCGTTCATCCTTACCAGACAAGCAGATGAATTACTTATACTTGCAGCAAGAAGCGATGACATGGACTACCTGCAGGAAGCCGAGTTAATTCTGGCCATACGCAATAAATGGAGTGGTACTTTTGTCTCATTCACAGCGTATAGTTCTAAGGTCATTTTTAATAAAGCAATATCGGTAGGAGATGTTCATTTTACTGAAAATGATATTTTAAGATAGGCAATTATGCTAGTTTATTTGTGTAATATAGTGAGTCTAATTTACTATCTTTTTGTAAAGGAGAGACTTCCTTGACTGATCGGTTGATACGTTTAATGCGGATTATTACTATTGTTCAGGCAAATCCGGGGATATTGGCAAGAGAGCTTGCCGAACGTTGTGAAACATCAGAACGTACTATATACCGGGATATGGAGGCGTTAAGCGCTATGCATATTCCGATTACGAATATGGGGCATGGAAAAGGGTACATTTTTATTAGTAATTTTGCTTTGTATCCTCTGAATTGGACGGAAGAAGAGGTAGAGGCTTTTACCAAGCTGGGAGAGATTATGGAAACGGTAAAGCCTCTTTTACCGCCAGCTTTTGAAAGTGCTTATGAGAAAGTGATGGCCTCTAGTCAGAAAAAAAAGATGGACCAGACGAGCTTCGCGCAGGAAATGAAAAATATCATCCGGCTCGGCTCGACACTTGATCGGGAAAACCAGCCCTATCTGCTCAGGCTGATTGTTTTGGCGAGTCTTACGCAGCAGACGATTGAAGCGGAATACAGCTCGCCTCAAAATGAAAATGTATCCCTAGTTCAGGTAGATCCTTATTGTTTGGTTCCGCAGGATCGGCGATTCTATATGCTTGGTTTTTGTCACAAGCACTCCGCTATGAGAACCTTTCGGATCAGCCGCTTTCGGAACATGAGAATTTTGCCGTATACGTTTCAAAAAAATACAACTGAAATGGAAATGTTTTTTAAAGGGACCTGGTCGGTGACCAAAGGAAATCAGAATATCCGGTTTGTGGTACGTTTTTCTGCCGAGTCTGTATATCGGGTCAAAGAAGAGGAGCTGTTCATCAAGCCTTTTCTTAAGGATTTGCCGGATGGAAGTTTGTTGTTTGAGGTGACGGTCAATCATGACCGTGAATTTTTGGATTGGCTCACTTCCTATGGAGCTGAGGCCGAGATCCTGGAGCCTTTACGGTACCGCAAACGAATGCAAGAAATGCTGCGGACCTGGGGGGCATTCTATTTCGATAAAAAGGCAGGAAATCAAGAATAACAGGGGGAGATCCCCCGGAACGGGCCGGGGAGCTATCCGTTTAACGGTCTTTAAACAGGTTGGCGAGATTGCCAAAAGGACTGTACTGCTCCTGTTCTTCTTCTGGTGAGGAGTAGACGAGCTTCGAGCCGCGGCTTTCCTCATCGTCAGCAGCATTATGAACTAATGTAATACGATCAAAATGGTACATGAAAACCTGTGCGGTGTTCACGGCATCATCCAGTGCCCGGTGTTGTTGACCGTCAAAGTCAATGTTGCACAATTCCAGCGCCTGAGACAGGCTCAACTGACGGTACTTTCCATTAGAGCTAAACAGACGGGAAATCTGCTTCTGTATATCATTTGTATTATGAATCCATCCGAGATCTACATGATGGGTACGACAATGGGATACCAGCTTCTGACGGTCATCCGGGCCCCATGCGCATAAATAATAAGGGGAATCCGTACCGAGCCAGGCTATGAATTGCTTCACAGCTTCAGGGAATAGTGGGGCGGCATCAATGTCTCGTTGAGTAATACCCGTGAACTGAACGGTATCTGTAGAGAGTACAGGCCGATTCGAGGGTCTTACAAAACTGTGAAACGTATCCGCAACGTATAGGCCATCGTCTCCCTGAACAACTTTGACGGCACCGATATCAATGATTTCGGAGGAATATCTGGCGTTACGGCTAACGGTAAATTCAAGATCGTAAATAATGTATTGCATTTCTAGACTCCTTCCACACATATAACTGATCCCGATGGGTATCGGGACGAATGTTCTCTGCCCGAATGACTCTTCTCCATCATACCTCTCGGTTCACAACTTGTCAGCGGTTAAAAGGTTTGCTTTTAAAAAAAATATGCGATGTCCAAATGAGCTTGGACTATCGCATATCTAAAAACGCCTGACATACAGCAGCATCCGAAACCACTAGGATTCCGGACGCTGTTTTTGCTAGCTATTGAATTAGGCCGGGAGGTCTAACTTTTGTCCCGGATAAATGCGGTGAGGATTCTTCAACTTATTCAACTGCTGAAGCTGTTGCCAGGTGGTACCATGTTTGCGGGAAATGTCATACAGCGTATCCCCGGATTTCACAACATATACATGGCTATTTGTAACTTGTGCAGAAGCGGATGTCTGCTGTGGCTTGGCTGTTTGAGACTTTGCCGGTGCCGGTTTTGCGGGTGCTGGTTTCGCAGCCGGTGTAGGTACGGATTGCGGCTTTTCCTGCACAGGTGCGGGTGTTGCCGTTGAAGCAGATGGCGCAGCTTGTGTGGCAGGGACAGAAGTTTTACCATCAGCCTTGGCTTCTTGAATGCGACCGTCCGCTTGTACTTGCAGGCTAGCGGAGCCCACCTTTTGCATGTAGCGAATTAACGCTTCGTCAAGCGAGCCGAACATACCTGCCTGTGGATATTTAGCGAACATCGTATATTGGTCACCACCTACGGCAGTAAAATCATTGGTGGCCAGTGTGTATGTTGCCTCAGGATCAAGTGTCTTTCCGCCGATCAGGATAGAATGAACACGGCTCCCTTTGGCTGCTGATGTGTCTATTTTGAACGAGATACCTGATACCTGTGGGAAACCTCCGCTTGGCTCTGGATAGGAGGCTGTACCATTTTCCAGTGCGGCCTGAATGTCAGAGCCCTTCACTTTCAGGGTAACGATCTGGTTGCCGAAGGGCAGCACAGTGATGATGTCTCCCTTGGTTACTGTCCCCGTCTTGATGGAAGCCCGGATGCCGCCACCGTTCGTTAAAGCCACGTCTGCTCCCGAAACATCACGCATAGCATCGGTGAGCAGGTCGCCAAGATTGGTTTCACTTGCACGTACCTTTTCGCGTGCTCCTTCCAGATCCACACTTGTTTGCGTTACAACCTCTTTAAGAATAGGTTCCTGGTCCTTTTGAATGGAGGCGATCAATGCAGCAATTTCAGCGTTGGGCTGAACGTCGACTGCTTGAGTCGAATCAATCAGCTTGGCTTGCTTTTGCGTAACCTTACCGCCGTCGACCCATAAGTCCACAACACCCAGATACTTGGTGTATTCACCTGCGCTAGCGATCAATGTACCATTGTCACTAATCAAGCCTTTTTCCAGAACGGTATGGCTGTGTCCATCGATGAAAATATCAATGCCAGGCACTTCCTTAACTACCTTAAGGCTGGTGTCCTTACTAGACGCATCCTGCCCCAGGTGACCAAGAACAACAACGACATCTACTTTGCTGCGGATTTCATCAACAGCCGCTTTGGCCTCAGCCGCAGGGTCGGTGAATTGAATACCCTCAACATTTTTGGGATTAGTCTTATATGCTGTTTCTGGCGTAGTCAAACCGATAATACCGATTTTAACGCCGTCCACTTCTTTAATAACATAGGGTTTGAACAAACGTGTTCCGTCTGTTTGTTTAATATTGGCGCTGAGCACAGGGAACTGAATCTCCTTACTTAGCTCAACAAGATGCTTCCAACCATAATTAAACTCGTGGTTACCCGGAACCATAGCATCATAACGCAGCTTGTTAATCACTTTCACAATGCTCTCGCCGTTAACCAAAGTAGCGAAGGTCGTTCCATGAACGGTATCCCCGTCATCTAGCAGCAGTGTATTGGGATTGGAAGCCCGATACTGATCAATGATACCCGCCAGCTTGGCGAATCCCATTTCCTTGTCGTTCGCGACCACGTGGGCATGGGTATCGTTCGTATGTAGGATGGTGATGTGTTTACCGCTGACTGGAGCCGTTGCCGTTCCCGCTGTTCCCACATTGGTTGCTGGGTCTGCTGCTGCTGTACCGAGACAACCAAGTAGAAGCGCGGCAGTCGTCAGGATCGACGAGAGTTTTTTCCATGAGTTCATGTTGTTCCTTCAACCTCCCATAAAATGAATGAATTAGAGAAACCGCTTACGACCACATTTTATCAGATGATTGTAAAAATAACTTCTATTTTATATCAAAGCACTAAAATTTTTTGAGATATCGGTTGTTAAATCCACCGTCTAGTTACCTATATTGTAGAGGAAGTAATAAACAGTAACTCATGTAATGAGAACTAACGTTCTGTTTTGTGGTCAAAAAAAAGGGCAGTCTCTTTGGGCAGCCCGATCCGGGGTAAATAGTGATCCAACGTTTCGTCAGCTAGTGGCGGTTTTCCCTCACTCAGCAAAAGCACGGCAAACCGATTGGCCTGTTGTTCAAATTTTCCTGGGGAAAAGTAGGAGTGCTCCTCCATAAAAAAGCGGCTAATACCTTTATGCAGTCGGTCATGTCCCAATTCATGCGCACAGACGAACCGTTCCCATTCGGGTGTGAGGCCATTGTGGATAACGATAAATCTTCTACGCAACTTGTGGTAATACAGCCCTTTGGTTGTGGGGCCTAGATCGCAGTATCGGATATGGATACCCAAAGCCTTCGCAATATCGAAGGGGCAGTTGGTACGGTATTTTCGGACAAGTTTGTGAATGAGTTCGTTCATGCGCTCACCTACTATCCCTGATCTTTGCCCGCTTGGGGCTCTTTGGGCTTTTTATGTTTGTTCATCTGCTTGGCTTCCCAGAACAGACCTGTCAGCACGTCCTTGATCCGTTGACGGTCTTTTTCATCCAGCGGAATGCCATCGAACATTAATTCGTCGTCTTCCTCCAGCATTTTTTTAAAATCCCGGCGGTCTTTGGAGGTTGCCCATTCCGGCACAGTAGAACGATAAAGTTCATGTGGATTTTGCTCCATTGAATCATCATCTCCCCAATATCCGGCGGCCTTCATCATTTCGGTATAGGATACGCTAAGCGCGTCCGCTATTTTGCGGAGAGTGGAGGGTTTGGGGATTCCGCGCAGTCCATTTTCAATGCGGGAAATTTGTGAATTGCTTATACCTGCAGCATCTGCCAACTGGTTGATGCTCCATTGTTTGTGTTCACGCTGCTGTTTTAAGTAAGTTCCGAATGCTGGCTGTTCCACGATGGGGCTCCTTTCTGCAAGAGAATCATAGATATTAGTTTTAGTATACCATTAGGTAAATAGTAAAAGCACGTAATATGCCAAAAGGCATAGGGAAATAAAGCGAATATCCTGTTTTTGGAGCTATACTGCTTTTTTTGACGATGGATACCTATCCTAAATAATGTTATGTTATACTCAAGATACGAACAAAAGGGGAACACAATGTAAACACGAACGTTTTTCTATTTCAGGATTTTGCAAAATTCGATTCTAGTTGCTCCGAAGTGCAAAATCCTCATTTAAAAATACATCATTGTCAAAAGGCATAAGATAAGGAGTGTTGCTTTACATGAGGAATAACTTACCCGAATTGGACCGTCGCAAAACGCAGAATGCATTGGAGGGTGTGTTTGAGAAATACCGGATTTATAAAACGATTACTTTTATGGATCGGGAGAGCTTTATTACGGCTGGCTATACGGATCGCCCGAACGGCCCAACGAATGTGACAAGCGATCCAACGGCTCGGACAGCCGTATATAATGTAGATGCTCCTGCCGCCCGCTTGGCCTACTGCGATATGGTGGATGCCGTAGTGAGTCGCTTGAATGAACGCGAACAGCTGCTCATCCGTGAACGTTATTTAAAGGATGACGATGTGTTTGATTACAAGGTTTACAATTACGTACTGGACCCTCCGGTCAGCAAGGATACGTACACGAAGCTTCGTACGCGTGCTTTTTACAAAATGGCGCTTGCACTGGCGGACCAAGGCGTTTTAAATTTGGCAGGCTTGCAGAAGGGCGCGGATCGAAAACTGGGTTAATGTAATAATTATCCACTTGTTCTCATTTCTATTTTAAAATGGTTTCCTAAAAGGCTTTGATTTCCTGTAATAACAGGGATCAAGGCCTTTTTTTATAATAGGAACATATGTTCTCTAAAAACCTCCCAACATCATCCCTAGTCTCTGCTTTTATCGTCCATTTCCCCGGCAACGCATTCGTTATTAGGGTGTAAGATTATATCATCGGGAATCAAGACAAGAGGACATACCGAAGACACACACAGTCAAACGTTAGCCGGCCATTAGGGCCGGTTTTTTCATGCGGTGATCGTCTCTGTCGGTTCCCGGGAATTCGTTGAATAGAAAGGAGGAGTCGTGTTGCCTAAGCAAGGGATGCTGCAATGCATGAGTACGAGGCTGCGCCGGATGAGAACACGGAAGTGGAAGAAAGCCTGGCTGAATAGCCACAACATGCGAACGCAGGGTACGCAAAGGTGGCATGCCGCAGGATGAGACAAGCCTTTAAGCAAAAGCTCATTGAAATTATTCCAGCGCTGCAAGGGCGTGTATACGATGTTCAGCCACCGTCGCAGACGGCAGAGGAGCCGTATGCTGTTATGGCGCTGGGCGAGGAAATTTGGAAGTCTTCCTGGGCCGGCTATCGGCAGGTTGTTCGCATCAAACTGTACGCAGGACAAGCCGGGCTGGCGCAGGCTGATGTATGGGCGAATGCCCTGATTGCCGGGCTGCACCGGGAACCAGTGACAGGTGCAGGTGAGGACACATCGGCTTTTACCGCGCACTATTTGGGTGTGCGGGATGCAGAAAAGCTGGACACTGTTACGGGCAAGGCCTATAGAACGCTGCGTTTTGGCGTGTATGTGCCTGAGACGGAAGGTGATTCGGCCGTTCCAGCAAACGGTGCTACACAGCCGGAAGAGTGGCTGGCCGCGCTGGTCCGCTGGACGCAGAAGCAACTGGGCGAAACGTGGTCGATATACGCCGACGCTTGGCCCGCACAGCCGGGACGGCACGCGGTACTGTGGCGGATGAGCGGCTGCGAAACTAGGATGGCGGGAGCCTCCATGTATGAGCTGCGCAAACGGTTCATCGGGCATATTACCGCCCCAGACACCACTGAAGAAAACCGCGCAGCTTCCGCACTGATCGAGGGCTTTGCCGCTCAAATCCAGCTTCCTCTGGATCAGGACAAGGGCCGTTATATGTCTACAGCTGAAGCTTCAGCTGATTTGCAGGCAGATGCCATTTTAGACGGTCAGCTTCGGCTGATGCTGGTACAGCGGCGTATGCGCCCAGCTGAGGAAGCAGCGTTGATTCGCAGAGTGGAAATTCATCCTATTTTGAAATGAGGTGGTCCGAGTGACCTTGGAAAACCATGAGAAGGCCCCGGTACATTCCGGGCAGGAAGCAAGTGGCCCTCGCTATACACTGGAGGAGCTAAAGGAGCACGCAGAACAATTGTTTTCCGTGAAAGAAGAAGTGCTGGCAGGCGCCTTTTTTGGCACACAGGACAAGCTGTTTACGGTAGCAGAAGCACACACTAAAATCGAACAATTTATGAAAGCGAAGGTGGACTAATTATGGCAGGCGGAACATGGGAAAACACGAATAAACCGGTATTGCCGGGTTTGTATATGAATTTTCAGGCAGCAGCAGCTTCAGCAATTCAAGGTGGGTCACGTGGTACGGTCGTTGTACCCGTTAAGGCGAATTGGGGCCCTGTACGTGAGTTTGTAGAGATCGGCAGTGAAACGGCAATCAGCCAAATCTTTTCCGGTGACAGTCTGGACGGTGCGACCGCGTATTCGACGCTGTATCTGGCTTTGCTGGGCGGTCCGAAAAAGCTTCTAGCCTACCGTTTGGCAGATGATACAGCTGCTGAAGCATCTGTGACGCTGAAAAGCGGCGGTGCGACCCCGGCGGATGTGCTGCGCCTGAAGGCTTTGTACACAGGTAGCCGTGGTAATGGTTTCGCTGTAACTGTACAGCCAACTTTGGGCGATGAGCAAGCTCGTGAGGTGCGCCTCTATGAAGGAACCAAGCTACTCGGCACGTACAAAGGCAGTGACGGTACAGCAGCCTCTATTGCCAAGGCCATGAACGAGAACAGCGAAAACGTATGGGTGAAGGCCGAGGTTGTTGGCGACGGCGGCATTCCGGTGGATGTCAGCGGCGTACACCTCACTGGCGGCAACAGCGGCAATAGCAAGCTGGTTAATGCCGATTACATCGCGATGCAGGAGGCACTTGAAGGACAGGAATTTAATGTCTTGGCCCTGGATTATGCAGCTGATCTGGCATTGCTGCAAAGCTTTGCTGCCTGGATCAAGCGTGTTCGCAACGAAGGTAAAGGCGTTATCGCTGTATTCGGCGGTTCTGCGGCAGATGATGTGTCCAAAACAGCCGTCAGCTTGGCCTCTGCACGTTCCCTGGCGCTGAACCACGAAGGCATCGTGAACGTCGGTACAGGTGTACGTCTGGCAGGTACGGACTACAGTTCCGCCCAAACGGCTGCTTATGTAGCCGGGCTGATCGCAGGCCAACGTCTGAATCAATCGGCGACGTATGCGGTTACGCCTTTTGAGGATGTGACCCGTCGCTGGACACGTTCCGAGCAGGAGCAGGCAGTCCGTAATGGTGTCTTCCTATTGTTCTTCGATGGTCGTCAGGTCAAAGCGCTGCGTGGCATCAACAGCTTGGTGAACCCGGCTGCTGGACAAAACAATGCATGGAAGAAAATTCGTTCCATCCGTGTCATGGATGCTATTAATGCTGACTTGCAGCGTGCAGCCGAAGAGACTTACATTGGCAAAATCAACAACACGGTGGAAGGTCGTCTGGCGCTTATCGGTGCGATCAAAGAATACCTGGCACAGCTGTCGCTGAGCAACGTCATCGAAGCAGACGGCTACGATGTCATTCTCGACCCAGCTTACTACGGAGATGCGCCAGTTATCAAACCGGAGCCGGATCAAGTGTTCCTGCAATGGAACGTGAAGCTCACCGACGTGATGGAACAACTGTTCGGCACATTTTACGTGCAATAAATAAGCATTTTACGTGTATAAGCAATTCGCAGGCAATCAGCAGAAATGGTGTAGCTTGTTAACAACGAGGATTTTGTGAAATCCCGAACTATATTATGAATCATTTTGAGGAGGAAAAAGAAATGTTGGATGCTTCAAGAGTCATTTTAGGTACGTATGGTCAGGCGCATGTGGACGGGGTGTGGCAGACGAATATCAACAAGCTGGAAGCCAGCGTGGAAATGGAAAAACGCGAGCTGAATCTCGTGGGCAATGAGTGGAAGGTGCACAAGCGCGGTATCAAAAAGGGAACGGGAACAATGAGTGGCTACAAGGTCACATCCGATATGATTCGTCGCGGTTTTAACCGTTTTGAGATTATTACTAAATTGGATGATCCAGAAGCCTTCGGACATGAAAGTATTCGTCTCATTCGTTGCACTGCTGACAAAATCCAACTGGCCAACTGGACAGCAGGAGAAGAAGTACAGGAAGAAACGACCTTCACCTTTGAAGGTTATGAGCTGCTTGATCCGATTGTAGCAAACTAAATTGGAAAACGGGGGATGGGATGCTGTGAGACGTTCCGTTCCCCAAATACAAATAAACAATAAGGGAGAATGACTTATGAGCTTGAATGAGATTATGACAGAAGAACAAATTTTGGACAGCCTGTTTGAAGCTGCTGAAAAACTACCTGAGGAAACGGTCCGCATCAAGCGCCTCGACATGAAAATTGTGCTGCACGGCCTGACCTCCAGTAAGGTGGACAGCATTCGTGAACGCTGCACGATTCGACGGACTGTGAAAGGTGCAGTGGATGAGAAGGTAGATACTGAAACGTTCAACGCCTTGTTGATTTCGGAAGCTACTGGAAAGTTGGAAGTGAAGGGCCTGTCCCTTAACGGTTGGGGCGATCCCCGGATTACAAGCCGCTTGAAGCTGTCCGGTGGCGAACAGTCTGTCCGCCGTATGCTGCTGGCGGGTGAACTGGATGCAGTAGGGGATAAGGTGCTGGAACTGTCCGGTTTTGGTGTTGAGATTGCTGATCTAAAAAACTAATCAGCTCCGGGGGAATGACGACGATGCTGTACCACTTGTGGGTCCGGCACCACCTCCGCCCCGGAGACTTTTGGCGGCTTCCCCGCGGTGAGCGCATGCTGCTGCTGGCGTTTGCCGAACAGGAAATGGATAGCATAGCAGCTTCAAAAGCATAAACAAGGAGGTGAACATGATAGATGGCAGAAGCATTAAATTACCGCATGAACCTTGTGATTGATCCTAAAAACGTCATTAAGGCGAACAGAGAATTGCGCGCAATGGAACGCTATTTTGAGCGGATTCAAGGACGTGTGTTGAAAATCGGCCGCACTCGCATGGCCCCGGAAATTGTACTGAACGATATGGCCTCCAAAGGGCTTGATAATCTGTTGAACAAGATTAACCGGGTCAAATCCCAGATTATTAACGCCTCGGGGAATGTAAATGTGAAGGTAAACTCCCAATCTGGCTCAGGCTCCCCGAAGACTGATAACAATCCGAGTATCGTTTTGCTAAGCACGGCGGTGCAATTGAATACTATAGCTGTAAATGCCAATACAGCAGCAATTGTTGATTTAGGTACTAAGTTGGGATCTGTGACACCAGCTGCAGAGAAAAAAGAAGAGCCTAAGGACGCATTAACTCAGGTAAAGGATTTTCTTGGTAATGTAAAAAAAGTTGGTGAAGGGGTAAAAAGCATATCTGAAGCTCCTGAAGCATTTAAAAAATTTAAAACTGATTTTGGTATTTTAAAGGGACCGCTCCAGGGAGCTAACCGAAGAGAGAAGTTTAAAGATTTTGCTAGTAAAGCATTAAATGTAGGGAAATCTGGGGGTGAGTTTTTAGAAAAATTTGGAGGGTCTTCAGATTTAATTGAAGGCGGACAGGGATTGTTTGATCAGGCTAAAAGCTTGGGGATGATAAATCCGAGTGAAGCCGCTGGTGTGGTGCCTAGCGCTGCAAGTTCGAGTGCTGCGGCAGATGCAGCCTCAAGTATTATCAGACCAAGTAGTGTTGCAGGTGCAGCTGAGGAAGCTGGATCAGGCTTATTTAAGAACTTTTTAAAAGGTGGAGCGAAAAAACTGTTGGGACCTTTAAGCTATGGAATGGATATTGTGAACATCGCGAAGGCTACCTCTGGTAAAGAACGTGCAGAAGCTATCGGTTCCACAGTTGGTGGGACTGCTGGTTCTGCATTAGGCGGAGCTATCGGTTCATTTTTGCTTCCGGGTATTGGTACTGTGGTTGGTTCTACACTTGGGGGTATGGCGGGAGACTTTGTCGGTGGGAAAATTGGTGGATTAGTCTCAGATTATGGTCCAGCCATGATGGACAAAGCGAAGTCCGCTGGTAAATTCCTTGGAGAAAAAGCTTCCCAGGTTACAGGCTGGCTTTCTGATAAGGCTGGAGATTTTGGTAAAGGCTTTTCTGATTTCTTTTCTTTTGGTAAAAAAGATGAACCTAAGAAAGAGCCAGCTAAGCCACCTGAAGCTCCTAAACCAGCAACCTCTAAACCAGCAATCCCACCTCATTCGAATTTAGGTAAGTCATTTGAGCCCTTAACACCTATGGCTATAAATTATAGTGCTAGTGCAGTTGCAAACGTACCTCCGCAACCAGGCGTAAAAGGTGTTCCTAATCCTTACGGACCGATGGCTATAGCTAACCAGGGAGTCAATCCAAACCCACTACTGAATACTGCGGCTCATGCAAACAATGGAGCCAAAGCTAAAGGCAAAGGTAATGGTAATCCAACTCCTCAAGTAGTACAGATCAGTCCTGAACAAATGGGAACACTGTCTGGCTTTTTGAAGGATTTTAAAACGGAAACCACCAACCAATTCAATCTTCCTGCGGGGGCTGTACAGGTCACTGTACATGAGAACAAACTGGATGTGGATGGGCTTATTACGCAAATTGGCTACCGTCTCAAAGCTGAAATTTTGCGTGCAACGCAGAATACCAAGCCAGCAGGCGCTGGAGCTATGTAATGGAGTAGATGGTAGCAATGGGGAAGGAGGAAAGAGATGGAATTTAGTTTGACGGATGGTAAGGGGAAAAAGTTTCAGTTTCCAGTAAACCCTGAGGAAGTGACGATCTCACGGCAAAAGGGATTTGATACAACGACAATTTTATCCTATGGGGAGTTTGACTTCCCACAAGGGGAGAAGGTGAAGGAAATCTCCTTCTCTTCTTTTTTTCCGAAAGAATACAATCCAGCGTATTGCACATATGAAGATATCCCTGATCCGCAGGAGGCCATGAACACGTTGAATGGCTTTTTGTTATCTAAAAACCCGCTGCGTTTTATCATCACGGAGACAGCCGTGAATGTGCCAGTAATTGTGGCATCCCATAATTCCACCTTTCGCGGCGGCGAGTATGGGGATGTGAATTTTGATCTGTCACTGCGGACCTGGAGTGATATGAAAGTTGCCAAAAAAGCTGGCGTCACGGGAAGTAAGACGGCTGCGGTCAACAAAAAACCTCGCACAGATATGAAAGAAAAGAAAAAAACATATACGGTTAAGTCGGGTGATTCCTTGTCCAAAATTGCCAAGCTGGAGTTGGGGGACAGTTCGCAATGGAGTCGTATTTATCAGCTTAATAAAAAGGTCATTGGACAAAATCCGAATGCAATTAAACCGGGTCAAAAGCTGGTGTTATCATGAGCTACAAAGTCATTTTACAGGATAAATATGATTTATCTCCTCTCGTGGAGAACATTAATTTGAGGGATTCGCTGGAGCAAATCGCCTATCAGGGCACGGTCAATCTGGTCGTTACTCCGGATATGCCCGCCATTTCCCCTGGGATGTCCATTCGGGTTAGCGGAATTCCTTATGGCAAAAAGGATTATGTCCCCTTGCTGTCTCCAGCAGTGATCTGGGAAGTAGAAACCTCTAACAACGGGCTCAAACGTATGACGTTGACGTTATATGACCGTACAGTGTATTTAGACAAGTCCGAGGATGAATATTTACTCCCTGCTAAGCAGACGGCTACTCAGCGTTTTCAGAAGTATGCTAGGGACTGGAAGCTGAAAATCGCTTCATTGCCAGATACGAAAAAAACGCTGGGACGCGCCGTATACCGCACACAATCCATCTATTCTATGATGCTGGGAGATCTGCGCGAAACGGCAAAGGCGGGGGGGAAGCTGTATCATCCACGGATGATTTCTTCCGGGCTGGAGCTGTACGAGCTGGGAACGAACAAAGATGTGTATGTTTTGGAGAGAGTGACTGATACGACACAGTCCCGTACGCTGGAAGGTGCGGCCACAAGAGTGAAGGTACTGGCTACGGCTGCTAGTGAATCAGGCAATGAGGTACCATCCAAGGTGATGGCGCTTGAGGAGAAGGACATTGCCAAATATGGGACACTTCAGGTGATCGTGCAGGATGACGAGGTCAAGTCTGGTGCAGCAGCACGTGAGTTGGCCAAAAGTAAGCTGAGAGGCATACAACAAACGATATCGGTAAATGCACCGGATATGAACACGATTCGAGCAGGAGACGCGGTAATGTTAGGCTCCATAAAGTTATTGGTCATTTCGGTGAGCAGGGAATTAGGTAACCCCGGCAGTATGTCGCTGGAGCTCGGAACGTATGACGATGTAAAAAGGAGGTTTTACCTTGAATAAGGACCCCTATGGGCATTTGGCTACTGCGCTGCAATCTTCATTTCATAAGCATACCAAGCAAGCGCTGAGTGGAGTGGGCGCGGTATTAGGCACGATTACCTCCACGGGACTCAAGCTGGACGATTTTAAACATGAGCTTCAGGATTATCTGGTCGCGGAGTTGCCGGGACTGCTATCTGTACCACGCCATATGTATAAAGGCACCTCAACCGCAGTGGAATCGGAAAATTGGGAAGGCAAAGAGCTGAAAACTTCCTTTTATATCGGGGAAGACGAGCTGGAGGATGTGAATCTCAGTTTGAACGAAGGACTCAAGCCCGGAGATCGTGTACTGGCGGTTCGGGTGAATAGCGGCAATGATGTGGTAGTCGTATGCAAGGTGGTGAATGGACGTGGCTAATTTGTTTCCCGAAACGGATGATATGATCTGGACAGACACGGATATGACCAACCCGGATGTACTGGAGGATAACCGTGCAGTATTTGGTCGAAGCTGGCGGTTTGATTTTGAAGCTGGTGAGTTTGTTATGAGCCCTAGCCGTAAAATCGTGACTACAGGCGAGAAAGAAGCCTGGGTACAGTGGTGTGAAAAAGCGATTCGCACTCCTCGCTACCGGCATGTGATCTATTCACCTGACTATGGGAGTGAGCTGGATGAGCTAATTGGCAGCAGCTATGGGCACGGTGTGCAAGAAAGCGAAATTAAACGCATGGTCACGGAGGCATTACTAGCAGATGCACGTACGGCTAGTGTGGATCAGTTCACGTTTCGCTGGGAAGGTGAAGCGTGCCATTTTAGCTGCCAGATTACGAACGTGCGAGATGAAACAGAAATTGTGGAAAGTGTGGTGATCTAATGGCAGACTTGCCGGAATATTTGGTAGACCAGACGGAAGAGGAAATTTTAAATCGGATGCTGGAAAAAGTGCCTTCGGACATGGATAAGTCCGAGGGCTCTTTTATTTGGGATGCACAGGCGCCGGTAGCGTTTATGCTATCCGAAGCGGCAATCTGGGCGCAGGAGCTACTGCGACGTGGCTTTGCCAGCACAGCAGCCAGCGACAACCCGGATTTTCGCTCGCCAGAGCTGGATTTGCGGACAGCAGAGCATGGGGTGACACGGCGAGAAGCGGTTGCTGCCTCAGGTATGGTCACGTTTACGGGCACAGCGGGAACGACCGTCCCGGCGGGAACGTTGGTGGCGACCCCGGCAGATGATGTATCCGGGGAAGCTTCTATTGAATATGCGACCACGGCATCGGTTACGCTGGATGAACAAGGTGCCGGGGAAGCGACTATTCGGGCGGTCAATCCCGGGCGCAGCGGCAATGTGCCTGCGGGTGTCATCCAAGTGATGGCAACCCCGGTTAGCGGGGTTGCCTCTGTGATCAATAGGGAGGAGACCAAAAGCGGCACAGACGTTGAAAGCGACCAGCTGTTGCTGGAGCGTTTTTATGCCAAGGTGCGGAACCAGGGCACCAGCGGCAACAAGGCGCAGTATACCCAGTGGGCGAATGAGATTGCTGGTGTGGGTGGCGTGGAAGTTGTTCCGCTCTGGAAAGGGCCGGGAACCGTAGGATTATACGTGCTGGATACGGACAAACGAGCAGCCAGCCCGGATATCGTGGCTGCGGTGCAAAAGTACATCGATCCGACGCAGGATGGACAAGGCGAAGGGCTGGCACCAGCGGGCCCTGTGGTGACGGTTATGCCAGCGGTAGAAGTGGAGATTAACATTTCGGTCAAGGTACAACGTACCAAAGAGAAGCCGTCCACACTGGATGAAATCAAAAAGCTGATCGAGAGCGGTGTGCGGACGTATTTGAAGCAGCTTGCTTTTTACAAGGAAGACCCATTGGTACGGTACACCCGGATTTCTGCTGTGCTGCTGGATATTCCGATCATTATTGATTTCTCTGAACTGAAAATCAATGGACAGAGCAATCAGAATATTGAGATTGGATCAGGTCAGGTGGCAGTGCTGGGGACGGTGAGCGTCAGTGAGTAACTATGGAACGAACAGTTTTGAAGATATATTGAATAACCCAGACCAGGGAAAACGTGCAAATCGTAGTGGCACTTTTGTCAACCGGGTAACTATAGCGGGAGATACATTGGGTCAAATGAGCAGCGAGCGGGGACGCGAGCTGCTTTCCTATTTGCCTGCCTATTATGAAACCTCACGTGTGATGCGTTCCGATATGGATGCTAAAGGAAGTGAATTGGACGCCTTGTATCTTGCAATGGATGCAACGGTGGGACAGTTTTTCGTACGTACCGCCACGTGGGGGTTGGAACGCTGGGAAATGGAGCTGGGTATCGAAACCGACCTGGCGAAGCCATTAGACCAACGGCGTGCGGTGGTGGAATCGAAGCTGCGAGGGGCAGGAACTTTTTCCGGCCGGCTTGTCAAAAATGTAGCGGAGGCGTATGACGGAGGCACTGTAGATGTTATCTTTCATCCCGCCGAATGGGGATTTACCGTCAAATTTATGGATACCATCGGGATTCCGCCCAACGTGGAGGATCTTAAAGCAGCCATTGAGGAGATCAAGCCCGCTCATATGGCAGTGGAGTACAAATTACGCTACCTGACCATTGCTGAAGTTGAGTCTATGACCCTCTATGAAAATGAACATACAACACAGGATAGATATTTAGGAGGTGGCGCATAACATGGCAAGCGAAAAAACACCAAATCTTGGCTTAAATCAAATTGACCGCACATCGCCCAAAACCACGTATTTTGATCTGGAGAAGTATTTGGACCAAAACTGGCGCGCTGTAGACAATTTCGCAGGTGATGTGAATGATGGTGTAAATGAGATCAAGAAGCGTCTGGATACAACAGAGCGTAAGGCGGTAACTCTCGAACCTGGGGTGCAGATGGTTCATGCGGAAAAGGCTGCGCCATTTTCGTTGACGGGGCTGAGCGGGCGTATGTTGGTGAATTTGTTGGGACGAATGGGGAACTGCGAGACAGTAAGCGAATGGTCCTCGAATGTAGCTATTGCAATAGACTCTAACAACAAAACCAACGGCAGCAGTTCATTTAAAATTACACTAGGCAGTGTACCAGCAACGGCGTCTGCAAGTTTTTTAACCACGCCTGGTCGAAAATATATCGCAATAGCAGACGTGAAAAGTGGTAATACCAGCAAGGTGGCTATATCAATAAATGGTATTGCCAGTGTTGTGGGTAACGAGGTATCTTCTGGCTCTGTTTTTGCGCCGTCTGTTGTACGGTTCACGGCGAAGGAATATTTTCACATTGTTACCATCACAGGTACGGGTGCGGCTGGTAATATATTCAATATGGACTGTGTACGCGTTTATGAGATCAGTGAGGCAGACTATACAGACGCCGCAAGCCTTACGCCAGCACAGGCCGCAGCTAAGTATCCATATGTTGATAGTGTAATGCCTGTACGTAATCCATATGCGCTACGGTACGGGGAAAATCTATTGCCAAGCTTTTATGAGTGGGCGGTCATCAACACAGGGATAGTCAATCTACAAGGTCCCTACAAAGCGAGTGCTTCAACAAGTAGCTATCCTGGTCCATTTCCTTTATCCCCCTTAAAAGTGGTTGTTCCTGTATTGCCGAATACAACATACACAATCTCAAGTGCGGGTGACGGAATACAGTACATTGAACGTCGGAATGAAAACGATTCTGACCCAAGTGGGGAGGTTGTGCCAGGCGTAATTGCTGTAGGTTCTAAAACATTCACCACATCGGCACAAACGCGATTCTTGTCTGTGCGGCTTAGATATGCGGCGGCAGGATCGTTTACACACGAAAACCCTATGCTTAACATCGGCTGCACAGCCAAACCATTCAGGCCGCGCAAGGATTCCATGTTAGCGTTGCAAACAGACCTATACGCCGATCCGGTTACAGGTGAGAATGCGGATACGGTGTTTGAACGTGACGGGCAATACTTCAAATCTAAGAAATGGCACAGGGTTACATTAGATGGCGCTGTTAACTGGAACGCTAGTTCGCCTGGTCAATCATTTCCAGGTTTCAAAGTTGTCTATACTGCCCCAAATCAGTTTCCGGCGTGGATTAGCTATTCTGAAAAATCCGTAAAGTATGATGGGAAACTATTAAATACAGCTAAGACGGGAGGGCAATGGTCTACATTAGGGGCCGATGCAACAGAAACATCCATTGATGGGTCTATTTACGTTTCTGTCCCTGTCGCGGATAGTGGGTGGGCTGACGGTTACACGCCAACACAGGATGACATTAAAGCCTATTTCTATGGATACAAGGCATATGATGCTAACACCATCACTCCTGCAAATGCTCAAGCCATGACTACGGCTACATGGTCGGGTACAGGTACTAAATATTGGGTACAACGTGTGGGCGCTCCTAACTTTACTCAATCAACACCGCAGCAGTCTTATGCAGGGTACACGCCGTACCAACTTGTATATCAACTCGCAACGCCTACAGTTGAGCCTATCATAAGCGAGGGTCAACTCGCCTTTGTTGAGGGAGATAATCAGGTTGAAGTAGGTACGGGAATGATTGTTAGGGAGGGAGTTAATCCGGCAATTTCCAGTAATCAATACTGGATTAATGGCGCTTTAGATGGGCTTGGAAAACTTCGGGAAAAGACCAGTAAGATCGTCGCCGTTTATAAAAACGGTAAGAACGATGGTTGGGGTTCGATTACTCACGCCGAAGTTGACAAAATCAAATACGGAACCGTTCAGGCGTATACGTCTATGGCTAGATTCGACCAGACGGCATCCTATAGCGTTACGTACCTAATGTTGGAGCCGTCACCAGTCGTACCGTTCACAGGCTCCTATGCAGCCAACGAGAAAATGCTTTTAGCTGACTTGGTGGAGAGTGTGCAACAGGCTAATACGCGCCTGTCCGTGGTAGAGAACAAGAAGGCTGACAAAGATAGTCCTGCATGGATATCACCGACGTTGCTTAATGGGTGGGCTACGAGTAGACCCGTAGGAATAATGAAGGACAGTAACGGGTTCGTCCATATCAGGGGGCTAATCGCGAATGGTTTGACAAACGGAGGGTTAGCACTGTTTACTCTGCCGCAAGGTTACAGACCTATCAGTATACAAGGCCCTGTTTCTTATGGCTATGGACCTAGCGGGCCTGTTTTTGTACCGTTTGATATTTTTCCAGATGGAAGAGTTTGTTTTGGTGGTGGAGGGGCAAAAGATAGCACTACGGTGAGCGTTCTTTTCCCGCCATTCATAGCAGAGCAATAAGGAGGTCATACCATGAAAGCAGTACCTAAAGTAAATATTGAAGGCCTCTATCTGGAGGACGAGTTGGTGGACGATGCCTTTTCGGGTGTCGTCCCTTTTTATACTCCATCTTCACTCACGCTATCTGATACAAACCAGCAGCTAGACACCTATCAGCATACTAACAGCAGCTCTAGTACCATAAATGGAACCAATTCAGAAAGCATCCTTGCTGGTTATACGATAGCAATTCCAGTGCCGCCAGGCTTATATCATCCTCGTTTTGATATCCAAGGCTGGCTGACTTATGAAGCGGAATATAACCAAAAAATGATAGAAGCACAGGGCGCGTATGAGCAGTTGAACAAGGAATCTCAGGCAGCATTTCAGAAGCTGCATGATGAATGGCAAAACAAGCCGGAAAACGAACGCGGGGATGAACCTGTATATTTTGCTCAGACATTCACGGCTCCAGAACGAAGAGACCCAACGACGTTCTGGAGTGAAGGATTAAGTGCCGAAGCGATTAAGGAACTGACACAAAAAGCAGAGCAACAGCCAAGTGAGACAGATCAATTGAAGCAGCGTATTGCAGATCTCGAAGTAATGCTGACTCAGCTCATGCTTGGTAGCACAGGAAAATAACGTGTACTGACTATTATATATAGCAAAAATTTTTATATAAAAGAGGTGAAGTCATAACTATGACCGCTTTAACAGAGGCTCAATTGCGTATTTGTGCTCATGCTTGCATCACCCGCTATGATCGCGGAGAAGGTGATATAGCAACCATCCTGGGAAGCTATGCTTTAGATGAAGAACAACGCGAACAAGTAATGAAGATTATTTTATCCAAGCGTTCTGATCTAGTAGCGGGCAACGTAGATAATTCATCATCAACTGATGCTCTGAATGAACAGGAAGAAACGGTTAAATGGTATAACTCTATTTTCCGTAAAAAAACAATATAGAGAACAAAACAAAAATAATTGTTTAAATGCCCTTGGATCAGTTCAAGGGCATTCATTTTACACCTTGGTTCAAAAGGGGGAACAAATATGCATGAAAAGATCGATCAGATTTGGCTGGGGTTTTCCACGGGGACCTTGATCGGTTATTTTTTTGGGGGGTGGACCACAATGTTGACGTTGCTGTGGTGGATGGTCGTGATCGACTTTTTCACCGGATGGGCAGCGGCCTGGATTAACGGGGAGCTAAAAAGCCGCCAGGGGTATTACGGTATTTTTCGCAAGGTTACCGTATTTTTGCTCATTACAGTAGCTCATCTAATCGACGGTATTCTCGGGGATGCACATTACTTCCGGGATGCCGTCGTTTTCTTTTATTTAGCGAACGAACTGTTGTCCATTATTGAAAATGTGGGCAGAATGGGAGTGCCGATGCCGGATATTTTGCGGAATGCGGTAGCTATTTTTGAGTCTAAGTCGAGTGGAGAAAAAATAAAGCCAACCGACCCTTCCGACAAAGAAAATAAAGCTTCATAAAGGGCCACTAGTGGCCACTACCAAAATAGGCAGACTACCTTTTCGCCCTTTTTTCGGTGTGAAAGTGGAAAAGCCCAGACCGTATGGATGGTCCAAGCATATGGATAACAGAGACAGAGTGAGCTACAACATTATGAATGATAAGGAGGGAACGCCTTATGCAGAATCGCAGCCCTAACGCTGCCGAAGGCATTGACGTATCCCGATATCAGGGAACGATTGATTGGAAACGTGTACGAGCCGATGGTAAATCGTTTGCCTTTATTAAAGCGAGTCAAGGACAGCGTTACGTTGATCCGACATTTATCACGAATGCAAAAGGGATCAAGGCAGCCGGGATTCTCCTGGGAGCTTACCATTTTGTAGATGCAACTAGTGTAAACGCAGCAAAAGCGGAAGCCAGGCATTTCGCCGAGGTGCTGGATCAGGTGGGGGGTGCGAAAGCGCTAGACTTGCCAGCGGTGATGGATTACGAAATTAATCCGGGAGGGCTTAGCTCGGCCGCGATTCATGAGGTTGCGTTGGCATTTGTAACGGAATTTGAACGGGTAAGCGGCCGTAAGCCGATGGTATATACAGGGAATGCTTTTGCTGCCCATTTCAAAGCGCCATTGGGTAGTTATAAGCTGTGGATTGCGCGTTATAGTACACGAGTGCCCAGCGATACCACGGCATGGAAGCGCTGGGACTTTTGGCAATATAGCGATAGTGGACGGGTTGATGGAATTCAAGGGCCGATTGACCTGAATGTATACGCCGGAACAGAGGCCGAGCTACGCCAAGTATTTGCAGGAGAAGAGGGGGATGAGCCAATGACAGCAGAGGAAAAAGCGGCATTTAAAGCCCTGCAACAGCAGGTCGCTGCCCTTGAAAACAGCAAAGATGTGCTCAAGCAGACGTTGAATGAACAGAGCGCTTATATTAAAAAAGTGGATCAGCGGGTAGCTGAACTGGAGGCGCGTCAGGCTATGCCTGTGCCGACCTGGGCGAAGGAAGCGATGGCTGCCGCTGTTGCATTTAATCCGGCAAGCCCGATTGTGGATGCGAAACTGCCAAGCAGTTATGATTTTTATCGCTTACTGGTCGTACTGAACCGTCTGGGTGTGTTTAAAACAACCAAATGATCTTCGAAAGAACTCATGTACTGCCAACCCCACTTTTATATAAATAAGTACAGTAGTTACGCCTGAAGTCTAATTAGACAGGCGGTTACATGCAGCCGCCTGCCCTTGTTGGATCTTTTATTCAAAAAGCAATTCAATATCCTCTTGGCTAATCCGAGCAGATTCAAAGTCCGAAGGAGTGAAGTGAACATTCTGCTGACTAAGTGTAAAATCAATTACACGGTGTAGAGTTTGGACATACATATGCATAAATTCGGTTATACTTTCTTTTTCAAACATTGTTGTGCTGTACATCATATGGACCACCAACTGGTCGTTAACAATCAGGCTGTTGATTTCGATGCCAGCCGTTAGATGATTGACGAAGTCCACATCTTGAAGGCCTGGAGTATGCTTATATACATAGTCTGAACTCTGACTTTCGTGATCGAACTGTCCCAGATAATTGAAGCGTAGGGGACGAATCTTTTTACTTTTTTCAATAGCTCCTAGCATGTATTTTAAAATGCCATAACCGATACCCTGTTGGGGAATGCGTCGGCGCAGTTCCTTGACATATGCAATGACACTGCCTATTTCTGTACCTGGCACTTGAATACGTAAGGGATGTAACGCCGTAAACCAGCCAACCGTTCTGGATACGTCTACGTGATCCAGGCTCCTTCCGTGATGCTCAACCTCATAAGTGAAATCTTCTAATCCAATCCATTCCTTTACACTTAACGCCAAGGCAGCCAGCAGTAAATCCACAGGCTCAGTATGATAGACCTGATTCGCCTTGGTGAGCAGTTTGTGCGTATGGGCAGGGGAAAGTTCTCCTTCGACGACTGCACATGAAGCATAGTTTACGGTAGTGGATGGCTGGCTTGTGATGAATGCTGGAAAATGGTCGTTGCCGCCCTCCATTTCATTCCAAAAATCAAGCTCCTCCCGTAGATCCGCAGTAGTGGAATAATGATGAAGCTCCTTGGCAAAGGTTTGAACAGAGGCTGTTTTTCTTGAAAAATGTACCTCCTCCCCTTCTTCTAAGGCATGATAAGCCTCCAATACATCCTCCAATATAATTCTCCAGGAAACTCCATCTACAACCAGATGATGCGCAGTGATGAACAATTCCCAGGTTCCTTGTCCGTGATCGAATATAGCTGCTCGAATAGGAAGACGGTGGGACAGATCGAAACCGGATTGCAAGCTATGCACCAGCTTATTGAATTCATGCTGCCAAGCCTCTGCTGAAATAGGCGTCATGTCATAACAATCCAGCTTGAACGGGATTGCAGTGAGTTCCGGGTTATAAAATAACTTGCCATCCGGGTGTATGCTCATCCTTAAAGCATCGTGATGTTCAATTACTTTGTGAAATGCCTTTTCTAGAGCAGAACGATCCATTTCATTTTTCAGCAGAAGCAAGACCGATTGATTATAGTGATGAGGATTATGAAATGACTGCTCCATAAACCACAAGGAGATCGGTGTAGGCTGAATTTCTCCGCTGACGGGAGCTGAAGAATCGTACAGTCGGCTCTTTTGGCGTGTGTAATGAGCAAGCTCTGCTATACTGGGATGCGCTAAAACATCCTGTACACCCACTTCCAAATCATAGTTATTTAATTTGGATGTCATCTGGATCGCTTTAATAGAGTCTCCCCCCAGTGCGAAGAAATTATCGTGGATACCTATGTTAGACGTATGGAACAGCTCTTCCCAAACCTGCACGAGAATGCTTTCCACCGTATTATGGGCTTCCTCATATATGTCAGTTAATCCAGAGGACACGTCTGGCACAGGAAGCTTTTGCTTGTCCACCTTGCCATTGGATGTAAGCGGAATGATTTCCAGCTGGAGTATGTGGCTTGGTACCATATAATGGGGAAGACAAGCATGTAAATAATCTTTGAGAAGCTTGGGAGAGATAACACGATCAGATACATAATAGGCACACAAAACGGGATATCTATTCGCATCGCCTGTTTCCACAACGTTTACGACAGCATGCTGGATGTCAGGATAGGAGGATAAAGCTCCTTCAATCTCACCCAGCTCGATACGAAAGCCTCTGATTTTGACTTGGTTATCATTTCGGCCAAGGTATTCGATCAGGCCATTTTCCAGCCGTATCCCCATGTCACCGGTTTTATACATTCGTTCGCCAGGAACAAAAGGATTATCGAGAAACCTTTCTTTTGTGAGTTCCAGTCTGTTCAGATATCCTCTTGCCACTCCATGACCGGAAATGTAGATTTCTCCTTTTACCTGCACAGGAACAGGCTTTAAGTGCGTATCCAGCAAATATACAGCCACGTTATCGGAAGGCACACCGATGGGAACGGATCTTCTGCTATCCCGGTCTGCATCATACATATGGATCATGCAGCCTACGACGGTTTCCGTAGGTCCGTACTCATTGAACAGGGCAATACTTCCGCCAAACTTGTCATGAATGTTGTGAGCAAGACTGACTTTGAGATCTTCTCCTCCTACAATGCATTTGCGGACGCTCGATGTACGAATGTCCGACTCTTGTAGAAGGGACAAGTGTGCGGGAGTTAGCTTTACAATGGTTGTACGTTGGTCTTTCATAATGCGGAACAATACAAATTCGCCGGGATCATCATCTCTGTAGAGGTTAATGGCATGTCCGCTGATTAATGGGGTGAATATGGAAGTGACAGTCAGATCAAAGGCTATTGACGAATAACAAGCAAAGACCTCGTGAGCTGCGGACAAGTAGGTTTTATTCGCCCACCATATGTAATTCACAAGTCCCTTGTGCGGAACTGCCACTCCTTTAGGTTTGCCTGTGGAACCGGAGGTGTAAATTACATAAGCGAGCTGGTTCGGTCCGCTTTGTGG
Organism: Paenibacillus sp. PvR133; assembly: GCF_017833155.1. Classification (NCBI taxonomy): domain Bacteria; kingdom Bacillati; phylum Bacillota; class Bacilli; order Caryophanales; family Paenibacillaceae; genus Paenibacillus; species Paenibacillus sp. PvR133. Next base: position 2,595,178 of record NZ_JAFIBS010000001.1, read on the forward strand.
CTTCAAATTCGAGCAATCTCCATGGTACAGGGATGCATCGTCTATACGATAAACTCCTCTGGAAAATGAAATATCATCATTCAAAGGTGCATCGGTAAGAAGCAAAGCAGCCCCGGAATCCTCCAGCATATAGCTAACACGGTCAGCTGGATAGTGAGGATCTATAGGCAGATAGGCCCCACCTGATTTCAACACAGCTAAGATCGAAATGATAAGCTCAAATGAATGCCCAGCCATGATCCCCACGATACTCTCTTGCCCAATACCACGGCTTTTTAAAAACCTCGCCAGTTGGTTAGCTTGTTCATTTAACTCACGATAGGTTAACGTGTGCTCTTCAAAGTAACAGGCAATATTAGTAGCTTTTTCAACGACTTGCTGCTCAAATAACTGAGTAATGGTTAGGGACGAGGGATAGGAAGAACGTGTTTGATTCAGCCCATAGATCAGCTCATTTTGTTCCTGCGGAGATAGCATTTCAATTTCCGCAATCGGGGTCTGTGGCTGCTCGATCATCTCGCGAACGATATGAATGATATACTCAAACATTTTTGCGATCTGCGTCTCACTGTAAGAATTCACTTTATAGTCAAAGTCCAGCGTAATTCTTCCGCTCCCCTCCCAGTCACGAATAACCAGTTGCAGCGCATAAGGTTGATAACCACTGAAAACCTCCTGAACTTCATAGGGGCACCCATCAAATTGGGGACTAAATTTCATATTGTAATAATTAACACACATATCAAACAGACTGTTATATCCTTTTTGAGCAAGCTCCAGGTCACTAGCTAGAAGATCATATGGATATTTTTGATGAAAATAAAAATTCATCAGCTCTGCCCCCACATGCTTCATCAAAGAGCAGGCATCTAAAGCTTCATCCAGTTGGATGCGAAACGGCATGGTGCTGGTGAACATACCAAACGTATTTTTTTGTTTTTTGCCCGATCTGTTCAGGACTGGAGTCCCGATCACCACATCGGTTTCTTGAGTCGTCCGGTAGATGTAAAGCAGAAGGGCGGATACGAATAATACGTTTACAGAAAGTTTGGAGCTTTGGATAAAGGTCTGAATGATGCGTGAAGTTTCACTATCGATGGCAAAGGATGTTCGAACGGCCGAAATATCTTTGCTTTTGTTGATAGGTATCATGTCGGGTAAGGTTTGAAATTTTTCATGCCAGAATATTTTATTTTTTATAAAACGCTCAGATGTTAAATAGGCTTGTTCTTGATCAATGATAGGTATGTAGGAATATTCTTCATCAGCAGGCAGGGGGCTGTGGTTAACCAGTAGAGTATAATACTGCGAAATTCGTTCAGACACGATATGTAAGGCCCAACCGTCTGCAATAATATGATGAAATTGACCCAAATAACCAACATCAGCAGGCCCCAGTTTAAAAATAACAAAAGAATACAGTTTGGCATTCAACAGAGGCATAACCTGTCCGCTCACAGCCTTCAGCCATTGTTCAAAATGAAGTAACGGATCAGGCTCATGGCTAAAATCAATACATGCGATCTGCTCCTTTTCATAGGGCTTTACGTACTGTACGGGTTCTCCATTTTGCTCTTCGATCTGGATGCGGAGGCCTTCCGTTTTGGAAATGAAGAGTTGAATCGCTTTCTCCAGCGCGTCAAACTCTAGTTCCTTTTGAATGCGTACAAGTCCGGTCAGATTGTGCATGGCTGTCGTACCATATATTTTCTCGTTATACCAAACTCTTTTTTGAGAATGTGTTAGTGCATAGAACATCCATTAGCCTCCTTATACATGCAGATATTGAAAAACATAGAGTCTACATAAAAATGATCCTAGCCCACCCAATAAAAACAATCAAGCAGAAAAAATGTATTTTTAAACAAAAAATAAAACGGATTTTCGACAATTTTATTCCAATTTAAAAAGGCGAGTTCCCTTTAAAAGGTTTCCGTAGGTTTACAATGGAATTTTTAAAAAAGTGTGAATTAGCTCACTACATCCGATATGGATGAAATGTTAAGGTGTTAATACAATTTCGATAATATTGATAAATATTAATTTATTAAGTATTTCTGGTAATTGACTCTCCGATTTCGCAATCAATATCCTGGCATTCTTCCTTAATTTTCCTTTAAATAAATCCATTCCTATTTAACATATATTTACTCTTAAACTATTTAATTATCCATAAATTAAATATACAAATTGTGTATATTTATTCATGATGTTGAATACTATTTATCCTAGTTTTTTTATGTAATTACTAGATAAATAGTCTTACATATATTGGTCAAGCAAGCTTTGATTACATATTACAAAGAAAGCTGGAGCGATTATGGAATGTAAAAAGATGATCATGAGAAAAATGGCAGCGGTTATCCTGATTTTCGCTTTAGTGGCTACATGTATTCCGCCCAGTCGTGCGGAGGCCGCAGCAGGATTGGATGAAAACACCACTCAGCGTTTGGAAGCATTTATTCATGAGAAGATGCAGGAAGGTCATATCCCTGGAATGACAGTTATTGTGGTTCGTGGAAAGGAAACGGCCTATCTCAAAAGTTTTGGGTACGCCAATGTGGACAAGCAGGTTCCTGTAACACCCGAGACAAGCTTTGAAATTGCCTCTTGCTCCAAAGGATTTACAGCACTTGCCGTGCTGCAACTACAGCAGCAGGGGTTGTTGAAGCTGGATGATCCCGTTTCAAAGTTTTTTCCATGGTTTCAAGCCAAGTATAAGCACCAAAATGTCGAGATTACACTGCGGCAGCTGTTACATCACTCCAGTGGCATTCCATGGTACACAATTACCGACATCCCGATCTCCAACCGTCCCGATTCACTGGAACAGGTTGTACGAAATGTGAATGGCCTGGAATTACATAATCGTCCTGGCGAACGCTTTGAATATGCCACCATTAACTACGCAATCGTGGGGGCTGTCATTCAAAAGGTCACAGGGCAACCTTACGAAGATTATATGAAGACCCATATTTTTCAGCCTTTAGGTCTGAATAAAACTACTCTTTATCCCACAGAAGCCGCACCCACGATGGCAACAGGCTACAAGAACGGCTTTTTTCAAGCACGTGAATATCAATCCCCTGTCTTTAGAGGAAACCGTCCCGCTGGTTATATCATGATGGACGGAAATGACCTCGCCACTTGGCTCAAATATCAGTTGGGCAGCCTGAAATCTCCCATGACTCCATTAATTATGGAAACTCATGCGCCTGACCGCACCGTTACCCCCAGCAAGTTTGATATGTCGTCTTATGCTATGGGCTGGGCTGACTACCAAAGCGGAAACGGAGAGGTGTCCAAGGCTGGATTAAATCCGAATTTTTCTGCTTATATGGTTTTTCGCCCTCAGGATCAGCTGGCTGTAGGGATTATGGCAAACAACGGTACCACGTTAACGTATATCACCGGGCATGGTCTTATGGACATTTTACGAGATCGTCAGCCTGTGTCTCCGTATGAGCCAGATCAGAAAACAGACAATGCGTGGTCCGTTATTACGATCATGCTGGCATGTTATGTGCTGGCGGTAGTGGTCCTGTTGATGACGGTGGTACGAGATATCATCCGCAAACAACGTGTTTTGAAGCCTTTGAATCCAAAAAAGCTGCTCACATGGCTGCTATTTTTACTTTGCAGTACACCGTTTTTGTATGGAGTTTATTTGGTTCCTACTGCCATGCAGGGCGTTTCCTGGACAACCGCGATTGTCTGGTCTCCGTTTAGCTTTCCGTTTGCGATTGGAGCCTTGGGGCTGGGATTGCTTTTGAGCTTTGGCTACCTGGTGTTGGGTACGATTTTTCCGAACACAGACGAAAATAAACGCTCGCTTCCTTTACTGGTAATGGTGAGCTTGCTGAGCGGGGCGGCGAATGCTTTTGTCATTTTTATCGTCAATTTCTCAATTGGCAGCGAAATACCGCTCAAATATCTGCTGTATTATTTCGGATTAGCGCTGGCGGTTTATATTTTCGGTCGCAAGCTGATTGAAACCAAATTAGTGAAGATTACCTACAACATGATTTATCGAAAACGAATGGAACTGATTCAACGTGTGCTACACAGCTCTTATGACAAATTAGAACGCATGGACAATGGCAAAATTTTAGCCACTTTAAATAATGATACAGAGATGGTGGGCTTCTCGGCCAATGTGGCGGTGGGGTTCGCGACCAGTCTACTGACAGTCATCTGCTGCTTTGTTTATCTCGGTACGATTTCATTTTGGGGCACGATACTCTCCCTGGCTGTCATTGCGGTGATTGCCGCATTTTATAGCATCGTCAGCGGTACGGCTAACCGCTATTGGGAAGAGGCGAGGGATACCCAAAACGTGTATTTGGGGTTCATCGACCATATGCTCAAAGGTTTTAAAGAGCTTAGTATGCATGGACGCAAAAAGACGGAGTTTAGCAGCGATATTCAGGATAGCTGTGAACAGTATCGTCAAAAACGCTCCGTGTCCCGCATTAAATTTACCAATGCACTGGTGCTGGGCGAGACGCTGCTGATTTTAATTTTAGGTGTAGTTACCTTTGTGTTCCCGACGATTTTCCCGAACATTAAGGATTACACATTAATTCAATTTGTTGTCGTGTTCCTCTACTTGATCGGACCCATCAACGGATTGTTGCAGGCTGTGCCGGAGCTGTTCCAGATTCGGACCTCCTGGCGAAGAATTAAAGCCTTTATTGCGGAAATGCCGACTGATGACAGCGGAGAAGTGTATGATACTGCGAGTTTGGTGGATGAAGAAGTGGCTGTGGAACGAATTGGTTTTCATAATCTTAGCTTCGAGTACAGCAACGTGACTGGAGAGTCCAGCTTTCTGGTCGGACCTATTACACTGGAAGCGGCTAAAGGACAGACCATTTTCATCACAGGCGGCAACGGCAGTGGTAAAACGACGCTTGCTAAATTAATGACTGCCCTCTATCCTCCACAAACGGGATACATCACGATCAATGGAGAAGTCATTGATGCCCGCACGTCGGGCGAGTATTTTTCCACCGTCTTCTCTGATTTTCATCTGTTTGAGCGCTTGTACGACATTGATTATAAGGAAAAGCAGTCCGACATTGAGCGTTATCTGAAAAAACTGGGACTGGAGGAAAAAGTAAGGGTCAAGGATGGATATTTCAGTACGCTCAAGCTATCAGGTGGACAACGAAAGCGGCTTGCGCTTTTGATCTGTTATCTGGAGGATCGACCCGTATATTTGTTTGACGAATGGGCTGCCGATCAAGATCCGGAATTCCGCAAGTTCTTTTACCATACACTTCTGCCTGAAATGAAGGCGGCGGGTAAAATTATTTTCGCCATTACGCATGATGACCATTATTTCCATACCGCAGACCGACTGCTGAAGATGGAAATGGGGCAGATGAAGGAGCTGGAGGTGTTGAGTGCTGAAGTCAGTGGCTCATAACCAATCCATTAAAATTTATGAAAAAGTGTGGGCTTAGCATGCAAAACTACATTGTTGTCAAAGGTGCAAGACAGCACAACCTGAAAAATATCTCCTTGCGGATTCCGCGAGATCAACTGGTTGTTTTCACGGGAGTTAGCGGCTCGGGTAAATCATCGCTTGTCTTCAATACACTATATGCGGAAGGGCGACGACGCTTAATGGAGTCGCTGTCCGCATATGAACGAATGGGCTTGCGAAAAACGGAAGAGGCGGATGTGGACTTGATCGAAGGGTTGTCTCCGGCAATTGCGATGGAGCAAAAGACGGTCTCGCGCAACCCGAGGTCAACCGTGGGTACATTGACCGAAATCTCCTCTTTTGTCCGGTTGTTGTTTTCACGAACAAGTCGGGCGGTTTGTCCCTACTGTCAGGAAGCACTGTCTGTACAGACAAGGAAAAAAATCACGGAGCAGGTACTCCAATGCTCACCTGATGCTTCAATAGAAATCTATGCGCCGATCCTTTCCATGCCACATGAAGGGCCTGTCGCGTTGCTGAAGGAAATACAAAAAAAAGGCTACACCCAATTAAGCTGGAATCAAAAAATGCTGGATATAGAGCAAGCTGAGGTTTTGTTTTCCAGTATGTCTCCACAGGCAGTACGTCTAGGAAAAGGAGACAGTCAGCTGGAGGTACTGGTTGGCAGAATTACGATTTCAGCTTCCGTGGAGCAACGAAAAGATATCCAAGCTCTGGTGGATAAAGCACTGGATTTAGGAGATGGCTGGATTCAAATTCGACCTGTGGTTGATAAACGATTCGTATGTAATCTGAATTTTGGCTGCTCCTGTTGTGGCATGGTGGCGAGTGAAATTTCGGCAGGGGCTTTCTCGTCGAATAGTCCTTTGGGTGCTTGTCCGACTTGTACAGGACTGGGCACTCATTATGAAGTAGATCTGGAACGTGTGATTCCTGATCGATCCAAAAGTCTAGCTGAAGGAGCGATTCAGCTACTTGGCTGGCAATGTGAGCAAGAGAAATTTCATAAAAATCGAAAAATTTTGGAGGGACTAGCGACCCGATATCATTTTGAACTGAGCACGGCGGTAAAGGATCTGCCAGATGAGGCGTTATACGCTGTGCTATACGGTACTCAAGGGGAAAAGATTGCAATTGAGAATCCTGCTACAGGTGGCAAGCTGATGCACGAAAGATTTGCAGGTATTGTGAATCTTATTTATGAGCGCTTTAACGCTAATGCCAAGGATGAAATGAGCGCTATGAAAGCGGAAGACAAGGAAGTGATGCGGGAACAAGTATGTCCGAGCTGCGGAGGAGCACGTTTGAAGGCAGAACGACTGCTATATCGTGTGGGGGACAAAACGATCCGCGATTTTTCGAACATGCCGTTGGTTGAGCTGTATGCAGGCTGTGATGAACTACTGCGAATGGCACCTCAAGTTTTCGAGAGTCTTGCGGCTGTGGCCCAGCCCATTTTACAGGAAATCAAGACTCGTTTGACGCTGCTGCTGGATATGGGACTGGACTATTTAAATCTGAACCGTCCGGTGACCCTGCTCTCGGGTGGTGAATCACAGCGCGTACGCTTGACGACCCAATTAAGCTCTGGGCTGATGGGCATGATCTACATTTTGGATGAACCCAGTGTTGGATTACACCCGAAGGATACCGGGAAAATGATAGCTATGCTTCACAGACTACGGGATTTGGGAAATACCATCTTGGTCGTCGAACATGATGAGGAGATTATGGCCCAAGCGGATTATCTTGTTGATATTGGACCTGGCGCAGGATTGCTCGGCGGTGAAATTGTAGCACAGGGTACGGTGGAAGAAGTCATGAGCAATTCGAAGTCTTTGACAGGACAATATTTGAGCGGCAAGCAAGGTATTCCTGTTCCCACCCAACGAAGAAAGGCCTGTGACGGGAAATATCTTGAGGTGCTGGGAGCCAGGGAGAACAATCTACAGAACCTGAATATACGAATTCCACTGGGTTGTTTAGTTTGTGTTACAGGGGTATCAGGATCAGGGAAAACCACGCTGGTTCATAACGTTATATATGGGAAATTACGTTCTCGCCTGGAGGGTAAATCTGCATATCTGAAGCACGATGTAGAGCTGAAAGGAGAAGCGTCGATTGATCAGGTGATCTGTATCGATCAGAAGCCAATTGGACGGACATCGCGATCCACTCCGGCTACTTATGTGGGGGTGTTTGACGCCATTCGAAAGCTGTTTGCCAGGACAGAAATAGCTAAGCAACTCCAACGAAAGAGTGCACATTTTAGCTTCAATTCACCGGGTGGACGCTGTGAAGTTTGTTCAGGACTCGGGGTGATCGTCACTGAAATGCAGTTTATGTCTGACGTTGTAATGGTTTGCGAAACGTGCCGGGGCAGACGCTACAGCGAGGATATACTGGCAATTACATATCACGAGAAGAATATCGCGGATGTATTGGAGATGAGCATTGAAGAAGCTGCTGTTTTCTTCGCTGACCAACCGGATATTTACGGCAAGTTGAAGCTCATGAACGAATTGGGTCTTGGTTATATGAAGCTGGGTCAGTCTGCCACGACATTATCTGGCGGGGAAGCCCAGCGTATTAAGCTGGTAGAGGAGCTAAGTCAGTTAAAAAAAGGGCGCAGCCTGTTGTACATTTTGGATGAACCGACCACAGGCTTGCATCCCGACGACATTCAGCGACTGCTAACTATCCTTCAACAGCTCGTGGATGAGGGCAACACCGTACTCATCATTGAACATAACCTGCATCTGATCAAAACAGCAGATTATGTGATAGACCTTGGCCCTGAAGGGGGCACCCGAGGTGGACAGCTAGTGGCAGCTGGAACGCCTGAGCAGGTTGCGACCTGTGAGCACTCCCATACCGGATCTTTTTTACGTAACTTAGGAATGGATTACGACGAGAAAGAGGTGAGAGCATGAGCAACAGATTGGAGCATTTACGCATTCTCCCGACAGGCCCCCTAAATTATTATCTGCAAAAGCGATACAACGATCTGCCATGGGTGCACAAGTTTGGCTTGGATCACATCAAGGTAAAGGGGGATTTTATACTCATTCATGCATGGAAGCCTGGGTATGTGAAGCTAACACGGGAACAGGCAAATCTTCTCAAAGCAGCCATTGAAAAAGGCGAAAATCCTGAGGACAAGCTTCCTCGGCTGCCAGAAGCATGGCTACTGGACGGAGAAGATGAACCTGATGTGGAAGGACTCTTGGCTAAGGTCATCGTGCCCGAGTTATTCGAACTGCTTTCCCCGGAAAATCTTCAAGAAGACGTGACCAGTCCGCAATCTATCCGGTTAAGAGCTATTTTGGAGCGTGTCGCCGAGCATGTACCTGTTTTTCCAGCCATTCAGAATCCCTATGAGCTGCGTCGTTTTCTGGAGGTCGTGAAAGGCCAAAAGCCTAAAACAGTCGTTGAGATCGGGACAGCCAGCGGCGGTGTGTTTTATTGCCTGAGTCAACTGGCCGATCCAGACGCGTTGCTCGTCAGTATTGATTATCCGGGTGGACCGTATGGAGGGGGTCAGGATGACAGTGAGGTACAGCTCTACTCCAGCTTTGGCAGCACGGGACAGCAGTTTTCTTTTATTCGAGACCGTTCATTTCACTGCTCCACCAAACAGGACTTGAAAAAGGTTTTAGGAGACCGGCAGATTGACCTTCTATTTATTGATGGAGATCATTCCTACGGTGGTGTGAGTTCGGATTTTCGTATGTATCAAGAGCTGGTGGCACCGGGCGGCATGATTGCTTTTCATGATATCAGCATGCGGCCTGAAACGTGGGGAAGAGGTTATGATGTTGGCGTTTTCTGGGATGAAGTGAAACAAAGTTATCCCTCCTTTGAGGAATTTGTAGACCCAACGGGCTGTCGAGAGCCGTTTATTCGTCACCCGCAAGAGGGACTGTTCGCATATGGGATTGGCACCATCATTCAATTGTAAGGGGGAGACAACCATGAGCCACCGTCCATTGAACAAAACACGTGTGGAGGATGTCATTGGTTTGACTCCCATGCAGGAAGGAATGCTTTACCACTATTTACGGGACAAGGATACAGGAGCTTATTTTGAGCAATACAGCTATACGCTGCAGGGTCAGCTTGATCTATCTGTCTGCTGTGAGGCGTGGAAATGGACGATTCAACAGCATGAAGTGCTGAGAAGCGTATTCCGCTGGGAAAAGATCCAGAACCCGGTTCAGATTGTCCTGAAAGGACGCGTCCTATCTTTCACTTTCCATGACCTCATAGAAATGGAAGAGGTGGAGCAAGAGACGGTACTACAGGAGCTTCGCGAGGCAGACCGTGCTGTAGGATTTGACCTGTCCGAGGGCCCCCTACTGCGGATTACGGTGTTTAGGCTGGCGCATGATCGTCATATCATGATGGTCAGCAACCACCATATTGTGATGGATGGCTGGAGTAATGGCATTGTGCTGGGTGAGTTTATCCGGGCATATGATGCGCTGCGTGCAGGCCGGGAGCCAGAACGATTAGCCAAGCCGCGTTTTGGAGAGTACGTGAAATGGCTTGGTACGCAGGATAGAAGCGGAAGCAAGGCATTTTGGCAAGCTTACCTGACTGGATATGAGGTTCAGCCCCTGTGTTTACCCGATACAATTTCTAGCTCAGAAATAAGCGATACGGCTTGCGAATCGTATGTTTTGCAATCGGAGCTGGTGAGGGGGCTTGAAGCTGTTGCGAAGGAAGAATCCGTGACAGTAGGTACCCTTTTTACAGCGGCCTGGGGTATTCTGCTGCAAAAGGTCAGCAGACGTCAGGATGTGCTTTTCGGCACGACGGTATCTGGCCGCTCCAGCAGCCTGCCTGGAATTGAACGGGTAGTGGGGCTTTTGATGAACACGGTTCCTGTACGGTTACAGTCAGGCAATGGAGATACGCTGCAACAAGCCTTGCTCGATATTCAGCAAGCCAGCGTAGCGAGACAGCCCTACGAAACAACACCGCTTGTGGATATACAGTCTTACGGCAATTTCAGAAGCACAGAGCGTCTTTTTGATACGTTGCTTGTGATTGAAAATTATCCGCTGGAGATCAATCGACAGAGTGAATTGACCTTGGAATCCTTTTCTGGCCATAGCGTAACGGATTATTCACTTCTGGTGAGCATTCATCAAATGGAGCAAACAGCCATCCAAATCATGTATCAGCCCTCAAAATATGATCCGTCCGCGATTGAACTGTTATGTGAACGTTATATCGCTTTACTCAGGCTGATCGTTACAGAAAGAGATTATGCCATTCAGAATATTCACTCCTTGACGGAGATGGAAAAGAGACTGGAAGAGGTCTGGGCAATTGAATTTGACTATAGCCCGGATACTTTGAAAAGGAGTGTATGAAGATGAAGAAGCCGAAAGCTTGGGAACAAATGGATTCCTATCAATGGATGACCACGAAAGAAACCGCCCACTATTACCGACTCATCGCCAATCTAATGAAGGAGATTCACGCTAAAATTCCAGATGAACAGTATCATTTGGACAAAGTAGCTACAGAAACGGATATTCGTGAGGAAAACTTTCAGGGAAAAAACTATCAACGCGCAGTCATGTATTTAATGTCTAACGGATGTGAGTGGGCCCTGAAAAACGGAAATGGCTGCACCATGTGCGGTCATTTGGCTAAGCAAACACGTAAAGACGGCCCTCTCTCTGCCCATTATTATTTGGAGCAATTTAGTGAGGAATTTAAGCGGATTGATTTTAGCAAATATCCTTTACTCAATCTATATAATAACGGCTCCATTCTCAACGACAATGAAGTTCCGGCTGAAGCGCTGTGGGAAATCATACGCATGGTTGGAGAAAAGCCTGAGATCAAAATGCTGGTCATCGAAACCAGACCCGAATTTGTAACGAAAGAAAATATGGCGGAAATTAAGCGCCTTTTACCGGATAAGCATGTGGAAGTCGCCATGGGGCTCGAAATGATTGACGACTTTTTGCGGTATGTATGCATAAACAAAGGCTTTTCCTTAAAGCAATTTGATAAGGCCGCCCGCTTGGTGACCCAGGAGCTGAATTTACGTAGCTATGTGTTGCTGAAGCCGCCCTTTATTACGGAACAAGAGGCTATCGAACATGCCGTACAAACGATTGAGCATGCTTTTGAGCTCGGTACGACGACCGTTTCACTGGAAAGCTGTACCGTACAGGATTATACACTGGTGCAATATTTAAGTGACCAGGGCGCCTATAAACCGGCATGGCTCTGGAGCATCGTTGAGGTGGTAAAACGGACGGCGCATTTGGGCAAGATCATCGTCGGTTTGTTCCAATTCTATCCTTCTCCTGTCGGGGTGCCTTACAATTGTCCGCATTGCAGTGATCGAGTAATGGAGGCGTTGAAGGAGTATAATCACACTCTTGATCCGAGCGTTCTGGACCATCTGGATTGCAGCTGCAAGGCTGAATGGAAGAAGGAACTGAATCACGTGCATCCTCCTTTTGAGGAAAGACTGAGCATTTTGAATAGTGAATTAATTAAGTGATTCATTGAGATTATCAACTGGAAGATATGGTAGATTCGTCAGCTCATGAAGGCCTGGAACGGTTGACAGAGAGGGGAGTGTGTATGGACAAAAGTACACATTTGAAAGGCCGGATCATTGAAGAATATTGGATGGAAAAATGGTCTCAAGACCTGCCGAGGGAGTTACTGCCTGCAAGCAGAAGCAAGTCTAACCATCAGCCGGAGGCTCGCAAGGAAACGCTCGAAATGGTTATTCCCAGGGAAACGATTCGTCAATTGGATCAAATGTCGAAGGGCTCGGAGTTGGGACGTTTTATTTTGTTCCTGACGGCGCTGTCAGGGCTGGTCTATCGCTATTCGCAGTCAGAGGATATTTGTATCGGCACGACGACGCTTATACAGTCCGAACCCAAGCGGGGAAATGTGCTTTTTCTCAAGCCGCGGGTTCAGGGAAGCCGAACCTGGCGTGAGCTTAACGAAGACATGAAGGCCGAGTTTTCTCGAACGATGAATCATCAGGATGTTTCTGTGCCCCTTCTCTATAACAAATGGACATCCGTTCACGGGAGAGAACTGCAAGAACTGTGGCAAATGGCATGTGTGGATGAGGGATTACAAACGGTGACTGAGGACCTGGATCGGTTTGATCTGATGATCAAGCTTGTACCAAACGAAGAAGGCCGAATGCTGCAACTGGTTTATCGGCCTGAGGTGTATTCGTTGTCGCTAGTCCAATCCTTTGCTGTAAATTTGCTGTATGTTCTGGCTCAATGGCCTGAGAAATCGGCGGTCTCTCTGGAGGATGATGGGGCAAATATGCTGGCTCCACAGCAACGAGAGCTTCTGGTACATGGATTAAATCAGACGGCTGTAGAGCTGCCGGGTGTGACCTTGCTGCATCAATTGTTCGAAGAACAGGTGATGACAACGCCTGAACAAGCTGCTGTGGTCGAGGCAGGGTATCGCATTAGCTATAGAGAGCTAAATGCGAAGGCAAATCAGTTGGCCCATACTTTACAACGTCACGGAGTGGGATCGGATGATATCGTGGGCATCATGGCTGAGCCGACGACGGAGGTCATCATTGCCATCTTAGCGGTATTAAAGGCTGGAGCGGCGTATTGTCCGATAGATCCGACGTTTCCAGTAGAGCGGGTACAGCAGCTTTTAACGGATAGTCGGATGGAGTTGTTGATCTCACCTCCACAGCATGTGGATACCCATGCTTTTCAAGGAACAGTGCTCGATCTATCCAATCCTGCATTATATGCGGGGGAGCCGTCCAATCTACCGTTTGAGGGTAGACCTGATCATACAGCGTATGTCATATACACATCAGGCTCGACGGGAGCGCCTAAAGGGGTGGTGATAGAGCATCGTCATATTGTCAATCAATTGGCTGGACTGAAACGCAGCTATGACTTCCATGAACAGTTGAGACATGTTTTGATGGCTCCGTTCACATTCGATCCCTCTGTGCAGCAGATTTTTTTACCGTTAGCTACAGGCGGGACACTGTATCTGATTCCAAAAGAAGCCAAAACCGATCCAAGCGCCTTTTGGGGACTGGTACGGAAGGAACGGATTAACGTGTTGAATACCGTACCTTCACTGATGGAAGTGCTGTTAGAACAGGTGACAGATATCGAACATCACTTTGCTTTTATCATGGTGGCAGGTGAGGTTTGCAGCGGCGAGCTGGTACAGCAATTACGCGATAAGCTGAACATAGACAAGCTGCTCAACATTTACGGCCCGACGGAAGCGGCTATTAATACAACTCTGTATGAATGTCTGCCTGTAGAGCAGCGAGCAACATTACCCATAGGTAAGCCTCTGCTGAATTATCAGGTATACGTTCTGGATCCACAGCAACGCTTGCTGCCCTTCGGAGCTACTGGAGAGCTGTTCATCGCTGGCGCTGGACTGGCGCGCGGATACTTATACAATCCACGCTTGACGGCAGAACGCTTTGTGCCGAATCCGTTTGGGACCGAAACAGAACGGATGTATAAAACAGGCGATCTGGTGAAATGGTTGCCCGACGGCAATCTGGAGTTTGTCGGCAGGTCCGATGATCAGGTTAAGATCCGGGGGATGCGTGTGGAGCTGGGGGAGATTGAGTCTGTTCTCAGAAGTCATCCGTCCATCAAAGAAGCCGTGGTCATTCCGCATGGATCAGAGGAACGAACCGAGGATCTTGCTGCCTTTTATACCTTGAAAAAATCGGGAGCCAGGCAAGAATCTCCGGTCGGAACGAGCGATGTCCAGTCGTACTTGAAGCAGCATGTACCGGGCTATATGGTCCCGACTCATATCGTCTGCTTGGAGTCCATGCCCGTCACAGTGAACGGCAAGGTGGATAAAAAAGCGTTGCCTCTGCACCAGATTGTAATTACCGAAACCCGTGCATATGTGGCACCACGTAATGAGTTAGAAGAACAGCTGACGGAGATCTGGAAGAAGCTGCTGGTCGTACCTGTCGTTAGTGTGGAGGAAAGTTTTTTTGAAGCAGGTGGAAATTCATTGTCTATCGTGCGACTGCAAAGCAGAATCCACCATCTGCTGAAAGTTCAGCTGACGATTCCACAGCTCTTTACACATCATACGATCGCCATGCAGGCTAAAATCATTCAGTTCGGCGGTGTAGAGCAACCTACCGAAGCCCTTCGCAAAACGGAAACAAAACGACTACATAACCACAGACCTGAGCTTGGAAGCAAGGGGCGAAACGGTGATGTTGCTGTGATTGGCATGGCTTGCCATTTCCCTATGGCGGACAATTGCGATGACTTATGGGACAATCTGTGTCGCGAGGTGGATGCCGTCCGCGACATTCCGGCCCATCGGTTACAGGATATTGCTCAGGGTTCAGATGATGTAGTCGGGCAGTCAAAATCGTTGCCACAAGGGGCATATCTGGATCGAATTGATGGCTTTGATGCATCATTTTTTCAAATATCCCCTAATGAAGCACGGATGATGGACCCGCAGCAGCGTCTGCTGTTGCAGGTTGTATGGGAAGCGATGGTGAATGCGGGTTACTCGGAAAAAGAGGTGTACGGCTCGAAGACAGGAGTGTTCGTAGGGACAGGCACACCGCAATATATGGACCTTATGCAACAGGTAGAGCCTTCCGCAATTCCGGGGAATTTGCAGGCTGTGATTGCCGGACGGATTGCTTATGCCTTCAATTGGACAGGCCCGGCGGAGGTTATTGATACAGCCTGTTCCTCTTCACTCATCGCCGTACATCATGCGGTACAGGAGATAACGTCCGGCGGTTGTGAAATGGCCGTGGCTGGTGGTGTCAATCTGTATTTGTCGATGGTGGATGAAAATCTCTTCAATATGGGAATCGCCTCACCTGATGGAAAGACGAAGGCGTACGACGCATCGGCAGATGGTACAGGCGGTGGCGAAGGGGTTGGCGCTGTTGTACTGAAGTCACTGGAGCAGGCGGTGGCTGATGGTGATTATATTTACGCAGTAATCAAAGGAAGCGCAGCTAACTCGGATGGTCGCTCCAACGGGATCACAGCTCCCAATGCGGCAGCGCAGGCTGAAGTGATTGAAGAGGCCTGGAAGCGTGCGGAGATTGATCCGCAGACGGTTTCTTATATCGAAACGCACGGGACAGGCACCAAGCTAGGTGATCCTATTGAAATGGAGGGCATTACACGGGCTTTTGGACGGTACACAGATCGTAAGCAGTTCTGTGCGGTAGGCTCCGTCAAAAGCAATATCGGGCATCTGGATTCAGCGGCAGGGATTGCCGGGTTTATAAAAGCAGTGCTGGCCATCACCAAGCGTCAGATTCCGGCATCCCTTCATTTTAAAGTGCCTAACCCACATATTGATTTTGCAAATTCTCCGGTTTATGTTGCTCGGTCACTTCAGGAATGGACGCCAGACTGCGGGATTCGTCGTGCAGGGGTAAGCTCCTTTGGCTTGAGCGGAACGAACTGCCATGTTGTGCTGGAGGAATATGCGATTCAAAGAGAAGTTCATTCTCTGGGCGAGGAATATGTATTCACCTTGTCAGCCCGGACTGAACAAGCGCTCTACGCTTATGCCGACAGGTTTGCAGCTTATCTGGGAAATACCAACGAAGCTTTGGCAGACATTTGTTACTGTACCAATATCAGCCGTGGAAACGACGCCTGCCGTTTGGCTACCGTCGTCGGCTCGCAGGAAGAATTACGGCGTAAGCTCATGCTGTTCGTGGAGCAGAGCGATCATGATGCAGCTTCGGCATTACCGGATCGCGAACGAATATACGTAAATACGACAGCAAAAACAGGGAACAGCCCTGAGCCGTATAGGGTACAGCCTGCGGAATCGCTGGAGCATATGGCAAAGGCGTATATGCAAGGAAGGGAGCTGGAGTGGGAGGACTATTATCACGGACAAAACCGGGTGCGAGTCCCTCTTCCAGGCTACCCGTTTGAAGAGAAGCGCTACTGGGTTGAACCCAAAGTTCAGCAACCACCGCATGTACCAACTAGTGCGGAATTGACCTCTGACACGCAGGAGGAATCTCCTGATTTCTGGCAGGCTACCGAGGCGGTTTTCCAATTTGGTGAACGGTTATTGGAAGAGAGCGGCTTTGCGGTAGAACAGGGCTATAAAAAGGCGGTTGATGAATTTGCGGCCCAGCTTATTATCGGATTATTCAGACAATGGGGGACGCTCACGGAACCCGGAAAAGTATATAAAGAGCCAGAAATGTTGCATAAGATAGGGATTACTTCCACATATCAGCGTCTATTTCGGTTCATGCTGCGTTTCGTAGAAGAACAGGGCTACATCTGCATTGACGGTGATAATATCACGCTAACCCTTGAAGGGTCAGCTCCCGATCTGTCAGCCTTATGTAACCAATACGTGGAACAATATCCGGCATTTGCGGGAACATTCAAGGTGTTGAAGTATTGTCTGGACGCCTATCCGGCTGTGCTGACCGGGAAAAGGTCACCCCTGAGTGTGCTGTTTCCCGATGGTACATCGCAATTCCTGGCGGGCTTTGCCAATCAGGGACGTACGCTGGGCGATCTGTGTGAGACGATGGCGCTGGACGCATTAAAGCAGCATATTTTAGCGCAAGCGGGAAAACGGCTCCGCATTCTGGAAGTTGGGGCTGGGTCGGGAACGGTGGGCAAGGTTCTTTTCCCAGCCATAGCAAATCGTCAAGTCGAGTATTGCTACACCGATTTGGGCCGGGGCATCATTTTGGAAGCGCAAAAGCAGTTTGCAGCTTACCCGTTTGTTCGATATCAGACTTTTAATATTGAAGAAGATCCTGTGGCACAAGGCTTTGTGCCAGAACAGTTTGATATCATTATTGGCCTGAATGTAGTTCATGCCACAAGCCATTTACGAACATCCTTGTCCCAGTTGAAAAAGGTGCTTGCTCCCGGTGGAGCACTGTTTATGATCGAAAAAGTGCAGAACGAGCCTGCGGAAAATCTCGTCTGGGGCATGACGGAGGGATGGTGGCTGTTCGAGGATCAGGACATACGAAAGGATTCTCCGCTGGTTACGACGGAAACATGGGGGCAGTTGTTGAAGGAGGAGCGATTCACGGAGGTACGAACCTTTCCTATGCATTTGCCAAACCGTGCCGAGGCCGAAACCGCGCTGATTATCGGTCGAATGAGCGAGCAAGAACAAGTGAGCAGGGTTGAAGATTTAATGTACCGTGTTCGGTGGATTAAAAAAGAACTGAAGAAGACAAGAGAAGGCGTGTTGGCTCAAGGAAACTGGCTAATCTTCAAAGACAAGCTGGGGATTGGTGAGGAACTGGTGCAACGCATGAGGCGCTCCGGTCATCCTGTGGTGACTGTAGAGGCTGGGCAAAGGTTTGAAAAACGGAACGATCAACAGTACACCATCCAGCCGGGTGTAGAAGCAGATTATATTCAACTCATGAATGAACTGGGACAACATAACCAGCGCTTGAACGGTATCGTTCATCTCTGGACCTGTACAGTCACCCCGTCAACCCCAGTCAACATTGAAACAGTGGATGCAGGTTTGGAGTCAGGTGTCTATAGTCTTTATTTTCTGACTAAAGCATTACTGCATCAGGGTCTGCATGAAACGCTGGACTTGCGGGTGGTTTCGAACTTTACCCAGCGGATATCGGACGAGCAACAAGTATCACCTGAAAAAGCGGCGATTCACGGTTTGGTCAAAGTTATTTCTCAGGAGCATCCACAATTGCAATGCTTCGGACTGGATGTCGAAACGCTCCACCACACCAACGAGCAAGTGGCGGATCTGATCATGACCGAGCTGCAAGAAAACAAAACGGATTCATTCGTTGTCATCCGTCAGGAGCGTTACATCCAAGGTATGTCTCGTCTCGAATCGGATACGGTAAGCACTCCAGATAATCGGAATCATCCGGGTATTCCACCCCGGCGTTCCATCACCGTTCGTCCGGGTGCCGTGTATATCGTGACTGGAGGCGCAGGGGGATTAGGACTGGAGGTTAGCCGGTATTTATCCGAGCAAGCTCCGATCCATCTAGTCATCCTGAACCGAACGGAGCTGCCGGAAAAATCGCAATGGTCACACATCATAAATGATCCGGTGCAAAGGAAGGCTGATGCCGCAATTTACCGTAAGCTTTCGGCCTTTGCAGACATGGAAAAACACGGCTCAAAGGTGCATTATTACGCGGGAGATGTGGCTGATTATAGGCAGATGCAACACATTTTTGACGATGTACAAGCTCGTTATGGCCCCGTTAAGGGAGTTGTTCATTGTGCGGCAGCTAGCGGCGACACCAGTCGTCCGCTGGAGATTCAGAATTTGGGTGATTTTCGCAAGGTGCTTCGCCCCAAAATTCACGGAACGCTGGTATTGGATAAGCTTATGGCGGAACAAGAGACAGATTTCTTTGTTCTGTACTCCTCGGTAGCCTCGCTATGGGGCGGAGCTGGCGGTGGAGATTATGCGGCTGCCAATGCGTTTATGGATGCCTTCAGCGCACAGCGTAACATGCAGGGGCAAACGACGCTTGCGATCAACTGGTATGCGTGGGAGGGACTCACTGGACCAGGGTGCATGGACTATATGCCTGTATCAGATGCGCTGGCTGCTTTCCGCATGAGCTTGTCTTATCCGCTGGATCAGGTGGCAATCGGCAAGTTTGATACACAGA
Organism: Paenibacillus sp. PvR133; assembly: GCF_017833155.1. Lineage (NCBI taxonomy): Bacteria > Bacillati > Bacillota > Bacilli > Caryophanales > Paenibacillaceae > Paenibacillus > Paenibacillus sp. PvR133. The sequence goes on from NZ_JAFIBS010000001.1 coordinate 2,614,314, forward strand.
AGCTGCGTGAATGGGCGCCGATGATGAAAATTCAGCTTGCGCCGGATATGTTGACGAGTCGACGCCGAGCTGTAGCTAAATCCACCAAGGAAGCAGGAGCTCTGCCATCTGTAGAGCCTAACCGTTCGGTGACAGATGTGAAGGTCAGTCTGAAAGGGAAAACAACAGAGCCTTACACAGAACTGGAACAGCAGATCGCTCAAATATGGGCAGAGGTGCTGGGATACGAGGAAATTGATGTAGGTCAACATTTTTTTGAAATCGGCGGGGATTCCTTGCTTATTTTGAAAGTGCTGAGTCTTCTGAATGAACGGGTTGATCCCGAAGTGGAGGCCGGGGATTTGTTCTCGTACGGTACAGTTGCGCAGCTGGCACAGTTTATGGAAAACAGGCATGCTGCCAGCACAAGAGAAGTGACGGACGTAGCACCGCACTTACAGGTCGAAGTTTCCGGCGCGGACGAAGCGGACGAGGATTTACGAAGCCTGATCAAGCGTGTAAAGGAGGACGCTATTTCAGTGGATGAAGCTATGAAAGGATATGAAAGCATATGAGGGATACGTTTGTTGAAGCCATTTTGCAGCTTGTAGCCAAACAGGAATTATCCGAAGAGCATGCGTATTCTCTGATCAAGCAATATCAGGTTCGGCTCAAAACTGCTTCATCGTCCGCAGCCCACGATGGAATAAACCGCAACAGGGATATAGCCATTATCGGCGTAGCCGGACGGTTCCCGCAAGCAGATAACAAGGAACAATATTGGAGTAATCTGGTCAACGGTTTGAATGGGATACGAACGTTTCCTAGCTCACGTTTGGAGCAGATTCGTCCCTTTTTGGATGAACAGAATCAAGGGCCATATATGCCGGCAGGCTATTTGGAGGAAGTTGATACGTTTGACGCGGCATTTTTTAATATTCTTCCGGGTGAAGCCAAATATATGGACCCGCAGCAGCGTATGTTCATGGAAACCGGTTATGAGGCCATTGAGGATGCAGGGTATGGTGGTGAACGCATTCGTGGCTCACGAGTGGGGGTATATGTCGGCTATAGTGAAGCGCGATACAAGGAGCTGATCGAAAGCGAGTCGTCCACCGCCTTTGTCGGGAATTTCCCGCCAGTTATCGCAAGCCGTCTCGCTTATGCGCTGAATCTGTCCGGTCCTGCAATGAGTGTAGCCACCGCCTGCTCGTCTTCCCTGGTTGCCTTGCATCTTGCATGTGAGGGATTACGCGCTGGAGATTGCAGCATGGCTTTGGTGGGTGGGGTAGCCATTGGTGCGTTACCCACCAGGATGGAGCCGGGCGGGCTGGGGATTACTTCTCCGCAAGGACAATCACGCAGCTTCGACGCGGATGCCGACGGTACGGGATGGGGCGAAGGTTGTGGTGTTGTTCTGATCAAGCCACTGGAGCAAGCTGAGAGGGATCACGATTATATTTACTCCGTGATTAAAGCAAGTGCCATCAATCAGGATGGTGCCTCCAACGGATTGGCCTCCCCGAATGCCCGAGCTCAGGAAGAAGTGATTGTAGAGGCGTGGAAGCGTGCGGGCATTGACCCTTCCACGATCTCTTACATCGAGGCCCATGGAACGGGGACCAAAATTGGAGATCCGATTGAAATTAAGGGGATTACGAATGCCTTTCGCAGGTATACGCAAAACAGACAATTTTGCGGTATCGGCTCGGTCAAAAGCAATATCGGTCATCTTGATTCCGCTTCAGGCATGGCAGGATTAATCAAAATGATCATGGCTTTACAGCATAAGCAGCTTCCACCCACCCTGCATTTTGCTTATCCTAATCCGTTGATGAACTTGCATAGTTCTCCGGTCTACATCCATACGAAGCTAACCGAATGGCGAAGTGAGGATGGAATTCCGCTGAGGGCAGGTATCAGTTCATGGGGATTAAGCGGTACAAATTGTCACGTGGTACTGGAGGATTATCAGGGAAGCAGGCCCTCCCTTTCTTCGTCCTCCGATCTACCCTGCGGTGGGGAGCGTGTATTTACCCTTTCGGCATACAGTGAGGATTCACTGCGAAGATTGACTGCCCGATATATTGATTTTTTGGAGAATGACGATATTCCGCCTTTGGAAAATATCTGTTACGTCCTGAATACGGGCAGAGAGCATCATGCTTATCGGCTGGCGATTCCGGTCACGGATCGACGCAGCCTTTGGACAAAGCTCAAACAGGCCTATGATGCTTTGGTTCGTCAGGATGGAACAGGGCTGGAGCAGCAGGGGATTTTCTGTTCCATGTGCAGCGAGTCCCTGGTAGAAATGGCGCTGGATACAGATGATGCCCCGATGATTGCCCGGCGATATGTTGCCGGGGAGAACAGGCGCTGGGCGGAGGATTATCCGGTAGGTGGGTGTGTCAAAGTACCCTTGCCTGCATACGCTTGGGAGAAGCAACGATATTGGGTGGAGCCGCCGATCCAACGTAGAAGCAGCAACCGCGATGAACAGGTGTCAGCTTATAGCGAAGCACGCGTTTCCTTTGGTGACGGATATGTTCCGACGGAAACAGAAGACAGGCTGGCACGTATCTGGGGCCGAATTTTAGGCATTGACGAGCTGTCTGTGGATGCGGATTTCTTCGAACTTGGCGGGGACTCTCTGTTGGCAACAGATCTGATTACTGCCATAAGCCAGGTATTCCATACACGAATTACATTGGTTGATTTGTTTGGGCATCCCTGCATTCGTGAGCTTGCCCAGCTTATTTCAGGTGAAAAAAAATCGGATTACCAGTCCATTGAACCTGTGTCTCCACAAGCATTTTATCCCGTATCCAATGCGCAGCGCCGTCAGTTTATTTTGAAGCAGCTGGCAGAAGGCAATTTGAGTTACAACATGCCCGGAGCGGCTACGATCACGGGACGCTTGGATGTGGAACGCTTTAAAGCTGCTTTTGCTGCGATCATTCGTCGCCATGAATCCTTTCGGACGGTGTTTGATGTTGCGGAGGATGAAATTGTGCAAAGTGTTCTTCCGCAGGCTGAGCTTGCTATATCGCTGGGTGTGGCTCCAAAGGGAGCAGATGTACAAAAGCTGATGGAGGAATTTGTCCAGCCGTTTTCCCTGGGAGAGGCTCCTTTACTTCGGGTACGCTTGCTGCCATTAACGGAGGAATGTGATGAAGAGGACAAGCATTTGCTGATGTTTGATATGCATCATATTGTTTCGGATGGCGTTTCCATGGAGATCCTCATTCGGGAATTTACCAGTCTTTATGCCGGGCAGAACCTGCCGCCGCTGCGTATCCAATATAAGGACTATGCGGTATGGCAAAATGCTTTTCTGCAAAGTGAGCAGATGCTGCAACAGGAGCAATTTTGGCTGAGGACGTTAACGGAAGGACTGGAGTCAGGATTGCCTGTTCTGAAAATGCCCAGTGACTATCCCCGGCCGCCTGTGATGACTTTTGAAGGGGGGGTGTACTCGTTCACGATTGACAAAGTGGTCGCTGAACGCTTGCGAGCGATGGGACAGGAGCATGGCGCTACGCTGTATATGACGCTTCTTGCTGTATACAATGTGCTGCTTTATCAATACACAGGGCAGGAGGATGTCATTGTAGGCTCCCTCATTGCTGGCAGACGTTATGCGGGTGTAGAGCATACGATAGGACTTTTTACCAACTACTTGCCTATTCGTAATACTCCAGCGGGTGAGCGGCGCTTTACGGACTTCTTAAAGGAGGTGGCTCATCGCACCATAGCCGCGTATGATCATCAGGATTATCCATTTGAAAAAATGGTGGAGCATCTGGATCAGAAGCGCGATCTTTCACGCAACCCTATTTTTGACACCATGCTTATTTTACATAATCAGGGGATGCAGAAAACCCAATTTACGATGGGAGATTTAACGCTGAACATGGTGGACTGGGCCAAGCACAGTTCAACCATGGATTTAAAGCTCGACATTTTTCAGGGAATGCAAGGGGAACTGAAATGTACCTTTGAGTATTACTCCCGTTTGTTTCACGAACAGACGATCACTGCGCTGGCAGGACATTTGCTCAGCCTGATCGACCAGATTGTGGACCAGCCTGAGCAAGCTTTAGCGGAGTACCGGATTTTTTCACCTGAGGAAGCGGAGAAGATGAAACAGAAACGGCAGGGAAAGGACTCTACTTTTGCGCTTCCTGCGATTTGCCCGGCACCGGAGGCTGAGCAGCACCCTTTGTCTTTTTATCAAAAGCAGATATGGCGACATCGAGGATCAACTAATAATGTGATCGTTCATGCAACGTGGAAAGGCAAGGTGGATCAAACGTTATTTGCCAGAGTGCTGGAAGAACTGCAAGCCGAACACAGCACGCTCAGAACAACCTTTAGGGAAGAGACAGCCGGGCCGACTCAGCAGGTGCAGGCGTGTCTTCCGTTGGATTACAAATTTACAGATGTACTAGAGGGGGATGCAGCTTCTTGGGCGGAACATTGTGTGGCTGTGGAGTATCGGAACCCGTTCGAGTTACGACAAGGTCCGCTGTACCGGATACGCTTGGGTTGTGACAGCAACGAACGATGCCAATTGATCGTCGCCGTTCATCCATTACTAACGGAGTGCCTCGATCTGAAAGGTTGGCTGGAACAACTGTTTATTCGCTATTCCGCTGCTGTTACGGATTCGGCAGTGGATACAGCCCACATATTTCAGTCCATCTCGCAGATTGATTTTACTTATTGGCAACAACGGTTGCTGCAGGAAGGATATTTGGAGCCTCAAAAGGCGTATTGGACTGAGGCACTGCAAAAGCCGCTTCCTCCGATCGGATTGCCGTTCAAACGCGGGGAAGAAGCTTTTGTAACACCCGAGTGGACTTCTATTGAAGTGCCTCTCGCCACAGAGGAGACTGAAGCTCTAAAAGCTTTTGCCTCCAGTCATGAAGGTTCTGTTACGGACGTTCTATTCGCCTGTTATTTCCTGCTGCTGCGGCAATTAACGCATGCGGAGGAGCTTTTGATCTATGTCATGCATCCCGAAGGACATCCAGTTCAGGGCAGCGGAGTACCTTTATGTATCCAGCATCCTGTGCCAGTCAGAGTTTCGATGGAGGGGCTTTCGTCGTTTAATCCTTTGCTAGAAAAAGTGAAGGACAAACATCAAGCTGCGCTTCAAGCTGTTTTATATCCGTTTCATTTGCTGCTGGACCCTAATGAGTTGAAGAGCGGGAGGGAGGGTTCATCACGTTATAACGTCGTCTTTTACACAGAGGATGGAACGAGATCTTTACCCGAGGGAGGGGAAGTGGGATTGCGTGTATACCCCTCAGAGCCAGCAGCACTGCAACTGTCAGTCGTGAAATCAACAACCGGACTGACCTGTTCCCTGAGGTGGAATACCGCTTTGCTGGAATCTTCCTATGTCCACTCTATGCTGGAAAGGTATCACAAAATAATCAAGACCATTGCTAGTAGTGTGTCCAACCTGTCTAAGGTATCCCATTAACGTGCGGTTCATTCAAAGGAGGCAATTACAAATGGAATTAAGATCATCTATTGAATTTTATGACAATCGGTTTTTAATGTTCGTTCTGGATCAAATGGCTTATGAATTTGAGAAAAACGGCTCCAAAGAGGTCATTCGAATGACCTTGGGAAAATCCGAGCTACCTTTGCATGAGGATATCATTCAGTCGATGAAGGATGCGTTGGACACCTTTGAAAAAAGCTCGCTTGTATTTCCGCCGGGTTTGCCGGAATTAAAGGAAGCACTCGCGGAGGAATACAAGAAAACATATGATCTGGACATTAACCCTAACAATATCCTGATTAATGTAGGCACCAGCGCCTTGTTCCGAAATCTGTTTTATTTGCTGGCAAAAGAGGGGGATGAGGTTCTTTTACCGCGTCCGTACTATTCTCTGTATCATTTTTGCGCCCAATTGGTAGGGGCGAATGTTCGCTACTATGATATCAATTTGGAGACGCTAGCACTGGATCTGGATTCCTTTAAGGAAAATTTCACGGATAAAACTAGAATTGTAGTCATTAATTCGCCTGGTAATCCGCTAGGCAACATCTTAACGAAAGACGAACTGTATGCCATTGATAAAATTATCAACGGTCAGGCGGTGGTCATTAATGATGAGATTTATGCCAATGTTTGCTTTGATGAACGAAGCACTTCGGTACTGGAGCTGAAGGATACCAAATCAGCCTTTATTACAACGAATGCTTTCTCCAAAGGGTACCGGATGTACAGTCGGCGCGTGGGCTACTGCATCGTTCCTGACGAGCTAGTCACACCGCTCACGGTCATACAGCATCACACATTGCTGACAGCCGACCCTGTCGTGCAATTTGGCGCATTGGAAGCATTGGCACATCCCGAAGAGATTGAGCAGCTGGTCAGCCTGTATAAAGCAAGACGGGATTATACGGTGGAGCGATTCAATGAGGTTCCGCTCGTACGTGCTATCCCTGCACAAGGTAGCTTTTACTTCACACTCGATTGTGAAAAGTACATGGACGAGCACGGCATCGAAACGAGTTTGGAGCTGGCTGAACAAATTATGAGAGCCAAACAAGTGGCGACTGTGCCAGGTTCTGATTTTGGATTGCCGAAAATGCTGCGCCTGTCCTACTCTACAACGCGATACAACGAAGGCATAGATCGCTTAGTGGACTTTTTCACAAACAGCTTGGTAGGTCAATCGGCTGTATCTGCTGCAATTCCGGTTCGGGAGTAGACCCTATGGATCTGGATTTTGATGCATTTGAAATTCTATCGGCAGAAGAGGAACGCGTCATTGCGGAGATGAATCAGACTGCAAAGCTTTATGAGGATCATGTTACGATTCCTGATTTGTTTGCCCGTCAGGTCGCAATCACACCACAGCAAACCGCTATTTATGAATACGGCTCCTCCATTACGTATGCCGAATTGGAGGAACAAGCGAATCGAATGGCACGCCTGCTGCACGCAGCAGGTGTGCGACCTAACCAGCGGGTAGCAGTGGTAGCGGAACGGGGAATTGAGCTTTTAGTAGCTGTTTTCGGCGTATTAAAAGCAGGTGCAGCCTACGTGCCTATTGACCCGGACTACCCGAAAAAGCGGATTCAATATATGCTGCGCGACAGTTCTTGCGGTGTGCTGATCACCGAGTCTGCCAAGCTTCAAACGATGCTGGGAGATTTGCCGGAGAGCATGACGACGGTTGTTTGTCTTGACGAAACGAAGATGCGAGCAGATCGTCTGACGGTGTATCAGCGGTCGGATTGGGAGCGCCAGGAGCAGGGCTCATGGGCGTGTCCTGCCGGTGAAAATGATCTTGCGTATTTGATTTACACCTCAGGCTCTACGGGAGATCCCAAAGGAGTCATGATGACGCATAAAGCTGTGCTGAATACGCTCTTTTGGTTGCAGGATACCTTTTGTTTGACCGCAGAAGATGTGATTGCGCAGAAGACTTCTGCCAGTTTTACCGATTCGGTATGGGAATTCTTCTGGCCTCTGATATACGGAGCCAAGCTGTCTATATTCAGCTCGGATACGGTCAAAGATCCTCAACGGCTATATGAACAGCTCCGGGATGACAAGATTACCATTACCCAGTTCGTTCCGGCCCAGATGAGTCTCTTTCTGGATGCGGTTCCGACCGAAGAGACGGATCATCCGCTACCGGAACTTAAATGGGTATTCAATGGAGGCGAAGCCTTGCTCGTCAATGGGGTGCGGGACTGGTACAGCACATTCCAGCAAGCCAAGATTGCCAACATTTACGGTATGACCGAGTCGGCTATTTATGCAACCTGTTACCTGATTGACGCATCTCCGGAAGAGGGAGAATTGAGCATTCCGTTGGGAAGACCCCTTGCGAACACGCATGTTTATATTTTGGACAAGGAGGGGCAATTGTGCCCCTTTGAGGTCAAAGGCGAAATATGCATCGGCGGGATTGGTCTGACGGAGGGGTACTGGAATAAGGCAGAAGCAACTGCCAAGGCTTTTACCCAGCATCCCAAAACAGGAGAAAGGCTATATCGTACAGGTGATTTGGGCATGTTACGGCCGGATGGCATTCTGGAGTATAGCGGCCGCAAGGATGATCAGGTACAGGTGCGTGGGTATCGCGTAGAACTCAAAGAAGTGGAACGGGCCGTATCCGTTTTTCCAGGGATCAAGGAAACAGCTGTGATTGCCCAAACGGATGAGTTTGGTGTAACCAATCTCTTATGTTATTTTACTTCGCTGGAAAAAGGGCTCGAAGTGGATGATCTGACAACACACCTGCGTGAAATATTACCTGAGTATATGATTCCGGGATTTTTCATGGAACTGCTGGAGATGCCGTTAACTCCGAACGGGAAGATTGATCGCAAAAATCTGCCACAGCCGGAGGACCGAGTTCACCGTTCAACCGCATATGTGGCGCCTCGCAATGAAAGAGAGCATATGCTGACGAAAATCTGGGCCGGAATTTTAAATATAAGCCCGGAGGACGTCGGCATCCATGACAGCTTTTTTGAAATCGGCGGCAATTCCATCTCGATTGTTCGGCTTCATCGAAAGATGAAGCACGCACTGGGCAGTGAGGCAACAGTAGCCGAGCTGTTTTCCTATCCTACGATTGCAGCGTATATGAATCACTTTGAAAATCAGTCCAAGGATGACGAACAGCTGGATCAGGATCTTATGAGCCTGCTGGATCAAATTGAAGATGGCTCACTGGATGTAAGCGAGTCTATACGGGCGCTGGACCATCTGAAGGAGGGATAACATATGAAACGGGTTCAGAATTATTTGCTAGCTCAGGTTGCCGCAAAACATCTCTCCAAGATAGAAGCTCTGCCGATGCTAAAAGAGCTATTCGAAAATGAGTCCAAAACGGTGAAGGTTGATGATATTGCCGTTGTTGGGATGGCCTGTCGTTTTCCGGGAGCAAATGGAACGGATGAGTTTTGGGATAATCTCGTGAACGGCATGGATGCCGTGAGGGACTTCCCGGAAAGCCGCAAGGCTGACGTGGACCAGCCTATTCGGGACTATTTCAAAGGTAAACGATATGCGCCGGAGATCAAGTATCGCAGAGGAGCATATTTGGACCATATTGATCGTTTTGATGCAGAATATTTTAACATTACTCCTGCAGAAGCCCGGTGTATGGACCCTTTGCAGCGCATTTTCCTTGAAGTTACCTGGGAAGCACTGGAGGATGCCGGCTATGCCGAAAAGGAATTGTACGGCTCACGAACCGGGGTATACGTAGGGGATACGGATGCCGATTACTTGCAACTGATTCAGAACATGGAGCCGTATGCCTTACCCGGTAATACCATTTCAGTCGTAGCCAGTCGGGTGGCCTACTTGCTGAATCTCGCCAGCGGCAGCCATCTGATTGATACCGCCTGCTCTGCATCTTTGGCTGCTGTGCATCATGCGGTCAAAGGACTAATTACTGGCGATTGTGACATGGCTGTAGCCGGCGGGCTGAACCTGACCCTGTTTCCCGTAGATGAAGGACTGGTCGATATCGGCATTGCTTCTCCCGACTCTGTTGCGCGCACCTTCGATGCCGCAGCGAATGGGACGGTATGGGGCGAGGGATTCGGGGTCATCGTACTGAAGACGCTGGAAAAGGCTAAAAAGGATCGGGATCATATCTACGCTGTCATTAAAGGCAGCTCCATGAATTCGGACGGAAAGTCCAACGGCATTACCGCGCCAAGTGCCTTGGCTCAGACAGAGCTGATGAAGGAAGCTTGGCGTAATGCGGGTATCTCTCCGGAAACGGTAACCTACATTGAGGCTCACGGTACAGGAACTCGTCTAGGTGATCCGATTGAGATTGAAGGCATTACCAACGCCTTCCGCAGCTACACGGACAAGCGGCATTTTTGTGCCTTGGGCGCGGTGAAAACGAACATAGGTCATCTGGACACCGCAGCCGGTATTGCAGGTCTGATCAAAACAGTGCTGTTATTGCAAAAGAAGGAGATTCCGGCAACCCTCCATTTTAACGAGCCGAATCCGCACATTAATTTCATTGAATCGCCTGTGTATGTGAATACAGAGCTGGTTCCATGGGAGACGGAGGCAGGAGTGCTACGGCGGGCAGGAGTAAGTGCTTTTGGTCTAGCAGGAACTAACTGTCATGTCATATTGGAGGAATATGAGCAGGACGAGCAGAGCCAGTCCGCCAGTGGAGAAAACGTACCGTATGTATTTACGTTGTCTGCCAAGAGTAAAGCTTCCTTTGATGCTTTGGTTGACCGTTATCGTACGTTTTTGGATCGCACGGCTCATGCGCTGCCAGATATTTGTTTTACAAGCAATCAGGGACGGGGGCACTATGCTTATCGGCTTGCGATTGTAGCTACAAGTCTTGAAGAGTTAAGGGAAGGGCTGGAGCGATTTGCAAATGCAGATGAAGCTGCACGTCCAGCTTTAGCGGGAGAGGGGATATATTATACCCGCCTAACGACCCGTGAGGAGAAAAGCTTCAAGGTACAGCCTGACACCAGCCTAGATCGGGTTGTGGATGAATATATGCAAGGTAGCGAGATCAATTGGACAGCTCTGCATGATTTGGATCAAAGACATCGTGTTCCTTTACCTGTATATCCATTTGCAGGCAAGCGACATTGGGTGGATTATATCCCGGAGCATGCGATGGAGCATAAAACAGATTCCCCAGCCTTGAGATCGGTACCGGAGAAGCAGGTTGACCAGTGGTTCTATGAACTGAATTGGGTAGCCAGTCCGTTGACGGCTTCTGCCTCCCAAGAACGGTCGGTTACCAGCAAGTCATGGCTTATTCTGGCGGATGAAGAAGGCGTAGCTGCTTCACTTAGCGAGTTTATGAAGGATCAAGGACTCACACCTATTATCGTAGAGGCTGCATCTGATTATGCTGCCATAGATCCCAGCCATTATCAGATTCGTCCCGGCTATGCGGAGGATTATAACAGGCTGCTTGCAGCCGTGACCGAGGTTGAGACGCGAGGGGGAGCAGAGCTTTCCGGTATCGTCCACTTGTGGACCTGCACCGAAATTCGCAGTCGCATGCGACAACTCGATGATTTGAATGAAAGTCAGGAGCAAGGGGCTTTAAGTCTTTTTTATTTGATGAAGGCTGTTCAGGCAAGCTCGATTCATCGCCTGTTGGAAATCAAAGTCGTCTCGAACTACGCACAGCTGGTCGTAGCGGAGGATACATATGTGTTCCCGGAAAAAGCGCCTCTGTGGGGATTGATGAAGGTCATCTCGCAGGAATATAGTCAGCATCGTTGTAGCTGTATGGATGTAGAAACGATCGGACGCGACAATTCCGACATTGCTCAGGAAATCATGCTGGAATTGGATCGGGACGAAGCAGATCAAAGTTCAGCATGGCGAAGCGGTCAGCGGTATACGCAGCAGCTGGAACGGATGCAGCTTACAGCTCATCCACATCGGAAGATTACAATCCGTGAGGGTGGCGTCTATCTGATTGCCGGGGGAGCCGGTTCAGTTGGACTGGAAACTTGCCACTATCTTGCCCGGCAGGCGAAGGTTAAGCTCGTGCTGGTGAACCGTACTGTGCTTCCGGACCGGGAAAGCTGGCAGGAACGAGCTGCGGGGCTGGATACCTCTGAAATTACGAAGAAAATCCGTGGACTGTTGGAGATTGAAAAGCTCGGCTCCGAGGTGAGCTACTATGCGGCAGATATCACGGATCTGGATGCAATGAAGAAGGTCGTGGATGATGTGCATGCACGTTATGGCCCGATTCATGGGGGCATGAATGCCGCGATGCATTTGGAGGAAATTCGTCTGGAGCAGATGGATGCAGCGGGGTTCCAGCGAACCATGGGAGCCAAGGTAATAGGAACATGGGTGTTAAACGAGGTGACTAAGGATCAAACGCTGGACTTCTGGATTCTTTTCTCGTCAGTGGCTTCGCAGCTGGGAGGTGTAGGCTTGGGTAGCTACGCTGCTGCAAATGCATTTCTGGATCAGTATGCCCACTATCAGAGCCGTCGTGGCATGGAGATGATGGCGATCAACTGGTCGCATCTGGAGATGGGGGCTACATCGGACGAGCTGATGGATCAACGGATGTTATCTCAGCCGATTTCGTCGGAGGACTATGGCAAGCTGTTTGATCGGCTTTTGCAATATAAACTGACCCAAACGGTCATTGCCAACATTCGCAGCCAGGAGCTGGCTCAAGTGTTGACGCTGCTCAAGGTTCGCTTTTCCCCAGACTTAACAAAGGAAATTACAGAGCAAGCGCAGGGACACAACGATCAAGAGTCTGAAGCCTACAGTCATCTGCTGGAGTCCTATCAAGAGCTGAAGCAGTTCATTACCTCTAATGAGGCACTGAACGATATGATCCAGCGAAATGTGAAGCTGGGTGCTAAATTTGTCTCCTTCGAGGAAGAGCTGTTTCGTACGCTACAGCCCAAGTCGGAGGCTACGGACACTGGAGTGCACATGAACTCTCACATTCAAGTGACCTTGATCGGCCATGATGGAGATGCGTATTCGAAAACAGAACGGCAGCTAGGTCAGATTTGGGGCGAGGTACTGGGGCATGAGGAAATTAGCATACACCAGGACTTTTTTGAAAATGGAGATTCGCTGATGCTGATGAGTGTCATTGCTAAAATTAAAGACCAGCTGGCCATAGATGTACCGATTCAGGTCTTTTTTCAGGAGCCAACGGTGGCCGGGCTGGGAAGCTGGATAGATGAATCCAATCGTGTCGATTTCGAGGAATCCGATATCATTCCGGTATTACCACGTCATTTTGCTGAGGCTGAACAATAAAGCGGCTTTGTGTTGGGCTAACAGGTGAGGAGTGAAGGAACATGTTATTCTGCGGACTGAAATTAACGCATGATGGTAGTGTGGCCTTGATTGAGGATAACAAGCTTATTTTCAGCTACGAGGTTGAAAAATTCAATAACAACAAACGCTACAGCGAAATTCCTGATTTGGATTTTGTCGAGGAAGTGCTTAACCTGCATGGCTATACCTCGGCAGATGTGGATCGGTTTGTCATCGACGGCTGGGCCGGATTGAAGGAAAGTAAGGTGGACACGCGTTCCCATGGGCAGGAGCTGTCCCTCACGGTTGCACCTTACCGCGAAGTATCGCTTTCAGCCGACGCGCTCCAAGCCTATTCGGGCAGTGGCCTTGCCATTGGTGGAAGAACCTACAACTATACCAGTTATATGCATTCAACCACACATATCGCCAGCACCTATTGCGCGAGTCCTTACGCGGTGACCAAGGAGCCGTCTTACGCGCTTGTGTACGATGGCGGCATGTATCCGCGTTTTTATTACTTTGATCCAGCGAACGGAAAATTAGAAAATCTGGGTCCTCTCTTCATGTACATTGGCAACATTTATTCACTGTTTTCGCTGCACTTTGAGCCATTTCTGCGCGGAGGGCAAGGACCGCGCGTGGATGATCTTTCGGTAGCGGGCAAGGTTATGGCCTACATTGCCAAGGGACAGGTACGTCCAGAGCTGCTCGAACAGTTTGAGCTGACGTATGCACGGCATTTTTCACCCTCGATGGAGTTTAACTGGACCTTTTCCCAGGAAATCAAGCGATATGTAGATGAGCATCATATTCCACATGCAGACGCCATGGCGTCTTTCCATCAGTATTTGGAGCAGCTTCTCGTAACCTCGTTGGAGGCGAGTGTGACCAAGCATGGACGGAAAACACGAAACTTTTGCTTTATAGGAGGCTGTTCTCTGAATATCAAATGGAACAGTGCGATTCGGGAAAGCGGATTATTTGACGATGTGTTTGTTTCTCCGTTCACCAACGATACAGGTTCGGCTATTGGTGCTGCCTGTTGTGAAATGATTCATCAGACAGGTCATCCTCATTTGAATTGGTCTGTGTACAGCGGACCCATGGTCATTCAAAATGAGCCAGCAGAAGGCTGGGAATCACGTGCTTGTACGGTAGCACAGCTCGCGGAACTGCTGCATACGACAGATGATCCAGTCGTGGTGCTGCATGATCGGGCGGAACTGGGACCACGTGCATTGGGCAACCGGAGTATACTGGCAGCTGCCGTTCAACCGGATATGAAAGACCGCCTGAATGCCATCAAGCAGCGGGAAGACTATCGTCCGGTCTCACCGATTTGTATGGAGGAGCATGCACCTGCTATTTTTTCACCGGGAACACGTGATCCGTATATGCTTTTTGATCATATGTTGCGTGATGAATGGGTGGAACGCATTCCTGCGATCCGTCATCTCGATGGAACGGCACGCCTCCAGACGGTGAGTCGGGAGGATAATCCGCTGATCTATGATTTGCTGGATGCGTACGAGAATTTGAGCGGTATTCCAGTGCTGTGCAATACTAGCGCCAATCTGCTCGGCAGCGGCTTTTTCCCGGATGTGCGTTCTGCAACCGAATGGAACGGAACCCGGTATGTCTGGTGCAATGAAACGTTATACGAAAAGCAGTAGCATATCCTCGAATAATGTACAGATGGAGGTTTACACATGGGAGAGAAGCAGACCTATGATCTGTCTCATGGGCAGAAACGGTTCTGGGTTCAGTCCCAGCTGGACGCTCAGAGCAGCGCCTTAAATCAATCGGTAGCCGTTCGAATCAGACAAGCTGTGAATACCTCGTATTTACAGCAGGCCCTCCATACCATCGTTGAAAGACATTTTATCCTTCGTACAGTGTTCACGGTGGTCGAAGGTGTACCGAAGCAAGTGGTGCTGGAGCAATTGACCTTAAACCTGCCTGTTGTGGATGTATCGGATACAGGGGAAGAAACAGCGTGGGCAGAGGTACAAAAAGAAATACAGACTGTGATGAATCAGCCTTTTGATCTGGAGCAGAGTCCATTATGGCGGGCACAGATCTACATGCTGGCGGCAAACGACTATGTTTTTCATATTTGTATGCACCACATCATTGAAGATGGTTGGTCTATGGATCTGTTTTTTCAAGAACTGTTTCATATTTATCAGGCGTTGGAGCAAGGAACAAGCCCCCATTTGCCAGAATTGCCAATCCAGTATATTGATTATGCACATTGGCAAAATCAGCAGGTGCTTACTGGAAAACTAAGCTCGCAGGAGCAATACTGGAAATCCCGATTGGATGGTGAATTGCCAAGTCTTCAATTGCCTTTGGATTTTCCGCGTCCGACCATCCGAAATGCTCCGGCGGCGGTGGAAAAGGTCATTCTGGATGCGGAATTATGCGCGGGCTTGGAGCGGTTGAACCGCACGTACGGAACCACCATGTTCATGTCGATCGTTGCCAGTCTGAATGTGTTATTAGCCCGGCTTACTCAGCAAGAGGACATTATTATTGGTACTCCTGTGGCGGGGCGGAATCAAAAGCAGGTTCGAAACCTGATGGGTTTTTTTGTGAATACTCTCGTGCTGCGGAATCGACTTTCCCGAGACATATCTTTTTCCCGATTGTTACAACAAGTTAAAGATGAGTGCGCAGGAGCATACGCCCATCAGGACTATCCTTTTGACAAGCTATTGCAGGTATTGAACCGTCCGCGCCGCCTAAATCGTGCCCCACTGTTTGACGTTCTAATTAATTTTGCAGCCGGCTCCAAAAATGAGGAGAACTTCGGGGGAATCCCGATGGAAAGAATCAAGCTGGGAAATGGTGCCGACGCGAACGAGTTTGACTTGACCGTAATTGTGGAATCCGTAAATGACGAATTGGTCATATCGCTTAGCTATGGAACAGATTTGTTTACAGCCTTAACGATGTCCAGGATCGGAGCGTATTTCCGTAACATTATTGCGGGTGCCATTCAGGACCCGGAGCAGTCTGTGTGGAAAATGGATTACATGGGGGCAGAGGAACGCGCGGTCATCCATCGTGTTAATGATACGCAGAAGGTTTATCCGGCTGGAGTCACAATTACGTCTCGTATTCAGGAGCAGACGCTCCGTACCCCTGATGCAGTGGGGGTTCTGGACGGCGACATGGCTGTCACCTATAAGGAGCTGCACCTTCGCTCCAACCAATTGGGACAGCTTTTCAGTCGCTATGGAGTTCGTCCGAACTCGCTGGTTGCCATTATGGGGGATAGGAATGTCCCATTGCTTACCGCTATTTTAGGGATTATGAAGGCTGGTGGTGCCTATGTACCGATTGATCCTGATTATCCGCAATCCCGAATCCAATATATGCTTGACGACAGTTCGTGCCGCGTGCTTGTTACGAATTTACGTTATTTCGGACGGACGTTAGATCATTTGCCAGACTGTATTGAAACTGTCATTTGTCTGGATGAAACGGTATGGGGAGAGTCGGAATGGATCGTTAGACTGCGGGAGATGCGAGGGGATGAGTCTTATTTTATTCCTGTCAAAGCACAAGGGATGTCTACGGATGAGCTGAGTCTGCAAAATATTCCCAATGAAAAAGACCTGGCGTATATCATGTACACATCTGGCTCCACGGGACAGCCCAAAGGGGTGATGATGACCCATAAGGCTGTGCTGAATACGTTATTTTGGTTGCAGGATACCTTTGCTCTGGGAGCAGACGATGTCATCGCGCAGAAGACGTCTACCAGCTTTACAGACTCGGTGTGGGAATGGTTCTGGCCGCTGATGGAGGGAGCCAAATTAACGATTGTACCCGCGGATATCGTCAAAGACCCTGCCCAACTATACCCATTTATGGAGCGGGAAAAAGTGACGGTCACTCAATTTGTTCCTGCGCTCATGAATGTTTTCCTAAGTGCTGTACGAAATGCGGGGGAATCTCATCCATTGCCTGATCTAAAGTGGATTTTTAACGGGGGCGAAGCGCTTCCGGTGAATATCGTGCAGGAATGGTACACTCTTTTTCGCACAGCGAAAATCGCCAATCTATACGGCATGACCGAATCGGCCATCTATGCGACCCAGCATATCATTCAGCACAAGCCGGATGCAGGAACATTACGTATTCCTCTGGGGCTGCCGATTGCGAATACTCATGTGTATGTGCTGGATCAGGATGGACAGCTTGCCGGATTCCAAGTGCAAGGCGAGATTTGTATCGGCGGGACAGGACTGGCGAGTGGATATTGGGCCAAGCCGGATTTGACAGCCAAAGCCTTCACTACGCATCCGTTGACCGGAGAAAGGCTTTATCGAACGGGAGACTTAGGCTGTCAGACCCCGGACGGGCAATTTCAGTATCTTGGGCGAAAGGACGATCAGGTTCAGGTGCGGGGATTTCGCGTCGAAATGAAGGAAGTTGAGCAGGCGCTGGTCAGTCTTCCATCTATTCGTGAGGCAGCGGTGATTGCACATGTGGAGGAAACGGGATTAACCGGGCTGATCGGCTATTACACATTGCAGTCGCCAGAAATGACGTCAGAAGGGGTACGCCAACATCTAAAAGAACGGCTTCCCGACTATATGGTTCCCGGTCTGTTGGTCCCGCTCGAAGCCATGCCTTTGACCCCACACGGTAAAATCGACCGTAAACATATGCCAAAACCTGAGGGAAGAAGTCTTGCAGGAACAGAATATGTACCTCCAAGGGACGGCATGGAGCAGGAGCTATCCACCATTTGGACAGAAATTTTGGATATAGCGCAAGTGGGTGTACAGGACCCCTTTTTTGCGTTGGGTGGACATTCACTCAAGATGGCAAAAATGATTTACCGGATTCAGGAGCGCTTGCAGGTGAAAGTGACGTTCAAAGAACTTTTTGATCATCAAACCATTCGTGAGCTGGCAGATTTGCTTCGTCAAAAGACCTCTGTTCATGCAGCTTCTATCGAACCGTTGCCTGAGCAGGAGTATTACCCAGTTTCCGCCGCTCAAAGACGATTATTTGTTTTGCATCAATTGGAAGGAGAAAGCCTGAGCAATCACGTGTTCACTGCATGGCATTTGGAAGGCAGTATCCAACGAGAGCAGCTTGAACGTCTGTTTCGAACATTACTGCTCCGGCATGAAGTATTTCGAACGGGCTTTACCCTGCTGGAGGATGAAGTAGTACAGCAGATTCATTCGGATGTAGCTTGGAAAATGGAATATACCGAAGGGACGGCGGCCGATATGCCGCAGATTCAGCAATCATTTTTGCGTCCTTTTGATTTGCAACTGCCCCCGCTTTTACGGGTAATGCTGGTTCGATTAGCGGAGCAGAGCCATGTTCTACTGCTGGATGTGCATCATATTATTTTTGATGGAATTTCTGCGACAGTGCTTATTGATGAGTTTATCTCCCTGATGGAAGGAAGCGCTCTGGAAAAACCGCACATTCAGTATAAAGACTTTGCCGCCTGGCAGCATATACAGCTCAGCGGGGAACATCTGAAAGAACAGGAAGCGTTCTGGCTGAAGATGTTCGACGAACAGCACACTGGAAAGGAAATTCCGCTTCTGAATCTGCCGGGAGATTATCCAAGACCAAGACAACGGAGCTTTGCCGGGGGCTCGCTGGAATTTAGTCTGTCGTCAGACTGTGCAACAAGTTTGCGGAAGCTGGCAACGGAGAGTGGTGCCACGTTATTCATGGTTTTGCTTGCAGCATACAATGTATTCTTGTCACGCTATAGTGGGCAGGAGGACATCGTGGTGGGTACGCCAGTAGCCGGAAGATTGCATGTTCAGCTGGAGCGTATGCTCGGTATGTTCGTAAATACACTTACGTTACGAAATGCTCCCGTACAGGAGAAGACCTTCCGACAGTTTCTGGACGAGGTCAAAGACAATGCGTTGAATGCGTTTGAGCATCAGGATTACCCCTTTGATATGCTCGTTAATCGCTTGCATCTCCAGCGGGATTTGAGTCGTAATCCGCTGTTTGACACGATGTTTCGGCTGCAAAATTTTATGGATGGCAGCAGGGAAGTGCCGGGTTTACAGGTGAAGCCTTATCCGTTGGAAAGCCCTTTTGCTTCATTTGATTTGATGCTGACCGTGGTTGAGATGCCGACTGCTAAAGGTGTAGGTGATAATCGCTGTAATGGGCTGCATTGTACCTTTGAATACAGCGCGGAACTGTTCCGCGAGCATACGGTTCGCCAGATGGCGCAGCATTTCATAGAGCTGGTGGCCCAACTGGCTTTGCAGCCAGACCGTCCCCTGTATGCCTACAGCCTGCTGACTCCTGCGGAGCAATCACGCATTCTTGTCGCCCGCAATGCGACTGAGCTTGCGCTTCCGGCTGACAAGCTGATGCATCACCTGTTCGAAGAACAGGCTGCACGGATGCCGGACGCCATAGCGGTAGAATGTGGGAGCCAGTGTTTGACCTATGGCGAGCTGGATGTCCTGTCCAATCGGGTGGCGAGAACATTGCGCAGCAAAGGAGCGGACGTGAATACGGTGGTTGCCTTGCTGCTGGAACGGTCGGTAGATTTGCTGACGGCGATGCTCGGCATTTTAAAGGCAGGTGCTGCCTATTTGCCGATCGACCCCGACTATCCTGCGGCGCGTATTTCCTACATGCTGGAAGAGAGTGAAGCGCAATGGCTTATTAGTCGGGACACACTGCTGGATGGACTGGATTTTAGAGGCGAAGTCATTTCGTTGAATGACGCGAGTATATACCGTCAGGATGGAAAAAGGCTGGAGATCACACAGCCGGGACCCCATGATTTGGCGTATATGATTTTCACCTCAGGCTCGACCGGACATCCGAAAGGCGTGATGATCCGTCAGGAAGCCATCGTTAACCTGATCTACGGGATTACCGAGCGAATACCGTTTCCTGAAGGTCAAACCTTCTTCTCAGTAACTACTGCCGCATTTGATATTTTTGTATTGGAAACGCTACTGCCTTTGGCGAAGGGGCTACGGGTAGTGTTATCTACGGGAGAAGAGCAGGCGAATGCTGAACTGCTGTTGGAAGCCATTCGCCGAACAGGTCCGCACTTGCTGCAAATAACTCCTTCGCGGCTTCAGCTTTTGCTTATGCACCCGGAAGCAAAAGAAAGTATGCGCACGTTGCAGGTCGTAATGGTGGGAGGCGAGGCTTTACCAGAGTCATTGCTTCGTCAGACGCAGGACGTGACCACTGCGCGCATTTTTAACATGTACGGCCCAACCGAAACTACAGTCTGGTCAACTGTGCAGGAGCTTACCCAGCATGAGCGGGTGAGAGTGGGTACGCCGATAGCGAATACACAAGTATATATTCTGGATGGGCAGCTCCAGCCTGTACCGGATCTTGTAGCGGGTGATCTCTGGATTGGAGGCAAGGGACTTGCATCCGGTTATGACAAGCGCCCTGAGCTGACAGCGGAGAAGTTCAAAGCCAATCCGTTCCGGTCCGGTGAGCGAATGTTTAAGACCGGAGATTTGGCGCGGTGGCTGCCTAACGGTGAGATTGAAGTGTTGGGCCGGATAGATGATCAGATCAAGGTCCGTGGCTATCGGGTGGAGCTGGGGGAAATTGAACAGGCGCTGTTGAATCATCCTTCCATTCGGGAAGCTGTGGTGGTACAGGACCGATCAGCTGAACAGGAGAACCACTCCCTTTGTGCCTATTGGGTAGGCCAGCAGACTTTATCAGTGAGTGAGCTACGTAATCATTTGCTTGCCCGGCTGCCAGAATATATGGTTCCCTCGCATTTTATTACCTTGTCGGAGATGCCTTTAACGCCGAACGGAAAAGTAAACCGTCGAATGCTGCCCAAGCCGGATCCTAGCCGTCCTCTTCTTGAAGTGGAATATACGGTACCTGCTACAGAGGTGGAAATGCAGGTCAGCCGAATTTGGGAAGAGGTATTGCACAGAAGTGGACTTGGCATCCACGATAATTTCTTTGAGCTGGGAGGCAATTCGGTTTTGCTCATTCAAATGAATGTTCGTCTCCAGCAAATCTATCCAGGGAAAATCAGCGTTGCAGACTGTTTTGCCTATCCGACCATTGCGAGACTTTCCGGTTTTCTGGAGCAGCAGCAAGGAGAACAAGCATGGACGGATGCGGAACAGGAACGATATGAGCGTCAGGAGCAATACTGGCGTCTTTACTTGGCTGAATCGTTATCTTTTATTCCGTGGAATGAGGCGATGCGGACAGATGGAGGAGCCGAAGGGCAGGCTACGTTCACCTTTACCTTACCTGCGGACCTGCTGACCACGTTACAGAAAGCAGTCTGGAGTCAGGATTTTGCCCTAACAGACTTGTTACTAGCCGTTTATACGTATGTTTTGTCACAAATGACAGGTCAGTCCGAACTGGTATTGCTCATCGGTGAAGGACACCTATTACCACATAAACAGTTCATACACCATGGACAGTCCTCTTTCCTCGCATTACAACTGACAGGGGAGAGCTTGTATCCGCTGCGTGTACGATTGACGGAAAATGATGATTTTAGCGCCCTGTGCATAGAGGTTGCTGGTCATCGTCAAAAAGCGAAAGAGACCGACCTTTACCCGATCCCAGTTATGTTGCCAAATGGGACAGGAAACGCCAATCCGTCTGCTTTTCTCCCTTGTGTGTTTCTGAATCATACGCCGGCGGGACATGAGGTGACCCGACAATTTGACTGGGTGCTTCATATGGATGTGCGCGCGGAGCAGGTACGGTTCCTATGCGAATATCAAGCTGGAAAACTGAAGAAGACTTGGGCGGAACAGATGATGAAGGCCTATGTCCACGTACTGCACAAGATTGCAGACCTACTATAAGGAGGATGGAACGATGAAAAAATTAGGATTTTTATTCCCGGGGCAAGGCTCTCAATATGTAGGCATGGGTCAAAGCTTATACGATGAATATTCAGTAGCAAGAGAAACCTTTGAAGAGGCCGAGGATGCGCTAGGGTTTGATCTAAAGACGCTTTGTTTCACAGGTTCCATGGATGAGCTGACTCTGACCGCTAATGCCCAGCCTGCCATTTTGACCGTGAGCATCGCAGCTTTTCGTGTACTGATGCAGGAATTGAAGCTTGCTCCATCTCTGGTAGCGGGTCACAGTCTGGGAGAATTCTCGGCATTGGTCAGTACAGGGGCGCTTGCTTTTTCGGATGCGGTGAAAATAGTACGTCAGCGGGGCATTCTGATGCAGGAAGCTGTTGCTCCCGGTACAGGAGCGATGCTGGCGGTAGTCGGGAGTCATGAGCGTGAGGTGGATGAGGTGTGCCAGAAAGCTTCGACAGCCGGTGTATCGGTCGGCATTGCGAATTATAATTCCTCTGAGCAGCTCGTCATTTCGGGTCATACTCCTGCACTGGAGAAGGCAGAAGAGGAACTGAACCGTAGAGGAATCAAAACGATTCGCCTCAAGGTGGGCTTTCCGTTCCATACGAATTTAATGCGGAGCGCTGCGGGCAAATTTCGGGAGGAGCTGGAGAGATATGATTATGGCCGTTTTCAATGGCCTGTGCTCTCTAATGTTACAGCGACACCCTATGCGGATCGTCGTTATATCCTATCTAACTTGACGTCCCAGATGGCACGGCCTGTGCAATGGCACAGAAGCGTTCAATACATGCTGAATCAGGGTGTGAATCATTTTATAGAAATCGGCCCCAAAACCGTATTGAGAAATTTAATGGCTGGTATCACCTCTACGGCTCATTCCTTTGCTTTTGAGCATCCCTCCACTCTGGAATTGCTGCGGAATGCTGATATCGAGAGCAAACCAGATGGTTTGGGTCTGGTGACCTCCTGTATTGCGATTGCGGTTTCAACCCAGAACCGGAACTGGAATAACGATGAGTATGAGCAGGGTGTAGTCGTTCCATACAAAGAATTGCAAAACCTGCGCGAACAATTGATCACAACCGGAACAGAACCAACGTTGGAACAAATGCAGCAAGCTCTGGACAAGCTAAAGTCCATTTTTGCAACCAAATTAACACCAACGGAACTACGGGCTGAACGGTTTGAGCAGATTTTCAGCAATACGCATACACGCGAATTATTTCCCGCGTTTCAGGTCAGCTAATCGCAGCGAACACGAGGAACGGAAGGGAGTACGATGATGACAAAAACAGGATTCAATCTGGCGGCTCTTCAATTCAATGAACAGGATTTTCAGGACGCGGGTCCGATCGCGGTTAATGAGCTGCGAGATTCGGATATTGCAGTCATCGGGATTAGCTGTAAAATTGCCGAAAGTGAAAATGCAGCTCAGTTTTGGGATCTTCTGCGGGCGGGGCAGGACGCCATACGCCCTTTTCCTGCCCGACGAAAAAGGGAGCTGGAGAGCCTCTTCCAAGCCGGGCTGTTAAATGAACAAACGGCATTAAATGAAGGTGGATTTCTAGAAGAAATTGATAAGTTCGACTATCCCTTTTTTCAACTTTCTCCGGCTGAAGCACGATTGATGGACCCAAACCAGCGACTGTTTTTGGAGTCTGCCTGGGCGGCGGTTGAAGATGCGGGGTACGGTGGTAAAATGCTTTCCGGTAGTCGGACAGGAGTCTATGTCGGCTACAGCAGTGATTTTGGTGAGGAGTACAAGCGGTTTATAGCAGAAATGGCTCCTTCATCAGCTTCTTCAGCGATTCCAGGTAATATCCATTCCATGATTGCCAGTCGGATCGCCTATCTGCTGGATTTAAAAGGGCCCAGTCTGTTGGTGGATACCGCATGTTCTTCATCTTTGGTGGCCATTCACCTGGCCTGCCGGGATTTGCGGCACGGCGATTGCGATACGGCGATTGCCGGCGGGGTAAAGGTCACACTTGTACCTATAAAAGAGGGAAAGGGCGGGGGGCTGGGTGTAGGCTCCTCGGATGACCGGACGAGAACGTTCGATAGCGTTTCAGATGGCACAGGTGGAGGAGAAGGTGTAGCCGCTGTTCTGCTCAAACCCTTGAAGCGGGCCATTCAGGATCAGGACCATATTTATGCTGTCATTAAAGGCAGTGCTGTGAACAATGACGGGACTTCAGCCGGGATTACGGCTCCCAATTCGCTGGCAGGAGAGGATGTCATTGTACGGGCCTGGAAGGATGCTGGGATTGACCCGGATACCATTACATATATTGAAGCTCATGGGACAGGCACCAAGCTGGGTGATCCAGTGGAGATTGATGGTATACGGAGAGCCTTTCGGCAGTATACCGACCGGAATCAATTTTGTGCCATAGGCTCGGTCAAAACCAATGTAGGTCACCTGGATAACAGTGCGGGAATCACGGGCTTTTTAAAGGCAGTGCTCGCTTTGGAGCATGCAGAAATTCCGGCGAGCCTACATTTTACCTACCCGAACCCGGATATTAGCTTTATTGATTCGCCTGTATATGTGAATGACAAGCTGCAGCCTTGGCCCAAGGAGGATTTTCCGCGACGCTGCGGAGTCAGTTCCTTCGGGCTCAGCGGTACGAACTGCCATGTCGTTCTGGAAGAGGCCCCGGCATGGGCTGAAATGCAGGATGGTGGCCAGTTGGAGCAGGAAACACCGGAAACGGTTCAGCTTTTTACGTTATCTGCTAAAAATGAAACAGTGCTTGCAGCCTATGTGAAGCAATATCAGCAATATGTCATGGAACCCAAAACCTATCCGTTACGCGATCTTTGTTATACCGCCAATACCGGACGAGGGCAGTATGGCTTTCGTCTAGCGATTCTGTGCCGGGATTGGGATGATCTGGGGGCAAAGCTGACTCAAATACAGACCTCAGGCTTCAGCGGACAAGCGCAACAAGAAGAGTTCATACCGGGTGTGTATTTTGGACGTCATAAGGTTGTATCTGCACAGAAGGAAAAAGAAGCAGGGGAGCTTACGCTGGAGGAATCCAGAAGACTGACAGCATCAGCCAAAGAGAAACTGACCCAGTCTTCATTCGAGTTCGATACGCTGGATTCTCTGTGCCGTATGTATGTTGAGGGAGCAGATGTGGAATGGGAGAGCTTGTATGAAGGCAAAGCGTGCCGCAGACGAAGCATTCCCACCTATCCTTTTGAGCCTAAGCGATGCTGGATAGAGGTAGAGGAGAAGGCAGTCGTTTCTCAGGCTTCCCATGTTCGAAAATTCACAGTGATGGAAACAACACATCCGCTTTTGGACTATTGTTTGGCAGAAACCGAGGATCAGGATATTTACCTGACCCGTTTCTCTGTTGGGCGTCATTGGGTACTAAGCGAGCATAAGATTATGGAAAACTGTATTGTACCAGGAACCACTTATCTGGAAATGGTTAGGGCAGGGTTGGAAAAATACAAGCGTCCAGGCAAGGTGCTGGAGCTATATGATATCCAGTTTATTTCTCCGCTCATCGTGGATGCAGAGGAAGAAAGAGAAGTACACACCGTTTTGCAACGGGAGGGTGAGACGTTTTCGTTTAAGGTATTAAGCCGGACGGGACCCTCAGTTCAGCCGTGGGAGCAGCATTGGGTAAGGCATGCACAGGGGCGCGCGGTATTTGTAAAGGCAGCCCAACCTGTTATGAGTCTGGGCGATATTCGGACTGAGTGCAACGATCAGGAAGTAGTAGTCGGTGAGAATCATGCCGAAGCGGCTGCTGCATTTTCATTCGGGCCGCGGTGGGAGACGCTGCGGACGATTGCAATTGGAACAGATCAAGTGTTGGCTAAGCTGGAGCTGCCCGTAGCCTATCAAATGGATGTAAGTCAATACGTGCTGCATCCCGCTTTGTTGGATGTGGCCGTCGGGGTAGCAAGCCAGAGTTTAGGAAATGGCCTGTTCCTGCCATTTTCATATCACAAGCTGCGCATTTACGACTCCCTCCCACGGCTTTGCTACAGCTATCTGCGCAAAAAAAATAAGGTCAGGGAAAGTGGAGAAATTTTAACGGTAGATGTGCTCATTCTGGGTGCCGAAGGTCAGGTACTGGTAGAAATTGAAGATTATGCAGTCAAACGTGTACACGAGGCGGATCTTAAACGAACCCGCTATACAGAACATCATAAATATCATCAGATTGTATGGAAAAAGCAAGAACAAGCACCCTCCGAGTATGAAGAAGATACAGTAACCCGGACCGCAAATGATTCAGTGTTACCCACACCGCTGGAAACAGTTTTATTATTCACAGATAACCGTCCGATCGGTGTAACGCTACGTGGATTGTTAGCGCACGAAGGGTATGATGTGGTTGAAGTGAAGCGGGGAGTCACCTTTACTAAAATGTCAGACCATGCTTACTTCTCTACTGGTTCCGAGGAAGATCATATACGCTTGTTGACAGAGATGCGATGTCAGAATGCTAAGAAACTGATATACCTCTGGAACGGGCAGTCTATGGTGCAGCTATTTCATCTGGCTAAGGCAATCGCAGAGACCAAGTCAGCTGTTAAGGAACTGACGGTGATCGCTGAGCAGGCTTATAAAGTGAATGAATTGGAAAATGAATTAAAACCAGAACATGCGGGCTTGTTTGGGCTGGCCCGGGTCATCGGTCAGGAATACCCTGATCTGAGCTGCCGTTGCCTCGATATAAATACAAGCACCCAGCCTTCAGAACTCATTCATTCCCTACGGCACGATGATGATACATTTCTGGTCGCTTGGCGTAACGGCGAACGTTATGTAGAGCAGATTGAACCTGTGGATCTGACGGAAAGCGAAGTTGACCCGATTACGATCAGACCGCAGGGAACCTATGTCATAACTGGGGGTACTGGCGGGCTGGGATTGGCAATCGGTAAATGGCTTGCTTCTAAAGGTCAGGTCACACTGGGATTGATAGGTCGCAAGCCTTTGCCACCCAAGGAGCAATGGGAGGCCATTGCAAACGCCGATTCCAACGGGAGCCCAAAAAACATAAGACAGAACTCAAATCCAGACATGAATACAAGGATGCAGAATACGGTTACCGCCTTACTGGAATTGGAGCAGCAGGGAGCGCAGGTAGAATATTATGCTGTCGATGTAGCTGACGAGACCGCTATGAAGCAAGCCTTGAATGAACTTCGCCACAAGTATGGGGCTATTCACGGTATCATCCATGCTGCGGGTGTGGCTGGAGACGGTTTTATGGCTCTCAAGAGCCAGGACCGCTTTACCGAGGTACTGGCTCCGAAGGTAACAGGCACACATGTGCTTGACCGAATCACCACTGCGGATACACTGGACTTTTTTATTCTTTTTTCATCTGTGACTTCACTGATGGGTGGACCAGGCCAAAGCGACTACACGGCAGCCAACGCCTATCTGGATGCCTTTGCCGAGTGGCGGAATCACTCCGGCCGACGTACGCTTGCCATCAACTGGGCTCCTTGGCAGGAAGTTGGGATGGCTTTTGAGCATGAGGTTGATTTCCAAGAGAGCTTATTTCAGGCTCTGTCCACACAAGAGGGACTGGCCGCTCTTGAACAATTATTGCTTCATCCCGTTCCCCGTGTCATTGTGGGTGGCTTGAATTACGCTCAGGTGGCCGCGCTGGATTCCGCTGCCATTCCTTTCGGATTTTCTCATGAAATGCGGGCTATTCTGGACCGTCATCGTCGGCTTCTGCATGACCATGCGGTCACGTCATCTGCTGCCGTGCGCCGTCCTGTGCAGTTGCGTGGTCGGGCAACAGAACAATATAGCTCATCTGAAAAGGTGATCGCAAGCATATGGGCGGAAGTGCTGGGGCTTGATGAGCTGAACATCTATGACAGTTTTTATGAGCTGGGAGGAGACTCCCTGATTGCTAGTAAAATGGTGGGACAGATGAATCAAAGCTTGTCCAAAAAAGTGGATATGAGCGATATCTTCAACTATATGACGGTCAGCGAATTAGCCCTGTATACGGATGGAGAAGCGAAGCAACCTCTTCTGACGGAAACGGAGCTGCCTGCACCCCAATCAGCTGACAAAAATCTGATCATTCATCCGGTGGAACAACGTGAGGTGTACCCAGCTTCCTCGACGCAACGTCGATTTTATATGATGCGTCAAATGGCAGGACATAGCACCTTGAACAATCTATGCAGTGCGATGACCATCACTGGTAATCTGGATCATCATCGGTTGGAGAAAGCCATATATGCGGTAATTCGTCGTCATAGCTCGCTGCGCACCGCTTTTGAGTTGCGGGATAACGAACTGGTACAGAGAGTGTACCCGGAGGTGGATTTTTCGCTGGAATATAGCGAAGGGGACGGGCGCGAACTCGAAGCGTATGTGGATGAATTTATCCGTCCTTTTGACCTGAATCGTGCGCCGCTGTTAAAGGCGAAGCTGATCCGGCTGAAGGACGATTCCCACCTCTTTCTGTGCGATGTTGACCATATTGCAGCCGATGGAGCCTCGATTGGTATTTTATTAAGTGAAATGATACAGGGCTATTCTGGACAGGATCTACCGCAACTGCCTATGCAATATACTGATTTTACATTGTGGCAAAATCAGCGTCTGGACAGTGCCGAAATGAAAAAGCAGGAGGCATACTGGCTGGACGTATTTAAGGGGACGCTGCCTGTACTTGATTTGCCTACAGATGAGCCGCGGGCAGCGCAAATGAGCAATGCCGGGGATGTCTATACATTTGATCTGAATGAGGAATTAACAGCTTTGGCTAAAAAAACAGCGGTACAGCATGGGGTTACGCTCTTTATGCTTCTGTACGCTGTCTATAGTACTTTATTGGCCAAATATGCGAATCAGGAAGAGATCATTATTGGCATTCCAAGCGCAGGTCGCCAGTCGGAAGAGGTTCAGCACATGATTGGGCTGTTCATCAATACGCTGGCCCTGCGAACTGCGCCAGCCGAAGATAAGCCTTTCGCAGCATATTTGCAGGAGGTTAAGAAGCACGCGCTTGAAGCCTATAAGCATGAGGATTATCCCTTTGAAATGCTGCTGAATCAGCTTGACGTACCGAGAGACCGGAGCCGGAACCCACTTTTTGATGTTCAGTTTATTTCCCAGAACTTTCGGGGGGAGCCGATGAGCATCAACGGGCTTCGCTTTACTCCGTTGGAAGCTAAGATGGAGGCTGTCCAAGTCGATCTGACAGTCATATGGGTTGAAAATGAAGGCAAGCTGCGTTTTCACTTTGAGTATGCGACCCAACTGTTCAAGGGAGAGACCATACGTCGGCTTGCGAGCTATTACAAGAATCTTTTACAAGAAGTTTGTGCTGATGCTTCGCGGCCGATTGGCCTCATTTCCATGAATCAGGCGGAAGAACAGCAGCGAACCCTGTACGAGTGGAATGAAACCCGGGTGAATTACCCACAGGAAAAGCTGGTTCACCAGTGGTTTGAAGAACAGGCAGAACAGCAACCTGAGCGGATTGCTGCCGTCTACGGAGAGCATTCGCTGACTTACAGCCAATTGAATATCAGAGCTAATCAGCTTGCCCGGCACTTGCTAACTTATCATTTGGTACCGGACCAAGCTGTCGGTATCCTGGTCCCCCGTTCGCTAGATATGCTGACCAGCATGCTTGCCGTACTCAAAGTAGGAGCAGCCTATGTCCCTATGGACCCGGAACATCCGACGGAGCGGGTGGCCTACATGCTGGAGGACAGCGGCGTGTCTCTGCTCCTAACTTCTACGGACACCGTCAGCATCGACACGCTTCGTTTTACAGGGTCCGTCATGGATGTAAGTGATCCGGCCTTGTACAGCGTAGATGCTGATAATCTAGCTTTTGCACTTGCAGGCAAGGAGCCTGTGGCACCTCACCATTTGGCTTATATTTTGTACACGTCAGGATCATCCGGTAAGCCCAAAGGAGTCATGGTTGAGCATAGAAATGTAACGAATTACATCACGGCTTTCCAGCATGAATTCCATCTAACGGCTGAGGACGTAGTGCTCCAGCAGGCAGCCATTACCTTTGATGCATCCGTGGAGGAAATATACCCTACATTGGCAGCAGGGGGAACGCTGGCTATGGTTTCACGGGATGAACTGAAGGACATCCAATTGCTGAACCAATTCATTCGCCAGCAGCAAGTGACCGTGGTCAGCGCCTCGCCGTTTATTTTAAATGAGCTGAATCAACTGCCCCCTTTCCCGCATATTCGCACTTATATTAGCGGGGGGGATGTGCTGAAAAGTGAATATGTCACCCAGTTGTTGCGCTCGGCAAAGGTCTACAATACGTACGGACCAACAGAAGCGACCGTCTGTGCTACCTATTATTGTGTGCCGGATATTCCAGCTGTCCATCCATTGCCTGTCGGACGGCCTGTAGCCAATGCTGAGGTATACATCATGAATCGCAGGGGTACGGATGTTATGCCTATCGGGGTACCCGGTGAAATATGCCTTTCAGGCTGGGGAGTTGCACGCGGCTATATGAACCGCCCCGAACTGACGCAGCAGCAGTTTGTAGCAAATCCGTGGATACCGGGCGAGCGGATGTACAAAACGGGTGATCTGGGCAGATATCTTGAAGATGGGCAAATTCAATTTTTAGGAAGAGTCGATCAGCAGGTTAAAGTGCGGGGTTACCGCATTGAGCCGGGCGAGGTTGAAAAATCGTTGCTCCAGCACCCGCGTATACAGGATGGAGTGGTGTTGGTTCAGGAAGTCCAGCCTGGTATGCATGAGCTATGCGCCTATATCGTTACAGATCAGGAATTGTCGGTGGCAGAACTGAAGACCCATCTGTCGGTAACCTTGCCTGAATATATGATTCCGTCTTACTTTGTTCGAGTCGATGAGATCCCGTTAACACATCACGGAAAAATCGACCGTCATGCTTTACCGCAAGTTAATGAAAGTATCAAGGTCGGTACGGCCTATGTGCAGCCAGCTTCACCCCTGGAAGAGCGCTTGGTTGAGCTTTGGTCGGAAATCCTGCACCGGGAGCAGATTGGCACACAGGATGACTTCTTCCTGCTGGGCGGGCAATCCTTGCTGGCAACCAAGCTGGTCTACCTTATTAACAAGGAATGGAATGTAAATCTGACACTGCGCGATTTCTTCCGGGCAGGGACGGTTCAAGGGTTAGCGACATGGATAGAAGAAATTCAATCGGGCCGTGAACGTGGAATATTAGTGGAACAGGAGGGATTAATCAAGCCCTTTAATCTCCGGCAAAAGCCATTGTTCCGCGTTCAGGTTATTCATCAGCCTGCCAACCGTCATTTGCTGTTCATTGATATGCATCATATTATTACGGACGGTCTTTCCCAGGAGATAATCGTCGAGGAATTTGCTCGTTTATACGGGGGCATGAACTTACCGGAATTGACGATCCAGTATAAAGACTATGCCGTGTGGCAGCGTGAGTTTTTGAACAGTGTGGAATTCCGTCAGCAGGAGCAGTTTTGGCTGGAGCTTTTTCAAGGGGAAATTACAGAGCTGGAATTGCCTACGGATTTTTCACGCCCCGATGTGAGAAGAGGTGAAGGGCAAGCCATTCATTTTGAGCTGGATCAGGAATGGACGTGGAAGTTAAAACGCTTTGCCCTGCAACAAAATGTCACGGTATTTATGGTTCTACTGGCGGCCTATAACCTATTGCTGGCCAAAGCCAGTGGGCAGGAAGATATTATCGTCGGCATTCCGGTATCCGGCAGAACTCATGCGAGCCTGAGTCCTCTTGTCGGCATGTTCGTCAATACGTTGGCCCTTCGCAACACGCCGAAGAAGGACATGACAGTGCACGAATTTTTAATGCAGGTAAAGGAACGTTCTCTTCAGGCTTTTGAGCATCAGGACTATCCGTTTGAGCAACTGGTTGAGAAGTTGAATTTGGCTGGCCAAACAAGTCGCAATCCGCTGTTCGATACCATGTTTGCATTATTGAACGAATCTTCCCGTACCATCGTAGAATTACCCGGCCTGAAACTGACTCCATGTGATGAAGCGGAGTATACAGGAGCACAATTCGATTTAACATTTACCGCAGCTATGACCGACGAGCATATCGAATGTATCCTTCAATACGATGTAGATCTCTTTACCGGGGAGACGGTGGAACGCTTGAGCCGGGAATTCCTTCAAATCTTACACACTGTCCTTGTCAATCCACAGCAAAAGATTGGAGAGCTTCGGATAGAAAAGGTGGCAGTTGACCCGAATCAGCGGGACAGAGAGGAAATACTTGAGTCAGCAAGCGTCCACAAGGAAGAGGACTGGGTGAGTGAGCTTGCCATAGCGGCTTCGGAATCGGTGAACGAGGCGGAATGGAAGACACTTGTCCATGATTACAATCAGACAGACATGGGTCCGGGGTCCGTAAAGCTGTTACATCAATATTTCGAGGTTCAAGCAAGCCGAAACCCTGAGCAGATCGCTCTCATTTCCGGTCAACAGGAGATCAGCTACGGAGAAGTGAATCGACGGGCGAATCTGGTTGCACATAGCCTACTGGACTCCGGTACCCGGCCGGAGCAAATAGTAGCTATTGTTATGGAGCGCTCACCGGAAATGATTGTTGCTTTATTGGGCGTGTTAAAAGCAGGGGCGGCGTACCTCCCCATTCATCCAGCCGATCCAAAGGAACGGATTCGCTACATCCTGGCAGACGCTGGTGCCGAATGGATTCTGACCCATCAGCAATGCCATGCCAACTGGGTAGATGAAGGAATCCAGCAGGTCATCGACGTTGACTTACTGTGTCAGGATCAGCAAGAACGAGGTAATCCAGAGCTTGTCATCCAGCCTGATCATCTAGCTTATGTCATCTTCACCTCCGGCTCAACGGGGCAGCCCAAAGGGGTGATGGTGGAGCATCACGCCTTTAGTGCGCGAGTGGTATGGCTGGCACAACAGCTTGGTTTAAGGGAGCAGGACACGGTGCTGCAAAAAGCATCCTATACCTTTGATGGTTCCATCGTCGAGCTTTTCAGCTGGTTCATGGGCGGAGGACGATTGGTGTTATTGGAGGCAGGTGCAGAAACGGATACCCGTCAAATGCTGGATACCATTCACAGGCATCAGGTTACAGTGGCTTTCTTCATTCCTACTGTGCTGCAAATGTTTTTGTCAGAGCTTTCAGTCGAGGATACAATCCAAGCAGCCACTTTGCGTTGGGTCATGTCGGGTGGCGAACAGATAGGCCAGGAGCAGGTGCGAAGTTTTAATCTGAAGTTCCCGGAAGCGAGATTACTTAATCTGTATGGGCCTACGGAAGCCAGTGTGTTTGCAACAGCCTATACGTGTACGTCTGTATCTTCCGAAGGTCCGATTCCGATCGGACGGCCTGTGGGCAACACCCGGGCGTATATTTTAAATCAGGAGCTGGCGTTGGTTGGTTTGGGGCAGGTAGGAGAGCTTTGTCTGGGAGGGTGCCATCTGGCACGCGGGTATGTACATCTGGATGGACTTACGGCAGAGCGTTTTATCCCCAATCCTTTTGTACCAGGTGAACGAATCTATCGGACAGGCGATCTTGCCCGGATGCTGCCTAGCGGCGAGATTGTTTACATGGGACGGTCGGATCAAATGGTGAAAATCGGAGGCTACCGGATTGAGACAGGTGAAATTGAAACAGCCCTCTTGCAAAATAACGACATTCAGCAGGCGGCTGTACTTGATTTGACAGATGAGCAGGGCAACAAGTATTTGTGTGCTTATCTGGTTGTGCAAACCGACTGTACAGTTCGAGAACTGCGGGCATTTTTGCTGGAACGATTGCCGGAATATATGATTCCTTTACGTTTTATGAAGGTGGAAACGATGCCTCTTGGTTCAAGCGGAAAGCTGGACCGTAAGGCGTTAAATACCTTGGGGGTAGAGTTGCCTTCCGGCAAAGAGCATACACAGCCCCGCAACGAAATGGAACAGCAACTGCTCCTGTTGTGGGCGGACATTTTCAAAACAGGCGCAGTAGGTATAGATGATCATTTCTTTGAGTTTGGCGGAGATTCGTTGCTCGCTTACCAGTTCATTTTGCGTGTGCGTCAAATGTTGGCCATCGAGATTACTTTAAAGGAACTTTTTGCAGCTCCGACTATTCGACAACTTTCAGATCACATAAGCTCCAGAAGAGTTGAGTGTCATCACGAGGATGAAGCGACAGTCCGTTCCTTGATCCCTGCTGCGACTCCAAGCGCCCATTATCCGGCCTCGTCTGCTCAAATGCGTCTTTTTATGATGCACGAGCTGAATCCAGAGGATCTAAGCTATAATCTACCGGGCGCCATGATGCTGGAAGGAGAACTGGACCTGGCCAGACTTGAGGGAGCCTTCCAAGCGCTTATTCAGCGTCACGAAGCTTTTAGGACCACATTTGATGTGATCAACGGCGAGATTGTTCAGCTTATTCATGAATCTGTTCCGTTTGCCATTGAGTTTTTCAGAACAGAGGAAACCGAGATTAGCAACATACTTCGGGGCGATGGAAAGCTTATGAGAGAAGTCATCCCAGTTCAGCAGCATGCACTGTCATCAGTAAAAGTAGAGAAAAAAGAACGCCGACGGAGGGAGATTTAGCATCATGCATTATGAAGGATATGAAACATCTTCGGCGCAAAAACGGCTATATCTGATTCATGATCTTCTCGGACCTAACATCATCTATAATATGCCCAGCATTCGAATCATCAAAGGAGCGCTGGAGCCAGAGCGGCTGTACAGAGCATGGTGTAGGCTGACAGAACGTCATGAGGGCTTGCGAACGTCCTTTATTCAAAAGGACGGCGAGGTTTTACAACTCGTCCATGAATCCATCGATGTATCGATTCCCTATAGAGAACGTTCGGATCAGAGTACGGATAAGCTTGTTAACGAGTTTATCCGTCCGTTCAATCTGAACGAGGCCCCTCTATGGCGGGCTGAGCTTGTACCTTTGGTTGATGGGGAGATTCTGTTCCTGTTTGATATCCACCATATCATCGCGGATGCGGTAACCATCAACATTATATTTGAAGAGCTGATGGCTCTATATCAGGGACAGGAGCTTGCTCCATTAGAGTTTCAGTATGTCGATTATACGATCTGGCAAAACGATCAATTAAGTGATATTCATATTCAGAAACAGGGTGAATTTTGGCTGAACCAATTTACAGAGGATGTTCCTCTGCTGTCGCTGCCTACAGATGGAAAAGGCTTAAGGTCCGATTACAGCGGCGGGATCGTATCGTACTCGATTGAAGCTAACACGGCTCACTCCTTGCGTGCATTATGCTTGCAGCACAATGTTACGTTGTATATGGTTCTACTCGCCGCGTACAGCATCCTTCTGTCCAAATATGCCGGACAGGAGGATCTGGTCATCGGAACACCTGTCGCCGGAAGGACTCATTCCGAGTTTGAAGGGATTGTGGGCATGTTCGTGAACACGCTCGCCTTGCGTCAGAAACCGCAGAGAACCAAGCGGTTCTCTGATTTTCTGGAAGAAGTGGCAGACCGAACTTTTGCTGCGTTTGAGCATCAGGACTACCCCTTTGATATGCTGGTGGAGCAGGTCAATCCTGAACGAATCAGTGGTCGTAATCCTTTATTTGATGCTTGCTTTGTATTGGAAAATGTACCGCAGCCTGTCGTGCAGGCAACAGAGGTCACGTTTTCTCCTTATACTTTTGAACATAAAATCGCTAAATTTGATATCACCTTGTATGCATACGAAATGCAGGAGGGTATCGGGCTGGAACTGGAATATCGCAAAGCGTTGTTTACGGAGGAAAGCGCCCGCCGGATGCTACGACATTTTACCAGAATTGTCGAAATCATTGGCGAACAACCCGATATTCGGATTGAAGACATTGATATGGTTACAGAAGAAGAGCGCACCGTTTTACTTCATACTTTTAATCAGACCCACAGCAAAAATGCATACGAAAAAAATTCGCATGGGGTAACCATCCATCGACTGTTCGAACAGCAAGTGATACGGACGCCTGACCATCCAGCCGTGAGGTGGAAAGAAAAGCAACTAACGTATGATGAATTAAATGAACGTGCCAATCAATTGGCGCGGGTTTTACGGCAAAAGGGAGTTCAGGCAGAAGATGTCGTCGGTATTTTAGCTACTCCTGCGTTGGAGATGATTGTTGGTATTTTAGCTATTTTGAAGGCCGGGGCCGCTTATTTACCGATTGATCCGCTCTACCCAGATGAACGGATTCAATATCTATTACAGGATAGTCAGGCGAAAATATGCCTTCTACCGACTGCCAGCACCAGACGCTTTCCTGGGGTGGACATGTTACTGCTCACAGACCCGAGTCTCTATACGGGAGAACCCCGTAATCTGGAGGACAGCAATCAGGCGCACAATGTGATGTACATCATTTATACTTCGGGGTCTACAGGACAACCAAAGGGTGTAATGATTGAGCATCAATCCTTTGCTCGCCTAGTGTTAGAGCCAGGGCCGTTGGCTATTACGCAAGAGGATCGAATATTGCAGACGTGTTCCCTGGCCTTTGATGTGTCGGTTTTTGAACTGTGGGGAACACTGCTGAGCGGGGCAACCTTGTATCTCATTGAAAAAGAAGAGCTTTTATCTGCCGACATACTCGGCAAGAGGATGGCACAGTATGGAATCACGATGGCATGGTTCACGGCTCCTTTGCTAAATCAGCTGATTGATGAGAAACCTTCCATCTTTACTGGACTTCGATTGATCATGACCGGGGGAGACGCCTTGTCTCCGCAGCATATGAATCTCCTTCGCGCCGCCCAGCCGGATTTAACGATTGTCAATGCCTACGGTCCTTCGGAGAATACTATTTTTACGTCGTTCCATACGATTCAGGAGGACTATGACCATAACGTGCCGATTGGCAAGCCTGTCGCCAATACACAGGTCTATATCCTGAGCGCGTCCAATCAACTTCAGCCCATTGGAGTACCGGGTGAGCTGTGCATTGGAGGTGAAGGATTGGCGCGTGGCTATTTGGCTCGGGAGGAATTAACGGCAGCCAAATTTGTTTCTCATCCCTGGCTCCCAGAAGAGCGTATGTACCGTTCTGGAGATTGTGCCCGATGGCTGGCTGACGGAACGCTTGTTTTTTTGGGTCGCATGGATCACCAGGTCAAAATTCGGGGCTTTCGTATTGAAACCGGCGAAGTTGAGGCACGGCTTGCACATATAGAGGGGATTCAGGAAGCAGTCGTGCTTGTTCGTCAGCACAGCGACGGGATCAAATACCTCTGTGCTTACTTTGTTTCCGACGTAGAAATGTCACAGGCAGAAGTCCGGCTGGAGCTGGCTACATATTTACCGGATTATATGATTCCTGCCTGTCTGATCCGACTTCCGCGTTTGCCACTGAATGTGAATGGCAAAATTGATCGGAACGCGTTGCCAGAGCCTGATCTTGAAGCACTGCGGGAGAATGAATATGTCCCTCCTTGCAATGAACTGGAACAGGAGCTGGTTCGCATCTGGTCGATGGTTCTGCCCACGAACCTGCCGACGGATCGCATTGGTGTAACGGACAATTTTTTCACCCTGGGAGGAAGCTCGCTCAAGGCTACCAAGCTGGTTTCACTAGTTTTGCGTGAGTTAGGGATAGACCTACCGCTCACCAAATTATTTACTTTTCCTACTATCCGCCTACTGGCAAGTGCATTGCAGGGAAAGGAAAGAAGTGTGTTTCCAGCCAGAGCAGACACGCTTGTCCTCTTAAAGCCCGGCACAGCGCAGGATAAGCACCTTTTTTTCATCCATGATGGAAGCTTGGATGTCAGTTGCTACATGGAATTGGTCAACGGACTTACAGCTACTTGGAATTATTGGGGCATAAAAATGGATGCTTCGATTCTTGCTGAAAATAAAACAGCTGGGATGAAGGAAGCGGCACACCGATATGTGAATCAATTGAAAAGCATTCAGGAAACAGGCCCGTATTATGTTGCGGGGTGGAGTATGGGTGGAACGCTTGCTTTCGAAATAACCCGACAATTGGAAGAACAAGAAGAACGTGTCGAACTTTTGGCCATTCTGGACACACTGCCACCTTTGAAGTATGGCAAGGAAGATCACTGGGACCACCATATTCAGGAACTGGAGAGGATGGAAGAAACGTTGGATTTATCGCTTTGGAAGCGAGCATTTCCAGCCAGTGTACTCCCCTTGCTACCGGAATTTAATGAGTTGGGACGGAGTGAATTACTAGAACGCTTTAAAAGTGTGAATCATTGGGTGAAAATGCAGCATGTCTACCAGCCCGATCGAGCTGTAAAGGCCCCTGTATGTTTGTTTATTTCAGAACATACCTGGGAATTAGGATATAAAGGATGGGAATTGTATTGTAAGGGGGAAATGTTCACGCATAAAGTGCCTGGCGATCATTTCTCTATCGTAAAAGGAGCCCAAGCCGTGTCTGTAGGTTTGGTGCTGAATACATTTTTGAGGTAAGATTATGCTCCTGCTTGGAGGTTGAAGACCCCAAGCAGGAGTATTTATTTGATATGATCGTGTAAGTTGGTTTGTAATATTAATTGACATGATGTATAAAAACATATGGTAATGTATGAAAAACCCCCTTGTCTGCTTCCAGATTTTATAGTAAAGTATCCAATAATCAACTTTGTTTGAACATAATATTCACTGTTTGTGAGTATATATCACACTTTCACCACGACCTCACATACTCCTCTTTCTATTTATTACATCACATCTATTCATTACCCTACAGCATCTCTTACACCACTAGATTATGAACACTTCTGTCCTACTACACCTATTTGATGAACTCGGAACCTGGGACCACAGCTTGAGGACAAGCTTGTCATGTCAATCCAAAGGAATTGGCATTCATCCGGTATCAACGAATTAACAATATATAAGGTGTGAAAGGGGTTTGCTGCATGAGCAAAAAGTATGCAAAACACAAAATCTGGACCGTTCTGCTGGTGCTTGCGCTAGGAGCTGTTTTGGCGCTTTCCGGTTGTGGGGGATCAGGTGAAGGAGCAAAGCCAGAGGCAGGGAAAACACCAAGTGGAGCAGGAGAGGGCGTGCAGGACACGCTTATTTATGGACGCGGCGGAGATTCCGTGGCGCTAGATCCTGCCATTGTGACTGAAAGCGAGTCGCTAAAAATCGGAATGCAAGTGTTCGACACACTGCTGGAATATAAGGAAAATACAACGGAGATCCAACCGGGGCTTGCAGAGAGCTGGGAAGTATCACCGGATGGACTGGTCTATACGTTCAAGCTGCGTCAGGGTGTGAAATTCCATGACGGAAGTGACTTTAACGCAGAAGCGGTTGTGTTTAACTTTGACCGCTGGGCTGATCCGAAAAGTCCATACAAATTTGAAGGTGACTCGTTTGACTATTATGATTCTATGTTCGGTCCTGAAGGAAGTAGGGTGATTAAGGAGGTTAAAGCGGTAGATGCGAACAGCGTCCAATTTACACTAAACAAGCCGCAGGCGCCGTTTTTACAAAATATCGCTATGCCATCCTTTAGTATTTCAAGTCCCAAGGCTATTCAGGAGAAAAAGGCTGATTTCAAGAGTAATCCGGTCGGCACGGGTCCTTTTGTATTTAAGGAATGGAAACGGAACGATACCATCACGCTGGAGAAGAATCCAAACTATTGGAAAGAGGGGCAGCCGAAGCTGGCTAAGATCATTGTTCGTTCCATACCCGACAATACCGCGAGATTTAATGCTCTGCAAAACGGGGAAATTGACCTGATGGAGGATTTGAACCCGGATGATGCAAAGCAGTTAGACGGTAATAGCGAGTTGGTGAAAATTGAACGTCCCTCCTTTAATGTGGCGTACATTGGCTTTAATTTAAAGAAAAAAACCTTCAATAATCCCAAGGTACGGCAGGCACTGAATCACGCAGTGAACAAGCAGGCCATTATTGATGCATTGTTTGCAGGGCAGGCTAAGCCTGCGGTCAATCCGATGCCACCTACGTTATGGGGGTACAACGATAGTATTCAGGACTACGCCTATGATCTGGATAAGGCTAAATCTTTGCTAGCGGAAGCGGGCTTTCCTAACGGGCTTCCCGAGCCGTTAACCTTCTATGCAATGCCCGTATCTCGTCCTTATATGCCTGACGGAAAAAAGGTGGCAGAGGCCATTCAAGCCGATTTTGAAAAAATAGGCGTCAAAGTAAACATCCAATCCCCGGAATGGGCCACGTATCTGGATGATGTTAAGGCGGGGGAAAAGGATGATCTGTATATGCTGGGATGGAACGGGGATAATGGTGACCCGGATAATTTCCTTTATACATTGCTGGACAAGGATACGATTCCAGGCAATAACCGCAGTTTTTATGTGAATGAGGAACTTCATAAAATATTGGTGAAGGCTCAGGTTGAGGTCGACCAGAACAAGCGTGGGGAACTGTATAAACAAGCACAAGTGATTATTAAACAGGATGCGCCGTGGATTCCATTGGTTCATAGCACACCGCTGATGGCAGGTAAAGCGAACCTCAAGGGTTTTGTACCTTCTCCGGCAGGTATTGAAGCGTACGGAAATATTTATTTTGAATAGCCCAAACGCAAGCAGGCGGTGAATCTGATATGAATTCATATATTGTGAAAAGACTGGCTATATTGATTCCTGTATTACTGGGCATGACGCTCATCGTTTTTTCCATTATTCATGCCATTCCGGGAGATCCGGCGGAAACCATACTGGGAGATAAGGCTACGGAACAGTCCAAGCAGGCGCTACGTGAGCAATTGGGGCTGGATAAGCCGTGGTTACAGCAATATGGGACCTATTTAGGTGAGCTGGCACAAGGGGACTTGGGCGATTCCATTCGCACCAGGCAGCCGATTGCCCGGGAAATGCTTCCTTATCTGGCGGCTACGCTGGAGTTGACAGTAGCAAGCATGTTTTTTGCTGTAGTAGTCGGAATGAACGCCGGCATCGTGAGTGCCTGGAAGCGAAATTCCTGGTTTGACTATGTCAGTATGGTCATTGCCCTGGTCGGAGTATCGATGCCGATTTTTTGGCTGGGCTTGATGGAGCAATGGATCTTT
This sequence comes from Paenibacillus sp. PvR133, assembly GCF_017833155.1. NCBI lineage: Bacteria > Bacillati > Bacillota > Bacilli > Caryophanales > Paenibacillaceae > Paenibacillus > Paenibacillus sp. PvR133. Next base: position 2,655,027 of record NZ_JAFIBS010000001.1, read on the forward strand.
GCAAATAAACTGCATTGGCTTCCTTCCATCGGACGCATGAATTCTCGTGATCCGGTGGAAGCTGTGACGCATTTAGCCGTGATTGATGCGTTCATAGGTGGACGTATGGATCAGGTGTGGACCGTCATCAAGCATTTGATCCTGCCCAGTATCGCACTTGGAACGATTCCAATGGCGGTCATTGCGCGCATTACTCGTTCCAGCATGCTGGAGGTTATGGATGCGGACTATATCCGTACAGCTCGGGCGAAGGGGCTGGCATCTTTTCAAGTCGTGTACAAACATGCGCTTAAAAATGCTGCGATCCCCGTACTTACTGTCATCGGTCTTCAGACTGGCTCACTACTGGGAGGCGCGGTACTGACAGAAACCATTTTTGCCTGGCCTGGCATCGGACGGTACATTTTTGAAGCGATCAGCTCGCGTGACTATCCGGTTATTCAAAGCGGAATTCTGATCATTGCGTTCCTGTTCGTCATCATTAATCTGATTGTCGATTTGCTGTACGCGGTGCTCGACCGGCGTATCCGTTATCAGTAATCAAGTCGCCAATTGTTCAAGGGGGAGCTTGTCCGATGTCACAATTTTCAATGGAACCCAACAACATACCGACGACACGCAGCACATTGGCGCATTTGCCTGTCGTGACTGGCCCTTGGAGAGACGCATGGAGGGCTTTCCGTCACAATAAAATGGCGTTCGTCGGCCTGAGCATTATTATCTTCTTTGTCATCATTGCTTTGATCGCGCCGTGGATTGCTCCTTTTGACTATAAAGAGCAAAATTTGGTGAGCCGTTTGCAGCCTCCTTCTGCGGAGCATTGGTTCGGTACGGATGATCTCGGTCGAGATTTACTGACTCGCACGCTGTATGGAGCCAGAATCTCGTTGTGGGTCGGTTTCTTGTCTGTTATTGGTTCAATGATTGTAGGAACAGCCTTAGGTTTAATCGCAGGATTTTACGGAAAATGGGCAGATATGGCCATTTCGCGACTATTCGACATTTTACTGGCATTTCCGGGGATTTTGCTGGCCATTGCTATTGTGGCCATTTTAGGGCCTTCATTGGAAAATGCGTTGTACGCCATTGCCATTGTCAATGTGCCAACGTATGGGCGGTTAGTTCGCTCTAAGGTGCTGAGTGTCAAAACGGAGGAGTATATCACTTCTGCTAGAGCGCTTGGAGCCAATAATACACGAATCATCCTCCGTTATATTTTGCCTAACAGCCTGACACCGATCATCGTACAGGGAACGTTGGGGATCGGAACGGCCATCATTGAAGCGGCAGCGCTTGGATTTCTGGGCTTGGGTGCACAACCTCCTGAGCCAGAGTGGGGTAAAATGTTGTCCGATTCGCGGCAATATATCCAGAACGCGCCGTGGACAGTTATTTTTCCGGGGGTATCTATCATGCTGACCGTATTGGGATTTAACCTGATGGGAGACGGCCTGCGGGATGTGCTTGACCCGAGGGCGAAGCGGTGAGGTATATAAACTGAACTTAAGAGTTACTATTAGCGCCACTGCGCAGTCAGATGATGCTTCCCATCGCCACCGCCCCCGGATTTCTAAAATAAGGCCAATGATTATGGTAGAAATTCGGGGACAAAAGCGACCGCTTCGCTTGTACAGCATCATTCCGTCTGCTCCGTTTTCCATGCACATTTTTTAAGTTTTACGTATATACTTCCATTTAAATAGAAAAAAAAAGGTGTTCCCTGAAACTAATGGCTGGGGGAACGCCTTTTTTATATGGCATTTTACGTTTATTGTACTTCGATTCATCCCGCTATGGCTGCAATCTTCTCTGTGAAAGTCATGTAAGCTTTCCTGAGGCGCAAAAAAAATGTATAATCACTCCAATTGAGTACGTAGGGAGTGGGCTTTATGACATGGCAGGACAAGAGAGAGCATCGGCAATTTGCGGAACAGACACGAAGCGACGCTTCACGGGCCGCATATGAACGGGACTACTCCCGTTTAATCCATTCACCGACTTTCCGTCGGTTGCAGGGTAAATCACAGGTGTTTGGCGCAGGCACGGGCGATTATTACCGCACACGACTGACGCATTCTTTGGAGGTAGCGCAAATTGCGCGTGAAGCATCACGAAGCTTGCTGCGCCGCCATCCCGAAGTAGAGCTGGAACAAGCAGATAACGCAGGACTGATCATTGACCCTGAGGTGGTAGAATGTGCTTCCATTGCACATGACTTTGGGCATCCACCGTTCGGACACAAGGGGGAAGAGGTGCTGGACGGGATTTTGGATCAACTGATTGAAACAAAGGTAGAAAAGATATCCTCTGCCGGAGGCTTCACACCGGAGTCTAAGCGTGGACAGGAGGCCTATGCGCGTGAGCGACGAATTTATGAGCATTTTGAAGGGAACGCGCACAATTTCCGGCTGATTATGTTTTTGGAGAAGCGTGAGAACGTGGATGGTTTGAATTTGTCGGACGCTGTGTTACTGGGGATCAACAAATACCCGTACCCGGGGATTCTGAACAAAAAAGGGTTGTACCTGCATGAGTGGGAATACATACGTTCCATCCGCGAGGATTGGGGTATCCCTGATGGTAAAAAAACGTTGGAAGCCCAGCTTATGGACCTGTGCGACGATATCGCTTATTCTGCGCATGATCTGGAGGACGGGATTAAGGCTGGGAAAATCGAGGTACATGAGCACTTCTTATATGATCCGTATTTAATTCGTCTGATTACGGAGAAAATCACCACGTTGGAGGATAGCTTCTGGCAAGGCTGGCAACTGGCTCAGATTGAGCAGAAGGTAGCGGCTGTGCTGAGCGAATTTTTGAAGGTGTGGAACGGCAAGATGCCGATGTGTGAACACGATTATTCCCGTACCCGCCGTGAAGTGAAGGCATACTGGGTCAGCCTGTTTGTCAGCAGCTTGGGTGTAATTGAGGATGGAAATTGGAAAAAGGTGACCTTCGTACGAGATGGAAGCGAAGATTTGGATATGCTGCGCACTGTGAGTGTGTTGAAAAGCTTTGCTTGGGTTACGATGATCCGCGATCTGCGCGTACAGCGACTGCAAAAACGGAGTGAGTGGATGCTCAGACGGCTGTGGTTAGCTTTTCTAGACCCGGAAACGTCCAAATCTATTATTCCAAGCGACTGGCTCCAGCGCTATGAGCGCGACCAAGCCAAGGCGAAACCGATCTGGACATGGGAGCATATGGTCATAGACTATATTGCAGGCATGACCGATGCTTTTGCTGAAAAAATCTATAATGAGTTATACGGCCTGAAGGTGGGTTCGATTTATGATCTGGATTGACCTTTAAATTACCCCTATATAGTAGAAGGAACTGGTTTGTAATGGATAGCAGGAAGGAGGAATGTGTCTATGCAATCTCAGTCTTTATCTACGAAAAGGTTGAATCTCGGTGTGCTCGATATGGTGCCGTTGCTGCCCGGTAACCGTCCGGAGCAGGCGGTTCAACGAGCTGGTGAACTAGCGAGACAGGCAGAAGCATGGGGATATACACGCTACTGGACCTCGGAGCACCATGATATGGAGGGGCTGGCTTCCTCCAGCCCGGAAGTGCTGCTGTCTCATATCGGGGCGGTGACGAAGACAATCAAACTGGGTGCGGGTGCTATTTTGCTCCCGCATTATAGTCCAGTCAAGGTCGCGGAATGGTTTCATTTGCTGGCTGCTCTATATCCTGGCAGAGTCGAATTGGGCCTGGGGAGAGCACCTGGTGGTGGACCTCATGCTTCAATGGCACTGAGCGGTAATTTTCTTCAACATGTGACGGAGCTGCCACAGACGATGGAAGCTCTATTGGCTTTGCTGGAAGGTACATACGAATATGAACAGGTGCCTGTGTTTGCCCGGCCGATGCCTGAACAGCCGCCAGCAGTGTGGATGCTGGGTACAAACCGAAAAAGTGCCGAATATGCCGCCCAGTATTCAACAGGCTATGTATTCGGTCAGTTTATGAGTGAACAGCAAACGGAAGAAATGCTAAGCATTTACCGCTCCAGCTTTCAGCCATCCAACCGGATGGACAAGCCACGTACCATGGTTGCTGTAGGAGCAGTATGTGCCTTGACGAATGAACTGGCGCAGCAATGGGCTGGTCAGATTTCATTGGGCGACCCGGCAATGCGAGCCAGCTGGCTGGTGGGAACGCCGTCGGATATTGCCGAACGGTTACGCGGCTTGCAGATTAAATATGATAATGATGAGTTTCTGTTGGTCACACCGATTCCCGATTATGAGCAGCGGCTTCACTCCTACCGTCTAATAGCGGAGGCTGTAAATTCTAACCTTGATTCCAAATGAAAAGAGATATGACATGAATAAACAGAAAACGAATATCGAAGAAATGAAACCAAGCTACATATATACCTATGCGTGTCATGAAACAGAGCGTGAGTTGTGTTTTTTGGAATTAAAATGCTTGTTCGGTCAGCCGCCCGTGCAGGACTTTATCCTATTGTCCCATCGGCGTCTGGAGCCGGGGACGAGCCCGTTTATTCATCTTAGGCTGGATGTAATGACAGATGCGGGAACGCTGGAAGAGCTATGCGAAGCAGCTTCTATGTTACAACTTGAGGAAGGAAAGACTTTCAAGGTGTTGTGCCTTAAAGAAGGTGACCATGAGGCCGACTATGACGAGCGGCGCGGGATCGAACGCCGAATGGGTGCACGCATTCATGGGCAGGCGCAAATGAAGACACCGGATATCACCCTTGGTGTTATTCGGATAGGAGAACGGTGGCTACTGGGCACGTGTCAGTATAGCGACAGATCGTGGCAGGAGCGTCGTCAGAAGCCGCAAAACTATTCTACTGGACTACCCGTTATGGTTGCCAGAGCACTTGTGAATTTGGCAGCAACTGATCTAACAGCAGCAAAGGGAGAGCCAGGCTCATTGAAGCTGCTAGACCCGTGTTGTGGTATGGGCAATGTAATGATTGAGGCATTGAGTATGGGAAAGGATATTCGCGGTTGTGATATCAACCCGTTGGCGGTGCGTGGGGCACGAGTGAATTTGCGTCATTTTGGATATGAAGAAGATCTAGTGAAGCTGGGGGATATGAATATGCTCGAAGGCACATACGATGCGGCCATATTGGATATGCCCTATAACCTGTGCTCCGTGCTCCCGGCTGATGAACAAAAGAAGATGCTGCGCAGTCTGAGACGCTTGGCCGCGCGGGCAGTGGTCGTGAGCACGGAGCCGATGGAAACATTGTTATCCGACTCAGGTTGGACCCTTACGGAGCAATGCCGCATACATAAGACAGGTATGAGTCGGGAAATCTGGATCTGTAAGTAGTGTGTTAATACTGAGTTTTGTAGTTAACCAAATTCAGCGGCAGTTCCTGATCAGCGGCATAGGCATTCAAATTAGTAAGAAAAATATCTACCGCCCGTTCGGCATATCGGTCCGTATCGCCTGCAATATGCGGTGTGATCAAGACATGGTCCAGACTCCATAGCGGATGTGAAGCAGGTAGCGGTTCTTCCTCGAATACATCCAGTCCGGCAAAGGCAATATGCTTTTGCTCCAAAGAGCGTACAAGCGCATCCGTATGAACGGTGCCACCGCGGCCTACATTAATGAAGAAGGCTCCCTTACGCATAGCTGCAAATGCTTTTTCGTCAAAGAAGTGATGGGTTTCCTTGGTGAATGGTAATATATTTACCACGATATCCGCTGCTCCCAATGCTTCGTGTAGTTGTTCGTTAGTATACATGTGCTCTACATGGGGAGCTTCCTTGCCAGAACGACGGACTCCGATCACCCGCATGCCAAAGGCTTCTGCAATCCGCGCTGTTTCACGGCCGATTTCGCCAACGCCTGTAATCAACAGCGTTTTGCCACGTAATTCCGTCAGTTGGCCTTTCGGTGGCTGCCATGTTTTCTGACGTTGCAAGAGAGCTGCTTGCTGTAAATAACGTGTATGCGATAGCAGCATGCCAAAGATCTGCTCTGTAATTGGAATTGCATGCACACCACTTGTATTCGTTAGTAAAATGTTACGCTTCTCCAATTCGGTAAGCGGTAGCTTATCAATCCCAGCCGACCAGGTTTGTATCCACTTCAGTTTGCTGTCTGGGTGTAACGCCTCTTCGGCAATATGCTTGGACCAGCCTAGAATAACCTCGGCCTCCCGGATTTGTTTAGACTCCAATTCCTGAGCTTTGCCAATAATCAACTCGTAGCCCGGAGCTGTTGCACGAACTTGTTTTTTTTGCTCTTCCGTAAGTTGATGTAAGCTTAAAATGTTTCCCATAGTTCATAGCCTCCTCGATTTTTGATTCCTTGGAGTTTCCAATATATTCTGGCGAACCATCCTTTCAAGAATAACAGATTGCCGAAAAAATTGCATAATTAGGGTAAAAACGAGCTCGCGGTGTCACTATATATAACAACAAATGGCTTTACCCTGATTAGGGACAATCCAAACAGCTACTTTTTGAGATATCCACAAATATCTATTAGGAAAGGAGGTATAGGTTGATGAAAAATGAATCGCAAAGACTTTTTACAGCTATTGCTCTCCCAAATGAGCATAAGAAGAAATTACATGATTGGGTGGAGCAGGATTTAAAAGACCTGACTTTTCGCAAATGGAGTGATTTCAGAGATTACCACGTGACACTTCAGTTTTTGGGTGATGTGGAGACCTCGGTTATACCGAAACTTGAGCAGGTTTTAGTTCAAGCTGCAGCTGAGCATGACCCGTTCACACTCGGCATTGGAGAAGCAGGTTTTTTTGGCCGTGAAGAATTTCCGCGTGTACTGTGGAGGGGAGTGACCGGGCAGCGTGATTCACTGGATCAACTGTACCAGTCCATACTCCAGGCTACCGAACCGCTGGGTTTTAAACCCGAGGAACGACCTTATCGACCTCATATCACCCTAGCACGCTCGTACACAGGAGAACAGCCTATTCCACCGTCTATTTGGCAGTCAAATGACCGATGCAGCGAGCCGTGGGAAGTGGGAGAATTTGTTTTATATGCAACCCGAATGGGTCAAAAACCAATGTACCAAATAATTCAAACATTCCCATTAATGAGGTGAAAGCCTTGATCTATCAGCGAATTTAGTGATATAGTGTTTCAGCGTTATTCAAAAAGCGCATTTTAGGTTACATATCTGAGGAATGTGCTTATAGTTAACGGGAGGAACATTATGGAAATCGTTAAAGAACATCGTTGGTTTGCACCTCTATTGAGTGTGCTGCTTGTTTGTATATTGGGGATAGGCCTCTACGCTGAGGTTCAGCAAACACAGAAAAATCATAAAAATGCACCTATGCAATCTCTGAGCTGGTCAGGGAACTCTTCGTCTCCTACATATGGCGACAGGATGGGGACCCATAACGGGTCAAACAGGACAAGCCCCATCTTTGTCGCTGCTCATGGGCAGTCAAGCTGGAAAGAAATCATGCCGACTCCGTTACCTGCTTCCCAGATGAAGCAGGCGGAACAAGCTCGGAATAACGTTGCTACAGGCAAGAAAAAGCCTGAGGTCCAGCATAGCAAGTCCGCAATCCTAACCCCTCCTACAACCATCTACTTTACGAAGACAAAAATGCTCACGCAGGATGACAAGGCGTTGTCTACCTGGAGCTATCCTGTCTCCGCTAAAGAACTGCTCCTGCTGCAAAAAATAGTGATGGCAGAAGCAGAAGGCGAACCGTACGAAGGCAAAGTGGCAGTTGCCAACGTTGTCTTAAACCGGCTGCGGTCAGCCCCATTTCCCGATACAATTCAGGCAGTGATTTATCAAAAAGCGCAATTTAGTCCGGTCGCGAACGGGCGTCTTCGTCGTGTTCAGCCCAACCAGGACAGCATCCGTGCGGTTACTGCTGCTTTGAACGGCCATAAAGCCGTGCCTGATAACACCTGTTTTTTCCTGTCGCTTACGTTGGCCCAGGACCTTACGGTTCATCATTCGCGTACCAAGGTGAAAACTATCGGTCATCATACTTTCTACAAATAACAGCCCTTTCTAAACAATAGGGTTCAGCTTTGTGAACGGATTTTGTGGTACAGGTGAAGCCAGTATGCAAAAGAGTTATAATAGGTAAAGGAAAGTAACCAAAATAATGAAAGTGACAAAGGAGGCGTAGATGATATGAAAATCACATATTATGGACATTCAGTTGTACTGGTAGAGGCAGAGGGGAAACGGATTATTATTGATCCTTTTTTGACGGGAAATCCTAAGGCAACCGTAAAAGCTGAGGATATTCAGGTGGATGCCGTGTTGTTGACACACGGTCATGCTGATCATTTTGGAGATGCTGTTGAAATTGCCAAGCGCAATGATTGTCCAGTAATCGCGGTCGCGGAACTGGCTGAATATTGTTCATCCTTGGGAGCCAAAGCTCACGGTATGAATCTGGGTGGGGGTCACCACTTTGACGGTTTCCATGTGAAATTCACGCTTGCGTTCCACAGCTCATCTTTGACGGTGGACGGACAAACCATTTACATGGGAGAGCCGGCGGGGATTTTATTGACCATGGGAGGCCAAACCTTTTTCCATGCAGGGGATACCGGCCTGTTTGGCGACATGCGTCTCATTGGGGAAACTAACTCCATCGATGCTGCGGTATTGCCGATCGGAGATGGTTATACGATGGGACCGGAGGATGCATTGCTGGCAGCAAAATGGCTGCGTGCAAGCCGCGTAATACCGGTGCATTACAATACGTTCCCGGGTATTGAGCAGGACGGAGACGGCTTCTGTGATCGTCTACACAAAGAAGGCATTGAAGGGAAAGCATTGAAGCCCGGCGAAAGTCTCGAATTTTAATACGGATATCTGATTTGCGGGAATACACTTGATGGTCTATAAACTCATCAAATCTCTTTTGTCAGCCTTTTCTGTTCCTTAGAGGAATAGGAAAGGCTGTTTTTTAAAAGTGAATATTTATACATAAAAATGAGATATTTTTGCATTGATACGTTGAAGCTGTAATGTAAAAGATTTATTATCACAATCATAAAAACTTTGAATTGCTAACATGATAGGTCAATGATAAAATGATAGAACTAATTAGATTCATCAGTGGAATCGACGTATTTTTCAAGTCAAGCCATTGCATAATTATTGAAAAACATACGCATTCAGCGGACCGTACCGCCTTGAATACGTCACATGTTTTGTCCCCCATTCCTCGTAGTTGTTCTTTGAGTTACCTCTTGTTGCCACTGTCTTCTATTCGGCCGCCTGTATTTCAGGCCAGCATGACTTTATAACAGAAAGGTTGCGTTCCATGAGACAGACAGGTTTACCACCCAAACAGGGACTATATGATCCCCAATTCGAAAAAGACGCCTGCGGCATGGGCTTTGTTGCCCACATCAAGGGAAAACCATCGCACGATATTGTAAGTCAGGCTTTGACCATGCTCGTGAATATGGAGCATCGGGGCGGTCAGGGAAGTGAACCAAACTCCGGTGACGGAGCAGGGATTATGATTCAGGTCCCTCATCTGTTTTTTCAAGAGGAAGCGGAGCGATTGGGTTTCAAATTGCCAAAGGCCGGACATTATGGCGTTGGTATGCTTTTTGTATCCAATGATCCCAAAGTTCGTGAGGTACATGAGCAGAAGCTAAGAGATATCATCGTGGACGAAGGTCAAAATTGTTTGGGTTTTCGCGATGTTCCAACTTATGACGAAATGCTGGGGAAATCGGCAAAAGCAGCTAAACCGGGCGTGCGTCAGGTATTCATCGGTCGCAGTAGCGATCTGAAGGAAGAGCTGGACTTCGAACGGAAACTGTATGTCATTCGCAAACGTGCAGAGCTTGCTATTCGCTATAACCAAGAGGATGAGAACGGTGAGTCGTTCTATATTCCAAGTTTGTCATGTCGCAAGGTTGTATACAAAGGAATGCTGACAACCGAACAGGTAGGCAAATTTTATCTGGATTTGCAGGATGAGCGGGTGACATCGGCGATCGCGCTGGTCCATTCCCGTTTTAGCACGAATACGTTCCCGAGCTGGGACCGTGCGCATCCTTATCGTTTTATGATTCACAACGGTGAAATCAATACTATGCGCGGCAACGTGAACTGGATGCATGCTCGCCAGGCGCAGTTTGAAAGCGAAGCGTTTGGTGGAGATATCAAGAAGGTAAAACCAGTCATTAACCCAGATGGCTCCGATACAGCCATGTTTGATAATACGCTGGAGTTTCTGTATCTGAGCGGACGATCCCTTCCTCATGTAGCCATGATGATGGTGCCGGAGCCTTGGAACAAGCATGAAACCATGGACCCGAAGAAGCGAGCATTTTATGAATATCACAGCACCATGATGGAACCGTGGGACGGACCTGCTGCGATGGCGTTTACAGACGGTATCCAAATCGGAGCCATTCTCGACCGCAACGGTCTGCGTCCTGCACGTTACTATGTGACCAAGGACGATCTGATCGCACTGTCTTCAGAGGCGGGTGTATTGGATATTGCTCCTGAAAATGTGCTCTATAAGGATCGTCTCCGTCCGGGTCGTATGCTGTTGGTTGATACTCAAGAAGGCCGTATCGTTTCTGACGAAGAGTTAAAGGAACGTATCGCTTCCGAGGAACCTTATCAGCAATGGCTGGATGAGCACTTGGTTGATCTGGATGAGCTGCCGGAAGCACTAGAACAGCCGGAGCCTAAACATGAAAATGTAAATCAGCTTCAGCTCGCTTTTGGATATACGTTTGAAGAACTGCGCAAAATTCTGGAGCCGATGGCACTTACAGGTGCAGAACCGATTGGCTCAATGGGGTACGACGCACCATTGGCGGTGCTGTCTGATCGTCCGCAACGTTTGTACAATTACTTTAAACAAATGTTTGCCCAAGTCACGAACCCGCCGATTGACGCCATTCGTGAAGAGATTGTAACGTCAACCGCAACTACGATTGGGCCAGAGCGCAATTTACTGCATCCAGAACCGGAAAGCTGTCGTCAGATTCGTTTGGATTCGCCGGTGTTGTCGAATGAGGAGTTTGCCAAAATTCGCCACGTACACCGTCCGGGCTTCAAATCAATGACAATTCCGATCTTCTTTGAAGCGAAGGAAGGTGCTGAGGGCTTACGCAAGGCGCTGGAAGGATTGTTTGAGGCGGCTGACCGTGTCATTGACAAAGGTCATAACATCCTGATTTTGTCCGACCGTGGAGTGGATGCGGAAAATGCGGCCATTCCGGCGTTGCTAGCTGTTTCCAGCCTGCATCACCATCTGATTAAGCAGGGTACACGTACACGTGTGAGCATTTTGCTGGAGTCCGGGGAGCCAAGGGATATTCACCATTATGCGGTGCTGCTTGGATACGGTGTGAGCGCGGTTAATCCTTATCTGGCTTTTGAAACGCTGGATGTCATGATTCAGCAGGGCTTGCTGCGCGGCATCTCGCACGAAAAGGCAGTTAAAAATTATATTAAAGCGGCAACAAAGGGTGTCGTTAAAATATTGTCCAAAATGGGTATTTCCACGATTCAGTCGTACCGTGGAGCACAAATTTTTGAGGCTGTAGGTCTGAAACAGGATTTTGTTGACCGTTATTTCACCTGGACACCTTCCCGCATTGGCGGTATCGGTCTGGAGGAAGTGACTACGGAAGCGCTGGTTCATCATAACCGTGCTTTCACCGACAAGGACGGCAACGACAAAGTGCTGGATTCGGGCGGCGACTATCAATGGCGTAATGACGGGGAAGAGCATTTGTTTAACCCGCAAACGGTGCATTTGCTCCAGCAGTCGGTTCGCTCTGGAGACTACAAGTTATACAAGAAATACGCCAAGCTGGTGCAGGGCGAAACGGAACAGCATTTAACGATCCGCTCGATGCTTCAGTTGAAGCCTACGGGTGAGCCTGTGCCGCTGGAAGAAGTGGAATCCGCTGCATCCATTATGCGTCGCTTCAAGACAGGAGCCATGTCCTTTGGCTCGATCAGTCAGGAAGCGCATGAAGATATGGCGATTGCGATGAATCGGATCGGTGGCAAGAGCAATACGGGTGAAGGTGGGGAGAACCCTGCACGTTTCATTCCGGATGCCAATGGCGATTCTCGTCGCAGTTCGATTAAGCAGGTAGCGTCGGGCCGATTCGGTGTAACATCGAATTACTTGGTGAATGCCGACGAAATTCAGATCAAAATGGCGCAAGGCGCGAAGCCGGGCGAAGGTGGACAACTGCCAGGACGTAAGGTATACCCTTGGGTTGCTGAGGTACGTGGTTCTACGCCAGGAGTAGGTTTGATTTCACCACCGCCGCATCACGATATTTATTCTATCGAGGATTTGGCAGAGCTCATCTATGATCTCAAAAACGCCAATCCGCGTGCTGACATTAACGTGAAACTGGTGTCAGAAGTAGGCGTAGGCACGATTGCTACAGGGGTAGCAAAAGGCCGTGCTGACATTATTCTGGTCAGCGGTTACGACGGTGGTACAGGCGCTTCCCCGCAAGGCTCCATTCGCCATGCAGGTATGCCTTGGGAGCTGGGTCTGGCGGAGACGCATCAGACGCTGATGTTAAACAACCTGCGCGACCGCGTGGTACTGGAGACAGACGGCAAGATGCTGTCTGGCCGCGATTTGGTAGTAGCTGCCCTGTTGGGCGCAGAAGAATACGGCTTCTCTACAGCGCCGCTCGTGGCGTTGGGCTGTATTATGATGCGGGTATGCCAAATGGATACATGTCCAGTTGGTGTGGCTACGCAGAATCCGGAGCTGCGCAAAAATTATATGGGCGATCCTGCCCATGTGGTGAATTTTATGCGTTTCATCGCAGAAGATGTCCGTGAAATTATGGCGGAATTGGGTTTCCGTACAATTCAGGAAATGATTGGACGTACGGATTGTCTGGATACCGTGAACGCCGATTCACATTGGAAGAAGAAGGGCGTAGACCTGAGCTTGCTGTTGCATGTTCCTGAGTTGGAAGAAGGTAGTGTACGTTACCGCGTACAACGCCAAAATCACGGTCTGGAAGAAACACTCGACATGCAGAAGCTCGTACCGATGGCTGCGGAAGCGCTGGAGAACGGAACGCCTGTTGAGGGTACCTTACCTATTACAAACGTGAATCGGGCGGTAGGAACGATTCTGGGCAGCGAGGTTACCCGTAAGTATGGAGCGGCGGGTCTGCCAGAGGATACGATTCGCTTTAACTTTATTGGATCGGCAGGTCAGAGCTTCGGGGCATTTATTCCGAAAGGCATCACGCTGAGCGTGGAAGGCGATAGCAATGACTATGTCGGTAAAGGGCTATCTGGCGGTAAGGTTATAGTGAAAAAGTCTCACAAAGCAACCTTTAAGGCAGAAGAGAACATTATTATCGGAAATACAGCCTTGTATGGAGCGACCAGCGGTGAAGCTTACATTAGCGGAATCGCAGGCGAGCGCTTTGCCGTTCGGAACTCCGGCGCACGAATTGTAGTTGAGGGCGTTGGGGATCATGGTTGCGAATATATGACGGGCGGACGTGTAGCGGTATTGGGTGGAACCGGACGGAATTTTGGAGCCGGAATGTCCGGAGGTATTGCATATGTCTATGACCCTGAGGGGACGTTCCTGAGCCGTTGTAATCTGGAAATGGTGTTGCTGGAAGGTGTGGAAGAACCTGCAGAAGCAGCGGATTTGCGCGGCTTGATTCAACGCCATGTCACTTACACGGGCAGTGAAGCGGGACAACGTATTTTGGATGATTGGCAGACTGCGATTCAGCAGTTTGTACGAGTGATTCCAAAGGATTACAAGCGTATGGTTGAACAGATCCAAAAAGAAGAGGCAACTGGTTTGAGCGGAGATGAAGCTCTGTTGGCAGCATTTGAAGCCAATATGCGTGAATTGGCGCGTGCCGGGGGCTAAAATGTAGACTACCAAATTTACTAAAAAAGGACTCGCTGAATACCGCTGTTATAATCACGGTGGTACCAGCAAGTCTTTTTTAGGTTGCTAAAAATGTGATTCATTTCCTTGACAAACGTCATAAATTCTGACATTACCCCCAAAATGTTTTCCTGAAACGGTAAATATGTTATAAAAAGTACCAAATTTTTTGGAATGTAACCGTTTACGTAAGAGTTTATGTCTTGTTATTTATTTTTGGATTGGTTATGATTTTTTTAGAGTACACAAACAAACCTAATATGCCCATCGTCCCTTCAAAACACAGAATAGGGTGACAGGATGAAGTTGAGGAAGTCAGCAGAAGACAAAATGATTTTTTTATACCGTTATGTATCACTATCTCTAACGTCACTTGTTTTTCTGTTCGAATCATCTAGGTTAATCGTGTGGCAGAAGCTATTACTGATTGGTTTTCTATTTTTATCCGTTACAGCATTTACTTGGATTTACCGTAAATACAGACTTCATGATATGGTATTGAAATGCAGCATTGCACTAGAAACAGCAGGGATCATTTTGTTGTTATTCCCAACCGGAGGGATGGATAGCCCGTTCAAATGGTATGTGATTACCCCCATGCTGGTGGCTTGTGCTCATCTGTCTATGAGATACAGTTGGACACTCCTCCTTTCTTATATCGGCTTGGTGCTTACATTTTGTTATATCTTTTTTACACCAGGTCAATATTTTTTGTGGGATCTTATATTGCAGAATATCAATTTGTTTCTGGTACTGATCGTAACTACGATGGCAATGCAGGTTATCGGCGTCATGAAGGACGAACTGAAGGTGGCTAAAGAACAAGCCAATGAGACGATGGATCATATCAAGTCGATTTACCACATCATGGAGACGACCAGCCACAATGAGGCTTTAAATCTCGGCCAGGTCATCTCAGACTATACTGTCAAGCTAACAAAGCAGAGCCGTGCATTTTTCTGGCTGGATAGTCAGGAGGAGGATGCACCGGAAAGTAGCCAGACAGGCTGGACGGTAGAGGAGGAGGAGCAGCTATTTGAGGAGCTGGGGAATTATCGGGAGGAATTCAGGGAAGAGCGTGAACCATTTTTCAGACATCTGCCAGAATGGGGCGATTTCCTCATGATCACAGTACCGATGACGACCCGTTTTGTAGCGACGATTGGCCTCAAGCTGGGCCCGGATCAAAGTCTGACAGGAAGACGCTGGCTCGTGCAACAACTGATATTCTTGGCTGAGCTGAGCGCTGTGTTCTTGGAGCGCTATGAGCTGGAGCGTATTGAAAATCAGCTGATTGTGACGAATGAGCAGAACCGAATTGCAAATGAAATGCATGACAATGTTTCTCAAAGTCTTTTTGGTATTGTGTACGCAACGCATTCTCTCCGGCAAACCTGGTGTCATCAGCCAAAGGAGCAGGTGGAGGAGCAAATTGATCTAATTCAGCAATCTGCTAACCAAGCGGTTAGAGAGCTGAAAGGGGCGATTCATAGTCTAAGCTCGAAAAAAAGCGGAGGCTCAACTTGGTTAGGGACGGTGAAAAGTCATCTCCATACACTCTCCAAGCTGAACCATGTACAAATTGATTTTGACATTCATGGTGATCATTATTCACTTCCGTATTTGTACCAAAAAGCTTTGTTCCGCATCATTTCCGAAGCGGCGGGGAACGCAATCCGTCATGGATTGGCCAAGCGAATTGATGTGAAGTTAAAATTGACGCCCCAAGTGATTAGACTGTCTATTCATGACGACGGAGTAGGGTTTGAGACGGCGAGAATGGTAGCAGGAGGTGAGGCGGTCAGTGCAGGCGGGGGCCTGGGCATGATGAATATGGAATATTTAGCTCAATCGATGGGAGGCGAATTTGATATTTCAAGTCGAATCGGAGAGGGAACACAGATCCGATTGTCCATTCCGGTAAATGCTTATGAATGAGGATTTTGCAAAATCCTCGAATAAAATGCGTGAACATTCTGCAATACAAAATCTGCGGTAACAATCGGATACATAGGGATTATGCAAATCCTGAACTGTAGACAGGAGGCCGAATCATGAAAATTGTCATTGTCGATGATCATCCTTTAGTACGGAAAGGACTCGCTGCGGTTATATCCATGCAGCCCAATGTTCAGTTTGCGGGAGAGGCCCAGAATCAACAGGAAGCACTTGTGGTGATCGAGGAAACAGATCCGGATCTGGTGCTGCTGGATTTGAAACTAGCTGATGAATCGGGGCTGGATATTATCAAGATAGCGCGCGGACGTGGTTTCAGAAGCAAATTTATTTTGCTGACCTCTTCCGCAACACGTGAAGATTTTCTGAAAGCAGAGGAAGCTTCCGTGGATGGTTATGTGCTTAAGGAAGCATTGCCTGAGGAATTAATTTACGCGATTCATCTTGTCAACAAAGGACGCAAATATTATGATCCGGCTATTCTCGAAAACAAGCTGCGTGAAGATGCGGGCAATCTGTCGGACGACCTGACGCCAAAGGAAAAGGAAGTGCTGGTCGAGCTGGGACAAGGAGCCTGCAATCGTGAAATTGCATCGCGGTTATTTATCAGTGAGTTCACAGTCAAAAAGCATGTCAGTCAGATTTTGGCCAAGCTGCGGCTGGCGGATCGTACGCAGGCGGCATTGTATGCCAATGCCATTGGTCTGGCGAAGTACGAGCCAACAAACATGGTATGATGCGCTGACTCTATAAGCTGCGCTGCACTTTTATATGCGAGTGGAAAGAAAAGCCTCAAAATCACCAAGCTTTGTGATTTTGAGGCTTTTTTCGATTTCTTTTTCCATAATCGACAAAGCATGGTACAAAAGTATACCATGCCGTATCCGAAAGTATACATTTCCCTCCCCCCATAGTGAGGGAGAAAGTGCCATTCGGTTCCATGTCGTTCACAGAGCCAATTGTTACAATAAAGTCATACTTAAATATGTAGAGAAATTGTATAGGAGGGAGGATTTTTGTGGAGAAAACCATTTTGGATTATCTAGTCCTGATCAAAAGAAGATTGTGGCTGATCGCAATTTTTGTCATTCTCTCATGTGTAACAACATACTTTGTGAGCGACAATGTTGTGAAGCCAGTCTATTCCGCTTCAAGCCAACTGCTGGTTAATCATATTTCCGCCAAGCAGGGGAGTAACAATCTGAACGACGTCAACACAAGTCTTAATTTGGTGGAAAGCTACAAGCAAATTCTCACTTCACCTAAAATTATGGACGCTGTTGTAGCGGCTCATCCCGAGTTCGGTTTGACGCAGCAGAAGTTGGCAGAGAAGCTGCAGATTAAATCCTCGGATAAAAGTCAGGTTATCGGTTTGACGTTTGAGGCAGGGAGCTATCCACAGGCCGCAGCGGTTGTAAACGCGGTAACCCAGAAATTCGTACAGACAGTTCCGGGATTGATGGAATTGAATAATGTGAAAATTTTAAATGAAGCGGACCCTCAGGCCAACCCTGACCCGATTAATGGGAACCCGCTCATGAATATTGCGATTAGTTTTCTCGTATCGCTGATGATTGCATTGGGCACGATTGTGTTCCTGGAAAGCATTAACGGCACGCTGCGCTCGGAGAAAGAAGCGGACGCGGACATCGGTATTCCGGTAATTGCATCGATTCCAGTCATTCGCAAGAAGGACGTCGATGGAGCAGCCGGAAATTCCAAAGAACGGGTAGGGGAGCGTAAATATGCTGCGATTGAATGACATGTTGATTACAGAAAGTAATCCATCATCGTATATCTCGGAATCATTTCGATCCCTCCGTACATACATCCGGCAGCAGGTGATTGGGCAAAAGGACCGTGGAACGGTTCTATTGTTGACCTCGCCGGAAAGCGGAGCGGGTAAAACTACACTGCTCGCCAACATCGGAGTTTCCTTTGCACAAGAAGGCAAGAAGGTGGCTCTGGTGGATTGCAATCTGCATAAACCAGCGCTGCACGAGATATTCGGAATGGAGAATACCGGAGGTCTATCGGCTTATTTGCGCGGTGGGGCTTCTTCCAAGTCTATCGTTAGGCATGGTGGGCTGGAGCTATCGGTTGTTCCCGGTGGAGACACCCTGTACAACGCAGCAGATCTGCTCGGTAGCGAACGTATGGCTGAGCTGCTGGAAGAGCTCAAACGTGAATATGACATCATCTTGCTTGATTCGGCTCCGGCGTTGAATTATACGGATGCTCGCTTGATTGCAGGCTTGACGGATGGTGTGATTCTCGTTGCTAGACATGGTCGTACCAAACGGGAAGATCTACGCAAAACAAAGCAACTCATGGAGCAGGCCAGTGCGACGCTGGTTGGAATTGTGATGAATCAGGTGAAGTAAGCAACACCAAAATTCGATGAAGCAAGGAGAATGAGTGCGATGACGAAAAGAGTGAAAAAGGCCATTATTCCAGCAGCAGGGTTAGGTACGCGCTTCCTCCCTGCCACAAAAGCGATGCCTAAGGAAATGCTTCCAATTATCAATAAGCCTACGATTCAATATATCGTGGAAGAAGCGATTGCTTCTGGTATTGAGGACATTATTATCGTTACGGGTAAAGGCAAACGTGCCATTGAGGATCACTTTGACAACGCATTTGAGCTGGAATCCAAACTGCTCGAGGACGGTAAGCTGAAGCTTCTGGAGGAAGTACAGCGTTCTTCGGGAGTGGAAATTCACTACATTCGCCAAAAAGAACCCAAAGGTCTTGGACATGCGGTATGGTGCGCAAGACGCTTTATCGGGGACGAGCCGTTTGGTGTGCTGCTGGGCGATGATATCGTAACAGGTCAGAAACCTTGCCTGCGCCAGCTGATGGATCAGTATGAGGAAACTCAAAATTCGGTTATCGGTGTGCAACGGGTACCGCAGGAATTTACGAACCGGTACGGCATCATTGAACCGGATCAGCAGGACGGACGCTTGTACCGAGTGAATAATTTTATAGAAAAACCGGCTCCAGGCACAGCGCCATCCGATTTGGCTATTATGGGTCGCTACGTGTTCTCACCGAAAATTTTCAAATATCTTGATCTTCAGGAAAAAGGAGCTGGCGGCGAAATTCAGCTGACGGATGCGATCCAAAAGCTGAATCAGAGTGAGCGTGTGTACGCCTATGATTTTGAAGGCACACGTTATGACGTGGGTGAGCGTCTTGGATATATTTTAACCACACTTGAATTTGCACTTGCCAGCGATGATTTGAAGTATCCGGTTATGGAGGCCATGAATGAATGGTTGAAAAAGACCGAGAAAGCAACCACGGCAGGTTGAGAGGGGGTACGTCAGCATGAGCATGGAAAATTTACCGGAGGACGGCGAGGCTGTCATGTCAGGTAAAGCGTTTTACATGCCATACGGAAATACACAAATTCAGGATAAAACGTCCTACCTGGTCACAAAACGCCTCCTTGATATGCTGCTGTCGTTTGTGGGCTTGATCGTCTTGCTTCCGCTTTTTGTAGTGGTAGGCGTTTTGATTAAGCTTGAAGACCCAAAGGGAAGCGTGTTTTTCAAGCAAACTCGGGTGGGCAAGAATGAGAAGTTATTCGATATGTATAAATTCCGTTCAATGGTGTCCAATGCTGAGGAACTGAAAAAGGACTTGATGGAGCTGAATGAAGTGAGCGGCGCCATGTTCAAAATTAAGAACGATCCTCGGATCACGAAAATTGGCAGTTTTCTGCGCAAGACGAGTATTGATGAGATTCCGCAGCTGTGGAACGTGTTGGTCGGCGACATGACCTTAGTCGGTCCGCGTCCGCCGTTGCCCAGCGAGGTCGAGCAATATTCCGATTATGATAAGCAACGCCTGATTGTAACACCGGGATGTACGGGTTACTGGCAGGTGAGCGCACGTAACAGTGTAGGCTTCGAAGAAATGGTGCAAATGGATTTGAAGTATATTCATGTTCGCAATACGTGGCTCGATTTGAAAATCATCATGAAAACAGGCGTTAAAATGCTGTTCTCCAAGGATGCTTACTGATGGATGCATTCAAGCGATGTCCCGCAGTGTCCGTCGTTATTTGCACCTATAACCGGGCGGACCTGCTGGAGAAAACGTTAATGTCCCTGCTGGAGCTGGAAGACCTTGCACTGGCTGAGATCATTGTGGTCGATAACCGATCCACCGATCATACAGCAGCGACGATCAAAAGGTTCACCGTCGCCTATGGTCAGAATATCCATCTCCGATATCATTATGAGCGCGAACAAGGATTGTCTGCTGCTCGTAATGCAGGCATTACGTTATCAAGAGCGGAAGTCATTGCTTTTCTCGATGATGATGCAATTCCGTGTGTTACATGGTTGCAAACGATTATGTCAGCATTCGGGAACAATCCTGAGCTGACGGCTATGGGTGGGAAAATTGACCCTATGTTTGAGACGGAACGACCGGGTTGGCTAACAGGCCCGCTTGAACTGCCTTACACGATTATTGATCTGGGCAAAGCCGTTCGTGAATATCCGTCTGGACTGAATCCATTTGGAGCGAATATGGCGATGCGCAAAACGGCTTTTGCCGCCGTTATGTTCCCGCTTCATCTAGGCAGAAAGGGAGATATCCTTCTATCAGGTGAAGAATCGTGGGTATTTGAGCAAATCCGTAAAAATGGTGGAACGATTATGTATCATCCACACATGTCTGTGGAACATTTTGTGCCGTCTTCACGGTTAACGAAAGAATGGATCATGAACCGCTACTATTGTCAGGGCATGTCTAACGCTGCTCAGGCCGTAGGTCTGCGCGGCAACGCGATGCTGATGGCGAAGATGGCAGCCAAAGTGTTATACATCACTGTGGATTCCCTGCTGGCACGTAGTGAGGGCAGGAAGCTGTTGAACCGGTGCAGGCTTGAAAGTATCCGTGGGACGCTGGATACACTGCGCAACCGGAAAAGCGAGTCAGCTGCGGGGTGAAAGATGGAACATGAGTAACTATCCTTGGACTACTAGAATAAACACCATACAGCATGTTTTTATTTTTCTACTGGGCGCTCTTGCTGTAGGAATTGCGGCTACCTATCAGCCGGTGGTCAGTATTGCGGCGGTATGTTTACTGCTCTTGCTGGCTGTTTCTATCCATCATCCGGAGCGCATCAGCTATGCTGTTTTGCTAAGTACAGCAGTCTCAGTCGATTCTCTGTATCAGGGTGGCGTGTTCGGTATTGAGATTTTGTCATTGTACAAATTAGGCATTTTGGCTCTGCTGGTGCCGTGCATGCTCGTGTATGGCATACGTCTCAAGTTCAGCTATCCGGTCTGGGCATTGGTGATCATGCTGGGGATCACATTTGGATTTTCAGCATGGCTGCCTTTGTTAACGACCTCGATTGCCGTCAAGGCGTTCGTCGGTTTATCACTCCCTTTCTTTTTTTTACTGATCCAGTGGAAAAAGGATGTGGCAGAAAAGCATATCCGACTGATCAGTCTGTTGCCAATTATTAGTGTGGCCATTGGACTGGGTTTGCAGGTTTTAGGGCTGCATTCGTTTACGGATGTGGAATTTACGGGCGCAGTCAGAGTACAAGGAGCGAATATACCGCCGCATCTGGCAATGCTCTCCTTTCTCGGAATTGCCGTCTCTCTAATTGAGGTCAAGCGCAAACCCAAGCAAGCCGCTTTTTATTACACTGTGTTGGCACTGAACTTTCTGATTCTGATCGCTACCGGTACACGTGGACCGATTCTGGCTTTGTTATTAATGTTTGCTGTATATCTGTTTGATATTGCCCGTCAGTACCTCAAGGGGAAAGTCAATTATTTGCTACCGCTGGCCGGATCGTTTTTGGTTGCTCTGGGGGCGGTGGCCCTGCAATGGAACAATTTAAAAAAACGCTCCTTCGAACGGGAGACCGATACAGGCATTGACCTGTCGGGACGCTCGGAGGCATGGGAATATTTTTTGAACAGAGTACATGATTACCCTTGGTCAGGGAGAGGTCTTGGCGCGGTAACGGTCGCGAACGACGGGACATTATTCAATGGCTTTGTTGTACCGCATAACGAGTATATACGCTTTTATTTTGACACGGGATATATCGGTTGCGGGCTATTAATGCTTTCATTGCTGATCGTGTTCGCTCTCATTTACCGGTCGCTTGCCAAGTCTATCAAACCTTATTTTGCAAGCTTAATTGCAGGCTTTCTGATCTACTCGTTTTCAGATAATACGTTGTCGACGGTTCAGATGATTATTCCATTTTGCTGGTATTTGAACGCGTTATACCAGACATCTACTCAAACCGATTTTCGCAAAGAGAAGTGATACGATGAGCAGAGTGAACATGTTCGATGTCAACTTTGATAATTACGATTTTAATGATCTACTCGAATTTATAGATACTTCTATTGAACATCAGCGTCATTCCTACATTTTGACCTGTAATGTCGATCATGTGATCAAGCTTCGCAAGGATGATGAATTCCGCAAGGTGTATTCGGATGCCGGAGCTGTAGTGGCCGATGGGATGCCTATCATATGGGCGTCCAAGTTACTGAAAAAACCCCTCAAACAAAAGGTCTCCGGGTCAGATTTGTTCACTCGGTTGGGAGAGGCTTTTGAGGATCGAGGCTATCGTTTATTTTTTCTGGGTGCAGCTGACGGTGTTCCTGAGAAGGCTATGCTCAATCTCCAGGAATCTTATCCGAACATGAATGTGGTGGGCTGTTACTCTCCTTCTTATGGCTTTGAGAAAAACGAGGAGGAGAATAGGCACATTGTCCAATTGCTTCAAGAGGCTCGCCCGGACATCGTTTTTGTAGGTGTGGGCGCCCCTAAACAGGAAAAATGGATTTACAGATATTACGAGACTTACCGCGCTCCGATTTCGATTGGGGTGGGAGCGACCTTTGATTTCCTGTCGGGAAATGTGAAAAGAGCACCGGAGCTGATGCAGAAGACGGGATTTGAATGGTTCTGGAGGTTGTCTCAGGAGCCTAAACGATTGTGGAAAAGATATTTGATTGAGGATTCCCAATTTCTCGTTCTGCTGTTTAAGGAGATGTTCAAGCGGAAGCGGATGAAGGGAGGTCAGGGGTGAGAAACATGAGTCGGTTGGCAGATCAGCAGATTTCCGTTTGGCTAGGAAATCGGCGTGGAATCAGCATGATCGGCATGGGGTTGCTGGCTTGTATGTTGCCACTCGCCATCGGATTTGTCAGCGCCAAGATGAATCCCACCATGAGCCAGCAGGGAGCCATATTGCTGGCGCTCGTTTTTCCGGCCTTCCTGCTGGCGATCTTGCAATCGCGGCTACTGATTCCTTACACACTGGCAGTGTGGGCAGTAGGCCCGGAAATCCGCCGCATTGCGGATTGGATGGAGGGAACATATCACTCGGTTTCCTTGTTGAGCGTGGCACCGCTGCTGGTAAGCAGTATGTTGATTATTCCTGTGTTGCGAGGCATTCATCAGGCGGAAAAACCCTTGACCCGAATTGCTGTATTTTTCGGCATAGAATTGGCCTACGGAAGTGTGGTCGGGTTATTCAAAAATGGTATTGTTTTTGCTTATGATTTAGCCAATTATGTGGTTCCTTTGATCCTGTTGCCTTATCTTGCGATTAAGCCCATGAAGGCGAAGGAGCTGGACCGACTGCTGTATTCATATGCCAACATTGCTGTTCTTGTGGCAATCTACGGCATTATCCAGTACTTGACGGTGCCTCCGTGGGATGCATTTTGGATGAATCATGTAGAAATGAATTCCATTGGTGTTCCAGAACCACTTCAAATCAGAGTATTTTCTTCCATGAACTCGCCCGGTCCCTGCGCTATTTTCCTGGCGATGGCACTTGTACCCATGCTAATGGAAAAACGTTGGCGTGGCACTTTGGGATGGATCGGAATCCTGCTGACGGTCGTTTGCCTTTTAATCACGCTGGTACGTTCAGCCTGGCTAATTGCATTCGTCATGTTACTGGCTTACATTCTCAGTTCATCTTCCAAGGGAAAGTGGAAAACCTTGTTTCAACTAGCTATAGTTGGCCTTCTTCTCTACATCATTGTTCCAAAACTTCCAGGGGCAGAAGGTTTGGTGGCTCGCATGCAGACGCTGACGGATATTCAGCAGGATCATTCGTACAATGAACGTTTGGATTTACTGCATACGATGCTTCCGGCGATTGCTGGCAATCCGGTCGGGCAGGGGATTGGGAGTGTAGGAATCGGAACCAAGCTTGATAACGGCGGCGATCTCGGCGAACTTGGGATTATGGATAATGGATATATCGCCATTTTCCTCACCTTCGGTATTTTCGGGGCATTCTTTTTCTTCGGTGGTCTCTTCGTTATCATCAAGCGCCTTCTCGCCCGTATTGCCGCACGAGATGCCAGTCAGCCTTATATCAGACTGGCGTTGGCTACGTGGGCCGGAGCTGTAGCCAGTCTCATATCAGATAATGGTTTCCCCGGTATGCGCGGCTATCTGATCTGGATGATGATCGGAATAGGACTATGGGCAAAAGATGTCATCGCGGAAAGAAGGTAAAGGCTGTGCAAAACTTACAAGCATTATCCGCACCTGTCCGGACACTATGGTCCACGGTGATTCGGTTTGCCAAAAGCAAGGATAACAGCTCTGCAGCAGTAAAAACGATGATATTCAGTATGCTGATTCTCGTCGTGAATATGCTGACTGGTGTGCTAACGGCACGATTCCTGGGTCCTACTGGACGCGGGGAACAGACAGCGATGGTGAACTGGTCCCAATTTCTCGCCTTCTGCATGAGCTTCGGTGTCCCGTCTGCATTGATTTACAATGCGAAAAGGAAACCGGAGGAAACGGGCAAGCTGTATGGTCTGGCCTTGCTACTGGCTACCATGTTCGGGGGCTTGGCGACACTCGTCGGAGTTTTTCTAATTCCTTATTGGCTGCGCTCTTTTTCTTCATCGGTCATACTTTTCGCGCAGTGCTCCATGATGATGTGTCCGCTCATAGCGATTTCACAGATCAATAATGCATTGCTTCAAGTTCGCTCGGAATATAAGCAGTACAATTTATTCCGGTATCTGGTACCGCTAAGTACACTGCTGGGTCTGGCGATTCTGATCTTAACCGGAAATATGAATCCGTACACCTCGGCATTGGCCTATTTACTGCCGGGCTTGCCGATTTATATTGGTGTCACGATACGAATGATTCGGCTGTACAAACCTAAGGTAAAGAACAGCTGGACGCAATTTAAAAATCTCTTTACCTACGGTATGGGTTCATACGGAAATGATCTCATGGGGCAGGTTTCCACTTATATTGATCAGATTTTGATTGCGGGTCTGCTCAGACCCGCTGATCTCGGTTTATATGCAGTAGCGGTCAGCTTGGCCAGGATGGTGAATGTATTTTCTACCTCGATCATTGTCGTGCTGTTTCCCAAAGCCTCCGGTCTGAATAAGGAAGAGGCGGTGGCCATAACATTTCGGGCATTTCGAGTGACATCAACGGCAACCTTTCTGGCTGCGGTGATGCTGATGCTGATTGCTCCGTTCGTATTTACATTGTTATATGGTCAAGAGTTTAAACAAGCGCTTACGGTATTCCGGTTCCTGGTGCTTGAGGTTGCTATCAGTGGGGGAACCATGGTGCTGGCACAACAATTTATGGCGTTGGGTAAGCCCAAACTGGTTACCATTCTACAGGGTGTCGGATTGGCGCTCGTCATTCCATTGCTGTCCATACTCGTACCGAAATATGGATTGACGGGTGCAGGGATAGCAATGCTGTCTTCGGGAATTCTACGGTTCATTTTCATTTTATGTAATGTTAAATTCGTTCTAAAAATGAAGATTCCAAGACTGCTTATTTCCAAACAAGATTTTCAATGGCTCCGATCAACGATGTCACACTACATCCGGAAAAAGCCAGTTAACGGTTAGATAAAGAAGGAGGCACCTGCTAATGAACCACATGTCTAGCGTTCCCGCGGACAACCGGATATCCGTAGTTATTATCGCTCAGGATGATGGCACTCGAATCACAGCCGCCATTAAATCCTGCAAGCCCTTTGCGGACGATATCGTCGTCATTGACGGAGGGAGCAAGGACAATACGATTCAGGTAGCTGAATCCTTGGGCTGTCGGGTGTTTTCTAACCCGTGGCCCGGTTATGCCAAACAGCGCATGTTTGGTGTTGAAAAAGCGGAATTTGATTGGATATTCCTGATTGATACGGACGAAGTAGTGGATGCAGAGTTGCTTGGAGACTTGTTGAAAGTAAAGGAAACGCTCCACGATCCGGCCAAAGCATATTCCGTATTCCGGATTGGAGATTTTCTCGGCAAATGGATGAACAAAGGCGAATACCTGGTTCGTTTGTACAATCGGCGTATTTATGGCATTACGAATAGTCTTGTTCATGAAATGCCGGATGTAGCCTCTTCCCAGATTGTCAATCTGGAGGGCGTGTTATGGCACTACGGCTTCCGCAGCATCAGTGATCATATGACCCGTTTTAACAAATATACAGATCTGGAAGCAGAGACGGCATTTAACAAAGGAAGATCCTTTCGGATTACCAGACTGTTGTGGCGGCCTCCTGCCCGCTTTGTGCAGAAGTATTTTGTCCAAGGCTTATACCGCAAGGGATTGGCGGGTTTTGCCGTAGCAGTATTCTGGGTGATGTATGAGTTTCTCGTCTGCTTCAAGCATTATGAGCTAACCAAGCGGCGAAAAAAGATAGAAATCGTGGATGACGGACATACCGAGCAGAAAGGAGAAACCAGCTATGTCGTACAATAACGGATTTCGTATTGCGGCAACGGGGCTTAGCTGGCCGTCTTTGCAGCCAGGAGGCCTCAACACATATTTTAAATCCATCTGTGAGCAGCTTACGTTAGAGCGCAATACGTTGGATGCTCTAATCTGTAGTGACGAGCAGCCGCAAGCGCCCGACCGGATTCGGATTCATACGATTGGCAGCAAGCAGCAATCCATCTGGAAGCGCCGAGAGCTAATGCAAAAATATGCAGCAGAGTTGTTCGACAAGCAACCGATGGATATATTGTATTCCCATTTTGCTCCCTATAGTGTCGGGCCAGCGCTGGAGGCGAAAAAAAGAGGAATCCCGGTAGTTACCACCTTTCACGGACCGTGGACGGAGGAAATGAAGATTGAAGGACAGGGCATCAAGCATTTTCTAAAAACGACGTTGGCTAAATCCATTGAAATGAAGGCCTACGGTCTGTCGGATAAATTTATAGTGCTAAGCGAGACTTTTCGGGATATTTTGCATGAGCACTATAAGGTTCCACTCAGCAAAATTCATATTATTCCTGGAGCGGCGAATGTAGAAAGGTTCCACCCAGCAGAGGATCGGGGAGCAGTACGGGAGCGCCTGAATTTGCCGCAAAACGCGACGATTGTGCTAACCGTTCGTCGTCTTGTTAATCGAATGGGACTGCTACAGCTACTCGAAGCATGGAGACGAGTCACCGAGCGTCATCCTGATCATCTGTTGCTGATTGGAGGGAAGGGCCCCTTGATGGAGGAATTGGCTTCCAAGGTGGAGGAATACAATCTTCATAACCATGTAAGGCTGCTCGGTTATGTGTCGGATGAGGAGCTTCCACTGTATCACCAAGCATCGAATTTGTTCGTTGTACCCACACAGGCACTGGAAGGTTTCGGTCTGATCACAGTGGAGGCGATGGCCTCGGGACTGCCGGTGCTGGCGACTCCTGTGGGTGGCAATAAGGAGATTTTAAGAGGATTCCGTCCCGAGCTTTTGTTCAAGGGAACGGATAGTGAAGCCATTGCTGAAGGGTTGCTGCGTGTGCTGGATCATCGTGAACTTCTACCGAATGCAAGGGAATGCCGGGACCATGTCCTGAGCAGATATACATGGGGACATGTAGCGGAGCAGGTGGAAGAGGTGTTCCGACAGGTCCTTGATAGAAAGGCGGCGGCGAAATGATGAGAGTAGCTTATATTGACCATACGGCAAGATGGAGCGGCGGCGAAGTCGCTTTGTACAACATACTGACGAATATCGGGGAACATATCGACCCGCTCGTTATTTTGGCAGAGGAGGGCGATTTAGCAGATCGGCTTCGACAGCGTGATATTGATGTGCGCATCGTTCCATTGGACGATTCGATTCGCAATCGGGGACGGAATGCCGTGAATCTAGGTGCGCCTGCAGCAGCTTTTCGTTTGCTGGCTTACGGTAGAAAACTTGCGCCCTTGCTGCGTGAGGAAAAGGTCGTGTGCGTTCACACGAACTCGCTCAAGTCTGCACTGTATGGTACAGTAGCCGCCAAATCGGCGAAGCTGCCCTTGATCTGGCATATCCGTGACCACATCGGTCCGCCGTATTTGAAGCCGATTGTGGCCAAAGGGATTCGGCTGATGTCCCGCTTTTTGCCCAACGGAGTGATTGCTAATTCCAAATCCACGCTGAGTGCGTTGGAGTTACCCCCGGACAAAAAGACGCTCGTCGTTTACTCTGCTTTTGCCAAAGCAATTACAGCACGTGACACGGCTGCGGATTCACGTGGTGATGAGTCGTTTAACGTCGTATTGGTCGGCAGATTGGCGGAATGGAAGGGACAGCATATTTTACTGGAAGCGGCACGCTCCTTTTTACCGGATCAGCGCGTGAAATTCTGGCTGGCTGGAGATGCGTTGTTCGGAGAAGAGGAATACAAGCAACGATTAGAGTCCACAATGCGCGAATACGGGTTGGCTAACGTCAATCTGCTGGGACACGTCGATGACATTCAAGGTCTGATGCAGCGTTGTGATTTGCTGATTCATACCTCTATTACACCAGAACCATTCGGTCAGGTCATTATTGAAGGCATGGCTGCGGGTCTCCCAGTGATTGCTTCCAATGAGGGTGGACCCAAGGAAACGGTGGTACCCCATGAAACCGGGCTGCTTATTGAACCGGGTGATCCGGCTAAGCTGGAAGAAGCCATCCGCTGGATGTTGGAGCATCCACAAGAACGTCAGCAGATGGGTGAGAGAGGGATGGAACGGGTCAAAAAGCATTTTGTCATCGAGAACACAGTTAAGGATATAGTTCATTACTATAAGGGTTTGTTGGCAGGAGTCTGACCGACATTCGCGTTAAAGGATGATTCAGATGAAAATAGCGATAGCACACGATTACTTAATCCAAATGGGCGGAGCGGAAAGGGTAGTAGAGGTATTCCACGATATGTATCCGGAGGCTCCTATCTTCACAACGGTGTTCAGCGACGACCGCCTGTCGCGTAACTTGAAGGATGCGGATATTAGAGCCACTTGGCTACAAAAAGTCCCAGGAGTGAAGGACAACTTCAAAGGAGTGCTGCCGCTGTATCCCATTGCTATCCGTGATTTTGATTTTAGGGATTTCGACATTGTTTTAAGCTCCAGTAGTGCATTTATGAAAAGCATCCAGGTACCCAAACATACGTTTCACATTTGTTATTGTCACACACCGATGCGGTTTGCCTGGGATTACGATACATATATGGCCCGGCAGTCCAAATCCAACCTGCTCAAAAACATGCTCAAGCTGTACATGAACCGGTTGAAAACATGGGATGCCAAAACTTCTCGCAACGTAGACCAGTTTGTTGCCAACTCTTCGGTTGTTAAACGAAGAATTTTGCACTATTACCAAAGGGATTCGGATGTGATTTTCCCACCTATTAATACATCCCGTTTTAAACGCGCTACAAACATCGGTGACTATTACCTGATCGTATCCCGATTGGTGTCCTACAAGCGCATCGATCTCGCGATCGAAGCATTCAAACGTAACGGTCTCAAGCTGCGCATTGTGGGTGAAGGACCGGACCGTAAACGACTCGAAGGTATGGCTGCCCCGAACATTGAGTTCCTCGGCAGGCTTGAGGATGAAGAGGTTAACAAGCTGATGGCAGAATGCCGAGCGCTCGTTTTTCCGGGTGAAGAGGACTTCGGTATTACGCCTTTGGAGGCGAATGCGGCCGGACGGCCTGTCATCGCTTTTCAGGGTGGGGGAGCGCTGGATACGATTGTTCCTCATGTGAACGGCGTATTTTTCCGCAAGCATCAAGTAGAGGATGTGCTGGAGGCCGTCGAAAAGGTTGAGCAACATGCATGGAATGTGGACGATATCATTACCCATGCCCGCAAATTTGATGAAGAAAACTTCAAGGATCAATTAAAAAAGTATGTAGAACAAGCCTATGTGAACTTTCTAAAAGGAGGATGAACGGAATGAAGCTGGCTGTAATCGGTACTGGATACGTTGGGCTCGTCTCGGGTGTATGTTTTGCGCAAAAAGGTAATGAGGTGATTTGTGTCGATCTGGAGCAGCACAAAATCGACATGTTGAACCGGGCAGAATCTCCGATTTATGAACCGGGTATTGAGGAATTGATCGCGTTGAATCTGGAAGCGGGCCGGTTGGAGTTCACCTCGGATTTGGCCGATGCGGTACGCCGCTCGGATATCGTAATTTTGGCGGTAGGTACGCCTTCTCTGGCTAACGGCGAGGCGAATTTGTCGTACATTGAACAGGCGGCCGCTGATGTTGGGAAAGCCATGAACGGGTATAAGATTATTATGACCAAGAGTACTGTACCTGTCGGAACGAACGAAAAGATTAAGGACGTGTTGGCTCGTCACACGAGCTTGTCTTTCGATATCGTCTCCGCGCCGGAGTTCCTGAGAGAAGGCTCAGCCATCAATGATACGCTTCATCCGGATCGCATCATTATTGGTTTGGACAATACAGGATTGCGTGAAACCATGGTCACTCTGCATCAGGTCTTCACGGATAAAATCTATGTGACGGATATCCGTAGTGCTGAAATGATCAAATACGCGTCCAATGCGTTTCTGGCAACTAAAATTTCGTTCATTAACGAAATCGCTAATATTTGCGAAAAGGTTGGCGCCGATGTAACCTGTGTGGCTGACGGTATGGGTATGGACAAACGGATTGGTTCCTCTTTCCTACAAGCAGGGATCGGGTATGGTGGCTCTTGCTTTCCAAAAGACACAAATGCGCTTATCCAAATTGCAGGTAATGTAGACTATGAATTTAAGTTGTTGAAATCGGTGGTCGAGGTGAATACCGACCAGCGATTTATGATTGTATCCAAGCTGCGCGAATCGCTGGGTCAACTGAACGGTGTGTCCATTGGCATTTGGGGCCTCGCCTTCAAGCCAAATACAGATGACATCCGAGAAGCTCCAGCACTGGAAATCGTAGAAACGCTCATTCAGGCAGGCGCTATTGTCAAGCTGTATGATCCCATTGCGATGGATAAATTCAAGGAGCGCGTGGATCACCCGAATATTATGTGGTGCTCATCCCCACAGCAAGCCGCTGAAGGTAGCGACGCTGTGTGCCTGTTGACCGATTGGGAAGAGTTCAAAAAAGTTGATCTCGTACAACTGGCCTCCATTCTGCACAAACCGGTTCTCATTGACGGTCGTAACGTATTCGGTGAGGAACAGATCCAAGGCTCCGGGCTGGAATACTACTCCGTGGGTCGTCCGCGGATGAGTGGGTGGAATCGGGATAAAGTGGAAGTTTAAAAGTGACAGATTAAAAAGTGACTGTGGCGGTGTTGGAGGCGCTGAAGGCGCTGCGCGTGCAGATTGTTCTTCCGATTGCTGTTACCCCCGGATTTTCTGGATTATATAAAACATTCAAAGGTTAAAATCCGGGGATAAAGGCAAACGCTGACGCTTCTCCAGAACAATTCTGCCCGCTCCGCTGCTTTTCGCCGTGGAGTCACAATTTTTAAACTCCCACCTTATGGGGGGAGTAGAAGGGCAGATCAGAAGGAGCGGCGCGGTTGATGCCGCTCCTTCCGATCAAAGCGCCATGCGGCTGTACCGCGGCGCCGCTCCTGTGAAGCAAGGCAGGTAAACGCCAAGCGTGAGATTTTACAGGCTGACCGGACTTAATAATGTCCGGTCGTGCCTTTTGCAATAAACGGTATGATCGGCATGATGCATTTTTGAGTAGCGCAGGGATGGATTTGAATCTGGAGAAGCGGAGCGTTCGCCTGAAAGCTTTCCAAAGGAAAGCTCGCATCGGAAGCATAAGCTTAGTGGGATTCAAACCTATATACGATTTTATATAATCGAGTGAATCCCGGTCCAACAGCGATCATAAGATTAAATTCATACCGTAGCGGGTAGTCAACTCATCATCAGAACGATCATCCAACCAATATAGAGAGGAAGTGGAGAGTTATGAAGCTCGTACTTTTGTCTGGTGGTTCCGGTAAAAGATTATGGCCTTTGTCCAACGATTCCCGTTCCAAACAATTTTTGAAGGTACTGGAGAGCCCGGAGGGGATTTCTGAATCCATGGTACAGCGGGTATGGAGACAATTGGGAGACAACGGATTATCAGAATCCTCGTTTATTGCGACAGGGAGAGCACAGGTCGAAATGATCCAGAGTCAGGTCGGGCCGAATACACGCATCATTGTTGAGCCGGAACGCAGAGACACCTTTCCTGCGATTGCGCTGACAGCGACTTATCTATATTCCATTGCAGGTGTTTCACCTGATGAAATTATAGCAATATTGCCTGTAGATCCTTATGTTGAGGATGCTTTCTTCGCTTCCGTAGCCCAGCTGGAACATACGCTTCAGGAGAGTGAAGGCAAGCTTGCTTTAATCGGAGTTGTCCCTTCCTATCCTTCAGAGAAATATGGTTACATTATTCCGAAAAACGATGCCACTCAAGGTAGCACAGGCTACCGTGAAGTGAGCCATTTTCAAGAGAAACCCGACCGGGAGCAGGCGGAGCGTCTGATTGAACGCAATGCTCTATGGAACTGCGGGGTTTTTGCATTCAAATTAAGTTATTTGCTGGATATCTTGGCATCCAAGGGGTTGCCACTTAATTATGAAGAAATGCAAAAGCAATACGCATCTCTGGAAAAAATCAGCTTTGACTATGAAGTAGTCGAGAAGGAAAAGGACATCGTAGTTCTTCCGTATGATGGTTTTTGGAAGGATTTGGGTACCTGGAATACACTCACAGAAGAAATGTCTAATCAACAAGTGGGCAGAGGTGTAGTAACGGAGGATTGCGTCAATACGAGCCTTATTAACGAGTTAGACATTCCTGTGGCGATCATTGGAACGAATGATCTGATTGTAGCCGCTAGCCCGGATGGTATTCTTGTGACCAATAAGGCTGAAAGTCCTCGCATTAAGGAAGTGCTCAAGGCTCATGATCAGCGTCCAATGTATGAAGAACGTCGTTGGGGGCAGTATCGGGTTGTCGATTATGTCAAGTATGACGAGGGTAACGAGGTATTGACCAAACGAATCCGCGTACGGAAAGGCAAAAATATCAGCTACCAGCTTCATTTCAAACGAAGTGAAATCTGGACCATTATTAGCGGTGAAGCGGAAATTATTTTGAATGAGAAGCTGCACAAAGTGAAGGCTGGTGACGTAGTACGTATCCCTGAAGGGACGAAGCATAGCATTTTGGCAGTGACCGATGTGGATTTTATTGAGGTGCAGACTGGCTCTGAGTTGGTTGAAGAGGATATTGTCCGCTTTTGTATGGATTGGAATGAAATTTCCCGTCACCAATTTATCTCCTAATTATTTTCGTAAAAACGAAAAAAAAGACGAATTCATGAAAATTCATAGCCTAAACTGTCGAAATTGGGCGAAAACCTGTAAATTCATGAACATGACCTATTAAATTTTGGTAAAAAAAAGTCGATACTTAGGGTAAGAAGGAATCCAAACTCCTTCCAACGATAAACGCAGCCCTGTCGAAAGGCAGGTACGCAAAGCTAAAGGGCCTTCCACAAGGATGGCAGCCTGGCTACCGAAAGGAAGAGCGAAAGTGAGATTCAATTTTATTCCTCTGTATCGACTGATACGTCATGTACTCCCCGTTGTTATGCTTTTTTCATTGTTGCCCGTCGGTTTTGGAGATTCTCTGTCGGTGGCGAATGCCGCTTCATTACAACCTGTTAATTCGGACGCTTCTACTCAGGCCCGTGAACTATACAATTATTTACTCAACATCTCAGGGAAAAAAATAGTCACCGGTCAGCATGATTATTTGGAAAGTCCAGATGAATTAAGTAACAAGGTCCAAAAAATCAGTCAGGCATATGTTGGTGTACACGGCTATGAGATGGGAGCTATCTCTGGTCAATCTGACGCTACGGAAGCAGCACAACGTAAAAATGTCGTCGATAGTGCTATCCGTTGGGACAGATCCGGTGGAATTGTGACGATGACTTTTCATGAAGCGCTACCAGGTAGGCCACTGACTTGGGCCAATGTACAGGCGAAAGTAAGTCAGGCAGAGTTCAACAAATACGTGACTCCAGGTACTGCGCAGTATAACCTCCTCATTGCCGATCTGGATAAGGTCGCTGTATCGTTAAAGCAGCTTCGTGATGCAGGGGTTCCGGTTTTGTGGAGACCTTACCACGAAATGAATGGTGACTGGTTCTGGTGGGGAAACAAAAATAATTTCAATCAGCTATGGAATATCATGTACGACCGTTTTACAAACACACATCAATTGAACAATCTGCTGTGGGTATGGAGTCCGAATGCTCCCAATTCGTATACCGTCCCATATACCCCGAAATACCCGGGGGATGACAAAGTGGACATTTTGGCAGTAGACATTTACAACAATGATTTTAAGCAAAGTCATTACGAAGGTCTGCTCGGGTTGGCACGGAATAAGCCGATTGCCATTGGGGAGCACGGTGAGATGCCTAGTTCTGAGGTATTGCAGGCTCAACCTAAATGGGTATATTCCATGACTTGGGGCAAGATGCTGACTGAGAATAACACAACAAATCAAATTCAGGATTATATGAATGATTCGAAGAGTTTGACGCGGGATGATGTGAAAAATGGGCTGGCAGCAATCGAACAACCTGGGACAGACGTACCGACCTTACCGGACGAGGGACAAAGTGAGCCTATCCCGGCTCCGACTCCTCCTTCCGTTCCTGATGTGGTATATGTGAACGGGCTGCAGGGCGAATATTTTAACAATATGAATTTGAGCGGAAGTCCTGCTTTGATCCGTACAGATAGCAAGCTGGACTACAACTGGCGTGCCAATGCAGCTGATCCAAAGGTGAATGCCGATCAGTTCTCGGTTCGCTGGACGGGTAAAATCAAACCGCAATATAGCGAGACCTATACGTTCACAACGATATCCGATGACGGTATCCGTGTATGGGTAGACGGCAAGTTGGTTATTGACAGCTGGTTCAAACAAAGCTGGACAGAGCGTAAAGGTAGTATTACTTTGGAAGCAGGCAAAATGGTAGATTTAAAAGTGGAATACTATGATGAAAAAGGCGACGCGATGGCACGTCTAATGTGGGAAAGTCAGCATGAAGCGAAAGCGGTGATTCCCGGAAACGCTTTGTTTCTTCCTTGATTGATACTCTTTCCCGGTCAAAAAATTTGAGGAGAGAGGGTGGATCATATGATAAAAAAATGGTTATCCCATAGGTATTCAGTAGTTTTATCTGGACTACTAGCGGTCGTAGCTATAGCGATGATCGCTTGGTTTATATACACGCCTTCAAGAAGCGCAGAATTGCAGACGGATAAAGTAGCGGCTGCCAGTCCAGTATGGAAGCTGGGTCAGAGGGATGACTCTTCAGCGGAATTCAAAGGTGTGGTCGGTAGGGATAATATCGATATTTCTACAGCAGCTGCCTCTACCGAATCGTCTGCTAAAGGATCATTGTCAGCATTGTCGGAAGCAGAGAGTACAACAGTTCCGGTATTGCTCAGCAGTGGAGATATTCCTCCCGGTTTGAATGCGTCCACGAACCCTGAACTGACACTCCAGTATAAGCTGAATCAGATTCCTCCCAATGGTATGATATTCCGTGTTCGGATTTTGGATGCGGGCAAAGCAGTCCCGCAAATGGCTGTATTTTCAAATCATCAGCTGTCCGGTATTATTCAGATTGCCGGGGTTTCCGGTACTGGGAGTGCTTATAATTTCAAAAACAACTACGAGCTGTATATACCCA
Organism: Paenibacillus sp. PvR133; assembly: GCF_017833155.1. Classification (NCBI taxonomy): domain Bacteria; kingdom Bacillati; phylum Bacillota; class Bacilli; order Caryophanales; family Paenibacillaceae; genus Paenibacillus; species Paenibacillus sp. PvR133. Next base: position 2,690,925 of record NZ_JAFIBS010000001.1, read on the forward strand.
AAGAGCAATTGCAAAGCGGTGTTAACGTACTCAAGCTAAAGACAGCGCGCTGCCTATACTGCTCCTCTGCAGAAGATAAAAATGTGTGGTGGACTTGGGATGACTTGAGCTTGGAGACGTTAGCTTCACCTGCGACCGAACCGGTACACGGTAAATATATACTGACCGGAACAAATGTGAACAATAAAGAATTTTATTATGATCAGGGTGCAGTTAAGCATTTACCATACGTTCTCAAGTGGCTGGGCATTGCTTATAGTGGCAACGTCATGAGGGTCACCTGTGCCAGTAATGTGGGCAAGGCCTGTACAGACGTGGATGATTACTATCAAACGTTAAAGCAGTATAATATGCAATCGTCTGCTTTGTATTTATATACAGGTGATATTAAGCTGCAAAAAGATGGTTCTCTACCAGAGACGGCCAAGCAAAAGTTGCGCGATTATGTAAAAAAATACGGTTCTTATCTTCAATATTATGAAGTAGATAATGAACCTGGATTATTTAATCGCTCCAAGGCGGTAAACCTGGCTGTGGCCAAGTGGTTGAATACAGAAGGCAAGCAATTGGCACCGCATCTCAAAACCGTAGCACCGGGCTGGGCCTACTGGCCAACGTACTCTACCAAAGCATGCAAAAATCAAACCAGTGGTACGCAAAAATGCGGTGACCCAGATGGATGGGAACGGGACCCGGCGCAACGTAAACAGCTGGAGGAAGTCACCGACCTGACCAATGGACACGCCTATGGTGAATCGTATAATGAAGAGGGCGGGGGCAGCTTCGTCCAAAATTTGAAAACCTTCGGCGGTTCGAGCAATGGACTGGCGAAAAAGATGCTGAACACAGAGTTCGGTACCAATGATACGCATCGAGACAATCCAGATTACGGGGCTAGTCAGCCACAAGCAGCTGCATTCGACCGGATTATGCGTTCGCAAATTGGGTTTGCCGATATGTTTATCCAGCACGCTGCTTTTTATAAAGATTATACGCTGTTTAAAACAGGCTTCGATCTGCAAAGTCATAACCCGGCCAACACAGAAATTTATCCGTTCGGGCAAGGACAGGACACCCGCGTTAAGATCATGAGACGCTTGAGCTTAGCCTATGCCACCCATGGAAAACCTCTGACTTATACAGTGCTGAATCCAGAGGATACCAAGGATAAGATGGTGTATGTTCGTGCGGTGGATACGTCCAAGCTTAAACCGCTGGCAGGTAGCGGCGCTACTTCAGACAAATTGCTGGTGAATCTAGTGAATTTCGAAGCTACCACGCAGACAGTTCGTGTACGCGTAACGATGCCGAAAGCCGGTTTGTACACGGGTGAACGTTTTGGAGCGGGTTCTACTTACAGTCAGGCACAACGTTCCATATCAGGGCTCAAGGCTTCTCCTGCTCTTGATTTTGAAGAAAAGCTGGGTCCTGGCGAAGCGGTACAATATATTTTGGAATTAAAAAGTACAGATCAAACCGCAGCTTCAGCTCCAACAGGGGTGAAGGCTGCCTCTGTTCAGGATGGGGCAGTAAAGATTAATTGGCTTCAGGCAGAAGGCGTATCTTCCTATGATGTGCTGCGTGCTGACGGGACCGACGGGGCCTATCAGGTGATCGCCTCGCAAGTAGCGGGAAGCACGTATACAGACCGCACAGTAAAAGCCGGAGGCCATTATGTCTACAAAGTTCGGGCGACCGGAGGCACTCAGGTTTCCCAGGCAGCCGAGGTCGCTTAATATTAGATCGGAATGTATATAGGACCTTAGATAACGAATACCTAACATCATTTCGAATTAAAACAAAAAAGAACCTATCAGGAGAAAATAGGACCTGACAGGTTCTTTTTTGTTGGAAAATCGTTCTGATTTGCCAATACTTTACGTATAATGAAGAAAAAAATAAGAAAATCCTTTTATATTCTCGTCATAAGACGACAACATTGCAGGTATGTATTCATATATAATAGTTTTGTTCATGACTATACATACATGGTTTGTGGGAAATCTCTTTCCGGTGACCAAGAATAATAAAGCGAGGTTAGTGCTGAATGAACAAGGAGACAGAATTAGGGGTGAACAACCCTCTTTTTCGAAACAACGTACAGAAAGCAGACAAAGCTGCCATCCACTTGGACATCCGGGACATCTTGCTCCAATGTGGTATCACGATACCAGAATGGCTAGAAAGCGACGCTGATGAAACCACATACCGGAAGGACAAGCGCGTGTAAATTCCAACGGCTGGTCTTACTTGATTGAGACGTAAGGCAGTCGGCCGCGTTCTTTATTCCATCATTCGTTCCATTCGGACAAATGCAATAAAACGTTTGGCTTCTTCCTCAGACAAGGTGCGTCCGTCAATGGTCAGGTTGAAACGTCGCAGAATATCCTCGTCGGACAGTTCAAGCTGGTCCACAAATTCCCTCACATCTGAATCCAATATTGCCGCCGGATGGCTCGTACGTCCCACCAAGTAGTCAATCGTTACCCCGAAAATATCAGCGAGCTTGGTCAGGATCTCAAAATCTGGCTTGCGCCTATTTTTTTCATAGTGAGAAAGAGCTGCCCGCGTAATTCCGAGGGATTGCGCTAGTTCCTCTTGTTTTAATCCCTTATGTTCTCGTAATTCAGCGATGCGGGTGCCATAATTCATCTGTTTTTCCTCCTGAAGGCAAGGTTAAGAAAGGTAAAAAAGCAATTTTACGCTTGACAAGATACGATTTGTATCATAAATTAGTTATGTAAGTTACATAACGTATCTTTATTTCATAGTTTTCACTTATGTCTTCGTTTATATACCCTAAGAGGCCACCGATGATTGAGCATTTTGTGCTTATTCGCTGGCTGGACCTTCTATGCGCTATTATACAACATTTTACTATAGATTAGAGGGTCATGCATCGTTCTTTTCCCCGTTATGCAGAGGATCAGTACAAGCGTTATTGCATCGAAAACAAGTCAATCAGGGAGGACTGGTCTTGTGCAGTTGAAAGAGTACATCCGTTTGATCCGTAAAAGAATGTGGTTGATTGGTAGCATCGTATTGCTGGTATGTACTGTAGTGGGCATAAAAAATGTATATTTTACCCCGCAGATTTACGAAGCTACCGCAAAGCTCATTATCAACCAGACGCCACGACCGGATCGTGCAGGTGTCGTTGATTACAGTGTAGTTCAAACGAATATAGCCTTAACGAACTCCTATAAGCAAATCATGATCTCCTCGGCGATTATGGATCAGGTGGTCGCCAGCTTCCCCGACCTTAAGGTCACTCCGTCAGCTTTGGCGTCAAAATTAAGAGTGAACACCGCAGGTGATTCACAGGTCATGGATGTAACAATCCGCGATTTATCGTATACGAAGGCTGTGAAAACCGTCAATGCGGTAGCCAAAGTATTCAAACGGCAAATCCCCTCTATCATGAAAATGGACAATGTCACCATCCTAAGCGAAGCCAGTCTGAATGATCCAGCAGTTCCCGTGAACAGTAATCCCGCTATACAGATATTTATTGCTTTTGCCACCTCTTTATTGTTGGGAATAGGCTTGGCGTTTTTGCTGGAGGTACTGGATGATACATTTAAGAATGAAGAGGATATTGAAAAAGAACTCGGTCTGCCTACCCTATCCTTGATTACGAAAATGAAAAAAGAAGATAAACGCTCCGACAGCTCCACTACAACTCCTAAACAGGTAGGTGAAGGGCAATATGCCGCGATTAATCAATAATCAGCTCGTTACATCCCTACATGCTCAGTCTTCCGTTTCGGAGGAGTACCGCATGCTTCGTACTAACATCCAGTTTTCTTCTATAGACGAGCCGATTGAGGTTATGATGGTGGCGTCCGCTCAGGCGGGTGAAGGTAGAACGGTCACGATTAGCAATTTGGCTGTAACCTATGCGCAAGAGGGGAAAAAGGTGCTGATTATGGATATGGATCTGCGTCGTTCCTCTTTGCACCATATGTTTGGTTTGCGTAATCACACGGGGCTGACACGGGTGCTTGCCAATCAACAGGCATGGCAGGATGTGGTTCAGGAAACCGGGATTGACCATCTGCATGCAATTACAGCCGGACCGAACCCGCCCAATCCGTCCGAGATGCTCAGTTCCCGCAGAATGAATGCTCTGCTGGTTGACCTAAAAGAACATTATGACGTGATCTTAATGGATACGCCGCCGTTGCTGTCCTTTCCGGATGGCTTAATTATAAGCGCTATGTGTGACGGAGTCATTCTGGTGGTGCAGGCAGGGAAAGTCAAAAAGGATATCGTCAAGAAAGCAAAAGCGAATTTGGAAAGAGTAAAGGCGCGCATTCTGGGTGTAGTACTTAATAATGTGAAGCGTTCGAATACCCGCGCCGAGCGGGGGATGGAGGAACGCAATCTGACATGAATAAAAAGGAGGAAAATGATAGTATATAAAATTCTTTTAACAATGTATAAATAATACTTATCAATAAGGAGCGAGGTGATGAGACGTGTCTTCTTCCCGCTCGAACGAGGCCGAAGTGCTGGGCGCGTCAGTGGATGTTTATTCGGTTGCTCATGGGCTTGAACGGCGGCAAGGATGGAACGTATACCCGTTCGTGAAGCGAAGCATGGATATTATATTGTCTTTCATTGGAATCATCGTGCTATGCCCGGTATTTCTGCTTGTCATTTTGCTGATTAAGCTGGAGGACCCAAAAGGAAGTGCAATATTTTATCAAGTACGTATTGGAAAAAACGAGCGGCCGTTTCGCATGATCAAATTTCGTTCTATGGTGTCTGATGCCGAAGCCAGATTGTCTGCACTGCTGGTGGAAAATGAAATTGAGGGTGCGATGTTCAAAATGCGGGACGATCCCCGAATTACCCGTGTGGGTCGCTTTCTTCGCAGAACGAGCATCGACGAGCTGCCACAACTGTTCAATGTACTACGTGGGCAGATGAGTCTGGTAGGACCCAGACCCCCATTGCCAAGAGAAGTCCATGATTACACAGTGAGGGATAAGCTGCGTCTGACGGTTACACCGGGCTGCACTGGTCTATGGCAGATCAGCGGTCGTAATCATTTAAGCTTTAACCAGATGGTAGAACTGGATTTGGAGTACATATCCAGACGCAGTTTCCGCACAGATATGATCATTATGCTGAAAACATTTCGTGTGCTGCTAGGCTCCAAGGATGCGTATTAAAGTCTTTCATTTTCACGAAGAAGGTAGGGGATAAGTATGGATCTTCATTCCAACATATATGTAGCAGGGCATAATGGACTGGTGGGTTCCGCTATTGTCCGAGCGCTTCAGGATGCGGGTTACCGTCATATTATTACTCGCACAAGCCGTGAGCTGGATCTACGCAATAAAGAGGCAGTAGATCATTTTTTTGAAACAGAGCCTGTGGATTATGTATTTCTGGCAGCGGCCAAGGTTGGTGGGATTTTGGCGAATAACGAATATCCGGCTGATTTTATCCGTGACAATCTGCTTATACAAACGAATGTGATTGATGCGGCATACCGGGCGAATGTAGGCAAGCTGTTATTCCTCGGCTCTACTTGTATCTATCCTAAATTTGCTCCGCAGCCGTTGCGGGAAGAATATCTGCTTACAGGTGAACTGGAGCCTACTAATGAGGCCTATGCAATTGCTAAAATTGCCGGGATTAAAATGTGTCAGTCTTACAACCGTCAGTATGGAACCCGGTTTATTTCTGTGATGCCGACGAATTTATACGGTCCGGGCGACAACTTTGATCTCCAGACCTCTCATGTGCTGCCTGCGCTCATCCGCAAGTTTCATGAAGCCAAGCTGAATCAATCTCCGACTGTCGAAGTATGGGGCTCAGGTACGCCGCGGCGAGAATTTCTTCATTCTGATGATTTGGCTGAAGCCTGTCTGTTCCTGATGAACAATTATGAGGGAAATGAAATTGTAAATATCGGCGTAGGTGAGGATATCTCTATTCGTGAGCTGGCTGAACGAGTGAAGAATGTAGTCGGCTATGAGGGAGAAATTACCTTTAACACCTCCGCTCCTGATGGAACGCCGCGTAAGTTGGTAGATGTATCCCGAATTTCCGAGCTGGGTTGGTCGGCGCGTATTTCACTAGAAGAGGGATTAAAGTCTGTGTATCAGGCATTTCAAGGTCTGGATCTGGTTGAACAATAAAAAAACGGTGGGGGAATGGGAATGAAAAAAGCGCTGATCACAGGGATTACCGGACAAGACGGGTCCTATCTGGCTGAGTTGCTGCTGTCCAAGGATTATGAGGTGTACGGGGTGCGCAGACGAACCAGCACACCGAACTTTGAAAATGTAGCGCATATCCAGAATGACATCCACTGGCTTTCCGGTGATATGACCGATCTGGCTTCATTGATCGAAGCCGTGCGTCAGTCCGACCCGGATGAGGTCTACAACTTGGCTGCTCAATCCTTCGTAGCGGCCTCATGGCCGCAGCCGTTGGCTACAGGTCAGATTACAGCGCTGTCTGTCACCAATATGCTGGAGGCGGTTCGAATTGCCAAACCGGAAGCGCGCTTTTATCAGGCGTCAAGCAGCGAGATGTTCGGTAAGGTGCTGGAGACACCGCAGACAGAAACGACTCCGTTTTACCCACGTAGTCCCTACGGTGTCGCCAAAGTGTACGGCCATTGGATTACAGTGAACTATCGCGAAAGCTTTAATATGTTTGCTTGCTCTGGCATTCTGTTCAATCACGAATCCCCACGCCGAGGACTGGAATTTGTAACGCGTAAGGTGTCGGATGCGGTAGCTCGTATCAAGCTGGGGTTGCAGCAGGAGCTGCGCATGGGAAATTTGGATTCACTGCGAGACTGGGGTTTTGCAGGGGATTATGTAAAGGCGATGTGGCTGATGCTTCAGCAGGATCAACCGGATGATTACGTCATTTCCACGGGAGAAATGCATTCTGTGCGTGAACTGCTGCAAATTGCCTTTTCCCATGTAGGCCTAAATTACGAGGATTACGTCGTGATCGATCCTCAATTTGTCCGTCCGGCAGAGGTAGATCTATTGCTCGGCGATTGTGCCAAGGCGAAAGAAAAGCTGGGCTGGCGATTGGAAGTAGGCTTCGAGCAGCTCATTCATATGATGGTGGATACAGACTTGGAGCGGGTAAAAAGGCAGGCTGCAGTTGAAGCTTCTGTCGTCGTGTAAGAGATGGAGAGGCCATCCGCCTGGGCGGGGGTCTCTTCGCTGTACGCAAGGTCATTTTTCAAGATGGAGTAAAACCTATGACATTAGTCGAAAAACGCGCCAAACCGCGCAGAAGTTTGCTGGTGAATACATCATGGCTGTTCGGTGACAAAATGATTCGCATGGTGTTCGGCCTGGCAGTCAGCATCATCATGGCGAGAGTGTTGGGACCAGAGGAACTGGGAAAGTGGAATTATGCGGAATCCTTTTTCGGGATGTTTCTGATTTTCACGACCCTTGGCTTTGATTCTATATTAGTACGCGATCTTGTCAAAGACCCCAAGGATGAGCATGAGCTATTGGGTACGGCGGTTCTGCTGAAATTGGTAGGTACTCTGATAGCCATTGTACTGTCCTATTCCTTCATTTCACTGCTCAGACCGGAAGACAGTTCGGTGCGGTTGATCAATCTGATCCTGGCTACGGCCTCGGTATTTCAATTGTTTGATATCATCGACTACTGGTTTCGTGCGCAGATGCTGTCCAAATACACGGTCGTTGCCAAGAATACCGCCTTTGTTCTCGGCTCCACCATTAAAATCATTCTGTTGTTGTCCGGTGTTCCGATATGGGTGGTGGCGTTGTGTGCTCATGGAGAGTTTCTGTTGGGGAGCCTGCTGCTGCTGTATTTCTTCCATAAGGAAGGACGACGTGTGAACCGATGGACGTTCCGTTTAGCCACAGCTCGACGAATCATGAATCACAGCTGGCCGCTTATACTGTCATCCTCTGCTGTATATGTACAGGCACGGATCGATCAAGTCATTATCGGTGAACTGCTGGGGAACGCTGCGGTTGGGCAATACTCCGTTGCACTCCGACTTATCGAAGTGCTGGGCTTCATTCCGGTTGTACTGACAACGGCCTATGCTCCAGTAGTAACCCGCTCCAAGCAGAAAGGAAGCGACGAATACAGACAGACATTGTCTACGGTGTATCGCCTGATGTTTATATGCTTTCTTGTGACCTCGGTACCTTTATTTTTTCTATCCCAATGGGTAGTGGTTGTGCTGTATGGGAAAGAATTTACCGAAGCAGGTTCGCTGTTGTCTCTGTTTGCGATTCGTCTGTTTTTCACCAACTTCAGTGTTGCTAAAAGCTTGTTTATTACCAATGAAAATTTGTTCAGATACACGCTGCTGACCTCGGTGGTGGGTGCGGTTACGAATATCGCTTTCAATTACGCGCTAATCCCGTTGCTTGGTGTCCGAGGGTCGTTAGTGGCGACGATCTTGTCCTTTACGATATCTGTATTTCTATTAGATTTGCTATTTAAGGAAGTTAAATCTAATTTGGGTTGGATGATGAAGTCCATCCTGACCTTCTGGCGTGTTCATATTACAGTACCGAAAGTTGGAGAGAACAATCATGATACCCATTAAACCGTTTGTTCGGCATGAGGAACAGTGCCCTCATTGTGGAGGTAAGGTACGTGGTGGAGAGGTGCTGTGGCAGGGAATCCATGTATGTGTCAGCACTGCGTGTGAGGGGTGCGGACGTGAATATCTCGAGGACATGAGGGTCGGTCATGCTACGTATTCACCTTATCGTGTAGAAATGCCTGACTATATTCTGACCGGTGATGCGAAGTCGAGAAAATGGCTCGGAGAGCCTTTGCGGCAATCGTTGATGAATCCTTCCTATGACTTAGCAGTCGGCATGACTGTGCATAAAATGAAAGCTTCTACACGTGTGATTATCATCAACACAATGGATTATTTGTATGGTCATGCTTTGCTCAAGCTGCTCAATGTGCAACGCGAATACGAGCAATCGCCGGACCTGGGCATCATCGTCATTGTGCAAAAGTCGCTGGAATGGATGGTGCCAGCATATGTGTCTGAAATTTGGACGGTTGATGTGCCGTTCAGCAGAGCACGAAACTTTTATCCTGTGTTACATCATCGGATGATTGAGGAACTGATGCGCTTTGATGAGGTGTATGTCAGCCCGGCATATTCACATCCCAATCAGTTTGATATTGAGCAGTTTACAGGTGTCTCCCGCTATGACGAGGGGCGTGAGTCGGAGCCGCGCATTACCTTCGTATGGAGGGAAGATCGCTTGTGGAGCGGCAGCCATCATATCGCAAGAGCGGTACAGAAATTTCCGCAGCTCAAACGTTGGCTAAAACCGCTAATTTATCATCAGCGCAGTAAAATCATACGGCTGTTCCGCAGGCTAAGAGAAAGCTTCCCAGATCATCGTTTTACAGTCGCTGGACTTGGGCGTACCGGGAGCTTCCCGGCATGGATTTCTGATGAGCGTGTCACACGCTTTGACCGGGAAAGTGAGCTGCGGGTCTGCGAGGTATACGCAGCCAGCCGATTAGTGATCGGCATCCACGGTTCTAATATGCTGCTGCCCTCTGCGCATGCTGGCATGACTATTGATTTGATGCCCAAGGACCGATGGGGGAATTACGCTCAGGATATTTTATTTCACGAAACGGATCATCGGCTTACAGCCTACAAATACCGCTTTGTGCCGATGGAATCGAGTGTGACTCTAGTGGCGGATATGGCAGCTGCCCAGCTCAAAGGGGCAGACCATTTTAATATGCAGATGATGGAGGAAAGGCAGCGTGAACATTCAAGTTGGAGGGGAAAGGCCGCTTCGGGGCGGGTTTGATCCTGGAGCAACTATTGTGGATGGAAGGCCGCTTCGGGACGGGTTTGATCTTCCGATCGCTGTTGACGAGAGATTCCCTAGATTGAATAGGCACTGTAAGAGGTCGGAATCCCTCGTCAAAGGCGAACGCTACGCTTCTCCAGATTCAAATCCTTACCCTCCGCTACCCACCGCCGCCAAAAAGAATTTCCCCCAGCCCATAAGGTGGGGAAGGTAAAAGCCGCCTGGCGATAGCTTCGCCTTATCGCCGCGAACTTCACGCCGGGCATGTATGCCGGCGTAGGGCACACTCAGCACAGTTCTCTGTCAAAGTGACAGCGTTCAGTGGATATCAATCTTTTAGCAGGCAGCAATCTAGCATAGTTAAGGTCTCGTGGTCAGCCCTGCGGTAGTAGCTCTATGCTGTTCAATCATTTATCGCTAATGTGATCGGTATACAAGGTAGCGCGAAGTCAACGCCTGCATGCATTCGCTCGCGTATATCCGCGCAGCGAGGGCACTTCATGCCCAGCATTCCCTTTTTTTAAATGGGGTGACTTTATGGACCCGGCGGTCAGCAGCGGAGCGTTCCATTTGAATCTGAAGAAGCGCTAGCGTTCGCCTTTGCAGTGGGATTCTTACCTCGGAGTGTTTTATATATCCAGGAATCCGACTGCAACAGCGATCGGAAGATCAAATGGAACGCGCAGCGGTCTCTAAACCCCGCCGCCATAACTCACCCAATATGAAATGGCAGGAGCCCTGATGATGATTCAAAAAATATTGTATCTCCGCAATTTTGCCAGCAAGGTGAACGGGGACTCATACAATTTACAGGAAGTCGGTTTGGGCAAAGCACTCGTTCGAAAAGGCTACGATTGCGATATTGTTTACTACAACGATCGTAAGGAAACCCATCTGGAACAGGTCTACCGTCACGAAGGATGCACCCTGCGTATTATCTGGCTCCACGGGTTTAAGTTCTTAAGCAACAGCATCTACAGAGATGTTCTCAAAGATTCTTTTCTGGATGCCTATGGTCTGGTCATTACTACAGAATACAACCAGATCATGACCTATCTGCTTTCCCGCAAATGCCCTGATAAGCTGGCGTTGTATCACGGCCCATACCGGGATAACACGCACGCGCTGATCCGCAAACTGTACGATATTATGCTGCTGCCGAAGGTAGCAAAATCTCTAAGCCGTACCTATGTCAAATCCGATCTCGCCAAGCGCTATCTGGAGAATAAAGGTTTTGACAACGTGGTTACGATTGGAGTCGGACTGGATCGCAGTAAAGTAGAGAGAGCATTCGACAGTGACACCAGTAACAACAGTGAAGACATAAGCGGAGAACGTGAGGAAAACCGTGAGGTCGCGAATGAGCTGCGTCGAATCGGAGATCGTCCGGTGCTACTGTATGTTGGTGTACTGGAGGAACGGAGAAATATACGTTTTATGCTGAGTACGTTCAAAAGGGTACTCCAAAAGCATCCTAGCTGCCTTTTGTTAATGGTCGGGAATGGACGGAAGACGGACACAGACCGCTATTGGACATATGCTCATGAACTGGGAATAACGGACAGTATTATACATTTTTCAAGAGTGGAGCAACGTCATCTGTGGCAGGTTTATGGAGCGGCGGATGTGATGCTGTTTCCGACCCAATACGATATTTTTGGTATGGTGCTGCTGGAAAGCATGCTGTTTCGCGTCCCGATTATCTCTTCGGTAAACGGGGGCTCGATTACCTTGATTGAGGACGGAGTGAGCGGAGTCATGCTGAGAAGCTTTTCAGAAGAGGAATGGTCTGGTCGGATAGGCGCTTTGCTGGATAATGCTGAGCTGAGACGAAGTATGGCGGAGAAGGCCTTCCTTACGGTCGAGCGTATGTCGTGGGATCGCATTGCGGATGAAATAGTAAGCCATCAAGGGATCAAGCCCGGGGATTCTAACCACGTTATGCAATCAACGCAGGAAAGAGGGGCAGCCACGTGAGCCAACAGGTCAGCAGACAGATGAACCCTCCTGTAAGCAAGGTGCTGATCATCCATAACTTTTATCAGCAAAGCGGGGGAGAAGACAAGGTTGTCGAGCAAGAATCGGCTATGCTGCGTTCCAGAGGAATAGAGACAGAGCATTACTATGTGCACAACGACAGCATTCAAAGCAGAGGGCTAGCGAACATGGCAAAGCTGGCAGTAGAGGCGGCATGGTCCCTGCCGGAATTCAAAAGAATTAAGAAGCTGCTTTTACAGGTGAAGCCGGATGTGGTGCATGTGCATAATTTTTTCCCAGTTATATCTCCTTCGGTCTATCATGCTTGTGAACGGCTGGGGATTCCGGTTGTCCAGACACTGCATAATTACAGGCTGATTTGTCCGGCGGCAACCTTTATGCGAGGGAATAAGGTTTGTGAAAAATGTCTGCACGGCACGCTGCTGCACTCCATCCGTCATGGATGCTATCGAGGTTCACAGCTTCAGACGATTCCGGTGGCGGCGATGATTAAGTTCAACGATCTGATCGGCACATGGCAGCACAAGGTAAGTCGCTATATTGCGCTGACGGAGTTTGCACGGGACAAATTTGCCGAAAGCGGTATTCCGCTGGATCGTATCGCGGTAAAGCCGAATTTTATCCATCATAAAAAAGTGAAAACCCAGTATGACCCGAATGATCGTTATTTGTTGTTCGTGGGGCGGATTTCTGCTGAAAAAGGGGTTCGCAATCTGCTGCAAGCCTGGTCACAGTTGGAAGATCGGGGGGGATTTAGACTGGTCATCATTGGGGATGGTCCGGAAAAGGCTGAATTGGCCGCTGCTTATCCGCAGGAAGATGTTCGGTTTCTCGGTAAGCAGGATGGAGACACGGTACTGGATTGCATGAGCCGAGCCATGTATGTCATGGTGCCTTCCATTTGGTATGAAGGATTTCCCATGACCATTGTAGAGTCTTTTTCTGTTGGAACCCCGGTATTATGCAGCCGGCTCGGCGCACTGGAGGAAGTCGTGGAGGACGGGGTGACGGGTTTCCATTTTCAACATGATGATTTGGAAAATATAAAGACTGTGATTCGCTGTGCAGTAGCCTATGAAAACTATGCAACTATGAGACAGAAGGTGTCGGAAAATTATGCTGCACGCTATACGGAAGAAGTGAATGTAAAGCAGCTGATGGCGATATATAGCGAGGCGATGGAGGAGCGTGATTATGAAACAGCTGCCCCAATATAGAGTCGGAAGGATTGCGGATGCAGATATTGCAGCACTTACGTTTCAGGAGACGGTACACATGCTGGAACAATGGGCAGTCGAACGAAAGGACGGCTATGTTTGTATTTGCAACACGCATTCCATTGTCACAGCCGGGAATCATTCCGGGTTCCACGAAGCGCTCACTCAAGCCGATTTGTGTACTCCGGACGGTATGCCGTTGGTATGGGCGCTTAAGCTGTACGGATTTGAGCGTCAGGATCGGGTAGATGGTCCCAGTCTGATGCTCAAGTTGTGCGAACGTGCGCCACAGACGAAGGTGAGTATATATTTTTACGGCAGTACGCCGGATACGCTGGATAGCTTAAAAGAAAGAGTAGAACAGGATTACCCCGGAATCCGCATCGCGGGCAGCTTTTCACCACCATTTCGTGAGCTTCACCCAGATGAGGAGGAGCGGATCATTGATGAAATCAATGCGTCCGGCGCGCATATCATATTCGTCAGCTTAGGCTGCCCGAAGCAGGAAATATGGATGCATCGAAACAAAGACCGCATTCATGGCGTGATGATTGGAGTAGGGGCGGCCTTTGACTATATCACTGGAAAGGTTCGTAGACCGCCACTAGCGATACAAAAGCTGGGGCTGGAGTGGCTGTACCGTCTGATCTGTGAACCGAAGCGATTATGGAAGAGGTATGCCTATAACAATCCGATGTATGTATACCGTTTTCTAAAATCTTATCGGCAAAACAAACGGCTTACGCTTTATCATAATCGGCTTGCAGGAAGAGATATAGAGAAGTGAAGTCGGTAAAAGCAGGATGCAATGAGACAGCATGTAAAAGGGGGAGTTGCTTTGAAGTTATGTGTAATTGGTGCAGGGTATGTCGGGCTGGTGTCGGGGGTCTGTTTTGCCGCACTCGGGAATACCGTCGTCTGTGTAGATCAGAATGAGGATAAAATTCATCAGCTGCGTGCAGGTGGGGTGCCGATTTATGAACCGGGATTAAAGGCTCTAATTAAAGATAATGTAGAACAAGGCCGACTAAGCTTTACAACAGATACGGCTGCTTCGGTGGAGGCAGCCGAAATTGTTATTTTGGCAGTCGGTACACCTTCGCTGCCAGGCGGAGAAGCGAACCTGTCCTATATTGAAGAAGCCGCCTGCGAGGTGGCAGACGCCATGAATGGCTACAAAATAATTGTCACCAAAAGCACGGTGCCTGTCGGAACGAACGAACGTATTCAAAATTGGATTGCGAGCCGCACAAATTATCCGTTTGGTGTGGCTTCGGTTCCCGAATTTTTACGTGAAGGTTCAGCAGTCATAGACACCCTACAGCCAGATCGAATCATCATCGGAGCTTCCGATCCGCATGTGTCCACTGTGCTGACTACACTGCACGAACCGTTGACGACAAATATCGTAACCACGAATATCCGTTCGGCGGAGATGATCAAGTACGCGTCGAATGCTTTTTTGGCGACCAAAATTTCGTTTATTAATGAGATTGCAAATATTTGTGAAAAGGTGGGCGCAGACGTTACACGCGTGGCACACGGTATGGGGCTGGATCAGCGGATCGGTTCCTCCTTTTTGTCTGCTGGTATCGGCTATGGGGGTTCCTGTTTTCCCAAGGATACACAAGCTCTGATCCAAATTGCTGGCAACGTGGACTATGAATTCAAGCTGCTGAAATCTGTGGTGGAAGTGAATCAGGGGCAACGTTTTAACGTGATTCGTAAGCTAAAAGAGGCGCTGGGTGATCTGGAAGGAGCCACGATTGGCATATGGGGGCTGGCCTTTAAACCGAATACAGATGATGTAAGAGATGCCCCGGCGCTGGATATTATGCAGTCGCTGCTGGAGGCAGGGGCGCAAATTCGTGCATATGACCCGATCGCTACCGCTAACTTCCGCCGACTGCTGGACAGCTCGGAAGTAACGTGGGCAGATAGCGCACGAGAAGCGGCAGAGGGATGTGACGCACTGTGTCTATTGACGGAATGGGAAGAGTTTGGTGATATCGGGTTGGGTGAGCTGAATGAGCTTATGAAGTATCCAATTATGATTGACGGACGCAATGTGTACAGCGAGGAGCAAATCAGACAATCCCCCTTTGCATACTATTCTGTCGGTAGGCCACAGATGAACAATCTGGATGTAGATCGTTATCAGTCTGTAGTAAATCCGTAAAGGGGAGGCTGCATATGAAACGATGGCTGAAGATGACATTGGGGGCTGCGGCGTTATTGGTCGTAGGGGCTACTGCCTACACCGCTTATGTGTATCATTCCTTTAAAACAGCGGCGAATGCGATGTATCATCCGCGCAGCATCGTGCAGCCTGGGTCGGTTTCTACCCTTGCAACGGGCGGAGCAGGGCGATCCGTAGATACAGACTCTGGATCAAGTACACCCAATCCGGCAGCCATCTCCCAGTTCAAGCCGTTCACCGTGCTGGTACTGGGCGTAGATCGGCGGCCTCACGATCCAGGACGATCGGATACGATGATCGTCTTGTCTGTTAACCCTGCCGAAGGCTCTATGTTGATGTTCAACATCCCACGTGATACGCGAACAGAGTTGATCGGCAGGGGGCGTGAGGACAAAATCAATCACGCTTTTGCTTTTGGGGGCGTGGATATGTCGATCCGTACGGTAGAGCATTTTTTGAACCATCCGATAGATTACTATGTACAGATGAACATGGAAGGGTTTGCGAAAATGGTGGACCTTGTGGGGGGAGTCGAGGTTCATAACCCACTTGATTTTCAATATGAGGGCCATCATTTTGCGCAGGGTAATTTGAACTTGAACGGGGCTGAGGCGTTGGCCTACGCCCGTATGCGTTTTGATGATCCACGTGGGGATCTCGGAAGAAATGCTCGCCAACGGGAGCTACTCAAGCAAATTCTTGCCCAGTCCATCAGCAAGGAAGGGCTGTTGAGGGTAAAACCGATACTGGAGGCAGCGGGGGAGCAGATTCGCACAGACATTACCTTTGACGATATGACCACCTTCCTGACCCGGATCGGTCCGTCCCTCAAGCAGACGGATAGCGTTGAGCTGAAGGGACATGGGCGTAAAATCAACGGCGTGTATTATTACATTGTGGATGAGCAGGAACGCCAGCGTATCCATGGAGTGCTGGAGAAGCACATGCTTACCACGGCCATATCGCCTTAGGTAAGCCTTATGTAGACGGGTGCCCTATTGGGAGGTCACCCGTTATTTTCTTATAAAGTCTTCTAAAAAAGGCTTGTCCCACATACATCTGTAGAGAATTCGGTATAGTCCAACAGAGGGAGGGGCAATGTGTGCTGTTTAGAAGGAGAGCGGCTTCGGCGTTCGTCCGTAAGCTATTATATTTTGCAATCATATGTGGATTGTTATGGTTGCTGTGGCTGGGTCTGCATGGGGTGATGTCTACAGGCGAGGGCGATCAAGCGGTAGAAGCACTGAACGAGTTCTACACTATGGAGCAATCGGGAAATTTCGGAGGCTCATGGGAGCTTTTTCATTCGCAAATGAAAAAGAAATTCGAGAAGTCCACGTATGTACAGCAGCGTGCGCACGTTTTTATGCAGGATATGGGGACGGATACGTTCACGTTTGAACTGGGGGAGCCGCAGGCTGAATATGACATTCGTACCGATCAGAATGGAGAAGAGTTAGGGAAAGTTTACCGTATTACGGTCACTCAGCATTACAAGACCCGATTCGGCAACTTTGATATCGTACAGCCTTGTTATGTGACGCAGGAAGATGAGAAGTGGCGGGTGCTTTGGATATATAAGGACAAGGAATAGAGGTTGTGTGGTGTTTCTAAAAGGTTAAATATGGTACAATACTTCCAAAACCGGAAATGTACAGTAAAATGGATCACAGCTTCACTCCGGATGGAAGGAGTTTCAAAGCATGCAGCAAGCGACAGGACAGGTTCCCGTCATACGTATGGAGGGTGTGAGTAAAATCATTTCCTCAAAAGCGATCGTGGATGATCTGACGCTGGAGGTTCCGGCGGGGCAGGTATTTGGTTTCCTTGGACCCAATGGTGCGGGAAAAACGACCACCATCCGTATGATGGTTGGCCTGATTTCGATCAGCAAGGGCGATATTCATATTTGTGGAGACAGCATCAATACCGATTTTGAAAAGGCTGTTGCCCATGTCGGCGCGATTGTTGAGAATCCAGAGATGTACAAGTTTTTGACAGGTTATCAAAATTTGCAGCATTTTGCGCGAATGTCTCCTGGGGTGACCCAAGAGCGCGTGGAAGAAGCGATTCGTCTGGTGGGACTCGGAAATCGGATTCACGATAAAGTAAAAACCTACTCGCTCGGGATGCGGCAGCGACTTGGGGTAGCTCAGGCGATTTTGCATCGACCGAAGCTGCTTGTGCTGGACGAGCCGACCAATGGCTTGGACCCGCAGGGTATTCGTGAACTGCGGGATTATTTGCGTCAATTGACCCGTACGGAAGGAATTACTGTATTCGTATCAAGCCATTTGTTGTCCGAGATGGAGCTGATGTGCGACCGTGTAGCTATTATTCAGAGCGGACGGCTGGTTGATATCAAGCAACTGAAGAATACAGGGGAGGAAGTGCATAAGGCGGAAATTGCTTTTGAGGTAAATGATGCCGAACAAGCTTATGCGCTTGCTGGAGCAGGGCGCGTCGAAGGTAATCAACTGCTGCTTCACCTGGAGCGGGAACAGATTGCAGAGATGAACAGCCTGCTGGCTGCAAATGGCATTAAAGTATATGCGATTCGCCCGGTTGCCCGTACGCTGGAAGATCAATTTTTGGAAGTGACGGGAGGCGGGGTCATTGGGTGATTTCTTCAAGCTGGTACATAACGAAAATCTGAAAATTTACCTGCGTGTGCGCACATGGATTATGCTGGGGCTGCTGGCGGTCATCACTGCTGTGATTCCGATGCTGATTTCCCTGGTTTCCGATCAGGTCAGTGTGTGGGATGGGATTGCGTTGACGACGTTGTTTACATTTTTCCTCAATACGACGTTTACGGTCATTGTAGCCGCTGATTCGGTGGCTGGTGAATTTACTTGGGGAACGATTAAGCTGCTGCTCATCCGACCTTGGACTCGCAGCAAAATATTGTTGTCCAAGTATATATCCGTGATTTTGTTCAGTTTGCTCGGAACGATCATTTTGATTTTGATGGTTACGCTGTCCTCATGGCTGATGTTGTCCAAGGATGCACCAGCGGGTTCTGTTCCACTGTTCAGTGATCCGATATCTTATGTAACGCTGAACTTTTTGTATAGCTATATCGCCTTGTTCGTGACGATGGCCTTTGCTTTTATGCTGTCCGCTGTTTTCCGTTCCAGTGCCTTGGCGATTGGGCTGTCACTGTTCATGATGTTCACCAAAACAGTTT
This sequence comes from Paenibacillus sp. PvR133, assembly GCF_017833155.1. Taxonomy (NCBI): domain Bacteria; kingdom Bacillati; phylum Bacillota; class Bacilli; order Caryophanales; family Paenibacillaceae; genus Paenibacillus; species Paenibacillus sp. PvR133. The sequence goes on from NZ_JAFIBS010000001.1 coordinate 2,709,369, forward strand.
ATAACACGATTGGCTTGTTCAGCACAGATCGTTTTGAATGGACCAAATACGTTCTATTTACGCATATGGATCTGAAAAAATATTTAGATATGCCGCCGGGTACGGTAAGTTCCAGTCTAACCTTTTCGCTCACCGTGCTGGCCGCATATTATGTGATTTTTATCGCCATTGCCTGGGTGGTTTTCGTAAAACGTGATGTTTCGACCTAAATCGAAGTGCCATAGAGTAACACAAAGGACGTTCAAATGCCTAGCATTTGGACGTCCTTTTGTTATTTCAGAATTTTACAAAATCCTCATTTAAGACTATTTTATGCTGTATCTATGTCATTTTTTACTACACATTCTGCGTGCAGGGGTATATTGTAATCTATTTTCAGCAAGAATCAATCAATAGGGTCATTTTGCGTTTAAAGAGGTAGAGAGAAACAGAATAGAGGGGGGCCGCATGATATGCTGCAAAATAATCGTTTTTTTCGTCTGACTACGGGTATTGTCATGCTATTACTCATCATTTACTTGGGCACCAAAGTAAGCTTTATATTCAGTCCTCTCGTATCTTTGGTCAGCTTGCTGGTTGTACCGTTGATGCTATCTTTTTTCCTCTATTATTTATTGAGGCCGATTGTAGATGTAATGGAACGGAGAAAAATCAAACGATCTATCTCCATCTTGCTGATTTATTTGGTCATTGGAGTGTTATTGTTTGTTTTCTCATGGGGTGTGTGGCCTACGCTGCGTGATCAAGTTACCAATTTATTTGAAAATGCGCCGAAGCTCATTAAAAGTCTGGTTGATCAATTGAGCCAATGGCGGCATAATCAATCCTTGAGACAAGTGCTGCCTCCGGGTGAAGACCCGCTGTCACAACTGTCAGATACGTTGAACGAAGCTTTTTCGACACTGTCTGATTATTCGGTAAAGCTGGTATCGTTCGTGTCCTACTTTTTTATTGTATTGGCTACCTTTCCAATATTGCTCTATTACATGCTGAAGGAAGGGAGCAAGTTTGGCCCTAAAATGCTAAACTTCTTTCCAAAAAAATATCACAAGGACGCATTGGAGGTTATGGATGATATCGATAGTGCACTCAGCAGCTTTATCGTGAGTCGGGTGCTGATTAATGTCGCGTTGGGTGTGATGATGTTTCTTGGATTTTTAATTATTGGTTTGCCTTATGCCTTGCTGCTTGCCGTTATTTCGATTTTTCTTAATTTTATTCCCTATGTGGGGGCAGTGGCTGCTTCTATACCTGTGGTTATTATTGGATTACTCGAATCACCTTCGATGGCACTCTGGTCCCTGGTCGTGGTGATCGCTGCACAGCAAATTCAGGATAATTGGCTGTCACCTATAGTTTTTGGCAAGCAGCTGGATATTCATCCGTTGACTGTCGTTATTTTACTGTTAGTTGGTGGCGACCTGCTCGGGATTCTGGGTATCATTTTGGTGATTCCATTGTATATGTGCGGAAAAATCGTCATACGCAAGGTGTACCAATTATTTTTGGAACGCAGAGTGGAGGATATTATGGAATGAATGGAGAATGCACTGGATTTAAAGGAGTATATACTGATTTTATCCTGCTTCGGATTGCAGAGCGGCTTGGCTATCCTCCTTGTTTTTGCTGAAACTAGATTGGGTTTCGTCGTTTGACTCATCCGTAGAAGTTGACAACTCTACACCCTTTGTTCGGTTCATTTGAATTGTGCCGTCCAGTATACCGCCTTCAGAAATGACCAATGCAGTGGTCGCGGTATTTCCGTACAGTTCACCTGTCGGCGTAATGGTCAGTCGTCCTTCTGTAGTAATGCTGCCGAACACCTTACCGGCAAGAATGACGTCTTGTGCGATGATATCCGAACGTACAACAGCAGATTCTCCAATGACGACAGTACGAGTGCTGCGGATATCGCCCTGAAAATGACCGTCAATCCGAATATTGGCCTCTGCCTCAACTGTACCTTCAAAGCTGGTGCCATTAGCGAGCAGTGTATCCATAGCTGGGGCGGAAAGCTTTTTTTTGGATTCCTTGAACATGATGGTTTTCCTCCAATCTTTTATTGTGAATATTTTCAAAAATCCTCATTGTACATACAGTAATGGATCGACAGGTTGGTTATGCTTGACGATCTGAAAATGAAGATGAGGTCCTGTGCTCCTTCCGGTACTTCCCAGCAGACCGATGGTCTGTCCTTTGTGGACACGATCCCCCGGAGCCACCTGCATGCCGCTCAGGTGCATATACCAGCTCTGGAGTCCGTCAGGATGCTGGATGATGATGCACTTGCCGCGGGCTCCGCTAGAAGCAGCCTCCAAGACGGTGCCAGCTCCTGCTGCATAGACAGGATCACCGGTTTGTCCGGCAATGTCCACGCCTGAATGGAAGGCAGATCTGCCTGTAAAAGGGTCGCTGCGATAGCCGAAGCTGGAGGTCATTCGCCGTGAACCTACAGGCCAAATGGAGGGATTCCCTTGCTCGGCAAGAGCCAGCCTACGAGTCTGGAGTAGCTGTGCGGCTTGTTTGCGCTCCAGATTCTGCTGTACGGCATTTGCTTGCTGAATAGAGCGGGGAACCGTACGTTCCACCGTGTCCAACAGAGATTCGATCTCCTGAAAATCATCCATTGCCTGGCGAGTTAGGAGGGCAGTATTTTCATGCACTGCGATCAGCTCGCCCCCGATATGGCCGGAAGCATCCCAGGAGAGCGGCGTCATGGTCTTTTTATGGTTACTTGTGGCAGATGAGTTTCCGTGTTTACGAATGAATTGCTGCATTTGCTGTTCCAGCTCCGTTACACGCTGAAGGCGTTCACGAATATTGGTGGCTTGATTCGTCAGCTCCATGACTTCCTGCCGTAGTCGCCCAATGGCTGCATCCTTGTCCGCTACCGTGACCTCCATCTGCAAACTCTGGACAGCAAGATTCGTTTCCATTTGGGAGATAATATGGGAAGAACGGATTTGCAGCCCGATCACGAGTGTAGAGATAGACGCGATCACAAGAGTTGGGACGAGAATGACAGCGGCTGTAGAGCATTGTAGCTGCTTGGGCGGTTGCTGTGCATCCCGAATAACAAGCAGGGTCATCCGGCGATTTAGGCTTCCTTTTTTCATAATCGCTCCTTTCCGGACATCGCTCCTATAGTGCTTGGTTACTATCTATTCAGCTTAAGAGGCAAACATGTCAAAAAAATTGGAGCTTAGTATAAAACGTAGATGAGGATTTTGCAAAATCCTGAGATATATAAGGAGGCTTAGACATGCTGTGGTTGCTGTTGGTTTTAATTGTTTTTATTTTTCAGACCGGGACGATCCTGCTCTTTGAATTTCGCAAGCCGTCCAAAGCGGTAGCCTGGCTTTTTATTTTGTTTTGCTTCCCGCTCATTGGCTTTGTCGTGTACTACTTTGTTGCACAGGATTATCAGAAGCGCAAAATGGTTCGAAAAGGGGGATCGCAGCTGTTTCGTGAATTTCGCGAGCGTCTGTGGGCGCAATCGAAGGTGATTGAACAGGTGGAGCAAATGCATAATCCTCATTTCAAGCATCAGGAGCGTCTGTTTAACCAGTTAATTCGTATGTCGGAAAACCCGTTGACTGGATGTAATCGCACACGTGTGCTGACGAACGGTGAGGAAACCTTCGAGGCTATGCTGACAGCGATGGAACATGCACAACATCATATCCATGTGGAGTTTTACATATTTCGGGCCGACGAAATCGGAAGAAAGTTTCAAGAGGTCATGATCCGCAAGGCACGTGAGGGAGTAAAGGTACGATTCGTTGTGGACGGTGTAGGAAGCTACCATTTGCCCTATTCCTTTATTCGTACCTGTAGTGAGGCGGGAGTGGAATTTCATTATTTTCTACCTCCGTTTTTCGCCACGTTGGACCGCCGGATTAACTATCGCAATCACAGGAAAATCGTGGTGGTGGACGGCATGATCGGATTTGTAGGAGGGATTAATGTAGGCGACGATTATCTCGGAAAATACCCCAAAGTGGGATTTTGGAGGGATACACACTTGCAGATTGAAGGAGATAGCGTCTATTTTCTGCAAAATGCATTTCTTAGCGACTGGAAGCTGGCCTCGGGGGAGAGATTGATGGATGTGAATTTATTTCCTCCACATACCTGCACCGGGGATGAGGAAGTACAGATTTTGAGCAGCGGTCCCGATCAGGTTTGGGATACGATTCAGGAAATGTGTTTTGGAGCGCTCACGGTTGCCAAAAAGCGGATTTGGATTACGACGCCGTATTTTATTCCCGATCTGGGGATTTATGAGGCGCTCAAGCTGGCAGCAGTCAGTGGCGTAGATGTGAAGATTATTATTCCCTACCAATCCGATTCGAAGCTGGTTCATCTGGCGTCTTTATCCTATGTGCAAGAATTGCTGGAGGCAGGGGTGGAGTTCTACCAATATCGAAAAGGATTTATTCACGCCAAAGTGGTGATTGTTGATGATTTACTCGGTTCGGTCGGGACCGCCAATATGGACATGCGCAGCTTTTTCTATAATTTTGAGTTGACCGCTATAGTTTTTGCTAATTCAGCGCTGGAACGGCTTTCGGAAGATTTTGTAGAGGACATTTCCAACTCCTCACGCATAGATTTAAACGTGTTCCGCAGACGGCCTCGATCTCAGAAAATAGCTGAAATTCTAACTCGCATGCTCTCTCCACTCCTTTAAAGGCGGTTTTCGCCGTTTTTATCGATATAATCCCGCTTTATTGTGATTTATGTGCTCTTTGCTAACTTTTTTGCGCAAAATCACAGTTTTATGGTATACTATTCATATAACACAAGCGCGGTAAAGGAGAGGGGACTGCGGATAGCAGCCCCTTTTTCGGTCCAATATACCATACTGTAACGGGGGGATTTATATATGAGTGTAGTGAGCAAGGAAGTTCAAAATCTGTCTGAAATCACAGATGTAACCGGAGAGTTGACCAAGATCAGCAAAATTCCAGCTAATCCGAAGAACAAAGCAAAACGCCTGTTTCAGCGTGCGGCCATGATTATTTTCGGTGCGGCGCTTATGGCAGTGGGCCTCGAAATATTTCTGGTTCCTAACGGCGTTATCGACGGAGGCGTCACAGGTATTTCCATTATGGCCTCCAAGATTACTGGCTATCCACTCGGTATTTTCCTGACCCTGTTGAACCTTCCATTTTTACTTATCGGATACAAACAAATCGGTAAAACCTTCGCTTTATCCACTTTATTCGGCATTATCGTTATGTCCATCGGAACCGCGTTACTTCACAATGTAAGTGCATTGACTCCTGGCGAACCGCTGCTCGGCGCTATTTTTGGGGGCGTCATTCTCGGTGTTGGGGTGGGTCTTGTGATTCGGTCCGGCGGCTCGTTGGATGGGACAGAGATCGTAGCTATTCTCGTCAGTGAAAAAACTCCTTTTTCGGTCGGTGAGATCGTACTGTTCGTTAATATCTTCATTCTGGGAAGTGCAGGTTTTGTGTTCGGTTGGCCGAATGCCCTGTATTCCATGATTGCTTATTATATCGCCATGAAAATGATTGATATTACGATTGAAGGTCTGGATCAGTCCAAATCGGTCTGGATTATTAGTGAAAAATACCGTGATATTGGGGATGCCCTGACGGATCGTCTTGGACGGGGCGTAACTTATCTGGAAGGTGAAGGCGGCTTTACGGGCGAAAGCAAGAAAGTGATTTTCGTCGTCATTACCCGACTGGAGGAAGCGAAGCTGAAGAGCATCGTTGAAGATTGGGACCCGCACGCTTTCGTTGCGATCGGTAACATTCACGATGTGAAGGGCGGACGCTTTAAGAAAAAAGGAATACACTAGCGCAAGGGGACAATTTCTCAGCCTAATGGCTGCGGGGTTCGTCCCCTTTTTTGTTCTTCCAAGCATGGATCAGGTTCGGTGTGCCTTGGTGCGCATATGCTTGAGGACGTCTTCTACGGGCTGGGGAGGAACCTTGTCGATCAAGTCGCCTACCTGGTTTAGTCGTTCCTCAATATTCAGCAAATGGTAGTCAAGTGGTGATACATCTTGCCGTACCTCTTCCCATGTTAGCGGAGTGGAGACCGTAGCGCCGGGGCGTGCCCGCGGGGTATAAGGAGCGGCCAGAGTTTTCCCTTGATAATGCTGCAAATAATCAAAATAGATGGCTGTTCCCCGATCCTTCTTTAACCGTTCGAGTGTGAACAGATGCGGGTGCTTTTCTGTCACAAACTGTCCAACTAATAGCCCGATGCTGCGAAGTTCGTCGAAGGTTATGCCTGTACGGATGGGAACGATAATTTGTACACCTGTGGCCCCGGAAGTTTTGGGGACGGAATCCAAACCAAGCGAAGCCAGTACTTCACCGACAATAGAGGCTGCCTCCATAATACGTGGCTCCACCTCTCTGGATGGATCAAGGTCAATCATCCATTCACAGGGCAGCTTGCTTCCCGCTTCATGCAGAGAGGGGTGGAATTCCAACGCAGCTTGATTACCAAGCCAGAGAAGTTGTGGCAATTTGCCGAGCACGATATATTCAATACCATCATGCAGAGCGGTTTCAATATAGTCCGGCCGAGGACGTGGGGCATTTTTCTGATAAAAAAAATCACCGTGAATCCCATGTGGCCAGCGGATGACGGTCAGCAGACGATGATGGCAATATTTGAGCAGGAAGGGAGCCAATACCGCGAGCTTGCGAAGATATAGCGCCTTAGTCACGCCTGCTTCAGGCCACAGTGGTTTATCCGGGTTGGTGATAGGAATTTCCTGACCTTCAATGGTAATAGTACCTTTAACAGCTTGTCCCATAATGCTATCCTCCTTTGGCTAACATGCAGCAAAATCTTTATTTACAGGCTGATTGTTGCACTTATAGATCTACATATGGTTTAACATGAACGTGAAGTGCTGAATTTATCCATCAAAGGGATTGACAAGATACATTATGTATCATAAATTTATAATAAAAAATACGATATGTATCTATTAAAGTGTCTTGAGCAGAGGTAGAGGAGGAGTTTGCTTGATTGAAAAGCAAGGCGGAGGGCTGGTATTCCTGTTAAGTGTCCCTCGGAGTGGAAGTTCGCTGCTTACCGCCATTTTGCAAAACCATTCCCGCCTGTTTGCCACACAGGAAATGTGGTTTCTGCTCAGTTTATATGATCTTCCTCAGTCACATGCACGGCCATATGGAGGAACAGGGATACTTCGGCAATTTTTTAAAGGTATGGTTTCCTCCGATGTACTGGAGCAGGCCTCTCGTTCGTATGCACTTGAAATATATAATGGTCTGCTTCAAGGAACTACAGCAGATATGCTTATCGACAAATCCCCGCGTTACTATACGGTGCTGGAATTTATAGACCGTTTATTCCCTGATGCCCGCAGGCTGTGGCTTATCCGGAATCCTTTAGCCATTGTGGCCTCATTCAAAAAGGTCAATCAGCTACGGAATGGACGTTTTCAACTGCTGGAGGAACTGGGGAGTCCGCATTTTAATATGAAAATGACGGATATTACGGTTGGTTTGTTCCGTTATGCTCATTATTTTGCTACACCTCATCCACTTGCATACCCGCTTAGGTATGAACAACTCGTATCCAATCCAACGATGGAGATCGAGAAGCTGTGCGGTTTTCTGGGGATCAAGTATGAGCCGGGGATGGAAAAGTACGGAGACTTTGCGGATACGCCCAAATCCAGTCTTTTTTATAGTATGGGAGCGGGTGATCCATTCGTAGGAGAGCATGAGCAGGCGCATCAGGATTCGGTACATAGCTGGCAACATTTGTTGAGTAAAACGGAAATTGAGCTGTATTGCAGAAGCATTGGGTCCCGCATGTTTAGGCAGCTTGGTTACGCGGAAGCGTTGGAGCAGGCTGAGCAGATGACTGGAGTCCGCTTTGAAGAGGAGCCGGATATAGAGCTGCTGAGTCAACGTACACAACAATTTCTCCAACAAAGCGGCTTTGAATGGAAGGCAGCTTATCGGATGCTGGAAGACCGGGATGCAGATAACAGAGAACTTGTGATAAATGCAACCCATCATACTGTACCTCAAGATCTGGCAAGGATGGAGGTGGACCAGATCGTGAACGATCGGCGGATCCAATCACTGGAAAACAGGTTGGCACATAGCTATCAGGAGCGGAACCGTCTTATCGCTCAGCTCCAAAGCTATCAACGCCCAAATCAAAGTCTCCGATCTCGCAGCCTCTTTGCCCGTAAGCTCGGGCGCTTGGCGTCTGTAGCGTTATCAAGCATAGGAAAAGAAAAAGGGGGAAGAACGTGAGTGCGATTGCCGGAATCTATAGCTTTGGACATGAGTCCGTAAGCACCGAAGAAGGCGGGAAAATGATGCAAGCCCTGCGAAAATATCCCGCTGACCGCGTATGCGCTTGGTGCGAAGGCTCAATTTTTTTGGGTTGTCATGCCCAGCATGTGACCCCGGAATCTGTTCATGAGCGTCTTCCCTTCTATGATGAGCTAAGAGATTTGGCAATCACGGCGGATGCGATTATTGACAATCGTTCCGAGCTGTTTGAACGGCTGGGAGTTGAGCAGGAACGGCGGCAAGATATCACGGACAGCGAGCTGATTTTGCTGGCATATGACAAATGGGGAGTGGAAGCAGCCAGTTATCTGATAGGTGATTTTGCCTTTGTCATTTGGGATGCCAAGGAACATCGATTATATGGTGCTCGAGATGTGACAGGAAATCGTACGCTGTACATCTACCAACATGATCGAGGATTCGCGTTTAGCACGGTAGTCGCTCCACTTTTGACCCTGTCCTCTCTGCGAAAAGAACTGCATGAACCGTGGCTGGCCGAATTTTTGTCCATCCGTGCCATGCAGGAATCCGTTGATATCGGAACGACCGCATACAAGCATATCAACCAGCTTCCTCCTGCACATTGGTTCACTATGGAGGAGGGGAAGCGAACCCTTCATAAATATGCATGTCTGGATAAGGTAGAGCCACTGCGGCTCAAAACAGGGGGCGAGTACATAGAAGCTTTCCGCGAGGTGTTCACACAGGCGGTCACTGCCCGACTACGGACGCATCGCGCTGTAGGGGCTGCCTTGAGCGGAGGGCTGGATTCCGGGGCGGTTGCCAGCTTTGCCGCGCCATCGCTGCACTTGCAACAAAAGCCGCTGCATGCCTACAGCTATGTGCCTGTTCAAGATTTTACAGACTGGACACCGCCTACATTGATGGCGAACGAACGAAGCTATATTCAGTCTACGGCTCGCTATGTAGGCAACATTCACGAGAATTATATGGATTTTGAGGGTAAAAGTCCGTTTTCTGAAATTGATATTTGGCTGGAACTCATGGAAGCACCCTACAAATATTTTGAAAACTCCTTCTGGATCAGAGGTTTTTATGAAAAAGCACAGGAGCACAATGTCGGTGTACTATTGACCGGGGCACGAGGCAATTTTACCGTATCGTGGGGCCCTGCACTAGACTATTATGCCCGGCAGTTTCGTCGTTTGCACTGGTTGCAATCCTTTCAGGGATTGTGGCGGTACAGCAAGCTTACGGGCAGGCGTATGTCTCATCTACTCCCTGTGATGTTGAAAAAAGCGACTTCGCTTGAATCTCGTTCATGGCTGCGGCGTAGCAATCGAAGTCCCGTTCCTTCACTGATTCACCCGGAGTTTGCCAAACGGATGCATGTAGAAGATATTCCTGTATTGAGCGGAACAGGCTGGATGAAAAACGCCGATCAGACGAGAAAAGAGAAATTTTCGAATTTGGCGATTGCTAACAAAAATGGTGTGGTCGCGACCAAACTTTCACTACGGTATGGCCTGTGGGAACGTGATCCGACCGGAGACAGCCGAGTGATTCGCTTTTGCTTATCGGTGCCTTTTGAACAGTATGTGCAAAACGGTCGGGACCGTGCCCTCATTCGTACGGCCATGCGTGATCATCTACCTGATGATGTTCGGTTGAACCAGCGGGTACGCGGTGTACAGCCTGCAGATTGGCTACATCGAATGCTTCCTTGCTGGGATACGTTTATGGGAGAGCTTCAACTGATGTGTCATGATTTACGAGCCGCCGAATATCTCAATATTGAGTTTATTAAGACGGCTATGGCGAAACTTCACCACCCCCGCCCTGAGCAGGCGTCTGATCCGAATATACGACTACTAATGCATAGCCTGATCGTGTACCGTTTTCTCTGTAGATTGAACTGATCGAACCTATCCGGTCAGACAGTTCGCCATTCGTTGGAGGGGAGGTGATGAGATGAGTAAAAAAGAATGGCAGGAACCGACGATAGAGGTGCTGGATATTAACCAGACTATGGCGGGTAAAGGCTGGAAACAGATTGACTGGGTGTCTGACCACGATGCCGATCTTCATAATCCAAGCTAACACATGGTTATACATGCAGCCGATGTTGGGCTGGAAGCAAAAAACTGGTCCGATAACGACTGAATGAACGAGAATAGCATAATCCATTGGACTCGTATTCAATACAAAGCCGTCTTTATTTCTTCGGGTTAGAGGTATTGCCCAAGAAATAAAGACGGGATTTTTAAGGACAGAGGAGTGAGTCCTATCGTGCATGACAGGAGTACAAATGTCAGTTGGACGAAATATATAGCCTTTGGACTCAGAATTGCCAGTGAGCTGAATCTGCCTGAGCTGATCCTGGCAGCACCGGAAGCAGTAGAGGATGTAGTCATTCGACAGGCTGATTTAACTGCATGGAGTGGTCAGCTGGAGCAGGCCAATTTTGTGATGCTAGATGAGCGATTTATGTTCCAAATACCAGGCACGGCCATTTATGCCGTCAGGGAAGGCAAGGAGATCGAAGTAAGCATATTCTCCGGGGCCGATCCTGACACCGTGCGGCTGTTTGTGCTGGGTACATGCATGGGTGTTCTGCTGATGCAAAGACGAATATTACCTATTCACGGAAGTGCGGTCGTCATCGGGGGGAGGGCCTACGCATTTGTGGGTGAATCGGGTACGGGCAAATCGACACTGGCTGCTGCTTTTAGGCAGGCAGGTTATCAGATGGTTAGTGATGACGTGATTGCTGTAAAAGCTACGGCTTCCTCAGCCATCGTGTATCCAGCTTATCCGCAGCAAAAGCTGGGGTTGGATAGCTTGCTCCAACTGGAGGCTTTACGGGAGAACAAGCATGCACGCAAAAGAAATAACATACGGTCCCTAACTGATGGCAATTCTGTAATGCCACAATACAGTGATCTGCGTATGCTTGCAGGTGAGCTGAATAAATATGCTGTACCCGCCGTAGATGAATTTTTTAACGATCCGCTGCTCTTAGGGGGCGTATTCGAGCTTGTGGCAGATTCTCCAATCCGTGCGTTGATGCGCGAAGGGGAGCTAGTGGCGGTTACGGAACAGCCCTTGAACGTTCTGGAGTGCTTGCATACATTACTACAACATACATATCGTAGGGTGATTATTCCGCGAATGGGTTTGAGTGAATGGTCGTTTGATACAGCGGCTAGGATGGCTCGTAAAGTAGAGGGCTGGCGGCTGCTGAGGGATAGTTCCGTCTTTACTGCGTCCGAGGTTGTACAACGGGTACTTGATATCATTCGTAAGGAGGAAAAGAGTTATGGCAGCCACTAATTCAGCTAAGGACCATTATCGCGTCATTTACGGTGAAGAGGTCTATGTCAGTGATATGGACGGAGAAAAAGTGATGATGAGCATTAACACTGGTAAATATTATAACTTAGGCTTCACAGGAGGACGAATCTGGGAACTGGCAGAATCCGGTCCTTCACTTGGCGATATCGTAACTGTCCTGACGAATGAATATGAGGTGGACGAGGAACAGTGCAGACAGCAGGTACATACCTTTGTGGCTGAGTTGGAGCGGGAAGGACTGTTAAAGCTTCTACGGGAGTCGGTATAACATGCGGATACAACGGCTTCTTCTCCTGTCTCCAGAGGTCAGGAAATTGTTGCCGGAAGCCTGGCTGGAGCTGGGATGGGCGAGGCTGCGCCAGCGTCGTTCTTTTGGGGATTACTCAAGGGTTTGGGGCATATGTATGGAAGAAACTCCATGGCAGTGTGATGTCAGGCAGGAGAAGTCCATTCAGCAGATTTCGCACGCTGTGGAGCTGGCAAGCCGTTATACTCCTTGGCGCAGTAGTTGTCTTGTACAAGCCGCTGCGGCGATGACGTTGCTGGGGCGCAGAAAACTGGACTGCACGCTGTATCTGGGCACAGCCAAAAATGCCGCTGGACGCTTGGCCGCACATGCATGGGTACGTAGCGGACCGATTTATGTTACGGGGAAACGGGAGATGGAAGCATTTACGGTGGTGGGGATATTCGGGAGACGTGCTGTGATGGCTACAAATACAAAAAATGAAAGATAAAGGCGGTTCTTTGCTTTAATGCGATGAGACAAGAAGGAGAAGAATGCATGCCCACCAAGTCTGTTTTGGAACTTGCGAATTGGAATGAGGATCAAGAATTAACGTTGTTACTCTCTCTATTGGGGAAAGACGTTTCTCATTGGCAGGATAAGACTGCTGCTACCCAGCTGCGTGAGATGGATTGGGTCCGCTTTTTACGTCTGACCGAGCACCATCGAGTGGTACCTACGGTGTATCTCCAACTGAAAACATTGAATCATCCGTTCATTCCCGCAGAATTGTTGCGAAACCTTCAGGCGCAGTATCATCGAAACACGCTTCGCATGCTCCATCTTCAAGCAGAAGCCGAGCGTCTGACCAGGCTCTTCATAGCTCATGGAATTCGTGTGCTTATGTTGAAGGGTCCTGCTCTGGCGCAGCAGTTGTACGGGGATGTTTCTCTGCGTACCTCCAAGGATATCGATTTACTCATTGCCCCTGACGATATGGATGAGGCTGAGCATTGGATGAAGGAAGCCGGATATGCGTCCAAGAGCGGAGAAGTGCGTGTCCTTGGTAGTTGGAAATGGAAGGACCACCATGCATCCTACCTCCATCCGCAAAAACGGGTAGAGATTGAGTTGCATTGGCGGCTTCACCCGGATGGGGGTGGGGAACCCTCTTTTGACGAGCTGTGGAACTGCCGGAAAATGGGCAAAGCTGCAGGAACCAGTCGGCAGGTACCGTTGGGACCTGCCGACAACAGGACTGTGATGACGTCCTGTATGTATACGCTTGGCAGCGAGCATCAATTTCTGTACTTGAGTGCGCATGGTGCGCGTCACGGCTGGTTCAGGCTGCGCTGGCTGGTTGACATCGACAGGCTTGCGGTATGTGCTGTCGATTGGGAGGCGCTACTGCCGATGATGCGCCGCTACGGGGGCCTGCCTGCTGGGGGGCAGGCTTGGGCACTCGCCGCTGCGCTGTTGGGTACGCCGATACCGGAGTCGATGCGTCCGGTATCGGCTACCCGGCAGGCGCACAGGCTCGCGCTGAGCGCGCTGGCCTTCATGCAGGCCAGCGTTCCCGCACCGTACCCGATTGCCCACGGGTCGGGTACAGGTAGGCTTGCTCCATCTGAGCTGCTGCATAGCAGAGCTTTGGCGGAGCAAGCGGAAGCCGCCCCTCCGGATGGCGGTGCTTCGGTATGCGGTACCTGTGGCGAAGCAGCCATGCTTGCCACCAGTGGCGTTACTAGCATCACGGAAGATGCCAGTAACGCCGATCATAGCCCGATGAGCACTGCTACCAGTTGTGCCCCCATTACTCCAGCTGTCGCCTCCAGCCAAGTCATGACCAGAAACACGGCGGCTGCCCATCAGCCGGTCAGCCGCACTTACTTGCTTTCCTTAAAAGAGCCAAGACACAGACTATGGTACCTCATCAGCCGTTTGTTTCCTTCTACGGGGGATTCGGCCGTTTTTCCACTGCCTCGCCAGCTGCATTTTTTGTATATCCCTTTACGTCCATTTCTTTGGCTGAAGCGGCGATTTTCAAAGCACTGACTTGATAGAGGATTTTGCAAAAATCCAATAAGCGACTTTCAATGAACAATATATAGATCGAAATGGTCTAGTTCGTCTATATATTGCACTTTGGAGCGACTGGAATCGAATTTTTCAAAATCCTGGATAAGGAGTGTGCATTATGGTTCACCTGCGATTATATATGACAAAGCTGTATAGCGTGAACGGCGGTGCGTTATTTCTCAATATTGGATGTATGATCATTGTCAGCCTGCTGGAGGGTTTTGGCATTTATATGCTTGTTCCTATGCTGGCGGCTATCGGCGTATTTGTTGGTCATTCAGGGATGCCATTTCTGTCTGGTGGATTGGAACATTTTTTGCCGTTCATTCCTAAAAGCTGGCTGTTGCCGGGGATGTTGATGGTTTTTATAGTGCTGCTTACAGGGCAGGCTTTGCTTCAGCGTTACCAATCCATCCTGAATTCGCGGATTCAGCAGCGTTTTATGCGCTCTTTGCGAATAGACGTGTACACTTCCTTTATGAAGGCGCAGTGGGCATTTTATTTGCGTCAGCGTAAATCTGATTTTAGCCATGTGATGACGACCGAGCTGGCGCGTGTCAGTCAGGGAACGAATTTGCTTCTTCAACTGACTACTGCTGTCATGTTTACGATGATCCAGATTGCGTTGGCTTTTTGGTTATCCCCCTCTTTAACCGGGCTGGTATTTCTGAGTGGATTGGGGCTGTTTGTCGTGTTCCGCCGCTCCATTCGAAATGCCAAACAATTAGGTGATCGTACCACTGAGCTGTCGCAGGTTTATTTTGCTGGAATTACGGATCACATGAACGGCATGAAAGATATTAAAAGCAATCTGTTGGAAGCGGCGAATATCCATTGGTTTCGCTCCCTGACACAACGCATGGAGGATAATACGACCCAATTTGTCCGGCAAAATGCGACCACACAGTTTTTTCATCGTACAGCGGCAGCTGTTTTTGTCGCTTGTGTCATATTTACATCGCTGCAGTGGCTGCATGTTACTCCTGAAAAACTGATTGTGCTGATTCTTATATTTTCACGCTTATGGCCCCGATTTGCTCTTATTCAAGCGAGTCTGGAATACATCATGTCTATGATCTCCGCTTTTGAGAGTGTCACCAAGGTGCAACAGGAGTGCGAAGCTTTCACGGATCCGTCATTGATTGTATCTGCATCTGTACGGCAACCCCTGTCCCTTCGTCATGGGATCGAATGCAGCCATCTGGATTATCGCTACGATGGTGCAGCAGAGTCTGCGCTGCGTCAAATTAACTTGTTCATACCCGCTCGGGGAATGACAGCCATTGTAGGGAAATCGGGAGCAGGTAAAAGTACAATGGTCGATGTCCTGATGGGTTTTTTACGTCCAACTGGGGGGCAGATTACAATAGACGGGCTCGTTCTGGACGACGAATTGTTGCTCCAGTGGCGGCAGTCGTTTGGCTACGTGTCACAAGACCCATTTTTATTTCACGCGACTGTCCGCGAAAATTTGATGCTGGCAGATAAAGATGCTAGTGAGCAGCAGCTATGGGAGGCGTTACATTTTGCCGCCGCAGACAACTTTGTATCCAGATTGCCCGAAGGGCTGGACACAGTAATTGGAGATCGCGGGATTCGTCTGTCTGGAGGAGAACGTCAACGGCTAGTATTAGCACGGGCTGTCTTGCATCATCCTTCGGTACTTATACTAGATGAAGCGACAAGTGCGCTGGATGGTGAGCATGAAGCCGCAATTCAGGCAGCACTGGAACGGATGAAAGGTCAAATGACGTTGATCGTCATTGCTCACCGCCTGTCAACCATCAGACATGCGGATCAAATTGTCGTACTGGATCAAGGCGAGGTCATACAGCAGGGGAACTACCACCAACTGGAACAAGAGGAGCGGGGGGCGTTCAGTCAGCTACTATCGTATCAAAGCAGTGTCACCGCCACCCCTTAACCCGACTTTTCTGTAACTCAGCTTAAGTTTCTTTACGTTTGGCAGTGCTTCTTTTCTTTTTGACTGGAGTCGGAGAGATGTTCTCGCCTGCAACAGCCTGCTGTGCTGTTGGGGCCGCTGGTTTACGCGCAGGGCGTTTTTTCGCAGCAGGGCCGGGATCGGTAACGACAGGTTGCACTGCCTCGATGCTGGCCTGAAGGGCGGCCATTAAATCTACTACATTGGTCTGAGGCTGTGTTGGGGCGATTCGCACCTCTTCACCAGCCACTTTATGTTGAATGAGATCCAGAAGACGCTCGCGGTACTGATCCGTATACTTTGCTGCATCAAAAGGTGTAGATAGCTGCTCGATTAGCATTTTTGCCATGGTCAGCTCTTTCTCTTTAACCTCCTCCTGCCCCGGTAAGTTAGGCACTTGAGCAATGGGGCGAATTTCATCGGGGTAAAACATCGTCTCCACCGCCAAACATTCATCCAACACCCGAATAGCCGCCAGGCTGCTTTTAGAGCGGATGGAGATTTGGGCAATCCCGATTTTCCCGGTATCCTTCATCGCATTCATGAGCAGCTTATACGCATTGGAGCCAGCTTGATCCGGGGACAGATAATACGTTTTCTGAAAGTAAATCGGATCAATTTCCTGCAAATCCACAAAATCTAAAATAACAATATTTTTATCCGCTTGTCCGCTAACTTGCTCCAGTTCCTCCTTGTCGAACATGACAAATTTTCCTTTTTCATATTCGTATCCTTTTCCAATTTCCTCCCATTCGACCTCCTTGTCACAAACGGGACACTTTCGTACATAGCTAAGTGGGCTTCCACACTCCTTGTGAATATAACGCATGGAAATGTCCTTATCCTCAGTCGCAGAAAACATTTTAACGGGCACATGAACCAGCCCAAAGCTGATCGCACCTTTCCAGACTGTATGCATTACGCCGCTCCTCCTTTTTTTTAATCCGCATTTTGTATCCTTCGATTCCAACGCTCGGCTGTGAGCATACCCATTTTTCACTTAGTATGCTTCGGAGAAAGGAATGTATGAGGTGTAAAGAAAAGAGCAAGCCAACTAATCTGCATTCTGAGGTATGACTACATCGCATAATACAATGATATGAAGTTGTTAAGTTACATTAGTTATATTAAGATAAGGGATAACCAACGATTTTGACATTTTATAAGAAAGGAGTGTTCATGTCATGAAGAAAAGATCATTAAACTTTATATCTTTTGGATATGGATACTCTACTGCTGTTTTTTTCTAAAATCATTTTTATTGGTGGAGTCTGCCTAAAAATGCTTAGAAGAAACGGTAGAAAAATTTAAAAATGACGAGGTCGATTAAATGAAAAATGAAAAAATAACTAGAAAAAACCCGGCAGGTATGCTGAAACCAGTAGGGAATTACACGCATATAACTAAAGTTCCCAGAAATTCAGAGCTATTCGTAACTTCGGGTCAAGTTGGAGTAGATCAGAATGGCCAATTTCCAGAAAGCTTTAACCTACAAATCAGCAATACTTTTAATAACATTAAATCAGTTTTGGACGCCGAACAATTAACCGCTGACAATATTATAAAAGTAAATGTATGGGCAACTGAGCAGATAGATTGGGATTACATGTATTCCCAATGGGAAAAGTTATTCGGGAATGATTATCCTGCAATGACTATCGGCTACCTTACTGCTCTAGGATTGCCTGAAATAAAAATTGAAATTGAAATTTGGGCAGCTAAAGCATAAAAATAATACGCACCTCATTTATGGGATGGAATCATAGATAGCCCCGGTCTTCGTGAGAAGCTGGGGCTGTTTTATGTTTAAATTCACGAAAAATGTACATCCGACGTCGCAAGCAAACGCACTAAACGATTACCGAGCATCGCATAGTGATGAGCTATCCGCATCTGCATCCTTCGATTCCAACGCCTTGGCTGTGAGCAAATCATTTTTATGTTTCGTACAAAGGATTTGTATGAGTTGTGAATGAAGACTGCGAATTGCTTCCGCGTGCGCATGGTTACAGCAAGTTTGGTGCATAGTAAGGCATATCCGATTCAAAAGGGGGTACACAATTTATGTCCGGAAAATCCTATCCTCAGCAAATCAGGCATCGTGTGGGTCAAAGCCATATCGCCTTTCGGGGCCCAGCTGGAGGCGAACAGGATGCATTGCCGCCCGAGTTTGCTCTTTCACATGGAATCCGTCCGCCTTTTCCCGTAGCTGTGGCTCATGTGGATTTGGAGGCTGTAGTTTCAACTTCGCCTTCTCATAGCATCCCTTCATTAGACGTTGAACGGATTATAGATGAAGACTAGGTGAACTATATTTCTGAATGAATGCACACAACAACAAACAGGAGGGGAAGAATAACATGAACGTGGAACGAGCAAAAGCTATTTATGATTCATCCGAAAATATTGCCGTACAATTGGATGGTAAACCGATCTGGATTGAGCATGTAGACCAAGCAAACGGTATGGCAACGGTACAGATAGGTAGCAGACCCGGCAATACCCAAACCGTCCGTGTGGATCGTCTGGAAGAACAATAGAAGAGGGGCACCAAACCAGATTTTTCCCATAGTATGGGGTATAGCTTTAGAAAGATCTTGGACAGCTGTAGGCTTTCATCGTAGAATGCTGCTTGAATGGTCCCGCTCCAACCCTAAAAGGCTCGCAATTGCTCAATGAGCAATTAGCGAACCTTATTTGTAATAATAAATGCAGTCGAGGGAACAAGTTAAACGCCAGACAAGTTAATTTGAAGGTGGAGTTGGTTCCTTTACATGACTTTATACTGCAATGGCCTTTAAATGTGGTGAAATCATCAGTTTAGCCTCAGTTGCCAATTGAACGTCTTCCACCGATAAACCCGGCGCAATTTCCTTCAGCATCAGTCCACTACCTGGAATAACATCGATGACAGCCTTTTCGGTTACGATGGTCTTTACAACATTTACAGCGGTGAGGGGTAGTTTACATTGTTCCAGTATTTTCGGCGCTCCATTTTTGTTCACATGCTCCATGGCTACAATCACTCTCTTGGCTCCGACCACCAAATCCATGGCTCCCCCCATGCCCGGAACCTTTTTCCCTGGGATCATCCAGCTTGCAAGGTTGCCTTTCTCATCGACCTCCAGGGCGCCCAACACGGTGATATCCACATGCCCTCCACGGATGATAGAAAATGAAAGCGAACTGTCGAAAAAGCAAGCTCCTTCCATAGTTGTAACATAGTTTCCGCCTGAATCGATACAATCGAGTCTTTCTTTCCCCTGAGTCGCTTTTGGACCTACACCGAGGATTCCGTTCTCAGCCTGCAGCATAATATGAATGTCATCGGGGATATAGTCCACTACCATTGTAGGCAATCCGACACCAAGGTTGACAACTTCACCACTTTTGAATTCCTGGGCTATTCTTCGAGCAATGAATTCTCTGTTATTCATGCGTTTTCACCCACCTTTACAATTGCGTCGACAAATATTCCGGGAACGTTGACATGATTGGGGTCAATTTCACCCGTCTTTACGTATTCGTCTACCTGAGCAACTACATACTCTGCCGCTGTAGCCATAACCATATTGAAGTTACGTGAAGAGCCGTTGATGACAAGATTACCTGCTTCATCAGCCTTATGGGCTCTGATTAGCGCCACATCCGCTTTGAGCGGGAGTTCGAGCAAATATTCCCTTTCATCAATTTCTATTTTCTTTTTTCCTTCCTCTACAACGGTGCCTACACCTACAGGTGTTAAAACCCCGCCCAAACCGGCTCCTCCTGCGCGTATTTTTTCAGCGAGCGTGCCTTGCGGGAAGAGTTGGACCTCAGCTTCTTTCGTCATCAGGAGCCTTCCCGTTTCCGGATTGGAGCCGATATAGGATGCAAAAATTCGCTTTACTCTGCCACTTTTTACAAGCTTATAGATAGATAATTCCGGTGTGCCTGTGTCATTGGAAACAATCGTAAGATTGCTGGCGGGATTGGTGTCGACAAGCGCACGAACCAGCTCCTCCGGAAAGCCTCCTGCCAGAAAACCTCCGACCATCACCGTGTCTCCGTCTTTGACCTTCTTAACTGCTTCTTCAGCGGAGATTACTTTGTTATTCATGGTTCCTTCTCCTTATATATATATTTTTAGGAAAGCAACTTTATTGGAGATAATCATAGAGGACTCTTCCATATGGAAGCGTTAAATCGGCAATAAAATGTTTTCCGCCAATATAAGCTTTTACCGGCAAATCTGCCACAGGAGCGTTGACATGGGGAATCAGGCTTAACCTCGCAGGCCCTGACCAGGCGCCTTTAACCGTAATGTTTTCGAGATTATACGCTACTAACTGAGCGATTTTGGGGGTACCGTCAACATCAGGAATTAATTTCAAATTAACTTGCGTTTTTGCGATGGCTTTAGCCGTTTCTTTTTCATCAAGAATGTTATATTTGAAAGGCATAGTTCCCGTGGCCACCAGGACGTGATTATAATGCAATGTACCCGTTAGCGTCTCCGTTTCCTCCACGCTCAGGCGAGGCTTTGCCCATTTTTTTGGAAATCCCCAGACTTCACGTCCCCCCAGAATAGCAGGCGCGTTATCCAAATACATTTGGGCAACAAAATTGCAGGGTTCTCCATGAAAAGTACACGGAATGACAATACCACTTTCCTCATAGCATCCTAAACCGGAAGAATCGGGCATCTTGATCCATTCATAGGAGACCGTATTGCTTCCATCCGGCTCAAGAGGTTCTGGGACCGCCTGTCTTATCGCAGCGGGATCAGTCTCGTAGGTAATGATAAAAAATTCCCGGTTGATGAAGCGGTATGGTGGGCGCCCGTAGCTGCCGCTAGCCGCAGGCATAGATTGGAGTGAAAGTACATCTTTTTGATTCATAGCGATCTCCCTTCCTTTTAAGAGATAGTTCTAAAAGTCATCCTGAACACGCACTTTAAATGAGAGCATTTTCAACCAGCATCGCTATTCCCATTCCTGTTCCGATGCATAACGAGGCGATACCGTAGCGTGAAGATCTTCGCACCATTTCGTGAACCAACGTAGTCAATATCCTAGCACCGCTGGCACCGACAGGATGCCCGATCGCGATTGCGCCGCCATTGACATTCACTTTGTCCAGACTGACCCCTAGCTCTTTCACTACCGCTAATGCTTGTGAGGCAAATGCTTCATTAATTTCAAAAAGATCAATGGCATCGATGGATATACCTTGCTGCTTAAGAAGTGTCGAAATGGCTTTCACTGGCCCCATTCCCATATATGCAGGGTCAACGCCAACAAGTGAATAACCTTTGATATATGCCAATGGCTTTAATGCATGTTCCTTGCATTTGTCTTCCGATACTACAAGCACGGCGGCCGCGCCATCATTGATTCCTGAAGCATTTCCGGCGGTAACCGTCCCGTTCTCCTTAAACGCAGGTTTTAATTGAGAAAGTTTTTCTTGCGTTGTATTTCCTCTTATGTGTTCGTCCTCTGTGAAAGAAATAGTTTCTTTTTTGGTTTTGATCATGACCGGAACAATTTGCTCTTCAAAAAGCTTTTTGTTTTTTGCTTCTACGGCTTTTAGCTGGCTTTGATAGGCAAATTCGTCCTGTTCAAGTCTTGAAATTCCATATTTCTCGGCAACATTTTCTGCGGTAATTCCCATATGGTAATGGTTGATCGGGCACGTAAGGCCGTCGGCCACTAGGGAGTCTACCAACTCACCGTTGCCAAGTTTGTAGCCGTTTCTTGCATTCCTTAGCAGGTAAGGGGCATTCGACATGCTCTCCATGCCTCCGGCCAAGACGACGTTGCCTTGTTCAGCCAAGATTGAATTGTAAGCTAAAGCAACGGCATGAAGTCCTGAACCGCAAACCGTGTTTATCGTTGTTTCGGGTACATCAATAGGGATACCGGCTTTTAATGCCGCCTGTCTGGCAGGATTTTGTCCATTGCCCGCCTGAAGAACATTTCCCAAATAAATCTGATCAATCAAAGAAGGCTCTAATTTACTTTGCTGAAGGCATGCTGTCATCACGGTTGCTCCCAGCTCGGAAGCGCTTAGAGGCGCAAGGGTTTTGTTAAAAGAGCCGACCGCTGTTCTCAATGGGCTTACTAAAGCTACTTTTTTCATTAAAAACTCACATTCCTTTCGCTGTGTTCAAAACACAATACATCCATGATTGCACTTCAATTGGTAATTTCCGCTCTTAACCTACGAGACAGCGACTGCAAGATACATTTGCTTGCGGGCATATCATGGTGCCTAAGACAGTGAGTGTGACGGTTCGATCGCCTTCCCTCATTGGAAATTAAAACCATTTTTATCATAGTTCTAATGCAGTTTTTGCTCAATGTTCAAATATTTACATATATCTATGTACAGATGTTTATAGGGCCATATACTCCACAATAATTAGGCCATTCTAATGTTTTCTGTTAATTTCTTGATTTTTCTGAAAATCATGATCATAAATTGAATTTTCTGTTAAAAAAGAAAGTTCCAATCCATACGCGAAAAAGTTTTCCTCGCAAATATCATCTAACTCATCGCTGGGAAATAAAAAAAAGCCTCCAGAATGTTCTGAAGACGGATTTGCCTTTCAATATTCATAATCTTCGTTATATTGTGCCAGCTTGCTTCTTGTTAACGGTGTCACTTGAAAGGGCGGTTTTTTCGTATGAACAATAAAAGAAGCCGACTTGCTTGAAAGCAATCGGCTTGGAACATAAAACTTCAACAACTCACGAAAAATGTACATCCGCTGTCGCGAGTAAACGCACAAAACGATTGCCAAGCATCCCATTATGATGCGCTACAATTTGTTCACTGCTCAGCACCTTGCTATCAAATGTACTATGCGCATCTAATACGAGCACGTTGTTCTGGTATCCCAGACTATAGGCGCTTCGGCAAGTCGTGTCGAGGCAAAACTCGGTCTGCATTCCCGCGATTACGAGTTGATCGGCCCCCAGTTCCTTTAGCACATGGCCCAATTCAGTTTGGTAGAAGCTGTCCCAAGATGATTTACGGACAATTCGTTCATGAGGAAGAGGACGCACCACGTCGGCGATGGCCCAGCCTACACTGTTTTCCCGAAAATCCTCATCCGCTTCATCGGTATGCTGTACAAAAATCACCGGTGTACCTGTAGCTCTGGCTTTGTCCAAAAGCTGCTGCAAATGTGCTACAACTTCCTGTTCACGATACAGCTTCTCATCATACATGAACATAGCCTGCTGAACATCAATCATGAGTAAAACGGTTTGCCCCATCGTTTCAATCCCTCCCTGTGTGTATCATCTAACTTACAATAGCATGTCTTCATGCCTTGCGGCGACATAAGGTGAACTATATAATAAAGAACAAGTTGGAACGGTCCGATTCGGACGAAAGGTGATTAAAATATATGACAATTTCGCAGGAGCAGTTTACGTTCCGTTCTGTCTCAGAGGCACAGACCGGGTCATTGGCAGGTTTTTTGGCAGCCAAAGCGGTTCCCGGAACGGTAATTGTGCTGGATGGAGATCTGGGAGCGGGCAAAACTGCTTTTTCCAAGGCTTTTGCCGGCCATTTAGGTGTGCCGGGCATCGTAAATAGTCCAACCTTTACCCTTATTAAGGAGTACGAGGGCCGATTGCCTTTGTATCATATGGATGTGTACCGGATTTCCCAGGACGAGGCGGAGGATCTCGGGCTGGACGAATATTTTTACGGGACAGGAGTATGTCTGGTGGAATGGGGTAGTATTATACCGGATATATTGCCGGAGCAGCGGCTTCACATGTATATAGAAACAACGGATGTCGGGGAGCGCTTGATTCACCTGACCGGGTACGGCGAGCCTTATGAACAATGGTGCCGCAGTTTGCGGGAGAATGGAGTTTGAACCATGCAAAGAGAGCATACAGATGTGAATGTAAAGCCGCGTGAGCGGTTTTTGACGTTAGATACAGCGACGACCGTGATGGCGGCCGCTCTGATGAACGGAAGAGAATTGCTGGGAGA
Organism: Paenibacillus sp. PvR133; assembly: GCF_017833155.1. Lineage (NCBI taxonomy): Bacteria > Bacillati > Bacillota > Bacilli > Caryophanales > Paenibacillaceae > Paenibacillus > Paenibacillus sp. PvR133. Next base: position 2,733,256 of record NZ_JAFIBS010000001.1, read on the forward strand.
AAGCAACGTCTATGGCGAACGTAATCATTCCGTGCATGTGATTACCGAGCTGGAACGACTGCTGAATGAAGAAGGGCTGACACGAGATGATGTAGACGGTATTGCAGTTGGTGTTGGACCGGGGTCTTATACCGGTATCCGGATTGCGGTGACCGCAGCCAAAACACTCGCTTGGGCCTGGGGTATCCCGGTGACGTCCATATCCACTTTGCATGCTTTGGCGTGGGGTGGTTGGAATCGCAGCATCGAGATGAAGGGACAAGAAGATAAAAATGAGTCTGTGAATAACGGTTCGTCCGGAGCGCAGGCAGCAGACTGGATTGTGCCCGTGCTGGATGCGCGCCGTGGTCAGGTTTACACGGGGCTGTTCGACGTGAGTACAGTTGACGACGTCGAGAGTCCGCAACGGCTGGAGCCAGATGCAATCCGGTTGATGACTGCTTGGACCGATGACCTGCTGCAACGGCTGGAGGCTTTGCCCTCTGAAGAGCGTCCTCCAGTCATTTGGCTAGTCGGTGAAACGGCGGTTCACGCCGAAACAGCCGAGCGCCTGCGTGCTTGGAGCGAGCTTCGTATCGTACCTTATGAGCTGGAAGGAAGATGGGTTGGCCGCCTTGGGGCGGATAAGCTGCTTCGTCAAGAACACGACGAGCTACATACGCTGGTTCCTAATTATACCCAGCTGGCGGAGGCGGAAGCCAATCTGCTTCGCCAGCGCTGAAGAGAGCGGTGAACAACATGGCAAAGAACATACAGCGGGAAGAGAAACTTGAGTTTCGCTTGATGCAACTGAATGATATTCCCGATGTGCTGGAGATTGAGCATGAAGCGTTCACGCTACCGTGGACAGAGGAAGCATTCCGCAATGAGCTGACGATGAATCATTTCGCTAAATATATGATTATGGAACTAGACGGACAAGCCATTGGTTACGCAGGCATGTGGACGATTATGGATGAGGCCCATATTACGAATATTGCGATTCGTGAGGCTTATCGCGGACGTAAGCTTGGAGACAAGCTGTTGGATGAGCTGATGCAGACCGCCTCTTATTTAGGGATGGAACGTATGACGCTGGAGGTGCGGGTAACGAACCAGATCGCTCAAGGCTTGTATGAGAAAAAAGGCTTTAAGCCCGCAGGTGTGCGCAAAGGCTATTATTCGGATAATAACGAGGATGCTGTGATCATGTGGGCGGATCTTCCCGCGCATGGGGCATCCGGTGAACAGGAAGGAAGCGTGCAGAAGCAATGATGCAAGAGGAAAAAGCAGGTACAGGCTCCGCCTCCGGCGAGCCTTGCTATATACTGGCAGTGGAAACGAGTTGTGATGAGACGGCTGTTTCTGTCGTGAAAAATGGCACAGAGGTGCTCTCGAATCTGATTTCCAGTCAGATTGAAACACACAAAGCCTTTGGTGGTGTTGTGCCAGAGGTGGCTTCACGCAAACATGTGGAGAGCATCACCTACATGCTGGACGAGGCCATGCAAACATCAGGAATTACCCCACGCGAGATTTCGGCGGTTGCCGTGACACAAGGACCAGGACTGGTTGGTGCATTGCTGGTTGGTATTGTCGCCGCTAAGAGCGCTGCTTTGGCGTTTAGCAAGCCATTAATCGGGACGCATCATATCGCGGGACATATTTATGCCAATCAGCTGGAGCATGATATCGTATATCCGTGCATTGCTCTCGTTGTGTCAGGAGGACATACAGAGCTGGTGCTGATGGAGTCCGAAGGTCATTTTCAACTCATTGGTCGTACAAGGGATGATGCGGTTGGGGAAGCCTACGACAAAGTAGCGAGAGCCATTGGATTTCCGTATCCCGGCGGTCCGCATGTGGATCGTGTAGCTCATGAATCGGAGGAAGTGGTTACTTTGCCGCGTGCATGGTTGGAGCCGGATTCTTATGATTTTAGCTTTAGCGGTTTGAAATCTGCGGTGCTGAATGTAATTAACCAGACGAAAATGCGCGGAGAAACTGTTCATGTGGGAGCGATCGCAAGAGGCTTTCAAGAGTCGGTCGTCGAGGTGCTGGTGGAAAAGGCGATTCGTGCCATGCGTGAATACGGTGCGAAGCAGCTTCTGCTTTGTGGCGGTGTGGCTGCTAATCGCGGACTGCGTACAGCATTGCGGGAGCGCTGTGAGCGCGAAGGAATCGAGCTGCTTGTACCATCGATGAAATATTGCACAGATAATGCAGCGATGATCGGCGCTGCGGCCTACGCCAAATGGAAGCGCGGGGAATTTACCTCATTGGATATGAAGGCTGATCCAGGGCTGTCTCTGGAAGAATGGTCTGTCCAAACTTAATTGAAGAAGAATGAGCAAGACACGGCACAGTTGAGTCGTGTCTTTTTTGTTCCGCTCCATAACTATCATAAAAATATAAATTCAAGAGGATAAAATACAGGAGTTTGAGCAAATGAATGGCAGCCTCTCATTCACTCGCATTATTCGTCACAATTGTTCACGATTTTTCATGATCCATCAAAAAAATCTGGAATTTTGATATTGCCCGAATAATGATGTGATTTGTCAAGTTGTGAACAAAGTTATCCACATATACCGCTTCGAATGTGGATAACCGAGTCCGAAGCAAGCAGGCTAAGACTTTTTGGAGATAGCAAGTTGGGGGATATGTAACACCTTTAGTTCTTGTGAAAACTGTGGATAATGTGGATAAAAGGGTGGATAAATTTGGTTTTCATTTGAAAATGGCTTTTTATCAATAAAAAAATGGCCTAAAAGGCCATTTTTCAATCTCATTCATACACATAAGCTGTGGATAATCTTGTGTACAAAAATATAGAAGAGGAAAATGTGAAATTTTTAAGGCTAAGATTTTATGCAGTAGTTTTTATTCTTCTAACAGCTCTTCCCAAGAGGTATAGGTTTCAGTCAATTCCTGTTTATGGGTGTCGAGTTGTGCCTGAATATTCTGAAGTGCTGTGTAATCCTGATAAATCTCAGGCAGGGTCATTTGTTCCTCCAGCCCTAAAATTTGTTCTTCCAGCGTTTTGATCTGGTTTTCCAATGCCTCCAGCTTGCGTTGACGGCTACGTTCCTCGCTTTTGGCTTGTTTGTCTGCCGCATAGGTGGCGGCGCGTGATTTGGATGTGGTCTCGTCTGTCACGGATGCAGAGGTAGCCGATGTTTTGCCGCGTGTGGCCTGATTTGCCTCCAGAGCTTCCTGTGCAATTTCCTCTAACTCCTGTTTTTTGGCTACATAGTCATCATAATTCCCCAGGAAATGTTCTATCCCCCCAGGATGCAGCTCGATGACACGTTCCGCCATTTTGTTCAGGAAATAACGGTCATGGGAAATGAACAACAGCGTACCGTCATAGTCCATCAAAGCTGCTTCCAGCACTTCCTTGCTAAACAGATCCAGATGGTTGGTAGGCTCATCTAGAATTAATACGTTGGCTTCGCGCAGCATGAGCTTGGCCAGAGAAACGCGGGCTTTTTCCCCTCCGCTTAATGCAGCTACTTTTTTCAGTACATCGTCACCGCTAAACAGGAAATTACCCAGCACTGTACGAATACGTGCTTCTTCCATATGAGGGTATTCGCTCCACAACTCCTCCAGTACGGTATTGGCGGGGTTCAGGTTCGTCTGCTCCTGGTCATACAGACCGATTTTGATTTTTGTGCCCCAGTGGATGTAGCCAGCAGCAGGTTTAAGTGATCCGGTCAGACATTTGAGCAACGTCGATTTTCCGATCCCGTTCGGACCAATCAGTGCCACGGTATCTCCACGTTTTAAGTCGAACGATGCGTGCTGGAATAAAGGCTTTTTACCTTCATACCCCACAGAGAGGTCACGTACCTCCAGCACTTCCTTACCTGACATATGGGCTGTTTCAAAGGAAAAATGAGCCTTTTTCAAGTCTCCCATGGGCCGATCCATACGCTCCATTTTATCTAACTGCTTGCGCCGACTTTGAGCGCGTTTGGTCGTGGAAGCCCGTACGATATTACGTTGTACGAATGCTTCTAAACGGGCAATTTCTCCTTGCTGCTTTTCGTAATGTTTCAGGTTCGTTTCGTACTCGGCAGCCTTCAACTCCATGTAGCGGCTGTAGTTGCCTGTATATCGGGTAGAACGATGGCGTTCGATTTCAATAATCGTCGTTACCAGTCGGTCCAGAAAATAACGGTCATGTGATACAACCAGCAGAGAACCGGAGTAGCCGCGCAAATAGTCCTCCAACCAGGTCAGTGTTTGAATATCCAGATAGTTGGTAGGCTCATCGAGCATAAGGACATCTGGGGCGAGCAGTAGGATGCGCGCTAGCGCAAGCCGGGTTTTCTGTCCTCCGCTCAGAGTAGCTACAGGCGTCTCAGGTGCAAATGAACCAAAGCCCATGCCGTGCAGCACGCTGCGAATACGGGTCTCCATTTCATAACCACCGTGATCCTTGAACCAGTCTGAACGACGTGCATAGCGTTCCAGCAGATCTGCGTAGCGTTTTTCGTTTTGAGCATTGGCCAGGTCAGCGATGTCCTGTTCCATTTGCCGCAGTTCCCGTTCCGCTTCAATCAGGGGAGTGAACACCAGCATCATTTCCCCCCAGATAGAACGATCAGAATTCAAGCCGCTGTTTTGCGCCAGATAACCGATGCTGGTCTCCTTCGCCTTGAAAATTTGTCCACTGTCATAGGATATTTCACCAGCAATGATTTTGAGCAGGGTCGATTTGCCTGCACCGTTCACACCTACGAGTCCAATACGTTCACGTTCCAATATTTGAAGGTTAATCCCGTCCAGAACGGGCTCAATTCCATAGGATTTAGTAATTCCGGTTACTTGCAATAGCATAGCGTATCGTTCCTCCATTACATTTTGCACAGTTCTACCTGCTTTCTTCGCAGGTACCTTCCTTCCAGTTTACATGAAATTACCCACTATTGCACTGCTTTCACCCTGTAAACCCTTGAGCCGCGTGTAGTCAATTTGTATAAACAATGATAAACTTAAACGAGAAGTGAAAAAGAATGAAAAAAACTTGCAACGTACAGCACTTACTGACAAATGGGACAATAGTAACGTTTTAAAGATTATCGACGATTGTGCGGGAGGGCGGATGTGATGGATGTCTGTGATGTGAAGAACGCGCTGCGTTTGCAGCAACGGGAAGCGCGTGACTCCATGGACCCGCTGACAAGGCAGAAGGCATCGGCTGTGGCCTGTCGGCATGCAATCGAGGCATGGGAGCAGCTTAGAATAGACAGAAACGGAGATAAGCTAACATTATTTAGTTATCTCTCTTTTGGCAGCGAGATTTCGACGACTCCCCTCATTGAGCATTGCTGGTCACAGGGAGATCGTGTCCTGGCCCCAAGAGTGGATCCGGTAACCCGGACTATGGAGCTGAGGGAGATGGATCAGTACGGAGATATTGTACCCGGTATCTGGAACATCCCTGAGCCTGCTTTGACATGCAAGGAATGGTTGCCTGAAATGTGGGCGGGAATTGACTGGGTTGTTGTGCCTGGCTTGGCCTTTGATCGTCGTGGGGGCAGGATTGGTTACGGCGGAGGCTATTATGACCGCTTTACCGTACAGGTAGAGGCAGAGAAGCGTAACAACAGCCACCTAGGTCCGCTTTATGTCTCGCTGCTGCTGCCGGGACAATTGCTGACACAGGTGCCCATGGAGCCAAGGGATTTGCGAGTGGACGTGCTGTTTACTCTGGATGGACGCTTAGATTGTGATTATGCAAAATTGACAAATGATGAATGAAGTAAAGTTGGGTATGTGAAAGGAGCTGTGAGGGAGTCGTGGATTCCTTTACTCATTTTAACGAACAGGGACGGGCTCGGATGGTAGATATTTCGGGTAAAACGTCTACGATTCGTACAGCAGTTGCCGTGACTCAGATTACGATGAATCCGGCTACATTGACGGCTGTAAAAGAAGGAAGAATCGGCAAGGGTGATGTTCTTGCTGTGGCCCAGGTCGCAGGGATTCAAGGTGCGAAAAAAACGTCAGACTGGATACCGATGTGTCATCCACTGGCCCTGACAGGTGTGAACATTACTTTTTCCGATAATGGACATGATGTGCTTCATATTGAAGTTGAAGTGAAGACCGAAGGTAAAACAGGTGTAGAAATGGAAGCTTTGACAGCGGCTTCAGCCGCAGCGTTAACCGTGTATGATATGTGCAAGGCGCTGCAAAAAGATATGATCATCGGCCCTACCATGCTGCAATCCAAAACAGGTGGCAAGCATGGGGATTTTCAAAGGGAGGACCACCGGGAACCTTGACATAGACAACATTGTCGCCGAGAGGGTACTGTGATGTGATGGAGGATGCAGCGTGGCTGTTTCTGATTTTCAGAAGAGAAAGTATTCTTTCATGATAGGAGAAGGGTGATCTTATGGTGTGGAAAACGGCGATCCTAACAGCCAGTGATAAAGGGGCAAGGGGAGAGCGTGAGGATACAAGCGCACAGGTCATCCGGGAACTCATCGAAGAAGAACTGGGCGGAGAGATTGTGGAATACCGGATCGTTCCCGATGAACCGGATGAAATTATTGCAGCTTTAATCGAAATGACCGATTATTTTCATGCAGACCTGGTACTAACTACGGGCGGAACTGAGCTGGCGATCCGTGATGTGACACCCGAGGCGACTAGGCGGGTTGTGGAACGGGAAGTGCCAGGCATGGCGGAAGCCATGAGAATGATCGTGATGCAGAAAAATCCAGCGGCTATGCTATTCCGTGGAATCGTGGGAATACGCGGACGTACACTGATCGTCAATTTGCCAGGAACACCCAAAGGTGTGCATGAAAATTTGGCAGCGATAATGGACCAACTTCCAGAAGCGTTGCTTATGGTGACAGGCCAGTTCCGGTAGAAGGCAGCACATCGTGTGTGGTATGATACCTATAAGAATTTATAAGGCCGTATACGGGCAAAGATTCTTATTTTGTCCGTCAACATAAGGAGGATTACTACACATGCCCAATATTGGAGCACCGGGTTATATTTTGTTGATTATTCTGGCGCTGCTGTTATTTGGTCCGAACAAGCTGCCTGAGCTGGGTCGAGCTGTAGGGCGTACATTCCGTGAGTTTAAAAACGGGGCACGCGATATTTTATCAGAAGATGAACGGACTGAGCGTAAAGACAGCAAAGATAGTGTGGTCAAAGAATCACAAACGACGTCTTCAGAAGTTCAACCTCAGCCTGAGGATAAACGCTTGTCATAGATTTAGTTATAATTCTTGATGCTTGTACAATAAACAAGAGCCTCTTCTTCAGTGAAGGGCTTTATTTTTTAGGAGGCGCTGCTGCGTTCCGTTCAGAAAGGAGGAATGGACTTGACCCCATCAGAGCATGAAATGCCGTTAATGGAACATCTGGGAGAGCTTCGCCGCAGAATTATTTATGTGCTAATTGTATTTGTGTTGGCACTGGCTGGTGGTCTGTTCGCGGCGGGTTCTGTCTATGACTGGCTTATTCGCTCCGGTTCGGCGCAAGCTTTTCAGTTAAACGCGTTTTCCTTTTGGGACGGGATTGGTATCTACATGAAGATCGCCATGATCATCGGGATTGCGGTGGCGCTACCGTTTGCCTGCTACCAACTGTGGAAGTTTGTCAGCCCGGGCTTAAGACCGCAAGAACGGAGTGCGACTTTGCGGTATGTGCCTTATGTGCTGCTTTTGTTCATCATTGGGGTAGCTTTTGCTTATTTCATTATTTTCCCAATGGCGATTCAGTTTACATCGTCTGTCACCAAAAGTATGGGATTACAGGAAACGTACGGGATCGCACAATATTTCACCTTTATGTTTAATATTGTACTGCCTGTAGCGCTGTTGTTTGAGCTCCCACTGCTTATCATGTTTCTGACGGGGATTCATGTTTTAACACCAATGAGGCTTCGCAAATGGCGGAAGATTTCTTATTTTCTGCTTGTGTTCGTCGCGGTTGTCATTACTCCGCCGGACTTTATTTCCGATTTTTTGGTGGCGATTCCGTTGCTGGTGCTATATGAAGTGAGCGTGTATTTATCTTCGGTTGTGTACCGCAGGCAGCTGCGTGCGCAGGAGGAACGTGAGGCGCAGTTGCGTGTAGCTTCGGAATAATAAGGCAGGACCTGAATGGCTCAGTAAACAATTTATTCGGGTCCGCGCTACATGGCAACTTGCAGATGATGAATAGCATTTGTATATCATAACTATTTACAGAGTATGAACAGCAGCAGCTTAGCTGTCTTAAAAATAACCATTAGCCTTGAGTTAACGGTTATTTTTCAGATAGATGGATATAATCGGGAAGGGCTGTCCATAAAAATTCCCATAAAAAATACATTAGGGACTTGAAATTCAATCTCAAGTTGAGTATCATAAAGTTGGTTGTTAGCACTGACGACTGTCGAGTGCTAATACATACAACATAACAACCAAATTACAGGATAAAACACTTAATAAGGAGGCTATTTTTTCATGATCAAACCTTTGGGTGAACGCGTATTGGTGGAAGCAATTGAGCAAGAGACAACGACTTCCTTCGGGATCGTACTTCCTGACTCTGCCAAGGAAAAGCCGCAAGAAGGCAAAATTATCGCGGTTGGCGCAGGCGCATTGAAAGACGGTGCCCGTATTCCTCTGGAAGTAAAAGAAGGCGACCGTGTCATTTTCTCTAAATACGCTGGAACGGAAATCAAATATGAAGGTAAAGAATATTTGATTATGAAAGAAAGCGATATCCACGCGATCATCGGTTAACCGGAACCCGGACAAGACCTGAATATAGGAATTGAAACAAATCATTCATAATCCATAGGGAGGTTTATCACAAATGGCTAAAGATATTAAATTCAGTGAAGACGCTCGTCGCTCTATGCTGCGCGGGGTTGACGCATTGGCTAACGCTGTTAAAGTAACACTCGGACCGAAAGGCCGTAACGTTGTACTGGAGAAAAAATTCGGTAGCCCGCTCATCACCAATGACGGTGTAACGATTGCAAAAGAAATCGAGCTGGAAGATGCGTTCGAAAACATGGGCGCTCAACTGGTTAAAGAAGTAGCAACCAAAACGAACGATGTAGCTGGTGATGGTACGACTACTGCTACTGTTTTGGCTCAAGCCCTCATCACAGAAGGCCTGAAAAACGTAACTGCGGGCGCAAGCCCAATCGGTATCCGTAAAGGGATCGACAAAGCGGTTAAAGCGGCTGTTGCTGAACTGCAAGCCATCTCCAAACCAATCGAAAGCAAACAATCCATTGCTCAAGTAGCTGGTATTTCCGCTGCTGATGACGAAGTAGGCGAACTGATCGCTGAAGCTATGGAAAAAGTGGGCAAAGACGGTGTAATCACTGTTGAAGAATCCCGCGGATTTGCAACAGAGCTGGAAGTGGTTGAAGGTATGCAATTTGACCGTGGCTACATTTCCCCGTACATGATTACAGATACGGACAAAATGGAAGCTGTACTGGACAATCCATATATCCTGATCACAGACAAAAAAATCACAAACACACAAGAAATCCTGCCATTGCTTGAAAAAATCGTACAACAAGGCAAGCCACTCGTTCTGATCGCTGAAGACATCGAAGGCGAAGCACTGGCTATGCTCGTTGTTAACAAACTGCGTGGTACATTCAACGCTGTAGCTGTTAAAGCTCCAGGCTTTGGTGACCGTCGTAAAGCAATGCTGCAAGATATCGCTGCCCTGACAGGCGGTCAAGTGATTACAGAAGAACTGGGTCTGGATCTGAAAACAGCTTCCGTAGACCAACTGGGTACAGCACGTCAAGTGCGTATCACTAAAGAAAATACGATTGTGGTTGACGGTGCTGGAAACAAAGCCGACATCGACGCTCGTGTTAGCCAAATCCGTACGCAACTGGAAGAAACCACTTCCGAGTTCGACAAAGAGAAACTGCAAGAGCGTCTGGCTAAATTGTCCGGCGGCGTAGCAGTCATCAAAGTCGGTGCGGCAACTGAAACAGAATTGAAAGAACGCAAACTGCGCATCGAAGATGCCCTGAACGCAACCCGTGCTGCGGTTGAAGAAGGTATCGTATCCGGTGGTGGTGTAGCGCTCCTGAACGTATACAAAGCAGTTGCAGCTGTTGAACTGCAAGGCGACGAGCAAACAGGCGTGAACATCGTGCTGCGCGCTCTGGAAGCTCCAATCCGCACCATCGCTGCTAACGCAGGTGAAGAAGGCTCTGTAATTGTTGAGCGTCTGAAACGCGAAGAAGTTGGCGTAGGCTTTAACGCAGCTACTGGCGACTGGGTAAACATGATCGAAGCTGGTATCGTGGACCCTGCGAAAGTAACTCGTTATGCTTTGCAAAACGCTGCTTCCGTAGCAGCAATGTTCCTGACTACCGAAGCGGTTATCGCTGACAAGCCAGAACCAGAAAAGGCTGCAATGCCTGACATGGGCGGCATGGGTGGAATGGGCGGAATGATGTAATAAAGGGCCTCAAAACCCTGTAATACCGCTATTTAAAAGGCTCCCGAGAGGGAGCCTTTCTTCATTAAATCACGAAAAAATCACATTTCTTGCAAAGGGAGATGATCTTTCGTGAAATTGAAGTTCAATATATCTGCAAAGTGAATTCTTATTTTCTCATTAGCATCCTTTTTCATATGTTGAATACATAGCCGAAACAGCAGATACCATGGAAGGTGAGAAACTTTCAAAGCTGTTAAACGTTATGATAGCTGCTAATCAATATAATTTGGATGTTGATGATGTACTTTCAAGGTTTAAAAAAGACATTGATGCCGTTACTCAACTCCCGACATCTACTGATATGTACAGCCAACAAGTAGTACCCGACTACATTGCATGGTTTGGTTACGAAATGGCCTACTATTATTTAAACAGAGAAAGGTACAGTGTTTGTTTTAAACAATTGTTATTTGCAATGGTAAAGTCACATATAATAAATAATGAGACTTACTTTATAAATTGTATTGGCCTGTTTATGCGTTTCCAAGTCTATGCGACTCCTGAAATCAAAACAGAGTTCTCCAATCTAATTGAAAAGGTGTAGGACTGTTAATTGTTGCGAGTAGCTTTTTAGTTTTCATGACTGTACCTGGTATCTAAATCCTTGTGCAAGTTGGAGGTTCCTAAACGTCAGTACAGCAATCCACGCTAACCTTAATTGGTCGGCGGGGATTTTTAGTTGAAGAACTGCTTACAGACGGATATTTCTAGGTGGAACTGGTATAAGGCCACTTTTTAAATGTTCATTGAAAATAAAAGTTTTGCCAACTACAATAAAAGAAACAACGGTAGGCGAGGACGGGGAAAATAAAGTCCTAGACTGTCGCTGTTTCATTGAACTAACGTTTCCCGTTAGCTCAATGGTTTATCTTTCCCTTGAGGGATGTTAGAAGCTCAAGTTCTCTTTCCGTTGCAGGATGAACAACTATACTATCTGTAAGGTTTAGGGTAGATTCTTTTACCTTTCTCCCCCATTTCCTTGAAAAGGAGCGCCAATCACATACCATCTCGACGACATACTTCCTCGGCATGGGTAATGCCTCTTTGGTGTCGGGATTAACAACCCAATATTCCCAATGATGCTTGTTTTTACGTTGGTGACGAAGCCATTCGTATTTCCAATTCAACTCATCTTCTAAATTCAAAGGTTTTCCAGAGTGAAATTTTTTTGCGTAGGGAAAGAACTCAGCCGGTGAAAATTTCGACCAATCATGAACAATCCCCTGAATATACAAGCCTTCCTTCCAACATTCAATTAGAACATTCAATTTGTGATTAAGGATGTATAAGAAATATTTCAAATAAGCTTTCTACTTCTCCAAAAAGATAAAAAATCCCACCTCCAAGAACGAAGTCTTGGGGACGAGATCTCGTCGTGGTACCACCCCAGTTCGCTAATCTGTCTTCAGATTAGCCTCATCGAGTACGGCATGCCAACACATACTTATACTCTAGCTCTGTAACAGGAACTCCTGTCACACCATCCCCCGAACTAGTTCAAGTTTCGATGGATGCTCAGAGACTTGATTCAATAAGATCTCCTTTACTCCTTTTCAGCTACCAGAGTTCTCTGTTAAAGTAAACCTTATTTACTCTTCTCGTCATTGCATTTGTGTAATTTTACCAAATACCTATTGAGTTTGTAAATACAAGAATGTTGGAACTATCCTGCCCGTTAGCTTAACGTCGCCGTTCAGTCTATAACTTTTCAGCAGGCCGCCGTAATATGTTAGATCTGGAGATTAAGACAGGGAGGCGTACAGAGGACATAAAGGCGGGTTTGCTAGCCTCGGAGCAGGATAACTATATCTTGTGGGAAAACAAAACGGACACGCGACACATTGTAATCCTGGAGGACTGGGATAGAGATCCAAAGGTTACTACGCCGCCAACGCCCCCAGGAAGCGCTAATAGGTACTATACGGAATATTAAAACCCTGGATTGCTCTGGGGTTCATTCATTTTGTGAAACTAATTTTATCTTTGTTTTTATTCAGATAGTATTGAACTGCCCTGTTTTCGTCCGGGAACCCTTCTGTGAATTTTTCTAGCTGGACGGAGAAAACTTTTCCGTTTTTGATCTCTACCGTTAACTCAGGATCGGTATAATCAGTACCATAAGAATGATAAATTGATTCGGATGCGTTCATTTGAGTCAATGGATTGCCTAGCTTTTCCACAACTTTTTTTACTGTATCACCCACCACGACCTTGCGTTTGATACCTTTTCCCTTTTGGTAAACACCTACATATTCAAGAATTCCCTTATGGAAATGAAGGTACTGATTGTTATCAAAAAAAGCAACATTTCCACTGTATGCGATCTGATAATATTCCGTTTCTATTTTCATGTTTTTGAACTTTGGTTGTAGATCGGAAAAGGCGGAGCCTAGCGTCCAATCACCTATAGTAATGTAATTTTCGTAAGGTTTTTGAGCATATACGCCAGGAAGAACGAATGAACAAAAAACGATTACTGTAAAAATTGCAATACATATTTTTTTAACGATATTGACATTCGATTATTCACCTCAGTTTTATTTTAAGATAGTCTATCAGTCCTAGAATATTTTTCTATATATTCACAAAATAGACCAAATGAATTACGCTTATAACAACACATACGAAAGCATCGGTGACACCCTGCTGGCTAAGCTGGTTGGATGTTTTTTGATTTGCTGTTTAGCCCTGTCAATTTCTTTAATGACACATACTATATACCGTAACTTAAAAAAGGAGGAGTTCATGTGAGTGAATGTGGACATGAGCATAAGGCCAAACAATTTTGTCCTTTCACATCGACGGGTGCAATTTTGGTGCTCTTTATCCTGTTAGTCATAATTACTAAAGCGTGTTGGATTTAATTATGTGAAAAGAATTGTTGTTGGATAATACTACTTCACTTGACTTGACTCATTTTTTAAGGATGGTAAAAAGTAGAGCCCAACAAGCGTATTTGGCAATAGCCTATGCGCTTGTTTGGTTTTGTCGGCAGGGGAATATTTTATTGAAGGATTTCTCAGATCATTCATCGAATGAATGACCGAGGTGATCAGCATGAAGCATACATATAAAGTGTTAAAATCGGATTTAGAACTGTTTGCTGCTGCATTAAGCCAGGCAAGAGTATATATGGTTCAGCCGTTGAACGAGGGTTTGATAGATGTTGTGGATTACAGTGGAGCAGTGGAGAATATTACATCGGAGTCGGTTAAGATTAACGGAACCTTTTTCATGAGGAATCAGTTTGAATTTAGAGTAGATGTAAAGGGCTCAACTGGGTAACTGGTATGAGTCTACTTTTTAAATGTTCGTTGATAACTACAACAAAAGAAACAATGGTAGCCTAGGACGGGAAAATAAAGCCCTAGACTATCGCTATTTCATTGAACTAACGTTTCCCGTTAGTTCAATCAATTCTGTTGCCATCGTATATGCTGGTGGCGAACCAGGTCTTCTACATTACTATATCGTCTTTCGTAAGTTTTTGGTACAGGGCTATCTTCTCGTTAGCAAGGGAAATCATGCACTCAAGTTCCTGTCGCTTGGATTCCAGTTCCACCAGATGCTTTTCAAGAATTTCTATCCGTATGTGTAAGGCAGGAGTAAAATTAGCAACTTCTTCCCCTTTTTGAATTTTATCCAGTACACATCCGTCACGAGTAAATTCCGTAATCTCCTCAAGCGACAATCCCAATTTTTTTAATCTAATTAAACATTGTATATATGAAACCTCATTTTCGGTATAAATGCGTGTCCTTCCATTTCTTCGATTTGGTTCCTGTAGCACTCCAATTTTTTCATAATAGCGAATCGTATAAGGAGTTAGCCCCGTTCTTTCTGATACTTGACTTATAGTAAGCATTGTTATGTCACTCCTTTTTTCTAAATCAAAATTTAAAACTATTATACATCTTTAAGTCAACTCGAAGTCGATATTTGCACCTCTAACTTCATTTCAAAAATTTGTGCTTGATTTCTAGTGGACTCTAACTTGTAAGCTAAAGTTGCTAATTGATATACATGAAACATAAAAAAACTAAAGATAAAAGGAAATGGTGTCAAACTTATTTTGATGGAGGCATAAACAATGAACAACAAATATTTCACGATTCAACAAGCAGCGGAAGGTATCTGGGGTGCTATTTCGGTACCTGGTAGTGGTTCGCTGGGGAATGCGGCAATTATTGACATTGGGGATTTGACCGTTGTTGTGGACACAACCAACCTACCGCATTCTGGTGCTTTGTTACGTCAAACCGCAGAACAATTAACGAATAAACCAATTAAATATGTGATCAATACTCATTTCCATGGAGATCATGTCAACGGCAATCAGGAATTCATGGAAAGTGATTTTATATCTACCGTTTGGACAAGAGATTTGCTATCTGAAATGGGTAAAGTGAATATTGATCTAATGCAACAAAACATTCAGAAGTTAATAAATAGCCTACATCAAGTACGTTCACAAGAAAAAAATCCGCACATGTTAACCGAAATCGGCTATGATCTTTCCGTGCAGAGAGCCCTGTATGATGCTATCCCTTCCCTTCGTAGGGTGATACCCACGATAACTTTTGACGATAAACTAGTTATAAAAGGAGCAAAACGCACTGTCGAAGTTTTATCCTACGGAGGCGGCCATTCTTTAAGCGATGCCGTTATTTACGTGCCTGAAGAACGAACCTTGATTGCTGGTGATTTAATAACCAACAAGACGATTCCGGTCTTGCCATACGGTAATCCATACGCTTGGATACGCATCCTTAGACGCATTCAAAGAGATCTGAAGGTAGATACTGTCATTCCCGGGCATGGAGATGTGTCCACTCCAGATAAAATCCTAGATGTCATTCGCTTTTTAGAAAAAACGATCGCTTATGTGTCTGAAGCTGCGACGAGCGGAAAACCAGAGTCTTACTGGTTAAATGAAGGTGTATTAAATGGCTATGAAGATTGGCATCTAGCTCAGTATTTCAGATGGAATTTTCGCTGGCTCTTCAATACAATGCTTGTTCAAAATAATAGATGAGACACAACTAGCACTCCTTTTAACTCCACCAGATTCACAAGGCCAGTTCTGAATGTCAACCCGGCAGCACGTTTGGGTATTTTCAAACGTAATTGGCAGTCTGCTTGTTAGGTTAACCTGCCACGTTAGCTTAACATCGCCGTTCAGTCTACAACTTTTCAGCAGGCTACCGTAATATGTTAGATCTGGAGATAAAGATGCGGAGGTGTACAGAAAGCATAAAAGTTAGTTGCTTGCTTTAGAGCAAAATAACTATATTATGGGACCGGATAAGTCTACACTACGAGATATCGTCATTCTGGAGAGTTGGGAGCGGGATAGAGCATACCTATGCCGCCAAGAGAAGGTGAAATATTTTAGAAAATTAAATTCTCAGAAATATCATTGCTACTTCCTATGCCTCAATATACAATAGAAAGGAAATTGTTGATGAGACCGATATGTGGTGAATATTTCGTTATTTGAATCACAAAAAATCACATAAAAAATCACAATCTCGGCGAATATGGATGAATATAGGCAAATGAAATTTTCTGAATAGGGAACAAAACATGTAATAAAATATGAGTTAAGTTCGGAAACGTTTATCGGCGAGAATCAATCAAAGATGGGCGGCATGATGTAAGGCTTTTAAGCCCAGCATCATGTGTCCAGCAGAGCAGATTTTTGTCTAATTTAGACGTTAATTTGTGAAACAGTCACGTTATGAATTATAAATGATACAACGACCACTTCTTAATAATCTCATTAAGGGTGGTTTTTTGTTGTTGAAATTTGTTTATCAAGATTTTTCTTCAACTCTGAGTAGTTCAACTGGATTAATATCTAAAACAGGCGATATTTTGTATAAATGATGTTTTTGTTTTTGATTGTGTTGTTAACAGCTTGTAGCAGTAATATGAATACTTCTGAAAAAATACCAAATTATAAGATTATTTAAGATGCATCTAATACTAACAATATTGAAAAGAAAGTAATTTGTAGCAAAGGAACTATTGAAGAAAGAGCATTTTTCTTCAATCAGAGTTCAAGAATATTCTCAAGTAACAGAATTGCTTACGGCAAATAGTGATAAGACAGATAAAGTTATATCTATCTTACGTACATATACTTCATGCATGATTGACTCTGCATTACAGGAAGGCTTTGATACATTATCAGACAGTGCATTATATCTCCATTCTAAGAACGTCGTTGACACTGAGAAACTACAATTATTAGTCATCCCATTAGAGAATAAAAGAATTGCTGAATTTAGAGCGGAAGAAGCTGAGGCAACTCGAAAATTTTAATGAGAAGTATTTTGTTCCTAGTATCGGAATGTCCGCGGAGAAAGTTCTTGAGTCAACTTGGGGGGGAACCCAACGATATAAATAAAACGACTACTCTCTACATCTGTGGTACAAATATCAGTAGAAGCACAAATAGGGCATCTAGCTATATTTAATTCTTTCGAAACCACTTTTTTCAGATCATCATTCAACACTATAAACCTCCTTAGTAAGTAAATAAAATTCAAATTATATTTACTCAACCTTTCCCTTTTTGTTGTAACAATATATGGTTAAAGCTCGACAAATCATTAACTTTGCCATTCGGATCTTTCTTACGTCGTTTCGCCAAAATTATTTACCTCAATTCAATTGGAATATGCTAGGATATATAATAGGTCATTATAACCATTTCTGTCTCTTGTCTAAAGTGACATCAAATATAGAGCATAAATTAAATACAGGACAACTTCAAAATGCAAAATAGAGTTGTCCTAGCCTAATTAAAAGTTCTGGAGGAATACAGAATGAACATCAACGGCGCACTTAGAAAGTTTTTTCGAAAAGTAAATAGGGAAAATGTGGAACAACTTATGAAAGAAAAAGGGGTGTTTCCTACTGATAAAAAAATCAAGAGTAAAAGAGAGTTGTATCCGTATTTTATGGAATTAGAGTCAATCGTAAGTGAGGAAGAGGTTGAAGATTTAGTTGAAATGGCGGTTCATGTAAAGACAAAAGGATTGCCAGCGTTTACTCATAAATTAGCCAATAAAGATTTCTTTGTAGGAAAGGCTCCTGAAGAACTTTCTAGAAGTTTTGAGTATAAAGTACATCCTATTGGAGATATTTATACCATTTCAACAAAAATGGCTAATACAACTGGTGGGAGATTAAAAATCGATTATATATTAAAAAAGTACGAAGAATCGTGGAGGAATGGTGAACTAAATATAGAAAGTTTATCTGCTGTTTATAAATCAAGTATTGATATTGATTTAGAAAAAAATATTCTTACAATTTTCGCAGGTGACGATGAAACTCATAGTATCATTGAAACATTTATTGGTATGGTTTTAAAATTACCAATTCAAACATATAGAATAAAAGCTTCAAACACCACTCTTTCGTGGGAACAAAATGCAAGTTATTTGACCGCTCTTTTTTTAGATTTTGTTTTTAACAGACTGAAAAATAAGGGGATTGAGTCTAGTTTTTCCCATGTGAAATTTAAAATAGCTAGTGACGACATAAAGGAAGTTACAATAAATGGAAAGAATATTTTGAATTCTTATTTAGCATGCGAATATGTAGTTTTAGGGAGAGACATCATTCAATTTAAGACATCAATGGTACAAGGCGCACGAACTTTTTCGTGTAATTTCGAGTTAAAGGGAAGCGATTTGCTTAAAATAGTTGTTCTTGATATCTCAGATGAAAATCTCAAAGAACAAATTATGAGGCATATTCAAGAAGAATACATCCTCATGTGTGAGCAAGGTATTGTTAATTACAAAGAAATAAGTAAATTACTCGAAAAAATTTACGAACGATTTATGAATAAAGAAAAACTATTTCAAGATACACTACGAGAAAATTTAGTTTCGAGTATATCACAGTTGGGATACTTATTAGAATACACTGAAAAGAATGACTTATCCAAAGAAGCTTTGTCACTCATGATTGAAAGTAGCAAGGTCTTACTTGAAAATTTAGACGTTACGGAGAAGGATTCACTGATTCAACTACTTACTTCGTGGCTAGAATCAGAGTAAAATGACTTATCACTAATAACTGATTGGTAGGTGAAATGACATTATGATTCTAGAAAGAGACTGCATTGGATATTCAATTGATAGTGCGATAAAAGTAGACTCAATAACAGTAAGTAACTTTGAAAAAATAGAAATGTTATCTGATTGTACTAACTATCAAATTCATCGATATAATTGGGTTGACCCAATAAAATATAAAGAAAAATTGATTAGTAAATCCACTAAGTCTGTCTCAATGATATATTTTAAAAACCAACTAACTATTTTCTTGTTTGGTAATTCTGAAAGCAATATTTCGTATGTGGAGTCAAGATTAAAAAGATTGTTTTCAGTGAAATTTGAGAAAGTTGACTTGTATCCTAAAATTATTAATAAATTGTCGTCGAATAATCACAAATTTAAAGTTATAAATATTCAGTTTGTAAGAGTTAAAGATAACTTGGAAAAATGGGTGTCAATAGATGCAATTGGGCTATCTAAGAATGAGTTTTTAAAAATCATAAATGAAGAAAATCCTCAAACTATCAGCCTATATGACGAGTTAAATAAAACGTATTTTAGTGTAGATATAAATTCATCGCTCTCATTTAATGATACTACAACCATATCAGATATAGTAGGAGTCCTTGAGTATGTTAGTTCGTGTATTTCTTAAAAGATGGTATTCCATTTTTCTTTATTTTGTTTCTTTAGTTTTTATCTCAATTTATATTTTCAAGGGAATTTGTGGGATGAACTATCCTCCAAACTCCAGAGATACAATTGAACTAATCAGTTGGTTGTTTTCAGGAGTGGTTTCAATTATATCATTCTTGTCAATTTTTGTTGGGTTTGTTTATGACAACAAATTAATTAATGCGTCTTCTTCATTAAAACAAATTTATAAACCTTACGGATTAGAGTATGAGAATTATCAAGCAACTCTAATTGATTATCAACAGTATGTATCTAAAGGATTAACATTAAATTCAATTTATTGGGTTATACTTGTTACATCCAATTTATCAATTATTATTTGGTTAATTAGTCTTGAAATAGTTAATAATATTTTTCCTATCTCCTTTAACTTCAATAATATTACTAATATTTTTCTTTTTATAATGTGGTTGATTTTTAGTTTCCTTTTGACCTTTCTAGTTTTTTATTTGAATAGAATCAAAAACAATAAAGACCCTTTAGGTAAAGGATATTTGCCCAAACCAAATCAATTACTTGATATGAATTTTCTTGTGACCCAAGATGTGGATATGGATGAGATTATTCAAAAGGCATTACCTATTGTAGAATTGTATTCAAATCCAGAACCACAAAACAATTACGAAATGAATTTGGTGTTTCCTCTTCCAATAAGCAACTATAAATACGTAATAAAAATTTATGATATTAATAAGCGGCTCCTACTTCGCTGTTTTGGCTATTATGAACTACAGTCTTCTTTTGGAAAGAGACAGCATATAACAGTAATAAACAACATGAGTGATTCTATTTATAATTTAATTGATGAGAATGCATCTGCTGAGATCAAAGTTTATAGTGCTTTCAATAATTCCCTGTTAGGGAGAATGAGTCTTTCATTTCGAGTAACCGCAAGTAAAAAAAATAGTCAAACAGAACGTTCAATAAGCCATCTGATAGCACGTGATATTGATCAGGGTTTAATTACTACAATTAATAATTCGTTTCATTCTTGTCAGGTGGAGAACGGTTTTTGATGGATTAGTGCCACTTCATTATCTCAATGGCTCATACCATAAAAAAATTGCATCCACTGAAAAATTTAAAAAATCGTTAATGTAACAAAATATAAATTTTGCTATATTTATCTGTAAATAATATTAATTAGGAGTGAATATTTTATAAATATTGTTTTTTTATGATAATTGATTTTATATTAGTAACATTTACACCAAGCAATCACTGCCTTATATACTATAAATTATCATTAAAAGAAGTGGTCATTGCGATCATTTAATAGTAAGAGTGCCACTTTATCGTGGACCCTGCAATTGTAACTCGTTATGCATTGCAAAACGCTGCTTCCGTAGCAGCAATGTTCCTGACTACCGAAGCGGTTATCGCTGACAAGCCAGAACCAGAAGAGGCTGCAATGCCTGACATGGGCGGTATGGGAAGCCCTGTTTGACCACATAGTGTAAAACAAAAGGCTGATTATGGACTCTCTCATAATCAGCCTTTTTAATGATCCAAAATGCAGTGTTATATAGATTTACACATGATCTATAAGGGTTTTTCGGTTCATTACATTTAAAATGAAAGCGTTGACATGGATTTTAACCCGCTATATACTTAGCTTAATTAAATGAATAGCTCTAGGATTGTTACTGTTACGCAGGCAAAACCTAAGGAACAAAATGTTAAGATCTAAGGATCTTATGTATTTTGTTATACTTAGGTTTTTTTGTTTATAGAGAGAGGAAGGTTAAATACAAGTGGTTTCGGCACTCTGCTGAAGCCATTTTCTTCTATTTATATGTTCACATCTGAGAGGAGCGACAAACTTGGAATACAAATATGAGCTGGTCCAGGCAGACAATCATTTTCCGTTAAAAATTATAGTTCATTCCTCAAATGAACCAGCGTACATACCTGGGCATTGGCACGACAGCATCGAAATATCCTATGTGCTTTCAGGAAGAATCGACCATATCTACATCGATGGCGCGAGTTATAGCTCCAAAGAAGGAGATATTTTGCTCATTAATTCGAATGCCATTCATTCCTTTTCTGTAGCTAAGGGAAAAGGGAGAGAGGCTATAACGGTTCTGATTCCTTCTGAATTTATTAGAGCAAATGTTAACGGCAGTGACCCGATTTCATTTGACTGCGTATCCATTTTTGAAACTAACGAGCAGAGATTACTGCATTTTGCGGAGCTGCGTGATTTGTTAAACACCTTATTTGTGGCTTATCTCAACCGGCATAATGACCCTTTAGCGCATATCCATTTAACGTCATTATCTTATAAACTGGTGTATCTGTTATTAATGCATTTTAAAATGGATCATGAATCTATCCGTGGCTTTAACTCCGATAAATATTTGGAGCGGCTGACGTTGATAACCGATTATATCAAAAAGAATTACGATCAAAGCTTATCCTTGGATTCGATAGCTCAGGTTTTTGGGTTGTCTCCCGAATATTTGTCCCGGTTTTTTGTGAAGCATGTAGGGATGACCTTATTTCAATATATCAATGCCATCCGTCTGGAGAGATCTTTTCGAGCTCTCATGAATACGGATCATTCCATTATACAAATTGCGCTGGAGCACGGATTTCCGAACGAGAAGTCTTTTGCCAGGGTATTTAAAAAGGTTTATCAGGCAACACCGCATCAATATCGAAAAGAGAACAAGGGGTATTCTGGAGCAAGGAGTCAGTAATTGACCTGAATTAGGCTAATAAAAGACAGGATACAAATAAAAAAATCATTAAAATAAATAATGTAAGCGTTTTATTAATGGACCTGGGAGGTAAGACATCATGTTTAAACGGTTTCAAAAGGCTGCTAAAACAACTATGTTATTCACTTTAGCTATCGGTACGACCCTTGCTTTCAATTCCGATGCATGGGCCAAGGATGTAAAGATACAGCCCACCTCATACCGGACGGTTGCGGAGGTTAAGGATTGGGGAGCAGCCATTACGAAGATCATTGTTAACTTGGGTAAGCCAGTACCTAAAGATGCGATAACAAAGGATACATTTAAGGTCCATGTGGGAAGAAGCGACAACAGGCTGGTAAATCCCTTTATTGAGAATGGCAACCGGAAAGTCACCAAGGCC
This sequence comes from Paenibacillus sp. PvR133, assembly GCF_017833155.1. Lineage (NCBI taxonomy): Bacteria > Bacillati > Bacillota > Bacilli > Caryophanales > Paenibacillaceae > Paenibacillus > Paenibacillus sp. PvR133. Next base: position 2,755,632 of record NZ_JAFIBS010000001.1, read on the forward strand.
TATGTATCGGACAAAAGTGGCAACCCTGTAAATAAAACCGGAAGCTACGTTGTATTGGAAATGGAAATCGGCCCGACCTTAACACTAAGCTCCGCTATTCATTATGATGCGGCAGGCTCTGGGTTTAATGCATGGAATGATAACAAATACACAATCACGCAGCAAAAAGCTATTAAAACCACATCAGGAACGATTTCCGGCTTGAAAATTGATACTTCCGCAGGTCAGATACGGAAGCTAGTTGATCAATTTTCAACCGACAAAGCTACTTTTGACGGGATTACTTTAACCTATGCGGACTATGCACCGTCAAAAGACAAAGTGAAAAACCCCTTGGTGATCTGGCTGCATGGTATGGGTGAGGGAGGTACCGATCCGACGATTCCGATTTCCGGAAATAAAGCAGCGAATTTTGCTTCTAAGGATATCCAATCCTATTTTGGTGGGGCTTATGTGTTGGCACCTCAGACCCCAACCTACTGGATGGATGGCTCTACAGGCTTTGGGGACGGAACCTCCAAGTACGAGCAAGCATTGATGTCCTTAATTAAGGAGTACGTGGCCAAAAACAAAGACATTGATACAGATCGAATCTATATTGGCGGAGACTCCAACGGCGGTTACATGACTATGCTGATGATCCGTGATTATAAAGATTATTTTGCAGCAGCAGTGGTGGCCTGTGAAGCCTTAAAGGACAGCCTTATAACCGATGAACAGATTAACGAAATGAAGGACCTGCCGATCTGGTTTGTGGCTGCCAAAACCGACACCGTAGTACCGCCCAACGATTATACGATTCCGACCTACAACCGTTTAGTGAATGCCGGAGCAAAGGATGTTCATATGTCGTTATTTGATAACGTAGTGGATACCTCTGGTTTGTACAAGAAGAGCGACCAAACACCGTATGAATACAACGGCCACTGGTCCTGGATTTACGTGTATAACAACGAAGTATCGAAGGTGATTAACGGAAAGAAAACAACGATGATGCAATGGCTGGCCTCCAAAACATTGGACTGAAAGGTATAGCTAGCAAATGAAAATAGCAATATGATGTAATAGGCTTCTTTAAAGTTCAATGAAAAACTATTGAAAAATAGATTATGCTTTTGGGAAGCCAGCTTTACCGTACATTCTCTGAGTCATTCGTTAACAACACGTTATCGCTCGGCATTATCAGTTCCTTATTGGGTTTTCGCAAAATCCTCATGTATAAAACTCCGTCAACAAATAATTGACGGAGTTTAATTGTTCTCTTTCACTTATTCACTTCAATCAGCCCATCCGGTTTTTCCCGATTAGAGAGTAATTCGGATACCGTAACGAAGGTGTATCCTCTCTTCTTGAGCTCGGGTAGAATAATTTTCAAGGCTTCAACGGTTTGTGTACTTTGATGTACATAATCGTGCATGAGGACAATGTCGCCGTTACGGGCGTTGCGAAGGACTTTATTAGCGATGCGATGCACACCAGGTTTTCGCCAATCTAAGGTGTCCTGATGCCAGGACCATAAAATAATTTTCAGCCCTTTCTCCTTGGAGAGCTTAACCAGCGAATCGGTATAGGAGCCGCCGGGTGGCCTAAAAAGATGGGTTCCCGTACCAGTTGCCTGAACGATGCTCGCCTGAGCTTGATCCAATTCGGACAGAGCTTTGTTGCGGGAAATGTACTGAAAGGATGAGTGAAGAAAGGTATGGTTGCCAACTTCATGCCCTTCTTCTCGTTCCCGTTTGACAAGGTGAGGCAGCTTTTCGACACGACTGCCGACGACAAAAAAGGTCGCTTTAGCATCATATTCTTTAAGCAAATCCAAAATGGCAGGCGTGTTGCTTTCGTCAGGTCCGTCATCGAATGTGAGAGCGATAAGCTTACGATGGGTAGGAACTTCCCATACAATGTCGCCCCGTTCTTCGTAATAGGCCCTTCCCTTTGTAGGAGCAGGGGAGGCGTATGATGTGGCTTGTGCATTGGTAGATGGAGTGGGGCAAGAGCTGATACACAGTAAAGAAACAGCGATTCCAGCGCACAGCAAACGGTTATATTTCATAAGGCTTCTTCTCCGTTCTAACGTATTCTCACATTAGCTTGCCAAGAAGAAGCATATACCATTCCTCGTTTCTGAAATTCATCCATTCCAATCACTTAAAATTAGATCTAATTGCTTCTTCAGCAAGGCGCAGATTACGGAGTTATGCTCAAAAAGAGTGATAGCTTGCTTGTTGATAACATCCTGTACCCATGATAAGTTGTACATATCCATCCTTGGTTTCAATGTGCAGTTGAGGTAGGTCATTGTCCAGTTCGTGAGAGTCTTAATCTGACGAAAAATGAAGAGGTCGACGGGACAAGCCGCAAAAGCTGATCTGAGGTCAAGGAGCTGCGACTCGTTCCTGAACTTCGAACAGGAGATGAGACGGGATGAAAACAAATGAAAAAGAGTTGCGGGCTATTAGTCTGACATTAGAAGCGGGCGAACACATCCGATCATATATGGGGTGTACGTATGATTTGAAACAGAGCTCCCAGAAGATATCGCTTCATGGAATGCTGGCAGTGACGTCCGAACGAATCATCTTTTATTCCTGCACTATGGGTACTCCTTGGGTCAAGTTCATCAATTATCACCATATTTCACTGGCTAAGCTAGATAAGGATTTGTCGGATTCTAGGGGGAACATCACGCTGATCAATCAGGGTGTGAACGAGGTGTTCACCCACCTGCCGAGTGGAGATTGTATAGAGGGCTTTGTAGCTGTACTAGAGCAAGAAGCAGGTATCTCTTGTGAGAACTAATGATTATGGAAAACAAATAACTAAAACCTCCAACTTCGTAATGTGCCAAGAAGGCTCCTTACAGAATTTGGAGGTTTTTTTGTCTTTTAATTAGAGAGAGATATGGATCGAGCGCTAACTCAATAGGGTTATAACCAATAAATTATATAATACCAGCGGCAGAATGACATTGTTGTAGGCATAGGAGCGATCAGGGGTTGTGGTGCCTGAGAAGGGTGAGTGATATTGCTGAGGGACTCTCAGATACAAATGATCCGCATCGATGTGCACAATCGTTCCTTCATATACTTGATGATCCATCGTTTGGACCCTGACCGTGTGATTCATGTAGGGGCTTAATTGATAATGCAAATGATCGCGGATATTTTTGAGTTCGGCCTGTAACTCCGGTCTAGCTTGATATAAAGTTTGCGGACTGACGGTGTTGTACGGCATTCGCCTCTAACCTCCATACCATGTAATGATGCATCGTATGCAGGAGTCTATGTCTTTGTGCTCATACCTATAGAGAGTTGCTTTTACAAAAAGAAAAAACATTAACATTTTACTCCAGCCCACTTGACGTTCCCTTTACATCGAAACGATACACTTACTGAGGTTGGTTTGAAAAGAAAGGGGCGATCCGTTTTGGGTGAGCTTAACAAATCTATGGGACTGGGGACGAGGAGTCAGCAACAGACTTCGTCTAAAGCCCGCATACGCACGGGTTCGCTAAAAATTCAAAGACTGCGCGAAAACGCGCTGGCGTATACCTTTTTGGCTCCATCGCTTATTTTGTTTGCTGTATTTATGTTTTATCCGATGATCAAGTCCGTTTATCTCAGCTTGCATTCTACAGATCCCGCAGGAAACGTTGCAGCTTATGTGGGATTAGATAATTTCACTACACTTTTCAGCTCGGGACTGTTTTTGCAAGGGATTAAGGTGACACTCCTATTTGCACTGCTAACAGTACCAGTAGGTATTTTATTGGCGCTGGTACTGGCTGCACTTACACACAGTAAATTACGGGGAATGCGTATCTTCCAGTTTGCCTTTTCGCTGCCGATGGTGTTGTCGGTCGGTTCATCTGCGGTCATTTGGAAATTTCTTTTTCATCCGACACTGGGGATGTTCAACTATGTGCTTTCCCTGCTACATATCAATCCGGTTCCATGGCTGACCAGCCCGGATTGGGCGCTGTTCTCAGTAGCCATGATGACCATCTGGATGAATCTAGGCTTCAATTACATTATCTTATCAAGCGGACTTCAAGGGATTCCAGATGATATGTATGAAAGTGCCAAAATGGACGGAGCTGGCCCGCTCGTCACGTTCTGGCGTATCTCCATGCCACTGTTATCACCGACGATCTTTTTTGTGACTGTAGTTTCCATCATTGGAGCCTTCCAGTCTTTTGCTCAAATTAACATTTTGACCAAAGGCGGCCCGGTGAACAGTACGAATGTATTCGTGTATTCCATCTATCAGGAAGCTTTCGTTAATTTCCGGTTCGGAACGGGGAGCGCGCAGGCGATTGTCTTGTTTGCTGTCATTCTGCTGCTCACGATGATTCAGTTCAAATGGGTGGAAAGAAAGGTGCATTACCAATGAAAAGACACCTGAATTCAACATTGCTGTATGTGCTGCTTACGATTGCAGCTGCTCTCATTTTGTATCCGGTTATATATACGTTTTTTATGGCAGTCATGTCGCCGGAGGAAGCAAGCGCTTATCCACCAAGCTTTCTTCCACATTCTTTTCATTTGGCGAATTTCACTGAAGTGTTTGAAATTGTACCGATTGCAGCCTTTATTGGAAATACATTTCTCATTTCGGGTCTAACCATGATTGGGCAGCTGATTACAGCCAGCTTGGCGGCCTACGCCTTTGCCAAAATGGAATTCAAGGGGAAAAACTTCATTTTCAGCATGTTTGTAGCGACGATGATGATCCCTTGGGAAGTGACCATTATTCCAAACTACCTGACGGTACGAAGCTGGAACTGGCTTGATACGTATCAAGGATTGACGGTCCCTTTTCTGGCGACGGCATTCGGGACATTCCTATTAAGGCAATTTTTTCTCCAGCTTCCCAAGGAACTGTTTGAGGCGGCTCGTATGGATGGGTGCGGGCATATCCGTTACTTTCTGTTCCATGTGCTTCCGTTATCGCGCCCTGCGCTCGGAACACTGGCTGTGTATTCGTTCCTGAATATGTACAATTCGTACCTCTGGCCTTTACTGATCACCAATAGCGAGAATATGCGTACGGTACAGATCGGAATATCCATGCTCGAATTTCAGGAATCGACTTCATGGAATCTGGTATTTGCGGGTACGGCCCTAGTCATTTTACCGTCTCTGCTTCTGCTGATCTTTGGACTAAAACAGTTGGTTCGTGGAATGGCAGCGGGTGCGCTTAAAGGCTAAGCACATATGTCAAATGAAAAGCAACACCTGCGCAAGCAGCCCATATACAGAGCTTCAACACACAAGAATACGCAAGAGAATGCCAATTCAAGAATCATTTAATCAAAGGGAGAGAAGAGAGATTATGGGATTTTTTCGTCTGAAAAGTGCATTGACCCTGCTTATTCTGACTGCCATGGTGGTTGCAGCAGGTTGTAGCAATAATACTGCTGCAGAGAAGCCGAGTAATGGTAGTGATGGGGGAGCAGCGGCTTCTCCAGTGAAGCTGACTTGGTGGCATTCGATGTCCGGTAACGGTGAAAAAGCAATCAAGCAGATCGCTGCTGACTTTAACGCCAGTCATAAGGACATTCAGGTAGAGCCAGTATATCAAGGCAAATATGATGACAGCTTGAACAAGCTGAAAGCGTCGCTTGGATCCAATAGCGGACCGGACATCATTCAGGTATACGAAATCGGCAGTAAATTTATGATCGACTCCAAAATGATCACACCCGTACAACAATTTATTGATGCAGATAAGTTTGATCTGTCGCAGCTAGAGCCGAATATTACACGATACTACACGATTGATGGTAAATTGAACGCCATGCCGTTCAATACGTCAAACCCGATTTTATATTACAACAAGGACGCATTCAAAGCCGCAGGACTTGATCCAGCTAATCCTCCGAAAACGTATGCTGAGTTCGAAAAGGCTGCAAAAGCCTTGAGCAAGGATGGTAAATCCGGTGCTTCCATTGCCATCTACGGCTGGTTCATGGAGCAACTGTTTGCCAATCAGAACGCGGATTATGTGAATAATGGCAATGGTCGTGATCAAGCGGCAACGGAATCCATGCTGAATTCGGATGCCGGTGTAAAAACGCTGACGTGGTGGAAGAAAATGATCGATGAAAAGGTTGTATCCAATCTGGGACGTAACTCGGACGATACGGCAAAGGCTTTTTCCGCAGGACAAATTGCGATGACGCTGGATTCCACCGCTTCGCTGCGTAATATTGTGGAGCAGGTTGGCGATAAATTTGAAGTAGGCACAGGATTCCTGCCAAGATCCAATGAAGCTAAAGAAGGCGGCGTGGTTGTAGGCGGCGCAAGCTTGTACATCATGAACAACAAGCCCGAAGCTCAGCAGAAGGCAGCATGGGAGTTCATTAAATTCGTCGCTTCCCCAGCTGAACAGGCACAATGGAGTGTAAATACTGGGTACTTCCCGATCACGAAAGCAGCCTATAACGAGAAGGTACTCAAAGATAATATGGTAAAATATCCGCAATTCCAGACGGCGGTTGACCAATTGCACGCATCGGCGCAATCCACCGCTACACAGGGCGCGGTGATGGGCGTATTTCCAGAAGCGCGTCAAATCGTAGAAGGTGCAATTGAGGCCGTGCTGAGTGGCCAGCAACAGCCAAAACAGGCATTGGATCAAGCTGCACAAGAAATTACAGGCAAAATTGCTCAATACAATCAAACCGTAAAAAAATAGTCGCCTTCCCTTAAAATCGGTTGATAATCTGTAGAATGGCCCCCTTATCATCCGATTTTATGACATAACGGATCGAATGAGTGACCCCCTCACTTATTCGATCCGTTTTTGCATTATCATTTTTAGAATGAGTGTTTAGACGAAATGTCTAAAATGTATTATTTTCATTTTTCCTATTGCTGGATAACTAAAAATGGGCTTATAATAAATACATAATTTTTGTACTGGACGGTCAGTTCAAAAAAGGAGGAAGCATGAAACAGCAGACAAAGGAAATTATTTTTAACGGCGCACTCAAAGCTTTTTCCGAACGAGGCTTTAATGAAACAAATATGGAGGAAATCGCCAAGGTATGCGGCATAGCCAAGGGCACCCTGTATTACAATTTTAAAAACAAGCAAGATTTGTACATTTACATTTTGAAGATGGGGATGGAGCGTTTTGTCCGGGATATCCATGAAGCAATGGCTCATACTCCTAAAGATCAGGTGGAGCTTAGGGTTCGTAAGCTGATCCAAGTACATATTGAGTTTATTGTGAGAGAGCCGGACTTTTGCCGTCTATTGGTCAGTAAGGGCTGGGTTTCACAAGAGCAGCATTTTAATATTAGGCAGGTGCTGGCTGATTATTTTGATTTTATGGAGGCAGAGATCGATTCCGGTAAGTTATATGGGAAAATTTCAAGTAAGCTGGATGCCAAAACAACAGCCAATTGCTTATTTGGGATTTACATTTTCGCTCCAATGCGGTCTATGGTTTGGGGCGAAACGATGAATCTGCAAGAGGTTCGAGAAAGTATTGAAGTATTTGTGTGTAATGCATTGGGCATGCAACATTAATAGACAGATGGAGTGATGAGAACATGAAAGCTAAAAAATATACGATTTACGTCGTACTTATTATTTTAATCGCGGTTGGAATATATGCCTTGACTGCTTTTCCACGGGGTGGAAGCAGCTTGTCTGCGGATCAGTCTTCTTCCATTCCTACGGCTTATGTGGAGTCGGATACCCTCAATGCCAGCTTTAAAATGGCAGGACGGATTGACCAGATGCTCGTCAAAGAAGGCGATCAGGTTAAAAAGGGGCAGGTGTTAGCCCATCTGGAAAGTCGCGAGTTGGAAGATAAGGTGAAGCAGGCACAGGCGGCGTTGCTGGCAGCTAAGAGTAATGTCTCCAAAGCAAAAGCCGGTGTGTTGCAGGCTCAAGCAGGCGTAGGTCAGGCACAGGCTACTGTGAGCGCCGCTCAGGCCAAGAAGAGCCAAGGTACGACATCGGTCAGTGTGACCGCAGAGGCTTCCTCCAGCCAGATTGAACAGGCCAAAGCGGCTGCAAACGCCGCCAAGGCAAAACTGGATGCCCTCAAGAGCGGGGCAAGACCGCAGGAGCTTGAGCAATTACAAGTATCTGTGAAGATAGCCAAGGAAACGCTGGACCTGACCGTTAAAAATTTGGAGCGTGCCAAAAAGCTTCAAGAAGCCGGAGCAGCAACCCAGGCATCTTTGGATCAAGCGACATTGGAACATCAACAGGCAGTGGCCAAATATAATGCAGAGTCGCAAAAATTGGATATGGCACGGGAGGGAAGCCGCAAGGAGGAAATTACGGCGGCTGAAGCTCAATACCGTCAAGCCTTGGCTGCGGTGAAGGAAGCACAGGCAGGAGCGGGCAAAGTTGCTGTGCAACAGGAAGACGTCAAAGCTGCTCAGGCTTCGGTAGAGCAAGCGCAATCCGCTGTGAAGGCGGCGCAATCCACAGTTGAGCAGGCACAATCTGCGGTTGCAGGTGCCAATGCTCAGGTAGCCCAAGCGGAAGCCGCGCTTCAAGAGGCTCAGACCTATTTGAGCTACACTACGCTATATGCGTCAGAAGATGGAATCATAAAATCCAAGTCGCTTAGCTTAGGTGAAATGGCTAGCGCAGGATTCCCGGTCTATACCATTGAAACTTCGACACAACGTTGGGCTAAATTCTATGTACCTGAAACGTCTCTGAACGGTCTTCAAGCAGGGGATACAGTCCAAATTAAATTGCTGTCTGGCGGTAAGGAGCTGAAGGGTAAAGTCATTCTGTTAGAATCGGCTGCGGACTTTGCCATTCAAAAACCGAGCCAAAGCTCCGGTGACAAGGATGTCCGTTCCTTCGGTGTTAAAGTAGCATTGCCAGACCTTGCTGCTTCGGTTCCAACAGGCTCCACGGTTCTGTTTACAGGCAAAGGGGCGCAGTAATATGCAGGATTCACAGGAAAGACTTCGTATCCGCGATGTGTTTCGCGAGGAATGGCTGAGCATCTTCCGGGACCGCCGCTTTATGGCTATTCTGCTGATTACGCCGATTGTGTATACGATACTATTTGGCTTCCTGTATTCACATCAGCGGATTACCGAGATGCCTGTCACAGTGTACGACGGAGATAATTCGCAGCTCAGTCGCCAGATCATTCAGGCGTTTGATTCGACCGATTCATTTGCCGTTACACGGCAAGCGACCAATCAGGAAGATGTTGTCCGTCAGGTAGAGACCGGGGAAGCTAAGGTCGGAATCGTCATTCCCGACAACTTTACGACTCGGCTTAAGCATGGGGAAAATCCACCCGTGCTCACGCTGATTGACGGCAGTAATATGATGTATTCCAACAGCGCCAGTCGGATTGCGAATCAGGTTATTAGCAGCGTGAGTGCCGGAGTATCGGTCAATTCCATGAAGCAAAAGGGAATGAACTCCGATCAGGCTGCCGCGACGCTGACTACCATCCCGTTCCGGTCCAGAGTGTTGTTTAACCCGGTATATGATTATAAACTTTTCATGCCACTAGGGGTTATTTCTGCGGCTCTCCAGCAGTGTTTGCTGCTTGGTATTGCGTTGTCTTGCACGCGTGATAAGGAAGCAGGGACTTGGGGGAGATTTGGTGCATGGAGAAATACCCCTTGGCGTATGGCTATTGCCAAACTGGCACCGTATTATGCAGCGGGAGCTTTCAATGTGCTGACTGTATTCAGTATCAGCGCTTTATGCTTCGATATTCCGTTTAGGGGACAGGTATTACCGTTGATTTTAGTGTCGCTGGCCTTTAACTTTGCACTGTGCGGGTTAGGATTCCTATTCAGTCTCTTTTCCAAGACTAGAGTGGATGCGACCCAAACCCTGATGTTGATTGCTGTTCCTTCCTTTATGCTATCAGGCTATACGTGGCCATTAGAGGCAATGCCCGGCTTCTTGCGGGGGCTTGCTGAAATATTGCCACTGACGTATTACCTGGATGCTGTACGGAATATCACGCTCAAAGGACTGGATATCACATACATCTTCAAAGATATGATTGCCTTGGGCGTCATTGGTTGTGTGAGTCTGCTGGTGTCCTTCGCGATCTATCCGTTATTCTTTAGACAGCACCAGACGACAGGCCAGCATGCCGATGTGCCTGCTCAAGAAGGATTCACGCTAAAAGGCTGAGAGCAACTTTAAATATGGATATCGTAAAAAGGCAGATCAGGAGTAAACCCTGATCTGCCTTTTGCTTATTCATATGGTTTAAAAGTGGAAAAAATATTATTGCGGCGGCTTAAGATCCTCGATAGAATCAATCGGTACATAGGATGGAACGACAAGCCCGGACATAACGCCAGTCATGCTGGTTCCGATGTCATCCACCTTATCCTTGTATTGAGCCCAATAATCAACATGCGTCAATGGAAGCCAAGCAGCAGCAGTAGCATCTACACTTCCGCCGGCCACGCCAGTCCACATTGGGCCGATTTCCACTTGCAGGGCTGTTACTTTATAGCCCAATTTTTGTTCCAATACATATTTCAATACGTTCGTACTAGCAATTTCAGAATCCCAAGCAGCGTAGCTCAGCTTCAAAGGATCACCGTTGACGGGCTGTAGACCCTTGATCCATTCCTGAACCTTGTCAGGATGTTTATCAGCCCAGTTCTTAGCAGCCTGCTGTGGGGCGGTACCGTCCTGAATCGCGATCATCACTTCACCCATATCTTCAGCAGTCCACTTAAATCGGCTTAGAAATTCATAAGCCACAGGAGCATCCTGCTTCAAGCCTTTGCGGGCGATGGTATGAATTTCTTCCTTATCACCGTATGCTTTTTTAGGATCTTTCAAGTATTTTAAATCATATTTATTAAACATCCAGTGAGGAGTCCAACCTGTTACGACGATAGGCTGCTTGGCTTTGATAGCTTTATCCAGTGTAGCGGTCATAGCAGCTCCAGAGCTTTCAAGCAGCTTCCAGTCGGATAAGCCATAGTCATTCATAGCTTTAGCGGTTAGCTTCATTAGTCCGGCTCCAGGGTCGGTACCGACAATGCGGTAGCCGACCTCTTTGCCAAAGTCCCCAGTTGTGGCGGAAGCCGGAGCCGCTTCGGCTCCGTTATCCTGCAAATCAGTAATCGATTTAACATCCATGTAAGCTGGAACGACCAATCCGGTTTTAACACCACTCATATTAGCCCCAAGATCGTCGAGCTTATCCTTGTATTTAGCCCAGTAATCCGCATGGGTTAACGGCAGCCATGCCGCAGGTGAAGCATCTACATCACCACTAGCGACACCCGTCCACATAGGACCTGCTTCCACTTGCAGTGCGGTTACTTTATAACCTAGTTTGTTTTCCAAAATATATTTCAGCAAATTCGTGCTGGCAATTTCAGAATCCCAAGCCACATAACTTAGCTTGAAGGTATCACCATTGACAGGTTGCAGTCCTTGAGTCCATTCCTGAACCTTGTCGGCATGTTTCTCCGCCCAATCCTTGGCAGCTTGCTCAGGACTGGTTCCGGCTTGAATGGCGACCATCATTTCACCCATATCTTCTGGTGTCCATTTGAAACGTTTCAGAAACTCATAAGCGATAGGAGCATCCTGTTGCAATCCTTTACGGGCAATCGTATGAATACCCTCGGCTTCACCATAAGACTTCTTAGGGTCTTCCAAATATTTGAGATCATACTTGTTGAACATCCAGTGAGGAGTCCAACCTGTAATAATGATCGGTTTTTTCGCTTTAATGGCTTTGTCCAGTGTGGCCGTCATGGCTGCACCGGAACCTTCAACGAGCTTCCAATCAGACAAATTGTAGTCTTGAATTGCTTTGGCAGTCGATTTCATAATGCCTGCCCCGGCATCAATACCGATAATTTTGTAACCGACTTCTTCGCCAACCGGGTTGGCAGCAGCGTTACCTTTGCCAGATGCGGAATGATCCGTACCAACAAAATATTGAGATGCACCAGCGATCAAAATGACAGCAGTAACTGCAGAAGTAATCCATACTTTTTGCTTGCTGGATACGCGGCTTTTGCCTTTTTGCGTAGGTTTAAACAGGTTTTGCGTAAAACGGTCAAGCACAATAGCCAGAACGACAACAGCTAGGCCGGCTTCAAAACCTTTACCGATTTGCAGCTGTGTCACAGCACGGTACACAACAGCACCGATGCCTTCTGCACCGATCATGGAAGCAATAACAACCATGGACAGTGACAGCATAATCGTCTGGTTAATACCAGCCATTAAGGTAGGCAATGCCAGTGGAAGCTGAACTTTGAACAGCTTTTGCGCAGATGTTGAACCGAAAGCGTCTGATGCTTCGATCAGCTCACCTGATACTTGCATAATCCCCAAGTTGGTCATACGAATGGTTGGGGGGATAGCAAAGATAACAGAAGCGATAACACCTGGTACAACACCTAGGCTGAAAAAGGTAACCGCTGGGAGCAAGTACACGAACGCAGGCATCGTCTGCATAAAATCAAGTAAAGGCGTGATAATGCGTGATGCGGATTTACTGTATGCACACCAGATCCCGATGGGAATCCCGATAACAATGGATACGAGCGCAGACGTGATGACCAGTCCCAGCGTATTCATTGTTTCACTCCAATAGCCGAGATTATCAATTAGCAGGAAGCCGATGACAGTAAACAGCGTAAGCTGAACCCGCCCGATCATAAAGGCGATAATCCCGATAATCACGATGAACACCAGAGGGTGCGGAAGCATGAACAGGCCTGAGAAAAAGCCTACTACAGCTTCTATAATGGAAGAAATAACATTAAACAATCCAGCCAGATGAATACCCATCCAGTCGACAATGGATTGAATCCACTCAGCGATTGGCAGTTTCGGTATCATGGGCATTCACCTCCTTCATAGTGGTAACATCTCCACCAAGTGCGCCGAGCAATGCTCCACGGACGATAACGCCCAGTAGCTTCTGCTTATCATCGACTACAGCCAGCGGTACCTTGGACGAGCTTGTAATTTCAAACAAATCATTAATGACAGTCTCGGCAGGAACCTGCGGTCCGTCAGTGATCAAAATATCTTCAATCTTCAAATTGTTGCGCAGTGCATGAACAGCATCCTCGGCGTTAATAACACCCAGTAGCTTTTTGGTGCGGTCAATGACGAACAAATTGGAAATCCCACGCTCCCGCATCAATTCCAGAGCCACACGCGGACCACGATCCATGGTAATGGTTTCTGGACGAAGCATGACATGAGCAGCCGTCAATACCTTGGACAGATCCACATCCTCGACGAAGCGGGCTACATAAGAGTTAGCCGGTTGGATCATAATTTCTTCCGGTGTACCGATTTGTACGACCGCACCGTCTCGCATCAATGCAATCCGGTCACCAATCCGCAACGCTTCATCCAGATCATGGGTGATAAACACAATTGTTTTCTTCATTTTATCTTGAAGCTCCAACAGCTCATCCTGCATGTCACGGCGAATGAGAGGGTCCAATGCACTGAACGCTTCATCCATCAGGAGCACTTCAGGGTCATTAGCCAGCGCCCGTGCTAGACCGACACGCTGCTGCATACCGCCACTCAATTCATCGGGCATTTTATCGCCCCAGTTTTTAAGACCAACTAGTTCCAGCGCTTGTTGTGCTTTTTCCTGACGCTGTGCTTTTTCTACCTTTTGAATTTCAAGACCATATTCTACATTTTCTAGTACAGTCCGATGTGGGAACAGGGCGAATTTTTGAAAAACCATGCTGATGGTTTTACGACGAACTTCACGAAGTTGTTCTTTGTTCATCTTACGGAGATCTTTGCCGTGGACCAGAATTTCACCGGAGGTAGGCTCAATCAAGCGATTTAGCATTCGCACCAAAGTGGACTTGCCACTGCCCGATAGACCCATAATTACGAAAATTTCACCTTGCTTAATTTCCATGTTGGCCTTATTGACACCAACAGTAATCTGTTTTTCTTTGGCCAACTTTTCCTTGCCCCAGCCTTGCTCCAGGAGCGGAACACCTTGCTCTGCGTGAGGACCAAAGAGTTTGCTGACATTTTTGACTTCCAAAATCGTCATACATACACCTCTTCTTTCTATACTTTGCTTGGTATTAACCCCATGTTGCATTAAGGATTGAGTATAAAAATCATAATTCTGAACATCCTGAACGGTTAATGACAAAATTAATTGTAACAGAAGCATTGCTTACATTTCAAACAAAAAAACTGTTCATAAAGTACGTACAGAAAAAACTGTACAAAGTTTCCTTTGATATGCTCCTTCGTTCTATAGAATGCTCAAACATTCGGAACTTTACAACCGATAGTGCTTTTTTTAAAATAGACAATGAAATATAACCATAAGAAAAAGATTTATGTATATCCATAATTTTAAAAGTTTACTATCATTAGCAATTTTGCGAATTATGATTTTGAACGATCCATGCTGTTGTAATATAGACAGAAGCTTTGTTTTTGAAACATTTCATTTATATTGAAAGATTTCATACATTGCGTCAAAGCTAATCTTTTACGGGTAAATCGTTCATACTAGGTTGTGCAAAATGCTCTAAAATTAGGAGGTTGCAAGCATGAGCTTGTACCAGTTAGGTGATGAGCAGCAGGCTTCGCTGCAAAAAATTCGCAAACGTGTTATAGAAGCTATAGGTAAAAACATGGACCTGTATGGGATCACTTTGTCTGCGGGGCATTTATACGGTTTGCTTTTTTTTGCGGATAAACCGATGACGCTGGACGAGATGGGCCGTGAAATGGAAATGAGCAAAACGAGCATGAGTACAGGAGTTCGAACATTATTGGATCTGAAAATGGTAAATAAGGTATGGAGCAAGGGCTCACGCAAAGACTTGTATGAAGTCGAATATGACTGGCATCAAACCTTCACTGATTTCTTCGCTATTAAATGGAGAAAAGCGGTAGAAACAAATTTACTGGTGTTGCGCAAAGCCATTGATGAGCTGGACAGATTGATGAATCAGGGGGAAGAGTACGAGGAATTTAAGGCGATTCTTCAGCAAGATCGTATGAAAATGAAGCAGGCCGTCGCTTATTACAAGTGGCTAGACCGACTAATTGACTCTATGGAAAGCGAAGAAATTTACAAGCTGATTCCCAAAGAAGAAGTTCGGGATTAATCGCTATTTCTCTATCTTGTTTATAAAAATGCCGGAGCGCAAAAGTGCTTCCGGTATTTTTTGGTTTGGCCGTGTGCAAAGGGTATAATAGAGATATGTAAAGATTGATATTATACCGTTGTGTTGAACATACGAAATAAAGGAGGCTTCATGATGGAGAGTATTACAGTACATACTCGTTTAGGTCAATTACGTGGGGAAACGGGGAATGGATATCATGTATGGAAAGGTATCCCATATGCACAGCCTCCTGTTGGAAAACTACGTTTTCACGCGCCCCAGCCTTTGGAGTCTTGGGAGGGTGTACGGGCTGCGACGAGTTTTGGGCCAATCTGTCCGCAACCTATGCCATCCGCTGAAAGCATGACTGGAAATCTGGTGGAACCGCCTAAGCAGTCAGAGGATTGCTTATACCTGAACGTTTGGACACCTGCTTCGAAGGCACCTGAGAAGGGACGCCCGGTGATGGTGTGGATTCATGGCGGTGCCTTTGTCACGGGGTCCGGGATTATACCTTTATATGACGGGGAACGCATGGCGAAGAATGGCGATGTTGTGGTTGTTACGATCAATTATCGATTGGGGCCGTTAGGATTTTTGCATCTGACTCCAAAGGGAGATGGCCTGACCTCTAATGCGGGACTGCTGGATCAGATCGCTGCGCTGGAATGGGTTAGGGATCACATCTCTGCCTTTGGCGGTAACTCGGACGAAGTAACGGTGTTCGGTGAATCGGCAGGGGCGATGAGTATTGCCGCTTTATTGGCGATGCCAGCAGCTGAGGGACTGTTCCAGCGTGCGATTTTGCAGAGTGGTGCGTCGCAGGTATTGTCAACTTCACAGGCTGAACAAGTGACGGCTGTGTATCTGCAGCAGCTGGGTGTGGACACTCAGCATCCAGAACGGTTGTTTACACTGCCGACAGATGCGCTGATGCTAGCTATGGCGAAGACGCATGAAGTCATCGGACCAGGGATGGCGATGATCTATCAACCTGTCGTGGACGGTGTGACCTTGCCAGATGTACCGCTGTCTGCAATCGCGCAAGGTTCAGCAAAGCAGGTATCCGTTTTGATTGGAACGAACTTGCATGAGGGGGCCTATTTCATCCGAAAAGAATCCCATCTAATGAACAAGTCAACAGCGAGTCAGGCATTGGAGATGATGACGGGCATGTCAGACATCGGCGACCTGATAGAACCATTTCCGGTTACGATTGAGGGACAGGCGCAAATGTTGACTGATCTATTTTTTTGGCGTCCTGCGTTGGCTCTTGCTGTTGCGCAGTCGGCGCATACGCCTGTATGGATGTATCGTTTTGATTGGACATTGCCGGGGCATCCTACCTTTGGACAAGCGGTTCACGGTGCCGAAATTGCGTTTGTTTTCGATAATCTGGAGCTGCTAGGTAAGCTTGGATTAGAGATTCAACCGTCGATGCAGAAGCTGGCTCAAGCTATGCAGCAGGCATGGGTTGCTTTTGCACGTGATGGGAAGCCTGTGCTGTCGGAGGGGGCTTGGCCAATGTACGACAGGGAAGAGCGGACTACAGCTATTTTCCATCAGGATATTAAGGTAGAGCACGACCCCGAAGGAGATAGACGCCGTCAGTTAATCGGTCAGATGACCCTATAAGTAGACAAGAGAGAGAGCATCCTAAGAACTCTAATGTAAAAAGCCTTCGCCCGTAATTTGTATACGGACGAAGGCTTTTGTTAGTCATAAGATGTATTGCTGTTCATTCTTACTTGCATGAAATTGCAACGATGCAATGTGTAAGTTAAATCTTAAATCGCTTAACCAGCTGTTGCAAATCCTGCGCCATGTTGGACAACTCCTGAGACGAAGATGCGATTTCCTCCATAGCTGCCATTTGCTCCTGAGCGGCAGCAGATGTTGTCTGCGAACTGTCCGCCGAATTGCGAGACAGACTAGCCAAATGGGTGACAGTAGCGGAAACTTCCTCTGTACTGGCTGAGATTTGTTCAGCCGCAGCGGACACGCTTTGAATTTGTTCCACGATATGAGATGTAGAGCGTTCAATATTCGTAAATGCACCTTCTGCATCTTGGCTAATACGTAATCCTTCACCTACCTGGTTACGAACATTACCGTTCATGGTAGCGGTGGAGCGTTGAATCAAATCGAGCATCTGAGTAATGATCTGACTGATGGAATCCGCGCTTTCCTTGGATTGCTCAGACAGCTTGCGTACCTCTATAGCGACTACGGCAAATCCACGCCCGGCTTCGCCTGCTCTGGAAGCTTCAATAGACGCGTTCAGAGACAACAAATTGGTTTGCTTGGCAATGGCGGCAATAGCTGTATTCATCTGCTTCGCATCGTCTGAGAGCTGGGATAGCTCATCCATCAGGCTAGCTGTTTGGCTTACAGCTTCCAGAATACGGTCCATTTGTGTCCGCACATGGCTGATCATTTGACTGCCTTGAGCCACATCATGCTCGGTTTGTCCTGCTGAATCCACGATGGAGCTTGCCGATTCGGCAATGGTGCTGACACCCTTCGCCATTTCTTCAACGGCATTAGCGGTTTGCTCGGATGCCTCGGCGCTGGTGGCTGCATTTTCTGCGGATTCCATAACCGTTTCCGCTACGTGTTGTACGGACTCCGTTGTTTGCTCTGTGCTTTCCTTGATCATCAGAGAAGAGGAAGCAAGTCGGGAGGACGTTTGATTGACCTCGGAAACCATCGTATGCAAGGAATGCGTCATTTGGTCAAAATTCTGTGCCAGTTCGCCGAACTCATCCTTGCTGGATAGATTAACACGTTCGGTCAGATTTCCGTCACGGACGATGCGTGTTCCTGCTTGCAGCTTGCGCAGCGGAATTAAGAACGAGCGGACCATAAGCACAATGATGATTGCAGCGGCAAGTATGGAAATGACAATCACAATCAGGCTTTGCTTCAGAATCGGTTGGGCTGCATCACTGTAATCCTCCAGATCCGACAGTGCGATAATGTTCCAACCGGTGAGAGGGTCCTTAAGTGTAAAGGCCAGCATATCTCGATTCATAAATTGAATTTGCGACATGGAAGGAGTATCATTTTCGACGGTTGTCGCCACTTCGGGAAGTCCCTCTATGGCGTCAGCAGGTTTTTTGCCTGCCTTGTTAAAGGCTGTTCCAGTCCCAGATACAACTTTATGTTCAGAATCAACAATAATGAGTCCTCCGCGTTCACCAATCTTAACAGACTGCAGACTTTCACCCATCTTGTCCAGATTCAAAGCCAATGAAACAGCTCCTTCACCGTCCTCCAGCGTTCCCGATATATTAACGACTAAATTCCCTGTCGTGACGCTGGCAACTGGAACACCGACGAATACCTTGCCCTTTTCCAGCATTGCATTTTTGTACCATTTTCTCTCCCGGGGGTCATAATCGTCCTCCTGTTTTTTCGGCGAACGTATGTATTGCCCTTTCGCATTGCCGAGAAGCGCGGCATCTAGCTCGGGATGAGCCTTGACGATGACATCCAACTTTTTCTGAAGGGCCTCTTGGTTGGTACCAATGGAATCAGATTTGATTTCAGTGGTAAGCACGTCCAGGTCTTTCATAATGGGCGCTACATACTGATTGACATTGCTTCGGATCAGATACAGATTCGTGTATACGGAACCGCCCATTTGCTGACTGAGTTGTGTCGTAGCCCCCTGATAGGAAAAGTACCCGATAAGTACGCTCGGAATCAATAACACAGCCAAAAAAGATATTATTAATCTTGTCCTCATTAAATAAAACTGCTTGAGAAACCTGTTCCACCACGGAACTGTTTGTTTTGTTTTAGTCATAGTTATTGCTCCTCTGTGTCTGATGATCACTACATTGTTTTATTCGACAGAAACCGACGAATTTTATAGATGTAATCTTTGAGAAACGAGGAATAATTGCTTGTTTTAGACACTTTTTTCGGAAAATAGGTCTAAAGAACTATGATTTATATGAATACGAATACATAAAAAGCCAAATCAGAGATGCAAAAGCATCTTCACGATTTGGCTTGGGTAAGTCATGAAAGGGACATTGAACTGTTAATTTTTTTGCTGACGTGAAATCATAAAGAGCGTAATCCAGATGAGCATAAAACCAGTCAATTGCGCTACAGTGACAATTTGCTGAAATGCGATCCAGTTAATCACGACACCAACCATGGGAAAGCTTAATTCTGCCATCGTAGCATAAGACGCTTTGGTCGTACTTAAGCCTTTGTAATACAACAATAAGCTAAGAAGACCCGGAAGCAATGCCTGCAATAGCAGATTGATAATCACAGCTGCGCCCGCCCATGTACCGGCAGGCATATTCCATGGCGCATGCTCTACAGAGGTGAGGACAATCAGCAGAGGGAGCGCGACCATGAAGCGGAGGGAGGTTACCGTTTCATATTTCATTGAACGAAGCAAGTAACTTCCCATGACTGTCGAACCGCCCCACAGAACTGCTGCACCGAGTGCAAGTAGACTACCGACCTGGACAAAATCACGAACATGTCCGAAGGGGAGCGACCAACCGAAGGTCAGAAGATACGTCCCGAACAGAGCGACGACAATTAATAATCCAAAATGACGCGGCAACATTTCCTTCAAAATAATACGAGCTAGAATAATAGCGACCAAGGGTTGAAGCTTCTGGAGTAAGAGTACAGCATTCAAATCACCATTGCTGAGTGCCATGGTGAAAATTACGCTGGCCAGAGCCGAGCCACCCCACGAGACGAACAAAATAGCGAAAACTTGACGAAGCCGTACCGCTTTGAGCTCCTCACGATGCTTCCACAACATCGGTGTCAGAGCGAGGAAAAGCAGCACATGCTCCATTAGTACAATTTGTGTTGAGGTAAATGACTTTAACAAAATAATACGAAACAGCGGGTCTGCGCCCCACAAGGCTGCTCCAATTGCGACCAGCCAAAAACCACTTTTCATGTGGGAGCTACGATCAAAACCTTTGGATGTTAGTACAGTAGAAGATTGACTCATACTCAATTAGCTCCTTGCGAATACAGGACCGGTGGCACAAAAACCCCCGTCCATGGCGAAAGGCCATGCAAGACGGGGGTTGATCAAATAAACTTGCCGCTTTACGCAAGTTAAATGAAGTTACTGCAAAACCAATAACGCAGTATTCATCCACTTCGCGGCATGTTGATATTTCGATCTTCTTCCATCCGGACTTTACCGTCGGCTTTGGCATCTCACCAAATCAGTCCGTATCCTGTTGCCAGATACAGAGTCGCGGGCTTAGCTCCATGAGCCATACCGCCGGTTGGGAATCTCACCCTACCCCGAAGATCCTTATTCCGTTTTTAATTTCTCCTATAGGATATACCTGTTTTAGAATGAAGTCCAGTGAAAAATGTGTGTATATCGAACAATGATTTTCATCTGTTTTTTGAAAGCGCTCTACGAAATTACATATTACGAGGTAATATCCTTATACTCAATACCTCGAATCGCCGCATAAGCCACAAGCATTCCCAGTATAGAGAAGCCGATTTGCACGGGGGCAATGGAGCTAAGGGTAGCGCCGTTATTATTGGAGAAAAGCAATGCTACAATCAGGATTGAGGTCACAATGGTGGTGGGTACAGAGTATCTTCGCATCCCCATATACAGCGGAACCAATCCCATAAAGCTGGCAGCAACGGCATTGATTAACGTCCGTGCTGATTGTTGACCCAGTATCGAAAGAGTAAGGTTATCCGGTACAATCAAAACAAACTGGTTGAGCAGATGAATAGCAGCCGTAATGATTATTTCCGAAATAATAATGGACAAGAACGTGAACAGTAATACGACTAAGAGTTTGGCGATCATCAGCTTTTGACGATGAATCGGATACATGAACAAGATCGTAATCGATTTGGACTTAAATTCCCCGACGATAAAGCGGCATAGGAGAACGGAAGCAAACACAATAAATGTAGCTCTTACAAAATTGTCTATTAGATCCAATAGTTGAGTGTACTGTGTGAATTCAGGTATTCCTTCGCTTTGACTTTCCAGCGCAATAACACAGAGCAGCCCAAGAATGCATGCATTGGCGATCAGTGCTGAACGGATATAACCCGTCAGATGAAATTTTTTCAGCTCCAACTGCATCAATTTAAGCATGGAGATCACCTCCGTTTAACAGGCGAAAAAAGTAGTCTTCCAGCGTGCTGCTTTTCTGATGAATGGAATCCACCTCTATATCATTTAAGATGAGCGTCTTCGTAATTTGTTTCTGCGGTACATTTGTATCGTAAATACGTATACTCTGTTCATTTATCACCTTTATATTATTCAGGCTCAAATGATGGGAGAGGACGTAGGCCGCCTTCTTACAATCGTTGGTCGTAAATTCGATGTATTCCGTATTGGTTTCCCGCACCTGCTCCATCGATACTTCCTCAATCAGTCGTCCGTGATTAATCACGCCTACCGTATCCGCAATCTGCTCTATTTCCGCTAAAATATGACTGGACACGAGCAGGGTCATCCCATATTCCTTGCATAGCATGTGGAATAGTTGGCGGATTTCCTTGATTCCCACTGGGTCCAGACCATTAATGGGTTCATCCAAAATGAGTAACTCTGGCTTAGTCGCAATAGCGCGCGCAATCCCGAGACGTTGTTTCATTCCTAGCGAAAAATCCTTTACCGGCTTGTCATCTACATTTCGCAAATTCACTAATTCCAGGGCATCCCGAACAGCCTGCTTATTATAGTAGCCCATATATTCACAATGAAGTTCGAGATTTTGCTGTGCCGTCAGCCTGTCATAAAAAATCGGGTATTCAATAATCGAACCCATCCGTCCGAGCAGATGATACGATTTTGGCGTTAATTTCTCACCGAATAATTCAATTTCACCCGATGTCGGCTTGAGTAAATTCGTAATCATTTTCATCATCGTCGTCTTGCCTGCCCCGTTAGGACCGAGAAAGCCATAGGTTTCTCCCTTGCGCACATTCATACTGACTCCCGCTACAAGTTCGTTGCCCTTCAGGGCCTTTGTCAACTGATGTGTACGTATTACGTAAGTCATGGGTGTTCTCCCTTCGTATACTGCTGATAATTCAAGGATAAAGGGCGAAATGTTCATTTTTCTTTCGTGATTCTTACAAATTTATTAAGTTAAGCATGTTTAGTTCGACTAATAGTTGATTTTCTTCAATGTAAAAGAGAAGACCGTCCGCTCATATGGTCTACTAGTTAATTGAATTTCTCCGTTCATCGCTTCAACCAGGCGTTTGGCAATCGTAAGGCCCAGTCCGCTGCCTTGTACCGCCTTATTGCGGGAGTCCTCCAGTGTGTACATGCGTTCAAAAACTTTATCTTGCTCAGATTCCTGTATGCCTTTGCCACGATCCCATACCTCTATACGCACCGTATCCTGCTGTTCCGATAGAGCCAGACCTAGCGTCCGTCCATCTGCCCCGTAGCGAATGGCATTCGAGATCAGATTGTTCAGCACCCGCGCAATCGCTCCTTCGTTCCCCAAGGCATGAATGGGGTGCTCCGGGATCTCAATATGCACAGTAAATCCCTGTGCGGTCAGCAGGTCATAAAACTCCAAAATGCTGCGTCTGCACAGTTCTCCCACTTCCAGTCGAGTCAACGGAATATCCGTATCATTAGCCTCCAGCTTCGCCAAGCTAAAAAAGCTGCCGATCAGCTCAATCGCTTCGCTTGTCTTTTGATGAATTTTGGATAGCAGCTTTATACGTTCTTCTGGCAAAATAGTCGGATCGCCATCCAGCATCTCGGCATATCCAAGCACAACCGTAAGCGGGGTCTTGAGATCGTGGGAAATGTTCGAAATCATTTTGCGCATAGCGATTTGGCTACGGTTGTAATCTGCAGACACTCTGAGATTCAAGTCCAGTAGTCGGTTAATTTCCGTCATGAGTCGTTGCAGTTCAACGTCACCTGTGACATATAGCAGTTTTTCCGCATGATTCACCGTCACGATCCGCTCTAGTAGGGTTCGGATATCCTTTATTTTGCGCTTATAGGCCACACGCTCCCGCCAAAGCCATACTATAACGATTGACATGATGAGGACGATAATCCATTGAGAAATGTTTTCGATGTTCATATCAACCATTCTCCCATTTGTAGCCAATGCCCCATAGCGTTTTAATGTGGACAGGATGAGAGGGATCTTCTTCGATTTTCTCGCGCAGGCGGCGAATATGGACGTTAATCACGTTCTCGTCGCCCATATAATCGTCTTTCCAAATAAATCCGTATAATTGTGCTTTTGTAAATACTCGATTCGGATTGGCTACAAACAGCTTCAAAATATCGGACTCTTTGGCTGTTAGCTGAATTTCATTTTCATTGCGTATGACTGTAAAATGATCAAAATCAATGCGCAGACTGCCGTAGGTCAAAACTTGTGCTTGCGGCTGTTCCTCCTGCTGTTGCTGACGGGCATATGTAGTAGATCTGCGGATCGCGGACTGAATACGAGCGGTCATTTCCAGCATTGAAAAAGGTTTGGCAACATAATCGTCTGCCCCAAAGCCCAGTCCAAGCGCTTTATCCACATCGCTGTCCTTGGCTGACATAATCAGAATAGGTACGGCGCTGTGGGTACGGATTCGGCGGATCACCTCCATACCGTCCACCTTCGGCATCATCAAATCCACCAGTACCAGATCATAGGTATGACGTTCAAAGGCAAGAAGCCCCTCTTCCCCGTCATAGGCAGTGGTTAGACTGTATCCTTCCTTAGTGAGTGCTTTGAGTAGCATTTCGGCGATGGATAGATCGTCTTCAATAAGTAAAATATGTTGTGACATAGGTGTGGAACACCCCTAATTTTTAGATTAAGCTCGCGTGACGAACTGTACCTGAATTATATAGAGCAGTGGAGGGGATTTCCATAAAAAATATCCAAAGGGAAAATTAATGTGTCTGGTAATATATCATTCCCCTATATTATACTGAAAGAGTTTATAATCGGATGTTTGGAATACGGTGTTATAATATCCGGGACATGCCTCATGTGAGAGATTAGGTATGTCGAATCACGCTGCGGTACAGGACCGTCAATAAAGGAGAGCAACGATGTTTGTTATACGAGGAACACAAAAACTGCTGAAGGAATGGGAGACTGAACCACTTCAAGTTGATATTTATCCGCCTTTGAATAGTTGGCATGCCAGCTTGTTTTTACTTAATCGAAGAAAAAATATAGTGTTTATGCATGATATATCCCGCTTAAGCATCACGCTTTTTGGGATCAAAAAATCGCAGTACAACAACCTGCCAGTTCTTTTTGTGCAAGCTTTGAAGGAATTAATGATCAGTGAATGCTTTGATGAACAGATTGTAAAGGCATACACACAGGAAGGCGAGCAGATGCTGGCTACGACGACGAATAGTCATAGTGTAATGGGAACCTTGGATGAGATTATTTTTATCATGAAGGAACTGGATATGGAGCATGGGTGCGAGCTGGAAAAAAACCAGTGGAATAACCGGATTGTTTTCAAAACTGTTGAATACAAGTACCCTGTTGATGTTTTTAAAGAAATGCTAGAAAAGCATTATAAACTAGAGAGTATTTGAGAAATTTATGATTTTACCGAAATTAAGTTCCATTTATTCCCTCTGTCCTATATAATCTAATATAGTTCTAAAAGACTATATAAAGAGAGGTAAGGGGTAAATGAAGATTAAATTAAGAAATAAAACTGGAATGATCAAGGAACGCAAAGTAGGTTTTTCATGGACTACGCTCTTTTTCGGTTTTTTCCCTGCGTTGTTTAGAGGGGATTGGAAGTGGGCAGTTATTATTTTTCTGGTATCGATCCTTACGAGTGGGGCGTCCAACTTTGTATTTTGCTTCATTTATAACCGCTTACATATTAATGATCTGCTGTCCCAAGGCTATGGTCCTGCTACTAAGAAATCCCAAGCTATCCTGATTTCCAAGGGATTTATTGCTGAAAATTACGCTGCTAACTTTGCAGGTTAATTTGAGAGCTGCTTGTTAAACGAGACGTATCAAAAGAGCATCCACCAAAGTCCATGCGGGCGGGGAATGCTCTTTTTTTATAACTCACATGATAGCAACGCTTGCGATGAAATGAATCATAGCGCAATAAGCGGCACACTTTGGTAAAATAAAACGATACAGGGTTTGGCACCATCAGTCAGACTTATAAAACGGGGGGTACATAACGAAAGATGAAGAGGATTATTGATATAGCCAAAGAAGCAGGAATTGAAGAAGAACATTTGGAGACGTATGGAAAATATAAAGCGAAGCTGAACCCGTCCCTGTGGGAGCAGTTAAAGGATCGCCCGAATGGAAAGCTGGTGCTGGTTACGGCGATGAATCCCACACCGGCGGGAGAAGGAAAAACGCTGACAACCATCGGGCTGTCACAGGCGCTGAATGCGCTGGGGCATAAAACCGTTGCTGCGTTGCGTGAGCCGTCCCTTGGCCCTTGCTTCGGCATGAAAGGAGGAGCAACCGGGGGAGGACAAGCCCAGATTGTTCCGGCAGAAGACATTAACCTGCATTTTACAGGTGATATTCACGCGATTTCAGCTGCGCATAATTTGCTGGCAGCGATGATCGATAATCATTTGTTTCATGGAAATGCTTTGCGGTTGAAACCGGAGCGGATCGTGTGGAAACGCGCTGTCGATATGAACGACCGGAGTTTACGAAATATTGTGACCGGATTGGGGTCAGGTAATGGAGCGGTGAGAGAAAGTGGCTTTCTGATTACCTCGGCTTCAGAAGTGATGGCGGTATTATGTTTAAGTGAAGATATGGACGATCTTAAAGTGCGATTGGGTCGGATGGTGATTGGTTATAACGAAGATGGCGAAACGGTAACAGCTGAGGAACTACATGCGGTGGAAGGTATGGCTGTGCTGCTTCGGGAAGCATTGAAACCCAATCTGGTGCAAACGTTGGAGGGAACTCCAGTTATTGTGCATGGCGGACCTTTTGCGAATATTGCGCATGGATGCAGTAGTTTGATCGGTACGAAGCTAGCCCTGAAGCTGGGAGAGGTGGTCGTCACGGAGGCTGGATTCGGGGCTGAGCTGGGGGCAGAAAAGTTTTTTGACATCAAGTGCCGTCAATCCGGTTTGCAGCCAGATGCGGCTCTGTTGGTCGTAACCGCCAAAGCGCTGAAATATAACGGCGGTGTAGCTAAAAATGAGCTGGACGCAGAAAATCTGGAGCAATTGCAACTTGGATTAGCCAACATGAACCGGCATGTACGGAATTTGCAAAAGTTTGGCGTGCCAGTACTGGTAGCGGTCAACCATTTTGTAACAGATAGCGAGGCCGAGCTGGAACTAATATTCTCGGAATGCCGCAAGCTGGGTGTACCCGCAGAGCTGTCACAGGTGTGGGCACAGGGAAGCCAAGGGGGAGAAAAGCTAGCCCAAAGCCTGCTCAACCTGCTCCAGGAGGACAAAGCCCATTTTGCACCATTGTATGAGCATACACTTGATTTGCAAGCGAAAATTAGTGTCATTGCGAAGGAACTTTACGGTGCGGCAGAGGTAGCTTACACTCCTGCGGCCAAACGGGCGTTGGCCGGTATGGAGCAGCTTGGTTTTGGACAACTGCCTGTATGCATGGCCAAAACGCCGTATTCTTTCTCAGATCAACCTTCTCTGCTAGGTGCACCGGAGGGCTTTACCATTCACGTGTCCCGCGTTTCTTTGTCCGCAGGGGCAGGCTTTGTGGTCGTGGAAACAGGCAATACTATGACGATGCCAGGTTTGCCCAAATCCCCAGCAGCTGAGCATATGTCGCTGGAGGCAGATGGGAGCATTCAAGGTCTAATGTAGTATCTTTAGAAAAATGGCAACTTCTTAAGATGAAGTGCCGAGCAGTTTGGGCAGTGCAGTAAGCAATTTTTGCCGGGTCATGGCATCGCTCCAGTTCCAGCGGTCAGCTTCTACGAAATATACCCGACCTTGACGTACAGCAGGAAGACTGCGCCAGAGAGGGCTGCTGATCATACGTTCCAGCGTACGTTTGGATTCTGGAGCTGTTGGGACAAGCATAAAAATGCGGTCCCCGGCGTAATCAGGCAATTCGTTCGGATCTATTTCTGCGAAGCCTTGTTCCGCGTCGAGCACCTTTTGGATCGGCTCAACGGGCTGAAAGCCCTGTGGGTGGTAGAGGGCCGACGAGAATCCGGACATCCCCATGACAAAGAGCCGATCACCATGATCGAAGATGAAGACGGAGGCCGTTTCTCCGGCTGTGATTTGCGTACCGAGCTGCTGCCACATTGCCAGATTGCGGGCTGTAAAGGTAGACAACCAGCGTTCGGCCTCCCGCTCCTTACCGAGCCAGGCGCCAAGTGTACGCATCCGTTCCTCCAGCGTGGCGAAGGAGTTGAAGGTGACGGTGGGAGCGATACTGGCAATGCGCTCATATTCCTGTTCATCCGAATTGGCGATGATAATTAGATCGGGATCAAGAGCGCTGGTCAAGCGAATATCCAGTGGAAGGCCCACATCGGCGACATTCACAAGACGATGTTTATAGACGCTGTATTCACTGAGTCGCAGACTTCCGCCGATGGCTTTGGTCCCTAATGCCAATAGATCGCCCATCGTTTCTCCATGATAGATGATGCGGCTTGCTCGGCGCGGAATGTGAATATGGTGACCCGTCCAATCCTTGACGCGCACAGAACCGGAGACAGAAAGTGCGTACTTGCCAGGGGGAATCCCGGTCATTTGCCTAAACCGTCGATTAAAATAATATTCGTCAGAGAAACCAACCTGACGGGCAATTTCACGTAAAGGCCGTTTGCATTCCAGCAGCAGCCGCTTGGCATGGTTCAAGCGCAGCTCAGTGAGGTAATGCAGCGGCTTTTTGCCTGTAATTGTACGAAACAATTGGGAGTATTGCCATATGGAAACGTTCGCTTGTTTAGCGAGCTGCTTGACGGTAATGGGCTTTTCATAGTGGTTTTCCATATATGAAAGGGTACCTTCCACCGATGCTGGCAATGCCGGATTAGAGGTATTATTTTGATCAATATGGGTGTGGTCTTCCTGCCACAGCAAGAGCAACTCTTGAAACATGATTTGCTGCCGTAATACAGATGTTTGGTTATGCGGCTGTACCGTTTGTTGGGTACTATGAAATAACTCTTCAGTCAACTGAATAAGTTTGGAGGAAGAAGAGGAGGCAATGTATTCGCGCGGTCCCGGCAGGACAGGTTCATGATATAGGGATGGCATACGTGCTGCGTGTTCAGCCAAGGCCATGTCCGCTTGTAGTTCTGATGGCAAAGCGATGACCTCAAACGTGATTTTGTAGTATTCGGGTACAGTTCCATTCAGGGGAGCGATTTGATAGGATTCACCTGGAGCTAGCCAATACCCATGACCTGTATGGGATAGATACTGCTCTGGGCCAATGTCCACCATACCTGTCCCACCGATGAATATAAGAAGACAGTGATATGAATTGGGACGTGATAATAATTCATCGGTAGGCTCACCAACCAACGCAATTTCTTTAAAATGAAAAAGCAGTGAGCTGAATGGGGGAGGATATACGGACGACGGAGACTGGTTCACGGTATTGCTCCTTTTATTGAGAATGGTTATCATGTATGTATAAGTATACCTCCTTTAGGTTCAACAAAAAAGAAGCCTATCAACAAGTGTCGATAAGCTTCTCCAATTTTTATTTGATGAGCTTGGGCAATTCCTCCAGCAGCCATTCTCGAGTGGAAGCATCACTTTCAGTTTTGCCAATATCCTGAGTGTACACACGTCCCTGTTTGACAGCAGGAAGCTGGAGCCACAGCTTGCTTTTCATTAACTGTTCGGTGGATTGTTGGGCTTCTGAACTTGGTGTTCTTAGTATGAAAATCCGATCTCCAGCGTATTGTCCGATCACTTCCTGAGATATTTGTACAAATCCTTTGTCCTCATCCAGTGCTTTCTGAATAAGAGGAGTAGGCTTGAAACCATTCTTTTCATACAGTATTTGTGACAGTCCTGTCCGTCCCATTGCGAATAAACGGTCACCAGGATAGTAGGTAAACACTGAAGCAGTTTCCCCCGCCTTAACACCCTCTGCGTGAAGCTTGGTCCACATCTCCGCTTCCTTTATTTTATATTGGGCAAGCCAATCTTCAGCAGCCTTTTTCTTATTCACAATGTCTCCGAGATGCAGCAAACGTTCGTTTAACGGGGCAAAGGTATCGAACATAATTGTAGGTGCAATTTTTGTTAACGCTGCGTATTGTTTTTCATCTGTATCGGCGGTAATGATTAGGTCAGGCTGTAGTTCCAAGGTTTTTTCCAAATTAATCGGGAACCCCAGATCGGCCACGTTCTGAACCTGCTTCTCATAAACCTTGCCTTCAATCATAGAAGTCGATGTACCTATAGCTTTTACGTCTAAAACCAATAGATCCCCATAGTTTTCTCCGAAGTAAGCAATGCGCACAGGAGTCGTGGGAATGTTCACTGTATGTCCCTTATAGTCTGTGTAGTCACGAGTTGTGGCAGCTTCCGATGTTTTTGTAGATGCTGTTGTGTTGCTGCTTGCAGTCTGATTGTCAGATGCGCCGCATCCCAGCAGCAATGCCCCCATAAGAAAGAAAAGGCAGATCAGAGCAGTGTATTGTCGAGTAGAATTTTTGTTGATTGTCGAGTTCTTGTTGACCATAGCAACCTCCGTATAATAGAATGATTCAGAATTTTGTAAATGAGAATTATTATCACAAAAGCAATGATAAGCGCTGGACCCTCAATACTCAATGGACAAACTTGGTCAATGAATCCGATTTTGTACAAAATAATTCTCATGTGTTCTTAGCTCATTTCAGGTTTTTCAAATTTTATTGATTTGCCATTTTTTAAGGTATAGAATATCATTTTTATACATTTGAAAGGGGTTTTGAAATGGCATTGTTTATACATATGTTTTACTAGGTTTCTCTATAGCACTACCTGTAGGTACAATTACGGTTGAAATGACGAAGCAAGGGCTAAAGAATGGATTCATGCATGGATGGATTGTGGGCCTTGGGGGGATGACCGTCGATTTGTTATTAATCATTGGTTTATATTTTGGTCTGGCCTCAGTCTTGTCATTACCTGTTGTACAAGTGATTATGTGGTTCGTTGGAGCCCTTTTTTTGTGCTACGTGGGGTACGACAGCATTAAAAATGCGGATCATGATATTGCGCTAGAAGGAGAGAAAAAGACGAAATCATTATTTTCTTCCTATAAAAATGGGCTGCTTGTAGCTGTTTCACCAGGAAATTTAGTGTTTTGGGTGAGTTGGAACTGTGCTGGCAAGCTCATTTGATCGGTCAAATACAAGTCAATTCTTGATTGTTGGCTTAGGTATTTTGTTTGGTATTCTTATCCATGATTTAGGCTTGATGGCCCTTGTTGCGACAACACGAAAAGCGATGAATCGAACCGCCATCAAGTGGGTTACGATCAGTGCAGGCGTGGTTTTGATCGGTTTTTCATTGTATTTTCTGTATGAATTTATAATCACTCTCCAAAAGATTTTATAGCATTACACAAGGATACGTTCAAGCTTGTCATGCCAGTCTGCATAAATCGAACAAGTCCTTCATAGACATGTACTAATTCATTTAAAACATGTGCTGAAGGGGTTGATGACATGCGCCGGATTTCATGGATGCTTGCCATGGTCATGTGTGTAACGCTGCTACTGGCCGGGTGCGGCAAGAAGAGCGCGGACGATGTGGTTAAAGATTTGAGTGACGTGGTGAGCGACCTGAACAGCTACCACGGTACAGCTTTGATGACGCTGCATACCGGCGACACGCCGCAGGAATACAAGGTTGATATTTCCTACCGCAAGCCGTCCTATTACCGAATTGCCATGACGAACGAGAAAAAGGATGTTACGCAAATTGTGCTTCGTAATGATGAGGGTGTATTTGTACTGACACCCAGCCTGAACAAAAGCTTCCGTTTCAAAAGCGACTGGCCAAACAATCAGGGTCAAGTATATTTATATGAAACGTTGGTTCGCAGCATTATCGGCGATGCCTCCCGTCAGTTGGCTACCGACGATAAATCCTATGTGTTTGATGTGGCAGCGAATTACAACAGCCATGCGCTGGTGAGACAAAAGATATGGCTGTCCAAAAATGACTATGCACCGACTCAGGTACAGGTGTCTGATGCGAATGCCAAGGTAGTTGTTGATCTGAAATTCGATCAATTTGCTTTTGATACGAAGTTTGACAAGGACTCTTTTGATATGGAGCGGAACATGGCTTCAGGTAAGACGAGTACGGGTAGCGAAGGGGCGCCATCTTCCGGAGCAGTGGAGCCCAGCGGTCAGCTTGATCCTTCCGGTGCGATAGATGGGACGACTGGCGTGACGTCTGGCGAACCCGGACAAGAGCAAGGAACAGCAGGGGATGCAGTCCAGCAGCCGTCAGGGGAAGCGAAGGTGGACGGTACTGCCACAAATGATACGTCCAAACCGGACGCAGCAGCCAACGCAGATGCGCAGCAACAAACCCCGGGCACATCGGATGCCGCAAACGGAACGTCAGCGGGAACAGATGCGGCAGAAGCTGTGATGGGTGAGTTCGGCTTAATCGAACCGTCCTACACGCCAGCCGGAGTACAGATCAAGGATACGCCGGAGCTGGAGGATAATGGTACACATGCGGTGATGCTGCGGTATAGTGGAACGTATAACTATACCATTGTAGAGGCGCGTCCCAAAGATCGGGCAGTCGCACTAGCCGCAGGCGAACTGGTTGATATTGGAGGAAGCTTTGCCGTTCTGACCGGAGGCGAACAGCAGACGATGACCTGGATGAATGACGGAATCGAGTTCAGAATCACCAGTGCTGACCTGCCTGTGAGCGAAATGATACAAATTGCCGCTTCTATACAGGATCAATCGGGTAAATAAAACTTTATAGACGGATGCAGACGGTCTAGAGTGTAAAAATGCTCTGCTGCCGCCCGTATCCGTCTTTTGTTCATTCGCGGTCTAGGATGTGCACCGCTTGTATGTCGTGTTCATTGTAGAGGATGCAGGCAAACGTCTCCTGCCATTGACAGCCACGTTTTTGAACATTACCATTAACCTTTGGAAGCAAGAACTTTGCCACACTCCGAATGGTAAAAGGTTATGTTACAGGCTAACAATTGAAGAAGGTGACTGGATTTGCAAGCACAATACAGATCGACCCGGGCCGAAATCAACCTGGATCACCTTGGCGCCAACTATGAAGCTTTTCGCAAGGCATTGCCAGCGGATAAGCTGATACTGGTCTGTGTCAAGGCTAATGCCTACGGACACGGTGCCGTGGAAATTTCAAAGGAATTGGAACGCCTTGGTGCGGATTATTTGAGCGTCGCTTTTCTGGATGAAGCGTTGGAGCTTCGTCATGCGGGGGTTCAGCTACCAATTCTAGTACTTGGTTACACCTCACCGGAAGCTGTACAAACGGCTTGGGAGCATGATATCTCATTGACTGTGTTCAGTGAAGAAGTGCTGGAGGGTATCCGCAGACTGGACCGCCAAGGAAACGAACGCAAGCTGAAGGTGCACATCAAAATAGACAGTGGCATGGGAAGACTGGGTTTGCTGCCTGGAGAAGAGGCTATGGCTTTTGTCCGGCAGGCTCACGAATTAGAGCAGGTGCTGCTGGAAGGCATGTACACCCATTTTGCCCGCGCGGATGAAGAAGACAAAAGCTATACACTGCTACAATATGATCGGTTTCGGGGCGTGGCGGAAGCGCTAAGGGAACAAGGTATTACCATTCCCATTATACATACGGGCAATAGCGCCGCCACCATTGATACCCCTTCTCTTTCCCCCAATATGGTGCGGATTGGTATCAGTATATACGGTCTGTATCCGTCTGATGAGGTTAATCGGCAAGCCATTGAGCTGCTGCCTGTATTGTCATTGAAGACGGCGGTGGTTTACACCAAAACGCTTCCTCCCGGCTGGGGAGTTAGTTATGGCACCCGGTATGTAACCTCCAGTGAAGAACGGATCGGTACACTGCCAATCGGCTATGCGGATGGATACTCCCGCATGCTGAGTGGGAAGATCGAAGTGTTGATACGCGGTCGCCGCGTCCCGGTACTCGGTACGATTTGCATGGACCAGTGTATGGTATCCTTACAATCTTTCGCAGAAGATGCGGAAGAAATCCAAACCGGCGAAGAGGTTGTTCTCATCGGCCAGCAGTCCGGCGAAACTATCGCGGCGGATGAGTTGGCATCCAAGCTTGGTACGATCCACTATGAGGTGATCTGCATGATCGCAGATAGGGTACCGCGTGTATACACACGAGGTCATGTTCCTGTTGTTCGAGTGAACTCGCTTCTTCCAACCCGCTGGAATTAATTTCATAACGCAAATTACCGAATAAAAGCAGGAGTTTTCGCAGAACGTCCCGAAATATGTACAAAGGAAAGAAAAGAGCGCTATAACTGTCAAAAGACGCATCAGGCTCCGCTGACACTTGTATTTCGGGGATCAAACGCCTGTACGAAAACGAACTGCGTAGTTTATAATGGAATGCAGCATAGATGATATACGAATATCATATACATTCTCTTGTATTCCGTTTGAATAAATTACCGGGAATAACGTTATAATGGTACAATGGCGACAAGGTTTTGGGGGTGGAAGAGAAGTTGGCCAATTTGCAGAACACCAAAAGAATAATGATCAGTTTGCCAGATCATCTCTTGCAGGAAGTGGACGGGATCGTAGCTATGGAAAATTCCAACCGCAGTGAATTTATCAGGCAGGCCATGAAGCTGTATGTAGGCGAACGTAAAAAACGTTACATTCGTGAAGCTATGCAGCGTGGATACATGGAAATGGCTAAAATCAACTTAACCATGGCATCCGAAGCCTTTCACGCGGAGGAAGATGCAAACAGCACCTTGGGCCGTACAGTTAGCGGGGTGTAATCCATATTGATCGTAAAGCGCGGCGACGTTTTTTTTGCAGACCTTTCACCCGTAGTCGGTTCCGAGCAAGGTGGCGTCAGACCTGTGCTGATCATTCAAAATGATATCGGCAACCGGTTTAGTCCTACTGTGATCGTAGCAGCTATCACCGCTCAGATTCAGAAGGCAAAGCTGCCTACACACGTGGAAATCGACGCGGCGACGCATGGCTTTGATCGTGATTCTGTTGTTCTTCTGGAGCAAATTCGGACGATCGACAAGCAAAGGCTTACCGACAAAATCACCCATTTAGATGAAGAAACCATGCGCAAAGTGAGCGATTCGCTACAAATCAGTCTCGGTTTGATTGATTTTTAGCGTGATGGAACGACGAGTGAAACGGGAAAAGGGCAGCGCTTGGGCGCTGCCCTTTTGCGTGTCCAATGAAAAATGCAGGTAGGGCTTGCTTTAACGTCACCTGCTGGCGCTTTGAATCTTTTTTTGTGATAATGAAAGACATGGTGTACGACAAGAGCTGTGAGGAAGAAGGGATAGGTTTGTCTAACGAGGAAACGAAGACGGAAATCCGGCAGGAGCCGAACGAAGCAGAACGCCAAGAGCGGATTGTCAAACAAGTGGCGAGAGAGCTGTCGCTGGCACTCAAGCAAATCCGGACAACGATCAGTTTGTTGGATGAAGGGAATACAATTCCTTTTATCGCGCGTTATCGTAAGGAAATGACAGGAGAGCTGGATGAAAATCAGCTGCGTGAAATTGAAGATCGTGTGGTGTATTTGCGTAATCTGGAGGATCGTAAGGTAGAGGTCATCCGCATTATTGATGAGCAGGGCAAGCTGACGGAAGACCTGCAGACTGCTATCACCTCTGCGGTTAAACTTCAGGAAGTGGAGGATCTGTATCGTCCGTATCGGCAAAAACGCAAAACCCGCGCCAGTGTAGCGAAGGAACGGGGACTGGAGCCGCTGTCCATCTGGATCTGGAGCCAGCCGAAACAGGGCGATGCTCTGAAAGAAGCCGAGTCTTATGTTAATGTGGAACTGGGAGTGGACAGCGCCGAGGCGGCCATCCAAGGAGCCTTGGACATTTTAGCTGAAAATATAGCGGATGATGCGGCTATTCGCCAATGGGTACGCCGATATACGCTGGACCATGGTATGTTGACCTCCGAAGCGAAGGACGCGGAGCAAGAATCCGTGT
This sequence comes from Paenibacillus sp. PvR133, assembly GCF_017833155.1. Taxonomy (NCBI): domain Bacteria; kingdom Bacillati; phylum Bacillota; class Bacilli; order Caryophanales; family Paenibacillaceae; genus Paenibacillus; species Paenibacillus sp. PvR133. Next base: position 2,790,924 of record NZ_JAFIBS010000001.1, read on the forward strand.
ATGAAAACTACTACAGCTATCGTGAGCTCGCTAAGAAAATGCCACCTCACCGTATTCTGGCAATTAATCGCGGGGAGCGGGAAGGCATTCTTAAGGTTGGTCTGGAGGTGGCGCCAGATTCCATTTACAATTACGTGGCTGGCCAAGTGATTAAAGGATCGTCTGTCGTGCAAGATCTGCTGCGCAGTGTCATTGAGGATGCGTATAAAAGACTTATCGCGCCATCTATCGAGCGTGAAGTACGCGCTGAAATGACGGAGAAGGGCGAGCAGCAGGCCATCTCCATCTTTGCAGGCAACTTGCGCAGCCTGTTGCTACAGGCTCCGATCAAGGGCCGACGTGTGCTCGGTGTCGATCCGGCCTATCGGACAGGCTGTAAGCTGGCGGTTGTCGATGACACCGGCAAGCTGCTCGAAGTGGCTGTGACGTATCCGACACCGCCGAATAACAAGAAGCGCGAGGCTGCTGAAAAGTTCAAGCAGCTAATTGCCCAATATGGTATCGAATTGATTGTCATTGGTAACGGAACCGCTTCGCGCGAGACAGAGCAATTTGTAGCGGAAGTCATTGCGGACATTGGTGACAGCAGTCTAGCGTATCTGATCGTCAATGAGGCGGGCGCGAGCGTATACTCTGCCTCCAAGCTGGCACAGGAGGAATTTCCCGATTTGGACGTGGCTGAGCGCAGTGCGGCTTCCATCGCACGTCGTGTGCAGGACCCGCTGGCTGAGCTGGTCAAGATTGAGCCGAAGGCTATTGGTGTAGGCCAATACCAGCATGATGTGTCGCAGAAACATCTGGATGAAAGCTTAAAGGATGTTGTCGAATCAGCCGTTAACCATGTCGGTGTGGATGTGAACACGGCTTCCTCTGCGCTGTTATCCTATGTAGCGGGGATCAATGCGACGATTGCCAAAAACATCGTTAAGTACCGTGAGGAAAACGGTAAATTCAGCAGCCGTCGTCAGTTGCAGAAGGTGCCGCGCCTTGGTGCAAAAACCTACGAGCAATCTGTAGGCTTTATCCGTATACCGGGTGGAGAAAATCCACTGGACCGTACACCGATTCACCCTGAATCGTATGCTGTCGTAGACCGCCTGTTAGCGGAACTGGACATCAGCGCCCACGATCTGGGTACTAAGACTGCAATGGAAGCACTGAGCGTGTCCAACATTGACGAATTGGCTGCAAAGCTTGAAGTCGGCGTGCCAACACTGAAGGATATTCTGGACAGTCTCCAGCGTCCGGGCCGTGACCCGCGTGACGAGCTGCCGTTGCCTGTATTCCGCAAGGATGTGCTGAAGATCGAGGATCTCTCACCAGGTATGGAGCTTCAGGGAACCGTCCGCAATGTCATTGATTTCGGCGCATTTGTCGATATCGGTATTAAAAGTGACGGGTTGGTTCATATTTCACAGCTGCGCAGTGGCTTCGTAAAGCATCCGATGGATGTCGTATCTGTCGGTGATAACGTGACGGTGTGGGTGTTAAATGTTGATTTGAAAAAAGGCAGGGTTGGTCTGACGATGAAACCTCCTGCAGAGGCGCAATCGCAGGCATAATACTTTAAATAAAGCTGTACAACCTTCTTGTGAAGGTATAACAAAAGCCGGAATCTCCGAACTGCATCGGAGATTCCGGCTTTCATTTTTGGATGCCTTAGCTTCTACCCGTTGTTGGCATCGAACTCCACGCCAGGTGCTTTATGATAAAAAAACCAACAATCGTTCAACAGTTTAATTTGGCGCCGGTCCTTTTTGTAAAAGGCCCGCATGAGCTGGTTGCTGAGCCATTGAGGCAAGCCGATCTCCTCCTCTGCGTTACTTCTGTATGTTTAGCATATGGGGTGGGTACCTAAAGTGTGCTTATGAATTGGGGGTTAGACTTCGGCCGTTATTTTATAATATGCTTGTCAGTAAGGAGCAAAGGAGGAGAGACCGGAAGGATGGAGTCTAAGTCCCTGAGCAATTCAATGAACCATTCTATGAACCGTTCTATGAGTAATGAAGAGCTTCAAGAATGGGTAGAGCGCATTTCGCTGGAGAGCTTCGGCGTGCCGTTTCGACATCAAGCCACCTTTAATGCGCGCCTGTCTTCCACAGGCGGTAGGTATTTTATGAAAAGTCATCATATTGAAATTAATCCACATCAACTCGCAGCTTACGGACGTTCTGAGGTGGAGAAAATTATTAAGCATGAGCTGTGCCATTATCATTTACATTTGCGAGGGATGGGCTATCAGCATCGAGATGCTGACTTCAAAGCATGGCTTGCCCGTGTAGGAGGGAGCAGGCATTGTCAGACTCTGCCAGGAAGAACGGAACGTAAGTCTCAGCCTTATCGTTACAAGCTAGTATGTGTTTCCTGTAAACAGGAGTATATGCGCAAGCGTAAGATGAATCCTCAGCGGTATCGCTGTGGGAAGTGTGGAGGTAAGCTTCGCCTGTTGGCACTTGACGGCACCCCCTGAATCATGGTAAATTAACCATACTGTAAGATAATTTACAGTAATGTTCCCTGATAGCTCAGTTGGTAGAGCACTCGACTGTTAATCGAGTTGTCACAGGTTCGAGTCCTGTTCGGGGAGCCATGGAGAGGTACCCAAGTGGCTATAAGGGGACCCTCTGCTAAGGGGTTAGGCTGCGAAAGCGGTGCGAGGGTTCGAATCCCTCTCTCTCCGTTGGTATTTTAAGCAGAAAAAGGACGCTCGTATGCATTGTAATGATGCTTGCGAGCGTCCTTTTCATCTATATCTGCTTTGAGAATAACGGTGGACTGAAATCGTTTAAATGGAGAGGCGGACGTGCTGCGTACAGCATGAAGCGACGTTAGCCTGTCTTGTACGCAGCCAATAACTTCTATTTCACGCTGTCAGCCTCGACTGTCTTGAGTATGTTCAACAGAGCATGAGCGACGCCATCTTCTGCATTAGTCAGAGTCACTTCGGAGCAGACGGCCTTGATGTCGTCTTTTGCATTGCCCATGGCAATGCCTGTTCCTGCCATCGTCAGCATGGAAATATCGTTGTAGCTGTCCCCAATCGCTACGGCTTCCTGCATGGGAATGCTCAGATGATTCGCCAGATAACGCAATGCATTACCTTTAGACGCATCCCTATGCTCGACTTCAAAGTTACGGTCTGAAGAGATGACCATGTTCAGGCCCTGAAAACCTCGGTAACGCTCACGGCCCCGATCCAATTTGGCTTGATCAAAGGAGAAACAGAGCACGTTATAAATCTCTACATCCAGTGGAATGTCCTCATATGAAGCGATGCGGGTATGTCCGGTCTGTTCATATTGTTTTTCAGCTGCATGTAATAAAGTATCCAGCGAAATATCCGGGTTGGAGCTCAGCAAGCGGTCCATTTCAACAGCAAGCAGCTGGTGTCCGTTTTGTGGAGAATAAATAGCGCGGTCTGTCATGACCTCATAGTAAAAGTCGTTGTCATGCAGCCAGCTCAGCACTTCAAACGTTTCACTGCGGCCCATAGGAGTAGAGGTTAACTGACGACGATGCACATCGTGTACGGTTGCGCCGTTTGCTCCAATGACGGGAGTTACAAGCTCTGCTTCCTCTAGCTTTGTCCAGGCGTCATAAGCGGCTCTACCAGTGGCAATTGTCACCTGAACGCCTTGCTGCTGTGCTTGGCGTATAGCCTCCGCGTTCACTTTGCTTATTTTTCCTTCCTCGTTCAGCAGTGTTCCATCCATATCAATCGCAAACAGTTTCATTTCTCCCCAGCTCCTGTCTTTCGATATCTCTGTGATAAATCTTGAGCTCTAGCTAATCGGTTTCGTATTTTATGAGGGTACAACAACTTCCACATCATAATGTTGCAAAATTTCCAGCATCGCTGGTTCTGGCAATCTGTCGGTGATCACGATATTAACTTCAGACAGATCGGCAAAACGATATGGAAAATTGATTCCGAATTTCGAATGGTCTGCAAGGACGATCACCTGATCTGCCTGTTTCATCATCTGATGCTTCAACATACCGTCTTCTTCATGAATCAGGCTTAGTCCGTGGGCAGATATACCACCAATCCCGATAAAGGCTTTGTCTACAAAATAGTGAGACAAAGTGGCGATCACGGAGGAGCCATATACATATCGGTGTTCTTTTTGCAGGCGGCCTCCCAGCAGATGAATGGAGACACCGTCTTTTCCAGATAGCACGTCAGCCTGATTGATTGAATTGGTGATGACCGAACATTCCTGCACATTCAGTCTTTCTGCACACGCCTGTACAGTAGTAGAGGAATCCAATATAATACGATCCTTATCTCGTACCATGCTGGCAGCCAGCTGTCCGATCACTTGTTTCTCCTCGGATACAGTAAGTAGTCTTTCATTATAATTTCCAATTGGATCGTGATGAAGTGTAGGGAGAAGAGCGCCGCCGCGGGTGCGAATAATTTTTTGATGCTCTTCAAGTTTTACGAGGTCTCGACGGGCCGTATCTCGTGAAACATTAAAAAATTCACAAATATCATCCACCGAAATACGCTTATGAAGCTGTAAGTAATCAACGATTTTTAACATTCGTTCTTCCTGATACATAAAAAGCTCCTCTGATATATAATTATTTCGGTATCTCGTAAGTGATTATAAGTAAATACAAGTGATATTGCAATCATTTATCGCTGTTTTCAGGATTTTAGTGATTTTAGATAAGGTATTGTAAGTAAATGCGAATTTTGTGCTTATAAAAACTGCTTTTTTAAAAATTTTAGAAATAAGTATTGCCATTCGTTATTCTATTTGATATACTCTTTCTTGTCGCCAAGTTGGCGCATAATAATAAGGCCCGTTGGTCAAGGGGTTAAGACACCTCCCTTTCACGGAGGTAACAGGGGTTCGAATCCCCTACGGGTCATTGTTGTCTTTATAGACTACATGTTGCATGCTTAAGGGAAATTCCTGAGGTCTGGTCTAATGGCGGACAGCTTGGATGAACAGCATGAGCCATTAGCTCAGTTGGTAGAGCACCTGACTTTTAATCAGGGTGTCGAAGGTTCGAGTCCTTCATGGCTCACCATTTATATTTTGTTATGCGGTCGTGGTGGAATGGCAGACACGCTATCTTGAGGGGGTAGTGAGCGTACGCTCGTGGAGGTTCGAGTCCTCTCGACCGCATCAATGGAATAAACGGAAAAGTCTCTCGCGGTAGAGGCTTTTTTTATTTGTGTAGTGATGTAATAAAGTAATGATTATGATGAAATAATGATTCCATAGTATAATATAGTGCCATAATGTTATAGAATGATAAGTATAAACTTATGAAGTGACGGTGAAAAATATGGACACTCAACTGTTAGGAAATATATCAGAAAATATTTTGGGCTTGTTTCCGATTGTGAAGAAGAAATTTTTCACCTACGGTCCGCTCGATTTACCATTACACTTGTCGCCTAATAACTTTCAGGTATTACTGCTTCTGCGTGAGGTGCGCTTGTCTACGGTATCTGATTTATCCAAACAGCTCAATGTCTCACGTCCGAACATGACTCCTCTTCTGGACAAACTGGTGGAGCATGGGTTGGCTGACCGCCAGTCGTGTGATTCGGATCGCAGAGTCGTGAATGTGGCGATTACACAGGAAGGCGATGCTTTTTGTGAACAGGTATTTCATACCTTCTCCAATAAAATTCAAGAAAGACTGGTGTATCTGCCAGAAGAAGATTTATTGCATCTGAGTGAAACTTTGAATGAATTGAAGCATATCTTACTTAAAATCGACAACGCTGCTACGTGATTGGCGTAAGTGAACTGGCTTAAAGACCGCCCTTTCTTCGGAAAACAGGCGGTTTTTGTTGCGTGTTGTGGTATAATGGAAACCAACATACATAATTCGGTAATTTTAGCATACATGATCTTTGAAATGGGAACAGAGAACATGATATCGTTATTTGAGAGCCTGCTAGGGAGGAAGGAACTTCTATGCAATCTATTTACCATCGCATTGAGGAACTCATCAAGGAACGGGGAATGACGAAAAAGGCGTTCTGCCAGCAGTTAGGCATTAGTACAGGGAACTTCGGGGATTGGAAAAGAGGAAAAACGACGCCGGGCACGAATAAACTCATTGAAATTGCTTCGTTTTTTGATGCCAGTCTGGATTGGATTATGCTGGGTCGAGATGTACAGGGTGAGGTGCTGAAGGAGTCGCAAGACCCTTATTTTTTTGACGCTTCAGGGCAACTGAATTGCCAGGAGGAACCGCTAAGTGAGGCGGAAAGAAATTTTATACTTGAGTATATTGAATTTACCCGCTTTCGTAAAGAGAAAAACCAGCGCAATTCTACTATGGGGTAATGGTTGCTTAGGATTTGATGAGGATTACTAATGAGTAAGGCTGAAAAATGAAAATTATTTCAGAAAAAGTTACTGTGTCGGAGGGGAAACATTTTGGGAGATCAAACTATTTATCAGCGGATTGAAGCTTTGATTAAGGATCGCGGAATGACCAAGAAGGCATTTTGCGAAAAACTTAAAATCAGTTCAGGGAATCTCGGTGATTGGAGAAGAGGTAAAACAACGCCGGGTACCACCCATTTGATTCAGATTTCGGACTTTTTTAATGTATCGCTTGATTGGTTAATGAAAGGGATTAAGCCAGGGGAAGGCGTACTTCAGGAGCAGAAGGCTGCTTATTTTTTTGGAGTGATGGGGCCACTGAATTGCCAGGCAGAAGATCTTGAGACGGAAGAACAGAATTTTATTTTAGAATATGTTGAATTTGCGAAATATCGTAAGCAAAAAAGTGAGAAGGATAAAACAAAGCCGGAATAATTTTTTGGCTAAAGATCGTCTGGGTTGAAAACCCGTAAACGACCTGGAGGGGTTCGTTTTACGGGTTTATTTGGTTTCTTGGTGATATGGAATGACCTATATGTAACTGGAATGCTTGTTGGGTTTAGAGTGGCGGTGCCTCCTTATAATCGTTATCGTCGATGTTCAGAATTGCAGAAACTTGTTTTCTGTACCTTTGTGCTTTGCGGGTGCCGTGAATCAGATTGGACAAGCGTGAGGGCGGAATATTGTGTGTCTCACAAAATGTTTTCTGATCCAGTCGAAGTTCGACAAGCCGTTGTTTGATGGCCCACCCGAAGGAGGTGACAGGCATTTTGTTATTCAAGAGAAATCGCCCCTTACGGATTCTTGCGGAATAATTGGTGTGTTATAATAATCATCAGTAAACATGTTAGAATTAACCATCTGACACTATGATACACTTTTATACGTGTTTTTACAATCGTAAATGCGTCTTTTCGTTGAATTAATTACTTAATTAAGTGCTAGGTGGTTCTGATAATCCGTCTAGAGTCTGCTAATGGTGTGAATTGCGATTATATGTGGATAAAAAACACTCTGCCACCTGAGGAAAGGGACAGAGTGTTTTTCGTGTTGTGACCACATTGGCGAAGCTACGCATCAGGGAGATGCTGGAAGGCGTTTGAATAGACCTGAGGAGGAAAACAGTCTAGGTTCATCCAATTGGTTATTATGGCTCATATAAAGAGGTAGAGTGATGTAGGAGCTGGACCAATGTCTGTGAAGAAAGCGACGCTGAGATGCAGTTGGCTCAGGTTGGTTAAGCTTCTTCCAGGCAGAGAGGAGCTCGCTTGTCATACGCTCCATAAGAGGGTTCTTTTCCTCATAAGGAGGATTGAGTAGCTTGAAGGCATCTTCCACACAGAAGGACACCGCTGCGCTAAGATAGCCGTGAACGGTCTGTTCTACATCGTTTCCGAGGAGGAAGTTAATCCAGGTGTGAACGGTAGCGAGTGTGCCAATCGCATTGTATTGAATGAGTATGGATTCCAACTGGTCAAATTCAAGCCAAGGATAAAGAGCCTTAGCGAGCTTGAGCAGACGCTGACCGGATAGACGAAACTCCTTCACATGCTGCCAGGAGGGACGTTGGGTATGCAGCATCTTATCAATGAGGGCGATCCGCCAACTGTCATTCTGCTGGATGGCGACATACAGACTTTTGATAGCCATGCCGTCAACGGTTGTAAATTGAGGATACAAATCATCCAGCATGTAATGTTCCAGGTCTTGTAGACTGTTCAAATGTCCGTTACGCGATAGTTTCTCCAGTCCGTTAAAACGGGTGAAGCCACCAACAGGTAGGGAAGGGTCCAACAATAATGCATAGTTCAGCAAGCGGTTGCCTTTATGCAAGGTGGTTCGCCTCCTCGAAGTGAATCCTTATGTTATGTTATTTTACTTTTTACTTGGGGATAACGAAAAAAATTCGAAATATATGTAATATATATTTACATTTAAATAGCTTTTGTGTCAAATTAAATATTCTTATCGCTCATATATGTTAGTTAAAATAACGTATAAAATAATTATTATATTTTTGTTTACAAATAGTTGATGAGAGAGTATAATAAATCTGTTGCCTCATTACATTATGATTTGCGGTCGTGGTGGAATGGCAGACACGCTATCTTGAGGGGGTAGTGGGCGTACGCCCGTGGAGGTTCGAGTCCTCTCGACCGCATTATATGCAAGACTCAGTTAAAAAAGCATCCTGACACGGTTTACGTGAAGGGATGCTTTTTTTGTTAAGCATTTTTCGTTATATCCTTTAGCCACAGAAGCAACGGTAGACAATAGGTCGTTTATTAACTGATAAAGAAGGATGTCAGTTTTGCTGCAAAAGCTTCTCTATATCTCCCGCCAGCTTATCTGGAGTGGTTTGCGGTGCATAGCGCTTAAATACGTTACCTTCTCGTGTAATTAAGAATTTAGTAAAATTCCATTTGATCGCTTTGGACCCTAATACCCCCGGAGCAGTTTGGGTCAGGTAACGAAATAAGGGGTGCGCTTGATCGCCATTGACATCTGTCTTGGCGAACATCGGAAAGGTAACACCATAATTGATCTGGCAAAACTCGGAAATCTCCTCGCTGGAACCTGGCTCTTGTTTGGCAAATTGGTTGCTGGGAAATCCCAAAATTTCGAGCCCCTGTTCATGGTACTGGTCATATAGCTCTTGTAGCGCTTTGTATTGGGGGGTTAACCCACATTTGCTGGCAGTGTTCACGATAAGCAGAACGTTCCCTTCATATGTGGATAACGGAATTTGTTTCCCTTGCAGGGTGTGCGCATCATATTCATAAACGGTCATAGTATCTCTCCTTATTCAATATTCAGCAATTAAATTGTAAGCAATTAAAAGCAAGGTTGCAAGTCTGGAAAAGCTGTATCAAGCCTTTAGCCGCTGTAAAATCGTATTTTGTTCAAAACAGTAAATCGCACCGCAAATGGAGCGAATTAAGGTGTTTCTTCTTATAAAAGCGGGTTCAATCGGTGTTTAGCTGGTACATATAGCGTATTTTCTTCTCTTTTTACAAAAAAAGGCCAAAAACGCTCTACCCTACGCCAATATTGACATGCTTATCATTTTCGAAAAGGGATGAAAAACAGAGATTGAAGGAGCTGTGAGAAGCATAGTTGCATTGTAAGCGCTATTATTAATATCCTAGGCTCTAAAGGCCGATTTATAACCCCGCAGTTGAGCTTTACAGTCTTCCATGCGCGGGTGTATGATTCAAGACGTAATTTCAAATTAACTTGAATGAAGCAACAACGAAATGTCTATAGCGCTGAATTTTGCAGTTGCAAAAGCGGGGGAACCAATCGAGATTGTACGGCTTCGGAAGCCGTGTGTCTCATGGGGTGAATTTTCAGGTCAAGTGCCAGAAATAGGGCGACTCTCACGTCCGAATCCGACAGCTAACCTCGTAAGCGTACAGGGAGAGGCAACAAACCGCCGTGTGCAGCCATGGTTTATTTTATCATGGATATGTAAGAAGCCGGAGGAAAGCCTTTTTCCTTCGGCTTCTTTTTGTTGTCTTTTTATACCGGGAGAGGAGCTACTGATGGAAGGTCGGTTAATTATTGTCACTGCACCGAATGAAGCGGGCAGAAGTTTTGTGAAATTGCTTATTTTCAAAAAATTGGCGTTTGCAGTTCTCACGAATAGCGCCCAGGAGGAACGACAGCTCAAAAAAATGGGTGTGGAGCACATTGTCCGCATCAATACCATGCAAGCGGGAAAATGGAATTTTCCAAAAAAAGAAATTGGTAGTGTGTATTTGTTCGAGAACAGCTTGAATCTGACGTGCCGTTTCCTGCAAATATGTCGGCCGCTAACATCGGAATCGATCTATGTTATTACGCACGGCTGTAATCCACAAGGAATTTATCGGGGATTGGGAGCGGATCATGTGATCTACACATTGAACGGAGAGGTGGGTTTTCTGCTGAACGGATAAGCACTTATAACATAGTTGTTTTATGATTTTATGATCAAATAAGAATGGCGATCTGAGGACCGATACGGAGGGTATAAACATGATGGATATATACATGCTGCTCGTCATGGCTGTGAGTTATGGAGTGATACTGCTGTTTGTACGCTGGTGTGATGCGCAGACCTCTAAAGGAGGACGAAGAGGATGATCGTTATACTTGGGCTTACGGCTATTGTGTTTATGTATTTAATCTACGCACTCCTGAACCCTGAAAAGTTCTAGTCAGCTATAGGGGATAGAGCGGGCGGGAACAACAGATCTGAATATTAAGCATTATAGGTAGCGGGTTTGCACACAATTGGTGCTCTGGAAGCAGGTCTGTTGTTCCAAACGCAGGAGCATTTTGAAGGAGGAATAAAGGATGGAGCTGCTTCAAATTGGAATTGTGATCGTCATATTGCTGCTCTTGGTAAAGCCAGTGGGCACCTATATGTATCATGTATTCTCGAATGAACCCAATCGGACGGATCGGATTTTTGGCGGAACAGAAAAGCTGATTTATAAGATAGTAGGATTGAAGAAGCTGGAGAGCATGCGTTGGACTACGTATGTTATGAGTTTCATTGCAACGAATGTCGTGCTTGTGGCGATCAGCTACTTGCTGTTGCGTTTACAGGGAATGCTTCCTGGTAATCCGGCTGGAAACAGTAATATGGAAGCATCACTAGCTTTTAATACGGTAATCAGCTTTATGACGAATACGAATCTCCAACATTATAGCGGAGAAAGCGGGCTTACGTATCTGACACAGATGGCGTTCGTCACGATGATGATGTTCACTTCGGCTGCTTCCGGTTTTGCGGTTGCTGCGGCTTTTATGAGAGGATTGACACGGCGCGGTGAAGGGATGGGCAATTTCTTTCAAGATTTTATTAAAGCCATTATAAGGATTTTCCTGCCGCTGGCCTTTGTGCTTACGCTGGTGCTGGTTGGATTGAAGGTACCACAGACGCTACAGCCTACGGCGGATCTTACGACGCTGAGCGGAACACAGCAGCAGATTTCTATGGGGCCCATTGCTTCTCTGGAGTCCATCAAGCATTTGGGGACGAATGGAGGCGGTTATGCGGGAGCTAACTCTGCGCATCCTTTTGAAAATCCAAGTCCTTGGACGAACGTGCTGGAAATTTTGGCAATGTGGGTAATGCCGGCTTCGTTGCCGTATACCTTTGGACTGTTTGCCCGTAATCGTAAGCAGGGCTGGATTATTTTTAGCTCCATGATGGTATTGTTTCTTATTTTTCTATCTATTACGTACGTGTCTGAAAAGACAGGTAACCCGTTAATCCAGACACTGGGTGTGGATGCTTCTCAAGGAAGCATGGAAGGGAAAGAGGTTCGTTTCGGCATTGGACAATCGGCTTTATTCACTGCGGTCACAACAGCGGCAACGACAGGTTCGGTCAATAATATGCATGATACACTAACCCCACTGGGTGGCATGGCTGCTTTGGGAGAAATGATGCTAAACGTCATTTTTGGCGGCAAGGGTGTCGGGCTGATGAATATGCTGATGTATGCGATTCTGGGTGTGTTTATATGCGGACTGATGGTCGGGAGAACTCCGGAATTTATGGGAAGGAAAATTGAAGGCAAGGAAATGAAGCTGATCGCGATTGCCATTTTGGTACATCCGTTTCTCATTCTCGCCCCAACTGCGCTTGCGTTTATGAGTCATTGGGGATACGACGCGGTCACTAACCCTGGCTATCACGGGTTGACTCAGGTGCTCTATGAATATGCGTCATCTGCTGCAAATAACGGTTCGGGATTTGAAGGTCTTTCGGATAACAACGTATTCTGGAACATGACAACAGGGCTGGTTATGTTCTTCGGACGATATGTATCTATGATTGCATTGTTGGCTGTGGCGGCTTCATTGAATGCCAAAGCACCGACTCCGGTGACGACGGGGACACTGCGTACGGACAACAAGTTATTTGGAGCCATTCTGATCGGGGTCGTGCTGCTGATTGGTGCGTTGACCTTTTTACCCGTTATTGTATTGGGACCTGTTGCTGAATTTTTGACCATGTGAAGAAGAAAATGAGAATGGATGAACGGGGTGTTTGATCATGAAGGAACAACGCAAACACATGCTGGACAGAAGCATCTTGAAGCATGCGATCAAGGATAGCTTTATAAAATTAAATCCGATGATTATGATGAAGAATCCTGTCATGTTCGTCGTGGAGATCGGTACATTGGTCGTGCTGCTAATGTTACTGCTTCCCGGTTATTTTGGAACTGGCAAGGAAATGGGCTTTAACCTGGCCGTGTTTGTTATTCTGTTGTTTACGTTGCTTTTTGCTAATTTTGCCGAAGCGCTCGCGGAGGGGCGGGGTAAGGCACAAGCTGCCTCTTTAAAAAAATCCAAGCAGGATACGCAAGCTAACAAGCTCATCGGAAATGACATTCAGGTGGTTAGCTCAACCGAATTGCGTAAGGGAGACGTGGTTATTGTCTCCCAGGGCGAAATGATCCCAAGCGATGGTGAGGTCATTGAAGGTCTGGCTTCGGTGGATGAATCTGCAATTACGGGCGAATCGGCTCCGGTCATCAAGGAATCGGGTGGTGATTTTTGCTCGGTAACCGGCGGGACGCGAGTGGTCAGTGACCGGATTAAGGTGCGGATTACGACAGAGCCGGGCGAGACATTTATTGATAAAATGATTTCGCTCGTGGAAGGCGCACAGCGGCAAAAAACGCCGAATGAGATTGCACTGAACACTTTGCTTATTAGCTTAACGATTATTTTTCTAATTGTAGTGGTTACGCTAGCGCCGATTGCCCGTCATTTTAACATTGATTTGCCTGTTCCTGTGCTGATTTCGTTGCTAGTCTGTCTGATTCCAACCACGATTGGAGGACTGCTGTCAGCCATCGGGATTGCCGGTATGGACCGGGTCACCCAGTTTAACGTGCTGGCCATGTCAGGCAAGGCGGTAGAAGCTTCTGGGGATATCAACACGATGATTTTGGATAAAACAGGTACAATCACCTTTGGGAACCGAATGGCGAGTGAATTCGTGCCTGTAGAGGGCGTGGAGAAGGCAAAGTTAGTGAAGTGGGCAGCGATTAGCTCTATGAAGGATGAGACGCCAGAGGGTCGCTCGGTTCTCGAATTGATGCGCAAACAGGAGCATACGCTGGATGCATCCTTGGCAGCAGGTGGAACCTTTATCGAATTCAAGGCGGAGACCCGGATGAGTGGTCTGGATCTGGCCGATGGACGAAAGGTACGCAAAGGCGCGGTGGATTCTGTTCGGCAATGGATCGTCTCGCAAAACGGCAGTGTTCCAGCCGATCTGGAGGAAAAAGCGAATCAGGTAGCCTCTGAAGGAGGTACACCGCTGGCAGTCGCGCTGGATGATCAGATATACGGCATTATTTATCTGAAGGATACAGTGAAGCCAGGCATGAAGGAACGGTTTGATCAGCTCCGGGAAATGGGTATCCGTACGATCATGTGCACCGGAGATAATCCACTGACAGCAGCTACAATTGCACGAGAAGCGGGTGTGGACGACTTTGTAGCTGAGAGCAAGCCGGAGGACAAAATAGCGGTTATCCGACGTGAGCAGGAACAGGGTAAGCTGGTTGCTATGACCGGAGACGGCACCAATGATGCACCTGCGCTGGCGCAAGCGGATGTCGGTCTTGCCATGAATAGCGGCACAGTCGCGGCCAAAGAAGCGGCTAATATGGTGGACTTAGATTCCGACCCGTCCAAAATTATTGAGGTGGTCGCGATCGGCAAGCAGCTGCTTATGACGCGCGGAGCATTGACAACGTTCAGCATTGCAAACGATGTTGCCAAATATTTTGCCATCATCCCGGCGATGTTCATGCTGGCCATTCCACAAATGGGCGCTTTGAACGTCATGGGGCTTGGCTCCCCGCTGTCCGCTATTTTGTCGGCGCTGATCTTTAACGCGGTTATTATTCCGCTTCTGATTCCGCTGGCCATGAAGGGCGTGAAGTATAAGCCGATGAGCTCGGATCGCCTGCTGGGACGGAATTTGCTGATTTACGGTCTGGGCGGTATGGTCGTACCGTTTGTTGGCATTAAGGCCATTGATTTGCTGGTGCATTTGTGGATTTAGCGCAGAAAGGGTGAACGACATGAGTGGTTTTTATCGGATGATGTCTGGACGCAGATTTGCTGCGCACGAAAAAGCCGAATCTGGTGGGCAAGGTCATAACAAACGTACAGGGACCGGGACAGTGTCAGAAGGACAACCGGAGAGACAAGAGATGCGAGGAAGTACAGTTATTGGAGTGGCTTTGCGAACTTCGGTGCTGATGATTCTCTTATGCGGTTTGGCATATCCGCTAGTCAGTACAGGAGTAGCGCAGGTTCTGTTTCCACAGCAAGCAAACGGCAGTATGCTTCGTGACGCGGAGGGGCGGGTGGTCGGCTCCGAACTGATTGGGCAGTCCTTTGCCGATTCGGCGTTTTTTCAAGGTCGGGTATCGAGCGTTGATTACAATGGGGCTGGTTCAGGCTCAAGTAACTACGCGCCATCGAATCCAGCCTTGATACAGCGAGTCAAGGACTCTATTGCGGATTGGCAGAAGCATAACCCGGATGTACCCGTTAGTCAGGTTCCGGTGGACCTGATTACGAACTCCGGCTCCGGTCTGGACCCGCACATCTCGCCACAGGCGGCACGGGTGCAAATTCCGCGCATTAGTGGCTTGACGGGTATCCCGCAGGATCAACTGAGAGCACTGGTGCAGGAGCAGACAGAAGGCCGCAGCGCAGGGGTGTTCGGCGAGCCACGTGTGAATGTGCTCAAGCTGAATCTCGCGCTTAAGGCGCAAATGAAGGTAGAGCCTGCCAAGCGTTGAGAATATAATAAATTGATTTGTCTGATAATTAAGTTAAAATAGTACTCATATATGATCAAGGAGGCGGTCCAAATGGTAACGATGAATAAGCGGACAGACTATAGAAGGACAGCGCCTACTCGTCCATAAACTGCGTGGTTTCTTCTTGATGAGGGTAACCAATAATATGCAAGATTATAAATTTTTTAAAATGAATGATTTTTCAGATCATCAGATTGCTCGAATACGAATGTTGGAACAACTATGCAAGAATTTCGACGGATCAAGTTTAAGAGTGGGCATAGAAAGCCTTAAAGAAAACGGTGGAGATAAAGCGATCCTTTGCCAATTGGGCAACCAGTTGATTGGCTATCTCAGTTGGTATACATCAGATGAAATCGAAGCTAATATTAACGCTATGGTTCATCCTAATTATCGGCGCCAGGGTGTATTCCGCTCCTTAGTGTACAATGCTGCAGCTGAGATAGAATTACAAGGCATCAAAGCATGTCGCATCAGAATCCCGTCCAATTCAATGCCTGGAATAGATTGTGTGAAGCACTTGGGGGCCAACTTTAGTACGTCTGAATTCTCCATGAATTTAAATCGGTTCCAATCTGATAGGTTACATCAATCCGGCTTAGTTTTGCGGCTAGAAGAAGATCAGGATTTTGATTTTATGGTTGAATGTTCATCGCAAGCTTTTGGTGATTCCGAGTCTTGGACAAAGAACTATTTTAAGCATACGAGAGAACCAGAACGTGTAACTTACCTCGCTGTAGATAGACTGACACCGGTCGGAATGATTCGAGTCAATCATGTTCATACGGATGCAGCTGTTATTCATGATTTCTGTGTCCATCCATTATACCAAGGCAAAGGGTATGGCCGTGAAATTCTTGCTTGTTTGGTGAAAATCTTGCTTGCCAAGCAGTACACTAAGATTCGACTAGGAGTAGTTACGCAAAATGAGCGTGCCTTGAACCTCTATCGGTCAATAGGGTTTGAGATTTCTGCCGAGTCTCATTATTATGTGAGTGCTATACAAAATTTAATTTATACAGGACAAATAAAATAGGATGAACAAAAAAAAGGTATCTCGCTGCCATTGGGGCAAGTGAGATACCTTTTTAATATATTCATATTTGGCTACCGATTAACCTGAAATCGTTTGGATGATGAGCACTACATTCAAGATGATAATGACAGCGGTCACGATCCAGGTTAATACTTTTTGCCACATTTTATTTGCGAATTCACCCATAATCTTTTTGTCGCTGGTAAAGAGCAGTAATGGAATGATGGCAAAGGGAAGCTGGATGGACAGGATGACCTGGCTCAGCACAAGCAGTTCCTCCGCACCTTTTTCACCTGCGATTGCAGTGACGATAACCGCTGGAATGATCGCGATGAGGCGGGTCACTAGACGACGCAACCAAGGTGAAAGACGAAGATTCAAAAAGCCCTCCATCACGATTTGTCCAGCTAAAGTGCCTGTTACGGTTGAATTTTGACCTGAGGCGAGTAATGCCACCCCAAATAGTATGCTCGCCAGTGTGGTTCCCAGTAGTGGCGAAAGCAGATAATAGGCATCACTAATTTCGGCTACATCTGTTCTTCCTGCCGTATGGAATACAGCAGCTGCCACGATCAAGATGGCGGCATTAATAAATAAAGCGAACATCAGCGCTATACTGGAATCCCAAGTTGCAAATGTAATAGCTTCCCGTTTACCTGCTGAAGTCTGCTCAAATTTGCGAGTTTGTACAATAGAAGAATGCAGATACAGGTTATGCGGCATTACCGTAGCGCCCATAATACCGATGGCAATATACAGCATGCTTGGATTCGTCAAAATTTGCGAGTCTGGTACAAAGCCGCCCAATACGCCGCCCCATTCCGGTTGTGCCAAAAGGAGATTAATGCCAAAACAGCCGGCAATCGTCGCCATCAGCACAATGACGAGTGTTTCCAATGCCCGAAAACCTTTGTTTTGCAGCAGTAAAATGAGCATAACATCAAATGCTGTAATGATAACTCCGTATAGTAACGGTAGACCGAACAGCAACTTCAGCGCAATGGCTGAACCGATGACCTCGGCCAAATCCATGGCTGCAATGGCAATTTCGCACAATAGCCATAAGCCGATCGCGACAGGACGACTATAGGCATCACGGCACATTTGAGCCAAATCTTTACCTGTGGCAATGCCAAGCTTGCCAGATAAGGCTTGCAGCAGGATGGCCATCAGGTTGGAGATTAGAATGACACTAAGCAGCGTGTAGCCGAATTTCGATCCGCCGGCGATGTCTGTGGCCCAGTTGCCGGGGTCCATATAGCCGACTGCGACCATATAGCCGGGTCCAGCAAAGGCAAGAAACTTCCGAAACCAGGTCCCGTCTTTCGGGACGCTCAAGGAACGATTCACTTCCGACAGTGAAGCGATTTCCGCGAAGTTGCCCTTTGTATTTTTCATACGCTTCACCTTCTTTATTGATGTTGAAATATATTATTAGTGACATAACGATTGTGTTATCCCTATTGTACACCCACAATAGTTTTTGTCTAGTGCAACTTTTGTGTGGTCAAGCAAGTTAATCGTATTTTTGAAGCAATATAGCCATCGTATAAAGCTGAACAATAGAAAAACCAAGCTATATCACTCTGAGGGGAGCAGCTTGGTCGTTTTGGATTTTTTTTGAATTACATCTTTTAAATATTGCGGGAGAGCCGTGCAGCCAGTTCCTCAATTTCTTCCGAGGATAGTCCTAGGGAGAACATTTCTGGCTTTTCCTCCAAATCGGGGATGGAGCTCCTTCGGGAGGACCGTCTTTAACATACAAAGGTTGTCCATCTTCCGGGTAAACGCCGTTCCATATTTTATCAATTTCCTTGTAGTCATTCGGACTGAAACGATAAATAGCCCAGTGCAATCCTTTTTCTTCGAATTTACGCGTTTCAGGTGGGATTAAACGGTAAATAAATCAGTTAACTTCCATGTTTTAAATGATTCATTTTGTGTAGTTCGTTTAAAGTACATACGAGAAGGAAATCATGTATTAACATGACGATAGATTCCTGCGGAATGCAAATAATATAGAGAAGGAGAGATGAAATCATGGAAGCATTATACACAGCATCAGCAACGGTACATGGTGGAAGAGACGGTTCAGTCGCTTCATCTGATGGGGTTTTGAAGCATAAGCTCAGTACGCCGAAGGAACTGGGTGGCGCAGGTGGAGAAGCTACGAATCCGGAGCAATTGTTTGCGGCAGGTTATGGCGCCTGCTATGAGAGCGCATTGGCTAACGTGGCCCGAAAGGCTAAGGTGAAGGTGGATAATGTTGAGGTCACCAGCCACGTATCTATCGGCAAGGACCCAAGCGATGGCGGCTTCCAGCTGGCGGTACGTCTGGATGTGAAAATACCTGGTATTGAACGCGCCCAGGCCGAAGATTTGGCACGCCAAGCACATGATTTTTGTCCATACTCCAAAGCAACACGCGGTAACATTGATGTCGAGCTCAATGTCATTTGACTGCATTTCTATAACTTTTACACTCTGGCCGCCGATTTATTGGCGGCTTTTGCACATAGATCTTGATTAGCTGAGATTCGCGACCATTTGACATCATCGCCAAAATTCATTAAGATGGCTTAGGTGATTCTGGTCATCAGGTACGAAACAAATTTGAAAAATACGGGTGATATGATGTCTTACAGACCGAATATTGTTAATTTCACGCTGGCTGGCAGCAACGAAAAAGAAGGGCTTTATGAGTTTAAAATGAGTTTGGCCGATGGAACGGAGTGCCGCGTTTTTTCTCAACGTAATCCGGAGTGGACCTTGACGAATATTAGTCGACTGCTAACGACGCCTTGCCCGGTATGCCATAAGGATTTTATCTGCAAGTGTATGGATAAGTTCCATGAGGAGTTTTTAGAGCAAATTAATACGAAACAGCTGTTTGAGAAAGCATTGAGCTAGTTTTTCGAACAGGTAAAGACTATACATTTCTAAACAAGCGTCGGATACTTTCGGCGTTTTTTTGTTTATATTCATATGGTTGCGTTGCTGGTATTCATGCCGTTGATTTCTCTGGAGGTGAAATGCATTTATGAACCAGTCTGATCATGCCCATTCAGATCATTCCATTGTGTTGGTGGATGGGGTATGCCACTTTTGTCAGGGAGCGGCCCGCTTTATTATCAAGCGTGACCCTAAGGGAACATTTCATTTTGGTTCCCTGCAATCTGAGGCAGGACAAGAACTATTACGTGCAGGAGGACTATCTACAGATCAGTTGGATACGTTCGTGCTGATTGAAGACGGTACGTATTATACAAGGTCAACCGCAGCTTTGCGAATTGCCAAACGTCTTCGTTTTCCATATCCGCTGGCCTATGTGTTCATCCTGGTTCCCCGCTTTGTGCGCAATGCAGTCTATAACTGGGTGGCGCGTAACCGATATCGTTGGTTTGGCAAGGATGAAGAGGATCAATGTCAGATCCCCCCACCAGAAATCAGACAACGATTTTTTTAGAGGTTGTTCAAAAAGTCGTCTTTCCATAACGAAGCTAATCAAGAAGCGGATTCGACGTCGAATCTTGAATTCAGCCGGGCCTTCCGTTGCTCACGTAGATCTGTCTACGCTCCGCTACTCAGTCCCTAGCTTCATCCAATCTTCTCGGTCCTGAAAAGCCGACTTTTTGAACACGCACTTTTAGTTACTTTTTTAAGTTTCTTTTTTGGAGCGATGTCTACGAATTAGTAAGATCACAGCGATCACGATCAGTATCAGGCTCGTAACAGCTACATACACGATATGTCGTACATTGGGTACGTTAACAGACAATTTTAGCTCGTTAGATTCCAAAGGAGCAATGTCCCAATATAGTGTTTTTCCGTCTTCCGACACACGGTCCGCATTATTGGTAGCAGGTTGGATGGGTAAGGATAGGCTGAAGTTAAGATCCAGCTGCCGCTCCAGTAATTTGCGCGCAAACACATTCATTTGCTCAAATTTGTCACTCAGTCCTTGAGCTTCTTTAGGAAGCATCCGTGGTAGATCGAGCTTCATGGTAAGATCAATATTCGTTGTGAAAAAATGTTGACTCACAGCACGCTTTATTTCTAATCCCTCAGGTAGATTTAATCCCTGACTGGGATTTTTTTTGTTTGTGCTCCAATCTCCTTGATAATGTCCCTTGATTTGATATCCCTTTCTTCCCTGTTCAGCTAGCGGCTGTACATCTACATTGTTGCTTTGAATACGCTTGACTAATCGATCTAGCAGCCCGGGATTGTCCAACATCATCAGTGTCTGGTTGTTTACACTGAACGTTGCATCCATATCTACACTTTGATCGAGATGAACATCTACATGGATGTCACCTCGAGCACAGGAAGTTAGGGCAAGCAGACAGCACACCAGCATAAAAATGAGCAGTATTTTTCGTATCCGAACTTGCCGACGTTTGTTCCGATAAGGGCTGTATCCTGTTGGCTCCATGACCTGCACCTCTTTATATGTATTCTTTGGTTTAATGACTGGATATCTTCTATATATTACACATTGGGAGAACGAAAATCGAACGGTATAA
The DNA here is from genome assembly GCF_017833155.1 of Paenibacillus sp. PvR133. Lineage (NCBI taxonomy): Bacteria > Bacillati > Bacillota > Bacilli > Caryophanales > Paenibacillaceae > Paenibacillus > Paenibacillus sp. PvR133. The sequence continues at coordinate 2,811,703 of NZ_JAFIBS010000001.1, forward strand.
CGAAATACATAAGAATTATATTTTATAAAATGTTTCCCTAGGTAAAAACTTTAGTGTATACTCTAAAATATAGTATTGATAAAAAATAATTGAATCAAGGAAATAGTTTGTCCCAAAACGAATATTCAAAGGAGGATTTTAAAACATGAACAAGCAGTTTAAGAAGGCTTTGCCGCGATGGGTAACGACGGTTGGAGTGTTGTCTCTAGCTCTAGTTCTAGCGACTGCATGTACCGATGCTAAGAAGAAGGAGCAGGGAACTGCGAGAGAGGCGGGACAAAAAATAAAGGCTACGGCTACCATCGGTATGATCTCTGACATTGTCGGCAAGGTCGGCGGTGATCATGTGGAGGTCACGGGAATTATGAAGTCAGGCGTTGACCCGCATTTGTACAAGGCTTCTCAGGGAGATATGCGCAAGCTGGATCAGGCCGACGTTATTTTTTATAACGGGTTGCATCTGGAAGGAAAAATGCAGGACATTCTGGAGAAAATCAGCAAGCAAAAACCCGTCATATCCGTGTCCAAAAACATCGCCCAGGATCACTTGCGTGCAGGTAGCCCGGAAATGGGATCTGAGCATGATCCACATATCTGGTTTAACGTACAGAATTGGATGTCTGCGGTAGAAACCGTCAGAGATGAATTGTCGGCGCTAGACGCTGTTCATGCGGAGGAATATAAGGCCAACGCAGAAGCCTATCTCACTGAGCTGCGAGAGCTGGATGATTACACGAGGGAGCAGATTGCCAGTATACCGGAAGCCCAGCGCGTGCTTGTCACGGCACATGATGCTTTCGGCTATTTCGGAGATGCCTACCACATTCAAGTGAGAGGACTTCAAGGTATGAGCACAGAATCAGAAGCGGGTTCTCAAGATGTGACCAAGCTGCGAGATTATCTGGTCGAACATAAAATCAAGGCTATATTCGTAGAATCTAGTGTTCCGAGAAAGGCCATAGATGCGGTTATTCAGGGGGCCGCTCAGCAAGGTCATATAATTAAGGTTGGTGGCGAGCTGTATTCGGATGCCATGGGTGAAGAGGGCACAGAAGATGGAACATATATTGGAATGGTCAAGCATAACGTTAATACGATTGTTAAAGCTCTTAAATAAGGAGGCAGAGATACATGGGGCATTCACCACTTGTCGTTCGTGATTTATCGGTAGCTTATCAAAAAAAGCCCGTTTTGTTCGATGTTTCCTTTGAGGTGCCGGAAGGCAAGCTGATTGGTATTATCGGTCCGAACGGGGCTGGGAAATCTACACTGATCAAGGCAGCGCTTGGACTGATTCCAAAGCTTAGGGGCGAGGTGCTGGTCTATGGCAAGCCCTACAAGCAACAGCTACTCAAGGTTGGCTATGTACCACAGCGGGAGTCGGTGGATTGGGATTTTCCGACGAACGCATTGGATGTGGTTATGATGGGACGGTATGGCAGATTGGGCTGGTTTAAGCGTCCGGGAGCAGCAGATCGTCAGGCTGCGATGGAGAGTTTGGACAAGGTTGGAATGAGCAAATATGCAGACAGGCAGATTAGTCAATTGTCTGGCGGTCAGCAACAACGTGTTTTTTTAGCCAGAGCACTTGCGCAGGATGCTCAGCTTTATTTTATGGATGAACCGTTTGTCGGTGTGGACGCTGCAACAGAAAAAGCCATTATTTCATTGCTCAATGATCTGAAACAGCAGGGTAAAACCGTGCTTGTCGTTCATCATGATTTATCTACGGTCACGGATTATTTTGACCAGGTTATGCTGTTGAACGGGCATCTGATGGCGTTTGGAGAGACGACAGATATTTTTACCGAGGAAAATCTGCAGCGTACGTATGGCGGGCGTCTGAGTATACTCAAAACAGGCCCGGATTCCGGTACGATACTCGGAGTGAGGTGAGCAGTATGACAAGCTTGGCAACGCTTTTGACCGACCCAAACATGCAGTGGATTTTGCTGGGCTGCATTTTGCTCGGTTTAAGCAGCGGGGTGATTGGCAGTTTTATGTATTTGCGCAAGCAGTCGCTCATGGGAGATGCTTTGGCACATGCGGCTTTGCCGGGGGTATGTGTGGCTTTTATGATCACAGGTACAAAATCCGTGTTTGGATTTATGATTGGGGCCGCTATTGCGGGGATTGTTGCTACCTTTGCCATCAGTGCATTAACCCGGTATTCACGAATTAAAAGCGATTCCGCGATTGCAGCGGTGCTGTCGGTATTTTTTGGCTTCGGCATTATGTTGTTGACCGAAATCCAGCATAGTGGCGCAGGAAACCAAAGCGGGTTGGATAAATTTCTATTTGGTCAAGCTGCGGCAATGGTATTGTCTGATGTCTATACGATGGCGGTAATTTCGGTGGTACTCATCGGAATATGTATATTATTTTTCAAGGAATTTAAGCTGCTCAGCTTTGATCCCGGCTTTGCCCGCGGTCTTGGTTTTCCGGCAGGTTTGCTGGATAAGTTGTTGATGCTATTGATTGTCATTGCGGTGGTTGCTGGCATTCAGGCCGTGGGAGTCATTATGATGGCTGCTCTGCTGATTACCCCGGCCGTGTCGGCAAGATACTGGACGGAGAAGCTGGGTGTCATGGTGTGCCTATCAGGCTTGTTTGGTGCTATAGCAGGCCTTGGTGGGACGGTCATTAGCTCTCTGGGACAAAATCTGCCTACAGGACCGTTATGCGTGTTGTGTGCGACTGTGGTGTTTGGAGTGAGCTTGATTTTTGCGCCGCAGCGCGGGATGATCTCCAAGGCTATCGTTCGGTTGAACGCCAGAAAAAATCTGGAGCAGACAGTCGGAACACAGCCAAGGGAGGAGCGTGCCCTATGAGTTCATTTTATGTAATTTTGACGGGAATGTTAGTGGCAGGGGGATGTAGTATCGTCGGGTGCTTTCTCGTGCTCCGAAAAATGGCTATGATCGGTGATGCAATCAGTCATGCGGTATTGCCGGGGATTGTCATTGCCTTTCTCATCAGCGGATCGAGGGATTCGGTGTGGATGATGTTTGGTGCGGCAGTGTTGGGTCTTTTAACGGTGTACCTGATTCAGCTATTCCAACAAAGCGGTCTGCAAAGTGATGCTGCTATTGGGGTAGTGTTTACGACATTGTTTGCTATCGGTGTTTTGCTGATCAGTGTGTTTGCTTCCAATGCCCATCTGGATATGGATCACGTTTTGTATGGGGAAATTGCTTATGTGCCGTGGAATACGTTAGAAATAGCCGGCTTCGATGTCGGTCCGAGGGCTGTGTGGATTACGGGCGCGATGTTTTTGATCAATTTGCTCGTGATAGGGGGCTTTTTCAAGCAATTTAAAATCACTTCCTTCGATCCCGCCTTGGCAGCTTCATTAGGCATTCCAGTTGTTTTTTTTCATTATCTGCTGATGAGCCTCGTCTCACTAACGACGGTGGCGTCATTTGAGAGCGTGGGTGCAATTCTGGTGGTTGGCATGCTCGTAGTACCGCCGCTTACCGCTTATTTGCTGACAGAAAAGTTGTCTCGTATGATTGTATACAGCGTCGGATTTGGGACGATCAGTTCGGTCGTAGGCTTTTACACAGCAAGTGTATTGGATGCTTCTATTGCAGCATGTATGCTGTGTGTATCGGGTGTGTTGCTGCTCTTGGCTTTCCTCTTTTCCCCGTCTCACGGTGTGGTATGGCAAAAGTTATTTCAACAACGGGGGATCGTTGGCGAAGATAGCAAGTGATTGTAGGAAGTGATCCCATATGAGTTACCCAAAATAGCGTGCATTCAGGCATAAGAGACCTGAATGCACGTTTTTTTGCACTTATACTGCCCTGTGCGGCTTTTTTTGGGGCAAGCTTGATTGATCATCTTGAATTGATTGGGACACGGGAGTACATTCATTACAACCATATAAGAATGGACGGAACAAACAAGCGGCACGCTGTGGGGAGGAACGAAAGTGGAGAGCTTCAAACGTAAATCACCAGAGGAAATACTGGATTCGATTAACAAACTGCATCGAGGCAGACTCAAAATATACATGGGTGCGGTCAGTGGCTCGGGCAAGACGTATCATATGCTGCAGGAGGGACAATCGCTGCAGCATGAAGGTATTGATGTTGTGATTTGTGCGGTCTCAACCATGCAGCGGCCTGTGACCGTGGAACAGGTCGGCACGCTGGAGCGAGTGCCTAGCATTCATTGGATAAAAGATGGTGAGGAGCAAAAGGACCTGAATGTGGAGGCTTTGGTGGCACGAAATCCCGAGGTGGTACTGGTGGATCATTTGGCACATCATAACCGGAAAGACGCCCTATTTCCAACACGGCTGGAAGATATTCGGTATTTGCTGGAGCAGGGAATTAGCGTCATTACGACGGTCAATGTTTATGAACTCGAGGGAATTACGGAGTGGGTGTATCAGCTGACAGGCTTTGAAGCGGAATATACGGTTCCGGTTGATACACTGGAGCTGGCGGATGAAATTCGTCTGATTGATGCTACCCCGGAAATGATTTTGGAACGGCTGGCGAAAGGCTACATGCATACGCCGAATCCTGAGATGTTTCACCGGGGAAATCTGGGTAAATTGCGTGAGCTTGCCCTGCGATTGGTAGCAGAGGATGTGAACGATTCGCTGGAACGGCACCGGGAGGAGTTAGGCTTACACGGGGCGTCAGGAGCCGCAGAGCGTATTTTGGTACCTGTCCAATATCATTGGAATGGGTCCATTTATGTACGTAGGGGGGAACAGGTCGCCAAGCGGTTGGGTGGAGATATGCTAGTAGTCTCCTTTGTCAGCTCGAAGCGCAAGCTGTCCAAGGAATCAGCAGCCTTCAAGCGTTCAATTGAGAAATTGGCTGACAAGATCGGATCAACATTTGAAGAAATCCCGCTTTTTTCCCGCAGAAGGTTGCCTCGTCAACTGATTCATTATGCGGTGACGCACAATGTTACCCGAATTGTTATGGGGCATTCTCGGCAGACGCCGTGGCAGGAGCTGATGAAAGGATCGCTTGTGAACGGGATTTTAAAACGAATGAAAAATATGGATTTGCTGCTGATTGCGGACCGGGCCGAGCAGGAGGGTGAGCGGATTTTGCCAACAATGAGACAGGAGGAGGGAGATAACGATCCGTATCATCGTTTGAGCGTTGAGGAAGCACAGGCTGAGGCAGCCAAAATCCTGCGGGGCAAGCTCAAGGTATACATTGGCGCTGCTCCGGGGGTCGGCAAAACATACACGATGCTGAGAGAGGGGAATGATCTGCTGGAGAGTGGGATCGATGTAGTTATCGGATTGTTGGAAACGCACGGAAGAGCAGAAACACTGGCCCAGGTAGGATCTCTGAAGATGATACCCCGTCAGTCCATCGAGCGCCATGGCGCACACTTGGAAGAAATGGACACGGAATCCATTCTCAGGCGTAATCCCGAGGTGGTGCTTATTGATGAGCTGGCACATACCAACGTTCCCGGAAGTATGAGATCTAAGCGCTATGAGGATGTGCTTACCATTTTGGAACAAGGTATTTCTGTGATATCCACAATGAATGTACAGCATCTGGAGAGCTTGAATGATGCGGTAGAACAGATTACTGGCATACGAGTGAGAGAAACTGTTCCCGACCATATGATGCGTCTGGCCGATGAAGTACAGCTTGTTGATGTGGCTCCTAAATCTTTGCAGCAGCGTATGCGTGAGGGCAAAATATACGATCCTGCGAAGGTGGAACAGGCACTTAGCCACTTTTTTAAACTGGGCAATCTGATTGCGTTGCGTGAACTTGCTTTGCGGGAATTGGCAGATGATGTAGATGAGCGGCTGGAATCCTGGGATCGACACGAATCACTTCGGGGACCGTGGCGCAGGGAGGAAGTGATCTTCGTAGGCGTGACGCTAAGCGAAAATGCTGAAAGGCTGATTCGCCGCGGTTTTCGTATCGCCTTTCGTCTGAAGGCTGTGTGGATTGTGACTTATGCTCATGTTGGTGAGCGTATACCCGAGAGACTGAACCCTCGTCTGGAACAACTAAAGTTGCTGACCCACCGACTGGGGGGAACCTTTGAGATACGGCTTGTTTCCAGCCGAAGCGAGATTGCCGACATTTTGATTGCTCCAGTGGAAGGATATTCAGGTACGCAGCTCATCGTGGGGCAGTCTTCCCGAAGTAGCCGTTGGGGGAAGGCCGCGGTTGTGCCGAGGATTCTCCGTCAAGCACGTCATATGGATGTTCTAATTGTGGCGGATTATGATCCGGATATTAAGCTTGAGGTAGATCATTAATTCGCCCAGTAAATTCATAAATAGACATATGATGGTTACCGATAGTTCGCTGCTTCCATAGTATATTCTATCTCAAAGAAATGGAGGCGAATTAAAAATGTTTAAACATTGTCATTTGCGTAAGCCAAGAAAACGTATCTTTAAGAAGATCATTAAGGTGACTGTCATTAAGTTTAAACCTAAATTTAAACATGATCACCGGAAACATGAAGATTTTGATAAGAAATGTCATTGCCGGAAACGTCGCCATCACCGCCATCATCGCCATCATGACTGTCATCGTCGTCACCACAAATTCTACTAAGATGAAGATGCTAGGAGGCGGGGCTAGACTGCCCGCCTTCTCCTAGTACGAGGATTTTGGAAGATACTTGCACAAAAAATACTTGCTCTAATATAAGCGCTATGCTATTCTACCAGTAAATAGATTGCACGTGACGGAAGCACCGTTCACCAACCGTATGTATTTACGGATGGATGAACGGTGCTTTTTTGCGTTGTTGTGTTAGGGAAAGGGATGAGCGTTATGGTTCCAGTGAAAGTGGTATTGGCCGTAGAAGGCCGGGATTATATTGAGCCGCTGCTGAATTATATTCACGGAAGCGAGTACGCCAGAAGGCTGAGAATCACGGCTTTTTCGCAACCGGAGGCATTTCATCAATACATGATGGAAACCAGTGGAATGAAAAGACCGGATGTGGTGGTAGGTGAAGCGGCTTTTTTGAATCTATGGACAGACAGGGAAGCTGCTGATATTCCTTGTTTGGTATTGCATGAGGGAGAACAAGTGAGCGAATATGGACAGCCTTTATTAAAGTATCAGCCTTTATCTGAGCTGGTCGGTTTTATTTTGGAAACGGCTAGACAGAGGTCGAACGGTCGGAAAAGTGTAAACAGTCGGGAAGGTGGAATGATTATCGGCATCGTAGCAGCTTCCGGTGGACTAGGCAAGACAACGGCCGCACTCAATATGTCCAAACAGCTGGGGAATGAGGGATATTCGGTATTCTATCTGAATCTGGAGACGGTGGATTCAAGCTCGTTGTTCACTGGTTCAGGCAGTGCTAGCGGAGCAGAAGGACAAGGGCTGTCCAGGCTGCTCTATGATCTCAAGGCGGAGGGGAGTGAGGACACTCCATTATCCATGGCTTCCTACTGTATTCGTCGCCCTGAAATTCAGGCGGATACTTTTCAGCCTGTCTATAATCGCAAGGAGCTGACGGACATGACTTGTGATGAAGCGAAAGAGCTGATTCGAACGGTTGCCGAAAGTGGGCAGTATGATGTAGTGATCGTAGATGGCGATTCTGAAAAAGGTGATCGGGCTCAAGCCGTGCTTGAAGCTAGTCATAAGCTGATTTGGCTGCTGGCAGACGATTTAATGAGCATGCACAAGTGCGGATTATGGCTGGATGTTTTAGAAACCACGCAGCCTGAAGGGCTTGAAGACATGATATGCAAAACCAGCTTTGTGGTGAACCGCTATATGGGAACTATGATCAACTCATTACCTCGTGACTTCATGGAGATAAACGGAGCGTTACCCTATATACCTTCATGGAAGCAGATGCAGCACCATGAGCTACTGCTTAGTTCACCGATTTATCAGCGGGAAATTCGTCATCTGTGCCACGAGCTGCTGAATGTGGACAGTGTAACACATCCGCCCGCCGTTTGGTCTTAAAAGGGGCTGATGAACATGAATGAGGAACGGTTTAAGGCATTGCGAGCAGATATCCGAAACGGGCTGGACGTAACGTCTTCGGTAAAGGATGCAGATCTGGTACGGCATATTGAAAATCGAATTTTACACGATGTAGAGCTGGTGGGCTTAACTTCCCGTGAGAAGCATGCACTCGTCCGCAAGATTTTTAACTCTTTCCGTGGGCTGGATGTACTCCAGCCATTGATTGATGACCCGACCGTTACGGAAATTATGATTAACAGTCACCGGGAAATTTTTGTGGAACGGGCTGGTGAAGTGATGCAGGTACCTGATCAATTTGAGTCCCGCGAGCGGCTGGAGGATTTAATCCAGACGATTGTAGCCGGGGTGAACCGAATTGTGAATGAGGCTTCCCCCATTGTGGATGCCCGGTTAAAGGATGGGTCACGCGTAAATATTGTGTTGCCTCCAGTTGCTCTCAAGGGTCCGACGATGACAATACGGAAGTTTCCCGAGCGTCCTATGACGATGGATGACTTGATACAAATGGGTGCGCTTGATGCAGAAACCGCTGCTATGCTCAAGGACTTGGTACGTAGCAAGTACAACATTTTTATAAGCGGAGGAACGGGGTCTGGTAAAACAACTTTTCTGAATGCATTATCCCAGTTTATCCCGTCGTCTGAACGGATTATTACCATTGAAGACTCAGCAGAGCTGCAAATTGTGACGGTCCCTAATCTAGTTTCCATGGAAACACGGAATGCGAACACCGAGGGGAAGGGAGAAATCACAATTCGTGATCTGATTCGTTCCTCCCTGCGTATGCGGCCCAACCGCATTGTGGTGGGTGAGGTCCGGGGAAGTGAGGCATTGGATATGCTGCAAGCGATGAATACAGGACACGATGGATCTTTGTCAACTGGGCATGCGAATAATATCCGCGATATGGTCAGCCGGCTGGAAACGATGGTGCTCGGAGGGGCAGAGCTTCCGCTTGGAGTAGTACGGCAGCAGATCAGCTCGGCCATTGATATATTCGTTCATCTGTCACGGATGCGCGACAAATCCAGACGAGTACTGGAAATTAGCGAAGTGATTGGTTTTGAAAATGGTGAGGTGACGCTTAATCCCCTTTATCGTTTTCAGGAACGAGGAGAAAGTAACGGGCGAATCGTAGGAGGTCTGGAACGTTGTGGCGAGGGTCTGCAACATACTTTGAAGCTGCAAATGGCCGGGATCAATCCGGAAAGCTGGCACAGGGGAGGAGTATCAGCGTGAAGCCAGGAAAAACGACTGCCAAGCAAGTATCACATGAGGTCCCTTCTCTGCCAGATTATACGGTGTATACATTATCGACAGTACAAAAAAGTCTGTGCATATTCTTTAGTGGCGTGCTGTTTGCGATGATCGGCTTTCTATTTTATCACCAATGGATATTATCGTTGCTGTGCGCTGCCGGGGCTGTGGTGACGCCTCGTTATTTTAGGCAATTTTTGCTGCAACGACGCAGGTCTGCTCTAAGCATCCAATTCAAGCAGGCGTTATATTCGCTCTCGTCTTCTCTTTCAGCGGGAAGGTCGGTGGAGAATGGTTTTCGTGAGGCTGTAGAGGATTTGAGATTGCTTAGTCCGGATGGAGATCACGACCTGATTTTTGAATTTAACATTATTACCGCCTGTCTCGAAATCGGACAGCCTGTGGAGGCTGCTTTGCAGGATTTGGCCCGTCGGGCGCAAATGGAGGATATTACGAATTTTGCGGACGTATTTGCGGCTTGCAAGCGAACCGGAGGTGATCTGGTGGAAGTCGTACGACGAGCTTCAAGTGTCATTGGTGAGAAGTTGGAAATTCAGCAGGAGATCGGTGTAATGATTGCGCAGAAACGTTTTGAATCGAGGGTTATGTTTGCAGCGCCTTTTTTGTTTGTATTGTTTATGACGATGACAGCGAGTGATTACATGATGCCCTTATACAGCGGTACAGGTATGATTTTATCAACCTTTTGTTTATTGGTGCTTGGTGGGTGTCTTGTGTGGATCAATCACATTATGAAGATTGAAGTGTAAGGAGAGATGGGTGTGGTGATGTTGGTTTGTCTGGTCATGCTGGTTCTGCAAGTGGGAGGCTGGGTGGTGCTGAACCAGATGCATGGTGCTAAGTATGCGCATTTTCGCCATATGAAGCTGGAGGGACTGCGGCTGCAAAGACTTTCAGTCCCATTTGTACACATGATTCATGCTTCACGTGCTACTCACAGGCTGCCTTTGCTGATGTTCAAGCTCCAGCGTTCGGTGCAGAAGCTGTATGGTATGCGCAACAGCGGAGAAAAAACGATGCTTTTTCTGACAGAAATGTTGGGTTACGGATATATAATGGCTGCTGGTGGAGCTTTAATATCGCTTATGCTGGGCGGGGATGCGACCGGGCTGGTGCTCGGATTGGGACTTGGTATTCTGGTACCCATCGCGCTGATCAAGGATTTGCATGGGAAAGTACAGAAGCGGGATCAGCAAATTTTAATGGAATTGCCTGAACTGTTGAGTAAAATGATGCTTTTAGTAGGTGCAGGTGAGACGGTACAACGGGCATTGCTACATTGCGTGGAACGTAAAGGGGCGGATACGGAACATCCGTTGTATCGAGAACTGAGGCAGACGGTGGCGGAATGGGAAAGCGGCTATTCCTTTCAACAGGCATTTGAGCACCTGAGCAAACGTTGTGGTATTCAGGAAATGACAGTATTTACGACGACAGTTTTGTTGAATATGAGGCGCGGCGGGAGCGATTTCGTGATGGCTTTACGTGAGTTATCCCAGACGTTATGGGGCAAGCGGACTTCAATTAGCCGCACAAGAGGGGAGCAGGCTTCATCTAAGCTAGTATTCCCGATGGCGCTGATTTTGCTAACGGTAATTGTGCTGGTGGGCGCTCCGGCTTTAATGATGATGAATATGTAGGAGGAATACAACGATGATGATATTAGTAACAGGCAGTATTCGTAAGTTGTACAAGGATGAGGATGGTCTGGGTACGTTAGAAATGATCCTGATCATTGCCATTCTGATTGCGGTGGCAATTATTTTTAAGGATCAGATCAAGAAAATTGTAGAAGGGCTTTTGAAAAAGGCGGATAAAAAAAGTAACGATTTTATGGATTCATAATGCTGCGTAAATTAGCACAAAAAGAGGACGGGAGCTTCTCCTTGGAAGCTTCCCTCGTCTTTCCCATTCTACTGCTGGTCATTTTTGTGATGTTATTTTTTTGCCTGTACATATATCAAAAATCTATATTGGTGCAGGTCGCTGCTACTGCTTCGGAAAGGGCCGCTTACAGTTGGGATAACAGCTTCAAGGACCCACGTACGGGAGCATTTACACAAGGGCAACGGGATTCTCTCTATTGGCGCCTGAAGGATGATGTTATGTTGGGAGCCCTGTTTGGCTGGACCGGAGCCAACAATCAGGAAAGTGTACAGGTGCCGGGCGGCAATGGGGGAGGCTCGTTACCTGCTCAGAAGCTGTCCAATGCAGAAAATAGAATGCCTGCGGGCATGCAGGGGCAGATGACATATGAGAACAGTATGATTCACCGTAAGGTGACCACAAAGTTAAATAAGATAGTGAAGGTACCTTTGTTGAATCAGTTTTTAGATCAGACGGATTTGCAAGGGAAAATGAGCTCTGGCGTGGTCGAACCTGTGGAATGGATTCGTACGGTGGAGTTGGTCCGTTATTATGGTGCGAAGTTTATGGGCAGAGGATCAGGTGAAAAGGTAGATTCGGCAGTTGTAGGGAAAGTACTGATGCAATATGGTCAAAACGGTCATTGAGAAGTAAGTAACGGGAATGTAACTGGAAAGGAGGAAGCGGGTGTTTGGTAAGAGACACAACACAAAGGACGGGGAATCAGGTGCTGTCACGGTCTTTTTAATTCTGATTTTGGCGGTCATGTTCGGTTTTATTGCTGTATTTATTGATTACGCGAGAATTGCTGCATTGCATGTGCAGACCGAACGGCTGACCCATGCGGCGGTTCGTTCAGTGATGTCTGCTTATGATCCGACATTACAACAGGAGTACGGTTTGTTTGCTTATGGCGAAGGCGGCGGAGAACAAATTATGGTCAAAGTGCTGAATGACAGCGCGCGGCGTACGGCACGCACAGAAACGCTACCGCTTATGAATATGAAGCTGGATTCTAGTTCCCTGCAAATGGAAAGGGAGCTTGGTAAATATGCCATATTTAACGAGCAGATCCGTGAAGAGATGAAGTATAAAGCACCTGTCGATTTTACGTTTGAAGTGCTCGAAAAGCTTAAGCCGCTCTCTCAAAATATGAAAGAGGCTTCTCATACGGTAGATTTGCTGAAAAGGCTGCAAAAGCTGTACGACAGACGAGAGGCCAAACTGGATGACATGCTGGAGAAGCAACGTAAGGCAGGAGCTTATATGGAAGAGGTTCGCAAGCGGATTATTAAACAGAGGGGCACCTATATGCCCAATCAGTATATATGGGACCCGCTTGAGGTTGTAGCCGATATTGCCGGTCAATATAAGCATTACGTACATGTATATGAAGACAATAAGAAGAGTGTGGACGATGTTAAAATCATGCAGATGGAAAAATATGCACGTAGAGCGAGGGCAGCGCTTGATCGCCTGCGTCAGATCATGGTTCAGGCTGGAGAAGAACATGATAAGCTGCTTCTGGAAGCCAAGGAACCGTTAAGTGAGGCCCGACAGATTAATGAAGAGATGCGCAAAGTCATTGCCCAATATAAGCAGAGGGCGGCCAATGCAGGCTACGATGAGGTTTCAGCAGCCCCTACTCCAAGCGGAGCAGGCTCCAACGCAGATCCGTCGGTAGGAAGCGCACGGCAAAAAGCAGAGGATTTGTTGATTCCAGACAAGGAATTTGAGCAATGGGAAGCAGAAATCGAAAAGCAACGGACTTCTACAAATACTGCTAACAATAGAATAACGAGCATGATGCGTACCTTATCCTTTTATACAGATCCATTTTTGAATGCAGACATGCTCAAGCAAGAAGTCGCATCAACGCTCAAAGAGATAGATAAATACTTGAATGCGTATGCTTGGGCGGGACCTGCCAATGTACTCGACGGTGAAGTCAAAATGATGGATACGCGACGTGGACCGGACAAAGAACGCAAGAAAATGGAAAAAGAGGCGAAAAACAAGCTCAAACAAGCCTATCGGATCATTGAGGTTCTTTCCAAAGGTAAACAAAGTGCAGAACAATTCCAAAACCTGGAGCGGTATTACAATGAAAGTATTTCGTTTAACCAGTCTACATCCAGTCCATCTGTATCCGCTGATTTGCCCTATGACACCTATGATGCTGCGGGAGCTTCCATGGATAGTATGGATGGTCTATACGGGTCGGCATCCAATTTACTGACTCAACTGGGAGACGAGTTTTACCAGAATGAATACGCACTTTCTTACTTCCATCATGTGGATTTTAGCCGTTTTGGCAGCTTGGCCGGATCGGGTGGAAATGTGGGAAATGCTGCACAGATTTTGGGAGATCAGCTGGAGGTGAATAATCAGGAAGTTGAGTATATCCTGTATGGCTTCCATAATCCGACGGGTAATCTGGCATCCGCCTATGGAGAAATTTTTGCTATGAGACTTGCCATTCGAACAATGGAGGGATTGGTTAAAAACAGCTCAAAAGGTAATCCGCTGGTCGTTTTGGCGGCAGCTTTGTTATATGGAGTAGAAAAAGCGATAGAAGATATGATTATGCTGGCACAAAAGGGAGACGTGCCATTGTCTGATTTTCTGAAATTTCGAATGACATACAAGGATCATTTGCGATTGTTCCTGATGCTCCATAGCAATAATGAACGAAAAATGTCCCGTATGCTTGCTCTGATCCGCCTGAATACAGATGTCAATCCTGCTGAGCGGCAAACGTATGCAACGGGTGAGGTCAAGAATGGGATGAGGCTGTGGTTTCTACCTGGGGTAATGAAGATGCTCGGAACCGCCTCAAATGAAGGCGAGAGTCTTAAGGGAAGTGTGTACTATGTCACGAAAACAGCGCATTTTTCCTATTAATCGGTGTTTACGGAAAGTTTGTGGGCAGAAGCAATGTGAACAAGGAAGTATTGTTTTAGAAGCGTCACTGGTGTTGCCAATGTTTCTGTTTTTTATTATTTTTCTCATTTATATGGTTCAGATGACGCTGGTATCCACAGCCTTGCAGAACACCGCTTCAGAAGCGGTTAAGCAGGTTTCGACTAAAATTTACCCAGTTTCTCTAGCCGTGGAGGCGGCGTCCGCGAAAATAGATGCAGTCCGTGAACCGCTGGATGAATTGCCCAAGTTATCTGTGAGTGAATATGCAAGCCAATTCGCTGCCCAGTTGCCACCTCCAATTGGTGATTGGGTAGAAAGCGCTGTTCAGGGCGGTCAAAAGCCGATGGAGGAGCTGCGGGGGCGATTTACGGAAGCTGCACTCGATCCTGTTCTGAAGCCGATGCTAAAGCCTTTTATGGAGGAAAGCATTCTGGAGTATGACCGTATTCATATAACGAGTGTACATGTACCTGCTCTTACAGGAACTAAGGACCCTTATTTTAGAGTAGAGCTATCGTATGAACTGCCGATGAAGGTCCCCTTTTTGTATCGCAGCATTGTTCTTCAAGCGGCGGCAGAGGAACGTCTCTGGATTGGGGACACAGGGGAGGGGACAGGTACAGGAGAGGCAACAGCGGATAAGGATGCGCAGCATTCCATACAGTTGCTCGTCAAGCCTGAACCTGCTGTGAAGGGTGTGTACAATTTGATCAAGGCCAAGGTTGAGCCTGGGACGACTGCTAATCTTTCTGTACTTTATAAGTCGGGTGAAAGCACGGCCCAGCATTTGGGCTGGACCTCTGCCAGTGCGGACGGGATTATTGAATGGAACTGGTTTGTGGGAACGAACACAACACCTGGTCAATGGAGCTTTGTGATTGAAACGGAGGACGGTCAACGTATAGAAGTTCCGTTTACCGTGGAAAAGCCAGCTGATGGTTAGATAGGATCGACTCGACATAGACGGACAGGAATAACTACGATGGAAAGTGATTTGGTAGTCTGCTAGTTCTATTTTATAAAGGGGGAAGATCGCATTGACGTGGATGTATATTGTATGCGGAGTTCTGCTCGCGATTGCGTTAGTTACGGATTTACGTAGCATGAAAATCCCTAATAAGCTTACATTGCCCGGCATAGTGGTAGGCTTGGTGTTCAATACTCTGTTTGGAGGGTGGCACGGTTTTTTATTTGCTGTTGCTGGACTGGGTACCGGATTTGGGTTCATGCTGATTTTGTACTGGATGGGAGCTGTTGGTGCAGGAGATGTAAAGCTGTTCGGCTTGATTGGAGCATGGACAGGTGCTGCTTTTGCATGGCAGGCAGCTTTATATTCGATTTTTTTTGCAGGTATTATTGGCATAGGGATTTTGCTATGGAAGAGGGAAACCATCATGAGACTGCGGCGCGTGGCTTTTAATTTAGGAGGATTTTTTCTATTTCGCAGCGGCAAAGCGCTGACCGGTGGAAATGAAGCGCACCTCAGGTTTCCTTTTATGACGGCAGTCATTCCGGGAGCGATCAGTGCTTATCTTTACTTCTTGCCATGACATGTCCGCTGGGGGAGATCATGCTACCTCACGGAGATAGGAAATTGTTAAGGAGGTCATGAATTGTTTGGTTTAAGCAGGGATTTTGCCCGGAACGGCGGGACATTTATGATTCTAAACAAGGAAGACGGGCTCAAGACCGATGATTTAAATTCCGTACAGACCGGCATGATGACTGGTAATCGGATTCCCGGTCTGCTGGAACTTAGAATAAAGGAAGTCGATTTTCAGATAGAGTTACATTACGATATTTCGGGGCAACGCATGCTTTCCCAGTTATGGAAAGGTGGGAGCGTGTCGACTTCTGATTTCTACCGGATTCTTTTTGAAGTGGCAGATACCCTCCATCGCAGCCCGCAATATATGTTAGATATCCGCCAGTTTATTTTGCACGAGGATTATATTTTTCTAAGTGGTTCAGGTACAAGGGAAACCGCCAGTTTAACCTATGTTCCTTTACGCAGTGTACAGTATGCAGGGCAAACAGGCAGTCAATTTAAGCAGATGGTTATTCGTTTAATGACTCGTGTGGCCCACCTTCAGGGAGAATATATACAACGCATACTCGATCTGTGTGATAGAAATGAATTTGAATTGGGATTGCTAAAGGAACTGCTATTGCAAGGAATGAAGGCTGGTACAGAGAGTGCTAGCGTGAAGGGAGAAAGTATGGAAGGGCGAGCTTTTTCATCAGCCGACCCTATCATATCTGCTCATACCTCACAGGGGAACTATACTGATCGTGGCGGAACATACGGGCAAGAGCATCGGGAGACTCTGCAGGAGATTCAGGAGCTTAAACGGATCAATCGGCTCAAACCGTTCGTGAAACCAGAGGAGAATTCTGAGCTTGTAACAGAAAACGAAGTAGAAGATGTGGAGCCTGGATTGCAAAAATATAAAACCTACATTACTCTCGGATGTCTGCTCGCTTCGGCCATCGTGTGGCGTTATATTTATCTGGATCATCCAGAGACGGTACCGTTGATCATTTCCGTGGTGCTGACCTTGGTACTTGCCGCTGTTGCTTATATAAGCTGGACGGGGAAATGGGAGCGCAATCGAGCTTCATCTCATATGTACAGCGATTCAGTACCTGTATTGGATTCGGAATGGTTAGGAACTACTTCTTCCTCAGCACAGCGGAAAAATGATCGTTATCAGGTAGATAAGCTGACCGGATTTGTAGCGGGACGCCATCATCAAGACAAGCAATCTTCCGATTCGAGTGATCAAGGGCAGGAGAGCTGGAGATGGACTTTTCCAAACTCAGAATCTAAAAGCGCGGGAAACCGAGTTACGGAAGATAGGGAGAACACTTCAGCAAACTATGACTTACACGAGCCATCGTGGAAAGGTGCGGGACGGGGAAATGAATTGGAAGCCAGTGATACCAGTGAGGCTTATTATAAGTCTCTCTCCGGGGTAACGGAGCTGCTAAATGCTGCATCTAAGCAGGAAACGATGCTGCTTCGTCCAGATCAAGAGATACAGATTTCACCTGTTCAGCAATCACCGATTGCTTGCCTGGAACGCAAGCCACTAGGTAGTGGAGGGACCGAGCGCATCCGGTTGCAGCCAGACCAATTCGTTGCAGGCAGCTTTATCATCGGGAGAGATCCGCAATTGGTCCAGTTTGTGGAGCATACGGATGGAGCTTCCCGTTCTCATATTGAGCTTTGCATAGTTACAGGAGAACATAGCCACATTGTTAAGGATTTATCCTCGACGAACGGAACTGCTCTGAATGGAGAGCCTATGGTGCCTTATAAGGAGTACATCCTGAATGAGGGAGACACTTTTAAAATTGCTGGAGTCTCTTATACTTATCGGTTGGACTCTTTTAAATCCTCCAATGCATCATAAATGAAGGTTATATGGATAGATGTCAAGAAGAGGCCTGTTATATTTAGGGCTTCCTTCTTTATGAATAGTGGACTATTAATAAGAATAAAATGAGGCATCTTAAAAACTTGCAGTCTGCTCGATAGATTGTGTCTGACTAAAAAAATGAACCCTAAGCTGGTAGTGACACTACCTACCAGCCTGGAGTTCCTCTTTTTAAATTCAATGCTGTTTTTGGGAAGAGTGGAGTTCCTCTAGAGCGTCCTTAAGTGAAGGATAGTTAAACTTAAATCCGTGCTCCAGCGCTTTGTGCGGGAGTACTTTTTGGCCATCCAAGACAAGGGTGCTCATCTCACCGAGCAGTTTTTGAACGAGAATGCCTGGAACGGGAAACCAATGCGGACGGTGGTATACCATAGCTACTGTCCTCCCAAACTGGTCGTTCGTCAAGGGATGTGGTGATGAAGCATTCACTGCCCCGACGATTTCCGTCGTATGGATGCAGTACGTGATCAGACGAACGATATCCTCAATATGAATCCAGCTCATCCATTGATGACCGCTGCCTATTTTGCCGCCGAATCCGAAGCTATAAGGTATCTTCATGAGTGGGAATGCCCCTTTTTTTCTGTCCAGCACAAGGCTAATGCGTAACTTAATTAAACGGGCATCAGAAGGGTAGGCATTAGCGGCTTCCTCCCATTGCTCAACCACCTGAGACAAAAAATCTTCCGAACGACGCGGGCTCGTTTCATCGAATGTTTCGGTCAGGGATGCACCATAGGCGGCAACAGCCGAAGCCTGAATGATAACTTTCGGTTTTTTTTGTAGAGCATTCAATGCTTGAGCCAAACGGGCAACAGATAGCAGTCGTGATTGAAGAATTCTTTGTTTGGACTTATCCGTCCAGCGCTGATTCAGCGTTTCGCCTGCTAAATTAACGACCGCATCTGTGCCTTCCAGTACTTCAGGCTTTTGTTTTAATTCGTTCCAACTCATATATTGCAAGCGGGGGCTCGCTTCGTGTCCTACCAGTGGCTTGCGGGTAACGACTTTCACGGTGTATCCGTCGTCTAGCAGGCTTTTGACCAGTGCACTCCCCACCAATCCAGTTCCTCCACATACGATGATGTTCATGGAGTCAGCTCTCCTTCCGATTCACAAAAAAATACATCTGTTATAGAATATAACCCTTTTTGAGAAAAAAACTTCATATGAATGTACCTTTATACGGTTAAGGATGTCAATCCATGATTTTATTTACCCTCGTTTGACTAACATAAATTCTGATGTGTACTTTATCTACGTGTTCCCTTAATAGAGTCATTTAAGAAAGCTGCCATAAAAGCTATGTTGTTTGATTTCAATAATCACGTTAAAATGATTAAATTAAAATAAGACAAGCATAACAGGATAAGGGGATGAATCAGGATCATGCTGAAAATTGGTTCTCATGTGTCCTTCTCGGACAAAGGTCTGCTCAGCGCTACAAAAGAAGCGTCTTCTTACGGGTCCAGCTCCTTTATGATATACACGGGAGCACCGCAAAACACGCGTCGTAAGCCGATGGAGTTCATGTATTTGGAGGAAGGCAAGCAGTTAATGGCTGAGAAGGGAATGGAAGATATCGTGGTGCATGCCCCGTATATCATCAACCTTGGCTCTTACAAAGAAAATACCTATGAGCTTGCGGTCAGCTTTCTTCAGGAGGAAATTCGACGCACACACGCGATTGGTGTGAAAAATATCGTGCTGCATCCAGGCGCTTTTACCGATAAGGATGCAGAATACGGAATCGGGCGTATTGCGGATGGTTTGAACGAGGTACTAAACGGCGTGAAGGAGACAGATGTTAACATTGCGCTTGAAACGATGGCAGGCAAAGGAACGGAAATGGGTCGTAGCTTTGAGGAGATTGCCTCCATTATAGATAAAGTAGAGCATAACGAGCGTCTTACGGTTTGTATGGACACCTGTCACATTCACGATGCGGGTTATGATATCGTAAATGATCTGGACGGTGTATTGGAGCAATTCGACCGTATTGTCGGCTTGAACCGCATCGCAGTTGTTCACATCAATGATAGTAAGAATCCGGTTGGCGCTCATAAAGACCGACATACTCCGATCGGATCAGGCTGGATTGGCTATCAGACCATTCATAATGTGGTGCATCATGAAGCACTTCAAGGACGTCCGTTTATTTTGGAGACGCCATGGATTGGTAAGGAAGCCAAAACTCAGCGTCCGATGTATGAGGTTGAAATTGCCCTGCTTCGCGGAAATGTAAAGGAGCGCTTTGGGGATGAGTTTTTGGGTCAGGTAGAGCAAGTGCATTCGTTTTTCAAAAAACAGGATGTGGATGTCCGCAGATTTGTGCTGGACACCTGGGCTCTGCTAAAAAATGATGCCAAAGCAAGAAAAGCCGATCCACGTGAGCCGTTGGAGCGTCTGTATGACATGATAACGGAAGCAGCACTATTTCCAGATTTGAGCGAAGAACACATTAATCAACGGTTGATTGCCTGGTTTGCCGGCAGTCATTTGCCAGTGACGGTATAAGCTAAGGGGGATTAATAGCCACATGGAAATTCACGTAAAACATCAGCCAAATAGCACTCTATCAGCCCATGAAAATCGCGCGCGTATGCTTGTATCTTGTCCAGACGGACCAGGTATTGTAGCAGCCGTGTCCCGTTTTTTGTACGAGCATGGGGCCAATATCGTTCAATCTGATCAATATACAATGGACCCGTCCGGCGGTATGTTTTTTATGCGGATTGAATTTGATCTGCCGAATTTGAGTGCAACCCAGCCACAGTTGGAGCAGGATTTTGCCGCTGTTGCTGAGCAATTCCGTATGGAGTGGACGATTTCTGCGGTTAGCCGCAAGAAAAAACTGGCTATTTTCGTTTCTAAAGAAGATCACTGTTTGGTAGAACTGCTGTGGCAATGGCAGGCAGGGGATCTGGACGCGGATATTTCATTGGTGGTTAGTAATCATCCGGATATGAAGGAGTATGTGGAATCATTTGGCATCCCGTATCACCATATTCCGGTAACAGCCGATACCAAACCGGAGGCGGAGCGCCGCCAACTAGAGGTCATTGGCGAAGACATTGACGTTATCATTTTAGCCCGTTACATGCAGATTATTTCTCCCAAGTTTATTGAGCATTATCGCAACCGGATTATCAACATCCATCATTCCTTTCTGCCGGCATTCGTGGGTGGGAAGCCATATGCCCAAGCCTATAATCGCGGTGTGAAAATTATTGGTGCTACTGCGCATTATGTAACTGAAGAATTGGACGGCGGACCGATCATTGAGCAGGACGTGCAGCGTGTAAGCCACGGAGATGATGTAAATGAGCTAAAACGGATCGGTCGCACCATAGAGCGGGTCGTTTTGGCAAGAGCCGTGAAGTGGCATGCAGAGGATCGTATTCTGGTTCATGAGAACAAAACGGTCGTTTTTAACTAATCTTAAAATTTTAGAAAAAATTTGTGAGTATATATTTTTTGTTGAACAAAGCCCGCTGTATAACGGGCTTTGTTTTTTTATGTAAGGATTTTGCAAAATCCTCATGTGAGTTACTCGCCTTAATAAACAGTCAGTACATAATATTTTTTTGTGATTTTATAATTTTTTAAATGAGGTTAATACATTACGGGTATATTTATATGAGGACTCGGTACTACATTTCCACAATCATCTTTATAAACGATCTGGCAAACTTTCACGGCAGATGGTACAATACTTAAGAATGTATAAGTCATATTGAAACATTCAAGCAGATTCACTCACTTCAATAGACATCGTTTCTATATCGGACGGTGATGTTGGAGAGTATGACCGAATGCAATTGACATACTTTATACAATATGAGGAGGCAAACCATGACTGACCAGAACCAAGCGATTCAAAAGGATGAAAACTCCACGATCGACAATTTGTCCATCACAACTATTCGTACGTTGGCAATTGACGCCATCGAGAAAGCAAACTCGGGACATCCTGGGATGCCGATGGGCTCCGCGCCAATGGGATACCAACTTTTTGCTAAAACGATGAATCATAATCCCGATCAACCTACATGGGTTAACCGTGACCGTTTTGTATTGTCCGCAGGACACGGTTCCATGTTGCTATACAGCCTTCTGCACCTGAGCGGCTATGATCTTCCTATGGAAGAACTGAAACAATTCCGTCAATGGGGCAGCCTTACACCCGGACACCCTGAGTTTGGGCACACTGCTGGTGTAGATGCTACAACTGGACCTCTGGGACAAGGTCTCGCAATGTCCGTAGGTATGGCAATGGCTGAAGCTCAACTGGGTGCAACATATAATAAAGACGAATTTAAAGTTGTAGATCACTTCACGTATGCAATCTGCGGCGATGGCGATCTGATGGAAGGTATTTCCCACGAGGCTGCTTCGCTGGCTGGTCGCTTACAACTGGGCAAGCTGATTGTATTGTTTGATTCCAATGATATTACACTGGACGGCAAGCTTAATCTGTCCTCTTCCGAGAGTGTTGCCAAACGCTTTGAAGCTTACAACTGGCAAGTACTGCGCGTAGAAGATGGTAACGACCTTCCAGCCATCCAAAAAGCCATTGAAGAAGCGCAAGGCGACTCGACACGCCCTACGCTGATTGAAGTGAAAACAGTTATCGGCTACGGAAGCCCGAACAAACAAGGTAAAGGCGGACACGGTGGTACTCATGGTTCCCCGCTGGGATCAGAAGAAGCCAAGCTGACTAAAGATTTCTACAAATGGGTATACGAAGAGGACTTCCACGTACCACAAGAGGTTCGCGAGCATTTTGCTAAAGTAAAAGAGCGCGGTATCGCGGCGAACAAAGCATGGAATGAACAGTTCGCGAAATACAAAGCTGCTCACCCTGATTTGGCAGCGCAGTTCGAAACAGCTGTAAACGGCGATCTTCCAGAAGGCTGGGATCGTGATCTTCCGAAATACACGACTGGAGACAAAGCCGTTTCGACTCGTGTAGCATCTGGTAATGCTCTGAACGGACTGGCTCCAAACGTACCTTTCCTGACAGGCGGATCTGCCGATCTGGAGAGCTCCACGATGACACATTTGAACAACCTGACGAACTTTACGCCAGAAGACTACGCCGGCCGTAACATCTATTTCGGTATCCGCGAATTTGGTATGGCTGCTGCGATGAACGGCATGGCGTTGCACCAAGGTGTAAAAGTATTCGGCGGTACATTCTTCGTATTTACAGACTATCTGCGTCCAGCCGTTCGTCTGGCAGCTCTGATGGGATTGCCTGTAACTTACGTTCTGACTCACGACAGTATTGCTGTGGGTGAAGATGGTCCGACTCATGAGCCGATCGAACAATTGGCTTCCCTGCGTATTATCCCGAACCTGACAGTAATTCGTCCGGCGGACGGTAACGAAACTTCTGCTGCTTGGGCTTACACGCTGGAAAACAAGAAAAACCCGGTTGCTCTGGTATTGACTCGTCAAAACCTGCCAATCCTGGCTGCTAGTGCTGAGCATGCACGCGAAGGTATCAAACGCGGTGCTTATGTGGTTGCAGATGCAACTGACGGCAAACCGGTTGCTCAAATTCTGGCTACAGGCTCAGAAGTACAATTGGCTGTTAAAGCTCAGGAAGCACTGGCAGAACAAGGTATTCAAGTACGTGTTATCAGCTTCCCAAGCTGGGATCTGTTCGAAAAACAAGACAAAGCATACAAAGATTCCGTTCTGCTGCCAGAAGTGAAAGCTCGTTTGGCTGTAGAAATGGCGTATCCACTGGGCTGGGAAAAATATGTTGGCGACCAAGGCGACATTCTCGGTATCAGCACATTCGGCGCATCCGCACCTGGCGACCGCGTGATTAAGGAATACGGCTTTACAGTAGAGAATGTTGTTAGCCGTGTGAAAGCTTTGTTGAAATAAAACACAGAGCATCTAAAACAGACAGTCGTAACCTGAGAAAGGCTTACGGCTGTTTGTTTCATACAGTTGATGTTTTGCAAAAAAAAATCACTATTGAATTCCAGTGTATAGCATACGGTGATACGGTGTGTATTTTCATACTGAAGCTGGATTCAAATCTATGTTATGATGCACCAATATTCATTCAACCATTGAGAGCAGATGAGGGGATAACGAATGACACAGTTTGATGGAGTAAGCGTAGTTAAAAAAGCAAACGTTTATTACGATGGTCAGGTTACAAGCCGTACAGTCATCCTGGGTGACGGCAGTAAGGTTACACTGGGTATTATGCTGCCAGGAACGTATGAGTTCGGCACGGATTCCCGTGAGATCATGGAGATTTTGGCAGGGGATTTGAGAGTGTTGCTTCCAGGTACTGAAGAATGGCTGGAAATACAGGGGGCGGCAACCTTTCACGTACCTGCAAAGTCATCATTTAAGCTGGAAGTACGAAGTGTAACTGATTATTGCTGTTCTTATCCCGAATAATAAGCCAAAACGGGTAAGTACACTCAGCTTTCAAGCCAAGTGTGCTTACCCTAAAGCTATGCCATATGTACACAAGCACAGCCGTATGGTTACAAAGAAAGGTACAGCTTATTCGATAGGTTGACCACCAATGGTGCGGCCAATCCATGCTTCGTATGTCTTCACGACAGCGGATAGATCCTCGTCGCCGTAGCCTTGTGTTTGCCCGGCTTGAAACAGGCTTTTGGCAATGGATAACATAGGTGCAGGGATGGACAGGCTGTCTGTTAGTGAGGAAGCAAGCTTCAAGTCCTTAAGCATCAAGGCAAGTGAGAACTGGTTGCTAAAATCATGTTCAATGATTTTGCGCCCTTTCAGGTCAGCGGCCTTGCTGCCTGCCGATCCGAGTTGTACCAATTCAAGGAAGCTGTCTGCCGGGATGCCGGATTTAGCCGCGATAGCAAAGCCTTCAGCCAGAGCGAGGTTATGAATACCAACCATCGTATTATGAGCGAGCTTGGCTACGGCTCCGCTGCCATTAGGTCCCATATGAAGTACCTTTTTGCCCAACGTATCAAAAACATCTGATTGTGCCGCAATGGCTTCTGCATTACCGCCAACCATGAACACGAGTGTGCCGTCTACAGCGGCAGGCTTACTGCCTGTTACGGGTGCATCAATGAAGGAACAGCCCAGCTTGTCCGCTTCGGCGGCCAGTTGTTTAACCAGCTCAGGTGAAATCGTGCTGTTGTCCATCACAGTCATGCCGGCCGTAAGACCGGCAAACACGCCGTCTTCGCCGTAATAGATGTCACGAATGGAGTGATCATCGCTGACCATGGTAATGACCAAGTGCTGACCTTTAGCTGCTTCACGAGGAGTTGAAGCTGTACGTGCGCCTTGCTCTGCCAGTGGTTCGCAGCGCGAAGCGGTACGATTATAAACTGTGACTCCGAATCCCTGCTTTAGCAGATTGGATGCCATCGGGGCGCCCATGGTGCCCAGTCCGATAAATCCGATGTTTTTCATTGCTAATCACCTTTCTTGTTGGAAGTTGCCGTCCGATGCAGATTGCGAGTTCGGCTTGAATTGAATATTGAAACAGGTTGATCTCAGTTAATTGTAGCATGGGCATGCTACCCTATCTACAAGAAGGGCTGTCAAGCACAGGATACACAGGTAACGCAAGCTTGTCAGGTCCAGCAAATTAAAGTATCCTATTCCTAAGTCCTTATGTTCGTATTCATGGTCTTAGTAATACCAAACAGGAGGTTCCAAACATGTCTAAAAAAGTTATTTTTGATTACACTAAAGCACTCTCCTTTGTAGGTCAGCACGAAATTGATTATTTTGCAGAGCCTATCAAGTTGGCTCATGAGCAACTGCACAACCAAACCGGTGTAGGTTCCGATTTCTTGGGTTGGATTGACCTGCCTACTAATTATGATAAAGAAGAGTTTGCGCGCATCCAAAAGGCTGCTGCTAAAATTCAAAGCGATTCCGAAGTACTGATCGTAATCGGTATCGGCGGTTCTTACCTTGGAGCACGTGCTGCGATCGAAATGCTGTCGCATTCTTTCTACAATGCGCTGCCTAAAGATCAACGCAAGGGTCCAGCTATCTATTTTGCAGGCAACAACATCAGCTCTACATATGTAAATCATCTGTTGGAACTGATTGAAGGAAAAGACTTCTCAGTGAACGTCATTTCTAAATCAGGTACCACAACAGAGCCAGCTATCGCATTCCGCGTATTCCGTGCAGCTCTGGAGAAAAAATACGGTAAAGAAGAAGCACGCAAGCGTATTTATGCAACGACGGATAAAGAACGTGGTGCTTTGAAAAAACTGGCTAACGAGGAAGGCTACGAATCCTTCATTATTCCTGATGATGTGGGTGGTCGTTATTCCGTGCTGACAGCAGTAGGCTTGTTGCCGATTGCTACTGCAGGCATTAACATCGAGGAAATGATGCAGGGGGCGGCAGACGCTTCCAAAGAGTACAGCAACCCGAATGTAGCTGAGAACGAGGCTTATCAATATGCAGCCGTTCGTAACGCTTTGTACCGCAAAGGTAAAGCAATTGAAATTCTCGTAAACTATGAGCCGTCTCTTCATTTTGTATCCGAGTGGTGGAAACAGTTGTACGGAGAAAGCGAAGGCAAGGATTACAAAGGCATTTATCCTGCTTCTGTTGATTTCTCGACAGACCTGCACTCCATGGGACAATTCATTCAGGAAGGCAGCCGCAACATTTTCGAAACGGTAATCCAAGTTGAAAATGTACCTAGTCACATCACCATCGAAGCAGATGAGGATGATCTGGACGGACTGAATTTCCTGGCAGGCAAAACTGTGGATTTTGTAAACAAAAAAGCATTCCAAGGTACATTGCTGGCTCACACAGACGGACAAGTACCGAACCTGATTGTAAATATTCCTGACTTGAGCCCTTACTCTTTCGGCTATCTTGCTTATTTCTTCGAAAAAGCTTGCGGCATCAGCGGCTACCTGTTGGGCGTAAATCCGTTCGATCAACCGGGCGTAGAAGCTTACAAGAAGAACATGTTTGCGCTGCTCGGCAAACCAGGCTTCGAAAAAGAAAAAGCTGAGCTTGAAGCGAGATTGTCTGAATAAGAGTGCTGTAATCTCTGATGCGAAACAGGATTTCGGTCAGAAGTGTTATAGTGTATAGCATCAATTAAAGTACAGGAAAGCAGTTCACCAGCTGCCAGAAGCGGGGGACTGCTTTCTTGTAAAATGAAGTAAGGAAGGTTATACGTGTATGTTGGAACAATACCGAACCGTACGCGGTGCCGGCAACAAGGAAATTGTGATCCGAAAATCCCGTTTTATCGGTCATATTCAGCCTGTTCAAACTGAGGAAGAAGCAACTGCTTTCATAGAACGTATCAAAAAAGAGCATTGGAACGCTACCCATAATTGTTCTGCTTACATGATTGGGGAAAGAGACGAAATCCAAAAGCAATCGGATGACGGAGAACCGAGTGGTACGGCTGGAAAGCCTATTTTGGAGGTGATCCGCAACCAGAAGCTGAAAAATGTCGCTATTGTTGTTACCCGTTACTTTGGTGGGATTTTGCTGGGAGCAGGCGGTCTGATTCGCGCATATTCAGATGGTGCTGTTGCAGCAATCGAGGCAGGGGATGCAATTACGCGTGTGCTGCATCGCGAAGTTTTTGTAGAATTGGATTATACCTGGTTGGGCAAAGTGGAAAATGAATTACGCAATCGCAGCATCCGCACTGGAGAAACAATGTTTACGGATAAAGTTACCTTAACCTGTCTGCCGCTGGCTGGTGATGCGGAATCCTTCAGCAACTGGATAACAGACTTGACGCAGGGGCAATCGCTTGTGTCGGAGGGAGAGCAGCTTTACTTTATTGAAGGGGAATAAATAATATGGCTAGAAGAGCAGTAGAACAGGAGTTGTCAAGAGGGCGGATTCTGGAAGCGGCCAGGCACTTGTTTATTACCAAGGGCTACCGTGCGATTTCAATGCGCAGCATTGGCCAGCATCTGGGTTACAGTCATGGTTCGTTATATTATCATTTTAAAGAGAAGGCTGAACTGTTCTATGCCATTGTGATTGAAGATTTTAATACATTGCGTGGGATTCTACTGCAAGCAGCAACAGGTACGTCTGATGATGGCTTGAGCAGACTGGAGTACTTGATGCTGGAATTTATCCGTTTTGGTTTGGAAAATCCATATCAGTACGAAATTATGTTTATGATGCACGATGAAGAACTATTTGCATACTGTCGCACAGAGCAAAACCGTTGTGTGGAACTATTTGCGTCCATGATCCGTCAAGAATTGAGTGGTCAGGGGCATTCGGAGGAAGATTGCTCTAGGGTACCGAAAAGTCTGTTTTTATCCATGCATGGCTTTGTATCATTTTATATTCAGGACGGTTTAACATTTGAAGAAATTAGGCCCGCTGCTTTAGCACATGTAAAGCTGCTGTGCAGACACCTATGAGCGTACCTGCATTCACACACTTCAGCCATGAACATGTAGGGCGCTTTTCTGGGTGTATACACTTCATGACGGTGACTTATCATTACGTTACTTTGCGAAAGCGACTAAGAATTTAACAGACGATGATGCATCCAGTAGGAAAACATCATGGTCTGTTTTTTTACCCGGTCCGTCAGCCTTTCATGATCTTTACATGGTATTGGCGTCTGCGTGGTCCGTCGAATTCACAAAAATAAAGTCCCTGCCATCGTCCGAGCAACAGCTTTCCATCATGGATGATGATCGTTTGTGAGGGGCCTGTCGTAATGGATTTTAGGTGGGAAGCTGTATTTCCCTCCATATGGCGATATTGGGGATGCTCCCACGGATAAACTTCATCTAGTCTTAATATCACATCATGTTTGACGTCTGGGTCTGCATTTTCATTAATGGCGATGCCGGCTGTCGTGTGTGGACAATAAACAAGTGCGGTTCCTTGTTGGACCCCGCTTTTTTCGATCAATGAAGCAACCTCTCGTGTAATATCGCGCATTTCATCTCGCCGTGTAGTGGATAATTCTAAAGTATGCAACAATAACTCCATCTCCTTTCTTCCTAATACTTTACCCTTTTAATTCCTAATATAATATATAGTTGACGAAAATTACTTTCCTTTGATAAAGTATCACATAAGAAAAAACATAGTATATACATTGGAATAATTAAATGATTTCAAATGAGGTACGTGCTTTGCGGGAAGCAAGGCTGCTGCTGTTCCTGAACAGGTCCAGAAGCGGAAAGGAAGTGTACGGATATGCATGTGGAAGTAAGAGGATTAAACAAGCATTTCGGTAATTTTCATGCAGTAAAGGACGTATCTTTTGATATTCAGGCGGGCCATCTTATTGGCTTACTCGGTCCAAGTGGTGGGGGGAAAACTTCCATTCTTCGCATTTTGGCGGGTCTGGAGCAACCGGATGCGGGAGAAATTCATTTTCATGGAAAAAGGGTAAACGAGCTGTCCCCGCAGGAACGTGGAATCGGATTTGTATTTCAAAACTATGCTTTGTTCAAGCACATGAGCGTCTACGACAATATTGCCTTTGGCCTGAAAGTGAAAAAAAGCTCCAAAACCCGCATCAAGGAACGGGTCACAGAGTTGGTCGAACTAACGGGGCTCAAAGGTTTTGAGCATCGTTATCCGCATCAGTTGTCAGGTGGACAACGACAGCGGGTTGCTTTTGCGCGTGCTTTGGCACCAGAGCCTCAACTGTTGCTGCTGGATGAGCCTTTTGCGGCTATTGATGCCAAGATTCGTCAGGAGCTGCGCACCTGGCTGCGAGAGTTGATTGAGCGGGTGGGCATTACTTCAATTTTTGTCACCCATGATCAGGATGAGGCGATTGAAGTAGCGGATGAAATTATGGTGATTAATCAGGGACGACTAGAGCAGAAAGGAACGCCTTGGGATATTTATAAAAAACCGGGTACCCCGTTCGTGGCTTCCTTTATTGGGGAATCTACAGTGATTGAACAGGCAGGCAGTCTTAGAGGCTTCGAAGAAGCTGCTGGAGTGGGAACACGTGCCTTGATCCGTCCGGAGTATATTGATGTCGGGCCAAGCGAGGAATTTACGCTTCTGTCGGCGACCGAGGAAGGCATAGTGAAGCATTTGCATTTTCGTGGAAGTGAGTGGATGGTTGAAGTACAGGTCGGGGATCATCGTCTCATGACATACCGCTCACTGGAGAAGTCTACGCTGGAACCTGGTCAGCAGGTGCGAGTGTTAGTGCATCGAGCCTATCTCTATAATGACCAGTCCAGCTGGATGGTGGAAAACCGCCTGAAGGAAGATCCAATGCCTATCATCATCTAAAAATAAATACGATCACGCATGAGGGGATGTCTAGCCGGATTTCACGGCTTTGGGCATGCTCCTTTTGGCGTTGGACGCTGGAAGGATTTACGCAGATGATTTACGTAGAATCGGTCTGTTCGTTATAATAGTAGTAAAAAGACCCATATAGATAGGAGTTAAACCATGAATCGGCTTATTTTTCTTGGCACGGGGGATGCAATGGGGGTTCCGCGTGTATATTGTGATTGTCTCGTATGCACAGAAGCTCGCACGACAGGGGCGAATGTAAGATTGAGATCGTCTGTGCTGATCGAAAGCGAGACGGAGGACTTTATGATTGATTGTGGCCCGGACTGGCGCAGACAGCTAGAATTGCGCGGTCTGCGTTTTATCCCTACGATCCTTGTGACACATGCACATTTTGACCATATTGGAGGATTACCAGAATGGGCAGATGCCTGTCGCTGGACTGGGAACAGAGGTCGCTTGTACGCGCCACAGGAAGTGATTGACACGATCTTGCGTCAATTTTCCTGGCTCTCTGGAAACTTGGATCTTATTCCAGTAGACCAGGGAGCCCAACTTGGCGGATGGAATATCCGGGGATGGCGTGTGAATCACGGGAAGAACGGATATGCCTACGCTTATCGTCTGGAAAAGGACGGCTTCTCGTGGGCTTACTGTTCGGATTCGATTGGATTGAATGAGGTGGAAATTCTGCCCTTGCACAATCTGAATTTGCTCGTCCTGGGAACGAGTTTTTATCATGAGGAGGCCGAGTATGCCACCCGTTCCGTATATGACATGCTGGAGGCTCAGGAGCTTATAGGAAGGCTTAAGCCTGAAAGCACGGTATTTACACATATGTCCCATGATGTGGATGTCACACGCAACTATGGGCTTCTGGAAGGGATTAGCTTGGCACACACCGGCATGAGTTTGCCGTTAGAATAAAGGTGCCCTTTACCTTTACATCGTTCGACTGATACGTAGAAGTGTGGAGATTCCTTCTTTGATTTGTAGCTCGTTGGCGTATGAATAAGACAGCCGTATATGCGTTTTACCCTCTGCGCCGATGGGATCAAACACATTGCCGGTGACAAAGGATACGGACTCTTGTATACCTTTGGCAAGTAATTCATTAGGTTTCAACGTAGAAGGCAGCTGGAGCCACAGGTTGAGTCCCCCTGCCGGGCTGGTCCACGTCCAACCGGAGTCGCGGAGACTGTCTTCCATCGTTTCCTTACGAATCTGGAGCGCGATACATAGCTTTTTAATATGCTGCTGCATACGTGGAGATTGAAAGTATTCTAAAAACAGCTTTTGATTCAGCAGTGGCGATCCATTGTCCACTAACGCTTTGACGTTCAGCAGGCTGTTCATGAGCTGTGGTCGGCAGGTCACGGCTGCGATTCGTAGACCGGGTGCGACATATTTACTGTAACTTCGAATGTAGACGGCGCTTCCCGAAACATCATAGGCGAAAATCGGAGAAGGGGGCTTTTGCCCAAAGCTAATGTCATAGGTGCTGTCATCCTCAACAATAAGGCAGCCATAGCGCTCGGCTAGTTCAGGCAGTCGTTTGCGCTGCTCATCGGGGACCGTAAAGCCCGTCGGGTTGTGGAATGTTGGATTCATATAAAAGAGGCGTGGTTTTTCCGTTTTCATGCACCACTCAATCTGGTCCATATCATAACCTTCTGGTCGAATATCAGTCATAGTCAGACGTGCGCCTAGTCTACGGAATATTTCCATAGCGGGGCCATAGGCAGGGCGTTCGATCAATACACGGTCTCCTGTACGGAGCAGAGATCGGGCAATTAAATCAATGGCTTGCTGTGCTCCAGAGGTAATCAGCACTTCATCCGGTGATAAAGCAAAATGCTTATCCACGCTAAAATGCTGCGCCATGGCCTCCCGAAGCTCGGCATCGCCCTGTACAGCGGAATAGGTGGCCGCTACTTTTGGATGCTTTTCAAATACCTGCATCATCAGCTCTCCCCAGAATCGGTTGGGCAGGAGAGAGGGGTCAATCAGCGCTTTGGAAAACTGGAAATTCGCATTTACCGATTGAACGCGGCTAAGTCCATCCATTCCTCTCCAGGCTGAAACTGACGGATCATCTGCCGCATGGGCAGATTCGGAGTGAATCGTGAGGTCAATGGACGAATGTCCCGAGTAGCCAGCATATTTTGCATGCCCAGTCGCTTGGGAAGCATGAACGTAATATCCTGATTTGTCTTTTACATAGACCAGTCCCCGTTGCTTCAACTCCTGATATGCCCGGAAAACAGTTAGCCGATGTACACCCAGCTCCTGAGCCAAGCTTCGTACGGACGGCAGCTTCATGTCTGTTTGCCAATCCCCGCGATCAATCCGCACAGTTACATAATGGATAACCTGCTCATACAGCTTTAAGGCATGATCGGCTGGAAAGAGTAGTTCGCTGTTGTTCTTACCCATGCTGTCCACGCTCCTTTCTGTGTATTGTACTATATAGCACTTTAAAAACGTATACAACTGTTCTGTAGTTATACATCTGTTCTGTTCGTCCCCCTGTATGCTTAAAAGCAACTGAAGGGAGAGGGACGTATCATGATAGGTATCGCGTTTACAGTAATGTGTCTTATTTTTGGCACAACGTTTTTGGCCATAAAAGTGGGAGTGGAAGCCGGACTTCCACCATTCCTATCGGCAGGTGTACGTTTTTTCGCGGCAGGGGCGATATTGTTCATTGCTATGAAGCTGACCGGAAAAGTACGATGGTCGTTATTATGGCGTAAGGAAATGTTGCTGATTGGAGCAGGAACGACCTTCGGTACATTTTCAGCCTTGTATTGGGCAGAGCAATATGTCAGCTCGGGGATCGGAGCTATTTTGTCAGCTACCGGGCCGATGATGATCGTCATTTTGCAATCTGTACTGCTACGGCAAAAAACGTCACGGATTACGGTCGTTGGCTGCATGATCAGCTTTCTTGGTGTGGTACTGGTTGTGCTGCCCGGATTGGCGGTTCAGATCAGTGGTCTGTGGCTGGCGGGATGCCTTGTCATTTTGCTGGGGGAGCTGTGTTATTCCGGGGGAGCTCTTTATTCCAAGCGAGTGATGGATGTATTTCGTGAAACGAACCCAATTGCCCTGAATGCGGCGCAAATGATCCATGGGGGATGGATGCTGCTGTTACTGTCTGCGATCACGGAACCGTGGAGTTCTGAGGGGTGGCAGTACCTTCCTGCCATGGGGTCTTTACTTTATCTGATCCTGTTTGGTTCAATGATTGCACATACACTGTTCTACTGGCTCATGGAGCGTACAAATCCCCTGTTTCCGACGACGTGGCTGTATATATCACCGCCGATTGCGGTGGGCTTGGGAGCGTTGTTGTATGGAGAGCATGTAAGCTGGTGGATGCTGGCTGGGGTGCTGCTCATTGTGACCGGACTAATCCTTATGAACAATGGAATTATCCGTCTGGTGAACAGGCGCAAGGTACGTTCTGCTGCCTGATATTTTATAGCGGTCAGGTTAATATGATCTGACAGAAAAGGCCTCCAAACTGTCGTATGTTACTGATCATGCGACGTTTGGAGGCTTTGTTGTTGTATTACTTTATTTAAGTATTATGGGAGCAGGCACTTTTTGCTTATTCAACATTGAGTACGAATTTGTCGATGGCATGCTTAACACCGTCTTCGTTATTGCTACGAGTGATGTAATCAGCCAGCTTTTTCAAATCAGGAATGGCATTCTCCATCGCTATGCCGAGACCAGCACATTCAAGCATTTCATGGTCGTTCCAAGAGTCGCCGATAGCAATCGTTTCCGACAGTTCACAGCCAAAATGGTTTGCAAGGAAGGTAAGCGCATGGCCCTTGGTGCCTTCATGATGCATAATTTCCAGAAAATGAGGCTTGGATTTTGTAATGTGAACCTCATTGCCAAGCAGTTCGCGAAGTTCAGGAATTAATTCATCTAACACTTCCGGCTCGTCGATGATCAGCAGTTTAGGAGCCGGCTGCTCTATAACTTTACTGAATACAGGCTCTACAAAATATTCCGTGTTGTTCAGTTCTGTGTAATCTTTGATTTTCTGATTATCTTCACGTGTGTACAATTTGTCATCTATATACGTTTGCAGATGCAGATTGCGTTCTACGCAGAATTCATACAGGCGACGTGCAGCCACGAGTGGAACATAACGCTCATACAGCACGTTTTCGTCCAGCAGGTTTTTAACCAAAGCTCCTTGGTACGTAATGATTGGCACGTTCAAACCAGTTTGTCGAGCAATTTTGTGTGCGGAGGCATAAGCTCGTCCAGTAGCGAGGGTAACCACCACACCTTTCGCTACAGCAGCTTCTAATGCCTGTTGTGTCGCCGGTGTAACTTCTTTCTGGTCGTTAATGAGTGTATCATCAATATCAATGGCAATTAATTTATACATATCGGTATTCTCTCCTTTATCTCTATCATGGGGCAATGTTAAAATTGTATCTTATAATATTCAAAATGACAATATCGCAATGAAAAGGGGACGGCCCCTATAAGAGCCTGTCCCCTTATAACCACTGAAGTGTTGGCTTGAAACGATGGGAAAAAGTAACGGTTAGTCTTCCAAAAATACAAGTCCAACAAAATCGTCCAGCTCAATATTACCAAAATAGTGCTTCAAATCGAGAGAGGATAAGGCTTGACGTACCTCACCTTCATCATAGCGCTTGCCACGCAGGATATTTTCAATATCAGCAACGTCACCCACGCCGAAGAAATCCCCATAGATTTTAATATCACGGACATAGCCTTCCTTAAGATCCATGCGGATATCAATAATGCCGACCGGAAATTTACGTGTGTGCTTGATATTGCTCTCGGGGGATAGACCGTAGTTCCAATCCCACGATTGGTAGCGTTCTTTGGATATTTCATGGATTTTGGCCCAATCGGTATCGGTGAGCTTATATTGAGGTACCTGATCCAATTCTGCACCGAATATGAAACGCAGCAGTTCCTCGCGAAATTGCTCTATGGTCATCTCACGGTCCATCAGTTCGCTGATGTTAGCCACGCGACTGCGGACGGATTTAGTGCTTTTGGATTTGAATTTTTCGGGATTGGCATGCAACGATGCAGCCACATTGTCCAGATTCAGGTTAAACATCAATGTACCGTGGCTGAACATCCGTCCGCGTGTGGCAAATTGGGCGTTTCCTGAAATTTTACGTTCTCCGACCTGCAGATCGTTGCGGCCTGTCATTTCAGCTTCTACTCCCATTTGGCGCAGAGCATCAATAACGGGTTGCGTAAATTTGAGGAAATTATGAAAGGACTCCCCGTTATCCTTGGTAATAAAGCTGAAATTTAAATTACCGAGGTCATGATATACAGCACCGCCGCCGGACAGGCGACGAACGACTTGAATATTGTTATCTCTGACAAACTCGGCATTGATTTCTTCAATGGTATTTTGATGCTTGCCTATAATAATAGAAGGCTGATTAATGTAAAACAGCAGATAGCTGTCGTCCAGCGGAAGATGCTTGAGCGCGTACTCCTCAATGGCAAGATTAATGGCTGGATCGTGTATGCCCTGGTTGTCGATGAACAGCATGTCCATTCCTCCGTATATACAAACTGTGTAATTTTATGTGTGCCTCCTTCTATTGTAACCCAAGTGAGCCATGTACACAAAAGCTCATTTGCATTGACGGGACGCAAAAAGCAGCCTCATAATGGAGCTAAATGATTGGAAACGGCCGGAAAGGATGAGAGGTAATGATAGAGGTTTACGGTCATGGCGGGGACAGGGAAACAGCTGCAGCGACATTCGGCGGAGCTGCTGCGGATTTTGTAGATTTTAGTGCAAATATTAATCCGCTTGGTCCACCACCGGAGGTGCTTGAGGCGCTGCAACACTCATTTGACACTGTGATTCGCTATCCAGATCCTGGGCATCGGAATTTTAAAAATATGCTCGCACGGCGACTACATGTTCCACCGGAGTCGTTAAGTATCGGAAACGGAGCGGCTGAAAGTATGGCGCTCCTGCTATTGGGACTGGCTCCTAAGCGTGTGGGTACAGTGGAGCCGTGTTTTTCAGAATATGCGGAGCTGGCTGGCAAATTCGGAGCTGAGGTCAACCGGGTGTACGGGAAGGCCTCGCTTCAATGGAAGGCGGACGTGGAGGACATCCTTCAGCTCATGGAGCAGGTAGATGTTTTGTTTCTTGGGCAGCCGAATAATCCAAACGGTGTGCAATATGGTAAGCAGGAGCTGTGCGAACTGGCAGAAGCGGCTGGCAAAACGGGTACCGTGCTGGTGGTGGATGAAGCATTCATTGATTTTATCCCGCTGGAACGGCGAATCTCACTACTGCCTGTGCTGGATCGTTATCCTCATGTGATTTTGATCCGGTCAATGACCAAATTTTATGCCATTCCTGGCTTGCGATTGGGCTATGCGATTGCTCATCCAGATTATATCCGGCGAATGACGGCCAAACAGGTGACCTGGAGTGTGAATGGATTGGCGTTGCTGGCTGGGGAGGCGTGTTTGAGAAGTGGGCAAGCATATGAGCACCAAACACAGGAGCTGATTGCTACGGAGCGCAACCGCCTGTTGACCGCCTTGGCGGAATGGGGCTGCGGTGTTGTTCCCGGCGAAGCCAATTACGTGCTGGCAAGGGCGCCGGGTACGTGGAGCGCATCGGCGATTCAGCAGGCGCTTGGACAACGCGGAATTCTTATACGTAGCTGTGCTATGTATCCGGGACTGACGACGAGCCATTTTCGAATTGCGGTCAAGGATGCAGAAGCCAACGCCAGGCTGCTGTCTGTATTGGGTGAAGTGCTGGAGGAGGAGCAGCGGCGTGACAGTTAGCTTGATTATCCTGGCAGCCTATCTTTTGGACAGGCTGATCGGTGACCCGAGGTGGTTGCCACATCCAGTCATCGGTATGGGACATGCCATTTCAGCATTGGAAAAAGCGATTCGCCGCCAGGCCCGAAGTGACCGGGGGTTGAAACGTGCGGGTATACTGCTTCCACTCATTGTGGCGGGAGGCTCCTTTACGCTCGCCTGGGCGCTATTGCACTTGCTTGCCTGGATTCATCCGTGGTTGTCTGTCGGCGTAGAAATGGTGCTGATTGCGACCACGATTGCTTCCAAAGGACTAAAGGACGCAGGAATGGCAGTATACCGAGCGTTGCAGGCGGATGACCTGGCTGCGGCACGGCGGGAGCTGGGCATGATAGTTGGGCGGGATACGCAACAGCTTGATGAGCCTGAGATTGTACGCGGTACCGTCGAAACGGTCGCTGAAAATATCGTGGACGCGATTATTTCCCCGCTTTTTTATGCCTTGATCGGGGGAGCACCCTTGGCGCTGGCTTATCGTGCTGTGAATACGCTCGATTCCATGGTTGGCTACAAAAATGAAAAGTATCTGCATTTAGGCTGGGCTTCAGCACGTCTGGATGATGTCGCTAACTACATTCCGGCACGCCTGACAGCGGCAATGCTTGTGGTAGCGGCGTGGATGTACAAGCGAGATGCTGCAAGAAGCTGGCGCACAGTCAAGCGAGACGCTCGTCTGCACCCAAGCCCGAACAGTGGCTTCCCGGAATCGGCTGTTGCCGGTGCACTGGGGATTCGTCTTGGAGGCTATAATGTGTATCATGGCGTGCGCTCCTTTCGTGCATACATGGGCGATTGGATACGACCGCTAGAGTCGAAAGATATACGGCATACGATCCAGCTGATGTTCGCCGTGTCCAGTATGTTTGTAGGATTGTGTTTGTTAGGAGCCGCAGGTTGTTTTGCCTTGGGATGGGTGCGGTGAGGAGTGACACACTGAATAATGATCGAGCAGGAAGTGACATGATCTTGAAACAAGATATAGCAGCAAAAAGGACAGTAGAATACGCACAAAGTCCGAACTCACAGGAGGATAAGGTGCCGTATGATGCTAAAGAAGATCTGCATTGGGACATGGAACTCGTGTTAGTTCGTCACGGCACAACCTTATGGAACAAGGAACGTCGATATCTAGGACACTCCGACTTAGGTTTGCTACCGGGAGCAGAGCAGGAATTAAAGCCTTTGCAAGAAAAATTGCAAGGGCAGTCCTTTGCTCGAATCTATTGCAGCGATTTAATGCGATGTCGCCAGACCTTGCAGATCATTGTGCCGGAATCAGAATTGACGTCTGGAGGTTCCCTATCTACTATGTCTCCTATGATGGAACCACGTCTGCGAGAGCTTCATTTTGGTGAGTGGGATGGAAAAACGTATGACATGCTCAAGGATGTGTCGTTGTATCGCGCTTGGATTGATGAGCCGCAACGGATAACCCCTCCTGGAGGAGAGTCTTGGGCAGATTTAGTGAATCGTCTACGGAAATTTCTTGACTCTCTGTATGAATGGCGTGTTGCTATGGAAGTTCAACCCATGGATTTGACTGCTGCGCCACCCTCTGTTTTGGTCGTTACGCATGGTGGCGTAATTCGTCAGTTAGCTTGCATGCTGATACCGGGCCATGATTTTTGGAGTTTGAATCCGAAGCCGGGAGAAGCATTTAGGATTCAATTGAGGCTGGCAGGACGGCACAATTACATAGCAGAAATGCTTCCTCATTAGGTTAGACACCAGCGGATAAAGAGGCTGTTTGGGTTGTAAGCCGCCTCTTTTTAACCTATAATCATCAAGTAAAAGAACGGCTTGACTACCACTACATCAAATATCCAGCAGACGAGGTCGGCGCAGCGTGATGAAACTATGGTTTCCCTTGCCTGCGCTGTTAAAAGGGAAGTCGGTGTGAGTCCGGCGCGGTCCCGCCACTGTAAATGGAAACATGCCCGTTAGTCCTGCTTTATGTGCTACTAAGCATATGAAAGAATTTCAGGACATGCATTTTACCATAAGTCAGGATACCTGCCCGTCCGCCTGTCACCATAATCCTTCGAGGAAAGGATGACGTGTTCGCAGTGACTGTCCATGCGGAAAGAAGCTGCCGCCTGCGCACGATCTGCGCTAACGTGACCCCTGTGTCCTGATATGAGGATGCGGGGTTTTTTTGATAGGAAAAGAAGGCTGGATTTAGAAGATATCTGATGATGTTCAAGTAACGCTCTTAACGATTTTTTTATGAAGGGGTGCAAATCATGGCAGGAAAAAAAATAAAGGTTTGGACAACAGGTCTATTGGTTCTGATTTTGGCAGTTGTGCTGAGTGCATGTGGAGCTAATGGGAAAAATGCTGAAAATAAAGAGAACCAGACTTCTTCACAGCAGCCGGGACAGACCGTAACCGCACAAGAGCCTCCGGGCAAAACAGTTTACCCACTCACAGTTAAGGATGCAACAGGACAGGAATTTACATTCAAAAAAGCGCCGGATAAAATCGTTTCCGTCTCCCCGGCAGAAACCGAGGCGCTGTTCGCCATCGGGCTGGATAAGGAAATTGTCGGTGTCTCCGACTACTCTGATTACCCAGAAGCAGCTACGAAAAAGCCTAAAGTGGGCGGTATTATGAAACCGAACGAAGAGGCGATCATTGCTGCTAACCCGGAAGTCGTTTTTGCAGGGATATCACTTAGTGAACAGGCTACGACCAAGCTGCGCGATATGGGAATTATGATTTTTAAAACGGAACCGAAGACAGTTGAAGATGTCATGGCTAACATCGAATTGTATGGGAAAATCACCGATCATCAGAAAGAAGCGAGAGCGGTGACTGACAAGATGAGAGCAGATGTAGCTGAAGTGAAAGAAGGAATTAAAAATATCGGTAAAGGGCAGAAGCTGCGGGTATACGTCGAGTTTTCACCAGGCTGGACAGTTGGTAAAGGCGAGTTTATGGACGAGCTGATCACGTTAGCGGGCGGCGAAAATGTAGGTGCCACGCAGA
This sequence comes from Paenibacillus sp. PvR133, assembly GCF_017833155.1. Classification (NCBI taxonomy): domain Bacteria; kingdom Bacillati; phylum Bacillota; class Bacilli; order Caryophanales; family Paenibacillaceae; genus Paenibacillus; species Paenibacillus sp. PvR133. The sequence goes on from NZ_JAFIBS010000001.1 coordinate 2,851,337, forward strand.
AGGGGTGGTACCAAATTAGTGAGGAAAATATTATTGCTGCGAACCCTGACGTGATTTTGTACAGCAAAAGTGTCAAGGACGACAAAACTGGTCAAACGCTCGGCGAAATCATTAAAGCTCGCAGTGGATGGGATCAAATATCGGCTGTTCGCCACAACCGGGTATTTGCCGTGGATGATAATTTGATTAGTCGTCCGGGTCCACGCGTAACGGAAGGTCTCAAGGAAGTGGCCAAGGGCGTGTATCCTGAAATTTTCAAATGAACCGTAAACTGATCGGCTTTGGAGGAACAGGTCTTGTCCTGCTGTTACTGACGCTACTGCTCTGTCTTGGCATCGGCTCGGCCAAGCTTCCGGTCAGCCAGATCACGGGCATTCTGGTTAACCACCTTCCATGGTTAGGCGATACGTTTACACCGGATTGGAATACATCCTCAGAGCAAATTATTTTGAAGGTCAGATTGCCACGAGTGTTACTGGGAATGTTGGTAGGAGCAGCGCTGGCGCTGGCGGGAGCCGGATTTCAGGGTGTGCTGCGTAATCCTTTGGCTGATCCGTATACACTGGGGGTATCCTCGGGGGCTTCGGTAGGAGCGGCAGTACTGATTTATTGGGGCCTTCAATTTTCATTTGTTGGCATATGGACGCTGCCGCTAGTGGCATTTACGACCGGAATGCTGACGCTGTGGATGGTGCTGACGTTGGCACGGGAAGGTGGAAAAATTCCGACACAAAGTCTCATTTTGTCGGGTGTGGTGATGCAATCCTTTCTGGGGGCGGTTGTTTCCTTTCTGACAGCCATGTCGAAGGAGACGGTCAATGAAATATTGTACTGGACGATGGGAAGTCTTAGCCTGCGCGGTTGGTCATATACAGGAATCCTTTTACCTTATGTGGTCATAGGACTGGTATTTCTATGGAACCGGGCACGTGTGCTGAATATTTTGGCTTTGGGTGAACGTCAGGCGGCTCACATGGGAGTTCATGTAGATGCGACGAAGCTATCTGTTCTGATCATTTCCACGCTGCTGACAGCAGCCGCTGTCTCGGTATGTGGAGTGATTGGCTTTGTGGGACTCGTTGTACCGCATATCATTCGTCTGGTGACAGGACCTGATTACCGGATGATTGTTCCATTATCTGCGCTCGGTGGAGCTATTTTTATGGCTTGGGCAGATACGGCGGCTCGCACGTTGTTAGCCCCCACGGAAATTCCTCTGGGCGTGATGACGGCCTTTGTTGGGGCACCGTTCTTCGCATATCTCCTGTACCGGAACAAGAAGCTGCGCAGGGGGGAAATGCTGTGACAGAACAAAGTGAATCACAGAAGGTACATGATCGGGCGTTAGAGGTAGCGGGTCTAACACGTGCCTATGGAGAGTTCCATGCGTTAAAGAATATAAGCTGGAGCGTCGACGAAGGAACTTGGTGGGGGATTATTGGTCCGAACGGCAGTGGAAAATCCACCTTGCTGCATTTGCTTTCCGGTGTAGATCAGCCAACTTCGGGAAACGTGCATATCTATGGCAAAAAGGTCGGTAGCTACAGCAGAAAAGAGCTTTCCCGACTCATAGCCGTACTCCAACAGGAAGGGCTTCCTCCAGTGGGATACACCGTCAGGGAAGTCGTAGAAATGGGACGTTTTCCTCATCAGGACTGGCTAGGCAGGGAAAAGGGTGTTGATGTGGAGGCGATCACGGATCGCGTGCTAGAGCGATTGGGTCTTACCACGCTGGCGGACAGAGCATTGGACCGCTTGAGTGGGGGACAGCGACAGCGTGTAGCTTTGGCAAAAGTAATGGTGCAGGAGCCACGAATATTGCTGCTGGACGAGCCTACGACCTATCTGGACTTGCGCTATCAGCTTGAATTTATGGAACTGCTGGCAGATTGGCGCCAAGAAACGGGTGTGACGATCATTGCGGTCTTGCATGATCTTAACTTGACAGCCCAATTTTGCGAAGATTTGCTTGTACTCAAGGATGGAATGGTTGAAGGATTGGGAGCTTCATGGAAGTTATTAACCGAGGATCGGATTCGACGAGTATACGGTGTTGAGCCTGTGATGCTTCCGCATCCCGATAGCGGTGTGCCGCAGCTCTTGCTGCGCAGGAGTGCTTCGGATACAGCAGATTAAATAAACGATGAAATACACTTAAAAAGAGCAGGGAGTGGAAGTTATGAACAACAAGCTGCGTCAGCTGATCGATAGCATTGCCCAGCCGGATGGGGTGGCGGCCTCGGCAGCTTCAGCCCATTTGGACCAATTAACAAAGCCACCGGGAAGTCTTGGAAAGTTGGAAAGTGTGGCCATTCAGCTAGCAGGAATTACAGGAGTGGATAAGCCTGAATTTGATCGTAAAACGGTTATGGTCATGGCTGCGGATCACGGGGTGTGTGAAGAGGGAGTCAGTGCCTTTCCGGCTGAGGTTACACAGCAAATGCTGTATAACATGCTGTCAGGTGGCGCGGCAATTAATGTGCTGGCACGCCATGCGGGCGCAGATGTCAAGGTGGTAGATGTTGGCGTGAATGCGGATGTCGCTCACGCGAATCTGGTGGACCGTAAGGTACGCATGGGTACTTCGAATATAGCTAAAGGGCCAGCGATGCTGCGTACGGAAGCGGAACAGGCGGTTTTGGCCGGAGCTGAAGCCGTAGCAGAAGCGGTCAAAGGTGGCACACGGCTATTCGTTACCGGAGAGCTGGGCATCGGGAATACGACAGCCAGCGCTGCGGTCGTATGTGCTCTCACCGGACTGGAGCCGGAAGTTATCGTAGGCCGGGGGACGGGTGTAGATATGGCTGGGCTTACCCGTAAAATATCGGTTGTCTGCCGTTCATTGGACGTGAACCAGCCAGATGCAAATGATGCGTTCGACGTACTCACTAAGGTCGGCGGTCTGGAGATTGCCGCCTTGGCAGGAGTCATCCTCGGGGCAGCCGCACATCGCTGTCCAGTCGTGTTGGACGGCTTTATTTCAGGCGCAGCCGCCCTCGTAGCGCGTGCACTTGCGCCTGCTAGCGCTGCGTACATGCTCGCTTCGCACGCCTCGGACGAGCGCGGGCACGCGGCGGTGCTCCGCCAGCTCAAGCTGGAGCCCATGCTTCATTTGGACATGCGGCTCGGGGAGGGCACAGGCGGTGCGCTTAGCTTGCACCTGATTGATGCGGCGTGCCGCATTATGCGCGAAATGGCGACCTTTGCCGATGCAGGCGTATCGGACGGTCAGGGAGCCGCGCAGCGATGAAAGCGCTCGTGACTGGCGGGGCACGCAGCGGGAAAAGCGGCTTTGCCGAGCGATTATGCATGTCGCGCGCGCCTGGCGCCTGCTACATTGCAACGGCGCAAGCCTATGACATGGAGATGAAGGAGCGCATCGCCCTTCATCGGGTCCAGCGCGAGTCTGCCGGATACGACTGGCAGACGCTGGAGGAAGCGCAGGCGCTGCCGGAGCTGCTGCGACGGCTTGGCGGCGATCAAGCGTCGCAGCCATCACCCGCGCCTATGGTGCTAGTCGACTGCCTAACCCTGTGGCTGTCGAACGTGCTACTGGCCGCAGGCGAGGACGGCGAAGCTGCGTCCAGAGCTGCCATTAATGAACTGGCGGCAGCTGTGGAGCAGTATCCGGGGCAGCTCGTCATCGTGACCAACGAGGTTGGTGACGGTATTGTGCCCGAATATCCGCTTGGTCGGCTGTATCGGGATTTGAGTGGGGTTATGAATCAGCGGATTGCCCGTCTTTGTGATGAAGTATTTTTGGTGACGGCGGGCATTCCCGTAGAACTCAAACAGTTGGAATATAAGCTATGAGCCGCGAACGTCAGGCTGTTGCTGCGGCTTTTCAATTTTTAACGCGTCTTCCGGTGAAGGCGGAATTGGATTTTTCCCCGGATTTGCTTAAACGCAGTGCAAGTTATTATCCGCTGGTCGGAGTGGTTATTGGCATCATTGTCTGGGGCTTTGCGGCGCTTACTTCTATGGTGTTGCCGCCGTTGCCGTGTGCGATTCTTACGCTTGTTGTCTGGGTTTGGTTGACGGGCGGATTGCATTTGGACGGGTGGATGGATGCGGCTGATGCCTTGTTCAGCTACCGATCCCGTGAGCGGATGCTGGAGATTATGAAGGATAGCCGTGTAGGAGCAATGGGCGTTATTGCTTGTGTGTTGCTACTCATGCTCAAGGCTTCTTTGCTGTATACAGTGTTGGTTGAACGGAATGTGTCTGGCTTACTGCTGCTTCCGATGGTTTGGAGCCGCTGGTTTATGGTACATGCAATGAAGCGCTGGCCTAAAGCCCGTAATGATGATGGGCTGGCTGCGCGTTTTGCTGATATGAGTGGTGGCCGCGTAGGGTTAGCCGTATTCTGGGCTGTATTAGTGACCCTGAGTGCTGCCGTAGGACAATATCTTCTGGCAGGTTTGGCTACAGCAACAAGGGATACTGGGAATCTGTCGTTGGCAGGATCAACCATACAGACGTTCCTTTCATATTCTCAGAGCCTTCCAATCTCGATAGGTTTTGTGTTGATTCCGGTCTTGGCTTACGGTGTTGGAACCTTCACGGCAAACCGTATTAACCGCCGCTTGGGTGGACTTACGGGAGATATATACGGAACTTTAAACGAATTGCTGGAGACTGTTTTATTGTTGTTTATTGTAATTTTGTACGGGTTGTGACCAGATTTGAAATGAATTCGTTAAAGGGGAAGAGGCAATTGTCAACTTTCGAACCGTCCTGCACGAACCCGGCAGCCGTATTGATGCTTCAAGGAACAGCGTCGGATGTGGGCAAAAGCGTGGTGACAACTGCGCTTTGCCGTATTTTTACGCAGGACGGATATCGTCCCGCACCGTTTAAGTCGCAAAATATGGCGTTAAACTCTTATGTTACCGAGGACGGCAAGGAAATTGGACGCGCTCAGGGGGTGCAGGCTGAGGCCTGCGGTATTGAGGCCACGACTGACATGAATCCGATTCTGATTAAGCCAGTCAAAGATATGCACTCACAAATTGTTGTACACGGTGTACCTTATGCCTATATGAGCGCCTCCGATTACCGGAAGGATTTTTTGCCAAAAGCCAAACAGACCGTTATGGATGCTCTGAATCGGTTGCGTGATACCTATGATATTGTCCTTATGGAAGGGGCAGGCAGCCCGGCAGAGATTAATTTGAAGGACCGAGATATCGTAAATATGAATTTAGCAGGTTGGGCGGATGCACCAGTGTTGCTTATTTCAGATATCGACCGGGGCGGTGTTTTTGCCTCTCTCGTAGGAACCATCGAGTTACTGGAACCCCATGAAGTACAGCGTATCCGCGGATTTATCATTAACAAATTCAGAGGTGATCTGTCTCTGCTTCAACCGGGATTAGACTGGCTGGAAGAACGGACGGGCATTCCTGTACTCGGTGTATTGCCCTATCTACCAGACATTCGCATTGAAGCAGAGGATTCGGTAGTACTGGATAAGAAGCCCAAGCGATCAGCAGAGGATAAAGAACTGGATATTGCAGTGATACGATATCCGCGGATTTCCAATTTTACGGACACGGATGCTCTGGCCGCAGAGCCGGATGTGAGTGTTCGTTATGTCACAGAATCCGGACAGTTGGGCGTACCGGACGCCATTATCTTACCGGGGACCAAAGACACCATAGGAGACCTGCTGGAATTGCGTGAGAGAGGTCTGGAGAAAGACATTCGGCAGGCTATGAATACTGGACGCACACAGCTAGTTGGCATTTGTGGAGGTTATCAGATGCTGGGTACAGCGCTATTTGATCCCCAAGCCGTCGAATCTGGGTTGCCGCAGCAGGCAGAAGGGTTAGGTTGGCTGGCTCTATCCACGACCTTTTTAAAGGAAAAGCAAACCGTACGCGTACAGGGAACCCTGTCTAATCATTGCCCGCTTTTGCTTAGTACTGCGCCTGATTCGGGTTCTGCCTCTAAGCCAAGCATTGAAGGCTATGAAATACATATGGGCGTTACGGAGTATGTTACGGAACCATACGAACCTACAGATATAACTTTTAACCTAAGCGAAATGAAAAGGCTATTCCATATCCGGCGTGGCGAAGGAACAGCTTTTGAGGAAGGCTGGGGTACGACAGACGGTAAAGTATGGGGAACCTATTTGCACGGTGTGTTTGATAATGACCGTTTTCGTCGGTGCTGGCTGGATGGATTGCGACAAGCTAAGGGCTTGGCACCTTTAGAAAGCACTTTTACTGTACGTGAAGCCAAGGAACGAGAGTTTGACCGTGTCTCAGAGGTGGTACGGGCTCATTTAGATATGGAGCAAATTTATCGTATTATGGGAATGAATTCATAAACTTCATGGATGATTATTAAAATCGCTTTTAAAAAATAAAGAGGTATCTCTACAGCCATTTTCAAGACTGTGAGATACCTCTTTTTATTCAGGATTTTGCAAAATTCGATTCCAGTCGCTCTGAAGTGCAAGATATAGACGAACTAAACCATTTCGATCTACATCTTGTCCATTGGAAGTCGCTTATGGGATTTTTGCAAAATCCTCTATTGTATCGGCTTACGTAATTTTAAATTTTTGAACTGCCTTTTGCAGCTCGGTTGCTTGTTTGCTTAATTGGCGAACAACCTCGCTGTGGCTTTCCATTTCATTTAGTTGCTCATCGGCGTTAAAACCGATTTCTTGAATCATATGCTGTGCATTGGCAGCGATGAGAGCTGTCTCTTCCACGGAAGCAGATACTTCCTCCGAGCTGGCGGATACTTGCTCCGTTGCTGCAGATACCGTTTGAATCGTAGCATTGATCTTTTGCATAAGCTCACTTAGCTGGTTAAAGGCTGAGCTCGCTTGTTGAACCATTTCCGTTCCCGAATGAATTTCACGGCTAACCTGGGTCACAGAGTCCACAGATTGTTGCGATACTTCTTGAATGGTAACCAAATAGTCAGAAATTTCTTGTGTGGCTTCTTTAGATTGCTCGGCAAGCTTGCGTACTTCTCCAGCTACTACGGCGAAGCCCCGTCCATGTTCGCCCGCACGGGCAGCTTCAATGGAGGCATTCAGGGACAACATTTGAATTTGCTTCGTAATATCGAAAATAGCCGAAACGATACTGCCAATGGCTTCTGAGCGCTCATTCATACTATGGATGTATCGAAGCGATTCATCGGCAGCATGTCCTACCTGTGACATTTGAGCTACAGCTTTTTGAGCGAGCGTATTACCGTTAACCGTTTCTTTCGTTGCTTCACTGATTTGATCGGATACATCATTGGCAGAGGAGGCGATGTGCTGAACACCTTGAGCGATTTCCTCCATAGCCTGTGCATTTTCAGCAGCAGTTGTAGCTATGCTGGTACTGCCCTTTGCTACTTCCTCTGCGGCAACTGTAGAGTCCTGCACTTTTACACTCATAGCCTCAGTCCGACGAAGCAGCTCGTCCGATCCTTCAACAACCGCACTGGATGTAGAAAGCACATGGCCGATCATTTCTTTCAAGTTATGAGACATTGATTGGAAGCTGCGGGCAAGTTGGGCAATTTCATTGACTCCATGAACCTTCGCTTCTTGTGAAAGATCACCTTGAGCGATTTTTTCGCTATGACGAACCAATTCAGCAATGGGTTCTACAACTTTACGTATCACGAGGGTAGAAATAATTCCGCCCAGCAGGAGCGTTGCCACTGTAATACCTATGCAAATCCATAAAATTTGTTGGGATTTTTCCTGTACGAATCCGACATCTTCGTTCACGCCCAGAACTAGATTACTACCCGATATAGCAAAGAAGGCGGTTTTGTGTACTCCGTACGAATCGCTGTAAATTTCACTGATATTCATCTCGCCTTGTTTTGCTTTTTTAATATCCTCTACAGGAATGAGTGCATCCTTGACCTTGTATACTGATTTTACATTCCGTGCGACGACTTCGGCTTTACCATCCTTTACTACTGCGATATATGCCGATTCTAATTTGAGAGTATCGACCTTCTCCTGAAGATAGGATTCCATCTGTATAGCGGAGCCGGAATCAGAACCGCTTCCTTGTTGGGCCTGAACGGCTAAGGAAATATTGAGATCCTGATACACATTTTTAGCTCCAGTTTCTAGCAATTGGTCTACCTGAGGCATGACACTGTTATTAATGATACTCATGGATATTGCATAGAAACTGATGCTGAATAAAAGGGATGCAAAGAGCTGAATCAGCAAAAACATAATTCGTAATTTCGCGCCAATGGAACGATTAAAACTCTTCATGAAAATTCTCCTCTCACATGATGGTAATAAAATCAGACGAATTTCCCTGCTTGATGTAGGCCGCTTGTCCAATAAGATACTAGACACGCCATGATCTACTTGTTTTCCTCTCCTTGCTTGAAGAAAAGACTGAAAATGTTCGGATTCTATGTATATTTCAGCTGTATTCAAGGGACAAGAATGTGAAAGGGAAGTAATCCATGATTTACTAAAAAGTAGGTTAGACCTATTTTACATAATTAACAGGCGGTTGAATAGTCATATTTGCCCAAAAACAAACAAAAAATATATAACTATGGTCTTAGGTGTTTAGATGTAAGTTAGATGTAAATTATCAGGTGCATAAAAACGAATAGATTACTCCTTCTTTAAAACTATTGTATAAAAGAAGTAATATAAGTAGCATAAGGAATACCGCTTTTATGACAATATTCTTCTAAGCTTGGTTTGGTAAGTTCGAAAGTGGTCTTCAATATACATATAAAAAGGGGAAAAGGTAGTTATGAATCGGGATTTACTTTCCAAAGAAATGATTTCGCAGGTCAGGGGAGAAGATGAACAGGAGCAGACTTCCGGAAGTTACAGAGCTGCCACAGGGAGAAATCCGATAAGTCGTCTATTAGATTATGTATCAGGCGTATTCACTCCGATCTTGCCGGCAATGATTGGGGCGGGAATGATCAAGGTATTAATATCTATTTTCATGTCCTTAGGTTTTTTGTTTTCAGACCAACAGGTATTTACTAGTTTGTTATCTGATCAACAGGCGTATACCATTTTATTGGTTATCAGCGATGGGGTATTCTATTTTTTGCCCATTCTATTTGCGGCAAGTGCGGCAAGAAAGCTGAACAGCAATATGTTTGTTGCGGCTGCCATCGGAGCATCAGTATTGCATCCCCGCCTGACAGAGTTGTTCCAGTCTGGTGAGGAGGTTCGCTTTGGCGACTTGTCAGTCATAGACGGGCAGTCTGCTTCTTCCATAATACTAATGCTTGTTGTCGTTTGGATGGCGTCGTATGTGGAAAAATGGTTAGACAAGCATACCCCCTATTGGCTTAAAGTAGTGGCTGTCCCGACTTTGACTCTGATGATTTTTATACCTTTGATGATGTTCGTTCTTGGCCCGTTGTGGGGTTATCTCGGTCAACATTTATCGGATGGACTCGCATGGTTATTTGATAATGCAGGAGTGTTTGCAGGGCTGCTGCTCGGGGGCGCGATGTCATTGCTTATTTTGGCAGGTATGCAATATATAATGGTACCGATTATGATCAGCTCGCTTGCAACACTGGGCTACGATCATGTCTTTCCTGTGGTAGTGGCAGCGGTACTTGCTCAGACAGGTGCAGCATTTGGCGTGTTTTTTAAATTCAAAAATGTCAAAGTGAAAACGCTGGCCTTTTGGACAGGCTTGCTTGCCATGATGGGGGTGGTTGAGCCGGCGATGTATGGAGTCACAATGCGCTTTAAGAAGCCTTTTGTTGCGGCGTTGATCGGAGGGGCTCTCGGTGGTGCATTTATGAGTTTATTTGGAACTGAAGCAACGGCTATTGGTGGTATATCAGGTCTGCCCAGCTTGGGATTATTCGTCGGTCCTACATTTATATATGCTATTTTGGGAATGTTAATCTCATTAATTACAGCTGGCGTAATTACGTATTTTATGGGCTTTGTGGATGAAAAAGATGAGCATTCGCAAGTAGTGTCCACATCTGGCATGAATGCTTCTCCGAACTCGGTTGTGGAAAAGAGCCCTGGCAGCTAAGGCGTGCCAATGCCCAAAAGCCTCATGAAAGTGTTTACAAAAAAACTTGTCACCTCAGTCTTTATATGATATTATGGTGTCAGTTATTCAAAACTGCACAATCGTGGATTGTTACTGAGCGTATCGGGCAAAACCATAAGCAGGCACTATGTGTCAGTTTTGGTATTGCCTTTTTTTACTACTCCAAGCGGCTTAAGGTGATGGAATGAAGATAGCAAAGGTGCTGAATAATAACGTCGTAACGGTCACTGATGAACAGCAGAAAGAATTAGTCATTATGGGAAGAGGAATTGCTTTTAAAAAAAACACAGGCGATGAGATTGAAGAAGAGAAAATCGAGAAAATTTTCAAACTTGAAAGTACCGAGGTTTCCCGCAAACTCATGACCCTGATGTCTGATATCCCTATTGAATATGTTGAAATTTCTGATGAAATCATCCAATATGCCAAAACGATACTTGGTGTAGAGTTGCATGACAGCATCTATATTTCGCTGACGGATCATATCCATTTTGCCATAGAGCGTTATCGCTTGGGTATGGATATCAAAAATGCACTTTACTGGGAAATCAAGCGAATGTACCGCAAGGAATTCACGATTGGGACCAAAGCACTGCACATGATTCAGGACAAGCTGGGAGTTACACTTCCAGATGATGAAGGAGCATTTATCGCCTTACATTTGGTGAATGCACAGCTTAATAGCGAAATGCGCGAAACGATAACCCTGACTAACATTGTCAAGGATATCATAAATATTGTAAGTCGCTTTTTTGTAATGGATCTGGATGAAGAGTCGTTAAGCTATTACCGCTTTATTACACATCTCAAATTTTTTGCTCAACGGGTAATGAATGGGACCCCTGTACAAAATACAGATAATTCCCTTCATGATATGGTTAAGGTTCAGTATAAGAATGCTTACGCCTGCGCGGAAAAAATAAGAGATTATACCACTAAAATCTATGGTCGAAGCTTGTCCCAGGATGAGATGTTGTATCTCACCATTCATATCGAGCGTATCATTAAAAATCAATGATTTCATGTATGATCAGGGATTTAGGATTGCTACTTCTAAACCAGAAGGCAAAACCTGAATGCTGAAAGAAGATTGGCTTTTTATAAAGCTGTCTGCTTTCTGTATTCAGGTTTTTTTATTGCCCATTTGCGCATTTTATTTTATACCTTAAAAGAAAAGAGGAACACCTCATGGATCGAAATCAATTATCCAAAGAGATACTTACACTGGTTGGTGGTGAAGAAAACGTAGAGCAGGTCATTCACTGCATGACCCGCTTGCGCTTCAACCTTCATGATGATAAGAAAGCTCAAAAAGAGCAGTTGCAGAAAACGGATGGCGTCATGGGAGTCATGGAGAGTGGCGGCCAGTTTCAGGTTATTATCGGTAATGATGTAGCTAACGTGTACAAATCGTTGGTGAGCAACATGTCCAAGGCTCCGCAAAGTGACTCAGGAGCAAGTACTGCATCTAAGAAAAAACAAAACCCGATCAGCAAACTGTTCGACTTTATTGCGGGTATGTTTACACCGATTTTGCCAGCGATCACCGGCGCAGGTATGATCAAAGGGATCATTGCTCTTTTAGTGGCCATGAACTGGATGTCCGATAAGAGTCAAACCTATACGATTTTAGCGGCAATAGGTGACGGTGCGTTCTACTTCCTGCCTATTATTCTGGCTGTCAGTGCTGCTAGAAAACTCGGCAGTAATATGTTTATTGGTGCGGCGATTGGTGCTTCCATTTTGCACCCGACGATTACAGCTTTACTGGCATCTAACGTGAAGGTTAGCTTTATTGGTCTTCCGGTGACAGCGGCCACATATTCTTCGACCGTGATTCCAATCGTTATTGCGGTCTGGCTGGCATCTTATGTTGAAAAATTCATTGATAAGTATACACATGCATCACTGAAGTTGCTCGTTGTTCCGACATTGACTTTATTGATTATTGTACCTTTGACTTTGGTTGCTGTAGGGCCGCTCGGCTCCATTATTGGTAATGGCCTGTCAGGCGGTATCTCTTGGTTGTTTGAAAATACAGGTGCACTTGCAGGTCTGCTGCTAGGCGGTACCTTCTCCCTGATCATTATGACAGGTATGCACTATGCGTTGGTTCCTATTATGATTGGATCGATTGCAACGTTGGGGTTTGACTACATGATTCCAATTATGGGAGCAGCCAACTTGGCACAGGCTGGTGCTGCACTGGGTGTATTCTTAAAATCAAAAAATGCCAAAGTCAAAACAGTGGCTTTCTCTACGAGCTTGACAGCTATTATGGGTGTAACTGAGCCTGCAATGTATGGTGTAAATATGCGGTTTAAAAAACCATTTACTGCTGCGTTGATCGGCGGAGCCGTCGGCGGGGGCTTCATGAGCTTGTTTGGTACAAAAGCGTATGTCATGGGTGGATTGGTTGGTGTGCCTGGTCTGGCGATGTTTATTGGGCCGACTTTCTTATACGCAATCATGGGTCTCATTATTGCATTTGTGGTTGCTACGATTGTTACCTATTTGATCGGCTTTAAAGATGAAAAGAACGAAGAAGCACCACAAGCAACAACAGACGCTGCCGGAAACATCTCTACTGATGAAATAGCACAATCTGCTGTGTCCTCACTGCCGAAAGGTGAGAAAATCCCAGTATACAGCCCGATTATGGGTGAAGTTAAGCCGCTCAGTGAAGTCAATGACCCTGCATTTTCTCAAGAAATCATGGGTAGAGGTTGGGCTATTGAACCATCCGAAGGCCGGGTTGTTTCCCCTGTGGACGGCACAGTGTTCTCCATTTCCAAAAGTGGGCATGCTGTTGGATTGGTGAGTGATTCAGGACTTGAAATGCTCATTCACGTTGGGATGGATACGGTTAAACTAAAAGGACTTCATTTTACGCCTCATCTTAAAGCAGGAGATCGCGTAAAGGTAGGAGACCTCGTGCTGGAGTTTGATCTGGTGGAAATCCGCAAGGCTGGTTACGAAACGATAACGCCTGTTATTGTTACGAATGTAGCTCAGTTTAGCGAGTTGGAATCCGCTGATAATCAGCATAAAGTGGTTAAGGAACAGGAACTGCTATACACAGTGATCGTCTAACGGCTGATAAAAATTTTACGCCTAAGTTGAATACATGTCGTTGTGTTCAGGACAAAAAACAGCAAGTCTTCGAAAGATGAAGGCTTGCTGTTTGGCATTTTCAATAAAACCCAAAGTGGAAGCTACTTAACTATTTTATTGTTATAAAACCTACAAAAATAGTTGGTTTTGTGATATAGTAATCTTCGGATTGAAGGATCACCTTATAAAACATATTAAGTATAAGTTTGGAGGAAATAATACATGGATACCTTCTTTATTATTTTAAATGTTATTGTGCTGCTTTTGCTGCTAGGCGTATTGGTCTGGATGCAGAAAAAGCACATCTCCTTTACAAAAAGGGTATTTGCCGGACTTGGCTTCGGACTGATCTACGGGGCTGTTCTACAATATGCCTATGGGGCAGGCTCAGAGGTCATTACAAAATCAGTTGATTGGTTCAACCTCGCAGGTAATGGTTATGTCCGTTTGCTGCAAATGGTAGTTATTCCGCTTATCATGGTGTCGATTATTTCGGCTATTATGAATTTGAAGGGAAGACAGAACCTTGGCAAAATCAGCGTGTCCATTATTGCAGTACTACTGATTACAACGGCAATTGCTGCTTCAGTTAGTATTGTAACCAGCTTGTCGTTTGATCTAAAGGCAATTGAGATTCAAGGTGGGGAGAAGGAACAAGCACAGGGGTTGAAGATGGAAGAGCGTCTTGGAACAGTTCAGGACATGACCATTCCACAGCAGGTGCTGGAATTTATTCCTTCAAATCCTTTTGAGGATATGACGGGAGCACGTCGTACGTCGACGCTGGCGGTGGTCATTTTCTCGGCCTTTATCGGTGTGGCTGTGCTCGGATTGGATCGTAAAAAACCAGAACAGGCGCAAACCTTCCGTAAAGTGATCGATGCAGTGTACGCTGTAGTGATGCGGATTGTAACTCTGGTGCTGAGATTGACTCCTTACGGCATTTTAGCACTGATCACTAAAGTAGTAGCTACGACCAATCCGGATGAAATTTTGAAGCTAATCAAGTTTGTGCTCGCTTCTTATGTGGCTCTGTTGGTCATGTTTATCATTCATCTTATTTTGCTGGCCTTGTTCGGCTACAATCCGGTGACGTATGTGAAAAAGGTATTGCCTACACTGGTTTTTGCTTTTACTTCTCGTTCCAGTGCGGCGACCATTCCGTTAAATGTTGAAACACAAACGAAAAAGCTTGGTGTGTCCGACGGCATCGCGAATCTGTCTGCGACCTTGGGAGCGACTATTGGGCAAAACGGCTGTGCTGGTATTTATCCGGCAATGCTGGCGGTCATGATTGCTCCAACCGTGGGTATTGATCCAACGAGCTGGGATTTTATCCTCACGCTTATTCTGGTAGTTACGGTCAGCTCGTTTGGCGTGGCGGGTGTAGGCGGTGGTGCCACTTTCGCTTCCCTGATCGTGCTTTCCACCATGAATCTTCCAGTGGCATTGGCAGGATTGCTCATCTCAGTCGAACCGTTGATTGATATGGGACGCACAGCGTTAAATGTCAATGATTCTATTACCGCAGGTCTCATTTCAGGCAAGGTGCTTAAGGAGAACGATCAAGACGTGTTCAACAATCATGGCATGGATTTGGATGCAACGGCACACTCCTAAGTGAATGATAAACGAAAGGTGTACGATGCATTCCCCTATCGCATCTGTAGCCTATATAACACACGTACAGTGTGTACTCAGCAAAGAGCCGACCTTAAGGTCGGCTCTTTGTATCGAGTTTAGGACAGTGTAAATTATTGCTGTTCACGAATCCTAATCTATGATACATTAAAATAATGTTTTTCCGGCTTGCTTCGGATGAACCGCGGTTCGCAACCATCCCGCGCTATCAAAACTAGGAGGATTTCATGTTTAATCTGTTATGGGGGGCAGCTTTTGTCCTCGTCAATTTTATGTTCTTTTTGTTATGTTATCGGTTGTTCGGTAAAAAAGGGCTGTACGCCTGGATTGGTGTTGCTACTGTACTAGCCAACATTCAGGTAACCAAAACGATTGATCTGGTCGGCATTACCACGACATTGGGAAATACGATGTATGTTTCTATGTATATGGCCAGCGACTTACTGAATGAAAAATATGGGCCTAAAGAGGCGCGTAAAGCTGTGTGGTTCGGCTTCTTCACTCTGATTATGACGACGATAACGATGCAAATGGTGCTGCAGTTCCAGCCTACTGCAACGGATTTTGCCCAGACACCGATGCAACAGCTGTTTGGATTGTTGCCAAGGCTTGCGCTTGCCAGCTTGACAGCCTATGCGGTCAGTCAATTGCTGGACGTGCGTTTGTATGCCTGGATTCGCAAGTTTTTTCCGGAACGTCATCAGCTCTGGATTCGCGGCAATGGCAGCACGATGATCAGCTCGTTTATAGATACGCTCATTTTCTGTACTATTGCCTTTTACGGTTATGCGTGGGGCATATGGCTCGAGATATTATTCACCACCTACATCTTAAAATTTGTACTGACCGCGGCGGGTACACCCATTTTGTACATCGCACGCAATTTTCGCTTTATAGAAGAGGAGGAGCAAACCCTCAAGCCATGATGGCTTGGGGTTGCCCCTCCTTTTTTCATACTTTTTACATACCGATATAATGAATAGCGATGTTTTTATCCCAGCACTGTCAGTTCTTTTGGAAAAGAGGTAAGCACTTCAACACCATCAGAGGTGACCAGAACGTCATCTTCAATCCGCACACCGCCGAGGCCTGGCACATAGATACCGGGTTCGATTGTGAACACGAAGCCTTCATGAAGCAGATCGCTATTGCCTCCGTGTACAGATGGATATTCGTGAACACTCATGCCAAGGCCGTGTCCAACTCGATGGTTAAAGGCAGGACCATATCCAGCGGCTTCAACAACAGCCCGTGCTGCCTGATCTACGGATGCGCAGGAAACTCCCGGGCGAATGGCGGCAATTCCCGCTTCGTTCGAGCGAAGAACCGTATTATAAATCGTTTCCAGTTCAGCCGATAGCTTTCCAAAAGCAAAAGTGCGTGTAATATCCGAAGCATAGCCATCGGAATATACGCCCATATCAAACATGAGCAGATCGCCAGGCTGTAGCTTGCGGGTGCCTGGAACACCATGAGGCAAGGCTGTTTTGGGTCCAGACAGCACTGTTGTGTCAAAGGACGGGCCATCTGCGCCGATTTTTTTCATCTGATATTCGATTTCTGCCACCAGTTCGACTTCCGTCACCCCTTCACGCACATGGGTGAGACCGTGGCGAAGAGCATCTTCCACCAAACGAGCTGCATGTTTCAGACGTTGTACTTCTTCAGGAGTTTTTCTCACACGCATTTCTTGAAGCACAGGACCCAGATCCACATATTGAGCCGCGCCAATAGCAGTATGTAACTGTTCATAACGGAGGACGGAGACGTGCTCCTTTTCCAGCGCAAATGTTTTCACTCCGGTGCCTGTACGTTGACGCAACAGATCATATGGATTGTCCGTATCGGTGTGGGTGGATATACGAGTCACAGAAGAAGCAGCTTGGGCGGCTTCTGCATCCAGGGCGGGTACGATCAGTTCTGGTTCTTGGTCCCGAAGCAACACCAGACCAAGAAAACGCTCATGCGGATCACTGGCAAAGTCCGTCAGGTAGTAAATATGTTTAGGATCGGTCACAAGCAGGCCGTCCCAAGACTGTGACTTCAGTTCATCATACAGTCGGGTTATTTTCTCATTCATAAAGTCTCATTCCTTTCTGTCTATTTATTCATTATAGCTCTTCATACATAATTATTTATAGCATTGAATGACTTATTCTCTTTCCTGACATAATGTTTGCAGTCGTGCCTGTACATTCTGATCATAGTAACCACCATGGTAGCAGAGTACCTTCTCGACATCCAATACAGTTAGTTTATCGAGGCTCTTCAGGGCCAGCGGCATATCCGGCGTAGCCGACTCTGCAGGACCGACCAGTTCACCTTCGACTACCAGCAGTTCATCTGCTGCCAATAGTAGCTTTTGTGCGGGCACATACAAGCTTATATGCCCGGGCGTGTGACCGGGTGTATGAATAATCTGTATGCCCCCACCATAAGGCAGATGCTCACCGTCCTCAAGAATATGAGCAAAGCGCAAATCTGGTAGGCGGCGAATCATATCCTCTGCTTGCTGCTTAAGCACAGTATCCATTTGTTTAATCCGTTCGGGCGTCAGCTTCACAAACGGTCGCTCTCCTGTCATGTAAGGAACGTCATCCTTATGGGCTAACAGGGCAGTATTCGGCAGCAGATCCAGCAGTGCATGAACATTTCCGATATGGTCAATATCCTGATGTGTTAAAATAATTCTTTTCACGCGGCTGATATCCTCACCCACATCTGAGATAGCCTTGCGTAATGGCTCCAATTGGCCGAGCATTCCCGTGTCAATCAGTGTAAGTCCATCCTCGTCCTTGAGCAGTACAGGATAAATGGTCGTTTTTCCAAAAAAAGATTCCATAGGTATTTCTAAAATCAAGAGTTGAGTTCCAATATTCATATTAAGCTGCTTCAGAATCCCTGACTCTGAAACATACCTCCCGTCTCATTGTGTTAAATCACTTACCTCGTTTTTGTTTTTCTTCAAGCTCTATTATAAAACCCTTTGGGACTAATCCGCAAAACAACTCGATATGGCTGATCGGGCGCTTGTCTTGTACAATAAATAAATCACACAATAGGAGGCGGATACGAATAATGAATAAGGACCAATCTTTTTCCATTGAATTTGCGTGCAGAGAGGATCTTCCCGATATTGTGGACATTTATAATTCTACGGTCGCAGGACGAATGGTCACAGCAGATCTGGAACCGGTGACAGTGGAGAGCCGTATTCCATGGTTTGAGGCTCATCAGGAAAACCACCGCCCTTTGTGGGTATTAAAACAAAAGGGTGCAATTGCCGGATGGGCCAGCCTTCAGTCCTTTTATGGGCGTCCAGCTTATAACGGTACAGCAGAAATTAGCATATACGTCCATGAGGATTCTCGTGGAACCGGAGCAGGGAGTCGACTGGTACAGCACTTGCTAAATGAATGTCCGAGACTGGGGATTACAACGTTGTTGGGATTTGTTTTTGGTCATAATGAGCCAAGTATTGGGCTGCTGCGGAAGTTTGGTTTTGAGCAATGGGGATACTATCCGCGTGTAGCTGTGCTCGACAGCATAGAGCGAGATTTAGCGATATTGGGCAAGCGAGTGGATGAATAATAGCTTATGACAGTTAAATATTTTTTGTAATGTGTACAGAAAAAGGCTGTTTCCAAAATCGTCTCATACACTGCGGATGATTTTAGGAGCAGCCTCTTTTACTTTGCTATTTTCATCGCTTTTAGCGCTGTGGTTTAAAACGTATGCTGTGAAAAATTTGATTAAGCACCTCAGACAGCACCAAACCGACAGCAATAGCACCTGCGATCATCAGCGTGCTCATGGCCAGCTCCAGTGCCTGAGGATAATGTTGTTGTACGAACTGGCGCATGGCATTATAGGCCATTCCCCCTGGAACGAGCGGAATCATGCCTGCCACACTGAAAATAATCACAGGCATTTTGTACAGCCGCGCAAAGCCTTGACTGACGATGCCGATGAGAATCGTTGCCAAAAGGCTGGCGCTCACAGGCCCCATGCTGTCCGTGGTTGAATAATAGACAAGCCAGCCTAGCATACCAACAAAACCGCATTGCAGTAGTGAACGCCGGGGGGCATGGAAAAGTATGCCGAAAGCAGCGGTGGCAATAAAGCTTGTGAATAATTGTGCAAGCATAGACTTGAATCTCCTCCGAATCACATATAAGAAATGATAACCGCAACGCCAGCTCCAATGCCGAAAGACGTCAGGCAAGCATCGGCTCCCTTGGAAAGACCCGAAACAAGGTGCCCGGACATTAAATCACGGATGGCATTTGTAATTAGCAAGCCTGGAACCAGTGGCATGACAGAGCCAATAATAATTTTATCCATCATCTGTCCCCAGCCTACTATCGTTAATAGAGCCGCCAGCAAGCCGATTAGAAAAGATGCAGAAAACTCTGAGAAAAACTTAACCTTAACGAGCCTGTGAAAATACTGTACAGCTGCAAATCCGATACCTCCGCATAACACAGCTGCGGGGAAATCTCGCCACACTCCACCAAACATGATCATAAAGCAACCGCTGGCCAACGCAGCAGCCATCAGCTGTACACGGTTGGAATAGCGGAGGGGGCCACGTTCAATCTCCGAAAGCTCCTTGACGGCAGCGCGAGGAGACAAATCGCCTGTACTGATTTTACGTGAAATGGAATTGACCTCTGTCACCTTGTGCAAATCGGTGGTCCGCTCTACGATGCGGATGAGCTTGGCAGGCTCCGAATCATTAATGGCAAAAAAAATCCCAGTTGGTGTTACATAGCTATGGGACTGGGATATGCCATAGGCTGAAGCAATGCGGGACATCGTGTCTTCAACACGATAGGTTTCGGCTCCATTTTGCATCATCAGTTTGCCCGCCAACAGACAAACTTCAATGATTTCAGGAGTAGGATAGGAATGATTATTCATACTCGCTCTCTTTCATTCGTACCGGGCCGTTTGACCCTATTATTTTCATTTATTGTAGCACAAAAAGCCGCCTTTTCAGAGGCGGTCATGTTAGGCGGAAGCCAAGGATTTCGTCAAGATTCTATCATATCGGGAATAACGGTATAGTAGGACTCTTCCAGATATGTTGCGGCCTCAGACAGACCCATCACCTTAAGCTGTCCAGCTACAAAAGCACGAAGGGCAGAATGGGTGAACAAATGCCGTGTCTGGGCATCCCGAATAAAAGCCAGTCTGGCTTCTCGCGAACTGTTGTGGAACAACTCACGCACAGCTTCGCCTTGTTGTTCCCAAAGGAAAGGCTCCGTTACGGTCAAGAGGGCACTCTCCATAGAAGAGCTATGCTTGGCAGAAGAAGATAACTGGATGCCCAACCCGTTTAGCGTAGGAGCTGCTTCATTGTGCTTCCGTTCTGTTCGCAAGCTGTCGATATACGCAGCCATATCCTGAATCGGTTCGATACCAAAGCGTTCGCGAAAGCATTCGCGTACAAACGCGGTGCGTTCATCTACAATCTGAGGCAGTCGCTGACCTGCATGTCCAGAATAGTCATCTCCACTGGCGTAGTATCGTTTTAATGAACTGTTCTCTGTATAAACAACGCTTAAAAAATCCTGCAAATGACGGGCAACCACCCACACACCCGTCCAATCGACGGGAGATACACATACTATAGGGGCCCGGGAAAGGTCCTTTTCAAGCCCAAAATCCGTTAAAAAGCCATAATGTATTCCGTCCACCCCTGCGTGGGCAAAAGGAACAACATCTGGTGGTGTAGCCATATATCGTGGCGCGCGGCCCTGCTCCATAATCAATCCCAAATCAAAACTCAGAGAATGCCGGTTCGCTTCGAGCTCTTTTTCAAATTCTATAAGTGCCTCAATCAAAGGTGTAGCTGATCCATAGGCTAGGTTAGAACCGGAATCCATCGTGTATGCCTCCCTTATCCAAGTACATCCGTAAAGCGTTCATCCCTAAAAGGTACGTGATTTTACACGAAATGTAAACCTGTATGACGAATATTTTCAAAAATGTGACCTTTTACCCGTGTGTTGTCAAATAAAACGCTTTCGGGCAAAGCAGGACAAGATACCTATGTTAGCTCGTTAGAGAAGTAAAGTGAGTTTGTGAAAATGCGGTCTTTTCAGTGTATGTTAGCAAACGTGAAGTGTGATTGCAGGATGCGCAGTTGAAGGACAAGGTGCAACGTAACAGGCCAACGGGTATAATATCAGGACAAGGTGAAAAGGAGCGTCATCCGAAGATTTAACAGAAAGAAGTGGGCATATGAATTTGCAAAAGAAGGCTGTTTTTTTTGATGTAGATGATACGATGTACGATCATTTGCACCCTACACGCGATGCATTGCGTACAGTATTAGGATTGAGTGAGCGTTTTCCTTATGAGAAAGCCTACCATCGTATTCGCTATTACAGCGATGTACTATCGGCTAAAGGAGGACTATTGGAGGGGAAGGCAGGGCCGGATGAACTGGATGAGATGAGGGAAGGCCGTTTCATTCTGGCTTTACAAGAATTCGGGGTAGAAATTACCCGTGAGCAGGCAGTAGATGTTCAACAAGAATACTTGGATCGTCAGTACCGAATTGAGCCTTTTGAGGGGGCGACCTCGTTAATAAATGATTTGAGCTCGGCTGGCTTTTTAGTTGGATTAATTACAAACGGTCTTGAAGAACACCAGATGAGCAAGATCAAGGCCATGGCACTGGAAAATCATGTTGCAGCAGAGCATATCTTTGTATCTGGGACCGTTGGCTATGCCAAGCCTGATCCGCGCATTTTTGAAGTAGTGAACGAACGGACAGGAACGTTAGCAGAGCACTGCTGCTACATTGGGGATTCCTGGCGTAATGACGTGGCGGGAGCTATAGCTGCGAATTGGCAGGTGATCTGGTTCAATCACAGGAACGCTCCCCCGGAGACTGACGTGCTGGGGATCTATAAAACAGCAGCAAGCTATGCAGAGTTAAGAAGGTTGCTTCTGCCGGACGCTCGATAGACACGGTATATACCGTATTTATATAAGAATCAACCTATTTTGAAGCCATTCCAAAAGATAACCCGTAATACTATTTATCTGTTATAGAACTAACTTTATTGGTATTGGTTTAGAACAGAGAAGGAGGGGATCGCGCATGGTAGAACAATGGAGGCAGGCAGAAGACATCATAAGTCAAGTGACCGTATACAGTACGGAGGATAATGATCCGGTTACCATTAAAACAGGCACTCAAGACGTCCGCTGTATTGGCATCGGGACAGATGCGGCCGTATTTACGCTCGATACGTTGCCAGGCTACGCGTTCAAGGTGTACTCAGACATGGCGATCGAGAAGAAAGATGCGGAGGCCGACGTATATGAGCGTTTGCGAGGGTCTGACTTTTTTCCTCATTATTACGGAAAAGGCGACAAGTATATTGTCATAAGTTATGAATCCGGTATTACGCTGCTGGATTGTCTGCTGCAAGGAATTCCTGTGCCAGAGCAGGTCATTCTAGATGTGGAAAAGGCGAGGGAATTTGTCCGATCCAAGGGGCTGAATCCCCGTGATATTCACCTCAAGAATGTACTCATGCAAGACGGACGTGCCAAGGTATTGGATGTATCTGAATACGTGAAGGAAGGCGATGACAAGCGCTGGGAGCATTTGGTGTGGGCGTATCATACGTTTTATTCTGGTATCTCGGAGGTTAAGGTTCCCTCATGGATTTTGGATACGATTAAAAAATGGTACTACAAGCTGGACAACTCCAACTTTAATCTGGAGGAGTTTGCCCAGCGTGCCAGTCAATTGTTCTCTAAATGGAGGTCATAACCGCTGTAAAGAAAACGGATATGCAGACTGACCTTTCCATAGCAAAAAGGATTGCACCCGTATTTAGGGGAGCAATCCTTTTCTTTTATCTGAAATCCCGAGGCACTCTTCTGGC
This sequence comes from Paenibacillus sp. PvR133, assembly GCF_017833155.1. Taxonomy (NCBI): domain Bacteria; kingdom Bacillati; phylum Bacillota; class Bacilli; order Caryophanales; family Paenibacillaceae; genus Paenibacillus; species Paenibacillus sp. PvR133. The sequence goes on from NZ_JAFIBS010000001.1 coordinate 2,874,051, forward strand.
TGTACCGCTCGCAATCGCGGCTTGAATCACCTTTTCACGCACCCGTTGAACTGCACTCTCGTTAAATACACCAGGGATAATATACAGCTTGTTTAGTTCTTCAGGACGGATCGTGCCTGCGATGGCCTCTGCGGCCGCCAGCTTCATCTCTTCGTTGATTTCACGGGCACGGCAGTCGAGCGCCGCTCGAAAGATGCCAGGGAAACAAAGCACATTGTTAATTTGGTTAGGATAGTCCGAACGTCCGGTGGCGATGACACCCGCAATGTCCTCGACGTCCTCTGGCGCAATTTCGGGAACCGGGTTAGCCATAGTGAACAGCACAGGGGCTTCTTTCATACGTTTCACGTCTTCTCGTTGCAGTAGTCCACCTGCCGACAGCCCGATAAACACGTCAGCATCCTTCAGAACCTCGGACAGCGTGCCCGACAGCCGTTCAGGGTTGGTATGCTGCGCATACCAGTTCCACATCGGATGCTCGTATGTTTCATCAGCTGTAAGCGCTCCGTGACGATCTACGCCAATGATGTTGACTGCTCCTGCAGATAGCAAAATTTTCGTACAGGCCACACCCGCAGCCCCGATACCACAGACGACAATTTTGACGTCAGACAGGGCTTTGCCGACAACCTTGAGCGCATTGATCAGCCCTGCGTATAAAACGACAGCTGTGCCGTGCTGATCGTCATGAAAAACAGGTATGTCCAGCTCTTTACGTAACCGCTGTTCAATCTCAAAGCATCGTGGCGACGAAATATCCTCCAGATTAATCCCGCCAAAAGCTGGGGCCATTTGTTTAATGGCCTTAATGATCTCTTCGGTGTCCTGCGTATCCAGACAGATTGGAAAGGCATCGACGGAGCCGAGCTGCTTGAACAGCATGGCTTTGCCTTCCATAACCGGCATGGCTGCATAGGGACCGATGTTCCCTAGCCCGAGAACAGCGCTTCCGTCAGAGACGACAGCGACCGTGTTGCGCTTGATCGTCAAGCGGAAAGCTTTGTCCGGTTCCTCGTGAATCGCCATGCATACGCGTGCCACATCGGGGGTATATACCCGGGATAAGTCATCGCGGTTTTGAATTGGGACTTTGGGCTGCATTTCAATTTTGCCCCCGAGGTGTAATAGGAAGGTACGATCAGAGATGGATAATACCTTAACACCTTGTGCTTTTTTAATCCGAGCAATCATTCGGTCGATTTCTGCTGGATCGGCAATGGTAACTGTAATATCCCTCACAGTGACCTTCTCAGAGGTGCTAATGACGTCAATGGCAATCACATCTCCGCCATGTTCGTTTACCAGCGTAATCAATTGACCAAATTGGATGTGTCCGGTGGAAATTTCCAATCGCAAAATGATGTTTTTACCGCCAATACCGCCTTGCATACAAATTCCTCCTTTGTCTTCCATAACAAAATCATACTTAGGATCAATTGATTGCGCTTACAATAGGAAACGGATGTAAATCTATGCTGATATTTTAAATTAGTGGTTTCTTCCCCTATCATAGTGAACAATCTCTCGCTTGTACAGATCAAGTTGAGTAATATCTATTATTTTGTATTTAAAAAAGGACGAAAGCCAGGCTGTATTCCAGTCCAAGCGATCATCCTTTTTTTTATAAAATGATCTATTTTATTTTCACGCATTCGATCTGTTACGTCATATTTTTACCGTAGTAAATTTCGTCCATTTCGATTTTGAGACGTGTTGATATATTTTGTTGCTCTTTTTCACTCAGACTTTCCTTGGTGTAGCCGAACAGGTAATTGTCCAGATCGAATTGTTTTAGCTTACATTTGGTATGGAAAATATTTTCCTGATACACATTCACGTCGATCATGTCATACTGACTGCGCACTTCGTCTGGAATATAGTTTTGAATGGAGGCGATATCATGGTCGATGAAAAGCTTATGTCCATTCGTATCACGTGTGAAGCCGCGTACCCGGTAATCAATCGTCATAATGTCGGTGTCGAAAGAATGAGTCAAATAGTGGAGTGCCTTGAGCGGGGAGATTTCCCCACAGGTAGAGACATCAATATCAGCTCGAAACGTACTGATCCCCTCGTCTGGATGATATTCCGGGTAGGTGTGCACCGTAATATGGCTTTTATCCAGCTGTATCACGACAGATTCAGGCAGGGGGCCTGGTGACTCGTCATAAGATTCAGTCGGTACCTCCACAATGGGTCCTTCTGATATAAGTACTGTTACGCTGGCTCCTTGAGGTACATAATCCTGCTGGGCTACGTTGAGTACGTGGGCGCCGATAATGTCAGATACATTTTTTAAAATAGCTGTCAGCCGATCTGAGTTGTATTGTTCATCAATATATTCAATATACGCCTCGCGTTCTTCTTTGGTTTTGGTGTAACAAATATCGTACATGTTGAAGCTCAATGATTTGGTCAAATTGTTAAATCCGTGCAGGGTAATCCGCTGTTCCGGTGTTATGGTCATAGGCTATTTCCCCTTATAGTCGCAGTATTCATACATAATATTCCCAACACTCCTTTTCATATACCGATTCATAAAATCAGTTCTGTAGCTGTTAGATTAAAGCCTTGAACAACTATGTCTTACCCGTTTGGCATAATTAAAAACAGGCAGGGCAGAGTCTTTGTTTTTACATGTATGGAAATTTTAACGTATATATACTTTATTTCTTACTCAGCGATTTTTAAGTAACAGGACTTATAATGTAGACTATGCATAGGGCAAAGGAACTGAATGGACAGAGGACTCGTAGTAAAACATAAGAACCGGGTTAGTAATTCATTAATTTAATGTGTGTCACCTTCACAATGCTGAAAGCTTAACCGAATATGATTATAGACCCGAAAAAATAGTGATTTTGTATATTGCGTAAATCGAGAAAAGCAACTTCAGCTAATAATGTGCGTATAATGAAATAAACGTAAGAAGCTGAGAATTATGAAGTTAAAATGAATTTTGATAGCAAAATTTAATTTACAAACCGATCCCATGTTACTGTCAGGATTTTGCAAAATTCGATTCCAGTCGCTCCGAAGTGCAAGATATAGACGGACTAAACCATTTCGATCTATATCTTGTTCATTGGAAAGTTCATTGGAAGTCGCTTATGAGATTTTTGCAAAATCCTCTACTGTAAGAAAAACGGTGAAAGGAGTATCAAGATGCTGGCTTTGTCCGATCCGGCCTGGACTCTGCTCCAAGGCCCCTACGGTTCTTCTCAATACGTCCCAGAAATGTTGAAGCAGCTCCAAGCCGGATATGACGGCGAAATGGCTGACACCTTGTATTGGGAGGAACTGTATCACCAAAATACGTTGTATACTTGTACATTTGCGGCTGTACCTTACCTTGTAGACATTGCGTTAAAAAGTTCTGATATAGGGATTCGTGCAGATATATATAACATTTGCGGAATATTCGAAGCGAAGAATAACAATCCTCTACATACCAAAGTTCCATTGGAATTTACAAGGGATCAGGTGAAAGTGGATTCTAGTCTGGCTGAATATATTTATGCGCAATATCGGAGTGCCATTGTCCGACTTGCAGAATTGACTGAAGAAATGGTGCTCTATGCGAAGGAACACGAAGGAGATATCGGTAAACGCTATGTTCTGGCTGCGGGTGCTGCTTTTCAGGGTTATCGCTGCGTAGCTTATATGCTACAAAGCTTCGATACAGGTGACGAATATACGCTGGATTGTCCGCATTGCGGTACCCCGCTCTATATTTGGCCTGATGAACAGAATGACACCCTGGTTGTCTATGATAAAGATCCTGTAAATTCAGACAATCTGGTTCCCCATCCGATCAGCCCCCGTTCATTGGACCGTAGAGGTGCTAATATGCAGTGGTTACACGAATATGCCCAAAAAATTGAAGAGAACAAGCTGCTTGCCCAATTACCCTATTTAAACGGTTGGGTAGATTGTCCAGTGTGTAATACGCCCATATATATATGGGATGAGTTGATGAAAATGGCTGATGGTGTTCGGAGGTATACCGCTTAATCAATCAAAAAAGGGTGCTGTCTTCTACAGCCCCCTCATTTCCTCTTATATTTTTCCATCTAATCTCCGTATGCTTTGCCAATTCTACTCCCGAAACGGATTCAAAAAGGTTTTAGGAATGTCGGATTCAAAACGCAGCAATACTCCGGTGACGGGATGAATAAATGACAATACCCTCGCATGTAGGCCAAGACGCCCAATCGACTTGGATTTGGAACCGTATTTTTTATCTCCAACAATTGGATGGCCGATATCCTCCATATGTACGCGGATTTGATTTTTGCGTCCGGTTTCCAAACGTACTTCCAGCAAAGAAAAATGCCGATTGGCTTGAAGCAGCTTGTAATGAGTGACTGCGTGCTGTCCGTCATTCGGATAAGGACTGGAATACATTTTTAGCGTCTTGCTTTCTTTCAGCCATGAAGTGATTGTACCCTCAGCTTTTTTAACTTGTCCTTCGACAAGAGCAATGTATGTTCGTTCATACACAACTTCCTTCCACGCTTTTTGCATTTCCTGCTGTATGGCTTCGCTTTTCGCAAACATCATCACTCCTGATGTATCACGATCCAAACGATGCAGTACAAAAATACGATTGTACGGATGTTCGCGCCTCACATGGGCCGTAAGCTGGCGATATGCTGTTACTTCCTGCTCCTGCGCTGAAGCCACGGACAGCAACCCGGCATCCTTATGGATAACGATAATGGCTTCATCCTCATGCAAAATACGTAGCCCAGTCAGTGGTACGACGGGAGTTATTTTTTCCTTGGAAAGAGCGACAGTCTGACCTTGCTCCAGTGGAAAATTATGCACGGTACGCGGAATGCCGTTGACGGACACCTGCCCACGAGCCAGTGCTGATTTAATGGAGTTACGACCCATGCCAGTCACATGTTCTACTAAAAAGCTCAATAGCTCGGCAGGCTCCTGGACGATGTATGTTTTGGCAGGGGCTTTATCTAAAGCATTCGTTCTCCGTTGAGCTTCCGGTTTATGGGAGCCAGATCTTCCGGCAGGTTTATGACTGCGTTTGGAATGGCTTGCGTTTGACGTAGATTTTGTATGATTTTTCCGTTGGGGTTTCCGATTGTTCATGGATTCTTTCTCCTTCTTGGAACCGTGTCTCTTCATAGTTATGGACAAATTTGCGGCACCGTGTTCACTATATCATGAGAAAACAGCGAACGCCATAAGGGACTAAACCAGATTGGCAGTCTTCTAGCGGTTGAACATTACCCTGAACCCCGGTAAACTAAAGGTAACGAAAGAAAAGCCGATATGCGTCAAGGACGCTAGAAATATGAGGAGTTTTGAAACTATGAGTGTACAAGCACCAACATTGGAACGGGCGCAGGACTTGCTGCAAAAATTTTATGGCTATCCCGATTTCCGGGAGGGACAAAAGAAAATTGTGGCCAGTATGCTGGAGGGCAACGATACGTTGGGCATCATGCCGACAGGGGGCGGAAAATCGATATGCTACCAGATCCCCGCGTTGTTGCATGAGGGGCTGACCATTGTCGTGTCACCGCTCATCTCGCTGATGAAAGACCAGGTGGATGCGCTGACCACAATGGGGATTGCTGCTGCCTACATCAATAGTACGTTGAGTGGTCGAGAAGTGAATGACCGCATACGAGCTGCACGAAATGGTGACTTGAAGTTGCTGTATGTCGCACCGGAACGACTGGAACTGGACTGGTTTCGCGATGAAATGGCTCAGTTGCCAATTTCCTGCGTTGCGGTAGATGAGGCACACTGCGTATCCCAGTGGGGCCATGATTTCCGTACCAGCTATCTGGCTGTGGCTCCATTCGTGGACGGGCTGTATGAACGCCCAATCGTGGCTGCGTTTACGGCAACGGCGACACCGCAGGTCATGGATGACATCGTGCGCCTGCTTCGTCTGCGCTCACCGGAGACGTTCGTTACAGGCCTTGGACGGCCCAATTTGGCGTTCAGTGTGCTGCGCGGGGAAGACAAACGCAGCTTTTTACTGAATTATGCCCGTGAGCATGAGGGGGAATCGGGCATTATTTATGCGGCGACACGTAAGGACGTGGACGATTTGTACCAACGGCTGCGTGACGCAGGCATGGCAGCCGGGCGCTATCATGCCGGGATGACAGATCAGGAACGTGCAGATAGCCAGGAAGGGTTTTTGTACGACGATATCCGTGTCATTGTAGCAACCAATGCCTTCGGCATGGGGATAGATAAATCGAACGTACGCTATGTCATTCACTACAACATGCCTAAAAATATGGAGGCTTACGTGCAAGAGGCGGGACGCGCAGGACGTGATGGCGACCCGAGTCAATGTATTTTGCTGTTCGGACCGCAAGATATTGTGACGCAGAAGTTTCTGATTGAGCAAAATCCACAGGATGAAGACCGCAAGCGCAACGACTACCGCAAGCTCCAGCAGATGGTTGATTATTGCTACACGACTCGTTGCCTACGTACGGCACAGCTTGAGTATTTCGGAGAAGCGAAAGAGCATGAAGCTTGCGGTATATGTAGTTCATGTACAGATGAGCGGGAACTGGTTGATATGACCATAGATGCGCAAAAGATTTTTTCGTGCATTCATCGCATGCGGGAACGTTATGGGGTCTCGATGGTCGCCTCGGTCTTGAAAGGCTCGCGTAACAAAAAAGTACTGCAGTATGGTTTTGACAGCCTGCCAACCTATGGCGTGATGGGCAACCGGACGGAAAAAGAAATTGCCGAAATTATCAATGTTCTTGTTTCGGAAGGCTATCTGATGTTGTCCGAGGGACAGTATCCGGTCGTACGCTTGCAGCAGCTTGCGGCTGAAGTGCTGAAAGGCCAGCGAGAAGTCATGCAGCGTGTGGTGCGACATGCCACGGCTTTTGCAGGTGGAGCAGGTTCACGCGGACGACAGGGACGCGATGCATACCCGGCTGCAGTCAACGAAACCGTGTTCGAGCAATTGCGCCTGATTCGTCGCGATCTGGCCGCTCAGGAGCATGTACCGTCTTATATCATTTTCAATGATGCGACGCTGCGTGAGATGAGCGTAGCGAGCCCGCAATCCGAGGCAGACATGTTGCGGATCAAGGGTGTCGGCGAAGTGAAGTTCCGCAAGTACGGCAAGCCATTTCTTGATTTTTTTCAAAATCAGGGGAATATCGGGGGAACGGTAAGCGAGGACGAAATTTATGCAGACGATGTGTACGAGGATTTTGAATAGCTATACTAAGGCAAGGATAGAACAGTTCATGCAAACTATAAAAGGTTGTGACCTATGAAAGTCATTTTATCAACGTTAAATGCAAAATATATTCATACCTCGCTGGCAATTCGATGCCTCAAAGCCTACAGTGAAAAGGACTTTGATATCGAGCTGGCGGAGTACACAATTAAGGACCCGGTGATGAACATCGTATCCGATTTGTTTCAACGGGGGGCAGATGTCATCGGCTTTTCCTGTTATATTTGGAACATTGAAGAGACGATTAAAGTCATTGATGTGTTGAAAAAAATTATGCCCGAGGTCAAAATTGTTCTGGGTGGTCCGGAGGTATCCTACGATACGGATCACTGGATGAAGCGTTTGGCGAATGTGGATTTTATCGTGGTTGGTGAAGGAGAGGAAACATTCCATCAACTGCTGCAGGAGCTGGAAGGGGATCGCAAGTTCCATTTTGTATATGGACTGGCTTACCGTAAGGGAGAAGAGGTTATTCAGATGCCCGGCCGCCCGAAAGCGGACTTGAACGAGCTGCCGTCGCCCTATCGTTTTGCAGAGGATATACCGGAACTCGGGAAACGGGTTGTTTATTTTGAGACGAGCCGGGGTTGTCCGTTCAGCTGCCAGTTTTGTCTGTCCAGCATTGAGGTTGGGGTACGTTATTACGATATCGAGCGCACAAAGTCAGATATTTTGTATCTGATCGACAATGGGGCCAACCTAATCAAGTTTGTGGATCGGACGTTTAATATTAAACGCGATTATGCACTGGAAATGTTCAAATTTTTGATTGAAAATCACCGTGGCTGTGTCTTTCAGTTTGAGATTACGGCAGATATTATGCGTCCTGAGGTGTTGGATTATTTGGCGGAAAACGCGCCACCGGGCGTATTTCGATTTGAAATCGGCGTCCAATCAACGAATGATCCCACCAATGAGTTGGTTAAGCGTCGCCAGAACTTTACCAAACTTTCCCGTACTGTTACCAAGGTCAAACAAAGCGGTAAAATCGACCAGCATTTGGATTTGATCGCCGGATTGCCCTTGGAGGACTACAACACATTCCGTAAAACGTTTAATGACGTTTTTGCGCTCGGCCCGGAAGAGCTTCAACTTGGCTTCCTCAAAATGCTGCGTGGCACCGGACTGCGTATCGACGCAGACAAGTATAACTATACGTATATGGATGTTGCGCCGTATGAAATGCTGAGCAATGACGTCCTTTCCTTTGCCGATATCGTCCGGCTCAAGCGCTTGGAAGATGTATTGGAGAAATACTGGAACTCTCATCGTATGGATCATACAGTCAACTATCTGATTGAGCGTGAATTCTCGTCCGCTTTTGATTTCTTTCAGGAATTCGGAGACTACTGGGAAGGACAGGGCTGGCAAAAAATCGGACATCAGCTCGAAGACTTGTTCACGCGTCTCCAGTCCTTTCTGGAATCGCGTGGAACAAAGCGAATGGATATGGTGCTTGGACTGATGAAGCTTGATTATTTCCTGAACCATAAATACAAGCCGCGTAAAATCTGGTGGGAGCATACCTTGGAGAAGGACGATTGGTCCAGCTACATGAAAATGATTCTCCAGCACCCGGACGCGCTGTTGTCACCTGCGGTTGCAGATTTAGTGGCAGATGCGAGCAAGGAGAGTACAGGTGAGGCGAATGTAGGCAATCAACAGCCTCAGCCATACCGCGAGATTATTCCAGCCTTTGCTTCATTGAAGCTGAGTGAAAAGGAACTGCAAAAGCACGCGGTGCTGGATGTACTGCCATTTAGTCTGGATCATATCCTGAGTGGGGGAAGCCCATTGACAGCCGAAGGCCGCACGCTTCTGCTTGTAGTCTATCAGCAAAATGGACAGCAAAAACCGCTCTACTACACCATGCCGATCGGCAAAAATATCGCCGCCATTTAAATATAGACGCCAGAGGGCATCGACTTTGATAAACCAAGAGTCGGTGTCTTCTTTTGTTTTATAAAAAACAGGTGGTCACTCCAAATTTTACATTCGTGTAATCTTTTGCTTTACGATGCTTTACAAAGCAGATATATGATTACTTTATCATATATGAATATTAAATTTATTGGAGTGTGACCTTGTGAAAAAGCGTTCGATGAAAAAGAGTATCCTTGCTTTCGGTGCCATTACCGTTTTGAGTGCGCCATTGTTATCTGCTAATATCCCTAACGCTTTTGCAGCCTCATCTAGTACCAAGTCTACTACCGCACAGGTATCCAAAGGACTGAAAACCTCGTCAGCGAAAGTCGATGCTCCTAAGAATGTCATTCTCTTTATCGGCGATGGTATGGGAGAAGCAAGTCGCAACGCGATTCGCTTGGCGACGGTAGGGAAATCGGGATTACTTGAAATGGACAACATGCCTGTAACTGGCTTGGTTAGCACAAGTTCAGGGGATAATCTTGTTACGGATTCCGCCGCCGCTGCGACTGCAATTGCAACAGGTGTGAAAACGTATAACGGCGCGATCGGAATGGATTTGAATAAAAAACCAGTGACAACGATTATGGAGCTGGCTAAAAAGGCAGGCATGTCTACAGGTGTTGTGACGACAAGCCAAGTGACAGACGCAACCGGGGCCGCCTTTGGTGCGCATGTCGAAAAACGCTCCGCTCAAAGCGAGATTGCCAAGCAGTATCTGGAGAAAAGCAAGGTGGATGTTATTCTGGGCGGTGGCGAGGATTTCTGGTACCCTGCAGGAACAGTAGGCAAACATCCAGATGCTCCGGCAGAAGATCCTGAGGAAGCTAGTAAGGGAACTCAAGGAAATTTGGTGGAACAAGCGAAGAAGCTGGGTTATAGCTATGTGACAGATCAGACAGAAATGAAAGCAGCTAAAGGTTCTAAGTTGTTAGGGCTGTTCGCCAATGAAGAGATGTTTCAAGCTCACAACAAGCTGGGTAACTCTTACAACCCAACGGTTTCTTTACCGGATATGACGGCTAAAGCGATTGATGTTCTTTCCAAAAACCAAAAAGGTTTTTTCCTGATGGTAGAGGAAGAAGGAACGGATGAGATGGCGCATGACAATGAAGGTGAGTTAACGATTAAGGCTGGGCAACAACTTGATAAGGCCGTTAAAGTAGCTAAAGAGTATGCCAAAGCGCATCCAGATACATTAGTGTTGGTGACGGCAGATCATGAAACGGGCGGTTTGGCGATTGAAGGCGAAGATGCGGAGGATGAATCCGGTGAAGGCGTCTCCAAAGAGGATGGTCCTTTTACTGTAAAAGGCTCTAATGAAAAGTTTTATATCGACTGGACCACAGGAGGACATACATCTGTTGATGTGGCGTTAACCGCGATGGGCCCCGGATCTTCTCAGTTTAGCGGGAATTACCCGAATACTGCCATTCATGACAAGCTGGTTAAGCTGCTTCAATTAAAGAAGTAACGTAGGGTGAAAGCTGCCTCTTAAAAAGATTTTCCATATTGGCAATATGGTTTTTCCTGTGATAAACTAAAGCTAATAAGTATATACTAAAAAAGAGTAAGGATGCTACCAACATCCTCACTCTTTTACAACAGCCGCTTATAAGGGCGGTGGCTGTAGGGTTGGATTAGTAAAATAGACCGCTAACCTTTTCCGGAGGGCGGTCTATTTCTTTTTGTTGAAGGAAATAATCAAGATCACCAATGTTGCAAATTGAATCATCAACATTAATGTATCTTTAACCTCCACAGGCATCACCTCCTTTGCAGGAGACTAGCCGACCGCCCATCTAAGCCATTCTGTTGTTAGTTTATAGTATATCATATGGATAGTATTGCTAAAAAGGACAAAACCAAAGGTAACTTTTAAATTCGCTTATATTATGGACATGCAGAATATACTCAACCTTTACTCCTCCGTTGTTTTCTTCCCCCACACAAATTTCATTATAAAAAATATAATTGTCAGCATGATGAGAAGCAATGCCATCTGCAGGCCATAACGATGGATCAGTTCTCCTGCTGCTTGTACATGATCGCCAAAGATACGTCCGAGCAGAAAGAAGATTAGCGTCCAGATCAAGCCCGTTGAATAAGAGAAGAGGGCATAGCGCTTGAAGCTCATTTTATTGATTCCGACAATATATGGAATAATGTGACGGACGATCGGCAGCAAATAACTGATGCAAATAGTGAAGTTTCCATACTTATGTACTAATTTTTCCGAAAACGTAATGTACCTGTCCATTTTTTTCTTCCGGCGCAAACGTTCTAGAATCGGGGTACCCACGGTTCTCCCCAATACATAACCTAAGGACAAGCCTGATATAACCCCAAGATATACAATTAAAAAAGCGGGTAACGGGTGAAGTATGCCCATGCCTGTTACAGCCCCGCCAGTCATCACAATGACTTCGTCCGGGATGGGCAGACCTACAATTCCGAGCCATAGAGAAAAGAATAATGCTGCATAGCCGTATTGTTCGATGATGGAAATTAAATATTCCACGTCCATACGCATACTCCTTTCTTATGCTTTCTTTCGGCATACATACACGAATGCGGGTGGAACGTTCATAGGCACAAACTTGATTTCTTCAATATCAAACCATTCACCTAACTGCTGCTTCATCTGTTTAGAGTATTGAAAGGCGACAAACATTCCTCCATCCCTGAGTGATAGATGAATTTGTTCTACAATTTGATTTCGCATCTCTTGTGGAAAATTGAAAAATGGCAGCCCGCTAATTATGCAATCAAGCTGTTCTATTTGGGCATTTTTCATAGCAAGCTGAAGCTCACGCGAGTCGGAATAGCACAGATAATTCGGGAATCTTCTTTTTAAATTCTGCTGCATGGCCTGGTCCTTTTCAAAGAGTAAAACCTTTGGTTGAAATTTAGCAGCACAGGGGATGTATTGAGTAATTGCCCCCGTGCCAGCACCAAGCTCGGCAACAGCATCAACTTCACTCCATGGAATGGATTCTATCATATTTTTAGCTAAAAATCTGGAACTTGGTGTTACACTACCCACATATGCAGGCGAGTACAAAAATTTGAATAGGAACATAAGTCTCTCGTGAACCAAATGGCTAATACGGATCATACATCATTCTCCTACTTTCAATTTTTAGAATACGTTTATTTATTCTTTGCTAAGAGTAACAAATTATCCCTTTACTTACTCCTGTCTCGAGTAGGGTTAATCCCCCCGTCCTGCGGAGGGGATTTTCCTTGACTATGGTCTAGGAAATAAAAAAAAGGATTACGGTATTAGTGAGTCTGTATTTATTCAGTTATCATTCAGCATACCCTCAGGTTGCATTCAGATTTGCTGCCGATGAAAGGTAGGTGGGCAGCTAAAAACATTATGTACATTGAGAGGGGATCTACTTTGTCACTATCCATTAACAGGCATCTCATCACGACTTCCTATGATCAATCGAATACGGTGAAGTCAAATGAGAATGGACTAAATACCACGGGTCATACCACACACAAGAAATCTAACGATTCACTCGAATTGAGCAAGGAATTTATGGAATACACGGGAGGAATGCAGGCTCCGCTTCCTACGGAAAACTACAGTAATGATTACAAGTACGACGACCAGGATACCATTGCACTAACTACAGACCAGCAGAAAACGCTGTTGTCTGATCTGCAAAGTTATCTGATGTCTTCAAGTGCTTCCTCTGATACAGATGAACTCACCAATAGCATGAAGAATCCGTTGGCTTCGGTTAGCGACTTATTAGCCGGTGTGGATCTTTCGACGGCAACAGATGAGGAAGTATCGGAGCTATTCGATAAGATAGCAGAAACGATCCAAAATAATCGTCCTGCACCGCCGCCTGAAGGAGACCCGTCCCATCCTCAAATGGATAGCAGTGGTCTGCCTCCTATGATGCAGGCAATGGGTGGAATTATGCCTCCATTCGCATGGAATATCCAAGAGACTTCCAATCAAGAGGATAACAGCACTACATCTGAGAAAGAGCTTACAGTAGATGAAAAAAGATCCTTGCTGAGTGATTTGCAAAGCGTTCTGAGTTCCAGTCTTATATCCGGGTCAACAGCTTCGGACAAAGATCAGGAAACAGATCTGCTTTCTACATTAAAAGACGCGTGGGGAAATACAGACGAATCAAATGCCACAGATGAAGAAATATCGGCTTTATTCGATAAAATCGCTAAGACTTTTGAACAATCTATATCATCGTCGTATTAGTCATTAGAGTGCAATACCATAGCTTAGAACCGGTTAGCCCACACGTGTAAACTCATACTTTTATAAAGGGGAAATCTCGTATGAACATTTCATCCACTTCCAGCAGTTCTATATCTGTTGCAAGCACTTCGTCTTCATCCAGTACCAACGAAACAGCTAGTCTGGAAAAGCAAAAAGCTCAACTTGAAGCGGAGTACAACAAGGTACAGCAAAGTAAAGATAATAAAGATACAAAAGAAACAACAATGAAGCAGCTTCAGCAGCAAATTAAACAGATTGAAGCTCAAATTGCACAGCAAAGTTCGCAATCCAGCAGCACGTCAACTCCAAAAATGGAAAAGCCCGCTCCAAGTAACACGGAAACAACTCGTATCAACAGCGCTAACAGCAGTGATATTACGGGAGTGGGGAAATCACTGGATATTTCAATTTAATCATCCCATCTTTTTTCCTGTAGGACAGACGATGGATACAAACGATAGCAGGCTCTCCGTTTCATAGGGGCCTGCTTTTTTCGTTTACTAAATATTTTGCATGAATCCAGGGAGCGACTTTAATCAGCGATATTTAGATTAGAATAATTCTGTCCATCTAAATTGAATCATGTGACTAAACATAGAAAAGTATATACAATATATAACAGTAGGAAGATGAAAGTATTTTAACCCTATTATTTTCTATATTTAAATCAGTAAGTGCTAGTAATCATTTCAAATTGGAGGATTTATGCCATGACGCTGGAACCTCAGATGAATCGAAGTAGTAGAGATGAAGCGCGTTTAGTCAGAAACAAGTTGATTGAGTTTAATGCGAAACACGTCCCAGCAGATATTCGAACCCGATACGAAGAGATTAATCTTACGCTCAAAGATGAAGATGGTCAGGTGATCGGCGGTCTCCTAAGTGTACTATGTTGGAACTGGGTGGAGGTTGATATTTTGTGGGTAGATCAGCGCTACAGAGGAAAGGGCTACGGTTCACAACTGCTTGGTGAAATCGAACAAATTGCTAAAGATAAAGGGTGTAATTTTATACAACTTAATACCTTTACTTTTCAAGCGCCCGAATTCTATGCAAAGCATGGCTATGAAGTAGTTGGTGTCATTGACGATGCTCCAAGAGGCTTTAAACACTATTATTATAAGAAAAGTATCTACTGAGGACTCTATATATGCGCGTACAGATCAAGGAAATAAATAAAGATCATCATATCATCATTCGTAGTATTGGCAAGGAAAAAGTATACGGCTACTGGACATATTTTTGGCATGAACTGACTTCTGGATATGCGTATGTTGTTCCGTATGAACAAAGCTTGAATAAGATGATTCCCGGCTGTGTCATTTCGGTCGAGACTTCTCAATCCAGTATAGAAGGGTTCAGAAGGCTGAAGTCTACTGAAGAGACAGGGATTTTTCGACCTCAACCCAAGCTAGGCGACTACTGGATTCAAGGAACGATACATCAAGTGATGCAGGGCGAAGCAGGCGGGATAGAATGTCTGGAGATTGTAATAGGAGACACTACGTTTATTTTGGATTCTGAAGAAATGAATGGTGATGTCAACGTTAAATCGGGCGACGGTGTCGCCTTTGAAATCATAGGCCTACAGTTGTTTGACGAGGGACTGTGATCGCTCCAAGTTACCCCGCTAATCTAGTCTATGGTTAGAGTTATTGCGCTCTACAAAATAACGAGTTAAAGTATGGTGAATTCCATATTTAACCACAGTATGTCGGTGTGAAAGTTAAAAGCTAGATTATAGTGAATCGTGAATAAAGAAAGGTATGATCGGATTGACAACAGAAGTGACACACAAAATATATACCATGTGTATGATTCAAGACGGAAGTAAGGTATTGCTTATGAATAGACCAAATCGAAAGGGGTTTCCGGGTTATATTGCGCCAGGAGGAAAAGTAGAGTTTCCAGAAAGCATTGTGAATGGAGCCATTCGTGAAGTAAAGGAAGAAACAGGCTTAACCGTTACGGAAATTGTATTTAAAGGAATCGACGAATATTGTGATCCAAGTCAAGGGCTGAGATATATGGTCTTTAACTATTTGGCTACAGCCACTGAAGGTGACCTATTAAAAAATCCCCCTGAGGGAGAACTGCTGTGGGTGGATATGAAGGAGGCGCTAAATCTGCCGATGCAGGATTGGTTTAAGCGGAGATTTCCATTGTTTTTCGAGCCGGGAACGTTTGAGGTTAGTTTCGTTTGGCTAGCAGATACGGATGAAACCCTGGAAGCAACGATTAAGAGCTATGGTGTATAGAGATGACGACGACATCTGGAGAACGGCGAAGAAGAGTAGGCAAAAGGTTTTCTTACTGCTTACGCACAAGGGATGGAAGCCAAAGAAGGATTTACTGAGCGTTTCCGGGTGCATATGCTGCATCAGCAGATTCTAAACTGGGGATGTGCCAAAGCGATGAAGCGAGTCACTTGGGATAATAAGCTCTCTTTTGCAGATTGGGCGCAAAAATTTATGGATATTGAAATATAAGCAATAGCAGATGAATTGAACGTTTAAAGAGGAGGCCGTGAGTGGATGCAGACCGTCAGATTGGTAAAACCGGATCAGAGCTGGAAGGACGCTTATCTTTCATTTTATGAGGAATGGAAAAAGAGTCAGGAGCATATGGTACCTTGGGTGATCTCTGTAGAGCCGTACGATTTTGAAGGTATGCTGACGGTTTTAAGTAATCAGGAAAATGGAATCAACCTGTCTGAAGGCTGGGTCAAAAGCTCAACATACTGGCTTGTGAATGCGAATGAACAGGTCGTGGGAGCAGTGAATATCAGGCATGATCTTAACGAACACCTAATGAATGCCGGAGGTCATATCGGTTACGGTATCCGTCCTTCTGCACGAGGGAACAGGTACGCTGTTACAATGCTGGCCTTGGCGTTAGAAAAAGCAAAAGAGCTGGGGATTTCCCGAGCCCTGGTCGTATGCGACTCTGATAATATTGCCTCCAAAAAAACAATCATACAAAATGGCGGAACGCCGGACAAGGATTACATAGAGGAAGACGGAAACCGTGTAAACCGGTTTTGGATCGAACTGTGAGTGAGAAAGAAGGGAACGCGAGAAGCTCATGAAATTATGGCCTGAATATGCGCAAAACATCATTGTTGGTGTTATCTTTGAAGGGGAATGGAATTGGTATGTGACGGAAAGAGAGTATTGGTTTTTGAATACCGAGATGGAGGAACGGTTTGGTATCCCTATTTTGGATGAAACCACAGTGGGAGCATTTTTGGATCACATCTGTGAATATAAGGTGGCTACTGGGGAACTAACTTCAATGCTCCAGTTGCTTGATGGTGCTATTCAGCATCAGGATGAAGTGTTGGAGTTCTGTCCTGCTCTGTATGTTAACTTTGATGAAAAAGTTCTCTATTCGCTATTTCCTGAGCCAGCCTCGTTTGAACACTATGTCCCAGCGGGGTGGAAAGGGGAATATCAAAACTTTTTGAACGAGGTACCTTCACCTGAACAGTATTGGATGATCGAGGGAAGTAATTTTTTTGAAACATTCACTTGATAGGACGAAGGAGGAAATAAATATATGGATTCTTCCATGCATGAGTTTAAAATCATATCCAAGCACAGAATGTACGATCAATATTTGGTAAAGTTGCGGACATGCATTGTGCTTTTGGATGAACAGGTGCTATGGCGCGTAGGTGAGACGGAAACGAATAGCATTGGTGGGATCATCAACCATATCATGGTGCATGTGCGCAGAAACGCAGCCAAGCTCATAGATCCGACGATTACATACAAGCAAGGAATGGAGGATAGCTTTATACCTTCCATGCAAAACAAGGAACAACTGATGGATGAGGTAGAAGAAGCTTTTTCATCCTTCTGTGCAGCATTGGACCATACGGGGGCGATAAATATGTATGACATATACCATGTGGTGGAGCATACGGCTTATCATCTGGGGCAGATCATAGACCGAGTTCAGAGATTGGCAGATCACCGTTTTCAATTTGTACAGACAGGACTTAATGAAAAAGCATTGCATGCGATAGTGCAGCAATCCTTGCATAATCTACGAGAATAATGGAATCAGTAGCTATATAAACCTATAAAATGTAGTTCTAAGGTCACGAAAGCCTCTCTAATGGTCATGTTTTTATTTCTTAATTGATATTGATAATTATTATCACTTATAATAGAAGCAGACATATTACGTTATGATAGGGAGAGTTGCAGAGTGACAGTGTCCTTGGAATTATATGATGTAACGATCATCGGCGGTGGTCCTGCCGGTATGTATACCGCATTTTACAGTGGAATGAGAGATATGAAAACCAAGCTGATCGAAGCCAAGCATGAGCTGGGCGGACGAATGCGCATATACCCAGAGAAGATGATTTGGGATGTCGGGGGGGTTACCCCGGTTTTATGTGAAAAGCTGATTGATCAGCTGGAGCAGCAGGCGCGGACGTTCGAGCCTACCATTGTGCTGGGACAGCAGATCACTGGTTTGGATCGGCAAGAGGATGGCACGTTCCTGCTAACTTCTGCCACAGGGGAACAGCATTGGACACGCACGATCGTTCTGGCAGTAGGCTATGGTATTCTCAAAATGGCTAAGCTGGAGATTGAGGGGGCGGACCGCTATGAGGTTACGAACCTGCATTATACTGTACAAGAGCTGGAGCCATTCCGGGGCAAGCACGTCCTGATTTCCGGTGGAGGCGACTCGGCGGTGGATTGGGCAAATGAGCTAGAGTCTATTGCGGCGAGTGTGACCGTCGTACATCGTCGGGATCACTTTGGCGGACATGAGAAAAATGTAGCTCGTATGAAATCATCCTCGGTCCATGTCCTCACACCATACGCGGTGAGTCAGCTACATAGCAACAATGGAGAGACGATTGAACAGGTGACGATCAGTCATGTAGATACGGGCGAAATACAGGTGTTGAATGTCGATGCTGTCATCGTAAATCATGGACTTAAATCCGACTTCGGCCCGCTTCGGGATTGGGGACTGGATATGGGTGAGTGGCATGCCCGAGTGAGCGAAAAGCTGGAAACGAATCTGCCAGGGATTTTCGCAGCAGGCGATTTTGTCGAGTACGGAAGCAAGCTGTATCTAATTGCCGGTACGTTCACAGATGCCGCCCTTGCACTGAACAGCGCCAAGCTGTACATTGATCCAGCAGCTGACAAAGCGGCATATGTATCTTCTCATAACAGCCGATTCAAGGAAAAAAACCGCGAGCTTGGTGTCGTGGAGTAAGAATACGGAATAAGTTATATAGGATTAGAAATAGGGCAGGGAAAATGTAAAAGAACTTCCGCGACTACAATTCATGTGGTTTTGGAGGTTCTTTTTTTGTCAGGTTACTGACTTCTCGTTCTAAAGGTTGGATAGCATACACCATATAGAATAAAATGAAGAAAGCCTGTCCTTTTCGGTTTTATATAGTAGATTTTGAGTAGAGAAGATAAGGAGCGTGAAAAATGAGCTTACAAGAGGTACTTGAACGGCTAGCAATTCATCTGCCAGACGACATGGTGGAAGCTTTGCATGTACATAGCAAGGAACGAGAGGGACGGAACGTTCAGCTTCAACTCATGAATGAGCAAGAGCTTGCCGAGGGCATCAAGTGGATGGGGCAGATCGAGATATTTAAACATATCGTCCCTCTATGGACGGATGACCATTCTAATTATGTTGGCATATATGTGGAGGGGCCGTTAGCATATAAGTTGTGTTATATAAGTCACGAGGAAACGGATTTGTCACCGGCGTACAGAAATGTGGTTTCTCTGATTGCAGAGTTGGAGCAAAATCCAGCACTGGAGTGGGAACAGCTCCGTAAGGATTATCCGTCCGGCGAGGACATTAGCACAGAACAATTAGCGGAAGATATTCGCTGCATGAATGAACTAAGAGCCTTGCTAGAAAAGGATTCACCTGTGGATGATGATGTGAGATGTCAGCTTCTTTACAGCCTAATGGCGATCACGCCTATCTGCGAACTAGACTCATTGCTTCCCTATCTGGACGATGAGGATATGTATGTACAGGAACGAGCATGTGTCCTTTTGGGACATCATGGATATCAGCCAGCGACCGAATTATTAAAAGAAGTGGTGAAGCACGGAAGCCCGAATGGGAAACTGGCAGCCCGTAAGGCGCTCTCAATGATTCGCAGTAAGCAGATGGCCAAGCATTAAAAAATTAAACGAACCTACCATAGAAAGTATGGACGGGATTGAAAGGTGACATATGGAGAGACGAACGGAGCAACAGGAAGCGATTTTGGCAGATATTATTCAAAAGGCGGAGCCCTTTGTACAGCAGCAGTTGGAGCATGATCATAGTGGTCACGATTGGTTTCATATAGACCGGGTGAGAAAGCTGTCCCTTAAAATTGCTGCCAAAGAGGGCGCAGATTCGTTTATTTGTGAACTGGCAGCACTGCTGCATGATGTAGCGGATGAAAAATTAAATGATTCCAAGCAAGCGGGCCTGGATAAAGTAGAGCAGTGGCTGCTTCTGCATGTAAGTGATCCAGATGTGATCACGCACGTGATGACTATTATAGCTACGATGTCCTACAATGGTGGACAAAACCCGCCTATGGAAACGCTGGAAGGTCAAGTTGTGCAGGATGCGGATCGGTTGGATGCTCTTGGAGCAATTGGGATTGCAAGAACCTTTATGTATGCTGGCTCAAAAGGCAGTATGATGCATCACCCGGATAAAGACTTTTCACAGCATGAGTATCGTGCCGCAGGTAAAAGTGCCATATACCATTTTTACGAAAAGCTGCTCAAGCTCAAGGATTTAATGAATACCGCTTATGCTCAAGAGCTGGCGGAGGTCCGGCATCAATGGATGGAGATGTACTTGGAGCAATTTTATAGAGAATGGAATGTGGATGATAAATAAAGTGTTTCAATAAGGCTGTTTCCTCTAACCGAGCATATCGGAGGGGAAATGGCCTTTATTTTTTCATAAATGTCATATTGATATTATCGAAAATGTGTGTTATTTTATTGTTAATAACAAAATGATAATAACAAAATATTATAAACTATAAAGAAAGTGAGGAAGTGGCTATGTTTGGATTTAATTTTGTTAAATTTCAGCCCAGTGAATATGTGATGAAGGTGAAAAACGGGAAGGTGGTTCGGGAGGGTGTTGGATTATCTTTTTATTACTACGCCCCGACCACCTCGGTTGTTGTCGTGCCCGTCTCTTCCATTGATGCGCCGTTCATGTTTGAGGACATGACGAATGATTTTCAGGCGGTGACGGTGCAGGGGCAACTAACTTATCGAATTGTGGATTATCGGAGAACGACGCAGATTTTAAACTATACGTATGACTTGAAGGAACGACGCTACATTTCGGATGATCCGAGCAAGCTGGCCCAACGGGTGATTAACATCGCCAAGGTGCTTACCAAAAAGTATTTGGAGCGTGTCCCGCTCAAAGAAGCTGTTCAGTCCAGTGAACGTCTGGCCCAAAATATGACGAAGGATATTGCACAGCATACGGAAATGGAAAAGCTCGGCATTGAGGTTATGGGACTGTCGATTTTGGCGATTCTACCCAATAAGGAGACGATGAGAGCGCTGGAGGCTCAAGCGAGAGAAGAGATTCTTCGCAACGCGGATCATGCTTTGTATGAGCGTCGTAATGCATCTATTGAGCAAGAGCGGCGTGTGAAGGAAAACGAGCTGAACACTGAGATTGCAGTAGAGACGAAAAAGAAACAAATCCGCGAAACTCAACTCGATGCCGAGCGTTCTGTGAAGCAAAAGCAAAGCGAGATGAAAGAGGAGCAGCTACGATTTGACACAGCCTTGGAGGAGAAAAAACGCGAGCTGATTGAGCTGACTGTAACAAATAAAAAGGCGGAAGCCGATGCCAAGGCCTATGAGCTGACAGCAGTCATGAAATCGTTGCAGGATGTTGAGCCGAACGTACTTCAAGCTATGGCCAACATGGATATGAGCCCGGATAAGCTAATTGCGATTGCATTCCAGGAGCTTGCAGAAAATGCAGGCAAAATCGGTCAGCTGAATATTACGCCGGATCTGCTGCAAGGTCTCATGTCAGATACGGGAGCTAGCGGATCAGCAGGATCGAGAGGGTCTGGAGGAAGAACACGATGAGCAGCCGAATGACAGAGCAGAAGATCATTTTGGTGAAGCGTAAAACGCGACTGGAGGAACTGATTGTCCGATACAATACGGTGCAGCAGGCTCGCTTCTTTATGGAACGGTTGGGTGCGGATTTCAGTGATTATGTGCTGGAGGACGAAAATTACCGCAGGGCGGTGGCAACGGCAACGTCGGAGTTAACAGCCTTGGGTCGTGTTCAGATTGTGGAGCGGGAGCATGTGCCGAACTTTATTTTTGGTGAGCAGGATACAGTGGTGGTGTTGGGTCAGGATGGGCTGGTAGCCAACACGTTAAAATATTTGACCGAGCAGCCACTTATCGGTGTGAATCCAGATCCATTGCGCTGGGACGGGGTATTGCTGCCGTTTACTGTATCCGACCTGCGCTGGGTGGTGCCGGATGTGTTCGTGCACAGACGGCCAATTAAGGAGGTTACGCTGGCTAAAGCCCAATTAAATGATGGCCAATCCTTGTATGCTGTAAATGATTTGTTCATTGGGCGCAAAACTCATGTCTCCGCGAGATATGAGCTAAGGCTGGAGGATCAGGTAGAGCAACAATCATCCAGCGGCATTATCGTTTCAACCGGTTTGGGAGCGACAGGCTGGCTGACCAGTGTGCTGGCTGGAGCGGCCGGAATTGTCGGCAGTGCTACACGGCATCCAATCTCGCTGACTCCAGGCCAGCTGATGCCCGGTGTAGCCTTCACTCAGGAAGGGACATCAGACGGAATGAGTCATGATCATCGTACAACTTGGAGTTCGCCATCGCTTTATTTTACGGTGAGAGAACCATTCCCCAGTCGAACGACTGCTGCGGATCTCGTGTTTGGTCAGGTAGCAGCCGAAAAGCCGTTACGGATTGCATCGCAGATGCCGGAAAATGGAGTTATTTTCAGCGATGGAGTGGAAAGCGACTTTCTGGAGTTTAATGCTGGCATTGAGGCGGTCATTGGACCGGCGGAGAAAAAAGGGCATCTGGTCGTGTAGAGGTTTGTACAGGACGGCAATGGGTAATTATGAGTAAAGTACAACCATCAGATGAAATTAAAAAAGGAGGAATCAACATGAGCGACTACACTCAAGACGAAGCGAAAATCCGCAACAAGAAGGACGAGGACGGAGATTCCTTGATGGAGAAAACGAAGCTGGAAAATGGCGTGGATATCGAGCCTGAGGCTGATGAATGGATTGCGAAGCCCTCACCAGTGTCATACGATGATACGAACTCCTCTTCGAAGAAATAAGGCTCTTGCGTCCAAATAGAGCAGTGATGCAAAGACAGATGATCCCTAATCGGGTCATCTGTCTTCTTTACATAGGTTAATTGAATCTAGAATATACCTTCCATACTAGCTCACGGCGGCTGCTTACATCTGTTTTCAAGAAAATCGCTTTCAGATGATCCTGCACCGTGTAGGCAGTAATATGAAGTGCGTTGGCCAGCTCCTTGGTCGAAAAGCCCTGAACAATGAGTTGGACAATTTGTCTCTCTCGTTCGGACCATGAGTACACCTCGGCCATAAGCGGTAGCATGTCAGTTGCTTTAGCAGCCACAAACCATACGGCTAGCTGCTTCTGGCCCGTATGCTCCTGTCCGCCTTGCAGAAGGGTGGCTCTGATGGTTACCCATGGGGTGCCTGCGTCTGCGGAAGGGATACATAGTCGGGCTGGTGCAGTGGCAGTGGATAGCGCTCGTAGGCATACCGCCCGGACAGGAGCCGGAAGGCTGTCTTCATGGATTCCCTCCTGCTGCCGAAGCAGCTGTAGCCACTGCTCTGCTACTGTATTGGACGAGATCGGTTCTAGCTTATCGGAAAGCATTAGAACCCCTGGCTCAAGTTCATTTTCCGTAATCATGGCAGGGGCTGGAGATAAACCAACACTGGCCTGACGCAGATGGTAGGCTATGGACGGCGCTAATGCTTCAAGCAGTTGTTGCTCTTCCTCGCTGAATACAGGCTTTCCATGATGACGGAACAACGTAAGAAATCCCCAACAGCTCCCTTTGTACATAAATGGAACACGTAGCTCGTCCCCGAATCCGGCGGGTTGCAAAACATCTCTATATCGTGTGCTCCGATCCGGTTGGCCTTGTGTAGACCCATGTAGCGTCGCTACAGACTGTCCTTCTCGCACTAACTGATCATATTTCATCATATCGTCGTGCAGATATTCGTATTCCAGCAGTTTGTTATGAATGTCCTCCACACCCGACTCTGTAAATGCCCCCGTGGAAAGCAGCGTACGCGGATCTACTGAGGTGCAGCACGCCGCATCGAAAGCAATCTGAGTACGCAAGCGGTCGATTAGGGTGTGCTTGTACGTTAGGGATGAGGGTGCTTTTCCCCCCAGATCAATGATTTGCTGTCGGGCGTCCTTAAGTTGTGCAAATTGCGTGTAGTGTGCGTTCATCATTTACTCCTATCGTGAAAGCTGGAGATTCTCAAGCGCGATTATTAAATCCCACATTTATGGGATGGTGGATATTCGTATTGTATTTATAATTGAGAATGATTCTTAATAAAATCTACAATAAACGAATGGTCTGAGAAGATCAAGGCTAAATGTTTGGAGGAAAGCACATATGAGACATACCCCTATTGGAAATACGGACTCAAACCAACCTATGAGCTGGAATCATCCGAATGTGCATAAGTACGCGGATACGATTGCTTTAAAAATACCTGGATATGCTCATTTGTATGAGATGACAGACTGTCTGATAACCGCACAGCTTGAGGCACAAGCTCATACTAGAAATATAGATCCAAATATGCTAATTGTCGGTGCTGGAGGCGGTCAGGAATTGATAACGCTCGGAGGGCGCCATGGAGCATGGTCCTTTACGGCAGTTGATCCCTCTGAGCACATGCTGGATTTGGCACGTAAGCGTGTGACACATGCGGGCATCAGTTCAAAAGTATCGTTTGTTGCAGGTACGTTGGAAGAGTTATCTGGAGAACAGCCTGAAGAACAGCACGAAAAGCACGGCGAAGAGTCATGCAGAGAACCGGTCTATGACGCTGCAACCTGCCTGCTGGTGCTTCATTTTCTTCAGAGCTTGGAAAGTAAACAGGCATTGCTACACCAGATATCCGCTCGACTCAAGCCGGGTGCGCCTCTTTGTCTAGCTTCTATTAATGGGAATCCGCAGGAGCCTTCTTTTTCCATCCAAATGCAGGCGTGGAAAGGTCATATGCTGAGTCAGGGCATTTCACTGGAGGATTGGGAACGATTCGCTGCTTCCATCGGTCGTGAGTCAAACCCGGTGTCCAATGCGGCAATACAGGAACTGTTGATAGAGGCAGGCTTTACCCACATCACCCGGTATTATGGCGCTTTTTTAGTAAATGCATGGTTTGCGGTTAAAGAGGGAGAGACGACTTATGACAAAGGATAACATCATCATCATTGGCGGGTATGGCCATGTTGGAAAAATTATATGCACGGAGTTAAGTGAAATGTTTCCCGGCAAGGTATTTGCCGCAGGTCGTAGCCAGGAGCGTGCCACTGAATTTAGTAGACAATCGAATGGTAAGATAAAGCCCCTGCAGCTTAATATTCATGAGCCGGTGGACCCGTCGATATTAGAGCAAGCCAAATTGGTGATCATGTGTCTGGATCAGGACAATACGGCCTTGGTACGTGCTTGTCTTCAACATGGGGTGCATTACATGGATATTACCGCGAATGCGCACTTTTTGAGTCAGGTGGAGCAGTGTCATCAGGAGGCCCGAGCTTATCAGGCCACAGCCCTGTTAAGTGTAGGATTAGCTCCGGGACTGACCAATCTGTTGGCATTGCAAGCGACACAGCTCATGGATCAGACGGATGAGTTGAATATATCTTTGATGCTGGGCTTGGGAGATCGACACGGTCAGGCTGCCATTGAGTGGACAGTAGATCAGATTCATGCCGATTTGGAGGTTATAGAACAGGGACGCCCTGTGACTCGAAAAAGCTTTACCGACGGCATAGTGGCAGACTTTGGTGCAGGAGTGGGTCGTCATCGGGCGTATCGATTTCCTTTTTCGGATCAGCAGACACTTCCTCGTACGCTCAAAGTTCCTACGGTCAGCACACGCCTTTGCTTCGATTCGCGCTTGACCACCCGGCTTCTGGCAGGGCTTCGAACGATAGGAGTGTCAGGTCTACTCCGACAGAAAACCGTGCGTGATGCAGTGGTTCGCAGCTTTGGCAAGGTACATATAGGAGGGGATGCTGTAGCGGTCAAGGTAGATGCTCGAGGAACTCTCAATGGCAAGGAGACGAAGGTCGAATGTCGGCTGAGGGGGCACCATCAATCTGATTTAACCGCTAAGGCAACCGTCTTTGCAGCGCTCGCCCTGTACCGTTCAGAACTTCCATATGGTGTATTTCACATGGAGCAGGTTTTTTCGTGGAATCGCATACAGGCTTGGATGGGGCAGCAAGTAGCCGTAGATATTCAGGTGAACGGACAGCAAGTATAGAAGTCATATATATTATAATAAAGGACTTTCATATAATCCAAGCTTATTCAGCAATGTATTGCGGATAGGTCTTGGATTTCTTTTCCTATTGAATTACACTAGAAAGAAGTACATATTTTTGGAAAAGACCTAAGGGGATGATATGAAATGTGGAACCCCTATGAAAATAGCAGACAGCATACGCACGATTTTACAATAAAGTATCGATTTTACACGCCGGAAGAAGGAGGCAGGAAACAGCTGCCTATTCAGGGGTACCGCTGCGATTTTGCCTATGAGAGCGATGATATCACGACGACGGGAATTTACGCCATACATCCTGAGTTTGAAGATGGAGATGGTCAATTGATCATGGATACCGAGCGTCCGGTTCACCGGGAAGGACAGGCGAGAATGTGGGTTTTGTTTGGAGAAATGAGGGAAAAGGTACACCGACACCGGATACAGGTAGGAACGAGGGGATATTTTATGGAAGGCCCGCGCCGTGTTGGTGAAGTTGAAGTTACAAGCCTGGTAGGCCTCTTGGCCAATCCGGTCAACTAGCTAGCTGCTGAGGAGTCGATAAGAGATGGATATCGCTTATATCATAGATTTATTACGTAAACACGATGTGACCTTAGCTCCAGGCTTATCCATGCAGGAGGTTACCGACGTCGAAGGCAGGTATGATATTCACTTCCCGCCCGATTTGAGGGAGCTTCTGATGAGTGTTCTTCCCATCGGTAAAGGCTTTATCCCTTGGAGAGATACGTCACCACAGCGGATGGGGGTAATTCGGCAAAGGTTGAATTGGCCGCTGGAAGGTATGATTTTTGATGTAGAGCAGCATATATTCTGGCCTCCCGAATGGGGCGAAAAACCGACAGATTCGGCGGAAGCCGTTGATATATGTAAACGTGAGTTTTTACGTGTGCCCAAGCTAATCCCGATCAACGGACATCGATATA
This sequence comes from Paenibacillus sp. PvR133, assembly GCF_017833155.1. Lineage (NCBI taxonomy): Bacteria > Bacillati > Bacillota > Bacilli > Caryophanales > Paenibacillaceae > Paenibacillus > Paenibacillus sp. PvR133. The sequence goes on from NZ_JAFIBS010000001.1 coordinate 2,901,070, forward strand.
TCCCAGAGCAGCCATCTGAAGAAGGAAATCCGGTATTTTCAGTGTATCAAACGGATATTATCGTGTATGGGGAATGTTTGCAGGAGTATTTCAAGCTGGAATTTGGGGAGAAGCCTTATGAACAAATTGATTTTAATGCCGTAAAAAAAGTGCGTTTTTGGAGCAACTTGTGTGAGTGAGTGTCAGGAAGATGAATAAGTCGAAACGAAGGAAGGGGAGCATGATGTGAAGGTGGAGCAGGATTTGGAAGAAATCAAAGAAAGGTTGACCCAGATCGAGATCAAACTGGAACAAAAGTCGACCTCCAAGAGAATCTTAAAGTACATGATCATCGTTTTCTTGTCTGTTTTTTTTCTTTTATTTCTAATAGGAATTATTCAATTTGTTTCAGCCTAATCGGTGCAAGAAGATGAAGGAAGGGAGCTATTTATGTCCATAGAAGCGATTATTTTTGATCTGGATAATACTCTTATTCATCGTAAACAGGCGTTTGCGGCATATACAGAGCGCTTTATTGAACGATTTATTGTGGCAGAAGAACCGGCGAGCCGCGCGGCTGTTGTTGAACAGATACGTTTGGCGGATCAGGACGGGTACCGGGATAAGAGGGAACTGTATACCGAGCTGCATGCAGACTTGGAACTGAAAAATCCCGATACGTCAGTACAAGAGATGCTGGGCTTTTGGTATGGTGAATTTCATAAGTTTACGGTGTTGATGGACGGGGCCAAGGAAGTGTTGTCCGAACTGCGGTCGCGTGGCTTGAAGCTTGGTATTATTACCAACGGCTCACTCCGCACGCAGCAAGCGAAAATCGACCGAGTTATGCTGAGGGATTATGTGGATTCTATTATCGTATCGGGGGGCGTCAACATCCAGAAGCCTAATCCTCGAATTTTCGAGTTGGCTCTGAATGAGCTGGACATTGTCGATCCCGGCCATGCCTGTTATGTAGGCGATCACCCGACAAATGATATTCGTGGTGCACAAAGTGCAGGATTGCATACCATCTGGCTGGAAGGCTTTATGACGTGGCAGGAAACAGGCATTGTACCGGACTATCAGATTGGGAGTTTGCGTGAAATCACAGGTTGGCTGGATCGTCGCAGTTATTCAACGAATAAGGAGGAGGGTGCATCATGAGTATGGAGCAGCAACCGAATCCCATTCTCTTATCGTTCCCTGACCAATTCCAGACGGAGCGATTGACCATACGCGCTCCGCAATGGGGGGATGGGGCGGCAGTCAATGAGGCGATACGAGAGAGTGCGAATGAACTGCGGCCTTGGCTTCCGTTTGCAAGAAATCTTCCTACGGCAGAGGAATCTGAAATCCGTTCGCGCCAAGCCAGACTTAAATTTTTGGATCGGTCTGATATGATGTTGTATATATTTGATACGGTTTCGGGAGAATTTGTAGCCAGCAGCGGTCTGCATCGTATTGATTGGGATGCACGAAGATTTGAAATTGGGTATTGGCTCAGAACATCATGGACCGGAAAAGGCATTATAACAGAGGCCGTGCACGGTATTACGGATTTTGCCATACAGCATTTGCATGCCAATCGGGTGGAGATTCGTTGTGATTCCAGAAACACGCGCAGCGCCAAGGTAGCGGAACGTGCAGGTTTTACACTGGAGGGGATTTTAAGAAACGTCGAGTATGATGAAGAGGGAAGCATGGTACACCAAATGGTTTTTGCCAAGGTGCGTGGTATTGAATTTTAGTATCCTCACACGAACAGTTTGGAAGTTGCTGATACGTTTGTACGATATTACGGAGGCTTATTATGATTAATTATATTATGAAAAATACAGACAAGTTGGTGTGCATACAATATGACATCAGCAAAAGGTTCAGCAATCTTGCAAGCGCTATCCAAGAGAGGATGCTTTACGAATTTCCAGCAGCTCGGCGGAGATGTCCCAGCATTAGGACAGGTGATTTAGCATGAGGAGCGTTCGTAAGAGCGTCATCAGGAAGGCCAATCGGGAAATAAAGGCGAAATTCAGCTGGAAGGCTCGCGCTGCGTACCTAATTGCTGTGCTGGTCACGATCTTGTTGGGTTTGGGAAGCCGGGTTTACTCCTCCCGGTTGCCTGAATTCGTTGCTGATCACTTTGGGGATGCCTTGTGGGCGTGCATGATTTATTTGGGGCTGAGAATGTTGTGGGTGAATCGTCAATTGTCTGTAGCCCTGTGGGGCAGCTTGCTGTTTTGCTTCGCCATTGAGTTCAGCCAGATGTACCAGGCTCCCTGGATTAACCACATTCGGGCAACGACGCTGGGCGGCTTGGTGCTTGGGAAAGGGTTCCTGACCGCGGATCTGATCAGGTACACGGTTGGCATTGTGGTATCCTGGGCGCTGGATCAAGGTTGTCAAAAGCTGGCGGGGAGCAATACACGTAGAGACAATGACAAACCACTCAAATAACCTGAAAAGCGAGGGTTGCGCTTGAAACAAAAGGGAAAGCGTCACAGGTTGTTCGGTAAGATGATTGGATTATGCGCAGGGTTCAGCTTGTTGTTTGCAACCATACTTATCCCAGGGCAGGCACTGGCCGAAAGACAGCTTGCGGCGCCTCTTCGATTTGACTTTGGCCCTGGGAACGTAGCTGACGGCTACACCCAAGTCACTGCCAAGGATGTTTACACGCCTGAGCGAGGCTATGGATTTACCGATCTTTCCAAAGTGAATGAAGAGGATCGTGGTGGAAGTGATGCTATACGCTCAGATTTTGTTCGTGTTCAAGGATCATCATTTGTTGTCAATTTACCACCTGCGGATTACACGCTTTCTCTAATTGCCGGAGATACTGCCGGAAACACAGACATTACGGTTAAAGCCGAGTCCATCGTCAAGGTAGAACCTACTACCAAAACAGCAGGACAATTTGTCGAGGCTGGATTTGAACTTGCACTCATCGATGGTCAGCTCGAATTGTATTTCTCAGGTAATGAAGCGAAGATTAACGCTTTGGTTATTACTCCAAAGGATGCTCGAACGGCTGGAGAACACCCTTCGGTATACCTTGCGGGAGATTCTACGGTTCAAACCTATAAATCCGCGATGAAGCCTCAGGCGGGCTGGGGGCAAAAGATTGCTCCGTTCTTCACAGATGAGCCTATATTTGTGAACCGTTCTATTGGTGGACGAAGCACGAAAACCTTTCTGGTACAAGGGCGGTTAGATGATATTTTACGCAATATCCGTCCAGGAGATTATCTGCTCATACAGTTTGGACATAATGATGCCGCGATCAACAACCAAGAGCGTTATGTTTCACCCGCGGATTACAAAGTTTACTTAAAAACCTACATCCAAGGAGCCATCCAACGCGGTGCAACGCCTGTGCTAATTACTCCTGTTGGCCGACGGGATTATGATGCGGCAAGTGCCTCGTTTCGGATTAGTTTCCCGGAATATGTGCAGGCCATGAAGGAAACAGCATCGGAGACAGATGTTGCACTGGTCGATCTTAGCCGCTTGAGTGTAGCGTACTATGATACACTTGGTCTGGAAGGAACACTCCCGTTATTTTTACACTTGGAGCCAGGGGTGTATCCTGCATTTCCTGATGGAGTGAAGGATGATACACATTTTCAGGAATACGGTGCGGAGCAAATAGCTCGGCTGGTAGCTCAGGGAATACGTGAGTTGAATATTCCTTTATCCTCTTATGTACAGGCGGAGGATTCGCAATAAAACACGATTTCCATAGCCATGGTATACTTAGAAAATAAGCTGGCCCTACCCAAAGATAACATTGTTTAGGCTTGGGTAGGGCTTTAATGTTCTGGATCTTAAGGAGGAAGCGAGAATGACAGTCGCTCAACTTCATAATCTTATTAACGGTCAACTCCTGTACAATCAGCATCGGAGTTTATTTTATATGCGCGAGGGTTCTGTTCTGTTAGGACCTTCAACAGAAATGACGTACTGGCTGACGCAGAGAAGCTCGGAACTGATCCTCATGCTTCAAAGCTTGAAGCGCCAGCATATGTATAACGCTTTTGTGAAGGATGTAGCGGCTAAAATACTGTCCCAGTTTGTAAATACCAATCAGTATCTACATTTTCACACAGATCATGCGAGGGAGCTTACGGAGCTGTATGATCGACTTTTCACCCGGATTGAAAAACTGTTTCAGAAGAAATTTATAGATAGAGCAACCCTGGACTTGCTGCTTCAGCAGCATTACGGGCATTTGAGAGATTTTTTAACTCGTACCAACGGACGTGAAATGTTTGCTAAGTATGCAGAGTGTGAGTATACCTTTTGGATACCTTGTGAGGAGTATACGCCGGAGTTGCAAGCCAATCTACTGGGATTGGACATTGCTCGTTTGCAAGAGCCTGTTCTAGACGTTGGTTGCGGATCTGAGGCACGGTTAGTTACTTATTTACGTGCCTGTGGAATTGAGGCTTACGGAACAGATCGGTTGGCTGAAACAGAAGGTTGTGTCACTCAAGGAGATTGGTTAGAGATCACCTTTGGAGAACGTACATGGGGAACGATCGTTTCACATATGGCATTCTCCAATCATTTTATACATCATCATCTGAAGGCAGATGGTAATATTCATGAGTACGCTCGCAAATATATGGAATTGCTTAGAGCCATTCGGCCAGGAGGGAGTTTTATTTACAGTCCGTGCCTTCCGTTTATGGAAGAGCTTTTGGATGCCCGAATGGGTTATCAAGTAGAGTATATCCAGTCATCTGAAGGTTACAGGGCCACGAAAATAACGCGTATACATTCATAAGCGTGAGTAGTAGTCTATTCATTTGTCAGATTCATTCTTGGAATGGTAGTATAAGGATAGATATTACTCTATTTGGGATTCTGTTAATGATAGAGATTCTCATGACGCTAATTTGACACCATTAGAGGATAATCATTAGCAGCATGGCTGCACTGAATAATAATGATTAGCTTACGGATAACGGAATTTTCAGGAAAGATTAAATCATATTTTCCTAAAAGCCGATATATGGGAATGAGGCGAGAACATACTGTCATTATACCCGCCCGAAAATGGAAGTATATAATTTGGGTTAGGAGAGTAGAAGAAGTGTCAGATCTGTATACGAAAAAAGAAGTAGAAGATTATGTAACGAACGTGGTTTTCGAACGACCTTTAGGTGTAAGCATTTCAGCCATTTTATTGATCTTTAATGGAGCACTTCTGTTGGTGACCCAGCTATTGACGCTTAATGCATTAAATGAGGCTTCTACGTTAGTAGGCATTTGTAGGGGCATGTTTCAAGGGTTTATCGCGTTACTCGGTTTGGCAGGGACGACTGCCGGTGTCGGCATGTTATTTGGTAAGAAGTGGGCTTGGTGGCTGGCAGTATTTTATTTTACATATGAGACCATGCGTTATACGTGTGCAATTCTGTTTATTCCGGATGTCCCTCCAACGTTGGGCGGTGTACAGCTAAACCCTGCTCTATACTACGTAAAATATGGTATGCGTATTATTTGGAATTTGTTGTTTACGTTGTTCATGTGTCGTAGTAAAGTGACTGTTTTTTTTCAAACAAGTGAAAGCAACAAGTGGAGAGCATGTATTGTATTATTCTTCATAAATGGAGTGATGGTTGGGATTGGCTGGTGGCTGATAAGATAGGTTCTTCGATGTGAAGGAGATGGATAATGTCAATGGAAACGTTTCCGATTTTAGAAACCGATAGGCTTCGTTTAAGACAGCTTACAGTAGGGGATGCGGAGGATGTGTTCGGCTATTTCTCCAAGGATGAGGTCACACAATATTATGACTTGGAAAGCTTTACAGAAGTAGAGCAAGCCGAAAAATTTATTCGTTCGATGCTAACCAGATATGAGAAGCAAGAGGGCTTTCGTTGGGGGATTACGTTAAAAGAAGCTCCTGAGCGGATCGTGGGTACAATTGGATTTCATAACTGGCAGAAGAAGCACTCCCGTATTGAAATCGGCTATGAGCTGGCACCAGAATATTGGCGGCAAGGTCTGATGACGGAGGCGATGAAGGTGGTCGTGGATTATGGCTTTCATTTGCCGCATGTTCACCGTATAGAAGCCTTCATTGATCCAGATAACGAAGGCTCCAAACGGCTGCTACTCAAAAGTGGCTTTACTAAAGAGGGTCACCTGAGAAACTATTTTTATGAAAAAGGTCAATTTGTCGACGCTGTTATTTTTGGATACCTTCGGGAAGAGCATCCCGTGGATCGGTAAGTTTACAAATACCCTTTGTCCCCGTAAGGCTGGAGTCGATCAAGCCAGGTCTGCTCCAGCTTTGCTAGTGCATCTTTGACATCAAAGAACGCTGAGTCCTTTTTCTTCAAAACGTCCAGCACTTCAAATTCAAACGAATCTTCGCCGTACTCATTCCATTCCTGTTGTAGTTGTTTATTCTTAAATCCACCCATGTTCAACTCAAAACGCCGTCCATTCAGCGACTTTAAATTCAGCGTGGAAGAGACGAAAATTTTCCCATTACGTGTATTTCGAATGCAATAGATTCCTGCCTCTGTCTTCATCTCCATGTACTGCTGCACCAATTCTTTTCTTCGATTCATTGTCGAATCCTCCTATTTGAGCATTTTGCATAAATCCCAAGAGCATTTTCAAATCAGCAATGTATAGATCGAAACGATTTAGTTCGTCTATATATTGTACCTACGAGCGTTGGGAATCGAATTATGCAAATTGCTGATTTCATAAACGTTGAGATTCAAGATTCCTTCAACCAATATTCACTGCCATCCGGCTTACGATCCAATAGATTGTATTCAATCATATATCTTCGCACCGTGACATAATCGTCATATACTTCCTGTAAAATCGCATTGATATCTTTCTCATGATATATTTGTCCCTTTACAAAACGGTCCGCAATTTCACGCAGCACAATCAGCTTGTGCTTTTCTTGCATTTTAAAGGTTTTCAGGCGTCCGTCTGTCCCATTCGGAAAATACTTCGTGAGTACCTTTTGCCGCTCGTTTTCCGTAATGTTGTAGCGTTCGTCCACCATCCGTGCTCCTATGGGTACTTCTACAATGGCGGGAGCGTGGCGGTCCTTCTCCTTTAGCAGCTCCATTAATGTGAGAAATACCTTGGCCTGCCGTTCTTTTTCTTTGAGACCAAAGCGATGATTACGTATGGTGGATGCGCTACCGATTCCAGTTTCCTTTTGAATATCCGCATCGCCCATGCCTTGATAAAATAACTGAAGCAACCGATTCTGATGATCCGTCAGTCCAGTCAGCTTTTTGTCCAGACCGATCAAATAGTCAAAGACCGAACCGTACGTCCGCTCAATATGAAGGCGCATGTACCTCTCGGCGTCATAAAATACCCCTTGATCCTGATATATGATGCCTTGCTCAAATCGCTGTCCGTCCAGCAGGCAAATGACCTGCTCTTCTTGGCGAATATATCCTCGCTTCAGTTCTTCGATACCAGCATTCCAGAATAGTTCGGAATGATCCATTTTAGCAAACACCTCAATTAAATGATGGTTATTATATAGACAATATAACATTTTGTTTACCTTAAATCAATGAGTGGGAGGATTCTAAAAGTATACTGGATATTCAAATTCATATAATGTTTAAAAAAGGATGTTATTGTTTTAAACATAATTTATGGCAATTTAAAAATATTTATATATTTTTCTTTATTTCGACAATCTTAGCTATATACAAATTTAATACGACATTGTTATCATATGTAAATCAAAATACATTTTTCTGAAAGAGGGCGAAATATGATTGAATTATAAATTATTTTTAATTTTAGTATTCTTCTAACTAGGCATTACCACTATATGAAGGAGGATGATTTTAAAAATGAAATTTTTTTTAAACGAAATGAGGCAGCGAGGGAAAGGGAAGAATGCTAAACAATTCTTTTTAATCATGCTTTGCTTATTTGTTTTTTTATCTCCGTGGAGCGTAGCTGTGTTTCCTCAAGCAGTAGTGTCAGCAGCATTTACGGGTGGAATACCAGATCTGTATCCACCACCAGACAGAGGAGGATCAATTGGGCCTCCTGAAGAAAAGCCAACGCCTTCAGAACCATCGTCTACACATGAAACTGTAACGTTATCGGATGGTTCGATTGTACATGTACAGGCGAATTCTTATTACATAAGCCTGACTCGCAACAATGTCGTCATCTATTTTAAGGATCTTGGGGCTGCATTATCAGCTAAACTTTACAGTGCTTCTGCATCTTCCAATAACGCCATAACAGTCTATTACTTTTACATTAATGAGAATAATGGAGCCAAATCCTCGGGAAGTTTTACATACTCAGGAATTGTCTTAACCACTCCAGCCAGTCCACACATAAGTTCCAATATTACAGGGATGACGAATCAAAATGTTCTTATCCAATTGGATGGAGTGCCTGCCAATTCTAAAAGCGAGTATAAAATCGGTGTGAATGGTACGTGGACTCCATATAGTAATCCATTTCAGGTGTCTGAAAACACTACTATTTTTGCTCGTTGTACAGATAAATACGGAAGCCTCAGCACTGTGAATTCATTGGTGATTAGCAACATTGATAAAACACCTCCTGCCCCACCGTCATTCAGTAATAGCCCTGCGAATGAAGTAGCAAATAATATCAAAGTGACAATCAACTATCCTACTGATGCAGCGACAAGGGAATATCGTGTCAATCAAAGCGAATGGAAGGTGTATAACTCTCCCATTGATGTAAATGAGTATGGGACACGCATACAGGCACGGGCAACAGATAGTGCCGGAAATATTTCGCAAGTCACGGAATCGGTCCTGAATTTGATTAATAGAGCGCCAGTACTGGTTAAGAGCATTCCAACTACCACGATTGAAATGGATGACGGAGTCTTAATTAAAGATGTATCCGAATATTTTACAGACCCTGACCATCAGCAGCTTCAATATTCGTGTACGAATTCCAACTCAGCCGTAGTCACCCATCAATTGGTCAAGGACTCAAAGGGAAGTACCTCAATACTGAATTTGCAACCCCAAAGCTCGGGAGAATCCACAATAACGGTAATAGCTACAGACCCGTTAGGTAAGTCTATAACGCAGAATTTTGTTGTAAAAGTTTTGGATACCAAATATATAGAACAATTGGCCAAAGCTACAGCAACGGTAGTGCAAGCCGAGACAACCCAATTACAAAATGATGTAAATGCAGCTGTAGAGTTAATAAACAAACTTCGTGATCCGGACAAGGGCAAGCTTGTTGAAAGGGTAGTAGCAATACAGAAAATCATTGATGCGAAAGCTGCCTATGCTGAACAGCTAACGACAGCTACGCAGGCAGTTGAAAAAGCAGAAGCTTCAAAATTACAAACTGAGATTAATATGGCCCGAGCTCTAGTAATAAATCTCAATGATGCAGACAAACAACAGCTTAACGACCGATTAGATCATATACCAGCTATTGATGATTTGCCTAAGGATATAACAAGTCCTTCCAAACCTAAGAAATTAGCAGGCTCCAGACCTACGCCGAATAGCATTGTTTTAACATGGGAAGCATCTACCGATGATGTTGGAGTCGTTAGCTATGATGTGTATCGTGATAGTCAAATGATAGGTAATACCGGAGAATTAACCTTTCAAGTGAACCAGTTAGAGCCTCAGAAAATTTACAGGTTTGCAGTGAAAGCCAGGGATGCGGCTGGAAACTATTCGGAGTTTAGCAATAGTGTCAAAAGCGGCTTATCCAGAAAATATAAATATATTTATGATGCTAATGGAAGGCTTGAGCATATTGAACAGGATGGTCAGGTTGTTTTCCAATATCAATATGACTCTAATGGTAACCTTATACAGATCATAAAGTGAGCAGTTCCCAATAAATGATATGTAATACAATTTAAAGTCGGGAATGGAGAGAAGAACTTGCGATTTAGAACAGTAAGACGTCATATAGCGATAATCATGATTATTACATTTATTTTTGGCACAATTAGCGGCCTTGTTCCTCCAAATGTATTCGGTGCAGGGAAGGACAATTCGCAATATTCGGCGGATCAAATGGCTGCCCGATTTGGAGTCACATCATCTTTTCTTTCGGAACAATTAAAGAAAGGTTATTCATTAAATCAAATTTATACAGCGTTATATATGGCTGAACAGGATCATATAAGCTACGATCAGGCAGTAGCTTCGTTATTTCCTTCAGAGGAAAACCAATCACAGACTGTAACAAGTGACGTATATAATAAGCTATCGGATTCTCCACTAGATAACCTGATTTCTCATAGTGTTACAGATGATGTTTATCCAACTGATGATCCTGTTCCTACGAACAAAGTCACTGAAGATGTATATAAGACGGATTTCCTGAAACTAAATCTCATGGCGAATGTGCCACAGCTTCCACCTATTAGAGAGGAAGCGCCCGTTTACAATAAATCTTCCTTTAATGAAGCACCTTATTCTGTTGGCGACGATAAAGAATCAATATCCACTTTATCAGGTAGCTTATCGTTGCAAAACACAGATTTAACTCTGCCTGGACGAAACGGACTGGGCTTTTCTTTGACTCGTCAATATGATACAAATCGTGCTCAATTTTTTGACGAAGGCGCTGAAATTGTTGACAACAGTGCTGCTGTGCAAAATTATTATGTCTACTTTAAGGCGATGATGAAACCTGTTACCAAGTCGTACAAGGTAGCCTATCAGCAAAAAAGATGGGTGCAAGAGGACACAGACGGTGATGGGAATGTTGATGTGAATACCTATAATCTTCAGCCGGAAACCAAAGTTATAGGCACATACACAACCTATGAAGCTGCTAGTCAAGCAGCGGGACAAAAAATAACCTATACTACAGCTCCGGAGTCCAGAGTAGAAAAGGACTCTCAAACGGGAAAATGGGAGAAGGCTTTTCCTGATTCAATAAAGTACAGCAAAGATGGATTTACAGGAACCTTAAACAAAGATGGACAAGCCAGAGTCATCAAGGGATCATATACAGCTCCAAGTTTTAAAAATGTATTCGGGGAACAGTGTAGTGTTATGAATACGTTCTTTTATGATAGCGCTGGAAATATAACACGGAATTATCCAAGTGGTTCGTCATGTGGAGACTCTAAATTACATTACGACAGGGATTCATATGAAGGGGATTTGTCCTTAACAGGTATGATTGTTCCTCAAAGATGCCCTAGCTTTTCTCCTGGTAGAATCATGTGTAGCGAGTACGGAACAGCGTATTATTCAGGAACAGTGTTCAATAAGGGAACTGCTGATACCCGAGAATGGAGGCAAGATTATAGCGGAACTGTTACCAAGCCCGGTTATACTAGCGATATTGGTTATAGCGAGTGGACAAGTAATGGAAAAGGCGGAAGGACAAGAACAGCCTTTACCATGGAAGGATCGCCGCAAATTGAAACGATTGTCTCAGAGGGTCTCGAAACGGCTGTTCGCCGACAGACAGCACTATTTACAACTATTGCTGAGGCTGAACATTACAGGGATTTAATTAACAGCAATCCTCAGACTGAAATTCCGAGTGACGATGGGAATAAATATTATATTGCAGCAGATGCGGATGCTACCGTTTTTGCCGAGATTGTAGCCTATCAACCTTCATTTATCTTTCAAAACCGTACCTATCCTGCCTTAGAAGATCAATTGAATCCTCTTGGCAAGGGGTGGTCCTGGAATTTACCTTATGTAGAAACCAAAGAGGGCAAGCAGTACATACACTTGGGGGATGGTGGCAGCTATGAAATTGAGGGTGACCAGCTCAAAGGTTACGACTGGAAAGGACTCACCTTTACTCCTGATACTTCAGTAACAGTTAATGGAGAAAATTCATCCTATGTATTAACTTCTGTGGATGGAACGAAAAAACAATATTTCTCCAAAGATGGGCAGTTGCTGCAAATTGAAGATGCATATCATAACACGATAAAGTTCAATTATGAACTCAATGCTACTTATAAACGCAAATTGCTTAGTAAGGTAGAAGACGCGATCGGCAACTCGATTGATATTCAATATACGGCTACAGACGTTACTTTGTCTAAAGGAAACCGCACAGTTGTCTATCATAAACATGCAGAACAAGGTGTTGAATTGCTGGATTCAGTGACAGATGCCGAAGGCAGAAAAACGACATATTCCTATACATTAGCACCAGCCAAGTTTAATTTGAGCGCGTCACATCCAGAAAGACAAATCTCTAATCCGTACGCTTTGTTAACCAAAGTATTTCATCCTACTGGAGCCTCTACTTTGTATACTTATGAAGACCAGCCAGTAAAACGCTATATTGGCTCCAATTCGGTAAACGAGGCATATAGAGCAGTCTCACGTGTAGATCAAATCACATATCAAAATAATCAAACAGAAAACTATAATCAGGAAACGATTCATTATAATTCTGATATGGCTGAGAGCTATGTGAAAGATACTTCGTTCTCTACTGTAACAGACAATGGATCAGTTCGTTCGACCTTCAATTATACTAAAAAGTTTATTAGTGCAGACACGCCACCACAGTATTACCTAGATCAATCTGTGGTTAAAGCAGGAGATTCTGAAAAGAGCACAGCTTATCAATACGGCAAGCAGGTGACAGGCAAAGCCTATACTGTGCCTGTTCCAACCCGTACCTCATCCAGCAATAATCAAAATGGAGATGTTTTGACAACTGCTGCTGAATATGATGATTACGGTAATATGACAAGCTCAGTGGATGAAAAAGGTTCACAAACTGCGTATACGTATGACGACAAGCATAGGATTAAAACCATTACGGAACCGATTGATTCTAACAGCACTGGAGTTACAGAGTACACTCGAAACCCGCAGGGGAAAGTAACACAGGCCATCGTCTCCAAGGATCATTCCGGGGGAGAATTACTACAAAAAGTAAATTATTCAGGTATTGATGCTTACGGAAATACAACCGTTCAGACGATTGCGAACGATAACAAGTCCGTGACTACAACCACGGAATACAGCAGTGGCTACGACCATGCTTTTCCTACGAAACAAAGTGTAGAGGTTACAAATATTGATGGAGAAAAATCTACGGTAACCATTCAGTCAGAGTATGATAAGCCAACTGGTTTAATCACTTCCTCGCTGGATGGGAAAGGTCAGAAAACTGAGTATCAATATGATGCTCTTGATCGCGTAAAGGCTGTAACTTATCCAGACGGTAAAAGCATCCGAGCAGCCTACGATGATCTTGAGAACACCGTAACGGTTACGAATGAGCTCGGTATACGAACAAAAACACGTTACAATGCTTTGGGTTGGAATATCGAGTCAGGGCTGTATGAAGGTAACGATTACGTGATCAAATCCAAATCAGCTTATGACGTTAACGGCAGATTAGTATCCAGTGAAGATGCACTTGGGCACCTGACACGTTATGGCTATGACGCTTGGAGCCGTACAACGTCAACAGCCTACGCGGACGGATCACAAGCAGTAGTCGAGTATAATGATGCTCTTCGTCAAGTAACTCAACGAGACGGCGAGCTTAATGAACAAATTCAAATCTACGATAAATGGAACCGTCTGGTGCAAAATAAAGAAAAATCAGCAATGGACGGTAACGAGAAAATAACTTCCAAGATAGAGTATGATGCTGTCAACGACCAGATTTTAAAACAAGCCGATGCTAATGGTAATGAAATTCAATTTTCATATAATGCCTTGGGTGACCAAACATCTGTGACGGAGCCCAACGGCGAAACGACGAAGTACACTTACGATATGCTGGGCAATCTCACTCAGATCACGTATCCGGATGGGCATGCCAAGGTGAAGGCGTATGATGAATTGGGTAGAGTGATTCAAACTAAAGATGAGAAAAACCAGGTTGAAAAGCGTTATTTTGATACCAACGGGAACTTATCCAAGAAAACAGACCGCAACGGGAACGTCACTTCATTTGAATATGACAGCCGCAATCGCTTGAAGTCGCGTGTAGGAAAAGATGAGACGGTCAGCTACGTATACGATGCTGCAGGCAAACGACTAAGTATGACAGATCAGACGGGTACAACATCCTATGCGTATGATCCGTATACGGAGCAATTAGATACCTTGTCTTACCCAGATGGTTTAAAGCTCTCCAATCAGTATGATGCTAATGGGAATCGAACCGAAATGACAGGACCATTTGGCGAGCAAGTAAACTACACGTATGATCAATTGAACAGATTGAAAACTGTAGGCAATATAAAAGATAAGCCTGTTTCGGAATATTCCTATACCAAAAATGGATTGCTGGACACAACCGTATCTGCAAATGATTATCGCCAGCAAAACAAATATAACGGGATTGAGTTAGTTGAATTAAAGTACACACGATCTGATGCGGAAACGAATAGCTTTCAATATAGCTACGATCCAGGTAAAAATATCACGAAACGCACTCAAAATGGTGTAGAGGATGCCTTTACGTACGATAAGCTGAATCGGATTGCTACCTCCACCGAAAATCAGGATGCTTATTCTTATGATGCCAGAGGGAATCGTCTTACGATGGAAACGGAGAGAACTCCGCATACGAAGCCGAGGGAGAACAGCTTTGACGATCAGAACCGATTGACTCAAGTCAAGGTCAATGGAAAGCTCGTAGAGTACCAATACAACGGGGATGGATTACTGACAGACCGTATACAGGAAGGCGTTCATATCCGTTACTACTATGATGGAAACAGTGCTCAAATTATAGCAGAAGCTACGATTGAAAATGGAAAACCTGTTTTAAAAGCCAATTATATTCGAGGTCTGAAATTAGAGGCTATAGCCTATGCGGATCAAACCAAAGCCTATCCCGTCTATAATGGTCACGGAGATATTATTGAAATCAGGGATTCCTCCGGAGCGTTGCTGAATCAATATCAATATGATATTTGGGGTAATGAAGAGGTCAAGGAAGAAAAAGTCCACAATCCATTCCGTTACTCTGGCGAACTGTGGGATGATACAACAGAACTGCAATACCTACGTGCCAGATGGTATGATCCTGATAGTGGAAGGTTTATTAATGAAGATACGTACGATGGGGAAATTAATGATACATTGAGTTTGAATTTGTATACGTATGTCCAAAACAATCCGTTGAAATATATTGATCCTAGCGGGCATTATATTTCAACAGGACCTTTGGAACAGTTTAAATATGAATTAGAACTAGCTATGAAGGACGTACATTCTAAAAAACAGGCCGATTATTGGCTGTGGAGAGAAGAAATAGGTAGTATTTTTGCTCCTGTGTATAATGACAATAACAATGAATTTAAATTTTTATTTGGATTAGCGACCCAAACAAGCCCTTATGAAAATAGTAAAAAAAAGGCGGATTGGGCTAAGAGTTACCTACTAGAGGCTTATAGTGCTTATATTACAGGATATGTTTATGAGTCCTCTGGTCTTGTTGGTACTGTGGGTTCCATGTTTGGACCTAGTAATAGTAGGAGCACAGGACAAGCTAAAGCCAAAATTTTCAGTGCAGATGGAAATGCTGAGTTAAGGGCGACCAGACGGCCTGTATTTGATAAGTGGATGGAGAATGGTGTTGAAGTCGGTGGCCAAGGATTCAAAATGAATCAACATGCTTACAATAGGCTATTTAAGTCAGGTCGCAAAGATATTATGCCAGATGATATCACAACAGCACTTAGTAAAAAGCCAACTCCGGGTGAGCCAGGAAGCGTGATATATACTAATCCATCAACTGGTACTAAGGTCTATGTCAATCCAACAAGTAAAGAGATTGTTGGAGTTCAACCTGGCAGTTTCAAATAAAGAGCGGAAGGAGAACTTTAGTAGTGTTATTAAAAGAGATTGATACAAACCACGGTACCTCTAGGGTGTCATGCACATACACTCCGTCTATTGAAACCTACAATATTGTCACAGATAATATGACGGATGATTGTAAACCTACCCAGCTTGGCAATGGATGTTGCATTTGGCTAAATGAGAAAGGGCAACTCGGAGAGATTGAATGTATTTGTCCAAAGAGTTTCAAAAATGGAATTTCAACATATTTTCATCTTGACGAATGGATTGATGGGACACCTTCCTTCGAGATATCTTCAATTGATGGTGATGTAGTCATTGAACAACTTGAGGATGGATATATTATCTGGTTATCGAGAAAAAGTAACGTAGAACTAGAAGTATCGCAAAGTGGAATAAGCTACTTGCTATCAGGAAATAAACTATCAGGTATAGTAGCTAAAAAAAGTGAAATAATTGAATGAACCATAATGGATTGTGATGCCTAGTAGGAATGAAGTTTTGCCTAAATCCATATAAGGAAATAGTAAGAGATTTTAAAGGGATTAGAGGAAGATAATAATAATTATGGTTTTCTATATTAACCACATGTAAAACTCTTGCATGTGGTTTCTTTTTATGGTCGTGGGTTCGAATCCCGCTACTCCGATTTTATCAAAATGTCCTGTTGATGCAGCTAATGCGTCTGCCGGGCGTTTTTT
This sequence comes from Paenibacillus sp. PvR133, assembly GCF_017833155.1. Lineage (NCBI taxonomy): Bacteria > Bacillati > Bacillota > Bacilli > Caryophanales > Paenibacillaceae > Paenibacillus > Paenibacillus sp. PvR133. Next base: position 2,917,553 of record NZ_JAFIBS010000001.1, read on the forward strand.
TTTGAATATTACATACCCTATCGGTCTATGTATCTACTGGGTTGTGACGAGCTAGTCGTATGCAACCAACGTATGTACTTGTCGAGCATCTGAGGGGAGATATGATGAAGCCACTTCTGCACTGGATTCGGAGGCAGAAGTGGCAATTCAACAATCGCTGGCGGAATGGTCTGCTGTATGACTTTTTTAATTTGCCTATAAAGATTCCTGAAGGGTCTTGGAAGAAGTGCTGTAATCAGCATAACGGGGAAGCACAATAGTGTAGTATATTCCTACAATAACGGTACAGACCCCAACTAATAAAAACAAGACTTCAATTGAAATAAATGAAGGAAAGCTTACAGCAATGAAACCTAATGTAAGAGATTGGGACAGCATCATTAACGGATTAATCAAACCTTGCACACGTCCCATCATTTGAGGATCTACAATACGAGGAAGCCATCCTCCTATGCCAATGTTAATGAACGGAAGTATCAGTGCAATGACAAAATTGATAATCAGAAAAGCGTAGATGTGGTCAACAAATCCTAGTATGCACATACCTATTCCGGCTACCAGAACTCCCGCTGCAATCATTTGGTGTAGCTTTAGCTTGGCGGAGATGAGAGAAGCGATTAGGGTACCAAGCAACACACCAGCTCCAAAAATAATACCTGTCCAAACCATATACTGCTCATAGTTGCCTGGAGTTAGCTTATATTTAAGAATAAACATCGGTAAAACGCTAAAACCACCATTTAAAATACCGAACATAAAAAAGCCTGAAACCAACCAAAGCAATAGTCTGTTGCGTAATATGTAAAGAAACCCTTGTTTAAAATCGATCATGACAAGTTTGAATTTTAATTGTTTGAATTGATGTGCCCCGTTCGGAAGGCGTACTTCCTTTGGAATTTTGCAGGAACGAATAAGCAGTGCAGACACAATAAAAGAAATAGCATCAATTAGGATGGCTCCAGTAATTCCAAAGTGCCAGTAGACGACGGCCCCTAGAGTTCCTCCAAATAACATGAAAAGACTCCCCATCATTTGATTGAGGCCTGCGGCAATGGTGTAATCATCTTCGCTTAATATCCCCTGTATAATGGCACTTTCGGCTGGGAAGAAAAATTTGGAGGCAGCACTACGAATGAAGAGGAGGGCAAATATCAAAGGAATCGAATCGACCCAAATAAAAATAAGCAAACATAAGGATAAAAAAGCGCTGATCCAGTCACAATTAACAGCAATTTTTTGTCTGTCCATCCGATCTGCCAGCACTCCAACCACGAGAAATACTACCAGCATCGGGAGCGAATACATTAACTCGGCAAGCGTTGCATAGTATGGCTGATTTGTAAACCGTTTCAACAAATAAAACATGAATGCAGTAACCCCGATAATTCCTCCCATTTGTGAGGCGAAGGTTGCCAGGAAAAACCTGACATAATTCTTGTTTCTGAGTACTTGTTTTAATCCAGTCACAGTTCCATCCCTTTCGCTTTCAAAGCGGTTTTTAGATGCCTAATTAAAATAATAGTGAAAAGTAGGAATATTGTACAGAAAAGTGACTTTAATGTCACTTTAAGTTTGAATTTGCATCGTATCGGACCCTCTACCTTTTAAATTCTGCTGTTAACGTAATCATATTGGGGTGGACTGGGAAGTTGTTTTCAAAATGGTTTGGCGTAGTATGAGAGCAACATAAACTTAAATAACCAGCCGTCGGTTGATATCTGACGGCTGGTTATTTAAGTTGCCAGGTGTTTGAGTCTGACTCACAAATGGGTGTCAGTCTTCAATCTTAATGAAGCTAAATCCTCGCCATTTGTAGTGATTACTTTTTTATACCAATCAAAGCTTTTCTTCTTTTTGTGGAATGGCCTCTTTTAATTGTCCGATATGTTGTCTGAAATAATCCATACGGTAATTGTCTATAATGGGAGGGAGAATTACAGAATAGCCCGATTCATCTCATTTACGCATGGATATGTTGAGAAAAAGGAAATGCTCATAGCTAGAAAACTTTATACAATGGAAGAGGAATAAGAATTGTGAAATTCGACTTTTGATGAAGGATTTCATATAATGTGAGCATATTGTGAACAGCTTAAATTGAAGACTTAATAAAAAAATGAAAATGATTTCCGTCCAGCTATGAATTTCAAAATTTGACGGAGGGAACGAGATGACAATGGAAGAGAGCAGCAGACAGGTACCTTGGCAGGCGTATTACGGACCTAATCTAGGTTATGTGCAGGACCAGTATGAAAAGTATGTAGCGGACCCCGGAACAGTTGATCCGGCTTACCGCGAGCTGTTTGATCAATGGGGTGAGCCGCCACAATCCGAATACTCGGCTGCTTCCATGATAGACAACAAATTGCAAGGCCCCCCCACAAGTGCTTTGGGGCACCTTGACTCGAACACATTGCAGAAAGCGGTTACAGCGGGGAAAATGGTGTGGAATATCCGTGAATACGGACATTTAGCCGCCCAAATCGATCCGCTGGAACTGGATGCAGAGCAGGATACACGCCTGCTTAATCCAGCATCTTACGGTTTAACTGAACAAGACTTAAAGGCTTTTCCAGCCTCTTTAATATGGGATAACGCTCCTGCGGGAACACTTAACGGATGGGAAGCCATTCAACGGTTACGTGTAGCATACACGGGTCCGATTGCCTATGAATTTAGTCATATTCATAACGAGGAGGAACGCCGCTGGCTGAACAGCTATGCAGAATCCGGTTGGTCCTCCAAGCCACTCACAACACAGGAACGCAAGTCGTTGCTGGGCAGATTGATAGAAGTAGAACAGTTCGAAGAGTTTTTGCATAGAACATTCGTCGGACAGAAACGTTTTTCCATTGAGGGTAATGATGTGCTTGTCCCTGTACTCGACGAGATTATTCGTCTAACCACAAATGCAGGAGCAAGTCATGTTCTGATGGGTATGGCGCATCGCGGCCGTTTGAATGTACTGGCTCATGTGCTGGGCAAACCTTACAGTAAAATTTTCTCTGAATTTCATCATTCGCCGAATAAAGATTTGATCCCGTCGGAAGGTTCCACAGGAATTAACTACGGCTGGACTGGCGATGTGAAATATCATCTGGGTGCTGATCGTTTTGTAAAAGATGGGGGAGCGGTGCAGGCCCGTCTGACATTGGCGAATAACCCAAGTCACCTGGAATATGTGAATCCAGTGGTACAAGGATTTTCACGAGCTGCACAGGAAGACCGCAGTGAGGCTGGTTATCCGAAGCTGGATGTGAGCAAGGCAGCTACAATTATTATGCACGGTGATGCGGCTTTCCCAGGTGAAGGTATCGTGGCAGAATCACTTAATTTCACCAATTTGCGTGGCTTCCGTAATGGCGGCACGGTCCATATTATTGTGAATAATCGTCTGGGTTTTACGACGGAAAGTGTCGATTCCCGTTCGACCCGTTATGCCAGTGATCTGGCTAAAGGCTATGAAATTCCAATTGTGCATGTGAACGCGGATAATCCCGAAGCTTGTATTGCAGCAGCACGTATGGCTGGCGAATACCGCAATCGTTTCAAGAAGGATTTTCTGATTGATCTGATTGGTTACCGTCGTTATGGTCACAATGAATCCGATGACCCGGAAACAACACAACCGCTGGTATATCGTAAGGTGAAGAATCATCCGACGGTGAGCAAATTGTATACTCAAAAGCTGATGAAGCAGGGGGTTGTGGATGAAGCGTTTAGTGCCGGCCTCATTGAAAAGGTCCAAACCAGACTGAAGGAAGCGCATGAGCATGTGAAGAATCAACCGGAACAAGAGCCGGAAATGACTCCTGTGAAGGCGAAAAAGAATCAGAGTTCTATGGTACGTACTGCAGTGGAATTGAAAAAGCTGCGCCAAATCAATGAAAACTTGCTCAAATGGCCACAGGCTTTTCATGTATATCCGAAGCTGGATCGAATTTTACAGCGTAGAAAAACCGCTCTGAACGAGGGAGAAAAGGTAGATTGGAGCTTGGCGGAGACGCTGGCTTTGGCCACCATTCTCGCAGACGGCAAGCCTATTCGTATGACAGGTCAGGATGCGGAGCGAGCTACATTTGCTCACCGTAACCTCGTGCTGCATGAGCCTGAAACAGGCCGTACACATTGCCCGTTGCATACTTTGCCGGAAGCACGTGCTTCGTTCAGTATTCATAACAGTCCATTGTCTGAGGCATCTGTCCTCGGCTTTGAATACGGCTATAACGTGTATTCTCCTGAAACGTTAGTGATTTGGGAAGCGCAATTCGGCGATTTTGCCAACTGTGCACAGGTTATTTTTGACCAATTCATTTCTGCGGGCCGTGCTAAATGGAGACAGAAATCGAGTCTGGTGATGCTGTTACCGCATGGTAGCGAAGGACAAGGACCAGAGCACACGAGCGCACGTCTGGAGCGTTTTCTCCAGTTGTCCGCACAAAATAACTGGACTGTCGCTAATTTGAGCAGTGCCTCTCAGTATTTCCATCTGCTGCGCCGTCAGGCTGCATTAAGCGAAAGTGAGGAAGCCCGCCCGCTTGTGATGATGTCGCCGAAGAGCCTGATTCGTAATAATCGTGTCGCTTCGCCTGCTTCCGAATTCAGTGAAGGAGCATTCCGTCCTGTGTTGGAACAGCCTGGTCTGGGTGCACGTCCGGATCGTGTAGAGCGCATTGTACTGTGCAGTGGCAAGATTGCCATTGATCTCGAAGAAGCATTGGAAAAGGATAAGAATGAGGCAGAAGAGCGTCTGCATATTATTCGTGTGGAGCAGCTATACCCTTTCCCGGAAGAGGAAATTCGGAATATTTTCGGCCGCTTCCCGCATGTTAAGGAGTTCGTATGGGCTCAGGAAGAACCTAAAAATATGGGGGCTTGGAGTTACATTGAACCTCGTCTGCGGAATGTAGTGCCACAGGGAGCGGAAATTCGTTACGCAGGCAGACCAGATCGTTCAAGCCCGGCCAGCGGTTATCAGCAAGTACACAGCCTAGAACAACAGCGAATTATTCAATCGGCGTTGAAGCAGGATTCCAAAAACAATATTACACTTGGGAGGTAGCGGCTGTGAGCGATATTATAGTGCCAGCAATGGGAGAATCCATCACGGAAGGAACAATCTCCAAATGGCTTGTGAAGGAAGGGGATTCCGTAGGACAGGGAGATGTTCTACTGGAGCTGGAAACCGATAAGGTCAATCTGGAAATTAGTGCGGAAGAAGCAGGTGTGGTCCAGAAAATCCTTCGTCAGGAGGGAGATACTGTGGTCATCGGTGAAGCTGTTGGCTTGATCGGAATCGGCAGTGGTGGTGCGGAATCAACCGGTGCTGGAGAAGTTGCAGCGACTCAAGCGCCTGAAGCACCGTCCGTAGCGACTTCACCGTCTTCCGTAGGAGGCGGCGTTAAAGCAGAAGAAAAGTCTGCACCGCCTATTTCATCGAATGGCGACGGGAATGGTCAGACGGCATCACCATCCGCCCGGAAGTTGGCGCGTGAGCGCGGGATTGATCTTGAACAGGTACAGGGAAAGGACCCGCTCGGACGTGTTTTCCAGGAGGACGTAAAAACGCATAACAGCGCTGAAGTGTCACGTGCAGCATCTGTACCTACGTCTCCCGCTACTAGCAAGCCTGCGCCTCCGTCTCCAGCTCAAACGGAGTACAGCAAGCCTGTGGAACGCCAGCGGATGTCTCGACGCAGAGCGACGATCGCTAAGCGTCTTGTTGAAGCACAGCAAACAGCTGCCATGCTCACCACTTTTAATGAAGTGGATATGACTGCCATTCTCGATGTGCGTAAACGCCGTAAAGATAAGTTTAAGGAAAAACATGATGTAGGCTTGGGTTTTATGTCCTTCTTTACAAAGGCAGTGGTTGGTGCACTCAAGCGCTTCCCTACCGTGAATGCAGAGATTAATGGCGATGATATCGTACTGAAAAAATACTATGATATCGGGATCGCTGTATCTGCCAAGGAAGGTTTGGTCGTGCCAGTTGTAAGGGATGCTGATCGTCTCGGCTTTGCTGAGATCGAGAAGAGCATTGCAGATTTGGCTGGCAAAGCTCGCTCCAATTCGCTTTCTCTGGCCGACTTGCAAGGAGGAACGTTTACTATAACCAATGGAGGTATTTTCGGCTCCCTGCTGTCTACGCCAATTCTCAATACGCCGCAAGTGGGTATTTTGGGAATGCATAAAATCCAACTTCGCCCGATTGCCATCGACGAGGAACGCATGGAAAATCGTCCGATGATGTATATCGCGTTGTCCTACGATCACCGGATTATTGATGGTAGTGAGGCGGTTCGTTTCCTGGTAACGGTTAAAGAATTGCTGGAAGATCCAGAATCATTGTTACTGGAAGGATAAAATAAATCGGGCAAGTGTATCTCCTCTTTACGTGTATGACAAAAGCAGACTCTTGCGAGTCTGCTTTTTTTCCTGCATAGTTATAACATAAGGCGACTGACATTACAGGCAGTAAATGTAGAGAAGGGCGGGAACTGTTTTGGACAAAGACTTGCGCTACCCGATAGGATCATTCGTTGTTCCAGATACCATTACAGAAGAACAGCTTATCGCATGGATTCACGACATTGCTGAATTGCCTGCACAGCTACGTCGGGCGGTCGAAGGACTGAATGAGCAGCAGCTAAATACGCCTTATCGCGAAGGGGGCTGGACGATTCGGCAGGTAGTTCATCATGTGGCAGACAGCCATATGAACAGCTATATCCGTTTTAAGCTGGCACTGACGGAGGATACGCCGACGATCAAGCCATATGATGAAGGGCGTTGGGCCGAAATACCAGACGCCAGGGAGCTTCCGCTGGAACCTTCGTTGCAACTGCTGGAAGGATTGCATGAACGGTGGGTGACCGTGTTGCGATCGTTGGGAGAGGATCAGCTGCACCGATCGTTTATTCATCCTGAATCGGGCCAGACGATCCGCCTGGAGCGAAACATCGGCATCTATGCCTGGCATGGCAAGCATCATACAGCTCATATTACTTCCTTGAGAGAACGAAATGCATGGTGATTTTTAAAACTATACCCGAATGAAATATAAAGGAATAAAAAGAAACCTTCAATTCCACTTTAATCGTGGTTTTAAAGGTTTCTTTTCTTATTTCCTCACAAGGCTGATGACTTGGTGTCAGAAGAAAATAAAGTATTAGACTGAAAAATAAAGTGTTAGACTCGGAAAATAAAGTTGTAGACTGAGAAAATAAAGAATTAGACTGGCGGGTGCTTCATTACGCTAACGGGCAGGTTAGTTTAAATACATATTCAACTTAGCAATCAATATAAAATTACAATACTGGATTGTAGAACGCTGATTGCAAAGTTATTACACGTTCAAGTATTAACTCTTTTGGGAGATTGGATTGGCGTTGCAGGGAAACCAATAACTATTCATGATATGACGGCTTCCGCCTAAGGTATGGCAACTTCGAATGCTCGTCACTCGGGTCAGAGGAGAAAGAACATAGCCCTATAGAAACCCGCGCTAGGCGCGTTTTTTTCATTTTAAAGGGTCAAGTTCATGTCCTTGGTCAGGTACAAGAATTTGACCCTATTGCCGATAATGGACATGAACAAGTCCTTATAGCCGTTGACTACACAGAGAATCTATTCCGCTACTCTGGAGAGTGGGACGGGGTAACAGGTCTTCAGTATATGCGCAGCCGCTGGTATGATCAAACAAAAGGATACCTTTCTCCAAATAGCTTTACGGAATACTCAGAAACTGCCCGGGTAAAATGGTACGGATAAGTTGATGTATTAGAAATATTTATATCGGAATTTTTGGATATTAAAGCTAACTTATTCCCTGTGTTTTTACCAAGGCACAACTCCATTTTCATCAAAAAAGCTACCAGTTGGACCATCATTATTGATTGTGGCAAGCTTAACTACACTGGAAGCTGCTTGTTCGACTGTGCGATAGCCACTATTACCATTTAAATCGGTAGCTGTAAATCCAGGGCAAACCGAGTTGATTTTAATAGGAGTATCTCTTAATTCTTTAGCAAAGAAAACAGTTAAAGCATTTACAGCCGTTTTGGAACTATTGTAGGCGAGCGAATTCACATTATAAAATTCCGACGTTGGGTCTGAATTCAAAGTTAAGGAACCTAATCCGCTGGAAAGATTTACGATTCTTCCGGCAGAAGATTTTTTGAGCAATGGAAGTATTGCTTTAGTGACAGAAAATACGCCGAAAACGTTTGTCTCATAGGTATTCTTGAGAACGGACAGTTCCAGTTCACTTGGAGGTGTGTTGCCTTCAAAAAACACGCCTGCATTATTAATCAAGATATCAAGGTATCCATATTCTTGTTCAATCCATTCTACTGCGGAGAGAACGGAGCTGGGGTTTGTGACATCAAGAACCACCGTTTTAGCTTTAATGTTCTCCGTTTCTAAAAACGTTACGGCCTCATGTCCTTTTTCTTCGCTTCTTGCTCCTATTAAAATCTCATACCCCATGTTTCCCAATTGTCTTGCTGTCTCAAAACCAATACCTTTGTTGCCACCTGTAATTAATACGATCTTGGATTTATTCATAAAATTGCCTCCCTAATCTATTTTCTAAAACCTGTACCTACGAAAATGTATTTAATTCTTATATTTGTCACTGCTATTTAGATTCTCTCATTGTAATCGAGACATATCTCCTTTCATTTCTGATATAGTTAATATAGTGGAAATGATTGATACTTGTAAGTACGCACATTTTTGTAACTTAATGAATGGAGTGGCAATATGGGATATGGATTAAAAGAATATGGCGATTGCAGTGAAGAGGTTATAAGGGCCTGCCCTGTTGAAATGGTTTTACATATGATAGGAGGAAAATGGAAGGGAATCATTATCGACATTTTATCCGAAAAATCGGTCAGATTTAATGAACTTAAACGATTAATACCAGGGATTTCACAACGGATGCTGACTTTACAACTCAGGGAACTCGAGGCGGATGGAATTGTGAAGAGGATAGTAGATGACACTGTGCCACCCAAAGTAGAATACTTCCTCACTGAACAAGGAAATAAATTGTCGAGTATCATCGATTCTATAAGAGTATGGGGAAAAGAGTTTCTATCCTAAGTCTGCGATCGGGAAGTCTTAGTGGATAGCCGTATACTTACTCTCTGCCGATAGATATGACGAACCAAAGAAGAATCTCTTTGAAGCTGGTGCTTTATATTTGTTTCAGTGAATGCGGATGAAATTAATATGTAAGATGCGAACTGAGTTCCAGTGCGCAAATCACCAAGAGATATGCGGCTGAAAATATCGTCGGAAAACAAATCGTAGGCGTCGTCAATTTTCCACCGCGCCGCATAGCGGGATTCAATTCGGAAGTTTTGGTTCTGGGCGGACTGCCTGAACAGGGAGATGTCGTGCTGTTAAAGCCGGATTTCGATCTACCCAACGGAACGCAAATCAGATAATAAAGGCAAAACCCACCGTGCAAGGCGACAACCTTACGGTGGGTTTTAATTTCTTAAATAACCCTGTATGATTTGTTATTACCACCCTTTCTTGTTCTCAATTATAAGTAATTGGAATTGTTCGTTCTTATATGGACTCTTTAGAAATTTTCATATTTGAGGTCATTAAGCTAACGGGGAACGTTAGTTCAATGAAATAGCGACAGTCTAGGACTTTATTTTCTCGTCCTTGGCTGTCGCTGTTCCAATTTTTAAGGTCAGTCTAAAACTTATTTTATGAAGTCTGGGGGGGAACAATTCGAAAAGTCGAATGGAATACGGACACCCAGTCTAGTACTATATTTTCTTTTGACACTTGGACGAGGTTGATTGTTCAGGTGCCTCGGAGGCTCCAGACAATGCGGAAACAGAGGTCACCCCTGTGTTAACATGACGGTCGAGCCAGTCCACGATGTCACTCATCACCTCGTCGCGGTTTGTTTCATGCAGCATCTCATGGCGACCGCCAGGATAGAGGCGATACTCCATGTCCTGAAGCTCTAGGCTTCGATACATTTCCACTAGTGACAATACACCTTTACCGAACAAACCCACTGGATCACGATCCCCGGCAAAAATATAAACTGGCAGTTTGGGATTGATGTGTTTCAGCGAGGAAGGCCAGTGGATTTCTTGCAATAGCCTGAAAAAATCCAGAAAAAAGCCTGTCGTGCAAATAGCTCCACATAATGGGTCATGTACGAACTGATCTACTTCCTCAGGATCACGGGACAGCCAGTCAAACGCCGTACGCACTGGACGAAAGGCGCGGTTAAAGCCGCCAAAGACCATGGCGTTGAGCAGCATGCTGCGATGATCCATTCCTTGCAGCTTGGCTTGCAGTAGAGCAACTTGCTCTCCGAGCTTTAGGAGACCACGTCGTCCGTTGGTTCCCGATAAAATAAACCCGTGATACGTTTGCCGATCATCATACATAATTTTCTGGGTTAAAAAGGACCCCATGCTGTGACCCAGCAAAAAACGAGACTGATCAGGGAATTCCTTAGCCGCAATTTCGCCTAGCTCCAGCATGCCGTTTGCCATTCGATTAAACGCATTAGCTCCCGGCATACCCAGCTTATCAGGATCACCAGCCGTGCGCCCGTGACCGATATGATCGTTGGCATACACACCATAACCGCAACCAGTAAGCTTTTCGGCCAGTCGAATGTAGCGATAGGATGTCTCGCACATACCATGCGAAATTTGAACAATCCCCTTAAGGGGCAAATTCTGATCAGGCAGCCAGCGGTAGGCAAAAAGCTCTGTTCCGTCATTTTCAGCGATGGTGAAGGTGTATTCCCGCATAATTAGACATCACATCCTTTAAGCTTTAAGGAAGATAAGATCTAAGTACGGTCATTCCGTCATTCAGCGTGTAACCGCTCAGGTTAGCAGGCAACAGGAAGCAATCTCCAGCTTTACAGGAAAGAGACTCGGTATTATTGTTCCATGTTATGGTCCCACTGCCTTCACAAATCACGAGAATGGTGAAGCTGTCTTCCGTTGTAGAAAGTGCCCAACTTCCATCTACGATACCCTTTTCCACAACAAAATACTCACAGGCAGCCAGCTGGAGCCATTTTCCAGGCTGTAAGCCGTCCGTTTTCATCGTTGTTGCACCTGCACCCTCGTAGGAGGTTACATTGAGGGAATCCTCGATATGCAACTCACGAGGCTTGCCGTCTAGTCCGGGGCGATTGTAGTCATATAAGCGATAGGTAGTATCCGAATTTTGCTGGATTTCAGCAACGACAACGCCTGCACACAGTGCATGTACGGTTCCGGCGGGAATGAAGAACGTATCGCCTGCTTCGACTGGAACCTGGCGCAAACTGCCGAGGATGTCCCCACTTTCAAGAGCTGTGCGCAGACTCTCGCGAGTTACACCTTCGGTCAGACCATAAATAATCTTGGCATCTGGCTTGGCATCAAGCACGTACCACATTTCAGTTTTCCCTAATTCTCCGGCTGGAAGTCCTGCGTAATCATCTGTCGGATGCACCTGAACGGATAAGTCATCATTACAATCCAGTAGTTTGATCAAAAGTGGAAATCGTCCGCCTTTTTCCGATACACCCTTGGCCCCGAGCCAATCCTGCCCGTAGGTCTCGCGGATTTCATCCAGTCCTTTGCCTGCCAGCTCACCATTGATGACCGTTGTTGTTCCGTTTGGATGATCGGCAATCATCCATCCTTCACCGATATGTCCTTCTGGTGGGGTTAGACCAAATTGCTCTAAGGCCCGTCCTCCCCAAACTCTCTCTTTGAACTCAGGTTGAAATTGCAGCGGGTATGGCTTTAGCATAATTTCTCTCCTCCATAATGAGTAATGAGTGCGACCTAACAGAATAGGGAAATCAATAACGTGCCGCTGGGGCAATAAACTGGGATGAATAGCGCCCAAACGAGCTTGAAAAATGATATATGTAAGGCGGCTAAAAAAGCCGCTCATAACCTGAGTTTAAAATCCGACATTATTTCTTCTCAACCGCCACTACGTAAGGCGAAGCGGCTCGTTGTAATTGACGATAAATAATGCTTTGACCGCTGGAGACCGGGAGAGCTGAAGCCCATTGAAGGACGGCTTCTGCTTCTTCGCTGCCTCCAGCATGCCCTGGATAGAGTACGGCAGTCAGAATGCCGCGTGGTCGCAGCAATTGTAAGGCAGCATCAAGTGCGACGAGCGTGCTGTCTGTATGCGTGATGACAGTCGGATCGGCGCCTTCGGATGGCAAGTAGCCGAGGTTAAACATGACCGCAGCGACTTTGCCATGCAGCATGTCTGGAACGGCCTCCCGCATTTGCTCGTGACCTTGTAGCAGTAGCGATACTTCTGCTAATGAAGGCGAAGCGTTTTCTTCCAGTCGACGACGGGCGCAATGCAGTGCTTCTTGCTGGATGTCGAAGCCATAGACACGGCCCCGTTTGCCAGCAGCTTTTGCCAGAAACAACGTATCTGCTCCTGTGCCGACGGTGGCATCTATAGCAGTATCACCTGGCTGCACCCGCGCAGCCACCAATTGATGAGCGTAGCTCAGGACGGATAGGAACCCCATTTAAGGTTGCCTCCAGTATTTTCCCTGCCACGTTTCACGTGACTTCAGTTCATGATCGATGGCATTAAGCACTTCCCATTTTTTAAGCGACCACATGGGTCCCACTAGCAAATCGCGTGGGGCATCTCCGGTTAACCGATGAACGATCATTTCGGGAGGTAAAATCTCCAGCGTATCAACTATCAGCTTAACGTATTCGTCCTTTTCCAGAAAGCGTAGCAATCCCGCTTCATACTGCTTGACCATGGGCGTTTTGCGCATGAGATGCAGCAGGTGGATTTTGATGCCCTGCACATCCATAGCCGCTACTGCACGTCCCGTATCGAGCATCATTTCATGCGTCTCTTGGGGCAGACCATAAATAATGTGGGCGCACACGCGGATATTCCGCTTGCGCAGCTTTTCCACCGCATCCAGATAGCATTGAGTATCATGAGCACGGTTAATCAGCTCTGAGGTCGATTCATGGACAGTTTGCAGACCCATTTCAACCCACAGGTACGTGCGTTCGTTTAGCTCGGCAAGGTAATCCACTACATCGTCAGGCAGGCAATCAGGACGTGTAGCGATGGACAGACCGACAACGCCGGGCTGCTCCAGAATAACCTCAAAGTATTCTCGCAGTTCCTCAACGGGAGCATACGTATTAGTGTAGGCTTGGAAATAGCCAATATATTTGGCGTTTGGCCATTTTAGATGCTGCCGATCCCGAATCGTATTGAACTGGGTGACCAGATCATCACGACGACGCCCAGCAAAATCACCCGATCCGCGTGCGCTACAAAAGGTGCAACCCCCTTTAGCGATGGAACCATCGCGATTCGGACAGGTAAAACCCGCATCCAGCATGACTTTGAACACTTTATTTTGAAATTGCTCACGCATTTCGTAATTCCAAGTATGGAACCGTTTATCTCCCCACAGGAGAGGAGCAGGCAATAAATCTGTTTTCATGGGTGTACTCCTTTTTTTACGATCACCCTATTGTAACAAAAATCAGTCTTCATTGGGAATCATTTGACCGAACAAGTCAATAAAATGTGCGGATTTTATGGCGTTGCGGATTGAAAAAGGTTACACAATGTGTTATATTGTAAGCGGTACCAGACATACAATAAAAGGACTGTTTTCGATCCTGAAGATAAAAGTTATCCGTTGCTAATGATTATTCTTCAGGGAGGCAGCTATGCTGTTTCTATCGCCTGTTTTAGGGTAAGTGCACGTCGGTTCCATCACAAATAACCCGTGAGGTGATCTTTTATGAATGCGCAGGATAAGACGCGTATGGATAAAGTTACTGTTGAGTTAACCTTTGATGAGGCGTTGGCATTGACTGGTGTCCGTTTTGGGCAGGATCGTCAGATTGGAACGACCGCACGTCAAAAAATCAGAGCGGCTTGCCAAAAGACAATTGATTTTTCACCTGCTGATGGGGTAGACTATGAACAATTAAATTAGTTGGACCCCAATCCAAATATATTGAAAAAGGAATTTCATTTCCGTATCTTCAAGCGGGGGTGAAATTCCTTTTTCCTTGATAACAGAGTATATGGAGGAGTAACATGCGTTTACGCGGAAGAAAAGGAATACGGGAAAGTCTGGAAGAACAGCAGGATCTAGTCATCTTGGAGCCGGCACAGTATAAGGGGAAATGGCAGCAGGTTTTTGGTAATGATCGTCCCATTCATGTGGAATTCGGTATGGGTAAAGGGCAATTTATAAGCCAAATGAGCTTCCGGAATCCGGAGGTTAACTATATTGGCTTTGATATGTATGATGAGCTGGTTCGCCGTTCAACAGAAAAGTCTCGTCTGGCCTGGAGTAATTCAGAGGTTGATACGCCGCCTAATATCAAATTGGCACTGGCAAACATTGAACAGATCGAGAATGTTTTTGAACCAGGAGAAATTGAACGCATTTATCTGAATTTTAGTGATCCCTGGCCTAAAGCCAAGCATGCACGTCGTCGTTTGACGCATCCGCGTTTTTTGGACAAGTACCGTCAGCTTTTGAACAGCAAAGGACAAATTCATTTTAAGACCGATTCGGAGACACTGTTTGAGTTTTCTCTGAATTCGTTTGCCGATAGCGGCTTGCAGATGACGAATATTTCGTTAAACCTTCATCGTGAGGGGATCAACGAAGAGCATGTCATGACGGAATATGAACAAAAGTTCATGGGCAAAGGTATGAATATTCATCGAGTCGAGGTGCTGATCGGCAAAGATGCTTTGGAAGAGTACGGAAAAACACGTCTCGAAAAGTATGGGAAATAAAAACAGATCAAACGGATAAAATAAGACAGGGTGCTTCCTTTTAGGAAAGCACCCTGTTCGGTTCCAGTATATCCAGAATACTCTGTGCGCTCTGAAGAGGATAATATCGCGCTACATTATGGACGTGCTCCTGTCGCTTGCGGACGATTTCTGGAAAATCGTGTAGCAGTCGGTTCATCCATTTAACGACAACATCCAGCGAAGTAATCGGTTCTCCGAAGCCTTGAGCCGTAAAGTATTGACAATTTTCCTCCTCCTGTCCAGGGAGAGGTTTGTGAAACAGCATCGGAATCCCTTTGGCCAATCCCTCGGTGCATGTCATTCCGCCGGGTTTGGTGATGAGCAGATTCGATACCTCCATTAATTTGTCGATTTCCCGTGTAAATCCGAAGATATGAATATTTGGATGATTAAACCTAGGATCCAATTGCATTTTACGACGAATTTTATCATTATGCCCCAAACAAAAAATAAATTGAATGTTTTCTCTCCACTGAGTAAGCGAACGATGTATGACTTCGTCATTCATAAGGCCCCAGCCGCCACCCATAACGAGTACGGTCGGGATGGGTTTAAGTCCAAATTGTTCTCTAATTTCATCGTGCCCAGGATGTTCCCAAAAATTTGGATGAACGGGAATGCCGGTCACCTGGA
This sequence comes from Paenibacillus sp. PvR133, assembly GCF_017833155.1. Lineage (NCBI taxonomy): Bacteria > Bacillati > Bacillota > Bacilli > Caryophanales > Paenibacillaceae > Paenibacillus > Paenibacillus sp. PvR133. The sequence goes on from NZ_JAFIBS010000001.1 coordinate 2,933,039, forward strand.
TTTTCGAGACGGGTACTCCGCGCGCGCGCAGCTTACGCATGACTTCAGGCGTAGATACAAAGTACCGGTCAACCTCGGGACTAATCCATGTTCCATGTGCATCGTAGTCTGTAATGACAGTACAAAGCGGAACATGTAAGCCTAAGCGCTTCAAACGTGAAATTACCGCGCTTGGGATGGGGTGAGTACATACCACCAAATCGGGACGAAGCTGCCGGAGAATGTTTCGGGTCTGCGTGTAGAACAGACGGTGCAAAGCGAGCGTTGTAAGACGGTTTAATGACTTTTTGTACTGATGACGGTAAACCAATCCGACTAGGCGAGGCTGCGATACAACAGTCTTCTTGTATGCTGTAATAATAAGCGGGGCCATTCTTGGATTCAAAAAACTCCCCAGCTCCAGCACTCTTGTCTGCACATTCGGAGAAAGCTTCCGCAAACTGCTTGAGAGCGCGTAGGCAGCTTGAGTATGTCCGGCACCGAAACCTTCCGATAATAATAACACTCGTTTTTTAGCCACTCTCATTTCACCTGTTCCTGCTGGGATGTTCTCAATCATACCATATCGGCTTTAAGGCCAGAATGCAACCGTTCCTATTGCTGCAGACGTTCCGATGACCGCTCCTGCGAGTACATCCGTTGGGTAGTGGAGACCCAGATAAATCCGAGAAAAACCTACAATTGTTGCTACAGGCAACAGCAGCAGTGTTAGCATCGGTGACTGTAGCATAAAAGGCACGGTAGCTGAAAAAATAGCTGTCGTGTGCCCTGAGGGAAAAGAATGGTCCGACAAGGGGTTGCGGAATGTATTTGTACCTGGTAGCGCCAAATACGGGCGAATCCGCGGATACAGCCTTTTAACGATAGCTACGGGGATGTGACTGACCCCGAGAGCGATGGCTCCCTTCATACCGGAATCTTTCCACGGATTCGGAGCGAGCCACCAAATAAGGAGTGTGGAGGCTATAGTAAAGGTAGCCCCACCTAAATGTGTGAGATAATAAAGCCAGAAGTTCAAAAAACGGTTGTGTAAGCGTCCGTTGATCCATTTGAACAACTGCTGCTCCAGATTTACAAGTTTTACGACTAGACGTTGCATTTGGTTTCCTCCGGTTGCCGGTTCAGGTCAGTCGGCAAATATTTTGAGTCATTTTGACATAATCAGACCATAAGTAATTATTCTCTTGCTCTCATCATATTTTTAAACGCTGTTCATTTCAAGAATCACTAAATATTCATAAATTACTTGGTTCAATTCTACACAGAAATGTTAATGGAATATAAGCCGAATTGTATAACTTTCTTTGCGTTCATCCGTCTAATAAGATAGAGTGTTTAGAAGTGGTTGCTAATTGGCCCACAAAAAGGAGGGACCAAAGAAATAAAAAGTTAGCAAATGGATGAAAATAAGACCTAAGCGTCATGAATGAGAAGCCCAGCGCCGCATTCCCGGTTCAAACGGGGGTTTGTTGTGTTTTTTTGCTGCTGAGACCGGTTTAAGGGCTTTGACAAAAGATTGAAAACCAACGAAAATCGTAATGGCATTCCTGTGTCAGCCAAAAGGGGGCTGCGCACAGCCAATGAAGAAAGCAAGGGTCGGGTCAAAAACTACAGAAAAGGCGCGCAAAGCGCCGCAACTTGCGCTACACAGATAGAAAACAAACAAACGCAAGATTTTAAGGGGTATAAAAAGGGGGTAACAAGAGATCATGTTAGACGCTATTTTCGTGACGCTCCAGATCATACTGGCGGTGATCGCAGTCTATCAGTTTGCATTCTCCTTGTTCGGATTGGTTCGCAAGAAAAGGAAAGAGCACGCAGCTCCAGAAAAATCATTTGCCATTTTAGTCGCTGCCCACAATGAAGAACAGGTTGTCGGAGCATTGATGGAAAATTTGAAGCAACTTGATTATCCGAAGGAACTTTACGATGTGTTCGTAATCTGTGATAACTGTACAGATAAGACTGCGGACATCGTTCGCGCTCACGGCATGAATGCTTGTGAACGTACGAATCCGAATCTGCGTGGTAAAGGCTACGCTATTGAGTGGATGCTTAAGGAATTATGGGCTATGCCGCGCCAATATGATGCTATTGTCATGTTTGATGCTGACAATTTGGCGCATACCAATTTCTTGAGTGAAATGAACAATGATCTGTGTACAGGTGCCCGTGTTATTCAGGGGTACATTGATACTAAGAATCCTGAGGATTCTTGGATTACAGCGGCATACGGGGTATCTTATTGGTACATCAACCGTTTGTGGCAGCTGTCACGTCACAATCTGAACATGGCTAATTTCCTCGGTGGTACAGGCATGTGCTTTGAAACAAATCTGCTTAAGGAAATGGGCTGGGGTGCGACAAGTCTGGTAGAGGATTTGGAATTCACCATGCGCTGCACACAACGCAACGTATATCCAAGATTTAATTACGATGCCAAGGTATATGATGAAAAGCCGTTGACGTTCAAAGCTTCGTCCAGACAGCGTCTGCGCTGGATGCAAGGTCACTTTACGGTAGCTCGTCGTTATTTCTTCCCGTTGCTGTGGCAAAGTATCAAGCAGAGAAGCCTGATTAAATTCGATATGGCTCTTTATGGTCTGAACGTGTATATCGTACTGCTCACCTTCTTGATGACAGTAGCGATGTGGATAGATATTGTGTTATTTGGTGGACCTAATATCGAAAATATTTATGTGCAATTCCCGGCTTGGACCGGTGTTATAGCTGTGGGTCTGAATATTGCTACCTTTGTGATCGCGATGATTTTGGAAAAGGTCACGTTCAAAAAAGTATATCTTTACCTGCTGCTATTCCCGGTATATTTGGTTTCGTGGTATCCGATTACGTTCTATGCGTTCTTTACACAGAACAATAAGCAATGGAGCCATACCCAGCATACGCGTGTCGTTCGCTTGGAAGAGGTTCAGAGTAAGCAAGGTTAATTGGACGGTGAAATAGGACTGAAGATCGGTGTCATTCATTTTTCATTAAAGGGTTGACACCTCGATTGCACCGTGATAAGATATTCGAGTATGTTAATTGAAAAGTATGGATTAACAAGTAGAAGGTCCGACTTCTCACCTGCCCGGTATTGCCGGCTGGTCATGATCCAATGATTTGTGAATTGAACTTTCATGATGAATTGAGTATCAGACAGGGATGTCGGCTGTGTAGTCGTCATCCCTTTTTTGTGCTTAAACACAATACAACAATAACAGGTTCTGGAGGTGGAGGGTTATTAGTAAGGAACATATGATCAATGATGAGATTCGGGTGAGAGAAGTACGTCTAGTTGGTGCGAATGGGGAACAAATCGGGATTACACCGACGCGTGAAGCTTTGCAAATGGCGATTGACGCAAACTTGGATCTCGTGAACGTGGCGCCTCAAGCGAAGCCGCCCGTGTGTCGGATTATGGATTACGGAAAATTCCGCTATGAGCAACAGAAGAAAGAAAAGGAAGCCCGTAAAAACCAGAAGATCGTTGACATCAAAGAGGTATGGTTCCGTTCCAACATCGAGGAACATGACTACCAAACCAAGTTTCGCAATGTGGTGAAGTTCCTGAATGAAGGGGACAAGGTGAAATGCTCCGTTCGTTTCCGCGGTCGTGAAATTACTCATGCTAATGTGGGTCAAAAAATTCTCGAACGTGTGAAATTGGAAGTTGCTGATCTTTGTACCGTGGAGCGCCAACCCAAGCTCGAAGGACGCAGCATGATTATGATATTGGCTCCAAAGAGTCAATGACAAATTAAGGAGGAAGTTCAATGCCTAAAATGAAAACACATAGCAGCCTTAAAGGCCGCTTCAAAATTACCGGTACTGGTAAAGTAATGCGTTACAAAGCTTACAAAAACCATTTGCTTTCCCACAAATCCAAACGTGCAAAACGCGTTCTGGGTACTAACCCTGAGATGGCACCTGGGGACGTTAAACGTCTGAAACAAGGTCTTGCTAACCTGAAATAGCACTAGCACTGCAATGAATGAAGTATAAACATTATTTGGGAGGTCTATTGATATGGCAAGAGTAAAGGGCGGATTCGTCGTTCGTCGTCGTCATAAAAAAGTATTGAAGCTTGCTAAAGGTTATTTTGGTTCCAAACACCGCATTTTTAAAACAGCTAACGAGCAGGTAATGAAATCGCTTGTTTACGCATACCGTGACCGTCGTCAGACGAAACGTAACTTCCGCAGACTGTGGATCGTGCGTATCAACGCAGCAGCTCGTTTGAACGGTTTGTCTTACAGCAAATTGATGCACGGCCTGAAATTGGCTGGTGTGGACATTAACCGCAAAATCTTGGCTGATCTTGCAGTCAATGATATTAATGCATTCAACTCTTTGGCAACTGTTGCTAAAGGCAAAATCAACGCTTAATTATTAATAATGAAGCGTGGAAACCGCGAAAGTGGTAAAAAGGTATCCCAAGCAGTACGCTGTGTAGGGATGCCTTTTTTTGTACATACTCAATGTTACGGTAAACACTTCGTTTTCTCCAAAATACGAATAAATATGACGTGAGATGGAAGAATGTATGTTTTTTTTAACTTTGCAGCGCTTACATTGATGGAACTTTAAAAAAAATTGACCCAAGGTTATTAATTGTCTAGATTTTAGCCGATCATAATTGTATAATCTCTAAAGTAAGTCTTCTGTACGATCTGTCTCGTCAGTAAATGGCATGCATGAGCATGTACATGTTCAAAGAAAAGAGACAGTCCAGGGATCTAACACTAAGGGGGAACAGTATCAGCATGAAGAAAATGTTCAGTATGTCTTTGGTTATGCTGCTGGCGATCTCGGTCATTCTCGCAGGCTGCGGTAACAAAAATCAAGGTGCGTCCAACGCAAATGGTGGAGACACAGGTGGTTCTGCCAAAACATCGAATGTCCAAATTGGCATGGTTACAGATGTGGGTGGAGTAAACGACAAATCGTTTAACCAATCTGCTTGGGAGGCACTACAAGCCACTGAGAAAGAATCAGGCGCTAAAGTTAAATACCTGCAAAGTAAATCCGATCAAGATTATATTCCTAACCTGAACCAATTTGTTAAGGGTGATTTTAACTTGACTTGGGGAATCGGTTTTAATCTGGCGAATGCGATTGGACAAGTAGCGAAAGACAACCCAAGCAAAAACTTGGCGATCATTGACAGTGTCGTGGATGCGCCTAACGTGAAATCGGTTGTTTTTGCTGAAAATGAAGGTTCCTTCTTGGTGGGGGTTGTAGCTGGTAAACTTACCAAAACAAACAAAATTGGTTTTGTGGGTGGACAAGACAGCCCGTTGATCAAACGTTTTGAAAAAGGATTCGAAGCAGGAATTAAAGCTGTAAATCCAAATGCAAAATTGGAAGTTAACTACACAGGTGCATTTGATAAGCCGGACCTGGGTAAAGCAGCAGCTGCGACGATCTATAACAGCGGTGCGGATATTATTTTCCATGCAGCTGGCGGATCTGGTACAGGTGTATTTAACGAAGCACTCGCACGTAAGCAACAAGGGCAGCAAGTATGGGTTATTGGCGTAGATAAAGACCAATCGCTTGAGTTTGGTGACGACGTAACATTGACTTCGATGGTAAAACGTGTAGATGAAGCTGTAAAACGCGTATCTAAAGAAGTGATTGACGGTAAATTTAAGGGCGGTGTCGAGACACTGGCTCTGAAGGATAATGGTATTGGTTTGGCAGACACATCAACGAAAAACGTACCTAAAGACGTGCTTGATCTTGTAGAACAATACAAGCAAAAAATTATTAAGGGCGAAATTACAGTTCCTTCGAAATAAGTTTGGCTTGAAGAACATATAGGTGGCGACAAGGCTGGTTCATAAGACTAGCCTTGTTCTTACGTCTGGAGTTATATGGATTATAACGGGCAAAATCAGCTCATTGGAGCACATACTATAAAGTGTATAAGGGTGATCTCATGGATGCAGCGACCCCCGTCGTTGAGTTAAAGCAAATTACAAAACGATTCCCCGGCATCGTTGCCAACGACTCCATCAGCATCAAGCTGCATAAGGGAGAAATTCATGCCCTTTTGGGTGAGAATGGCGCGGGTAAATCTACGCTTATGAATATTCTTTTCGGACTGTATCAGCCGGATGAAGGGACAATTGAAATCGGAGGTAAACCCGTACAGATTGATAGTCCAAATAAGGCGATTGATCTGGGGATTGGCATGGTGCATCAGCATTTTAAACTCGTACAGCCGTTTACCGTGACCGAAAATATTGTCCTGGGCTCGGAGCCACGTAAGGGTCTGAAAATCAATTATAAAAAGGCTGCCGCAGAAGTACAGCGGTTGTCTGAGCAGTACGGCCTTCAGGTAAATCCGAATGCCAAAATTGAGGATATATCTGTTGGTATGCAGCAACGTGTAGAAATTATTAAAACGCTCTATCGCGGTGCAGATATTCTGATTTTCGATGAGCCTACAGCTGTACTGACACCACAAGAGATCACTGAGTTGCTGGACATTATGAAGCGCTTGGTCGCTGAAGGCAAATCAATTATTCTTATTACTCATAAACTTAAAGAAATCATGCAAATTGCAGATACGGTTACGATCATTCGCAGAGGTCAGGTTATTGATACAGTCAAGACGTCTGAAACAACCCCAAATGAGCTGGCTGAGAAAATGGTGGGCCGTCGTGTGTCCTTTAAAGTGGACAAGCAGCTTGCGCAACCAGGACAGACGGTACTGGAAATGAACAATGTAATTTCTAAAAACAAGGATGGCATTAATGTTCTAAATGAGTTGAACCTTCAGGTCAAGGCGGGCGAGATTTTGGGGATTGCCGGAGTAGATGGCAATGGACAGAGTGAGCTGATCGAAGCTTTGACAGGCTTACGCAAGGTGGATGGTGGGAGCATTCGTTTGCTCGGACAAGAGGTGGCCAATCAGCCACCACGCAAAATTTCAGAGGCAGGCGTTTCACATATACCGGAGGACCGTCATAAGCATGGGTTGGTGCTCGATTTTTCTATGAGTGAAAATATGGTGCTGGAGACGTATTACCAGGCGCCTTACAGTAAAAATGGCTTCTTGAACAAAGATGCTATAGAGAAACAGGCCAAAAGTCTTATCGAAAAGTTTGATGTAAGAACACCGGATATTCACACGAAGGCAAGAGCACTATCTGGTGGGAACCAGCAGAAGGCTATCATTGCGCGTGAAATTGATAAAAATCCAGACCTTCTCATTGCAGCACAGCCTACACGCGGTCTGGATGTCGGAGCTATTGAATTTGTCCAGAAACAACTGATTGCCCAACGGGACCAAGGTAAAGCTGTGTTGCTCATATCTTTTGAACTGGACGAGATTATGAATGTATCCGACCGAATTGCTGTCATCTATGAGGGCAAGATTGTCGGGGAAGTGCTGCCAGAAGAAACGAATGACCAGGAACTGGGACTGATGATGGCAGGAAGTGCAGTGAAGAAAGGAGTAGAGAATGGCTAATCTATTGAAAATATTCACAAAAGACTCCTTTGTACTAGCGCTGGTCTCTATTATTTTGGGTCTCCTTCTGGGTGCTATTGTGATGCTGATTGGCGGGTATGACCCTATTGTGGCCTATTCTGCTTTGTTTAGCCGTGTATACGGAGATTCCTACAACTTTGGAGAGGCTATCCGTGAGATGACTCCGCTGATTTTAACGGGGTTGGCATTTGCTTTTGCGGCCCGCGCCGGTTTGTTTAATATCGGCGGCGAAGGTCAGTTTCTGGTAGGTATGACAGCTGCTTCGATTGTGGGCATTAAACTTCATGGGTTGCCAGCTATCATTCATGCACCGTTAGCTGTAATTGCAGGTGCAGTTTTCGGAGGTCTGTGGGCTGCGATTGCTGGCTATTTGAAGGCCAAACGAGGCGTTAATGAAGTTATTACATGTATTATGATGAACTGGATCGGTCTGTATTTGGCTAATTTGGTGATCAATCAGTTCGCACTTATGGATGGTGAAAATCGTTCTGTGAATATCCAGCCTTCTGCTTCAATTTCCATCGAATGGCTGTCCCAGATGATGGGGAATGCTCGGGTACATTGGGGCACAGTTATTGCTGTGCTGGCAGCAGTCTTTTTCTACATTTTCATGTGGAAAACAAAGCAGGGCTATGAGCTTCGGGCTGTCGGATTTAATCAGGATGCATCCCGTTATGCAGGTATGAATGTAAATCGTAATATCATAAAAGCGATGTTTATTAGTGGGGTTTTTGCCGGATTGGCAGGCGCCTTTGAAGTGCTGGGAGTATTCCATTATCAATCTGTCATGGCAGGATCACCGGGAACGGGTTTTGATGGTATCGCTGTAGCTCTGATTGGGATGAATAACCCATTCGGTGTGCTGCTCGGTTCTGTTTTGTTCGGAACGCTTACGTATGGTTCTGCGGGGATGAGCTTTAGCGCAGATGTACCGCCCGAGATTATCCGGGTTGTCATTGGCTCGATTATTTTCTTCATTGCGGCCCAAGGTATTGTACGTTGGGTTGTGAAGCCGCTCTACTCCAAGCGTAAGAAAGAGAAGGTGTTGTAAAATGAGTTGGTTAACACTTGGTGAATTAATCCATACAACGCTCGTTTTTGCGACGGCGATTATTTTTGCGTCTCTCGGCGGAGTTTTTTCAGAAAAATCCGGTGTAACGAACCTCGGGTTGGAAGGACTTATGGTATTTGGAGCGTTTGCAGCGGGTGTTGGCGGATTTTATGCCGAGCAAGCTGGACTAGGAGGCACCTCTGCGGCTTGGGTAGGTGTGCTGTCAGCTGCCGTGTTCGGTATTTTGGTTTCGCTAATTCATGCTGTAGCCTCTATTACGTTTAAAGCCGATCAGGTTATAAGCGGTATAGTTATTAACTTTCTGGCAGCAGGTAGTACACTGTACATGGTTAAGCTTTTATTTGAGGGAGATGGTGACACCGGTCGGATTCAGGGTTTTAACGAAATATCCATCCCTTACCTTGTGGATATCCCGATTGCAGGAAAAGCCTTTTTCCAAGCTTACCCAACGACATATTTAGCCATTCTATTAGTTATTATTGGCTATTTTACTTTGTATAAAACACCGTTTGGCTTGCGTTTGCGTTCCGTTGGGGAGCATCCAGGAGCGGCCGATACAGTGGGTATTAAAGTAAATCGTCTTCGTTATATTGGCGTTATGATCAGTGGGGCGTTGGCTGGGATTGGTGGAGCTACAATTACTCTGACTACAACCAACATGTTCTCGCACAATACAGTTTCGGGGCAGGGATATATTGCTATTGCCGCTATGATTTTCGGTAAATGGAATCCGCTTGGCGCTTTTGGCGCAGCAGTGTTTTTTGGTTTTTCACAAGCCATTCGCAACTATGTGCAGCTGTTCGCATGGTCGCAAAGTATTCCCCAGGAAATTATTTTTATGTTGCCGTATCTCCTGACGATTATTGTACTGGTAGCGGCTGTCGGACGTTCACGCGCTCCGGCCGCTTTAGGTCAACTTTATGATCCAAGCAAGCGTTAAAACTTATAGACAGCTAATGCGCATGTTTTGAAAAATGTACATTGGTGTGAGGATTTTGCAAAAATCCCATAAGCGACTTCCAGTGAACAAGATATAGATCGAAATGGTTTAGTTCGTCTATATCTTGCACTTCGGAGCGACTGGAATCGAATTTCGCAAAATCCTGGTGTATAAAAAATCTGGTATCTGCATGTGCAGGTACCAGATTTTTTTATATTGTGCAGGCATTTAAACATACGCTACTGGCATGAATGGAATAGACTGTGCTATGCAGATTGGACGGGACGCTCGGCCCCTGTCAGCTCCGGTCTATTTTTGGTGGTGATGAGCTATCAAGGAGCCGTTCAATCTGTCCATCCGTTGAGAAAGAAGGAGGAAATACGATGAAACAGGCAGTAACCAGAAAGCAGGTGGAGAAGCTTGTCGGCAAAGTCATCTTTGCTACTCGTAAGGATGGTTCCCAGGTCAGCGGCAAGCTGATTCGCATTTCGGGTAACCGACTGGTTCTTCAACCAAACCGCAAGAAAAAGGTAAACACGAAGGCGATTATTCCTCTGGTGCTGTTTGACTTGCTTGCCATCGGCACAGCTCCATACATTGGTGCCTATGGTGGGGGATATGGAGGCTACGGTCCAGGTTATGGAGGACCAGGATATGGTCCGCAGCCAGGCCCGTATACAGACGGGGGATACCCCGGAGTAGGATATCCGTATTACCCTAATTTATTTTAGTCATACAAAATTTTGAGCCCGAAAAAGATACTTTTTACAGTGACTTTTCGAGTTCATGGCATCGGCTCAGAGCTACGTATCGCAGTATTTGATATTGATGACGCAGATAAAAATGGATCCCCCTGATATTGTCTTCGTCCACCATAACTTTAGCCCGCTTGCAGCGACGTAGTCGTCCGTAGTGTTCGGCATGCTCCAGCAGTTTTTTTCCGTATCGCATACCTTGATGAGCCGAAGAGATTGCGATCAAATCAATGTATAATAGTTCGCCATGCAGCATAACATGAATGAAGCCAACAACCTGTGCATTATCCGGTCTGCAAGCTACAAAAGTGATGCCCCGGTTTAAGCGCCGGGGTAATTCTTTGCGTATTTGTTCCATTTCTTGGGCACTTAAATGCGATAGGGGGACAAGCTCTTGCTCGATTAGGCGAAAGATGATGGTGTCATCTTGAGAGCTGCGTTTTCGAATCATAAACGGGCCTCCTTTTCTACCCTTTTAACAAGATAAGACGTGGCTTTGGAGGAGTACACTGTCTCACCGTGTGGTCTTTTTTATAATATGCGGGTACCTCTTACAAGCGTGCGACTCTGAGGTGCTTCAGAAAAGAAACATAAATTTTTATGAAATATGGGTATTGACTATCCCAGATGAGAGACATATAATGTGTCTAAACATTTGAAAGAATGACATGAACTCAACGGCAATGAAGAGGACGAAGTGATTAGGGCTCTTTTGTTCAGAGAGTGAGGCATTAGCTGCAAGCTTCACCAAAATCCCTTTTTAACGAGCTCACCTTGGAGCTGTTTTCCTGAAAAGTATTTGGGCCCGATGATATTAACGGTGCGCTGAATCACCTATTAGGGAAAATCGTACGGTCTACGTTACAGACGCCAGATATGGAGATCCTTTGCGATTTCTGTACCTGCCAAGGTTCGATATTGCGAAATATCGGGCAAACACGGGTGGTACCACGGAAGCTACAGCCTTTCGTCCCTCAGTAACAGCAAGTCTGTTCTAGGGATGAAAGGTTTTTTTGTTTTTACAAATGTCAGATGTATGTAAATTTTGTAAAGGAGGATGACCAATGAGTGCACAAATTCCTGAAGTTAGGTCAACCAATGAATTACGTGAAAAGTGGATGAAGCCTGAAGTGATTACAGGTTCGGAAATTTTACTCCGTAGCCTGTTGCTGGAGGGAGTAGATTGTGTCTTCGGATATCCAGGTGGTGCAGTGCTTTATATCTATGATGCCATGTATGGCTTTAAGGATTTCAAGCATGTCCTCACTCGTCACGAGCAAGGAGCTATTCATGCGGCAGATGGTTATGCACGGGCGAGCGGTAAAGTGGGCGTATGTATCGCGACTTCCGGACCTGGAGCGACAAACCTGGTAACTGGTATTGCGACGGCTTTTATGGATTCGGTGCCGTTGGTGGTCATCACGGGTAACGTTATATCTTCCCTGATCGGTACGGATGCTTTCCAGGAAGCCGATATCACGGGAATTACAATGCCGATTACGAAGCACAGCTATCTGGTAAGAGATGTAGAGGATCTGCCGCGAATCATCCATGAGGCATTTCATATTGCCAACACAGGGCGGAAGGGACCGGTGCTGATTGATATTCCGAAGGATATTTCCGCAGCCCAGACGTTGTTCGTTCCACAAACGGGACCAGTGACCATGCGGGGTTATAACCCGAAAGTGCTGCCCAACAAAATTCAACTAGACAAGCTAACTCAAGCTATTTCCGAAGCAGAACGTCCATTCATTCTGGCAGGTGGAGGAGTTGTATACTCCGGTGGACATGAAGCACTTTACGAGTTTGTTCGTAAAACGGAAATTCCTATTACGACAACATTGCTCGGATTGGGTGGTTTCCCAAGTGGACATGAACTGTGGACGGGGATGCCGGGGATGCATGGAACATACACCTCCAATCAGGCGATTCAACAGTCAGATCTGTTGATCTGTATCGGAGCCCGCTTCGATGATCGGGTAACAGGCAAGTTGGATGGGTTTGCTCCTCAAGCTAAAATCGTCCACATTGATATCGACCCTGCTGAAATTGGAAAAAATGTTGCAGCGGATATTCCTATCGTGGGTGATGTGAAGGCAGTGCTGGAATTGCTGAATCAGGATGTGAAACGCGCGGATCGAGCTGATGCATGGAGAGCACAAATTCAGCATTGGAAGAATGAGAAACCTTATTCTTATAAGGATTCTGAAACGGTGCTTAAACCACAATGGGTTGTTGAGTTGTTGGATGAAACGACCAAGGGCGGCGCAATCGTAACGACGGACGTGGGACAGCATCAAATGTGGGCAGCGCAGTATTACAAATTCAATCAGCCACGCTCATGGGTCACCTCTGGTGGACTCGGTACGATGGGATTTGGTTTCCCTTCTGCAATCGGTGCTCAGATGGCCAATCCCGACAGATTAGTAATATCGATTAACGGGGACGGCGGTATGCAGATGTGTTCGCAGGAATTAGCCATCTGTGCAATCAATAACATTCCGGTTAAAATCGTTATTATCAACAACCAGGTGCTTGGAATGGTTCGCCAATGGCAGGAATTGATCTATGACAATCGGTATAGTCACATTGACCTGGCTGGAAGTCCGGATTTTGTGAAACTTGCCGAAGCATACGGTGTCAAAGGGCTGCGTGCTACGAATAAGGAAGAGGCACGTCGGGCTTGGCAGGAGGCGCTTGATACACCCGGACCGGTCGTTGTCGAGTTTGTAGTCAGCAAGGAAGAGAATGTATATCCGATGGTGACGCAAGGTTCGACAATTGATCAAATGCTGATGGGGGACGAGTAAAATGACAACAAAAAATACCATTGCTGTACTGGTAAATGATCAACCCGGCGTTTTGCAACGTGTGTCCGGCCTGTTCGGTCGCCGAGGCTTTAACATTGAGAGCATAACTGTGGGACAATCGGAAGAAGTTGGATTATCCCGTATGGTCATTGTGACTGTAGGGGATGAGAACAACCTGGAGCAGATTGAAAAGCAGCTTTACAAGCTGGTTGATGTGATCAAGGTCATTGATCTCAGTTCCAAGCCGATGGTAGCTCGGGAATTGGCGATGATAAAGGTAAAGGCAGAACCGCCTCAGCGGCCAGAGATCATGGGCGTGGTAGAAACATTCAGAGCAGCTGTAATTGATGTTGGAACGACGAGCTTGATCGTACAGGTCATTGGCGATACAGAAAAAATTGATGCCATGATCGAGTTGTTGAAGCCTTACGGTATTCGGGAGTTGACTCGAACCGGGGTTACAGCTATGATACGTGGCAATGCTTAATATGGAGCTTTAACGAATTACCGCTTATAGCGCATTACATCAATAAAGAACCGCCCGCATAAGAGCGGGGGCTCGAAGAGATTTTTAGATACTAATCACGAGGGAAGTCTCTTGGAGTACCCGCTCATTATGAAGGGTCCAATTAAAAGGAGGAAATTAACCATGGCAGTTACAACGTACTACGAAAAAGATGCAGAACTCAGCGTATTGAAAGGAAAGACAGTGGCCGTTATCGGTTACGGTAGCCAAGGACATGCTCAGGCACAAAACTTGCGTGACAGTGGTGTGAATGTTGTTATTGGTTTGCGTGAAGGCAAATCAGCTGATGTCGCAAGAAACGACGGTTTCGAAGTTCTGAACGTAGCTGATGCAACAAGCCGTGCAGATGTGGTTCAAATTTTGTTACCTGATGAAACTCAAGCTTCTGTGTACAAAAATGAAATTGAACCTAACCTGAAAAAAGGCGCAGCTCTTTTGTTCTCCCATGGTTTCAACGTTCATTTTGGACAAATCGTAGCTCCTAAAGATAGCGATGTATTGCTGGTTGCTCCAAAATCCCCAGGACATATGGTACGTCGTACCTATGTAGAAGGGTTTGGGGTACCGGGGTTGATCGCAATTGAGCAGGATGCAACGGGTCAAGCCAAAGAAATCGGTCTTGCTTACGCAAAAGGCATTGGCTGTACACGTGCGGGCGTAATTGAAACCTCCTTCCGTGAAGAAACGGAGACGGATCTGTTCGGTGAGCAGGCGGTATTGTGTGGCGGCGTGAGCGCACTTGTAAAAGCGGGCTTTGAAACATTGACTGAAGCAGGTTATGCTCCTGAGATGGCATACTTTGAATGCTTGCATGAGCTTAAGCTGATCGTTGACCTGATGTATGAAGGTGGATTGGCAACGATGCGTGATTCCATCAGTAATACAGCGGAATATGGCGATTATGTAACTGGACCACGCGTGGTAACGGAAGATACGAAGAAAGCCATGAAGGATGTATTGACTGACATTCAACAAGGTAAATTTGCTCGTGACTTCATCCTTGAAAATCAATCTGGACGTGCATTCCTGACGGCTACTCGTCGTAATGAAGCTAACCATCCGATTGAAGTGGTGGGCGGACAATTGCGTGAAATGATGCATTGGATCAAAAAGTAATAATCTTTTGTACTATGAACTCGACAACATGAATTATTTATAAATATTAATTACAATGCGGCCCTGCTTATTGCGTGAGCCGCATTGTAATTTAAGGGTCCTATCCTGAGGAGGTGCGTTAGGTTGCGCAAAATATATATATTTGACACAACGTTGAGAGACGGAGAACAGTCACCTGGCGTGAACTTGAATACTCGTGAGAAAGTGGAGATCGCTCATCAGTTGGAGAAGCTGGGAATCGATCGTATGGAGGCTGGATTCCCGGCTGCTTCTCCGGGTGATCTGGCGGCTGTTAATGCAGTAGCAAAAGCTGTGAAAAATTCGACGGTTATTGGCCTTTCACGTGCAAGGGAACAGGATATTGATGCGGTTCGCGAGGCACTCAAGGGAGCTCAGGACCCGTGTATCCATATCTTTTTGGCAACTTCTCCTATTCACCGTCAGCACAAGCTGCGGATGGAGAAGGCACAGGTATTGGAAACCGCTCGTGCTGCCATACGCTATGGGTTGAAATATTTGCCTAAAGTGGAGTTTTCTTTGGAGGATGCAGGTCGTACAGAGCTTGATTTTGTGGTTGAAATGGTCACTATGGCTGTACAAGAAGGGGCTTCTGTCGTCAATATTCCAGATACGGTAGGTTACTTGACACCCTACGAGTATGGAAATATATTCAAACACATTAAGGAAAATGTGGTCGATGTGGAGAAGATTCAATTGAGTGCACATTGCCACAATGACCTGGGAATGGCTACCGCTAATACACTTGCTGCCATTCTGAACGGTGCGGATCAGATTGAGGGAACCATTAACGGTATCGGTGAACGCGCTGGGAACACGGCTATTGAGGAAATCGCTATGGCACTGGAGACGAGACAGGAATTTTTTCAGGCCAAAACGTCTCTGCAATTGTCTGAAATTGCGCGCACGAGCCGTTTGGTTAGCCGTTTGACGGGGATGGTAGTGCCGGGCAACAAGGCGATTGTTGGAGCCAATGCTTTTGCGCACGAATCAGGTATTCATCAAGACGGTATGCTGAAAGAGAAAACGACCTATGAAATCATGACACCAGAAAGTATCGGTCTGAAAGAAAGCAAACTGGTACTCGGTAAGCACTCAGGTCGTCATGCTTTCCGTGAGCGTTTGATCGAGTTGGGCTACGAATTGAACGAAGAAGATCTGAATCGCGCTTTTGGGCAGTTCAAGGATTTGGCTGATAAGAAGAAGGAAGTTTCGGACGATGATATTTTGGCATTGCTGGAAGAAAAATTGGCCGATGCACCTGAAGTTTTCAAGCTGGAAACCATCTTTGTTACCTATGGGAACAAGGCTACGCCTTCCGCACAAGTGCGTCTGGTTAACGATGAAGGTCAGGTTATCGAGACAGAAGCTGAAGGAAATGGTTCAGTCGATGCGATCTATAATGCGATTGACCAAGCCAGCAGCGAGAGCGTTGTACTTTCAGATTACTCCATCAAGTCTGTTACCCATGGTAAGGACGCTCTGGGTGAAGTCCATGTAGTACTGACGCAAAACGGACTGTCTGTACAGGGACGCGGGGTAAGCACCGATATTCTGGAAGCAAGTGCTCGGGCTTACGTGGATGCGCTGAATGGTTTGATCGACAAGCGTAAAAACTACAGTAATCGCGTAGATTATAAATCTTAATTTTATGTAGACTTAAGAGTTGGATATATACAGGATCGGGTGTTTCCGGTCCTGTTTTCTTTTTCTCTGATGAAAAAACAAGCTTATAGGCTGTGCCTATTGAATTGATAGATTCTATATCTTGGTCAAAGCCCTGCCATGTATGTTACAAAGAAGGTATGAAAAATACAGTTGTATAGCTGTATAACAAGAGGAGTGTACGTGATGGCAGACGTTAAAAAGATTGCGGTAATAGCGGGAGATGGAATTGGACCGGAAGTGGTCGCAGAGGCAGAAAAAATTTTGAAACGTACGGAAGAAGTGTTCGGCCTTTCATTTGAAACGGAGCATGCGCTGTTCGGCGGGATTGCGATTGATAAGAAGGGCACACCATTGCCAGAAGAAACACTGGCAGTATGTCAATCTGCAGATGCTGTTCTGCTGGGAGCGGTAGGAGGACCACAATGGGACAACAATCCAAAGGAACTTCGTCCTGAAACTGGACTGCTGGGCATTCGTAAAGAGCTCGGTCTGTTTTCGAA
This sequence comes from Paenibacillus sp. PvR133, assembly GCF_017833155.1. Classification (NCBI taxonomy): domain Bacteria; kingdom Bacillati; phylum Bacillota; class Bacilli; order Caryophanales; family Paenibacillaceae; genus Paenibacillus; species Paenibacillus sp. PvR133. The sequence continues at coordinate 2,949,948 of NZ_JAFIBS010000001.1, forward strand.
TCTTCGTCCTGCTGTCGTCTTCGACTGCCTCAAGGACGCATCTACATTGAAACCGGAAGTGTTGGAAGGAACGGACCTGATCGTGGTGCGCGAACTGACGGGCGGCATTTATTTCGGCGAGAAGTTCAGACGAGAAAGTCCTCAAGGTGAGGAAGCAGTTGATACTTGTGCATATAATGTAACGGAAGTAGAGCGTATTGTGCGCCAATCTTTCGAAATTGCACAAAAACGTCGCAAAAAACTTGCATCGGTGGATAAGGCTAATGTACTGGAAACCTCCCGTTTATGGCGTGAAGTAGTTAACCGGGTTGCTGTAGACTACCCGGATGTCGAGCTGGAGCATGTATTGGTCGATAACTGTGCCATGCAATTGCTGCGTCGTCCATCTAGCTTTGACGTCATCGTGACGGAAAATATGTTTGGTGACATTCTCAGTGATGAAGCGGCTATGCTGACCGGATCCATCGGCATGCTCTCCTCCGCATCACTTGGACAAGGCAGCTTCGGCCTATACGAGCCGGTACATGGCTCGGCGCCTGACATTGCAGGTCAAGGACTGGCGAATCCCATTGCAACGATTTTGTCCGTTGCTTTGATGTTCCGTCTCACCTTCGGGTACGAGAAGGCAGCTGATGCCATTGAGAAAGCGGTAGCTGAGGTACTGGATGCAGGGCACCGTACGGCAGATATTGCGGTGGATAAATCTCAAGCGATCTCGACAACTCAAATGGGCGATCTGATCGCAGCAGCTATTCGCTAAAAGCTTTGTTAATGTACCCGTTCTGAAAAAAAGCTTCCTATTATATAGTAAGGTTATACAGTACAGCCTTTTCGGCAGATGTTTGGCACAGTAGCTCCTGAGCAATCAGGAGCTACTTGTATATTCAAAAAGTTCAAAATGTGAATAAGTTGTGAATTTTTAAGCTAGTTTAAAATAATTACAAAAAAGTAATGGTTACAATATTGACTTTGATTTCAGCGAATGATAACATTTATCAAGTAAGTTGTTCATTACAATACAGATGATTGAGGAAAGCACATTCGGTGTTTTTCTTACATATTTTAAAGGAGGATTTCATATTATGGCAGAAAGATTGGTAGGAAGACCCGCCCCTGATTTTGCATTGGAAACAGTAACTGGAGACGGTCAAGAATTTGGTTCGGTGAAGCTTTCCGATTACCGTGGCAAGTGGCTCGTATTTTTCTTCTATCCACTGGATTTCACTTTTGTGTGCCCTACGGAAATTACAGCATTGAGCGATGCTGCTGACCAATTCAAAGAGCTGGATACTGAAATTCTGGGTATCAGTGTAGACTCCGTGCACAGCCACAAAGCATGGATTAACACAGCTAAAGAAAACAACGGTCTGGGCAAACTGAACTTCCCATTGGCTTCTGACATCACGAAAAAAACAGCAAGCGATTATGGCGTTCTGATCGAAGAAGAAGGCGTTGCATTGCGCGGCTTGTTCATCATTGATCCAGAAGGCGAATTGAAATATCAAGTGGTTAACCACAACGACGTAGGCCGCAGTGTGGAAGAAACTTTGCGTGTACTGCAAGCTTTGCAATCCGGTGGCTTGTGCCCAATGAACTGGAAACCAGGCGATCAAAATCTGTAATATAAGCTTCACAAGTTGAAATTAAACAAGCAAGCCCCCAACTAGCGGTTACTCTGCCGTTATTGGGGGCTTGCTTGCCTGCTCTGTGCAGTGGGAGATGTGAGGATAGCCTGTTTGAATGAGACAATACAGAGTGAAGTAACAAATAATTATGGAAATGTTGTTGTGTTCTGGAGGAATTTTGCCTGATGAAAGCGAATAAGGTAGTGTAGAAGATAAACAAGGCAGAACAGGTTTTGTTCAGAGGAGGCTGAGCCCGGATGAGTTATTGCTGTGGAGCAAGCATGGTAGGAACCAAGGGAACGCTGAAGCATTACCGCACCCAAGTTCATAATGTTCCTTTGCTGTTTTGCCCGGTATGTCGTCGCATTGAAGTTCATTATAAAGTCGAAAATGAGTATGAAATTCTGGCTGAATATGCACATGGAGATGGGGCAACCGAGATTGATTTTCAGGATTATGTCATGGAAGACGATGATACGATATTTGAAAATTGTGTGAATCGTGAAAGTGAAGATGCGTTTGAAATTGTGAAGCGTCAAATTGACATATCCCTGGATTTATTGATGGTAGCCAAACAGATGAATGATGAAAAATGGCAGGGAGAGCTTAAGAGAAGACTGGCCGTTATGAGCCAAAGACGATCCCGGCTTCAACATAATAAGAGCGGCAGTTGACATCCTACACACCAAAGAAGCTCTCAATTCTGGAGAGCTTCTTTGGTGTGTAGGGCGCTTGTTCCTAACGTAATCTTTCATTTTGGTAATGTTGCGCAGATATTATGACGAAAGAAAACAGGATAAAAATGTGGATTCGACACTTTTTCCGATTGACTGCGATCCTTAATCTTGTCTATCATAAAATAAGACTCGAATTGGAAAGAGATGGTCGGATTTCTGTGAAACTGTTTTCTACACCATTGAAGGGTAGTCGATAGATGCCTTTCTCTTCTTCAAGATTATTACGCGTCCGATACGGCCAGTTTGTCATTCCGAAACAAGGGGGAAGCCTGGCATGATCAGTGAATTCCAAGAAGCCTTGCTTGATACCGTGGGAGCTTGTCCTTCCACACAGATCGCCAATAACAAGTATGAAAATGTGCTGGAGAACCTGGATAGTGGTATCATGCTGTTTGACAGTGACGGGGTACTGACCTTTATTAACGTGCAAATGGCGAAATTGCTGGAGCTACCACGGAGTTCGCTAGCAGGTCGCAATTTGATGCAAATTTTGCATCATCCTGAGTTAAGTCGGTTTAAGAAGAAGAAAATCATGCGGATTTATAAAGAAACTATCTTTCATAGAAAGCGCTATCATGAGTTGATTGATGAGTATGGTCGGCATTGGTTGATAACAGTGACCTACGGTGATCAGATGGATGGCGATTTTTTGTTTAGCGTCAAGGATGTGTCGGATTATAAGCAGATTGAGCAGACGGCGTATCAAAACGATAAGTTGGCGATGCTGGGACGCATCTCTGCCTCTATCGCCCATGAAATCCGTAACCCGCTTACCGCAATCCGGGGCTTTATTCAATTGCTTCGACCGCATTTGGTGGAGTTGGGCAGGGATGAGTATGCTCGGATTATATTAACAGAAATTGATCGTGCGAACGACATTATTTATGAGTTCTTAAATTCGTCCAAGCCTTCGGCTCCGCAAAAAACGGCTGTATCTGTGATGGGGCTGCTGAAAGAGGTAGTGATGCTGACAGAAAGCGAAGCATTGATGAAGGGTTGCCAGATTGCATTGGACGAAAATGATGAGCTCATGAAGGTTTCCATTGACGTCAAGCAGATTAAGCAGGTTATCCTCAATATGATTAAAAATGCGATGGATGCCATCGAAAGCATCGGTGGGGAACGAGAGGGCTGCATCGATATCCATACAGTGCTTGAGGGCAATTATGTTCACATTTGTATTGAAGATAACGGATTAGGTATGGATCATAATACATTGGCGCGTTTATTTGATCCTTTTTTTACAACAAAAGAAAGTGGAACCGGATTGGGACTGGCTGTGAGCTATCGCATTATCAAAAATCACGGAGGCTTCATACATGTAGACAGTAAACATGGAAGTGGCACACAATTTAAAATCACGCTTCCTGTAGTTTAATATGGGGAGGTTTTCGCAGAGGGGTCCTGTACATACTATTTCTTTTATGTTGTGCAGCGTTGGGGTATAGGTATCACCTTTTTGGAAAAGGTTGTCTGAAGCGCATAATCTGACAAGATGATGCGCTTTTTTGGTGCTGTAAGCTCGGTTATTTGCGTAAATGCGAAAATGAATTCACGAATTTAAGACAAAAAAATGATTCACCTTTCACAGATTAAATGCTATTATATACCAGAATACAACATTATTTTTGATACTATAGACTTAAACAACGGCTTCCAAAGCTGTCAAACGTCTTAGATGATCGGAATCTCCGATATGCAGGGGGCTGAAGAGGCTGAATGAGTATACGGCTGGAAGTAAAAAAAACGATAGGTATCGGCATTGCTTCGATAGTTTTGTTTGTCTTGGTTCAGTTATTTCACGTAACTTTGAATAAGATATACTCCCATAATGTTTTTTTCTTGTTATATCCGATTGTAGGATTTGCCTGTGCTGCGATTTGTTTTTGTATTTTTTATCAATCCTGGTCCGTTTTACTGGAACAGTTATCTTTGCAGAGGCTTCTTATTGCCCCGACGTTTTTGGTGGCTGGTCTGCTTTACCTTGTTCATATTGTTTCGTTTAGTTTCGTAAGCCTGACGGACTTTGCTTTGTCTCCGGGCATTTCGTTATGGCTGCTGTTTGTAAATCGTGCCTTTACCGCTGTCTTGCTCTTATGTGTTTGTTTCCTCCCGTTTAGCAAGACGAAGTCTGAATACAAAACAGTGGCTTTGTGGGCGGGGATAGGCTGCACTTTGCTGATTCTAGGAGTTATTAAGACATTTGGTGCAGGCTTACCAGATCTACGTATACGATACGAAATAGGCAAACTGGGCTGGACGTTAAATCTGGCTGTGATGTTACTGCTTGTGCTCACTTTTATTTTCGGGGTGAGAAAATATCGGAAAGCCCGCCCGGCAGAGTTGGGCATGTTGCTTATTATTCGTGGGATTGGGCTGTGTGTTGTGAGTCAGTTGTTCTATTTATTTGCTGAGCAAATGAGCGATATTAATCACCTTCTGGGACTTTTGACCAACGCGATAGCATTTTATAATATGTTGAGCGGGCTGGTTCGGTTGATGGTTCTGGTTCCTTATCGTGAAAAGCAGGCAGCAGAATCTGAGTTTAATCACATTGCTTATAATGATGATATAACAGGACTCCCCAATCGTCGTCGCCTTTCCCAACGCTTAGATAAAATATTGCGCAAATCATTAAAATCGGATGAGACAATAGCGCTTTTAGTGCTAAATATTGATCGTTTCAAGGCGATTAATGATTCGCTTGGACATATGGCAGGGAATTATTTGCTGTATGCAGTAGGCGAACGCTTGGGGCATTTTAGCCATGAAGGGGAAGCTGTCTTTAGCATGGGCGGAGATGAATTTGCCTTTCTTCTAACGGGATACGAAGATACAGATGCTATGAGAAATCGTATTGATGATATGGTGAAGCTGTTCGATCAGCCTTTCGATATTGATGGAGAGTCTTATCATGTGACGGTGAGCGTTGGTATAGCTTTATACCCGTTGGATGCGAATCAGAGTGAACAGCTTATTCAGCAGGCGGATACGGCTGTCCATAGTGCCAAAGAGCAGGGAGTGAATTTTCAGCGGTATGCCAGCGCGATGCAGATGCGAGCGCATGAAAGACTCCAGCTGGAAAATGATCTGCGGCGAGCACTTGAAAATGAGGAATTTTCATTGGTGTATCAACCACGTGTCCACCTGCAAAGTGGTGAGCTCACGAGTTTGGAGGCGCTGGTGCGCTGGAATCATCCTCATCGTGGGATGGTGATGCCGGGCGATTTTATTCCGGTGGCTGAAGAAAGTGGTTTAATTGTGCCCTTGGGAGAATGGGTGTTACGGGAGGCTTGTCTGCAAAATAAGCAGTGGCAGGAGCTCGGGTACCCACCAATCCCGATTTCGGTCAATTTATCCATGCGCCAATTTCAGCAAAAAAAGCTGGTGGATGTAATTCGGGGCATTTTGACCTATACGGAACTTGAAGCACGCTATCTAGAGCTGGAGATTACCGAAAGTATGACCTTTGATAAGGATCGGGCCTTTGAACAGTTGAAAAAAATAAAGGCTATTGGTGTCGCAATCAGTATTGATGATTTTGGAACTGGCTATAGCTCATTGCATTATTTGAAGAATCTCCCGATAGATCGTCTAAAAATTGACCGTTCCTTTGTAAATGAGGTACTGGTCGACAGCAAAAATGCGGCAATTGTATCTACTATTGCCTCCATGGCTCACCATTTGAAGCTGAAGGTTACGGCTGAAGGGGTGGAAAATGAGGAGCAACTTCATTTTTTGCAGGCACAGGATTGTCATGAGGGTCAGGGATATTACTTTAGTCGCCCCATTCCGGCAGAAGTCTTTGAAAAATTGTTTTTACGTAAACCTATGAATTGGCTGGCTCAGGATAGTATGTAGTATGCTTGCATTTTGCTGAAAGGTAAGTTATACTAAATAACATCCTGATTCAGCTGGTTGACGATAGGTTAAGCGTGTCATACATAAGAATCGCGATGTTATAAAATGCGGGTGTAGTTCAATGGTAGAACTTCAGCCTTCCAAGCTGATAGCGTGGGTTCGATTCCCATCACCCGCTTACTGTTTTAAGAAGTTCGGAACCCTTGTGACGCAAGGGTTTTTGTTTTATTTGGAGCTAGATAAATACATTATAGCCGGGATGCCAACGGGGTATCACGGCTTTTTTGCGTTCTTACGAACTATTTTTACATTGCTGCACAAAATAAAATATAAAATATTTATCTTATATGCTATAAATAAACAGATAAAAAGAACTATTTACCAATTACTAAAAAATAAGTATAGTCGCATTGTTGGGATTTAACTAAAAAAAGGATGGTGTAGCTGCAATGAGGAAATTTTCTTTTCTGTTTTTAGCATTAACTTTGATGCTGTTTACTTTTCCAGCTAGTTCTACGTTCGCCGCTGCTGATTTTCCAAATACGTCGACGAATGGAATGACTGGTTTTGCCGGACAGGCTAAAAGTGAAAATGGAGCTACGAAGTCTGCCACAACGGGGGGAAAAGGTGGTCAGGTCATCTATATCAATAATCTAAACGATTTGAAAAACCAGTTAGGGGATTCAACCCCTAAAATTCTGGTAATCGAAAAAAATATTTCTGCCTCCTCTAAAACCGTGGTCAACATTGGTTCCAACAAATCACTCATTGGTTCTTACGCGCAAAACAAGCTGGTTAACATTCATTTGAAAACAACAAATAATTCGGGAAATGTGATCTTTCAAAATTTAACTTTTGAGCACAGTGCCAACATTAACGGTAACGATGACATCCAACTTTATCTCACGGCAGGTACAAATTATTGGATTGATCATGTTACATTTGCAGGTCACAATTATAATGCGAATGGCTCGGATTTGGACAAACTTTTGTACATAGGTCAATCGGCTGATTATGTAACCATTAGTAACTCCAAATTTGCCAATCACAAATATGGTCTCATTTTGGGATACCCTGATGATGGCAATAAAAATTATGATGGCATGCCCCATATCACGATCGCCAATAATTACTTTGAAAACTTGCTTGTACGTGGCCCAGGACTTATGAGATATGGATATTTCCATGTTAAAAATAATTATATTAATAATTTCCAGCTTGCTTACACCATTGCTACGAATGCAAGAATCTATTCTGAGTACAACTACTTTGGAAAAGGTAGTGAAAAGGGCGGTATTCTTGATGATAAAGCCAATGGCGAGTTTAAAGATGTGGGGAGTTTACCCGCCATCAACAACCAAAAATCGCGTGTAACCAACTGGAACCCAAGCAAAAACTATAGCTATCAGGTACAGACTCCTGAATATACTAAAGAGTTTGTAACGAAATATGCAGGTTCGTCCAATACAACTTTGGTATTCGGAAAATAACGCGGGTTATTTGCAAATGTGTTGTGATCTGCTATACTGACTGCAAGTAAGTATCCCATGAAAAGGAAGGTAACCATACGTCCGATGAAGTAAGCACACTGATTTTCCCACTTAACTGCACAGTTACTGGCAGGCGGCTGTAAGCTGCAACGGGAGAAGTGTGTCTGAAAATGAATGTAGGGACGTATGCGTTTATTCCGGAACGGGATTTGGTTTATTCGTTTGCGGTGTTATTTTTCATAAGCGTATGTTCTGAAACGATTCATAACAGTCATTCTATATTCCTTGTATGCAAGCCGCAGCCTTCTGCGGCTTTTTTTATTGCTTCCGGGATCAAAAAACCGGACTGGGAAAGGATGATCGTGGTATGAGAACAATTTTGCGTATTCGCAATGTAGTAAAGGATTGGAACGGGACATCTTTATTTGAGAATGTGTCGCTGGATGTGATGGAAGGAGAACGGCTTGCACTGTTTGGAAGAAATGGAGCAGGTAAAACGACGCTATTGCGAATATTGCTGGGAGATGAGGCACCAACCTCTGGTCAAGTAGAGCATGATTTGCCACTGGAAGAGCGGGGCTGGCTGAAGCAGCAGGATACGGTGGCTTGGTCTCGAACCGCACTGGAGGCCGCACAGCAGGCCAGCCCTCGGCATTGGCGTCTCAAGCAAGCGTTGGGACAGCTGGAAGCTGACCTAGCCGATGCTGGGAAGGATATGGAGCATCATCTGGAGCGTTACGGCGAGCTAATGGATGAATACGAACGCCTGCAAGGCTTTGCCTGGGAGTCTGAGGTGGAAAAGGCGCTCACTCGAATGGGAATGCCTGTCCAGACGTGGTCCATTGCTTATGGTGACCTGAGTGGCGGCCAGAAGACGAGAGTGCGATTGGCCGGACTCATGGTCAGGCAGCCGAAGCTGCTGGTGTTGGATGAGCCGACCAACCATTTGGATGCCGAAAGCTTGCTTTGGCTGGAGCAGTGGCTGTCTACGTATCCGGGAACGCTGCTGTTTGTATCGCATGACAGAGCCTTTTTGGATCGGGTGGCTACGAGTATAGTTGAGCTCACATCGACAGGTATTGGGCGCTATAAAGGCGGCTATAAGGAATATAAAGCGCAAAAGGAGCGGGAACTGCGAGAGCAGGAAGCCAGCTATCGAAAGCAGGAGCTGGCGAAACAGGCGTTGGAGGAAACGATTCGAAATTACAGGGAATGGTTTCATCAGGCGCATCGTGGCGCATCCAAGGTTGAGATGGCCGTTACGCAGAGCTTTTATAAGGCCAAGGCTAAAAAAAATATTTCCCGTTATCATGCGAAGGAGAAGGAACTGGAGCGACTGGAAGCCAATAGAGTAGAGCAACCGCGTGAGGCTGCGTCTTTGCACATGAAATTAAGTGACAGCGGGTTTCAGGCAAAATATTTGCTGCGTGCTGAGCAGGTTGACTTTAGCTACGACGACCGTATCATTGTGAAAAATCTAAATCTGATCGTTGCACGTGGAGACCGTCTGTCTGTTCGGGGGCCCAATGGAATTGGTAAAACCACGCTGCTTCGGTTATTAACAGGTCAACTGGAGCCGCAGACGGGAAAAATCACAGCCAACCCACAGTTGAACATCGGATATTTTTCACAGGAGTTGGAGCAGCTTCCGGAGGATCAAACGTTGCTGGACAGTCTGCTTGCGCTCCCGACGATGACCCAAACAGAAGCGAGAACGGTATTAGGCTGCTTTCTTTTTGCGAAAGAGGACGTGTTTAAAAAGATCGGGACACTTAGTATGGGAGAAAAATGCAGGGTAGCTTTTCTGCGTCTGTACTTTAGTGGAGCCAATCTGCTGGTGCTGGATGAACCGACGAATTATTTTGACATTGAAACCCGTGAAATTGTAGAGGATTCTTTGCGTAACTATGATGGAGCACTGGTGCTCGTCTCACATGATCGGGAGCTGGTGAGGTACACGGCAACTCGGTTACTCGATATGAAGCCGGGGGGCGGATATGAAATCTATGAGGGGACAGCCGACGAAAAGCAAGAAGATGAGCGGAGCCGTCAACGGGAGCCAGAAGACCAGGAGCGGCGTGAGGAACGTCTTCGATTACAATTGCGTCTTACAGAGTTGATGGGAATGACGGGCACGAATGACGAAAATGAGAAGTTGTTGAGCGAAATCAGGCGCATTCGTGCAAATCTGGAGCGGTTGGATGATCTCGATATCTAAAGAAATGAAACGTATGCCCTGCTTGCCAAAGCGCGGTAGTTTGCATATAATAATGAACAATAGTTCGAATTTTTGAAAATGTCTTGATGGAGAAGAGTAGACAGTGTCCGATTGAACAGGGAGGAAGCGCCGTAGGATTGAGAGCGTTTCTGCAAATACTGGGCTGTTGAAGTTCGCTCCGGAGCAGTTCCTTGAACCTCAGGCGCCATGTGAATGGCGAATGTGCAAGTAGGGGATACCGGTTCACGACCGTTACAACGTGCAGAGCGAGACAATGATGCATAGCATGAACAATCACCTGTAACTAGTTGCCGTAAGGCAGAACGCCGGGTGAGCTGAGCTTATTGTCTAACGAGGGTGGTACCACGGTCTTTTCGTCCCTTACCGGGAGAAAAGACCTTTTTTTGTTGTCTGAAAAGCTGGATATGAAGAAAGGGGACTGAACAGGCGATGAGCGAAACCATCCAAATGAAGGAACATTTGCTGGCCTTGAAGGAAGAAGCACTGGAAGTATTGGAGAAGGTGGCAACACCCAAGGAGCTGGCTGATTTACGGGTCAAATATTCGGGGAAAAAGGGCGCACTGACTGAAATCTTGCGCGGTATGGGCAAGCTGAGCGCGGAAGAGCGTCCGGTTGTTGGACAGGTAGCCAATGAGGTGCGCGAGGCGATTGAAGAAGTCGTTAACCGTAAGCAGGACGAGTTCACGAAAGCAGAAACGAATGAGCGTCTGCAAGCGGAAAAGATCGACGTTACGCTGCCTGGACGCGCGTTGCCGCAAGGTGGACTGCACCCGCTCAACAAAGTGATTGAGCAAATCGAGGATATTTTTACAGGTATGGGCTATCGAGTGGCTGAAGGCCCACAGGCAGAGACGGATTATTATAACTTCGAAGCATTGAACCTGCCTAAAAATCACCCAGCACGGGATATGCAGGATTCATTTTACCTGACCGAGGATCTGTTGATGCGTACTCATACGTCACCGGTTCAGATTCGCGCGATGGAAGCGATGAAGGGCGAAACGCCTATTAAGGTTATCTGTCCGGGTACGGTTTTCCGACGTGATGATGACGATGCAACGCATTCTTTTCAATTCCACCAAATTGAAGGGCTTGTCATTGGAAAAGACATTCGTATGAGTGATTTGAAAGGAACCTTACTTCAATTTGCACGCGAAATGTTCGGAGAATCGACCGAAATCCGTTTGCGCCCAAGCTTCTTTCCGTTCACAGAGCCGAGCGCTGAAGTAGACGTGACTTTTGTGAAGAAAAATGGCGAACGTGTATGGATTGAAATTTTAGGCTGTGGCATGGTCCATCCGAAAGTGTTGGAGATGGGCGGTTTTGATCCCGAGGTGTACAGCGGCTTTGCATTCGGTATGGGTGTAGAGCGGATTGCTATATTGAAATACGGTATCGACGATATTCGTCATTTTTATAACAGTGACCTGTCGTTCCTGAAACAGTTTGCGCGTCAATAAACAACTATATCAAGGGAAGTGAACCCATATGAAAGTATCATTCGAGTGGCTGTCCGAGTATGTATCGCTGGATCAGGTAAGCGCGGAGGATCTAGCAGAGAAAATCACCCGTTCGGGTATAGAAATTGATGAGGTCGAGCAGCGCAATCAAGGGATTACTGGCGTCGTTGTCGGCTATGTTAAAAGCAAGGAAAAGCATCCAGATGCTGATAAGCTGAATGTATGTATTGTCGATGCAGGTCAAGAGGAAGATCTGCAAATCGTGTGTGGTGCCAAAAACGTGGATGCAGGTCAAAAGGTTCCTGTTGCAGTTGTAGGGGCAAAGTTGCCGGGAGATTTCCACATTAAAAAAGCCAAGCTACGCGGTGTTGTATCCATGGGCATGATCTGCTCGGCCAAAGAACTGGGCATGAATGACAAGCTGCTTCCAAAGGAATTGCAAGAAGGTATTTTGGTGCTGCCTGAGGATGCTGAAATTGGTATGCCAATTACGAAGCTGCTGGCGCTGGATGATCAGGTACTGGATTTTGATCTGACACCCAACCGTTCGGATTGCCTGAGCATGCACGGAGCAGCATATGAAGTGAGTGCGATTCTAGGACGTGACATTTCGCTGGCTGATCCGGCTAAGGATCTGGTGGAAATTAGCGATGCAGCAGCAGATCATCTGTCTGTGAAGGTAGATACTCCTGAACTGTGTACGCACTATGCGGCCCGTTATATCACAGGTGTAAAAGTGGGGGCTTCTCCGTTATGGATTCAAAACCGTCTGATGGCGGCAGGTGTTCGTCCGATCAACAACATCGTAGATATTACGAACTACGTCATGCTGGAATACGGTCAGCCGTTGCATGCTTTTGATGCGGATAAGCTAGAAAATGGAAATATTGAAGTTCGACTCGCTCGTGCCGGCGAAACATTGATTACACTTGACGATCAGGAGCGTAAGCTGGAGCCGCATATGCTGCTGATTACAGACGGTGTGAAACCAATTGCATTGGCAGGCGTGATGGGTGGAGCCAACTCCGAGGTTACGGATGCGACGGTCAGCATTGCGCTGGAATCTGCGAAGTTTGACGGCGGTACAGTTCGCAAAACATCCCGTCAACTTGGACTGCGTTCGGAAGCAAGTCTGCGTTTTGAAAAAGAGGTTGATCCAGGAGCTGTTGTGCCTGCTGTGAATCGTGCAGCTGCGCTGATTCAGCGTTATGCGGGAGGCACTGTACACCAGGGCATCGTAGAATCTGCGTCTGCAAAAGCTGAAAACCGCATTATCAAGCTGTCGCTAGATAAAATAAACCGATATTTGGGAACCGAACTGTCTTTGCTTGAGGTGAAAACGATTTTCGGTAGACTTCATTTCGGATGTGGCGACGCAGAGCAAGGGGTACTGGAAGTCGAAGTACCTACACGCCGTGGAGATATTACCATTGACGTGGACTTAATCGAAGAGGTAGCTCGTCTGTATGGTTACGACAATATCCCGACCACGCCGATTGAAGGGCCGACAACTCCAGGAGCTTTGACAGCATCGCAATCATTGCGCCGCTCCCTGCGCAGATTGCTGGCTCATGGTGGTTGGCAGGAGACGATCAGTTACTCTTTTGTACATCCGCAAAGTACGGGGTTATTTAATGCCCTGACAGAAGGTAGCCATCCGGTACGTTTGGCTATGCCTATGAGTGAAGACCGTAGTGTTTTGCGTACGAGTATCATTCCACAAATGCTGGATACAGCGGTCTACAACATGAATCGCAAGCAAGACAATCTGGCGATTTTTGAGATGGGAACGGTATTTTATACAGAGGAACAAACATTAACCCGTCAGCCGCAGGAAATTCAAGTGCTTAGTCTACTGCTGACTGGGGTACGCCGTGAAAAACAATGGAATATTGGTGCTGAAAAGGTTGATTTCTTTGATATTAAAGGCGCGCTTGAAACGGTGTTTGACTATTTCGGGTTGAGTGCCAGCATTCGTTATGTGGCTGACCAACCGCAAAGCTACCATCCGGGCCGTTCCGCTTCGGTATGGCTGGATGTGAATGGGAACTCTCAACGGATCGGTACCATTGGGCAGATTCATCCGGAGCTTCAACAATCTTATGGGCTGAATGATACGTATGTAGCGGAAATTGCGTTGCAACAGGTCGTTGAACACGCAAACTCTCATATTCAGTTCAGAGAGCTGGCTCGCTTCCCATCCGTGGAACGTGACATTGCCCTCGTGGTAAATAAAGACGTTGAGGCAGGTGAACTGCTTCGTGTTATTCACGCTGCAGGCGGAGAGCTATTGCAGGATGCGCGAGTGTTTGATGTATTTACAGGCAGTAAGCTTGGTGAAGATAAGAAGAGTGTAGCTATCTCTCTGACCTATCGTCATTGGGAACATACGTTGACGGATGAAGAGATCAATGCGGCGCATACTCCTGTCGTTACGTCTCTGGAACAAACTTTTGGAGCGGAATTGAGAAAGTAGCAGGAAATGCGGGAAGCTGTATCGAATCTTAGTGACAGAGGTTCGATACGGCTTTTTGGCCTATCATCATAGGAGCTCTCTTACTCTGATATTTACCCGCTGCGGGGAAGCCGGACTAATAAGGTTGAACGCTTCACGGAAGGCGGGTTACCATAGTACCGGACACACCTTAGAATCAACATACAGTAGTATTGAAGGAGGGCATAATTGTGACTACACCAGATCGTACTCGCGTCACTGTAGAGATCTACGGTACTTCTTATAAACTCGTCGGCAGCAATACCGATTATATGAAGCAGGTTGCCAATTACGTGGATGAGCGTATGCACAGCATTTCTCAAGCTCATTCGCGTCTGGATATGCCCCGAATTGCCGTGCTGGCTGCGGTTCATATGGCAGAGGAAGCTGTACAAATCCAGGAAATTCAGAGTCATATGAACCGCTTAGCAGCGGAACGAGCAGAGCTCCGGGGGGATCTGGCGCAACTCCAGACGGCTCTAGGGGAACAGCAGCAAAAAAATACAGATATGCATCAATCTCTTATTCAACTAAAGGAAGAAAAGGAAGCAACGCAGAAGAAGCTGATGGAAACCGAATCTGTATCAGCCAAGGAGATTGCCCAATTGAAGGCAAAGCTGGAACAGCAGGAGAAAAAAGCGGCTGAACTTGAAAATGGACAAAAACAAGCTAAACGTGAATTAGAGGAGTCTCGTCAAGAAGCTTCTCGCAAGCTGAAAGAGCAGCAGGAGGCGGCCAATGCCCGTATCCGGCAGATAGAAGAGCAGATGAAGAAGGAAGTGGCTGAAGCGGCTAAACAGGCTGAAGCCAAGCTGTCAGCTGCAGAGAAGACTCATCAGGAGCAAAAGCGTACAGAACTGGACAAGCTGCGATCTGCTTTGCAGCAAGAGCATAGTAAGAAGGTAAGCGAATGGCAGACCAAGTGCTCCGGGCTGAATGAGCAGCTGGAGCAGGAACGTAAACAGGCTGAATTGGCGTTGAATGAAGAAAAGCTACAGCATCAGGAAGCGCAGAAACGAGCTGATGAAGCTGCACTGGAGCAGGAGATTCGGGTTGAGGAGCTTCAGGAACAATTAGAACAAGTACAGGCAGGCAGTACAGAGCTTTCTTCTCGTCTGGGAGAGGCTCAAGAGCAAGCAAGAGTACTGAAGCAACAACAGTCCGAGCTGGAGTCTGTACTGGAAACACAACGACAGGTTGCGATAGAGCGAGAGCAGGCAGATACGCTTGCGCGTGAAGAACTGCAAAGCCGATATGATCAATTAGAAGCTGAAGCCAAGGCTGCGCAGCAGCAGACGGCTAAGCTGGAGGAAGAACAGCGGCGGATGCAGAAGCTGCTGGAGCAAGCTCACGTATCTTCTCGCAAGCTGCAAAGTGAGCTGGCTACGCTAGCTGAAAGCGAGAAGTCATGGAAGAAACTTGCAGAAGAACGCCAGTTGGCTGTTGATGAGCTGGAGCTCTCCCTGCTGGAAGCACGTGAACAGAAGGAATCGATACAGGAGCAATTACAGCACGCAGCGGCTGAGCTCGAAGCTATTAATGATAAATTTGCTTCACAACAGCAACGGCTAGTTCAACTCGAAGCGAGAATCAAGGAGCTTTCACCTGAGCTGATTCGTGTTCAGGATGAGCTTGAGAAAGCCAAAGTCCGAGAGCAAGAGGGAGCGAAGGCGTATCAATCGCTTCAGGAGCAATATGGAAGCATGAAGAGCCGAGCTGGACAGCTGGAGCAAAATATCAAGCAGCTTCAACAGGAAGATCACGAACGGCGGAGTAAGCTGGAACGTGCTGAGGAAGAATCTCTGGAGTGGCAACTTAAATACGATCAGTTGAAGGCAGAAGCGGAACGTCTGGAAGCTGAAGATGCTGCCCGTAAGGAAGAATTTGCATCTTGGGAACGTGAAATAGCGGTAACAGTTGAACAAAAGGAACAGCTTCAGGAGGAGACTCGTTTGGCGGTTGAAGCTGCCAAAACGGCGAAAGCTGAACAGCAGTCCATAGAGCAGGAACGAATGGCCTTGCAGTCTGAATTGGACGAAGTGGGTCAAAAATATGAAATGGCGGCGCATCAGCTTCGTTTGTTACAAGTACAACAGGACGTAGATCGGGAAAATACGGAGAAGATTTCTACAGAATTACGTCAATTACAGGAAGAATACACTAAGCTTCAAACGGAGTACAATGAATGGATTGAACTTATCGAACAGGATCAGTAGATACGGATTATAAATGTATGGCAATCCCCGGCTGCTCATCGCCGGGGATTGTTTGCTTATTGTATCCACTCAGAAGTGTTGATGACAAAAAGCTGTCCTTTGGCAGACGAAATCTGCTTCGGGACAGCTTTGCCGGGAGGGTCTACTGAAATTATTTCCCGTCTTTGCGACCGGCTTCAAACGGTGTCGATACCGGAATGAACAGGTCGATAATCCCGATAACCAATGCAGCGAGCAATGCGCCCAGAACGGAAACACTGACATTGGTCACCACATACTGAGCGATCCAGATAACCAGAGCGCTCACTAGAAAACCTACGATACCGCGTCCAAATGGAGAAACGCGTCGGCCGAACACTGCCTCGATGATGTAACCAACCAAGGCAATGACAATGGCAAGAATCAGCGCGCTCCAAAAGCCGCCTACACTAAATCCGGGAACGATCCAGCTTACGACCATCAGCACCAGAGCGGCAACGATGAAACGTACAATGTGCCCGAGAATGCTCACGGAATAACCTCCTTTGTTTTTTGAATTTACAGGGTTAGACAAAGGTTAGTGTGTGGCATGAAGAGCTTTCTTATGTGTAAAACAGAGTTGGCAAATAGCGTAAGTTTGCTGCTTTCGGTATAATATAGATATAAGTGAAAGGAGTAGTGAAGTTGGACTCTAAAATTTTCAAAACCCTTGAATATCAAAAAATTCTAAATAAACTAAGTCACTATGCCCAAACGGCAACGGGACAACAGACAGCCCTTCGACTACAGCCCAGCGATGATTTGGAGCATATCAAGAAAATGCTGAAAGGCACGGATGAGGCTTATGCTGCTGATCGCCTCAAAGGAGTGCCTTCATTTAACGGAGTAGTAGGTATCACTCCGGCGGTGAAGCGTGCCCGTATTGGTGGAACGTTAAGCCCGCAGGAGTTGCTCGGCATTCGGACAACAGTTCAGGCCGCACGCCGTATACAGGTATACGTGACAAGTTTGCATGAGGAAAATCCTGTCGAAACATTGCTGTATTGGAGTGAGCAGCTTTCGGAGCAGAGAGGTTTGGAAAACTCCATTAAAGGCTGTATTGACGAGAATGCAGAGGTGCTGGATTCTGCCAGCACAGAGCTTTCTCAAATCCGTCGGGAGCTGCGCTCGGGAGAAGTGCGTATTCGTGAAAAGCTGGATTCCATGATTCGTTCCTCAACTGTCTCCAAAATGCTTCAAGATCAGTTGATTACGATTCGCGGAGATCGGTTTGTGATCCCGGTTAAGGCCGAATACCGTTCTTATTTTGGCGGAATTGTTCATGATCAATCCGGGTCTGGTGCAACATTGTTTATCGAGCCTGAATCCATCGTAGCCATGAACAATAAGCTGAGGGAAACAAGGCTGAGAGAAGAGCGTGAAATTGAAGTCATTTTACAAAAGCTGACCGCACTCGTCGCAGAACAAGCAGATATGTTGCTGTATGATGTGGACATTTTGGGCAATCTTGATTTTATTTTTGCAAAAGCGCGTCTCGCCCGTGAAATGAAGGCAACCTTACCTTTAATGAATGACCGCGGATATTTAAAGCTGAAAAAGGGCAGACATCCTCTAATTCCGTTGGAGCAGGTTGTTCCCATTGATGTGGAGTTAGGCAATTCATACACCTCTATTATCGTTACCGGACCGAACACAGGGGGGAAAACCGTTACCCTGAAAACCATTGGCCTACTTAGCTTGATGGCGATGTCTGGACTGTTTGTACCTGTTGAGGATGAAAGCCAGCTGTGTGTATTTGATGCAATCTATGCCGATATTGGTGACGAGCAGAGCATTGAGCAAAACTTGAGTACATTTTCCAGTCACATGACCAATATCATTAGCATCCTGAAAAATATGACGCCAAAAAGTCTTGTATTGCTTGACGAAGTGGGGGCAGGAACGGACCCCGCAGAAGGTTCGGCTCTGGCTGTATCTATTTTGGAGCATATACATGCCATGGGTTGCCGCATGGTTGCGACGACTCACTATAGTGAATTGAAGGCGTATGCCTATGAGCGCAAAGGAATTATTAATGCAAGCATGGAGTTTGATGTCGCTACATTAAGCCCGACTTACCGCCTTCTGGTCGGTGTACCCGGACGAAGTAATGCATTTGCCATTGCCGAGCGATTGGGATTGCCAGGGCGTATTTTAGACTATGCCCGTGGTGAGGTAACGGAAGAAGACCAGCGCGTTGAGCACATGATCGCGTCACTGGAGCAGAACCGTTTGGCAGCTGAGCAAGAACGGGAAAAAGCGGAGCAGCTACGTAAGGAAATGGAAGCATTGCGTAGCCGTCATCAGATGGAGCTGGATAAGCTGGAGTCCCAACGGGACCGTATGCTGGAAAAAGCTGAGGACGAAGCAAGGGTTCTCGTGGATAAGGCTCGTAGTGAAGCAGAGAAAATCATTACTGATTTGCGTAAATTGGCTCAGGAAGAAGGGGCCTCGGTTAAGGAGCATAAGCTGATTGCAGCTCGCAGAGAACTGGATGAGGCTGAACCGAAACAACGCAAAAAAAGTACCGTCAAACGCCCGGCTGCTACGCGTACTCGTTCTATCATGGCTGGCGATGAAGTATCCGTCCACAGTCTGAATAAAAAAGGACACGTGGTTGAACTGTCCGGTACCAAGGAAGCTGTGATTCAACTGGGAATCATGAAGATGAAGGTCAGTCTGGATGATCTGGAACTACTGCAACCTGCACAAACAACGACTCCAAGAGTTCAAAAACCAGTGACTGGCGTTAAGCGGACACGTGATGATAACGTACGAAGTGAACTTGATCTTCGGGGGGCGAACGTGGAGGAAGCCTTGATGGAAGTGGACCGCTTCATGGATGAAGCGTTTCTGGCCAATCTGGGTCAGGTACACATTATTCATGGTAAAGGTACGGGTGTCCTGAGAACCGGTATTCAGGAGTACCTCCGCAAGCATAAGCATGTGAAAAGCTACCGTATCGGTAATTACAATGAAGGCGGCACAGGCGTAACAGTTGCTGAATTGGAATAGCTAGGGGTTGCCGGCTTTGCCCGGGAACGCTTGGTAGAACGGGAGGGACGAAGTGAAGATGGCGATTGATGAATTGCTGTCACATCCGTTGGGGATGATGCTGGGTTATTTCTCGGTGGCGGTGCTGGAGCTAATTGTATTTTTGTCGTGTTTTGAGCTGGTAACCCGCTATAAATGCTGGGAAGAGATCAAGCGCGGTAATGTTTCGGTAGCCATGGCTACGGGAGGGAAAATGTTCGGTATTTGCAACGTACTCCGCTTTGCAATGGAAGCCAAATCCAGTGTGTATGATACGATGATTTGGTCGTTCGTTGGCTTTTTACTGCTTCTTGCGGCGTACTTTCTTTTTGAGTTTCTGACACCGGTATTTTCTATCGATCAACAGATTAAAGAGGATAATCGTGCTGTCGGCTTGTTCTCCATGATTATTTCCATATCTTTATCTTATGTGATCGGTGCCAGTGTAACTTGACATATCTTGTATACTAGAGCTTGGTATACGCTTGGAACGGAAGGATGATAAAGCTTGGAAATGACTATTTGTCCATGGTGTAACATGGAAATTATTTGGGATGAAGAATTAGGACCTGAGGAAGAATGTCCTTATTGCCATAATGATCTAAAAGGGTACTCTGACATCACCGATGATGAAGATGAGTCTGTTTCTCCACCTGTTCATAGACATGCCGGTGAGCATGGACATGAAGAGAAGAAACATGATCATGTGGCTTCTGTAACCCCGGCGCCCCACTCTCATGGAAAAGAAGACCTGAAGGGTTATCGGACATTGAGTATTCAGCTCGGTGATGATGAGGAGCAGGATATTTTATATGAGGCAGAGGATGAAATCGTAGTTGAAAAACCGGTTGATGCACCGTTGTTGCAGGATAATGAGCTTCATAAGTTGCCTGTGCTGCATACTTTGCAAAAATTTGAAGAAAGCGGTGCGGATCTGATGGCTTATGAACAAGGCGCTGAACAAATACTCGACAGACAAGATGAGGTTCTTGAATGTTCTCAATGTGGGGAGTACATGCTGCATGCAGGTTCGCAAACCGTAACCAGAGAAGGTTTTGAACCGTCGATGTCTCCAGCGCTCGGCAAGCCCGTTCTGGATTTGCCGTTCGTCTTGAATGTTTATGTATGCCCTAGCTGCTTCCATGTCCAGCAGACGCTGTCAGAGAATGACCGACTGCGGATGCTGGAGAAGCTCAGCGGTATTTCCAACAATTAAATAGCAATCCCCCGGATAGGCCCAAGCTCAATACGGGCATCTTAAATCGAAGAAATCTTTGAACAAGCTGGCTTGAAATAAGCTGATTGGTGATTTTTCGGTTAGGGGGAACTGCATTGAAATCAAACCTGAACGGACAATCCATTCTGCTATTAAGCTTGAATGGATTGTTTGTGTTTGCAGCAGCATTGTCAGGCACATTTCTTAATGTGTATTTGTGGAAAAGCAGGCAGGATTACGCGATGATCGGCTGGTTTAATGTTAGTCAACAAATTGCACTGGGAATTATGGTCTGGGTGGCTGGAAAGTGGGTCAAGGAACATAACAAAATGAATGCCCTACGCGTGGGGACCGCATTATCAGGCCTATTTTATCTGATCGTGTTATATACGGGACCGCAGGCTGTGAACTACATATGGCCGCTCGGGATGCTGCTGGGTGCAGCATTAGGTTTATTCTGGCTGGCGTTTAATGTGATTTTTTTCGAAGTCACGGATCAGGCAAGCCGTGATCATTTTAACGGATGGGTGGGTCTGCTGGGCTCGTTTTCTGGTATAGTGGGTCCTTGGCTGTCCGGTTGGATTATTGCCCGTATGGAGGATGACGCAGGTTATCGCGTGATATTCAGTATTTCCTTGGCCTTTTATGTCGTAGGAGTGGTGCTTAGTTTCTTTCTTCGCAAACGTAAGCCGACAGGAAATTACAATTGGAAAGAGCCCAAGCAACGATTGTCACAAAAAAGGAGTATGTGGCGTCCGTTGTCGTTATCGCTTATTGCCCAGGGCATCCGTGAAGGGGTGTTTGCCTTCCTGATTACGCTGCTCGTATATGTAGCTACTCAACAGGAATGGAAGCTGGCACAGTTTTCACTTATCACCTCGGCGGTATCATTTTTCAGCTTTTGGGCTGTCGGAAAATGGCTCAAGCCACACTATCGTTCGGCGGGTATGCTGTTGGGTGCCGTGTTGTTGGTGATCGCGCTATTACCGTTATTGTGGCGTATGGAGTATAGCACACTACTGATTATGGGGATCGGCACCGCTTTATTTATGCCTTTATATTTAATTCCCATGATTTCTGCGAGCTTTGATTTAATGGGTACGAGTAAAGGAGATGCCAATCAGAGAGTGGAACTGGTTGTGTTGCGCGAACTATGCTTAATGGTAGGCCGATTGACCGGAACACTCATTTTCTTGGGTGTCCTAAGTATCAGCAAGGCTCCTACGGCGATGATCTGGTTGTTGATTGGCCTTGCATTGATGCCAGTGCTCGGATGGTTTTTTATGCGAAGTGTGCTGAAAATGGAACAAAAGACGAAGCAGAGCAAATCTCATTCCCATGCACAACGCTGGCACAAGCAAACCGAATAGTTTGAAAATACATTAAAAAAGACCTCCAGACCCAATTAGTAGGGGAAAGAGGTTCTTTTTGTATTCATATGTTAAACCATCGGTTCCGTTGTTTCAGGCGAGGGCTTGGTAGTACGGATTAGAGAATAAAGCTCCATTTCAGGTCGGTGTGTGCCCGTCAGTTCATCAGCCAATAGCTGTGCGGCCATCATACTCGTAACCGTCCCATTTCCCCCGTAACCCTCCAAAAAATAGCAGTTTGGAAAACGTGGATGTGGACCAATATACGGCAAGCCGTCGTGAGAGGAGCCGAATACAGCCGCCCAAGCATAGTCGATCTGAAATGGAACACCCGGAAAATGCTCCTGTAGCGTTTGCAGCAGCTTTTGCTGTTGGTGTAGCAGCCTGATTTCACGTTGATGGGCGTCCAGTACAGGTTCATCCAAACCACCAATAATGATGCGTCCTTCCGGTGTTGAGCGTATGTACAGATAAGGACGAGCAGTTTCCCAAATCAGACACTGCTCATACCACAAGGGAACATCTCCGATTGGATTGGTGGCGATAGCATAAGAGCTTTCTAGAACGGCTCCGCGATCTGTTTTAATCTCCTGTGTTTCATAACCCGTTGCAAAAATGATTTTTTTCGCTCGGATAATTCCACCGCTGGTATGACAAACAACTTCATTTTCGTTGAATTCAAAATGCTTGGCTTCCGTATACTCATATAAGCGTACACCGAGACGGCTGGCGGATTGCAACAGTCCTTGGGCAAACAAAAATGGATTAACCTCGGCATCTTCGTGCGTGTACAAGGCTGCTGATTTTCGAAAAGGAAATCGGGCTGCAATCTGTTGCTCATCCCAGTATTCGACGGGAAATCCAAACCGGGTTAGCTGTTTGTACTCTTCCTGAAGCATCTGCACATCCTCCGATGTACTTGCATAGTACAGGCTACTGCGGCGTATAAAGAATGGATCAATTTCCAGCGTGGTAGACAGTTTTTCCAACTGATCCAGAGCATCTTTGCACATACGGTAAAACAGTACACCGTTCGTTTCACCAAACGTATTGATGAAGGAGGTTAAGGTCTTATCATTGCTATATTGCAGCAGTCCGGTATTGGCCGAAGAACTTCCATGTACCAGCTTGCGTTTATCAATAACCACGGTGTCTACCTGTCGTTCTCCCAATAGCCGGGAGCAGATGGACCCACCCATCCCGCCTCCGATGATCAGTACATCACAATTTAAATCCTCTGCCAAAGGCGGAAAATCCGATGTTTGCTCCAAGGTACTCGGCCAATACGTATTCCCGCTAATCAATTCCATATAAACAGCACTCCTTATAGGCAATATGTAGTATCTCTTATGTGTACATAGTATTTCGCCAAACGGACAAGATAACCAGCGTGCAACAAAACATTTAAGGAGGCACAGAGACTATGCAATCTACCAACATGCAACCCTTGACAGGCAAAGAGCTGGAGTACATCGTGGACTCCATTTCCAATGAAGAACTGCTGCTCAAGCAATGTACGGCGACAGCAGCATCCATTCAGCATCCAGCCATTCAGCAAGCTTGTCTGCAATTCGCGAGAACTCATGAGAACCACCTGAACCTGCTTTCCAATGCACTTCAACAGCACCAGCAGCTTGCTCCTATGCAACCGCAACAGTAATTATGGATTAACCAATAAAGGAGGTAATATCACGATGTTTTCACAGAACAATACGTCATTTATGCCCGAAGAAGATTTGCTCTATACCATTCTTGCCGATATGAAACGCACGGTGGGAGAGTATACAACAGCGACAACGGAATCCAATTGTCCGTCTGTGCGTCAGATGTTCACCGACCTTACGAACGATACGCTGCGCCTACAAGGCGATTTGTATCGTCTGATGAGTCAGAACAATATGTACTCCACTTCGTCAAAAGCACTGCGCATCGATTTGGACAAACAGATTCAAGAAGCTCGCAAGACCCAACACGAATGCCAACAGTTCATTCAGCAAAAGTCGTCATCAGCGGGGGGATATGGTCAACCTATGCATCAGCAAGGGCAGCCTACTCACCAAAATAACCCTTACTATATGTAAACGGGATATTCCGTTTTTGAAGCAATTTCCCATAACAGCCGTCCGTCTGCCGGGTTTACCGGGGCGGACGGTTTTTCTTTGCAGGTTTAAAGTGCGTATTGTATGATGTATAGTAATCTCTTTCGATGGAGGCCTTATGTAGAATGACAGAGCTAAATGGTTTGAAATTAAAAGTGCTGGAATTGTTAAAAGAAGATGCAAGAAGAACACCGACTTTGTTGGCTACTTTACTGGGGGTTGATGAGCAGGATATACGCACCTCAATTAAAGAGCTCGAAGACCAACATGTAATCGTTAAGTACGCCGCCGTAGTCAATTGGGATAAAGTCGACGACGAAAAGGTTACTGCTTTGATTGAAGTACAGATTACACCCGAGCGTGGAAGAGGATTTGAAGGTATTGCAGAACGGATTTATTTGTATCCGCAAGTTAAATCGGTTTATCTCATGTCTGGAGCATACGACTTGCTGGTAGAAGTTGAAGGCCGCAACCTCCGTGAGGTCGCTAATTTTGTGTCGGAGAAACTGTCTCCTATTGACTCGGTCTTGTCCACCAAGACTAATTTTACGCTTAAAAAATACAAGCAGGACGGAATTATCTTTGAGGATCATCAGGAAGATAATCGTCTGGTGATTTCGCCGTAAAGGAAGATCATGATGAATCTCAAAACAGAAGCATTTACCGACAGTAACAAAGCCATGAGTTCCTATTTGTCCCCGTTGGTGCGCGAAATTCCATCTTCGGGCATTCGTAAGTTTTTTGACTTGGTGGGTGGCAACAAGGATATTATTACCCTTGGTGTAGGCGAACCGGATTTTACAACCCCTTGGCATATGCGGGAAGCCTGTGTCTATTCATTAGAGCGAGGTTTTACCAGCTATACGTCTAATGCGGGAACGCCAGAACTGCGTGAAGCGATTAGTGATTATCTGAATGAGCAATTTGAAGTTAATTATGATCCTAAAAATGAGATTATCGTGACCGTTGGGGGAAGCGAGGCGATTGATCTTGCTTTGCGTGCGTTAATTGTACCTGGCGACGAAATTCTCGTGCCCGAGCCGTGCTACATTTCATATTCTCCAATCACTTCAATTGGAGGCGGGATTCCGGTAGGTATTGAAACATTTGCTAAGGATGAATTTAAGCTGACGGCTGAGGCGTTGGAGGCAAAAATTACACCTAAATCCAAGGTGCTGATTTTATGCTATCCGAGTAATCCAACTGGGGCTACGATGACTTATGAAGATTGGCTTCCGATTGCCGAAGTCGTGGAAAAGCATGATTTGATCGTCATTTCTGATGAAATTTATGCTGAATTGAATTATGGAGAGAAGCATGTTAGTTTTGCCGCTATGCCTGGTATGATGGATCGTACGATTCTCGTCAGTGGTTTCTCCAAAGCCTTCGCCATGACAGGCTGGCGTATTGGATATACATGCGGACATCCAGATCTGATTGCGGCTATGCTCAAAATCCATCAGTACACCGTAATGTGTGCGCCTTCTATGGGGCAAGTTGCGGCACTGGAAGGCTTGCGGAATGGTTTGGGTGAGAAAGATCGTATGGTAGAAGCCTATAATCAGCGTCGCCGTCTGATGGTTGAAGGGTTCCGGGAAATCGGCCTGGAGTGCCATGAGCCAAGAGGGGCTTTTTATGTTTTCCCTAGTATTCAAAGCACGGGACTTAGCTCAGATGAATTTGCACAGCGTCTATTGGCAGAGGCTAAAGTTGCGGCTGTACCGGGTAATGTGTTCGGTTTGGGAGGCGAAGGCTATCTTCGTTGCTCATACGCGACTTCTGTTGCTCAGCTGACGGAGGCACTGGATCGGATTGGTCATTTTGTAGAAAAAGTAAGAAAAGAAGGTTAAAATTATTTTTTTATGGGTAATTCATAAAAAATAGTCTTTTATTTCTAAATTTCTATGCTATAATTTGAATTCGAAAGCAGGAAGTTCAATTTTTCAATTGTAGGAGGAATGCTCATGTCATATGTTGGATATAATTCGTCTAGTTCAATAGGATACGACATTTCCCTAGAAGATGAAATTTTGTTCCTGCGCAATGAGATGATGCGGACGTTTCAGGAAGAGCAGTCCTTCACCTCTGATCTTGTCATCGAGATTAGTTGCAAGCTCGATTTGAAAATCAATGAATACATGAAAATGTATGGTACGGAATGCAAGGTTTAACCGTGTGAAGTCAGCCAAAGGTAAGAAGGAGGCCGTAGGGCCTTCTTTTTTTGCGTTCACAACTTATGATATATTAATGGCATGGAAGAGGGGGCATACATATGAGAGCAGGGCTAAAAAGGCTATCGCCATGGATCATCGGAATGTTGGCACTTGTATTATTGGCTGGATGTGGGGGACGGGACAAGGACAGCTTCTCCATTTTTATTATGGATAAAGGGGATGCTTCAGTCATCCGTGAAGAGCTGGCACAAAAGCTTAAGGATAAGCTGGGCGAACAGGCTCCGACTATTGAGATTTCAGTCAGTCCGCTGTATAACCAGCAGAAGCTGGTTGTAGAATATGCGGCCGGGGAGCATGATCTGTTTCTTTTGCCGGAAGAGGACATGAAGCTGTATGGACAGAATGGTTCGAATCTGCCGTTAGATGATGCTTTTGACAAGAAGACGTACGCTCGGGGCGTGTTCGAGGGCGGCGTATTTAAGAAGAAGGGGCAGGAGGAAGAAGAAACAGATGTAAGCAAGGAAACTCATTTGTTCGGAATTCCGGTGGAGCAGATGAAGATGTTTAAGGAGCTAAAATATAACTCAAAAACATTATTTGCTACCGTGCCGCCTCGTACAAGCAATAAGGAAGAAGCCATCAAGGTGCTGAAAGCACTTACGGAATGATAAGGGGGATGGAGTAATATGGGGATCTATACCAGAACAGGTGATGAAGGACAAACTTCTGTGATTGGAGGTCGAGTGTCCAAAGATGATGACCGTGTGGAGGCATACGGTACAATTGACGAGCTGAACAGCTTTGTAGGACAAGCGATCAGCTTTGCCGAAGGGGAAAAGTTTGCGGATATTCGGACTCAATTGGAGGAAATACAGCAGGAGCTGTTTGATTGTGGTTCGGATTTGGCGTTTGTTAAAATCAGTGAAAGCAAATATAAGGTGAAAGACGAGCTGGCAGAGCGACTGGAAGGCTGGATTGATGCATGTCAGGAGGAAAATCCGAAGGTGGAGCGTTTTATTATACCGGGTGGTAGCACATTATCCTCAACGCTTCATGTTTGCCGTACGGTTTGCCGACGCGCGGAACGCCGTGCTGTTACACTAGGTAAACATACGGACATCAATCCGGCGGTACGTCGGTATTTGAACCGTCTTTCCGATTATTTCTTTGCCGTTGCTCGCACAGCGAATGTCCGTCAGGGTGTGCCCGATGTCGAATATGTGCGCAGCAAAAAAGTGTTCCGCAAATAAGGAGGCAACCGGGAATTTGTGATGAGCTTGTACTATGAACCTATCGTATATACGATCCCTCCTGAGGAGGAGGGCATGCTGTTGAAGACTATTTTACAAAAACGTATGAACATTTCTCGAAAGTTAATATCCAAACTCAAGCTGACCGAGCAAGGTATTATGCTGAACGGGACACGTGTGTACATCAGCGTAAAGGTGAAGTCCGGGGATCGAGTAGAAATTCGCATGGAGCGCGAGCGTTCTGATGATATTTTACCTGAACCCATTCCTTTTGAGATATTGTTTGAGGATGAACATTTGTTAGTGGTGAACAAGGCGGCGGGTATGATTGTCCATCCAACTCACGGTCATTACACTGGAACACTGGCTAATGGGGTTGTGCATTATTGGCAGACCAAGGGAGAACTGTTCCGGTTTCGTCCTGTTCATCGTCTTGATCAAGAGACGACGGGTGTGCTGGTAGTAGCCAAAAATCCGTATGTACACCAGCATATTTCTGAGCAGATGATTGCGGGAACGGTGGATAAGCGCTATACGGCTCTGGTGCATGGGCGCCCTGAGCTGCAGGAAGGTAAGGTTGACGGACCGATTGACCGCAACCCGGATAATCCGCATTTACGTATGGTGACCCCGGATGGTTATCCTGCCCTTACGCTGTATAAGCTGGAGGAAGTGTGGAACGGGGGAAGTCGCATCGGACTAAAGTTGGAATCTGGGCGTACGCACCAAATTCGAGTGCATATGACTTATATCGGTTGTCCGTTGATCGGAGATAAAATGTACCGGATTACACCCGATGATGCTGCGCAACGTGAACGATATGATCAGCTTGATGCCAGGATGCCTCGACAAGCCTTGCATGCCTCAGAGCTGTCCTTGGAGCATCCTGTAACCGGGGAGCGGCTGACGTTCTATGCTCCTCTACCTGAAGATATGGCTGAAATGCAGGAGCTATTAAGAGCGCAATATTTTTCAGAATAAAATATAAATAAGCTATCGAAACCAAATGGAGGTTAATCTAGCGATGAGCCAACTGAAAGTATATCAGTATTCTAAATGCAGTACCTGTCGTAATGCAGTGAAATGGCTGCAAAACAAGGGACATGAGACGGAACTTATTCCTATTTTTGAACAGCCGCCCGGCCCAGAGGAATTGGAAGATTTAATTCGAAAAAGCGGGCTGGAGCTGAAAAAGTTTTTTAATACAAGCGGTGAGGTGTACAAAGAGCTAAAGCTGAAAGATAAGCTTGGAGACATGAGTCGTGAAGAGCAAATTTCGCTTTTATCCTCGAATGGTAGATTAATCAAACGCCCGATTGTAACCGACGGGAACAAAGTAACGATAGGATTCAAAGAGGAAACATTTGAGGGCACATGGGAAGCTCAATAACGCCCAATTTACACTCACGATATGTTATACTGTGGGGGTTAAATATTATGATGAATGGGAGCAATACAATCTGTGACACAACGCAATGAACAATCCGTAATGCTGGTTGACGGCATGGCCCTGCTATTTCGCGCTTATTATGCAACCGCCGCAAACGGTTATATCCGTCGTACAAAAGCTGGGGTGCCAACGAACGCCATCTATGGTTTTATTCGATATTTTTGGGATGCAGTCCAAACGTTTAATCCTACACATGTCATTTGCTGCTGGGATATGGGCGGAACGACATTCCGTGGGGAACATTTTGCTGCGTATAAAGGAAACCGAGCCGACGCACCAGATGATTTGATTCCCCAATTTACATTGATTCGTGAAGTGACGGACAGCCTCGGCATTCCCAACATTGGAGCGGAAGGCTTTGAAGCCGATGATTGTATCGGTACGCTTGCACGCCATTATTCGCAAAATGAGGACATGGATGTAATGATTCTCTCAGGAGATCATGATTTACTTCAATTAGTGGATGAGCGGACACGGGTCATTATTATGAAAAAAGGGCACGGCAATTATATGGTATACACTCCGGAGACCCTGCTGACTGAAAAAGGGCTTAAGCCACGCCAAGTGGTGGACCTTAAAGGCCTGATGGGGGATGCAAGCGATAATTATCCAGGAGTACGAGGTATAGGTGAGAAAACGGCACTCAAGCTGGTGCAGGAATACGACTCTATTGAGGGCATTCTGGAGAATCTGGATCAATTAACACCCTCGGTCCGTAAAAAAATTGAGAGTGATTTGGATATGCTGCATCTTTCACGCAAACTTGCTGAAATTCACTGTGGTGTACCTGTAGCATGTGCTTTGGATAGCTGTCTGCTGACGCTGGATCACGTGCAAATTGTAGACAAGTTTGAGCAGCTTGAAATGAAAAGCTTGTGTACATTGATGGGTGTCGCAACCGGATCTTAATAAAGCTGTTAGGCTTGATACGGACAATTTAAGTAAAGTAAGTAATATAGGGATGCTGACGCTTGGTGCGTTAGTGTCCTTATTTATATACCCATATGTCGACGGAGTTATATAGTCATGTGAAGGATTATATACAATTGCGATAAGGGGATTGACCTCAGGTACATTTCAGGTGAATATAGTGGAGAGAGAACCGGATTATCGAAAGGGGACAACAGCAACTATGACAGTATTGGGAGCAATTGAGGCAGGCGGTACCAAATTTGTATGTGGAATTGGCAACGAACGTGGAGAGGTACTGGAACGGGCGAGCTTTCCAACAACCACCCCAGCAGAAACAATGGAGAATGTCATCGCATTTTTTGAAGGCAAGGGCATTGAAGCATTGGGCGTAGGCTCGTTCGGGCCGATTGATCCTATCGAAGGTAGTGATACATATGGCTATATTACAACAACGCCAAAGCCACATTGGGGAAATTACAATCTGATTGGCAAACTGAAAGAGCATTTTGATGTGCCTATGGGGTTTGACACGGATGTGAATGGAGCAGCACTTGGTGAGTCTATTTGGGGTGCCGCCAAAGGATTGGACAACTGTCTGTATATTACGATAGGTACAGGCATCGGGGCGGGTGCTTTGGTTGGTGGAAAGCTGATACATGGATTATCCCACCCGGAAATGGGGCATATTCTGGTACGTCGTCACCCAGAAGATACTTACGAGGGGACATGTCCTTATCACGGAGATTGTTTGGAGGGACTGGCAGCAGGTCCTGCGCTCGAAAAAAGATGGAAGGTTAAAGGACATGAGCTTTCTGTCGATCACTCGGCCTGGGAAATGGAAGCGTACTATCTGGCACAGGCTTTAATGAGCTATGTATTAATCCTGTCACCGCAAAAAATTATTATGGGCGGGGGAGTGATGAAGCAGGACCAACTGTTCCCGCTCATTCGTACCAAGCTTCAAGAACTTTTGAACGGATACGTACAGCATTCGAGTCTGGCAACAGATATTGAGCAATATATCGTATCTCCGGGATTGGGTGACAATGCTGGATTGTGCGGTGCTCTGGCATTGGCAAAGGAAAAGCTGAATCATTAGAATTTATGGTTGACGGCACTCCAAGGTACGGTTATTATATAGGCAACAGTATAGTACGGCTCAAAAAGGGAAGCACCTTTCTTGCGAATACGCAGGATGGGTGCTTTTTTTTGCGTTTTTGTGTTGTGCGGGACTGTCTTTCAACGATATGAGGGAGGAAGAAATCATGGATATTGTATTTTTAAATCGCTTGTCCAAACGAAATGAACAGGGCTATGAGGACTTTGCTCAGGTATGGATTGGGCAGCATGAAGGGGGATGGAGTGCAGGCTGGAGCACACAGCATGTCCCGGATGAAAGTATAGACGACCTTTGGTATGAGGGCAGCTTGTGGCAGGAATTACTACATGTATACCGTCATGAGCTGGCGCTCAAAATGGCTGAGGGCTATAGGCCCTTAATCCATGGCGTATTTCATGAGCAAGAAGGATCATCAGGACGAGGACAAACGCTGCAAAAGCTGTATTGCTACAGTGATTTGTTTCCACGTGATGAAGTGTATGAGCAGTTGACGATGTGGAGACGGCAAAAGGCAGCAACGGAACGAAAAGCACCTTATTTTATCGCTACGAATCGGCTGCTTCGACTCATTAGCGTCTATCTTCCCCATACCGAAGAAGAACTGTTGGAGCTGCCTGGTATGGGTCAGGGTAAAGTGTCGCAATATGGGACGGAGCTATTGGCTATTACGACACAAAATGACCGGACCACACCATTTCCGTTGAACTGGGTAACAGAGACGCTGGAAGAAGAAGTTTTTTTGTCATGGCTATACAAGCAAAAAGAGAACCAGTACAGGCAGGAGCTGAACAAATTCAGCCTAACTAGAACGATTATCGAAGGCATTTCGGACGGTCTTTCACTGGAGCATATCGGAATGAAGACAGGTTTGCATCGTAGAGAGATGATTGAAGCTGTGGAGCATTTGGACAGGGATGGCATTGATATGGAGAAGCTGATCCGCAAGGAATTGGTGAATGTATCTGAGGAAGAGCAGGCAGCCATCTGGTCTGCTTATGAAGAGTTGGGGGATGCGCTGCTCAAGCCCGTCATGCTGAAAGTGTATGGGGAAGAAAAGGCAACCGAAACAGGACTGGATCAAATTTACGAGCGTCTGCGTCTGATCCGTATACGGTTTCGTCATCAGCAGGTACCCGACCGACATGTTGGATAATATAGAACTGATTGAATAAAGCTAAAGTATTAAAGTGCATTCAGGGTTCAACATACTAAAAAGCAGCAGCGAGTTCCACACAGGACACGGCTGCTGCTTTTTATGACCAAGCTGAAAATCGAAAAAAGTATCCAACTCGGTACTTTTCCCCCTGTTCTTTTTAAACCCAGTCTTTCTTGCGGAAAATACAGAACATACTGACACCTAATGCCACCATAATACCAATGACGACAAAATAGCCATAACGTGTATGAAGCTCAGGCATATTATCGAAGTTCATCCCATATATTCCGGTAATGACTGTCAATGGCATAAATACGGTCGTAATTGCCGTAAACACACGCATAATTTCATTGGCACGGTTGGCGATACTGGATTGATAAGCTTCTCGAAGGTTACCCATCAAGTCGCGGTAAGTTTCAAAAGTCTCCGAAATTTTCACAGCATTTTCATAAATGTCGCTGAAATATTTTTGCAATTGATCGTCGATGAGCCGCAAATCCCGTTTGTTCAGGGTATTGATGACTTCTTTTTGTGGACCCAGCACTTTTTTCAGCCACAGAATCTCACTTCGTAAGCCGATGATTTCGTTCAAATGCGACTTTTTCGTATGCATTAGAATATCTTCTTCCAGCTTCTCAATGCGGACCTCAATCCGGTCACCAACCAGAAAATAGTTGTCAACAATCAAGTCGACCAACAGATACATAAAACGGTCAGGCTGGCTGACTTCTTGCTCCCACAGCATAGGCTTGAGGGTACGAAGCTCATTTATTTTCTGCTTGGTCACCGTAATGATAAAATGGCGGCCGAGAAAAATGTTCAAAGCTCGCAAAAATATTTCTTCATCATCAAAACGAATGCTATTTACAACGATAAAATAATGGCTTTCATAAATTTCAATCTTCGGACGCTGTTCTTCTTCACTCAAACAGTCTTCTACTGCAAGATCATGCATGGAAAATAAAGGCTGGAGCACTGTCAAATCATCGACATCGGCATCAATCCAATAAAAACCTTCTGCCGGTGCAGTAAGCGCCATTTCAATTTCTTCGACAGGGGTAAAAACCCCGTTGTTGACCAAACGGATTTTCATATATGTCACTCCTTATGCTCCGTCGTAACGGAAATACGTTTACCTTAAGCATAAGGAATGGACTCAGTTAGCCAGTTAGCCGGTGCGGGTAAGCGTGCACTCCCATCAAAAGCCGGAGGCTTTTGGAGCATGCAGAGCCTGGCGTCCCGTCTTTCGGCAAGCTGAAGTCATTCCTATGCTGTTGTTCAGGGATCGCCGCCTATTCGGACTCGGGTCGCCTTCCATTCCGGATTCACCTCTCAAATGTTCTTTTTTAGATTGCCACAGTATCGCAGGAAACACTCAAATCTGCACTACTGCTCCATATTTTTGCCTAATAGCACTTGTATAGTATAACGCTCGGCCTACGGCCTTTCAAGCGCAAAATCATGGGCTAAATCAACAGTAGTGGCAAGAGCTTCAACGATAGGAGGGATATGATTTAACCTATGGAAAAGGTAGACAAAATGTGAATGCAGGGTACAAATTTAAAAGTCCCATCTTGACGAAGCCCAGCCGATGCATTAAAGTGAACAACAAGAACTTTGTGAACCTAAAATGAATATAGCGAAATCTTATCAAGAGCAGGTGGAGGGACTAGCCCGATGATACCCGGCAACCGGCGATTTTAATCGCACGGTGCTAATTCTTGCAGGACGCGCGCTTTGTACAAAGAGCGTTGCCCTGACAGATGAGAGAGGCGCATATGGATACAAATATGACCTTTCTCTAACCTGAGAAAGGTCTTTTTATTATATGCCCGGCATCTCAACAAGACGATTTTCGCAAAACTTACCGAACAAGGAGTGAGTTTACATGCCGATTAAAATCCCAGACACGCTACCTGCCAAGGAAGTGCTGGAGGGCGAAAATATTTTCGTAATGGATGAAAGCTTGGCTTATCATCAGGATATTCGTCCATTGCGTATCGCCATTTTGAATTTAATGCCTACAAAGGAGACGACGGAAACCCAACTGTTGCGCTTGGTAGGCAATACGCCGCTGCAAGTGGACGTCACGCTGGTGCACATGAAATCTCATGTATCCAAAAATACATCGCAAGAATATTTGAACATGTTCTATAAAACGTTTGACGAGATCAAGAACAGTCGTTTTGACGGCATGGTTATTACAGGAGCCCCGGTTGAACAGCTTGAGTTTGAGGATGTGAACTACTGGGAGGAGATCCAGCAAATCTTTGAATGGACGAAAACGAATGTAACTTCGACCATGCATATCTGTTGGGCCTCACAGGCAGGCTTATACCATCATTTCGATGTCCCTAAATACGGGCTCGACTACAAATGCTTTGGCGTATTTCCACACACCGTGATTAAACCTAAAGTAAAATTGCTACGCGGCTTTGATGAATTGTTTTATGCTCCTCACTCCCGACATACGGAGGTTCGGCGGGAAGATATTGATCATATTGCCGAATTAGAAGTTTTATCCGAATCCGAGGAAGCTGGAGTGTACCTCGTAGCCACGCTTGACGGTAAACAAATTTTTGTAACTGGGCACTCTGAATATGACCCGCTTTCCCTGAAATGGGAATACGACCGCGATGTGGCCAAAGGAATGGATATTGAAGTCCCCAAAAATTATTTTCCTAATGATGATCCCAAGCGCACACCACCCTCAATCTGGCGGGCACACGCCAATTTATTATTCTCGAATTGGCTGAACTATTATGTATACCAAGAAACACCTTACGATATCGGGCCCCAGATTTAAAAAGGGGCTTGTAGTTTACCCTTGTACAGTACCACCTTGCAGTAGCGCAGCAGTATAGTCTTTGACATCCATTTTTGCAGGATTTGTTATAGCACCCACTATGGAAGTTAACAGGAGGATTCATATGAGTGAGAAACAGTGGAAAATCGAAAGCAGATTGGCACAAATCGGTTCAGTAGAGGAGCCAGTAACCGGGGCTGTTAATTACCCGATTTACCAATCTACGGCGTTCCGCCATCCCCGTCTAGGTCAAAGCACAGGATTTGATTACATTCGGACGATCAATCCTACGCGAAAGGTACTGGAAGAGGCTTCTGCTGCACTTGAATCGGGTGATGCAGGTTTTGCATGTAGCTCAGGTATGGCGGCGCTGCAAACGGTATTTGCATTGTTTGGACAGGGAGATCACCTCATTGTATCGCTGGATCTGTATGGCGGGACATATCGCTTGCTGGAGCGTATTTTATCTAAATTTGGTGTAACAGCAAGTTATGTGGATACGAACGATGTTGAAGCACTCGAACAGTCATGTCGACCGAATACCAAAGCTGTATTCATAGAAACACCTACAAATCCGTTAATGATGATCACTGATATTCGAGCGGTTGCCGAGTGGGCATCACAACATCAGTTGCTTACCATTGTAGATAATACGCTGCTAACCCCATATTTCCAGCGGCCATTGGAGCTGGGCGCTGATATTGTGGTACATAGCGCAACCAAATATTTGGGCGGACACAATGATGTGCTGGCAGGGCTGATCGTAACCAAAGGCAAAGAGCTATCGGCTGAAATTTCCTTCCTGCACAATTCCATAGGGGCCGTGCTTTCCCCGAGCGACTGCTATCAGTTGATGAAGGGGATGAAGACGTTAGCGCTGCGTATGGACCGACATCAGCATAATGCAACAGTGCTATCTAACTATTTACTGACGCATCCGGCGGTGGCGGAAGTATTTTATCCAGCTCTCGAAGGCCACCCAGGTCGTGAGATTCAAAATAAACAATCCAGCGGAAATACGGGTATCTTCTCCTTTAAAGTAAAGGATGCTCGTTATGTGGAGCCTTTGCTTCGTCACATTAAGCTCATTGCGTTTGCGGAAAGTCTCGGCGGTGTGGAATCATTAATGACCTATCCCGCTGTGCAGACACATGCGGACATACCAGCAGAAATTCGGGATGCAGTCGGGGTAGATGACAGGCTGTTGCGTTTCTCCGTCGGCATTGAGCATACAGACGACCTAATTGAAGATTTGCGTTCGGCGCTGGAAGCGGCACGTCAAGAAGTAGAAGGAGGGGAGCAGCAATGATAGAGGATGCGAGAAGGATCGGCCAGGATCTGGACAAAGAGCGGAAGTTCGCTACCAAGCTGCTGCATTTCGGCTCTGAAATTGACAGTGTTACGGGGGCTTCGAGCGTCCCGATCTATCAAGCTTCTACCTTTCACCATCATGATATTTTTAATCCTCCCCAGCATGACTATAGCCGTTCAGGTAATCCGACACGACAAGCTTTGGAGGATTATATCGCCTTATTAGAAGGCGGAGCCAGCGGTTTTGCCTTTGCATCAGGTATGGCGGCCATCTCTACTACATTTATGCTCTTGTCTGCTGGAGATCATGTCATTGTTTCCGAGGACGTATATGGAGGAACATATCGACTGCTGACCTCCATTTTGAAACGGATGAATATCGAAACGACCTTCGTTGACATGACGGACCTCAACCTTGTGAAAGAGGCGTTGCAGGAGAATACAAGGGCTGTATATATGGAAACCCCGTCCAATCCGACTCTCAAAATTACCGATGTAGCAGGAATAACCTCTTGGGCACAGGATAACGGACTTTTGACGCTATTGGATAATACTTTTATGACACCTTATTATCAACGTCCGATTGAGCAGGGAGTCGATATTGTATTGCACAGTGCGACCAAGTTTCTGGGCGGACACAGCGATGTGCTGGCAGGACTTGCAGTAGCACGTACCGAATCGCTGGGGAGACAAATCAAGCAGCTCCAAAATGGACTGGGTACCGTGCTGGCTCCGCAGGAGTCATGGTTGCTCATGCGCGGTATGAAGACACTGGAGGCTCGTATGGCTCACAGCGAAAAGAGTGCAGCGAAGCTCGCTAACTGGCTGAACGAGCGCAACGACATTGAGGCGGTATACTACCCGGGTCTGGAGAATCATCCAGGACGTGAAGTTCATGAGCGTCAATGCAGCGGTTATGGTGCAGTGATATCGTTTGATGTGGGTTCTGGTGAGCGTGCAAAAGAAGTCCTCAGTCGCGTACGTATTCCAATTGTAGCCGTGAGTCTGGGAGCTGTGGAAAGCATCTTGTCGTATCCGGCGATGATGTCACATGCGGCTATGCCTCATAGTGTACGATTGGAGCGCGGGATTACGGACGGACTACTTCGTTTCTCCGTAGGTCTGGAGGATATTGACGACTTGATCAGTGATCTGGATGAGGCGCTGCGCTAGAGCGTTAGCACATCAGTAGTATCTTTGTCGTTTTCAGGCAGGGAGCAAATATGTACAGTACTAAACAGCAAGTTTCCATTCATTCAGGAGGCTTGCTGTTTTCTATAAGAATGACATGAAGGACAGTGTGAAAAAATGCACTTTTCAGTTCTGTTTTCTTATTTCTTGTCTATATGCAATGTTGAGATAAGCTTGGCAGTTGCCTGTTTTCCTAGGTGAAAAGCAGAAAGAAGCGGGAATAAGTATGGTTCCTTACCTAAAGATATGTTAGTATTATCATTAGGTTTTACTATGCTAAATAGCACAGACAACATACAAGGCCAGTCATGAACATACATTACGGCAGGGTTCGAACGCAGGTTTGTGAAAGCATTCTCGTTCATAAGTCCTGTCTTTCATTTCGTCGCCCTGTGACAGCGAAGGAGGATACACCATGAGTGTAATCGACCATATTTTAGATAAAGCCCTACGCGGCGAACGCCTGAATTTAGAGGATACCGTTGCTTTGTTCGAATCAGATGAGGTAGAAAAAATAGGTCATGCGGCGAATAAAGTTATGAATCGCATGCACCCCGATCCCATTAAAACCTTCGTCATCGGACGAAATATTAACTATACGAACGTATGTGACGTATATTGTCGCTTCTGCGCTTTTTACCGTAGACCGGGTTCTGATGAAGGTTATGTTTTGCCGGACGAGGTGATCTTTCAGAAGATCAAGGAAACGCAGGATGTAGGTGGCACCGAAATTCTAATGCAAGGCGGTGTGAATCCGAATCTGCCGTTCAGTTATTATACGGATTTGCTGAAAGCTATCAAGGAGCGTTTTCCCGATATTACGATGCACTCCTTCTCGCCAGCTGAAATTCACAAAATGAAGGAAAAATCCGGTCTATCCATGGAAGACACGATTCGAGCCATTCATGAAGCTGGATTGGATTCGCTTCCGGGTGGAGGCGGAGAAATTTTGGATGACCGCACACGCCGGAAAATTAGCCGTCTCAAAGGCTCTTGGCGTGATTGGATGGATGTGATGCAAACGGCTCACAAGGTTGGGATGAACACGACTGCTACGATGGTTATCGGCTTTGGCGAGTTGATGGAGGAGCGTGCGCTGCATTTGTTGCGTGTTCGTGATGCTCAGGACGAATGCATTGAAAACAAATATAATTCTGAAGGATTTTTAGCCTTTATTCCTTGGACCTTCCAGCCAGACAACACCAATCTGAAGAAGGAACGCCAGACGCCGGAGGAATATTTGAAGACCGTTGCGATCAGTCGTCTTGTATTGGATAACATCAAGCATATTCAGTCTTCATGGGTAACCATGGGACCTGAAATCGGTAAAAAATCGTTGTACTACGGTTGCGATGATTTTGGCAGCACCATGATTGAGGAAAACGTAGTTTCTGCTGCAGGCGCAACGTATAAGGTTAACATCGAATCCATTTTACAGTTGATCCGCGAGACGGGTCACGTTCCGGCACAGCGCAATACCCGTTATGATATTATTCGTACTTTTGACAGTGCCAGCAGTATTGAACATGATTTTATCATGCAAAATTAATATCCGTTAATATATTGTTAATTACAAAACGCTTATCCATCACTAATCTATGTACAAGGATTAGTGTAGATAAGCGTTTTTTGATGTGTTACTTTGCTAAGCTTTCCATCGTTTCATATACATGATCTCAGCCTGCGGGTCTGCCATTTGGATGACTGCCTTAAAGCGCTGCAAATCCAACAGATGAACGCTGTAAACGATTACCATTTGTTCTTTTTTATCCTCAGATTCGTTTTTAATCTTGCCCTCTATCTGGGCAGAGTCTACAACAGGCGTGCTGTGTATACGCAGCCTGCGATATATGGCATCCTCGACGGTTTGCTGTTTCTTGCTGACAACACAAACCATACGCGTCAGACCGGTAAACATCAGCCGGGTCGTTTCATAGGCGGCGAGGCAGGATAAGGCTGAATAGAGAGCTGGCTCCCAGCCTAGCACAAAGCCAGCCGTAATGAGCAGCAGACCATTACACAGCATAACAATCTGTATTAACGGAATCTTGCGATGTGTTAGCAATAATGTGGATGGACGGCCATCGTCTGACTCGTTAAGTCCTAGTGAATCGAGCAGACCACCGTAACGAGCTGCCAGCCCTGCGCCAAGCCCTATACAGATTCCGCCGCCCAAAGCACATACGACCGGATGGCCGCTCACTGCCGGAAAAGGCGAAAGAATGATGGCTGAGCCCGAAAAGGCGAACAAGCCGGGTAGTGCACGAAGCAGCATGGGTTTGTGAGTAGACAGAGAATACAGCAGCATAAGTGGCAAGTTCAAAACGAATAGCAGTAACCCAAAATGCTCCTGTGAATAAAGCGACATGAGTCTGGAGATCCCCGTGACGCCTCCAGCGATCATATCATGCGGATGCAAAAACAATTCCAGACCGACGGATGCCGTAATTCCGCCAATCACCGTATAAAAGACAGGGAACCTGCTCGCATCTCCTGAAGCGGGCTTCACAAGCCGCCTCATAGAGTTTCGGCATGTTTTACAGCGTGCGGCATAGCCTTCCCTCCTATGGATTGTCGTATCCAGCTTTTACAGTTACGCCGAGTTACTTTCTTCCTTTCGTAGGCGGGGGTCCTTGAACTTAAATATTTTGTTTAACATATTAAAAATAGGTTTTGACTGCTTTGTCAGAAGTGGTCCAAGAATCGCCAGTATGAGCACATAGATGGCTGCAAAGGGTTGAACAATATCAAGCAAACCGCCTTCTTTACCCAAGTTGGCCATGATAATCGAAAATTCACCCCGTGCCACAATGGTCAGGCCGATATTTGCTGACGCTTTGGGAGATAAGGAGGCTGTACGCCCAGCCAGCATTCCTGCCCAAATGTTACCAAACAACGTGAGGATGACTGCTACCAGTGCAAGCCATATCGCGTTTCCTCCCAGGGACAGTGGATCAATGGATAGTCCAAAGCTGAAGAAAAACAGGGCGCCAAAGAAATCGCGGAAAGGAACAATTAAATGCTCGATCCGTTTGGCGTGTTCCGTTTCGGCTAGTACCAGACCGACCAACAGGGCGCCGATAGCTTCCGCCACATGAATCGTTTCCGAAAAACCAGCCACCAGAAACAGAGAGCCGAAAACAACAAGTCCGAATACCTCATTGGAGCGAATACGGAGAATCCGATTTAACAGAGGGACGGCCTTACGGCCGATAATAATGACTGCAAGCATAAAGCCTAGCGCGATTAGCGCTGATAGCAGCACACCCCCGAGCGAGGATGAATCGCTAAGAACCAATCCGGAGAGGATGGAGATGTATACGGCGAGGAAAACATCCTCGAACATAATAATGCCCAAAATCATTTCAGTTTCAGCATTGGCGGTCCGCTTGAGATCTACCAGCACCTTCGCAGCAATAGCACTGGATGATATTGTTGTAATTCCGGCGATAACCAGTGTCTCTGCTACAGGAAAGCCGCTCAGGAAGCCAAGAGCCAGCCCCAGTGTAAAATTGATGCCAATATAAATGGTACCGCCCACAGCAATGGAACGACCTGATTTAATTAACCGACCTACTGAGAACTCGAGACCCAAGTAGAAGAGAAGAAACAGCACTCCGATTCTTCCCATAAAATCAATAAATGGGGCGCTTTCGATAAAGCGAAAATCAAAATGCCATAGCTCCATCGCATGCGGTCCAACTGCCATTCCGATCAGGATATAAAAAGGGATGACCGAGAAGCGCAGTTTGGAGGAAATAAGTCCGGCTGCAGCGATGAGAGCAATAGCCAATCCAACCTCAAATACCAGATGATCCATCCAATCACCCGCTTCCGTTCATAAGGATTTGTTTAAATCGTTTTTGCTGATCGCGTTCCCCAACAACGACTACAGTGGCATCATCGTTAATCATCACTTCAGGACCAGGATTTACATATTTATTTCCTTTTTTCTCCACAATTGCAATAACAGTGGCTCCCGAATTTTGCCTTACATCCAGCTCACCGATGGATTTGCCGACACTTGCATAATCAGATTCCACTCTATACCATTCGATAATAAAATCGTCAAACGTCATTTCTACACTTTCAAGCTGTTTGGGCTTATAGGTCATACCACCGATGATGGAGGCTACCAATCGCGCTTCCTGATCATTCAGGGTTGTCATAGAAATACTTTGTTCCAGATCCTCGTAATCAAAGTGATACAACTCGCGCCTGCCATCATCATGAATAATAATGACAATTCGGTCGCCACTCTCTGCATCTATTCGATACTTAATCCCGATTCCTGGCAAAATAGACTCTCGAATATCCATTTGTAAAGCCTCCTGTATGATACGTTATTTAAATGAATGGTATGGGAAATAAATCACATACTTTGGGAGTGACATGGAAACTTTCTTTTTGTATTAAATTTTATAAATTAACATAAAAAACCGGATAAATAGACTTTACGTATTACACTTATAGGGATAGTTAACAAATAGACATGCAAATGTGGTGATGTGCATGCAAAGGAAGGTTAAGCCACATAACTAGAGGTGAATTTGATGGGGAACAAGTACAATTGCTTCTTTAGTTTGCAAATGACAGGAATAAAAGGCAGACGTAGTTTAGGGATGCTCAATAGCAGCACAAGCGCTATCAAAATGACAAAGGGAAGTGATTTGGCCGCAGCGATCACCAGATGAAGTAAAGGGGAGGATTTGCGTATAGCTGGTTTGGAATGGTGCTCCAGACCGTGAGAATCAGTTTCTAACGAGGAAACATCAGCATGAGGCACAACAGAAGATCCTGCAGTAAACTGAAGGGATTGAGTAGTGTCTTCCGCATGAAACGTCACAGGAAGGGACAAAATCTGAACGAGGCTCAATATGACGATCATGAATGTACGCAGCATGTTCAGCATCGTTGACATCTTATCTCCTCCCTCTTGTGAAAAATTCATATTAATATAACCTTAACATACCCCACCCTAAATATTCAAACGTCTTTCGGTTTTTTTCCTATATCACAGTAATGTTTATAACACGCCAACCGGCTTTTTGAAACCAGATTATCCTCTTTTGAATATGTCTTTCTGTTTCCAGTCGTTCACTTCGTATAACCCTTCAGAGGCCGCCATATACTGAAAGCAGTGATCGAAAGGAGTGAGCCAATGGAACTGTTTACAGTGTGGACCAATACAGACGGAGATCAGGAAACCGACCGGTTTTACGAAGTGGTCAAAAGTAGAACAAAGGGACTACATATGTCACGGCGCGGATTTCGATTCACTTTCAGACAGCTGGATAACAAAGTGGCATGGACCTGCAAGGGCACAGAAAGCAATTCGGCGTTTGAAAGCTTTCTCCCCTGTGTATACAGCATCATGTCTTCGGCAATAGCGGATTATATTATCGAAGTCAAGGAGTGGGGGCTGCTCAATCTCATTCTCACCAAAGCCTGTTCGTTGCTGGAGAAAGAGGATGCAGAGCAAATTCGCAGTATGATTCGTTCACTGTTAAACGATGATGGCCCCAGAGGTCGTTTGAAGCGTCATGGTAAGCTGACTACTCTCCTGGAGAAGGATTTCAAGGAGCTTCGTGTGATAAATTTGGAAGGGCTGATTCAATTTAGGCTCCATGCGTATAAAAAAGAGCTTGAAGAAATCGTCGACTATGCTATGGAAGAATTCTGGGCAGATCGGCAATACGAAGAATTTATGGGGCTGCTTAAATATTTTGTTTTTTTTCAGGAAAGCAAAGTTCCGCTCGTACACGTACTTCACCAAGGCGGACATAATTTTACGATTCTGGATAGTGCCATGGTGCCCATACCGACTCCTGATGCAGATGACATCATTGTCGAGATGCCAGGCATTGAATTGGAAATGGAGGTCGAGGATCGAATCGTGAGCACCCTTATTTCGATTTCTCCTGCTTCCATTATATTGCACACAGACGATGAACACACCCCCATAGTGCGGACACTCCTGCATATTTTTGAAGATAAAGTGAAACTGAGCAGACTTTATCCAGGTCAGGATGTTCAAAAATAATAATCTGTTCGTATAAACTAATGGATTTCTGGAAAGCCTTTGCCTCAAGGGGAGGTTTTTTATGAGATCCATGTTGGTATGGAAACGGATTTTGGGAACCGTGTTAATTGCAACCTGTCTGGTATTGCCCGGCAATGAAGTTTACGGTCACAAAGAACCGGTCCAGCATAAAAAATGGCAGTCCACACCTGTTTTAGCTCCACGCGAAGAGCAGGTTATTACGACCATGACGGTCACGGCAACAGGATATACAGCAGGCTATGAATCGACTGGCAAACGGCCAAGTCATCCCGGTTACGGTATTACGTATTCCGGTGTAAAAGTGCGTCGTGACAAGAACACACTGTCTACGATTGCGGCTGATCCCAAAACGTTTCCTTTGGGAAGCATATTGTACATTCCAGGTTACGGATACGGGATTGTAGCAGATACAGGTTCTGCGATTAAGGGCAATAAAATTGACTTGTATTTTAAAACAACCCGGCAGGTGTATTCTGAATGGGGCAAGAAAGATGTGGATGTTCAAATTATAAAAAAAGGGAACGGAAAATGTACAGAAAAGATGGTCAAATCGCTCCAAAAGGCGATAGAAACGCATAAAACTATTCCGACCGCGACACTGGATGCTTCCATATAATCCTTGAATATTGTTTTTTCCAACATCACATACTATGTTGCGGGATGAGCTTATCCCGCAAAACATACTGGGAGGTTGAGAATTATGCCAAATCAAGGCGGAAGTTCTTTCACGAACAAAGGCTTCAAGGCAAGCGCAGGAAATCAGTTCAAAGCGGAATTTGCACAAGACAATACGGTAGGTGTCGTTTCACAAAAGGTAAAGCAGTCTGAACAAAATAAAATTCAAGACAACTTTCAGACACCAAATGAGAAGTATGATGAAGAATTTGCAACAGAACAAGGCGGTACAGGCGCTGTAGCTCAAAAAGTTCAAAACTCCAGTCGCAACAAAGTTCAAAACAATGCTCAAACACCGAACGAAAAGTTCGACGAAAACTTTAACACGAAATAAAAAAGCATATACAATTGATAATGCTCCGGATTATATCCGGGGCATTTCGTTTTAAGTGAAAGTGAATAGGTACAATAGGTCTAAGGTTTTATCTCCTTTTTAATTGTTTTTAAGGTGGAATTAAGGTTTAAAGTGCAAAATAAAGTCAGTTAAACAACACCACCTTGAAGCATAGGGTTTGGGAGGAGATATACAATGGACGAATTTAAAAATAATAACTCCGGACGCCGGAACGACAACGATCAGGTTGATACCGATAACGCAACTCGGCAAAACGATTCGAACGGTTCCTCATATTATTATTCTTACGGCCCTTTTTCTTC
Source organism: Paenibacillus sp. PvR133 (assembly GCF_017833155.1). Lineage (NCBI taxonomy): Bacteria > Bacillati > Bacillota > Bacilli > Caryophanales > Paenibacillaceae > Paenibacillus > Paenibacillus sp. PvR133. The sequence goes on from NZ_JAFIBS010000001.1 coordinate 2,994,573, forward strand.
AGTTCAATCGGACGGACAACGTAAGGAAGGGCAGTCGGTGGAAAAGGATGTTGAGATTACGCCACCACAGGCAGTGAGACCTCTTCCTCCCTCATACCATCGCGCTATGCCTGAGCAACAGGATGGTTCGGGTCGGAATGGTGGCAACTGGCAATTCAAACCGAATAAGCCCAAGTCGCAGGTGAAAACAATTTTCTTATCTTTTTTGGCTGGGATGCTGGTCATTACGGTATTGATGTACACAGCTGACCGAACAAATATGTTCACACCCGAGACGGCGTTAACTTCGGCGGCAGCTGAAAGTGGAGAAACGACTAATTCAGGAACAACTGGCTCGACTCCAAGCGCAGTTCCGGCTGTGATGCCTTCAGGTACCGCTGATGTTCAATCTGTTGTGGCCAAGGCTGGTCCGGCAGTCGTCAAAATCGAAACGCTTGCCAAACAAACCAGTGGTAGCAGCGGCAGACAAAGCAGCCCTTATTACAATGACCCACTGTATCAATACTTTTTCGGTAATCAGTATGGTGACAGTGGCAGCAGCGGTAACAGTAATGAAAATGAAGGTAGCAACAGCGGACAGTTGACTCCGCTTGGTATTGGTTCCGGTTTTATTTTTGATAAATCGGGTTACATCCTAACCAACAACCATGTTGTTGAAGGCGCGAGTGTGGTTCAGGTTACAGTAGAGGGGACTAATAAGCCTTACGAAGCCAAAGTCTTGGGCAAAAATGCTGATCTTGATTTGGCGGTACTTAAAATTGAAGGCAAAAACAACTTTCCGACAGTAACTTTGGGTGACTCCGATAACGCTAAAGTCGGCGAGTGGATGGTGGCAATCGGCAACCCTGAAGGCTTTGAGCATTCGGTAACAGCCGGGGTGCTAAGTGCGAAAGAACGTACGATCACCATTAATAGTGAATCGACTGGAAAACCGACGCAATACAAGCATCTCATTCAGACGGATGCGTCCATTAACCCTGGTAACTCTGGCGGACCGCTGTTAAATCTGCAAGGGCAGGTTATCGGTATGAACGTAGCTGTTAGTGCAGACGCACAGGGAATCGGGTTTGCGATTCCGTCCAATACAATTTTGGAAGTCGTCGATAAGCTGAAAAATAACCAGCCTATCCCCAAAGAGCCTGTACCTTTCATTGGTGCAAGTCTGTTAAATTTGAGTCCTGAAGTAGCCAAAGAACTGGGTACATCCCTGACCGAAGGCTCGGTTGTACGGGATATTATATACAAATCACCAGCTTATCAGGCCGATCTGCGTCCTTACGATGTGATTATCGGAGCCAATGGCACGCCTTATAGCACATCACAAGAGCTGATCCAGTTCATTCAAAAACAAAAAGTGGGTACAGCACTGACGCTTAACATCGAACGAGCTGGGCAGAAAAAAGATGTTCAGCTGAAAATAGGCAACAAAAATGACTTTAGCTCGACGCTTCAGCAATAAGCTGATAACTCTACAAAAATGAACATGTGCACGCAAGAAACGGAAGGAAGATCCCTTCCGTTTCTTGCTGTATGGAGCAGCCAGATGCTACACGCGTCTACTCCTGCTACAATAGAGGGAAAAGAAGAGATAAAGGAGTTCGATCGTGTATGCGTTCTACTATTCTGATTATTGATGACGATGAAAAAATTGTTTCCATGCTACGCAGAGGGCTGGCATTTGAAGGCTATGAAGTGCTGACAGCCGCCAATGGAGCAGAGGGATTAAATAAAATGCTGACAGCTGAGCCTGATGTGGTCGTGCTGGATGTAATGATGCCGCAGGTCGATGGTTTTGAGGTATGCCGTCGCATGCGGGAGGGTGGAAGCACGGTACCTGTTCTGATGCTTACAGCCAAGGATGAGGTTGAGAATCGGGTTAAGGGCTTGGATCTAGGGGCCGATGATTATCTCGTCAAGCCGTTTGCTTTAGAGGAGTTGCTGGCACGAGTGCGAGCGCTTTTGCGGCGTAAAACCGAACAACAGGACAATAACGGAAATCGGCTTACCTTCGAGGATTTACAACTGGATAACGAATCCCGTGAAGTGGTTCGTGGCGGCAAACGCTTGGAACTGACAGCCAAAGAATTTGAACTGCTCCATTTGTTCATGCAAAACCCCAAGCGTGTTCTGTCGCGTGATCTGATTATGGACAAAATTTGGGGCTATGACTATAGCGGAGAATCGAATGTGCTGGAAGTATATATTGCCATGCTACGACAAAAAACGGAGCAGGATGGCGGTAAACGACTCATTCGTACAATTCGGGGAGCTGGCTATATTTTAAGAGGTGATGTGTAATATGTCTATTCGGTGGCGGCTGACAGCTTGGTATTCGAGCATCTTGGCTATTGTACTTGTCATTTTTGGTCTGGCTATTTACGGACTAGTATATTACTACACATATAATGAAGTGAAAAGTCAGCTTATGACTCAGGCGCCACAGATTAACAAGCAATTACGCCTTATTATTAAAGGGGGATTGTTTGAAGTCCCTAACCTGGATTTAGGATTGGAGCAGGGGCGTGGAATAGATGACTCACAGCTATATGTACAAATTTACAATTATACGTCCGGGGTTACCAAAACCACCCAAAATATGAAAGACCTCAATATCACCTTCCCTGTTCCATCTACAGCGGCAGGAGCAGTTCAAAATGAGGGGATTCGACGTGTGAACGTAAATGGGGATTCCTTTATGATTTATCAACAGCCCATTAAGTCCGAGGAGTTGGGGTTGGTGGTCGGGTTGCTACAGGTAGGACAATTCACGGGCTCTCAGGATCGACTCATGAACAGGTTACAAAATGTGCTTGTATACGGTTCGTTGTTTGCATTACTCGCTGCTGCGACCTCAGGTCTCTTTCTGGCTCGCAAGTCTATGAAGCCGCTGGTCAAGGTCATTGAGGGGGCAAATCAGATTCAATCCAGTAATGATTTGAGTGTACGGATTGAATATGACGGACCACCAGATGAAATTGGACAATTAATCGGGACGGTTAACAACATGCTGGGGCGTACAGAGGTGTTTTACAAGGAGCTGGAAGATGCGTACGGTGCACAGCGTCGTTTTGTGGCTGATGCTTCCCATGAGCTTCGTACGCCGCTAACGACGATCCGTGGCAACGTTGATTTTTTGCTCAAAATGTGGACTACCGAACCAGGAGAGCGACCGAATATGGATGAAGAGATGATTCGCGAGCTTTCTATGGAGGCATTAAATGACATGGCGGATGAAGGCAAACGGATGAGCCGTTTGGTGAGTGATATGTTGTCACTCGCGAGAGCGGACACAGGGAAAACGTTCGATAAGACTCCCGTTGCGTTGGAACCGCTTGTAAGTGAGGTTGCCCGTCGTGCTCAGTTTTTAGAGCGAACGGCCGAATGGAATGTGGGAGATTTTTCGTTGCTGAATGGTATTTATATGGATGGCAGCAAGGATTATTTGCAGCAAATGCTATTCATTTTCATTGATAATGCATTCAAATATACACCTGAAGGCACAGTCCGATTTGATGCCATTATTTATCAAGGACAGGTGGGGCTACGGATCAGTGATACGGGCATTGGAATGGATAAGAGTGAGGTTCCCTTTATTTTTGACCGCTTTTACCGGGCAGATGAGTCACGCGGGGTGACGGAGGGAATTGGGTTGGGGCTATCTATTGCCAAGTGGATTATTGATGAACATCACGGGTCTGTGGAAGTGGTTACGCGCCAAGGAGAAGGAACGACATTTGTCATCTGGCTTCCGGTCAGCTTTTCCGCGCCTTTGGAATAGGCTATAATAGGAAGGCAACTACATCATAGAATTGGCCGGTAGAGGCGTGGAAGCCCACAGCTGCCCAGTTTTGGAGCTGTATACTGTGTCGAAGAAAGCGGGGGCTCATTTTGGAAGTACTCAGAATTTCGCCCCGGGGTTACTGCTACGGCGTAGTCGATGCCATGGTATTGGCACGTCAGGCAGCCAGAAATCTGGACTTACCCCGGCCTATTTATATATTAGGCATGATTGTGCATAACAGTCATGTCACCAATTCCTTTGAAGACGAAGGGATTATTACACTGGACGGCCCGAACCGTATGGAGATTTTAAGCCAGGTAGAGAGCGGCACTGTTATCTTCACTGCTCATGGCGTATCACCAGAGGTTCGCAAGCTGGCACGAGACAAGGGGCTGACTACGGTAGATGCGACTTGCCCTGACGTCACAAAAACGCATGATCTGATTCGAGAGAAGTCTGCCGAAGGCTATCAAATTGTTTATATTGGCAAAAAGAATCATCCAGAGCCGGAGGGAGCTATCGGTATTGCTCCTGACCATGTTCATCTGATTGAAAAGGAAGAAGAAATCGACAGTCTTACGTTACCAGCTGGCAAAATCCTTATTACGAATCAGACGACCATGAGTCAATGGGACATCAAGCACATTATGAAGAAGCTGCTGGAGAAGTTCCCAGGTGCTGAGATACACAATGAAATCTGTTTGGCGACGCAGGTACGTCAGGAAGCGGTAGCTGAGCAGGCTGGACAGGCGGATCTGGTGATCGTTGTCGGTGATCCGCGCAGTAACAATTCAAACCGATTGGCTCAGGTTTCGGAGGAAATTGCTGGTACAACAGCTTATCGTATTTCTGATGTGACCGAGCTGAAGAGGGAGTGGCTTGAGGGCGTAGCCAAAGTGGCTGTGACTTCTGGGGCTTCCACGCCGACACTGATTACCAAAGAGGTTATTACGTATTTGGAGCAGTATGATGCGGCTAACCCGGATACGTGGGAGATTCAGCGAACCATAGATATGAAAAAACTGCTGCCTCCTGTACGGGAGAAGTCAAAAACGACGAAATAGTTTGTGATTGATTACAGCCGTTATTCGGATACAACCATCCGGATAGCGGCTTTTTAAATTGTTTTAATTTATAGATATTATTCGGTTAGCTTCACTAAGTTAGAATATTGAATAATTCGGGATAATTAAGCCTTGACGAGTATAGCTAAAACAGGTATAGTTGCTTTAACGAATAAAAGCTTAAAAGCGAACAAGCGTCTAAGTGTCATAATATCAATCTATAATGGGTTAATAAAATATGTATCATAGAGAGGAAGAAAAAAATGATCGTTATCGCTGGTGTTCAAACACCTGAAGAACATATTCAAGCTATTGTTGAAGTTATTGAGAAAGAAGGATTGCAGGCTCATGTATCAAGGGGATCGGATCGCACGATCATCGGACTGATCGGTAGTGTAGAGCCCAAGCTGGCTGAACATTTGCGTCAAATGAAAGGCGTAGAAAATGTGGTTAAAATATCGAAGTCCTACAAATTGGCCAGCCGTGATTTTCATCCGGAAAATACGGTTATCTCCATTAAAGGTGTAAATATCGGCGGGGGCGAGCTTGTCATTATGGGTGGACCATGTGCCGTTGAATCTGCTGCACAGATAGATGAAATTGCTGGATTGGTCAAAGCAGCAGGTGCGCAAGTTCTCCGTGGAGGTGCTTTTAAGCCGCGTACAGGGCCTTATAGCTTCCAGGGAACTGGTGTAGAAGGTTTGATCATGATGGCTGAAGCAGGCCAAAAGCACGACCTCCTGACCATCACAGAGGTCATGACACCTGAATACGTAGACATTTGTGCGGAATATGCCGATATCCTGCAAGTAGGTACACGGAATATGCAAAACTTCGATCTACTGCGTAAGTTGGGTACTTGCGGCAAGCCAGTGTTACTCAAACGCGGCTTTAGCTCGACTTATGACGAGTTCTTGAATGCTGCCGAGTACATCTTGGCAGGTGGCAATCCGAATGTTATGCTGTGTGAGCGCGGTATCCGCACATTTGAAACCTACACCAGAAATACACTCGATTTGTCTGCGATCCCTGTGTTGCAACAGTTGAGCCATTTACCGGTTATTTCTGATCCTAGTCATGGCACGGGTAGACGTGAATTGGTTGTTCCTATGACGAAGGCTTCGGTCGCTGCCGGAGCGGACGGACTAATTATTGAAATGCATACAGATCCCGATAACTCGATGACGGGGGATGGTGTACAATCCCTGTTCCCAGATCAATTTTCAGATTTGCTTAAAGATTTGGAAATATTGGCTCCTGCTGTGGGGAAAACATTTCACACGCCTAGTACCATTGCTTAAAACCAATGTTTAACATTAATGCATAAAAGTTTTGCTGCAACGCAGTAATGAGATTTAAATTACCTAAAAGCCCGATGTTTCGGGCTTTTTGTGCTATTCAAATGTTATCAAGGGCGTAAGCATATCTAACATTAGTTTAAAAAATACCTTACATAGCTATTGACCCGTGTCATGTTTGAGATTTATAATGACGACAGAAAAAAACATTCGATCATGAACATTTCAGGGTTGTATAAGACTTAATGTTCGGAAAAATTGGGAGGAAGAAGACATGTCCGTTGAAAACGTATTGAAAACAATTCAGGAAAATAATATTGAGTGGGTAGATTTTCGTTTTGTAGATTTGTCTGGTCGTGCTCACCATATTTCATTGCCAGCTTCCGAAGTAGATGCAGAAACATTTGTTAACGGTGTTGCTTTCGACGGTTCTTCCATTCCCGGCTATCGTGGCATCGAGGAGTCCGACATGGTTATGCTGCCCGATCCAGAAGCGGTTTTTATCGACCCTTTCACTCAGCATCCTACACTGAATATTCTGTGTGACATTGCTACGCCAGATGGCGAAAAATACGACCGCGATCCTCGCGGCATTGCAAAAAAAGCTGAGGCATTTCTGCAATCCGCAGGAGTGGGCACAGCAGCATTTTTTGCACCTGAGTCCGAGTTTTTCATCTTTGATGATGTTCGCTACGAAAGCGGCATGAATAGCTCCTCCTTCTTCGTAGATTCCGAGGAAGCAGCTTGGAACACGAACCGTAAGGAAGAAGGCGGCAACCTGGGCTTTAAAGTGGGAGTAAAGGGCGGATATGTACCTGTAGCGCCAGTAGATACCCAACAAGATATCCGTAGTGAAATGTGCCGTTTGCTTGAAGAAGCAGGTCTGAGAATTGAGCGCCATCACCATGAGGTAGCTACGGCAGGCCAAGCGGAAATCAACTTCCGTTTTGACACACTCAAGAAAACAGCAGATAACCTGCTTGTCTATAAATACATTGTACACAACACAGCTCGTCAATATGGTAAAGTGGCAACATTCATGCCGAAACCAATTTTCGGGGACAACGGAAGTGGTATGCACGTTCACCAATCCATTTTCGATGGTGACACTCCTTTGTTCTACGAAAAAGGTGCTTATGCTAATCTGAGCGAAATGGCTCTTCATTATATTGGCGGTATTCTGTACCATGCACCTGCATTGATCGCTTTGACAAATCCAAGCACAAACTCGTTCAAACGTCTCGTTCCTGGCTACGAAGCACCAGTTAACCTGGTATTCTCCAAAGGTAACCGTTCTGCGGCTGTACGCATTCCAGTAGCGGCTGTTACTCCAAAAGGCTGTCGGATCGAGTTCCGTACACCAGACTCCACTGCTAACCCTTACCTTGCCTTCTCAGCGATGCTGATGGCGGGTCTGGATGGTATCAAGCGCAAATTGAACCCAATTGAATTGGGTTATGGTCCACTTGACACCAACATCTACGAGCTGTCTGACGCTGAAAAAGGTAAAATCCGTAGCGTACCTGGTTCATTGGATGAGGCTTTGGATGCTCTGGAAGCTGACTACGAATTCTTAACTGAAGGCGGCGTATTTACGAAGGACTTTATTGATAACTATGTAGAGTTCAAACGTTCTGAAGCTAAATCGGTGAACATCCGTGTTCATCCACACGAATATAGCCTGTATTTTGACTGCTAATAACTTGATTGCTTAGCTGCTTTGAATAACAACCACTAGCTTACGGGTAACAGTTGTTATTCAAGATAGGTCTCCGGTCTTATGCCGGGGACCTTTTAATATTAAAGTGAAAATTACAAAATAAAGATGTTAAATACGTTAACATTCACAACTTTGTCACATCATAAATGAAATTGAAAACATTTTTATACAAGTCTTGAACGCATTTATGAATACTGCTATCATAGCGATAATATCCACACCAGAGTAGAGAAGGGATGGGAATTTGTTGAGTAAGAGAGCCTACAATTTTAATGCAGGACCAGCGGCATTGCCGCTTAAAGTACTGGAACGTGTACAAGCTGAATTCGTAGATTTCCAGGGAACAGGGATGTCGATCATGGAAATGTCTCACCGTGGAGCTGTGTATGAATCTGTTCATAATGAGGCGCAGGAACGTCTGTTATCTCTGCTGGGCAATCCACAAGGCTACAAGGTGTTATTCCTACAAGGGGGCGCAAGTACGCAGTTTGCAATGCTGCCTTTAAATTTCTTGCGCGAAGGACAGACTGCGAGCTATGTAATGACAGGTAGCTGGTCGGACAAGGCATATAAAGAAGCCAAGCTACTGGGCAAGGCTCATATTGCCGCATCCTCCGCTGATGAGAAGTACATGCGTCTTCCGAATGTGGATTCCTTGGACTTACCTGAGAATACTGCTTATGTGCATATGACGTCCAACGAAACGATTGAAGGTACACAATTTAAGCAATTCCCGGATACGGGGTCCGTACCATTGATTGTGGACATGTCCAGCGATATTTTTTGCAAGCCTTTTGATGTTACTCAATTTGGATTGATTTATGCTGGCGCACAAAAAAATCTGGGACCTTCTGGTGTGACGGTCGTGATTGCCCGTGAAGAGTTGCTGACTTCCTCACCGGACAATATTCCTACGATGTTGCGTTATAGCACATATGAAAAAAATAACTCTCTCTACAATACTCCCCCATCCTTTGCCATATACATGGTGAATGAAGTGCTGAAATGGATTCAGGAAGAAGGCGGTTTGGAAGGCATTGAGCGTGTGAACCAGCAGAAAGCTGCTTTGCTATACGACCGTATTGACAGTAGCGAAGGCTTCTATCGTGGTTGTGTGGACAGCGCTGATCGCTCTATCATGAATGTAACCTTCCGCCTCGCGAATGAGGATCTGGAAAAACAATTTATTAAGGAATCCGAACAGGCCGGATTTATCGGACTGAAGGGACATCGCAGTGTAGGAGGGCTTCGCGCCTCGATCTACAATGCTGTTCCACTGGAGAACTGTCAAGCATTAGCCGAGTTTATGGACGGATTCAAGCAACGTAACAGTTAATTACGCGGACATATATTTCGATACACGATATTTAAAATCGAAAAAGTAAATGTAGAGCCTTCCCTGAATGTGTATAGGGGAAGGCTTTTAGTGGTGTGGGTTGAAATTTTTGTCGTTTGATGTTCATATCTGTCTGATTTTGTTAAAATAAAAGAATGTGTATGTTTTTAATGTATACACTTTGGTTAAACTGTAGGTTATTTGTCTGATGAATTTAATGATGAAGGGAACGAAACGTGATGCCATTACATATTGTGCTTGTCGAGCCGGAAATCCCGGCTAACACAGGTAACATTGCCAGAACGTGTGCTGCAACCGGAACTCACCTGCATCTGGTGAAGCCACTGGGCTTCCGTACCGACGATGCCACGTTAAAACGGGCTGGACTTGATTATTGGTATGCTGTCCACATTGAATATCACGAGTCTTTTGCTGAAGTGCAGGAGAAATATCAGGAAGGCCGCTTTTTTTATGCGACGACCAAAGCGAATCAGCGATATAGTGATGTTGCATTTCAGGATGGAGACTTCTTGGTATTTGGTAAAGAAACGAAAGGTTTGCCTCCAGAGCTGCTAGCTGCTAATCCAGATACATGTATCAAGATGCCTATGTCTGATAAAGTAAGATCTCTAAACTTGTCGAATTCCGCTGCGATTATTGTATATGAAGCGCTGAGACAAATGGATTTTCCGGATTTATCATAAAGAGCATCGAGTGAACAAGTATAAATGCGAATAAAGAACCAGGACCTTAGTTGCTAATAAGAGTTTCACCTTTGTTGTTCAAAGGTACATGACAGTGGAGCTTAAATAAAGGTTGTATGGTCGAAAATTTGCGAAATTTCTCAGCGAGGGCTAATGATAATTGGCTTTCCGGTCGATAAAAATATTATAGACATTCTGTACCATACTTTGATATGGTTCATGATTTTATGAAAAAATGTAATAAAATTTCCTGTGATCAGCAGGATTCGACAAAAAGACAGCGAATACTACATAAAGAATAGTGTCTTTGTACCTAGTTTTTCGCATGGTAAGAAATTTGTAAGTTATTACTCAATAGGAGAGGTGTACGATCACGATGAAACCTGCCGGTGTGGTACGTAAAGTTGATCAGCTGGGGAGAATAGTTTTGCCTAAGTCACTGCGTAAAAGGTACCAAATGAATGAGGGAGATCCTGTCGAAATTTTGGTTCAGGGTGACCACATTATTTTGGAGCGTTACCGTCCAAAATGTGTATTCTGCGGGTCAGTAGAACAAGTGAACGATTTCAAAGACCGTTATATTTGTGCTCAATGCCTGACAGAAATGACACAGTATTCCTCCTAAATGAGGCAAAAGCATCACGACATTCGTTCGTGATGCTTTTTTTCGGATAGAGCCGTACGTCGGCTAGCATATTTAATTTAGTAGTAGACTATTAGGTAGCTATTTATAGAACAAAAAATGAGTAGGGACTGGACGCAAATTACCATCGGACGGTTTGTTTACGACTCGACCGTTAAGTATAAGCGACGAGGAACCGCCTCCGTCCAAATTATAGGCATCTTGAACACCTAGATTGTACATTTTCCCTTGCAGTTCTTCGAGCGTCGCGCCCGAACCCCCGCTTTCATTGTAGCCGTCTACGACAATAATGAGCAACTGATCATCTTTATAGTTGCCAATGACCGTACGCGGGGCCCGCTTGGGGGAGACTTTCCATTTGTCAGGAATAGGCATTTTTTGTCCCCTTTGCAGCAGGACGGGAACGAAGGTAGCCCCAAAGGCAGGCTTTAAGCTGTCAAGAGCACCTTGACTGTAAAATTTGCCACCGATAAGCTTGCCATCGTTACTCAGTCCGACGAAGGATAAATCCTTAAAACTGGACTGAAAGCCAGTAAGGTAGTGGCCGTTCAAGACAGTAGTGCTTAATGGATAGCGTTTGCCGTCTCCATCCGCAAAGCCGCCTGCATTGATGCCTGCAATAGCTCCGTGTCTCAAGACTGCACGCATGGTGGTTTCAGAGCCACCCAATTTGTCACTTCCCAAAGACATTTTCATAGCAGTAGGATCTTTAAGTTTGACCTTCATAGCGTAGCCATGATAAATTCCCGGGTTTACCTTAAACAATTCAATGGTAATCCGGTTGCTATCTACCCGCTCATAGGGAACCCCCAGTTTGGCGGTGATACGTCGATCATAGATGACCGCGGGCCGCTTGGACTGCGTAGAGGCAGTCACGACAAGCTGATTCATCGTTTGGGTCGTTTGCTTGTATAGCTCAGAAGTCCGGCGAATCGTAGACAAGGTGTATGTTGCCGTTTGCTTGGCTTCATCAAGCTGCTTGCCTACTGATTGCGTTTGTAGAGTGACTTCAGCTTTTTGCAGACTCGAAGAAGTAGACCCAGGAAAGCTCAATGAGGGATGCACTAACAAAATACACCCCAACAAACCGATAAAAGGAGCAAGGGCCAACATAAAGAACCGGTTCACTTGTTTTGCGTCTACATTCATTTTAGCAAGTCCATTTTTTTCTGAAGTGTATTGAGTTGTTGCTTGACTTCGTTTAATTGGGTATACAGTTTATTGCTGTTATCGGTCTTATTGTTTGCATTATCCTTCGTAAAGGTCAGTAGTTCATTGAAGGACTGGACTTTTCCCTGCAATCCGCTAACTTCCTTGGAAAGAGCAGTCAGTTGCTTTTCATAGTCAGATTTGAGTGCTTGAATCTGTTGGTCTGTATGGGTTTGCATCTCGTTTAGCATTTGCTGCTTCAAGTGATTGCTATACAGATAGGTTGCGAGAGCACCTAGTATAATAAGAATGAACCAAAATAGCAGAAAAGCCTTTACGGGTAACCCCTTTCTTGAATTGCTCCGCCGAGCTTCGGTAGGAGGACGTTCAGGTGAAGCTTGCATACGATTTTCAACTCCCGTGTAAAGTCAAATTTCCAGTCTTTATTTGCAGTTCCAATTCTATCATGGGCCTATTTATTTCGCAAAAGCGAAATAGTCGTATAAAAATATTGGAAAAAGAGATTGCATCGGAAGGAAGTCCTAGGATACAATTTCCTTAAACGTTTTTCGCTTCCTATACGTTCACATTCGCGCAATTTCTACATATGCAATCCCTAATTTTAAAATTATTTTCGCTACTAACTATGTATTTTTTTGTAAAATCAGGAGGTTTAGATATGAGAAAAGTATGGCAGGTGGTCATCATAGATATCCATCCTACAAGTATGCTGGGAACAAAGCTTATTTTGGAAGACCAGCAGGATTTGCTTGTCAGAGGGATGTCTTCCTCCGGAACGGAAGGCTTGGAGCTGGCTTGTTCCATTCGACCGGAAATCATTTTAATGGACTACAGGTTGCCTGAGGGAACGGCGGAACCATTTTTGACACAAATGCGGGCCTTGTCTCCGGACAGCCATATTGTTATTATGACGGATGAGGATAATATTACGTTGTTTCAGCAGCTAATTTCGCTTGGAGCAAATGGAATGTTATCCAAGCAGGCATCACCGAGCCAGTTAATCCATCTGATCAACGGTTTACGCGAAGGATTTGCTTCTTTACCAATGGACTGGATTCGGTGTGGAAACTGGCCCTTTATGCCGTTAATGGCATCCGAGCCTTTTGACGAATTGACACAAACCGAAGTGTTTATTATGGAACGTATTGTACAAGGTATTACATATGACAAAATTGCTATCGAGATCGAAGTTAGCCGGCGCTCCATTGATAATTATCTACGTAAAATTTATGCGAAATTAGGCGTGTCCAGCCGGGCGCAGGCGATTGAACGTTATGCCTTATATGCGCGTCAGATGAAGCAGCTATATGCCTGACGCGTCAGCCCGGAGATCATGACCTATTTTTCAGGAGAAGGAGGATGTTCATGCAATATTCCTTTGCTTCACGAACGGCTGCGATGTTGGCTTCTCCAGTGCGTCATATCCGGGAAAATGCGAGAAGACACTCCTTTATATCTCTGGCTGAAGAACTACCTGCACAAGAGCTGTTTCCGGTGAAGTTGCTGGAAGAAGCGGCCCATGATGTGTTTGGCTCCGGCCCTGACGCCCTCCAGTATGGTGAACCGGAGGGCTATTTCCCTTTGCGGGCATGGCTTGCGGGAGAGTGGGAACAGCGTAAAGGAGTAAGAGTACCACCAGGTCAAATCCTTCTCACGACAGGCAGTCAGCAGGCCATTGACCTGATCATAAGACTGATGGTGGATGAGCGTGATCCGGTATTGGTCGAAAACCCTACATCTCCTGGATGTTTACAAGTACTATCTATGCAGGGTGCGCAGATCGTTCCTGTAGAATCAGATGGGGAAGGTGTCATTCCTGATAAGCTTGAAGCTTTAATGATCCGTTATCGACCCAAGCTTTTTTTTGCCACGCCAACGTTTACAAACCCAACGGGCTCCTTGTGGAGCGCGGCAAGGCGGCAGGAAATTTTGGACCTGTGCAGGCATCATGAGGTGCTAGTAGTTGAGGATGATTCTTATGGTGAATTGCATTTGAAGCAAAAAAATGAGTCCCATGACAAGAGTCCGCATGGTCAGAGTCGAAAATTTGCAGAGACTTACCCCTCACTATTTGCGCTGGATCATGCGGGCCAGGGAGGTCAAGTACTCTATATTGGTTCGTTCAATAAAACAGTTGCTCCTGCGCTGAGAACGGGTTGGGCTGCTGGTCCTGCACCGTTAATTGAAGGGATGTACGCCTTGAAGCAGCTGGCTGATATGCAATCCAGTACGATGAACCAACGGCTGCTGTTCCAATTGTTGACCAGCTCGCGTTTTCAATGGCACGAGCACTTGGCGATGTTGAACAAGGAATATTCGACTCGACTTCAATTAATCTTGGAGCTGCTCAAGCGCCCGTTTTGGAAAGACGTGACGTATCATATTCCGTCCGGTGGCATGTATGTATGGGTGCAGTTGCCCGATGGGCTGGACAGCGCATTGCTGCTAAAGGCGGCGTTACCCAAAGGCGTAGCCTTTATGCCAGGTGCGCTATGTGCGGTTGGCAGTGAAGGCGCGTCCCATATCCGACTCAATTTTAGCCATCCGGGCCGTGAGCAATTGCTTATGGGCATGAATCTGATCGGTGAGACGATCAGTGAATTTACTGCGCGGAGCTAGCAAAAACCATCGCCCCATGTCAGTCATCCTCCGCTTCCGCAGCAACGGTGGAGTAAGTGATTGGCGCTTCCGCAATCTGGCGCTGTCCACTGTCCTCGTCAAGCTCTGCGTCCATTCCAGTGGCCGTTTTAATGCCATGCTCTTGCAGTACTGCCGCATACTCGTTCAGGGCAGCTTCGCCAAACGGAGTCAGTCGATAGCGGCCGCGGGATACGCGCTCAAACCAGCCGTAGTAGTTGTGCTGAAGTACGGCAGCAGCTGTGCTGACGGCTGCTATGCGGGCTAGCTGCGCCGGAGCGGCTTCCCCCAAGCTCTGCAAGGCTACGGCTACGCGCAGCGCTTTTTCCCGATAGGCAGTGACCAGCTTGCGTCGGGTGCTGCCGCCGATATTGTGGTCACCGCTGCGTGCGTGAAATTCCCGCAGCAGCTTTTCCTTGCGCGAGCCGGGGCGTACCTTTGCTGCATTGTGGACATTGTCGCTAGGCGCCGCAGGCTTACACAGTACCTCAACGAGTGGCGGCTTAGTTTTAAAATGGGTGACAGTGAGCAAGCCAAGTCCTAACTGGCGGCACAGTCCGACCAGCTCGTTCCAGCGCTGATTCACGGCTCCTTTTTTTGCACGATTTCGTTCTACAGCTACATATACATTGCTGCTTAGTTTCAAACGCTGCATGCCTTGCAGCACAAGCGCCAGGTTAAACGTCTTTTTGATCTCCACAATCAGTGGTGTCTGTTGTCCTGGCTTGATACCCACCAAATCGCAGTTGCGTACCTCTCCTTTGACTTCATATCCCAAGTTCTCAAAAAAGGCTTTCACCGGAGCGTACAGCTCCGTCTCATGCCGAACCGCCATGACTTCTCCCGCTCCTTTATCCCATTATTCCGAGCTTATATTGTACCATAATGCGTCAGGTCCGCGTCGTTGTTGTATATTTTAGCACAGTGTATCCCTTGGTTTTTTCGAAAAAGCAGAGAGACCTGTCATAAAAAATAGGTCAATTCTTAAATCAATCTGCATAGGTATGTATTACACTTTTTTTAAGGGGATTGCATCATATCCTGAAAGGCGTGACGAGTGTAGCCATAATCATCAGGAGTGGAGGATAGTCATTACGCAGTCATGGGAGGAACCGAGCATGAATATTTTTGAACGCGTTGCGGAGTACCGGGCGGAAAACAACCGTCTGGCCTGGAGCGGCACTTTTAGAGAGTATATTGAGATACTCAAGAAAGACCCGACGCCGGCGATGACAGCTCATGCACGGGTTTACAAGATGATTGAATCTTTTGGTGTAGAAGAGGTTGGGGGACATAAGCGATACAAATTTTTTGAGCAGGAGATCTTTGGACTGGATCGAGCGCTGGAAAAGTTGGTGGAGGAATATTTCCATTCATCAGCCAGGCGGCTCGATGTGCGCAAGCGTATCCTTCTTTTGATGGGACCCGTCAGTGGGGGGAAATCGACACTGGTCACGTTGCTAAAACGTGGTCTGGAGAAATTTTCGAGAACGGATCAGGGAGCTGTATACGCGATTGAAGGCTGCCCCATGCACGAGGACCCGCTTCATCTGATTCCCCATGAGCTGCGTCCCGATTTTGAAAAGGAGCTGGGTGTACGGATTGAAGGTAATCTCTGCCCATCCTGCCAGATGAGATTGCGCACGGAATTTGATGGCGATATTGAAAAGGTCCGCGTGGAGCGGGTATTTATATCGGAAGAAAACCGGATTGGTATTGGTACGTTCAGCCCTTCTGATCCGAAGTCACAGGATATTGCTGATTTGACGGGCAGCATCGACTTTTCCACGATTACGGAGTATGGTTCGGAATCTGACCCGCGTGCGTATCGGTTTGACGGAGAATTGAACAAAGCGAATCGTGGACTGATGGAGTTTCAGGAAATGCTGAAATGCGATGAGAAGTTTTTGTGGAATTTGCTTTCTCTGACCCAAGAGGGAAACTTCAAGGCTGGGCGGTTTGCGCTCATCAGTGCAGATGAACTGATCGTGGCTCACACCAATGAATCCGAGTATAAAAGCTTTATTGCAAACAAAAAGAACGAGGCGTTGCAATCACGGATGATTGTAATGCCGATTCCTTATAACCTGAAAGTATCTGAGGAAGAAAAGATTTACGCCAAGCTCATTGAACAAAGTGATATGAAACATATCCACATTGCGCCTCATGCGCTGCGAACGGCTGCCATTTTCTCCGTGCTTACCCGCTTGAAGGAGACGAAGAAACAGGGGATGGATCTGGTCAAAAAGATGCGCATGTATGACGGTGAAGAGGTCGAAGGATACAAGGAAGCCGATCTGAAAGAAATGCAAAGTGAGTTTCTGGAGGAAGGTATGTCCGGGGTAGACCCGCGGTACGTCATTAATCGTATTTCTAGTGCATTGATTAAGCAAAATGTGGAATCCATCAATGCCCTGGACATTTTACGAGCAATTAAGGATGGTCTGGATCAACATGCCTCCATCACAAAGGAAGAACGAGAGCGCTATCTGAATTTCATTTCCGTGGCTCGTAAGGAATATGACGAATTGGCTAAAAAAGAAGTGCAGAAGGCCTTTGTGTACTCTTTCGAGGAATCAGCCAAGACGTTGTTTGACAACTATTTGGATAACATCGAAGCTTTTTGCAATTGGGCGAAAATTCGCGATCCGCTCACAGATGAGGAACTCGACCCGGATGAGCGGCTCATGCGCTCTATTGAGGAGCAAATCGGGGTATCGGAAAATGCGAAAAAAGCATTCCGTGAAGAAATATTAATCCGTATTTCCGCGTATTCTCGCAAGGGACGGAAGTTTGAGTATCATCATCATGATCGGCTGCGAGAAGCCATTGAGAAGAAGTTGTTCGCCGATTTGAAGGATATTGTGAAGATTACAACTTCGACCAAAACGCCTGACGCTAATCAGCTCAAACGGATGAATGAAGTGATTAAGCGACTGATTGAGGAGCATGGCTACACAGGAGCCAGCGCTAACGATCTGTTGAGGTATGTAGGTAGCCTCCTGAATCGGTAAGACGAAATAATAAACAAGTACAGTATGGTGAAACCATGGGTTGATCTGGATGGTGCCACACGGTTGTGAGGTATCCGATCAACGTGTTTCGTAGAGGGAATTCGGCAAGCACAGGGGATTACAGGTGCTGTCGGATTCTTTTTTTGTATTATCAGGCAGTTGTGATTATGTATTTTCTGAAATTGCTATGAAAAAAATCATAATCAATCTCCTACTTTTTTAACATTTTCTAAAAAGTTGCCGATAAATATGGTAATGTAAAATATATGTAAACTATTATTTGGAGGAACTTATGATTCATGTCGCGGAGAGTAGATTAAAACAGATACAATATATTGGTATTACTGATGATGATTTGGCTTTATTACATCATTATCAGGGACTATTCCAATCTATTGTGAATGAGGTGGTCGATCGGTTTTATGAGCATGTAGAAAAGGTTCCGCATCTCATGTCGATTATTTCCAAATGGTCGAATATTGAACGATTAAAACAAACACAACGTGAATACTGGCTTTCTCTCGCAGATGGAAAAATAGATGATCCGTTTATCGAACACCGTCTTTTTGTGGGGCAGGTACATTCCCGAATCGGATTGTCTTCCGATTATTATTTGGGCACGTACATTGCTTATCTTGATATTGCAGTGGACATTTTAAAGCGTTCGGGGATAGAGGACTGGTTTTTTATTGTGCATGCTCTTTCCAAAATGTTCAACCTGGATTCCCAGCTTGTACTGGAAGCTTATCAGGAAAAGGAAAAGGAACAAATCAACGAGCTGGCCGACGAACAAACGCAGGTGCTGACCGTTGTGTCCCGAATTGCGCAAAATTTGACCGGGATGATTGCTGAGCTTAGGGAAAATACGGATAATATCGCGGAGAGTGCCTGCAACACTGCTTCTTCGCAGGAACATACAGAGGAATTGGTACAGCATTTGAGTGACGAGATTAAGCATATTGAGCAGATGAGCAGTACGATCCGGGAACTGTCCGATCAGACTCATCTGCTGGGACTGAATGCGGCGATTGAGGCTGCCCATGCGCAGGAAGCAGGGCGCGGGTTTCAAATCGTGGCACAGGAGGTGCGAAAGCTTGCATCCAATTCGAAGCAAGCACAGGAGCAAATTCAGCGCAAGGTGCTGGATATTGCCCGTATGCTTGACAGTGTACAATCCGAAACAGCTGTCACAACAGCCAGTGCTCGGCAACAGGCAACAAGCTCAGAGGAATTGGCTTCGTTCACAAAGCTGATCGAAAACATGGTGAAGGAATTGGAAATGCTACAGCACTCTTCGGAAATGCTAAAGGTGTAAGATGTGACTTGAAGGCTATCCTTACGTTGGAGGCTTCACTACTGTAACGATTCAGTCATAGACTTTTTCCATTCTATATGAGCCGCAAGTACTCTTTTCCATAACTCGTCCCGTTCCTGGCGACTGTAGTTAACGAGCGGCTCGCCAAATACATCTGCTAACACTTCCAGCCACTGCGACTTCTTATCCAGTTCTACTTTTTCCAAACCGTTTAGCCCGCGTCTTTTCCAAATACATCCTCTGAGTTCATTCGCCTCTAATGCTTGCCTTTGCCGAATCAGAAACAGGTTAAACCATGGAGATTCCGCTGAGCGGCTATAGAAATGATGTTTCGGCATAAATTCTTCCAAATCCTGAACAACCGCAGGGGCAAAATCAACGCCAACAAATGAAGCAAGTGAGTCATGCTCTAAGCGCCAACCTTTTGTAACAACTCCGGATTCCATAACTTTATAATGAAGAGGGGCTTGTTCATAAGTCCCCATACGGAGTGGAAGAGGCTCATATGGCATATCGCCTAGCCCGACATCAACAATCCATACTTCATCTTCATGATGCTCATTTAGCAAGTTCACTGTTAGTCCAAGATGAAATGAATTAATGCGTGGTTCAGCTCCCAGAGGTTGTACCCCGGCACGATGCAGAGAGACTTTGTACCCTAGTGAATATAGTAGTGCACTAAAGGCACCATTCAGATGAAAACAATAACCACTTCTCCCATGTAGAATGAGTTGAATGGATTCTCGAAAACCAATGGCTGCCGGCTTCCTTGCGAAAATGTCCAATGTTTGCCATGAAAGATGTTTTACATGAGCCTTATGCAGTTCAACTAAATAGGAAAGGGTAGGAGGCTGAATTTCGGGAATTCCAATTCTGTTTAAATAAGCTTTTATTTCTTCTTTTGTCATGGTGTACATGTACAATCACCTCTATTGTTAGTTTCCCAAATTCTCTTCTCGAAACCATTAAGCATTGAGTCTTAGCATCATTGTAGAAGGGGAAAGTGCTGTTTACAATGCTATATATTTTTGGTTGTACCGGTACAGTCAGTAATTCGATTGGCTTTAGCGGCATGCGCTTTTCCTGTAGTTGGTTGTCAGAACACAAAAAAACAGACCGCTTCATCGGGTCTGTTTTTTTGTTTAGTTCCAAGCTGACAGATTATAAGAGTGATCTAAGTTCACGTCGGTATTTGTTCAAATGCGCGAACGACGGAATGACTCGCTTGGCAGAACGGAAGCCGCCTATTCTGATATTGCGGACCACATGATAGGGAGAGATCAATAGTGCGTGAAGCAGATGCAAATCATGGGTGCTCAATGGACGATATCGTTGATAGTAATCTATCGCGCGCAGCATCTTTGTCCCATTCCAAAGACAATTCCGATGAAGAAGATGGGAGAGATCTTTCATCCTTACATGTAGGGAGCAATTTTCAAAGTCGATCATATGGATTTTGAGCTGTTTGTCTTTAATCAGATTGGGATAATTATAGTCGCCGTGTATAAATGCGGCGGCTTTTTGCTCCTGAACAATGGCTTCTCTAACTTTGGGCTGCTGTAGGCGATGGGACACTTCTTCACAAAGAGCTACGAGATGTGCTGTGCCTCTGTATGGGATGAGGCGTTTTTTGTATCCAGCTATTTCATCGCTCAAGCCTTCATAACGGATTCTGGATGGCGGAGCTTCAGTGATAGGAAAGCTAACGGCACTGGAATGGAATTTGGCTAAAGTAGCAATTCCCTTTTTGAAGTCTATTCTTTTTGTGAATTCTGGTCTGAGTCCATGAACCCAATTGGTTAATGTATACGAAACACCTTCATAGGTCATGTAAGCCGTTTGTTGTACTGTTGGATAGACCTTTTGGCTGCGTGTAAACCCGCGCTCATCCAAGTAGGACAAGACACGTGTAATAAAACGGATCTCTTCTTCCGGAAATTTGTAGGGTTTTAAGCAATAAGTCGTATTAGCGGTCTCAATCTTGTGAATGTCCTTCATTTGACGGGTACGATGAATTTTGATTCCGTACATCTGCTCAACGTTCGATAAAATCGACATTTTGATCCTCACTTTCTTTTATACATGAGCCCACTCCTGCAAAATATGGATGATTTGTAATCGAAGAGGCCACGACTGATCCCAATTGTCCAGGATTTCGCGATCTCTTGAACGATTCGGGTGTCGGGAAGCATGCCAGGCTTCTCGTGGTAGTTTAAATAAAGCTGTAACAATCTTCCGTTCAGTACGGCTTAGTGGTTTACGCTTTTGGTATCCCTTCAGCAAGGATTGCACAAATTCAGGATTGAATTGAGTCGTATTCATAAGGGCCTTTGCCAAATCAGCATAGACTGAGCCGATCTTAACCCGATCCCAATCAATGATTTTGAGATGACCGTCATCCGAAATAATGACATTTGGGGTAGTGATATCACTGTGTATCAAGGAGGGATGCCGATGTTCCATCCGAAGCAGCCTTATGATGGATGCATCCTGCAAATCCTTCCATGCTCGCCTGGATAAACGTTTGCAGTCTTCGCCGTGAGCATTGTACCAGTTGCGGTACGTTTTATCATGGCGACAGTTTTTTATCATTTTTCTTTGAAAAAGACGATCCTGGTTTTTCCATATCCGTAATTGTTGAATGGTCGGAGGGGACTTTTCTTTATCCATCCGATGCAAGCCGGTGGAGGTGGCGTGAAGTGTGGCAAGTGCCCGCCCCAGTTTTTCGAAATCTTCAGCGGTCTCCAGTCCCCGTCCTTTGATCCACTGACTTACATAAAATGGCGTTCCTTGATATAGAGTCCATAACTTACCGGAATGAGTGGGGAGCCATGCGGGCATGTAGGTATACTTTCTCTTTTTCAAAAGCCTTATATGACTCGCAGCTCGTTCCATCTGTTGAATCGTATTTGAACGGATCATCTTTGTACGACTAAAGGGCTTTAATGCATAAGTTCCCTTTTTCGTTTTCACCTGGATCACTGCATTTTTTCGGTATAATGATGAGACTAAGCTTGATTTTAACGGGATCAGGCCGAAACGACGGGTGATTTTGCGAATCTGTGCTTTAGTATAGGATTTCGCCATAAGAACCTCACTTGACTTTGGATTGAAGAAAAAGGTAATCCTCTGTTAGTTATCAGTCTATTCATGAAGAAATAATAGGTGCAGTTTATGAAGCCATCTTCGTTCTTTTCCTATGTCACATTGGTCAAAAAAACGGAGCAGCGAAAGTTCGCTGCTCCGTTTTAATTAGCTCTGTATTTAGTTACCCTGATTATGACCTAGGTGATTAATATTCGTTGTCATCATCATCTTCGTCTGTATCCACGATTGCGCCAGATGATGCATGGATTTCAAGCTCAACGGTTCCTTCGTTGGTGAGTACCTTTACCTCGTAGATGAACTGTCCATCTTCCTTATCCAATTTAGAAGACAAAAGGGTACTCCCGGGTACGTGCTTAAGCGCAATTTGTCCAGCCTGTTTTTCAGTCAGGGTGATGTGATTTGGCTTGTTAAGGGAGGACTCGTCATTCGAGTCATGATCAAGCTCAGAATGGGAACGGATGGTTTTCCCAGTATAAGCATCAACATCTATATCCCAATCTTTATCCCCTTGCTGGAGATCCACCTCATAGTAGACTTTTCCGTTCTTGCGCTCCAGTTCGACATCTTCAACTTGTGCATTATTCCCCACAGCCTTCTTGGCAATGTTGGCAGCGGCGGTCGCTCCAATAAGGCCCGTAGGTTTAGCGGCCCATACGGCATTCGCTGAGACACCCGTAACTGTAACTCCAAGCAGAACCGTGGCTGCCATAATTCCTAATGTATAGTTTTTTTTCATTACATAATTCCTCCTTGTGCTATAAGCATGAATACAGCTTATCTCTTGAACATGAGAGGAACATAATAGAATCATGAGAAAACTATGAGAAAACATGAGCTGAGATGATCATCAAGTCGTCATAATTCGTTGTGCTCCTGTTTTTCTTTTTCCCACGTTATAGAGTCGATAGAGCCCGATACTGCATTGACCTGTACTACTGCTTCACGCCCATCTTTTACCTCAACCTCAACCAGATAGTAGAGGCCTTTGTCGTTGCGATGAAGCTCAATATCATCGGATGTTCCGTTAACTGCTTTGGCAGCAAGCTTGGCTGCTTCTTTCTCTGTAATAACGAGAGAAACCGGGTCAGGTTTATTAGCTGGATTCGATGTGTCTCTGGTTGGTGAGTTACCAGGATTGTGGTCTTGGGGCTCCTGCTTCGCATCTGTATAAACCTGTATCCGCTTAATGGAGTCGATGACACCGTCATAGGCATTGGCTTTTATATCGTACTTCCCTTTGGCGCGTTCCAGCCTGATCAGATAAAAATCACCCAAGCGTTGGGATTCGAGCACCTCGCCGGGATACTGATGCAAAACGGATTGGATGACGGCCTTTTCTTCCAATGGAGAAGCTGCTAACGACCGTGCCCAAGGCCACTGTAAAAGACAAATTGTAATCAACACAGCCGCCAGCGTACCTCCAATCACCCACACATAGATGGCTTTCATCGTTATTCCCTCCTTTGGCTTATTATTTTGGAATGGTAGGGAGGATGATCGTTGCAGTTGTTCCGCTCCCCTCTACACTTTCTAGCCCAATTTGAGCATGTATAGCTTGTGCAATTCCTGTAGCCAATGATAAGCCTAGCCCAGCCCCACCTTCCTCGCGGCTTCTGGCTTCATCCACACGATAGAAGCGGTCGAATACTTTAGATAACTTTTCTTCCGGGATTCCAATTCCTTGATCTGTGATTCTTATGCAGGGTTGAGCTGTACCGCCCACCGTATCAATCATCAGGTGTATCGGCTCGTCACTGTATTTGCGTGCATTATCCAAAAAGATAAATAGCAGCTGCTTCAGCTTATTTTCATCGGTATAGCCAATGCAGTCTGCCTGTACATCCAGTTGAATTTGTCGGGCGAACGCATTTTCAAATGTAGCTTTTAATTCTGTCGCTATTCTGGTCAGGCGTACAGGCTCCAGCGCGACATTCCATTGTTCTTCGTTTCTGGCCAACAGAAGAAGCTGCTCTGCCATGTCCTTCATTCGAATCGCCTCGGAATGGATCGCTTCAACGGATTCGGCGAAAATGTTGGGATGCTGCAACCCCCGCCGTTTGAGCAGACTGGCATAACTTTCAATAATGGTGAGCGGTGTCTTCAATTCATGGGACGCATTAGATACAAATTGTTCTTGCCTGACGAAATTCCGCTCCAGCAGTTCAATCATGTCATTAAATGTTTCTCCCATTTCGACCAGTTCGTCGCGTGATGATGAATTGAGCGGAAGACGTTTAAATTTCCCGCTGCGCTGAATTTCTTTCATCGTGCTAATCATAGATGTAATTGGACATGTGATCAGTCTGCCGAGCAGCCTTCCCGACACCACGACAGGAATGAGCGCAATTCCAGTGACAGCCACAAGTACGATTCTGAGTACCTGTAGCGTCTGCATCGTCGGTTGCAGACTTTCGGTCACCTGGAGATTGACAACCTTGCCATTGGTCCAAATCATGGGGAGCGATACAAGAATGTAACGATTGCTTTCATAGGTAATCATGCGAACCTGCCGTGTTTCATCAAAAACGCCCTTCATCAAGCTAAGAGATTGCTCGGAAGAAGAGGTGATAGGGGGAAGAAAGTCGCCTTCTGGTTTCATCAGCCGAAGCATGCCATCCAGCGGTACATAGGCTCGGAGAAGATCCTCAGCGGCTACGGATACCGGAGCACGTTGAATCCCACGAACTATGTTCTCTGCTGCGGCCTCTACCTGGTCTTTTCGATTGTCTATCGAAAATTGGCTGAATAGGAAATAGATCGAAAAATTAATGGCTACAAGTAAGACCGCGAATAATAACGAGGTGTACGTATGGATTTTGTTTTGTAGCTTCATAAAGATTCCTTCAGTACATAACCAATTCCGCGTACAGTATGGATAAGCTCAGGGAGCTGGCGCGTAGGGTCGATTTTATTGCGCACGTAGCGAATATACACATCGACCACATTGGTATCGCCCATATAATCTATGCCCCATACATTTTCCAGTAATTGTTCACGGCTAAGTACCTGCCGCTGGTGTCTGAGTAAATGAACGAGCAAGTCAAACTCTCGCGGTGTAAGCTCAATGTTGTGCTCTCCTCGAAGAACTTCACGAGTACCTTCATGGAGACGTAAATCCCCGGCACTAAGCCATTTATCTACCCCTTGTGGAGCCGTGTCTTTCGTTGCACCCACTCTGAGTGCGGCCCGTACACGTGCAAGCAACTCTTCGATCACAAATGGTTTGGTAACATAATCATTGGCTCCCAAATCGAGTCCCTCGACCTTATCTGCAATGGAACTTTTAGCCGTCAGCAAAATGACAGGAACGTTCGCATCATGCTTACGAATCCTACGAAGTAGCTCGATGCCATTGAGACCGGGAATCATAATATCCAGCAACACTAGATCCCAATTGCCTTTGCAATACGTCTCCAGCCCATCAATTCCGTTTTTTTCTTTACATACTTGATAGCCTTCAAATTGAAGTTCGATCTCTAGAAGCCGGGCAATCTTTTCTTCGTCTTCTACGATCAAAATAGATTGTTTCATGATCATGCCCTCCTGTAGGCGAATAGCCGATACGGAAGTATTTTAGCATATACGGACAGGTAAGGCACTTCAAAGCGCAGGGCAGTGAGGGAAGAGATGTTTATGCTGCGTTATATTTCTTGACATTAAAAAGGAATAAAATGTAATGGTAACGCTATGATTTTGTTTTTTTATCCTTTATGCACAACAAACAAGCCTTTGTTTTGGTCAGGACGAACATTGTCTATGTGAGGAAAGTTGCAGTAACATAAATTAAAACTATTCACCAGAACCGAAATAAGGGCAGACCGCGAGCTTGCCCTTTGTCGCCAGGAGCGTAAAATAAAATGAAGCGAAAGCAGGGATTCAAAATGCATAAGCTTGGGATGATTACGATTGGGCAAGCCCCCCGGTCAGATGTGGCCCCTATCGTAGAAAGGGCATTGGAAGGACGGGCAGAGCTGGTACAGGCCGGTGCGCTAGATGGGCTCTCATTGGACTATATACAACAGCATCTATCACCGTCACCGGGAGAATATGTATTAACCTCGCGCTTGACGACCGGGGAGTCGGTGGTCATTTCACGCGAAAAAATCCAGCCACTGCTCCAAGACAAAATCACACGTTTGGAGGAGCAAGGCATACGTACTATTTTGCTACTCTGTACCGGTGTGTTTCCTGGATTGCATACCCGAAGCGCTTTTCTAATTGAGCCAGATCATGTGCTTCCTCCTGTACTAAAGGCCATGTCCAGCGGAAGAAGGTTGGGTCTCATTGGACCGCTCGAAGAACAGAAGAACAACCTCAAGCTTAAATTCAGCCCTTATGGATTGAATCCAGAGTTTGCGGCAGCCTCGCCTTACAGTGGCAGTGAGGAAGAATTTCGCCGAGCAGCAGGACAGTTCAAGAATCAAGCCGATCTGATCGTACTGGATTGCATGGGCTATACGGAAACGCATAGAGAGCTAGCGGCGCATTACTCAGGGGTTCCCGTTGTATTGTCCAATGCCTTGATTGGCAAACTGGTATCGGAAATGGTGTAAGGAGCTAAAAATTGGAGGTAAGAACTATGAGTCAACAACGTATTGAAATCAGTAAAAATGTATTGCAAAAATGTTTGGGACTTACCGCTGGAGAGACGCTTCTGGTCGTAACCGACGATGATAAAAAAGAATTGGGCGAGTCCATATATGAAGCTGGCAAGGCACTGGGGGCAGAAGCAGCTATTTTGACGATGAAGGTTCGCTCTAAATCGGGCGAGGAGCCTCCGGCCCCTGTTGCCGAAGCCATGCTTCGCTCCAACGTTGTTGTATGTGTCACCCGGTATTCGCTGACACATACAAGTGCCCGTAAGCAAGCCGCAGCTGCTGGAGCACGCCTGGCGACCATGCCAGGCATGACAGACGATATGTTCATGAATGGAGCAATTGCTGCTGATTATCCGAAGGTCAAGGCGCTGACCGAAGAGGTGACCGCATTGCTGACTGCTGCCAAGCAGGTACGGATTGAAAAGGAAGGATATAGTCTGAACTTTACCATAGAAGGGCGCAACGGCGTTCCCAGCACAGGTATGTATTTGAATCCTGGCGAATCGGGGAACCTGCCTTCAGGTGAAGCGTATATTGCTCCGCTGGAAGGAGTGGCACAGGGTCAGATTGTGGTGGACGGTTCTGTAGCAGGAATCGGTGCCTTAAAAGAGCCACTGCTGCTGACGGTGCAAAATGGTAGATTAATCACCGCAGAAGGGGAAGCCGGACAGTCCCTGTTGGATATGCTCGGCGAAGGCGATGGTAGAATGCTGGCCGAATTTGGCATTGGAACGAATGATAAAGCCCGCATTACAGGTGTTGTGTTAGAGGACGAGAAAGTATATGGCACGATTCATGTCGCTTTTGGCAGCAATAATACCTTCGGGGGAACTATCGCTGCGGGTGTACATATTGACGGAGTCGTACAAAAACCGGATGTATATCTGGATGATCGTCTGATTATGAAGGCTGGTCAGTTGCTAGAGCGATAAAGGGAGGAAGTTATCATGCTTGGAATGATCAGAGTGCTTACCATGCAGGACAAAGCAGCTATCGACCTTCACGGCCGGGTCATTGAGCAGCGCTACGGGCTGCCTGTCACCAGTGTGTGTATCCCCGATCAGCCGAAAGGAATCTACGATGATATCACAGACCGGGAAGCGGTGCCTAAAATTGTGCTCGCGGCGCAACAACTCGTTGAACAAGGCTGTACGTCTATCGGTATTAGCTGCGCGGCTGATCCGGCGCTAGAGGAAACTCGTCAGGCTGTATCTGTACCTGTATACGGGGCGGGGTCCTGTGCGGCACTCTTGGCTCTGACATCGGCCAGCCGTGTAGGCGTGTTGACCATTTTGGAGGAGGCTCCGCCGCTGATTCGCCGCATTTTGGGCGATTCCTATATCGGTACAGAGCGTCCCATAGGTGTGCAGACGACACTGGACTTGAACACTCCACAAGGTAAAGAGGCAGCTATGGCAGCAGCGTTACGGCTTCAGGAGAAGGGGGCTGAGGTAATTGTACTTGCCTGTACAGGTTTTGTAACGATGAACTTTGCGCCAGAGCTGGAGCGTACACTAGGGATTCGGACTATTGACCCGATTGTGGCGTTGGGTGCAGCTGTTTCGGTACGCTAGCAGACACTTCGTGTGGGGTACAAGCAGGATAGTTCTTAAACTTCATTATAAATAGTTGAATATTAAAATAAACCGCCTTTTCCAGAAAAGGGCGGTTTATTTATGTTCCATTGAACTCCTAAAGATAGGACTGGACTGGTGTGGATAGACTTGACCAAGCGGTAAAAGGTTTTGTTTTGTACACTTTTTTGGTACACTATCCTGAAAATTAGATGAACTAAGGATTTTGCAAAATAAATAGCAGGGTGGTCTGTCTTTATGAAAATACCGGGTGTAACAGTTCAAGAGCTCATGGCAATACCCGTGTTGAAGGAGGCGAAGGTATTAAGCGGAGAACAAGGGCTAAACCGGGTTGTCCGGTTTATTGACATTATGGAAGTCCCTGACCTGAAAGGCTGGGTTCGGGAAGGTGTATTGTTGATGACAACGGCTTATTCGATCCGTCATGAGCCTGAGGTATTGTGTCAAATTATTCAATTACTGCATCAGGGCGGGGCGGCGGCACTTGTGATCAAGCCTACCCGCTTTCTCACGGAAATTCCCCGCAGTGCGCTTGAAGAAAGCAATGCCTGCGGCCTTCCTGTGATTGAGATTCCAGCCGATATTCCCTATACGGATATTACGCAGCGTGTCATGGATATGGTGTTGAACCGACAGGCAGAGCTGCTGCGACGTTCGGAAGAAATCTATCGAACGTTAACGACGATGGTGCTGGAGAACAGTGGCATACAGGCTGTAAGCGATAATATAGCAGAGCTTTTTAAAGCTCCGGTTGCTTTGGTTGATAATGGTGGTCAAGCCATTGTCACTTCACCACAAGATTGGGATTGGGCGAAGGTACAAGATGCTCGTCATTTTCCCATTAGTGTGGATAAACGTACAGTCGCCAAGTTGGTCATTGCCCGCAATGAATTGGATGATATGGAGCAGGTTGGTATTGAGCAGGCACGGCTGGTGATGGCGTTAGAATTAATGCGTGAAAAGGCAGTAGAAGATACGGAAAGCCGACTACGGGGGAATTTTATAGATGAGCTCATGACACCTCCGTTGCCGGTGCGGCATGAGGTTGAGCGGAGAGGTCGTCAATTGGGATTCAACCCGGAATATAACTGGGAGGTGGCTGTACTGGAAAGTGCTACGGCTCCGCCAGAAGAGATTCTTTCTGGGTTATTGAGTATGGAATCGACCCGACGGCGTGTGGTGTCTCATATTGAGTTCCGTTCAAATCGTGCGATATTATTTCTGCCGACTCTTCAGCCGAATGATCATCAGAACGCACCTGGCTCTGATCAGGAGACGTCCTGGAGTGATACGCTGAAAAACTGGTCAACTGAAAAAGCCTGGGGTACCGCCGATTATTATTTAGGCATCGGAAGTGCCAAAAAGTTATGGGAGCTGCTGCAAAGCTACAATGAAGCACGTCGTGCCATTACTGTAGCCCAGCGGCTGTATCCTGATAAACGTGTATGCAAATACAGCGATATAGAGATGCACTATATGCTTGGAGAAGCGATGGACAAAGAGGAATTTTCAAATTTGTTTGAACGCAAGCTGGGGAGACTTCAGCAATATGATCGCTCACATGGCAGTGACTTACTCAAAACGTTATTTTATTATTTGGAAAACAGGGGCAGTCTGGTAGATACAGCCAATTATCTTTTTATACATCGTAACTCAGTAAAATACAGATTGGAACGGATACGCGACATGACGGATTTTGATCTTAACGATCCACGTGAGCAGTTTATATGTCATACATGTCTGATTCATTATTATTTGCGGGAACATAGGTAGCTGGAGCGTTTTTTTAATGCAGGGAGGGCAGGACATGGATAAAAAAATACTGATAGCGGACGATGAGGCGAGCATTCGGAATGCGCTGGCTTATGCGTTAAAGCGAGAGGGTTTTTTGGTGGAAACTGCTGTTGATGGGGAGGACGCCTTGGAAAAAGTGCGTTTGTTCCACCCGGATGTGCTCATACTGGATGTGATGATGCCCAAACTGGGTGGATATGAGGTGTGCCGCCGTTTGGAAAGTCGGAAGGGCATCGGTATTTTACTGCTGACGGCCAAAAACGATATCGTTGATAAGGTACTCGGGCTGGAGCTGGGTGCGGACGATTTTATGAGCAAACCGTTTGACCTAAGGGAGCTGCTCGCTCGTATTAAAGCATTGGTACGGAGACTGGAGCGAGAAGGAGCGCCTGCCCCGGAAGGAACAGAAATGGTACTCGGCCCATTACGGGTACGTCCGTCCAGCCGAACGGCTGAACTTGGAGCCATAGCGCTGGATCTGACCCCCAAGGAGTTTGATGTGCTGGCGCTGTTGGTGTCTCATGCCGGGAGGGTGTATACACGGGACGAGCTGCTAGAGCAGGTATGGAGCTTCGATTATGTGGGCGGAACGCGTACGGTGGATATTCATATCCAGCGCTTGCGCAAGAAGCTTGAGCCGCATCAGGCGATATTGCAGACCGTGTATGGTATCGGCTATAAGGCAGAGAAAATGACGTGAACGAACATCATTCACTCCATCAGCAAGGAAGCTTGCGGTCCACCGACCAACAGAAACGCAAACGCAAACCTACAGGCTTAAGCCTGCGTTGGAAATTTCCCCTGGTACTGGCGGCTTTGCTGCTGTTTACTGTCGGTGTGCTGAGCTGGCTCGTGCTTACTGGCATTCGCGCTAACCAGACAGACCAAATGGAACGCAGTTTAAAGCGCCAGGCCGAAATTGTAGAAATGCGTGTAAAACAGTCTTACCTGTTGGGAGTGCGCCAATCACCGGAAGGCTTCATGAAGAAGCAGGCGCCCCAACTCGCAGTGGAACTGGGCGTATCCAGCAATATGCGCGTTATTCTATATGATGGTCAGGGGCATGAGGTTGGCAATTCTCTACCGCTGGCTTTTAGAACAAATGTCAGCCAGGCCCTTTCCTATGCGCTCCAAGGCAAAATTGCGTATATTACGGAAGGTAGCGCAGTCACCTATTTGGCTCCGCTTCAAGGTCCGGACGGCTTACTGGGAGTGGTACAGCTTCATAGCTCAACAGAAGCGCAGCAGCAGTTCTACCAGGCCATTGCCCAGTTGTTTCTATGGACAGGGGGTGCGGTGCTGGTATTGAGCT
Source organism: Paenibacillus sp. PvR133 (assembly GCF_017833155.1). Classification (NCBI taxonomy): domain Bacteria; kingdom Bacillati; phylum Bacillota; class Bacilli; order Caryophanales; family Paenibacillaceae; genus Paenibacillus; species Paenibacillus sp. PvR133. The sequence continues at coordinate 3,025,662 of NZ_JAFIBS010000001.1, forward strand.
TTATTTTGGGCTTAGGCTATGTCAGCCGCCAGACGAGAGATATCGGACGACTGACTCGCGCTTCCGAGCAGATATCGACAGGGCACTATCCAGAAGCCAGACTGCTGCGGCGGCAGGACGAGCTGGGAAGGCTGGATGAAGGAATGCTCCAGATGAGTCATGTGATCCGGGAGAGCATTACCGCGCTGGAAAACGAAAAGCTTCGGCTGGAAGAAGCGGTTCAGCGTTTGAGAGAGCTGGAGCAGCAGCAAAAATCTTTTATTGGAAATATCAGTCATGAACTAAAGACTCCATTAACCTCTATTCAGGCTTATGCTGATTTACTGGATATGTATGGGGATGATCCTGAACTGGTGCGTGAAGCGAGAGAAAGTATCAGTAAGGAAACAAAACGGTTATACGAGCTTGTCGAGGACTCGCTGCGGCTATCTGTGCTGGATAAATATGATTTTGAATTGCATACGGAGGCTGTGAAACTGCATTCGTTACTGGAAGATGCAGGGAGCCGTATTCGAGGAAAAGCGGCAGCGCGTAGACTGAATTTTTCGATAGATACCGTTCCTGCCCAGGTGTGGGGAGACCCTAAGCATCTGATGCATATTGTACTGAATTTGCTGGATAATGCAGTGAAGTACAATCGGGACGGTGGATGGATTACGTTATCGAATCGAGTGGAACAGGACACCGTGATTGTGTGTATACGCAATTCCGGCCCATGGATTCCTAGGGAGCAATGGGACATGATTTTTGAGCCGTTTGCTACCTTAAGTCGTGATCGATCTCGTCAGGACAGCGGTACGGGACTCGGTCTTCCTCTGGCGCGCAGACTAGCGGAGCGCATGGGGGGAGAGTTGCAGCTTACAGCTTCAGATCATAGTGGGTTGGAAAATGACAACGGGCATACAAATGTAAGTGGGAATGAATTTTCGCTTAGACTCCCTCTCTTGGTTCACGATGGCTCCCTGTAAACGGCCAACTGTTAGCACAGGGCTAAAATGGTGTCTTGTTTACAATTTGGAAACAATCCGATGTATTCATGAGATGTTCGGGCATTAAACTGGGGGTATCGTTAACAAGGAGGCCGTTGTACATGATAAAGAAAAACATAGGCAGCTATGGGCAAAAGAACGGCTCCTCTCATCGCGAAGATTCCCGTACAAGAGTTTTCAGACAGAAAGCCACGGGGGTGCTCATGACCGGCTTAATCGCCGGGGGATTGTTCAGCGGTTGCGGCATAAAGAGCGCAGGAGAGACAAATCCAGCATCCGGTATGAAACCGGGGCAACAGCTTACTGTGATTGACACGGATGCAGCCCAGCAGCAAGTAACGGACGAGCTGGTGGTATCGTCTATCGACAGGCTGGGGGATGTCTACGCGAGGTCTTGGCTGAGCGACGAAGAGCTGATTGTGGAGCGTAAAACCCAGCTGTGGATTCATAATGTAGAGACAGACAAGGAGCGGATTTTAACACCAGGTCGTAAGGCTCCACAGTTACTTGCTGTGGTATCACCGGATCAGCGCCATGTCTTTTTTACTGAAGGTAGCACCAGCAGCAAATATGATATTCAGGGCTACATTTTGGAACTAAGCAGTGGTAAGGTTACATCGATCGGCAAGCTGGATATGACTAACGAAGTGAGCTGGAGCGATGAGAATGATCTCATTACAGGCACACCGGATGGTAAAATCCAGCTGATTGGTCTGGACGGAAAAGCTAAAGAATTGAGTTTTCAAGATCCAAATCGCTCTGAATTGATGTCTCATGTCGAAAAAGTGGGTAACGCCATATTTTATACAGGCAGTGATAAACAAGGGTATCCGGTGCTGAATCGGTTCACCCTCAATCATCCTCAGGCTGTGACCATTGCAGAGGGGGCCATGTCCTTTGCCGTGTCGCCTGATGGTAAGTCAATTGCCATTGAAAAACGGAAATGGAATACATCCGAACCAGCCCGTATGATCATTTTGGATGAACAGGGCAAAGAGAAAGGAATCGTCGGTCAAGGCACTTTAATGAGTCGTGGAAGCTGGTCCAGCGACGGGTCCAAGCTTGCTTATTCCATTTATGATGAGGATCAGCAAGGCATGAGAGGGCTGTATGTATTTGACCAGTCCACGGGTAAAACCACTCCGGTTACGACCGATATCCAATCCTATGACAGCCCAACGGTATGGAGCCCATCCGCCCGGTTTTTATCCATGTACCAGAACATCTCGGAAGGTGGAAAACAGCTCAATCAAAGCTACATCGTCGAATTTAAGAGGAAGTAGTTTCTGGACCCAGTCGTACACGAGGCTCATCGTTGACAAGGAAATCATACCAGCGGTTGCGAAACCGAACCTGAGGTCCATCAGCGGGGACGTGTGCCTCCATTCGCAGCGCTTCTGGGATTGGACGCGGATGCTGGCTTTCCACCACGGCCCGATCCTCTTCCAGCACCTTGCCACTGTATCTGGAAAAAATGTGGCTCATACCCGGTACAAATCTGGCAAAATTACGTCCAGCCAGTCCGTAGATGGCAGTTAACTCTTGCTCAATCGGAGTGAAGGTGACGAAATTAATAAACTTGCTGCGTCCTTCTTTTGCGGGAGTCAAAATCCATTGCTGTGGAAAGGTATATTGCAATAGACCTTTCCCGTTTTTCACTCGAATATGATTGTCATCCGCTTCAAACTCGATATGAATGTCGGTGGAGGATTTTTTACCGATCGTTTTGTTATGGACAATTGGCAAATGAGCGACATCCAGCACGCTCTCCACAACTCTCGTCAGATGTGCCTTCCACACGGAATCGTAGGGAGACAAAATGAGAGAGGGGTCCTCCATCTCGGGAAAAATCTCCAAGGGAGGTGGGGACGTGGATGTCCCCATCTCTGAGTTTATCTCAGACTTTGAGCCAACGGCCTGAGGATATACCCACAGCAGGCCGGCTTTTTCAATCGCGGGATAGGCATAGGTATGAGCAAACTCAGGAATAGCCCGTCCCGGGTGTGCCGGAATATCCACACACTGCCCACTCTCATCGAAAGACCATGCATGATATGGGCATGTGATGTGCCCGCTTTGACAATAGCCGAGCGATAAATCAGCTCCTCGGTGCGGGCAATAAGCATGGATGGCATGTACCTGACGATGATCATCACGGTACAGGACAATATCTTTGCCAAGCAGTCGCTTTTTAAGCGGTTTATTTTTTAGCTCCTTGGACCAGCCAACGGCGTACCAGGCAATCGGGAATACCTGCTGATCACTTTCACGAACTTCACGAAAGCTGGGATGGGTGTTCATCTATATCAACGCTCCTTGTTCTGCTTCTCAATTATGACCCATGGGTCATTTATCATATTAGTATAATACACCCCTGATCCAAAACGAAACAGGTGTCCTGAAATTGGCAAGAAACGAAGGTCGCTTAAGGTTGTATGAAATAGTAAAAAAAGGCGCATATCCTTTTTAGGAATGCCCCTTTTTTAAATTAGGCTGGCTATTTGATTTTGTATGACTATACAAACTTACGATGATGTTTCTTACCGTCATATGAGAATAAGGCGAGCTTTCCCTCAATCAATGTTTCCAAATGAACGGTGCGCCCCCACAGCTGATATACATACGGAAGTGTGCGCTCCATATATTTTAAATCCAGCTCAATGCCTTCGTACTGGTGCTTGAGCTTCAACTCGCCCGTATGCAGGTAATCTCCATCCTCGACGACGATATAAGGGGAGCCTCCATTCACACGTGAAAACACGAGCTGATCCCGTATGTTTTCCCAGGATTTATCGGTAATTTTCCAATCGGGTCCCCGTTTCTCAAACACGTACAGATCCAAATCCTCTGTCAGTTTCTTGGTCATGTAATTGCGTATAAAAGAGGTGTCTGAGTCGAACTCTCGTACCTCGAACATTTTAGCGCGTCCTTCGCCCGGTTTGCGTCCTTGTCGCTCTTGCTCCTCACGGGTTGGGTTATCCCATCGTTTTTCAATATCCTCAAATATTTTCAGTCCCAAATAGTACGGGTTCAGGCTTTGCTTGGAAGGCTGTACGACAGAAGCGTTCAGCATCGCAAATTCAACGGTTTCCTCCCCGGTTAAATCCAGTTCCCTTACAATCCGCTGGTGCCAATAGGAGGCCCAGCCTTCATTCATGATTTTGGTCTCCATTTGGGGCCAGAAATACAGCATTTCGTCCCGTAGCATCGTCATAATATCCCGCTGCCAGTCCTCCAGTACCTCCGAGAATTCCTGAATAAACCAGACGATATCTTTTTCAGGTTCCGGTGGAAACTGGCGTATCTTGATGCCCTCGGTCTCGGCTGGATTATGCTGCTTCACTGTGTCCAGTGACCACAGATCATCGTAAGGTCCAGGGGGACGCTGGCGTTTTCCGGGTTCTTTCTGCTCCCGAATTTTGAGCTCCATGTAACGCTGTTTATCCAGATGCCTTGGTTTGATGATCTGTGGGTCTACATGCTCTTGTATCGCCAGTACAGAGTCAATGAATGATTCCACAGCCTCTGACCCGTATTCCATTTCATAGCTGTTGATTCGATCTGCTGTGGCCGACATACTCTCTACCATATTGCGATTAGAAGCTGAGAAGCGAGCGTTGTGTTTGAAAAAATCACAGTGTGCCAGTACATGGGCGACAATCAGTTTATTTTGCACCAAAGAATTTCCTTCCAGCAGGAAGGCATAGCAGGGATTGGAGTTAATGACCAGCTCATAGATTTTGCTCAATCCAAAATCGTACTGCATTTTCATCTTGTGAAATGTTTTTCCAAAACTCCAGTGGCTGAAGCGCGTGGGCATACCATAGGCTCCGAACGTGTATACAATATCCGCCGGACAAATCTCATACCGCATCGGGTAGTAATCGAGCCCGAATCCATCGGCAATCTCCATAATTTCTGATATCGCATATTCTAGCTCCTTCTGGTCGGTACTCATCCCACCGATCCCCCTTCCCGTTTGCGAAAAAAGGTACGTAAGGCTTGGTATACCTCACCTTTTTCCTTGATGACATAGTACATAAACTGATCCTTTTTAATATTCTTGTAGGCTGACATCAGCGTGCTGCTGCGATTATATTGATTCACTTCTCCATAGCCGAACATATTGCTCCGCTTTATAAGTTCCTCGATTAGCTTCACACACCGCTCATTGTCCGAGGTCAGGTTATCGCCATCCGAGAAATGGAAGGGATAAATATTGTAGCTGGAAGGAGGATATCGTTTGTCGATAATCTCCAGTGCTTTCAAATAAGCCGAAGAGCAGATCGTGCCGCCACTTTCTCCGCGGGTAAAAAATTCTTCCTCTGTAACCTCTTTAGCCTCGGTATGATGCGCGAGAAAGACAATTTCCACCTTTTCGTACTGACGGCGCAAAAAGCGGGTCATCCAGAAAAAGAAGCTGCGAGCGCAATATTTTTCAAAAGAGCCCATCGAACCTGAGGTGTCCATCATAGCTATAATCACCGCGTTGGATTGGGGAATGGTCTTCTCTTCCCATGTTTTGTAGCGAAGATCGTCCGGACTAATATGATGAATGCCCGGTTTCCCCTCACGGGCGTTGCGGCGCAGATTTTCGAGAATGGTTCGTTTCTTGTCAATGTTCGCTTGCATGCCTTTTTTACGTATATCATTAAATACGATAGATTCAACCTCAATTTGATCCTTGTCTTTTTGCTGTAAATTCGGCAATTCCATTTCCTCAAACAGCATATCTTCCAGTTCTTCTATGCTGACTTCCGTTTCCATAATATCGTGTCCCGGCTGATCGCCGGCTTTCTCACCTTTACCAGGCTTCTGGGAGGCAGGATCACGTCCGATGACATCCCCCACCTGACTATCTCCATCCCCTTGGCCTACATGCTTTTGCTTTTGATAGTTATAAATGAAGCGATATTCATCCAGACTGCGAATCGGCACTTTAATAATCTGTTGACCGTCCGACATAATAATATTTTCTTCCGTTATCAGATCGGGTAGATTTTGCTTAATGACATCTTTGACCTTCTGCTGATGACGTTGCTGGTCCTGGTACCCTTTGCGATGCAGCGACCAATCTTCGCGGGATACGACGAATGAATATGGCTGGCGTGGTTCCGGCATTATTAGGCACCCCCCAAGTGGATACACGGCACAGTTTGGCCTTGTTGGTTATTAAGTATATTCACGGGGATGAACGATATGTGATGGAACTCGATTTAAATTCTGCCCGTTTGCTTTTATAATGAAAGTAAAAAATGTAAAAAAAGAATGGAGAACCTTGGGTTATGGAAGAAATTGCAGTACTTATAGTAGACGATGAGCAGGGGTTGCGGGATATGCTGACAACGGTGTTAAAAAAAGAAGGATTCCTTCAAGTCAAGCATGCTGCAACGGGTCGGGAAGCGCTGCAAGTCGTGATGGAATCTCATGTGGATGTGATTGTACTTGATGTTATGCTGCCTGATAACGATGGGTTTGAGGTGTGTCGTCAAATGCGTCTATATACGGATGCCCCTATTCTTTTTTTGACGGCAAGAGATACAGACCTAGACAAATTAATGGGGTTTGGTATCGGAGGGGACGATTATATTACCAAACCGTTTAACCCGCTGGAAGTCGTTGCGCGTATAAAAGCTCGAATGAAATATCGGAAAGTTTCGACAGTGGCCATGAAACCGACCTTACGCACTTTAGATTTTGGATATTTTCGTCTGGAACTGGAATCCGGTGTATTGTATGTGGAGGACAAGCAGGTCGATTGTCCGGCACGTGAATGGCTACTGCTGGTATTTCTGTGCAAGCATCCTAACCGTATTTTCAGTGTACGGCAGCTTTATGAGGCGATATGGAGCGAGGCCTTCTTGGGTGATGAGAAGACCGTAGTGATTCATATCTCCCGTTTGCGGAAAAAAATAGAACCTGATCCCAAGCACCCGCAATTTTTAATCAATGTAAGAGGGCTTGGTTATAAAATGATGTCAGTCAAGATGGGGGAGCAAGAATGAACTCTCTGGTTAAGATGTCCTTTCGCTTTATGAAAGTAACGTTATGCTTTGTACTGGCCTATGTCCTATGTTTTGTTATTTGCACGATCTTATATATTTTTATAAAAAGTATATTTGGAGCATCTCAAAATATAAATATTGATCTATTCTGGACAGGACTTGGTATCGTGCAGAGTGTTGTGTTCATAGCTGCCTACGGATGGTATATAGGCAAACCTTTGGTGTATGTAATTAAATGGATTGGAAATATTGCGACAGGGGAATTTCAAGCGCCGCTAAGTGAACTGGAACTGCCGGAGGGCAAAAAAAATCAGAAAAATAGTTATAAACCTCCGTATCAATTGTATAAAGAAGTTTTTGAACAAATGAACATCTTATCGGCTCAATTGCGCAGCAATGAGGAAGAGAGAGTGGAATTAGAGAAACGAAAACAGCAGTGGGTAGCAGGTGTAAGCCATGATCTCAAAACACCATTATCTTATATTGAAGGATATGCGGCTATGCTAACTGCTCAAGAGTATGACTGGTCTGATGAAGAAAGAAGAAGCTTTAGTATGGGTATCAGTGAGAAAGTGACGGAAATGAAGCAGTTGATTCAGGATTTGAATGCTTCTATGCAGCTTAAGGAAGGTCCATTGCCAATCCAATTGGAGAAGGAGGACATTGTGGAGTTTCTCCGTAGTACAGTCATAGATATCGCTAACCATCCTTCAGCCGAGCAATACGAATTTTCTTTTACGTCAATGGACGCGGCATGTATTATGCCCTTCGATAGTAAATTATTAGGCAGAGCGCTGCAGAATTTTTTGATTAATGCTATCATTCATAATCCTCCAGGTACACACGTTTCCATGGAAGTAAGCAAAGCGAACGATAAGCTTCATATTTCTATCGAAGACGACGGAATAGGAATGAATTCCAATGAGTACATGCAGGTATCTCATTCCCAAGGGCATGGAATACCTATTGCCAAAAGCTTTATTGAGGCGCATAACGGAACGCTTCATATCCTTTCAGGCAGTAAAGCGGGTACTAGGATGGAGATTTCACTGCCGCTAAACATCTAACTTTTTAACATTTGATCTCACATTTTGCAGTTTGCTCGGTTTTTTTGCCTGTTGTTTAGGGACTGTTTACCTGATGTTTACTTTACTTCAGTAAACTGTATGTAACTTAAGCTTCAGCATTAGAAGTCGAGAGGAGATCAGGAAATGTCTGAATATGTAATACATACACAGCAGCTAACTAGGCGTTTTGGAAAACGGGAATTTGTAAAACGAATAAATCTCCAGGTACCCGGACAGCAGATTTATGGATTTTTAGGACCTAATGGAGCGGGTAAAACAACCACGATTCGTATGCTACTTGGGCTGATTAAATCCACATCCGGGGAAATTGAGATTTTTGGGAAAAAGCTGAAGGATCAGCGTATGGAAATATTGAAGGATATTGGTTCCTTGGTTGAATCACCTGCCTATTATGCCCATTTATCCGCATATCGAAATTTAGAAATCGTTACAACCATGCGTGGACTGCCGACCCGAAGAATTCATGAAGTGCTGGATTTAGTGAGATTAACCAAGGATGCGTATCGTCCGGTAAAGGGATATTCCTTGGGGATGCGACAAAGACTGGGGATTGCTATGGCGCTTATTGCCAACCCCAAATTATTGATACTTGATGAACCGACGAATGGTTTGGACCCGTCTGGTATTCAGGAAATTCGGGAGTTAATTATGAGCCTCCCTGGCGCTTACGGAATGACGGTACTAGTTTCGAGCCATTTATTAAGCGAAATTGAGCAGATTGCAACCTATGTAGGAATTATTAATCAGGGTGAAATGATCTTCCAGGGAACGATGAAGGAACTCACCGCCAAAAGCAAGCCTCAATTATTCATTGAAACCCCAGATCCTGTTCTGGCTGCCGGTGCACTGATTCAGCATGGGTGGACGGCCGGGGCAGAATCGATTGAACAAAATGAGATCGTGACTCCTATTGTAGATCGGCAACAATCTTCGGAGATGATCAAGGTGCTTGTGGAACACAATCATCCCATTTATCGGGTCACAGAGAAGAAAAAAACATTGGAGGAGATATTCCTGGAACTGACAGGTAAGGAGCGAAGCTTATGATACTCCGGGCTATAAAGGCAGAGGGGCTTAAGCTGAAGAAAATATGCTGGTGGATTCCTCTTATACAGGGGTGTGTACTTACAGGCATGACTGCTGTGGAATGGTATCTTTACTTTCGGCAAGGACCGGGAGGTGTCTACGCTGGTTTTGCCGTTATGTTTATGTTCCTTTCGTTTGTGATGCTGCTTGGCGGTACACTTTTGGCGAGCATTATGGCCGGTACAGAGCATGATACTCAAACATGGAAGCAGCTTATGGCCATGCCTGTTCCCAGAAGTTATATCTATTTATCCAAAATCGTATGGATTGTGATTCTGCAGTTGGGTACCGCCTTGATCACTGTAGCAGGTATGAGCCTCATCTGGGTGTTATATACAAACGAACCCATTCCTTGGCGGATCATGTTGTTACAGCCGATTAATGCAAGCTTGGCTACCCTACCAGTACTTGCAATTCAACTTTGGCTGTCTACGCTTTTCACTAATCAGGCATTCCCATTAGCGTTTGGTATATTCGGTTCAATTGCAAGCTTGTTTTTGGCACGCACAAGTATTCTGTGGATTAAAATATTGCCTTGGTCGTACCCTGCATTATCAAGTCCTCTGATGAAGGAACACATGATTTGGGTGATCGTTGCTTTAAGTGCAGGAGTCATCTTTACGGGACTTGGTACACTACAGTTTACCAAGCATGAATTCAAATAGAGAGGAAAAGATACATGGGCTCTATTTTACGCGTGGAGACAATAAAGCTTCAATGGATCATGGTTTGGATTCTCATTATATTGGATGCGATCATAAATTCTTTAATGGGAGTCCTGGAACTGAATGATTTGAAGCAGTTTTTTTCACCCAGTTGGTTAACTTTATATACTTATTCAGCGCAATTTCACTCTATGTTTTTTTATCCGCTCTATTGTGGAATTATTGCTTCTCTTTTGTGTGCGTACGAGCACCGGGATGGAGGATGGAAGATTTTATTGAGCAGCCCGTATCCTCGTCAGCAAATTTATTATGCAAAATATATATTGCTCATTCTCATACTGGGTCTGGATCAGCTTATATTTATAGTAGGCTATTTTGTAAGTGGAAATATAGCAGGTGCTCCAGGAGAGATCCCTTGGTCTGTCGTTCTTTCTACCGGTTTGGGAGGGTGGCTCGGGATTTTTCCCCTGGCAGCACTACAGCTTATGCTCTCGATAAAAATTCGGAATTTTGGAGCTTCTCTGGGAATGTCCATTTGTTGTGTGGTTCCTAATATTGTTATAACAGGCTTTCACTCTTCCATAGGTGCGTGGTTTCCTTTTACGATTCCTTATTATATTATGATGCCGCAAACAGCGACTTATGCACCCAGAGTTGAGCCTTACAGTCTCGGACTGATTGTCATTTTTACGTTTTTAGCCTATCTGTATGGTGGAAGAAAGATGTTTGTGAATAGGGACTGGTTGTAGTTAGGATAGCATGAGGATGTAATCCCAACCGATCTCTTTGTTCTCAGAAACACTTAATAAAGCAGCTGCAATCCCAGCAACGCCTTCAAGCATGCCCGCTTTTGTCAGCCAAGTTAAAGAGCCATCTGCCCTTGGCTCGGGGTCCAGATATCCTAGTGGGCTATCCATTTGAAAGCGATCAAGCAGACAATTTGTTAACTGTTGAATAAGCGGGAGAAAAGCAGGCTCTTTACTATGACACCACATTCGCCAAGAGATGGTAAGTAATCCGGCAAGACCGTGACAGAGTGCAGAAGAGTCCATTTCCCGCTTAGCTATCTCATAGGAGATTGCACCGACACAAGCTTTCACAGCCAATTTTTGCAGATTATCGTTATGGAGAGCCTTTCCGGCAAGAAATAGGGTACAGGCAATGCCGGGGGTACCGTAACACCATGCTTCTCTTGCTCGTTGTATATCAAACTGCAAAGAGCCTGTTTCAGCTTCAAATGGAACGACATGAGGCCAGTAGTAGCCGTAGGTATCTTCATATTTATACTTAAGCAACCATTCCGTAATGGTTTCGATCGCTTGATATTGGCCTTTTACTTCAATTCCAGCACTGTAAGCTACAGATAATAAAGCCAACGGTCCAGGAATACCGTGTGCCATTCCACAATTAAAATTGCCCAGAGGATAGTTACGTTTATCCCGGTCTAAAAATTGAAACTTTTGCGGAGAGTACCACCCTGGGACATAACGATTGTGAATATGTATGGGATGTGTAAGATCGGTAAGAAATTGAAGAATAGGCTCAACAAGAGGAGTACAGATAGGATTGTTTGTGTTCATCAAAATATATCTTCCAATCCCGGATGCTCCTGAAATCGTATCAAAGGCTTGCATGGGCATACCTTCGCACAGACTTAATTGTTCTGTATTTAACTGAAGCCATTGTTCTGTCTGAGGAATCATCCATTGATGGATTTGCTGTAAAAAATTGCTGTAGTTTTCTCCATGATTAGAAGCCTCTCTTACGGAAGAAGCGATGCCTGCCCAGCCACTGTAAAGAGAGAGATCGTTAAGACCATTTTTAGCAAGCGAGGATTGGATCTGAGCCATGTTCAAATGTATGGCTTTATTCCAATCATACGAAGGGTCTGTAGCACGCCATTGCGATAGTAAATGAATGTTACCAGGATAACCATGCGAAAGTGAAGTTTCTCCCCATGGGTGGTACTTTGTTTCTGGCGAAACATTGTGTTCCGCATGGACTGCTGCATAGACGGATTCGGGCTCGCATAGACGTAAAGCAATTTTTTTACTAATATCTCTTGCACGAACTTGGTCGGATTGTTGTATAACAAAACTATCAATTTTCATATGAAAGCCTCCATTATTTTTTTCTTCATTATATTGTCACTAAAATCTAGTGTGTTGTCCTTAAAAATACTAAAAAATAATGAAGGTTTATCTTAAATGTACTCGTTGAAATTAAGACAAATGTAAGAATTATATAAAGTCTAGTTAAGATTATATAACTTATAATAAAATTGTAAAAAATAAAAGGAGGTAACAAGATGAAAAATCAATTTGATCTGGACTTGCAAGTAGCTAAAAATGAGGTTGCTCCAAAAGGAGTTCAACCAGCCAGTGGTCTTATCTGTACTCCTTCATGTGCAACAGGTACTTTGAATTGTCAAGTTAGTCTTACCTTCTGCAAAACGTGTTAATAACGAAAATACATGGAAAAAAGGCACGGTTTCTATAACCGTGTCTTTTCCAGTTACGAAAATGAGGGAAGGATTTATGGTTGAAGATTTGAAGGGGAGATCAGTTGAAATCAGTAAGTATATAGCACAAAAGCTAATAGACCTATCATATACAGAAAAGATAGTTAATCATACAAACAACCTTTCACCTTCACGTGGAAATCCCCCTTGGAATCCTGGCTCGCTTGCCGATGGAATTCCGGGTGTGTTTGCGCTGTTGTCCGAATGGGGTTACCTGGAGCCAGATCAAAATTGGGCAGAGCATGTGCATAGTCAGTTACGGTACTTAGATACTAACTCTCTATTATTATTGCCTCGTATTTCTCTTTATTATGGAACAACAGGAGTAGCTTATGGCATATTATTAGCTTCCAATAACAGAGCTAATTATAACAAACTAATCTCTCAGCTTAATAAGTATATTGAAGTAAAGTGGGGGGATTTACCTGTAATTGGCACAATTACAGAGTTCAGTAGGCAAATGGATATCATCAATGGGCTGCTCGGAGTGGGCAGATACACTCTGGAGGTTGCTGAAGACAAGACGATGTGTGATCTGTCTCGTCAATTATTAGACACCATTACGCACTTTATACCTGAATATATACATTTGTCGTCAAGGGAAGATTCGGCTTCAATCCATCTAGGTTTGGCGCATGGTATCACCGGAATACTTGCACTGCTTGTCACTGCCCTACAAAAAAAGATCAAAGTTGAAGGACTACATGAGGCTATAAAACATATAGCTGATTTTTTGCTTATTCAAATTCAGGAGGATCAATATGGCTGGTATTGGCCTGTAAACTCTCAAGCGTCTTCAATGAACAAGAGAGAGAAAAAAGTAGGGATGAGAGAAATTGAAGGCTGGTGTCATGGAACCTTTGGAATAGCTTGGACATTATTCAGAGCAGGAATTGAGTGCAGTAATGAAGAATGGAAAAAGATAGCGGAAAAAGCTATGGAATCCATATTTTGCTTAGATGATGAGCTACTAAACGCGCTATCCCCTACTTTCTGTCACGGGTTGGCCGGTTTGCTTCATATGGCTCATAGATTCTATAGCTTAACCGGTAATATAGCAGCCTTACACTTTGCCGATAAGATAGCTTTAAAGTTAGTAAATTTATACGATGAAGAGCTCCCATTTGGATACCGGGATTTGGAGGGGACAACTCATGTTCATAATGTAGGAATACTGCAAGGAGCAACAGGGATTGCGTTAAGTTTGCTGGACTATGGAATTGGGAAAGAACATCCTAAATATTCAGGGAGATGGAGTGAATTGTTTCTAATTTCTTAAGGGCGCTCTACCTTATTGCTTATCTGAAGCATTGGTTTTGGAGGGATTAGATGAAACAAAAATTTATGGTTATATCATCTTTTAGGAAGATTAAGCATTTTTTTGAGACTTTAAGCACTCCAGAAAACATTCGAATCATGTTTTATGATTCGCTTTACCAGGCTCTACCGGAGATTGATGAACAGTGTATCGGTGTAGCTTTGAATCAGGATCATATAACGCTAGAGGACTTGTCTTACTGGCACAGCATTAAAGAAAAATTTACAGTTCCATTTATCTTTCTTTCCTATCATAGTGATGACCAACGGCAATTGGATCTCCTCAAACAACTGTTTTCAATGGCTTCATCTGCATATGAAATGGAAAGAGAACAGCAGGCTATTAGTTTATCACCTAATGTCATTTTTGATCCTGCTGGAAAGGTTATTTGGAAGCAAGGGCATGAGCATATGCTGACTATGATGGAATTCCGATTATTAATGTATCTTCTAACTGCAAAAGAGTGTGCTTCTACGATTGATCACATTATAGACAGAGTCTGGGGAGTGGATGCTTTTACTACGTCTAATACGGTGTATGTGCACATCCGAAAATTGAGAGAGAAAATAGAAGATGATCCAAGTCATCCAAAAATTCTGGTAACATGTCATGGAATCGGTTACAAGTTGAATATATTTCCTAAAAACTTGGAGGTGGTCAGTTGTGAAGAGACAACTGCATTACACTGATGCGCATAAACTACATAATGAAGTGAGAGATCGGGATGAAAGATGGTTTAGTGCATGTGATTTTTTTCTAATCAGAGCTCCATTACTATCGCTAGACCGATATTTTCAGGTGTTTTCGGATCAAGATGTGGACAGCCAGCTTACGTTGGAGGAAATAACTCGTCGATTAAAGTTGATATCCCAAGAAGCTGTTGTTCAAGAAGCCATAGCATTAGCCTCTCCGTCCCTAATGCAGTTTTTACATTACTTGAATGATGGTCATGCTTTGGATGATAAAGGAGAGCTACAGAAGTATGAGAAGACGCTGAACAGCTTTTATCGTTATTTTATTCGGATGACTACCCGAACGACTCCATTTGGGTTATTTTCAGGAGTGGGGCAGGGGATTTGCGGGAAGACCACCGATCTGGATATTGGTAGCTATCCTAAGCATCTGAAGAGAGCCAGACCCGACATGGAATGGATATATAAACTGATTCAAAAAATAGAAGCTGATCCGGCCATATTTAATCAACTAAAGGTTTTCCTAAACAAAACGGTTATGATCAAAGGAAATCGAGCCAAACTACCATTCCGACCTAAGCATGGAGCAGCAGAAGCTGATGATTCAGCAGAAATTTTTAATTCCATTCGGTTTACTGACGTTGTTCGAATGACGTTTGAAGCTGCTGAACATCCAATTCGAGTGATGGAACTCAAAGAAATACTATTAAAGGCATTCCCTGACGCTACTTTGGAAATCATAGCTGATTATTTGCAGCAACTAGTAGAGCAAGAGTTTATTTTGAGCGAGCTTAGACCTCCGTTAATGGATCATTCACCCTTCCATTACATATTCGAAAAAATTAAAAAACTGGACATTTCTGATCCTTGGATTCACATTTTACACGAAATTGATGCTTTATTACTTCAATATAATCAATGCACGATTGGAGAAGGAGAGAAGGTCTACCGGAAATTATGTGACAAAATGCTGGATATCATTTCTGTAAAAACACCTGTACAAGTTGATGTTAAATTGGATAAAGAAGTAACGCTGCCGAAACATGTGCTTGATGAGGTTTCATTAGGGGCTGAAGTCATGTGCAAATTGTATGCATCCCCCAAAACGGATGAATTGGCTGAATATTTGAATCGTTTCTTGGAAAAGTACGGTGTGTATCAGGAGGTTCCTATTCATGAACTTTTTGATGAGGATTGGGGTCTGGGTATACCGGAAATGTATCGTTCAAATGAAAAAAAATCAATGGGCATGGAGGCATTTAAACGCAACGCTGTTCTCTTTCAATGGGTTTCGAATGCCATTTCTAATCATGAAATAGAACTCGTCCTTACAGATGAACAGTTGGAGCAACTGATGATTTCTGATAACTACGGCACTTCCCCAGAATCAATGGAGATCTATTACAGTATATTTGCTGATTCTCCTGAAAAAGTTGATTCTGGAGACTATTCGCTTTTACTTGGAGCCAGTGCTGGCTCGAATAGAGCGGGTAAAACCTTTGGACGTTTTCTGGATATGTTTAGTGAGGAGTTTGTACAAAAATTATCTGAAATATATGATCATCACCGATGCTTTCATCCCGATGCCTTATTGTCAGAGATGGTTTTTATGCCGGAACAGGGGAAAATATCAAATATCTCATTAAGCAAAAATTTAATGGAATATGAGATTGTATCGGGAACCACGTCTTCTAAAGATGAGGACCATACGCTCTGTATTGATGATTTAATGGTGGGTGCTACTCATGATCGTTTTTATGTCAAGTCCAGACGTTTGGGTAAGGAAATAATTCCCTTGCAAACACACATGCTGAATTACAAGCTTTCACCACATATATTCAGATTTCTAACGGATATTACTAATAAAGAGATTGGTACGTGGTCTTATTTTGACTGGGGGCCATTAGAGCAGTCCCCTTTTTTGCCAAGACTAGTATATAAAAAGATCGTTATTAGTGCTGCGCAGTGGAAACTGAGCAAAGCTTCATTGAATATTTCAGAATCATGCGAGTCCAAAGAAGGAGAAGAACTTTTCCAGGTGTGGAGACAACAATGGAATGTACCGCGCTATGTTTACCTAACGATGGGGGATAATCGCCTTTTATTAGACCTATGCAACCTCTTCCATATCAAAGAATTGCTACATGAGGTGAGCAAGACACGTGAAGGACAGGAACTTCTTCTTACCGAGTGTTTGGGTAATCCCTTCCATACCCCATTACAGGGGCCGGCAGGAAGATATATGGGAGAATTTGTGTTTCCACTAAAGAAGAAGAAAATAAAGGTGAAACCGAGTATCCCTAGTTTACAAAACCATGTTGATTCGCAAAAGTTCATTGCTCATACTCCTTCCAGCATTCATAGAGGAATACTTCCAGGAGGCGAGTGGCTATACCTTAAATTGTACGGAGTCAAGGAAAGAGAGACTGACCTGGTAGGCTTAAGCCTAGGGCATCTCTTAAAACAGCCGGGGTTTAAGGATTGGAGTCAAAAATTTTACTTTTTGCGATACGTTGATCCTGAACATCATATCCGTTTACGTTTTCAGGGAGAGCCCGATAAGCTATGGACAGCTGGTTTGGCGCAGTTAAATCAGTGGGCAGCCGAGTTACGTGAAGAGGGGCTAATAACGAATATGGTCATAGATACATACCATCCTGAATTGGAGAGGTATGGAGGACAGACACTTATGGAGCTGGCAGAACAGGTTTTTGACGTGGATAGTCAATGGGTCATCGCCTATATGAAGGGAATTCGCTCTAATGCTTTCGATCTGGACATAGAGATAGCGGCAGTGATTAACATTATTCATTATCTGAGTGGTTTTAACTTAACGATTCAGGAGCAAGTGAAATGGCTGGAAGAGAGAATTGATTGCAAGCCTCATATGAAGGCGTTCAGGGATGTCAAAAAAACATTGATTAGCGCTGTAGAAGCGAATTATGAATGGATTGGACAAGCAGATACGGCCACACAGGTTGCTTTCTTAGCACTTGTAGAAAAAAGACAGACTATGATTCAGCAGTATGCTCAAGCGATAAACCTGGCTAAAAATAATCACGAGCTTACCAATCATCCTGATGATATTTTGGGCAGTATCATTCATATGCATTTGAATCGTCTGCTTGGTGTAAATAGGGAGCGAGAAATAAAATGTATGGCTTTAGCTAAGCATACAGTAGCTAACCTGTTGCATAGGAAAGGGGTAAGCTATGTCACAGTCTAATGGACAAACCAATGACCTGATCTCTTTGTCCTATAAAAATATATTTCGTACCTTTCTATTTTGGCCTCGTATATTCAGACTGCTTTGGGACACACATCCTTCCTTTTTGATTGCTATACTCATTACGAATTTATTGAAGGGTGCAATTCCTGCTGTGATCCTTTTAACCACGAGAGAATTAATCAACAGTGTCGTGGCCGGAGCGTCAGGGGGCAGCTTTCAACCTGTTTTTATAGCTTTTGGCGTCTTGATCGGTGTCAATTTGCTGTACGATCTGATCAATATTGGCGAAAGCTTTTTTCGTAAAATGTTTCAAAGCCGGCTATCGAACCAGGTAAATATCAGAATTATTGAAAAAGCACAAAAGATGTCTTTGCAGTCGTTTGAGGATGCAGATGTGCAAAATATGCTCCAACGTGCTCAGGGAGAGGCAGATTTTAGGCCGTTTGAAATATTTACTCAAATCCTTGCCATTATTAGTAGTGTTGTAACCTTATTTTCGACGGGTGCTATTCTCATCGCATGGAGATGGTGGGCATTCTTATTCATTTTTCTCATTCCATGCTTATCATTCTATTCTTTTTTACGTATCGGGCAAAGAGAATTTAATGTTCACTTTCAAAGAGCAG
Source organism: Paenibacillus sp. PvR133 (assembly GCF_017833155.1). Lineage (NCBI taxonomy): Bacteria > Bacillati > Bacillota > Bacilli > Caryophanales > Paenibacillaceae > Paenibacillus > Paenibacillus sp. PvR133. The sequence goes on from NZ_JAFIBS010000001.1 coordinate 3,043,881, forward strand.
GAAGACAACGTGAATCCTGGTATTTGTCGTTTTTAGTGACAAGAGATAATAGTTTTAAAGAAGTGAAAATATTTCAACTGGGAGACTATTTGCGAAAAAGATATAAAACGATACTCGAAGGGTTTTATCGCGAGGATAAAGTGCTAGCGGTTCGTAGATCCTATACCTCTCTTGTATTTCAGATTGTAAATCAGGGTGCGTGTGCATTTATTATTTTCATGGCCATACAAGCCACTTATGTTGGTCAAATTTTAGTGGGGAACTTGGTGAGCTTAATTCAGGGTATCACGTTAACCCAGTCAACATCGCAGAGCATTGTACAAGGGATTTTAAGCTTGTGTCAAAATAATTTGTATATCAAGCAGCTATTTGACTTTTTGGATATGCCGGAAGAGGCAAAAATACAAAAAACGGTTCAGCAATTGCCTTTGTCCACTATTCACAGTATTGAATTTCGGAATGTATCATTTAGATATCCGAACACGGAGGAGAATGCCATTTCTAATGTTAGCTTCAAGCTTCATCAAGGAGAGAAGCTGGCCATTGTAGGGAGAAATGGATCGGGTAAATCAACGATTGTGAAGTTACTGACTCATTTGTATTCCGATTTTGAAGGAGAAATCTTAATTAATGGACACTCAATACATGAATTGGATAAAGACAGTTTTAGAGAAAAGATAGGCGTTGTTTTTCAGGATTTTGTCCATTATGAGATGGCTGTTAGAGATAATATTGGCTTTGGTAATGTGGCTTCCAGAGAAAATGATGAGGCCATTTGGACAGCTATAGATAAGGCGGGGATTACAGATTTGATAGTCGGCCTGCCTGATAAAATGAATACCTTGCTTGGAAAATGGTTTGAAGATGGACAGCAGCTATCTGGAGGACAGTGGCAGCGTATTGCAATAGCCAGGGCCTTTATGAGAAATGCCGATATATATGTCTTGGATGAACCGAGCTCTTTTTTGGATCCACACGCGGAGAAAGAGGTTTTTCAAAAGTTTGATCAGCTTATTCATGAGAAAATTGGAGTGTTTATTTCACACAGATTGTCCTCCGCACGTATGGCGGATACCATTATTTTAATGGAGGAGGGCAAAATTGTGGAAGCAGGTAGCCATGAACACTTAATGGATATAGACGGAGTGTATGCAGAAATGTTTAGGCTGCAAGCCTCCTCGTATCTTTCACAACGAGAACGTGGTTTTGAGGAAGGAGATCTGTCGCCCTCGTTAGTAAGGACGACAGGTGGAGCCTAAGAAAGGACAGATGCCCTCCTATTGTAGGAGGGTAATTTTTTTCTTCACCACAAAAGTCGAATTACAGCCATACTCACAATACCGACAACGACGGTAGCTAGCAGGTTTTTGCTCCACAAGGCGGTCACTAGCGTAGGAAGAACAGCCATAAGCACTTGCCCATTAAGAGTGACTGAGGTTTCGGTTTGAACGAGCAGATTTTCCATCACGAGGGCCGTGAATATGCAGATGGGAATATAGGAAAGCCATTGTAGCACTGGCTTGGGTAGCGCCAGCCTTTGCAGCACGACAAAGGGAATGATCCTTGGAATCGCCGTGACAATCATGGCACCGATAATGATATACAGGACATTGGGATTAATGTTCATTTGTCGGTTAACACTCCAATCGTTGCGGTGATCATGGTCGCTATAATGACGGCGATATGTGATGGCACCCACCAGGCCAAAAGGTACATCAGAACAGCCATACATAGCACAAGCAGCAGACGATGCTTGAGTTTGGAGGTCTGGACACTTTGGAGCTGGGAAATGAGCAGGGCAAGAAACATCGCTGGCAAGGCAAAGTCCAGACCAAAAGCCTCCGGCCGGGAAATCCAGTTCCCGAGAACCCCTCCCGCTACACAGGATGCAATCCAGGCGAGATAAGCTGTAATATTAAGCCCGTTCATCCAGCGGTCACTGACCTGCCCGCCTTTAGCCAATTTATCCGACGCTACTCCAAAGGATTCGTCCGTCAAAAGAACACCGATGCCTATGTTTTTCCACAATGAATATTTAGAAAAGTAAGGAGCCAGCGACGCACTTAACAGCAGATGACGAGCATTCACAATGAAAGTCGTTAAAATAATGACGGATGGAGGACTGGCTGCAGCCAGCATCGAGCACATGATAAACTGGGAGGCTCCTGCGTATACAAGCGCCGACATGAAGGCAATTTCCATGGTGCTAACCCCTGATGAAGCGCCCACAATGCCTGCCGCGAACCCAATACATACATAACCGAGCAATGTAGGAATACAATCTTTAACCCCTTGTAAAAAGCTGAGTGAATCGTGCTTCGTTCCGCTCAACTCCGAAGCTATGGACATTTTAACCTTACCCCCAGTGTATAAATTTTATAATAGTATATAACGTAAGTTGTAAAGTATCAATATATTATACGTTTGTATGTTATGTTGAATAGTTCCTACAGGAGAATTGCTCTTAAAAAGCTGTTTTACTGTTGACAACCCAATGAAGGCTATGTATTTACCAAAAAGGTTCGGTCGTGTTCCGGTTCCAGACGATTTGGCAGCAGCCAGTCATCCAAAAGCGGTGTTCAAATGTACTCCCGATGAGCTCTTCGAAATGGCAAACGGGCAAGAACTGATGATGAATCAAAGCAGCTCGGATGTGTTCATACAAGGGCTGTTTTGACTGAATGGGGAACTCGTAAAAAAAGGGCGTCCCAGTCAGTTCATGACTTATGGGACAACCCTAAGGTGGTGATTTATATAAGCTCCTGCCGCTTTTTCAGATATCCGTAGAGAATAATTCCCGAGATCGCGCAGATGGCTGCGCATAGACCGATAACTCCATATCCCGCCTGAAGTCCGCGCAGTATGCCAAGCTCAGTGGTTGCGCCGTAGACTATCTTGACCCCTTCGATTACCCAGCCGATCACATAGTTGCCAATGACACTACCTATGCCCATCAGCGTGACGACGAACGTAATAGCTGTATCACTGTCCTTCGGATATCTCCTTGCTATGAACGCCATCACGGTCGGATAGATCATTGCAATACCTGCACCCGATACGGCAAAGAGAAACGCCAGTCTCTCTCCACCCGCGATTGCTGCGAACGTACATATCGCTGAGAAGGCGGAGAATAGAATCGTCGAAAGCACGAACCCCATCCGGTCTGTGAGTGGACCAAGCAACAGGCGCCCCAACGAGAAGGTAAGAAAGAACGCTGAGAGCATGCTGGACGCCTTCACCGTGTTCCATGAATACGCTTTCTCTAAAAAGTTGACCAGCCAGCCCCCAACTGCGAGCTCAGAGACTACTCCAAACGACAGGATCATTACCATCATCCAGAGTGCTGGATCGCGGGTTAGCGTCTTGAGTGAGGTTCGATCCTCATGCTGCAAATCGTCTCCCGGGAAGGTGCTGAGCAGTGCGGCCACAATCGGCAGCAAGCAGAGCGACAACATAGCCAGATACATCCCCCGCCAGTCCAGCATATGTCCAAATACCGTCAGTGACATGACTCCCGTCGCCAGCAAAGGGGCGACTGTTGAGCTGAGCCCATAGAAAAAGTGGGACAAATTCATCATCGTGCCGGTATTTTTCACAAAAATCCTCGCCCCCAAAATTGCGAGCGCAATCTCCAGCATGCCGTTCCCGATATACATCAAGAAGTAGGACGAGGCGAAGAACGGATACGTGTGCGACAGATAGATGAACACTCCCGAGATGATCATGGAAGCAAAGGAAATGATGCTGACCGCCTTGATTCCCCACTTACGGACAAGGACAGCGGTGAACGAGCAGGCAATCAAATAACCAAGTGCGTTTAGAGACAACAATGTTCCGAGCTGCTGTTCATCCAGATTGAAGTCGAATTGGATGCGTGGAATGGCAGGGCCTTTAATATTTTCCGAGATGCCAAATACAATAAAGCCAATAAAAATTGTCGCCAGCTGCATCGTATACATGTGGCGGGACTTGCGGGTTTGCAGATTCAAATTTAGTCCCTCCTAGATAGCCAAACTTGATTTTCTCACCTGTTGGGTGTTCAGGGACGGAAAAGTCATAGGATAGCAGCCCTCCTTCAGGATATTACAATAGTTTTGAAAAAAGTTTTAATAAGTGAAAAGTTTAAGGACATTTATATTCAATGTCAAATGTTTTTATTGCATGTTGAAGTAAGCGAGGAACCTGACCATATTACAATTACAGTAAATTGTAGCATGTCTACTTCCCGTTTAAGCTTTGTATTACCTTGATCGGCTACAATTAATTTACTGTGGATAATAAGTCATGCATCCAAAATTGCAAAAGATAAATGATATTTTACGATACAGTCTATATATAGCGAACACACAGTCTTTTGTGTATTCTTCTTATATAGACTTTTGGATACAAGGAGGCAACGTCCGTGGATTCAATGCAGCATATTATTGGCTCTAATTTGGCTCAAATCAGGAAGACTAGAGGATTAAGTTTGGATAAGGTGGCTGAACTGACAGGGGTCAGCAAGGGGATGCTGGCTCAGATTGAGAAGGGGAAATCCAATCCTACGGTAACAACCCTTTGGAAAATTGCGAACGGTCTGCACGTATCCTTCTCCACCTTTCTTAAAGAAGAACCGCCGCAAATCACGAAGATTCGGAGGGAAGACCTGCATCCGGTTATTGATGAGGACGGTAACTATTTTGTTTACCCTGTATTCCCGTATCACGCTGAAAAGAAGTTTGAGGTGTTCACGGTAAGTCTGAAGCCAGGCTTTACACACCAGGCAGAGAAGCATTTGGGAGAGGAAACGATTCTCATGATCCGTGGGGAAATGTACTTTGAAATGCAGGGGCAACAGCTCAAGCTGAGTGCAGGGGATGCCGTGCAATTTCAAGTATCTGACATACATACCTACCGGAATGATTCGGATGAGGATGCCGATTTTTATGTATTGATTTATTATGCGGATTAGTGGGATGATTAGCATAGTCTAAAACAGGCTTCCACATCATGATTTTGCAAAATCCTGAGATATAAAAAGAGAGCAACGAGGAAAAGAGAGGAAAGAATCCATGGAAAGCAAGTACATCCGAGAAACCTACTGCTTCAAGACGTCCCGAGTATTTCCCAACGATATCAACAATCATAACACGCTCTTCGGCGGCCGATTAATGTCGTATATCGACGATATCGCATCTATTGCAGCTGCTAAGCTGTGTCGTACGAACACAGTTACAGCCTCTACGGATTCGGTGGATTTTTTGCTACCTATCCATCCGAGTGATTCTGTCACTCTAGAAGCGTTCGTAACCTGGACAGGCCGTAGCTCGATGGAGGTGTTCGTAAAGGTAATTCGTGAAGGACTGATGACTGGTGACCGAAAAATCGCAGCCACCGCCTTTCTGACCTTTGTGGCATTGGACGAGAACAACCGTAAGGTGACTGTCCCGCAGGTGATTCCAGAAACAGAAGAGCAGTTACAATTGCACCAGACGGCTCCATCACGCGCAGCCATACGGCGTCAGCGGAGGGAAGAAAGCAAACAGTTGGCTAGTTTTTTGACAACAGATTATCCGTGGGAATTGTAACGTACTAGAGATTATCAATTTCATCGTTTTACGTAAAAAGGAGCCGTCTTTTCCGTTAGCAGTCACCATGTCTGCTCGGAATACGGCTCCTTTTGAAAATAACTTGAGCTATTCTACTTTAACTACACGGAAATGCTGATTCGTCCCACCATTATCGCCCCATTGAATGGCTTTGGCTCCATCGGCGGTGGCGCCTTCAGAAATATCGATCAGCTTGCCGGTTGCCCGATTTTTCAGCTTGTAATAACCACCGGTTACGGATACTAATTGCCAATGCTGACTGGACCAGCCTCCGTCACTCCACTGCTCAATAACTGTACCGTCTGTTGTGGTACCGCTTTCAACACCAATTAGCTTTCCGCTGTTGCGGTTCACAATTTTATAATATCCGCTGCCTGCATCCTTGAGCTGCCATTGCTGGTTTGCAGCTCCGGAATTTGCACGCTGCTCCAGGTCTGCGCCGTCCGTCGTTGCATTGCCAATAATGCTTAGTGGCTTATTGCTCTTGCGATTCACTAGCTGATAATAGGCATCCGGATCAATGGCAATTGGCGTTGTTATCCCCTCGACCACACCACTGGCGGTGTCAATATTAATGCTGTCGAACCAATCCATGGCTAATGAAGTCGCTGTTGGAAAACGCAGTGGCAGCCATACATATTGAGAATCCTGCACAGGACCGCTCCACGCACCCGCCCAACGGTCGCCCAAATACAGGTATGAAGTTGTCTGGGCACCTTCAACAGGAATCACGTAAGCCGACTGTGAACCATATGTCGTACCGTCCCCGAAGTTTATCGTATTACTCCAGGTTCCTTCAATGCTGGATGCGGTAGCATACTTGGCTTGATTGGGATTCCAACCGGTTGCCCCGGATGTAATCAGGAAGTAGACGTCTCCTTTTTTGAACATCGCCGGAGCTTCACGATATTGTCCTGGCCAAAGTGTAGTCACCAGCGATTCAACTTGCAGAAAATCCGGTGTCAGACGATAGATGTTCAGATCCGCGTTTACCCGGGTAGCCGAAATGAGGTAAGCTGTACCGTTATCGTTGTATACGGTCATATCGCGCGAATCGTGATCCAGAGGACGGAAGCTGCCCTGATACGTGTAATCGCCGTCCACGGTATCGGAAGAAGCGACAGCCACTCGGGCCTCGTTGTAATTAACCCCATTCTCCTTATGCATCCATAATACGTATTTACGTGTTTTTTCATTGTAAATCACTTTCGGACGTTCAATATTCGAAACATTCAGCTCTACAGCGGAGCTGCTGGTCAGTACGTTTTTACGAAACTCCCAGTTTTTTAAATCAGAGGAACGGTAGGCGGATACCGCCTTGAATGTGCCGTTGGGATTACGATTTTCACCAAACCAATAATAGTAACCATCTACTTTAATCATACCACCCCCATGGGCATGGACCACGTTTCCATCTGTATCTTTAAACTGAATGCCATTCACAACATTCGCTGAAGCGGCTGAAGCGACCTTAGGTGAAAACATCTGAAAAATGCTCAGCGTCAGCAAAATAGAGAGCATAATACACAGCAAGCGGGCAAAATCATATTTCATTGTTTCGTCCTCCTCTGTATGCGTTATTTTAAAGCGCTTTCATTAATGGGCTCTATGAAGTAGTTTTAATAGAGATGCTTATCCCAATTGTATCCATATTGAATTGAAAGTGCTAGAGTAGTATATTGACCATGTACACGGCACACGCCATCCATATCTAACAGACTTCAATCGAACGGTGAGTGTTACAAACTGGCTGATATTCATTAGATATACAGGAGGCAACCATGAAAATATACGCGATTGATACGAGCAAGCCGGAAGCTGAGGAGCATTACGAATTACTAGTAAATCGGGTTTCGCTGGAAAAGCAGCACAAGTTAGATCGTTTTTTACATCGGGAAGATGCTTTGAGAGGCTTATATGCCGATGTGCTGCTAAGATGGTTGGCCTGCCGGCAATTGAAGGTATCTAATGCCAGTCTTCAATTTACATACAATGCATTCGGTAAGCCTTCCTTGATAAATGCACCCGCATTCCATTTTAATGTTTCTCACTCGGGAAAATGGGTGGTATGCGCCATTGATGATTACCCGCTTGGAATCGACATTGAACAGCTCCGTCCTATTGATTTTGAGGTAGGCAGAGTGTGCTTTTCAGACACAGAGTATGATGCGTTAATGCGTCAGGACGCAGACAACCGATTGTCCTATTTTTACGATCTATGGACGCTTAAAGAAAGCTTTGTGAAGGCCGAGGGGCAGGGACTAACTCTACCGTTGAAGTCTTTTTCATTCGAGCTGAAGGCACAACCGTTCATAGGCTTCACGACAGAGGGCTTTACCACCGAGTATTGTCATTTCAAGCAGTATGAGTTGGATCAGGATTATAAAATGGCTGTCTGTGCAGCTCATAACCAATTTGCCCAGCAGGTGCAGCAGATAGATATAAATACACTACGCTTGGAAGTGGCAACACAGGCGTAATATGAAGTGGATATGCGTATAGTTGAAAAAAGGAGATGAGTGGCGTTGACATTCGTTTTGTTCAAGCACGGCCGGTTGCATGGGGACTGGGCTTCCAAAGGAGACTCCATCGTTGTACAGCAGGGTCGGATACAAGCCATCGGATATGCTCGGGAGCTTGAATTGCAGTTGACCGGTAAGGAATATGAAACTGTGGATTGGGAAGACGCCTATGTACTGCCAGGCTTAACCGATTCACATATGCATTTGTCTATGCATGGTATGAAGCTGGCTATGCTGGATTTAACATCAGCTACCTCCAAGGAAGAGATGCTGGCTATGCTGCGCAAACGGGTCGCTGTAACACCGCCGGGAGAGTGGATTTTAGGACTTAACTGGAATGAAAATGCGTTTATTCCTGTTGAAATTCCAGGTATAGCCGAGCTGGATGCCATTACAGATCAGCATCCGGTATATCTCACTCGTACGTGCTTTCATACGTTCTTGGCCAATTCAGAGGCATTTCGGCGTGCGGGTATTAGCGAGGACACCCCTGACCCGGCTTCGGGAGCCTATGGACGAGACGCAGATGGACGGTTGAACGGATTGATTTATGAGGAAGCATCCTTTGCCTTTACTAGCGTGCAGCCAGAGCCAAATTATTCGGTTAAGAAGGATACGATTCGGCGGGCTTGCCTGGATGCGCTACGGCTTGGTCTGACTGCTGCGCACACGGAAGATTTACGTTTTTTGGGCAGCGTGGAGACGATGCAGCGAATTTACAGGGAGCTGAGGGAAGAAGGTCTTGCTTTTCGCACACACCAGCTCATCTATCATCCATTTATGGAAGAAGCGAAAGTGCAAGGGCTGCGTGCAGGTACCGGAAATGAGTGGTTTAAAATCGGTGCGATTAAAATGTTTGCCGATGGCGCTATTGGTGGAAGAACGGCATTATTGTCAGAACCTTATAGTGATGCTCCACATACCCGCGGAATGGCGATTCAACCGCAGCCAGAGTTGAATCAGATGGTGGCAGCTGCCAGGGCCGCAGGCTTTCCAGTGGCTGTACATGCTATAGGGGATGGGGCAGCGCACATGATTTTGACAGCGATGGAGGCCCATGTGCTCAGGGAGGAAAGCGGTTTGCCAGATCGCCTGATCCATGGACAGGTGCTTAGGAGGGATTTGGTCAAGAGAATGGCGAAGCTGCCGCTGATTGCGGACATCCAGCCCCGTTTTGTCGCAAGTGACTTCCCTTGGGTACTGGATCGGGTTGGGAAAGAACGGACTGAATATTTATATGCCTGGAAAAAACTGCTGGAAGCAGGCATTCCATGTGCTGGAGGTAGTGACGCGCCGATTGAGCCGTTAAACCCTTTTCTTGGTATTCATGCGGCAGTGACTCGCGCCAAGCCGGAAGAAATGCATGAGGGCTATCTTCCCGCTGAAAAGCTGGATGTACATGAAGCCATTCGTCTGTTTACCACGGGAAGCGCAGTAGCAGCCGGGGAAGCTGATGAGAGAGGGGCGATAGCTGAAGGGAAAGCGGCTGACTTTACAGTCATTGACCGTGATGTATCGGAAAGCCCGCAAGCTTTACTTGATGTTAAGGTACGAATGACAGTTGTAAACGGGAAAGTAGCATATCGGTCATAGGCTGGTGATAAGTTGTATGCCAAAAGCCTTCAACTTCACTTTTCACGTGAGGTTGAAGGCTTTGTATTTTATAAACCACGCTGTATAAATCGGTCTGCGTTTTTTACACTGGACCACAGATCAGAGCTTGCTCCGCCCGGATACCAGTAGGCGAAGCCAGCAAGCCCAGCATCCTGTCCCAAGCGATACTTACGAGTGAAGGATCGTCCTTCCTCGAGCCACAGCTTATGAAGCTGCGTGTCTTTGTAAGACACGGTATACTGCTGAATATCATCATTCCAGATTGGTTTGGAGCCGTAACGAGATACTAGCTGGTTTTGCTGATCTAATGAAATATCAGAGGAAGCGATTGATTGCCCGCTAGCGTTAAGCGTCCAGTTCCGTGTAAATAATGGTAACGCCAAGATCGCTTTCTCCGGATAGGTGGTTTGTACAAAACGCCGCACGCTTTCACGGAGCCATGGCAGTGAGGACACAGAGCCGGGGATCGAGCTACCTCCCCAATGCTCGTCATATCCCATCAGGATCAGATAGTCTGCCGCAGCGCCAAGCTGTTTATAATCAAACGCGGCAGTCCAGTCCGTTCCGTAATCAGGGGATACACAAAACGCCAGTACCGTATTCTGACTCTTCAACTTAGCTTTTAATTGTTGGACGAACAATGTTAAATTGGCGCGATCCTGACCATCTACATTTTCAAAATCAATGACAAGTCCGTTCAAACTGTACACAGATACGGCATTAGCAAGCTGAGTTATGGTTGTATTTCGTAGAGCCTCACTGGACAGAATTTGATGCGTCAGTGCCAGGTTGGAACGGTTGCCTACCATCGCCCAGATATTTTTATGATGCTGTTTGGACCAGGCAAGCAGCGACGAATTGGTATAATCGCTAATAATACCTGTTTCATTTAGAAAAAACCAACGTGGTGACAGGGTGTTGATGTTGGATTGGAGCACCGTATTTTCAAACTGCTGAACGGTTTGATCATATTGCCAGCCTAGTCGGATGGAAGAAGCGGTGGAAGCAGTTTGGTTAGCATGCTTTGTTGAATACGTTAGCAGACGCTCCAGCAATGCCGCTGTTTCTTCGCGGGTTAGAGAGGATGCTGGATGAAAATAGTTACTTTCACCTTTCATAAAGCCGTAACGATTTACGGTGGTTACCGCATCAAGAGCCCAATCTGCAATTTCCCCAGTGTCTGTGAAGGAGGAAGTAGCATTTCCTGATCCGCCCGAAGAGCGGATGAGACGTGCGATCATCAAGGCCGCTTCTTGACGGGTTATAGGACTATTAGGTTGAAATGTCGCAGACGTTCCCCCCTGAACGATATTGAGTTGAGAAGCTGCTTCAATCCATCCATAGTACCACGTCTTTTTGGCAACATCTCGGTAGGAAGAAACGGCCGCTTGTACAGGCTCCAGACCGAGTGTACGGTCCAGTGCGGTAACCCATTCGGCTCTGGTAACAGCCTTTTTAGGAGAGAAGTAACCAGGTTGTGTACCGTTCAAAATTCCTTTAGCGTGCAGGGAAATAATAGACTGATAGGCATAGCTGTGTGCAATATCTTGGAACGTAGCACCGGATGCTGCTGCTGGAGCAGCTAAATATGAAGTGAATGTTGTGAATATTGTGATGGCTGCAGTTGCTGAAAGGGTGAGCCTGGTTAACCAACGTGATCGTTTGGAACTCATACCAAATAACCTTCTTTTTTATGATAGATTGTAGATTCATATATCGTTACTCGACGAATAATACTATCAAAAAGAGGAAAGTTATTCATTGCTAAATTGCTGGAAAAACACCAAAAAACCCGCTACCTATGCGGCAACGGGTTTGATATTGGATAAACTATGCTTTTTTGGCATACATAATACCGATAGTCTGTGGACCACAATGACTGGAAATGACACAGCCTGCTGTCGTTAGCAGTACCTCTTGTGCGTTCGTTTCTTCTTTCAAACGAGCTTGCAGCATCAGCGCATCTTCCTCTGCCAAAGCGTGCACGACAATAATGATATCGTTATCCATCTGATCTCGTTGATTCAGAGCGTTTTGCAGCATCTGATCCAGTGCTTTTTCACGTTTGCCGCGGACTTTGTAGGCAGGCGTCATTTTTCCGTCAATCACTTTGATCACCGGACGAATTTTGAGCAGACTGCCAATCAGGTTTTGCATGCCTGAGCATCTTCCGCCTTTATACAGGTATTCAAGTGTATCAATGACAAATTCCGTGTCTATTAACGGCCTGGTTTTTGTCAACATGTCTACAATCTGCTCTATCGTATTGCCGTTGGTTGCCGCACGAGCAGCTTTCATCACAAGCAGGCCAAAGCCGCACGACAAATTCAAGGAATCAAAAACCGTAATGCGACCTTCCGGAAATTCGGAGGCAGCGAGTAGCGCATTCTGGTACGTCGATGATAGCTCGGAAGACAGACTGATATATAAAATGTCGTCCCCTTGTTCTATGTAGGGCGCAAAGGCTTGAATAAAATCCGACGGAGAAGGTGCGGCGGTACGCGGTAAATGTCCCTCGCGGCTTACATGTTGAAATAATTGTTCTGGGTGAATGTTCACACCATCCTGCAATGCTTCATCACCAAATACTGTATACAATGGCACAATACTAATCTCGTACTGTTGACGCCAGTGAGCAGGAATATCACTGGTACTGTCGGCAAAAATTTTAATTTTGTTCATACATTGAATCCTCTCTGTGTGATGCAGAAAAATTATAAAGATTGCACGGAGGAAGGATAGATATCCGCTGTGCTATTCGGAACGGAAAGACCGATGGCAAGAAGTGCAATAAAGCCCACAATAATAAGTGCATTAATGATTAAGCCTGTAATAGCAAAGGTTTTCTTACGGTTTTTTAACGCAATTCCAATGATACCGACCACAAGTCCGCTACAATTCAGCAACAGGCTGCCTAAAAAAATAAAAGGAAGCAGTACCGTTCCGGTTTGCTGCAGAGCGACTTCCGGGTTCATCGCTTGGTATTGGCCGAAATGAGCCAGCAGATTAATAACCATAATAGCCAGAATAATATATCCGATCAGGCTGACAAGCGACATAATAAAAGAAGCAATTCCGGGACCGGAATGTTTGAGCTTGACCGGAGGCTGGAACACAGGAGTTTCTGAAAAAACAGGGTGCTCCTCAGGCGCAGCAGGCTTTTGCAAATTAGGATCTTGGTAACTCATTTTTTCAACTCCTTGAACATAGTCCGAACAGGTACTAATTTTCCACAAAATAAACAAAAAAGCAAGCCACCCTACACATTACCCTTCAAAAGACAGGGTCTAATCATCCAATTCTGTATGCGGTCTGTTCACACACGCTGGCTGGTAAACTTCATACGGTTTCGATAAAATAAGAAGAACATTCGGCTAAAAGGATGAGATGAAAAGGAGTACACAAACATGCAACGAAAATGGATATTTGTGGGATCTATAATGATGATGTTGGCGGTAGCCATTGGAGCGTTCGGGGCACATATTGTGAAAGCCCGGATCGACGCGGATGCTTTGGCCGTGTATGAAACAGGTGTGAAATATCATATGATTCACGCTGTCGGTTTGCTGATCATTGCGTTGGCTGCTGGACAGTGGGGTTCTTCCAACCGTTTGAGATGGGCAGCGCGTCTGTTATTAACGGGTATCATTTTGTTTTCCGGCAGCTTGTATGTGCTAAGTTTGACCGGAATCCGTGTGCTGGGGGCTATCACCCCCTTAGGAGGCGTGTGTTTTATTGCAGGATGGATATTGCTGGCATGGGCTGCCATGGGTCTGAAGAAAGAGGATTAGAGTTCTTTTCGGATAATGCAAAAAAAAGAGAATGGGCAAGAAAGACGTCATGTTTTTCCTGCCCGTTCTCTTTTTTTTTTGCTTCATTTTTTATGAAGTATTTACATTTACGATGTGATTTCATCGATCTCATTCATTTTAAAGGAGTACACTTGCTTCTCATCTACATGATACACACTCAGCAGGCTATTATCATGATCCAGATTGAGGATGCGGCAAGGGATGCTACGCTGTCCGCCATAGCGGTTCACGATTAACCGTACAAGCGTATTATCTTGTATATAGCGTTTGATCCATTCATACGTACTAAGTTCTTGTTGTGTTGCAGGCTTTGGCTGTACGTGGGATTGTTTGATCTCTTGAACGACTGGCGGCTTGTTCGTAACTGCGGCTGACTTCTTTTTGGAGAACTTTTCCGCGAGCGTAGCGGCTGCATCAGATGGGCTATTCACGGCTGACTGTTTTTTTAGGTACAGTGCAGCTTCAATTAAATTGCCAAGTTCGATACCAGATTGAATCCGGCTATCCGCAATGTGTTCGTTTTGGCTCAAGAGATTAAGCAGGAACTGAAGGGCCTCTACATTCGAACGGCCTTTAACTAATACATCTACATTAAATAAATAACTGGTTTCGTCTTGATTTGATTCCTTTTTCATACATCCTCCAGCCCAAGCCATGGGTAATTAGTCTTTTATAGTACCTATCAATATATCATTAAAATGTAATCTATCATAGTGCCTAAGGCCCTGTTGTTGGATATTAACAAAAATAAAATCTATATAAAGCTTTATGTGTAAAATTTTAATGGAGTACACTGGAATTGTACATTTTTTGCATGTGTATACGAATGAGGAAAGTATGTGAGCACCAGATATAGATAAGCAAAGCCAGAGTTACATATACAGAGAATAAAGGAGGTAGGGGGTGAAATCAAGTAGTTTAAATTTTAAATATATTACAGTGGGAAAATATAACGAAGCAGTATCATCCATCCAGAAGAAAAGTAAAATCCCCCTTAACGAAAGGGGGATGGGGCATATCAAAAACATGATATATTGTAGTAATCGCAATTAAAGTAAATTTTATTTTCGATTAAACTCATACATTTCACCTACAAGCACTTCGTTGATGGCATGCCTGAAATCTTCCTTTGTTGGGGATTCGGCCGCTTCCTTTAATATAGAAAAAAAGTTTTTAGGATCATACAGACGAAGTGGGGAAAAGAAGGGTCCATGTGTCAATGGCCAATCGCCCTCAACAGTAGAGGCGATTTTAAGAAGAATGTCTGAACTACAGACGTTCACCTCAGCTTTCCAGGGCCCTGCCGACCATTCATGGCTAAATTCTACGGGGCCGTTTGGTTCACTTAGTACACAAAACATTTCAATGTCCGAGAAAGGGCCGTCAGTACCTTTGGCAACAGATCCATAGATCCCTATAGCCAGAATTTTGTCTCTGTATACTTCATGTAACCTCGCAGCTATTTCGTGGCAAGTCTGAAGTCTCTCACTTCGAGAAATGTTGACAGGTCCATTCATGTCCATTAGTGATCTCCCTCTATTTCCTACGGTCTAAGTGACTTGTCCAATTTACGGATTTGCCATTCAGCGAGGGTTTAATTTCACTTGTGAGCCCTTGCCGCCCGTCTGGATTCCAGTATCCTTCACTCCGGCTTCCTTCAGATCGACTAGTAGCCGCTCTAGTACCGCTTTGGCGACAGGTGCTTCTTTTGCACCAGACGCTTTAACGACCAACTGCACCGGTTTGCCGGAACGCAGATGTTTGTCTGCCTGACGCAGCTTCGTGTCGTAATCATGCTCCTCAATATGAGCAGTGAAGCGAAGCTCCTTGACCTTTTCTTTGCCGCTGTTTTTTGCGGTTCGGCCGACATTCGTTTTGCTTGCTGCGGCTTCTTTTTGCGCAATCGCTTTTCCTTTGCCCTTTGCGACCAAGCTACAGGGTGGTGGACTGCTCATCAGTGAGGTGCAGACCAGGTCCACCCCTTTGGATCGGGCCATAGCCAAGGCTTCTGACTTCGAGATAACGCCGAGCTTCTCCCCTGCGAGTCCAGTGAGTACCACTTCGTCAGCTTTAATTTGCTCGTTGATTAATACTGCCACGTAAATGTAGCCTCCCTTAAACAATGATAAAGCTATCATATACGGAACCCGTTTGCGATTCAATTTTAGATTTATCCGTATTGACAAAAGTCACTAAGCCCTATACTCTTTTACTGATAATGATTATCATTTTCCAATGCAATATACATATAGGGGTGATTGAGAGAAATGAAAAAGATGTTGAATAGCCTATTGTTATTTGTAGTATTTACTATTGTATTGGCGGGCTGCGGTGCAGCTGGGGATAGCTCGAAGACGGAAGGTACTGCTGGGTCTGAGCAGACATCTACTACGGCTGGTCCGGTTACGGTTAAGGACGACCACGGGGAAGTCAAGCTGGACAAGCCAGCGGAACGTGTCGTTGTACTCGAATGGACGTTTACCGAGGACCTCATTGCACTTGGCGTACAGCCTGTCGGCAATGCGGACAATGAAAACTACAAGCTGTGGGTAACACCGGAGGCGAAACTGGCTGATACCGTAACTGATATCGGCACACGGGGCGAACCGAATCTAGAAGCGATTGCGGCGCTCAAGCCAGATCTTATTATCTCTAACGCCGATAACAATGCAGCGATCTATGCACAGCTTAAGGGGATTGCACCGACGATAGAATTCGATCCTTACAAGGGGAACGGCTATGATTACGACCGTATGGTCGAAATTTTCAAGCAAGTCGCTGTGGCTACCGGAAAAACGGAACAGGCTGATAAGGTCCTAAGCGAACTTGACCAGCACTATGTAGATGCAAAGGCTACATTGGAGAAGGCAGGCAAAGCAGACTTTCACTATGCGCTGACACAAGCCTTTACAGCTCAAAATGCTGCCAGTCTGCGAATGTTCAAAGAAAATTCGGTTGTAGTGGGAACGCTTGCGAAAATCGGCATGGTGAACGACTGGAAGTCGGACAAGACTGAGAAATATGGGTTTAGCACCGTTGGCATTGAAGCTCTTCCAGCTGTGCAGGACAGCAATTTTATCTATATTACGCAAAAGACGGACGATGTATTTGGAGCCGCGATGAAGAACAACTCGGTATGGAACGGACTGAACTTTGTCAAAGAAAAACGGACCTACCCACTGGACGGTACAACATGGACGTTCGGCGGCCCAATCTCATCCAAAGTGCTGGTTGATCAAGTAGTCGGAGCTCTAACGAAATGACCCGAACAGGCACAACGGGTTTATCGAAGACTTGGCGTGTAGGAAGCATCTTTGGGGGCGGATTGATCGTCCTCATCGTGCTTTTTTTTGTAAGCTTGTGTTATGGAGAGGCTTCAATCCCGCTGCATACAGTAATTGAGGCGTTGACCCAGCGTCAGAATACGCTCGATCATAACATGGTGTGGGATCTCCGAATGCCGCGTACGGTCATCGGAATCCTGGCTGGTGGTGCGCTGGCCATCGCCGGTGCTCTGCTCCAGGCCATCACCAAAAATCCGCTGGCGGCTTCTGATACACTAGGAATTAACGCCGGTGCCTACTTTGTGGTCGTCCTTGGCGCGGTGATGTTTCCCGGATTGCTGCATCAGGCGCCGTTTCTATTTGCCGCTGTCGGCGGCCTGCTTGCAGCGGTGCTGGCTTACTTCATGGGCGGGGGACGAGCTGGAAGTCCAATTCGGTTGGCACTTGCCGGCTTGATTGTATCCATGGTTCTCGGTTCGTTTACCGGAGCTTTGCATATCTTTTATTCATTTGAAACGCAGGGACTGTTTCTCTGGGGTTCTGGCTCGCTTGTGCAAAACGACTGGAGCGGGACGACTTACGCCTGGCCCTGGGTCGTAGGACTCTCGATCATTGCCGTTCTGCTGTCAAGGCAGTTTGATGTTCTGGATCTGGATGAGTCCACATCCACGTCGCTCGGACAAAAGGTTAGCTTGACCCGGGCGGTGGGAATTGTATTGGCTGTCCTGCTATCGACCATTACAGTCAGCGTCATTGGACCCATTGGTTTTGTGGGTCTGGTAGCTCCGCATTTGGTTCGCTTAAGCGGTCTAAAAATGCATCGTTGGGTGCTGCCCGGTTCCTTCCTCTGGGGGGCATTGCTGTTGACGGGCGCTGACGTGCTGGCGAAAATGGTCCACCAATCAAGCATGGATCTGCCGACCGGAGCAATGATGGCCTTGATTGGGGCTCCTTGGTTAATTTGGCTGATTCTGTGGAAAATGAAGCTGCCTTCTGGTATTAGCGGGCAGTCTTCCATGAACATAGGTGTGCGCTCTCGGAAATTACCGTATGGCAGGCTGGTCACGTTGTTTGGATGCGGTGCCGTGCTGTTGACCGTATTCAGCCTGATGTTTGGAGGAATGCGAATTCCGGTCGGCGATTTGCTGTCCGGCCTGTTCGGCGGTGAGAACGCAAATTCGGCCTTGCTGCAGTTTAGAATTCCGCGCACGCTGGTGGCAGCCGGGGCTGGTATCGCGCTTGCGGTCAGCGGTGTCTTGATCCAATTAGCTGTTCGTAATCCCTTAGCGGATGCCTCGATCATCGGTGTTTCTTCAGGGGCTGGTTTCGGCGCGCTTGCAGTGATTATCGTTTGGCCTGGGCTGCCTGTTTATATGCTGCCCATCGCGGCGATTGCCGGAGCGATGGTGTCAGCGGCGGTGATCTTCTTTTTATCATGGAACAAGCACCTAAACCCGTCTGTGGTCATCCTACTTGGGATTGCCGTATCAGCGATCGGAGCAGCTGGCATTCAGATACTGATTATCCAAGGCTCGCTTTGGGGCAGCACAGGCTATATTTGGCTGACGGGTAGTACCTACGCTCGAAACTGGGGGCAGGTGGCGACGATTCTGGCTTTTCTGCTCGTATTGTTGCCAATAGCCTGGTGGCTAGCTCGCCGCTTCGATCTTTTGGTGTTTGACGATAGCAGCGCCATGGGACTGGGACTTCCGGTGCGCCGAACCCGGCTGCTGGCCATGGCAGTGGGTGTGCTGCTGGCGGGCGGAGCGGTGGCCTGTGTGGGTACAGTTGGCTTCATCGGGCTGATTGCCCCGCATATCGTGCGTACGTTGATTGGGCACCATGTACGCCGCTCCATTGTTCTGTCGAGCATCTTGGGAGCGGTGATGCTGGTGCTGGCTGATACGATTGGCCGGACAGTGCTTGCGCCGACCGAAATTCCTTCCGGATTGCTGATCGCACTGATCGGTGCACCGTATTTCCTGTACTTGATGTATCGCTCCAATAAGAGTAAGTCAGTGTAGTTGAATATGTACACAAACAGGCTGTTTCCCAGCGGATTTTCTGTGGGGAAGCAGCCTTTATTATTAATTCTCCTACGTAGTCATTGGGCTTTATATTTACAAATCTAATAAAATAGATATAATATTTTATATGGAACCGTCATTGATTTATAAAGCATTGTCAAACGAAACTCGTCGTCTAATTATGCTGTGGTTAAAAAAACCAGAAGAGTTTTTTGATGAACAGGCTTATCTAAAACAAGGGCTTAATTTTCAAATTGGTGTATGTGTGGGAGATATTCAGGCTAAAGCGGGACTTGCGCAGTCTGTGATTTCAAGTTATTTATTAACGATGCAAAAATCCGGTTTGTTAGAGTCTGAGCGTATTGGGAAGTGGACGTACTATCGTCGGAATGAAAAAACAATCCGGGAATTTGCCGAGTACGTTCAAAAGGAACTATAAACTGAAAGGAGGTTTTTTTTCACATAACATATCTACAAATCTGTATATATAATTAAATTGGAGGCTTATACTTAAAATGAAAAAGGTTAACCCGTTACTTATTATCATTCTTGCTTTAGGCGTATTCGGCATTATTACAACGGAAATGGGGATTATAGGCGTTCTCCCTCAAGTAACCCAAAAATTCCATGTATCATCTGCCCAGGCTGGTTGGCTCGTCAGTATTTTTTCTTTAGTTGTTGCCATTTCAGGTCCGTTCTTGACCTTACTCGTTTCCGGCATGAATCGTAAAGTCATTCTATTAACCGCTGTATTCAGTTTTGTCATTTCCAATATTGTCTATGCCTATACCACTCATTTTGAGGTCATGCTCATTTTTCGTGTTCTTCCTGCTATTTTTCATCCTGTCTTTTTTTCGGTCGCTCTCGTGACTGCATCTCATCTTGTCCCCCGTGAAAAGAGTAGTAAAGCAGTCACCAAGGTTTTCGCTGGAATTACAGTAGGATTTGCTTTTGGCGTGCCTTTGACTTCTTATCTTGCCGAAAAGATATCGTTAGAAGCTGCTTTCTTATTTGGTGCTGTCGTAAGCATGATTGCATTTGTAGGAATACTCGTATGGCTTCCTTCCCTGCCAGTTCAGGAAAAGATGTCTTATGGCAAACAGCTTGGTATATTACGTAAACCTCAATTATGGTTCAACATTGTGACTGTTATTTTTATCTTTGCAGCTATGTTTTCGGTGTATAGCTACTTTGCCGAATATCTTGGAGAAGTAACTCTTATGAACGGGTCATGGATCAGTATGATGTTGATGGTCTTTGGAATCGTCATGATTTTTGGAAACTTTTCATTTGGAGGATTATTACATAAAAATCTGATTAAGACCGTCATCATGTTCCCATTGCTATATATGGTCATTTACGTATTCACTTATGCTCTGGGGGCTTCTTTCCTACCAATGATTGTGGTTGTGCTCATTTGGGGGACCGTGCATTCCGGGGGGCTAATTATTAGTCAAACATGGTTAACCACTGAAGCGAAAGAAGCTCCAGAGTTTGGAAACAGCCTGTTTGTCTCATTTTCTAATCTAGGTATTACGATGGGAGCTGCTATAGGCGGCTGGTTTATCTCTCACTTGGGAATACACCAGCTCATCTGGAGCGGACTGATGTTTGCACTGCTAGCGTTTTTATCTATGATTATAAAAATAAAAATATTCAATTCGAATGCAGCGGAAGCCAACGTGCGTTAAAATATGGAGAGACATTAGAAGAGTACTCTACAAGATGACCATAAAATGATGCATGGGGTGATGTTGATTGCATATCGTATGGACTTCGATCTTAATGACATTCGTAATCGTTAGCGGGATCTTGGCGTTGCTCATCTGGGGAGTGATATCCTTAATCAAGCGCTTTCGCTAAACGCAATGAGGAGTAGACATCTCTAAGTATTAGAAATTACATTATCTAATTGGGAGGAATAGATGAATATTCGAATGTATCACGATCTGGAGGCTCAATTGGAAGAGGAAATTTGGGCTCTTGGTGAGGAAGCAGCTCATATACTCCCATTAGATAGCAACTTAGCTGAGGAAAAAGCACAGAGGGCCTGGGATCTAATACCCGAACCTAAGCATACATGGGGCATTACAGGTGTAACCCTACATCAGTATGTTCAAATACTCAACTATAACAGCCATATGCAGCGATCAGTAGAGCTTTTAAATGAGGAAATTTTAGATTTAGAAGGTTCAGGGTACCGAATCATACATGCAGAGCCTTACATTCAAATGGCGGAAACGCTTCTTCTTCAGAGCAAGCCTGGATTAGCTCATAAATATCTCCAGAAGGCATACTCGATTGGGAGTGCAAGAGCATTTCGGGATCAGCCCAAGCTTTATCTCGAAATGGCGAAAAGTAAAGCTCTGGATGAACAGGATATACTACTTCAATTTGCAGCGTTAGATGTGAATGCCAAACTTCTAAGCGATTTAAAGGATAATCAATAACCAATGAAATGGCCTCATACAGTCTGAGATAAAATGCTGATCTGGATACGACGGAAAATGGGTTTCAATATTATTTATGGGGAGGACCAATGCATTGAAATTAAAAGAAGTGCTCTTAGGCACCCACAGTTTCGAAGCGATAAAAGCTTTTTACGGCTCTCTCTTGGATTTGCAGGTTGTGGAGGAGAACCCTTCGCGGTTGTCTTTTCAAGTAGGGGAATCGGTTCTTGCTTTTCAGGAATCTTCTCACATGGAAAATGAATTTTATCATATTGCGGTTACGATTCCAACGAATAAATTCATAGAAGCAAAACAGTGGATAATCGACCGTGGGATTTCATTGATTTCAAGACCCCAAGAAGATGAGTTTTTTTTCGAAAACTGGAATGCAACAGCGCTTTACTTCTATGATCCGGATCATAACCTTGTCGAGTTCATCGCTCACCATACACTCAACAACGCAGTCACTGAAGCTTTCGGGCCCCACTCTCTACTTCGTATAAGCGAGATCGGTCTTCCTGTCGATGATGTCTCCGAAGTATCTAGGATAATCGCCGAAACGTTCCAACTTCATTCATGGGGAGGGGCTGGACAGAAATTCGCGCCGCTAGGGGATGTAGAAGGATCATTTATAGTCATAGACAAGCAACGGCCTTGGTTTCCTGATGATAGGCTTCCGGTCGTATTTAACACCAGAGTCTTGTTCGAAGCTCCATGCTCTGCCAGTCTTTCGCTTCACAATGGTTTGTATGAATTGAGATCAAACTGATTTAGGGCTTCCCCGGATTTCTGGAATAAAGCTTGCACAAGGGGGAAATCCGGGGGGCCATAATACATTCAGGAGAGAATATATGAATATTAGACTACTTGATTCAAATGAAAAATATCCAATAGAGCTCTTGTTACTAGCTGATCCTTCGCACCAACTTGTTGAGGAATATTTAAAAAGAGGGCAGTGTTTTGTAGCAGAGATTGACCATCATATTGTTGGAGTCTATGTTCTTTTACCTACAAGACCTGAAACAGTTGAGTTAGTGAATATAGCAGTATCAGAAGGTATGCATGGTAAAGGAATAGGCAGACAATTAGTAACACATGCAATTGAAACAGCCAGGGCACAAGGTTATAAAATGATGGAAATGGGTACAGGAAACTCTAGCATTGGACAGTTAGCTCTCTACCAAAAATGTGGGTTCAGAATTGTTGGTGTAGATCTAGATTTCTTTGTCAGACACAACTATCTAGAAGAAATTTATGAGAATGGCATACAGTGTAGAGATATGATTCGTATGTCTCAGGATTTATAGAGCTTAATTTCTTTGCAAACCCTTCAAAGGTATCTTAAGTAAGGTTCTGAAAGGTATATGATATTGTGCCAAAAGATGGTACAATAAATTGCGGAAAGGCTATACAATCATTGGATTGCAATAGTCCTCTTTTTAATGAGTTGATATCCTAACAAGTTCCTGATAAGGGGTGGTTACTTTTGTACAACACAACCACGATACTCACAGAGATAACAAAACATATGAAAGATAATAATTTAATACTAAGTGATTTAGCTAGAGAGGCAGAAATGAATCCGGGCACCATGAGCAGTATTATCAATGGGAACCGCACACTTTCAGTGGATCAGCTAGACCGAATTACAAAAGCAATGGGGCATCCCGTTGGCTATTACTACGAACGGTATGTGTCTGAGTATTTAACAGAGGCTAATCCGAATTGGCGTCGAATGAGTCCTTTTATACATAATTGTGCGAAATTAAACAAACTGGACTGCATTCATGATGTGGTCAATCTATTGATGGATAAGTTGGGCTATTCAGAATCCTTATTTGAGCTTGCTGAAGAGCTGTTTAAAGAAGAATGTTATGAAGCGGCAACTATTCTGTACGAGAATGTAGCTATGAGTGAGAAAAAACAGTATTCGGAACGTTTAGCAATTTGCCAATATCGACTGTTCCAAACGAGGCAAGGAGATAATCAAGAAAAAAATTATGATGCGGTTGTTCAATTTGAGGCTTACGTGGAACGTTTGGATGAAGCGGACCAGTTAGATGCGTTAAGAGATTTAGTAAATACTTGTCGTTCATTGCGAAAGTGGGATAAGGCAAATAACTTTGCTACGGCTTTGGGCAATAAAGCTGAAATACAATATAAAATTGACCAGCAGCATACAAAGAGTGAGCAAACAAAGAAGCCTTTTTATCCTCCATTTGTTTATTGGGCATTTTCGCATTTAATTCGTGCTGAAATTAGTGATGCTAATAAAGATTATGAGACAGCGCTTCAGCATATTCAAAAGTATGCCGATTTAAGCTGGGTAGAAGAAAAAGATGATACAACTTTAAAATGGAAAAATCAATTTAAAGAATGGGCCGACGCCAATACTTATGTGAATAGGCTTATGTCTGGCGATGTAAGCGTACTCTCTGATTATGTTGCTTATTTTTCTTCGAAGGAAGATGAAATACTTCCCGCAATAGATAACATAATCGAGGCGGCTAATCGATACAATATAAATGTAGATCATATACTTGCATTGTTTGAAGTAGAAATTCAATCTTTTTTGAATGAACAAAATCGAGTAGGCGTATATACTCAACAAATTATTTTAGAACGTTTTACTCATTTCTCCAATGAATTAGCAAAATACTATTTGAATAAAGGGATATATCCAGAAGGGTTTCGTTTTTTGTTGAGTTGTTTGGAAAAATCTACAGCTATTAATAATAAATCATATATAATCAAATGTGTAAGACTCTATGAGTCCTATCAAGAGTATGCATCACCTGAAACAAAGACAGCGTATAGAAATTTGATTAAAGAGGTGGAGGAAGATGAAGCATAAAATTGTTCTAACCATATTGGTGACTAGCTTTCTATTAATGACGATAGTGGTTGCTCCTTTCCAATATCAAGAGTTTGGGTCTAGATACGAACCAACAGGGCACCACGGGGGAATCTAAGAATAAAAAGTCTCCAGTATAAGGCACAGTAGAACCTAAAAAATTACTATTATTAAGTGGTTAGACGGAATGATCCGTCTAGCCTTTTTATTGCGTTTTGCTGTATATAAGCAATATGAGGAAATCTTCTTTTGAGAAATATATGTAAAAAGTGCAAAAATGTTATGTGTGCTGTTGTAAACAACTGAAGGGTATATGACTTTGTTCCAAAAGACAATGATGGGCTAAAGTAATTCTTACTAACTGTTTCTCATTACATGGTTTAATTATGTATCATATGCCGAGTCTACGTTGAAAGGGTGGTTTATCTATGGAGATCACACCTACGATTAGAGCAGAAGTTCAAACCTATCTGATAAGAAAAAGCTTAACCATGACCGAGTTTGGTCACATTATTGATTTGAATGTAGGAACAGTTAGTGGCATTGTGACGGGCAACCGACCTATTTCTGTTCACCAGCTAGATCGTATCACTATGGGTATGAATTTGCCACCGGATTATTTTTATGAACGTTATATTGATGAATGTATTGAAGAAGAACCGCTCAACTGGCGAAGAATCAGCCCTTTTTTGTACCGATGCGTGGTGTTAGGACGACTTGATTGCTTGCGAAGAGTTGTAGGTATGTTGCTAGATAATCCTGTTTATCTTCCTTCACTTTTTGAAGTAGCCGAGGATTCTTTTAAAAAGGGTAATACTGAAGCAGCGGCGTTCCTTTATGAAAACGTGTCAGAAGGGGAAAAGTATCAGTATTCAGAACGATTGGCGGTTTGCCAGTATCGATTGTTTACGATTCGTATTGGAGACGATCAAGAGAAAAACTATGATGCAGCCATTCAATTTGAGCCTTACGTTGATCGATTAGATGAGGTAGATCAGTTAGATGCCTTAAAAGACTTGGCGAATACATACCGCTCGTTACGAAAATGGGATAAAGTAGAACTATTCGCTAAAGCAATGGGAGACAAGGCAAAAATTCAATACAAACTGCAACAACAGCGGCATCATGTACACAAAGACAATTCGAAGAAACCTAATTTTCCTTTGTTTGCGTATTGGGCATTCTCGCATTTACTTCGTTCACAAGCATGTGATGAGAGGAAAGACTATGAAAAGGGACTTCAACACATTAAAAAATACGCTGATTTAAGTTGGGTTACTGATACAGATGAAGAAGCTTTGAAATGGAGAAAAAAGTACGAAGACTGGGCAGTAGTAAACACGTATGTTAATAAGCTTCTTTCTGGCGATAAGAGCGTTCTTTCTGATTATGTAGTTTATATTTCTTCAAGAAAAGATGAGATTCTTCCCGCACTTGATATTATGATTGAGGCAGCTAACCGATACCATTTTGATGTAGATGATATTTTAAATCAATTCGAAGAAGAAATCATCTCCTTTCTGGAGCAGAAAAAAGTTGAAGGATTGTATACTCAACGATTCACAACGGAGCGATACACTCATTTCGCAAGGGAATTGGCGATCTATCTTTTGCGCAAGGGGAAGTTTTCAGACGGTTTTACATTTTTGCTCAGCTGTTTGGAAAGGTCCGCTGAAGTTAATAACAAAATACAAGCAATTAGATGTATGAGGTTGTTTACACATTTTAAAGAACATGCATCTGCTCACACGAGGGCAGTCTACGGAAATCTAATTAAAGTGGTTAATGAAGATGAAGAGTAAGTTGATTCCACCCTCCTAGTATCCAGTTTTATGTCAGTAGCATTAGTAATTATGATCCAACTGGACAATATGGAGGAATGTTGGAATAAAATAGTCTCAATTTTAAGATCACAATAGACCTAGAAAATTAACTATGATCAAGAGGTTAGATGGAATTATACGTCTAGCCTTTTTCATATCGTTTGTTTTGCTCTACATAAATAAGCTTCTAGAAGTGACTTAGCTTGGACTTTTATCTGTCAAATGCTTATTCGATCATTGGAAGATTATATAATGTGGTTAGTAGTATTTAAATAACAAGACATATTGCCTATTCCCTTCATTTCCCTTATGATAATTGCACTACTACCAAAGAAGGAGATACATATGAAGAAAGCTATTCTACTACTATTAATGTTTGCTATCTTAATTCCATCACAAGTATTGGCAGCAACATCTACAAAAGCAATGTCAACAAGTGAAATCGAAAAAATATACTTTGAGAATTACAAAGATCGTGTGAAGGAAATTAAAATTGCACAAAAAAAACTTAATGCTGTTCTGGGGGCAGAAGTTCGTGAGCTAACTCAGAGATTAAGTCAAGCATCAGCGCGCTATAAAAACGAAGTGAAAAATAAATCAAGTAAAGCGGTAATAGCTCAAGCCAAGGCTGATTGTGATAAATTAAAGAAGCAGCTCGGCGTGGCTAAGGTGGAACTAAATAAAACAGTTAAAAATTACAAAAAAGAAAGCGAACAAGCATTAAAGGATATTGCAAGTCAGAAAGCAGAGCTTATAAAATTCATTAAGAATCACACAGCAGGAAAAGATAAACTTACGGAGTCTCAATTTAGCAAACAAGTTAATGGAGATATTATGTCGATTGACGGCTCATTTACTGGCATTTTAAAAATGTTGACGGAAGCTGAATAATGGTGAGTAAAGGCAGCAGGTATCACCTGTTGTCTTTTTAATTTAGGCTTAGAATGGAAAGGTATTGTTAGTCGACTTTGGATTGCTGTGAAATGGGGACAAAGAGGATATATGGATATGGATGAAATGAATTTGTTCGTTTTTATATAATGAAGTACGATTAGCGAGGAGAAAAATTTATGAATCGTAAGTTTTTTATCATGGCTTTGATAAGGGGTATTTTCGGGTATTTCCCTTGTGGGCTGGGAGTTGCAGTATTATTGGAGGCTTATAGCAGATATAGTCTAAGAGGTTTTTTAATTGGAGCTACATTTTTCCTTATCGGGGGATTGGTGCTTTATTTCACAAGAAGCTATGAATCATCAGATTGGTTACTATAGATAAAACAAATATTTCATTACAAGGAGTATATGATGTTATCACCAAAACAAGAAGAGAGCCTTAGTAAATTTATGAGTAAAATTCTTAGGCATACACCAGAACAGTTTGGAATTAAGTTGGATCATGAAGGTTATTGTCACGTGCATGACTTAATTTCAGCAATTAAGTCAGAGAATAGATGGTCGGATATAGGAGAAGCAGGGATTGATCAAGTCGTAACTAATTGTCCAAAGAAGCGATACCACATGGTAAATGGATACATACGAGCGAACTACGGGCACAGTGCAGGAAGATTAGATTACGAAGAATCCATTCCGCCAACTGCTCTTTATCACGGAACAAATAGCAAAGTAGTTGATAAAATTATTACCGAGGGAATTAAACCAATGGGGAGAAAGTATGTTCATCTATCTGAGACACTTGAATTTGCAACATTGGCAGGTAAGAGACGTGGTGAATTAGTCATTCTTGAAATCGATACAGTAAAATCGATGGCTAACAATGTTAAGTTCTATATCGCTAACAATGGTGTTTGGCTTGCCGATTTTGTGCCCCCACAATATTTTAGAAAAATTTAACACTGATATTTTCGTTTATATTAAAAAGAGGCTTTATACAATACTTTTGACATAGTAAATCCGTTCATATCAGTCCATTTGTCACATAATATAAAAGGAAATTTCAGGATAACAGGTGGATATCCCTAAACATCTCCTTCTGATAAGATTATTTCCATCTAAATTAAAATGGACGTGATCAATTGGGGAGAATATTGGTTCCACCTGACAAGCTAATGGAAGTGGCTGACCAGTTCTTGCATGGTAAACACGAAATGGAACGTATGTTGAATTTACTGAATGGAAGAATTGATTTTGTCCAACAAGGTTGGTCTGGTGCTACCCGAGAGAGGTTTTTCCAAGATTTTCAGGTCTCTAGACAATCCATGGGCGTGACGCTTGAACGAATTTCTACGGTTGCACAAGAACTCATTTTTATTTCAAAAAACTTCACACAGGTAGATGGAGAAAAAGTCGTACTGGATGTGCCAGGGAATGGTGTGCCTGTTAAAACGGCATCAAGCGGTGAAGGTTGGTTACATAAAATCTTTGAACAGATCGGTAAAGCTGAGATCACAAAAGCCGAAGCTCAGATGGAAGCTAGTAAGCTTCAAGGGGAAATTTTGTGGGATACTGCTCAGGGAGCGAAAGGTGCTATTCAGGAAGATTTAACCTTGGGGATGCTGCCTGACAAAGACCGTGACTATGATCATCCTATGGCTGCTAAAGTAGGTGAAATTCTCGGTCACGTAGCTACGACATTGCAGGGGGCTGGTGAGGTAGTAGCTGGAATAGGTGGAGAAGGATTATCAGTTGCTGTTTCATCCACGGGAGTTGGTAGTATTATCGGAATACCTGGATTGATTGGCTCAGCAGCTTTAGCGGCACATGGAGGTACAACCGCAGTTAAAAGTGCAAGCGGAATAGGGAAGAGCTCAGCGGAATTGTGGCAGATGATGAAGGGAGAAGGTGTACCTTCTTATGGGAAAAAATCTGTTCCAGCAGGTCCTTATCGTGAAGTTGACAGTTACCCTGTAAAAGTAAAACACGGAGATCAGGAGAAGCATATTGTTGGGACGCCCAACTACAAACAAGACTTAGCCAATGGTAAGAACAAGAGTATTTTCTATGGTGATAACAAAACCGCACAAGAATTACTTGATAGTTATTCTGGAAAAGGTGCTATGTTTAAAGCAGGGCGAGAAAGGATTGATTTCGGAAAACCTATCGGGAAATATTATAATAGAGATACTGGTATGTTCGAAGAAACAACAAAAGGAATTATTCATTACAGTAAAGATGGCGCACATATTGTACCAGCAGCGCCTTAAACCAAGGAGGAATATATGGGATATGATTCTTTGATTAAAGCCATTCTTTCAGTACCGAAAGAAGAATTAACTATTCAGTGGGGAAGTGGATTAAAGATTATTGGTACTAGGGACACCATTTATGAAACAAACAATGGTTTAGATGAAGATGATAATGAATTCATTGAATATGATGCTGCGGTTATTGAAGTTAAAAAGATAGTATCTAAGCCGATTAACGACGAAGGAAGTATATATAATTGGTTACAAAAAGGAAAGAGCCCCTTTATTGAAATTTCTCTCCATAACGATCCTCCCAGCATGATAACATCTACTGATGGATCTATTATTTGGAAATATGAATAACTCTGGAAATCCTCAATTGTGTATTTTTCACTCAATCGAGGCTAGATGGGATTATCCATCTAGCCTTTTTGGTTTGTATGGGTACCACATAAATTGTAAGCACGACAAAGCATATAGTCCCCTATGGTCTAACATTCGTTATAAAGTAGTAGGATGCCATTACACCTAAGAAAATTAAAACAATTGCGCTACATGCGATGTAGACTACACGGATCATGGAAATTCAAAGCAGCATCCAGAGTGGCCTCATGAACATGTTTTTGAATGGAAAGAAGATGGGACATTTAAAAGAGTTAACAAGAAGTAGGAGGGACTGTTTTGGAATACAATGAATTGGTGGAACGTTTTGAAATGGGGGAAGAGTTTCAGTTCTCCTATAAAAATGATAGCTATTGGATTAGCCAGAATGAAGAAGAGTACTTTCTTACTCGTGAAAGAGACAGTTTTTCGCAGTCGTTTGAAACAGCAAGAGAGTTGTTTATTCTTGGGAAGATTGATGATAAGACTATTTTAGAGTTGTGGGATAACATAGACATTTGAAAAAGTACTATTTGAGCCTACTCCTTAATAATAAAAACGAGAGTGGGCCTTTTACATAGTTAGTCAAACTGAATAAAGGAGGATGACATTTACAAACACCTTGCTTCAAACGAAGGTGCGTCAAATTCAAATTACCATGCTCCAATATCAAACATTACAAGTTGTTGAGCTAGGATAAGGGAATCAAGCAGATGAACAAAATGCCCATCTAAAAGATATTACCGATATTGTTAAGGAACTCGGTATCACGAAACAACAGCTACATAACTATAAAAAAACTCCTAAAGTTGATTCCTGAGTTACAGGGTATGTTTGAAGATCAGGAGTTGAAAGCGATGACTATAAGCTTTTGGTCATAGGTATAAAGTTATCTTATTTCACATAACAATTAGGAATTAAGTTCGTTTTCCATAAATCGGAATAATGTTACTATGTCATAACGAACTCAAACAGAGGTATATTATGACAACAATTAAAGTGACACCTGAGCAGCTTATGACTGCCTCCAAGCAGTTTGAGTTAGCACAGCAAACGGCAACTCAAATGAATAGTAATTTAGTACAACAAATTTCATCTATGGGGCAATTGTGGGAAGGACTGACTAAAGAGAACTTTTACTATTCCTTCCAAACCTCTCAGAAGAATATGAATGACTTTGTTACCTTGACGGATTCTATTGCTAGGGAATTACGTCACCATGCAGATAAATTCAGATTAGCAGATCTGATGGAAGCAGGTAACATTGACGCAAGTTGTTTACCACCTCCACCGAATTCATGTGCTGTTCCTGCTCCAGATACACGGAATGCGTTCCAAAAATCAGTAGATAGCTTAACTGAACTAGGTCAGGATTTTGTAGACGCTAACTCAGTACGCTATGAGAAAAAGTTTAATTCAGTCTGGAGCTTTCTAGATTATATGTCATATGGTATTCCAAAAGGAATGTACCAAGGGTACATGGAACGGGCAGCTAAACAAAACGATTCATGGAATGACATGCTCAATTTCGGTACATTTGGAGTAACAGGTATGATTCAAGGGGCATTTAATCCAAACAATGCCTGGTCAAAGGAACACTGGGCTAATATGATCGGTACAGCTGGATTAATTGGAGGAGTTAGTTCAGTAATCAAACCTAAAATTGGGATTGGTAGTACAATAAAGTTAAACGGTGAAGTTAGACCATTTCCCAAAGGCCATGATCTAGATTTGAAATTGTGGGAAGAGATGCCTGTAAGCGGTCAGAGAAGGTTAACACCAGATGGATTAAAAATTATGAATGTTAGTGAAATAAAAGCTTTTAAAAAAGAAATGAATGCTATTGATGTAAAAGTTATAATTGATAAAAAGGGCGCTATACTTCCAGAAGAAGCTGTGGGTGGCTTTAATCCTAGTACAGGACAGATTGTTATACGACCAGATGCTTCCTATCTAAGTGCAATTCACGAATCTTACCATGCAAAACACTTTGGAGAACTTGGAAAAGAAACATATATGAATTTATCCACTATAGCTAAAGAAGAGTATGTTTATAATGAAATCATCAAAAATAAAGACAAATTTAATTCCTCAGAAATATACGAAGCACAGAGATACATTTATAAAGTGAGAAACGGACAGTGGCCTCTGTCTAATTGGAAAGGGTATGAAGAATAATGGATGAAAAAGTGGATACTAAATTAACAGCTACTCAAGCTAGAAAAATTGCTCAGGATTATCAAGAAAAATATAAGTTATATGGTGTAATACATGATGACACTGAGCAGTCCGTCAAATTTTACCCGGAATTCTACAGGGTTGAGGGTGCTGCATGGTTAGTTTTAGCTGATATCACACCAAAGAGTTATGAAGGTGATGATGAGATTACTTTTGTTGTCTCGGATAGAGATGGGGTTGTGGATCATGTACTTGATCATAATGGACTACCACAGCGTTATCATGTACCTAGCAATAGAGATTATACAGATGAAGAGTTTGAAGCTATTTTTAATGATGAAGAAGAGTAAGTTGCTTTACAATACCAGCGTCATATAGTCAGTGTTAAGCTTGCTCCTTTAATAATAAAAATGGGAGTGAGCTTTTTTATAGTTATCCAATCTGAATGAAGGAAACTGTGATTTTTAATATACCTTGCTTCAAAATAAGGTGGGTCAAATTCAATTCACCATGTTCCAATATCAATCATGATCAAACTGGAATAGTGACAAAGGAAATAATTGCAAAAAAGGAGATGCACAATGAAGCGAAGGTAAAGTGGTTTGCTCTAAATGCTAGTCGAAGAATTACAAGGACAATACATATAACCGTGATCTTGTTCCAAAAGTAGAAGTGATTGAATGAAGTACGAAGTGCTAGGTAATTCCTAGATTTAAGATGAGTAAATAATTTGAGATCGGCAATTTGATATTGTTTATTTGTCTTAGAAAGTCTTATTGTTGGACAGAGAAAAGGGAGTGTAATGGAAACGCGGCTTCTGGAAATTGGAGTAGTCTGTCTTGTGCTAGTGATTTTGTTTTGATCTTTGATAACTGTATTAATGATATACACAATAGGTGGAACTTTCTTTGTTTCGGGAGAAAGCATTATCTTTGTATACGCTCAACTGCGTAATTATCACATAGTTTGCTCAATTACGACAATACTTAGGGTCAGTTTAGGTGAACGGAATTAATATTGAGAATTGTGGAACTTGATGTTATTTCGTCTATCTATCAGGATTTAAAGTTGTTTGTTGTATGCTTTTTTGGGAATAGATAAAATCAGCGGGAGTATTTTTATAGATGAAAAGCGTCAATAATTTGTAAAAATTGTATATTTACCTTTGGTTAAAGGTATTTATGCAATGAACAGAAAGGAGAAATTTTGACATAAACAACAAGGCAAAGGATTACTTTTCAGATGTACTAACTGAACATATCCACAAATGGCAACGTGGAGATATTATTACAATAGAAGCTGGCTGGATTGTTTGGAGGAGTCAGCTCAGATAGTTAGAATGGAGATGTTCTTTTGGAGATTATGAAGTTAGACGATATTATTAAAACACCCAATAAAGGAATCATTTTAATTGGAACAAATATTGGATTAGATAAGCAGGATCATACGAATCTGAAAAGTTTGATAGGTTCAAAAATACAAGTAGATAAGGTAGATGGGACAAAATGTGAACTGGACGTATTGGATATTAGCCTTTCTTTTTCCATTGCTAACCTTCCACTCATTGGTATTAGTGTAAAGGATTCAGAAAATATTAAAGATATAAAAAAGGGAACACAAGTAGTGCAATTACTATAGATCTATAATGTATTGCGATTTTCATAAAATAAATTAAGCATCTGAAAAAGTGGAGTATGCGAATCGCATACTCCTATCTTTACTTATAGTGTTGTAAATATAAACAAAGAACATACGCCTACAAAAAAAATTAACAGCAAAAGCGAAAAGGAAATTGTACTGAATTTTGCCAAAGTTAAGAGGCCCCTCCAGCTGTAGTTATTCACCAGGATATTTTGAATGTATCCACGGGCGTCCACACTTACCCGGAAATGCTGCATAAAATATCCCGGGTGAACAAAGAGGAGGTGCATGTAATAACCATGATACACATGGAATCCGTACAAGTGGGTGAGCATACATTTATCGGAGTTGAGGTCAAACTGCCTAAAACAACGCTGTTGACGATCTCTAACTCCCGTGGTTACATCATGTGTGGTGCCCTGGATGTTGGACTGCTCAATGAGCGGCTGGCGGATCGGAAAATTCTTGCCGCACGAGCTGTGGGGGTAAAAACGCTGAAGGAATTGTTGGAAGCACCAATGGAGTCGGTGACGACAGAAGCCGAGTTGCTTGGAATTAAGCCGGGCATGCCAGGCTACGAAGCACTGTTGAAACTGGTGTAATGAAGCCTATGTGCATATGCTGCCTAAAAGTAGAGGAACAAGAACAGAAAAAAACCGGACTTTTTGGCTCCGGTTTTTTTCTATGAAAAGTTTTATTCTATCGAGTTGAATCATATGAATTATATACGAACGGTATGACCTGTAAGAACAATTAATCGGCAAACAAATGGGTCAGGTTCTCGCTAAAGGGTGCTTGTATAATCCCTTTTTCGGTAATGATGGCGGTAATGTACTCATGAGGTGTAACGTCGAAAGCTGGGTTGTAGACTTTGATGCCCTGCGGGGCGGTCCTTTTACCAAAGCTTTCGGTAACTTCCTCAGCAGAACGCTCCTCGATCGGAATATCTGCGCCTGTTGCGGTCTGCAAATCAATGGTAGATAGTGGCGAAGCGACATAAAAAGGAATGCCATGCGCCTTCGCTAGCACAGCTAGGCTATAGGTGCCGATTTTGTTGGCCACATCTCCATTAGCAGCGACTCTATCTGTGCCGACAATAACGGCCTGTACCCATCCTTTGGACATCACCATGCCCGCCATATTGTCACAGAGCAGGGTGACATCAATGCCTGCCTGCTGAAGCTCGAAAGCGGTCAGGCGCGCCCCCTGCAGCACAGGGCGGGTTTCGTCGGCAAATACTTTGAGGTGAATGCCGTTCTCCTGCGCAAGGTACATCGGCGCGAGCGCTGTTCCGTATTTCGCTGTCGCCAATCCGCCTGCATTGCAGTGAGTAAGTACGCCCATCCCGTCCTCGAACAGAGGTAAAGCATGGATGCCGATCTGGCGACATACTTCCTCATCCTCTGCCTGAATGGCTGTGGCTTCACGCTCCAGCCCGGCATTCCAGTCTTTGACCTGACCTCCGCTAGCTTCAATGATGAGTTCCCCAGCCCGCTTCTTCATGCGGTCCAAGGCCCAGAACAGGTTCACTGCAGTCGGGCGTGAAGTAGCCAAATGTCCGCACACGGCGTGTACATGCTGCAGCCACCCAGCGGCGTCGGTGCCGTCGTAGGCGGTAGCTCCTAGCACAACGCCGTAGGCCGCAGCCATCCCGATAGCGGGCGCACCACGTACCTTCATGGCATGTATGCCATCCCATACTTCCTCGGCCGTGAATAAATCCAGCATGACAATCGTTTCGGGCAGTAGACGCTGATCCAACATAGACAAACGGTTGCCTTTCCACACCAGCGAAGATAGAGCCTGACTGGGCACTGTAGCTTTCCCAGAGGTTACGGGCGACGATTCTTTCTTTTCACTCATATTCATTAAGCTCCTTTAGTTTGGGCAGCTGTTGCTGTCCGAACAATGTCTCCCAGTTCCCGAATCGAATGAAGCTCGCGATTGCGAAGAACCAAGGATTTACCGATAGATAACGCCAGACGTTCCGCAGCTTCCTTGATAGCAGGATCGGCAATGGTGTCGATATCTGCCACATGCGACAGGCTGATGATACGGCGAATCACTTTGCACCCTGCAAAACCAATCGTATCTTGCAGTACTTTCTGGAGATACAAGTCCTGATATCCCGCTGTACGTGCCATATGATCGGTGACATGCTCATCCCACAGTTTGCGGAACCTACGCTCAAACTGCTCCCATACCTGAATGGCGGTCTCCAGAACCCAGTCACGCCTTTCCTTTAGAGCCTTCTCGCCAGAGGTCCATCCGGGTTGTGCTGCGTAGTTCAACAGCAGATTGGCGATCACCGCTCCGATATCAAAGCCCATGGGTCCGTAGTAGGCAAATTCAGGATCAATGACTTTAGTCGATTCGGTCGTTACAAAAATGCTACCAGTATGAAGATCACCGTGCAGAAGCGCTTCGGTTCGTGTCAAAAACTTTTCTCGCAGCAAAGCCACTTCCAGGTGAAGCACTTGATCTGTACGTAGTGCCTCTGCTTCGTCTTCGATGTACGCACCATAGTTGTTATTATCTGAGAACCGATACGGTTCATCCAGAATCAGATCCTCAGTTATTTTGCAGAGATCCGGGTTGATAAAGCGTTTAACCAGGTCTTTTTTATCCTGCTGATTCATGCCCAAATCTGAGGTGAAGAAGAGCGTGCGTGCCAGAAACTCCCCAATATGATTAGCGAAATATGGATAGGTGTTTCCTTCTATTAGTCCCTTGCGCATGATGGTGTGTGAGCTAAGATCCTCCATCACGGTCAACGCAAGCTCATCGTCATACGCCAGTACCGCAGGAACCAATTCGGGGCAAATGTAGTGTTCCTGCTGAAGTGCCTCGCGTTCAATACGGGCACGATCCAGTGAAAGCGGCCAGGATTCACCCACAATTTTTACATAGGGAAGTGCCTGCTTGGCAATGATACTCTTGTTAGATTCAGAATCCGTAATATGAAAAACCAGATTTAAGTTACCATCACCGATTTCTCGGCATTCCAGATGGGCTTCCTGACTAAAAAATCCGGGGATGTTCTTCACGAATTCGATTGCTTCTTCAGTCGTTAAAGGATGATATTGGGACAACGAAGTCACCTCCATAAAATGTGCGCATGTAAATAGTTTAAAAAATATCACAATATTAAACCAAGTATTTTGATAGGATAGAGAAAGTATAACGAAAATCATTGAAGTTTTGTACATTTTTTTTATGGGGATTGAAAGTGGAAGAAAGGAGAACTCTTTTTTTGTTTCGTCTCCGTATAGAGAGGGTAAATATGAGACAGACGTCCGGCAGGTGATATTAGGATGCCCGCTGGCGTCTTACCGTCAGTAATGACGGTGATGGATATGTAAACGTTCCTGAAAGTCAATTTGATGAAAAAGGAAGGGATTTATGATGGCTAAAACAACAAGT
Source organism: Paenibacillus sp. PvR133 (assembly GCF_017833155.1). Lineage (NCBI taxonomy): Bacteria > Bacillati > Bacillota > Bacilli > Caryophanales > Paenibacillaceae > Paenibacillus > Paenibacillus sp. PvR133. Next base: position 3,080,620 of record NZ_JAFIBS010000001.1, read on the forward strand.
AACTCGAAAAATACGCAAACCAAATCGGTGGAGGAACTTTTAAACCGTCAAGTCGCTAACCTCAATGTGTTATATGTAAAAATTCATAACTATCACTGGTATGTGAAAGGCTCTAGTTTCTACACACTCCATGTTAAATTTGAAGAGTTATACAATGAAGTGACATTGAAAATGGATGAGATCGCCGAGCGTTTGCTCGCGTTGAAAGGTTCTCCTTCCGCAACGTTGAAGGAATACCTGGAGCTGTCGTCGATTCAGGAAGCAACCGGCAACGAAGATGCTCCTAAGATGGTACAAACCTTGATCGAGGATTTTGCAACTGTATGCGAGGAGTTTCAGGAAGGTATCGAACTGGCGGAAAGCAATTCCGACCAGCCAACTGCAGATTTGCTGATTGGTTATAAAGCGGATCTGGAGAAACATATGTGGATGCTTCGCTCTTATTTGGGCTAATTGGCCGAATTTCGCTCCATTACCCAATGCCTAGTTCGGTGAAATTAATTCCACTCCATAGTATGGGGTTACGCTCTGAAATAAACTCTCTACATGTAAAACGCTACTGACGTCATGCTGTCAGTAGCGTTTTTATGGCTGGAAAAAGATCATGCATCCCATGTTTTTTGTACAAATTTATAATTATATGAACAACCACAGGATGAATTTTGCTATTTGTGTGCCTGGTAGGGTGAATATTTTATGAAGAAAGTTGGATAACGTGTGTCTGTTGGTTGCACCCTTAAAGATATTTATTATAAAATAACTTGAGAATCATTGAGAATCAGTTTAGAATGATTATAAATAAATTTTTAAATATTACTTGAAATCAGGGGGCTCCCCTGTTTAAATATACTTTCTGATTTCGACACCACACTACATTTTTTGGAGGGTATTGCGAATATGGCTACAAACTTTAAGATTGAAGGTCTCAAGGCGACCATTGAAGGCAAGGAAATTTTGAAAGGTATTAACCTCGAAATGAAGGGCGGAGAAATCCATGCCATCATGGGTCCTAACGGTACGGGTAAAAGTACACTCGCGTCTGCTTTGATGGGTCATCCTAAATATGAAGTCACAGATGGCAAAGTAACTTTGGATGGAGAAGACGTGCTGGATATGGAAGTGGATGAGCGTGCACGTGCAGGATTGTTCTTGGCGATGCAGTATCCGAGTGAAATTGCAGGGGTAACGAACTCCGACTTTTTGCGTAGTGCGATCAACGCACGCCGTGAAGAAGGACAAGAAATCTCCCTGATTAAGTTTATCCGTCAAATGGAAAGCAAAATGAAAGAGCTCGAAATGAATCCTGAGTTTGCTCACCGTTACCTGAACGAAGGCTTCTCTGGTGGTGAGAAAAAACGGAATGAAATTTTGCAAATGATGATGATTGATCCGAAAATTGTCATTCTTGATGAAATCGACTCCGGTCTGGATATCGATGCTTTGAGAATCGTGGCTAGCGGTGTCAACGCTATGCGTTCCGAAGAGCGTGGTTTCCTTATCATTACTCACTATCAACGTCTGTTAAACTACGTTAAACCAGATTATGTACATGTAATGATGCAAGGACGTATCGTTAAATCCGGTGGTCCTGAGCTTGCTGAGCGTCTGGAAGCGGACGGTTACGACTGGATCAAGGAAGAGCTGGGTATCGTTGATGAAACTGTAGGACAAGAGGCGTAAGCCGGAAGCGAGGAGGAAAACTAATGACTACACAAACAATCCTTCCGGTAGATTCCGAGCAACTGCGTGTTCTGTCCGAACGTAACGGCGAACCATCTTGGTTGGCCGAAGACAGACAAAAAGCACTTGAGCTTGCAGGCAAACTGGAGCTTCCGGTATTTGAAAAAACAAAAATCGAACGATGGAAATTAAACGATTACGGTCAACATAAACAGAACGAGGTCATTGCATCGGTAGGGCAGGTCCCGGCAGCCATTGCTGATCTGGTCAAAGAGCAACAGGAGGGTGGTCTGATTATTCAGCGCAACTCCGGCGCGGTATATGTGAAGCTGAGCGAGGAATTGGCGGCGCAAGGCGTCATTTTCATGGATTTACAAACAGCGGTTAAAGAGCATGCTGATTTGGTTAAAGCTCATCTGAACACAGTTATTAAGGCTGAAGAAAATTCATTATCTGCATTGCACGCAGCACTCTGGAACGGTGGAGTATTTGCTTATGTGCCTAAAAATGTAGAACTGAACGTTCCGCTTCAAGCTGTATTTCTGACGGACGATGCGACTGCAACGTTTGCACCGCATGTGCTGCTCATTGTTGAAAGCCACAGTTCCGTGACTTACGTAGACAACTATGTATCTGCGGATTTGGCGGCACCTGTTCTTCATAACGGTGCGGTAGAAGTTGTTGCAAATGCAGGAGCTAAAGTACGTTATGCGACAGTCCATCAGTTTGGAGAGCAAGTAACGGATATTTCGATTCGTCGTGCTACGTTGGGAAATGACGCAGCTATCGAATGGATTGTGGGCGAAATGAACAACGGTAATACAGCAAGCAATACCATGTCCGTGCTCAAAGGCAATGGCTCCAATTCGGATGCCAAGATCATTGCTGTTGGTTCCGGCTCACAAAAGCTGAACTATACGACACAAGCACAGCATTTTGGTAAAAATTCCGCCAGTCAGATGATTACGCGCGCAGTAATGCGTGAAGAAGCGTCTTCCATCATTAACGGAATTACAAAAATTGAAAAAGGTGCTACCAAAGCAGACGGTCAGCAAACAGAACGCGTTCTGATGCTCAGCCCGAAAGCGCGTGGTGACGCTAACCCGATCCTGCTGATTGATGAAGATGATGTAACGGCAGGTCACGCAGCATCGGTTGGTCAGGTAAACCGTGAACAAGTGTATTACTTGATGTCCCGCGGGATTAGCCGTGCAGAAGCTGAACGTCTGATTATTTATGGCTTCTTGGCACCTGTCGTATCTGAAATTCCGCTCGAAGGACTTCAACATCAGCTGCAAAGCCTTGTTGAAAGGAAGTTAGGCCAATGAATACTGCATTGATCCGTGAACAGTTCCCGATTTTACATCAGGAGATTAACGGTCATCCGCTGGTTTATTTGGATAATGCGGCCACTTCGCAAAAACCGCTGGCGGTCATCGAGGCGATCAAGCACTACTACGAATATGATAATTCAAATGTTCACCGTGGTGTGCATACCTTGGGTAGTCGCGCAACGGATGCTTATGAAGGTGCGCGGGAGAAGGTAGCCCGCTTTCTGAATGCAAAGCGCAGTCAGGAAATTATTTTTACAAGAGGAACAACAACGGCGTTGAATCTGGTCGCTTCTTCCTATGGCAGGGCTAATTGCCAGGCAGGTGATGAAATTGTCATCACCCAAATGGAGCATCACAGTAATCTGATTCCGTGGCAACAGGTAGCTAAAGCCACAGGCGCGACTTTGAAATATATTCCACTTCAAGAGGATGGTAGCGTTGATCTTGCTGATGTGGAGAATACCGTTACAGAAAATACGAAAATTGTAGCGATTGCGCATGTCTCCAATGTGCTGGGTGTTGTGAACCCTGTCAAAGAGATTGCAGCTATTGCGCATCGCAAAGGCGCAGTCATCGTTATAGACGGTGCACAAAGCACACCACATATGAAAGTAGACGTGCAAGACATCGATGCTGACTTTTATGCCTTTTCGGGTCACAAAATGTGTGCTCCTACTGGGATCGGAGCACTGTACGGCAAGAAGGCGCTGCTGGAAAACATGGAGCCCATTGAGTTCGGCGGTGAAATGATCGACGATGTGGGATTGTACGAATCCACATGGAAGGAGCTGCCTTGGAAATTTGAAGGTGGAACCCCGATTATAGCCGGAGCCGTTGGTTTGGGAGCTGCCATTGATTTTCTGGAAAGCATCGGACTGGACGCCATTGCACAGCATGAAAGCCGTCTGGTCGACTATGCTCTCAAACGTCTCCGTGAAGTGGAGGGATTGACGATTTACGGACCTGCAGACCGTCATGTTGGGCTCGTAACATTCAACTTGGATGATGTGCATCCGCATGATGTAGCTACCGTATTGGATAGCAAAGGGGTGGCTGTACGTGCAGGCCATCATTGCTGCCAGCCATTGATGCGCTGGTTGAAAGCCAGTGCGACTGCACGTGCCAGCTTTTACCTCTATAACACGGAAGAGGAAGTCGACGCTTTGGTCAGCGCCTTAATCCAAACAAAGGAGTATTTTGGCGATGCAACTTGATGACTTGTACCGACGCGTGATTATGGATCATTATAAAAATCCGCGCAATCGCGGACGTTTTGAGGACGATGCCGTTACGGTGGATTTGAATAATCCTACGTGTGGTGACCGGATTTCTCTTCAACTCAAAACGAAAGACGGCGTAGTCGAAGATGCTCGTTTTACTGGTGAAGGCTGCTCGATTAGTATGTCCTCAGCTTCGATGATGACAGAAGCGGTTAAAGGAAAAACGATTGACCAGGCACTGGATATGGCGAGCCGCTTCTCTTCTTTAATGAAGGGAGAAGCCGTTGAATTCGATGATTATGAAGAATTGGAAGCTTTGTCAGGCGTGAATAAGTTCCCGGCCCGCATCAAATGTGCGACACTGGCTTGGAACGCGCTGCGCAAAGGGATTGATGAAGATAAATAATTTAAATAGAACAGAGGAGGTTTGAGAAACATGGCCAAGAAAGCACCGGAAATGGAAGAGTATAAATATGGCTTTCGTGACGAGCACAAGTCCATTTTCCAAACAGGTAAGGGTCTCACTCCGGAAATTGTAAAGGAAATCTCCAAAATTAAGGATGAGCCAGAATGGATGCTGGAGTTCCGTCTGAAAGCACTGAAACAGTTTGAAAAAATGCCAATGCCAAACTGGGGCGGAGATATGGATGAACTGGATTTCAACGATATCCAGTACTATGTAAGACCTTCCGAAAAACAAGGGAAGACATGGGAAGAAGTTCCGACGGAAATTAAAGAAACCTTTGATAAACTGGGTATTCCTGAGGCGGAGCAAAAGTTTTTGGCTGGTGTATCCGCACAGTATGAATCCGAGGTTGTCTACCACAGTATGCAAAAGGAACTGGAAGATCAGGGCGTTATTTTCATGGATACCGATACGGCGTTGCGTGAGCATCCTGAGATTCTGAAAGAGTATTTTGCAACAGTTGTACCTCCTGCGGACAATAAGTTTGCTGCACTGAACAGTGCGGTATGGTCAGGTGGTAGCTTCATCTATGTACCAAAAGGCGTGAAATGTGAAGTTCCATTGCAGGCTTACTTCCGTATCAACTCGGAAAACATGGGTCAATTTGAGCGTACGCTTATTATTGCGGACGAAGACAGCTTTGTGCATTATGTAGAAGGTTGCACGGCTCCAATTTACAGCACGAACTCGCTGCATAGTGCTGTGGTCGAAATTATTTGTAAGAAGAACGCACGCGTTCGTTATACAACGATCCAGAACTGGGCACCAAACATCTATAACCTGGTAACCAAACGTGCGGTTGCAGAAGAAAACGCAACGATGGAATGGGTCGATGGTAACATCGGTTCCAAGTTGACGATGAAGTATCCAGCCGTTGTATTGAAAGGCCGTGGAGCGAAAGGGATGGTCCTGTCCATCGCTGTTGCAGGCAAAGGCCAGCATCAGGATGCAGGTGCGAAAATGATCCACTTGGCACCAGACACCACCTCCACAATTGTATCCAAGTCGATCAGTAAGCACGGCGGTAAAGTAACGTATCGCGGATTAGCTTCATTCGGTCGTCAGGCTCAAGGTGCAAAATCGAATATCAAGTGTGATACGCTGATTTTGGATAATCAATCAACTTCAGATACTATTCCTTATAATGAAATCATGAATGACGACATCACGCTTGAGCACGAAGCAACGGTTTCCAAGGTATCGGAAGATCAGCTGTTCTATCTGATGAGCCGTGGTTTGACTGAAGCAGAGGCAACGCAAATGATCGTTATGGGCTTTATTGAGCCGTTCACCAAAGAGCTGCCGATGGAATATGCGGTAGAAATGAACCGTTTGATCAAGTTCGAAATGGAAGGTAGTATTGGTTAAAACGCAGTAACCCTTGGTGTGACAAGGTTTTTGAGGTATTCTAAAGCTGTTAAATTGGAGTCGTGTCGATTTTGTGCCGACTCGGATTTCCTGCTAGTACAGAAGGCGAACTTTTTAAGTTCGCCTTCTTCTATTTTTTCCGTAATGTCTAAAAAGATGTCGGCAGTTTTCTGAAACCGCTTTTATAAGGGGAGATAGAATTAAAAAAAATTATTGTTAGGACTGCGGATAATTGCCTAGCACTTAATTATGTTTGCTTAATAGGATATTGTAAAGCCACAAAACATAAGGAGGCAGGCAACGGATGCAGAAGAATAAAGCTGGAGTGAAGAAGAAAACCCTCTCTTCTAAACAGACACAGAGGCATGTACATGAATTTGAAGGTAGTACCAAACTGGCTGAAGAAGGCGCAGACCGACATAACCACCGCTTTGCAGGTGTTACTGGGCAAGCGATTCGAGTTGGAAGAAGTCATGTCCATGAAATTGATCTTTCAAAAACTGATTTCGTGAACCATTTTCATAATCTGAGAAGGATTAGAACAGGACCCGCTATTCCAGTCGGAAATGGCAAGCACGTACATTTTGTTACGGGCCAAACCACATTAAATGATGGTCATGTACACCAGTTCAATTTCGCAACATTGATTCAGGCACCTCTTATTTAATAAACAAATGTAGCAAATAATATAGTAGTAGAAACGCGTTTTTATTGTGTTTGATCGTTGTGAATTGTGACTAGGTTAATGTCCCTAACATAAAAAGAGGCTGTCCTTCGTAGAAGAACCTACGAATCAAGGACAGTCTCTTTTATTCGCGTAGCCTGGGCTTCGGCAAGACATTTCGTTCCACCGAAGTAACGCCGGGAGGCAGTAGCGGATCAGGATTCCAAATAAATTTCATCAATGGATACATGGCGTTCCCTAGATAAATCTACATATTCATCATCGTTAATTCTCACTAAGGGTCTGAAGTAATCAGCAGGATTGTTCAGAATAATCGTTCCTGTCTGCCCTGTAGTCAGCAGAACCTGCTTATTAATGAAATTAGGAAGCATATGTCTGATGAACACTTGGGTAGCTTCTGGGTTTAGATGTCCAAAACTCATGCTGTGCAGCTCGCGTAATACGGCGAGTAGCTCCTGCTTTGTCTGGTACACACGATTGGAAATCATCGCGCTATACACGTCTGCAATAGCTGTTATGCTGGCAAAAGGATGAATTTCTTCCTTGAACAGTCCATGGGGATATCCACTTCCATCTTCACGCTCGTGATGCTGCAAGGCGACAATTGCAGAAATCTCATCGCTGGTTGAATTGCGAATAATATCATAGCCATAGAGAGAATGTTTCTTCATTTCATGAAATTCTTCAGGTGTCAGTTTATCCGGTTTGTTCAAAATTTCATTCGGTATCATGGATTTGCCTATATCGTGTAAATATCCGGCTTTACCAGCGGCATAAGCTTCTTCTTCTGTATATCCAAGCCATGTGGCAATGTAATATGACAGTACACCTACTTGGAGAGAATGATTATAGGTATAGTGATCTCCCCGCTCCATAATTAACAGCAGAGATACGACATCTTTTTGACGAGCCAGCTCTGAAACGAGAGGGCCGAACAGTTCATCAACTCGATATTCATCAAATTTTCCAGTTGAGGAAGCTTCGAGAAACATGCTTTCAAAGCCACTGATCGTCTGCTCCATGAGGGGAACGGCGCGTTTGAGGGATTCAGGGGAAGCTGGAACATCGGGGGCAAAGTCAACCGGAATGCTCGCAGAACCGGCATCAATGTCGATATAATCGACACCATGCATAATGAGTTTGGAAATGTCGTCATGCTGAAGCTCGGTGCCCTGAATCATGACAGGTACACCGTGCCCGTTGTATGTATCGGATTTGAGGCGATCTCCCGGCTTGGCATCGGTAACGTGAACTCTCATGTGCTAACCTCCTTATTGTCGTAAATTTGTCGAAAATATGAAACAACCCTAATATATCAAGAATTATATGGGATGACAACGACTAAATTACTATTATTCCAAGCTGTAAAATAGGTCCCAGGAACCCGTTTCCTATCAGATACCTACAGTAGATAACGTCAATGCTTTTCACTATGTTTATGATGTGAGATTGTTCAGAGAGTACAGCGAAGCTTAAGGACTATGTCCACTCATATGTACCATATTGCTAAATAACATGGTATGCTTAAACATTAGAAGCTCCAAAGTCGATATATATAAAGTATAGAGGAGGGCGGTTATGGAGATGACGACTCGGCAAACGTTGACCATTTTGCATACCAATGATATCCATAGTCATTTTGGCAGTATGCCTTCGATAGCCGCGATGATCGATGAACGAAGAGCCGCATCACGGGATGCGCTGCTTGTGCTCGACATAGGAGACCACATGGACCGGATGGCCCCCGAAACGGAAGGAACGCTCGGTGGGGCAAATGTGGATGTGATTAATCTAACAGGATACGATGCAATTACGATCGGTAACAATGAGGGACTGACTTTTACCCCGGATATGATTGAACAGGCATATGCGGGGATTCATTGTCCGGTCGTATGCGGCAATATGACAGAGCGTGCTACGGGGATGAACCCTTCGTGGATGAAGGAATCCCTTATCGTAGACAAAGCAGGAATCAAGGTCGGTTTACTCGGTGTGACGGCTCCTTTTGTAGAGTTTTATCAATTGCTGGGCTGGGATGTGCTCAATCCGTTTGAGGTGCTGGGGAAGCAGATCGCGGCACTGAGAAAGCAGGTTGATGTTTTGGTTGTGATGTCGCACCTGGGTCTACCTTCCGATCAAAAATTAGCGTCGCAGTTTCCTGAAATTGACGTTATCCTTGGAGGTCACACCCATCATGTGCTGGAAGAACCGCTTTGGATCGGAAAAACAGCTTTATGTGGGGCGGGTAAGTTCGGAACGCTACTGGGTGAAGTGACACTAAGTCGTAACAATAGCCTCGAACCGTTTCGAGTCACGTCAGGCGGCGTAGTTCCTGTAGATCAGACACTACTGGACGAAAAAGTGGCATCGGCCATTGTGGTGCATCGCAGACAAGCAGAGCGCGCCATGGAGAGCACCATTGCGGTGACGGATCGGAAACTGGAGATTGCATATGATCAGGAATCCCCTTTTGGGAATATGCTGGCACAAGCGGTGTCCCATTTTACAGGAACAGAAATTGCCCTCGTCAATGCGGGACAACTGCTCGGCCCATTACCTCAAGGGGATATCAGCAAAGGAATACTACATTCCTTATGCCCTTCGCCGATTAATGCCTGTGTTATGAAGTTGCGGGGAAGAGATATTCGGTTGGCGCTGGAGCAGTCCTTGCTGCCTGAATTTACAGACAAGCCCATGACGGGCTTTGGCTTCAGAGGCAAAGTGCTTGGCACGATGTGTGTGGAAGGCTTGGCCATTCAGTATGACTCGGGCCGTGCTCCTTATGAAAAAGTGACGGACATTCGTGTAGCGGGTCAACTATTGGAAGAGCATGAGGAATACGCAGTGGGCACGTTGGATATGTTCACTTTCAAAGCAGGTTATGAAGTGCTTGCGAACGGAACAGATCTCCGATTTATGCTTCCAGAATTTTTACGGGATTTGATTGAAATGGAGTTGAAGCGTCCGGGCGCGATGGAAGAATGTTTTGCAGCTAGGTGGCTTCAGGTATCAAAACAATCGGGAGAGGATTAAGCTGCGACTGGTACCTGTTACATTATTGAGAGCCGGCATGAAGCTGGGCAAAAAAATATACAATGAAAACGGAATGGTGCTGCTCTCGGAAGGTGTTGAGCTTACTTCGCGATTGATTGAACGTCTAGGCCAAGTCGGTATTGGATATGTATACATTGAGGATGCTGTGACAGAAGATATCGTCATTCCTGAGATGATCCATGAACAGACAAGGGCCGCGGCGCTACAGGAAATCAAAAAGCAGTTTCAAGGGTTGTCATCCTACTCCGTAGATCATAAGCACAAATATTTTGGCAAGTCATTTTATAAGGTGATGGAATCCATTCTGGACGATATTGGAGGCCGTCAGGACACCATCATTATGTTGATGGATATCGGGGCCGCGGATCAGGATTTGTATCATCATTCTTTGAACGTATGTTTATATTCACTAGTACTTGGAATATCCAACGGCTACGATAATAACCAGCTCATGGAGCTGGGGATAGGTTCACTACTGCACGATATCGGTAAAATGAAAATTTCACCTCAAGTACTCTATAAGCCGGGTAAATTGACGGATGAGGAATATGAGCATATGAAAACACACACGGTGATCGGCTACAAGCTGCTCAAAGACGAACCTGGAATTCCCTTGTTGTCGGCTCATTGTGCATTACAGCATCATGAGCGTATCGACGGCAGCGGATACCCACACGGTTGGAAAAAGGACCAGATCCACGAATATGCGAAATGGATCGGTCTGGCGGACTCGTACGACGCAATGACAGCAAGTCGGATATATAAACAGGCTTTATTGCCTTATGAAGCGATGGAAGTGCTGTACGCCGGGGCAGGAACGTTATATGAGCAGCGAATGCTGGAAGCCTTTCGTGACTGTGTAGCTATTTACCCCCTGGGACTCTCTGTGGTGCTCAACACGGGGGAAGAGGGGGTCGTGGTGCGTATACATCCCAAAATCCCGCAAAGACCCATCATTCGCATCGTAAGGGACCGGGATGGGCAAGAAGTGAAGGCACCTTATGATGTCGATTTGTCCGTATCCCTCTCGGTTATGATTACAAACACATTGGGCGCTACTGCCGCCCCTTTCGGAGGAGTACACGTAGATTAGCAGATGATGTGGAAGAAAGCATGCAGACACTTTACACATCATGATATGATAATTATACGTCTTTTGAGGTTAATAACAGAAATAAGGTGAAAACATAATGACAGTTCTACAAAATAACACGCTACCCCAAATATCGCCAACCTATGATCCGTGGGACCCGATTGTCTCACTGCGTACACATGGTCGTCATTTGCTAACGAGTGTGGAAATGACCGTAACGCATCTATGTAATATGCGCTGTGAGCATTGCGCTGTTGGCGACATGTTAGTTATGAAGGAGGCCCCTTTCCTACCGTTAGACCTAATGCTGAAGCGTCTGGATGAAGTCGAGCATCTGGAGACCATCAGTATTACAGGCGGGGAACCTGCTTTACTCGATAAAACAGTGGATGAAGTGATCGTTCCACTGCTGAAATATGCCAAGGAGCGCGGTATTCGCTCGCAAATCAACTCCAATCTGACGTTAGATATTCGCAGATATGAGAAGATGCTTCCTTATCTGGATGTGATGCATATTTCGTTTAACTATTTGAATGCGGACGATTTTTATGAAGTGGGTTTTGCAAATACCGGCCGGCCGACTCCACGTGCGGGCGCTGTTCGCCTGTATGAAAAAATGATGGAAAATGCCCGCAGATTGAGTGAAATGGGAATGTTCATTTCAGCTGAATCCATGATTAATTATCGGACACACACGAAGCTGGAGGGCATTCATCAGTTAATCAACGAAATGGGATGCCGACGGCATGAAGTTCATCCAATGTATGCGTCGAATTTTGCCTCTGCTTTGCCTGTGCTTTCACTCGACGATATGCGAAACTCTATCCATAAGCTGCTGGATGTACGTAATCAGGACATGTGGATGTTGTTTGGGACATTACCGTTCTTTGCTTGTTCGGATCGGGAAGAAGACCGTAAACTGCTTCGCCGCTTGCGTCAGGAACCGAATATTACGGTGCGTAATGATCCAGACGGAAGAAACCGTGTGAATGTGAATATGTTCACGGGTAGCGTGTATGTGACGGATTTTGCAGACATTCCGGCTTTCGGAAACATTCAGGAAGACAGTCTGGACGATATTTTTGGTGAATGGCTGAATGAGCATCCGCTGAATCAGACTGTGAACTGTCATTGTGATGCCGCTGCCTGTTGTGGACCGAACCTGCTCGTGGCGGATATGTACTACAAAGGAATAGACTTTAAATCAAGAAAAGCATTACAATTATGAGTATTTTTGCATGATTTTAATTAGCAACTTCCAATCAATAAAATTTGGATTGAATTGCTTGCAAACCAAAAGATGCAAAATGCAAACTATAGAAATGGGGAGTTCGTATTGGATGGTCATACCGAGTTTCATTGGGGATTGCTAGCTGTGAATCTCCTCTTGGTACTGCTGCTTGTCTTTCTAAATGGTGTATTTGTGGCCGCAGAATTTTCGTTGGTCAAAATGCGCCAATCCCGATTGACGCAGCTCCAAAGCGAGGGTCATCGCCTGGCAGGCTATGCGCTGAAGGTGAACCAAAAGTTGGATGCTTATCTGTCCGCCACCCAATTGGGCATTACGCTGGCTTCATTGGGCCTAGGTTGGATTGGAGAGCCAGCAATATCCGGCTACCTGATAGAGCCACTCATGCACAAACTCGGTGTAACTGACGGTACACTGATTACAACGGTATCCGTTATCGTCGGATTTTGCGTAATTACCTTTTTGCATATCGTATTGGGGGAACTGGCGCCAAAGTCCTTAGCGATTCAGAAGACCGAAGGTGTGGCGTTGTTTTTATCGGCGCCTTTGCTGCTTTTTTATAAGGTCTTTCTGCCTGTGATCTGGGTACTGAATGCTGCGGCAAATTTACTGTTGCGTGCATTCGGCATTCAGCCGGCGAGTGAAGCCGAAGCGGCTCATTCGGAGGAAGAGATTCGTATATTGATGAATCAGAGCGCCAAAAGCGGTGTGATTGATAAGGACGAAATTAAGCTGATGGATAATATTTTTGATTTTTCTGACTTGCTTGCCCGCGAAATCATGCTGCCGCGTACAGATATGGATTGTTTGTACACGAATTTGTCGTTTAAGGAAAATCTCAAGATTATCAGCGAGACCAAGCATTCCCGTTACCCGGTAGCGGTTGAGGATAAAGACCAGATTATCGGTTTTGTCCATATTACGGATCTTCTGCTAGCTGAGCAGGGAGAGCAACTGGATCTGGCTTCGGTGGTACGTCCGATTTTGAATGTGCCGGAGTCCATGGAAGTGAGTCACGTGCTACGCCTTATGCAGAAAAAACATTCCCAAATGACTCTCGTGGTAGATGAGTACGGAGGAACGGCCGGGCTGCTGACAGCGGAGGAAATTTTGGAGGAAATCGTCGGGGATCTCTATGATGAATTTGAGGATGAACGCCCGAGCGTGGAAATGAAGGAGAACTTCATCTCTGTGGACGGTCGTATGCTCATTGAGGATGTCAATGATTTGACTGGAGTGAATATTGAAGACGACGAGGTGGATTCCATCGGGGGATGGCTGTTCAAGGAATTGGAAGGCATTCCGGTGAAAGGGAAGAAAATTGAGTTTTATAACCTTACCTTTGAGGTGGAGGAAGCAACAAGGCTTCGCATAATGAGAGTGAAGATTCACCGCAAGCCTGAGCCTGTGATTGAAGATGAGCTTTCTACCGATTGATTCCTGATCCACAGAGATAGGTAAGATCAGTTGAGGTATGTAAGTTATTATAGAGTGCTGAAGAAAGAGCCTTTAGATCCACGTACCGTGGTTTTAAAGGCTCTTTTTTGATTAGAAACAGTTCTATAGTTATTTTCTTTGAACAATTATTTTTATCTGTGATTTTTTGTTCGAGACTTGGGCGATGCGGCATATGTTGAATAGTAAAGCAGATGGATCAATCAAAGGAGGTCCCGGCCCGTGAAATTTCCACAGCAAGGTGAGTATGCCCCGTTTGTCGGCCCGTTCGATCCGTGTCCACCCGTCCTGTGCAAGACTTATGTGCTTCCGCCAAACTTATTTGTACAATTTCAGCCCCCTGGTCTACCGCAATTCAGTCCAGATGAGGCGCTGACGAAGGGGACACTATGGCCTCTACTTTACAGCCCTTATGAGCCTATGAGAAACCAGGGGGGAGGCGAATAGAATGGAGAATCAAAAACAGGGTCAGTCCCCAAACCCATTCCAACAGCAAATTCAGCATGAGAGTGGGTATCAACAGCCGAATCCATATCAAAGCCCTTATTCAAATCCGTATTCATACCAGAACCAGTATCAGAGCCAAGCTCAGGACTATAGTCAAGCCGGAAACCCAGCCCAAGGCTGCACGCCCCAAACCAAGCCGGGTGATGCCCAGTTTTATGCGCTGTTGGAGAAGCTTCAGGCGGTAGATTTTGTATTGGTGGAACTGAATTTGTATCTCAATACACACCCGGATGATTTACAGGCTATCGAACAGTTCAATAAGCTGACGCAGGAAAGAACGGCGATTGCTAACGAGTACCAGATCTTATATGGGCCTTTACAAAATTTTGGCCGTGCCTATTCCAAGTATCCTTGGGAATGGAACCAAACTCCTTGGCCGTGGCAGGTCTAGGTAGGTACAACCTTTTATAAAGGAGGAACATGAATGTGGGTATATGAGAAAAAACTGCAATATCCCGTACGTGTCAGCAAATGTGATCCTCATATGGCCAAACTGCTTATGGAGCAGTATGGTGGAGCGGATGGCGAGCTGGCGGCGGCTTTGCGGTATCTGAATCAGCGGTATACGATTCCGGATAAGGTTATCGGCGTACTTAATGATATAGGTACAGAAGAATTTGCGCACCTCGAAATGATTGCGACTATGATTTACAAGCTGACCAAGGATGCGAGTGTAGAGCAAATGAAGGCAGCCGGGCTGGGGGAATATTATGCGGCGCATGATCATGCGCTGTATTACCAGAGCGCAGGCGGAGTTCCTTTTACAGCGACCTATTTTCAAGCCAAGGGTGATCCAATTGCGGATTTGTATGAGGATATTGCGGCAGAAGAAAAGGCGAGAGCTACATATCAGTGGCTGATTGATTTAACCGATGATGTGGATTTGCAGGATAGTCTGAAGTTTCTGCGTGAACGCGAAATAATCCATTCGCTCCGTTTCCATGAGTCTGTGGAAATTTTGAAGGGGGAAAGAGACCGGAAGAAAGTGTTCTGAGAAAATGATACACAAGGTCTCTTGGTGAGCTTAAGCTTGCAGGAGACTTTTTTCTTTTGAAGTCATCTAAGCTATGAAATGGTCGTTCCCAAGGAGTAGCAATGGGCATTTGTATATATGAGGGGGCAAAAATAAAAGCCCCCAAAAATTGAAGGCTGTCAGCCCGGGTATCGTGCCGAGCACATATCGGCATGATGACTAAAAGGCCGGCTACATTAAACGACCTTCCCTGGCGCGTCTTTCTCATCCCTATTGCTTCAGTTGTGCAAAATATTGCTCGTTATATAACACGCTTGGATGGGTAGGATGGTGCAACTGAGCGATGCGATGATGCGATTTTGCCTTTTCGATGTCACCGATTCGGTCGTAACACAGGCATAATTGCAAGTGTGGAAACCAGGTATAGTACGAGGAATTGGTTAAGGCCATCACATCTTGTGGAGGCTCTATCAGCGTCGCCTGACGAAACCAGTAAATGGCTTGAGTATACTGCTCATCTTCAATGAACAAATTGCCAAAGGCACAGCAGAACTGTGCGCGTGGTACATCAAGGTTAAGTGTGCGAAGCAGAGCCATACGCTGTTCCTGTTTTTGACCCTGGTGAGCGTAGCAATCCGCTAGCTTAAAGCAAGCAGCAATCCGATCTTCAATCCATCCGAGATCTAGCCCCAGATAGTGTTTGTACTGCTGGATGGCTTCTAGTATGCGTCCGTTATCATAAAGTTCATTAGCGAAGTAGTAGTGATCTCGTTCAGAAAATGCGGTGCCTTGCTCCCGATGCTTGAGATAGATATGCAAATTACGATCAGTGTAAGCACGTGTCTTTTTATGAGTCACCGCCATATTACTGTGAAAGGTACTGCCTGTCACATTCAGGAATTCGTGAACAAATCCGATCCATCTGAAGTTACGATCACGTCGCACCATTCGGTTTCTTTTGAGCTTATGCAGCGGCTGCCCCTGTTCATCTACAGATAGCACATAATCCATCGTAATGCTGTCATACGAGACGGTGGCTTGTTTTTTCCAGTCGAGAAATGCCAGTCGGTCTTGCTCTTCTAGGATGTCGTCGGCATCCAGCCATAATTGATATTCCTGTGTTGCCTGATCAAACGCATAATTGCGGGCTGCGGAAAAATCATCACACCATTCAAAAGGGTATATCCGAGCGTTGAACGATGCAGCTACCTCTTGGGTACTGTCGGTAGAGCCAGTATCAACGATAATGATTTCATCTACCAGGTCATGGACTGATTTCAGACAGGTATGAAGTGCTTCTTCTTCATTTTTGACAATCATACATAAGCTGACAGTTACCATGCTCTTTGTCCCTCCCAAAAAAACTTGATATAATCTCCATTTTATGTAGGATAGCTTGCTCATTATGTAGTAATTCCGATGGAGCATTTAGAGGATGTGTAATGATCATAAATTCAAACTTGCTCTAATAAATTAGAAAATCAAAGTCTGATATGAAGGGGGAGGAGATTGTGCGAAATTCAATATTATCAAGTGCGACCGGGAAATAAATTTGATGGCTAAATGTAGTTGGAAAACAGGTGAAAAACAGAAAAAAGGCAGTTAACTGGATGTTAAGGTTGTATTTTTGTATTGATGTCGTTTTCATTGATATTTCCAGGTGTAAGTCCATTCCTACCACGCTCACTCCCATATCGCTTGGTCGCAATTATGGTATGCCTTAGGACATGGAGGGAGAACGGTTTATGAGGCTTCTACCTGATGGAGGCGTTGAATCATGCGTATACTAATCGGTAGCCCGGTGCACCAGAAACCGGAAACATTGTCTTTATTTCTTCAAGCTTTGGAGCGACTGGAGGCACCTGACGTGCTGCCCGATTATTTATTTGTCGATGATAATGACAATCCGACTTCAAGCCAATGGCTTGCCGATTTTTCTAATCGACTGCCAGGCAGGGTGTTGCCCTTGTTGACAGGCTCACAGCAAGTGGAGAACCGAAGTGATGAGCACACTCATTATTGGCCGCCTGCCCTCGTCTGGAAAGTGGCTGATTTTAAAAATCGTCTTATTGATTATGCACTTCAGCATAATTATGACGCGCTGTTTTTGGTCGATTCAGACCTGATTCTCCATTCCCGTACCTTATGTAAACTGGTAGAGGCGGAGAAGGATATTGTATCTGAGATTTTCTGGACACGCTGGCAGCCGGAGGGGCCTCTATTGCCTCAGGTGTGGGTTAGTGATGAATATAATTTGTTCCATCGTGAAGAAGGCGAAGTGTTGTCGGCAGAGGAGCGAGCGCAACGCGAGTTGCATTTCATACACCAATTGCACGTTCCTGGTTTGTACGAGGTGGGTGGTCTAGGCGCTTGCACCCTAATCCGCAGACGTGCACTGGAAGCAGGGATTCACTTTGGTAAAATCAAAAACGTTTCCTATTGGGGAGAAGATCGACATTTCTGTATTCGGGCAGCTGCATTTGGATTTCCACTTTTTGTGGATACACACTATCCGGCGATGCATCTGTACCGGGAAGCGGATAGAATAAAGGCAGAGCAGCTACTATTCACCCTAAAGTATTTTACAACGAGTGCTGTTCATACGGACCATTCAGAACATTTAGCATATCTGGATCACTCCGATACTTCTACTAACTCTCCTGCCTTCAATCGTTCTGCATCATCAAGTCCCTCTAAGTTCCCTGAACCTCCTGTTATACCGTATGATCTCCGTGAGTCAGCTGTCTTTGCCAAGTACACTGCAGATTCTTTTGCTGTACCACAAACATTCTCTGGTCCACGACAAAGTGAACTTCATACGCCGCCTGTCTCCAAACCCAAATTGACGCTGACCATGACGGTATACAATGAGGCAGATCGCAAGCTCATTGACGTGCTGCGGAGTCATCGGGAATATATTGATGAAGCGGTCATTATTGATGATGGCAGTCAGGATGATAGCGGAGAGTTGTGCCGCGAGATCCTGAAGGGAATCCCATTGCGTTTAATACGCAATGAAACAGCTTCTTTTACCAATGAATTAGAGCTGCGAAAACAGCAGTGGAGAGAGACGTTGGCATCCTCTCCCGAGTGGATATTAAACATGGACGCTGACGAAATGTTCGAATCCCGTTTTGCTCAAGGGGTACATTCGTTGTTAGCGGGAACGAAAGCGGATACGATTTGTTTCAGGTTGTTTGATATGTGGACTTCCACGCATTATCGCGATGATGATTATTGGCAGGCTCATCAGTATTACCGTCCTTTTTTAATTCGATATAAGGAAGGGTTTTCTTATAAATGGAAGGAGCAGTCCTTGCACTGTGGGAGATTTCCCGAAAATGTGCTTGACCTACCCAGTGAAATCAGCAACTACCGTATCCAGCATTGGGGATGGTGTACACCTGCTATTCGCATGGCCAAATTTCAGCGATACCAGTTGCTTGATCCAAGTGCTCGTTATGGCTGGAAAGAGCAATATGAATCTATTTTGGACCCGAACCCCCGACTCACGCTTTGGGTAGATCAGGACAACATAAATGCAGAAAAAGAAACTGCACCAGAGTATGAAGCTGCCGATGATGTGAACGCCATGGATGTTGCTGAGATTGCGAGTGTCCAGGTTATTAATAATTCCGACCTACAAATAAAAAGTGAAACAAAGGACTTACTTTATAGTAAATGCAAACTGTGTGGCTCATCCGACACGGCAGTATTTCATAGCTATGAACGCTTTACCTTGATGGGATGCGGCTCCTGCGGATTGGTTTTTCGTAATGATGTGGATCATATACAGCCAGAGGATATGATTGCAAAAATTTATAATGCCGAATGGGTTGCTATGCGGGATAGTGCAGCAACTTCAACTTATGGAGATCATGCCCTTTTTGGACTCATGCTGCTGGATATGTTCAGTACCAGTAAAGGAAAATTGCTTGAGATTGGATCAGGTACCGGAGAATTTATTCATGCTGCCCTTCAAGCCGGCTGGGATGCAGTGGGCATTGAACCTGCCATAGACTCGCGTGCTTACGCCAAATACAAATATGACGTGGATTTATTGCCGGGTTACTGGGGCGATGAAGCCGAAGAAGATACTCAAACCGAAGAAGCACATGAAATACAGGAATTGAATGAAGAACAAGAAGCAGAAGAAGATACTGACTTATCACTGGATCACAAATACGAGGCCGTAGCATGCTGGCATGTGCTGGAGCATATTGCGGACCCTGTTACATTTTTGACAGATTTAGGCGAACAGCTTCAACCTGACGGGACGTTGTATATTACGGTGCCCAACAAAAACTCGTTCACCAATGAGGCTTATGGTGTTTATTCGCCTTTATTTACGGAGGAAGATCATTTGTATCATTATTCTGAGCACACGCTTGCGCTCTTACTAGCAAAGTCTGGCTTCCGCCCAGTGGCTATGTTCACCCGCCAACTTCCCTCTGGTTTGGATGCCCTGCTGCAAGCCCATCCTTTGTACGGTGAGCTTGCCTTTACGGAGCAAATGGGATTGTTAGCCAAACTTCAAGGCGAGAAACGGGGTCATGAACTGTGCTGTGTCGCAAGAGTAATTTAATCATCCCTAAAAGGAGGCAGCATCCATGAACATGTCTGACCCGTATCTGTCTCGCTTTTTTGTATATTCTGATCCCAGCTCCTCCAGCATGATTTACAGACTCCCCCAAAGCTGGTGGAGTCGCCCCTATGAGTATGAGTGGTGTCTTCAATTTATGTCTGGGCAAGATACAGTGCTGGACGCAGCATGTGGAATCCCACATCCATTCAAATTTGAGTTGGCCCGCCGTTGCGCTCAGGTCTATGCCTGCGATCTGGATATTCGGATCGTTTCCGTGGATGCCATTTTGGCCGAGGTGCGGCGGGATATCGGAGAGGAGGCTGCCGAGCGCATTCAGGAGATTTTGCCGGTTCGGCTCCACTCCGCACATGCCAATCTGACGGCTCTGCCCTATGAGGATGCCAGTTTTGACAAAATTGTATGTATTTCGGTGCTGGAGCATTTAACACCTGATGAATCTTTGGCAGCCTTACGTGAATTTCACCGGACCTTACGCGATGACGGAA
The DNA here is from genome assembly GCF_017833155.1 of Paenibacillus sp. PvR133. Lineage (NCBI taxonomy): Bacteria > Bacillati > Bacillota > Bacilli > Caryophanales > Paenibacillaceae > Paenibacillus > Paenibacillus sp. PvR133. The sequence goes on from NZ_JAFIBS010000001.1 coordinate 3,100,795, forward strand.
TGCTTCTGCTGACGTTTGATTACCCTACAGTGGACCTGTCAGCGATGGAGCAATGGATAGAGCAGGCGGGATTTTCGTATTGGAATGGTGTGGATCTCAAGCTTCCACGGGGTGCTTTACACACGGATATGTGGGGTGGTTTGCATTGTTTCAGGACTGTTTTAAAAAAATATAAGAGTTAGCGGTATGCGCAATGAGGTTTACACGGACCTCTCTTATTGCTTATCATGAGAGGGGTTAGAGTTGTAAACCTACATAGGAAAGGAATGACTGATAACTACATGAACAATGCACCTGTGTTGAAGAAACCTGAGGCTATGGTATTTGATATGGACGGTACACTTTTTCAGACGGAGACGCTATTGCTTCCTGCGTACCACAAGCTGTTTGATACGCTGCGCGCCGAAGGGCTTTATGAAGGAGAGACTCCTCCCGAGGAGCTTATTTTGAATAGTTTGGGCATGCTGCTGGATGAAATCTGGAGAAGAGTGATGCCGGAAGCCAGCGAAGCGGCCCATAGAAGAGCGGACGAGCTGCTGCTTCAGCTGGAACTGGAAGGATTGAAGAACGGAAGTCATGCCCTGTATCCACATGTAAAAGAAACACTCCAGACCCTTCATGAGCAAGGTGTTCGATTGTTCGTAGCCAGTAACGGGCTGGAGGACTATGTAAAGGGGATCGCTGCTGCGTATGAAATGGTTCCCATTTTTGAAGGACTGTACAGTGCTGGGGAGTACAGCACGCTTTCCAAAGTGAATTTGCTGGAAATTCTGTTGAGCAAGCACGATATTTCGAACGTATGGATGGTAGGAGATCGTTCCTCAGATGTGGAAGCAGGCAAAAAGAACGGACAGACGGTGATCGGTTGCGCTTATGCTGGATTTGGTGTGAACGATGAGTTGAAGGGGTCCGATGCGATTATTACAGACTTTACGCAACTGCTTACACTTTATAAAAACGCCGAGTAACTGTGAAACACAGGTAATTGGTTATAAATAGGCTCGACGCACCATATAATTAAAACATGCTGGTACTGTCGGGCAGACGAAAAAAGAAAGGAAGGCAGCCACTTTACGTGGAGCCTTCCTTTGTCTTATTCTCTGTCTTATTCTCTGTCTTATTCTCTGTCTTATTTTCTGCTTTATCTTCTGTTTTATCTTCTGCTTTGTAGTCCGTCTGAGGCTTAGGATTAATTTGTGTGTGGTAGACCCACAAAGCATATTCCATGGGCTTGGCGATGGAACGGCGATAGGTTTCTTTTTCACCAATACGTGAAAAGACCTCACGGGCTGGCTTCGGGTTGACTTCCAGCACGTATATATGACCGTCCTTATTAATTGCCAAATCGAGCGCAAGCTCGCACAATGCCCCGTAGCTTTCTTCCAGATATGCAGCGATGTCCAGTCCGAGTTTTTCCCCTTGCTTGATGATTTTCTCTCTATGGCTTTCATCACGAATCCATTGCGTCAGCAATTGGCTCATCGGTACCGCCTTGCCTCCACCATGCAGGTTGGAAGTGACACTCCGATGTGCCCCGATTCGCCCGGCACATCCGGTTAGCTCCCATACTCCTTGGCTATTTTTCTGTACCAGCATACGGTAATCATGGACTCTGCCATTCGGCAACTGCACAGGAATGCCTTCCTGAACAATGTAGTTATCCATGTTCCAGCTGCTCAGACGCGGCTCCAGACGGTCTAGACGTACCCGCTGCTGGGGAATAATATGGCGTTTGCGATTGCGGCCCTCAATCAGATACAGGCCTCCTTGCTTGTTAACAGGTTCAATACGTAAAATGCCGCGGCCTCCCGTACCGTTAATCGGCTTGAGGTACACTAGTGAATTCTGTTTAAGCATCCGTTTTACACTATGAAATCCACTGAACAGCTCTGTTGCAGGCAAATGGGCGCGAAAGGCAGACCTCCTCGCAAGCTGCTGATGAATGACCCACTTGTTACTCAGCGGTCGGTTTAAATATACAAGGTCTGTGTATTGCAATCGGAACTGCTTCAACTGACGATATCGCTCACTGCGCTGTACCCGGCAACGGTCGAAAATCATATCTGGAAACTCTCGCCATTTTCGGGTCCATTTTCCGCTGTGTGGATCATAGATTTGGGCAAGGAGCAGCCTGCGATCCTTGTGGACATCTGCAGGAGTGAATACATATATATCCAGTCCCAGCCTTTTCCCTTCTGCAATCATGCGCTCATATATGTCGCGCTCCTCCAATTGCTTCTTGTTGTTCAAATACAAGGTCATGATGCCTAGGACAGGTTTTGGCACAGCATTCCACCTTCCTCTGCCGTCTGCTTATCTTGGGATAACTCCCCGTGAAATATCAGCGTGGGTTTCCCGGTCGGTCCAGTCGTCATTTCGTGCGCAACAAGTCCAGCGCGGAAACAGGTTTTGAGACTGGACATATTGTCGGCGGCTACGCTGCACGTCAGACGGCGCAGCTGTTTGAGCTGGGCGGACAGCAGTCTAGCGCCCAGTCTGCGGCCCCGGTAAAGCGGACGAACAATTACGATGCAAGCATCCTTCCCGTAATTCAGAGCGAGGGAAAATCCCGCAATCCGCAGCCCCTTCTCCGTGCGCACATATGCGCACAGGAGGGAGGAGCCAGGGGTGTTCAATAGCTCGGGCGTTAAAACTGCCAACTGCCGCAGAGCATTACGAGTAATGCGCATGCCCCCTGAACTGCGGGCCAAAAACAGCAACTGTCGTCGTCTCAGTAGCCAGCTCCGGGCAGGCAAATGTTGAACATCGCTAATTTGCGGCATGATTCCACTTCCTTGATCATGATTTCAATCGTCCGGCCAAAAAGGAGCTGTACTGGAATATGCGTCTAAGCGACTTTTGGCGGATTTCCGGCTCGTCAAATTTCATCGGTTTGGCATTGGCCTCAAAAAACCAGAGTGTTCCGAGCGTATCCACGCCCAAATCCATGGACATTTCGCCGTGAGAAAGACCGGATGCGCGTTCAATTTGACGTGCAATCTGTATGGCCGTACTTTTAACTTTGTTCAGTAGATCCGTGCTGTCCTCAGGCCCAAACAGCGAGGACAGTAGCTTGAACGGGTCCTCTACACTCCCGCCACGCGGGACATGTGTGGTGATGCTCCCTTTACCCGCCAGTCTGGCACCGACCCCGGTTATACTCCAGGAGCCACGGATATTTTTTTGTACCAGGATACGCAGGTCGAAGGGTTTTTTCTGATAGGTTGCCAGATCGATACCCTGTTGAATGATATAAGGCGAGTTGCCTGCTTCCCGGCGGATACGTCCCCACAGCCGGGATAGCGATACAGATTTGTAGGTTACACTTTTTTTGTCATGCTGAATGGTCAGTCTGTAAGCCATGAGATGGTCTGGGTGGAATTTAAGAATCATAATCCCTTTTCCGGCCTTACCGTTTTCCGGCTTGAGATACAGGTATGGATACGCAGACAGCATTTTTCCTAATGAAGACAGGTTGCTTAACCGTTTGGTTGCCGGAACAAGCTGACGAGTGGTTTCCGAGGTACGCAACCACTTGAACAGTTCCCATTTGTTAAAAAAGCCTGGATTGTACAGTTCAATGCCTGAGGCATGTGAAATTTCATCCAACTTTGTGCGCACAGAGGTTTTAAGTTCATAATTACGGTTTGGGATGCGATTATAAATGACCTGTGGAGGTGGGAAATTCTGTTCCTCCCACGTCTGTAAGCTCTTGTTGAAGACATAGCCCTTAACCGTCTCATCTGCCAGTTTCAGGTCCCTGACGGTAACAATGTACACCTGATATCCCATCCGTGTTCCCGTTTCAAGAATATCCCTGAAATTGCGCTGATTGCCCTTGAAAAATTGCCCTTCGTCGTGCACTGTCAATACAGCAACGACTGGCTTATGCTCCGCCCGGGTATTCATAGTTCCTCTTTTCTGCGGAATTTACTGAGGTAAAGACAGTGGTCCAAAATATGCTCCACGGATGCTTTACCCTCCGCACGCAACGATGGATGCTGAAAAATGGATCGGCCTGGCTTGGAGTTGGCTTCAAACATCCATACCTTTTCATCCTGATCAATGCCCAGATCAAAGCCGATTTCACCCAGTAGATGCTGGTGGTGGTGTTCAATGGCTTCAGCGAGCGTAACTGCTACGTTCTTGGCACGTTGAAGCACTTCACCCGCCCGGTCTCCGAATACCCGGTTCAACGCCTGTTCAGGTGTCATAAGGGAGCCACCATTTTTGATATGGGTTGTGACACTGCCACGTCCGGATTTTTTAGCTCCAATGCCGACAACGACCCACTGGTTATTTCCATTTTTATGCATGTGAAACCGGAAATCAATCGGGCAATTGTCAATCTCGATCAGCTGGATGCCCTGTTGAATGACATAACCCTTTAGCATCTGTCCCTGATTGGAGTGAAGCATCCTGAGCATGGAGTTAAAAGAGGTGAATTTTAGCAATACATTGCTATTTTTCTTACGGTACCTCACATAATATCCTTGCTTGGGAACATGGGACAGACGGTAGATTCCTTTACCGAGACTGCCTCCACTTGGCTTGTAATAAGCAAATTGATGTCGCTCCAGCATACTTCGGATACGTTCAGAGCTGGGATTCGTGTATGATTCAGGGACATAGCGGTTAACATCTGGGTTATTCTCCAGCAGATTATAGATATCGGACTTATTGAAAAAGCTCCAGTTAAAGAAGGGAATTCGTTTGCGGGAAAAGCGTTCGCGTAGTTGATTGATCGCCGGGGAAAAATCAGAGCGACGGCTCGGCAAACGATTATAGATCACGTCTGGCAAAGGTACAAGTTTACGTGTGAATTCCCCGCTGGATGACAGAAAATAGCCGTTAATCGTATCATTTTGCCAGTTGATATCCCGAGGGGTGAAGGCAAAAATATACGATTTTTTGCTACCTTCCTTCAGCAGTTGCTTAATAAAGCCTGTGCGTGATCCGAAAGGGCGAGTGGTGGAGGTGGTACCGTCAGACAGCACGCCAATCAACGGCCCTAGCTGTATATCACCATCCAGATTTCGCAAATAGATGGACCCGCTTTTGGGAACACGGATTGCGTTACGTAAGCCGGAGGTCAAGTATAGATGGCGTCCCGCCTTCTGAATTGGTTTTACTGTAGCGGGGATCTGATCCTTACCGAGCCGCAGACGAACGGACTTGGCTCCGGATAATTTAAGGCTTTTCAACAAGGCAGTGGATATATACGCCACCTTGTCGGGCTGCTGTGAGAAATGCACATTGCAATGCGTTAAACTCATCTGTTTATCCTCCTATACCGTATGTTCAAGGGAGGCGTCCGCGCCCTTTGGCCCTGTCGCTTTGGAATGGGTCATTAAATATCGAGCATATTCGAGCGGGCGGTTGACCGACTGGAAAGCGCACTCTGGCTGACGGGTCTGAAAAAAGGAGGCCCGCCCAGGTCGGGAATTAACCTCCAATAGCCAGATGTTCCCGATCCGGTCAATACCGTAATCAATTCCCAACTCGCCAAGGCGGCCATAACGTTCCTCCAGCGCCCTGGTAATGGTCAAGGACAGCGTCATCATCTGCCTGATGATGAGACGCGTGGTGTCCGCGCCAAATTGTTCACGAAGGTAAGGCTCAGCAGGATGGGCTTCGCCTCCACCGTGCAGATTAGAAGTCAGGGTTCCTTTTCTGCCTTCTCTTACGGCAAAGCCCGTCAGGCACCAATAGCCGTTGCCATCCTTTTGCATGAGTGCGCGAACATCAAAGGGATGATTGCTTTGGCTTGTTAATTTCAAATAAGGCTGCACGATATAAGCGCGTTTGTGTGCAATTCCGTGGATCCATGACAATCCTGCATCCAATTCGGAAAACGAGCGCCGGAACGGGCGGTTACGGGAGTCTCTACCCTGTACAAGTAGTCCCTGCCCTCCTTCTGCCAGCCGGAGATACAGTGTGCTCTTGCCATGTGTTCCGGTCTGTGGCTTCATAAACAGCTCCGAATGGCGTCGTAGCCATTCCACAAGCTGAGTCGTGTCCCGGTAAGGCGCCGTAGGCGGCACAAAGGGACGCACTTTATCTACCGCATGCAAAGCGCGATACACCTGCCATTTGCCAGGTAAGTTACGCGACCAGTAGATGAGCTTGCGCGATTTTTGCTCCGCCATGTCTTCCAGTGTGCGCCTGACATTCTGGCTCTCGTGGACATGGAGACAGCGGTTATACACAATGTCCGGCAACGGAAAGCGGCCGGATGTCCATACTCCGTTACGATAAACATAACCTCGTATGGAGTGATCTTCAGGTGAGACTCCTTCGGCGGTAAACGCCATTACGCTAAGACCAGAGCGCCTGCCCAACAGACTTAGCCTGCGGCAAAAATCGGCTTCGGTAATAGGGGGAGTGACGGCCTGATTCCGGCTAACAAGCACGCCCAGCGTACCTGGCACAACAAGAGACACCGACAACAGCTCCTTTGGCAGCCAGACTCTGGAAGAGATGAATTCATTTGAAGCCGGCTGAATAACAGCAGTATTCAATCATTTTTTTAACGGACGGGCGAGTTTTCTGATCATTTAACGGCGTGTTGTCATTCTTTGATGGCTTAGAATTGACCTCCAGCAACCAGATGCGCCCTGTGCTATCTATTGCCAGATCAATACCAAATTCCGCGAAATGGGCGGGAATTTCTTTTTCCACTCCGCTTGCGATATCCAGTGCTGCTGTTTTCAGAGAGGTATGCCCATTCGATTTAACGGTTGCGGGCAGCGTGGTTTTGGCAAGTGCTTCCTTGACTGTGCTCAGCGTGCCGCCTCTTGCCAGATTGGACACAAAGTGGCTTCCTCCAGCGATCCGGGCGACAATGGATGTTACGGTCCAGGTTCCGGACGAATTTTTCTGTACAAGCGCACGAAAGTCGACCGGACGCTTACCGTGATCAATCAAGGTAAGTCCCTGTTGGAGTTGAAAGCGTGTTGTTTTCATTTTTCCCGCTAAGCTTTTGTACAGCTTATCTACGTTGGCATACGTTTGCTTGCGGGGCGTGCCCGCTGTTGTGGATAACACCGAAAAGGTACCATCGGTTTGCTTGTTAATGCGCATTATGCCTTTACCCAAGCTTCCGCGCACTGGCTTGAGAAAAACAGCGGGATACTGGTTGCACATTTTTTTGAAAACAGCAAAGGTTTGCAGCAAGTGGGACTCGGGTAAATACTTGCGCAGGGAAGAATTTGATTTAAGCGCATCAAATACTTCATTCTTATCCAGAAACTTTTCGTTAAAAATGGTCGTGCCGTACTGCGATTTTACTTCTTTCATGAAATGCTGTACGCTAGTTCTGTTCTCGAGTTTACGGGAGGTAAGACGGTTATTGACGACATCGCCGGCGGGCATGACCGTCTTTTTCCAGCCTCCGTCATACACCCATCCCTGAACTCGCCCGGGCTGACTTCCGATATGCTCCGGGGTGAAAAAATACACATATGCTCCTTGTCTGCGGCATTCCCCGACTAGTTCACGGCAGAACAGGGTGATCGACCCGAAAGGCTTGTCGGGCTGTTCGGGATAGTCCCGACTGACCAGCACGCTAATAAGTGGGCCCACTCGAAGTGTCCGGCGACCTCGGCTGTAGGTTACTCGCAGATCACAATTGGCATGAAGCCCCATTTTTCGGGCTAGCACGCTTCCCACACGTAGGCCGCTGTAGCGGGGCACCGATATGACGGTAACCTCTTGGCGGAACGAACCGAAGGCGAGCTGAACGGGGTGGCCAGCGGATATTTTCCATTTGCGAAGCAGGGACTCGCCGACCATGAGTACGTCATCCTGCAAGATGCCCGATCCGATGATTTGAATCGTTGTTTTTTTGATGGACATCGTGGATCTCCTTCCGGGCAGCAACTTGATGTCTTGAAAGTAACGGGAAACGTGAATGGGCTGTAATAGCACTGATTCATCATATGAGGACATATATCCCTTGGTGATTGACGGACAATGTGAAATGTTGACACTAAACTTGTATTGGAGGAATAAACAATCATGAACATCTATGACAAAGCCCATGATTTAGCGAAAGCATTGAAGGAAAGCAAAGAGGTAGAGGAAATTACGTCAGCGATGAAGCTGATCGAAACCGATCCAGAAGCTAAGAAAATGCTCGACGATTTCCGTGAACGCCAAATGGAAGTACAGCAACGGATGATGAGCGGCGATATGCCAGCACAGGAAGAGATGGAAAAGATGGAGAAGCTGTTTGAGGTACTTAGCTTGAACCTCAACATCCGACGCTTGTTCGACGCTGAACGCCGCTTGAGCGTGATTATTGAGGATGTTAACAAAATTATTGCAGACAGTCTTCAAGATTTGTACGGTTCATCTCTGTAAGTTTGTCTCATATTCCTTCCTGTCCTCTCATAGACTAGATACATAGAGTCACAGGGAGAGGAAGGGATACGATTGGGTTCTTTTAAAAAATGGAAACACGGTTTGTACACACTGATTGCGCTGGCTATGGTCTTGGTTGCGTTACCACGCATCTCGCTTGCAGGCGGTTTGAACTGGGTCAACGGCTTTGGAATAGTATGGGTACTTTTTGCGCTGCTAGTCATCGGGGCGAACATGCATTTTTTGCTGGGTGTGGATGAGGAAAAGCGCAAAACGCTGGAGCGTGTGCGGCGGGCCAAAATGCAGCAGTGGCAGATGAAATGGGATAAAAAAGCTGACAAAGGTAGCATGCAGTGAGTTTTTTTAGCTTGTCCTGGGCTTGCCCCCAGATACAAATCAATCATAGTAAGAAGCGGTCCTTGTAATAGAGGGGATCGCTTTTTTGCTATTTCCGAAGCAGAAAACTCAAAATGAACAAAGGTCTAAAATAAAGGGATTTTGTGCTATAATAGATACAGAATGATACAGATTGAACGTTGGGGGTGTAACAGAGTTGGACGGGCTAGATGAAACAGTTACGAAGCATGAGCAGCTATTGCGACATATCGAGCAGTTGAAAATAGGCTCCAAAATTTCTGTGCGCAGGTTGGCTAAAGAAATGAGCGTCAGCGAAGGAACGGCCTATCGGGCCGTGAAGGAAGCCGAGAATCTGGGAATTGTCATTACCAAGGAAAGGATCGGAACAGTACGAGTAGAGAAGCGTCCGCGCGGCTTGTCCGAGCAGCTGACCTTTGCAGATGTCGTGAATATTGTAGAGGGACATGTGCTGGGCGGAAGTGAGGGGCTGGAGAAGCCCTTGCACAAGTATGTTATTGGGGCGATGCGAGAGGAAGCTATGGCCCGTTATATTGACGCAGGCAGTTTGCTGATCGTAGGTAACCGTGAGGATGCGCATTCACTTGCATTGGAGCAGGGGGCAGGTGTGCTGATTACAGGGGGATTCGGTACGAGCCGAGAGGTTAAGCAGCTCGCAGACAAGATCAGTCTGCCGATTATTTCCTCACGCCATGATACTTTTACAGTGGCATCTATGATTAATAGAGCCATATTTGACCGCTTGATCAAAAAGAAAATTATGCTGATTGAAGACATTGCGGCAGGCAAACCGAAAACGTTGACCTTGAAAATCAACAGCACGCTTACCGAGTTTGAAGAACTTTCGGTGACGACTGGACATCATCATTTTGCAATAGTGGATGAATGGAATCGTTTAATTGGTATCGTCAGCCGCAAAGATGTGGAGGGGCTTCAACCTGAGCATACGATGGATAAATGTCTGATCCGCAATCCGATAACGGTCACTTACCAGACCTCGCTGGCTTCAGCCGCGCAAATGATGGCGTGGGAAGGTGTGGATTACTTGCCGGTCGTGGACCGCAACCGCAAGCTGCTCGGGTCCGTTACACGGCGTGAGGTGCTGGAGGCACTGCGTAACGCCCAAAAGCAGCCACAACTTGGCGAGACGTTCGACCAGTTGATCTGGAACGGGTTTGCTGAAGAGCGTAATGAGGATGGATCGTTATTTTTCCGCGGTTTTATCATTCCGCAAATGGCGACCAATTTAGGTACGATCTCGGAAGGCGTACTGGTCAACGTGATGACACAAGCGGGCTACCGGGCAGCTAGAGACATGACCGGCAAGGATTATGTGCTGGACAATTTAACGACTTATTTTATTAGACCCGTACAGATAGAGGATGCTGTCGTTCTTCGTCCGTTGTTGCTTGAGATGAGTCGCCGTACCTGCAAGCTAGAAATTGCAATTTCACGGGAAAATCATTTGGTATGCAAAGCAGTGATGACGCTTCAATCCATTGAACATGGTTAGTCTACCAATGGATTGGAGCAAGGTGTGAAGGCGAATAGATCGACTTAGTGGCTTTCAGGCAATCTTTCTTTTGCTTCCAGCCAAATTTGCAGCACACCTTCCATTACAAGCATCGTTTTGACCTGGATCGTATACTCCTTGTCACGAACGGTGTATTTTTTTTGGTGCAGCAACATACGTACCAGCTTGCTGTCAGAGTCAATCTCAAACATATCTCTGCCACGCAGCACCTCCAGATCACGACTGACACGGCGCAGAAGTTCCTTTAGGTTAATAGAATCAATTTTTTCGGCCGAAGCTTCCTCCGGAATCAGCTTGATCTCTTTGACAACGGTTTGGCGCTTGCTGTATTTGCGCAATGTTTTGTTGTCCTCCTCGGCTTGCTGGAGCTGGAATTGAAGATCCTGGTTGTTCGTCCATAGCTGATTGAAGCTGGCATGCCAGATGGCATTGTAGATCATTCCTCCCGTAATCATACCGAGTACAAAGACGGAGGATAATTGCATAAAAGGGCGCAGGCGCTCAAAAGGGGGGACTCTCATAGTCGTTTCACCTCACGGTCGTCCGTTGCCGCATACCCACTTGACCAGCTCTGCACCCATATGAGCGCCTAAAAAGGCGAAAATCAAATACAATATCTGCTTAATGGCAGGTGACAAATTACCATCTAACATATTGCTTTCAATGACCCGGATCGGGTCCATCGTCCCCCCCACAGCAGCGGCAAGCGCCCATATTTTAATTCTTCCAGCAACCTCCAGCATCGTCTGGGTAGGCGGCTGAAGCGATACCACAGCTCCCATTCCGCCGAGCATGGCTCCCCCGAGCACGATGCCGAAGGCAATGAAGAAGTCGAGAATCGCTTTGGATATAAAAGTGCTCATGCTCTTTTCCTCCTTAGGAATACGAATCAGGACCGCGCTTGTCCGCCGAGGTCTGTACTTTTATTCTATGGGCGCTACTAACGCGGATATGATAAAATAGTTTGAAGAAAATCAAGCGGTGAAAGGAAGAGAAGCGCATGAGTTCATTTGTGCATTTGCATGTTCATAGCGAGTACAGCCTGCTGGACGGCGCGGCTCGTACCGCGGAGTTGGTCAAACAGGCATCAGCTTACGGAATGAAGGCGCTGGCCCTTACAGATCACGGGGTCATGTACGGTGCCATTCCTTTTTATAGAGCGTGTGTAGAAAACGGCATTAAGCCGATTATCGGGTGTGAGGCCTATATGACGGCAGGATCGCGCAAGGAGCGTGGCAGCCGGAAGGATCAGCCCATATATCATTTAATTTTGCTCGCCAAAAATAAAACAGGCTATCAAAATCTGATGAAGCTGTGCTCCATCGGCCATTTGGAGGGCTTTCACTACAAGCCGCGCATCGACATGGAGGCTTTGGCTGCCCATCATGAAGGTATCATATGCCTGAGCGCTTGTTTGGGCGGTGAAGTGCCGCAGCATTTACTGCATGGTCGGGAAGCCGAAGCACGACGAGCAGCGGAGCGATATCGTAACATTTTTGGCGATGATTTTTATCTGGAACTCCAGGATCATGGTCTCTCGGAGCAAAAACGCGTAAATCCTCTCTTGATCGCACTGGCGAAGGAACTGGATATTCCACTGGTGGCGACGAATGACGTGCATTACTTGACCGAGCCAGATGCAGACGTGCAGGACGTTCTGATCTGTATCGGGACAGGGAAGACAGTTGACGATGAGGAGCGCTTGCGTATACCAACACGTCAGTTGTATCTGAAAAGTCAGGAGGATATGGCTCGTTTATTCCCGCATGTGGCAGAAGCCATCGCCAACACGGTGCGTATTGCTGAAAAATGCGAACTGGAGCTGGAATTCGGTCAATCCATTTTGCCTGAATATCGTCCGCTGCCGGAAGGAATGACCTCTTCGTCCTATTTACGCAATTTGTGCGTGCAAGGGCTGGAGCATCGCTATGGAAGCGATCCCGGATGGGAGCAGCCGGAAGAACGGGAAAGGCTGAACCAACGGCTAAACTATGAGTTAAATACCATTGACAGTATGGGTTTCAGCGATTATTTCCTGATTGTATGGGATTTTATTGCCTTCGCTCATAAGCATAAGATAGCAACGGGACCGGGGCGGGGTTCCTCAGCAGGCAGTTTGGTTGCCTATGTGCTTAACATCACGAATGTCGATCCGATGAAATACAACCTGCTCTTTGAACGGTTTCTGAATCCCGAACGAATTAGTATGCCGGATATAGATATTGATTTTAGTGATGAACGGCGTGACGAGGTTATCGACTATGTAGTACAAAAGTACGGAAATGAGCATGTAGCGCAAATTATTACCTTTGGAACGCTGGCGGCAAGAGCCGCTGTCCGTGACGTCGGTCGTGTATTGAACGTGCCATATGGCGAGGTGGACAAGGCAGCCAAGCTGATTCCGGCGCAGCTAGGCATTAATATCCGTCATGCGTTGGAAATTACCCCGGAGCTGAAAACGCTATATGAAACGAAGCCCAAGACACGTGAACTGCTGGATATGGCGATCAAGGTTGAAGGAATGCCTCGTCATGCTTCGACACATGCAGCAGGTGTTGTCATTTCGCGGACTCCATTGACCGATGCGGTTCCGCTTCAAGAGGGGAGTGAAGGGGTACCTTTGACGCAGTACTCGATGGAAAATCTAGAGCGCATTGGTTTGCTTAAAATGGATTTCCTTGGGCTGCGTACACTCTCCATTATTGAACGGTGCATACACTGGATTGCGGAAGACCATGGAGAAACGCCTGATTTTAGCCGTATTCCCGATAATGATCCACATACCTATGACTTGCTAGGCAAAGGAGATACAGGAGGCGTATTCCAGCTGGAGTCGGCTGGTGTACGCCGGGTACTCAAGGATTTGAAGCCGAGTGTATTCGAGGATATCATTTCTGTCCTGGCTTTGTATCGTCCGGGCCCGATGGGATTTATTCCTAACTTTATACAGGCCAAACATGGTCAGATTGAGATTTCTTATCCGCATCCTGACCTGGAACCGATCTTAAAGGACACGTACGGTATTATTGTGTATCAGGAGCAAATCATGCAGATTGCTTCGCGCATGGCGGGTTTTTCCCTGGGAGAAGCCGATCTGTTGCGCCGGGCTGTGTCCAAGAAAAAGCGCGAAGTGCTGGATCTGGAGCGCGGGCATTTTGTCGAAGGCAGTATCAAGCAGGGATACACGGAGGAGGAGGCCGGAAGGGTTTACGATATGATTGTCCGTTTTGCTGACTACGGCTTCCCGCGTGCCCATGCAGCTGCTTATGGTGTGCTAGCATTTCAGACGGCTTATTTAAAGGCCCATTATCCGGTACAATTTATGGCTTCAATGCTGACAGCGGTGATGGGAAGTCATCGAAAAGTGGCTGAATATGTTGTCGAATGCCGTCGTATGGATATCGCAGTGTTGCCACCTGATGTGAATGAGAGCGGGGTGCTGTTTACTCCGTTACAGCAGGGAGGCATCCGCTTCGGCTTGGCTGCGATTAAAAATGTCGGCACACAGGCGATGGAGAGCATTCTCGCTGTTCGCAAGGAACGGCCTTTCGACAGCCTGCTCGATTTTTGTCGACGTGTCGATTTGCGGGTATGTAATAAGAGAGTAATTGAATCGCTTATTCAGGCAGGGGCTTTTGATTCGTTGACGGGTCATCGGGCACAGTTGCTTGCCATGCTGGATGAAACGGTGGATGCAGCCGTCAAATGGCGCAAGGAACGGGATGACTTGCAAATTGATATGTTTGGTTTTGTGGAAATGCCCAATTGGGATATCGAATATCCAAATGTACCCCAATTTAGTACCAGCCAGCAATTAGAGCTGGAACGTGAACTGCTGGGACTGTATTTATCGGGGCATCCGTTGGATGATTTTGAGTCGCTGTTGGAAAGCAGCGAGGCGGATCGTTTGATGGAGCTGGGCGATGTCCCCGATGAAACGGTTGTTGTGACTGCAGGCATGGTAGTGTCACTCAAAACGATTACGACCAAGCAGGGTAAGGCTATGGCCTTTATTGAGCTGGAGGATCAGATTGAGCGCTGTGAGGTTGTGCTGTTTCCTGAGGTATGGAAGCGAAGCCAGCAGTGGATTGAAAAGGGAGCTTTGCTTACGCTTCGAGCCAAGATGCAGCAGCAGGACGAGCACTTCAAGCTCCTTGCGGATGAGACCGCCCCGCTGGCGGAAGACTCGCTGGCACGGCTCCTCCAGCGCCGACGTGCCAGTACGCGCTCGTCCGCCCCTGGAACATCCGTGCCAGCTGCTGGCCCTGCTGCTGGCGGCCCGGGTGGGAGAGCGTCGCGTATGTCGTCTCCGCCTTCGACAGCCACTGCATCTGCTTCGCCTCAACCGAAGGCGGCCCGTCCTGTGACGGCTACTTCACCGCGCGGAGCCGAAGCGGCTCGCGGTGAGCAGGTGCCGGGCCCGCGCAGCGTGGAGTCGACCACTCGTCAGCGGGTGTTTGTCAAAATCACCCGCCATGCCGAGGAGGACGCCAGCTTGCTGGTCAGTCTCAAGGCACTGCTACAGGAGCATCCCGGTGCTATGCCTACCGTACTTTTTTATGAGAGCAACCAGCGTCTGCTGGCGTTGAGCGATGCTTACAACATTAAGCCTTCTCCTCAGCTTTTTGATCAAATGGAGTCGATGTTGGGTGAAGGCGCGGTGAGAGTCAAATGATAGGCACACAGCAAACCGCCCTTATTGTAACAGTTTAATGAACATTTTCCTTCCCTCCCGCATACACTTGGAAAACTGGCGGAACAGGAGATTCAACACGTACCCTGCACCATAAGGTCCCGTACGGTGAAAGAATAGAACTGCACGGTGAAAGCGGGAGGGAAATTATGTCCTATGAATATGCAGAAACTTTGTTAAATCGCAGAGGCATTCGGATCGAGTCCATTGCGGACATTGTTTTTCAGCTTCAGCTAAAATATTATCCTCATTTGACGATGGAAGAATGTATAGACAGTGTCAAAGCGGTTTTGCAAAAGCGCGAGGTTCAATATACGTTGCTCACAGGTATTGCGCTTGATGAACTGGCCGAAAAAAAACTTCTCCCCCAGCCATTGCAAGCCATTATGGAGGCTGACGAACCGCTGTACGGAGTGGACGAGACATTGGCTCTTGGAATTACGAGTGTGTACGGTATGATCGGCTTAACCAGTTTTGGTTATCTGGATAAGGAAAAGACGGGGATTATTGAACAGCTGAACCAAAAAGGCAGTGGTATTCATGTGTTTTTAGACGATCTTGTCGCCGGACTGGCTGCCGCTGCTTCTTCGCGCATTGCACATCGGAGCCTCCATGCTAAGCATTATCCTGCATCATTGGACGCTTAATTGACCTGTGTGGACAGAGTTGATGATTTTCTAGGCCCTCCGACGGAACTTGAATGATCAGGAGGGCTTTTGTTGCGGGAAAAAAGTAAGGTATGTTATCATGAGTCTATTATATGGGCTCAAAACTTGAGGCTTAGGGGGTAGAAACAAGGCATGTGGACGGTGATTTATATTGCACCGACGGCCAGACTGGCTGACATGATTAAGCTCAAACTGTCTGAAGAAGGTTTTATGGTGCAGGCCCGGGCCATCAGCGCATCCAAGCAACAGTTTGAGATACTTGTGCCTTCGGGTGAAGTCGAAGAAATACAGGAAGTGCTTAATTCGATTTTGCGCCCTTGAGTCCGGAACGGCGGAAGTGATACAGCAGCATGAGTGGAACAAAGGATGCACGATCGGCGGTAATGTTTTAGTAACAGGCGTTGACGTGTGTATGAACATAATGCTTAGAGGTGCCGCATAGACGGCAGAGGACCTTGTATCGGTTACGGCTGACAAATAAACGGCTGGAGAGGTGTAGTTGTGTTTAAAGATTTATTCCAAAAGAAGCGTAAATACGCGACCATCCCTTCGGAACGGGCGCTGAGCGGCGATCAAGCGGACATGCCGGATCGTCCCAAACGGGAAATTCCCGAAGGTCTTATGACCAAATGTGGCAAGTGCGGAAGTATTCAATACAGCAAAGAACTAGAGAAAAATTTGAAAGTGTGTCCGGTGTGCGGATACCATATGCGTTTGAATGCAATGGATCGCATTCGCATGGTGCTCGACGAAGACACGTTTACGGAATATGATGCAGATATGATTTCGGTTGACCCGCTGGACTTTCCGGGATATGCGAGCAAGCTGGAGCAACAGACCCTGAAATCTGGCTTGCGAGAGGCTGTCGTTACAGGCGACGGCCTTATTTATGGACATCCTGTTGTCGTTGCTGTGATGAGCTTTGACTTTTTTACTGGCAGTATGGGTTCGGTCGTAGGAGAGAAAATTACACGCGCCATTGAGCAAGCAATAGACAAGCGTCTGCCGCTAATTATTTTCTCAACTTCTGGCGGGGCACGTATGCAGGAAAGTATTTTAAGCTTGATGCAGATGGCCAAAACAAGTGCTGCTCTTGCTCGTCTGGATGAGCAGGGCTTGCTCTATATTTCTGTTATCACCGACCCGACTACAGGCGGAGTATCCGCCAGCTTTGCTACGCTTGGAGATATTAATATTGCGGAGCCAGGAGCTGTATTCGGCTTTGCAGGGCGTATTGTAATTGAACAGACAATCAGACAGAAGTTGCCGGATGATTTTCAAACATCCGAATTTAATTTGCAGCACGGACAATTGGATATGGTTGTACACCGCAAGGAACTGCGTGATACCCTCGGGCAACTGCTTGATCTGCACAGTGTGAAAGGGGTGGAATAGATGGCTGGTGAATTGCCTTATGAAAAGCCCCTGGTCGAGATGCGACAGAAGATCGAAGAACTCAAGCAATTCGGACAGGATAAGCAAATTGATTTTACAGATGAAATCAACCGTCTCGAGGACCGTTATCTCGAGATGGAAGAAGAAATATATTCGAACATTACAGCACCACAAAAAATGCATTTGGCCCGTCATCATCAAAGACCAACGTCTCTTGATCTGATTGAGCAGGTGTTTACGGACTTTATTGAATTACACGGCGACCGCTTGTTTGGAGACGATCTGGCGGTTGTGGGTGGAATTGCCAAGCTAAATGGTATTCCGGTGACCGTCATTGGTCAACAGCGTGGTAAGGATACGAAAGATAACATTGCACGTTTCTTTGGTAGTGCTCATCCGGAAGGATTTCGTAAAGGCTTGCGTCTGATGCAGCAGGCTGATAAATTCAAACGCCCTATTATTACATTCATTGATACGAAGGGCGCTTATCCGGGTAATACAGCAGAGGAGAGAGGTCAATCGGAAGCGATTGCCCGCAACTTGCGGGAGATGGCAAAGCTTTCGGTGCCTGTTATTTGTGTGGTCATCGGCGAGGGTGGAAGCGGCGGTGCGCTTGCGTTTGCAGTTGGTAACCGTGTGCTGATGCTGGAACATGCCATTTATTCGGCCATTTCTCCAAACGGTGCTGCCTCGATTCTATGGAAAGATGCTTCCAAGGCCGATCAGGCAGCTGAAGCCATGAAGATCACGGCTAATGACCTCCTGCGCATGGAAATTATCGAGGATATTGTGCCGGAGCCGAAAGGGGGCGCGCATCGTAACTATGAAGTGACCGCTGCCGCAATCAAGGAGCTATTGGAACGTCATTTGGCAGACCTTACGAATATGAGCTGCGATGAATTGAGGGAAGATCGGTATCAAAAATTCCGGAAAATAGGTCAATACACCTTCTTGAAGTCTTCGGAATCTGAGCCTATGTTGTAATACGCTGTAAACGGGTAACAATAAATATGACGAACTTCCTATACAAATAGGAAAAAGTGTAGTAGATTTAATTGTTGGAAAAAGATATAAAGAGTAGCACCTTTGAAAACGGAGGAAAAACCCAAATGCGCAAAACTAAGATTGTATGTACCATCGGTCCTTCCAGTGAGTCATTGGAAAATGTGAAGAAACTGATTTTGGCTGGTATGAACGTAGCCCGCCTGAATTTCTCTCACGGTGATTTCGAGGAGCATGGCAACCGGATTAAAAACATCCGTCAAGCTTGTAAGGAGCTTAACAAGAACGTTGCTATTTTGCTCGATACGAAGGGGCCGGAAATCCGGACAGGAAAGCTCGAAGTTGAACCTATTGAGCTTGTTCAGGACGAGTTCATTACGCTGACAACGGAAGAAATTCTCGGTACGCAAGATCGTATTTCTATTACGTACAAAGATCTTCCCTCGGACGTGGAGCCCGGCTCCACCATTCTGATCGACGATGGTCTGATCGGACTCACCGTTATTGAAGTATCAGGCACTGAAATCAAATGCCGCATTGTTAATGGCGGAACGATCAAGAGCAAGAAGGGCGTTAACGTTCCAGGCGTCGCTATTTCTTTGCCTGGTATTACGGAAAAAGATGCTAATGATATCATTTTCGGTATTGAGCAGGACATTGATTTCATCGCGGCTTCCTTTGTTCGTAAAGCAAGTGATGTGCTGGAAATCCGCGAATTGCTGGCGAAACACAACGCAAGTCATATTCAAATCATCTCCAAAATAGAAAATCAGCAAGGTGTTGACAACCTGGATGAAATTTTGGAAGCTTCGGATGGCCTGATGGTTGCTCGTGGTGACCTTGGTGTGGAAATTCCTGCTGAAGAAGTGCCTCTGGCGCAAAAATTGATGATTAACAAATGTAATGTAGCTGGCAAGCCTGTTATTACGGCAACACAAATGCTGGATTCCATGCAACGTAACCCGCGTCCGACTCGTGCGGAAGCAAGTGACGTGGCGAATGCTATTTTTGACGGAACAGACGCAATTATGCTGTCCGGCGAAACAGCTGCGGGTAAATATCCGGTAGAATCCGTATTGACGATGTCACGTATTGCAGAAAAAGCTGAGTCTTCTTTGAACTACCGTGATTTGTTCAAAAAACAAAGAACAGCTCAAGAAATTAGTATTACAGAAGCAATCAGCCAATCCGTTTCTATTTCTGCACTTGACCTGCATGCTAAAGCGATTTTGACGTCCACACAAAGCGGAACAACGGCGCGTATGATTTCTAAATACCGTCCTGAAGCTCCGATTGTTGCTGTTACAACACAGGAAAGAACAGTTCGCCGTTTGGCTCTGATCTGGGGTGTACATGCAGTACAAGGCAGACCAGTCGTTGACACAACAGATAGTCTGTTTGACAATGCGCTGGAAGGCGGTCGCAAATCTGGCCTCGTTAAAGAGGGCGATTTGGTTGTGATTACTGCGGGCGTACCTCTTGGTGATTCCGGTTCTACGAACCTGATCAAAATTAGCTGCGTTCCAGCACAAGCGTAATTAAAGTCTCGAAATAATACCGAGGCTGTATGTATTCGTTACAACAAGCAAAAGAGCATTCAAGTCAATAAGACTTGGATGCTCTTTTTTATGTTCTCTAGCTTTTCATTTCCAGTCCTTCTCGTCGTATGAAATCAAGGAATGCCTGTTGCGTCAAGTTCATGTGTGTATCTTGTTGGTACACGATGTTTATTTGATAATGACTCCTTTTGTTATCAGCCTCGGGATAAGGAAGCCATTCCACCGAGGGAACAGCATTTTCATTATTATCGACTCCACTTGCAGGAAAGAAGGCAAGCGCTTCTCCGCCGCTTACGACTTGCTTTACCGCTTCCCAAGAGTTGATTTCCAGATGAGGCTTAACTAGCGAGGAATACTGATCTACAACTGATGAACCGCTATATTTCACCCATGTGTGCTTGTCCAGCATATCGGGTCCATCGAACTCCTCTGATATGGATGCAGGTGCAAGTGCAGATGCAGAACGGATAACTCCTACTTGATCTGAAGCCACTGGCTCTGCCACCGTATACTCTGAAAGAGAATCTCTATCGTCGAGAAAAGCAAAATCAATTTCTCCCTGTTTCAGTAGCTGCTTAATGGCATCCGGGGATTGAATCTCCAACTGAATACGACAATCTGGATATCGTTGAGCAAACTTAGCCATCAAAGTGGGGAGGAGATACGTACCTGATATCGACTCTGCACTCAGATGTAATTGACCCTGTGACTCTTCTGTCAGTTCATCTACAGCTTGTCTAGCTTCTTGCTCCAGAGAGATGATCTGCTTTGCGTAAGGTAATAATTTTTTTCCAGCTTCCGTTAGCATAATCCTGCCTTGTTGAAGAGAGAATAGGGAAACACCCATTTCCTTTTCCAAGCTTTTCATATGAAAGCTGACGGTAGGTTGTTTGACTTGCAAAGCTTCGGCCACATCCGTCGCCTTATGGAATTTGTCGATCAGCATCAAGATACGCAATTTTAGAATATTCATGGAATCCAGCAGCTCTCCTTATATGTCATTCATATGTGAATTTCAAACTATAGATTAATTATATACCGAAAAATAATTTATCTATCAATATTTTATATTTGTTTTACAAAACCACGTCGTTCGTCTAACATTCCAGGCCTACAATGTAAAAGTGTTGATGGTCATAAATAAAAAACCGTCACTTAACTAAGGGGAGGACAATAAAAAATGTTGAAAAAATGGCCGTTCATTCTGATGACTCTCACCATGGTATTTGCACTTGCTGCTTGCGGATCAGGTAACAATGCTGCACCACAAGGAGAAGCTGCTACAGGAACAGACAATAAAGCAGCTGCTGAACTGACAGGAAATATTCTGGCTGTTGGCTCCACTGCACTTCAACCATTGGTAGAGCAAGCGGGACAAAAATTTATGGCTGTCGATAAATATAAAGGCATTGCAGTTCAAGTACAGGGCGGCGGTAGCGGTACTGGCTTGACTCAAGTTTCCGGCGGACAAGCGGACATCGGTAACTCCGACGTGTTTGCAAAAGAAAAACTGGAGAGCGGCGCAGATGAACTGGTCGATCACCAAGTAGCTGTTGTAGCCATGTCAGCGGTAGCGAATCCTAAAGTAGGCGTTACAGACCTGAAAAAAGATCAATTGGTACAAATCTTTACAGGTAAAATCACGAACTGGAAAGAAGTTGGCGGTGCAGATCAAAAAATCGTTATCGTAAACCGTCCAAGCAGCTCCGGTACTCGTGCAACATTTGAAAAATACGCATTGGGACAAAAAACGGAAGATCTGCCGGGCTCCATTCAAGAAGATTCCTCCGGTACTGTGAAAAAGCTGATTGCTGAAACACCGGGTGCGATTGGTTATCTGGCTCTGTCCTACATCGACAACACAGTAACTACTTTGAAATATGATGGCGTTGAAGCTAACGTTGAAAATGTAGAACAAGGTAAATATCCAGTATGGGCTTACGAGCATATGTACACTAAAGGTGAGCCAAAAGAGCATGTAAAAGCATTCCTTGACTACATTCTGTCAGATGAAATCCAAAAAACGGATGTCGTAGACTTGGGATACATTCCAGTAGCAGGTATGCAAGTGAAACGTGATGCTGATGGTAATATCACGAAATAAGGAGAGTCACACCTCCTGTTCGATGAACGCAGCTAACGCGAGTATATTCACGAAGAAGAGGCGGACTTGCGTCCTGCCTCTATTCTTCGGTTAAAGGAGTTACAGTATGGAACCAATTGAAGGGAAGGCATACATGGAACAGAATAAACGATCCCGAGTTATGAAAGAAAGACATTACTGGGAAGAATGGACCGGCCGCATATATACGTCGGTTTGTGTCGTTTTTTTAGTTGCAGTCATTGTCTCCATCGTATATTTTGTTGCCTCCAAAGGTGTAGCTACATTTGCGGTGAATGGAGTCAGTCTGCGAGAGTTTTTCTTTGGAACCAAATGGAGCCCGGATGGCGAGCCTAAGTCCTTCGGCGCGCTTCCGTTTATTACGGGTTCTTTTGCAGTAACCATACTGGCGGCTTTAATTGCCAGTCCGCTCAGCTTATGTGCAGCTTTATTTATGACGGAAATCGTGCCGAAATCGGGTAAACGTATCCTTCAACCCGCGATTGAATTATTATCCGGTATTCCGTCGGTTGTATATGGCTTTGTCGGCTTGACCGTCATCGTCCCGCTGCTGCGGAACGTGTTTGGAGGACAAGGCATCGGCATTCTGGCAGGCTGCCTAGTGTTGTCAGTCATGATTTTGCCGACGATTACGAGTATTATGGCGGATGCGTTGTCTTCCTTACCGGGGGGGCTGCGTGAATCCTCTTATGCTTTGGGTGCTACCCGCTGGCAGACAATTGCCCGTGTTATTATTCCGACGCTGCTGCCTGCTCTTTTAACAGGAATTATTCTCGGTATGGCTCGTGCCTTCGGGGAAGCGTTGGCTGTACAGATGGTAATCGGGAATGCTCCGCACATACCGCATTCCTTGCTGGAATCCGCTTCGACCTTGACCAGCGTCATTACACTTAGCATGGGGAATACAGCGATGGGCTCCGTTCATAACAATGCTCTCTGGAGCATGGCGCTTGTTCTTCTGCTCATGACATTCATTTTCGTGCTGCTGGTAAGGCTGCTTGAAAGGAGAAACCGGGTTTGATGAAAGCTAAAACGACCGACAAGATCGCTACATTTGTAATCTGTTTCTTCGCCTTGTTCATTGTTGCGCTTTTGGTGGGATTACTGGGCTTCATTTTGGCCCGCGGAGTCAGTCATATTTCTTTTGACTTTTTAACCAGTGCTCCCCAAACATTACGTGCAGGCGGTGGCATTGGCCCACAACTATTTAATTCCGTATTTTTGTTAATCTTAACTTTGATTATCACCATTCCGATTGGCTGGGGCGCAGGTATTTACATGGCGCAATATGCAAAGCCGGGGAAAATTACGGACTTTATACGACTTGTCGTCGAAGTATTGTCCTCCTTCCCGTCTATTGTCATCGGATTGTTTGGACTACTACTTATCGTAAATACGTTTGATTTTGGCTTTTCCCTCTTATCAGGAGCCTTGGCTTTGGCCGTATTCAACCTGCCGCTGATGGTTCGCACAACTGAGCAGGCTTTCCGAGCTGTGCCGAAGGAGCAAAAGGAAGCTGGACTCGCGCTTGGATTATCCAAATGGAAAATCATCACCTCCATTTTGTTGCCAGCTGCGCTGCCAAGCTTGATTACGGGTACGATTTTGGCCGCAGGCCGTATTTTCGGGGAAGCCGCCGCATTGCTGTTTACAGCAGGGATGAGTACGCCGCCGCTTGATTTTACCGATTGGAATCCATTGCATGCCAGATCGCCTATTAACCCGATGCGACCTGCTGAAACATTGGCTGTTCATATTTGGAAGGTCAACAGTGAGGGGATTGCTCCTGACTCCAAAGATATTGCTGCAGGCGCTTCTGCCGTACTGGTGCTGCTTGTGCTTGCATTCAACTTGAGTGCAAGATGGTTCGGAAGAGTTGTATACCGCCGTCTGACAGCTGCCAAACGTATGGATTAGAAAGGGGATGGAGAACAATGGAACATGTGATTACGCGAACGGCAAAAACCGCCGCACCAGCAACATCCGTTCAGTCTACGCGTTCGGAACAGCTTGCGGGGCAACCGCCGCATCCGTTCAGTACTGAGGATTTGAGTATTTATTATGGCAGCTTTGAGGCTGTGAAAAAAGTGAATCTGGCCTTTCCCGAGCAGACTGTGACTGCCCTGATCGGGCCTTCCGGCTGCGGTAAATCGACCTTTTTGCGCTCCCTTAATCGGATGAATGATGAGATTGCATCTTCCTCTACAACGGGTCACATCTGGATGGATGGACAGGATTTGACAGCACCGGAAACGGACGTGATCAAGCTGCGTCAGCAAATTGGCATGGTGTGGCAGCGTCCCAACCCTTTTTACAAATCTATTTACAATAATATCGCCTTCGGTCCCAAATACCGTGGGGTGCGCAAGAAGAAACAGCTTGATGAAATCGTCGAAAGCAGCCTGCGTAAAGCAGCATTATGGGATGAGGTCAAGGATCGCCTTCACGACTCCGCTCTGGCGCTGTCTGGCGGGCAACAGCAGCGGCTTTGCATTGCACGTGCACTATCCGTTCAACCGAAAATTCTATTGCTTGACGAGCCAGCCTCCGCGCTGGACCCTGTGTCTACAGGCAAGGTAGAAGAGCTCATTACCGAATTAAAAAAAGAACTGCGCATCGTTATTGTGACGCACAATATGCAGCAGGCTGCACGAATTTCCGATTATACTGCTTATTTTTATAT
Organism: Paenibacillus sp. PvR133; assembly: GCF_017833155.1. Taxonomy (NCBI): domain Bacteria; kingdom Bacillati; phylum Bacillota; class Bacilli; order Caryophanales; family Paenibacillaceae; genus Paenibacillus; species Paenibacillus sp. PvR133. The sequence continues at coordinate 3,125,190 of NZ_JAFIBS010000001.1, forward strand.
CGGAAGTCTGGTTGAACATGGGAAAACGAACGATATTTTCACGAATCCTGAAAATGAGCTGACTCAGGAGTACATCATGGGTCGATTTGGTTAAGCGATGTTGCTCATCGACCTACTATATATTAGCTGCACGTAAAATCCTCTTACTAATCCAGCATTAGTAAGAGGATTTTTATTGTTTTCAACATTTTGTAACTTTTTTAATCTATTAGTAAATTAAAATATATTGATCGTTTGGATATATTTTCATATAATACAACTAACTATTTATCATGCATAAATAGTGGTTTAGTTCCCTTCGCTATCAAAAAGAATCTTCAGCAAGAATATATAGGGTTAAACTGAACGCAATTACCCAACTCAAAATAAGGGAGAGGTTCAAATGAAGAAGAAGATATGTCCAACCGTAAAGATGTTAGCGCTTTCAAGTTTGGCGATTACAGTAACGTCAGGACTCCTAAGTCCCTCATGGGCTGCGGCACAGGAGATGGTGCCGGCTACATATGATTCAGGACGTGAATCGGCGACTGCTTCTTATGAGCTTACCACAGATTCAGCTGTGGGACGTGACGTTTATGGTGACGATGTAAATTCAGGTGTTTTGGATCGTGAGCAATTATTTGGGCTGTCGGCTGTGGCGAAGCCAACCGCTGTTGTGAATACAGACAGCCTCCTGAACAAAATGCGCGACTTTAGCAAGTTCTCTACGGGGAATACATCCAAGGATACTACACTTGCCTTAAATATTGTATCCTGGCAATTACCACATGGCGGATTCTTCAAAGCTATGGAAAAGAATTATAAATCCAAATGGGATGGCAAAACTGCACGCTCCACATGGAAGAGCAAGGATGGTGTTGAGCTCGGAACGTTTGATAACGAAGCCACGACAACCGAGATTCGCTTTTTGGCAGATGTATACAAAAAAACCAAAAATAAAGACATTAAAAACAGTGTACAAAAAGCAGTCGATTTCGTACTAACCTCTCAATATTCCTCCGGTGGCTGGCCTCAGGTATACCCTAAACGTGGTAATTATTCCGATGCTGTAACTTATAATGATGATGCGATGGTTAGAGTTATGGTTTTGGCTGACGATATTGTGAACAAGAAGCAGCCGTTTGATAGCGATATTTTGGACGATGCATCTCGCTCCAGACTTCAGCAAGCACTAAACAAAGGTATCCAGTACACAATTAAGTCTCAAATTGTAAATAATGGTACACCGACAATCTGGGGTGCACAGCACGATCCGGCTACTTATGCATCTGTTGAAGCCCGGGCATTTGAGTTACCTTCCAAAACAACTACGGAATCAGTAGGCATTACTGCTTTTCTCATGTCCCAGCCGCAAACCGCTGAAGTGAAAAAAGCGGCTCAGAGCGCTTTGAAATGGTTTGATGCCAACCGAATCGACGGTATCAAATACAATCGTCAAGGTCCGGAGTTTTTCCAAAAGGATGCATCGAGCGTAATGTGGTATCGTTTCTATAATGTGGAAGACAATAAGTATTTCTTTTCAGACCGGGATGGCAAAAAGTATACCGACATCATGAAAATTAGTGAGGAAAGACGACTTGGTTACGCCTGGGCGGGAAGCCAGGCTAAGAGTTTGCTTAAGCTGGCTTCGGATAGCGGATATTATAAACTGTCCAAGCCGTTGCCACAATAATAAAGGCATTATTATATATGATTTGCGAGGGTGGACCGGTCGGTCTGCCCTCTTTTTGTTCCTGGGCTGTAAATATGGTTTAATGGAGAGAGGGCAAAATAGAGATAAAGATGCACAAAGATAGGAGAGCTTGTATGACTCAAGAGGAGAAACAAACGGAATTACGCTGGTATGGCGCATCGCTACGTGTCCGTTATCAGGAAAGCGACCAGATGGGGGTCGTATATCATGCAAATTATTTGAACTGGTTTGAGATCGGGCGTACCGAAATGATCCGGCAGGCGGGCTTTAACTATCGGAGCATGGAGGAACGAGGAGTCTTGCTGCCAGTTATTGAAATCAATGCGAAATATGCGAGTCCTGCTCGATATGATGATTTAATTACCATTTATACGGCAATTACGGACTTCTCTAGACTACGTCTAAACTATACCTATGAGGTTCGACGGGTAACGGACGATGAGCATCAAAGGTATCTGGGAAAGGTATGGACCCAGGCAGACATGCTACCGGGAGAACTGCTTGTCACAGGGATGACACGTCATGTATGGTTGAACACCGAATGGAAGCCTGTTCGACTAGATCAGGCGCTACCTGAGCTGTACACTGCATTAAGGTTTGCTTTTACAGGCGGGGAGGGGCAGAAGTCATGATGATGCGTAAACGTCTATGGCTGTTGCTGCTGCTCATTCCTTTGGCGGAGCTGTACGGGTTTATATGGGTAAGTCATTGGATTGGAGCGGGCAAAACGATTTTACTCATCATTCTGACGACCCTAATCGGGGCTGCCATGATGCAATTTGAAGGTCGTAAGGTGATTGCCGATGCGAAAAACGAAATGAACCGGGGACAAATGCCCGGCCGTAAAATGCTGGATGGATTATGTGTCTTTTTCGGTGGGAGCTTGCTGCTTATCCCCGGATTTTTAACAGATATTATTGGTTTTACGTTGGTATTCCCTTTAACACGAGCGTTGTACCGCCGCTTTTTATTGAAGTGGCTGGAGAAAAAAATGAAAAACGGCAGTATTACGTTTCGGCGGTTTTGACGTGAGCTGCCGTTTTTCCTATCCATGATCTAGCGGACTCTTCCAGCGAGAATATAGTTGCGCAAGTCCTGAATGACATTCGCACGATTCAGTGCATCAACGACAATTAGTGATACAGGTCCGATAATTAATCCTAAAACGCCAAATAGCTTGAGCCCGATGAACATACCGATGAGGGTGGGAAGCGGGTTCAAGCCCACGCTGCTGGCCAGCACCTTAGGCTCCACGATCTGTCGTCCAATCAACAGGATGATATAAAGGATCGACAATCCTACCCCTAGTGCCAAATTACCAGACATATACGCATACAGTATCCACGGAATCATCACAATGCCAACCCCCAAATAAGGTAGCAAGTCCACTAGCCCGATCATCAAACCGATGGTAAAGGCGGATTCCACACGCAATATGAACAGCCCAACAATGACTGTTAATGCCGTAATGGAGATGATAATAAACTGTGCACGCAAATAGCCGTACAGTGCTTTACGCAGATCGTGCCATATATCCGACAATGGTTTGCGAATCGTATCAGGAACCGTATTTGAGAGCATCCGACTATGTCGGTCCCAGTCCTTACTAATAAAAAAGGCTGCTAATACAATAACCATTAGAACTGCTCCCATATTAGGCAGAGAGGTTAGCAAGTTCAAAACTCCATTAAAAAATTGAGCGACTAGCGTAGTGACAGCCGAACTCACGGTTTGAGTTGTCTTATCAATATTACTGTTAATGGTATGTTGGTAATCCGGATTATCCCGGATAAAATGGTTAATTTCAATAATTACATTTTGAATCAAATCGCTTTGTGTCCAATCGATAAACAGACTTTTAAAACGCTCAATATGTCCGTCGAAAGTCATGGCCAACTTTATAACTTCTCGGACCATGCGGGTGATTGCCGCAGAAAGGATAATTGCAATTCCACCTAAATATACAAATAATGAGACCGTGACAGCCGTCCAACGTGGCATACGGGCTTTGTTACGCAGAAAACTAACCAGTGGATTCATGGCATAAGCCACAAGCCAGGCGAATAGGAAAGGATAGATGAGAGGGAAAAGCGCATATATGCCCAGTAACAGAGCTACAATCACGATTGCCACCCATATAGCACGAAATATGCGATTCAGGATTAATCGGCTCAAGCTCTCACGGCTCCTTTCTTTTGCGATGTTTTTCATAAAATAAATGCTCTACTATACATATGCGGGAAAGGGGGGAGACAAGACCTGTGTAAAAAAGTGCAAATAAATCAATATTTTTTGTAAGGGGTTTCAAAAATTTATTTATGGAAGCGATAAAACATTTGAATGTGTTGGAATAGCCCTCAATGTTCACATAAACGACAAAATCCAGTATAGTGAAAGAAGGTTTAAATATTGACATATGGCGTTAATATTACTCAGCTATTTAAAAGACATATCTTACTTTTGAAAATGTTTACATTGCAAGTCCGTTCACAATGTTTTTACAAAGGAGAGATGTAACGATGACAGCGACTAAAGGTCTGGAAGGGATCGTAGCGACCACTTCCTCCATAAGCTCTATCGTAGATGGCGTTCTCACGTACCGGGGTTATAACATTGATGATTTGGCTGTTAACGCCGATTTTGAAGAGGTAGCTTATTTGTTGTGGTTTGGAAAATTACCTGATAAAGAGCAATTGCAGGAGCTTCGCAACCAGTTAAGCGAATACGCTGCTATTCCAGATGAAATTGTTACTCAATTAAAGTTATACCCGAAAAATTTGAGCACGATGGCTGCCTTGAGGTCAGCCGTATCGTCTCTCGCTTTGTATGACCCAGAGGCGGATGATATGTCGAGAGAGTCTAATGTGACTAAAACCGTCAAGCTTCAGGCGCAATTGCCCACCATTGTGGCAGCGATAGCACGTATACGAGAGGGCTTGGAGCCGATTGCGCCTAAAAAAGGTATTTCCATCGCTGAAAACTTTTTGTATCAGCTGACTGGCAAGGATCCAGAGGAGACGGCTATTAAAGCGTTCAATCAGGCTCTCGTGCTGCACGCCGATCATGAATTAAATGCTTCTACCTTTGCTGCGCGTGTAACGGTAGCCACATTGTCGGATATTTATTCTGGAATCACGTCTGCAATTGGAGCTTTAAAAGGACCACTGCATGGTGGGGCCAATGAGGCTGTGGCCAAAACGCTGGAGGAGATTGGTGGTTTGGATCAGGTGGACTCCTATATTCAGGCGAAACTGGATAACCGCGAAAAAATTATGGGCTTTGGACACCGAGTCTATAAAAACGGTGATCCGCGTGCCAAGCACTTGCACAAAATGTCCCGCGAGCTGGGGGAAATGAACGGTGACACAACGTTGTTTGATATGTCAGTTCGAATTGAAGGAATTGTAACAGGGCAAAAAGGCTTGAAGCCCAATGTGGATTTTTATTCTGCCTCTGTGTATACCCAACTGGGTATCAAGAGAGACCTGTTTACACCTATTTTTGCTGTGAGTCGTGTATCTGGATGGACCGCACACATTTTAGAGCAGTATGAAAATAACCGCCTGATTCGTCCTCGCGCCGAATATACAGGTCCAATGGATCAAAAATATGTATCACCAGAGTTGCGCTAACCCTTTGTCGAAGGAAGATTGAGGTTGTATACCCTGAATTTAAAAAATAAGGTACAATAGAGGGGACGACGAGAGATGTACGTTTTTGTCTGTGATAAAGATCATGTCTTTCGTCCTGTACCCATTCATATCTGAGGAGGAAAAGGAACTTATGGCGAAATTTGAAAAGTTTGAGCTCCCAACTGAAGGCGAAAAAATTACGATTGATAACGGTCAACTACAGGTTCCGAACCATCCGGTAATTCCGTTTATCGAAGGTGACGGCACGGGTCGCGACATCTGGAAAGCTTCCAAACGCGTACTGGACGCAGCTGTAGAAAAAGCATATAACGGCAGCAAAAAGATTGCCTGGTATGAAGTATTCGCTGGTGAGAAAGCTTTCAATACATACGGCGAATGGCTCCCTAACGATACTTTGGAAGCCATCCGTGAGTATATTGTAGCCATCAAAGGACCACTTACGACACCTATTGGCGGTGGTATCCGTTCGTTGAATGTGGCATTGCGTCAAGAACTGGATTTATACGTATGTCTGCGTCCTGTTCGTTATTTTAACGGTGTTCCTTCTCCAGTGAAACGTCCTGAATTGGTAGACATGGTTATTTTCCGTGAGAACACAGAAGATATTTACGCGGGGATCGAGTATGCTGAAGGGTCCGAAGACGTGAAAAAGGTTATTCAGTTCCTCCAACAAGAGCTGGGTGTGAACAAAATCCGTTTCCCTGAAACCTCTGGTATTGGCATTAAGCCAGTTTCTTCCGAGGGTTCAAAGCGTCTGGTGCGGGCTGCCATTCAGTATGCTGTTGACCACGGACGCAAGAGTGTAACGCTCGTACACAAAGGTAACATTATGAAATTTACCGAGGGTGCCTTCAAAAACTGGGGTTATGAAGTGGCTGAGGAAGAATTTGCAGATAAAGTATTTACTTGGGCCCAATATGATGTAATCAAGGAAAAAGACGGTGAGGATGCGGCGAATGCAGCTCAAAAAGCAGCTGAAGATGCAGGCAAAATCATTATCAAGGATGCGATTGCTGATATTGCACTTCAGCAAGTACTGACTCGTCCTTCTGAATTTGATGTGATTGCTACGCTCAACCTGAACGGGGACTATCTGTCCGATGCTCTTGCTGCCCAAGTTGGTGGAATTGGTATTGCGCCAGGTGCGAACATTAACTATGTAACAGGGCATGCTATCTTTGAAGCTACACATGGTACAGCTCCAAAATACGCCGACAAAGACGTAGTGAACCCTGGTTCCGTAATTCTGTCGGGCGTAATGTTGCTTGAACACTTGGGTTGGCAAGAAGCGGCTGACCTGATTTACAAAGGGTTGGAGACGTCCATTAATAAGAAGATTGTAACTTATGACTTTGCTCGTCTGATGGATGGTGCTACACAAGTGAAATGCTCCGAGTTCGCAGATACCATTATTAGTAACCTGTAAGGAAGGGGAATACCACTTGTCCATTCAACGTAAAAAAATATCCATTGTTGGCGCCGGTTTTACCGGTGCCACTACCGCATTGCTGCTGGCTCAAAAGGAGCTAGGTGATATCGTACTCATCGATATTCCGCAACTAGAGAATCCGACCAAAGGCAAGGCGCTTGATATTTTGGAGGCCGGTCCGGTACAGGGATTTGACAGCCAGATCACGGGCACTTCCAATTACGAGGATGCAGCTAACTCGGATATCGTCATTATTACAGCCGGGATTGCACGCAAGCCGGGTATGAGCCGTGATGATTTGGTAAATACGAACGCAGGAATTGTAAAATCCGTTTGTGAGAACGTGAAGAAGTATGCGCCGGATTCTATCGTCATTATTCTGAGTAATCCGGTAGATGCTATGACCTATACTGCCTATCAAACGCTTGGGTTCCCGAAAAATCGGGTTATTGGCCAATCAGGTGTGCTGGATACAGCGCGATATTGTACCTTTATTGCACAAGAACTGAACGTTTCTGTCGAAGACGTGCGCGGCTTCGTTATGGGTGGTCACGGTGATGATATGGTGCCCCTGGTACGCTATTCCAGCGTTGGAGGTATACCTATCGAAACCCTGATTTCGCAGGAACGTATCGAAGCGATCGTACAACGGACACGCGGCGGTGGCGGAGAGATCGTTAATCTGTTGGGTAATGGTAGCGCATATTATGCTCCGGCAGCTTCGCTTGCACAAATGACAGAAGCGATTGTAAAAGATAAAAAACGGATTATTCCGGTCATTGCCTACCTGGAGGGAGAGTACGGCTATCAGGATTTATTCCTTGGCGTACCGACACTTCTTGGCGGCAATGGCATCGAAAAAGTGTTCGAGTTGGAATTGACAGCCGAAGAAAAAGCAGCGCTCGATCAATCCGCCGAATCGGTCCGCAGTGTGATTAAAATAGTTACCGTATAGATTCAATTTTCTACTAAGACGGTATACTTTTACTTGAAGAGGTGTCCCCAAGCCATAGTCATGGCCGCTGGACACCTCTTTTACTTTTAAGTAATCTATTCGTTTTCTTCTGTATTCCTTTGCTTTGACCCACTTCCCCGGTATAATAGAGTTCATATGTATTGATAGTTACATGAGGATTTTGAAAAATCCTGACATAGAAAAGCATGTCCCAAAACACTGAAAAGATGGTAGTCATTCGTTGGAATATGATCGTTCTATGGAAAAAAAGTTTGTAAGAAAACAAAGAAATGGAGGTTGTAAAGAATGTTTTTTATTCACATTATTGGATCACTGGCAATGGGTTTTTATTTATTGCTCCCCTTCGTTGTGGGCAAAATCGACAAATTGGCTCCTAGCGTGCAGGAGGGAACGATATCGGCTGTTCAGCTATTGAACCGTTTGGCTCAATTTGCACTGATCCTTGTGCTTGTTAGCGGTATTTATATGATTTTTCCCTGGGGTTCTTATTCGGTAGCATGGATCGTTGTCGTTTTGTTGTTGTTTCTCGCCATTTCTGGTATCGCGGGAGCCATGGGTAAGCCGTTACGGCTGTCGCTGGAAGCGATTCGTAGCCAACAGCCTATTACGCAATACGCTGGCAAAATGCGAATGTTCAGTACGCTGCTTGCCGTCTTCCTGATTTTAATTACGTTTTTAATGGTATACAGCCATATTATTTAATTATGCATTTGGTGAGAGCCTGTAATCGAATGATGACAAATGCTAAATTGAAAAAACGGTCTGTGCTGAATAAGCATAGGTCGTTTTTTTGTGCGCTCAAATAACTACATTTTTCGTTTAACGAATAACTTTGTGTGGTAAATCAGGAGTAGAGTGGATGCAAATGTTGCATCCTAAAAAATATCTGATTTTGAAGGGAGAATGTACAATGCCTAAAAGTAACCAACCTCAGCAAACCTTGCCCCCACAGCATCAGGACCAGCAACCGGGGATTGAGTCCAAAATGTCGCCTGCACCCCAGTTTGAAAAACCAACTTACAAAGCTGCTGGCAAGCTAACAGGTAAAGTTGCACTTATTACTGGTGGAGACAGTGGAATTGGACGGGCTGTAGCTGTCACGTATGCCAAAGAAGGTGCGGACGTAGCTATCATTTACTTGAATGAACACAAGGACGCGGAAGAAACAAAACGTCAGGTAGAGCAGGAGGGACGCAAATGTGTGTTGATTCCTGGCGATATCGGAGATGACCAATTTGCCAAAAAAGCGGTTCAACAGACGGTTCACGAGCTGGGCAAGCTCGACATCGTTGTGAACAATGCGGCAGAGCAGCATCCACAGCAAAAGCTGGAGGATATTACCAAAGAACAGTTGGAGCGTACTTTCCGTACGAATATTTTTGGTATGTTCTTCCTGACGCAAGCAGCATTGCCGCATTTGAAGAAAGGAAGCACTATCGTCAACACAACATCGATTACCGCGTACGCTGGGAATAAGACACTCATTGATTATTCATCGACCAAAGGGGCAATCACATCCTTTACTCGTTCCCTTTCACTCAATTTGGCGGATCAAGGTATTCGGGTGAACGCTGTAGCACCAGGGCCAATCTGGACGCCGTTAATCCCGTCTACATTTGATGCCAAGACGGTCAGCGAGTTTGGAGGAGCACAGCCAATGAAGCGTCCGGGTCAGCCGGAAGAATTGGCGCCAGCCTATGTGTACCTTGCTTCAGACGATTCTTCATATGTAAGCGGGCAGGTTATTCATATCAACGGCGGTGAAGTTATAAACGGATAAGAGGATAAAGGAAAGGCTGGGGGCGTGTTATGCCCTGGCCTTTTTTCTTTTCACGGTGGAACATAATGAAGGTAGCCTGTAGAATGAGACTTAACTTACTTAAAGGATGGGCATATTTTATGAAATCGTTTCGTTTCAGGCTTACCCTGATCATGCTGATTTTGATTGGCATATCTGTCCTTGCTGCTGGAATCACGATGGGACAAATTTTTAAAAATTCGAATATGAAGGTGCTAGAGGAGAACATGGGACGGGAGATCGACCTGCTTCGCGCTACATTCCCTTTTGTAAATGCAGATGCCCTGTCCAGCACGGATTATGTCTCTTATTATTCTCAAAAGGCGAAGGAAATTGCTCGTCTGACGGAATCACGGGTGACCTTCATTCGCAAGGACGGGACGGTGGTTGGCGATTCGTTAAGTGATCCGCGTAAGATGGAAAACCACGCATCACGTGATGAAATACGGCAAGCTACGGTGGAAGGAATCGGTCGGACAATACGCTACAGCGAAACTCTGCAACGAAACATGCTATACGTCGCTGAACCTGTTGTATCGGACAAGGGCTTTGATGGGTATATCCGTTTGTCTATGAGCCTGAAAGCGGTGGAGGAGGGAGTACGGCGCGGCTGGACGGCCATCGGGATTGGTCTTGTGTTGCTGTTTATTGCTGCTGGATTGGTGAGCTATCGTATTGCTCGCAGCCTCACCTCGCCCATTGAACATATTACAGGGGTAGCCAACCGCATATCAGGGCTGGATTATGACGCAAGAGTCGGTGTACAGCGCCGGGATGAGGTAGGGCAACTGGGTGAAGCCATTAATCGTATGGCTGACAGTCTCCAAGACCAAATGAAAACGATACGCGACAATGAGGATTTACTCCAGAGCGTCATGAGTAATATGACAGGCGGAATTCTAATGATTGATGCAAGTGAGTGTATTGCGCTTGTAAACCGTGAGTCTGAGCGAATGCTTGGTGTCGTGGGTAAACGGGTGACGGACAAGCCGTATCATGAGCTGAAGAAGCACTATGAGCTCACAAAGCTAATTGAGGGCAGCATACAAAGCAGAGAGAGGTTGCATGGTGAGGTTCATTTGTACAATCCCGAGGAGAGACTCGTGTTGCTGGACGGTGTCCCGATGTATGAGGATGAAGGCGGATACCGCGGGATGCTGTTCCTTTTACAGGATATTACGGCCATTCGACGGTTGGAAAATATGCGGAGTGAATTTGTGGCTAACGTTTCTCATGAGCTAAAAACACCGATTGCCGCGGTCAAGGGCTTTGCCGAGACGTTACTCGGTGGCGGGGTTAAAGATGAAGAAACGGCCCGCTCATTTTTGCAAATTATATATGATGAAAGCGAACGATTGAATCGGCTGATCGGTGACATTCTGGAGCTATCCAAAATTGAATCCAAGCGTTCTCCGCTGGATTGCTCGCCGGTGCACGTTTCGTCGTTCATAGATTCATTGCTGGAAAAACTGAACAATGTTGCGGCCAAAAAAAGAATTATGCTACAAATGGATATCCCGGATGAGTTGTTTATGGAGGCAGATGAAGATAAGCTTCAGCAGATTTTCTTGAACCTTTTGTCTAATGGCATCAACTACACACTTGATGGTGGCAAGGTAAAGATTAAGGTTCTAACGATACAGCGGGAGAATGACACGGAAAAGGTCGTATTTACAGTCAGTGATACAGGTATTGGAATTCCGAAGAAGGACCTGCCACGTATCTTTGAGCGCTTTTACCGGGTGGACAAAGGACGCTCGCGCAACTCTGGCGGAACGGGGCTGGGATTGTCGATCGTCAAACACTTGGTCGATTTGCATCATGGCACCCTTTCGGTGGAAAGTGAGCTTGGATTGGGTACCACATTTACAGTTGAATTACCGCTATTGCAACAGGAAGAATGAACTAGAACATTTTTTACATTCTGTTAACAATGCCGTGATAAAATAAACGGGTGTCGCATGAGTATGAAAAAGGTTACAGGATTTTGACCAATGCGCCTTTAACAGGTAAACAGGAGATGAAGTTATTTATGGGACAACGCTTGCTGGTTATTGAGGATGAACCAACGCTTGCCAGATTGCTATCCTACAATTTGATACAAGAAGGCTTCGAAGTGGACACGGAGGATCATGGCAGTGCCGGGTTTGAGAAAGCCTCCAGAGAGTCCTACGATTTGATCCTGCTGGATTTGATGTTGCCGGGAATGAACGGACTGGACATTCTGAGCAGACTTCGCCATCAGGGGCTGACGACGCCTATCATTATTTTAACGGCCAAAAACGGTGAAGCAGAGGTTGTTCAAGGGCTGAAGTCGGGTGCGGATGATTACATCACGAAGCCTTTTGGTGTTTCTGAGCTGTTGGCCCGCGTGACAGCTGTGCTGCGAAGAACCTCCGGCGGGGATGAAGGAGTGTTGTCTGATCAGAAAGATAGCTCCAAAATTCAATTGGGCGAGCTGGAGATTTACCCCGAAAAATATGAAGTCATTCTTGGAGGTCAGTCCATCAGCCTCAGACCAAAGGAATTTGAGGTGCTTCTTTATTTGTCTCGAAAGCCGGGTGTGGTATTGACCCGGGATGATCTGATGAATGCTGTTTGGGGTTTTGACTACATTGGCGGTCAACGGACCGTGGATGTGCACGTCAGTTCCTTACGTAAAAAGCTGGAGCTAGATCCCGACTCGGTTCATATTGATTCGATCCGTGGAGTGGGGTACAAGCTGGTTGTAAATAAAAAAAGAAGCGCTTCTCATTTATTATAAATGAGGAGCGTTTTTCTTTATCCATGGCAGTGTCCGGCGACTTTTGTGTCCATTTCGTGATTTTACATTTCATTAACAAAACTAGTCGCTAGAATCAACAAATGACCGATATGATGTTCCCGTCACTCCAAGTAGTTAAAAAAAGGGGACTTCAGAACGATGATAACGGAACCAAAGACCCAGCCGAGTTCCACTACCGTGATTGAACGTGAAGCATACAAGCCGATTACTACCTATGTGCCATGCCGGGAGGTTCCGATCATTGGTACGGACATGTCTTGTAAAGAACTGTTAGCACTTATGAAAACACAGGAAGATATACCTTGTGTTATTGTTGTGGATAAAAATGATCTTCCACTGGGCATTATTATGAGAGATGCGTATAATCGCCATTTTACGGGCAGATTTGCTGCGGCGTTGTTCTATGACAAGCCTGCGGCCATATTTGCCGACCCCGATACATTAATTGTGGATTTAAAAAGCCGGGCATCGGACATTGTGGAATTGGCGATGTTGCGTGAAGAACAGCGTTTTTACGATTGTGTGTTGATTAAGGAAGGCACACGATTACTCGGCGTACTCACGATTCGTGATATCCTGTCCGTCGTGCAGCGAATGCAAAGAGAAGCGGACGAAGAGCGGGGCGATGTGATTCGGCATAGCTATGACGGAGTCCAGCGTATTCAGCTGACTGTGCTGGATGCAGCTAAAGAGGCCGATGACAGTGTGCGGCTAACCCGCTCAATGAGTGAATTATCCCGCCGTGGCAAAGTAGAATTGGAGGATGTTTTGCTCTCCTATCGTGCGGTCACGGAGCAAATGAAGCGCCAGCATGAGCAGATGACGGCGTTGACCCAATCGCTGAATGACATTGCGGGCATGGCCTCATCCATTCGTGCACTGGCAGATCAAAGCGGACTGCTGGCGATCAATGCGTCCATTGAGGCGGCGCATGCTGGCGAACACGGACGAGGCTTCCAGATTGTGTCTCAGGAGGTGCGGAATATGTCACTCCAGACGAAAGCTTTTTCCACGCAGATTACAGGCTTACTCACCCATATCGAGCAGATGCTGCGTGACACTGCTGAACTGACGGATACGAGTATGCAGCAGATTCATACAGGCTCTCAATATATTTCTGCTGGAACACAAACTTTTGCCAAACTATTGCAGGCTGTCGATGAAATTGAAGCCAAAAACAGCGAAATGTCCCATTCCGCAGAGGAAGCGGCTTTGAATGCAGCCGAAATTGCACAGGAGCTTGAGCTCATGCTAAGTTCTTGATCATTTTACATACCGTTAACAAATCCACCACACTAAATTTACACACAGCTTATATAATCTTCATATTGTGCAAATCAGGTGCAATGCTTGAGGATCATAACTGCAACACGAAGGAGATCATAAATCCATGAATGATTCCGTAATCCGGATTGATAAGCTAAATTTATATTATGAGAAATTTCACGCGCTGAAACATATAAACCTCGATATTCCTGAAAAAACGGTAACTGCCTTTATAGGCCCGTCCGGCTGCGGCAAATCGACCCTGCTGCGTACGCTGAACCGGATGAATGACATGATACCGGGAACGCGTATTGAAGGCACCGTGAGTATCGCAGGTCAGGATATATACGGCGATACTATGGAAGTAGAAACTCTGCGTAAGCAGGTAGGAATGGTTTTTCAACAGCCTAACCCATTTCCCAAATCGATTTATGATAACGTAGCCTACGGTCCACGTCTGCATGGAGTTCGGCAAAAGGACAAGTTGGACGAATTGGTCGAGCAAAGCCTGCGGCAGGCGGCACTCTGGGAAGAGGTCAAGGACTTTCTGAAGCGTTCAGCTCTGAGCTTGTCCGGTGGACAACAGCAGCGGTTGTGCATTGCCCGGGCGCTTGCCGTACAGCCAGATATTTTACTGATGGACGAGGCGACATCTGCGCTAGATCCGATCTCCACGATGAAAATTGAAGAACTGGTTCAGGAATTGCGAGACACATATACCATCGTCATGGTGACGCATAACATGCATCAGGCAGCGCGTGTGTCCGGTCGAACTGCGTTCTTTTTAAATGGTGTTGTGGTGGAAGCGGCGGATACAGAGACGATGTTTTCCACGCCGCAAGATTCACGTACAGAAGATTATATTTCAGGGCGATTTGGCTAAAGCCTACCAGATGAATATGCCAGAAGGGGTGACTTCGAAATGATACGTAGAAAAGGTTTTGATGAAGGGTTAGATGAGCTGAGAGCCGTACTGCGCGAAATGGGTGCACACGTTTCGAAGGCGCTCGATCAGGCCATTGAATGTTTGCAGACCAAAAATATAGAATTGGCTCAGCAGGTGGTCAAAAATGATGCATCCCTCAATACGCTGGAAGAGAATATTCTCGATATGGGTTCCAAGCTCATTATTACCCAGCAACCGGTAGCGAAGGATTTGCGCCGGATCATTGTTGCATTTAAAATTTCCAGTGATCTGGAACGAATGGGCGATTTGGCACTTGATATTGCCAAGGTGACACTTCGTTTGGAAGGGCAGCAGATCATTAAGCCTCTGGTGGATATTCCGCACATGGCTTCCATTGTTAAAGAAATGATAGATGATGCGATCAAATCCTATTTGGATGAAAATACAGATCTGGCCTACAAAATGGCCAAAGAGGATGATCGTGTGGATTCCATGTATAGCCACATGATCAGCGATCTGTACGCCTTTATGGTAGAAAAGCCGGCAGAGGCTTCACAAGCCATGCTGCAACTGCTTGTAGGACGATACATTGAACGAATTGGTGACCATGCTACGAATATCGGTGAAAGTACTGTATATCTCGTGACAGGGGAGAGACCAGATTTGAACCAGTAGAGCTTTCAGGTATATAGCGGTTGTTTCTGACCCAGACTTGTCTTTGAGCAAAAGGCAAATTTGGTTAGGAAGCAGCCGTTTTTTTCTGAAAAAGGAGTCTTGTATGTTAAGATAGGAAGAGGAATGCGTAAAACGTAAGAACGTTACGAATGCATTGATGAACTTGCGAGGTGCTAAATGGATAAACTCATGCTTATAGATGGTAACAGTATCATTTACCGGGCGTTTTTTGCTATGCCACCGTTAACGAATTCGAGCGGGCAGCAGACGAACGCGGTGTACGGATTTACGACGATGTTATTGCGGCTCTTGGAGGAGCACAAACCAACACATATTCTGGTTGCCTTCGATGCCGGTAAAATAACGTTTCGCCATAAAGGATACGAGGATTACAAAGGTGGACGGGAGAAAACACCACCAGAGCTGTCCCAGCAATTTCCGTTGCTGAAAGAGCTATTGACCGCTTTTGGCATTGCTCAGTTTGAACTGGATGGCTATGAGGCGGACGATATTATAGGCACCCTGTCCAAGACAGCGGACGAAGCCGGTTTTAATGTGCTGGTCGTGACTGGGGACAAGGATATGCTCCAATTGGCCTCAGACCATGTCACAGTCGGCTTGACCCGCAAAGGGGTTACTGAGGTGGAGACGTATGGACCTGAGCAAATTCAGGAACGATATGGCCTGAAGCCGCTGCAAATTATTGATCTTAAGGGTCTGATGGGCGATACGTCGGACAATATTCCTGGTATTCCCGGCGTGGGAGAAAAAACAGCGCTCAAGCTGCTGCATCAATACGGTTCAGTCGAAGAAGTGCTGGCGCACACGAATGAGCTGAAGGGCAAAATGAAAGAACGTGTAGAGACACATGCTGACGATGCGCGAATGAGCAAAGATTTGGCGACCATTTATCGGGATGTAACGTTGGACAAGCAGCTGGAAGATGTGGCCTTCGGCGGGCTGCAAGCAGAAACGGCCGGGCCAGCTCTGGCGAAGCTGGAGTTCAAGTCCTTGCTGGAGCGTTTATCCTTTTCAGGTGAGGTTGGAAGTACTGGGGTAGACGTAGAGGAAGCCGCGGCTGACGTAACAGTGCTGGATGAGCAGCGGATTAGCGAATTGGTAGAAGTGTTAGATCGTGTGGATGTGCTGCATGTTGAGACGCATGGTGATAATCCGCATCATGCTGACATTGTAGGTCTGATATTTGCCGCAACGGGACAGCAATTTTTTATGACACTGGATGTACTGCAAAGCGATGCAGCTACACCTATTCGCGCATGGCTTGCTGACCCTGAACGCAAAAAACGCGGTCATGATCTGCATCGAACGGATTTGGCTTTACACTGGCATGGAATTGAGTTTGCAGGTGCCGAGTTTGATGTGCAACTGGCAGGGTACTTGCTGGACCCAACCGATGCAAACCAGACATTGAGCGGATTGGCAGCCAAATATGGCTTGTCTTCGATCCGTCCAGACGAAGAAGTGTTCGGCAAAGGAGCTAAATATAAAGTCCCTGACGTGGATGTACTGTCCGATCATGTGGCGCGTAAGGCAGCGGTGATTGAAGCTTTGGTGCCTGTGCAGCAGGCGGAGCTGGAAAAAACGGAAATGCACAAGCTGTTTCATGAGCTGGAGATGCCGTTGTCCCGCATTTTGGCGGATATGGAGAAGCAGGGCATCTTGGTGAACGTAGAAGAACTACGCGCTTTGGGGAAAGAATTTGAAGCCCAGATTGCAACGTTGGTGGGTGAAATCTACAGCATTGCCGGAGTAGAGTTCAATCTGAATTCACCTAAACAGCTGGGTGAGATTTTGTTTGATAAACTGGGTTTGCCTGTCATTAAAAAGACGAAAACGGGGTACTCGACCGATGCGGAGGTATTGGAAAAGCTGGCCCCCTATCATGATATTGTGCAAAATATTTTGCAGTACCGCACTATTGCCAAACTCCAATCGACGTATGTCGAAGGATTGCTGAAAGAAATCTCGGAGAAAACAGGTAAGGTGCATACGTATTTCCGGCAGACGGTTGCAGCAACTGGACGCTTGAGCAGTCAATTTCCGAATTTGCAAAACATTCCGATTCGTCTTGAAGAGGGTCGTAAAATCCGCAAAGTATTTGTTCCGTCCGAACCGGGCTGGTCTATTTTAGCGGCAGACTACTCACAGATCGAGCTGCGGGTGCTGGCTGATATTTCGGATGATGAACGTTTGAAGGAAGCCTTTGTCCACGATATGGACATCCATACCAAGACCGCATCCGATGTGTTTGGTGTAGCAGCGGAAGATGTGGACTCCAACATGCGGCGTTCTGCGAAGGCAGTCAACTTTGGGATTGTCTATGGAATCAGTGATTATGGTCTGTCACAAAATTTGAATATTACGCGGAAGGAAGCGGCTCGCTTTATCGACCAGTATTTTGATGTGTTCCAAGGCGTTCGCCGTTACATGGATGATATTGTGAAGGATGCGAAGCGGGACGGCTACGTAAAAACGCTGTTGGAACGCAGACGCTATTTGCCGGAGATTAACGCCAGCAATTTCAACCTGCGTTCATTCGCTGAGCGTACAGCGATGAATACGCCGATTCAAGGTACCGCTGCCGATATTATCAAGTTGGCAATGGTACAGATGGATAAGGCGCTACGTGAACGTAATCTTCGCAGCAGAATGCTGCTCCAAGTACATGATGAGCTTGTGTTCGAGGTTCCGCCTGAGGAAATGGAAACGATGAAAGAGCTTGTCCCGGCTACCATGGAAGCTGCATTAAAGCTGGCTGTGCCGCTCAAAGCCGAAGTAAGCTATGGCAGCAATTGGTATGAGGCCAAGTAAGATATTTCAATGAGTAGATAGTCCCAATTTGACGCTGCTTCCGTTATAATATAGGGTGAGGTGAAGACATCATGCCGGAATTACCGGAAGTAGAAACAATTAAACGAACGCTAAACGAGCTTATCGTTGATAAACATATAGATCATGTCACCGTGAATTTACCGCGGATCATTCAACGGCCCGATGATATCCATGCTTTTGCGATGGAATTGGCCGATCACCGGATTACAGGGGTGGAGAGACGCGGAAAGTTTCTGCGGATTTTGCTGGACGGGCTGGTGTTGGTCTCCCATCTTCGAATGGAAGGGCGATATGGATTGTATTCGCAACATGATCCTGTGGAAAAGCATACCCATGTCATCTTTCATTTTAAAGATGGTACGGAGCTGCGTTATCAGGATGTGCGCCAGTTTGGCACGATGCACTTATTTCCGGCAGGACAGGATTTGCTGGAAAAGCCGCTGAACAAGCTTGGTTTGGAACCGATGGACGAGGCCTTTACACCCGAAATGCTGCGTGCCGCTGTTGGAACTCGTTCGACTTCGATCAAGGCAGCGCTGTTAAACCAGGCATATGTGGTGGGCATCGGGAATATTTATGTAGATGAATCGTTGTTTAAGGCGGGGATTCATCCAGCACAGCCAGCCAAAAGCCTAACGGATAGCCAATTTCATGTCTTGCATGAAGCTATTGTCTCCACGCTGGGTGCGTCGATTCAGGTTGGAGGCTCGTCCATTAAATCGTTCGTTAATGGACAGGGCAAAACGGGCGACTTCCAGCATCAATTGCAAATCTATGGACGTAACGCGAAGCCTTGCATTAACTGTGGCACATTGATCGAAAAATCTGTCGTAGCCGGACGTGGCACACATCATTGTCCGGTCTGCCAGCCTCTGCGCTAAACAGGCACAGTCACCCCAAGCCCATCCCTCTCATATATTGTTCCAAGTACCAATACTGCGGAGGGTTTCGGTTGTTATAAGGCCCTGCCTTCGCAATGGGAGGGAATTGGAGTGGCTAATCATTGGGGAGCCCTGCTGTTACTGGCATTTGCGCTAAGTTTGGACAGTTTCGGAGTCGGTGTTACATATGGTCTGCGCAAAATGAAAATTCCACTGTTGTCGATTGCTATCATCTCCGTATGTTCAGGTTTGGTGATTGGCATATCCATGCAATTGGGCGCATTACTATCTCGTGTCCTGTCTCCTGTATATACGACCGTTTTCGGCGCTGTCATCCTGATCTGTATCGGCTGTTACTCTTTGTTTCAAGCTCTGCACCGCAAAGAGGATTCGCTAGAGGATTCAGCGGAGGCCTCTCGGGGGCTGCTTCTTACAGAACAGACTGATCCAGTGAGCAGATCTGTTCTTGGAGAGAAGAAGAGTATAGAGGATGCTGATACAGAGTCTTTCCTTAGCTCAAGAAAAGATCTGTCGGCAGAAGCTTCTGTAGAGCAGCAGGAGCGAACGCTATTTTCTCTGGAGTTCCGCAAATGGGGACTTGTTATTCGGATTCTTCGAAGCCCGTCTGCTGCGGATATGGACCGTTCTGGCAGTATATCTGCTACCGAAGCGGTTTGGCTGGGTATTGCATTATCGGTCGATGCGTTCGGAGCGGGATTAGGGGCAGCTATGCTTGGTTTTCAGCCACTGTCTACTGCGCTGGCTATTACGTTATTCAGTGGAACATTTTTGATTGCAGGGATGAAGGCAGGCTTCTTTCTATCAGCATTTCGATTTATGAAGGCGCTGGGTGTATTGCCGGCATTATTACTGATTATGATGGGCATATTGAAGCTGTTATGAGGTGAAAGAGCATGAATATCGGATTAACCGGAGGTATTGCTACCGGAAAAAGCACCGTGTCGGCTCTTTTGGTCGCCAAAGGTGCGCTGCTGATCGACGCAGATGCCATTGCCCGGGAAGTGATGCTTCCGGGGCATCCGGTGCTGGCGGCGGTCATACAGCATTTTGGACAAGCTATAGTGAACAGTGACGGAACCCTGCACCGCAAAAAACTGGGTGAGATTGTATTCGGAGACCCTGCCCAGCGGCAGGCACTTAACGATATTACACATCCTGCTATTCGTGAGGAAATGCGACTGCGTATGGAAGCATATGAACGGGAACAGCCGGACAAGCTTGTTTTGGCAGATATCCCGTTAATGTACGAGTCCGGGCTGGAGAGCTTGTACGAGGAAATTATGGTTGTGTACGTACCACGTGATATTCAGCTCCAGCGTCTGATGCTCAGAGACGGTCTGACGGAGGAACAAGCTGGACTTCGGCTGTCCGCACAAATGGATATTGAACAAAAGAAAAACTTGGCCGATATCGTTATCGATAATAGCGGAACACAGTCTGAGACGAAACGACAAATTGATCAATTTTGGCAGCGGAAGGGACTTGCATGAATATTTTGCGAAAGAAAAGAGTCCTGCTCACTTTGTTTGTCGGGTTTGTCCTGATTCTGTTCCTCAATTCAAATTGGATGTCCTGGTTCTATCCGATTCAATATAAGGATGAGATTCGGCAGTATTCACAAACGTATGAAGTGGACCCATTTTTGGTGGCGTCTATTATCCGCGTAGAAACCAATTTTAAAACCAGTAAGCAATCGCATAAGGGTGCACTGGGGTTGATGCAGATTATGCCGAATACAGCAAATTGGATTATGGACAGCGCCCAGATTCAAAAGGTTCCGCTAGACAGTGTCAAGCACGAGCCTGGTACCAATATAGAGCTGGGAACCTGGTATTTGCATAACCTATCCATGAAGTTTCAGGATAATCCTGTAGCAATCGTAGCTGCTTACAATGCAGGGCCGGGTAAAGTTCAAGAGTGGCTCGATAAGGGAGTGTGGGATGGAAAAGAAGAGTCCATTAAGCAAATCCCTTTTGGTGAGACACGACATTATGTACAGCGGGTCATTTATTACTACAGGCAATACACGAAAATTTATAATGATTTTTAAAAGACAAGTTAATGACATGATGAGCCTTTTCGCTTTAAAATGAAAAAAAGCGCAGGACAGGCTGTTTTTAGCAGCCCGTCCATACACTTTTTCTTGTTATTTCTGCATTATTACCGCGATTATTGGTATTGACCTGCCAATTGTTGTTCGGCGATCGTTACGAGGCGTTTTGTGATGTAGCCCCCGATCGAACCGTTCTCATAGGAAGTCATGTTACCTTGGTATCCATCTTGAGGAATGCTGATACCCAGCTCTTGAGCGATCTCATATTTCATTTGCTCCAGAGCGCCGGAGGATCTGCTGACTACCAGATTGTTGGAGTTGCCATTGTTTCCTTGTGCCATTGTTGTTCACCTCCTCGCGATGTGGTAAACATATTATGATCCGTTTTGACAAAATTATTACTAAAAATCTTCGGGAATTTATTGGAAAAAGAAAGTGGTGAGATTATGAAATGTCCGTATTGTGCCTACAATGGCACGAAAGTGTTGGATTCGCGACCTGCGAATGATAACAAGTCCATCCGTCGCCGCCGTGAATGTGAGCAGTGTGCCAGGCGTTTTACCACCTTTGAAATGGTGGAGGAAACCCCACTCATGGTCATCAAAAAAGACGGCAGCCGTGAAGAGTTTAGTCGTGATAAAATGCTGCGCGGTCTCATTCGAGCCTGTGAGAAGCGCCCAGTATCCGTCGAGCAATTGGATATGATCGTATCCCAGGTGGAGAACGCTATCCGCAACACAGCAGCCACAGAAGTCGATAGTCAGCAGATCGGGGAGCTGGTCATGGAACAGCTTTACCCAGTGGATGAAGTCGCCTACGTACGTTTTGCGTCCGTCTATCGTCAGTTTAAAGACATCAATATGTTTATGAAGGAACTGAAAACATTGTTATCTAAAGATACAGCCAGCGACTGATCGCTGACTGTATCTTTCTTGGGTCAAGGTGGGAAGATGATTATATTTTTTTTATAAAAGTATTGACACAGGAATAAAAATTTTATATGATATAGAAGTCGCTTGAAACGTTGATTAACTTACTTATGATGGGGCCTTAGCTCAGCTGGGAGAGCGCATCGCTGGCAGCGATGAGGTCAGGGGTTCGATCCCCCTAGGCTCCACCAAACTTTTATTATGGACTCTTAGCTCAGTTGGTAGAGCAGTTGACTCTTAATCAATTGGTCCAGGGTTCGAGTCCCTGAGAGTCCATCCTTTTAGAAAAAACGGCAGAGATGCCGTTTTTTTGTTGTTTATAGATCTATTCCCAGTCTAACCGAGAACAGTTATGGGGTTTTCATTAGCATTTTTTCATTAGCATATCAAAAGAAGTATGGCAAAAAAGAACATCATTGTTTAACGCTGACTGACATAATCGGAAAGGGATTTGAGATACTCACCATTCACCAATTTTCTTGGGGCGAATACGGCTGTTAAGAAAGTTAGAGATTTTGAACGCGCGATTTTTTCATCCATCATGGAATGGTCGGCTTCAGGTAAATGAATCACGGACAGCAGTTCTGAAGGTATTTTCTGGCGATAGACTCGCTCGGTACCCTTTACATCAACATTAATATCTTTGCCAGCCAGAACCAAGAGTACAGGAGAATGGAAGTGACTTAATTCTTCGGTGGAATCAGACAGAAAATTTTTGCCTATAAAGCTCCATCTTTCTTTGGAAATCATATCGTCAGGATCGGCTATGCCTAGATATTCTTCATAAGAAGCATGTTTTTTCAGTAACTGTAGAACTTCTTGATCGTAGTTCAATGTCTTTTGAATTTCTTGCGGAGTAGCTCCTTCTTGTTCCATTTCTTTTCTGGTATTAAATTGTCCTTGGGAAATCCAGTTCACGGCAGGCGATACAAGGATGCTGAATGCAATATCATGCTCCTCTTTAACGATCTTCGGAATGACCCATCCTGCTTGACTGGCTCCCCATAGGCCGATTTTTTGCTTATCAATCATCGGTAAGCTTCTTGCCCAGTCTATTGCATATCGGATCTCCTGTGCGCGGTCCTCCATGCTTTGGTCGAGCCAATTGCCAGGAGCGCTGTTAATACCGGGCTTATTCAGTGACAGGGAGGCATAACCCTTGGAAGCGAACTTTTCCCACAGTGGTTTGTATCCATCATCATATGTGTCATTAATAGGACCATCCCCATGGACAAAAACAACCAATCCAACCTTTCCCGAGTAGTTCTTAGGCAAAGCTAATGTACCTGTTAACAGCCCTTTAGGTGTCTTAATTTGTATTTTTTCTTCTGTCATCTTGTAGGAATTTTGATATAGAACAATTAGTATCAAGGCAACAGCCAGAGCTGCCGCAATACCAAAAGTAAGCTTGAATGTTTTTTTCAACGATGCTCTCTCCTCGAATGCAGGTTCTCTTTCCAACTCATCAGATACCATACAGGCTCCTTGAACCAAAAATGCCGTAACCCATTATACTTGGATTGTTCTACTTCAAACGCCAGTTTGTGATACAAACGGATAGCCCCTTGGTTCTTATGCGCTACATGAAGCGTCAATGCATGAAACCCAGATTCAACCGTAAATTGCTGTGCGAAAGCTAGAAGAAGGCGTCCTATTCCCTGGTTACGATGACTTGAACGAATCGCCAAATGATCAATGTAACACTCATTTGCAGCGGGGGGATACTCCAGCGCATGCATACCTGTCAAAAATTTAAATACATTGAAGCAACCAAACTGTTTTAGGAGCGGAGCTAAAGAAATGGGATTTGTTTCAGGAAGTGAAGAGGAGGGGGCCTTCCATTTGAGGGAAAGAACACCGACAACATCTTCGTTCTCTTTGGCTACAAATTGTTTCATAGATGAAGAATAAGGATTTTGAACCCAAACCTGCATTAACAACTTCTGTATATCTTGCTCCTCCAGTGTAACAAGAGATTGGAATTTTGCTTTAAACGATTCGACTAAAAGACTGCAAACAGCTTCATGGTCTTGTTTCTGGTATGCAACAATGTCAAAGGATTTTGCACTCATGTAACGCCCTCCAAGATTTATTCTACTTTAACCTGAATTTCGTATTGCAGCTTGTTGTTGTCGAACATCGAAAGATAAGATTTTTCTACTAGAACAATCTTGCTTTGGCAGTTATATTGGTGCTGAGCTACATATCGTTCCATTTGTTTAATTTCATAATCAATCTCTGGTTCTTCAATGACGGAAAGATGCTTATAAAGATAGTTGCCCTCTTCCAGAATATAGTCAGCCACATCCGCCGTTTCATAACATAGCTTCGCCTGTCCAGCATCAGACAAGTAATGCAGGTCATTTTCAAATAATCGAGGTGGGGCAGGGCGGTGTTCAAATAGGTTACCGGCAGTGAGCTCTTGACCATTCTCCAATGCAAACCATAGCTTTAAATGACGGGGACCTAATCGTTTGACCTGATACTCATCGTCCTGTTGGGCCCGATTATTATGTTCTTCTAACACTTTGTGAATAAACTGTTCATGCATCTTCAAGTTAGCTATTTCGGCCTGTACCTTCTGCAACGAATGCTCTAAAAGCTGGTTATAGTCATCGGCAGCATAGGAAGTCATACATTCTTGAATCTGATCGACAGGGACATTTAATTTGCGTAATAATAAAATATGCGAAAGCTGATAAATCTCATGAAGCCCGTACATTCGATATTGATTTTCTTCTGTATGTGATGGATACAGGACTCCCTTTTCTTCAAAATAACGCAGTTGATGTACAGATACATTCATGAGCTGAGCAAGCTGGCTGATCGTAATGTGTTCTTTCAATGGTAGGACTCCTTTACTGATAGTTGAATAACTCCACTATAAACCTTAGGTCAGACCTAGGGTCAATAGAAAATATCAAATCAAATCTTGGATAGGCGTATGTGTCGAGCATTTGATGCCCACACCAAGGGAGAGACTGGAGAGTTTACCTGTCGGTGATAACCCGTTATAATCATAAGATTAGTGAGCATAAACAAGATGCTCCGGATGAAGGTTAGAATGGGGAAATCATGTTGAAAACTTTTAAAAAGGTATACATTGAGATAACGAGCATTTGCAATCTCGCATGCAGTTTTTGTCCTCAAACACAGCGTGTCAAAAAATTTATTGATCCGGAAGTCTTTCGAAATGTGCTTGATCAGGTCAAACCACACACGGATTACATCTATTTGCATGTAAAAGGAGAGCCGTTGCTCCATCCGAAAATTGATCTTTTGCTGGAAAGTGCTCATGAGAAAGGCTTGAAGGTCAATATAACCACCAATGGTACCTTGCTGCCGAAGACCGGACATAAGCTGCTTGGGCAGCCAGCGCTGCGTCAGATGAACTTCTCTCTCCACAGTTTTGACGGGCATGAAGGCTCCGTGGATCGAGAAGGGTATTTGGGTAATATTTTCACGTTTGTAAGAGAAGCGGTGAAACACAATGTCATTATTTCGTTCCGTCTCTGGAACTTGACTGAAGATAATTTGACTAATGTGCAGCGTCAGCGCAACCGGGAAACACTTGAACGACTGGAGCAAGAGTTTGGACTGGACTATCGGATTGAGGAAAAGGTGATACCGGGCAGTGGGGTCAAAATCGCACCAAACGTTTATTTGAATCAAGACCATGAATTTGAATGGCCGAGCCTCAGTGCTCCGGAAGATGACGGAAAAGGCTTTTGCCATGCACTCCGTAGCCAAGCGGCGGTATTGGTGGATGGAACGGTGGTCCCTTGCTGTCTGGATGGAGAAGGCGTCATAAATTTAGGTAACGTGCATGAACAATCTTTTTCCGACATTGTGGAAGGGGAGCGTGCAAACCGTCTGTACTTCGGGTTCTCTAAGAGAGAAGCGGTAGAAGAGTTATGCCGAAAATGCGGGTACCGCAAACGATTTGGAACATAACCGAGATTTGGCAGGTGGAGACTTCGAATCTCTGACAAATCGTTACCTCCGTTTTGAGTTTAGATTCTTAGGAAAAATCCGCTAAACATCAAGGATTTCTTGGTGTTTAGCGGATTTTTTGCATACGTAAAACATACTTACATTCAACTATTAACCAGCGCTTTGGCATACTGTTTGCCTGCCGAGAGAAGGCTGTCACTCAGTTTAGGATCATTAACAGAACGTGCAAGCACAAGAGAACCAACCATACTACTGAACAATGCACTGCCCTTGGACTGATCCATTCCCCCCAAATTGGAGATAAACGTAATCATTCTTTCCAACTCCTGCGTGAATATCTGCCGGATTTCTTCGGAAGAACGGGCTATTTCTACGGAAAGGGCAGGAATAATACAGCCTATTTCTGTTCGATCACGGTGATGGGTGCTTAAATAGTAATCGATGACAACATTAATTTTAGGATCTTGCTTTTCTTGGTCAACGGCCTCCTGAAGCAGTGCGAGGGTATCACTGACGGCATAGCGACAGGCTTCGGCGACTAGCTGTTCTTTGTTATCAAAGTGTGAATAAAACCCGCCGTGAGTTAATCCTGCCCCTTTCATAATAAAGGGCACACTTACATCTTGAATACCGTTGGCACGGAAAGCTTGGGCAGCACTTTCAACGATCTTACTCCGCACTTTCATCTTATGGCCTTTTGGATAAGGCATTGTAATCACTCCACGGGTTTATAATGCTAACTTCAAAATATTATAATCATCATAATAAAACGTGTCAATTTGTCTTCCTATAACGACAACTTCAGAAAGGCTGATCAAGACTATTGACGCTTTTAAAATATGATGACTATAATATATTATAATCATCATATTTTAAATCATGCCATTTTAACAGGAGGTATTAGTTATGAGCAAGCATGAATCTGTAGAAACACTGGTCATTGGATCAGGGCCAGGAGGTTATGTGGCAGCATTGCGTTCTTCTCAGCTTGGAATGAAAACGGCGATTGTTGAACGCAGTCAGCTAGGTGGAGTGTGCACGAATGTGGGCTGCATTCCATCCAAAGCTTTGATTGCCGAAGCACATCGCTATGAGATACTCAGGCAGGTAAATCAGGCAGATGCAGCGATGTCATTCGTGAATGCTCAGGCTTTCAAACAGGGGATTGTGAATAAGCAGGCAGGCGGAGTTGGCTTTTTAATGAAAACGGCAGGTGTGAGCATTCTGGAAGGGGAGGCGAGTTTGGTTGATGGGCATACAGCCATCATCAATCAAAATGGAGCGGAACAAACGATATCCTTTAAGTATGCCATATTGGCAACCGGCTCCCGTCCAATCGAGCTGAAAGCATTTCCGTTTGGCGGACGTATTTTGTCCTCTACAGAGGCGCTTTCGCTTCCAGCGGTTCCGTCCAGCCTGATCGTGATAGGTGGTGGATATATTGGCGTTGAGCTTGGACAAATGTATGCCAAATTTGGAACAAAGGTAATGATTCTGGAGGGAGGGGAACGGGTGCTGCCGGGATTTGAGACGGACCTTGTGGCCCCTGTTGTTAAGCAATTGAAAACAGATGGTGCAAGTATCGTAACTGGGGCGATAGCCGAAAAAGTCGTGCAGAATACGGATACTATTACGCTGCATTATTCAAAAGATCAAGAGCAGCATCATGTCACCGCTGAGTTTGTATTAGTTACTGTAGGCAGAAAACCGAATACGGATGGCAGATTAGGATTGGAGCACATTGGCTTGCCACTGACGAGCAGGGGGTTGATCGAGACAGACGAGCAGTGTAGAACGGCTATTCCGCATATTTTTGCCATTGGAGATATTACGGAGGGTCCAGCCCTTGCCCATAAGGCTTCCTATGAAGCGAAGATTGCGGCAGAAGCGATTGCAGGTCAAGCTGCTAAAGTGGATTATAAAGCCATGCCGCTGGTTGTCTTTTCTGAACCAGAGCTGGCTAGTGTTGGCCTAAGTGAAACAGAAGCAAAGGAAAAAGCCTTACCGATTGTCATTGGCAGAGCTTCCTTTGCAATTAACGGCAGAGCATTGGCGCTAAGGGCAGCAGAGGGGTACATCAAAATCGTAGCAAAGCAGGGGTCGGGGATCGTATTGGGGGCGCAAATCGTCGGCGTCGAAGCTTCAACACTCATTTCCGAGCTTGCTCTGGCTATCGAGATGGGAGCAACCGTAGAAGACTTAGCTCTAACCATTCATCCCCATCCTACATTGGGAGAAGTAATCATGGAGGCTGCGGAGAATGCGGTCAGAAAAATGGACCGTCCAAAGTAGAGGCTCCGTATGAAATCACTTCATTGCCTGTGAGAATAATTATCAACTATAATATATTATAGTTTGAATATGAGTTTGAGCAGGTACGTGGATGGTTTGGATCGGGGGCTGAACAAAAGCAATGAAGTTGAATGATCACATTTTGCTGTGGAATCATGTTTTTATACAGGTGATGGATGTTCGTCATAAGAAGATCGAAGAAGGGGAGGAGCTACGAACCTATCGACTTCCTGCCAGTGCGTTCTTGTATACCGTTCGTGGAAACGCACGGGTACGGTTGGATAACAGTATTCACAGGGTAGAGCGTTTCCATGTACTGCATGGCGGAAAAGGAATGTGCCTGAGTATCCTGGCGGAAGAGGTGCTTGAATATTACATCATTTTGTACAAGGCAACGTTGGCCCTGCCTAGCCGCAAAGAGATTGCACAATTGCTGGAAAAGGAAAATCCTTTTCAGAACCAGTATGCTTTCGCACCTCATTACCCACTGCCCCTGTACGATAAAGTGAAGCTGTTGGAGCAAGAATGGCGTGAAGCTTCCGGACTTGGCAAACTGCATGTCAAAGCCTTATTTCAACAATTTGTATATGAGTTGTTGCAGCAGTTGTATCGGCAGGGCATTGAGCCTCTTAAGCCCGACCTGGTATCGCAGGCTGTAGCCTATATTCGTGAGCATTTTAGTCGGCCTATGGCACTTGAGTCCATTGCAGAGGAGCTAGAATGCAGTATTGGACATTTATCCAGGTTGTTCAAAAATAAAATGCATACCAGTCCGATTCATTACTTGGGCCAAGTAAGAGCAGATCGAGCGGCAGAACTGCTAATGCAGACGGACGCCACTTTGCAGGAGATCGCAGAGCGTGTGGGATATCCAGATGCCCATTCTTTAAGTCGCAGCTTCAAGAAATATAAGGGACTATCTCCCGTACGATTCAAAAAGGAACGGGAGCATCATGCTCAGAAGCAAGATCAGGATATGCCCCAAACGATGCTTAAATATGCCCTTCAGCGGACATCTTTCGCACGTTATACTGATATTGATTATCAATATCGGTATAACGCGGAAGGAGATTTGTTTATGCACGGAAGAGTCAAAATAACGGCCATGATGATTATGCTGTGTTTATCATTGATGCTGGGAGCTTGCTCGGCTCCGACGAATACAAATGGAAGCTCGCAAACGAAGGCTAATCATACAGCGACATCATCCAACAGCGATGGACAAGCGGCAGTGCAAGCACAGACAAGAACGGTTAAGACATTAAAAGGCGATGTGGAAGTACCTGCAAACCCGAAACGAGTGGCGTCGGATCAGTATATGGGTCATCTTTTGAAGCTGGGGATTATTCCAGTGGGGGTCAGAAGCTTTATGCTGAATGAGGCTTGGATTGATCAATCGGGATATCCCAAAGAGAAATTGGCCGGAATCAAGGATCTCGGTGAATTTCCTATGGATTTGGAGGAACTGACTGTTCTGCAACCGGATTTAATTATCGGTTCAATCGAAAAGAACATCGACAGCTACCAAAAGGTAGGAACGACTGTGTTCCTGCCGTATTGGGAAGGCGAATCTACAGCGGGACCACTGGATAAATTCCGCAGAATTAGCGAAATCTTTGGCAAGCAGAAAGAAGCCGAGCAGTGGATTACTGAATACGAGAAGAAAGCTGCAGAGGCCAGAACGAAAATTCAAGGTATCGTTAAAGACGGAGAGACGGTTTCAATTGTACAAGTCGCCAATAAATCGATATATGTTTTGGCAGCAAAAGGCGGCAATTACGGAAGTCCGACCATTTATCAGATGCTAAAGCTGCCACCTACTAAAAAGGCATTGAACATGAAAGAAGGATTTGAAAATATTTCGCTTGAAGTTTTACCCGAGTATATGGGAGATCACATCTTTGTATACGGTTCAGAAGATGAAGGGGCTAATCAGATTCTGCATAGTGAGCTATGGAAAGGCCTTCCGGCTGTAAAAAAAGGACAGGTTTATATGTACGGTTCATTCAGCGATAAAGGGGATGAGTTTGTGATGGAAGACCCTTATTCATTGGAGCTTCAATTGGATACCATAGTTAATCTCTTATTAGCCCACAAAAAATAAAGCTGAATACAGCTATAAAAATCGAAAATACTTACCGATGAAACACTTGATTCATAGACAAAAAAACTGCTAAAACGAGGGTAAACCTCTGTGTTTAGCAGTTTTTTTGTCGTAATTCAACAGAGGCACTCACCTCAGTCGCTTATTGTAGTCGTCACCACGCCATTAATGACTGCCGTTCGCTGCAACGTCCCCGTTTACAAAAAACAGTGACTATTCTCACAAAAAACGACATCTTCCGACACTGGAATGCCATATTATAGTAAGTGTTGATAGGCTATAATCGTAGCAGTGAAAACGGATTTTCACAAAAATTTATTAGAGTCAGGATTGGTGGTTCAAATAATGAAGCTGGCAACAAAATTAACTTGGATGATGCTCATCATATTGCTTCTCGTAGGCTCCTCCATTGGATACTTCGGATATCGTACCGCTTACCATCAAGTGGATGAAGCTGCTGGAATCGAGCTGGTGGGTTGCGCCAATATTACGACTGGCCTTATAGATCCTGCGGATATATCGGCTCTGGTCAGTGGAGATAACAGCAAACTTGCTGCCATTGAAGACCGGATCGGCTGGATTGTAGCACATAAGCCTATTTTTAAGGAGGCTTTTATTATCTCTTTGGATGGAAAAATTTTGGCCGCCGATGCCAACTTTAAGCAAAGAGGCTATCAAGCTGGCGATTCCTTCTATTTTACAGACGAAGACAAAGAAATGATAACTACCATGAAGCATTCAGCATATTCCAAGGTTTATACATATGAAGGAACCTCGCTCAAAACTGGATACGGCCCCATTTATCAGGACCATGATCCCACCAAGCCCATTGTTGCACTGATGGCCATCAATTTTGACGGCTCGTTAATTCAGGAACGGACGTTGGATATTATTGTTCAGCCCTTTATTATTGGCGGCTCCATTTTCATGGTGGCTATCCTTGTTGTTTACCTGTTGATTCGCCATATGGTAAGTCCGCTTACCAAGCTGTCAGCCTCTGTGAACACCATTACCAAGGGCGACCTTACCCATGAACCGCTTCTCTTCAAAAACAAGGATGAAATCGGGACGCTGGCCCGCGACTTCAACGATATGACAATGAACCTGCGCAACCTGATTACTCAGGTCAATGACACCTCTATGCTGGTCGCTTCTTCCTCTCAAGAGCTGTCTGCCAGCGCACAGGCAACGAACCGTGCTGGAGAGCATAGCGTGAATGTTACGATTGAGTTGGTAGATGGGGCGCATACCCAACTGCAAAACCTGGAAGGAAGCTATAAAGCTATTCAGGATATGTCCCGCTTCATCAGCGATATTGCTGGCAATGCGGACATCGCAATGAACAAGGCCGCGGATAATGTCCAGAAAGCACGCCTTGGCCGGGAATCAATGGATTCCACCACCTCCCAAATGGGAGTTGTCAGCGAAAGCATCGGCGATCTCTCAAGCATTATTCATACGCTTGGCAGCCACTCCAAGGAGATTGAGAACATTGTCGGCACCATTGCCAGCATCGCCGAGGAGACCAACTTGCTGTCTTTGAATGCAGCGATAGAAGCTGCGCGCGCCGGAGAAGAAGGTCAGGGCTTTGCCGTTGTCGCTGGCTCTGTCCGCAAATTGGCCGAACGTTCTGCCAATTCTGCCACACAAATCAGCGAACTGATCAGTCTGATTATCGCCCAAATGGACAAGGCAGGAGAAACTATGAAGCGTTCCACGAACGAAATGATGCAGGGCAAGGAGTTGATCATATCAGCCGGGCGCTCCTTCTCCGAGATTGAAGTCTCCATCTCCGACATGTCTTCCCAAAGCGAGCAAATATCAGCCACAGTTCGGGATCTGGCGCTGATCTCTGAAGGGCTCGTTGAAGCCATTCAGAATACCGTAATGGTCTCTAACCATACGGTTAAAGGGGCAGAGTCCCTGTCCGCCTCTTCGGAGCAACAGCTTGCTGCCATGCAAGAAGTGGAATCCTCCGCAGCGCTCCTCTCATCACTGGCCGAGAAGCTTCAGGTGCTTGTAGAGAACTTCAAGATTTAAATATTCGAGGTTCAAAGAGAAATAAACCGCTAAAGACGAGGATAAACCCTGTGTTTGGCGGTTTTTTATAGTAATTTTACGAAGGCATTCTCTCAGTCGCTTATGGTAGTCGTTACTGTGACATTGTTGACAGAGGTTGAGGAAGCACTAGAGTTGAAATTAACAACCTCAACGACTACTGTTGCACCAACAATCAGGCCTGTATTTATAATTAGATTTGTAGCAGAAAGCGTTGTTAAGCCGCCTCGCTGCAACGTCCCATTTACAAATACATTGTAGTATCCGCTACTGGTCGGAACAACAAGACTGTTTGCCGCGACTGAAGTACCACTATCATTTGTGAAATTTTGTGCCGGGATAGTGGTCACTCCACCTAATATATTACCAAGCACGACAATAGCTGTGTAACGATTAACCACTGGAGTGACATTGATACTTGTTGTAATAGCAATGTTTCCAGATACGATACTGTCTGCTTCCAGATAGATTCGTATAATAGACATAGGAATTCCTCCATTCCTAATATTCCAGATAAATATTATAGTTTATGTGAATATTCTAGATATGGATTGGATGGGGGAGGAGTCTTCCAATTATTTCTCTTTGTTCAAGCTTCTTTGGGCCCGGGTTACTATTCGCTTCGTTTCTTTGGTATCCGAAATCATCAGCCATGCATTACAAACTTGAAAAACCCATTCTGGGTTGGTTTTGCTGGCGTCATTCAACCAATTACCAACGGAGTCCTGGACATATTTGGCCGGATCGGACTGAACAGCCTCCAAGAGAGGAAGAGCCAGCTCGGGATGTTCTTTTAGTTCAGGGATGTGTTTGGCCCAAACGCCTTGCGGTCGGGTTAATTCAATGGCAAAACGACGTATGTTAGCATCCTCATCTCGCACCCAACTGTCTAACAGGGCAAGCCCTTCAAGCAGTTGCAAGGATATGGATTCTCTCACGGCCATCCAGGCTATTTCACGTACTCCGAAATGGGAATCGGCTGCAAAGGGGCGAATGCCAGCCAATTTTTCCTTTACACTTAAACGGGGATCAATCCCGATGATGTAGGCAGCCCAGCAGCGAATACTGTCTGAAAGATGGGAGGCCATCGCATCAAAGATGCGAATACGTTCTTCTATCGCTTGTTGCTCAAACACATGAAGCCACGCTCGCGCGATTGCGGGTATCATTTTCATGATCTTCTTTTCCTTCAGCTGATTCAATTCGGTCATGAAGACATCGGATGATCGCTGCAAGCCAAATTCATCAAGAGTATTTTGCAATAGTACAACATGATCGACAGCCAGCCATTCGGTGAGATTCACCGTCTCAAGCCGCCCCTGCTGTAGCAGCTGAAGCACATCATTAGGAATATCTGACCCTTTGCGGGCCCCTTTTCGGTGTAACATTTCATTCACTCCATATCGTAAATTGTCTGATAGGTATACGATACTTTTTTGGGTAGGAGTATAGATGTAATGTAGTTTACAACTTCATTAGCTTTTCGCGATGGATGTAAATCGTCTTAAAGCCGGTTTTAATGACCTTTTCTTTGACAAGCTCCTGAAGAGCAGTTGTTACAGCCTCACGGGTGGCCCCGACCAGATTCGCAATTTCCTGATGGGAGAGAGGAAAATTGATTTTGCAATACTCTTCACGGCTTTGGAGGGCGAACTGATCGGACAATTTCAGAAGAACATACAAAATTTTATCCTGTAAATTTCCCAAAGCTAAATGCTGGGCCAGACTGCTCATTCCTGAGATTCGGTCACTTAACACCTTGATCATGTTCATCATGAACCGGGGATGTTCTATTAAAAAATGCTCGAATCGGTCTTTGTCCATCCGGCAGATATCGCATTCTTCTATCGTTTCTATATACATATCCCTTGTCCCCAGTGAAATCATATCCATTTCACCAAATACATTTCCTTCGCTGAGGATATCCAAAGTAAATTGCTTTCCGTCAGCGTTTAGCTTATACAGACGTACTTTTCCCTTTTTCACAAAATAAAGTCCCTCGGAAAAGGTCTCTGGGGTTTGTATAAAGTTTTTTTTCGCTATAGTCGTAATGGAGGTCATTTGGTCCATTTCAATTAAATCTTCTAATGAGAGACTATGAAGCAAATTAAATTGGGACAGGTATTGAATGCTATTCATATGTTCTCCTTTTCGTTGCACAGGGTATACAGAATCATAATACAATTATAGCTTCTCTGAGGTATTTTGACCTCTATTACTCACTTGTTTGCGCTAGAGTGAATAATGAATTTTGGGGAATCTGTCGGATTTATGTAAAGGGGAGGTTGGTATAAAATAGATATGCATGTTTGATAGTAGATACATAAAGAGTGAGGTAATAACGATGATTAAATTAAAAGATGTAGGCAATTTCGAGGTTCTTCCTGAGATAGCGATGCATATCGTTCAAGGCAATATATCCGCTTTACGCCAAGCTCTCACCGAAGGCTGGGATATAGAACAAGGGATCGTACTCAGTAAATATACGACATTAAGTCCATTGGATATTACACTCATCACTGAGCAAATGGAAGTCTTGAAGCTACTGGTCGATGAGGGGGTTCAACTTAATGTGAAGGATAATCCCGCATTCCTGACGGCTGTTCGCTATGGTACCGAAGAGATTGTCCGTTATGTGGTCGCCCATGGCGCCAAGCTGGACGGGAAAAATCATGTCAAATCCGGTGCCTATGAGCAAGCCTACTACGGTAACAAAAGCAATATGCTGCTTATCCATGAGCTGGGCCTCGATATGAAGCAGCATGCTGGAGCAACACTCCGCAACGCAGTTAGTAAGCATGACCTGAAAACAGTAGCATTACTAGTGGAACATGGCGTAGATATTAATTTCAATGCCCCTAATATGGTATATCCTTATAAAGCCACGCCTTTGACAGTGGCGGCACGCAACAATGATTTTGCGATGGTGAAGTATTTGGTTCAGCAAGGCGCTGATGTGACGCTGGCAGAAAAAGATGGAGAACGGGCATATACAATTGCACTAAGTAATAAAAACGTAGAAATGGCTGAGTATTTAAAGTCTGTAGAGCCTCCAGCATTTCATAATCTGGAAAATAAACGACATGCTTTAAAAAGCTACAAGCTTCCGAAGGATCTTATAGCCTTTCTGACGGGGGATCAGCTCCGTGTGGACCTGTCAGAAAATGATCTTGATATTCAATTTGTTGATTTCTTCTCATTCATAGATACGGTTGAGATGAAGGTAGGTCGGCAAAAGCTGTTGCGTCTGTCTCTAAAAGTAGATAATTACTCGGATATTATATTGGTGTGGAATCCGAGGCAAAAGTGCCTGGGTTATTATGACGAGGAGCATCAGGAATATGCGGATGTGTGCAGCTTTGCCGAGTTTCTTGCACAGCCGGAAGATTATCTGGAGAAGATTATTGAGGGTGAATATTTATCATAACGAGGTGAGCCATGATGCGGTATGCACGCAGTCATGGCTCTTGTTATTTTAAAATACAGCGCTAGTGTACACAGATGCCTAATGCCCATCAGGAATGGTTACGTATGAGCTGAATGAGATTTAGGGTAGCGGTAGATAGGGGTTCGTTCTTGCGGGTACAGATGGCGATTGAATTGAGAAGCTGGATGTCTTCTACATATACCCGGCACAGCTCACCACGTTCTACATATTCACGCACGACCAGTGAGGACACAAAGTTGGCACCATATCCGGCAATAACTGCGGTAATCGCCTCATGCAGCCCTGTGAAGTTTAGGGTGACCTGGGGGGTGGGGGCATTATAGGTTCGACATAAGGAAAATAATCTCTCCCGTGTCGAGCTCCCCTTTTCACGCATAACAAAGGGTTCATGCATCATTTCCAATAAAGAAACCTGCTGATTTGCATACCGATGATCTGGAGCTACCACGAACCACAATTCATCACGAAATAATTCTTCAGTCTGAATCGTATCGGGATACTGCTCAGGCAGTCCTCCGTAGATAGCCAAATCCACTTCTATATTTAATAGCTGCTGCAAAGCATCGTTGGAATTTGTAGTGTTAATCGTCATTTCAACATGTTCATATTGTTGTTTGAATTTTGCAATCCAGGCCGGAATGAGAAAATGAGCCGGTAAATAAGTAGCCGCTAGCCGGATATGACCATGGGCTCCATCACGATAATCTTGTGAAAATTGTTCGATTTGCTGTTCGACAGCAAAGAGCCGTCTGGCGAGTACAGCAAGTTTCTCACCAGCATCCGTTAAGGCAATCCCTCTTCCTAGCGGCATGAGCAGTGTGAGAGATATTTCTTTTTCAAATTTTTTAATCTGGGCGGTAATCGCAGGTTGGCTAATATTTAAAAGTTCAGAGGCACGTGTCACACTCCCTGTAGAGGCGACCACGTGAAATAAGCGTAATGCATGCAGGTTCAAGACCATTCTCCCTTTCCGACAGATTCATATATGTAGATTATGAATAGAGCAAAAACATATATTATTTTTATAATAATAATTCATTTACAATCAAATTGTAAGTTAATCCAAAGGAGAGTGGAGCGAATGAATCAAACGAACACGTGGGATCAAGTAGACCAGTATATCTCGGAGTGTCTCATTCCGCATGATGCTGTCTTGGAACAAGTATTGGCCGCTAATCAAAAGGCGGGACTACCTCCGCATGATGTATCCCCTAATCAGGGAAAGCTATTAAATATCCTTGCTCAAATGCAGGGAGCGCGACGTGTGCTGGAGATCGGTACTTTGGGAGGCTACAGTACAATCTGGTTGGGAAGGGCGTTGCCGGAGGATGGAGAAATAGTTACGCTGGAAGCCAATCCGATCCATGCTAAAATTGCCCGGTCGAATATATCGTTGGCTCAGTTGGATGGAATAGTGGAACTTCGGGAGGGAGACGCTTTAGAGCAGTTAGCACAGATGAAAGAGGAGAGAGTTGACCCCTTTGATCTTATTTTTATCGATGCGGATAAACCCAATAATCCATTTTATCTGGATTGGGTACTTCGCTTCTCACATCCTGGCACCGTTATTATCGGTGATAATGTTATCCGTGAAGGAGAAGTGGTTCAAGCTTATAGCACAGACCCTCGTGTGCAGGGAGTAAGAAAGTTTTATGAGATGCTAGCTGAGGAATCAAGAATTACAGCTACAGCTGTCCAAACCGTGGGGAGCAAGGGGTATGACGGTTTCATCATTGGAATCGTTAAGGGCTGAACGCTAAGCATCTCGATTGGCTAAACACAAAGGGGAGCAATCTTCGTGTTTAGCCTTTTTCTGAGTAGTAGAGAAGGTGGGGACGAATTGTGCGCATAATGGTAAAATAGTACTGATGGAAGCTTTAGAACGTTTTTGAACGTTTACTGCTGAATTCCTATGTAAGAAGAATGAATTTACATAAAAGTAGATGGATTTTCTTTAAAATGTAAACGCAATCATGATGATTGGAGCGGGAATTCACCATTTTGTAAAAAAATGAAGCGGATATGAATTTTTTTGAATCTTTTTGAAGAAAAATGATTGTTTTTTGTCGGGTTTGTGGTACGATATGAACAGTTGGGGGAATGATGATGCTGACGGAAGAAAGATACAAGTTAATAATACAGCGCTTACAAGAATGTGGTGTTGTAAAGTTGCAAGAATTGGCTGATCTGTTGGGAGCTTCTGAGTCAACGATTCGGCGTGATTTGATAGATCTTGAGGGCCGTCAGTTGCTCAAGCGGATTCATGGCGGGGCAACCTTGCTGAATCAGAAAAGTCAGGAACCTGGCATGGAAGAAAAAACATTCAAAAACGTTCAAGAAAAAAATGCGGTGGCCCGTATAGCAGCCAAAGAAATTTTGGATGGCGAATGTATTTATCTGGATGCGGGAACAACAACGATGGCGATGATTCCTTACATTGAAGCTAAAGACGTGACGGTCGTGACGAATGGACTATCCCACGTAGAAGCACTGGTAAGCAAAAGAATCAGAAGCTATCTACTGGGAGGGATGATGAAAATTCATACCAAAGCCGTAATCGGAAGTATTGCCCTACAAAATTTGGACAATTTTCGATTCGACAAGTGCTTTCTGGGAACGAACGGGGTGGATATGGAAATGGGGTATACAACTCCTGATCCTGAAGAGGCGCTGATCAAGCGGCGTGCCCACCAGCTGTCTGGTAAAACGTATGTGTTAGCCGATTCCAGCAAAATTGGAGAAGTAACCTTCGCCAAACTGTTCGAGCTCAAGGAAGCTATACTTATTACTGAATCGATGCCAGAACGCTCACGCCGATCCATCGCTCAGAAAACTAAGATAATAGAGGGATAACAATGATATATACAGTAACGCTGAACCCTTCCATTGATTATATCGTGGAAGTTGATGATTTGAAGCTTGGTGATTTGAACCGGATGAAACGTGATTTAAAACTGCCAGGTGGTAAAGGAATTAATGTATCACGTGTACTGAACCAGTTGGGAGCAGATAGCACGGCGATTGGTTTTCTCGGAGGATTCACAGGCAGGTTTATCGACGATACATTGCGGGAAGAATCCATTAAAACTGATTTTGTAATTATCGAAGATGACACACGGATTAACATTAAGCTCAAGCATGGCGATGAAACGGAAATTAACGGTTTGGGACCTGCGATTCGTGAGCAAGAGGCCGATGCCTTGGTGCAAAAGCTGGCGGGACTCCAGAAAAATGACATTGTCGTCTTGTCCGGAAGTATCCCGCCGTCACTTGGAGGAGACTTCTATGATCGGCTGATTAGCGTATGCCAGCAAACTGGAGCTGAATTCGTCATCGACACCACAGGTGAGGCGCTGATGAAGGCACTGGTTCATAAACCGCTGCTCATCAAGCCGAATCACCATGAGCTGGCTGAGTTGTTTGGCGTAACGATTCATTCAAAGGAGGAGATCGTCACTTACGGTCGTAAGCTGCTGGAAGCAGGTGCAAAAAATGTACTGATTTCCATGGCAGGAGAAGGGGCTTTGTTCATTACGGCAGATGAAGTGTATCACGCAAATGTACCAGCAGGAACGGTGAAAAATTCTGTAGGCGCAGGTGATTCAATGATTGCTGGATTCGTGGGTACGCTGGCTCTTCATGGCGATCCGATCGAAGCATTCCGTGCAGGAGTGGCATCCGGAAGCGCAACTGCGTTCTCCGATGATCTGGCTACTAGAGAGAAGATTGAACAATTACGGCCGCAAGTCACGATTTCAAAACGGTAATCCAGCTGCATCATGAGCTTATTATGCGTGTCTCGACACGCTGATCGAACTTAGGAGAGTGTGAAAAATGAGAATAACAGACCTGATGATTAAAGAAACGATGATTATGGACCTGCAGGCGACGACAAAAGACGAGGCGATTGAGGAGCTCATCGCTCGTCTCGAAGCAAGTGGACGTATTAATGACCGTGCCTTGTTTAAAGAAATGATTTACAAACGTGAAGCAGAG
This sequence comes from Paenibacillus sp. PvR133, assembly GCF_017833155.1. Classification (NCBI taxonomy): domain Bacteria; kingdom Bacillati; phylum Bacillota; class Bacilli; order Caryophanales; family Paenibacillaceae; genus Paenibacillus; species Paenibacillus sp. PvR133. Next base: position 3,164,961 of record NZ_JAFIBS010000001.1, read on the forward strand.
TCCAGCACTGGAATCGGCGGCGGCATTGCGATGCCGCATGCCAAGACCAAAGCCGTGAATGAAGCGACTGTCGTTTTCGCCAAAAGCAGTAAAGGCGTAGAATTCGAATCGTTGGACGGTGAGCCGGCGAAAGTATTCTTTATGATTGCGGCTCCGGAGGGAGCAGCAAATACGCATCTTCGCACATTGGCTGCCCTTTCCCGGCTGTTGATTGATACCGATTTTATCGGGAGCCTTATGAAAACGCAAACACCGGATGAAGTATCTATGCTGTTTGATACCAAGCAGGCGGAAGAAGAAGCTGCCAAGAAAGCAAAAGAGGCTAAGAAAGAGGATGCCAAAGCACAGCAAACGCCAGACGTTATCGTTGGCAATCCGAATTCTGACGAATTTGTGGTTGCAGTGACCGCTTGTCCTACAGGCATTGCACACACGTTTATGGCAGAAGATGCTCTCATTAAGAAAGCGAAAGAAATGGGTGTAAATATCCGTGTAGAGACGAACGGCTCGGAAGGCGCACAAAACGTACTGACAGCGGATGAAATTCGCCGTGCCAAAGGTGTAATCGTTGCAGCTGACAAGAAGGTTGAAATGGCCAGATTTGACGGTAAACCTGTATTGCAAAGACCGGTAAGCGACGGTATCCGTAAATCTGAGGAACTGATCCGCAAAGCGCTGAATGGCGATGCCCCAATTTATCGTAGTGAAGGTAAAGGCAGTGCTGAAGAGTCGAAAGCGGAGAAGAGCAGCGTGGGCAGCAAAATCTACAAGGATTTAATGAACGGTATTTCTCATATGCTGCCATTCGTTGTAGGCGGGGGGATTTTGTTAGCAATTTCCTTCTTGATTGAACAAGTGGCAGGAGAAGACAATGTATTGTTCCAACTGTTGCAGACAATTGGCGGTGGAACAGGTGCGTTCCACTTCCTGATTCCGATACTGGCCGGATTTATCGCGATGAGCATTGGAGACCGCCCGGCACTGATGCCAGGTATGGTTGGGGGTCTGATGGCTGTAAACTCTAATGCAGGTTTCCTTGGCGGTCTGGCAGCTGGTTTCATGGCTGGTTATGTGGTGATCTTCCTGCGTAAAGCTTTTGCAGGTCTGCCGAAAGCGCTGGATGGTTTAAAACCAATCTTGTTATACCCTGTATTTGGACTCCTAATTTCAGGCGCGATTATGTTCTACCTGTTCGATCCGATTTTCGGTGGTATTAATACGTGGCTTGTCAATGTTCTGAACAATTTGGGAACAGGTAATGCGGTTATTTTGGGTCTGATTCTGGGCGGAATGATGTCGATCGACATGGGTGGACCTTTTAACAAAGCAGCTTACGCATTTTCGATCGGTGTCTTTACTTCCAGTGGTAACACGAACGGAGCTATGATGGCGGCTGTTATGGCGGGTGGTATGGTACCTCCGCTGGCGATCGCATTAGCTTCGACGTTCTTCAAAAATAAGTTTACTGAGCAAGAGCGCAAGTCTGGCTTGACGAACTATGTACTTGGATTGTCCTTCATTACGGAAGGGGCCATTCCATTCGCAGCTGCTGATCCTCTGCGTGTCCTGACCTCTTGTATTGTAGGTTCAGCGATTGCTGGTGGTCTGACGCAGTTCTGGCAAATCAATCTTCCAGCTCCACATGGCGGAATTTTTGTAGCAGCTCTTGCCAATCATGCTTTGTTGTTCTTGCTTGCAGTGGCGATTGGTTCCGTGATTTCCGCGCTCATTCTGGGATTGTGGAAAAAACCGCTCGAAGCGAAATAACGGGTATCACAGGAGTGAAAAAATAAAAAGAGGGTCACATTTCCTTAGGCCTTCAAAATAGTAAAGCCGCTAAACACCAGGTTTCTGAGTGTTTGGCGGCTTTTTCTTTATGCAAAGGTGTCGGCTTTGCCTATATAGCTTATTAGTAGTTATTGCATTGGAGCTATAGCCTACAAAGCTCCTTAACCAGCTGTATAAACAGCTTTCGGGCCGAAAACATATACTGCTGGTGATGGTTGTTTTGTAGGAGTCCAATAGGAATATTCGGGTCTGTTAACTGGAGGGGGACGGTGACCAGTTCCTCCTGCATAGGCATTGATGATAGAACCACTCCAACTGAAGGGATCGTTTTTACAAATGTGGGGATCGACGAAATTTGACTGACAGTATAAAAAAACGGCATCGACGGGAAGCGGGAAAGTTCTTTTTCCAGTCGTATATGGTACAAGCAATTCTTACCTCCGACGATAAGCGGGTACTCGTACAGATCTTCGAGATGAAGCTCACTTTTTAACGCAAAAGGGTGATTACGGGACACAATAAAGGCGATGTGTTCGTGATATATGGGTTCAAAGTGTAAGGAAGGAATCGAGTGAGGTTCCCCGGAGATTGCAAAATCCAGCTTACCGTCCACCAAAGCATTTGCGAGTGCATCCGTGTTTCCAACTGTAAAATGGCACGTAATTTTCGGTTTATGCTCTCGAAACTGCTGCAGAACCAAGGGCAGTACGGTAGCCGCCACCGTTTCAATCACACCGATATGAAGCGTGCCAATCTCCTCCTTTTTCAGAGACTTCGCCTGGTCCATTACAAAATTCCAATGCTGAATAAGCCCGTCTATCTCCTCGGCATATAGTTTGCCTGGGGACGTTAACTCCGCATCCCAACCCCTTTTAAAAAGCTGAAATCCCAGCTCTTTCTCTAGCCTCTGGATTTGGCTCGTGACTGTAGACTGAGCGTAGTTTAATTTGGCAGCAGCTTTTGAAAACGTTCCTTCTTCGATTATGGTACGAAATGTAGTTAATTCTTTCAGATCCACGCATGCTCATCTCCATCGGTGAAATTGAATATATTTATGATTATTTTCAATTATACAGATGAAAGTAAGGGGAGTACAATTATCTTATCCCAACGGATAGGAGAGATGAGCATGCCATTTGTACGAGTTGGATACATGGAGCAGCAATACACAGAGCAAGAGCTGCCTTGGATTAGCCGCTGTATCATGAACGCTTTGATCGAACATTTTCAGGTTCCGGAAAAAGATTACTTTCAGGTTTTTCATGCTCATAAGCAAAGCGAGTTTTATTATAGTCCCGATTATTTGAATGTATCCAGAACAGACAAGCTGCTGTACATCCAAATTACAATGGGATCGGGTAGAACTACGGAACAAAAAAATAGTTTCTACCAAAAGTTAGCGGAACTCTTATCTATTGAATGTAAGGTTAGACCGGAGGATGTATTTGTGACACTGGTAGAGACTGAATTAGAGGATTGGTCCTTTGGCAACGGACTTGCCCAGATGATTGTATGAAGCATAAATTGATCAGATCGAGTGTTCGGGAAACCATCGGTGATTTTGCTCCCGCTTTTGTAGGTTATACGGAGGATGTTCTTTTTGGAGATGTATGGAGAAGAAGTGAGCTATCTCTCAGAGAACGGAGTCTCATTACAGTTGCCGCTCTGGTAGCGTGTGAGCATGTAAATCAACTTCCTTATCATCTGAAACTGGCCAAGGAGAACGGAATTTCAGAGGAAGAACTGGTTGAGGTCATTACACAGCTTGCCTTTTATGTAGGATGGCCCCGGGCAGCCTCAGCTATTCAGGTTGCCAAAGAGGTGTTTTGCAAAGGGAAAGAGAGTTAAGCGTGAACCTAAAAACTGCTAAGCGCAAGGAATTCCGAGTGTTTAGCGGTTTTTAGGCATGTTTGTGTTGTTATTCTGTATTGAAAGCGGTATAGTAAGGGTAATTGAATGAGGGGTGAAGTGCCCTTCGGGATTGTTACTGGTAAGCAGGCGATACCCAAATAATGACTAATTGATTTAGTCGTTATTTGGTTTTTTTTTGTTATTACAAACTTTGTCATTACATCAATGAGGTGAGCAGATAAATGATCATCCGGCAAATATTTAACAACAATGTCATCCGGGCCGAAAATCAAGTGGGTCATGAATTTGTTGTCATCGGGAATGGTCTGGGCTTTAAAAAGAAAAATGGTCAGAGGGTTGATGAGGAAAAAATAGAAAAAACCTTTGTATTAAAGTCTGATAAAATTCCACAAAAATTAATTGATCTCATTGGAGAAACATCTGTAGAGTATTTAAAGGTGGCGGATGAAATTGTAGGCAGCGCGAAAAGGGAAATGGGAGATATTTTTAGTGATAATATCTATATTTCTCTGATTGATCATATTCAATTTGCTATCTCGCGATACAGAAAATCCGTGGGACTTAAAAATTCACTGTTATGGCAAATTAAAAAATTTTACAAAAAAGAATTTATGATTGGAATGAATGCATTGGATATCATCCATGCTCAATTTGGCATCCAAATGGATGAGCATGAAGCCAGCTTTATTGCTATGCATTTTGTAAATGCAAGACAAGACGGTCAGGGAATGAAACAAACGGTTGAGATTACCGAGGTTATTGATGACATTTTCAACATTGTAACCGATTACTATCAGATTACACTGGATGAAACTTCGTTCAATTATTCCCGGTTTATTACTCATTTGCAGTACTTTGCCCAACGATTGCTGAGCAATGAACAAGAACAACTAGCTTCGGGGGATAATTTCTTGTATGACCAAGTCAAAGATAAATACGAGAGGGCTTTTCAATGCACCCAATTAATCAATCAATATTTGGAATTAAAGCATGAAAGTGCTATGTCGATTGACGAAAAAGTGTATTTGACGATTCATATACAGCGTGTAACCTCCAGAAATGATATAGCTAGTTCTTAGAAAAAAAAGCTTGCAAACGATTTCTAAGTGATTTATAGTAGGCTCACAACTTAAATATAAGGATTGTTACTGGTTAAGCAGGCGATACCTAAATGAATGGCAGTGATCATTTTCTTTGATCATACAGGCCTTTCATTTAGGTATTTTTTTGTTTTCAGGCAATCTGCCCAAGAGGAGAATGAACATGGACCATAAGAAAATGGGCGAGGACATCGTACGTCTCGTTGGAGGAGAAGAAAATATCAATGGGCTTGTCCATTGTGCTACACGACTCCGATTTGACCTGAAGGATTCACGAAAAGCCGAAAGGGAAGCGCTTGAGAAGCACGAGGGGATCATTACAGTTGTTGAAAGCGGAGGACAATTTCAAGTTGTTATTGGCAGCCATGTTGCCTATGTATATGCGGAGATTATGAAAAACAGGGATTTTGGATCGAATTCCTCTACAGCCAGTGAATCCAGTGGTAAAAAAACATCGGTCATATCCACAATCTTTGAAGTCATTTCGGGCAGTTTCTCCCCTTTGATTCCGGCGATGGCGGGCTCGGGAATGATAAAAGCACTCCTGACGGTTTTGACCTTGCTGGGATGGATGTCTGCAACAAGTGATACTTATATGATCCTGTCTGCTGCAGGGAATGCTGTGTTTTACTTTTTGCCGATTTTGCTTGGGATCACGCTTGGTATAAAGTTGAAGGCGAATCCTTATGTAGCTGGTGTGATCGGTGCGGCTCTCATGGAACCCAACTTTACGGGGCTGATGGACAAAGGATCTGATGTATCGTTTTTAGGAATACCGGTGGTCATGATGAACTACTCCGCCAGTGTTTTCCCGATTTTCATATCCATTAGCATATATGCGTTGGTGGATAAGTTTTTGAAGAAGATCCTTCTTAAGGATTTACAACTATTTTTAGTTCCGATGCTGGCTTTAATGATTATGGTTCCGCTATCTGCGATGGCTTTCGGACCTTTCGGGACAGGGGTAGGAGATTGGATTTCTTCAGGTGTGACATGGTTAATCGGTGTAAGTGGAATTTTGTCAGGGATTGTTCTTGGCGGTTTTATGACCTTTATGGTCGTCTTCGGACTTCACTGGGGTTTTACACCCATTACGATTCAAAATATCGGTGTTGGTGGTGATCCGATTGAAGCGATGGCTGCAGCAGCTGTATTTGCTCAAATTGGTGTCGCATTTGGTATCTTCCTGAAGGCGAGAAAAGATAAAACACTTAGAACTCTTGCCGGTTCCACGAGTATTACAGGATTGCTGGCTGGTGTGACAGAGCCGATTGTGTATGGTCTGGTGCTTCGTTATAAACGTGTCATTCCGATTGTCATTATCGCAGGCGCTCTAGGCGGAGCTATCAATGGACATTTTGGAGTGAAAATGACGGCTTATGTTTTTCACAACATTTTTGCAATTCCAGTATATACGCCAACCTTAATTTATGTTATCGCCATTGCATGTTCATTTATAGCTGCAACGATGCTGATCCTTATTTTTGGATATGAAAGCAAGGTAAAGGGGGAGGCCCCAGAAACAGTTGAATCCGTGAAAACAGCAGAACCAGAGCCTGTTGTTACAGCAACCAAGGCCGTTGATATCAAGAAAGAAACAATCTACAGCCCGATCACAGGCAGGACCACACCACTGAGTCAAGTGAATGATTCTGCATTTTCTACAGGGGCCATGGGAAAAGGGTTAGCCATTGAACCGTCTGTCGGCGAGGTTGTAGCGCCAATAGATGGAGTCGTAACCTCGCTGTTCCCCACAGGACATGCCATAGGATTGACTTCCAGTGCAGGTACAGAGATATTAATTCATATCGGAATTAACACCGTTGCGCTGAAAGGGAAGCATTTTAATCCAGTGGTTAAAGAGGGCGACAGCGTGAAACAGGGCGATTTGTTAATCCAATTTGACAGGGAGCAGATTATTGAAGCAGGATACGAAATCGTGACGCCTGTCATCGTCACACTTACGCAACATAAAGTGGACGTATTTGAGACAAATCAGGAGCAGATTCAAAAAAATGAAGTATTGTTAACTTTGGTTGTGTGATACTGGCAAGCATCATCACATACACGAATTGCGAACATCAGAAGGATATAACTATAACTGGAGGGACTAGATCATGAAACATAATCAATTGAAGGCATTTCCTGAAAATTTTTTCTGGGGAGCTTCCACTTCCGCTTATCAAGTAGAGGGTGCATGGGACGAAGATGGAAAAGGACCTTCTGTCATTGACATGGCTAATCATGTCGAAGGGGTCACTGATTTTAAGGTAACCAGTGATCATTACCATATGTTCAAAGAAGACGTAGCTCTGATGGCTGAAATGGGCTTTAAAGCATATCGTTTCTCTATTGCTTGGACACGTATTTATCCCCAGGGCGCAGGTGAAGTTAATCAGAAGGGAATCGCGTTTTACAGCTCATTAATTGACGAACTAATCAAATACGGGATTGAACCGATTGTTACTATGTATCATTTTGATCTGCCTTATGCTCTTGAACAACAAGGCGGTTGGTCGAAGAGGGAGACGATTGATGCCTTCGAACAGTATGCCAAAACATTGTTTGAGAACTTTGGAGACAGGGTGAAATATTGGTTAACCATTAATGAGCAGAACATGCTGATTCTCCATCCCGGTTCTATTGGCACATTAGATACAAGTCTGGAAAATCCACAAAAGGTACTGTATCAACAAAATCATCATATGTTAGTCGCGCAAGCGAAAGCAATGGTATTGTGCCATGAAATGCTACCTGACGCGAAAATTGGACCAGCGCCGAATATCGGGGTTATCTATCCAGCCAGTTCCAAGCCAGAGGATACACTGGCGGCTGATAACTATGCAGCGATTCGCAACTGGCTCTATCTGGATATGGCTGTATTTGGCCGTTACAATCACATTGCGTGGAGCTATTTGGTCGAGAAAGGCTATGAGCCTGTCATTGAAGAAGGGGATATGGACATTTTAGCGAAGGGGAACCCGGACTTTATCGCATTTAACTATTATACCTCTCAAACCGTAGGAGAAAGTTTAGATGACGGAAATGATTTTTCACATACAGGAGATCAGCATGAAATTGTGGGTGAACCCGGAGCATATCGAGGTTCCGTCAACCCCAACCTGCAAACGACGGAGTTTGGCTGGGAGATTGATCCGGTCGGTTTTAGAACCACATTACGCCAAATTTATTCTCGCTACCATTTGCCTTTAATCGTGACAGAGAACGGCTTGGGCGCTTTTGACAAGCTTGAAGAAGGGGATGTAGTGAATGATCCTTACCGCATTGACTTTTTCAAGAAACATATCGAGCAGATTCAACTGGCTATTACAGACGGTGTAGAAGTATTCGGCTTCTGTCCGTGGTCTGCGATTGATCTTGTTAGTACCCATCAGGGCTCCAGCAAGCGTTACGGGTTTATCTATGTGGATCGTGAGGAGTTTGATCTCAAGGATCTGCGTCGTATTCGTAAACAAAGCTTCTATTGGTATCAAAAGTTGATCTCCACAAACGGTGAAATTCGTTAATTAAAGTATCATAACTAGAGCACCTCCCTGAATGGAAGATTTCCATTTAGGGAGGTGTTTATATTTTTTAAACCTTAGGGGGAGAGGCTGATTTCATTTAAGCAACAATTATCCCTTTTCCAGAAGTGTGATTATGTATTATATAATAGAAGAAACACAAACGGAAAGGACATCATGCATTGACCTTACAACAATTAAAATATGTCATTGAGGTTGCCAATCGTGGCTCCATGAATGAGGCGGCGAAGCGGTTGTTCATTTCCCAGCCCAGTCTGTCGAACGCGATTCGTGATCTGGAGGAAGAAATTCATATCACCATTTTTGAGCGTACCAATAAGGGGATTTCTTTGTCCAAGGAAGGCGTGGAATTCCTCGGTTATGCACGCCAGGTCGTTGAGCAGGCGGAGTTACTGGAAAGTCGCTATCTGGATGCCAAGCCTTCACCACAGCATTTTGCTGTGTCCGCGCAGCATTACGCTTTTGCTGTAAATGCATTCGTAAATCTGGTAAATCAATATGGTCAAGATGAGTATGAACTGGCTTTGCGGGAGACCAAAACCCATGAAATCATACAGGATGTCAAAAGCCTGCGCAGTGAGATCGGAATCCTGTATCTGAACGAATTTAATGCCAAGGTCATTAACAAGCTGTTAAAAGATGCGAATTTGCAATTCAATAGCCTGTTTACGGCCAAGCCGCATATTTTTATCAGTGCCAATAATCCGCTATCCCGACAGTCTATCGTGACCATTGATCAGCTTCATCCGTATCCGTATTTGTCCTTTGAGCAAGGGGAGTACAATTCCTTTCACTTTTCCGAGGAGATTCTCAGTACGTTGTCACATCCCAAAAGCATTCGTGTCCATGACCGGGCGACCCTTTTTAATTTGCTCATTGGCTTGAACGGCTATACGATTTCTACCGGGGTGATCAGTGCGGATCTGAACGGTAACGACATTATTTCCGTCCCTCTGGAATGTGATGAGTCTATTAATGTGGGATGGATTTGCCATAAAAACGCTGCGCTCTCCAAGCTGGCTACCGTCTATGTAGAAGCGCTGCATGAGGCGATAGGGGAATAAAAGGTTGGATATAGCCTTAGGCTATAACTAGCTATAGTTTATTGGAGTTACCTTATAACTGAAAATGTATGTTATCTTTCTTACAAGAACTTCACTACAGAAGCGAAAAAGGAGATAACCCTAATGAGCAGCATCCTTGACAATGCATCCCAACGTAAAGTGACCCCTTTTAGACATGATATGGTCGGCAGCTTTTTGCGCCCGCAAGCGATTAAAGACGCCAGAATTCAATTTCAAAATAATGAAATCTCTGCGGACGAGCTGAGAAAGATTGAAGATAACGAAATTATCAAGCTAGTGGAAAAGCAAAAATCGGTAGGACTTCAAGCCGTGACAGACGGTGAATTCAGACGCTCCTGGTGGCATCTTGATTTTATGTGGGGTCTGGACGGCGTGGAAAAGGTACAGCTTTCGAACGGCTACCAATTCCAGGGTGTGGAAACAAGAGCGGAAACCGCACGCTTGTCTGGTAAAATCGGACATTCCCGTCATCCTTTCATTGAAGATTTCAAATTCCTGAAGCAAGTAGCAGGTGAGGATGCCATCGCGCGCCAAACGATCCCGGCACCTGCGCAATTCCTGGCCGAGCTGTTGCGCGGAGAGAATAAAGAAACAACCGATACGTATTACAGCAATCTGGATGAGCTGGTGACGGATATCGCCAAAGCTTACAAATCCGTGATTCAAGCGTTGTACAATGAGGGCTGCCGCAGTTTGCAACTGGATGATTGCACATGGGGTATGCTCTGTGATAAAAACTATTGGGAAGCTAGACAGCATGCGGGTGAGAATGTGGAAGATACCAAAAAGCTGTTTGCCCGTGTGAATCAGGAAACGGTGAATGATCTCCCAGCCGATTTGGTCGTTACGACCCACGTATGCCGTGGTAACTACCATTCCACCTGGGCATCCTCTGGCGGCTATGAGCCTGTAGCCGAAACTCTGTTCGGCATCGACAACATCGACGGCTACTACCTCGAATTCGATACCGACCGTGCAGGTGATTTCACACCGCTTAAGCATCTGAAAGACCAAAAGCAGGTTGTACTGGGCCTCGTTTCCTCCAAAACGGGTGAACTGGAAGACAAGCAGACGGTCATTAACCGCATTAAGGAAGCGACTCAATTCGTCGACATCAACCACATCTGCCTCAGCCCACAATGCGGCTTTGCTTCGACAGAAGAGGGCAATATTCTGACAGAAGAGCAGCAGTGGAAAAAGCTTGCTTTCATTAAAGAGATTGCGGACGAGATTTGGAAGTAAGGGTTATAGGGTAATTAAAAGGTTCTATTAGTTAAAGATATTTTATTAAAAAACACGTCATATATTGACGTGTTTTTTAATATTTACAAGATTAGGTGGGAGTATTCTTTTGATTGAATTCCATAACATAAACAATATGGTCATATGGTTTCGCTAAACAGATGGCGGGAAAATCTAAAAAAGTATAATTTCTGAATATCCTAAAAAAGGCTAAGACTCTTTTATGTTTGTCCACTTCCTATTTACAACTCTTGCATACAATGGATTGTAGAATGGCATTAAGAGGGAGTGACAAAAAAATGAGTCTTTATTTTCGAAACAGCACTAATTCTACCATACAAGTAGCTATCTTCTATCATGCGAGTAGGTGTGGATTTGTCTTTGTGGGACAAACGGGTATATTGTCTACCTGGTACCGTTTGGCGCCCGGTCAAACGAGGGAAGTTGTTACTGGCAACGTAGGGGATAGAACAATTTATTATTACGCTGAGAGCGTATCAAGAAATCTTGTGTGGTCAGGTAGTTTCCCGATAAATGTTCCTAATTATAATTTCAGTGGATGTTGGATCTGGAATATTAATGGGAATTTATGTAATAATTGCAGGAGAGTTGGTTTTAAAACACTTAACATCCAACGCGGTTTCGTGAATTTTACAGTCAACCTTATTACAAATAGTGCTCAAAGAAAAACGAAGCTAAAAAATGTTCGTATGGTATTGCCCACAAAAAGGGTAAAAAGAAAATCTAAATTGAATGACCGCAAGAAACTACCTAGAAGCCAATAATTTCATAGTCGCGGGGAATCCTTTGTAATTTCGTATTCGATTCAGTTCGCGCTTTTATATAAGAAACTTGAAATTAAGTTAATAGTGGATATATATATGTTATTTTAATTTTCGATAGGGTATTGAACTTACGTAAAACAATAGTGCAATAGGAACTGCCTTATTAACTAAAGGTGGCTCCTTTATTTTTGCAAAAAAATCCTTTTAATTTGTAATTTCCCTTATCACATTCCTCGCCAAACGTACTTTCTCTGGACTCGACTTTTTGAGCATCGTAATAATTTCTATAATATCTTCATCAGATTCCTCAATTTTAGGGTCCTCGCTTACATATGAAAATAACTGAATTAAGTTTACTTCTAGAGCTTTTGCGATCTTAGCTACATTTATCAAAGAAACATTCTTTTCTCCACGTTCGATCTGTCCAATGTATGTAAAATGAAAGCCACCTTTTTCCCCAAGAGCTTCTTGTGAGAGGCCTTTTTCTTTGCGTAACACTCTTATTCTAGCCCCAACTAGCTTTAGTACTTCTTTGTCCTGCATGATCTACACCCCTTTATACTAAAAAGTGTAGACAAGATTTTCTTGGGTAAACATGAGATTAAGAATCGTATATTTAGTATAAATTATATCTATAAGTATTATTTTAGAGTATAATAAGACTAATATTGAAATTCTCTGGAGGAATAGATATGAAAGAAGCTCCTTCTACCTTTATTTCAAGTCCCACCCAACCATCCAAACCCTCACAACACCTACATAAATCAATAACCGATTTCCACAATCTATCTCAATACCACATGAAACTAGCCCAAATCCTGTACAAGCACAATCAACTCCAATGCTGCATAATCCTATGTGACTGGACGTTAACCTCCATGTTACAAGCTCTATATATGAAAGAAAACAACAGCCTTTTCCCTCCCGGATTCCTGTCTATGACTGACCTGCTGCACTTATTACATACCGAAACCAACCCGGGATTGGATGTTGTCGTATTTATAGGCACCACTCAATTTCTTTCATCTCAGCTAGAAAGCTCTCTCCTTCAAAAGATGAAGCACAAGGATGTGAGCAGGTTACTGCGAAGAACGGACGACATTCTCTGCCAGTTGTCATCCCGAGTGATTAGCGATCCATCCGAGACGTATCAGTCCATTTTCTGAATAGCCCTTCCTTGGCAAATAAACTTGCCGATTCGCCCTGTCGTTATCCGCTTTTCTTCATACGATAAGAGTAAGCTTTAACGCAAGGAGGGATTCAGACATGGGTGAAGTAGGTTACGGTGGAGCATGGACATCCACGGGAGCGATTTTGGTATTGTTCATTTTGTTGGTGATTATTACTAAGTCTTTTCTGATCTAACAGCAGGTTAGATCGCTTAAATCCACAAATCAGTCTTCTTTCACGACATCGTGAGGGAGGGCTTTTTTATGCAGAATGGGTGTTAGCCCAACATGTTGTCTGGCCCTGCAAGCATTGTTATACTTTACATACAGGGAGATTTTCCCTCAAGTATATGGCAATAAGGATAGCGTAAGACGTGGGAAAACAGAAATTGGCTGACCAAAATCAGGAGGATCACATGATGAATACGGCAAGCAGTCTATTTCAATTTACAACAGATACGGCGACTCTTTGCCTATTTGATACGCAAGCTCTTAAGCATCGTTTGGACGATGATCCGGATTGGTGGTCCATTGAAGAGGACGAGCTGGGCGAGTTGAACAAAGGAAATGTAGCTTTTTTGAATCTGGGAGCCGACGGGACCTATGAGGTTGTGATGACAGATCATATTGACAAGCCTGCTGTACGACTGTTTTTGAAGGTTCCCTCAGGCAACCTATTTATTGGAGCAGGGGAGGAAGCCACAAGTGGTGGACTGGAGCCTGAATGTGTATGGGGAGGGACGTTCCTTTCTGTGCAACCCGGACTTTATGAATGCTTGGCGAGCAAAGAAGACAACCGTATTTATCTTTCTTTAAAAAAAGGAAGCGAAGGCACCAATAGCTTTACGGGTCTGATTCGATTGTAGGTTGCAGGATCAACCCGTAACGGCCCATACAAGCCACCTGAACAGGTGGAAGCAGGAACAACCGGAACCGGGGAAAATGGATAAAGGGCTATCCCCACGGCATACACATCCGTGAAGACAGCCCTTTATCCGTCTATTGATACTTTACAATAATGGCATTGCTGATTTGGCGCCCGGGTGTGGTGAGATAGGAGCCGTTGTAATACAGCCCGCTGGAAGCACCGCCGTCCAGATTCATGGCCTGATAAGCGCCGGCCTGCTTCATCATTTGGGCGAGCTGCGGTATAGTCGCTCCGCTTGTGGTCAGGAGGATCAGCTTATGATCCCGACTCATTCCGAGTGCGCTGCGGGCGCCGCCGCCTGTTAATATTTTCGGATCCTTGAAGCCTTCGGCTTTGACATTTAGGGAAACCTGTCCGTTCGTGACCAGACGAGGCCCAGCTTGCAGGGCACCTTCGATGTTACCTTGGCTTAATCTTTGTTCAAAGGCAGAACCTGACACCAGTTCAGCTAAATGGTTCGCATCGTAGGTGAAGACCGTCCGTTGGTCACCGGAGCTTTTTTTCAACATCTGTCCGTGACTGACTAGGTAGCCGTAAGGCGTTTTGTAGGAGCTTTTGGTATAGGCGTCAAAGAATGTACCATTTATGGCTACAACCGCTTGATTACGTTTGGCGAGACTGCTTAAGTCTTCCGCTTTACCAATGGTATCGCCTGCCAGAGCCACATCCAGGCTTACCTTGGGATGGAGCATAGAGATGGTGACCACCTTAGCGGAAAAGGTACGAGATCCGACCTTGAAGCTTTTATGAGCCGTCGTAATGGGTGTAGTATTTCCGGGTAGCTTACCAGTAAGTACCGGAAGCGTGACGGACGTTGTACCCTGTTTAATGCGTACAGCTGAGGTTTCCTTTTGCCATGAGATTTGCAGGTTTAAATATTGGCTGATGAACTGCAAGGGGACATAGGTCGAACCATTATCGGTAAAAGGAGCATTTTGCAAACGGACCGTTTGATCGTTTACTTTGGCAGTAGATTTTCCGGCAAATAGGGTAATCCGAGTATTGCCTTGCGCAATTTCTATTTTTTTGTCCGCTGCCGTCATGTTGAGTGTGATCCCTTCATAGCTGTTCAGGAGACGAAGCGGGATGAAGGAGTGGTTACTCTGGTCCACATAGACCAGCATAGGTGCTGGGGCAGCAGCGTAGATCGGGGATACAAGTAATAGCAAGGACAGGATAACAAGTGCGGTGATTCTTTTCATGAATAGATCAATCTCCTTATGTAGTCTTGACACTTTACGAGGTGCTTGTAATTATATCGGGTTTTATAAGTTGTAAATGTATGTTATGCGAATTTTGAGTGTTTAGCTGATATAGGAAGCGGGAGGTTGGAGATGAGCAGGTATGAGACAAGACTTGAGGATTACCGTCGCAGAGAGCGCCCGTCTTATCGTGTATTTGAAGGATTACAGGAATTGGTGCGTAGCGTGGGGCAACTGCATAATAACTGGTTATATGTGAATGTGGATCAATGGGATCAGGACCCTGTTTACACACCGATTTATTATTGGGATGAGCATTGGCTAGAGGAATGTGCAGAGGAGGGTACAGCCGTAACCAACGAACAGGACGAGTATATTCCCAAGTGGGTGCCGGATCGTCAGGTTCAAACCTGGTTTGAGTTGGCGACCTTCGAAAGTATTGTAGAAGTCCTTAAGGCTGCTGGACAGCCAGTGACGCTTCAGATGGTGATTATGGCGGTAAAATACTATGACAAACGAGATGCCTATCTGGACTATGAAGAGGTGAAGGCAGTGACAGACCTGTGGTCTGTGCTGACAAAGGTGAGAAACCACCTTACATAATGAACAAAGCCTGTAGAACAAACAGGGCATACATACACTGGATGGGGGAAGCAAATGAGTTGGTTGAATCATGAAATGGCAGCAAAGTGGCGACAGGAAGGAAAAAGGTATGCCGCAGATGTGAATGAATTTATCAGAGTCGGCATGGAAAGTGAATGGCAGCAGGAGCAATCAGAGCCAAAGCAGGACGAACGCCCCAAGATGGCTAAAGATATTTTTCGTATGATTCAGGAGGCAAATCAGGCTGGTGAAATGGAGCAGTTACGTCGAGAAATTCCAGCCGCGTCTTGGCCGCTTACACCAGCGTTCGAGGAGGCTTTGCAAGCCGTTAGGCCGATAGCTTTTGTGAATGGAGGCAATGAAATCATTGTACATGCGGGCAATCCTCGGGAACGTGGGACGATCTATGTGACGGGAAAAGATGGAATCTTGCAAATCCCCGGACTGCATCGAGTAGGCTGTTCGCCGGACGGGACTTATTTTGCGTTGGTGGATGGACAGGGGATTCGTATTGTTCGTCAACCGGACCGAAATCTGCAAGGAGAAGAGACAGCACATTTTCAGTGGAAGGATATACAAGGACGCTTAAAAGCATCCATTCCTGATCTGGAGTGCTTGGGAGATGAGGAGCATCCTGAGGATATATTAGATGAAGTGATTCCGTTTGGCGATGGACAGCGACTTCTGCTGGTTTGTGGTTACGGCGTTTATTTGCTGGCTGGTGATCAGGTGGATTTGATCCATCCTAAGGCGTCTGAACGAAGAGAACTAGAGCTGGAAGATACGATTGTGGATATGGCTCATGGAGCTGTGTCGAGGGATGGACGCTGGATCGCTTACGGCAGCCAGATGAGTGAGCATATGCTTATGGATCTGTCCGATAAGACGGTGCATACATTGGAGCCAAGTTCTAGTTATCCGCATTATGCTCTATTTTCCAAAGATGATCTGGACGTCTGGTACAATGCCTGTCATTTCTACAACGGTGCCACCATTCAAGTGTCGATTGCTGAGGTGGAGCAGGGTCTTGCTCAGAATAAGGAAAAATGGCCGATGATGAATGAAGAAATGCGAGTATACGCCGCAACAGCGCTGACACAAGGATCTATTTTGGGTGATGCCTACGGTTATCTCCGTCTGATTGACAGGGAGGGTCGTGAACTTTGGCGCTATTTTGTCGGCAGTACGATATCCGGGCTGGCAGTTACACCTGATGAAGGTATGTTGGCGGTTGGAACGTATGGCGGTATGCTTCATTTGATTGATTTGCAGAGCGGCACGAAGGACGAATATAGCATTGGCACCGCGCGAATTCACGAGACAGCGCGTTGGGTGATCTGGCGGAACTATGAGCCATTGCGCTGGTAATACTAATATTCCGCAAATGGTGATAAAAGCAAGTTCTGATAAGCTGAACTTAAAAAGTGTAGTAACACATGATTACAATGCTATTTTCAGATAGATGGCATTTGGCATTAACCCATGATGCAAAATGTGAATAGAGAGGAAAGAGGTGTGAGGACATGGACAAGAAAGCGGATATTCGTACATCCATGAAGGAACTATTTGCTCAAATGGATGAAGCCTTTTTTATGGATGTGGAAGAAAATGTACCGATTGAAATGCGTGATGGGAATGTCGACGAGGAGGGATGGATCAAATGGAAGCCTCTCCCTTCGCAGATTACTGAACAGGAAGTTCGGGAGATGGAGGAAAAATACCATTTTGAGCTACCGCCCCTGCTGAGGAGTTTTATCATGTCCTACCATTATGTATCTTTACAATTCGATAATGAATCCATTCCGGGAGTATACTGGAGCGATTGTACGTTTGTTGAGTTTCCACGTCTGCCTGTAGGTCAGGGCTTAAAGGCATTTTATGATTTGCTCGATCAATGGTCACCTCTGCTATCAGCAGGCTACATTCCTTTTGCAATAGCAGAGGACGACCAGGGTCCCGTTTGTTTAAATGCAGGCAGCAGACATAAGGACGGCGATTATCCTATTGTTTGGTTCTTTCATGAAGACCTACAGCATTTGAATGAGGATGAGCTGCGGATCAGGAGTAATCTGCTTCCCCATGTACAGGGGCTGTTTCCATCTTCTGTCGAAATGTTTAACGTGATGTTTAAGCACATTAGACACTAGCGATTTCCTAAAATGTAATTTTACTGCTCAGCCAACCGAGATATTGACATAAAAAATGAGGAATGTTATAAAAAAGGTAGGCTAGCACTCGAATGATGGGAGTGCTAACAAAGTTGAATCGTTTGCATAGCTCATATCTGCTGGCCTTACATAGGTTCATATCTGAAAGGAGATATCCGAATGGAGAAAAAACAGTTTCAGGCTGAGTCCAAGCGTCTGCTAGAAATGATGATTAACTCGATTTACACGCAAAAGGAAATTTTCCTAAGAGAGCTGATCTCCAATGCAAGTGATGCGATTGACAAAATTTATTACAAAGCATTGACGGATGATCAACTGGTCTTTGACAAAGAAAATTATTATATCAAAGTAACTGCCGATAAGGATAACAGAACGCTAACCCTGCATGATACCGGGATTGGTATGACCAAGGAAGAACTAGAAAATAACCTGGGTGTTATTGCTAAGAGCGGCTCGCTGGCATTCAAAAATGAAAATGAATCCAAGGATGGTCATGACATCATCGGTCAATTCGGCGTCGGCTTCTATTCAGCTTTTATGGTAGCCGATGTGGTTACAGTGACTACCAAGGCTTTGGGAAGTGATACTGCTTATAAATGGGAATCCACAGGTGCAGACGGGTATACCATTGAAGCAGCTGAGAAGGACGAGGTTGGAACCGAGATTGTTCTGAAAATCAAGGCAAACACCGAAGATGAGTCCTACGACGAATATTTGGACGAGTATCGTTTAAAAGCACTGATTAAAAAATACTCCGACTTTATCCGCTATCCGATTAAAATGGATATTACAGGCAAGCGTCTGAAAGAGGGAAGCGACAACGAGTTCGAGGATTACGAAGAAGAACAGCGTATCAACAGCATGGTTCCTATCTGGAGAAAAAACAAAAGCGAGCTGACCGACGAGGATTATCAAAATTTCTATGCGGAAAAACGCTATGGCTACGACAAGCCGCTCCAGCATATCCACGTCAGCGCGGATGGCGCGGTAGTGTACCAAGCTATTCTGTTTATTCCTGAAAATATCCCGTTTGATTTCTACTCCAAGGAATATGAAAAAGGGCTGGAGTTGTATGCCAACGGTGTGCTGATTATGGAAAAATCTCCTGACCTGCTGCCGGATTATTTTAGCTTTGTCAAAGGTATGGTTGACTCCGAAAGCCTGTCACTCAACATTTCCAGAGAAATGCTGCAGCATGACCGTCAGCTGAAGCTGATTGCCAAAAATATCGAAAGCAAAATCAAAGGCCAATTGCTGACCTTGCTCAAAAATGACCGGGAGAAATATGATCAATTCTACAAATCATTTGGCAGACAATTGAAATTTGGTGTCTACAACGATTACGGAAGACATAAAGAAACTCTCCAGGATCTGCTCATGTTCTACTCTTCTACAGAGAAAAAGCAGGTTACTTTGGACGAATACGTATCACGTATGCCAGAGGATCAGAAGTATATTTATTATGCTTCCGGCGAGTCCAACGAGCGTATTGAAAAACTGCCGCAAACCGAAATGGTGGCCGATAAAGGCTACGAAATTCTGTACTTCACCGATGATATTGATGAGTTTTCTATTAAAATGCTCTTAAGCTACAAAGAGAAAGAATTCAAATCTGTATCGAGCGGCGATCTGGGCATTGAGCCTGACGAAAACGAGAAAGAAACAGAAGCAGAACAAAACGACAACAAAGAGCTGTTCGAGTACATGAAGGGCTTGCTGGAAGGCAAGGTATCCAGTGTTAAAGCCTCCAAGCGCTTGAAGACACATCCGGTATGTCTGTCCGCAGACGGCGAAGTGACGATTGAGATGGAGAAAATCTTGAACGCTATGCCTAATAACGCCGATGTCAAAGCGAATAAAGTGCTGGAAATCAACATAAACCATGCGGTGTTCAACTCTTTGAAAGAAGCTTTTGCCGAGGATAAGGAGAAAGTAAACCTCTATACGGCATTACTGTATAATCAGGCTTTGCTGATCGAAGGCTTGCCGCTGCAAGATCCGGTTGAATTCACGAATGATATTTGCAAAATCATGGTTTAAAAAGCTTTACTGTATAGAGCCGTTCCCATACTGGGGGCGGCTTTATTTATCATAAACGCTTCTTAAAGCTCCATAATAGGTCATATAGCGCTTACAGAAAAAGGATGGGCCACACAATGCCGATCATACTCAATACAAAGGAGGGCGATTACATGAGTCTGGATCGAGCCAGCGAGGAACTCCAAAATTTAAACCGAAGTGAGCTTATACAGTTGGTGGAAAAAATCATCAGAGATGAGGGAACAGAAGAGGAAATCGACAGCATGCTGACCATAGTGATGCAAAATACGCCCCATCCGGGGATCAGTAATTTGATCTACTGGGATGATCGTGATTTGAGTGCGGCAGAGATCGTAGATGAGGCATTACGTTATCAGCCCATAATTTTACCCCCACATGAATCTTCTTCATAGGATGCGGAGGGGTGGTCTTTTGTTTAGAAATAAGATAATATTAACTCTTTAGGGCTATGAGCATTATATTCAAAAAAACTTCCGTTAAATGCGTGCTGACTTCCCTGGTATGTATGGGGTAATGTTTGTTTTCTGCTCACTTTACGAAGTTTTTATGCCTAATTTTGGGATTTGTAAAGTTTTTGTGACATGCTCCTGTGAATTTTGATACAGCAAATTGTCGTTTTTCTTGATTATTTGGTGGGATGTCTTTATAATCATTTTGTTTGCAAGAATGATTAGCGATTAGCGTATGGAATAAGGAGGTTATTTATTTTGGGAAAAGCATTGATTATTGGCGCCGGTGGCGTGGCCAGCGTTGTGGTGCATAAATGTTGCCAAAACCCAGATGTATTTGAAGAAATTTGTATCGCAAGCAGAACTGTTGAGAAATGCGATGCGCTTAAAGAGAAGCTGGGTGGAGGTCGTACGAAGATACAAACGGCTCAGCTTGATGCTGACAACACCGACATGGTCATTGACTTGATTCGAAGCTTTCAACCGGATGTAGTTATCAATGTGGCTCTCCCTTATCAGGATTTAACGATAATGGATGCTTGCCTTGAGACAGGTGTTCATTACGTTGATACGGCGAACTATGAACCGCCGGATACGCCGAAGTTTGAATACAGCTGGCAATGGGCCTACAAAGAAAGATTCGAAAAAGCAGGAATTACAGCTCTGCTGGGCAGCGGTTTTGATCCAGGCGTAACTGGAGTATTTACGGCTTATGCTCAAAAGCACTACTTTGATGAAATTCATACGATTGATATTGTGGATGCGAATGCAGGGGACCACGGATATCCTTTTGCAACTAATTTTAATCCGGAAATCAATATTCGTGAAATTACGGCGAAGGGCCGTTACTTTGAAAACGGAGAATGGATTGAAACTGAGCCACTTTCTGAGAAAAAGGTATACGACCTTCCTGAAATTGGACCGAAAAATATATATCTTTTGTACCATGAAGAACTGGAATCTCTTGCAGTGAATATTAAAGGCGTGAAAAAAATCCGCTTCTGGATGACGTTCTCGGACAATTATCTGAATCATTTGAATGTACTTCAAAACGTAGGCATGACTTCGATCGAGCCTATTGATTACGAAGGACAACAAATCATTCCACTGCAATTCCTAAAAGCTATTTTGCCAGACCCGGCTTCTCTGGGACCAAGAACAAAAGGCAAAACGAACATTGGTTGCATCATCCAAGGTGTGAAAGATGGAAAACCAAAAACGTATTATGTTTACAATGTTTGTGATCATGAGGAATGTTATGCTGAAGTTGGCTCCCAAGCCATTTCTTACACAACTGGTGTTCCTGCTATGATCGGCGCAATGCTTATTATCAAAGGTATCTGGAAAAAACCAGGCGTTTACAACGTTGAGGAATTTGATCCAGATCCATTCATGGAAGCACTAAATAAACACGGATTGCCATGGCAAGAGAACTTTACGCCAACGTTGCTTGATTGAGGCCTGCGATGAATATTGATATTACAGGACTTCCATCACCTTGTTATCTTGTTGACGAAAGACTTCTTGTCAAAAATCTTGAGGTTTTAAATTCCGTTCAAGAGCGGACAGGCTGCAGTATTTTGCTTGCTCTTAAGGGATTTTCGATGTTTTCGACCTTTCCTCTGGTTGGCAAATATTTAAAAGGCGTAACCTCCAGTTCGTTGTTCGAGGCCAGACTCGGTCGCGAAAAAATGGACAAGGAAGTTCACGTATACGCACCTGCTTATGTAGACAGTGAATTTGATGAGCTATTGGAATATGTTGACCATATTGTTTTCAACTCCTTTGATCAACTGAAACGCTACAAAAGCAGAGTGCAAGGCGTAACTTCCAAAAAAATCGACATCGGCATTCGAGTTAATCCGGAATATTCGGAAATCGAAACGCCGTTGTATGATCCTTGCTACAACAACTCCAGAATGGGTGTGACCCTGGCTAACTTTAGACCTGAGGATCTGGATGGCGTGGATGGTATTCATTTTCATACGATGTGTGAGCAGAATTCAGATACGCTGGAGCGCACCATTAAAGTCGTGGATGAGAAATTCGGGCCATACATTAAGAACATGAAATGGCTCAATTTCGGCGGCGGTCACCATATTACCAGAGAAGACTATGATCTGGACACGCTGGTACGCTGTATTCAATATTTTCAGGATAAATATGGTGTGCAGGTTTATCTGGAGCCAGGCGAAGCTATTGCTTTGAATACTGGATATCTGGTGGCTACCGTATTGGATACGATGAAAAACGGAATGGATATTGCCATTCTGGATACTTCGGCTGAATGTCATATGCCTGACGTGCTGGCTATGCCATATCGCCCGAATATCATCGATGCAGGCCAGCCTGGCGAGTATGCACATACTTACAGACTTGGTGGGCTTACGTGCTTGGCTGGAGATGTGATTGGAGACTATTCCTTTAAAGAGCCATTGAAGCCGGGAGACAAGCTTGTATTCTGCGACATGGCCCATTACACGATGGTCAAAAACCACATGTTCAACGGAGTCAACCTGCCAGCCATCGCCAGCTACAACGACGAAGAAGGCATCAAGGTAATCCGTCAGTTCTCCTACGAGGACTTTAGCTCGCGTTTGTCGTAAGACTTACACAGGGGTAAAAGAACTGAGTGCACCAAATGGAATGACTGAACTACAAAAGCCTCGCCCCTTGAGAAAGGGGTGAGGCTTTTTGGCGTAGTTATGTTTTATTGATTTTTTAAACTACTAAGTAAGTTACATAATTTTAAATAGCTTCAGAAGAAACTTTATAAAAGAATGTATTTCCTGTGTAAGGTTGAAGTCCTGGCGCATCGACGACTAGGTAGTATTCCTTACCTTTTTCAAGTTCTACATCTAAAAAATAGTTACCGTCTCTTGAACGTTTAATTTTATGACCAGTACTATCGTAAACAGTCATTTCCAACCAGGAATCAGAATATCTGTCTCCCTGAATTGTAAAATGAACTTTTTGAGCTTCAAAAGCCTTAAATTTAAATACGTCAATGGCTTCCCAGACTCCGGGCACCCCCTCTTTACCAAGGGTTCCAATGACAGCATCACCAATAAAATAATAGTTAGCTTGCTCAAACCAATCATTTGGCTCCTGTTCATTATATTCAAGTGCAGAGGCAAGTGTTGATTCCTTTGCTACGGGTACAGAATTTGCTTCTTCGGCTAAAGCGACACTGGCAGTAGTACTCAGCATAAGTGTAAGACCTAATGAAGCTAACAACGTTTTTTTCATGAATAGAGTCCTCTCTTTTTTGGGATTTATATTCATTTATATGAATATATTAGTAATCAACATGAACTATTGTATATTATTTACCAGCAAATTGGAATAATAAAAAGGGATATTTATCAATAAAATAAATATAATAGAACATTTTGTTACGGAATTGCATTTCGCTTGTTTACAGGTTTTTTCTAGGGCTTCTGTTTAAAGGTTAGGTTTCTTGGAGGAAAATATATATGGTATACTCATTGGATTAAGAACAAACTTCGACATGAGTTGGATAATAAATTGTAACGATAGGCAGAGGTGAATTGTACATGTTCGACCCTACGGTTTTTGATAATTTAAAAGTGGCTATGGAAAATACGGTTTACGATCTGGATAATTTGGATTCACGTATTGACATTACACAGCGGATCGACAGATTGGAAATGTCCGTGATGTCACGTGAATTTGCTGTCCAATTCAGACTGAGAGAACACCCGAGTGTGACAGCAGAGATTCAACTAAAGGCGGATTTAAACAACTTGGCTGCGGAAATTTTGGAAATCAAAGATCAAATTCCGGGATGTGTCTTGTTGCTGAGTTTTTACATGGAAATTCGTGAAATTGAGTCACAATGCAGCCGGATTGAAAATATACTGGCCAAAATTTGGAAGCCCGATCTTCGACCAGTACAAACGCTTAGTCAGATTTACGGAGAGAAGACGTCTACATACCAAAACAGGATTGAACTCCGATTTTCCAGACAAATTAATGAAGATCAGATGGAAGACATTCCAGAGCTGTTGGAACACATATTGCTGACGCTTATGGAATTAAACAAGGTCTAAAGGGTTAGGGCCCTAATGTAAATGACATTAGTAGACCAACAAGTTAACGTTAGAGGAGTTGAAAGTATAAATGAATGAACTTGAATTCTCTCAAGTATATGCGATTATGGAGGCTTCATTTCCTGAAACGGAATGCAGAACATCCGAGTCACAGAGGGCTCTGCTTCATCATCCATGTTATCGTTTACTTACCAAAAAGGACGAACAAGGGCAAATAATTGCTTTTTTGGCGGGATGGGAGTTTACAGATTTTCGGTTTGTAGAGCATATTGCCGTAGATTCGGCTATACGAGGTGGCGGGTTAGGTAAAGAGCTTATGAGCAAGTTTATTTCACAGTCCGGTAAACCGGTAGTACTGGAGGTTGAGCCACCAGTGGATGAATGGACTCGGAGAAGAATTGGTTTTTATGAACGTTTGGGGTTTCATCTGAACCATTTTGACTATGTACAGCCCCCTTTAAGAGAAGGACAGGCTGATCTGCGGCTTCAAATTATGAGCTATCCAGGTGCGCTGGCTGAACAGGATTTTGCTCCGTTTAAAGAGATTTTATATACCGAGGTCTATGGGTTAAATAAGAAGACTATATAGCTAAAGATGCTTCATTATCGTTAATGTTTTGTCCATGCCATCACAAATTCTTTCTCGTCAGTTTCGGCATCAACAGATTCCGCTTGAATGGTAAATCCATTTTTGGTATAGAAGTTAAATGCTTTCGTGTTCGACTGGTATACTTTTAATTGAATCTCATCATGTTGCTTCTTGATCCAATCTAGTAGTAACTTGCCATAGCCTTTTCTTTGAGAATCAACACGTATAAACAGAGCCGCCAAGTATCCATCCAACATGGAAACAAAGCCGCCGATGCTATGATCATCTTGTATGATAACGTAGTTTTGAGCGAGGGGAAGGTACCTGTTTTCCATCTCGGTAACTTGTGATGCCCAATACTGCGGAGCAATAAAATGATGGGCTTCTATGGAAGCATCCAGCCAGATGGCTGTCAACTCGTTGAGCTCTTCCACATTTGCGGGTCTAATCGACATCGTATCTCCTCTTTCACAGTGCAGTATGTAATCTTATAGATGATGTTGAAATAAAAAAGACCGTCCGAGGACGGTCTTTCTACCCGTGGCGCTTAATTAAAGCTTTGATCCGTATCCCGCGCCTCCGTCAACTCTGTAAATTAGAGAATAACGGACCGGGTAAGGGATACGCTCAACATGTGATTATTGATGTTGACGCACCTCCTTTCCTGATGGACCCATTTTACCATATATGGATTGTGATATCCAGTGATTTTCTTATATTTGCGGAAATGATTCATAGAAAATACAAAATAAAAATGGCTTGATTTTATGTTCTATGGAAGATATAATCTTAATTACCGTGATTGAAAAACATCGGTGTGAGTACATAATATGCGGTCGTGGCGGAATTGGCAGACGCGCACGGTTCAGGTCCGTGTGGGCTAACCCCCGTGGAGGTTCGAGTCCTCTCGACCGCATCATAGCCTACATTTACAGGTTCTTGGATTGGCTGGATGCCACCAAGAGCCTGTTTTTATATGGTTAAGATGCGTGTACCATTATAACTATTTTATTTATACTGAAATATATATTTAATATAGTCCTTTGCACTCTGATTAATGTCTTCGTCGCTTGCTTGAAATGAGGCTCCGAAGACAGCGAAATAGGGTAATGTTATCGCGCCAACATGCACTGCGCTTGCTTTAAAAGGTGCTATAACTTCATCTACAGTAAAAGAAACGGAACCAGTAGGTGAGTAATTTTCTTTTTTATCGCCAATGGACATGGCTATCCATAGCTTCTTTCCTTTTAACTTATCACCTTGTGAACCATAAGCCCATCCATGAGTAAAAACATCATCCATCCATTTTTTTAATAAAGGCGGGTAACTATACCAATATAAAGGGAATTGAAATATGATATTACTATGTGCTTCAAGTAACTTTTGCTCTTTCAAAACATCAATGCTCCAGTTTGGGTACTCTTTATAAATTTCGTGAATTGTAATTTCA
Source organism: Paenibacillus sp. PvR133 (assembly GCF_017833155.1). Lineage (NCBI taxonomy): Bacteria > Bacillati > Bacillota > Bacilli > Caryophanales > Paenibacillaceae > Paenibacillus > Paenibacillus sp. PvR133. Next base: position 3,191,070 of record NZ_JAFIBS010000001.1, read on the forward strand.
TTGGTATATTGAAGTAATTCTCGTTTCCATCTGTTATTTACTCTAGAATCTTCGATATGGGGATGAGCTAAAATCACAAGAGTTTTCATCATAAATCACCTTTCTTACGTAACATATTTGCCTTTGTAGATGCTCTATTATTATTCTGTATGCTTCAAAAAAAGTAAATACACACAATAAAGTAAGATAGTTACTTGAAAGTGTGCATTGGACTTAGAGTGAAGATACGCAATTATAAAATTAATTAGATAAACTTTGTTATTTTTAGCGTTGAAGAGGTGGTACTATGAAACAATATAATTTAGGCATAGAAGCAACACTTGAGATCATCGGAGGTAAATGGAAATCATTAATCATTTGTTTATTAATGTCTGGTAGAAAAAGGACAAGTGAATTACAGCGTAGTATTCCGGGCATTTCTCAAAAGGTTCTTATACAGCAACTTCGCGAACTTGAAAAGGATGGTATCATAGGTAGACATGTGTATAATCAAATGCCTCCAAAAGTGGAGTATTATATAACGGAATATGGAATTACAGCAAATGAAATTATTGACTTAATGTGTTCTTGGGGAAGGGCTAATATCCAAATAAGACAACAGCAAGGAGAAGATGTGATGTTGTTAGAAAATGATTCAAAATGAATAGTGGAGTAAAAAAGCGTTGCAGACTATGATGTTTACGGTAGTTTTCTTCGGCTGTCTTCAAGTGTTATGTTATGTGTTGAGCCGCAAGCTGATTTGCTATATAGTTATGACTGGACAACCATTCCATCCATATTAAATGAATGCCAAAGTAGGGGGACCCTTGCAATGATTATTAAACCGAAAATTCGTGGTTTCATATGTACGACTGCACATCCTGCAGGATGTGCGGCTCATGTTAACCGTCAGATCAACTACATCAAAGATAGCACATCAATACAAGGAGCTAAAAAGGTACTTGTGATCGGAGCATCTACTGGATATGGGCTGGCTTCTCGTATTGCTGCGAGCTTCGGTCTGGGAGCGGACACCATAGGGGTATCCTATGAACGTCCCGCATCAGAGGGGCGCACGGCTTCAGCAGGCTGGTACAATACGGTAGCCTTTGAAAGAGCGGCCAGAGCAGCTGGCTACATAGCAGAAAGCATTAATGGAGATGCTTTTTCTCATGAAATTAAGCAGGAGACGTTGAAGCTGGTAAAGGAAAAGCTGGGCAAGGTAGACCTGATTGTGTATAGTGTCGCTTCACCGCGACGGACACATCCCGATACGGGTGAGACCTTTAATTCCGTTCTCAAGCCTATCGGACAGTCTTTTTCTAATAAAACAGTGAATACGAATACAGGTGTCGTATCACAAATTACGCTAGAACCGGCTACGCAGGAGGAAATTGAGAACACCATTACGGTAATGGGTGGCGAAGATTGGTCCTTGTGGCTGAAAGCGTTGGAAGAAGCTGATCTGCTGGCTGAAGGGGTAACCACACTGGCTTACTCGTATATTGGTCCCGAAATTACGGAGGCTATCTATCGTAAAGGAACCATTGGCCAAGCTAAAAATGATTTGGAAGCTACAGCACATACTTTAACAAAGCAACTGGAGCGTTATCATGGAAAAGCTTACGTTTCTGTGAATAAAGCTTTGGTTACACAATCCAGTTCGGCTATTCCAGTCGTACCTTTGTATATTTCTTTGCTGTTTAAGGTCATGAAGGAAAAGGGACTGCACGAGGGATGTATTGAGCAGGCACAACGTCTGTTCGAGACGCTATACAGTGGGTCCACTGTGGAAACGGATGAAGAAGGACGCATTCGGCTGGATAACTGGGAAATGAGAGACGATGTGCAGCAGGCTGTCAAAGCAGCTTGGTCCGAAATCACTACAGAAAACGTATCTGAATTGGGTGATCTCGAACAATACCGTCTGGATTTCCTCCAATTATTTGGATTCGGGTTTGATGAAATTGATTATGAATTAGACGTTAATCCATAGGTTGATACACTTTCATAAGTGATATTTGTAAAACAAAAACGGGTACTCTCAAGCGATGCAATTGCTTAAGAGTGCCCGTTTTTTATGTATATTGGCAAAGAACAAGTTGCACTCGTTTCACTAACAGCATTTATCGAGAATTAGACGTGGGAAGCGACTTACGGTGCAGCAAGCGAAAAACGGCAATGGTAATGATAATCCCCGCAACGCCAAAGACTGCAACAGAAGTCAGAGCTCGATAGGCTTGCCAGCCGAACAAAAATGCAATACCACTGCCAAACGTTGTACCTGCCAGTAAACCAAGTGCGCAGGCAATATCCGTTCCAAATTTCATAAACATGTTCCTTTCAAATGTATAAATTAAAAAGCAACTTGTACTTTTTCGCTGGACTTGGACATACACTTGTGCGTACAATTAAATAGTAATCGTTTTCAAACGGAATCTATTAATCATTATGGATCATTCTTGTGCAAATTATTCCTTTTTCAGGAGGCTGATGAAATGAATATGAATGAGCAGATCAAGCTGTGGAACGAAGAGGCGCAGGCTAGTAACGCTGATCATCCTCACCGAAAGGTTGAATTGTTTATTGAGGTACGGGATGGAGCACTGCAGTCTGTTGTTCCATATCTGAACCAACAGGATTATCGTCATGTAACTCTGGTAGAAGATGAACATACTTCGGCGGCGGCTGGAACAAAAGTGGCTGAGCTGATTCGTGAGGCAGGTTTGACAGTTGATGTCGTCCGCTTACCTCCGAATGCTGTAGGGGATGTGATTGCTGATGAGACCTACATTATGAAAGTGCTGCTGGGTGTGGCGGATAAGAGTCAGGCTGTACTTGCTGTAGGCTCCGGCACAATTCATGATCTGGTTCGCTTCGTATGTTATAAAATGAATCGTCCGTTCTTGTCAGTACCGACGGCTGCTTCGGTGGATGGTTTTACCTCCGCAGGCGCACCACTAATTGTGGACGGCAGCAAGCAGACATTCCAAGCAGTTCCGCCAGAGGCGATCTTTGCTGATTTGTCCGTGCTGGCAAATGCGCCACAGACGATGACTGCGGCCGGTTTTGGCGATATGCTCGGTAAGTTCACCTCACTAGCGGACTGGCATGTTTCCAGAGATTTGGGAAACGAGCCGTATTCACCTGTGGCTAATCGCATTACTGAGGAGGCTCTGCGTGACTGTGTAGAACATGTCGATGAGATTGCGGCAGGTAGCAAGGCTGGGGTCGAGGTATTGATGAATGCGCTGATTGCATCCGGTATTTCGATGCTGATGATAGATCATTCTCGTCCAGCGTCAGGGGGAGAGCACCATATTTCCCACCGAATTGAAATGGATTTTATCGCAGAGGGACGCAAGCAAGTTTTGCATGGTGCCAAAGTGGGCGTAGCATCCTCATTGCTGTCTGACCTGTACAGGGATTTAGCAGCCAGTCAGGATGTAGAGGCATTTAAGGTGTATCGGGGATTGCCTACGTCGGAGCAGATGCGCGCATGGCTGGCTCAGGTCGGAGGCCCATCTACCATTGCCGAGCTCGGGGTTACGGAGGAACAGCTCGCTCGTGCATTGCGCACGGCTCATACCTTGCGTGATCGCTATACTGGACTTAAGTATATGAATGAGAATGAACATCAATTGCTTCGTTCGTAATGTGCAACCTCTACACAAATTGTCCCTTAGATATTCAGCCACTCATGTGTGGCAAGGAAGGGATAAGCGAATGGGTTTACACCTCCGGCAGCAATACGACGATATCCTGTTCCTGTAACATTTGTATGTACAAATGAACGGTATGCTATAATCGTGGAATATGAACAGGTACACGATATTGCAAGTACGGAGGAAATTATGGCGCCCAAATATATACAAGTTAAACAGGAGATTTTGTCCTGGATTCATTCATCTAAACTGGAACCACAAAGCCAGCTTCCATCTGAGCATGAAATGTCTGAACAATTTGCCGTTAGTCGGCAAACGGTGCGTCAGGCGCTGGGTGAGCTGGTGCAGGAAGGCTGGCTGTTTCGGATGCAGGGCAAGGGAACCTTTGTCGCGACACGGGACAGCAAGCAGCCCGAAGATCCAAAGACGATTGGAGTCATTACAACCTATATATCGGATTATATTTTCCCATCCATTGTACAGGGAATTGAATCTAAATTGAGTCGTCAGGGCTATAAGATGCTGCTGTCAAGCACAGGTAATGACCCTGAGCAAGAAAGTCAGTGCCTGGAAATGCTATTGAGTCAACCGCTGAGCGGAATTATTATCGAACCGACCAAAAGTGGAGAGCGTAACCCCAATCTGAACTATTATTTAACCGTGGAAAATCGCCAAATCCCTTATTTGATGATCAATGCGCGTTATGAGGAAATGGATGCGCCATGTCTGCGAGTAGATGATGAAAAGGGTGGTTTTTTGGCGGCCGAGCATCTGATTAAGCTGGGACACCGACGCTTGGCCGGATTTTTCAAAACCGATGATATGCAGGGGATTCTTCGTATGAAGGGATTTGTGGCCGCTCACCGCAAATATGGTGTGACACTACACCCGAACGCAGTAACGACTTACCGGACAGAAGAAAAAAATGAGATTCCGCTACAACGTGCGTCGAGGCTATTGACGATGGAGGCGGGAGAGCGTCCTACTGGATGGGTGACCTACAATGATGAGCTGGCTGTTCGACTCCTGGATATTGTACGTTCGGTGGGCCTGAACATTCCCAATGATCTATCGTTGGTTGGGTTTGATGATTCATTTTTGGCGACAGCAACGGAAATCAAGCTAACGACAATTCGGCATCCAAAGGAAGAATTGGGGCTACGTGCTGCCGATACCATGCTGTCGATGATTGAAGAGAAGGGGTACCATGAAGAAGATCGTCAGTTAATTCTACCGCCTGAGCTCATCGTTCGTGAATCTACGGGGCCTGTTCAGGTCATGCCTGGAGAAAACAAAACTAGGCAGGGAGATCAGTCTTAACATGTAAGGACAAGTTAGTAAGTGTACAGCTTCAACGCTTAATATTTGATGGGCATGTTTTTCGCCATACCGAACAGTCTGTTTTCTGGATTGCAGAAATAGACTGTTTTTGCTATGTTTTTTCTGAAAATGAGTACATAAATCTATCGAGAAAATACATAAAAAAGACTAGCTAAGTTGTACGTACAAGCATATAATGAAAGCGGAACCAAGGATAAAGGGTCGTTAAGACCTTCCTGTAATTTTCCATTTGAAGTTAGTTTCAGTCACCTCCTCCATTGCAGATTTCAGAAATGATAGTAAAAGGTGTGTCTTATACATATTAGAACAATTGAAAAAGGAAGTATGGGAGGCCAATTTGGCTCTTCCAAGGCGTGGCCTATGAAGAACTGAAAGCGGAGCAACTGGTTGTACTGGTTCTACAAGGCGATATTGTCGAGGTTGACCTTCGGCCTTCGTCAGATACGCCTACACATCATCTGGCATTGTACCGTTCTTTCGTTCGGAATCCAGAATTCACCTTAGTGGATCTGGTGCTGCTGGGTAAGCATTTTCTGCGCAAGCATGGGCGAACGCTTATTATGGTCAAACGAAAAAGGAGGAGGCACACAAATGAGCAAGTATACAATTGGTGTCGATTATGGAACGGAGTCCGGCCGTGCGGTTATTGTTGACCTGTCTGACGGAGCTGAAATTGCTACACATGTAACACCTTACCGTCATGGAGTTATGGATGAAGTGCTGCCTGGTAGCGGACGCAAATTGGAAATGGATTGGGCGCTGGAACATCCGGCTGATTATATTGAAGTGCTGACTATTTCTATACCTGCCGTTATGAAGGAGACTGGCATTTCTCCAGACGATATCATCGGGATCGGAATTGATTTTACAGCATGCACGATGCTGCCGATCGACGCGCAAGGACAACCGTTGTGCTTTGACGAGAACCTAAAAGATAACCCGCATAGTTGGGTGAAACTGTGGAAGCATCATGCAGCACAGGATGAAGCGGACCGTTTAAATGCCATTGCCTCGCAGCGAGGAGAGGCCTTTCTGCCCCGCTATGGAGGGAAAATTTCTTCCGAATGGATGATCGCAAAAATTTGGCAAATTCTGAACGAGGCACCGGACATTTATAATCAAACAGACCGCTTTGTAGAAGCGACCGACTGGGTAATTTCCCAGCTCAGCGGGGAACTGAAACGTAATCAGTGTACAGCTGGCTACAAGTCTATTTACCATCATCGCGATGGTTATCCGGATCGTGAATTTTTCAGAGAGCTCGATCCGCGTCTAGATAATTTGACGGATACGAAGCTGCGCGGTGAGATTTATGAATTGGGTGCCCGTGCGGGTGGATTAACAGAGGAGATGGCTGCAAAACTCGGACTGAACCCGGGAACGGCAGTAGCGGTAGGCAATGTGGATGCTCATGCGGCTGTTCCGGCAGTAGGCGTCGTCACACCAGGCAAGCTGGTGATGGCGATGGGAACTTCCATTTGCCATATGCTCCTCGGTGAGGAAGAAAAAGAAGTAGAAGGTATGTGTGGCGTTGTAGAGAACGGAATTATTCCGGGCTATTACGGGTATGAGGCTGGACAATCGGCGGTAGGAGACATTTTCGCATGGTTTGTGGAACATGCTGTTCCGGGCGAAGTGAAGGAGCAGTCAGCTGCGGAAGGTGTGAACGTCCATGTATGGCTGGAGCGTAAAGCGGCTGAATATAAACCGGGCGAAACCGGATTGCTGGCACTCGACTGGTGGAACGGTAACCGTTCTTTGCTGGTTGACACCAACCTGACGGGGCTGATTGTCGGATATACGTTGCTGACGAAGCCAGAGGAAGTGTATCGTACATTGCTGGAAGCAACTGCGTTCGGAACACGTAAAATTATCGATGCATTCCATCATAACGGCGTGCCAGTAGACGTATTGTATACGTGCGGTGGATTGCCGCAGAAAAATCGTCTTTTGATGCAAATTTATGCTGACGTAACCGGACGGGAAATTAAGGTCGCTGCTTCTACCCAAACTCCTGCGTTGGGTGCAGCCATGTTCGCAGCAGTGGCTGCGGGAGCTGAAGCTGGAGGGTACGACGATATCGTCGTAGCAGCGCGTCATATGGCGCGTGTACGGGACGAGAGCTTCAAGCCGATCCCTGAGAACGCGGCCGTGTATGATAAGCTGTACGAGGAATACAGCCGTCTTCACGACTACTTTGGACGTGGAGGCAATCCGATGATGAAAAAGCTAAAGTCCATCAAGGAAGAAGCCAAACGTTCAACTGAAACGGCAAGCATTCATTCTTAAAAAGCTGACAAAATATAAGCAAGAAGTATTTAAAGGTCTGTTATCTAAAAAGCACAGTGCGCCGAGGAATCGGCAGACTGTGCTTTTTTGCATTTTTATATTCTGTGAATTACATGATGTGAAAGTCTCAGCGGATGAAAGATGGTAATGCGTTCCTTTCAAAGACTTTCATGAAAATTACAACCATTTCTCTTTTACGGACATTTTTACTTTTTCAGCATGGCATCAGCAAACAAAATGGATTTTGGAATACGGAAAAACTGTTCCGCCTGATCCTGGAAGGTTTGCGAAGGAACGGTACCCTGATGCAACCATTTCCGAAATGTACCGGGGTGAACACCAATCCAATGACTCACATCGGTCACCGAAATATCATGTACCATGCATAGACCCGCCAAGATCCGATTTTTAACCGGAGAACGAGTCACAGTCCGTTTCATAAAACGGGACGGCGCTGGTTGACAGATGAGTGGTGAACGCCGGACAACCTCTTCATTAAATAGAATATGGTGCGGATAACCAAGTGTATTACACGTCTTTTCCAGATTAGTGTTGCCGGGAATGCGACCTTCATATACCCACGCACTGACACTACGGGAGGAAATGGAAAGCTCCTCGGCAAGTTGGGACAGTTTAATGTCATTAGCCATCAAAACGGCAAGCAAAACGCGATTGCGCACTTGACAGCGTGTTGGTTTACGAAAACGTTTGACACGCACACCTTTTCCCAAATATTTGCGATTGATCAGAGACCACGCCTGAATGGAATGTTTATCTTGTTGTTTAGGCATATACCCTCCGATTTTTTTTAACCACATACTACTATACCCGAAGGGGGGTTTGCAAGTGACTCCTCTCCTGATTTTCTTTTAATCCCATGGGCTTAACCGGTTTATGGAAAATAAGGTCCATTTGGCCTATAAAAATGGAAGTTTAAGGTGTCTATATATTAAAATGTGACATTATTAATGGAAATGGAGGTAATATGTTCTTCTCTTACGATTGTAAGGATGTACAGTGAGAAAAGTGGGTCTTTGCAGCCCAACATGCATTTTTTTGACGAGAAAAAGGGAGGTTATACAGCTAGATGATTTGTAAAAAGGTAGTGGTATGGTTTCTGACGGCGATTTTAGCGATTAACACCTTGCTGTGTCTGCCTGTTGAAGCAGGAGCAGAAAAACAAAATGCAACGGGCGGAATACAACAAGGTCATGCAGGTTTGGTACAGGAGGAACAGGAGCTTTCTGATGGAACAGCTTCTTTCAATCCGCCAACTTCTGTAACAAACAGCGTTTATAATGCACTCATGATGAGCTTGGCGGCAACGGTGGAGTATACGTCAATCGTTATCGAACCTGGGGAAACCTATGAATTCGAGAATACAGATACGATCAGTAAGTCCATATATAGCAACGCTTCTCAATCAAAAGGCATTTTGTACGATAGTGTAAGTTACAAAGAGGACGGAGACATCAGCACTGTCCATATGGACTATGGCATTAGCCCCATTGGTGTTCCTGGGGGAGGCACAGCGTTTATTACGAATACAGGAACAGCAGCATTAACCGTAAAAGTAACGGACGTCTTCACCTACAGTACATCGGAGGACCCGGCACTAGAGCGAGTTACGGTCTCTAAAAATGAAAGCTATCGGATTGTGAATGAAGGATGGACTGCCCGTTCGATTCAGCATGATGGGTCAAATGCGGACAATCGCCGTTTTGATTACGCAAAATACAAGGCAGACGGAACTTTATCCGCATCTGATCTCAATAGCATTGCTCATCCCTCTTTGGGTGATGGCGAGGAACTGATTATTACAGGTTCCACTGCCAATGCGGTGACCTTCGGATTTCCATACGGCAAATACAGTATAGAAAGCACCGGCGAGCCGGCTTATGCGCGGGTTACCCTAAATCAGGGGGAAAGCTACCAATTTATCAATGTGGGAACCCGATTGGATACGGTGGAAAGTGACGGTACATCTAAAGATAAACTTGACTATGTTGTTTATCTGGCAAACGGAACAGAGGCTTCACGCGGCAGTGGCACTACGGCGAAGCCGCAGATTGCTGTGGACAGATACGCGGTAATTACCCAGGTCACTGCCAATCCGGTTACATACGGGGCTCCATATCGCAATTTTATTGCTCGTCCTGTGGGTGGTGATGTAATCAGCCGTGTGGAGCTTGAGGTGGGCAAGAGCTACATTTTCCACAATAATGGTACGCTAATGAATCCGATCTACAATAACTCCAAAAAGGTAGGAAGCTTGTTCGACTATGCTATTTACAAGCCGGATGGAACGGTAAATTCCTCTGGTTTTAACAGCCAGTCTGGTCCCATGATCCCGCCTTCGGGATATGCCATTGTGACTGTGATCGGTCCGAGTCCTATTATCTTTGATTATACAGATGATTTTTCCTGGGAAACTAGCAATGATCCTGCCTTTTTACGCGTAACACTGTCTAAAGGTGAAAGTTATGCTTTTACTAATATTAGTGATCATTTGAGGAATCTGCATAGCACAGCCAGTACCGTTAAAGGAAAATATGATGTGGTTCTGTACAAAGCAGATGGTACAGAGCAATCCAGGCGCAATACCGGAAACTCAACCTTTTTGGTTGGTGCAGGTAAAAAGGCCAGTGTGACGGTAACCAGTGACACGCCAATCACGTTTGGTGGTATCTATCGGAGCTTTAAGGCCAGCGAAGATGATAATGGTATCGGGCAAACGACGCTGGAGCCAGGGGATTCGTACATTTTCCGCAATCATGATAGCAAATCGAATTCATTGCGGCATAACAAAAGTAGTGGAAGTGCACGCTTTGATTCGGCAAGCTATCGAGGGCTTCGTTTACTGACATCAGATCATTTCAACAATACAGTGGACCCAGAGATTGTTGCAGGCGGTGAAGCCATTGTCACCAATGTATCCGATCGGCCAATCACCTTTAGTTACAGCAGTAAGGTAGAGGCTATGCTTAACGCACAGGCAGCCTTCCATCGAATTACATTGAAACGCGGTGAAAGCCGGAAATTTATCAATGTAAGCACTTTGGACAAGGCTCTGGATGTCATTTCAGTCAGCGGTATGAAGTGGAATTACATGAATTACAAGGCAGACGGTACGGTGTACAGTCAGGCCAGTGATACGACTCAATTGCCGTTGGTACAGGCTGGTGGATATGCCATTGTAACGACGGTTTCGGATGTGCCAGTGACTTATGGAGCTGTGTTAGGAATATTCGACGTTGAGGATGCTCAGGTGCCGACAGGCAATCAAGTCACTGTCAAGCAGGGAGAAAGCTATGTATTCCATAATACTGGTTCACAGGCTTCCTCATTAACGACAGATGCTTCAAACGAAAGCCGCCTCTACGACTATGCCATATATGAAGAAGGTAGCGGTGTAAATTCCAAGGTGGATAGAGCAGGTATGGATGCTTCTCTACCTGAAATCTCACTTGGAGCCGGAGATACGCTTGTTGTGACTGTCACTTCGCCGCAAGCCGTGACCTTTCATTTCAAGAATGAAATTAAAGCGGAGCCAAGCACAGAACCGGCGTTGTTAAAAACGTCTTTGTCTGGCAGCAACCAGGAGATATGGATCAATCGCGGAAGTCAGGAGGCCCCTATCGTGACGAATGCGAAGGCGGCTGGTGGAACGTATCAATATACCGTTACGGATCAGGCTGGAAAAGTGATTCGTGAACATAAAGAGGCGATAGATACTCAACAGCAAGTGCCAGCTAATGCAAATATTCATCTTGCCGTAGCTGCAGCTGCTCCTGCTGTTAACTTTGGAGCGCCTTATCGTGTGTTTGCCGTAAAAAATAACGATGACAGCAAGCTGGACGAGCTAATTGAGCTCATAGATAAAGAAGCTGACTTTACGGCAGGCCAACAAGGGAAATATCGGTTTACACCCAAAGAAGACGGGATTTACCGTTTTGCTGTGAAGGAGAAATCCAACTTTGCTGCGCAGCAACCCATTGTAAGCTTGTTTACGGACCCTGATTTTAGTAACCAGCTTGTCTCTTCAACAGAGCAAGCACAAATATATGGTTGGGATTACACGGTCTTAGAGTATGAGATGAAGGCAGGCCAAACGATTTATGTGAAGTTGACAGAAACCAATAGCGGCGCATTACAAACCGTAATTAAGGCAGCACATATGGCGCTTGGTAAGGATACTTCATATGAATATGGAAAAGGGAACCGAATGAATAAAGTTATTTTGTTCACCGGTGATCAAATTCAATTGGATTATGACTTAAACGGAAACGTCATTAGACGGACGAAAAAGGTATTTCCTTTTACAGATTAAAAGGATGTCTTTGCTTCGAAAAAACATAACAGATAGTTAGATGTACAGGCATTATTAAATAGGGGTGAGCGAGTGTTTAAACGTTATATTTGTAGTCTACTATGTATGGCAATGTTGCTGGGTCCATGGAGCACATGGGCATATGGAGAAGAAGGGCACGGAGAGGCGGCAGCTTCTCAGTCTTCTTCGTCTTCCACTCCACAGATTATTACCAGAGCATGGCTTGCACAGCAAACAGGTAAGGATCAGGCTTGGGTCAATGCACAGTTATCCAAAGGCTATACTTTATATGATATTTATAAAGCTTGGCAAAAAGATGGTGGAGAAAATTCATTACCGGAGCAAAGTCCAAGCTTGTGGGTACAGCAGAATGGACTGACATTGAGCACAAATGCAAAGGCGGAACCGTCTGATGAGTCGGCTGAGCTGAAGGAAGATGAAAAGCCCACTCAGGCCGCCCAGGATGAAGAAGCAACTCAACAACCGCTAGATAAGGAAGAGGGTAAAGCAACGGCTCCAGACACGACTGAGATGGATATACCATCCATACCCCGTGTAAATGATTCCGTATATGCGCCGATTCCAGGAGAAAACAGTCTGATCGGGCAGAGTTTACTTCAACAAAGTATGTTGCAGGTATCTGCTACAACAGATGTGTATGCTCCTTTTGATCAAGCGGCGCTCGCACAAAGCAGGTTAAGTGATGATGCTTCACGTTATGGGCTGAATTACGGTGACAACGGTGTATCCACCGCTTATGGGCAGCTTGTCGTGCAAAATACGGACTTGGTGCTGCCGGGTTCATTACCCTTCGCACTGACTCGTGTGTATAACAGTTCATTGGCAAATAACCAGATTGGTGTGCAGCAAAATGAAGGGTTGTATACAAACACCAGTGCCATCCGCGAGGAGGAAGCAGCTTCTGGTCTGGGAAGAGGCTGGAAGTGGGATCTTCCTCATATACAGAAACAGGATGGTAAGCGGTATTTGTATATGCCGGGAACAGGCTCCTATGAAATGAAAAATGATTTGCAGCTTGAAGGATATGCATACAAAGATCTGAAGATCAGCACAGATCAAAGCGCAAGCGTGCAGGGAGTAAGCAGTGCATACAAAATAGCAGTGCTGAATGGAAACGACTATTTTCTGGATCAGGACGGTTATTTGATTTTAATCCAGGATGCGTATAAGAATCGGGTGGAATTTGACTATACAAGTTCTGGTGGAGCAAAGCTCATTCGTTCGATTCGAAATAATGATGGCAGAGAGCTTGACTTCACTTACAATGCTGGACAGCTTGTTGTTAAAGAGCAGGGTACAGACCATCAGTACACTTATCGTCAAAGTGGCGAGGGAAGCAGCAAGGTGCTGTCAGAAGTGTTGGATTCTCTTTCCAGAAGCACAAGCTATGCGTATACATTCATGGACGCTCCTTTTAATGTGGTCGTAGATGGTGAAGGAAAGACTGGAGCCCTACAGCAAAATGCATCGGCGTTGCTTACACGAATTGTACGACCTACTTCATCGATCACAGACATTCGTTATGAAGCATTTAACAAGCAGATAGGTGTATACGGTACACAAGGCGTGTTCAAGGTGGTTTCACGCGCTGATATGTACAGTACAACCGCAGGCAATCGTTATTTAAATAAAATTGATTTCACCTATTCCGGAGAAGATCTAGCCAACTATGGGAAAAACGCTGAATGGACGGTGGTTGCCAAAGGAACACGTACAGCGGAAACCTTCCATTTCGGTAAAGTCTTTAGAGGAGATAACGCACCGGACAAGTTTGTTCTAAACAGCTATGATCAAGAGGGAGATTCTACCGGCTATCATATAGATTACACGTATAATGATGCCATGGACTGGAATTTGCCTGTGCAAATGCGAGAGTCCTATACGGAGGGAGGTTCTTCATCAGAACCTGTAACGACCTCCTATGACTACAATGAATATGGTCTTCCTTTGAAAATATCCCAAAGTACGGGATCGGAGACTGTTCATACGTATAAAACCTCTAATGAGCCTTTTTTCTGGGTTCAACCCGCTCAGACGGTCAACAAAATAAGTGAAGGAAAAACGTTAACGACGGTTCGCACCTACAAGTCAGAGGGCAATTTGTATGAGCTAAAAAGCTATGAAGGCACAGAGCAAGGAAAACTATTATCGCATAGATCTACTTTTTACAATACAAAAGGGAATGTAAGCAGCCAGAAAATTCAAATTGACGATAGAAGCGATGCTAGTGTGTCTATTGATTATGATTCTCCTTATGGTTCTCACCTCCCAACAAGGCAGCTTTTGCCTAAAGGTGTTGAGTATACGTATGATTACTATCCGACCGGAGAAATCAAGTCCCAAACAGATGCCAAGCGCAAAACGGAGTCTTATGTGTATGACGCATTGGGGCGTGTAACAAAGGTTACTTATCCGGACGGCACTCAAACTGTCGTGGTGTACAAGGATGATACGAATGATGTCACTGTTACCGGACCCGATGGTGTAAGCGTTGAAAGATTGTATAATCCGTTCGGACAGATGCTTCAGCAGCAGGTGGATGATGCAATCTATGGTTACGGTTATGATGATCATGGAGATATGGTAGAAAGCACGGATGCCGAACAAGCAACCACTCGCTACGCCTACGATGCTTTTGGACGACCTGTAAAGACGACCTATGCGGATGGAACAACAGATACCGTGGCGTATAATGCAGTGGATCGTACCGTTACTCAGACGGATGCCTCTGGCTACCGTATACGTGAAGTATCGGATGCTCTAGGTCGTGTGACCTCCACACAAGAGGCTGAAAATGGATCATTTCAGCCGCTGGAGTCGTTAGCTTACAATCATGCGGGTATGGTCACTAGCCGGACGGACGGTAACGGTCAACGTATGATCTATGATTACGATGCTCTGGGACAAATGACTTCGGTCACAGATCCATCCGGACAGCAGGTTAGCTATATGTATGATCTAGCCGGAAATTTGAAGACCGTTCAGTATCCTGATGGGCAAAAGAATGTGTATTCGTATGACGAGCTGGGCAGACGTACGTTACTTGAGAAATCAAGTGGAGGAACCACGCTAAATATTTACGATACAGATGGAAACATCACCCGTATGCTGACGGGGAAATCGGACGCAATCACCTTTCAATATAACGCTGACGGATTGGTTACCGAAGCGGCGGGACCTGATTTTAAAACCAATTATACCTACGATAACGCAGGACGAAGAACTAGTATGACAGATGGGCAGGGAACGACCTCCTATGCCTATGATTCAACAGATGGATCGTTGACCGGGCTGAAGTACCCGGACGGCACGCAAATAAACTATGAATACAACAAGCAGTCCCGTACAGGCTATGTACTGACAGATGCAGCTGGCACGTCTATGCATGTTCAATCCAAGCTGGATAGCTTGGGCCGAGTTACTCAAATGGACGTTAGCAGTGGAACTGGTACAGCAAATCTACAGAGCCTGGCAGGAGCGACGGCTGCTGCGGGTGGATCATTGGATAGCATGACGTTTGATTATGCTCCTAATGGTTTGCTGAAAGGTCAGTCTTCGAGCAGAGGGCTGAGTACGCGATTCAGCTATAACGGACTGGATTTGTCCGGGGTTACGGTGGAGCAGGGCGGTACAGCGCTACACCAATTTGGTTATGAACGGGATGGCAATAAAAACATCATCGGACGTACACAAAACGGAACAACAGACCAGTTTGGATATGATCCGTCAAATCGAATTGCCAGCGAAGCCGCTGGTGAAAAAAATAAGACCTATGGCTACGATCCGAATGGAAACCGAAGCGCTGAAAGCAGTGGCAAAGTGTTCGGCATGAAAAATGCTGAATATACGTATGATTCTGTCAGCCGTCTGACAAAGGTGACCGGTGAAGGCAAAGAGGTCGGGTACAGCTATAACGGAGACGGTCTACTGTACGAGCGTACAGAGGGGGGCAAAACGACTCGGTATTACTATGACGAAGAAGCGAAGCTGATTGCGGAAGCCGAGGTCCAAGGTGGAACAGCCAAGATCACTTACGCTTACGTGTATGACTTGTCCGGTCAACTGTGGGCCAGACAAGACAAGGTAAGCGGGCAGTTGCAATATTATCAGCTCAACGGTCACGGTGATGTAGTAGGCCTAAGTGATAGTTCGGGCAAGGAATTGAATAGCTACAGCTACGATATCTGGGGCGGCCCGGAGAAGGTCAAAGAGACCGTTCCGAACGTGCTGCGTTATGCTGGCGAGTATTGGGATGACACGACTGGGCTTCAGTACCTGCTGGCTCGCTGGTACGATCCGGGCACAGCCCGTTTTATGGGCGAGGATACGTATCAGGGCGAGATCAGCAATCCGCAGAGCCTGAACTGGTATGCGTATGCAAATAATAATCCATTGAAGTACACTGATCCAAGTGGGCATATTCCTACTGCGATGGAAGCCGCTGAAATGGCAGAAAATGTCTATGATATAACATTAAGTCTTAATGATTTTACTAGAACAAGACTTTCAGGTAATTGGAGATTGTATACTATTCTACAAGGTTCAGAAGGATTAAAAATAGGCGTGTATTCTAGATACAAAAAAGGCACATTAGAATTCGCACTAGTTAATAAAGGTACTGACACATGGGGAGATGCAGGTAATGATATCCAACAACCAATAGGTTACTCAGATGACATGAAAGATTCGATTTTAAAATCTTCGTATTTTGTGGCTAATCATAAGGATAGTGAAATTACTATGGTGGGTCATTCAAAAGGGGGAGCTGAAGCAATTGCAAATGCAGTTGCAAATAATAAAAATGCCATTACATTTAATCCTGCAGTACCTTCACTAGGTAAATATGGTTTAAGTGATAGGGACTATACTGCAAGAGCAACGAATTATGTAGTTAAGGACGAAATTTTGAACAAGACCTTGGGTGAAGTAGGCACTGGAACAACGGTTTACTTACCTACGCAGTATAAAATTAAGTGGTGGCACTCTAAAGCATATAAGGCTTGGCAAATGGTCAGAAACCATAAAATGGGCTCAGTAAAAAAAGCTTTGAAGGAGGCGGGGTATAAATGAAAGTGAAAAAAACATTGTTATTGCTAAGCATTCCTTTGTTGTTGGCATTTGCAATCATAGTGTTCATTGCGTTACCTTGGCTTCTAATATTCATAGGGATTCAATTAGAACCCAATCCTTCACACCCTGAAATCACATATGGGAAATTTCCATTTCGTTTGGAATATGAAATTAACGGGCAACGAAAGGTTATTCAAGATACGTTAATATGTGAATATGATGGCATTGATTCAAATGAAGGTCGTGGAAAATATCGTAAGTGGAAGGAAAGATTAGCTGGCGGAGATAGGTTACTACCTTTACTAGAAGTGAATAGCAGAATTGAAATATCCTATTATCCAGGGATTGCAGAGTACTATATGGGTGATTTGGATGGTACCGACGAGTATCAGCAAACCGTTGCTGACTCTATCTTTATTGAACAAGAAGGCATTATCATTAAAAAAGATGGAAGGGTTTTTGAAAATGATGGAAGGACTATTAACACTCAATTTTCCAATTCAAATGAATTACTTGATAAGTACCATATTAAACTGATAAGCTGGGACTCTACCCCACCAATCAAGGATAATTTTCCTGAAACCAAATAATAAGGAAGATGAAAAATTCCTTTTTTCGAGAAGGGGCTTTATTAAACCACAAACGAGACTAATTCTCGCTTGTTTAGCAATAACCAGTTTTCAACGCGTGTATATTATGTCATTATCAAAGCTGAAAGGACGACTATAAGAGTAACTTAAAACAAGATTATAAAGCACTTGAAATTCCTTATGGTGATTTCAGGTGCTTTTTTTTGCGTCCCAGTATAATTCTATAAATCTAGTAACATAACTATGACGTTTGAGGGATATAGCTTCTTCACAGGAGAAGGCATACAATCCATTTCTGTTACTCGGGAGCTATGGAACAGTACCACAGAACTTCAATACTTGCGAGCCGGATGGTTATGATTCCGCAAAGTGCAGGTTTATTAATGAGGCGATCCTTACCTTCATTTTCTTCAGGTAGTCTCTAGTTCTATCAAAATTTATTCACAACTTTGTAACTTTATCTGGCGGTGGGGTTGCGAGATTGTTTTCAAATTGTTTTACTATATTTACCTACTATAGTCTGGTAATCTATTAATATATATAGGGGGAACGAAAAGACGTCAGGTTCAGTCGGTTCATACGCGTTTATGTTCTATATGTTGAGTGAATGTCTATATTGCCATGTCTATATCGTCATGTCTGTATAACTTCATAGACAAGCTAGAGATAGCTCCCGCACATTATAAAATACAGCACAGGATGGTGTAATGAATGAAGCTTTTAAATGCAAAATGGATGGCTGTATGCTTGATGGCAATCTGTTGTTTGGGTTTGCTAGGTATACATACGAATACGGCGAGTGCACAAGCGAAGGCTCCTTTGCTGGGGGTCAATGATGTGTTGCTAGATTCGAATACCATTCAGCCCGTAATGAAAAATGATAAGTTGTATGTTCCTATCGTTACATTAGGGCAAAAGATGGGGATTTCTACTTCGGCCAACGGAAATACATTGGTACTGACTGGACATAATCGCAGCTTTACGCTGGATTTGAACAAGGGGGATGTGTTCGAGCGTGGAGATCGTACAATGGTGCCAATTCGCACTTTGACCGATGCGTTCGGCTTCACTATTACGCTTCCAACAAGTAATCTATATCGAATTCAGAACGCAAATGCTAGTTTGTCTGATACTCAGTTTTTAAATACATTCGCGACACAAATTAAACAGTACGCAGCTGTCAAGCCGGGCAAAGCCAGCAATTCAGGCAACAAGGGAACTGCCTCATCATCCAGCCGTACGATTTATTTGAGCTTCGATGATGGTCCTACGGCGCATACGTCGCAGCTGCTGGATATTTTAGATAAATATAATGCGAAGGCTACTTTCTTCATGCTGGGACCTGAAATTCGTCAACATAGCGCAGTGATGAAAAGAATGGTAGAGGCGGGTCATGGTTTGGGCCTGCATGGGATGACGCATCAGGTGAAGAAAATCTATGCATCCCCGGCAGCAGCACTCGCAGAGATGAATCAGGATAACGAGATTTTATTTCAGGCCACAGGGAAACGCACTTCTTTGATTCGTACACCTTATGGCAGCAAACCATATTTGAAGAAAGCATACCGCGATCAACTGACAGGTGCAGGCTATCATATTTGGGACTGGAATATCGATTCCAATGATTGGCGTTATACCAAAAATCCAGAGCATTTTGTACAGACTGTCCTAAGTGATATTAGAAGATTGAAAAGGCAAGGCAGAACACCAGTCGTTCTTATGCATGATAAGCCATCTACGATCAAGGTTCTTCCACAAATCATGGCCGCTTTGCAGAAAGAAGGATATTCGTTCGAGCCGTTGAATGATAACCTGACTCCGCTTAATTTTTGGAATGATCATCGTTAATTGAATAGCATGAAAGAAAAGACACCTTTTCAACCATTATATAGTGGTTGAAAAGGTGTCTTTTTGTTGTATTCGCTCGGAATTGTGAAGTTTGCAGCATGCTTTATATGAATCTATGAATTCATGTCTATGCACAGGTCATATGACTTTACGGGTTACCACGTCGCTGCATATATTACAGTAACCGCCCCGAGAGGAGGAGAGGTATGAATATTAATCCGAGTATGTTTAGTATGATTTGCGCTACCGCAGGAGCCCTTATTACGTTTGCCTTTGGCGGCTGGAATCAGCTAATGGTGCTATTCACGGTTGCAATGGCTGTTGATTATGTGACTGGAGTCGCCGCAGCAATTAAGACTGGGCAAGGTTTAAGCAGTAAAGCCGGCTTTTGGGGGCTGGCGAGAAAGGCTTTAATGCTAATGGTGATTTCTTTGGCGCATCACGTGGATCTCCTGATGGGTACCGAAATCATGAAAGGGGCAGCGACGTATTTTTATTTATCCAATGAATTAATCTCTATTACGGAAAACTGTTCACGAATGGGGCTGCCGCTTCCACCGAAGCTCAAGAATTTTTTTGCCCTATTAAAGGACAAGGAGTCTGATGGTAAAAATGGCGGAAAAGATCGCTAGAATTACAAAGTTTCTTTCCGTATGTGGGGCGTTATGATAAAATTTTCAAGAGAACATTTTAAGATAAGGAGCCTATACGCATGATTAAACATATTGTTTTGTTCAAATTGAAAGACCGCTCCCCCGAAAGCATTGAGCACACAGCATCCATCTTGCGCAGCATGAACGGCAAAATCAAAGAGCTGCTGTCACTCGAAGTAGGTACGGATGTGATTCGTTCGGAACGTTCTTATGATATTTCCCTTACCGCAGTTGTCGAAACACTGGAGGATTTGCAAACGTATCAGGTACACCCTGTGCACCAGGAAATTATTGTACACATGAATGAAGTGAAGGATGTATCTATCGCAGTTGATTATGAAATCTAAAGCGATTACTGGAGGTGTAGGACCTTGTATTATGTCAACCGGGAACAAATTGAGCTTCGACTAGGGGCTGTTCCCGACATTGTCGCCGGACTTCGCCAGACTTCTGCTGCCTGGAACGGCGATCTGTTGCAGGGGCTAGTGCAGGAGCGCTGCCTTCATCTGGCCATTGAGACGGTAACGGACGTAGGAAGCTATATCATCGACGGATTTATTATGCGTGACGCTAGTAGCTATGAGGATATTATCGGTATCATTCATGAGGAAGGTGTACTGGATGATACCGTATTTCATTCGCTAGTAGAGCTGGTAGGCTTACGTAAACCCCTAGTACAGGAGTACTTCCATTGGGACCGGACAAGCCTTCACCCGCTTACACCAAAGCTGCCTGGGTTGCTGGAGCTTTTTGCATCTAACGTGCATGATTATTTAAATAAGGAATTGGGTCCCCAGCCCGAGGGAGTGTAAAGGCAAAAGTGACGGATAAGTATATCGTACCCGAAATGCCCACTAGGCGCATGATCATGACATTATTGAAAACCCAGGGACCTGTGGGCGTCGGAAGCTTGGCAGCTCAATTGGGCATTACCGAAATGGGAGTGCGCAGGCATCTCAAATTGATGGAGCAGGATGGTCTGATCGTGGCTACGATCGTGAGACAGGCTATGGGACGCCCGACGTTTTTATACAGCCTGAGCGAGCAGGGAAGCGAGCAGTTTCCTCGTAATTATGATCATCTGTTACTGGAACTGTTAGAGGAGTTGGACGAAGAGCAGGGAATGGAAGCTGTTTACTCGCTGTTTGATGGTAGAAAACGTAAAATGATGAAGCGCTACGCCCCTTACATGGAGGGGAAGACTACACTGGCCTCACGTGTGGAAAAGCTTTCGGGCATCCAGAATGCTTCCGGATATATGGCAGAGTGGCGCGAGGAAAAGGACGGTAGCTACTCTATTGTGGAATACAACTGTCCTATCTCACAAATTGCAGGCCGTTACCGCAAGGCTTGTGAATGCGAGCAGCAAATGTTTGAGGAGCTGCTTGATGCCGAGGTTGTTCGTGAGGATTGTTTGGCGGATGGGGGCCGTTGTTGCCTGTATCGTATCCGCTCTAAAAAAAAGTAAAACTTTTCAGGCTTGTTTCCTGTATCATGACAAGCTCTCCATGCTTATAATGCACTAACAGATGGGCATTCGCCCGGGCACAAGGGAGAGATGATGATGAAGGAGAACTGCAAAAGTTTTATCCGAGGCGCGTTGGCAGGCAGCATTGTTGGTTCGGTTGCTGCTTTGTTATTTGCCCCTAAGTCTGGTCGTGAGCTGCGTCAGAATATTACAGATCAGGCGCGCAACGTAAGTGATAAGGGACAGGAGCTAGCGGGGAAAATTTCAGACACCTCAATTGAGTATACTGACAAAATTAAGGAGACAGCCTCAGCCGTCATTCATGAAATCGGGCAATGGCGTAAAAAGAGTGAAATTATTCCTGAGGTTAGTATTTCATCAGCGACTGGTCAAGAAGATACGGAAAAAGATGCTCTGTAACGGTTTGTAAAACGTAGGTGAAACACTGAATACAGTTTGAATTCGTGGCTTCTCCCGTTGGGATGGAGCCTTTTTATTGATCACTTCCTCGTTTTAGGGTAATCTTTTGGGGTACCTTTTACACGAATACGACATAAGGTATGTAGCAACGGATAGCTTTCCGAGATGAAACAACTCATATTTGAACAAAAAAGGAAGCGGTGTGTACGTGCAGCAAGCGATTGCAATATTGGATTCCGGTGTAGGAGGTTTGACGGTTGTAAAAGAAGTCATGCGTCAGCTTCCACGGGAAAAAATCATTTATTTTGGAGACACTGCGCGCACTCCGTATGGCCCCCGACCATCGGAAGAGGTTAAAAAATTTACAGAGCAAATGGTTGATTTTCTGATTCAATTTGATCCGAAAGTCATTATTATTGCTTGTAACACGGCTACTGCCGCGGCATTGGACTATATAAGCCAAAAGGTATCCATTCCGGTGATCGGAGTCATTCACCCTGGGGCTCGTGCTGCGATTAGTGCGACGGCTACCGGGCATGTCGGGGTGATTGGGACTGTCGGTACGATTCGAAGCGGAGCGTATACAGCTGCGCTCAAGCAATTGTCTCCTTATGTAGACGTGGTGAGCCATGCTTGTCCTGCGCTTGTTCCATTGGTGGAACAAGGGTTATTCCGCTCCAAGACGACTTCGCAGGTTGTGGAGGAGACATTGAGACCTATTCAAACGTATCCGATTGATTGTCTGATTCTTGGTTGTACGCATTATCCTTTTTTGAAGGAAACGATTCAAGAAGTCATGGGGCCTGCAGTAAAGCTCATTAGCTCGGCAGATGAAACGGCGCGTGAGACGAGTACTATTTTGTATAACAAAGGCAAGTTGGAAGCTGGGGACGAAACGCCGGTACATCAGCTTTTTTGTTCCGGCGATCCTGAATTGTTCCAGCGCATTGCCGCACAGTGGCTCGGGGAGCAAATTCGCCAAACGCCTGTCGTCTGGCAAGTCACCAATTTGGATTAACGAGACAGCTGACTTTTTTTGTCATTGGACAAAAGAAGTCGGTTGTTTTGCTTTTCGCTACATCAAGACACGCCGCGTCTGCATAACATGCAATAAGGCAGATGGAAGGGGCGTAGTAAGATGAGGGAATATATCGTTCAAAAAGGAGATACATTGCACCGGGTCGCCTCGGGTTTTAAACTATCGGCGGATACTTTGATCGTAGATAATCCGTGGGCCGCCACGCAACCCTATCTGATTAGTGGTCAAGTGTTATATATTCGTCCGTCTACGGATCGTAAATACGTTATTCAGCCTGGTGAGTATGCAAGACAGATTGCCAAG
The DNA here is from genome assembly GCF_017833155.1 of Paenibacillus sp. PvR133. Lineage (NCBI taxonomy): Bacteria > Bacillati > Bacillota > Bacilli > Caryophanales > Paenibacillaceae > Paenibacillus > Paenibacillus sp. PvR133. The sequence goes on from NZ_JAFIBS010000001.1 coordinate 3,214,086, forward strand.
CAGTTTGGTGTGGAGCTTGATGAGTTACGGCTAGCCAATCCAGGACTTGCGGAGCATGATTTTACGGAAGGAAAAATAATTGTTATTCCTGAAGACCATCAGGATCAGATTGTACGATTACGTGGAGAGTATGGATATGAAGATTTAAAGGAAGACCTAGCGACCTTGGCCCGCAGATATCCGTTTATTGAAGTTGGCAGCATTGGCACCAGTGTCATGGGGAAGGATATTCCTTATGTACGTATTGGGCAGGGAACGCGTAAAATTCATGCCAATGCTTCTGTTCATGCTAATGAATGGCTGACGACGCCTTGTTTGCTGCGTTTTATAGAGCAATATGCACAAGGGATCGATGGGACTGAAGAACATATAGGGACCTCTCAATGGGTGTATGGAGGTTCTCCGCAGGATTTGCTGGAGCATACATCCCTATGGGTGGTTCCGATGGTCAACCCGGATGGGGTAGAGCTGGTGCAACAAGGTGTACTCCCAACTCATCCGTTGTATCATGACCTCAAAAAGTGGAATGAAGGACGTGCTGATTATCGCGGTTGGAAGGCCAATATTCGTGGTGTCGACCTCAACGATCAATTTCCGGCATATTGGGAAGAAGAGGTACGCAGACGCGGTAAAATAGGTCCGTCTCGACGAGACTATGCAGGACCTGCACCTTTGTCTGAACCAGAGTCCAAGGCGCTTGCTGATCTGACGGAGCGCGAACAGTTCGACATGGTGTTATCCATACACAGTCAGGGACAGGAGATCTATTGGAATTATCGGGATCTAGAGCCTAAGGAGAGCCGAGATTGGGCCTTACGGCTAGCTGCCGCAACAGGGTACCGGGCGGTAAAGCTGGGTGGGAGCGATGCAGGGTACAAGGATTGGTTTATACAGCGATTTGGTAAACCAGGGTTTACCGTTGAAGTCGGTCTAGGTGTAAATCCGCTGCCCATGCGTGATTACGATGATATTACAGCAGAAGTGGGCATGTTAATGGCAACAGTGCTGTCATGGTGAAAAATTCGGCCTACTGAAACGTATCGAATCATTTGCACGTATTAGGAGGAACACGTTTTTTATAAGTGTTCCTCTTTACATGTCCCTTCAATGGGGTATATATACTTAGGAGCATTGGAAATGGAGTGAACAACCTATGAAGTGGAAAAGATTACTATCTCTCCGTCAATGGTCACATGTATTTCGTCGTATGCCCCGATTTATTACTTCATCAAGGATTCCGCTGGGAGAAAAATTACTCTTTGCGGTGCCTGTGTTGCTCTATTGGGTATTACCTGATGTCATGCCATTTATGCCCATCGACGATATTGGTGTGACGCTATTGCTTATGAATTGGTTTGTCACCCGTGCCGAACGAAAATATCCAGATGTGCTTGAAAAACAGCATGTACGTGTTCGGTAGATAAGCTTATGAATTTCGTGATTGCGATTTTTCACGATTTTCTTTACAATAGGAATATTGCCTTTTACTATGCTGAATATCATTGTGATCTATCGGCTCATGATGATGTTTCAGACGCAGCTGTGCTGCCGTAGTACCTCTTTCCCTCTGGGATAGAGGCTAATTATTTGAGTTGTTGATTTTACCCGCTAGGTTGTGTGGTGTGGATATGTATCCAATGAACCACATTTCATTTAATGAATATGAAGGAGATGAAGTTTGATGAACTGCAAAATTACTCGTAACGCAGCTAAAGTATTGAAACTTGAACTGGATAAGGAAGAGAACCAAGGGAAGAGCCTGCGCGTTGTTATTACTCATGCTCATGGAGATCATGCTCATTACGGGCTGGATTTGGACACGCCTAAAGAAACAGATACTGTCGTATCTACAGATAAAGGCATTGACGTAATTTTGGAAAACGGCCAGCCGCTGCTGGATGGTGTGAAAATTGATTACTTGTACTTCCCCGAAGAAGGATTTGTCATTACTAACCCTTCCCAAGGTAATCACGGCGACCACTAAGCCGGAGCTCGGAGGGATGACAGATGGCCAATGATATTCGCGTATGTGATGAATGCAATCATATCCGCTTGAAAACGATCTTGCCCAAGTTGCAAAAGATGGCACCAGATGCCGAGATCAAAATCGGCTGCAAATCGTATTGCGGTCCTTGTGGGAAACGAGCGTTTGTATATGTGAACGGACGTTATGTGAGTGCGGCCACAGAGGATGAAGTATTGGAGAAGGCTGCGCGCTTTATCAAATAGCTCCAGTACGCAGCATTCGCAATTTTTGAATAGTTCTCCTTCTTCTGATCCATGCTAATGGATGTAGACCACTGCCCAGAAGGAGGAGTGACTCATGGCCCAATATGATTCTAATCTCGACAATCACAGCGTTGAGGCTCAAACACAAAACTCGGTGGACAGGCTCCACAATGCCGTCTCTCAGGCATTGTCACATCCGGCTGAGCAACTGATTGAACAGGCGGAGCAATCTCGCACTCATGCGGAACATGCCATACAGCAGGCGAAGGATAGCCTTGGTGACGATGCAGTGGAAGTTGCGGAGGACATGCTTGGTGAAGAGGTACAACGGCTTGAACAAGCTAAAAAAACGTTACGTTCCTAGCGCAGTCGAGTGACAATCCATATAAAAAAGCACGATCCACAGCACTTACAAGCTGATGGATCGTGCTTTTTTGTTATATACAGGGTGGGTATGCGATCGGCATCCTTAAAAGAGTCCGGGGAGGATGCTATGTTAGCAACCTCCCACAGAAAGTCTATTAGATAAAGAAGGAGTTACTTCTTTGTTTGTGGTTCCCATTCGCTAATAAGATCGTATGTGATAACCTGATCAGATATGTTCAACCGATTGAGAGCTTCGGTATAGCCCGGTCCGCAGGCGTTTACATCTGTAGGCTGGCCTGTATTCAGGTTGTAACAGGTCCCTTTGGAAAATGTACCGTCTTCAGATGGAATGTAGTACACTCGTCCATCGGTGAAAGCACCAGTACGCAGCACAACCATACGAGGCTTCCCGCTAAACAGATCGTTTCCCATAAAATGATATGGTTTTGTAGAAATCCCAAGTAGGTGCATTACGGAAGGCGTCAGATCCAACTGACCTGCCGGTTCCGTATACGTGCCCGCCTGACTTCCGTCGGGAAGATGCACAAGCAATGGCACCTGATTCATGATTTTCTGCATGTCCAGATCCGTAAGTGGCTTGCCTAAAAACTTCTCATACAGTGCTTTGTCTTTAATAGAATTGTCATGATCCCCATAAAACATCAGGATCGTATCATCCCACAGTCCGTCTTTCTTCATCTGATCTACCAATTCGCCCAGTGCTTCATCTACATAATGGACAGATTTCAGATAGTCTCCGAACATGGTACCTTCAAACTCGCCAACGTCCAAATCTACCGCGTCAGGTGACAGGTTGTACGGATGATGGCTGGAGATACCGACCATATAGGCGTAGAACGGCTGCTTAACTTCGGTGGTGAGATCATTGAGCGTTTGACGGAAAAAGGATTTATCTCCTAGGGACCAACCCAGTGGCTCATCTATTTTAAAATCTTTTTTACTGTAGAACTTGTCATAGTTCATTGCCTTATACATGGTGTAACGGTTCCAGAAGCTGCTGTCGTACACGTGAAACGCATTGGGACTATACCCAGTATCCTTCAAAATGGAAGGTAACGTATCGAATTTATGGTCCGCATAACGGATAAATACCGAGCCAGTAGGGAGCGGATGCAGCGAAGCATGTGTAGAGAAGTCCGCGTCCGAAGTACGACCCTGCGCAGTCTGGTGAAAATAATTGTTGAAATACATGCTTTCCTTCGTCAGTTTGTCAAAGTTAGGCGTAATCGCTTGACCGTTGATCTGTTTGCCGATAAAAAAGTTCATGAACGCTTCAGCTTGTATGACCATCACGTTTTTGCCCTTATACTTGCCAGATAGATCATTTTTAACCTGAAGCAACTTTTGGTGCTGATTAAACCATTCCTTATCCTTATCGGATTCTGCTTGAGCCAATGTAGGCTGGGGACCAAGGTGATCCTGACCATAGCGGTAGATGTCATATCCATGAAATCCGATCAAGCCGGTTACGTTGTACAAGGCCATCGACCACCAGTTGCCGACAAATATGCCAGTTGCCCATGTGGAGGTATAATATTTGATCGGCCCAAATGTCAATACATAGCCAATCAGGAAGGCCAATGCCCCTTTGGAGAAGCGAAGCAGGAACCTCCTTGTGAACGAGCTTCGGGATGCTTCTAAATAAGTATCATTCGTTGTAAGTCGACGTCGTAACGAAGCCACAAATATGACATACGGAATGAACAGAATCCAGTCTGCAAAAAAGAAAATATCCCACCAGTACATAAGGGATGCGATACTCCCGCCCAGAGAATCAACTTGTCCGGCTTGAAGTAAGACGGGAATCGTAATGAAATCCTGGAAATACCGATAATAAACCATGTCGGAATAAATGAGCGCGGTGAGCAAAATATCGAGCACCACAAGAGCAATCAAACGTCCGCGACGTGGTAGCCATAAGGTCCAGAAGCTCACAAGTAAAAGAGAACCAATAGCGATGACATAATCCAGCGGATTCATGTCAATATTTTGGGCATGCAAGTTATAGTGAATCAGTACGAGCTTGCCGATCATAAGTACAAAAAACAGACCTAATCCAAAATATCGAGACAGCAGCACTCTGCTGAACGTGTTACCAGTGCGACTTGCACTGGACGTGCGAATAACCAACACTTTACCCCCTCCGGCAGAAATGTTCGGCTAGTATAAACTACATATTAACGTAATGTTAAAACCGAAATGCCTTTAATTATTATAGCGCTCATCTCGCGCATTTCAATGATTAAGTAAAGAAAATACAGCACAAATTAGGCCAGAAGAACGAACAGAGGGTTCGTTTCCTGGCCTAAACTTCATCATATTTAAGGCTGCAACGGCGAAGTATCTTTGCGGCGCGGAGGCAGAGGGCCTAGATACTGATAGTATTGGCATTCAATACGGCCGTTAAACAACTTCCGGCGCTTGTCTGCTTTACGGCCCCAATAATGCTCAAATTGCTTGGTGGAGCTGATGGCAAAGAAGGACCAAGTCTTCATTTCGGCTGCCGTGCGTGCGAGTGAACGGATCAGTTTTTCCACCTCGGATTGCTCGCTCAGTCTCTCGCCATAAGGTGGGTTTGTAATCATCACACCATATTGTCCTTCGAGTCTGACTTTAGTTACAGGCATTACCTTAAGAGGGATGTCTTTAGCAAAGCCTGCTGCTTTTACAGCTGCCTCAGCAACTTGTATGGCATTTGGGTCGATATCGCTACCTGCAATCTCAAAAGGAATGTCATCGCGGGTCAAATCCATCGCTTCGTCGCGAGCCTGATCCCATAATTCTCTGCCAATGACAGGCCAGTCTTCCGAGTTAAAGGTACGTCTCAGGCCTGGCGCAATGTTCCAGGCTTGCATGGCAGCTTCGACCAATAAAGTACCGGAACCGCAGCATGGGTCATAGAATGGTCGGTCAGGGCTCCAGCGACTAAGCTGAATAAGAGCAGAAGCCATCGTTTCTTTGAGAGGCGCCTCTGTAACGAGCTTACGATAGCCGCGTTTGTGCAGTCCTGGACCGGTCGTATCAAGTGTCAGCAACGCACGATCATTCAATAGAATGACCTCAATGACGTAACGAGGGCCATCTTCAGCAAACCAATCTGTGTGGTAGGTTTCCTTGAGCTTCTCTACAATCGCCTTCTTGACGATTCCCTGACTGGCTGGTACGCTACTAAGCTGTGATTTGTGCGAACGTCCCTCTACGGGAAATTCACCATCTACAGGAATCCAATCCTGCCAAGGCAATGCTTTGGTACCCTCGAACAGCTCGTCGAAGGTAGTTGCAGCAAATTCACCCATTTTTATAAGCACGCGGTCTGATGTGCGAAGCCACAGGTTACACCGGCATATATCCATATAATCTCCGGTAAAAACGACGCGGCCATTTTCAACGGTCAGATCTTCGTACCCGAGTTCTCTGAGTTCCCGGGCCACGACGGCTTCAAGTCCCATTGGCGCAGTTGCAATTAGTTGCAGTTGAGTCATTAAACGTATTCACTCCGTCCCCATAATCATGTAAGCTTGGTTCAATCCCTATAGTATAGGTCATTGTACTCGAAGAGACAAATCATTAAGGTAAAAAATTTACGAAGGACATCACGTCCAACCTGCGCTATGATTAAGCAAGAAGGAGAGATGAACCGTGGAAATTACACCAAATATGACGCCTGAACAATATGTAGACCAGCTGGTACAAGAGGATGAAGCACTGCGCAGTATTAGGGAGGCTATCGTTAAAGAAGGTATGCCGGAAGTATCCGTTGCTCATCCTTACGGAAAACTGTTGACCTTTCTAATTGAAGTATCTGGCGCACAGCATGTACTGGAAATCGGCGCATTAGGCGGCTACAGTGGATTATGTCTGGCACGTGGGCTGGGAGAAAAGGGCCGCATTGTGTCACTGGAGCTGAAAGAAGCGTACGCAGCGCTGGCACATCGACATATGGAAAACAACGGATACGGTGACCGTGTCGAATATCGTATCGGACCCGCAGCGGACAGCTTGAAGGAACTTCAGGAAGAGGGAAGAACTTTCGATTTTTTCTTCATTGATGCAGATAAGGAAAATTACCCAGTGTATCTGGAATATGCGATTGCTCTGGCGAATCCGGGTGCCATTATTGCGGGAGACAACTGTTTCCTTCGCGGACGGACGCTGAATACGGATAAGAACGGCCCTGCCGTCCAGGCCGTGAGACGTTTTAACGAAACGATAGCAACAGATCCACGGCTGGTCAGCACGCTTTTGCCAGCGTACGATGGATTGGCGCTAGCTCGAGTTAAATAGCGTTCATTCCCCATGTATAGCCACATATAAAGAAAGAACCACCTTGTCCACGGCAGCGTGAACAAGGTGGTTCTTGTCTGTTAAGGCAGGCTTGTCTTACCCGAAGGTTATCTTACCTGAAATCAGGCGTAGCCTTACGATCAAAAAGCTTCATGCGTACCCAGAATATGTTGACGATTAACAGGACACCTGACATGATAAACAGTCCTTCGATGCCAATAAACCCGGATAGCACCCCGCCAATGACAGCACCCAGCATATTTCCGAGCGCTAGCGAGCTGGTATTGAAGCCGAAAGAACGGCTTTCCATTCCTTCCGGTGTATACGTGCGAATCAACGCATTTACGCTTGGTAGCAGACCGCCCATAAATACACCCATGAAAAAACGGATAATGACAAGTTGCCATACTTCATTGACAAAAGCCTGCGGAATGAGCATAACCGCCGTTCCGAGCAGTGCAATGGTCAAGATCTTGTGCGCCCCTATCTTGTCACTCAATCTTCCAAGGAGCGGTGCAGCAACCATATTGGATACGCCTGTAATAGCCGTAACGAACCCGGCAATCAGCGCAATTCCTTCTGCCGACCCATACAGTTTTTGCACATATAATGGCAGCAGAGATACCGTACTGATCATGGCAAACTGGAGCAGAAACGTTACGGTGAACAAAGCCGGAAGCTGGGGCGTATGGCTTAGCTCCTTTAATCCGGCAAGAACCGAAATTTGCGGTATGCGTGCGGCTTCCGTTTTGCTGAAATTTTCTTTAACCAGAAACATTGCGATGAGCGAGGCTATAAAAATTAGAGCGCCTGTAATATAAAAGATCGGTCTGAATCCGACCCAGTCAGCCAAAAATCCGCCTAGCAGAGGGCCGAGAATCGTGCCAGCCATCTGACCGGATTGCATAATCCCCATAGCGAATCCGGTTCGCTCTTTGGGAGTGGTACCCGACACTAGGGAAATCGATGCCGGATTGAAACCCGAAATCGTACCGTTCAGCAGGCGAAGCGCCAGCAGTTGCCACGGGTGGGTGACCAAACCCATACATCCGATGACCAAAGCCATACCAAAGCCTGAGCGAAGCAGCATGACTTTACGTCCATATCGGTCAGCCAGCTTGCCCCACAAAGGCTGGAACATAAATGAGGTCAAAAAGTTAGCGGCAAAAATAACTCCGGCCCATAGACCAATATCGTGCTCTCCCTTCACATGAAGGTCCTGAGCCAGATACAGGGCGAGGAACGGAGTAATCATCGTAATACCCGCATTGACCAGAAACTGACCGAACCAAAGCACAATGAGATTGATTTTCCACGTCTCCCACGTTTTCAATGTGCTTTCACTTCCTTTCTGCCCATTCTCATCCTGTTGTAAATCCTACTTATCAAAGCATAACTTCTCCGGAGCTTTAAAAAAGCCATTTCTCTAGTATAGCACACTTCATTGAAACTTTATCCAAATGTCATGGGTTTGTCATGGTTTGTTCGAGAGCTGCGGTTGTTACGACTCTTGAAAAAGGGCATAATAAAATATATTATTTATGATTCGAACTGGAGGCTGAAGTCATGACCTACAATGATACTTTTATCCGCGCTTGCCGCAAGCAAGCTGTGGATCATATTCCCGTATGGTACATGCGGCAGGCCGGAAGGTATGACCCTGAGTATCGCAAAATTAAAGAAAAATACACATTGCTTGAAATATGCCGCCAGCCCGAGTTGGCCGCAGAAGTGACCTTGATGCCCGTGCGCAAGCTTGGGGTGGACGCTGCAATTTTATATTCTGATATTATGAATCCGGTAGCCTCGCTAGGGGTTGATTTTGATATTGTCAAAAATATTGGCCCGGTTATTGATAATCCGATCCGGTCAGCTGCAGACGTAGACAAGTTGCGTCCGATTGATGTGGAACGCGATTTGGGTCATATTTTGGAAACGATTCGTATTTTGGACCGTGAACTAAACGTGCCATTGATTACGTTCGCTGGAGCGCCTTTTACCATTGCAAGCTATTTAATAGAAGGTAGACCCTCCAAAGGATATATTCGCACCAAAGCGATGATGTATGGAGAGCCTGAGTTGTGGCATCGCCTGATGGATAAGCTAGGGGACATGGTTATTACATACGTGCGAGCCCATATCGCTAATGGCGGTAAGGCTTTTCAATTGTTTGATAGCTGGGTAGGTGCGCTCTCGCCTTATGATTTTCAAACTTTTGTGCTGCCGACTATCACACGTATTTTCCATGAACTATCTGATCTGGATGTACCTAAAATTTATTTCCCGGGTGTAAGCTCTGGTGAATTGCTCCCACACTTGAATGGGTTAAAAGCCGATGTGATTGGACTGGACTGGCGGGTAAGTATACCTGAAGGACGTCGTCGCTTGGGCAACGGTTTTGGTGTACAGGGAAACCTGGATCCTTATGTGCTTACTGCGCCAATCGATGTTATCAAGCAGTATGCGAAAACCATTGTAGATGAAGGCATTTTGGAGCCGGGTTACATTTTCAATCTCGGCCATGGTTTATTTCCTGAGGCCTCGCTAGATAAGCTAAGAGAGCTTACTAATTATGTACATGAGTATTCCCGCTCGGTTTTGTCAAAAAATGAATACATTAGAAATGTTAAGAGGTGATCTGTTAATGAAAACAAAAGTGGGTGTACTGGTCATGTCCTACGGGACGCCGGAGAGTCTGGATCAGGTGGAAGCCTATTATACACATATTCGTCGCGGCAATGCTCCCTCGCCGGAGCAGTTAAAGGAATTAAAGGATCGTTATGAAGCTATTGTAGGCGGTGTGTTTCCGCTGCGGCAGAACACGGATCGGCAGGTTCAAAATTTGCAGGAAACCTTAAATCGGGAAAATCGCAACCCGGACATTGAATTTATCTGTTATCAGGGACTCAAACATGCCAAACCGTTTATTGAAGACGGTGTGGAAGCTATGGTGCAAGATGGCATTCGTACAGCGGTGGGTGTCGTGCTGGCTCCTCATTATTCCGTTATGAGTGTAGGCACTTATATTAAGCGCGCACAGGCTAAGGCACAGGAACTGGATCTAGCCATATCATTTGTGGAGAGCTATTATCTTCATCCAAAGCTGATTAAGACGCTGACTGAGCGTGTAAACGCCAAACTGGCGCTTTTTGAAGAAGCTGGAGCCAAGCGGGATGAGGTTCGTGTTCTGTTTAGTGCGCACAGCTTGCCTGAACGGATTTTGGCTATGGGTGATCCTTATGTTGAGCAATTAATGGCTACATCGCAGGCTGTTGCGGACAAGGCGGGAATTACCAACTGGCAGTTTACGTGGCAAAGCGCCGGTCGTACAGCAGAGCCATGGCTGGGGCCAGACATTTTGGATACCATGCACAGTCTTAAAGAGGAGCAAGTGGAGTATGTGCTGGCTGCGCCAGTTGGCTTTGTTTCTGATCACTTAGAGGTGTTATACGATCTGGATATTGAAGCACAGGCGTTGGCGAAGGAATTGGATATGCGTTTTCAGCGTATTGATTCACTCAACAGTGATCCACTGTATATGGAGACGCTTAGTGATGTCATCATAGACCAATGGAAAAAGGGATGAGGGCATAATGGAGCAAAAGTTACGTAATATTGTGATTGTAGGCGGAGGCTTGACCGGGCTTAGCACTGCTTTTTATACACGAAAAATGTACAAAGAAGCTGGCTATACACCTCGAATTACGTTGGTGGAGAAAGCTTCCGTGCTTGGCGGGAAAATTGAAACGCTGCATAAAGATGGTTTTGTAATTGAAAAGGGGCCAGATTCCTTTCTGGCCCGTAAAACGGCCATGATAGACCTGGCAAAAGAGCTGGAGTTGGATCATGAACTGGTGAGCACAAATCCTGAGGCTAAAAAGACATACATTTTGCATGAAGGACAGCTTCATCCGATGCCTCCTGGGCTGGTGCTGGGGATTCCAACAGAGCTGAAACCTTTTTTGCGCAGCGGCTTGATCTCTCTAGGCGGGAAAATGCGGGCTATGATGGATTTTGTCATTCCGCCTCGCCGTGTACCGGGAGATGAGGCGTTGGGTGATTTTATTGAACGCCGACTGGGCAAAGAAGTGCTGGAAAATGTAACCGAGCCACTGCTGGCGGGGATTTATGCTGCCAACATGAAGACGCTAAGTTTGCAGGCGACCTTCCCACAATTTGCTGAGGTAGAGCAGCAATACGGAAGCCTCATTCACGGGATGATGACAGGCCGAAAACCAGCTGAAACACATACAGGTACGAAAAAAAGCGCCTTTTTGACCTTCCGTCAAGGCTTGCAAAGTTTGGTGCATGCGTTGCTGAATGATTTGTATGACTGTGATTTACGCACCGGAATTGCTGTTACAGAATTCACAAAGATCACGGAAAGTGGAGACAGCCCATATCGCGTTATGCTGGACAATGGAGAGACGCTGGAGGCGGATGATATTTTTGTAACGACTCCCAACTTTGCTGCTGCGCCGCTATTGCGAGATCATGTCAATGTGGCTGCACTGGAAGCCGTTAATTACGTCTCCGTAGCAAACGTGGTCATGGCCTTCGATAAAAAAGATATTGAGAATGTCTTTGACGGTTCTGGTTTTCTGGTCCCTCGCAAAGAAGGACGCAGCGTGACCGCTTGCACATGGACGTCTGCCAAGTGGCTACATACTAGCCCGGATGATAAGGTGCTGTTGCGCTGTTATGTAGGGCGAGCAGGAGCTGAAGACACTGTAGAGTTACCTGATGATGAGCTGATTGCACTGGTACGTAAGGATTTGAAAGAGATGATGGGGGTTACAGCAACTCCGTTGTTCACGGAAATTACACGTCTTCGCAATTCCATGCCGCAATATCCGGTAGGGCATCCGCAGGCTATAGCTGATTTGCGGGAAGAGTTACAAACTGCCATGCCAGGAGTGTATGTGTTGGGTGCTGGCTATGATGCGATTGGTTTACCGGATTGCATCCGTCAAGCTAAGGAATGGGCCTCCCATGCCGTCCAAACGACACAGCAGGAAGCGGTCAAGGTACAGGTGTAAATGTTCAATGATGAACCCTTCGCGATCCAGGCGAGGGGTTCTATTTATATTGAAATTTGATATATAATGGAGAAGGTGTAAAATTCGCCAGCTAATAATGAAGTTATGCATATGCAATAGCATAGAAGGAGTGAAGAATGTACCCTCCCAGATCACAGAGAAATGAAGGACGCAAGAAAGCAAGAAAACCAAAAATAGGCAAGGCTTGGATTATTACGAATCTGGTCCTGCTGCTTATGATCGTAGGTCTTTTCGGTTATTATTACATATTTGAACACGACAACAGTGGCTCTCTTGCGGAAAATGCCGGGTATTCGCAAACGGTGAAGAAAATCCAAACGGAATCTGCTAGTGAAGAGCGGTCTACTCCCTCGGTCAGTGAAAATGTTACAGCCTTGTCAAATAAACAGCTGGACGAAGGCCCCCATGCAGATAAACAATTTGCTGACGATGAAACGAAGCAATCTGCTGCTTCAGACACAAGCCATCGTCCCGCGACAACGTCTGACACAAATGCTCCCGAAGGCAGCTCTTCAGGAGCAAAATTATCCTCGGGGAAAGACGGGCAGGGAGGGAACGATACGTCCAAGGATGTATACGACGGTAATCCATCCGCCGATAAGGGAGGAACGGAGGATCTAAAAAAATCCAAAACAGACGGTGCAGATTCTCCGACAGTCACGCTTCATTTTGTAGGGGATGTGCAATTTTCCGGTAAAGTTGAGCAGCGATTGGAACAGAATGGGTTTGATTTTCCGTATCAATATCTCGGAAACTTGTTTCATAAAGACGATCTGACGATTGCCAATCTGGAAACGCCCGTGACAACGAATGGTGTGGGTGCGTTAAATAAAACGTATGTGTATAAATCTTCGCCCAAGGCGTTAACTGCATTGGCTGCGGCAGGGATAGATGCTGTCAATTTGGCCAACAATCACATTTTGGATCAGGGCACGGGCGGATTACTGGATACACTGAAATATCTGGATGAAAAAGGTATTGCCCATGCTGGAGCCGGACGTAATGCACAAGAAGCGTATGCGCCGCATTATTTTGAACGTAAAGGGATCAAAATTGCGTTATTAGGGACTACACGTGTCATGCCTGAAGCCAACTGGAATGCAGGCGCCAAACTGCCCGGTGTAGCAGGAGCCTATGATTCGACCGCTATCGTAAAGTCCATCCGTGAGGCACGAATGCAGGCCGATCTGGTGATTGTCATTGCCCATTGGGGGAAGGAGCGCGCTACTGCACTTGAGCCCCATCAGACCGAGTTATCGCACGCTTTTATTGATGCTGGAGCTGATCTTGTCATTGGTGGTCATCCACATGTGCTTCAAGGGATGGAGCAATATAAAGGTAAATGGATCGCATACAGCACAGGCAATTTTATTTTTTCTAAATCAACGGTGCCAGCCACTTGGGATACAGCGATATTTCAGGCAACCTGTACCCGAAAAGGGGCTTGCGAAATGAAGCTGACCCCTTACCGAGCGGAGCTAGGTCAACCGATCCCATTGAAGGATACGGAGGCCAGCAAAATTTTGCAGAGAGTGGCGGCACTGTCACCGGGAAATGTCTCGATAGGGACGGATGGTACAGTAAGCGCTCAATAGAAGTTCGAAAAGAAATTTTTTATATGGGAATTGACGGAACGAACGTATGAGGGACTCCTTTGTGGGTGGAGGTCATAACAAGATGAATCATTTGTGCGTGGCTCACCGCGGTTTTTCGGGGATTGCTCCCGAGAACACGATGGCAGCCTTTAAGCTTGCGTTGGAGCAGCCATTTGTACACTGGATTGAACTGGATGTACAGCTGTCAAAGGACGGTGTTCCGGTGGTAATTCATGATTTTACGCTGGAGCGAACGACGAATGGTACAGGGAAAGTAAAGGATTCAGACTGGAAAGCATTGCAACAACTTGATGCTGGTAGCTGGAAAAGTGCAGAATACCGTGAAGAAATGATCCCTTCCCTCGCACAGGTACTGGATTTATGTCGTGGCCGCGCATCACTCAATATTGAGCTTAAAACAGCGGGAGATATGTATCCGGGACTGGAGAAAGCCGTACTCCGTGAAATTGTGATGAGAGGGATGGAGGGAGAGGTGGTATTAACCTCTTTTGAGCGTGCCGCATTACGCCGGGCTAAGGAGCTGTCTCCTGAGATCCGTACCGGATTGATTATCGACGCGCGTCCAGATGATTTGGCAAAGCAACTGGAGCAGCTACAATGCACTTTTTTATCCATGGGCTATCCGCGTTTGGATCGAAACCTGATGAAAGATCTCACTGGCCGCGGTATTACTGTCATGGCGTGGACGGTGGATGACCGCCGTATAATGCGGAAATTGTCCTCATTACATCCTGAATTGATGATTTGCACTAATTGGCCGGATCGCTGGGAACAGGTTTTTTTGCTTTCCAAGCACCGGATGTGGCACTATATACGTAAACTTATTCGTTAATCAATTGGACTACATACGCGGGAAGGGTGACGGATCGTAATGAACGTGGAAATTCGTAATGTTTACTGTGTTGGGCGCAATTATAAGCTGCATGCGGAGGAGCTGGGTAATGAGGTTCCCGCAGAACCGATGATTTTTTTGAAGCCGTCTCATGCGGTTGTGCCGCTGGATGGCGCCACGCTGGAGCTTCCTCAGGGGCAGGGAGATATTCATTTTGAGACTGAGCTGGTCGTGGCTGTAGGACGTAAATACGAACCAGGCATGTCTGCAGATACGTGTCTGAACGCATTTGCATTCGGCATTGATTTTACCCTGCGTGATGTACAAAGTGTTCTCAAGAAAAAAGGCCATCCATGGACCGCCGCCAAAGGCTTTAAATCGTCTGCTCCCGTGACACCATTCCTGCCTTTAGAAAAATTGGACATGCTGGAGCAGCAGGATTTTTCCTTGCTCAAAAATGGACAGGAAGTCCAGCGTGGACATGTTAAAGATATGATTTTTTCTATCCAGCACATCGTCGAATATATAGCGACTCATTATGGGCTGGGTGAAGGAGATATTATTTTTACAGGTACTCCAGCAGGAGTAGGGCCTACAGCAAGCGGGGATCGCTTTGAGCTTTTCTGGGGGAGTGATCGTCAGGGGAGCTTCACCATCGCATAAACTTGTGAACGGCATTCATGGATGAGGATTAAAAAAGGGAATGTTCTTGGTAGTTGGGAAATAAAGAGCGATTCCCTTAGAAAAGCATTGTGAAGGCCGTGTCCTGTGCCAAAGCATGGGACACGGCTTTTATATAAGTGTAGAGCATTGTACAATAATATACAGAACGAAAAAAGAAAAACGGAGATTCATTTCAAAAGCGGGGGTATATCATGGACTGGATCATCGGATTGCTTTGTGCTGCTGTGGTGGCGGGAGCTGCATTTTATAAAAAATCCTTAACCTTATCTGGCTTTGCCACGGCTGTACTGATGGGAACCGTATATTATGGGGCGGGTAACCTGTTCTGGTTCGGCACATTGCTCTTGTTCTTTATCACGTCGACCCTCCTGTCGAGGTTCAAAAAGGAGCGCAAGGCTGAGCTGGAAAAATCGTATGCCAAAACCGGAAACCGGGATGCAGGCCAAGTATGGGCCAATGGGGGATTAGGTATGCTGTTATGCCTGGGCTATGCGATATGGCCTCATGTTACGTGGCAGCTGGCTTTTGTCGGTGTCATGGCTACGGTAACATCCGATACGTGGGCAACGGAATTTGGCAGCCTGAGTCGTAGGCCACCCCGTTCGGT
Source organism: Paenibacillus sp. PvR133 (assembly GCF_017833155.1). NCBI lineage: Bacteria > Bacillati > Bacillota > Bacilli > Caryophanales > Paenibacillaceae > Paenibacillus > Paenibacillus sp. PvR133. Next base: position 3,229,785 of record NZ_JAFIBS010000001.1, read on the forward strand.
GCTTAACGGGAAGGTGCTGGCACCCGGAACCTCAGGTGGAGTATCTGTATTGGGAACGGCTGCGGCCTTGGCTGGGGGTGTACTGATCGGCATAGGTGCATGGGGCTTTGGACACGCCATAGGAACGCCGAGCTTGCCGTTATGGTTGTGGGCACTGGTTGGAGGTATATCCGGTAGCGCCGGGGCCTTTGCTGATTCCTATCTAGGTGCTACAGTGCAAATGATGCGTTCCTGCACGGTTTGCGGACGGGAAGTAGAAGTAGACTCACATTGTGGACAAACGACGGTCTATGTACGAGGCTGGCGTTGGATGAGCAATGATCGGGTGAATAGCATTAGTTCTATTTTCGGAGGATTGGTCGCTCTTGCAGGTATTTTTTTTATACTTTGAACACAGAGCTGGAGATCATTACAAGGAAAAAATTGTTATAAGAATTGACCGTGTTTCAATCCTTGTATAAGGAGGTGCTAAGATGGGCGATATTCAAGGAGATAAATATGAAGCTATTTTGGACGCCGCTTACACCGTCTTTGGCACCAAAGGCTTTTATGAAAGCAAAATTTCCGAGATTGCAGAACAAGCGGGAGTTGCCAAAGGCACAGTATACTTGTACTTTAAAAGCAAAGAGCAGCTATTTACAGCAGTCACACGTAGAGATTGCGAGCAATACCTAGCCGAAATGCAAGGCGCATTAATCAATCGTACTTTGGGAGAAGGACTGCTGCGGATGGCAAATTTGCATCTGCACTACTATTTCAAGCGCAAGCAGCATACTAAATTATTTTTTATGACCCCCAACAGTGACCCCGACCTAATGGAGTTTATGTGGGGATTTATCCAGGACTATACTGATTTGGTCAAAAATAAACTGGCGTCAGAGGGTGTACAGCAGTCTGAGTTTCATGCGAAGGCATTCATTGGTATGTTGGAACGCCTAAAAATGGATATTTTATTGAATAAAGATTTCCGCGAATGTGACGTAGATCAGACGGCTGAATTAGCGGCGAACTTATTTATGCATGGCTGTAAAGCCGGGGTACAAAAATCCTGACATCTTGTTGCTAAAAAACCGTACTGACTTCGTTCAGGTAACGGTTTTTTTAATCATTGGCTGTGTCTGTGTTAAAATAAACAGGATGCATCACAAAATAGGGGAAGAGTAGGGAATCCGTATGAATATTATGACCGTTGAACATATAACGAAAAGCTATGGCGAGAAAATGTTGTTTGAGGATGCTTCCTTTGGTATGGATGAACGTGACAAAATAGGGGTCGTCGGTGTAAATGGTACCGGCAAATCAACGTTTTTACGGGTAATTTCCGGCTTAGAGCCGCCAGATGATGGCAACATTGCAGTGAACAACGATGTGCGAATTCAGTATCTAGCACAAAATCCGGAGTTTGATCCCGAAATGAAGGTGCTCCAGCATATTTTTCATGGCAACCAGCCTGAGATGAAGGCGGTCCGTGAATATACGGAAATCATGGAGTTGTTGGAATTAAATCCGGGTAGCGAGGAGCTTCAAAACCGTCTATTGCGAGCAAGTCAGCAAATGGATACATTCCAGGCATGGCAGCTGGAGAGTGAGGCCAAAAATATACTTACCCGACTGGGGATCACCCAGTTTGAGTCTCGTATGGGCGTTCTATCCGGCGGGCAGCGTAAGCGGGTGGCTTTGGCGGCGGCTTTGATCCAACCCTGCGAGTTGCTCATTCTGGACGAGCCTACAAACCATATTGATAATGAGTCTGTTGAATGGTTGGAGCAGTATTTGCAAAAAAGACGTGGTGCGTTGTTAATGATCACGCATGATCGCTATTTTCTGGATAGAGTTGCAAATGTCATGCTGGAGCTGGATCATGGCCGCCTTTTCCGTTATGAGGCTAACTATACCCGTTTTCTGGAGCTGAAGGCAGAACGCGAGGAGCGGGAAGCGTCTACGGAACAAAAAAGGAAGAACCTGCTGCGTAATGAGCTGGCCTGGATTCGTCGTGGAGCAAAGGCCCGTTCCACCAAGCAGAAAGCGCGTATTGACCGATATGAGCAGCTTAGGGATCAGCAACCGGAAGCTCGTTCTGGAGCTGTAGATATGTCTGTCGCCTCCACACGTCTGGGTAAAAAGATATTGGAGATCGAGCATCTGTCCAAATCGGTAGATTCCCGTAAGCTGATACAGGATTTGAGCTACATTGCGGTTCCTGGTGATCGTGTTGGTATCCTAGGTCCTAACGGTAGTGGGAAATCCACCCTGCTCCAAATGATTGCACAGCGTGTAGAACCCGATTCCGGCAGCGTTGTGCTGGGGCCGACCGTGAAGATAGGCTATTTTACTCAGGAACATCAGGAAATGAACGAATCACTGCGTGTTATTGAGTATATTAAGGAAGAAGCCGAAGTGATTCGTACAGCAGACGGTTCGACGATTACAGCTGCACAAATGCTGGAGCGTTTCCTGTTTGCACCAAGCGCGCAATGGACGGTTATTTCCAGGCTGTCCGGGGGCGAAAAACGGCGCTTGTATCTGCTTCGTGTTCTGATGTCGGCACCGAATGTGCTATTGCTGGATGAACCAACAAATGATCTTGATATTCAGACCCTTTCCGTTTTGGAAGACTATCTGGATGAATTCCCGGGCGTGGTGTTTGTTGTTTCTCATGATCGCTATTTCCTGGATCGGACAGTAGACAAAATACTGGCGTTTGAAGGGGACGGACAGGTACGTGTACATGTAGGCGACTATAGCGAGTATGCAGAATGGATCAGTAAAAATGCTCAATCTTCTGTAAATACGTCTGTCTCGACGAGTACGGTTTCCTCGAATCGCTCTTCCGCGCCTAAGTCTGCGGGTCCTTCCGATTCAGCCAAGGAGACAAGTAAAACCAAGCTTAAATTCACCTTCAAGGAACAGCGGGAATATGAGCAAATTGATGAACTGATTGAACAAGCCGAACAGAAGTTGGCCGACATTCAGCGGCAGATGGAAGAGTCTTTCAGTGATTCAGCACGACTACAGGAGCTCATGGCTGAGCAAGTAAAGGCCGAACAGCATCTGGAGCACCAAATGGAACGCTGGACCTACCTGAATGAGCTAGCCGAGCAGATTGAACAAAGTAAATCTTAAAAACACAAAAGCAAGTCACCATTCAGAGTGGGGGCTTGCTTTTTTCATCGAATTATTAATACGTTTTTCATATTAAAAGCGAGTGAATTATATATTTCTAATATTAAATTACAGTGGGTATAATGGATTGCAGATGGAGGGGAGGAATTGAAAATGGAATATCGTAAACTTGGAAAAAGTGGTTTGATGGTAAGTGAGATTGCATTGGGGAACTGGATCACCCACGGTGCCCAAGTGGATGATACCATAGCGCAAGCCTGTGTAAAGGCTGCACTAGACTCAGGGATTACCACGTTTGATACCGCTGATGTGTATTCGGATACCCTTGCGGAAACGGTTTTGGGTCATTCTTTAAAGGGAATACGCCGTGAAAGTATTGAATTATGTACTAAGGTTTTTCATCCCACAGGTACCGGACAGAATGATAAAGGGCTGTCTCGTAAACATATCATGGAGGCCTGCCATGCTTCTCTTCGACGCCTACAAACGGATTATATTGATGTATATTATGCACACCGTTTTGATCCAACCGTATCGCTTGAAGAAACTTTTTTGGCCTTATCCGACTTGGTGCGGCAAGGGAAGGTTTTGTATGTAGGAGTAAGCGAGTGGACAGCAGAGCAGATAAAGCAAGGAGCAGCTCTGGCTAGGGAATTAAGGGTCCCTTTCGTGGCAAGTCAGCCCCAATATTCCATGCTATGGCGTGTCATTGAAGCTGAAGTGATTCCCGCTTGTGAGCAGGAAGGGATTGGGCAGGTGGTTTGGTCACCTCTGGCACAAGGTATCCTTTCTGGTAAATATACAGCAGACAAGCCGTTACCCGAGGGTTCACGAGCTTCTACGACAGCAGGGTCACCATTTTTTGAACGTTTGGCTGGACAATGGTTACGTAAAGAAGTCCTTTTGGCAGTAAAGAAAATTCAGCCGATTGCAGAAGAATGCGGACTGACGCTACCCCAGCTTGCAGTTGCATGGGTTTTACAAAACCCGCAAGTGTCCTCAGCTATTATCGGTGCTTCCAAGCCCGAGCAGGTTAAAGAGAACGTAAAAGCTGCGGGTGTCCGTCTAGATGGGCAGGTCATGAGACAATTGGATAGCATTTTAAATGGTATTGTTGAACGTGATCCGAGAAAAACAGGTTAAGATATACAATGAAGGAGATTTACATGTCTAACTCTTCGTTACAAGCTGTTTCTTCAACCACTTCCAGAAAATGAGTCAGAACAGTTTCATGTGCACCTGTTTTCCATGCAGCATAAAGTGGGATGGACGGAGACTCTTCTTGAAATGAACGAAATACGACATCACTGCGTTGAAAGACAGATACGGAAGAGGGGACAATGGAGATACCTATACCCGCCGCTACCAAGTTAACGATCGTATACATTTGAACGGCTTCCTGTACGATTTGAGGCTGAAATCCATGTTGTCCGCAAAAGTCGAGTATGAGATTATGAAAAGAAGCTCCCATATGAGGCGGAGACAGGATAAAAGATTCGTCCGCTAAAGAACGTAAAGACAAGGTTGAATGGTGGGCTAACGGATGTGTCTGAGGAAGAACGGCCATGAGTGATTCGTTGGTGTAAAGACGAGAAGTGATATGTATAGATGGATCTGCACTGCGCAGGAAGCCCACATGAACTTTGCCATCGTGTATGGCTTTTAGTTGTTGGACAGATGTCATTTCAAATAACGTAAGCTTCACATCTGGGAAGCGCTCTCGGAATTTCTTCAAGGCATTAACCATCAGACTGCCAGAGGCTGAATCTACAAAAGCGATGGATAATTGTCCGAATTTCCCCTGACTTGCAAGCTGTGTGATCTTAATAGATCTTTCCAATTGTGCAACCATATTTCTGGATTCTTCTAAAAATATCGCTCCTGCTGACGTAAGTCGAACTTGTCTTTTGGTTCGTTCCAAAAGCTTCACACCAAGCTCTTCTTCAAGGCTTTGAATTTGTTGGCTCAAGGGAGGTTGGGTGATATTCAGTTTTTTCGCAGCACGGTTAAAATGCAGTTCTTCCGCTACTGCGATAAAGTAACGTAGTTTTTTCAGATCCATAGCTGTGATTTCCTTTCACTAAGCCTTCACCGACCTATTCTCCAGTGGAACAGGTCGGTTTTTATCGTTCGAATTAAACTGTCACATAAGCTGCAAGCAGACGTGCAGTGTTCACCACGGCCTGCTTGTGCGTGCGCTCCATTGCATGGGAGGCGTGTACGCCAGGGCCGATCAAAGCAGCACGGATGTTATTACCTGCTCTTAGTGCAGCCGAAGCGTCCGAACCGTAGTGCGGATAAATATCTACCGCATACGGAATATTCAGCTCTTTGGCCAGCTCAATCAGACGGGTCGTCATATTATAGTCGTAAGGCCCGGAGGAATCTTTGGCACAGATAGAAACATCCGTTTCCTTGCAGCTCAGATCTTCACCCATACAGCCCATATCGACAGCTATCATCTCACTGATTCCTTCAGGTATGTAAGCCGCTCCGTGCCCCACTTCCTCATAGTTAGAAATGAGCAATTTAACGGTATGTCGAGGCTTCCAGTTTCCATGTACAGCAGATTCCAGTAGACCAAACAGTGCAGCTACACTAGCTTTATCATCCAGATGCCGTGACTTGATAAATCCACTCGGTGTTACGACTGGACGCGCATCGAACGAAATAAAATCGCCCACCGCAATACCGAGCTGAAGCACGTCTTCTTTTGACTCAACAAGCTCGTCAATCCGGACCTCCATGTGGCTCTCCTTGCGCTCGAAGCTTCGTGCATCATCATAGACGTGCACGGATGGCTGGCTGGACAGAATAGTGCCCGTATACGTTTGTCCGCTTCGGGTATGAATAAGGCAGTATTCGTTCTCAATGCTGTTCATCATGAAACCGCCGACGGATGTCAGACGTAGGGTGCCTTGTGCTGTAATCGAACGTACCATCGCGCCCAATGTATCCACATGTGCGCTCAGCGCCACCGTACGGTCCGTTTCCTGACCTTCCAGAGTCAAGATGGCACCGCCTTTTGCATTCCATTCGATGGGTACCCCGAGGCTCTCAGCTTCCTTATGAATCAGCTCCATCACATGGTGTGTGTACCCACTGGGACTGGGCGTGTTCAGTAGCTGATTTAAAAAGTTCATCATATAATCTTCATTTAATTGAATCGTCATTTGTTGCTCCTCCTCATTTGGACAACCGATCAGGTTTAGAGGACGGTTGCTCTATTTCTTGGTCGAAAGTAGACCCTGTGCTGGAAGACCCAGTCGTGTCATAGGTCACATCCGCGTTTGCTTCCACCGTGGATGTGTGCTCTTCTTGTAATGTATGAAGCTGAGTAGTCAGACGTTTAATCTCTCTCTGAAGCCTATATTGGCGGAAAATACCGAAAGAACCGACAATAAGTCCACCTAGAAGAGTGCAACCAAGAATAAGCAGAATCAAAGGAATGCTAACCATACTGAATAGAAGGTTCACTTGAACCGAATTCACATTAATAACAGCAAATACAGCTGTTAACAGAGCAATAACAAGAGCTGCGATCAAAGACCATTGTGTTTTCAAAATGCCACCTCCTCCCGTTACATTATAAAATCCCTTGCCCGCCATGGACAAGGGATTTATCCGTGCATCATTTCAATGCTGGATTTTAAGGGCGCACGGTTTTACTTTCCTTCAGTTAGCTTTTCCATTTCTGTAATGACTTCTTCGAATACGCTCATCGCTTCGCGGATCGGCTGCGGAGAGGACATGTCAACGCCAGCTTTTTTCAAAATATTAATTGAATAATCACTGCCACCGCTCTTTAAGAAGCCCAAGTAACGGTCAACGGCTGGTTGGCCTTCTTCCAGAATCTGTTTCGAGAAACTAGTTGCTGCCGAGAAGCCAGTAGCATATTTGTAGACATAAAAACTGTTATAAAAATGAGGGATCCGTGCCCATTCCATTTCAATGTCTTTGTCTACCTTCATGCCAGGCCCGTGATATTTCACATTCAGATCATAGTAAATTTCTGATAAAAGCTGCGGTGTAAGGGATTCCCCCTGTTCAGCGCGTTCATGTACAATTTTCTCAAATTCCGCAAACATGGTTTGACGGAAAACCGTTGTGCGGAATTGATCTGCATAGTAGGTGAGAAGGTACATTTTCTCTTTCGGATCGGTTGATTTGTTCAGCAAGTAGTCCATTAGCAACGCTTCATTGGTTGTGGATGCCACTTCAGCCAGGAAAATGGTGTACTGTGCATCTCTATACTTCAATGCGTTGTCTGAATAGTACGAATGCAACGCATGCCCCATTTCATGAGCAAGTGTGAACATGCTGTTCAGGTTGTCTTTATGATTCAGCAGCACATATGGGTGGGTACCATAAGCTCCCCAACTGTATGCACCAGTGCGTTTGTTTTCATTTTCGTATACATCAATCCAGCGCTCATCATAGCCTTTTTGCAACGAAGCCAGATAGTCCGCGCCAAGTGGCTTAAGGCCTTCCTTTGTTTGCTTTTTGGCGTCTTCATACGTAATGTCCATCTTGTATTCGTCCACAAGTGGAGCGAACAAATCATACATATGGAGCTCGTCCACACCTAACAACTTTTTACGCAGCTTGATGTAACGATGGAGCAGGGGCAAGCTTTCATGAATGGTATCAATGAGATTCGTATATACTTCCTTCGGAATATTGTCACCGTACAGTGACATTTCCAGTACAGAAGGGTATTTGCGAACACGAGAATAAAAAATATTTTTGTTTACATTGGCACTTAGTGTAGAAGCAATTGTATTTTTATTTTTGGCATATGTGTCATATACCGCTTTAAAAGCACGTTCGCGTACTTCGCGGTGCGGACTTTCGAGGAATTGAATGTAGCTGCCATGAGTCAGCTCAACCTCTTTGCCGTTCTCATCCTTAATTTTTGGAAACTTCAGATCAGCATTGTTGAGCATGCCAAAAATCGTTTGCGGGGCTTGAGCCAGATTGCCAACCTGAGCGAGCAGTGCTTCTTCTGTCTTGCCCAAAATATGTGCTTTTTCCCGCTTCATTTCTTGAAGTGTAAACCGATAATCTGCAAGCTTCGGATCTTCAATGAAGGCATCGAGCTGATGATCCGGCAGTGCCAAAATTTCAGGCGTCACAAAAGAAAGAGACTCGCTAACCTCAACGCCTAATTTTTTGGCTTTTTGCGAAAGACCCTGGTATGTAGGTTCAGCTGTATCCTCATCATGATGCAGATGTGCGTACACATATACACGCTCGGTTTTAAGCGACAATTCATCTTCCAATTTAAAGCAGCTGCCAATCGACTCTGCTGAATTGAGCTTGCCTTGGAAATGTTCAGCCTTTTTGGCTAGTTGTTTGACTTCTTCGTATTCTTGATCCCATGCTTTGCGGTTGGGAAACAAATCTTCCAGTTTCCATGTATTTTCCACTGGCGCATCAGCGCGTTTTACAATTTCACTCATGGAGAGCCTCCTCTGATCGAACGTAATGTGGGGTAGGGCTGCGGCAGTAAGGGACGGATGCCAAAACGAAGAAACCGCCACGCTTACCGTAAGCAGCAGGGCAAGAGGTTTTACAGGATGCATGTAACGGCAGATCCTCCTTATACCATGGCTTGTTATGCCATAGTATGACCTCTTACGCCCGAAAGTATAATTTTCCTTACTGTGGGTTGGAACCTATATTTAATAAGCTGTATACAATAAGATAAAAGGCAAGGCAAACCATGATTACAGCAGTGAGGGCCATCCACTTTTTGAGAGGAGTCGGTATCGTATCACGCTTCATGATCAGCACTCCGCCCAGCGTGAAGGCCAGAATAATGAAGATGAGATAGCTGTTGGACACCATGAATAGGCTAGACCTGTTTGAAAGCGTTCATGATCCGCTGCCACTCTTCCTCATTATCTTGAAAGGACTGCTTGGGAAACCGATTTTGAGCCCAATGCATCAGCGCCGGACGGCTTAAAAACGTGTGGGCTTCCTCGCCCCAATCATCGGATATTTCCCGTAGAACGATGTAACGGCCCTGCACCTCGACAGTCATCATGTTCCAATTGTCTTTTTTGTATATTTCGTGTTTTTTCATCATATGCATGTCTCCGATTTTATAGATGTTTTGGTTCATGATACCGCAGTTTCCGCCGCAAAAGCAAATCATTCCAGCCCGAAAAACCAGGGAAAACATCAATTGCATTGTGAAAAAGCATGAAGTATAATATGGATATTCGCCATAGATGGCGGTATTTTTAGGAGGTTGTTCACTTGAAAGGTACAGTTAAATGGTTTAACGCAGAAAAAGGTTATGGCTTCATTCAAATGGATGGTGGCGAGGACGTATTCGTACATTTCTCCGCAATCCAAGGCGACGGCTTTAAAACTTTGGAAGAAGGTCAAGCGGTTGAATTCGAAATTACTGAAGGTAACCGTGGACCCCAAGCAGCTAACGTAATCAAACTGTAAGTGTAACTGAATTGTAAGAATGGTTCCGTTTCTACGGATGTCTTATATATTACGGTTAAACTATGAATTGAGAGCGCAGTTCCTTAAATTTAAGGGACTGCGCTTTTTTGCGTAAATACGTTTATGATATGAGAAGATTGAGCAGGAATAGGGTATTATACGTAATAAAACTAAGCAGAAGACATCTTAAATTGAAGGAGTTGAGAAAATGAGTGCAGCAGAGGCTAGTCGTAAGCCTTCCCTGATTGAAGGTCCTATTGCCAAAACGCTGTTTATGTTCTCTTTGCCGATGCTGTTCGGAAACATTCTGCAATCCCTGAATGGAACGATCAACTCGATCTGGGTTGGAAAGTTTCTGGGAGAAGCCGCATTGACTGCCGCTTCCAATGGAAATATTATAATGTTTTTTCTTATCAGTTCGATTTTTGGCGTCACCATGGCTGCCACTATTATGATCGGACAAAATATCGGAGCAGGAGACGTAGCTGAAACCAAGCGTGTAGTAGGTACAAGTGCAGTCTTTTTTCTGGTGCTCGCTTTTGCTATAGGTATTATCGGATTTTTGAGTGCGCCTTGGATTCTTCATGTACTCAATACACCTGCCGAATCGGTGAATATGGCGATCACGTATACACGTATTATTTTCGCAGGCATGCCCTTTTTGTACGGCTATAACTACATAATGACTGTAATGAGAGGGGCTGGAGATTCCAAAACACCATTTTATTTTCTAATCGTTTCCGTCGTACTGGATGTACTACTCAACCCGCTGTTAATATTCGGATGGGGACCGATTCCTGCTATGGGCATTGGAGGTTCCGCTACTGCTACCCTGATCGCTCAAGGGATCAGCTTTGTGTTGATCCTCATTTACCTATATCGAGTAAAATATTTTTTGTGCATTGCTTCTTCAGAGCTTCATTTACTCAGATTTGATTGGAAGATTATTTGGACCCTAATCCGTAAGGGAGTGCCGATGGGGTTGCAAATGATTGCTGTCTCCACCAGCGCGATTGCTTTAATGAATCTGATTAATGGCTACGGAACAGTGGCAGCAGCAGCTTATACAGCAGCCAATAATTTGTCCAGCTATGTGCAGATGCCGGCAATGGCGTTAGGTGCAGCCGTATCTTCCTTTGCCGCTCAAAATATCGGAGCCGGACGTTGGGATCGAGTGCGCATGACAACCTGGATTGGGATTGTGTATAATTTTGTGTTGACTGGTGGAGCTGTGGTATTAATTTACGTGTTTAACCGTCAGGCCTTGCTCATGTTCCTTCCTTCTACGGGGGGTGCATTGGAATTGGGTATGCGGATTAATCTGATCACTTTGTGGTCTTTTGTTATATTCGGTGTTACCAATGTCATTACAGGTGTTGTTCGATCAACGGGTTCCGTAATGATACCGCTTTTAATTACCATTATTTCATTATGGGGCATTCGTATACCTTTGGCCTATGCATTTGTCGATGAGTATGGTCTAGATGCTGTATGGTGGAGTTTTCCTGTTGGTTTTGCTATCTCTGCCGTAGCAGTCATTTTCTATTATGCTTTCGGGAAATGGAAGCAGGCAAGCATGGGAGAGGGAATCCAAGGGGTGAAGCCAGCAGAGGACAAGGGATAAGTAGGCGGTAGGCCATTTATACTATTTGCGATTAAAGTCTTATAAGGATAGATTTTGTGTAACTCCTATTTTTGACTAATAAAACATTACAGGTATAAAGTCTTTTTGTGAGAATAGCTCATTTTTCTTGAATTTTAAAGAAAAAAGTGAGGTTGTTCATTTGTGCTAAAAGGACGAACATATTATAATGGATATGGTTTGGATAGGTATAATTACGTAGACAACAATGTGGAGGCACCGTCATTTGAGTTATGTTGAGCAAGGACGTTATCAAGTACCGAGAGGCCCCATAGGTCTAATGAGCCGAATGTACAAGCACATTCTCCCTGAAACGAAACTAGAATTGAGTAACTGGAAGAGCAAGGCCGAACAAATTCCGGACCCTGAGCTGCGAAGCCAGGCGCTTGCGAGCATAGCGGATAAGACGTTTCACTGCGTGGGTGGGGCGGTTTATGCCGCAGCCAATATGTCTGCCCGGCAGACGCTAATTCCGCTGATCGTAGCGTATCAGACCATTAGTGATTATCTGGACAACCTGTGTGATCGTAGTACGTCCATGGACCCGGATGATTTCAGGCTGTTGCATCAGGCTATGCTGGATGCGGTTAATCCGACGGCTAGGCCAGTGAATTATTATGAGTTGCGTCGTGAGCAGGAGGATGGCGGTTATTTGACCGGGCTGGTGACAACCTGTCAGTCTTGTGTAAGCAGGCTTCCGGGCTATGAGGCGGCAATGCCTTACGTTCAGGATTTGGCGCGATTATACACGGATTTGCAAGTATACAAGCATATTAAACCCGAGCTGCGGGAACAAGCGCTTTTGGACTGGTGGTCGCTTCATAAAGACCGTACACCAGAGTTGCGCTGGAATGAGTTTGCTGCGGCTACCGGTTCAACTCTGGGGGTCTTTATGCTGTTTCTTGCTGCCAGCGACCAGCATCTGACAGATGCAGGGGCTGCCTCAATACATGCATCGTATTTTCCACATGTGTGCAGTCTTCATATTTTGCTGGATTATCTAATCGATCAAGACGAAGACCGGAAGGGCGGAGATCTTAACTTTTGCAATTATTATGAAGATACCGACATGATGCTAGACCGGATCGCCTACGTTGTGAATCGGGCGCGGGCTGATATTGCAGATGTCCCTGCCAGCTCCTTTCACCGGATGATTATCGAGGGATTGCTGGCTTTATATTTATCCGACCCTAAAGTTAGCGAGCAGCAGGACGTTCGCGCTGTTTCGAGACGTTTAATGAAAAATAGTCCGCTCATGCGTTTGTTTTTCTTATTAAACAGTCGATGGATAAGAAGGCTTATATGATTATTTTGAGGAGGTCATAAATCATGACAGCAGTTAAGAAAATTGCAGTATTAACAAGTGGTGGAGATTCACAAGGGATGAACGCGGCAGTTCGCGCCGTCGTACGTAGCGGATTGTATTTTGGACTGGAAGTATTCGGGATTCAACGCGGTTATCAAGGCCTTTTGAACGATGATATTTTTCCAATGGATCTGAGAAGCGTTGGAGATATTATCCAACGTGGGGGTACTGTACTTCAATCTGCAAGATGCCTGGAATTTACGACTGAAGAAGGGCAGAAAAAAGGCGCTCAAATTTTGCGTAACCGTGGAATTGACGGCGTAGTCGTGATTGGTGGAGACGGTTCCTATCAAGGAGCTAACAAACTGACCAAGCAGGGCATTAAAACCATGTGTCTTCCGGGTACGATTGACAATGACATTTCCTTCACGGACTACACTATTGGTTTTGATACAGCGGTTAGTATCGTAGTGGATGCAATCAACAAGCTGCGTGATACGATGTCATCCCATGAACGTTCTTCCATCGTGGAAGTTATGGGACGTCATTGCGGTGATATTGCTCTGCATGCGGGTCTGGCTTCTGGCGCAGAAACGATTTTGGTGCCTGAGGTAGAATTTGATCTGAATGAAGTATCCGATCGGATGAAACAAAACTTTAAGCATGGCAAACGCCACAGTATCATTATTGTTGCTGAGGGTGTAGGCAAAGGCGAAACAGTAGCACAGGTTATCCAAGAAAACTGTCCGGATTATGAGCCTCGTGTTACAGTGCTTGGACACATCCAACGTGGAGGCACACCAACAGCGTTTGACCGCAACCTGGCGAGCCGTTTGGGTGACTTTGCTGTTCGCCAATTGATTGAGGGCATATCTGACAAGGCTTGCGGAACGATCGACGGTAAGTTGGTAGCTACAGATATTGACAAGGTTGTAAATACCAAAAAAGATTTCAATATGGAGCTTTATGAGCTGGCCTTGCGTTTGTCCCAATAATAAGAGCCTTTATGTAAAATAGATCGGCTCTGATATTGGAAAAGATCAAAATTATGCGGATGACCCGAGTCATCCGCTATTTTTTTAGCTTTGAATCCTATCAGGAGGTAGTCATACATGTACCTATTCAAAATCGAAGTGGACAGTTCGGAAGGAACGCTGACCGTCATTCTCGCTGCTGAAAATGAAGAACAGGCATTTGAGGAGATTGAACAACATGTGGAGAGACACTTTCTATTTCCTCCCAAGCTGAACGAAGTGGCGATTGTGGAGAAAAAACGAATAACTTTAGGCGCAGCATATGTAATCGAGACACGCAAAGGCTAAATAGCCTCTGCGTGTTGTTTTTTTTCGGAGAAACGACGTTGTACTTTCACCAGACGCCAGAGAAGTAAAATAGCGCCTACTGCCAACCCTGTAATCAAACCGATCCAATAGCCGTAGGGCCCCAATGAAGTCCAGCGTGCCAGTATATATCCTACAGGAAGCCCAATGACCCAATAGGAGAGGAATGTGAGCAAAAAGGCTGGATTGACGTCTTTATACCCGCGTAGCGCTCCTTGTGTAGGTGTAGCGACAGCATCAGATATCTGAAAGAAAATCGCATAGATTAGAAAATGCTGTGCCAATTGAATGACCTGCGGATCGGTGGAGTAAAGTCGAGCAACCTGTTCACCCCAGATAAGCAGTACAATAGCTGTAATCAGTGATAGACCTACTGCGCTGCTGATACCCATTACACTATAAGCTTTGGCATCCCGCGGGCGAGTAGCTCCTGTTTCATAGCCAACCAGAATCGTAAGTGCCATGCAAATGCTGAGTGGAATCATATACAGCGTAGATGCAAAGTTCATGGCGGCCTGATGTGCGGCTATGGTAGCTGTATTATAACTGCTCATGAAGAGGGTGACGGCTGAAAAGACGGCAGTCTCAAAAAATATAGCAAATCCAATCGGTACTCCAATCTTGATGAGCTCTTTCAAAGCACCAGCAGCAATCCCGTATATTTTGTTAAAGATTCGGTATTCGGCAAATATTTTTCCACGATGCGCAGTGATACCGGCAACCAGCATGATGATCCAGTAGGTGGTCGCCGTCGCTACCCCGGAACCCACACCCCCCAGACGCGGAAAACCCCAGTTTCCATAAATAAGTAGATAATTTAACAATACATTGATGGGTAACGACATGAGCGTGATTAACATCGTAAAGCGGGTTTGTCCCAATGCATCCATAAAGCTTCGGAGCACAGTGTAGGCAAATAGAGGAACAATCCCGAAGGCCATGGCACAAAGGTAGTATATGGCCACATTATGAACTCTCAGTTCCAAATTCATACCGTTCAAAATAGGTTTGACCAAAATAATGCCAGCAATCAAAACGACCATAGACAGGGCGAGAGAGAGCCAAAGTGCTTGAATGACATAGTAGGAGACTTTATCTTTGCGCTGTGCTCCTACCAATTGAGATACAATGGGCGTGATAGCCATAAGTATTCCATTAAGGCCTGTTTGTACAGGAACCCATAGGCTTACTCCAATGGCTACTCCAGCCAGATCGGCAGGGGAAAAGTGCCCTGACATATTCGTATCGAAAAAAGTCATGGCAGATAGTGCAAGCTGGGTAATCAGGATAGGGAGCAAAATGTAGAAAAGCTGCTTCCATTTCTGCCCCGTTGTTAGTGTCAATTGCATTTTTGTTTTCCTCATTTACTAGGGATTGATTATTTGTATATATCATAACATGTAAGTATTTATTGTAAGGGATACCGCTACATTTGAACAGTAATAAAAAAGACTGCACCCGTTCGCCAAACAACGGGACAGCCTTCGAAATAATTATATAATTTCTAAATCTTGTATAAGAGAACGAGATGTCCGGAGGGATAAATTATTTGTAAGTTACTCCACTTGTATAGCGGTTTGTGGCATTCCAGAGTAAATATTCATCCACTTTCATATCCTTAAGCGCGCGAATTTGATCCTCTACTTGAGTTTTCCCATACTTGGCATAATGTCCGCTCCCCAACCAACTTGCGGTAAAATCCTGGATCCAAGGACGAATAATTGGCTTTAGCTTGCCCGTCGGATCGAGCTTTTTGTGGGTATCGGCCATGGAGCCTTTAATCGTCTGGTAAGGATTCTTATCGGGATCTTTTACACCGAACCAGCCTGTGGTGTAGTGACTTGGATAAACCATGGGCGAAATGACATCCACATTTTCGGAGATTTTAGTGAAATCCTGTCCGATCCCCTCCGCAGCAGGAACGGATGCGGCATATCCGAAAATATCTACCGATACTCGCACACCTAATGGAGCAAGCTCTTTGCGGGCATATTGTACGAATTCAGCGACTGCATCCGAGCGGGATTGATCTGATTTGGTATATTTCAGCTTGTCTGCTCTTTTCTCAAAGCCTTCGGGGAAACGTACATAGTCAAATTGAATTTCCTTAAAACCAAGTTTGGCTGCTTCCTTAGCGATGGCGATATTATAATCCCATACTTCTTTATTATAGGGATTAACGAACCCGTCTCCTTTGCCGTTTTTCCAGACAGAGCCGTCAGGGTTACGGAAAGACATCTCGGGATTTTTGTTGGCCAGTACCGTATCTTTAAATACGACAATACGAGCAATCGGGTAAACATTATGCTTTTTCAATCGGTCCATCAAACCGGAAATATCCCGAATGAATTTTTGCGGCTTGCCCAATTTGAGCAGCTCGGGAGTGGTCGTTGGATAAGTGATGTAACCTGCATCGTCTTTAATATCAATAACCATGGAATTGAGCTCTGTCTTGTCAAGCAGTTCAAGCAACTGGGTCATACGCGAACCGCCTGCGCTATAAGCCGTGACATAGATGCCCTTGATAGCAGGAGTCGTCGGTTGTGGGTCAATTTTAACCGAAGGATTGGAGGCATCCACCTTCATATTATTGTGCTGAGCCTGAATCATGGCGCTGCTAATTGTTGTTGCCACCGTATCTTTTACATTTGGAGCGTTGGCTGACTGATCCCCGTTTCCGCCTATCCCCATCGCCAATAGCATAATTGCCCAAATCATATTCATTTCCTAACTCTCTCCCTTATGTATGTCGCTTACCTGATTATACGTAAAGTTATGTATCGAAAAACAACACGCTTGTAACCAATACTGGAATCATCAGGCACAGTCTTACATGATTAACCCAACCGGTGCTCATTGAATCCATAAAAATGCATAAATAATGCCGCTCTCTTCGCGGTCGTAGATGCAACCGGAAGAAGCGGCACTTGGTAAAGAAATTTATTGAAGATAATTATTGTCTTGATGCTCGCAAATACTGTACTGAATAATTTCTAGCGCATCCGTTGGCTTGAGTATGGCCATCCCGTCCCGAAGCACAATCATCGAGTTCAGCTCATCCTTTTTGAGAGAAGGGAGCATTTCCGGGTACCATCTTAAGACAATGTCGGACAGTTTTACCGTTTCCATTTCCACAAAAATCACCCTTTCCTGCTCGGAATCATTCCAAAAGAATCATTCAATACGATTCGGAAAAGCAAAGTGCCTGTGAAATAGCAGGTAAAGCTGGTCTTTATATACTATGGGAACAGCGCACATATAGTGTACCACAGAAACTGTATTTTGACACTTGGGTTTGTGCTTATCTTCGGCGAAATGAACCCATCACCCCAACTGTTTCCACAATATTGACAAAAGCAGAAGGGTCCACTTCTTTAATGATGCGTTTTAATTCAACTAGCTCGTAGCGTGTCGTGACAGTCATCAGCATGTCCTTTTCGGTATGTGAAAATGCGCCTTCAATTTTTATTTTGCTAACACCGCGTGGTGTGGTCAACATCCGCTCCAGTAGCTTGTCGGTGTGTTCTGTAATAATGTAGACGGTAATCTTCGTGTGACTGACATAGATTTGATCCAATACCTTGCCAGTCACAAAAATAGATAGCATCGACGCAAGTGCAATATTCCAATCATCGTTCAAATATCCTGCTGCAAGAATGACCAGTCCATTCATGCCAACAAGTACAGTTCCTACGGGGAAGTCACGATAACGAGTGACGATGGAACCGATAATGTCAAAACCGCCCGTGGACCCTCCTACCCGAAAGGAAATTCCTGCTCCAACGCCGATCATTACCCCACCAAAAACGGAGGCCAGCAGGGGGTCCGACACGACAGATTGCACCGGCACCCACGCCAAAATCCACGTTGTAACGACAACGGATAAAATGCTCAGGCTAATAAAACGCTTGCCTAAAATAAACCAGCCTGCAATAAGCATCGGGATATTAATAATAAAATACATCGCGCTGATATCAAATTTTGTGAAGTAGCCGATTAACATGGAAAGCCCGGCTACTCCTCCGCTCAGCAAGTGGTGTGGCACGAGAAACAGATTAAAACCGCATGCAATGGCAGCGGCTCCAAAAATGACAGTTAAGCAGTTTAACACTATTTTTAACAACTTAATTTCACCTCATTTAAATTATACGGGAAGCAACTTGCTGGTATTCATGAATTGTTCTGTGCTATAATGCGATGTGGATATTCTTGAGTAGGGACCTATGTCCAGAGAAACACTTAAAATTTAAACTGTTTTAAAAAGGATAAATTCGTTTAAGATGTATCGGATAGGTTCCCCAAATTCATTACAGAAAGATGCAGTTATAGGTCTAAATAAACTGTCACTGTATTGGGGAAAACTTATACAATAATATCGCTACTTAAGAATACAGACAACATTGTGGATTGTCCACCACATCCACCATTATGAAGGAGTTTGAATAAATTTGACGACATTTGCAGAATTTGATCTTGAACCGAAAGTAATTCAGGCGATTACAGAACTGGGTTTTGAAGAAGCAACACCAATTCAATCCCAATCCATCCCGATTGCACTGCAAGGCAGAGACATGATTGGCCAAGCCCAAACAGGTACTGGTAAAACTGCTGCGTTTGGTATTCCGCTGATCAACAAAATTTCTAGAAGCGACGAAAAAATCAGAGCCCTGATCATGGCACCAACACGTGAGCTTGCTATCCAGGTAGCTGAAGAAATCGAAAAACTCTCCCGTTTCAAAGGTCTTCGTACTTTGCCAATCTATGGTGGACAAGATATCGTACGCCAGATTCGTGCTTTGAAAAAGAAACCTCAAATTATTATTGGTACGCCAGGACGCTTGCTTGACCATATTAATCGCAAAACCATCAAGCTGGAAGATGTAAACACAGTTGTTTTGGATGAAGCAGATGAAATGTTGGATATGGGCTTCATGGAAGATATTCAATCCATTCTGAAGCAAGTTCCAGACGAGCGCCAAACGATGCTTTTCTCGGCTACAATGCCTCCTAATATTAAAAGATTGGCTGAGCAATTCCTCAAAAATCCTGAGCATGTTTCAGTTATTCCTAAACAAGTTAGTGCTCCACTGATTGATCAGGCCTATATCGAAGTTCCTGAGCGTCAAAAATTCGAAGCATTGAGCCGTTTGATCGACATGGAATCCCCAGAACTTGCTATCGTATTTGGTCGTACCAAGCGTCGGGTAGACGAGCTGGCTGAAGCTCTGCAAAAACGCGGATATTCTGCAGACGGTTTGCATGGTGACTTGTCTCAAAACCAACGTGATGCTGTAATGCGTAAATTCCGTGACGGAAGCATCGATGTGCTCGTAGCGACTGACGTAGCTGCCCGTGGTTTGGACGTTTCCGGCGTAACTCACGTTGTGAACTTTGACCTTCCGCAAGATCCAGAAAGCTATGTTCACCGTATTGGACGTACTGGACGTGCAGGTAAAGAAGGGGAAGCTTGGTCTTTCGTAACGCCTCGTGAAATTGACCATTTGCACTTTATCGAACGTGTAACTCGTCACCGCATTCCACGCAAGCCGCTTCCAACGTTGGCTGAAGCTCTGGAAGGCAAACAACGTATCATTGCTGAACGTCTCCTAGAGGCTGTAGAAAGCGGTGAGCTGAACGAGTACAAAGGTTTGGCTATTCAAATGCTGGAGCAATATGATTCTGTACAACTTCTCTCCGCAGCTCTGAAACTGATGACTGGTGAGAAAAGAGAAGCATCGATTGAGTTGACTCCAGAAGATCCGATCCGTGCAAAACGTCGTAAACCAGACGTGCGTTCTGGCGGTCGCAAGCCTTCCAACTATAGCGGTCGCAGCAATGGTGGTTACAATTCCAACCGTTCTGGCGGTACCGGCGGTAGTGGAAGTAAAGGTGGATATGGCGGTTACAACCGTGGCAAAGAAGGCGGTGGCTACAACCGTGATTCAGGAAGCCGCTACAGTGGAGATCGTAAACCACGCCCGAGCAGCAATGGAGAAACTCGTCGTCCTGCAAGACGTGAAGATTCCTCTTCCGAATAAGAAATGAAATAATGAAAAGTCGAAGCAGATGAAGCTTCGGCTTTTTTGTTATGATTGATCAGTATGAATGAACCTTTTAGCGATCTGCTTTAATGGGTCATGTATTGATTTCTCTGGCGTATTAGGGCTGAAATACGGTATGATATAGTCAAGAGCCGGAATTTATAGGCATAGCAACATGAGTCTTGGAACTGCCAAGGCTTGCGGAGGGAGAGACTGACATTGGAGTTTAAAGGAGCTATGGGTGGTATTTACCGCCTGACCGAGTGGATTACCCGACTGGCGGCTACAAATTTGTTATGGGTGTTATGTTCGTCGCCCTTTGTATTCTGCCTCATACTGAAACTACTTGTAATGAATCAGAATTTGGCTAATGAGTCTTTACAAATGAACTGGGCGATGGCTATTTTGGCACCGCTTACTTTATTTCCAGCCACATCGGCTATGTTCACAGTGGTTCGCAAATGGGTAATGGGTGATACCGATACGGGCGTGTTTCGTACCTTTTTTAAAGGGTATAAAGAGAATTATAAGCAGAGTCTGATCGGGGGTATCTTTTACACATTGCTGTTTGTCATCATGTATGTGGATTATACCGTATATATGACACAACTCAGCAACTTGCAAATCGTGGGCGTAATTATGCTTATTCTTATCATTATTTTGCTTGTGTCTATGTTTAACTTCTTTTCGATGGTGGCTCATTATCATATGTCTACCGGACAAATTATTAAAAATGCGGTTTTATTGACGCTGATTCGACCATTCCGTGTATTTTCCACCATGCTCGGCAGCGCCGTTGTTATATTTATTGGAGTCAAATATCCTGTGCTTTTCCTATTCTTCATCGGCAGCGTGGTTGCCTGGTTCGCTTTCTTTAATTTTTATGGAACATTCCTCAAAATGCAAGATCAAATGGAAAAGATGAAGCAGAAAGATGAAGATACGGCAACCATTGAAGACAAGAAAAGTGATAACCTCTAAAAATAAAACATATTTCTCCTAGCATTTACTTTCTGAGTGAGAAGCGCTATAATAAGGTCACATCCTGCGATGCACGTTACGGTCATTTGTTGTTTTGAACCAATGACAATGTCTAGGGAGATCTATACGGATGAACAGCTGAAAAGCCCTGTCAATTCCTGACAAGGGGACTTCAAAAGTTTATTCTGCGGTCACCCACCTGCTAAAGCAGGTTCAGAAGACGCTATGGTCGGACGGCATCGGCGGGTACTCCAAAGATAATGAATACACTCTGTTCATGCTTCGTGCAGAAACAGGGTGTTTTTTGTATGTAACAATGTTAAACTAAGACATGAGGTACTAAGGTCGCATACCACAGGTATGGTCGGTTAAATTTTTGTTGTTTAACGTTTTTATAAAGCGCTTGCAGCAAAAAAACCGATGTGCTGCATTATGGCAACGATTATCGTGAAGGAGGAAATGTCTTGTCGTTGAAGAGGACTCTGGTAGGGATTGTGCGCAGCCAAGAAGGTACAAGCGACCGGGTCAAGGACCCCCAAATGAAGACACGCTATTATAACTTATCGAGAGACAAGGCTTGGGAAGAAGTATCATCTATTTTGAAAAAAATTCCTGGCTACAAGGTACTCCATGAGGTAGCATCCGTAGGTGAGATTACGTTAGAGAAGCGAACGGCGTTCGGTAGAACTGTCGACATTACCGTTTCTATATTGTCCGTCTCGCCAGTTCGGAGTGCGGTGGATATTTATTCTGCTTCGCGCGGATCGCTAGGGGACTTGGGCGCGAATTACCGCATCATTTTGCAACTGTTCGCTGTGATTGACAAGAAGCTGTCCGCTCATAAGGTCGTGCAGTAATTGTAGATGTGTGAGCAGTGATGTGGCAGACAAACGTCAAAAAAAGCGAGGAAGGCAACCCTTCACTCGCTTTTTTAATATTCAGTCTTGATTTAGACGAGTTTTTTCACTGCTGCAATCGCTTGCTCATAGTCAGGGTGCTCGGACATTTCGCTCAAGTATTCTACGTAAGCGATTTTATCATTTTGATCAATCACAAAAATAGCTCTATGATCCAAATGGAATTCCTTGATGAACACACCATAAGCTTCGCCGAAGGAATGATCCTTATAGTCGGACAGTGTCAATACGCGGTCGATACCGGCAGCACCGCACCAACGAGCTTGAGCGAAAGGCAGATCGACGCTGACAGTCAGCACTACGACTTGATCCCCAAGGGAATCAGCTTCCTGGTTAAAACGTCGAGTCTGTGCGTCACACACGCCTGTATCCAAAGAAGGAACAACACTGATCAATTTGACTTTGCCTGCAAAGTCTTGGAGCGTAGCTGCTTCTAGCAGGTTTTTCTGTAATTTGAAATCAGGTGCCTGATCTCCAACCTTCAGTTCAGGACCTAAGAGTGTCAAAGGATTGCCTTTAAAAGTAGCAGCTCCTGTACGTTCTTGTGCCATATGTAATAGCCTCCTTGGTTTTTAGCATTGGTTATCGTTGCCGAAATCTATTATAATCTTTTATAAAAGACATTGTCCAATTTGAATAAGGTGGAGACACCCATGAAGGAAGGATTGCCTTGATTTTTTTACGTTATGAGAACTGGAAAAGTTATTTGCGGTTTTACCCAGTAACCTGTCTGATTTTGCTCATTAATATTGTGATGTTTATTGTACTCACCGTACAGGGTGGATCGGAAAATAGTTTGACGTTGATCCGATATGGAGCTTTGATTAATGAAGCGCCATTCACTGATCAACTGTGGCGATATGTATCAGCTATGTTTTTACATGCAGGGTTTGATCATCTTCTGTTCAATTCCTTCGCCATACTCGTCTTCGCTCCTCCGCTGGAGCGTTTGCTGGGGTCCTTCCGCTATGTGTTATTGTATCTGGTCACGGGCATTGTAGGGAACATACTGTCCATCGCGCATTACAATATGATGACGGAAACGACAGTCTCTGTAGGAGCTTCAGGAGCGATTTATGGCATCTATGGAGCATTCCTATACGTTGCCCTGTTCCAGCGGTCACTGATGGATGACGCCTCGCGTAAAACGCTGTACACGCTGCTTGGGTTTGGTATCCTGTTTTCTTTCGCTGTAGCGAACATTAACTGGACCGCTCACTTCGGGGGATTGCTCAGTGGGTTTTTCCTTTATGGATTAATGATCAGATTGACTGGCCAACGCAAACGTCACTAAAGACAGTTTTACGGTAAGTTAGCAGGGCAAGAAAGAGGATGATGTTCGATTGACGTCTTCTTCTGGATGTTGAAAAACAGATTGGAGCGAATATCGGAGTGGAATTACGACAGTTGCAATACTTCATGAAGGTAGCGCAAAAAGAACATGTCACTCAGGCAGCCGAGGAGCTACATGTGGCGCAATCTGCGGTAAGTCGGCAAATTCATCAGCTTGAAGAGGAGCTGGGAGTCAATCTTTTTATGCAAAAGGGTCGCAATTTGCAGCTTACGCCAGTGGGACAACTATTTTGCAAACGGGTTGAGACGATTATAAAAGATCTAGAGCGAGCTGTTTTAGAAGTTCATGAGTTTTTGGATCCTGAGGGGGGCGAAATCCGCATCGGTTTTCCGCACAGTTTGGGGATTCATCTTATTCCTACGGTGGTGGCTGAATTCCGAAAGCGGTATCCCAATGTTAAATTCAGATTTAAACAGGGGATGTACCCGAGTTTAATTCGTGATGTGTTAGCGGGTGAGGTGGATTTGGCTTTTGTATCTCCTTTTCCGGATCGTCATGATCATGTAGAGGGGGATGTGGTGCTGACCGAGGAGTTGTTTGCTGTTCTCCCGCCCAATCATCCTTTAGCTACGGCCAAACACATTACGCTGAGTCAGCTTAAAGGAGAAAAATTCATCCTGTTCAGAGATGGATATTCGTTACGTCCGATTGTCTGGCAGGCTTGTCTGGAGGCAGGGTTTACGCCGGATATCGCTTTTGAAGGTGAAGAGACAGATACGATTCGCGGATTAGTTGCGGCTGGTATGGGAGTCAGTCTTTTGCCTGAAATGGCGTTGTTTCAGACCAACCCGCTTCAACCTGCAAGAGTGTCGATTGTTGATCCAGAGGTCACGCGAACTATTGGCTTGATTCATCGCAGAGATGACAAACTACCCTTAGTTGCAAAGTCATTCCGAACTTTTTTGTTGCAATATTTTGGCCTTAAAGGTAGTGCTGCTACTCCGAATGGAAGTGCTAAAGCGGATTTAGGGCAGTGAGTATAGCTGATTGGTTTTAGATAAAGGAAAAAGGTTGTTCCTCTTGGTAGAGGAACAACCTTTTTTTTGTAATACAAGCAATTAATCCCGGCTGTTAAAGATACCGATTAAGCGGATTAGTTCCAGCAAGGAAACGAGAGCTGCAGCCACATAAGTTAATGCAGCAGCATTTAATACTTTGGCTATACCCCGTTCTTCATCACTACGGATAAACCCTTCGGAAACCATAATTTCTCGGGCGCGGTTGGAAGCATTGAATTCAACCGGTAATGTAATTAATTGAAAAGCGACAGTAGCCGAGAAAAAGATGATACCCAAGCCAATCAGGTTCGTGTAGCTGAATAAGAAACCGGCAATCAGCAGAAACGGTGCAATCCCGGAAGCGAAGTTTACGATCGGAAAGATCCGGTGACGGAGTGCCAGCATGGGATAATGCTCTTTATGCTGAATGGCATGACCAACCTCGTGACAAGCTACGGCAACTGCGGAAATGGATTTTTCATAATAAACGGGCTCGGACAGCCGTACGACTCTTTGCATTGGATCATAATGGTCAGATAACGCACCAGGTACTGGTTCAATAGGCACATCATGCAAACCATTGCGATCCAGCATGTGCCGAGCTGCATCATAACCGGTCAACCCATTTTCGTTTGGGACATCAGACCATTTATTAAAAGTACCTTTTACACGGAATTGCGCCCATAAGGATAATCCGAACGCAAGAATAATCAATATATACATACCCATCATAAAGCAACCCTCCATTATTGTTCATCACTAGCCCGGGCATCTACATCATAGAACTATGCTCCAGCAGATACTTCAGAGCTTCGATACAAGCGGCGCTTTGTGGTAGTAGACCAGTAAGCAACTTGCGCGCTTGAACGGGCTTGAGCTGCCCCAGAAGAGGCTGTAGTTCATTGACTTCACGTTCCAGACGCTGCATGTGCATCTCTAGACTCGTTAGTTTGTCCGTGACGTGCTCTTCCCCCGCGACCGAGTTCCATTTAATCAGTGTCTGTCTGATTTCCTCGAGGCTATATTTCTCTTGTTTCATTTGGTTAATACGTTCAAGCCTGTTTAAGGTTTCATCATTATAAAGCCGATAATTTTTCAATGATCGTTCTTCAGGTGTGATTAAACCAAGCTTTGTGTAATAATCAATAGTTCGTTCGCTGACACCAGCCGCCTTGGCTAGCTCACCAATTCGATACAGCTTCATATCCCCATCTGTCTTCACCTCGCGCTCTTCGTTCAACCTTCAATATTAGCATTTGCAAACGGAGTGTTTATAAAGAATATTTTACATGATTCCCAACCATACAGTCAAACGTCATGCTTTTTTTCGGACAGAAACAAGCTACTTTTATAGTTAGTAAATGTGACATAGATTGTTTGGGACCATATTTTTTTAACATAATAAAAAAAATCTTGTCAACTTTCATGTATTCTGATTATAATGACAATAAGAATTTCACGAAATGTAAAGAAACTTAACATTCGAGGGAGTGGGCTTCATGAGAAAAAAGTGGTTAGTTGTATTATTGGCCATGCTGACAGTATTAGCTTTTCCGGTAGGTGCGTTTGCTGCTGATGGTCCGACAAATATTCAACTTCAAGCTGGGTTAAACACGGCCTTTACGTTCTTGGCATTTATACTTGTATTTTTTATGCAAGCGGGATTTGCATTGCTGGAGGCAGGCTCGACACGAATGAAGAATGCGGGCCATGTCGCTGGTAAAACGATTCTCACCACGGGTGTTGCGGCTTTGTCCTTCTGGGCACTTGGATTTGGATTCGGCTTTGGTAATGATGGCGGCAACGGATTTATGGGACTGACGGGTTTCTTCATGAGTGGTACGGATGCTGCAGTATCGTTTGATGCTCTTTCAGGTCTGGATGTTCCGATTACAATTATGTTTTTGTTCCACTTTGCTTTCGCTGCGGTATCACTTTCTATCGCATGCGGGGGGATGGCAGAGCGTGCAAAATTAAGTGTATACATTATCTTCGGTATTTTATTCTCCATCGTAATCTATCCGGTTGTAGCTCACTGGGTGTGGGGCGGCGGATGGCTTGGTAAGTTGGGAATGCAGGATTATGCCGGTTCGACGGTAGTCCATTTGACAGGCGCTACGGCGGCACTCGTCGCTACACTGCTGCTCAAACCGCGTCTGGGCAAGTTCAATAAAGATGGCAAGCCGAACATTATCCCTGGTCATAATCAGGTGTACTCTATCTTGGGTGTTATTATTCTCTGGTTTGGTTGGTTTGGATTTAACCCAGGTAGTGCTGTATCGGCTATGAACGACGGATTCTTTGGATATGTGGCCTTGACTACCAATATTGCTGCTGCGGCAGGTGGAGTTTTCGCTTTGCTCGTATCCTGGATGGTATACGGAAAGGCAGATATTCCTGCTATGTTAAATGGTGTGCTGGCGGCTTTGGTTGCCATTACTGGTTCTTGTGCCTTTGTAGCACCTTGGGCGGCACTGGTCATTGGTGCAGTTGCAGGGATCGTTACTTTCTTCACAGCGCAATGGTTTGAGCGTGCAAGAGTAGATGACCCGGTATATGCTTTCTCCGTGCATGGTGTTGCAGGGATGTGGGGCGCAGTGTCCACAGGGTTGTTCGCTACTCCTGAGCTTGTAAAAATAACAGGTGTAGGTCAAGCGGGTCTGTTCTATGGTGGTGGATTTACCCAATTAGGAGTACAGCTGCTTGGACTGATTGGCACCTTGGCTTTCGTGTTCGTCATTTCCTTCATTATTCTGGGTGCGATGAAAGCAATTATGGGTATTCGCGTTACGGAAGAGGAAGAAACAATGGGACTGGATATCAGTGAACACGGTACGTACGGCTATCCTGAGCAAATGAAGTTGGTTGCTGAGGCTGAAAAGCGTTCTGGAATTGTGAACTAATATGTAAAATATAAAGAACCAGTATGGATGAGCGGAGGAGATGGAAGTATGGAACTGCAAAATATGGCCCCTTGGGTGAGTTCCGCCGAAGCGATAGATCATGCAGATACACCTGAATCGCTAAGGCAGGCCAGGGTCGACTCTCAAAAATGGCTGCTGGCTTCCCAAGCCTCCGCTCCGTTATCAGACTGGTTACGAACGGCGAATGAAATGCATGACCGCATCGCGGCCAGAGCTGTACAAATGTGCGAAAAAGGGATGGTTGAGGATGGCTTCGGCCCTCCTCCCGTCCCTTACGCATTTATAGCCTTCGGAAGCATGGGGCGCTCGGAATCGACGCTGTGGAGTGACCAGGATAACGGTATGATTATCAGTGACACAATATCTGCTGACAAAGAATTGTATTTTAGAGAGTTTGGTCGCAGAGTGTCTGCGATGTTAGAGTATTTGGGATATCCCAAATGTGAAGGGAAAGTAATGTGCTCGGAGCCGTTGTGGCGTCAAACATTGTCTGGATGGCAAAAACAGCTAACGAAATGGTCGGATGATTTTGCTTGGGAGCCGATCCGTTATCTGATTATCTCGTCTGATATGAGGCATATCGCTGGAGATGAGCGACTATCTGCAAACTGGAAACGAAGTTTTTATGAGTTGTTCCGAAAACATCCTGATTTACCCTCGGCGGTACTTAGGAACACAGTGAGGCATAAAGCGACACTTAATATTTTAGGTCAGATCGTTACCGAGCGCTTCGGTGAGCATGCGGGCGATTTTGATGTGAAATACGGATTGTACATTCCACTGGTGAACGCAGTCCGTTTTTTGGCGTTGCAACATGGTGTAGAGGAAACCTCCACCTTCAAAAGGCTCAGTCGTCTCGCATCACTGGAAGCGGCACCGTTGCCTTTACTCGATGCTTGCGAGCGAGCCTTTCGGATTGCGCTTCAGCTACGAATGGCTACGCCAGTGAAAGAGAATGATGGATTGCTGGTCAGCAATGGCTACCTGGCTGTAAAGCCGCTGAAACAAGGTAAAGGCTGGCATGAGTTGCGCGAGGCGCTTTCGACGGTACGACGGCTGCATCGTGCGTTGCAAAGGCAGTTGCGATTTATGGAAGGGAGAAGGTCATGAAGGAACCGGCGCAGGGAAGTGGCTTCTGGAGCGCTCTCCGCAGAGGAGGAGTACCGTCTGCGATCGCATCTGTAATGGGGGCTCCTACGGCTCAGCAGATGGCGTTTATTCGCTCCTTAACCCGGGAGCAACGGCGCTCTGAAGTATTGCGGACCCCGCTGGATCGTTTGGAGACGGTAGTTTTTGATCTGGAGACAACGGGATTTTCAGCACAGCATGGAGATGAGATTTTATCGTTCGGGGCGATTCGGGTTGTCGGGGACATGATTATGGAAAAAGAGCAGTTTTATACGCTTGTTAATCCACGGACTGTGATTCCTGAGCACATTACCGAGCTAACTGGGATTACCCGGGAAATGACGGATCAAGCTCCACCACTTATGAATGGACTGCACGACTTTATGTCCTTTGTAGGTGGGCGAGTACTTGTAGCACATGCTAGCGCTCATGATAAGGCCTTTTTGAATGCTGCGTTATGGAAAACATCTAAAGTCCAATTGACTCATCGTGTTCTGGATACGATGATGCTTGCCAAATGGCTCGAGCCACAGCAACATCAAACCTACAGTTTGGATGAATTGTTGGCCTACCAATCCATTCCGATTGAAGGGCGGCACCATGCGTTAGAGGATGCGAAAATGACGGCTAAGCTGTGGGTTGCGTATGTTCAGGAAATGCTGAAGCGTAACGTGACCAATTTGGCAGATGTCTACGCGCATTTAAGTCATGCCTGATTCAGTACGAGGCATAGCATTCATATACACATAAAAACAGCAAGTTCGCGATTTCGTGGGTTTGCTGTTTTTTTGCGTCCTGTTCAGATTTAGAAGGTTAGAGGTGGGAACAGTATGGGCATCCTATGGAGAAGGTAAGGGTCATTAGATGAAAGACAGGTGATAAGACGTGAAAAGATTTCTTTTCATCAGAGCGATGGTTATGCTGGTTGTGGTTGGGGCTTCATGGGGAGTTATTGCAAACACAACTTATGCAGCAAGCCTGTCCATAAAAAATGTACCATTAAAAGAGGAATATGGTAGAGAAAGAGTTGAAGCTGAGAAAGAGGTAGAGGCTGAAGCACATGCGGTAGAGGTAATGAAAAAGATAAAGCCTGGTCAACGGCTTCCTTCTTTGATTTTAAAGGGGTTAAATGGCAAGTCCTACGATGTAGGGGCCACGCGCAATAAAGCTTTGGTTATTAGCTTTTGGGCTTCGTGGTGCGACCCGTGCCGATTAGAAGCACCTATGCTGAATGAGTTGTATAGTAAGTACAAAGATGATGTGGATGTTTATGGTATCAATGTAACTCGCTATGATCGATTGGAGGATGTACAGAAGTTTTCCCGCTCTTTGGATCTCCAATTTCCCATTTTACTTGATGAGCAAGGAGCATTGTTTGAACGATTTGGAGGGGGGGCTTTTCCGACCCATGTACTGGTTGATCATCATGGACAGGTCCGCGAAATCATAATCGGAATGCTCAGTGAGCAGGAGTTGGAACGCAAAATAAAAACTCTTCAAAAAAAGAAGGTGTCTTTGGGAGCCGAGTAGACCGCCAAAGGCACCTTATAGCTCATGCGAGCACCTGATTAGTGATTAACTAATCCATGATGAGTAAGCTCTGCCTGATCGTTTTTGGGAGTTGGTGCTTCCAACAATGCGTAACGGAAACTGTCCAAGAGAGCTTCCCAGCTGGCTTCAATTACATTTTCAGATACACCTACGTTACTCCAGACGTCCTCGTAATTTTTAGACTCAATGAGCACACGTACCTTGGCGGCGGTGGCATCCTTTTCGTCAAGCACACGTACCTTGTAGTCAGCCAAATGCATGTCCCGCAAGGCAGGGAAATATTGAGAAAGAGCCTTGCGGAGTGCGTTATCGAGCGCGTTGACAGGACCGTTGCCTTCAGCTGCGGTATAGACACTCGTCCCTGCGACATTCAGCTTCAAGAATGCCTCGGATACGACCGGGCGGCCGGCTGTTTTCTCTACCAGCACTTTAAAGGACTCAAAAGAGAACATTTCCTTCACTTCACCGCCTGCTTCACGAATGAGCAGTTCCAGCGAAGCATCCGCGCCTTCAAACTGGTATCCCTGATGCTCCAGTTCCTTGATGCGGCTAATTACGCCACGTGCCTCATCACTGGATGGGTCAAGGGTGATGCCCAGCTCTTGCGCTTTGGATACCACGTTGCTTTGCCCGGCCAGTTCGGAGACCAAAACCCGCTGCTTGTTCCCCACGAGTTCAGGAGCGATGTGCTCATAAGTTCGCGAGTCGCGTAGAATGGCTGACACGTGAATGCCCCCCTTATGGGCAAAAGCTGCATTGCCAACATAAGGCTGGTTCACAGGCATATTGACGTTGGCGACTTCGCTCACAAAGCGGGCTGTATTGTGGAGTTGATTTAACTTTTCAATATCTAGACAGTCGTAGCCCAGCTTGAGCTGCAAATTAGGAATGACGGAGCACAGGTTAGCGTTACCACACCGTTCACCGTAGCCGTTGATGGTACCCTGAACCTGCCTTGCGCCTGCTTGTACAGCACTTAGAGAGTTCGCTACTGCCAATTCGCAGTCATTGTGTGTATGAATACCCAACTGTGACCTCGTAATCTGGCTTTGCAGCATAGTGACAATTTCCCGAATCTCATGCGGTAGGGTACCGCCGTTTGTATCGCACATCACGAGCCAATCCGCGCCTGCTTCTTCAGCTTTTTTCATAACGGCCATTGCATACTCGGGATTATTTTTATATCCGTCGAAAAAATGTTCGGCATCAAAAATAACCTCCATGCCCCCTTGCTTTAAAAAGGCGATGGAGTCGTAAATCATAGACAGATTTTCCTCCAGTGTCGTCTGTAAGGCGGTGTGTACATGAAAATCCCATGATTTACCTACAAGTGTAGCAGCCTGAGCGCCGGATTCCAGAATTCGTTGCAGATTGACATCCTGTGCTGCGATGCTATCTTTGCGGCGCGTGCTGCCAAAGGCGACAATCTTTGCCTGAAGGCCCAGCTCTTGTACCCGTTTGAAAAATTCGATATCCTTGCTGTTGCTTCCGGGAATCCCGCCTTCAATATAATGAACACCGAGATCATCGAGTTTTTTGGCGATTTTCAATTTGTCATCAGCAGACAAGCTAATTCCTTCTCCTTGAGTGCCGTCTCGCAGCGTTGTGTCAAAGATAGAAATAGCGGTGGACATGAGGGACTCCTCCTTTGCGGATTGCTCAGATTGGTGATGCTCTGCTTTTTTAAGCACATTAATTTAGTTGTTTAACGCTTAAAAACAGGAAAGCGTTAGTTTGTCGTGTTCGTATGTTAGTCGATTATATCAACTTATGACTTCAATTGTAATATATAATTATCATTTTTAGCCGCAAAACCATTATTTTTATGTAAAATAGAAATAGCATTTAAAAGTGTCTCAAGTATAAAATCAAAACACATATTCCCGCGATGACGGGTGAATTTACAGTTAAAAAGAAGGGTTGAGCATGAAAGATGTCAGTGCTTATTATCCGGCTGGTGGGCGAGTTATTCTGCATGTGGATATGAATGCATTTTATTGTTCCGTTCATGCAGCGGAGGAGCCGGAGAAATATAAGGGACTGCCTACCGCGGTGGCAGGCAGTAGTGAGCTGCGCAAAGGTGTAATTGTAACCTGCTCTTATGAAGCCCGACGATTGGGTATTTCAACAGGGATGGTCGTTCAGCAGGCTCGCCGGATCTGTCCACAGCTCATTGTAATACAGCCTGATTTTCACTTGTATCGTCGTTATTCCAAAGCATTTATGAGCATTGCATATTCGTATACGCCTATGCTTGAAGCGACTTCAATTGATGAGTGCTATCTGGATATTTCTGGCTCCAAACAGTTTGGAACACCTATGGAAATTGCTGAGGAAATCCAGCGCAGAGTAGAAGACGAACTGGGCCTGCCCTGTTCAATTGGAGTTGCTCCTAACAAGTTGCTGGCCAAAATGGCTTCTGATCTGAAAAAACCACGCGGGATATCTATTCTACGTTTGCGTGATGTACCCAATATTTTGTGGAACCTTCCTTGTGGTCAATTGTTTGGTGTGGGCCGCAAAACGGCAGATAAGCTTCTACAAATGAATATTCGTACCATTGGGCAGCTGGCTAAGGCCGATGAGCATATGCTGGTTGGCGTATTTGGTGTGACGGGTTCGTGGTTAAAATTGGCCGCTAACGGAATTAACCATTCACCTGTCAGCACTGAGCGGGAGCCAAACAAGTCCATTGGTCACACGACTACCCTGCCTATGGATGTGGTAAAGCTGGAAGAAGCCCAACGGGTACTTCTTAACATTAGTGATCAGGTGGCCCGGCGGCTTCGACGACACGGTATGCTGGCAGGAGGTATACAATTGACGATTCGGACGCCGGATATGAAGACCTTTACGCGTTCTCAAGTCAGGAGCACTCCTACGGAAAGTGCAGAGGACATATATAAGGAAGCTTGTGCGTTGTATCGTCGCCATTGGGGAGAAGATAAGCCTGTACGCTTACTGGGGATTACGTTACAGCAGCTCATTCCAAAGGAGGAAGCGGCCGTTCAAATGGATCTATTTGAATACCAGGATCAGCCTAAGAAAGAAAGCTTATTGAAGACGATGGATGCACTGCGCGATAAGTTTGGTGAAAATGCAATTTTGACCGCTGGGATGCTGGGAGATGATCCTTCGGTACTTCTGCGCAACTCCAAGCTGCGCGGAACTTCGCTGCAAAAAGACAATCTACCAACTCCGGAGTGAGCTTTTGGATAGATTATTGCAAGCATCAGAAGCTTACGTTATAAGCATTTTTTACACGAAGGATAAAGGAAAATAATTTGTAATAATATTGGGTTTGTATTAATATGTGAATAGAATGTAAAAGCTGGTTTGTTTGATTGTATAGGAGGAAGAGAAAAGTTATGGCTAAATACACTTGGGTAGAAAAAGATACATGCATTGCTTGCGGAGCCTGTGGCGCTACAGCACCTGACATTTATGATTATGATGATGAAGGTTTGGCTGAAGTGATCTTTGAAGGGGATGCAAACCAAGGCATCAAGGCAATCTCGGATGATTTGTTTGATGATATGCAGGATGCTTGTGACGGTTGCCCTACAGATTCCATTAAAGTAGCAGACGAGCCGTTCAATAAAGAAGGTTAAGCGTAGGCTTCTTTGATAGGCACAGCACCGACAGCTCCCTTCGCCGTATAACGGTGAAAGTAAGCTGTCGGTGCTGTTTTTTTTAGATTATAGAATGGTTCAGCGGAGCTGAGCCATTCTATAATCTAAAAAAATTTCTGCCAAACGCGGTCTGGCTTCCGTGAAAGTCCATCGATAGACGTTTTTTTTATGTGCTGTCCATCGAGTCTATTTTTACCGATATACATAATAGGAAGTATGCAAGATTACACGATCAGGAGGATCCGATGAACCATTCGCCTCATCTTAAATCGTATGTAAAAAAACACCCTGATAATAAAATGGCCTGGTATTTACTCGGCAAAGAGTATGAGAGCAGCGGTCAGGAGGGCAAAGCAAATTATTGCTTCAATCGCGCAGGAGAAGTGTTCGAAGCCTTCGAGCATAAACAGATTCCGGCAGACGTATGGATGGAATATCAGGATAAACTGGTTCAGATGTCCAAGGAGAAGGAGCGAAGGACGGCTCGAACACGCCACCTGTTAACTGCGTTAATGGTACTACTGCTCATATGGGTTCCTTCAGCCAATTCACCGAGACCCTCAAATGAAAATACATCTGTTCCATCCGGAACTGAGCAGGCAGCAATTGATAATATTGAAGTTACGAAAGTGGCCACTGCTGATCCGAAGGAGATGGCCCAGATCGGTGTGGTTGGTGGTGTGTTTACGGCTCAAGCTCGAAAAGGGAGTGGAGCTGGAACGGGGCTTACTGATATGTTGGCTAAGACTAGCCGATTGCCGTCCAAGACTACGGTGTTGGGCATGGAGCAAGGGGGCTCGTGGCTGC
The DNA here is from genome assembly GCF_017833155.1 of Paenibacillus sp. PvR133. NCBI lineage: Bacteria > Bacillati > Bacillota > Bacilli > Caryophanales > Paenibacillaceae > Paenibacillus > Paenibacillus sp. PvR133. The sequence continues at coordinate 3,263,991 of NZ_JAFIBS010000001.1, forward strand.
TCTGGAGAGAGGGCATGAAGCCATTACTTAGTGTACAGAACAAAGGAAACGGCGAATTAGCTGTTCAGTCTTACGACGCCGCTGCGTGTGCTTGCAAGCCGTCAGACAGTGAAAATCTTCGCAAAGCAGGTCTAAAATGGGCTGCTGGACAGGAGGAATTAGCTGTGTTGAATAGCTCCATGCGTGCTTTTCGCTCACAGCATCAACGTCTTCCCCAGAGTCTTGATGAACTGACTCGAGACTTTCCCGCTAACACGATGTACGGTACGACAGACGGGATGAAGAAGGCTTTTACACCTGTGCGTAATTTACTTGCTTCACCTGGACAGGGAACAGGGAAGGCAGTAGATTTAGACGCTGACTCGTCGGCCGAAAACAGTCCATTACTGGCATCGTCATTGCACGGACGACCTTTTCTGGGGCAACCGCTGCGAATTGTGGTGGACAAATCTAAGCACAGGCTCGCCCTGGTAAGTGGCAATGTACTTATTCGAAATTATCCTATCGGTTTGGGTGGAGAAAGAACACCAGAAGGGAAATTTGTGATTAGCGATAAAGTAGTAAATCCGAACGGTAAATCCAACGGTGAGTTTGGTAGTCGTGGAATGCAACTGTCTGCAACGAATTATGCCATTCATGGCACGAACGAGCCGGACAGCATTGGCAAAAATGAGTCGTTGGGTTGCGTCCGAATGGGTAAAGAGGATGTGGAGGAATTGTTTGCACTCGTACCTTCGGGTACGGAGGTGGTCATTGGTAACGGGGGATTGCCTGATCAAGTGCTGGTGCCTGGTTCTCGATTTACAAGTGAGCCGCAGCATGACCAGACGAATCCCCGCAAAACCTATCACTGGTTAAATTAACGTTTTGATGCTATTGCTACTTGGTGTTTAACGATTTCCTGCTTGTGCTAAAACAATGACCAGAATAATCACAATGATGAGGAGAACAAAGCTGACGGCGGTCCATACAATCGCTTTCTTGTTCACCTCATCCTTTTTCTTTTGCAGACTGGGCGGCTTGCGCTTGGTCTTCATATCAGCAATCCCTCTTTTCTAACGGGCTAAGGTCTTGTCTTACTATGTCCATTGTAAATGGTTTGATTATACATTTTCAATGACATCTCCATGACAACTGAATTGTTCTGATACTACACCTCGCAAATTACTTTCTTTTTGGTATGGAAAAAGCTAAACTATTTTGTAGAGATGTTTTTTTAGGATTGTGCAAGGGCATAGAACGGAGTGGATGAATCGTGTTGTATCGAAGGATTGCGAAACCTGTTTTTTTTAAAATGAGTCCAGAGACGGCCCATCATGTAGTCATTGACGGCTTAAAACATGCGGGTTCACTCCCTGGTGGAGCAGCGACACTGCGAGGGATGTACGGAGTCAAGGAAACGGAGGATCTTGCCGTTGATCTGTTTGGCATTCATTTTCCCAACCCGATTGGACTGGCTGCAGGACTGGATAAAAATGCAGAAGCGGTTACTGGTTTTTCTTCCATCGGGTTTGGATTTATGGAAGTGGGAACGGTGACACCTGTGGGACAGCCCGGCAATGATCGGCCCCGTTTGTTCCGACTGCCTCCCGATGAGGCGTTAGTCAATCGGATGGGCTTTAACAATCTGGGTGCTGAGAGCATGGCCAAACGTCTGGCTGCACTCAAACATCGACCTGTTCCGGTCGCAGTTAATATCGGTAAAAATAAACTCACGCCCAATGAGGATGCTCATAAGGACTATGAAAAGTGTATTTCTGCACTGTATCCATATGCGGACTTCTTTGTAGTGAATATTAGCTCGCCGAATACGCCGGATTTACGAAAGCTCCAGCATGGTCATGAACTGAAGTCGCTATTGGAAGCGGTTCGGGCAGAGATGGGAGTCCAGGCGAAAAAGTATGGCAATGCCAAGTCTGTACTGGTTAAAATTGCGCCGGATGTATCGGATGAGGAATTGGAATATATGACAGACGCGATTGCTGCCAGTGGAGTAGACGGCATTATTGCGACCAATACAACAATATCCAGAGCTGGTCTGACGCACCGAAATGCGAGTGAAACAGGAGGGCTGAGTGGTAAGCCGCTGCGTGACCGTTCCACAGAGGTCATCGGACGGGTGTATCGCCAGACGGAAGGTAAGCTGCCTATTATCGGATCAGGCGGCATCTTCACGAGTCGTGATGCCTATGACAAAATTAAAGCAGGCGCAAGCCTGATTGAAATTTATACAGCATTGATCTACGAAGGGCCGGAAGTAAATAGGGCTATACATGCTGGCCTGCGTGAGCTGCTTCGAAAGGACGGCTTTAGACACATTAACGAGGCTGTTGGTGCAGATCACAGATAAAAAAGTGTTGTCGGAAGAGACAGGAGGTACGGGGATGGACGGAAGAGACTGGGGAACATTTTTACTGCCATACGATCAGGCGGTGGAAGAGCTTAAGGTCAAGTTCAAAACAATGCGTGCGGAGCTGAAAAAGCGCGAGGAATACGCTCCTATCGAATTCGTAACCGGACGGGTTAAAAAAATATCAAGCATCCTCGATAAGGCGAAGAGATTACAAGTTCCTTCTGATCAGCTGGAGACGGGAATCGAGGATATTGCAGGCATTCGCATTATGTGTCAATTTGTAGAGGATATTCGGCGGGTGGCCGAATATATCAGAAGACGTAAGGATTTGACCGTACTGTATGAAAAGGACTATATCACCAATTATAAAGACAGCGGCTATCGCAGCTTTCATATGATTGTGGAGTATCCGGTTCAAACAGCAGTGGGGCTGAAAATCGTGCTGGCAGAGATTCAAATCCGCACGTTGGCTATGAATTTTTGGGCAACCATAGAGCATTCTCTTAGCTATAAGTATCGTGAAAGCTTGCCTGATAATATGCGCACACGGTTGAAAAAGGCAGCTGAGGCAGCCTTTGTATTGGATAATGAGATGTCTTCCATGCGTCTTGAAATATTGGAAGCGCAGAAAAAGTTCGAGGATGAAGCCAATATCGTATCCAAAGTGCTAACAGGTATGCATCGGCTGTATTTCTACCATAAGATCAGTGAAACGATTGATGCGCAGCGCAGATTTAATGAACTGTGGGAACGGCACGACATGGAAGGAATCAAGCTGCTTCACGATGAGGTTAAAGAGATGCTAGAAGCCTCTACCAAGGAAGAAGACAGGGATGAATATTAAATGGCAAACCTTTCCTACGAACCGCTGTACGTGACTTATTTGGTATACTTCAATCGGGATCGGGATTACTTTGAATGTCATGAGGTACTGGAAGAGCTGTGGCTTAAGCTGGACCGTGACCCTGTATATAAAGGTTTGCTGCAAGTTGCTGTAGGACTGTATCATTTTCGGAATGGTAACTATCGTGGTGGACATATGATGCTGGATAGTGCGGTCCACCGGCTGGAATATGCTCCTTCGCAGGCGCTGGGCATTAATATGGCGAAACTGGTGGACGAGGCGCGCGTTTGCGCCCGTCAGCTTGCTGAAGCTGTTATGACCTGCACGGAAGAGCTTCAGCACCAACCGCCGGTTTATCGGGATTTGACGATTGAAATCGTCGAGCCCGGGTTGCGCCGTGCCGTGGAGAAGGCATCGTCGTCCATTCCAGTCAACATCCCGCAGCACAGAGGTCCTCGGCGTGGGGAAAAGCATGAGCAGCGTCAGCAGGCGCTGGAAGCTTCAATTAGGCGAAGACAGGCCGCTGGCGGATCGGGCTTTGTCTCGGTGGAAACGAAGGATGCGCCTTGAGTTTGAAGCACATGCACATGGTAAGCAAGCAGCCCGATCCGTTTCATGGGGATCGGGCTGCTTTATCGTTTCAGGTGTGTGAACGTTTGACTAGGAGGTTACGTTCTTTTTATATTTCTCAAAGAAGGCTTTGAAATCGTCGAGTGTGTACCCATTGTCCGAAGGACTTTCCTTCAACCCGCCTACCATACGTTCCTTTTCCACGCCTTTTTCGTAATAAATGAGCGTAGGGGTATACTCAATCTTATACTTGTCCCAGCCATCCTCATACTCACGCAGGTTAAATTCGTGCATCGTGATGTTCTCCTGCTTGCTCAAAGGCAAGAGCTTGGGAGTAGTGGCGCGGCAATGCACACAGTCGGACGCGAAATGATAGACGAAAAAGTTTTCCTTTTTATCAATTTTGCTCTGTAGATCTTCCGGCTTAATAATTTGCTGATAGTTCGGGTCATTCAGCAACTCTTGAGTAGCAGGATTTAACGAGGCTGTGGAAACGCCATACAGCTTGTTCTTAGTGCCTGAATTTAAAGCGAGCAGCACTCCAAGCAAAATGACCAGCACAACAAAAAAGCCGATGACAGGTATAAGCTTTTTTTTGTTGGATTTTTGTGCGTTCAATGCAATCTCTCCTATCAAAATTCAAAATATGTAGCTATGAATCTCATTATTATACAACATTACAGCTTGTAGTGAAAGTTTGTAAATCACACCGAAATTGCAGGATAACAGGTTGAATATGGTACAATAAAATTTATTTTAAAAGGACAGGATGATTACGACTATGGGTGTACAGCTCCCCACAGCATTTGTAAAGCGCATGGAGCAATTGCTCGGCGACGAATTTGAAGCATTTATGACCGCCTATGACCACACGCCCCATGCCGGGATTCGCGTCAATACGTTAAAAATTCCGATGGAGGACTTTAAGGAACGTTCTCCGTTCGAACTGCGGCCGATTCCATGGTGTGCCACGGGTTTTTACATTCCGCACGGTACAAAGCCGGGATTACATCCTTACTACCATGCGGGGCTGTACTATGTACAGGAACCGAGTGCAATGTCTCCAGTTGAGCTACTCAATGTAGCTCAGGACGAAGCTGTATTGGACTTGTGCGCTGCACCGGGCGGGAAATCGACCCAAATAGCTGCCAAACTACAAGGAAGCGGCGTATTGGTGACAAATGATATTAGCGCGGACCGAACCAAAGCGTTGGCTAAAAATGTGGAATTGTACGGTGTGCGTAATGCCGTGGTACTGAATGAAAGCCCGGATCGAATCGCCGCTGCCTTTCCACATTTTTTTGACAAGATACTAATTGACGCACCTTGCTCGGGAGAAGGTATGTTCCGCAAGGATGAGGATATGGCAAAACAATGGGAGACGCATTCGGTGGATAAATGTGTAGTCATGCAACGGGACATTTTGCGTGTAGCGGCCTCAATGCTGAGCGCAGGAGGGAGAATTGTCTATTCGACCTGCACCTTTGCGCCAGAAGAAAATGAAGGAATGATCGCAGAATTTCTGGAGGCCCATCCCGATTTTGACGTAGTCCCAGTTCTATCGGAAGCAGGCTTTGCACCAGGTCATCCGGAATGGATGAGTGAAGAGGTCGCGGCAGCACACCCCGAACTGCGGGGAACAGCACGCCTTTGGCCGCATCTCGTAGAGGGAGAAGGCCATTTTATCGCTGTGTTGCAACATCAGGGTGGTCGTGTCACTGGGACAGAAGATCACACTGAATCAGAGGATTTGACTCCATTTGAGGACAAGAATGACAGGGCGTTGAACATAGATGCAGTGTATCCACGGAAGAAGCAGTTTTTGTCCGTCAAGGAAGCGTTGACGCCAAGCGGTCAAGGAAGACATGCGACTGGTGAGCCTAAACGAAGTGGTAAAGGAATGGATGGGAAGTCCGGTAAAGGAAAGTCCGCGCGCGGCTTGGGTGGCAATAAGTCCCGTTCTGGCAAAGAAAATGTAAAATCCGCTGCACGCTCCCCACAGGATGTGCTGGAGTCCTATCACCAATTTGTGAAGGAGCAGCTGGAGGTGTGCTTAACAGGCTATACGGTGGTTTACGGAGATCGCATTTATCAGTCGCCACTGGCATCACATCGTTTGGACGGCCTGAAGGTGGTGCGACCAGGCTGGTTTATGGGTACCGACAAGAATGGTCGCTTTGTGCCTTCACATCCGCTGGCGGTGGCATTACGCCCTTCAGAGGCGGTTAGAAGCATCAATCTCTCCAGTTCAGATGCTGAGGCCATCCGGTATTTAAAAGGTGAGACCTTGTCCATCCCCGTTGAGAGAATGGCACTGCGGAACGAAGTCCAGCCCAAAGGCTATACTCTCGTGTGCATTGATGGTTATTCGGCTGGGTGGGGCAAATGGCAGGACGGCATGCTCAAAAATGAATACCCTACAGGCTGGAGGTGGACATCGGTATGAGTGGAAAAGGAAGACAAACGCAACGTTTGGACAAAGTTTTAACCCATATGGGATATGGCTCCCGTAGTGATATCAAGAGACAGGTGAAGCAAGGGATGATCACGGTAAACGGGAGAACCACCAAGGATAGCGGCTTACAGGTTCATCCCTACCAGGATCAGATTGAAGTGAACGGGGAACTTGTTGTTTTTCGGGAGTATATTTACATCATGCTGCACAAGCCACCGGGCGTCATATCTGCAACTGAAGATACGAGGGAGCGGACGGTGTTGGATTTGCTGAGTGCGGAAGAACGACATTTTGAGCCCTTTCCAGTAGGACGCTTAGATAAAGATACAGAAGGACTATTGTTGTTGACCAACGACGGTAAGCTAGCGCACGAACTACTTTCTCCACGGCGGCATGTCCCTAAAACGTATGAGGCTACCGTGTCGGGTCATGTCACGGAGGAGGATATTCATCAATTTACAGCAGGAGTGGAACTGGATGATGGGTATGTTACCCTTCCCGCGCAGTTGACCATTCTTCGTCACGAACATCCGTACCAGGCAGATGGAGAAGTCATTTCCTATATTTCGCTTGTAATCCATGAGGGTAAGTTTCATCAAGTGAAGCGTATGTTCGAGGCGGTTGGTAAAAAGGTGACCTATTTGAAAAGAACGGCCATGGGGCCATTGAAGCTGGATGAACAGCTTCCACTGGGCAGCTATCGAGAGCTGACTAGTGAAGAACTGGCATGGATCGGCCGGGATATAGCATCTGCGACGTCAGAAGTATGATAGGCAGATTAAATATAAATGACGCACAGGTTCTTATGAGATTCCTGTGCGTCATTTTATGATATAGGCAACCAGACAGAGAATTATTCAAACTCAACGTTCAACACTGAATTGCAGGTTACGAATTATTGTGCGCGTGCTGCCCGACTCTTTTTCACTTCGGCTGCTTTATAAGCTGTAACCTTGTTTTTACCTGTCGTTTTGGATATGTACATTGCTTGATCGGCCTGCTTGACCAGTTCATCCGGGTTCATTTCTTTCTTCACTGTACTGTATCCGACACTGATCGTGACAATGCTTTCTTCCGCGACCCGCTCGCGGATACGTTCTGCGACATGTCCAACCTTGGCACGTCGATCCACAACCATTGCGACCAGTTCCTCGCCACCGTATCGTCCGGTCAGTCCGATTTCATCCAGTTCATCCTCCATAATCTGTGCGACCTGTTTGAGTACTTCATCCGCACGAGCATGGCCCTGCGTATCATTCAGCTTTTTGAAATTGTCAATATCGCAAAAAATGACCGACACGCGGATTCCTTGATCCATATATCGCCGTAGTCGTCCCGAAAAATATTTGCGGTTATACAGCCCTGTCAGACCATCGGTGATGGAAGAACGGTAAATCCTTTGGAGCAGCTCCACAATCCGTTCAAACAGGATGATGAACAACGTAGTATAGTACAGCAATGGTAAAAATGACATATACAGGACTGCGTTTGACCTGCCTGCTTCTTCAGGGATGTCATTTCGCAGCCACAAATAGCCGAGCCAGAGCAAATACATGAATAAGCCCGCTACATACTTCTTTGGCTGTCCGATTCGTGGGGTTATGAACACAAGGCTCAGTATAAGTACCAGTACTCGATAAAACAGAGTGAACCCAACTAGTTTCGCTGCGCTGATCCAAGCGGGCAACAAACCTGCAGTCCAAGCAATAACCGGCAATATCAATAACGCACCCAGCAGCAGCAGGGTCCATGTCTGCACACGTTTCAGCTTCCGGTAGAGTTGAAATACGGCGGCATTGATGAGCACGAAGGCAGATGCCTCCAGCGCATTTTTCCACACGATTCCTTGGAGTTGTATCTTGCCTCCGCCTGCTGAATAGAGATTCATGGCTTCATATGTCATAATAATAATAGCGGCAACCGAAAAAAGGATATAGGCTTTTTTTCGTTGTCTGCTATATATGATCACGCACATCAGTGCCATCATGAGTATAATATACAAACCGCAGGCTGCACTTACGGCCCCGGCCAGAGATGGGAAACCCAAGGTTCCCGATAAGGACAACAACGTCAACATCACCGACTCCATTTGCAAAAGTAGTCAATCTATTGAACGGATGATACCGTTCCGATACAATAGACAGGATTTATCCCATTTAAAATGTTATAATTTTCTTTTGTGACTAACATTTATTCTCAATATATCATCTTTCAGAAAATCCGGAAACCTATACATACAATCTGTGATCCGGGCAGTTTAATGCTTGAAAGGGGAAGCACGTCATGAAATTGCTACAGGCTCTCTTTTTCCCACCCGAGCAACCGGGAGGCGTTTCATCCATGATTCCATATCTGCAAGAGCGATTTACATCCCCCCGTTGGGAAATGGAGCTATTTTCAATCCCTAAACGGATTCGCAACAAGGGTAGGGACGAAGTAACTTTTGATACCTTTGACTGGACGAGATATGAACAATATCCAATCGTCCAAAAATATATTCAGACGTACCGTGACTATTTGTGGTGGACACGGCTTCGTATTCAGAAGCCCTATGACCTCATTCATGCCCATCATCCTATTGCCGGAATCGCCATGAAAACTGTTTTTCCTGACATTCCGCTCGTACAGACGATTCACTCTTCCTATGAGAAGGAGTTAATTCTAAACGGGAAAATAGAGGAGAACGGGCCTGAACACCAATTCTTGGTGTCACTGTATGGGGAAATGGAGCAGAAGGCGGATCGCTTGATAGCGGTATCTCATTCTTTTCAGCATTACTTAACTCCTTACGTTCAGAATCCGCAAGACATTGCAGTCATTCCGAACGGATATGATGAGAAGCGCTTCAAGCCCATTCCACACGAAAATGAAGTGACACAGCTCATAACCGTTTGCCGCCTTGTTCCGGCGAAAGGACTGGATATTTTATTGCGGGCCTGTGCTGAACTTAAAAAAAGAAATCTGGAATTTGTGCTTCATATTATTGGAGACGGTCCGGTTCGCCCTGAGCTGGAAGAGATGGCACGACAGCTCGATATATACCATGAGACGATTTTTTATGGATATACCCTTCATCCAGAAGAGTTTATGCCTTTCTTTGATGTATTTGTTTTGCCTTCTCGGGCGGAGGCCTTTGGTTCGGTATTTGCGGAAGCAGCGTTGAGTTGTCTGGCATTGGTAGGTACAGAAGTGGGAGGAATACCGGAGCAGATTGAGGATGGGGTAAATGGCCTGCTCGTGCCACCCGACAATCCGAGGGCACTGGCAGACGCTTTAGAGAAGGTCATTGCTGACCCTGCCTATCGTTATGAGCTGGCTAGATCTGCCTGCGATAAGGCTAAATCAAGCTATTCTTTAAGTCGGGCGGTTAACGAGTTGAAGAAAATGTATTTGAAATTTCCACATTAACCATGACGAGTATCACCTGGTTTGGAATCGGAATGCCGAAAGCTGGAGCGAGGACGTGAGGAACGGAAAGGTCTCCCGCGTCCTGCTATGATCAGTTTACTAACCCACATCAGACTGAGCATTCCGAAAATAGGATAAAGGACAGATAACAGTGAACTGAAGCCGAACTGACTGATTAAAAAACAGGTGAGCATAATGAATAGTGTGATGAGCTTGGGCGAAATTTGGACATGCTGACGAATTTGCAGACTGACTCCATAAATGTCAGCCACAAAGGTACTGAAGATTTCCATGAAAATGAGTAGAATGTATATGATTTCGACAAAGGCACCCAGACGGTAAGCAATGCTTCCCATAGGGATTTCAAATTGCTGAATGCCCGGCATATGTGCTGACATGGCAAAGTGCGCAGCCATCAGCATAAATCCGACACCAATTCCGCCCAAAACTCCGCCCCAGCGGATGGTTCTTCGGGAAAAGGTTTGGCTGCCAAGGGGTACAAGCACGGCTTGGGCCATAGTCAGGTTGAAGGACGTGTACAGCAGTGGAGAGAGCAAGGTTCGAAATGTACTGTGATCTGTCGTATTCGTAATAAAACTCTGAGGATTAGGCATGGAGAGCGTGCTGTGAACGAGCAGAAGAGACATGATGATCATCAAAGGGACAACCACGGTGTTCATATGCAAGATGGCTTTAATGCCTTTACTTAGCAGCAAATAAGTTCCAATCAGTGTAATAAGCAGTCCGGTTTGGTAATGCAGGTGAAGGTGCTCTACAAAAACAGAGCCAGCTCCTGCCAGCATGACGCTGTTTACGCCAATCAGCACGATGAGTGTGAACCAGCTAATCCATTTCCCGGCATTGGCGCCAAAAAGATGTTTGTTCAGGTCCTCGTAGGATTTGGCTGAAATATCATGAGCGATCAGCATCATTTTCGTACCCAACCATACAAATATGATTGTGGATAGCATAATAGTGAGTGTAGCCCAACGACCGTACTGCGTAAAAAATTGCAGAATTTCTTGTCCGGTAGCAAATCCGGCACCGACGATTGTACCGATGTATGTAAAAGCAATCTGGAAAACATGAATATTACGTTTCATCCCCAGTCCCTCCTTGCCTGCTTGAATAACGCTGCAGCGAGCATATAATACAAACTATGTTCAACTGAAATAGGACATGACTGGATGAGACTGAAAATAATTAAAGTGAATTAATGAGTAGCTTGACGGGAGCGTAATTTATGGGTCAAATCCTTGCATGGATACTGGAATACGGATATTTGGCAATGTTCGGCTTGCTTGCACTTGGAGTTGCGGGTATGCCGATACCCGACGAAGTGCTAATGATCGCCTTCGGCGGGCTCGTGTCTCAAGGGCACTACAACTTCATTGCTGCACTGGCAGTCACATTTTTCGGTAGTATGACGGGTATGATGCTTAGCTATACCCTGGGGCGTCTGCTGGGCAAACCACTTTTGCATCGATACGGAAAATGGGTGAGGCTTACGCCTTCTAGAATTGCCTCTTCTGAAAATTGGTTTGGGCGCTACGGTACCTGGGGAATCCTGTTCGGATATTTTGTCCCCGGCTTGAGACATGTATCCTCATATCTGGCAGGTACAACCCGTCTAGGCGTTTTTCGCTATATCAGTTATGCATCAGCAGGAGCTTTGCTGTGGTGCGGTACATTTTTGGGGATTGGACATGCGGTGGGCATGCATTGGGAGCAGGTGGCGAAGCTAATGGAGAAGGTGACGCATCGGATAGGGCTGGTCGTTATTCTTTTAATCGTTGTGGGAGGAATCACCGCATGGTTCTGGAACAAGCGTAAAAAAAATGTCACATGACCGCATGAAAAGCAGCTACAGCTTGAAAGCGGCGGGTGAAGTATGGTACTTTTACCGCATAGGAATGTCGTGGGAGGTCATGTAATGGAAGTATTAAAGAAACGAATTTTAAATGAAGGCGTGATTGCATCAGATCAGGTGCTGAAGCTGGATGGTTTGCTTAATCACCAGGTTGATCCAGAGCTGACAATGGCAATGGGACGAGAGTTCGCAGCACGTTTCCGGGAAGAGAAGATCACCAGAGTAGTGACCGTGGAGTCCTCAGGCATTGCCATCGGGTTTGCGACAGCATTGGAATTGGGTGTACCGTTGGTATTTGCTCGTCGTAAAAAGACCCTATTAGCTGATCCAGACGCGCTGTGTGAACGCGTACCTTCGTTTACAAAAGGTATTGTTACGGATATTATGCTGTCTCGTCAATTTATTCACGAAGATGACCGTGTTCTGTTCATTGATGATATTATTGCTAATGGTGATGCGGCGCGAGGTATGGTTAAAATCATTCAACGCTCTGGAGCGGAGTTGGTTGGATTTGGTGTCGCGGTGGAAAAAAGCTTTCAGGCCGGAGCGAGAACCATCCGTGAGCAGGGTATTCGTGTAGAGTCATTGGTCAAAATTTCGTCGTTAGCTGACGGCAAGATTGAGTTTGCTGAATAGTAACAATTCAAAACTCCTGATCCTTATTTCTAATAATAACCTTTGCATGAGCTTCAATTTCGCTTATAATATAGATAAGGTTTTGGAGAGGAGGCAGCAACATGGGGAAAGAACAATTGACCGAACAGTTTTTTCTGGAAAAACTGGCAGCGGCTAAAGTACACTTTGAGCGTGCCTTGGATTGTAAGCATACGGAATTCGACGATTTGTATCCCTATATGATTGAACATCCTCAGTTTTTTTGGTATAAACGCTATGTGGCCTGGTCTGAGTTGTTGACGTTGGTTAACCTATGCGAAGAATTGTCCTTCTCTTGGAAAGAAGAATTTACTGCTCACCAAGTGGAGTATGTAGATCAGCGAGTGTTGTCTGCACAAGTGCTGGACTTCTGGTACGAGAAGAACGATACAAAAGAACATGATCACAGTGTAAACCAGTCGGGATAATTTGTCGCTCTGTTGGCAATCCATATAAGTAGTAAGAGAGAAGAGACCTAAATGATTGTTTAGGTCTCTTTTTAAACTTTTTTCATGTATATAGAATCATGGTTGCTGTGTTAAAAAAGTGAATAAGGAGGGGACAAGGATGATTATGGACGAAGAATTGGATGCTTATCGACTCTCCGGTGAAAAGGTGCGTGTCGTACGCGATGGATTGGAGTCCAACGATGTTGTTGGCATTGTACTGGCATGGGATGATGAACAGGTGCTTATTCGCCGCCAGAATCGACGTGTGGTCAAGTTGGATCGCAGTTATACATACCAGCCGTTCGGCGAGCCGCGTCACAATCCGATAGATCTGGGTTAGGAAGGGGTTCCAAATGGGTGTTGGATAAAAATAACTGAGCGATTCATTAGGCATACAGAAACTCTAAATCGGACACAGTAATGAAGGGAAATCCAACAGAGAGGACGTGCTGTGTCAATGACGGTTATGGACGAAAAAGTACATGCATACAAGGATCAAATCAGCCATTTGGAAGATCAGTTGCCCGAGGTAGTTCATGCATATCATCGCTTTACCGGAGAGTGCTTTCAAGCCGGCAGCTTAGATGAGAAAACCAAGCAACTGATTGCGCTAGGCATTGGCTTATTTGCCAACAATGAAGTATGCACGTTTTATCACGTGGACGAGGCGCGGTCCAAAGGAGCCAGTGATCAGGAAATTATGGAGACCATTGCTGTGGCCGCAGCAGTAGGTGGAGGACATGCTCTAAGTCAAGGGGTTACGCGTGTACAGAAGGCGTTGCAATAAAGCAAATCATTAATAGATATGCTTATACTTCGTGATAGCGAATATAGATCGATATTGATATATGATGGTTATGGAAAGGAGCTTCCGAGCACAGTTGGTGTCTGCGGAAGCTTCTTTCTTTTGCGTGTTTGTTGTGCGGGGATTATGCTCTTCTGCTTGCGGCAAAAGCAGCAGGGCGAGACGTTTTACGCTTATAGGCCAAAGAGGATGTAACCAAACTTCGTTCAATGATGCGTAGGGGTTTGGAAGTTGAATTGTTTGGTAATTCGGGGCGATGTTTCTTTAGTAAAGGAAGGGCAGCTGTATGAGGAATGGAGGTCGAGAGCCCCAGATATGCTCGCATCCGCTCATACATTTCTTTACGGAATGCTGGCATAGCCATACTAAACTGCTCTTGATTGCCTTTACTTATATAGGTGGCGTGAACGCCGGAGTGGTTTTGTTGTATGTCCAGAACATGAATGTGATATTTATTAAATTCATGTTTTATTTCAGACAGCAGGATTCCGGTACGATCTACACCTGCGTTAACCATTTCGACATAAAGATCAGGGGTTTTCAGCATACCGCTTTCTTCAAGAATTAGGCTGTCCCGCTCAAATACTTTTTGAATAAAGGTAAGGAGCAGATAACTTTTCACAAGAGACCATTCATGCTGAGTAGTATCTAAAGAAGTCATGACCATTCACCGCCTTAGGAAAATGTGATGATAATTCATAACCGATTGAAGAAAAGGAACATTCATTCATGAGAACCTATGTTCTTATTTTAGTTTATTATTCCCTTTTTATCAAGAGGAAATTAACGAACATAAAAGGTTTGACATCTAGATATGACCATGGTATGATCTATCTTGTCGCTAAGAAAGATTGATCTTTCGAGGATAAACGACAACTTATATGCGGTCGTGGCGGAATTGGCAGACGCGCACGGTTCAGGTCCGTGTGGGCTAACCCCCGTGGAGGTTCGAGTCCTCTCGACCGCACCAATTTAACAATGAACGAGCTCTTGAGTTTCCTGTCGAGGAGATTCAAGGGCTTTTTGCATACTCGAAATTTGCAAGGTATTGCTCATTATGAAGTGTTCCTGGCGTGGTGGAGCTGGGCAGTCTGACGAAGGCGGCGGAGGCGCTGGGCTTCACGTAATCCGGCATCAGCCATACGATCAGCAGCCTGGAGCAAGAATTCGGCTTCCCGCTGCTCGTGCGCAGCCGTTCTGGTGTGAAGCTGACGGTGAACGGGAAACAGGTTCTTCAGCCCATCCGGGAGAATCTGAAATGGAATGAGCAGCTCAAGCAGCAGGTAAAGCGGGATCGGATGCTGGCGACTCACTCCACCGACCATCTGCTGATTAAAGCCACTTATATGCCACAGGCCCAGATCGCCTACGAGGACTTCATCATTCCGAAGCCCGGCTCGGACTATGATGTGCAGCGGGTACTGGAGAAGGCCGGGATTAAGCTGAACATCAAGTTCTCCGCCGGGGATGATTATGCGATCATAGCTATGGTAGAGAAAGGCCTGGGCATCAGCATCCTACCGGAGCTGGTCACCCGGTTTCAGCATGAGCATGTAGCCATGCTCGAGCTGGAGGAGCACAGCTTCCGTTCCCTTGGCATCGCGGTCAACTCGATGAAATATGCTTCCCCTGCAACGCGGCGGTTCCTGCAGCATGTACAGAGCTGGTCGTCCGACCAGGAAATGATTTGACTTGGTAAATAAGTGCAAAAAAGGCACGTTTTCAGTTTTGAAAATATGCCTTTTTTGCCAATGCGTATCATCTGCTTATTTTGCGCCCTTCTTTGTCCAGAAACAACAGCTCGTAGTATTTTTTGGGCCGCCCTTTACTGTTGTCCCGTTTTTCAAATACCGTTTGCACGTATTTACTTTCTTCAATTTTGTTAAGAATACGGTTTGCACCTCTGACGGTCATGGACAAGCACTCAGCAACATCCTCAGAGGATAATTTATTGGTTCTCATGATTTCTGCATAGGACATGATTTTTTGCAAATTGATGTTGTTTATTCCGATGGTTTTGGCTAACGCCATGATTTCCGGGTCCCCCTGTTCAGAGAACTGTATGACATTCATACTCCGCATTGGGCCGATAACCTTCTGATCCTCGTTTATAAAAAAGCTGCAGCTGCCCGTAAAGGCTTCCGCCTGTCTGTGAGCTTTGGTGGCGTTGACGTTAGCTTGAAAATATTCATGCCCCGAGCCCCACCCGATTTTCACCTTGTCGCTTATGTATCCTTCCAGATACTCCAGCAGGGTGCAGTTATGCGCGTTAGAGGTGATTTTCATGAAATTTCCGTAGGTGGTGTATAGTCTGACAAAGCCTTCTGAAATTTGGGCCGTGTCTGCCAGATTCACGCTGCGCAGAAACCTGCCGACAAGGACTTTCAGCTCATGAAGCTGCTCTTCAGATGGCGACTCCGCCGTTTTGGCCGATAAGCATGCAACAACTGCCCTCTGGCTCTTAAGCTTGAGGATGGTAATTTCGTTGATGATCTCGCTTATGGTCTCTTTAACGTTTTCCAAAGTGGGCCGGATTAAGATATATCTGACTCCGTGCTTTTTGAGTTCTGGAACAAAGTGGCCGAACGCCGTGATGGACAGGTCTATTTTCTTGTCTTCCCACAGAGTGATATGGTTGTCGAGCATTGTTTCCACCCGTTCGAGCAGATCTCCGCTGTCAATGGGCTTTCCCTCATGAGTAAGGTATTGCTGGAATTCACTGAAGGACTCGATTATATACGCATAATCCACATAGATCCTGGATATATCAAGCCCAGGTTCTGTAACCAGCAGCCGGAAAAGTTCCCTATAAAGTAGGTTTTCATCATCCTGCAAAATGTGAACAGGTACTTTTTCATCCAGGCATTCCTTATCGATTGACTCGTAAAGCATCCTGCCACTGATCACAAATCCATCCACCGAACCTAAGTTTTTGAGATAGATGTCTGTTGTTTCCCGGAAGTTGCTGATTGTAAGAAACCTGAACTGACATAAGGGCCGCATTTCTTCTTCAATGGTACGGAAATAGTCCATATGGGTCTCAGGCGTGATAATACCCAGCTTGATTTTCATGGTAGATTCCTTTCATAAACAGTTCAATCAAAAGAGTTATATCACAATAAATGTGATATATCAATGTTCCGGCAGTATCCAAAATAGTGTTCTTAAAATGTCTTATTTTCTCTTGACATCGAATACCATTAAAAGTACGATAAAAGTGTTCTTAAAAAGTCTTAAAATATAAAGGGGGGGATGTTCACTCTGTTCTTACGTTCATTCAATATGTGTTTTGGGAGATGTTCATTGTGATTGAAGAAGCTGGAGACTTTTTGGGTATGGCCCATCAGCTGCAGGAAAAATTGGTCATGTACAGGCATCATCTTCATGCGGTTCCGGAACTTGATTTAAGTTTGCCCAGGACAACGGCCTACGTAAAAGAGGTGTTAGAGTCGATGGGGCTTAAGCCCACTCCCGTAGGAGAGTCAGGTCTAACGGTTACGATCGGCGGACAACATACCGGGAAGGTGATTCTTATCCGGGCGGATATGGATGGGCTGCCCATTCAAGAGGAAACGGATCTTTCTTTTGCGTCGTTGAACGGAAACATGCATGCATGCGGCCACGACTTGCATACTTCCATGCTCTTGGGAGCTGCGGAGATCCTGAAGGCCAACGAAGAGCAGCTTCACGGGACGGTTAAGCTTATGTTTCAGCCGGGTGAAGAGACTCTGCACGGGGCAAAGATGATGATTGAGAATGGGATTCTCGAAAATCCTAAAGTGGATGCAGCCATGATGCTACACGTGTTGACTGGAATGCCGATTCCTGTCGGGCAATTTGTATTGCCTGAGGCCGGAGAAGCGATTTCAGCTTCTTCTGATTGGTTCGAAGTCATCATCCGCGGAAGGGGCGCACATGGAGCGATGCCTAGCGCCGCAGTAGACCCATTAAATGTAGCTGCTCATCTTCATCTGGCGCTGCAGGGAATCATAAGCCGTGAAATTTCGCCAATTGATAATGCAGTTCTTACAATTGGAGTGATGGAAGGCGGAAATACAAACAACGTGATTCCCTATACGGCCAGAATGAAAGGAAGCGTACGTTCATTTAACGCCACATTGCGGGATAAAATGGAAACCCGTATCCACGAAATTTCTGCAGGTATTGGAGAAACTTTTCAGGCAAAGGTGGAGGTGATCTATACCAGGGGATGTCCTGAGGTGCAAACGGACAACGGGCTTAACCGTCAAATGAGAACTACTATTGCAAACACCTTTGGCGCCAGTTCCTTTATCGGTATAACCCAATTGATACCCGGCGGTAAATTAATGGGATCGGAAGACTTCGCATTTGTATCACAAGCGGTGCCAAGTACCTCAGTGTTTCTTAACGCAGGCAATACCGAGGAAGGTTATGGTTACCCTGTGCACCATCCAAAGACGATGTTCTCGGATGAGGTGCTTTATAAAGGGGCTGCGGCTTACGCTGCTTTCGCCAGAGATTGGCTTGAAAGTAATAGATAATATCTAAACAAAACTAGGAGGAATTGAAATGACAGAGAGACGTATGATTGGACCAACAAAATTTGATGAGTATTCGGTGAAGTACAAAGACTTTCTTTTAATGACACGTCGTAACGGAATCATCGAAGTACGGCTGCATACCGACGGAGGACCGTACAAGCATTCTTGGGAAGCCCATACGGCATGGTCCCATGCATGGTCAGATATTGGCCGCGACCCTGAGAACGAAGTAATGATTATTTCTGGAACAGGGGATAAATGGGTTATAGGGGACCCTGATGTCTGGAATACAAAATTTATGGACTGGCCGAAGCAAAAGAAGCTCGAACAGTATCATGAATCGCTGAGACTGCTTGAGAACTTGATATTCTGCATTGACATCCCTACAATCGGAGCGATCAATGGCCCGGGAACGCACTGTGAACTTGCAACTCTCTGTGATATTACCATTTGTACAGAAGACGCGGACTTTTTTGATCCGCATTATCTGGGAGGCACACCTCCCGGAGATGGAATGTTACTCACGCTGCAGAACATGATCGGTTTCAAGAAAGCAGCATACTACGCATACACCGGCAAGAATATCAATGGTCAAACCGCATTGGACCTGGGCATAGTTAGTGAAGTCCTGCCCCGCGAAAAGCTTCTTCCCCGCGCATGGGAGCTTGCGGAGATGATTATGCAGGCACCGCGTTCAACGAGACATCTGGCCCATTCCATTATATCCCGTCCATGGAAACAAGCCCTGGTCAGTGATCAAGGGTTCCAGCTTGCCCACCAAATGTATGACATGGCCATTGATGAAGAAGGAGCTCTGGAGCGGCTGAAAAAAATGCAAGGACGTCTAATGGGCAAAGATGTTCAATAGAGATATGGCGGGACCTACACGATTCGAAGAATACTCGGAGAAGTACAAGGACTTGTTCTTCATGACCCGCCGTGACGGCATACTCGAAGTACGTATGCACACTCACGGGGGACCGCTTCAATTTGACTGGATGGCTCAAACTGCATATGGCAATGTTGGTCAGATGTTGGCCGTGACCCTGAGAATGAGGTGATGATTCTTACAGGGACAGGAGATTTGTGGCAAATAGGCAATCCTGAAGTCTGGACAACAAAATTCATGGATTGGCCGAATAGCCGGAAACTGGATTTCTATCATGAATCGCGCAGAATGATTGAAAATATGATCTATTGCATCGGCATTCCCACCATTGGGGCGATCAATGGCACAGGCTCACACTGGCAACTGGGAACCAAGAAAGCGGCATACTACGCATACACGGGGATGAACATTAATGCTCAAGCGGCATTAGACCTTGGTCTGGTTAGTGAGGTACTGCCTCGTGAAAAGCTTCTTCCACGTGCGTGGGAGCTGGCAGAGATGATCATGCAGGCCCCCCCGCTCTGTAAGACAGCTTACTCATCTGATTGTGTCGCGCTCATGGAAAAAAGCCCTTGCCAACGATCAGGGTCTCCGCTTACGCACCAAATGTATGACATGGCCATTGATGAAGAGGGTATACATGAGAGGCTGATGAACATCAAGGAACGTTTTCAGAGGAATGACTAATAGTCAGAAAGGGTGTAAGGGTGCTATGAAATCGTTGACAGAACTCTATAAGGTTGGCAGTGGGACCATCCAGCTCCCATACCATGGGGCCGGAGAAAGCCGCCAGAATCTTCAAATCAGAAAATGAGGATGCCGAACGATTCAAGGCACTGATTTATGGTTCCCTTGCCAAAACAGGCAAAGGACATATGACAGACAAAGCCATTATTAGAGCACTGTCACCCGTTCCAACGGAGATTGAATTTGTTCCACACGCAGATTTTACTCTGCCGCATCCCAATACCGTTGATTTTATCGCTTATAAAGACGGGCGGCAAACCACATCCATGCGTGCTTTAAGTATCGGCGGCGGGGACATCGTTATTGAGGGACGGGAGGAGATGCTGGCGCCCGATGTCTACCCAGAGAACAGCTTTGCAGAAATCAGTAAAATTTGTAAAGCGAATCATATCCGCCTAAGCGATTACGTCGAGCAGTGTGAAGGCAAACAGATATGGGATTTTCTCAATGGGATTTGGGAAGCGATGAAGCGTTCGGTCAACGAAGGGATTTCAGTCACCGGTATTCTGGAAGGCGGTCTCCAGGTCGAACGCAAGGCGCAACTTCTGTATAATCAGCGGCATATTGATGAGAGCCCGGAGACGCGGGAGAACAGGATCGTCAGCGCATATGCGTTCGCCGTCAGCGAACAAAATGCCGCCGCCGGTGCAATCGTAACGGCCCCGACCTGTGGAGCCAGCGGTGTCATGCCGGCCGCACTCCTTTATATGCAGCAAAAGAAACAGGTCCCGGACGAGAAGGTCCTCCGGGCTCTGGCCGTAGGCGGGCTCATTGGCAACCTGGTCAAGCAGAATGCCTCCATCAGCGGTGCTCAATGCGGCTGCCAGGGGGAGGTTGGCACTGCTTGCTCTATGGCCTCGGCTGCACTGGCAGACATGTCAGATATGGGGATCGATCAAATTGAGTATGCAGCGGAGGTTGCCTTGGAGCACCATTTGGGGTTGACCTGTGATCCTATTAACGGACTGGTTCAGATTCCTTGCATCGAGCGGAATGCCGTGGGTGCCATGCGGGCAATCAATGCGCTGAGCCTGGCAAATTTCTTGTCGAATACCCGTAAGATATCTTTTGATCTGGTTGTACAGACCATGTATGAAACAGGCTTGGACATGAGTAGCCGTTACCGTGAGACTGCAGAAGGCGGGCTCGCTAAGCTCTACAAAATTGACAGTTAAATGATACTGCCATGATGATGGGGCATTAATTCCATACTTGTGTAATGAGACGAAGAACGTCCCTTGTGCCGGTTGGCAGAAGGGACGTTCTTTTTTGGGAGGCTATATAAGGCGAGCTGCTGCGGTCTCAGTATGGTCGAGCCGGGCAGTCTGACCAAGGCAGAGCTGGTCGTCCGGCCAAGGCAGAGCTGGTCGTCCGGCCAAGATGTGATTTGTCTGAACGCAGCTGGGATTGCCCGGGATGAGGTCAAAGTTCCCTTGGGAATGAAGGTATTGGTCAGGGGCGGGGAGAGGCTCATCTTCCATGACGGCGTTCATGATGTTGAACATACTAACGTTCAACTTGTCGGGTTGCTCGATGCCGAAACATAAGGTCAGATTACCCTGCGGGTCGAAATCCACCAGCAGAACCTTTTTTTTCTTCATGGGATAAGGCGTAAGCCAAATTGTAGGCGGTGGTCGTTTTGCCAGTGCCGCCTTTTTGATTAGCGACGGTGATCGTCGTTGCGTGTCTCATATTAATCCTCCCCGAAGCGGCCTCTTCGTTAATTTGTCAATGGTAGGGAGTGGGCTGGTTTTCGTTGTTCTCTCCGAGTTCTCTCAAACGTCCAAAATCGACCGCATTTTACGGCATTGCCGGGAGCCCCTTGCGGCGCTTGGATTTGAACGAAAAAACCGTCAAAAACCCTGATTTCACAAGGGTTTTGACGGTTTCTCAATTCCGTTCCATTGACTTAGATTCCGCTTGGTTCCGAATCGGATACAAGATTCAGGTCCGTGTGGGCTAACCCCCGTGGAGGTTCGAGTCCTCTCGACCGCATCCATTAGAAAAGGTCTATAGAATTGCTCTCGTAGCAGTTTTAGAGACCTTTTTCTTATATTTCTGAGGAATTGCTCATAGTTTAAGCTGAACAAGTTTCTTGTCTTCACGCAAACTATGGATTTCCATAAAGGATTCTGACAAATTACTTGATTTCTTTTAGGTGGGATTTTGCAATCTCCTCAAGTTCATAAACAATTCTTTTATAAGGTTATCTTTTAAGATATGATAGAAAATAACGCACTTTATGATGAAGTTATTGAAAGGTTGGATGTAAGATGGAGAAAGCGACTTTTGCAGGTGGATGCTTCTGGTGTATGGTGACTCCATTTGAAGAGCAGCCGGGCATTCATGGCATTGTGTCAGGATACACTGGAGGAACAAGTCCCGATCCCACCTACGAGCAGGTTAAAACAGGAACTACAGGCCACTACGAGGTGGTGCAGATTACGTTTGAGCCTGAGCTGTTTCCTTATGAAAAGCTGCTCGAATTATATTGGCCACAAACAGACCCTACCGACGGGGAAGGTCAATTTCAGGACCGGGGCACACAGTATAAACCCGCAATTTTTTATCATACAGAGCAGCAACGTGAGCTTGCGCAACAGTCCAAGGAGCAGTTGGCACAAAGTGGACGCTTTGATAAGCCAATTGCAACGGAGATCCTTCCGGCTTCGATTTTTTATCCAGCAGAGGATTATCATCAGGATTACCACAAGAAAAACGTGAAGCACTATAAGGAAGATCGGGCCCAATCAGGCCGTGATGAATTTATTGATAAGAACTGGTAAGCGGCTTTAATATACGTTTCTACGCACGATAAGGCAGATCAGGGAGTATTCCATGGATCTGCCTTATACATATTTAGACGAGGTTACTCACACAATGAAGGGACAGAGAAGGAGGCTGACCCGCAATGAGTACACGACGGAAGCTACACATGAGAAACATAATAAAAAAGGCTTTAAAGGCATCTCGCGGCCGGAAAGAGCCAGCTTATGTACCTGTATTCCATTCAAGCTCTAAAATACGGAGAACCGTAGTACTCTGTATTTCGGTATGCATGTTATTCATGGTCTGTAGTACTGGTGTTGCAAAAGCATTAGACAAACAGGACGTGCCGCAAAAGATGGTTGCCGTCATTATCGACGATCTGGGAAATAATATGAAAGGGACTGAGCAAATTTTAAATTTACCCGTTAAGATTACCGTTGCTGTGATGCCTTTCCTGCCTACAACCAAGCAGGACGCTATGGAAGCGCATAAGCGTGGTCATGATGTCATCGTCCATCTTCCAATGGAACCAAAGCAGGGAAAGCCCGAATGGCTTGGACCCGGAGCAATTAAGGCAAATATGACGGATGAAGAAGTACGCGCTAAGGTGACAGCAGCCATAAAGGATGTTCCTTATGCGATAGGAATGAACAACCACATGGGTTCCAAGGTCACTTCGGATAAACGCATTATGTCTATTGTTCTTGATGTTTGTAAGGAGCATGGACTATTTTTTGTCGACAGCCGTACTAATTATTGGTCAGTGGTACCTGAACTTGCCGCTAAAAAGGGAATGCCACCGGTACGCAATGATGTTTTCCTGGATGATGTCCATACACTCGCTCATGTGAATCGGCAACTTACAAAAGTGGTTGAGTGGCTGGACGAGCACGATACATGCGTAACGATTGGGCACGTTGGCGTGTCTGGCATGTATACATCCTCGGCTCTTCATTCATCGGTTCCCAAGCTAAAGGAGCACGCCAAATTTGTGGGTATTAGCGATTTGGTGCGTGCTGTATGGGGATGGACTGGAGACCCAGCCACCAACACTACCATGCCGTCAGATGCGCAATAATGCCTTCGGCAACAGCTTCAGCAATGCTTTTTTGACCGCGATCCCCGGAAAGCATGGCTCTGTCCTGTTCGTTACTGATAAATCCGGTTTCCACAATTACAGCGGGATGCTGGATTTTATTCAGAAGATAAAAGGGTTTTCCGTACACTGTTTCTCTATTCATGCAAAATAAGCGGTTTAATGAATGCTGAATCCGTTCAGCCAACAGATAGCTGCTGCCTTCATCCTGATACAGCACAATGGGTCCACGTTTTTCGGTACGTTTGGTCCAATTGACATGCAGGCTTACAACCAAAGCGGTGGGCAGTTGTTCTGTTAGACTTTTACGTTGAGCCAGGTCTTTAAGGTGCCGGGATTTGGACTGCAACCAACGGTTATCGTCACTCAGTGCGTAGTCCTTGTCCCGATTCAGGACAGCAGGGTAACCCTGGGAGCGTAAGATCAAGTACAGCTTTTGAGCAATGGCGAGATTGATATCTTTTTCCAAAAGCCCTTTGTGACTTGTTCCACCATCCACACCGCCATGGCCTACATCAATCAGGACAACGGGCTTGGCAAAAGCGTGATAGGACGAATGTACGTTGGATGGACCCTCTGTATACTTGTTCGGTTCGCTACTTTTCTCGTTGGGCTGAGCAGCTATATAGGTAAATGGGGCAAATACAGCACTGCAAAGGATGCATAGACTCAACCCCAGCCCTTTCAGCCATATCTTGTTTAACTTTTTTTTTCGCACGTTCTATTCCTCCAGTGGACGAATTGATTGTTTACTGAAAAACCATGCATAACAGACATCAAACCTAAAGCAACGTAGCTGCCTTCAAACATAACAATTAACCTTGAGGTAACCGTTATGTTGAAGATAGTATGTTCCATTTAAGGGAAACCATGCATAGTTATTCCCACAGGGGTTAGACCTTTTGGAAAATGAGCAAGCTAGTTGTATCTTCACCTAACGTGTAAATCCGATATTTCCAAGCAATGTGAATGGACATGATAGGGGCAGAATAGAGGAGGTCATGGAGGATGGCGAAGAGTGACGAACTGGTGACGTATATTACGCAGCGAATTGTTCGCTATATGGAAACGCCGCGTGATGTTCGACGCAGTCAAAAACAAGCCAGAGAGCCGTGGGTGAGCAAATGGTTTGGCATGTTGCCTCTGGCTCTGAAAATGTGGATGAAATCCACACGCAGAGAACGAAGAGAGCGACATTAAACTCGCCAAAGAGACCACAAGAGGCATAGGGGATGCCATTTGAGGTCTCTTTTTGTGTTGTAGGGATCATTCCGAATCATTTTGCGTGTTTCTTAATAACTAAGAGTCCAAACGAAAAAATTCACCAGCTGACAATAACTGTTTTAAGGGTACAAATCGGGACAGTCCATGATGGTAGGTTAACGCATATAAATTGGGTTGGGACGGATGATCTGGGGATATCCAGGGCTGATACCCACTAATGGATAAGGGACCTCCAAAGGCAAAATTGATACCTGTGGCAGAAAATATAATACGCGGTGAAATACTCAGTGTATCCATAAATTGGGCTGTGTTACGGACAGAAAGTTTTTGCTTGGGTTGAAGCCAACCCAGATCGTCATAGGGATCAAAAGGAGCAGACGAGACCGTAACCACTTGCGCCTTTGTTTTCAAAAAGGGTACAGATGAAGAGAATGCGTTGTTCTGGAGCTTATGTTTCCAACTCTCATCTGCCACTTCTACAGGTAACGGATCACCAGTCACAGCATCAATACATATTTCGCTGCCTGTAGAGGAACGCACCAGCCAGTAGGCTAGTAGCGGTTCCTCATACATAGGTGTGATTTGCAGCTTGTCGATAGATGAAAGATCAGTATCTGTGAGCGACACCAGGGATTGACGAAGTACAGCCATACTATAAGGCCCGCCCGGACCATTCCCGTATTCGTTGAGTTGATATGCGCCATTGGAGTCTGAGCCGATAATCAGGTAGCCGATGTATTCTCCCGCACGGTTTACTTGAACAAGCCAACTATGGGTTCCAGGTCCGAGCGGATGATAGCTAAGCTCAGCATCTTTCCACGAGGCAAAAGAGGGCTGCGATGATAGGGATTGTACCGTGTTGTCCGCAGTCTGTTTTACGTCTGCGGGCACGCCTTGCTCCTCAGTAGGAAAACTTGCTGAAACGTCACCCGGGGAAGGGGGAATAGGACTCGTGGAATTCAATGGAGGAACCCACGAGCTTTCGTTGTAGAGAGACACCGAGTTTAAATTGTTGCCTTGTGCGGCTGAGGGAGCCGCATGAATGGAAGTGAACGGACAGACTGCGGACAGGCCGATCAGAACAGCTGCGATCATACCTATGCTATAGTGCCCGGAATGACTCTTATTCAATGTAATCCACCTTTCTGTCGGCTTGATTGCCCGACGGAGGCATTCTTTTTTATCCAGCATACAGCCTGTCCGATAAAAAGACTGCTGCACCTTGTCGGCATAAATGTCGTATCCAGGTTCGTTTTTTGCTGTCGATACATAGGAGACATGTTTAACCAAACTTGTGGTTACAGCAGCGGAAACTGATGTAGGCTGAAGCAAGATGTTACAAGCTGACGATACCTCTGCAACTTTCCTGCGAAGGAGCGAGAGATATCGGTTACCGCAGATGAAATATCCCGCAGTTAATGGCGGATACGAGTACCTTAGGCTCATATTGCCATACCATTTCTTTACGACGGGCTTGATACTGCTCTGAAATGGCCTCTTTTTTATCCTCTTCCTCTTTCTGCTCCTTGATTAGATCATCGTAGTAATGGTCAATAACCTCCAATTCCTCACGCAATCGTTCCCTCGCCTGCTCAGCCCAATCATAATCTTGCTGACGGAGCTGTTCGGTAAGATAGCTTTCAAGCGAGGTGGAAGCTTCAGGGACAGACAGCTTGGCAGGCTGTACATGCATATTGCCCGCCAGCAGCGGGCTGAGCTGCCGGGTTTCGAGCATGGCGCCAAAATCGGTTACAATGGTGCCGCTTTTGAGCGAAATACCTAGCCACTGAAGTTCCTCACGCTTCAAATCGCAGGCGAATTCAATCTTATAGCAAATGCTGAGCCAAGCTTCATAGACTACGGGAGAGCGGGCAGACAGCTGACGGGCATCAGGCTGCTCAAACAAATAAACATATTTCCCTCCATCCCGTGCGGCTTCAAAAATTTGATGCAGCCGACGGCTTCCATATCGAAGCTCCTCCTGCAAAATACGTCCAGGTCCTAATTGTGGTAACGTCGGTACATGACCGAAGTAACGCCCCATGACCTGATCCTGTGCTGCGTTGCCTGATGCTGGAGTTGGTGGCATATGATCCGCTAAACGTTCCTGTTCTGTGCGGTAGGCTTCCCCATCAAAAATGAAAGTGAAGGACATCGTCTGCGCTGGAACGCCAGTACGCTCTACGTATCCCCAATAGTAGGGGCGGTTTGTTAGGGCTTTATCCGCTTCTGGAGAAAGCTTGACGGTTACATGGTGGGTCGACCTCTCGATGACACTACATCCGGTAGCTTCCAGATAGGTGTGGACAAAGCGCTGGACTTGCTGTGCATTCATGGTCAAACTAGCGACCTCCTTTTACACTGCGTCGAGCTTTGCCCGGAGGAACCGTATTGCCTGCTAAGCCTAATAAATCCTCGGTGTTTGGCTGGTCTGTGCGCAGTTGTTCCATTTCCTGTTTGATGGAATCCAGCGAGTGACCCAGATTTTGCATTTTTTTGCGAATTTCATCATCGCTACTGGATTCAAGCATAATTTTATACAAACTTTTTTCAATGGATTCTTTCTTCTCAAACTTCTCCAGAATAACGTCCAATCCGCCAATGACCATCTCAAACATATTTATCTTTTCATGCAGCAGATGCAGGATATGCTCCTCAATCGTTCCAGTTGTGGACAAGTTAAAAATATTAACATCATGCGTCTGTCCAAGTCGATGTACCCGTCCGATCCGCTGCTCCACGCGCATGGGATTCCACGGTAAATCGAAGTTAATCATATGGTGACAAAATTGCAGGTTAATGCCTTCACCACCCGCTTCGGTGGCAATCATGACCTGAATGCGCCCACGGAACAGATCCATCATCCAATCCTTGCGTCCACGGTTCATGCCGCCTCGGTAAGGAACAGCAGATAGGCCACGGTCACGGAAATAGTTCAGCAAATACTCCTGTGTGGCTCGGTATTCTGTAAAAATGATCACTTTTTCGTTCATCTGACGGATAAGCTCAAGCGCTTTTTCTGCTTTGGAATTGGCCTTGATCGCTTTAATGTGTGCAACCAAATCCCAGACACGATCGCGTAGAGGAGAGTCTGGAGCCATCTTTTTAGACAAATTGACCAGAGTCACGAACACAGCGTCCCGGCTGCTGCACACTTCCCGTTGAAGGGTGACGAGAGACAGCATGCTACTTAAATTTCCGCCATTCGCCTGGTATTGCTCTTTGACAAAAGAGGTCACCCCATCGTACAGCGCTTGCTCTTCCGGCGAAAGTTCCAAGTGAATGTTGGAAACATTTCGTTTGGTGAATTGAACCGGGCCTTCTCCGCGACGATTGCGGATCATGACTTTAGACAGCTCATCCTTGAGCTGATCTTCATTTTTAGGCAGACGTTTATCTACAACAAAGTTGGCTGAAAAATCGCCATGTCTTCCCAATTGACCGGGCTTGAGCAGTGTAATCAGGTTAAACAGCTCAGACAGATCGTTTTGTACAGGTGTTGCTGTCAGGAGCAAACAATATTTTTTACGCAGCTTCATAATGAACTGGTAGTTGGATGTCTTTTTATTTTTCAGCTTATGAGCCTCGTCTATAATGAGCAGGTCATAATCGGTATCTAGCAGGATGTTACTATGGGGCTCCCGCTTGGCGGTATCCATAGAGGCCACGACGACCTCGGAAGACCAAGAATACGCTTTCTTCTGGGCGACAGCGGGAATACCGAATTTGCTGTTCAGCTCACGCACCCATTGTAGGACCAGGGATGCGGGTACAAGAATAAGCACTTTGGAAGCCAGCCCGCGAACCAGATATTCTTTTAGGATCATTCCAGCTTCGATCGTTTTGCCTAGGCCGACTTCATCGGCAAGAATGGCACGTCCGGACATTTGAAACAGTACCTTCCGAGCGGTATCCAGCTGATGGGGGAGTGGAGTGAGGTCTTGCAAATGCTGTAGACATTGAAGCTCATCGAAGCTCGGCACCAGCTTGGCTTTTTCAGCCTCAATGGCCAGCTGATACAGATTCCAATCTCCCCAAGGGCCACCTTTGCGTAGGCGTTGGTCCAGCTCATCCTGCCAGCTTCGATCAAATTGCACCGGAACAGGCAGTGGCGCTTGATTGTGTATATGCGGGGAACTTGTCGATTTGGCTTTCATGATGATTCCCTCCCTCCTGGTAGTAGCACAGTTGAAGCTCTTGGTTCTGTCACATATGTGGCATCTATTTAGCACAGATCGTAGATGTAGTATGGACGGAAAAAGATATCTTCATAACAGGAGGGATGAAATCCTTTAGCTGCCTTCCATTAACTTTTGGAGTTTACTTTCCGTAGAGGTTTGCGCATTGGGGGTGTAAATGCTACAACGGAGATCAACACTGCCTTGTACCTGAAGAGAAGTCAGGTCAAATAGCATTTTGCCAGCCTTGGCATGACGAAATTCAATGAGCACCTCCGGTGCGGAGCTTACTTCACTCTGATTCCAAAGCTCGTTAAACTCTGGGTAGGCCTGGCTCATATTTTGTATAAATTGTGCATACCAGGGGTCTGTCACGTATTGCCCGTAATAAGCGCGGAAAATAGCAAGGAACCCCTTTACAAAGTGTTCCCAGTTCACGGCTAGACTTTTAAACTCCTTTTTGGTGAATAGCAGTTCAATCATATTGCGTTGCTCATGTGGTAGCTCGGCAAAATCCATAAAAACATGAGCAGCAGCGGCGTTCCAGCCGACAATATGACAGCGCCGATCTGAAATAATAGCAGGGCAGTAGTGCAGCTCTTGTACGATCTTTTGCAGAGAGGGGGAAATGACGGCTTGCTCTGCAGGAGCAGGAAGGCTGTGAGACCCGGCCTCAATCGCCAAATCATACAAATATTTGCGCTCGTCTGTGTTCAACTGCAATGCGGCAGCAATAGCATCCAACACAGAGGCGGACACCTTAATATCTCGTCCTTGTTCCAGCCAGGTATACCAGGTCGTACTGACACCTGCCAGCTGAGCGACTTCTTCTCTGCGTAAGCCTGGTGTTCTGCGACGTGATCCTTGGGGGAGACCGACCATATGTGGGTGTAGGCGGGCTCTTTTCGTTTTTAGAAAAACAGATAGTGCTTCCAGACGTGCTTCCGTTTTCATAGGTATTTTCTCTCCATTCAATGGGTATATCCGAAGTGAGCAAATAAGGCATTTACTATAGTAGTGTTCATTATACCAGGATAAACAAACACTTGTAATAGGATAAGGCGAGGTTAAAATGAGGATTATAAGTAAGTCATCGAGCAGGAGGAATGAATAGCTTATGCAAAGAGTAGTGATAACAGGTATGGGTGTCGTTTCCCCACTGGGTAATGAAGTGGACACGTTGTGGAAGAATTTGCTGGAAGGCAATTCAGGTATACGTAAAATTGATACATTCGATGTGTCCGATTTGAAAGCACAAATTGCTGGACTGGTACAGGATTTTGATGCAGAAAAGCAATGGGGACGTAAAGATGCTAGACGAATGGATCGGTTTACTCAGTTTGCATTATATGCGGCAGAGCAAGCACTCAAGGATTCCGGTCTGGAACTGGATCACACCGATTTGGAGCGTGTCGGTGTTTATGTGGGATCGGGAGTCGGCGGTTTGGATACGTTGGTGGACAATGTAGATGTGCTGCTACATCGTGGGCCGGGTAGAGTTAGCCCAACGCTGGTACCTATGATGATCTCGAATATGGCTGCTGCTCAAATTAGTATCGCGTTTGGAGCGATGGGACCTACGCTTTCACCCGTGACGGCTTGCTCTATTGGGAATACAGCAATTGGAGAGGCGTTTCGGACGATTCGTATAGGAGATGCGGATGTCATTTTTGCCGGTGGGGCTGAAGCGGCGGTGACTAGATTGGCCTTGGCGAGTTTCGCTAATGCGACTGCCTTGTCCACACGTAACGAGGAGCCTTCTATAGCAAGTCGACCTTTTGATCAGAATCGGGACGGCTTTGTCATGAGCGAAGGTGCAGGTATTCTGGTACTGGAGTCACTGGAACACGCTATCCGACGTGGTGCGGAAATCTATGGTGAGGTCATCGGTTATGGAGCCAGTTCGGATGCTTATCACATGGTTGCACCGCATCCCGAAGGAACCGGAGCTTACTTGGCGATGAAAGCGGCCCTTCGTTCGGCTCACATCTCCCCTGAGGAAGTGGACGTGATTAGCGCCCACGCGACGAGTACGTCTGTCGGGGATGTCGCTGAGACCCTTGCAATCCACAAGCTTTTTGGTGATTATGCCTATCAGATTCCGGTTACTGCGAATAAGTCCATGCTGGGTCATATGCTGGGGGCTGCGGGCGGTGTCGAAGCGATTGCGCTTGTACAATCCCTGCGGGAAGGTATCATTCCGCCAACGATGCATCTGGATAATCCAGACCCTGCTTGCGATCTGGATTATGTGCCTCACGAAGCGCGCAAGGTTCCACTAAATATTGGGCTATCTAATTCTTTCGGCTTCGGTGGTCATAATGCGGTTATTGTGCTGAAGCGCTACGAGTCATAATTTGTAAGGAGTTATTGAAACCTCAGGCATTCTATCCGGCTGGATAGAGCACCTGAGGTTATTTTAATCGAAGAATAACAGATTCATTTTAGATAAAAGATAGAGTAAGATGAAGGAAAACATTTGGAGGGACGTGAAACCATGATTTTAATCAGGAACATACAATCAGCAGACGCTGAAGCGTATTGGAATTTGAGACTGGAAGCCCTGCAAATGAACCCTGAAGCTTTTGGAACCTCCTATGAGGAAGCTGCACGAGTTCCATTATCTGATGTGGTGAAGCAGATACAAAATAAACGAGATCATTACATACTTGGTGCATTTACAAAGGATCATCAGCTGGCTGGTATGACTGGGTTTAGAAGAGAACAAAAAATAAAAACGCAGCATAAAGGAACGATTTGGGGAGTTTATGTACCATCGACCTACCGAGGTCAGGGGATCGCTAAAAAACTTTTATTGGAAGTCATCAGCCAAGGTAGAAAATTGGAAGGTTTGAAGCAAATTAACCTGAGTGTGGTAACTACCAATCAAGCTGCTGTTAAGCTGTATAGGAAGTTGGGATTTGAAACCTATGGTATAGAAAAGAATGCTTTAGAATATCACGGACAGGAATATAATGAGGAACTCATGGCTTATTTTTACTAAGGGTGAAAGGTTTTGAAAAAATGAAAATTGACCGATTGCTTTCTATCGTCATTTTGCTACTAAAGAAAAATAGAGTACAAGCGAAGGAACTGGCTGATTTATATGAGGTTTCGATCCGGACGATCTATAGAGATATTGAAGCGATTAGTATGGCAGGTATTCCGGTGGTGACTTATCAGGGAGCCAATGGGGGAATCGGTCTGATGGAAGGATACCGTTTGGATCGCAGTATGCTGACGGATAACGATGTCAAGGACATTGTGATGGGGCTGCAGAGTTTGTCCTCGACGTTGGGCAGCCCAAATGTGTCGCGGTTACTTCATAAATTTGAAAGTATTATGCCGGAGTCCGGGAAAGAGCGATTTAGTGTCCGTACCACACAGTTTATCGTCGATCATTCGGGATGGGGAAATCAAGCTGCACAGGAAGGCAAATTGAAAAAGGTGAAAGAAGCAATGAGCCAAGCGCGTACTGTCGCTTTTACCTATCGAAATGCGGAAGGAGCCATAACGGAACGGAATGTTGAACCGCATACGCTCGTTCTGAAAGGACAACAATGGTTTGTATATGCGTATTGTCCCGATAGGGAGCAGTTTCGTCTATTCAAACTCTCCCGCATGAGTGACCCTGTGGTTACAGAGACAGTTTTTGCTCGCAGGGACCTTTCTTATGAAGTGCTGCCGTGGAATGAGGGACGGATGGAGGCATCCAGAGCCGTACAACCATTTACGCTACAATTTAACCGTAATTCAAGGCATTTGGCGGAGGACTGGTTTGGCGTAGAAGCATTGACCGAGCAGGAGGAAGGGATCTATACGGTTTCGGTCCCGTTTCCTGAGGATGCATGGGCGTACGGATTTATTTTAAGCCTGGGACCGGATGTGGTTGTCAAGGAACCAGCCCATTTGCGAGACAAGATTCATAAGATGGCGCTGAGTATTGCGTCTAATTATGAAGAAGTTCGGGAATCATCTTAGATTAAGTAAAACAAACCTGACCCATAGTTGTCAGGTTTGTTTCGTTATACTGGTGGCATACCTGATATCAGTTAGCGAAAGGGGATTTACGAGGATGGATAAAGCTTGTCAAAGTTGCGGGATGCCGTTGGAGCATGAGGACCAATATGGAACGGATGCACAACATCATAAAACGGATGAGTATTGCAAGTATTGTTACAAGGAAGGCGAATTTGTACAGCCTGAATTGACTATGGAGGGAATGATTCAGCAGTCTGTGCCTTTCCTGGTAGAGAAGGGGATGCAGGAAGAAGAAGCGACTTCGATGCTGCGTAATTACCTGCCGTTTTTGAAACGATGGCGGTCCTCAGAGGATACGGGGCTTACACTGGATGGACCCATTCGGGAAGAATATCGAGGTGAGATCCGTTTGATTGGGTTGAAAGCACGTACAAGTAATCAGAATGAACAAACATCTCACGGGATCATTCCAAGCATGTGGGAACGTTTTTGGAGTGAGGACGTGCCTGGTCGGATAAAGGAAAAAGCAGGACATGCTTCTGTCTATGGTTGCTATACTGACTATGAAAATGGAGCTTTGGGCGAGTATACATTTTTTATCGGGAAGGAAGTGGCTGTTGATTTCCAGACTCCTGATGACCTTGAAGAACTTGTCATTCCGGCTGCACGCTACGCCATTTTTCAGGCAACTCAGGAACCCTCTTCTGTCTTCCGTGTATGGCAGACGATCTGGGAGTGGGCTGCCACGGGACAAGGGGAGCGGACATACACA
Source organism: Paenibacillus sp. PvR133 (assembly GCF_017833155.1). Lineage (NCBI taxonomy): Bacteria > Bacillati > Bacillota > Bacilli > Caryophanales > Paenibacillaceae > Paenibacillus > Paenibacillus sp. PvR133. The sequence goes on from NZ_JAFIBS010000001.1 coordinate 3,297,578, forward strand.
GGTGATTTTGAAGTGTACGGCAGTCCTGATGAACCTGTTTTGATTTATATTGCAACCAAGTGATGATTTTGTTGTGACAGAAGAGAACCGCCGGTCATTGTCGTGGACCCGGCGGTTTTTCTGATTCAATCAATAGCAGTCTCCCCATCAAGTTGAACATCGAGTTACAGCCCAAAAGATGAGAGCCAGAGCACTGACACCAGCTCCTAATAGACACACCCCGTTCCATCCGGCATAGATGTACATATGAGTGGAAGCAATGGCCCCGGTGGCGCTACCGATGGAATAAAATATCATGTAGCCTGCAGTAAGTCGGCTCCGTGCCTCAGGGCGAACATTGAAAATCAGGCTTTGGTTGGTGACATGTACAGCCTGTACGGCCAAATCCAAAAGTATTACGCCAAGAACTAAAGCGAACAGAGAATGCTCGGTGTAGCGGATAGGTAACCAGGATAGCAGCAATACAACTAGTGCGATACCCGTCGTCCGTTGTCCCAAGCCCTGATCGGCAAGACGCCCTGCTCGTGCTGCTGCTAATGCCCCGGCGACTCCAGCCAGGCCAAAGGCTCCGATGGCTGTATGTGAAAGAGATAGAGGCGGGGCACTGAGAGGTAACACAAGCGAAGTCCACAATATGCTGAACGCCGTAAAAATGAGCAGCGCAAGGACAGCACGAATACGCAGAATTCGTTCTTGCACGAACAGTACGATAACCGAGCGGAGCAGTTGCGGATAGGAAAGTGTCACACTTGTGGGTTCGTTCTTTGGCAACACCCGCAACAGAGCTACAGCCATAAACAGCGTAAGTATAGCAGAAACAAGGTAAACTGAACGCCAGCCTGCCAGATCAGTTAATACACCGGCCACGGTTCGTGCCAGCAGAATGCCGATAACGACTCCACTGGTCACCAGACCTACGATACGCCCACGTTCAGTCGGATTAGCCAAGGTAGAGGCGAAAGCCACGAGTGTTTGAGTGACTACAGCCAGCAGTCCAATCATTGCCATTCCCATAAGCAGTATTGTACGGGTAGGAGCAAAGCTAACCACGATTAGTGCCAGCACGGATAGCAGCATTTGCCCTGTAATCAGTCGTCGTCGATTCAAAAGATCGCCAAGCGGGACGAGCAGCAATAATCCCAACGCATAACAAATTTGCGTGATGGTAATGACCATGCCTACCGATGAGTGCGTAATGCCAAATTCGTTTGCCAGCGCATCCAGCAATGGCTGTGCATAGTAAATGTTAGCGACAGCCAGCCCGCAGGCTATGGCAAACAAGAGTGCCACAGATCGGGACAAGGAGGGAATGGGGGCTGTTTCGGCAGCATTTGCTACCTTTTGATGAGGGAGGAGTACCGCTTTTTCTTCTGACGTCTTCATTTTCACATACCACGTCGCTTTCTGTAATTTACATACCGTTGAGTATAATATACCGATTGGTATGTAATGAATTTAGGTCAATATAACTCGTGCATATATAAAATGTCAAGATTTTATCATGTACATATTTGACAGTTTCTTTTCCTGATCATACAATCTTAATATACTGAACGATATGAAAAGAAGGAGCTGCTTATGGTTCGACCACGGGAATTTGATGAAGATCAAGCGTTGAATGCAGCGATGCAAATTTTTTGGGAAAAAGGATTCGAGGCTACATCTTTAAGCGATTTAACCTCCAAAATGGGAATTCAGCGCCCTAGCATTTACGCTGCTTTTGGAGACAAGAAGCAATTATTCGAAGCCGCGCTGCGCAAATATACGCAATCCCACGCTGCTTATGTACGCTCTAGACTACAAAGCAATTCTTCTGTAAAAGAAGCGTTTTACAATTTTTTTGGAGGAATCGTGGCAGAAGAGTACGAGGATGGGCCTAATAGGGGATGCTTTTGTATCAATACGATGGTAGAATTAGCCCCTCATGATGAAAGATTTGAAATTTTAACCAGAGAACATCAGATGTATCTTTCTGCCGTCTTTCAGGAAACCCTTGAGCGTGGTATACGATCAGGAGAGCTGGAGGCTAGCATGGACGCACGAGCTCTGGCCCATACGATGGTCTCTTTGTTAATCGGGATTACCGTGATGATGAAATCACGTCCAGCGCGCTCTTTTGTAGATCAGGCGGTTGCGACTTTACTTATATTACTGGATGGGAAATAGAGATGAAGGGAAGAAGCAGGGATGCCACAGATAAAGGCCGTTCAAACCCCGATTGGAGCATTGTATGGACGAGATGCGATCTATTTGGACCATGTGCATATGAATTATTCGAAGAAGGAGCTAGTTTTGAAGGGAGAGATTAATGGGGGGCTGGCAGTGGAAGCAACAGATGGTTTTGTGCCCTACGAACTGATATTCACAGAAGTCTACTACTTCAACATGATTGAACTGGACGTTGCTTTGCACCTGTCTGATCGGGAATATACGCAGGGCAGCAGCTTTGATGAGCTTACAGATACGCCGTTATTGGCTACAATAGCAAGCGCACGGGGGAAAAATCTAAAGCACCTTATGCTAAAAACCTATGACGATATAGTAGAAATTGCCTGTGGAGACTATAAGATGACTATATAAACGAGTTGATTTTTAGAAGAGGAGGAGGATCAATGGATACCCAAATTGAACTATTAAACGTGACTGTATGCTGAATATGTTATTTATACCGTCGGCCCTGTGTGGAATGGTGGCAACCATCGGGAAGAGGAGCTATTGGCGAAATGCTACCATAATGCACTCCAATTAGCTTTAGAACTGAATGCACGAAGCATTGCCTTTCCGAATATCAGCTGAATGAGAGAATACATGCGTGGAAATTAGGGGGGATCATGAATGCATGAGGAGCAAAACCAGGAACATTGGCCGGTGTGGGCTACGGAGCCTGTAAAAATAGTGAATGCTGATCCTGCCTGGTCAGAGCAGGGCTTAAAGGTCATTCACCAGTTGCGGGAGTTATTACTGCCGTTTAAGGTGACGGAAATCGAACATATAGGAAGCACGGCAATTCCCAATCTTTCCGCTAAGCCCATTATTGATATTATGGCAAAATTAGAATCTTGGGATAAACTGGAACAGGTCGTATCTGCTTTACAACCAGCAGGCTGGAACTATGTTCCACCTGAATTGGACGGTCGGGAATGGAGAAGATTTTTGGTTAAAGTGGAACAGGATCAAAGAAAGGGACATCTGCATCTCATGCTGAAATCTGATGAGCATTGGGATCAGCAGCTATTGTTTCGGAATCGACTTCGTGAACAACCTGAGCTGATTCAGCAATATGATGTATTAAAAAGACGGCTGGCGATGGAAAATCAGCATGATCGTGAAGCATACACGGAGGCCAAGACTGATTTTGTGCAAAACGTTCTGAATACCGGACATCCTAAAGATTAGGACGACCGGACTCCTGGATACTTTCCGACCAAGCGCCGAAATCTCCGACATTTGTTATTGCCGTGTAGGGGAATGGCCGGAAGGCTTGCCAGCACACCAGAAAAAGCTTATTCAGAAGCTGCTAAAGTAACTTTCATCCAGTACTCATGTTCATTTCATGATAGGAAAAATCGTATTTATAGACGTTTCAAGAATACGCTGATGCGTTCCAAAGCCATTTCCAACTGTTCTCGTGATGATGCATACGAGCAGCGGATAAAGCCCTCGCCGCCTGGGCCAAATGCGGAACCGGGTACAGTAATGACTCCTTCTTCTTCCAGCAACCGCTTGGCAAACTGCTCTGAACTTAACCCTGTGTGCATAATGGAAGGAAAAGCATAGAAGGCACCGTTTGGTTCGTGACATGGCAGTCCTGTCTGACATAGGCCTTCAACGAACCATTTTCTACGCAGATTGTAAGATTCCATCATACGATCTTTTTCTTCCAGCCCGTTACGCAGGGATTCAATAGCGGCAATTTGCCCGATAATAGGAGCGCACATGGCGGTATATTGATGAATCTTCAGCATAGCTGAAATCAACTCCCTTGGGCCACACACGTAGCCGACCCTCCAACCAGTCATCGCAAATGCTTTGGAAAAGCCGCTGATGAGCAGGGTGCGCTCTTTCATGCCCGGCAGAGCAGCGAAGCTTACATGCTTCTGTCCATAGGTCAGTTCAGCATAAATTTCGTCTGATATGACGACAAGATTATGCTCCTCAACCAGGCGGGCAATCGGTAGCCAATCCTCATAGGTCATCACCCCACCCGTCGGATTATTCGGATAACAGAGAATAAGCACTTTGGAACGTGGAGTCAGCTTGGCTTGGAGTGCCTCAGCTGTCAGCTTGAACTGCTGATCCGCAGAGGTTTCAACCGTTACGGTATGTCCTCCGTTCAGAAACGTGATAGGCGAATACGAAATATAACATGGAGCTGGAATGAGTATTTCATCGTGTGCGGTGATCAGGGCGCGTAGTGCCAAATCCAGTGCTTCACTGCTGCCAATGGTAACCATGATTTCATCTGTCGGGTTATAGGATGTGCTGAAGCTGCTCTCCAGATACCCGGCAATCTCTTCGCGAAGCTCGGGAAGTCCAGCATTCGGTGTGTATGATGTTTTACCATTTTCCAGTGCTGTGATACAGGCCTTTCTGACATGTAGAGGGGTTACAAAGTCAGGTTCACCGACACCAAGCGATACAATATCTTTTCTGCCTGTACTATATTCGAAAAACTTACGGATGCCTGAAGGTGGCATTTCCCGTACAGCTGGAGTCAAAAAATCGGTTATTGATACTGCTGTCGATACATTTGTCATGATGATTTCCTCCTTTTTAAAAAACAAAAAAACCCGCCCCTGTAAAAGGGACGAGTTTATACCCGTGTTACCACCCTAGTTTCATTCCATAGGAAATGACACTCTGTTCACGTATCCATCAATACGTGTTCCGGTTAACGCTGGAAAGGCGGCAGAGCTTACTTCAGGTTCAGCCCGCTTCTCAGAGATGGCGTTCGGCTACCCTCGGAATGTTGGCTTTCACCTGCCCCAACTCTCTGCAAATCCGCTGTATAGCTTACTCGTTCTCGTCATTGAAATTTGTTACCGTATCAAGTTAGGTGTAATTATAAGCACAACATTTCAGGATGGCAAGTCTTTTTTTTATAAACTTTAAAGACACATCATCATCATTGACGACTGGAAAATAACGTATATAGTGGTATCAAGGGGATTGTGCCCCAGATTTCAATGTGTTATATGACTATATTGCCAGAGAGGAATGGTATCCATATGAACGTATTTGAACGCTTTAGCAGTGAAGTTTTGCCGGCGGATTGGAGCTGGATCAATGAGCCGGCTGAGTGGAGATTCGATGATTCCAAGTCTTTGCAAATTTCTGCCCCTTCACAGGCAGATTTCTTTAGGGATCCGTCTGGCGCAGCGACTAAATCGTCCGCACCCTTTTTGCATACAACGCTTCAAGGTGATTTTACAATATGGACGAGGGTCCGTGTTGATATGAAGCAGCCTTATGATTCAGGATGCTTGATGATGATGGCGAATGATACCCACTGGGCTAAGCTGTGTTTTGAATATTTTGAAAGCACTCCATCTATTCTTAGTGTGGTCACTCGGGATACATCCGATGATTGTATCTCTGGGGCGATGGACGTGTCCAATCCGTATTTACGAGTGGCACGAGCTGGAAATTGCTTTGCATTCCATTATTCATCAGACGGTCAGCATTGGAAGCTGGCGAGATATTTTGGTATGAATGTTCCTAACCAGCTAAAAGTTGGAGTTGTTGCTCAATCCCCGGTGGGGGAGGGCTGTGCTGTTACCTTTGATGCCTTGACGATAACAAACCATGTATCCGAGGACATACGAAACGTGGAGTAAATAGACAAAGGCTTTCTCTCTAAGTATGAAAGCGCTATAAAATAGGGCTTGAAAAGACGTATATACGTATACTCAGGCAGGAGGTAGATGGAAACTTGCTGTTAAGAAGGAAGGGCTACAAGCTGCTCAGTTTGTTGGGAGTGCTGCTTGTAGCTACGTTGGGCTGTTTCGGACTCATTATGTATTTACAGTCCACAAGCGGAACAAGGATGTATCAATTTCTGTACTGGGATATATTCCTGGCCTGGGTTCCGGTCTTTATCACTCTGGGAATGATGGCTTTATCCAGACTGCGAAGTACAAAAGTGAGAAGTATTCTTTTATTTTTCTCTTCAATTGTATGGTTGTTTTTTCTGCCGAATGCTCTTTATTTGGTGACTGAGTTACTTCATGCGTTTCGTTTTTACGATGTGAATCCTGATACACGTTTTTGGTTGAACACACAATTTTGGTTTATCTTATTTACGTCTTTTTCAGCAGCAGGGCTGGGCCTTTTTCTTATATCCCTTTGTGTATTGGTGATCCACCATATGCTGAGGAGGATTTGTTCAGGTGGACTCGCATGGGCTGTAGTTTTTGTGTTGTTGTGGCTGGCCAGCATAGGCGTATATATTGGCAGATTTGCTCGCTGGAATAGCTGGGATGTATTATTGCAGCCACTGGTGCTCCTTGCGGATATTTGGAGATGGGGAGTACATGCAGGACCAAGGCTTCATTTGCTGTCCTTTTGCTGGCTGGTGTTTGGGATAGCAGTCATTTTTTATTTATTGATCTATATCTCTTTAAGTGAGAATCAGGATGTTTAGGCCGAGGACATGTATTCAATGAATACAGGCTTCGGCCTTTTTTTTTACATGTAGAGTGTCAGGAGTTAGTGTTGTCCTCCCCGTGTACATCGTAAAGTACGCGTACAAGCAGATCCTGACTGAAATTCCCGAATCTTTTGCCAAAAATAGTGAGCCCACCTTTGTTTTCCGATTGATCGGTTACGGATAAACGGAGTGTAATGTCGCTTTTATAGTTAAGGTTAATATCGTCTATTGTGACTTCGGATATGCGGCACCCGTCAATGAAGCTGCCATGCTGATTGATGCGAATTAATTTGAGCATACCATATTGATTCAAATGCGGTGGCCACCAATCTGGATTCAGAACCCCCGGCACTTCTCCAAAATCTCCGGCGCTGGTCCAGTGCCCAATAGGGATACCGTTAATATGAAAACAAATGTCAGAGGGATATTCCTCACAATAGCAGGGTGCTTCTGAGCCCAGTTCTGCGGAGAATTGAATTTCCTTAAAGGATTGATTCGCTTTCAGATAGTTGGGGATGCGGTATTCCAAAAAACCTTCGGCCATCCAGATCATTTCCGACTCCAGCCGCCCGGGATCTGCAAAATAGCGTGGATCATCAAAATCACCGATTATGCTGTCTCGGGTCACCAATCCACAAGTGGGGGACGCTTGGTAGTTACTATAATGACCTACGCGAATCTCAACCTCATACACATTTTTTTGTTCTCTGCTGCGCAAATCTACCATCAGCTTATCCTTGTTCAAATAACACATTTTTCGGGTACCGTGCTTGCCGCTAACGGTATTGATCTCCACAAGGCCGCATTCTTCCAACTTTCGAATATGCATTGTAATGGTACCGTTGCTCAAATTAAGTTTGTTGGCAATGTCATTCATACTTTGGCCCTGATAAGCAAGTAGCTCGAGAATTTGAATGCGGATTTCTGACCCCAGTGCTTTAAAAATATCTAACCCTGACATTAAGTCCTTAATATAAATCATAGCTATAGACCATCCTTATCTATAAAAATTGTGATGTAAGCGCTTATATTTTTTACTTTGATTTATGTTAAAATAAAATCAAAAAGAAGTAAACTGCTTTTTTGTAAATTTTTTTTACTAAATAAAGAGGGGAGTGAATTAGACTCCAAATTAGAGATTATTTCATAAATGAATCGTATTTAAGTTTTATTTCTAGTTTTTTAGACAAAAATTAACTTAAATACGATTTAATTTTTGCTTTTCATATTACTCTAATCTATGTTTTATAATTATTTAAAAAGATTGAAAAATACATTGACGAACTGAGGAAGGGCATGCTATATTTTGTTTGTAAACGAATTCATTATTGATAAAGTAAAATGTTAATTATATGGTACATGAGAGGGATGATAATCACAGCGGCAATCAACAACGGGTTGTGTACCGCACAGTTAAAGATTAGGCCGAGTGGTATGAAGTTATTTTAACACCAAATGTATGCGGTTTCATTTAAATTTAGGAGGGGTCGCGTTGATAAAGAAAAAAGGTTTTGCAATAGCAATGGTTGTTCTGTTGTTAATGATGGCTGCATTGACTGGTTGTGGCGGGGGAAGTTCCAGTAGTGATGGAAGCAAGGAACTGACATTCATGTTCCGTGGTGGAACAGATGAGCAAAAGGCTTATAAGGAAGTAATTAAGAAATTTGAAGCGGAACATCCTGGCGTAAAGGTTAAAATGGTCGTGACAGCAGCGGACCAATATGCTACAAAGCTTAGAGCTGCGATCACAGGAAATAATCTTCCAGATGTTTTTTATTTTAACCCTGGAGATGTGAAAGCTTATGTAAACAGTGGGGTACTGAAGAACCTCACCCCTTACATTGAGAAGAATAAGGATATAAACCTAGATAACATTTGGAAATACGGTGTGGATTTATATCGCTATGACGGTAAAATGGCCGGTCAAGGAGATATTTACGGTATGCCGAAGGACTTGGGTCCATTCGCACTTGGCTACAACAAAACGATGTTCGAAAAAGCGGGCGTGCCTTTGCCTGATAAAGACAAACCGTATACATGGGATGAGTTCATCAAGGTCAACCAAGAGTTAACCAAAGATACGAATGGTGACGGCAAGCCAGATCAGTACGGTACAGGCTTTAACGTTCAGTGGGCATTACAAGCCTTTGTATGGAGCAATGGGGCGGATTGGCTGGATGAGAGCAAAACCAAAGTAACGGTTGATGATCCGAAATTTGCGGAAGCGCTTCAGTACTTTGCTGACATGCAAAACAAATATAAAATCACACCTGGTATTGAACAATCGCAAACATTGGACACATACCAACGTTGGATGAAGGGCGAAATGGCATTCTTCCCGGTAGGTCCTTGGGATATGAGTACATTTGAAAAACTGCCATTCGAATATGATTTGCTGCCGTTCCCAGCCGGATCGACTGGAAAATCGGCAACATGGATTGGTTCCCTGGGTATCGGTGTTTCCTCTAAAACAAAATATCCAGATGAAGCTGTAGAACTGGTTAATTACCTGACCACTTCCAAAGAAGGAATGAAGCAGCTGGTAGATGCCAAGGTACAAATTCCGAATCTGCTGGACATGGCTGATGAATGGTCCAAAGATACGAAAACCAAGCCTAACAATAAACAGGAATTTATTGATATCGTAAATGACTATGGACGCTCATTACCAGGCAACTATACGTATAATGCAGAATGGTATGATATTTTCTTCACAGATATTCAGCCTGTACTGGACGGCAAAATTACGGCGGCAGATTATCTGAAGCAAGAACAACCGAAAATGCAGAAACTGCTGGATAAAGCGGTGGAGCAAGAGAAAAAATCACAGAAATAATGCGTAAATAGAGGAAAAAAGGATGATGTTAGTGGCTAAATATCATGCTGCTAACATCATCTTCATTCCAAATTAGAAACAGAGGTGAGCCCTGTGATAACCAAATCTAATCTCTACCGCAAAGAGAAGATATATGGATACTTATTTATTCTTCCACCTATTCTCGGTCTGCTAATCTTTACGTTATTCCCGTTTGTCTATTCGTTATACGGCTCTTTTACAGACTGGGACGGATTGGGACAAATGAATTTTATTGGTTTCGACAATTTTAAAGATTTATTTAGCGATGAGCTCTTTTATAAATCGATGTACAATACTCTTTTCTTAATGCTGGGTATTCCAATCGGTCTTGTACTAGCTTTATTGCTGGCACTAGGTTTGAATCGCAAGATTCCAGGTACGACAACATTTCGTGTGATTTACTATATCCCGGTTATTTCTTCGTTGGCTGCCGTTTCTATTATGTGGAACTGGGCATACAACGGAGATTACGGTTTGGTGAACCAATTCCTCGAAATATTCGGTATTAAGGGTCCTAACTGGCTGATGGATAAGGATACGGTCAAACCGGCCTTGATTCTCATGACCGTCTGGAAAGGTCTCGGCTATACGATGCTGCTATATTTGGCAGCCCTGCAAAGCGTGTCTCGCTCTTATTATGAAGCAGCAGAGCTAGATGGAGCTAGCGGATTCCAGATGTTCCGCAATATTACATGGCCAATGGTGAAACCAGTAACCTTCTTTCTGGTCGTAACTAATATCATTGGTGGTTCGCAAATCTTTACTGAAATGAACATTATGACACCTACAGGGGGTCCGGAATACTCATCCGCCTCAATCGTCTTTTATATTTGGGATAAGGCATTTAAAAACCTGCAAATGGGATATGCCTCCGCGATGGCTATGATTCTCGGCATCTTCATTTTTATCGTAACTTTGATTCAATTCAAAATGAATGAAAAATCGTCCTTTGATGGGGATTGATTTTCGCGGAAAGGAGTGAGTCTGATTATGTCCCATAGTCAAAAAACGAAAGTTACCAATACCATTATCTTTATTGTACTAGCGATTGGAGCGATTGTGATGATCGCGCCGCTGCTTTGGATGCTGTCCACTTCGGTGAAAGAAAAGCAGGATGTCTTTGCTCTTCCGCCAGTATGGATACCAGAGGTGTTCCAGTTTGGCAAGTATAAGGAAATTTGGGAAGCAGGACCTTTGTTAAGCGGGATCAAGAACAGCGTGATTGTGGCTGTAAGTGTTACCGTTATAGGTACCTTTACATCCAGTGTGGCCGCTTTTGCATTTGCAAAGCTGAGATTCCCTCATAAAAACAAACTGTTTTTGGCACTCATCGCATCTATGATGATTCCATACCCAACGGTTATGATTCCACAGTTTATGATGTTTTCCAAACTGGGCTGGGTGGATACACTGCTGCCTCTGATTGTTCCAGGTTTGTTCGGAAATGTAGTTATGATCTTTTTCCTGCGGCAGTACTTGCTTAGTGTACCAGATGCCATTATCGAAGCTGCTAAAATTGACGGAAGTTCTTATTTCCGACTCTATTCGTCGATTACGTTCCCGCTCATTAAGCCAGCAGTTGCAGCACAGCTTATTTTATGGTTCATGGGGATTTGGAACGATTATTTGGCACCGATTATTTACTTGAACTCACCAGAAACGCAGACACTGCAGCTGGTTATCGCGAATTTTAATGCGACTTACGCCATTCAGACGGACTATCCGCTTATCATGGCAGCATCAATTATAGCCTTGTTACCTGTACTGATTATATTCTTGATCTTCCAGAAACAAATTATTGAATCGGTTGCCATTTCGGGTGTCAAAGGCTAATTGACACTTGGAGGGTATGGATGAATGATGTAAGGCAGTCACAATATGTAATGGGTAAAGGAAGGAGGAGAATAACAGTTATGGTTATGCTGCTCATGCTTGGTCTATCCGGCTGTGGGGATAACACTCCGGACCCTGTGTATCCGCAGGCTCCGCCTCCCGATCACTTGTATGATCAAAGTACGATTAACGATGAACAGCGCTGGACCATTAACAATGCACATGACCCGGCGATTATCAAAACAAATCAAGGCTATTATGTCTACTCAACGGATGTAAAGACAGGTGGAGAATTGAGACCTGGTGTTATGGTACGCAAATCGACTGATCTGATTCACTGGAACTGGGTTCAGTATGCACTCCCCGGCATTCCAAAGGAAGCGGAGGCGTGGTCATCAGCAACCAATCTGTGGGCACCGGACATCATCAAGATGGGTGATACCTATCGGATGTATTACTCCGCTTCTACCTTTGGCAGCACACGGTCTGCGATCGGATTGCAGACATCCAGCTCCCCGGAAGGCCCTTGGAAGGATGAGGGGCTGGTCGTTAAAACGAGAGAGCATGACAAGCTGAATGCGATTGATGCCAATCCGGTGCTGGATGCAGAGGGAAATCCATGGATGGTATACGGCTCTTTTTTCGGCGGTATTTACATTACGCCGCTTGATCCCCTGACTGGAAAGCTTAAAGAGTCCGGCTATGGCAAAAATATCGCTGCCAGAGATCGGGCAACTGAGGACGGTGCTGTAGAAGGGCCTTACATTGTGTACAATCCAATGTTCCGTAAATACTACTTGTTCGTCTCGTATGATTCTTTGTTCGAGGACTACAATGTTCGCGTTGCTCGCTCAGATTCTATCACAGGGCCTTATGTGGACATGAATGGACATGACATGGCAGATACCAGCTATTTGCCTCAATACGAGATTGGAAACAAGGTATTGGGCGGTTATCGGTTCAGCGAAGGAGAAGGCTGGGTTGCGCCAGGTCACAATTCTGTCCTGAAGGACGGTGCGGATTATTATATTGTACATCATGCGCGGGGAGAAACGGACAAGAGCTGGCCGTACCTGCATGTACGCAAAATATTATGGACGGCAGAGGGCTGGCCGGTCGTCTCTCCGGAGCGGTATGCGGGGGAAAAGGAGCAGGATATACCCAAAAGGCTATTATCCGGCAACTGGGAGCGCATCGTGATAAGGCAGGAAGTAGATGGTCAGGTGGAAGCTGAACCGCTCCGTCTTGAAGATGGAGGGCGGGCAACCAGTGGTTCTCTTGAAGGTCACTGGAGCTTTGATGGCAAGCGTACTCTAACAATGGATTGGAGCAATACATCCGAAGGAACAAAGGAAGAACTGTTATTGCTTCCTTCATGGGACTGGGAGCTCGGTCGCCATACTCTAATTTTCACAGGTATGAATGAAAAGGGAATTTCCATCTGGGGAAAACGTATCAGCGATTAATTGTATGAACTACATACTACACATAGAGGAGAGAAAAACCATGAATCAATCTGTACCCTTTAATAATCCGGTCATTGAGCAACGGGCAGACCCTTGGATTTACAAGCATAGTGACGGATACTATTATTTCACCGGATCTGTGCCAGAGTATGACCGCATTGAGGTTCGACGAGCAAGTACTATTCAAGGCTTGAGTACAGCAGAGCCTGTCGCAGTATGGCACAAATATGAAACGGGCCCGTTAAGTGCGAACATTTGGGCACCGGAAATTCATTATATTAACGACAAATGGTACATTTATTTTGCAGCAGCTCGTACAACGGAAACGAAGGAAGGCCTGTTCGACCACCGGATGTTCGTGCTGGAAAATGATTCAGCTAATCCTCTGGAAGGGGAATGGGTGGAAAAAGGACAGATCAAAACCCGTTGGGAGACGTTCGCTCTCGATGCGACAACCTTCCAGCATAATGGAGTTCTGTATTATGTGTGGGCTCAGAAGGACCCGGACATCGTCGGTAATTCCAATCTGTATATTTCTGAAATGAGCAATCCGTGGACGCTGCGCGGTGAGCAGATCATGATCTCTACTCCTGAATATGATTGGGAAATCATCGGTTTTAAGGTGAATGAAGGAGCAGCGGTTCTGAAACGGAACGGGCGGATCTTTATCAGTTATTCAGCTAGCGCCACAGACCACAATTATTGCATGGGCCTGTTGACAGCAGATGAGAATGCGGATTTACTTGATCCGAAATCATGGACGAAATCACCTGAGCCGGTATTCTGCACCAATGAGGAAACAGGACAATTCGGGCCAGGTCATAACAGTTTTACGGTTGCTGCTGACGGTAGCGATGTAATCGTATATCACGCCCGAAACTACAAGGAAATTACTGGAGACCCGCTGTATGATCCGAATCGTCATACACGTGTTCAGCCGTTCAACTGGAAGGAAGATGGAACACCTGATTTTGGTATTCCAATACCAGATGGCGTTTCTGTTGATAAATAAGCGAAATCTATTATAGATGGTTGACGTGTTACACAGTGGCACTGTAACTTTCTAGAAATCATAGGGAATTATGACTTGGCTGCGTATAACAAGAGTAATAAGATATCTTCTGAGCCTTCAGGCTGGAGGATATCTTTTTGCTTTTGGGACGGCAAGGAGGACTCTTTTCAAAAACTTCGATTTCTGCTATATTTAAATCGTAATATTTACGAATTGATCAAGGGGTGGAAATCTCGTGAACGAGCGGATTGATCCGTTTACCGTTAAAAAGGTTGAATACCTGCTGAATGGCTATATTGCGCTAAAGGTGCCAGGCTACGTGCGTTCTGACGTGCGGCTCATTTATCAAATAGAGGATAACTGTTTGATCTTGACGGAGGAAAGGCCTTCTAATGAAACTGAGTCGTGGGATCGCACGGACATTGTCCAATTTCGCTGGGAGGAAAATCATTGGCATGTATATGCCCGGCAAGAGGCTGAAAGCTGGCAGCGCGTAAAAGAGATTGCACCTAATCCGTGCTTTGAAGAACAGCTCGAACAGGTAGAAATAGATCCTGCAGGTATTTTTTGGACAGGTTAACGAAGTGCAGAATGATAAGTTCGGAAGATGGAGGTAGTGGGAGTCGTCCCGTTAAACTATATATGGGAGTAAACAGGCTGACCGTAACTCCTTATATGGAAGTTACGGTCATTTGTTTTGTCTGGGGTGGCACTGTCTAGTTTACGTTTCCATGTCTTGTCATGGGGCTTGTTACGGGTACTGTAAATCAGGGTATGTGAAACACAGAGCGTGATAACGAGTGGGGAGCGGTGTGTAGTGAATGAGCAGCATCGACCGGAACCTGAGATAAGACAAGTAGAGCGGGAGTGTGAAGCATTGTATCCAAAAGGCAGATCCCGAATTGCACTGACAGGCGCCAGTGGTTATATCGGGCATAATCTGCTGCAGAGGCTGACTGAGCATGCAGATGTCATTGCCTTATCCCGCAGTGGAGATCAGCGTAAAAATACAGAGCACGTGGAATGGCGCTCGTGTAATTTTTTTCCATGGAGGATGCAAATCAAGGATTACATGGAGCGGATTATACCGTATATCTCATTCATTCCATGCTGCCCTCGGCGAAGCTGACACAAGGAACATTTGAGGATATGGATGTGATTTTGGCAGAGCATTTTGCCCGGGCAGCGCGTAATAACGGGGTGAAGCAGATTGTATACTTGAGCGGTATCCTTCCCGAGCATACAAGTGAGGATGAACTATCCCGACATTTACGCAGCCGTCTGGAGGTTGAGCGTGTATTGAAGTCTTTTGGAGTACCTGTAACCACAATTCGTGCAGGCTTGATCGTCGGCCCACAGGGTTCATCGTTTCCAATTTTGGTCAAGCTCGTTTGCAGATTACCAGTCATGATTCTGCCTCGTTGGACCCGAACCAAGACCCACCCGATTGCATTGGAGGATATTTTGAATGCGCTGGATCGGAGCATCGGCAACCGTACTCTTGATGAACAAATTATAGACGTAGGCGGGCCGGAGGTTATGACATATAGAGAAATGATGCAAAGAACAGCGGAAATAATGGATAAAAAGCGTCGCTTTTTTAATGTGCCGTTGCTGACGATCAAACTGTCCCGCCTTTGGGTTACCCTAGTGACTGGAGCCCCCAAAGAGATGGCTTATCCGCTGATTGAAAGCTTGGCTCATCCGATGGTGGCGCAACGGAAACATAAGGTTCAAGGCATCAGCGATGGGAAGATTTCCTTT
Source organism: Paenibacillus sp. PvR133 (assembly GCF_017833155.1). Taxonomy (NCBI): domain Bacteria; kingdom Bacillati; phylum Bacillota; class Bacilli; order Caryophanales; family Paenibacillaceae; genus Paenibacillus; species Paenibacillus sp. PvR133. The sequence continues at coordinate 3,313,159 of NZ_JAFIBS010000001.1, forward strand.
GACAAAGCAGCTCGAACCTCACTCGAGCAGGAAGAAGAATATCGGCATAAGAAGAATTCCCATAGCAAGTCCAAAAAGCCGTTAAAGTCAGTAATTCGATCATTAAAATCTGATGTACGCTCGGTGCAACGGATCAAACTCCCGCCTGGTAAGGATGCAACATGGGCCGGGGAACGCTATTTGGCCTGGCTTCCGGTCTTTGCAAAACCTTGGGTGCGTGTCGAGACAGGAGGCCCGGATACCTATCAGTTGTATCTCTTGGGTAGTCGAAAGCCGTTGTTAGAAATGATTTATGACCGTGCGCAGAGCACCTCTGAGTTTGCACTCTATCGAATCACAGGAGGTACTTTTGCCACTGTAAAGGAAGACCATCGCGGCAGGCTTGAGTTCCTGCAAATTCCCGGTACAAATATTTGTGTCGTAGCCATTCATGATTATGTGCCATCGCTGCCTTGGTTTATTTATAAATATACACAGGCCAAAGTACATTTGGGGGTTATGTATGCGTTTGGCAAGTATGTCAAGCGGTTGATTGATACAAATGTTTAATATTTTCCACGAGATGGAAGCTACAAATGTATGGTAAAGTGTAATATATACAAGGTTTTATCCAAATGTCCTATCCAAAGTCTCCTGTGCATACCGAATCCGAATCACACGAGGTGAGAAAAATGCTGCAATCGTTAAAAGCCATTGCTAATTACAGGAAAGAAAATGATCTGGCCTGGGATACACCGACTTGGTTAAAGCTGCTTGTTTCGGCTGAGGAGCGTATTGTAAATTTGGAACGCATTCGATCTATAGGTGAGTTAAAGGATGCGAATCCTGTACTGGATTACGTGGAGCGTACGTTGCTTATTTTGGACGGACTTCCATTGTCATTCTGGGTTAAAGAGCTACTGGAGGATGTATTGGTGTGGTCTGAGACAGCCAAAGGAGGTACAGTCCGCGAACGGCTACGCTGGCAGCATGAGGGCATTAATTTATTTGTACATAATATCGGCTCCTCCCAACTGTATGTCAGACAGGCCCAAGCGGAGTCCCCTGCGTACCCGCGCAATAGCATGACCCGAATTCTGATTGAGACGCATGGATTGATCGGGCAATATATACGGGGAGAAATTCCTTTTGCGGAAAATCGACTGCTGCTTGAAATTACTCGTAAGGGCTGGCTGAGCTCTGAGGAACTGGAGCTTGTTTTACGGGCCCTGAACGAGTGTATTATCGCCGGGGTAGAACCTGCATTATGGGACCAAGTACGCAGTGAAGTAGAGCAGCTGATCGGCTGGATTGCATGGGATAACGCACCTGTAGTCTGGAGTGTAAAGGAGCGACTGGAGAGATTACGGTCGGTTTCAATTCATGAAGGAGAGCCGTTCGAGCAGGCTTACACAGAACTAGAGCGGGAGTTGAATGTAGAGAAGGCGCTGGCTCCGTTGGAGAATCGGACACTTTGGTATGTAGAATCAGCTTTGCAGGATTTTTCACTTCAAGAACTGGTAAAGGTATTCTTACTCACATTAAGGGATGGGACGGGGCAGGAACAGCCTGCGACCGTTCGCCATATCAGTTTCGAATCGCTTATGAATACGATGTATTATGACTATCGTGGTGTCAAGAAAATTAACGTATATAAAAAACGAATGATAGAAAAATATTTAAGTGCACTGTCTTGGCAGGACATCTCAAAAGGGAAACGGGAGCATAATCCTCATTTGAGTGTGATCGTGGAGCACAAAGAGGAGCTGCCGAGTACTGTATTTTTTAATTTTGTATTTTCATCTGCGGCTGAGAAACTAATCGATTTTTGTATTGAAGCAGAAAAAACGCCTCTGTATGACAAAGCAGTCCTGCTGCTGTTCGATCTGTTCGGATTACGGCGTGATGCTTATGATCGCTTTCACAATGAGGAAACATATCTTACAGATATGAACCAGACCGTAGATTATAAAAGGGTCATTTTAGATTACGTGACGGGAACCCGCATACTGGATATTGGACCCGGCGGGGGCGTGCTACTGGATCTGATCGAACAGGAAAGACCAGATGCGAAGCCATTAGGTCTTGATATTTCTGTGAATGTCATTGAGGCACTTAAACGTAAAAAGCAATTGGAGCGCCATCGTTGGGATGTCATCAAAGGAGATGCGCTTCGGTTGGAGGAATATGTGGAAACGGGGAGCATGGACACGGTCATCTTCTCTTCGATTCTTCACGAGCTCTATTCCTACATCGAACGAGATGGAATTCGGTTCAATCCACAAACGGTGGAGGCTGCTTTGCAGAGTGCCTATCGTGTGCTTGCACCCGGCGGGCGTATCATCATTCGTGACGGTATTATGACCGAACCAGTAGAGCAGCGCAGACGAATTCGATTCTTGGAGCCGGACGGAATGGAATGGCTGATGCGGTATGCGCAAGATTTTGCGGGACGCCACATTGAAATAGAGCGTGTGGGTGAGCATGAGGCTGTTTTGCCAGTGAACGATGCGATGGAATTTCTATATACCTATACATGGGGGGCGGAAGCCTATGTGCATGAAGTGCAGGAGCAGTTTGGTTATTTTACCCCGTCACAGTATGAAGAGTGTATCCGTAACACACTTGGATCACAAGCGATTATCCGGGTGAGCCGCCATTATTTACAGGAGGGCTATGCCGAGGCGCTGTCCAGCCGTGTTGAGTTCATGGATGAGCAGGGCCAGCGGGTTCCTTTGCCAGACAGTACCTGTCTGATCGTGATTGAGAAGCCGAATAATAGGGCTGGAATTGCTGAATGATTTTTAATTTGAACAAGAGAATGCCTTCTGATTTGTGCCAAGCACGATTGGAAGGCATTTTTTAGAAAGCTAGTGGAGGTGTGTTCATGTATGTCCTCGCAGGTGGAAATATCCGGGTATGACCCGCAGTGGGCTGAAGAGTATATGCGAGAGCAAAGGAAAATTGTAGAGGCTCTCAAAGATGTATGTGTTGGCATAGAGCATATCGGTAGTACGTCCGTTCCTAATCTGGGAGCCAAGCCTATTATTGATATTATGGTTGGAGTAGAAGAGTTGGCAAGTCTTCAATCCGAACATCGAGAGCGTCTACAAGGGTTTCAATATGAATATGTACATAAGCCTGATTTTCCAGAGAGAGCTTTCTTTCGCCGTGGAGAATGGGGAGCTGGGACTCATCACTTGCATATTTACAAGTATAAAGGTGAGCATTGGGAAAACCATCTATTGTTCAGAGATTACTTAAAAGCGCATCCTGATAGCCTGCGAGCGTATGATACTTTAAAAAAAGATTTGGCGTGCCAATTCAAATATGACCGTGCAGCGTATACCGAAGCCAAAGGACCATTCATTCGGCAGGTGGTTGAGCGAGCGAAGCTTGAAAGATATAGGCAGGGACAGATGAATTCTTAGTACGCATGGACAAGGTGGAGGAATGATGAAGAATATGATGCTTGATGCACAGGTAACGCCGAATGGTTTAAAAGACAGAATGATGCTGCTGTCAGCGCTGGACATTATATTGTCTCCAGAAGATTGGTTACGCACGTATCGTATGCAGTCTGAATGGTCTGGTGATGTATGCCTGGGTGAGGTGAACAACGGCGCGGGAGATACGATTCATATGCTATGGACGCGTGGAGGTGTGCTGTTGAAGGGTTTTGACCACGAATCCCCTGTAAGTCCTCATGCGAGAGACGAATATGAGGTCTGGCCGGGCATGTACGACGGTGTGCCTGATGATATGATGGAGCTTTTGGAAGACGAAGCCCTGGAGAAGGAGGACGTTACCTTTTGTATGTGGAGGAAAGCGGAAGATAAGGAGTGGCGTATGGGCAATGCGAACATTCCCGAGGCGTATGACGATGGCTCATCCTTTTTGCTGGGGAAAATTATAGTTACACCGGAGGAATATCAGGATTGGGCTGAAAGTTACTATGAGTTGCCGATTTCTCTAGGAGTGGTAAGCCAGATTTTCAACGGCGTTCCGATCACTGCACAGATGATCTCTGCGCTTCATCCACAGCGTAACGTTACGGAAGCGATAAAGGAGCTAAAGCAGCTTGGCGTTCAAGTGCATGAAAGCTAAGAATACAGATTTGTTTTTCTTGACAAGTTTTGTATATAATACAGGAGAAATGGCTGGGTAATCACCTCGAGTTAAAGGAGCTGTGTTGAAGATGTCCAAACGTTTGATTCCTTACATCACGATGGATGGAAATGCAAAAGAAGCAATCGAATTTTATGAAGAGGCATTGGATGCTCAACTGCTTTTTATTCAAACCTTTGGGGAAATGCCGGAAAACCCCGATTTTCCCATTCCCGCAGAGGTCAAGGAACGTGTGGGACATGCTACCCTTAAAGTGGGTGAGACAGAGCTCATGTTTTCTGATACCTTTCCCGGATCACCGTTTAGCAGCGGGAATCAGGTGAGTATCTGTATTACAACCGATAGTGTGGAGCAAGCTCAAAAAATGTTTGATGCTCTACAGCAAGGAGGACAGGTGGGAATGCCTTTGCAGGAAACTCATTTTAGTCCCGCTTATGGGAATGTAACAGACAAGTTTGGTGTCACCTTTCAAATGTTCACAGAGGCTCAGTCTTAAGAAATGAAAAACGGCTCGATTCCGCTACTTTAGCGATCTGGCCGTTTTTTTTTACGTATAGTTCAATTCCTAGAATAAATAATGATTTTAATATTGTTGAAATAGAAACAAAAATATATTATATTATGTTGTTAATGCACCAACGGGTGGGAGGACAGGCCATGAACAAAGAAGAACAGGTCATAATGGGTTTCAGGGACTTATATAACAAGATGGTTTGGCTTAATAAGGATAAGATGGAAGACAGTCTTAAGGGTTATAAGTCTTCTGAAGTACATTGCATCGAATACATTGAAAGAAATGTAGATTCCAACGTAACAAAACTTGCGGAGTCCCTTTATATGACTAGCGGTGCCATAAGTAAAATAACTAAGAAGCTCATAAAAAGAGGCATTATCGAAAGCTACCAGAAGCCGGATAACAAGAAAGAAATCTATTTTAGGCTTACGGAGCAAGGGAAAGTAATCTATAAAATCCATGAGGAACTGCACAAAGAGTTTCAAGAGCGGGATAAAGCTGTATTTGAGCAGGTAACTGAGGAGCAATTTGACAGTATGATTAGCTTCCTGGAAAAGTATAGTAGGCATTTGGATGCAGAAATAAAGAAACAGGGTGTAGATATTAAGTCGGAATAAATTTGAATAATGAAAATCAAACCACAGGCAGCTGGGTTCTATTGAGAACGGGCTGCATTTTTTTTGCTACTGTTTTGTTGCCGAGGAAGCAAAACTGTGATACGATATTTTTGCTTCCGAGGAAATAAAAACATAGCTTTTGAGGGGAGAATTTAATGTTCAAATTTAGATCACACCATGAACAGAACACAGAACAAACCGTAGATAAACACGCTTTAATATTCGGTCTTATCTCTGTGTTTCTTTGCGGAATAGGCTTCAGTATCATAGCACCTGTCGTCCCATTCTTAGTACAGCCTTATATAAGCAATCCGGGACAACAAGCTATCGTTGTCACGCTGCTGACCTCTGTTTATGCCTTCTGCGTGTTTTTTGCGGCCCCCGTACTTGGAGCTCTGAGTGACAAATATGGCCGTCGTACATTGCTCTTAGTATGCCTTTTGGGTTCCGCAATCGGGTACTTGGTTTTTGGCATAGGAGGAGCTCTATGGGTACTATTTGCGGGACGCATAATAGAGGGGATAACAGGTGGGAGCATAAGCACGATCTTCGCATATTTTGCAGACATCATTCCTCCAGAACAGAGAACCAAATACTTTGGATGGGTGAGTGCGGTTGTAGGTGTAGGCACTGTCATTGGCCCAACTCTAGGCGGATTACTTGCCAAGTTTGGTTATTCTGTACCTATGTATTTTGGAGCAATCATAACTTTATTGAATGTTGTTTATGGATTCTTTTTTATGCCAGAGAGCCTTGCCAAGAATAATAGACTGAAAGAGATTACCTTTGTAAGACTGAATCCACTTACACAGCTTGCAAACATACTTTCCATGAAAAACTTAAAAAGGCTACTTGTCTCGGCGTTCTTACTTTGGATACCCAACGGATCTTTACAGGCCGTTTTTTCACAATTTACAATGGATACCTTCGGTTGGAAGCCTGCACTAATCGGACTTATGTTTTCAATTATGGGCTTCCAAGACATCATTTCACAAGGTTTCATCATGCCAAAGCTTTTGATAAAACTTAATGATAAACAGATAGCCATTCTTGGAATGGTTTCGGAGATTATAGGCTACAGTCTTATTGCGCTATCTACTTTGTTCTCATTCTATCCTCTTTTTATCGCTGGAATGTTTATATTTGGTTTTGGTGATTCGATCTTTGGGCCTTCATTCAATGGGATGCTCTCCAAGTCTGTCGATTCTAGTGAACAAGGAAGGATTCAAGGAGGTAGTCAATCTATTCAGGCTTTAGCAAGAATGATTGGGCCTATCATTGGAGGTCAAATCTATGTGTCACTTGGTCATGCCGCACCCGCTTTTATGGGTATGATCCTTATAGCAGCGGCAATACCAGTTTTATATAAGCGAACGCAAGTAAATGAGGATTTTGCAAAAATCCCATAAGCGACTTCCAATGAACAAGATATAGATCGAAATGGTTTAGTTCGTCTATATCTTGCACTTCGGAGCGACTGGAATCGAATTTTGCAAAATCCTGAAATATGTAAACTATCTACTTTGTTTACAGTCTGAGCCATCCGCATGCGGACGGCTCTTCATAGTATCACCTTGCTAAATTAATTTCACGTATTTGTACTTATACGCCAAAATTAAAATCATCATCTGTCAGCGGCTCTACATTCATCGCCCGCACATAGCCGTTTCCTTTTTTAGAAAAGAAATCATGCTGCTTAGTGTGGGTGCTGATACCGTTGAATACAATGGGATTAACTTCTTCTTCTTCAAACAGTGGATCAAAGCCCAAGTTCATCATGGCCTTGTTGGCGTTGTAGCGCAAAAAGACTTTCACATCGTCTACGAGTCCAATAGGAGTGTAAATTTGCTCGGTGTATTGTTCCTCGTTATTGTGCAAGTAGCGGAGCAAGCCTACCAGCGTCTGGTAAAGATCACGTTGTTCTTCCTCGGCCAATTCTGCATAAATCTCCTGTGCCAGTACACCTACGTACACACCGTGAATACTTTCATCCCGCAGGATCAAATCGATAATTTCTCCACTGCATGTCAGCTTGCCCTGGCCCGCCAGATAAAGAGGGTAGAAGAAGCCGCTATAAAATAAATAGCTTTCTAACAGCACCGAAGCTGCCATCGCAAGATACAGGTCTTTGGGTGTGTGGATATTCATATAATACTGACGAATGGTTTCTGCCTTGGTTTGGAGATGTGGATTTTCTTCCACCCAGCGGAACACACCGTCAATTTCTTCCGTGGAAGCTAGCGTTGTAAAGATGCTACTGTACGACTTGGCATGAATTTGTTCCATCATCGCCATAAAGCTTAGTACGGCTTTGCGTTGCAGTCCGTCCACATGCTCCATAATTTGCGGCATACCCACGCCGCCTTGAATGGTATCCAGTAGCGTCAATCCGCCCAGCACCTTCATGTAGGCTTCTTTTTCGATATCACTGAGGGTTACCCAGGACATTTTATCGTCAGACAACGGGATTTCATCATCCGTCCAAAATTGCATAATGTTCTGGTTCCAGAACATCAGTGTGAAATCATCGTCCGAGCGATTCCAGTTTACAGCTTGTATACCTGTCATTGTTAGCATTCTCCCTTCAGCTTGCGAGATTCCCTGGAAACACATATTGAAATAGTGCAGGCGAATCATCGTATGCTTGACATACGGAAGCTGTATCCGCGAGGGTCTTGTCCAGTCCCGTAAAGGTCTGAACCACACGCTGGATACAGCTTCTAATGCAAAGCATCCATATCTATTCAAAATCTAATTTTTATACTACAGCTTGTTACCATTTATATTTTAGATGGAGCAGGTGAGGCACTCTTCCACAGACAGCTTTTTGGTGCGTGTGTAGTATAACGATTTAAGTCCTTTGTGTGCGGCGTACAGATAGCAACGTGCTAACTGACGCGTAGTCACGTCACTGTTCACATGAAGCACGGTCGAAATTCCTTGGTCCACGTGCGGCTGGATTTCTGCAATCAGATCAAGCACTTTGAACTGATCCATTTGATAAGCGGATTTATAGAAGAACACGTTATCCTTTTGCAAATAAGGCATTGGATAGTAGGTCGTCGAATTGGCATAGGTACGGGTTTCAATCTGCTCAACAATCGGCATGACGCTGGATGTTGCATTTTGAATGTACGAAATGCTAGCAGTCGGCGCAATTGCCATACGATAGGCGTGGTACAGGCCATTTTTCATCACATCTGCTTTTAATTTGTCCCAGTCCGCTGAAGTCGGAACATAGATGCCTTTGAACAACTCTTGCACACGTGCAGTTGTCGGACGATAATCTGTGTTCAGGTATCGGTCAAAATATACGCCTGTCGCATAATCCGATTCCTCAAATCCATAAAAGCTTTGTCCAGATGCTTTCGCGATTTCCATACTCTTTTCGATGGAATGATAGTTCATCGTCATGAAGAAGGTACGGACAAAGTCTTTTGCTTCATTGCTTTCATACGCAATTTTGTTTTTGGCAAAGTAGCCGTGCAGATTCATAACACCCAGACCGACGGAGTGCATTTCACGGTTCGCTTTCGCAACACCTGGTGCATTAGCTACTTGGGTCATATCGCTGACTGAGGTGAGCGCGATCATACCCTCATGAACAGATTCGCGAATTTTACCATGTTCCATCACATTTACAATGTTCAGAGAAGCCAGATTACAGCTCACGTCCCGGCGGATAGTATCCTGTTGTCCGTAATCTGTAATTTCGGAAGTTTCCTGCAACTGGAAGATTTCCGTGCATAGGTTCGACATCTTGACTTGACCCACGTTTTTAAGAGCATGTGCCTGGTTCGCGTTACTTTTGTTCATGATATATGGATAACCAGACTCCAACTGAATCATGGCAATTTTCGTCAGCATGTCACGTGCGCTCATCGCTATTTTTTTCTTCACCCGATCGTCAGCAAGCAGCGTGTCGTACATTTCATCCAAATCCATGTCGTCCAGATGCGTTCCATAGGCTTTGAACACACTGTAAGGAGCAAATACATGCAGCGGTTCATTATCTTGAGCCAGCTTGTAAAAGCGGTTTGGCACCAGCAATCCAATAGAAAGTGTCTTGAGACGTACTCTTTCGTCAGCATTGATTTTTTTGCTATCCAGGAACTCAAGCACGTCCCATCCGAAAATGTTGTAATAGGCTGCGCCAGAACCTTTACGTTGTCCCATTTGATCTGCGTAGGAGAAGCCGTCTTCCATCAGCTTCAGCACAGGCATTATGCCTTTTGCTGCGCCTTCTACACCCTTAATCGCTTCACCGCGTGCCCGCAGCTTCGACAGATTAACGGCAACACCTCCGCCGATTTTGGACAACTGCATGCAGGTGTTCAGCACATAGTTGATTGAGTTCAGGGAGTCGTCCATTTCGAGCAGGAAGCAGGAAACCAATTCCCCACGGCGGCTTTTGCCTGCATTTAGGAAGGTTGGTGTCGCTGGCTGGAGACGTTGCTCCATCATCGAGCGGGACAACAGGCGTGCCGTATCGGCGTTACCGCGTCCTAAATGCAGCGCGACAGCAGCAACCCGGTCAGGGTAATGTTCCAGATAGACTTTACGGTCGTTACTCTTCATTGCATAGTCAGTATAAAACTTGGATGCTGCCATATAGGAAGGAAATTTAAAATTATAGCTATGAGTGATATGGAAAATATCATTAATTTCGTCAGCCGTGTAGCTGTTATAGAAATTTTCGTAATAATCATTCTCAATCATATACAGCACTTGAGCGGTTGTGTCAGCAAACTTCAAACTCCGTTCCTGAACTTCCTTCATAAATTCCGCTACAGCCTCTTGGTCCTTTTCCAATTGGAAAAAGCCGTCTGTATCGCGTTTCATCAACATGTTGTTCAATTCAATATGCCGCAACTCGGCTCACCTCCTGTTTAAAACGCTCTACATCTCCGAACGTTCCAGATAATTCAAATTTACTAATTACGGGGACATTATAGTGGTCGGCAATCAAATCCGCACTTTTGGCAAATTTCTCACCCCAGTTACGGTTGCCGCTTGCAGCTACACCAACAAGGTTTTGTGCATTTTTTTTCAAAAAGGAAGATACCCTCTCAGGTATCTGCCCAAACCCGGTTGTATATGTAATAAGTACGTAAGGTTCTTCTATAGTCATTTGCTCCTCGATCTGAACCGCTGGAAGCTTGAGCTTGTTTATAAATCTTTTTACATTGCCGGTCTTGGAATCATATGCAATCAGCATGGTATGCAACCTCCTTAAACAATTAACGAAAAAAGAAAACGGCATTGCCCGAGATCCATCATAGCTGGAAACCCTTGCTGGCTGTGCCATTTAAAATTTTTGACTCTATATTTACATGTATTTTCATACCTGTATCTTCAAGATATCGGGCATAAATACGTTTTTTACACTATATTTAGAGTACATTCTCTATTTTATATCTATATATAGTTTTGTCAATCGGTCTAGAGGGGATCAGCGGACCCAGATCGGGTATAAGTCCAAGCGGGGTACGGAAAAGAGCGAAAGAACTTTTTTTTCGTAAGTATGTTAAAAAAGTATTGGAGTTTTTGAGGGTGAAGATGTACGATTTGTCAATGGGCAATAGAATGGAAAATTTACATTTTACTGTAGAAAGGATGAAGCAGATGGGAAATGATTTTATGGAATTTCAATCGTTTAATATGATCTTTTTTATCGTATTTGGACTCATTGCTATTGTAATGATTATGGGAATTGTCAAAACGATAGGAGCGGGCCTGTCCAATCAAGCAGCCGAACGGATACAACGTTCATGTAAGGTTGTGGATAAACGGACGAGAGTGCGTGGGGGATCAGGCGATTTTTCAGCTTCGACATATTATTATATCACCTTTGAGTTTGACGGGGGTGAGCGTATGGAGCTGGAGGTGAAGGATACGGACTTTGGTATGATTGTGATCGGGGATCGTGGGGAGCTTCATTATAAAGGTACACGTTTTCTGGAGTTTGTAAGAGTAATGGAAGCATAAAGGTGTTGGCGGGGAGTTAGTATTGCCAAAACAAATACATAATTGGAGGGAAGATTACGATGCCGCATATCATTGGAAAACGAATTGTATTGAGAGAATACCGTCAAGAAGATGTACCAGCTATCCGAAAATGGGTCAATGACCCGGAAATCACACGTGGTTTAAGCGACGTGTTTATCTACCCGCATTCACAGGTGAATAGCGAATCCTTTGTGCAGATGATGATTGACGGCAACCCCGAGATCAAAGGTTTTGTCATTGCGCATAAAGACACACTGGACTATATCGGACAACTGGATTTATTTAAAATCAACTGGGTAAATCGGCACGCCACCCTTGGTGTTGTGATCGGGCGTGACGGTGACTTGGGCAAAGGCTACGGACGGGAAGCGATCCGGCTGTTACAAAAATTTGCATTTCATACACTGAATCTGCATCGGCTGGAGCTGGAGGTCTATGCGTTCAATGAACGTGCACACCGTTGCTATTTGGCATGCGGCTTCAAGGAGGAAGGGCGGCTACGGGAAAAGCTATTCAGGGAAGGGCAATACTATGACATTATTCAGATGGGGATTTTGCGAAGCGAATACGAGGCTGCAGAGCAAGCGACGGAATCCTAAGAGTGCAATCTCATAAGCTATTTTACTCCGTCAGCTTTCTTCAATTTTTTATGAGTGAAATCACGGGGACTACGCTCATCCTTTTTCTATTAGCTAAAGGACTTTCTTTGCAGAGTGCAAACTTCTTACTAGTTGTATTCTTTGTAAGTATTTTTTTGTTTGAGGTACCCACAGGGGCTATTGCAGATAAGTATGTAGAAGGGCTGAACAGCATTGTCTGTCAGCCCTATAATATTTCATTAAAAAGCAAACCCTATTTTTCGCCGTACCACAGTTTCAGGCGATTTTGGATTAGGCCAGTGTAGATTTCTTCAGCTTTTGGCACACCCGCCTGATCCAGCTCTTGGAGCATGCGGTCATACACAGCGTCGAACTGATCTGGCTTGGCGAGTACGGCCTCAGGAATCCGTTTGCGTACAATGTCCTGCGACTTCTGATAAATAACATTGTAATTCGTATTGGTCGGAACAGGCATGTTGTAGGCAGCACCCCACTCTTTTACCGGAAAATCCTTTTCGTTCGGGAACAGGTCTTTCCACGTATGGGCTTTGTATGCCTGAAGGGACTCTTTTTCGGCTTGACTATAATTTTCGGTAATCATCTCCGGATAATTGGTTGTGTAATAGTTGCCAGAAGGGTCCTTTACACTATCGCCGTAATGTGGCCCCCATATCCAATACAAACCGATACCTGACTCTCTGCTAAAAGAAGCATTATCGGTGTTTTTACGTTGTTGCACATCCGCCGGAATGACTCGTTTGCCGTTCTCTACGTTGTAATGCTGGCCTTCAATTCCCCAATTGCGTAAAATTTGTCCTTCGTCGGAGGCCAGAAAATCCAGAAACTTGATAGCTCGCACCGGATTTTCACATGAGGTTGTAATTCCGATCCCGGATGCGGTATCGAAGCCAATGGGCTGGAGGGAATGATCCTCGTATTTCTCATTTAAAGTGACTGGAAAATGGGCGTAAGTGAATTCATCTTTACCTGCTGCCTTGAGCGCATTTTCGGCATCTTGATAGTTCCATTCCTGATCAATGAGTCCGATGACACGGCCTGCGGCGATTTTGGACTTATACTGATCACTTTTTTGTACAAAAGTATCCTTATCCAACAGTCCTTCATTGTACATATGGTTCAACCAACGGAAATATTCACGTTCTTCTGGGCGCTTGTAGTGAAGAATGGCTTTGTGTGTTTTAGGATCAATATAATATTCGCCATCGTCGGGTCCACCTGTAGCAGTAACAGCCGGGTTAGTCACTGTAATTTGAATTTTCCAGTCTTCGGCATCAAGTGATAGGGGGATGGTTCGCTGGCCATTGGTGGTAGGGTATTTGGCGACATAATCTTTAAGTGCTTTTTCAAAATCTTGAACGGTGCGGATTTTAGGGTATCCGAGCTTCTTAAGTGCCTGATGCTGGATTTCGAAGCCGGCTTGTGCATCAAACGCGATGTGATCCACACCCAAATTGGTCGGGATCGTGTAGATGGCTGGATCTTCACTACTATATTTAATACGATTAAAATAGTCTCCATACACTTTCTTAATGTTAGGGCCGTATTTATCAATGAGATCTGTTAAGTCAATGAGTGCTCCGGCATCGACCAACTTGCCAATGTCTGATTTGGGGTACACGAGATCTGGATACTCTCCGCTCGCTGCCATTAAAGCAAACTTTTCCTCGCCTCGACCATTGACAGCATGTTCGGCATTTAGCGTAACGCCCGTTTTCTTGATAATTTCCTGCCCGACAGCATCCTTCATGTTGTTCCAGTTAGAGCTGGAATCACCGCCAAAGAAAGTAAATGTAATAGGGCTGGTGTCATTAGGATCTTCCTTTTCTGCCTTACTGCCTGTTCCGTTCGCACAGCCCGTTGTAACGAGCAGCAGCAAAGACAGGAGCAGGATGGAGCTCTGACGTATTGACCTGTTCATGAACATTTGCAAATCCCCCTTAATAAGTATGATTCACACAATGTAAGTGCTTTCAATAGTAAATTGTAGGAAATAAAAAACCTCACGTCAAGTTATTTATAATTGTTTGTTATGCTGTTTGTTTTTTTATTAAGCAAACATATTTTGGTGGAGGGTGTGGATTTGTACAAATCTATCATTTGATGATCTAAAACAAAGTATGCTACGATGGTACCAGTTTATAGGTACACCCGTGTATTAGAAAGATTAAGGTAGAAAAAGACTCCGAATAGGGTTGGGTGAGAAGATGCGTGGAAAAGTAACGTTGCAAGAAATTGCGGATGCGGCGGGTGTTTCAAAGTTCGCTGTTTCGCGTGCACTGTCAGGCAAACCCGGTGTAAGTGAAGAGACAAGGGCGGTTCTGGTCAAGCTTGCTGCCCAGATGGGCTATTTTCGCAGTCATCCCAAAATGACAGGGGTAGAGCCTCGGGACACAGATCCCAGAGAATGGTCAGGTACCGTGCTAGTGTTATTTCCGAATATTAGGCACCAGAACAAGGAATCCAGGTACTGGGGGCCTGTATTTGAAGGGATTTCCGAGCGTCTGAACCGAAAGGGAATGGATATGATCACGTTAACGGAGCCCTCGACTGAAGATATGTTTACTTTACTGAACCCGGAGGCGATTAAAGGGATTATCACAGTAGGGACGATTTCAACTTCGTTGTTGCTGAACATTTATCGGATGGGTATTCCGGTCGTTATGGTAGATCATTGGGATTCTGCATTTTTAAGTGATACGGTGTTTACAGATAATCGCACATGCATGAGTGAATTAATGAAGGACTTGCTGTGCAGGGGCTATACCCGCTTTCAGTTTGTGGGTCATATTGATGACGCTCACAGTTTCTACGAACGCTGGGAAGCTTGTCGTTCCACACTGGAAATGAGCGGAGTAGAATTGCGGCAGAATAAAGCCCTTCTTCACGGAGGAGCGCAGGCGCTTGCTGAGGAAATGGACAAGTTGTCTGAGGACGAACTGCCTGAGGTTTTTGTATGTGCTAATGATGTGACTGCTGCGCAAGTCGTGGATGTGCTGAAAGAAAAGGGGATTGACGTTCCGAGGCGTTGCGGAGTGACCGGGTTTGACGATACGAATGAACAAATGCCGATTTATGCCACGGTGAGAGTGGATAAGGAATTGCTGGGAATGCGTGCAGTGGACCAGTTGTTGTGGCGCATAACGAACCCGGACTCGCCTGTCGAGAAAAAATTGCTACATGCTGAGCTATTCGTACGGGAAGTTCATGCACCCCGGATCAGTCGGGAAAATGACGACCGTGAGCGTTCCATCAGCACAATCACATATAGTTAATGTCCAGGTACGTGTTATGACACCATACACCGTGGAGACGAAGGAGGTCGCTTTTAGCCTGTTTAGGGGCAGAGGGCGACTTTTATTTTGTATTTTGTCATTTGTTCCAAAAAACAATTGACTACTTTGTTAGCTTAATGTTATTTTTGTTATGTTACTGATGAATCCAGATGTTCCCAATCATGCTTATAGGGAGGCTTGTGACGATGGTTAATGTGATAGGGTTGGAGGGCTGGAGGTTTAGGGAAGCACAAAGTGATGAGTGGCTCAGCGCGAAAGTGCCGGGTTGTGTGCATACCGATCTTTTACGACATGGCAAAATTCCTGATCCGTTTATCGGTATGAACGAGATGGAGGTACAGTGGATTGATAAGCAGGATTGGGTATATGAAGCCCATTTTGAGATAAATGCAGATCAGCTTCAATGTCAATGTGTAGAGTTGGTGTTGGAAGGTCTGGACACATACGCGGATGTAAAAGTGAATGGTCAATCTGTCTTGTCAGCCAATAATATGTTTCGGGTATGGAGACAAGATGTGAAGGCATTTGTTCAGCAAGGGGAAAATCGGCTGGAAATCAGTTTTCGTTCTCCGATTGCTGAAGATGTACCCAAGCTGGAAAGCTTAGGTTATGGACTCCCTGCACCCAATGATCAGTCCGAGATAGGTGGTTTGTCCGACAAAAAGGTAAGCGTTTTCGCACGTAAGGCTCCCTACCACTATGGTTGGGATTGGGGACCGAGGCTGGTGACGAGCGGTATCTGGAGAGAGGTCCGGATCGAAGCGTGGTCCGGTCTGATCGTGAGAGACTTGTTTATTCGACAGGACGAGGTGAATTCGGTAGGGGCTAAACTCATGGCAGTGGTAGAGATCGAAAATGCAGATGAGATTAGAGATGCCAAGTTGCGTATTTCCGTTGACGGGAAGGTGTGGTCCAAGCCAGTTCGGCTGCTGAAGGGGAAGCAGACGGTGGATCTGGAGCTGGAGATGAAGAAGCCGAAGCTGTGGTGGTGCCGTGGGCTGGGGGAGCCGCATCTATATACGTTTGTGGCCGAATTGGTGGAACAAGAACAAGGAGCTGTAATCGCGGAAAAATCAGTAAAAACGGGACTGCGTTCCATCCGTCTTGTACGTGAACGGGATGCAGCAGGAGAGAGCTTTTATTTTGAGCTGAACGGAATTCCAGTGTTTGCAAAAGGGGCTAACCATATTCCGAATGACAGTTTTGTCACTGAAGTTACGATGGAACGATATCGGTATGAAATTGCCAGTGCAGCCGCCTCGAATATGAATATGTTGCGGGTGTGGGGTGGCGGTATTTATGAACAAGACGTATTTTATGAGCTTTGTGATGAATACGGTTTGCTCGTGTGGCAAGATTTTATGTTCGCCTGCAGCATGTACCCAGCGGATGAGGATTTTATGGACAATGTGGCACAGGAAGCCGAGGACAATATCAAGCGGCTGCGTCATCACCCCTGCATTGCCTTATGGTGCGGCAACAATGAGATCGATTCTGCATGGGCGCATTATGAAGAGAATGGAGGCTGGGGCTGGAAAAAGGACTACACACCTGAGCAACGGGAGCGCCTGTGGGATGATTATGAAACGCTCTTTCATCGGATTCTACCGGAGGCGGTACACACCTGGTCTGCGCAGACGGCATATTGGCCCTCCTCCCCACTGATTGACCTGACGAGAGATCGGAACCAGCATGCCCATCGGTCTTCAGCTGCAGGTGATATTCATTATTGGGGTGTATGGCACGCGTCTGAGCCGTTTGAGAATTACCATGTCCATGTGGGTCGTTTTATGAGTGAATATGGTTTTCAGTCCTTTCCTGAATACAAGTCCGTTCGTACTTATGCGGAAGAGAAGGATTTGGAGCTGGAATCTGCGGTGATGCTGGCACATCAGAAGAACGATGCGGGCAATCGTCTGATTAAAGAATATATGGGACGGTACATGCGAGAGCCAAAGGATTTTACAAGTTTTCTTCCCATGAGCCAAATTTTACAGGCAGAAGCAATGAAAGCAGCTATAGAGGCGCATCGTCGTCACAAGCCCTATTGCATGGGAACATTATACTGGCAAATGAATGACTGCTGGCCCGTTGCCTCCTGGTCGAGTATGGACTATTTTGGTCGTTGGAAGGCGTTCCAATATACGGCTAAGCGCAGCTTTGCCGATGTGCTGTTGAGTGCAACAGATACAGAACAGGGGAATAAGGCACTGCATCTGGTCAACGATACACTAGAGCCGATATCAGGTACGCTGCGGCTGACGCTTTTGCATATCCGTAGCAGCCAGGCTATTCATGAAGAGAATGTTAAGGTAAAGCAACCAGCAGGCGGTGCAGGAATTGTACATATACTGCCTATCGACAAATGGCTGAGTGGCCTGAAGCGGGCGGAGCATATGCTGGTCGCGCGTCTGACGCAGAATGGTGAACAGGTGGCCTCTGGTGAAATTTATTTTGCAGACACAAAAGAGATGGATTTACCGCAGGCAAAAATTGAAGTGACAGAGATTCAGGGAAGTGGAGGCAGCAGATTCATGCTGTGTTCGGATGTACTTGCTAGACACGTGTGGCTATCGGCAGAGCAGGAAGGTATTTTCAGCGACAACCATCTGGATCTGGCTCCTGGTATTCCAAAAACAGTGGAATTTTTGGCCTTGCGCAACGGTTCATCAGCATTTGTGACAGCTGCGCCGGGTACATTGACAGTACATTCATTGGTCAATTGGATACAAGGTTAGACAACAGTAAAAGCTTATCCGTCTTTAAGTAGATGATGGATAGGCTTTTTTATAATATAAATTTATTTTATGATATGTAGAGCGTTTTCATAATGTTAATATACATAACAAAAGAGGGTTTTCGACTTAAGTGATAACAGATCATTTGTAAGAAATCTATCTATTTAGCATCTAATTTTGGTAGAATAGGTTCAAAGTATAATCAAATCCGCATTAAAACTGACATCACGAGTATGCTTAGTGTTAAGCGAAGCCCTATAGAGAGGGTCATGAAAGCATTAGGCGGCAGGGGGAGGACATGATGCGAAAGAGCTGGTACAGGAGATTGCTTTTTTCCTATTTCCCGATTTTTATGTTAACGGTGTCGATCCTCATTTTTTTATCCTTCCTGATTGTAAACGAAATATCGCGCAATGAAACTGGAAAGGCGAATCGGATTACAACCGGATTTGTGCTGGACAGTGTGGAGAAGTCGCTGACAAAGGTAGAAATGGACGTATTAAGCGAGGCGGAGACGAACAAGAGCTACAGTTCTTTTCTGAATGGGCAGGCGCAAAGTGGCAGCACGATGCTGTATGGGCTGGTTGGAAGCCTACGCGCGCTTAAGGATAATCATGAACTGGTACATTCCGTTTATATTTATCGAACGAAGGATCACACGGTGTTAACGAGAAGTGGACTTCAGGATGCTTCGACATTCGGTGATTATCCGTATATTGAGCAGGCTCTTCGGTCGGAGGATCGGCAGTGGTCACCTGTGCGGGAATGGACGGAGCCGGGAACACATACGTCAGGACGTGTGATTTCGATGCATAAGCGCCTCCCGTTGCCTTTTGGAGGACAAGGGCTGCTGGTAATCAATATCGGTGTGTATCCGTTGCGGCAAATGATTGGTCAAATGACGAATCCGACAGTTTCCTATTTGGTGATTAATGATGCTAGCGGTCAAACCATTTATCCAGCTGCATCCGGTACAAAAGATGCTGTAAAAGCAGAGGACGGGCAGCAACTGACTCATCTGATGTCCCCCCGGCTGGGATGGAGTTTTGAAAGTGGTATTCGTGCCGGACAGTTGTTCGAGTGGGTGTCTGTTATCTCTTACGTCTGGATTGTAGTTGGATTGGCTGTTGTTATATTAGCGGTGATCTACATTATTTATGTGACCCGCAGAAATTACAGGCCAATTCAGCTGATGATGCAGCGTATTCAACAACTGCCCAGCCGTCCGGGTGAGGAAAACAACAAGGACGAGCTGTGGATGATTGATCATGCGTTGCAAAGTCTGATTCGGCAAACGATTGATTATGAACAGCAGGAGCATGCGAATATACTCATTCGGCGGCGGCAGCTGTTCCTTGATCTTATGGAAGGTACAGGCACCGAAACGGTAGAGCTTCGGCTGAATGATCTTTCTCCTTTTGCGGATGGCGGGAAGAGAGGTGTTACTCTGGTTTATGCTGTCATGGTGGTAGAGTTGCACGATCTGGATCTGCCACAGACAGCAGACGGTAGCAGACATTTAGAGGATCATGGGGGCGAAGATCAGCGTTTAAGCCTGTCGTTGCTTGGTGTGGTACAGGAACTAGCAGCTACCTATGGATGGCAGGGCTGGGCAGAATGGATGAGTCGTAAAAGAATTTCCATTTTATTGCGGAAAGAGGTAGATGATGGGGAAGGCTTACTGGGTGTGAAGCTGCAAGAAATGGCACAAACAGGCTGTGAGTGGCTGCATGGGCATCTGGGTGTACAGCTCACGATTGGGATAGGCGGCCAGATTCATGAGTTGGCGCATGTTCAGGATTCCTATCGGTCCGCCATTTCTGCTCTGCGGTACCGGTTAACGCTTGGAGTGCGTGATATTGTAACCAGTGAACAGGTTCCGCAGGCTGATGACATTCCATTATACTCCTATTTGCCGCTGATTTCGGAGACGATTCGTTCTTTTCGGCTGGCGAGCCACGATTGGCGTGTACAGCTGGAAGGACTATTTGGGGCAATGGAAACAGACAAGCTGAAGGATGGAGATATTTTAACGGTAATGCAGTGGCTGCAAGAGCTATTGGAACGAGAAATGCGTGAGATGAAGGATGTATCGGGGGCACTGGATCGTTATTTTAACGGGCCGGAAGCAGAACGATGGAAATCTGAGGTCGAGTCTGCTTCTTCATTGGCTGTGATGCATACGCTAATGCTGGAGCACATGACCACTGTGTATCGGACTTACGTTGCCGCCAGTGAAACCAAAAGCTACCGGGCTATGGTTAGCGAAATGAAGCAATATATTGAAGAGCACTATACGAATCCGGATTTATCGTTAAATCATTTGAGTGAACGTTTTGATGTGTCACCTAAATATGCTAGTCATCTATTTAAAACAGAATTTGATATGAAATTCGTCGATTTTTTGACCCGGCTCCGTATGAATCATGCCCAGCAAATGCTGTGTAACACGACCGAGACGGTTCAGCATATTGCGACTCAGGTTGGTTATGCCAATTCGATTACCTTTGGGCGGGTATTTAAGCGGGTAGTCGGCGTAACGCCGGGAGATTATCGCAAGCTGAGATTAAAACCGGAGGATTCATTAACAGGGGGAGCGCTATAGGCGCTCGCCTTTTTTGTTTTTTTCATTAAAAGGGGGAGTAAAGCGCGTCAGTTTATGGGGCGGAATTTAGTTTATTGCGGCACAGGTGTTCAAATGCGATACTTATGTCCATATCTTGAACCTACAGGGCGTCAACAGCCGATGTATTGGCAGGCATGATGGCGAACCGGAATGACGGAGGATGGCTATGGCGGACATGTATGTACAAAAGCAACACAGGGATGAGCCGAAGGCTTCCGGCTGGGCCGCAGGCATTGATGTTGGCGGGACGAAGACGCTGATCTGTATCGGCACAGCGGAACAGCAAGTAGTGGTGAGGCATAAATTTCCGACGGTTCATACGAACGATGCCCATTTTTTCTTTGAGAGTCTATTCGAGGAGCTGGAACATTGTCTAAAACAGGAAGGCTTGTCGCTGGCACAGTTAAAAGGCATAGGTATCGGTTTCCCCGGTGTGGTAGATAACGATAGCGGAACGATTACCCACGCCCCGGCAATTCCATGGAGTGTTCAAGATCGTATACATGGCGACAGTACGCATGGCGGTAATGCGCATGAAAGTATACGATCTATCGTTGCACACCGATACAGTGGTCGCTTGGTGCTGGATAATGATGTGAATATGGCTGCTTTGGGAGAACAATGGTTAGGGGCAGCTCGGGGATTACGGCATGTGATGATGATAACGGTGGGAACAGGTATCGGTTGTGGTCTTATTTTAAATGGAGAGATGTATAAGGGAGCCGCAGGCGGAGCAGGTGAGATGGCTTACTGGATTGCAGGCGAGGAACAGGCATGGCAAGCAGCAAAACAGAAAGGGACGGACGAGTTCGGTGTGTTCGAATCTTTGACATCGGGTACAGCGATAACGCGCAGTGTAAAATCAGCACTCGCCTCTGGCATACCAGGAACACACATGATCCAGCTGGCAGGAGGAAACAGGGACGAGGTAGGGGCGAGACATGTTTTGCAAGCGGCGTCCGAAGGTGATGTAGAAGCACGGATGATTTTAGAGCCTGCACTAGTGCATATGGCGATGGCTTTGACGAATGTGATCAGCCTGCTGAACCCGGAAATGATCGTTGTAGGTGGCGGTGTAGCAGAAGGTAACACGTATTATTTGGATGAAATTCGGCAAAGAGTAGCCTTATGGACGGATATTCCTTGTACTATTGTACCTGCTGGTCTGGGGAATGAAGCCGGGGCCATCGGAGCATTGGCTACGATTCTGGGCAGCTCGGTACGCTAAACAACAGGGAGGTTTCCAGATGGTAGGCTCACAAATGCTGAAGCTACGAAGCTTCTATTTGTTTATTGGCTTGGCAGGGGGCATGTTTAATCCATATTTGACACTACTGCTGGTTCAGAATGGATTGACGAGCAGCAGTGTCGGTGTTCTGATGGCGATTGGTACGCTGGTATCCATTTTGGTTCAGCCGATATGGGGAATTATTGTGGATCAATATCGTCAAATGCGGCTGGTGCTCATTTTGAGTGTAGCGGTTCCGGGAATTATGGCCGTATGTTATCAGTCGGAGCGTTTTGTTCTGATGGCGCTTGTGTATTCCACTATGGCAATATTTACGGCAACGCAGGCGCCGATTGCGGATTCCTATGCGATTGTGGCGGCCAAGAAGGCAGGAACGACCTATGGCAGTATACGATTTATGGCGAGTATAGGCAATGCGGTGGGCGGTTACGCCGGGGGGCTATTTGTATCGCTGTTATCTGTGACTATGATGTGGGTACCTTTTTTGGTGCTGAACAGTCTTGCGGCCCTGACGGCGCTGGCGTTGCCGAAAAATACGGAGGAAGATCTCGTGCTGCGCAAATCGTTTTCGGACGGCATTGGTCAATTGATACGCAACAGGACATTTTTAATATTTTTGGGGGGCAGTTTTTTAGTAAATCAGACGTTAACTGCATTCAACACCTATTTTGTATTGGCCTTTAAGATGTCGGGAGGACTTACGAGTTTGGTCGGGGTTGCTCTGCTGATTGCGTCCATTACGAATGTCCCCTCCATGCTGCTCGCTTCACGAGTGATTCGAAAGATTGGGTTAGAGAGAACTCTTTTGCTAGGGGCAGTCGCTTATATGATTCGATGGGGAATTCAATTAGCTTTTCCCGACCCTACTGTTATGATTGCTGTGCAGGTGCTGCACGGATTGTCATTTGGTTTTTTCTACATCGCAGCGGTCGAGTATGTTTCACATGTAACTGAAAAGGATATGCAAGCGACCGGACAAAGCGTGTTCAATATGGTATTTGCCGGGCTGGCAGGGATTGTAGGTAATTTGTTAAATGGCTTTCTTCTTCACGCTGGAGGGCCGCAATTAATGAACCTGGCGTGTCTGATCAGCGCAACCTTGGGGGCATTAATGATGGTTTATGTATCACGTAGCCGTAAGGATGGGAAAACAGGGAAGGTACGCAAACTATCCATGAGCCTCCCTTCAGAGACTTCACAGTAGGAGTAGTGACATTAGTATTTCATTGAAATTAACAAAATGTAGTGTGAGCATCGAATCCCTGATGAGGGTGAGGATGCTCTTTTTTTAGTGCGAAAAACTTTTAAATCACGTGATATGGAACTATAGCTCACACAAAACGAATAAAGAAAATGGTTTATTCACAGGAAAATAGTGATTTTTAATAAGAGTAAGCGCTTCATCATGTTCAGTAATCGCTTTCAATCAACCGGTTTATGATTGGGAAACTAGTTTATTGTCAGTTTTCCTGCGGTCATGTCATACTAAGGCACATCCCGGACCAAAAGGGACAGACTCATGCCGATGCATGAAATGTCATAACCTCCTCCTCAGAAGAGGCGACGAACGGGAAAAGCAGACAAAGGGGTGTTCAGGAATGAGTGGGAATAAGGCTGGAGGAACATTGAAGAAGCTTCGTCTGCTGCTTGCAGCTACGGTTGCACTGTCGGTTGTATTGAGTGGATGCTCGTCGGGTGAGGCGGACAAGGCTTCGACCGCTACCGGAAACAAGGGTGGTTCATTGAAGGTTGAAATTTTTGACAGAGGCAATACACCTCAGGGCTATACCATTACTGACAGCTATTTAACCCGTTATGCAAAAGAAAACTTTGGCAAACCCAACGATATTGATCTGACGTACGTGCCCGTTCAGCGCTCCGAAGAAGTTACCAAGCTGAATGTTCTGATGGCTAGCGGTGGTGATGTACCTGATATCGTGTTCACTTATGATTCCGGAACCTTTGAACGGTATGCGGAGCAGGGTGGACTGACAGACTTGACCCCTCTGCTGAATGAGTACGGCCCAAATCTTAAAAAATTCCTCGGTGAAGATACGCTCAGCTACGGTCAGGTGGGGGGCAAGCAGTTCGCCATTCCCGGCAAACGTACCATCTTAGGGAAATATTCCTCTTTTATTCGTCAGGATTGGCTCGATACGCTGAATATGCCTGTTCCTAAAACGACAGACGAACTATACAACACGCTAAAAGCGTTCAAGGAAAAAGACCCCGGCAAGACCGGCGGTAAGGTCGTTCCGCTGGGAATGACGATGGAGCCGGGGCAATATGATCCGCTGTTGTGGTCTTTTATTAAGCCAGTGACAGATGAGCAGAAATATACGCTAACCCAAGAGCTGGGTTCCCGTGACTATCCAATCCTGCTACCTGGATTCAAGGATGGAGTTCAGTTTATGAACAAGCTTTACAATGAGAATCTGATCAGCAAGGACTTTGGTCTGGATAAGGACAAAAAACAGCTGACTCAGGATATTCAAAGCGGAAATACCGGTTTTTTCAGTGAAGATTACGACAACATCTATTATAACGACTCCGCCTATCCGAATCTGTTGGCTAACCAGTCCGCAGCGAAGCTGACTCCAATGGACCCTTATACCAACAGTGAGGGTAAGCACGCCAAGCCAGAATTTGCATCCAATGGACTCTACATTATGGTACCTAAATCCAGTGAGCATGCGATTGAGGCGATCAAGTATCTCGACTGGATGTCTTCCGAGAAGGTGCTGCTTGAAATGCAAAATGGTGTGGAAGGCGAGAACTATACCTTGAAAGACGGAATTCCAGTTGCCAAGGAGAAACCGACACAAGAAGCGCAGGATCGTATCTATAATCAGGGTGATGTGGTCATTATTGCGAATGGCAAGATTGCAGGAGACGATAACAAAAACAAGGAAGCCTTTGTTTTGGGCATGCCGTCCCAATTCCAGGAGGATGTTCGCAAGGCGATGGATATTTCCAACACGGACACAATTTCACCAGTGAAATTTGACCATCCGATTAAAGCCGAGTCAAAATACAGTAACTCATTGCTGGATAAGTTTGACGAAATGGTCGTTAAATCCGTGATGGTGCCTCCGGCGCAGTTTGATGCAACATTCGAAGCGGCGTTGAAGGATTATATGGTGAGCGGTGGTCAAGCGATATTGGATGAGCGTACCGAAGCTTATAAGGCCATGACAGGCAAGTAAGAAGGCGGAAAGTAAAGGAGGAGACAGCGCATGAAAGGGAACGTTTACTTCCGCAGATATTGGCAATTATACGCGTTGCTTGTGCTGCCCCTGGCCTACTTCATTGTGTTCAAATATGGTCCGATGTGGGGAGTACAGATCGCGTTTAAGGATTTCAACTTTTTTCAGGGAATTACAGGGAGTGAGTGGATCGGGTTCGATGCGTTTAGAGAAGTGTTTCGTATGGATGATTTTTATCGAACGCTGCGCAATACCATCGTGCTAAATCTGCTTGATTTGCTGGTATCTTTTCCAGCACCTTTAATCTTGGCGATTTTGCTCTATGAAATGAAAGTAGTCTGGTTTAAAAAGCTGTCACAAACGATTTTGTACGTTCCCCATTTTATTTCGTGGGTGATTATTGGCGGGATTGTGTACCAGGTGTTTGGTACGCAGTCCGGCATGATCAACAATGTGCTTACTTCGCTCGGGTTTCAGGCGATTCCATTTTTGACAGATAAAAATGACTGGGTACTCACCTACCTGCTGACAGGGGTGTGGCAAAGTGCAGGCTGGGGAACGATTTTGTACCTCGCTGCCTTGACTGGGATTAACCGGGAATTGTTCGAAGCTGCCGAGGTAGATGGTGCAGGACGCATGAAAAGAATTTGGTACATTACGATCCCTGGCATGAAAACGACAATTGCTACGCTGCTTATCATTAATTTGGGTAATATGATCACTATTGGCTTTGATCGTCCTTATGTAATTGGAAATGTGGCGGTTCGAGATTATTCCGATGTACTTAGCACGTTCGTGTATCGCATCGGGATGGAATCCGGGCAATATACGCTGGCAACGGTGGTAGGCCTGTTCCAAGCTGTGGTTGGTCTCATCTTCGTATTAGGCGCTAACTATGCCTCCAAGAAACTGACAGATGAAAGTATTATGTAAAGGAGCTGACAATCTGATGAGTGAACGTACTGCAAATCGCACCTTTGATATCGTAACCACCGTGTTGGTGGCTGTGGCTGTACTACTGTGCTTGGCCCCGTTTATTCACATTTTGTCTATTTCCTTTAGCTCGAACCGGGCCATTACATCCGGGGAAGTTACTTTGTTCCCAGTAGAGTTCAATTTGAAGGCATACGGAAAGGTCTTTTCTGATATGAGCATGATCCGTTCGCTCGGGTTTACAGTTATGCTGACGCTGATCACGACAGTGCTGAGTATGTTAATGACAATTATCGCAGCATATCCATTAACAAAGAAACACCTAAGAGGTCGTAAAACGATTATGTTCATTATTGTAGTAACGATGTTTTTCAGCGGCGGCATCATTCCTGAATACATTCTGGTGCGCGACTTACATTTGTTGAATAATATGTGGTCCCTTATTTTACCAGGGCTGATCAGCCCGTTTTATCTGATTATTTTGATTTCCTTTTTTAATGGGATTCCAGAAAGCTTGGAAGAAGCAGCAGAAGTCGATGGCAGCAGCCAGTTCGGCACTTTGCTTCGGATTGTACTACCGCTGTCCTTGCCTGTGCTGGCGACATTAAGCCTGTTTTACGGTGTTGGCCGTTGGAACGGATTTCAGGATACGCTGATGTATATTCAAAACCCCGATTTGTTCCCGTTACAGCTCAAGCTGTATCAAATGATTCAAAATAATATGGTATCCGAGCTAACCAGGCTGGAAGGAGCCAGTGGCGCGAGAATTACGCCTGAAGGGTTGAAGGCAGCAAGTGTCATTTTTGCAACGGTTCCAATTCTGCTAGTGTATCCGTGGCTGCAAAGATATTTTGTCAGCGGCGTGATGGTGGGAGCGGTGAAAGGGTGATGATAATGAAGGCGAAGGGGGAATATTCCTTTTCCACCTGTTGGAATATTAAAAAGCATACGGTCGGCCGAGAACTTGTAGAGGAAATCCGTCAGTTGGGCTTTAGCAGGGTGGAGTTGAACTATAACATTACCCGGGAAATGCTGACGACGATTGAGCCTATGATTGAGCGGGGAGAAATCGGCATATCGAGTGTGCATAATACATTTCCTCATACACCAGACCCGGATTACGGCACGGATTCCGTTCTGCTCGGGTTTGACGATGAAAGCAAGCGACAACGTGCGATAGAGCTGTTGGTGCAATCTGCGGAATATGCGCATCGTTATGGTGCAAAAGCGGTAGTTGTGCATCCCGGAGAGGTTCCATTTCCATATGATATCAGTGAGGAACTAGAGGATATTTTCAATGAGCAGGGCAGGAATTCTGCTGCTTATCAAACGTTGTGGGGCCAAATGCTGGAGCGTCGGAATTCACTGAGTGGGCACTATGTACAACGCATCCGTGATAGTCTGGAAGAGGTATGTGACCGCATCGCATCCAAGGGATATGATGTAGCCATTGGCATTGAAACGCGTTCACGTTGCTATCAGATGCCTACGTTGCAGGAGGCAAAGACGATTATAGATCGTTTGAAGGGTGCACCTGTCTATCTGTGGTATGACATTGGACACGGTATGATTATGGACCGAATGGGACTGTACGACAACGCCAAGGAAGCCAATGAAATGATCGACTATATTCTCGGTGTTCATATTCATGAAACCATTGGATTATCTGATCACTGGTGCCCTTATATTCATAGCGGTGATCTGGAGTTCTTTGATCGTTTCGTGAATATTATCCGGCAGGCCCCTATTAAGGTTTATGAGCTGAAAGCAGCTTGTCAGCCGGAGGATATTGAACGTAGCCATGAGTTGCTGACAAGTAAGATAGCGAAGCTTCAGCCGCAAGGATGATAAACGATTATGCATATTACAGGGGTTGAGAGGAATGTATAGTAAAATCGTAGCGATCAACGATGCCTGGGTAAAACCAGGTATGGACCATCAGGTGCTGGATGCTGACAGCCGTTATTACGGCGGAGTGACTGATGATGAGAATGGAATCGCCTGGCCTAATCATTCGGTCGGTACTCCTGCCGCAATGGCGATCTGGGCGGCAGCGCTCGTCAATCCGGATTCTGCATATTATCGGAATGAGGATGTACTCATCCGACTGGAGCTGGCTGTGCAGTACATGCTACGTGTGCAGCATGAGGACGGTTCTATTTCACCGGGCTGGACCAATTTTCACTCGCCACCGGATACAGCGTTCGTGGTGGTAGGCTACGCCCAGGTCTATCAGCTGCTGGTTGGTGACGACTGGCTGGAGCTGCGTCGGGTGATTGATGCGATCCGCTTGTTTCTGGAGCGGACGATTCCGGTCATGCTGACCGGAGGTTGCCATACGCCAAATCACCGTTGGGTATTGTGTGCTGCGCTGGGATTTCTACATGAGCTGTTTAATCTACCCGAGGCACTCGTGCGGGCCGAGGCTTGGCTAGCCGAAGGGCTGGACGGGACACCAGATGGCGAATGGACGGAGCGCAGCAACGGAATTTATAATGCCGTTAGCGATATTATGCTGATTCATGCTGCCCGATTATTAAAACAGCCGGAGCTACTAGAGTCGGTGCGCCGTAATTTACGCATGATGGTGTACCTTGTCCATCCTGATGGCGAAGTGGTCACAGAGTATTCAGGGAGACAGGATTTTGGGGTGATCCTGAACTTATCTTCTTATCTTCTACCATATGCCATGCTGGCTACAGAGGATGAGGACGCTATATTTGAAGCGATGGCTGTCGCCGCTATTCAAGTCATGGATCATCCTGGCGGTGCTCCTATCAATGCGGCTGTGCGCTTTTTACTAGATCCGCGTTTGCAAACTCGTGAAGTATTGCCAGCTACATTACCTGTCACCTATAACCAACTACTGAACGGAGACTTCCCAAGGGCTGACTATCTGAGTCGAATGGATGAGGCAGGCCATCACCAGCAGATTTATCATAGCCGACTGCATACGGACTTTGGCGCGCCAGTCGTTCGATATCGGCAGGAGGATACCAGTGCCACACTGATGACCGAGGCTTCATCGTTCCTATCGTTGCGGCACGGAGATGCACGATTATTGGCGGTTCAGGCTGCATCGTATTTCTCGCCTGGTTTTGTACCCATGCAGAAGCTGACAGCTCACGAACATGGTTGGACTCTGTCGGGCACACAGGTCAAAGGTTATTATGGCCCTGTAGCGACCTTAGATCTGCCGCCTACCTCGCAGGAGGAAGTCAGTCCGTGGTACTTGCTTCCGCATCACAAACGGCCATTAACCCATGAACAAAAGCATGAAATTCGGGTCGATGTGGATCGTCAGGGTGATGTGTGGACGCTTCGTTTTCGCTCAGAGGGTCCAGTAGATTGCATGACACAGATTCGATTTATTTTTGGGCGCGAAGGACGCTTCACTTGCGGGGAATATCGGCTGGTTAACGAAACGATTCAATGTTGGACTGGCGGTATGGCGCGCTATGAATCTGGGAATGCGTGGTTTGAGTTGATGGGAACAACCGTAGAGCATATGGCTAATTCCGTAAGGGGAGCCACTCTCCCCATGGATTGCCATACATTGCTGGTCAACTGGATGGCTCCGTTTGATCAGACGATCCACATTCGTATGTCGCCTTTACCTGTGAGTGAAGTCTAAAACACAGTAAGCATCTATTTTTCGGGGATGAGGTCAATTCCCGGAGAACAGATGTTTTTTTATGTTCATTTATGTAGAGGTAGAGCGCTTCCATTGAGCTTGAAGCCATTGTGGTGTACACTGTCCAGAACAGGTGTAAATTGGAACGTCAGGAAGGCAGGACGGTTACAAGGAGGAAAGACACATATGTATGCCCGTTTAAGATCGTTAAATTATCCACTAAAACTCTATGTTTTTTTAGCACTGGCCTTATGCTCCGTAATCAGTACATTGTGGATCATTAACGTGCGACTGCCCTCAGGGGGCCGCCCTTATCTTTTTATTTGGTGGAATATGATGTTGGCCTGGATTCCTATGCTGTTGACGCTACTGCTTGATGTAATGTACAGCTCGTGGAGGCGGGGAACAAGGACATTTTTACTCTGGGTTACGGGGGCGGCATGGCTTTTCTTTTATCCCAATACACCCTATTTGATCACAGATTTGCTGCATGTATTCGCCAGATATCCATTTCTCGGGGAGCAACGTTTCTGGGGAAATCCGTACTTTTGGAATCATGTACTGGGAATGCTGCTGGTAGCCGTACTTGGCCTGACAATGGGTTTTGTATCGCTCGAATCCGTACGACAATTGGTACAGCGTGCACGTGGTGGGCTTGTTAGTTGGCTGTTTATGCTGGCGGTACTCTTGTTGAGCAGCCTGGGTATTTACATTGGCCGTTTCTTTCGAGGAAACACATGGGATATTGTTTCTGCGCCCTCTCAACTGTATGGACAGGTATCTTCCATATGGGCAGACTCCTTGCAACGTACTCATTTTGTGGAGTTTAGTGGGATGGTATTTGTTATTTTGCTCGTCAGCTATGTATCCACGATGTGCGTAGTCTGGATGGGGAACAACCGCCAGGACGAATGGCGTCGCTGGTGATTTGATTGCAGCTGAGTGGCTGGATATCATCAAAAAATTGTAAAAACAAAGGAGGAGTAGCTACAATGAACGGACAGAATCGATCCGATATTCGCGCTGGTCTTCAGGTAGATATTGTACTTAAAAAGGATCAGCCTACCGGTAAGCTGACGCGAGGAACGGTGAAAGATATTTTGACCAATTCCCCGCGTCATCCGCATGGAATCAAAGTGCGTTTGGCAGACGGACAGGTTGGGCGTGTCAAACATATCGTAACGAACGAAGGCTAGAGCTTTGGGCTGAGGAGGAATGAAGATGAACCAGGCAACGGCATGGTCTAAAAATGATCGCTACCCGCTTGTTTTACTTGTATTGCTGGCGCTTGCCCTCATTTGGTCCTTGATTCGCCCGGTGGATTATTTTACATGGGTACTGGAAGTTCTACCCGCGGTTTTGGGAGCTGTGCTGCTGACGGCTTTGTACCGTAGATTTCGGTTTACCAATCTGGTATACACCCTAATCTGGCTGCACGCATTGATCCTGATTGTCGGTGGACATTATACCTATGCCGAAATGCCACTGTTCAACTGGATCCGGGATACGTTCGGACTGGAGCGCAATTATTATGATCGACTTGGGCATTTTGTACAAGGTTTTGTACCTGCACTCATTGTCAGGGAAGTGCTGTTGCGTAAAACGGCCTTGGGAAGCGGGAGCTGGCTCACTTTCCTCACGGTTAGTGTGTGTCTTGCGATCAGCGCTGTGTACGAACTGATTGAGTTTGCTGTAGCCAAGGCAACCGGAACGGCAGCAGAAGCCTTTTTGGGCACACAGGGAGATGTATGGGATACCCAATGGGATATGCTTCTTGCGTTCATCGGTGCCTTGACCGCAGTGATTTTGTTGAGTGGGGTACATAACAAGCTGCTGAAACAATTAAGGTATTAGCAGAATTTATTTACCTCGCTTTTATCATGCTATCTGGAATTTCGCTGTTTTTGAAGGCTACATTCGCGTCATGGGACGGCTGTCGAGGTGTAGGGTTGCTGCGTCCATGTAGCTGTCCAGTAGCCGTTCAAAAATACGGTCCCACGTCTGCTCCAGGCTGTAGGCTCTACCCGCTCTGGACATAGAATCGCGAAGTGAGGCATTCTCGTACAACAGGTGTACAGCTTTGGCAAAGGCAGCGGCGTCCCCAGCAGGACACAATAGCCCTGTTTTTCCATGGATTAGATTATCTTTTACCCCGCCTTCATTGGCACCGACCACAGATGTACCGCTCGCCATAGCCTCCAGTACAACGTTGCCGAAGGTTTCCGTGGTGGAAGGGAAGAGAAATACGTCGGCTGCGGCGTAGAGTTCAGCTAATTCCGGCCCTTTCACAAAACCAAGCCAGTGGACTGCATGCTCCGGTACCCCTATATCCGCTGTAGTTTTGACCTTATACAATGGACCATCTCCTGCAATGACCAGCACAGAGGCTGCGCGGACGTCGTCGGGTAACTGGAGATAGGAATCCAGTAACGTGTCTATCCCCTTTTCCGGTGCAAGCCTGCCCACATACAAAATAACAAATGCATCTGCATGAACGCCCCATTTCCTCCATACTGCATTACGGTCCACCTTTGGTTGAAATCGGTCAGTATCAATGCCTCTACTCCAGATTTCGAGCTGCCCCATTCCTTTATTGCGCAACAATTCCATGGTTGATTGAGAAGGGACATACACCCTTTCGCAATGTCTGTGAAACCAGAGCATGTATTTCCATAACGCAGGTTCAAGCCAGCGAAGCTTGTAATATTCGAGGTATTTATCAAAGTGGGTGTGATATGAGGCGACGAGTGGAATATGGTGTTTGGCTGCGTAGCTTGTTCCATACAGGCCAAGGTTAAACGGAGTAGCGACATGAATCAAATGCGGGGAAAAGGCTGACAGACGCTCGTTGATCTGTTTGGCGTTGGGGATCGCAAGTCTGCATTCCCGGTACAATAAAAAGGGAATACTCCGAAATCGCTCCACACCCGGCCCAGAGGGCAGATGATGGTCTGCCTCCGGTGCGAAGACGAGCGTAGATACTCCATGTGTCTCCAGATAGCCAATCCATCGTTCCAGGGTCAGAGCAGCGCCATTCACGTCAGGCGTATACGTGTCCGTAAATAATGCAACTCGAAGCATGCCTTCATTCCTCCTCCGCCATTCTCATTTATCCTATGACGTTCCAGGGGAGTCCGCTTGGAGGCTCCGGCTTTTATTGTGTCATGATTTTGTTTACGGGCTTGCCGGGTTTTGTAAAAGCTGGCCCGCGGACGGGCGCTTTTCTCGGAACATTCTGTAATAGACGAGGGAAGACAAAATATAGAAAACACCTGTCATGCTAAATGTGATGGCATAGCCCCAGTAGTTGCCATAAGTTGTAACCAAATAGGCTTGTACAGGTCCCATACCTGCGGTGCCTAGCATCCAGGTCGTCTGGAGAATGGAGTTGGCAATGCCACGATTTTTATCTGACACACGTTCGACGAGAATGGCGGTTTGCAGCGGATTGGCTGCATTCATTAGCGCTTGCCTGAATAGAAAGCTGATGGAAGCGATCCATAGCACGTTCGTAAAGCCTGTAATGAGAAGGAACGGTAGCGAAAGCATTTGGAAGCCAACTACAGCTCTGACCAGTCCTATTCGGCTACCGAGGGTAGGTCCGATCAACATGGAGAGGATGGTCATGAGCTGGCCGAGTGCAATCAGTAAACTCATTGCGCTGAGTGATACGGAGAAGCGGTTCGTAAAATACAAATTAAGATACGGGATGACCAGACCTGAACCTAACCCAAGAAAAAACTGGGCCAGAACAAATTGTCCAATAACCCGGCGATCAGAAGCAGCAGCAGGCGTCTCCGAGTCAGGTATATCGGATGTACTGTGCGGCGTATGTACTTGTTCTGTTTGAGGTGAAGATTCGGCAGGAGCTGGTGCTTCTAAGGTTGCCGTAGTTTTTGTGATGAATAATAGAGGAGTAAAAGCGGTCAATGTTGCCATTCCTCCAAGGAACAGAGCAACCCGCAGACTGGATAGCGGTGTGATTCCCCACGTCTGCAGCCCATCTGCGAGTACACCACCCCCGAAGCTGCCTAGGACTTGGGCTGCCAGTACAAGAGCTGAGTAATAGCTGAATATCTTTAAGCGTTGGGCTTTACTTATGCTTTCCGCTAAGAAAGGCACAGCCAGCACCTGAATAAAGGCGGCGAATACACCTGAGATTACGGCAAATACCAACATGCTTCCACTGGTATCTGTAAAGGTACGGGCGAGAAAGGCCAGGCCGCTGAATAACGCGCCGATGACCAGCATATTTTTGCGGCTCGTCCGATCGCCCCAAAATCCGACCGGAATGAACAGCAACGCCGTCGCTAGCGCCTGCATGCTGACCACTTGGCCGTTCATATCATCGTCAAAGCCAAGCTTTTGGATATACAGGTTGTACAGCACAGAAAACATTCCCGTACCCATCTGGTACAGCAGATTGGCCATAAAAAACAATCGGATATTACGCGGCCACTTTCGGGGCTCTTCTAACATTTTGCTAATCCATGACACGATGAGTTCCTCCTGTGACGTTGTTGCAAATAAGTTAATTCTGTTGATATGTATTCTATCAGGAACTGTACATTTCATAAATATTCCTGATCTCCGATTGTTTTGGGTAATAATAAAGCATGGACTTTACATTGAATTTTCATTATAGTAATTCGGTATGAATAAATTTGAAAGGTAAGCAGGAGGGATGGCTTTGGCTTTTGGAGCACGGGTGTTAAAAACGGGAATCGCAGTGACGCTCGCCCTTTTTCTGAGCACGCTTTTGAACACCCATTCGCCTGTGGGGGCAGCGATAGCCGCTATTTTTGCCATGCAACCGTCGATATATAGGTCGTGGCGTTATTTTCTGGATCAACTCCAAACAAGCACACTAGGTGCAATCATGGCGTTGCTGGGCGGAATGGTATTTTCGAATGAGCCGATTGCAGTCGGGCTGGTATGTGTATTGGTACTTATGATATGTCTGAAAATAAATATGGCTGATACGGTTGGATTGACACTTGTGACCGTTGTTTCTGTAATGGAAGCCTCAGGAGACTGGAAATTTGCGGTGACCCGCTTTGCGCTCACTTTGATTGGGATTGTGTCTGCTTTTGTCATCAATGTTAGCGTTTTTCCTCCGAAACCGAAAAGGCAGTTTATTAATCAGATTCAAAATGTATTTAACAGCATGTCTTTGTTGCTGCGTACTGCCATTTCCGATGAGATTAAGGAGTCTGTCTTTAAAGAGGAAAAAGGAAATCTGGAGGGAGCTATTAAATCGCTGTCGGACAAATATCATTTGTTCGAGGAAGAGCAGAAGAAGCTCAAGCGCTCTAAGTTTAGTCAAACGAGACAAATGGTAGTATACAAACAAATGCTCGGAAGTTTGCACAAAGGATATGAGGTACTGGATGCAGTGGAAAGGCACTACTTCCAGTCTCTACGGCCAAAGGGAACGGATGCTTTTTTTGACAGTCATCTGGAGCTACTGATTCGTTTTCACGAGCATGCTCTACTGAAATTCGAAAATAAGCTAAAACCGAATGAGGACGAAAGTGAATTGTTTCAGCAAGCCAACGGCGAATTTATGAAGCATGCGATTACACGTTTTGACCATTGTCAGGAGGGAATGCTGCGGCTTTCCATTGTAGCTGCGGCGATGTACGATTATGGTCATCAGCTGGAGAGGCTGAGCAGACTGGCCGATCATATTCATCCTGTGGAAGAAAGCAGATAGGCGAATTTCCTAAAAGAAAAGCGACCGCATTCATCAATCAGATGGCTGGTCGCTTTTTTATGTAATGAATTCAATTATGTAAGAACAGGTTAATAGAAGGTTGCCAGAACGCACAAAAAAAGCCCACTGGTTGCGAACAGGGACCGAACTTGCTACAATAGAGGATGCTCTGTTTTATGGTGAAACCATATGCATAAGTTGTGAATTACACTTCTTGTTATATTATAGCATGCTTCAAAGGATTAGTCAATTTTCCCGGATCAGGGGGATGCCGCGAGTATGCCCGGGTCCATAATAGAGCATAGTTTGTACGCAAGGGAGCCCTGCGTGGAGCAGGAGGAAACGGAACAGGAGCGATGTCAGTGACTACTGAACAGCAATGGAATGAAGAACAACGAAGAGTAGAAGATGTGACCGCAGTAATTAGCGGGCGTATTCGGAAGCTAGAGACAGAGGTTGGTTCTGTGCGCGGAGATGTCGTCGATATGCGTAAAGACTTCTGGGATGAGGTAACGATCAATTTCAGTGAGGCGGATGATGTGGGCGAGACGTCCACCAGTTTGCGTCAGCAGTCTGAGATTTTGTCTGAGCGGGAACGAAGACACAAGCATTCTACAGAGGCGTTAGGTCGTTTGAAAAAGTTACTTGATTCACCGTATTTTGCACGCATTGATTTTGCTGAGGAAGGGCAGACTGCGGAACGTGTTTATCTGGGGATTGCCTCCCTGCTGGATAATCAAGATGAGGAGTTTCTGATATACGACTGGCGCGCGCCTATTTCCAATCTTTATTACGATAACATGCCGGGGCCCGCTTCATATAAGACCCCGGCAGGGGAGATGGAAGGGGAACTCACGCTTAAGCGCCAATTCTCGATCCGTGATGGACAGATCCGTTTTATGTTCGATACAGGGGTGACGATTGGAGACGAACTTCTTCAAGCAGTATTGAGCCGCAGCTCGGATGCTCAAATGAAAAGTATTGTCGCTACCATCCAAAAGGAGCAGAATCGCATCATCCGTGATGATCGAAGTCGGATGCTCATTGTTCAGGGGGCGGCGGGAAGTGGCAAAACCTCTGCTGCGCTTCAGAGAGTAGCGTATTTGCTGTATAAGTACCGGGATCGCTTACGAGCGGATCAGGTCGTGTTATTCTCGCCTAACCCGATGTTCAACAGTTATGTATCGACAGTATTGCCTGAATTGGGTGAGGAAAATATGCTTCAGGCCACGTTTCAGGAATATTTGGAGCGGCGTTTGGGCCGGGAGTTTCAGTTAGAAGATCCATTTGAACAGCTGGAATATGTGCTTTCAGCGTCGTTACAGCCTGGGTATGAAGCCAGGATGGAGGGTATCCGCTTTAAGTCGTCCAAGACATTCTTACACGTGATTACAGGCTACAAGACGTATTTGGAACAGGAGGGAATGCGTTTTAAACCCATCCGCTTTCAGGGACGTGAGGTGGTTTCAGTAGAGCAAATGGCACGCAAGTTTTATGAATTCGACTCTACGGTGCGGCTGGCGAACCGATTGGAACTGCTGCGGGATTGGATGCTCAAAGAGCTGGCCCGCTTTGGTAAGGAAGAATGCTCCGCCCCATGGGTGGATCAACAGATGGATCTGATGGAGCCGGAGGATTATCAGCGTGCCTATAACCGCATGCGCCGTAAATCCAAGAATAAGGGCGATACCTTCGACGATTTTACGCGTGAAAGAGAAATATTGGCGCGTATGGTGGTCAGTGACCGCTTAAAGCCCCTGCGCAAATGGATTAAGGCGCTTCGCTTCGTAGATACGACCCGGCTCTACAGCGAGCTGTTTATGAACGAGACGCTGCTGAGCCAACTGGCGAATCATGCAGAGCTGCCCGTCAGCTGGGGTGAAATTAGTCGACAAACTCTGGAACGAATTCAGGCTGGGGAGTTAGCGTATGAGGATGTGACACCCTTTTTATATTTGCGTGAGTTGATGCTGGGTTTCCGTTCTAATAGCAACATCCGTCACGTGTTTATTGATGAGGCACAGGACTATTCCCCATTCCAACTGGCTTTCTTCAAGCGCTTATTTCCACAGGCTAAAATGACGGCACTGGGTGATTTTAATCAGGCTATCTATGCCCATGCCTCGGTGCTTCAGGATGCAGAGCCATTGTATGACTTGTATGGTGCAGATCAGACCGAAATGATTTCCCTGACACGAAGCTATCGCTCAACACAGGAGATTGTGGAATTTACTCGGGGGATGGTCGCTGGGGGAGAGCACATTGTACCGTTTAATCGTAAGGGTGAGAAGCCTCTTGTAAACGAGGTGCATTCGCGTGAAAAGTTGCATCAACAGATAGCTGGGAATGTCACAGAATTGTTGGCAGAAGGCTATGAATCCATCGCGGTGATTTGTAAAAATGCTGACGAAAGCGCGGTAGCCTACGAAGCGCTGGAAGAAAAGCTGTCAGTGAAGCCAAAATTGATTAAGAAAACAACTCCCGCTTTTGAAAAGGGGATTCATATCATTCCGGCCTACCTGGCAAAAGGCGTGGAATTCGATGCGGTCCTGATTTATGACGGATCAGCGAAACAATACCAGCGTGAGAGTGAGCGTAAGTTATTCTACACCGCCTGTACGCGAGCGATGCATCTGCTGCATATTTATAGCATAGGGGAGATTACGCCATTCGTGAGTTTACGGGATTCGGATACGTATACTCGCAAAGTGGAAGAAAGTGATCGTGTTCTATAGAGAGGACATTGGCAATCAGCTGGGGGCAAATACCTTAGAAACCCATGCGATGCTTGAATAGATGTAGAGTTGGCTGGCATTATGGAGCGTATTCCAGTAACATAAGCAAATAAGAAAAACAGGTAAGAAGCATAAACGGAGGTTACAAACGTAATGGACATGAAGAGTGTATTTCAACGCCCGCCGCTGGCGGACTGTGTACCCGAGCTGGTGGCTACAGCTAGAGGGGAGCGCAAGGCATCGCTGGTGATCCGCGGAGGAACGCTGGTCAATGTGGTATCGGGCGAATTGCTGCCAGGCATGTCTATTGCTGTGCAAGGTTCTCGTATCGCTTACGTCGGTAGGGACGTCAGTCATACGATTGGAGAAGACACCATAATCATTGAAGCCGAAGGCCGCTATATGGCACCGGGGTTACTGGACGGACATTGTCACATCGAAAGCACACAGCTGACCGTAACTGAGTTCGCTAAGGCTGTACTGCCGCTGGGAGTGACGGGGGGGTTTTTTGACCCGCATGAAATTTCCAATGTACTGGGTCTAAAAGGGCTTCGTCTGATGCTGGACGAAGCACGTACGACACCGCTTGCTGCTTACATGCAGGTGGCTTCTTGCGTGCCGTCCACAGGTCCGGAGCTGGAAACGACGGGTGCCTCCTTCGGCCCGGCGGAAGTCGCAGAGGCGTTAAGCTGGGGCCCGGATATGATCGGGCTGGGCGAAGTCATGAATTTCCCTGGTGTCGTCTATGGAGACGATGTGATGATCGGGGAAATTCAGGCCACGCTGCGCGCGGGCAAGGTGGCGGATGGCCATTTTACATGGGCCTCCGATGATTGGCGTCTGCCGGTCTATGCAGCCGCGGGAATTACGGGCGATCACGAGTGTGTCACGCCCGAGGATGTAGCCGAGCGTATCCGGCTCGGCATGTATGCCAAGATGCGGCAAGGCTCCGCATGGCATGATGTGGCCGAGACGATCCGAGCCAGCACGGAAATGGGTCTCGACACGCGCCGCATGATGCTGGTAACGGATGACCGCAGCGCAGAATCCTTGCTCCATGAAGGACAGATGGATTTCGTCGTGCGTCATGCTATTGCACAGGGCGTCAAGCCCGTAACCGCGTTTCAGATGGCCACGCTGAATACGGCAGAGCGCTTCGGCGTGGCACGGGATATCGGAGCGATCATTCCGGGTGCGATTGCCGACATTATTTTGCTTGATGGCCGATTGGCCGAAGTGAATGTGACGGCTACCATCGCAGCGGGCCAGCTGGTGGCCGAGCACGGTCAAATGGTCGCCGATTGGGACGGCTTCGTGTATCCTGCGGAAGTGATGGACACCGTCCATCTGGGGCGAGAGCTGAGTGCTGCAGATTTCCGCATTGCGGCTCCAGTACAGGAAGGGGATGTACCTGTACGAGTGATTCGTGTTACGGAAAATCACGTGGACACGAAGGAAGTGCGGATGACCGTTCCGGTCCGTAATGGAGAAGTCACGGCAGATCCTGCACAGGATTTGTGCAAAATAGCCGTTTTCGAGCGCCATCATGCCAGTGGCAGTCACGCGGTTGCACTTGTAACAGGTGTAGGCTTCACCGAGCCGGCTGCGATTGCCATGACCGTTGCGCATGATAGCCACAACCTGCTCGTCATTGGTAATGATGACGAGCTCATGACCCAGGCGGCGAAGCAGGCTGTTGCCCTGCGTGGTGGCGTGGTCGTCGTATCCGCCTCGGGTGAGACGCGCTTCCCGCTGCCTATCGCCGGGCTGATGTCCCCAGCTCCGTTTGCAGAGGTGGCTGCGCAGTCCGAAAGTATCAGCCGGGCGCTTCAGCAATCCGGCTGCATGCTGAACAACGCGCTGATGACACTGTCACTGCTCGCACTGGTCGTTATCCCTGAAATCCGTCTGTCGGATCAGGGGCTTGTCGTGATCGGAGCGGATGGCATCCGCAAGGTATCTCTTTTCGTGGAAGAGGATGCTGCGGAAGTCTGATAGAACACGTCGCTGGGGGTTGTCCTGCAGGTCTGACCAGACCTGCAGGACAACCCCTGTTTTTCATATACGAAGCCAAAAAAGTTATCTTCGATTCCTTTATAAAAGTCAAGGAGTGGTGAGCAGATGCATCCCTATTATCGTTCATTAGAAAAGATGGCTCATCATGCCTCGATTATAGGGCAGGATTGGAACAGGTTTGTAGAGCAAACCCATGTGAAGCATATTCAGCAGGGAATTCGCCTTTTAACTTTTGGAGACGAAAAAAGTGTAATAAGAAAAAATCACATTATACAGTTGTGTTACTTATAATCTTCAGAAAACCGTTCTTCCCAGCGGTAAACATTAACTGATTAATGGATTTTCTTGCGGTATCGTTAAACAAATACCACTCATCTTTCGATACGTCATGAACTAAAATCTCTGGATATTCTGTTGAAAGTTCAGATGGAACAGGACTAATTAAAGAATAAATATCAAAACGAACTAAGCTTTTCCCTTTTTGGTCTAAGAAATCATATTGTGCATTTTTATAATAAGACCCAAATGTGTCAATAGTGAAGCTCCAAGAGTAGTTTGCAGGTGCTTCAACCTTTTCACCTATGTTTTTTGCAAAAATATTATAAATGGTTTCATTAAATGCATTTACATTAATTTGCTGAACTACGCCGCCCATAAACATATGGTATTCATATTGCAATGCTTTTACTTGTACACCGTCTATGAACAATGGTTTAGTATCAACAGTCACTGCAAAGTTGTTGTAATTGACATTACAGCCAAACGTCTCTGCAATAAAACGAAGTGGAACATATATGCGATTATTTTTCGTGTATGGTTTTACATCAAGCAGTATCTTTTCTCCGTTTTTTTCCGCGGTGCTTCTATTTATTGCTAATTTCACTTTCATATCGCTTTTTGCGAGAATAACCTCGGAATTGGACCACTCGACGCTAGCCCCCAAACTTTCACTAATAACACGTAGAGGTACCATTGTGCGTTTGTTCTTCATTTCGGGCTTCACATCGGATGTAGTAGTCACACCGTCAACTTTGATTTGATTTTCTGCTGCATAAGTAGTGGACGATGAAATAAATAAAAAAATTGTAAGAAAAGCCCCAAAGAAAGCTTTTTTCATAAATGATTGCTCCTTTCTTGGTTTAATTTGTTGCACAGCAACTTTACCCCATATTAAGACGCAACTGGATAAAGATCGTTGCGCTGTCCTGTCTGTTAACTTAACGTAACAACCAGTTTGTACTATTCAATTAACTTCCTTCATTTACCAATGGAAAATTCCTAACCTTCCCGGGGAATTATGTCGATAACATTGAATATTATTCATAAATTTTATCAAAGTAAATCCTTAGGGGGAAAGTTAATGAGAATACAGCTAAAAGTTGCGATTTCTCTAGCATGTTTAATGATGTTTATAGGTTGTTCAGCCTCACCAGTATCACAGCAGACGACCAAGATTACACTTTTGAATTCCAAAAGTGAAATAAAAACTCAATTAGAAGAAGTAGCAAAACAATACAATCAAGAGCACCCCGGAGTATCTTTAGAGATTATAACCGCTCCTGAGGGAACGTCTGCATATCAAAAGCTGATGTCGATGTACGGCTCAGGAAGTGCAGCGACCATGTCGATGCTTGATCCGGGAGACACTCAGCAATTTCTGGATAAAGCCGTTGATTTAAGTAAAGAAAAGTGGGTAGCCGATACAATAGAAAATGGACTTGACACCGTTAAGAAAAGCGATGCTGTGCTCGGATTTCCATTTGCAGTGGAAGGCTACGGATTAATATACAATAAGAAAGTGCTGGACAAAGCGACAGGGGGTTCTTTTGATGCTTCCTCGGTAAAAAGCAGAAGCAGCCTGAACTCATTAATGGCTAGGATTCAGAAGACGGGAGTAGCACCGGTCATGCTTTCGCCAATGGACTGGTCTCTCGGCTCTCATCTTTTAGCTTTGTCTTATTCTGTTCAGCCTGGGGGTTTTTCAGAGTTTGTTAAAGGTATGCAGAACAGCTCCATCGATATGTCCCAAAATAGTGTAATGTCTGGATGGGTACAAACTTTAGACCTACTCAAGGATAACAGCATCAATAAGCACTCGCCTTTGGACAGTACATATGACGATGGAGCCAAAGCTTTGGGAGAGGGCAAGATAGGGCTTTGGTTTATGGGCAACTGGGCGTGGGCTGGAATTAAGAGCAATGATACAGCAAATGAGGAATACGGCTTTTTGCCCCTTCCATTAAGCGATAATACGGATGATCCTAACAATGCTAAGATTACAGTCGGTGTGACAAAGTATATATTCATCGACTCCAAAACTACCACACCTCAGCAGCAAGAGGAAGCAAAGAAGTTTTTGAACTGGCTGGTATACGAAAAGTCTGGACAAGAGTTTTTGGTTAACAAGGCCAATGTTATACCGGCGTTCAAGAATATTGACTTGGAGCCTACCGATCCCTTGAGTAAATCGATCAAGTCATATATGTCGAGCGGAAAGACGCTGCCGTTTATGGCAACACTT
The DNA here is from genome assembly GCF_017833155.1 of Paenibacillus sp. PvR133. NCBI lineage: Bacteria > Bacillati > Bacillota > Bacilli > Caryophanales > Paenibacillaceae > Paenibacillus > Paenibacillus sp. PvR133. The sequence goes on from NZ_JAFIBS010000001.1 coordinate 3,355,693, forward strand.
CCACCTGATCATGGGGCCATCACAGGAGCATCTATCCAAAGCTACATCAGTGGAAAAATAGATAAGGCTGAGCTGTTGCGTCAAATACGCATATACTGGAAAGCTCAGCAGTGATGACACGAGACCAGTCACGGGAGGAAGATAAAGATGTTTAAATTAACGCTAAAGAAAAAAATAATTAGTGCAGCGCTCATACTGGTTATCGTACTGTCCCTTTCAAGTGTAATAGGCGTCATTAAGATGTCGGAAATGGGGGAGGCTTCTGATAAGGTAAATAACAAGTCTTTACCTGCGGTTATTCTTCTTCAAGGTATGGATAAGCAGATTACAGAAATCGATAGACTCACCGTTCGACTGATACTCGAAGAGGATGCTGCCGTTCGCAGCACTTACCAAGAAGAACTAACCAAAGCTACAGCTTCAATGGATAAGCGTGTAAATGAATATCAAAGTTTAGCCTCTACGGCAGAGGAAAAAGAACTGTTCACCAACTTTTATGGTCAGTGGGCAATGTATCTTCGCCATCTAAAGGTGGTTTCCGCTGCCATGGAAGAAAACGACAAAGTGATGGCCTACATGATCATTCATGGAAATTCTTCTATTTATAAGGCAGCATTAGACGATGTAAATAAACTGAAGCTACTTAATGAGCAGTACGCCACGGATGCAGCTAATCAATCGAGTGATTCCTACTATTCAGGTAAACTGTTTATGATTTCTCTGACTATCATATGTACAATCCTTGGGATTATCGGTTCTTTTTTACTGGCTCAATCGTTCACTAAGCCCATATTAAAGATAGCGGAACAGATGAAGCTGGTAACCGGGGGGAACCTGCAAGTGGAACCCCTTAGGATCCGATCAAAAGATGAGGTCGGGGAACTGGCATCCGATTTTAATGAAATGTGCGATTCACTGCGTAACCTTTTAAAAGAAGTCGTGGATAATTCCTTACTGGTTGCCTCTACGGCTGAACAGTTAACGGCCAGTGCGGAACAGACAAGCATCGCTACCGAGCAGATAGCTATAAGTGCCACTCAAGTTGCAGAGGGATCTCAGACACAGCTTTCAGATATAGCTGAAACGCTGAATTACACGGTAGACGTTTCTAAAAGTGTAGACAACATAACGAATCGCTTTGTTCATGTGGCTAATCTCACAACCCAAGCACAAGAAAAAGCAAACAACGGGAAAACCCAAATGTCTTCGACTGTCTCCCAAATAAGAGATGTGCATACCAAGGTAACTCAATCCGCTGAAGTGGTAAATATTCTAGGAGAAAAGTCTGCGGAGATCAGACAGATCACAGCTATGATCCGTGAAATAGCAGCCCGAACCAACTTGCTTTCAATAAATGCGAGTATAGAAGCTGCGAGGGCGGGAGAGCAGGGAAAAGGGTTTGCGGTTGTCGCTTATGAAGTACGCAATCTGTCGGCACAAGCAAGTGAAGCAACAGGCAAGATCTCTTCGCTCGTCAACGAAATTACCTTAAGAACAGATGAAGTTGTGATTTCAATGAATGAAGGTGTTCAATCTCTGAATGAAGGTATGATGCTTGTCGAAGGTGTCGGTAACGTCTTTTCTGAGATTGTAGGTGCCGTTGAAGAAGTGAGCGGTGAGGTGGACACTGCGGCTGTAGAAGCAAGATCTGTAAATGAAGGAACCGTTTCTATGGTGGAATCTATGAGAAAAATTGCTGAAATCTCCGAACGTGCAGCCGATTCTACTCAAACAGTCGCAAGCGTGGTCGAGGAAACTACCGCTTCCATGCAGGAAGTGTCTGCAGGTGCTAACATGCTTGCCAAGCGGGCGGAAGAGATGAATCAAACGGTGTCGGTATTCAAGATTTAAAATAAGCTTCAAATTAACTGGATTTAAGAGCGGCAGCCTTGGACGAGAAAAACAAGTCCTAGACTGCCGCTGTTCTGTTAAGCTCAAACCATTAGATTACGAATGAACTGCTTCAGCTTTTTTGTTTGCTCTTTTCAAATCTTGTTTACGGCGTTCCTCCAGATACCGTTCCCCATTCTTCTTGTCTGCTGTCAGTGTAAAGCAGGATATGATGGTGAACAGGCCTGCAATGGAACCCAGAATTACATAGGTAATCGGGAAATTTAATACTTCATACATATGCCCGACAATGGGCGAGAAAATGGAAACCACCAGGGAGCCCATAAACAAATACAGCAGGTACATGGTGGAGGACAGGCGCTGGTCAAAGTTAACGGTAATATATTTGAAGATGGCTACCAGAATAAGCGGTTTCTCCAGGGAGTGAATCATCTTCATTGCAGCGACCCATATGGAACCGAATGGCAACGAAGAGCCGATAATACGCAAAGACATAATCGACCCGGCAATAATTAATGCCCATTTGGCGGTCGTTTTGTTCACAAACCAAGGGGTAACGAAAAGGAACACAAATTCCAGGAAAACTTGCACAGCGCTCAAATCGCCAAGGAATTGATTTCCTTCCGCTTTGGAACTGAACTGCGATACGAAGTATGTGGCAAACTGTTGGTCATATACCTCATAAATTTGGGTCACGCCAACCATGAATAGCATAAGAAACCAGAACTTTTTGGTACGTACGAGATGCAGTACATCAATTAGCTTTAACGATTCTGTTTTCTGCTGCTCCTGTCCGGAAATTTCGACTTTGGTCAGGAAGATGCAGATCATGGCAACAATGGCAGATACCGAGGCGATCCAGAAGGTCAGATTTACATTGATATTGATGACCCGTCCAGCAACAAAAGTAGCCGCCGCCCATCCGAGCGAACCCCACATACGAACCCGTCCGTATTCAAAGCCATATTTACGCGAAACTTTGTCCATATACGAATCGACGACACCGTTACCTGCATTAAACACCAGGCCGATAAATAGCGCACCAACAATGGCACCAATGACGAACTGCGTTTGAAGCAATGGACCGTACACATAGATAAAAAAGGGTCCGACGAGCAAAAGGATTGTAAAGAGTATGTACAGCAGATGTTTTCTCAAGCCCAGCTTGTCAGATAAGTAACCGAACAGGGGCTGCATGATCAAGGCGACGATTGAATTAGCCGCGTATAGAAATCCCGTGTAGGTTTCTGAAATTCCCAGGCTTTGTCCCAGCCAAATGACAAAAAAAGACATGGCGGCAGACCATGTAAACAGATAAGCGAAGTTAAAAATACTCAAAGACCAATAGTTGCGTTTTGCCAAATTCATCATGTTTAAGCACCCCTTTAAATTGTAGCGGCTCAAATTGTATACAACGTCAATATGCATTGTCTGTACTATTAATTGTAAGGATTATTCAGATGCTTCCATAGGGCATTTTCCCAAGATTTCCTGTGCTTATTACAATCAGTTGATAATTCGAATAAAACAGCCGATCCTGATATGGATTAAATATGGTAAAATATACAAAACAGATTATGTATTACTCTTTCGAACAGAGATGAAGAATGCGTATGATTTTAAAGAAATCTAACATAGCGAACGCTTGAGAGTTAACTCACTTTCTTTATCCAAAAGCAACCAGGTAGCTCTTGATGTAAGCGATATGACGGTAACATGAGAATATGCTGTTACATGGGTGTTTGAACTAATTAAAAACTTTTACGAGACCTACCGGGTGTGTGTAACTACATCTACGTCTTGTAAGAAATAAGTCCTAAGTGTAAAATTCCCTTATAGTTCATTAAGCTCACTAAGTAGGAGGAGAAACATAGGGGGGCATCATAATTGTAAAAGCAAGGGGATGAAGTGATTCATTTTGCAAGTACAAAGTTACTTGAAACAGTGATCGTATATAAAGTATTGTGTAACGATGAGTTAAGACGAAACCCACTCACCCTAAGGGACAGGTTATCACCCTACACTAGTCAGAAGGGGGGAGCGGATGGCTGTCCCTGATTGGTGATGGCATTTAGATCGAACTGAGCATTATTTGTGAAAAGCACCAGATTACATACTCTAGGCATTCAGATACCGTTCTTTGGATGCAACATGGGCTACGTCCCTATTAACATATATTATACAAATTAAAGAGAAAACGAATAAAAACAAAATGTTGTGAATTCGTAGTTGGAGGATTTATTATGTCGAAAAGTGTTTCTTCGTCCTTTATTATCATTATAGGATCAATGCTATTTGCCTTATTTTTTGGTGCAGGGAATCTAATCTTTCCACCTATGCTTGGGCAAATGGCTGGAAAGAATGTATGGATAGCCAATGCAGGTTTCTTGGTTACTGGAGTTGGCTTACCATTACTAGCCGTCACAGCCTTTGTTTTTTCGGGCAAAAGCAATTTGCAAACTTTAGCGAGTCGTGTACATCCTGTATTCGGCATTGTCTTTACAACTATTCTTTATCTAGCCATCGGGCCTTTATATGCAATTCCTAGAACCGGTAGTGTGTCATTTGAAATTGGAGTAAAACCTTTTTTTTCAAACAATGCAGATCATCCTGTCGCACTTTTTGTATTTACTATCCTTTTTTTTGCAGTTGCATGTTTGTTATCACTTAATCCTACAAAAATTATTGATGTAATCGGAAAGTTTTTAACACCCATTAAATTGACATTCATTGGATTACTTGTGATTGTAGCTATTATTCACCCAATAGGAAAGTTCCAAGAACCTGCGGAGGGTTATACATCGAATGTCTTTTTCAAAGGCTTTCAAGAGGGGTATTTAACATTGGACGCTCTTGTAGCCTTTATTTTTGGAATTATCATTGTGAATGCAATTAAGGATAGAGGAGTTACTTCCAAAAAAGAGTTGATGATCATTTGTGCCAAAGCGATAGCAATTGCGGTTATACTCTTAGCTTTTATCTATACGTCTCTTTCATACATGGGAGCTTCTAGCGTTGAAAAATTGGGTGTTTTAGGAAATGGGGCTGAGGTGTTAGCTAAGGTTTCCTCCTATTATTTTGGATCTTATGGTTCTATTCTATTAGGCTTAATGATTACAGTAGCGTGTTTAACGACAAGTGTGGGGCTTATCACTTCCTGCTCTTCCTTTTTTCATGGATTATTTCCAAAAGTCTCTTACAAAAGAGTTGCTCTCATGTTATCTATATTTAGTACCCTTGTAGCCAACATAGGTTTAACACAGCTCATTAAGGTTTCAACGCCAGTATTAATGGCAATATATCCTATTGCTATTTCTCTAATATTTTTAACTTTTTTACATCCCGTATTTAAAGGAAGGTCAGAAGTATATCAAGGCAGTTTGATATTAACCTTTATCATTAGTTTATTTGATGGCTTGAATGCTGCTGGAATAAAAATTAATGTAATTAATGATTTTTTCACTCATCTTCTTCCATTATATAATGTAGGGTTAGGGTGGTTAATTCCCTCTGTTTTAGGAGGCGTAGCTGGCTACATATTTACTAAGTTAAGAGGAAGAAAAATAATTTTAGTACTTATGAAGCCCAAAAAAAATAAATGATTTATCCTATGCATATTAGTCTGTTATATAAGGGACAGCAAGCGCCTGATCTGCTTCGTGCTGCTTACGGTACTGCGAAGGGGTCAGGCCGTTCCATTTTTTAAAGGTCGCAATAAAATAGCTTAGATTGTCAAAACCAACATCCAGCGCAATATCAACCACTTTGCGATCACTTTGCTCCAGCAACCTGCAAGCCTTTTGAATCCGATGATAGTTAATATATTCTACCGGGCTTTTCTGAACCATCTGCTTAAAAAAACGGCAAAAATGCCCCTCACTCATTCCAATCTCATCTGCGATCTCCCGTAAACGTATAGGCTCATGAGCATGACTGTTAATATACACCAGCGCTTTTTTGATCCGTTCAACTTTATTGCGTTGCCCTGCCATAATCACATCCTCTCCGTTAGCGGGGGTCATGTGTGGGTACAGACAGGCGATCATGCTATAGAGCTGCGCCTTGGTCGCCAGTTCACGGGCAGGCGCATTCTGCTCATGGCTGGTGATAATGTGTCGCAATCCAGCCAGCACCTCTTGCTCCCAGGGCTGCACGCCACGAATGTGAGGGGGAGGGACAAGCTTTTTACTGATAAATGGGTCAATAAACTGTGTTTGCACCGTATCCTGCGTGCGGCTGTGCAGCATGTCGGGGTGAAACACCACCGCAGAAAATATGCAACGAGCGCTTTTTTGTAAATAACCTGCGTGAAGCTCACCACTGTTGACAAAAAGAGCTTCACCTTCGTTCACCTCCGTATAGACCATATCCGTCTGAAATACGGCGCTCCCCTGTTCGACTATGATAAACTCCATCTCTTCATGCCAATGAGACTCCAGTATACTATTTCCGTTCAACTGCTCCACGCTTGGGTATACGCTGACTGGGTACATGGGATTGCCATGAATGCGGTTTTCCCGCAACATTTCTCTTTGCATTTCTATGACTCCTTTTCCGCAAACTGATTTAAATAGAAAACATCAAAATATTGATACAATACGTCAAAATAAACGAAGTAAACCCTTACATAAATCAATATTATTATAGTAAGGATTTCGAAAAAATCCAACAAGCGATTTGGGATTAAGAAAATAAAGATTGAAGCGGAGGAAGAAACAAATGAAATTTACTGATGGCTATTGGATGGTTCGCAAGGGCTATGAAATACAAAATCCTGCTGAAATCCGTGATATTGTGACGGACGATGCTTCCATGACGGTATATGCAGCCACCCACCGGATCGAGCATAAAGGAGATACGTTGAACGGAGCGTTGCTGAAAGCGACCTACAGCTCGCCTATGCCGAATGTCATTCAGGTGCGTCTGAACCACCATAAGGGACGGGTGCATCAGGGACCGAATTTTGAAATTCACACCTTGCCAACAGAGGTAGACATTACGGTGGAGGAGGACGTAGCGGTACTGAAAAGCGGCGATCTGAGTGTGCGAGTCGGCCGTGGGAAGAGCTGGGATGTAGGCTTTTATGTCGAGGATCGCAAAGTCACAGGCAGCGGACATCGGGGACCAGGCTATATTACAGACCCGCAGGATCAGCCTTTTTTCCGGGAACAGCTGGAGTTGGGCATCGGTGAGTACGTATACGGACTTGGAGAGCGTTTCACTCCATTCGTAAAAAATGGCCAGGTGGTTGATATCTGGAATGAAGATGGCGGGACTAGCAGTGAGCAGGCATATAAAAACATTCCATTCTATCTATCTAATAAAGGGTATGGTGTGTTCGTCAACCATCCAGAAAAGGTATCCTATGAGATTGCATCGGAAAATGTATCAAAGGTTCAGTTTAGCGTCTCCGGCGAATCGTTAGAGTATTTTATTATTGGTGGAGCTAACCCTAAAGAAGTACTGGACAATTACACCAAGCTGACGGGTAAGCCTGCATTACCACCAGCCTGGACCTTTGGTTTGTGGCTGACCACTTCGTTCACAACAGATTATGATGAAGCGACAGTGAACCATTTTGTGGACGGGATGGCTGAGCGAGATCTGCCACTCTCGGTATTCCATTTTGACTGCTTCTGGATGAAGGAATACCAATGGTGCGATTTCCAGTGGGATCAAGATATGTTCCCGGACCCGGAAGGCATGCTGCAGAGATTGAAGGCAAAGGGCCTCAAAATTTGTGCATGGATCAATCCGTATATTGCGGAAAAATCCATTTTGTTCGATGAAGGCATGGAGAATGGTTATCTGGTCAAAACCGCCGATGGCGGCGTGTGGCAATGGGACATGTGGCAGGCGGGGATGGGGCTGGTTGACTTCACGAATCCGGCTGCAGTCGGCTGGTACCAGGATAAGCTGAAGGTGTTGGTAGATCAGGGGGTGGATTGCTTTAAAACTGATTTTGGCGAGCGCATCCCTACCCATGTGGTATATCATGACGGCTCTGATCCAATGAAGATGCATAATTATTATACGCATTTGTACAACAAGGCTGTATTTGATGTGCTGGAGGAAAAGCTGGGTAAAAATGAAGCCGCACTATTTGCACGTTCCGCTACAGCCGGGGGGCAACAGTTCCCGGTTCACTGGGGCGGAGACTGCTCGTCTACGTATGAGTCGATGGCGGAATCCTTGCGAGGCGGTTTGTCGCTTGGTTTGAGCGGCTTCGGCTTCTGGAGCCATGATATTAGCGGCTTTGAGTTAACGGCTGCGCCGGACGTGTACAAACGGTGGGTACAATTCGGGCTTCTGTCCTCTCATAGCCGTCTGCACGGAAACGAATCCTATCGCGTGCCTTGGCTGTTTGATGAAGAATCAGTCGACGTGGTGCGTAGCTTTACAAAACTCAAATGCTCGCTAATGCCATACCTGTATCCTTCTGCTGTGGAATCCTCAGTAAAGGGACTGCCGATGATGCGGGCTATGGTATTGGAATTCCCGCAGGACCCAACCTGTGCAACGCTGGATCTGCAATACATGCTGGGGGATTCCATTTTGGTAGCCCCGATCTTTAATAAAGAAGGCAATGTGCAGTATTATGTACCAGAGGGTAAGTGGACAAATTTACTTACGAATGAGAGCGTGTTAGGTGGTCGTTGGGTTAACGAGCATCATGATTTTACAACTTTGCCTGTGCTCGTGAAGCCGAACACACTTTTGGCAATCGGTCATGAGAACAGTCGTCCGGATTATGATTATGCTGATCAAGTGGCGCTTCATTTGTTTGAACTTGGTGAGGGGCAACAGGCTCGAACGATTATCGTGAATACGTCAGGTGAAGAGGAGCTAACGGTTACTGCTAGCCGCAAGAATTCTGTCATTACGGTGAAGGCAGAAGGTGCTGTTAAACCATGGTCGATAGTCCTGCGCGGTATCCACGAGGCTGTTCAAGTGGAGGAAGGCAGCAGCCAGTCGGGAGAACAGGGTGTAATCATTACACCAGCTTCCAGCGGACAGCAAGAGCTTACTATTCACTTGGGCTAGGTAAGGCGCTAGAAAGTGGATGAAGTATGTCATAATGTAGCGATTATATGCAAAAAAGGGCTTGCCTGATCCAATAGGCAAGCCTTTTTTGATGCAGATTTTTGATAGAGACCAGTTGCAACTTTTAGCTTTGGTATTTATTCCTATTTATTCTGCTGGAGTAGCAGCGGTACAATATACTGCTGGAAAATATCTACAGGAGTCCTTTTCTTTTTAAATCTATCAGCGGTAACGACAACAACCATGTCATACGACGGGACGACAACAATATATTGCCCACCAAAGCCGAGAGCGTAAAAATAGTCCGTTTCAGTTCCTATCTCTGTTTCATCTGAAAAGGAAGAAGTCCACCAGTGCCAGCCGTAAAATGCCTTTTGTGGTTTGGCAGCAGGAAGAAACGGACGGGTTGAATATCGGACTGTCTCTGTTTGGATGATCTGCCGTCCTTCCCAGCCTCCTTGGTTCAGATAAAGCCGCCCGAATTTGAGCATGTCCATCGGCCTGAGATGCAGTCCGAATCCACCCGTATGAGTACCCTGAGGATCGGTTTCCCAATGATAGCTTTCGATACCGAGCGGTTGGAATAATTGCTGCTCGGCAAATTCAGCAACTGTTTGTCCAGAAACATTACGTAGTATGGTGGCCAAAAGTTGAGAACAGCCAGAACTGTATTCCATTCGCGTACCTGGCACATCCGATAATGGCTGTGAAAGCACAAATTGCACCCAGTCTGACGTTTTGCTCATGGTAGGAAAAGAATTTTGTCCGCCAAATTCCGTCCAGTTAAAGCCTGCGGACATCGTCAGCAGATGTTCAATCGTAATATCACGCTTACGAGAATCACTATCTGTGGCCAACTGGGGAAAGAATTCGAGGATCGGCGTCTCCGGTTTCGGTCCCCGTTGCTGGTCCATAGCGATACTAACTAATGCGGAAATCACGCTTTTGGTACAGGAATTTATTTTATAGAGTTCATTAGCAATTTGAGGTTCACGATAGTAATTCATGATCATGTTACCCTGCTGCTCAATAAGGCAGCTGCGGGTTTCCAATTCGTTAAGTACGTGAATAAGCGGTTTTAGTTCCAGACTTTTCATGCAGATCCTCCTTGAGGCTTATGGCATAGCAATACATAGTATATCATTTTAATAGTCCGAAATTCGAAGAGTACAAACTGAAAACAGTTCATTTACTAATTTTGAATTTTTTTGTTCTTTGATATTAAAAAAGATATATATGTTCACTGAATAGACACAAGTATATTTAAAAATCTATACACTTTTTCTGTTTCATTCAAAAAAACAATCGAATAAAACGATATATAGTAAGTTGGACATTTTATTCAGAAATAACTGGGGGACCGATTCATGAATTTAACAATAAAGGCCAAAATGATTCTTAGCGCGATACTGATTCCGAGTGTGATTGCAGCTATGCTGCTGACCAATTACATTTTAAGCGTACATAGTGAGAATGAGTACAAGGATATTATGAGTCGTGAAGAGGCTATTGCGTATAACTCGAAGTCTCTTCAATTTTTGTTAAACGGCATATCTAATGATGAGCGGGCATATTTGCTAACTCGTGATGAACAGTACGGGCGAGAGATCGGAAACAAGCAAAGTGAAGTTGCAAAGTTGCTACAGGAGACAGAAGCTCTGCTTAATACAGGTAATGAGGATTCTAAGAAAAAAATGACTGATCTCAAGACGGGGATTAATACTTACATGAATCAAGTTCATCGTTTACTGACTACAGCGGGGTATCAGAGTACAAGAGACGATGCTTTCCCGCCATTTTCTGATTTGCTCGATGATTTTGAAAACGAACGGGTGTTGCGTAAGCAACTTGATACCAAGGTAGTAGCCTTTGTCAAAGCTCAAGAAGATATGGTAACGGTGAAAGTACAGCAAGCGCACCAAACGATGACGAATACATCCTTGATTACGAGTATTGTAGGACTTCTAGTTATCATTTACAGTATTGTTCAATCCATCGTTTTGATTCGTTCAATTCGTCCATTACACCATATGAATGAGCAGCTGTTGGAAATGTCTGAAGGTGGGGGAGATTTGCGTAGCCGACTGGATATTACGTCCAAAGACGAAATCGGTATGATTGCAAGCTCCTACAACAAGCTTATTGAGGGGTTCCGCAGTATTATAGTGGATGCTCAGGATACGGCGCGTACATTAACCGTAACCGCAGAGCGGGTTAGCGTAAGTACAGAGGAAATGAATCAGGCCAATCGTCATACTTCCGGTGTAATGGAAGAGCTAGCGGCTGGTATGGAGCATCAGGTCGATGATATTACACAAACTACAGATACCGTAAAAGAGCTAGCCCACGAACTGGAGCATATTGCAGCTACGAGCCAGCAGGTGTATGAGTTGTCTGATACAGCCGCTAAAGATGCAGAAGCAGGAGAACAATCTATAGGTCAGGCTATGCTTCAGATGGAGAAGGTAAGCGAAAGTGTAGACAGCTCTGCACGTGCTGTACGTTCACTTAGTGAACAGGCCGAACAGATTGGCATGATCGGAGCTGTTATTACTGGGATAGCCAAACAGACAGGAATGCTGGCGCTCAACGCGTCGATTGAAGCGGCAAGAGCCGGAGAGCAGGGCAAAGGATTTGCAGTTGTAGCCTCTGAGGTAAGAAGATTGGCCGAGCAGGTATCGGTTTCAGCAGCAGAAATCACACAATTTGTGCAAAATATTCAGGAGCATGTTGGAAATGTCGCTTCCAGTATGCAGACAGGGACGGTTGAAGTGCAGTCTGGCGTAAAGGTTATGCAATCCGCAGAAACCGCATTTCGTCAGATTGGAAGTTCCATTCAACTGGTCAGCGAACAGATTCACAGTGTAAATCGGTCTGTAGAACAGATGTCCGGCGGTTCCGAGCGAATGGTGGAAGCGGTGGAACGCATACGTGAAGTAGCAGAGCAGTCGGCAGGGGGAACCCAGAGCGTCAGTGCGGCAGCTGAAGAGCAGCTGGCTTCCATGGAGGAAATTGCATCATCTATTCATACACTGGCGGATATGTCGCAACTGCTGAATGCAAGGGTCGGTGGATTTAAAGTGTAACCGCATAAATCCCCACCAATGTAAACACAATAACATCTGTTGAACGAATCAGAACAGCTGTGTTATTACTTTTGCAAAGGTGGTAACGGGATGCAACAAAATAAAGGGAATCTGCTTGCGTTAGGTTCCATCCCGCTGATGATGACGCTGGGTAATTCCATGCTGATTCCTGTTTTACCGGAAATCGGACGTAAGCTACATGTAAGCTCTTTTCGGATTAGCATGTTGATTACAGTATATGCGGTAGTGGCCATTTTACTGATACCGATTGCGGGCTATCTCTCCGACCGATTTGGCCGTAAGGCGGTGATTGTTCCCTGTCTGATTCTGACTGTGATTGGAGGGGGGATTTCTGCGGCGGGAGCATGGCTGCTTCACGATTCGGCAGCATACTGGACCATAATTGGAGGCCGTCTACTTCAGGGTGCGGGAGCGGCAGGGGCTTTTCCTATTGTCATTCCGCTTGTAGGTGATTTGTACGAAAACGAGGATGAGGCCAGCAAGAACCTGGGCGTCGTCGAGACCTACAACACATTCGGTAAAGTGTTAAGTCCGATCCTCGGTGCCGCGTTGGGAGCAGTTCTATGGTTTTTGCCATTGGCAGTAATTCCAGGACTCTGTCTGATTTCGCTCATTTTGGTGCTTTGGCTGATCCATGTGCCCAAACGTAAGAACCAACCGATTATGTTTCGAGAGTTTGTGGGAAATGTGAAGCGGGTGCTTGCTGAAAAAGGACGCTGGCTCTATGCTATTTTCGCTATGGGCGGTATTTGCATGTTTGTCATTTTTGGCGTCTTGTTTTACTTATCCGACATACTAGAAAGTCGTTACAACCTCCGTGGAGTCTGGAAAGGTTTTGTGCTGGCCATTCCGCTTATTTCCCTCTGTCTGTGCTCTTATGTAGGAGGCAAGATTATCGGCAAGCACAAAAAGCGCATGAAATGGATCGGTTTCAGCGGTTTGGCCATATTGACGATCAGCTTTGCCATTCTCGGATTTCTTCAACATATTTATGCGGTGATTGGGTTGTTTACGTTAGGGGGAGGCGGAATTGGGCTCGCATTGCCTTGTTTGGATGCCCTGATTACGAAGGGAATTGAAAAAGAGGAGCGCGGAACCATTACTTCGTTGTACAGCAGCATGCGCTTTGTCGGGGTATCGCTAGGCCCTCCGGTTGTTTCCTTGCTGCTGGGTCGCAGTGGACATGGTCTGCTCTTTGGCGTGATGGCCGCAGTGGGAGGCATTGCAGCTCTGCTGATGCTATTTGCGGTCAAACCCAAGCAGGATGAACCAACAGATGACAAATCCAGTGACCGTATGAGTGTAAATGAGGAGCTAACAGGGGTGGCCCGAGAAAAGCCTCTTTCTTCCAAGCTAAAACGCAAAACTCCTGCGAAATAAATGAAAAAGCACCCGTTGTCCACACAACCATGGCAACGGGTGCTTTTGATTATAAGCAGTTATAAACTAAATGTATTTGAAAACAATAGCTTTACCCATTGAGAGAAACATGCGATTTAGGCTTACGGCTTGCGATGATTTGTATAACATAGATCAGCAAAAACAGTACAATAAACAGCGAGGAAAGGCGGTACATCCACGCATAATCACTTGCTTTGGCAATAATGCCAAGTATAAGCGCACCGGCTGCAACCCCGAAATCGAGGGAATTGAGAAACATACCATTTGCCATGCCTCTTTGTTTAGGAGATACAATCTGAATCATCCAGGTTTGCAGGGTTGGCTGCATCACACCAAATCCGATACCGTAGCAAAGAGCCGACACATACATGAAATCATCACTGTGCGCGTAGGAAAGCAGGAGCAGACCGCCAATTAAAAAGAGGGAGCCGGGGATGAGCAGTGCTTTTGCTCCTTTTTTGTCATAAATACGGCCCGAGAAGGGACGCACAATCAGCACGGAAACCGCATTAAACAGGAAAAAATAAGCCGGGTGCGCCAGATTTGCTTCATTTCCGTAAAGCGCCATAAAGCTGAGTAATCCGCCATATGTAATAGACATCAGCATGTTCAGTAAGGCGGGAATCCACAGTTTACGGTTAAATGCCGGTTTTCGCCCCTCTTCCAAAGGAATCATAGGGGGTTCGATGTGCCCCTTAGGTAATGTACGAATGAGCCAGTGAGCCAAAGGGAATATAACAATAATGACAGCTGCTGTCGTATAGGCGAGCAGGTTAAAGCTCCCATATTGCAGCATTGAGATGCCAATGGTCGGCCCAATCGACATCGCTAGACTGGTGGATAAACTAAAATACCCCATTCCTTCACCAAGGCGCTTGGACGGGATGACGTCAGAGGCCATCGTTGGAAAAGCCGTACTGCTCATACCGAAGCCGATCCCGAATAACATCCGCATGAGCAGCAGCACTGTAATCGTCGGCGAAACACTGTACCCCAGCGTTCCTGCCAATGCAAACAGCAGCCCCACGAAGATCAGAGTGCTGCGATGCCCTTTTTCCAGCATACGGGCGGAAAAGAGCCGTGCCGCAATCGCACTTAAAGCAAATAAAGTGGTAACGAGACTAACCTGAACGGAACTAGCGTGGAATGTATTTTTCACATAAGAAGGAATAGAGGATAGAATCATCTGTAATTCCAAAAACAAAAATAAATTGGAAACCGTAAGAACAATAAATTCCTTGGTCCAAAGAGGTTGCTTGCTTTGTTGCATATTAATCGTTATCTCCTTGTTTTTCTGATTCGGTCATGTTGGCGTGAATTTGTAAAAGAGTCTGGCGGAATTGCTCCAGATCGGCTGAGGAAATTCTTCTTACAAAATCGTGATTGGCATCATATTCAATAGGAAGAATCTCTTTTACAAGCTGTCGGCCTGCTTCAGTCAAATGAAGTAAATAGGCTCGACGATCCTGAGGGCTATTCACACGCCGTACCCAGCCCTTCTTGTCTAATAAATCAATAATTCGAGTCGTGGTCGGCTGGTCCTTCACGGCCTTAGCTGCAATTTCTTTCTGATTTAAACCCTCAGCCTGATAGATTTGGTACAGAACCGACCATTGCTCTGGGGAAATATCATAAGGCTTGAGACGCTGCAAGAGCTGCTGACTCATTTTGCGGTGAGTAATCCCGAGCAACATCCCAATGGAACAATCGGGAGGCAAGTTATTCATAAGGTACTCCTTTCTGTTTCCCGTACATAAATTACTTTGAAATCAATTAGTTGTTATAACAATTATATGAACAACAAGTTATTTTGTCAAAAAAAGTTGTTCGGCGTTTTTAATTCTGCCATCACTAAAGCCAAAATATAAAAACAGCCCGTAAAATACGGGCTGTTTGGGTTAATGCAATATCGTTTGCCATGACTGGCGAATTAAGCTTTAGGTACAGTTTCCCAGTCCTTCAGGAAGCGTTCGATACCACTGTCTGTCAGCGGGTGTTTCCACAGAGAAGGGAGCAAGGAACCTGGAATGGTGGCAATATGTGCACCAGACAGAGCAGCATCTTCTACATGCTTAATATTACGGATGGATGCGGCGATGATTTCGGATTTCAGACCATGAATGTCCAAAATTTGTCTCAGTTCACGAATCAGCTTCATACCATCAACAGCGATATCATCCAGACGTCCTACGAACGGGCTGATAAAAGTAGCGCCAGCTTTGGCTGCCATCAAACCTTGAGCCGCGGAGAAAATCAGTGTTACATTCGTTTTGATTCCGTTTTTGGTCAGCTCGTTACAAGCATACAAGCCGTCTTCGGTCATAGGAAGCTTGATAACCACGTTCGGTGCCCACTTGGCGATATCATAAGCTTCTTTTAGCATATCTTCAGCCTTCAGACCAATAACCTCAGCACTTACGGGACCTTCAACGATACTGCAAATCTCCTGAATGACTTCCTTGAACACTCGACCTTCTTTAGCGATCAGTGAAGGGTTCGTTGTTACACCATCAACCAGACCCAAACGTTCAATACGTTTGATTTCTTCAATGTTACCAGTATCCAAGAAAAATTTCATTTGATTTCCTCCTCAGGTTTATATAATACATAATACATATCACATGCGATGTACAATAGTTCACTTAAATGTAGCATATTGCACACGTTAAACTTATAATTAGTATGTATTACATCCTTAATTGTGACACATTTTAAATTTGAAAACAAGCTGTCTATGATTAAAATTTGATGAATTGTCGGAAGATGCTGAAATTTACCGATCTATGCTCATTTATAATATATACTACCCCACTTCATAAGGAGGTAATCATTATTCAACTGTCTGAAAGACAGCGGGAAATTGTTGATATTGTCCAGCGTCTGGCACCTGTAACAGGGGATAAAATTGCTGAAACACTGGGACTGACGCGTCCGACTCTCCGTTCTGATCTTGCTCTGCTCGTTATGCTCGGGCTGGTGGATGCCAAGCCGAAGGTAGGCTACTTGCCAGGACGTTACCCCAAATATGATAGTCATATCGGCAACATGCTCAAAAAGCTGACTGTGGCGGATATACTTAGTGATCCGATTTTGATTTCCGGTGACGCTACCGCCTATGATGCGGTGCTGATGCTGTTTCAGCAAAATACAGGCACGCTGATGGTCACAGGGGAGGAGCAGGAGCTCATTGGAATTGTTACGCGCAAGGATTTGCTGAAGGTCATGCTGGGGCATACCGATCTTCACACCGTCCCGGTGACCATGGCAATGACGCGCCGGGCCCAAATGACGACGCTTGCTCCAGAAGACTCTTTACTGGAAGCGATATCAAGACTGATTCGGCATCAGGTCAATTGTCTTCCAGTTTTGGACGAGCAATGTAGCTCCTCAACTCCAATTCAAGGGTTGGTAGGGCGGGTTACGAAAACGGACATCATGAACGCCATTCTGAGCTTGACAGAAGAAAAAACGTAAAAGATGAATAAGGGGGCCTTGTATGTATTGGTTGGCCATGCTGACGATGCTGATTGACCATGTCGGACTTGTGTTTTTTCCGACGGATCCGGCTTGGAGAATTGCCGGCAGACTTGCTTTTCCAATCTATGCCTACGCGCTGTATATGGGGTATACCCGTACCCGAGATATGCGGAGTTATATGCTCCGTCTACTCGGGCTGGCTCTGATTTCTCAGGTGCCCTATATGCTGGCGTTTGATGTATACAGACCGAATGTAATCTGGACGCTACTGGCCTCGTTGCTCGCGCTGGCTGCTGCATCCCGCTTGAAGCATTGGGCGGCTGTAACGGGTCTGTACGTCCTTACAGCTCTGGTCATGGAGTTCAGCCAGATGGATTACGGGGCCTATGGTCTACTGCTGGTTCTCATTTATCGATACACTCGCTCATATATGATGATTGCAGCCCATTTTGCTTTGAACGTTGTGTATGATATGGTGCACCACGCAAATCTCCAACACTTTAGTCTGCTGTCCAGCATTCTGATCGTATGTTTTGCAACGGGAGAGAGCGGATTTTATAGTCGGGTACCGCGCTGGTTGTGGCGCAGCTTTTACCCGGTACATCTGGCTGTTATCGCGGCAATTCGCATCTGGCCCTAATCTACATCTCATACAACAAAAGAACCTTTAAAACCACGACATAAATGGTTTTAAAGGTTCTTTTTTTATCCTTGAATAAGCTAGCTAACGTTTAGGATACCTTGTTAGGACCTTGGGCAAAAGGAAGTGGGCGAAGGGGAGCACCTTCCTTCATGTATTGCACCAATACTTCCGGAATATTGTGTATTCCACCTGCATTGACGCGATAGCCGTTCGTTTGCCCTGGCGAGTTAATCCCACGTTTCACCGTGAACGTAACATCAATTCCCAAGGAACGGCAAATTTCCAGCGTTTCCTTGGTATACCCACCATATGGGAAGGCAAGTACATTCTGATCATTGTGTAGATGCTTGAGCAGCTTCTTGTCAGCCATGCCCAAATCGGTATAAACCCGCTGTTTGAACTCATCCTCGGTTTCCATTCGCCCCAGCTTTTTCGAATACACAGGCCCCATCAGAAGCGGCTTTTGTTTGGTGCGTGCTGTGTTGGAGTACCCGTAAGCATGCTGGTCATTGGTATGATTGTAAAAATCAATGCCTTCGGCATGCATCTGATGAATTTGATCCCATGTCAGCTTTGGAATACCAATGTGTTTGGGATTGCTGATCGTGGACGTAATGAGAAAATTGGTTGCCGGAACCTGATACTTTTTCAACACGGGAAAAGTGTCCGTATAAAAGGACTCATAGCCATCGTCGAATGTCATGAGTACCGCATTATCAGGAACCTTGGCTTTATGTAAAATAAAGTCGGTATACTCTTTCATCGTGATCCAGTGGAAGCCGTTAGCTTTCATTTCGTCCAACTGCCTCGTTAAATTACTAAGCTTGAGAGCGCCGGGATCAGGTGGAGTCTTGGTCACCTCATGATACATCAGGACAATGACTTTGTTTTGGTAATATACTTTATCTGGTGTAGGCGTCAGTGAGAATAAATGGCGTACCAGTCGATCTGCATGAGCTGTACGTGTACGATGAGTCCCTTTAACTGTAGGTGTGTGGTATATGCTACGTGCTTCATACACCAAAATCCCTAAAATAGCCAACAAACTTATGATTAGCAATGTTCTTTTAAAAAAAGTGTGTTTCATTGAATGACATCCCCCGCATGCAAAAAATTCTGAAAGTATAGAGGTTTATACTAAATATGAAACTAGCAAAATCTAGTCTATCATACCGAAAACATGCGGGAGAAATATCACAACTTTGTTACCTCTGTGTTGCTTTTACAGATACCGATGAAGAGGTCGGGAAGTAACCGATCTCGACGGCATGCTGGATCATGTTCCGAATAAAGTTCAGGTCGGTTGCCGGGCATTGAACGCCAGCTTGTTCCAGCAGAGCTGCGGTTACAGAGCATCCGTAACGGTAAGCTGAATCCTTGGCTCCGTCACCTTCCAGTTGTCCCATAGCAAGGTGAAGTGCATCCTCCTGAATGCCGGAAGACGGATTCAGCAGCCAGGCGCTGTAATCGTCAAAAGGCAGGGTTTCTACTGCGTAACCGAGTTGGTTTACCATAGCGATCAGTTCATCATATGGCAATGGGTTCGGATTGCAGATATGGAAAATGCGGTTTGCGCTTTTTTGATGAACGGACAGCTCTACGATAGCACGGCTGGCGTAATCAATCGGTGTGAAGTCCGTATGCCAATCGGCTTGTGGCGCTTTGCCCAGCAGCAGCATCGCCTTCATCATACGGTAATAAGCATTGCTGTCGATATTTCGCTGGAAGCGTCCGTTGGCCGAATGGGCTGTCAAATTGCCCGCGCGATAGATCGAGACAGGCGTACCCGCTTGAGCTGCTTGGAACAACAGCTTCTCCGCCGCGAGTTTACTGTTCGTGTACAGGTTGTCCACGTTCAATTCGTCTGGGAAGGCAGAAAGCTCCAATGCCGACTCCCATTTTCCTTCGTTTGCAAGATCCTCCGGTATCCCCATAGTGGAGACATGATGGAAGGATACTCCCGGCTTGGCTTGGGCGATTTTCAGCAGTTCCAGTGTACCGGTCACATTCGTGCGATCGAAAGCTGCCGAATCACCAAAATGGCGAACGTCAGCGGCGCTGTGAATGATGCCGTCGATTTGGTGCTCCAGCATATGGCGGTCGACGGAAGAGAGACCAAGATCAGCTTGCTCCAGATCCCCATAGACAGCTTTTACCCGTCCTTCGATCAAGCTGGAGATATCTTGTCCAAAATATCCCGTCAATACGGACTGAATACGCTCGATACCGGATGGACCGTCCTGAGAAGGGCGTACCATCGCGTATACTTTGGCTTCTGTCCGTTGAAGCAAGTCATACAGAATGTGCGAGCCCAGATAGCCTGTAGCACCGGTCAACAAGATCACGCGCAAGTCGCGGACCTCAGCTAAGTCAGAAGCACCAGACAACTCAATAGGATGCTCATTCAAGTCCATTTTTTCTTGAGAAATCGCGAGTGGCTTGCGTTGCGGCGTTTGTTCCGTACCTAATTGTTCCACATATTCAGCAAGCTCGCGAACGGTTTTGTAGCGGAAAAAATCTCCGATGCGCAGCGCGCCATAGCGCGGCTTTAGAATAGCCAGCACATGAATGACACGAAGCGAATCGCCCCCGATCAGGAAGAAATCATCGGTAGCGCCAATGTTATTTTTACCAAGCACTTGTGTCCATGCTTCGGCAATGAGTGTTTCGGTTCCTTCTCGGAGAGGTTCCCCGCCAAATGAAAGATCAGACGCTTCCGGCAGTGGCCGCAGGGCCAACTTTTTGCGATCGATCTTGCCAGTTGGTGAAATTGGCATGGCTTCCAGATGAACGACATGGCTTGGTACAAAATAAGAAGGTAGCTTGCCCCCAATATAAGACTGAATAACGTCTTGTGGAATGGATTGTCCATCCGAAGTGGTAAAATAGCCAACTAACATGTTCTGATCTGTGTGATCTTTGACGGCTACTACAGCGACGTCCTGAACACCTGGATGTTTGGAAAAATGGTCTTCAATTTCTCCAATTTCAATCCGATTCCCCCGAATTTTGAGTTGTGAATCCTTGCGGCTTACGTATTCAATCGTACCATCTGGCAGCAGCTTGGCGATATCACCCGAGCGGTACATTTTTTCACCCGGAACAAAAGGATTGTCCACGAATGATTGGGCTGTACGTTCTGGCTGATGGAGATAGCCATGGGCCAATGCAGGAGTAGCAATGCATACTTCACCCGGAATATTGACAGGGCAAAGCTTGTTATCATCGTTAACGATATACACTTTGTAATTGTAAATAGGCTTGCCGATCGGAATATTGACGACATGCTCAGGCACGGCACCACGGACCCGATGGGTCGTCGTTGCTACGGTGCATTCTGTCGGTCCATATACGTTTACGATGTCGGTATCTGTACCGAATTTGCTTTGGAACGCTCGAACTTGTGAGCCGTACAGCGCTTCGCCTGCCACGGTAACAATCCGTACCTTAGCGAGTTTGCGATAGCCTTCGTCTGACAAGTACGTAGATAGCTGATTAAAGAATACGGTCGGCAAAATGGTAATAATCGTCGTGCCTGTACGTGCAATGGCTTCAGCGAATTCTTCAACAGATACACGTTCTTCGGAAGACAGCAAGTACAATTTTGCACCGTAAAACAAGGCTCCAATTGTATCCCAAACGGATGCATCGAAGCTGTAGGTCGCAAATTGGGTCAACACATCCTGAGGTGTAATGTCGCAATCGCGTTGCACGACAGCTCCTAGGTTAACGACACCGCGGTGAGCGATCAGGGCACCTTTCGGTTTGCCTGTAGAGCCGGATGTATAGATGACATAAGCTAGATCATCCGGACTTACATTAACGTTCGGATTGCTTGCAGCATAGCCTGCCAGTGGCCCGTTAATCGCTAAAATTTCTTTTACCGTCTCAATGGAACCGCACAGTTCAGTCGCTTGTTCCATGAGTGCGGAAGTTGTTAAGACAAAAGGAGAACGCGTGTCTTCGACAATGTAGCTACTCCGGTCAGCAGGGTGGGCGGGATCAACAGGTACATATACGCCTCCGGCTTTCAGGATACCAAGCAGTGAAATGACGGTCTCTAAGCTCCGTTCCATGAAGATAGTCACGAATTCACCTTTGGTAAGACCTTTGGATAACAAGACACGTGCGACTTGGTTAGCACGTTCGTTCAACTCACGGTACGTGTACTCTCCAGTGTGTGAAGCAATAGCCGGACGATCAGGGTATTGTGAAGCCGCCTCCTCAAACATTCCATGAATAGTTTGGTGCTCAGGATATTTCACAACTGTATTATTTAAAGCTTCGTGAGCAGCTCGATCCGCATCCGATAATATATCAATGGAATTCACAAGTGCATGGCTGTTGGTTAGCGCGCCACGCAAAAGGGTTTCAAAGTATTCTGCGTATCGGACAACCGTTGTTTCCAGCAAGAGTGATTGATCATAACGTATCTGTATTTGATAAGCGCCATTGTGTTCACTAACAGCCCAGTCCATAATACGGGATTCTACACCGCTGTCCGTAGGCAGATTTGCCGAAAATGAAGTATCGGCTTGTGGTTCCGCAAGGTATGCATTAGGCTCACGGAGCATGTCCTGAAATAAGTCTGCTAGTTCGTGAAAAGTCGTTTCCTTTTCGACTGTCAGCGAAGCTGTAAGCAGACCGGTTTGTGGCACAAATGTAGAAAAAGAAACTTCTTCTTCTGCGGATAGGCGATATACCCATGCAGTATATGCTGATAAGAGCAACGCTTGCTTGTCTTCCGCAGTTTTTTGCTGATTTAATTGTTCCGAGATGGACGCTTCTAACTCTACTTGATAAGTAGAGGATGTATGCTTGCGTTGTATACGTGCACAATCCAAGGGAACTAGGAATGGGGATGGGATTGTCTGTGTGCTGTTTTGTAGTAATGAAGCCATTACGCTAACCTCCTGAATGTATGATGTCTTAATATAAATGATAAACTCAGTAAATGCCTCCGATCCCTTCAAATGCATGAACAGGAGGGAGGCATTACCGAATGATTTACTTATGAAATAAATTTTGGAGTCGATAAATGGTTATTATGATTTGGTACGGTTGGTGTCTGCAATTTTGAAATAAGATGTAATTTCTTGAAGCTCTTCAGACATGGATGTCAATTTATGGGATGAATCAATGATCGAATCCAAAGAAGCTTTTTGTTCCTCCACCGTTCGCACAATGTGAACACTGTTATTGGCTGTTTTGGTTACGGTGGAAGAAAGATCGTCTGCTGTTGCTGTCATTTCCTGTGTACCCGCAGATATTTGCTCAGTAGCACTGGATACTTCTTGGATTTGCCATGCTACATTTTTAGTTGCTTGAAGAATATCATTGAACAGCACGCCTGCTTGTCCGGCAACGACGATTCCGTTTTGAACTTCAACGTTTCCTTGCTCCATCGACTTCACAGCTTGTCCGATTTCACTTTGAATTTCTTCAATCAGGGACGTAATTTGTTTGGTTGCATCCGCAGATTGTTCTGCCAGCTTACGTACTTCACTGGCAACAACGGCAAAGCCTTTACCTTCTTCGCCAACGCGCGCAGCTTCAATAGAAGCGTTCAGAGCGAGCAGGTTGGTTTGACTGGAGATGCCTGAAATGGTACTGATGATATTGCCAATTTCCTGCGAACGACTGTCCAGCAACTTGATGATACGGGAAGTATTGGTTACTGTATCGGTAATCAAGTGCATTTGGGATGATACCTTACCTACAATCTCGTTGCCTTCATTAGAACGTTTCTCTACCGAATTGGCTTCCTCCGCAACATTGGAAGAACTAGTGGCAATATTTTGAATTACCGAAGCCATTTCAGCCATGGCACGTGCACTATCACCTGTTGCTTTTTCCTGCGAACGGATATTCTCCGTGATTTCACTGATGTTTTGATTGATGATGTTGGAATTGATTCCGTTTTGTTCGCAGATTGCGAGTAATTCCTTGGCAGATTCATTGACTTCATCCGTTGTCTGCTTCACTTTGGTCATAATGCTGTTAATATGACTTACCATATTGTTGAAGTTCTGATTCACGAGCCCCAAATCATCATGACCTGCATGAATTTGAACATCCAGATTTCCTCTGCTTACTTCACTGATACCGTACATCAGTTGCTTAATCGGGGACAGCGTGCGCTTCACAACCCAATATTGAAGCGCCAGGCAGATCAGTAGGAAAATCACTAAAATGGTAGCGCCGCTAATGAGCAGCTTGGTCAATCCTGCAGGTACGGCACCGGCATCTGCATCAACTGCAAAATATGCAAAGATTTTGCCACTTGGATCTTTAATCGGAGTCATCAAAGTCGTCCATGTACCAAAAGAATCATCGTAGAAGCTGGTGAATGTTGGTTTGCCACTGTCCAGCATACCGGTTACGCCTACTGCTACGACATTGGGTTGCTCGTACATGGAGCCAACGAGCAGCTTATCTTTTTCAAATGCTTCTCTGAGATCCGTTGGCATCGCCACAATAGATGTTAGATTGCCATTTTCGAGCTCCGTCCCGAAAATATAAGCATGAGAGATATTCGGATTCGTCGCCATGATGTTATCTAGATACGCGCGGAGTTTGGTTTGAACGGGTCCATCATAATTTTTCTCTTGAACCGCTTGGGTTACTTCATTGGAATTAATGCCCTGGGCCCACTTCAATGTGATTTTTTCCACTTGCCCATGCAATTGGTCTATCAAAATCGTACGTTGGATCAAATAACTGGACACAATAAGGACTAGCCCAATCAATACGATGTTGAAGAAGGATAATAATAAGTTTTTGGTGAAGAATGATAAGCTACTCCACTTTTTCAAAATGTTCCACTCCCTGGTTGTATTTTTGTATATGGTGTTGAACCGCTTATCGAATGAGATAATCAAGTCCCCCTTACAAACATATTAATCGAGATCATAGACCCTTGAATTTTAAGTAATAGGTCTTAAGTCCTTTTATAGACAAGTATGATATCCCTATATATATGTCGTACGAAAAGCCCTTGAAATGAATACCTTACACAATAAAAAATTAATTTTTAATAGGTAAACGCTGTCTGTGTTTCAGTATATTCCAATTTATACTTCTACTTGAAATTCGACTTCATTACAGTCCATAAGCAACTATTCAACAGAAACCATCATACTTTATAATAGAGTCAAATGCACTTATCAATTTGGGACATTTTTCATATTTGACGTTGGAAATGCTTGATTTAGCGCGGTTTTTGTGAATTGTTTGCGAAATGAGTCCTTATATCCATGTAAAGAGAAGAGGGATAAGAAGAATGTCCAAGCTTACGATTTTAAAGGTTGAGAGTAATCATGAGGATCTGCATAAGTTGATTCAAAGGCTGGATGAGGACTTGCTGGAAAGGTATCCTGCTGACGAAATTTACTTGGTCGATTTTTCCAATCCGAAAGTTAAAAAAATGGTTTTCGCTGTTGTGTATGTGGACGAAAAACCGGTGGCTTGTGGAGGGCTTAGGCCTATAGATGCGGAAGAAATGGAGCTCAAAAGGTTTTATGTCGATTCTTCTTATCGCAGACAAGGAATTGCGGTGAGTCTATTATCTTTTTTGGAAGAGGAAGCCAGCAAACGAGGAGTTGTAAGAATTAAACTGGAGACCGGAGCGGCTCAACCTGAAGCGATTGCTCTCTATACCAAGCGGGGATACGAACCTATTGAACGGTTTGGGGAGTATGAACACGATGAAAACAGCCTTTGTTATGGTAAAAAGCTGTCTCTGTTATTATAAAGCGTTCTCTTATAAAATGGATGATGATCAATACTAGCCTATATAGCGGGAGAGATGATAATGAATTTGAAGCAAAAAGCGGCCGAAAAAGCAGTTGAGGCGATTCAGGACGGCATGAAAGTAGGACTTGGTACAGGCTCGACAGCCTTTTGGGCTATTCAAAAAATCGGTGAGCGTGTAGCACAAGGATTACATATACAGGCTGTAGCTACATCCCAAGCCTCGGAGGATCAGGCCAGGGAGCTGGGAATTCCCATCATTCCGTTTGATCAGATTGGAAGGCTTGACGTTACCATCGACGGTGCAGATGAAGTGAACGAGCAACTGGTACTGGTGAAAGGTGGAGGCGGAGCCCTGCTGAGAGAGAAAATTGTGGAAAGCAATAGCGACCGATTAATCATTATTGTCGATGAGTCCAAGGATGTGAAGGTGCTGGGTGCATTTCCTTTACCCGTTGAGGTCGTACCCTTTGCCAGTGAGTGGACGTTGGAGGCTTTGCGGGGGACGGGCTGTAAAGCAGAATGGCGTATGAAAGACGGCGAGCGCTTCCTTACGGATAATGGTAATTATATTGCCGATTGTCGCTATGGTAAGATCGAGAATCCGCAGGAATTGGAAATCCGCTTGAATCAAATTCCGGGTGTAGTCGATAACGGACTGTTCATTAATATGGCGGACCAGGTTATTATCGCACGGGCCAATGGACAGATCGACGTCCGTAACAAGTAATGTCTAGGACCCGCCTGCTTCATCATGTGGCATTGATGTTATTGATTTTATATACAGGGCTTCTATTATATTGGATGTTTCTCGGTTTTGGTCGTACATTACGACCAGGCCCCCCGTATTCGTATAATATTGTTCCGTTTGATACGATTAGGCAATACTGGCGGGCAATGGAGTCGTTTCCTTTTCGGGTATGGGGTGTTAATTTGCTCGGTAATATTGGCGTATTTATTCCCTTCGGTATCCTTGTGCCTATCATTTGGGTGTCCATGCGAAGTATAGGCAGTCTGTTGTTAACGATAGTGATCGCACTGGTTATTCTTGAGGTGTCCCAAATGCTACTGGGCGCAGGTACAATGGATGTAGATGACATCATACTGAATGTTCTGGGAGTATTATGCGGCCGTGTTGCCTACGTATTTGTACGTAAGAAGTTAGGGATAACAACATAATCGTCCCGCTCTCTGGATCAGTGCTTTAAGACTGGCTGAGAGCGGGCTTTTTTTACATAATGAACTGTAACCTTCTCATAATAGACGGTAATTCCTCCATTTATAGGCCGTAAGAGCAGGGAAAGGAACGCTTAAACTTGACAAAAGTGCACAATTAAGATATCTTGGAATAAAGATATGAGTAACGGAGGCTGTTAATATGTCTGTAAAACCAGATGATCAGGACTTAGCACTTAATTTGTTCGTTGTTCTGGCTCGTGCTTATAATTCGGTCACGTCCCGTACGAATCGGGACATTCATAGTCATGGATTAAATACAACAGAATTTGGAGTGCTTGATCTGCTGTATTATCGGGGACCACAGCCTTTGCAGAAGATTGGAGAAAAGGTACTAATCTCTAGTGGGAATATTACGTACGTGGTAGATAAACTTCAGAAAAAAAACTTGCTTACCCGTCGTGCATCACAAGATGATCGGCGTGTGATTTATGCAGAATTGACTGATGATGGACGTCATTTCTTTGAGCAAATATTCCCGCAGCATCATCGTGTCATTATGGAGACCGTAGATGGCTTATCTGTGGAAGAGAAAGAGCAGGCTATTCATCTGTTAAAAAAGCTTGGACTAACGGCTGAGGGGCAGAAGAGTAACGTATCATAAATTGTGCGTATGCAGGTTAAAACTGCTTTTAGATAAAATACCGACTTCTCGGTATTTTATTTTTTTGTCGTATTTTGGGGAGTAGGGTTAATGTAGAGACGCAAATCAGGTATAATTGTCTAATAGTCACGTCTGGAACAAATCCCCAGTATCTGTTTCGAATACAAATACCTTGTCGGGGAAGGAGCTGTACATGAGTATACAGCAATATACCGCAGGTGAATCGCTATTGATGCAAGCAGGAGCTTTGGCTGAATTAGTTACCCATAAGCAATACGAATTACAGCCCGATCTTTTGCAGCGTTTTGGGGATAACGGTAAAATAAAGACAAAACAGGATTCTATATATAGTTTGAACTATTTAGCTGAAAGTGTAATCATGAACAGCCCTATTTTATTTACACAGTATGTTTCCTGGTTAAAAAAGCTTCTGGAGGGTTTCGGCATAACCCAAGAAGATTTGAGCATCAATTTCAGATTAATCCAGGAGACGTTGATAGAGCACTTCGATCATACGGATAAAACCATGGTGCTGGAGCATCTGGATTTGGGGATACAGCAAATTGGAAAGAAAGAGGAGTATGCCTCTTTTATTACAGATGATAATCCTTATGCTGCTAATGTGACTCAATATTTGGTATATTTACTCTCAGGTAATCGCAGACAGGCTTTGGATTGGATCGTCCGTTTGCTGGATGAGGGTATCTCTATTCAACATACGTATAAATATATTTTTCAAATTTCGCAATATGAAATAGGCCGTCTATGGCATGAAGGCAAAATCACCGTCGGTCAAGAGCATTTTTGCACTGCCGCGACTCAATTTATTATTTCCAGCCTGTACCCCAGATGGATGGGAAGTGGAAGTAAGGAACGTTGCCTCATGGCGGCGTGTGTAGGCAGCGAGCAGCATGAATTTGGTCTGCGTATGCTGGCTGATATATTTGAAATGGATGGTTGGGATACGTATTATTTAGGTGCCAATGTACCTAACCGGAGTCTGCTTCAGGCCATTGTGAGTTACAAGGCGGATGTGGTAGCTATCTCAGCTACCATGGCTTACCATGTCCATCTAGTGAAAGAGTTGATTGCTCTCATTCGGCAAGACCCAACGACTAGCCATGTGAAAATTATGGTCGGAGGCTTGCCTTTTAATCTCGATTCCCACTTGTGGCAGGAAGTAGGGGCGGACGGATACGCACCAGGTGCGGAGGAAGCACTGGAGGTTGCAGATGACTTACTTTCGCTCAGGAAATAAGGTTAGTTTTGTGAACCTGTTAGTCATTTTGTAAAGGGGGCCTTTTAATATGAAGGAACCGACAGCAGAAATGGCTGTCTTGCGGAAAACGGTCGAACAATTAACGGATGAGATTGTGAAAAGCAAGGCTGAGGAAGAAAAGCTGCTGAATGAATTTTCATCAATGAACAACGAACTGGTCAATCTGCAGCGTCAGCTTGCCAAAAGTAATGCGGAATTAACACGGACGAAGGAAGAAGCGGTACGGGCTAATGACCTAAAGAGCACTTTTCTGGCTGTGGTTAGTCATGAATTCAGAACGCCAATGAATGGAATACTTGGAATGATCGAAATGTTAGGTTCATCCAAACTTTCCCCAGATCAACGGCAGGCCATCGGTGTGATACGTGAGTCAGCCTCCCTGTTGTTGAACATGATTAATAATCTGCTTGATATATCCAAAGTGGAAGCAGGACAGATGGAACTGGAGATCGGAAATGTCAGAGTTCAGGCGATTATGAGCCACGTTGCTCAGTTGTTGGAGCCACAAATCTATCAGATGGGTAACCGATTGAGTATAGAGACCGATACCAGTGTGGCAGAGCATCTGGAGGGAGATTCGGCAAGGATCATGCAGATTTTGCTCAATCTGTTGAACAATGCGAATAAATTTACGAGTGACGGATTGCTCATCGTTCGAACAAAATTAGTGGAGGAAACAAAAGATTCCCAACGTGTTCGGTTTGAGGTGCAGGATTCGGGTATTGGGATTTCACCGGAGGATCAGAATAAGCTGTTTCAGCCCTATGTACAGGCCGGTGAAGGAAGCGCATCCCAATATGGAGGAACGGGTCTGGGGCTATGGATATGCAGTTCATTTGTGGAACTCATGCAGGGAGAAATTGGGGTCGTCAGTGAAGAAGGCCAAGGCTCTACGTTCTGGTTTGAAATTCCCTTCATGAAAGGATCGGAGCAGGCAGACGAAATGGAGAAGCATGAAACTGGTGATTTGAAGGTATTTAGCGAGTTGCTGCGTGAGCACAGTCATTCTCAAACTATTTTGGTGGCTGAGGATAATCGGGTAAATCGTCAGGTGGTGCAATTACAGCTTAACCACTTGGGATTCCAGCATATTGATTTTGCTGAGGATGGACAAGCTGCTGTAAGAGCGGCCTCCGAACGATCCTACGCTTGTATTCTAATGGATCATCATATGCCTCTGCTGAATGGTCATGATGCGGCGAAAGCGATCCGCCAGCGGGAAGCAGAAAACCAGCAACCACCTGTGCCAATCATTTCTTTGACCGGAAATGTGTCCGAGGAGGATCAGGCACGGGGCCAGGAGGTTGGAGTGAACGATTACTTGATGAAGCCAGTAACGATTGAAAGGCTCTCTGAAAAGCTTGTCAAATGGCTTCCAAAGCCTGAAACCGAGCCGATTTTGGATGAGGAAGTTATACGTGAAATTATGCTGCTGGACGAGGATGGCAGCACGGGACTACTGGAGTCATTGGTCGAAATGTATACTAGTGATACACCTGCCAAAATCAATAGGTTAAGAGAACTAGCTAATGCGGGCGAAGCCACAAAAGTAGTAGAGGCTGCTCATGAGTTGAAATCAGGCAGCGTGAGTCTGGGTGTCGGGCGTTTGTCCTCGTTGCTGTCCGATATTGAACAGCTTGCACGGGAGAACCGACTTGAGAATGCGAAAGCGAAGTTGTCTGCGCTCCAATCTGTCTATCAAGCAACGTGTTTAGAGCTGGAAAGCTATATTCACCAGTGCTAGACAGGTTTCCCCCTTGTTAGACTTGCATACGGAAGGAGGACGTAAGAGACATATATGAAAGAACAGTTACGTTCCATTCACCCGCTGGCCTGGACGATTATTGTCGGTACAATTTTTGGACGGATGGCGACATCCATGAGTATCCCATTTTTGTCTATTTACCTTACCACCCGTCTAGGGGTGTCCCCCTTTCATACGGGGGTGATCGTATCGGTCAGCTCGTTGGTCGGCATTTTTGCCAGCTTTTACGGTGGATATATTTCAGATCGAATCGGACGGCGTAAGGTGATGCTGGTGTCCATTGCGAGCTGGGCGCTTGTATTCGTTGCTTTTGCGTTGGCGGAAGCGGCCTGGGCCTTTTTTGTCATTAATGCTCTGAATGGACTGTGCAGATCCTTGTTCGAGCCAACCTCACGGGCACTGTTATCAGATGTAACCCCGAAGGAGAAAAGACTGCTTATCTACAATATGAGATATGCAGCCATTAATGTTGGGGTGGTGGCAGGGCCGTTGCTTGGTTTAATGTTAGGATCTGCATCCACGGGTACGCCGTTTATGGTAGCTGCTGGTGTGTACGCATTGTACGGGGTACTGTTGTTGATCCAATTTGCCCGGTATGCATCGGATCTGCATATAGGCACAACGGCGGGAGAGGCTCCACTGCGGATGGGCGAGGCATTCCGTACAGCCAGCCGTGATCCGGTGTTTATGCCGATTTTGCTGGGAACGGTATTTTGTGTGATGGGCTATGCTCATTCCAATTCCACAATGCCTCAATTCTTGTCCTTATCCTTCGCAGAAGGAACCCGATGGTTTACATACATGCTGACGGTCAACGCGGTTTGTGTATTGGCATTTCAATATCCGCTGGTGCGATTGGCAAGTCGATTTTCCCCGGTGAATTCCTTGATTGCAGGGAATATATGTATTGCGGTCAGCCTGTTGCTGTGCGGTATGCTAAACTCAGGCTGGATGTTTATACTGGATATGGTGCTGTTTACGGTTGGTGAAGTGTTATTGTTCACGATGCTGGACGTACTGATTGACCAAATTGCAGATGCTCAATATAAAGGGACCTACTTCGGTACAATCGGCTTTAATAATTTGGGAAGCGTGCTGGCTCCTTTATTTGGTGGCTGGTTGCTGGATATCTATGGTCAAACGGCGCCGCTTGCCGTTTTTGTTCCGGTTGCCCTGTCGGTTGTGATTGGAATTCCGTTCCTTCTGGTCGCACGCCGCCGTCTGGTGCAGCGTACAGCACGGATCGCGGCTCAAGGAGGAGAATCGGTGCAGCAACTGTCATCATAAAAAGGGAGTTGAGTGCAGGATGAAGTCGGAAGAAAATGTGCTACGAATCATACAATATATGAATGATCCGCAGGTACTGCAAGACTTGCGATATGTGCGAGAGCTGAAGTTGCCGCAAGGATGTATTGCCGCAGGCTATGTACGTAACCGGGTTTGGGACAAGCTCCATGGCTATACAACTGCTACACCTTTAAACGATATTGATGTTATTTACTTTGACCCGAAAAATACGCTAGAGGAACGAGATGAGTATCTAGAATTGTCCTTGAACCGTAAGCAGGCCGGACGTAACTGGTCTGTCAAAAATCAGGCTCGGATGCATATTCGCAACGGGGAGGCTCCTTATTCCTCGATAGAGGATGCGATGAGCCGCTGGCCAGAGACGGCAACGGCTGTGGCGGTTAGATTGAATGACAAGGATCAAATAGAGGTCATTTGTCCGCATGGATTGGAAGATCTGCTGGATATGCGGGTACGGCAAAGTCCTTTGTTTCGTCACACAACGGCTTTTCGTCAGCGTGTATTTGAGAAGCAGTGGCTTGATAACTGGCCGTTGCTTATTATGGAGAATTAGAGGTAATCCTAATTTCAGGATATTAAGGAGAGACGACATACAATGTTTAAAAATATAAAAACAGATTCAGATCGTGAGGAGGTTCTGGAGCTGTTAACCTACGCTGTGCTGGATCATCCTGAACGCGGAGAAGCAGCTTTACGTACCTATCAAGCCTCGGATGACTGGAAGCTGTTCGGTGTAGAAGATGAAGGACTTATTGTAGGTATTGTTGGCTTTGAGGAGCAGGAGGATGGAACAACCGTAATTCGCCATCTGGCCGTGTTGCCTGAAAACCGTCATAGAGGATATGCCAGAGGTATGCTGCTTACGCTTATTCAGGAGCGTAATCCGAAACGGCTTACTGTGGACACGGATGCGGAGGGGGCAGATTTCTTCCGCAATGTGGGCTTTGCCGTATATGGATCAGAGGATTTGCCGGATGGTGGACAATTCCATTGTGTATATGAAATAGACGAAGAATAAGCGAATCTCCGGGTCCCGCGTTCCTCTTTCTACATAAGATATGTTATGTAGAAAAAGGGAGGTGGGTTTCATTGGCGTACCACTATACAGCGATTGGAGATTCTTTAACAACAGGTGCGGGGACGTTGCTGAGCGGCGGATTTGTACCTATCTATCGGCGAATGGCAGAAAGACATCTCCGTACGCCAGTCAGTTACGAGAATCTGGGAATCAACGGGCTGACATCGCAGGAGTTGCTGTCAATGGTCCGCAACAATCCGCTTTTTCGGTCGGCGCTCAGCCGGGCTGAACTTATAACGGTAACGATCGGCGGGAATGATCTGCGCCCATACATCAGCGCCCTTGCTGGAGATTCCGGCTTGTCGGGTTCCTCCATTCCGCAAGCCCTGAATCACACCAAAGAACATGTGCGCCAAATTGTACATGCCCTGTATCAGATAAAGTCCGGTCAGCGTGAGCCATTTATCATCCGAATGGTGGGATTATATAATCCTTTTCCAGGGGTAAGGGAGGCGGGAGTGTATGTGCGCCAGTACAACTCGTTTCTCTACACATTGGGCGGACCCAATTACCGGGTGGCGAACATTTATCCCGCATTTGAGGGCTATGAACGGGCACTGCTTTCGTTAGACCGGGTGCATCCGAACAGTCGTGGTTATCGCGTGATTGCAGAAGAACTGAATCGGCTTGGTTATGCGCCGTTACGGTGAGCGTGAGAGGATGCTTTGGATCGGACAAAGTATATTAAAGAAAGAGGTTCATGATGGCAGTAGATCTGACTATCATGAACCTCTTTTTATGCATTTCGGCGTGCTAAATCTCCAATACAGCCTTCAGCTTGGTACAGTCTTCCAGCAACTCGGGCAGCTGTCCCAAAAATAGAAGGAGGGCTTTCACGTGAGCTATTTCCACGTTTTCTTCCGAGAGCTCACGCTGTAATCTGCTTAGGATTTGCACATATTCATTCCGTGTAGCTTCATTTAATTTAGTTTGTTTCAGAACCGTATCTATACGTTGCAGTGCATAGGAGATTTGTTTTCCTTTGGTCCAGATTTGATCAGAATCTTCATAGAATACGGAATCGCGGCCCCACATGATTTGATGTTGAACATCAGGGCTCAACATTCCTTGTGCCAGTATATCCGTAATGCTGACAATAAATTCAGCCAGTGTTTGATGCTCCGTCGAGGACAGTTCTGAATCGCTCATTCGGAAGGAATTAATAATGATACTTTTGATGACAAAATTGATATCGTGCGCATAGTCACGTATAGATTGTCCATAAGCATCAATTAAGAAATCAACCATCACGTTAGACAAATAATGTTCAACACGATCAATGGCTTGTGCGATT
The DNA here is from genome assembly GCF_017833155.1 of Paenibacillus sp. PvR133. Taxonomy (NCBI): domain Bacteria; kingdom Bacillati; phylum Bacillota; class Bacilli; order Caryophanales; family Paenibacillaceae; genus Paenibacillus; species Paenibacillus sp. PvR133. The sequence goes on from NZ_JAFIBS010000001.1 coordinate 3,389,532, forward strand.
TTTTCTTCCTTAGAACCGATTAAAGGGACGGAGTATACCAGCAAATGAACTTTATTCTTATAAATCCGGCCCAGCGCAATCAAATACAGTTGTCTCAACTTTTCACGGGAAGGTAGCTGATGCTTCAAATAAAGTTCTTTAATATCTGCATCAAGAAGTTTTTCAATCAGGACGATTGTCCCCAGCAGCAACTCTTCTTTACTTTGAAAGTATTTATAAAAGGAAGCCTTGACCATCCCGCTTTTGCGGGCAATTTCATCCACCGAGGTGGCATCGTACCCTTTTTCAGAAAACAGGGAAAGGGCGGCATAGATAATATCTTCACTCGTTATTTTTTTCATTGTACCCCCAATTTTTTGCTCTGTCTCTTTAATTTCCAGCGGGCAATAACCATATACAGGGATGGAACCACAAACATCGTAAGAATGGTCGAGTACATCAATCCAAACATAATGGTATACGCCAGCGGTCTAAACATAAGCTCTCCAATAAGCGCAATCGGAATCAGACCGACAATGGCTGTCAGTGAAGTAAGCAATATGGGACGGAAACGCGCTTTGGTCGCTGCAATAACCGCCTCCTTCAGTTCGATCCCTTCACGTCTTGCATCCTCAATAAACTCAATCAGCACAATGCCGTTACGTACGACAATACCTGCCAAGGTCATTAAGCCCAACACGCCCATAAAACTAACCGGCGTATTTAGAATGAACAAGCCAAGAAATCCGCCTGCTGCTGCCATATACACGGTAGTCAATATGATGAGTGGAGTCGAGAAAGAATAAAATTGCAAAAAGATCAGCATGAAGATTAATAGTATGACGACAACATATAACCATCCTATTTCTGATAAAATGTCATCTTGTCCTGAAATCTCGCCCCCAATTTCCCAAGTGTAGCCTGGAGGAAATTTAATATCCTGCAATTTAAGCTTGACATCCTTCATGACTTCGGAAGCTGTACGCCCGTGAACTTCAGCTTCAACAGTAATCGAACGTTTTAAATTATAATGGTTAATTTTTTGTGTTGCAAAGGATGGTTTCAACTCAGCCAATTGAGATAAAGGGATTTGTATACCATTGGCATTGGTCACATTCAATTGCTGAAACAAAATTTCAGGATTTTGATCGGTTTGGCTTAGCTTCAGCTTAATATTGATCAAATCTTTCCCCGTATCAAATCGGCTAAAGCTCACGCCATTACCCATTAACAAGAGTGTACGTGTCAGATCATTATTGCTTACCTGATATTGATCCATCGCTTGTTTGTTGATTTGGAAATCCAACGTATATCCTTCATTTTCCATATTATCTTGTATGTCCTGTGTTCCTCTGGTAGCCATAATGCCTTCTTTTAACTGCTGTGACAACGAACGCAACTGATCTACATCATTGCCTAAAATCCGAATGGAGATCGGCTTACCGAGAGGCACCCCCACTTTAGCTATTTTCAAGGAAATGGATTGACCCGGATAACGATCCTTTAAGATGGAGGGCCATTTGTCTGCCATTTCATCGGGATCAAATGCACCTTCTTCCCCAATAATAGCAATTTGACCCACGGTTGTGCCTGTTTTGGCGTCAGCGGTCATATCTTTAAACAACCGGGGAGCGTCGCCGCCAGCCGCATAACTGATCGTTTCCACATGAGGTTGCTGCTTCACCCATTTGGCAATATCCTCGGTGACCCGCTTGGTTTCTTCTATAGAAGTACCTGTAGGCATACGCACATTAATGCTTAATTCCGGATCGTTGGTTCTGGGGAACAGGTCGATCGGAATCAGAGCAAGTATGCCGTACAGCGTGGTACTGATCAATAATCCTAATGCAGCATATAATCCAGGTTGCTTAATGACTCTCGGAATCAGCTTGCTGGTATATACGTTACGAAGAGCATCAATTTGTTTTCCCAGCAGTCCCGACGGCTTCATGGTGGAGTTGGGCGTTTTTTGATTTCGTTGTCCATACCATTCTCTAAAGATTGGGATGACGGTAAAGGACATGAGCATGGAAGCCAATAACGTAAAGATAACAGCAAACGGTAATGGTTTGATAAGGGAGCCTGCATCGCCTGATAAAAAGAACAGCGGGGCAAAGGAGGCTACAGTTGCCAGGGTTGCGGTCAAAATGGAAATGGAAACTTCTTTCGTTCCATTTAATGCTGCTATCTTGGGACTCTCGCCCAAGGTCATCATTCTGCGTTCAATATTATCATTAACCACCACAGCATCATCGACTAGAATCCCCATTACAATAATTAAGCCAATGACCGTAACCTGATTCAATGTTATTCCGAGCATAGGGAGAATAATGAGACCTATGGCGATTGAAATAGGAATAGCCAGTGCCACAAAAGAGGATGTAATCAGATTCAAGCCCAATGTACATACGATCACAACCGCCGCAATGGCAAACAGCAATTCACGGGTCAAGCCATGAAAAATATGATCAATCCGCTCGGTCTGTGAAAATAACGTATTCAGTTGAAACGTATTAGGCAGATCTGGTTTTAACAACTGCATTTCTTTATTTACTTTGCTATAAATCGTGTCTACGTCAGAGCCGGTATTACCGTTAATCGTCAGCGTAATAGCTGGTTTACCGTTAAAAAAGGCCATATAGCTGCTGGTGTTATGTGTAAGCAATACGGTGCCCACATCACTGAGATACACAGGAGCGCCACTTTCAGTTTTGGAAATAATGACTTTACTCAAATCCTGAGCATTCTTGGACTGCGTCACATTCATTCGGTAGGTACGTTCATTGTAATCCAGATTGCCTATCGGATATTGCTCATTTTCCTTCTGCACTGCACTCATGAGCTGTTCCCAACTGATATGGTACTGCTGGAGCTTTTGAGCATCAATCTGAATCTGAACCTCTTGATCCGGTAATCCCTTGATTGTTACTTCCGATACACCGGGAATGGTTTTTAATTGATCCTTCCATGATATCACCATATCATTTAGTTGATACAATTGCTCCACAGAGTCCCCCGTGATGGCGTAGGAATGGATAAATACTTTATTCAAATCATCGTTAACGACAGGCTTTTGAGCATCTGTGGGCAGAAAAAATTGGGCATCGTTCATTTTTTTGCGTAATGTATCCCAGACTTCTGCGGCATTGGCGTTGCCTTCTGTCTCAATGATAATCGTCGAAAGTCCATTTTCGGATGTAGAAGAAATCTTTTTAATATGATTGATTTCTTTCATTTTTTGTTCCAGAGGCTTCGTGACCGTTTGTTCTACCTTTTGGGGTGTAGCTCCAGGGTAGAGGGTCGTGACCACAGCGGTTTTCTTGATAATATCCGGCGTTTCCTGCCGGGGAAGTTGAGAGACACTATATAGCCCGGCAACAATCGCCATGATAAAAATAAAGAGGGTCAGTTTTTTCTTTTTGATAAAATATGCAATCATTTGCTCGTTCCCCCCATGATCTGAACGAGCAGCCCATCGTAGATCAGGTTTACTCCGGTGGTAACGATACGATCCCCGACATTCAGTCCCTTGGTAATTTCGAGCTTATTGTTGGACATCTGACCGACATTCACGACCGTCTTGACCGCTTTGTTGTTCACCACTTTATAGACAAAAGTATCTGTACCGTTATTAATGACAGCTTTGGCTGGGAGCAAAATTTGCTCACTCTGAGTCAGTTGGCGGCCTGCCTTTATGACTTGTCCCGGGGCCCAATCATGCTGGGGGTTAGGAACAATCACTTCTACGTTGATACTGCCCGTATTGGTGTTGGTGGCCGGATAAATTTTGCTGACCGTTCCTTCTCTGTTCTCATCGTACAGTTGAAGTTGGACTGTCTGACCTTGCTTCCAGTTCGTGATTTCATGATCGGGAACAGGGAGCAGCACCTTGAGCTTGTCGATTTGTCCGATACGATATATCGGCTGTCCAGTGCTCGCCAATTGTCCCACCGTTGCCTTTTTCTCCAGAATAACGCCGGAAATGGGGGCTTTTAAAGCTGTCTTGGAGAGGGAAAGTTCGGCTTGCTTTTTGGCAATGACCGCCTGTTGATATGCCGCAGTTGAGTTATCTCGAGAGGCTTCTGCCTGTTCCTTCGCAGCGATAGCAGCTTCTTTCCCGGCTTGGGCTTGCTGTAGGCTGGATTCTGCCGATTGCCGATCTTCCAATGTTGCTCCCTCCTGGATTAAGGAGAGGGCTTCTTGTGTATCCTCCAGGTCCTTGGTGGCATTGGTCAAAGCGAGCTGCGCATTTTCATAATCGTTTTTGGTTGCAGCTCCCTGATCATATAAAAGCTTGGTGCGTTCAGCGGTAGCCTGTGCTTTAGTCAAAGCGGACTGTGCTCTTTGCACTTTGGTACGGACCTGTGCCCTTTCCTGCTCACGGGCACCCTTGTTCACTTTGTTAACTCCAGCTTGAGCTGCTGCCTTTTGCGCGTCGGCGGATTGAATGGAGGCATCTGCACTTGAAACGGCAGCTGTAGCATTTTTGATACCTGCCTGTGCTTCAAGAATAGCTGTACTAGCCTGCTCCAGTTGTAGCTGGTAGCTGGATGAATCAAGCATCGTCAAGATCTGCCCCTGGGATACGGAGTCTCCCACATTGACTACTGTGTCGCGAATCAGTCCGGATAACTCAAAAGATACGGAGGTATCCTCATAGGGCTGTAGTGTGCCTGAAAGGTCAAAAGAAGCAGACAGCGGTTCTTTTTTAACAACCATCGCTTCCACCTTTTGCTTTTGTTGTTCTGCTGCTTCATTATTACTCGATCCTGTAGATGAGCAAGCTGAGGTGAACAGAAGAATGAATATAGCAGATATGTAGAGACTGGGTTTTAACAAGATGATCATCCTTTCTGTCTTTTTGTACTTTAAAGTTTATGTATAAACTCATCAGTTCATAAACGGATTATATGACCTGATTTGTGGCATGTCAACGACTGATTACAAAAAAATGCCTCAAATTCAGGATGCGAAAGAGAGCCGATTCAGGTCCGTGGAAGTACATGGTAGACAAACGTAAAAACGACCTTTCTCAAAAGAAGAGAAAGGTCGTTAAGAAAATAAATATAGCTGTTTAGCCGATTAATTTACGGAATAAGCTACGTACAGCCCACTTGCGCTCACTTCGTTTACGGTATTTGGGCAGAGAGCGATAGACGGCAATGGACTGGTTAAAGGCTACAATGGCCTCATCCTTGCGTCCCAGCATACGGTACATCAAGCCTGTCAGATAATAGCCCTCACTGGAAGAAGACTGAATCTCCTGAAACTGCTGCAGATAATGAAGCGACTTATTGACGTCACGTTCCTTGAAAGCAGCGGCTAAATGCAAATAAGGCTCACCGTATTGCACCCGCGGGTTAATATCCAGTGCTTTCAATAAATGCTGTTCTCCAACCTCCAGATGGTTTGTGTGTACTTCAGCCGTTCCCCGTGCGTTCCAATAGTCTGCTGATTCTTCATAACGGGATTCAATTTCCAATAACAGCTCCAAAGCCTGCGGATATTTCTTGCTTTCGATCCAGATACGTGCCAAATCGAACTTGGCAGCCACATCGTTGGTGTTTAGCGCAATCTGTTGGCGCAATCGAGCGGCATTGCGTCTTCTTTTCCATGGTTTGCTGATGCTGGGCAATACACCGACAAAGCTGCGATCCAATATATAGATCACGATTAGGAGTACGAGCATTGCCAAAAACGGGTTGCCGAGCAAACTCCATAGTAGAGAGAAAATTAAAAATTTCCCAATCATTCTGCTCCAATCCTCCTGTGCATGTAACAATCCATACTTTCCACATTATAGCATAGGGTCACTTTAAGGGTCATTAGCATGATGAGATTTGGAAGGATGGTAGAGGGGGCGAGAAGAGAAATACTTATTTGTGATGCTCGATGTATAGTTTTACGAGAAAAGGAACCTTTTTTATTTCCGCCAAAAGGTTGAACAGTCTGCCTTATCCAAAATATTAAACTCGATCATTTTCTCAAGTAATGAGAAATCAACTGGACTATCCCACTGGATACGTACCAACTGCTTGGTGTGATCATAGCCAGCCTGCACAATTAACTCAGAAAAATGATTAATCCCTGCCTTTTCAGGGGCAACGGCCAAATGATGTTTGGCTACGCTAAAGCCAATAATAAATGTGCCGTGATCCGTAAACATAGGCTGACTCCACGCAATTTTTGCCATTAAATTTGGAAACTTCTTGGTTACCCAAGCCAAAACCTCTTGCGTTCGAGCCCGATGTTGGGGGTTATCAATATGCGCTAAATATTCTGCAAAAGCTTCCATGTTGTTCCCTCCTTAATTAAAAATTATATCGTTCAGAAAAATTCCTCAAACCTATTTGTAATTAAATGGTTTAACTATCATTTTATCGCAGCAACATGTTTCTCAAGGAGTAATTGTCTGTTGAATAATCAAAAATATATTTAGATATAAAAAACACCTTTTATGTCCTGTTATATTCCTCAGCAAGAATAGAGTACAAACATGAATCATGAAACTCACCTTTGTAGTACCAGTGTTCACGCATCAAACCTTCACGTTGCATTCCGATCTGTTGCATAACCTTCTCAGAAGCCTTGTTTTCTGGACGACATGTTGCATAAATACGGTGGACAGCAAGTGTGCTAAATCCAAAGTCTAGTAACGCTCGTGCTGCCTCTGCTGCATAACCCTTCCCTTGATAATCTGGATTCAAAACGTAACCCAATTCTGCATTAGTATCTTTGACATGAATACCCATACCGCCGATCAGGATTCCATTATTTTTCAGACAAAGGGCTAGTTCGTAGTCTTGTCGTGGCTGTTCCTGCTGCGAAGCTAAAACTTGTTCTATATATGCCTTTGTATCTTCTTCTGTATTCGGTCCCCAGGCTGTATATCTAGTAACTTCAGGCAATGACGTGTACGTATGTATACTTTCCCAATCAGATCTGAAAATATCACGAATGATGAGCCGGTTTGTCTCAAATTGCATAATTATTTATTCCTCCTGTCTATAGTCAAAAGACTCTACCTAGTATTTCAAAACGATTAATACCTCAATCCAATTTTTTAAGCGAACGTAGTCTTTAAACGTTATGACCTCCATTTTACAATGAATCCAGACCTTTTGCCGCCTGAACGCAATCCGCAAGGGAGCGTCCGGCAAAAGGCAATTAGAAGATAATGAATGTGGACTGGAATAGCCTACTGTTACTGGCTATCTGGTTCGTCCTAAAACAGCCTGCGCGCTGTTACGAAACGTTTCTGCCATTTATCGTCAAGCGTGTCAAAATGAACGCCGCGTTCTTTGGAGAATGTATGCAGCAATTTGTTGTTCCCTGCATAGATAGCCACATGGCCGATCTCTAGCCCGCGTGCGCTGAAGAACAGCAGGTCGCCTTTGCGCAGCTCGTTCAGCCCGACCTCCCGCCCTTCTTTAGCCTGATCATAAGAGACACGGGGGAGGTCGATAGAGAGCGTATGCTGGAACACTTCCCCCACAAAAGAAGAACAATCAAAGGTCGATGTCTGTCCGGTTGCTGCGCCGAATTCATAAGGGGTACCGAGAAATTTCTCTCCGTAGGCGATGAGTTCATCTCCCTGCCGTTCCGCCAGGGATGGGCTGGAATAGTCGCTGTATTTTGGTTTTGCCGATATGTATCCGGTCAGGTTGTCTTTAGTGCGCACTTCCAGCCAGAGAGCATTGACCTCGCGGATGACGTGAACCTTTTCGCTGGCTGGAATAAGCCGCAGGGAAGGGGAAGCTCCCGATGAATCCGGTTCGCTGCGCAGGTTGACCCTGGAAAGAACTGTTGTGAAAAAATCGTCCCTGGAGGCAATCCGGATTGTCCGGGTAAGGGCATCCCACTTCACTGTGCTCCCAAGTGCTTCGCTCACAAAACGCAGTGGAATCATCGTGTTGCCCTCAACGATCTGTCCCGGAACATTCAGGGACAGCGTTTTGCCGTTTAGGGTAGCAACGAGTTCCCCGATGTGGTAGGTCAGCACCGTGTCGGTTTTGGTTGCTGTTACGGTTTTGCTGAATCCGTTCCAGGAAAGCACAGCTCCTTGCGCCTCAAACAACTGACGCATGGGGACGAGCGTTGTCCCGTCTAGCAGCAGCGGCTCGGCGGCAAGCTGAAGCGGGTGGTCATCCACATAAACGGTCGTCACTGGAGTCAGCGGTACCGACTTCGCATAAGACGGGTTTGCTTGGAGCAGCGATACTGCCAGCAGAGCCAGCAATACTCCCTTGTTGATTGTCATGCTGTCATCACCTCGTTGTTAATGTGTTCATCTAAGTTGTACGAGGCTTCCTCCGATTAGTTGTGTACCAAATATTGGATTCACTAAAAAAACAAAACAAACAAAAATAAAACCAATAAATATCTGTGTTTTATTATTGACATCAAAATAAAATAAAGATAAAATTATAAATGTGAAATATTTCACTTTATAGAATAATTCCGTATTTAGCGAGGCAACAAGAAGTGAATCCTTTAGGAGGCCGATTTTATATGAGCGCACATGTATTTTTTGTACCATCTATCAATCTTATGGGAACAGGCTGTTTGCATGAAGTTGGGCCGTATATAAAAGAACTGAATTTAAACAAAGCTCTAGTCGTTACGGATAAATTTTTGATGAAGAGTGGCATTGCAGGCAAGGTTACATCTTTGCTGGATGATATTGGATTGAACTATGCGGTATACGATGAAGTAAAACCAAATCCGACCTGTAAAAATGTACATGATGGTGTTCAGTTTCTGCAAGAAAACGGATGTGACTTTTTAATTTCGATTGGCGGAGGATCACCACAGGATACGGCTAAGGGAATCGGCATTATTGCTACCAACGGGGGACATATAACCGAGTATGAGGGCGTTCATAAATCCAAGCATAAATCGCTTCCTATTGTAGCTATTAATACCACAGCAGGAACATCGGCTGAAATCACGATCAATTATGTCATTACGGACGAAGAGCGCAAGGTCAAGATGGTTATGGTTGATAAGAATAGTGTAGCTACGATTTCGGTCAACGACCCTGAGCTGATGGTAGACAAACCCGCCGCATTAACGGCAGCTACAGGGCTAGATGCTCTGACCCATGCTATTGAAGCTTTGGTTACACCAGGTTCCTATCCTGTAACGGATGCCACTGCGTTGGCAGCAGTAGAGATTATTTTTAATCATTTGGCTCGTACAGTGAGCAACGGTCATGATATAGAAGCACGTGAGCAAATGGTATACGCTATTTTCTTGGGAGGACTTGCATTTAATAATGCCGGATTGGGTTACGTTCATGCGATGGCGCATCAGCTTGGCGGCGTATACGATTTGCCTCATGGTGTTTGCAATGCCATGCTGCTGCCGATTGTGGAAGAGGAGAACGCCAAGCATGTACCAGAGAAGTTTCGTGCCATCGCTAAGGTCATCGGTTTTGAAGATAAGGGGAAAACGGATAAGGAATGCGCTGACTATGTAATCCAAAGAATCAAAGACCTGTCGAAGGAAGTGGGGATTCCTTCCAAACTTTCTGAACTGGGTGTAAATGAAGTGGATTTGGATCTGCTCGCCGAGAACTCAATGAAGGATGCTTGCGCTCCGGGCAATCCGTTCATACCTAGCAAAGAACAAGTTATCGAGATGTTTAAGAAAATTCTTTAAATAAAAGATGCAATTATTTTACTTAATACTATAAGGGCTGTCCCAGGAACTGATCGAAGTATACTGGGAACGGCCCTTTTTATTCGCATTTTCTGCTAACAGATTTGTGAGACTAGAGATAAGACAACCCCATTGAAGATTAAAGGCACAGCTCTCTCGGCTAAATCTGTAGGAGACTCTTTTTTTCCTTCCACATTCCAGCGAAAGGTTACACCATAAATGGACCAACTTAAAATGGTCGCGGCAAGTTCTAACGTTCTTTGGTCTGTATTATTGGCTTCTCTTGTTATGAGTTGAAGTATGAATTGCTCTAATTGATTCTTAATATGTTCTTCCAGGATCGGTGCCACTGAATTATATTTATGAACGCATTGGTTACTTGAGTCGTGATAGTCACATAACGAAAGAATAAGTTTCTGAATGATCTCCTCCGACAAACGTGCCTCAGCATCAATCCTCTTGATAACATACTCCAAAAATGCGTCTGACAAAAGGGTTTCAAGCAGTGCATATTTATCTTGAAAATGTGCATAGAACGTGGCACGGTTAATGGTGGCTTTTTGGGTAATGTCATTGATCGTAATCGTGTAGAAGTCTTTCTTATTTAATTGGTCAACGAATGCGTCGAGAATTAATCTACGTGTTCGAATGACGCGCGGATCGTTTGGGTTGGGTGAGGTTACACCAGGCATCCTCAAGACACTCCTTTCAGGTAAATTAAATGATTCCCCCATTATAAACATGTGTTGTTTTGTCAACAAGTGAGTTTAGATATACAACAATTTTATAACCCTTTTGGTTAAGCAACAGAATGAACATTTTGTCGGTTGAATGATAAATTAAACATTGCTAACATTTCACTTGCACCCCGTTTGATGGTGCACGAGCTTTTTATATAATCGCTAAAAAGCGAGAAAAGAAAATGGGGAGGTACAATCCTTGAGTAATCAACCGCAAAATGTCCATTCAACAGAAGCTTTATTTCAACCTTATACCATTCATAATCTGACCCTACAGACTCGTATTGTAATGCCGGCAATGGGCCGCGCTTTTTCACCAAATGGTGTGCCAGGACCGGATGTAGCCGCTTATTATCGCCGTCGCGCAGAGAATGATGTAGGTCTTATTATTACTGAAGGTGCAGTAATTGACCATCCTGCTGGAACAAGTGAGCCGAGGATACCTAATTTTTATGGAGAAGCGGCTTTAAACGGTTGGGCTGAAGTGGTCAGACAGGTTCATGAAGCCGGTAGTAAAATTTTTCCACAGCTTTGGCATATGGGGATGGCTCGCCCTTTGGGATCTCAGCCGAACCCAGAAGCGCTGTCGATTGGTCCATCAGGGCTGGATCTGGAAGGAAAAAAAGTGACCGAGCCGATGACAGAAGAAGAAATCGTCAAGGTCATTGGGGCCTATGTCGATGCAGCTGCGAATGCAAAACGACTGGGCTTTGACGGCGTTGAAATTCACGGAGCGCACGGCTATCTGGTTGATCAATTCTTTTGGGAGAGAACGAACCAACGTACGGATCGCTATGGTGGCGATATCATAAAACGTGCTCAATTCGCCATTGAGCTTGTGGAAGCTATTCGTGCTGAGGTTGGCCCTGATTACCCTATTGCCATGCGCCTATCCCAATGGAAAATGAATGATTACAACGCAAAGCCGTTCGATACACCGGATAAACTGGGGCAGCTCCTGAATGTGTTAGTACAAGCGGGCGTGGACATCTTCCATTGCTCGACACGTCGCTTTTGGGTACCTGAATTTGAAGGCTCCGATTTGAGCTTTGCCGGGTGGGTGAAGAAGCTGACTGGAAAAACCACGATTACGGTTGGCTCTGTAGGTCTGGATGAGGATTTTGTAAGTTATATGGAAGGGAAAGGGGCAGGACACCAAGATATTAATGAACTTCTGGAACGGCTGGACAACAATGAATTTGATTTGGTAGCTGTTGGGCGTGCGCTTCTGGGCGATCCTGCATGGGCTACGAAAATACGTGAAGGCCGAATTCATGATCTTCAAACCTTTACACCTGAGGTACTTCAAACGCTCAACTAAAACATATCGTACTTTGAACACCTCTTCATTTCATAAATAACACTGTAAGCCAAAATACTCAAAGTCAGATAAGGAACTTTGGTATTTTGGTTTTTTTATGCGTCTGCGATAGTAGTCCACCATGAACCATTTTAGATTAAGTCATATTTGCTCTAAAGTTGTCTTTTCTTGGGTACTCAAGTATTGAATTTTTTTAAAAAGCTGCTCCATTTAAAAAGCTACTATCTATTTTAGATTTCATTATATCAAACTTAATCGTAGTTCTTTGAATCATTCATATACTAAAACCAGATCAGACTGACACCAACACTTGATATATATAGATGTCTATGTAATAATGCTTGTATGTTAAAAAATAATGCAGCTGCACTGATAGGAACCATTAGAGACTCGATCAATAAATTGATTGTGTCTGAGCTCGAATCGAATGGAATTGAAGGGATTGTTCCTACTCATGGCGGAATCCTAATGTTCCTTTATCAAAAGGACGGGCTCTCCATTAAGGAATTGACGCAAAAAATTTCTCGTCAGCAACCCACGGTCACTGTTTTGATCGACAAGCTAGTGAAGTTGGGGTATGTCGAAAGAAAAAAAGAAAGGGAGGATAGCAGAGTTACCCTGATATATTTGACCGATAAGGGAAGAGAGATAGTGCCTGTATTTGAGATGATCTCCAATAGATTACAAGAAACCATCTATGGTGGTCTCAAAGATGAAGAAAAAGAACAGCTGGAATATTTACTGGAGCATGTAAAAAACAGATTATAAATTTTTTTAAGTAAATGTATAGATATCTATATTAATATCAAAATAACAATAAAACATCTGGAGGTTATTAAAATGAAACATCTTATTATCTATGCTCACTCTAACGCAGAAAGCTTTAATCACGCGATACTCGAAACGGTTGTAAATACTCTGAAAGAAAAAGGTGACGAAGTCGTTGTACGTGATCTATATGCCCTTGATTTTCAACCTGTATTAAAACCTGAGGATACTGCCGCTATGAGAGCAGGGCAAACTCCGGCTGATATCAAAGTGGAGCAGGAATACATCTCACAATCGGATACAATTATTTTTATTTCTCCCATCTGGTGGACAGGTCTTCCTGCCATCCTGAAAGGTTACGTTGACCGTGTATTTGCATACGGATTTGCATATACGGCTGGTGCGGAAGGGATTAATAAGCTGCTTACAGGTAAAAAAGGTTTTATCGTGAATACACATGGTACTCCCAACGCGATCTACGATGAAATCGGTATGACCGCAGGATTGAAGATCACATCAGATACGGGAATTTTTGATTTCGTTGGAATTGAATCCGTCGGTCACTTGCTGCTTGGAAGTATTGGTTACCTTGATGAAGATGGTTATAAAGGACTGCTGAAGCAAGTCCAAGACACGGTTAAAACGGTGCTGTAAAGTCAGTTTATGTTCTCTTAGAAACGTAAGACATTCTTTAATTGATGAGGTCAACCCGTATTTAGTGGTTGGCCTTTTCTTATAGTGCTTATATATCTCCAACATCCCGGTTCATAGATCTTTTGAATTTGTAATAGCATCTTGGGGCAGATATAACTGGACATTCAAGGGTGTGTTGAAGCATGACTCTATGATCTTTCGACGGTTTTGGAATGTCCCTCTACGATTAAGTACATGTAAACGTCAATAGGGTCCTCACGTTCAATTTTAAAACCAAACCGTTCATAAAGACGTCTGGCTGAGCTTCCTTGCAGAACATTTAAGGTTACATGTTTTCCTTTTACATGATTTTGTTCTAGCAGATTTTTTAATATTTGACTGCCGACTCCTTTACCTTGGTAACTGGGATGATCTTATTCGACGCTGAGCTCATTAACCCTTGTATTAAAATTCACAAATATTTCATTGTTATTATCGTGGGCAATTCATTATAGTACATAGTATTAATAGTTAACTGTATGTATTATGTGTTTTGCGGAGGTTCACTATGAAAGATTATGAACTAAGGGACGAATTGAGAGAATCCGTTAACCGGATTTATGACATGGAATTATTCAGTAGCCTGACGGAGCTTGTTCAGGGGGAAAACCATGTGCTTCAATATTTAGTTCAGCATCGGGATGATGAAATTAATCCTTCCTTACTCAGCGATCATCTGCATGTATCCAGATCAAGAATTACGGCAGCGCTTACGGGATTAAGGAAAAAAGGCTATGTGACTATGGAAATGTCTGAGCATGACAGACGACGAATGTGTGTAAGGCTCACAGTAGATGGTGAATCCTTGATCAAACAGAAGCAACAGAGAATTGAGGGTTATTTTGAAGCGCTTGTAGTAGGTTTGGGTGAGAAGAATGTGAAGGATTTTATACGGTTAATTGAGCTTTCTTTGAGTATTATGAATACGGGTTCTATTGAAAAATAACATAATGTGAGGGTGTACCGGGTGAGATATAAAATAATAGCAGACAGCTGCTGTGATTTAACGAGAGAGCTTAGAGAAGAGATGCAAGTTACTACGATTCCGTTAAATATGACGCTGGGAGATAAATGCTTCGTAGATGATGACACATTGGACTTGCCTCAGTTTATGGAAGAAATGAAAGCCTGTACAACCAAAATTGGATCCGCATCACCGTCACCTATGCTGTATAAGGAAGCCTTTCAAGGTACGCATACTTCTTTTGCCATTACATTATCCAGCAACCTGTCCAGTTCGTATTCCAGTGCATTGGTAGGAAAAGATATGGCGGAAGAAGAGGGGGCGGATGTTCATGTATTTGATTCGAAAAGCGCTTCGGCTGGACAGCTCTTGTTAGCTCTAAAACTACGCAAGCTAATCGACGAGGGCTATCATAAAAGCGAAATTATTTCTTCCTTGGAGAGCTTTATCAGCAAGATGAAAACGTACTTTGTTTTAGAAAATCTGGATAATTTGGTTAAGAACGGACGAATGAATAAAATCACTGGAAAGATACTTTCACTCTTGCATATCAGGCCTATTTTAGGCTCGGATGGTGACGGGAATATCGCATTTTTTACTCAAGCACGCGGTCAGAATCAAATTATCGAAAAGCTGGCAGATACTATTGAAAAAAGTGGCCGGGCTACCGAAGGAGAAAGCATCGTCATTACTCACTGCAATAATCCTGGGCTGGCGGAAAAATTGATGAATGCGCTGAAGAAACGCTATCAATTTAAAGATATTCATATTGTGTCCACCAGAGGGATTAGTTCAATGTATGCCAATGACAAAGGGATCATTATGGCCTTTTAAAAATATTCAGGGTTTATCCTCGCTGTATGGATAAACCCTTTTTAGTACACTGAGACTTTGTGGGAGTTCAAGCCTATCTCAATTTTTTAATGAGGACAGAAGCGTTTATACTGGCTTGAGTTCCTCCGGCTTGTGTTTGCAGGGTAACAGCAGTAGTAGAGCTATGGTTTCGCAGAGTAAGGACGTCACCGCATGCCAGAGCGAGGATAGCTTGCCCTGTGTTCTGTTGTGTCCCGGCTCCTGAGCCGTATACAGTTCCCACAGCCAGTGCGCCATTAATAAAGATAGCGAATTGGTTAGGTTCCACACCGGACACCGAAAAGTGAACTTCATATTTTCCAGCATCGGATACAGCAATCTGTGTAGTTCCTGGAACATGAGCAATTCCAGGTGTAAGTATACCGTTCGTATCCAAAATGACATCCCCTTCAATCGGAACAACTTGGGGCTTCACATTATAAATATAACCGAACTGCGCTAAATCACCTATGGTTCCAGGATCCCCTTCAGGCCCTAAAGCGCTATGATTAATATTCACACTTACAAGTTGCTTTTTGACGATGATATCTTTTCCAACCCCTTTCCGTTTCGAGCGGACTTTTCTCTTTGGGGGCTTTTCCTCAAACTTTTTTTCTAACTTATCAAACCAGGCACGGACAAAAACATTTTTTTTACGGCCTTTTTTTCGTTTTAATTCAGGATGACCCAATACAAACACCTCCATATGGTTTGTTGTATACTACTCCATTCATCTAGAGGAGGCATGGATATCTGTCCTGTGATTCATAGGAAACGATCTATTTTGACTAAAAACGGGCTGCTGTACAAGGTGCATTCGTCTAGTATGTAAAAAAGCACCTTTGAATGTGCACTTGGATGACAACCAAGGAACAGACAAAGGCGCCAGTAGAGACGAGTCTCATGATGAAGCGGTTTGAAGCCGTTTTTTGCGCACATATAGGGCGTACAAGATGCCCCCAAGCAGGCACAGGATACAGGCGAAGCCTGCCAGCAACCACGCTGATGAGACTGCTCCACCACGGTCCATGCTATTTCCGAGCCATAAAGGCAGCAGAGCTCCCCCAACTCCACCTGCGCCGATAAGCAGGCTAGTGGTAGATTCTTCTGTACCCGGCATCATTTTGCTGGCAAAAACAAGTGCGATGGAGAAGATGCCGGACATGCCCAGCCCCAGCAGTACAATAAGGATAAAGGCGCCTTCAGTCCCTTTGATCAGCGGGAACACGCACAGCAGCACGGTCGCTGCCAGTGAGCTCAGGGCGACAAAGACACCGTAGCCGTATCGATCGGCAATGTAGCCTGTGAATAACCGGCCGGTAGCCATTGCTAACCAGAAGCAGGTGACACTAAGTGCTGCTTCGGCTTGTGTGAGACCCAGCCGTTCGATGAACATGGAGGGCAGGAAATTAGCCAGGCTCATCTCTGTCCCTACATAGATAAAGAAAAAGACGATAAATAGTGCAAGTAGCTTCCAATTGCCTATAGGGCTATCCTTAGAAGCCTCCACCGTGGGGGATTTGGGTGAGTTAGTGGAACGCGTATGGTTGTCACCTTGGTGTTCCTGTTGGTCTAATACAGCGTCCAGCGTGCCGAAGGACCCGCGCAGCCAAGCTATGACAGTGACGGCTGCAAACATAGAAATGATGGGGAAGGCCAATCGCCACCAACCGAGTGCAATGAGCTGGCTGGCGATAGCGGGCATAGCCAAAGCGCCAATCCCAAAGAAGACTTCCAGACGGCTCATAGCCGCACCCGTTCCTTGAGTAATACCGCTGATAATAATAGTGCCAATGAGTGTTTCTATCATACCGAAGCCAAACCCGGCTGCTGCCCCGACGGCATATAGCCAACCCCAAGGCGGCAGCAATGAGTACAGCACTTCCGCCGCGCATAGCAGGAGCAGGGCGAATACCAGACTTCGGCGTTTGCCGAAACTCCGGGCAAGCCACGGCGACAGCAGGACTCCAGCCAGAAAACCGGAAAATTGAGCGAAGATTAGACTTCCGCCATCCGTATAGTTTCTACCGTAATGCTCTAACAACACAGGCAGTAGGGAGCCTACAACCACGTGTGCCAGGCCGATTAAAAAATAAGATAAGCTGCCGATCCATAGCAGTCGTTTCATGATGAACTCCTTTGATACCTAGATTTGACTCATGCGGCAAGCTAAACTGCATGAGTCAAATCTGAGTGATTATGATAGCTCCAGTACTTGAAAGCCGTAGCCTTCAATAGAAATTTCTCCTTCCAGGTATTTACCGCTGATCAGCTCATTCCCTTTCTGATCATCCAGATGATATTGCTGCGTCTGGGCGTTATGATTCAGAACGAATAGATATGATTTTCCATCTTTGGTCCGTACAGTGGCTTCTACACCCGCAGGAGCGCGCAGCAGGGATGGAATCCCTTTTTGCTCACAAATGTAGCCCAGCAGGCCATCAAGGAAAGCTTCTTCAGGGTCTGAAGCAACGTACCATGCCTCACCTTGACCGAAACGATTGCGTGTCAGCACTGGCATGCCCTGATAGAAATCATCGCCGTATTCGGCCAGCACCTCGGCGCCTTCGCTATGCAACAAGTCGCAGAGCAGACCGCATTTATATTCACCTTGTAATACGCCCACCTTTTCTTTCAATACAATGCGATTGTGTGATTCCGGCAGAAGGGCGTCAATTTCTTCCACCCAGATCCCGAGCAAGTTACGTAGTTTACCAGGATATCCTCCGGTTGTGACCAGATCGTTTTCATTTACAATGCCACTGAAAAAGGTCGTTACGAAGGTGCCGCCATGCTCTGTGAACTGTTCCAGCTTCTCGGCGGTACCCGGCTTGACCATGTATAGTACAGGCGCGATAATGAGATCATATTTCTGGAAATCTGCATCAACAGAAACCAGGTCTACCTGTACATTCCGCCGGAAGAGGGGAGCATAATACTTGTGTACCTGATCCATATATTTCAAGGCAACAGAAGGGCCACTTGATTTTTCCAAAGCCCACCAATTATCCCAATCGAATAAAATGGCTACTTTGGCATTAACGGTCGCGTCAAGTAGCCTGTTGCCTAATGCGCCAAGCTCACTGCCAAGCTGCGCCACCTCGCGAAATACACGTGTGTTCTCATGCCCGGCATGCTCAATGACGGCCCCGTGGAATTTCTCACAAGCGCCGATCGAGCGGCGAAGCTGGAAGAACATGACCGTGTCCGCGCCATGCGCGACTGCCTGATAACTCCATAACCGCATAACGCCGGGACGTTTAAGCGAATTATACGCCTGCCAGTTCTGCTGGCTCGGTGTTTGCTCCATCAGCATAAAGGGTTGCCCATCCTTCAATCCGCGCATCAGATCGTGCGCCATCGCCGTATAGCTTATCGGAGTATTGGCCCCGGGATAGCTGTCCCAAGATACAATATCCATGTACTTAGCCCATTTAAAATAGTCCAGTTGCTTAAAAAAGCCCATCAGATTGGTTGTTACCACGGCATCGGGAACATGTTTTTTAATCGCGTTATATTCCAATAGGTAGCAATCCAGCATACTGTCTGAATTGAAGCGCGCATAATCGAGGGATATGCCCTGAAAGCAGGAGTGATTTTCTCCCCAATGCTCGCTCAGATTATTTGGCGGTACAATTTCATCCCAATCATAGAAGGTGTGCCCCCAGAAGGAAGTATTCCACACCCGGTTTAGCTCTTCCAGTGATCCGTATTTTTGCTTGAGCCACACCCGGAATGCGGTCGCGCAGTTATCACAATAGCAATCCCCGCCGTACTCATTGGACACGTGCCACACGAGGATCGCGGGATGGTTTTTGTATCGTTCTGCAATTCGGTCAGCCATCTGCTCCGCGTATTTTCGATACGTTGGACTGTTCGGACAGGAGTTGTGGCGGCCACCGAATTTCCGCTTCCGTCCGTCAGCGTCCACCCGGAGAACGTCGGGGTAGCGGGTAGCCATCCAAGCAGGGTGCGCTGCCGTGCTAGTAGCTAGACAAACGAAGATATCGCTTTCATAAAGACTGTCAATCAATTGATCCAGCCATTCAAAATGATATGTGATTTCGTCGGACTGAATTTTAGCCCATGAGAATACGTTGACCGTGGCGATATCAATCCCTGCTTGCCTGAACATCCGTAAATCCTCCTGATGCGTGGCCTCATCCCATTGCTCAGGATTATAATCTCCACCGTAAAATACTTTAGGAAGTTTGCTGCTTATCATGCCAATCACCTCTGTATATAAGAATAATTCTATCTTATAATACAAATAACTGCTTTTAAATATAATAAAATGAACGTGTATATAACAATATGGATCTACATGAAGAATACATACCCGCATACGCCGGAGGTGCTTTTTATGATTTTAACTCCCCATCATTTAAGATTTTTCCTGACTACGCGTGAGCACTCTTTACCCCTTTTTATTGAAAGTATCGGATTTAACAGCAGGCAGGAGGATGTGTCCCGTCCAGAGGGTTATCCGTGCTTTCACTGGATTCAGACAGTGTCTGGTGAAGGGATGTTTACATTTAAAGGGGGGACCTTCCGTCTGGGAGAGCAGTCCGGGGTTCTGCTGTTGCCCGGGGAATCCCATGCATACAGGCGGGCGACCAAGGTATGGCGAACGTTATACATTACATTTGACGGCCCCATCGCCGCTGCTGTATTGACTGCACTGGGATTGAAGCATACACGCGGGTATCATTGGGACCCGGATAGCGAGCTGCACAGCTTTGGGGAAACTATGCTCCATTCCATGGTTAGTGAACGTGATTTGTCTGGATTAGATGCTTCGGCCAATATGTATCGTTTTCTGACTCTACTGCGTAAACATGGACAACATAGCTCGATGCCTTCCCTATCCCATAATGTGGAACGTTTAACCCCTGTACTGGCCTTTATGGAGCAAAATTATGCCAGTCCAGATGTGGGCCTAGGTGATATGGCAGTTATGATGAATGTCAGCTCCCGTCATTTAAATACATTATTTAAGCAAGCGTTTGGTGTGACTTCTTATGCTTATCTGATTGTAATTCGGCTGCGGAAGGCCAAGGAAATGATGACGGAATATCCGCAATTAACAGTAAAGGAGATTTCGGAGCGAGTAGGATTCCGAGATGCCAGTCATTTTGTGGCAACTTTCCGCCGAGCTGAAGGAATTACCCCGGAAAGGTTCAAATTACTGTATACATAAGGGTATTTTATCGAAATACTCTTTCTTACTCGGGAATGCTCTTTTTAGGGAGCATTCCTTATTGTTTTTTTCAGGATGAGGGAGTATAAAATAATAGTTCATTTGTTTCATCAAACTGATGTGCAGGTGACATAATAAACATAAGATCCATAGTTCTTTTGCAAAACCCTCATCCAAAGAAGGAGTCAACGAAATGCTGAGTAAAGTCAAAAGATTATTAATCGGTCGTCCGCGAAAGTCGACGGCCCTTGAAGATGAGAAACTGAATAAGCTCAAGGCACTGGCCATTCTGTCCTCAGATGCCTTGTCCTCTGTAGCTTACGGAACGGAGCAAATTCTGCTGGTTTTAATTACAGCAGGCTTCGCTGCCCTATGGTATTCCATTCCTATATCCATTGCGGTATTGGGTTTGCTGATCATTCTGATCCTGTCCTATAGACAGACCATATTTTCCTATCCTGGTGGTGGCGGAGCGTACATTGTTGCACAGGACAATTTGGGAAAGAGTCCGAGTCTGATTGCAGGTGGTTCTTTGCTGGTCGATTATATTCTGACGGTAGCAGTTAGCTCATCAGCAGGTACAGATGCCATTACATCTGCGTTCCCGTCGTTACATGATCATCGGATCGCCATTGCTCTGATTATGATTATCTTTTTGACTATTATGAACTTGCGCGGGGTGACAGAATCTGCCTCGGTGCTGGCTGTACCGATTTACTTATTTGTTGTTGCTATTTTTGTTTTGATTATTAGCGGTATCATTCATTACGTGGCAGGGGGAGCTCATGCTGCAGCACCGCAATTTGGAGCTACGGTATCCAACGTCAGCCTGTTCCTGCTACTGAAGGCGTTCAGCTCGGGTTGCTCGGCGTTAACTGGGGTAGAGGCTGTCTCGAATGCCATTCCGAACTTCCGCAAGCCAGCTGCCAAAAATGCAGCAACTACACTAATGATGATGGGTTTGATTCTCGGGTGTATGTTTATCGGAATTAGTTTGCTGGCTTATTGGTACGGTGTTCGTCCTAATCCGCATGAAACGGTCATTTCGCAAATTGCGAACGCCACTTTCGGGCGCGGTGTGATGTATTACATCATTCAGGGCGTAACGGCGCTCATCTTGTTTTTGGCGGCGAATACAGCCTATTCGGCCTTTCCATTGCTTGCTTTTATGCTCGCGAAGGACAAATACATGCCGCACATGTTCATGGTTCGTGGAGATCGGCTTGGATACTCTAATGGTATCCTGTTTCTGAGTATCTTCTCGGCATTGCTGGTTATCGTATTTGGCGGCAACACAGAAAATCTGATCCCGCTTTATGCCGTAGGGGTATTTATTCCGTTCACGCTCTCGCAACTTGGCATGATGATTCGCTGGATCAAGCTCAAACCGCCAGGCTGGATCGTCAAACTTGCTATTAATACGGTTGGGATGCTGACCACGCTGTCGATTACGCTCATCTTTATTTTCACCAAATTTAGCCAGGTGTGGGTAATCTTTATCTTTCTGCCTTTGGTTCTGTATTTCTTTATGAAGATCAACAGGCATTACAAAAATACGGCTGAACAACTGCGCATTGATATTACCAAGGATAAACCTATGGTGAAAGGCAATACGATTATTATTCCGGTGGCAGGTATTACGCGAGTCGTTATGAATACGATCAGCTATGCCAAAACCTTGTCGGATAATGTGGTTGCCGTATATGTGGGTGTGGATGATGAGGCGATTCAAAAAATGGAACAGAAGTGGGAAGAGTGGGACGTGGGCATACGTTTAGTAGTGCTGAGATCCCGTTATCGCAGCATCATTAATCCGCTCCGCAAGTTCATCGATACAGTAGAGTGGAAAAAAGCAGACGAGGACCATATCACTGTTCTCATTCCACAATTCATCACCAAGCACTGGTGGGAAAATATTCTACACAATCAGACCAGCTTACTGATGAGAGCTTATTTGATTAATTACAAAGACGTGATCGTAACGACCGTACCTTTTCATTTAAATAAATGAGGATTTTGCAAAAATCCCATAAGCGACTTCCGATGAACAGGATATAGATCGAAATGCTTTAGTTCGTCTATATCTTGCACTTCGGAGCGACTGGAATCGAATTTTGCAAAATCCTGAAATAAAGTCACTGCCAATTAGCCCATACTCATTTGCGTGAGCTGACTATAGCAAGGACAAAATGAACATCTTTTGGCCGCATTTCTTTGCGGTCGGAGGGTGTTTTTTTTGCATAACGGAGATATTTACTTTGTTGATACATTTTGTGTATTATAGATACGAAATGTATCATTCGAGACTGTTATGGAGGGATACGATGCCCGAAGCCAAGGGGAAAATGGAAGATGACAAACTGCAATTTGTAGATACGCTGAGGGCGCTGGCTATTATTGGAGTTTTACTTGTGCATGTCAGCCAGCATGTGGACGGATTAAACGGATGGTTGCAAAAAGGCTTGAGTATAGGAGCTAAAGGTGTCGCTTTATTTTATATGGCCAGCGCTTTTACGCTATTTTTATCCTTGAGCAGACGTTCGGGTGACAAGAGGGAAAGAATTTCAGCTTACCTGTTGCGTCGTTTTTTTCGGATTGCTCCTTTGTATTACGTGATGTTAGGAATCTATTTGGTTGTGAACGGGACAGGTCCACGATTTTGGCTTGGAGATCAGGAGGGAGTCACTGCCGCCAATATCGCAGCTCATGTCCTGTTTTTGAATGGTCTGAATCCGTACTGGATCAACAGCATTATTGGTGTGGAATGGTCCATTGCGGTGGAATGTATGTTTTATCTGTTTATCCCCCTATTATTTAAGCTGATTCGATCAGTCCGCCATGCGACCTGGTTTGTTGTGATGGCACTTGTGGTAAGCTTCGGGCTAAATACGGTATTTGTTCAATATCCGTGGATTAGTGATCACTCTTTATGGGGGCACTATCTGTATTTATGGTTTCCGAATCAATTGCCTGTCTTTGGGCTAGGTATATTGTTGTTTTTCATTTGGAAAGACGAGCGGCATTGGAAAAGTATAGACCGGGTCAGTGGAGGTTGGCTGCTGGTTTCTGTGCTATTTGCGTTTTTTGGAGGCATGACCGATTATCTCATAGGTGTCGGGTTGCTGCTGGGAGCGTATGCTTTGTATCACTGGCAGCCGATCTGGCTGCTTAATCGGGTGTGGTCATGGATCGGCCGCCTTAGCTACAGCATGTATTTGACGCATATGCTGGTTCTGGGACTAATCGTACAGGTTAAACTACCTTTTGCTCCCCTAGTCAGCCTCACACTTATGTTTATCATGACGTTGCTATTCACCATCGGACTATCCTGGTTTACCTACTCGTGGATTGAACAGCCCGGCATCCGTTGGGGGAAAAAGCTTATCTCACGTATGAAGCCTGTGCACAAGCAGGGAGATTCGGTCAAAGAAAGTGTTGCCTAAGCTGCAACTTGAAACAGCATCCGATAACATTTGGTTGAAGTGCTTGAATAAATCTATGAAATAATTGAAAAGACCTCTTGAAAAGTAGCTCCCAGCCCTTTATATTCGATGTACATCCAAGTTTTTGAATACACCGATGAGGTTTGTTGGAATTGTAAAGGAGATGCACGCATGCTTTTGAAGCCAATCGGCTTTTTGCTTTTCTCCACGCTTGAGGGAGTAGCTGTTTTTGCGCTGATTTTGAGTATTTTTAAAGTTAAAATGACCCCTTATCTATGGCAGGCCATTTTTGTTAACCTGATTATGAATTTGCAAAGTTATATGCTCCGAGAGGAGTTTTCCTTTTCGTATTTGGTGCCTGTCGTAAATATGCTGCTTTTTATTTTTTTACTTGCTACGGTCGTGAAGATTCCGATTGTGTGGTCCGGTATTATGACGGTTACAGGTTATTTTGCATATGCCGTTGTTCAGTCGGTATTCCTAAAAGTCATGTTCGGCAACCTTCCGGTTTCTGAGCTGCAGGATGGGTCCTTGAAGGGCTATCTGCTACAAGTGGTAAGCGCGGCAGTAGGACTGCTTATTTCATTGATGTTGTATCGAAAAGGGATCGGCTTTTCCCCTAATTTCAAGAAGCTAAAGTTCAAAGAGGAATATGGAATTGTCATCACGCTGATTATCCTGTCGCTCATTTCAACTTCTATTGTGCTCTACTATAACGAGGTATGGTTAAATATGATATTTTTTGCACTGGTTTCGGGATTTTTCATCTATTATGCAATCGGAAAGGAATACCGGGATGATTGAAGCGATGGCTTTCAAACTTGCTAACCAGATCAAACGTACTGTGCCTGATCATCCGGCCTCTGTCGCGGTACTTAAATACGCACTTGCTCTCATTCTGAATGCGTCCATGATCATCGTGTTAACACTATTCGCCTCAATCTTCACGGGGCGGATGGTAGAGGCTGTAATGATTCTCGTCGCTTTCGCCCTGCTGCGCCAAATATCAGGAGGCATTCATTTGAAAACGGGCATGGCATGTGTGTTGGTGACCTCAGCAGCTTTTACTTACATATCCTGCATGGCCTTAAATAGTTGGTGGACAAACCTGTTTACCGGAATAGCTCTCATTCTCGTTTTATGTTTTGCCCCGTCCAGAATTGAAAAGCAGTCGCGCATTCCAGTACAATTTTATCCCCTCTTGCGACTGTTATCCTCCTTGCTTGTATGTACTAATTTTGTAATCGGTTCCTCTGTAGTGGCTATTGCTTTTTTGGTCCAGAGCCTAACATTGATCCGGGGAAGGAGGTGAGTGGAATGATGAGGAAAATGGTATATGGATTAGCTACATCGTTGTCTATGTTTGCAACATTTGCTGTATCAGTGGCGAGTTACGTGTATGTTTATCAAGGGGATACACCCGAGGAACTGCTGAAATAAACAAAATGCCGAAATAGAAAAATGATACATAGAGCTGCTATTAAGCAGCTTCTTTTTATGCAAAAAAATCAGGCGCTCCATTAAAGAGCGCCCGAATGGGAGAGGAGAAACCGGACGAAGAGCTTATGGGGAAACGTAAGTCTTCTCCGCGGTTGTCTACGACATTGGTTGAATGCCGATATCCTAAGGATGCCCAGGGAATGGTTTTTTATACCTGCCTCATCCTAAGTTTTTCAAACGGCGGTGCATGTGGTACGATAGCGTCATAATCTTATATGGTTATGAACACATATAGAAAATAGGTGAGTTTCAGCGTGAGAGTGGTATCGGGTAGTGCCAAAGGAAGGCCGTTAAAGGCAGTTCCCGGCACAGGGACGCGGCCGACCACGGATAAGGTCAAGGAAGCGCTATTTAGCATGATAGGTCCTTATTTTGATGGGGGAGTCGCACTTGATCTGTTTGCTGGCAGTGGTGGCCTGGGTATAGAGGCGCTTAGCCGGGGAATGGACAAGGCTGTTTTTATTGATATGGAATCCAAAAGCATTGATGTCATTAAAGAAAATTTGCGAAAAACTGGATTGGAAGGACAGGCTGAAGTGTTCCGCAATGATGCCGGACGAGCGCTCAAGGTGCTGGCAAAACGTGGAGCTCTTTTTGATGCTGTTTTTCTGGACCCACCCTATCGTCTCAAACACGGAGATGAATTAATGAGCCGTATGGCTGAGTTGAACTTGCTTCGTTCAGATGCAATCATCGTGCTGGAGTATGAATCGGGACATGAATATCCGGAAAGCTTCGGGCCGTTCGAACAGGTCAGAAAAGCAGTTTATGGTGAAACGGCGTTATCTATTTATCATTTTGCAGCCGATGTTTTGTCGGATGTCGTAGAACATACAGAAGCCGGAGGGGTCAAATTCGGCATCAGCGAATCAGACGGGGAGGACCATCATGATTGAGCACAAACCACGTATTGCTGTATATCCGGGAACTTTTGATCCCGTGACGATGGGGCATCAGGATATTATTCAAAGAGCAGCCAGACAGTTTGATCTATTGATTGTCGCGGTTCTTAACAATATTAGTAAAAATCCGCTGTTTTCACTTGAGGAACGAATGGAGTTACTGCGAACGGTAACTCGCGATATCCCGAACGTTGAAGTGGACAGCTTCCGTGATCTGACAGCTAATTATGTACGTCAAAAAGGGGCCCAGGTTATTGTCAGAGGAATTCGGTCGGTGACTGATTTTGAATATGAGCTACAATTAGCCTCTACAAATCATAAGCTGAACCCGGATGCGGAAACGATCTTTATGATGACCAATCCAGCTTATTCATATCTGAGTTCCAGTATGGTGAAGGAAATTGCGCATTTTGATGGCAAGGTTGTAGATCTGGTGGCACCGGAGGTGGAAGACGCACTGCGTGCGAAGGTCAACGCGAATCGCGGCGGCTCCACCATGAAGTCATAAAGGAAAAGGCCAGCAGGGTAACTATAATTGTACCCAGCAGCGCAATGGACAGTACGGTTAGTTGCCAGGGGTACATAGATGTTCCTTCTATTTGTGTTAGTAAGCCGCTGGCTCCGGTCATGACAGGATGCGTGGCGGATTCATTTACGCTTTCCACAAAAGAAGACACAGAACTGCGACTGACGTAAGCGGGAGTTGTATTGCTGACGATGCGGTTAAGCGGGACCCATGTCGCTAAGGTAAGTCCAAAAGCAATGATCCCATGGAGCACTCGTGACAGGGTGAAGGTGATGCCCTTGTCGGAAGGTCTGGTGACGGCGGTAATTTGAAGCCAGCCGCACAGGCCGCCCCAGCCCAACACAGCACTGATCAGGGCTGCTTGTGTACGGAGATCGTAGGGCAGACGGCTGATTTCATAGGAACCCAAATGGATTTCCATCCAGGCAGGCCATATGAAAGAAAGCGATCCTTGGCCTGTGTATATGGACAGCAGTCGAATTAGTACGGAAAAGAAAATAATGAATCCACCTGTCACCATCAGCGTCTGTACAGCATGGGATACGGTTTCGCCCAACAGTTTTCCGAAACTGCGGCCGTCCCGTTCTCTGGCAGAGCGGGTAGCTTCCCATGCGGATCGGATCAGGGAGGGAGAAGTACGGGAAACTGAGGTGCGCCGTAGGGCAGCTGGCGTTTCCCGTTTTTGCAATTCTTTGGACGATACAGGTAGTCTGGCGGTGATCCAGCCTGCCAGCAGCCCGGAAATCCAGTGAACTGCAAGTAACATCACGCCTGCGGTAGCATTGTGCAGTAGCCCTGTCCCGATGACGAGCAGGATGGTAATCGGATTGCAGAAATGAGCGATAGAGGTTAGACGTCGAAGCTGAAACGCAGTCATATCCTCCTGTTGTGCCCATTGGCGCACCGCTTCCGCTGCAGCGGGGAATCCCGCGGTCAGGCCGAGGGCCAACACCCAGCCGCTTCGCCCGGGTAGACGGAACCAGGATCGCATAAACGGCTCCAGCAGGATACCTAGTCCATGTACTAGACCAAAGGCGATGAGCATTTCGGACAGCATCAAAAAAGGCAGCATGGCTGGGAAAATAATACTCCACCATAGCTTAAGGCCTTGAGTAGAGGCTTGAAATACTTCTTCTGGTGAGGCGACAACAGCCAGTACAAGCAAAATGGCTCCAAGGCCAAGCAGTATGGTTGTCCAATAAGGAGCGGAATGGGCTTCCTTTTGCATCAAAGAATTCACCTCTCATAAATATACTAAGGAGAGTGGGATGCTGTCTCCAGTGTTTATTCATGTTCGTTGTCTTGGGATAGGTTGTTCGTATACGTTGTCGTAAACAATGTATGCTTTTTCGGAAGGCTTGAGAACAGGTGGCGCAGAGGCACTTGGATAAAATAGGAGAAGTTAGGCTGCAAGGGGGGGAGAAGCAATGAAACGAATAAACCGGAAAAGAGCTTTTTTTACAACCGGTTATATCTTAATGCTGGCTGCAATGGTCTATGTGCTGGTCTATATGCCAACCCCTTATCTGATCTATGGACCAGGTGGGGCTAATGAGATCAAACTGATGGTTAAAGTCCGGGAGGGTGACAGCATCGAACGGGGGACCTTTATGATGACGACGGTATCGGCGCGTTATGCCAATGTTATTATGTTGGGCCTGTCCAAGCTGGACCGCAATTCGGAGATTCAGCGCAAAGAGGATCGTCTGCATGGAAGAAGTGAAGACGAATATGCGGCAGAGCAGGTATGGTATATGGGGGATTCCCAATCTTCCGCGATGGAGGCTGCCTACACCCGTGCCCATGTTCCCTATCGCATTGTGCCAGATTACGTGTATGTATTTAAGGTCCCGGGATCGAACAGCGTGTTTGAGCCTGGAGATGAAATATTGGAGCTGAACGGCGTGCGAGTGACCGATAATCGTTCCATTCGGAAGGCTTTGGAGGACGAAAAATCGGGAAAAATGGCTAAAGTGAAGCTAAAGCGCGATGGTAAGTTGCTGATCGTTCAAGCTCCCTTAACGACCATCATGGACAGTGAAACGGGTAAGCAACGTTCTGGATTTGGCGTCAGTATTGCCACGGTACAGAAGGTAGAGCCGAAGGATGAACGTAAAACGATTCATTTTACATCTACGGATGTTGGCGGTCCTTCGGCAGGTTTGATGTTTACCATGGAAATCTATAACCAACTGACACCAGGTGATCTGAGTAAGGGATATCGTGTAGCCGGTACGGGTACTATTGATAAGGACGGTCAGGTTGGAGCGATTGGTGGTGCAAAGTATAAAATAGTTGCTGCTGACCGTCAGAGTGCGGATTTGTTTTTCGTCCCTGCGGATAATTATAAAGAGGCGAAGGCCAAAGCTGAGCAAATGGGAACCCGGATGAAGCTTGTTCCGGTTCGCAAGCTTGGCGATGCGCTGAATTATATGGAAAAGCTGCCCATCAAACCATAATGGGCGGTCGCAAGTAATCAGCATACATGTCGCGGATGGCGGGACGTGGCATCCCGGCTGCGTGTATGGCGGCTGCGGCTGTATCCCAGTCCAGCTGAGGATATGATCCGGCAGACAGCTTGACCCATACCGGAAGGGTGGCTGTCTGCTTCATACGTGCCAGCAGCTCGCGTCCAGCCCTGTTAAAGCCGAGCACGCGGATATAGCCCGGACCTTTCGCCAGCTCAGCAGGAGTCATATCGGTTTTGGCATGATTCAGCAAAATATGTGTACACATCCGCTGAAGCTTCGTACGAGTATAGCGCCTTGTCTTGATCGCGGTGAGCAGGGCCTCCACAGAAGGCTGAGGGAGCGTGTACAGCGATTGCCGCAGACGATGCTCCAGCCCTTCGGTGACCTCGTGCAGCTCCGCCAGCTGCTGCGGGCTACGTGTGATCAGGGCGTTCAGCAACGGCTGGCTGAACGCTTCCCAGTGCAGCGGCGCGCGTTCAGCTTGCCACTCGCGCCGCAAAATCTCCAGTGTCGCCGCAGGTATGTAGAGCGACGCGGCCTCCGGCCCGCCGTCCAGCAGCAGACGGCGGATGGCCGTGGCGCTGGCGATGACTCCGTCCGCAGGGGCCACGGCTTCGTGGTAGCCCGATCCTGTGCGGGCTACCGTGAAGGGCTTGATTGTGCTGCCCAGTCTTTCCAGCGCAATCAAGTAATGCAGCCCCAACGTATTGTTGGGCTGCTGCATGAGGGCGGCGAGCGCAGCGCCGTCCGCTCCTTCGGCCGCGAGCGCGGCTGCGGCTCCCGCGTAGGCAGCGGGATAGCTCGTGCCGCTGCTCAGGCGCTGCGCGATGCCGGCCTTGAGCTCGGCCGGCTCTGCCGCCAGCACGCGGGCCAGCGCGCGCAGCGGGGCGATGTCTCCGCTCTCGCTACCGAAGCAGAGCGCGTCGACGATGCCCGTCGCATGGAGCAGGGCGACCGCTCCGCGGGCAAACCATTCTGCAGGCTGGACGGCATAGGCCACAGGCAGCTCCAGAACTAGGTCCACACCCATGGCGAGTGCCATTTCGGTTCGGGACCATTTGTCTGTAATCGCGGGTTCGCCCCGCTGAAGGAAAGGGCCGCTCATCACAGCCACTGTGCGCTGTGCACCAGTGATGCGAAGAGACTCCTCCCAGTGATGGACATGTCCGTTATGCAGAGGATTGTACTCTACAATCATACCGAGTGTTTTCAAGACCGTATGTCGGCTCCTTTCTTAAAGTAACTTATTGGGTAACTATTTTGATAATAATGGTTAAGTACCCGTGAATGATTGTTTTCAGGGCAGCTATACTGTTTTTCATCGTCGGCATGAACAAGACCATTGAGACCTGGACGAAAAAGCTTTATACTCGCATTATTGTACACGAAGAGTGGCGGGGGTACGAATACTCATCGGTACATGTTTAGCACAATGCATTTTTGCTTCTGCATAAAACTTGTCGAACCATTGGAAAACCAGTGGATTTGTGAGTGGTGTAAAGTGAAAGGTGTTGACAAACGACTCGATCAGTCGGTATAATAATTTTTGTTTGTTTGGAGTGATAGTGATGCAACTATTTTTTCGAAAAGTAGCAACAAGTGACGGTCCTTTTCCTATCCGTGAATCTCTTAATGTGAGTGAATTGGTGGATGATCGTGCTGATGTTACGGCCGTTTCCCCGCTGGAGACCGACTTGGTCGCCGTTAGTCTGGGTCAAGGCTTGATGAGCGTGGAAGGCACGTTGACCGCAGGTCTGGACATGCTGTGTTCACGCTGTTTAAGCCCGATGCACGAGGATTTAAAGATTGAATTCCGTGAACGGTTCAAGCAAACCTCTTCGAGTGTTGAAGAGGAGGATGAAGATGGCGATTTTATCGCAGTGACGGAGGACTCCTTCGACATTGCACCGTATTGTGAAGAACTGTTTGTACTGCATGTGCCGTTTGCGCCTTTGTGCAGTGAGGATTGTCAGGGAATCGCACCAAAGACCGGACAAAACTGGAGTATTGGCTCCGATGACAGTAACGATGGCGATACGGAAAAGATTGATCCGCGTCTGGCAGGGCTTAAGGATTTTTTTAAATGAGAATTGAGTTCAATTCTGAAAAATCATCATCCGCTTGTGCCGGAGAGTTACTGAACCGATGCGTGGATGTTGCAGGCTTGATTCACCGGCTGTAAGATAATTGCTTCTGGCATTTTCTTTCAGTCTTGAATGAGATAAGAAGTCATACCCGCTATGCGGGGGTGATCTGGTTAAGGAGGTGGGAATAATGGCAGTACCTCAACGGAGAACATCCAAAACTCGTCGCGACAAACGTCGTACTCACTTTAAACTGGCAGTACCAGGTATGGTGAAATGCTCCGAATGCGGCGAATTGAAACTTGCTCACCATGTGTGCAAAGTTTGCGGAACGTACAAAGCTAGAGAGATCATCTCTCAATAATGTCCGATAAGCGGATTCTTTGGAATCTTCGCAGGAAGAGTAGCGCTTCACTTCAGTGAGGCGCTACTTTTTTTTGTCTGCATGCTTCCTTTTTACGTCAGCATGCTATATACTGTTTTAGTACCAGGTTCTAAGAAAGAAGGGCCGAAGAGGTTCCTTTATACATACAAGAAGACAAATCGGCTTGAAGTTTCGCCGTTAGAAAGTGAAGTAAAGTAACCCGAACTGTCGTCTGAACGACAGTTTATTGTAGGGAAAGGAGGCGTCACTGACATCGAACGTTTGCCGAAGAGACAGAGACAGCAGCGGCTGACTCAATTAATTGATGATAATCCGTTCGTAACGGATCAGGAATTGACAAGAC
The DNA here is from genome assembly GCF_017833155.1 of Paenibacillus sp. PvR133. NCBI lineage: Bacteria > Bacillati > Bacillota > Bacilli > Caryophanales > Paenibacillaceae > Paenibacillus > Paenibacillus sp. PvR133. Next base: position 3,421,366 of record NZ_JAFIBS010000001.1, read on the forward strand.
AGCTGAAGGTAAGTATTCAGACTATTCGGCTGGACCGGATGGAACTGGGAATCCCAGAATTGCGGGAACGGCTAAAGCTGATGGCTGAGCGCTCCTACGACCAGGTTCGTTCCTTGCCTTTGCATGAAGTGATCGGGGATATCGTTGATCTACAGTTGGATCGAAGCGGTATTTCGATTTTTGAGATTAAAGAGGAACATATTTTTTCGCGTACTGGCATTGCGCGGGGGCATTATGTATTTGCTCAGGCCAATTCATTGGCCGTTGCCGTGATTAATGATGAGATAGCATTGACTGCATCAGCGGATATACGCTTTGTCCGCCCGGTTCATTTAGGTGAGAAGTGCATTGCCAAGGCATATGTACGCTCAAATCCAGAACAAAAAGGGAAGGCTAAAGTGGAAGTCTTTGCCTACGTAGGAGAAGAAATGGTGTTCCAAGGCAACTTTGTCATTTATCGCTCCACGGAGGAAGAGTATAGCGAAGGAGGAAGTCAGCATGCGGATCGCCATTGATGCCATGGGGGGAGATAATGCTCCTGAGGCGACAGTAGAGGGCGCGCTATCTGCGGCAGCGGAATGGAAGGATACGGACATTACGCTGGTTGGTGACCTGGAACGAATTGAATCGGTTCTGAACGGTAGGGCGTTGCCGACGAACCTCAGCATTCGCCATGCATCCGAAATGATAGATGCGCAGGACGAGCCTGTAAAGGCAGTGCGCCGTAAAAAGGATGCCTCGATGGTCGTAGCTGGTCGAATGGTCAGAGAAGGCGAAGCGGATGCCATGATATCCGCAGGTAATACAGGCGCGCTAATGACCACAGGGTTGCTGGTGGTTGGAAGAATGGAAGGCATTGAACGTCCGGCTCTCGCGCCGATGATACCAACGATAGATGATCAGGGTATTCTGGCGCTGGACTTGGGAGCCAATATGGATGCCAAGCCTGAGCATCTTGCCCAGTATGCACTGATGGGGAGCTTGTATCGTCAGAAAGTTCACGGTGTGACTTCTCCAAGGGTGGGTCTGCTGAATGTGGGGACCGAAGCTGGGAAGGGCAATGAACTGACGAAGTTGGCATATCCACTTATTGAGCAGTTACCTGTCAATTTTGTGGGTAATGTTGAATCGAGAGATGTGTTAACCGGGAATTGCGATGTACTGGTGTGCGATGGATTTGCTGGAAATATCATGCTAAAATCGCTGGAGGGTACAGCCGGAGCCATATTTTCTCTCTTAAAAGAGCAATTCACCAAATCCTTGAAGACCAAGCTTGCGGCAGCCTTGATTATGCCTGAGCTTCGCAGTCTGAAAGGTAAATTGGATTATAAAGAGCATGGCGGGGCTCCTTTGCTGGGTTTGAGTGGACTCGTCCTGAAAAGTCACGGTTCGTCTGACGGCGTTGCCGTCAAAAATGCGGTAAGGCAGGCTCGTACGGCCTTGCAAAACCGATTGGTAGAAAGTATATCCAAGGAAATCAGCAGGAAGTGAGTGACGATATGAATAAATTACGGCCGGTTGGTGTTATCGGAACAGGGAAATACGTACCTGAGAAAATTCTGACCAATAAAGATTTGGAAGCAATCGTAGAAACAAGTGATGAATGGATTGTCAGCCGTACAGGGATTCAGGAGCGCCATATTGCGGCTCCAGAGCAGGCTACATCTGATTTAGCTTATGAAGCAGCAATTAAGGCGTTGGAGTCCGCGGGTATGACGGCACAGGATCTGGATTTAATTATTGTAGCTACGGTTACACCGGATATGGCGTTTCCGTCAACTGCCTGCATTCTTCAGGACAAATTGGGAGCCAAAGGCGCAGCAGCTTTCGATTTGTCTGCGGCATGCTCGGGTTTTGTATACGGACTGGCTACGGCAACGAGCTTCATTAAGACAGGTATCTATAATAATGCATTAATCATTGGGGCAGACTGTCTTTCTCGGATTACAGATTATACCGACCGCAATACCTGTGTTCTATTCGGAGATGGTGCAGGAGCTGTAGTGATTGGCGAAGTGCCTGAAGGTAGAGGATTCCAATCCTTTGATCTCGGGGCTGAGGGTGCCGGAGGCAGCTTACTCAAGTTGGAAGCAGGAGGCTCGCGTTTGCCTGCGAGTGCAGACACACTGGAAAATAAACAGCACTATATTTACATGAACGGACGCGAAGTGTTCAAGTTCGCGGTTCGTGTTATGGGAACGGCAACGGTCGATGTGTTGGAAAAAGCAGGGCTGTCCAAAGATGATATTGATCTGTTCGTTCCGCATCAAGCCAATGTTCGCATCATCCAATCGGCTATGCAACGTCTGGATTTACCAGAGGAAAAGGTAGTTGTTAATGTTCATAAATATGCGAATACATCGGCAGCATCAATCCCTCTCGCTCTTGTGGAAGCAGCTGAGGAAGGCCGCATGAAGGAAGGCGACCGTGTATTAATGGTGGGCTTTGGCGGTGGCTTGACCTGGGGAGCGTCGGTTCTTGTCTGGTAATAAGATGGAATTTTTGATATAATATTGAATTTGTGTAGTGTTTTACAGGACAAGCATTGGATACAGAGAGGTGCATACACGATGGGCAAAACGGCATTTATATTTCCCGGTCAGGGTTCACAAGCTGTAGGTATGGCTAAAGATGCTTATGAAGCAGTTCCAGCTGCAACAGAAGTATTTCGCCAAGCGGACGAACGGTTAGGGTTCGCACTAAGCACACTGATTTTTGAAGGGCCGGACACAGCTTTGAAGCAAACATCCAATACGCAGCCTGCACTGTTAACGGCGAGCATTGCGTTGTATGAAGCGTTCAAGGAAAAAATGGGCATTCATCCCGATTATGTGGCTGGACACAGTCTAGGAGAATACAGCGCGCTAGTCGCTTCCGGTGTCCTCGCATTTGAGGATGCGGTTGAAATCGTTCGTACACGTGGCGAGTTCATGGAGCAGGCCATTCCTGATGGGCAAGGCGGGATGGCTGCTGTGTTGGGAGCTGATCGTGAAGCATTGGCAGCATTGTGCCGTGATATTACGGAGTCTGGTCAACTGGTCGAACTAGCCAACATCAATTGTCCTGGACAAATTGTTGTATCTGGTACGAAGGAGGGCGTAGCTGCTGTCGCTGAACGTGTGAAGGAAGCAGGAGGCAAGCGCGCTATTTCTCTGGAGGTTAGCGGTCCTTTCCACTCGTCATTGATGAAGGAAGCAGCGACCAAGCTCTCCGGCAAGTTGGAGGCTGTAATTTTCTCGAAAGCTCAGGTTCCGGTTGTTGCTAATGTAACAGCTAAACCTGTACGTGAGGGGAGCGAAGTTCGCCAACTGTTGGTGGATCAGGTCTATTCTCCGGTACTGTGGGAAGACAGTGTAGCATGGCTACTAGAACAAGGTGTTGACACCTTTGTTGAGTTTGGACCGGGAAGTGTATTGACTGGACTGGTTAAAAAAATCGACAAAACGGTTAAGCTGTATAATATAAGTAGCCTGGAGTCGTTTGCTTCTGTAACGGAAGCCTTGGAGGCCCGTTAAAAGTATAATCATTGCCTTAACGGGTTATATACTTGCAAGGGGGGGACTATGATGTCTAAGCCATTGAGTGGAAAAACGGCGCTCGTTACGGGAGCGTCGCGCGGAATTGGCCGTAGTATTGCGCTGGCGCTGGCTGAAGCAGGTGCTAATGTGGCGGTAAACTATGCTGGTAGTGAAGCGGCTGCGACTGAGGTAGCAGAGCAGATTCGTGCCAAAGGTGTAGAGGCTATTACAGTTCAGGCAAATGTCGGTCGCGCTGACGAAGCAGATCAGTTGATCAAGGATGTGATTGGCGCTTGGGGCAAGATTGACATCCTGGTGAATAATGCCGGCATAACAAGAGATAATTTAATCATGCGCATGAAGGAAGAGGAATTCGATCAGGTGATCGAAACGAATCTGAAGGGTGTGTTTAATTGTCTTAAGTCGGCAACACGTCCAATGATGAAGCAGCGTTCTGGCCGAATTATCAATATCTCCTCCGTGGTTGGTGTACTTGGCAACGCAGGCCAAGCCAACTACGTTGCTGCTAAAGCAGGGGTAATTGGTCTTACCAAATCCTCTGCTCGAGAGCTTGCTTCGAGAGGTATTACAGTGAACTGTGTGGCTCCTGGATTCATCGATACTGAGATGACGCAGGTACTGGCTGATGATTTGCGTGACAATATGCTGAGCGGTATTCCGCTGGCCCGTCTTGGACGGCCTGAGGAAATTGCTGACGTGGTGCTGTTCTTGGCCTCGGATGCTTCCTCATATATGACGGGCCAGACTTTGCATGTGGATGGCGGCATGTATATGTAGTAGCATGTTGCAATCCGCATGCCCCGATGAAGAGTTGTCAATGAAAACTCTCTTCTATGGCATTTTAATTGTAATTTTCGTATAATACCTAAGAGGAGGTGAGCCGGATGTCCGATGTATTGGAGCGCGTAAAACGCATTGTCGTTGACCGTTTGGGAGCCGACGAAGCCGAAGTTACACTTGAAGCATCTTTTAAAGATGATTTAGGCGCTGATTCTCTCGATGTAGTTGAATTGGTAATGGAATTGGAAGATGAGTTTGATATGGAAATCTCTGATGAAGATGCAGAGAAAATTACAACTGTAGGTGAAGTTGTGAAGTACATACAATCTCATACCTAATTCATGTCATCAAAAGTCCCGTTCTGTTACAGGCGGGACTTTCTCCTAATTATACAGATTGAACTAAAGACGGAATTGCCGCGTGTTTTTGAGTCTGGCTCAGCTTCACTTAGTCAAAGGCTGAGGAGTATGCGGCATTACTAACTTTAGTTGATTCTATATTATTTTTACGCACAAGAGAGTGCGGTCTTAAAATACAATATGCAGTAGACATAGAGGTGATTATCTTTGAAACAACGTGTTGTCATAACAGGAATGGGTGTAATCACTTCGCTGGGACAGGATTTGAACACACTATGGGATAATCTGATGGCTGGAAAATCCGGCGTCAGTGAAATCGAAGCTTTCGATACAAGTGAGTACACTACGAAAATAGCCGCTTCCATTAAAGATTTTAATCCAGAGGATTATATTGAACGTAAGGATGCGCGTAAAATGGACCGCTTTGTGCAGTTTGCGGTTGCTGCTAGTAAATTGGCGCTTGAGGACAGCGGACTTGTAATCGGAGAAAATGCGGATGCTGAGCGTGTTGGTGTATCTGTCGGTTCCGGTATTGGTGGATTGGGAACTTGGGAGGATCAGCACAACGCACTGATTGAAAAAGGACCTAAACGCGTAAGCCCTTTCTTCATCCCGATGATGATTGCTAATATGGGTTCCGGTCAAGTGTCAATTTCACTCGGTGCTAAAGGCCCCAATACATCACCGGTTACGGCTTGTGCCACGGGCAGTCATGCTATTGGTGATTCCTTCCGCATGATTCAGCGTGGTGACGCAGACGCCATGATTTGCGGAGGAGCTGAGGCGACTATTCGTCCGATTGGTATGGCTGGATTTTGTTCCATGCGAGCAATGTCAACGCGTAACGACGAGCCTGAAAAGGCAAGCCGTCCTTTTGATACCGAAAGAGACGGGTTTGTTATGGGCGAAGGCTCTGGTGTTCTTATTCTAGAATCGTTGGATCATGCTTTGAAGCGTGGTGCGCGTATTTACGGTGAAGTGATTGGCTACGGTCTTTCTGGCGATGCCCATCATATGACGGAGCCTGATCCAGAGGGAGCAGCACGCTGCATTAGAATGGCGATCCGTGATGCTGGATTGAATCCTGAAGAGATTGATTATATCAATGCACATGGTACATCTACGCCAGTCGGTGATAAATCCGAAACGGAAGCAGTCAAGAAAACGCTGGGAGAGCATGCCTATAAGGTAGCGATCAGCTCAACTAAGTCGATGACAGGGCATTTATTGGGTGCAGCGGGCGGCGTTGAAGCCGTGATCTGTGGTCTCGCCCTTCAGCATCAGACGATTCCGCCAACGATTAATTTGGATAATCAAGACCCGGCATGCGATCTTGATTATGTACCTAATAAGCCGAGAAAAGCGGAACTGAATGTGGTTATGTCCAATTCCTTTGGTTTTGGCGGTCACAATGCTACGGTTATTCTAAAAAAATATGAAGCATAAGGGGTCAGTTCGTTGAGTGGAGACTTGAAGCAATTACAGCAGAAACTTCATATTCAATTCAACAATCGGCAGCTTCTGAAGCAGGCCTTTACGCACGCTTCCTACGTAAACGAACATCGGTTCAGTCAGCATGCAGACAATGAGCGTCTTGAATTTTTAGGTGACGCTGTTCTGGAACTGACGGTGTCCGAGCAATTGTACAATCAGTACCCTAACCGACCCGAAGGCGAACTCACCAAGCTGCGTGCAGCTATTGTCTGTGAGCCTTCTCTGGTGAAGTTTGCTGTCGGGCTTGAGTTTGGGCAATATGTACTGCTTGGAAAAGGTGAAGAGTTGACAGGTGGACGTACTCGTCCGGCTCTGTTGGCTGATGTATTCGAAGCGTTCGTAGGTGCGCTTTATTTGGATCAGGGTCTGGAGGCCGTCCGGTCGTTTCTGGAACGTTATATTTTTCCTCAAATTGTATTAAACGGTAAGCTTCAGATGAGTGATTTCAAAACAGAGCTTCAGGAACTGACGCAGCATCATAACATGGGGATGCTTGAATACAAGATTGTAGAGGAGCGCGGACCAGCCCATGAGCGCGAGTTTGTAGCTGAGGTATATATGGACAGCGAACGGCTAGGGGCAGGTACGGGACGCTCCAAAAAAGAAGCTGAGCAGCAAGCGGCGGCAGTAGCTTTAAACCGTTTGAAGCTGGCAGAATCGTAATCGGTACCTGAGCAGCCCGGACGGGTTACGCAAGCAGGGGACACAAAGTAAGAGCAAAGGGCAGTCCGCGGGGAGTCCCGGCCCGTAATGGCGAATGGACTGCGTTTTGCTCTTTTTTCGTGGCTTTGCTGGTGTAATGTGAGTGTCGGTACTGTGCTTTATACAAGCTAGTTTATGCTACAATAGGGATAATTCATATCAATCAGGTGTACGGTGTTGTACAAGCATATTTGAAATGTTAGAGGTGAGATTGAGCATGTTTTTAAAGCGCATTGAGCTGGCGGGCTTCAAATCGTTTGCAGATAAAACGGAAATGGAATTTGTCCGCGGCATTACGGCAGTCGTCGGACCCAACGGAAGCGGAAAAAGTAATATTTCCGACGGGATTCGTTGGGTGCTTGGCGAACAGAGTGCCAAATCACTGCGTGGCGGCAAAATGGAGGACATTATTTTTGCGGGTAGTGATGCTCGTAAGGCTGTTAATTACGGTGAAGTATCGCTTACGTTGGATAATGAAGATCAGGCGTTGCCTCTGGATTTTGGTGAAGTCACGGTAACGCGACGTGTACATCGAAGTGGGGATAGTGAATATTTCATTAATCGGCAATCATGCAGACTCCGAGATATTACAGAGCTGTTTATGGATACAGGGATTGGTAAAGAAGCTTATTCAATTATTGGACAGGGACGCATTGAAGAAATTCTGAGTACCCGATCTGAGGATCGTCGAGGTATTTTTGAGGAAGCCTCGGGTATCGTAAAGTATAAATCGCGTAAAAAAGATGCGGTTCGCAAGCTGGATGAAACGGAGCAAAATTTACTGCGTATTCACGATTTGGTTAGTGAACTGGAGGATCAGATTGGACCGCTTAAGGAGCAGTCTGAAAAGGCGATTCATTTTAAAGAGCTGCGCGGTGAATTGAAATCCAAAGAAATTTCAATGTACGTCCATCAAATTGAACAAATTCATACTTCGTGGAGCGATGCGACTTCCAAACTAGCTTTGCTGCAGCAGGAGCAACTTCAGTTGTCTACGGTGGTGTCCCGCCACGATGCGATGCTGGAAAGCGACCGCAACGAATTACGCCAGCTGGAGGAGCAAGTAGAGCGGTTGCAAAGGGATCTGCTGCAATACAGTGAAGCGACGGAGAAAAGTGAAGGCTACGGCGAATTGCTCAAAGAGCGCACACGCAATCTGGAGGCTAATCGGGAACAATTGATCTTATCACTTAGCACAAGCGAATCACGGCATTCCGAGCGCAGGAGTGAACTGGATCAACTGAACGAAAAGCTGTCTGCACTGAATGTAGAGCTTGACGAGTTGCGTGGGCGGCTGTCTGACGAAGAAGCCAAACTGATTGGTGTTACAGGCGGAATCAGCCAGGAGCAGGAAGAAAGCCTAAAGGGTGGTCTGCTGGAGCTGATGAATCAAATGGCACAGGCCCGTAACGAAATTCGTTATACAGACCAACAGAAGGAAGCATTGGAACGGCGTGTGACTCGCGTAAGTGACGAATCCGGCAAATGGGAAGCCCAGAAAGTACAGCTTGAACAGCGCAAAAAGGGATTGGAAGCTGCTGTTCAGAAGCTAGGGCAGGAAATAAGTAGTTTGCGTAGTGGCTATATTCAGGGAAGTGAAAAGTACCAAGCCCTGCAAAAACTTCTGGAAGAAAACCAGGGTACGGTTCGTAAATGGGAACAAAAACGAGAGGCTCTAATTTCACGGCGAGATACGATGAAGGAAATGCAGGATGACTTTGACGGCTTCATGCTTGGAGTTAAAGAGGTATTGAAGGCTGCACGAAAAGAAACCTTGCACGGTGTACATGGAGCGGTAGCGGAGCTGATTCGAGTGCCTGAGCATTTAGAGCAGGCGATGGAGACCGCTTTGGGTGCTTCAGTTCAGCATATCGTGATGGAAAATGAATCCGTATCCAGACAGGCGATCAGTTTTCTAAAGCAACGTCAACTGGGCAGAGCGACATTTTTGCCTATGGATGTTATCCGCCCGCGTCAAATCGGTGCGGGGGAACGCCAAATTGCAGAAGGCGCTGAAGGCTTTGTCGGGATCGGTGCAGATCTTGTTCAGTATGATGATCGATATGCCGGAATTGTAGGCAGTCTCTTGGGGAATGTGGTCATTGCCCGTACGTTGGAAGATGCAAACCGTATTGCGGCCCGTTGCCAATATAGATACCGCGTGGTCACTTTGGAAGGCGATGTTGTCAATGCAGGGGGTTCCATGACTGGGGGAAGCCAGTTCAAGAAAAATGCTAATCTGCTTGGACGTAAGCGTCAGCTAGATCAGTTGGATCAAGATATTGTAGATACGGAGCAGCAAATTGCAAGGTTGCGCCAGAGTGCAATAGATACCAAACGCCAGTTGGAGGAGACACAGATCCGTCTGGATGAGTTGCGCCAGGGCGGCGATGTGAAGCGCGGTGAAGAGCAGCAGATGGCAATGGAACTCAAGCAACTAGAGCATGAACTTCGTCATGTTCTGGAGCAGGTCGCTGCGTCTGGTCAGGAGAAAAAGGGCTTTGATCAGGAAATCAAGGAGCTGGAAACTTCCCGTGAAGAAGCGTTGGTAAAGTTGGCTGCGCTAGAGGAAGAAGAGAAGAAAACGCATCAGGCCATTCACGCTGCCGAATTCGCCCGTAAAGCCAACGAATCTGCCAAAGAGCAGCTGCAGGGAGAGCTCACGAATCTCAAGGTAAGAGAAGGAAAGCTGGACCAGGAGCGCTTTTCATTGGAAGAGCAGCTGCGCAGATTGCGTGGGGATTATGATACTCTTGGTAAGGATTCGAGACAAAACAAGACCTTGCTTGCTTCCATCGAAGCAGATTTGCTGACCAATGAGCAGGAGACCGTGAAGCAGATTGAAAATCTCAATCAATACCGTTTGAAAAAGGAAGAAGCCGCACAGCAACTGGAATTCAAGCGGGCTGCACGCAGTAGCTTGTCCAAAAAGCTGGAAGTGGCTGAGAACGACACGAAAGAACAGCGAATTCAGCTCAAGTCAGTGGAGGAGTTGCTTCGTCAAACGGAAATTGGAGTAAATCGACTTGATGTGGAACTGGAAAATGTTCTGAAAAAATTAAGTGATGATTATGAACTCAGCTATGAGTTAGCCAAGCAGCGTTACCCTATACCTGAAGATATTGAAGGTACGCAGAGTGAGGTAGAAAGGCTCAAACGTGGTATTTCCGCGTTAGGTGAGGTGAATCTAGGTGCCATTGAGGAATACCAGCGTGTGCATGAGCGTTATACGTTTCTTGATGAGCAAAAGTCTGATTTGGTGGAGGCCAAGACAACGCTTTATCAGGTTATTCGTGAAATGGATGAAGAAATGTCCAAACGCTTTAAGACTACATTCGATGCTATTCGGCGCGAATTTGGAACGGTATTCTCCAAGCTGTTCGGAGGCGGACGTGCTGATCTCGTGCTGCTTGACCCGGAACGCTTGCTGGAGACGGGAATCGACATCGTAGCTCAACCACCGGGAAAAAAACTGCAAAACTTGCAGCTACTGTCGGGCGGTGAGCGTGCGTTAACAGCGATGGCGTTACTATTTGCCATTTTACACGTTAAACCTGTTCCATTCTGTGTACTCGATGAAGTAGAGGCTGCATTGGACGAAGCAAACGTGGTGCGTTTTGCCCAGTATTTACGAGAATTCTCGGAGCAGACACAGTTCATTGTAGTCACACACCGCAAGGGCACAATGGAAGAATCAGATGTGCTGTACGGGGTTACGATGGAGGAAGGCGGGGTTTCCAAACTCGTATCTGTCAAGCTGGACAACGATGAAGCTGAGATTGCCTGACATTAAATAACATACTTTCAGACCAACGGAGGGAATCCATGAGTTTCTTTAGGAAATTGAAGGAAAGCATTGCAAACAAAACTGAATCTGTCACAAAACAGTTCAAAGATGGTTTGGAAAAAACACGTAAAGGTTTTGTTGAAAAAGTAACAGACTTGATGATTCGCCGTAAAAAGATTGATGAGGAATTTTATGAGGAACTGGAAGAAATTCTGATCGGAGCGGACGTAGGCGTCAACACGGTTATGAACCTCATTGAAGACCTGCGAGAAGAAGTGAAAAAGCGCAAAATCGAGGACGCATCCGAGTTACAGCCTGTATTGTCGGAGAAGCTGTCTGAGTTGCTGCGGGGTAATGACAATAGTCAGCTCAAAATGAATCCTGACGGGATTACAGTCATTTTATTCGTGGGAGTCAATGGCGTCGGCAAAACAACAACCATTGGCAAGTTAGCTCACCGTTTTAAACAAGAGGGCAAAAAAGTATTGTTGGCTGCTGGGGATACGTTCCGCGCGGGTGCGATTGAACAGTTGGAGGTATGGGGCGAACGGGCAGGTGTAGAGGTTATTAAGCAGCAATCCGGTTCCGATCCGGCTGCAGTTATGTTTGATGCCGTACAGGCTGCCAAGCAGCGTAAAGTGGATGTTTTGTTGTGTGATACCGCAGGACGTCTTCAGAATAAAAGCAATCTAATGGAGGAACTGAACAAAATTTTCCGTGTGATTCAACGCGAAATTCCAGATGCTCCACATGAAGTGTTGTTGGTACTTGATGCGACGACTGGACAAAATGCACTTAACCAAGCCAAGCTGTTTGGTGAGAAAAGCGGTGTAACCGGGCTGGTACTAACGAAGTTGGATGGTACAGCGAAGGGCGGAATTGTTGTGGCCATCCGTCAGGAGCTGAATTTGCCTGTTAAGCTGGTGGGCTTAGGTGAAAAAGTGAATGATCTTCAACCGTTTGATTCCGAGCAATTCGTTCATGCGTTGTTTGCGGGGTTGATTCAGGAAGAGACGGTCGAAGCAACTGCTACAGGTGAGGAAGAACAGAACTGATACGTTTAAAGTAGGCTTTCATGCTACGTTTGGGACTAAGTAGCCATCCTGTTGCTGCTCAAGTTCGCCCAGATGTATAATGAAAGCAAGAAGTCTGTCGATGCCGTATATGTAATGTATCTTGTATGTAAAATATAAATCAGGAAGCCGGGTGAAAAACCGATGGCAAACACCTATACCTACTCCCGACGGGAAGAAGTAGCCAACGCCATTACACATGGAATTGGAGCCGTTTTAAGCGTAGCAGCGCTTGTGTTGCTCATTGTTTTTGCTAGCATGAAAGGAACCACTTGGCATGTCGTCAGCTTTACGATTTACGGGATTACGATGTTGCTGTTGTACACCAATTCAACGTTGCTTCATAGCCTGCGTGAAGGGAAAATGAAAGATTTGTTCGAAATATTCGATCATTCTTGCATTTACCTGTTCATTGCAGGTAGCTACACCCCGTTTATGCTCGTTGCACTGCGAGGTACTATGGGATGGACGCTGTTTGGAGTGATTTGGGGGATTGCACTGTTTGGTGTGTTGTTCAAGGCGTTTTTCACCAAGCGCTTTCTGTTTATGTCTACCGTGTTTTACATTGTGATGGGCTGGCTCATCACCATTGCCTGGAATCCTCTGGTTGCGACTGTTCCCGCCGGAGGGATGACGTTATTGTTCGTAGGTGGTCTTATGTATACGTTGGGCACGATTTTCTATGTGTGGCGGGCATTTCCATATCACCATGCGATCTGGCATCTGTTTGTTTTAGCAGGCAGCATACTTCACTTTCTGGCTGTTCTGCTGTATCTTACTCCAGTAAGGGTTTAAGTAACAGTGGGCAAAAAGCCGATCCGTACTTCCGTTTAAGGGCAGTGGATCGGCTTTTTTTTGTATGACAAGGGATAACGCTTGACATCTTCTTTTCTTTTATGTATCATAAGGAACGTTGAAAAGAACTGTAAAGTGTTTTTCCTTGACGATGGAGGTATACAAGATGAGTCAGGAGAATCGGCTGGAAAAGACAAACCGGATTAACCGACTGTTTGACTTCTATGAACCTCTGCTTACAGAGAAGCAACAGATGTTTTTAAAATATTACTTCCATGATGATTTTTCTTTAGGGGAAATTGCATCGGAATTTCAAATTAGCCGTCAGGCAGTGTATGAACATATTAAACGTGCTGAACAGGTATTGGAAATGTACGAGGAAAAGCTTGGTTTGCTAAGTAAGTATGAGCGTAGAATCCAAGATCTCGAAGAATTAAATAAGACGTTGTATGAGGCATTCGGTAAAATCGGTGAGTCCGATGAAGGCACTCTGCAACATGTCCATCAAATTGTAAATCGCCTGCAGGAATTGTAGGACATATAGATATAAGAACAAACAACCCTGGTAGACAAGGAGGTGCGAAAGTATGGCATTTGAAGGATTATCGACTCGCTTGCAAAATGTATTCAGTAAACTGCGCGGCAAAGGAAAAGTGTCTGAGGATGATGTAGCTCAGGCGATGCGTGAAGTACGATTAGCTTTGCTTGAGGCGGACGTTAACTTCAAGGTTGTAAAGGACTTTATTGCCAAGGTAAAGGAGAAATCCGTTGGTAAGGAAGTGATGGACAGCTTTACGCCAGGCATGGTCATCATCGACATCGTGAACAAGGAACTGACCGAGTTGATGGGTGGCAGTCAGGCCAAGCTTGCCAAAGCAAACAAACCGCCTACGGTCATTATGATGGTGGGTCTCCAGGGCGCAGGTAAGACGACGACGTCTGGTAAACTGGCGAAATTGTTGCAAAAGCAAAATCATCGTCCATTGCTTGTAGCTGGTGATATTTATAGACCAGCCGCGATCAAGCAACTTCAGGTTCTGGGGGAGCAGATTAATACTCCTGTATTTACACTGGGAGATCAGACAAGCCCGGTAGAAATTGCGAAACAGGGTTTGCAGCATGCTAAGGATAATGGTAATGACTACGTTATTATAGATACTGCGGGTCGTCTTCATGTTGATGAAGAGCTCATGGAAGAGTTACGTCAGATTCATACCAACGTCAACCCGGATGAAGTTCTACTGGTTGTAGATAGCATGACGGGGCAGGACGCGGTTAACGTTGCAGAGCACTTTAATAGTAGCTTGGAGTTGACGGGAGTTGTACTGACGAAGCTGGATGGTGACACTCGTGGTGGTGCAGCTTTATCAGTTAAGGCTGTGACGGGATGCCCGATCAAGTTTGCTACATTGGGTGAAAAGCTGGATGCGATGGAGCCGTTTCATCCTGAACGGATGGCTTCACGGATTTTAGGCATGGGTGACATGTTGTCCCTGATTGAAAAAGCGCAGTCCAATATCGACGCCGATAAGGCGAAGGAAATGGAACGTAAAATGCGTAATGCTGAGTTTACTTTTGAAGATTTTCTGGAGCAAATGGATCAAGTTAAGAAGCTTGGCCCAATCGACCAGATTCTTGATATGATTCCCGGTATGGGCAACATGAAGCAAATGAAAGATATCAAAGTGGATGACAAACAGATGGGCCGGATTGAGGCTATCGTTCATTCTATGACCACACAGGAAAAGCAAAACCCAGACATGATTAATCATAGCCGACGCAAACGTATTTCTGTAGGCAGTGGAACATCACTGGCTGAGGTAAATCGTCTGATAAAGCAATTTGACGAAATGCGTCGCATGATGAAGCAGTTCTCAGATATGATGGGACCTAAGGGTGGCAAAAACAAGGCTATGAAGCAGTTGAAGAGTATGGGTAAAGGTATGAAGTTTCCTTTCCGCTAAGGCCGTTAGGCCCTTGGAATTATGGGATAACAATATACAGTCTACTTTTTGAAGGAGGTGAATTTTCGTGGCAGTTCGTATTCGTCTGAAACGTATGGGTGCACATAAAGCTCCTTTCTATCGCGTCGTGGTATCTGATTCTCGTTCCCCGCGTGACGGTCGTTTTATCGAAGAAATCGGTTACTACAACCCAATCACAGTACCAGCGGTTGTAAAAATTGATGAAGATAAAGCGCTGAAATGGTTGCAAGATGGTGCACAAGCATCCGACACAGTCCGTAACTTGCTTAGCAAAGCGGGCGTAATGAAAAAGTTTCATGAGTCTAAACTACAGAAATAAGGTGCTGATACGGAGGGTCAACCATGGAAGAATTAGTGATAATCATTGCTAAGGCTTTAGTCGATCATCCGGAAGATGTAACCGTGAAGACCTTGGAGAAGGATCGGCTTGTTGTATATGAGCTTAGTGTGCATCCTGAGGATGTAGGCAAAATCATTGGTAAGCAGGGTCGTATCGCCAAGGCGCTTCGCACTGTGGTTGCATCAGCAGCCGTTAAGATGGATAAACGGGTTACCGTAGACATCATATCTTAAAGATATACGAAAGTGGGTTAGGATGTATGTCCTAACCCTTTTTCGTACATGATGAAGATGATATGGAGCGGGACCGATTACAAGCAGGAGGAACACGATGCAACAATTGTTTAATGTCGGAAAAATTGTGAACACCCATGGAATCCGTGGGGAGCTTAAAATATTAACGACGACAGATTTCCCAGAAGATCGTTTTGCTAAAGGTAGTGAGCTTTTGATTGTTCCGGCGGAAGGTAAAGCACCGATCCCCGTAACTGTTGAAACAGCGCGTTTTCAAAAAAATATGGTTGTCGCTAAATTTAAGGAATATCACAATATTAATGAAGTTGAAAAATATAAAGGTACATTGTTGAAGGTATCTGCTGAGCGGTTAGGCGAATTGGAAGAAAACGAATTCTATTTTCATGAAGTAGTCGGCATGGAAGTGGTGACCGAAGACGGAAATGAGCTCGGCGTGGTCAAAGAAATTTTGACTCCGGGAGCCAATGATGTATGGGTAGTCAAAATGCCTAAAGGCAAGGAACTGCTATTGCCGTATATAGAGGATGTTATTTTGGATGTAAACGTGCGTGAAAAACGGGTTACGGTACGGTTAATGGAAGGTCTGCTGTAATGAGGGTGGATGTGCTGACCCTGTTTCCAGAGATGTTTGATGGAGTATTTAATGCAAGCATTCTGGGAAAAGCAAGGGATAAGGGAATTGTATCACTGCAAGCGGTTAATTTTCGTCAGTATGCTGGCAACAAGCATGGACAAGTGGATGATACGCCCTATGGCGGTGGGGGCGGCATGGTTTTGAAGCCTGACCCTATTTTTGCTGCGGTGGAAGCGCTGTTGGATAAATCAGAGCAACCAACATTAGAGACAGCCGATGAAGTTATCCAACATGAAGGGGTAGAACGTAACACAGACATAAAATCTCCGCGTATCATTTTGATGTGTCCACAAGGCGAGACTTTTACGCAAAAGAAAGCGGAAGAGCTGGCCAAAGAGGACCATCTTATTTTTATATGTGGGCATTATGAGGGTTATGATGAGCGTATTCGAGAGTATTTGGTGACGGATGAGCTTTCTATCGGAGATTATGTATTGACTGGTGGTGAGCTTCCAGCCATGACCGTCATTGACAGTGTGACACGGTTGCTACCAGGAGTGCTGGGGAACGAAACGAGTGCAGTAACGGACTCGTTTAGTACGGGGCTGCTGGAGTACCCCCATTATACCCGGCCTGCGGAGTTTCGGGGATGGAAAGTACCCGATGTACTCCTGTCAGGGCATCACGTCAATATTGATTCTTGGAGACGCCAAGAGGCGTTACGTCGCACGATGGAACGCCGACCAGACTTGTTGGAACAGGCTGAACTGACAGGCAAGGAGCGCACGTGGATTGAGGAGCAGCGCAAATCTGACTGTTTGGGGGATAAGCAATAAAGCGCCTTAGACATGAGTGGATTTGAAAGCAGGCAGTGACCTGTTTTATAATGGAGTCAATTAAATAATGTTTGGTCAAATCCCTTTTTGTTGTTGCAATGCGGTATCCTCCATGATACAATACATCTGTTGTGTGTAATACGGTGGTCCTCTGTGGATGATGAAGGAAACAGTTGTGTTTCCAGAAGAAGCATGAACACCTGTACGGAAGGAGGGAGTCATAGATGAATATCGTCCAAGCGATCACTGAAGAACAACTGCGTAAAGATTTGCCTAACTTTCGTCCTGGTGACACTTTGAAAGTGCACGTGAAAGTTATTGAGGGAACTCGTGAGCGTATCCAGTTGTTTGAAGGTGTTGTAATTAAACGCCGTGGTGGTGGAATCAGTGAGACTTTTACAGTTCGTAAAATTTCTTACGGTGTAGGTGTGGAAAGAACTTTCCCGCTTCATTCCCCGAAAATCGATAAAATCGACGTGGCTCGCCGTGGTAAAGTGCGTCGTGCGAAGCTTTATTATCTTCGTGAACTACGCGGTAAAGCAGCGAGAATTAAAGAAATTCGTCGTTAATACAACGAATAACGAAAGGGGCTTGGTTACAAGCTCCTTTCGTTTTTTCTACGTACATAGGGAACTGTGGATTATTGACCGTAAAGAGAGGACAGTGAGCTATGGAGCAAGAAGTAGGACAAGGAGCTGTACAGCAGCCAACTGATCAGGATGGTACGCCCAAGCGTAAACCAAAAAATGAGATTTTTGAGTGGCTCAAGGCCATCATTATTGCGTTAGTGCTTGTCTTTTTAATCCGCTGGCTTCTCTTTAAGCCGTTTATTGTGGATGGCCCGTCGATGCAGCCTAACTTTCATACCGGAGAACGCGTCATTGTAAATGAGATTTTGTATGATTTCCGTGCCCCTAAACCAGGCGAAGTGATCGTGTTTCATGTGCCGGAGGAAGGAAGAGACTTTATCAAACGCGTCATTGCCGTTGAAGGAGATACGGTCAAGGTAGAAGGTGACACGATTACAGTAAATGGTAAGCCGATTCAGGAAGCTTATTTGAAAGCTCCTTTAGAAGAAGCGCATCAGAATGGCGAGCTTTACAACAAGTTTACAAATTTTCCAAATGAGAAGTTTAAGGATGGAAAAGTTCCGGCAGGGCATATTTTTGTAATGGGAGATAACCGTTCCAATAGTACAGACAGTCGGATGATTGGATATATTGATTTGAAGGAAGTCGTAGGTCGGGCTGACGTTATTTTCTGGCCGGCGAAAGATATGCAGTGGATTAACCACTAGAATAACTAATAAGCAGCATAGCTGCCGTAATCCTAACTAAGAGCCTAAGGGTAAAAGTAGGAGTTACGATCAATGGGGTGATGACGGTGACGATTCAATGGTTTCCTGGTCATATGACCAGAGCGCGCCGCCAAATTGAAGCAAAATTAAAGTTAATTGATTTGGTCATTGAGCTGATTGATGCTCGATTGCCGCTCTCCAGCCGAAATCCAATGATTGATGATATTTTGCAAGGCAAGCCGCGGATGATTATTTTGAATAAAGCAGATTTGGCGGACCCGGTAGTATCACAGCAATGGATTGCCTATTTTAAGGAGCAGGGGCATGTGGCCCTTCCGGTGGATGCCACAACTGGGACGGGACTAAAAGAAATTCCGATTCAGGCTAAGCTGCTGCTTAAGGAAAAGATAGATCGGCAGATTAGGAAGGGAATGAACCCGCGTCCTATGCGTGGGTTGATTGTTGGTATTCCGAATGTCGGTAAATCGACACTGATCAACCGAATGGCGGGACGTAATATTGCAGCTACGGGTGACCGTCCAGGGGTAACGAAGGCACAGCAGTGGATCAAGATCGGAGAAATTGAATTGCTGGATACACCAGGTATTCTATGGCCTAAATTTGAGGATCAGAATGTAGGCTATCGTCTGGCAGTTACGGGTGCGATCAAGGAAGAAATTCTGAATGTCGAGGATATTGCCTTTTTTGCGACTAAATATTTGGTTCAGTACTATTGGGATGCACTGGCAGAGCGCTTTGAGCTCACCGAACGTCCTGAAGATACAGAAAATCCTGATGAAATTGTCAACGTTATGGAAGCGATCGGACGTAAACGTGGCTGTATTGTTAGCGGCGGACGTGTAGATCTCGAAAAGGCGTCAAAAATCATTTTGCGTGAGCTGCGTGCAGGGAAGCTGGGACGATTCAGTTTGGAAGCTCCTTACTGATTTTACTGGTACACCGATGCAGAACATAGCATTTTGTGGCAAGGAAGAACCTTCCCCATCTCTCCGGAGAGGAGGAAGGTTTTTTTTGGTATTTGAAGGCAGTTAGAAAAGGGTTTTGGACGGTGAAGGTCTGTGGTAAGCTGAATTCAATCGCTAGAGCTACGGCATGAATGACGCGTTAAACTACATATAGATGGGCAGGTATTGAATATGGAAAATAAAGAGATTGTAGTGAAGGACATGCTACATTATGAAAAAAAATGCTGGGAGCAGTCTTGTGAGCGGATTGCAGGTATTGACGAGGTAGGTCGTGGATGCCTGTTTGGTGATGTTGTGGCCGCAGCAGTCATTTTACCAGTGGGTGAGTTACTGGAAGGTGTGGATGATTCCAAAAAATTGACGGACAAGAAGAGAGAAGCATACTACGAGCTGATTATGGAGAAGGCTATTGCTGTAGGAGTTGGCTATGTAGACGCGCACACGATTGATGATATCAATATTAAGCAGGCAGCTCGTTTGGCTATGAAGCAGGCTATTGAGGCTTTACATGTATCTCCTGATTATTTACTGGTGGATGCAGAAAAGGTAGATGTGCCTATTCCTCAGCTCTCTATTATTAAAGGAGATGCGAACAGTCAGTCCATTGCGGCGGCCTCTATCATCGCCAAGGTAACCCGTGATCGGCTGTGTAAAGGTGAATGGGATGCGAAGTATCCGGAATATGGGATCGGTATACATAAAGGTTACGCTACCAAGTTGCACAGGGAACAAATTTTGGCGCTAGGACCTACAAAGATGCATAGACGCAGCTTTCTGGGCAATTTGTTGACGGAGCAACCGACACTGTTTGATCTGTAGTTACTTATTATGAATCGGGACAATGCCGATATAAAGTATAACTAATACCATAAGCCCCTTTGAATGGGGGAGAGTGAGAGGAGGGGCGATATGAACATCGGATCTGTATTTCGTGGATTACTTGGAGATGTGAAGGCTGGAGAGGCTAAAAAACTTGATATGCAGCCAGGTCAGGTCGTACGAGGAGTCGTGCTAAAGGTGTCTGAGGACGGCGGTGAGGCTGTGTTGCAAATACAAGGTTCTCAGGTCAGGGCAAAGCTGGAGACCCCTCTTCAACCTGGACAGACTACAACGTTTCAGGTTCAACCGGCTTCCCCCAGCGGAATGACGGTGCTTAAGCCTCTGAACGATGTGGCCAATACACCACAGCAAACCGTAGCGCTGACAGATGTATTGGAATCGGTGGGACTGCCGGATACAGCTCAGAACAGGGAGCTTATACAGGCAATGCAAAAGAATGGTGTGCCGTTGACGTCGGAAAATGCGTCTTCTTTGCGAGAAGCTATGGCGAAGCAAAGCGGCAATGTACAATTGGGAACGTTTGTGCAGGCGGCGGCAGTTGCCTTTCAACGGGGACTTCCATTGACGGCAGAAAGCATAAACGGATTGCGTCAAGCGATGTTTGGGCCTCCTTTAAATGATCTGTTGTCTTCGCTGGAGCAAGAGCTTGAAACGGTATTAAAACAGCAAGCACAGGGAATATCCACTGATCGTTCAGTGGGGGAATCGACAGCTATAAAGAACGCTGACCGAATGTCTGCTAGTCCAACAGGTGCTTCTTCTGTGGTGGTAGATGGACAGGAAGGCCAAGCTCCTACATTGTCCAAGGATGCTTCTGCCGCTGCAAAGCAGACAGAAGCTGGACAAACCACAGGCGGCAAGGAATTTTTAAAAGGGACTCAAGCAGCCAACCTTGCTACTGCAGTGAGTGAAGCGAGTGCTTTGGCAACAGATTCAGATACTGCGACGGGGGCTACATCTGCAGCCAAAGGGACTGCTTCAGGAGAATCGGAGGCAACCAATGGACGCGGAGCGACAGTGGCATCGGAAGCTGGCGTAAATGCGTCAGAATCGAGTGCTGATGCATTAAATGGTCCTCGCACCAGAGTGGAGCAGTCACAGCAAGCTACTGCGGCAAGCACACAGCTTAAGGAGGCGGATGGCGCTCCAGCGGCTGTCACGGCAGAGCCTGCGGGGGCAAAGCCCGCCTTAACCGCAGCCACGGCTGACCGTCCCTCCGCACAGCAGGCTGGTGCCCCTGTGCCGCAATCCACAGCAGGCAACACTGCTGCGCCAGAGGTGCCGCTCCAGCGGCTGCGCACGTTGCTGCAAGAGCTACGCGCGGCGGTGCCACCCGCGCTGAGCACGGCCGTGCCAGAGCAGCCCGCAACGGAAGTGGCGCAGCCAATGGCCGGCGCTTTGCGGGCTGCAGACGCCACTGCATCGCAGCCTGTGGCGTCCAGCCCGCAGCTCACCCCCACGGAAGACCCGTGGGTAGGCCGCGTACTGAAGCTGCTCGGTGCAGAGCACGAGCAGCAAGTGCACCGCGCGACTACACAGGTCGCGCAAGGGGCGGCGGCACGTATGGAGCCGCCAGAGGGAATGCCCCAGACGCTGCCGGGATTAGCGGCTGCGTCTGGGGACACGGTGTCAGCAGACGCAGACACCGTAAAAGGGGCACTGCTCCAGCTGATGAGCAGTGACGACCTGCCGCCCGCTTTGAAAGAGGCGGCTCAGCAGGTTGTACAGCACCTGACAGGTCAGCAGTTGCTGCTCAATACAGACCGAACGGCGCCTTTTGCACAAGTACACATGTTTATACCATTCGTTGGACCGGACGGTCGCGAAACAGCTACGATCCAGATTCAGTCCCGCCGCGGCAAACGGGGAGAGCTGGACGCCTCCAACTGTCGTCTTTGGTTTGATTTGGACATGAAGGGACTTGGACCGACCCTGGTAGATGTCCAGGTTGTAGATCGGATTGTAAGTGTCAAGCTCCATAATGATCATGAATGGGCGGCTTCGTTGTTAACCAGTGGGCGTGAGTCCATTCACACAGCGTTGGAGTCACTAGGATACCAGCTTCTATCGCTTCGTACCGAGCCCATGCCCATAAGGACTGAACAGAACAGCCTCGCCTCTTCTGAAGTACAAAGCTATGTGCCTCAGCCGTATAAAGGAGTCGATCTTAAAATATGAAAGAGCCGTTGGAACCTCCTTCTCCTTCCATAAAGAAGGCGGTCGCCCTTAAATATACGCCTGGTGAGAGCGAAGCACCGATTGTCGTTGCCAAGGGGAGCGGCCGTATTGCGGATAGCATTTTAGAAAAAGCCAAAGAACATGGTGTTCCCGTTCAGGAGGATGCTGCGCTGGTTGAAGTACTATCCAAACTTGATTTGGACGAACAAATCCCTGCTGAGCTCTATCAGTTGGTGGCAGAGGTGCTTACCTATATATATCAAATGGATCGGCTTGCTTCAAGGGATGACTGGTGATGTGGAATGAAATGAAGGCTGGAGGCAAGGATCAACGGAAAGCTAAAGGAGCGATGGGCGAAGAGGCAGCGGCTTTGTTTTTAAAAAACTTGGGTTACCGAATCATAGAGCGTAATTGGCGATGCCGCAGTGGTGAAATAGATCTGATTGCCAAGCAGGAGCATACACTCGTGTTTATTGAGGTACGTAGTCGAAGTAGCTCCAAATATGGAACGCCAGCAGAATCAGTTACTGCGCGTAAAATAGCCCAAGTTCGCCAAACAGCCGCTGTATATTTGCATATGAACGGGATTGGAGATGCTCCAATCCGCTTTGACATGATTTCTGTACAATTAACTGACGAAAAGGCAGTTGTTACAGACCATTTAATAGGCGCATTTTAAGAGTAAGAGCTTTTTCGAAGCTAAGAGTGCGGGACTGAATTCATATGTACAGGTTGACAGGAAGGAAAGCTACAGGTATATTTTATTGAGAATAGTTATCATTTTCATCTGAAAATGAATATCGAGAAGTTGTACCTGTGAAGGAGGATTTACGTGACAAAACATACCTTTAGTGAACATGTCATAGATGTAATTCAGGAACGCCGGACGATTAAACGATTTAAATCCGACTCTATTCCGGTAGATACGATCAAAGAATTGCTGGACGTCGCTGTGTGGGCTCCTAATCATAAAATGCGTGAACCGTGGCGTTTTCTGTTGTTTGCTGGTGAAGGACGGAAAAAGCTTGCAAAAGCAATTGCAGCAGATATCGGTAAGGACAACAAGTTTGAGAGCGGCATTTTGCACAACCCGATCCAGCTTTTAGTAGTGCTGGAAGAAGACCCGCGTCAAGCGGTTTGGGATGAGGATTTTGCAGCGGTCAGCGCGCTTGTACAAAACTTTATGCTTGCCGCATGGAGCAAAGGAATCGGAACGTTTTGGGTGACAAAGCCATTTTTGTATTCGCCTAAGTTCCGTGAGCACTTGGGAATTCAACCAGGTGAGAAGGTAATAGGAATGATATATGCAGGCTATCCTGACGTTATCCCGGAATCAAGACCACGTACTCCCGCAGCCGATAAGCTGACCTTGTTTGACAAATAATCTGTCGTCAGATAAACTTAGTCAAGAATTTTGAAAGCATAGTTCGGAGCTAAAATTTCGAACATCACATTTGCAAAGAATGAAAATTTGGAAGCACCTTTTTTCATATATGCAATGATTCCCGAGAGGGAGCATTCCAATATGAGGAGAGGTGCTTTTTGATATGTATGGAAAATTACACGGAGCTTGTCTGTATGGAATAGATGGTGTTCTGATTGAAGTTGAGACTGATTTGTCCAATGGCTTGCCTCAGACAGCGATTATAGGATTGCCGGATTCGGCGATTCGAGAGGCAGTGGAGCGTGTCAGAGCAGCAATTAAAAACTGTGGCTTTAAATATCCGTCCCAGCGTGTCACGATTAATTTAGCTCCTGCTGATTTGCGTAAGGAAGGTTCAGCTTTTGACCTTGCTATCGCTTTAGGGTTGCTGACAACCAGTGAACAGGTCGTTTTACCCGTGGGAGAACGGACGCTGTTTATTGGCGAGCTGGCACTGGATGGCAGTATTCGCCCTGTAAATGGGGTGCTGTCCATGGTTGATCTGGCCAAGAGAGAAGGATTCAACTCCGTGCTGCTTCCCCAGGAAAACGCAAGCGAGGCTCGTCTGATTACGGGTATACGTATTTACGCTATACGTCATCTAGCAGATCTTATCCCGATTGAAGATCGTGCACAGGGGACTGTTGATAGCCAAGCGACAAATCAGAGTTGTACTACCAGTAAACAAGTCATGATCTGTTCCTATGACCATTTACCTCAAGCAGAGCATATACCGTTGTGTGAGAAAGAAGAGATAACTAGCAACATGGAGGATTACAGCGATGTGCTGGGTCAGCTGCACGCCAAGCGTGCGTTAGTCATCGCTGCAGCCGGGATGCATAATATCTTGCTTATGGGACCGCCAGGGGCTGGGAAAACAATGCTCATCCGCAGGTTGCCATCTATCCTTCCGCCTTTGACTGAAAAGGAGGCGCTTGAAGTCACCAAAGTATACAGCGCTGCCGGGAAGTGGAAGGAGTCATCGCCTCATCTGATGAATATTCGTCCCTTCCGGTCGCCTCATCATACGATCTCTGCTGCTGGTTTGGTGGGTGGGGGAGGTATACCCAAACCAGGAGAAATCAGTCTTGCACACCGGGGGATCTTATTTCTGGATGAGTTGCCTGAGTTTAGCCGTCATGTACTAGAAGTGCTGCGCCAACCTTTGGAAGACCACAATGTTACGATCAGTCGTTCACGTGCTGTTTTTAAGTATCCGGCGCATTTTTTACTTGCTGCCTCTTTAAATCCGTGTCACTGTGGCTTTTTCGGAAATGATACGGAACATCAGCGCTGTACCTGTTCACCTGCAGCAGTAGCCCGCTACCGTTCACGTATTTCCGGTCCACTGCTGGATCGGATTGATCTTCAGCTTGAAGTATCGCAGCCGAAGGATTGGCGGGAGGAAAAAGAATCATTATCATCCGCTGAAATGCGAAGGCAGGTGCTGGCTGCTCAAGCGATACAAATCTACAGATACAGCAAGCTTCCCTTTTCATGGAATAGTGAGCTGTCTGGTCAGATGCTTCGTAAATATGCCGTATTAGAAAAAAATGCAGCGGAGTTGCTTGATCAGACAATGGACGCGCTCGGTTTAAGCATGCGTGCGTATGATCGAATTCTCAAGCTTTCGCGTACCATTGCAGACTTACATGACTCAGAGAAAATTTTGACTTCACATGTGGCTGAAGCTATTCAATACCGCCATATGGATAGAGCAAATGCCAGTTTTCCCGAAAGTTAAAAAGGCGATAAAACTTAATAGTTATAACACGATCATTTTTTATGAAAGAGTTTTTCCAAAGGGTATGTGCAATAGAAAATGAAAAAAAAGGACAAAAAAATCTCCAGACAATAAAGATCTGGAGAAGAAAAATAAGATTATGACATTAGTGATTATACTATGAGTATATCAGTTTCGTATATACGTTTATGCAGCATCTCCCATGTTACTTGATGGAAAAAAACAAACAGTCTTTAACGAAGGGATAGCTGAAAGGATAATAAACCCCTCGACAAAAACGGTTGAGGGGCTTGTTGTGAAATTCATTCTAACGAGTACTATTAAATTCATGAAGAGAGATGGAGATGTCCCCCCCTACATAGGTAAGAAAATCTGAGTTACAAGACGTTCAGTTTCACTTCAATATTACCGCGGGTAGCGCGGGAGTATGGACATTGTTCATGTGCGCCTTCCACGAGCTTTACTGCAGTTTCATGATCGACGCCTTTTACCAATACATCGAGGTTTACTCCGATTCCGAAGCCGCCGTCTTCCACTTTGCCGAAATGGACCGTAGCTGTTACTTCAGTACCTTCATGCTTAACACGTTGCATGCGAGCAACCATATTTAAGGCACTGTCAAAGCAAGCGGAATAGCCTGCTGCGAACAATTGCTCTGGATTCGTACCTGCACCGCCTGTGCCGCCCATTTCTTTTGGGGTATCAATATCTAAACGAAGTTCAGGGGAAGAAGACTCGATATAACCGTTACGTCCACCAACCGCTTTTACTGTTGTTTCATACATTTTTTGTTGAATGGTCATCATAATCCAATCACTGCCTCTCGCTCAATTTATATTTTATACAATTTAATTTATCAAAATAATTATTGTTTGTAAAGTATTTTGTGCAATTAGCATGTAATTTATTATATAATGTGCTAAAATAATGACGAAAGTAGGTGATCAGACAGCATGGAAAACAATCCTAATGAAGGTACAGCGTTGAAACTTGATAATCAGTTATGCTTTGCCATATATGCATGCTCCAGAGAGATTACGAAGCTATACCAGCCTTATCTGGAAAAGCTAGGTGTGACGTACTCGCAATATTTGGTACTTATCGTGCTCTGGGAGCGTGAAGAGTGTACAGTGAAGGAATTGGGTGAGGCACTATATTTGGACTCCGGCACACTAACTCCGCTATTGAAGAGATTGCAGAACGCCGGGTTGATCGATCGAAAGCGTTCTACTCAGGATGAGCGTAAGGTGCTGATTTCTTTGACGACAGAGGGAAGCGCATTGCGGGAAAAAGCTCTGTCTGTACCAGGATGCATCCAGGAAAAAACAAGTATGGATCATGATCAATTTGGGTTGCTTCTGCTTCAGTTCAATGATCTGCTTGATCGTGTTCATCAAGCGAATGTACAAATTGAAAAATCATAAGGTATTTCCAGTTGCTCTTGCGAATCTTATGGCATGATTGTTCTAAGCTGAAAGAAAAAATACCTAATAATGCTTGAAGAAATAAAGTGCCTCTTAATGCGGATTAGGTAATCCCATGTTGTAGAGGTGCTTTTTTTTTTGTGTGAATTTGTATTAATGGTAATATCCAATAATATCCAAGCATTCGATTTTGGGAATGATAATGATATCAAAATACTGTAATTCATGAGGTTAAATTATAAGGAAAGCGTTTTAAAAACATGTTACAATGATGTAGGTTTAGTATAGATTTCCTTGTGAACCGCCCTTGTTGCAGTCATGTTGATAGGAGGATTCCAGAATGAATATCCATGAATATCAGGGTAAAGAAGTATTAAAGCAGTACGGAGTGGCTGTACCGAACGGTAAGGTTGCCTATACGGTGGAGGAAGCCGTTGCTGCGGCAGAATCGCTTGGAAGCGCTGTTACGGTGGTAAAAGCACAAATTCATGCTGGTGGTCGCGGTAAAGCGGGTGGCGTGAAAGTTGCCAAAGGTTTGGATGAGGTGCGGACTTTTGCTTCTGAAATTTTGGGTAAGGTGCTGGTGACGCATCAGACCGGACCTGAAGGTAAAGAGGTCAAACGCCTTTTGGTTGAGGAAGGCTGCGATATTCGTAAAGAATATTACGTCGGCGTTGTCGTAGATCGTGCGACTGGACGTATCGTAATGATGGCCTCAGAAGAAGGCGGTACGGAAATCGAAGAGGTGGCTGCAGCCACTCCGGAGAAAATTTTTAAAGCGGTTGTTGATCCAGCGATTGGGCTTCAGGTGTATCAGGCACGTAAGTTGGCATATGACATTAATATTCCTAATGAACTGGTAAACAAAGCGGTCAAGTTTATGCTGGCGCTATACGAAGCTTTTGTGGACAAGGATTGTTCGATTGCAGAAATCAATCCCTTAGTCGTTACGGGTGATGGGAATGTACTGGCGTTGGATGCCAAACTGAATTTTGATTCTAATGCGTTGTTCCGTCATAAGGATATTTTGGAATTGCGTGATTTGGATGAAGAGGATGAGAAGGAAATTGAGGCATCTAAATACGATCTAAGCTATATCGCTCTGGACGGAAATATTGGTTGTATGGTCAATGGTGCGGGTTTGGCGATGGCAACCATGGATATTATTAAATATTACGGTGGCGATCCGGCCAACTTCCTAGACGTAGGGGGCGGTGCGACGACGGAAAAGGTAACCGAAGCGTTCAAAATCATTTTGTCCGATCCGAAGGTAGAAGGTATTTTCGTGAACATTTTCGGCGGAATTATGCAGTGTGACATCATTGCGAACGGCGTCGTGGAGGCTGCCAAACAGTTGGGGCTGACTCGTCCGCTTGTTGTCCGTCTTGAAGGGACGAATGTTGAGCTCGGCAAACAGATTTTAGCGGAATCCGGTTTGAATATCGTGGCAGCCGATTCCATGGCGGATGGCGCCCAAAAAATCGTCGAACTTGTTCAATAGCCTGTTTGCATTCCGATATGCCGAATAAACGATAGGGGATGTGAAGATCGTGAGTATTTTGGTCGATAAGCATACAAAGGTGATTACACAGGGGATTACGGGAAAAACGGCGTTGTTTCATGCCAAGGGTGCACTTGATTACGGTACACAAATGGTAGGTGGCACCTCTCCAGGTAAGGGAGGCACCGAGGTAGAAATTACACTGGAGAACGGACAACAGGTCAAATTGCCAGTGTTTAATACAGTGAGCGAAGCCAAGGAAGCTACTGGCGCTACAGCGAGCGTGATTTACGTGCCACCAGCTTTTGCCGCAGATTCCATTTTGGAGGCTGTAGATGCGGAATTAGATCTCGTGATTTGTATCACGGAGGGCATTCCGGTGCTTGATATGATCAGGGTCAAACGTTTTATGGAAGGTAAAAAGACCGTTCTGATTGGCCCTAACTGCCCGGGCGTTATTACGCCAGGAGAATGTAAAATCGGTATTATGCCAGGTTACATTCATCTACCAGGTCATGTAGGCGTTGTGTCACGTAGTGGTACTTTGACCTATGAAGCAGTGCATCAGTTAACGACCCGAGGTATAGGACAATCTTCTGCGGTTGGTATTGGCGGTGACCCCGTTAAAGGTTCAGAATTCATTGATATTTTGCAACGCTTCAATGAGGACCCCAACACTCATGCTGTCATTATGATCGGAGAAATTGGTGGTACAGCCGAGGAAGAAGCTGCCGAGTGGATCAGGGATAATATGACGAAGCCGGTGGTTGGTTTTATCGGTGGTGTGACTGCGCCTCCAGGCAAACGGATGGGGCATGCAGGTGCC
Organism: Paenibacillus sp. PvR133; assembly: GCF_017833155.1. Taxonomy (NCBI): domain Bacteria; kingdom Bacillati; phylum Bacillota; class Bacilli; order Caryophanales; family Paenibacillaceae; genus Paenibacillus; species Paenibacillus sp. PvR133. The sequence continues at coordinate 3,450,103 of NZ_JAFIBS010000001.1, forward strand.
ATTATTTCTGGCGGAAAAGGAACGGCCAAAGAGAAAATTGCCACGCTTGAAGCCTGCGGGATCAAGGTGGCACCGACTCCTTCCGAAATGGGCTCGACACTGGTAAGTGTGCTGGAAGCACGTGGTATTTTGAATTTGTGTACGACACATTAAATCGTGTTCCTTCATTAATATACAGGCCATAAAACTGCATCGAAATTTGCCGCAGGCTAGTGTATAATGAAAGAAAGGTAAGCAACCTTTTTATCTTCTGAAACAGGGGATGAAAAGGTTGCTTTTTTTGCGTTAAGACAGGCTTGTCAGGGAAACGCTTGCAAAATGATTCATTGTGCCACAAAATAAGGGAGGGTTCACTCTTCCGTGAATGGGGGAACCATAGTTTGGAAGAAAGATGGCTTTTGTTAGGCTTACATGAGTTAGAGGGAATCGGAAGAAAAACAATTCAGCGTATTTGGTCGAGTGACTATCAATTGCATGAGCTACTGCATTTTAGCGAACAGAAGTGGATCGAGATAGGGTTAAGCCCTGCTCAGGCACGCATTGCGGCTCAGTGTTATGATGAAGAATGGGTGCATGAACGATATCAGCGAGTTCAATCCGGTGATATTGGAACGGTAACTTATGTGGACGAGGATTATCCCCTATTAATGAAGGAAACAGTTGACCCACCTTGGGTAATGTATACAAAAGGGGATAAATCACTTTTGCATACATGTTCTATAGCCATGGTAGGAACCCGCGTTCCCACCGCTTATGGACGTAGAGCAGCGGAGATACTAACAGAGGGATTATGTAATGCAGGGATTACAATCGTTAGCGGATTGGCGAGAGGGATTGACAGTATTTGTCACGAAACAGCCCTGCGTCGGGGAGGAAACACGATTGGTGTACTGGGAACAGCGATTGATCAAATTTATCCTCCCCAAAATGCGTCTTTATTTGCAGAGATGGCTAGCAATGGCTTGATCTTATCAGAGTATCCTCCAGGCACAAGGTCGCATCCAGGAATGTTTCCACAACGTAATCGGATTATAGCCGGTCTAACGAAGGGAACGCTTGTTGTCGAAGCAGATGCAAGAAGCGGCTCCTTGATTACCGCTGATGCTGCACTGGAGGCAAATCGAGATGTGTTTGCTGTTCCCGGACCCATTACGTCACCGAAGAGTAGAGGTACGCTGAGCTTGATTAAGCAAGGGGCAAAAACGGTCACTGAAGCTTCGGATATTATTGAGGAGTATGAAGCAGATTTGCGTACAAGGGAGGTTTCTTCATACAATAGAGAGCAGAGTCTTAATCTGAAGGAGGTCTCCAAAGTGCCAGAAAGTGAGACTTCTGAGGAAAACCGTGTCATACTGTTGCTTGAACAGGGAACCATGACACTGGATGAACTGCTTGATGCTACGGCATGGGATTTTGGACTTTTACACGCAGTTCTGTTATCGTTAATCATAAAAAAAAGGATCGCCCAGCTAGCGGGCACAAAATACAAGCTTATTTAGTAGTTGTTTTTGCAAAGTCCTTAGTTAGTAAATGCACAAATTCAATTTTAAACATCAGGTGGAGGGCAGTATGGCATTCATCCGCGTCGCGGATTCCTACTCCTTCCCCACTTCCTGAAATGTGTTGACATTATGACTCGCAGCAGCGGAGCAGATGGAATTTTTCTGAAGAATCTCAGCGATCCGGAAGAATGACCAATCTGTGAAGCTCTCTATCGCGTCATAACTCACCACATTTCAGGAAGTCTATCATATTCATGTGTGTAATTGAGAGGAGGAAGAGCCTATGGCGGATTCACTCGTCATCGTGGAATCGCCTTCCAAGGCGAAGACGATCGGCAAATACTTAGGCAGCAAATATATCGTCAAGGCTTCTATGGGTCATATCAGGGATTTACCGAAGAGTCAGATCGGCGTAGAGGTCGAAAATGATTTTAATCCCAAATACATTACCATTCGAGGTAAAGGCTCAATTCTAAAAGAATTAAAGGATGCCCGAAAAAAAGTAAAAAAAGTATATCTGGCGGCTGACCCGGATCGCGAAGGTGAGGCTATTGCCTGGCATCTGGCACATGCGCTGGAACTGGACGATACAGCAGATTGCCGTGTTGTATTTAATGAAATTACGAAGCAGGCTGTCAAAGATGCTTTTAAAACACCACGTAAAATCAATATGGATTTGGTCAATGCTCAGCAGGCACGACGGATACTGGATCGACTTGTTGGCTACAAAATCAGCCCGTTGCTCTGGAAAAAGGTAAAAAAGGGCCTATCCGCTGGGCGTGTGCAGTCGGTTGCGGTGAAAATTATTTTGGACCGGGAAAACGAGATCAGTGAGTTTGTACCGGAAGAATACTGGACGATTACAGCTAAACTAGCTATTAAAGACAGTACCTTTGAAGCGAAATTTCATAAGCTGCGCGGTGAAAAGAAAGAACTCTCTAGCGAAGCGGATGTACAGGAAGTGTTGGAAGCTATCGGAAAATCGTCCTACAAGGTACGCGATGTTAAAGAGAAAGAGCGTTTACGCAATCCTTCTCCTCCATTCACAACAAGTTCCTTGCAGCAGGAGGCGGCTCGGAAGCTCAACTTCCGTGCATCTAAAACGATGTCTGTAGCTCAGCAGCTATATGAGGGTGTGGATTTAGGTAAAGAAGGGACCGTGGGTCTGATTACGTATATGCGTACGGATTCCACACGGATCGCCGCTTCAGCTCAAGAGGAAGCGAAAGAATTAATTATTCAAAAATATGGCGAAGCTTTTGTACCTGAAACTCCTCGTCAATATTCAAAAAAAGCGGCCAACGCCCAGGATGCGCATGAAGCGATTCGTCCAACCTCTGCGTTACGCGATCCGGAAACAGTTAAGCCGTTTATGAGTCGGGATCAGTTCCGTTTGTACAAATTGGTATGGGAACGTTTCATGGCCAGCCAGATGGCGTCTGCTATTATGGATACTTTGTCCGTAGATATTGAAGCGGGTGAGACGATATTCCGGGCAGCAGGTTCTAAGGTTCGTTTTCCAGGTTTCATGAAAGTGTATGTAGAGGGAAATGACGACGGTAAAACCGAAGAAGATAAACTGCTGCCACCACTTCATCCAGGCGATAAATTAAAAAAAGAAGCGGTTGAGCCGAAGCAGCATTTTACACAACCGCCTCCCCGTTATACGGAAGCGCGACTGGTGAAGACGCTGGAAGAACTGGGTATAGGACGTCCAAGTACGTATGCACCAACGCTGGAAACCATTCAGAAACGTGGGTACGTTGCTATTGAAGAGAAGAAGTTTTTCCCTACAGAGCTGGGCGAATTGGTCATCGAACAGATGGAGGAGTTCTTCCCAGAGATTCTGAATGTGGAGTTTACAGCTAATATGGAAGGTGATCTTGACCACGTCGAAGAAGGCGAAGGTAATTGGGTCAAGGTGTTGAGTGACTTTTACGAGTCATTCGAGAAGCGACTTGAAGTGGCTGAAGAAGAAATGAAAGAAATTGAAATAAAAGATGAAGTATCCGATGTCATTTGTGATAAGTGTGGCAGCCAAATGGTGTATAAGCTTGGCCGATTTGGTAAATTCCTGGCCTGTTCTGCTTTTCCAGATTGCCGTAACACAAAGCCAATTGTTAAGGATATCGGGATTAATTGTCCTACATGCGGTGAGGGTCATGTCGTCGAACGACGGAGTAAAAAGGGACGTGTCTTCTATGGATGTGACCGCTACCCGGAATGTGATTTTGTTTCCTGGGATAAACCGTCCATTAAGCCTTGCCCAAGTTGCAGTAGCCTAATGGTCGAAAAACGTACAAAACAAGGAACGAAGCTCAACTGTACTGTCTGCGATCACAGCGAAATGCTGGAAGAGAGCGATGAGAGCGTAGAGACTTCTTAAGAACAACAATAGCAGGGGGATTTAAACGTGAGTGAACTACAAAAGGTAACGGTCATCGGAGCAGGTTTGGCGGGCAGCGAAGCTGCCTGGCAAATTGCAAGCCGTGGAGTGCCAGTTAAGTTATATGAAATGAGGCCGGTTGTAAAAACACCAGCACATCATACAGATAAATTTGCCGAACTGGTATGCAGTAATTCCTTGCGGGCAAACGGCCTAACGAATGCAGTAGGCGTACTGAAGGAAGAGATGAGAATACTGAACTCCTTGATTCTGAGTGCAGCAGATCGTCATGCTGTTCCGGCTGGCGGTGCATTGGCAGTGGATCGTGACGGATTTTCCGGTCATATTACTGATACGCTTCATCAACACCCTTTGATCGAGGTTGTTAATGAAGAGCTTCAGGAAATCCCACAGGATGGTATTGTGGTCATTGCGACGGGGCCTTTAACTTCTCCCGCTTTGTCGGAACAGATTAAATCGCTGATGGGAGAGGAGTATTTTTATTTTTACGATGCGGCAGCCCCGATTGTAGAAAAGGACTCTATCGACATGAGCAAGGTTTATGTGGCTTCCCGTTATGATAAGGGAGAAGCAGCGTACTTGAATTGTCCGATGAACGAAGCGGAATTTGATGCTTTTTATGAGGCTCTGATTACGGCTGAGGTAGCGCAAGTCAAGGAATTCGAAAAAGAAATTTATTTCGAAGGCTGTATGCCCATCGAAGTGATGATGCAACGTGGGAAACAAACGGCATTATTCGGACCAATGAAACCTGTGGGTCTCGTAAATCCACATACAGGTGAACTGCCCCACGCAGTTGTTCAGCTTCGGCAGGATAACGCCGCAGGAACGCTGTATAATCTGGTTGGTTTCCAGACTCACCTCAAATGGGGGGAGCAAAAGCGTGTATTTTCAATGATTCCGGGTCTTGAAGAGGCAGAGTTTGTACGTTACGGTGTGATGCATCGTAATACCTTTATTAATTCTCCGCAGCAACTTCATCCAACCTATCAGTTCAAGGGAAGAAGTAATCTATTCTTCGCCGGACAAATGACCGGTGTAGAGGGATATGTGGAGTCGGCGGCTTCTGGTCTGCTGGCCGGGATGAATGCGGCACGAGCAGCGCGTGGACAGGAAATGTTTGTATTTCCTGCAGAAACGACATTAGGCAGCATGGCGCGGTATATTACGACCGCTGATTTTAAGCATTTTCAACCGATGAATGCAAATTTTGGTTTGCTTCCAAAGTTGGAGGAACGGATTCGTAACAAAAAGGAAAAAAATGAAGCTCTCGCTAATCGCGCGCTGGAAAGTTTGCATGGTTATATCAACGAAACGGGAGTTATGTCAGCTGAAGTACAGGCATAGGGATGAAGGAAAAGGAGGAGCGCGTTATGGATATGTCCTTTCATGCTACCACCATCTGCGCTGTACGCCACAATGGCAAAGGAGCTATTGCGGGTGATGGACAGGTAACGTTCGGCAACAGTGTTGTAATGAAGCAGACGGCAAAAAAAGTGCGCAGATTGTATCGTGGTCAGGTCGTTGCTGGATTTGCGGGTTCGGTGGCAGATGCTATCACGTTATTTGAAAAGTTCGAAAATAAGCTAGAGGAACACCACGGAAATCTTCAAAGAGCAGCCGTGGAACTGGCCAAGGACTGGCGTCAGGATCGTATTCTGCGCAAGCTGGAAGCGCTCATGATTGTGATGGACTCATCCGGAATGCTGCTCATTTCTGGAGGCGGCGAAATTATCGAGCCGGATGATGATGTGCTTGCGATTGGCTCAGGTGGTAATTTTGCATTGGCGGCTGCCCGTGCTTTCAAACGCCATGGCTCTGGCATGGAAGCAAAGGACATGGCACGGGAAGCGCTAGAGGTTGCTTCGGAAATATGTGTGTATACGAACAATCAGATTATCGTGGAAGAACTGTAAATCGGCTCTGAGTATTCAAGGGTGGAGGAGTGCAAAATGAATAATCAATCGTTGACGCCCAGACAAGTGGTATCCGAGCTGGATAAGTATATTGTCGGACAAAAGGAAGCTAAAAAATCTGTTGCTGTTGCCTTGCGTAACCGTTATCGGCGTAGTAAGCTGCCGGATGATATCCGGGATGAAATTGTGCCTAAAAATATTTTGATGATCGGACCGACAGGTGTGGGTAAAACTGAAATTGCACGTAGACTTGCACGGCTCGTGGGGGCTCCTTTTGTCAAGGTAGAGGCGACCAAATTTACAGAAGTGGGTTACGTCGGTCGTGATGTGGAATCCATGGTGCGTGATCTGATGGAAACCTCCATTCGCATCGTTAAGACGGAACGAACAGAGAATGTGAAGGACAAAGCGGAGGACATGGCAAATGAACGGATTGTCAGCATCCTTGTACCTGCAGAAAAGTCAAACAAATCGCAACGTAATCCCTTTGAAATGCTGTTTGGCAATAACACGGGAACTTCGGTAGAAGAAGAACCACCACAACAGGATGGATCTTTGGCGGAAAAGCGCCGTAAGGTTAAATTCGATCTGTTATCCGGTAAGCTTGAGGATGATGTCATAGAGATTGATGTGGAGGATACTGCACCCAATATGCTCGATATGTTTGCTGGGCAAGGGAATGAACAAATGGGTATGAATATGCAGGAGATGTTCGGAAGTTTTCTGCCCAAGCGGACGAAGAAGCGCAAGCTACCAGTCAAGGAAGCTCGCAAGGTGTTGATTCAAGATGAAGCCGCCAAATTGATCGATATGGATGATGTGATTCAGGAGTCTGTGAAGCGTGCTGAGCAATCCGGTATTATTTTTATTGATGAAATAGATAAGATTGCCAACCAGGGTAAGGGTAGTGGCCCCGATGTGTCAAGAGAAGGCGTCCAGCGCGATATTTTACCTATTGTCGAGGGATCTACCATCATGACCAAATACGGTCCGGTAAGAACAGATTACATTCTGTTTATTGCTGCAGGTGCTTTTCATGTTGCAAAACCATCTGACCTGATCCCTGAGCTTCAGGGCCGTTTCCCAATCCGTGTGGAATTAAGTAGCCTGACCTTGGATGAGTTTGTGTCGATATTGACGGAGCCTAAAAATGCGCTGACCAAGCAATACACTGATTTACTCCGTACTGAGGAGATTGAAGTCGAATTTTCTGAGGAAGCGATCCGTGAGATTGCCAGCATTGCTGAGTCTGTAAATCGCAACACCGAAAATATTGGCGCACGTCGTTTGCATACCATTCTAGAAAAGCTGCTGGAGGATCTGTCGTTTGAAGCACCAGAGCTTACATTGGATCGTATGATCATTACCCCGGAATATGTACGTGAGAAGCTGGGAGATATTGCCCAAAACAGGGACCTTAGTCAGTATATTTTATGAATAGGGTTTCTAAAAATAGGGTGTGTGGTCCAGAATAACACTATCTTGCACCGTCGTTTAGACCTAGATAATGGTCAAGTTGATGATTTTTCTGTCTATTCCAAAAGTAGGACGTATAATCTTTTACAGGTGTAAAGTGCTAAGAAAACATTCATTTTCTTGAAATAAACCTGAAAAATTTAACATTTTATGCATCTAAAGCCCTCTTTTTTAAAAAAGATAGGGCTTTTTTCTTATTGTAATTAGGTCCCAACTCTACGAAACTTAGAATATATGACAGAAAGTTATTATTTTCTACTTAAGACCTAAAAGAAATGTATAATTATGAAATTTTATTGTCGAAAAAAAGTGAAAAATCTTGTTTTATTGAATCTTACTTTGGAGTAGACGCTGGGAGGGAGGAGCTAAATGAATCTGCTGGGTGATATGAGCTTTCAAAAGCTTCAGGCAGGTGTACAGGCGGCAAATACGAGACAACGTGTGATGGCGGACAATATATCCAATGCGGATACCCCGTATTTTAAGCGTTCGGAGGTTTCATTTGAAGAACTGCTTCAGCAGCAAATGGACGGTGATGTCACACCACTACGTGGAAAAGTAACCAATTCAAGACATTTTCAAATAGGACCTGTGAACTCCATTCCAGATGCCACGGTCACCAAAGATGGGTACTCAGTCATGAATAACAATATGAACAACGTAGATATCGACAGAGAAATGAGTCTTATGGCTGAAAATCAACTAAGATATAATACCTACATCCAAGAAATTAATGAGCGCATCAAAATGATGAGAACAGCGGTAGAAGGGAGATAGGACTAGGTGAAGATTAACAACGGCTTTGATATTAGTGCATCTGCTCTTACGGCCCAACGGTTGCGGATGGACGTTATATCTAGCAACATTGCCAACGCAGAGACAACTCGGGCGAAAGTAGAGAATGGACAAGCAGTTCCATATCGGAGAAAAACGGTTGTTTTGGAGCCGAACCAATCTGGCTTTGCCGATGTTTTAAAGGCTCAAATGGAAGGAAGTAGCACAAACGCTGCTGGCGTTAAGGTTTCGCAAATTCAGGAAGATCAGTCACCTTTGAAGCCTGTGTACAATCCGGGTCACCCGGACGCTGATAAAGATGGCTATGTATATATGCCTAATGTAGACATTATGAAAGAAATGGTCGACATGATATCCGCAACACGCTCATACGAAGCCAATGTAACAGCTCTGAATGCATCAAAGGCTATGGTTTCCAAAGCGCTTGAAATCGGTCGCTAAGTTCTAGGACTACTAACTACTTAATAGGGAGAGTAAAACATGATTCAGAACGCCATGTTTAATGTACAGACACCGGTAATACAGCAGATTCAATCGCCTAACAATGAGTTGACGAAAGCGACGCCTTCCGAATCCTTGAAGGATTTTGGTTCCTTCCTAAAGGATGCTCTCAATGAAGTAGGGCAGCAGGAAGCCGCTACGCACCAGATGTCCGACCAATTCATGGCAGGCAAAGTTGATGTAGATCAGGTCATGATCACTTCCCAACAAGCGCTGCTTTCCCTGCAGCTTACTACACAGGTCCGAAACAAAGCGATCGAAGCCTATCAGGAGATCATGCGTACACAGATGTAAAGAGGGTTTAGCAAAGTTTCGGATGGGGTGACGGAGTGAACGAGAGAATCGCCCAATATCGGGATAAGATTTCCGGGTATTGGAATAATTTCAGCAAAAAACAGAAGATATTACTTGTTTCGACATTAGCATTCATCATTATCGCCGTTGTAGTGCTAACGATGCAGTTTACTAAAACCGAGTATGAAGTGGCTTTCCGAGATTTAAATGCTAACGATGCAGCCGGAGTCATTAAATATCTCGATTCTGCGGGTATACCGTATCAACTTAATGCTGGTGGGACACAAATCGCAGTTCCAACCGCTAATGCGGATAAGGCGAAGGTAGATGTTGGGTCTCAAGGCCTGATTCAGAAGGGTTCAATCGGCATGAGTGCTTTTGACCAGTCCTCCTCTGCCATTGGTATGACGGAGAACGAGTTCAATGTGAAGTACAATAATGCATTGAACGGCGAAATACAGCAACTGTTGGAACGGATGGATGGTGTCCAAAGCTCCAAAGCTGTCATTAATATGCCAAAGGAAAACATTTTTGCCGGACTTGAAGAAAAGGACAAAGCCTCCGCTTCGATTCAAATGGAATTCGAGCCTGGCTTTACTCCAAATCAGCAAGCGATCGACGGATATTTTAATCTGGTAAAAACGGCCGTACCGAATCTGCCAGTGGAAAACATTACGATCACCAATAAGGAATATGAGTTGATTCCAACGGCCAAGGGCGGCCAAGGTGGGCTCACTAGTGGTGTTCAGGAAAACATGGCTCTACAGAAGAAGTTTGAGAGCGATGTAAGGAATAATGTCCAACAATTTTTGTCGAAAATTGTTGGAGACGACAAGGTAAACGTGCTGGTTATGTCCCAGCTAAATTTCGACAAAGTCACATCAAAAGAACAAATGGTCACACCTGTTGATCAAACGAAAATGAAGGGTATTGAAATTAGTGCCCAACAAATTCAGGAAAGCTATACGGGCAGTAGTGGACAAACCGGAGGAGTTGCAGGAACAGGAACACAGGATGTTCCGGGCTACCCGGGAGGAGCTAATTCCGGTAATACCAGCTCAGATAAGAGCTCAAGTACGATTAACTACGAAGTTAACCGAATTGCAAGGGATATTATCCAAAGTCCGTACACTGTAAAAGATTTAACCATTAATGTTGCAGTTGAACCACCAACAGGTCAGCAAACGTTGGATACTGCAACTCAGACAGCAATTCAAAATATTTTGGTTAATATTGTAAGAGCATCTTTGGCGAATTCTGGTACTACTATTACAGACGCTGATTTGGCTAAGAAGGTTTCAGTGTTCTCACAAGCTGTTCCAGCACCTGCGAGCACGAATACATTCTTCTCAGCTTCCAACCCTTGGCTATGGGGCATCGGAGCTGCTGTTCTGGCACTGCTGGCGGGGGTAATCTTCCTCATCGTACGCGGTCGTCGTAAGCAGGAAGAAGAGTTGGATGAAGAATTGCAACTCATGCCAACGCCGACGGAGTTCCCGTCTATTACCATGGAAAGTGTGACAAATGAAAGTCAAGTGCGTAAACAGCTTGAAAGTCTGGCGAAAAAGAAACCCGACGAATTCGTCAATCTGCTTCGTACATGGCTGGCTGACGAATAGAGGTGAGTTCATTGGCAAAGGCAAGCAGTCAAGGTTTAACGGGAAGACAGAAAGCAGCTATACTTCTGATCACAATGGGACCAGAGGTATCTGCTCAAATATTCAAGCATTTGCGTGATGAGGAGATCGAGCAACTTACATTGGAAATTGCCAATGTGCGGAAGGTCGATGCCATTGAGAAGGACTCCATCATGGCCGAGTTTCATCAAATTTGTTTGGCTCAGGAGTACATTTCCCAAGGCGGTATTAATTACGCTAAAGAAATATTGGAAAAAGCACTCGGGTCGCAAAAAGCAGTTGAGGTCATTAACCGTCTAACAGCGACGTTACAGGTAAGACCCTTCGATTTTGCCCGCAAGGCTGATCCAAACCAGATATTGAATTTTATACAGAATGAGAATCCGCAAACGATTGCTCTCGTGCTTTCGTACTTGCAATTCGAGCAGGCGGCTGCAATTCTGTCGTCTCTGCCACAGGAAAAACAGGCAGATGTGGCCCGGCGTGTCGCTGTCATGGACAGTACATCTCCGGAAGTTATTTCCCAGGTGGAACGAGTGTTAGAGCAAAAGCTATCTGCAACCGCAACGCAGGATTATACAAATGCGGGTGGTATCGAGTCCATTGTTCAGATTTTGAATGGCGTAGACCGCGGAACCGAACGTACGATTCTCGACTCGCTTGAAATTCAAGATCCAGAACTGGCTGAGGAAATCAAGAAAAGAATGTTCGTGTTCGAGGATATCGTCAATGTGGACAACCGTTCCATTCAGCGCATTATCCGCGATATCGACAATGCAGATTTGCAATTGGCGCTTAAAGTGTCCAGTGAAGAAGTACGCGATGTGATTTTCCGAAATATGTCGAAACGTATGGCAGAAACCTTCAAAGAGGAAATGGAGTACATGGGACCGGTGCGGTTGCGTGATGTGGAAGAAGCACAGACACGTATCGTATCGACAATCCGCAGATTGGAAGAGGCCGGTGAGATTATAATCGCACGCGGCGGAGGAGATGACATCATTGTCTAACTTGATCAAATCTTTCCAATATGTTCCTGTAGAGGCTTTGAAAACAATTGATGTGGCACATACGTATGCGCCAGAAACGACGGATGAAGAAATCACAACTGAATATACGGAGCCGGAGCCTCAGCGAGATCACGAGGCTGAACGGCTACGGGATGAAATGCTGAATGATGCTAAGGATTTTGCCGAACGTCAGGTTCGCGAGGCAGCTGAAGAAGCGGAACGGATGCTTCAGGAGGCACAGCAGCAGATTGAAGCCTGGTGGCAGGAACGACGCGAGCATGACGAGCAGTTAACTCAGTCGTTAAAAGCTGATGGGTTTCAGCAAGGATATGAAGAAGGTCAGAAGCTGGCTGAGGCCGAGCTCCAGACGAAATCAGAGCAGATGATGGAAGAAGCACAGGATATTCTGCGTCAGGCCTATGAGATCAAGGAACAACTGATTCAGGAAGCTGAGCCTTTCCTGGTTGAACTGAGTAGTGCTATTGCTGAGAAGGTCATTGAGAAACAGCTTAGCCTTGAGCCTGAATACACGATTGAATTAATTCGTAAAAATTTGGCTCGTAAGCGGGAAAAAGGAACCATTACATTGTGTGTGTCGCCTCAGCATTTCGCATTTGTGCAAGGTGCGCGAGAAGAATTGTCATTAACTGTCGATTCGCAGGCAGAACTGCAAATTATTCCTGATGGTACTGTGAAAGATCGCGGTTGTGTTATCCGTTCTTCCTTTGGAAGTGTGGATGCGCGGATTGATACACAATTAGCTGAGATCAAAAAGGAATTATTGCGTCTGGCACATGAGAATGAGGAGCGAAGACATGAAGGGGCTTAATGCGCAGCGCTACATGGATCATTTGCGCCAGCTGGACCCGGTTCGGGTAAATGGCAAGGTTACGCAGGTTATCGGCTTGATGGTTGAATCGGAAGGTCCAGACGCCAGTATCGGGGATGTTTGTTACATTTATCCGGGTAAAACGGCAAAGCCCTTGCAAGCGGAGGTCGTAGGCTTCAGGGACAATAAAGTGCTTCTGATGCCACTTGGAGAACTGCAATCCATTGGTCCCGGTTGTGATGTTGTAGGAACAGGGAAACCGTTGAATGTGCAGGTCGGGTCGGAGCTGTTAGGCAAAGTGCTGGACGGATTGGGTCAGCCTCTGGATGGCTCATTGATTCCCTCTCGAATGGCGAGATATTCAACCTTCAATATTCCGTCCAATCCGCTGAATCGTCCGCGTGTGCAGGAACCAATCAGTATCGGGGTGCGCGCTATCGACGGGTTGCTTACTATCGGTAAAGGACAACGGGTTGGTATTTTTGCAGGTTCGGGTGTAGGTAAAAGTACCTTGATGGGAATGATTGCTCGTAATACGGAAGCTGATGTGAATGTAATTGCCTTGATCGGGGAACGTGGACGCGAGGTGCTGGACTTTATTGAACGGGATTTAGGTCCGGAGGGACTAGAACGTTCCGTGGTCATTGTGGCAACTTCCGACCAGCCTGCGTTAATCCGTATTAAGGGTGCACTTATTGCAACGACGATTGCGGAATATTTTCGGGATCGCGGGTTAAATGTCATGCTGATGATGGATTCAGTTACCCGGTATGCGATGGCCCAACGTGAAGTGGGACTAGCCGTAGGGGAGCCGCCAGCAATGAGAGGGTACACACCTTCCGTGTTTGCTAGTCTACCTAAGCTTCTAGAACGTGCAGGGACAGGTCCTACTGGCTCCATAACCGCTTTTTATACGGTACTGGTCGATGGTGATGATATGAACGAGCCCATCGCAGATGCGGTGCGCGGGATTTTGGATGGACACATTGTCTTGAATCGTGGGATTGCGAACAAAGGACATTTTCCCGCAATTGATGTGTTAGCGAGTATTAGCCGGGTTATGAAGGATATCGCACCACGAGATCAGATAGACGCTGCCGAGAACATTAAGCGCTTAATGGCCGTTTACAAAGATTCGGAGGACCTGATTAATATCGGGGCCTATCAGCAGGGTTCAAATGCAGAAATTGACGAATCCATGGAGCGCATACGGGATATATGGGATTTTACAAGACAAAGAACAGATGAAAAGGCTGAACTGGACGAGGTAAGGGAGCGTTTGATTTCTGAATTTACGAGGAGATGAAGGTTGAACGATGAGATTTCAGTATTCCTTTCAGAAAGTTGTAGACTTGAAAACCAACGAAAAGTCACAGGCCGAATGGTTGCTTTCCAGTGCTGTTGGACAATTGCAGGCTGAGGAGCAGACATTAACACAGCTTGTAGGCGAAAGGAATCGGGTCATATCAGCCATTCAAAAGGCTGCCGAGGATTGCGCGCCACTCTCTACCATTCAGGAATTACAGGCTTATGTTAATCATCTGGACCAATGTATTACACGCAAGCATAGGGATGTTCAATATGCGCAGCAAAATGTGCAAAGCAAACAAACCGTTTTGACCGATAAAATGCTGGATGAACAGGTTTGGCTGAAAGCGAGAGAGAAGGCCAACGTGAAATTCCAACAGGAAATGCTCCTGCGCGAGCAGAACGAGCTGGATGAAATGGCTTCCGTGCGATTTGCCATGAAAGCCCGGTAAGCGGAAAGTCATAGGATACGCATATCAGCTGCCTGAGGAGGAAGACGATGGCACAGAAGTTAGCAGAAAATGAACTGGATATGGATTTAGGAAAAGAATCAGGCGGGGGATTTGAACGGTTTATGTTTTTCCTGATTCCGATTGTGTTCACAATCGTTCTGGTCGGGGTCCTGCTTACATTGTTCAATATGGACTTCAGAAGCGAAATGATTTCATTAGGGAACAAAATACCAGTTGTTAAAAATTGGGTGCCTGAACCGAAAGATAAGGCTACCCAGACGAAAGAGGCAGATCAGAAGGCACAGTCTGAAAGTTCTGAAGCAACCATTCAGCAGTTAAAGTCAGATTTAGCCAAGCAGACGGAGGAGCTTAAAAAGGCTACCGCTGCTAAGACGACACAAGATAAAAAGGTTACTGAACTGCAGAATCAGGTCAATACGCTGCAAACGCAACAGGAACAGCAGCCACAGGCCAGTCAGCAGGGACAGGCTGGTACGCAAACTACAGGTGGAACAACAAATGAAGATCCTTATGTAAAACAGGCCAGAGATCTTGCTAGCATGTATGAAGGAATGACAGCTAGTAAAGCGGCACCGATTATGGAGAATCTGACTACGGAAGAGACTGTGCAGCTGCTAAGCTACATGGACCCTGCCAACAGTGCAAAGATTTTGCAAAAGATGGACGCTAAAAAAGCAGCCGATATTACTATGGCTCTGAAAAACGTAACGCCATCTACGGATTTGTCAGTTGCTGCGTTGCAGTCTCGTCTGAAAAAGGATCAAGGTACCACAGCTGGCACGACGAGTAAGAGTTTGCAAAGCACTCAAATCAGTAGCACATTTGCTTCCATGGACAAGAAGAGCGGTGCCGAACTTATTTTACAAACTTACAAAATCAGTCCAGACAAGGCATTAAACATATTAAATACAGTAGATGATTCGACACGTGGTTCTTTACTACAAAATATGTCTGCCAAGGATGCGGCTCAGACTGCAAAAATTTTGAACAAACTGATGGGCAGTAAGTAATTTAAATGAAGGGAGGTGAAAAATAAATGACCCTTATTTCTCAAAGTGTATCGCTCAGCTCCAATCAAACAGCTAGCAGTACGACAGCCTCAACAACGAGTACAGCCACGGCTGCCGGAGCAACCACGGGTGCTTTTAATCAAACACTTACGCAAATGATGACAGGCGGGCAAACGGGCTCAGCAGGCACAGATGCGAACGGTTCTCCATTAGTTATGGTACTTCCGCTGATTGCAACGGGAGAATCCACGGAAGCTCCAACCGAGCCGCTGGTCGAAACACTGGCTCCTTTGCTGCAGAATCTCGAAAAGCTGGATGATCAGGTAGCTGCCGATCCTGCTCTGCTTGCTTCTCTGCAAGCGTGGATTCAGCAAGTACAACAGTTTTTGCAAGGCGACGGAACAAATCAACAGTTAAACGGTGGAGAAACGTCAGAGGCGACAGGCTTAACAGCCTTGGCAGCCAACCCTGCTACTCTTCGATTTGCATTGCAGGACGCTTTGTCACAACTTGCCAATGTAGCAGAGCAGGCTTCTGGAGACCAAAAGTCCCAGGTGGCACAGTTGCTACAATCGCTCCAAAGCGCAACGGCAGGGACGGGAGCTATTTCCGATGAGCAGTGGAATGGTGTAATGAAAGCTGTGGAACTTGCTGATGGTGGGGACTCACAAGCGGTTCAGCCTTCTGCAAATCGAGCAAATGGTACTCAGACCGTAGCTACAGCTACTACAGACAAACAGGTTGTTGTTTCTCAGCAGCAAGCAAGTCAGGGCGAAACTAATCAGCAAGGTTCAGAAGGGCAACGTTCATCAACTAATATTCTCGTTCAGTCTACAGTTAAGACGACTGGAGCGGATGAAGCGAGTGCATTCGTAGATGCAACTGAGCAAGCGGATCCGACAGCAACTGACAATCAGACTCCAGTGATCACAACTGCGGGACAGCTTTCGGTACAAACGCAAGGAACAACACCTTCGGCTCCAGCTCAACCAGTCGTACATGTACGGCAATTTGCCAAGGAGATGACCGAATTTGTAGTGCAGAAACTTGACATTGTAAAACACACTGGTTTGACGGAAGCGACTATCATGCTTCGTCCAGATCATCTGGGCCAGCTGGAGGTTAAGCTGACAATGCAAAATGGTCATCTGGTTGCCCAGTTCATGACTGAGCATAGCGGAGCGAAGGATTTGCTGGAACAGCAAATGTCGCAGCTGCGTTCGAGCCTGCAGAGCCAAGGTATCCAGGTAGATAAGGTAGAAGTAACGCACAATGAGTCGCTTTCCTCCCATATGTATCAGGATGGACGCGGATCTGGAGCTAATCAGCAGCAGCAATCCAACCAACGTTCCAAAGCACGTGGTAGAGAAGAGAGCGAGGATGCTATGAAGGTAGCTGAAATGGCAGAAGAGCTTCGTAACTGGACAGCAGAACAACGCGCAGATGATATGAATCGGACAGGCTCCTTTACAGCACAAGCGTAATGATGGAGGTGAGAACACAATGACGACTACAGACAACAATGTATCCACCAGTAACGTCTGGCCGAATTACAATGTGAATAATGTCAAAACAGCAAGTGCCAAGGATACTAAAACGATGGGTAAAGATCAATTTCTGAAAATTTTGATCACCCAGCTACAAAATCAGGATCCGATGCAGCCTTTGGAGGATAAAGAATTTATCGCTCAAATGGCCCAGTTTTCCTCGGTGGAACAACTGATGAACATTTCTACGCAGTTGAATGCATTGGGACAGTCTTTGGGTACGGCTTCCGGTTTGATAGGAAAAGAAGTCAGCTGGATTGAGGCAGGTAAAAAAGACTCCATTACAGGTGAAGCAGGCGCGGGTACAGTGAAAAGTGGAATCGTGGATTCCATCGTTATTCGCGACGGTGTGCAGTATGCCAAAATGGGAGCGGCTGAGGTAGCATTAAAAGATGTAACATCAGTAAGCCAGGCTAACACAACGACTCCCGCTACAGATACATCGGATACTTCATCTTCTTCCTCTACTGGAAGCGGTGAGAACTCATGAATGACAGGCTAACGGTCGGACGCCTTTTTCCCGCCAACGTGCCCCCGGCAGCAATCTCACAAAACCGAGTGAATTCGGTATCCAAGGATGCCAGACCGTTCGGTCAGGTGTTGCAGGATCAGGTGCTCAAGCTGAGCAATCATGCAGCCAAGCGTCTGGAGCAGCGGGGAATAGAGTTGAGAAGTGACCAAATGGCGAAAATTAACTCTGCTGTGGATAAAGCAGCTGCCAAAGGCGCCAAAGAATCATTGATTTTAATGCAGGATATGGCTTTGATTGTAAGTGTACCTAATCGAACAGTTGTTACCGCGATGGATAAGAAATCCATGGAGGATAGCGTATTTACGCAGATAGATAGTGCTGTAATTATTTCATGAAAAATGTATACGAAGTGGCTGGCCCGAATAGGAAAGCCATGAAAAAGCCGCGGATCGACTGATGCGGTCAACTAAGCAACCAATCAGAGGAGGATTTATACTCAATGTTGAGATCAATGTATTCAGGTGTATCGGGCATGAAGGGCTTTCAAACGAAGCTGGACGTTATCGGTAACAACATTGCAAACGTAAATACTACAGGCTTCAAGTCCAGCCGAGTGATGTTCAAGGATATCTTGAGCCAAACGAGTTCAGGCGCAAGTGCACCAGACGGAACCACAACCGCCGGGCAGAATGCCAAACAGGTAGGTTTGGGGGTATCGGTCAGTTCAATTGATACACTGCACCTTCCAGGTAGTGCAATGACTACGAATAACCCAACGGATTTACGTATTAACGGTGACGGATTTTTCCTGGTCAAAATGAATGATGCACAGGAAGTTCCTTATCTGACTCGTGCGGGCGATTTTCATGTAGACGCGAACCGAAATCTGGTTACATCTGATGGATTTTTCGTAGGAGATGCGGGTGGAGATCCCATCACACTTGCTGACAATGTTACAGCGTTCTCCATCTCACAGGACGGTACAATTGTACAACAATTGGATGACGGAACAGTTGATAATGGCACGCAAATTGGATTAGCCAGAGTCACGAATCCGGAAGGTTTAGAAAAAATCGGCGGGAGCTTGTACCGTACTACGGTCAACTCAAATATTGATGCAATTGAGCCTGGAGTAGCGAACGCAGATGGTCTGGGAGCTATTATCTCAGGTCAGCTGGAAATGTCCAACGTTGATCTGACAGGCGAATTTACCGAAATGATCGTAGCTCAGCGCGGATTCCAAGCGAACTCGCGTATCATTACGACCTCGGATGAAGTGCTTCAGGAAGTTGTAAACTTGAAACGATAATCTCATTTAAACGCGGAGGAGTAGAGGCTCCTCCGCACCTATCAGGAGGTTGGTGTTACGATGATCCCGTTAACGCGGCTGAACGGCTCGCCTATGTGGCTTAATGCGCTGCTCATTGAGACTGTGGAGGAAACACCGGATACATACGTCACTTTGGTGACGGGGAAACGGTTGATTGTATTGGAAAAAGCGGCAGATGTCGTCTCCTTGATCAAGGGTTACAGCCGTGAAATCGGCATGCATGCCGCCACGATAAAAGTGCAACAAATGGAGGAAGACGAATGAAGAAGATGCTGCCATGGCTCATTACAATTTTACTCGCGATTACTTTGATTGCAGGCGCGGCCTTTGTACTTATACCAGCGCTTAGCGGGAAGAAGTCGGAAGTCATACCGAATGCGCAAGCTGCTCAAGCAGAACAACTTCCAAGATTGTCAGCAGATGAATTGGTGGAAGTGAGCTCTGAAATTACCGGTATCAAAACGAATTTGGCAGACGCAGATTACATTGTCCAGATGAACCTATCTTTTCAATTGAACGATGCCAAAGCAAAAGAATCTTTTGAAAAAATCAAAGATATCAGTATTAAGCCCATCGTTATTCAATTACTTGCAGACACCAAACCTGATGAGCTCAGAACGGCTAAAGGCCGGGACCAGTTCAGTGACAAGCTGACGGATCTCATCAACAAGTCGCTCCCTGAAGGTCACCTGGGGAACGCCAAAATTACAGACTTTTTGCTGGCAGCCATTTGATTCCAGGTGAACTTGTCAGGAACACGTAAGGGGGTGAATAACATTGGTGGATGTACTGTCACAAGGGGAAATTGATGCCCTTTTAGCAGCTCTTTCGTCCGGTGAAATGGATGCGGAAGAACTTAAAAAGGAAGATACCCAAAAGAAAGTTCGCGCTTATGATTTTAAAAGAGCGCTTAGGTTTTCCAAGGATCATATACGGAGTCTGACGCGGATACACGAGAACTTTGCACGGTATCTGACCACATATTTTTCAGCGCAGCTTCGTACTTTTGTCCAAATTAATGTCGTTCAGGTGGAGCAGCTTCCTTATGATGAATTCATTCGCTCCATTCCGAAAATGACCATTCTGAACATTTTTGAAGCTGAACCGCTGGAAGGCCGTATGGTGCTTGAGGTTCACCCGAACGTTGCTTATGCCATGTTGGACAGGCTACTCGGAGGAACAGGTTCGGCACCGTCAAAGGTTGCTGCGTTGACCGAAATCGAGACGACGATCATGGAGCGAATTTTCAGTCGTACCTTTGATAGCCTGCAAGAGGCTTGGAAAACGGTACTGGACATTGAACCGCGCCTAGAGGCGATGGAAACAAATCCGCAGTTCATGCAGATTGTTTCGCCGAATGAAACGATTGCTCTGATTTCGCTTAGCACCAAAATTGGTGATACCACAGGGATGATTAACCTCTGTATCCCGCACGTGGTATTGGAACCCATTATGGCCAGACTGTCCACGCACCAGTGGTTTACATCCGAAAAGAAATCAAGGGCGCCCGAAGAGATCGACGCCTTGAGATTACGGGTCACCAAAGCAGAGCTCCCTATTATTGCGGAGTTGGGTGAATCCCGAATAAATGTAGCCGAGTTTCTGGGTCTTTCGGTAGGGGATGTCATTTCATTGAACAAGCCTGTCAAAGAAGGACTATCCATCCGGGTAGGCGAGAAATTGAAGTTTATGGGAAGTCCCGGCATGGTAAGAGATCGTGTTGCCGTACAAATTGATGAAATTGTCAACGAAGGAGTTGAAGAAATTGACGAGTAAAGACTATTTGTCCCAGGAGGAAATCGATGCCTTGCTGAAACAGTCTGAAGCGGGGACGGATTCTACTCCCGCCAACAAGACCGTTGACGATTTTCTGACTCCTCTGGAGCAGGATGCTCTCGGGGAAATCGGTAATATAACGTTCGGCAGCGCAGCTACGGCTCTTTCCACACTGCTCGGTCAAAAGGTGGATATTACGACACCTAAAGTTTCAATTATTACCCGTTCTGAATTTGAAACTGCATTTCCAAAGCCACACGTAGCTGTACATGTAAATTATGTTGATGGATTCGAGGGTATTAACTCACTCGTAATCAAAAAGCGTGATGCACAAGTGATAGCTGACTTAATGCTTGGTGGTGAAGGAAACCCAGTAGATGAAGAATTGAATGAAATCCACATCAGTGCCGTGCAGGAAGCGATGAACCAGATGATGGGGTCGTCGGCGACCTCTATGTCTACCATGTTTAATCGTTTTGTTAATATCTCTCCACCGGGGATTGATATTTTGGATCCTATGCACGGTGATGGAGTATCCAGTCTGCCGGATGAAGAGACGCTCATTACAGTATCCTTCCGTTTATTGATCGGGGATCTTATTGACTCTACGCTGATGCAACTGTTACCTGTTAATTTCGCCAAAAAAATGGTGAGCATCCTAATGAATGGCGGAGAGGATGAGGAACAACCGCAAGCGTCCGCACAGCAGGTAGCTGCAACAGCAGCTCCTGAAGCGCCGCAACAAGCTAGCGTTCCGCAGCAACCGCCTGCACCAGCCTATCAGCAGCAGCCTGCAGCCGCGCAGGCGCCACAAGACGCAGGCTATGGGCAACAACCGCCAATGTATCCTCAAGACCCGGGATATGGGCAGCAGGGCGCTCCAGGCTATGGAACACCGGGTTATGGAATGCCAGCTGGTGTACCGCCGCAAGCTCCTTACGGAACGCCTCATCACTACGGCGCAGTACCGGGACGTAATGTAAATGTACAACCTGTACAATTTTCTAACTTGCAGTCCGGTGCATTTGCGCAAGTGGATGAAAACAATTTAAATTTATTGATGGACATTCCCCTTAGAGTCACCGTAGAATTAGGAAGGACCCAAAAGCAAATTAAAGATATACTAGAGCTCTCACAAGGTTCAATTATTGAACTGGACAAGCTTGCCGGGGAGCCGGTGGACATTTTGGTTAACAACAAACTGATTGCCAAGGGCGAGGTTGTCGTAATCGACGAGAACTTTGGCGTGCGTGTAACAGATATTGTAAGCCAATGGGACCGTATTCAAAAATTACAATAAAAGCATAATTTAGGGAGGATTTATTTCAGATGGCAAACCGTATTTTGATCGTGGACGATGCTGCATTTATGAGAATGATGATTCGGGACATCCTGTCCAAAAATGGATTTGAAGTAGTAGGAGAGGCCCAGGACGGATCACAGGCCATTGAAAAATTCAAGGAGCTTCGTCCGGACCTGATTACGATGGATATCACGATGCCTGAAATGGACGGCATTGCCGCTCTGAAGGAAATCAAACAAATTGACGCGAACGCAAAGGTTATCATGTGTTCCGCGATGGGTCAGCAAGCAATGGTTATTGATGCCATTCAAGCTGGCGCAAAAGATTTTATCGTTAAGCCTTTCCAATCGGATCGGGTTATCGAAGCCATCAACAAAACACTGGGTGTGTAAGGCGCACCCAGTATGGATACACAACAGGGTGCCTCTGACGCATTGAGTACATCCAGCAATATAGGCAACATTGCCTGGGTCCTTTTCGTGCTAATCTTTATCATCGTACTGATCGTGTACTTGATACGGTTTTTGAGTAAAAGAAATCAGAGCTGGTTCAGCAACCGCTCCGTTCGCATACTGGGAGGCGTGGGACTTGGTCCCAATAAATCCCTTCAGCTTGTTGAAGTTGGTAGCAGTGTGTACCTCATTGGTGTGGGAGAAGATATCCGGCTTGTTGACAAAGTATCCGATCCTGAAGAAGTGGAGCAAATTTTGGCCGCACTGGAGCAAGAAGCTTCTCTGCAGCGCGGCCCGATTGCCCCGCTATTCGCTAAAATTGCGGATAAGCTTCGCCGGAACAACGCGGCACAGCAGCAGTCTGAAGAGGAGACATCTTTTCACGAGATGTTTGAATCCAAGCTTCGGCAAATGCCGAATCGCAAGGATAAACTTGAAAAGCTGCGCAATGAGGAGAATACTACAGATCGGTCGGGAGATTCATGAGAAAAAAGATTATACTTGCATGTTTGCTGCTTGTCTTGTTCAGCTTCATTTCGGTGACGGCGGCCTCTGCGGAACCGATTCCGAACATTGATATTCAAGTCGGCAATTCGGACAAAGGACAGCCCGGTGCCACCTCGCTGTCTATTATTTTACTTATTACTGTCATTAGTGTAGCGCCGGCGTTGCTTGTACTTATGACAAGTTTTACGCGAATTGTGATTGTGCTTGGCTTTGTGCGAACTTCGCTGGGAACCCAGCAGATGCCGCCTAATCAGGTGCTTGTCGGGCTGGCTTTGTTTCTCACTTTATTCATTATGGCACCGACGTTCTCAGCTATGAATGAAACTGCACTTCAGCCGTATCTCAAGGGGGATATAACACAGTCTCAGGCGCTGGATAAGGCATCGGTACCGATCAAGACCTTTATGTTCTCTCATACACGTGAGAAGGATCTACTGCTCTTTATGAAATACACCAAGATGGAAAAGCCAAAGAATTATCAGGATATTCCACTAACGGTGATGGTTCCGGCTTATGCAATCAGTGAGTTGAAGACGGCATTTCAGATGGGCTTTATGATTTTCATACCGTTTTTAGTTATAGACATTGTGGTGTCGAGTACACTCATGGCTATGGGGATGATGATGCTACCACCAGTAATGATTTCACTTCCTTTTAAGATACTGCTTTTCGTACTTGTAGATGGTTGGTATTTGGTTGTCAAATCATTGCTTCTGAGTTTTAACACATGAATACTTCATGCAAGGACAGCAATCAAGGAGGACGGCAATGACTTCGGAGTTTATTATTTCCCTGGCTGGGCAAGCGGTGTACATTGTACTCAAGGTGAGCGCTCCGATGCTGATTTTGGGGCTAGTCGTGGGTTTGATTATCAGCATTTTTCAGGCGACAACCCAAATTCAGGAGCAAACACTGGCCTTTGTTCCGAAGATTGTCGCCGTATTGCTGGCATTGCTTTTGTTCGGGCCCTGGATATTGACCACATTAGTGGACTTTACGTATAACATTCTGGACAATTTGTACAAATATATAGGTTAGGCTGAATGTTATGAACATATTGTTACAGAGTTTTCCTGTTTTTTTGCTGATTTTTTGTCGGATTACCTCATTTTTTGTAGTAGCGCCTATTTTTTCAACCCGAGGGGTACCTAATATCTTTAAGGTCGGAATTTCAGGATTTCTAGCTTTGGTCGTGTATCTTACATATGGTACGCATCAACAGGTACCGACCGATGTAGCGTATGTGCTCTTAGTGGGCCGTGAAGTGCTGATTGGGTTGTTATTGGGGTTTACTGCATATCTGTTCATGACAGCGATCCAAACCGCAGGTTCTTTTATAGACCTACAGGTGGGTTTCGGAATGGCGAGTGTGTTTGATCCTATGACAGGGGCTTCAACGCCTTTAACGGGGAATTTTAAGTTTGCCATAGCTGTATTGTTCTTTTTAAGTATAAATGGGCACCATCATCTGCTAAATGCTATCTTATACAGCTATGATTGGGTACCGTTGACAAATGATTTTTTTGTAAAGCTGTATGGTGGCAGTGTAACTGAATTCCTGGTACGTTCTTTTGCGGAATCATTTATGCTTGCTTTTCAAATTGCTGCTCCCATTGTAGTGGCTACCTTTTTAACAGATGTGGGACTCGGTTTTTTAGCTAAAACAGCGCCACAATTCAACATTTTTGTTATTGGTGTACCTCTTAAAATTATTGTGGGACTGTTCATGTTACTGCTTCTCATGCCAAGTTTTGCTTTTATATTCGAAAGATTGTTTTCTGTGATGTTCGAATCCATGCGCAACTTGTTGGATATTATGGGTAATCGTCCTTAATGTCTGGTCTGGAGGAACGTAGTTTGTCATTTAAATATGCTATGAACCTGCAGTTGTTCTCAGGGGAAAAAACGGAAAAAGCTACACCCAAAAAGAAACAGGATGCAAGACAAAAAGGGCAGGTTGCCAAAAGTATGGAGTTGCCCGCCGCTGGTGTCCTGCTGGTTACGTTTTTTTGCCTCATGATTTTCGGCGGGTATTTTAAGGATCATGCAGTTCGACTATTTCGAGATATTTTTGTGAATCGGCTCTCTATGGAGGTAACGCCGAACACAACGCTGCTGATGATGGGTGAGTACGGCGTGCAAATCTTGATTATGCTGGCACCTATTTTTATTGGGGCTATTGTCATCGGGATAGTAGCAAATTACATGCAGATCGGTTTTTTATTAACCGGAGAGGGCATTACGCCCAAGTTTAGCAAGATTGATCCGATTAAAGGATTCAAAAATATTTTTTCCATGAGGTCATTGGTTGAATTCCTGAAATCTGTTTTAAAGATGACCGTAATTGGTTATCTGGTGTACAGCGTACTCTGGAAAACAAAGGCTGACCTACCCAAACTAGCTGAAATGTCCGGCGATCAGATGTTGAGCTTTACAGCTTCATTAACAATGGAACTGGGACTCAAAATTGGTGTGGTGCTGTTCGTTTTAGCGGTGTTGGATTATATGTATCAACGTTACGAGCATGAGAAAAACCTGAAAATGTCCAAGCAGGACATTAAGGATGAATACAAGAAAATGGAGGGTGACCCGCTGATCAAGGGGAAAATTCGCGAGCGTCAGCGCCGTATGGCTATGCAGCGTATGATGCAGGAGGTTCCTAATGCAGATGTCATCATCACCAACCCTACGCACTTTGCTGTGGCATTGAAATATGACGGTTCGGAGATGGAAGCGCCGCAGATTATTGCGAAAGGGCAAGATTACGTTGCACTCCGAATTAAAGAAATTGCCAAGCAAAACGGCGTAATAACGATGGAAAACAAGCCGCTGGCGCGGGCGCTGTTTCAACGAGCCGAAATCGGGGATGCGATACCAGCTGATCTGTTCCAGGCCGTTGCCGAAGTGCTGGCGTATGTATATAAATTAAAAGGTAAAGTGAAATAAAGGGATCGGAGGGCTAGAGACCCGTGAAAATAAAAGAAATAACTGTCCTTGCAGGCGTCATCGGTATCGTTCTTATGATGATTCTCCCGATCCCATCATGGCTGCTGGATATCCTACTCGTCATTAATATTTCTATTGCTTTGATGATTCTACTCGTTTCTATGAACACGAAGGAAGCATTACAGTTCTCTATTTTCCCTTCATTGTTGCTCATTACAACGTTGTTTCGATTGGCACTTAATATTTCTACAACCAAACTTATTTTAGGTGAGGGCCATGCAGGGGAAGTAGTTGCTACGTTTGGTAGTTGGATTGCAGGAGGGCAAATTGCCGTCGGTTTTGTTGTCTTTCTCATTCTCGTGGTCGTACAGTTCATTGTTATCACCAAGGGATCTGAGCGGGTTGCTGAGGTAGGCGCACGGTTTACGTTGGATGCGATGCCGGGTAAACAAATGAGTATTGATGCTGATCTGAATGCAGGTTTGATCAATGAGCAGCAAGCCCGTGAACGACGCAGTAAAATTGAACGGGAAGCAGATTTTTACGGAGCGATGGATGGTGCGAGTAAATTCGTTAAAGGTGATGCCATTGCTAGTATTATCATTTTGATCATTAACTTGGTCGGTGGCTTTATTATCGGTATGGCCGTTCAGGGAAAAGGATTTCAAGAGGCGCTGTCGACTTATTCTGTTCTCACCATCGGTGACGGACTGGTCAGCCAGATTCCCGCACTGCTCATATCCACGGCGTCAGGCTTGATTGTTACGCGGGCTACGTCGGATGGCAACTTGGCGGAGGATTTAACTGGACAGCTCTTTTCTTATCCAAAACTGATCTACATTGTGGCAGCCACAATTGCATTATTGGGACTTTTCACACCTATTCATATCATTACAACTCTTCCACTGGCGATACTGCTGTTTTTCGCGGCTCGAAGAATGCAGGGCAATATGGAGCGCAAGCAGATAGCCGATGAGCAGCTGGAAGAGGAGCAACAAATTGAAGAAGTCCGTAGTCCGGAAAGTGTCATTAATCTGCTTCAAGTAGATCCAATTGAATTTGAATTTGGATACGGGTTAATTCCGCTGGCGGATACACAGCAGGGCGGGGATTTATTGGATCGGATTATTATGATCCGTCGTCAATGTGCTTTGGAGCTGGGTTTGGTTGTGCCGGTCATTCGTATTCGGGACAACATTCAGCTCAAGCCTAACGAGTATGTAATTAAAATTAAAGGTAATACCGTGGGCGGCGGAGAGCTTCTGTTAAATCATTACCTGGCTATGAGTCCAGGATACGACGATGATTCTATTACAGGAATCGAAACGACGGAACCAGCCTTCGGATTACCTGCGCTCTGGATTGATGAGAACACCAAGGATGTTGCGGAACTATCGGGTTATACCGTAGTGGATCCACCTTCAGTTGTAGCTACTCATCTTACGGAGACGATCAAGAAACATGCTCATGAGTTGCTTGGCAGACAGGAAACACGGTCGCTGGTCGACAATCTCAAAGAGAATTATCCAGTGCTGGTGGACGACCTTATTCCTTCTGTGCTTGCGATTGGGGATGTACAAAAAGTGCTGGCCAAGCTGTTGAAAGAAAAAATCTCCATTCGCGATATGGTGACTATTTTCGAAACATTAGCTGACTACGGCACTTATACAAAAGATCCCGACGTGCTGACTGAATATGTCCGTCAGGCGTTGTCCCGCCAGATTACGCAGCAATTTGCCCAACAAGGGGAGACGTTACGCGTTATTACAGTGGGACCAGGATTGGAGAAGAAAATTGCTGAAAGCGTGCAACAGTCGGAGCAAGGTAGCTATTTGGCTCTTGATCCGGTGTCTACGCAAACGGTGTATCAAAGAATGATGGAGCAAATCAACCGCCTTATTCAATCTGGACAGCAGCCTATTGTGTTAACGTCACCGACAATTCGTATGTATTTGCGGCAAGTGATGGAGCGGACGATGCAGGATGTCCCGGTGCTGTCGTACAGTGAGCTGGAGCCGAACGTTGAAATTCAAAGTGTCGGGGTGGTGAACTTATGAGAGTGAAACGATATGTAGTGGATACCATGCCAGAAGCTATGCTGCAAATCAGGGGTGACTTAGGAACAGACGCCGTCATTTTAAGTACAAAAGAAATGAAGGTCGGCGGTTTCATGGGAATGTTCAGTAAAAAGAAAATCGAAGTGGTTGCTGCGGTAGAGGAGAAGCAACCTCAAAAGCCACGACGGTTTGGGCCCTCTTCACAAGAACTTGCCCAGGCGGCTTCACCTCTAATGAACGCTCCTGAACAGCCAGAAAAATCATTTATGTCTGTGGTTCCCAGACAAGCTGCTCCAGAAGCTTATCGACGGGTAACGCAGATGACGGGTGGTTCCAAAGAAGAACAAGCTGAATTAACGATTAATGAAGAACAAGCTGCTTCAGCAACTGAGCATTTGTCATCTAGGTCTGCAAATAATCTGGAGACTATATCTCAAGCACTTGATCATGAAGCATTGCTTTCGAACATGAAATCATCCAGTGAACTGTTTAAACAGCCCATTGAAGTAAGTGCTCCAGATAAGAGCGGAGTAGAAGAAAATCAGGCTCTGCTTAATGAATTGCGGGAAATGAAAGCCATGATGACTCGGTTTTCCCGAAATTCTTCATTGGAAAGTACTTGGCCGGAGCCGTTGCAAGAGATTTGTGAGCGTGTACTGGAGCAGGAAGTGGAACGTGATTTACTGGAGTATTGGCTCGAACAGGTATATGTGCGTCGGAGTGAGCACCCTTTTGCGCCTGAAACTTTTGATTGGGAACAAGCCTTTCGTGAGGAAGTGGCCAGTTTTATTCAGACAAGACTGGACAAAGGGATCTCTAAAGATACCAAAATTGTGTATGTGGCAGGTCCTACCGGAGTAGGGAAAACGACAACCATTGCCAAGTTAGCAGCAGAGCAGTTGTTTAAGCATCATCGCAAAGTTGGATTTATTACTTCTGACACGTACCGGATTTCAGCCGTCGAGCAACTGCGTACATATGCTACGATTTTGAATGTACCGCTTGAAGTTGTGCAATCTCCTGGTGACGTCCACAGAGCCATTCAACGTCTGGAACATTGTGACCTGATCCTCATGGATACCGCAGGACGAAATTATCGTAATGAATTACTTGTTTCGGAACTGCAAAGTCTGCTTTCGCCTATTAATGAAAGTGAGACGTATCTGGTACTCAGTCTGACATCCAAAAGTAAAGATATGCTCAATATAACTGGACATTTCAGTAAGTTTGGTCTTGGTAAGGTTGTATTTACTAAGATGGACGAGACAGGTAGCTGTGGTGGGATATTTAACCTTTTGCATCATTTTCCGATGCAGCTGGCTTATATTACCAATGGACAAAATGTTCCTGACGACCTGCTTCATCCCGATGCAGAAATGGTGACAAGCATGCTGCTTGGACCCAAAGCATCAACAGGAGTTAACGGAGATTCCATATGAGTGACCAAGCCCAATCACTTAGACAAATGGCTTCTTCATTGGATAAATATCGATTGCCCCCACGTAATCGTCAAGCAAAAATTATAACGATCACCAGTGGTAAAGGCGGGGTGGGCAAATCCAATTTCACGCTGAACTTTGCTCTGGCTCTGCAATCCCTTGGTCGAAAGGTACTTGTGTTTGATGCTGATATAGGTATGGCCAATATTGATGTATTAATGGGAGCCAATTCACAATACAATCTTCTTCACCTGCTAAAACGTGAGAAATCAATTGATGAAATTATTCAAACGGGTGTAGGTGGTTTGCCCTATATAGCTGGAGGATCGGGCTTGAGCGAATTGTTTACGTTATCGGATAACGATCTGAATTATTTTGCCGAAGAAGTAGAGAAAATGGCGGCAGATATGGATTACATTTTATTTGATACAGGTGCAGGTTTATCTAAAGAAAACCTTAAATTCATCACTTCAGCTGACGAATGCCTGGTCGTAACCACACCGGAACCTACGTCCTTAACAGATGCGTATGCGCTAATTAAAGTCGTCAGCGGGTTACAAAAGGATACGGCATTCAAAATTATAGTCAATCGTGCCGATAACGATAATGAGGCCCGTCAAGTTGCCGATAAGATCGCACTGGTTGCGAAACGCTTTTTGGAGATCGAAATCCCGTTGCTTGGACATATCAGTGATGATACTCATGTCATGCAAGCAGTCAAAAGGCAAGTACCTTTTATGGTTGCTTTTCCGGGATGTGCGGCTTCAAGAGATGTATTGAATCTGGCACACCGTTTTGCAGCAATGCCACAGATTCCGCAATCAGGTGCATTGAGTGGAATTAAAGGGTTTATGCAAAAATGGTTGCGGCGTTCTGTACATTGATTTTGATGAGAGGAAACAGAGGTGTTTAACATGTGTGCTTACCAGGTGCTGGTTGTAGATGATTCGGCCTTTATGCGCAAAATTATTACAGATTTAATTGTAAGGGATGAGTCGTTCAACATCGTAGGTACAGCCGCCAATGGCAAAGAGGCTGTAGAGAAAGTGAAGGAATTGCAGCCCGATTTGGTCACCATGGATGTCGAGATGCCTGAAATGAATGGTCTTGAAGCATTGCCATTGATTATGGCAGCCCATCCGCTACCTGTTATTATGCTGTCAGGCATTAATGAACAAGGTATGAAGGAGACCATCATGGCTCTGGAGGCAGGAGCTTTCGATTTTATAAGAAAGCCTTCCATTGCTCATGCGCAAGATATTGAGCAAGTGAGCAAGGCGCTGCTGGAACAGATGCACACTGCTATGCAAGCAGTGCGGAGCCGCCTGGAACGCAAGGAAGCTAATGAGCGCAAAGCTGCATTGGAACAAGCGGAGAAAACGCCACAGGAAAAGCCTCCAGGACAGGCTGTGACTGAGAAACGAACAGGCAGTCAAGCTTCGACAGACAAGCCTCCTGTTGTTCCGCTTGCTCCTTCACCTGCTGTATCAGCTCAGCCGAAGCGTGATGCGGGCAAGTCCGTCCCGGCAACAGCCAAGCAGGAAACTAAACGACAACAGTCTGGAACATCTGTTACAGCGGGGCGCATAGAACAGCCAGGTGCTCAGACAAGCAAGTCAGTCCAAGCACCTACTGTTCAGAAGAAGGAAGACTTGTCCAAGGGGATGGGACGAACACCAGGGCAACTAAACAGTTCTAATACGGCCGCTGGCAAATCGCTGCATGGTAAGGATAAAGCAGGGCTGGTTAAGCCGGAGCCCCGTAAGACGGTGATTTCATCAGCTACGCCTACTCCTGCGGCTGCTACGCCTCCAGTAACGGCACCTACAGTTCCTGCCACATCTAAGGGATTTTCTCTTAAAAAAGGTGTGCACACGTCCAGCTTTCGCAAACTGGTGGCGGTGGGATGTTCTACGGGCGGCCCGCGGGCGCTTAAGACGCTGTTGGAACGCATTCCTGGTGATTTTCCTGCTCCAATCGTTATCGTTCAGCATATGCCGCCAAACTTCACTCGTTCGCTGGCACAACGCTTAAACACGTTAAGTCCACTCCGAGTTGTGGAGGCTGAGCAGGGAATGACGCTGGAGACTGGAACGGCCTACATTGCCCCAGGGGGATATCAACTAAGAATTGTGCCAGGAGCCGGTGGTAAATACACTGTGTCACTGAAGATGGAGGAAGCTCGCAATGGTCACCGTCCTTCCGTAGATACGATGTTTGAATCGTTGCTCTCGTTAACCTCGTTGGAGCGGCAT
The DNA here is from genome assembly GCF_017833155.1 of Paenibacillus sp. PvR133. NCBI lineage: Bacteria > Bacillati > Bacillota > Bacilli > Caryophanales > Paenibacillaceae > Paenibacillus > Paenibacillus sp. PvR133. Next base: position 3,481,345 of record NZ_JAFIBS010000001.1, read on the forward strand.
CTAGTATTGCTCACTGGAATGGGGAGCGACGGGGCCAAAATGATGAAAAAGCTTTATGATGCTGGGGTGCAATCCACATTTGCTGAAAATGAGGAAACTTGTGTAGTGTACGGAATGCCCCGCTCAGCAGTAGAGTTAAAATGTGTGCGTCACCTTCTGCCAATGCAGGAGATCGCCCCCAAGCTTGTACAAGTTGTGAAATAATCGGAGTGTAACTCATGGAGGAGGTGTCTCACAATGGACATGAACCAATATTTAAACATGTTTATTGATGAGTCGAATGATCATCTGCAATCTCTTAACGAAAAAATGCTTCAACTGGAAAGCAATCCAACCGATCTAGGCATCGTTCAGGTGATTTTCCGTTCTGCCCATACCCTCAAGGGAATGGCTGCTACGATGGGGTTTGAAGACCTAGCATCGCTCACTCACCAAATGGAAAACGTTCTTGATCTGGTACGTAACAACAAGCTGGCGATGCATGAATTTATATTCGATACCTTATTTAAAGGATTGGATGCTTTGGAGTCCATGGTGCAGCACATTACAGAGGGAGGCGACGGAAAAGCGGATGTCTCCTCTATTGTATCTTCACTACAATCCATCGTGAGCGGGGATTTCCAAAAGTCTGGCGCAAATGCTGCCACTGAGGAGTCTCCATCTAAAAAAGTGGACAAAAACGATAGTGCTGGGCTTGTCTTGGATCAGTTCCAGTATTCTGTACTGGAGCAATCTATTTCTGAAGGACATCGTGTTCACTATATACAGGTAACAATCAGCTCAGAGAGCCAGTTGAAGGCGGCACGTGCTTTTATGGTGTTCAATACGCTGGAAAACTCTGGTGAAATCGTCAAGGCCTATCCGTCGGTACAGGATATTGAGCAGGAGAAATTCGAGCAAAGCTTCTCGTTATATTACATAACGCAGAAAGAAGTTGGGGAGCTGGAAAAGGAAATCGCGGGTATCTCTGAAATTGAGACTGTCTCAGTGGTACAACTAGATCAGGAATCGCTTAAACAAATGAGCGAAGTTACTGCTGGACTGGCTGAGACTGCTGCAGTACAGGAAGCTCCTGTTGCCGTGCAACCACCTGCTCCTTCCCAGCCGCAGTCTCCAGCTGCGGCCTCTGTGGCTAAGCCAGCTGCAGGTAAGGCGCCAGCAGCTAAGGCAGCTGCGCCTACGCATAACCGTACGATTCGTGTAGATATTGAACGTCTGGATGTACTTATGAACTTATTTAGCGAGTTGCTTATTGACCGTGTGCGGTTAGAGCAGTTGGCAAGTGAAGCTTCCAATCCAGCACTGACAGAAACCGTAGAGCACATGAGTCGTGTGAGCAGCGATTTGCAAAACGTCGTTCTTAAATTGCGGATGGTACCAGTAGATACTGTTTTCAATCGTTTTCCGCGTATGGTGCGCGATCTGGCCAAATCGCTGGATAAAAAACTTGATTTGGTTATTACTGGAGCAGAGACTGAAATGGACCGCACTGTTATCGACGAAATTGGCGATCCTCTGGTGCATTTGCTTCGTAACTCCGTGGATCATGGCATTGAGTCGGTAGCCGATCGGATAGCAGCTGGTAAACCTGAGACAGGAACGGTTAACTTGCGTGCTTTCCATAGCGGAAATAACGTATTCATCGAGATTGAAGATGACGGAAATGGTATTAATCGCGATAAGGTACTAAACAGTGCTATTTCCAAAGGGATTTTGACGGCAGAGCAGGCAGCGGTCATGACCGACGAGGAAGCCTATCAGGTATTGTTTGCTCCGGGCTTTAGCACAGCTGCAGTCATTTCAGACGTATCAGGACGCGGTGTCGGTTTGGACGTTGTTAAATCCAAAATCACCGCTTTGGGTGGCAATGTTACGGTTCACTCTACACTGGGCCAAGGCACTAATTTCTCTGTACAATTGCCGCTGACCCTATCCATTATTGCAGCCATGATGATACAGATCGGTTCTGAAAAATATGCGATTCCATTGTCCTCCATTGTGGAAACTGCGATCGTCAAACGGACACAAATTCGTTCTGTACATGGCAATAAAATGATTGCTTTCCGCGATTCTCATATCCCGCTCATCTCCTTGAGTCAGCTGTTTGAGGTACCGGACTTCAATGAAGATGAAGAAGAAGAGACAGAGGTCGTGGTCATCCGCAAGGGAGACCGTCTGGCAGCTCTTTCCGTACAGGACTTTTTGGGGCAAAGTGAAATTGTCCTTAAAAATCTGGGCAAATACCTTCCAAACATCCAAGGAATTTCAGGCGCCACGATTCTGGGTGACGGTCAGGTTGCTTTGATCATTGACCCGAATGTTTTCATTAAATAATGTCTTCATCAGAAATGAAAGAAATGTGAAGTTGCTGACATCAATAAGGAGGGTTTTTAGACATGGGAGAAGAAATTAAAGTTATCGTATTTAAGCTTGGTGAAGAGGAATACGGTGTTGAAGTAGAAAAAGTCCAATCTATTGAACGCATGGTGCCGATTACACGGGTTCCAAGAACCTACGATTTTGTTAAAGGCGTATTCAACATGAGAGGCGTAGTCATTCCGGTTATTGATCTTCGTGGCCGATTTGGATTGCCTGAAGCTGAATATACCGATCAAACTCGCATCATTATCGTTGCAGTGGGTGAAATGCAAGTCGGCTTTATCGTTGACTCAGCGAATGACGTTATTGACCTGAATACTGACAATATCGAGACACCACCGGAAGTGATTGGCGGAGTTAAGGCTAAATACCTTCGCGGAGTTGCTAAAATTGGTGAAGAGCGCTTGTTGATTATGCTGAACTTGTCGGAAGTCCTGAATCGTAGCGAGATGAACCAACTGGAAGGCTTAGAGGATTAACATATGGAAAATCTCGGAAATCTTGAAGACTTCAAGTTGGATGTGTTGAAAGAAGTCGGCAACATTGGCTCGGGGAACGCTGCTACAGCGCTCTCCCGGCTTCTCAATAAACCGGTCGATATGGGTGTCCCCAAAGTACAAATGCTGCCCTTTGAGGAAATTGCCGAGAAAGTCGGCGGCTATGAGCAACTTGTTGTTGCAATATTTTTTAGGGTAGAAGGGGAAGCCCCCGGGAATCTATTCTTCATATTGCAGCCTCAGGCGGCAAAAAGCTTACTTTCCCGTTTGGCGAATATTCCTTCAGATGACGAGGACAGTTTTAACGAAATGGAGCACTCAGCCCTGTCGGAGATCGGAAACATTTTAGCGGGCTCATACCTGTCTTCGCTGGCAGACTTTACGCGTTTATCTATGTATCCAACAGTCCCTGCGCTGGCGTTGGACATGGCAGGAGCAATTCTCAGCTATGGACTGCTGCAGTTTGGGCAGATGGGGGATGCTGCATTATTGATTGACACATCGTTTCTGGAAGGGCAGAATCAGATAGAGGGTCAATTTTTCCTGATTCCTGATCCAGAATCGTTCGGGAAAATCTTTAGGTCGTTAGGAGTCCCGATGAACGATGATTGAGGATAAAAGCATCATTAAAGTCGGTATGGCTGACTTAAATGTTACCAGTAACCCGAACTCGATTCGCACGACAGGACTTGGCTCCTGCGTCGGATTGACTCTCTACGATCCTCATTTGAAATTGGCAGGTATGGCACATGTGATGCTACCATCCTCGGATATTGCACGTGAAGGGCAACTGAATATTGCTAAATACGCCGATACGGCGCTGCCCGAGTTATTTGAGCGGATGCTGAAATTGGGTGCTGAACGACGCAGGCTGATTGCCAAAATGGCAGGGGGAGCGCAGATGTTCGCCTTTGCTGGTAGTGGAGACACCATGCGGATTGGTCCACGTAATGTAGAATCATGCAAGGAAATGCTCGTAGATCTCGGCATTCCTTTGATTGCGGAGGACACAGGTGGCAATTATGGACGAACGATTGAGTTGGACTCTGAAACTGGCGTTTTGAATATTCGAAGCGTACAAAAAGGTGTAAAGGAATTATAAACATGTTATTTGGCAGCTTACGCATTAATCTTTGGTCTGGAGTAGTCGGATTTATTCTGACTTTTGTGTTGTCCGTTGGCAGCAATCTGCTGACCACGAGCTTAATTCGTGGCTTGATCGCCTTCGTTTTTTGGTTCCTACTTGCATTTGTGCTGCGCTGGACACTAGGTGTTGTGGCGCGGCCAGATCTGGGGAATGCCCAAAGCCGGGCAAGCTCTCAGGTAGATGGCGTAGGGGGTAACCTGGACCTGACGACACCAGACGAAAATGAAGACCTGAATGAATTGCTGAAACCGAAACCAGAGCAGACGGACGAGGGGAATAATGGTTTCGCACCTTTAAACCCACCTAAGCTGGTTTCCAACAAGGACCCTGAAGAATTGGCCAAGGCCGTTCGTCACCTGACAGACAAATAAGGAGGGTGAAGCCGATGAACGAGCGAAAAGCCGCTCATTTAAACCATTCCGAACTATGGGAACAATGGAAAGAACACGGTGACAAGGAAGCAAAAAAACAGTTAATTGAAAAGTATCTCCATATTGTGGAATATGTGTCAGGCCGTCTTGCAGTAGGATTGCCTAAAAATGTATCCAAGGATGACCTGGCGAGTAATGGCGTTATGGGTTTGATTGACGCTTTAGAGAAATTTGACTATGAGCGTGGCTTGCAGTTTGAGACCTATGCTTCTTGGCGTGTTCGTGGAGCGATTTTGGATGGTCTTCGTCAAGGGGATTGGGTTCCTCGTTCAGTTAGGGAAAAAGCGAAAAAAATCGAGGATGCCTACCAGCATTTGGAACAAAGATATCTACGCACGGTAAGCGACGAAGAGATGAGTCATTATTTGGACGTTTCTGAGAAAGAGTTTCAAAATATGATCCAGGAGGTCGCCGTTATGTCGATTGTCTCACTGGAGGACCCGATCCGCGAAGAGGAATCGGAAACACGGCTTTCCCTTTTGGTGGACGAGAAGGCGAAAAATCCGGATCATAAGGTCAATGAATTTACACTTCGTGATGCCCTTGCACAAGGCATTGATAAATTGACTGAAAAAGAACGTATCGTTGTTTCTTTATTGTATTACGAGGATTTGTCACTCAGTGAAATCGCTGAGGTCATGTCGCTATCTCCATCGCGAATTTCACAGTTGCATTCCAAAGCAATATTACGTCTGAGAGCGACATTGGACAAACAACGGGATTTGCTAATGCGTAAAGATTAACGTACGGGAGGTTACAGTAACAGTTAGACGGAAGGAGCACCCTTGTGGAGAAGCAATATGCTTTGGACCAGTTTTTAAAAGTGGTTGTCTCACCTGACAAACAAACCGCCTACTTGGAGTTTGCCAAACGTGAAGAAGGCTTTGCCTGTTCTGTGGAAGAATTAGAGCGTTTTCTAAGCAACCAAAAAATATCCTACGGTTTAATGACCGATGCAATTCGTGTATTTGCGGCAAGTCCGGAAGATCATTTCTTCGGAAAATTACTGATTGCTCAGGGAAAGCAGCCGATCCATGGCACAGACGGAAAAATTAATCTGGCTGATATTGTGACTGGCGAAGATGCACATAAGCCGCTTGAAACCGTGGATGGACGGGTGGATTATAAAGAATTAACTCGTTTAAGAAATGTAAAACGTGGTCAACTGATTGCCGAACGGGTTGATCCTGTGCCGGGTGTACCGGGGATTGCTGTAACCGGAGAGGAAATTCCTTTTCTTCCAGGTAAAGAGGCGCGTTTTAAAGTCGGAAAAAATGTAGTGATCCATCCAGAAGGTGTTGCGATGTATGCGGCTATTGACGGACTGGTGACTACGACTGAAAAGGGCAAACTTAATGTATTCCCTGTATATGAAGTGAACGGGGACGTCGATTATAGTGTCGGTAACATTGATTTTGTTGGAACCGTCGTCATTCGTGGGAATGTCTTGACTGGTTTTCGTGTTCGGGCGGCTGGCGACATTCGTGTCATCGGTGGTGTGGAAGGCGCTGAAATTGAGGCGGAAGGTTCAGTGGAAATCAGTGGCGGTATTATCGGATACCATAAGGGGTTCGTGAAAGCTGCACAAAATGTCAAATGCTCATTCATACAAGATGGTAACGTGATTGCCGGAGGCGATATACTTGTATCCCAGAGCATCATGCATTCCCAGATTAAAGCGAGTGTAAATGTACTCTGTGAGGGGACCAAAGGGCTTATCGTAGGTGGCAGTGTACAAGCTGGTAAAAAGGTAGTGGCTCGTACCATCGGTAATACGATGTCCACAGCTACTGTTATCGAAGTTGGTGTGCTTCCCGAACTGCGCGATGAACTGACAGAACTCCGCGCACGTTTGAAGCAGCAGACAGACAGTCAGGATAAAACGAATAAGGCTCTTACCATATTGGATCAGCTTGCCGCCGCCGGACAGCTTGCACCTGAAAGAATGGCTATGCGAATCAAGCTGACATCTACTAAAAAGTCTAATGAACAGGAGCTTTTGGAAACCAAGTCCAGAATGCTTGAAATTGAACGAACATTAGAGGATACAAGCCGCGCACGGGTAGAAGTGAAAAATGTAATTTACGGTGGCTCTAAAATAGTTATCGGCAGATATACAAAATTCATTAAAGATTCAGTGGAAAGAATGGCGTTTTATTATCACGAAGGAGACATCAGCATGTCCTCCTACGTGTAATTCGGCACACTGAAAAACAACATTCAACATTGTATTCCTTGGAAGACAGAACGGATGCCCAATCGGAAAGGGTGTGGTCCAATGAGCTTGAAGGCTGTTGAATTGCAAATTGCCGTACCTCGCACCAGCGAAGCAGGAAAATACCAAAGTGAGTCCCAGCAGCGGCCGATGAATGATCAAGCATTGCTTGGACAAAAGGCCGCGTTGGAGACGGAAAACATGCGTCAGCGAAGCAGTGCCGTAGACCAGTCTGCGGAAACATTCGTCGGTGATCGGCAAACAGGAGGGCAGAGCAGAGATTCTTCCCAGCAGAGCCGCTCCCGCTCAGATGAGTCTGAGCTACCTAAGGAGCATCCGGCAGAGCATCCGTTCAAGGGACACCATATTGATTTTTCGCTCTGATCCGACAGGTGGAGAAGCGTTATTAAAGGAGACGATGGGCAGTGGATCAACCATGGATTTATATTGTTCTGCTGGGCGCCGCAGCTGTTGTCTACGCCTGGCTTCTGCCTAAGCGTCAGCCAAGCCGGGGAACAGAAGAGGCCGTCGTCCAAAAGGTCGAGGCCACATTGGAGCAATATATGGCCGATATTGAAAACGATAATGACGAGTTGATTGAGCTCGTTTCGGGTATGAAGCAGGAGCATACAGTTAAACAGGCGGCATTACAGGAGCAAGTAGCTGAGCTTCGGCGCCGTATCGTGGAGCTTGAGCACCAGGCTATGTTTGCGACTGTCTCTATGCAAACCGAGCCTGTATCTAAGGAAATACAACATACAGCTACTTCTCATCAGGCAGCTGTTGCATACGGTCAATTTCAAAGTCCGCAACCTGGAATGTCTGTGCAGGAAGGCTACTCTGGTTCAGAAGCTCCCCTCATAACTATGGAGGAGCAGACGGTATTACAAGACCCTGAAACTGAGCAGGAAGCAGAGTCCATCCGTGATCGTTATCAAGAGTTGTTTGCGCTGCATGAGCAAGGCAAGTCAGTGGACTATATAGCCAAGCAATCAGGCATTCAACGGGGTGAAGTACAGCTCATATTGCAACTCGCGGAGCGGGAGGATGTAACGTGATCAAAAACCGTTCATTTATGCTAGGCATGGGTACTGGTCTGATAACGGGGGCATTGCTGTTGCAATTGGCAATGATCGGTCAGGGACAATCACAGCAATCTTCCACAGACCCGAAAAACATGACGCGAGAGCAGTTAGAAAAGGCAGCAGCCGAATTAAATCTTCAGATCAGTGACAGCTCTGATCCGAAAATGACAGAAGAGGAATGGCGTAATAAGGTGATCAAGGAAGGTAATAAAACTCCGGTTGCACCCCAAAAGGCTAAACCAGCTCAAACGCCGGCAACACCAAAGGCACCTGCAAACAGCACATCCTCGACTGCGTCTAAACCTTCGACTAGCACATCGGTTCCACAAAGTCCGAATAAGCCGCAAACTCAAAGATCCGGCACTACACCGACTCCCAATATCCCCAAGCAGCCTGCCACCCCACAAGTGCAGTATAGCATTGCATCGGGAAGCAATTTGAGAAGTGTGGCATCAGGATTGCAACGGGCAGGGGTCGTATCTGATGCTAGTGCATTTGAGGCAGCAGCTAAGGCCGAAAAAATCAATACCAAAATTCGTACGGGTACCTATCAGTTTGCTAAAGGTGAGGATTTCAGTTCTATTATTACTAAAATTACGAAAAAGCCGTCCAACTGACCAGACCGGGAAGTGGACGGCTTTTATTCATGCTGACAAGTTCGATAAGAGGCGTAAAACGTCACATTTTGCGTTGTTCCAACTATTGTCGAAAAGTTGGTTGCAACGATGCAAGTGTTATGGTATATTAATTGACGGTGTTAAAAACGCACGTCGGTTAATTTTATAGAGGGTGCTTTCCAATGGAAAGTCTTTATGAAAAATGATGTCGGCGGAGGACACACAAAAAACCAAACTTAGGAGGTGCGTGAAGATGGCAGTAATCTCCATGAAACAGCTTTTGGAAGCTGGGGTTCACTTTGGTCACCAAACACGTCGCTGGAACCCGAAAATGGATCGTTATATCTTCACTGAAAGAAACGGTATTTACATCATTGACTTGCAAAAGACAGTGAAAAAGGTTGAGGAAGCTTACAACTTCGTAAAAAGCATTGCAGCTGAGAATGGTACAATTCTGTTCGTAGGCACGAAGAAACAAGCACAAGATTCCGTTAAAGAAGAAGCAGCACGCGCTGGTCAATTCTACATTAACCAACGTTGGTTGGGTGGTACGCTGACTAACTTCCAAACGATTCAAAAACGTATTGACCGTTTGAAACAACTGGAAGCTTGGGAAGAAGACGGTACATTTGCAGTTCTTCCTAAAAAAGAAGTTATCATTCTTCGCAAAGAAAAAGATCGTCTTGAAAAATTCTTGGGCGGTATCAAAAACATGAAGGGCCTTCCGAGTGCTCTGTTCATCATTGATCCACGCAAAGAACGTATCGCGGTTGCTGAAGCTCGCAAATTGGGTATCCCAATCGTTGGTATCGTTGATACAAACTGCGATCCAGACGAAATCGACTATGTTATCCCAGGTAATGACGACGCAATCCGCGCTGTTAAATTGCTGACAGGTAAAATGGCTGATGCAGTTATGGAAGCAAACCAAGGCGAAGAAACTACAGCATAATATTTCCATTAGGAAATACCTATATGAATTAAATGAAAAGGGTGGTTGGCAGGTGTATAACCTCTCACTACCCTTTTTTTAAGGAATAAAGCACGGTATACCACTGAAAATCAAATTTGGAGGGAAATAATATGGCAGTTAATGCTAGCGCAGTAAAAGAGCTTCGTGAAAAAACAGGCGCAGGAATGCTGGATTGTAAAAAAGCGCTTGAAGAAGCAAACGGTGATTTGACAAAAGCGGTTGAAGTTCTGCGCGAAAAAGGACTTGCAGCTGCAGCCAACAAAGCAGGTCGTATTGCTACTGAAGGTGTTGTTGAATCCTACATTCATGCTGGCGGCCGTATCGGCGTACTGGTAGAAGTAAACTGCGAAACAGACTTCGTAGCTAAAACAGACCAGTTCAGAGATTTTGTACGCGACATTGCAATGCATATCGCTGCATCGAACCCTCGTTATGTCCGTCGTGAAGAAGTGCCACAGGAAGAAATCGAAAAAGAAAAAGAAATCCTGAAAGCACAAGCTCTGAACGAAGGTAAACCAGAGAAAATCGTTGAGAAAATGGTTGAAGGCCGCATTGGTAAGTTCTATGAAGAGTTCTGTTTGCTGGAGCAATCTTTCATCAAAGATCCGGACAAAACAATCTCCACGCTTATCAACGAAAAAATCAGTACAATTGGCGAAAACATCTCCCTGCGTCGCTTTGTTCGTTTTGAACTGGGTGAAGGTCTGGAGAAAAAAGAAGACAACTTCTACGAAGAAGTTATGTCTCAAGTGAAACAATAATTACCAACGAACGGTAATTGCATATGAAAAAAACGGAAATGGAACACATCAGTGTTCCTTTTCTTGCAACAGGACACCTATCCTGTTACATAAAGTATAAATGATATTGGAGGGTGATCATTTGGAAAAACCTGTATTTAAGCGTGTTGTCCTGAAAGTTAGTGGTGAATCGCTGTCAGGCCCTAACGGTTACGGTATTGATGCGGATACGATTGCGTCCATTGCTGAACAAGTCAAAGATGTGGTGGAACTGGGAGTAGAAGTTGCTATCGTGTGTGGTGGCGGTAACATCTGGCGTGGTATTGCTGGAAGTGCCAACGGAATTGACCGGGCCACGGCAGATTACATGGGTATGCTGGCAACAGTGATGAACTCACTGGCCTTACAGGATGCTTTGGAACAGATTGAAGTGCCTACGCGTGTACAAACATCCATTGCGATGCAACAGATTGCAGAACCATACATCCGCCGTAGAGCTATCCGTCATTTGGAAAAAGGTCGGGTTGTAATTTTTGCAGCAGGTACAGGTAATCCGTTCTTCTCGACTGATACTACAGCTGCACTGCGTGCCGCTGAGATTGAAGCGGAAGTGATTCTGATGGCTAAAAATAAAGTGGATGGCGTATATTCTGCTGATCCGTTTAAAGATAGCACAGCTGAGAAATATGAGCAGCTTACGTATTTGGATGTGCTCAACAAAAATCTCGGTGTCATGGATTCTACTGCTTCCTCGTTGTGCATGGATAACAATATTCCGTTGATTGTCTTTGCTATTACAGAGCAAGGTAACATTAAACGTGTCGTGCTGGGTGAGAAAATTGGTACGATCGTCAAAGGGAGTGTAAATTAATGCCACAATCTGTGAAAAAGAGTGCTGAGGAGCGCATGCAAAAAGCAATCCAAGCATTGCAACGTGATCTTGCATCTTTGCGTGCAGGACGGGCGACACCAGCTTTACTGGACCGTGTGCAGGTAGAGTATTATGGTGCAATGACTCCAGTCAACCAGCTGGCGAATGTCAATACACCTGACAGCCGGACCTTGATGATTCAGCCTTGGGACAAATCTTCCTTGGCCGATATCGAGCGCGCTATACAAAAATCCGATTTAGGTTTGACACCTTCGAATGATGGCAACACCATTCGTCTGAGCATTCCTGCTTTGACGGAGGAGCGCAGAACTGACTTGGTGAAGTTGACGAAAAAGAACGGTGAAGAAGCGAAGGTCGCTATTCGTAACATTCGTCGTGATGCAAATGATGACATCAAAAAAATGGAGAAAAGTGATATTTCCGAGGACGAATCTCGTAAATATCAGGAAGATATCCAGAAAACAACTGATAAATTTATTGCTGAAGTGGATAAAGTTTTAGCTGCAAAAGAAAAAGAAATTATGGAAGTTTAAAAGATTGGCAGCCCCTCCCTTACGGTGGGGTTTGTCTCTTTTCAAGCCTGAGGCACATTTTCAGAGAATGCTGGAGGAACTGGAATGATCAAACGGGTTCGGTCTTGGTGGAACGGGGAACAAAAACAGCAAACACCGGCCATTTCAAAAGACAATATTCCGCAGCATGTTGCTGTCATCATGGATGGGAACGGCAGATGGGCCAAACGGATTGGAATGCCGCGGATTGTAGGGCACCAAAATGGAATGAAGGCAGTGAAACGCACAGCAATTGCGGCGGATGAACTGGGTATTAAGTATTTGACTTTGTTTGCATTTTCAACTGAAAATTGGACGCGTCCAAAGGACGAAGTTGATTTTCTAATGCGCTTACCGCAGGAATTTTTGGCTATTGAGCTAGATGAGTTGATTGAAAAAAATGTGCAGGTGCGTATGATGGGAAACAAGGAACATTTACCTTCCCATACCGTTGAGGCACTGACTGAAGCGACTCGACGAACTGAAAATAATACCGGACTTGTTCTTAATTTCGCATTAAATTATGGAAGTCGGTTGGAAATCACAGAATGCATGCAAACATTGGGCCGTCAAATTGCGGATGGGAAGCTTAAAACAGAAGATATAACATCTGAGCTGATCGGTAATACGTTGCTTTCTAGTGGTATGCCAGACCCTGATTTACTGATTCGAACAAGCGGTGAGCTTAGACTTAGTAATTTTATGCTCTGGCAGCTTGCCTACAGTGAGTTGTGGTTTACTGATATTTATTGGCCTGAGTTTAAGAAAGAACACTTATACGAAGCAGTGATCGAATATCAGCAAAGAACACGGCGGTATGGCGGACTGAAGTAAATGGAGGATGAAAGCCGTTGAGACAGAGATTAATTACCGGTATTCTGGCAGGCATATTCTTTTTGGCGATGGTCCTGTGGGGCGGCTTGGCCTACCATTTGCTTATATTGGCGATGGCCCTAATCGGATTTTATGAGTTCGCACGAATGACGCAGGTATCTCCTTTTGGAGGTACAGCAATACTTGGATACGTAAGCATATTTGCTTTTATATTCCCATATGAATCTTTTGGTTTGCACTCACCCTTACCCATTGCCAGTATGCTTTGGCTGGTAATGATAGCTTTTATGATCATCACGGTAGGAACGAAAAATAAAATCCCGATTCAAACGGTAGCTATACTATTCCTTGGTACCGTTTATATAGGGTTTGGATTTTCGTATATAGCGGAATCACGTCATATGGAACATGGACTGTTATGGACTTTTTTATTGTTGGCTTGTATTTGGGCAAGTGATGCAGGGGCATATTTTGTAGGCAAAATGGCAGGGAAGACGAAACTATGGCCTGCGATTAGTCCAAACAAAACGGTCGAAGGATCCATTGGCGGCATTGTTTTAGCGTTGGTTATAGCTCTAGTATTCGCTGGATTGTCAGGTGGACTGCTGCCATGGGGCAAAGCCATCGGCATCGGTTTGTCATGTGCAGTTGTGGGACAACTGGGCGATTTGGTACAATCTGCATACAAACGAGTGTACGGCATTAAAGATTCCGGTAATCTGCTGCCAGGGCACGGTGGTATATTAGACCGCTGCGACAGCTGGATTGTCGTTTTTCCATTTGTACATATGCTGATGCTGCTTCCATGAGTCTGTTGATTACAGTTTATGCTCAGGCTTAATCTCTATGTTGCTCACTCTGCGTTATTAGAAGGATGGAACCAGTAGCATAGCTGCCTGAATAACAAACAATGAGCTCCTGGCTAAAAGTGATTTTCAGGATAGGAAGGTGCATCATGAAAAGAATTACGGTACTTGGTTCAACCGGATCTATTGGAACTCAAACGCTGGATGTAGTGTCAATGCACCCGGATCAGTTTACTGTTGAGGCTTTAGCAGGTGGTTCTAATATAAAGTTACTTGCTGAGCAGGCGCATCTCTATAAACCCAAAAAGGTGTCTGTGGGTACTCGGCAGTTGGCGGATGAAATTCGTCCTTTACTGCCTTCTGGAATGGAACTGTATTGGGGAAATGAAGGACTCGTTGAGCTTGCTGCGAACACAGAGGCGGATATGGTTGTGACGGCTGTAATGGGCAGTGTCGGATTGCACTCCACGCTGGCCGCGATTGAGGCTGGAAAACAGATCGGTTTGGCCAATAAGGAAACACTGGTTACTGCTGGTCATCTGGTCACAGCGCGGGCTCAGGCGAAAGGAGTGCCGTTGCTGCCGATTGACAGTGAGCATTCAGCTATTTTCCAATGCTTGAATGGTGAGCGTATGAAAGATGTGGCACATATTACCCTCACAGCATCAGGGGGTTCTTTTCGAGATTTGACAAGAGAACAGTTGCGTGAAGTTACCGTGGAAGATGCACTCAAGCATCCCAATTGGTCAATGGGGGCCAAAATTACGATTGATTCAGCAACGATGGTAAACAAGGGGCTGGAAGTCATTGAGGCGCATTGGCTATTCGGACTTGATTATGAGCAGATTCATGTGTTGCTTCATCCGGAAAGCATTATTCATTCCTATGTTGAGTTTCAGGATACAAGCATTGTTGCTCAACTTGGGAATCCGGACATGAGAGTACCCATTCAATATGCGTTGACTTACCCTGAGCGTATGAAGTCCCCGGCGAAGCCGTTGTCACTGGCTGAAGTGGGTAGACTCCATTTTAAGGAAATGGATTATAATCGTTTTCCTTGTTTAAGGCTTGCCTTCGAATGTGGTAAAATGGGTGGTACAGCACCGACCGCATTTAATGCAGCTAATGAGATTGCTGTTGCCCGTTTCCTGCGTGGAGAAATTTCTTTTCTGCATATTGAAGCTATTATTGAACGTGTGCTGGAGCGGCATGTCAATGTGGCTAATCCTGATCTTTCTGCGATTGAAGCCTGTGACGGAGAGACTCGTAGCATAGCTGCGGGGTTGTAGGCTAATGTTGGGTTAAGAAACGAAATGTGATTCTCTTGTGCGGGATTGGAGAATAATGATAATCTAGGAAGACAAACTCGATCTCATTGAAAGGGGAACGGAAACGATTGGAAACGATTCAAATAGTGTTGATGACGGTGCTCATGTTTTTCGTCATAGTGACGGTGCATGAATGGGGGCATTATTATTTTGCCAAGCGCGCCGGGATTCTGGTACGGGAGTTTGCGATCGGTTTCGGTCCGAAACTGTTTTCTTATAAAAGAAACGAGACGCGATTTACGCTGCGTTTGTTGCCGTTCGGTGGCTTTGCCCGCATGGCGGGAGAGGATCCGGAGATCAATGAAATTGAGACCGGACAAACGATTGCTGTACGCGTAACGGATGACGTCGTTAAAACCATCTATCTAGATCAACTGGATAATCGCAAGAATGTGGTACGCGGCGAAGTGTTGGATATTGATCTGGAACAGTCGTTAACTTTAAAATTGGATGTAGATGGCGAAGATCAGCAATACACAGTACACCCGCAAGCGATGATGGTAACCAAAGGACAATCCATTCAGATTGCACCAAAGGATCGGCAGTATGGGAGTAAAACAGTAGGACAGCGTGCGATGGCTATTTTTGCTGGACCACTGATGAATTTTATACTTGCCTTTATTCTGTTTGGTCTTCATATTCAGATGGTCGGCATACAAGTGGACAACCCGACCTATGTCCAAATTAGTGAAATTACAGCAGGTATGCCCGCTGCTGAAGCTGATTTGCATAAGGGAGATATCATCGAATCGGTGAATGGAATAGCCATTGGTGCAAATGTTGAAAACATGATCAAACTGATTGCGGATTCTCAAGACAAGCCGATGAAGTGGACGGTTCGCCGTGATAATAAGACCTTTGATCTTACTATTACACCTCGTGCAATGGAAGGACAAAAGGGTGGCAAGGTGGGCATTGTGCCTGAACTTCCAAAACGCCAAGCAGGTGTGGGTGAAACGTTCAAATTTGCCGGACAATCCATGGTCAGAACGACCGATATTATTTTCCAAGGATTTAGCCAGCTCATTCAACGTTTTTCTATCAACGACCTGGGAGGCCCGGTACGTACTTTTGAAGTGACGGGGCAAATTGCCAAGCAGGGGATTGAGCAGTTGACGTATTGGACTGCTATAATGAGTCTTTATCTGGGGATATTTAATTTATTGCCTATTCCAGCACTGGATGGAAGCAGACTTGTTTTCCTTGGTGTGGAGGCGGTAAGAGGACGTCCCGTTGATCCGAGCAGGGAAGGAATGGTCCATTTCGTTGGTTTTGCTATGCTATTCCTGCTTATGATTGCGGTCACGTATAACGATATTTTACGCTTAATTAATGGTTAATTAGAGACGGATTTGTATAAAAATGGTCTGTATGGGAGGACATGCATTTCTATGTCGAATGATAAACAGTTTGTCGAGGAAATTACGCCGCAGAGCGAAGATTTTTCCCGATGGTATATTGATGTTATTAAAAAAGCAGAACTGATGGATTATTCCCCTGTTCGCGGGTGTATTGTATTCCGACCCGATGGTTTTGAAATTTGGGAGCATATCAAGGAAGCCATGGACGTGCGCTTCAGAGAAACAGGCCACCGTAATGCCTATTTTCCAATGTTCATTCCCGAAAGCTTTTTTCAAAAGGAAAAAGAGCATGTCGAAGGGTTTAATCCTGAACTACCTTGGGTAACCGAAGCTGGTGGAGAAAAGCTGGAAGAGCGTCTTGCAATACGTCCGACTTCGGAAACCATGATAGGTCATATGTACTCTAAATGGATTCAATCCTATCGTGATCTGCCGGTGCTTATTAACCAATGGGCTAACGTAGTGCGTTGGGAAAAACGCACGCTTCCTTTCTTGCGCACAAGTGAATTTTTGTGGCAAGAAGGTCACACGGCCCATGAAACAGAAGAAGAAGCACGTGAAGAAACGATGAAAATGCTGGAAGTATACCGTGAGGTTATTGAGGAAGTTCTAGCTATTCCAGTTATTACTGGACAGAAAACACCTTCTGAAAAGTTTGCAGGTGCGAAGGATACATTTTCACTGGAAGCGATGATGAAGGATGGACGGGCGGTACAAGCTGGGACTTCCCACTATATGGGAACTAATTTTGCTGTTGCATTTGACATTAAATATTTGAGCCGTGAAAACAACCTGGAATTCGCGCATACGACTTCATGGGGAACAAGTACACGTTTGATCGGCGCACTGATTATGGTCCATGGAGATGACCGTGGTCTGGCATTGCCTCCTAAAGTTGCGCCTACGCAGGTTATTATGGTTCCAATTGGACCACCTAAGAAGCGTGATGCCGTTATCGCTCGTGCAGATGAACTATTTGCTGAGTTGAAACAAGCGGGAGTGCGTGTTAAAATGGACGACCGCAGTGATGTAAGCCCAGGCTGGAAATTTAATGAATATGAAATGCGCGGTGTGCCGGTTCGTATGGAAATCGGGCCTCGTGATATGGAGAACGGCGTCTGTGTGCTCGTATCCCGTATCAGCGGTGAGAAAAAAATCGTGCAGCAGGATAATCTGGTTGAGGAAGTACACGCGATGCTCGCACAGGTACAGCAGGAGATGTTTGATCGTGCGAAAAATTTCATGGAAGAAAATTTCTATTCTGTCGATACGTTGGACGAAATGAAGACTCTCATGGAGGAAAAACGCGGTTTTACTTTGGCAGGTTGGTGCGGATCTGAAGAATGTGAAGACAAAGTTAAAGAAGTGACAGGTGCTACAAGCCGTAATATACCGTTTAAAACAACCGAGCAAAAGTCCACATGTTTGTGCTGTGGCAAACCTGCCAAGCATACAGTAGTGTTCGCACGGGCGTACTAATATAGAAGTAGGGTAATACCACTATACTCACTTCATTCTCTTCGCCGACAGGGTAGCTGTTACCGGACAACGTTCCGAAGGATCTATGTCGTTGTGAGGAGGATTAAAGAGGGTTACGAAAAGCTTTTGCGGTCGGAGATGTTTTTGACGCAGAAGCTTTTCATGTTTTCAGAATGGTAGATTTGAAATTGGGGGGAGAGCCATGGGCGGAGCTGAAGAAAAGAGAAAGCGGCTGGAACTGCTGATGAAGCAGGTTGTGATGCCGACGGGAGTGGTTGAACCTTATTTTTTGGACGGTTGGATTGATCAAGTGGAGATTAGCCGTACCAATAAGGATTGGAATATCACTATTGCCAAGGAGACACTGGTCCCCGCTCAGGTGTATCGTACGTTCTGTATTCAAGTACAGGAAAAAATGAGTCACATCGCAAAAATTACGTTCCGTTTTCAGTATAGTGAGCAGATTCAGCCGGGTGATATCATTAGTGAATACTGGAAACTTTTTCTAGAGTGGGTACATCGTGAGATTCCTTCTGTTAACGGTTGGTTGAATCGGGCTGTGTATGAGTGGGAAGACGGTCTATTATTGCTAACGATGAGCGACAGTATGTCATTGGAACTGGCGCGTAAAAAGCAGATAGATCAAGCTATCATCAAATTTTACAATAAATATTTCGGGCTCTCTATGCGCATTAAAGTCCAGGTGGGTGAAAGTAACCAGGAGGCATTACAGCAATTCCAAGAGAAGAAGATGCAGGAAGAACGCGAAGTTATTCAGCAGATGATGGAAAGTATGGAATCCGAAATGCCGCCTTTGGACGAAGAAGAAGGAGACGTACGGCTTCAATTTGGTTATGACATCAAAGAACCGGCTGTTCCGATGCAAGATATTCAGGACGAAGAAAAGAAAGTCACCTTACAGGGGACAATCTTCGGTTTGGATAGTAAAGAATTGCGCAATGGCAGTACGTTGTTTACGTATTATTTGACCGACTTTAGTGATTCCCTGCAAATGAAAATGTTTGCTAAAACTAAAGAAGATCTGAAGATCCTCAGTTTGTTGGCTAACGGGAAATGGGTCAAAGTGCGGGGGCGAGTTGAATATGATCGTTTTATGCAAATTCCCGAGCTGGTTATGATTCCTTCCGATCTAGTTGAAGTACAGGCTCCACCCACACGTAAGGATAAGGCAGAGGAAAAACGGGTTGAGTTCCATCTACACACAAAGATGAGTGCAATGGATGCTGTCGCCTCGATTGATCAATACGTCAAAACAGCCGCCAAATGGGGGCACAAAGCGATTGCGGTCACCGATCACGGTGGTGTGCAATGCTATCCTGATGCAGCAAAAGCAGCAAAGAAAAACGGAATTAAAATGATCTACGGTATTGAGGCCAACGTGGTTAATGATGCCGTTGAGGTTGTAATGCAGGCACAACCATTAAATTTGAAAACAGCGACTTATGTCGTTTTTGATATTGAAACCACCGGTTTATCGGTTACACAGAATAAAATTATTGAGATTGCGGCTGTAAAAATGCATGATGGCAAAGAAGTTGATCGTTATGCTACCTTTGTCAATCCGCATGAGCGTATACCCTACAATATCCAGCAACTGACCAATATTAACGATGAAATGGTCAAGGATGCGCCGGATGTAGAACCTGTTATGAAGGAGTTTGTAGCTTTTGCTGGCGATGCTGTATTGGTTGCCCATAATGCGCGATTTGATGTCGGCTTTATCCAGGCCACCCTTCGAAATATGGGTTTGCCTGAAATGACTAATCCGGTACTGGATACGCTCGAACTGGCTCGTTTACTGTTTCCAACGATGAAAAACCACCGTTTGAATACGCTGACGACCAAATATAAAGTGGCGCTCGAAAGCCATCACCGGGCCATTGACGATACAGTCGCACTGACTGAAGTGCTGAACGGCTTGCTGAATGATGCGGAACAAATTAAGGGTTTAAAAATGCTCGATCGTCTGAATGATTATGTGGGTAAGGATTTATCGACCGTTCGTCCTTTTCACTGCTGTATTTATGCCCTCAACCCGATTGGCAAAAAAAATCTGTACAAGCTGGTTTCGATGTCTCATACCGAATATTTCAAGCGTGTGCCTTGTATTCCTAAATCAAAATTGTCAGAAATGAGAGACGGATTGCTTATTATTTCTGGCTGCGAAAAAGGAGAGTTCTTCGAGGCTGTATTGAACAAGTCCGAGGAAGAGGCCGAGGAAATTGCACAGTTTTATGATGTATTGGAGATTCAGCCTTTGACAATGTATATGCATCTAGTGGAAAAGCAATTGGTAAGTGGGCCTGATGCTCTGAAAACGGCGATACGCAAAGTATGCGAAATTGGTCGGCGACTTGATAAGCCCGTAATTGCCACAGGTAATGTTCACTATTTGGAAACTCGCGATAAGCTGTACCGTGATATTACGATACACGGCATTACGGGATTTAGCCCGCTAAAAGATATTCGTAAGCCAGATGCGCATTTACGCACCACAGACGAAATGCTGGCAGAATTCGAGTTTTTGGGCGAGGAGAAAGCCTATGAAGTCGTTGTGAAGAATACCATTGAGCTGGCGGATCGGTTTGAGGAGCTGGAGCTGTTCCCTGACAAGCTGTTTACACCTTTGCTGGATGGGGCGGACGAGGAAATCCGCAACACTTGCTACGAGACGGCTAAATCCATTTATGGTGAGGAATTGCCCGAGGTGGTTGTAGCCCGCCTTGAAAAAGAACTGGAGCCGATTATTAAATACGGTTTCTCTGCCAATTATCTCATTTCCGAGCGTCTGGTTAAAAAGTCTAATAAGGATGGATATCTGGTAGGTTCACGGGGTTCTGTTGGATCTTCTGTGGTCGCTACCTTTCTCGGAATTTCCGAGGTTAATCCACTGCCTGCACATTATATTTGCGGTAATCCTGATTGCAGACATAGCGAATGGATTTTGGACGGTAGTGTGCCGAGCGGATTTGACTTGCCAGACAAAAACTGTCCGAACTGTGGTGGCAAATTGAAGGGTGAGGGACAGGATATTCCGTTTGAAACGTTTCTTGGGTTTAAGGGAGATAAAGTTCCCGATATTGACTTGAACTTCTCTGGCGAATATCAGCCTGTCGCACATAACTATACGAAAGTATTGTTTGGTGAGAAAAGTGTATTTCGTGCTGGAACCATAGGTACAGTTGCCGAGAAAACAGCCTTTGGCTTTGCAAAGAAATATGAAGAGGCGCATCATAAAAAATGGCGTGGGGCTGAGCTGAACAGGCTGGCTTCGGGCTGTACAGGGGTCAAACGCAGTACCGGGCAACATCCAGGCGGAATTGTCGTTGTTCCCGATTATATTGAGGTCGAGGATATTACGCCGGTACAGTATCCCGCCGATGATACAAGCTCGGAATGGAAAACAACGCATTTTGATTATCACGCTTTTGATGCGAATTTACTCAAACTCGATATTCTGGGTCATGATGATCCGACTATGATGAGAATGCTTCAGGATTTGACCGGTGTCGATCCTACGACCATTCCAATGAATGATCCTAAAGTGATGAGCATGTTCAACTCCACGGAGGCGCTCGGTGTAACCCCCCAGCAAATCCGCACGCCTGTAGCAACCTATGGTGTACCGGAGATGGGAACGAAGTTTGTACGCCAAATGCTAGTAGAGTCGCAGCCAAGTTCTTTTGCTGATTTACTGCAAATATCCGGACTGTCTCACGGCACGGGCGTATGGCTGGGGAATGCACAGGAACTGATTAAGAATAATACCTGCAACATCAAGACTGTAATTGGTTGCCGTGATGATATCATGTTGTTTCTGATTTACAAGGCAGGGATGGACGCAGGTCTGGCCTTTAAAATTACGGAGAGCGTACGTAAAGGTAAGGGGCTTAGTGCCGAATGGATTGAGGAAATGAAAAAATGCAAGGTGCCACAGTGGTACATTGATTCCTGTCTGAAAATCCAGTACATGTTTCCGAAGGCGCATGCTGCAGCCTATGTTATTTCAGCAGTGCGCACAGCGTACTTTAAGCTGTATCATCCGATTGAATATTATGCGACTTACTTTTCAGTACGTGCAGCCGATTTTGATATTGAGCTGTGCTGTCAGGGATATGATGCAATCGCGCGGAAGATTGTCGAAATTGAGCAACTCGGCTTTCAGGCACCGCCCAAAGAAAAAGGGATGCTTCCGATCCTAGAAATGGCTCTGGAAATGACGGCTCGCGGGTTTAGTTTTAAATCCATTGATTTGTACCGTTCCGAAGCTACACGCTTCAAGGTCGATGGAGATTCACTCATTCCGCCATTCGGAGCTCTTCAGGGAATTGGCGACAATGCAGCACGTAACATCGCAGCCTCCCGTGAACAGGGTGAATTTTTGTCTGTCGAGGATTTTCAACAAAAATCGAAGGCAAGTAAAACCATTGTCGAAATGCTATCCCAGTTGGGATGCTTTCGAGGTTTGCCAGAGAGTAATCAGCTGTCTCTGTTTTAATCCGAACTACAGTAGTCAAGCTCTGGCACTTGTCACATAACTATGGTTATGTTATAATTTTTTTGGTAATCATGGAGATAAAACCGTTGCTAAAAGAGTGGGGAAACCCACTCTTTACTGTTTGATATACAGTTACAACGTGAAAAGGTTATTTTTGGGCACGAAACCGGTACGCCGGTTTATTTGCAGTGAGCCCGAAATGAACATTACATCAAATGAAAATGAAAATGCCGGTGATGGAGAAGCATTGTCCATGGTAATAGGGCGTCTTTTTTTCACCACAGGAAAGTTCACTTTTGGAGGTTATAATCTTTGAGCACACCAAAGATCAAATCAGTAGTAGAAGAAATGGCCCAACCTTACCTCGATGAGCATGGTTTTGAACTGGTCGATGTCGAGTATGTCAAAGAGGGCAGCAATTGGTTTCTTCGCGTTTTTGTGGACAAAGACGGAGGAATTGATCTGGACGACTGCAGTATGATCAGTGAATATCTGGGTCAAAAGTTGGATGAAAATGACCCTGTTTCTACAGCATATTTTCTGGAAGTGTCTTCACCAGGCGCCGAAAGACCGCTAAAAAAAGCGGAGGACGTTACTAAAGCGGTAGGCAAAAACGTATTCGTTACTACATACGAGCCGATCAACGGCCTGAAGGAATTCGAAGGTCGTTTGCTTTCTTTTGAAGATGGGGAACTCACCGTTCAAAGCGGACAAAAGAAGCATGTTATACCTTATGACAAGGTAGCTGGTGCAAGGCTCGCGATCATATTTTAATTCAGATTTGACTGTTGCTGTTTGACATGTACTACATGTTTTTTTACCTCGTGTGCCGACCAGTACGCAGGTGCATCATTTGAAAGGGGGAGCAGTAATCCATGAGTATGGATTTTATTGAAGCAATGAACGAGTTGGAAAGAGAAAAGGGGATCAGCAAGGATGTGCTGTTTGAGGCCATTGAAGCAGCCTTGATTTCCAGTTACAAACGGAATTTCAACACCGCACAAAACGTGCGTGTTGATATGAACCGCAACTCGGGAGTCATTAAGGTATATGCCCGCAAGCTGATCGTTGAGGAGGTATTGGATCCTCGCACCGAGATTTCGTTGCCTGCGGCCCGTGAGATTAACCCGCATTTTCAGTTGGAAGATATTGCTGAAATTGAAGTCACACCACGTGATTTTGGACGGATTGCTGCACAAACTGCGAAGCAGGTCGTGACCCAGCGTATCCGCGAAGCGGAACGGGGACTGATCTACAACAAGTTTGTGGACAAGGAAGAGGATATTGTAACAGGAACTGTACAGCGCCAAGACCCACGTAATATTTATATTGATCTTGGTAAGGTGGAGGCGGTTCTCCCGTTAGGTGAATTGATGCCTAATGAGAAATTTAGCCATCTGGATCGAATTAAGGCTTATATCACCAAGGTAGAAAACACAACCAAAGGACCGCAAATTATGCTGTCCCGATCACATCCGGGTCTGCTTAAGCGTTTGTTCGAACTCGAAGTGCCTGAAATTTTTGATGGTGTTGTAGAGATTCGTTCCGTAGCGCGTGAAGCAGGCTTCCGTTCTAAAATCGCGGTTCATTCCCGTAACGCCGAGGTTGATCCGGTCGGCTCTTGTGTGGGTCCTAGAGGTACACGTGTACAGACCATTGTAAATGAGCTGCGTGGCGAAAAAATTGACATTGTACGTTATTCCGATAATGTTGATGAATACGTGGCTAATGCGCTGAGTCCATCCAAGGTGCTCGAAGTGCAAGTATTTGAAGAAGAGAAAATGGCGCGTGTTATTGTGCCTGATTATCAGCTTTCTCTTGCTATTGGTATCAAAGGGCAAAATGCCCGTCTTGCTGCTAAGCTTACGGGCTGGAAAATTGATATTAAGAGTGAAACACAGGCGGAGGAAGAACTCGGCAGACCGAGAACATCCACCGATGAAATGCATCAGGATTCCGTTTCTGTAGATTAAGCGGAGTGTAGGGGGGTTAATGCATGAAACAGAGAAAGATACCTTTGCGCAAATGTGTGGCCTGTCATGAAATGATGCCAAAGAAGCAGTTGATCCGTGTCGTCAAAACCCCTGAAGACGAAGTGTTGATTGACTTGACTGGCAAAAAGTCGGGACGCGGCGCTTACTTGTGCGGCAAAGCCGCCTGCTTCAAGCTGGCTCAAAAGAGCAAGGCACTGGATCGAGCATTGAAGCACTCGGTTCATCCTGATATTTATGAGCAGCTAAGTCGTGATTTTGCTGCCGTCGAGGAAGAATTCCTGGCGGCACAAGGCAGCGTGCAGGATGAATAAGGCGCTGTCTGGATTGGGTCTTGCCATGAGAGCTGGCAAGCTGCTAACAGGTGATGAGATCGTTTATAAAGCGATCAGGTCTTCAGAAGCCAAGCTGGTCATTCTTGCGAAAGATGCTTCAATGAATACTCAAAAGAAATTCCGCGACAAATGCGGGACGTACAAAATCCCCTTATTGATAGGATTTGACCGGGAAAGCTTGGGAAGCAGTATCGGCAAACCTGAACGGGTTGTGCTGGCTGTGACGGATCAAGGATTCGCGAAATTGATCAAGAAACATGCGGGGATAATGTCGGAGGTGGAGTATATTGAGTAAACAAGAAAGCAAAGACAAAGTGCGGGTATACGAATACGCCAAATCGTTGAACATGAGCAGCAAAGAAATTATCACCATTCTTAAACGGCTGGATATTCCCGTGAACAACCATATGAGCGTCATGGAACATGATGCCGTAGGTAAAGTGGAAAGTTTTTTTAAGAATATTAAATCCAATGCTGCGGCCAAGCAAGGCGGAGCAGGTACGGCGCAAGTAAGCTCGAATCAGGCCGGTTCAAGCCAGAATAGTAATCATTCAACTGAGCAAACCAAAAATCAACAGGAAAAGCAGGTAAGTATGAATAGGACAAACAACAACCAAAACAGTAACCGAAGTAGCGCTCCAAAAGCGCAAAGCAGTCAGCAGGGCGGTCAAAACCGCAGTCAACAAAGTACTAGCAGACCCACTGGTCAGCAAAGTACACAGAACCGCAGTAATGGTCAACAACAGGGAGGACAACAGCGTCCTAGTGGCAACACAGGTTCGCGTCCTCAAGGTAACCAAAGCACTAGCTCACGCCCTCAGGGAAGTAGTCAGGGTGGTACGGCTGTAAGAACATCATCCTCCACAGGTAGCAACAATGCGAACCGTAGTGGTGGCAACCGTACAGGTAGTAACTCCAGCAACGGTGGTAACCGTTCCGGTCAAGGACGTTTTGACGATAACCGTCAAGGCGGCGGACGCGGTGGTAACGGTGGTCGTGGAGGCAATAATCGCGGCGGCAGCAATCGTAGCGGGAAATTTAACAATCGTGGTAAAGGTCAACAACAGGAGCGTCGCGAGAAAATCGACAACACGCCTAAGAAAATTATTGTGCGTGGTGAGATGACCGTAGGCGAAACAGCCAAGCTTCTTCATAAGGATGCGTCAGAAGTCATCAAAAAGCTGATTGTGCTCGGAACAATGGCGACCATCAACCAGGAACTGGATATGGATACCATCCTCTTGCTTGCCGGAGACTTTGGTGTCGAGGTAGAAGTGAAAATTCCTGTCGAAGAAGATCGTTTTGAAACCGTGGAAGAAAATGATGATCCTGCGGATCTCAAAACACGTCCACCGGTTGTAACGATTATGGGTCACGTCGATCATGGTAAAACAACTTTGCTGGATGCCATTCGCTCGACTAATGTAACCGGTGGCGAAGCTGGCGGTATTACACAGCATATTGGTGCATACCAAGTTGAAATTAACAGCAAAAAAATCACTTTCCTGGATACACCGGGTCACGAAGCCTTTACTGCTATGCGTGCACGTGGTGCCCAAGTGACAGATATGACGATTATCGTGGTTGCAGCTGACGACGGTGTTATGCCACAGACGGTCGAAGCTATTAACCATGCGAAGGCGGCAGGTCTGCCCATTATCGTAGCTGTGAACAAGATCGACAAACCGGATGCCAACCCGGATAAAGTGAAGCAAGAACTCACTGAATATGAATTGGTACCTGAAGAGTGGGGCGGCGATACAATTTTCGTCAACGTTTCCGCGAAACAAAGAATGGGTCTGGAAGACCTGCTCGAGATGATTCTGCTCGTAGCTGAAGTGAATGAGTACAAAGCGAACCCGAACAAACGGGCACGTGGTACCATCATCGAGGCAGAACTGGATAAAGGTCGCGGTTCTGTAGCCCGTATCCTCGTTCAGAACGGTACACTGAAAGTCGGCGATGCTTTCGTAGCGGGTAACTGCTTCGGACGTGTGCGTGCCATGGTCAACGATAAAGGTCGTCGTCTTAAGGAAGCAGGTCCTTCCACTCCAGTTGAAATTACTGGTTTGACAGAAGTTCCACTTGCTGGCGATCCATTCATGGTGTTTGAGGATGAGCGCAAAGCTCGTGCTATTGCTGACAGACGTGCGATCACGCAACGCCAATCTGATCTGGGCAGTAATACCCGTGTAACACTGGATGACCTGTTCCAACACATCAAGGATGGCGAAATGAAGGATCTGAACGTCATTATTAAAGGTGACGTACAAGGTTCCGTCGAAGCGTTGAAAGGTTCCTTGAACAAGATTGAAGTCGAAGGTGTGCGCGTTAAAATTCTTCACAGTGGTGCAGGAGCAATCACCGAATCCGATATTATTTTGGCAGCAGCTTCCAATGCTATTGTCATTGGTTTTAATGTTCGTCCGGATAACCAGGCGAAATCTACAGCGGAAGCTGAAAAAGTGGATATTCGTCTACACCGTGTCATTTACAATGTCATTGAAGAAATAGAGCAAGCCATGAAGGGCATGCTGGATCCTGAATATAAAGAAAATGTGATTGGGCATGCTGAAGTACGTAACGTATTCAAAGTTACTAAAGTCGGTACGATCGCTGGTTGTATGGTGACATCCGGTAAAATTACCCGTTCAGC
This sequence comes from Paenibacillus sp. PvR133, assembly GCF_017833155.1. NCBI lineage: Bacteria > Bacillati > Bacillota > Bacilli > Caryophanales > Paenibacillaceae > Paenibacillus > Paenibacillus sp. PvR133. The sequence goes on from NZ_JAFIBS010000001.1 coordinate 3,508,181, forward strand.
AGAAGCACGCCTGATTCGTGATGGCATCGTCATTTTTGAAGGTAAAATCGACTCACTGAAACGCTTTAAGGACGACGCAAAAGAAGTTGCCCAAGGTTACGAATGCGGTATTACCCTTGATGGCTATAATGATGTTAAGGAACTCGACATTATTGAAGCGTTCGTCATGGAAACAGTGGAGCGCTAACGGCAGAGAGGTGAGCATCCATGGCTAAAATACGTACAGGTCGGGTTGGCGAGCAGATCAAGAAGGAGCTAAGCCAACTCATACAAACTGAATTAAAAGACCCCCGCATCGGTTTTATCACGGTAACGGGTGTCGATCTTACAAATGATTTGTCCCAAGCGAAAATATACTTGAGCGTGCTCGGGGATGAAGAACAAAAAAATTCTTCCCTGAAGGCATTGGACAAAGCGAACGGTTATCTTCGTTCTGAACTCGGCAAACGGATACGGCTGCGCCATATTCCTGAGTTGATTTTCAAAATTGACGAATCTATTGCTTACGGCAGTCGAATTGAAAAACTGCTGAGTGATATCGACAAGGATGAAAAATAAAACTTTTAGTTTGTCTGAAGGAACCATGAACTGAATGTAAAGGAGAAGGCAATGCATACCTATGAACAGGCGCTTCAACAAGCGAAGGAATTTATTCTGGAGCATGATGATTACCTGATCGTATCGCATGTACAGCCGGACGGAGACGCAGTCAGCTCCACCGTAACGGTGGGCTGGCTTCTCTCATGTCTGGGGAAGAAATTTACCATGCTGAATGAGGGACCTATTCCCAAGCGTATGGATTTTTTATGGCATGCCGATGAGATTATGGATATGAGCCAGCAACCGCCAGAACGGAAATACAACCGGATCATTTGTGTAGATTGTGCGGATTACCGTCGTGTTGGTTTGACAGAGCAGTTTTTTACGGAAGATGCCATTATCCTGAATATTGATCATCATCCAACGAATGATGCGTATGGTACAGTTAATGTGATTAAGTCGGATGCTGCGGCAACAGCAGAAATTCTTTTTGACCTACTGAAAAAGTTTGCAGTAACCTGGGATGTCGAAATAGCTACGGCTTTATATACAGGGTTGCTAACGGATACAGGAGGTTTCCGTTACTCCAACACTTCACCGAAAGTGATGTCTACTGTGTCACAGCTACTTGCTTACGGTGTAGATGGTCCATCTTTATCCGAGAAATTGCTCGAGGAAATGACTTTTCCACAAATGAAGGTGCTGACAAAAGCATTGCAAACGCTCACGATGTCGGAGGATGGAAAAGTTGCTTGGGTCGTAGTATCACCTGACGACATGACGGAATGTGGCGCTGTAAATGAGGACTTGGAAGGCATTGTGAATTATCCAAGAAATATTCGTGGAGTTGAGGTAGGCATTTTCTTTAAGGTTATTAATGATCAAGCGGTCAAGGCCAGCTTGAGGTCGGCAGGGAATGTTGATGTAGCTGCGCTGGCTCAATCATTTGGGGGCGGTGGACATGTACGTGCAGCTGGCTGCCGGCTAGAGGGTAAGTTGGGAGATATCATTGAGACAGTTGTAGGGCGGGTGAAGTCTGAGCTATGAACCCGATAAAGAAGGAACAGGCAACTTGGGAAGGCGTTCTACCTGTCTATAAACCTGCTGGATTTACCTCTCATGATGTGGTGGCCAAGGCTCGCCGTTTATTAGGTATGAAGCGAATCGGACACACTGGAACGCTTGATCCGCAAGTAACCGGTGTTTTGCCCTTGTGTCTGGGACGTGCCACCCGTGTGGTGGAATACATGCAAGAGCGGCCCAAGGAATATCGGGCTACACTGCGATTAGGAATTGCCACGGATACCGAAGACCTGACTGGGAAAATCACGGAAGAGAGTGAATGTCCAGTAGAGGTGACGGAAGTGGAAGTCAAAGCGGTTTTGAAACGTTTTGTTGGTACGATTTCCCAAGTGCCTCCAATGTACTCCGCGCTAAAAGTGGATGGCAAACGTCTATATGAACTGGCTCGAGAAGGCAAAACCGTGGAACGCAAAAGTCGTGAAGTGAGCATTTACGAGTTGGAAATGACGGGATTCGCGGAGACGGGGGCGTATGTGGATATTTCTTTTCGTGCCTTATGCTCCAAAGGTACTTATATCCGTACACTATGTGTTGATATTGGCCGTGAATTAGGATATCCTTCAACGATGGTTAAGCTGGAGCGAACCATGTCTGCGGGAATTCCTGCGGAACGTTGTCTGACTTTCGAAGAGATAGAGCGTTTCGTAGCGGATGGTAGTCTTGGAGAGCGACTTATTACAACTGATCAGGCGATTGACTATATGCCTGAGCATATAGTGGCTGAAGCCAAGGTAACTGCGGCTCTGCAAGGCCAACGTCTGTCGCTGAATATGATTTCACCACCTGTGACGGACCACCAGCCCTTCCGTTTGTATAAAGAGGATAAAACGTTTTTAGGCATATATGGTCGGGATGAATCAGACGCGATCGCTCCCATTAAAGTTTTTTTACCTTGAATTGTGCTATAATTTTGACGAAGTTAGTCAAATGATGTGAAATGCAGGTGAATTAATAATGATTACCGTATCGTTATCTTATCCATTGAGTGATGAGCTTTTGCAGCAATGGGGACGTCCACAGGTCACGGCGATCGGTCAGTTTGATGGTCTTCATCTGGGACACGCAAGCGTGATACGTAAGGCCGTTGCGCTGGCTCGTGAACAGCAAGTGCCGGTATCTGTCATGACATTTCATCCTCACCCAAAGGAAGTCATGAAAAAAGGCGATTATGAAGGTTATTTAACACCGCTTGCGGACAAGCAGACTATTCTGGCTGATATGGGTGTGGACGTACTTTATATTTTGAGTTTTAACGAAGAATTTTCTAAGGTCAGCCCTGAGGCGTTTATAAGCGATGTGCTGCTTCCATTGCAAATTCGAACAGCGGTAGTAGGCTTTGATTTTCGGTTTGGCCACCGGGGAGCCGGGCATGAGGATACCCTCCGTAAGCTGGGAGGAGAGCTGATGTCTGTACACACCGTATCACCGTTCGAGCTGGATGGGGACAAGGTGAGCAGTTCTGGCATTCGCCGTGCTTTACAGAACGGGGATATAGCACATGCCTCTCGCTGGTTGGGACGTCCTTATCGTATCCAAGGTACTGTAATGGATGGAGAGAAGCGCGGACGTACGATCGGTTTTCCGACCGCTAATCTCAAACTGGATGATACCTACGTGATTCCGATCAAGGGTGTATACGCTGTACGGGCGCTTGTAGGCGATCGTTGGATAAATGGTGTAATGAATGTAGGGGTTAAGCCTACTTTTCATGAAGGTGTGCTGAATCCGTCGTTTGAGGTACACCTATTTGATTTTAATCAGCAAATTTATGGAGAGTCTGTGCTTGTCGAGCTTCACCATTACATCCGCCCTGAACGCAAATTTTCTTCGGTGGATGAGCTGATCAGCCAAATTGGCAATGACGCACAAACGGCTAAAAAGCTGTTAGGCTAATTTATTTACATAAGACAGGCGCTGTGTTATACTGACTTATGTTGTGTAAACAACGATGAACCTTAGCTTGGTTGTCCGCTTTCACCGGCGGCTACGAGGCTAATGGCGATTATAATGAAGGAGGTGAACAGGATGGCATTGACTCAAGAGCGTAAACAGCAATTGATCGAGGAGTACAAAACTCATGAATCCGATACAGGATCACCAGAGGTACAAATCGCTATCCTTACTGAAAACATCGTCAACTTGCAAAGTCACTTTCGTTCGCACAAGAAAGACCATCACTCCCGCCGCGGGTTGTTGAAAATGGTCGGTCAGCGTCGTAAACTTTTGGCTTACCTGAAGAAGACTGATGTTAAACGTTACAGTGCGTTGATCGAGCGTCTCGGACTGCGTCGTTAATTTTCAGACATGTAATGAGAAAAGAAGCCTGGTTGTTCACCGCTTGTCCCTGCTAAGGCGACGGCGGACAGCAGCCGGGTTCTTTTTTGAAATGAGGAATCTTTTTTTGAATTACATATCCTGATTTGTCTGCTAGCTTCTTATGAATAAGCCCTGCGCAGGAAATACTGGATATGTATAGAACTTTTACAATGAAATGAAATGGAGGGATACCATGGAGCAACGCGTAGAAATGCAGCTCGGCGGAAGAAAGCTGGTGCTGGAAACAGGACGTCTTGCGAAACAAGCCAATGCGGCAGTTAAAGTGAGCTACGGAGAAACAGTTGTGCTTTGTACCGTGACCGCTTCCCGTGAACCGAAAGATTTGGACTTTTTTCCCTTGACCGTAAACTATGAGGAAAGATTGTATGCTGTAGGGAAAATTCCTGGCGGATTTATTAAACGTGAAGGACGTCCGAGTCAAAAAGCGATTTTGTCCAGCCGTTTGACAGACCGTCCAATTCGCCCATTGTTCCCGGAAGGTTTCCGGAATGATGTACAGGTGTTGAACCTGGTTATGAGTGTCGATCAGGATTGCGAACCTGAAATTGCAGCAATGATCGGAACCTCGGCAGCACTTAGCATTTCGGATGTACCTTTTAATGGGCCAATCGGTGGAGTCGCTGTAGGACGTGTAGACGGGCAATTTGTGATTAACCCGGATATTGCACAGCAGAATGCAAGCGATCTGTACCTGGTTGTAGCCGGAACGAAAGATGCTATCATGATGGTAGAAGCCGAGGGCAATGAGATTCCAGAGGAAGTTATGCTGGAAGCTATTATGTTCGGTCATGATGAGATTAAGAACATTGTGGCAGTCATTGAACAATTGGTGCAAGTAGCAGGTAAAGAGAAAATGCAGGTTAAACTGCATGCTGTTGATGAAAAAGTGAACAGTGAAGTACGTGCTTATGCAGCTGAACGTTTAATGGAAGCTGTTAAAATTGCAGAAAAACACGCCCGTCAAGAGGCGATTGATGCAGTCAACGAAGAGACAGTTGCTCATTTTGAATCACAATACATAGAGACACCTGAGCTTTTGAGCGACGTGAGCGAAGTTCTCTATGATATCGTCAAGGAAGAAGTACGTCGTCTGATCACGCATGATAAAGTGCGTCCTGATGGTCGTAAGCTTGACGAAATTCGTCCGATTGAAAGCGACACTAGTATTTTGCCGCGTACTCATGGTTCGGGCTTATTTACACGCGGTCAAACGCAAGCGCTTAGCATTTGTACACTTGGTGCATTGGGTGATGTACAAATTTTGGACGGTATTGATTTGGAAGAAACAAAACGCTTCATGCATCATTACAATTTCCCGCCATTCAGCGTAGGTGAGGCTCGTCCTTTGCGTGCGCCAGGCCGTCGTGAAATCGGACATGGTGCTCTTGGTGAACGTGCACTTTCCAAAGTGATTCCTTCCGAAACTGAATTTCCATACACCATCCGTTTGGTTTCCGAGGTACTGGAATCGAATGGTTCGACTTCACAAGCTAGTATTTGTGCAAGTACACTGGCTATGATGGATGCAGGTGTACCGATTAAAGCTCCGGTTGCAGGTGTAGCGATGGGATTGATCAAGGATGGAGACCATGTTTCCGTATTGACTGATATCCAAGGGATGGAAGACCACCTGGGCGATATGGACTTTAAAGTTGCTGGTACCGCGGAAGGCGTAACTGCCATTCAAATGGATATTAAAATTAACGGTATTGACCGCCAGATTTTACAGGATGCGCTCAAGCAAGCTAAAGAAGGACGCTTGTTCATTCTTAGCAAAATGATGGAAGCGATCCAGAAGCCACGTGAGCAGTTGTCTCAGTATGCTCCAAAAATTATGACGATGCACATTAACCCGGACAAAATCCGTGATGTTATTGGAGCTGGTGGTAAAATCATCAACAAAATCATCGAAGAAACCGGCGTGAAAATCGATATTGAACAAGATGGTCGTGTGTTCATCGCTTCCACAAATCAAGAGATGAATGAAAAAGCACGTTCCATTATTGAGGGTATCGTAAAGGAAGTCGTGGTCGGTGAGATTTACATCGGTACAGTAAAACGGATTGAGAAATTCGGTGCATTTGTTGAAATTTTACCGGGCAAAGATGGTCTGGTTCATATTTCTCAACTGTCTACTGAACGTGTAGCCAAGGTTGAAGATGTAATTGCTATTGGGGATACAATTACGGTGAAAGTAACCGAAATTGATCAACAAGGTCGTGTCAATCTGTCCCGTAAGGCTGTTCTGACTGCAGAAGCACCTGCAAAATCCTAGGTACCTGCATGTTGCAGACTAGAAAGGCAGGAGTAGCAACAGTACAAGGGATTTGAATAGCATTGTTTAAGCTTTTGGAAAGAGGCAGAGCTACGTTTCTGGCTCTTTTTTCATACATATGCACAAGCTGCGCCAAAGTAGGCTTCTAGAGGCTACTGCGTCATAGTTCTTGTCCTCCCCGCATACAATGTGGACAAACGGGCGGGAGGATGAAGGAATCATGAGTAGGGCGAAAAGAGCAGTGTGGGTGGTAGCCAGTTTAGCCATCACACTGGTAATCGGACAGTTTAGCGGGGTTCGTGACTTCGCTAATCAATTACGCAATGGAGACGCTACAGGAGTTGGGGAGCCTAAAGCTGAAACAACGATGGCGATGGCGGCTTTACCCGATAATGCGCTTATGCAGCGACTAAGAACAGAAGCAGCCCGTCAGCGGCGGGAACCAGTTGATGCCAAGATCGACAGGGTATGGAAGGCTATTCCAGGCTATAACGGACTGGAGGTGGATTTGGATGCTACCTATCGCAAAGCGATTGCATCTCCGGATCGACCCATTCAATATGTATATCGGCAATTGGCACCTAAAATACATTTAAATCAGCTTGGTAATGTTCCAATTTACAGGGGGAATCCCGAAAAGCCAATGGTATCCTTCATGATCAATGTAGCATGGGGGAATGAATTTATCCTGCCGATACTGAACACGCTGGATCAGGAAAAGGTCAAGGCCACATTTTTTCTTGATGGAAGTTGGCTGAAAAAAAATCCTGAACTCGCCAAGGAGATTCAAAAAAGAGGACATGAGCTTTCGAATCATGCTTACTCTCATCCGAATATGAGCCGTCTGAGTCGGGCCAGAGCCACACAAGAAATTGAAAAGACACAAGAGCTTCTTCAAGAAACTTTGGGCGTCAAAAATAACTGGTTTGCCCCTCCATCGGGCGATTTTAATCAGCAAACGGTGGATATAGCAGCAGAACGTGGGCTCAAAACAGTGTTGTGGACATTGGACACTGTAGATTGGAAACATCCGTCACCGGAATCGGTGATTAACAAAATCAGTAGTAAGGTTGAATCAGGCACACTGATATTAATGCACCCAACAGATTCCTCAGCGGCTGCTCTCAAAGGCATGATCCATGCCATTCGTAGTAAGGGACTTGTGCTCGGAACTGTCAGTCAGACACTTTCCCCTGATCGACAGCTACCTGCTCCGGTTGAGTGAACGTCTTTTTTCTGTTAGGATTGAACATTATGGCTAAGTATGCAATTCAGTTTAGGAGGGCCAATCGTGGAAAGAATTCAACTCAAAAACGGCCTAAGAGTGGTCATTGAAAAAATTCCAACCGTGCGTTCTGTTTCTTTCGGTATCTGGGTTAAAACCGGCTCCCGAAATGAAACGCCGGACAATAGCGGTATTTCTCATTTTATCGAACACATGCTTTTCAAAGGAACAGAGCGTTTTAACGCTAAGGAAATCGCTGAGCAATTCGATGCCATCGGAGGAAATGTTAATGCTTTCACTTCGAAGGAATATACATGCTATTATGCCAAGGTGTTGGATGAGCATCTACCGATCGCAGTTGATGTGCTGTCTGATATGTTTTTTAATTCCAAACTAGATCAGGAAGAATTGGCAAAAGAGAAGAATGTGATTTTGGAGGAAATCTCCATGTACGAGGATACACCGGATGATATGGTGCATGATCTTGTATCTCGCGCGGCCTATGGTGAACATCCTTTGGCTTATCCGATTCTCGGAACCGAAGATCACCTGCTTGCTATGGATAGCTCACATCTCAGCCATTATATGAGGGAGCATTATACAATCGACAATACAGTTATCAGTGTGGCTGGTAATGTTGATGATCGCTTGGTAGAATTGTTGGAGCGACATTTTGGACATTTTGATAATCATGGAACCGTTTCGCCGCTGACAGTACCTGCGTTTAACGGTGAGCTGTTGTATCATGAGAAAGCAACGGAGCAAAATCATATTTGTTTATCCCTGCCTGGATTTGCAACGGGTGACGAACTCCAGTATGCTATGGTTTTGCTGAATAACGCGATCGGCGGCGGCATGAGTTCACGTTTGTTTCAAGAAATTCGGGAAAAGCGTGGACTGGCTTATTCGGTCTATTCCTATCATAGCTCCCATGCGGACAGTGGTATGTTCACGATCTATGCAGGTACGGCTCCTAAGCAAACAAAGGACGTGCTGGATTTGACGCTGGAGCTTTTACGAGATGTGGCTGTCAACGGTTTGGACGCTAATGAGCTTCGTAAAGGTAAGGAGCAATTAAAAGGAAGTTTGATTTTAAGCCTTGAAAGTACAGGTAGCCGGATGAATCGGCTTGGAAAAAATGAATTGATGCTTGGTCAGCATTATACGCTGGATCAAATGATCGAGCATATCGAGCAAGTGACGGCAAATGATGTGAATAAAGTGCTGGATCGGATGTTCTCGGAGCCGTTTGCCCTGTCGATGGTGGGAGCGAGTGATTCAGCGGTAAAGGATATGAGGAGGGACTATTTTGTTAACTTACGTGGAAATTAACAGACTCGCGGGCAATGAAGATATTGAGCTGCCCCGCAAAATGTCAGAGCTTGCATCAGGGTTTGACTTGTATGCAGCAGTACAGGAAAATCTGGTACTGGAACCCGGCAAACGTTGCCTCGTTCCAACTGGATTTGCAATAGCTATGCCAGCGGGATTGGAGGCACAGATCCGTCCGCGAAGTGGACTGGCTCTTAAGCATGGTATTACTTGTCTCAATACACCGGGAACGATTGATGCGGATTATCGTGGGGAGATTAAGGTACTTCTTATTAATTTGGGCGAGGAATCGTTCACGATTACGCGCAATGAGCGAATTGCACAAATGGTATTTCAGGTTGTACCTGAGGTAGAGCTGAAACAAGTAGACCAATTATCTGAAACAGTGCGTGGTGCTGGAGGCTTTGGCCATACAGGACGCTGAGGTTATGGTTGGTTTGCGATGTACGAATGTCTATTTTGTAAAATCTTCAAATTTCTTGCTTAAGAGTAAGCATGCAAATAAAGGTCGCCTCATAAAGGGGCGGCTTTTTTTTGTGTTTTTTCACCCCTCTCCGGGCACTCGCATAGACTAAAAGCATATCGTGTCTCGGAAAGGAGTGATCCGGATGCTAACAGGAATACGCGTCGTTGTTTTGGGTGGCGATGCGAGGCAGCTTGAGGTAATCCGCAAATGTGTGGACATGGATGCTACCGTCAGTGTGGTCGGTTTTGACAAGCTTGAAGTACCACTCAAAGGAGTGACACTAGAACCAATGTCTGTCAAGCTGCTGGAATCGTCAGACGCACTGATTTTGCCGGTGGTGGGATGCGATGAGGAAGGCAACGTAAATGCACTTTTTGGAGCACAGAAGCTCCAGTTTCTGAATGAGCATGCTGCTGCTCTTCCACCGCATTGTGTTGTATATACAGGGATGGCGCGGACGTACTTAAAAGAAATTTGTACCAGACATGAGTTAAAGCTGGTAGAGCTGCTGGAGAGAGATGATGTGGCCATATACAACTCTATACCTACGGCCGAAGGCGCACTGATGATGGCCATTCAGCATACCGATTTTACGATTCACGGTGCAGATTGTATGGTTCTAGGCATGGGACGGACTGGATTTACCATGGCAAGGGCACTACAGGGGTTGGGAGCCAGAGTGAAGGTTGGAGTACGGCGGGCAGAGGATGCAGCGAGAGCCGTGGAAATGGGTTGGAAGCCTTTTATGACAAGGGATTTAGCGCAAGAGACAAAGGGAGTTGACTTGATTTTTAATACGATACCCTCTATGATTATCACAGCGCAAATCCTGTCTAAATTGCCATTGAGCACCGTGATTATAGATCTTGCTTCCGCCCCGGGCGGATGTGATTTCCGTTATGCGGAAAAGCGTGGAATCAAGGCTATGCTTGCCCCTGGTCTTCCCGGTATTGTTGCTCCCAAAACTGCTGGTGCCATTATAGCGAATACGCTGGTGCAGTTGTTAATGGAAGATAATCCTGATCGGGGGGATGCACAATGAGTTGGCAAGGGAAAACAGTAGGTTATGCAATTACAGGCTCACATTGCACATTTGAAGAGGTAATGCCTGTTATACAGTGCTTTGTTGATGAGGGTGCGAAGGTCATTCCTATTATATCCAATACAGTACTAACAACGGATACTCGCTTTGGTACTTCGCAAAGTTGGCAAAAACAGTTGAAAGATATAACAGGGAATGATATCATTTCTACAATTGTGGAGGCTGAGCCACTGGGTCCCTCCCAAATACTCGATGTGCTGGTGATTGCACCTTTGACGGGGAATTCAATGAGTAAGTTAGCGAATGCGATGACAGACAGTCCGGTTTTGATGGCTGCCAAGGCGCAATTGCGCAACGGTCGTCCACTTCTTTTAGCCATATCTACTAATGATGGACTGGGTCTAAATGCTGCCAATATCGCCAAATTACTCGTAGCCAAAAATATCTTTTTTGTGCCGTTCGGACAGGACAATCCAGTTAAAAAGCCGAACTCGCTTGTAGCTAACATGGAGTTGATTCCCGAGGCTGCTTATGAAGCATTGCAAGGTAAACAGCTTCAGCCGATGATTGTGGAACGCAAGACCCCATGAAGTACTATAGTTAACTGCTGAGCATCCCTCGCCTAGAAGATGATTCGATATTGTATCGAGTCTAATTTCTTGTTGGCGGTGGATGCTTTCAGAATAAAAAATGGTTTTTTAGTCGAGAAGGGGAGATACACCAGATGAGCAATAGAAAGTTTAATGTAGCTGTCGTTGGAGCAACAGGCGCTGTAGGAGAACAGATCGTAAATCTGCTGGAAAAACGGGATTTTCCTGTGGACAAAATCAAATTTCTTTCTTCGCCTCGTTCTGCCGGCACGTTAATTAGCTTTAAAGGTCAGCAAATTCCAGTAGAGATTGCTACCCCCGACAGCTTTGAAGGAATCGACATTGCTTTGTTTAGTGCAGGTGGAGACGTAAGTAAGGAATTGGCGCCGCATGCTGTTCGTCATGGGGCGGTTTGCATTGACAACACCAATGCATTCCGAATGGATCCGACAGCTCCTCTTGTAGTGCCTGAGGTGAATAGCGACAAAATTGCCGAGCATCAAGGAATTATTGCGAACCCGAACTGCTCCACCATTCAGATGGTAGCTGCTTTGAAACCATTATATGATCAGTATGGCATTTCTCGTATCATAGTATCCACATACCAGGCCGTTTCCGGGGCTGGAAGCCGAGCTATTGATGAATTGAATCGTCAAAGCGCAGCGATTCTTAACGGTGATGAAGTTCAGCCTGATCTGTTGCCAGTAGGCTCGTTGCCAGTAAAGCATCAGATTGCTTTCAATGCTATCCCGCAAATCGATAAATTCCAGGACAATGGTTATACACTGGAAGAAATGAAAATGGTACGTGAAACGAAAAAAATACTGGGTGACGAATCTGTGGACGTAACAGCAACGTGTGTACGTATTCCTGTTGTATACGGTCACTCGGAATCTGTATATGTAGAACTTAAAAAAGATTATGATTTAGAAGAAATCCGCAATCTGCTGGCTTCGGCACCGGGAGTAACGCTAGTGGACGATCCTGCTGCTCAGCTTTATCCACTGGCATCCGAAGCTGCTGGAAAACCTGACGTATTTGTGGGGCGTGTACGCCGTGATTTGGGCAATAGCCGTGGATTGAATTTGTGGGTTGTATCCGATAATCTGCTCAAAGGAGCGGCATGGAACGCGGTGCAAATCGCGGAAATTATTGCTGCAAACGCGGAGTAACGTTCCGATATGGGGGAAGAATAATGGGTATTTTGGTGCAAAAATTTGGGGGAACCTCGCTGTCCACACCTGAAGCACGTCAACTTGTGCTGGCACATGTGAAGCGGGAGCTGGAACAAAATCTTCAATTGGTTGTTGTTGTGTCGGCCATGGGGAGAAAAGGAGAGCCTTATGCCACCGACACGCTGCTGGATTGGGCGGCGTCTAACGGCGACAGTCTTCCGAAGCGCGAGCGGGATTTACTGCTGTGCTGTGGTGAAATCATTTCTGCTGCTACATTATGCAGCCTGATGGAGAAGGAAGGTATTCCTGCTACGGTGCTAACTGGGGCACAGGCGGGCTTTATTACGGATGATCAATACGGCAATGCTCGTATTTTGGATATAAAGCCAGACCGTGTTGTTGAAGAGTTGAACCAAGGCAGAGTTGTCATTGTGACAGGTTTTCAGGGACAAACAGCAGACGGTGATATGACCACCTTGGGTCGGGGCGGCAGCGATACGTCAGCTACTGCTCTGGGTGCTGCTCTACATGCGGATATGGTCGATATTTATACGGATGTGAATGGTATATTAACCGCCGATCCGCGCATTGTGGAAAATGCAAAGCCACTTACACATGTTAGCTATACGGAGATTTGCAATATGGCTCATCAGGGAGCAAAGGTTATCCATCCTCGTGCTGTTGAAATCGCCATGCAGGCTAATATCCCGGTCCGTGTTCGCTCTACCTTCTCCGAAGGAGAAGGTACGTTAGTTACCCACCCGGAAGGCTTTAAAGACGTGCAGGCAGACATCGTAGACCGTTTCGTGACCGGTATTGCGTATGTCGGCAATGTCACTCAGATTAATGTTGAATTAAAGCCGGGTTTGGAGCACTTGCAATTACAAGTATTCAAATCTATGGCTGAACATGGAATCAGCGTTGACTTTATTAACGTAACTCCATCGGGGGCAGTTTATACTGTGTTCGATCATGATGGAAGCAAAGCGGTTGAAGTATTGAACGGTTTGGGTCTAGAACCTAAGATACTGGCCGGGTGTGCTAAAGTTTCTGTCATAGGCGGTGGTATCAACGGGGTACCGGGCATTATGGCGACGATTGTGGAGGCATTGGCAGAATCAGACGTACAGATCCTTCAATCCGCAGATTCCAACACGACGATCTGGGTACTTGTTAAAAAAGAAGATATGGTGCAGGCTGTACGCGCATTGCATAATAAATTTGAACTCCATCAATAGGTGCATTGTCCGTGCTCGGACTTGCAAAAAGGAGGCAGCATGGTGAACTTCGGCAGATTGATTACCGCAATGGTGACACCTTTTGATCAGCAAGGAGAGATTGACTGGACTGCATTGTCCTCGTTGATTGATTACTTAATAGAAGAACAGCACTCAGAGTCACTTGTTGTATCTGGAACAACAGGGGAGTCTCCTACCCTGAGCGATGATGAAAAAATCAAGTTGTTTGCATTTGTTGTAGAAAAAGCAGCTGGAAGATGTAAAATTATTGCCGGGACTGGAAGCAACAATACGCGTCACTCTATTCATCTAACCCGTGCCGCGGAGCAGGCAGGAGCAGATGGTGTTCTACTCGTAGTACCATATTATAATAAACCGAATCAGGAAGGGATGTATCAGCATTTCGAAAGTATTGCAAACTCCACATCCCTTCCAGCTATACTGTATAATGTTCCAAGCCGTACTGGAGCGAGTCTAACAGCTGAAACAACGCTGCGTCTTGCACAAATTCCGAACATTGTGGGAACCAAAGAATGTGCATCACTTGCGCAGGTCACACAGATTGCAGCGGCAGCGCCAGAAGGCTTTCTGGTTTATTCCGGGGATGATGCTTCTGGGTTGCCTGCTATGGCTGTAGGTGCTTATGGTATTATCAGCGTAGCGAGTCATGTGGTAGGTGCTGAAATGAAGCAGATGATCGATTCACTTGTAGGAGGACACTCGCAGGAGGCAGCCAAGTTGCATCAGCAGTTGTTCCCGATTTTCAAGGGTTTGTTTGGCTGTCCTCATCCTCTGCCTAATCCGGTGGCAGTAAAATATGCATTGGAATTACGGGGGATTAAGGTAGGTTCGGTTCGGTTGCCACTCATTCCTCCAACTGAGGATGAAGCGGAATTTATTAAGAAATTATTTACCCGCTAAAGAGAAATAGGAATGTAAGCTGTTAATTAATACTAAGGAGTATCCTTGTTAAGGGCAGTCGGTAGGTACAAAACCGATAGAGTTTATTGTCTGACAAGGTTCTCCAGCGTGAAGGGCGTTCTTATAGGACGTCCTTTTTGCTGTGCTTTTAACCATGCATGTAGATAAAATGACAGATACTAATGGTTTCAGACGGCAATGGGAAACCTAGCGTAACGAACAGGATGACTTGTTTTTTCTTATTTTAATCATGTATAATGGGGTCAAGTGACTGGGTGCGGTATTTTTTTGAAAATTAAATAAACAAATCAAGGTACGACGTCCAACTACCATAGGAGGTTTAGATTCATTTGTCTAAAAAAACAAACAACGATAAATTGATGATTTTCGCTTTGGGCGGCGTCGGTGAAATCGGGAAAAATATGTATGTCGTTCAATACGGCAATGACATTGTCGTGGTGGATTCCGGTCTGAAATTCCCGGAAGAGGACATGCTGGGCATTGATATCGTTATTCCTGATATTTCCTACCTTACAGAGAACCGCGACAAAGTAAGAGGCATTGTGCTGACTCATGGTCACGAGGACCATATCGGCGGTTTGCCTTACGTGTTGAAACATTTGAATGTACCAGTATATGGTACCAAATTGACGCTGGGATTGGTGGAAAACAAGCTGAAGGAAGCGAATCTGCTTGGTGAAACCAAACGTATTTTGATCAATGCTGATTCCGAAATCAAGCTGGGTTCCACACTAAAAGCAACTTTCTTCAGAACCAACCATAGTATTCCGGATTCTGTAGGTGTATGTATTGATACTCCTGAAGGCGCTGTTGTTCATACAGGTGACTTCAAATTTGACCATACTCCGGTGAACGGACAATATGCAGATTTGCAGCGTATGGCTGAAATTGGCACACGTGGTGTACTGGCTCTTTTGTCAGACAGTACAAATGCCGAGAAACCGGGCTTTACACCTTCGGAAAAGAGCGTTGGTATTGTCCTGGAAGACATTTTCCGCAAGTCGAGACAGCGTGTGGTCGTAGCCACTTTTGCTTCTAACGTACATCGTATTCAGCAGGTAATTAATGCTGCTGAAGCTACGGGACGTAAAGTAACAGTTATTGGTCGAAGCATGGTTAATGTCGTAGGTATTGCTTCGGACTTGGGCTATTTGGAAATTCCAGATGGAATGCTGATTGAGCCTGAAGAAGTTGGCAAAATGTCAGCGGATCGTGTGGTTATTCTCTGCACAGGCAGTCAGGGTGAACCGATGTCCGCTTTGACAAGAATGGCTCGTTCCACACATCGAAAGGTTGACATTCTTCCAGGGGATTCAGTCATCATCGCAGCTACTCCGGTACCGGGTAATGAAAAATACGTTGGACGCACAATTGATGAACTGTTCCGTCTGGGTGCCAATGTATATTACAGCGCAGCTAATCCAGGTATCCACGTTTCTGGACACGGAAGCCAGGAAGAACTCAAGCTGATGCTGAATCTGATGAAACCAAAGTTCTTCTTACCAATTCATGGTGAGTTTAGAATGCAACGTCGTCACGCTCTTCTTGCTGAAGGTGTAGGTATAGAGCCTGAAAATATCTTCATCACGGATATCGGTGAAGTCATTGAAATTCAGAATGGCGGAGCACGCAGAGCTGGTAAAGTTACAGCAGGTAACGTACTGATCGATGGACTAGGCGTAGGGGATGTAGGAAATATCGTATTGCGCGACCGCAAATTGCTGTCACAGGACGGTATTTTGGTGGTGGTTGTCACGCTGAGCAAGCAAGACGGAACGATTAAATCAGGCCCAGATATCATTTCCCGCGGTTTCGTATATGTCCGTGAATCGGAAGGTCTACTGGATGAAGCAAATCGTATTGTCTCAAGTACACTGCATAAGCTCATGAGTGAAAATGTAAATGAATGGGCTTCCCTCAAGACAAATGTCAAGGATGCACTAGGTCGCTTCTTGTATGAGCAAACTCGTCGCAGACCGATGATCCTGCCAATTATAATGGAAGTGTGATTCAATTGAAATTTGTTCAAAAACCTGAATTAAAAACTTAAGTCACAGGCACACAGTCGCCTCTCTTCCCGCAGGAAATATTGGACGGTTTCCGCGGGAGGAGAGGCTTTTTTGATTTTGCGGGACAAGGAAAAGCATGGAGTCGGGTATAAAATATTCCATTTCCATCCCATACTATAGGGTGAATACGGGTCATATAGATGCGTAAAGCGAAAGGAAGATCACCCATATGGAACAATACAGCAATCTAACATCTGGCAACGAGGAAACGGAAGCGCCAGATCAACCTGAAATTGGGCAAAGACCCTCTTTACCTGCTATGGAGGCTTTGCAGCAACTGGGTCAAACCTCCATGCCTGGAGGCGAGTCCAATATTTTTTGCATGACGATTATCGGTCAGATTGAAGGGCATCTCATTTTACCGCCTCAAAACAAAACGACAAAATATGAGCACATTATTCCCCAGTTGGTAGCGGCAGAACAAAATCCTCGTATCGAAGGATTAATGATTTTGCTGAATACAGTTGGTGGTGATGTAGAGGCAGGACTGGCTATTGCTGAAATGATCGCATCGATGAGTAAACCAACGGTGACTATTGTCATAGGTGGGGGGCATAGCATCGGGGTGCCCATTGCTGTGTCTTCCACTTATTCCTACATTGCGGAGAGTGCGACGATGACCATTCATCCCATTCGTATGAACGGTCTGGTCATTGGAGTACCACAAACTTTTGAATACATGGAAAAAATGCAGGAACGTGTTGTACGCTTCGTCGTTTCTCATTCTCGTATTACAGAAGAGCAGTTTAAGGAACTGATGTTTAAAACCGGTGAGTTAAACCGCGATATTGGTACAGCGGTTGGGGGAGCGGATGCAGTGAAGTATGGATTGATGGACGCGGTTGGAGGCATCGGAGAGGCTTTACAACAGCTGAACACCATTATTGAAACGCGGCGTCAGCAAAACGGGATCGCTGGGATCCAACAGCAGGCTCCGTATGCTCCTTTTTCTCCCAGTGCCACAGGAACTCCTACAGAGACACTGTCAGGGGAGCATAGCGGGGAGCTACCTCAATGACACTATATACTGTAATGCCAATGGAAATGGTATGGCAAGGGATGTGGAAAGAGGCTGAGGAGCTTGCAGAGGTTCGGGTAGATGGTCTACTTATGCAGGTACAGCCGCTTGAAAGTCGTCGGGGGATCATTGTACGGTTGTTGGACTGTCCGCTGGAAGCCTACCTGAATCCGCGTTATGGACCAGGTCAAGTTATCGAGTGGTCGTAGAAGGTGTCGAATAGTATAGAAATAGGTCATTTACTGCTGAAAAAGAACATATGTGCGGATACCGGGTGACGTGGTATAATATTCTTCTGGGGGGTGACCTTGTATGTCCAGAAGAAGAAAAAGAAAAAAGAAAGCCGCATTTGGCGGAGTTCTAAAATTTGAAATTTACGGCATTGTGCTGATTACATTAGCGGTCATTGCGTTGTCGGGTGAAGCGGCAGTTGGTCGGTCGCTATCCAAGATGTTTGGGCTCGTACTGGGGAAATTCTATTTTGTTATCCCTCTCATTGGCATTTATTATGGTCTAATGGTGATGATTCACCGCAAGTGGCCGAACCAGTGGAACTCGCGTAAAACGGGTTTGCTCCTGTTGGTATTTGCCTTTACACTTATGAGTTCTATTTCATCTATGGAGCAGCGTTTGGGGCCGATCAACGCGCTTCAGCCGGGCGGAGTGATGACCCAGATACATATAGATATGCGTGAGCAGTTGCTGTCGCCTGACCAGCAGGGCCATACCTCAATGCTGAACAAGGATATCAGCGGGGGGTACGTAGGCGCATTGCAGCTTACTGTTCTGTTGTGGCTGTTTGGTCTCACAGGAGCTAAACTGATCATGATTGTTATGTTCGTCATTTGTTTCATGCTGATGACCCAACTGTCCTATGTGGATTTGGTACGGATTGTAAAGACCAAGCTGCTGACAGTCGGGGGAAGCGTGCGCAAAAAATGGACTGGTAAAGCTACTCCGCTTTCGGCATCTAGCAAAGGTAGTGGGAATAGAAAAATCAAGTCTGAGCCGATTCCTGCCTATGAGGAAGACATGGATGATGACTTTGACGAAATGCAGCCTCCTGCACGCAAACAACCGATTTTCTTTCAGTTGTTTGGTCTCAAAAATTCAGATAAAGCGGACAAGGAGAAGCATTCCGTCGATACGGATGAGGATGATCATGATCTTCCATATGAAGCTGAGGACGCGCAGGCCCAGTGGAGAAACGATAACCAGAGTGAAGAGCTGTCTGACGTAGTCGAACACGCTGAGGAGGAAGCTGCAACTCCGGTAAAAAGGTCGCCGATTATTAGGGATTTCTTCGAACAAGTAAAGCATGAGGAAAGAAGACCGGAAGCTGAATTTGGAGAGTCCCTGACAGGGGCAGAGCAGACAACTTCCATTATTGATGAATCCCTGGATGATGACTTTGTGGATGCCCATGCGAATACGGATATGGATGATTCGACAACGATCCAGGGGACATTAGAAGGTGCTCAGGGACAAGCTCAGACGATTGCAACTGGGGTTGCAGGCGAAGAGGCTGAAGGTACCCATACAGCTATTCCGGCTCCGCCGCCGCCTAAACCTTACAAGCTCCCATCGTTTCGTTTGCTTGCTAAACCACAAAACGTAGGCAAAGGTATGGGACAAAAGGATTACATGCAAACGGCACGCAAGCTGGAAGCAACGCTGGAAAGCTTCGGTGTGCGGGCGAAGGTGCTGGAGGTTGTCCGTGGCCCTGCCGTAACGCGTTATGAAATTCAGCCGGACATTGGAGTAAAGGTCAGCCGCATTGTGAGTCTGACGGATGACATTGCGCTTGCGCTTGCTGCCAAAGATATCCGTATGGAGGCTCCGATTCCTGGCAAATCTGCTATCGGAATTGAGGTTCCGAATAATGAAGTTTCCATTGTCACGATGCGTGAGGTAATGGAGACAACCGTTTTCCAGGAGTCAACTTCCAATTTATCCATTGCATTCGGACGTGATATTGCAGGACAGACGATTGTTGGTAATTTGGCCAAGATGCCCCATCTGCTTGTAGCTGGGGCAACAGGTTCGGGTAAATCAGTGTGTATCAATGGGATCATCACGAGTATTTTGTACAAAGCAAAGCCGGATGAGGTCAAATTTTTGATGGTCGATCCTAAAATGGTGGAGTTGAACGTGTACAACGGAATCCCGCATTTGTTGGCTCCGGTCGTGACTGATCCAAAGCGTGCCTCACTTGCATTGAAGAAAATTGTAGTTGAAATGGAAAAAAGATATGAGTTATTTTCCAAATCAGGAACCCGTAATATTGAGGGCTATAATAATCTGATGAAAGATAACCCGGATGCATTTCTGCCTTACATCGTCGTTATTGTGGACGAGTTGGCAGATTTAATGATGGTAGCTGCGGGAGATGTGGAGGATGCGATTGCACGACTTGCCCAAATGGCGCGTGCAGCAGGCATCCACCTTATCATTGCAACCCAGAGACCTTCGGTTGACGTAATTACCGGGGTGATTAAAGCCAATATTCCTTCACGTATTGCCTTCGGCGTTTCCTCGCAGGTAGACTCCCGTACCATATTGGACATGGGCGGAGCCGAGAAGCTACTCGGACGTGGTGATATGCTATTCATGCCGATGGGTGCTTCCAAACCAGTCCGCGTTCAGGGAGCGTTCATGAGCGATCAAGAAGTCGAAAATATTGTTAACTATGTACGTGAACAGGGTGAAGCGCAGTATGATGAAACGCTAGTGCCGGAGGTGGAAGAGGTATCGGCTGATGCAGATGAAATGCTGGATGAGCTGTACGATCAGGCTGTCAACATCATTTTAGAGGCTAAACAAGCTTCCGTTTCGCTCCTTCAGCGCCGTATGCGGATCGGTTATACACGTGCTGCTCGACTGATTGACTCCATGGAAGCTCGCGGAGTCATCGGCCCTTACGAGGGCAGCAAGCCCCGTGAGGTCCTTATCTCAATGGAGCAATATCAGCAAAATAAAGTTAGTTCCTAAGCATTATCTCTATCCAGCACTACATTAAAACGCTGTTTGTTCGCATGGTGGTTGTTCTATTATGGCAACTCTAAGTGAACAAACAGCGTTTTTTTGTGATGTTTTTTTGAGGTGTGGCGACTACCTGCTGAAAGAAGATTAAAAGGGTGAATAGCTTTAAGCGGAGCTTGTCATAATAAACGTAGCCATCCTGTTAATCCCACAAAAGAAAGGTAGAGCGCAGCATATGAAAAAGACAATGGTCTGGATTTGCACGGGTATCCTCGCAGCCTCGGCTATTACGTACACAGGACTTTTTAAAAATGACTCTGCACAGCAGCAAGCAGAGCCGCTGAGCACACAGCAGAAAGTACAAGCAGCGCAACCTTCCCAGCCGACATTCAGCTCGGGAGCGGTTGATTTTGGATCTTACGGTCAGGATGTATATGAGTTGCAATCACGTTTGAAGTTGCTGGGCTTTTTTGGCGGGAAAGTGGACAGCCATTTTGGCAGCAGTACACTAAAAGCTGTCAAGGGTTTTCAAAAGGAATTTGGCATCCGTCCCGATGGAGTGGTCGGAGCAAAGACGAAATTAAAGCTGGTGAATGCTACTCCTAACTGGAAGCCAACGGAAACTCCTATGCATCGTAACAATCAAGGTTCCGCTCAGGGACAGACAGCGGACAATAACGATAAAGCGGATCAAAATGATGAAACGATGGGATCGGCCAACACCATGGGACTATCTGAAAATGATCTTAAAATTATGGCCAACGCGGTCTACGGTGAATCCCGCGGCGAGCCATTTGAAGGACAAGTTGCCGTCGCGGCTGTTATTTTGAACAGGGTTAAGTCACCCAGCTTTCCCAACTCACCATCTGGAGTGATCTTTCAGCCAGGAGCTTTCACAGCTGTAGCAGACGGCCAAATCTGGCTCACACCGAATGAGACGGCACAAAAGGCGGTACGCCAAGCACTGAACGGCTGGGACCCAAGCGGAGGATGTCTTTATTATTTTAACCCAAAAACAGCCACCTCCAAATGGATTTGGTCCCGTCCGCAGGTGAAAACCATTGGGGAGCATATTTTCTGCATGTAAAACGCCGAAGCAGCCGGGAGCTTGTCTCCGGTTGCTTCTTGGCTTTTGCATGGTTAGAATAAAGATTGGTACACTTTACCTCTTTACAGGAGGATGATTTACAGCAGCTAATGCTAATCAAAGGCTAGACGCAAATTGACGTCACAAAGGAGTTTTGGACTTGAACAAAACAGGTTTCGAGCGTGGCACACGCAGACAACTGAGGATTCATGTACTGCCGACCAAGCGCTTTAAGACGTTTGCCATATCGTTGTATGTAGGTACTCCGCTACGTGAGGAAACCGTAACCCGAGTGGGGCTGGTACCTTTCGTTCTGCGACGGGGTACAGAATCGTATCCGCAGACTACACAATTCAGAGAACAGTTAGAACAATTGTATGGCGCGGGTTTCGGATTCGATGTATACAAACGTGGAGATTATCAGATCGTGCAATTTCGCATGGATACGATTAATGACAGCTTTGTAAACAGTCCGGATAGTTTGCTGGATCGTTCGTTTGCTTTTCTCGGAGAAGTGCTGACGAAGCCTGCATTGGAAAATGGTGCATTTCAAACGGGATACGTCCAGCAGGAACGAGAAAATGTGCGTAAAAAGCTGGAATCTATAGTTAACGATAAAATACGTTATGCTGGTGAGCGCTGTATGGAGGAAATGTGCAAAGATGAGCCTTATCGTCTGCACCCTCTGGGTCAACGATCTGATCTGGACAGCATAGATGCACAGAGTTTGTATCAGGCTTATGGAGAATGGCTGAATCATGCCAGCATGGATTTATACGTTGTGGGAGATACGACGCTGGAAGAAGTTGAGAAGTTTGTTGATCGCTATTTTCAATTGAACCGTTCAGCGGAAACAGGGTATGTTCCTGAACAGCCCAAATCGGTAGAGCGTGAGGTTCAAACCGTTGTAGAGCGTCTTGATGTGAACCAGGGCAAGCTCAACATGGGGTTGCGCACCCCTATTACGTATGGAGACGATCGCTATGCTTCTGCTCTGATGTACAATGGCATTTTGGGCGGGTATCCGCATTCAAAGTTGTTCGTTAATGTAAGGGAAAAGGAAAGTTTAGCGTATTACGCTTCATCGCGGTATGACGGGCATAAAGGGATTGGTACGATTCAATCTGGTATCGAAATTCCTAATTATGAAAAAGCCGTTACTATTATCCGCAAGCAACTGGAAGATACGCAAAATGGAGCGATTACCGAGCTGGAAATGACCCAAACACAGGCGATGATTCGCAACTTGCTGAAAGAGATGCAGGATTCCGCTTTTGAAATGATCGCCTATGATTTTAACAGACAGCTTTCCGGTAAAGAGCGGACGGTAGATGAGCTGCTGAGTCAGGTGGAGGCAGTCAAGGTGCAGGATGTTCAGGATGCCGCCCGGACGTTCCGACTGGACACTATTTATTTCTTGAGAGACCAGAAGGGGGAATAGCGGTGGAGCATATACCTTATGAGCATTTGCAGGAAACGCTGTACTATGAAGTAATGGATAACGGCTTACACGTTTATGTGTTGCCCAAACCGGGTTTTCAGAAGACGTACGCCACATTTGCGACTAAATACGGCTCGGTTGATAATCATTTCCGCGTAGAAGGTCAACAGCCCGTAAAGGTGCCGGATGGCATAGCCCATTTTTTGGAGCATAAAATGTTTGAAGAGCCTGAAGGCGATATTTTTGCTACCTTTTCCTCTAATGGGGCATCGGCGAACGCATTTACGAGCTTTGATCAAACAGTATATCTGTTTTCGGCAACCGAGCGTATTCAAGAAAATTTGACCACGCTGGTCAATTTTGTGCAGCATCCTTACTTTACAGATGAAAATGTAGAGAAGGAAAAAGGCATTATCGGCCAGGAAATCAATATGTATGAAGATAATCCCGATTGGCGGAGTTACTTTGGTCTGATCGAGGCGTTGTACAAGGTCCATCCGGTGCATATTGATATCGCAGGTACTGTTCAATCCATCAGTACGATTACAAAGGAAACGCTGTACAGTTGCTATGAAGCTTTCTACCATCCAAGCAATATGATTCTTTTTGTAGTGGGCGGAGTGGATCCAGCTGAAGTAATAGAGCTGGTACGTAACAATCAGGCTAAAAAGGACTATAAGCCGCAGGGAGAGATCGAGCGGATTTTCGACGATGAACCCACTACAGTTGCAGAACCACGTCGTGAGGTAAAGCTGGCCGTTTCTCTGCCAAAGCTACTGTTTGGATTCAAGGAGGCTGAAGTAGGCCTAACGGGTGAAGAATTGCTCCGTCATGATCTGGAAACCAAGCTGATGCTAGATCTCCTGTTTGGCTCCAGTACACAACTGTATCAAAAGCTCTACGATGAGGATCTGATTTCGGACAGTTTTGGTCATGAGTACAATAGTACGCAGCAATATGCATTCTCTGCAATCGGTGGGGATACCAAAGACCCGGATCGGCTGTTGGCGAGAATACGTGAAGAGGTGGAGTCCATTCAGAAGCAGGGCTTTGCAGCAGAACATTTTGAACGGGCGCGCAAAAAGAAAATCGGTGGTTATCTGCGTACACTCAATTCACCAGAAAATATTGCGCATGAATTTACAAGACATCGCTTCCGGGGCAGCGATTTTTTCCAACTGCTTCCGATTTATGAAAGTATCACGCTTGAGGATGTAAATCGCCGTCTGAAAGACCATATCCAGTGGGATCAACTCGCAATATCACTAGTGGTGAGTCCGTAATGTCCAGGGAGAGGGAAACGATGACCACCGAGGGCGGAGAACTAAAAGCGATTGGCGATACAACCGTGCTGATTACAGGGGCAAGTGGCGGAATTGGTGCGGCTATTGCTGAGCGTTTTGCAGCTGTAGGGATGAATGTGGTCATTCACTACATGAAGTCCCATGAAAAAGCAAATGAAGTTGCCCGTCGTTGCATGGCTTATTCAGGCAAGGTAATGACCGTGTCAGCGGATCTGCGGAGCAAGGAGCAGATTGAACGCATGCGTGAAAAGCTGGATAATCACGGGATGAAGCCGGATATTCTTGTGAACAACGCCGGATTATCTCATTATGGGCTGTTGACAGATGTTTCGGAAGAGGAATGGGACGAAGTGATGGCTGTCAATGTTAAGGGAACCTTTCTGTGCACGCAGGTTTTTATGCCGCATATGATATCCCAACGCTATGGCCGCATTGTGAATGTTTCATCCGTGTGGGGGATATGTGGCGCTTCGTGCGAGGTGTTGTATTCCACCACCAAGGGAGGCATTAACGCTTTTACTAAAGCGTTGGCTCAAGAGGTAGCACCTTCCGGGGTGACAGTGAATGCTGTAGCTCCAGGTGCAGTGGATACGTCGATGCTGGATCATTTGGATGAAGGCGAAATTACCAGTTTGGAAGAAGAAATTCCTGCTGGACGATTGGCTCGACCTGATGAAATATCGTCCCTAGTTTATTTTCTTGCGCTTCCTGAGTCAGGTTATATTAATGGCCAGGTCATAAGTCCTAACGGAGGATGGGTGACTTAAGGGAAATAGCGCTTGGAGGAATCCACCAGTATAGTAAGCGTCTGAGAAGAGCATATTACAACTGTTGATTTTAAATCTGAATCATCTAAGGAGGATTTAAGTATGTCAACAGTTGTTCAGAATTTTGATGTTTGGAAAAAGTTCCTCGGTCAGCGTGTAGAGCAAGCGGAGAAGCTGGGAATCAGCCAAGATACCATTTCTGAGCTTGCTTATGAAATTGGTGATTTTCTGGATGAGAAGGTCGATCCAGCTAACCACTCCAACCGCGCACTGAAAGAACTGTGGGGAGTTGCCGATGAGGACGAGCGTCACACCATCGCCCGGCTAATGGTTAAATTGGCCAAGAGCAACGCATAAGTAGGAACCAACATGAAAAGCTCCCTTTTGGGGGCTTTTCTGTAATGGTTACAGAGCTGTTCTTGTAATTCCATTGTAATTTATATATCATAAACGTGATTGAGGCTTACAACACAATGCAGCCTATCAAATTTCAATAATTGGTTTTGTCGAAAGATGTTATTTTATGATACAATAATGCTTTGATTTGGAGTTGTTGACGGTTTGAATGTGAATGAGGTGCTAACGTGACGGAAGAAACGAAACAGTGGTACATGGAGTACAAGATACATAAAAATCGACCCGGACTGCTGGGAGACATTGCTTCCATGCTTGGTATTCTGGGGGTTAATATACTGACGATCAACGGTGTTGAAGGCGAAAGACGGGGGATGTTGCTTGAAACGGACGATGACGAGAAGATACGCATTCTCGGAGACACGTTAAAAAAAGCGAGCAACATTACAGTCACGGCCTTACGTGCTCCGAGACTGGTTGATATATTGGCAGTAAGACACGGCCGTTACATCGATCGGGATTCGGATGATCGTAAAACATTTCGCTTTACACGCGATGAGCTTGGGTTGCTGGTCGATTTTTTGGGTGAAGTATTAAAGAGGGACGGCAATCAGGTGATCGGTCTTCGCGGGATGCCGCGTGTGGGCAAAACGGAATCCATTATTGCCAGTAGTGTATGCGCAATGAAGCGTTGGACTTTTGTGTCTTCAACGTTACTACGACAGACGGTGCGCAGTCAGCTCTCTGAAGAAGAAATGAACCCAAACAATGTGTTTATTATTGATGGTATTGTGAGTACAATTCGGTCAAATGAAAGACATTATCATCTGCTTCAGGAAATCATGAGTATGCCAAGTACTAAAGTGATTGAGCATCCTGATGTATTTGTACGTGAATCAGGATACAGCTTTGACGATTTCAATATCATTATTGAGCTTCGCAATAATCCGGCTGAGGAAATTATTTATGATACCTTTACAGCCAGTTATACAGAAGATCTTTAAATAAGCGTAATTACACAAGGAGATGATGACATGTCAGAACTGGGTCAGCAATTAAAGGAGGCCCGGCTGCAAAAAGGATTGAGCCTTGACGATGTTCAGGAAATGACGAAGATACGCAAACGTTATCTGGAAGCCATTGAGACGGGCGATTACAAAGTGCTGCCGGGAAGCTTTTATGTCAGAGCTTTTATTAAAACATACGCTGAAACGGTCGGGTTGAACCCCGATGAGATTCTGGAAGGGCATCAAAGCAATGTGCCTGAACCTGAGCCGGAAGCAGTCATGGAGCCTGTTACACAGAAACGCTCCAGCCGTCCCGCCACGATTGGTAATCTTAAATGGTTGCCTACAGCGTTAATGTGGCTTTTTCTAGTTCTCATTGTTGGGGTTATTTATGCTTATTGGGTGAGCAACAACCATTCAACTCCAAAAACAGCAGAAAACACAACGCCGATTACAACACCAAGTACAACACCAAGTACAACACCAAGTACAACACCAAGCACGTCTACTCCTGATACCACTACGACACAGCCGAACAATGGTCAAACGACGGCTCCAAATGGTGCTGGTGGGCAGACTCCTGATGCGGGGCAAACCGGCCAAACTCAGCCAGGTGGTACGGGGAGTACGGGTGCTACTACTCCAGATACTGGACAGCAGCCGGATACGACTACGCCACAACAAGGTGTAACTGTGGCACAGGACGGCAAGCAAGGCAAGACGACGATTTTTAAAGTTTCCAGTTCAACGGGAGCCGCGGTCAAGGTTGATATTAAAGCGACGGGCGAAAGCTGGCTTGAAGTGTACAAGGGAGAAAATTCCCGTGGAGAAAAGCTGAGTTATGGTATGACTAAAAGTGGAGATGCCATGTCATTCGATATTGGTCCAGAAGGTTTATATATCAAATCAGGACGGTCTTCTGCCACAGATATTTCCGTAGCAGGTCAACCGATAACAGATAATAAATCGACTACTCGTGTACTGATCCAGCAAGGAGAAGCTTCTTCGACCGGAACGAGTGCAGGGGTGACGGGTTCACCTGCAGATTCTACGACAGGTAGCAGTACGGATTCAGCACAAAGTAGTACAGATTCTACAACTACTGATGGTGAATAAACGCCTTGGTGCGAGGAAATACTAATGACTGTAATTCCTGGAAAGGCAGTCATTTCATTTTCCGCAAAGTGAGGTGTATACGTTATGACCGTCAGCTGGATTGTGACTGGGCTCGGTATAATTGTCAGTTTACTGGGCTATTATCTGACACCGAATGCATGGGGCTATGGCATACTGGGCTTTGGTCTTGCTCACATTGTGCTTGGACTTTTGGATATGTTCCGAACTCCAACACGAAGCCATAATTAGATATTTTGACCGTAAATGAAATAAAGGCGTTTTTGTCAGGAAAACTGGCAAGAACGCCTTTTTAGTCAACGGATTATTGGATTTTTGTAAATGACTAGCCTATAATTAGATATTGAACTTTGTTGTGGAAAGGAAAGTGAAACGATGGCTTCAGAAAATTCATTTGATATCGTCTCCAAAATGGATATGCAGGAGTTAACAAATGCGGTTCATCAGACGGAGCGTGAAATTGAAACTCGATTTGATTTCAAGGGTAGCAAAAGTAGCCTTAAGCTTGAGAAAGAAGCTCTTACGATTGCATCGGAAGACGAATACAAGCTGAATGCGGTGATTGATATTTTGCAATCTAAAATGGCCAAACGAGGTCTGTCCCTTAAAAATGTGGAGTATGGCAAATTGGAACCCGCCTCTTTAGGTTCAGTGCGTCAGCGTCTTTCGCTTAAGCAGGGAATTGATCAGGATAATGCCAAGAAAATTAACATTCTTATTCGGGACTCCAAGCTAAAAGTTAAAAGTCAGATTCAAGGTGATCAAATCCGAGTGACCGGAAAAAACAGGGATGATTTACAGGCGATCATTCAATTGCTGCGTAAAGCTGATTTGCCATTGGAGCTTCAATTTACAAACATGAAATAAAGCCGTTTTCCCTCATACATTTTGTAGGAAAAAACGTTGCTTGATGTGCGGCAGGTTATTTTGACATGCGTTTTGCGCCATATTATACTTGTAACGAAAATGCAGACAATTTAGGTGTATAGCGCTCGTTGATAGCGATTTACATAGGATTGAATTTAATCCGAAAACTGCCATTTGTAATCAAGTACGATAATCAGGGGAGAGTGTGTTGTGAATTTACCCAACAGAATTACAATAACGCGGATTTGCCTTATTCCGGTGATGATGCTGGCTTTGCTGGTGGACTTTGATTTTTATCCGCCGCCGATTGAGATCGGAGCTTTCAAGCTGCCGTATAATCAGCTGATTGCGGCTATCATTTTCCTTGTAGCAGCCAGCACGGATGGTCTTGACGGATATTTGGCACGTAAAAATAATATGGTCACCAATTTGGGCAAGCTGTTGGACCCCCTTGCTGATAAGCTTTTGGTAACCGCCATTTTGGTTTCCTTGGTAGAAATGGGGAAAATTGATTCGTGGATTGTCGTTGTGATTGTTAGCCGTGAGTTTGCGGTTACGGGTCTGCGTCAGATTGCCTTACTGGATGGTTCTGTGGTTGCTGCAAGCAATTGGGGCAAATTGAAGACGATCATCCAGATCGTTGCTATTGTAGCGTTGCTCATTAATAATTTCCCGTTTGTTTTTCTTGGTATCCCGTTTGATTTAATAGCGATATGGGCAGCGGTGTTGATCACCATTTATTCGGGTATTGATTATTTTGTGAAAAATATCCACTTGCTGAGCTCCTCCAAAGTTTAACAGGATAAATTTTATGGAAACAGCAATAGGGACTAAACTTATTGCTGTTTCTTTACATAATTCCCATAATATTCGCAGTACAGGAGGAAGAATTGATGAAAGCTGAAATAATTGCAGTAGGTACAGAGTTATTGCTCGGACAAATAGTGAATACAAATGCTCAATATTTGTCACAGGAGTTGGCTACAATCGGAATCGATGTATATTTTCAGACTGTAGTTGGCGATAACATAGATCGGCTTCAGGAAGCGATAAGAATTGCTCAGAAGCGTGCGGATATTATTTTGTTTTCCGGTGGTCTGGGACCGACTCAGGATGATTTGACGAAAGATGCGATAGCGTCTGTATTGGGGCGAAAATTGCACATAGATCGTCTTGCAATGGACAAGCTAGATCAGTTTTTCCGTAACCGTGGGGTAGAAATGACCGAGAATAACCGCCGGCAGGCGCTTTCTATTGAAGGCGCTACTCCGCTTGAAAATGAGACAGGGCTAGCTGTGGGCGACGCAATTGCACAGGACGGTAAATTTTATGTAGTTTTGCCTGGACCGCCTAAGGAACTCAAACCCATGTTTGCAAACCAAGCGAAACCTTGGTTGCTTCAGCAGGCATTGAGCGGTGAGGAAATGCCAATTTATTCAAAAATGCTAAAATTTGCAGGGATCGGTGAGTCAGCTCTTGAAACCCATTTGTTAGATCTGATCCAATCCCAGACAGACCCCACGATTGCTCCTTATGCCAAGGAAGGGGAAGTCACGATCCGTATATCCACCAAGGCGGCCAGCGAAAGTGAAGCACTAATTAAGCTGACGGCTACGGAAGTAGAAATTCAGCAGCGTCTTTCGGAATATATGTATGCAAGTGAAGATGTTACGCTGGAGAAGGTTATCGTAGATCTAATGGCCAAACGCGGGCTCACTGTGAGTGCGGCAGAAAGCTGTACAGGTGGAATGCTGATGGAACACATCACTTCTATACCTGGCAGTGCTGTTATGTTTCAAGGTGGCATCGTGTGCTATTCCAATGAAATGAAGATGAAATTACTCAACGTGCCTTATGATTATTTGGAAGGGGATCAAGCGCCAGGTGCAGTGAGTAAGGAAGTAGCCCTTGTGCTTGCAGAGCAGGCGAGAATGATCATGGACAGCGATTTTGGACTTTCAGTTACTGGTGTTGCCGGGCCTGGGTATTCCGAACGGAAGCCAGTCGGTTTGGTGTATATTGGCATTGCTGAACGCGACAAGGAAACGGAAGTACATGAACTGAGAATGAGTGGTAACCGTGAAACAATCCGACTGCGATCAGTCAAAGCAATCCTGTACAGATTGTGGCGCAGGCTGGTAGAGAACGAGAAACTCTCTTAAACATCTATGTACAGTGTGGGTCGTAGAGTTGTTTTAGATAGATATTCATGATATAATTATCTTATCGGAAGAACCGTTGCAAAGCCTTTTGCCAGCGGTTCTTTTTTTGTTTTAAGAGACAGGTGTAATTGTAGAAGAGAGCTGTGTGAACAAAAAAAACGAATGTATGTTCGAAAAAATGCTTGGCAAGCGTGTCAAAACAAGGTATTATTAAAGTACAAACAATGAAGGATG
The DNA here is from genome assembly GCF_017833155.1 of Paenibacillus sp. PvR133. Classification (NCBI taxonomy): domain Bacteria; kingdom Bacillati; phylum Bacillota; class Bacilli; order Caryophanales; family Paenibacillaceae; genus Paenibacillus; species Paenibacillus sp. PvR133. Next base: position 3,538,852 of record NZ_JAFIBS010000001.1, read on the forward strand.
TGAGTTTATTGTCAGATCGTCGTGCTGCGCTGGATATGGCGCTCCGTCAAATAGAAAAGCAATTTGGTAAAGGTTCCATTATGAAGTTGGGTGAGTCTACCCACATGCAAGTGGAAACGATCCCCAGTGGTTCGATTGCTTTGGATATTGCGTTAGGAACGGGCGGCTTTCCAAGAGGCCGGGTTATTGAAATATACGGACCGGAATCATCCGGTAAAACGACAGTAGCTCTTCACGCTATCGCAGAGGTGCAAAAAACAGGCGGACAAGCCGCCTTTATCGACGCCGAGCATGCGCTTGATCCGTCGTATGCAAGCAAGCTGGGTGTCAATATTGATGAGTTGTTACTATCGCAACCAGATACAGGAGAGCAGGCGCTTGAGATTGCCGAAGCTCTTGTACGTAGTGGAGCAGTAGACATTGTAGTTGTTGACTCCGTAGCGGCACTTGTGCCCAAGGCAGAGATTGAAGGCGAAATGGGAGATTCCCACGTTGGTCTTCAAGCACGTTTGATGTCTCAGGCATTGCGTAAGCTTTCTGGAGCCATTAATAAGTCGAAAACCATTGCTATTTTTATTAACCAGCTACGTGAAAAAGTAGGTGTTATGTTCGGTAACCCTGAAACAACACCAGGTGGACGTGCCTTGAAGTTTTACTCTACGGTACGTTTGGATGTTCGTCGTATTGAAAGTTTGAAAATGGGTAACGACATTGTGGGTAACCGCACACGTATTAAAGTCGTGAAGAACAAAGTTGCCCCTCCTTTCCGTCAGGCTGAGGTAGATATTATGTACGGTGAGGGCATTTCCAAAGAAGGTAGCCTGATCGATATCGGTACGGAGCATGACATTGTCGACAAGAGCGGAGCCTGGTATTCCTACGAAGGTGAGCGCCTTGGTCAGGGACGTGAGAATGCTAAGCAATTTTTGAAGGAAAATCCGAATATTGCTAGTACGATCGAACAAAAAATTCGGGTGGCCAGCAATCTGATTACGACGGTTGCTCCGCCTACAGAAGAAGAGTTGGCACAGCAAGCGAAGGAAGAACAGGAATTGTTGGAGCTTGAATAAAGCTCGGTGAATCCTGGTTTGTGAACTGGGGCCAGGGTTATGGCACCGTCCGTTTGAATAGCATGATTCTGATGCCCTGCACAGTTGTGCAGGGCATTTTTGCATCAACTAGAGTCTGCTTTGTCAGTGGAATCTAACTTTTGCGTAGCAGGTGTTCAAAGGCTGCTTTCGTGAATTTCAAAGTGAGGGAAGTATATTGCAGTTGGACGATGAAGATGAATACACTTCGGAAGCAAATAAGCAACAAGGGATTTCTCTTTTTCCGGATCATGAGGAATTGATGATTACTAGGGTAGAGCAGGGACAGGGACGCAAACGTGGAAGATATATCATACATTTTGGTCCTTATTCACTGTCTGTATTAGAAGATGTAATGATCAAGTACAATATGTTCAAAGGAACGTCATTTGATAAAAAAGAACTGGAAGATATCGTTCTGGCAGATGAAAAGCAACAGGCTTATGTACTTGCGCTACGCTATTTGGGGCGAAAGCCTCGCACACGTCAGGAAATTGCCCAGCGTTTGGCGCAAAAAGAACTGGATCAGTCTGTTATTGACGAAGTAATGGCCCGACTGCATAGGGAACAACTCGTAGATGATGATTTATACGCCCGTCAATGGGCAAGGCAGCGCATAACAAGCCAACGTAAGGGGAAGATGTGGGTTAGGCAAGAACTTCGTCAGAAGGGCATCTCTAAAGCCTCTATTGGCGAAGCGCTAGGTGAGATCACCGATAATGAGGAGTGGGAGAGCGCTTTGACGGTCGGACGTAAGAAATGGAATCAGGTACGTGGTGATATAATGGAGAAAAAAAGAAAAACCTACCCTTTTCTCATGAGACGCGGATATTCGGGGGATATGACACGCCGGGTAGTCAATCATCTCACTGCGACCGAGCATGACGCTGCTTCAGATGACGAGGAGTTGTTGCAGTGGGAGGAATAGTTGCCAAACGGCTGCTGAACCTTTGGCTAGTATGAACGGATAGGATGAGCTAGTTATTACATGGAAAGCTGCATGGTAGTCTACTAATGTTTGCATTCCCTTGACAATGCCATTTGTCAAATAATAAAATATATATGAAACGATACTTGTGGAACGCCCTTTTTCCTTCCAAAAAAGCGGAATCCACGGTGAGTTCTCATCGCCAAATAACAAGTGATGCCGCTATGCCAGGCGGAATTGTACATGTGAAAGCATGTGCATATGAAATGAAACGACCTTGTGTCGTTGTCTTAGTTTGACGATCAAAGTAAATGTGACAATTGCAAAAAGTCCCAAGGAATGCCTTGGAGGAACCAACGGGGAGGTGAACAGTATGATGACTGCGATCTGGTTCGTTCTCGTTGCTGTAGCCGCGTTATTCTTTGGGTTCGGGATTGGTTATTTTATTCGCAAATCTATTGCAGAAGCTAAGATCTCCAGTGCGGAAGAAGCTGCCGCGCAAATCGTGGAGAACGCGAAAAAAGAGGCAGAAGCGCTGAAGAAGGAAACGGTATTGGAAGCGAAAGATGAAATCCACCGCATCCGTGCCGAAGCTGAAAAAGAAACTCGTGAACGTCGCAATGAAATTCAACGACAGGAACGAAGATTGCTGCAAAAAGAAGAATCGCTGGATAAAAAATTGGAATCGCTGGAACGCAAAGAAGAACAAGTGGCCAACAAAGAGAAACGAATCGATGAAACCCAGCAGCAAATTGATTTGATTTACAAGAGTCAGGTAACTGAGTTGGAACGTATTTCCAATCTGACGATGGAGGATGCAAGAAGTATTATTCTGACCAACGTAGAGCAGGAAGTTCGTCATGAAACAGCTCAGATGATTAAAGAAATTGAACAGCAGGCCAAAGAAGAAGCGGACAAAAAGTCTCGTGAAATCATCACACTGGCCATCCAACGCTGTGCGGCAGATCATGTAGCAGAAACGACGGTTTCTGTTGTCACATTGCCGAACGAAGAAATGAAAGGCCGGATCATCGGGCGCGAAGGCCGTAATATCCGTGCACTTGAAACCCTTACAGGAATTGACCTCATTATTGATGATACGCCGGAAGCTGTTATTTTGTCTGGATTTGATCCGATTCGTAGAGAGATTGCGCGTACTGCGCTTGAAAAGCTCGTAGCGGACGGACGGATACATCCGGCTCGTATTGAAGAGATGGTGGAAAAATCCCGTAAAGAGGTGGACGAACGAATCCGTGAGTATGGTGAACAGGCCACCTTTGAGGTGGGCGTGCATAGCTTGCATCCAGATTTGATCAAGATCTTGGGACGTCTCAAGTTCCGTACAAGTTACGGACAGAACGTATTGAAGCACTCGATGGAAGTTGCATACTTGACAGGTCTGATGGCCGGGGAACTGGGCGAAGACGTTGTACTGGCAAGACGGGCAGGATTGCTGCATGACATCGGGAAGGCGCTGGATCATGAAGTGGAAGGATCGCACGTTGAAATTGGCGTGGAGCTGGCGAAGAAGTACAAGGAACACCCGGTCGTCATCAACAGCATTGCTTCACATCACGGCGACTGCGAAGCGACTTCAGTGATCGCCATGCTGGTTGGGGCGGCAGATGCCCTGTCAGCAGCAAGACCGGGAGCGCGGCGTGAAACGCTAGAGACGTACATCCGTCGTCTTGAGAAGCTGGAACGCATCTCCGAATCTTTTGAAGGCGTTGAAAAATCATACGCGATTCAAGCCGGACGCGAAGTTCGTGTCATGGTACAGCCAGAGAAAATTGATGATGCGGAAGCATTCCGACTGGCCCGCGATATTACGAAAACGATTGAGAATGAACTGGACTATCCAGGACATATCAAGGTCACCGTCATACGCGAGACCCGTGCGGTAGAATACGCAAAATAAAAGCATTTCAATGAAAAGTGGCCGCTGCTTGTAGGGCCACTTTTCATTATGTAAGGCAGACTAGGGAGGGCTTTCTATCAACGTATTATTTATTGGAGACATCGTCGGCAGTGTAGGCAGAAAGGCACTGAGGGAGAATCTCCCTTCGCTAAAATCAAAATACAACCCGCATGTTATTATTGTGAATGGAGAAAATGCGGCTTCGGGAAGAGGAATTACCCCAGCCATCGCCAGAGAGTTTTTTGATTGGGGCGTTCATGGGATTACGATGGGAAATCATACTTGGGACAATAAGGAAATATTTGATTTTATAGATGATGAGCCGCGGATCATCCGCCCGGCTAACTTTCCACCAGGAACACCAGGACGGGGTTATACCGTTGTAAAAGGTGGAGGTAAGGAGCTGGCTATTGTTAATCTGCAAGGTAGAACTTTTTTGCCAGCTATTGACGATCCATTCCGTGCAGCAGATGAAATTGTCGATGAGCTGCGCAAAAAACATAAACATATCCTAGTTGATTTCCACGCCGAAGCAACCTCGGAAAAAATCGCAATGGGTTGGCATTTGGATGGACGTGCTTCAATCGTGGTAGGTACGCACACACATGTACAGAGCAATGACGATACGATTTTGCCACAAGGAACTGCGTATCAGACAGATGCGGGAATGGTAGGTCCTTATGAGGGAGTGCTTGGGATGCAGAAAGAGGCTGTGTTACAGAAATTCCAGACCCAGCTTCCAGTACGTTTTCAAGTGGACATGGGCAAATGGCATTTTCATGCCATCAGCGTAGAGCTGAATGATAACGATGGAAAAGCCCGCAAAATTCAGAAAATCAGACTCAAAGAAGATGAATGGCGGATGGATTAACCTTTTTGTGAGCTACTTAAGGAAAGAATAAGGAAAACTGTCACCAAAAAGCAGGAATTTTTTGCTGACCCTCGAATAACATCTAATAGTGGAATCAAACCATCATCATTCCCAGGGGAGGTACTTACTATGGATGTATTAAAAGTATCAGCAAAATCCAATCCCAATTCAGTTGCAGGCGCACTCGCAGGAGTACTGCGTGAACGCGGAAATGCAGAATTACAGGCGATTGGAGCGGGTGCACTAAACCAAGCCATTAAAGCGGTAGCCATTGCCCGGGGATTTGTCGCACCAAGCGGAGTGGATTTGATTTGTATTCCTGCTTTTACAGACATTGTTATTGATGGAGAAGATCGGACTGCGATCAAATTGATTGTAGAGCCAAGATAATAAATGTAAGTTGCCTGAGCCTGTTTACGATTTGTAAACGGGCTTTTTTGCTTTGTGAGTCTGTTACTATGATTTTTAAAATAAATTTGTGATGCTTCAATCTCTAAATGGAGGTAAGATGCATGAATGATAAGCTAAAAGTGAATTGGCCAGTTGTTGACTTTCATTGTGATGTGTTATGTAAAATGCAGCTCGATGCGCAGATCGATTTCAGTCATCCATCGCTTGATGTCACAAAAGAACGTTTGCTAGAAGGTAACGTGCGGTTGCAAACATTTGCTATATATATTTCTCAGGTATTGGGCACGCCAAGATTTGAGCATGTGATTCGTCAAATTGAGCTGTTCAGGCAGCATGTTACCTCTATCTCAGGTGGGTTGAGACCATTGCTGTGGAAGGAAGACTTGGTAATGTGTAAAAATACGTCCGCAGTGCATCAGGAGGAGCAAGTAAAGCAGGCAGGAAAAGAGAAGCGCATGGAAAAGATAACGTATGTGGATGGTAATGGGACGGATCATACATGGGCACCTTGGGCTTTGCTCTCACTGGAGGGGGTAGATGCGCTGGAAGGGAACCCGTTTTATGCAGAATTGTGCTATGCCATGGGAATACGATTGATTGGACTGACATGGAATTATGCGAACTGGGCAGCTGACGGCATTATGGAACATAGAGGTGGCGGGCTGAGTAGCAAGGGGCGCGATTTGGTCAATCGCTGTAATGACCTGGGACTGCTGCTAGATGTATCGCATTTGTCCGTACAGGGCTTCTGGGAGGTGCTAGAGGAGGCCACTCTACCGCCCATTGCTTCGCATTCGAATGCCTTTGCGAAGTGTGCTCACCCCCGTAATCTACGGGATGAACAGATTCGTGCACTGATCGCTCGTAACGGACGGATTGGTTTGACCTTCGTCACAATGTTTCTCAAAGAGCAGGGTACGATAACCGCTGAGGATCTGCTACCACACATTGAGCATATTTGTTCATTAGGCGGCGAAAGGCATTTGATGTTTGGCTCTGATTTTGACGGTATCGAGCACCATGTGCAAGGGCTGGAGCATTCGGGGAAATATCCGATTTTTGCAGAACTGCTGCTGAAGCATTACCCTGAGGAGCTGGTCAAGGGATGGCTGGGAGGACATGCGCTGGAATACTTGCAAACGAATCTGCCTTCCAAAATTTCTTCTTAAATAGCTATTTATAGAGGGAATTTTTAGCTGCGAACACTCTTGACAAAGCGAGAAGGATTACGAAATAATTGGAGCATCTTAGAATTGCATGGTGCTAAAATAACATTTGCAGAAATACGGCAGACGTTGGAGCGAGACTGACGGGTCACCATGCTGCACCGCCATATCAGAGGGGGCTCCATTACATAATGTTGATAAAAAAGGTTACCTGGCTTGAGCTCTTTTATGACTTGTTGTTCGTAGCTGCTGTCTCCAAGGCCACTCATGTTTTGCTACATGTTGAGCATGGTAGTATCTCATGGGAACATATGGAAAAGTTTATTATGATTTTTATCCCAATATGGTGGGCTTGGGTGGGGCAAACGGTCTACAACAATCGTTTTGGGCAAGACAGTATAACACATCGAATTTTTATGATCCTGCAATTGTTTTTCGTGTTGATCATGACCGCCAGCCTGAATATAGATTTTGATGCGTATTATGTATCTTTTTTTGTTGGCTATATTGGGTTAAGAGGTTTGACTGTCGTTCAATATTTACTTTCGGCACCCAAAGAAACGGCTCATAAACAGGAAACAGCTCGTTTTTTCGGAATTTATTTTTGGATTGGAATAGTCATCTCTAGTTTCTCCCTCTTCTTTGATTCTTGGGTTCGATATTTGATTTTATATACAGGTATAGCTATTGATATCCTCGTTCCTTTGATTGGCCGTAAAAAGTTGGTGATCACACCTATCCATACGGAGCATCTTTTAGAACGCTTTGCACAGTTCACCTTAATTTTGCTTGGCGAATCTGTGATAAGTATGCTTTCTGTTTTGCAATCCGATCATTTTACGGTTTCTTCTATTGTATTTGCTGCTTTGGCTTTTGTATTAGTCATCGCAATCTGGTGGCAATATTTTGAGAATATGGAGAAGCGCGTAGATAAATCAAAACAATCAGCAGGACAGACTATTATTTATGGTCATTTGTTTATTTATCTTTCCCTTAGCATGCTAGCTGCTTCGATTCAGCTCTTGTTTTTGGGACAAGTAGACTATATCTTTGTGCTTTGCTTTACCTTTGCTTCTGTTTTTATTTACTTTTTGTCGGTTTTGCTGGTATTTCATCAGTACCGATTAAGTCATCTGAAACCTCGTCTCAGAGTCATTTTTTTCTTAACTGGAATACTCTGTGTCCTGTTTATTCTTAATATATTTGTTGTCGTTCCCCCTCATCTCATCGTAGCTGAAATCATGCTTTTCTTTCTCTTGTTCGCTAAAACGACGGTTTGATCCGATTTCTATGGACGATATTTAACGCCGATTAGGGCGAAAAAGGGAACTTTATACGCTCTCCTTTTCTTTCTTGGCAAAATAGGAGTATAATAGCATAGATGTGTAAAGTATTGTATAGAGAAAAAGGAGTGACCACACGATGAGTAAAATCGTACCTGTCGGCGTTTCAGCCCGTCATATTCACCTGACTCAAGAGCATATTGAAATTTTGTTCGGAGCAGGCTATCAATTAACTGAATTTAAACCTTTGTCCCAAACAGGACAATTTGCCGCAAATGAAACGGTAGCTGTAATTGGTTCTAAGGGTCAATTTGATAAGGTTCGCATTTTGGGACCTGCTCGTCCCGCTTCCCAATTGGAAATCTCTCGCACTGATTCCTTTGCTATTGGTGTAAAAGCACCTGTACGCGAATCTGGTAGCATTGATGGTACACCAGGAATCACGGTAAAAGGACCCGCTGGTGAAGTGGAACTGCAAGAAGGTGTGATTGTAGCAGCCCGCCATATTCATTTCCATACATCTGATGCAGCTAAATGGGACATTAAGGACAAGCAGTTGCTGAAAGTACGTGTCGGCGGCGAACGTGGCCTTGTATTTGAAAATGTTCTTGCACGTGTGTCCGATTCTTTTGCTTTGGATATGCACATTGATACAGATGAAGCGAACGGAGCCGGTGTGAAAAACGGTGACAACGCTGAAATCGTAGACTAATATACACGTATTTAAATGCCGGAAGCCTTAAAGAGTCCGATTCTTGCAAAAGAATCGGGCTTTTTACATACTATATAATTCACAAATACTTCACTAATGTACAAAAAGAACATGAGTTCACATTGCACTCAATGGTATCTGCGGCTGATCTATGGCGATGGCCTATAAATCATGCTATAATTTAGTGTAATGCCTTTTTTAAAGGTTTTTTAGAACTAAAATAACTTTACCCATGCCTAAAGATACAGTAAAATCACAAATTAGCTCGTGAAATAGATGGTGTAAGGAGTGACTAAGGAATGGAAAAGAAAACAAAAGATTACTCCAAATATTTTGATTTCTCGGATGCGAAGATTATTTCTGAAGATGAGCATAGCAAAAAGATCCGTATTCGCGGACGTGAAATCAACATTATGGCGGAGCCGAACCATAGAAAAGAAAAGCAACGCGGTAAAGAGGATGTACAGGTATTATATGATAACGCAGTCCCGGATGAGCTAAAGCATATCGGTGAGGGAAAGCATTATATCGTATACACATTCGGTTGCCAAATGAACGAGCATGATTCCGAAACCATAAAAGGCTTGCTGGAGCAAATGGGCTACCAGGCAACCGAGGATCGGAAGGAAGCAGACATCATTTTACTGAACACTTGTGCTATCCGTGAAAATGCGGAGGATAAAGTGTTTGGCGAGCTGGGTCACCTCAAGCATCTCAAAACAGAAAAGCCAGGACTGCTGCTCGGCGTGTGTGGCTGCATGTCACAAGAAGAGAATGTCGTTAACCGGATTATGCAAAAACACGGTTTTGTCGATATGATTTTTGGTACCCATAATATTCATCGTCTGCCTCAGCTCGTCAAGGAAGCACTCTTTAGCAAAGAAATGGTGGTCGAAGTGTGGTCTAAGGAAGGCGACATTATCGAAAACCTGCCGAAGAAGCGCGAGGGTATGCGGGCTTGGGTGAACATTATGTACGGTTGTGATAAATTTTGCACCTATTGCATTGTTCCCTTTACACGTGGTAAGGAAAGAAGCCGCCGTCCAGAGGATGTTATCGCTGAGGTACGGGATTTGGCACGTCAAGGCTTTAAAGAAATCACCTTACTGGGGCAGAATGTTAACGCTTATGGCAAGGATTTGAAAGATTTGAATTACAGATTCGGGGATCTGATGGATGATATGCGCAAAATTAATATCCCGCGTGTACGTTTTACGACATCACATCCACGTGATTTTGATGACCATTTGGTTGAAGTGCTTGGTAAGGGTGGCAATTTGGTGGAGCATATCCATCTGCCTGTTCAATCCGGTAATACGGATATATTGAAGAAAATGAACCGAAAATATACCCGTGAGCGTGTTCTGGAACTGGCTGCGAAGATTAAAACAGCTGTTCCGCATGTTTCTCTGACAACAGATATCATCGTAGGTTTCCCGGGCGAAACAGACGAGCAGTTTGAAGATACTCTATCCCTGGTGCGCGAGGTCGGCTATGACTTTGCCTACACATTTATTTATTCACCACGTGAAGGTACGCCAGCTGCTTCGATGGAAGATAATGTGCCTATGTCGGTTAAAAAAGAGCGTCTCCGGCGTCTGAACATTGCTGTGAACCAAAACAGCCTTCGCTTTAATAGTCGATTGCGTGGCGAAGTGGTTGAAGTGCTGGTGGAAGGCGAGAGCAAAAATGACAGCAAAGTGCTTGCCGGACGGACCCGTTCCAATAAGCTTGTACATTTTGAGGGTTCTAAGGACCTGATTGGTTCCTTTGTTCAAGTGAAAATTACGGAACCTATGACCTTTTACATCAAAGGTGATCTGGTTGAAACGGCTGTAGCAGTTAACGGATAAAAGAATATTCTAGCGGGTTGCATGCGGTCTGAGTAAAGGGCTGTGTGCAAGGCCGTCTAAGTGAGAAAAGGAGCGATGGACAATGACAGAGGAGCGGTTGCAACAAACAGAACTTCAATCGGCGGCGCGCCAGCATGATCATTTGGTCAATCGCGAAATGATATTGGCAAAAGCCAAAGAATTGGCAGGTATTTTGGGTAGCAGTGAGGAAGTACAGGTATTCCGAAAAGCAGAAGAAAAGATTCAGGATCATGGGCGCATCCAGCAACTGATTGCAACGATGAAAAAGAAGCAAAAGGAAATTGTAGCATTTGAATCCTTGAAGAATCAAAAAATGATTGCCAAAATAGAGGCCGAACTTCAGGAGCTACAGGAAGAGCTTGACGGTATTCCAATTGTAACGGAGTTTCAGCAGAGTCAGGTGGAAATTAATGAGCTACTGCAAATGGTGATTATGGCGATCCGTGATACCGTTGCTGAGAAGGTAAACGTAGAAGAGGGAAAAAGCACTTCCTCGTCGAATTGCAGTGATTAGAATGAAATCTATGGTGTGGAGGCGTAGCTTCCACGCCTTTTTTTCGAAAGCATTTTGCCAACGTATATGGTTATAGGACTTCAAGAGAAATGGGACAACATAGAAGGGATGGAAGCAAGGGAATGGATAAGTTGGGTAAGATGCTAGAGGGAGAGAATAATACTTTTTGGGAGTATTTAGGGTGTGAACTGATTGCAGCTGATGCAAACGAGGTACAGATCGCTTTGGAGGCCAAACAAGAGCATACCAATGTGATGGGTATTGTCCATGGGGGTGTACTTACTTCATTGATGGATCAGGCGATGGGGATGGTCAGTATGGCTTCACGAAATATGGATCCATGTGTAACGACGAACCTGAATGTTCATTTCTTGTCAGCCATGAGGCAAGGACGACTGGAGGTTAGGGCGCGAATTCTTCATCAAGGAGGTCGCACGATAACCACTGAGGCGGAAGTAAGAGATAGTGAAGGCACACTCGGTTCTACATCTACAGCAACCTTCCGAGTATTACGTACACAAGCAAGTGATTCAGGTAAGGCCTGACACTTGACAAAAATTTTTATTATGTCATAATGAATTTATCAAAACGATATAATATGGTGATGCCAATGGATAGCAATCGTATAAACGAAGAGGCGCAAAAGGCGTCGTACAACATTAAGAAATACCGTACCCCGGATGGAGCTCCGGCGGATATCGTTATGTTTACCTTAACGAAGCGGGAGCGCAAGACGGTAACAAAGACATTGCCGATTCGTGAGCTGAAAGTGATGCTCATTAAGCGCCGCAGTTGGCCTTTTGCAGGACGCTGGGCGTTGCCTGGAGGGTTTTGTCAGGAAGATGAATCCATGTATGGAGCTGCCAAGCGGGAGCTGTTAGAGGAAACGGGTGTGGACGGCGGGCATCTGGAGTATTTGGGTGTATATAGTGGACCGGGACGTGATCCGCGCGGGTGGATCATATCGCATGCGTTTTTTGCGCTGGTAGAAGAATGGATGTTGGAACAGCGTCAGGCGGCCGATGATGCTTCCGAGGTTGGGCTATTCACGATCCGCGAAGCGTTGGAGGAATTGGAGCTGGCATTCGATCACCGGGATATCATTGTAGATGCTTATCGCAAAATTCAGTTGCAGATGCTTCAGACGACGATAGCCAAGCAGTTTTTACCGCTACATTTTACACTGGGTGAATTATATCAGGTGATTCAGAGTGTCGTACCGGATTTCGAAGAGCCAAACTTTATTCGCAAAATAACATCGACTCGTAGCAGGCAGGGAATACTGGAAGAGGTGCGTGATGAGAATGGCAAACCGCTCAGTTCCAACCAGTATTCACAAAGACCGGCACAGTTGTACCGTTTTAGTGACAGAGTACCGCGTTTATCTATCTACACGTAACGCCTAATGTAATAGGTTACGCATAGAACGTACAATATCACTTTGAGGATAAGGAGCTGACCGTACGATGCAGGCACTAATTGTTATTGATTACACAAAAGATTTTGTGGACGGTAGTTTGCCTGTAGGACAACCTGCGATTGAGTTGGATGAACGGATCGCAGCAATTACTCAGGCATATGTGGATCAAGGGGACTTTGTTGTCATGGCTGTGGATTTGCATGAGGAGAACGACCTTTATCATCCGGAGAGCAAGCTGTTTCCTCCACATAATATACGTGGAACCAACGGACGACATTTGTATGGCAAGCTACGTAGCCTTTATGAGCAACAAAGTGATCTTATCTACTGGTTGGATAAAACACGGTACAGTGCTTTTGCGGGCACAGATCTGGAGCTCAGGCTGCGTGAACGTGGTGTTCTGGAAGTTCATCTAATTGGTGTGTGTACAGATATATGTGTGCTGCATACGGCTGTAGATGCTTATAACAAAGGTTTTGCTATTACTGTATACAAGGACGCTGTGGCGAGCTTTAATCAAGCTGGACATGATTGGGCTTTGGGTCATTTTGAGGGAAGTCTTGGAGCTGCGGTACGGTCGGCTGAGGATACGGTTTTACGTCAGAAGAAGTAAAATAACTTAACGATTGTGCACCAATGTCCGATAACAAAATGGAGCCGGATATTGCTGAATCTGGGCAGATGAGGCGGTACGCTGCCACAAACCTGGGGACAGTCAGAGAGGATGATTACGATGCAGTCAACGAGCCTCGCATTACATACAGATAAATATCAGATTAATATGATGTACGCCCATTGGGTGAACGGAAGTCATCAGCGTAAAGCTGTGTTCGAGGCGTATTTCCGTAAACTCCCTTTTGGTAATGGATACGCCGTGTTCGCTGGTCTGGAACGCATTGTGAATTATATTGCAAATTTGCGGTTTACAGAAGAGGACATTCGCTACCTTTCTGAGCAGGAAGAGAAGTATGATCCCATGTTCATGGAGGCGCTTCGCCAGTTTAAGTTTGGTGGAACTGTCCATTCAATGAAAGAAGGGGCACTTGTTTTTCCAAATGAGCCTCTGGTGCGTGTTGAAGGAACGATTATGGAAACGCAGCTTGTCGAGACGGCATTGCTGAATTTTATGAACTATCAGACACTCATTGCGACAAAGGCATCGCGTATCAAGCAGGTGGCAAGTGACGATACACTGCTCGAATTTGGGACACGGCGTGCGCAGGAAGCTGATGCGGCGATTTGGGGAGCACGAGCAGCTTATGTGGCAGGTTTTGACGCGACTTCTAATATGCTGGCAGGCGAGCACTTTGGAATCCCGACGAAGGGGACACATGCCCATTCATGGGTGCAGACCTTTATGACGGAGCAGGAGGCGTTTGACGTATACGCGAAGGTTTTACCAGACCAGGTTACACTGTTGGTAGACACCTTTGACACGCTGGAAAGTGGTGTTCCTCATGCGATTCGGACAGCAAAAATGCTGGAGAGTCAGGGCAAGCGTATGAATGCAATCCGTCTGGATAGCGGTGACTTGGCTTATCTATCCATTCAGGCGCGGGAAATGCTCGATGCTGAAGGCTTAGATTACGTACAAATTGTAGCTTCCAATGATTTGGACGAAAATACGATTTTTAACCTGAAAGCCCAAGGGGCACGTATTGATGTATGGGGTGTAGGAACACAGCTTATTACGGCTTCAGATCAACCTTCGCTTGGCGGGGTGTACAAGCTGGTTGAGCGTGAAGTGGATGGCGAAATGTTGCCGACGATTAAGATCTCGGGTAATCCAGAAAAAGTATCCACACCAGGCAAGAAGGATGTATATCGCATTGTGGATAAGAAAAAAGGGAGAGCTGTGGCCGATTATATTTCTTTCCCGGATGAAGAGCGTCCGCGTAATGGTAAGCGCCTGAAGCTGTTTAACCCTTTGCATCCGTATATGAAGAAGTATGTAGAAAATTATGAAGCCGTACCAATGCTTGAGCCTATTTTTATAAATGGACAGAAGGTATATGAGCTTCCTGAGCTGGATGAAATTCGTGCCTACCATACTTCACAGTTGAAACTGTTTTGGCCAGAATATTTGCGGAAGCTGAACCCTGAAATTTATCGTGTAAATCTGAGCGAGAAGGTATGGGAGCTGAAGCAAAAGCTGATCGATAGCTATATGCAGCCCGAAGTTGAAGAAAAAGAATAGTTGGAAGAGGCACCTCATGAATGTATGGGGTGCCTTTTTGTGTCGCGGCATGTAGGAAATAGGAGCTTATTTATAAATTTCTCTCATCACATGTCGTAGCTCAGGGACAATAATGCGTTCCATTGCCAAACGAACGGCTCCACGTGAGCCAGGCATAGAAAATACAGCTGTCTGGCCCACAGTGCCAGCTACAGCCCGGCTTAAGATAGCTGCTGAACCAATGTCCTCAGCAAAGCTTAAATAACGGAAGATTTCTCCAAAGCCAGGTAGTTCCTTATCCAGTAGAGAGGAGACGGCTTCATATGTAGTATCACGTGGAGAAATACCGGTACCGCCTGTCAAAAGTACAGCCTCGATTTCATCCTGTGCCGCTGCTTCGGATACTAACTGCTGAATACCTTCGTAGTCATCTTTGACGATGACATATCGAACAACCTTATATCCATTGGTTTCTAGTAGATCCATGAGCAGTCGTCCCCCAGTATCTGTTTCCACGGTGCGGGTGTCCGAGACAGTCACGACCATGCAATTAACCTGTTGCGGGGATTCCTGTCGATGCTCCTCTACAGAAGACATATTCATTGAAATGCTCACTCCTTGATCGGTGGTTAGACATACACTTTTTACAATAGAGCAATGACTGAATGTATGCAAGTCAGAAACAGGGGCTAAAAATCCATGTGATTAATATCCTTGCACTTGCACACTGGAATATAGTACACTTCCTTACATAAGTCGGGATTACTTTGTTTTTATTTTATTGAAAGCGCGCACATCAAATGATTAATCTCAAGGGTCAGCGGGTAATAGTACAGCAGGGTCAACAACTGGGAGGTAATGTAATATGAATCATTCATACCAACAATGCGTGGATGCTTGCCTGGAATGTATGAACGCTTGCAATGTATGTTACGTAGCGAGTTTGAAGGAATATGATTTAGCTATGCTGCGTGAATGTATTCGAGTGAGTAGGGAATGTGCAGAAATATGCGGATTTGCTGCTCAAATGCTGCAGCGTGGAACGGATTTTGCCGAGCAAATCTGTGAGCTGTGCGCCAAGGCCTGTGAGGTATGTGCTGCTGAATGCAGCAAGCATTCCCATGATCATTGCAAACATTGTGCCGAAGCCTGCCGTCGTTGCGTTCAGGCGTGCCGCCAATTGGTGGCAGTGTAATTACATATATGGAACTAGTGCCTGAAGAGGAAATAATAGGTTGCTTTCTACTGAATAGGTTTGTATAATGATTGGAATTAACGTCATGGAACGGGAGAGTAGCAGCGGAGCCGTATCATTACAGCGAGCCGGAAGAGGTGTAAGCCGGTATGAGGTCCGATGTGAAGCGCACCCGGGAGACGGTTGATCCAACGAGCAGAACTTCTAGTAGATCAGCCCGGCAGACACCGTTATTAGTCATTGGAGTGAAATCGCGATTTGTGTAAGTTAGCTGTAACTACACAACCGATTTACGAAGAGTGGTACCGCGGGGATATTAAAGTTCTCGTCTCTTGAATTATTTCAAGAGGCGGGGGCTTTTTTTGTTAGATTCTATAAAAAGAGGAGAGAGATCATGTTGATGAGGATTGCTGCTCAAGCGATATTGGCCCATACGGGCTTGGAGGAGAAAGAAATTGTATCTTTATTTGAGGTGCCTCCGCAGCCCGAATGGGGAGATGTGGCGTTTCCCTGTTTTGTGCTGGCCAAAAAGTTTCGAAAGTCTCCACAGCACATTGCACTGGAATTGGCGGAGCTAGTGAATCATGAAGAAGGTTTAACTGCTTCAGCATCGGGTGCCTATGTAAATATAACATTGGATCGATCTGTTCATATTCCACTTATGCTTGCTGAATTGAGCAAGGCCGATTTCCTCAGGCCCAATATCGGGCACGGACAGCGGGTAGTTATTGATATGTCCTCGCCCAATATTGCCAAACCGTTTGGTATCGGTCATCTTCGCTCTACTGTTATCGGTGCTGCCTTGTATCGTATTCTTGGTGAAACCGGATATGTTCCAGTTAGTGTGAATCATCTTGGGGATTGGGGAACACAGTTTGGCAAGCAAATTGCGGCCTATAAAAGATGGGGAAATGAGGAGCAGCTACAACATGATCCGATTGGTGAATCGCTGAAGCTATATGTTCGTTTTCATCAGGAGGCCGAGCATGATCCGACTTTGGAGGATGAAGGCCGCGAGTGGTTCCGACGTTTGGAGCATGGGGATGCTGAGGCTCAACAACTATGGGAGTTTTTTGTTGAAGTTAGTCTGGGTGAATTTGATCGTATGTACCAGCGTCTAAACATTACATTTGACCATGTGCTGGGAGAAAGTTTTTACAATGATAAGATGCAGGCAGTTGTTGCTCAATTAAGAGCAAAAGGATTGCTGGAGGAAAGTGATGGCGCGCTCGTGGTTCGTCTGGAAGATGAAGAACTGCCTCCGTGTCTTATTCTAAAAAAGGATGGGACTACCATTTATCCGACACGTGATCTGGCAACAGCGATTTATCGTCATGAAGTGATGAAGGCTGATCGGTTGCTGTACGTCGTTGGTGGAGAACAGAAGTTGCATTTCCAGCAGGTGTTTGCGGTGCTGAAGCATGCAGGGGAGGCTTGGGCGGAGCAATGTGAGCATGTGCCGTTTGGATTAATGCGGTTTGCGGGTAAGAAAATGTCCACAAGACGCGGAAAAGTTGTCAAACTGGAGGAGGTGCTGGATGAAGCTATAGCGCGTGCTCAAGCCATCATTACTCAGAAGAACCCCGATTTGCAGGAACAACAGGCAGTAGCTGAGGACGTTGGTATCGGGGCGATTATTTTTGGTGATTTAAAAAACAACCGGCTGAATGAAGTGGATTTTTCGTTGGAGGAGGCGCTGACCTTTGAAGGCGAGACCGGGCCTTATGTGCAGTATACTCATGCGCGCATACGCAGCCTTCTGGAGAAAGCTCACGCTCGCGCCGATGTTGATAATACCAATTCTAGCGACAACGCCCTTGTCCAAGATAGCCATTCTCGTGATTTGAATGACGTATCGGATGGAATGTTGGGTGACACAGGTTGGGCGCTGCTTAAGCAGTTGGATCGCTATCACGGACAACTGATACGTGCGGTTCGCCAACTGGAGCCTTCGGTAATTGCGAGATTTGCATTGGATACGGCCCAGGCGTTTAACCGTTTTTACGCCAAGGAAAGGATTGTCGATGGTGGACAGTGGCGTATTCAGTTGGCAGAACAAACTGCCGATATTCTGGCATGCGCGCTGCAACTTCTTGGTCTGAAAGCACCGAATCGGATGTAAGCAAAGCGAACAAAGGGGAGCGAGTTTTTGCTGGCGGGATGACTGCTACCCAGACCTGGCTCTTCCAAAGGAATACTGTAAAAAAATAAATCGGTTACAGGCACTTTTGGGTATGTATAAAGATTGTGAGCAGAAAAGAGTTAGACGGGTACACTAATCGCAGGTATTCCACTGTTTTGCAACCAATTTGTGCATATTTGAAACATTTGATGCTTTTATTGCGTCGGTAAGTGTAGAAGCAAAGTAAACATGGAGGTGTATCTCATGAAAAAGAACAAAAGCGTGACAGCTGCCCTGCTTGTCATCTGCTCATTGGCAGTAGCTACGTCGGCCTCTGCTTTTCGTGATATAAAGGGAGCTGAACAGGAGAAGATCGTAAACTCACTTCAGGACAAAGGAATTATTCAAGGAATAACCAAGGATAAATTTGCACCGGATCAAACGCTCACGTATGCACAAGGAGTACACTTGGTTGTTCGTGCAATGGATCTTCAGGTAATGCCTGATTTCACAACGGGTTCCTTTGCAAACATTCCGGCTTCTGCATGGTATGCCCAGTCCTATCGGATTGCAGCCCAACACCAAATCCCTTTGTCACCAGATATTGATCCAAGCACCCGTATGACAAGAGAACAATTTGCGAATATTCTGTATAAAGCAGTGAGTGCAACGGGTGAATATCCAACTGTCCGTATGTTAATTAATGTAGCGGATGGCAAAAAACTAGACCAGGAATCAAATGCAGCCGTTCAATTCCTGCTATTGACCAAAATTGCAAAATTGGACGAACAGAGCAACTTTAACCCGGATCGTAAAGTAACGCGGATGGAGGCAGCAGAAATGGTCTATAACGCATCCGAATTTGTACAAAGTCATAAAACGGTTGAAGCTACTCCTGAAAATCCGGCTGAGCCTGTAGATCCGGTTCAACAAAATAACATTAGTATGAGTATAGAGAAGGCAAATGACGAGCAGAACAAAGTGACAATCACCCGTCTGCAGGCACCTAATCCAGGTTACGGCATTGAAGTGGATCACATCGACTACGTAGATGATACGAATGCAGTAATTTACTACAAGCTGACTAGTCCAAAGCCAGGGGAAATGAATATTCAGGTCATTACGGATACCCACACAAGCACATTGGTAGACAGCAAGTATAAGGTTACGCTTAAAGCAGTAGATGGAACAGTGCTTCCGCCCACAGGAACAGGCACGTCTGTAGCTAAATAAAATTACGAGCCCTATGTTATAGATATAAATAAAACCAGCGAGCCTCTAATTTGTAGGGGAGACTTGCTGGTTTTTTTCATACCAAATGTTAATCGTTAGCCCTAAGCAATAGGGCTATTCAAGCTTTAAATGCTGACTTTGCCTGCAAGCAGGTCATCTTGCGCAGAAGGCGTAGCAGAGGATGAAGCCGAATCTGTTGCAACTGTTCCCGACTGGAGCTGATACATTTGGAAGTAACGACCGCCTTGAGCCATAAGTTCGTCATGGCTACCCCGTTCAACAATTTCACCCCGATGAAGCACCAAAATTTGGTCCGCACTGCGAATGGTGGACAAACGGTGAGCAATGATAAAGGTCGTACGTCCCTTCTTGAGTACCTCAAGAGCGGATTGGATGAGCGCTTCCGTTTCGGTGTCAATATTGGCAGTAGCTTCATCCAGAATTAAAATTGCGGGATCAAAGGCTAGTGCACGAGCGAAGGAAATTAGCTGGCGTTGCCCGGCTGATAAGGTGCTACCTTTTTCAATAACAGGCTCATCGAATCCTTGCGGCAAATGGGCCAGCAATTTGTCGGCTCCAACGTCATGCAGCGCTTTATTCACCTGTTCTCTCGTGATTCGGCTGTCTTCGAGACTGACATTAGAGGCTACCGTACCTGTAAACAAATATGGATCTTGAAGAACAATACCCATATGATGGCGAAGCCATTGCTTAGGGATGTCTTTGACAGACGTTCCGTCAATGGTGATCGTTCCTTTTTGCGGATCATAGAACCGGAATAGCAGGTTAATAATCGAACTTTTGCCTGATCCGGTATGTCCGACAAGGGCAACTGTTTGCCCGGGCTGTGCAGTAAAGGAAATATGTTTAAGTACATCATCCTTTTTGTAGGCAAAGGAAACGTCGTTAAACTCTACCTGGCCTTTGTAGCGCGGCATCGTGCCGTCCGTCACCGGCTCTCCAGTTTCGTACATCAACTCAAATACGCGTCCTGAGGATACGATGGAAGTATCCAGTACGGCGAGTTGGTTGACCATACCCGTCATAGGTTGGAACAGTCGACCCAGCACATCGACGAAGGCATACAATACGCCTAGTGAAACAGCACTACCTGTAGTTCCGAGCGCCTCAGATCCGAAATACCACAACACGACGGCAAAGGCGAGATTTCTCAACACGTTGACTAAATTGTGCGAGGTGAAGGCGTTCAAATTCAGCATTTTATTCTGATGCTTCATATAATCATCATTCAGTTCTTCAAACTCTTGCTGCGTTTGTTTCTGGTGGCGGAATACGCGAATGATGGACATCCCTTGAATCGATTCATTGATAATCGCATTAATTTCACTGAGTCTGGACCGAATGATCGTATTATAGCGGGTGGCGACCTTGCGATACAATACAATCCACAAGATCAGTAACGGTACAATAAACAGAGAGATAAGACCCAGTCTGAAGTCCAGTAAAAAGAGTGCAACATATACTCCTGCCATCGTTACAATCCCTGAAGTGAAATTTGAGAGCACAGCCACAAACAAATCTTTGACTGCCTCAGTGTCATTCGTAACACGGGATACGACTTTGCCTGCGGGCAAGTTATCAAAAAAGTAAACTGGCAACCGCTGGATGTGCGCGTAGAGATCAAGCCGAAGCCTTTGAATGACCTTGTTCGCCGAGGATTGCAGCCAGTATGTTTTGCCGAATTCAGCAAAAATGGAAATAATCAGGAAGAAGCAATACCAGCCAATCAGCTGAAAGATACCGGGCATTTCCGGTTTGTAAAAGCTATACAGTTCATCAGCTGTCAGAGCCTTAGCTTCATAGCGAAAGGTGTCGGAGCCGCGTGTCACAGTCAGCGTTCCGTTCGTAAAGGAGCGGTTACCGTCAGCCACTTTAACCGAGCCATCGATAAATACGAAAGATTTCCCAACTTGTAAAATCCTCGCTTCGCGACCTTTGGTCTCCCCGGACTCAAAGCGATCTTCACGCTTAAAGTGGGTTCCAGCATAGCTTACAGTTCCGTCCACACTAGTTGTTTCATAAAATGGTTTTTCAATAGCGAGCATATGGTCGTCAATCATCGTTTTGGCGATGAAGGGACCAGCGAGCTCGGCGGCTACTCCGATAGCCAAAGCGATGAGAGCGGCAATAAAGCCTGCTTTGCTCGTCAGCGCGTACTGGAATAGCCTTTTGCCGATATTAGGTTTCATTAGGATACCTCCCCTGAGGTCAGATCAGATTCCACTTGTTGCCGTTCATACTGTTGTCGGTACCATCCGTCAGCCTGAAGCAGCTCGCTGTGGGTCCCTTCCTCAATAATGCGTCCTTGCTCCAGCACGACGATCCGGTCTGCATGTTCTACAGCAGAGAGGCGGTGGGTGGAGATCAAGGTTGTTTTACCCGAGCGCTTACGTCGGATATTGTCAATAATCCTTGCTTCCGTCCGGGCATCTACTGCAGATAGTGCATCGTCGAGCAATAGAATATCCGGATCACCGATAAAGGCGCGTGCCAGCGAAACACGCTGCTTCTGGCCGCCGGACAGGGCGATACCTTTTTCTCCGACCAGTGTATCCAGCCCATCAGACAAGGTACCTAAATCCTGGTCGAAGGCAGCTGTACGGATAGCTTCCATAATGTCGTCATCATCTGCACGAGGTTTCCCGAACTGAATGTTCTCGCGCACCGATTTAGAAAACAAAATTTGCTCTTGCGGCACGTAGCCGATCCAGCTGTGTAGTTGTTCTACTGCAATGTCCTCCAAACGTATGCCGGAGATTAAAATATCACCGCTACCCGTCGGATATTCATGCAGTAGCTGTTTGAGCAGAGTGGATTTCCCGCTGCCGGTTCTACCAACGACGCCTAGCGTTTCTCCGCGTTTGAGCTCCAGACTCACATGTGACAGATTGTCAATAGTAGAAGTAGGGTAACGGAAGGTAACGTCTTTCATCCTGATGGATTCGAGGCGGTCCACTGGAACAGGTTGAGCTGCATCCTGAACGTCTGGCTGGACATCGAGAGTTTCATTGACCCGGTCCAGGGAAGCGCTACCGCGCTGCATAATGTTAATCAGCTCTCCAATGGCAAACATCGGCCAAATCATCATTCCTAGATACATATTAAAGGAGACCAATTCGCCTAGCGTGATATCGTTATGAAATACCAGATAAATACCATAACCGAGTCCAATGACATAGCTAAGTCCTACACATAAACGAATCGTTGGTTCAAAGAGAGCATCCATCCGAGCGACAGCCAGATTTTTACGAAATACATCGTCGGTAATATCAGCGAAACGCTTTTCGTCCATTCGCTCTTGCACATAGGCGCGAATGACTCGGATGCCTGCTACGGATTCCAACACCTGATCGTTCATATCACCAAATGCATCTTGTGCCAGTGTGTAACGCTCGTGAACGGCTTTACCGTAAATGCTCATAGCCAGTGCAATAAAAGGTAGGGGCAGGATAGCTGCCAGTGTCAACTTCCAACTGATTAGGGTACCCATGGCAACTAATACAACGCTTAGATAGACCGTAGAGTCTGTCAGTGTCAGCATGCCGAAGCCCGCTGTACTTGCTACGGAGCGAAGGTCGTTCGTAGCACGAGCCATCAGATCACCAGTACGATTACGTTCAAAAAATGGAGGGGTCATCCGCAGTAGATGATTCATAAAGCGTGTGCGCAGTAAGCGCTCCACCAGATTGGCACCACCAAACAGCTTGTGCATCCATATGTACGTAATGTAGTAGATGACGGCTAGAATGCCTATGATGTACAAAATATAGCGCCAAAGTGAGGACCAGGAAATCGAACCGCGCACAATCTCATCAATGGCACTACCTAGTAGCCGAGGTGGAGCAAGCTCCAGCACACCAACGGCTATCAGCAAAAACAATCCAATGGAGTATCGGCTTCGTTCTCTTTTAAAAAACCAGCTTAAATTTTTAAGTACCGAAAACAAGAGGAATCCCATCCTTTCATGACAAGTTCTTTCGAGAGTTGTGTACCATTTTGAAGAAACAACAGCGGCTTGCTACCACAAATATGATCCGGCAACAGGCGCAAAAAAGGCATACCGTCCGCAGACGATATGCCTTAAATCTCAATATCATATGGCGCGCAGGTATTTTCAGCACACTCACCACTGAAAAACTGCTCAAACGCAGGCAGCCACTCGTATTAAACCATACAACGTGAATGGCCCAATTCTGAAGGATGCGACAGGGGAGATGCTCCGGTATGAAGTTGTTGTGTTTGTAGATGTGGGTAAAATGCAATAGGAAATTTTAGCACCGGTAACACTCCTTTCTTCCTCAAAATGGGTTCATTCTAACATGAGTAATCGTTCAAATTGGTAATAAATTTCAAAATGGATCTCGTATGGTTGAATCTTAACACCCTTTTTTGCGAATTGTCAAACCTTTTTCAAAAAAATGTATATGACTTGTCCAAGAAGCTCGCTGGGTTGGGACGGTTGGTGGTCATTCTAAAAGATGCTATGATATAGTTGGCAGACGTCATTGTACAAGGAGATGAGCATAACGTATGAGCATACAGGTAACTGAACCTGCGGCACAGTGGTACATTAAGGAGCTTAGTTTGAATCGTGGAGATTCGATCCGTTTTTTTGTTCGCTATAGCTCTGGCGGCGGGTTGCATCCAGGCTTTTCTCTGGGAATTGCCGTAGAGCCTCCGCAGCACCCCGTATTACAGCATGAAGCGGCTGGCATTACGTTTTATATGGAGGACCAGGATTACTGGTATCTGAAGGGCCATCATCTGGAAGTTAAGTATTTGGAGGAACATGATGACATTATTTACACCTATGTTGAGGATGGACAAGCTTAGCGCTCTACTGTCAATCATAGCGTGCAAATAGTTGTTCTTGGACAAGAAAAGCGGTGGAGTATCGTGTTACAGGAGATGAACCTGTACATGATGCTCCACCGCTTTTTTGTGGTTAAGGCGGGTATGTCGTATGTTAAGGGTTGTTAAGTATCGGGCCATCGAGTGCAAAATCAAAATCATCAATGTCGTACACATGTACAGGTACGGAAGCTTCGATAATGCGGTGGATCCAGTCCAATTGATCCGTCAGAATAGGTAATGATTCACGTTGAGCTGTCAACACTAGTTCAGTCTCAATTGGATCAAAATATTCTCCGTAATGCGCAGTATCAACAGCATTAATGATAATGAGTGATGTATTGGCATCGAATAGAATAGGCAAGCTCTTGGCCCAAGGCATCTGAAGGGCACGCCGAATTTTTTTCTGATTCAACGGTTCCTCAAAATAACTGATCAACTCGCTTACCTTCCGCTTCACATGTTGATCGTCCATAGGATTATCCATGAGCGGCTCTGTGCTATCCTGGAATTCGTATAGCTCTAGCAGTGATGTGTAAGGCACTATATATTCCACAGGGGCGGGAGATGTAAGTAGTTGGCCGTATATAGCCACCATTACAGCTTCCGTTACAAATTGTCGAGACATCGGTCAAGCCTCCTGCATTTACCAAATTATGCGATATGAGTATACCACAAAGCGGGACTGAATTCAGCCCGACATGCAGATTGCTATCATTTATTCCTATATTTGTTGTACGAATTTAGCTGCGGCCGATTAACAAGGAAAGCAATCCGGCAGCAATCAGAGGTCCAACAGGAACTCCTTTAAAGAAGGCAACGCCAATGACGGTCCCGATCAGTAAACCTGTCACAATAATGGGCTGTCCAGACATCAAAGTTACTCCGCGGCCGCCAAGATAGGCTACCAAAATTCCGATACCAATCGCGAGCAGTGATTTCCAGTGCAGGAAAGACTCCATCACCTGATTGATACTGATTTTACCGCTGGCTAGCGGGGTCATGACCCCAATCGTCAAAATAATAATTCCGATTGTCAGGCCATACCTTTCAAGCCAGGGGAAAGCAGAATGAAAGCTGGTTACCCGCACCAGCAGTAATACAACCATGGCAATAGTCACGGTAGAGTTGCCACTAACAATCCCAAGACCAGCCAATACCAGTAAGATAAGTGAGCTGTAATCCATACAGATGTTCTCCTTCGTTTATTTAGCTTTGGATATGTTCGGCGATTTGTCGCCCGTGCCAGCGGCCTGTTTCAATAAACACTTCATTGGCATTGCTGCCTGAAGCGATGACCCCAGCGACATATATACCTGGGATGTTCGTTTCCATCGTGGCAGGGTTAAATTCTGGTTTGTCCAGATCCTCAGCCATGTGGACGCCAACAGACTCCAGCAGTTTTCGCTCCGGGTGAAATCCAGTCAGTGCCAGTACAAAATCATTTTCGAGTCGGAATGCTTCAGTGTCCAGCGGAGTGACTACGACATGGTCTGGATGAATTTCGGTAATGCGTGCGCCTAAGTGCAGCGTGATTTTCCCTTTTTGTACCATACTGTCAAACAGTGGACGAACCCACGGCTTGATGTATTGGGACAACTCGCTTCGACGATATACCATATCAATCGTAGCTCCGACCCGCACCAATTCCATTGCAGCATCTACCGCAGAGTTACTGCCACCGATGACTGCGACCCGGGTTCCTGTATAGGGATGGGCTTCGCTGAAATAGTGCGTGACTTTATCCAATTGTTCCCCGGGAATGCCCAAATAGTTCGGATGATCAAAATATCCTGTAGCCACAACGACATAGCGTGACGAATACGTTTTGGTTATTTCCCCTTTGCTCAGGGTATGTACGGTAAATGTACCGTCATCCTGGCGATGAATGGACTGGGCCTCCTCATAATGCTGAATGTTCAAGTTATAATGAGTGGCTACCTTACGATAGTACGCCAGTGCTTCATGACGAAAAGGTTTATCATTAGGGGTGCTGAATGGAACATCACCGATTTCCAGTAGTTCGGCGGTGCTAAAAAACTGCATGTTGGTCGGATACAGAAAAATGGAGTGAACGATGTTGCTTTTTTCAATAATGACAGTTTGCAAACCTCTGCGGCTGCATTCGATTGCAGCGGATAGTCCGCAGGGTCCGC
This sequence comes from Paenibacillus sp. PvR133, assembly GCF_017833155.1. Lineage (NCBI taxonomy): Bacteria > Bacillati > Bacillota > Bacilli > Caryophanales > Paenibacillaceae > Paenibacillus > Paenibacillus sp. PvR133. The sequence continues at coordinate 3,564,791 of NZ_JAFIBS010000001.1, forward strand.
CACCGATAATGATTACGTCGTACATTTGGATGAACCTCCAGTTGTATTGGTTTATTACGCCAGTTTTGTAGGGTTAACATTATTTTGACGATTAAAAACGGATCTCAGGATTGAAGCAAATAGCTCAGTATGTGAGAAGTTTTCAAATAATAATCCTACCGCAATGCGAACACAATATCCAGCCGTTTTCAGAAAGTGATGATGGAAGGTGAAGATTGACAGCTACTTTTAGTAAACATATAATTAGATATATATCTATTTTATGTGATTGAATTCGCTTGCATAGCAAGTATGTACTAGTGAAAAGAGGTGCAATAACGATGCAACTGGATAAAATGGTCAATTATCATAAAGCACTTGCTGATCCAACGCGTATGCGAATATTACTTCTTTTGTCCCGTGGGGAGATGCATGGCCAAGCTTTGGCGAAAAAGCTGAATTTGTCTCAGCCGACTGTTACACATCATGCTTCCAAACTCCGTGAGGCTGGGCTGATTAAGGAACGACGTGATAAAAACATGGTGTATTTTACACTGAATCCAGAGCTGATCCGGCAGCATGCCGAGGCGACGGTGCGATTTATTTTCGAAAAAGGAGAGGGGGAGGAAGAGATGTCAGAGTTGAATGAAACGCTGGAGGCGTCGGTTTTACGCAATTTTTTTTCCAAGGACGGCAAGTTGCGCCAAATCCCTGCGCAGTATAAGAAAAAATTAATCGTCCTTCAGATGCTGGCAGAAAAGCTGGAGCCAGGCCGCATGTATCCTGAACGTGAATTAAACGAGTGGATCAAGCAATACCATGAGGATTTTGCAACGATTCGGCGTGAGCTGATTATGCATCAGTTTATGTACAGGGAACGGGAAATGTACGAATTGAACCCGCGTGAGATGTGGACGCGCTGGGATCAAGTACACTAAACGAAACTTGACAAAGATTTCAAAAAAGTTTCGTGGGCAGCCTTGACAGACAATTGATGGACTTGTATGATAAAGGAAATTTTAGGAGGAGGCGATGTTATATGCGTACGAACATGAATGGATGGGTTCAGCAGCAGAATGACTTGTCTCCCGCACGGACGATGCACGGTTAAAGACTGTATAGATCTATAGTCTTGGCTTAGCAGTTGGTTGGCAGTAGAACCAACGAAATCCGCAGGGAGTGATTCCCTGCGGATTTTTTATGGTTAGGCATCTTGTTATCCAGTTGCTGGTTCTGGGGAGTGGTCTGTGAAGACTGCTTGCTTAAGTGAACGAACGGATCACATCGGCCTGAATCGTATACCCTCCGCAGGGAAACCCCTGCGGATTTTTTGCGTTGTTTGCATGCGGGGAGAAAAATGTATACCGATCGATCGAATAACACTACGATCAAAAAAATAATAATGATTTCAGGAGGAAAACAATGAGTATACATGAATACGGTTGGTCTGATTACTGGAACGGTTTTTGGGACCAATGGAAGCAAAGTTTTGAGGAACGCGTAGGAAATACACAGATACGTCCTGCCCGCTTGATTGCCGATTATGGACAAAAGGTGAAGCTTATCACAATGGATGGAGAACGCTGGGGAGCGGCTTCAGGTAAGCTACGACATGCTATTGTCGATCCGGCGGAAATGCCTGCCGTAGGGGACTGGCTAGCAATCACTACGCCAGATGAAGTGTCGGATGCAGTCATCCATGCCGTCTTGCCACGGAAAAGTCGAATATCTAGACAGGCCGCGGGCTTTGAGACGAAGGAGCAGCTGATCGCTACCAATGTGGATACGTTGTTCCTTGTTAATGCGCTGAATCATGATTTTAATATGCGCAGACTGGAACGGTATTTAATTATGGCTTGGAACAGCGGGGTAAACCCGGTTGTCGTTTTGAGTAAGAGTGATCTTTGTGAAGATGTCGAACAACGGGTTGCTGAAGCGGAGGGAGTTGCCCCTGGTGTACCTGTTATCGTTATTTCTGCTTTGCAGAACGAAGGCAGAGAGCAACTGGAGGCGTTTCTTCAACCTGGCTGTACAGTTGCTTTGACAGGCTCTTCCGGTAGTGGAAAATCCACGATAGTAAACTGGCTCTCTGGGTCTGAAGTTCAACTGACACAGGATGTGAGGGAGGAAGACAGCCGGGGCAGGCACACAACCACTCACCGACAGCTTTTTCCCATCGCAAAGCAAGCCGTTTTGCTGGATACACCTGGTATGCGCGAGTTAAATCTGTGGGATGATTCCATGGGGGTCGCTCATACCTTTACGGATATTATGGAAACGGCGCAGCAATGCCGTTTTGCAGATTGCAAGCATAAGGGCGAAGCTGGATGTGCAGTGGAGGAAGCTATAGAGAGAGGGGAATTGTCGGAATCCAGAGTGAACAATTATCGCAAAATGCAGCGGGAACTGGAATATCAGGCGCGTAAGGAGGCAGACCGGCGCAGGAAAGATAGCCGTTCAAGCACAACCCCGGGTCGTAGGGATCAGCGAAGCGGCTGGCGACGGGATGTGGAGTGGTAAGCCGAACTGCAGTGAAGCATCAAGTGTAAAAATATAAGAAAATCTATGTTGTAGTCGGCATAGGGTATAAAGGGGTGAATATATGCCGAACTACAGCATTGTGGTGGATTTATCGGATCGTCGTTTATATTTGAAAGATGGAGATCAGATTGTTCTTAGTTATCCAGTCGGTATTGGCAAGCTGGCTACACAGACACCGCATGGGCAATTTACGATTATTAACAAACAGCCCAATCCCGGCGGCCCTTTCGGAGCGTTCTGGATGGGGCTGTCCAAGCCGCATTATGGCATTCACGGCACCAATGAGCCATGGTCCATTGGCAAGATGGTGTCACATGGCTGCATTCGAATGCAGAATAAGGATGTGCTTGAGCTTCAGGAAAAGGTAAGTATAGGCACGCCAGTCACGATACAGCCGTAGCGGCTAGACGACACTAGATTCTGTATCTACTCAGACGTGGATACCGCGTCATAGGCTGTATCTGTGAAGCGTATTTCATGGCGAACGGCCGTAACTTTAAGTTAGATGCTGTGTTTAGTTACGATTTGGGTTGGATAGGGATACGGGCTTCAATTTGTTTGGAGCCCTCTTTGTCGTCTGCGGATTTGACTAACGGTCCCGAAAGACGTTCTCCTTGTGTACCATACGCCTGTTTGGCGTTGGTCCACATATCTTCGTTTGGTTCGAAACTTATGACTATGGTGTAACGGTTGGCAAGGCTCGGCTTTTTGACCCTCATGCTGAAGGAGCCGTCAGGCATAACTTTGGTTTGATCATCGTAGCCAAACTGCCATCGTCCCGGAAAATCAATCGTGAGTTTGACGTTCGACCCTTCCAGCAAATTGCTGCGCGCATATACATGATAATAGTTACCTTCTTGCTTCACATCAGGCTTAATCCACACTTGAGGACTACCGTAGTCCTTAGGTTTGTTCCAGACGGGCTTAACTAAAGGGGTATTGCGTTCTTGTTCAGGATCAAATTCAGCCCCAATCCGAACTTCATGCAAAAGCTGTTTGTTTTCTTCGTATTGATATACATAAGGACCTTCCAATTTGTTGCCACCGCTGCCATACAGATTTCGTATCTCATTGTCTTGGTCATCCGGACGGAATAGAACAGTCAGATCCATACTGCCCTGTATTCCAGGGCGTTGCACTCGGAGTATAAAACTTCCGTCCTTTTGAATAGTGGTCTCATCCGTGTACCCAGTTAACAGGGAGTTTTTGACCGCAAGATTCCCTTTGATCCGTGCTCCGGCCGGGAGGTTGGAATGTCCTGTAACTTTCACGGTATTTTTATCAATGCTAACGCGACCTGATATTTCGACATAGCTACTGCCTTGCTGATGAATAGGTGTATGATTGGCAGCTCGTTCATCAAGGGATGATGCGCCTTGGTTGGGATTACCCGTTACGGTGTAGGCACGTGCTTCAGCTTCATGTTGGGCCATACTCCGGGTTGAAGCTTTTTCCCTGCTGCATGCAGCCAGCATCGTTAGGATTAAGAATGCACATAAAAGGTTCCAGCCTATTTTGGTAATCATGTGTTTACTCATGGTTTCTGCTCGCTCCTTGTCCATAGCTTCCAGTCTTAACGTGATAAAATTTTCGAAACTTTATGTATTTACCCTAATTAAAGGGTATGTAATCCCGCCTGCTTTATCCCTTAAGGAACGTACCTGTTTAAACAACGTACAGAATGGTTAAAAATGGATAGCCTGATCATCCCCTTGAAAAGCAGGGGCAGCTTGCTGTAAAGGAGCCTGAGTCATATGTCCATTGACCGTTTTATCTTAAAAAAGCTGGACAACTGCCGGGAAGAGCATACACGCGCTAATTTACTAGAACTGTTTAGAATACGGATTGAGAAGGCGCAGAATAAGGAACGAGGCGGTAAAAAAGGTTATCGCAGAATACTTTAAATAGAGTCTGATCAAATGAATAAGCTGCGGTAAGTCACATGTATCATGTTTCAAAGCTGCTGATATGGAGAGGGTGCTGAAATGCCCCTCTCTTTTTTGTGTCTAATGTGGACAAAAAAAAGTCCCTCTTAATAGAGGGACAATGCCAATGAATCATTTTCACTAACGCTATGCAGGATGGCTTCACAACCGACAATCTCTATACTGATCAAAGAGTTAAGACATTTTTGAAGGGCACGCTTGCCGCTGGAGATTTTATTCTCCAAAGTGTTACTTAGAAGTTTTAAAGTTTTTTGTACCGGTTGCTTATTTTCTTGATTGAAGTATACGGGAATACGTTTGTTTTGAAATGTAATTAATGTTCTCACAAAAATCACCTCGCCTGAGTTATTTCATGGCTTTATTGTAGTGCCCGTTTCTTAAAATTACCTTAAAAACACCTTATAAAAACATAAAGGTCTGAAAAATTTACAAAGTGTTCACAACAATCTAGGGAACAATCGAATTTAGTTCTAACTAATCGACAAAATGACGTATATAGCCGTATTAGAAACGATTAAATACATATTATTGATACCAATGACTCTACTAATGTGAGAGAATATGACTAAAGTCGCTGTTTAATTTTTAGAGTGGGTATTTTGTAACAAATTGACAGTCTAATAGTCGGATGCTACAGTTACGATAGCCATATTTCCGTTGAAATAGGCTTTTTGCGTGAACTTTGCTATATATTAAGGATCGGGAGGGATGACAGATGATCCTGACCGTGCTTTCAGGACGACAGGAAACAGAGTGGTTTGACATCGAGGTAGCTGATGAATACTCGGTGGAACATTTAAAGCTGATGCTGGGTGTGCGCATTTTCGGCGAACCTCCGGTGGAAGGCATGCAATATATTATGGAAGCAAAGTTCCCGGAAGGGCTTTGGTTCAGGGTGGGGGATAACCAGCTACTCACAGGATCAGGCTTGCGGGAAGGCTGTACTGTACGTATTCAGCGCGCTTTTTCGACAACTCAGGACGAAGCGCCTGTGTATGGAAGGCGTTCTCTGTTTCAAAGTGAAAAAAATGGGTAAATACACACATGAAATTATATGAAACCTTGGTAAAATGAAATAGTAAGCGAAAAGGGGGACTTTTGTCTTGAATGCATTATACCAGCGATCCCCGAGATTAAGGCCGGCGCTCCGAGAGGAGAAGCTGGAGATTTTACGGCCTCCGGCTGAGCCGAGCAAGCCGTCTTTTTCTATTATATCTATACTTATTCCGTTAATGATGACGTTGGTGACTATAGGCTTTTACGTATATATGAGCAAAACAGGCAAGATGGGTAACAGTAACTATTTGATGTTCCAGATGGTCACTGTGGTCATGATGCTTACATCTTATACGATTCCTTTTTTCGTCTATTTAAATAATAAGAAGGAATACAAGCGCAATCTGGAGGAACGGGACCGGATGTACCGGGAACAGCTTCAAAAGCATCGTGAAGAACTTGAAATGAAACGCGAGGAGCAAATTCGCACACTATATGAAATTCACGGTGACCCGCAAATATGCACTCAAATCGTCAAAAACCGCAATAGTTCACTCTGGGAACGATCACCGGAGGATGAGGACTTTTTGCAGGTGCGTATTGGGACTGGACAAGTTCCCTTTCATATTAAATTGCAAATTCCACGTCCAGATGGTTATGACCGAGATCCTTTGTTGGGAGCTGCGGATGAACTGGAAGAGGAATTTCGTCTGGTAGACGCTGCTTCCATTGCATTACCGCTGTTTCAATCCAAAGTGGTTGGATTGGTTGGCGACCGGGAGCATACCCTTGCTGCGTTAAGAGTCATTTTGGCACAGGTGACGGTTCGTCACTCGCCAGATGAAGTGAAAATTGCTTCCTTCTATGACGAGCGAGAGGAAAGTGAATGGACTTGGATGCGCTGGCTCCCACATGTGTGGGATGATGACCGCATCCAGAGAATGATGTCAGACCGCAGTAGCAGTGCACATCAATTAGCTGATTTTCTGTTTGCCAGACTGAACCGTCGTAAAAATAATCGCAATGATCGCCAGGGCAAAGGAATGGAAGTCCCGTGTTATATCGTTGTTTTATCTGACACCCAGCTGATTGAGGAAGAACCGTTGCTGCCGTTGTTACTGGAGGACGGTCGAGCCATTGATGCGTGTACGATTGTGCTGGCTTCTCGTAAAGAGGCTTTGCCGATGCAGTGTCAGCTGATTGTGGAGGCTTCCAAAGAGCAGGGCGTATATGCCCGCAAATCAGAATCGGCGGAGGTTGAACAGCAAAGTTTTAAACCGGATCGTTTGTCAAAAGAGGAAGCCGATGCATTGGCGAGGTACATGGCTCCTATTCGCTTGAAGCGTTCCTCTGCTTCTGACATTCCCGCTGTGCTACCTCTGTTTGATATGATGAGCGTAGCGAGTGTGGAAGAACTGGACGTGGCAGATCGGTGGCGACGTAACCGCCATCCCGATACCTTACCTGTGCCGATGGGCGTGCGAGCAGGCGGTAAGAGGATTATGATTAACCTGCATGATAAGATAGAGCGTCAAGGACATGGTCCCCATGGCTTGATCGCCGGTACAACGGGTTCAGGGAAGAGTGAGGTTATCCAGTCCATCGTAGCCTCGCTTGCTGCCGAGTTTCATCCACATGATCTTGCTTTTATGCTGATCGATTACAAGGGTGGAGGCATGTCCAACACGTTCGTTAACTTGCCGCATGTTGTGGGTACGATCACGAACTTGGACAATAATTTGATTGAACGTGCCAAAATATCTCTTAAAGCAGAACTGGTTCGTCGACAGAAGATATTGAACGATGCAGGCAATTTACAGCATATTGATGAATATTACAGACTACTCCGGCAGCGGCAGGAACAACCGCTGCCTCATCTGGTTATTATTATTGATGAATTTGCACAATTAAAGCGGGATCAGCCAGAGTTTATGGACGAGCTAATCAGTATTGCCGCGATTGGGCGGACATTAGGTGTCCATTTGATTTTGGCGACGCAAAAGCCCGCAGGTGTCGTAGATGATAAGATCTGGAGTAACTCCAGATTCCGCATCTGTTTACGGGTGCAAAGCGAAGGTGATAGCCGTGACATGTTGAAAATACCGAATGCCGCGTGGATTACGAAGCCGGGACGAGGGTATTTCCAGGTGGGTAGCGACGAGGTGTTTGAAGAGATGCAGTTTGCTTGGAGTGGTGCGCCGTATATAGGCAACAGCGATATTTCTTCTGCACTACCTGTACATGAAGTGAGATTGAACGGGAAACGTGAAGCGCTACTGACGGGCGGCGAACGGGCAAGCTCAGGCTTAAAAGGAGAAGAAGCCCCTAAACAGCTTCAAGTATTTATTGATTATATTGCGAATGAGGCTGCTAAGGCAGGGATCGAACGACTTCAGGGACCGTGGCTTCCACCGCTGCCTGAATTGCTGGATTTAACAAATCTGCCGGTATGCACCGAAATAGATAGTACATCATCACCTTTGGAGCTGAAGGCTCTTATTGGTCTGGTGGATGATTTGCCGAATCAGCGGCAGGAGCCAATTTATGCATCGCTGGATCATGGTCATTGGGCTGTGTATGGCATGCCGGGCATGGGAAAAACGACCTTTTTGCATACATTGCTGATGTCCACGGCTCAGCGTTTTGCAGCGAATCATTGGAACGGGTATATCATTGATATGGGTCGAACGATGCGCGACTTTGGGGAACTTCCCCAAATCGGGGCTGTTATGATGGCTGAGGAGGATGACCGGATCAAGCGACTGTTCCGTTATCTGTTCAAGATGGTGGCCGTACGCAAGGAAATGCTTTCCGAGGCTGGTGTCAAAACAATAAGCTCTTATCGACGTTCTGCTGTTGAGGATATTCCGCAAATTGTCGTAGTTATTGATGGATATCTTAATTTCCGTAATGCTTATCCAGATGAAAATGAACTGCTGGAATCTCTTTTGCGAGAAGGAGGCAGTCTAGGTATTACGTTTATCATTACAGCGAACCGGATTACCGATGTGTTTGAGAAATTCCGCAGTAACATACCGAATGCTGTTTCTTTTGAAATGTCCGACCCGAGTGACTATTACTATGCGGTAGGACGACCAGCCAAAACGCCAGGACCGTTAATTCCAGGCCGCGCTCTGGTTAAAGGGCATGTTCCTCCGCTGGAGTTCCAGACGGCATTGCCTTCACCAGGAGAAGATGAGGCGGAGCGATCAGCACGGTTACGCCGCAATATTGCTGGCATTGTGCAGGAATGGAAAGGCAAGCACGCACCAGCCATCCTCCCATTACCTGAGCGGATTCCACTGTCGGAACTGCTTCAGCAGTGGGATCGAACAAGTGGACCATCGGGTGCACTTCCTTATGAAGTACCTGTAGGTCTACAGAGTGACGATCTTGAGCCTTTTCTCCTGAATCTGAAAGAAGGGCCCAATTTTATAGTGGGTAGTCCAATGGAGGGTGGAAAAACCTCTTTTCTAATGAGCTGGATTATATCGCTTGCTTATTACACATCACCCGATCAATTGGAAGTCTATACGATCGATACACGCTATGGAGGCGGAGGACTATCTAGATTACGGCATCTTCCTCATGTTAAGGCTGCTGCCGAAAGCGAGGAAGAAATGGGACCTCTGGTACAGAAAGTGTATGATATCGTTCAACAGCGGAACAAGGAGGGGAATGATCCCGAATTGCTCCTGGTCATTGATGATGCGGATATGTTAAGCAAGCAACTGAACGATTTTATGATAAAGGATCAGCTCTCCGCCATTGTACGGTTGGGACGTGATCGCAATGTGCATGTCGTGCTCTCGGGTGTGCCATCTGATTTCCCTACCTTTGGTGTGGACTGGTTTAATGATGTCAAGGCAAGCCAAAGCGGTATGCTATTTGGAACACTAGATTCGAATGATCTATCGTTCTTTCGTATCCCTTATTCGGAGGCGAACGCCGCTGCTGGTGGCCTAAAAGTCCTGCCACCTGGGCAGGGATACTACGTACGGCGCAAATTTACCAGGATAAAAGCGGCAATTCCCTTCTCAGAGCAAGTGAGCTGTGAGGATTGGATAACGAAAATTCGTGACCGATGGCATGTTGTAGTTTGAAGGGAGGTGGCTCATAATGTTAACGTTTCAAGCTTCCAAGCAGAAGTTAATAACCCTCAAGGCGAAGGAACTGTTTTTTCTGGCAGGCGTACTGGGTTCTGACAGACTGCTTGGGGTGGAAGATCCGTTTAAGGGCTATCTAGCAGAGGAGTTGGCGGAAGAGTGGGAGCAGGTAAAAGCTACTCTTTTGGAAAAGGGGTATCTAAAGCGGATAGATAAGGGCAAAGAGCTAGCAATGCCTCCTACCGTTTTTTCAAGAGTCGCTATCGCGGGATTATCCAACAGGGCTTGCCGTATACGCTATGTGCGGGGAGGTAAGCGGTTTGAAGGCTATCTCCATTGCACGAACGAGCGTGTAGTGGAACTCGTGAAATCCGCTGATGAACCCGATGAGTATCGACTGTACGATCTGGGAAATGTGGAAAAGGCTTGCGAGACATTGATTGATAAAATGGGTTGGGTAGATCGACTTGTGCCTGAATCCCCCGCACTTATGTTCTCCAAGCAGGCATTTAATAAAATTTACGAGCAATCGGCAGGAGAAAGTGTGTCTCTGATCAGCAGTAAACTGACCGAGGCTAGCGGAGATGCAGAGGGGGCTGCAAGACTGGCTCAGTCTTTGAGTTCTCGTGTAGCCGAAGGAGAACTGCAATTGCTGGTATGGAACGGCAGGGAGTGGGAATCACAACGGGCAGCCTTTGTCCTGTGTCCTGCAATGAACTGGATATTTCGGATGAGCTCAAGTGGTAACGGAGACTGGCTGATTGCAGCTATGGCTTCAAGGGATCAGTTTGTGGATTTATTATTAAATTGGTTGAAACAGTCGGCAGTGAATGAAGAAGTGACAGAAGAAGGGTGATGGATATGCGCATTCGAGTTGAACCGGATGTGCTTCGGGGGCTTAGCGGGCAGCTACAGCATGCGGCGGAGCAAATTCAACAGTTAACAGCAGGTTTGGAGCAGGCGTTACAATCGCTGGATTGGGATGTATCTGCACGCGAGGCGATCTTGAATCATTGGATGCAGGCCAAGCGGATGTCAGAACAGATTCATGCTTACCTCCATACATCAGGTACACAACTGAACCGAAAGGCAGAGCAGTTTCAGTCTGTTGATCACAACTATCAAACGATTCTGTCATTTGCCAGCCAACCATTGGGACGACCCGTCACAATGCTCGATTGGTCGAATCAGCAATCACCGTCTATTCTGCCTGGGCAAGCTTCGGAAACAGGCAGTCTGATTTCAAACCCGCAGTCTGTCGTACATGCCATTGCTGGTGTACAGTCTTCGGATGTAGAAACGTTGCATCAGGATATTCTGATGCAGGCGTCTTCTAGCAGTCCGCAGGAATGGTATTTTACTGATCCGTCTACAGCAAGAGATCAGCCTGTCGCTTAGTTGGGATCGCGTTCCGGGACAATCTGGATCGACTGCAAAATTTACTTGATTCGTTTCGCAATTCCCGACTTTATGGGACTTATTAGGTGGTTGTTTTGTTAATATTATACTGTTAGATGCTGTTTTATAGTTAAAAAGTGGGATTGTTACAATTAGGTCCTTTGCCTTTTGTAGGGAATTAAATAGCCATAGTACAATTTGAACTAGATAAAACAAAAACATTTTTATCATCAAGGAGGACGCAAAAAATGGCAGGACGCATTTTAATTACCCCAGAACAGGTTGATCAGGTGGCTAACCAATTTAAACAAAGTGGTGAGCAAAGCCAACAGATCGTTTCCAGTTTGACACAGTCCATCTCAGGTATGGAAGGTCAATGGGAAGGTATGACTAAACAACGCTTCTTCCAAGAGTTTCAGGAAGCTAGCAAACAAATGCAAGCTTTCGTAACGACTTTGAACAGCATCAGCCAAGAATTGACAGCTATCGCTAACAAATTCCGTACGGTTGACCAAACGAAATAAGTTGCCTTGCCTGATAGGCATTAACTTGTCATATACCACTCTATAAGAAGCAATATGTGAGCCATTCCTCACGGTTTGGCACAGGATGTTCAGGAAAAACCGGGCGATCTTCGGATACCCGGTTTTCTTGCCATCCATAGATGTATATAATAAGGTGAGGAAAACTAGCATACTGAATGATGTAAGGAGAGGGATGTTTCATGTCTTTTCAACCGAATCCGGGAGACGAATTGATCATAAACGGCACAGCTTATGTGGTTGGACGACATCCCGCTGCACCCGGTTTAGCCTATGCTCAAGCAGGGCGGCAGGGAATTGTATACCAACTGAATGCCAAAAACGGAGCACCGCATGAGGCAAAAGCCCTTAAAGTGTTTTTTCCGAAGTTCCGCATCCCGGCTATGGTTTATCAATCTGAGCATATGGAAGCATACGGGGATATTCCCGGTTTGCAGGTATGCAAGCGTGATGTGCTCACTCCAGAAAGAAACGGAAGTCTGATCGCCGAGCAGCCTGATTTGCTGTATGCGGTGCTGATGCCATGGGTTCACGGTATGACATGGTTCGATTGTCTCACAGATCAGCGTCAGCTTGAGGCTTCCGATAGTCTGGCTTTAGCCAGAGCATTGGCAGGGATCGGTTCAGCTATGGAGCAAAAAGGATTGGCGCACTGTGATTTATCGGCGCCAAATGTGATGCTTCCGTTTTTTTCTGAAGTGGAACTGCCTCAAGGCACGTCAGCTGTGGAATTGGTGGACGTGGAACAAATGTATAGTACTAAAATGGATCGTCCAGACGCTCTATTGGCAGGTTCGCCAGGGTATGCCGCACATCGTACCGTCCACAGCGGGTTATGGAGTGCGTATGCAGACCGTTTTGCAGGGGCAATTATTATAGGAGAAATGCTGGGCTGGTCTGACCGTGTTGTAGTCGACAAAGCGTGGGGCGAGAGTTATTTTGATCAGCATGAAATGCAGACGCCTTGCGAACGTTATTTTATTTTACGAAAATCACTTGAATCCCGTTGGGGCAGCAAGGTGGTAGAATTGTTCAGCCGCGCCTGGGATAGTCAGGATTTAAGCAGTTGCCCTACTTTTGGCGAATGGCTGGTTGTACTTAATGCGGTTACTGAGCAGGAAATTCCAGTTGAGGCTATAGAACCGGAGCCTGTTGCGACAGAAACAATAGAATCGGCAGCGGTGGGCGGTCTTGCCAGTGAAGCTGCACCCTCTTTGTCAGCGCCTGCACCGCTCAAGGCTGAACAGGCTGCATTGCTAAATCAGGCTGCCCTGGAGCAGGGAGAGCGTGGGGTAACGGACAAGCTGTTCCGACAGGCACGTGATTTGGAGCAGCAGAACAAACCTGCTGCAGCGCTGGAAGTATACCGGTCGTTGTATCATTTTGTAGAAGACGGCAGTCCTCTGCATGTGGAGGTGTCGGCTGCGATCACAGGGCTAGAGGAGCAGTTGAATCCCAAGACGCCGGAGCAACCTGAAAAATCAAAAGCCTGGTATCGCTCCAAAGCGTTTATCGTGACAACTGCGGCCGCAGTCGTTCTGTTGGCAGCTGGAATCCCAGCCGTGAATATTCTTGCAGGTCAGTCCAATCAGCGGCAAATCGAGGCGGCCAAGCAGGAAGAGGCAGCGAAGGCTGCAAAGGCGGCCGAGGAAAAGCTGGCAGCCGAGCAGGAAGCCGCTCAAAAATTGCTGACGGAGAAACAACGCCAGGAAGTGGAACAGCAGGCCAAACAGCAGGTACTTGCCGCTCAAAAGCAACAGGAAGAGCAGAAGAGACAGCAAGCCCTTATCGATCAACAGGTTAAATATGAAGCTTATCTCGCCCAAAAGGAACAAAATAAGCAGGCGGCTGCCAAGTTAGCGAAGCAAAAAGCGTATGATCAACAGGCAAAGTATGAAAAATACTTGGCTTTGAAAAAGGAGCAGGAAACCCGTGCCGCCCAGGAAGAGGCAGCTCGTAAGGCAGCAGCCGAGGCGGAACAAAAGCAAAAAGAGTCTATGCATGCACGAAACAAGGAGAACGTTCTTCAGCTTATTTCCCTGTACAACAAGGCATATGCCTCTCAGGAAGGTGGAAGCGCTGCGAAGGCAAAGAGCTTTGCGAAGCGTTTTAGAACACTATATGATAGTAATCCTTCTTATTATCGTTCGGTAGGCGAAGTGGGATATCGGGCTTCCTCGATCTATAATTTTTTAGGCGATACGAATTTTAGACTGCCTAAAATTTAATATTTCATATGTTTATATATGGGCGGAATGATAGCTACAAAACAGATAAAGATAGAAGGTAACTGAGGGGAGCATGTACAAACCATGAATTATACAATACAGGCTTCACAACGCACTCCCGCCCTGATCATTTACCTGATTGACATCAGCGCGTCGATGAACATGCTGATGGAGGGGCGACGGCGTATTGACGTTGTATATGAAGCTATATCGTTGGCGATCCGGCAGATGGTTTTCCGATCAACCAAAGGAAATCGGCTGACAGCGCGCTATCGGATTGCAATTTTGGCTTATAGTGACGACGTGTATGACCTGCTGAATGGTGTCAAGGGAATTGATGAAATCGCGGCCATTGGTTCGTTGCCCGATTTGACACCCAAACGATTCTCAGATTCAGCAAAAGCCTTCCTGCAAGCTGAGCGTATTTTGCAGGCAGAATTACCAGGGATGCAGGACTGTCCTGCACCTTTGGTCTGTCATATGACAGATGGGGTTTCCACTGGCGATGATCCGGAACCGATTGCGAAGCGCATTATGAGCATGAGTGTACCGGACGGTAATGTACTGGTGGAAAATATATTTTTATCCGACAGGTTGCTGGAAACGCCTATTCAGGACCCCCGTCGATGGAAAGGTCTGACACATAATACGCCGTTGCAGGATGAACATGCTGTGAAATTGCGTGATATGTCTTCTGTACTGCCTGAAAGCTATCGGGAAATGCTATTTGAGGCGGATTATCAGTTAGGTGAAGGAGCCATTATGATGCTGCCCGGAACCTGTGCGGAACTGGTGTCCATTGGGTTCCAAATGTCGGCCGCAACGCCTGTACGGTAAGGAGGTAAAAGCATGAATCCACTGCTGTCCCTGCTCCCCGCGAGCAAAAAAAAGGGAATGAATGCAAGGCTGACTCAGCAATTTGCTTACATAAGCTCTCAGACAGGCGATCAGCCTTTATCATCTCATCACAGTCGTTTTATGTGTCGTTATGGCTATGGAAGATCTGCCGAATCTGCCAGTATGGGGGAAAGCGGACAGGATTTCGCCGCAGTACGTATTCATAAATCCGTCTGTTGTTTTGTCTTGTGTGATGGTGTCGGGCTCAGTTACCGAGGAGATTTTGCAGCCCGCTATCTGGGTTCCTCTTTACTGGATTGGATGGAACGGGGACAAGATCTGTCTGCTGATCAGTTGAGGGGGTATCTTGAACGTTTGGCAGGTACAGCGGCAGAGGAACTGGATCGGCAGCCTTTGGATCATGAATCAGGCTTAATGCGCTCGGTATTGGAAGATAAACGTCGTCAGGGAAGCCAGTCCATGTATATTTGCGGTAAAATCGAACTGCCGAAGCGTGGTAGCCGTGGCCGTCTCCGACTTGCCTGGCAAGGGGATTCACGTTTGCGACTATGGAACGGTGCCGAGGAAATTAGCGAGCTGTTCGATCATACTTTTTCTACAGCGGAGCGCTGGTCAACAAGTCGTGGGCCGATTGGTGGGAAGCCTCATTGGTACGAAAGAAGTATACCCGCAGATATGCCGATGAGATTACAGGTGTATACGGACGGTTTATCCGATTTGGACCCCATTCGCGAGCCTGTCCCTGATGAGCAGATACAGGTATTGCTGGACGCATCCCATACCGGGGGACTTGATGATGATGCTGCATTTATTGAGCTTCAGTGGTAAATGAATAAGCAAAAGGACGTATGCATCCATATCCATGGTTGTATAACGTCCTTTTTTTGATGAATACATAGAAAAATACGATTCGTTAAGATATTTATAGAATGTAACGAGGAGGAGAAGGAAATACGCGCTAATGCGCGTAATATTCGTCCTTTTCTCAAATATCGCAAAGGAATAGCAAAAAATGCGCAAAAATGGTGATTATAAAGTATATCCTTTTGGGTAATCTTGTGATTATACAGATTACTGAAAGGGAGCGATACATATGAGCTACACATATGCAGGAGGCGCACGCTTTGAAGGCAAAACGGCTCTGATCACGGGGGCTGGTTCTGGCATTGGCAAGGCAACGGCCATTCAAATGGCTAGAGAAGGAGCGAATGTCGCTCTTTTTGACGTAAGTAATGAGCGTATTTTGGAGACAGAAAGAGAAATTAATGCTATACGTGAAGGGTCGGCGCGGGCATTTGACGTGGACATTGCCGATCCGGTGCGTGTGGAAAAAGCAGTTCTGGAAGCGGTTGAATTATTTGGCGGTCTGCATATCATTTTTGCTAATGCCGGGATTAACGGGGTCGTCGGACCGATCGAGGATCTGAGCATTGAGGATTGGCGGCAAACATTGTCCACGAATCTGGATGGTACCTTCCTGACGGTGAAGTATACAATACCACATTTGAAAAAGAACGGTGGCGGCAGCATTATTATTACCAGCTCCATTAATGGAAATCAGCGCTTTACCAGCTTTGGAATGTCAGCCTATAGCACATCGAAGGCGGGTCAAACCGGTTTTGCTAAAATGGCTGCGCTGGAGCTGGCTAAGTTCCGTATTCGTGTGAATGTCATCTATCCGGGTGCCATTTCGACCAATATTGATGAAACCACGGAGAAATCGGAAGGGTTAAAACAAATTACCATCCCCGTCAAGTTTCCTGAAGGAGGACAACCGTTGGCTGATGGACCGGGTCAACCCGAGCAGGTAGCTGATTTGGTGACATTTTTGGCTTCTGATCATTCGCGTCACATTACTGGCGCACAAATTGTAATTGATGGGGCAGAGTCGTTATTGTTTTAGAAAATAGAGCATTCTCTGGGACAGAGAAATGTTTTGTGGTATCCTGAGTGTATTGTCTTGGTTACGGTGCGAATGTGAAGCTCACATAAAAACCCCGGGTCCTTCGCACCTCGAAATTTGTCGAAATGGATTCGGATTAGCTTTCTTCGTTAGAAGTCAATAGTCGATTCAAGCTTTTTTGGCATCGTTTTTTTCGAAAATGCATGGAATTGATATCATTAGGGTATGAATTCCTTCATTTTCGCTGTCGCACTCTATATGAGTGCGTGGATTGAAATAAAAATACAGCGATTTGAGAGTGCTTACCTTCCTGAGTCGCACTCTATATGAGTGCGTGGATTGAAATATTTCAGCGGTTTAACTCATTAATAGTAGTAACGTCGCACTCTATATGAGTGCGTGGATTGAAATCTTGTGCCATCGTCGTCCACATAATTAATGTAGTGAGAGTCGCACTCTATATGAGTGCGTGGATTGAAATATAATAAGTCGAACCCGAATATCTATGTTTGTTAGTCGCACTCTATATGAGTGCGTGGATTGAAATTATAAAGTAACAGTTGATGAGCTTTTTTTTACCCTGTCGCACTCTATATGAGTGCGTGGATTGAAATTACGACGTCTGCCTTTTCCACACCGCCAGATTGTGCCGTCGCACTCTATATGAGTGCGTGGATTGAAATCTCCGAGTCTTTTATGAGACGATCAAGGTAATATCGTCGCACTCTATATGAGTGCGTGGATTGAAATCATCCTGCTTATTTAAATAATTGGCTACCACATTCCAAGTCGCACTCTATATGAGTGCGTGAATTGAAATACATAGGGAGTAGGGGGAAGATGCTGTTAAGCCTCTCGTCGCACTCTATATAAGCGTAGGATTGAGGGGTGAGCGAGGGACAGGAATGTAGGGGCATATTCTGCTTAGAATCAGTAAATGAAATTAGGCCGAATATATTTCAGTTTTACATCAGATCATATATCCTACATATATCGAGAATCTTCAGAGATAAACTTCTGGGGATTTTTTTGTTTCTGTGTAATTTAGTTCATATAATAAAAATTTATGATATTTTATTTATTTGAAATTAATTTGTTAATAAATACAAAACAAACATGATATAAATGGGTCTTAGCTAAGAAAGCGCATTTATAGTATTCATCGACAGAGAGGTAGAGATATTCGGTTGGTGAAGGGAAGTTGCGCGTATTATGGTGGTGAGAATGGCACCCAGCATTTTATTGGATTATTTGCTTAAGAAGTTCAAGGTATAATTCTAAAAAGCGGTAACTGACTTGTATG
This sequence comes from Paenibacillus sp. PvR133, assembly GCF_017833155.1. NCBI lineage: Bacteria > Bacillati > Bacillota > Bacilli > Caryophanales > Paenibacillaceae > Paenibacillus > Paenibacillus sp. PvR133. The sequence goes on from NZ_JAFIBS010000001.1 coordinate 3,582,591, forward strand.
TGTCTCCTATACAGCAGTATAGCAATATCTTAGGTAAACAGGAGGAAGAGAGTAGGACGAAGAAACGGAATTTATATTTTTTGAAAAATGAAAAAACCCGCTAAGGGCGGGCTTCTCTAATACAATTATATAATTTTCAATCCACGCTATACAGCGACAAGCCGAGTGTATCATAAATTGTTATTTTAAAGCAATTTTTTATTAAAGAGATAACCTATGCAAAATGTGATTATTGTTATTTTTTAGGGATATATGTTATTGTGTGATTTATATCGTTCTTATAGAATTTAATTAGAATTATCATTGGACTTGGGATGATATTTTATTGATAAACATTAATCAAGTATAACTATAAAGGAGTGACCAAAAATCGTGAGAAAAAGCAGTTCAAAAAAAGTGGATTGTCGGAACGAAATTATTATAGTGTTACCAGTAGATTTATTAGATCGAGATGAGCTATTGGATTATTTTCGTGCCAAAGGGATACTTGCCGACGAAATTGGAATTTGGAATAATATATGTGAACCAGATGCTAAAGAGAAATTTAAACGGATGGAAGAAGAACTTAGAGATACGAAGCGAAAATTAAGGGCGCTTGCTAATGAAGTCAAACGAAAGAATTGTGCAATAGCAGACATTATTACTCCGATAATACTTGGAGAAAAGATCAAATTTTAAAGATAAAACAAACTTAAAGTGGACTTCATTTGCGGTATTTAATTCAACAATGCTCATACCCCAATTGGACAAGGAGATTAAAAAATGCAATATATCGCCCACATACGGGAAAGCGACCAAGAGATTCAAACGGTTGCCGAACATCTATTGGAAACCCGACAAATAGCTGAAGCCTATGGAGACAAAATAGGTATTCGACATATCACCGGACTCGCTGGCATGCTTCATGACTTGGGGAAGTACACGGAAAAGTTTCAAAATTACATACGTTTGGCGGTACAAAATCCTGACAATCCACCGAAACGAGGAAGTGTAGATCATTCTAGTGCGGGTGGAAAGTTATTATTTAATCTTTTTCACATTCAACCTAAAGGCACATTCGATAAGCAGGATTTATTTATCAAATATGTATTGACCGAAGTTGTAGCAAACGCTATTATTTCACACCATTCTTATTTGCAGGATTTTTTAAACCCACAGCTGGAATCAAGATTTTTGTATCGGGTGCGTGACCTAGAGATAGAGGGGTTTGAAGATGCAGTAACGCTTTTCTATAAGCAGGTCATGGAGGAATCTACATTTTTTGATTATGTGAATCAAGCAAAGGCTGAGTTGGATCAATATATGAACCGAGATGATGAGGCAGATTTTGAACTCAAATTGATGTATTTATCCAAGTTTGTGTTTAGCGCTTTGATCGATGCAGATCGAACCAATACTCGCTGCTTTGAAGAAAATAAGAACACGGGCGATAAGATCGCAGTTGAAGCAATGAATTACCAAAAGTTATTTCATGAGTATTACGAAAAATTAATGATGCACATCAGATCCCTACAAGCAGCCAAGGATGCCAATACACCTATTAATCTACTTCGAAAAGAAATGTCCGAACAATGCGAACAGTTTGCAGAAAGGCCCTCTGGAATACATACGCTCTCGATCCCCACAGGCGGTGGAAAGACGCTCGCCTGCTTTCGTTATGCCTTAAAACATGCTGTAACATTTAAGAAGAAACATATTATTTATGTCGTTCCATTTACGACCATTATTGAACAAAATGCCCGAGAAGTTCGCGAAATAATAGTGGACGATGCGAATATTCTGGAACATCATTCTAATGTGGTCATGGACGATGTAGAAGAGGGAGAGAGTAATGAGCTTGAAGATGTAGTTGTGAGTACGCGCCAAAAATTAAAGCTGGCTAAGGACAATTGGGATTCGCCGATCATTTTCACCACAATGGTGCAATTTTTAAATGTTTTTTATGCTGGCGGCAGTAGAAATATTCGTAGACTTCACAATTTAAGCGAGTCTGTCATTATTTTTGATGAAGTACAAAAAGTTCCTACTCACTGTATTTCATTATTTAATCAAGCAGTGAATTTTTTGAAAACATATGCTCATTCAGGTATTGTTCTCTGCACGGCTACACAACCCGAATTGGATTTTGTACATAACAAGCTAGAGATCGAACCAGATGCAGAAATGGTGCATGACCTGAACCATGTTATAGAAGCGTTTAAGCGGGTTGAAATTGTGGATAAAGCAACGGATATGAAATTTAATACGGAGAAACTTGCCGACTTTGTTGAGGAAAGACTTGCTGATGAACAAAGCGTGCTCGTTATTTTAAATACAAAAACAGTGGTGAAAAACCTATATCACAGATTAAAAGAAGAAAGCGGTACAGTCCCGATCTACCATTTAAGTACATCCATGTGTCCAGCTCATCGCAATTCCATATTGGAGAAAGTTAAAAATCACCTGCAACATAAAGAGCCTGTCGTTTGCATCAGTACACAATTAATTGAAGCGGGAGTGGATATCAGTTTTAAGTGTGTCATTCGGTCCTTGGCTGGTTTGGATTCCATTGCTCAGGCGGCGGGCAGATGTAATCGCCACGGAGAAGATAGAATGAAGCAAGTATATGTCATTGATCATGAAGAAGAAGATCTCAAGCGATTAAAAGAAATCAGAATAGGTAAAGAGATTTCCAGAAAAATGTTCATTGACTTAAAACGTAACAAAACTTGCTTAGGCGGAAACGTATTATCAGCTCAGTCCATGGAAATATATTTTCAAAAATATTATTCCGAGTTAAAGACCGACTTAAATTATTTTATTCCTAAATTGAGAAAAAACATGACTGAACTATTATATGCCAATCGTATAGAAAATACTTATTTTCAATCTTATTGCAAAGAAAATGAGACGATTCTTCCCTTATTCTTAGCGAATAGCTATAGGACCGCAGCGGACAATTTTCAAGTCATTGAGGATCATACTACGGCGGTAATTGTTCCTTATGGGGATGGAGAAAAAGAAGGAAAGGAGATCATCGCGGACCTAAATGGACAGCAAAGCATAGAAGACCTTACCGATTTGTTACGCAGGGCACAGCAATTCACTATTAATATATTTAACTATGAGAAAGACCGATTAGATCAAAATAAGGGGTTAGTTTCTTTTTTGGATGGAAAAATATATGCACTAACCGATGGAGCTTATGATGACAGTTATGGACTTAACCTTGAAAATGATAGTCTGCATAGTAGATTTATCCTTTAAAAACACTTTAATTGGGTCTAGGGACTTATATTCTACATTGACTGACCCTGCCAAAAGTAATATTCTGGTACTGGGTTTAGAAAAAATAGTCATAGAAAGGAGGTAAATGCTAGTTGAGAAATGCGATCGAATTTAAAGTTTATGGAGATTATGCACTGTTCACAGATCCACTAACCAAACTTGGTGGTGAGAAATTAACTTATAGTGTCCCAACATATCAGGCGTTAAAAGGTATTGTCGAAAGTATTTATTGGAAGCCTACGATTATGATGGTAATAGACAAAGTTCGTGTTCTTCATGCTATTCGGATGGAATCCAAAGGCGTTCGCCCCATCGAATATGGCGGTGGTAATACCCTTGCTAATTATACTTACTTGAAAGATCCCTGTTATGAGGTTCAGGCTCATTTTGTATTTAATCCGCATCGTCCCGAGATGGAATATGACCGTAATGAGAATAAGCATCATAACATTCTCAAGCGATCATTACTTGCTGGTGGACGTAGAGATATTTTTCTAGGTACACGAGAATGTCAAGCTTATGTAGAGCCTTGTGAATTTGGTATAGAAGCAGGTTTCTACGATAATTATGGTGACATTCATTTAGGCAATATGGTACATGGGATTAACTATCCAGATGAGACAGGCAGGGATCAAATGGAAGTCCGTTTGTGGAATCCAGTAATGAAGGACGGAGTCATTGATTTTATTCGGCCGGAGGAATGCACACAAGTTCGCACAATAGCGAATATGCAACCTAAACGGTTTAATGAAAATAACGTTCAATCCGCTGATGAGCTGCTTGCGCAATGGGAAGGGTGGGAAATTAAATGAGCTGGTTGTTAAATTTATATGAAACGTATGAATCTAATCTTGACCATGTTGGTGTGATTGAGAAGAAACATAATGATCGTGAATATACATTGTTGCCTATTTCCCACACGACCCAAAATGCGCAGATCGAAGTCGAAGTTACAGAACAAGGTGATTTTCATTCAGCCAGGATATTGGATAAAAATGAGTTTAGTACATTGATTCCTTCTACTGAAAAATCCGCCAGTAGAGCCGGCTCTGTCATATCACCTTATCCGCTGCATGATAAATTAAGCTATGTTGCCGGAGATTTTGTAGCATATGGTGGAAAAATAAAAAAAGAAGAGCCGTTTTCTGCTTATATTCAGCAGTTAGAAGGCTGGGCTACTTCAGATTATGCCACTTCAAAGGTGAAAAGCATATATCGTTACTTAAGCAAGCGCCGCCTGATTAAAGACTTAGTAGACGAGTCAATTTTATATCTTGATGCGGATCAGAAATTAATAAGTACATGGGACAAGAAGTACGAACCTATACATGGGGAAAAACCACCTATATTTACAGCGGTTCCTGGTGAACAAGAGAGCGTATTCATTCGTTTTAATGTGTACTCTCCAGATAAAGTTTTAGCTAAAGTTTGGGAAGATAAAGAAATGTATGATTCATTTGTTGGTTACTATAGCCAGTTGCTGGGAGAAGAAGACATTTGCTATGTTACCGGAAGGCAGCTCCCTAGCACAGACAAGCATGCCAATAAAATCAGAAATTCCGGGGATAAGGCGAAGTTGATTTCCGCCAATGATACGAGTGGATTCACGTTCAGAGGACGATTTGCCCACAGTCATGAAGCTGCAAGTATCAGCTATGAAGTATCTCAAAAGGCTCATAATGCCTTAAAATGGCTCATTAACCGTCAAGGTAAAGTCATGGAGCAACGTGTTTTTCTAGTGTGGGGAAATGATGAACCGAGTATTCTGAATTTTACCGAAAATGATAATATCTTTGCAATGGGCTTGCCATCCAAGGCTAAAGAAATAAAAAGTCATACAAACGAAGAGTTTGCTTTTGAATTAGCCAAAGCGTTAACGGGTTATGCCAATACACTAGCTGTCAAATCTAGTTCCAAAGCAAAAGTCAATATTCTTGTACTTGACTCAGCAACAACAGGACGGATGGCTGTGATCTATTATCGGAATTTGGATAAAAAATTGTATTTTGAAAAGCTTATTCACTGGCATTCCACCTGTGTATGGCTTCATCGCTATCAGAAGGATGAGCAAGGTGAATATTTACAATTTTGGGGTGCTCCAGCAACGAAAGATATTGCTTTTGCAGCATACGGTTCAAAGGCTAATGATAAACTCGTTAAGGGTTTGATGGAACGAATGCTCCCCTGTATAGTAGATGGTCAAAACATTCCTCAGGATATTGTGAGGAGTGCTATTAACCGCGCCTCTAGCCCGGTATCCATGGACAAGTGGGAATGGGAGAAAACACTGAGCGTGACATGTGCTTTGGTTAACCAACGGGAGGGATACAATGTGGCATTAGATAAAGAAAATATGGATCGCAGTTATTTATTTGGCAGACTGTTGGCGATAGCAGATGTGATGGAACGAAGCGCATTAGACAAGGATGAGAAACGATCTACAAATGCAATCCGATATATGAATGCATTCTCACAACATCCAGAAAGAACCTGGAGGACCATTCAGAATGCCTTGCAGCCACATCAGGCCAGACTTGGTAAACGCTTAAGCTATTATTCCAATATGATTGATGAAGTGCTTCACAAAATCCCCTTCAACGAATTCAACAATAAACCATTGACCGGGAAATACTTGTTAGGACTCAGTAGCCAACGCTATGAAATCTACCATAATAATCATAAAAAAGATCTTGAGGGTAATAACGACAACAAAGAGAACAACACCTTAGACATGAATGAACAGCAATAATCCTAAGTAACTTTAAAAATATGTGGGTACATTAAAGGAGAGTAATCATATGTCCGTGTTGGATCACAAAATTGATTTCGCAGTTGTATTGTCGGTTACTAGAGCAAATCCCAATGGCGATCCCCTGAATGGTAATCGTCCGCGGCAAAATTATGATGGTTATGGTGAGATTTCAGATGTGGCTCTGAAACGGAAATTGAGAAATCGTCTGCAAGACATGGGAGAGTCTATTTTTGTTCAATCGAATGATCGTAAATCGGATGCTTTTAATAGTTTAAGAGAACGTGCAGATGCCAATCCTGAATTGGAAAAATTCTTCAAGGGCAAGGAAGGCTCAAGTGATGAATTTGCTAAAATTGCCTGTCAGGAATGGATAGATGTTCGTAGCTTCGGTCAAGTATTTGCGTTCAAGGCGGCGAGTAAGGGAGCAGGAGTGTCCGTTGGGGTAAGAGGGCCTGTATCTATACATACGGCAACCAGTATAGATCCTATTGATATTACAAGTATGCAAATTACAAAAAGTGTAAACTCCGAACCAGGGAAAGAAAGAGGTTCCGATACGATGGGGATGAAGCATCGGGTGGATTTCGGCGTGTACCTTTTCAAAGGAAGTATCAATACGCAGCTAGCTGAAAAAACAGGGTTTACCAACGAAGATGCTGGAAAGATCAAGGATGCGCTGATTTCGTTATTTGAAAATGATGTCTCATCCGCTCGTCCTGACGGTAGTATGGAGGTTCATAAAGTCTATTGGTGGGAGCACAATTCCAAACTCGGAAAATACTCATCTGCTAAAGTACACCGATCTTTGGAAGTGAAACCGAAAGAAAATGTAAGTGCAATTGACAAATCGTTTGATACACATTATGAATGTATATTAACACCGCTCGAAGGCTTAGAGGTCCAAGAGTATGCAGGGCTATAACGAAGAAGATTATTTGCTGCTATCCGGTTTACAGCATTTTAATTTTTGTAGAAGGCAGTGGGCGCTTATTCACATTGAGCAGCAATGGGAAGAAAACGTGCGGACGATTGAGGGCAATCATTTGCACAGGAAAGCCGATCAGCCCATGATTCGTGAAAAAAGAGGGGATAAGCTCATCGTACGCGCGTTACCTGTACATTCCAGAGAGCTTGGAATTACGGGAATCTGTGACGTGGTGGAGTTCATATGTGATCCCTTTGGTGTTCCGCTTGCAGGGGAGGAAGGTACCTACCTTCCTTTTCCTGTTGAATACAAGCGTGGCAAACCGAAACGAAATGACTCGGATCATGCACAATTGGTCGCACAAGTGATGTGTCTTGAAGAAATGCTCGTGTGTGAGATTTCAAAAGGCTACTTTTATTACGATGAGATCAAACACCGTGTAGAGGTCATCATCACGGCGGCTGACCGAGAGCGTGTGCGTACAAGCTTGCAGGAAATGCGGCATTATTTTGAACGAAATCATACACCTAAAGCCAAAGCGGGACCACACTGCCTGAGCTGCTCAATACATAACATATGTGTTCCCGAAATATTGAATAAAAAATCAGTTTCAAGCTTTATTGAAAGCAGGATAGCTGAATGAAAAAACTACTAAACACATTATTTGTGACCATTCCAGATACGTACTTGTCACTAGATGGGGAAAATATCGTGATCAAACAAGAAGAGTCCATTCTTGCACGGTATCCTTTGCACAATTTGGAGGCGGTTTGCACTTTTGGCTATTCAGGGGCCAGTCCAGGCCTCATGGGAGCTTGTGCAACACGCAATATAGACCTAACCTTTATGACACGAAGCGGACGCTTCCTGGCGAGAGTTACCGGGGAAAGCCGGGGAAATGTGGTACTGAGAAAAGAACAGTACCGGATTTCCGATGATGATAGAAGAAGTGCTCTTGTAGCCAGAAATATGATTATAGGCAAAATATATAACCATAAATGGATTTTGGAACGGGCAACGAGGGATTATCCACTTCGTATTGATACGGAACGCATGAAGAAGGTGACCGCTTCTTTGACAGAGATCATGAAGCAAGTCCGAGAAGTGGAGGAACTGGACATTTTACGCGGTTTGGAGGGGACGGCGGCAGTTCAGTACAATTCCGTGTGGGATGAGCTGATCTTGCAGCAAAAAGATGATTTTTACTTCCATGGGCGCCATAAGCGCCCGCCGCTAGATAATGTGAATGCCCTATTATCTTTTGCCTATACACTGTTATCCAACGATATGAAATCTGCACTGGAAGCTGTCGGTCTGGATGCTTATGTAGGTTTTCTGCATCGAGATCGTCCAGGGCGAGCCTCCTTGGCACTGGATGTGATGGAAGAGCTTCGAGGAGTATATGCCGACCGTTTTGTCCTTACATTGATTAATAAAAAATTGATTCATGGGAAAGGATTTTACAAAAAAGAAAACGGGGCTGTGATGATGGACGATGATACGAGGAAAATCGTATTGAAGGCATGGCAAGAACGAAAACAGGAAAAAATGATTCATCCTTATTTGAATGAGAAAATGTCTTGGGGACTGGTGCCCTATTCACAGGCTTTGCTCTTGGCTAGATATATTCGGGGAGATCTGGACGAGTACCCTCCATTTTTGTGGAAGTAGGTGTGAACACTTGCTCATTTTGATCACGTATGATGTAAGCACAGTAGACAGAGAAGGTAGAAAAAGACTGGCAAAGGTTGCGAAAAAGTGCGTAGATCACGGACAAAGGGTGCAAAATTCTGTGTTTGAATGTATTTTGGACTCGACCCAGTTCCGCAGTTTAAAGTATGAACTCGAAGAATTAATAGACCCAAAAGAAGACAGCTTGCGCTTCTACAACTTAGGAGATAACTACAAGAAGAAAGTAGAGCATATAGGGGCAAAGGAAGCTTACGATATGGAAAGCCCACTAATTTTATAAGGTGCGAATGTGAAGCTCACATAAAAACCCCGGATCCTTCGCACCGCGAAATTTGTCGAAAAGCAATTAAATCAGTTACCTTCAGTAAAAGTCAATGGTTGACTCAAGCCTTTTTGGCATCAGTTTTTGCGACAATGTGTGGAATTGATATCATTAGGGTATGAATTCCTGCATTTTCGCTGTCGCACTCTGTATGGAGTGCGTGGATTGAAATTCTTTCAAGAATGAAATAACTTCCGTTTCATCAGGGTCGCACTCTGTATGGAGTGCGTGGATTGAAATAAAACCTCCTTCCATATAATATTGTTCGGTAGCCGTCGCACTCTGTATGGAGTGCGTGGATTGAAATTTATCCCCTATGGGGCTAGAAATTTTTATTTGAAGTCGCACTCTGTATGGAGTGCGTGGATTGAAATCTCCTGGCTACTGCGGACATAATGGAGCTAAGCAGTCGCACTCTGTATGGAGTGCGTGGATTGAAATTGCAGCAACCTCTTCATCCGACTTCTCTTCGATTAGGTCGCACTCTGTATGGAGTGCGTGGATTGAAATGCAAAAAAGGAGGAAAAAGAGTGAGAGTTACAATGTCGCACTCTGTATGGAGTGCGTGGATTGAAATCATGTTGGTGTTTGCGAGCCGGAGAACGGCGCACGTCGCACTCTGTATGGAGTGCGTGGATTGAAATTAATGTTATCGAGACATAAACAATGTTTTAAGCGTCGCACTCTATATGGGTGCGTGTTGGAGACGTAGTATATTTCATAAGGAGGTTTTGTATTGGCTCCGGCGCATTATCGCTACTTTTTGGAGTAAGGAAGAAGACAATGACGCTTTTGAGGCAGGTGTTCAATCTCTTCTAATGAAAATCTCAGAACAATACAAACTAACGTATGGCGAAAAAACACAGCTGCTTGCTTCAATGATACTAGAGTATTCGAAATACGTAATAAGATGCGAACGTCACAGTACAATGGATGAAGAAGGAATGTGGGAGTAATTGAGACAAATGCGGCACTGGAGTTGAACGAACTGGACTTGATAGAGGAGAGGAGGAGAGAATGAAAACTTCTGTATGGCTACATAATTATACTCAATTCACAGCCCTAGGACCTATTAGCACCGAAAACAGTACCATTTTGCGTGGCTCTAAGGGGGGAAGAGCAGCCACCTTAGAGCCAGTACATCCCGCCAAGGAATTTAGTAGCAGGACGGCGTGTTTTTATTGAGTGAGTTAATTTGTCCGAAAAGGCACATATAAGTTATTACCTGCCAGTCATTATTTATATTTTTCTAATACACTTTTCTTCAGCTCATTATACTGATTATTAGTAGCTTGTAATGTTTTTTCTTCTGCATCACTCCCAGACAAATCATGCTTTCCTTGTTCTAAAGCATTAATCCAATATCCACCAAGCGGCTCACTCCATACTAAAAATAAGATGTATTCCTTCCCTTCTTGCATTGGTGTGTAATCTTCATAATTCATTCTAATACTGCCCTGTTTGTCTTGGATCACATAGGTAGGCTCGAATGCTACAAGTTCAGAACCGATTTCCTTTTTTATGGAATCTTTATATACTTTAGTTACTTTGACCTTAGTTTCTGTTCTACCTGAAGGCCCCCAATCAAAATTTTCAATGACATTTTTGCTTTCTCCGGTTGCAATGACTTTAACTACAGCATCGGATTGAGCTTCCGCATCATCTGCATTTGTGAAAATTGCATGGTTGGCTTCAATTTCACCTGTACGTAATATAGATGAAGGGTCTTTCATAGCAATTAGATTAGCATTATGTTGGGCTTGCTTACTTATTGCCGCACTATTTGAATATGAATAGGAGAAAATCCCCATCCCAAGTGCTAGAGAAGCAGCGACCGTCAATACCAGTTTTTTCCTCATGTTTAATTCCCCCATTTCTTAACCACATGTGAAGTATCTGTTGATGTAGGTGATGAGAGAGCATATCTACCTGATTTCATCCAATGTTCTCCTGCATGAGCAGGAGCATTTTGAAAGTGGTTTAAGCCAAGTACATGACCAAGTTCGTGACCAGCATTCATAAATCTTTCTGATTGTGACCAGCCGCTTGTCCAGCCTGCATCTAATACAACTCTAGCCACATCATAATTTGACCCATTTGTTATGGCTCCAGCGTCAACTTGCTGTCCGTTAGAAAGAAAGTAAGAGGTTGATCCGTAAGTACCTCCAGGAAGTGAGTAATTCCCGACATAAACTTTTAATTTTGCACTTGAGGAACTTCCAGAACTCCATCCAATTCTAGATGATGTTGCATCCCACTTACTTTTCGCATTGTCTACAGCACCAGTTTGGCCGTATGTTGAAAGAGATGAATCGTACCAATAGGAGATATTACTTGCCCCACCTGATATAGAACCAATTTTAATATGCGCGGCTCCAGTGTCAGCGCTTACTGTTGCTGCCATTAAAGATAAAACAAATGTCATTGAAGTGATAATCAATTTCGTTTTCCATTTCACTTTTCTCAATGTTTGTTCCTCCTATGGAATTTTTTATAAATCAACGATCAACTATATAGACGTTGTTATTCAGCAAAAAGTTTCCATATTATAATATTTATTGTCATTTTTTATTTCAGTAGCCTTGATAAGAGGAGGAGAATGAAAGCCTCTGTATGGCTACATAATTAGAATGGCAAAAGTAAAGCTGATCCCTTCTTGGATCAGCTTTACTTTTAACTCAATTCACACCCTACGACCCATCTGCAAGGAAAACAGTACCATTTCACATAAGGGATTCTATGGTTTTAGCGTTCTTCCCTTAAAGAGAATATACGACAGCTCATGTTTGATAATTTTATTATTCTCAATTGTTTTCACATAATCTATGTCATATTCGCGAGTTACAATTTCATCCTTATCTATATTGGGTCTTTTACGATTTCTATTTTCCCGGGCTGTGCTATTGTCAGAAAAAATAAAAGTAGTATTTAAATCTTCAATGCTCTCACTAATCTTTTTCCCTGTCACATTCTTAGCTGTAATGGCCAGATGAATTTTTTCTCCCATGGTCAATTTGTACGATAACAACTGGAATGCATTTTCATTTTCCACTTGTTCTCTAAAATGATCAGAATCTTCTACATTCTCCATCATAGGTGTCTTCATCAATTCTTTCCCAGAGAGGGAATACAGTTTATTTTGCTGATCCCATTCCTGGTGTATATCTAAGTGCTTAGTAAGTACCCCTAAAGGCACAAACATCGCATTTTTATAAAGTACAGGGACGGTATCCATCACGGACGTGTTCGAGTCGGTAACAATCTCAGTGGAGTTCATTTTAAACTCAACCTTGTGTGTTCCAAACTTAATTGTAGCCGTGTTAGAAGTTGGGTTAAACTTAGTCTGTCCTCCCAACAAATCATTAATGGATCTCAAATGCACCATATAGCGATTGTTCTGATCAATATAAGGTGCTTTGGGGGCTGTGAACAAGACATAGTAATTGTTAATCTTCAAAAATGGAGTGCTTGGAGCTATACTCTGAGCTGACATTTTTCCTGTATTGGGTTGAGAAAAACAAAAAAACAATGCACCTATAAGCATAATTCTGAACAACATCTTTCCCACAAAATTTCCTCCTTAAAAGAGAGGGGCGAAGCAGCCCCTCTCATAAAAATTCAGTCTAAAAATATACTGTCTGTTTCCTCTCCTCCATGCACGTAATCCACTTCAACTTTCTCCGTGGCATAGAACAATAATCATAGGTTTGACTGTTACGCCAAGGGATATTATCTTCTGAATTTGAACCGATATAGGATGTGGCCCAACGAACTCTTCTAATGTAAGATCCATCATTATAGTCTTGTCGATCTTGTATCTGCCCTATACTTGTCGTTCTTTTGATAAGGTTACCGTTGCCAGTAGCAGTCCAACCTGGGGCCGGCTCGACATAGCTCCTACTTATCTTTTCACCGTCTGCATAACCTGTTACAGTCAAGGCAATGTTACCGTCAGAAGGAACATAAAATTTCATTTGTACTTCCTGATCGGGTTCAAAACGTGGCTTAAAAGTATAAGGGTTCTTCACACCTTCAATAAGCATAAAAGGAGCCCAGTCATTATATTTTGTACTATGCTGCAAACCAACATCAACCGCCATATTGGTGTTACTCCAACCACCCATATAGATAAATCCTGTGCTTCCATTATAACCACTATTATTATCACGAATCTCTCTAGCACTTGGTAAATGAACCCGTGTACTAGCCCATGCAAACCCTATATGTGACCATACCGAACGATACGGCCCGTTTCTCAGGTCTCGACATTCAGGAAAGCTCGCGGAGTTAGTGCTAAAATCCATTGGTGTTAATGAGTGATTTCCCATACACGCTGGTTTAGGCTGTAATACGGGTAAAGTATATAACTGCCCCGTTGAATCTTTATACCTATTATTTTTATACGTAGTATCAGTTACGGATGTGAGGGATGAATTCGAATTCTTATACGTAACCTGACTCACTGGTTCCAGGGGGATAACTTCCTGCGTTAAACTTTCCTTGTTTACCAGCACTTATGATGTACATTCAATCTCGTATGATGATGATATAAACAGGGACTATTGAGGTATTTATATGAAAACTGGATTATATTATCATCCAGGCAGAATTAAATCTGACCAATATCCTGTCATCATGAACGCATGGCATCACAGAGAAGTGGAGGAGCTGGTGATTTTACGCTGTTTGGAGGGGAGGGAGGCGGTTCAGTACAATTCCGTTTGGGATGAACTGATTTTGTAGTGAAAAATTGATTTTTACTTCCATGGACGCCATAAGCGCCTGCCGTTAGATCATGTGAATGCTTTGTTATCTTTTGCCTATACACTGCTGCCCAACGATATGAAATCAGCACTGGAAGCCGTCGGCTTGGATGCTAATGTAGGTTATCCGGGATGAGCCTCCTTGACACTGGATATGATGAAAGAGTTTCGAGGCGTATGCCGGCTGTTTTGTCCTGTTTTTGATTAACAAGAAAATGATTAGATAAAGGATTTTACAAAAAAAGAAAATGGGCTGTCATGATGAAACGATGATATAAGGAAAATCGTAATGAAGGCATGGTACAATGAAACAGGATAGGATTATGTATCTCTATTTGAATGTATTTTGGATTTGACCCAATTTAGACGTTTAAAGTATGAACTAGAAGAATTAATAGACGAAAGAGAACTTAGCCTGCATTTCTACAATTTGGGTGATAGCTATAAAAAGAAGAAGAGCATATAGGGGCTAAGGAAGCTTCCAATATGGAAAGCTCACTGATTTTATAAGGTGCGAATGTGAAGCTCACATGAAAACCCCGGGTCCTTCGCACCTCGGAATTTGTCGAAAAGTATAGAAAATGCTATCAGTGAGAAAAAGTCAATGGTTAATTTAAGCCTTTTAGACATTGCTTTTTTCGAAAATGCATGGAAATGATATCATTAGATAATCAATTACTGCATTTTCGCTGTCGCACTCTATATGAGTGCGAGGATTGAAATTCCAGTAGCTTTTTAGTAGACCCACCCTTGCCTATGGTCGCACTCTATATGAGTGCGAGGATTGAAATGGTTTTGGTTGGCTGTACTGCTTCTGCATCTAAAGTCGCACTCTATATGAGTGCGAGGATTGAAATTATGACGAGATGGTACTTGTCTATCAACAACTTAACGTCGCACTCTATATGAGTGCGAGGATTGAAATCGTTACAAGCACGATATCCCCCGCCTGTAGATCTCCGTCGCACTCTATATGAGTGCGAGGATTGAAATTCCTGCATTGCTACTATTGCAACACAGAAAAAAAGTCGCACTCTATATGAGTGCGTGGATTGAAATCTTTTTGATCTTTAACTCTCATAAGCGCATTACGTCGCACTCTATATGAGTGCGTGGATTGAAATATGATGAATGGAGGACGTCCTCAAGAAAGAAATAGGCGCACTCCATGTGACAATTGACGATGCGGCAGGATTCACGGTCAGTCGTTACGGCATATGGTTTTGTTTGACTGGTATGCTTTGCATAGTTCTCAGGGCTTCAGCCGCAGAAGGAAGAAAATAAAATCGAAGTGAAACGATCTTTGTGATATGTACAATGCTCGCAATGGGCGCGATGAGAGGCAATGATGCGGGGGAATGAGGCAAGAATATGAGGGCGTACAGGGGATAAAATGCGGAAGAACCACCGAAGGATGAAAAATCCAGTGCGGTGGTTCTTTTTTTTCACTCGTCTTGTATGCCATCATTATAGGGGGAGGCGATGAAGAATGTTCCAGGATTTCAAGCTCGTAAGTGACCGCCCGGTCTCGATACAAGTAAAAGAATACGTCAATCGTTTAATTATAAAAGGGGCGCTTCAGGCGGATCAGAAGCTGCCTTCCACACGAGAAATGAGCGTTCTGCTTAAGGTGAGCCGCAATACAGTCATTGCAGCCTATGAAGGCTTGGAGGATGACGGATTTACGTATGCGATTCCCGGAAAGGGGAGTTATGTGGCCGCCATGGTGGGCCAGTCGGCCGTAGATAACGGAGGATCTGACGGTTCTGCCACCTGGGAGGTCGACTGGAAGGCAAGAATGAACGAGTATGCTGTATCGGCTGTTGATCTGGATATGATGAAGCAGGGCATTCGTGCCCAAAAGGGAACTATCTCGTTCACAAGCATCGCTCCGGATGAGCAGCTGTTTGATCTGGGGGATGTAAGGCGAGCTTTTATGGATCGGATGGCAATCGAAGGGCAGGTGCTGCTCAACTACGGCTATGCCAAGGGCTACAAGCCGCTGATTGATTATCTGATGCATTATATGGAGAACAAAGGCGTTGATATAATTGGCAAGGATATGCTGATTACAGGCGGGTTTACAGAAGGCTTTGACATTGTGCTGTCGGCTTTACGCCCTTCTGCACGCCGTGGAGCGGCAATTTGTGAAAATCCGACCCATCACACAGCGATCAAAAATTTGAAGTTGCAAGGATTTGAGATTACCG
This sequence comes from Paenibacillus sp. PvR133, assembly GCF_017833155.1. Taxonomy (NCBI): domain Bacteria; kingdom Bacillati; phylum Bacillota; class Bacilli; order Caryophanales; family Paenibacillaceae; genus Paenibacillus; species Paenibacillus sp. PvR133. The sequence continues at coordinate 3,598,522 of NZ_JAFIBS010000001.1, forward strand.
GCATTCCGATGGAGTGTGACGGTATTGATGTAGAGCGGCTAGAGGAGGTACTGCAGAACAATAGCTTCGATTTGGCCTATTTGACTCCTTCCTATCATAATCCGACAGGCATCGTCATGTCGCCGGCAAAGCGCAGCGCTGTTATGAAATTAATGGCACGCCATCAGATTCCGGTGATCGAGGATGGATTCAATGAGGAGCTGCGTTACTCGGGAGCGCATATTGCGCCCTTAATAGCGACAGCAGGCCAAGGGAACGGAGTAATCTATATTGGCAGCTTCTCCAAGGTGCTGTTCCCTGGCTTGCGTGTAGGCTGGGTGCTTGGAGACCGAGCACTGATTGACACTCTGGAAAGCATTAAGCGTGCGCGCACCATTCATACCTCAACAATCGATCAATCGATTTTATACCAATATATGCTTAACGGAAATTTCGATAAACATGTAAAAAAAGCACGTACAGAGTATAAGCGCAAATATGAGCTGACAAAGACATGCTGTGAAGTACATCTTCCTGAGGCGCAGGTAACTGGTGACGGGGGCTTGCATTTGTTCCTTACCTTCCCGACAGGCGTAAATACACGCCAGCTGCTAGAAGCTTGCAACGAACAGGGCGTCATTTTTACACCGGGAGACAAGTTTTTTATTCAAGAAGGCGAAGGGACGAATACATTGCGGCTTGGGTTTTCACGAGTAACGGATGAAAATATCGAACGGGGTATTCAAATAATCGGCAAACAGACACGTAACTTTCTTAAAGCATAATGGTTAGAAAAGAGCTACAGAGACGGAATATTGTTCTGGAGAAGCACCAGCGATCAAAAGAACAATCCGTAGCCACATAAAGATTTTGAAGAAAAATGAGGTGTCATGATGAAAATTGGCGTTATTATGGGCGGTATTTCCTCTGAGCGTGAGATTTCTCTGCAGACAGGTCAAGAGATGATCAATCATTTGGATCGCAGCCGTTATGAAGTGGTTCCAATGGTGATCGAGCAGCGAGCGGATTTAATCGCGCAGGTCCAGCAGACAGGCATTGATATCGCGCTGTTGGCACTGCATGGTCAGTATGGCGAGGACGGCACGGTGCAGGGAGCGCTGGAGACGCTGGGCATTCCCTACACAGGCAGCGGTGTCCTGGCAAGCAGCTTATGCATGAATAAGCAGTTGTCCAAGATGCTGTTGAAGGCAGCGGGTGTGCATACGCCTTCAGGCCTTTACTGGCAGGGGATGGACGATTATGATCCGCAGGTGGTGGAGCGTTTGGGCTACCCGGTTATTGTGAAGCCGAATACAGGGGGATCCAGCATTGGCATCCAGCTTGTACAAAATGAGAAGGAGCTGCTACCAGCTGTTCAGGAGGCTTGCAGCTTGGATCAAGCGATCTTGATTGAGCCCTATCATAAAGGGAAGGAGGTTACCTGCTCCATCGTAGATGGCGAGGTATTACCGATTATTAGCATTAGCTCCGCTCGTTCGAAGTGGTTCGACTACAAAGCAAAATACGAGGTCGGCGGCGCTGAGGAGAAGGTGGTCGAGCTTCCTCCTGTTATTGAGCAGCGTGTGCGCGAGGCGGCACTGGCCAGCTACCGGCTGCTGCAATGTAAGGTCTATGCAAGGGTCGATATGATTTTGTGTCAGGATAGACCTTACGTGCTGGAAGTGAACACATTACCGGGAATGACCGCCAACAGCCTGCTTCCGAAGAGTGCGGCAGCTGCGGGTATAACCTTTACACAGCTACTGGACCATATTATTGCCAGCTCGCTCCATGAGCGGAAACAGGAATGGGGGATGGCGTAATATGTTTAGTGAAAAGGGGACAGGGCGGTTTGTATCCTCGCGTGTACGGGATATTCGGCCATCGGGAATTCGCGCTTTTTTTGATCTGAATGCAGCAGGCGGAGGTACAATCGCCCTTGGGGTCGGAGAGCCTGATTTCGTTACACCGGAAAAGGTACGTGAAGCTTGCATTCAGGCATTGCGTGAAGGACAGACGAAATATACTTCGAATGCCGGCTTGATGGAGCTGCGGGAGGAGATCTCGGCTTATTTTTCCAGCAGCTTCGCGCTTTCCTATGACCCTGAGCAGGAAATGATTGTGACGGTGGGGAGCAGTGAAGCCGTCGACCTGGCGCTGCGAGCAGTGATCGATCCGGGTGACGAGGTGCTGATTCCAGCACCAAGCTATATTGCCTATGAACCCATTACCCATCTGCATGGCGGTAAAATTGTAGAGGTGGCGGCTACGGCAGAGGAGCAATTCAAGCTGACCCCGCAAGCGCTGCAAGCGGCAATTACACCTCATTCAAAGGTTTTAATGATCAATTATCCCTGTAATCCGACTGGAACAGTTATGACGGAGCAGGATTGGCTGCCGATGACAGAGCTCATTATCAAACATAATCTGGTCGTCATTTCGGATGAAGTGTATGCCGAACTGACTTACGGGAGAAAGCATGTCAGTATCGCCTCTTTGCCGGGCATGAAGGAGCGTACGATTGTCATCAGTGGTTTTTCCAAAGCATTTGCGATGACAGGCTGGCGGGTAGGCTATGCGTGCGGTCCGCATGAGCTGATTGCCGGCATGCTGAAAATCCACCAGTACACAGCCATGTGTGCGCCCACCATTGCACAGATTGCCGCGCTGGAATCATTGCGCCATGGCTTGGCTGCCAAGGATGAGATGATGGCGAGCTACAATGAACGTCGCAAGCTGTTTGTGGCCGGCTTGAATGCAATCGGGCTTGCTTGTCATGAGCCTGAGGGGGCTTTCTATGCCTTCCCTTCAATTACTTCTACTGGCATGTCATCTGAGCAGTTTGCACTTCGTATGCTGAAGGAAGCGAAGGTGGCGGTCGTACCGGGACATGTATTCGGATCAGGCGGAGAGGGCTTTATTCGCTGCTCATATGCAGCCTCGCTCGTCGATTTGGAGAAGGCGCTGGAACGGATGGGAAGGATTATGCAGGTAATGCAGCCGGTATGATGAACAGGATTAATAACTCAACTTTTGCCGAACGTTTTCATAAAATATTTTACAAATACCTTTATGATTTTCGAAAACATAAAGGTATTTTTCTGATCAATGTAGTGGATATTTCCGGATGTATTTACCCAAAGCCAGAACATTCAGCTTTGGTGTTAACTGGTGGGACCCTGCTTTTAAATGAGCTATCGATGAATTAAATATATTCGAATGTGCGCTTACTCCTTCACAGGTGGCAGAACTGGCAGAGGTGAAATAAGTCCAGGCAGGTATTTGTTGCTAAGCCAAAAAGCGAGTCTGTCCAGGTGCGAATGTGAAGCTCACATGAATTCTCCGAGAGATTCGCACCTCAGATTTTGTCGAATTATATCGAATGTGAACAAGTTTTAAACGATCGCAAGAGGATGAGGTAATATTAGATGCGTTTTTGCCAAAATAACGCTAGAATGGTACTTAAATAGGAGGCATTTGACCCATTTTCGCTGTCGCACTCTATATGAGTGCGTGGATTGAAATATATCCGTGTCGCCTGACGGCAAGGGCCGCTTAGTCGCACTCTATATGAGTGCGTGGATTGAAATCTATAAGGAGGGATATAACACATTGGATACATGGTCGCACTCTATATGAGTGCGTGGATTGAAATGCTCTTGGACGGAATAAAGCCGAAATGGAACGGGGTCGCACTCTATATGAGTGCGTGGATTGAAATCGCTCAGTCTGCTTCACTTGTTCACCACCTTGGGCTGTCGCACTCTATATGAGTGCGTGGATTGAAATTACGAGTAATACACGTTCAATCCTGCGCGCATAAACGGTCGCACTCTATATGAGTGCGTGGATTGAAATCTTCAACGACAAAAAAGGCTCATACCGAATAATTGTCGCACTCTATATGAGTGCGTGGATCATGACGGAGCAGCCGCCACTTGGTCGTACGAGTGGAGAGCGCCTCTTTATCCGAAATCATGAAGGGGTCCGTGAAGTGAGGAGCTGGAGATTTTACGTGGTTTGGAGGGAGACGGCGTTGGTTCAGTACAATTCCGTGTGGGATGATCTGATCTTACAGCAAAAAGATGATTTTTATTTCCATGGACGCCATAAGCGCCCGTCGTTAGATAACGTGAATGCCCTATTATCTTTTGCCTATACACTGTTGTCCAACGATATGAAATCCGCACTGGAAGCTGTCGGTCTGGATGCTTATGTAGGTTTTCTGCATAGAGATCGTCCAGGGCGAGCCTAATTGGCACTGGATGTGATGAAAGAGCTTAGAGGAGTAAATACCGACCGTTTTGTTCTTACATTATTAACAAAAAATGATTCATGGCAAAGGATTTTACAAAAAAGAAAACGAGGCTGTCATGATGGACGATGATACGAGGAAAATCGTATTGAAGGCATGGCAAGAACGGAAACAGGAAAAAATGATTCATCCTTATTTGAATGAGAAAATGTCTTGGGGGCTTGTGTCCTATTCACAGGCTTTGCTCTTGGCTAGATATATTCGGGGAGATCTGGACGAGTACCCTCCATTTTTGTGGAAGTAGGTTGATCTTGTTAATACTAATTACGTATGATGTAAGTACATTAGATAGAGAAGGCAGAAAAAGACTGGAAAAGGTTGTGAAAAGGTGCGTAGATCACGGACAAAGGGTGTAAAATTCCGTGTTTGAGTGCATTTTGGATTCGACCCAGTTCCGCCGTTTAAAATATGAATTAGAAGAATTGATAGACAAAAAAGAAGACAGCCTGCGTTTCTACAACTTTGGAGATAGCTATAAAAAGAAAGTAGAGCATATAGGGGCTAAGGAAGCTTACGATATGGGAAGCCCACTGATTTTATAAGGTGCGAATGTGAAGCTCACATAAAAACCCCGGGTCCTTCGCACCTCGAAATTTGTCGAAAAGTATTAAAATTACTATTTATCCGTAAAGTCAATAGTTGATCCAAGCTTATTTGACATCAGTTTTTGCGACAATGTGTAGAATTGATATCATTAGGGTATCAATTACTGCATTTTCGCTGTCGCACTCCATGTGAGTGCGTGGATTGAAATCCACAGCTTGCCCATATTAGCTCGGTGTACGATTTCAGTCGCACTCCATGTGAGTGCGTGGATTGAAATACCTTATCTATAACTTTGAAGATTATAAACAAGGTCGCACTCCATGTGAGTGCGTGGATTGAAATCAGTTAATGGAAAAACAATCGACAAAGCTATTGTGGGTCGCACTCCATGTGAGTGCGTGGATTGAAATAAGACAATCGAAGAATGGCGAGATATCGACACTGCGTCGCACTCCATGTGAGTGCGTGGATTGAAATTGTAGTTCTACTAGCTGAAGCTTACCGTCTTTATGTCGCACTCCATGTGAGTGCGTGGATTGAAATAATCGAATAGGCTGTGAGGTTGTAGCTTTCTGCGTCGCACTCCATGTGAGTGCGTGGATTGAAATTGTAGTTCTACTAGCTGAAGCTTACCGTCTTTATGTCGCACTCCATGTGAGTGCGTGGATTGAAATCAGGAGGAGGATATGTTAATAGCGGACGTGACGACAAGTCGCACTCCATGTGAGTGCGTGGATTGAAATTCTGCCTTCCGCCGTGTTATCAATCCGGTGATGACATGTCGCACTCCATGTGAGTGCGTGGATTGAAATAATCGAATAGGCTGTGAGGTTGTAGCTTTCTGCGTCGCACTCCATGTGAGTGCGTGGATTGAAATTTATCCATGGTTTAGACCTCCGATTAGTAGTTTAAGTCGCACTCCATGTGAGTGCGTGGATTGAAATTCATTAGGACGCTTAGCCTTTGCCTTGGTAGTTGTCGTCGCACTCCATGTGAGTGCGTGGATTGAAATCACATCGAATAGTTGAAATAATTTCTATTTTTTTGTCGCACTCCATGTGAGTGCGTGGATCGAAATATCAATTCCATCGGCGTGCCAGCTTTTCAAGATTGTCGCACTCCATGTGAGTGCGTGGATGGTATGAAAAAGAAGGCTTGTTTCGTGGCCTGCCCAGCAGTGAATAGGTGCAAATTTCTTCTTAACGGATTCCTGATTCGGAAAATTCCCCTTACTTTTATGCGACAATTAACTAACATTTACAATGGTTGAAGTATAAATTTAGGTGGGAGTTGCTTATGAGAATTTCCATGAGTAAGTTACTAAAACTCTATGCAGCGATTTTGTTGGGCTACGCAATAGGTATAGGGTTATTTTACGCTTTGGGATATAAGATGAGCGCTATGGGAATCTATGCAATTTTGACAGGAATGGTGACTGGAGAAATAATCAACTTCGCATTATCAAAGCGAGAGAAATGAACCTATGTATCCCTTGATTACATCAACATCAGGGGATTTTTCATGTAATTTAAAGGTCCAACAGAGTTTCTGCATGGGACCTCACCTCTATATCATTTACTGGTGAGAATCCACATGGGAAATGAATTAGTCATATCAACGCTGTGAAATCTTTACTTGAAACCATCCAATGATTCCAGGATGTCGCTTGTCCAACATGTCCCAATATGTGTAAGTTATGCTGAATTTTCGCTATAAACATTAGTTGCATAATATATTGACAGATGGTTAATTATGGAGAAGAATAGAGGGTGATTTTTAAAATAATGGAATTTTTATGTGAAGGGTGGTTATGACTTGAAGCATACACCTACGATTTCAGCGGAGTTTGAGGATTATCTAAAACAAAATGATATGACATTGAGTCAATTTGCCGAATATTCAGGAGTTCATCAAAGAACGCTTAGTAATTGGATTACTCAGCATCGTCCTATTTCCGTACAGCAGCTAGACCGAATTACTGCGGCTATGGATTTGCCAGAAGGCTATTTTTACGATCTATACATAGAAAATTACATCATTGACCTTTCTCCGAATTTTAGGCGAATCGAGCCATTATTGTATCGTTGTGCGGAGCTGGACAAGCTGGATGCAATCCGTCGAATGGTTGGACATATCATGGATAATCCGCTGTATGCGTCCAGGCTATTTGATGTTGCAGAAGCATTATTTGAACAGGGACGACATGTTGCTGCGCTGCCTCTCTATGAGAATGTCGCAGAAGTGGAGAAATATCAGCATTCTGAACGCTTGGCCATCTGTCAATATCGTATATTCTCGATTCAAGTTGGAGACGATCAGAGCCGTAATCTCAAGGCAGCAACGCTATTTGAACCCTTTGTGGAACGTCTGGATGAAATAGACCAACTTGATGCGCTAAAAGATTTGGCGAATGTGTATCGTTCTTTGCGCTTATGGGATCGACTTGATACGACAGCTCGAAAAATGAGAGATAAAGCGGAAATCCAATATTCGATGAAGCATCAGCAGAAGAAGCGAGAGGGTTCTGGCAAGAAAACAAAGTGTCCGTTATTCGCATACATTACTTATGCTGATTTACTGTGCGCCAGTGTCTGTGAAGCTCAAGGTGATTATCAACAAGCCCTACAATATACATACGCCTACGCAAACTTGGATTGGGTCATAGAAACGGATGAGAACACTCAACACTGGGTCAACTTGTACAAACATTGGTCAGAAGGTAATACGTATGTAAATAAACTATTGTCCGGAGATATGAGTGTGCTTCCTGATTATGTTGAATATATTAGTGTATCATCAAATACCACTAAAGAAATGGTTACTCAATTATTGAATATTATGATGGCGGCTAACCGATTTCAAGTTGATGTGGATGAAATACTTAAGCAGTTCGAAACGGAGATAGATTCGATCACCCAGCAGCAACCATCTGCTGATATGTACACTCATCAAGTGGTTCCAGAACAATCAACGCGTTTTAAATATGAACTGGCTAAATACTACTTAAATAAAGGCAATTACTCATATGGATTTAAATACTTACTAGACGTTTTATCTAAATCATTAGTCATTAACAAAGAAGCCTTTTTCATTAGCTGTATAAGATTATTTGAGCAGTTCAAACAATTTGCAGACTTTAGAATGTGTACAAAGTATGAAAGTTTAGTTAGAGAAGGGCGAAAAGAAAGATTATTTTATTATTAATAGTTATTAATCATTTCTCAGTGTTGATTCCAAGTTGAATAAAATAAAATATATATGGAAAACGAAGAAGGTAGAATGTTACTGTGCAAGTAAAGCGGTCGCTTTAGCCACGAATTTTAACCTTCATCGGACTTTTTTTAGGAAATCCGGTGGCGGTGGGAAACACCATCCGACTGCGCAGTGGAGCATAGGTAATTTTTAAGTTCAGTTTGAAGGAGTTTTCTTATCATTTACCAAGTAAACATAAAACGCCAAAAAAGTGCCTCTGGAATGCTCCAGAAGCACTTTTTTTGTCGAGCCAATTTTCAAAAAATCCAAAAGTTTACGTTTTGTATTAGGATATGACACAGAAGGGGGAATCATGCTGATGAATCCAGGTGTGACTTTACTTCGTGTCGAACGGGCCAGAAAAAGACTGTACCAAGTCCAGAAGAAATACGGATTTTTAACGCATCCCAAAGTGATTGAACAATCCATGAAACTGGATGAACTATTGAATCAATACCAAACCTGCAAAATGAAATCTTAGCTAATGTGTGTGCATGACGCGCTTTTAAAGGAAGAAGACGAACTCCAAACCCCAAACCCCAATCAAAATTCTAAATCCTATACTATGAAGAGGTGATAACGTTGTTGAACTTACGAAATCCTGTAACCCCTTTTGGATGGAAAATCAAAGAAAAGCTAGTCGAGAGGCAAATGGATCAGAGAACATTTTGTGATACCTACCATATTCCTGCTAGCCGCTTGTCCAATCTCATTCATGGAACACGTAAGGCCAAAAAATATAGAGTACAAGTATGTCAATTGCTTGGGATCGAAGAATAACCCTCTTTCTCCTTTATGTAAACAGGACATCCTAATGATATGTAAGCTACAGTGGCAAAGGGCTCCAGGTTTCTTTAATATAGATTGTACATAGGATGTTTAATACAAGGAGTGGAAAGGGGCGATGGGGATGTTCTCCAGAATGGCAGAGCAGAAGATTGCCGAGGCGATGGCCAAAGGTGAGTTTGATCATTTACCGGGAGCGGGCAAGCCACTGGTGATCGAGGATTTGTCACATGTTCCAGAGGAGCTGCGGATGTCGTACAAGCTGTTGAAGAATGCAGGCATTTTACCGGAAGAGCTTCAGTTACAAAAGGAATGTGTCCAGTTACGTGATTTGCTTCACGCTTGTCATGAGGCAGGAGAGCAACAACGGATCAGTCGCAGGCTGACTGAAAAATCACTTCGTCTCCGTATGCTGCTGGAGGAAAGAGGGCTAAATACGTCGTCTGTATTTTATGAATATGAGTCCGCTATGCGTAAGCGACTGGAGGAATAGAAGCGAGCGGAGCAAAGGGCGGAATGCCCTTGCCCGTACACTTTGATTTCCGCGCTTTACCTCATTACCGTTGCAGTGCAGATAATCTCATGAGGCATTGTTTCGTCAGGATGACGGGTTCTTTGGGCAGTTTGTCCAAATGAAAGTCATCGATTAAATCCACAGCCTTCACAGGCTCAGGTGAATCCAGCAGCCCGGAAAAATAGGCGAGCCAGCCAATGACTGCTTCCGGTGTGATACCTTGTCGGCGCATAGCTCGGAGTGCTACGCCACCATGTCGTTTGGCCAGCCTTCGCCCATCAGGGCCCAGGACAAGGGGAACGTGTGCGAAACGTGGCGACTGCAACCCCAAAGCTTGGTACAGCAATAGCTGACGGGGAGTCGAATCGAGAAGATCATACCCACGTAGTACGTCGGTCATATACATATCTGCATCATCGACAACGACAGCCAGCTGATAGGAAAACATGCCGTCCGCCCGTTTGACGATAAAATCGCCGCCCTCTGCCGCACCGAAGGTCACATGGCCTGCTACCTGATCATGAAACGAAATAACGGCATCTGGATTTTGCGGTACTTTAAAGCGAAGTGAAGGGAGTTTATGTTGTGCTTTGGCTACGACATCTTGAGAGCTAAGGTTACGACATGCACCTGAATATGCGGGTCCTTCACCAGACAGTCCATGTGGAGCATGGGCGGCAGCCACAATGTCGGCCCGACTACAAAAACAAGGATACAGCAAATCTTGCTCCTGTAGTATCTCCAATGCAGATTGGAAGCGTTCCAGCCGCTGGCTTTGAGTGTAGGGACCGTAGGGACCGCCTACGTCGGGTCCTTCGTCCCATTCCAGCCCGATCCAGCGCAAATCTTCCATAATCCCTTGCGCCAACTGGCTGCGAGCTCGCGTCATATCGATATCTTCCATGCGCAAAATATAGGTTCCACCCAGGGAGCGAACGTGCAGCCAGGATAATAAGGCGGTGCGAGCGTTTCCTAAGTGTATCCATCCCGATGGTGTTGGGGCAAATCGCCCTCTGATGGGTTGGGCCTGTAATTCCATACGAAAGTGACCTCGATTCTATATTCCGTCCTTCAGCAATCCATATCAACCATATTATAAAACGAACTTGCCGCGAGTGCATCTCGACAGGTATAGAAGCTAAACACGAAGCATACATAGCCGCGATGGCCAGACGGGAAATTTAAATATCTGTATAATAGGTTTAGAAGAATTATGCACGACAGACCGAAGAGAAGTCCCAGAGGGGCAGCTTAGCCTTTTCTATTCATTGCTCGATAATTACAGGTAATGAAAAATTCACAATAATAAAGGAATTAAAACTTAGATTCTACGCATCAAGCGTATCATTGGAGAGATTTCATTGACAGATAAACAACTGCCTATTATGCAAGTGATCCCCGAGCTTAAACATACACTGCAATCCCATTCGGCGGCGGTACTGATTGCACAGCCGGGAGCGGGGAAAACGACGGTAACACCGCTGGAGCTGCTGCATGAGCCGTGGCTGGCAGGGCAAAAGATGATTATGCTGGAGCCGAGGCGTTTGGCAGCACGTGCAGCAGCAGCGCAAATGGCGAAAGCGCTGGGAGAGCCCACCGGGAAGACCGTGGGTTATCGGGTTCGTATGGATACAAAAGTAGGACCAAACACGCGGATTGAAGTGGTTACGGAGGGTGTACTGACCCGGATGCTGCAACATGATCAGGCATTGGAGGGAGTCGGGCTGATTATTTTTGATGAGTTTCATGAACGCAGCCTGCATGCAGACTTGGGATTGGCACTTGCCCTGCAAAGCCAGGCGCTGTTGCGACCGGATTTGAAGATATTGATCATGTCTGCCACCCTGGAGGCAGAGCCTGTATGCAGACTGTTAGGGGATTCGCCATTGCTGGAATGTCCAGGCACCGTATTTCCAGTAGAAACCTTTCATATGTCCAAACCTTCATCAATCTCATTAGAGTCTTTTACGGCTGACACGGTAGAAAAGGCGCTTGATGTTCATGAAGGCGATCTGTTGGTGTTTTTACCAGGGGCTAGAGAAATTCATAGAACGGAACGAGAATTGGCTTCAAAGCATTTACCAGCACACGTCAAGGTAATTCCGCTGTACGGCAGCATGAAGCTGGAGCAGCAGGATGAGGCAATACGTTCATCGGCTTTGGGCAGTCGAAAAGTGGTATTGGCCACATCGATTGCCGAGTCCAGCTTGACCATCGCCGGGATTACGGTGGTGATCGATAGCGGACTTTCGCGGGAGTCGGTATTTTCCGCGCGAACTGGCATGAGCCGTTTGACTACCGTCAAGGCGTCCAAGGCCTGCGCCGACCAGCGGCGCGGACGGGCGGGCCGCCTCCAGCCGGGCGTATGCTACCGGCTGTGGAGTGCGCAGGAGCATGCCGCGCTCCACGATGCCAGCCGCCCGGAGATCGCCGCGGCGGATCTGGCCCCGCTCGCGCTGGAGCTGGCGGCCTGGGGCGTGCGCGAGCCCGCCGAGCTGGCCTGGCTGGATGCCCCGCCTGAGGCCGCGTACCGCCAGGCCACAGGTTTGCTGCATCAGCTCGGCTGCCTGGATGCAGCAGCCGACGGCACTACAGGCGGCATCACCGCGCATGGGCGCGAGGTGTCCGCCCTAGGCACGCACCCGCGCCTTGGGCACATGCTGTTGCGCGCAGCAGCCCTTGGCCTGGCCCCGACTGCCAGCCGTCTGGCTGCGCTGCTGCAAGAGCGGGACCCGTTCCGCGCTCATGGCGGAACGGATTTGCGCCCACGGCTGGATGCCCTGCGCGAGGCGGCCCATGCCCGCAGCACGCACAGCCTGCTGCGGGCAGTAGACGATACGGTGATTCGCCGTATCGTGCAGGAGAGCCGGCAGCTGCTAGCCACGCTGCCGACAGCAGCCGCAGCTCAGGACGAGCCTGACGGCTCCGCGGCTTGCGGGCTGCTGTTGGCCTTTGCGTATCCGGATCGGATCGCGCAGGGCCGGGGGGATGGCCGCTTTTTGCTTAGCGGCGGCCGGGGCGCGCGACTCCGACAAGTGGAGTGGATGTCGCGTTCGTCCTATCTCGTCGCCGCTGAAGTGGACGACGAGGGGGCAGACGGTGCCATTCAGTTGGCGGCACCAATTGAACTGCAAGAGCTGGTCGAGCATTGCAGTGAAATGCTGTTGGAACAAGCCAGCGTATACTGGGATAGCTCCGCCTCAGCAGTGAGAGCCCGTAAGGTACTGCGGCTGGGCTCACTCGTCTTAAAGGAAACGTCCTATGAGCGACCTCCGGCAGAGGAAGTAGCTGCTGCCTTGATGCAGGGTGTCCGTGAACGAGGTCTGAAGCTGCTGTCATGGAATCGGCAAACCCTCCAGTTGCAGGCTCGTTTGATTTTTATGCACTTCTCGGCGCCTGAGGACTGGCCGGACTGCACGGAATCGGCATTGCTGGATTCACTGGAATCGTGGCTGTTGCCTTTTGCTCTAGGAGCCAAAAATGTATCCGATTTGCAACGGCTGGACAGTGCTGCATTGCTGCTAGGCAGGCTAGATTGGGAACAGCGGCAGCAGCTTGATCAGGAAGCGCCGACGCATATCCGCGTACCCAGCGGTTCCCGCATTCCTGTCGATTATTCGAATCCTGAGGCACCAGCGCTGGCCGTACGACTACAAGAGTTGTTCGGTATGAGGGATACGCCTCGTATTGGACGCGGACGCGTACCCATTGTATTGCATTTACTGTCACCTGCCCAGCGACCTGTCCAAGTGACGTCCGACTTGTCCAGCTTCTGGAGCGAGGCTTATTTTGAGGTCAAAAAGGACCTGAAGGGTAGATATCCCAAGCATTATTGGCCGGATGATCCACTGGAAGCTGTGGCGACCAACAGAGCAAAGCCAAAGCGTTAAATAGAAGCTATTTTATGCTAATCGACTTTTGAATTTTCATAAAATCGTTTAAACGTCATAATGGCGGGGTAATGAAAGACGAACCACTCAACACCAAAATATTGGGAGGTAACTATTATGGCTAATAACTTAAACGATTATAATGAAAAGAAAATTGTTGGTGTTTTTGATACAGAGCAGGAAGCATCTCGTGCGATAGGACAATTGCAGAGCAAAGGAATCCCAAGCAGTGAAATTTCTGTGATCACCCGTGACCGTGACGAGCTAAGGACGATTAGTGAAGAGACAGGCACCAAAGCACCGGAGGGTGTAGCGACAGGGGCGGCTACCGGCGGTATTGTGGGCGGCGTTGCTGGCTTGCTGGCAGGCATCGGGGCCTTGGCTATTCCGGGTATCGGACCGATCCTTGCTGCTGGACCTATCGCGGCTACTCTTACCGGAGCAGCTGTCGGAGCGGGAGCAGGTGGCTTGGTCGGTGGACTGGTCGGGCTAGGCATTCCAGAAGATGATGCACGTCAATACGAGACATACGTCGATCAGGGCAAGATTTTAGTGCTGGTGGATTCTGCTGACCATCACAGGGATGTTTATGATATTTTCCGCACCAACCGTTCGCTGAATGCGGATCGTTACAGAACGTATGATGATACGGTGGCGGATACGCGGACAGATGCGTACACAGATACTAGAAGGAACCTGTAAACAACTAACGGCTAGTTGAGAACGTGATTTAACAGGCTTTCCTATCTCCTTTGTATATAGGTTGTTTCTACAGCAGCAGTCTCCCCGAGAGGGAAGACTGCTGCTTTTACATGTTAGTGAAACATAGAATAAACCTGAGATAAATGATGCTTTGCTTGCTGTTGGCACGTTTATCCTTCTATATATTTTTACAGAATTGTCGTTATAATAGATTTGAGGATTTTGAAAAATCCTGGATTTATAAATTGCTAGATGTAACAGGAGAGTGACATGAGTCAAAAAGAGAGAATTTCCGAAGTCGCTTTGCTAAGAGGGCTGGCTTTTGCCGCCGTTGTTCTTCAGCATTCCGTCGCACATTATGCGGTTGCGCAGGGGGCGCGCATCCAGGACGGGGTTTTGATGACACTTTTACTGCTGTGTTCCAAATTTGCAGTTCCGGTGTTTGTGTTTATCACGGGCATGGTGCTATTTTACAATTATGATGGGGTCTTAAAGTACGGAACGTTTTTACGTAAAAGATTCATGGACATCATCGTTCCGTATATCATATGGTCTCTTTTATACGAATTGGGAAATCAGCTTGCCCAAAGTGGTGGATATATTCACCCGCTGGATTTTTTCCAGAAGCTATTGAACGGGAAAAGCAGCTATCATCTATGGTACATCGTTATGATTATCCAATGTTATGTGTTATTTCCCGTGTTTCGTTATGCGGTCCGTCATTTGTCTGCGCTACTGCCGTCAAAATGGCGACCCGCTGCATTGGCTGGATTCGGCGTGCTATATATTTTGCTCATGTTCGCCGTTGGACCCGTATACCAAGCGATGGATAAGCTCCAGCTTCCGGTCATTACCTCTTGGTTTACCTTGTACGCTGACCGGAATGTGATCTACTTTTTCTTTTATTTTGTGTTAGGAGCGGCAGCCGGGATGAACGTCAAGCGTTGGAATGCTTGGGTAACCAAAGCACAGATGATATACTGGCCGTTGTTTATCGTGATTACAGGCTACTTACTGTACGAGATGATCGGTCAGTTCCAGACGCCGCGAGGTACAGTTCTTTCCTTTAACTATTTGTCTTTGCTGCGTCCGGTCATGGCTGTATATTGCGTCGCGTCTATTTTTGTAGCTTATCGGGTAGCGACGTGGATTGCTCATAAGGGGGGACGTGCGGCGAGTATGCTGACGGCCATCGGAACGTTGTCCTATGGAGCGTATCTCATGCATGCCTTTATGCTGCGTGTGACCTATTATTTTGACGAGACGTTTTTTGCAGACTGGAGCCACGTTCTTCGTACGCTGGCTTCGTTCGTTCTCTGTATGATCTTTTCCGTTGCCGGAACATGGCTACTGGCACGCTTGCCTCTGGGCAAATGGATCGTGGGGCTTCGGGTTCGTCCTCGCCCGACTGGAGGTCCGCCAGCCTTACAAAAGCAAGCCTGATTTGATAACCCAATCACATATGTTCACATGAGTATCCCAAAGCCAAGAACTAAGGCCAAGGGATACTTTTCTATCTACATTTGTTTAATAGTATGCATACTGATAGACTGGATGTTCCTTTACCAGTTAGGTGAAGGAACAACCATATGGGAGGGTCGCAAAATGAGTGGTCCAGATACAAGAAGCGTTTTTCCGATGAAAAATATTAGAAGTCTGTGTTTTTTGAACAATGTAGTGGTTAATCCATATATCGAAATCGGGGATTATACCTACTATGACGATGATGATAACCCTTTGGATTTTGAGAAAAATGTCCTTTATCATTTTGATTTTATAGGGGACAAATTAAAGATTGGTAAGTTTTGTGCGATTGCAGCCAAAGCCAAATTTATTATGAATGGTGCTAATCATAATACAAATGCATTTACGACTTTTCCTTTTGGAGCGTTTGGCGGAGATTGGGAAGTTGGTTTACCCAATTTAAGTGGGGGCTACAAAGGGGACACTGTGGTTGGAAATGATGTTTGGATTGGTTACAACGCTACCATTATGCCCGGAGTTCAAATTGGTGATGGCGCGATCATTGCGTCAAACGCCGTGGTGACTAAAGATGTTCGGTCATATTCCATTGTAGGAGGAAATCCTGCGAAGTTAATTCGTTATCGGTTTGATGAGGAAACTATAGCTATGCTACAAACCCTGAAATGGTGGGACTGGGACATCCAAAAAATAACAGAATATATTCCTGTTTTGACAAGTAACGATACGGAGGCCTTAAAACAATTAATCCAGTCTTCGTAATCTGTAACTCTATTTTTTTAGTTTTAATTACATTATTTCAACATATGAAAAATTCATAATAGTAAAAACAATAAAATCATTTCTCAGCGCTTCGCACACTACTCTATATCGCCTCATTCTATATCTCTCGCCATCTTAAAACAGGTCACAAGAGATGAAGGGTTCTCATACGCTCTCATATCATCAAAGGAAATAGTGTATGGACGCAGAGTGGTTTATAATGGAAGATAAGGTGCACGAATAAGGTGTGGAGGAGGCTGTGAAATGGCGTTTATGATATCCCAGCGGGCTTTTATCAAAATTTATCTGATCACAATGGTGGAGAGGCATCGCGGTTATGGATATCAGATGCTCGAATCGATGAAAGATGAGTTTAGTGGCTTTGGGTATGTTCCGCCTCAGAGCGAGGTTTACCGGGCGCTGCATGAGCTGGTACAGGAAGGTGTTTTTTACCGTACCAAGCGATTGAAAGGAACAGACCCGCGCGTGGATTTTCAGGAGATTGTACTCTATCACTTTACAGATGATGGGGAGGAGAAAGCACGATTGTACAAGAAGCAGGTCAAAGCTGATTTGGACCGTTGCTTAGGTATGCTGCATAAAGCGGAACAAGACAACTATTCCTAACCACGAAAGGATGAGAATGATGGGTAGAAAGCTGAAATGGGGAATTTTAGGCACTGCGGAGATCGCCCAAATCGCTGTAATTCCGGCAATTCAGCAATCCGAACGCGGAGAAGTGCTTGGGATTGCTAGTCGTAATGCGGATAAAGCCGCTGAGACCGCCCGGGAGTTCGATATTCCGAAAAGTTATGGAAGCTATGATGAACTGTTGGCTGATCCCGAAATCGGAGCGGTGTACATTCCGTTGCCGAACCATCTGCATGAAGAGTGGACCATTCGGGCAGCGGAGGCTGGGAAGCACGTTTTGTGTGAAAAACCATCTTCTCTTAGCTCGGCCGGGACAAGTCGCATGATTGAAGCATGTCAACGTGCAGGAGTGATCTTTGCAGAGGCTTTTATGTATCGCTATCATCCCAAACATCGAAGAATTAAGGAAATTATCAATAGTGGGGAAATTGGTGACATTCGCGGCATCCATTGCACGTTTACGTTTAACAATACCGATCAGGCAGATAATGTGCGCTTTAATAAAAACATGGGCGGCGGCTCGCTATATGATGTGGGCGTCTATCCGATATCAGCCGCTCGTATGTATTTGGATCGGGAACCGGAGGCAGTGACGGTACATGCCTTATTTTCCCCGGAGCATGACAACGTCGATATGATGGCTTCCGGTTTGCTGGAATTTCCGGGTGGAGTCAACCTTACTTTCGATTGTGGCATGTGGGCAGCTAATCGTTCCAACATGGAAATTCTCGGTAGCAAGGGTACGATTGCGATGCCCAAAATGTTCGGTTGGGAAAGAACGTCTGTTGTACCGCAAATTTTCGTCCACGTCGGTTCGGTCACGCGTGAGGAACGTCTGAAAGGTTTTAATTCCTTTGAACTGCAAGCGGATGCTTTTGCTAAAGCGGTGCTTGACGGTGTCCCGTTGCCGTATGAGCCAGAAGATGCGGTGAGCAATATGAAGGTGATCGACGCTTGTATTGAGTCAGCTCGCAGTCGGAAACGGATAGAAATTGGATAACGGGATCACTGTATTCCCGTAAAGACATAAAAAGCAGCCTGTCCAAAGGACAAGCTGCTTTTTTAGATGAACGAATACATAAGCATATAGCATTACATATTTTCATCATAATCAGTGACATCACGCTTGGCGGCAGTTGCAGGCGAGTTCGATGTACCGTATTTCTCCACGGCGTCCCATGCGCCCGCATCGTCAAATCGTCCTGCATTCCGTTGGCGAACCTCACCTGCACCCTTGGGCGGCGGAGTCATGACCTGTTCCTCTACAGGACGGTCATTCGATAATTCTCGAGTTGGCGTGTGCTCGACTGTATAGGCTGTATATGGAATGGCTTGCAACCGTTCAAAAGGAATTTCTTCCCCGCTCGCCACACATATTCCGTACGTCCCATCCTTCATCCGTTGAAGGGCTGCATTGACTTGCTCCAGCTCGTCTTGCAGCGAATCATTAATCGCCAGATCACGGGACCGTTCAAAGGTTTCTGTCCCTATATCAGCGGGGTGGTTATCATAGGACGAGAGCTCACCTGTGGAATCTGTCAGTGTTTCTCCCAATTGAGCGTTTTCCTGACCGTTTTGTTCAAAATGCTTTTCTAAATCCTTTTTCTGCTCCAGCAACATATGTTTCAGCTCTGCAAGCTGCGAATCGTTCAAATGGTTCATGATCATCTCTTCCCTTCGTGGTCTGTATAAGTGACACGTATGCTCTTTTATACCCGTTCATAGGGCCGGGCAATCAGCAGAGACTTTTATTCCCAGCCTAGAATGTGATATAAAAAGAATAGTGTGTTAAGGAGGGAATAACCGATGGATGAACATATGAAGCGTCGTCTGGATAAACAAAAGCAGTTGTTTAAACAACTGGGCATTCAGCTGGACGCGCTCTCCATTCATGAGAAACAGTTTAAGAATAAAATGCGCGGCTATGATCCGGACGAGGTGGATGCCTTTCTGGATGAAGTGATCAAGGATTATGAACGCTTTTATGCGAATATAGCCGACCTGATGGACAAGTGGCAGGAGCAGCAGGCAACCATACGTGATTTGAAAAATGCACCCAAGCCTGCGGCCGACCTTAATGGACTGGACCGTCGTCAACTGGAGGATATCGTTAAGCAGTTGGAATATAGTGTACGCCAATTAAAAGTGCGAGTACGTCCTGAAAATGACTATTTTCCGGAGTAAGGTGCAGTAAGCACTGTGTTGGTGCCTCTATTGTGGTATGATGGAAACAAGCATTTTTCCAAACATTTAATGAGGCACACACATAAAGGTGGTTAACATGAGTACCCATTTTTCCGTTAGTATCCATTGTCTGCTTCTTCTGGCTGAAGGGGCACCGGAGCGAATGACATCGTCACTTATTGCTTCCAGCATCAATACAAACCCAGTAGTTGTGAGAAGGATTATGAGCCGACTCAAACAAGCGGGTTTGGTGGATTCGTCGCCTGGAGCACGCGGCTTTCGTCTAAGCATGTCCAGTTCAAACATCAATCTGAAAATGATCTATGAGGCGACCAAGGATGAAGGTCCGTTGTTCGCCATCCATACCGACAGCAATCATAATTGTGAGGTAGGCAGGAACATAGACGCATTATTGGATGGTTTATATACCGTGGCAGAGCAGAAAATACAGGCGTTTTTCGAGACCGTTACGCTGCGAGATCTGGAGCAGGCACTTCAGCAGCGCGTGGGGCAACAAAGTTCATCCGTGTAAAGACGCTGGTAAGGAGAATTTATATGAAAATCATCGTACTTTCAGACACTCATATGCCGCATAGAAGCAAAGCGTTGCCTAGTCGGCTTGTACAGGAGTTAAAAGGCAGTGACCTCATTCTCCATGCCGGAGACTGGACGGATTGGTTCGTATATGAATGTCTAGCTGAATTTGC
The DNA here is from genome assembly GCF_017833155.1 of Paenibacillus sp. PvR133. Classification (NCBI taxonomy): domain Bacteria; kingdom Bacillati; phylum Bacillota; class Bacilli; order Caryophanales; family Paenibacillaceae; genus Paenibacillus; species Paenibacillus sp. PvR133. The sequence continues at coordinate 3,618,292 of NZ_JAFIBS010000001.1, forward strand.
GCCTGTGCAAGGCATTGCTGGAAACAATGATGGAATGGACATCGTGGAGCGTTTAGGCTATCAGCGAATCGTTGAAGTTGAAGGCAAGCGGATCGGCATGGTTCACGGTCACGGCTGGCGAGGAACGACAGAAAATATCGCATTGAATACGTTTAAGGGAGAAACGCTGGATTGCCTGATTTATGGACATTCGCATATTCCGGTGGTCAAAACGATTGACGGTCAGCTTGTCCTTAATCCGGGGTCTCCGACGGACAAACGCGGCGAAGACGAATATTCATTTATCGTGCTGACGATTGAAGCTGGTCAGATGGAAGCACAGCTTGTTCTTTATCCAGATAAACATTGATTTAAAACCAACAACTGTTGATTAAAGGGGAAGCTATGGCTATTTTTGAATTAGAACCAATGAAGCATCATGTGTTGATCTGCAATGGAGGCACATGTATGCGACATGAGGGTGAAGAAGTTACACAGGCAATTCGGGATGAAATTCGTAATCAAAATGCAGAAGCATATATTCATACGACCAGAACTCGCTGTAATGGGCGTTGTCATGATGCTGCGGTTGTGATCGTATATCCTCAAGGGGACTGGTATGGTCAAATGACCCCCGACTCGGGGACTCAACTGGTGCAGAAGCTCGTAACGGGAGAGAAGCTGGAACCTCATCTTTTTCATGAGTGTACAGGTAAATCCAGCTCGGAATAATCCAATCAACCATCTATAAGAACATGAGTAGAGAAAATCTTTGCGGAGATTTTCTCTTTTTTGCGTTTAATCCTCGATGTGAAAGGTAAAAGTATACTGTGAACACCAATCCGATAGGGAGGGAAGTAAAATGGCCCCATTTGAAGATAACCTGCACGATCAGAATGAGCAGAAAGGACAGACGGGGAAAGGAACAACGGAGTCTAAACATCAGGAACAGTCGATCAATCGAGATCATGCAGAGCAGTATCCGACAGAGCAGGAAAGCTTGTTTGACCGTTTTGAGATTGAGCAGACGGTAGACGCCATTCCCGTAGAGGATTTGAAGATGGAAAGGCAGGAGGAGAGAGACAAGGATGCAACCAAGCACACCTCTTCCAGTGAGAAAAAATATAATGGTGGCGTATAATCATCAACTAACTGGTAATATTTAAAAAGAAATCTCTTGACTTTAAGATATATGTAATGTATATTAAGTTACGAAAAGTAATTAATTTTTCTCAGGAGGTAACAAAATGGCTAAAGACTTCTTCACAGCTCTGAAAGACAGACGCTCCTATTATGGTATTAGCAAAGAACAGGTCATTTCTGACCAACGGATTCAAGAGATTGTAGAGGAAGCTGTTAAGTATACACCTACCTCTTTCAACTCCCAAACTTCACGTGCTGTAGTGTTGCTCGGAGAGCATCATGATAAACTGTGGAATATTACAGAAGATATTTTGCGTGAGGTTGTAGGCAATGAGGAGCAATTCAAGTCTACTGCCGAGAAAATGAACGGTTTCCGCAGCGGATACGGAACAGTCTTGTTCTTTGAAGACAATAACGTGGTAGCTGGTCTGCAACAACAATTTGAAGCCTATGCGGACAATTTCCCAATCTGGTCCAACCAATCTAATGGTATGTTGCAATTGGTAGTATGGACGGCTCTGGAGCAAGAAGGACTGGGGGCATCCCTTCAGCATTACAACCCATTGATTGATGAAAAAGTGAAAAACGAATGGAACATTCCTGAGCATTGGAAACTGATTGCTGAAATGCCATTTGGTAAACCGACATTCCAACCAGGTGAAAAAGAATTCCAGCCTGTTGAGGAACGCGTAAAAACATTTAAATAATGTTCACGATAAAATGACGTTTCAGGTTCAGCCTGATTAGAGCACTGTGGTTATCTACAGTGCTCTTTGTCATTCTATTTTTAAGGCATGTAAGCTTTTGATATATACGGACACAGGGGTTAATTCATCCGTTAGTGGGTGATATTATGTTTAAAATTGGATGAGAAGTTTACATAGGTGTTATTGCGATTTTATGCAGATGTCTAGGATAACGCGCATTCAAAGGAGGAAAAGTGATGAACTATGATTGCATTATTGTTGGTGGGGGAATTGCCGGATTGCAAGCAGCGATTCAATTGGGGAGATACAGCAGTCATCGAGTTCTAGTGATAGATTCGGGCTATGGTCGATCTACGCTGTGCCACCAGTATCATAATATTTTGGGCTTTCCTGACGGAATTTCTGGTGAAGAGCTGCGACGGCTTGGACGTAGTGAAGCCACGAAACTAGGTACTGAATTTGTTGAAGGGAAGGCGGTAAAAGCCGCCAAAAGAGATGAGCTTTTTGACATTCAAGTGGAGGGAGGATCCGTGTATTCGTCAAAAACGCTACTGTTGGCGACAGGGCTAACGGACCGTTTTCCAAAGCTGGATGGGTTACAAGCCTGCTTGGGCAACAGTGTATATGTGTGCCCGGATTGTGACGGTTATGAGGTTCAGGATCGCAGTACGGTCGTTATGGGGGCAGGCAAAGCAGGAGCTTCCATGGCTCTGATTTTATCAGCGCGCACCGATCAACTTGTTTATGTCAATCATGAGCGTTCAGAGGTGCCGGACGAGCTGATCGTAAAGCTGCGGGAAAAAGGGATTGGCTATAAGGAAGCAGTCATTTCAGAGATTATAACCGGAGAATGGGGCTGTTTTGAAGGAGTGCGGCTGGCTGATGGACATGTGGTTCGAGCAGAGCGGGGCTTTTTAGCCTTTGGCAGCAATCACGTTCATTCAGAGCTGGCGGAGCAACTGGGTGTACATCTGCTGCATAATAAGCATATTGAGACTCATCCTCGCAGCAAAATGACAAATGTGGAAAATGTATGGGTAGCCGGGGACTTAGGAGCTCATGCCGAGCAAGCGACTGTGGCGATGGGAGAAGGAGCTATGTCAGCGATTTGGATACACAAGGTATTAACTGGTATTAGAACAAAAGAACCGCAGCTCTGAGAGCTGCGGTTTAGAACGATGGGTGTGTACTCGTTGGGAGTTGAAGTTCGAAGCGTTTTAATTGATCGCTCATGCCGTACTTACGTAAAATTTCCGTCTGTTTGTTGCCGATAAGATCAAAATGCGGATAGGGCTGACGCTGATGAATATATTGGGGGTTCAATCCGTTATGGTTGCACCATAAGCGCAGCTTGTCCAAATCAGAACATCCCACCTTGGTGACGGTTGTAATGCCTGGAAAGCGATCATCCAGCCAGTAATGTGTCAGGAAAGCAATTTCACCACGACTGACCTCTCTTTTCCAGGCCATAAGCTCCTGCCGGGTAATGCCAAATGCCATCGTTCTCATCCTTCCTTGGCTCATTCTGAAATCATGAGCTGTTGCGCGGTTGTTCCATTATTTTCGTACTATAGTTTGTATTATGATCCACATGGGGTAACACAATAACAGGAGACCCTGTGTGACGACCTCCTGTTAGCGGTTAAAGCCATCTCTCGGCCCAGCTCTCCACACCATTTAATGCATCACCTAGCTCTTTACCCTTGCGTGTCAGCGAATACTCGGTACGCACAGGCCGCTCTGTGATGACATTGCGAAGGATCAGGCCGGAAAGCTCTAGTTCCTTGATACGTTCGTTCAGCATGCGTTTACTAAGATCAGGTATGGAGACGTGAATTTCACTAAATCGTTTGGGATGTTCCATCAAAGTATGAATGATGAGAGCGGTCCATTTTTTGCTGATGATCTGAAAGGACTGTTCCACCTTACCGCACAAAAGCTTAGGCTGCCTGTCGTCGCTCATCTGAATCCCCTCAATTTCATTGTTGTTTTAAACAGTATACTAAAAGTAACTCTGTATACCAATAGTAACTATAACGCTTTGTATCAACTGTGACATATTTAACAGTTTTTTCTCTTTCCTTTCGTCAATCATACCACAGAAAACGTTATCATTACAGGATATATCGAATGTTCACGATTTCGCTAAAATTTGATTGACTTGCCCCTTATTTTGGGTGTATTATGGGTTACGTTAATTCCTCAGGTAACTTTTAATAACCTCATCTTTATAATGGGAAGAAGGAATATTTCATGGATTCAATGACATTTGTCTTATTTGGAGCGACAGGGGATTTGGCGAAACGCAAAATTTACCCTGCCTTGTATAATTTGTTTGTAGAAGGTAAAATTCCGGCTTCCTTTTCTGTAATTGGGATGGGGCGTCGTGAAGTGGCGGACGAGCAATTTCAAAGTAATGTAGAGCAATCCATTAAGGATTTTTCCAGACACGTGAATGAAGACCGTGCACAGATGGATCAGTTCTTAAGTGCTTTCCGTTACAGCGCATTGAACGTCAACCACCCGGAAGATTATAAAAAGCTGCTGCAGCTTGCTGAGCAACGTGAAAATGACTTGGGAATTCCGGGGAACCGCATGTTTTACTTATCGGTGGCACCGGAATTTTTTGATGTGATTGCCCTCAATATTCGGGAGAGTGGTTTAGCTGAAACAAAGGGTTGGAAACGGCTCATTATCGAAAAACCATTTGGACATGATCTGGAATCAGCACGTGAGCTGAATGATCGCCTGAGCAGAACATTTGCTGAGGATGAGATTTATCGTATTGACCATTACTTAGGTAAGCCCATGGTACAAAACCTGGAAGCCTTAAAATTTGCTAATCCATTGCTTCAAGGGATATGGAACAATCAATACATCGCCAATGTGCAAATTACCGCATCCGAGACTGTAGGGGTGGAGGAGCGAGCAGGATACTATGATCATTCTGGCGCTATTCGTGATATGGTACAAAATCACATGCTACAGGTGTTGATGATGACGGCTATGAACAAGCCGGGACATGTCACGGCTGACCAGGTGCGTGATGAAAAAAGCAAGGTGATGGACGCGCTTCGTGCACTTGATCCTTCCGATATTGCTTCCAACGTGGTTAGAGGCCAATATACCAACGGTGAGATCAACGGAAAAGCAGTTCCTTCCTATAATGAAGAGCCGGACATCGGTCCTGATTCACAAAATGATACTTTCATTTCAGCTCGCCTATGGATTGACAACGAACAATGGTCGGGTGTACCTTTCTATATTCGTACTGGCAAACGCATGAAAGAAAAATCTACTCGTATCGTTGTGGAATTCAAAAAGGACAGCACAGATCCTTATGCCGCTCAAGGGCAACCGACTGACCCGAACTTGCTGATCATCCATGTTAACCCGGATGAAAAGGTAACGCTGCGTCTGAATAGCAGAGACCCGTTAAACGCTGGTCAACTGGAAACGGTTCTGATGAATTATCATTCCGAGGCCAAGGATGTACCAGAAGCCTATGAGCGCCTCATCTTTGATGCGCTGCGCGGCGATTCCACCTTTTTTGCTCATTGGAACGAAGTTGAGCTTTCATGGGTGTGGGTTCAACCTGTACTGGAAGCTTTTGCTCGTGGTGAGGTTCCACTTCATACGTATGCAGCAGGCTCTTACGGTCCAGAAGCTTCAGATCAATTGTTGGAAGAGCAAGGCTTTACATGGTGGCTGGACGAAAAGTCCGAAAGCACTGAAAAAGCAGTCGTTCGTTCTTAACATCAATAAGAAAGTATATACAAAATATGTTTGCTACGGCAGGAGGCCTTTACAATGCAAGTAGGATTAATTGGTTTGGGAAAAATGGGCTTAAATCTCGGGAAAAATTTGATCGATCATAAGCATGAACTTGTGGCTTACGACGTCAATGCAGCCGCCATCCAAGAAATGAAGGATTATGGAGCTACAGGTGCTTCCACATTGGAAGAGCTTGTACAGGCAACTCAATCCCCTAGAGTATTGTGGATTATGGTTCCTCACCAAATTGTGGATTCTGTGCTGGATCAGCTTCAGCCGATGTTGTCCAAAGGAGACATCATTATTGAAGGTGGTAATTCTCATTACAAAGAGTCTATTGCTCGCCATGCCCGTCTTCAAGAATATGGTATCAGCTTCATGGATGCTGGAACCTCAGGCGGGATGGAAGGCGCACGCAATGGCGCTTGTTACATGATCGGTGGCGATCCGGAAGCTTGGGCGGTTGTTGAGCCTATTTTCCGCGACACAGCAGTGGAAAACGGATATCTGTATGCAGGTAAATCCGGAAGCGGACATTTTCTGAAAATGGTTCATAACGGTGTGGAATACGGCATGATGGCTTCCATCGGTGAAGGATTTGAAGTGCTGGAAAAAAGCAGCTTTGACTTTGATTATGAACAAGTAGCGCGTGTGTGGAACAACGGTTCTGTTATTCGCTCTTGGCTGATGGGCTTGACTGAACGGGCATTCTCCAAAGATGCAAACCTGGACGAAATCCGTGGGGTTATGCACTCTTCTGGTGAAGGAAAATGGACGGTTGAGGAAGCGCTGGACATTCAGGCTGCAACTCCAGTCATTGCTTTGTCCCTGCTGATGCGCTACCGTTCTCTTGATGCGGACACGTTCAACGGGAAAGTGGTTGCTGCGCTGCGCAATGAATTTGGCGGTCACGCGGTAGAAAAGAAGTAATAACGATATAAGCTAGTATCTATCCCCGTAGCTTCACAACTGCGGGGATATTGCTATATGTTTTGTCGTTTATTGGATGTTTGCAAAACCTGCATATGCATATTTTTCCTTGTATATCCGCACAATAGATGAAAAAGGCGGAAGGATGAATAGCGTATGTGCAAAAGGTTTTCGTTATCGGCTGATTTGGATGAGGTAAGGGATCATTTTGGTATACAACGGGTGATGTATTATTACAAAACACGCTATAACATGAGTCCCACTCAGCATGTTCCAATTGTGCTGCATCAGGATGGAGAACGGGTACTTGATGAATTTCGCTGGGGATTTATTCCCTACTGGGGCAAGGATTGTGTCAATGCAGACTTGAATACGGTTCGGGTAAATCCGAGTTATCGCAAGATGGCGGAAACCCGACGTTGTATTATTCCATGCAATGGATTTTATTATTGGCGCAAATTGGGTAAACGCATGTGTGCTGTACGGGTGGTACTGCCGGAACAGAAGATGTTTGCGGTCGCGGGACTATATGAAGTATGGCAGGATAGTCGTAAGGAGCCTTTACGCACCTGTACGATGATGACAGTTCATGCCAATACGGATATACGTGAATTCGATACCCGTATGCCGGCTATTTTGGAAGCTGATCATATAGATTCATGGTTGGACCCGTCTGTCCAGAACATAGATGAGCTGTTGCCTCTACTGCGCACGTATGAGCAAGGAGACATGAGTATCTATCCAGTGACCCCACTGGTGGCCAATGATGAACATGATAACCGTGAATGTATTCAGGAAATGGATTTGCAGTGGTCCTGGATTAAACCTTAAACGTATGGAGATTTTCATCCATGATTGATCATAAGCTTCCCGCCACCTGCATAGGTATGTATTGGGGAACAAGCGTCATGATCCGGGGAGAGGGGAAACGGCCGAAGGAGTATCTCATGTGGGATGGAGGCGATTGGAATGAGTAACGATACACTCATCCAGCTGCTAGTGCTCATGGTGACGATCATCGGTCTGGTCCAAAACCGGTAAGTGGCAGGTTCCAGAAGGCGGGAGAATTGCCGTAGGCAATCTTCCGTTTTTTTCTGTGTTAAAAAGCTCGCAGATTAAGGAAGCTTACGGTACAATAGATGCTAGGCTACAGGTGACAAGACACCTGAATATACGTCTACATACGATATATTTTTAAGGGAGAGCGAATCATGAGTGAATTAACTTCATTACCACCAGCCAAAAAAAGAAAATTGCTGTTTAGCGCAGGGCTCAGCTGGTTGTTTGATGCTATGGATGTGGGGCTGCTTTCATTTATAGTCGCAGCGTTGGCAAAGGAGTGGCATCTGGGATCTGAGCAAATTGGACTGCTGACTGCAATGAATTCGATAGGAATGGTGTTCGGAGCCGCTTTGGCGGGGATTTTGGCGGATCGTTACGGCAGACGCGCCATATTAGTGTGGACATTGTTGATCTTTTCTATTGCCAGCGGCTTATCAGCTTTGGCGACAGGACTCGGAATGCTGCTGGTGCTGCGTTTTATTGCTGGTGCAGGCTTGGGCGGGGAATTGCCTGTTGCTTCGACGCTGGTGTCAGAATCAGTGCCTGTAAAAGAACGAGGAAGAGCGGTTGTCCTGCTGGAAAGCTTCTGGGCGGCAGGCTGGATCCTTTCGGCTCTTATTGCTTATTTTGTTATTCCGAAGTATGGTTGGCAAATGGCATTTATTCTCGGCGCAGTACCTGCGCTGTACGCTCTTTATCTGCGCAGAGCTATTGATGATTCACCGCGTTACAAGCAGCAAAGCGTTAAACTTCCGCTGCGTGCACGATTGGCTTCGATTTGGTCGGGACCCCATCGCAAGTCTACGCTGATGCTGTGGATTTTATGGTTCACAGTTGTATTTTCATACTACGGCATGTTCCTGTGGCTACCGAGCATTATGTTTATGAAAGGTTTCGAACTGGTTAAAAGCTTTGAATATGTACTGATCATGACGCTTGCGCAACTACCAGGTTACTTTACCGCCGCCTATCTAATTGAAAAGCTGGGGCGCAAATTCGTACTGATCATCTACTTGCTGCTCACAGCAGTGTCCGCCATTTGGTTCGGCACCTCGGAAACGGCGGGAATGCTGCTAGCTGCTGGTATCTGCTTGTCCTTTTTTAATCTCGGTGCTTGGGGAGCCATGTACGCTTATACTCCGGAATTGTACCCGACAGCGGTCCGTTCTACCGGTGTGGGTATGGCGGCTGCGTTTGGCCGTATTGGAGGCGTTATCGGGCCTTTTGCGGTCGGTATACTCGTAGGACAAGGCGTAGCGTTACCATCTATCTTTGTGATTTTCTTCGTAGCTATCTTGATCGGAGCAGTGGCTGTATGGTTGCTGGGTACGGAAACCAAAAACCAGGAGATTGACTAACCTTTACATTCACCTGTGTAAAGATTCATAATATAAGAGAGAGGAGTGACCTGAAATGGAGCATACCTTTCTGCTCAAGGCAGACTGGAACGGGGGGCGCAACAGCGACGGCCGTATTGAGGCTGGACAGTTGCGGACTGCAATTTCGATCCCGGCTGAGATGGGAGGCCCTGGTGTGGGCACCAATCCAGATGAAATGCTGCTCGGTGCCGCCGCTACCTGCTATTTGATTACGTTGGCGGCTATGATGGAGCGCGCGAGTCTCCCGGTGGCATCACTGGCGCTGGAATCCGAAGGGATTGTCGATGTAACAAACAATATTTTTACATATCGCCGAATTGTGCATCGTCCGCAGGTTCAATTGGCCGCCGATGCGACAGAATCGCAGATCGAACAAGCATTGCGACTGGCAGAGCAGGCAGAAACCTCATGCATGATCTCGCGTGCCGTAGCGGGAAATGTGGCGTTGTCCACAGAGCCCGTGGTGGAGCGCGCCTCTTAAAGCGATATTTGTAACAGGAGCAATCATTCCAATTGCCCATCATTTTTTTAATCCAAGGAGGACACAACCATGACAGCACAACAAAAATTGCTCGTATTCGCAGGCTCTTACGCCGAATTGGAAGGTAACGGAGTTTATTCGTACACTTTTAATGAACAGACAGGAGCACTTACACTACAGGATGAGTTCTCCGGCTTGAAAAATCCTACATTCCTGAATGTGGACGTCAAAAATCGGAAGCTGTATTCCATTGGAGAGACGACTTCTGCTGCAGGAGCGAAAGTAGGCGAAGCCTCTGCTTTCGAAATTGACCCAGTTAAAGGAACATTTACATTGCTGAATCGTGCGGAAAACGTGGGTGCAACAACTTGCCACATTCAGCGTGATCCATCTGATCGCTACCTTATTGTAGTCAGCTACCATGGAGGTATGGTGGGACTGGTGTCTCTTACTGAGGACGGACGTATCGGTGAGTTGCTAGATGTTAAACAGCATGAGGGCAAAGGAGCGCATCCTGAACGTCAGGATCGTCCACATCCACATTCCAGTTTCTTTAGTCCGGATGGCCGCTTCCTGTTCGTACAAGATCTCGGTCTGGATCTGATCCGCGTTTACACCATTGATGACAGCAAAGGACAACTGGTGCTTCATGGTGAAACGAAAACCCATGCAGGTGCAGGTCCACGTCATTTGACGTTCCACCCGAATGGTAAATTTGCTTTTGTCATTAACGAAGTGGATTCTTCCATTACTTCTTTTGCATACGATGCAGAGGCTGGCAAGCTCACTGAGCTTGAGAGCGTACCGACATTGCCGTCTGACTTTACAGGTGAAAACACAACTGCTGAAATTGCGATTTCGGGGGATGGAGCTTATCTGTACGGTTCCAACCGCGGGCATGACAGCATTGTGGTATACGCTGTAGACGGAGCAAATGGCAAGTTGAGCTTGGTCGAGCATGTATCTGCCGAAGGGGAGCATCCACGCCATTTTGCTTTGACTCCAAATGGTGACCATATGCTCGTGGCCAACCGCGACACCAACAACATTGTTACGTTCAAAGTGGACAAGGCAAGTGGACGCTTGACCTACACTGGGGAACAAGTAACCGTGTCCAAGCCAGTATGCGTACAGCCTTTTTACTTTTCTGTGTAAAAGGAGCGCTACATTTATATCATGCGGAGTGGTTAAGTGATAGTGATGCGGATAATGGTCGCTACGAGGACGGATCATTCTTCCGATCGCTGTTGCCCCCAGATTTCTTGTTTGTATGTTCAAGGGTAGAAATCCGGAGACAAAGGCGAACGCTCCGCTTCTTCAGAACAATTCCGTCCTCTCCGCTGCTTTAGTGCTTTTGGCGACCATTTTTTTATGCAGAAACAATAACTGAATACGTATATGTTGATGGTACTGATAGATTAACCAAGCATAGAAAATTTTTTAGTGAAAACGGCTCGTAGGATAACCTACAGCCGTTTTTATTTTAGGGCTTAGTCATTTCAAAAGAAGTCACTACCTACAAAAATAATATAAAATTTTATGGTTACAAATAAGATACGAATAATCTCGGCAGGAAAAGGGTACATATGTTATAAGCGGGACAAGAATCTCTCAAGCACTCCGATAATGCAAATCTAGGACAAGCATTGTGAGTTCCATATAAGGGTTAGAGGCTTAAAATAAAAGTATTATATTTGGCCTAAGTATTAGTTTAGGTGGTTGGCTTTTTTAGAGGCAAACTCATGAAAAATGAGCAATGGCAAGGATAAACTGAGTAACGAAGCCGGCAGATGGATTTCGGAGAAGCGATCAAGCTCCAACAGCGATCGGAGAAACCATCTGATCGCGAAGTGGGACACACAAATCGACAGCCTTGGATTGCTCATATTTTACAGGAGGAGGAAACGAAATGAAAATTATCATTACGCAAAAGGAAGCCGTCGACAAAGGAATATGGACAGAGATCATGGGGATGTTTGCTGTAACCAAAGAGGACGAAGTATGGCAAAATGAAGAGTTTATTCTCACCGAAGAACAGGCACGTCAGGTCGGGTTATTAAGATAGCAAAGATAAATAGGACATGTTATCAAGTTTTAAGACCAAGTCTTAAAAAATCGTAACTTCTTTTTTATGTATCTGATACACTTTTTAACCGTGCAACGTTTATGATAAGTACACAAGGGTAATGAAGCTTACAGACACCGTGTACATACCCAAACGGCAAGGAGAGATCAGACATGATGAAACTAGCTTCGAAATGGACCGTATTGGCTTTAATGATGATGCTGATTACGACGGCAGGGGCAACAGCGCAAGGCTACACGCCTGTAGCAGCTGCTGAAAATCAGGAGACCGTATATATAAACCAAATGGAGATTCGTGACGGACAAATTTATTTGTCGGCAGACCCGATTGAATGGTATGAAGGCGCGGCAGCTGACAAAGCATTATTGGAGCATGAAGGAAATACAGGATTGGATGGAGCTCCAGACGGCTATTACATCGTAAACAATTCCGTGCAAAATGACGTGTATCAGGTTGCACCAGATGCTTCGGTAGAGGTGCAGATTTATGATCACACGGGTAACATAGAAGATACAGACGTGCAATGGAACGAATCGATTCCTCTGGCACAGTTTGAGAAAGATTTTGCTAAAAAGGACGTTCTGGACCTCAGTCAATTTCCATACCATATTACGCTTCGTGAGGGTAAAGTTATAAAAATCGTGCAGCAATTCATTCCTTAAAATAGAAGTAATCTCATTTCACAAACACGTGCTTTCACTTGATCATAGATCAGGGGAGCACGTGTTTTTTTATACTTTATAACAAAAAAAGAGGATATCCAGCCCATATAGGGCGCGGATATCCTCTTCTCTTCATAATATATGATTAGAACGATTTTGCTGTGTCTACTGCACGTTGTACAGCAGAAGCAACGATTTCTTGTGCTTGATCTGGAGATTGATTATGTCCTTCCAGAACAACTTTCACGATGTCTTTCACTCCGAAGAAGGATAAGATGTTGTTCATGAAGTTCAAAGACATTTCAGCTGCAGCAGCTGGTCCTTCGGAATAAACGCCGCCTCTTGCATTCAGCAGGGCTACTTTAGTTTCAGTTACGAGACCAACAGGACCTTCAGCAGTGTATTTGAATGTTTTACCAGCTTGGTTCAGGTAGTCAATGTACGTATGCAGTACAGCTGGAATCGTCATGTTCCAGAGCGGGAAAGCAAATACGACTTTGTCTGCTGCCAGGAATTGATCCAGGTAGCCATTAGCAATGTTTGCCAGGCGAGCTTCTTCTGCGTTCAGCTCCATGCCTCTAGCGGATTTGAACGTGCCGTTGATCATGTTAGCGTTCAAATAAGGAAGCTCGACGGAGAACAGGTCCAGCTCAGTGATTTCATCAGTTGGGTGGGAAGACTTGTAGCTTTCTACGAAGGCGTTATACAATTTAACTGTTGCAGATTCTTCAGCTGTACGATCATTAGCTTTAACAAATAATACTTTAGACATGATTTATTTCCCCCTAAGTAAGTTGAATAAGTAAGTTAAGTTAGTAAGTTACCAAGTAATATTACAATATAAAGATAATATCTGTCAACACTTTTATATTAAATTTACTTTGAAAAGCTACTTTATTTTTTACACTGAAAATTTTACGTGTTTCTTTTGCAAAATATCAGTTTTGCGGTAAAATTTAAATGTAAAGTTTAATGAAGAGAATGGTTTGAGTAGGCGAAGAAGAAAATGAACATGGTGCCAGCAAGATATAGCACAATAGTTGAACGAAAAAAGGTGAGTAGCTTGAAGATAGGTTTTTTTGATTCAGGATTAGGTGGAATTACAGTATTGTCCGAGGCACTAAGACGTTTGCCAAACGAAAATTTTGTATACATGGCGGATACCCTCCATGTGCCTTACGGGACGAAAACTCCCCAAGAGGTGCTTGGTTATGTCAAGGCTTCAGTACAAACGATTCTAAAAGAAGATGTTAAGGCATTGGTAATTGCCTGCAATACGGCTACAAGTATCGCGGTTGCGGAGCTAAGGAAAGAATATCCTATTCCGATTATTGGTATGGAGCCAGCAGTGAAGCCAGCGGTCGAGATGAACCGATCCAATGGTAAAAGAGTTCTGGTGTTAGCCACACCATTGACCTTGAAACAATCCTGTTATGCAGCGCTGGTATCCAGGGTTGACGATCATGGGAGCGTGGACTCACTACCTCTGCCGGAGCTAGTACATTATTGCGAACAGTTGAATTTTGATCGGGCAGAAATGTCCGAATATTTTAACCGTGAGCTGTCTTCGTTCAATCTCGACATATACGGTACGGTGGTATTGGGGTGTACCCATTATCCTTTTTATAAGGAGATTCTAAGGGAACTACTGCCTTCTCATATTCAGTTAATTGACGGGAGCCAGGGAACAGTTAGACGGTTGAAACAGGTGTTGTCTGAGCGTAATTTGCTGGAGCCTTCGCCAAAATCCGGTCCATCGCAGGAGGGACACATTACATTTCTATGTTCTAGTCAGGATGAGACCTATGTGCATAAGATGGAGCGGGCGCTTGAAATCTATGCGGAGCATGAAAAGATTTATTTTTAAAAGAAGAGCGGCTGGCGAACGTGTTGGATCTTAATGAAATATCCAAATCGCCAGCCGCATTGTCGATCAGACGCATGGAGGGAGGGCGTAAGATGGATGTTCAACTGATCTTGAATGAGCTTCACGAAACGGGCGTGCTTGAAAGCCATATGCGAAATCTCAAACCGCTGACCGGCGGAACTTCGAGCAAAGTGGTTGTTGTCATGGACGGAACTAAGCCGCGATACGTGATTAAGCAAAATGATCCCGCTGTCGTAGAAGCCGAGGCAGAATTCTTACATACCTATGTACAGGTTGAGAAACTATCGCGTTTGGTTTATGTAGATCCGTTGCACCGTTATTTGGTGTACACGTTTAGGTCAGGGCTCACACAGTATCATGGACGAAACAAAAGCGATTTGTTACTTCGTCTGGCGACGGAGGTGATCTCGCACTATAAGCCTTTTGGTGAGGAACGTCATTATGGTTATCCGGACCACCCGTTTGTGGAATGGAGAGATTTTCTGCTGCACAGAACGAAGGAATCTGAAAAGATCATACAAGACGTTTTACCCCCAGAGGATCATCGGTTCGTCCATACCCTTGTGGCCGGATCGCCGCAACGGAATATTAAATATTTGCTTCATGGTGACTGTGGAGTACATAATTTTGTGTTTGCCGAAAATGGTACGTTGACAGGCATTATTGATCCTGACCCAGTCGTGGGAGAGCCTCTGTATGATCTGATATACGCCTTTTGTTCTTCACCCGATAGGCTGACCGTCGATACTATTTTGCCTGCCTTAGAGAAGCTTGGGCCGGAGATGACAGGGGAATACGAGCTGAACAGGGAGGTACTACAAGGATTATACTTTCGTATTGCTACCTGCATTCGGCATCATCCGGGAGATCTAGATCAATATATAGAAGCGTGGACCTATTGGCTAGACAGGATTTGCTGAAAGGAATAGGGAACATGAGCATACAAGGGTGGAATCATATTTGCTTTTCGGTGTCTGATTTGGAGAAGTCTATACATTTCTATCAGAATATACTAGATGGAAAACTGCTCGTTAAAGGACGTAAGTTGGCTTACCTGGACTGCTTGGGAATGTGGCTGGCCCTCAATGTGGAGGAGGATATCCCAAGAAATGAAATTCATCAATCCTATACGCATATTGCATTTTCGGTAGCGGAAGCGGATTTTGAGAGCATGCTTAACAAGCTGAGAACTTTTAATGCCACCATTTTGCCCGGAAGAGAGCGGAATGAACAGGACAAAAGGTCGGTCTATTTTACAGATCCAGACGGACATAAGTTTGAATTCCACACAGGACAATTGCAGGACCGCTTGGACTATTATAGAAACGATAAAAAGCATATGACTTTTTATGTTTGAGTAAGTGTTATCGATATTGACGTGTAGGTATTAAGTAATAATTGGGTCGCATTTAGGAGGAATACGGAAGGATGTCACTGTCTCAGGAAAACGGTTCCAAGCAAGCACAAGCCGTTAAAACGATGACGGTTTTTGCCATCACTTGGCCGATCTTTATAGAGATGTTGTTTCACATTTTGATGGGTAGCGTGGATACGTTCATGCTAAGCCATGTTTCTGATGAGGTTGTATCGGCTGTGGGTGTATCAAGACAGTTGATTGAATTTACGATTATACTTTTCAATCTGCTTGGTCTTGGTGTAGGTGTGATCATTGCTCAGCTATTGGGGGCGCAAAAGCATGTGGATGCAAGCCGTGTTACGGCTTCGGCACTAACCTTTAATCTGGTGTTTGGTCTGGCGCTGAGTTTGATGTTTATTGTGAGCCGGGATTTTTTACTATCCTTTTACCATATTACCCCGACGATTAAGGAAAATGCAGAGATTTATATGATGCTGGCAGGGGGTTCGTTGTTTCTGGAAGCGCTCATGCTAACTGCAGGTCCGGTTATTCGATCGCATGGTTTTACTAAAGATACGATGATCGTGGGCATTGGTATGAATATATTGCATATCGTGGGAAATGCGCTGCTCATTTATGGCTGGTTTGGTCTGCCGCAGATGGGAGTGGCGGGAGCAGCGATTTCAACGGTTATTAGCCGTGCTGTAGCATGTGTCTGGATTTTTCTACTGCTGTACAAGCGTGTAAGTGCGCCGATTCGCATCCGGTATTATGTACAGCTTCAATGGAGTAAGCTGGTAGCCATCCTGAAGATTGGTATTCCTGCCGGGCTGGAATGGTTGTCTTATCAGCTTAGCCAAATGATGGTGACCCGGTTTGTCAGCTTTATGGGTACAACGGCGATCGCAACCCATTTTTATACGAATACAATTGTGTACTTTTTTATGGTATTTGGAATGGCTGTAGGTGAGGGGACAGAAATTATTGTTGCCCGCCTGATTGGAGCAGGAGACAAGGAAAAGGCCTATCATCAACTTTTACGGAGCCTAAAATGGTCTTTGGTCATTACGATTGCTGTGATCGTGGTAGTATCCTTTTTCCGATATGAAGTGATGGCGATCTTTACAGATGAGCCGGCGATCATTCAATTAGGGGCAGCAATTTTGCTCTTCTGTATATTGCTGGAGCCGGGCCGAGTGTTTAATCATGTTGTCATTAACTCCTTGCGAGCGGCGGGAGATGTTCAGTTCCCGTTGATGATGGCCATTATTTCAATGTGGGGGATTAAAATCCCGCTAGCATATGTGCTGGGCATTCATATGGGATATGGTGTGCTGGGAGTGTGGATTGCACATGCCTGCGATGAGTGGGTACGAGGCATTTTCCACTATTTACGCTGGAAGGGGCGGAAATGGCAGCACAAATCGCTGTTATCTAAGGCTGAACTTCAGGCGGAATCAGCCTAAGGCTGAAAGAGATTCTACAACAGACATTCTTCAAGCGAATTGGAGGATGTCTGTTTTTTTACAAAAATAAGCAAAATGGGGATGTTCAAACTTTTCAAAAATTGCTAGAATATAGTAACCTCGAATGTAGTAGAGGTTTTCAAAGTTTCAAAGACGGATGGTTTCCGATTGAATCCATGAAGGAGGGAATAAGATGGAACGTAAAGTGCATATCATTCCTTACCAAGTGATCAAGCAGGAGCAACAAGTGAATGAAATACCGCGAGGTGTAGAGCTGATTCAGGCTCCTGCGGTATGGAACCAGACTCGAGGCCGAGGCGTGAAGGTGGCGGTGCTGGACACGGGCTGTGATTCGGACCATCCTGATTTGAAGGCGCGCATTATTGGCGGCCGGAATTTCACGGATGATGATCAAGGTGATCCGGAAATTTTCAAGGATTACAACGGTCATGGTACGCATGTGGCAGGAACCATTGCAGCAGCAGAAAATGCGGATGGTGTCGTGGGTGTTGCTCCAGAGGCAGACCTGCTCATCATCAAAGTGCTAAACAAGCAGGGCTCCGGTCAATATGACTGGATTATTCAAGGCATCTATTATGCGATTGAGCAAAAGGCAGATATCATATCGATGTCACTTGGCGGTTCTGAGGATGTGCCAGAGCTTCATGAAGCAGTAAAAAAGGCTGTAGCTAGCCAAATCTTAGTCATCTGTGCAGCTGGAAATGAGGGAGATGGTGACGACAGAACGGACGAGCTCGGCTACCCCGGCTGCTATAATGAAGTGATTAGCGTAGGTGCTATCAATTTTGACAGGCACACCTCAGAATTTAGTAATTCTAATAATGAGGTGGATTTGGTTGCACCGGGAGAAGATATTTTATCAACCGTTCCGGGCGGCAAATATGCGACCTTTAGCGGAACTTCGATGGCTACTCCGCACGTAGCAGGTGCATTGGCGTTGATTAAGCAGCTGGCGAATGCGAGCTTTGAGCGTGATCTCACCGAACCGGAATTATACGCACAACTCATCAAACGCACGATTCCACTGGGCAATTCTCCTAAGCTGGAGGGCAACGGTCTACTGTACTTGACGGCAGTGGAGGAGCTTTCTCGTATTTTCGACGCGCAGCGTGTAGCGGGAATACTAACTGTAGGATCATTGAAGGGTTAAATAAACCGTAACTTCAATTAGGAAATATAGCGGCTCTCCTAAAGGGAGGGTCGTTTTTTTGGATTTCAAATCTTAGGAAAAACTCCATTTACATTGCATTCAAATGTCGGGTAACATATACCTCAAAGATAGGCATGAGTCAGAAGTGGAGGATGAATATGAACGATATCATGGCGCAAGCTGACGAGCATAGACGAACAGGGCAAGCAGAGAAAGCACGTAAGCTTCTTTTAAAGGCATTAGAACAGCAGCAAAATGATGCAGAATTGTGGTATCAGACAGCTTGGACGCATGATTCATTGGGCTTAGAGAGGGAAGCGGTTGCCTATTATGAAAAAAGCCTAGGTATGGCGTTATCCGCAGAATCAAGAAAAGGAGCCATCCTGGGACTAAGCAGTACATATCGTGTATTGGGAGATTACGCCAAGGCGAAAGCGTGGTTGGAAACAGGAATGAACGAATTTCCGGATTACAGACCGTTTCGGGTATTTTACGCGATGGTGTTGTATAATCTGGGGAAATACGGGAAAGCCATGCAGAAGCTGCTAATGGAGGTGGCTGAGACGACCTCGGATTTATCTACACAGGAGTACTCACGTGCCATTCAATATTATGCAGATAAACTGGATCAGATCGAGGCATAGGTGAACCGGAGTGAGAGCATAAGCAGTAACGTGTATATACGCTCGTAAATAAAAAGATCACAGTCAGAGAGCAATAATTCTCTCTGACTGTGATCTTTTGCTGTTTATTGTTTAGCTATGGGGTCCGTAACTTGATGAGTTAAATAACTGCGATTACTGTGCACCTTCAGTAACGGCGATTTCCTTCTCCAGGTTTTCTCTGGATAGGTTGGCCTTCAAGTAGTCCGGGGTATCGGGCAGGACCAGGTGCAGATTGGATTTTTGACAAATGCGGATGGTGCACTTTTCGACGATAAAATCAAAGACATGCCCACCTCCGGTGCGTTCATCGTTAATAAAATGCAGATGAAATCCAGCTACCCCAATACCTTGAGCATAGGCAGGTGTCCAAAAACCTGTAATCACGCCGGAAGCCTCATTAAAAGTGAAGGTAGGCTGTGACTTGGTCGCTTCGATAAACGGTTTGTATGGTTTAACTTGGTGAGGCACGGTCCGTGTCTTTACTTCACGAAAAGTACCATCCATACGGAAGGCATAAAACAGATTACGGCTTGGAAACAACGTTAACAGCAGAGCCTCCAGCTCTTCACGATGCATGGGACGGTCAATAGTATATGTGAAATCTTCATGAAAAAAGGTGACGGTGGAAAATGGAGTAGTTTCTTCTGGTTTTACGCGATGGGCCGTACCGTCTGGAAGCAAGTGATAAAATTCACCATCGAACGCGATCATCTCGCCATTGAGTTGATCAAAGGTACCGAGTCCGAAATCCCCGTGCTTTTGCAGTTCCTCGAACGCAACGACTCCGTCGTAAAGACCATCTAATAAAGCAAGCATGGTGGACGTTTGGTAAATATCATGATCAGTTTCTTGCTTGGTTTCCAATTGTGCAACGGTCATGGCAATACACTTCCTTTTGTAATTGTATGCATTTATTTTCTTTCTTTTTCAATAATAAACGTAAAATTTCAGTAAATAACATGAATAACTCAAAAAAATCATAAAAAAAACGTTATACTCCATAATTGTCATAAAGCCGTCACGAGTGAGGCATGGTTAAGGTTAGTTTAATTGGTTAGGCAGCAGTTTACGTCCCAATTGGATGTTATCCTGATAATCAATCGGAATATCGACAACCACAGGACCATCGGTATGAAGTGCCTGCTGCAATACACTTTCTAGTTCTTCAGGAGAGTGCACGCGTAATCCAGTGGCCCCGAAGCTTTCAGCATATTTCACTACATCAACATCTCCAAATTTTACACCAGACGTTCTTCCGTATTTAATCTGTTGCTGAAAAGCGACCATGTCATAGGAACCATCTCTCCATACGATATGCACCAATGGTGAGTTAAGACGTACGGCGGTTTCGAGCTCCATAGATGAAAAAAGAAATCCTCCGTCTCCGGAAATAGAAACGACTT
The DNA here is from genome assembly GCF_017833155.1 of Paenibacillus sp. PvR133. Taxonomy (NCBI): domain Bacteria; kingdom Bacillati; phylum Bacillota; class Bacilli; order Caryophanales; family Paenibacillaceae; genus Paenibacillus; species Paenibacillus sp. PvR133. The sequence continues at coordinate 3,638,445 of NZ_JAFIBS010000001.1, forward strand.
TTTGACCGGGGTTGACGAGTGTAGCAGCAATCCCCCAAGGAAGTGCTACGCCTAACGTCTGCATCCCGTTGCTGAATAGAAGGCGACGCGGCTCATACGAACGGAAATATCGTGCCATCCAAATGTAGTGTGAGCCGACATCACAAGTGACTGTGACGTTATCGTCAATCAGGCTGCGCAGTGTGCGAATGAATTGTAATGGATGAATCAGATAGTCATGCTTGCGTACAGGTACAGCCTCTTGCTCGCTTAGATCATGGTGAAGACGTTTTAATTGGTTGCAGGAGGCTCTAGATAGCTTTAAGGTAGGCAATTCTTCTGCAAGGCTACTCACAATCAGGGCTATATTCCCGATAAGCTCGTAATCGGGTTGATAATCATGATCAATATCTGCTTGATGATCATCCAGATGAATGAGGGTTCGGTTTGCAGGAATGTTCCAGTTTTTTGGATCATATTCAATAGGATCATAGCCAATCGTCAGTACCAGATCTGCCGCTCCAAGAAGCATGTCACCCGGCTGATTATGGAACAGACCGACTCTCCCAAAATAGTGGCTTTCCAGCTCCCGGGAAATGGCTCCAGCGGCTTGAAAAGTTTCAACTACAGGCAAATCCGTGTTTCTGATCAGTGCACGGATGGCAGCTGTGGCTTCGGGTGTGCTGGCTTTCATGCCGAGGAGAAGTACGGGCAACTTGGCTTTTTTGAGTTGCTCTGCGACTTGTTTGATGAGCCCGGCGGGTGCGATTCCAAGCTGGGGAAGGGAGATCTTCTCAATAGCTGTTACTTCAGATGACGAAGTCAACACGTCCTGCGGCAGACTGACAAAAGTGGCTCCAGGCTGGGCTGAGGTCGCAATCCGAAATGCGTTAGTAATAGCTTCCGGTACATTATCAGGATGCTCTACTTCTACACTGTATTTGGTGATGGGCTCGAATAGTCCGGCGTTATCCATGGATTGATGCGTGCGTTTCAGGCGTTCGGATCTTGGAACGGCACCTGCAAGAGCGACAACAGGATCACTCTCTGCATTCGCGGTGACAAGTCCTGTCGCCAAATTGGATGCGCCGGGGCCAGAGGTGACAAGACATACGCCCGGCTTTCCAGTTAATCGACCGACTGCAGCGGCCATAAAGGCAGCATTTTGTTCATGACGGCATATGATTAATTCTGGGCCCCGATCTTGAAGAACATCAAAAACAGAATCGATCTTGGCACCTGGAATGCCAAAAATATGCGTCACCCCTTGCTTGATCAAACAATCGACAACAAGGTCTGCTCCTCTAGTATCGGTCTTTACTTGGACAGCTTGAACTTTGGTACTCAATGCTACCACCTCTTCTTTTCATCTTTGAAATAAACTAATGAAATACTTTCAATGTAAAACAATGGATGTATATGACAATTATAATACAATAACTGGTATTTTCAAGAAGGAAATTTTCTGAAAAAGATTGAAAATATATAAAGCGTTTTCAAAGTTTGATTCTTCGGGGAAAATAAAAAGTGCGGAGACTTGGAATGGGTTGCTATTGCAATGGCAGATGTGCTCGGCGGATGTGAAGGAAATGGCACCTATCACAATGAGTCTTTTAAAAATTCCTTTTTGGTGTTGGATGGTGCAGGACATAGACGAAATGCAAAACAGATCTGCCCCAAAGAGTGGAAGGTCGGTTTTTTTGTCCTCTCACATGATAAAAATCACTTTCCTCTACAAAGGATAGCGGTTACAATGTAATTGTTGTTAACGTAAACATTAAATTTAAGGTGAAGTAATCCAGCTTGAAATGATGTACAGGTATCGTATTACAGCTTTATTATCTTGTGTAATCACGAGATCTGCTATGTGATGGAGAATGCTATTGTTGAAAAACAAGTAGAGTTCGAACATTTTTGTTAACGTTAACAATTTATTAGGAAACACGATTATAGAAGGGATGAGAGAGTAATGACTAAAGCGTTTTTAGACGAAAACTTTTTGTTGAGCAATCCAACGGCTGAAATCTTGTACCATCAGTTCGCCAAGGATATGCCGATTATCGACTATCATTGTCATTTAAGTCCACAAGAAATTTATGAAAATAAAGCGTTCAAGAATATTACGGAAGCTTGGTTGTACGGAGATCATTACAAGTGGAGACTTATGCGGGCCAATGGGGTTGAGGAACGCCTGATTACGGGGGATGGTGAAGATTATGACAAATTTTTGGCTTGGGCCAAAACCGTACCTACACTGATCGGCAACCCGCTGTACCACTGGACGCATTTGGAGCTTCAACGATTTTTTGGTGTCTATGAGCTGCTGAATGAACAGAACGCACCAGTGATCTGGGAAAAGGTAAACCAAAAGCTGCAGGGAAAGGGCTTTGGCGCACGTGATCTGATTGTGAACTCGAAGGTAACTGTAGTGTGCACCACGGATGATCCGACAGACCATCTCGAATACCACAAACAAATCAGCAAGCTGACCGATTTCCCAGTGGCAGTGCTGCCAAGCTTCCGCCCCGACAAAGCTTTGGAAATTAATCGTGAAACTTTCCAGCCTTGGGTGGCTCGGTTGGGTGAAGTCAGCGGACTGGATGTTTCTGGCTTGGAAGGATTTTTGAATGCGTTGGCGAGCCGGGTGCGTCATTTCCATGCTGCCGGAGGCCGGGTATCTGATCATGCGCTGGATACTGTAGTCTATGAAGAAACGACACTTGAGGAAGCGGCAGCCATATTCAGCAAGGCGCTGGAGGAAGGCCATGTGACTCCTTTAGAGGAGGCGAAATATAAATCGTACGTTCTGGTTTTCCTTGGCAAACAGTATGCAGAACATGGCTGGGCTATGCAATACCACATTCACGCGCTGCGTAACAACAACACGGCTATGTTCCGTCATTTGGGACCGGATACAGGCTACGATGCCGTAAATGATGGCTCCATCGCTCGTCCATTGGCGGCATTGCTGGACGCACAGGAGCTGGCAGGAGGATTACCAAGAACCATTTTGTATTCGCTTAATTCGGTTGATTATCCAGTACTGGCAAGTCTCGCGGGCTGCTTCCAATCCGGTGGAACTGTAGGGAAAATCCAGTTTGGCACGGCATGGTGGTATAACGACCATATCGAAGGCATGCAGGAGCAGATGAAGTTGCTGGCTAACTACGGGGTGCTGTCCCGCTTTATTGGTATGCTGACGGATTCCCGCAGCTTCCTCTCCTACACACGCCATGAATATTTCCGCCGTATACTCTGTGACTTAATTGGGACGTGGGTTCAGGAGGGTAAGGCGCCTGAGGATCTGGAACTGCTCGGAGCAATGGTACAAAACATTTGCTACAATAACGCTGAGCAATATTTTAATTTCCCAACGGTCGTTCATAGTAAGTGAAGCTACCGCCTAAGGTGAGAACTCACTAACTTTATAAAAAATTGCTCTTGCCAGGAGCTTGTTTCAAACTCCCGGTAAGAGCAATTGAAAACAAAATAGTTATCAACTGAGGATTTTGCAAAAATCCCATAAGCGACTTCCAATGAACAAGATATAGATCGAAATGGTTTAGTTCGTCTGTATCTTGCACTTCGGAGCGACTGGAATCGAATTTTGCAAAATCCTGAACTAGATATGTGAAAATAATTACAAACATAGAGGAGTGTGTAGGTATGGGAGTGCCTATCGTGCAGGAGAGCGTCCAAACTGACAACAAGACAGGCGAGCATATTAGCCTGAAAGAAAAGATTTCGTATGGTATGGGTGACTTTGGAAACGGATTCATGTTTGATTTGGGGCAGTTGTATTTGCTGAAATTTTTTACAGATGTAGCTGGGGTTTCTGCAGGAGCCGCCGCAGGCATTTTCTTGGTCAGCAAGCTGTTTGCCGCCATCTGTGATCCCATTGTCGGGTCCTTTGTTGATTATCGCAAACATATCGGTGCACGTGGAAAATTTAGGCCTTTTCTTATCGTTGGAAGCGTTATCCTTGCAATTCTTACGGTTCTAACCTTTATTTCGCCGAATATTTCCCCCACAGGAAAACTCATTTACGCCTATGCGTCCTATATGATCTGGGGGATCGGCTACTCTATTGTAAACATTCCATACGGCTCGCTGGGTGCCGCCATTACGCAGGATACTCATCAGCGTGCTTCATTGTCATCTTTCCGTCAGGCGGGATCTCTGGGCGCATTATTCGTCACCAGTGTCGTTGTCATGCCGCTTATTTTACTGTTTCCTAACCACCATGTTGGCTATCCGGTTGTGATGGGGATTATGTCACTCATTGGTGTGATCGCTTTCATCATATGTTACCGAGGAACGAAAGAACGTATTATTAGCCAGTCCGGGCCAAAAGAGAAGCTATCTATAGGCGTTATTGTGCATACCTTTACGAATAACAAGCCTTTGCTGGTACTCGTTTTGATGACGATTTTCACCATATCCGCCTACAATATCAAGTCCGCACTGCTGATCTATTTTGCCGAATATAACTTGGGGCATGTAGAATTAATGGCTTATATGAATTTTATTATTATCGGTTCGTCGCTACTGGGTGTGTTATTCCTGCCCAAGCTGGTACGGCGCTTCGGTAAACGAAAAACAGCCATACTGGGGATGCTGGTTAGTGTCATTGCCGACTCCATTAACTTTTTTATGCCTTCCAATGTATACATTTTCACAATCCTGGCCAGTATTTCGTTCATTGGTATTAGTATTCCTAACGGGGTGACCTGGGCATTCGTGTCCGATATCATTGATTATGGCGAATGGTCATCCGGAGAGCGTAAAGAAGGGATTACTTACTCGTTATTTAACTTTTCACGTAAGTTGGCTCAATCCTTGTCTGGCTTTCTATCGGGTATTGGACTAGCGCTCATCGGGTATGTTCCGAATGTGGTTCAGTCCTCTGGAACGCTGCTTGGGATCAAGGCATTGCTTTGTCTCTATCCGGCTGTTGCCCTGGCTTTGGCCATGCTGGTCATCGGTAAAATGTACAAGCTGACGGACAGCAGACATGCAGAAATGGTTCAAGAGTTACAACGTCGACATGCGGATAACCGCGTATAATTTGTGAAAGTCTTCTTTTCCGGGCGGCTCCTGTGGTATGGTGGGTATATAATTTTTTTAGAGCCTCACTAAGGAAAGGATACGTATATGGCAGCTACCATTAAAGACATTGCCAAGTTGGCTAATGTTTCCCATACAACCGTCTCCCGGGCGCTCAATAACAGCCCGCTGATTAAAGAAGATACGAAACGCAAAATTATGGAGTTGGCAGAGCAACTCAATTACATTCCAAATTTTAATGCCAAAAGCCTGGTTCTCCAGCGCTCGCATACGATTGGCCTGTTTTTCACCAGTATTTCAGAAGGCACCAGCTCCAGTTTTTTTGCGGATACCATCCGTGGAGTTAATCATGTCATCGGGGTGGATTACAATCTGTTTGTGCGAGGGATTGACGATTACGCCGATTTTTCGGCCATTCACCGCAAGCGTTTTGATGGTATCATTCTGATGAGCCAGAGCGAGGCGGACAACCCTTTTATTTATCATGTGCTCGGTCAAGGCATTCCGCTTGTTGTACTGAATCGGCAGGTATCCGGGGCGGGGATTGTAAATGTGATTTCAAATGATAAGGAAGGGTCCTATGAAGCGGTCTCCTTTCTCGTTGAAAGTGGGCATGAACGCATTGCGATCATTGAAGGGGTAGAAGGCTTCAAGTCTACCCAGCAACGCCGCGAGGGTTTTATGAATGCGTTGATTGATAGTGGTAAGCCGATTCGACATGAATATATCGTGCAAGGCCATTATGATACTGAAAGCGGAAGCCAGGCAATGAAGCAACTGCTTTCCTTGCAGGAGCCGCCGACAGCGGTATTTTGCTCTAACGATGATATGGCTATTGGGGCAATGAATGCGGTATTCGAAAATGGCTTGAAGGTACCAGAGGATATCTCTGTCATTGGTTTTGACGATATCGGGTTCTCAATGTATACGACTCCACCGTTAACAACGGTCAAAAGACCGATTGAGCAGATAAGTGAGCGCGGAGCCGCCTGCATTCTGGAACGAATTCAGTCACCGTCCAATGAGGGTGAGCTTATATTTATGGAGACCGCGCTCATGAAGCGGAAATCAACGGCAGGCAGACCACGCTGAGTCTCGTTTAATTAACAGGCAGGCCAAAGGGGCAGAAACCATGCTAGATGTATGGTTTCTGCCTCTTTTAGGTTAAAATGTGCTCCGCTTCGTCTGTATTTAACGAAAGAGATTGGTTTTAGCTAGTTCTACAATCTCGTCACCGCGTCCGTTCAGCATCGCTTTCATCATCCACAGTGTAAATCCTTCTGCTTGTTTAAGATTAATTTTGGGTGGCATGGATAGCTCTTGACGGTTAACCACCACGTCTACCACAACAGGGCCATCATGAGCCAATGCTTGCTGAATGGCATCCTCCAGCATTGTCGGATCTTCAACCCGGATGCCCTTGAGTCCCATGGCTTGCGCTACAGCACCAAAATCAGGATTCACCAGTTCCGTGCCGTTTTCCAGGAATCCGGCCGCTTTCATTTCCAACTCGACAAAACCGAGAGCGCCATTATTGAAAACAATGACTTTAATAGGCAGCTGATGCTGCTTCAGGGTGAGCAGGTCGCCCATCAGCATCGTGAGTCCGCCATCGCCTGAGAGGGCAATCACTTGTCGGTCAGGCTCAGTGGCCTGCGCTCCGATCGCCTGCGGCAGGGCATTTGCCATCGTGCCATGGTTGAACGAGCCGAGAAGCCGACGCTGACCGTTCATCTGCAAATAACGCGCCGCCCATACAGTGGGAGTACCGACATCACAAGTGAAAATAGCATTTTCCTGCGCGGCGTCACTGATGACCTTGGCGAGATATTGCGGATGGATCGGCGTATGACCTGGTTTACCGACGGCAAGGTCATCCAACTCCTGGCGTACCTTGGTATAGTGGGAGACGGTTTTCTCTAGATGCTTGGAATCATGCTCCGACGTTAAATGTGGTAGCAGCATTTCCAATGTGGCTTTTACATCCCCGCATAAACCATACGTCAACGGAGTACGTCTGCCGAGATGGGCTGGCTCTATATCTACCTGTAGGACAATCGCATCTTCAGGGTAAAATTGTCTGTAAGGGAAGTCTGTTCCGAGCATAAGCAGGACGTCACAATCCATCATCGCATGGTACCCGGAAGAATACCCGATCAGTCCCGTCAATCCAGCATAATAAGGGTTGTCATACTCCAGATATTCCTTGCCTCGCAGAGCGGATACCATGGGGGATTTTAGCTTGTCACATAACTGCATGAGCAATTCATGAGATTGTGCACAGCCAGCACCGCATAGTAACGTAATTCGTTTGCCTTTATTCAAATATTCGGCCAGTCGGGAGATTTCGGAAGCTGACGGATGCACTACAGGTGCAGTGGGATGGTAGACATGTTCAGGCACGGGTACCTTTTCCGCCTCCAAAGCTGCTACATCACCGGGAAGAACAATGACGGATACACCTGAACGTGAAATTGCCTGTTGAATGGCCATGGTCACCGTTCTGGGAATTTGACGCGGTGTCGTAATCACCTCACAGAAGTGACTGCATTCTCCGAAAAGATGCTCAGGATGGGTAGCTTGAAAATATTCACTTCCGATTTCGTCGCTTGGAATATGAGCGGCAATAGCCAGTACAGGCACCCGATTGCGGTGGCAATCATATAAACCATTAATCAGATGTAAATTTCCGGGACCACTGCTTCCAGCACATACAGCAATGCTGCCACTAAGGTCAGCATCTGCTCCAGCTGCAAAGGCAGCCACTTCTTCATGCCTTACATGAATCCATTCGATTTGACCGTTGCTGCGAATGGAATCAACCATATTATTTAGAGAATCTCCAACAATGCCATAAATCCGCTTGACCCCTGCATTGACCAAAACTTGTACAATAGTATCTGCGATTGTCTTCATAGATGTTCCTCCTGCCTAGTAAGTAGTGTTATCCTGCCCGTGCTTTCTTGCGTCTATTCTTCTGAAATGTATATAAGAACAAGGTCTCGGGATAGGGTGATAGTTAGCCTTAACCGTCTTAGATCAGGTGCGAAACAACAGAAAAAGGACGATATACTTGCAGATTTTTATATAAACGTATATGTTAACGTGTTCATATTATTGTCATTATTATTTTTTTAAACTAAAAATGTTGATAAAACTATTTTGTTAACGTGTGCATTGTGATAAAATAACGATGAAATCATTATGGTAATTGTGGGAGGTTACTCCGGATGAAACAAGTAGATGAATTAGACCAATTAAACAGAAAAAGCTTTATCGTTACTGAACCACTTCCTGAGAGGGTGCTGCAATTCGGGGAAGGGAACTTCCTGCGTGCTTTTGTAGACTGGCAATTTGACAAAATGAATAAGCTGGCAGAATGGAATACGGGAGTTGTGATTGTACAACCGCAGCCAGGAGGCCTCGTGGAGAAGCTTAACGAGCAGGATGGCCTGTATACGGTTATTCTTGAAGGGATCAAGGATGGGAAGGCCATGAAGGAGCATACCGTTGTGGAGTGCGTCACTCGTGGGATTAATCCGTACGGTTCGGACTTTTTGGAGTATGAAGCATTATCCCAAAAGCCGGAGCTGCGTTTTGTCGTGTCGAACACGACGGAAGCGGGGATCGCTTATGCCCCAGAGGATCAATTGGGAGATCGTCCGCAAAAGAGCTTTCCAGGCAAGCTAGCCGCCTTTCTGTACAAGCGCTTTCAATTCTTCGGGGGCGATCAGAGCAAGGGACTGGTGATCATTCCGTGCGAGCTCATCGACCGTAATGGAGACGCTCTCAAGGAAATCGTACTGAAATATGCGGACCAATGGAAGCTTGGGGCTGAGTTTATTGCATGGTTGGAGGAATCGAATACGTTCTGCAACAGTTTGGTCGATCGGATTGTACCTGGTTATCCCAAAGACCGAATCCATGAAATTCAAGCAGAAATGGGTTACAAGGACGATTTGGTTGTTGTGGGTGAACAGTATCATTTATGGGTTATTGAAGGGCCACAGTGGCTTAAAGAAGAATTACCTGCGCATTTGGCCGGATTGAATGTACTGATTGTCGACGATATGGCGCCCTACCGTACACGGAAAGTACGCATTTTGAATGGAGCACATACGGCGCTTACACCTGTAGCTTATTTATATGGCCTGGACACGGTGGGGCAGGCGGTCGAGCATGAGATTATGGGAAACTTTATCCAGTCGCTGATTCGAGAAGAAATTATTCCGACGCTGGACTCGCCAGAAGCGGAATTGAATGTATATGCCGATGATGTTATTGAACGATTCCGTAATCCCTATGTAAGTCATTATGTTATGAGTATCGCACTAAATTCGGTGTCCAAGTTCAAGACACGGAACTTGCCATCTTTGCTCCAGTATGTGGAGCAACGTAAGGCGCTGCCTGTCAAAATCGTGTTTTCACTGGCGTCCTTGCTCGTATTTTACCGGGGTGACAGAAATGGCGAGTCGATTGCGTTGGCTGACGAAGCTGAAGTGTTGAGTACGTTTGGTGAACTGTGGAGTCAATATGACGGTACTCTTGCCGGGGCGAAGCAATTGACTGCGCTGGCACTTGGCCGGCAGTCATGGTGGGGTCAAGACCTGAATCAGATCGAAGGACTGACTGAACAAACGGCACAGCACGTGTATGAAATTACAAGCAGAGGAATGAAGGAGACGCTCGATTCTCTAACCGGGAACAGCGTGCCCAGAGCATAAGCAAGGAGGAGACCGGAATGCTGGAATTCATTCAAATTCATGATCAAGATAACGTGGCTGTCGCCTTGCGTGATTACAAGCAGGGAGAGACACTGGCGTGGGGAGCACAAGAAGAACAACGGGTGGAGCTAGCCGAGGATGTAGCACGTGGGCATAAAATCGCCTTGCAGGATATACCTGAAGGTGGGTATGTTCTGAAATATGGATATCCCATCGGTCATGCCATTCAGCCCATTCAGGCAGGTCAGCATGTGCATACGCATAATACGAAGACGAACCTGACAGGCGTGGAGGAGTACACTTATAAGCCTAAGCCAGCTCCTCATTTATATGAACAGGAGAGTCGTACGTTTCAAGGTTTTCGGCGAAAGGACGGTCGTGTGGGGATTCGCAATGAGTTGTGGATTGTGCCGACGGTCGGCTGTGTGAACGGGATCGCTGAACTTATTTTAAACCGTTTTAAGCAGGAAGCTGGAGATATTTCACCTTTTGAAAATGCACTTGTGCTCAAGCATAACTATGGTTGTTCTCAGTTGGGTGACGATCATGCACATACACGCACGATTTTGATCGATGCCGTAAAACATGCGAACGCAGGTGGCGTACTTGTACTGGGTTTGGGTTGTGAGAACAATGAAATGAAAGAATTTAAGGAAGCCATCGGGGAATATGATTCGGAGCGGGTAAAGTTTTTGCTTTCCCAGGATGTGTCGGATGAAGTAGAGGAAGGGGTAAGGCTGCTCCACGAAATTTTTGCGGCCGTGCAAGAAGATCGACGGGAACCTGTACCTTTGTCTGAGCTCAACATCGGCTTGAAATGCGGTGGATCTGATGGCTTATCGGGTATTACTGCCAATCCATTACTCGGACGATTGTCGGATTATATGGCCGCGCAAGGTGGAACAACGGTATTGACAGAAGTACCTGAAATGTTCGGGGCGGAGACGATTTTAATGGAGCGCGCTGCCGATGAGCAAGTATTTAATAAGATCGTACATCTGATTAACGATTTCAAACAATATTTTCTGGATTACAAGCAGCCAGTATACGAAAATCCGTCACCGGGCAATAAAGCAGGGGGCATCACGACACTGGAGGATAAATCACTGGGCTGCACGCAAAAATCCGGGTCTTCCACGGTCACTGATGTCATTCAGTACGGGGAACGTCTCAAGACGAAGGGACTCAACCTGCTCAGCGCGCCGGGGAACGATCTGGTGGCATCTTCAGCTCTCGCCGCAGCGGGCTGCCAGCTCGTCATTTTCACAACCGGACGCGGTACGCCGTTTGGCTCCTTTGTTCCGACGATGAAGGTCTCAACCAACTCGCCGTTGTATAAAGCTAAACCTCATTGGATCGACTATAACGCTGGTTCACTGGTGGAGGATGTCAGTATGGAAGAAGCGCTCCGCAACTTTGTCGATTACATTGTCGATGTAGCCAGCGGAACCTGGGTGAACAATGAGAAAAACAATTTCAGAGAGCTCGCTATTTTTAAAAACGGTGTTACGTTGTAAAAGGCTGTAGTGTAAGGGAGGCGGAATTATTCCGCTTCCTTTTTTGTGTTTGTATGCTTCAAAATAGGCATGTTAGACTTACTGCAAAACATGCAATATCGATTTTTAAATGAGGGGGGAAGTACAAGTGCAAAATGAAATTGTTGCTTATCGTGAAGAAAATCATGATCAACTCGTTGATATTTGGGAGCGGGCTGTACGCCGGACGCACACATTTTTGTCGGAAGAGGACATTCACTTTTATCATCATATCGTACGCAATGGTGTTTTAAAAGAACTTGAAGTTTGGATGGAATGGAATACAAGTCAAGAACCAACAGGTTTTATCGGGCTGGACGGATTGAAAATAGAGATGCTGTTTGTGGACCCTGAACGGCATGGGCAGGGCATAGGCAGCCGACTCATCCAGTATGCTGAAAAAATAAAAGGGAAGCATCTCAAAGTGGACGTGAATGAGCAGAACGAGAAAGCGTATGCTTTCTATAGACATTACGGCTTTGTACAAACGGGGCGATCTGCACTGGATGGATCAGGTAGGGCATTTCCTTTGCTTCACATGGAAATGAACAAGTGAACGATCGATCCACTTACATCGGTATTTTAAAAACTGGAATATATTATCATAATGCACTTGTCATATGCTTGAATTTATGATATAACTTAATTACGTAATAAATACGTAATTAAGTTATTTTCAGTTAGGATTTAGATCTTACTTTTGTTTGGTGAATATAAAAGTCGGATAAGGAGGCGGGAACGGTGGATGATCTTGTTCACTCCGACATCACAGATCTAGACACACTTGTTAACATGATTAAGCTGTCTTTTTCATTTGCGGATGGTGCCAATATGATTGCTTTATGCGACCGACTGTATAACCATGTCAACCAAAAGTATCAGGAATTGCAGCTCTACAAAGCGCGCAAGAAACCTATACAACCCATACATACCAAACGGCCGCTAGTCTACTACTACGGCTACAGTCATCTCATGAAAGGCATGGCTTTCCAAAAACAGGGCAAGTATGAGGCCGCTCGCGATTGCATTGAAAAATATTCAGAATTGGGCTGGTTTAATGGTCTCGATCAATATGGGGAAGCAGAGGTCGAATATTACCGCTATGCTGCCAGAGCTAATTTGTATGCCCTTGATATTTTGTCAGGCCATGCCGAAGTGTTGCAGGAATACATGCAATTTCTTCGTAATAATCCGGAAGAGCTGTTACCGGGGCTTCTTTCCATCGTTGAGGGAGCGTCGAGATATGACTATCCTTTAGAGGCTGTGCTTGAATCATTTGCCGAACAAATTGAAGGTTTTAAATATTTTGAAGAGCCCGTGAATGTATCTTATTATTTTCGCTTTTGCTATCAGTTGGCTCTTTATTATATCAAGCAACAACAGTTTACGGTTGCGTTGGGCTATATCCTGCAATCTCTCATGCTGTCCGATACCCTGGGTATGGAACATGAGCATGAGTTTAGGAAATGTACCGCTATATTTGAAATTTTCAGATCCCAAGCTACAGCAACACAGCAAGACCAATATATAACTATTTTAAAAGGAGTGTTAAAGGATGAAAAAATTGATTTCACGCCCTCTGTCGCTCAGTCTGTTTAGCTTGCTAGTGTTTGTTACAAGTCATGACCTCATCACGGTGTTTTATCATGGAGCCAATCATTAAGAAGGCAGAAGTAAAGTAGAAGTACACCCAATAGCAAGTAAGCTCATTAAGATCAGGGCTTACTTGCTATTTGGCGTATTATGAAGATCGATCATAACGCATATATATAACGTGGTACATGTCCCAAAATTATTTAAGCTGTCGTAGGTTTATGCAGCAAACCTTGTTCTGATGGGTGCAATGAAATTCTTGTCTGTTGGTAGCTCGGGAATGGTTCTTCCGTGCTGTATGATCTGCTTTTTAACGCTGCATCTAGTGCCCGTAGCAAGGAGCCTATGAATTGCTCTGGAGAAAAGAAAATGCTTTTCCCGACCATATGAATGTGAAGCTCGTTATGGTCACGGTTACTTACAGACAGCAATATACCTTGACCCTGAAAACCCGTACCGATTGCGCGTATTTTGTTTATACCCGAGAGCAGCATTTCCGTTTTAACCGCACGCCCCTGTTCCTCCACAAATACAGAAATCAGGCGTTTGTCTGTAACGATAACAATTTGGTTACCCCGAAACGTATGGCTCAGGTGTAGAAAATCTTTATATACCCCAATAGTCTGCTCATGCGGAGAAACAATCCCCATTCGTACAAACTCATCTAGCTCAGTGATATCGGGCTCCTGGTGATTTTTAATTCGTTTTTTGATACTGAACTGAATGGTTAGGATACCCAGAATAGCTATGAGAAAAGCGCTAAGTCGGACGTTAAATATAAAGAACATCAGGACAATAAGGCCGCCTACTAACCACTGTCCCCAAGTTAGATAGCGCAGCTTTTGTTGTACCGTACGACGATAATAACCGTAGCCCTTTCCCGGTTGATACTCCTTAGTAAACTTTGTCATACCACGCATCATGGTTAATCCATAGACGGATAAAATTGTCATCGCGAGCGCCAAGAGCGTCATAAGCCATTCCTGAGCTGCAATGCCAACTAAAGTACACAGGCCAAACATGATAAGCCCCGCCCAGCAGGCAACCTTTTTAATTCGAACCTGTTTCTGAATCGAACGAACCAATTCTTCCATTCTTAATCCTCCTGATCTAGGTATATAGGTAATGATTGGAATCACATATAGTCTTATCGTACCATCTGATAGTCTTCTTCGTAAATTAATAGATGTAAAAATCCAAAGGCTGGAAGAAAACTTGTGCGTATAGTCAGATCTCCACCTGAACTTTAGATACCAAAATCGAAAAATCCAGTACTACTCATTCGAAGCAGAAGCCTCTAAAATAATAAATGTAAGTGCTTACATTACAAAGAAGGGAGGTTTTCGTATGAGTACAGGATGGAAGAATCCGCAGACACAGCCGCCAGTTCGATCGGGGAGAGGGGCATCACTAGCGCGCAAATGGGTTCAACAAAGACATTTGCAGACCATGGCGCTGCTTGGGGTGGTTTGGATGATTATTTTCCATTACATTCCGATGTACGGCATTTTGATTGCTTTCAAACAATTTGACATCATTGGTACCCTATCAAGCGCACCTTGGGCGGGGTTAGAGCATTTTCGGGCCTTTTTGGAGGATGATAACTTTTGGTACATTGTCAAAAATACACTGGGCATTAGCCTACTCAAGCTGGCCATCGGGTTCCCGTTGCCCATTGTATTTGCTCTATTCCTGAATGAAATACGATCTACTCGGTTCAAAAAATCTATTCAGACCATTTCGTACCTTCCTCACTTTTTATCTTGGGTCATTCTTGGCGGGATCTTAACGACGTGGCTGGCAGATACCGGGATGATTAATCAACTGTTGCTAGCCTGGGGTTGGATTGACCAGCCGATCAGTTATTTGGCAGAGCCGAGCTATTTTTGGGCTATCGTCGTTAGCTCGGATATCTGGAAGGAGCTTGGATGGTCAGCTATTATCTATTTGGCAGCAATGGCGGGGGTATCTACAGACATGTACGAAGCGGCCACCATTGACGGGGCCGGACGGTTTCAGAAAATGTGGTACGTCACACTTCCCGCTATCAAGGGGACAATATCTATTTTGTTTATTTTGGCGGTTAGCGGCATATTGAACTCCAACTTCGATCAAATTCTCGTCCTGCGTAACTCGCTGAATGAAAGTGCAAGTAATGTAGTTGATATTTATGTATATCAGGTGGGCATTCAGCAGGGCCGTTTCTCGTATTCTACCGCGGTGGGTTTGCTGAAATCGGTTCTTGCTCTCGTTTTGCTGCTAATTGCCAATTCGGTGACCAAGCGGGTGAATAATACATCCCTATTTTGAAGGAGGACGGCTGCATGCAGCTATTGCAACGCAGAACAGCAGGCGAAGCGATATTCGATTTCATGAACAACGTCTTCATGCTGATCATTTGTTTTGTCACGTTGTATCCCGTGTGGTATGTGCTGGTGAACTCCTTTAACGAAGGAGCAGACGCTATGCGGGGCGGCATTTACTGGTGGCCGAGGGTCTTCAGTCTGGGCAGCTATCAGGCTGTGTTTGCCAACAACGGTATTATGACCGCGATGGGGGTGACTATTGCCAAGACGCTTATCGGCACGATTGTTCATGTGTTTTTTACTGCCATGATTGCATATGCATATTCCCGTAGGGAGCTGATCGGGCGCAAGTTGTATATGCTGATTGGCACCATTACCCTGTTTTTCGGTGGGGGATTGATTCCAACCTATTTGCTGATACGTGATCTTGGACTGCTGGACAGCTTTTGGGTGTACATCATTCCTGCGATGTTCAGTTTTTTTGACCTTATTATTTTTATGGCTTTTTTCCGAGAACTGCCGGATGCACTGGAAGAGGCGGCGAAAATAGACGGTGCGAATGATTTTGGTATCTTTTGCCGGATCGTGCTTCCTGTATCTATGCCGGTAGTAGCGACGATTGCGTTGTTTCATGGGGTATACCAGTGGAACGATTATTTTACCGGAATGATTTATATTAATAATACGGATCTTCAGCCGATTCAAACGTATTTGTACCGGGTTGTTGCCCAATCTAGCTCTAATCAGATGATGGCTGCTGCACCGGGAATTGTTGCCCAGTCCGTCACTTCGCAATCGATCAAGCTGGCGACGATGGTCGTGACGACACTGCCTATTGTACTGGTATATCCTTTTCTGCAAAAATATTTCGTCAAGGGTCTGATGATCGGCTCGATCAAGGGTTAGCACATCATCCAAGGGGGAGATTTATAATGAACATTCGCAAATGGCAGAAGGGGCTGTTGGCCTCTGTTCTGCTGGTGGGTTTGCTCGCGGCATGTACGTCCGGTGGAGGCGGTACTGTCACGGAATTGAAGGACGAGAAGACCAAGGCTACGGCAGATGCACCGGGATGGAAGGCGGATATGGAGCCGATTACGTTTGACTGGTATTTGAACTTTTCCTGGTTCCCGAACAAGTGGGGGACGGATATGACCTCGAAGTATGTTACGCAAAAGACCGGGGTCAGCGTCAATTTTATCGTACCCGCAGGGAATGAAAATGAAAAGCTCAACACCATGCTGGCCTCCGGCAAGCTGCCTGATTTTGTCACACTTGGTTGGGGAGAGGACGCGGTCAAAAAAATGATTGAGGGCAAGATGGTGCTTCCGCTCAACAAGCTGGCCGAGAAATACGATCCGTATCTGATTAAAATAGCTGATCCGGCGAAAATGTCCTGGTATCGCCAAACGGACGGGAATGTTTACGGGTATCCTAACGCTTCTTCTTCGCCACAGGATTATCAAAAATACGGCCAAAATTTTGTTTCCAACCAGACATTTATGGTTCGGAAGGATATGTACGAGGCGATCGGCAAGCCGGATATGAGAACACCGGAAGGATTTTTGAAAGCGCTTCAAAAAGTGAAAGAGAAATTTCCAGAGGTGAACGGTCAGCCTCTCATCCCGATGGGATTCCACGAATTTACGGATAACGGAAATTATTCTTTTGAAGACTATTTACTTAACTTCCTAGCCATTCCTCATGAAAAAGACGGCAAGCTATACGATCGTCGTTCGGACGAAGAGTATATTCGCTGGCTCAAAACATTCCGTCAAGCAAATGAGCAGGGCCTGATCGCCAAGGACGTATTTATCGACAAACGTCCGCAAATGGAGGAAAAGGTGGCACAGGGCCGATATTTTGCCATGTTATATCAGCGCTCTGACTTTGCCACACAACAGGTAATGTTATATGCGAAGGACCCGAACTCCGTCTATATCGCGGTGGATGGACCTTCGAACAGTAAGCTGGACCCGCCGACGCTGGCTGGGCCGGGTATTTCCGGCTGGACGGTGACGCTTATTTCGAAGGATGTCAAAGACAAGGAGCGGGCTATTGAATTTCTGACTTATCTGATTAGCGAGGAAGGAAACCGCGATCTGTATCTGGGGGAGCAGGGCAAGCTGTGGGACATGGTTAACGGTAAGCCAGCCTTCAAGCCAGAGGTGCAGGAGCTGCTGAACAAGGATCGTTCTGCTTTTGATAAAAAATATGGAGCCTCCTTCACCTTCTGGATGCTGATGGATACGAATATGAATTTGCAGTGGGCGCCGCCCAGCGTCGAGCCGTATAAGCAGCCAGAGGATTGGACGAAAGGCAAGACGAAAGGCTTCTCCCAATATGACAATATCAAACCGACCGGAACTTCGGCGGAGGGCATTGCGTCAGGCCAGATAGATAAAATTTGGGGCAAGACATTGCCGAAGCTGCTGCTGGCTTCCTCAGATGAGGAATTCGACCAGCTGTTTGCTCGCTTTTTGGAAGATCGCAGAAAAGCAGGATATGACAAAGTTATGGCCTATCAGCAAAAAGCCTATGAGGAAAACCTTAAGAAAATTGAACAGTTCACCAAATGATTTAATTCGATGACTTAATTTATTGAACCCCTAAGGATGTGATTTCATGCCAGGCCGTGCACGTTCACAGATGAAGAGCCTGCTGCGCCGCACTATATGGCAGTGGATGAAGGGGACGGCCGATCGGCTTGGCGGTTGCTCTCTTCAAGTTAAGCTCATTGTCGCGTATATCGGAGTCATTTTAATTCCGGTGGTATTGTTCTCGCTATATACCTTTCACCAACTGTACGAGAATACCATGCAAGACATTACCGTACAAAATCAGTATGTGTTGGATACAGAGCTGGCCCATATTCACAGCAATATGGAAATTATGGAGCGAACCGCACAGCTTGCGATCTCAGATCGCAACGTACTTCGTTATCTGACCGAGGAACGTGAAATAAGCAGCGATGAGCTGGTCCAATTCAACTTGAATGTGTTTCCAAATTTACAGCACTTGCTGTACAGTAATCCCAATGTAGAGAACATTCGACTGTACACGAGTAATCCTCAGGCACATGAAATATGGCCAATGATTTTTAATGAATCACGACTGCCTAAAGCTTCCTGGCTGAAAACGGCCCAACTCCGACAAGGGAAAATATGGTGGGAAATGTACAAGGGGCCGAAAAGCTTGCTTCTGGGGCAATCCCGGCAGGAAAGTGAGACAGTGCAGTATATGGCACTGCTGCGTGAAATTCAGTCTACCGGAGGAAGACACGCAGGGTTGGTAGAAACAAACATGAGGCTGGAGCTATTTTCACCTAGAGTATTTGGAATCCCACAACGTGACCGCGCATGGCAAATGTTCATTCTAGACGGCGACGATTCCAGCTCAAGGAACGCTGATAAACCAATGTCTTCTACCGATATAGCTACAGCTTCCTCTCAATCAGATTCAATTTCGATCCCTCTGTCCCATGTGCACCATCTGTTTCAGTCCCAGGTTCAGGGACCGGGTGGTGCTTTTGATTTTTCCTATGAGAATAAGCCTTATCTCGGCATGTACCGTTATATAGAAGGGTTGGACGCCTATTTGCTAAATGTGGTGGCGCTGGACGGTCCGCTGGGTGATCTCCGTCAGAAACGCAATGCTATGCTGCTCATTATTAGTATGCTGATTTTGTTTATGTCCGTCATTTCTTATACCCTGCATGCCTTCATTCTCAAACAGCTACATACACTGCGTGAATCCATGAAAAAAGTAGAGCAGGAGGGTGACTTTCAGCTTAGAATTCCAGTATATGGGCGGGGAGAAGTGGCTGAGCTGGCTCTATATTTTCGCAGTCTACTGAGTCGGATTAACGGACTCATTGCCGAGGCAGTACACAAGCAGGCCGCTGCTCAGGAGGCTGAACTGCTAGCGCTCAAGCATCAGATTGATTCCCATTTTCTCTATAATACATTGGAAAATTTAAAAATGATGGCGGAGATAGAACGACAGTATCCGCTGTCGGATGCCCTTACTTCCCTTGGCTCGATGATGCGTTATAATCTCCAATGGTCGGGATCGTGTGTTGCTTTGCGGGATGAAATCCGCCATATTCAGCATTATGTGGCCATCATGAACATTCGCCACGATAACCAAATTGGATTGGAAATTCATCTATCGTCGGCGTTTATGGAACTGGAGATGCTGAAAATGTCGCTGCAGCCTGTAGTCGAAAATGCTATCAAGCACGGTTGGAGTGCATTGCAAAGCCCATTCAGCATCACGATTGAAGTCTGCCCTAAGCAGGATATTATAGAATTGCGCATACAGGATAACGGAGTGGGGATATCTGAAGAAAGAAGAAACGCCATCATGGCTGGTCTAGCGCGAACGGAAATGGATTCCCACGAGCCCGGGATGAATGGGGGAATCGGTTTGTATAATGTGCATCGCCGTTTGAGTATGCAGTATGGCGAAGAGTATGGCATAAGACTGGACAGCATCCCCGGACAATCGACGACAGTGACCCTGATTTTGCCTAAACGTTACATGATGAGGGGGGCAGACCATGACGACCAAGCTGTTGATTGCGGATGACGAGAAAAATATTCGAATGGGACTTCAAGCTATGATCGAACGGGAATTTTCCGGTCTCTATGAATGTGTACTGGTCAAGGACGGAATGGAAGCCTGGCAGCATGTGAAGCAGTTTTTGCCCGAGTTGGTGATAACGGATATCCGTATGCCTGTTATGGATGGCATTATGCTGATGCAGCATATTCACGAGTTGGAGCCGGGTCGCAGACCTTTGGTAATCATTCTCAGTGGATATGACGAGTTCCAGTATGCGCGCGAAGCGATTCGCTGTGGGGCACGGGAGTATTTGCTCAAGCCAATCGTAAGGGAGGAACTGTTTGGTGCGCTGGCAGTTTTGAATGAGGAATTGAAGCAGAGGAACCACCTCATATACGATGGTGTTGTCAGCGTAGGGAAAGATAGACCAGCTGGCGCGAGTGCCATCGTCGATAGAAGCGGTAGCATGACACGTGCTATCCAATACATCCATGCTCATTACAGCGAGGATTTGAATATGGCAGTAGTATCCAATTCAGTATCCTTGAATTATACGTATTTTAGTCAGGCGTTCAAAGCCTATACAGGCCTTAGCTTTGTTCAATATGTAAAAAGGCTGCGCATTACAGAAGCCAAAAAGCTGCTGGAGTGCCAAGGGGGCAAGATTTATGAAATTGCCGCTAACGTGGGCTTTGACAATGCAAAGCACTTTAACAAAGTGTTTCGTGAGCTGGAGGGGATGACCCCGCAGCAGTTTCGAGTGCAGAATCAAAGGGGTAATTAGATATAAAGAGGCGGAAAACTTCACTGCCTTTTTAACCTTATCCTGATATAATAAACGTAAGCATAACCATCGCCTTCAATCAGAGAGTTTGTACACAATCACACGAATCGCCGAACGGAAGGGGAGAGCATATGGTTATTTATGAAACGGACCAAGCTTATATTATGACGACGCAGCATGACCATGCCCATATTTCAGGTGAGTTGGCTTCACAATGGGAAGAGAGTGCCTTCAAGAATAGACGTCATAAGCAGGATTTTGTATATGCAGCAAGGGAGCATGATCGGGGCTGGATACAGTTAGACGCTGCTCCTTTCTGGAATGATCATGTGTCTGCACCTTATACGTTTATTGATTTTCCGCTCAATCCTCGTTTTGTTTTCTATCGTCTTGGGATTGATGAAGTCGAACAAGGTAATACGTATGCGGCGTTGCTGTGTAGCTTGATGTACAAGGAGCTAGTCGGACGGACCGAGCATCAAAACGCTCAGGACAAGCAGATTACGCATGCTTATCAGGAAGCGGAGGCACAGCGTCGTCAGAGGCTCAAACAGGAGCTGGCATGTGGCGTAACCTTCGACCATCAAGTGCGGACGGATGTACGGAGAATGTTGTTTTGTGACGAATTGAGTCTGTTTTTGTGCAGCCGAGAGCCGGGTACGCCTACAGCAGATTATGAATGGTTTGCTGAAGGTTTAAGCTTCCCGGCTGTTCGACATGAAAGCGGGCGAGTTTGGGCCGAGTGGCTATCGGATCAGACTGTAGGTCTTTCCTTTTTTCCTTTCAGGGGCAAGGTAGGGATTACTCATACCTTTAAGAAGGTGGACAAGGAGAAGATTCGTACCTTTGGTCTCCTAGAGGCTTACCGTTCTTCTGAATGGACGCATCGAACCTTTACCGTTGAACATATCATGGAAGTAGAAGAACATAAGGAGAATGCCTGACCGTCTACGGATACAGCCTGGAACAATATTTTGTTCGTAGACGCAGAGAAAAGTCAGAGCAAAGCCTCCCTGAACCATGCTTCAGAGAGGCTCGCTTTTTTCTAGCTTTAACATTTTACGATTTTGCAGATGTTTTCGCACGATTGACAATAGTCTGTACCTTATTCAATACCTTATCGCGTGCCCCTTTATTTTTCATCAGATACGTAACACCCATTCCCAATGCGGCTACCACCCATTTTTTATTCTTCATGAATAACGCCTCCTTATGATCATGTTGTCATACACGCTTGCTTTAAAAGCATCCAAAATGTGAAAAGATGAACGGGATTTTACGATTTAGTGATTCCTTGCACTCGTTCCGCATAACTATGATTTTACCCTTCTCCATCAAATCTTACCCGTTCCTTCGCCAATGAAACGATTACGACTGTCTTTTCATGTTTAATGGATATTATTAAATATCCCGCCACAATTGCTTCAGACGCACATGACAGGGAGGTCTTTGTTATGAGAAAGAAGGAAGTGGTTGCCATGCTGCTCGCCGGCGGACAAGGCAAAAGACTCAAAGGACTTACCCGTACACTAGCCAAACCGGCAGTATTTTTTGGAGGAACTTACCGCATTATTGATTTCCCTCTCAGCAATTGCACTCATTCTGGTATAGACACCGTAGGCGTACTGACCCAATACGAGCCGTTGGTGCTTCATTCCTATATCGGCGTTGGGAGCGACTGGGATTTGGATCGCCTGGATGGAGGAGTTTTTGTTTTACCACCGCACGAGAAAGAAAATGGAAACAACTGGTACAGGGGCACGGCGGATGCAATTTATCGAAACCTGCATTTCTTGGATCAGTATGACCCAGAGCATGTACTCATTCTGTCAGGGGATCACATTTATAAAATGGACTACAGTCGAATGCTCCACTATCACAAGGAGAAGGAAGCAGACTGCACCATTTCTGTCATCAATGTCACGATTCAGGAAGCCAAACGATTTGGGATATTGAACGCCGATGATGATCTGAAAATATATGACTTTGAGGAGAAGCCTGATCAGCCGAAAAGCACATTGGCCTCCATGGGCATTTATTTGTTCAAATGGGAGGTGTTACGTCGCTATTTACTGGAAAGTGCAAGCGATTCTGAATCCTCACATGATTTTGGCAAGGATATCATTCCATTGCTGCTTCAGCATGGCCGGTCGCTGTATGCGTACCCGTTTGCCGGGTACTGGAAGGATGTAGGTACCATTCAGAGCTTGTGGGAGTCCAACATGGATCTTCTGGTTCAGGATCCGCCTTTGGATCTGAACGATCCTTTCTGGCGCATCTATACCCGCAGTCCCAATCAACCGGCCCAGTATATAACCCAACGGGCAATCCTCAAAAACAGCATTGTAAATGAAGGCTGCATGGTGGATGGAGAAGTAAGGCATTCTGTACTATTTTATGGGGTCGAAGTAGGTGAAGGGAGCGTTATTACCGATTCTGTCATCATGCCGAACGTAAAAATTGGGCGCAATGTACGTATCCACCGGGCTATCGTGAATGAGAACATCGTTATTGAAGACAACGCGTTTATCGGACCTGAAGATAGTTCTGATGAGATTATTTTGTTCGATCAGGAAAGCCAGCTTCATGCACGAATTTAACCCGGACAAGGACGGTGTCTGCTATGAGCCGACTCATTGGAGTTATCAACCTGGATCACGAACTGGATCAGTTGAAGGAGTTGACCTATTTCCGGTGCGGGGCCGCAGTTCCCTTTGCCAGTCGATATCGGCTCATTGATTTTACCTTATCCAACATGATGCATGCAGGGGTGCATGATATTGCACTGTTTATCCGCCGTAAATACCGTTCGCTGCTGGATCATCTGGGTGAAGGTCGGCCTTGGGATTTAGACCGCAGACGGGGCGGGTTGTTTATTTTGCCACCGGACTGGAATGATCCGACGGATGCATCACGTGGAGATTTGCAGCATGTGCACAACAATCTGGATTTTTTTCATCGCTCATCGGGGCAAACCATTGTTCACGCAGGAACTCAGCATGTCAATAAGGTTGATATCGAGGATGTATACCGTTATCATCGGGAGAAAAATGCAGATGTTACCCTCGTATATAAACCCATAGACCAGCTCGAATCTGAGCATGCTCCTTGTGCACGACTGGAGATTGATGAGAACGGACGGGTGACTGGTATTCATCAGGAGCAGGATCATCATAATATTTATCTGGAAATGTTCGTGATGGACAAAGGCTTGTATCTGGATCAGGTGAAGCATTGCATAGCCCATCAGGATAATCATTTCTTTCGCGATGCCATCCAGAAAAACCCAAGTGGGCTGCGCATTTATGCGTATCGTTATGAAGGTTATCATGCAGTCATTAATTCTATAGAGAGCTACTATAAAAATAGCATGAAGCTGCTGGATCAGGAGCAGTATCATGCACTGTTTCAGAATCAGCCGGTGCATACCAAAATCAAGTATGAAGCCCCGACCCGTTATACGCACAGCGCCGAGGTGGATCATTCACTTGTTGCCAATGGCTGCACCATTGGGGGCAAGGTCGAGAACAGTATTCTTTTCCGTGGAGTACGGGTGGAGGAGGGTGCGCGGGTAAGCAACTCGATTATTATGCAAAAATGCGTCATCCGTAAAGGGGCAGTTGTGGAGAATGTGGTTTTAGATAAAGATGTACAGCTTTCACCAGATCGAACTCTGATTGGAGACATTAGAGTTCCCTATGTCATTGCCAAGAATAGCGTAATTTAAAGGATATACTTAGCCATTAAAACGGAAATAACAGGAGGTACAACTTTGTTCAGCAATAAAGAAGCATTTAAGCAGGCTTTTCGAGAGCAACTGGTCGGAAGGCTGGGCAAACCGATGCAGGAGGCTCAGTCGGAAGACGTATATAAGGTTTTGGGTGGCATGATTCGTGAACAAGTCGGCAAGAATTGGGCAGAAACGAACCAAGCCTACAAAGAAGGACAAGAGAAGCAGATTTATTATTTTTCACTGGAATTTTTGATAGGTCGTCTATTGGGCAGTAATCTGCTGAATTTGGGCGTACTGGATATGGTTCGGCAGGCATTGGGTGAACTGGGCTGGGATCTGGAGGAAATTGAAGAACAGGAGGCGGACGCGGGGCTAGGCAATGGTGGTCTCGGCCGCCTGGCGGCTTGCTTCATGGACTCGCTGGCATCCCTTGGCTATGCAGGACATGGTTGCGGTATCCGATATAAATATGGTCTGTTTGAACAGCGTATTGTGGACGGCAATCAGGTTGAACTGCCGGATTACTGGCTACAGAAAGGGAATGTCTGGGAGGAACGCCGTCCTGACAAAAAGGTCGAGGTTCATTTTTGGGGAAGAGTGGAAACCCGTGAACAGGAGGGACGTCTTGTATTCGAGACACAGGATGTCGAAACGGTCTGGGCTGTCCCTTACGATATTCCGCTGGTGGGCTATGGTCATGCGCAGGTGAATACGCTGCGGATTTGGAGTGCGGAATCAGCGCTTGATCCCGTTCGAGGACCGATTCGAGGCGAGGGCGGTTATTACCGCTTTCTCGACTACAATCGATCGGTGGAATCCATCTCGGCATTTCTATATCCGGATGACTCCAATTATGAGGGGAAGCTGCTTCGCTTGAAGCAGCAGTATTTCCTGTGCTCGGCCGGATTGCAAAGTATTTTGCGTACGTTTGAGAAGCTTCGTTTACCTTATAGCCAGTTGCCCGATAAAATAGCACTGCACATTAACGATACACATCCGACGCTGGTTATACCGGAACTGATGCGTATTCTGATGGACGTGAAGGGCTTGGGCTGGGACGAAGCATGGGATATTACGACGCGAACCGTTTCATATACGAATCATACGATATTAAGTGAGGCGCTGGAACAATGGCCTGTCAATATGGTACGGGAGCTGCTACCTCGTATTTCCTTGATCATTGAAGAAATTAACAAACGTTATTGCGCTATGCTACTGGAGCGTTACCCAGGCCAGGACATCAAAATTGGTGAAATGGCGATTATTCACGGTGAACAAATCCGTATGGCTCACTTGGCAATCGTCGGCAGCTACAGCGTTAATGGGGTGGCTGCGCTGCATACGCAAATATTAAAGGAACGAGAGATGAAGTCGTTTCACGAGCTGTACCCTGACCGTTTTAATAATAAAACAAACGGGATTGCCCATCGCCGCTGGCTGATGCACGCTAACCCGGAGCTGGCAAGCTTGTACGATGAGACCATCGGCACACGTTGGAGGACCCGTCCAAGGGAGCTCATCGACCTGCTTCGTTACAGTGGGGATGAGTCGTTCAAAGAACGGATACAGGCGATTAAGCGAAATAATAAAGTCAGGCTCGCTGAGCATGCTTTTGCAAAACAGGGAGTACGACTGGATACGTCCTCCATTTTTGATGTACAGGTCAAACGGTTACATGGTTATAAGCGACAGCTGCTCAACATTTTGCATGTGATGCATTTATACAGTCAGCTTAAAAGTAATCCTGGCCTGGATGTGACGCCACGCACGTTTGTTTTTGGAGCCAAAGCCGCCCCCGGTTATTTTCTCGCCAAACAGACGATCAAGCTTATTAACAACGTGGCGGACACGATCAATCGGGATGTAGATGTCAAGGACAAGCTGAAAGTCGTTTTCCTTGAAAATTATTCGGTCTCGCTAGCGGAGCTGATTATTCCTGCGGCGGATGTCAGTGAGCAGATTTCCACGGCAGGCAAGGAAGCCTCAGGCACAGGGAACATGAAATTTATGATGAACGGTGCGCTCACAATAGGTACATTGGACGGAGCCAATGTTGAAATGCATGAAATGGTAGGGGATGCCAACATGTTCATTTTTGGATTGAAGGTGGATCAGATCGAGGCATATTACCGGGACGGCCAGTATTCGGCGCGCAAAACAGCCAATAGTGACGAAAGACTGCGTGAAGTGTTGGATCAACTCGTGAACGATGCTCCTTTTACGCGGCATGAACGGGAATTTGAGGCCATTTATCAATCCCTGATTGATCATAATGATGAATACTTTGTGCTCAAGGACTTCGCATCCTATGTGGATACACAGGTTCATATTGAACAAGTGTATCGGAATCCCTCGGAGTGGACTCGGCGTGCTATTGTCAATATGGCACACTCCGGTAAATTTTCTAGTGATTGTACGATTCAGCAGTACGCGGCTGAGATTTGGGACATTGTGCCTCTCCAAAACGATGTCAACAAGCGAATTCTGTCCTAAAACGGCGAAACAGGCGGAATAACATTGCTTTTCGAACGCTGAGGGTTATAATGACAGTATAGACATAAGTAAGGATGGGAGCTGTATTGACTCATTCCTGAACTTGAATAGTACTGTTGAAGGAGTCCTCCTATTGATAAAGCTCAATCCGAAAAGGCTCAAACCTCATAAATCGAAGAAGAAATATAATATGTTTCAAAATATATGGCGTGCGATTCGGCTGAATTTCATCAAGCTATTGCGCGCCCCTGGTGGAGTTAAAAAGATCTCTTTGGGCTTCGCCATTGGCTTTGCGCTGGAGATGATTGTGATTTCCACGGCTTCTCTGGTATACCTTGTTTTTTATCCGATTGTTCGTCTGTCCGGCGGCTCGTTGCCTGCGGCCATTGTGGGTAACGTTGTAGGTAAGCTAACCTTTTTGCCAATTGTACTGATGCCATTCGCTAAGCAAGTGGGGGCTTGGATTTATCCATCCCATTATCCGGTACATGTCAGGGGCGGACGACTTCACGAGCATTCTTTTATGGAGCTGTTTCACGGCAACTGGTCTGTATTCAGAGACTTGCTGCACGGAGGCTTGCACATCCTGATCGGCATGTCGATTTTCGGTGTGGTGCTGGGTATTATCTCGTATTTTGTCATTCAGGTTCTGTATAATCGTTCGCTGCACAAACGGTTGGAAAAGCGGAAGTTGCGTCATGGTGCAGCATTTTCGGCGGCCAGACTGCTGAAGAATGGATAACGATGCATAAGAAAGAAGCTCTTCGAGCCTATTTATTAGGTCCGAAGGGCTTCTTTGAGTTGGGGCAAGCAACTTTTATTTTTGTATTACGTCTAAGGAATATATGTATCCATTCTTTTAAGTCTCTTTTGAGACATCAGGAGGAATTGCCCCATGAAAAAATGGAATTCTATCACTGCAACAGTTGCGGCAATATCCATGCTTTTGGGAACGGCTCCAGTTGCATGGGCACAGCAGCCCGCCGCTGCCATAGCTCAAAACGCACAAACTTCTGTTAACTTGGACCCAACCGCCACTAAGCGTTTAACAGATGTGCTGAACACATTAGCGGGGAAACAAACAATAAAGTTTACAAGCGCTGATACTGCTTTTGACTCATGGACGGTAAACGGTACTTTGAGCGGGACAGCTAATGCTGATTTCATCCAAAATTACGATTCCAAAAAGGGAATCGTGCAATCCACCAGCATTATTTATGATGCGGCTGATCTCAACAAAGTTATGGACAATAATCTACGCAGCAAGGTTGCATCGTTCCTGAAAACATTTGATTCTGATGGAGTGTTTAAAACGGATGCTGTCTGGCGTGTATATTCCCCGGATGACGAAGGAGAACTCAAAAATTATTGGGTGCTATGGGGGCATGACCAGAGTCTCTACATTGACCTTGATCAAGGAAATAAAATAACGGCCAGCATAATGTATTCGCTCAAAGACGTTAAAGCTTCACTGTCCAACAAAGCGAATCGTTCGCTTAAAACACTTGGTATTGCTTCGAGCAATCCGTTTGAATATGTGTTTCGTCAGCATGAAGGCAATGATACCGTTTGGAATTTCCGGGACGATAATGAGTTAAACAACGTGTTGATTGGCGTGAAAACTGGTAAAGTGTGGGCCGTAAAAAACGAGCTTGGCATGGATTGGACGGGGGAAAAGGATTTTGTCAAAGCATTCGCTAAGCCAAAGCTCAGCCAAACTCAGGCTCTTTCAGCCGCGAAGTCGAAAGTGCAATCTCTTTTCGGAATTAACCTAAAAGGATATACCGTAAAAATTAAGGATAACGAGTATACGTTCTCCCAAAAAGGCGCGGTTACTGTGGTGGGAAAAATCAATAAAAAAGGAGCATTATATTCCCTAGAGGCTATGCCCGCGAATGGAGTTCGAAATTAAGCAGAATGATTTTATTGAAAAGCGTATGATCTCTATAAGAGGCATACGCTTTTTACATATTTTGTAACAGGATTGGCTTCATTCGCTCGAATCGTTTACAATACGTGTGCATACAACAATGGACGACAGGTTAATGTACATACAAGGAGTGATGAAGTTGCGGAAGATATGGCAAATCTACTTAACAGACTGGAGAAATGTATTCAAAGTATCGACCGGGACTTTATTAGTCATTGGCATCATTCTTTTGCCTTCTGTCTATGCATGGGTGAATTTGAAAGCGATGTGGGATCCGTATGCGAATACATCTGGGATTAAAATTGCAGTAACCAGCCAAGATCAGGGTGCAGAAGTGAATGGTAAAAAGATTAATATCGGCGATGAGGTTTTGCATAACCTTCAAAATAACAAGAAGCTGGGTTGGACTTTTGTCAATGAAGCGGAAGCACGAAAAGGTGTGTTGAATGGTGATTATTATGCCAGCCTGCTGATCCCGAAAGATTTTTCAGAGAAAATTACGAGTGTGCTGACGGAAAACCCGCAAAAGCCGGAAATTGATTACGCCGTAAATGAAAAAATTAATGCAGTAGCTCCGAAAATTACATCTTCGGGGGCAACCTCTCTAACGAACCAGATTAGCCAAAACTTTATAGAAACTGCCAGCCAGGCGGTATTGACGAAGTTGAAGAAAGCCGGAGTCAAGCTGGAGGAAGAGCTCCCGACGATTCGTAACATTGAGAACCGGGTGTTGGAACTTAATAATCGATTACCAGATATCGATAGGTTGGGCAAACAGGCATTGGAGCTGGAGCAAAATCTGCCCAAAATTAAGGCACAGGGACAAAAGATCATTGCATTGAAGGAGAAAATTCCTGAAATTAACCGTGCCGGTGACCTGGTGCTCAAAATTGACAAAAACATGCCTGAGCTGGACAAGGTAGCCGCTGTTATTTTGGATATCCAAAAAAGACTACCTGATATTCAAAAGGCCGGTGATCGAATTGTTGAACTAGATCAAAATTTCAGCAAGGTAGAAAGCGCACTGGCCACCGCCCTAGAGGACACGCAAACGGCTCTTAAAGTCATTAATGCTGCCCAGAAAGCACTGCCAGAAGTACAGAAAATAGCGGACACAGGCAAGGATTTTACAACCGGTTTACTCGAATTTCTGGACAAAAACGAGGGTGCGCTTGATTCGATTGGTACAGTAGTTAAAGAAGACTTACAACTGGTACAACAAATCGCGAATGAAGTTTCTCAGATTACAGACATTGTTCGTGGTGTGGATTTTGATCCTAAAGCAGCACAAGCTGCGGTGAATCGTGTCAGCGGTAGGCTGACAACTGCCGTGGGAGTGTTGGATCATATTTCTCAATTGCTGAACCGTGTGAACGGATACTTGCCAAGTCAACCTCTGGATTCACTTATTTCCCGTGTGAGCGGGGTAGAGGATCGTTTCCGTCGTCTGAATAGCACAGTAACTAGCATCGGGGATGCCATTCAGCGCGGCGAAAAGCCTGCGCAAAATCTGCTGGATGACACTGATCGCCTTGCAGGAGAAATCAGTAGCGGAATTGACAGCATTTTGGGCAATTATGATACGGAGTATGCACCCGCCATTCAAAAGGCGCTGGATCAGATCAAATCCGTTGCCCGCAATTCTGCCAATGTGCTGACTACAGCTCAAGAGCAGCTACCGAATATTGAAAAGCTATTAAATGACGCACAGGCTGCAGCAGAATTCGGTCAGCAAGAGCTAACACGTCTCCAGCAGGATCTGCCACAATACCGTCAAAAACTGCATGAAGCGGCGACGACGATTCAGGGGCGCATGGGCGAGTTTACGAATGCTGTGAACAAAGCGGCAGACTTTGTAAATAACGATTTGCCAGCGGTTAAAAGTAAAATTCATCAGGCAGCAGATTTTGTGCGTAATGATTTGCCTAAAGCGGAACAACAGTTTGTCAAAATGGCTGACTTAATAGAAAATAAATTTCCTGATGCAGAAAAAGCGGTACACCAAGTAGCCAATTTTGTAAGGACCGATCTTCCAGCTGCCGAGGATTCCATACGTCAGGCTGCAGACACAATTCGCAAGCTTAAGGGCGAAAATGCACTCGGACGCGCTATTGCATTGCTCAAGGGGGATGTGAAAAAGGAAAGTGATTTTCTCGGCAGTCCGGTATCGTTGAAGCAGGAGCGGATATACCCAATTCCCAACTATGGTTCTGCGATGTCACCTTTTTACACTACATTGTCGATTTGGGTAGGTGCGATGCTACTGGTCTCGATGTTCAGGGTAGATGTGGATGACCCGGAAGGACAATTTAAAAGCTACCAAGTGTATTTCGGACGGCTTATGACATTCTCCACGATTGGCATTTTTCAAGCGCTGAGCGTATCTCTCGGTGACTTGTTCCTGCTCGGGGCGTATGTGGATGCCAAAGTAGCTTTTGTACTATCGTCTATGCTGATCAGTCTGGTGTTTACGGCGATGACCTATACACTAGTTTCTGTGTTCGGCAATATCGGCAAGGGACTGGCAGTCATCCTGCTGGTGCTTCAATTCTCCAGTTCAGGAGGGACATTCCCGATTGCGACGAGTACACCGTTTTTTCAGGCGCTGAATCCGTTCGTACCATTCACTTATGCGGTTAGTCTGTTACGAGAGACAGTAGGAGGGATGTTGCCTTCAACGGTGATACGAGATGTGGTGATGCTGTTTGTATTTATTGGTGTTTGCTTCCTGTTTGGATTGGTGTTTAAGAAGCCGCTCAGCAAGCATACGAAAAAAATGGCCGAGCGAGCAAAAGAAACGAAATTGATTCCTTGATTGTAAAAAAAGAATAAGTTACGGTGGCTGAAGTGAGCCGCTCCGCGAAGGATTTGATCTTACGATCGCTGTTGCCACGGGATTCTTTGGATTGGATTAGGACATGACAAGGTAAGAAGCCCATGGCAAAGGCGAACGCTCCGCTTCTCCAGATTCAAATCCTCCGCTCCGCTGCAACCGCCGTAAAGTCACTATTTTTTCATATGGAGTAGGTAGTATGGTAGGAGATGCCTCGCGCTTGCTGCTTCGGCGGTGCGTGGGGCTTTTTTGCATGCGCTATCCAACCTTAAATTGCATTTGGGGTTGTTTCAATGTGGTTTTTTCTGGTGAATAAACGGAGTATGGTCTTTTTTGGCATGTAATTTTGCGGAATTTTAAAATCCTTAGGCAAAGGCGGGAAGCAGTATGGAGTATTCATACTTAGGAAAGTCAGGCTTGAAGGTTAGTCGGTTATGTCTGGGGACGATGAATTTCGGACCGGAAACCGAAGAAAAGGATGCGTTTAAAATTATGGATGCCGCACTGGATGCGGGCATTAACTTTTTTGATACGGCTAATGTATATGGCCATGATCGTAAAGGTTGGACAGAGGAAATTATCGGACGTTGGTTCCAGCAGGGCGGCGGAAGACGCGAGAAGGTCGTGTTGGCAACGAAGGTATACGGAGACATGAAAAATGAACATGACGGACCCAATGCAGGATCAGGCTTGTCTGCTTACAAAATTCGCCGTCATTTGGATGCGTCGCTGAAACGTCTTCAAACCGACCATGTAGAGCTATATCAAATGCATCACATTGACCGAAATGTGTCATGGGATGAACTGTGGGGCGTATTTGAGTCCGTGGTGGATCGGGGACAAGTTGATTATATTGGTTCCAGTAATTTTGCAGGCTGGCATATTGCGGTGGCGCAGGCAGAAGCGAAGGCACGGCGTTTTCTGGGGCTTGTATCCGAGCAGCATTTGTACAACCTGAACGAACGTTCCGCCGAGCTTGAAGTATTACCAGCAGCTCAAGAGCTGGGTCTGGGTGTGATCCCATGGAGCCCACTGGCCGGCGGACTGTTGGGACGGAATGCGTTAGCAGGTACTGGTTCTCGCAGCGCACGCGCCAAAGAAAAGGTGGAGCAGAATCGTGCGAAGCTGGAGCAATTTGCAGCATTGTCCCGCGAGCTGGGTGAAAAAGAAGACGTGATTGCACTGGCTTGGGTACTGTCCCATCCGGCCGTAACGGCTCCAATTATCGGACCACGGACCTTAGAACAGTTAGAGGATGCTCTACGGGTACCTGAGGTCAAATTGAGCGAAGATGTGCTTGCCAAGCTGAATGAGATTTTCCCCGGTCCGGGAAAACCTGCGCCAGAAGCCTACGCTTGGTAATAATACTTCGTACTCGTAATAAAACATCATTTTTTGTGAGAAATAATCGGCAAAAAGCAGCAGATCAGGAGCTTCCTCTTTGATCTGCTGCTTTTTTTCTGGTGCCTGATCCACACTTGAACGACCGTGACAAGAATAAATATGCGCTAAATGGGATCTATCTTTTTAGATATGATTTGCTGATTGGTTTTCTTATGATGTGTTGCATAACTGTGCAGAATCATGCCGAGGATGACGATGAACATACCCATCCATGATAAAAGAGACGGCATGGGGATAGACAAAAAGATTAATTCTCCCATTAATGCAAAAAGAACTTCCAGAGATTGTGTTGCTTCTACGGTCGCCAGCTTTTGCATATTTTCACGAACCTGATCTGTAGCTTTAAAAAATAAAACCGTAGCGATCACCCCTGAAAACACAGCCACCAAGGCAGACTGTATCGTCTGATCCTTACTCGGCATTCCCGCGCTGAAAACTCCATATAAGGAAAGCAATAACCAGAAGGGCAAGCTGGCTAATGTCATCCCGAGCACACGTTGATAGGCATCCAATCGTCCCGCACAGACTTCCATCATTTTACGATTACCTAATGGATAAGCGAATGAGGCGAGTATGACAGGCAGAATACCGAATAAAAAATCTTGGGTAGAAATGGATTGCGACTGTTCGACTTGCATAACAATAATGCCGATTAAAATAACGAGAGACATCAACAGTCCCTGGAGGGGGATTTTTCCTCGTATTTTGACAGGGCCGTTCTCCGTTTGGACAACCTCAGCAAATAAAGGGACAAGCAAAGAACCAGAAATGATGGTAATTTGCCAGGTTCCCGCGATCAACCACCCTGGTGAATAAGCCGATGCGAAGCATAACGGAGCATAAAATAAGCCAAATCCGATGAAGCTCCACCACAACCACGTTCCTGGTTGTTCCTTCATGACTTTCCAAAGAGGCTTAAGCTTTTGTTGGGTCATCACAATGACGACTAGAATAGGAACCATAAACAGGTATCGCAATGAAGCACTCCAGATCCAGCTCCCGCCAGACAGCTCCATAGACCGGTTCAGAACAAATGTAAAAGCAAAAAAGAAAGCCGCCAACACACCTAACCAGATTGAGCGCATAGCATTCACCTAATTCTTTAAGTATCGTTATTTCTCATATTAATAACTTTAGATCATTCAATTCAAGAGTTTCTTACAGTTGACAAGGTAAAAGGGATGCTGTATATTACTGAAAGTTAATATTAATAGTAATTGTTACGATTTAAAAAGAATGAAAATGAAAAGCCAATATTCAAGGGAGCGTAACGACGATGAATAAGAAAGCAATACCGGTAACAGTGTTGAGCGGATATTTGGGTGCAGGAAAAACAACGATTCTGAATCATGTATTAAACAATCGGGACGGAATGAAAGTAGCAGTCATCGTCAATGACATGAGTGAAGTGAATATAGATGCTGAGCTGGTTAAAAAAGAGGGCGGCTTGTCCAGAACAGAAGAAAAACTGGTCGAGTTGTCTAATGGTTGTATTTGCTGCACATTGCGTGAAGATTTATTGCTGGAGGTCAAGAAGCTGACGGAACAAGGCGGTTTTGATTATATTTTAATCGAATCTACAGGCATCAGTGAACCCGTGCCAATCGCTCAAACTTTTACATACGTTGATGAAGGAACTGGCATTGATTTGGCATCGCTGGCAAAACTGGATTGCATGGTGACCGTAGTTGATGCGAATCGTTTCTGGCATGATTTTGAATCAGGAGAAACGCTACTGGATCGCAGGCAGGCTACTGGTGAAGACGACACGCGTGATATCTCGGACTTGCTGATTGACCAGATTGAAACCTGTGATGTATTGATTCTGAATAAGTGCGATCTGGTTCAGCCTGCGGAGCTGGACAAGCTGGAGGGTGTACTGCGGAGATTACAGCCTGAAGCCCGAATCATTCGTACTTCCAAGGGAAAGGTCGCTCCTTCGGACATTTTGAATACAGGGTTGTTCAATTTTGACAAGGCTAGTCAATCCGCTGGATGGATTCGTGAGCTGGAGCTTGAAAGCCATACACCGGAAGCGGACGAATATGGGATCAATTCCTTTGTATATCGCCGTAGAAGGCCATTTCATCCTGCAAGATTGGCTGAATTTATGAACTACTGGCCGGAGGAGGTCGTTCGCGCCAAAGGTTTGGCCTGGATTGCCACCCCGCAGGATTGGGCAGCGAGTATTAGTCAGGCAGGACCATCTATTCAATTTGGCCCTGCGGGAAGCTGGCTTGCTGCGTTATCTGAAGAAGAACGGCAGGAGATCGTCGCAGCCGACCCTGAGGCTCTGGACCATTGGGATGAACAATGGGGCGACCGCATGAACGAAATCGTCATGATAGGTATCGGAATGAATCGACCAGACTTGGAAGAAGAGCTAGATGAATGTCTACTGAACGATAACGAAATGAATATGGACTGGTCCAGTTTTGAGAATCCGCTTCCTTGGTCGACATGCTGAAGCTAGTTGATCCATTCAGTAATAAAGTCCATACATTTTTTAGCTGCTGGAGAAACATTTTTTAAGGAAGCGGTAGCGATACCGATAGTACGGGAATGCCTTTCGTCCAAAGGTCGAATAGAGATGTCGTAAGGAATGTGAGACAGGATCATTTCAGGAAGAATACTCACGCCTAGGCCATTCTGCACCATAGCCATAATCGCATGGTCATCTTCTAATTCATATTTGATTTTAGGTGACATATTATGCTGTGGAAAAATATTTCTTACATCGGTGTCACAGCCTGCAACAGGCATAATGAAAGGCTCATCTCTGAGCTGTTCTACTCGAATTGAGGCTTGCTTTCCAAGAATATGATCGGAAGGAAGTAGACAAAGCATGCTTTCTTCTTTTAATGGCAACGCCTCTAATGTGTCTAACGTGGGTAGGTTCACAAAGCCGAAATCAGCTTCCCCACTGACTATCCAGCTCTCAATTTCATGGTAGTTCCCATCGAGCAGTTTTACTTCAATAAGAGGAAACTGCTCATTGAATTTTTTTAGAATACGAGGCAGCCAATGAATAGAGACGCTTGAAAATGTACCGATCTTCACGGTTCCGATTTCCAATCCTTTAATTAAAGCTACCTCTTGGTAAAGCTTTTCGTCCATTTGTACAATCTCTCTAAATCGCTTCATTAATCTTTCCCCGTTATTGGTCAATCTGATGCCTGAACGACCTCGGATCAGAAGAGTCAGCCCTAGTTCATGTTCCAACCCAGAGATCGCATGGCTGATTGCTGATTGTGTAAGATTTAAAACTTCCCCGGCCTTTGTGAAACTTCCCATTTCAACTACGCAAAGAAAAATCTTATATTTAAACAAATTCGTGTTCACTCCTATTTTTTTATGAAATATATTCATGCATCATATTAGATATATTCATTTTTTTTATTTAATATTTATGATTATAATCAAATTAAAGAAAGGTTATTTAATTTTATTTTAGGAGGAACATATGAACTCAATTGCTAAAACTCCTCGGCCGCCCTATTATGCAGCTATCTTTACTTCTGAACGTACGGAAGGAGATGGCGGTTATGGAGTGATGGGAGACAAAATGGTGGAACTGGCTGCCCAACAGCCTGGTTTTCTAGGTGTGGAAAGTGTTCGTGACCACAATGGAGTAGGCATTACAGTTTCCTATTGGGAGTCTCTGGACGCTATAAAAAATTGGAAACATAACGAGCTGCACAAGGTAGCGCAGGAAAAAGGGAAATCCGAGTGGTATAAAACATTTGGGTTAAGAGTGAGCAAGGTAGAACGAGATTATTTTTTTACAGTGTAAATAGGTTCAATATCAAAGTTAGTGCTTAGCATGAAGCCAAATCTGGAAATAAAGGTTTAATTCCATTATTCCATTAAAAGGATATCCATAAGTTGAAGCCAAAGAGGTCCCATATGAGGACTTCTTTGGCTTCTCTGTCAGAAAGGCATCGTCGACCATTTTGGAAAACGTAAACGGTTCTATTCATATTCAGTTCATAAACGTGGGTTATCCTCTCTATAGAAACCGTACAGGGAGGATATGAATGTGGATTATACAGACAGAAAAGAGACCTTGGCCATTGAAGCAAGGGGACTCGTAAAAGCTTTTGGTGACAAGCAGGCGGTTGACGGTGTCGACTTGAACGTGCGTGCTGGCACGATCTACGGTGTGCTTGGTCCTAATGGAGCAGGCAAAACGACTACCATCCGAATGCTGTCAACGTTATTGCGGCCCGATGGGGGATCAGCCCGTATCTTCGGGCACGATGCAGTAAAGGAGCCGCAGGTTGTGCGTCAGTTGATCGGGGTGACAGGCCAGTATGCATCGGTCGATGAGTCGCTTAGCGCTACCGAGAACCTGATCATCTTCTCCAGACTGCTTGGACTGGGACGTGCCGAGGCGCGTCATAAGGCAGCGGAGCTGCTGGAGGAATTTGGCTTGGCCGAAGCGGCCAAACGACCGCTAAAGCATTTCTCCGGAGGTATGCGCCGTCGACTGGATTTGGCCGCAAGTCTCATTGCCAAGCCGCCACTGATTTTCCTGGATGAGCCGACTACTGGACTAGACCCGCGCACGCGTGTCCAGATGTGGGACACGATCCGGAGTTTGGTCAAGACCGGTTCCACCGTACTGCTTACAACCCAGTACCTCGACGAGGCGGATCAACTTGCTGATCGAATCGCGGTGATCGATCATGGCCGGGTAGTCGCTGAGGGTACGGTGGATGAACTGAAAGCGGCAGTGGGGGCGTCGACTCTGCAACTCAAAGTGCAAAATCAACAGGACATCGAGAGAGCTGTTCAGATCGTTGAACAGGTGCTTTCAGTTAAGTCCAGCGTGTCAGTGGAAGCTGGAAAGATTATCTCTCCGATGGCCAACGCAGATCGGGTAACGGACCTGCTGATCGCCCTCCGTACCGGAGAGATTCGTCTAGCAGAGATGAGTGTGCAGAAGCCGACGCTCGACGAGGTGTTTTTGTCCATCACTGGTCATGGGGCACAAGTAAACAGACAGCAGACGTCCCAAGGAGCACATGCTGTGGAGGGGGCGAGAGCATGAAGAGTACTACTGTTATAACAGGTTCTGATCGCACATTGAAGAAGTCTGTGAGTTTCAGGCAGGCGTTTTTCAATTCCATGACGATGGCCTACCGGGGCATTCTGAAGATCCGGCATACTCCCGAGCAATTGTTTGATGTCACGCTCCAGCCAATCATTTTCACCCTTATGTTTACCTATATCTTTGGTGGCGCCATCTCAGGAGACGTGCAGCATTATTTGCCGGTTATTATTCCAGGCATCCTCGTGCAGACGGTGATCTCGACCTCCGTCGTTACCGGCGTCCAACTACGTGAGGATATGGACAAAGGAGTGTTCGACAGGTTCAAGTCACTCCCAATCGCACGCATTGCGCCTTTGGCTGGAGCTCTGCTGGCTGACAGTATCCGGTATACTATTGCGACTGTACTTACCTTCGCCATGGGGTATATTTTGGGGTATCGGCCAGAGGGAGGACTGCTGAGTGTCGCTATCGCTGCGCTTTTGGTCATCGTGTGTTCCTGGGCATTCAGCTGGATTTTCGCCTTCTTTGGCGTGATTGCCCGCACTGCTTCCAGTGTACAAGGCATCTCCATGATTGTTCTGTTTCCGCTCACTTTTGTTTCCAATGCATTTGTGCCTGTGGACACAATGCCTGGTTGGCTACAGTGGTTTGTAAACGTCAACCCGATTTCACATCTTGTGAACGCAGTCAGGGAGCTTGCGAATACGGGAACGATTGGCGAGGAACTGGCGATCTCACTGCTTGGCGCTACAGTCATTGTGGCGATCTTCGCGCCGCTTACGGTGCGTGCTTATATGCGTAAAGCATAAGATGGCGGTCTTCTTGACGAGGACGAGAGATTTAAGGCAGAGTTAGTTAGGGGGGATTGAAATGACGTGTGTATTAGTCGTTGATGATGATCCGCATATTCGTGAACTGGTCGGACACTTTTTGAGAATGGAAGGTCTGGAGGTAGTCGAGGCGGTGGATG
Organism: Paenibacillus sp. PvR133; assembly: GCF_017833155.1. NCBI lineage: Bacteria > Bacillati > Bacillota > Bacilli > Caryophanales > Paenibacillaceae > Paenibacillus > Paenibacillus sp. PvR133. The sequence goes on from NZ_JAFIBS010000001.1 coordinate 3,677,418, forward strand.
GTTTGGACGCGATGCGCATTTTTGATCAAATCAAGGTCGATTTGCTTGTTCTTGATATCATGATGCCGGGAATGGATGGTTGGGAGCTGTGCCGTAAGCTGCGAGAGCAGACCGACCTGCCGCTGCTTATGCTTACAGCCAAAGGCGAGACGTCACAGATCGTGAAAGGCTTCGCGCTCGGAACGGACGACTATCTTGTTAAGCCATTCGACCCCATGGTGCTTGTCGCACGCGTGAAGGCTTTATTAAAACGTTATCGTATCATGGCTTCAAAATCAGTGACTGTCGGAGATCTTGTCCTGCGCAGCGATACATTTGAGTGTCGGGCTGGAGAGAAGGAGATTACCCTGCCGCTCAAGGAGTTTGAGCTGCTCTTCAAGCTGGCCAGCTATCCTGGCAAAACCTTTACCCGCGACCAGTTGATCGAACAGATCTGGGGTTATGATTATGAGGGAGACGAAAGAACAGTTGATGTCCATATCAAGCGCCTTCGGGAACGATTTCCGGAGGCAAGGCACTCTTTCCGGATCAGTACGATCCGAGGATTGGGTTATCGGCTGGAGGTAAGGCAATGAAGCGGGAACCGGGATTCCTCCATATCCTTGCGAGACTCATGCTGGTGTTATTGGTGCTGTATCTTAGCTGGACTGCCGCGTACTTTATTACGGCGGCGATCTATTCGCGCATGTCATGGGCTTTTCATGATTTGTTCGTCTTTCTTATTAATGCGACGCTTGGCTTTTTCTTCTTCGGTATTATCAGTATGACGGTAAGACGCTTCATCCAGCCTAGAGAGCAGCACGCTTTTACCGAAATGATCGATGCTTTAAAACGTATTTCGCAAGGAGACTTTCACATTAATCTGGATTGGGACCTCGGCGGGCGGAACGGAAAACATCGGAGGCCGCATCCTTATGTACAGTTGGTGGACAGTATCAATGATATGGCTGCAAATCTGAAGGCTATGGAAAAACTGCGGGAGGAGTTTATTTCGAACGTATCCCATGAAATCGGCTCACCACTGACCTCGATAATCGGATTCGCCAAGGCGCTGAAGGATGAGAAACTGGATCGTGAGCAGCGAGACCGGTATTTGACGATCATCGAGACGGAGTGTATTCGTCTATCCAAGCTAAGCGATAATCTCATGAAGCTGGCGATTCTGGATTCGGAGCGGCATCCGTTTCGTCCGTCCCTTTATCGGCTGGACAAGCAGCTGATTTCGCTTATTCTCGCCTGCGAACCGCAATGGGAGGCTAAAAAAATCGAGATGACTGTTGAGGTGGATATAGTTGAGGTCAACGCGGACGAGGATCTGATGGGCCAGGTTTGGGTGAATCTTCTTCACAATGCCATTAAATTTACACCACAGGGTGGAAGCATATCTGTTTCTCTTTCAAGTAACGGTGATCAGGCGGTTATCTGCATTGCGGATACGGGACAGGGCATCAACGAACAGGATCAGCAGCGCATTTTTGAACGTTTTTATAAAGCAGACCAGTCACGGGCCCGAACTGCTGGAGGCAGTGGCTTGGGACTTTCCATTGCTTATAAAATAACAGAGATGCATACCGGCTCTATCTCTGTATCCAGCAAGGTGGGAGAAGGAACGGTATTTACAGTTATGCTGCCGCTGCACCAGAAAGTAATGAAAGGCAGCAGCAACTGTGAAATGTACAACGGCACAGTAATTTAAAAAGGAGCGTCTTCAAAGCCACAAACGGCTGAAGGACGCTCCTTTTTAGTTCCCATACTTATACTCTTATGGCATATGCGTATGTGCTCAGGACTTAGATGTATTTACCGGCTTCATCTCCTGTATAGCTTCTTTCAAGCTTTGTGAGCATTGCTCATATAGCTGTTTTCTTTGTTGCTCACTGGAACCAGATGCGAGTTTTTGCAACTCCGTTGTGCATTGTTCCAGCAAAGTCAGCACGGTTTGATTCGAATCCTGCACCTTGTTTAGCTGTACATTGTCACTATATTGGTCAATGTACAGTTCTCCTTGCGGATCCACCTGCGCGAAAAACACATCTTTGACTGTTAAACTCTTTTCCTTTAGCTTGGCATCCAGCCATTGTTGAGTGATCCCCATATATGCCATTTGTTGCTCCATAAGTTGTCCATCCATAATGACTGCTGTTGGTTCCTTCTCCGGTAATTGCTGCATATTCAGATCTTTAAGTGTCACAGGCTGCTTGTCTTTGGTTAACAGCACATTGACTTCGCCACTGGTTTCCATAAGAGCAAATTCCACGTCAGATACTTTGAATACATTTTTGCTACGAAGCTGCTCCATGAGTTCATCCAGGGTGAGCCGTTCTTTTCTCAGATTATCCTCTAAAATTTTGCCGTCTTTGATCAGAATTGTTGTCCTTCCATCTGTTATATCTCTGATTTTCTTGCTTTTAATTTGCAAATATTCAATGCCAAGTGTTGTCAGTACCCATACTGACAAGGCTATGAGGCCTAGATACCAGGTGGATTCACGCTCCATAGGAATGGTAGCAGCCAGGTTACCTATCGTGATTCCTGTTATATATTCGAACAAGGAAAGCTGGGATACCTGACGTTTTCCAAGAATTTTGGTGATTAAAAATAATATAGCGACAGCCATTAATGTGCGTATAGCAACCTCGGCCCAATCCTGCATTTGCTCAACCTCATTTCATTTCGCCACAAGGACGCTACTATTCCAAGGATATCCGCGTCAAGGCACATTTAAACTCCAATTCCCCTAAATTTAAATAACCAAGCTGCCAATAAGCGATGAAATACAATATATAATTAAAATTTTCTATCGATGAATTATCATTGTCTATTGCACAAGCGATTGACGGAAAGGAGGGGGGAGGATACATTATAGATATAATTCTTATTTAATTCATCGGGATTATAAACATTAAGCTCACGGAGGTATGTATATGTCGTCCAAACCTAAAGTTGTATTGTGGAGTAAAACCGGCTGTCATTTTTGTGGAGAGATCAAATCGTACCTGGAATCCCAAAATCAGCCGTATGAAAATATCCAAGTGGACGGAAATGATGCGCTGCGTGACGTGCTGGAGACCAAATATGGTATTCGTTATGTCCCTGTCGTCGAGGTAGGCGGGGATAATAAATATGAAGCACTGCTCAACCCGGATCTGGAAGAGTTGGGTAAAGTGCTGGAAAGTTACAATCAAGTAGTATAGGCCAATAGGAAAAGGATCAGTTACTCCGCTGCCTATACAAAATAAGTAGCGGAGACTGCCCTACAAACCATTAGCAGCCTAGCTGCCCTAAAAAAATGATAGCCGTAGGATAACAATTATGTTCAAGAGAGGTGGAAGAGTTATGGCTAAGAATAGACAAATTAAATTTGGTGCGATTATTCACGGTGTTGGGGGAAGCATGACGACTTGGCGTCACCCTGAAGTACCTGCGGATGCGAGTGTTAACTTTGAATTTTATAAAACGCAGGCGCAAAAGGCAGAGGAAGGAAAGTTTGACCTCGTATTTATCGCAGATGGCCTGTTCATTAACGAAAAATCTATTCCCCACTTTCTGAACCGTTTTGAACCAATTACGATTCTGTCCGCTTTGGCTGGGGTGACGAAGCATATCGGACTGGTCGGCACACTGTCGACTTCCTATAGCGAACCGTTCACGGTAGCACGCCAGTTTTCTTCCATTGATCATATTAGCGGAGGTCGTGCAGGCTGGAATGTGGTAACTTCTCCGCTGGAAGGCTCTGCCCTTAACTTTAGCAAAGGCGAGCACCCGTCGCATCCGCAGCGCTATAAAATTGCAGAGGAATATTTACAGGTTACCAAAGGACTGTGGGACTCGTGGGAAGAGGATGCGTTCGTTCGTGATAAGGAGGCCGGCGTATTCTTTGATCCTGAAAAGCTGCATACATTGAACCATAAAGGTGAGTTTTTCTCTGTGCAGGGTCCACTGAACATTGGACGATCCAAGCAGGGACAGCCGGTTATTTTTCAGGCAGGTTCCTCGGAGGATGGCAAAAACCTGGCCGCCAAGGAAGCGGATGCTGTATTTACAGGACATGAAACGTTAGAGGAAGCGCAGCAGTTTTATCGTGATGTGAAAGAACGTGCGGTACGCTATGGTAGATCCGAAGAGGATATTGTCATTTTGCCGGGCATATCGCCGATTATTGGCAGCACGACGGAGGAAGCGGAACGTAAGTATGAAGAGATCACTAATCTGGTGACGATTGAGGCTGCGTTAAAATATTTGGGACGTTTCTTCGATCATCATGATTTCTCACAATATCCGCTGGATGAGCCATTCCCTGAGCTTGATGGTATTGGCAGCAATGCGTTCCGCAGCGGTACAGATAAAATCAAACGAGTAGCCAAGGAACAAAACTTGACCTTACGCGAGGTTGCGTTGCGTTCAGCTACGCCGAGAACCTCTTTTATCGGAACCGCTGAGCAGGTGGCGGATCGAGTGCAGGAGTGGTTTGAAAGAAAAGGAGCAGACGGATTCATCATTGGTTCTGATGTACCATCGGGTCTGCATGACTTCGTAAATCTGGTTGTGCCTATTTTGCAGGAACGCGGTATTTACCGTCAGGATTATGAATTTAGCACACTGCGTGAAAACCTGGGCGTGCCTATTCCTGAGAACCGCTATACAGCAGCCAAATCCAAAGTGAAGGTTGACGCATAACAGAAGGAGGAAAAAATATGTCCAAGGTTGTCATCCTATCAGGCAGTCCGTCTACACAATCCCGTTTATACGGCTTGATTAACTATACAACGGAGCAGTTGCAGCAGGCTGGAGCGGAGGTTACATTACTGAATGTGGTTGACTTGCCGGCGGAGGATCTGGTCACGGCTAACTTTAACAGCCCCGACGTCACAGCATCACTTGCGCTGATTGCAGCAGCGGATGCCGTTATTGTGGCTTCTCCAGTCTATAAGGCGTCCTATTCAGGACTATTGAAAATATTCCTGGATTTGGTTCCGCAGGAGGGGCTAAGAGGGAAACCTGTCTTGCCTTTATTTATCGGAGGTACGCTGGCTCACCTGCTGGTCATTGACTATGCCTTGAAGCCGGTTATTAATGCACTGGGCGGAAGACATATTCTTGGCGGGGTGTACGCAGTGGATCAGTGGGTCGAACGTCTGCCAGATGGAGCATACGGGTTGTCCGAAGAATTGGTTGCACGGTTGGAACGTTCTGTTAAAGAACTAAATGAGCTATTAAAATTATAGATATTTTCAATATTTCCATTGACAGGTCGTTCAGTGAGTTTTATGATACAAAAAAACCAAGTTAACATATTGGATAAATGTATATAAAACTTACTGGGGGACTTGCGTATGAATATCGAGAATATGGAAGCCTTTGTATACGTGAATCATTATGGGAGCTTTAACAAGGCGGCAGAAGCCTTGTTCTTGTCCCAGCCCTCCGTTACAGCACGGATTCAGACGCTAGAGCGCGAGCTAGAATGCAAGCTGTTCGACCGCCAAAGCAAGCAAACGGTTCTGACGGAGGATGGACGAAAGTTTCTTCCTTATGCGGAGCAGATGCTTCAGGTGCTGCAAAAAGGGAAGCAAAAGCTCCAACAGCGTAAGAAAGCCCCTCAGCAAATTCGAATTGGCTGCACGATATCGGTGTCGAACTACATCATTCCTGAAATATTAAAGCAGCTTCGTGCCCGTTATCCAGAGGTTAACTACAAAATTGTGACGGCTACGACGGATCAACTGGTACATAAACTGTTGAACCGTGAGGTAGACATTAGTTTTGTCCGTAAAGTGATGCATCCGGCTATCCGTACGCTTGCTTTTTATGAAGATCCGATTTCCCTGTATGTATACGACGGCCATCCGTTTATGAAAACAGGAAAGGCAAGCATACAGGATATTCAACGTGAAACACTGGTATTTTTCGAATGCGGATCACTAGATTGGATGAGGATTCATCGCGCTTTTGAATCACTGGAGCAGCCACCGGACATTGCTTTTCAGGTAGACAATGTGGTCACGGCCAAAAAGCTGGTATTGGAAGAAGCGGGTATTGCCTTTTTGCCGGATGTCTGTGTGAACCGTGAAGTGAAAGATCAGAAACTATTCCGTATCCATGTTCCAGAGGTAGCTGGGGTGTCTATGCAGATTAGCATAATAGCGACCAAAGAAGACTGTGCAGTGACCTCGGATTTTGCAGATGCACTGACAGAAGGTTTCCGGGGTGCTGTTTTGTTATAGGAATATTCTATAGCTTGGTGGATTGACGTATAGTTTTCCAGGTGTTAAATTAATCACATCCTAAAACCGATTAAGCTTATAGGAATTATAAATTATTGGATGTTGTAGCTACCATGTATGTCGCAAACTGCTGATATACAAAGAGATGAGGGGGATTCATATGAAAAAGTGGTTTGCAATATTGTCTGTTATGGCAATCATCCTGGTGTTGGCAGGCTGCGGTTCCTCAGATAACGCGTCTAGCGCATCAGGTTCAAGCGGAGACGTGAAGAAAATTATCGTAGGCACAGGTACTCAATTCAAAAATGTATGCTTTATTGACGAAAACGGAAACTTAACAGGTTTTGATGTGGAGCTGATTAAGGAGCTGGACAAGCGCCTGCCTCAATACGAATTTGAATTCAAAACGATGGACTTTGGAAATTTGCTGCTAAGTCTCGATGCCGGCAAGATTGATCTGGTATCGCATCAAATGGAAAAAAACCCGGAGCGCGAAGCCAAGTATCTGTTCAACAAAAATCCGTATAGCATTTTTCTGAACAGAGTCGCTGTAGCGAAGGATAACAATACCATTCATTCAATTGATGATTTGAAAGGGAAAAAGGTACTCACCAGCCCAACCAGTAATGCGGCGTATGTGCTGAAAGAGTATAACAAAACCCACGGAGATGCCCTGAATATCGTTTATACGAGTGGTGCAGCCAATGATACGGTGCAACAAATTACGAGCGGCCGTATAGATGCTACCGTTACGACAGACTTTGCGAACCGTTTTAACACCGATGAAAAAGGAGAAGTAGCTCTGAAAACCGTTGGTGATCCTTTGACTCAATCGGATGTACTGTATGTACTGAACAAAAATGAGCAAGGATTGGCGGATGACCTGGACAAAGCCATTCAGGAAGTGAAGGACGACGGTACGTTGTCGAAGCTGAGCATTAAATGGCTTGGAGAGGATTTCACTAAGTCTCTGGAAGATGTGAAAAAAGAAGGTAGCAGTAAGAAGTAAGGATAGACTTGGACATTTCAGCGGTCAGGGTACTCTATGTATTCTGACCGCTGATGTATAGAAAGGAGGCAGGCATATGAGCAGAGAGTTCAATATTGACTATGTTTTTAGCTTTATCCCGAAAATGCTGTCTTACTTACACATCACCTTGTTTATTGTGGCAAGCTCGCTTGTATTGGGGCTTATCATTGGTCTGTTGGTTGCGCTGCCTCGCATGTATAACATTCCATTTCTCAAACGTGTTTCTCAAGTGTATGTTTCCTTTTTTCGCGGAACACCTATTCTAATCCAATTGTTTCTGGTGTATTACGGCCTGCCAGAGCTACTAAAGCTGGTGGATATCAATTCCTCCAGATGGGATGTGCTGTGGTTTGCCGTAGCGACCTACGCGCTCAATAGTGGAGCCTTTATTTCCGAAATTATCAGGTCAGGAGTAGAGGCAGTAGATCGAGGACAAATCGAGGCTGCGCAGTCCGTCGGCATGTCAGGCTACCAGACCTTTACACGTATCATAATGCCGCAAGCGCTGGCTGTGGTGGTTCCGGTATTTTCCAATCTGGTGATTGGCAATCTGAAGGATACTTCGCTGGCATTTACGATCGGAGCGATGGAGATGACAGGGAAATCACAGACATTAGGGTCGGCTACCCAGCATTTTGTTGAAACCTATATCGCGTTATCCCTTATCTATCTGGTGATCAGTCTGATTTTACAAAAATTGTTCAAGGTGCTGGAAAATACGCTTCTCCGGCACGAGCATCGGGATGCAGTACAGAAAGAACCCGAGAAACGAAAAAGCTTTGTGGTGCGCTACCTGAGAAGTCCTCGTCTTAGTAAAGGAGGTAAAGGCATATGAGTCTGGATTTTGGATTTATATATACTGCCTTTTTTGGGTTGTTCTCCGCGCTGCCCAACACTTTAATTATTACGGTGGTTTCCGTACTGGCAGGGTTGGTCATCGGTATTATAACGGCACTGGCGCGAATCTATAAGGTTCCTGTGTTGTCCCAAATTTCTCACGGTTACGTTACCTTTATCCGTGGCACACCGATGCTGATGCATTTGCTGCTTATTTATTTCAGTTTGCCTTTGTTGATTGATGCGGGAGCGAAGCATTTCGGCTGGCCTCTGCATTCCAAAGATGTTCCTTATATGGTATTTGCACTCATTTCGTTTTCCATTACCAGTGGCGCGTATATGTCTGAGGTCGTCCGTTCTGGAATCCAATCGGTCAACAAGGGGCAAATCGAGGCGGCTTATGCCGTTGGTATGACGACGTGGCAAGTGCTGAGACGGATTGTATTTCCGCAGGCGTTCGTGGTGAGTTTGCCAAACCTGACGAATTCCGTTATTGGGATGCTTCATGGCTCTACCTTGGCCTTCACGGTTTCGGTCACAGAAATCCAGGCACAGGCTGAAATTCTGGCATCTACCAACTGGAAATATTTAGAGGTATATATCGCGGCTGCACTGCTATTTTGGGGCTTGACGGTATTAATTGAGCGAATATCCGGCTTGGTGGAGAAAAAAATCAATGTGTTTAATGGAGGTCGAGCATCATGATCCGTCTGCAAAATATTACGAAGTCGTTCGGCAAACATGAAGTGCTCAAAGGCATTGATTTGACCGTGAACAAAGGCGAGGTCGTCGTTATTTTAGGCCCGAGCGGTTCAGGCAAAACGACCCTGCTACGCTGCATTAATTATCTGGAAAAGCCGAATGATGGGGAAGTCAGCATTGGCGATTTTACAGTGAACTGCAAGCGACCTGCGAAGAGGGATGTTTTGGCTCTACGTCAAAAGACGGCTATGGTTTTTCAGCAGTACAATTTGTTCAAGCATAAAACAGCACTGGAAAATGTCATGGAAGGGCTTGTCGTTGTCCGCAAGGTCAAGCAGGAGGAAGCGAAAAAAATTAGCATTGAAGTGCTGGAAAAGGTCGGTCTGGGTGAAAAGCTGAATCATTATCCAAGCCAGCTATCCGGCGGGCAGCAGCAGCGTGTTGGCATAGCGCGTGCCTTGGCGCTGAACCCGGAAGTGATTTTGTTCGATGAGCCGACTTCGGCGCTGGACCCTGAATTGGTGGGTGAGGTGCTGTCGGTGATCCGCAAGATTGCGAAGGAAGGCATTACAATGATTGTCGTTACACATGAAATGGGCTTTGCGCGCGATGTTTCAAATCATGTGGTATTTATGGATGGCGGTCATATTATCGAGGAAGGCACACCGGACGACATTTTTAACCACCCCAAAGAGGAACGTACCAAACAATTCCTGAAACGGATTACACCGGAATATAACTATTCAATTTAGACGGGAGAGGGAGACATGAGTATTAAAATCGGAGTGTTGGATCAAAGCCCTATACACGAGGGGGAAACGGCAGCGCAGGCCCTTCGTAATACGATTAAGCTAGCACAGCGTGTAGAGGAATTGGGGTTTACGCGCTTCTGGGTATCAGAGCATCACGATTCCGAGCAGGTTGCGGGCTCTTCGCCAGAGGTACTCATTTCCCATTTGCTGGCACGCACTGAACGTATTAAAGTCGGTTCTGGTGGAGTGATGCTTCAGCATTACAGCCCTTATAAAGTAGCTGAAAACTTTAATGTGCTGTCCTCTCTTGCACCGGGTCGCGTAGATTTGGGAATTGGACGCGCGCCGGGCGGGTTGCCGAAATCCACACAGGCGTTACAACGAAACGTTCATGACGCGCCTTCTCTCGAAGAAAAAATTGATGAAGTAAGTCGCTATATTCATAATATTCCGTCTGAAGAAGGACCGTTAGCCGGGTTACAGGCGAATCCGATTCCAGAAACACCAGCGGATATTTACGTTTTGGGTACAAGTACAGACAGTGCTGGAATTGCTGCGCGTTTGGGGTTGCCCTACGTTTTCTCGCAATTTATCAATAGTAATGAGCAGGTTGCATTGGAATCATTCCGTACGTATCGGGCGTCTTTCGATTATAGTTATGGACGTGAGCCGAAAGCTCTTTTTGCGCTTTCAGTCATCGTAGCGGACACTTCCGAGGAAGCTGCGGAGTTAGCAGGGGAGCAGAAGCTGTACAAAATTCATCTGGCCAGTGGCAAGACGGCTACGGTGGGCACGCTGGAAAGTGCAGAAGAGTTCGGCAAGCAAACAGGTGAAGAATATACAATTGAAGCTACACAAGCGCAAATTAACAAAGGGAATAAAGACGAAATCTATGCTGTGTTGACGGAAATTCAAGCGAAGTATCAGGCCGATGAGCTAATTGTTACGACAGGAATAAGGGATATACACAAGCGCGTGCGCTCGTTCGAGTTATTGCATGAAGCTTTTGCCGGGTTGCCTGTGCAGTCCTAGATGTTGTTGGTCTGAGAGAATTGTAACTATTTTGGGTTCATGAAGGAGGAATAGGGATGAGTGGATCAACCGGGACGAAGGAGCAGGTTTTGGAGCAGAAGCTGGTGGACATTCGTCGCCATCTGCATCGAAATCCCGAGTTATCTAACGAGGAGGTTGAAACTACCGCCTTTATCCGCCGTCTGCTGGAAGAACAGAACATAACCATTCTGGATGTGCCGCTGCGTACCGGATTAGCAGCGGAAATCGGCGGACAGCAGGAGGGACCAACTGTCGCGCTTCGTGCAGACATTGATGCGTTGCCTATTCAGGAAGAGACGGGATTGCCTTATGCTTCGGTGCATCCCGGCAAGATGCATGCCTGTGGGCATGATTTTCATACCGCATCCCTGTTAGGAGCAGCCGTATTGTTGAAGCAGCGGGAGCAGGAGCTGAAAGGCACGGTTCGGCTGGTGTTCCAGCCAGCTGAGGAAAAGGCCAAAGGCGCTGCCCAAGTGCTGGACAGCGGTGCGTTGGCAGGGGTGCAGGCCATATTTGGCCTACATAACAAGCCGGACCTGCCCGTAGGCACGGTCGGCATCAAAGAAGGTCCGCTAATGGCAGCGGCGGATGGTTTTTACATCGAGGTGGAGGGTCTGAGCACACATGCGGCAGTGCCGCATGCAGGGATTGACCCCATCGTGGTATCGTCACATATCATTACGGCGCTGCAATCCATTGTGAGTCGGAGCGTTAATCCGCTGGATAGCGCGGTCATTAGCGTCACGAAGCTGCACAGTGGCAACGCCTGGAACATCATTCCTGACCGCGCCCATTTGGACGGAACAATTCGCACATTTGACGAAAATGTTCGCGCCCAGGTGATTGAGCGCTTCGAGCAGGTCGTAAAAGGCGTTGCCGATGCTTTCGGCACGAAAGCATCCATCCGCTGGATCGAGGGTCCGCCGCCTGTGCTGAACGACGGTAAGTTGGCCGTCATCGCGGAGGAGGCGGCAGAAGCGGTCGGTCTGGACGTAGTTCGTCCCATACCATCCTCGGCGAGCGAGGATTTTGGGTTTTATCAGAAGAACATCCCCGGTGTATTTGTCTTTGTCGGCACTGCGGGAAGCCAGGAATGGCATCATCCTGCCTTTGATCTGGACGAACGCGCGTTGCCCGGAACAGCGAAGCTACTGGCTTCACTGGCAGAATCGGCATTGATATCCATAGAGTAGGAGTGCGAGCCTAGTCTATGGATACTTATCCCCTCCTTGTAGAGGGGATATTTTTGTTTGACGCTATATCATTCCAATGATAGTATAAAATTGTAATTTTATTCAAAATCGAGAGTGGGTGTAATAAGAGAGTAGGCGTTGTCGTTTTAGATGTCTCGTAAAAATAAAAGGTATGGAGGTTAAATAAATGCCGAAGAAAAATGGAATGATCATGGCTTCTTTTTCATTGGTAGTGGCTGCTTCTTTACTGGTTGGCGGGGCTAACGTTGGTTCAGCAGCCTCAGATTTGGAAAGCACTTCCGATATAGAGTCGACAAATATTAATTTGGCTGCTGCTGATATACCTGCTAAATTTAAGCCATCGGTAGAATGGGTTTGGAAGAATAGAATGGTCAAAGAAGGCTCCACCAACCGTAAAAATTTGATTTTTGATCAAATCTATGCGGGAAAAGGAACGCTAAATTATGTAGTGCGTTGGCAATCCTCTAAAAATATCACTCTTCAGCAGCGTAAAGATATGGCTTCCATGCTGAGTCGCCAAATCAATAATTGGAATAAGCAGTTGAAAGGGTATGATGGCTGGCCTTATAACAATATTACAGTAAAAATAGTAGGCTGGGCCGTTGCGAATCCATCACAGATTCTTAACAAACAATCTAATGAAATCGTTTACACGGATACCATTACGGATGACTTAAGTAAAACAGACCCGAATATTCCAGCTAAACTTCCGGTTGCTCCTAACGCACTATCGAGATTTGAACATTTTATGGACCCTAACTATTCTTACCCAGGTGGCCTGGACAAGCGGTTTGATATGTACTTATGGGGAACGTCCAATTTTCAAGGCGGAGCCGGCGGGGATTGGGGGCAACGTATGCCTGATGATTATATCCTGAACACCTTGAATTCGGATGAAATCCAGATTACAGAGCACGAGATGGGGCATGGATTCGGCTTGCCTGACTTCTATGAAGAACATGAGCGTCCACCCGGTGGGTTTCCTGTGCCAACTATTATGTGGGCCGGAAATTCCCCCAAAATAACAGAGTGGGATACCTGGATGTTGCGTTATACCTGGAGCCAGGTTAAGAAGGATACCTCTCGTTTTCCTAACCGCTAAAAAATGCTAGAGTAGTGTGAAAAAAGCTTATAAATAGAGCCGTTTGTTCCAAAATCAAATTCTATGGTGGAATTGATTTAGTGAATAAACGGTTTTTTCATTTTATGAAATACCAGTTTTGTGCATGCAAAGATCAAGTATATGTTCCAAGATACGATTAAAATGACTAATTTAAATCATTAAGGAAAATATTGACGATGCAATAATCCAGTGATAATATGATTTGTGATTATTTACAAAAAACGACAAGGAGATTTGATAGTGTACTCTTAATCTCCTAGATTAGTTCGCAAACACGAAAAGAGAGGTGATAGAGATAGTTATTTCAAGAAAACTATTGCAATAATACAAATGGATATGGAGGTACATACATGTTGAACAGAAAAGGAATGATGATGGCTTCTTTTTCAGTAGTCATTGCTAGTTCATTACTGATGGGAAACGCTAGTTTTGTATCAGCGGATTCTCATCTAAACGGGGATTCTGTGGTTGCGGCAACGGGTGATTCGACGTTAGCTGATATGCCAGCTTATCTCAAATCCTCAGTGGAATGGGTTTGGAAGAATAGGATGTTGACTGAAGGCTCGACGGTTCGTAAAAATACGATTTTTGATCAAATTTTTGCGGGAAAAGGGACTCTTAATTATGTTATACGCTGGCAATCCTCTAAGCCCGTCACACTGAAGCAACGCCAGGATATTGCTAAAATGATAGATCGGCAGATGAACCATTGGACAGATCATCTTCAAGGATATGACGGTTGGCCCTATAAGAATATTAAAGTAAAAGTGGTAGGCTGGGCTGTTGCCGATCCTTCACTGCTCCTGAACAAGCAGCCTGACGAGGTCATTTATACGGATACCATTACAGATACACTAGCTTCTGAAAAACCGGAAATTCCTGCTGCGCTTCCAGTTGCGCCTAATGAAATATCCCGGTTTGAGCATTTTTCGGACCCGAACTATTCGTATCCGGGTGGAATGGATAAACGCTTTGATATGTATCTCTGGGCCACAGAAAATTTTGCCGGGGGAGCCGGCGGCGACTGGGGACAGCGTATGAATGATGAATACGTTCTGAGTACGGTGAACGCTGATGAGATTGAGATTACTGAACATGAAATTGGTCACGGATTTGGGTTAAACGATTTTTATGAAGAACATGAGCGTCCACCAGGTGGATTCCCAACGAACACCATTATGTGGGCCGGCAATTCCGATCATATCACCGACTGGGATGTTTGGATGCTGCGTTATACCTGGAGTCAAATCAAAAAGGATACGGCTCGTTTCCCAATCACGACTAAAGACGACGAGGGCCCAATTGAAACAGATCCTGATGAAATCGTGAACATAGCACCTGCGGCAACGGCTAGCAGCTCTTATACTTCATCTTGGGAAAATGTAAGCGCGCTAAACGATGGATTTGAACCTGCCAATTCCAACGATAGAAGTCATGCTGTGTATGGTAACTGGCCTGAGACGGGTACACAATGGGTCCAATATGATTTTGATCAAGAATATACGATATCCCAAACGGATGTCTATTGGTTTAAAGATGGCGCTGGCATTGATGTTCCTAAGTCTTACAAGATCAAGTATTGGAATGGTCAGGGCTGGTCTAATGTCAAGCAGGCCAAAGGGCTGGACACCGCGGTAGATCAATATAATACGACTACTTTTACGCCTGTAAAAACAACCAAAATAAGAATTGAAATGGTGTCCAAGGGTTCCGCATCTACCGGAATCCTGGAGTGGAAAGTTGCGGCTAAGCAATAAGTCATTCTAAAGGCTGTCTCTTGCGATATTGCAGGAGACAGCCTTTTCTAATTCATAGCTGGAACAACTGGAGTCTGATCATATCAGGCTTTTTTTGCATCTTGATTATGTCGCTTGTTTCGTTCATATTTGTATGCAAGGATCACAGGGAATGAACGGATGTACAATAATATGTATAATGAACGTCAGACATGATGAAAAGAGGACGGAAAGTGATGACCTACGACGTGAAAGCCCCATACGATGTACATGTGGGATTTGGACCGATGTTTGAGCTACTTAGCAGTTTGCATACCTTTATTTGCCGCAAGGCATACAAGAAGACGGATTTGTCATCCGGGTGGGCCGAGCAGGTACGTGGCAAGCTGTCGCCAGGTCTGTCCGAGCTGCTGGATTCCATGGAAATCAATGCAGACTGGAAGGTCATATACGGACTCGTCTGTATGCTTTCCGATGAAGGGGGCAGTGACGAGGTTATAGATCGTTTGGAGAGCCGGACAGCACGGGAACTGCATGAGCAGGCATTAGCCTATGGTATCCCGTTATCTGAGGATATGGAGAAGCTTCGCAGTCTTGCTTTACGGCTGCTACCTGGTTGGTATGAGGAATACTTTCGCTATACTGACGCTAACATTCTGATTGGGCTGGGACAGGAAGCCGAGCAGAGAAATAAGGAGAAGGATACCTATAGCACTTTGGAATGGGTGGATCGTATAACCAATGGCTTCCAGTTTGAGCCTTCCGATGGACTGACGCGGATACTGTTGGTACCGCATTACCATTTTCAGCCGCTTAATATCATTTACCGTTTTGGATCGCTCCTGCTGTGTCATTATTCGGCGGGCATTTATTTTCAGGAGGACGATTTTTTATCTCCACAGGAATACCGGATGATTCGAAGCTTGGGGGAGAAAAGCAGGCTTAAGATTTTAAAATATTTACACCAAAGTGATGCACCGCGCACCTTTATTGAAATTGTCCGTCACCTCAAGCTATCGAAGGGCATTACGCACGACCATATTTTCAAGCTGCGTGCCTCCGGCTTCATCCATGCCCACTTTGATAGCGAAACGTTGCTCGGTTATAGTTCAAGGCTTTCAGCGGTGAATGAAATACATAGCAGTATCCTCGGCTATATGGAACGGAAATAAGCTGCGGCGTATCCATAGACTTTAATACTTTAAACGAATAGACGTCGGTCACCTGGAGATGGAATCCAGATGATCCGGCGTTTTTTTGTCTAAATATAAAAAAAAGTCGAGTTCTCCCTTTACAGAACCGCATTAGATTCCTATAATGGGATTTATCTTATTAATTACAACTTGTTTGATCGGAATTTAACTAATTAACTCGGGGGGATTATTTTGAAAAAAGGAATCATTCTACTAAGCAGTCTACTACTAGCAAGTTCAGCCTTACTAGCGGCTTGCTCCAGCGGTGGATCGGACAGCGCTAACAGCGCCACTCCGCAGAGTAATGATGCTGCACAGACGGCTGCTACTGTACAGCCTTTGACAAGTCTGGTACAGGCATCCGATTTGACCAAGCTGCCGGATGTGTCCAAAAAGAGAAGCGATACAATTATTGTCGGTCTGACCGACCCGGCTGGGGTGTTCACTCCTTATTTCAACCAAAGTGGCTATGATGGCAACGTGATTTCACAGTTGTGGACTCCGCTGGTCACGGTAGATGAGAAAGGGCTTCCACTACCGAATCTGGCTAAGAGCTGGGATATCTCCAAGGATAATCTGACGTACACGTTTCATCTGGTTCCCGATACGAAATTCAGCGACGGTTCCCCTCTGACGGCAGAGGATGTGGCTTTTACATGGACGCTGATTTATGACAAAGCCTATGCCGGAGACAGCCCCATCCGCAAGCTGAACATCAAAGGCGGCAAGGCCTATACCGAGGGCAAATCGAAACAAATTGACGGGATCAAGGTCATTGATCCGCAAACGATCTCGGTAACGCTGGAAAAGCCAAACGCGTTGGCGCTGACAACTCTAGGCTCCGATGTCTTGTCCAAAGCCTACTACGGCAAGGATTACAAGTTCGGACAACTGGATTACTTTAAAAACCTGCACGGTAGTCCTTTGGGTAACGGCGCTTACAAGCTGGAGAAATTCATTCCGGGGCAAGAGGTTCGTCTGGAAGCCAATGATAACTTCTTCAAAGGCAAACCGAAAACACAGCATTTTATCTACAAAACCGCGGAAGGCGATGCTTGGCAGTTTATTGAGACAGGCGATACCGACTTTGCCCAATTCACCGCGACTCAGGAAAACATTGATAAATTGAAAGGGCTTGGCTTTTTGAACATTTTGCCCTATACCCCAAGCACTTACGGATATATTCAATTAAATCTGGAGAATGAAAAGCTGAAGGATAAGAAGATTCGTCAGGCGTTGACTTATGGTCTGGATCGCAAAACCATTTATGTAGATGCAGCGCAGGGTGCAGGAGCGGTGGCTAACATTCCGTCTTCTCCTATTTTTTGGTCCTACACGACAGACGGGGTAAATCCGTACAATTATGACCCGGAAAAAGCGAAAAAACTGCTGGATGAAGCAGGCTGGGTAGCAGGCAGTGACGGTATCCGTGAGAAAAACGGCCAGAAGCTGACCATTCACATGCTGACCTCCAAACGCCCGGAAACAAATACGTTTATTGCAATCGCGTCTGAAAATTACAAGGAGATTGGCGTTGATTTCCAACCGGAAATTTTCGCAGACTTTAATGCAATGGTCGCCAAGGTAGATGGTAAAGATTACGATATGGCATCCTTCTCCACCCCAATGCTGACCGACCCGTCTGACGGGATAGAGCAATTCGTCGATGGGGAAATCAAGGGGTATAACAATCCGAAGGTAAAAGAGCTGTATGAAAAAGGCTTATCCACGACGAATATTGAGGAACGCAAAAAAATATATAAAGAACTGTACTTACTGCTTAACGATGAGCTGCCCGTCATTTTCACGAACTATAAGAAAACAGTGTATGCCTACAATGGCCGCATGGAACATGTAAAGGTCAGTCCGTTCATTGGCTTGTCCGGCAATCTGTTTGAATGGTCCCTTAAATAAATCCACGCTTGCGAGCCCCTTGTGAAGAATCGACAGGTTTGGATCAAGGGGCCTCCCAAATGGGGTAAATGAAAGGAGTCTGCCATGAGCTCGTTTTTAACGAAAAGACTGACGTATATGGTCATTATTCTGTTGGCCGCTTCGATGATGATTTTTTTCCTGTACGCCATGACACCGGGAGATTTCATCAGCGGCGATCTCAAGCTGTCACCAGAAAGGAAGGCGGAGCTGAGAGAAATATATGGCCTGAACAAGCCTATTCTGGAGCGCTACGGAAGCTGGCTGTGGAATGCGCTGCATGGCAATTTTGGTTATTCACTTGCCCAGCAAAAGCCGGTGCTGACCCTGTTTAACGAATACATCTGGAACTCGTTTTTACTGGCGATTGTATCGACCTTCCTGACGTGGGTTATTGCTGTCATTATTGGTGTGGTTGCTGCTTATAAGCAGTATTCATGGTTCGATACCCTCGTTATGGTGGTGATTTTTGCCGCCATGTCTGTTCCATCCTTTTTTATCGGGCTGTATCTGATCAAGGTTGCAGCGGTCGATCTCAAATGGCTGCCGCCGGGCGGCATGCTCAATACGGGCAGTAACGCTACAGGCATGGAGTATGTGAAGGAGGTCGTTCAGCATATGACCCTGCCGGTGACCGTCATGACACTGCTGGGACTGGGTTCGCTGACCCGTTATTTCCGCAGCAATATGATCGACGTGATCCAGCAGGACTATATCCGCACGGCTCGTGCGAAGGGCTTAAAGGAAAGAAAGGTACTTTTTACACACGCGTTGAGAAATGCGTTGCTGCCTGCAATTACGCTGATTGGCTTCGAATTGCCCGCGTTGTTTGGCGGATCTCTTATTATTGAAAAGATTTTCAACTGGCCGGGAATTGGTCAGCTGTACATGCTATCCTTTTCGCTTCGGGATTACCCGCTGCTCATGGGCTTCACGATGCTGATTGCTATTTTGAGCGTCATGGGGACACTACTGTCCGATATTCTGTATCGTATCGCGGACCCGCGTGTAAAGGTGTAAGGAGGGGGCTATGGAATGTCATCCGTTAGCAGTAATTTGAGCAAAAGCAGCGGTAGACTGCGAATAGCTGCAAAATCTTCAATGTGGCGGCAAGCGCTGCGGCAGTTGTTCAGAAACAAGCTGGCTATGGCCGGGCTGCTCGTCGTTGTTTTTATGTTTTTGATCTGTTTTATCGGCCCGTTATTTTCTCCCTATGCCGATAACAAAACGAATATATTAATCATGAACAAGGCACCGAACCTTCATCACTGGCTGGGAACGGATAAGCTGGGAAGGGATGTGCTGACCCGCGTGATGCAGGCAGGCCAAATTTCCCTCACCGTGGGACTGGCTTCTATGGTATTGTCTGTCTTTTTGGGAGCTACGCTGGGCGTCATATCGGCGTATTTTCGTGGAATTGCAGATCAGATCATTATGCGGATCGCTGATTTGCTGCTGACCATTCCGAGTTTGCCGCTGCTGTTCATTATGGGCGCACTGTTGTCTGACTGGAAGGTTCCGCCAGATCAACGTATGTATATCGTTATGCTGATGCTCAGTCTGGTCAATTGGCCGGGGATCGCGCGGATGGTGAGAGGTCAGATGCTTAGTTTGCGGGAGCGTGAATTTATGCAGGCTGCAACAGTGCTGGGACTGTCGAACCGACGCAAGCTGTTCAAGCATCTATTTCCTAATATTATGCCATTACTGATTGTTATCGCCACTTTGAACATTGGTGGAGCTATCCTGAGTGAATCTGTACTTAGTTTCTTCGGCCTTGGTGTGCTTCCTACAACACCGACTTGGGGCAACATGATTGATGCGGCCAACAATGTGCTGGATTTTCAACAGCGTCCTTGGATGTGGATACCGCCCGGCCTTTCCATTTTTGCTACGGTCATCGCCATTAATATTTTTGGTGACGGACTGCGGGACGTACTTGACCCGAAACATAAGAGGTAGGTGATCATACACCATGAACAATTTACTTTCGATTGAGCATTTAAGCACTCATTTTTATACCGAAGAAGGCACGGTCAAGGCGGTGGATAATGTCAGCTTCCGTGTGAAGCCGGGCGAGACGGTATGCATTGTCGGCGAATCAGGCTGTGGCAAAAGCATTACCGCGATGTCAATCATGGGCTTGATCCAGAGTCCCGGCGGTAGAGTGGCAGGCGGAAGTATTCGCTTTGAGGATACCGATCTGCTGGGGCTTAGCAGAAATGAGATGCGCACGATTCGCGGTCATGAGATATCTATGATTTTTCAGGAGCCGATGTCCTCGCTGAATCCGGTCATGACCATTGGGGAACAGTTATCCGAACCGCTGATCGAGCATTTGAAAATGGGGCGCAAGGACGCGCACAAGCGGGCGCTGGAGCTAATCGAACAGGTAGGCATTGCCCGACCCGAGCAGATTATGAAAAGCTATCCGCATGAACTGAGCGGCGGAATGCTACAGCGCATTATGATTGCCATTGCCGTGTCCTGCGGACCCAAGCTGCTCATTGCGGATGAGCCGACTACGGCGCTGGACGTGACGATACAGGCGCAAATCCTCGACATGCTGCGTGAATTCAAGGCCCAATCCAATATGTCGCTGATGCTGATCACCCATGATCTGGGCGTTGTTGCAGAAATGGCGGATTACGTGATTGTGATGTATGCAGGCAAGATTGTTGAGGAAGGCGAAGTGGTACAGCTATTTGATCATCCCAAGCATCCCTATACGCAAGGATTGCTAAAATCCAAGCCCGTGCTGAACCAGCGGCAAAAGGAGCTGTATTCCATTCCTGGGCAAGTGCCTAATCCGCTGGAGCTCACCACATCCTGCTATTTTCATGACCGCTGCGGGCATTGCATGGACATATGCCGCGTGAAGGAGCCTGTATTAAAAGAAGTTTCAGCACAGCAGAAGGCATCCTGCTGGTTATATGAGGAGGCGGTTGTTCATGGCTGAGCCATTGCTGGAAATCGACCGCTTAAAAACGTATTTTCCGGTCAAGTCCGGGTTTTTGAACCGTACTACAGGGCATGTGCGGGCGGTGGATGATATCAGCTTTACGATCCGTCAGGGGGAAACCTTCGGTCTGGTGGGCGAATCGGGCAGCGGCAAAAGCACTGTGGGCCGCACGATTGTCAGATTGACAGACAAGACGGATGGCACCATTAAATACAAAGGCGTCGATCTGCACAGCCTATCCGCAAAAGGGATGCAGGAGCTTCGTCCTAAAATCCAACTGATCTTTCAGGACCCGTACAGCTCGCTGAACCCACGCGTGCGCATCGGAGATGCCATCGGGGAGGCGTTGCTGGATCACGGTATAGCGACGAAGGAGGAGGTCCGGCAGATTGTGCTGGACGTGCTCAAGCTATGCGGATTGTCGGAGTATCATATTGACCGTTTTCCGCATGAATTTTCGGGAGGGCAGCGCCAACGGATCGGCATTGCCCGCGCGCTGGCGCTCCAGCCGGATCTGATCATCGCAGATGAGCCAGTATCGGCGCTGGACGTGTCCATTCAGGCGCAGATTATTAACCTGTTCTCCAAGTTGCAGGCCGAGCGGGGGCTGACGTATTTGTTCATCTCGCATGATTTGAGCGTGGTGGAGCATCTGTGTTCTCGCATAGGAGTGATGTATCTAGGCTCCATGGTCGAAACGGCTTCGCGTGACGAGCTGTTCGGGAATCCGCTTCATCCGTATACGAAGGCGCTGCTGTCGGCTGTACCGATCCCGGTGCCGAAGCTAAAAAGAGAGCGGATTTTGCTCAAAGGGGATATCCCAAGTCCGGTTAATCCACCTTCCGGCTGCAAGTTCCATACCCGTTGTCCCTTTGCGATTGACCGCTGCTCCAAGGAAGTGCCTCTCTATCGTGAGGCTCGTCCAGGTCACTGGGTGGCTTGCCATTTGGCTGAATGAACAGAGCTAAGTCAGTACATTTTGAAGCCAAAGGGCTCATTTGAGGAAAACAAACAGGAGCTTATTGAATAATTAGGTGATGTATTAGGTAACCTAATTGTGATAGCCAATAAATATGACATTCCTTTAGAAGAAGTATTTCACTCCCATAAAATGAAACTTTCAGAACGGTATTTTAAAATTTAAATTCTTTAGTGAGGCTCCTGTGGCTCAAAGCTGCGGGAGCTTTTCTTGTAACTCCATTTGACAGTTTAATGCATAGCATGCTATGTTATTTTTCGATAGTATGCTATGTATTATTTATGATCTCTTGAGGAGGAGAATGGTTATGAGTATTTTCTTTGAAGACCAAGCTTTTGAGTTTGAAACTATCCGTACTTTGAACTATTATAATTATCAAGGTGCAGAGCTGGGAGAAGTACAAGGTGTTGCCAATCGCATTACAGAAGGAGATTTCGATAGCTGGTATAAAGAATGGTATGACATGGCAGAGAAGGTAAGCGCATTGGCTAACAAGTCATTACAAGGCAAGCATACAGTCAGTGCCAAAGAAGCTTTTCTGCGTGCAAGCAATTACTACCGCACAGCCGAGTTTTTCTTGAAAAATGACGAGCCGATCCGAATGGAGTGCTACAAAAAAAGCGTAGACACATTCAGACAAGCCCTGCAGCTCATGGATGAACATGGTGAGCCAATTAATATTCCTTTTGAAGACGGATATTTGAGCAGCTATTTATTTACCGTTGGCAAAGACGCACCAACCCTGATTTTCGTTGGCGGATATGACTCTACAGTGGAAGAACTGTACTTCGCTGGTGGTGCGGCTGCCCTGAAGAGAGGTTTCAATGTTTTGATTTTTGATGGTCCTGGTCAAGGAGAAGCCATTCGCATTCAAAAAACTGTAGCCCGATATGATTTTGAAAAGCCGATAAGTGCTGCTCTTGATTATTTGCAAGACCATACCGTAATAGATACGAACCAATTTGTAGCTTTATTGGGCATGAGCTTGGGCGGTTATTATGCGGCAAGAGCTGCTGCCTTTGAGAAAAGAATAAATGCTTGTATCTTGTTTGATGTATTTACTGATGTGTGGGAATCAATTAGTAAAAAAAATCCAATGATGGAAAAACTCGAATCCAGCCCGGGCACCATCACATTGGACAGCTCCAGGCTGGATGCGAATTCGCGTTGGCTGATTCAAAATGGATTTTGGGTGTTCGGTTGCAAGAAAATGTCGGAATTGCCGGCTAAAATCAAACCATTCACCGTGAAAGGGATTGCAAACCTGATTGAATGCCCGACGTTATTGTTGGTCGGAACACACGATCATTTTGTTACAGAGGATCAATTGACTTATTTGAAGGATCATCTGGGAGGGCCTTATGATGTTCATATTTTTGATACTACATTCGGCGCTCAAGAGCATTGCCAGGAAGGCAATCATTCCTATGCTCATCAAGTCATGTTTGATTGGACAGAGGAACAACTACTTAAATATAAGGATGCATAATGGATGAATTTATTTAGAAGCCATGGTTTTTTGCTGAATAGACTCGCACATATTGGGTCTAACCAACTGGAAAGAGAGCTATTGTTCCAATTTGATATTACATTGAGCCAGTGGGCGGTCTTGTCGATCGTATGGGAAGAAGAAGGTATTGCGTTATCTAGGATTCAGGAGGTATTGGATGTGAAGGTCTCAACAGCCTCCGGGGTCATCAAACGGATGGAGAAAAAAGGGCTGCTCCTTCGCAAACAAAATGAACATGACAAACGAGAAATTCAACTATTTCCCACCGATCAGTCAAGAAAATTGGAGCAGGATGTTATACAAACGGTTAAAGACTTCAATAACAAGCTTTTGGGTGGTTTTACCCCTGAGGAAAAAGTAATGTTTACGAGTTTTATTCAGCGCGGCTTCAACAACTTGAAGCAACATGAGTAGCAATATGAGTCATAAGGAGGCATCTTTCTTCATTGGAAAGGTTATCTCCGTGTGAACTGGGTCTGCCAGCTTTTGCTGGTTGGCCTTTTTTGCTGTACTGAATTACAGAATGGGAGCTTGCGAGGGTTTCTGATAATTACGAATGAGCAGTGTTGCCAATATGATTCCGCAATAGCAGCGGTAGTATGGAATTCTGATTGGGTTGACAACTCATCTGAAACAACGTTATATTAAATAGTAATCGTAATTATTACTATTTAAATCAATCATGTTTATGTCCATGATTGGCATATATAACAAGGAGGAACTTTACATGGCTAAGAAGTCGAAAGTAGTAAAAGAGAAGAAACGTCAGGAAACTGTAACTAAATATGCAGACCTGAGACGTGAACTGAAAGCAAAAGGGGACTACGAAGCATTACAGAAGCTTCCACGTGATTCTTCCCCGACTCGCCTGAAAAGCCGTTGCGAGCTGACAGGCAGACCCAGAGGATACTTGCGCAAATTCAAGCTGTCTCGTATCGCGTTTCGCGAGTTGGCACATAAAGGCCAAATTCCAGGAATTACGAAATCAAGCTGGTAAATAGGCACTCATGTCAATCGTCAGCGCATGGAGATTATCTGTGTTGTTAACCTGAGGGTATGTCTGATAGAAGGTTGTAACGGGAATGCTTCATGTCGTAGGGGACATGGGGCATTCCTTTTCCATGGAAAATATTATCGTTTGTATTGATTCTCCTCAGCTGGTTAGGTAGAATATGGACGGGTTAAAAATAATACATAACAAACGATGATATATCAGATTATGTATACCTCAGGAGGAGCTACAAGATGGAAGTGAAACAGAGAGAGGACTCCTTTTGGAGTATGGTCAAAAAAGGAAACAAATCCTCGGGCTCGGCGGCGTTAGGTAATACCGGCATTGCCTTGATTAAGGGGATTGCTTTTGCCTTGACAGGCAGCGGTTCTATGTTTGCTACGATGATGCATTCCATTGCGGATGCAGTGAATCAAATGTTTGTATTCGCGGGCAGTGTACTGGCAGAGAAAAAACCGACAAAACGCTTTCCTACCGGCTTTGGACGAGTGATTAACCTGTTCTGTATGGTTGCTGTTATTGTCGTAACGATTATGGCCTATGAAACCGCATTGGAAGGCATTCATTTGCTGCAGCATCCGGCTGAATCTACACATGGATTTTGGATTAATGTAATAGTGCTGATTTTGTCACTAGTGGTGGACGGATTTGTATGGAGCAAAGCGATGAAAGAAGTGCTGCATGAATCCAGAGTAGAAGCGAAGGGGTTAGGCATTTTCACCTCTGCGTTCCGCCATGTTGGGCGTGCTGCACCGCCAACCCGGCTGGTGTTTTATGAAGATTTGGTAGCAACAACGGGTGGAGTACTCGCTTTGCTAGCAGTGGTGGTCACATCGCTGACAGATTTTAAACTGCTGGACGGCATTTCAAGTATTCTCATCGGTTGTCTGATGGTCGGTGTTGCTTTCCGGGTCGGTTACGACAACATGGTAGGTTTGATCGGTGTATCTGCTCCTCCTGATATCGAAGAACGTGTGGCTTCCATTATTCTCGCAGATACGCATGTTACTGATATTTATCAAATGCGTATTTTACAGGAGGGACGCTATTATCACGTGGAAGGGTTGATTGAGCTTACGCCGGGCATGACGCTGGCAGATGCTGACGATATTAAATTTAGAGTCGAGGACGCCTTGCTGCGTGATCCTAATATCTCAGATGCAGCACTGGGTATTCTGGAGGATGACGGGATTAGAAAGTGGAAACAAGAGAAACCCACAGTGTAGAAAACATGATCAAAGCGAATCTGGATGGAGATTGGCACTAGTGTAAAACAAGAACTTCCATGACCACGGCAACGGGGCATAGAGGTTCTTTTATTTTTTCTCAATTGTTTTGCTACCCCTTTGAATTTACAATGATTGTTAGATACAATGAAAGCGTTAACAAAAAAAGAAGGTGAAACAAATGCTTCTCATGAGGAGGAAATGCAGATGAGTCTTCTGAGGGAGGCTTGGCCTGCTTCGCGGCTCGTTAAGGCGCTGGCTGGCGGCATGCAGGATTCAGCAAGGCAACGGTTAAGGAGTAATTGGACAAAAAGGCTGCGGACGACTGTCTCTGAGCCGATATACGCCGACCTTTGGATGGATGTTGAGCGTGTCTGTAAAGATAATCGGGAAGCAACATGGCCTGAACTGCCGTTGTCTCTGTTTCGGCAATTTGCTAATACAGGAGAGCGCAAGCCGTATGAGGATGTGTATTTTGAACGGCGTGGACGACTGGTTGCTATAGTGCTGGAAGCTGTTGTCAAGCCGGAGCCTCGAAAGATGAAAGAGGTGGAAAGCGGTCTGCTGGACATATGCAGTGAGTACACATGGGCGCTTCCTGCACATGTTAACGAAGAGGACACCGTAACACCGCCTTGGCAGCAGGTGGATTTATTCGCGTCCGAAACAGCACAAACGCTGGCTGAAATTTTATTGCTGCTAGGAGAACAACTGGCTAGCCATGTGGTCGCTCAAGTGCACGAAGAGATCGAACGTCGTGTACTGGAACCCGTTTTTTGGAAGCCTCGTCATTTTGGATGGGAAACCGCAGATCATAACTGGTCGGCAGTATGTGCTTCCGGTTGCGGAATTGCAGCACTGCTGCTGGTAGAAGATGACTCTTCCAGAGCGGTAGCCATCGAGAGTATGCTTGGCGCGCTGGATTGTTTTTTGGCAGGCTATAGTGAGGACGGGGGATGCCCCGAAGGCGTAGGATACTGGGTGTACGGCTTTGGTTATTTCATTTATTTTGCCGATATGCTGCGTGAATTTACCGAGGGAGCTGTGGATATTCTGAACTCGAAAAAGGTTAGGCAAATTGCAGCCTTTGCAGAGCGAGTTCATCTGTCGAATGGAATTTTCGCTAATTATTCGGATAGTAGTGAAACTGAACGATTGCCTTCCGGACTCATCTCTCATTTGAATTCATTGCAAGAACGACCATCTACACTCCCTTTCCGCGTACCTGGTCTGTTGGAAGACCCCTGTCGCCGCTGGGCTCATGTATTGCGCAACTTGGTCTGGACGAATTCTTTGGCATTTGGGAGCGGTGAAACCGTTGCCAATTATTTGCCGCAACTCGGTTGGCTGATGTGCCGCAGCCGCAGTTCCAGCCATAGTGGACCCAGAAGCCAAATGGGTGAACCAGGTGTCATGCTTGCTTTTTCAGCGAAGGCTGGGCATAACAATGAACCGCACAATCATAACGATCTTGGACATTTCATCCTTCATGGCGGTGGCGAAAATCTATTGTGTGATCTGGGAGCAGGCTTATACACGAAAGCCTATTTTTCACCGGGACGAGAGTCGATTATTAATATTTCCTCTAGTGGTCATTCCGTGCCTGTCATCAATGGGACTATGCAGCAATCGGGCGCAAAGGCAAAGGCGGTTGTGCTGGATATTGCTTTGGATGAGCAAGAGGAGGTACAGACGGGCACAAGGCTTAAGCTTGATTTGACATCTGCTTATCCCGTAGAAGAATTGGCGGTCTTCACCCGCTCCTTTATTTGGAATGTGCTGGAGGGAAACGAGGGGGCAAGGCTTACCGTCACCGATCATTTTGAGTTTGAAACGTCTGGCGTGAGCATGAAGTCATGGGATGTGGAGGAGTTTTTCATCAGTTGTATTCAGCCTAATCTGGGAACAGGCTTCGTAGAATGGAAGGGAGCGAACGCAGTCGTCAGGCTAGATTATGATGCCGGCGTGCTGCGGGCGGGGTTGGAGGCTGTGAAGCACATAGATCATGACGGAGCTCCCTTTGTGTTTTATAAAACATCGCTGCAACTAGACTCCAATCACTGGAGCGATTCTGCAAGCGTAGATTGCAATCTGTTTTTTACCATACATTAATTTTCATTTTGAATGGGAGGCAGACAGGATGAATAAGCTGCAGACAGGCAGCGTGTACCCTTGGCAGACGGAGCTGGAGGAATTTATAGAGCAGTTGGATGAACAGTTGGAAAACGGGCTGAATCGAGTGGATGACGGCTGGACTCACCAACGTAAGCTTGCCGTGCTGGAAAAGCTGGTTCGTGCTTATACTCCGCATCAGGATGAAAATGGGGCCATTATCGACCCTCATTCTGATAGTGAACGGTATTACTCGACTCCATCTTATGCTTTGGCAGCGGCGGTATTGGTCAAAGAAGGTCGGCATGACTTGCTCGAATCCGCTGCGGCGGCTCTAACACATAGCATAGCATGTGTGGTGGAGGAAAGGGCCCCGGATCACCATCCGGACTTTTTTCCGATCATGATGATGGGGGCGTATCGGCTGCTCAAAAACCTGCTGCCAGAGCAGGCCACAGCATGGAAGCAGCAGTTGAGCCGGATTCAGCCGGAAGACACCTACATTTTTACAATGAGCAAAATGAAAAATCCGAACCGGATGATCAACTGGAATGCGATTATGATTTCCGGCGAGTTTTTGCGTGCAACGGAAGGAATTGCAGCCGATTCGGAATGGATGGAGACGTATATCCGCAGCTACCATTTGCCTCGTTTTACCGGGTTGGGCCTGTATCAGGATGGTCCGTTGGATCGGCCCAATAGCCCATTTGCCTACGATATCGTTACACGTTTTCATCTGGGCGTGATGCTGGAGAACGGATATGATGGCAGCTGCGCACTCGAACTGCGTGACCACCTTCGCAGGGGGGCGCTCAGCACATTACTGGCGCTATCCCCACACGGGGAAATTCCGCCGCGTGGAAGAAGCGCGCAGCATCAGTGGAACGAAGCGGCAGCGGCCTTCGTTTTCACGACACATGCGCAGCAGGCTTTTGCAGCGGGCGAGCATGGGCTGGCAGGCGCATTCCGACGGGCAGCAGATCTATGCTGGCAAGCGATTAGCCGCTGGCAGACGGATGAAGGAAAGCTGCATATCGTCCGCAACCATTATTCGCCCGAGGCACGGCATGGCTTTGAGGTGTACTCGAATCATACCTGCTACAGTCTGTGGACGGCGGCTGTGCTGGCCCACACCCTTCTACATGGGGAGGAGATGGATCGCATTTCCCCAACCTTCATCCCGGCGGAGATCGGCAGCCGGGTGTTGGCAACGGATGGCTGGTTCCAGACTGTCATTGCAGCCGTAGACGGGCAGCAAATGCTTGTGCAAACATCGGTCAACGACCCGTACAATATTCCGGGCATCGTGCGTATTCAGCAGTCTGCGCTGCCGTCGCTGATCGGTCCGTCCTCAGCAGGTCATGCAGACCGCGGCTTTACAGGCTTCGCGGAGGGAGATATTTTCCCGTTGAGCTATACCCCGGCCTGGCAAACGGAGGACGGAAAGTGGCACAGCTTGTCGGAGGGCATTCCCGGTACGCTGGAGTTCGACCGGGATGGAGGCATTGATCCGCTGGACGGCGGAGGATCAGTACAGATGGAGCAAAGCTCCGCATCCAACGGAGCGACTGATTTTACATTGTTGTGGAAGGGTCCATTCCCGGGCGTATGGGAAATTCGAACGCATTATCGGCAGGTACCCGGCAAAATTGAAGTGACATATGAGCTTAAAGGCAATATTCAGTCGGTAGGGGCGCTTATTCCTTTAATGGCCTATGACGGCCAGGAACGCAGTACCATTCATCATGTGATGTCTACAGGTGAAGAGAAGGAAAGCATTCGGGTGGAGTACGCAGGTGCGAGCCTGGAGGTTATTCCAGCAACGGAAGGAACGAATGTTGTGTGGCCGGAAGAACTGGCTTCTGTGGCCTGTCGGAATGGTTTGCTCAAGGGAGCGCGTTTGGAATGCGAGGGTAGTCGTATTTCCTTTATCATTCATTTGCCGGCATAAATTAGGCCGGAACAATAGAGTTTTTAACATGTGGAAAAGGGAGGGTGAAGAGCAATGACTGAAACAGAAGCATGGCTGGAACAATCGTGGGAGCTGGCTTTGGATAAAACGCTTGCCTTGGCGGCAAGACTGGGAAACTCCTTTCCACATGTTGCAGAAGGTGGACGTTATGATCAGCGTGAGGAAGAATGGTGGACGGCCGGCTTTTATCCAGGTTTGCTATGGCTGATACATCGGGCGCGCCCTGATAGCGAAGCAGCCAGAATTGCACAGCAGTGCGAGGAACGTCTGGAAAAGGTGCTCTACAACAGTGAAGCCGTAGACCATGATCTTGGCTTTATTTGGCTGTTGAGCGGTGTGGCAGCCCATCGGTTGACTGGAGATCCAGAATCCAGAAGACGTGGGCTGTTAGCCGCTAACCTGCTGGCTGCTCGTTTTAACGTGAATGGCCGTTTTATTCGCGCGTGGAATTTCCACGCCAAGGACATGGATACACGGGGGGCAGCGATTATAGACAGTATGATGAATCTGCCTCTGCTCTATTGGGCTTCAAAGGAAAGCGGAGACCCGCGTTTTGCCGCTTTGGCTGTACAGCATGCCGATACCGTAGCGCGTGAGTTTGTCCGTGCTGACGGTTCGATTGCCCATGTGGTCGAGTTCGACCCAGAGATTGGAAAAAAACACGCCGAGCACGGCGGACAGGGGTTTGCACCCGGCTCTGCCTGGGCACGTGGCACGGCATGGGCTTTGTACGGTTTTACGCTTTCGTACGGGTACACACGCGATTCGCGTTATTTGAAGGTGGCCGAGAACACGGCAGATTTTTTCCTGTCCCAACTGGGCGATGCTTGCCTGCCTGTGTGGGATTTTAGAGCGGAGGAGGGGCACCGTGAAGCTTGGGATTCGTCTGCTGCTGCGATTGCAGCGAGTGGCCTGCTGGAGCTGGCAAAATACTCG
Organism: Paenibacillus sp. PvR133; assembly: GCF_017833155.1. Lineage (NCBI taxonomy): Bacteria > Bacillati > Bacillota > Bacilli > Caryophanales > Paenibacillaceae > Paenibacillus > Paenibacillus sp. PvR133. The sequence continues at coordinate 3,707,923 of NZ_JAFIBS010000001.1, forward strand.
ACGCGTGCGGAGCATTTTACGACGGCAGCGAAATCCATTCTCAAGGGCTTGCATGAGACCTGTACAGCATGGGAGCAGGATCATGAGGGACTGCTCATGAATGGAACTGTGCACTATCCCGAGCAAAAATACATTAACGTGCCCATCATCTACGGCGATTATTTCTTTGTCGAGGCACTGGCAAAACTGCGTGGAGAAGAAGGCTTTTTTAGTGTGTAATGTAACAATTTGTTTTACTCCAAAAATCTAAAAAAATATGAGTACCGCAAAAAATTAGGCAGAGCTGGCCAACGAGTTACGCGGGGAGCTCGCAGGCTTGGAGGCTTGATCGAGTCATTTTATGCCTATCGAGCGAACCGGTTGGATTATTTAGCTGCCTCTCGATTCGTCCAAGACAGGTACGTGCACCTTCCCGGGTTAACCATTGCTCCACCAGGGATAATAATTTCCACATGTCGTTTTGAACCTGTCTACAGGCCGAAAAAAGCCGCATATCGTTTCGTCGTCTTCTCTATACAGAAGAAGTTACCCAGGGTAAGCTCTGCGACGACGTCACGCGCGACTGCAAGTAGATGACTCGCATGGTCGCCTTGACAAACGGATCAGTGATCCATTATAATTGGATCACTGATCCGAATATAGTAATCGGTGACTGGATCAGTGAAATCCACAAGATACAGCAATCTGTGCAAATGGGCCAGAGATGCTGTCCAACACAACGAAAGGGTGAAAATTCATGGGAAAGCTTGAAGGTAAGGTTGCAGTCATCACGGGGGGCGCTACCGGCATCGGCCGCGCCGCAGCAAAGCGATTCATCGAGGAGGGCGCCTTCGTCTTCATCTTCGGCCGCAGGCAGGAAGCGCTCGACGCCGCTGTGGCCGACCTTGGGCCCAATGCCCGCGCGGTGAAGGGCTCGGTCTCCGATCTGGCCGACCTCGACCGACTCTACGCGGCGGTGAAGTCCGAGCGCGGAACTCTCGACATCGTCTTCGCCAATGCCGGGGCGGGAAGCCAGCTTCCGCTCGGCGAGATCACCGCTGAGCACATTGACGAAATCTTCGACACCAATGTGAAGGGTTCGATCCTCACGGTCCAGAAGGCGCTACCGCTGATGGGCCAGGGCGGTTCGATCATCCTAACGGGATCGAGCGCTGGCACCACGGGCGCCCCGGCAATGAGCGCCTACAGCGCGAGTAAGGCGGCAGTGCGCAACCTCGCGCGGACCTGGGCGGAGGACCTGAAGGGCACCGGCATCCGGGTAAACGTGCTGTCGCCCGGAGCGACGGCAACCGAGCTCGCGAAGGAATCGCTAGGCGAGGAGGGCCAAAAAGTCTTCGCCTCGATGACTCCGCTCCAGCGCATGGCTGATCCGGCGGAGATCGGGGCGGTGGCCGCCTTTCTCGCATCATCGGACAGCAGCTTCATGACCGCCAGCGAGGTCGCCGTCGACGGCGGCCTAGCGCAAATCTGACACGCTACGCCCGGCCGGTCACTCCATTCGATATGCGGAGCCCGTAGGGCGTGGTAAACCAAAGGAGAAGAATATATGAGCTACGCAATTATTGGCTTCGGCAAGGTCGGCCAGGCTCTTGCTAAGGCGTTTGCCCGAAGCGGCATCGAAGTATCCGTTGCAACCACTCGCGACCCGGAAAGCTTTGCATCCGCTGCGGCCGCGATCGGACCAGAGATCATTCCCAAAAAATTGGCGGACGCCGTCAAGGCGGACATCATCTTTTTGGCTGTCCGTTTCGAGTCGCACCCGGATGTCGCGAAGGCGCTCCCCACCTGGCAGGGGAAGACCATCGTCGATGTGACCAATGCCTACGGTGTGCCCTCTGAGGAACTGGAAGGACAGCCTTCTTCCAAGTTCGTCGCGCAGGCCTTCACTGGTGGACGATTGGTCAAGGGCTTCAACCATTTAGTGGCTGCCGTCCTTGACCAAGATCCGGCCGTTCATGGTGGCAGGAGAGTCGTGTTCCTGGCGAGCGACGATGACGGCGCAGCAGCGGAGATTGGTGCGCTTGCGGAAAATCTCGGTTTCGCGCCGATCAAACTTGGCGGGCTTTCGGAAGGCGGACTGCTTGTGCAGGCGCGAGGAAATAGCTGGGGTCAACTGATCTTTAAGGATTTGGTCAAGCTCGACTGATGAATCGTGATCGCAAATTCCGATGCAATCCTGCCTCGTGGACACAGGGCAGCCACAGTTTGATTGAAGCGAGGGCGACGCCGGTAGACAGACGCTTGCCGATCATCTGGCGTGTGCGTGCTTGTGGGTCTGTCTGACGCCTTCCAGCTCGGGAAGCTGACGGGCATCGCACTCCTGCTTGCGCACCTGGTCGGGCTAAGGGGCTCGGCCCTCGCCTCCTTCGCCAGCGTTTGCCGCTGTGCGAAGGCGCTGCGCAGCTCGCGCATGGACGGTTTGAACGCCGAGACGATGAAGCTTCGGTCGTGGCCTGCACCCGTCGCGCTTGCGGCTGGCCCGATGGTATGAAATCAAGGAATTCAAGCAGATCGTAGAATCGACGGAAAACGCAACATACCTAGACCGCCTATTACCAACGCATCTACTCCAATACTGTTGGTGCATCTTTCGGGGTTTTTAAAACAAATTTACCTGCATCCGACTGGAACACCATCCGTGAACAAGTGCGAAATGATGTAATTGGACAAAAGTTGAAAGGCTATGACGACCAAGGAAGAAATGATGGAAATACTGACGAGGAAGATTGAATTTGATATAATGATAATGCAGCACATTGGAGTTGATATTGGATCATGGCTGGCTCCTTAGGGATTCGGCCTGCCCTCGATTCATAATAAAAGCCTGGCTTGTGGTTTACCACATGCTAGTCTTCGGTATTTTTAAGGGATAATGTTACGTAAGCAATACTAACGTTTCAATTTCGCTTGGCTGGGAAGAAATGGAAGGTCGCATCCGGCGGGAGGCTGAAAACGATAAATTGTGCATTACAATTTTTTCTACACTACCCACGCCCAAGAGCGTATACAGCAACGTCTAATTGATCAATACCGATTAGAAGAACAGTTAAGATCCATTCCCTTTGATACTGAAAGACATACTAGCTTTCGATGGAATGTCCCGAAAACAAATCTTTTTGTGGTTTTTACAGATCAAGTTATAACTAGGCGTATGCCGAGAAAAGTCGCGTACCGGGAACGTAGGGAAAATCAATGCGCATTCGCTATTTGAGTGGGGGGAAAACATGATGCGTGCCGACGCCAGAAAAAATTACAGTCATCTACTTGCAGTCGCGCGTGATGTCGTCGCCGAGCATGGTGTCGATGCGTCTATGCGAGATATCGCCCGCCGGGCCGACGTCGGGTTGGCCACACTGCTTCGTCATTTCCCGACGCGGGAAGCCTTGTTCGAAGCGTTGCTGCGTACGAATTTGGAGGCATTGACGCAGAAGGCAGGCGAACTCGAAACGTCGAATCCACCTGACGAAGCGCTCGTGTCCTGGGTTCGCGAACAGGTGGCTTTCGTCCAAAGCTATAGCGGCGTTGTCGCCTTGATGGCGAGCGCCCACGCGGATCCGGAGTCCGCGCTTTACGCTACATGCGCAGCGGTGCACTCAGCGGGCGAGCGACTATTGCTCCGAGCTCAGACCGAGGGAACGGCGCGCGCCGATATGAATGGGGACGACTTGTTCGCCCTGATATCGGCGCTCGGCTGGCTTGTCGGCCAACCTTCATTCGCGCCACGGACCGATCATCTCTTCAATGTTATCGCAAGCGCCATCTATGCTACCGGAAAATAGCACCCTCCCTGGAGGCCTTAGAGTCTTTCATTGTCGAAATGAAAAGCAAATTTAAACCTGAATAATGTCCTGCAGTTGGGGCATGCCTCCTTCAGATCGACGCATAAATAAAATCCCGCCTGTACTGGCGGGATTTTATTTTGCTAGGACGAAGCGCCATATTATTATAGCTGAATTGAATCTTTACTTGCGTAATTTTCGGTTGCGTCTACGATACTTTGTGTTTCGCTTTAAACTTCTTCTTGATGGCATGTTTAAATCGGGTGGACACAGAGGCAGCTGCGGCGGCTTAGGATCATTGTTATCGTCTTTAACAGTTTTTGCAAAGAGGATGGACTCCAGGCAGCTGCAGGCGAATTCAACCGTTTCTTTCGCACCCTGGAAACCCTTGGACCAAGGAATCCCCTTTCCCCATTCGACTACGTGATTCACCATTTCCATCCATTGTTGTTGTATTTATATTCCTCCTCATCCTTTTGAGCATCTCCGAGTCTGTATATTCCAGGATTCCATCGCTACTGTGTCTAACCATTCAGGAGCCTGTTTTTCCCGTTATCTAAATAAAGCGAAAATTTCAATGTCAATTCATAGTTGAGTAATAGGACATTAGGAATTAAAGTTTGATATAAGGTTCTCACATTTCCTTGAATAATAAAAATAATGTACTATTTAAATGCGATGTGTGCAAAGAACCACGAGGAAACATCTAGGTAGGTGGTTCTTTTTTTATACCTCACTCTGTGACATGATAGCTCTGGGGGCGATGTTGTGTTTCGTGATTTTGAACCTATAGGTGACCGTCCGGTCTATATTCAATTGAAAGATTACATGAAACTTATAATTATAAAAGGTTCCTTACAGCCTCATCAGAAGTTGCCATCTACCCGTGAACTGGGTGTACAGATGAAGCTTAGCCGTAATACGGTAATTTCGGCATATACTGAACTGGAAGAAGATGGATTTTCCTATGCTGTTCGGGGCAAAGGAAACTATGTGGCTGCTGTATCAGGTGGAACAGCGACTCAAGCTTGCCAGATCGATTGGCTGGATCGGATTAGTGATCATGCTAGACTGGCTGAGCAGCTCGACCTGATAAAGCACGGTATTCGTGCACAGAAGAGCACGATTTCTTTTACCAGTATTGCGCCAGACGAAACGTTGTTTGATATAGGTAATGTAAAGCGGGCGTTCATGGATCGCATGTCTGTGGAGGATGATGTACTGCTCAACTACGGATATGCCAAGGGTTATAAGCCGCTTATGGACTTTTTGTTGCGCTATATGCAGCATAAGGGAGTCGATTTGAAGGGCAAGGATATTTTGATTACCAATGGGTTCACAGAGGGCTTAGATATTGTGTTGTCGGCACTTGGAAAAAGGAGTGGCAAGGTGCTGTGTGAAAATCCGACCCATCATACAGCCATTAAGAATTTTAAGTTGCATGGATTTCAAATTACAGGCATCCCAATGGAGGATGATGGTATTAGCTTAACAGAGCTTGAACGGGCGTTGTCTGAACAACCTTACGATTGTGCTTATTTTGTACCTTCCTATCATAACCCTACTGGGATTGTAATGTCCCCGAAGAAACGACAAGAACTGATAAGCCTAATGAACCAGTACGGGATTCCTGTCATTGAGGATGGCTTTAATGAAGAGCTACGCTACACCGGATCGCATGTATCTCAATTAATGGCGGGGGCGGGCAACGGCAATAGTGTGATTTATTTAGGAAGCTTTTCTAAGGTACTATTTCCCGGTATCCGAGTGGGCTGGATATTGGCGGACGCTGAGCTGATTGACTATTTGGAGAGCATTAAGCGAGCGCGTACGATTCATACGTCAACATTGGACCAATCGGTTCTTTATCAATATTTGCACAATGGAAATCTGGAGAAGTACTTGAAGAAAGCACGTACTGAATATAAGCGCAAATATGAGTTGACCATGCAGTGCTGCAAGGAACATATCCCGTATGCTCAGCTTTCCGGTCATGGAGGACTGCATCTATTTGTCACTTTTGATATAGGATTTGATACACGGAAGTTGTTGGAGCTATGTTCAGAGCTGGGAGTAATTTTTACGCCGGGAGATATCTTCTTCACGGATAATCGTGGTAGTAATACGATGCGGTTGGGTTTCTCTCGTGTCACCGATGAGGATATTATCAGGGGAATTAAGATGATTGGTGATTACTGCCAGACAGTTAATGGAATGAGAGGTGTAGAGATGAAGTTAGGCGTTATTATGGGAGGATTATCATCAGAGCGTGAGGTTTCGCTTCAGTCGGGTAAGGAAATCATGGCGCATCTCGACCCGAATCGATATGAAGTTTATCCGATCGAAATAACAAGGCGTGATGAACTGGCTGACAAAGTGAAAGGTCTTGATATGGCTTTGTTGGCTTTGCATGGCTCCTATGGCGAGGATGGTACGATTCAAGGTATGTTGGAGACATTGGGTATTGCGTATACCGGAAGCGGCGTATTATCCAGCAGCCTGTGCATGAACAAGAATGTTTCAAAAAAGTTGCTCCGCTACGAAGGTCTTTTTACTCCAGATTGGCTGTGCTGGGGCAGTATAGGCGACTATTCAGCAGAAGCCGTAGAGAAGCTGGGTTATCCGATAGTTGTTAAGCCGAACTCAGGCGGATCAAGCATCGGAATACAGATTGTAAAGAGCAGCCAAGATTTGAGGGCGGCGGTAGAGGAAGCGTTCCGGTGGGATGTAGAAGTGCTCATTGAGCAATATATCAAAGGGGAAGAATTGACTTGTTCCATTGTAGATGGGAAACTGCTACCGATCATTGGCATCCAGAGCAAGGGCTCGGAGTGGTTTGATTACCATGCCAAGTATGAGGATGGCGGCGCAGAGGAGCAAGTAGTTCATCTGACGCCTGAGGTGGATGAGCGGGTGCGGTCCGCAGCATTGTTGAGTTACTGGACTTTGAAATGTAATGTGTATGCCCGCGTAGATATGCTGCTGAGGGATGGCATTCCCTATGTGCTGGAGATGAACACCTTGCCAGACATGACAAAAAATAGACTACTTCCCAAAAGCGCCCAGGAAGCAGGGGTGACATACAGTCAATTACTGGATGAGAACATATCTTTATCCCTTGAGAAATCTGGTGGAGAGATAGAGACCAGACCGTAACAATGAATTGAAATCAGGGAGTGCTGAGTTATGGGTAAGGGTGAATTTCTCCATTAGTGCGGGATATATCGCCATCTGGCTTACTGCTGAAGCAGTGAAGGAGAAGCTGACCTCCCGCTCAATAGTGTTGATGTTAAACTATCCGAATAATCCCACAGGTTCAATCATGACCTAGGAGGACGGGCTACCGATTGTAGAACTGGTCAAGGCACATAACCTAATTGTTATCTCCGACGAAGTATATAGTGAATTGACATACATGTCAGTATCACATCTCCCGTGAAGTAGCGGAGTGGTCGCCTTTGCCGTGGGATTCTAACCTTGAAAAGATTTATTATAATCAAAGAATCCCAGGGCAACAGCGATCGTAAGATCAAATCCTACGCGCAGCGCCCTCACACAGCCGAACCCCTGCGTCCTTTCTTTTATATAATTTCACGTCGAAATAAAAAAATGTAAGCTGTTCGCACAGTTTCCATGTTCTTTTTAGCTTGTTTTGCGTTATAATGAAAGGATGCACATTATGAACGAATTGGAGGCACAGCCCGATTGACTACTTATCCTTTTGCCTTTGATCCGTCCAAGCCGTTTATTGAGCAGGCAAGTGACTGGATTGCGGATGTATTTTATGAAGTTTTGCCTGAAGTCGGCTTTGAGGTTCGGGATGAACAAATTTATATGGCATTCCAGTTGGAGCGTGCCTATAAGGAAAAGAAAACGATTTTCGCGGAAGCAGGTGTGGGCACAGGCAAAACGCTGGTGTACCTCCTGTACGCTATTGCATATGCCCGGTACATGAGAAAGCCCGCGATTATCGCATGCGCGGACGAGTCGTTGATTGAACAACTGGTGAAACCGGAGGGGGATATCGCCAAGCTGGCGCGGCATTTGAGCCTGACGATTGATGCCCGACTGGGTAAGTCGCCAGATCAGTATATTTGTCTGAACAAGCTGGATAACGTACGAGGCGGATTGGATGATGACGCGGATGTGTTCCGTGATATCTATCAGGACCTGCCGGATTTTGTCCATTTTCCGGATACGCTACAATCCTTTACCCCTTACGGGAACCGCAAAGAGTATCCCGAGCTAACGGACGGACAGTGGAGCAGACTGGGCTGGGATGTATTTCAAGATTGTCTCGTTTGCCATCAGCGGCATCGTTGTGGACAGACGTTGTCCCGTGATCATTACCGCAAAGCAGCGGATCTGGTGATCTGCTCTCATGATTTTTATATGGAGCATGTATGGACCTATGAAGCGAGAAAGCGTGAGGGTCAGCTGCCGTTACTGCCGGAGCACAGTTCTATCGTCTTTGACGAAGGGCATCTGCTGGAGACAGCGGCGCAGAATGCACTTACTTATAAACTGAAGCACGCTCAATTCGAGGCCATTATTACCCGTCTGCTAGAGGGGGAAGTGCGAGAATCGCTGGCAATGACGATTGAAGATGCGATAACCCAAAGTGAGGTTTTGTTCGCTGCGCTCGATAAGAACAGTCAGCCTGTACAGGGTTCTAATCGCAAGGAGTTTACCTTGAATGAGTCGCTGATTCGAGAGGTAAACCGCTTTGGCGATCTGATCGGAACGATTGAAGAAGAGCTTGTATTTGAAAGCGGGTTATTCTCTCTGGATGAGTACCAGGTCAAAATCGTGGAAGAGCATCTGGAAATGATTCAGACGGCGTTGGCCTTGTTTAAGCGCCCGGAACTCCTGATTTCGTGGGTAATGGAGGATCAGGATGGATTAACGCTTGTGGTTATGCCCAAGATGGTAAAAGAGATTCTCAAAGAACGGGTATTTGCACAGCATATACCGATTGTATTCTCCTCAGCTACACTTTCCGTGGAGAACTCCTTTGATTATATGGCGCAAAGTCTCGGTATTGAGAATCCGCTCACGTTTTCCGTTGCTTCACCGTATGATTACAACGACCAGATGCAAGCGGCATTATATCCGTTGCAGGTGGGGCATGATCCAATCCAGAGAGCGCTGACACTGCTGGAGAAATCGCAGGGAAGAGCGCTTATCCTGTTTCCTTCACAGGAGGAACTGGCTGCATTCAAGAAGGATCTCGTTGCTTACCCGGAGGCATCAGCCTATCGTTTTCTGTACGAAGGTTCGGCTGAAATCAGCCATCTGATCTCAGCTTTTCAGAATGATGAGGAAAGTGTGTTGTGCGCTGTTACATTATGGGAAGGATTGGATATTCCTGGACCTTCTCTGTCGCACGTCATTATCTGGTCACTGCCATTTCCTCCGAATGATCCGGTTTTTACGGCTCTGCGCAAGGATGCAGCAGATCCGTTTATTCAGATAGATATGCCTCACATGGCACTTAGACTCAGACAAGGCATAGGGCGTTTAATTCGCTCGCGTAATGATCGAGGCTGGATATCCATCATGGGCCAGGATCTGAACCGCCAAGAAGTACGTACACAGGTTTTACAACTACTGCCTGCGGGCGTAGAATGCACTGTAATCGAAGGAAATCCGGAGGGAATGAAGACATGTTAAATTTTACATCGTACACGGTAGATCAGATTAAAGACGCTTTTGGTATTTTGAGTGGGCAGCGTTATGAATTTATAATTGATGTAGAGGTTGAAGAGGACGACGAGCTTTACACCGAAAACGGGCTGTATATCCGTTGTCTTTATTTAGTAGACGAAGAAAAGACGGGACTGCTAAAGTATGAATTAATTGAAAAAGTAACGAATCGTTACATTGATCTTGAACTTGAAGATGATGAGCTGCAAGCTGTTGCGAACTTCTGTAAAGAACATGTACAGGATGAAACAGTGAAGTAACAGTATAGAACACTTAGCTAGCACAGCTGGTGTATAGCTAACATATAATGAAGATATCAAGGAGTCCTGACATGATCAGGCTCCTTTTTTTATGGTCAAATGAAGAGAACTTATTTGCTCTAGCGCAGTCTATCCCACACATTCACCATAAACAGCATAATACCAGCCGCGAGTAACACCCACCCTATGGCGATCCAAACTCCAGCCTCTGGAATTTCGTAATTTTCACCTATAATTGCCAATATCAACACGGGCAGACCGATATTATGCATCCAAAAATGGATATGTGCCAGAATAGTAACTGAAAGTGCAGGAAAGCTCACATAGATCAGACCTATAATTCCAAGTGCAATCCAACCCAACAAATGGATATGAGACTGAACATTGGACAGACTGTAATCACCCGACACGCCAATAATTACACTAAGCAGCACACTGAGGGCAAAATATACGGCAGCTATCTTCAGAAATTGCTTTCCCATATATGAACTCCTCCTTATGTTGCACGGGGATATTTTGTGACATCTTCTCTATCATATCGAGCAAGCAGGCAGGGTGTGTGGGTATTGTGACTGGTCCATTTGACAAAAGCTTCAAATACACATAAAATCTTATTGCATCAATACTTACCGTATTACTGTGTTTTCTCGGAGATGATAGCGAACTTCTCCGACAATAGGCGTTAATTTTTGACCATTGGTTTATTTTGGATTCGCCATTAAAAGGAGCTTGAAATTATGAATGTATATCAAAATACCCTTGAACTCATCGGACGTACGCCATTAGTGGAGCTGAATAGCTATTCTCTACCGAGAGGAATTCGCCTGTTTGCGAAGCTGGAGTTTATGAACCCCGGCGGCAGCGTAAAGGATCGGGTAGGTAAGGCTCTAATTGAAAAAGCATTGAAAACAGGTCAGCTGAAGCCAGGGGGGACATTAATTGAAGCAACAGCAGGCAACGCAGGTATTGGTCTTGCGATGGCGGCGCTTCATTATAATATCTCAGTTATTTTCGCTGTGCCTGAGAAGTTCAGCCAAGAGAAGCAGGACCTGATGAAGGCATTGGGAGCACGCATCGTTCATACCCCGACAAGTGAGGGGATGAAAGGAGCTATCGAAAAAACAAAAGAATTGGCTGCTGAAATAAAAGATGCATACTTGCCACGGCAATTCAGTAATCCGGATAATCCCGAGGCATATTATACGACAATGGGACCTGAAATATGGAACGATCTGGACGGCAAAGTGGACGTATTTGTGGCAGGTGCAGGCTCGGGGGGAACGTTTATGGGAACCTCGCGTTATCTTAAGGAACAAAATGCAGCCCTTAAAACGGTCATCGTGGAGCCGGAAGGGTCCATTTTGAATGGCGGCGAGTCAGGTCCACATAAAACGGAAGGAATTGGCATGGAATTAATCCCTGAATTTGTGGATAAAGGATATTTTAATGCCATTCACACCATTAGCGATGTTGATGCTTTTGACCGTGTCAAGGAACTGGCTGCACGTGAAGGTCTTCTCGTTGGCAGTTCTTCAGGGTCTGCTTTACATGCCGCTTTACTGGAAGCCGAAAATGCACCGGATGGCGCACATATTGTTACCATTTTCCCGGATAGCAGCGAACGTTATCTGAGCAAAAAAATATATGAAGGCGGGATATAAAATGAAACGCAAAACAAAACTGATTCACGGCGGGCTTCCTACCGATCCCCATACAGGCGCGGTTAACGTTCCAATTTATCAGGTAAGCACTTATGAGCAAGAGGAAATTGGCGTCCATAAGGGATACGAATATTCGCGTACAGGCAATCCGACCCGGTTTGCTCTGGAGGAGCTGATCAAGGATCTGGAGGAAGGAAAGCGTGGTTTTGCTTTCGGTTCGGGTATGGCAGCAATCCATGCGGTATTTTCACTGTTTAATGCAGGGGATCATATTTTGCTGACCGATGATGTATACGGAGGCACCTACCGTATTGTAAGCAAAGTCCTCAGCCGTATCGGAATTGAGTCCACATTTGTGGATACGACTGACCTGGAAGCTATCTCCAAAGCAATTCGTCCGAATACGAAGGCATTGTATGTCGAAACGCCAACGAACCCGCTTTTGAAGGTTACGGATATCCGCGCTGTTTCGGAGCTTGTAAAAAAACATGATCTTTTATTGATCGTCGACAACACATTTGCTACCCCTTATTGGCAGACGCCAATTACACTTGGGGCTGATATCGTCATTCACTCTGCTACCAAGTATTTGGGCGGCCATAGCGATGTTGTAGCCGGTCTGGCTGTTGTGAACAGCGACGAGCTGGGAGAACAACTTCATTTTCTGCAAAACGCCATTGGTGCTATTCTCGGCCCGCAAGATTCTTGGTTATTGATCCGAGGTATTAAAACATTGGGTCTGCGTATGGAAGCGATTGAGCAAAATGCAAAGGAAATTGCAGCCTTTTTGGAAAAACATCCGAAGGTTAGCAAAGTGTACTATCCTGGACTGGAAAGCCATGCACAGCATGAACTGTCCAAAATCCAGGCCGAAGGCTTTGGCGGCATCATTTCCTTTGATGTAGGTAGCGACGCTAACGCGGTTGCACTTCTGAAAAAGGTGAAATATTTTACACTGGCTGAAAGCTTGGGAGCGGTTGAAAGTCTGATTAGTGTTCCGGCACGTATGACGCACGCCTCTATTCCAGTAGAACGTCGTGCAGAGCTAGGTATTACCGAAGGTTTGGTGCGGATTTCGGTTGGGATTGAAGATCTGGAAGATTTGATCGAAGATTTGCAGGCAGCATTGTAAGAAAATAATCGTAATGTTCAAGAGAGGTAGCTGAGGCTGCCTCTTTTTTTGTGTATTGTAGAATAAAGTATTGCTTTCCCTTAATAACCGAGTATAATACTTGGTAATAGATTGAGCCGAAAGGAGAGAGACCCTATGAAACAGATAAAAACACGCAGTTACCTGCAGGTAGATGACTATCTGGATCTTCTTAATTATGCGAAACAATTGAACGATATAGAGTGGCAACAGGAGCTCAAAGAAGCCCTGCGGCATCAATTGCTGGAGAATGGCAAAGAGACTAAAGATTCTGAGATTAATACGCTGTGGCGGCATTTTGATCAGATTAACGATGAATTGCTGAGGTTGTTTGATCTCTTACGAAATAGTAATAACGCGGCGGATCGAAACTCGTGGAGCGAACAGATTTGGGAGCTAAAGTTAGAACGCATTAAGTTGGAAAAGCAAATTCAAGCGAGTTATGCACATTTTTAAAATAGTAACTTATACCCTAGTATTGTTAGCAACAATCATGGCAGCATTAAATAGGTTTTTAGATATAGAAATTTTTAATAACGAAGTGAAGCACTCTGCTTTCTTCGTTTTTTTGTTTTATCATAGCTACTTTTTTGAGAAGAACAGAGGAGTACGTAGAGGTAATAACGAATAGTTTTATATAGTTAAATTGAATGTTAAACGGAATATAACCGCGACTACGTCTCTGAGGAAACAAAAACCTGGAGGGGGAATGTTATGAGGTTCACACATCTGGAAAAAGCAACAACTGTGCTGTCGGATCATCCGGTACGTCTGAGGTCTGCTTATGCAGTCGGTCCGGTCATGCTCCCGGAAAATTGCGGTGTGGGCAGGGAATGGACAAGTTATTTTGCCCATGAGGAATGGAATTTGGAAAAGGCTTGTGATGAAGAAGGAGTAGAGCTTTCAGCCGGAGGAAAGGCAACTTGCCGATTATTGACCGAGCTGGACCCTCGGACTGCCGAACTAAATCTAGGTGTTTTTCCGCCTTTGGCCGAACAAGAAAGGCTTTTGCTGGTTTCAAATCTTCGTTGTATGGCTGCACAGGAAGTGATTTTCAGACCCTTTGAAGGAACGGGACAAATTTGGATAGATGGCACACTGGTATATGCGGAATCCGGTCCATTTCGCTTGTATCTAGAGGAAGGCGATCACACGGTAGTTATCATTGCTGCGTTTATTCCCGAGGAGGCCCGTTCTATTCGTATCAGTGGAAATCAGGTATGCGACGAACCAGATGTGACAGAACTGCATCGTGAATTTGTAGAGCGTAATATACGTTTTCATATGGCTTGGTTAGAGGTTGAGAAAAGTGCTGGCAGGGAGGGTGAAGACAGCCCGATCTTATTTTATTTACTGCGTAAGGATCGGATAGATCTTCCCTTAGATCAAACGTTATGGGTCGAGGTAACGAATGATGAAGGCATGAAGCTGGATCGCTTTCCAGCACATTGGGAGCAGGAGCAAAGCTATGACTGGGACGAGGAAAAGGCCAGGAATACGGGAATGCTGCACTTCACCGTTACATATCGGGATCATGAGGCTGTGGAGCATCATTTTGTGTATTCGGCACTTGTGCGGCCTTTGTCAGTTGTCGTGGAGGGCTTGCAGGAAGAGTATGACCGGTACATTCAAGCCCGCGCTATAGATATTCTTCATTCTGCGCAGAAAATACAAATAGAGGGCCTGCTTGAGGAATTAAAAAGGTTAACGGATTTGCCGGAAGATCCTTTTGAAATCTGGGATTACCGGGTTGTACGTGAATATATCAAGCTATTAAAACAAATCTTCACGTGTGGACATACGGAACAGTCACACTCCCCATCCTTACTTCAAGAAGAACACATCTTTTTGTCTAATGACGGAATTGGGGAAGGATTTTTTGTCTCCCGTTTGGACAATAGTTTGCAACGCTATACCATTCAGCTTCCCAGAAGCTATTCGACTGACCGACAGTATCCTCTGATCGTTCTGATGCCAGGCAAGCGATATGAACTGGGCTTGCCGGATTTTCAGAATCGAGGTTTTGGGCAAGGCTGGGAAGAGGAAGCTATATTCGTTACTTTTTCATGCCGTGGTGTAACGTTGGGCAGTTATATTGGAGAAGCTGCTTTTTTGGAGGCGCTGGATGTCATACTGCAAGCGTACCGAGTGGACGAAGAGCGGATCTATCTGACGGGTTATTCGAACGGAGCATATGCGGCCTGGGCGATGGCACAGGCTTATCCTTCTCGGTTTGCGGCTATTGCGGTTATCTCTGGAGCGCCACATCCCAAGCATCTGATAAATCTGTTGAATATGCCAATATTGAATGTATGCGGAGATCAGGATTACTTATTTGCACAAGCATACACAGCCCCTGTAACAGAGCTTCCATCTGATCATTTTAAAGGTGTCGTAGAGCGGCAGTCTAATCACTGGGATACGCATGAGCTGAGACTTCTGGACGGCGTACTGGGTTGGCTTATGCAATGGAAAAGGGATGTCGTACCTCAGCGTATTGCCTATCGGACGGAACGGGGTAGACATAACCGGGCTTACTGGCTGGAACTGACGCGAATGGATGAAAATGAGGAATATGCCGAGTTGTACGGTGAAATGAGTGCCACAGGTGAGTTGGATATTGAGGCAGTTCACGCCGAAGAATTTATCATTCATCTTTCTCAAGAGGTCATGCCCTTGGAATTGGCCCAAGTTCGTATCGGAGCCCGTATTTTCGTGTTGGACTTGCGGGAATACAGCCGCTTTCGCTTTGTTAAAACACACTCACATAAACGTCCCTCACCTGAATACCGTTTGATTGCCGAACGGGAGGAAGAAAGCAGTGAATGCTTTTCAAAAGAATCGGATGCCAAAAAGGAAATTGTGGATTCGAAAAGCGTGGGAAGAAACGTTTTGAGCCATGGTATGGGTGTGCTTGACGTTTATATGGATCGTCTTCACATTGTCCTTCCATCCAGCTATGCTACACCGGAGGAAGAGCAGGCGGTGAGACGGACGGCGAACGCCTTGGCTAGCCCACGAACAGCGACTTGGAATCCGTATATCGGTGTTCATTATCCGGTGGTGTCTTCCAATGATATTACAGAGGAAGCACTGGCTGATAGCAACGTGATATGTGTCACTTCGGGCTTGTCCAGACATGAGCTGCTTCAGAAGCACCAAGCTGATCTGCAAATTACATGTACGGAGGAAGGGTATACATTGGGCGGCGATTTTACGGCAGGCGAGTATTGTCTGTCATATATTCAACCTAGCCCATGGTCTGCAACCCAGCAAATGCTTGTCGTAGCGACCAATTCCCCCCGTATGTTGGGTAAAAACCTATTTATGCGCAGACTGATTATGCCCGGATACTTTAATGGTCTACACCCGTATTTGAATAAAGAGATTATTGTGTATGATAGCAAGGGAGTGCGTGCTTTGAACTTTACTTCCATTAGACATTCGCAGCAAAAACTGCAAGGCCAATAGCCAATAAAAAAGTAACAATGTTATAATAATCAATAATTAAAAAAACCGTCCGGAGGCACATTGGCGATCCTGACGGTTTTTTGCTGATTCATTGCAGTGATTTGTGATCGGGATGACGTCATATAAAGAAGGGCATTGTGGGCAGCTTAGCTTTTATATTGCTCCATCAGGTACATGATCTTTACTTCATCGGCCAAATCTCCAAAGGGTTCTAACGGATTCTCTTGAATGATATGATATAAACGCTGGACTCGTTCCTTTGGCAGTTTGCGTACATATCTGGAAATGAAAGCGGCATGGGTGACTACGTAGCGCTTTTTACGGACAGCTGCACTGGCTACGCGGACGAGAATATCTTCGCCCCCTGCCAATTCCAGAATACGGCGCTCATAAAAGACTACGTATCGGAATGTCCGGTCCTTGATCAGCTCACGATTGAGTCTGGCAATCTCTCCGATATATCTGACCATAAGCGGCTCAAAGCTCTTGATCAGGAGAGGATCTAGCGTTAATTCCATGTCTTTACGGAGAACAAAAGATTGCAGCAGGGCAACCTGCTGGAGCCTTATCCGATCATTATGAATGAGTACAGCCATCTCACGCAGCATCTCATAGGAGACACGCTCACTGAGCTGCCGCAGGGCAACCGCGTTTTTATGATTAACGTTTAGCCCTTCCTGGATCTGTTCTATACGGCCTCTAAACAGACGTATAAGCTGCCTACGCTGCTCATAAGGATAAATACCCTGCTGTAGAAGCACTAAGGGCAGTAGAAGCAGCGCACCGACGATACCGCATAGAAACATTTGTTGCTGCGAGTGGCCGAAAAAGACAGTAGCGGCCAGCAGTATGACGCCGACGGCAAAGTCTTTACGAAAATAACGTTTGGCTCTAAGTTTGGCATATTGCTCTACAGGAACTAGTGTATCCCGACCACATGATGTACACTTCTCTTCCCAAAGGGCGGTAAATTGCCCACAACGTTTGCAGACTCTTAGCTTTTGGAAGGCGTGCTCTGTGCGGGTAAATGGGCGAAATTGTACAGTTTGTTTGGAACTATTCATTGCGCTCACTTCTCCGGTTCAGCAGTGCCAGAAGCTCGGTGTCGATTTGTGTAATCGACGGGGCGCGTTTTTTATGTATATAGTAAATTAGTGATTTGATGGCGACAAAAAGAAACATAATCACCAGACATCCGTATGAGATCATAGTGTACTTCCTCTTTCTACTTGGATTTTTACTTCAATATTTTACATGGGCGGGTTTCGCTACTGTCATTTTTGTCGTATAAAGGAGAAGGCTGGTGCCCGATTGCCCTTGTTGGGGTATAATTATATCATTACTGCAGGATATTGGTAAAATCACGCGGTATAACAGGCTTTTTGGTTGGATTCAGACCATTCGGGCAGTATTTTCAGCTGGCGCTCATGTAAAACTCATTATAATTTAATAGTAGGGGAGTACAACTGTAATTTAGAATGAGAATTAACCGGCAAAGGGGTACAAGCGATGTTTAGTAGAGACAGAAAATGGTTTTTGGTCATCGGAATCATATGTACAATGATCATGACCTCGATTTTGGCATGGCAGCCACAGATGGCGAATGCCGCTTCACCCTCTGCTTCTAAGGTGGATGCGGTGCTGGTCGTCGATGTAAGTAATTCAATGAACACCAGTGATCCTGGGAAAATTGGCAATGAAGCCATGAAAATGTTCATTGATATGCTGTCGACGCAAAATGACAAGGTCGGGATTGTAGCGTATACGGATGTCGTACAGCGCGAGAAAGCCTTGCTTAATATTACATCCGAAGCGGATAAGCAGGAACTGAAGACGTTTATTGACGGACTGAACCGGGGGGCGTATACTGACACCTCCGTGGGTGTCAAGGAAGCGATCCGCATTTTGCAAGATGGTAAAACAGCTGGACATGCGCCTATGATCGTCATGTTGGCCGACGGTAACAACGATTTTAATAAGACGACAGGCAGAGCCGAAAGCCAATCCGATCAGGATATGGCACAGGCTGTAGCCGAGGCTAAAAATAGCGGCGTTCCGATCTACACCATCGGCTTGAATGCAGATGGGAAGCTGAATAAAAAAAAGCTCGCCGACATAGCGCAGCAAACGGGCGGCAAGTCCTTTATTACAAGCTCAGCGGATGACTTGCCGAACATCTTGAGTGAAATTTTCGCCAGCAATTTGAAGTTGAAAGTGGTGCCTTTGCAGTCCATTACGGCAAACGGCGACTATCAGGATGTAACGGTAACCGTACCGAACGATAGTGTGCTGGAGGCTAACATTTCGATCATGTCCTCGAAACCGGTGGATGCGAGACTGATAGACCCGTCGGGCAACACCAAGCCGATTCCTTCGAGCGATGTGCTGCTGTCCAAGTCCAAAAGCTACTCGCTGATTAAACTGCTCAAGCCTGTGGCTGGTGACTGGAAGCTCCAAGTCAAGGGAGTCCAGCAGGATCAGATTGATATTAATCTGGTGTTTAACTACGATCTGGAGCTGAAAATGGACGCACCGTCCGCCAAATCATACAAAAAAGGCGATGCAGTTCAAATTCGTTCCTACCTGACGAGCAATAGCCAGCAGCTTCAGGATCAGGAATTGTATGCGAATATGAATGCTGTTCTGAAGGTCAAGGATCTGGATTCCGGTACAACGAATGAGGTGCCGTTAACCAATGCAGGGGATTCTTTTACCGGTAGCTATACGATTCCAGATGAGCATGACTACGAACTAACCGTTAGAGCAGAGGAGAAGAGCTTCTACCGTGAAACACAGCCTGTAACCATCAGTGCTAAAGCAGGGGCGACGAGCGGTACGAATACAGGCACAACGCAGCCAACAACACCTGCTGAAAAGTCCAAGCTAATGCCACTCATTCTTTTAGGGCTGGGACTGCTCATTCTGCTGGTTGCCGTATATTTCATCTGGAAGGCTGTCAAAAAGGCCAACCGTGGCTTTGTCGGTCAAATCGTACTGGAAATCCGGGATGAGAACACTGGCGAAAAAACGTATCCACAATACAAGAAGCTGAACACCTTCCGGGGCAAATTTAATCTGCACCAGTTGCTGCAACTGGCACCGGAATTTGCTGGAACCGACAAGGTCGTGTTCACACCAGCCAATCAGGATCGTATCATTGTGCGCAGTACCCCCGAGATTACGATTGAGAAATCCGGACGGGCTGTAGACACAGGCAACGGTCTTGAACTCAAAAACGGTGATCGTCTGACCATCCCGTTAGCCAGTGTGGACAAAACCATTTTACTGGAGTTTATTTCAGTAAACAGCTAAACGAACCCTTAGGAGGTCATATCTATGAAACCAGTAGTTAGAGAGCATATCCAACAATTAGACGTATCACTCGGCGGAGGGATCGTAAGCGATAAGATCAGAGTTGATACAATTGATAATCCTATTTTAATTATCGGACTCGGAGGTACGGGGATTGATGCCCTTCTTCGCTTGAAATATCAAATTAACCGTAGATTCAAGCTTCCAGCAGATCCGATCTCCAAGAAAAAGAGCGATAAACCGGACAATGTGGAATTTCTCGCTTTTGAAACGAATGAACAAGACCGCAACAAAAAATACAAGGGGATTGGTTTGGACCCCATCAATGAGTTTGTATTGCTATCCAATGCGGAAATCGGCGGATTGCTGCAAAACCGCAGCATTCTTGAGCCGTACATTACCGATTGGCTGTCTCCAGAGCTGAGCATTACCGATGGTATGAATGGGGCGGCAGGGGTACGTCAGGCAGGACGATTGCTGTTGTTCACCAAAATCAATCAGGTCGTACAAAGCATTGACAAAAAAATCAAAACCTTGTCTGAAGGCACCAACAAGAAGCTTATGGTGTTCCTGCTATCCGGTTTGTCCGGCGGTACAGGAAGCGGTACTTTCCTCGATATCTCATATATCGTCCGAGGAATTATTGAGCGTGACTATGGCTCTGCAGGTGTAGACCGTGTAAATACATTAGGTTATCTGTTTACACCGGATATTAATTTAGCGAACAAAAGCCTGAGCGAGCATACACGTGAATATATTAAAAAGAACGGCTATGCTGCACTGAAAGAGCTGGACTATTGGATGAATGTAGACAGCCGTGGTGAACGCTTTAAACAGCAGTACGGAAATATTTTGACCGTGAACTCGCCGCTTCCGCCGTTTAATCTGTGTCATCTCATTTCGGCCACGAATACGGAAGGCAAGCTGTTGGAAAATGCTTATGATTACTGCATGAATGTCACCGCCGAGAACATCACCAACTTTATGGCGAGTGAGGAAAAACAGTCAGGTGAAGAGTTTGCCATTCATGACTATATCAGCAATATCCGTACCAACATCGCACAAATGAATAAGGCCTATCCGGCAAACTACGATTACAATATTATCGGGGCTTCCTCGGCGGTACTGCCAATGGAGGAAATGACGACATATCTGGCCTATCGAATGTTTGGCAAAATGTCCAAAATGTTTGAGCAATCGCCAAATCAAGAGGATGTAGAGAAGTTTGCCCGCAAGCTGGGCGTGGATTTGGATAGCATGATCAAAAACTTTGAATCCCGTGTACCTGAGCCGCTTCCGGGCTTTGAAAACAGTGAACGGTTAAGTTATAGCAATGTTGTTAAAATGCAAGTTGTCAATATGGACACCGAGCTGGAGCAAACGTTCCTGACGCGTGCCCGTGAAGAGTATATCAAAGCGAAGAAACAGCTTCCTGGCGAAATTACAGGACAGTTTACGGACCAAATCCGCCGGATGTTTCTGCATCCTGAGCAAGGGCCGTTTTATGTATCCCGCATGATTTATACTGAAAAAGGATTTAGCTTGCTGAAAATGCTGCTGTCATATGTTGAGACGTTGCGTGAATCACTGCACCGTATTCCAACGGACATTGAATGGGCGCGTGAGCAGGCGAACGAAAAGCTGGGCGATGCCAAGAGCGCGTTTGTGTCCAAGGATAAAAAGAAAAATGCGTACATTGAAGCGAAAATTAACGAATATTGGCTGCGGGCTGATGTGGAACGTACAGAGCAGCTCATTGAATTTTATGAAGACCTGTATGACCTGTTGAACAAGGAAAATAGCCGCATTTATAATGTATTTACTGAAATTTTGAACGCATTGAGCGCGATTTTCGAGAAGAATGGCGATCTGCTGATTAACGGCGAGGAACAGTCCGATCACAAAGGTAATAAAACGTACTATTGGAATCTGGTAAGTGTACCGGATATTTCTGAAGTTGTGACCAAGCTGCTGGACAACCGCAACGGTGATGATTTGATTCGTGATTTTGCCCAAGAATTGCTGGAAAATTCAGATCAATGGGTGAAGGATCAGGATATGGACATCATTAGCTCAATCTCCAACTTCTTGACTGATAAGTTCGGTGATCTCATTACCCGTTCCATGGAGGATTTCCTCGTCATGAAATACGGGCAAGATGAAGCCATTGAAAAATTTGTGGAGCGCTACATTGCGAGCAAACTGGATGAGGAAGCTGTACCTGTGTTCCATCTGAGCAATAGCTCTGGCAACTTGTACTTCCCATCATGGGGATTCGTTTCAGTACCTGTACAGTCGCCTAATATCCTGAAAGGCGTTCGCAATTATCAAAATAATGCAATTGGCAAATCACACTTTACTATTAAAGAGAGTGAAGTTCGTAACCGGATTTTCTGGCTCAATACGCGTAATGGTGTTCCTCTGTTTGTATATACGCCGCTCAAAGTGTATGAAGAAAGCTATGAAAAAACGATTCTTGACCGCGAAGGTATTGGCCGTCATCTGGTGCAAACAGGTCAGAACAATTGGACTAATCTGCCGTCGCCGATTCCTGAAAAGTCATGGGGCGAAACTTACGTCAATTCGCGTGTGCAAGCTTACAATGCCCGCATTCGTAATGATTTTGACCGTGCCAAGTCACTTGGCGTGATTCGGGAAAAGGATGTCGATCAGAATACGAGCAGCCGCTTCACTGTAATCCGTTCACATGCGCTAGATCTGAATGCGATGCTGGCAGGCTACGATATGCGCTTGCAGGAATCCAAGCCGAATTTGGGTGAAGTAAAAAGAGCATGGACTGAGTTGAAACGTCTGCTGGCTGAAGGGCTGGAGCAGGCCGGAAGCAAGGACATCTTTGGCAGCATCAATGAAGAGATGGCGAAGGAAAACCTGATCCGTTCACCAGAATTAACACAGGTGGTTCGTGAAGAACTGGCGAAATATACACAAATTGAAGCGAAAGCCGCTGAATTGGAAGCTTTGCTGGGCAAATATCAGGATGAAGAAAAATGGCTGGATCAGTTCATTCAGGCACTCTATACGGACACGATTACGAAAAAAGGTGCTTTGTACGTCTATGATCGCGACGAAGAGGAAGAGGCTTGGGAGCCGTTTGCCAATGTCATGAAGAGCCGTAATTATGTGGAGTTTGAAGTGTTTACAAACTTCCGCGGTTTGGAAGAAAAGAAATTTGCTGCTCTAATGCGCAAGGCGGATCGCCGTGATGCTGTATTGACTTCATCTGAGGATATTACACCATTGCTGGCGAAGCTGGATGAATTGGCTGCAACTTACACAGAGGCCCGCAATCAATTGGAATATGAAAAGGTGGAGCTGGCTAACGGAGCGGAACTTTATGCATTCTATGCTCAAATGGCTGGAAAATTAAACGACATCCGCAGAAAGTTGAAGTAAAGTATGAGAGAGCAGCTGTTACGTTATGCGGCTGACTATGCAGCCGCAGAGGACCAATTAATCGGAAGCGGGGATGGACGCAGTAGCATCCATTTCCCGTCCGTGTTTCTTTTTATCGGTGATCGCATGAACCCGGTGATGAACACCATTGCAGATATCAACCGGACCAAGTGGGATAACAGCACGGGAGTAACGTATATTCAGATCCGCTCGCAGGAAGAACATGCGGCTGTAGATCGTTCGGTGGATGCTATTGTTCATACGATAGCAGTACCGAAGGAAAGTGGCCACCAAACGATACGCCGTGACTTGCACCAGGCTTTTTATACACATGAATCGCAGCTAATTGAGCTTAACACCGCGTTGCGCCGGGCTAGTGGACATTTGGCAGATTACGGTCGGTTGTATTCTTCGTTCGAGCGTGTTCATTTGTCGATTTTGACGACAGCGGATGACCCCATGAACGTATTAATCCCTGAAATTACGCTGTTGGCGGAGTATATTTTTGCACAGTCTTTTAAATCGGTACAAATGGATTTGTATGTGTTGGTGAATGAAAGCGATCAGGCTGTCCAATTCGGCTACAGTAGTGCAACGTCCGTTGCTTTTATGCGGGAGCTGGACTATATCCAGAGTCCAGAGTATACGTTTACGGCACCGCTTCATATGACTGAGGACAAATTGACCATTCCAGTATCCCATGCTCCATCACCGTTATTCGATCTCGTCTATGTGCTGTCCGACAAGAACGAACGCGGCGTAACGGTGCCGAATAGCCTGCGGGAAAGCTGTGACATCATTTGCCACATTCAGCTTCTTAAAAACCGCTATCAGGCAGGAGATTCCTATCGGTCACAGGATGGGGGATACAACAATACATCGTTTAAAAACAACATCATGACGGAATCCGGGCGGCAGGGTTATGTGTCGGCTGGATTTTCCCGAGTCAACCGCCCTAACCAGTCAATCGCACTTACGGTGCTGTATCATTTTTATGTGAAGCTGCTAGAGCGTATGAGAACAGAGCAGGAGTGGGACATACGCGATAAGCTGAATTATTTTGGTTTAGATACTGCTGAGCGCGGTCGCACGCGAAATGATCTCGTTCCTGGTAATGAGGCGATCACGGACATGAGCGCACTGATGACCAGCGGAGCCAGCTACGGCTCCTTGAAGCGAATGACATTACGTGAGGCGGAGGAAGCCTTGTTCGGTCAGGGCTGCGAAGCCTTTTTCCGCGATAACTGTGAACGGATTATGCACAAACGGTTGGGAGATTTTCAGGCGGAATCAGGTCTACAGTCGGCTGTGAATGCAGCTGCTAAGGAATATCCTGAAATCGGCTTATTCGAGTTGACAGACTGGACAGATGAAAATAAAACAGGGAATGTGCTTACGACCATTCGTGGACTGATTCGGGATACATCCAATGACTTGCAGATTAGTGCCGCTGAACTGGACACCCTGTATAGCGGGCGAGTTGAGGACCAACCTTTTCAACGACTGCCACTCATGGATAAGCATAATGTGCGCAGCTTGATTCGTTACCTGACCGAGACGGTTTACGGGCACAAACTGCACATGCTGCGAATTCAAGCCGATTTGGAGCTGCTTCGTCGCTATGAACTGGCACTAGAAAAATGGCATGCACAGGCGAAGCATATTACAGTACAGCTTTCCAGCCTGGAGCGTGAACTGCATCAAGCTGCAACGGATAGTATTCGGCAGGCTGATAGTTACACAGGTCAAAACCTGTTCGAGTATTACGAGCGTGTGACGGAGGATGTCATGCGTGAGCTGGAAAGCAAGCGGGGGAAATCTATATTCTTTGATACCCGGCATATGGGGCCTGTATCCGGATTGCTGGACGGTGGCCTGTCCGCATTGGTGGATCGACTTACGCAGACCTGTCGAACCTTGATTCTCAGTTCACAGCCGTTTAATCAGACCTTCGAAGAAGAATTATTGCGGCGTGCCAATGTAGCTGCTGCATATGAAAATCGGCTGGTCGTTCCGAAGGATGAGCTGTTTAAGAAACTGTATCAAACGTTAGAGGAACATGGTGGAATTAACGTACGTTTGCTCGACTATACCCATGAGCATCGGTATGAAGAAAAGTACTTCTTTGGTGACTACGAAGGCGAATTTCTTCCTTATGCGATGGATGTGGACATTACTTCGCGTATTTACAAGTTGGGTTTTGTACATGAGCGTCGCAGCAGCGGGGTGGAAAAGCTGCATTTGATGGGCGGCTTCCATCTGGAGGATCTGATGGTTTACCGCAACGGCAAAACGTATTATGAGACATATACTGCGAATGGTTTCGTGTTTCACGGAATCGACGTGGACCGGTTGCCGGAATTGCGGTAGCCACATATTCATCCTACTTTAATGATGGAAGGAAGCAACGATTCTTATGAAGCAACGTAAATTTAACGTTCTCCTATTACTGTTCGGCTTGTTGGGCGCTGTAGTAGGCTTCATCTTGGGAGAGCTTATTCTTCACAAATTGATAGGGCACTGGCCGCATATCGTCGTGATTGGGCTGTATTTTGGCATCATGGCACTGTGCATTGGCCTAGGTTGTCTGATTGGCGAACTAATTTCGCCACAGTTAAATGGGCATTCATGGCGGCAGCGCTACTCCGGGTTATCCTGGAAGTTACTGGTGCCTGCTACACTAGTGATGTTGTTCGTGGCAGGTCTGCTATTGGAGTTGGGCTATCAGGTTAACCCTGAAGGGCGCAAGAGCGTACAGGACCTCGTGCTTGTGATTGATAATTCCGGGAGTATGCAGCAAACAGATCCCGATAATGAGCGCCTAACGGCTGCCAAGAGTCTGATTGGCCAAATGGATGGAGACAAGCGGGTAGCCATTGTTTCATTTGAATCTGCTGCGCAGTTGGTTCAGCCATTTACTCCCATTGGCACAGATGCAGAGAAGCAAGCGGTTTATTCCAAAATCGATAGTATGCAGACTATAATGTCAGGCGGTACAGAGATCGGGCTTGCTTTGGACGAGACGATCAAAGAGATTGAAACCCAAGGTAATGCAGAAAAAGGTTCTCTCGTTATCATGCTCTCTGATGGCTTTAGCGATCTGGATACCCAGACAGCATTGGCTCCTTATATCGCCCGCCAGATTCCGATTAATACGATCGGGCTGAAACTGGCAGAGTCGGATGGTATAGCCTTATTGCAAAATATTGCTGACCTGACGGGCGGAACTTATTCTAATGTAGCCAATGCCCAAGGACTTACTCAGGCGTTCGGAAAAATATATAACAAAATCGGTGATCGCACACTGGTAACGGAGCGGACAGGTGAGTATGCCGACAGTCTGTATTTTGCCATTTATCGCGTAACGGCTCTAGTCATTATCGGAGCTCTATTGGGATTAGCTCTTGGGCTGATGTTCGATAACCGTTTTCTCGCACGGAATTTTGCGATTGGAGGAGTCCCGGCAGGCTTGCTCGCTGGTTTTATTTTGGAAAAGGGATTATCTGGATCGCCTATAGGTGACTTGATGATTCGTTTGGTGGCAGCGCTCGTACTGGCAGCCCTTATTGCTGTCTTTTCGCTTGTTTTGCCGATTGCGGAAAATACTCGCCGATCTTCCGGTGGAGGAAGTCAGGGTGCGCCATCAGGACGCCGGAGAGGGGCACCGGAAGCCCCGACGCGCAATCGACGCAGCAGTGGATTTTAGAACGGGAGGCTGGAACTTATGCAGTATAGGGAAGCACAGCCCGGTGATCCTATTATTTCGGAGCTGAGCCACAAAATTGATGACAACCGGGTTGTGTTACGCTGGCAGTGGCCTGAGGGCGCAGCCGTGGTATATATTGCGAAACAATCGGCCGATGCAGGTGTGAATGGGCAAAATGAGGGTGAAGTTTTGCCGCCTTTTTCAAGCCTAAAACTTTTTACACGCGAGGAGTATAAGGCTGCTGGCAGCTATCGTGACCGAATTGAAGGCATTGGACGCGTGCGGTATATCGTATATCCGGCTGTTCGGGAGGATGGAGACACTTACGTGATCCGTCAGCAAGACGGAGCCAACCAACTGGAGTTGAGCACCGGGAGGGCTAAAATCAGATATGCAGTTCACCATAAAAAAAGCTGGTTTCGCAGCCGCAAAACCGTCCAGATTCAGGTGACAGCCGAAGTTCCTGTCCCGCAAGAGGCGCTTTGCTACGTGAAGAAGCGCGGGGGTTATCCAGCAGACCGGGACGATGGAACCTTGTATCCGTTCACGGCACCTTTTGCCGCGGGACGGAATGTTTTACCCGCTGTTGAAGTGGGGGGAGATGAATATGTGCGGCTGTTTTTTACAGATGGCCAGAAATATGGCACGGTATATGAATTAGTCCCTGAATGAAAGGAGGCCGCAACCGATGAGTTTTCTTAGCAATTTATTCAGAAGAAAGCCACAGGCAGCGCCAAGGCCGTTATTTTATGATATTGTGTGCCCTTATTGCTTTAGTAAATTTTCCCCGGAGGAAGTGGTATTCCGTGCTTCTCATCACCGTGAAGATGACGAGGACTACGCTTTGGGTGAAGATGAGCTGTTGAACAAATATCGGGAGCGTTTTGGTTTGGACAGTGTGCATGATATGGAGGCGATTTTGCATCCCCATGATGTCCCTGAGGAACATCGATTGTATTCTGATCATGTACTGACAGGACTGACGGACCGTTATGGCGAGCTGACGCGTCACCGACTGTGCCCGCACTGCCATAACGAACTGCCCGTGACCGCGGGTAAGGTGCCTAGCAATATCATTTCGATCATTGGAGCTTCGCAGGCGGGGAAATCTGTTTATATGACCTCACTGATTCACACGTTGCAGCATGTTACGGCCGATCATTTTGACGCGGCTTGCATGCCGCTCAATGCAGAGATCAGCCGAAAGTTCCGCACCATGTATGAGGAACCCCTATTTGAACGAGGGGATCTGCTTACATCGACACAAAAAGAAAAGATGCAGGAGCCTTTTATCTTCCAGTTTGTATTTAAGGATGAGGAAAAGCCGCCACTGACGCTGGTATTTTTTGATGTCGCCGGTGAGGGAATGGTAGATCAGGACTATCTGGGACTGCATGGACAGCATATTAAGAATTCTGCAGGTATTCTCTTTATGGTCGATCCACTGCAAATCCGCTCTATTCGGGAGCGCATTAAGATTAACCTTGGCGATAAGCCGGGTGAATGGGTCTCACAATACGATGAACCGCGTGATGTCGTACTTACGATGTTCGGTGATTTTATCGCTTATCAGGAAAAAGGGAAAACGGATATTCCGACCGCTGTCGTCCTGACCAAAAGTGATATGCTTACTGCGTTGGCAGATGAAGAAGGCACATACATCAAAACGAACAGCAATATTTTTAATCCGATGGAGCATCGCAAATATATGGATTTGGATGAGTTCGCGAACATTGATGGCGAAGTTCGACGCTTCATCGAAAAGGTGGATAAGCCGTTCAAGGGCACGATGGATGTATATTTTACGGATACGGCCTATTTCGCAGTTTCCGCGCTGGGTAGCAATCCGGTGGAGCAAAAGCTGCAAGGGTTGGTTAGTCCGATCCGTGTGGATGAGCCATTCATTTGGCTGCTTTATAAGTTGAAGTACATTGAGGGGAGAGAATCACAGTGAGTTATTCTACCTCTCATTTAATACAACAGCAGATGTACACACGGGAACGGCGTGGTATTTTCCGTTCTACGGAAGGCTTCGATACAGTGGCTAATTCCAAAGGATTGGATGCTTCTTTTATTAAAAAGGTGCTCCATCCCTTATGTGTATATGATGCGCCTGCTGCTTTGACGGCGCGTGGTGAGAAACAGGAAAGCGTCTATCCGGAAGCTATACATCTGGTACGGACGGAGTCCGGGGATGTAGTGCTTGGCCGCAGTATTTATAAGGCCGCGGATTTTACTGGGCTGCGGAGCGCCTTTTTCACGCACAACTATGTGATTCCAGCCGGACATGGTGAATCTCCGTCTGACTATAAGCAGTGGCTGAACACATCCTTTGTTGATACCTATGATATTGAGCAGGGAACGGATTTGCCGGAATTGGAGCGTCTACCGGGTGGAAGTGTATTTCCGGCTGTTGACCCGTCTACAGTGCTGACTCAATTACAGCTGAGCGAAGAAGTGTTCAAACAGCTTTTATACGCAGTCATGATGTCCGCAGCAGGTCGCAAAAAGGTATATGTAGCGCTGAATGTTCCTGTAGAAGCGGTCGGATCTTCAGCCAAGCAGCTACTGGGTGTGCTGTATGCGGCACTGCCTTATGCATTTCGTAACAGACTCGGATTTCTTACATATGCACAGGAACCGAACAGCAGAAAAGGCATTCACTTGATGTTCGTTGAGCCTTTTAGTTTGCGTCCCGGTGATCGGAATGTGGAAAAGGACTTTGTATTTGACCTGTCTAACCATAGTCGAATACTTAATGTGGATGCAGAGCAGGTGAGACAGCCGTATTTTGACTGGATTGTTCGTACGTTGCTGAATGGTGAGACGCCGGACGATTTCTTCAAATTTGCCGAGCAAATGCTGACGGGTATGGAGGCCGGGCGTGATTTGACGCCATCCAGCTATCATGAGCTAATTACGTTGTACAGAATTGAGCAGGGAGAGCGGGCATTATACAACGAACAACGAATCGCTGTGTTACGAAGCTTGACTGATTATTTATCGCCACCCGATGCGCTGCCACGTAAAATGAGGCTGAATGATCTGTTTCTGTCGTTTTTTGATCATGAATTTGATCGGGTGAAGGATGGATATATTCCAGACGTAGGTCTAGTCGATAGTTTCAAGGACTATTATAAAGTTCATGCACGCAGCAGCGAAAATCGGTTGGTGGAATATTTAATCCGTTCGCTAAACAATGCTTATACTGCCAGAAATACGGAAGCAGTTACTTATATTTATCATACGATTGAAGAAAATCCATCATTAGGCAAGGCATATTTTACGAAAGTGTTGGGTAATCCAGCACTTACAAAAATGCTGTTCATTCCCTACATGGACAGTCAGATGAAAAGAACACCGGATGCCAAGGGACTGCTGGCTGTTGTGCACGAATGGGGCAGTCGGTATATCGAAGTGTCGGCGAATGCCGATTTTCAGCTTTTGGCAGAATCTGCGCTGATGGGCAGACTGCGTGCCGAAAGAAAACCAGTAGAGGCTGTGGCTGCCATTCACCAACGCTTGCGTCAATGGGACAGCAGCTCTGCCGTAGGCAAACTGTCCCCGCTGGAGCAATCTGGACTAACAGAGCGCTTGCAGGAAGCGTCGGATCGGTATTTACTTACTGAAGTAGAGCTAAAAGAAATATCACCCGATCAGGTCGTACAGATTCCCTTTTTCACACGGCCCGATTTGGTGCAGTGGGTTGGAAAGCTGCCTGCTCCTCTCAAGGGACAAGCAGTGCGATTGATTGCGGCTTACGATTGGTTTAATACGGAGGAACCGGAACCGTCGGTGCTGGACGGCCTGGAGCCTGGCGAAGTAGAAAAGGTACAGGATTGGGCTTATGGCTGGCTGCCCCAGCAGCTTGCGGAAGGCCATTTTGCCCGTCTGTTGCCTGCTTTCTATCGTTCTGACGGGCTGGGAGAAGGAATATTGGACTTCGCTCGCCTAGTCGGTTCGATCCGCAAATGGGCGAAGGATAACGATACGATGTACCGTTTTATCCGATGGTCAGAGGAACACCCCGAGTTTGCTACTCCACGTGGCGGTTTCGAACCGGCGTATCGACGTGCGCTACTTCTATTCTTCCAAAAGGAAGGACGAGAGGGATTGCACAAAAAAACGCTGTGGCGTCAATATTTTGAACCTGCAAAGCCTGCTTTTAAAAATTTCTATTTGGCAGCAAAGCGGGAGACTGACACGCCGTTGGTCAAAACACTTCGTCGTTTCCGTAAAGGTGGGGTGATTTCCGGGATTGTGCTGATTGTCATTGCAGGTACGCTAGGTGGCCTTAAAGCAACCGGGGTGATCGGATCTGGTGACACACCTGCGCCTGTTGCTGCCCCGAAGCCTGTACAACAGCCTGTAGAGCCTACAGTGCCCGTAAAAGAGGAGCCTACGGCCATAGTGACACATGTGCCTAATACCAAGTCCACTACGAAAATGGTCAAGCTGCTATTTGCGTTTCAGACATCGACAGAGCAGGCAGAATTTAAGCCGAAGAAGCTCGTCATTGTCGGGGCGGATCAACAGGAGCACTTATACGAAAATTTTACGCTTGCTGAACAGAACGACAAGGAAGCAGCCATTAAAGCGAACAATGATCCATCCAGTGACGTAAACATTGGGAATCCCACTACAAAAAGCACGACAGCAGATGGACAATCCACGGACAGTGGTTCCACAGCTCGTGGTGGTACATCCAGCGGAAAAAGCGGCGATCAGTCTGGAGCAGTGACAGACAATACGGACGGAGGCTCGACTTCAGAGATTTCTACTGAGGGTAGTGATAATGGAACCAACACAGACACTGACGCACCATCGGAGTATGATCTGAAGAAGTATCCTTATCGTACGCTGTTGACCATTTGGCAACGGCTGGAGCTGAATGATGCTAGTACGGTTACCGTTGATGGAGAAGAATATCCGCTAGTTCAAGTGAAAACTGCGGACTAAGCAACAATAAAACAGTAATGAATGATGAATGAAGTAAAAGACGGGTTTCCTTCAAGGGCTCGTCTTTTATTATGCCTATATTTCCATAAAGGATGAATTCAAAATTTGAAATTCACCTTATCTAGTAAAACATCATTTTACGAAAGTATTGACACCAAGTAGGCAGCTGATTAAAATTAGTTGGAATTCAAACTATTAAAATTAGATAGCTATGGAGGTTAGTAGTGAGATGGGAAGTGAGGTGTATCCCGTTTGTCTTCCTTGGGAGGAAGAGAGTACGATGTATTTAATTAAATGGATTTTCACTACCGTCCGGCGCGAAATTGAAACAGCACTGCGCCCTTTGGGGCTCACCTCCCCACAATCGCAGACGCTCTATATACTGGCGATGTCGCCTGGAGTCACCAATACGGATTTGGAAAAGCTATTGCTTATTGATAAATCAAGCGTTACCAGCCTGGTTAACGGGATCGTTAAGAAAAACTGGGCAGTACGCAAAAGTCACCCGGAAGATGCACGAATGAAGCAAATCTATTTGACTGAGGAAGGTTTGGAGATTCACAAGACAGCTGAACGTACCATTGAGGCAATTAAAAGCTCGGTAGGTGAAACGTTATCTGTCGGAGAATCGGAGACGCTGCGCGGCCTGCTTAAAAAAATTCTCCACGATTACCGTTATGCGAACACCCGCGTTTGAGCGGATATATAGAGAGTTTGCCCGGATAGGGATATTCAAAAGCAGTGAAATACGATCTTAGATAAGAGGTTTACAGGAGAGGGAGACAACCAAATGATAAA
The DNA here is from genome assembly GCF_017833155.1 of Paenibacillus sp. PvR133. Taxonomy (NCBI): domain Bacteria; kingdom Bacillati; phylum Bacillota; class Bacilli; order Caryophanales; family Paenibacillaceae; genus Paenibacillus; species Paenibacillus sp. PvR133. The sequence goes on from NZ_JAFIBS010000001.1 coordinate 3,740,139, forward strand.
TGAACAAACTTATCCCAATGCGGATAAGCTTATGCGTGTGTTGGCTTTCACACTTGTTTTTTCAGTGATGAACGCTTTTATGTTTAATGTCGTTATGCCTGTGATTCGGGAGGAGTTTCATATTAGTGCTTCCGATGTAAGTTGGCTGCTGACTGGCTATATGATCGTGTATGCGGTTGGCTCGGTGACCTACGGCAAATTGGCAGATAAATATCGTCTTAAGGATTTGCTGACGTTTGGGATTATCTTTTTTGCACTGGGTTCGCTTATTGGACTGTTGGCCAATCAATTTTGGATGCTCATTGTAGCTCGTTTGCTTCAGGCTGCAGGGGCTGCAGTTATTCCGGCAACTGCTATGATCGTCCCAGTCCGTTATTTCTCGGCTGAAAAAAGAGGACGTGCTTTGGGCGTCACAGCAATCGGCTTGGCGTTAGGTACTGCACTGGCTCCGATTATTTCCGGTTTGATCACAGGCTTTGCAAGCTGGCGTTTTTTGTTCGTCATTTCCATGCTACCACTGATCGCATTGCCGTTCTTCCGCAAATATTTGGACGATCAGCGTGGAGAGGATCAGAAGTTCGATTTTCTTGGTGGATTATTGCTGGGTGGAACAGTAGCCTTCTTGTTACTTTCGATTTCGCAAACCAATATGATGTTTTTTCTGCTCGGTATGGTGTTATTTGCACTGTTTATATGGCGCATTAACACTGCGCATGATCCATTCATCCAGCCGAAGCTGTTCCGTAACAAGCAATATTCATACGGGCTCCTTATCGCTTTTTTAGGGACGGGGATTAGCTTTGGATTGCCGTACTTGGCACCGCAGTTTCTGAACAGTCTCAATCAGCTTACGCCGGCAATAATTGGACTGGTTATGTTTCCGGCTGCTATTGCTTCGGCTCTATTGGGTAAAAGAGGGGGGCGTTTGGCGGATAGTAAAGGAAATTCGTTTCTCGTCTATACAGCTGTATCGCTTTTGTTCATCTGTTTTATCAGCTTGTCTACGTTTGTGGGTGCATCTCCATATCTGATTTTATTTTTGCTTATTTTCGGAAACGTAGGTCAGACCTTCATGCAAATTGCCATGTCCAACACGATTTCTCGTACCTTGTCGAAAGACCAGATTGGTGTTGGAATGGGGCTGCTATCTCTGCTGAATTTTATTGCCGGCGCGATCACGACAAGTATTTTGGGCAAAACGCTGGATAGTTCGTCGTCCTTTCATTTGAATCCTGTCGTATCTAATGTGCAGGTGTTCAATTTTAGCAATATATTTACGGTGCTTGCACTGATTGCGCTTGTGACGATGGGACTTTATGCGTTGCAATTCCGAAGGGGTTCACGCCGTAATACGCCTGCTGTTGAGCAAGGATAAACATTTGATGCAAACTCATGCCAAAACAAGGGTATAATATAGAAGGAAAAGTTCATCTATGGAAGGACGGAGTGTCCAGCATGACAAGAAACCTTCAATATGTGCCCTATGGTTATGAGCCTCCGATCGAGACGCATAAAGGGACCATGGTTTACTATGATACGTTCGAGCAAATTACAGCCAGAGAGCTGGAGCTTTTTGCGGAAACGGGGGCTGCATTATCTTTTACAAAGCTGGTGCTGTATCCGCTACATGAAGAAACCGTCAGAAGAATGTGGAAGCAGCCGGTACGTTCGTATTACAAGCGGGTGGACGAGCTGGGAGAGTGGCAGCGGGAGCAGGCTTTGAGTGCTGTTGTGATTGAGAGTTGGGAAGGTAAGCGTAAAAAGTATACGCCGATTGAAGCAGCCATCCGTTTTTTGGCGGAAAAGTATACGACCCCACTTTTTTTGTACATGAGTCCTGAAACTGCAAATTTGTGCGCTTCCTATGCATCGTTTGGAGAATGGATTAGAAATGTCAGATTGCTGCTTTCGAGCGAACCCCAGGAACTTCATCCGAAGCTTGCACAGTACCGTAATCGCTGGAACACGGTAGAAGAAGCGACAAACCGTGACTCTAAGGTTGACAAAGCGGAGCATGAATTATAGAATAGAACTAATCGTAAAAATTACTATTGTAATTGTATACCATGTATTCCAATTAAGGAGGAAGAGAAATGCGCGTAATTGTTACCTTGGCATGCACCGAATCCGGTGATCGCAACTATACAACAACCAAGAACAAAAGAAATCATCCGGAGCGTCTTGAAATGAAAAAATACTCTCCGCGTCTGAAAAAGTACACGATCCATCGTGAAACTAGATAATTTGAGGCTTGCTATATAGCAACCTGAATGATCCTGCATCCTGAACGGAGCCTGTAATTCTAATGAATATAGGGCTTCATGAAAGGAGCTGCGGCATGATCTCTCCAGTTAACGATGAAGAAATCGTGTTAAGTTTGCAAAAGCCTGCGTTATGGAACCGGCGAAAACTTGAATTAGTCCAGTGGACAGAGCGTCCAAAGTTAAAGCTTGCACCTAAGAAAACGGCTTTTTTTCAAGGCTGTATGATAGATGCCGAGCTACATGGCACGCTTTGCCTTTTGAATCGAAAGCACGTGGCTACCGAGTTCTCCTGTGCTGGTGTCAGCATTTGGGACGAGCCGGAGGACCATTCACTATATGCTTATATAACGATGAAGGCTGACGAAAGATCCGGAGCGTTCGTGCAATGGGCGATGCGATATATGCGGCATCGTTTGCTTGTCGTTTACGAGCTTGAGCGCAACCGTTATGATCTGTCGTCTTTTTTTCTGGGACATAACCGTTCCTTTTGCCAACTGATGGAGTATTGCGCCAGTACGTTTGAGTTTGAAACTAAAACTATATGAAAGATTAGGTGAAACTAATGAAAAAAGATATTCATCCAACATTGAACAAAGTTATCTTTTTGGACCCTAGCTGTGGATTTACTTTCCTGAGTGCTTCCACTAAATATTCGCAAGAAACGATGGAATGGGAAGATGGCAACACATACCCAGTTATCCGTGTAGATACTAGCTCCGCTTCCCACCCGTTCTTCACTGGTAAACAAAGAAACGTGGATATCGGTGGCCGTGTGGATCGCTTTAACAAAAAATATAACCTTAAGTAAGAAAAGTCGAGCGTTATGTTTATGGATTATGCTAATAATCCGTGAACATCGCTTTTTAAAAAACCTCCTGCATCTGCAGGAGGTTTTTTTGTCTTAATCTAGACCTGTCATTTATAGCGAAAGGAAGCACTGTTCCCATTGGTCGGTAATGGATGCTTTGTCGAGCTGCTCCCCAATTAGTGTGACATATCCCTGACTCACGGGAAGTGCAGTAGGCTGCCACTCCAAGTGATTTCCTGAAAATTGCAAAAGCATTGTACCTTCCTGAGGAAGCACGCAATAACCTTTCGCACGAAGCAGTGAGGAACCTAACCCGGTCAAAAAGTTTTCCAATCGTTGTTTTTCGAGTGGCTGAGGAGAATATTGATGCAGCGTTAAGCTCTCCAGACGGGAGAACGAATGAGGCTGCTTAGGATCGTGGTTATGACTGTGTGCCGAAATAACTTTGAAAGCCGTACTTCTGGAGACACTACTGGTGCTTCCGATACTTTTGACGGGAATGGGAACGGACGGTGCATCTGCATCAGTGAGCTGGACCTGTGCAGGTGCTGGTTGAGGTGTCTGTGCAGGTTTCGCGGCAACGGATGCAGAGGCCAGAACAGGCTCTAGTAGTGGTTCAAGGTCAACCCGGCTATATTCAGTAGTTTGCAGCTTGGCCGTATCGTTGAGCTTGCGGATGCTCTTGACGACCTTCGTCACTTCACGGCTGCTTGCTGTATCCGTCTTGTTCACCACAATGAAGTCTGCGGTGCGCAGCTGTCCGTGCAGGGTGCGAACCAGTTCTTTATCAGCCGTAAAGCGGCTGTTGTATTCATGGAACAGCTCAGCATCCACAACACTGATGCTGTGAACCAGATAAAGCCGATCTGCCAGTAGAGGGGAGCGAAGCTCCTCCAGTACTTGTTCGGGGTTGGCTACCCCGGTGGTTTCCATGAAGATCAGATCTGGCTCCTGGCTGAGCAGGGTATGCAGAGCCCCTGCCAGCTCATTTCTTTTGCTGCAACAAATGCAGCCTTCTAGCAATCCTTCTACTGTTACGTCAGGCATTTCCTCTGAAATTATAGCGCTGTCTACATCATATTCGCCCATTTCGTTCATTAAAACAGCAGCACGAAGGGGGATTTGACGAGTATGGGCTAATAGGCGCAAAAGCAGTGTTGTTTTGCCGCTTCCAAGAAAACCACTGATTAAAATAACAGGAACTTTATTCATCATTTTTCCTCCTTGGTGGGTTTAGTGTGCTGTGTTCAAGCGATCAAAGGTAGCTACCGAGTCTGCTTGGGTATAGACATAAGGGGATTCTGGCTGCTCGACAGCGGTTATTTTTTCGGATCGAATTTCAAGTACGGGAGCGTTGCCCTTTTGTGTGGCATGCAGTGTTCCTTCAATGGTCACCCAGGTATCCTTGTCAAAGGACGGGGCCTTCTGGGATTGGACGATGATCCCGAATGGCATGGCATCGGCAGTACAGCACATGACGAGGAATCTTCCTACTGCAAATAGGCCTTTACCCGGCAGGTTGTCGTCTTTATAGACAAAGCCAGTCACCTGTACTTTTTTTCCTTCAAAAGCTTGTTTATATAACTCAATGGCTCCAATAGTTTCGGAAAAAATCTCAGGCTTGATCTGTATGATAGGTTGCTGATACAGGCGTTTCGCCAGCTCGGCGAATTCTACATTGTACTTGTCAGGCGGAACGAACAGCTTATCCAGCGTTTCCTGACTCCATTTTCCCTCTGGAGGGGACGAAGTTGGGACGGAAGATGCAGTTGATAAAAGGGAGGCGGTGGATGCTTTCGTGGTCTGTGTATCTGTTTTTCGTCGGATATCCGGGTTGGGATACGTGAAGGACATGCCTTTTTTGGCGGCCATATCACTACCAAGTGCCTGATTGGGCAGCAGAGAACCGAACAGGAGCGGGATGAGCAGCATTCCATATACGAGTGTTTTTTTGAACCAGCTTTGCGGCAACGGATGCTCACAATCACATACATCCTCACCGTCCCGCTCCCCGATGATTCCGTGCCATGCCATCGCCAATGCGATGAACAAGAGTGGTACAGGACAGAGTAGGAGCAGCTTTTGCATATGGGGAGCCAAGTAGTAATGAAGTGCATTCGTGCGGCTTAATGAGACGATGTACACAGCCAATCCGATCAGGAGCAAGGAGCGCATGCCGTATTGCCAGCGAATGCTAAAGGTTGAATTCACGTTTGTATTCACCTCCCTAATAACCATTCAGCAGCTATAGAACCCACTAGGACGAGTGAAACAATGAGCAGGCCCAGGATGGCGACAAATTTGGTGCGGAAGGTGCTTAGCAGCATGAGCGTGCCTTTGAAGTCTAGCATCGGACCGAGTACAAGAAAGGCTGCCAGCGGACCCAGTGTAAAGGTATGTGAAAAAGCAGTGGCTACAAAGGCATCGGAGGTGGAACACAGCGACAGTATGTAGGCAAAACCCATCATAAAGGCGTACGATCCAACCGTTCCGTTGCTTAACGAAAGCAGTTCATCGCGTGGGATGAAGGTTTGAATGCAGGCTGTTAATAGTGCGCCGATAATGAGATATTTACTCATGTCCAAAAACTCGTCACCAGCATGTACAAAAAAGCCCCGCCATGTGCGACTATGCCGATGAGTCTGATTGTTCTGCTTTTGCTGGTTAAAAGAGAGCAACGACCGTTTGAGCGGATGCACTCGTACAAAGGCATACACGATCAGCCCGATGATCGCGGAGACGGCAAAAGCCAAACCCATTCGAACGGCAGTGACCTCGGGATGGGAAGGGAAAGCCATCATCGTCGCAGCCAGTACCACGGGATTGATAATGGGCCCGCTTAAAATAAAAGTGATACCCATATAGGCAGGCATTCCCTTGAGCATTAATTGCCGAACGACAGGGATCATGCCGCATTCACAGATGGGAAATAGCATACCTAGTAAGGAGGCCAGCAGGACACCCGGTACAGGATGCGCAGGCGCTATTTTGCGAATCCATGTCTCCGGTACAAGCCACTGCAAAAGGGATGAGACGAGCACACCGATAAGGAGAAACGGAACAGCTTCCAGAAAAATGCCCATAAATACCGTTTTTAACGGTTGCAGCTGCCCCATATCTAACAAACGAAGCCACTGGGGAGATAGCGTGACAAGCACAGGGATGAGAAAGGCAAACGGAATTATAAAAGGCAGCATCTTCAACAGCGTACTGTTTTTCATTCCACGTCTCCTTGAGAATAAGGGTTCTTATCTACATCCTATGTCTGTAGAGGGACAATCATGCCCGCTGGATTGTGCTTGTCTCACCTCCTATATTGACAATTCAAAGAGTGGTCATATATATTTATGTTTGTTATTAGTAATTATTACGATTAAATTTCGATAAATGATTGCAAGAAGGAAATTTTTACGGTACGATCCATATTAAATGTTGTAAAGACAAGGAGGGGTTATATGATACCGATTGTTGTTTTATCCGGTTTTTTGGGTAGCGGTAAAACCACTCTTCTTCAGCATGCGCTGGCTTACTACAAGGAGAAGGGCTTCAAGCCAGCCATTTTGATGAATGAGTTGGGTGATGTTAATCTGGACGGCAGTTTGGTGAATGGCCAGGCACCCATGAAGGAAATGCTCAGCGGTTGTATATGCTGTACCATTCGCGGGGATTTGGGCGTCGAGCTCATGAATCTTGCTGATGAATATAAGCCGGACGTGATTATTGTAGAATGTACCGGAGTGGCTAACCCGATGGAGATTGTAGATGCAGTGACAGACGCCTCCATCTATTCCTCTATGATTTTACAATCCGTTATCACGGTCATAGACGCGCATCAATTTCTGGACTTTGCCTCGGGGAACGAGAGAAGCAAGTCGCTTCGTTTGATGCAGGATCAGCTTCGGTGCGCTTCCAAACTGATTATTAACAAGACCGATTTATTGGCTGCGGGCGAGTTGCAGAAAGTACAGGCCCTCGTAAAAGAGTTAAATCCATATGCTCTGACTGTGAGCACGCAACGAAGTGACGTGGACGCGGGTATTTTTTTCTCCACTCAAGGAGAGGAGCGTATGGACGTTTCGCGGCATAAGGAATCCACAGTTGATATTAAGAGTAAACATTCTCATTCGGAAAATCATCTGCACACGTATGATCATGATGACCATACAGATCATGATGACCATACAGATCATCATGATCATGATCACCGTGATCACGCCCATGGCCACGAACATGGGGAGCATTATCATTCCTACGACCATGTAGTTGTTCACACGCATTTCTTTGGACAACCTGTGCCACGCTCCGAGTTTGAACAGTTGTTCCGCAGTTTGCCAGCTGAAATTTACCGGGCCAAAGGAATTGTGCGGTTTCTGGAATCAGAGGGCCAGATGATGTTTCAATTTGCCTATCGGGAGCTGGAAATCATTCCGATCCGCCCGCAAAAGCCAGTGAACGATGTAGCGGTTGTCATGGGTGAGAATTTCTCTGCTTCCGAGATCGAGGGACAATTGAGAAAGCTGGAAGCGGCCGAAAAGCCATTGAGTAGTTCATGACTTCGAGAACGAGCAACCTTAATCCATCACAACATAATTCTCGCGCACACCTAGCGGGCAAGCCTACTTGGGGATTTACAACAATTCTGCTGCTGACTGCTGGGCTGTTGCTTTCGGTCACACTCGCGGTTATGCTGGGTCCTGTAGCTGTCGCACCGGGGACGATATGGCGAATTGCACTGTCCCATCTTCCCTGGCTGGACCAGTGGATACCCGTGACATGGACCAAGCCTGAGCAATATATCGTTTGGGAAATCCGCTTTCCACGCGTGCTGCTAGGTGTTGTCGTAGGAGCAGGACTTGCTGTTACAGGGGCGACTATACAGGCATTAATTCGTAATTCGTTAGCGGATCCCTATATTTTAGGAGTCTCGTCTGGGGCTTCGGTAACAGCCACATTGGTGATTGTGTTCGGAGCTTTCGGATTTTTAGGACGACTTGCGCTGCCTTTATCTGCTTTTATAGGTTCGTTAACTGCAATGCTTATGGTGTTCGCGTTAGCCCGTGTGGCTGGGAGCATATCGACGACCCGCTTATTGCTGGCAGGGGTGGCGGTGTCTATGATGCTGTCGGCTGTGACTAGCTTTATCGTTACGATGGCCCCGAATGAAAAAGGCATTCGTGACGCGATGTATTGGATGATGGGAAGTCTGGCAGGTGCTCAATGGGATACGCTTTTTATTCCAAGCCTCATTGTAGCCGTTGGAACGGCTGTGCTCCTGACCCGATACCGTTCGCTGAATGCTTTGCTAACGGGTGAAGAGACCGCAGTAACGCTCGGTGTGAACGTACAGGCGTTCCGCGTATTACTGGTTGTTGTGGCGTCTCTTTTAACCGGAGCAGTCGTATCAGTTAGTGGCTCGATTGGCTTTGTCGGGCTTATGATTCCGCACATCGTTAGGCTGATAGTGGGATCAGATCATCGGCGTGTACTGCCTGTCAGTCTGTTGGCGGGAGCTATTTTTGTCGTGTGGGCTGATGTATGTGCCCGGCTCGTGCTGGCTCCACAGGAGCTGCCGATTGGTATTGTGACGGCTGTGTGCGGAGGACCCTTTTTTGTGTGGCTGCTGCGTCGTAGTTCCTACTCGTTTGGAGGCGAAAAATGAATATAGAAGTCGAATGCGTGACCTTCAGTATTCACGACAAACGGCTGATCGACGGCATCTGCCTCCAGGTAAAAGCAGGGGAGCTGGTCGGATTGATCGGTCCGAATGGCAGCGGGAAATCGACGTTGCTCAAAAATATGTATCGTGTGCTAAAGCCTGACAGTGGTTTGGTTACGTTGGATGGCCAGGATATGCTGCGGATGAAGTATAAAGAGACGGCCCGACAAATGGCAGTGGTGAGTCAGGATGCGCCGCAAACGTTTGATTTTTCAGTACGGGACATCGTGCTGATGGGGCGCCATCCGCATAAGAAACTGCTGGAAGCAGATACTGTCGTCGATCATGAACTGGTCGAGCAGGCGCTGGAGCGGGTAGGCATGGATGCTCAGGCGGATCAGGGCTTTGCCACCTTGTCCGGCGGAGAAAAGCAACGGGTATTGATCGCCAGAGCTTTGGCCGGGCAGGCGAGATTTCTTGTTTTGGATGAGCCGACGAATCATCTGGATATCAGGTATCAGCTGCAAATTTTGGATTTGGTCAAAACACTTCGGATAACTACGCTAGCTGCACTACATGATTTGAATTTGGCGGCATTTTATTGTGATCGAATGTATGTATTAAAAGAAGGCAAAGTGGTAGCCTCTGGCATAACGGAGGATGTGCTTCAGCCAGACCTGCTGTGGAGTGTATTCGGTGTGGAGACAGAAATCTGCATTCATCCAAAAACCGGGAAGCCGAATATTACCTTTTTACCGGATTCTCTCAGGAGAGGAGACTATCCATAACGTCAACAGAAAAGGTGATACGATGAGGAAAGATATACTACAAATAAAAGAGGAGACGGTACATATGAAAAAATATAGCAAGCCCGCGTTACCGCTGGTTATGCTCGCTTTGGCGATGATGCTGTTGTTATCAGCCTGCGCAGCAGGAAACACAGCTCAAACAAGCGATCCATTGGCAAACGGGCAGCAACCTGCCGCATTGCAATCGGCAACCAATAAGACGTTGGTAGAGCTTGAGAACATGGGCGTTAAAATGGTATTTCCCGAGGCGCCCAAACGCGCGGTTACATTGAACCAGCATGCGACTGAGGTTATGCTGGCTCTTGGACTGGAATCCTCTATGGTAGGAACTGCGTATTTGGATGATCAGATTTTGCCAAAATATAAGGCTCAATATGACAAAATCCCGGTACTGGCCGGACAATATCCGTCCAAAGAGGTGTTTATGGCCGCTGCACCGGATTTTGCCTATGCGGGCTGGAAGAGTGCCTTTAATGATAAAAATCTGGGTTCCCGTGAGGAGCTAGCCAAACAAGGGGTGCTGACCTATGTACAGGAGTCCTCCAATAAACCGGGTCCCACGTTAGAAGATGTGTATCAGGATATACTAAATATTGGGCGTATTTTCAGGGTTGAGGAGCGTGCAGAAAAGCTGGTAAATGACATTCGTGAACAAGTGCAGTCCATTCAGACTCAAATTGGTATTGTTGAACAGCCACCCAAGGTGTTTGTCTATGACAGCGGAGAAGACAAGCCCTTTACGGCTGCCAACAATTACCTAACGTCTTTGATTGAAAGTGTGAAGGCGAAAAATATTTTTGATGATATTGACAAAAGTTTTACCGAGGTAAGCTGGGAAGAGGTTGTGAACCGTAACCCTGATGTGATCGTCATCCTCGACTATGGTGATACTTCACTAGCTGATAAAGAGAAGCTGCTCCTAAGCAAGCCTGCGCTGGCTGGTGTGGAAGCGATCAAAAACAAACGGTTTATAGTACTGCCATTATCCGCAGCGGCTGAAGGCGTGCGCGCTCCGATCGCGTTGAAAACCTTGGCGGCAGGCTTATACCCGGACAAGGTGAAGTAAACAAACAAAAGAGTTTCCAAAACATTGACGAACCTTGCCTAAACTGTTAAACTTGCTAATGCGTAAAGGTTACGTTTATCAAACGCTTATTTTTTTATTACCAAATCGTAATAATTACGGTAGATGGTTTAATGATCATAAACGACCTGGAGAATCTGCGCAAATGATGATCGCTCAGATGGCTCCAGGCTTTTTAAAGGAAAAGGAGATTTGCGTCATGTTATTGGCCTCATTGGAACAGGTCACATTTGGCTACGGAGACGTTCCTAACTTGGTGGATGCCAATGTTGAAATTTTTTCGGGAGAATTTGTAGCTATTACCGGACCGAATGGTGCTTCCAAATCAACCATGCTCAAACTGTTGCTCGGCTTGCTTCAGCCTTGGAAGGGCAAGGTGTTCATGTCTAACCGTACAGGTGAAGGCAAAAAGCTCGTTGTCGGCTTTGTATCCCAACAAATTGCTGCATTCAATGGCGGATTCCCAAGTACGATCCTGGAATTTGTCCGTTCAGGAAGATATACTCATGGCTCTTGGTTGCGCCGTATGCGGCCTGAGGATCATGATCTGACTGAGCAGGCGCTGCGTCAGGTAGGCATGTGGGATTTGCGTCACCGTAAAATCGGAGAATTGTCGGGTGGACAGAAGCAACGTATTTGTGTGGCAAGAGCACTCGCTCAGGAATCGGATCTGCTCATTTTGGATGAGCCCACGACCGGAATGGATCAGGAAAGCCGCCATCATTTCTACGATCTGATGAATCAGCAGGTTAAGGAATATGGAAGAACTGTGGTCATGGTGACCCATGGACTATCGGAAGTGCAACATTATCTGGATCGAATTATTGAGCTTGAGAGGAAGGAAGATGGCGGATGGAAATGCTGCACTACGACTTCATGCAGCGGGCATTTTGTGCCGGTGGGGTAATTGCACTGCTGGCCTCGGTGCTTGGAGTTTATCTGATGCTACGGCGTCAGGCTCTCATGGCGGACATGCTATCGCATGTATCGCTGGCAGGGGTGGCAGCGGGTGCCTATTTAGGCATTAACCCAACGATAACTGGATTTATTGTTGCCGTAATCGGCGCGATTATCGTTGAATACGTCCGCAGGTCTTATAAAACATATAGTGAGATATCTGTGGCTATTATTATGGTAGGTGGCCTCTCGACGGCCGTTATTTTAATGAATCTGAATCAGAGCATCAACAAAGGGTTTTCCGCTTATTTGTTCGGTTCGGTAGTAGCGGTCAATCAGACAGAACTGATGTTGATGATTGTAGTGGCTGTGATCGGAGGTATTTTCTTTTTTGTATTCCGGCGTCCATTGTATCAGATTACCTTTGATGAAGAAACGGCGAAGACTAATGGTCTTCCTGTCAAGTCCATCTCATTTGCATTTAGTATTTTAACAGGGATGATTGTAGCTGCTGCAATGCCGATTGTCGGTGTACTGCTTGTCTCCTCACTCATCGTGCTCCCTGCGGCGCTGGCGATTCGAATCGCACCGAGCTTCGCGGCAGCCATCTGGATATCTATGATCACTGCATTGATCGGCGTATTTATGGGTTTAACGGCGTCGTATGAACTTAGTACACCCCCAGGGGGGACAATTGCCATGGTGCTGTTATTATTCCTGATCGTAGGAGCTGGTATTCAAAAGCTGGTCCGTAAGCTGGGCAAGCAGCAGGCTTCCCGACGGAAGAATGCGACAGGCCAGTGAGTGTAATTACAGTGAGAGTGACTAAAAACTAACACATAAAGGAGTAATGAATATGAATACATGGTTCAAAAAATCATTTGTATTGTCTGCGGGACTAGCACTTATTTTGTCTGGCTGCGGAGCCAAATCTGATAATACAGCTACAAATGCTTCCCAAACCGAGCCGAATGCGGCACAAACAGCAGACAAGCTGAATGTGGTCACCACTTTTTATCCAATGTATGAATTTACCAAGCAAGTTGCTGGAGACCATGCTAACGTAACCGCGTTGATTCCTGCCGGTGCTGAGCCGCATGACTGGGAACCGAGCGCCAAAGATATGGCACAGGTTAAGGATGCTGACGTATTTGTTTATAACGGTATCGTCGAAGGTTGGGCAGAACAGGCTTTGAGCAGCGCGTCCAACGATAAGCGTGTTGTAGTTGAAGCGAGCAAAGGGTTAAACCTGATGGAAGGCACTGCTGAGGAAGAAGGAGAAGAAGCACACGCAAAGGAAGGCCATGATCACGATCATGTGCTGGACCCTCATGTATGGCTTAATCCAGTCTTGGCCCAAAAAGAAGTAGAGTCCATTGAAGCAGGGCTTGTGGCAGCCGATCCGGCAAACAAAGCTGATTATGAGAAAAACGCTGATGCTTATATCGCCAAGCTAAAAGAGCTGGATAACGAGTTCAAAACAGGTCTGAAAGATGTAAAACGTAAAGACTTTATTACGCAGCATGCTGCTTTTGGTTATTTGGCTAAGCAATATGGTCTGACCCAAGTACCTATTGCCGGATTATCTCCAGAGCAAGAGCCTACACCAGACAAGCTGGCGGGTATTATCAAATTTGCTAAAGAAAATAATGTTAAAACGATTTTCTTTGAAACTCTTGTTGATCCGAAGGTCGCTGAGACCGTAGCTACTGAAATCGGTTCAAAAACCGATGTACTGAATCCGCTCGAAGGATTGACGGATGAAGACAAACAGAAGAACCTGGATTACCTTGGTGTAATGAAAAACAATCTGGAGGCTTTGAAAAAAGCTCTGAATGAATAAGGAATTCTTAAACGAATAAGTTTAAAAACTGACGTCGGAATGATACCGGCGTCAGTTTTTTTATAACTATCTAAGAAGATTGTACTTTCTGGGCTAGTGCTCTAGATACAGTAGATATATAGTCCTTTGTAATTTGCTTTTCAGAAATGATTTACGTCATTGTGAAACGTTTTTTTGAAAACTAATTCTGTAGTAGCTAGTTTCAAATTTCTTTTATAATTCATTGGTAGCGTTTTTATTTTTACAGATTCTTTCTATTAATATTACTAGTTTATTCACCGATATTGAAGTTTGGGCGTGCATATCATTTGACAACGGATTGGAGAGGTTAATTTGGCAACAGTTATAGTAGTGGATGACTCTTTATTTATGCGTTCTGTGCTTAAGGATATTCTTTTGGATTTAGGTCACGCTGTTATTGCGGAAGCAGAAAATGGGTATGATGCTGTTTTAAAATACGCACACTTTCGTCCCGATTTAATCACCATGGATATTAATATGCCTAAGATGGACGGACTTGAGGCTGTTAAAAAGATTGTAGAGCTTGATCCTCAAGCTAACATTTTAATGTGTTCTGCTTTGGGGCAGCAGGAAGCGATTATAAAAGCATTTCAGGCAGGTGCAAAAGACTTTATTGTTAAACCATTTGAGATGGAAAGGGTCGTGAATGCAGTCACAAAAATGCTGGGGAGTTAAGGAATCAAGATTTTTAATACATAAATATTGAACATGTTAAAGCGAGAATTCCATGCTTATTTTCACGAATATGGAGATGAATAGGATGAGCAATCGAGTGTTGTCTCAAAAAGTATTTATAGACGAACTGATCGCTACGATCAAGAATGGAGGGCTTGTCCCTGTAAATTATGAACACCTCGTCAGCGAACAAAGGGAAAGAATGGATGCTCTTAACAATGAACTTACCCTTCGTATTGAGGGATTAGAGACTGATTTGATCTCTGCTTCGACACATTCCATTCCTTTTGCCAATGGCGAAATTATGTTTCTTGCTCGCTATATTGTACTCATTGGGGATCATACCGAGGGATACTTTGTGTTCTATCGAGCAGAAGACTGTGAAAGTCCAGAGGAATATCAGTTTTTAACAAGCTCTTATCAACTTCCACATCTATTACTTGAATTATCTCTTTCTTTAAAAGAACATGGTACTAATGAGCCGCTTGATATTCTGACTTATTGGAATGGCCCTGTCTATCCGCTGAAAGATTTGAATAAAGAAGATATTAAGCTATCCACCTATGAATTTTAAAGTGAGGAGATGGGATTAGGGGCATCGAGGTTTGGTAATTACTTATACAAAGGAGTTGAAAAATCAATGATTAGTAAAGTCGGTCAAATTATGTTGTATGTAAATAACCAGGATGAGGCACTGGATTTTTGGACAAAAAAAGTAGGATTTAAAGTAATTTCTGAAGAAAATAATGGTCAAGGAATGAGATGGATTGAAATTGCTCCTGCAAAGGGTGCAGAAACAAGCATTATTCTCCACAATAAGGAATTCGTTGCTAAAATGTCACCTGAATTAAATCTCGGTACACCTTCTTTAATGTTTTTTTCGGAAAATCTTGATCAATTATATGACGACTTATCAAATAAAAATGTCAAAGTTGGAGAAATTGTAACTATGCCTTTCGGAAGAGTGTTTAACTTTGCAGATAATGAAGAAAATTACTTTGCTGTAAGGGAACGAACTAAATAATAAATTTTTGTAGAAGTTAAATTTTTAAGTTCAGATTACATTGTTACGAAATCCCTTGAGAGAGTCAAATCCCTCAGGGGATTTTTTTACATTGATAATCAAACGCATGTTCGCATATAATACAAACAAACGTTCTGATAAGGAGTGAAGGATCATGTTGGAAAAATACGTGGGGCAGATCGTGGAAATCGTGTATTTGGATCGGAAGGGCAAACTGTCTCATCGGCGTATCGAGGTGCATCGTGTGCAGAATGGCTTGATACGAGCCACCTGTTTACAGACAGGCCAGCCACGTGTTTTTCGATTAGATCATGTATTGGCATGGCATCCGGTAACCAGAACAGCATAGGAGGGGCTTACGATGGGGAAAAAGCTTGAAGGAAATGGCATATGGGAAAGCTCGCGCATGATTTTGCCTGAGCATCGGGAGGCATATTTAAGACTGATGAAGGAGCAAGGAAGGCGCGGCAAGCCAGCACTGGACGATCAGGAAATGCAGCAGATTGAACAGGCCATTATCGTATCCTATAACGAACGTAAGCCTATTACGCTAAAAGTGTTCAATCCATTTGATGATGAGGAGCTGCGTGGACTGGTCACAGTAATTAACACAAGTCGGCGAGAAGTGAAGCTATCCCGTGGGGAAGAGGATTTTAGCTGGATTAAGTTAGAGGAAATTATCGAGGCGCATATATAAAAACAGTCTGACTAAGTCGGAGTGTTTTTTACATTTGTCCCGCCGTTTTTTAAAATTAAGATTGTAGCTCTATGAATCCATATTTAAAATAAAACTGTAATTGCAAAAGGAGGAGTTCAATATGAAAATAAGTAAAAATAATGCTGAACATTATATATGGGGAGATCAATGTGATGGTTGGCGCTTGGTGAAAAATAATGATTTGAGCATTATTCATGAGCGGATGCCCGGAAATACACATGAGGTCAGACATTATCATCATCATGCGCGCCAATTTTTCTTTATTTTATCAGGTGCAGCGGTACTTGAAGTGGATGGTGAACGAATCCAATTAGGATCTCAGGAAGGGTGTGAGGTTCCTCCTATGGCGCCTCATCAAATGTTTAATGAAACGAATCAGGATGTTGAATTTTTGGTTATTTCTCAGCCTGCGAGCAGAGGTGACCGGGTTCTGGCCGAAAAATAATATTTTGGAGTAGACATGTTCCAGCGAAGGTTGACAAGTCTTTTTTAGTACCGTATAGTGCTAAATATGATGAAAAAAAATAAAATCACGAATCGGGATATTGTTCTGCGCATCGCCACCTCATTGTTTCTTACCCAAGGATATCATGCAACAAGTATGGATGAAATTGTGGCTGTGAGCAATGTGTCCAAAACGAACATTTACTATTATTTTAAAAGTAAAGAAGAGCTACTTTCAGCCATTCTGGATCAACTGATTCAAACGTATAATGAGATGATTTATGAAGTTGTTTCGCGTAAGGATCAGTCTGTTCAGGAACGTTTTGAAATCCTTCTTCAATTGCTGACAGAGCAAGAGACAGATTGTTTGGGAGGCTGTCCCTTTATTACTCTTTATACGCAAATGCCTCAAGATAGCGCCTTGTTTCGGAATAAAATAAGCCAGTTCTTCCAAAGCCAAATCACTACCGTAGAAATATTGCTGAACGAGGGAAGGGAAAGATTAGAGATTCAGGCTGAACTTCCTGCGAGGTCGACGGCCCAATTCATCGTCTCGGTCATTGAAGGTGCGCTCTTTCTGCAGCATGCAAGCCAGGACCCGAGCATACTCGAAAATTTAAAATTTACTTTAGCACTTCTGCTAAAGTGATTTTTTTAATCTTTATTAGTACTACGAAGTACTAAAAATTAAAAAAGGCAGGTTTCGTATATGGCACATATCTTTATCACGGGCGGCACAGGGTTTATCGGCATGCATACGTTACGACAACTTTCCAAGGAGGAACACACTATTACCGTCCTGGTTCGTTCGCAGCAGAAGTGGGAACAAATATGCAGGCAAATGGATTTGGACACAGCATGGCATATCGGGAAATTAACACCGGTTATTGGCGATTTGAGTATACCTGCTCTAGGATTAAATCCTGTTGACAGGCAACTCGTGGAGACAGCAGATGTGATAATTCATGCAGGAGGTCCGATGGATATTCTGCTGGGAGAGGAGGATGCGAGAGCAACTTTTCTACAAGCAGCAGAAGAAATGATAACGTTGGCTACACATATTCATGCGAGCAAAGGGTTACGACATTTTATCCATTTGGTTGGTTACAAAAGCCCTTTTAATGATCATAACTGGATTACTCCCGAGCCCATCATCGATCATTTGGAACAAGCGCCTCCATATGAACGGATGAAATTTTTGGCTGATTTGCGTATTCGTCAAGGAGCACACAAGGAAGGATTTCCGCTTTCGGTTGTCCATTTGAGCGTTGTCATAGGTGACTCAGAGTCTGGGGATACGCCCCAAACTGGTGGGCTAGGCATTCTCGTAGGTTCTACAGCGCGCAAGCTTATGGGACTTGTCCCCGGCGGAAAATCTCATTGGCTTCCCTTGGTCCATGTAGATCATGCAGCCGAATTGATCAGTGTTCTTACGAAGGAATCACATCCTGCTAGTGAAACATACTACTTGATGGATGACAGGCAGCAGAGTCCAACGATGATAGAGCTGGGAACGAATATGGCGAAGGAGCTTCGTGTCTGTAAACCGCTCGGTTCGATCTCGCCAGCTTGGCTAACCAGTATACTGGGTACTCCTCTGGGCCAAAAGTTAGGTATTCCGAAGGAATCACTCGATTTTATCGTGGATGTGGACTACCCACTGGATGCAGCACGAGAGATTCAACGTAAATACGGGTTGTCACAGGCGATGAACAAAAGCGTGTTCCCATTTGTCATTACTGATCTTGATTTCAGGATTGCTCATTCCACCATAGATACAGATGGATATGTCCGCAACAGAC
The DNA here is from genome assembly GCF_017833155.1 of Paenibacillus sp. PvR133. Taxonomy (NCBI): domain Bacteria; kingdom Bacillati; phylum Bacillota; class Bacilli; order Caryophanales; family Paenibacillaceae; genus Paenibacillus; species Paenibacillus sp. PvR133. Next base: position 3,758,184 of record NZ_JAFIBS010000001.1, read on the forward strand.
GTGGGCCATTAGCTACACTGGAGCGAAGGGTGAAGAATGGAAATCCAACGATCGTATTAGTTCACGGTACTTTCAGCGGGGCAGATTGTTTGATACCGCTGGCAAATCAATTTCCGGAATCCTCTGTTTGCTTGGTGGATCTTCCCGGTTTTGGCCGTTCCCCATACCATCATAAGGAGGATGTACTAGAAGGCCACATTGAATCGTTAGTGCAGGCTATTCAGGCTTTGGAAACGCCAATCTGCCTTGTAGGTCATTCGTTCGGCGGACTACTAGCTGCTAAGGCATGGGAACGCGTACCTGAGCGTATCAGTAGCTTACACCTATTGCAGCCTGTATTGCATACTGCTCCGCGCAGATATCGGAGCGCACGAATTACGGAGAGTATGCTAGGCAGATTCAGCGATTCAGGCTTACGCAAGCAATTGCTTGCGCAGACTTGTTTTGAAAGTATCGACGATATCCCGCCAGCATACATCACGTATGTTCTTGAAGAAATGCGTTCCCCACGCGTAAGAAAGACGACTGCGCAAGCCCTAGCCATGCTAACGAAGTCCGATAGCTTCCGGTCGGTTCCTGAGATATCCGAAAGAATGTATAAAGAGGAGGTTTCGATTCTATGGGGTGTGAAGGATCAGATCTATAAGTTGCCCGAGCCATTTCATGCCCTGCATACGCTGAATATTCCGGCAGCTCATCATTTTCCGATCTCGCAACCGGAACGAACAGCGCAATATCTAAAGCAGCACATAGGACAGAATAACGTTAGTGTATAAAAATAAAACCAGCCTAGCACATATAAATCAAGTGCCGACTGGTTTTTTATCAATAAATGTCCTTAGCATCTGCTGGGAGAGCTTTTACGTGATGGAGATAGTTCGTAACACGTTGATCGTCCAGAGTTGGATATTCGTAACCATAATGGTTCGCTACTTCCAACGCAACTTCTCTAAATAAATTTCCCATGATAAAAAGAGACTGCCACATATGTTCATAATCTGCATCCGCAAACGTTTGGATGTAGAGTGCCCAAAGTCCAGGTTCAAGGTGGTTCTCAAAATATTTTCCCTGTTTACCCGGGTCTGCCGCGAAGTCTGTTCGTATACCAATATGCCATTCCAGCATCAAGTGAAACGCATCTCTCACAGGCCGATCCAGCATAAATTTGGCATAGGGCAGTTCCTGTCGCCATAATCCTTTAGCCACATAGGTACTGACCCACCAGAACTCGTTGCAGGAATTCGCATAGACTTGGGCAGTTGGAGGTATCGTCTTATAATCTTGAAGACTTGGCGGTGGGAAAGGCTGCACAAGCCCGTCTTTATCCAGCAGCAGTACACTTAAGCTGTCTCGGGTCCAATTGGTGATGTTATTCGCAGGGTAGAGTGTAAGATCTATGCGATTGCCGTCTGTAAATAACATGAGAAAAGCAAAGCGATCACGGGGCATCGGAGCAGGTTCCATATGCTCATCGGGCGTCTGCATAATGATCAATTCACCAAAATGGTTGATCCAGCGACGTTCCTGAATAAAGCTGTCCATGGAGGATACGAGAAAGACGATATCATAATCCTGAAAAATGTCCCGTGGAGCATGTGGATTGGCGCGTGAACCATTCAGAATCACGGCACGTACCCGTTCGTCCTCTTGAGCAAAATGGAGAATGGTATGAAGCATTTCATGTTCACTTCTCATAATAGTTGTCTCCACAAGCGGTATCTAAAGGAGAAAAACGTGGACAAGGGAGCAATAGAAATAATGGCCACTAGCTCAAGGATCATCAAGGAAAACAACCTCCTGTAAGTTCTTTTATCTGGGAAAAGTCTCCTATCCTTACAATAGCCTATACACAGAAGCCATTCAATTGTGCTGCCGAGGCCTTCTTCATTACCAGAAGTTCACTTGACCGAATTGTATGTTTTATCCATAATGAAGCGAGGCATCAAGTACAGACCATCTTAGAGCCTAATCCTCTAATACGTTTAAAGGAGTGATGATGTTTGAATACGAACAAACAAAACAAAAAGCTTATGAGAGGTTTATGTATTTAGATGAATAAGAAAGAATCTCTCATAGGCTTATGGGAGGCAAATCGGACAAATGTGTGCTCATCACATGATTCAAGGAATGGAACTCGCGGAATCTTATTTTTATAAGGCATTCGGTCTTTTTATTACAATGAAGCATCACATATCGATTCAAGGTGTTATTAGCGGCACCATACCGGGTAGAATTTTTTTATCTAATAATGGGGATACCGCTGTATTGAGCAACCCCCAAGGCATTTTTCTGGGAGGAAGTCCGGACAATAAAGCCTTTTTAAAAGAAATCAACATGTTGCTTCAAGAAATCCTATTACCTCAACTGGCATCCAAAGGAGAATTAGACTAAGTGCTATATTACCCGGCAGATGAGAAGTGGGAAGCTGCTCTTGAAACCGTGATGAAGGATTTACGGCCTATGAAGAGTGGACGAATGACGTTTACTCAGCATTTGGACGGTATAGCTAACCCGCTTGGAGAGGATATCGTAGCAATAGATCGTGAACTATTAAAGCAGCGGCATCTGACCGTAATTGTAGAGGTGCTGAGTTTTAAGACTTGGTACCTACCGCAAGCATATGCGGGCTCATACCGATTACGGATTCCTGCTCTTCAACCTGCCGTGATATATCCAGCAAGCGGCTGCGATGGGAAGGAAGCACCCACTTTTCCTCAAATCCGGGTGCAATCCAGACGGGTCCTTCCACACCCAGTATACGAGGCTTCGGTAATCCAGCCGCCTGCCAGTCTGCGCGCAAAGCATCCGGTGTATGGAAGTAGGAGCGTGTGAGAAAAGAGGGATAAGCAGCAGGGCGCACATGCTGACCATCTGTTAGCTCCTGTCTGACCATATCCATGAACGCATCTTCCTCCACAATGGTATTGCACTCACCGTACACCGATAGCCCCCACAGTAGCGAGCCAAACCTGGAAATAGCTGAAGTAATCAGCGTTCCACCTTTTTTTAAGACACGCGCCGCTTCTTGCAGTGCTTTTACTCGTTCCTTCTGTTCCGTTAAATGATATAAAGGTTCCATCAATAGCACGATGTCCGCGCTTTCATCTTTACGATCAAGATTTCTGGCATCCGCGGTTTCCAGCTTGCTGATGATGGGTTTATTCAGTTGCTGCTGACGAGCGAATTCAATGGCTTGGGAAGATAGATCAAATAGATGAACTTCGTATCCCAGCTCCGCCAGCCACGAAGAGTAGACCCCTACACCGCCGCCGATATCGTAAATAACATGAGTAGACTCCCTGAGATAACGTGAAATGATTTCTTTTGATCTTTCCAGTTCTATTTTTCCTATGCCTCGCTCTAACCTGCCTATTTCTGCACCGCCATCATAATAAGCCAGAATTTCATGCGTATCTTTTTCGAGCATAGCGCACCTCATCTCAAGTGATTGGAATAATATAACATTATCACTTACATCATGAACAAGTCTACCGTGTTTAGGATTAAGAAACCATCGGAAGCATTGGGAAAGAAAAAAGCTGTTCCCCAGTAGCTAAACCTACTTTTTGGGAACAGCCATATTTAAATGATGTTTGTTTCCAGCATGCCCTCGAGATCTTCTTTGGTAAGATGGTAGTGTGCGTTACAAAAGTGACAATGAGCTTCAGCCTGTCCATCGGTATGGATCATATCTTCTATTTCCTTATTCCCTAAGCTGATAATGGCATTGGTAACGCGCTCTTCTGAGCAGGGACAATGAAATTGTACAGGCATGGTTTCCAGTATGTTTATGTTGCTTTCTCCTAAAATCTGACCCAGAATCTGCTCTGGTGTAAGACCTTCCATGACCATTGCGGAGATGCTTGGAATGCTCTCAATACGTCTCTCGATAAAACTGATAACCTCTTCTGGTGTATCTGGCATCAGCTGAATAATAAAACCTCCAGCCGCCTGTATAGAGTTATCTGGGTTAACAATAACTCCCGCTCCCACAGAAGAAGGAATTTGTTCGGATTGGACGAGAAAAGATGTGAAGTCCTCGCCCAGTTCACCCGATATGAGAGGGACCTGTCCAACAAACGGGTGTTTTAAGCCGATATCTTTGGATACAATTAGCGCTCCATCTGTTCCTACAGCTCTGGCGACATCCAATTTCCCTATCTGATTAAGCTCAAAATGGGTTTGTGGATTTTTTACATAACCTCTAACTTCACCTTTGGAGTTGGTATCGACAAGAATGGTGCCGATAGGTCCGCCACCGTTGATTCTGATCGTCAGTTTATCCTCATCCTTAAGCATGGCTCCCAGCATGACGCCGACCGTCATAGAACGTCCCAATGCAGCCGATGCTGTGGGCCAGGTATAATGACGCCGTTGGGCTTCACTTACCGTTTCCGTTGTTCTCACGGCATAAGCCCGTACCTGATTGTTGTAGGCAAGAGCTTTTACTAAATAATCGTTCATGTTCATATTCCTTTCTGTTAATTAGAGTTCTTTACAAGACCATTTTTTCCTGAATCCAGTTCTCTAAAGAAGTAATTTTGTCATCATATCCTTCTTTAAAAAAGTCAGCGGATAGTGACGCGATGGTTTCTCTTTTCAGAACGGCCTTCCAGGAGGCTTCCGCTTCTTCCATCAAATTTGCCAGTAAACAACACTGATCGTCTTTCTTTAATTCAAGCATTTCGTTGTATATACCACTGGAAGAATAAAGGGTTTGTTGTCCCTCAATCGCTAGATAAATATCAAATACCCGTATATCCTCAGGTTTTTTCTTTAATTTGAACCCGCCCTTGACACCAGGTACAGAAGTAATCAAATCGGAGCTAACCAATTTTCGTAACAGTTTATGAAAATAAGTAGGTGAAGCACCTAACTGCTGGCTGATGGCCTCCCCAGGTAAAACGGCTTTGTCCGGCAGCATCGTGAGTAGAAGAAGAGCGTAGACAGATTGTTCGACACCTGTTTTCATATGCACTAGCAATCACCTCAATATTTATAACCAGGCTAACGTGGATAAATATTATCCACATATATTGCATAATAGATGAGCTTATTATAAAAGTAAACTGTTTTTTGATAAAAACTAAAAATTTAAATCGTTTGCAATTCATAACGGAACACATTATCATAATTGACGTATCAATTGATGGGTCAAAGAATTAAGACGTTGAGGGAAATATGTAAAATAATATTTTGACAGGGGGTTTATATATAATGACTACGCGTAACGTTGCACTATCTATATTAGATCTTGCACCTGTCATTGAAGGCGGCACTCCTGCCGATTCCTTCCGCGACACGGTGGATCTTGCCCAGCATGCTGAACAATGGGGGTACCATCGGTACTGGCTAACGGAGCATCATAACATGCAGGCGGTCGCCAGTGCGGCTACGTCCGTGATCATCGGGCATGTAGCTGCACATACAGACAAGATTCGGGTCGGTTCAGGCGGTATTATGCTGGCTAACCATGCTCCACTCATGATTGCAGAGCAGTTTGGAACCCTAGAGTCGCTCTATCCGGGACGAATTGATCTGGGACTTGGCCGGGCTCCAGGCACGGATCAACCCGCGATGAGGGCACTGCGGCGAGGGCTTCACAGTACTGGGGAAGATTTCCCCGAGCAATTGAATGAGCTGCGTTCTTACCTGAATCCAGCGCTAAACGGAGCCGTTCCGGGAGTAAGAGCGATTCCTGGAGAGGGGCTGGACATTCCCATCTGGTTACTGGGATCAAGCGGATTCAGCGCACAGCTGGCAGGTCAGCTTGGGTTGCCGTTCGCGTTCGCCAGCCACTTTGCCCCGGCTCATTTGTTACAGGCTTTAGAGTTGTATCATCGCAATTTTCGGCCATCCAAAGCACTGGATAAGCCATATGTGATGGTCGGTGTTAATGTGCTTGTTGCAGATTCTGATGAGGAAGCAAAATGGCTCTTTACTTCACAAGAACAGCAGTTTCTAAATGTGCTGCGCGGGCACAGCGGAGGACTGAAGCCACCAGTGGATGACATGGAAAAGCTTTGGAGTGAGCACGAGAAGGAGATGGTTCGTGGTAATATGCTGGGGTATTCAGCCATCGGCAGTCCTGACACCGTCAAGCAAAAGATGGATTTGATAATCGACCAGACGAGAGCCAATGAGCTGATTACAACCTCTCAGGTATATGACCATCAAGCGCGCCTGCGCTCGTACGAGCTGCTAGCCAAAGTGATGCGTATAGTTGGGTAATTAGATGAGTTAAACAAATGAGGCTGTGCCAGAAAGGTTCTTATAACCGATTCTGACATGGCCTTTATTTTCTGCGTGGAAATGATCGTTTTACAATGAATATATCCGTTTTATAGATGGGTAAAAATTAAAATTTATTTTTGATTATTTTTGTATTACTTATTTTCAAATTAAAACAAAAGTGTTATAGTCTCCATAAACAAAGAATAACCACTTTAATAAAGCCTTTCAAAACTAAAACTAAACTTGGAGGTCTTTTTTCTATGGTACAAAGTCTGTGGATTTCTTCACAAGCATCTGAGCAGAAAAGCACGCTGGAACAGCTCGTATACCGTTCTAACCTGATTGGCACAGATAGGAGTGTGTGCAACTGGGGAGGCGGCAACACTTCGGTCAAAACGATGATACAAGATTTTCGTGGGCGTGAAGTAGAAGTGATGTACGTTAAGGGCAGCGGTTCCGATCTCGCAACAATGAAAGCGCATAACTTCACAGGGCTTCGTATGGAGGATATTCGTCCTTTATTTGAAAGGGAAGATATGTCTGACGAGGATATGGTCGCATATTTGGCGAACTGTATGATAGATGCCAAGCATCCACGGGCTTCAATTGAGACGCTATTGCATGCTTTTCTGCCTTTTAGACATGTGGATCATACACACCCGGACGCGATTATTAGCTTGTGCTGTGCGCACAACGGCAAGGAAATCGCTAAGGAAATTTTCGGTGACCGTTTTGTATGGGTGCCTTATATCCGTCCTGGCTTTAAGCTATCGAAAATGATTGCCCAAGGTGTACTCGATCATCCACAAGCTGAATTGGTATTGATGGAAAAGCATGGTCTGGTTACGTGGGGAGAGACATCCGAAGCGGCTTATGCGAAAACAATCGAAATCATTCAAGAAGCAGAAAGCTATATTAAAGCTCGTCAAGAGGAAAAGCAGGCATTTGGAGGCACAAAATATAAAGCGCTTACTTATAAAGAACGCCGTAGCATTGCATCCCAGGTCATGCCATCCGTCCGTGGTGCAGTCAGTGATGAGAAAAAGATGATCCTCACCTTTGATGTCGCGGAGGATGTGTTGGAGTTTGTGAACGGCCGGGATTCTGCTGCTTTATCCCAGGTCGGGGCTGCGTGCCCGGATCATCTGGTCCATACCAAGATGAAGCCACTCTATGTAGATTGGACACCGGATGTGGAGGATGTAGAGGGCTTGAAAGTTAAGCTTGCCGAGGGTATAGCAGCCTATAAGGAGCAGTATCAAGCTTATTTCGAGCGCAATCGGCATGAGGGAGATGTTATGTTTGAGGCTGCGCCACGTGTAATTTTGATTCCGGGTATTGGTATGATCAACACAGGAAAAAGCTGGAGCAACGCGCAGGTAAGCGGCGCCTTGTATCATCGGGCTATTGCTGTCATGCGAGGAGCAACGGCGTTAGGAGAGTTTGTTTCACTCAGCGAGAACGAGTCATATAACGTGGAATATTGGCCGCTGGAGCTTTATAAGCTGTCACTCGCGCCAGCAGAAGCTGAATTTTCCCGTAAAATTGCGTTCATTACAGGCGGTGCAGGCGGAATTGGCAGTGCAACCGCACGTCGTTTGGTGGATGAAGGCGCACATGTCGTACTGGCAGATCTGAATCTGGAAGGCGCGCAAAAGGTAGCCGCAGAGATAAATAGTAGCTACGGAGAAAATCGTGCCATCGCCGTAAAAATGGATGTGACGCAGGAGGAGCAAATTCAGGCTGCCTATGCAGAAACGGCATTGACCTATGGCGGTGTAGATACCATCGTCAACAATGCAGGCCTTGCTACATCCAGTCCGTTCGATGAAACATCGTTAAAGGAATGGAATTTAAATGTGAATGTGCTGGGAACGGGTTATTTTCTGGTTGCACGAGAAGCGTTCAAGCTCATGAAGGAGCAGACACTTGGCGGCAGCATGGTGTTCGTCGGTTCCAAAAACTCGGTCTACGCAGGAAAAAATGTAACAGCCTACAGCTCGGTCAAGGCGCTGGAAGCGCATTTAGCCCGTTGTATTGCCGCAGAAGGCGGTGAATATGGTATCCGTGTGAACACCATTTTGCCGGATGCCATTCTGCAAGGCTCGGCAATCTGGAACTCCAATTGGCGCAACGAGCGCGCTGCCGCCTACGGGATTGAGCCCGACCAGCTGGAGGAACATTACCGCAAACGGACGACGCTGCTGGTCAACATTTACCCGCAGGATATCGCCGAGGGCATTGCCTTTTTCGCCTCATCCAAGGCTGAGAAAACGACAGGTTGTATGCTGACCATCGACGGTGGCGTCCCTGCAGCATTTACGCGCTAGCCGAATTAAAATGAACCTATGTAAGCGATAGACTCATTTCAACGGCTCAACACTTAGGATTATAATGAACTAATTTAATGTACTAATCTATTTCACTAATCCAAGCCACATGACGATAGTTTCGAAGGGCTTATACACACTAACACTTTAAAAATAGAAGTGACTTTATGGGTGGTCAGCAGCAGAGCGGGCGGAATTGTTCTGAAGAAACGATGTGTTCGCCTTTGCAACGGGATTTTAACCTTATCATGTGTTATAAAATGAAAAATCCCGTTGCAACAGCGATCGGAAGAACAATCCGCACGCGAAGCGGCCTCCCGTAACTCACTTCATTTTCCAAGGAGGAACCACGATGAGTGACAAAGCGTACGCCTTATTCGAGGAGCAACAGCAACAACGGGGCATTGACCTGGAGCAAGTAAAGGCAAAGCTGAAAGCGCTTAGCATAGAAACACCATCCTGGGGATATGGCGACTCAGGTACACGGTTTAAAGTCTTTCAGAAAACGGGCGTGCCGCGTGATCCGTTCGAAAAGCTGGAGGATGCCGCGCAGGTTCATGCCGTGACAGGCTTATGTCCATCCGTTGCGATCCACATTCCGTGGGATACAGTAGACAATTACGGCAAGCTTCGCAGTCATGCCGAAAGCTTGGGACTACAGATTGGGGCCGTGAATCCCAACCTGTTTCAAGACGAGGACTACATGCTCGGCAGTGTCACCAATGTAGACCCGGCCATCCGCCGCAAGGCCATCAACCATTTGCTGGAATGCGTGGATATTGCGAAGGAAACGGGCTCTAACGATTTTAGCTTATGGTTCGCAGACGGAACGAATTATCCCGGCCAGGGGGACATTCGCAAACGGAAAAATTGGATGCTGGAAGCGCTCAGTGAAATGTATAAGGCGCTTACTCCTGACATGCGCATGTTGATTGAATACAAGGCGTTCGAGCCAGCCTTTTATCATACGGATATTGCCGATTGGGGTATGGCGTACAATTTCGCAACCAAGCTGGGGCCGCAGGCACAGGTGCTGGTGGATACAGGGCATCATCTGCCGGGAGCCAACGTGGAGCATATTGTCGCGTTTCTAATTGATGAGAAGCGATTAGGTGGTTTTCATTTTAATAGCTACAAATATGCGGATGATGATCTGATCGTGGGCTCCGCGAATCCGTATGAACTGTTCTTGATTTTTTATCAGATTTTAAATGCCGCTCAGGATGTAGATACGGATATTCGCCATACCGTCGACAAAATTGCTTATTTGATTGACCAATCGCACAATATTGAACCCAAAATTCCGGCGATGATTCGCTCGGTGCTGAATGTGCAGACTCAATATGCGAAGGCACTTCTGATCAATCATGCAGAGGTGGAGGAAGCGGCGAGTCGCCAGGATGTGCTGGGTGCGGAGGATGCCGTGCGCCAAGCGTTTGAGTTCGATGTGGCACCATTGCTCAGAGCGATCCGTGAAGAGCAAGGGTTACCGGCAGACCCGATGAAAGCCTACTTAGCGTCTGAGTATGGCACGCAGATTTTGCAAAGAGGCAAGGGTGGTGCAAGCTGGTGAGCATCCTCGCTTATGATTTGGGGGCAAGCAGCGGCAGGGTTCTACTCGGAGAATTGACAGATTCACGTATAGTGGTGGAGGAAATTTATCGCTTTTCGAATGATCCGGTCAAGGTTGGGGAGCGTCTGCACTGGGATCTGTTGCGTCTGTATCACGAGGTTCAGCAAGGATTGCTCAAAGCCAAGCATATGGGAGTGAATCCGTCCAGTCTTGCGATTGACTCCTGGGCGGTCGATTTTGGATTAATTGGGAAAACCGGAGAATTGCTGGGGAACCCTTATCATTATCGGGATTGGCACACCCACGGGGTGATGGAAGAAATACAGGAACGGCTGGGAAAAGACTTCATTTTTCAGCGTACAGGCATTCAGTTTTTGACGTTTAACACGATTTATCAGCTGGCTGCTATGCGAAATGCGAGTTCACCGTTGCTGGAGCAGGCAAAGCATTTCTTGATGATTCCAGATCTGCTGCGGTATTTTCTGACAGGTGAAATGTACAATGAGTTTTCGAATGCGACCAGCACGCAATTATATAATCCGTTGCAGCAAAAATGGGATGATGAGCTTTTGTCTGGAATCAATATTCCCCGTTCCTGGTTTGGTGAGGTACTGGAGCCAGGAAATGTTGCAGGAACTATCCGCTCGTCGGTCATGACCGATCTGGGTATTGGGGCGATTCCTGTAATTGTAGTAGCAGAGCACGATACGGGATCTGCTGTGGCTGCCGTGCCTGCGCTGGAGCACTCGTTTGCGTACTTGAGCTGCGGAACATGGTCCCTGATGGGAACGGAAACGGCACAGCCTGTAATCAATGACGATACGCTTCGTTTTAATTTTACGAACGAAGGTGGGGTCGGTCGAACTTACAGGCTGCTTAAAAACATTATGGGCTTGTGGATTTTACAGGAGGCGCGCAGAGAATGGGAGCGGCAGGGATACTCCTATTCCTTCCCCGAACTGGTTCATATGGCAGAACAGGCTCCAGCATTCACTTCTTTGATTGACCCGGACGATGAACTGTTTCTGCACGCCGGGGATATGAAAACACGTATTCGCCAATATTGCCGCAACACCGGGCAGCCATTGCCCGAGACGCCGGGTGAAATCACGCGCTGTGTTTTGGAGAGTCTGGCGTTAAAGTACCGTTACATTTTGGAGCTTACGGAGCAGGTGTCAGGACAACGGTTTAATGGTTTGCATATGGTCGGAGGAGGGATTCAAAATCGCTTGCTGTGCCAATGGACAGCCAATTCGATTCAAAAACCAGTGTGGGCGGGACCTGCAGAAGCGAGCGCAATCGGCAATCTTGCGGTACAATGGATGACACAGGGAAAGTTCGCCGATATATGGGAAGCACGCCGGGTCATCGCGGATTCTATTTCCGTGGAGGAATATGAACCTGCCGAGTCAGAAGCGTGGGAGGATGCCTACGGGCAATTCCGGCGGGTGGCGGGACTTTTTGTACATTAAAGATGTGGAGTGAGATTGCCATGCTGGTCGCAGAAAGATATGAGATGATTGTGCAGCTCGTTAATGAAAAAGGAAGCATACGGGTGTCCGAATTGAGTGAGTTGTGCAAAGTAACGGAGGAAACGATCCGCCGTGATCTGGACCGCCTGGAGCAGGCGGGACGACTGCGCCGTTCGCATGGGGGAGCGGTCAGTGTCAAAAACGAGCAGCCTGAAACGCCCTATGCGGTACGGGAAATTATGAACGCAGAGGAAAAGCGTAGGATTGCCGAGGAAGCGGTCAAGCAGATTCAGCCGAATGATCGTATTTTGCTGGATGCCAGCACAACCGCCTGGTATATGGCGTCAAGTTTACCGGATATTCCTTTGACAATATTAACAAATTCAATTCGGGTAGCTACAGAGCTGGCGGGTAAGGAAAAAATCGGGGTCATTTCGACGGGCGGGCAGTTGCTTCAACGCTCGTTGTCATTTGTAGGCCCGCTCGCAGAGCGTTCACTAGAAACCTATTATGTGGATAAATTGTTTTTCTCCAGCCAGGGGGTTCATCTGGATCGCGGTATTAGCGAATCAAATGAACTGCAAGCTCGTTTGAAGCAGAAAATGGTCAGCATTGCAGACCGTGTGATTTTACTGGCGGATGCGAGCAAATTTGGGCAACAGGCGTTTACGCACGTCGTGAACCTGTCGCAGGTATCCGAGATTATTACGGATTCGCGGTTGTCGGACCCGATTCGGAGTCAACTTGCGGAGCTGGCTATTCCAGTTACGATTGTGTAAAGCGGGGAGTTTCCAAGGTGAAGGCCGCTTTGCGTTTCATTTGGTCTTACGATCGCTATTGCAGTGGGATTCTTTGATGGTGTAAAAAAGTTATAAGTGAGAATCCCACTGCAAGCTTCTAAAAGTATCACTTCCCCAGATTTTTAGCATTGAGTAAAGAATCTGGGGGCAACAGCGATGGGAAGCACCATCTGACTGCGCAGCGGCACTATAGGTAACCTTTCAGTTATAAAGTAATAGCTATTCCATGGACGGAAGGGGTGTTCCGTATGAAGGTATCTTTATTTATTACCTGCCTGAGTGATGCGATTTATCCCAAGGTAGGGGAAGCAATGGCACGCTTGCTTGTCAGATATGGTGTTCAGCTGGATTTTCCGAAGATACAGACATGCTGCGGACAGCCATCCTATAACAGCGGCTATTGGGATGAAACGAGGGTTGCGGCTAAAACGATTTTGAAAGCGTTTAACGACAGCGATTTTGTCGTATCCCCCTCCGGTTCCTGCACATATATGATTCATCATTACCCGGAGTTGTTTAAGGATGAGCCCGAATGGCTGGACTCCGCACGGAGGCTGGAGCAAAAGACGTATGAGTTTACGCAATTTATGGTGCAGGTGCTTGGCGTGACCGATGTGGGCGCGTCTTTTCCGCATACGGTAACCTACCATCCGTCTTGCCATGGCACACGTTTGCTCGGCGTGAAGGAGGAACCGATGAAGCTGCTTGGCAGTGTAAAGGGGCTGCAATTAGTACCACTTCCCTTTGCTGAGGACTGCTGTGGCTTTGGCGGGACTTTCGCGGTGAAAATGCCGGATATTTCGGGAGCGATGGTGACTGAAAAAGTGGACCACATCAGGGAGACCGAAGCCGAGGTACTGGTCGGACTAGATATGGCCTGCTTGATGAACATTGCTGGAAATCTTCGGTATCGGGAGGAGCCAGTTCGGGTGATGCATCTGGCTGAGCTGCTGTACGAAGGGGTGAAGCACGCATGACCGCCGTACACTCACATTCCATGAACCAAAAGGTCAAAAAACGCGCAGAGCTGGCCCTAAATGATGATTTTCTGCGGAATGCAGTTCGTTTCACTACGGAGCGGCTGCGCAACGGCAAGCGGGTGGCTTCAGAACAGCACGGAAATTGGGAGGAATGGCGTGAACGGGGCCGTCAAATTCGTCTGCATACCATTGCCCATCTGGACTATTACTTAAATCTATTTGTAGAAAATGCCCGTGCCAACGGGGTGCATATTCATTTTGCCGATACAGCAGCCGATGCCGTACGTATTACACTGGATATTGCTGCGCATAGCCAAGCCCGCTCCGTCGTCAAATCCAAGTCGATGGTGTCGGAGGAGTTGCATTTGAATCAGGCGCTGGAGAGTGCGGGTATCGAGACGATTGAAAGTGACCTCGGTGAATATATTATTCAACTGGCAGGAGAGCCCCCGTCTCATATCGTCATTCCGGCGATTCACAAAAACCGCTATCAGATTGCCGAGCTGTTATCCAAAGAAGCAGGGGAGAAATTGTCCGCGGATACGACGATTTTGGCGGGCTTTGTCCGCAAAAAGCTGCGTGAGAAGTTTCTAGAAGCGGATATTGGCATGACCGGGTGTAATTTTGCCATCGCCGAGACAGGCTCCATGGTCCTGTTTGAAAATGAAGGCAACGCACGAATGGTATCCACTTTGCCCAAAACGCAAATTACGCTGATGGGCATGGAACGGATTATTCCATCCTGGACGGATTTGGAGGTGATGGCTACATTACTGCCACGATCCGCTACTGGACAGAAGCTGACCATGTACATGTCTGGTATTTCAGGCCCTCGGCGCAGCCAAGATGCCGATGGGCCTGACGAAATGCACATCATCATCGTAGATAACGGACGTTCACTACAGCTAGGCAATCCCGAGTTTCAAGAGTTGCTGAATTGCATTCGCTGTGGGGCTTGCCTGAATGCCTGTCCGGTGTACCGACACATTGGCGGGCATGCGTATGGCGGGACATATAGTGGCCCTATCGGTGCAGTGCTTACGCCTGCCCTTCATGGCAACATCGAAGAGTGGAACGATATTGCGAGTGCGTCCAGTCTGTGTGGTGCGTGTTATGAAGCCTGTCCGGTCAAAATACCGCTGCATGATATGCTGGTATATTTGCGTAGACGTAAGGTAGAGGCGGGACAAGGAGATAAGCTGGAAACAGTAGGAATGAAAGGTTTTGCGACTGTGGTTTCCAGCTCGAAGCGATTCGCAGCGGCGATTCGGCTAGGGCAGATTGCCCAGAAAGCGGTCGTTCGTAAGGGCAAAATTACCCTAAAGCTGGGCCCCCTAAAGGGATGGAATACGTACCGTGTGGCTCCCTCTTTGGCGAAAAAATCCTTCCGTCAGCAATGGAACACGCTGGAGCATAAGCTGGAGCAGGAACGCAACGTGATGCAGCCGGATGTTCTGAGCCGAATGGAGAAGATTTTGGCAGATAGAAGTAAAGGAGGGATGCAGCATGAGTGAACAGAGTAATCCTTCTGCGCAAGCAAAAGCGGCCCATGAAACGTGGCTTCATCAAATGGAAGCAGAATCCCGTGCCAAGCAGGTACGCTTTATGGACGGCATCGCGAAGCGGCTCAAGCGTCCACGACAAACGGAGCCGCCAGTTCAGCCGTTTCGCGGGGCACCTGCATTTTGGCACGAATTCGAATGGAGCACGGAGCAGCGCATCGAGGAGTTCACCGCCAACTTTACAAGTGTTGGCGGGCATGTCGTGCGTCTGCCGGATTTGGAGCAGACCGCAGACTGGATCGCGCACAAAGCGCGAGAGCTGGGAGCGGCCTATATCGTCCGGCAGAATGAGCCGGACCTGGATGCGCTCCAGCTGGAATCGGTGCTGCCGGAAGTCCGTTTAACGGTGTGGAACACCGATCCAGTCGAGGATTGGAAGGCCCGCGCCGCTGAGGCGGATATTGGCATCGTCATCGCCGACGAAGCGGCTGCTTACACCGGTTCGGTAGCGGTGTTATCCTCGCCGGAGAAAGGCCGTGCAGTCAGCCTTTTGCCAACTGCACTGATCATTCTTCTGCCAGTAGAGCGCTTGCGAACACGACTGGGCGAAATTCTAAACCGCTTTGACAAAGCCGGGCGTGAGCAATTGCCCGCAGGCATTCATTTTATTACTGGACCGAGCCGCTCGTCGGATATTGAAAATGATCTGACGATCGGTGTACACGGGCCGGGTATCGTCTATACACTGTTGATTGGTTAGTTTGTAGATGGATTAGCAGGTAGACTGGCGGACCTTCAATTCAAAAGCAAGGGAGGCTGGCTCCAAAGGCTGTCCGTTCAATTGCTGATATAATGTACGGAACATTTCCTGTCCGATTCGCTGCAATGGGTTCGTAATATTGGTCAGTCCCATGGCGTCGGCTACCTGACTTTCGTCAGCTTCAAAGCCGACCACTGCTAAATTTCCTGGAACCTTCCACCCTTTACTACGAGCAGCTGAGATAATACCGCATGCCACCAAATCATTGGTTGTCATGATGGCATGGGGACGTTCCTTTAAAGACTCCAGCTTGGCGAACGCTCGCATTCCGTCCTGCACCGTATGGATACCACTGAGCAACCATTCCTCATTCACTGGCAGCTTCCTTGCCGCGAGCAGGTCATAATAGGCCTGGAGTCTTCTTTGGCTGTTTACGCTGTTTTTTCTGCCTACGGTGCAGGCGATTTTTCTAAATCCCAGCTCGGCCAAATGCTCTAATCCAATCCGAAATCCTTCATAATGATCGAGATAAATGGATGAAATCTCTTTATTTTTTAATGGCTCGCAGGTCACAATCGGCCCATACTTGGTGTAATGCCTCACAGCAGACCAATCCAGCATACGCCGTAAAATGACGATCCCGTCCACTTTTTTCTGCCTCAAAAGCTCTAACGCCGCGCTTTCCAAATCCTGATTTTCCTCCGTCTGGTAGATCAAAACCTGATAATCTTGCTCTTTACCCGCATTGGATACTCCCTTGATGATTTGCATGTAATAATTGTTAATCGTTGGGGTCATGATCCCAATAACCTTGGTACGGCCTACTTTCAACTGCACCGCATTAATATTCGGAATATAATCCAGTTCCCGAATGACTTCCATCACCCTGGTCCGCGTTGCTTCACTGACATATGGATGATGATTAAGCACCCGAGACACGGTACTTGTCGATACCCCCGCAATTTCAGCAATTCTTTTTATATTATGCATGACATTCAACTCCAAAAATTTAGTTCTTGACCTGGAATGCATCCCAGATTGTAGCATGAAAGCATAAAGCGTATGCAGCAATCCGGGATGCATTTGAAGGACACGGGTTCCGCATACTTCTTCACAAATTATAACCTACTTGGAGGAATGCAACATGGAACAGGCAAAAGGTTTTCCCAAGAACTTTCTATGGGGCGGGGCAGCCGCTGCCATGCAGATTGAAGGGGCTTACAACGTAGACGGAAGAGGGCTCTCGATTTCTGATGTATTTACCTTTGATCCAGCACTCGACAAAAAGCATTGGCTGGATCAGTGGCATATGATGACCCATGCGCAGGTCAAGGAAGCTTTGGACCCAAACAGCACCAAAAATTATCCCAAACGTCGGGGAAATGATTTCTATCACCGTTATGAAGAAGATATTAATCTGCTGGCCGAGATGGGTTTTAGATGCTTTCGCACTTCCATTTCCTGGACACGTATTTTCCCGAATGGCGACGAGACAGAACCCAATGAGAAAGGGCTGCAATTCTATGACAAGGTTTTTGATGCCCTGCTGGCCAAAGGAATTGAACCTGTCATCTCGCTGACCCATTACGATATGCCTTTGTATCTTGTCACCGAATATGGTGGCTGGAAAAACCGGAAACTGATTGAATTTTTCGTCCGTTTTGCCGAGACTGTATTTACCCGTTACAAGGATAAAGTAAAGTACTGGATTACGTTTAACGAAATGAACTGTGTCAAACACCATCCGTTTGTCAGCGCGGGGATCATTGAAGAGAATCACCCGAATCTGGAGCAGGACAAGTATCAATCTGCCCATCATCAGTTTATAGCTAGCGCGCTGGCAGTCAAAGCCTGTCATGAGATTATACCGAACTCCCAGATTGGGTGTATGATCAGCTATCTGTTGCTTTATCCGAATACTTGCAATCCGGATGATGTGCTTGAATGCCAAAAGGAAGAACGAGTGTCCTTCTTTTTCAGTGATGTACAAGCTAGAGGGTATTATCCGTCCTATACCGCACGTATGTTCAAAGAAAAGGGTGTTGTTCTGCATAAAGAACCTGGCGACGATGAAATCTTGCGAGATAACCTCGTGGACTTCGTGTCCCTGAGCTACTATATGTCCAACAATGCCAGTGCCACTGCCGATCAGCATGCCAAAGCAAGCGGAAATCTGATTGGTGGCGTGAAGAATCCTTACCTCGAGCAGTCCGAGTGGGGATGGCAGATTGATCCTAAAGGATTACGTTATGCGCTTAATAACCTGTATGACCGCTATCAAAAGCCACTGTTCATCTCAGAAAACGGCGTGGGTGCGACAGATCAAATGAATCCTGACGGCACCATTAACGATGATTACCGTATCGACTATCTGAAAAAACATATCGAGCAAATGAGGGAAGCCATTGAGGATGGAGTGGACCTGTTCGGCTACACCGCCTGGGGTCCCATCGACATGATCAGTGCTTCGACCTCACAGGCATCCAAGAGATACGGCTTCGTCTACGTCGACCAGGATGATCTGGGCAACGGAACACTGAACCGCTACAAGAAAAAAAGCTTTGACTGGTATAAAAAAGTGATTGAATCGGGCGGAGAAGTGCTCTAAACGGAGGCGTATGATGCATGAAAGGCTTGAGCCTGCTCTTATGCCTGATCTGGGGCTTTAATTTTGTTATCATGAAATTGGGCAATGGAGCCTTTGAACCTGTTCAATTTGCGGCTCTCCGGTTTCTCACAGGGACGCTACTTCTGTTCGGAATTCTGATGTGGAAACGGGTTCCGAACCCTGACAGGCACACGATAAAATGGTATATACTCTGCGGGATTCTCCAGACTACCTATTTTAATATTGCGATTCAGATATCCCTGAACTACATTAATGCGGGCTTAACCTCCGTGCTTACGTACAGCATGCCGCTGTTTTTATCCATTATGGCTCATTTTATGATTCCAGGTGAGCGGCTGAATACACGCAAAACGATTGGAATTGCTACAGGGGTCCTGGGGCTATTATTTGCTATGGACATTCATTTGGGCGGCAATTTGTGGGCCATGCTGCTTGGGGTGAGTTCAGCGATTGCTTGGGCACTTTCGAACCTGATTATCAAGCTCAAGCTCCAGCATTGCGATAAAACCCAGTTCACGACCTGGCAGATGGCGTTCGGTGCGCTCGGATTGTTATTGTACTCCCTGTTGTTTGAGCGATGGGAGCCGAACTTTAGCGCTGCGTCGATCTTTTATATCTTATTTTCCGGCATTGTGGCGTCTGCTCTTGCATTCCTGCTGTGGACTCATATTCTCACTAGAATGGAAGCTAGTAAAGCTTCTGTTACGCTGTTGCTGGTTCCTATCATCGGTGTTGTGTCCGGCTGGATCTTTCTTCACGAGGCGCTCAAAGCGGCTACCTTGCTTGGCATTTTCTTAGTACTGGCGGGCATCTGGATTGTGAATCGTTCAGGGACTCCGAAGCCGCAGTAAGCGGATGGAAGGCTTTTTTTAATAAAGGGTTGACAGAAAAAAAGAAACTCTATTATAATGAAGCCAAGAAAACGATTACAAAAATGAATCTCATAATTTTCAGGGTGTTACTATTTTAGGCATAACCTGAATGGAGTTCCGGTAAATGGGCGATAACGTCTATGAAGCGGTATTCTGTTCAGGTTTTTTAGTGTATGCACATTTTTTAACAGAGTCTCTTTAAAAAATGGCCTTCCAGTAAATAAAAGCAGGTGGTCGCATGATTTTGAAGAAAGCGCTTAACAACAATGTCGTTTTAGCAGAGGAAGAGGACGCCCAAGAGGTCATTGCGACAGGAAATGGGATCGCATTCAACCTGAAACCGGGGGATACCATTGATGAGCGGAAAATCACGAAGCTGTTTGTAGTCAAAACTCAGGATTTATCCGCGAAGCTGGCGGATTTGCTGAAAGATGTGAAGATGGAATGTATTGAAATCGCGGATGAAATCGTGGAGTATGCCAGACCGAGATTGGCTGGAGACATTAGTGACTATATTTACCTAGCCCTGATCGACCACATTTCATTCGCCATCCAACGACATGAACGGGGAACACCGATTGAAAACCGGTTTCTATGGGAGATCAAGCGGTTTTATCGCGAAGAATTCGCGATCGGTAAACATGCGCTGGAGATGATTCGTAACAGGATCAACATCACGTTCGATGAGAATGAAGCCGGGTTTATTGCCCTGCATTTCGTCAACGCCCGCCTGGATAACCGGAAGCTTGATCTGACGCTAAAAACGTCAAAAGTCATCAAGGATATTATGGATATTGTAAAATACCACTTCAATGTCGAGATTGATGAAGATTCATGGAATTACAACCGTTTTGTAACCCATCTTAAATTTTTTGCCCAGCGGCTTTTTGCCCACGAATCGGCAGACCCGCAGTACATGAATTTGTTCGAAGACCTGAAAATCAAATTTCCAGAAGAGCACAGATGTGTACAAAAAATAGGGGTGTATGTGAATAAGCAGTTTGAGCAGAAATTAACCAATGATGAAATGATGTATCTTATGATTCACATTTCCAGATTGGTCAACAGAACTGAAAACTAACAGGGTGTTACCATTCATGGGCATTACCTGAGTGATTTCGATACTAAATTGCATTTTGGTATCGGGGATTACTCAGGTTTTTTTATATCAACCAGAGAGCATTGGAGGCAGGCATTATGAGCAAACATGATGAATTAGCGAAATTCATTGTAACTAATGTAGGCGGAGAAGAAAATATACGTGATCTGTACCATTGTATGACCCGTCTGAGATTTACACTTAAGGATAAGCAAAAAGCCAATAAACAGGCTTTGGAAAATTCCGACAGTGTCATTTCCGTGATAGAAAGCGGAGGGCAGTACCAGGTGGTGATCGGCAATCATGTTAACGAGGTTTATGATACGATTGCGAAGAACTATAACCTTCAGGTAAAAAGCGGCAACGAAAAGAAAGAGGATAATGCAAAGGAAGGTAATTTCATCAGTCGTGCTTTTACCGTCATGAGCTCTATCTTCCAGCCGATTGTACCTGCTTTGGCTGGTGCAGGGATGCTGAAAGCTATCCTGGTTATTCTTACACAGTTAGAGTGGTTGGACAGTGCCTCCAGTACCTATGCTATCCTTGCTGCCGCAGGCAACGGCGTATTTTTCTTCCTGCCACTGATGTTGGCGTTTTCAGCTTCGAGAACATTCAAGACCCAGCCTATCGTATCTGCTGCCATTATGGCCGCTCTGCTGGAGCCTAACTTCACCAAGCTGATGGAAAACACGGGGGATATTGCTTCCTTTATCCACATTCCCGTTGTCCTGATGAGTTATACGACATCCATTATTCCAGCAATTTTAGCCATTTGGCTGTATTCATATCTGGAACGGTTTCTGAAGCGGGTGGTTCCGAAAAGCATTGAATTGTTTATGGTCCCGCTTGTTTCCTTATTAATTATGGTTCCGCTTACCGCCATTGTGATCGGTCCACTGGGAGTGTACACCGGTAAAGGTATTGCGGATGGTATTGAATTTTTGAGTACGCAAAGCGGTCTCTTGACTGGAGCCATTCTGGGAGGCGGCTGGACCTTCCTGGTGATGTTTGGTTTACACTGGGGGATTGCACCTGCGATGATCAACAATCTTTCCCTCAAAGGGTTTGATACGATTCGACCTATGATGGCTTCTGCGACCTTCGCCCAATCCGGTGTCGCTCTTGGGGTCTTTCTGAAAGCCAAAGACAAAAAGCTGAAAGCTTACGCACTGTCATCTATTTTCCCTTCACTGTTCGCTGGTATTACAGAACCTATCGTTTACGGATTGTCCGTGAAGCTGAAAAGACCAATGATTGCCGCCGTCATCGGGGGAATGATCGGAGGGGCCATTGCCGGACATTTCCAAACGACCGTGCTTGCTTATGTGTTCCCGGCAATAACTACTATTCCGGCATTCTTTACGAATACAATTGCTTTTTATTTGATTAGTATCATCATTTCATTTGTGGTTACTACCGTATTGACTTATATTCTGGGCTTTAATGAAGGAAACGGGGCAACGGATGCGGAGACAGGAAAGACGGAAGCAGAAAAATCCGAGCCTGCCTTACAAACTGAACCTGGACATACCGAAGTCACCGAGAATGTCTATGCGCCTATCCATGGCCAAATTGTTCCGCTTCATGAGGTTCCTGATCCTGCGTTCTCTACAGAAGCGATGGGTCAAGGAATAGCCATTCTACCGAGTGAAGGAAAGGTATATTCACCAGTTTCCGGGGTTGTCTCGCTCGTATTTCGAACCGGCCATGCGATAGCCATCACCTCAGATAACCATCTGGATCTGTTAATTCATGTGGGACTAGATACGGTTAAGCTGAAAGGCAGCTATTTCACGAAGCATGTAGAACAAGGGCAACGGATTGAACGAGGCGATTTGCTGCTTGAATTTGATATTCCGAAAATCCAGGCAGCCGGTTATGACCTGACAACTCCAATTATTGTTACCAACAGCACTGCTTACCAAAAGGTTACCCAGACACAGCAAAAATCCGTAGATTTGCAAAGTATTTTACTCACTGTACATTAAATAAAGGAGGAAATGAGTTATGACAGCACAAATAGCCAAAAATTTTCCTGAGAATTTTCTATGGGGTGGTGCTATAGCAGCGAATCAAGCTGAAGGGGCATGGAACGAGGATGGTAAAGGGCCAGCAATCAGCGATGCATTTCGGGGAGGAATAGTAGGCGGGACGTTTGATGATACGATTGATGAAAACAAGTACTACGCCAGCCATGAAGCGATTGATTTTTACCATCGTTATAAAGAAGATATCGCCCTGTTCGCCGAAATGGGCATGAAATGCTTTCGGACTTCCATTGCATGGTCCCGAATCTTTCCGAATGGGGATGATGCCGAACCAAATGAAAAAGGGCTGCAATTTTACGATGATCTGTTTGATGAGCTACTGAAGTATGGAATTGAGCCGGTCATCACCATTTCTCACTTTGAGCTACCTCTGAATCTGATTCGCAAATACGAAGGCTGGAAAAGCCGCGAGCTGATTGGATTCTATGTAAAGTATGCGGAAGTTGTCTTCAAACGTTATAAAAACAAAGTGAAATATTGGATGAACTTCAACGAAATCAACCATTTCCATACCATTCCTTTGGCGGCAGGAGGCATTGTTGTTCAAGACGATGAGCACAAACTGCCGACTATTTATCAGGCTAGTCACCATGTTTTCGTTGCCAGTGCCCTGGCTACTAAACTGTGTCATGAAATTATCCCAGGAGCGATGATGGGCGCTATGCTATCCCTGAGTCCGATCTATCCGAATACCTGTAATCCGGACGATGTGTTTGAAGCCTATGAGCTGAGAAGAAGATCCTTATTTTATTCCGATGTGATCCTTAGAGGCTATTATCCAAGCTATGCCAAACGGATCTGGAAAGAGCATAACATCATGGTCCAAATGGAGCCCGGAGATGAACAATTACTGCGGGAGCATACAGCGGATTATTTAGGATTTAGCTATTATCGAAGTACGACACATAAAGCAGGTATGCCCATCTTGGGCAACACAGGGGGAATTATGGGACTCGACAATCCCTATTTGGAAAAAACGCCATGGGGATGGCCAATTGACCCGAAGGGCTTCCGCTATGTGTGTAATGAGATGTACGACCGATATCAGAAGCCTCTGTTTGTTGTAGAGAACGGCTACGGCAGTCATGATGAAATTTTGGAAGACGGTTCAATTCATGATCCCGGGCGGGTAGACTATCTGAACAAGCATCTGATCCAGCTGCATGAAGCTATTGAGGATGGCTGCGAAGTGCTCGGCTATACCTGGTGGGGTCCAATCGACATTGTCAGTGCGGGAACGGGAGAAATGAAAAAAAGGTACGGCTTTATCTATGTAGACAAAAACAACGATGGTACGGGTACGCTGGAAAGAAGAAAAAAGAACAGCTTCTACTGGTACCAAAAGATTATTGAATCCAATGGGGAAGTATTGTTTGAACAAAATAAAGGAAAATAGTCCTGTATTAAATAAAAGTCAGAAATGAACCGGCCAGAGATACAATCTTTGGCTGGTTCGTTTGTTTATGTGTAGGAGTAGAGGGGAAAACGGGTTTCAAAATCTGTTTGTCTGCGATTGCTCCTAACCGAAATGCAGCCATCATGCAGCTCGGTAATACTTTTTGTAATCGCAAGGCCCAGTCCGGTGCCTCCAGTTTCCTTGGAACGTGATTTGTCCACCCGGTAAAACCGTTCAAACAAGTGCGGGACATCTTCCGCAGGAATTGGGGTGCCGTAGTTAGTGCAGATTACCACCGCCTCGTCGTCTTCGCGTCCTATGGTGATATCGAGGCGTTTGCCGTCTTTTCCGTATCGAATAGCGTTGGAAAACAAATTTTCATACAGGCGTACCAGCTCGTCGGTATCGGCTAGAATCCGAACAGGCTCGACGATTCGGACACGGTAGGACATGTCCGCCTGTTCCAGCGAGGGTACAAATTCCTCAGCAAGCTGGGTAAGCAATTTGCCGAGATCTACAGGCTCCAGCTCCAGTGGCAGACTGCCACCGCTCACACGCGTGTATTCAAACAGCTCATCGATCAGCTTTTTAAGCGTCAATGACTTTTCATAAGCAATGTTCACATAATAGCGCAGCTCAATTTCATCCCGATAGCGGTCGGTTTCAATATATTCCAAAAAACCGATCACGGATGTTAGCGGGGTACGAAGATCATGAGATACGCCGGTGATCAGGTCGTTTTTGGCTTTGGCGGAAGCCCGTTCTTCTTCCAGTGAGAGACGGAGCTTGTCCGCCATGGTGTTCATATTTTTCGCCAAGGTACCCAGCTCGTCCGCTGAAGAAACAGGGATCGTATAGGACAGATCTCCATCAGCAAACTCCTGCATCCCCGTCGTAATTTCGCGAAGATAGCCAATCGTATTTTTGGTAAAAAGGAAAAAGAAATAAATATATAAAGGCAGCCCTCCAATCAGCATGATGAGTGGGGACCCAATATGATTCACGGTCCAGCGAATTAGACGAGTGCCAAAAAATGAACGGGAAGGGTTCAGCCATAGTAGCAAAGATGCTCCATAATAAAACACCATCAAAATCAGTCCGGTTAAAGTGAAGGCGGCAAGGCTAAGGGCTGCCAGCTTCCATCCCAATGTGTCATATCGTTTTGCCTTCAAGACGTGAATCCTCCATTAATCGAATTTTTCCATTTTGTAGCCGATTCCCCACACCGTTTTCAGGTATTTAGGTTTTCTCGGATCAGCCTCAATTTTCTCGCGAATTTTACGCACATGAACCATCAGCGTGTTGTTGGATTCCAGATATTGCTCCTTCCACACTTTTTCATAGATCTGCTCCATGCTCAGCACTTGACCACGATTACGTGCCAACAGCTCGACAATGGCAAATTCACGCGGGGTCAGCTTAATGGATTCTCCGGCGAGAGTGACCTCATGCGTAGCAGAATTAATGGAGAGTTCATCCAGTATCATTTCATGCTCCAATGCAGGGGAGGAGTGGGTATATTTCCGTACTCTGCGCAGCTGGGATTTGATGCGTGCCACCAGCTCCAACGGGCTGAACGGCTTAGTGACATAATCATCGGCTCCAACGCTGAGTCCTGTGATTTTGTCCATATCTTGTCCCTTCGCAGACAACATAATAATCGGAAAATGCTCGGTTTCTCTGATCTTCATGCAAGCTTCAACCCCGTCCATATTGGGCATCATCACATCAAGCACCATCACATCTATCGATTCCCGACTGACTTGCTCCAGCGCTTCCAGTCCGTCTCGTGCCATAAGCAGTCGATATCCTTCATTTTCCAAATAAATTTGCATCAGCTTAATAATTTCAGGTTCATCGTCTACTAATAAAATGGTTCCGTTATGCATGGTTGTGCACCCTTTCTGTTCTTTCCAGCAGTATACAATATGGGCGTATTATATACCTTTTTAAAGATGGAGGCTATGGACACTCATCTCAGTTCGCTTGCTTGGGGTCGTCAGCCTTTGGATAGTGCTGTTTCAGTTGAAGAAATACGGTTTTCTTGCTTGAATTGTCTTTTTTCTATTTCTGGTAGTTGACCGAACAAGATCCAAGCAAATGGCAGGAAACGGGAGATGATCGACACGACGAGCCAAGAGCAAAGAAGTACAAAGAAAAAACCTCCGGCATACCACGCATGAATAAGCTGCGGAGAACCGATATGTGGTGAAAACTGCCGATACAGGAGCAGGAAGAACGGATGAATCAGATACACACCAAAGGACAGTGTGCCCAGACATTCCAGTTTGCGAGTGACAAAGGAATCTTGTCGTCTGTACATTAAAAAGGAAATCTGTAGTATTACCAGAGTGCTAGACAGGCTGTACATATTATACATAAGTTCAAAAACTAGCGAATTGTACGAGATTCCGTACATTCTATTTTCGTACCACATATAGACATGCATGGTGGCTGAAATCAGCCATAAAGCCCAAATTGCGATCCATGTCAGCACTCCGGCAACACTTCGTTCCCCCTTACGCATCAGAAACCACGTTCTCAGCTGTGGGTAGTAGTAACCGAGAGCAGCACCCAGCATGTAGCAGGCTATATAAGACAGTGCCCAACTGCCCTTATTTTGAACCTGAAATAGAAATTTATTTCCAATAACAAATGACCACTGTACCAAGAGCCCAAGGACAATAGACCATTGTGGAAGTTGCTGACAACGCTGGAACAGCCACAGTACGAATGGAAATGCAAGATAGAATTGCATCATGATAAAAATATAATATAAATGAGTATACGCTTTGCCTGTGGCCAGCTTCAGAGCAAAGCTTTTCGCAAGTGTGATTATATTCCATGGTTCGGAGCTGCCAGCCATAAGGGACAGGATGAAATAAAATAGAGAGAACATGACGTAAGGTAAGAGGATGTACAGCAATCTCTGCTTATAAAAGCGGCTTAAGAGCTGTCGTCCCATCGGACGATCCTTGTAGTTGTAGAACAGTACCATGCTGCTAAGCGCGATAAATACGGGGGTTCCATACTTCATCAACACATTGAGCGCATTGTATACAACATAAAGACTGGAATTTGTAAGCTGAACCGTTGCATAAGAAGTGGCATGTACCATCAAGACGGCTAAAATCGCCATGGCTCTGCCCAACTGCAATTCGGGAATTTTTTCTTTGGTCTTAGGCTTCATAAGCTTCATTTCCTTTCAGGAGTGAACTGTATCTTGTTGAACTCTTTCTATTAAAAGATAAAGTTCTTAACAACCCTGAAGGGAAGGGCTTAAGAAACGCTTATGAACTTCTTAACTTTTGTTAAGAATTGAGGATTTTGCAAAAATTCCATAAGCGACTTCCAATGAACAAGATATAGATTGAAATGGTTTAGTCCGTCTATATATGCACTTCGGAGCGACTGGAATCGAATTTTGCAAAATCCTGAATTAAAAAGAACTTCCATAGCCTCAAAATGAGTGGCATGGAAGTTCTTTTTTATACTCATGATCATTCGTTATTTGCAGCGTTTGATAGGTGCGCGTCTAATTTGTCCACGAATGGCACCGTTCGGATGACGGATGGTGTGGACATTGACGTAGGCATTGCCCTCTCTGATTTGGCACACCAAATCATAAATGGTTCTGCCTCTGAGCGGACCGGTAAGATCACATGCACGTAGCACGCCGGTAACGACGCCTCTTCTAACGGTTATCCCAAATTTCGAAGGACCAAACAGTGTAGCAACAACAGGGCCATTTTCACCTCTTCGTCCCAGATGAATATGCGCTTCGGTTACCCGTGAGATATTGCGTACAGTCAGTTCAAAGCTTAATTGTTGGCTCGTTGGACGGTAACGAAATTCGGCTGTTCCCGTCGCATTTGTTCTGACAGGAGGCACTTCATTAGCCCCCCTTAAGGTGGCTCTAAACTTATTAGACATGACATCCCTCCTTTCCCAGTGTTGGTTTAGTGTATTCACAGGGCCAGGGAAAGGGCTGCACATTAGCCTATTCATCAGAAGTTGTGTGTTTTACAAGTTATTCAGTCCAAGCACAAAACAAACTTTTTCATAGTCTATGAGTATCTGGTAGAGAGAGGAGGGGAAACCATGGGAACATTTATTGATGGGAGAACATCCCAAAACGCTTCGACAGCTAACTCTATTGCCATTCCGATCACTCTTTTAAATACGCCTCAATTGTTTGGGCAGATCGGATTAAACACACTGGGAGCTACAGGTACGCCACGGGTTCTGCTTAAAGGAACCATATCGCTTCAACTTCCGCTTGCTTTAGTCGGAATAACGATCACTATTGTAAGAGGTACCCTGGTAACTGACCCTGTTGTTTATTCGGCTACGTCTACTTTCAGTTTGAGTTTATTAGCTCCACAGGTTATTGCGTTCTCAGCCGATGACTTTAACCCGCCGATTACACCACAATTGGTTTATACAGCTTTTGTTTCTTCTAACCTGCTGGGTACAGTACGAGTAGGTCCAGAGAGCTTTGACGGAATTTTGGTTGCGGATTAATGTAGTAATTTTGATATGACGAAATATTGCTTCATAAAGCTTCGCAGTTGTAACTGCGAGGCTTTTTTGTGTACAAGTACAAGTTTCAGCTTAACGAATAAACTACTTTTCTTTTGCATAAGAATTACATAGGCATAACCCTGCAACAATGGGTAGAATTTTATGTATGCGCTTACAAAAAATAAAATATCCTTTGCTTCGTACAATTAAAAATTTGGAGGAGGAATGAAGAATGAAGTGGAAAAAAGGATTGACTGGTATGCTTTTAGTAGCTTTTTTATGTGGTGCACCAGGTGGGGGCATAGCTACGCCGGCACATGCATCCGCTGGCGAGTACAAGTTTGATTTTGGCGGAGGTACGGTCGAAACGGGTTATACCGGTGTGAGTGCTTCGCTGTCCTATGACTCAGCACGTGGGTATGGCTTTCGTACCCCTGAGAATATGCGTAATGTCAGCGCTTCGGGGACTGGAGTGGCAAGTGATGCGGTACGGTTCCTGGCTACAGGTACGAAAAGCGAGAATACTTTTGACGTTGATCTTCCTCCTGGTTTGTATGAGGTGTCGGTTACTTTAGGAGATACCTCTCGTTCGAGTATTGCGGCTGAAGGGGTGTATCAGGTCATTAATATGACAGGGAATGGGGCCAAGGATCGCTTTCAAATTCCAGTGACAGACGGGCAGCTAAATCTGCTAGTTACTGAAGGCAAAGAGGGCGCGGTCTTCACACTCAGTGCATTGGAAATCAGGCAATTATCTAGCAATCCGGTTACGAATCGAACGATTTATATCGGTGGAGATTCTACGGTTTGTAACTATTATCCGCTAGATAGCAGCGTGCAGGCGGGATGGGGCCAACTGCTGCCAGAGTTTGTGAACACGAATACTTTTCAAATTCGCAATATGGCGTCAGGAGGCCAAATTGCTAGAGGCTTCCACCAGGACGGTCAGTTGGAGGCCATCGTCCAATATATTAAGCCGGGGGATTATTTTATTCTCCAATTGGGCATCAATGACACCAATCCAAAGCATAACGAAAGCGAAGCCGAGTTTAAGGACTGGATGAAGGATATGATTCGGCAGGTTAAGGCTAAAGGGGCGACGGTAATCCTGTCAACTCCGCAAGGACGAGCCACTGACTTTAATGCTAACAATGTACACAACGCAGAAAATAGATGGTATAGAAGCGCTATTTTGGCACTGGCTCAAGAGGAACAAACGCCTTTAGTCGACCTGAATGTTCTTAGCTCAGCTTATTTCACTTCTATTGGTAAAGACGCTACACTGGCCTTGTATATGAACGGTGATACACTCCATCCAAACTATGAAGGTGCAAGGGAACTGGCCCGATTGGTAGCACAGGATTTAAAAAGGCAGGGTCTGAGCGGATTCTAAATTTAAACGATGGGTTTTCCCCTGCTTCTTACATTCGTAGGAGCAGGGGTTTTTAGCCTCTGTTCAGGGTGCTATAATTATTGAAAAAAAAGCAATAGTAATACGGAGGAATTAGAACATGCAGCCTTTCACTGCCCGTGTGCTTCAAATTATACTGTTGATCCCTGAGGGAAAAGTAATGACTTACGGTCAAATTGCGGCAGAGGCCGGAAGCCCAAGAGGTGCCAGACAGGTGGTGCGAATTTTGCATACATTGAGCCAAAAACACCGACTTCCTTGGCATAGAGTGGTCAACCGTTTGGGGGAGATTGCTTTGCAGGAGGATGAGTCCGCATCCCTGCAGCGTCTGTATTTGGAGGAGGAAGGCATACGTTTTAATGAAAGCGGGCGTATTCCACTCGATCAATATCTCTATGATCCGCAGGCGGAGATGGAAGAATAGGAACGGAACAAGCTATGCGGTTTTATATTAGATTTGATTATCACAAAAATCCGGGACAAATCAATTATCGATTTGTCCCGGATTTTTTTCATCTAGCATATGAAGCAGATAACTAGAGGTAATCTGTTATTTATAGCATAAGATTCACTTGTCATTTTATCCGATAAGATGCTGCTGATCCCGTTGGGCAAGGTGAAAAGAAATGCTGTTCATCAGCGGTATATCGTTATTTTTCCGGGCTTCCCGGATCAGTTGTTTCTTTTTTTGTTCTGATTCACGTAAAAAGCGGGTCATCCACAAATCAGACGGTTCGTTAGTGGTTGTCATGCGAGATTCTTTTATCATCTATTAACCCTCCCAGTGAGCGGCTGTTATTCTTTCTCTAGTATATGTTCCAAACCTTAATAGATGCTGTTGGTTTCCTTAAAATTAGCTGAAAATTAGGTAAAGTTCAGGTAAAAATAGGTTGAATCAATATCTCATTGGACGAAAAGTAGTATAAAGCGAGTAATCAGGAAGTAAAGGTTACAAAAATGTATTGTTTTGACACCTTGTACCAACATAAACCTGAAAGTACAATTAGAATGCAAAGAGTTCGTGGAAGTTTATGTCGAAAAAAATGGAAAAGATTCGGGGAATGAACCGAAAGGGGAGAGATTCATCTATGAAGCAAAAAGCGGCTGTCGTGCTGCTTGTATTGTCCTTATCATCAGGATTGGCCTCCACTGTACAGTCTGAGAGTTTATCAGGAAATGTAGCATCAAGTACGTCGGTTAGTCCATCTACTGAGGCTACATCGAAGACATCATCCGTAACGGGTCAGGCTTTACCTATATTAACACTCAATCAGGCCGTGGAATGGGCACAGACGAACAGTTACAATACGCGTACCGCCGAACGGGATGTAGAGCGTCGCAGAATCGAACTGAAAAATGCAGAAAAGGAGCTAGGTTATACACCTGTTGATTCGTTTATAGAGGATGAGTTTTTTGATGATGAAACGTCATGGAGGAATTACAGTTCCTCTACGTTATCCTATCTAGCCAGTAAAAAGCAGGCGCAGTTCGCCAAAGACCAGATTTATTTTAATGTGATGAAAAGCTACCAAAGTGTGTTTATAGCAGAGAATCAGGTGAAAAATGATCTGGAAGCGCTTGAAATCGCCCAAGCGGAGGAAAAGATTGCACTTGCCAAATTTGCACGCGGCAAGCTTTCTGAGTATGCGAAAAACGAGAGTACACAGACCAGAAGCCAGGCTCAGCAAACAGTAGAGCAGGGGAAAATTGCGTTGCAAAAATCTAGGGATGCTCTGAACTTCCTCATGGGACAACCTAACGGAACAGCCTATGAATTGGTTGATCGGCCCGTGTACAAGGAACCGAAGAAGCTGGATATCGAAATACATATACAACAGCTGACAGACATGAATCCAAATTTATGGAAGCTGGAGGATAGTATCAAAACTTCGGAACTTAATGTGAGATACTTCGATTTTAACAGCGGCGCAGGTGCTTATGATCTAGCTAAAATGGATGTCGATACGGCTAAAGAGGAGCTCGACAAAGGTCAAAAGGATTTTGCCGAATCACTCCGTAATTTGTATGCCACGGTTAAGGAAAACCAAAAAAAATATGTACAACTGGAAGAAAGCTTGCGTACGGCAAAAGAGGCCTTGGAGTTAGCGCGCAAAAAGTGGGACAGAGGTCTAATTATCGAGATGGAATTGAAAAATAATCAGTTGAAAGTGAACCAGATTGAACGGCAAATGGAAGAGCTGGCGATCGAGTTGGATCAAAATGAGTATACGTTGAACAAGCCATGGAGCACATAGGGAGGAAAAGGCGTTGGCAGAAACGGTTTTAAATGATGCTTTAATCAAGTTACGGAAAAAACGGAGAAAAAAGTGGATATGGACTGCAATTGTTCTACTGGTTGTAGGTGGAGGCGGAACAGCAGTATATCTGAGTCTGCCCAAGGAGCAGGCGGCACCTTTGGTTCAGGATGAGACGCTTAAAGTAGAGCGCGGCGATGTGAGTGAGAAGCTGGACACGTCCGGTACCGTGCAAGCGTCCAAGGAAGTGAAGTTAAACTTCACGAGTGCAGGTGATAACAAGCTGGCAGTGGTAAATGTGAAAGCCGGGGACAAGGTGAAAAAAGGACAGGTGCTGGCTCTTTTGGACAGTTCAGAAATTAAAATGCAAATTCAGACTGCGTCTGATACTTTGGAAATATCCAAATCCAAGCTGGCTGAATTGGAGAAAGGTCCGAAGGCAGAGGATATTGAAATTCAGAAAACAAATGTACTTCGGGCCAAAATGGCTATCGATACAGCGCAAGAATCATTTGAGCTGGAAGAAGCCGAAAGTCAGAAGAAAACTTCCCAAAAACAGTTGGAACAGGCGCGAAAGGCATATGAAGACCAAAAGTTTTTACATGATGCCGGTGCGGTGTCCAACAGTGAATTGGAGCAGGCAGAGCAAGCACTGGATAAAGCACAGACGGACTATGATGGTCTGGATCTGCAGTTCCGCAAAATCATGTCGCAAAAACGTCGCACCATTTCAGAAGCTGAAATCGGATATCGTACGGCAATGGCAGAGCTTCGCAAAATTCAGGTTCCGGCTGATGCATCCAATATTCAAGCCTCACGGATAGAGGTTCGAAGACAGGCGACGGAACTGGAGCAGAAGAAAAATGAATTGAACAAGCTTCAGGTCACAGCACCTTGGGACGGGGTAATCTTGAAGGTGAACGGGGATGTAGGGACCAGTCCGACGGCTCCATTCATTGTCATGAATAACTCGGATTCCAACGATCTTAAGGTGGTTGTGAAGGTAAGTCAGACCGACATTGTCAAAGTAAAGAAGGGTCTTTCAGCCGTGTTGACTACCAATGCATATCCGGGTGAATCATTTCCAGGGAAGGTGCAATTCGTCTCACCGGAAGCCTCTACGGATGAAGGGATGACGACGTATCTGATGGAATTGTCTGTTCATGACCCGAAAGGCAAGCTCAAAACGGGAATGATTATGAATGTGGCCGTTATTTTGGGAGTACACAAAAATGTATTGTTCGTACCTGCTACTGCGCTGAGATCGGAAGGGGGACAGGATGGCGTGTATGTTTCCGCTAATAACGCTGCGAATCCAGGGGCGCGCACATTCAAACCCGTAGAACTCGGATTTTACACGCCAGATCGAGTCGAGCTCAAGTCAGGTGTAAAGGAGGGTGACACGCTTATTGTGCCTGCTCCTGAACCTCCGCCGGACCCTTCTGCTATGGGCGGCATGCAGGGAGGTTTTTAAACGGGTATGAGATACGTCATTCAGATTGAGGATTTGAAAAAAGTGTATCAGGTCGGAGATCAGGAAATTCATGCCCTGCGTGAGGTACAACTTGATATTGCTGACGGTGATTTTGTCGCGATCATGGGACCGTCTGGATCAGGCAAGTCCACGATGATGAATGTCATCGGCTGTCTGGATTTACCTACATCGGGACAATTTTATTTGGATGGCTATTCGATATTAGATGCCCGCGAGGATGAACTGGCTATTATACGTAATCAGAAAATCGGATTTGTATTTCAAAAATTCCATTTGCTCCCGCGAGCAACGGCTTTGGAGAATGTGGAACTGCCTATGATCTATGCGGGTATTCCTGCCAAGGAGCGTCGTTTGCGGGCAATGGAGGCTCTTACTAGCGTAGGTCTAGGCGATCGGATGAACAATAGGCCAAACGAATTGTCAGGCGGTCAGCAGCAGCGGGTGTCTATTGCGCGCGCACTTGTGAACAATCCGGTCATTCTCTTGGCGGATGAACCGACAGGCGCATTGGACTCCAAAACAAGTGTTGAAATAATGGGGATTTTTCAGCGTCTGAATGATCAGGGGAAAACGGTTGTATTGGTTACTCATGATCAGGAGGTTGCGGAATATGCCAAGCGTCTGATTCATTTTCGGGATGGGCGGATTGAAGAGGATCAGCCTGTTGGGAAACGAAGAATGGCGGCAGAGGAAGTGAAGGCATGAAGTTTAAGGAAATTATCCGTGTATCGCTCAACAGTTTGCGAACCAATATGCTGCGATCTTTGCTGACCATGGTGGGCATTATTATCGGAGTGGCTGCTGTGATTATGATTGTAGCCATCGGTAAAGGATCAACGGCTACGATTACATCTCAGATCAACAGTATGGGAAATAATCTGCTGATGATCTATCCTTATGCTCCATATGATGGTTCCAGCTCCATGTCGTTCAGTCAGACGAAAGGAATATCTCTGGAAGATATCGATGCGCTAGAGGAGCAAAAAGCAGTAGCAGAGGTAGCGCCAAGTGCCATGACCAATGCAGATATTACGTGGAGTCGCAATAAGGTCAGCGCGCAAATTGAGGGGACTTCGCTGGCATTCGTTCATGTGAGAAAGCTGTCACTAGCTCAAGGCAGGTCGTTTACCCACTATGAAGTGGATAAACAAATGAATGTGGCCGTGCTTGGGAGTGATGCGGCCCGTAATATTTTTGGTCCGGATGCCTCAAGAGCGGTCGGTGAGACGATCATGATTAAACAGCTTCCTTTTAAGGTGGTTGGTGTGCTGGCAAATTCCAATTCCAATATGAGTAACAGTGGTCAGCAGGTATATGTACCGATTACAACGGGGATGGAACGGCTAGGCAATATGAGTATTCAGCAGGTGAACGCCTCTGCAACAACAGAGGAGAAGATTAATCAGGCAAGTGCTGAAATTCGGCAGGTGCTACGTGCCAGACATGAGCTAAAGCCATCAGAGGGCGATGACTTTCAGATCATGACCCAGACGGAAATCTTAAAAACAGTGTCCGGGGTTGATCGGATTATGAATATGTTGCTGGCCGGTGTAGCTGCAATTGCGCTTGGCGTTGGAGGTGTCGGCATTATGAATATTATGCTGGTGTCCGTCACGGAACGTACGAGGGAGATCGGGATTCGTAAAGCGATTGGTGCGCAACGCAGTGATATTATGCTGCAGTTTGTGGCTGAGGCTGTTTTTCTCAGTCTGATGGGTGGACTGGTTGGCGTAATGGTGGGTCTCGGAGGTGCAAAGCTACTCGAGAAATTCGTCCAAATGCCGATTGTGTATTCGATAGAGCCCGTGCTTTACTCTTTTCTGTGCTGTATGGGGGTTGGAGTGTTGTTCGGAGTATATCCGGCGCGAAAGGCGTCGAAGCTGCGTCCAATTGATGCTTTAAGATACGAATAAGGGAGCGGGTGCTTCGCCTTACTCGAAAGAGCAGGGTGCAAAGTACCCGTTTTTTTGTGTTAAATAAGTGTTTTAAATGATAAAAAGACATGAATAACCGCCTTAATTTTATATATGTGATGTTTTATATGATTTTTAAGGTTGATTTATTGTTATATATGACGTATTATATTCAATATTAGATCGCAAGAAAAAAGGAGGGACGTTCATCATCGACCTTACGGCAAGACAAGTAGAAATTTTAAACATCGTACAAAAGCATGCCCCGATTACCGGGGATCAGATTGCGGAAATGCTTAATCTCAGCAAGGCGACCATTCGGACCGACCTATCCAAATTGGGCATTCTGAATTACATAGATGCAAAGCCCAAGGTCGGATATTTTGTTGGAAAGCGGGGCACGCCGAACCGGGAGGAAAAATTCCGGCTGTTGCAAATGAAGGTCGGCGATCTTCATGGGGTTCCAGTCATCGTACGAGAAACAACCACGATTCAGGAAGCTGTCGTAGCTCTCTTTTTGGAAAATGTGAGCAATTTGATCGTCACCGATGAAGACGGAGATTTGGCAGGGGTAGCTTCCCGCAAGGATTTGCTTAAGGTAACGTTAGGGAATCCCAATGCAGCAACCATTCCTGTCAGCCTTGTGATGACCCGACAGGCGAATGTTGTCACCGTTTCCCCAGAGGATACGGTATTAGAGGCAGCGCGCAAAATTATTGCCCGTCAAATCGACAGCCTGCCTGTTGTCGTCCCTTCCGACTCCGACAAGCCAGGGGAGCACTGGAAAGTTGTGGGACGCATTACAAAAACGAATATTATTAAAATGTTGCTCGATATGGTAGCAGAGGATTAATGGGAGGAATCGAATGGTTCAGGTGAGCAGTCATTTTATAGCGATCTGTTCAGACTCGATTGGCGAGACGGCAGAAGCTGTCGTACAGGCGACCATGCGCCAATTTGAGTTACCGGACACAGAGATCAAAAGATTTATGAACGTGAGGGATGAAGACGAACTGAGCCGGGTGATGGAGGAAGTTGCCGAGCGTAAAGGCTTCGTAGCTTATACGCTGGTACAGCCAGAATTGAGAGAAGCGATGAAAGAGGAGGCTGTCCGGCTGAATGTGCGGGCTGTCGACATTATGGGACCGATGATGCAGGCGTTTGCCGATACGTTCCATAACGATCCCAAAGAGAAGCCTGGTCTGCTGCACCGACTGGACGATAACTATTTTCGCCGTGTAGAGGCCTTGGATTTTGCGGTTCAATATGATGATGGTAAAGATGTGAGCGCCATTCTCAAAGCGGATATTGTATTGCTTGGAGTATCCCG
Source organism: Paenibacillus sp. PvR133 (assembly GCF_017833155.1). NCBI lineage: Bacteria > Bacillati > Bacillota > Bacilli > Caryophanales > Paenibacillaceae > Paenibacillus > Paenibacillus sp. PvR133. The sequence goes on from NZ_JAFIBS010000001.1 coordinate 3,794,807, forward strand.
TATTTCCAAAACCCCTTTATCCATGTTTCTCGCGCATAAAGGTTATAAAACGGTCAACATACCGATTGTACCGGAGCTGACACCGCCTGTTCAGTTGAAGGATGTTCAGCGTGGTCGAGTGTTCGGATTAACGATCGAGCCAGAGTTACTGTTGAAAATACGCAGTGAGCGACTAAAGGTTATGGGGCTTCCTAATAATGTGCAGTATGCTACAGCGATGAGGGTAGAAGAGGAAATAGCGTATGCACAGTCTTTGTTTAAAGAGCTGAATTGTCCGGTTATTGATGTTACAGATAAGGCGATTGAAGAGACGGCAGGTTTAATTATCAGAATGTTATAGAGCCTAGTAGCTGCTCATATAACTAAAAATTAAAATCGTAGGATACAGGAGTTTAATAGATAAATAGAAAGATTGCAGCAAAGTTGCCCTAAATAGTTCATTTGCTTAAGGGTAACAATTAATTTTTAGGAGAGGTGGAGGGATAGGTATGGAGAGTCAAATGGCATTGGAATTCGTTCGGGTAACAGAGGCAGCGGCACTGCAATCAGCACAATGGACAGGGCGTGGAGATAAGAATAGCGCAGACGAGGCGGCTACGGTAGCCATCCGCACTCATTTTAATGCGGTATCCATGGACGGCACGGTCGTCATTGGCGAAGGCGAAATGGATGAGGCTCCCATGCTGTATATCGGGGAAAGAGTAGGCAATCGCAGAGGACCGGCTATGGACATCGCTGTCGATCCACTAGAGGGAACCGAAACGGTAGCAAATGGTTTGAATAACGCTCTGTCGGTCATTGCTGCTGCACCTCGTGGTAGTCTACTCCACGCTCCGGATATGTACATGCAAAAAATGGCCGTTGGCCCGGCATTGGCTGGAAAGCTGTCACTTGAGGACCCAATTCCAACTACATTGTCAAAAGCTGCACGAGTACTCGGTAAATCCTTGTCTGATCTTACTGTGTCCATTCTTGATCGTACACGGCATGCCGGGATCATCAAGCTTCTGCGGGAAAGCGGCGTTCGAATCAAACTGCTTGGCCATGGGGATGTGATGGGCGCGATTGAAACATGCCTGGATAGCGGTGTAGATTTGCATATCGGTTCTGGTGGCGCTCCTGAGGGTGTATTGGCCGCTGCAGCGCTGAAATGCATGGGCGGAGAAATCCAGGGTCGCCTGCTGCCTCATGGTGAAGAAGAGATTGAGCGTTGCAAGCGTATGGGCATTACTGATCCCGGTGCGTTGCTCTCCATGGATGATATGGTCGGACGCCAAGGCGTGATGTTTGTGGCTACAGGTGTGACACCTGGGGAGTGGTTGCAGGGGGTTCGTTCTCTTCCTGGTCACAGAGCGGAAACTCATTCAGTCGTAATGCACTCAGAAACAAAAACGATTCGCTTCGTGCGGAGTATTCATCATACAGCGGATTCTTCCGGTACGCTTGCGGTAGCGGCATCCTCTTGAACATTGAAGTCATGGCTTCCTAAATCTGTTCCCACAGTAGGCGAAAGGTTCTTCTTCACCTTGCATCGTCCAGAGGTGAATTCAAAGCAGAAGTTTCGTATGCTGTAAACACAATACGGAGATTAAGTTTATCGTTTAACAAACAAGGAACGATAGTTCAAAAAAACAACGGTATCTAGGACTCATCCAAGGATACCGCTGTTTTTCATATTACGGGGTCAATCTAACTGTCATGGAACAGATGAAATTATCAACTCCATGGAATACGCATCGAGTATAACCTCACTTTCATTGAGTGACGTAAGCATAATTATTTTTGCCGTTTTTTGGTCCGTATTAGAAATGTGGTTTTCATTTACGTGCTTTTTTTATTAAACACACAGTCAGATAACCTAGTGCTACTACTCCTGTGCTTATAAAGCAAACTCTTAAACCATCTATTTCTACTTTTCGAGTAAGTAAATAAATAGCGAAGAGGCCAGTGAAAAATGTAAGGATTAAGTTCATGATAAATTTCTTCATAATTATCAACTCCTTCTGAGAAAAATGCATCCAAAAAGAATATAAATAGTATTACTAGCATCAACATCAAATGAAATACAAGAAGGATCAACCTTCGAAATCAGCCAAAAACTAATTGACAAAGCAAATCCTTATGTAAATTAGAATAAAACAGATTTAAGTAATACTTCCACCCATGGGGAGTATGAATCACTTTGGTGTATTATCTGTAGCTGTTTATCAGAAGGAATTAATTTCAAGTAGAATTAATTTGGTATACGTGTTAAAGTACTAGTCCAGCCGATAAAATAAGATAAAGAATCTTTATAAGTCTGAACAACCTGGAAATTTTTACAGGTAGACTTAATTGGTTTAAATTGATATATTATTATTCCAGCCCGAAAATGATTGTTAAATAGTAAGGTTTGGATAACCCACCTGGAATTATTTACAGGTTGATTAAATTAGATGAAAATGTTATATTATTTTTCTGGCTCAAAAAGCCACATGAAAATTTGATCTTTGAAAACTGAACAACGAGTGAGTACGGATTTTGTTTACAAAATCCAACGCTGAAATTTTGGTACATGCCGTCAGGCTGTATAAAATGGAAGCGAACAAGAGATATTTTTATCTCGTCAGTTTCAAAATGAGCTTATCGCTCTTTCTATAAACCAACTTCGGTTGGTCTTTAATGGAGAGTTTGATCCTGGCTCAGGACGAACGCTGGCGGCGTGCCTAATACATGCAAGTCGAGCGGGGTTGTTTAGAAGCTTGCTTCTAAACAACCTAGCGGCGGACGGGTGAGTAACACGTAGGCAACCTGCCCACAAGACAGGGATAACTACCGGAAACGGTAGCTAATACCCGATACATCCTTTTCCTGCATGGGAGAAGGAGGAAAGACGGAGCAATCTGTCACTTGTGGATGGGCCTGTGGCGCATTAGCTAGTTGGTGGGGTAAAGGCCTACCAAGGCGACGATGCGTAGCCGACCTGAGAGGGTGATCGGCCACACTGGGACTGAGACACGGCCCAGACTCCTACGGGAGGCAGCAGTAGGGAATCTTCCGCAATGGGCGAAAGCCTGACGGAGCAACGCCGCGTGAGTGATGAAGGTTTTCGGATCGTAAAGCTCTGTTGCCAGGGAAGAACGTCTTGTAGAGTAACTGCTACAAGAGTGACGGTACCTGAGAAGAAAGCCCCGGCTAACTACGTGCCAGCAGCCGCGGTAATACGTAGGGGGCAAGCGTTGTCCGGAATTATTGGGCGTAAAGCGCGCGCAGGCGGCTCTTTAAGTCTGGTGTTTAATCCCGAGGCTCAACTTCGGGTCGCACTGGAAACTGGGGAGCTTGAGTGCAGAAGAGGAGAGTGGAATTCCACGTGTAGCGGTGAAATGCGTAGATATGTGGAGGAACACCAGTGGCGAAGGCGACTCTCTGGGCTGTAACTGACGCTGAGGCGCGAAAGCGTGGGGAGCAAACAGGATTAGATACCCTGGTAGTCCACGCCGTAAACGATGAATGCTAGGTGTTAGGGGTTTCGATACCCTTGGTGCCGAAGTTAACACATTAAGCATTCCGCCTGGGGAGTACGGTCGCAAGACTGAAACTCAAAGGAATTGACGGGGACCCGCACAAGCAGTGGAGTATGTGGTTTAATTCGAAGCAACGCGAAGAACCTTACCAGGTCTTGACATCCCTCTGACCGGTCTAGAGATAGGCCTTTCCTTCGGGACAGAGGAGACAGGTGGTGCATGGTTGTCGTCAGCTCGTGTCGTGAGATGTTGGGTTAAGTCCCGCAACGAGCGCAACCCTTATGCTTAGTTGCCAGCAGGTCAAGCTGGGCACTCTAAGCAGACTGCCGGTGACAAACCGGAGGAAGGTGGGGATGACGTCAAATCATCATGCCCCTTATGACCTGGGCTACACACGTACTACAATGGCCGGTACAACGGGAAGCGAAATCGCGAGGTGGAGCCAATCCTAGAAAAGCCGGTCTCAGTTCGGATTGTAGGCTGCAACTCGCCTACATGAAGTCGGAATTGCTAGTAATCGCGGATCAGCATGCCGCGGTGAATACGTTCCCGGGTCTTGTACACACCGCCCGTCACACCACGAGAGTTTACAACACCCGAAGTCGGTGGGGTAACCCGCAAGGGAGCCAGCCGCCGAAGGTGGGGTAGATGATTGGGGTGAAGTCGTAACAAGGTAGCCGTATCGGAAGGTGCGGCTGGATCACCTCCTTTCTATGGAGAATCGTTTCCTGCAACGGAAACATTCAAATCAGCAGGTACAATGTACCTGCGACCGGATATTCAATTCGGTTCATCACGTTCGTGTGAATGAAATGAATATCCTTAACTTACTCACTCGTTGCTCAGTTTTGAGAGCTCAAACTCTCAAGCTTCGACGAATGTTTCATTCACACATCCGTGTGGAACCGAAATATTCATCGGGTTTCGCTTCGATGAAGCGAATTGCACCTTGAAAACTGGATACCGAAACGAAATTGCGTTTTAGAATATTCCTTTAAGCTGATCTTGTGTAAACAAGTGAAATAAAGGTAGCAGGTAAGGAAAGATCTTTTGCCTTTGGCAAAAATCATTCTTTATCGAACATCGACATTTTCTTTCTTTGAAAGAAAAGTCTAGGTTAAGCTACAAAGAGCACACGGAGGATGCCTAGGCGCCAGGAGCCGACGAAGGACGTGGCGAACAACGATAAAGCCTCGGGGAGCTGTAAGCAAGCTTTGATCCGGGGATGTCCGAATGGGGAAACCCGGCTGTCTTCATCGACAGTCACTTTCTGCTGAATACATAGGCAGAATAGAGGCAGACCAGGGGAACTGAAACATCTAAGTACCCTGAGGAAGAGAAAACAATAGTGATTCCGTCAGTAGCGGCGAGCGAACGCGGATTAGCCCAAACCAAGGAGCTTGCTCCTTGGGGTTGTGGGACGTCTCACATGGAGTTACAAAGGAACCGGTTAGATGAAGAGGTCTGGAAAGGCCCGCCAGAGAAGGTAAAAGCCCTGTAGTTCAAAACTTGTTCCCTCCGAGACGGATCCCGAGTAGTGCGGGGCACGTGAAACCCCGTATGAATCCGGCAGGACCATCTGCCAAGGCTAAATACTCCCTGGCGACCGATAGTGAAGCAGTACCGTGAGGGAAAGGTGAAAAGCACCCCGGAAGGGGAGTGAAATAGATCCTGAAACCGTGTGCTTACAAGAAGTCAGAGCCCTATTTATGGGTGATGGCGTGCCTTTTGTAGAATGAACCGGCGAGTTACGTTCCCGTGCAAGGTTAAGGTGAAGAGCTGAAGCCGCAGCGAAAGCGAGTCTGAATAGGGCGAATGAGTACGTGGACGTAGACCCGAAACCGGGTGATCTACCCCTGTCCAGGGTGAAGGTGCGGTAACACGCACTGGAGGCCCGAACCCACGCATGTTGAAAAATGCGGGGATGAGGTGGGGGTAGCGGAGAAATTCCAATCGAACCCGGAGATAGCTGGTTCTCCCCGAAATAGCTTTAGGGCTAGCCTCGGAAATAGAATCGTGGAGGTAGAGCACTGATTGGGTGCGGGGCCCGCAAGGGTTACCAAGCTCAGTCAAACTCCGAATGCCATAGATTTAGTTCCGGGAGTCAGACAGTGAGTGCTAAGATCCATTGTCGAAAGGGAAACAGCCCAGACCATCAGCTAAGGTCCCCAAGTGTGTGTTAAGTGGGAAAGGATGTGGAGTTGCACAGACAACCAGGATGTTGGCTTAGAAGCAGCCACCATTGAAAGAGTGCGTAATAGCTCACTGGTCGAGTGACTCTGCGCCGAAAATGTAACGGGGCTAAACACACCACCGAAGCTATGGCTTGATGCTTGCATCAGGGGTAGGGGAGCGTTGAATGCGGGTTGAAGGTGTACCGTAAGGAGCGCTGGACTGCATTCAAGTGAGAATGCCGGTATGAGTAACGAAAAGATCTGTGAGAATCAGATCCGCCGAAAGCCTAAGGGTTCCTGAGGAAGGTTCGTCCGCTCAGGGTAAGTCGGGACCTAAGGCGAGGCCGATAGGCGTAGTCGAAGGACAACAGGTCGAAATTCCTGTACCACCGTAATCCGTTATGAGCAATGGGGTGACGCAGTAGGGTAGTGACGCGGACTGATGGATGTCCGTCTAAGCAGTGAGGCTGGTGTGTAGGCAAATCCGCACATCGTTAAGGCTGGGCTGTGATGGGGAGCGAAAATTACAGTAGCGAAGGTCATGATCTCAGACTGCCAAGAAAAGCCTCTAGCCAGGAGAAGGTGCCCGTACCGCAAACCGACACAGGTAGGCGAGAAGAGAATTCTAAGGCGCGCGGAAGAACTCTCGTTAAGGAACTCGGCAAAATGACCCCGTAACTTCGGGAGAAGGGGTGCCTCGGTAGGGTGAATAGCCCGAGGGGGCCGCAGTGAAAAGGCCCAAGCGACTGTTTAGCAAAAACACAGGTCTGTGCGAAGCCGCAAGGCGAAGTATACGGGCTGACGCCTGCCCGGTGCTGGAAGGTTAAGGGGAGTGGTAAGCCTTCGGGCGAAGCTATGAACCGAAGCCCCAGTAAACGGCGGCCGTAACTATAACGGTCCTAAGGTAGCGAAATTCCTTGTCAGGTAAATTCTGACCCGCACGAATGGCGTAACGACTTGGGCGCTGTCTCAACGAGAGATCCGGTGAAATTTTAATACCTGTGAAGATGCAGGTTACCCGCGACAAGACGGAAAGACCCCATGGAGCTTTACTGCAGCTTGATATTGAATTTGGGTACGATCTGTACAGGATAGGTGGGAGCCGTTGAACTTTGAGCGCCAGCTTGAAGGGAGGCATCCTTGGGATACCACCCTGATCGTATCTAGGTTCTAACTTGGTACCGTAATCCGGTGCGAGGACAGTGTCAGGTGGGCAGTTTGACTGGGGCGGTCGCCTCCTAAAGAGTAACGGAGGCGCCCCAAGGTTCCCTCAGAATGGTTGGAAATCATTCGAAGAGTGCAAAGGCAGAAGGGAGCTTGACTGCGAGACCTACAAGTCGAGCAGGGACGAAAGTCGGGCTTAGTGATCCGGTGGTACCGCATGGAAGGGCCATCGCTCAACGGATAAAAGCTACCCTGGGGATAACAGGCTTATCTCCCCCAAGAGTCCACATCGACGGGGAGGTTTGGCACCTCGATGTCGGCTCATCGCATCCTGGGGCTGAAGTAGGTCCCAAGGGTTGGGCTGTTCGCCCATTAAAGCGGTACGCGAGCTGGGTTCAGAACGTCGTGAGACAGTTCGGTCCCTATCTGTCGTGGGCGTAGGAAATTTGAGAGGAGCTGTCCTTAGTACGAGAGGACCGGGATGGACGTACCGCTGGTGTACCAGTTGTTCCGCCAGGAGCACCGCTGGGTAGCTATGTACGGAAGGGATAAGCGCTGAAAGCATCTAAGCGTGAAGCCCCCCTCAAGATGAGATTTCCCAATTAGTAAGACCCCTTGAAGACGACGAGGTAGATAGGTTGGGGGTGGAAGTGCAGTAATGCATGGAGCTGACCAATACTAATCGGTCGAGGGCTTATCCTAAGAATAAAACGCAAATGAGTTTCGGATCCAGTTTTCAGGGTGTAAGTTTTGTATTGTATAAGCTCAAGTGGCTTATATGAAACAAGCGAACACACAGCATTTGGCGATGCTGATTCCTGAAAAAGAATTTACGATGTAAATTCATGTTTGGTGGCGATAGCGGAGGGGTTCCACACGTACCCATCCCGAACACGACCGTTAAGCCCTCCAGCGCCGATGGTACTTGGACCGCAGGGTCCTGGGAGAGTAGGACGTCGCCAAGCAAGATTAAAGAGCACAGCCTTAATGGGCTGTGCTCTTTTTGTATACCATAAGGCTTTCGCGTTTTGGAAAATATACAAGAAACCCATACATATACTCCATTCCACTAAATTAATATGATTGGGGGATAACTACAATAAAGCTTACAACACTCTGCATATCGACCGATAGTGAAGTCAAACATAATGAAATTTATAAAGCAGCAAGTCTCCAACAACAGGGAGCCTTGCTGTTTGCCGTTACTGTTTTTTGAGGGGGAAGATTAAAAGTAAGGCTATAAATTTCTAGAGAACAGGTACTTTTGAAGCGAGATAGAAACGTTTCTATTAGAGTTTGAAAAGAAAATTCATAGCTTTGGGAGAGAAAAACTCAATCCGAACTGAATTTTTTAGACGAAGAGTCAGAAAAAAATATGCAAAATATGGTCCTTTAGGACTATGAAATAACAATATTTATTACAAAATTAAAGAGTTATTAATTTTGGTTTATGTGAGCTTGATACAAATTCGATCCATTATTTAGGAGGTTAAAGAGAGTTGCGGAAAAAGGCGGAATTTGTCGGATGATATCAGGTTGAATTTGTTACATTTATGTTAATGGCATGTAAAGATAAAATTGTTGTAGGATAAGGGGTTGGAGCTTCAATGTAAATCATAATGAGTTTAGTTTTACAAAATTCGTGAAAACCAAAAATTTCGTTTTAAACTAAATTAACAGATCATGATTGACAGATAACTAATAAAAAAAGTGAAATTGTTGCTTTTGAAGTTTGGAAACAAATAACATAATATGGATTTTGTTTTATTTTTATGAGCTCCATCAATTTAGCCCTTTTGTCCCATGCCAAGCGGTTTTAAAGTTTGTATATTTAAAAACAGTTAGAAAGTGTTGGAAGAAAAAAAGAGATATAAGGATTTACTGTAAAATTATGAACTGCATAGAGGATGGAGGAATTCATTTGACAACTCGATCACAATCTTGGTTCGCAAAAACAGAGGTCCAACCGACTGCGAAGCTCCAACTATTTTGCTTCCCCTACGCTGGTGGTGGCGCTTACATATTTAACTCTTGGAAGTCTAGGTTCGCGCCTGATATTAACGTGTTGCCTATACAACTTCCAGGACGTGAAAGCCGCTCAACAGAAGCTCCAATGGATACTCTTCAGGACATCGTTCAATCGTTGATTCCCGCTATGGCCCCATACATGCATAAGCCGTTCGCTTTTTTTGGGCACAGTATGGGTGCACTGATTGCATTTGAAACAGCACGACAGTTGTACAGCAAAACTGGAAAGCTACCTGTGCATATCATCATATCTGGTAAATCCGCACCACATCTTCCATACTCCAAAAAACGACTCCATGATTTAGCAGACGATTCTTTCACCGAAGAGCTTCGTTTGATGCAGGGAACACCTGAAGAGGTGCTGCAAAATGCAGAATTGATGCAAATTATTATGCCTCGTCTGCGTGCAGATTTTAAGGTATGTGAAACTTATGTTTATCAGCCGGGAAATCCACTGGTATGTCCGATGACCGTTTTAGGCGGAATGAAGGATTTTGAGGTTAGCACAGATTCACTCCATGCCTGGCAACAGCATACGACATCACCTATGGATGTTCAGATGTTCGAAGGTAATCACTTTTTCATCCATGAACAAGAACAAGAAGTTATGAGCGCAGTCGAGAACATTCTTTCTACATCCTCGCCGATGGCCCACGCGGCGGCAGCTCATACAGCTTACAACACAAGCACCCTACAACCACGATTCAGACAGAGTTGAATGTCCCACACATCACGATACACTTCGTTATTACCATCTCAGCAACAATCGACAACCAACCCACAAACAAGATGCAAATTCCAGCATAGTTCAAAATCGCATTTTATTCTGTACGGATACTCATGCATCCAAACCCAGAGTTTATCTCAACGACGTCCACAGCCAATATAAAAAGTTCGCACTGAAAAAGTGTGGGCAACGAAAAGAGGGATGCCCTTGTTTCGATCAAATTCTGCTTTTCGGAGACTCGCACGTTATGTAAGGCCGTATAATCTATGGGTTTTCATAACGGTGATCGCCTCCTTGTGTTTGGCAGCTATTGACATTATTTTGGGTAAGGCTATTGAGCAAATGGCACAGGGGACATTCTCCTCTACCCAGAACATGATCTATCTGGTTGTTGGGATGACGCTAATTGGAATGCCCTGTAAGTTTGTGATGAGGTACGCTTCAGCGCGTTTTAGTGTTAGTGCTCTGCGCGACTTGAGAGGCGATCTCGTACATAAGTTTTGCGATTTACCGGTTTCCAGCGTGGAAAGGAAATTTACCGGAGATTTGGTATCCCGTCTAACCAATAATACGGCAGTATTACAGAACTTTTTTATCCAGCAGTTTTCCAATCTGTTTTATTTACCGCTTGTGTTTACGGCATCACTCATATTGCTTTTACTGACAAGCTGGAAACTGATATTGGCAAGTCTTGCGCTCATGCCAATAGGAATGATCATAACATCACTAATGAGCAAGCCGATTGAAAAATATTCCGCAGATCTTCAGGAGAAAATTGCTCATTTGAACGCTGTGGGGCAAGATGCAATCGGAGGAATCCCTATCGTCAAGGCATTCAATATGCAAGCTGTGCTGTTGAAGAAGTATATGGTGATTATGGAGGAGGTCGTCAAGCGCGGCTTAAGGCTAGAAAAGCGCTATGCAGCCATTACTCCAGTAGGTGTGATGATGCTGGCAACACCAATTATTTTGGTCATTGTATACGGAGGATACCTGATACAACATGGAGAGCTGAATGCTGGAGGCATAGTACTTTTTTTATACCTGATTTCGTTCATATTACAGCCGATTGCCATGCTGCCGACAATCATTTCGCAAATGAAGGAAGCGGGTGGAGCCGCAAAGCATTTGTTTGAGGTGCTGGATTGGCAGAATGAACGTCAGGACGGCGAAATGACCTTGGTAGATCAGAGGCGAGAGAATAGGGCGCCTCATTTGGAAGACGATGCAGATGGGGAAGCCAACCGAATGAGTGAAGGCGGAGCAGAAAGCGATGATGGCGTTGATGGTGTTGCTGTAGTCAGCTTTGAGCATTTGACCTTTGGCTACGATGAAGGGAACACAGTGCTGAAGGATATCAGCTTCCAGGCAGGGCAAGGGGATATGGTGGCGATTGTCGGTGCCAGCGGTGGCGGTAAAAGCACGATTTTCAAGCTGCTTTGCGGATTTAATGAACCTGGAGAGTATGCCGGAACCATTCAACTATTTGGAAAGAGTTTGACAGATTGGAATTTAACAAGCCTGCGCAGTCATATTTCGATGGTATCTCAGGAGTCGTCGCTTTTTCCGGCCACCATTGCAGAAAATATCGGATATGGACGTCTGGAGGCGACTCGGGAAGAAATTGTCGAGGCGGCGAAAGCGGCACATGCGCATGATTTTATTGTTCAACTTCCCGAGGGCTATGAAACCCTGTTGAGCGAGCGGGGAGGCGGATTGTCTGGCGGTCAAAAACAGCGTATTTCTATAGCAAGAGCATTACTGAAAAATGCTCCGCTGCTTTTATTGGACGAGCCGACTTCAGCACTCGATAGTCAGTCGGAGGCTCAGGTGCAGAATGCGATGAATGCGGTAATGCAAAACCGGACGGTACTGGTCATTGCTCATCGACTGTCAACCGTACGTCAGGCGAACCGTATTATTGTACTCGATCAGGGGAGCATTGTGGAATCGGGTTCTCATGAGGAGTTACTAGGTCGTGATGGTGTGTACCGAAAGCTGTATTTGAAAAATTTTGAAGAAGAACAGCATACGGCGGAAAACGGTAATTCGTTGCCTGAGGAAAGGAGTGAGCGTCGTGACCTTCAAGCAGGGGTTTTATGAATTTAAGCAGTTGATGTCCCTGATGAAGCCGCATCGAAAATGGTATTTTACCGGGCTGGTTGGCAATAGTCTGACCAATGCCAGCATCACGATTTTACTTTCTTTCGTGGTGCATTATTTGCTGAATTTTGCGGTTAATGGCGATGTACAGGAGCTATACCGAGCGGTCTATTTGGTCAGTGGTACATTTTTGGCATTAAGTCTTATTTCCCCCCTGTGCAGCTATATGTATAAACGGTGTGTAAAGCTGGCGATTGCCGATGTACGAATGAAACTATTTGGCCACATTGTCAAGCTATCGTACGAAAAAGCCGAAAAACACCATTCGGGTGATCTTGTATCCCGTATGACGAACGATGTACAGGCGCTGGAGCAGGCTTACACCGTTCATATCCGCTCGATTATACTAGAAATTTCGCTTTTCTTGGGCTCGTTGGTCATTTTGATGGTTCTGGATTGGCGATTTGGGATTATGGCGGTTTTACTTGGGCTGGCTTCAGCCTGGATAAACGCTCATTTCGCGAAGAAAATGCGAAAGACGAGTGAAGAGTTACAGGGACGGATGAGCAGGTTCACGGAACGATTGAGTGATTTGCTTTCCGGTTTGCAGACGGTGAAGTTGTTTGGGTTGAGGACAAAGGTAGGTGGACTTTGTAACGATGCAAGCGAGGACATAAACCGCATCAGCATTCGGCAGGGACGTCATATGGGCTTGCAGGATATGTGCAATTTTGTCATAGAGTTCATCACGCTGGGCGGTGTGCTTGTCGCCGGATTGATTCTGGTATCGCAGAAGCAAATGGAACTGGGGGTATTGGGACAGATTGTGCAGCTGCAAACCGGTATTTCAACGGTGTTTTTGGAGCTAGGGGCGGCTGTAACACTGTTACAAAACTCCTTGGCAGGCTTGGCGCGTATTCGCGAAATTCTGGATGAGTCGAAGGAAGAGGAGCAGTTCCCCGCGGCTAAAAAGAAGGGACCGCTGACTAGGCTTATCGATCCCGAGACGGCAGCTTTATCAGCCTGTGAATCTGAGAAATTCTATGGCGATGTTGAGACCTTGCGTTCAGACCACGCCATTGAACAGACTCCGGCTGCGCTGGAGCTGCACGACATCACCTTTGGCTATCAGCCTGACCATCCAACGCTGCAAAGGTTAAACTTGGTCGTGCTAGAAGGGCAGGTAACCGCGCTTGTCGGCCCGAGTGGTGGTGGCAAAAGCACAGTCATGAAGCTGTTGCTGGGATTTTACCCACCGGACGAAGGTGTGCTGCGGGTTCGTGGTCGCTTGGCAGAAGAATTTCCGTTGGATGAGGTCAGGGATTTAATGGCCTATGTACCACAGGAGGCTACGCTGTTCCACGGTACAGTAGCGGATAATATCCGTTTTGGCTCACCGGCTGCCACGGATGAAGAAGTAGAGGCTGCGGCCAAAACAGCCTATGCCAGCGGCTTCATAGGCGAGCTGCCAGAGGGGTACGACACGATTGTCGGTGAACGCGGAGCCAATTTGTCCGGCGGTCAAAGACAGCGGATCGCAATTGCCCGTGCTTTGCTCAAAAATGCACCGATTTTGCTGTTGGATGAAGCGACCTCGGCTTTGGATGCAGAATCGGAATATGAAGTCCAGCAGGGCTTAAATGAGCTGATGAAGGATCGTACGACATTAGTTATTGCCCATCGATTGTCTACGATTGAACGGGCGGATACGATCTGTGTCCTTGCCGATGGCGAACTGAAAGAGCAGGGTACCCATGATCAGCTCCTTGCCGAGGGAGGTCATTATGCAGAGCTGTATGAGCTTCAATTTCGAAAGCATCCCGAGGAACAAACCGCATAAATATGCGAATTTCCTTTTTACCAATATCTATTTTGCGAGGAGAGAAACGGATGACACAGCAAGATGTTCAATTGTTTTCGCTAAGCCAGCCACAGCAACGGATTTGGTATACGGAGCTTCTGTATCCTAATCGGAACACATCAACAATTATTGCAACAGTAAAAATCAGGGGAACTGTTCGTATAGATGCCTTGCAGCAAGCAATGAACCGGGTGATTGCCCAAAATGATTCTTTCCGTATCAAGATCACTGCTCAGGATGGGATTCCATATCAATATGTAGAGCCGTTTACGGCGGAAAATATAGAAACGCTCCAAGTTGCCCCGGAAGAAGCGAATGTATGGTTAAAGCGTCATAATCCACAGCCGTTCTCATTGTTGGATTCGCAGCTGTACCGATTTGTTATCTTGCAGCTCGGAGCAGAAGAAACCTGGTTTAATTTTAAAATGCATCATATTATTTCAGATGGCGTGTCCATGAATCAGGCCATTAATGAAATCACCGGACATTATATGGATATTGTGCATGGTACAGGTCAAGATGCACCGACCAAAGGCAATCCCTATCTGGATTTTATCCAGGTAGAGCAAAGCTATGAGCAATCAGACCGTTATCAGAAGGACAAAACGTACTGGACAGAAAAGTTTGCCGATTTGCCAGAGACTACAGGTTTGAAATCATATAACCCGCTGACACTGAGCACAGCTGCACGCCGGGAGAGCTTTATACTGGAACATGAGTTGTATCGTGGTGTTACGGCTTTTTGCGAGGAACATAAAATTAGTATTTTCACGTTCTTCCTGGCGGCTCTGTATATTTATTTGCATAAAGTGACGGGAGAGCAGGACCTAACCGTGGGGACACTCTATGCCAACCGTACGTCTAAGAAGGAAAAGGATACCATCGGTATGTTCGTCAGCACCGTGGCTACGCGTCTGTTGGTCGAACCAGAATCCGAACTGCTGACCTTCCTGCAAGGTGTAGGGAAGGAGCAGGCGTCCATTTTGCGGCATCAGCGTTACCCATACAACAAAATTATTCAGGATTTGCGTGAACAGCAAAGCAGTCTGGACATTCAGCGTCTGTTTGGTGCTTCCATCCAGTATCGTACATTGAGTTTCTCCCGGTTTGATGAAGCCATTCAGCAGGTAGATAACGATTTCTGCGGAGATACGGTGAACGACTTCGATATTCACATGGTTGAAATGCTGGATGACGATAGACTCGTGCTGTACCTAGATTATCGTACCGAGCTGTTTAGTGAACAGGAAATTGCTCGAATTATTCGACAATTTTTGAGTGTGGCGGAGCATATGGTGCAGGGCCCACACAAGCGGATACAGGAATTGTCGCTGATCAGTGAGGAAGAACGGGCACAAATCGTCGACGTATTCAATGCTACTGCGGTGGAATATCCACACGAAGCAGGCATTCATGAGTTGTTTGAGGAACAGGCTGAACGTACACCGAATCAGACAGCAGTCGTGTTCGGAAATGCCCGTTTAACTTATGGCGAACTGAATGTAAAAGCAAATCGACTGGCTCACACGTTGCGCGGACACGGTGTTACCGCCGAGCAAACTGTAGGTATCGTTGCTGAGCGTTCCACGGATATGATTGTCGGCATGTTGGCGATTCTCAAAGCGGGCGGCGCATATGTGCCGATTGACCCTGATTATCCGGCTGAACGTGTCCGTTACCTGCTGGAAGATTCGGGGGCGAAGTTGCTGCTGGTGCAGCATGCAGAACAGCAACTGGAGGAATACACCGGAATCGTACTGGATCTGAGCGATGCTAAGGTGTACGGGGCAGAGAATGACCAAGGCTTGAATACCGTACATTGGGAGCAAAACGAGGCTTATCATGCGGATTATACCGATTATACTAATCTGAAAAATGAGATTTTAAATGAATCATCCTCGTCTGTCGTAGACAGCACTGCTGGAGAACAAGAACGTAAATTTGGAAACCGACTAGCTTATTTGATGTACACTTCGGGCACGACCGGACAGCCCAAAGGGGTTATGGTAGAACATCGCAATGTCGTGCGTTTGGTGAAAAGTACAAACTATGCGCAATTAGATGCTGATACACGCATTTTGCAAACTGGCGCCGTTGTCTTTGACGCGTCCACCTTCGAAATTTGGGGTGCGCTATTGAATGGTGGACAGCTCGTGCTGGTAAGTCAGGATGTCATTTTGGACGCTCCAAAGCTCAAGGAAGCCGTGCGCAACCATGGTATCACGACAATGTGGCTGACTGCGCCGCTCTTTAACCAGCTATCTCAGCAGGACTTGGAGCTGTTCGAGGGGGTACAAGAACTGCTGGTCGGTGGTGATGTGCTGTCCGTACCGCACATTAACCGGGTGCTGGAGGCTCATCCGTCCCTGCGGATCATTAACGGCTATGGGCCGACAGAAAATACAACTTTTTCTACAACTCATGCGATTGCCAGCGTGCAATTGGAAGCGGTGCCGATTGGGCGTCCGATTCACAACTCCACAGCGTATGTCGTAGACCGTTCCATGCAGCTTCAGCCTGTCGGGGCATGGGGGGAGTTGATCGTCGGCGGCGACGGGGTGGCACGTGGCTACCGGAACCGTCCGGATTTAACGGCTGAAAAGTTTGTAGACAGCCCGTTCCGCAGCGGAGAGCGCTGCTACCGCACAGGCGATTTGGTGCGCTGGAATGAGGACGGGACGTTGGAATACAAAGGACGGATTGACGCACAGGTGAAAATCCGGGGCTACCGGATTGAGTTGGGCGAGGTGGAAGCACAGCTGCTGAAGCTGGAGGCGGTGCAAGAAGCCGTCGTCATTGCACGTGAGGATGAGCAGGGGCAAAAGCAGCTCTGTGCATATGTAGTCACCCTTGCGAATATCGCGGCTAGCGAGCTGCGAAGTGCCTTGAGCCAAGAATTGCCGGGTTACATGGTACCGTCATATTTTGTGCAGTTGGAGCAATTGCCGTTGACACCAAATGGCAAAGTGGATCGTCGGGCATTGCCGCAACCAGAAGGAAGCGTGGATTCCGGTGAGGATTACGTAGCGGCACGTAATGAGGTAGAACGTACGCTAGTGTCTGTGTGGCAATCTATACTTGGTATTGAGCATATTGGTGTGCTGGATAACTTTTTCCATCTGGGGGGCGACTCGATTAAGGCCATCCAGGTGTCTTCAAGACTGCTGCAAAATGGTTACAAGCTGGAAATGAGGGAGTTGTTCCAGTATCCGACGATTGCTGAGCTGAATGGACGAGTGCAGCGGGTGAGCCGTGTTTCCGATCAAGGAGAAGTCAGTGGAAACGTGGCATTAACACCGATTCAACACTGGTTCATTGAACAGCAGCCATCCAATCCTGAACACTATAACCAGGCTCTGATGCTGCATCGTGAGGATCGATTGGATGAAACGGCGCTTCGTCAGGCACTGCAACGCATTGTCGAGCACCATGATGCTTTGCGCATCGTATTCCGCCAAAATGCGGACGGTGGGTATGAAGCATGGAACCGTGGCGTGCAAGAAGGAGAACTGTACAGCCTCGAAGTAGTTGATTTTACAAATGAGTCTGACTTTGCTCATTTGCTGGAGAACAAAGCCAGCGAAATTCAAAGCAGTATCCGTCTAGATGAAGGCCCTTTGGTGAAGCTGGGTCTGTTCCGTTGCACCGATGGAGACCATTTGTTGGTAGCGATCCACCATTTTGTGGTCGACGGCGTGTCTTGGCGTATTTTGCTAGAGGATTTGGCATCCGGTTATGAGCAGGCTTTACAGGGCGAGTCTGTCCGTTTACCCAACAAAACGGATTCCTTCCGTCTGTGGGCAGATCAGCTATCCGCTTATGCGAACAGTGGAGCGTTGGAGAATGAGCGTGCGTATTGGGAGCAGATTGAGCAAGCAGGGAAGAGTCAGGCATCCTTGCCTAAAGATTACACTCGTAAATCTCAGGCTAAGCCACAGCTTCGCGATGATCGGACACTGACAGTAGCGTGGACGGTACAAGAAACGGAACAATTCTTGAAACAAGCTCATCGCGCCTACAATACGGAAGCAAACGACCTGTTGCTGACAGCTCTGGGCACTGCAATTCAGGAGTGGGCAGGCATCCGTCAGGTGCTTGTAAATCTGGAGGGTCACGGACGGGAAGCCATTTTGCCGGATGTAGACATTACGCGTACGATCGGTTGGTTTACCAGCCAATTCCCGGTTGTACTCGATATGGGCGAGGAACAGAATGTGGGACGGCGTGTCAAGAACGTCAAAGAAGGACTGCGCCGTTTGCCGCATAAAGGGATTGGATACGGGATTTTGAGATATCTTGCTGACAGGGAAGGGGAAGCACCTTTTATCAGCGAGCCGGAAATCAGCTTTAACTATCTCGGACAATTCGATCAGGATTTAAAGAATAATGCCTTTCGCATGTCTCCTTATTCCATCGGAGCTTCCATTAGTGACACGTTAACCAAGCGGTATGCTCTGGATATCAACGGCATGATCACGGACGGTGCACTGGAGCTGACGATCAGCTACAGCAACAAAACGTTCATGAAAAAGTCAATCAAAAAGCTGGCTGATCTGCTTCAGGAGAGCTTGCGTGAGGTATTGGCTCACTGTGTGGAAAAAGAGTTGCCAGAGCTGACGCCAAGCGATTTGTCCTTCCAAGGACTGACGGCTGGAGAGCTGGATCATATTGTAGAGCAGACGGCTGTTGCGGGAGAACTGGAAAACATTTATTCGCTCACACCCATGCAAAAAGGCATCCTGTTCCACGGCTTAATGGAGCCGAAATCCGGGGCGTACTTTGAGCAGGCGACATTTGATCTGCAAGGCAGCTTTCAAGTGGAGGCTTTTGCCGAAAGCTTAAATCAACTGGTGGATCGCCATCAAATATTCAGAACTAATTTTTATAGCGGCTGGAATGAGCAGCCTTTACAGGTGGTGTACCGCCACAAACATGCCGGGTTCCGTTTTGAAGATGTGCGTTCAATGGGACAAGGAGAGCAGGACGCATACATTGCTGATTTTGCTGAGCGTGACAAAGTCGAAGGCTTTAATTTCAACTCAGGCGAGCTGATGCGGGTGTCTGTTTTGCGTACAGGCGAGGAGTCGTACCGTTTTGTATGGAGCTTCCACCATATTTTGATGGACGGCTGGTGCTTGTTCCTGGTTGTGGGGGAAGCATTTAATACGTACTTTGCCATCCTCGAAGACCGCAAGCCGGAGCTTGTCCCGATAACGCCATACAGCGAATATATTGAATGGCTGGAGCGACAGGACAACGCGGAGGCTGAACGGTTCTGGAGTGATTACTTTGCTGGTTTCGAGCAGCAGACGGTATTGCCGCAGGCAAAACAGCTGGACGGTCACGCTAAAGAATATGAAGCGGACAAGCTTTCGTTTACACTGGGCCGCGAAGTGACGGAACGGATGAACAAGCTGGTTAAGCAAAAGCAAGTGACGGTCAACACCCTTCTGCAAGCAGCATGGGGCGTTGTGCTGCAACGGTATAACAACAGTCGGGATGTTGTATTTGGCAGTGTCGTATCCGGCAGATCAGCGGATATTCCGGGCATAGACAAAATGATTGGTTTGTTCATTAATACGGTTCCTGTACGGATTCACAGTGAGAAAGATATTACGTTTGCTGCGTTAATGAAGCAGATACAGGAGCAGGCACTGGCTTCCCGTGCTTATGAAACCTATCCGTTGTATGAAATTCAGGCCCTGACAGAGCAAAAACAGGACCTGGTGAACCATATTATGGTGTTTGAAAACTACCCAGTGGAACAGCGTATGGAGCAAATGGGTAGCCGTGGTGAGAATGGTTTTACAATTACAAATGCTTCCGTATCGGAGCAAACGAACTATGATTTCAACATTACGGTTGTGCCGGGTGATGAAATTCATGTCCATTTAGAGTACAACGCGCGAGTATTGGAACGTACAGCTATAGAGCAAATCCGCGGGCATTTGCTGCATATTATTGAAGAAGCGATTAACAGACCAGATGCGCTGGTAGATGAGCTTGAGTTGGTGACTGCTTCGGAAAAAGCGAAAATCATCGACGGTTTTGGATCAGTGGGCGTATCTGCATGGAGTGATGAAAAGCAATCAGAAGGGTTGTTCCACGCCTATGTGGAAGAACAAGCGCAGCTTGTGCCGGATCACGTGGCAGTTGTATACGAGGAGCGGCAGCTTACGTATCGCGAGCTGAACGAGCGTGGGAACCAACTTGCTCGTAGATTGCGGAATGAAGGCATTGGGCGTGAATCCATTGTTGGTATTTTGAGCGAGCGCTCGGTGGACATGCTGGTCGGCGTATTGGCGGTATGGAAAGCCGGAGGTGCATATGTACCTTTAGATGCGGATTATCCGTCTGACCGTATCCGCTTTATGCTGGAGGACAGCGGCGCTACGGTGCTACTGACTCAAACAGGTATGCAGGAGCGTGCCCAAGCATGGCTGAATGAAAGCCGATGGGCTTTGGCCGAAGGAAAGGCTGAGGGTGAGCTGGAAACGGCGGTTAGCATTGAAACGATGGAAAGAGACAGCCTTAATGAGGGATTAAGCTTGAAATCAGATTCGGAGTCTGATTGCGAAGCAGCATCCGAATCCGCAGCGAACTTGCGTCTGCACACCGTACTGGCGCTGGACGATGAGTCGTTGTACACCGGGGATGCCACGGATGTGGAACATATCAATGAGCCGCAGGATCTGGCGTATGTGATCTACACGTCCGGTACAACGGGGCGTCCAAAAGGGGTCATGATTGAGCATCGCAGCTTGGTGAATACGGCTGCGGCCTATCGCCGGGATTACCGTCTGAACCAGTTCCCGGTACGCCTGTTACAACTGGCGAGCTTCTCCTTCGACGTGTTCGTCGGCGATATCGCGCGGGCGCTCTATAACGGTGGCACGATGGTCATCTGTCCGAAAGATGATCGCATTGACCCAAGCCGTCTATACGGCTGGATTCGCGACTATCAGATTACGGTGTTCGAATCAACCCCGGCCTTGATTGTACCGTTTATGCAGCATGTGCATGAACACGGGCTGGACATGAGCAGTCTGGAATTGCTGATCACCAGCTCGGATAGCTGCAGCGTGACGGATTACCGGGTGCTGCAAGAACGATTTGGCGCGGATATTCGCATTATGAACAGTTACGGCGTCACGGAAGCGGCAATCGACTCTAGTTTCTACGACGAAGAACTGTCGAAGCTGCCAAGCAGCGGCAGTGTACCGATTGGCCAGGCGTGGCTGAACGCACGCTTCTACATTGTGGACAGCCAGCTGAATCCGGTGCCGATCGGCGTACTGGGTGAGCTGTGCATTGGCGGAGCCGGGGTAGCACGAGGCTACCTGAACCGTGCCGACCTGACGGCCGAGAAATTCGTAGCGAATCCGTATGTAGCGGGTGAACGATTGTACCGCACAGGTGACTTGGCGCGGTGGATGCCAGACGGCAATGTGGACTTTATCGGCCGGATGGATTATCAGGTCAAAATCCGGGGATATCGGATCGAGCTGGGCGAGATTGAAACGGCAATCCAGCGGGTGCCGGGTGTGCGTCAAGCGGTAGTCATCGACCGGACGGACGAACGCGGACACAAGTATTTGTGCGGATACATCACGGGAGAAGCGGAGCTGCGGATCGAGGAGGTACAGGCGGAGCTGGAAGCCGGACTGCCAGCACATATGGTGCCGGCACGCTTGATGCGACTGGAGATGATCCCGCTGACGAGCAACGGCAAAATCGACCGCAAGGCCTTGCCGGAACCGGAAGGAAGCATCCATACCGGCGCAGCCTATGTGGCTCCACGTACTACGGTAGAACAGGTTTTAGCTTCAGTGTGGGCCGGGGTGCTGGGTGCCGAAACGGTAGGCACGCAGGATAACTTCTTTGAACTGGGCGGCGATTCGATCAAAGCATTGCAAGTATCATCCCGATTGCTGCAAGCAGGGTATCGACTGGACATGAAGGATTTGTTCAGCAATCCGACGGTAGCGTCACTCAGTCCTTTGCTTCGTACAGATGGCAAGATTGCCAGCCAGGAAGAGGCAGTAGGCCAGGTAGATCTGACACCTATTCAACGGTGGTTCTTCGAGCAGCAGCCGGTTGATCTGCACCACAGCAACCAGGCGATGATGCTGTATCGAGCCGGGCGCTTTGACGTCGACGCGCTGCGCCGTACGATGGAACGTATTGTCCAGCATCATGACGCATTGCGCACTGTATTCCGTGAGACGGAGCAAGGCTATGCCGCTTGGAACCGCAGTGTGATGGAAGGCGAGCTATACACGCTGGACATCGTAGATTTTAGCGGAGTTGAAGATGAATCCACCGCAGTAGAAGCCAAGGCGAGTGAAATTCAAGCGAGCATTCACTTGAGCGAGGGTCCACTTGTGAAGCTCGGTCTGTTCCATTGCGCTGGAGGCGACCATTTGCTAGTCGTGATTCATCATCTGGTTGTGGACGGTGTATCATGGCGCATTTTGCTGGAGGACTTGGCAGCCGGATATGAGCAGGCCGTTGCAGGTAAAACAGGCACAGCCATCCGATTGCCGCATAAAACAGATTCCTACCAGGTATGGGCCAAACAGCTGTCAGCCTACGCAAATAGTGTGACGATGGAGCGGGAGTTTGCATACTGGCAGCATATCGAACAGGCGGAAGCCAGCCTCGCGAAGCCTCTGCCGAAGGATTTTGCGAATGACAATGCTCTGCTTGGAGACAGCGAGGTAGTGACAGTCAGCTGGACGAAGCAGGAAACCGAGCAGCTGCTCAAACAAGCTCATCGCGCGTATAACACGGAAATGAATGACCTGCTGCTGGCCGCACTCGGCAAAGCCGTGTATGACTGGTCTGGTTCCGAACGGGTGCTGGTTAACTTGGAAGGCCACGGACGGGAAGCCGTTGTACCCGACGTGGATATTACGCGCACAGTCGGCTGGTTTACGAGCCAATTTCCGGTTGTACTGGATGGAAGTCTGGGACAAGGTGGAAATACCGCTCGGCTGATTAAACGGGTCAAGGAAGGGCTGCGTCATATTCCGCAAAAAGGCATCGGTTATGGTATTTTGCGATACCTGTCAGATATGAATGTTCTGGAGAAAGCAGGCGTGCAGTTAAAGACTCAGCCTGAGATCAGTTTTAACTATCTGGGCCAATTCGATCAGGATTATAAAGGTAACGATCTGAAGCCTTCCTCCTATTCCATTGGTGTGCCTGTTAGCACGAACGCGGCTATGGATTTTGCACTAGATATCAATGGATTAATCGAGGATGGCGAGCTGATGTTCACTATTCGCTACGGTACCACACAATTCCGGCACGAAACGATTGCACGGCTTGGAGAACTACTGGCATCCGGCTTGCGTGAGGTGATTAGCCATTGCATTGCGCAGGAAAGAACGGTGTTGACCCCAAGTGATGTCTTGTTAAAACATGTAACGCTGGACGAGCTGGAGCAATTGGTGAAAG
Source organism: Paenibacillus sp. PvR133 (assembly GCF_017833155.1). Lineage (NCBI taxonomy): Bacteria > Bacillati > Bacillota > Bacilli > Caryophanales > Paenibacillaceae > Paenibacillus > Paenibacillus sp. PvR133. The sequence continues at coordinate 3,817,829 of NZ_JAFIBS010000001.1, forward strand.
ATACACAAGATATGGGTGAACTAGAAAATGTGTATGCTTTGACGCCGATGCAAAAGGGCATGCTCTTCTTCAGTCTAATGGATGAGAGTTCGGCAGCTTATTTTGAGCAGGCAACCTTTGAATTGAATGGATGTTTTGATGTGGTTGCTTTCAGCAAAAGCTTTGATTTGCTCGTACAGCGTCATGAGGCGTTACGGACGAACTTTATCAGTTCATGGAAGGATGAACCTGTGCAGGTCGTCTTCCGTAATCGTAGCGGGCAATTATATTATGAAGACTTGCGCGGACTAGAAAAAGAGGAACGAGAAGCTTGTGTTGAAGCTTTTGTCATCGAGGATAAAGCGAAAGGATTCAATCTTGCAGAGGATGCACTCATTCGTGTCTCCATTTTGCAAACCGGGGATGAAACGTACCACTTTGTTTGGAGCTTCCATCACATTTTGATGGATGGCTGGTGCTTGTCCTTTATGACACAGGAGGTATTCGGTAGCTATCTGGCACTGCGTGCGGGTCATGAGCCAACGCTGGAGCCTGTCACGCCGTTTAGTCGATTTATTGAATGGTTGGAGCGTCAGGACCGTGAGGCAGCCTTGCAATACTGGCGTGGGTATCTGGCGGACTACGAGCAGCAAATTACGCTTCCTCAGCAAAAAACACAGCCTAAATCGATGCAAGATGGGGAATATGTTGCTGAAGATCTGGAATGTGACTTCCAGCCGGAGCTGGTGGCTCAGATCGAACGGGTGGCGAAGCAAAATCAGGTGACGGTCAACACGTTGATTCAGACCGTATGGGGCGTTCTGTTGCAAAAATATAACAACAGTTCGGATGTCGTGTTCGGTAGCGTAGTGTCTGGTCGTCCAGGCGATATTCCAGGTGTGGAGCACATGATCGGGCTATTTATTAATACGATTCCAGTGCGTGTGCAGTCTGAAGAGGGCGAAGCCTTTAACGAGCTGATGAAACGAACACAGCGGCAAGCGCTGGCGTCCAATGCCTATGATGCGTTCCCGCTGTATGAAATTCAGGCACTGACCGAGCAGAAGCAGGATTTAATCAATCATATTATGATATTTGAAAATTATCCGGTGGAGCAGCAGGTAGAGCAGCTGGGAGGCCAAGGACAGGAACCGTTCACGATTTCGAATGTGGTGGCTACAGAGCAAACCAACTACGATCTGAACGTAGCCGTTATGCCGGGAGAAGGCATAAAGATTCGCTTTATGTATAACACGCTCTGTTTTGATCGGAAAGGCATTGAGCGTCTGTATGGACATTTCACCCGTCTCTTGGAGCAAATTTCGCTCAACCCAAATGTTCGGGTTGAAGAGCTGGAATTGGTCACAGCAGCGGAAAAACAACAGATTACAGCAGCATTTAATGACACTGCTTGTGCATTTCCGTCCAAACAGACGATCCATCAGCTGTTCGAGGATCAGGTGGAGTGTACGCCAGACCAAGTGGCATTGGTGTTTGGAAATCAGAGTCTGACTTATCGGGAACTGAATGAACGGGCAAACTCATTGGCTCGAATGCTTCAAGCCCAGGGAGTAGGACCTGACAAGCTGGTGGGTCTGATGGTGCAGCGCTCCGTGGAAATGATTGTAGGTCTCCTGGCCGTTCTCAAAGCAGGTGGTGCTTATGTGCCAATCGATCCCGAATTTCCGTCCTCTCGTATTGAATACATGCTGGAAGACAGCGAGGCCGCAGTGCTTCTGACCCGTCGTGAGCTGGCAGAAGAGCACCATTGCCATGCCAATACCATGTTTCTTGAGGATGCCGCATTGTATCAGGGAGAAAGTAGCAACCTGGAGACGATTGCCCGCCCAGAGCATTTGGCTTACGTCATCTATACCTCGGGTTCGACTGGAAATCCGAAAGGAGTTATGCTCCAGCATCGCTCGGTACTCAACTTTATTACCGGGATGCGCGAAGCCATTGACTTTGAAACGAGCCAAACCATTTTGTCACTCACGACCATTTCATTCGATATTTTCGTCTTGGAAACCATCCTGCCCCTGCTGGGTGGAATGTCTGTTGTGCTTGGCGACCGCCAGCATCAGGTGAATCCGCAGGCGCTTGGTGAGTTGATTACTCAACATTCTATTGAGATGTTGCAAATGACCCCATCCCGGTTGCAAATGCTGCTGGGTCATGAAGCAGGTTCCCGTGCGCTGCGAAACGTGAAGGTCATTATGGTCGGGGGTGAAGCCCTTCCGTCCAAGGTGCTCACAGCACTGCAAGAAATAAACGGTCCCCGCATTTATAACATGTACGGACCTACAGAAACGACGGTGTGGTCGGCCGTACAGGAACTGACCCATGCTCAAGACATTAATATCGGACGTCCTATCGCGAATACCCAAATCTATATCATGAATGCGAGTAGAGAGTTGCAGCCCGTCGGTGTGCCGGGCGAGTTATGTATTGCAGGGGAAGGATTAGCCCGTGGGTATTGGAAACGTGAAGAACTGACGGCTGAGAAATTTGTAAATAATCCATTTGCTGGTGGCAAGGCAGGCCATGAGCGGATGTACCATACAGGCGATTTGGCGAGATGGACGCCGGACGGCAACATTGAATATTTGGGGCGGATGGACCATCAGGTCAAAATCCGGGGCTACCGGATCGAACTGGGCGAGATCGAATCGCAGCTGTTGCAGGTGGAGTCGGTACAAGAAGCGGTCATCATGGCCCGTGGGGACGAAACGGGCCAAACACAGCTCGTGGCGTACTACGTCGCGAGTCAAGAGCTTGGCGCCGGTGAGCTGAGACATGAGCTGGGGCGGGAATTGCCAAGCTATATGATGCCGTCGTATTTCATTCAGTTGGAGCAGATGCCGCTGACACCAAACGGTAAAACCGACCGCAAGTCCCTGCCAGCACCGGAAGGCAGCCTGCAAAGCGGAGCGGATTATGTAGAGCCGCGCACTGCACCGGAACGGGCACTCGTAGCGGTCTGGCAATCCGTCCTAGGCGTGCCAACCGTCGGAATGTTGGACAATTTCTTTGACCTGGGTGGCGATTCGATCAAGGCGATTCAAATCGTGTCGCGTGCGTTCCAGGCAGGCTACAAGCTGGACATGAAGGATTTGTTCCGCTATCCCATCGTCGCAACCCTGGCACCGCATATGCACGAGGTCAGTCGTATGGCAGATCAGGGAGAAGTGAGCGGAGAGACGGCGTTGCTTCCGATCCAGCACAGGTTCTTTGCACAGGAGCAAGTGGATGCGCATCACTTTAACCAGGCCGTTATGCTGCACCGGGAGCAGGGCTTTGACGAAGCTGCTTTGCGTCAGGCGCTTGGCAAGCTGACGGAGCACCACGATGCTCTGCGGATGGTGTTCAGCAAGACCGAGCAAGGCTATAAAGCATGGAACCGCAGAATACAGGAAGGCGAGCTGTATCACCTGGACGTGCTGGACTTTAGCAATTTGACGGATGAAGTCATGCTCAGCGCGGCAATTGAAGCGAAATCCACCGAAATTCAAAGCAGTATTCAACTGCAAGAAGGGCCGCTGTTAAAGGCTGGTTTGTTCCACTGTGCCGATGGGGATCATCTGCTGATGGTGATTCACCATTTGGTGGTGGACGGGGTATCCTGGCGTATTTTGTTTGAGGATTTGGCTACTGCCTATGAACAGGCCGTTCATCAGGAAGTGCTTCAGCTGCCGAACAAAACGGATTCCTTCCGTTCCTGGTCTGGGCGACTCTCCGCGTATGCGAATAGCACAGCCATGGAAAGTGAACACGCCTACTGGGAGCAACTGAACGCAGCCGCTTGGGCTGACCAAGTGCGTTTGCCTGAGGATCAAGCGCAGGCTGAGCCATTTATCCTAGCTGACACGGATACAGTGGTCGTCCAGCTTACGGAAGAAGAGACTGAACGGCTGTTGAAGCAAGCACACCGCGCATATAACACGGAAGTGAATGATCTGCTTCTGACTGCTTTGGGCATGATGCTGTACACATGGACCGGCCATGAACGCAGCCTGATCAACCTGGAGGGACACGGACGTGAGGATATTTTGCCGGATACGGACATTTCTCGTACGGTAGGCTGGTTTACGAGTCAATATCCGGTATTGCTGGACATCGGTCGTGATCACGCTTTGTCGGGACGCATCAAACAGGTCAAAGAGAGCCTGCGTCATATTCCGAATAAAGGAATGGGCTACGGTATATGGAGATATTTGAGTGAATCCGGCCAAACGGTTGGTCAGCAAGCAGATGCACGGCACCTTGGTCAACATCAAGCTTTTGCCGAGCCACAAGTGAGTTTCAATTACCTCGGCCAGTTTGATCAGGACTTGCAAAACAGCGATATGCGTAGGTCTCCTTACTCGATTGGATCGGTCGTTAGCGACCGGACGAAGATGAAATATGCTCTGGATGTGAGCGGAATCGTAACGAACGGCATCCTGGAACTGGGCATTCGGTATAACGGCAAAGCCTTCCGTAAGGACACGGTCCACATGCTGGCTAATCTGTTAAAATCCAACCTGCTTGAAATGATCGAGCATTGTGTCACACGGGAGCGGACCGAATTGACTCCAAGTGATGTATTGCTAAAAGGTCTGACCCTGGAGCAATTAGAAACGATTAAGGAGCAGACCAAGACGGTTGGAGAACTGGAAAATATGTATCCGTTAACCCCCATGCAAAAGGGGATGCTGTTCCATAGTCTGATGAATGCAGAAACAGGCGTGTATTTTGAACAGGCGACCTTTGATCTGGAGGGCTACTTTGAACCGTCCCTATTCGAGGAAAGTCTGAAGCTGCTGGTTAGCCGACATGCTATATTACGGACGAATTTCTACAGTGGTTGGTATGGCCAACCGTTGCAGATCGTCTATCGTCATAAAAATCCGAGCTTCCGTTATGAGGATGTCCGAGGCCGTGAGCACGTTATAGCTGAATTTGTGGCCCAGGATAAAGCTCAAAACTTTGATTTAGGCAAGGATGCGCTCATGCGCGTAACCGTCTTCCGCACGGGTGATAGCTCCTACCGTTTTGTATGGAGCTTCCATCATATTGTGATGGATGGCTGGTGCCTGTCGCTGGTGACGAATGAAGTGTTTGGTGCATATGTTGCCCTGCTGGAGCACAAGCAGCCAGAGCTCGCACCTGTCAAGCCGTATAGTGACTATATCGAATGGTTGGAAGATCAGGATGCACAGGAAGCGACCCGTTATTGGAGTAAGTATTTGGCGGGTTATGAGCAGCAAACCTTGTTGCCTGGTGAGAACGCACAAGCTTCTGTAGTCGCACGGGATGAAGAACCAGACGGAAGCGGTGCGGGTTCCCATTCCGGCTATGTTTCAGAAAAGCTGCCATTTATGTTGGGTAAAGAACGGACCGCGGCATTGAACCAAATGGCCAAGCAACAACATGTCACGATTAACACCTTGCTGCAAAGCGTGTGGGGCGTTATTTTACAGCAATACAATAATCATCAGGATGTTGTATTTGGTGGTGTGGTATCCGGTCGTCCGGCAGACATTCCAGGCGTGGAGAATATGATCGGATTGTTTATCAACACGATTCCGGTACGTATTTGCAGTGCACCGGATGCTACATTTGCTGAAGTATTGCAGCGCACACAGGAGCAGGCTTTGGCCTCTGGTGTCTATGACACGTTCCCGCTATACGATATCCAGGCACTGACTGCACAAAAACAAGACCTAATTCATCACATTATGGTCTTTGAAAACTACCCGATCGGGCAACAGATGAAGCAGGTGGGTGATTCCGGTGAGACAAGAGCACAAAATGGCTTCTCTATTGCCAATGTGGCACTTGCCGAGCAAACCAACTACGATTTCAACCTGATTGTCGTGCCTGACGAGGATATCTCCATCCTGCTTGAATACAATGCTCTGGTGTATAACCGATCTGCTATGGAGCGTATCCAGGGGCATATCGACCATGTCATCGGGCAAATTGTGGACAATCCGAATATCCGTGTGAATGAGCTGGAATTGGTAACCCCGCAAGAACAGGCACAGATCGTTCAGGTGTGGGGAAATACGACGGCAGCTTATCCGCAGGATCAAACGCTAAGTGCACTGTTCGAGCAGCAGGTAGCGAACACGCCAGAGCAAGTAGCAGTGCTGTGCGGAGCGGAATCGCTGACCTACCGTGAGTTGAATGAGCGCGCGAACCGTCTCGCACGCACCTTGCGTGCCGAAGGTATTGAACCGGATCAGCCCGTGGGCATTTTGGTTCAGCGCTCGCTGGACATGATCGTGGGTATCTACGCGATCCTCAAAGCAGGCGGAGCTTACGTGCCCATCGATCCAGAATATCCGGCGGATCGTATCCGCTTTATGCTGGAGGACTCGGAAGCGAAGCTGGTGCTGACGCAATCGCATCTGGCGGAGCAAGCATCACTGAGTTTCGACGGCAAGGTGCTGTTGCTGGATCGCGAGGACATTTACCACGAAGATGGCTCGAATCTGGAGCCACTGGCCGGACCGCACCATGTAGCCTATGTCATCTATACCTCTGGCTCCACGGGAAAACCGAAGGGCGTGATGGTGGAGCACCATTCTGTGCTGAATCGGATTTTGTGGATGCATGATCGTTACGGCTTGAGTGCGGAAGATACGATCCTGCAAAAGACGGCCTTCACGTTCGACGTGTCGGTGTGGGAGCTGTTCTGGTGGTCGCTGGTCGGCTCAAAGGTGAGCCTGCTGTCAGTCGGCGGGGAAAAGAACCCGGAAGACATCGTCGACACGATTGCTCGCGATGGTGTGAGCACGATGCACTTTGTACCCGCCATGCTGCATGCGTTCCTGGAATATGTGGAGCAGCAGCCACGGGAAGTGATGCAAGCGAAGCTGGGTACGTTGCGCCATGTCTTTGCCAGTGGTGAAGCATTACCGCCACAGCATGTCGCACGGTTCCAACGGCTTGTGTCGAGCCTGGCTGGAGCGAAGCTGATCAACCTGTATGGTCCAACCGAAGCGACGGTGGACGTGTCGTACTTCGATTGCGAGCCGAATGAAACCTATGCGGTCATTCCAATCGGGAAACCGATTCAGAATATTCGTCTGTACATCGTGAAGGAAGGCACGGAGCAATTGCAGCCGATCGGGGTTGCAGGGGAGCTGTGCATCGGCGGTGTCGGCGTAGCACGGGGCTATCTGAACCGACCGGAGCTGACGGCCGAGAAATTCGTAGCCGATCCGTTTTCCGGTGGTGAAGCCGGGTATGAACGGATGTACCGCACAGGCGATTTGGCGAGATGGATGCCGGACGGCAACATTGAATATCTGGGCCGGATCGACCATCAGGTGAAAATCCGGGGTTACCGGATTGAGCTGGGCGAGGTCGAATCGCAGCTGCTCCAAGTGGAATCGGTACGAGAAGCCGTGGTCATGGCGCGTGCAGACGAAACGGGCCAAAAACAAATGGTGGCGTACTATGTCGCGGGGCAAGAAATGGGTGCCAGCGAGCTGAGAAGTGAGCTGGGCCGGGAGCTGCCAAGCTACATGGTGCCATCGTACTTTGTACAGCTGGAGCAGATGCCGCTGAGTCCAAATGGCAAAATCGACCGCAAGGCCCTGCCAGCACCGGAAGGCAGCCTGCAAACCGGAGCGGATTATGCTGAGCCGCGTACCGCGCAAGAACGTGCTCTGGCAGCGGTCTGGCAGTCAGTACTGGGACTACAGACTGTCGGTATTTTGGACAATTTCTTTGATCTGGGCGGCGATTCGATCAAGGCGATCCAAATCGCATCGCGTGCGTTCCAGGCCGGCTATAAGCTGGACATGAAGGATTTATTCCAGTATCCAACGGTTGCAACACTGGCACCGCATATGCACGAGGTCAGTCGTATGGCAGATCAAGGAGAAGTGAGCGGGGAAACCGCTTTGCTTCCGATCCAGCATTGGTTCTTTGCGCAGGAGCGCGAGCGTCCGCAGCACTTTAATCAGGCGGTCATGCTCTATCGTGCCGAGGGCTTTGATGAGACGGCGGTTCGCCAAGTCATGGATCACATCGTGAAGCATCATGATGCGCTTCGTACAGTTTTCCGTCAGACTTCCTCGGGTTATACGGCTTGGACACGCGGTGTAGATGAAGGCGCGTTGTATACGCTGGAAACCGCAGACTACCGTGAACAAGTAGCCTATGCGGAAGCGCTGGAAGCGAAGGCAAATGAAATCCAAAGCAGCATCGCCCTGTCCGCAGGACCTTTGGTCAAACTCGGATTGTTCCGCACAGCAGAGGGAGATCATTTGCTCATAGCCATTCACCATTTGGTGATAGACGGGGTGTCGTGGCGGATTCTGTTTGAAGATTTCTCGACTGGCTACGAACAGGCGATCAAGGGCGAGTCGGTACGATTGCCCTATAAAACGGATTCCTTCCAAACATGGGCACGGGAGTTGTCGTCTTACGCCAATCGTCCTGCGGAGGCATCGGATGAAGCCTACTGGCAGCAGCTGGAACAGGCCAAAGCGGAAGCGGCGCCGCTGCCGAAGGATTTTGCCTACGAAGGCTCCTTGAATGCAGACAGCGAAGTGCTGACGGTAGAGTGGACCGAAGCTGAAACGGAGCAACTGCTGAAGCAGGCCCATCGCGCCTATAACACCGAGGTCAATGATTTGCTGCTGACCGCGTTAGGATTGGCAATGCACAACTGGACAGGCGCGGGACAAGTGCTAGTGAACCTGGAGGGACATGGCCGGGAAGCGATCTTGCCAGAGGTGGATATAACACGTACGGTAGGCTGGTTTACAAGCCTGTACCCGGTGCTGCTGGATACAGATGTCAACCTGACGCTAGCCCAGTGGATTAAAGAAACGAAGGAAGGTCTGCGCCGGATTCCGTATAAAGGGCTGACGTATGGAACTTGGCGCTACTTGTCTCCTGCGTCCCATGCGTTTGCAGTAGAACCGGAAATCAGCTTTAACTATTTGGGACAGGTCGATCAGGATGTGCAAAACAGTGGAATCACATTGTCATCCTATAGCGCAGGGGAGACAGAGGATGCACATTCACCGTTACTTTACACGCTGGATTTGAATGCGATGATCTCGGAAGGCACGCTGCGCTTGACGATCGCTTACAGTCGTAAGCAGTATCGCAAAGAAACGCTGGAACGTGTGGCGGGACTGCTACAATCCGCTTTGCAAGAGGTGATTACACATTGTGTCGCTCAGGAACAGCCGGAGCTGACGCCGAGTGATGTGTCCTTCCAGGGTCTGACGACTGGAGAACTGGAGCACATGGCAGCGCAGGCCGCACATATAGGTGAGCTGGAAAATGTATACGCGCTGACGCCGATGCAAAAGGGCATGCTCTTTTACAATCTGATGGACTCGCAATCGGGAGCTTATTTTGAACAGGCCTCCTTTGATCTGCAAGGACATTTTAATATCGATGCGTTTGCGGCAAGTTTGGATGTATTGGTGCAGCGGCATACAGCACTGCGCACGAACTTCTACAGTGGCTGGAAGGATGAACCGCTGCAGGTCGTGTACCGCAATAAGCACAGTGAACTCTATGTGGAAGATTTGCGAGATATGGAGGAAGTGCAGCAAAACGAGTACATCCTCGAATATACGCGCAAAGACAAGCAAAGAGGCTTTGATCTGGCGCAGGATGCTTTGATGCGTGTCGCCGTTTTGCGCATAGGTGAGGATGCGTACCGTTTTGTATGGAGCTTCCATCATATCGTGATGGACGGCTGGTGCTTGTCGCTGGTGACCAATGAAGTGTTTGCAAGTTATTTTTCGATACTGGCCCATAAACAGCCGGAACTGGCCCCTGTAACGCCATACAGTCAATATATCGAATGGCTGGAGCAACAGGATCGTCAGGCCGCATCAGGTTACTGGAGCAAGGTTCTGGAAGGATATGAGGAACAGTCCCGCCTGCCACAGGCTAAAATTCAGGGCAAAACGGGGTATCAGGCGGATCGTCTGGATTTTGACTTGGGCGCGGAGCTAACGGCAGGCATTCAGCGCGTAGCCAAGCGTTATCAGGTAACGATCAATACGTTGATGCAGACGGTGTGGGGCCTTTTGCTGCAAAAATATAATGGCACAGATGATGTGGTGTTTGGCAGCGTGGTATCTGGACGTCCGGCAGACATTCCAAATGTGGAGCACATCATTGGTCTGTTTATCAATACCATTCCTGTACGCATCCGCAGTCAAGTGGACAGCTTATTCTCAGACGTGATGAAGCACACCCAAGAGCAATCCATTGCTTCCCATGCCTATGATACGTACCCGCTGTATGAAATTCAGGGATTGTCGGAGCTTAAGCAGGATTTGATCAATCATATTCTTATTTTTGAGAACTATCCGGTAGAGGAACAATTGGAGCAATTAGGCAACGGTGATGAGTCCAGCTTCAGCATCACAGGAGCTGAGTCTGTCGAGCAGACCAACTATGACTTTAACCTGGTGGTACTGCCAGGGAACACCATTCACATGAGCTTCGGTTATAATGCACTGGCCTTTGAACGGGAAAGTGTAGAGCAAATTCGAGGTCATCTGGTACAGCTGCTGGAACAGGTGACAGCGAAGCCGGACATTCGCGTACATGAGCTGGATATGGTAACCGCGCAGGAGCGTGAGCAAATCGTCGAGGTTTGGGGCAATACAACGGTAGCCTATCCAAACGAGCAAACGATTCATGGCTTGTTCGAGGCGCAAACCGCGCGGACGCCGGAGCAGACAGCCCTGTTCTTCGAAGGAGAGCAGTTGACCTATCGTGAACTGAATGCACGCGCCAATCGACTAGCTCGTACCTTGCGTAACCAAGGCGTGACGAAGGATCGTTTGGTGGGTCTGATGACCGAGCGCTCGGTGGACATGATCGTAGGTATCTTCGGGATTTTGAAGGCCGGGGGTGCATATGTCCCCATCGATCCGACGTATCCAGAAGAGCGTATCCGCTACATGCTGGACGACTCGGGTGCGAAGCTGCTGTTGACGCAAAGCCATCTGGTGGACAAAGCAGCTATCGACGGTCACGTGCTGGTGCTAGATGGGGAGCAAACGGTGTATCACGAGGATGATTCCAATTTGGAGCCGTGGTCCGGTCCGAATGATTTGGCGTATGTGATTTATACGTCGGGTACAACGGGGCAGCCGAAGGGTGTAATGCTCGAGCATCATGGGCTATGCAATCTGAAAACGTATTTTGATCAGACGCTTCGGATGAGCACGTCGGATCATGCGTTGCTGTTCGCCAGCTATTCGTTTGATGCGGCTTGCTGGGAAATCTTCCAAGCGCTGTTCTGTGGAGCCACGTTGTATGTGCCAACGTCAGAAACGATTTTGAACTACGAGCGGTTTGAGCAATATATGGCGGATCATCAAATTACCGTGGCCGCTTTGCCGCCGACCTATGCGGTGTATCTGGAGCCAGAACGGATGCCAAACCTGCGTATTCTGTTCACTGCGGGTTCTGCATCTTCAACAGAATTAGTGTACAAGTGGAAGGATCAGGTGGCGTACTACAATGGCTACGGTCCAACAGAAAACTCGGTGGCGACGTCCATCTGGCCGGTATCCGAGGATGAGAGAGCCGGACAGCTGATTTCTATCGGACGCCCTGTGCCGAATCACCGGGTATACATGGTGGATGTGCATGGACATTTGGCTCCGGTGGGCGTAGCGGGTGAGCTGTGCGTGTCCGGTCCGGGTCTGGCTCGGGGTTATCTGGATCGTCCAGAGCTGACGGCTGAGAAATTTGTATCGAATCCGTTTGCAGCTGGCGAAGCGGGCTATGAACGGATGTACCGTACGGGTGACTTGGCGAGATGGATGCCAGACGGCAACATCGAATATTTGGGCCGGATCGACCATCAGGTGAAAATCCGGGGCTACCGGATCGAGCTGGGTGAGGTCGAGGCACAAATTTTGAAAGTGGAGGACGTACAAGAGGTCATCGTACTGGCCCAGGCAGACGAGCAGGGGCAAAACCAACTGGTGGCGTACTATGTCGCTGAACAAGATGTAAGCGCGGGTGAGCTACGCAGTTTACTGGGTGAGGAGTTGCCAAACTACATGGTGCCTTCGTATTTCATCCAGCTGGAGCAGATGCCGCTGACGCCGAACGGTAAAATCGACCGCAAGGCCCTGCCAGCACCAGAAGGCAGCCTGCAAAGCGGAGCGGACTATGTAGAGCCGCGCACAGCGCTGGAGCAGACGTTGGTTTCCATTTGGCAGACCGTGTTGGGGACGAAGAGAGTCGGGATTTTGGATAATTTCTTTGATCTGGGCGGCGATTCAATCAAGGCAATCCAGGTATCTTCCCGTTTGCTGCAAGCGGGCTATAAGCTGGACATGAAGGATTTGTTCCAATATCCTTCTGTCTCGTTGCTGAGTGGTTATGTACACAAGGTCAGCCGTACAGCCGATCAGCGGGTGGTTTCGGAGGCAGTTAGATTGACCCCAATACAGCAATGGTTCTTTGGACAATCCTCAGCAGAGCCGCATTATTTCAACCAGTCGGTGATGCTGTATAGAGCAGAAAGGTTCGATATAGATGCATTGCATCAAACGGTGACCAAGGTAACGGAGCACCATGATGCGCTACGTATAGTCTTCCGTCAGACCGAACAGGGCTATGAAGCGTGGAATCGCGGTTTGAACGAAGGTCAGCTGTACAGTCTGGACGTTGTGGATTTGACGGATGTGCAAAACATTACAGATGTTGCAGCAGCCATTGAAATGAAAGCCAATGCCATCCAAAGCTCCATTCGTCTGGACGAAGGACCGCTGGTGAAGCTGGGACTTTTCCGCTGCATGGATGGGGATCATTTACTGATTGCCATTCACCATTTGGTGGTAGACAGCATTTCATGGCGGATTGTGTTTGAGGATTTTGCCACGGGATATGAGCAGGCGGTTCGTGGAGAAGCCATTCGTTTGCCATATAAAACGGACTCGTTCTCCACTTGGGCAGAGCGCTTATCACAATATGCGAATAGTCCGGCCATCGAAGACGAACGCGAATACTGGCACCGTCTTGCCCAAACGGAAGTCGCATCGTTGCCTAAGGATCATGAGAGAGCAGAGGGACAACATTCTCTAATCAGAGACACTGCGACGGTGAGCGTAGCTTGGAGCGAGCAGGAAACACGACTGCTGCTGCAGGAAGCACATCGTGCGTACCACACGGAGGTCAATGATCTGCTGTTAACCGCACTCGGCACAGCATTATATAACTGGAGCGGTCAGGAGCGCGTGCTGGTCAATCTGGAGGGACATGGCCGGGAAGCCATTGTTCCAGATATCGACATCACCCGTACCGTGGGCTGGTTTACAAGCCAATATCCGGTGCTGCTGGGTGTGGACGGAAAGGCAGAAGTAGGGCAGCGAATCAAGCGGGTGAAGGAAGACCTGCGCCATGTACCGCATAAGGGCATTGGCTACGGCATTTTGAAATATATGTCTCAGGATGATGCCCATCATTCCCTTGCCTTGCAGCCTGAAATTAGCTTTAACTATTTGGGACAATTTGATCAGGACTTGGAAAATGGGGATATCGTTCTGTCTTCACATCCAGGTGGAGAGCCGATGAGTGATCATACCGTACTGGAGCATCCTTTGAATGTGAACGGAATGATTACGGCGGGCGCGCTGACACTGGAAATTCGCTATGACAGTAAGGTATATCATCAGCAAAATGTAGAAAACTTTGCGCAGTTGCTGCAGGAAAGCTTGCAGGAAGTGATCGCTCATTGTGCCTCCAAAGAGCGGAGTGAGCTAACACCAAGCGATGTATTGTTCAAAGGCTTGACACTGGAGCAACTGGAGCAATTGACGGAGCAAACAGCTTCTGTGGGCGAGCTGGAAAATGTATATGCTCTCTCGCCAATGCAGAAGGGGATGCATTTCCATAGCTTGATGGAGCCGGAGTCAGGCGCCTACTTCCAGCAAGCGTCGTTTGATCAACAAGGGAGCTTTGATGTAGCTGTGTTCCGCAAGAGTCTGGATGTACTGACACAGCGTCATGAAGCGCTGCGGACGAATTTCCATATGTTTGAGACAGGGCACAGTCAGGAGCCATTGCAGATCGTGTTCCGTCACAAAGATAGCGACCTTTCCTTCCAGGATGTACGCGGCATGCGGGAAGCGGAGCAACAGGCGTATATCCAGGCGTTTAAGCTGGAGGACCAAGCTAGAGGCTTTAATCTCGGTACCGATGCACTCATGCGTGTACAGGTATTGCAGACCCATGAAGAAACGTATCATTTGGTATGGAGCTTCCATCACATTGTCATGGATGGCTGGTGCTTATCGCTCGTTACGGGTGAAGTGTTTGGTACGTACTTTGCGCTGCTGGAGCAGAAGCAGCCGGAGCTCGCTCCTATCACACCGTATGGCCAATATATCGAATGGCTGGGACGTCAGGATGAACGTGCGGCAAAAGAATACTGGAGCAGCTATTTGGCGGGCTTTGAACAGCAAACGTTGTTGCCGGGTGCAGATGCTTTATGGAAGGAGCCAACGCCGGACAGCAAGGAAAAAGAAAAGGAACATGTTCCATCCACTACAACAAGCGACACCAGCAAATATATCTCTGAAAAAATAACGGTAGATCTGGATCCAACATGGAGCGAAGCCATACACCGGATTGCGAAGCAGCAGCAGGTCACGATTAATACGCTGATGCAGAGCGTGTGGGGCCTTATTTTGCAGAAATATAACAACAATGAGGATGTTATTTTCGGTAGTGTCGTATCTGGACGTCCAACAGATATTGCCGGCGTAGAGCATATGATCGGTTTGTTCATTAATACGATCCCGGTGCGGATTCAAAGTGAACGGAATGCCACTTTTGTGGAAGTGATGCGGAAAACGCAGGAACAGGCACTGACCTCGGGAACCTATGACAGCTTCCCTCTGTATGAGATTCAGGCGCTGACGGAGCAGAAGCAAAATCTAATTAACCACATTATGGTATTTGAGAATTATCCGGTAGAGGAGCAAGTTGAGCAGCTTGGCGAAGTTCGTCCGTCTGCTTTTGAAATTACGAATGTAGAGGTTGTCGAGCAAACGAATTATGATCTGGACTTGATTGTGATGCCCGATGAGCTTTTCCGCATCATGTTCAGATATAACGCCAATGTATACGATCGGTCTACGATAGAGCGGATGCAGGGACATGTACTGCATGTCATCGAGCAAATTATCGACAATCCGCATATCCGAGTAAATGAGCTGGAATTGGTGACACCGGAAGAGCAGGCGCAGATCGTTCAGATGTGGGGAGATACGGCGGCAGCCTATCCGCAGGATCAAACGCTAAGTGCACTGTTCGAGCAGCAGGTAGCGAACACACCGGAGCAGGTGGCGGTGTTGTGCGGAGCGGAGTCGTTGACCTACGCGGAGCTGAATGAGCGAGCCAACCGTCTCGCACGCACCTTGCGTGCGGAAGGTGTTGAACCGGATCAGCCTGTAGGCATACTGGTTCACCGTTCGCTGGACATGATCGTAGGCATCTACGCGATCCTCAAAGCAGGCGGAGCTTACGTGCCCATCGATCCAGACTATCCAGCGGATCGTATCCGCTTTATGCTGGAGGACTCGGAAGCGAAGTTGGTACTGACGCAATCGCATCTGGCGGAGCAAGCATCACTGAGTTTCGACGGCAAGGTGCTGTTGCTGGATCGCGAGGACATTTACCACGAAGATGGCTCGAATTTGGAGCCACTGGCCGGACCGCACCATGTAGCCTATGTCATCTATACCTCTGGATCCACGGGGAAACCGAAGGGCGTGATGGTGGAGCACCATTCCGTTTTGAACCGGATTTTGTGGATGCATGATCGTTATGGCTTGAGTGCGGAAGATACGATTCTGCAAAAGACGGCCATCACGTTCGACGTGTCGGTGTGGGAGCTGTTCTGGTGGTCGCTGGTCGGCTCGAAGGTGAGCTTGCTGTCGGTCGGCGGGGAAAAGAACCCGGAAGACATCGTCGACACGATTGCTCGCGATGGCGTGAGTACGATGCACTTTGTACCTGCCATGCTGCATGCGTTCCTGGAATATGTGGAGCAGCAGCCACGGGAAGTGATACAGGCGAAGCTGGGAACGCTGCGCCACGTTTTTGCCAGTGGCGAAGCATTACCGCCACAGCATGTCGCACGGTTCCAACAGCTTGTGTCGAGCCTGGGCGGAGCAAAGCTAATCAACCTGTATGGGCCAACCGAAGCGACGGTGGACGTATCGTACTTTGATTGTGAACCGGATGAGGAATATGGAGTTATTCCGATCGGAAAACCGATTCAAAACATTCGTCTGTACATCGTGAAGGAAGGCACGGAGCAATTGCAGCCGATCGGGGTTGCGGGTGAGCTGTGCATTGGCGGTGTCGGCGTAGCCCGAGGTTATCTGAACCGTCCAGAACTGACGGCCGAGAAATTTGTGAAAGATCCGTTTGCTGGCGGGGAAGCAGGCTATGAGCGGATGTACCGCACAGGCGATTTGGCGAGATGGATGCCGGACGGCAACATTGAATATCTGGGCCGGATCGACCATCAAGTCAAAATCCGGGGCTACCGGATTGAACTGGGCGAGGTCGAAACGCAGCTGCTCCAAGTGGAATCGGTACGCGAAGCCGTAGTCACGGCTCGCGCGGATGAAACGGGACAAAAACAAATGGTGGCGTACTATGTCGCCGGACAAGAAATGGGTGCCAGCGAGCTGAGAAGTGAGCTGGGCCGGGAGCTGCCAAGCTACATGGTGCCATCGTACTTTGTACAGCTGGAGCAAATGCCGCTGAGTCCAAATGGCAAAATTGACCGCAAGGCCCTGCCAGCACCGGAAGGCAGCCTGCAAAGCGGAGCCGATTATGTCGCACCGCGGACGTGGGTGGAAGTGAAGCTGGCACACATTTGGCAGGATGTGCTGGGCCTCACGCAGGTCGGTGTGAAGGAAAACTTCTTCGAGATTGGCGGACACTCGCTGCGGGCGACGACACTGGCCTCGAAGATTCACAAGGAGCTGAACAAGCCACTTCCACTGCGCAGTATTTTTGAAGCACCAACCATTGAACAGTTGGCAACGGTGTTAGAAAGTCTGGATCAAGTAACATACGCGTCCATTCCGGTAACGGAAGAACGCAGCTTCTACCCGTTATCTTCGGCGCAAAAACGACTGTATGTATTGCATCAGTTCGACCCGAATGATGTGAACTACAACATGCCGTCGGTGCTGCAAGTGAGCGGCCCGCTGGATGTGAAACGAGTAGAAGATGTGTTCCGTCAATTGATCGATCGCCATGCAACCTTGCGTACCCGCTTTGAGCTAGTGGACAATGAGCCGATGCAATGGGTTGAGGACACCGTGCCGTTCAAGGTGGAATATACGAAGGTACAGGCAGAGCGTTCGACTTCGGATACAGATCAAGACACAGCTACAGATTTGGATACAGCTATGTACACGACGATCAACCAGGAAGCACAAGAACGGGTTCGGCAGTTTGTCCGTCCGTTTGATCTGCAAGCTGCACCGCTGCTGCGGGTAGGCTTGGTGGACTTGGACGTACAAGGAGCAGAGCAAGAACAACAGCATCTGCTCATGCTCGACATGCACCATATCGTTTCGGATGGTGTGTCGATGGAGGTACTGACCGATGAATTTGTCCGCTTGTATGGCGGTGAAGAGCTATCGCCATTGCGGATTCAGTACAAAGACTATGCGGTATGGCAGCAAAGCAAAGCCCATCAGGAGTGGATGCAGCGTCAGGAAGCGTACTGGCTCGACACCTTCCGGGGCGGAGTGCCTGTGCTGGATCTGTCAACCGACTTTGCCCGCCCGGCGGTGCAGAGTACGGCAGGAGATACGATCGAATTTGCACTGGAGCGTGAAGTTAGCGAACGCCTGAAAGAACTGGCTTCGCAAACCGGCGCAACCTTGTATATGGTGCTGCTGGCGGCGTACACTACGCTCTTGCATAAATACACAGGCCAAGAAGATATCGTAGTGGGAACGCCGATTGCCGGAAGACCGCATACGGAACTGGAGAGCCTGGTAGGTGTCTTCATCAACACGCTGGCAATCCGCAATTATCCGTCTGGCGACCAATCGTTCCTGGATTATCTGCAAGAGGTGAAGGAGCATGCGCTCAGTGCTTATGAGCATCAGGACTATCCTTTTGAAGAGCTGGTTGAAAAGCTGAATTTGACGCGGGATACGAGCCGAAATGCGCTGTTTGACACGATGTTTGAGTTGAAAACATTGGAGCAACAGGAGTTCCAGCTGGAAGGTCTGACCTTACATTCATATCCGCTGGAAAATAATACGGCCAAATTTGATCTGAGCTTGGATGCAATAGAGCAGCCAGAAGGTATTCTGTGCAGTCTGGAATACAGCACGGCGCTGTACAAGCCTGAGACTATTGCGCGATTGGCGCAGCATTTTACCGAACTCGTACGTGCAATTACACTGCATCCACAACAGCCACTGGCAGCTTTGGAGATGGTACCTGCCGAGGAAAAAGCACAAATCATCCATGGATTTGGAAATGTGGGGGTATCGGATGTTGCTGCTGTTGAAGCAGAAGCCTTATTCCATACCTTTGTGGAAGAACAGGCACAGCTTGTGCCGGATCACGTGGCGGTGGTGTACGAGGAGCAGCAGCTTACGTACCGGAAACTGAACGAGCGTGCGAACCAATTGGCGCGTAGATTGCGGAATGAAGGCATTGGACGCGAGTCGATTGTTGGCATTTTGAGTGAACGTTCGGTCGACATGCTGGTCGGCGTATTGGCCGTGTGGAAAGCTGGAGGCGCCTATGTGCCGCTGGATGCAGACTATCCGTCCGAACGTATTCGTTTCATGTTAGAAGACAGCGGTGCCACGGTACTGTTGACCCAAACAGGCTTGCAGGACCGTGCGCAGGTCTGGCTGGAGGAAAGTAAGGTCTCATCGGAACAAGTAAGCGGACTACATTTGCAGACGTTGCTGGCGCTGGATGATGAGTCGCTGTACATCGGTGATACTACCGATATCGAAGCTATTAATGAACCGCAGGATCTGGCGTATGTGATCTACACGTCCGGGACAACAGGACGTCCGAAGGGCGTCATGATCGAACATCACAGCTTGGTCAATACGGCTGCGGCGTATCGTCGGGATTACCGTCTGAGCGAGTTCCCGGTACGACTGCTGCAGCTGGCGAGCTTCTCCTTCGACGTCTTCGTCGGGGATATCGCGCGGACGCTCTATAACGGTGGCACGATGGTTATTTGTCCGAAAGACGACCGGATTGATTTTAGCCGTTTGTATGGCTGGATTCGCGATTACCAGATTACAGTGTTCGAATCGACCCCGGCCCTGATCGTACCGTTTATGCAGCATGTGTATGAACAGGGGCTAGACATGAGCAGTCTGGAACTGCTGATTACCAGCTCGGATAGCTGCAGTGTGACGGATTATCGGGTGCTGCAAGAACGATTTGGCGCAGATATCCGCATTATGAACAGCTACGGCGTCACAGAAGCGGCAATCGACTCTAGCTTCTATGATGAAGAGCTGTCGAAGCTACCAAGCAGTGGCAATGTACCGATTGGTCAGGCGTGGCTGAACGCACGCTTCTACATCGTGGACAGCCAGCTGAATCCGGTACCGATCGGCGTACTGGGCGAGCTGTGCATTGGCGGAGCTGGAGTGGCACGAGGCTACCTGAATCGTGCGGACTTGTCGGCCGAGAAATTCGTAGCGAATCCGTATGTAGCGGGTGAACGATTGTACCGCACAGGTGACCTGGCACGGTGGATGCCGGACGGCAATGTGGACTTTATCGGCCGGATGGATGATCAGGTCAAAATCCGGGGCTTCCGGATTGAACTGGGCGAGGTGGAAGCGCAGCTGTTGACCGTGGAAGGCATTCAGAAAGCCATCGTCACCGCCTGGGAAAACGAAGACGGAGACAAGGATTTGTGTGCGTATATCGTAGCCTCTGAGGCGCTGAATTTGCCCGAGCTGCGTAACATGCTGCAGCCCAAGCTACCGGGTTATATGATCCCGACGTATGTCGTACAACTGGATCATTTCCCGCTGACACCAAACGGGAAAATTGACCGCAAAGCGTTGCCTGCGCCGGAAGCGCGCCTCGAAGGAGGCACGGCGTATGTGGCACCGCGGACACTGCTGGAAGAGCTACTGGTACGTATTTGGCAAAGTGTTCTGAATCATCCGCAGATCGGTATTAAGGACCATTTCTTTGAAGTGGGAGGACATTCTCTGCGCGCCACAACACTGATGGCGAAAATCCATCAGGAGCTGAATTACAAGCTGGCCCTGCGAGATATTTTCCAATATCCGACGATTGAGCAGCTGGTGCAGGTGATGGGAGAAGATCAGACGCAGCAAACGTATGTATCCATCCCTGTGGCGGAGGAGCGTGCATATTATCCCGTTTCCTCGGCGCAAAAACGGATGTACGTGCTGAGTCACCTGGAAGGCGGAGAGGTTAGCTACAATATGCCGGGCGCTTTGATTATTGAAGGTTCCTTGGATAAAACGCGACTGGAGCAAGCCTTCCGCCAGCTGATTGCCCGTCATGAAGCCCTGCGAACCCGATTCGACATGGTGGATGGCGAGGTGATTCAACGGATTGAATCGGGCGTCGCATTCAACGTGGAGCATGTGCAGGCAAGCGAAGAAGAGACCCAGCAGTACGCACAGGACTTTGTACGTGCATTTGATCTCGCACAAGCACCGTTGCTGCGGGTTCAGTTGGTGGAAACCGGACCGGAGCGTCACGTCATGCTCTATGACATGCATCATATTATTTCGGATGGTGTCACTGAAGGAATCATCGTGCAGGAGTTCTCTCAATTGTATGAAGGCAAGGAACTGCCGTCCCTGCGCATCCAGTACAAGGACTATGCCGTTTGGCAGCATGCCGATATGCAAAGTGAACGTCTTCGTGAGCAGGAAAGCTACTGGCTGAACACGATGGCTGGTGACATTCCGGCGCTGGATATGCCAACGGATTTTGCAAGACCTGCCGTACAGCGTCTAGAAGGAGCTCGATTGGAATTTGCGATCAGCCTGGAGGACAGCGAGCAGTTGAAACAGCTGGCCGCGCAAACCGGCTCTACCTTGTACATGGTGTTGCTGGCCGCGTATAGCACGCTCTTGCATAAATATTCAGGGCAGGAGGACATCATCGTCGGCACGCCGATTGCCGGAAGACCGCATGCGGAACTGGAGGGCTTGGTAGGCGTATTCCTCAACACGCTGGCGATCCGCAATTATCCGTCTGGCGACAAAACGTTCCTGGATTACTTGCAAGAGGTGAAAGAGCATGCGCTCAGTGCTTATGAACATCAGGAGTATCCTTTTGAAGAACTGGTTGAAAAGCTGAATTTAACGCGGGATACGAGCCGGAATGCGCTGTTTGACACGATGTTTGAGTTGAAAACATTTGAGCAGCAGGAGTTCGAACTGGAGGGTCTGACCTTTAAGACGTATCCGACGGACAATAACACGGCCAAATTTGATCTGACCTTGGATGCAGTGGAGCAGCCGGAAGGCATTCTGTGCAGTCTGGAATACAGCACGGCGCTGTACAAGCCTGAAACCATCGCGCGATTGGCACAACATTTTACTGAGCTTGTTCGTGCAATTACACTGCATCCGCAGCAGCCACTGGCAGCTTTGGATATGGTAACCGTCGAGGAGAAGGCACAAATCATCTACGGTTTTGGAGATGTGGGAGTATCGGATGTTGCTGCTGTTGAAGCAGGAGCCTTGTTCCATACCTATGTGGAAGAACAAGCGCAGCTTGTACCGGATCACGTGGCGGTGGTGTACGAGGAGCAGCAGCTTACGTACCGCACACTGAACGAGCGTGCGAACCAATTGGCGCGCAGACTGCGAAATGAAGGTATTGGCCGCGAGTCGATTGTCGGCATTTTGAGTGAACGTTCGGTCGACATGCTGGTCGGCGTATTGGCCGTGTGGAAAGCTGGAGGCGCCTATGTGCCGCTGGATGCGGACTATCCGTCCGAACGTATTCGTTTCATGCTGGAGGACAGTGGTGCGACGGTGCTGTTGACCCAAACGGGCTTGCAGGAGCGTGCACAGGTCTGGCTGGATGAAAGCCGACAGGCCTCGACCGGAGGGCAGTCTGAAGGCGAGTTGGAAACAGCGGCTGGCGCTGAAACGATGGAATCAGGTACTCTCCATGGAAATCTGAATGGAACAGCAGATTCGCCATCTAATAGCGAAGCAGCATCCGAATCCGTAGCGAACTTGCGTCTGCATACCGTGCTGGCGCTGGACGATGAGTCGCTGTATACCGGAGACACCACCGATATCGAGCATATCAACGAACCGCAGGATCTGGCGTACGTGATCTACACCTCCGGTACAACGGGACGTCCGAAGGGCGTCATGATTGAGCATCGCAGCTTGGTGAATACGGCTGCGGCCTATCGCCGGGATTACCGTCTGAACCAGTTCCCGGTACGACTGCTACAACTGGCGAGCTTCTCCTTCGACGTGTTCGTCGGCGATATTGCGCGGACGCTCTATAACGGCGGCACGATGGTCATCTGTCCGAAGGACGACCGGATTGATCCAAGCCGTCTGTATGGCTGGATTCGCGATTACCAGATTACGGTATTCGAATCGACCCCGGCCCTGATTGTACCGTTTATGCAGCATGTGCATGAACACGGGCTGGACATGAGCAGTCTGGAACTGCTGATCACCAGCTCGGATAGCTGCAGCGTGACGGATTACCGGGTGCTGCAAGAACGATTTGGCGCAGATATTCGCATTATGAACAGCTACGGCGTCACGGAAGCAGCGATTGACTCTAGCTTCTATGATGAAGAGCTGTCGAAGCTGCCAAGCAGCGGCAGTGTACCGATTGGCCAAGCGTGGCTGAACGCGCGCTTCTACATCGTGGACAGCCAGCTGAATCCGGTGCCGATCGGTGTACTGGGTGAGCTGTGTATTGGCGGAGCTGGGGTAGCACGGGGCTACCTGAACCGTGCAGACCTGACGGCCGAGAAATTTGTAGCGAACCCGTACGTACCGGGTGAACGATTGTACCGCACAGGCGACTTGGCGCGGTGGATGCCGGACGGCAATGTGGACTTTATCGGCCGGATGGACTATCAAGTGAAAATCCGGGGCTACCGGATCGAGCTGGGTGAGATTGAAACGGCGATCCAGCGGGTGCCGGGTGTGCGTCAAGCGGTAGTCATCGACCGGACGGATGAGCGTGGACACAAGTATTTGTGCGGATACATCACAGGAGAAGCAGAGCTGCGGATTGAGGAGGTACAGGCCGAGCTGGAAGCCGGACTGCCAGCACATATGGTACCTGCACGCTTGATGCGTCTGGAGACCTTGCCACTGACCCACAATGGCAAAATCGACCGCAAGGCCTTGCCGGAACCGGAAGGAAGCATCCATACCGGTGCAGCCTATGTGGCACCGCGTACCACGGTGGAACAAGTATTGGCTGCGGTATGGGCCGGGGTGCTCGGTGTGGAAGCGGTAGGCACGCAGGATAACTTCTTCGAACTGGGTGGCGATTCGATCAAGGCGCTGCAAGTATCATCCCGATTGCTGCAGGCAGGTTATCGACTGGAGATGAAAGACCTGTTCAGTCATCCAACCGTGTCTGCATTGGCACTGAAAGTCCAAACGGTGACCAGATTGGCGGATCAGAGCGAAGTGGTGGGCGCTGTGAAGCTGACACCCGTTCAACAATGGTTTTTTGAGCAGAACCTGACGGATGCTCATCATCATAACCAGTCCATTATGCTGCATAGCAAGGACGGTTTTGATGAAACGGCCCTGCGCACAGCGATGGATCACGTCGTGAGCCATCACGACGCACTGCGTATCATTTTCCGTCCTACGGAGTACGGATATGAAGCTTGGAACCGTGCGGTTGGGGAGGGCGAGCTGTATACGCTGGATCGGGCCGACTTCAGAAATGAGTCTGAGGTATCTGCGGCGATCGAGGCCAAAGTAAATGAAATTCAGGCGGGTATTCATGTAAGCGAAGGACCGCTGGTGAAGCTGGGGCTGTTCCATTGCCCGGATGGAGATCATTTGCTGATGGCGATTCATCACTTAGTGGTGGATACCGTATCTTGGCGTATTTTGTTCGAGGATATTACGACAGCCTATGAGCAGGCATTGAACGGACAAGCGGCTCGTCTTCCGCACAAAACGGATTCGTTCCGCACCTGGGCTGATGGGCAGTCTCAATATGCGAACAGTCCGGCCATGGCAGCAGAACTCGCATTCTGGCAGGAAATTGAACAGGGAATGTATGAGCCGCTTCCAAAAGACGAATCCCATTCTCATTCCTTGAATAGGGACAGCGAGAACATTACGGTCACGTGGACAGCTCAGGAAACGGAGCAGCTGTTAAAACAGGCGCATCGTGCCTACAACACGGAGATGAATGATTTGCTGCTTACCGCATTGGGACTGACGATTTATCGCTGGGCGGGCCTGGAACGAGTGCTCGTGAGCCTGGAAGGTCATGGACGGGAGTCCATTTTGCCAGAACTGGATATTACGCGCACCGTGGGCTGGTTTACGACTCAATTCCCGGTTGTGCTGGATATGAGCGTGGGGCAAGACCTTTCACAACGCATCAAACATGTGAAAGAAGGACTACGCCGCATTCCGCAAAAGGGCATTGGCTACGGGATGTTGAGATACCTGTCCGCAGCACGTGAGCAAGAGCGTTTTGTAACCGAACCTGAAATCAGCTTTAACTATTTGGGACAATTTGACCAAGATATGCAAAATCAATCCATTGGCGTATCTCCTTACACTAGTGGTGCAGAGCTTAGCGCCCATGCAGCTAGAACGCACACGCTGGATATGAACGGACTGATTTCCGAAGGCGAGCTGCAATTGACGATCAGCTACAGCAAGCAGGAATATCGCCATGAAACGATGGAGCAGCTAGCTGAAGCGTTTAGAATCAGTTTGCAGGAAATCATTACGCATTGCACAAGCCGCAAACAGCAAGAGCTGACGCCAAGCGATGTCATGCTTAACAATGTAACCATGGCCGAGCTGGATCAGTTGGTAGAGCGGACTCGTGACATGGGGGAACTGGAAAATGTATATGCGCTGACACCGATGCAAAAAGGCATGTTGTTCCATAGTCTGATGGATGCAGAGTCAGGTGCTTATTTTGAACAAACGACCTTTGATTTGCACGGACGCTTCCAAGCGGATATTTTCCAAGATAGCTTGAATCATTTGGCGCAGCGGCATGAGATATTTAGAGCCAATTTCATCAGCGGCTGGCAGGATGAGCCTGTGCAGGTTATTTTCCGCCGCAAGGATGTTGGTTTTAGATGTGAAGATTTGCGTTATCTGAATGAGCAGGAACGTGACGCGTATGTGCAGGAATTTATTCGCAAGGACAAGGCAGCCGGATTTGATTTGTCCCGGGATGCGTTGATGCGCGTGGCGATTTTACGAACAGGTGACGAGGATTATTATTTTGTGTGGAGCTCTCATCACATCTTGATGGATGGCTGGTGTGTGGCGTTAGTCACGGATGAGGTGTTTGAGGCTTATTTTGCAGCCGTGGAGCATAGAGAGCCGAAGCTTGCCCCCGTTACTCCATATAGTCAGTATATTGAGTGGCTTGAAGCACAGGATGTAGGGGCTGCAGCTTCCTATTGGAAGGATTATTTGCTCGGCTATGATCAGCAAACTTCGATTCCGACCGGAAAAGTAGGCGTGAAAGCGGACGGTGCACAATTTGAGCATATCCTGTGCGATCTGGGCAAGGACTTGACCGGACGTATGGAAATGGTGGCCAAGCAGCACCACGTGACCCCGAATACATTGCTGCAAACAGCTTGGGGCTTGCTGCTCCAAAAGTACAACGGTAGTGACGACGCTGTTTTTGGCGGTGTAGTGTCTGGTCGTCCAGCGGATATTCCGGGGATCGAAAATATGGTGGGCTTGTTCATTAACACCATTCCAATACGGATCCGCAGCGGGGCTGAGGACACCTTTGCCGATATGATCAGAACGAATCAGAAGCAGGCGCTGACTTCTCAAGATTATGAAACGTATCCGCTGTATGAAATTCAAGCCTTGAGCGAGCAAAAGCAAGATCTGATCAACCACATTATCGTGTTTGAAAACTATCCGGTGGAGGAGCAGGTCGAGCAACTTGGTGAAGGTGCAGAGTCGGATTTTGAAATTCGCAATGCGGGCATGATTGAACAAACCAACTATGATTTCAATCTGGTCGTTATGCCGCAGGAAGCGATGAAAATCCGATTTGAATACAATGCGAAGTTATATGATTGTGAAGCCGTTGAACGGACTCAGGGCCATCTGATACAGCTGTTGGAGCAGGTGGTGGCGAAGCCGGACATTCGAGTGCAGGAGCTAGATATGGTAAGTGAGCAGGAGCGCGAGCAAATTCTCAGCGTATGGGGAAATACAGCTGCTGAGTATCCAAGCGAGCAAACGATCCATGGCTTGTTCGAGACACAAACGGCACAGACACCGGAGCAGGCAGCTTTGTTCTTCGAAGGAGAGCAGTTGACCTATCGCGAGCTGAATGAACGTGCGAATCGTCTGGCTCGTACCTTGCGTAGTCAAGGCGTGACGAAGGATCGACTGGTGGGTCTGATGACCGAGCGTTCGGTGGACATGATCGTAGGTATCTTCGGGATTTTGAAGGCCGGTGGCGCGTATGTCCCCATCGATCCGACGTATCCAGAGGAGCGTATCCGCTACATGCTAGACGACTCGGGTGCGAAGCTGTTGTTGACGCAAAGCCATCTGGTGGACAAAGCAGCTATTGACGGTCACGTGCTGGTGCTAGATGGGGAGCAAACGGTGTATCACGAGGATGATTCCAATTTGGAGCCGTGGTCTGGTCCGAATGATTTGGCGTATGTGATTTATACGTCGGGTACAACGGGGCAGCCGAAGGGTGTAATGCTCGAGCATCACGGGCTATGCAATCTGAAAACGTATTTTGATCAGACGCTTCGGATGAGCACGTCGGATCATGCGTTGCTGTTCGCCAGCTATTCGTTTGATGCGGCCTGCTGGGAAATCTTCCAAGCGCTGTTCTGTGGAGCCACGTTGTATGTGCCAACGTCAGAGACGATTCTGAACTACGAGCGGTTTGAGCAATATATGGCGGATCACCAAATCACCGTGGCCGCTTTGCCGCCAACCTATGCGGTGTATCTGGAGCCGGGACGGATGCCAAACCTGCGTATTCTGTTCACTGCGGGTTCTGCATCTTCAACAGAATTGGTGTACAAGTGGAAGGATCAGGTGGCGTACTACAACGGCTACGGTCCAACCGAAAACTCGGTGGCGACGTCCATCTGGCCGGTATCCGAGGATGAGAGAGCCGGACAGCTGATTTCTATCGGACGCCCTGTGCCGAATCATCGGGTATACATGGTGGATGTGCATGGACATTTGGCTCCGGTGGGCGTAGCGGGTGAACTGTGCGTGTCCGGTCCGGGTCTGGCTCGGGGTTATCTAGATCGTCCAGAGCTGACGGCTGAGAAATTTGTATCGAATCCGTTTGCGGCTGGCGAAGCGGGCTATGAAAGGATGTACCGTACAGGTGACTTGGCGAGATGGATGCCGGACGGCAACATCGAATATTTGGGCCGGATCGACCATCAGGTGAAAATCCGGGGCTACCGGATCGAGCTGGGTGAGGTCGAGGCACAAATTTTGAAAGTGGAGGACGTACAAGAGGTCATCGTACTGGCACAAGCGGACGAACAGGGGCAAAACCAACTGGTGGCGTACTATGTTGCTGAACGGGAAGTGAGCACTGGTGAGCTGCGCAGCTTACTGAGCGAGGAGCTTCCAAACTACATGGTGCCTTCGTATTTGGTGCAGCTGGAGCAGATGCCGTTGACACCGAACGGTAAAATCGACCGCAAGGCACTGCCAACACCGGAAGGCAGCCTGCAAAGCGGAGCGGATTATGTAGCACCGCGGACATGGGTGGAAGTGAAGCTGGCGCAAATTTGGCAGGATGTGCTGGGTCTGGCACAGGTCGGTGTGAAGGAAAACTTCTTCGAGATTGGCGGACACTCGCTGCGGGCGACGACGCTGGCCTCGAAAATTCACAAGGAGCTGAACAAGCCGCTTCCACTACGCAGTATTTTTGAAGCGCCAACGATTGAACAACTGGCAGCGGTCATGGAAGGTCTGGATCAAGTGGCGTATGCGTCCATTCCGGTGACGGAAGAACGCAGCTCCTACCCGCTTTCCTCGGCGCAAAAACGACTGTATGTGCTGCATCAGTTCGACCCGAATGATGTGAACTACAACATGCCGTCAGTGCTGCAAGTGAGTGGCCCGCTAGACGTGAAGCGAGTGGAGGACGTGTTCCGTCAACTGATCGCCCGTCATGCAACGTTGCGTACCCACTTTGAACTGGTGGACAGTGAGCCGGTGCAATGGATTGAGGACACCGTGCCGTTCGAGGTGGAATATACGAAGGTACAGGTAGAGGGTGCGACTGCGGACACAAGGGTCAGCCAGGAAGCACAGGAACGTGTGCAACAGTTTGTACGTCCGTTCGATCTGCAAGTCGCTCCGCTGCTGCGGGTAGGCTTGGTAGATTTGGGTGTACAAGAAACCGAGCAGGAACCGCAGCATTTGCTCATGCTCGATATGCACCATATCGTCTCGGATGGTGTGTCCATGGGAGTACTTACCGATGAATTTGTCCGCTTATACGACGGTGAAGAGCTTTCGCCAATGCGTATACAGTACAAGGATTATGCGGTATGGCAGCAAAGCGAAGCCCATCAAGAGTGGATGTTGCGTCAGGAAGCGTACTGGCTGGACACCTTCCGGGGTGAGCTGCCAGTGCTGGATGTACCTACGGACTTTGCCCGTCCGGCGGTACGAAGTACCGCAGGCGATACGGTGGTGTTTGGACTGGAACGTGAAGTCAGCGAACGGCTGAAAGAACTGGCGGCGCACACAGGCTCGACGCTGTATATGGTGCTGCTGGCAGCGTACACCGCGCTCTTGCATCAATACAGCGGGCAAGAGGACATTGTAGTCGGCACGCCGATTGCCGGACGACCGCATGCAGATTTGGAACCGATCCTCGGGATGTTCGTCGGTACGTTGGCATTGCGAAACTATCCGACAGCGGAACATACCTTCCGCAGCTACGTGGAAGAAGTGAAAGTTTGTGCTCTGCAAGCCTATGAACATCAGGACTACCCATTTGAGGAACTGGTGGAAAAGCTGAACGTGAAGCGGGATATGAGCCGCCATCCGCTGTTTGATACGATGTTTACCCTGCAAACCACCGAGGAAGGCGAACTGCAACTGGCAGATTTGAGCTTCCGTCCATATGGCTTGGAACAAACGCCAGCGAAGTTTGATTTGACGCTGGAAGCCAGAGAGGAAGAGGCAGGTATCCAGTTCGGATTGCAGTATGCAACTGCGTTGTACGAGCGCGAAACGGTAGAACGGATGACGCGTCACTTTGTTCGCTTGGCCGAAGCCGTCGCGGCGAACCCGGATGCGAAGTTGGGTGAGCTGGAGTTGATTACGGCAGAAGAAACCGAGCAGATTCTGAAGGTGTTCAATGATCCGAATGCGCACAGCCTGCTTGGAGCATTACAAGGCCGTTCGCTCAGCGAACGCTTTGAAGAGCAAGCGAAGCGCAACCCTGAGCGGATAGCAGTTGTGTCTGGGGCCACCGCGCTGACCTACACTGAGCTGAATGAGCGTGCGAACCAATTGGCTCGTGTGTTACGAGCGGAAGGGGTCGAAGCAGATCAACCGGTTGGCGTATTGCTGGAACGTTCTGCGGATATTCTGGTGAGCATTCTGGGGGTACTTAAGGCCGGAGGCGCATATGTACCAATGGATACGGTGTATCCACAGGAGCGCATCGACTACATGCTCCAAGACAGTGGGGCCAAGGTCGTGATTACAAGCAGAGTCGCCAACCTGTCGCTCAGCTTGCCATCCACAGTTCGAGCTGTAGTCTTGGATGACGAGGAAGTTCAAGCTCAGTTGGGAGCACAGGATGCGGGCAATCTGATCCCTGTCGCCGGCCCGCACAACCTGGCCTATATGATTTACACGTCAGGTACCACCGGTCAGCCGAAAGGGGTCATGATCGAGCAGGGCAGTGTTAGCAATCTGGTAGATGCTTTATTGGAACGAGTATACAGCCGTTATGAACAGCCGCTTCATGTCGCATGGCTTTCGGCGTTTGTATTTGACGCTTCAGTGAAGCAAATCTTTGCCAGCTTGCTGTTAGGCCACACCCTGCATGTGGTGTCCCGTGACGTCAGTCTGAGCGGAGAGCATTTGATCGCCTACTACCGCACGCACCGGATTGATCTGTCGGACGGCACACCTGCGCATCTGCATATTTTGAACGAAAGTATCAGTGTGACGGAAGCGCCGGAAGTGAAGCATTACCTAATCGGTGGCGAAGCATTATCCGTGCAGCTGGTAAATGTGTTCCTGCACAAGTGGTCTGGGTATCGTCCAGTCATTACGAACGTGTATGGCCCGACCGAAACGACGGTAGATGCGACCGCTTATACGATTGAAGATGTGGAGTCCCTGAACGTACTGCTGGAAAAAGGGGAGCATACGGTATCCATCGGAACGCCGATAGCGAACCAGTCGGTGTACATCCTGAACAGCCAGCAACAGCTGGTACCGATCGGTATCGCAGGTGAGCTTTATATCGGAGGTGCAGGCGTGGGACGAGGGTACCTGAACCTGCCGGAGCTGAAGGCAGAGAAGTTCGTCCTGAATCCGTTCGCTGATGCGGCAGCAGCCGATCAAGCGGACAGCATTCACGCAAACCGGATGTACCGGACGGGTGACTTGGCACGGTGGTTGCCAGACGGCAGTATTGAGTATTTGGGCCGGATCGACCACCAGGTGAAAATCCGGGGCTACCGGATCGAGCTGGGCGAGGTGGAAGCGCAGCTGCTGACCGTGGACGGCATTCAGAAAGCCGTGGTCACAGCATGGGAAAACGAAGACGGACACAAGGACCTGTGTGCCTATATCATAGCTTCAGAGTCCCTGAGTTTGCCGGAGCTGCGCAATGCGCTGCAGCCGAAGCTGCCGGATTACATGATCCCGACGTATGTGGTACAACTGGATCGTTTCCCGCTGACACCGAACGGGAAAATCGACCGCAAGGCGTTGCCGGCACCGGAAGCACGCCTCGAAGGAGGCCTGGAGTACGTTGCACCGCGGACAC
Source organism: Paenibacillus sp. PvR133 (assembly GCF_017833155.1). NCBI lineage: Bacteria > Bacillati > Bacillota > Bacilli > Caryophanales > Paenibacillaceae > Paenibacillus > Paenibacillus sp. PvR133. The sequence continues at coordinate 3,849,074 of NZ_JAFIBS010000001.1, forward strand.
CGCTGGAAACCAAGCTAGCCCAAATCTGGCAGGATGTCTTGAAGCTGTCCAGCGTAGGAGTCACCGACTCATTCTTTGACGTGGGTGGACACTCCCTGCGGGCAACGACGCTGGTGGCCAAAATCCATCAGGAACTGGACAGTCGGATTACACTGCGTGAGGTGTTCCAACACTTCACGATTGAGCAGCAAGCCCAGCTCATCGCAACGCACGGTACAGACACCTATACTGTGATCCCTGCGGCGGCGCAACAGGCGTACTACCCGGTTTCCTCGGCTCAAAAACGACTGTACATTTTGAGCCATCTGGAAGGTGGGGATCTCAGCTACAATATGCCGGGTGTATTAACCGTGGAGGGACCGCTTCAGGCCGATCGGCTGGAGGATGCGTTCCGTCAGTTAATAGCCCGTCATGAAACGTTGCGGACTTCCTTTGAAATGCTGGAAGGCGAGGTCGTTCAGCGGATTTACGATCAAGCGGAGTTTGCAGTAGAGCACCTGCAGGCCAGAGAGTCCGAAGCCGAAGCCTATATCGAGTCCTTTGTACGCAGCTTTGATCTTCGCCAGGCACCACTGCTGCGTGTCCGTCTTATTCAAACCGGACCAGAGCGCCATCTCCTGATGTACGACATGCACCATATTATTTCAGACGGTGTATCGTCTAACAATATCGTGCAGGAGCTGGTACAACTGTACGAAGGGCAGGAATTGGAGCCGCTGCAAATTCAGTACAAGGACTATGCCGTATGGCAGCAGCAGGAGACGCAGCGTGAGTCATACCGACGCCGGGAACACTTCTGGCTGGAGCATTTAGCTGGAGAATTACCGGTACTGGATTTGCCAATTGCTTATCCTAGACCTGCTGTTCGCAGCTTCGAGGGTGCGATGTATGAATTTACAGTGGACGCGAATGTATCTGAGCAACTGCGCCGAATTGCGGCACAGACCGGAAGTACGATGTACATGGTGCTATTGAGTGCCTACACCGTTCTGCTGTCCAAATACAGCGGTCAGGACGATTTGATCATCGGTACGCCGGTAGCAGGCCGCTTGTTGCCTGAACTGGAGCCACTGATCGGAATGTTCGTCAACACGCTAGCCATCCGGCATCAGCCGAAGGGCAACCAAACGTTCCACAGCTACTTGCTGGAAGCCAGAGATCGTACGCTGCAAGCCTTCGAGCATCAGGATTATCCACTGGAAGAGTTAGTGGAAAAGCTGGATATAGCACGGGATGCAAGCCGTAACCCGTTATTCGACACTATGTTTGTACTGCAAAATACGGAGTCACAGGAAGCGCAGCTTGAAACGCTGTCCTTCAGCCCGTATGTTCAAGAGCATCGTATCTCCAAATTTGATTTGACCTTGTCCATGAGTGATGAAGATGGGGAAATCAAGGGTTCCTTTGAATATTGCACGAAGCTGTTTGGAGCCGACGCTATTGAGAGATTAACCAGAGATTTGATAGCGATCCTGTCCCAGATTGGAACCGACCCAGATTTGCTGTTAAGCGATATTCAGGTGAACACGGACGAGCAGCCAGAAGGCTTCTCGCCGGATTCCATCGACTTTGTTTTCTAAATCCGTTTTCTAAGATGCAATGATTTCACTTTGCGTGTGCAGAGGGCGGCGGCTTATCCGACTGCCCTTGCCTGCAAAGTATTATTTTTTCGATACAACGCTCATGTACGTAACAACGCACCATTCCAACCGGGGGAACAGGCCCCATGAAGCAGGAGGGATGTCATTGAAAGCCTTATTTGAGAAGGAAAAAAATTACTGGAGTCATAAACTGGAATCTGAGGATCATATCATCTGCCTGCCATACACCAACCATGTGTCCAGAAGTACAACTGTAACGAGTTTAAATTCCCATACGTACACACTCACATTTCCAACTGAAATTTCCCAAAGAATATCATCTATAACAGGTGGCGCTCCATGGGCCGTGTTTATGGTCCTGCTTGCTGGAGTAGAGAGCTTATTGCATAAATACACAGGTGAGGAACGTGTGCTGCTGGGCATCCCGGTAGCCAAGTCTGGCAACGGTGCTACAAAGCCGATCAACCATCTGCTTTTATTGAAAAATACGCTGGATTCCAGCACAACCTTCAAAGCTTTGCTGTCTCAAATCAAAACCTCTGTCGGCGAAGCTATTGAACATCAAAACATTCCTTTTTGGAACTATTCTGAATTACTTGACATTCAACGTAATGAGGATGAAAAGCCTCTTATTCACACCACAGTATCCTTGCAAAATATTCATATTTCTGATTTTTTAAATCACGTACAATCTGAACTGGATTTCCAGTTTCAATGGGAACATGAAGCGGTCTCCCTGAACGTAAAGTATAGTAGCGACCGTTATAGCGAGACGACGATTGAGCACTTTGTTGAGCAGCTTCTGCGGCTGTACACTATTGTTTTGCAGCAGCCAGAGTTGGCGATTTCCACAGCACAAGTACTGTCAGAGCAAGAAGTAGAGCAGCTGGTCCATACCTTCAACGATACAACTGTGGATTATCCACGTCATGCGTCTATTCATGAATTGTTCGTGAAACAGGCGAAGCAGGCACCACAGCAGGTGGCGGTAGTGTGTGGGCAAGATAGCCTAACCTATGCAGAATTGAATGAAAAGGCCAACCGACTGGCTCATTCTTTACGTAAGCAGGGAATCCGCACTGAGCAGACGGTCGGCATTGTAGCTGAACGCTCGATTGAGATGATTGTCGGTATGCTCGGAATTCTCAAAGCAGGTGGAGCGTATGTACCCATTGATTCTGATTACCCGGATGAGCGTATACGCTATTTGCTGCAGGATTCCGGTGCGGACATACTGCTCGTGCAGCGAATGGAACATCGGCCCACTGATTTTAAGGGAATGGTGCTTGACCTTAGCGATGCTGCAATTTATGGAACGGATGATGCTGATCGTTACGATCCAATTTTACCGAATGATCACGGGACGAATACTGATCCGGGATACGTGGACTGCCTAGATCCGTTCTACTCCATTTTCGCCAGTCCCGAACTTGCTTTTACGACAACCATACAACCAGAAACCATGCAACCAAAAGCTACGCAATCAGAACAAGCAGAACAAATACAGCAGGCTTATGCGGCTGGAGAACAACCGAAGGCGAGCGCAGCTGGTCGTTTGGCCTATATTATGTACACCTCAGGGACTACAGGCCAGCCCAAAGGGGTTATGGTGGAGCACCGTAATGTCGTGCGTTTGGTGACAAACACAAATTATGCACGCTTGAATGCCGACACGCGCATTTTGCAGACCGGGTCTGTTGTCTTTGACGCGTCGACCTTCGAAATTTGGGGTGCGCTATTGAACGGCGGACAGCTGGTGCTGGTGAGTCAGGATGTTATTTTGGACGCGCCCAAGCTCAAGGAAGTTGTTCGCAATCACGGCATTACCACGATGTGGCTGACCGCACCACTCTTTAATCAGCTATCCCAGCAGGACTTGGAACTATTTGAGGGGATGCGGGAGCTGTTGGTTGGTGGTGATGTGCTGTCCGTACCGCATATTAACCGGGTATTGGAGGCCCATCCGAATCTACATATCATTAACGGCTACGGTCCGACGGAAAATACGACCTTTTCCACCACACATGCCATTACCAGCGTTCAATCGGCATCTGTGCCCATTGGCAGCCCGATTTATAACTCGACGGCATATGTCGTGGACCGTTCGATGCAGCTCCAGCCTATTGGAGCGTGGGGGGAGCTGATCGTCGGCGGTGACGGGGTGGCTCGCGGATATCGCAACCGCCCAGACCTGACGACCGAAAAGTTCATCGACAGCCCGTTCCGTGGCGGCGAACGCTGCTATCGTACAGGGGACCTGGTGCGTTGGAATGCGGACGGGACGCTGGAATATAAGGGACGAATCGACGCGCAGGTGAAAATTCGAGGCTACCGGATTGAGCTGGGCGAGGTGGAAGCACAGCTGTTGAAGCTGGAGGCAGTCCGAGAAGCTGTTGTAATTGCACATGAAGATGAGCAAGGGCAAAAGCTGCTCTGCGCATATGTGGTCACCCATGCGGAAGTAGCGAAAAGTGAGCTGCGTAGTGCTTTGAGCCAGGAGCTACCGGGCTACATGGTACCGTCGTATTTTGTACAGCTGGAGCAATTGCCACTGACGCCCAACGGCAAGGTGGATCGCCGAGCGTTGCCACAGCCAGAGGGAGGTGTAAGCTCAGGCGCAGAATATGTACCTCCTCAAAATCAATTACAAGCACAACTGGCTAGCATCTGGAAAGATGTGCTGGAGCTTGAGCGCATTGGGATTAAGGATAACTTTTTTGAGGCAGGAGGACATTCCCTGCGGGCGACACATGTCATATCACTCATCTATAAGGAATTGCATAAAAATGTGCAGCTAAAGGATTTGTTCCAGCATCCGACAATTGAACAGCTGGCGCAGGTTATTGAAGCACTGGAGCAAACCACCTATGAATCCATCCCTGTTACGGAGAATAAGCCATTTTATGCGGTCTCTTCGGCTCAAAAACGGATGTATATCCTCAATCAGCTTGATGGAGCGGGAATTAGCTATAACATACCTGGTGCCCTGACTCTGACCGGTTCACTTGATCACAAGGCACTGGATAACGCGTTCCGTCAGCTTATTGAACGCCATGAAACATTGCGCACAAGTTTTGAGACCATGAACGGTGAACCTGTCCAGCGAGTACATGACGAGGTTCCTTTTCGCATGGAATTGACCTATGCTCACGGAGCTGCCTCAAAGGAAACGGATGAGCTGGTACATAACTTTGTTCAGCCGTTCGATCTGGGGCAAGCTCCGTTATTCCGAGTTGGTTTGATTGAAACAGACCCAGAGCATCATATTTTGCTCATAGATATGCATCATATCATTTCGGACGGTACCTCTATAAATGTACTGATTCAGGACTTCATTCATTTATATGCAGGCGACACGCTGCCATCGCTGCGCATTCAGTATAAAGACTACGCCGCTTGGCAACAGAAGCAGCAGCAAAGTGAACGCTACCGGGAACAGGAAAACTACTGGCTCAATACCTTCGCAGGAGAGCTACCTGTGCTTGATCTACCGACTGATTATTCACGCCCAGCGGTGAGAAGCTTTGAAGGAGATGTGCTGGAATTTACGCTTGACCAACGACAAAGCGAAGGCTTAAAAAGCATTGCGGTGCAGACGGAATCGACATTATATATGGTGCTGTTGGCTGCCTATTCGGCTTTGCTTAGCCACTATAGCGGGCAGGAAGATATTATTGTCGGTTCGCCAATTGCAGGGCGGCCCCATGCAGATCTTGGCAGTCTGATCGGGATGTTCGTCAATACACTGGCAATTCGTAATTATCCAGAAGGCGGGAAAACGTTCCGCGATTATGTGTTGGAGGTCAAGGATAACGCGTTAAAGGCTTTTGAACATCAGGATTATCCGTTTGAAGAGCTGGTGGAGAAGCTGGGCGTGGATCGAGATTTAAGCCGTAATCCGTTATTTGACACCATGTTTGCACTGCAAAACCTAGAGCAAAAAGAGCAGCAGCTGGCGGGGCTGCAATTGGCATCTTATCCAAGTGAACAAACGGCGGCCAAATTTGATTTGAGTCTGTTCGCAGTGGAGGATGGAGAACAAATTTCCTGTGCTCTTCAATACGGAACTCGGCTGTACAAACGGGAAACCATCGAACGACTGACTGAACATTTGCAGCAGCTTATCAATGCGGTTATAAAACAGCCGGATATCGTTCTTTCGGCTATTGAAATGGTTTCGGCCCAAGAAAAAGAGCTGCTTGTGCAGAGATTCAATGATACGGTAGAAGACTATCCGTATCCACGAGATCAAGCACTGCATGTGCTGTTCGAGGAACAGGTAGTGCAATCACCAGATCGGCTGGCCGTCACCTTTGCGGACACGCAGCTTACCTACCGCGAGCTGAATGAACGTGCCGACCGTCTGGCACGCATACTCGCTTCCCATGGGATACGGCGCGGGTCCGAGCCAGAGACACAGCGAGTAGGGATTATGGCTGAACGCTCCATTGAAATGGTCGTCGGTATGCTGGCGATTTTGAAGGTCGGAGGGGCTTACGTTCCCATTGATCCCGATTATCCTGAAGAGCGTATCCGTTATTTACTGGAGGATTCCAGTGCGGGGCTGTTACTGTTACAGCGACGTGAGCAGATGCCTTTTGAACCCGGCATTCCGGTCATCGATTTGAGTGATGAACAACGATGGAATAGCAAATCTGAAGGTGACGCTTATACCAATGGAACAATTGCGATTACAACAGGGGGATCTTCCTCGGATCTTGCGTATGTGATCTACACCTCTGGCACGACTGGCAAACCGAAGGGCGTGATGATTGAGCACCGTAATGTCGTGCGCCTAGTGAAAAACAAAAGCTATGCCATGCTTGATGAAAATACACGTATGCTGCAATTGGGTGCAGTTGTGTTCGATGCCTCCACATTTGAAATTTGGGGAACGCTGCTGAACGGGGGACAACTGTATGTGGTAAGTCATGACACTATTCTGGATGCCTCCAAGCTCAAGCAGGCGATTGACAAGTATCGTGTTAACACGATGTTCATGACCACGGCTTTATTCAATCAGTATTCGCAGCAAGAAATCGGAGTGTTTGCGTCCTTGAAGGAGTTGCTCGTGGGTGGTGATGTATTGTCTGTACCACACGTCAATCGTGTGTTGAAGGAGTACCCGCAGCTTCGCCTGGCCAATATTTATGGGCCGACGGAGAACACCACCTTTTCCACCATCTATGACATTACAGAACCGCAAACCCAGGCTATTCCCATTGGACGTCCAATTGATCACTCGACCGCTTATGTGGTCAATCGTTCGTTGAAGCTGCAACCTATCGGAGCCTGGGGAGAGCTGATCGTCGGTGGCGACGGCGTTGGGCGAGGATATCTGAATCGGCCCGAGCTTACGGCGGAAAAATTTATTGAAAGTCCATTCCGGTCTGGAGAATATTGCTATCGTACAGGGGACTTAGTGCGTTGGCGTGCTGATGGTGTACTGGAGTACAAGGGAAGAATGGATGAACAGGTCAAAATTCGCGGCTACCGCATTGAACTGGGTGAAATTGAAACCCGTTTGTCCACGATTCCAGGTGTGAAGGAATCGGTTGTTACCGTGCGGCAGGACGATCACGGACAAAAGCAGCTGTGTGCCTATTTTGCAACAGACAGTGAATTGAGCGCCAGCGACTTACGTAACATTTTGTCGCAGGATCTGCCTAGCTATATGGTGCCGTCCTACTTTGTGCAGCTCTCCAGACTGCCTTTGACGCTGAATGGCAAAGTAGACCGCAGGGCACTGCCCGCACCTGAGCAAAATCTCGATACAGGTATGGATTATATGGCACCCGAAACGGATGTTCAACAGGCACTGGCTACGGCTTGGGGAGCCATTCTTGGTATCCCGAAAGTTGGAATTCAGGATAACTTTTTCCATTTGGGTGGTGACTCCATCAAGGCCATCCAAGTATCGTCCCGCTTGTTTCAGGCTGGATACAAGCTGGAAATGAAGGACTTGTTCAAATACCCGACAATTGCGGGATTAAGCACATATATTCAGCCTGTTAACCGAATAGCCGAGCAGGGCGAGGTTACAGGAAATGTAGTGCTTACACCGATTCAGCGCTGGTTTTTTGAACAGCCAACGGGAGAACCACACTATTTTAACCAATCTGTCATGCTCTATCGTCAGGAAGGCTATGACGAACAGGCACTACGGCGGGCGCTCCATCAGATTACATCGCACCATGATGCATTGCGTATGGTTTTTAGTTTGTCGGAGAACGGATGTACAGCATGGAACCGCAGTGTAGAGGAAGGCGAACCGTACCATCTGGAGTGCTTTGACTATAATGACAGCGATGTAAACAAGCAAGATTTGGCGAAGATAATTGAAGCGAAATGCAATGAAATTCAATCTGGTATTTCCCTAAGCGAAGGTCCGCTGATGAGACTGGGGCTGTTCCGTTGCCCGGATGGAGATCATCTGCTGGTCGTGATTCATCATTTGGCGGTGGACGGAGTATCCTGGCGCATATTATTCGAGGATTTGGCGACTGCCTATGATCAAGCCTCCAAGGGTGAACAGGTGATTCAGCTGCCTCATAAAACAGATTCGTTCCAAACGTGGGCCGAGCAGCTGCACGCTTATGCCAACAGTCCAGCTATGGAACGTGAGCGAGCGTATTGGGGGAAACTTGCACAAGCGGAACTGGCTCCTTTGCCGCAGGATTACGGGCATAACGAGCACGAAAAGCCATTGATTGGCGATAGTGAGTCGGTTACTGCTTTGTGGACACATGCAGAGACAGAGCAGCTGCTCAAGCAGGCCAATCGTGCCTACCGTACAGAAATTAATGACCTGTTGTTGACGGCGGTAGGAATGGCATTGCAAGCATGGAGCGGACATGAGCGTTTCCTGATTAATCTGGAGGGACATGGGCGTGAAGCCATTTTACCAGAGGTGGACATTACCCGAACGATAGGGTGGTTTACAAGCCAATATCCTGTTTTGCTCGAAATGCCGGAAGAACTGGCACTTTCGCAACGGATTAAGCGTGTGAAGGAAGGACTGCGCGGCATCCCGCAAAAAGGGATTGGCTACGGTGTACTGAAATATTTAGCCGACCGCCAGACACAGGCACCGGAGGCATCTCCAGCCATATTTACGACAGATCCCGAAATCAGCTTTAACTATTTGGGACAGTTCGATCAGGATATGAAAGGGAACGACTTGCAATCATCCTCATATGAGGGTGGGATGCCGTTGAGCCCGACCATGGCTCGAACGTATACGCTTGATTTTGGCGGCATCATTTCGGGAGGCCAACTGGGTCTGACGATTAGCTATAGCCGTACGAGCTATAGAGCGGAGACGATCGAGCGATTGGCGAAATTTCTAGAATCGAGCCTGCGTGAAATTTTGGCGCATTGCATCCATAAAGAACACCCGGAGCTTACCCCAAGTGATATTTCCTATAAAGGAATGAGTGTGGAGGGCTTGGACAGCCTCTTATCTGAAATGGGTGCTGCGGGTGAGATTGACAATGTATATGCACTGACCCCGATGCAGAAAGGGATGCTGTTTCACAGCCAGCTAGATAGTCAAGCAGCTGCGAATGACGCGTATTTTGAGCAGGTTTCTTATGATATGCGAGGTCAGATGGACATTCGGGCTTTTGCAGAAAGCCTGAATATTCTGGTTCGGCGACATGAGGCGCTGCGTACACATTTTTATTTTGGCAGAAATACGGAACCGTTGCAGGTGGTGTATCGAAATCGGGATTGCGGCTTTCAATATGAAGATTTACACCATCTAGATGAGGATGAAATAGATTCCTGGGTGAAAAATTTCAAGCTACAAGATAAAGCACGGGGCTTTGATCTGCGTCGGGATGTCCTGCTGCGTGTAGCGATTTTACGTACCGGAGAAGACAGCTATCATTTTGTATGGAGCTTTCATCATATCGTCATGGACGGCTGGTGTCTGTCCCTTATAAACAAAGAAGTGTTTGAAAGCTATGCAGCACTTCAGGAGGGCAGAGTACCAGAACTGGCACCGGCAGTGCCGTACAGCCGCTTTATTGAATGGCTGGAAGCACAGGATCGCAAGGCGGCAACCGACTACTGGAGCAGCTATTTATCCGGATATGAGCAGCAAACAGCGTTACCAGCTGTAAAATCCGGTCGCAAGAGTGAAGGCAACACGGCTAGTGATTGGGTGACGGTTTTGGAACGTGAGTTGACCCTCCGGGTGGAGGAGACGGCTAAGCGATATCAAGTGACCATGAATACGTTATTACAAACCGCATGGGGGATTGTGCTGCAAAAATATAACAACCACAGTGATGTCGTATTTGGCAGTGTCGTCTCAGGCCGTCCATCAGATATTATCGGGGTAGAGGATATTATCGGCTTGTTCATTAATACCATTCCCGTTCGCATTCTTAGTGAGGCAGGGGAATCTTTTGCAGAAGTTATGAAGAAAACGCAGGAGCAGGCGCTGGCTTCTCATGCATATGATACGTATCCACTGTTTGAGATTCAGGCATTGACCGACCAGAAACAGGATTTAATTAACCATATTATGGTGTTTGAAAATTATCCAGTAGATGAGCAGGTCGAGGAACTGGGAAGTGACGGGCAGGATACATTCCCGATTTCCAATGTGGTGGCTGCAGAGCAGACTAACTATGATCTGAGCTTAGTCGTTATGCCGGGAGAATGCATCAAGATTCGTTTTATGTATAACGCGTTAAGTTATGATCAAACAGGCATTGAGCGTCTGCATGGACATTTTGTGAACCTGTTGGAGCAAGTTTTGCTTAACCCGAATGTTTGCGTAGAAGAGCTGGAACTGGTTACAGCGGCGGAAAAACAACAAATTACAGGAGAGTTTAATGACACTGCCTCTGCATATCCAAGCAATCACACGATCCAAAAACTGTTTGAGGAGCAGGCAGAGCGCACGCCGGATCATATTGCCGTAGCTTTGGGTCATCAATCATTGACCTATCGGGAACTCAATGAGACAGCCAACCGTTTAGCGCATACGCTGCGTGATGCAGGGGTGAAATCCGATGAACCTGTGGGCATTTTGACGGAGCGCTCACTGGATATGATTACAGGAACACTCGCTATTTTGAAGGCTGGTGGCGCGTATGTACCGGTAGACCCTCAATATCCGGAGGACCGTATCCGTTATATGCTGGAGGACTCGGGAGCCAAGCTGCTGCTGGCTCAGCAGGATTTACTGGATCGTTGCTATTTTGACGGACAGATTGTCAATCTGAATGAGGATACGTCCTACAGTGCAGATGCTTCCAATCTGGGTATAGATGGAGCGGGTAATCATGCTGCTTATGTCATTTATACCTCAGGTTCAACAGGTAAGCCTAAGGGTGTCGTTGTTGAGCATCAAAGTGTCGTGCGCCTTGTCCGCAATACGAATTATGTGCCATTTGATGAATCGACCCGAATGCTGCAGACTTGCGCGTTTGTATTTGATGTATCTACGTTTGAAATTTGGGGCGCGCTGCTGAACGGTGGTCAGCTTGTTCTTGTGCATAAGGATGATCTATTGGACGCGGCCAAGCTTAAAGAGACGATACGGGATCATCGCGTCACCATGATGTGGCTAACCACACCGTTATTTAATCAGCTTTCACAGCAGGATAGTAAACTTTTCGGCGATGTGAAGTATTTGCTCGTTGGTGGTGATGTTTTGTCTGCACCCCATATTAACCGGGTTCTGCGCGATAATCCGGACATCAACATCATTAACGGCTATGGGCCAACGGAAAATACAACCTTTTCGACGACGTATCACATTACGGAAGAACAGCTGGATTCTGTGCCGATCGGACGCCCCATCCGCAATTCGACGGCGTATGTTGTGGATTCGTCATTTAACCTGCAACCGGTCGGAGCTTGGGGTGAGCTGGTTGTCGGCGGAGACGGAGTTGCACGTGGTTATCTAAACCGTCCTGAGCTGACGGCTGAGAGATTTCTTGCTAACCCGTGGGTGGACGGAGATCGCCTGTACTGTACGGGAGACCTTGTTCGCTGGCGTGAAGACGGCATACTGGAATACGCTGGACGGATTGATCAACAGGTTAAAATTCGCGGTTACCGGATTGAGCTGGGCGAGGTGGAGGCGCGGCTGGCAAGTGTACCGTCCGTGCGGGATAGCGTTGTTATCGCTTTGCGGGATGGAGCAGGTCAGCAGCAATTATGTGCTTACTTCACTGCCGATGAACAGCTGACCATCCGTGAGATTCGAGCTGCGATGTCGGCCAGTCTGCCGAGCTATATGATTCCATCCGCATTTGTACAGCTGGATCGGTTTCCGCTGACGACAAACGGCAAAATCGACCGCAAAGCTTTACCTGTGCCGGACAAAGGGCTGCACACGGGTATAGAATATGTCGCACCGCGAACCGATGTGGAACAGTTGCTGGCAGCCATTTGGCAGGAAGTACTTGAAATTCCACAAGTGGGTATCCACGATGACTTTTTCACGTTAGGTGGACATTCCTTAAAAGTACTGGAGCTTATACGCAAAGTTCACCTTGCTACAGATATTGAGCTTCCCATCCGTAGTGTTCTGGACTTCCCGACTATAGAAGCGCAGGCGTTCACATTATTGAAAGCCGATCTGCAGTACAAGGCCGATAGTCCAATCATTCGGTTGAATGAACACGGTCCGATCTCCATCTTCTGCTTTCCTCCTATGCTTGGATACGGGCTGTCGTTCGCGGAGCTTGCGAAACAACTGGATCAGGACGCAGTCGTGTATGGGTTGGAGTTCGTAGATGATGCTGCGGATGAGCAGGCCATGCTGGCACGTTACGTTGATTTGATCGTCAGCACGCAAGCGCAAGGTCCGTATGTGCTGCTTGGTTATTCCATAGGTGGTAATCTGGCGCATAAGGTTGCTGACACACTGGAACGTCAAGGTCATACTGTATCCGATATTTTTATGCTCGATTCGGTCAAAAGGGCGGAAGCCCTGCCCTTCACAGTTGAAGAAACAGAGCATGAAATTCATGACATGCTGGAACAAGTTCCCTACTCCTACCGTGAGCTGTTGAATGAAACGTACCAACGTAAAATGATCGCTTACGCGGTATATGGCAACCAGCTTGTGAATACAGAGAGCGTTCAGGCGAATATTCACGGCTTTGTCGCCGTTGGATCGGAAACGGTCAAGGGTACAGGAGATAATCGACTTTTATGGAAAGACGCTACACAAGGTAGCTATGAAGAGCATAGCTTGATTGGCAATCATTATGAACTGCTGGAACCCGGATTTATCGAGGAAAATGTAAAAAGTATCCGTGCCACCATACAAAAGATAACTCGGAACACGGACAAAGACATGACACAAGACTTGGCACATCATAAATCTTGAAAATCTACGGTCGATGATGTAACGAACTGAATCACTAATTTTTAATCTGTAACACATGAATCCTGATCGACAGGTAAGAAGCCTTCTGCTTACGCGACTCGATCAGGATTCGCTTTATTATGTGCACTCCCGCGATGGGAAGTGCGATGATTCCATAGCGCCATGCTGATGGCTTCCATATGGAGTATAAATATCTGCTCGCTATGCAATCACCGCACGGTTCAAATCATTAAATCAACTTCATACGTAAGGATGGTACTTCAATATGAAGAATAAAGGCATTTGCTACCTATCCGCTTTTTTAGCAGCGTTGTTTCTCTCGAACCTGCTCATTGCTTCGGCATGGGCAACAGACAGCATAACACCTGATTCATTGGAAAAAACAGTGGACAATATTATGAGTACAGAATTGGAAAAATTGCATATTCCGGGGGCTGCAGTCGTCGTGACCCAGGAAAACCAAATCCTTTTTAGTAAAGGCTATGGATATGCAGATATGGAGCGGAAAGTGGCATTCGATCCAGCGAAGACCATTGTTCGTGTCGGCTCTCTAACCAAATCATTTAGTGCAAGCGCCACGATGCAACTGGTTGAGCAAAACAAGCTTGATTTGAATGAAGACGTGAACAGCTATCTCCACAGCTATAAAACTACGCAATACCAAAATCAGCCTTTCAATTTGCATCAGCTTTTGACACATACCTCAGGATTGGATGAAGCGCTGTACGACATTAACAGCTCGACTCGGGCAGGCGTTTTGCCCACAGAGCAGTATCTCAGTGCGTATTTTCAAAATCAGCCTCCCATCCGCAAACCTGGAATTCAGTATGATTACAGCAATGTCGCCTACGGTCTGATCGGTAATATCGTGGAGCAAGTAAGCGGTCAGAGACTGAACGACTACCTCCGTACACATCTGTTCCAGCCGATGAATATGCCCAGCGCGACGCTGGAATTGCCGTTAAATCATCCGGCACTGGCCCAATCGTATCAGTGGAAGGATGGAGCGTATTTGAAACAGCCTTTGTCATATATCAATCTGCCGGGAGCAGGAGCGTTGAACGTCACACCCAACGAGTTTTCCCATTATCTGATCACTCATTTAAACCAGGGCAAGTATGAGGGCAAAGTGGTGCTCCAGCCACATACGGTAAAAGTGATGCATGCGCAGCAATTTGCAGTCGATGCACGCCTGGATGGCGTAGGCTACGGATTTTTCCGTGGTCATTTGGAGACGGGAGTACCTATGCTGTGGGCTACCGGGGAAATTGATGATTTTATTTCCGAAATGGTACTGATTCCGTCGCAAAAGATCGGTATTTTTGTGATCATTAATTCAGCTGACACGGACACCCTGCTTCATGGAAAAGTCATCCATGCGATAGCCCAAATGCTGCCCTCAGAGCCGAAGGCCGTTTCGCAATCACTAGCTCGTTCTTCCACCCAAGTGAAGCTTTCGCCAGAGATTGAGGGCGTATATCAGGTGGATTCTAATCCTGTTCATGGGTGGGGAAAATGGATTCGGATACTGGGAAGCATTACATACACCGTGCGAATTCAAGATGATCATACGTTAATTGTTAAAGGAAAATATCCAAATGAGAATGAAGCAACAGACAAAGTTTTTCAAGCAGCAGACGATGGATTGTTTGTGGAAAAGGGGGGCCAGCTTAAAATTTTGCTGTATCAGGAAAACGGTACGTGGATGATGGTTGCCCCGGATAGTAAGACCATGAAGCAGACGACACTTTGGCACCGTACCTGGACCCTGCTCGTCAGCTACGCTGCCGCATCCTTATTTTTCATCACAACCTTGCTAATTTGGATCGTAAGATATGTGATCAGAGATATCCGTAAAACGAACAATCACATTTCGTCCAACCTTGCATTCATTGCGTCACTAAATACGATTTTTCTCGGGGTGCAGGTCATCTATGGTAACAATCAGATCGTGTATGGCTATTCCGCGTGGTATATCTGGGGAATTTGCACGCTGCCACTCATTTCAGCACTCATTGCCGTGTGGGTATTAATCGTGAATGGCGCAAAGCTGATTACAGGGGAAAGAAGAACCCGAGCTGCCGGGAAAATCCTATTTGCGGTACTCACATTGCTGCATACGGTGTATCTTTTTTATTGGAATTTCCTTCCTATTCATTATTCCTAAAGATTTACAAAACAATGCATATTCGAACATAAATGAATGCTAAAATTTGTATCTGATGCCCCCAGAGGGGCTTTAAACCAACAAACAGGAGGGAAAGAATGGGAATCTTTCGTCGCTTTACATCCCGTAGCTTCAAATACGCAACTGCTATGGTTTTCACTTTATCGTTGTACGCTGGTGTTGCGGGCAGCATACAACCGGCACGGGCAGAAGGTCCGGCGGACCCAGCCCCCTTCATTGCAGCGAAAGTGGTCAATGAGAACGCTGGTAAAAAAGTGCTGTTTGATAATACACATGGACAGACAGCTGGCGCAGCAGATTGGGTGATTGATGGTGGATTTTCAGACTTCGGCCAAGCCCTCGCGAGTAATGGCTATGATGTACACGAGCTTCGCCAATCTACGCCTATTACTTACAATGATCTAAAGAATTATGATGTATTTGTTACGGCAGAGCCAAATATTCCTTTTAAACAGAGCGAACAGGCTGCAATGGAGCAGTATGTAAAAGCAGGCAATAGTATTTTTTTCATTGGAGATCATTATAACGCGGACCGCAACAAGAATCGCTGGGATGGATCGGAGAGCATTAATGGCTACCGTCGTGGTGCATGGGAAGACCCTGCGAAGGGAATGAGTGCAGAAGAAAAAAGCTCGGCAGCAATGCAGGGCGTAGTCAGCTCAGATTGGCTGGGCAGCCAGTTTGGTGTGCGCTTTCGCTACAATGCATTAGGCGATATCACGGCTAATCAGATTGTCGAGCCAGCGCAGGCGTTCGGCATTACAGCTGGAGTGAGTAATGTGGCAATGCATGCAGGATCAACACTCGCGATTATCGACCCGGCGAAAGCCAAGGGAATCGTATATCTCCCTAAAACCAATCAGGCTTGGGGCAACGCGGTAGATCAGGGCGTTTATAACGGAGGCGGCATTCCAGAAGGACCTTATGCAGCTGTATCGAAAGTAGGGCTAGGCAAAGCTGCTTTCATTGGGGACTCGTCTCCTGTTGAAGATGCAACGCCAAAATATTTGCGCGAAGAGACAGGAACCAAGAAGACAACGTATGACGGCTTTAAGGAGCAGGATGACGCCGTGTTACTGGTCAATATCGTAGACTGGTTGTCCAACAAGGAGGAGTATACCAGCCTGACGGAAGTGAAAAGCTTACAGCTGGACCAGCCGACGGCATTACTGCCTTTTGAAGAGCCACAGACTTCCACGGAACCACAAGCCGAGCCTTGGTCCGCTCCCGCAGCCGGCTACAAATGGTGGGATCAGCGAACATTCAAGGCAGGGTCCTATGGCGGATCTACAGCCAGTGCGCAACCAGTGTACAGCATCGTTCGTCAAGAGCAGCTGCCCAATGCAGAGCCTTTTCAAATTCGAGTTACTGCCGACCAACTGGCTCCTAACAGCACGATTAGCGGATTTAGCACAGGTATTTATGTAGCGGGTGGCAATCAAGTAGCCCAGATTCAAAATCCGGATGGAAGCTGGCCAACCACATACGGCTATAGCGGAACATTTAGTCTGGAGTCCAACGGCAAAGGGCATGCCTATAAGGACTTGACGGTGCGGATCAAGCCGGGAACCAGTGGTTCAGCTAATCTTAGACTGAGGCTAAACGGCAGCAATCTGCTGACCCAACCCGTCGTGCTGGCTGATGTCCCGGCCCAGCCGTTGCCCGAGGAAGGCAATCCGATTCCAGCTCGTATCAGTGTCGCAGAAGCACGGAGTCTCCCGGCTGGCAAAGTCGTGACCTTAGAGGGTGTTGTGACGACAGAACCAGGTGCATTCGGCGGTCAAGCCTTTTACATGCAGGATGAAAGTGGTGGGATTTATGTATATCAGAACCAAAGCGGCTTTCACCAAGGTGATCGAGTAAAGCTTACAGCAAGCTTGGCACTGTATAATAATGAGCTAGAGTTAACCGATCCAGTGGCAATTGAAAAAACGGGAGAAGGACAAACGCCGGAAGCTGTACAAGTCACCGAACTCAGTGATGCGAACCAAGGACAGTTAGTTGAGCTTCCTACGGCAATGATTCGTAATGTGATAGACGCGACTCCCGTAGGTTCGTTTGAATTTGATGCAGTATCTGGTGAAGTAAGTCACCATGTGCGCGTCGATGCACGTACAGGCTTAACACGGACAGCTTTTCCATATCAAGAAGGACAGCAAGTGAAGCTGAAGGGAATTTCGGCGATTTTCAAAGGGAATTATCAGTTAAAACCGCGTGGACTGGATGATTTTTCAGCTCAGACAGGCGCAGCATTGCAGGAAGTAGAGCTTTCACTGGATCCAACGACCCTCAACATTGGGGATACGGCAGCGACACATCTCAAGGGTACGCTGACAGATGGCAGCGAAGCTGATTTAAGCCGCGCTTCTGTTCAGTATATCAGCAGTCATGAATCCGTTTCACTGGATACGTATGGAGAACTTAAGGCCCTAAAAGAGGGGAGCGCGGAGATTACAGCCAGCGTCACCTTGGACGGTCAAACAGTGGTATCCAATCCTGTAGCCGTTAGAGTCAAAAAGACTGCTGTAGGTGAAGTGCCAGGAAAACCTGTGCTGTCGCATGATAACGGGCAGGACACCGGGCTGAAGGATGGCAACTACAACATCACCATGAATCTGTGGTGGGGTACGAATGGTGATGAGCTCAAGTTGTATGAAAACGACAAGCTGATTGGCACCCAATCGTTGCAAGCCGCTTCCCCTGGAGCACAGCATGCAGTCATTCCTGTTACAGGCAAGACCAATGGTACCTACACGTATACTGTAGAACTGATCAACGCTTCTGGTAAAACGACCAGCGACCCGTTAACTGTTGAAGTGACCGATGCTTCGCCTGGTATTCCAGTGCTGTCTCATGACAATTGGGACGGTGACGGCACCTACACCCTTACAATGAACATGTGGTGGGGCACGAATGCGACAAAATACAACTTATATGAAAATGGAGAACTGATCGACGCCCAGGATCTTCCAAGCCAAAGCCCGCAGGCCCAAAGTGCAGTCACCAACATCCAAAATCAAAAGCCGGGTACATACGAGTATCGGGCCGAGTTAGTCAATGCTTCAGGAGAAGTTTCTAGTCAAACGATAAGTGTAGAAGTAAAGGGCCATTAAGTAGAAAGGATGGTCCGTTAAAAAGTAAGAGCATCTATTGACCTTCGAGAGTCTATAGATGCTCTATTTTATTTTTACGATATGTCTGCCACTATGGTGTTCTGTCGAGCTGTATTTATATAAGAGAGAAGCATGAAAAAAGTACCCGCAGCGGGTACTATCATTTTAGGATTGTGTTGGTTGAGCAGACAGTCCCTCTATATCTGAGGAGCCATAGAAGAACAAGGCAACTAGTATCACAATAATGACAACCTCTGCAAAATATTCTCCATCAAACTCACTCACCACAAATATCTCCTTTCGCCACTTGTTAATTGTTTACTTTCTGTGAAAAGGCCTGTATTACCTGGTCCAGTGTCATGTTCCCGTTATCATTTAAAAATTTCACCATATTATCGACATTGGAAGGAGTAGATGCTAATGTTTTGTATTTTCCTGTGAGTCCCAAAAACAATGTTGCTTGTCTGTATAAAGTCACGGAATCGACGTTTAGTTTTCCTGTTAGTAGGAGGGCTGCCACTAAGACCTCCACATTTTTCCCTTGAAGAGCAGAAAAGATAGCCGAATTACTGTTTAATCCATTTTTCTTTTGACCGTTGGGGGGGGATTTGGATTTACGATTCCCATTCCCATTACCATTCTTTCCTAAGGAAGCCATTGAATCTTCCTCCCGCCATATACTGCTCCTGCCTGGTTTTCACAAAATTCGGGACAAGGACAGCGGCACTGCATGTGCTCATCAATATACGTTATGATCATACGATATGCGAATAAGAGAGCATTGGTTACTATAAGAATCACCCTGGCTGAAGGTAGTTGGCTACTATTATCAGTAATTTATTTCGCATGTTGGTCCGATTTAGAGTAAACTACAATAAAGCAAGCCAAATGAGCAATTTGCATACATCCCAAGAGCGTTTCCAATCAGCAATGTTTAGACCGAAACGGTTTAGTTCGTTTATTGTATTTTTGAGCGTTGAATTGGAATTAAGCAAATGCTGAAATAGGAGTTGTAGATAAAATATGTCGAATGAAGAAGTATTGTTAACTAAAGAGGGATTGGCCAAGCTAGAGGATGAGCTTAAGGAACTGAAGACCGTAAAACGTAAGGAGCTAGCCGAACGGCTTAAGTTGGCTATCAGCTACGGTGATTTGAAGGAAAATAGTGAGTATCACTCAGCCAAGGACGACCAAGCATTTATGGAAACCCGCATTCTCATATTGGAGAAGATGCTGACCAAAGCCCGGGTCGTGGACGAGAGTAATTTAGACCTTAGAACCGTTAGTATCGGATCGACTGTCATTCTGAATGACATCGAATTTTCGGAGAAGATGGAATACAAAATTGTAAGTCCTGCTGAGGCGGATGTTCTGGATAACAAAATTTCCTATGAGAGTCCTTTAGGCAAGGCACTTTTGGGGAAAGAAGTGGGCAGTATCATTCATGTGGATGCACCCATGGCTGTAATCAAATATGAGTTGCTTGAAATTAAGCTCACATAGTTCATTCCCGATTCCCTTATATGAGGGGGCCGGGATTTTTTTATTTCTCGCTACTTACATACCGTCCATGTGGAGCACAGTTGCACTCCACATACTGGACAGGATTTTCTTTACTCCGCTATAGCGCACTAAGTTAGTCCGTCATCAGGAAGCCTGCTTGCTCCAGTGCAGCGCAGGCATCGTTAATTTTATCTTCATCCGAGGCATTCAAGGTATGCAGGTGGATGCCTCCCGTCAGCTGGGACAAATAAGTGGCCTGGGTGGAACTGATTTTACGGATAAAATCGTCCACTTCCTTGCGAGTTCCAACCCGTATCGGAGCAGTTAGATCCCCGTATACCGGATGCTCAACAATAACATCCTGCACACTTACACCGTAGTCCACAATCAGCTTTAGTTCCTCTTCTGTCTGTTCAGGTCGATGTTTACACACAATAATACGTGAGGCTAAGGGGGCTGTCTGACCCGCAGGCTCCATATAAATATATCCTTGACTCGTTGCAAGGATAGGCTCTTGGCTTGCTTTTAACAGGGAAATATCCTGTACAATTACTTGTCTGGAAACGGAGGATCTGCGTGCCAGTTCGCTCCCGGTCAGCGGTGATTCGCTCTTCAGCCACAACAGCAGCTGCTCGCGGCGATCCGTACCTGACCGCTTTAAAGATTCAGTCAACGGGATAAGCTCCTTTCTTGTCGATGCGTCAGGTCTGTCAAAATATCTACCAGTACATTCAATTCCTCGATGGTGGTTGCCCTTCCGAAAGAAATACGGATAAATTGTAATGCTTCACGGTCGGATGCTCCAAGCGCTTGTAAGGCAGGCGAAGGATCGTGGTGTCCGGCAGCACATGCGCTTCCGGTTGATATACAGACACCTCTGCGATTACATTCAAGCATAACATATTGCCCCTCGTAACCGTGAAAAAAACATCCTACGATATGATGAAGCACTGCTTTATTCTGGCTTTCCTGTACGACCCAACGTAACGGAATAGATCTTTCCTGAATTTTCGTAATAAAGTGTCTTCTCAGGGTAGCATATCGCTCCTGATGCGACTCCATCTGTTCAGTCATCATTTCTGCCGCCGCGACAAAGGCTGCAATTCCGGGAACATTAACCGTTCCAGGACGGAATCCGTTTTCGTGTAGCGTATCAGGGTACACGGGACGCCACGGGGTTCCGGGTTTGAGATATGCAGCACCGACACCTTTGGGGCCATACACTTTATGGCTCGATACAGAGAGTGCATCTACTCCCATGGCTTCTACATCTACAAGAATATTCCCAAATGTCTGTACTGCATCACTGTGCAGCAAAATACCCCGTTCGCGTAGCAGGGGAGATAAGGCAGCAAGGTCCTGAATCAGTCCCGTTTCCGAATTGGCGTGTTGTACGGAGACAAGTCCGGTGTTTTCTCTCAGGTGAGGTAAAAGAGCTTCGCGAGTCATTCGTCCTTCCCGATCCGGTTGCACAATGGTCAGTTCATAGCCCTGCCGTTCCAGCAAAGTAGCAAGGTTGTACATCGAGTGATGTTCCAAAGCGCTCATGATCCAATGCTTTTTATGCTGTGGCAACCCGTTCAGGATTGATTGCACAATCAACATATTGGATTCTGTTCCCCCGGTTGTAAAATAGATGCCTTCCTTTTGCCCGCCAATCATATTTGCTATTCGTTGCCTGCTGTAATCCAGCGTGTAGGCTGCTTGACCGCCCGCATCATGGAGGCTGCTGGCATTTCCGAACATTTCCTTATTTAATACGTTATACATATTTAAAGCTTCGTCACACATAGGTGTGGAAGCGGCATAGTCCAGATAAATCACAGCAATTCCTCCCTGCTTAAAAATAATTCCATTCAAAAACTCTTGAGATTATTGTAGGCATGTGTAAATATAAGTGTCAAGACACTTGTAAACAGTTATGTACACAAAGCGGTTATCTGTTCGTGAGAGCGGAAACGATCAGCCGCATCGATATGGAGGGATTCTAATGTCTATGCTTGACATTTTACAAGGAAATAGAGGGCTTATACCAGAGCATTATAAGACACTGACGGTTGCTGACATGGAGCAGCGAGTGGCCGAGCTGAAACAAAAATGGGGACCCAAGCTGCTTATACCAGGCCATCACTATCAGAAGGACGAGGTTATTCAGTTTGCTGATATAACAGGAGATTCTCTACAGCTTGCTCAAATGGCTGCACAAAATCAGGAAGCGGAGTTTATTGTATTTTGTGGGGTACATTTTATGGCGGAGACAGCGGATATGCTGACTACCGATCGACAGACTGTTGTACTGCCGGATATGCGCGCAGGCTGCTCAATGGCAGATATGGCGAACATAGAGCAGACAGAACGAGCATGGAAGCATTTACAGGAATGGGTAGGAGATACGATCATACCGTTAACGTATGTAAATTCCACAGCAGAGATCAAAGCCTTTGTAGGGCGACATGGCGGGGCTACCGTGACCTCTTCGAATGCCAAACAAGTGCTGGAATGGGCGCTTAAGCAAAAGGAACGTATTTTGTTTTTGCCGGATCAGCATTTGGGCCGCAATACAGCTTACGATCTTGGAATTCCGCTGGCTGAAATGGCCGTGTGGAATCCCATGACCGATCAGCTGGAGACTGAACAGGACCCGGCAACCGTAAAAATTATTTTATGGAAAGGGCACTGTTCAGTACATGAAAAATTCACGGTAGATCATATTCGCAACGTCCGTGAGCGTGATAAGAACATCCGGGTCATCGTTCACCCCGAATGCTCTTATGAGGTCGTACAGCTCGCAGATTGTGCGGGCTCCACAAAATTCATCATCGATACCATTCGCGCGGCAGAGCCGGGAACCCAATGGGCTGTTGGCACAGAAATGAATCTCGTGCAACGAATCAAACAGCAGTACCCTGAACAGCAGATTGAATCGCTCAATCCCGATATGTGTCCCTGTCTGACCATGAACCGGATCGATCTTCCCCATTTGCTGTGGGCAATGGAGCAGTTTGATCGGGGTGAGCCTGTGGGTGTGATTCGTGTGGATGCTCAGATCAGACAGGATGCTGTACTAGCATTGAATCGTATGCTTGCTATCCGTTAACCTTTTGCTGTTCCAGCGAGAATGCTGCTTAAAATCTTTGGTCTTATTTTAAAGAAGCAGGGAGCTTGACCCCAAGCAGACGGTTTCCGCTTTGAATAAATATCATTCCACCGGATTTGAGCGTTGGACCGAAGGAACGTGAGCCTGTGTTGACAGTAAACACGGGCTTCAAGGTCATCAGGTCATAACCATGAAATACGCCATCCGATTGCCCGACATAGACTCCTTTGCCAAATACGTCAGCTTGAACGGTCGGATTATCTCCACCGTAATGAATGAATTGACCTGAGGTCAACTTCATGGCAGTCAGTATATCTGAACTAGAATTTTCGTAGAAAATGCGACCTTCATGGATGGAAGATAAAGAAGAGAGTTGTTCATAGCTATCTTGCGCCCACTTGCGAGCAGGTTTGCTGTCTGGTTTATAGTTCCAGAAGTCATAGGAAGCTAGTATCTTTCCCTGAAAGACATAAAGGTCTTTACCGTACAAAAAAGCAGAACCGTATATGCCTCCAGATCGGTAGACACCGTCTTTATTTTCAGGCTCGGTCCAGCGATACTGACGATCTCCTTTGGATTTACCTGTCTTGAGGTCGTACTGTGCGATCGTAACTTTATGGTTTACCGGGTCATCATCAATCATAAACGTGTTGGTTACAGAGTACACGATTCCGTCTTTAACCGCCAGTGGAAAAGAACTTCTGAAGCTGTCCCAAAGCTTTTTGCCGGTTTTAGCGTCATAGGCATTAATCTGTTCAAAGGTCAGGCTACCCTGTACATTATAGTTGCGGATAAGCACACCGTCAGTTTCCATTATTTCGCCCAAACCACTGTATGAGTTCTTATCCTCACTGATTTTCCATTTGAGTTTGCCGCTAGCAGCATCAATGGCAGCGGTCTGCTCCGACTGTGTAATGTATACTGTAGAGCCGATTTGATGAATATGATCTGCCTTCGTAAATCCTAACGAAGTGGTCCATAATTTCTTTCCTGATGCTGTAACCGCATAGATAGAGCCGCTTTGTGTCATTCCGTAGATGAGGCCGTTGCTATGAATCAAAATAGGGGTAAGCTGATCACCATATTGCCACAATTTTCGACCCGAACTGGCCTCAAGGGCAACTAGTCTATGGTTCGAGTCAACCGCGAACACCTTACCATTTTCCGCTATTGCTACCGCCTGATCTAGATATCGGTTTCTATCGATTGGGATAACGGGAAAAGACCAGGAAGGTTTGATCACAGGTGCTTGGATTGCGGTGCTATAAGCGGCGTTACTCATGGAAACTGCAGATTGCTCTGCACTTGCCTTTTCAGTGAATCCATCGCTGATTAAGGGCAACCCAATGCTGGCTAACGCCAATCCTGTAAACAATGTGCTGTGTATCATTTTTCTCATACGTGTTGGCTCCTTTAATGGTTAATAGGGGGGAAGGCTTTACAGAAAGTCACCTTTGATTAGACTGTAAATAAATCCAAAAGTTTCATGTTGTGTTTTCGTTTCGATTGTTTAGCATACATAATTAAATTCAGTTGCTTGTGTTCCAACTTGTATCTCTAATTAAAGATTAGTCGCTTGTTCGGTTTTCGTGCTATAATTGTAACAACAAACCGAAGGAGGTGAATCCCTTGTTTGAGCTCCAGGACCTACTCCCTTATTTATTTACAATCGGCTTGCTGTGTACAGTGACTTATACATATCTCGCTCATTTGCATGGCAATGTACCCGAATGCTGGGTCGAAGGCGGGCCCGTAAGGTCTCATGCTTCTCCACAGATGCCGATGTCTGCCCGTGGACAGGACATGCCTGTCCGGCTGGCCCGACATATCCGGCGTAAGGAAGCGCCGGATGAAGATGCATCCGATTGTTCTCCCTCGTTGAACGATGGCACAGCCAATCAACGAGGAGGAACATATGAAACGATTCAAGGGATTCACCTTTTGGGGTAAAAAAGAACGGATATTCGGATTAATGGTAGCGTTGGCGGTAGTCATGCTGCTGTCTGGTTGTGGTGCGAATGCTGCGGAAATAAATGCACAGACACCCGGATTTTTTAATCATTACGTGGTGTTCCCGCTTTCTTGGCTTATACAGCAATTGGCGCAATGGTTTGGTGGAAGCTTTGGGCTGGCGATTATGACTTTGACATTCATTGTCCGGCTGGCCTTACTGCCTCTTATGATGCGTCAAACGCGTGCCCAGCAGGGGATGAAGCGTAAGATGAGCGCCATGCAGCCTGACTTGGACCGAATTAAGAAGAAGTATGAAAACAAGAAAGATACCACCAGCCAGCAGAGTATGCAGCAGGAAATGATGTCGCTTTACAAAGAGCATCAATTCAATCCGCTTAATATCGGTTGTCTGCCTATTCTCATTCAGCTCCCGATCTTGAGCGGTATGTACACTGCAATCCGCTTAACCCCGGAGCTGGCGTCTCACTCCTTCCTATGGTTCCGGCTCGGACAGCCGGACTGGATTTTGGCAATCGTCGTCGCAGTTGTATACTTGGCACAGGCCAAGCTTTCTCAGCTTCAGATGACGCCTGACCAGCGCAAGCAATTTGCGATCATGGGCTATCTTTCACCGATTATGATGGCGGTATTTTCCTTTAATGCCCCTTCTGCCATGCCATTATATTGGACAGTAAGCGGCACCTTTTTGTTGCTTCAGTCGCTGTGGTTCCGTAGACGCTATCCAATAGAGGAAGCAGAGAGTAAGGTTAAACTTGGAGAAGTCACACCAACCTAAATAGAAGATGATGTTTGTTTAACTTGGGAAGTACGTTTGCAGTACGTTACGTGTAATGATAGGATGTCATTCGAGCCGTTTATAAGGCTTAGAATGGCGTCCTTTTTTGTTGCTGCTTTTTCGCTACATTCCGCTCGGGATTTTGTAGTCAATATGAAATCCTTATATTATAAAATGATTCTTAAAGTTGGGAGAGGCTATATGAGAACTCCAACCACGTCCATAGAATGGTATGATAATCAAATAAGGGAGGACGGATGCTATTGCATGAGAAGCGTGCAAAAAGCACCGGGCTATATACCAACAGGGATGCCTCATGGGTGCCCGATCCCGACCTTTTCAAAAAAATGGGTTTCAACATGTGGAGGATGCACCTAGTCTTTGAATGAAATGATAACAGAAAAATGGGTAAAGTAAGATATATACGAAAGCTAATGCTGGACTTTGTTTTATCACGCAATGGATGTTATGGAGGAACTATAGAAAATGAAGCAAACACCAACAAAGTTGCCCATTTCCTTAGCACTGCTCACATGTATAGTATGTGCGCTCGGTTTTGGCTTAATCGCATTATGGGTGAGCGACCATCAAATACGGCATTTTGACCAGAAAATTATTACGGCTATTGGACAGCTGGAGTCGCCCGCCATGACCCGTCTAATGAAATTTTTCACCATGATCGGCAGCGGGATTCCAGTTCTGATCATCATTTTAATTGCCATGTTCGTGCTCTATAGAGTATTGGGACACCGCAGAGAATTGCTTTTTTTGGCGGCTGGCGTGTTGGGATCGGTAATGCTGAATACGATACTGAAATTGATTTTTCAGCGTGCGAGACCGGAGATTAACCGTATTATTGAAGAGAATGGATACAGCTTTCCGAGCGGACATTCCATGACAGCTTTCAGCATGTACGCGGCACTGACATTTTTAGTGTGGAAGCATGTTCCTTCTAAGCTGGGGCGTATCCTTCTTATTGTACTCAGCAGCCTACTGATTGTAGCAATCGGGACGAGCCGCATTTATTTGGGCGTACATTATCCGAGCGACGTTGTGGGTGGCTATTTTATGAGTGGCTGCTGGATGGCGGCTTGTATTTGGTTTTATCAGCGGTACGAAGAACGACGAATGCTGCCACTTCGCTCCAAATCAACAGCATAACGGGTAGCATAAATAATAAAGCTTATAAAAAAGCAGACGCTTTAGCGTCTGCTTTTCATTTGGACAGAGGAAGTGTGTTCAGTCATCTTAGTTCTGGCCTGTTCACCAGGCTTGAGCCCCAGCTTCTTCTCCCATTTTTCATAAAATATAATAGCCGCCTGCATGAAGATGCCAGGAAGCTTCCGGCTTCGAATGAATTGATGAACGCCGACGGCACAACCTGCACCAATAAGCGCACCTGCCAAAATATCCGAGGGATAATGCACTCCGGTCCACACGCGGGATACTGCGATGAGTACAGCTAAGATAACCCAGAGAACACGATATTTTTGATGATGAAGCCATAAAATGGAAGCCAGAGCAAACGCTCCAAGTGCATGGTTACTTGGGAATGAAGCATTAGGATCATGGTGAACAAGCTGAATGACTGAATGTCCGACAAAAGGTCGATCTCTGTAAAACAAATGTCCAAGGCCCCAACTAATTACAAAGCCGAAACAAACTGTTATAACGGCTTCTAAAACCATCATCCGATGCGGCATTTTAAAAGTGAACCAGTAAATCAGCATAGCCACTCCGAATAAATACGGTGCATATTGCGCCAAGAAACGCATGGTTCCATTTAAAAAGGCGAGGGAATTAGCCAGTTCATTGATCCAGTGAAATAAAGCATAATCTACATTAATTAACATGAATAAATTACTCCTTAACATCAAAAAATTGAATAACAAAGTTATATTATAGAGCGACTACACGGATAAAAGCTTAAAATCAAATAAAAAATGAATGTCATTTCCATTACTCATTTGTTTTTTCTATAGAAAATAGGTGGTTTTGCGATGGAAAAGTCGGTGCTGGTCATTGATGATGAAGAGAAGATATCCAGATTGCTTCAGTTGGAGTTATCCCATGAAGGATATGCAGTTGAAATCGCACAGACGGGCAGAGAAGGATTGGAAAAAGCTCTAGCACGTACATGGGATATCATCATTTTGGATGTAATGCTGCCGGAGATGAACGGGGTCGAGGTACTGAAGCAGATTCGAAAAGTGGACAATCATACACCAGTAATTATGGTCACTGCACGTAACACGACTCCTGATAAGGTTTCAGGTCTGGATGAAGGTGCCAATGATTACATTACGAAGCCTTTTGAGATCGAGGAGTTATTAGCGCGGATGCGGGCCAGTATGAGGCATCAAATGGAGCCAACAGCTACCGCTTTACAAGAAGAGGACAAGCCGCCGTCTAGGCTCCAAGTGGATAGTTTGGTGTTGGAACGCAAAACCAGGTCAGTAGTGCGGGAAGGAAACCGAATCGAACTGACGCCAAAAGAATATGATCTGCTTCTTTATCTGATGGAGCACAAAAATCAGGTATTGCAGCGGGATCAAATGATTCAGGACGTGTGGGGATTTGATTTTGTCGGTGATACGAATGTCGTAGATGTGTATATCCGGTATGTTCGCAAAAAAATTGATCATGGATACAAAAAGAAATTGATAAAAACCGTGCGCGGTGTTGGGTACTTCATCCGGGAGGAAGACTAGTGAAGCTTCGGACCAAAATCACCCTGCTCAGTTCTATTTTAGTGATGTCGATACTCCTGTTTGTGGATGTTACAGTTCACCTATTGTTCGTCAAAATCGCTACGCGAAATGAAAGAGAAGTGCTGCAAAATAAGTGGACTGAAATCATTGCCGAAACCGGACCCACGATAATTCTGAAGAATGCATGGGGCCCCAAACTGAAAGATGAGCTTTCTGGAGATACCATTTTGAGGGTATTTGATCAGCAATCCCGACTTTTGTATGAAGTAAGTCGCCAGTCCCGCTTTAAGCTGGGCGATATACGTTTTAACACTTCTCAAAGCTCTCAACTGACAGATGTACAGGGTCATAAAATTCTGGTTATCCATCTGCCTGTGCTTTCTCTGGAGGGCAATCAGAAGGGGACGCTGGAGATCGTGGAAAAATGGGATGCACTCGAAACCAATCTTGATATTTTAAATACGATTCTCATCACATCGACTGTAGGGGCTATGTTGCTAAGCTTGGTAGGAAGCACGATTTTGGCGAATGCCATATTGCTGCCGATTTCCAGTAGTATTCAAACGATGCAGGAAATTGAAAGAAGCTTGAAATTTAAAAAAATCCCCGCTGGCAGTCATAATCAAGATGAATTGTCCCAAATGACCGCCACTTTTAACCGAATGATGGAGAGATTAGAAGAAAGCTTTCAGAGCCAGCAGCAGTTTGTTTCAGATGCCTCACATGAGCTGAACACCACTCTTATGATTATTGAGGGCTATGCCAACATGCTGCGGCGGTGGGGCACGCGTGACGAGGACATTCGTAAGGAATCCATTGAATCGATCTATGAAGAAACTCAGCGAATGCGTACGATGACACAGCAGTTGCTGACTCTTGCCTCCTCACAGCAGAAAGATCCTGAGCCGCATGAGCGGATAGAAATGATCGGTTGTTGTCAACAGGTGGTAGCGCATCTCAAGCCTGTACATGATCGTCAAATTTCTATTTTAACAGAAGAGAACGAAATTTGGCTGGATGCCAATCTGACAAAAATAAAGCAGTTGCTAGTGATCCTGCTGGATAATGCATTAAAATACAGCTCGGATGAGATCGAAATAGGGTTATCTACAGATGAAAAGGATGTCTATATCCAGGTTAAGGATTATGGGATCGGAATACCTGAGGGCGAGATCAAGCGGGTCTTTGAACGATTTTATCGGGTAGATAGCTCCAGGCATCGTAAAACCGGAGGAACGGGGCTGGGGTTGCCAATTGCCAAGGCAATTACAGATGCCCATCAGGGTACGATACGCATGGAGAGCGTAGAAGGAGAAGGAACGGTAGTCATCGTCACGCTGCCCCAAAGACAACAGGAAAGGCTGTTCCTCCAGTAGATATATCTACTAGCGGGACAGCCCTTTTTATCATCTAAAATTTATTCTAAAGGACACGACGTGCTGTTGTGTAATTGCGACTCCACCATCCGGAATTTAGATCTGTAACCGTTACGCCGCCTTTACCATACGTATGCAGAATTTTGCCGTTCCCCATGTAAATGGCTACATGATGAATTGGTGCATAGAAAAAGACCAAATCGCCTTTTTTCAGCTGACTACGCGGTACAAAAGTGCCAACAGTTGATTGCTGTCTAGACGAACGTGGTAGCTTAATGCCATTTTGTGCAAATACATATTGAGTGAATGAAGAGCAGTCAAAAGAGCTTGTATTGCCAGCTGGGGCTCCATGCTCATAACGCACGCCCATAAACTGGGAGCCTTTAGAAATAATCCGATCAGCTTTACTTGCCGAAGCAGCATGAGTGGTGGCTGGTCCAACGACGAAGCTCCCTGCGCTCAATGCCAAAGTCATAGTAAAGCAAATACCCATCCACAATTTTTTAGAAGTATGTTTCATATATAAATTCCTCCGTTATTCGTATTGTGTTGATGTCCTGAAATGACAATAACACAAATAAAATATCCGGAATTTACCACTCATGGTTACAAACCTGTTACCCCAACGCTTTGTCCTCATTTATTAGAAAACGATGAGAATTTTCTCCTTAATTTTGGCTTGACAAATTGTATAGACTCCACTTATAGATAGGCTCGTATGACAAAAAGCGACTTGCAGACGATTGGCACAAGCAATCACGCAAAATATACATACCTATATACTACAATTTATAACTTGTACGGGAGTATGCTCTGATTCCCGTTGACATTGTAAGGATCACACCGTATTTCCGGTCAGGAAGGGGAATTCGTATGGCTTCAAAGCAGAATAAAGCACTCAAAAAACGGCGTCTAACCATTGTTCAGGTCATTTCCAACTATCCAGATGCACAGCCGGTACCCTCCAACAAGGGCGGAACGGAAAAGGTCGTGCATGAATTAACTGAGGAATTGGTGAGACGAGGGCATCATGTATCTCTTTTTGCCGCTCTTGGGAGCAGGAGCAGTGCGCGGTTGATTACCTATCCCAAGGGTTTGAAACATAGTCAGATCCCCCAATATGTACTCCGGCATATGCCTTCCGACACACATATCATTCATGATCATACCTTTCGTTCTGCTGTAGGGCGTAGGAAGCTGCCTTGTCCATCAGTATGCACCGTTCATCTTCCAGTGAAGAGACACGGTAAAAACCCGGTATATGTCAGTAAACGAGCACGTCAGCTGATGGGCAGGGGCAAAGGATTTTATATCTATAACGGCATTAACACACATGAATACGAGTTCAGCAGTGAGAAGCGTGGCTACTTGCTGTTCATGGGCAGAATTATACGAAATAAAGGTGTATTGCAGGCCATTCAGGTTGCAGAACGAACAGGAAAAAAACTGCTTATTGCAGGTCCTATCAAAGCTCCAGAATTTTTCCGCAAAGAGATTCAGAAACGAATTCAGCGTAATCCGAATATACGCTATGTGGGGGCAGTTGGAGGCGATCAGAAACAGAAATTGCTGAAACATGCAGAGTGTCTGTTGTTTCCGACACTGTGGGAAGAGCCATTTGGACTCGTTATGGTTGAGGCCATGGCTTGTGGAACACCAGTGCTGGCATTAAAAAACGGCTCCGTTCCCGAGGTGCTCTCGGGCTTTCCACAGTTGATTTGCAAATCGGTTAGCCAAATGGCACGAAAAGCACAGCAAAAAAACTACCCGTCACCAGCGAAGCTGCGTTTGTATGTGACTCAAAGATTTACCAACAAACAGATGACCAGTAACTACTTAAGACTATACCGTGAAATCATCCGTCGGAGAGAACAAAAGAGAGGACAACGACAGCCTACACGGAGGTGAGGGGAATGCAGGTTAAACGGTATATGCTCGGAAAGGGCTCTTGGGCAACTCCTTATTATATAGCCACAGGGGCACAGAAAGGTCCGTGTGTGATGGTGGTGGCGGGAATACATGGTAAAGAAATAGCAAGCATACGAGCTGCTGAGAAACTGGTAAAGCTTTTGAATCAGCAAAAACTGCGATTTAGCCAGGGTAAGCTTATAATTGTACCGATTGTAAATCAAGAGGCTTACCGCAAACGGATTAGAGGAATACCTGATCTTAATCGAACCTTTCCGCGCAAAAAAAAGCAGCTGGCAACACAACCACTTTCCGCTGCTCTATTCAAATTAACACAAAAGCATCAACCTGAATGGTATCTCGACTTGCATGAGGCTAACGGATTGTCACAAAAGGATGCCAAGGTGCTTGGTCAAACGCTAATCACCAACAAAGCCAATCCGGTGGTTCCTGCGGTTCGCCGGATTATTAAGCGAATGAATCGCTCCATCCAGGTGAGCGACCGACATTTCAACATTCGGCTGCATGAGCTCCCAGGTTCCTCCCGCACTGCTGCAGCCCGCATTTTAGGTGCACGCGCGGTTACCGTGGAAACGGGTTGGAGCCTGCCCAAGAAAGTACGCATACACTATCAGTTAGAGATCGTCCGGCATTTTTTAAAAGAAGCCGGAATAGTCAAAGGCAACGAGGTATATTTATCTGCCAAGGTTAGAACTATTATCTCAAGAAAATATGGCATCACAAAATAAAATCGCTTCTGGAGCAAGGATTTTTTCACCTTGCTCAGGAGCGATTTATTATGTGCGACCTCCGTTCAGAATCCGTAGCGTGCTATGTTATATCTGAGGATTTTGCAAAAAATCCAATAAGCGACTTCCAATGAACAATATATAGATCGAAATGCTCTAGTTCGTCTATATATTGCACTTTGGAGCGACTGGAATCGAATTTTGCAAAATCCTGATCTATGTGTTGTCAGGCCTCGGATTTATAGAAGGCATTCACCAAGCTGTTCCCCAGACGTACCTCAATCAGCTCCAGTGGTGTATCCTGATCGGCACGGATCGTGTGATACGTATCAACCGGTATGCTAAATACAGAACCGCTTGCGGCAGCAAAACGTTCTCCGTTCAGCATGACCTCTCCACGACCGGACACAATCGTCCATACTTTAAGTCCACTGCCGTGAATACGGCCATTCAAGCGGTGATCTGGCAGTACCGTCAGCCGTATGGCCAGTATATCGTTCAGACTCCGATGATCAAATTCGTCCAGCACCCGGTAACTGCCCCAAGAGGTTTCACCATGCATAGGGTGAAGTTGAAGTTTACCTAGCTGCTCCTTGATTACGTGGGCATGGCTCTTGGACGCAATGAGAATGCCGTCGGGACTCGCAGCAGCAATAATATCTTCCACGCCAATGACATGAATTGGATAGGGCAGCTCATTGACGATGTGCGTACCAAGAGTCTGACCACTAATCTGTCCACGCCCGATCACTTGGCTGCTTAGCTGCTCTGTTAGGGCCTGCCAGTTGCCGATGTCGTGCCATTCGCCATCGTAGGGCAGGACGATGGCATGTTCGGCACGCTCTGCAATCTCCTCATCAAAACTGCGAACCGGGAGGCTATCATACATTGCGCATAATGCTTTATCGTTCAGCGGCAAATAACTTCGCTCCATACAGGACAGCATATACCGTAATGTAAAAGCGTAAACACCACAGTTCCACAGCGCGCCCTGATGAATAAGCTGTTGTGCCCCGGAGAGATCCGGCTTTTCTGTGAAGCGGGCAACTTGCGCATAAGAAGTTTTCCCTTCCCGTATCATTTGCAGACCCGGAACGACATAGCCGTATTGGTTGGAGGGATGAGTAGGCCTTGTCCCAAGCATAGCCAGATCGGCTCCGCTCTCAAGCAATAAGCCGGAGAGCGCTGCTATGCTATGGAAGAAATCCTCCCCTGCATACATGTCCGCTGGAGCAATGCAGAGAACTTCATCCAGCCCCGTGCCTCTGGTGTGAAAATAAGCAGCCGCCAGTGCAGCTGCGGTGAAGGTTCCCCGTTTGGCAGGCTCGCCTAGAACGGGCAAACGACCTTCTGTATGGCGAAAGGCTAGATTTACCTGACTCCGATGAGCCAGAAGCAGGGCTGAGGAATCCAGCCCGGCTAAGGTGAGCTGACGGTACACCCGGCTGAGCATAGATTCCTTTCGCCCGTCAGGAGCGGACAACAACCGGAGAAACAGCTTCGACCGGATTTCGTTGGATAGTGGCCATAGCCGTTTTCCGGCACCACCGCATAACAATACGATGCGCACGGACGTTTCCTCCTTCAATGCAGATCCATTTGGAATGCATCATTTTGCAGGATTTTAAGAACTATTTTAGCGATGATTCAATCTTTGTTTTTGGAGCAAGCTGGTACACCTTGCGTTGATGAAAAGATAAGGAGCGATAGCTCTTGGCCAACACATCCAATTGTTTTTGCGACAGGGAAGAAGCCCGACTATGAAGCGCTTTATTCAATGACTTGCGCAAAATCATCCGAGAGGGTTGATTGCTGTATAAATAGTTGGCATACGTTTCATATTCGGAAAACCCAAACTGTTTTGTCCGGTCTATACTGTGGATAATTGCGCTGTACCAAGGTTTTCCATGTCGGGCCTCGATAACTTGCTTGAGCTGGGTAAGCCGAGCTTTTTCAAAAAGCATATAGTGAGTAACAAAGGACTTTGGTGAGGGAGCTTTAACGCCTATCAGCTTGTGATAGGTGCGAAAATACTCAGGCTGGCTCCAGCTGCGGTAGTAAAAAATCGTTTTTCCGTCTTTACGGAACGTATGTGGACGAATCAAAATCGTGTCCGCGTCAATGACGAGAAAAAAAGAGGCCTTACTGATTTTGTCGCCATTCATTTTGAGCAATTGTTGATACAGCCAGCCTGAGCGGTCCCAGCGCGTTGTCCCGTAATGAATATGTTTTTTGGTGATGGGCAGCACCGTTTTTTCGTCTATAAATGTACATTTCTTGTTTACGCACAGACGGCGAATCCCGGTGCTTTGCGGTGAAACGATATAAATAGTTCCAATTCGGTGCTGCACGTGACGGCGCAGACTGTCAATCACCAGCGGTAGTGTGGCAATATCTTTATCAATTGCGGGAATCAGAATATCGATTGTAAGGGAACCCTCTCGTGGCCCATCCGATTGCGCTGACATGTTATTCACTCCCTATATGTGCAAATATACGCTCCCAGCGTCTCCCAATATCGTATGCTTGGACAGGCGTTTTCGACCGGGCAAGGTCAAACGTCCATTTCTATGCAGGACAGGGCTGATGAAGCTTCGAATGGGGAGTTAGCGCATACGATAGATTGATCTTTTTTAACAGGAGCGTTCTACCTGAGAGTAGAGAGGAGAGGGGCAAGTGAATTCTTCACAAGCGCAGGCGTTGCGCAGCAAATGGTATAAAACCCAATTGTTGCTCCAGCATGGCAGCATCAAACCTTATGTACCCGAAACCCGCAAATATAACAAAGCAAATTTGAAGTCAATGCTGGAGAAGTACAGTATGGTCTATGTAAAACCCGAGCGAGGTACCTTTGGTAAAGGTGTAATGAGAGTAGAGCAGGAGGCCGGCCAGCGTTTCGCCTATCAATATGAGGAAACGCGTCAAGAATTTAAACATTTGGATGCACTATATACCAGTCTATCGAAACATACGGGGAAGAAAAGTTATCTCATTCAAAAGGGAATCCATTTACTACGCCATCAAATGCGATATTTTGATATTCGGGTCATGGTGCAGCGTAATGAAAAAGGGCTATGGGAGTCTACCGGAATTATTGGACGTCTTGGTCATCCCCGTAAAATCGTGACTAACTATCATAGTGGTGGTAAGCCGATGGCCTTGGAGCAGTTACTAAAATCCCATTTATCGCAAAGCAAACAGGCGGAGCTGGTCAAGAAACTAAATGAACTGGGTCTTACCATCGCCAAACAACTGCAAAAAACATATCCGAATTTCCGGCAAATTGGTGTGGACATTGGACTGGATCATCGCTTTATCCCGTGGATCATTGAGGTGAATACGAAGCCGGACCCATATATTTTTAACCAATTAACAGATAAGTCCATGTACCGTAAAGTGTTAAGCTATTGGCGAATGGCTAATGAAAAAAGGAAAGTCTCCGTCCCAAGCAAAGATACAAATAAAGACAAAAATAAAGATAAGAGTAAAGATAAAAATAAGAATGTAATTAAAGATTCAAAAAAAGAAAAAATATCTTGACCAGTAGATTGCTTCATTGCGAGCAGCTAATACAGAAAAAAGGATGAATATTTCATAATTCATCCTTTTTAATTAGGATATTTATTTTTAAACGCGCCAAGTACCCAGTTGTTTACGTATAAGTACGATTTGTCCACTATGATATGCATCGTGCAGCGTCCACCGCGATAATTCTGCACCGAGAGTTTCGGAACCGAAAGGCTTATCCAGATCAGCATCAGTCAAAGCAGTAATGGCGACAAGCAGTTGGTTTACAAGAGCTTCTGCTTCTTTCAGTGTCTTTTGCCATCCTTCATGGTCCTCAGCATTCCCCGGCGGACCGAATGTCTCATCGTTGCTTATTCCAGTTGAGCTTACAGGCCGGTCAGTTAAACGTCTCAAAATACGCTCATTATAATAATTAATGTGACGAACCGTTTGCCAAATCGTGTTTCCTCCACCTGGTGGTGTCCAAGTGGCTTCCTGTGTATTCACACCGTGAAGTGCTGCGGCAAGAGGAACAATCCATTCTTCCTTATCCCATGAATTTTCTCTTTGCAATACCAGCATATTTACTCGATCTCGGCTCACCTAACCCAACTCCTTTTGTAGGGATGTAACTAGCTAAATGTAGAATAAATCGTTACAATTAATAATGTAGCATGACAAAATAAGATTTGCAACCAGTTAAAATGATTTTAGTGGTTACAGGCGGTAGGGGGAACTCTTTTGAATACACTTTGGACTGATTTTGTAAACAGCGAATGGCATGACTGGAGAGGTAGCGGGCGTTCAGAAGATCGTTTGTTGAAGCCGGAATGGCAAAATGACTTTCTCATACAGTGGCAATTTTCCGCTCCGGTCCCAGCCAGTGCAGAAGATATCGAAGAAATGCAAATTCTCCGGCGGGAATTGCGTAGCTTCGCTGAGCACCTGACTTCCGGAGGACAAATGACATCTGATCTGGTGGATACGATTAACCGAAAGATGATAGAAGGGGGGCCGGTCACTCGCTTATTAAAGCAAGAGGATGAGCATTTCAACATTGTGCTGGAACCTGTGGCAAATGGTTGGAAAAAAGTGCTGGCAGAGGTGGTAGCCGATTTTGCCCAGGCATTCGTCAATAGCGGCGGCTCCAGAATTCGTATTTGCGATAACACCGATTGCCGATGGGTGTTTTACGATGATACCCGAAATCGGTCAAAGCGATTTTGCGACGATAAGATGTGTGGTAATTTGATGAAGGTACGCCGTTTTCGCGAGCGTAAGAAAAATTAGATGGAGCAAGAGAATTTACATGAGCAGTACATGTTGAGCCCACTCCTATATGAACAATGGAGTGGGTTATTTAAAATTGAACAACCTGTGACCCTGTGCTATGCTTACATAAAAGAGAAGCTAGACGTACTAACGATGATCTTTACTATGCGTATAAACATCTGATGATACGACGAATAGAAAGGGTGTACAGCCATGAATTCTGTCATTGAACTTAATAATGTAAGCTGGAAGAGAGATAACCGTACCATACTGGACCAAATCAATTGGCAGGTAGCTGAGGGGGAGCACTGGGCTGTACTCGGCTTGAATGGATCAGGTAAAACAACGATGCTCAATATGATTAACGGTTACATATGGCCAACCACAGGTAGTGTCGGTGTATTGGGCCATACCTTTGGGGATGTGGATCTGAGGGAGTTGCGCAAATCTATTGGTTGGGTCAGTTCCTCTTTACAGGAAAGAATTAATGGGAGTCAGCGTACGCAGGATGTTGTCATTAGCGGCAAATTTGCCTCCATTGGACTTTATGATCAGACGACGGATACAGAGTATGAACAGGCCATTCAGCTTATGACGCAACTGGGGTGTGCTCATCTCGTGGATCGGTTGTATCAGGGATGCTCACAGGGAGAAAAGCAAAAAGTGCTTATCGCCCGCGCATTAATGGCCTCGCCCAAGCTACTGATTTTGGACGAGGCGTGTAATGGTTTGGACTTTTTCTCCCGGGAAGCATTGCTGGATAGCATTCGCCAGTTATCGGAGTCGCAGGCTTCCCCGAATTTACTGTATGTTACACATCATATCGAAGAAATTCTACCGATGTACACGCATACGATTCTAATCCGCCGGGGCACGGTATTTGCCAAAGGTAAAACGACTGATATTCTGAGTAGTGACACACTTAGTGCTTTTTTTGAAACGCCTGTACAAGTAGAATGGAGACAGGATCGTGCATGGCTCTCTATGGTGTAGAGAGTCTTTTTTGCTCGCTAACCTGCTACCAACATAATCAGAATAGGCAATATCAGGAATGAGGCAAGCGTGCTCCACAGGATGCAGGTGGAAACCAGTTTTGGCGATGCATTAAATTTTTCTGCTAAAATGACAGCATTCACAGCAACCGGCATCGAGGCCAAAATGAAGAGAACGGAGAACAAAAGGCCTGAAATTCCCAGTATCAGCATAGCAA
Organism: Paenibacillus sp. PvR133; assembly: GCF_017833155.1. Taxonomy (NCBI): domain Bacteria; kingdom Bacillati; phylum Bacillota; class Bacilli; order Caryophanales; family Paenibacillaceae; genus Paenibacillus; species Paenibacillus sp. PvR133. Next base: position 3,887,417 of record NZ_JAFIBS010000001.1, read on the forward strand.
GACAAGCCGCAAGCGGAGAGAGCAAAAGGCGAATTGTTAGTCCGGCGTAGCTGGCTTTTTTAATAGACGACTCCAGTTTGAATATTTTTACATAAGCCATCTGGGTACCAAGGATCGCCAGCACGACTGGAGAATAAGCGGCAGCAATCATCGAGACGCCCGACTGAATGCCAGAGGGAAGATGCCAGTTCAGCAGCCGCAGTCCCATGGCGAGTAGAGCTGCATAGATCGCAGGAAGTGAAAACACCGACTTAACGGCACTTTGAACAGAAAACTCAGAGCGGGCTGCAAAGTAAACGCCAATGGTATTGACCATGATTATCTGGATGACGACATACACGGAGGCTTTATCCAGACCGAGCTGCCCAAAGGCAAGTAAAATAAGGGGCAGGCCATAATTTGCACTATTGGTCAGCGTCGAGATTAAGGTAAGTCCAGCCGTTTCCGGAGTGCTCAGTCTAAAGATTTTCCCCGCTAATTGTGCAATTCCCCACAACAGCAGCAGGTTCAGTATTGAAAAAGCGGCAGTCTGCGCTACATCATGCCAAGAAAGCTGTGCTTTGAGTAGCGTGTCCAGAATCATGGCGGGGCTTAAAAAATATAAATACAAAGTCGAGAGCGGTTTCGTTTCCAGCTTCATGAATTTTCCGAGTAAAAATCCGGCGATCACTGGAATGGACAGCGGAACGATAACGGATAATAGAGTTGAAAGTACGATTTGTATCATGAATTCCACCCATCCTTTCTGTAATGACATTTTCCATTATAAGGCGCTACTTTCGAGCCCGTCCAAGATGAAAACACAATCAAGGTCATAGGTATATACTATGAAGCCTTCGACACTTATTGTAAAACAATAAAAGGGATGCCCTATTAGCCGTTTATCATGGCTGTGGGCATCCCTTTTATTATAATGAACCAATGATACTGCCGATTTATGCAGTAGCCACGGTTTCCGCTTTGATTCGGCAATCGTCAGAGCAATAGTGCTGATGCTGTTCTTCGCAATCCGGACATACGATATGCTGGAGATTGCACACCGGGCAATTGATATAATGATCGCTCGGCGTTTCACAATGGAAGCACTTGCCGACAATGACGTCCTCATCCGTATGATTGATCGGAATCGAGATTCGTTCGTCAAATACGTAGCATTTACCGTCAAACAAACGTCCTTGTACTTCCGGGTCCTTACTGTAAGTCACAATGCCGCCATCCAACTGGCCTACATCGTTAAATCCTTCTTTGATCAAAAGACCGGACAACTTTTCGCAACGGATACCTCCGGTGCAGTACGTCAGGATTTTCTTGTCCTTGAACTGAGTCATATTGTCGCGAATCCATTGTGGAAATTCACGGAACGATTCGACTTCGGGGCGAATAGCCCCGCGGAAATGACCGATGTCATATTCATAGTCATTACGTCCGTCCAGAACAACTACATCTTCATCTTGAAGCTGTTCATAAAACTCCTTTGGTGACAGACGCTTACCGCTAATTTCATTAGGGTCCAGCTCATCTTCATGACGCAGCGTAACAAGCTCCTGACGATGGCGTACAAATATTTTCTTGAACGCATGACCGTCAGACTCATCTATTTTAATAACGATATCGTGGAATTTCGGATTGGCGCGCAAATCACGCATATATTGCTCCGTTTGCTCTACTGTACCAGACAGTGTTCCGTTGATTCCTTCCGCAGCAATCAAGATTCTTCCCTTGACGCCCAGCTCCTTGCAGTAAGCCAGATGCTCTGCCGTAAAGGTGGCAGGATCTTCAATGTTGACATATTTGTAAAACAACAAAATTCGATAAGCATGTTCACACACGTAAAATCACCCTCTGATTCAAGTCAAAGTTTTTTAACAAGCAATTTTAAATGTACCACATTCTTTAAGTTAGTCAACTTAAATGTATAAAAAGTGGAAATGGAAAAGATGACGAGCGACAAAAGTAAGGGTTTACATTATAATAGTAACGTAGTGATGAGGAGATTTTTAGTAGCAGGATGAGTTCTTCTAGATGAGAGGATGAATGAAATGAAACATCATTTGACAGCGCATACACCACCTATGGGGTGGAATAGCTGGGATTGCTACGGTGCAGCAGTACGGGAAGAGGAAGTACGGGGAAATGCTCAATATATGGCGGAGCACCTGAAGGAATATGGTTGGGAATATGTCGTTGTAGATATTCAGTGGTATGAGTCAGGAGCAGTATCTTCACAGTATCGCCCGTTTGTCCCATTGGAAATGGATTCATTTTCACGTCTTATTCCAGCGGTGAATCGTTTTCCTTCGGCAGCAGATGGACGAGGCTTCCAAGCTCTTGCGGAATATGTACACGGACTGGGATTGAAATTTGGTATACATATTATGAGAGGCATCTCCCGTCAGGCGGTGCACCAGGATACCCCGATTTTGGGAACTACAGCCACGGCGAGACAAATTGCGCACCCCAACTCTATTTGTCCTTGGAACACAGATATGTATGGGGTAGATGCATCCAAGGAGGGCGCACAGGAATACTATAATTCATTGTTTGACCTGTATGCGGAATGGGGTGTGGATTTTGTCAAAGTAGATGACATTGCTGCATCACGTCTCTATGGTATTCATTTGGCGGAAATTGAATTGATTAGGCGAGCTATCGCCCAATGCGGACGTCCGATGGTGTTGAGTCTATCGCCTGGTCCGGCACCGCTGGAGCAGGCATCCGATTTAATCGCAAACGCGAATATGTGGCGTATGACGGATGACTTCTGGGATGTATGGCCTTTACTGTATGGTATGTTTGAGCGCTGCGAAAAATGGGCGGAACATGTAGGTCCAGGTCACTGGCCGGATTGCGACATGCTACCACTGGGTCATCTGGGTATTCGTTCGGTAGATTCGGTAGATTCCGGCAGCCATGACCGATGGACACGCTTTACGAAGGATGAGCAGCTAACGATGATGACCTTGTGGAGCATTTTCCGATCTCCACTGATGTTCGGGGGGGAACTGCGGGATAATGATGCATGGACCCTTTCCTTGCTAACTAATGAAGAAGTGTTAAATGCTCATCACAACGGTTTGAATGCGCGGCAGGTGTATAGAAAGGATGAACATATCGTTTGGACTTCACATAACGAGGAAGGTCATGTATATGTAGCTTTGTTTAATGCTGGAGATGAAGCTTCAAAGGTGCGTGTATCCTTAAAAGACCTTGGTATTGAAGGGCATCCAAATGCCAGAGATTTATGGAACCATGTAGATTTAGGTGTTTTAGCACAAGAACTGTCCGCAGATTTACCTCCTCACGGAGCAGCGCTATTTATTTTGAAATAATGTAAGGAAGAACTATGCGCAGTTCCAACCCAAGCACCTTATCGTAAAAGTGGAAGGCATCTTTACGATAGGGTGTTTTTTTGCATGTGTAACTTTAGGATATTTTAACGAACTCGACATTATTCTTGGGAATATGACATTTGGAACGTGTTAATTTTATATAGTGCCTATTTCTGTACAAATTTAAATCATTCTAACGAATAGACTCGAGAAAGGAGTCAAATGATGAAATTAAAAAAAATCCACAAAAATGAACAGGACGAGCCTTGGCCCTCTAGCAAACCAATATTATGTATCGGGGGGGCCAATCTGGATCGTAAAATCATGATTAAAGGTACATTTCAGCTTCATACCTCCAATCCGAGCAGTACAAGGCTGCAATCTTGCGGTGGGGTAGCACGAAATGTAGCCGAAAATTTAGGGAGGTTGAGTCAGCGGGTCAGCCTGCTAACTGCGGTTGGGGACGATGCGGAAGGTGAATTTATTATCGAACAATCCAGCCGTTACATGCACGTGGTTCCTCTACAAGTCAAAGGTGAACCGTCAACTGGGGTTTATACTGCCTTGCTGAACGAGCGTGGTGAACTGATTGTAGCGACAGCAGAAATGGAGATTTATGATCAGATTCGTCCTTCAGTAATTTTTGAAAATGCTCCTTTAATCGCCTCGTCCCGACTGGTTCTGCTGGACACTAATTTCTCTATGAACGTAATTGCGGCCACCATACATGTCTGCCATGAGCATCGGGTTCCGATTGTCGTTTCTTCGGTATCAGCCTCCAAGATGAGAAAGCTTCCCCGAAATTTGCATGGGGTGGAATGGCTGGTATGTAAACCGGTGGAGGCTGAAGCCTATTTGGGGCTAGAACTTACAGATGATCAGCATATGTTGGATGCCACCCGGATTTTTCACAAACTTGGGGTTCAAAATGTCATTTTTATCTGCGGTGCTGATCGTGTTTTGTACGCCTCTCAGGATGGAACTCATGGACAAATTCCTATGCATCCTGTTCAAGAGGTCATTGATGTCACAGGCGCAGATGATGCTTTTATTGCCGGGATGATTTATGGTATTACCCAAGGTTATCCTATGGAGCAAGTGTGCCAATTTGGAATTAGCTGTGTCGACTTGACCCTGCAAACGGATCGGACGGTTTCAGAGACCCTTTCTATGAATAAACTCCATTCTAGGTTTCAGGAGCTGTATGGCACACATTCGCAAAATTTTGTGTTTTTCAAGGGCGTGTATTTTAAAAAGAAAGATACATAAGTAATCAAGAGAACTCTACCCTACAACAACGCGTATTTGGAGCTTCACGTACGTAATGGCCTCAATTATTGAATTTGTAAAAGGAGCATGTTGTCTGATGGACAGTGTGAAATACGTAATTGTTTTTCTGCCACTGTGCCTCCTTTATTTGCTTTTAAAGGGAGGTTCTTTGGTAGTAGGTTTACTCTATCGATTGATCTATTCCATGCGGCCCTTACATGCAGGACAGGATAACGAGTTTCGTGCTGTGCAGCACGCTAAACGTATTATCGTGATCGGCTCGCCGGGAAGCGGTAAGACTTTTTTGGCCAAACGTCTTTCCATGTGGACTCAATTGCCGTATATCTCTTTGGATGATTTGTATTGGGGCCCGGAGTGGAAGCGGAGCACTGACAAACAATTTCTCAAACAGCTGGGTGAAGTGCTCCAAAGGGAAGAGTGGATCATCGAAGGGAATTATCATGAGCGTTATTTTACCGAGCGACTCCAGCGCGCCGATACGATCATTGTAATGGATGTTAGTACGCTTGAAGCAATAACAGGCGTTATCACACGTTCGCTCAACCGTTTTCTGTTTTCCAAGGAGCTACCTAAAGGAGTGAAGGAGGAAGCAGTTCGTATTTGGGATATTTCGCCTCGCTTTGTCCGTTTTGTTCTGGGTTTTCGCAGGCGTATTCGTCCTAAAATCTGGCCGCTCATTATGCAATATGGTAACCAACGGAATTTGATTATCTTGAAATCTAAATATCGTTCATGTCCCTGGACAGCTCCAGATAGACGATCATCTCCTTGACTAGAACTTACGTTTCGTGTAAAGTGGTGAAAATTGTAATATATAGGAATAGTGTAGACCAAGGATCAAAGGTTCAATACCCGCTGTACAGAGAAGAAACTCATGGGCTGAAAGGTTTCTCGCCGCGAATGAACGTTTCCCTGCCTTGCGAGCTGTAGCGGTTTGTAAGATAAACCGTTACCGGCTAGACGCCGTTATCTGATGAAGGACCGTTCCGTGTATGGTTACGGTCAAATTAAGGGTGGTACCACGACACATTCGTCCCTGACGGATGTGTCTTTTTGCGTACATTTTATCGTCCATACAAGGAGGTAGCTACACATGCGCCAAAGCCAATTATTACTGACAACCTTGCGTGAAGCACCCGCAGAGGCCGAAGTGATCAGTCATCAGCTTATGCTGCGGGGAGGATTTATCCGCCAACTGGCGGCTGGAATGTACACCTACATGCCACTGGGCAGACGGGTGCTCAGAAAAGTAGAGCAAGTCGTACGGGATGAAATGGATCGCGTAGGGGCTGGGGAACTGCTGATGCCTGTATTGCAGCCAACGGAGCTGTGGCAAGAATCAGGGAGATACGATGTTTACGGTCCTGAGCTGATGCGTTTGCAAGATCGGCATGATCGTGAGTTTGCTTTGGGGCCTACACATGAAGAGGTCATTACGTCTTTAATACGAAATGAAGTGAATTCTTATCGCAAATTGCCTGTAACCCTGTATCAAATTCAAACCAAATTTCGGGATGAACGACGTCCTCGATTTGGCCTGCTTCGCAGCAGAGAATTCTTAATGAAGGATGCCTATTCGTTTGATGCACATTGGGAAGGACTAGATCATACCTATTGGATCATGTTCCAGGCATATCATCGTATTTTCACCCGCTGTGGTCTAAATTTTCGTGCTGTAGAAGCAGATGCGGGTGCCATTGGTGGCGAAGGTGAAACCCATGAATTTATGGCTCTAGCTGATATTGGAGAGGACACAATTGTAGCATGTACCTGCTGTGAATATGCAGCTAATCTTGAAAAAGCCGTGGCGCGGTCGACGGGGGAAATAGAAATAGCCCCAGTCTCAGATGAAAATGAACATGTCAGCCATCCTTCTTTCGGTACAGCTAAAATGGAAAAATTCCATACTCCAGGTCTGCGCACAATAGATCAACTGGTTGAATCGCTTCACATAGAACCTGAAGAAATCATCAAAACACTGATTTATATGGCTGACGATCAACCTGTTGCTATAGTTGTCAGGGGTGATCATGAGGTCAACGAAGTGAAAGTTAAACATATTTTAGGTAGTGAAAAATTCGAAATAGCAAGTGCAGACACCGTATCAAAGGCGACTGGAACCCCCTCGGGGTTCATAGGCCCATGCGGATTGACGATCCCTGTGTGGGTAGATTACGCCGTTGTCCAAATGTCCAGCGGTATCGCAGGCGCCAACGAGCTGGATTATCATTATCGACATGTGAATCCAAGGCGCGATATAGATCTTCGGCATGTGGCTGACTTGCGGAATGTCATAGAAGGGGATAGATGTCCTCGATGTGACGAAGGGGAATTGAAACCTCATCGTGGGATTGAGATCGGACACGTATTTAAACTAGGCACCAAATATAGTGAGAAGCTGGGTGCGACTTTTCTGGATGCTTCCGGAACTGAGCAAGCGATGATTATGGGCTGCTATGGCATTGGCGTATCCCGGATCCTTTCCGCCATTGTAGAGCAAAATCACGATCAGAACGGAATGATATGGCCTTATGCGCTGGCCCCATTTCAAGTTCAAATTATTCCGATTTCTGTGAAAGACACGCTTCAGATGCAAATAGCCGAGAAATTATATAACCAGCTGCAGGATCGTGGTGTGGAGGTGCTGCTGGATGATCGGGAGGAACGGCCCGGGGTTAAATTCAAAGACTCCGATTTAGTAGGTATTCCCGTGCGCATCGTCGTTGGTAAAGATGCCGAACACGGGAAAGTAGAGTTAATGGAACGAAAAAGCTGCAACAAAGAGACGATTCATATCGAAGATGTAGAGAGACGAATATTGGAACTACACTAAGCATCTGTATCCCGTAGAATATGACCTTCTCCAAGTGTAATCTCATGAAAGTCCGCCATCTGACGTGCCTGAAACCGGATGGGCTTGTCCCGACCAATCATAATGATATTTTGAATGTCGGCAGCGCCTTCCGAGGGGAGCGAGAAAGTTGTGACATAGGCGAATTCTTCACGCAACGTTGTGTGAATGGCATTGATCAGGTGGTCGTGTTCACTTTTGCCCATTAAATTCATGATCAGGGAGCCTTCGGAATCCAGCTTTTCTTTGGTCATCTTGAAAAATTCCCAGGATATTAAATGCAAGGGTGTACCCTGCTCCGTGAAGGCGTCCAAAATAATATAGTCATAAGCATCCGGCGCTTCCTTCTCCAGAATGCGTCGTCCATCGCCAACAGTCACATTATCCTGATCGTATCCAAAGAATGTTCGGCTGAACTCTACGACTTGTGCATCCAGCTCGGCAATCTTAAAGCGTTTATCTGTAAAATGACCCGCTATTGTACCTATACCGTGCCCAATAACAAATACATCTTCAAATGACGGATCGTTCAGCTCCATGAGATGGATGATTGCTCTCGGATATTCGAACACAATGCGTTGCGGATGATTCAAGTCCACCGCGCCTTGGACGGCTGTATTTGAAAACTGCATTACTCGAAATAATCCCTTTTCACCATACAGCTCAGTGGTTTCGTATACTGTGATTTCATGATTATGGCTCAACTTTTTGTACAAGACATCCAAGTGAATGATCTCCTTCAAGTCAGACTTCCTCCTCATCTTAGAGATTGATAGGGGGATTGTCCATAGATGAGGAGAATTGAAAGTTCACATTTCCAAGCATCCCTAATTAGGTAGAATTGTTTATTTTTCCATAACGGAGTTGTTTGAACTTGTTCGTATGTCCTTTAGGAGATATAATATACAAGGATATAATGAAGTTCGTTGTGTATATTCATACAGGAAGAGAGCGGGATATTATGGGACGTAAGTGGAATAACATTAAAGAAAAGAAGGCATCCAAGGATGCTAATACGAGTCGTATATATGCTAAATTTGGCGTGGAAATTTATGTGGCAGCCAAACAGGGCGAACCTGATCCTGAATCCAATCGGGTATTAAGAGTCGTTTTAGAACGTGCAAAAACGTACAATGTACCCAAAGCGATCATTGACCGTGCTATTGAAAAAGCAAAAGGTGCTGGCGATGAAAACTACGTAGAGCTTCGTTATGAAGGTTTTGGACCGAACGGTTCCATGGTCATTGTAGATGCACTGACCAATAACGTTAACCGTACAGCATCAGATGTGCGTTCTGCTTTTACTAAAAATGGCGGTAGCTTAGGCGTGAGCGGATCTGTAGCCTACATGTTTGATTCAACAGCAGTTATTGGTCTGGTGGGTAAAACCGCAGATGAAGTGCTGGAGCTGCTGATGGAGGCAGATGTAGAGGTACGTGACATCATTGAAGAAGATGAAGCCGTCATCGTCTATGCAGAGCCCGATCAATTCCATGCTGTGCAGGAAGCTTTCAAACAAGCAGGAGTGACTGAGTTTACCGTTGCGGAGCTCACTATGCTTGCCCAAAATGATATTTCTCTTCCAGAAGATGCACAGGTTCAATTCGATAAATTGATTGATGCATTAGAAGATTTGGAGGATGTTCAGCAGGTTTACCACAATGTAGACTCTGAGGAATAGTCTTTGTTAATTAGTTTATAAAAACACCGTATTCCGATACGGTGTTTTTTTTGTATAGTCATCGCCGGACCTCAGTCGCTAATCTTTGGCGGAGTGGCTGAGATTATCGGGAAAGTAACAGGCCAACCGATTCAGCATATCTCGTTGTCTGATGAAGAGTTGGAAGTGGGAATGGTTCACGCTGGAATGCCTGAAGAGTATGCAGATATGTTGGCGGGATTGGATAGAAGGATACGTGAAAATGGAAGTAATAATGAAGGGGGGCAATTGAATCAACCCGTCATATTCAAAAAGAAGGTTCACTGATCTAGTGGCGAGCGTGATACCGTTCCCGGTTATTTCTTTTTAGGGTCATAAGAATAACCAGGATATTTGACGACGGGCCATTTTACCTTTCGTAAATTAGAGATCACATCAGTACCTACATGTAAATTACTCTGAATCAGTTCTGTGGGGGTAAGAGCCATCCATTGATTTAGTGAAACATCCGCAAAACGGTCACTCTTAAACATTTCAAGAAACCATAGTGAGCTAGAGCCAGTATTTTGAATATAATGACCATAAGCAAAAGGCACATATCCGACATCTCCGGCTCTAAAATCAAATGTGCGGGCCGCGCCATTACCACCAAAGACAGTCATCCGTCCTTGCCCTGTAAGATAGTATTGCCATTCGTCATTATTGGGGTGCCAGTGCATTTCTCGCATGGCTCCGGGCTCAATCTCAACAAGGGCGGCTGCAATGGTTTTGGAAATCGGAAAATTGGAGGAGTCAACGATTCGTACGCTTCCGCCCGGCGTTTTGATTGGGGGCTGGGCTAGTAATTCATGCTTGAAGGAGTGGGGCAATGTCCCGTAAGGAGAGGGAACAGCTTGGCTTTGGATTGAACCGGGAACGGAATCCTGATAGATGTATACTTGATCTTGAGGAATCGCTGCAAAATCAGCTTCTGGTACACCAAAATTTGCAGAAAGTACGTCTTTGGGAGTATGTGCGAACCAATCCGAGATGGATAGGGTGTTCAGATCGGAGAAACTGCCATCATCAAAAACCAGCAAAAATTCGCACCCATCCTCAAGCCCCTGTATAGAGTGCGGAATGCCAGGAGGAAAATACCAGAGATCCCCGGGACCCACATCAGCAATAAAATTACGTCCATTTTGGTCAACTGCCGTAATGCGAGCACTTCCCAACAGCATATATGACCATTCCGCCTGCTGATGCCAGTGAAGCTCACGTACACCACCCGGTGTTAAACTCATATTCACCCCGGCAAGGGTTGTAGCAATAGGTAATTCCCTTACTGTTACTTCTCTTGACCACCCACCATGATTAAGCTGCATATGAGCATCAGAAAAAGAAAATCTCATATTCGGAATGAGACCATTGTCCGTTACGGGGGGAACCAGCATATCAGGATTCTGTAGATCCCTCATCACATCACGTGGACCCTTGTCGATACCCCCAGCACCATCACTTCTGATGGGTTGGGGGATTCTTGCATTTTTCGGGCAATCATTATGCATCATTAGTTCTTCCTCTCCAGGTTGAAGCTTGATGAAGTATGGGATAAGAGAAAATACGCATAAAGATTTTATGATCATGTGGTAAGTTTTATGCTGAATGCGTCAGATCTGTAAACTGTGCCTGAATGATTTGAGCTAAATCGTGTGGATTCAACTCCAGTTGGGTCCCAATTTTCCCACCGCTCACAACGATGGCTTCCAGTTCCAATGCAGGCTGGTCGATAAAAGTAGGATAGAGCTTTTTCATTCCTATGGGGGAACAGCCACCGCGAATATATCCCGTATACTTTTGCAAATCCTTAACTGGAAGCATTTCAATTTTTTTCTCTCCCGCGGATTTGGCTGCTTTTTTGAGATCAAGCTCTTTATGTACAGGAATTACAAAAACAAACAGATTTTGTTTGCCATGTGCAACCAAAGTTTTGAAAACCATTTCCGGGGCTCTCTCGATTTTCTCAGCCACATTCATCCCGTCTATTTTTCCGTCTTGATGATCATAACTCAAAATATTGTATTGTATATGTTGCCCGTCCAATATGCGCATGGCGTTTGTTTTGCTGGCACTCATCTTATTTCTTCCTTTCTTTAGAGTTTTTCCAAGTGATCCACATAATCCTTTGCATCCTTAAGGGAAAGATCCTTAGCGGTTCTCAGCTCTTTTATGGCTTGAATCTTTTTACCTTCCCTAATTAGCAGGAGCAACCTTTCATTGATATCTTCTGAAGCTCCTGCATCTAGAATATGTGGAGGAGTGGCAGCGATGGTACCTGACAGCGATGCGCCTTGTATTCCTGAACGATTTTCAAGACGCTCCACGTCGGATTTCAAGTCATTAAGCCGAGATTGAAGGCTGTAGACCTTAATTAAAAGTATGACGGAGAGGAGCAACGCGATTATTGCTATATACTCAATAGCTGACAACAGAATCCCCCCAATTTCACTTAGTTTCATCGCAAAGATGCCGCACTAAAAATTTGATTCTTATTTCTAGTATAGCATGATGATCGAAGAGAAGAGGAAAATGTGTACAAATTGACTTTTTGCAGGCAGAGCGTTATATTACAACTTATTATAAACCTTTTAATAAATACTGGAAAAGGAGTGTATTCAAATACAACCAGTCTCCAATAATACCATTCGGGTTAAACAAATTAATGTAGAGTTAGTTAAAAACACACTGAAATCCAAGGAATATGCAACCAAGTCATCCATAGCCAGTATCACAGGTCTTAGTGTGGCAACTTGCGGAAATATTCTGAATGAGCTTCTTCAAACCGGGGAGGTATTAGAGACGGAATTGGAAGAGTCGAATGGCGGACGTCCGGCTAGACGTTACAAATATAACGCTGACTATTCTTATATTATCTGTTTAAATGTGAAAACGGAAGGCGGTATACATTCTCTTACTTATGCTGTTGCCAATTTGCTTGGTGATATCATCATCGAGAATACTTCCAATGTGCCTCATATTGATTATGAAGTCATAGAAACCCAAATTGGAGAGCTGATTAATAACTATGGAAACGTCAAAGCCATTGGGATTGGCATCCCCGGGGTTGTTCATCAAGGGATTATCGATGTTTGTGATCTCGACCTGCTCATAGGAGTCCCTGTAGGTCCACTGCTTCAAGATAAATACGGATTAGAAGTTACCATTGAAAATGATATGCATTTGACAGTCTACGGATTTTATAACATGCAGAATTATGATGAGGATAAAACCTTTGCTATTGTTACGTTTCCCAAAGACAATTTCCCCGGCGCGGGTTTTATTGTCGATGGACATTTGTTAAAAGGAAATACCAAATTTGCTGGGGAGGTTTCCTTCTTACCCTTTGATTTAACAAGAGAGGAACAGCTTAAACAGTTAAATAGCACAGAGGGATTTGTTCCTTTAGCGATCAAAACGATAACTTCCATTATTGCGATTATAGATCCTGTATCTATCGCTTTGACTGGAGAGTTATCCAAGCCGACTCTGTTGGACGATATTTATAACGGCTGTCTAAAAGATGTACCCAAAGAACATATGCCCGAGATTTTTGTGAAAAACGATACACATGATGAATACATGCGTGGGTTGATTTCGGTGACCCTTGAAAGTCTGACGTACAATTTGCAATTGGTGGAGAAAAGGAAATAGGACATCGTTCAATAAAGCATGAGAGGATGAGATTAATGACTCAAAAATCGATTGCATGGACTACAGGGACATGGACTAATCACCCTGTATCATCCATAGAAGAAGATCAGTTCCTTAAAGTTGAAACCAGAGAAGGAAGCGACTACTGGGAAAAAACTTTGTATGGATTTGAACGCAGTAGCGGACATTCCCTGCTTACAGACTGGGAAGAAGGCTCTGCCATCGAAGTCACGTTTCAATTAGGCTCATTTACGGAGCTCTACGATCAGGCCGGTATAATGCTGTATCAAGGACAGCAAAAGTGGATTAAAGCCGGAATCGAATTAAATGATGGAATTCCTCAACTGGCAGTCGTAGTCACGGATGGCTATTCCGATTGGTCATTAGCTCCTGTACCTGATTGGGTAGGGAAAAATGTGACGATTCGTGCTTCACAGCTACAGGATGCAGTTATCATTAGAGCCCGAACCGAAAATCAAAGCTGGCGCACCGTACGTGTAGCACGTTTTCCTTATGAAACGGGACAACAGGCGGGTCCTTTTGCCTGCGCGCCGACTCGAGCCGGTTTTCAGGTTATCTTTACTCGCTGGGTAAGCACTGAACCAGATAGAGACATTCATGTAGATCCGCCATTTGAAGAATAGCCATTTTACTCAATAATAGAAGAGTTATAAATATGGGGGTAATTATTGGAGATAATACAATTATAAGCTCTGGAAGTTTTTAAAATAATACTTGACATGAAACGCGTTACAAACCTTAAGATTCAGTTAGAAGTACTTTATAACACATTAGCATAGAGGTAACGTATTTCTATCTAGTTAATGAAAAACATCAGCAAAGGCGGAGAAAATATGAGTACACAGTTTCCAAAAGATTTCCTGTGGGGCGGAGCAGTTGCTGCTAATCAGCTCGAAGGCGCTTATCAAGAAGATGGAAAAGGCTGGTCCATTCAGGATGTAACTCCTCGTGGTGGCTGGGGGCCCGTTACGGATGTACCAACAGAAGATAACATGAAGTTGATCGGTATTGATTTTTATCATCATTATAAAGAAGATATCAAACTTTTTGCGGAAATGGGCTTCAAAGTGTTCCGTACTTCTATCGCATGGTCACGTATTTTCCCTAAAGGTGACGAACTGGAGCCTAACGAAAAAGGCTTGCAATTTTATGATGATTTGTTTGATGAACTTCACAAATATGGAATTGAGCCACTCGTTACATTATCTCACTATGAAACACCTTTACATTTGTCCAGAGAATACGATGGTTGGGTAAACCGTAAGCTTGTTGATTTTTATGAGCGCTATGCTACAACTGTATTTAATCGCTACAAAGATAAAGTTAAATACTGGTTGACTTTCAATGAAATCAACTCCATTCTTGAAGCACCATTCATGAGTGGAGGAATTAGCACACCAAAAGATCAACTTAGTGAGCAAGATCTTTATCAAGCTATTCACCATGAGCTTGTAGCGAGTGCAAGAGCAGTAAAAATCGGTCATCAGATCAACCCTGATTTCAAAATTGGCTGTATGGTGCTGAGCATGCCTACTTATCCGCTGACACCTAATCCGGACGATGTGATTGCTGCGATGGAATTTGATCACAGAAACATGGCATTTGCCGATATTCACGCAAGAGGTCAATACCCAGGTTACATGAAACGTTTCTTTAAAGAAAACGGAATTTCTATTCACTTTGAACCAGGTGATGCCGAAGATTTGAAGCATACCGTTGATTTTATCTCGTTCAGCTATTATATGAGTACTTGTGAGACAGCTGACGAAGCTAAAAAAGTCAAAGGTAAAGGTAACATCCTTGGTGGTGTCAGCAATCCGCATCTCGAGGCAAGTGAGTGGGGCTGGCAAATTGATCCGCAAGGTCTGCGTTATGTCCTGAATACGTTCTATGATCGCTTCCAAAAACCACTGTTCATCGTTGAAAATGGCCTGGGCGCCGTTGATGAACTGATCACGAATGAAAAAGGCGAGAAAACGGTTGAAGATGACTACCGGATCAACTACCTGAATGATCATTTGGTTCAAGTTGGAGAAGCTATTGAAGACGGAGTAGAGGTTTTGGGCTACACGTCTTGGGGATGTATTGACCTTGTCAGCGCATCGACCGCTCAGCTTAAAAAACGTTATGGCTACATTTACGTAGACCGTCATGATGATGGCAGCGGTACACTTGAAAGATATCCGAAGAAATCGTTCCATTGGTACAAAGAAGTTATTGCTACGAACGGTGAAAGCTTGAAACGTTAATTTATAAATAAACCAGTGATTAAGTATTAAATTTAAAATGAAGGCTTATAGATAGCGATCGCTTCTTCTCTTTTATGAAGCGGTCGCTAATTTTTTAGGGGTATTAGCAACCGGGTTACAAGCTGAGGACGAAAGAGCTTTCATGAATGATTCGTAAGCGTTATTTATTGGTAATTGATGATAAATAGATTGGACAAATATTAATCATTGAGTTATATTAATACTTATTAAAACATCAATAATAACTATGTGATATCTAAGTAAATAAGCAAAGCGAGGATGGACATGACAGAAAAAGAAAGATCACAACTAGGACTCCTATACAATGCTAATTATGATGAAGAGTTAATTGAAGAACGTTTACACGCTAAAGTTCTCTGCCACGAATATAATCAGCTCCATCCTAGAAATATCGAAGAACGAGAAACACTCATCAAAACTTTACTTGGGAAAACAACTGATAGATTCTTGATTGAGCAACCTTTCGTATGTGACTATGGCTATAACATTGAAATTGGTGAAAATTTCTATAGTAACCATAATCTAGTTTTGCTTGATGGGGCAAAAATCGTTTTTGGTGATCATGTGTTTGTTGCTCCTAACTGCGGATTTTATACTGCGGGTCATGCTCTTGATGTAGAACAACGTAATGAGGGATTGGAGATTGCATTTCCAATTACAGTCGGTAATAATGTGTGGATCGGTGGTAATGTCAGCGTTCTGCCTGGTGTTACTATAGGCGATAACTCCATTATCGGTGCAGGAAGTGTTGTTACCAAAGATATCCCTTCTGGTGTGATTGCTGCTGGAAACCCTTGCACGGTAATCCGTAAAATCTCCGAAGATGATAAGACCAAGTATAAAAGGAACTAACAATAAACTACAGCTCACTCGGAGCTGTAGTTTATTTTCTTAAAAGAGTATTATCAAACGAGAGAAAATTTTTGCACAGATTTGTTCAGGGAATAATGCAATAATGTACTTAAGTGGAATGTTTTTTAGCCTATTCAGAAAGGAAAGAACAATCATGAAATTGATGTTTATTTCAGATATTCACGGCTCGCTGCACTGGTTGCAATTGGCACTGGAAAAGTTCAGGGAGGAGAAAGCCGATCGTCTTGTCTTGCTCGGAGATTATATGTACCACGGACCACGTAATCCGTTACCAGAAGGGTATAATCCGGCAGAAGTGGCCGCTCTGCTGAATAAGTACAAGTCCCACATTGCGGTTTCTGTGCGCGGGAATTGCGATGCAGAGGTGGATCAGATGCTACTTGAGTTTCCTATGATGGGTGATTATGCTTGGCTGTACCATGAAGGACGGAGAATCTATGTCACGCACGGACATGGCTTTAGTATCGGAAATTTACCACCACTGGAAGCGGGAGATGTGTTCATCCAGGGACATACTCATATTCCGGTAGCGGATGTGGAAAATGGGGTCTTTATACTGAACCCCGGTTCGATCTCGCTGCCAAAAGATAACTATCCATCCTCTTACGGTGTGCTGGAGGGAGCACATTTCACTGTGAAGGATTTTGATGGGAATACGGTGAAAGCAATCACGTTTTCAAAGTAATTTACCCAAATGTGATTGTAAATTATTAAAACTTTTCCGCTTCGATTGAGACAAAGATCATATTATTGTATGATAGGAGCGGAGTCTACATTATGAAAAAGAAAGAGAGCTTCAATACATGCAAATTAAGGATTCACATTATAAGATGCCGCCTGAATGGGCGCCACATGAACGCACGTATATTTCTTGGCCTGTAAAATCTTCAATGGTTTACCCGAATATGCATGCTGATGTATGCAAGGGCTATGCCGGAATTGTACGCGCCATGGCGGAATTTGAACCAGTTACTGTGGTCGTAAATCCGGATGATCTGGAGAGCGTTAAGGCGCTTGAACTTGGGGAACGTGTAGAACTGCTGCCGATTGAACACAGCGATGCGTGGCTGCGTGACAATGGCCCTACTTTTCTCACAGACGAGCATGGTCAGCTGGCAGGTGTAAACTGGAAGTTTAACGCCTGGGGTGGTAAATACGCTCCATGGGACCTGGATGATCAGGTTGCGCCGCAAATTCTAGACAAACTTGGAGTTCCACGGTTTGATGCACCGCTTGTGATGGAAGGCGGCTCACTGCACGTAGATGGCGAAGGCACACTGATTACAACCGAAGAGTGTTTGCTCAATTCCAACCGAAATCCGGAATTAAGCAGAGAAGAAATTGAACGGTATGTATGTGAGTATACAGGTGTAGAGAAAATAATTTGGCTAAAACGTGGTCTTAGTGGCGACGAAACAGACGGCCATGTGGACAATATTGCTTGCTTTGCAGCTCCTGGCAAGGTCATTATGCAAGTATGTGATGATCCTGAGGATGAAAATTACGAAATCACGCAGGAAAATCTGCGTATTCTGGAGCAAGCAACGGATGCCCAAGGCCGTAAGCTGGGAGTGATTCGGATCGGTCAGCCGCCGCGTGTGGATTATGAAGACAGCCGATTGACACTGAGCTATATTAACTTCTACTTTGTGAATGGCGGTATCATTTTGCCAGTGTTTGGCGGCACTGCCGCTGAGAGCGATCTTGCAGCTGAGCAAGTGCTGGCAAATGTATTTCCAGATCGCACCATTCGGACTGTAGACGGTATGGCGGTCATCCGTGAAGGCGGTAACGTACACTGTACGACCCAGCAGATGCCTGCTTTAAAGCGTTGAACGATACAACATCTAAAAGGAGGACTAAAGTGAGAAAAGTAAAAGTGGCAGCGACTCAAATGAGCTGCTCTAACAATATCGAAGAAAATATAAGCAAAGCAGAGAAGCTAGTACGTGAAGCGGCTGCGCAGGGCGCACAAATTATTTTGCTGCAGGAGTTGTTCGAGACTCCATATTTCTGTCAGAAGGAAAAGTCTGATTATTATTCATATGCAACTGAGCTGGAGCACAACAAGGCGGTTAACCATTTTAAGAAGATCGCCAAAGAATTACAGGTTGTACTGCCCATCAGTTTTTATGAAAAGAAAAACTACGCGCGCTACAACAGTCTTGCTGTCATTGACGCAGACGGTGAAGTGTTGGGTAAATACCGCAAAAGTCATATCCCAGACGGTCCTGGGTATGAGGAAAAATTTTATTTTAATCCGGGCGATACCGGTTTTAAAGTATGGAATACACGTTATGCCAAAATTGGGGTAGGCGTGTGCTGGGATCAATGGTACCCTGAGGCGGCCCGCTGTATGGCGCTTATGGGCGCAGAACTTTTGTTCTATCCGACAGCTATTGGCTCGGAACCGCAGGATTCTGCCATTGATTCCAAAGATCACTGGCAGACTTGCATGCTGGGTCATGCTGCTTCCAATCTGATCCCAGTCATTGCTTCCAATCGGATCGGAACTGAAACAGACGAGGACTCCAGTATTACATTCTACGGTTCATCCTTTATTGCCGGGCATCAAGGTAACAAGATCGCAGAAGCGGGTCGTACTGATGAGGAAGTGCTTACTGCTGAATTTGACCTGGATGAGCTGGAAGTAGGACGGATTGAATGGGGCATTTTCCGTGACCGTCGTCCTGAACTGTACAATATGATTGCCACCTATGATGGTGATTTAAAAGTATAATCTAGACAAGTCTCCCTTGACGTCAAGCTGGGGTGTTTCCTTTCATTGGATTCACCCGGCTTTTCGGACAGGGGATTTTGGAGCGTGTACCCAACGGTTTCAAAAGAACGGATCGGTAGGTGGTCCGGAATATAAGCATGATTTTTTCACACAAAAGGGACATTCCTCACAGGTTTGTTCTTTTTTTATGTCTCAATCCAGTTAATCCATAGACTGAAACTATGATTCACTACATAAAATAGCATTAGAATTTATGAATTAGATGATATAAAATCAAATCATAAGGAATGATCGTACTAAATAACATCTCGATATTCCCAAAAGTGAAAAAAATCACATATGAGAATGCTTTAATGGAAGCTTGAACATGAAATTTGTAAACTCGCAAGGAGGAAGAACAATGAACCACTATCCTGCTATCTTTGAACCTCTAACCATACGACGCATGACCTTGAAAAATCGGATTGTTATGCCCCCGATGGGAACTAACTTTGCTGCCATGGACGGAAGCTTTGTTCAGGATCATATTGACTATTACGTGCAACGGGCCAAAGGTGGTACCGGCTTGATAACAGTAGAAAATGTTTGTCTGGATTTCCCGATGGGTACAAACGGAACAACCCAGTTGCGTATGGATAACGACCAGTTTATTCCCGGACTGTTTAGATTAACAGAAGCCCTGCACTCTTATGGAGCCTGTGTTTCTGTACAAATTAACCATGCGGGTGCTTCGGCTTATGCGGGACGACTGAACGGAGTTCAGCCTGTATCTTCTTCGAATATTCCTTCTAAAAAGGGCGGAGCTATTCCAAGACCTCTGCAAAAAGAAGAAATTTACGCCATTGTGCGCAAATACGGAGAAGCAGCGGGAAGAGCGCAACGAGCAGGATTTGACTGTGTTGAAATTCATGCGGGACACTCCTACTTGCTGAGTCAGTTTCTTTCACCGATGTATAATAAACGCACGGATGAATTTGGCGGAAGCGCAGAAAACCGTACTCGTTTTGCCAGATTAGTCATTGATGAAATTCGTTCAGTGGTCGGCCCATTTTTCCCTATTTGCTTACGTTTTAGCGCGGAAGAGTTCACAGAAGGTGGGAACACACTGGAAGATACACTCGAGTTATTGGAGTATCTTAATGATGAGGTAGATATTCTGAACGTTTCTGCTGCTTTGAATGATTCCATCCAGTTCCAGATTGACGGGATGAACCTGCCGGATGGTTGGCGCTCATATATGGCTAAAGCGGTAAAAGAAAAATTCGGGAAGGTCACGATGACCTCAGGTAATATTCGGAGCCCACAGGCTGCGCAGGATATTTTGGAGAGAGGTGACGCTGATCTGCTGGCTATGGGTAGAGGGTTGATTGCAGAACCGAACTGGGTGCTTAAAGTGCAAAACGGCTACGAACATTTGCTTAGAAAATGTATCTCTTGCAACATTGGTTGTGCCGATCATCGTATCTCCAAAAGTAAACCGATTTGCTGTACGGTAAATCCGGATCTGTTCAAGGAAGCTGAATATCGGAAACAACGTGTTAAAAACAATGTTCAGGTTGTTGTTATTGGTGGGGGCACTGCCGGCATGGAAGCAGCATGTACGGCAGCCGAAGTAGGCTGCAAAGTAACCCTCTTTGAGGAGAAACCAGAGTTGGGCGGCTTGGCTCGTGATATTGCCCGCTTGCCGGACAAAACACGTATCAATGATTTCCCTGATTATCTGATTCAACGCACCAAACAGTTAACCAATCTGAACATTGTAACAGGGACCCGAGCCGATTTGGCGATGATTAGTGCCCTGAATCCTGATATTATTGTCAATGCGACGGGGTCCACACCACTTCTTCCGCCAATTGCAGGTTTGCATGAACAACTGGGCAAACCGGGCACAAAAGTGTTCTCCATCTTTGATCTTTTGCACAACATGGAGAAATTCCAGGAGTTTGAAGGTAAACGCATTGCTGTAGTTGGTGGCGGAGCTGTGGGACTGGATGTCGTCGAATATTACGCAGAGCGTGGAGCAGAAGAGGTTTCCATCATTGAGATGATGCCGCTACTGGGTAAAGACCTGGATATGATTACTCGCATTTCCATGATGAAAATGGTAGAGGAGCGGGAAGTGAACGTCCATACGGAAACAGCTTTGACAGAAGTGTGTAGCGACCGCTTCAAAGTAAAGCATGGAGAACAGGAGTTTGAGATTCCTTTTGACCTTGGATTCGTATGCTTGGGTATGCGTTCATACAGTCCGCTGGTGGACAGCTTGCTCGAATATGGTAAAGAACATCAAGTAGAAGTTATTAATATCGGGGATAGTAAACAAGCTCGTCGTATTATTGATGGCACACGTGAAGGTCGCAATATTCTGAAAACCATTCAACGGGTTGACGAATTTAAACATGAGTTTTCTTATTCTTACTGATTTGACAATACAAGTGATGGGTGTTCACGATGGCAACTCAGTGAATATTGAGGTTGAAGAGACGGCTTGTCTTTTCAGCCTTTTTTATTTGAGTTTTTCCTGGAAGAAGATTGATTCCTCTGTCATTTCAAAGGTAAACTATGGAAAGCAAATATAGTAAGTAAGGCTATCTTAACTTGGGGGGATGAGCGTGAATCGACTCTTTAGTGAAATACCGGGTGCCAGCATGTGGAGCAGCGTGGAAGAGATTCATAAAGGCTGGTCTAGTGACAAAAAATATTATATTCAAACCACTGACGGTAGGGAATTGCTGCTAAGAATGGCGAATATGGTTCATTATGATAAAAAGAAACGCGAGTTTGAAGCTGTAACAAAGCTGGATCACGTGGAGAATCTGTTCATGTCCCGGCCGCTTGAATTTGGGATTTGTCATGATGGTCAATCTGTGTATTCTCTGTTCACCTGGATCGAAGGGAAAGATGCTGAAGAGATTATCCCCACGTTAACTGCAGCACACCAGTATCAACTCGGAGTTCAGGCAGGAGATGCACTAAAAAAAATGCATGAGATTCATGCGGAGCAAGATCGAGTCCCATGGGCTGAACATTATAATGCCAAAATCAACAGATATATTACAAACTATAAGTCATGCGGTATTCCCCTAAAGGGAGCAGATCAAGCCATAAGCTTTATTGAGAAAAACCGCCATCTATTAGAAAATCGTCCCCAGGCTTTTCAGCATGGGGATTATCATGTGGGCAATATGGTGGTTGCCCCATCCGGTGAACTGGGTATCATCGATTTTAATAGAATGGATTATGGTGATCCTTGGGAGGAATTCAATAGAATTACCTGGTGTGCAGCATTAAGTCCTTTATTCGCTTCGGGCCGTATCCACGGTTATTTTAATAACCATGTACCTGATTTATTTTTTAGATTAATGGCTCTGTATATTGCAAGCAATCAGCTTTCATCGATTCACTGGGCCATTCCATTTGGCAAAGAAGAGGTAGACGATATGGTGCAACGAGCTGAAGAGGTTTTGGAAGCGTATAATTATTTTCAAACCTATATACCGAAATGGTACGTGCCCAGTTACAGCGACTTGTAAAAGCGAAGACCGCCGCTCCTGGGGAGTGACGGTCTTTTTTTAGCATTCTATTATTGTTTCTTAATCTTGTACGTAAATTCCCAAACGGCTTGATGACCTGAATAACGTCCACGGTTTTCAGTAACCGTCACTCCTAACTTAACGGTAGAACCTTTAGCAGAAACCGAGGAGACCTTTACATTCTTGGTGGCTTCGCCTTCATCAGGAATTTTGTCTTGTTCCTCAGCGTACGCATACAGCTTTATGCTACCATTCGATTTGACCTTCACCTTCACGCTGTTACCTTCACTAATGGATTGATCTGCCACCTGGGCAGCAATGGCCCATTCATTGCCTACGTGATCGTTGGATACCAAGGTTGCTTGTTGAAACGTAACGATATACGTTGATGTTGCCGAAGCTGCGAGTGCGTACGTTCCGTTGAATATTAAGGATACCACTACCAATAGAATAGCTGATGCTTTCGTCCATACTCTATTCATTCGCCTGTCTCCTTCAGTTGGATATATTGAGGAAATTCCCTCTATTCTAATTATCGTTTGCATCAAACAGAATTGTTAATGGTTGGTAAAAAAAGAATTTGACTTCTTATTGCATCACTTGTGATCTAACATGATTATGACTTGAATTTATTTAGTAGAGAAAGGGAAGGGAAAATCTGATGAAAAAAATATATAGCGAACAAGAACTCATAGATATGACTATTAAACAGCTTGAACAAACTTCAATATATGAAGACCAGTATGAGCAATATGTAAGACGACCTTTCCGTACGGATTTTTATGATGATCTGAGCCCGTATGTGCAAGTGGGCAAGCGGGGTTATACGCTCCAGATGTATGAAAGAGGCATACAGATGCTGAACAAGCTTACGAAAGAGGAAGAGGATGTGATTTATTGGATCATCGAAGATACAATTCACATCATTGCTCATCTAAATTTGCTTCGCAAATATAAAGTGGATAACATAAATACTCATTTAAAATATACCAAGGAAATCACGAAGGAGCTGACAACTGCAATGAACAAAGCATTTTATGAAATTGGAGGAATCTACCAGGAATGGCATGAAGCGAATAGAAGGGGAGCACTGGAGAACCCATTAAAGTAAAACAAAAAAATAAAGAAACAGTTGACAATCACTAATATAAAATTTACAATTTTATATTAGTGATAATGATTATCAATATCACTAATTTTAAGTATGTTTTGCACTTACTATATTTCAAAGGAGATTTACAACATGCATCGTATGATGAACAAGAAATTTCACATGATTTTATGTGCACTATTCGTAGTGATTTTTGTTATTTCAGGTTGTGGGAATGCTGGCAGTTCCTCTGATTCATCTGCTAAACCCGCGTCGCCCACGAAGGAAGAGGTAAGCAGTGATTCTGATACGCGTACAGTCTCTACGGTAAAAGGAGATGTGAAGGTGCCCGCTAATCCTCAACGGGTAGTAGTGAACTGGTATGTTGGCGATGTATTTACACTAGGGATTAAGCCGGCCGCAGTCATGGGGTGGAAACAAGAAACGATGCCTTTTTACGATAAGTTTAACGACATCCCCAATATCGAAAAGTGGGAAACTGAGGAAATTATGAAGTATGATCCTGATCTCATCATTACATATGATACAAAGGATTATGATAAGCTCTCTAAAATTGCGCCTGTTCTTGTGATACCTGAGGATAAAATGACCTCCCTAGAACGTTTGAAATTTCTTGGTCAGGCCACAGGACATGAAGCAGAAGCAGACAAAGTGATTTCACTGTTTGAAAGCAAGCTGAGTCAGGCCAAAGAAAAACTAAATTCCGACATATTCAAGGACAAAACGTTTAGCATTTTCGAGGACTGGGGCAGTGGCTCCTATGGAATTTATTATGAAACAGGCTCACGTGGAGGAACGTTGCTTTACAATTATCTTGGACTTCACAAACCGGAAAAGCTCAACACATTGGTTAAAAGCTCCGGAGAGCGTCGAGGTTCTTTATCCTACGAGGTAGCTGCTGAATACTTTGGAGATTATGTCCTTTGGTTTAAGCAGGAAGGCAAGGAATCCGAATATGCGAAGACAAAAATCTGGAGTAGTATTCCAGCCGTTAAAAACGGACATATCATCGAAATTCCAGCGAAATATGCAGGACTGTTCTATTATTCGGACGTTGCTAGTATGACGGGGCAGCTAGATTATATTATTAGCAAATTGCTGGAACAGACTAAGTAACGTTGCATAATTGACCAACTAAGGGTGTAATCGATGTCTACTCACAAAGAACCAAATAAAAAAGGAATATTTCATTTTATAGGCTATATGATCATGGGCGTGTTCCTGCTCCTGGTGGTTACCGCAGCATCTATTACCTTTGGTGCTGCGGAAATGAGCTTGAAGCTGGCGTGGGGGGCTATATTTCAGTTTGATCCCAACATTACGGAACATCAGATTATTCACACCTTGCGTTTTCCACGCACCGTGGCAGATATCATAGTAGGGTGCAGCTTGGCTGTGTGTGGGGCAATTATGCAGGGAACCACTCGTAATCCACTAGCGGATTCGGGACTCATTGGCATAAGTTCAGGCTCGACATTTGCTATTGCGTTATGTATGGCCTTTTTGCCTGGTCGCACCTACGGAGAAACCATGCTGTATTCTTGCCTAGGTGCAGCAATCACTACTGGCATCACGTATTACATCGCTTCTATAGGCAAGCGAGGAATGACGCCTCAGCGACTGGTGTTAGCAGGAATGTCCATCTCCATGCTTTTTGGTGCGTTTAGTACGTTTATCGCTATTAAGTATGAGATTGGCCAAGCCCTTGATTACTGGTCTGCTGGTGGTACAGCCAGTGCCAAGTGGGGCGAATTAGCTTTCATTGCGCCACTGTTTGTAGTGGGTTTGGTCTGTGCCATCGCGCTTTCTCCCTCGATTACGATTTTGAGCTTCGGGGAGGATGTGGCATCAGGCTTGGGTATTCGTGCGAATAGGATTAAGCTGTTTTCAACCTTAATTGTATTAATTTTAACAGGGTTATCGGTTATTGTGGTCGGCCCTGTTGGCTTCGTTGGTTTGATCGTGCCACACATTATGCGCCATCTGGTCGGAACGGATTATCGGTATATTATCCCGGCCTCAGCTTTGTATGGAGCAGTCTTTCTGTTGGCGGCGGATTTACTCGGACGACTGATCAATCGCCCTCACGAAACACCCCTTGGCATTATTTTTGCCTTGGTGGGCGTACCCTATTTTCTCTACCTTGTGCGCAAGCAGAGGAGGGAGTTTAGTTGAAACTGTCCCGTAATACCAGGGGGATTAGCATTATTTTACTGTTAGTAGTGCTGACGCTGCTAGTGGCTGTACTCAGTATGAATGTTGGGAAAATGAACCTTTCTCCACTCGAAGTTTTCAAGGTCATCATTGGCGAAGGAACGAGCAAACAGAACCTGATCGTGTTTGACTTTCGACTGCCACGTATTGTGCTTTCTATATTGGTAGGTATTGGCATGGGGATATCAGGCTGTATTATGCAAAGCTTGCTCAAAAACGACATGGCCAGCCCGGGGACACTCGGCATCAGCTCAGGCTCAGGGTTATTTGTACTTATGTATATTACGTTGTTCGCTAGTGAAGGATTGCTATCGCCTATTCTTCTTCCTGGGCTGGCTTTTGCAGGCGGCCTTACGGCAGCATTTTTGATTTTTATGTTTGCTTTCAGGCGGGGAAGAGACATCTCGCCTACGGGCTTAATTTTAACCGGTGTCGCTATGGGCAGTGGCTACAGCGCATTATCTCTGATGTTGACACTCCGGCTAGACAAGCAACAGTATGACTTTGCTCTGAGATGGCAGGCTGGAGACCTGTGGGGGGACGACTGGAGCTATATTATGGTGCTGCTCCCGTGGGTGCTTATCATTTGCTTTTACGTTTTTTACAGGTCGAACACACTCAATACGTTGAATTTGGGGAATCAGACAGCATCGGGGCTCGGCGTAGCAATTAAAAGGGAGTTTATCGGCTTGACGATTGCTGCCGTTGCGCTCGCTTCTGGTAGCGTGGCACTTGGCGGAAATTTCTTTTTTGTAGGCATGGTCAGTCCCCATCTAGCACGCAAGCTAGTAGGACCCAATCATAAGCTATTGCTACCTACGACGGCATTAGTTGGTGCACTCGTCATTTTGATTGCTGACACACTTACTCGGACGATTAGTTTTGGAGCTGATATTCCAACCGGAATTATTATCACCATACTGGTTACCCCTTATTTCCTTTACTTGCTGTCGAAAGCCAGTTAAATGCATAATGAAAAGACGCTAACCCATGTCCATGCAAAATATGGCTGGGTTAGTATCTTTTTTTGTTACTACTTAGGTCTCCTTGTGGAAAAACAATTCTTTCTCACATTCTGTTAGGATTTCCGGCCTTCGTGTTGAAGGGTGGGGATTGTAAAAAATTGATTTGCTATAAAGCTGAACAATTATTGTAGGAAACACATTATCATTGTAGGAGTTTTGATACGTTGGGCCAATAAGTTGTCACGATTGTTCAAACTCAGCCTACTTAAAGCCTAATCCTTGGCATAATTCAAACCCAAGTGATAAGCATGGTCCAGCAGCATTTCAAAATGACCGGAATTTGAACTCAGGGTCTCATATAAGAATTCAACCTTGGAATTGGAAACCCCGCAATAATCTGCAATTCCCACATTCAGCAAATGAGTAATCATTTCATCATACTTACGCTTTTTCATCTGTTCCTTCGAAACTCCGGCCAAGCCAATCCACAAGACATGCTGATGATGCAGGTAATTCGAACCGTACGCAAACCCATTGTTCCATACACGGTCAATATAACCCTTCAGCATAGCTGGCAAATTCCACCACCAAAGAGGAAAAATAAATGCCAATGCATCATGCTCCTTCATCCGCCTCATTTCCATTTCTACTTCAGGGGAAAAGGACTGTTCCGCAACTGTCAAATCCGGTTCATCTACTCCTTTTAAAATAGGATCAAAACCAATCTCATGCAAATCCAATATCTCATAATCGTGGCCTGCATCGGCAAGACCCTGTACGAAACGATCAGCAACCTTAAAGGTCAAGGAATCTTTTCTCGGGTGTGAAACAACGGTTAATACTTTCATGCTTCTTCACTACCTTTCTCAATAGTTTACTTCTGGGAATGCTCAATGCTTGATGCTATTATATACAGTAGGAAAATAATCTGGAAGTACGCACTTTCAAGTTCTATAGGATGATACAGGTGCCATAGGAACATGGAAGTGCCCTAGGTAGATTCCCTAGAAACTGATCTGAGTAATGAATTGAAGTGATGGTTGTTCTGAGCAAACGAAGCCTTCTAAAGGAGGATTAAGAAATGACTGAACAGATAAAAAATAGGGTTCAAAAGAAGTATCAAGTTGGAGTGGAAGCGGCTTTAGAGGTGATGGGAGGGAAATGGAAGCCTTTAATTATCTATCATCTGATGACAGGACGGAAACGAACGTCTGAGTTTCGTCGGTTAATACCCGGCATTACACAAAAAATGCTGACTACTCAGCTCAGAGGCCTAGAAAAGGATGAGATCGTTACACGAAAGGTTTATAATGAAATCCCTCCTAAAGTGGAGTATGAGTTAACGGACTACGGCTGGGGATTAAAACCCGCGCTAGACCATTTATGCTACTGGGGAGAGGATCACCTGGATAAGATCCATGGAGACAAATCCAAGGTCTTGGAAGAATTCTAAGGCTGCTGTATAGAGTAACTTCAAGCTAATATTAAGCCCTCACAATGCATTCAATCAGAATAGCTTTCGAGGGCTTAATTGTCGTATAACAATATTAAAGACTAACTGTTGGTCATTCCGTTATCATAACTTAATTGCCATTCAATTCCAAACTTATCTTTAAGGCTACCGTAGCATTTGCTCCAGAATGTTTCTTGAAGCTCCATGTTTACGGTCCCCCCTTCTTTTAACTTATGGAAGTACGATCGAATTTTCTCTTCGTCCTTATTGACGATGGCGAGGCTGATGTTGTTTCCGGCTACGAAAGGCATCCCAGGAAAAACGTCTGAAAACATGACATTACTACCATCAATTTGAAGCCGCGTGTGCATGACCAAATTTTTGGCTTCTTCTGGTAGAGGATAATCGGGATTGGGTGGTGCTTCACCGAACGTCATGATATGTGGTTTCTCAGTCCCAAATGCCTCTGCGTAAAACTCCGCTGCTTCGCGACAGTTTCCATTAAAGTTAAGATAAACATCAACAGACATGTGTTTCACTCCTTCAAGAATCATAATTTTTCCATACTATACGATCTTATTTCATTATTTACCTGCAAACAAACAAAAATACAATAAGATCCGTTTTGCGAAAGTATTTGCGGCTTAACATGTTCAATTTTTAAAACAAATGGGCATTATGATCAAAGTAATGGTATGATAGCTTAGTTAAATCTGAACGACTAGTAATGGAGTGATCATATGGGTGGAAAAAGCAAGGGCGGCGGAACCGGCAGAGGTACAGGTAGTAAGGGCTGGACACGCTGGAACAAAACTGCGAAGCCAGTAAGGACAAAAAGTGCTTCTACAAGCGCACCGGGAAGCAAAGCGGCAGGTGGCACAAAAGGCGGCACTGCCAAACCAACAAGGAATAAAAGCGGCGGTAACAGTAGCAAATAAGCCGGGAAAGTATACGTTGTCGTAAACGGCGAACATCTGATTAAGCAAGAACAATCAGGTGTTTTTTTAATTATTTTACTTAAACTCGCATATTATAATCAGAAGCAGGTGAATCGTGAGAATTAACAAGTACATCAGTGAGACAGGATTCTGCTCACGTCGGGAAACCAACAGGCTGATTGCAGCAGGACGAATTACGATTAATGGAAATGTTTGTGAAGCGGGCGCAGAAGTAGAGCTACAGGATATCGTGCTAATTGATGGGGAAGTTATTCCGCTTAATTCCAGTGAACCTGTATATTTGGCTCTGAATAAGCCTATAGGCATTGTTTGTACCGCAGCAGAGCAAGTGGCTGGCAATATTATTAGTTATGTTAACTATCCTTCGCGGATTTTTGCCATCGGCAGGCTGGACAAAGCGTCAGAGGGACTCATTCTATTAACCAACGATGGAAGCATTGTCAATCAAATGATGCGTTCCGAGCATGGTCATGAGAAGGAATATATAGTGACTGTAGACAAACCTGTTACAAACGAGTTTATGCAAGCCATGTCTCGTGGCGTTGAAATATTGAACGTCATTACCAAACCGTGCAAAGTTGATCGTACAAGCGAATACGAGTTCCGCATTATTTTGACGCAAGGTCTGAACTTGCAAATTCGCAGGATGTGCAAGGCTTTGGGGTACAGGGTGCTAAAGTTGGAACGTGTTCGAATTATGAATATTACCTTGGATCATCTGGAACGGGGCCAATGGAGACATCTTGAGAGGGAGGAACTGGAGTTACTTCTTGCTAAATTGCAATAATGATTACAACAAGAGCAAGTCCCCTAGCCCAATAGGCGTCTTCCATGTCCTTTGGACGTGGTGGAGAGGCTGGAATTGGACAGTATGTTCATACGGTCAATGCAACTTTAGTGATACTTTTTACGGAATTTCAACGAGCCGCCTACCTTACCCACCAGCCATAGCACAATAGGAAACACGATACCGAAAATCATGGCGTAAAAAGGCCATACTGAAAAAAACTTGATTAAAAATTGCATATTTGGCCAAATAGAATGAACCATTGCCATTGCGATTAGGATCAGAGGAACTAAGAGAGAGTTAGCGCTTCGAAGACGAAAAGCATCTGCAAGCCCTTGCGCTGAAACATATAAAAGCAATGCGAGTCGGAAAAAAATGGTAACAAACCAGAACACTGCAACGACAATTTCAAACCGTTGAAGAAACTCCCCGTTACTGATTGTTCGGCTAATAAAATAAGTAGGAAACGTCAAATTAGATACAACACCTTCACTCATCACGGCGATTATTTGTAGAACCATGAAAAAATACATGCCGCCGCTAATCAAAGCACATGTAATCACTGTCTTTCTCCACTTCTTTGGATCGGGAATGTACTGTGCAAAAAAAAGATACAGAATTGCTTCAAGGTAGGGAAAGGCAAACAAATTGAACGAAGCGAGAACGATAGGGTTCAAACCATACTCAAAAATAGGGAGCACATTATTTATGTTGGTCTCAGGAAGAAGGGTAATCCTGACCAAAAGATATAGAACCAGAAGGAAAAAAAACAGGATTTCCGCACAACGGCCAATTACAGCAGGGCCTGATCGAACGGCGAAATAAATGACTATAAGCATGATGAAATATATCGCGTCGGAGGGAGTTTCCGGCATAATATCTATTGTGATAAAGTCGCCTAGATTTCGAAGCGTCATGATGAACACAAGAAAGGGAAAGAAAAAAATGAAAACGATGCTAATCGTCCCGCCCAAGGGACCGAAGAGGCAACGGAGATGCTCTACGAAAGATTTCCCCTGTATTTGCCTAGCGATGGAGGCATATAAAGGTATCAATAACAGATGGAAACCTAAGGAGACTGGGATGGAGAGCCAGGCATCTTGTTTAGCGGCAGCAGTAATTGCCGCTGGGAGCACCAGATATGCGCTTCCTATTTGATATAATGTAAACCACATAATAGCTTGTCTAACGGTCAAGTTGGAATTCATTCCAATGCCCCCTTAAGATAACATTTCTATAAGTAACCGGCTTACTGGTTGGAATAGGATTCGAATGCCCGTCAGTGGAGTCGGCAATTCAATGTTGGCGATCCGTAGGATAATCAATATAACGCCTATAGTCAACAATACCGAGCTGAATACAATTTCACGCACATATTGTTTCTTCTTGAATTTTTTAAACTCATACAGCGATGTTAAAATGGAACTTACGAGAATCACATAAAGCATATGTATTCACTCCTGATTGTGTAGTCCCATATCGATTGGACTGGTGATTTCTCCGAACCGGATCAAACGATAATTGAGCTGAATATCCACTTTAAGCGTTTGAAATTTTTGTGACCAATCCTCTTTCCATCTATGCCATTCACGTGGGAACTTGCGGTGGAAAGCTTCTCCAAACCCGAATATATCGGAACCGATGTGTTGTGCATTTCGAATGCCTTCCTTCAAAGACTGTTCCAGATGCTCTTTAGCTGATTTTTGAAGATCTCTAAATGTCTCTTCATTCTTAAGGTTGGCATTGCACGAGACCGTTCCGACATTGGATTCTGTATCCACAATAAGAGAAATGTGCGGCTCATGGTCTATTATTTCTGGACGCATTTTTACTTTGGAACGGATTACTTCAACAACAAATTTTCCATTGGAATACGGACAATCGATGGAAGCTACGGTGCTGGAAACACGGTTGGATATATAGGTAAAGGCTTTACTTTGTGAATCATCCATCCAATTGAGAAGTCGATCGCCCTTGAAAACACCAATTCCAGTGAAAAAATATTTAACATGTTGGGGCGACTTTGTCACATTATCAATAGTTAGACCTTTTTCTAGGTTTGTCAGTCGAATACCGGTGAGGACTGGTTCAATGCCATCCTCCGTAAATTTCTGCAAAAGATCTTTTACATTGACCGCGGAAGTTGGAGCCCATGCTTTTTCAGAAAGCTTTAATGCCTTATACATATCCATTGCAGGCAAGATCTCGGTTGGAGCTACAAAAGTAACGGCCTCCTTTGCCGAGTTTTCTCTGACAACCGCCAAATAGAAATCAGGCCGAACTTCATGATCACGGAATAGAAAGTCCAGCGGCTCCTTGATTCCTTTTTTGCTGTTTTTTCATCAAAAATTACAAATTTTAAGTGGGACATATACAATTTTCGGGAGGATTCCGTTGTTAATTTTCGAATAGCTTCAAATATGGTATCGGCGCGTTTGGAAAAAACGATCGTTGGCGTCCGTTCCATGGGGGAATTCCGAGACATTTGCGATGGGTCAACCACTTGTAGACTGACTTCATATTGGTCATCCACTGCATCAATACCCATAGCCATCACGACGGAAATTGCACCCAATTCCTTATTGTTCCAGCAACCCGTAAGAAACACCATTAGCCAGGTGCACATTAACAGTAACAAAATGGTGGAACGGTACGAGTTCATGATGGTCTACTCCTTTAGTTTTTGCGATGTTTTTTTTTAGTTCTATATGGAAAACGCAATATTGCGTCCTTCTGCTCCGACGATTTGTAATTGGCAAAGGGGCTCAAATACGGTACACCGAATGAATAAAGTCCATTCAGATGCACAAAGAGCATGAGGATACCAACAGTCAATCCGTACACACCAAACATAGCGGCTATTCCTATGAAAGCGAAACGTAATATACGGATAGGAATGGCAAAGGTGTACGAGGGAATGACAAAGCTCGAAATGGCAGTTATTGCAACAACAATGACCATAACAGCCGAAACGATGTTTGCTTCTACAGCTGCTTGGCCAATTACTATTGACCCGACAATAGAAACGGCTTGACCGACCGTCCGTGGCATACGAAGACCTGCCTCCCTCAGAATTTCAAAAACCACTTCCATGATCATCGCCTCAATAAATGCTGGAAACGGAACTCCTTCACGTTGCGCGGATAAGCTTAATAACAAAACTGTTGGAATCATATCCTGATGGAATGTCGTTAATGCGACATAAATGGAGGGAGCCAACATACAGATTGCCAGGCAGATATACCTTAATATTCGAATGATACTACTGTAAATAAAGGATTGATAATAATCTTCTGCGGATTGAAGGAAATCTACAAACACCGCAGGTGCAAGGATGGCGAAGGGAGATCCATCCACAAATATCGCAATTTTCCCCTCCATAATTCCTGCTGCAATAGAGTCTGGGCGATCAGAATTATAAAAGAGCGGAAATATCGTGAGTTGTTTATCTTCTTGGAGACATTCTTCCAAATATTCGCTTTCAAGCACACCTTCTACATGCATGTCCTTTAACTTGGATATCATGTCCTGCACCTTTTTTAGGTCAGCCACCCCATGTAAATACATGACCGATATATCGGTCTTGGTTTTTTCGCCAACTTTTATGGTAGTTAGACGTACTCTTGTATCCTTCACCCTTCGACGAACCATAGTCGTATTCGTACGTAAAGTTTCTGTAAACGACTCTTGCGGACCTCTGACCACAGGCTGCGTCTTTGAGTCCGTAATGCTGCGTTCTTCCCATCCAGGCAAAGAAATGACCAATCCTTCATCCGTATCGTTCAGTAGTAGGAGAAGACCACCTGAGAGGATCTGTTCCAAGGCATCTTCAAAGTTTTGAGTAAAGCTTGCTTCACCAATGTCCAAAATTGCGTTTTTCAATAACGGTAAAGTGATCTCGTCAGAGGAAACACGATCATGCAACGGACGGATCACGTTGTCCTGTACCTTTTGCATGTCAGTCATTCCATCCAAATAAAAAAGAGCGGCGTGTTTATGGCCAGTCGTGATCTCACGAACAATAAAATCCGAACTGTTTCCCATGAAGTCACAAATGAGATCGATATTCTGGCATAATTGTCTTGAAAATTTGGTATGTAACTTCATTTTCACCCTCCTCAGATACGTAGTATTAACAATAATCCGAAATAATACCACAATAATCCATGATTATGTTTGTTGTCGGTAAGGTTAAAAACATCTTTAACGGTAGAGGATTCGGGCTAAGTAATTTTTGAAGACAGCTACGGACAACAAGGAACTGACAATGCAACTCTTGGATAAGGGAAATTTTGATATAGCAAACAGCGTAGAAGAAGGGGGACTACGAAGGGTACAATACCTGCAATAATATACTATATGCCATTTATCTTAAGATGTATTATTTCATGAGAATACGTTAAAGGAGTTTTCCTCATGAATATTACATCTGTTTTAATTTACTGTTTTATTGCCACTTTTACACCAGGTCCAACTAATATCGTTATACTATCTACAGTCCATAATTTTGGGGCAAAAAAAGCAATGAAATATACGTATGGAGCAACTCTAGCTTTTGGTTTATTACTTGTTATTTCTGCTATTTTGAATACGATGCTTATAACGATCATACCGAAAATTTTAATTGTTATGCAGATAATCGGAAGCTGTTATATGTTCTATCTCGCCTATCAAGTTTACAAAATGGATACATCCAATCCAACCGTCAACCAATCAGCTACCTTTATGTCAGGCTTTCTTATGCAGTTTCTAAATCCAAAGGTAGTACTATTTACAATGACTGTAATTCCTAGTTTTATTATGCCCCACTATATCGCAATACCTGCGGTGACGATAAGTATTGTCGCTATAACGCTTATTGGTTTTTTAGCATTTGTGACATGGGTTCTTTTCGGTGCAATCTTCAAGGAGTTTTTACAGAAGCATAAAAAGACTGTTAATATAATGATGGCCTTATTTTTAGCCTATGCGGCCATAATGATATGGATGTAGGTAAGCTTGTTAGGGGTGATTGAAATGGACAAATTTATCTATAAGAAATCAGCAGGTATTACTGCATTATCAGCAAGTCTTTCTGAATTTAAGTATAAGAAGCACTCTCACATGGAGTATGCAATAGGCGTAACATTGCGTGGAATTCAAGAGTATACCTTGGATGGCAGCTTACAGTTATCCTATCAAAATGGTGTGATGCTTTTTAATCCAGAACAGGCGCATGACGGAATGGCACATAATAAGGTGGGGCTTGATTATGTCATGCTATATATTGAGCCACAATTGCTTTTAGAGATTATTGAGCACAAGGATATCGTACGGTTTTCAACGCCAATTGTGTATGACTATAGCCTTGAACAAAAAATATTAAGTCTTTCTAAGGCTATCTTAAGCGAAAAAGATGAGGCTTTGTGTAGCGAATTACTTTTATCCTTGACGGATAGCCTTTTTCAAACCAATCTTTCTACAGACAATAAGAAAGAGAACGTGTTAATTCGAATAGCGAAGGATATGATTCATACCAACTTAGAACATGTACTTAAACTTGACGAGATATGTAAAGAGCTTAATTTATCGAAA
The DNA here is from genome assembly GCF_017833155.1 of Paenibacillus sp. PvR133. Taxonomy (NCBI): domain Bacteria; kingdom Bacillati; phylum Bacillota; class Bacilli; order Caryophanales; family Paenibacillaceae; genus Paenibacillus; species Paenibacillus sp. PvR133. The sequence goes on from NZ_JAFIBS010000001.1 coordinate 3,922,737, forward strand.
TTTCAGTTTATCCGATTATTCAATGCTCATACTGGAATTTCACCATACCAATACTTTCTTAACTGCAAGATCGAACGTGCAAAGCAGTTAATAGAAAAAAATAGAGATATTTATTCAGCAGTAGCAGAATGTGGTTTTGTTGATTTAACCCATTTAAATAAACACTTTAAAAGTGTATATGGAACAACAGCATTTGAATATATGTCACATTTAAATTGAGGAGGAGGGTATACGTTGAAACAAACTACAGATTTGTTGAAAATGAAGCAAAACAATGAAAAGATTGTCATGTTAACAGCCTATGACTATCCTTCTGCAAAGCTTGCAGAACAAGGGGGCGTTGACGTCATATTGGTTGGTGATTCGCTTGGAATGGTGGTTCTGGGTTACGATTCAACAATTCCAGTTACAATCGAAGACATGATTCACCACACGAAAGCTGTTAAACGAGGAGCGAAGGATACATTTATCATTACGGATATGCCGTTTTTAACCTATCATTTGTCTGTTAGAGATACATTAATCAATGCTGGGGAATTAGTTCAAGATGCCGGTGCCCATGCGGTGAAGCTGGAAGGTGCCGATGAAGTCGTCGAACATATCGCCGCCCTGACAAGAGCAGGAATTCCTGTCTGCTCCCACCTGGGACTGACTCCGCAAACTGTTGGAGTTTTAGGCGGATATAAGGTGCAGGGAAAAGATGCATTAGCCGCTAAAAAATTGCTGGAAGATGCTAAGAAATGTGAAGCGGCTGGAGCATTTGCTCTTCTTTTGGAATGTGTTCCAAGACAACTTGCAGATGAAGTAACCAAAGCCCTTTCAATTCCGGTGATTGGAATTGGTGCTGGATTGGATGTGGATGCCCAGGTTCTCGTATATCATGATATTTTAGGCTATGGTGTTGAACGTGTTCCTAAGTTTGTAAAACAATACCATTCGCTGAATCCGTTTATTTTGGAGTCCATTCAAGCTTATACTGCTGATGTGAAGAATAAACGGTTTCCTGAAGAAAAACATACTTTTACGATGAAGGAAGAGGAACTGAAAGTACTTTATGGAGGTAAGGCTGGTGATTCACGGTACTGAAGATCCGATTATCCCTTATGAACATGGAAAAAATTTGGCTAACGAAATTACAGGTGCGGTTTTACTGAGTTCAATAAAACAGCGGCAGTCTAGGACTTTATTTTTCCGTCCATGGCTGCCGCTGTTTCTATTACTTGGATCATCAGTCTAATGTAGTATCGTTTTACTCTTTGCCATTCCTCGTTCAACTAGTGTTAGGTTCAACTAGCGTTTTCCGTTAGGTAATTAGTAAAAGTACATAAAGGGTTATACAAAATAATGCTTGTTTTCATTAACCCATTGAGTAAATGTTCTGGCTGGCTTGCCTGTAACTTGTTCTACTGTCGGTAGAACGGTATAGGCTCCTTTAGGAGGGTTTTTCCCAATCCCTATAATAAAGTATTCAATAAATTCATTGTCATAGCCTTTGCTTTTCCAATCTTGTTTTACTTGTTCTTCTGTAATTTCAACAAGATCAATGTATTTATCTATAACTACAGAAATTTGTTTAACCATACTTCTTGGAGACAATGCTTCTGGTCCTGTCAAATCATATGTCCGCTTATCATGGCCTTCTTCTGTCAGTGCCTTTACTGCGACATCAGCGATATCAGCTTCATGAATTCTAGCGCTTAAACTATCAGGGAAAGCCGTACGAATAATCCCTTCTTTTTGGATTGATTCTGTCCAACCACTGTAAAGTGCATTCTTCATAAATTCCACTGGCTTTAGTAAAGTCCATTCCATTCCACTATTTTTAATAACGTCCTCAATTGGGTTTCCTTCAAAATCTAACAGGGCTACAATTCTTGCAACATTAGCTTGTTTTGCCATCTGAATAATTCTTTTGTTTTTTATAAATTTTTCGTCCGATTGTTCACTCTGAGTGATCAGAAACAAGCTATCTATAGTATGGAGATGTGCTTGTATAGTCTCGGGAATATCAAGGTCACCTAGAACTACTTGTGCTCCTTTAGGTAAGTTGCTTTCCTTCCTTGACAATGCCTTTACTTCTATATCTTTTGCAACTAGTTGTTCAACAATATGACTCCCCACACTTCCTGTTGCTCCTGTAACTAGAACTTTCATTCCTTATATCCTCCCAAGATTAATTATTTAGGTATTACTTTCGATTAGATACTCCTCATGGTCTACTGCTATATGAAGGTTACTTGGTTATAATAAAGTGTGGTGTAACACCATAGTCAAGGAGGGATTTCATGGAGAATAATGTTCAAACTCATTTAACGTCAGGACAATTTGCAAAAGTGATGGGTATTAGCAAGGATACTTTATTTCACTATGATCGACTTGGAATTCTTTCTCCTGAATTTAAAGCTGAAAATGGGTATAGATATTATTCAATTAATCAAATCGATGTTTTTAAAGTGATTTCAATACTTAAAGAATTAGAAATGCCATTAAAAGAGATAAAAGAGTATTTAAATAAAAGGTCACCTCAGGAGCTCATTGTCCTACTTGAGAAAGAAGAGGCAATGCTGAATTCTAAAATTAAACAACTGCAAAAAATGAAAAATATAATATCAGAGAAGAAACGAATTACCCAAGCAGCAACTGAGATCGTTACAACTGATATTATTATTGAGGAAAAAAAGGAGGAGTTTTTGGTAGTAACAGAGGCTGATCCTTACACAAATGATAAAAGCATTTACGATTCTATGATAAAACACGAAAAGTACTTGAACATTTATAGTATTGATGCTTCCCATACAGTAGGCTGGATGAGAGATACTAAAAGAGTCTTAACAAATGAAACATTCAATTATGATTATCTTTTTACTAGAGTTAGTAAAAAATCAAATTATTCAAATTTTAAGCGAGAAAAAGGAACATATTTAATCGCGTACCATACAGAGGGATACTCAAGCGTATGTGACACTTATGATCGAATAATAAGTTATGCTAAAGATAAGAGCATAGAATTACAGGGATTTTTTTATGAGGATGTTTTGTTAGATGATCTTTCAGTTAGAGGTTATGAAGAGTATTTAATTGAGATCTCTGTTCAAATTTTAAAGATGTAGATTAGAAAACAAAGAAGACCCATCAAGGTAAATCAAACTTTCCTGCTGGTTAAACATCCATGCATCCCAATAAAACATTTTCCTCGCTGTAGTGAATGCCTAATGTCTGTTGAGCCGTACTTACTACTATTAATTGGGGTGATCTACAGATCGCAAGAGATAATGAATGCAAACATTCAAAAAATACAGGTTGAAAATAGTACCATATCGAACTATAATATTAGTACGATATGGTACTTTTTTTGAGAAAATGGAGGTGCACATGGGAATTATAAAAGGAAGATCTGTTTTTTTATCAGCATCCATAGATGCATTGCTGGCTAGAATAGTTTCAAGAAAACACAGGGAATCTGAGGTTGATACTTTAACAGCAACTCAAGCAAGGATTTTGTTTTATCTTTGGACGAAAGACGAAATACCTATACATGAAATCTCAAGGGTTACCAATCTTCAAAAGTCAACTTTAACGAGTATATTAGCTAAGTTGGAAAAAGCAGGACATATCAGTTTTATGCCTTGCCAAACAGACAAACGGAAAACAATAGTTAAAGTAGTGAACAGAAATGAAAAATTAGTGGAATTGAACAAAAAGATTATTGATGAAGTCGGAGAGATTTTTTACAAGGGATTTAGCGAGGAAGAAATAGCATTGTATCAAAGTTTCTTAATAAGAACTTTAGATAACCTGATAGAATGCGAGAATGAAAAAAAGTGAGGAGAGAGAGTATGAATAAAAAACTAAGAATGGTATCCTTCGTACTTTTAGCAACATTGGCTTTTGCCACACAAAAGGAAAGTTTCGTAGCTGCTGAAAGTCCTCCTACAGATGTGATTAGTATGGCTCCTACCTATAAAGATGTGGTGTATGCAACCGTAACTAATGACGATGGAAAGAAAAAAGAGTTAAAAATGAACATCTTTAAGCCGGAGGGTGTAACCGAAGCAACTCCTGTCTTGGTATATATTCATGGTGGAGGATGGGCTATAGGGGACTATCAGGGCGATGATGCGCCTAAAGATGCAAAGAAGGAAACAGCCGCGCCACCAAATCGACCAGCACAAATGACAGGTAGAGCTACAGATCAAGTGGCTACAGATTCAGCATATCAAGTTTTCAAAAAAGTATTAGAAGATAAAATTGCTTTCGTTTCCATAGATTATCGGCTAAGTGGCGAAGCTATTTTTCCGGCTCCCATTTATGATGTTAAGGGCAGTATCAGATATCTGCGTGCACATGCCAAGGAATACGGTATTGATCCAGAAAAAATTGCAGTAGCAGGAAATTCTGCAGGTGGACATCTGGCTACCGAACTCGCTGTTACTAGTGATATAAAAGAGCTTGAAGGTGATGTTGGGAGCAATCTTGAGTATTCAAGCAAAGTAATGGCTGCAGTTGATTTTTACGGTCCAACAGATATGTTTACCATGGGCCCTGAGATGGACCCAACCCTGCAATCTCCTGAGGAGGCAGCCGAAACACATGACTCTCCACGAGCAGCTGAAGCCAAACTTCTTGGATTTGATAAAGAAGGACAAGGTGTGGCAGTCCTGAGAGATATTCGGGATAAAAAACAAACCAATTCTCCTTATTGGGAAAAAGTAAAGTTGGCAGAATTGGCAAGTCCTATAAATTATGTATCTTCAGATGATCCACCCATGTTTATTGCACATGGAGGAAGTGACAGTTTAGTATCTATTCAACAAAGTTTGAGACTTAGAGATACTCTTAACCATGCAGGAGTAGAAAATATTTTTATGTCTAACTCTAAAGCTCCCCACGGTGGCCAGGGTGAAGATGTCAATAATGCAGCTATAACCTGGGTAACAAAAAAATTGCTTAATAAATAAGCTATTCTAAATATTTATGTTATTTTATTAAAAAAAGGGAGCCCTATTATGGAGGTTCCCTTATTCTTGTAGTCTAGCATGGGCATCATTTTCTAGGTCGAAAGTCCCGAATGAGGGCTGGCGAACGCCTAGAAAAAATGATAGTCTAAAATACCACCTGAGAAGAGTATTATTATAAAAGTCTCCACTTAAAGACATCACGCCAAGTTTCCTTTCTTACAGATTTAGTTTCTAGGAAGTATTGTCACAACATCAAGCAATAAAAAAGAGGGACTACTACCGCCATTTACCCTAATCTCCAAATCAACGTTAGATTGCCCATTCACATCTGCATCGGAAAAAAATATGCTAAAAGGCTGATAGCTTGTATAAGGTAAAGTGTTTAGAGGCATTGTTCTAGATACAGCAGTATTCAATAGGCTTATCTGCAACACGCCGCTGTTATTGTTACGATCTACAAGTACGTAATAGGTTAGACTATATCCGTTAGAGCCCGGTTGTCCTAGAGTAACTCGTTGCCTGAGATAAGCGCTCCTACCTGGTTGTACAGCAAAGAAAGCAGATTGTGGACCGGTGTAAGGGCGAAGCGTCGATAAATATACTGCTCCTTCTGCCTGCCAAGGGGAAAAATTCGGCATATCAAATCCATAATTTACAACTCGACTCACACGATATTTTCTACTATTAAGTCCTTTTTTTTGACTTGGTTCTTTTGTTTGGAATTTGAGCACTGGGTTTATAAGTGGGGGATTTTTTTTCTTTTTAACATGATTATTTCGAGTGAAGCTTGTCTTTGATTGTTTAATTTTCGATCTTATTAACATGATACCACTCCTCCAAATCATGATGAAATAATATACACAAGAAATTATGAACAAGTGTTAGTCAAAAGTCTCGTTTTTGTTAATGTTTTTCTTATAAATTCAAAATGAGCACAGAGCAGGGAGAAACGGAGAGAAAGATTGGAAATGTAGGAGCGATAGCGACCGCCTATGTTTTTGGATTTCAGCTGTGAGAAGGGTTATGATAATAAAATAAATCCAAAAACAACAGCGACAAAAAGTGCAATCCTTTTTCGGAGAATCGCTTAAGGTCTCTCATGCAAATCTTAAGTTCAATTTAGTTGCTTTTCACTTGAACGGCTCGATAGAAAGCTAATAAAAAAACAAGCTGACTCCTTATTATAAGGAAACAGCTTGTTTTTAGTTAGAATGTTTCGATTTCATCCTCAACCAGTCGTTTCAATTCAGATGCTTTTATGTCGAGGTCATAGGCTTAAAAGTATTTGGTATTTTCTAGGTTCTATCCTGCGGGGTAAGGATTTTTTTGATTAGTTCTATTTAGTAAATAGTCTGTGCTCGTATGATGAAAGTCGGCCAATTTAATTAAAATCGTCGTTGGAATATCTACATCTCCACGTTCATAATTGCTATATATCCGCTGGCTGCAATTCAGAAAATCTGCCATATGAGTTTGAGTCAAATCCTTATCTTCGCGTAAATTTCGAATTCGTGGGTACATCTTGCTCACCTCAAAACAAGAATACCCTAGCGAAATATTCGCTATTGATATTTAGCGAATATTTCGCTAAAATTATTTAGAAACTAATACATATGAAGAGGGGGAAGAAGGTGAGTATCTTGGAGGATTTATATTATGGAAAATGTAACCCAAGTGAACGAGTAAAACCGAAAGATCCCGAATTTGAACTGGTATCGCAGAAAATATCCAAAACTATGGAAAGCCTGAAAATAAAAATACCAGAACACGAGTACAAACTAATTGAAGAATTATCCGATTTACATGATAATTTGATCTCCATATTATCCGCTTCGGCTTATATTGACGGATACAAGATGGGGGCTTTAATGATGGTTGAATTATTTGACGGAAAAGAAGGGATTATATAGGTATTTGAACAATGACATAGTAAGTAGGTAAAGGATTAAAAGGGGAACGAATAATAAGATAAAAGAAGGAGAACGTTTTGTAGAAAAGACGATTCACAATAAAGGAAACAATATTAACTAAAGACTTTGAAAGGTAGCTCTCGTTAAACGGAGTTACCTTTTTTGTTTTTATGAGCACAGGGGGGCAAATCATAAACTTGAGTTATTCTGTTCTACCGGGTAAGCCTTTTTTTCATTAGTTCTATTTAATAAATAGTCTGTACTTGTGTGATGAAAATCAGCTAGTTTGATTAAAATTTTCGTTGGAATGTCTACATCTCCACGTTCATAGTTGCTGTAAATACGCTGGCTGCAATTTAGATATTCAGCCATTTGTGTTTGGGTCAAATCTTTATCTTCCCGTAAATCTCGGATTCGTCTATACATCCTATTCACCTCTAAGCTAAGAATAGCCGAGCGAAATTATCGCTATTCATTTTTAGCGGTAATTTCGCTAAATGTAGAAGGGGACTATTACAACTAGAGCGAGATGGAGTATCATGGCGTCTCCCTTAATTTTGATAGATAATAGCCAACCGTATAATTAATTTTTTATTAAATACTTAAATAAGATATATAATGAGAAAATTAATTACTTGATAAGGAGATTAAATTAACTTTATTGAGTTAATGATAAACAAGGCCTGTTAAATACATAAGTCTGTGGTCTTAGGTAGAAATCCATGTTATTCATATAACAATTAGGAGTAGAGATGGTTTTCCATAATGGAGGATGGGAATCTAGACCCAGGTTGCTTGCCACCTCCACCGAATACTTGCGCAGTTCCTGTTACAGATACACGAAATGCGCTCCAGAAATCGGCGGATAGCTTAACGGAGCTTGGGCAGGATTTTGTAGCAGCTAATTCAGAACGATATGAGAAAAAATTTGATTCAGTCTGGAACTTCCTAGATTATATGTCGTACGGTATTCCGAAGGGAATGTATCAAGGGTACATGGAACGGGCAGCTAAACAAAACGATTCATGGAATGACATGCTCAATTTCGGTACATTTGGAGTATCGGGCATGATTCAGGGAGCATTTAATCCCACAAATGCATGGTCAAAAGAACACTGGGCTAATATGATCGGTACAGCAGGATTATTTGGAGGAGTTAGTTCAGTAATCAAACCTAAGATTAGTTTGAAATCATCGGTTAAGTATGAGGGGGCAGTGGACTTACGACAAATTTCTTCGGACGGTTTGCGTAATGAATTGCCATTAACAGATGTCCAGAAAACGGAGATTATTCAGTATACTAAATCGTTGGATTTTCCCGAAGATAATATAATAATGAGTAGACCTGGTTTTTATGATGAGTGGAATACAGGTATGATGTACGATAGATTTATTATAAATACAGATGTATTACCAGCAGAGCATACAGGAGTTGGAACCTTAAGTGCTAACTCACGTGTGTCAGCCAAGGCAACGATTGCACATGAAATTGTGGGACACTATGAGGCATATAAGGCAGGGAGAGCATTTGAATTATATGATGTTGCTCCAGATGCATTTAAAAGAAATTTTGCTCTAGATGAAGCCCAAGCTAGTATAAGAGCTGCAAGGTTCGCTCCCGATTTAACATCAATAGAAAGGATGACGCTACTGAGGGATGCCATAACCCGATTAAAAAGTGCTGATTTGCGTATAGGTGATGTTAAGGGAGAACTTTATATTGAAGAACGATAAAGGGGTAACGTTTAAAATGGAAAAAATAATGGATGTTAGTTTAACTTTTGAGTCAAAAGATGAAGGTACAATTATAGTAGGAACAAACAAAGGATTAGACCATTTAACCTACCCAGAAATAAAAAAAATCATAGGTGATAAAATTCTTATTAAAAATGCAAATCAAATTGAGACGGTATTAAGCGTTAGCTCTGTTCAAATTTCAACTTCAATGGCTGAAAGGAAAAATATTGGAATATGCATTGGCAAGTTAGCATCTCCTGATCTTGTTCAAGTTGGGGCGAGTATTTACAGTTTAGAACATTAATTAATATCTGTTTAAAGGAGGAATAAAATGAATATATTAAAAAAATTGAAGAAGGAAAATGTTCAATAGATGAGTTAGAAAATTTGCTAGAAGAAAAGAACCCCATAGTTTTATATCATGCAATGACACATATCGGAAAAGAAGGTATTCGTACAGAGGAAATATTTAAAAAATTAAATGGATTATCTTTAAAAAGGGAACATCAAGATAAGCTGATAGGTCATTATAAAATAGGAGACTTAGCAATAGCTACTATGATAAAACTTGGAGAAAAAGAAGATGAGATAACTGGGTTTAAGATATTAGATGAATTTGAAAAAAAGATGCGTTTCCGTCTTTTTGAAGAAGTCGATTGGTAAATCTCCTGTTCATCTGGATAAATGTACTCAGTTAAAAACTTATTTCACCTCGAACGCTGAGGAGAAATAAGTTTTTTTATATCTAAATATAAAAAAAGTGTGGAAAGGGCAAGAAATAAAGAGGAGGCTCGAATAAAAATAGAGAATGCAAATGCAAATTTATTGCTAATTTCAGGTAATCGCATAAAATGGCATGAATATAAGCTTCGCAACAGCCTGGAATTATTAGCATACTCCACAAGTTGCAAAGCTGTCGCCCAATTTGAACGATCTGTTAAAGGCCAGAAGCCGACACTTCTTGTTGTCGATCTTGGCATTTCCCCCCGGCAACGATTAGAATCGCATGCTTTGCTCTCCCCGGAAGGATAAAGCCTTGGCGAACCATGCAGGAATGATGCCCAATAGTATCGACCACTTGTTCCAAAGTGGCGTTTATGGTATTATATTCCTGGATATCGTTTTCCCGACTGCGTAGCCTAAAATTCGCTTCCACGCTTACTAACGACATAATATTCCTTTGTAATTATGTAAAAGCTTTCAAGTTCAACTCTAAAGTTAAAGTTTTCAATCGGTACGTGAAATGAAAAAGAAGGGAGGGGAATTTGGGAATACGATCGGTAGTTCGTCAATATACAGGGTTGCCTATGAACCAGACACTATATTTGAGCACCTTGAACTTTGGGGATTGACATTTGAGCACAAACAGCTCGAAGAGCACCATCTTGCATGAAGACGACTGTTATGGCTTGCCATCGGTGAATTAAGGCGCTGATATCCAAAAGAATACCTGGAACCCGTGCAACGCAGTTTGCTGTATGTACCGTAACCAAGGTAATTATAAAAAGCCATTAACTGAAATTTATTGGGCGAAAATAAAAATGATGAACTGGCTAATTCGGCTTGATTAGAGTCCTCACCGTAAAAATGAAAGCGGTTACAAATTTAGGGGGGAGGCTATAACATCTGCTGAAAATGTTACAAGTCCAAGTTTCGGAGCACCAACCTTCAAATAGGATACAAAATTACTAATTAAATCTATGCATAGGCAATTTGTGAACTTTTAATAGACATGATATATAAAAATGGAGGAATATGTTTATGATTAAAAAATTTTCGGTGTTTTTATTAGCTTTTACATTATTGCTGAGTTGTTTACCAATGGTACCTGTACATGCTGCTAACAATGCAATTGCAAAGCTTCCAGGGAATTCAAATCCTCTTATGGATCATAAATTGGGGGCAGATCCCTATGCGTTGGTCTATGATGGAAGGGTTTATATCTATATGTCAAGTGATGCATATGTATATAACAGTAATGGAACGGTGAAGGAGAATGATTTTAGTGAACTAAATAAAATATTCGTCATATCTTCTGCTGACATGGTGAACTGGACAGACCACGGTGCAATTCCGGTCGCAGGATACAATAACGAAAATAATGGAAAAGGTATTGCAAAATGGGCATCACTCTCATGGGCACCGACCGTTGCACATAAAAAAATAAATGGTAAGGATAAATTCTTCCTTTATTTTGCAAATGGTGCCTCAGGTATTGGTGTGCTAACTGCAGATACTCCGATAGGACCATGGACAGACCCACTCGGAAAGGCTCTTGTTACACACAGTACAACTGGAATGTCTGGAGTTACATGGCTTTTTGACCCGGCAGTATTGGTGGATGATGATGGTACAGGATATCTGTATGTTGGTGGAGGTATACCCAATACTTCGGACCCAGCTTCAATTGCAAATCCTAAAACAGCCAGAGTTTTAAAACTGGGCGCTGATATGACCAGTATTATTGGAAGTGCAGTAACCATTGATGCTCCTTACATGTTTGAAGACTCAGGAATTCATAAGTATAACGGCAAATATTATTACTCTTATTGTATCAATTTCTCCGGTACACACCCGTCAAATTACCCAGCAGGTGAAATAGGCTACATGGTGAGCAGCAGTCCTATGGGACCCTTTACTTATACAGGACATTTCCTGAAAAATCCACAAGCATTTTTCGGAGTTGGTGGAAATAACCATCATTCGGTGTTTAACTTTAATAACCAATGGTATGTAGTGTACCATTCCCAAACTGTCAGCAAGGCTCTGTTGGGAGAAGGGAAAGGATATCGTTCTCCTAATATTAACAAGCTTATCCATAATACGAATGTAACGATACAAGAGGTTCAGGAAAATATGGCAGGCGTGCCTCAGATAGCCAATCTTAATCCATACAATAGGATTGAGGCTGAAACAATCGGGTGGAATGCAGGGATTACAACCGAGGCGAGTCAAGCATCAGGCGGACCGACAAATAATCTTAATGTGACAAACGTACACAATGGAGATTGGATCGCTGTAGGAAATGCCGACTTTGGTAGCGGTGGAGCCAAGACGTTTAAAGCAAACATAGCATCCAATGCAGGCGGTAAAATAGAAATACGTCTGGACAGTGCAACGGGTCCTCTGGTTGGAACTCTTAATGTCAGTTCTACTGGAGGAACACAGACCTGGAAGGAAGTCGAAACCACTGTAAGCAATGCAACAGGAGTCCACAAGGTTTTCTTAGTGTTTACCGGAACAGGGACTGGTAACTTATTTAATATTGATTACTGGCAGTTTACACCCAATACTACTGGAACAAGGGTTGAAGCTGAGGATATGACTCTCGGTGGTACTTACGCTGGGAAGATCAGTTCTCCTTTCAATGGGGTCGCTTTATACGCCAATGATGATTATAGTGCATACACTCAGTATTTTGCCAACTCTATTCATAGTATTTCAGTCAGGGGTGCTTCGAATAACTCCAGTACCGCCAGAGTAGACTTGCAAATAGGAGGAACCACAGTTGGTTCCTTTTATTTTACGGGAACTACGCCGACGGTCCAAACCTTGTCTAATATCACCCATGTAACCGGAAATCAAGAGGTCAGACTGATCGTAACCACCGATAACGGGACTTGGGATGCCTATGTGGATTATTTACAATTTAATTAACTAAAACAAAAAGCTTTTGAACCTATCAAAGATTAGGGGCGATTCTAATATGTATAGGAGGATAAGTGTGCTTTTATTAGTTTTACCATTATTCATGAGTATGATGTCCAATACTTCTGTATTTGCAGCTACTACTTTTACAAATCCGTTTATACATGCTGATTCTCCAGACAACGATGTTATCAGGGTAGATAATACTTTTTATATGACTAGCACGACCATGCACATGAATCATGGAGTTCCGATCATGAAATCTTATGATCTCGTCAATTGGGAAATCGTAAATTATGTTTACGATACGTATGCCAACAATGACGCACAAAATCTTAACAACGGGCAGAACGAATATGGAAAAGGCTCGTGGGCAAGCAGCCTTAGATATTATAACGGCATTTACTATGTGTCCTTTGGCTCCAATTCTACCGGCAAAACATACATCTATCAAACCAGCAATATAGAAACTGGTCCATGGACATCATCAGTGCTTGGCAACTATTATCATGACGCATCGCTGCTGTTTGATAATGGACGTGTATTCTTGGTTTATGGCAGTGATAATATCAGCATTATTGAGCTTACTGCAGATGCAAAGGCTATCAAGCCAGGGGGACTTAATCAGGTGATTATTTCCGCTGCCAGTAATATTGCCGGTTCCAGCTTTATAGTCAAGGCTGAAGGCGCGCACATACAAAAGATCAAGGGAATGTACTATATATTTCTTATATGCTGGCCATCGGGAGGCAACCGCACACAATTAACCTATCGTGCAAGTAGCTTGACAGGACCCTATACAGGTCAGGTGTCATTGAATGATTCAGGTATTGCACAGGGGGGAATTGTTGATACTCCTTCTGGCTCCTGGTATGCTATGCTGTTTAAAGACAGCGGAGCAATTGGACGTATGCCGTATCTTGTTCCGGTTACATGGTCAAATAATTGGCCGGTATTCGGTGTTAACGGTAAGGTTCCTCTTACGATGGATGTTCCTGTTGAAGGTTATCCCGAAAAGAAGGTCTATGCGTCTGATGAGTTTTCATCTTCTCAAGCCTCCAGTCAGCTTATTGCAAACGGTGGATTTGAAAATGCCACCATAAACCCGTGGACCAATAATAACACTGCAATTGTTGCAGCAACCACTACAGACTATTACATCGGCTCAAAAAGCTTGTTTGTCAGCGGTAGACAACAAACAGCTGCTGGTCCAAAACAAGTAATTACCGGAAAAGTAACAGCAGGCGGAATGTATAATTTTTCTGCAAAGGTTAAATACACTGAAGGTCGTGCCACTAAGCAATTTAATTTTGGTATTCAAAATGGTCCAAGTTACACAGGTATATCGATTCTTGGGTCCACCACGCTAACTAAGGGCCAATGGGGCACAATTCAAGGAACATATACACTTCCGGCAGGTGCCGACCTCTCACAAACGTTTATTTTCATTGAGACACCCTACAGTTCAACCCCAGACCCAACAAATGATTTGATGAATTTCTATGTGGACGATGTTTCGTTTACAGGAACCTCGTCTTCTGAAGCGACTCTTAAAAAGGAGTGGCAATGGAACCACAATCCTGACAATACTCATTGGTCCCTTACACAGCGTCCTGGATTTATGAGAATGACTACAGGGAAAGTGAGTAAAAGTATTCTGGATGCCAGAAATACGCTTACCCAAAGGACATTTGGACCGAAAAGTACAGGAATCATTGCAATGGAAACAAGCGGGATGAAGGACGGAGACTATTCCGGTCTTGCAGCTTTTCAGGCTAATTATGGATTTGTAGGCATAAAGATGATCGGGACCTCCAAATCCATTGTTATGGTGAATGCCAGCTCTGGAGCAATGACCGAAGTGGCCAGTGTCCCTTTCACCCAGAACAGAGTATATCTTAAGCTTATATGTGATTTTACAAATCAGATGGATAAAGCATATTTCTACTACAGTCTTGACGGCACAAATTGGACGGCTATAGGCAACACACTTCAGATGTCATATACAATCCCTCACTTTATGGGATACCGTTTTGCTTTGTTCAATTATGCTACTAAATCAACGGGTGGTTTTGTTGATTTTGATTATTTAAACTTGCAGTGACAAACAAGAGGGTTTGAAGCTGTGGATCTAAGTTCGTTTCTTGCGCTCCTTCAAGGTTCTTCGGTTTGAAAATCTAACCATGCTAGGCCGCATGAATTGAAAAGTTCAGAGGAAATTACGGACTTCTCCATTGAGATAACAGGGGGAAATGAATGGACTAAACCGACTCCATAATTGGAGTCGGTTTTTACTTGCCAATTGAATAACAACGATTGAAGCTATGGAACTACGATTTTGATGGGCATGTTGCGCATAAAAAAATATATATTTACAGTTGTTATAGGAACTTCTTCATTTCATTAAATGCTAACTCTCTGTGACCTGCTTGGCAATGTTGCTCACCGCCCGTTTCTTTAGTAAATACTTTGGTTGTAATGGACGCAGCATTGATTAATTCTTGTTGGATTTGTGCGAGTCGGCTAATAGGTACGTATTGATCATCTTCTCCAGCTAATAAAAGAACATCTTGATTAATGAATGCTCCAATGCCTTGCATCGTGTGCTTTTCGAAATTTTTAATGAGATCAAAAGGCGTTGCTACACCGGTGTTTTCCATCCCTTTGGTAATCTTCCAATGCAAATCAATATTGTGAGTCATCATCTGTTCCAATAATGAATTCACTTGATCTACTTCATTACGATCGACTAGCTGCACTATGCTCTGGTAAGTCTCTTCTGACATTCCCATTTTTAAGGCATCTAAACCACAATAGAAAATGTTAAAAGCAACTACTTTATCGATTCTCTTTTCGAAGGCTGCCGCACGCATAGCTAAATATCCTCCCCAAGAAGCACCTACGAGACTAACATGATCTAATTTGAAATAATCAATCACCGTTGATATGGGCTTTTCCCAGTTATGAATGAATTTTAGGCCGTTTTTTAAAGCAGTTCCTTGGCCAGGGCCATCGAATACAATAATATTGTAATCAATTCCCTTCATAAATCTCATCATTTTAAGCATCTCTTCCATGTAAGAATCATACCCACCAAAGACAAGTAATGTCTTCGTAGCTCCAGGTGTCAATAATTTTACAGCAGGAAGATACGAGTCTTCATAGGGAATCTTGTAGGATTCATAATCAAAATCATGAAAGCCTTTATAGAACATTTCTCTATATTTTCGATACATTTTTTCTTTATTGGGGTCTGTAGTTGCAAGATAAAATTCTGCAGCTTGATAGTAGACTGAGGATAAGTCATAGTCCTTGCTGTCTTCGCGTTTCTTTGCAAAATTGAGCCAAGCTTCATACCAGCTATGGGTGTCTTTTAATTTCGGAATCATTTCTTCCAAGTCAGCTTGTGCTCGATCATCTTCTTGATAATAATCATTGATAAAACGATTGATTTGAAGATTGAACTGTTCGTTATTGACATAGGATTTAAACATATATTGTCCTCCTTCAATTTGGGTATGTGCTTACTATAGAGTATAGTTACTACATAAAAAATAATTAGTATCGCATAATCTGTAGGATATCTTACACGGTATATATAAAGTGTTCGAAAACTTACACATAAGGAGCAAGTGGTTAAATGAATGAAGATATCAGAATTTATAAAACAAAAATAGCTATTGAGCGAGCTTTAATAGAATTACTCCAACAACATGATTTTAAAGATATTACGATCAAAAAAATCTGTGATCAATCTCTTATCGGACGTTCTACCTTTTATAGTCATTATTTGGATAAGTACGACTTACTAGAAAAAATAGTTAAACAGTATGCTTCTGATTTTAAAGTTGAAATTGAGCAGCGTTTTGATTCCACGGAAGATGGCAAGGTGGCAAACGCCATAGAACTTGTAACCGATAATATGATTAAGAATAAGCTCGAAATTTCAACATTGTTAGCCGTTCATGAAGTAACAGCAGATCTACGTAAGGAATTTGAACAAATTTTGTTTAGGACTTGCTTAGATTATTTAAAGCAACAGAATTCTTCAACTTCGATCGCATTAGAGTATTTAGCAGAACTATATGCTGCTAACTCAATGATGTCTATTCAGTGGGTTTTGAAAAATGGCAAAGATGCTAACATCATTCTTCTTTTAGATCAAATGCAAGAATATATTTTTTCTCAGTTAAAGTCTGATCTATATACAAGTTAGCACGCGTGAAGTGAGGTTTTTATGACTGATATATCATCAGATGGGTTGCAGGAATAAGCTTTAAAGAAGGGGTCGAAGGGAGGAAACAGTAGAAGAATTGAAGCACTGGTTCAATTCTTCTACGCTAACAACATCGTTCCACCAAAGGTAACTTGCTGGAACTTTAATTTTATAATCCTTGGGTAAGTCCTAATATCTGATCATTCACATGTACATTACTTAATCCCCCGTGATAACAAACTACGGATGCAATGTCGAGATCCAAATACTTTTTCAATGAGAGATGAGCTGCTTTTATATCGGGTGTGGTCGGGACATGAATTCCCGCGAGAATCCCGTTTACACTGTACATCGAATCCCCGGCAATAAGAGTTTTACTTTGCCTTAAATAAAGGCTGATATGACCCGGAGTATGCCCAGGCGTATGGATGACTCGAATCCTGCTGCAAAACGGAAGTTCCTGGCCATCTATTAAGATATCATCCACTTTGCCCTTCGGGGGATTCACAAGGTGACCATCTTTTAAAAGAGGGATCTCCCCCTGAATATACGGCTTATCCAGTTCGTGTGCATAGACTTTAATATGACTGCCACACTCCTGCAAAATCTCAGGAAGACTTCCTATATGATCCACATCTTGATGCGTCAAAATCACAGCTTTTAGTTGGTCGAACGACACGCCTACCTTTTCCATAGCCACGCGTAAATCTTCCATTTGCCCAGGGAATCCTGTGTCTATTAAAACAGCCATTTCTCGATCCCACAAAAGAATGGGGTGAATCATATTCCCATGAAAATCTAGCTGAAGCATTTCTACTCCCTGTGAAATTTCCATAATATCGGGCCTCCGTACATGTAATTTCCACCCATGCTAAAATAGGTTCATGGGGCGAATCCAACTCTGTAGCGTTGCCGTTCCTTAATGTCAATGGATACGGTGCGAATGGATGTAATAGGAACAACAAGCGTCTGATATTGCGTAACGTATTTAACGAACTTGTCGTCAATCTGATCCAATATCCCGTCGCATACATTTGTCCCATCTATAAAATGAATAGTTACTTCCTTGCCTTGTAAGTTTGCTAACATGATATCACCTCGTATTATTTCTTGAAGTTTCTTGCAGATCATTAGGTTTTGAGCATACTTTACAAAGAAGTTATCACTTGATCAATAACACCATATTCCAGTGCCTCCTGAGCGGACATGTAAAAATCCCGGTCCATATCTTTTTCGACTTTTTCAAAAGATTGCCCGGTCCGTTCAGCTGTGATACGGGTTGCCTTTTCACGAGTCCATAAAATTCGTTTTGCGCTGATCGCAATATCGCTAGCTTGACCTTGTGCGCCGCCGTGCGGCTGATGGATCATGATTTCACTGTTCGGCAACGCCGAACGTTTCCCTTTGGCGCCCGCCAGCAAAAGGATCGCGCCAAACGAAGCAGCAAATCCCGTACATATCGTGTGCACATCGGGTTTGATGTACTGCATCGTATCATAAATGGCAAATCCTGCGGAAGTAGAGCCACCCGGGCTGTTGATATACATGTAAATTTCTTTTTCCGGATCTTCTGCCGCCAGGAACAATAATTGAGCAATAATACTGTTAGCCAAATGGTCATCAATGGCTGCCCCGACAAACACAATACGATCCTTTAATAGTCTGGAATAGATATCGTACGATCTTTCACCTTGAGCAGTTTGCTCGACAACATAAGGCACATAAACACTCATTTTTTATACCCCCAATTTCCTGTTTCCAGTTGATTTCTCCTTGTAAACGAACCGAGGCCGTAAAAAGATACGGAGGCTTTAATGGGAAAACGATTTACGTAAATGGTGTAACTTTTACAACCACTTGTTCGTTTACATTGGAGGTAGCAAATGGTTTTGCTCTAGGAAAGGGCAGAATAAGACCGTGGAGGAGAGGACCTATGCGCATAGATGATTCTATACAAATGACAGATAATATAATAAACATCGAGAACTTGGAGGAATTACAGGCGGTCCTGAAACGTTACTGTCTGTCGCTTACGAAATCAAATTGGGATGCGGAAGAACTGGCTCAGGACACTTGGATCAAAGCATTAGGTAAGTTAAATAGCTTCGAGCATACAAATCCCGAAGCGCTTTTGCTACGGATTGCTAAGAACACCTGGATTGATGACATACGGAGAAAAGCAGTCTACACTCGGATATTGAATAGGGAACAAGCGAAAGTAACTGTACCCGATCATGGATCTTTTGAAATCGAGATAGCGCTGCATTCCTTAATGAATCATTTATCTCCGCTTCAGAGAACTGTTTTTTTGCTGCGAGATGTGTTTGGATATTCGATTCGTGAGACATCCGACATGCTTGAAACAACGGAGGGAGCGGTAAAAGTTGCACTCCACCGGGCACGAAAATCGCTTGGAGCAGTCAGGGAGGATCTTCTCAAAGGAGAGTTATCCTTACCGGAAAGTGAAAACTCGAAAACTTTTCTGAGAGCGTTGACGGCGGCATATCAGATGGGAGATATTGCAGCAATGGTTATGCTCTCCCATCAGGATGAAATGGAGCCGGACGTGGTGATCGGAATCGTCAATCATAAGCTGCACCGGAGTCTCGCTACAATAAAACAAACGGATTCCCATACCATGAGTATGATAGCGGCGTAGTTTGCGAAAAGAAATGCAGAGCTGATCATAGTGGTTGTTTCTGATGAAACAAGCTCCCGGTCATTCCAATTTACAGCTCTTAGCTGGGATTAAAATGAAGTATATTAAAGAAGATAGCGGAAGGGGGAAGGTTCAAATAGGTGAATTAGAAAATTTGCTAGAAGATAAGAACCTCATAGTCTTATATCATGCAATGACACGAATCGGAAAAGAAGGCTTCCGTACAGAGAAAATGATAAAAAAATGAAGTGAATTATCATTAAAAAGGGAACCCCAAGATAAACAAAAGAAGAAATATCTGGATTTGAATTTTAGATGAATTTGAAAAAAAGATGGTTTTCCGATTATTTGAAGAAGTCGAATGGTAAGAATTCCTGTTCATCTGGATGAATGTATTTAATTTAAACTTATTTCAACTCGAACCATGAGGAGAAATAAGTTTTTTCATACCTAATGGAGATAAACCAAATGAAAGGATGCGCAATCAATCGGCGCTGGAGAACGAAATGAGTGTAATATTTCAAACTGTACTTCTATTGATAACGATGCAAGAAGTCATCAACTAATTTGGCGTTTGTCATCTGTATTACGGACTGATTTTCCAGTTCCTCGGCCATATCATCATCCGTCATGGACACGAAAAAAATAATATCTTCTTTGGATTGGCCGAATTGATTAAAAAGTACATCGTCTGTTTCCTTAACTACCTTGGCCATAATTTTTATCACTTCATCTTTATAGTCAAACACATTTTCGGTTGCATACAGAAATTTGCTAATATGATTGAGATGTGTTGTATCGCCATATTGATATTCGCTTAATCCCCATCTATAATAATTTTCATCTTCCTTGCTGTTGCACAGGCCTTGGGCTTTCATGTTTGTGATATGTCTAACAAGTGATTCCTCCGTATTAACAGCAAGAAACAAGGTGATAAAATCGCTGTCTGTGCCAAAAGCACAAGCGTAAACCCGCTCATTCTTCACTTCTTCCAGTATGCTTTTAAGATCATCCAAAAATCCTGCCCTAAATCTTTCCTCAAATTCACTTAGAAAATTGCTCATCTGATTCATATACTCCTTAATGTCTCTTTTGATAAACTTAGATTATCAGATTTCTCTAATTAAAGTTAGCTGGAGTTTGTTCAATTAACTGGAAAAAATGTTTTATAAACCCTTTTATTTGTTTAAAAAAAGTTGTTATAATTGTTAGATCAGTGTGTAGAGATATTGGTACTAGTTTTAATGACCAAAAATATATGTCGCATGATACGTCTACCATCTGAAATATTTTTATTTCGGAGGGAAACAATATGTATAAGGAAGAAAGACTGCCTCAAAACGCAAAAGAAGGTATATTATTTTTATTGATTATTTCAATTATTTCAGTAAACACGATCGCCCCAATTATTATGGGATTGGAGCGCGGCTTTAGTAAAGAAAATTATTTAGAAACGCTAAAGATTATTCCGTTTATGTGGATTATCGTTGTTTTGTTAGTAAGATTGGTTGCGGGACCGTTAGTGGGTAAAGTGATACCCAAATTCGTAGGACAAACAGATGGATTTAATGCTAGAGTTTTATTGAATACTTTATTGAATGTTACGGTCTTATCTGTTCTTCTAACCATTATAGGAACTTGGGTTGGTACGAAACAAATAAGCCTAGAACCTTTTCAGAACTTCTTTCATAGTTGGTTTAGAAATTTTGGTGTAGCATTTTGGATTGAGCTATTGATTGCTCAGCCAATAGCAAGATTTGCAATGAAAAAAATACACGCAAGACAGGCTAGCCAAGAGAGAGTGTAAATCCGTAACACGATACCAAAGTCATAATAAAAAACCGCATAACAATGTGGTTTTTCGTAAATCGGTAAAGTTACAAACCATATAAAAAAAGCGCTGGTCCCAGGCTGGAACCAGCGCTTTTTCGCGTTTCAGATTACGAACTTTCGTCAAGCCAGGCAGGCCGGGTTGGCGACTTATTTCCTAAAATGACGCATTGCCGTCCGTTCGCCTCTATTCTTACTGGGCCGTTAAAATCAGTGGTCCGTCCGACGTAACTGCGATCGTATGCTCATATTGCGCTGACAACTTGCCGTCGGCCGTTCTCGCCGTCCACTGATCGTCGTCGATCGTGATACGGAACGTACCTTGGTTGATCATCGGTTCAATCGTAAACACCATGCCTTCCTTTAACCGAATGCCTTTGCCGGCTACGCCGATATGCTCGTAGCTTGGCTCCTCGTGCAGGCTTCGCCCGATCCCATGCGCCAGCAGATCGCGTACGACCGAAAACCCGTTTGATTCCGCATGCTGTTGAATCGCCGACGTTATGTCGCCGAGCCGGCCCCCCGGGAGTGCCCGGGCGATCCCCAGATCCAAGCATTCCTTTGTCACCTTCATTAATTTTTGCGCTTCCGGCCGGATATTGCCCACCGCATAGCACCAGCACGAATCGCCAAACCATCCACCGTATTCCACGACGATGTCGAGCTTCAGCAAGTCACCGTCCATAAGCGCCTGGTTCGAAGGAATGCCGTGGGCCACCACATCGTTGACCGAAATGCAGGTTTCGGCGGGGAAACCGTTGTACCCTTTCGTAAACTGCTTGCCGCCCAGCTTGGTGATGTGTCTGGCAACAAAGTCATTGATTTCCCGGGTGGTGATCCCAGGCTCGATCAGTTTGGCCACCTCGCGGTAGCAGTCCGCAACGATTTGGCTCGCCGGCTTCATCTCTTCGATTTCCCTAGGTGATTTTAGAATGATCATCTTTGTCTATTCGCTCCTTATCAATTCTATAATTTTAAAAACCGGGCGATATCCATGGCCTCCTCGTGCAGCTTTCCGCGGCGAAGCGAAAGCGAGGCGCAGCCGACCAAGGCGGCCAGCAGCATTTCCGCGCGCTGTAGCGGATACGGCGGCTCCGCCGCGTTTCCGCCGGAAGCGGCAGTCCCGTCCGTCGCACGACCGGTTTCCAGCAGCGCGGCAAGCGGCGCGAGCACCTCCCGGCGAAAGGCGGCCGAGAGCGGGGCCGAGCGCGCTTCAGGCAGCGAGGCAAAGCCCTCACCGGCCAGCTTATGCAGCAGGTACAGGGCGTGGTCCTCCGCCCAAAGCTGTAGCAGCCGAATGCCGGCGGCAGCGACGGGGCCAAGCTCTGCGGCAGCGGCCGTTTCGCGGCTTCCGCTTTGGGAATCCGCGGCAGCCGAGTTCCCGGTGTCCGCCGCAGCAGCCAAGCCGAAATCCCCGCCCGCCGGCGCCTCCCCCGAAGCCGAAGCGCGCGGGGCCTCCAGCCATCCCCCGGCCCGCTCCAACGCGTCCCATAGCAGATCGTGGAGCAAATTGCCCTTATTGCTGTAATAATGGTATACCGTGCCATAGCCGAGTCCCGCTTGGACGGCCACATCGCGGATTTCCAGTAAAGGCCCTTTATTCAAAAACACATCGGCAGCGGCTTTCCGGATTTGCGCCAGACGCCGCAACCGGATCTCTTCGTTTTGTTCCTTCGTGCGTGGAGACATCTCGTCCGTCACCTCTTTTATTTTTGACCTGCTCTTATGTCAATATAAAACATCGGCTTGCAAATAACAAGAGTCGGGCAAACAAAAGTCCCGGCAACACCTCATAAACGATATGAAGATCAGTTATATATCAGCTCAATTTTAATAGTTTGATTGTACTGATATCATGTAGCTGCTCCCAGGTGAGCAGAAGTTATGCTATACTTGCGAAGTAAAAGGGGGTGCCTACTGATGGAGAATCTATTGGGATTGTCTGTGACTTCTTACACTCATGCAAAGCCAATTATTAGGAAAGCGTTACTTTGTATGGGGCGAAACAATTTTTAACGCTGAACAAGCTTTTTTAATATTTTTGGCTTTGCACCTTATTTTAAAGAATCAAAATAAGGGGCGAGCAAAATTGAAATATACGAATGCTACAAAAGTTTTACCTCAAAAACTAATTATGGAAATTCAAAAATATGTTCAAGGAGAGACTCTGTATATTCCAAAGCCAAAAACGGAATATATGGATTGGGGCAGTTTGAGTGGGGGGAGAAGGTTGCTTGAACAGCGAAATGCCGCAATCAGAAATGCTTTTCAAAATAGCAGTAGTATCGAGCAATTAGCTAAGGAGTTTTTCCTCTCTACCGAAACTATTAAGAAAATTGTTTATTCACATAAAAATACCTAGTTTGCAAAGTGGCGTGGTACTCTACCCGCATAAATGAATTTAATTTTGGCTTCATAACGTGGTGAGCTTAGGGCGTGATCGGATGATCGCTGTGAACGACCAATCCGTCACGTCTTTTTTATTTGGCAAAAGTTTTGATGTGTGTTTGCATTACCTCCCACATCCAGATTCCGAAATACGTTTTTGGCATTTCATTTTCTCTCTTGAACTTTTTACATACCGTTCTTGATCCCAAAATTCCGCTCACCCTCCCTCGATGATCCAACAGACCCATTCTATTTCAAAGGCTGTACATCATTTTTTCATTATTGTTTTTATGCCAAAAATGATTCTAAATCGTTGTTTTCATTTATAAAGCTTATTTTAATCTTTAAAATATGAATATAAACGACAGCAACAATTGAAATATGTATTGATTCATTGTCTTTAAAACAAGAAAGCGGGGAAACGATTACTATGGGGGAGCAAAAAAGTAGAAGTAGACATCTGATTGATCCAGAAATTATCAGTGCAGTTGATTTAATATCAACAACCGATCTTACCGAATCTACACTAATGGAAGCACGTAAAAATCAATCTCAAATGATGCAACAAATAGATGTAACGCAGATGTTTCCTATTACATTAGAAAACAAGGTTGTGCCAAGTTATTTTAGGGGTCCAGATATTCAATTAGAAATCATTAAGCCCAAACAATCAAAGCATCATAAGATGCCTCTATATTATTCGATACACGGAGGCGGGATGGTCTTAGGAAGTCCAGTCGTGGATCGTCCTGCTAATGCATCTCTTGCTTCACAACATGGTTTTTGTTGTGTATCTGTGTACTATCGCCTAGCACCAGAGCATGTACAGCCAAGTCAGTTACAGGATTGTTATTCGGGCCTAAAATGGTGTATTGAACATGCGGAAGAGTTAGGGATAGATACTCAGAAAGTTGCCGTAGGGGGCAGCAGCGCTGGCGGCGGATTGGCGGCTGGCCTAGCCTTGTACATTCGTGATCAGAAGGAATTCGAAATCCATCATCTAAGATTAATGAGGCCAATGCTAGATGATCGCACAAGCACCGCACCAGAGCATCCATACGCAGGAGAGTTTATCTGGACAAAACAAAGTAATTATTTTGGCTGGAAATCTGTATTAGGTGATGAACCGGGTCAGGAGGAGGTAAGTGAGTATTATGTGCCGGCTCGTGCTAAGTCATTGGCCGGGTTACCACCGACTTATATAAATATAGGTACCCTTGATTTATTCATTGATGAAGCCTTATTTTTTGCAAAACAACTGGCCTTTGATGGTATCTTAGTGGAATTACATGTCTATCCCGGGTACCATCATATGTCTCCCGCGTTTCCGGATGCGCATTTTTCAAAAGAAGGGGCTAGAACAAGTGAATACGCCTTACTGAAAGCTCTGGAGATGTTCTAATGAGTATAATGTTAAACTCCTCTAATAAGCTCCGACCTCAGCGTGTCAATGTCGCCAAGGTGATTGCGTTAAAACTCAAGTTGATCGTGCTGGATGAGCCGGTGAGGGAGAGGGATACTGATATATTCTAATCTGATATTATCTTTTTTCATCCCTTCCGACTTTTACCATTCATTTAGGGTAAAATAGTACCAAGCATAAAATCCAACTACGGAAGTGGTGATGTCCCATGACAACGAGCAGCAAACCGAATAGACTAGCCAAGGAAAAATCACCTTATTTGCTACAGCATGCTCACAATCCAGTAAATTGGTTCCCTTGGTCAGATGAGGCTTTTGAAACTGCTAAGCGTAATAACAAGCCTATTTTCCTATCTGTCGGCTATTCCACTTGCCATTGGTGCCATGTAATGGGGAGAGAATCTTTCGAGGATGAAGAAGTAGCTGAGGTATTAAACAGGGATTACGTATCCATTAAGGTGGATCGTGAAGAACGTCCAGATGTGGATCATATCTATATGTCCATCTGCCAGACGATGACGGGGCATGGAGGCTGGCCACTGACGATATTGATGACGCCGGATCAGAAGCCTTTTTTTGCGGGGACGTATTTGCCCAAGGAGCAGAAATTTGGCCGTGTCGGACTGTTAGAGCTGCTGGACAAGGTGGGTACCCGGTGGAAAGAACAGCCTGAAGAGCTGGTGGAGTTGAGTGAGCAGGTGCTTACCGAGCATGAGCGGCAGGACTTGCTTGCAGGTTATCGCGGTGAACTGGATGAACAGAGTTTGAATAAAGCTTTCCATGAATTCAGCCACACCTTCGATAAGGAATATGGCGGCTTCGGGGAAGCTCCTAAGTTTCCTTCTCCGCATAACCTGTCTTTTTTGCTGCGATATGCACAGCATACGGGGAATCAACAGGCACTGGAAATGGCAGAGAAGACGCTGGATGCGATGTCCCGGGGCGGAATCTACGACCATATAGGCATGGGGTTCTCACGATACTCCGTGGACGAGAAATGGTTGGTGCCGCATTTTGAAAAAATGCTGTATGACAATGCTCTGTTGGCTATCGCGTATACAGAGGCTTGGCAGGTGACAGGCAAGGAACTGTACCGACGGATTACAGAACAAATCTTTACATATATCACAAGAGACATGACGGATGCAGGTGGTGCCTTTTATTCGGCGGAAGATGCAGATTCCGAAGGAGAAGAGGGGAGATTCTACGTCTGGGACGATTCCGAGGTAAGGGCTGTATTGGGCGATAAGGATGCCGCCTTTTTCAACGATTTGTATGGAATTACACCTTACGGAAATTTTGAAGGCCACAACATTCCAAACCTGATTGATATCAATCTGGAAGCCTATGGGATCAAGCATGACTTGACTGAGCAGGAACTGGAGCAGCGGGTTAGTGAGCTACGCGCCAAGCTGTTTGCTGCCAGAGAGCAACGTGTTCATCCTCACAAGGATGACAAGATTTTGACCTCGTGGAACGGGTTGATGATTGCTGCTCTGGCGAAGGCGGGACAAGCTTTTGGAGACACGAGATATACAGAGCAAGCTCGGAAGGCTGAGACGTTTTTGTGGAACCATTTGAGACAGGAGAACGGACGGCTGTTGGCACGTTATCGGGACGGAGAAGCAGCTTATCCCGGTTATGTAGATGATTATGCTTTTTATGTGTGGGGCTTGATCGAGTTATACCAGGCGACCTTCGATATAGAGTATCTGCAACGGGCGTTGACGCTCAATCAAAATATGATCGATTTGTTCTGGGATGAGGAACGGGACGGATTATTCTTTTATGGGTCAGATAGTGAGCAGCTCATTGCCAAGCCTAAAGAAATCTATGACGGTGCGATTCCGTCGGGTAACAGCATCGCGGCCTATAATTTTGTGAGGCTTGCGCGGCTAACGGGTGAATCTCAATTAGAGAACTATGCAGCCAAGCAGTTTAAGGCTTTTGGCGGTATGGTTGCTCATTACCCGTCAGGCCACTCAGCGTTGCTCAGCGCGTTGTTGTATGCGACGGGAACGACGAAGGAGATTGTGATTGTAGGTCATAGGGACGATCTGCAGACCGTACAGTTCATTCAGGCAGTTCGAGCTGGGTTCAGGCCGAATACGGTCGTTATTTTGAAGGATGAAGGACAGTCGGAGATTGCAGAGACGGTTTCTTATATCCGTGATTACAATCTTGTGGAAGGCAAACCAGCCGTATATGTGTGTGAGCATTTTACCTGTCAGGCACCTGTTACCAGGCTTGAAGATCTGAAGGTGTTGTTGGATTGAACTGAATAAAGCGATCAAACTTAATCCCCTTGGGGGTAGTAAGCATATGGTGATTATCGAAAATGACCCTATGTTTGCTACATTCAAGGGGATTATTTTCATGTTAAGAGGTAGGTATAGTGAAATGAAACTAATATTTTCTTAACATGTGCTACGCATTTTTTTTAATATTTTTTAGGTATATTATATCAAAGAACCGGTTCCGACCAGCCTTGCTGTTTTCGAAAATAAGTACATATACCTATTTAACTAGCGTGTTTATATCTTTTATGTCCAAGCGTTTTAGCAGCAGATGTGAAAAATGTGAAAGAGAGTCTGTCGGGTGATTGTCATCATCGGCAAGACGAAGAGGTTCACCATAGGTTAGGAAATCTAGGTAATGAAATGGAGATGTTTATTAATGAAGAAGTTATCGGGAAAAAAGTGGCTAGTCGCAAGGATGCTCAGCAAAAATTTTAAAACGAAGCTAATGGTCGCCTTTATTGCCTTTCTGATTTTACCGTCCATGATCGTGGGGGCTTTGTCGTTTGTGAGCGCCAGTCAGCAGATTCGAAACCAGATTGAAGAAAGTGCCGAGCAGGCTATCATCCGCACTAATTTTATTATTGATAGTACTATCGAACCCAAGGTACATGACGCAGAATATTTTGCAGAAAGACTAAAAGGCAATCGGGTAGAGACGGAGGAACAAGCGGCCAAACTGGAAGAGTTTTTTAAGCAATATGCTGCACTTCATCCTGAAGCAGAATCCATCTCTTATGGTACGAAGGATGGTAAATTTACAACCTATCCACAGAAGCAATTACCGGACAAATATGATCCACGGGTCAGACCTTGGTACGATGAAGCGATAAAAGAGCAAGCAAAGACAGCAATTAGTTCTCCCTATCTTTCGGCAAGCTCGAAGCAAATGACGGTTACGGTGTCCCGGGCAACGTCAGATGGATCAGGTGTTATTGGCATTGACCTGAAAATTAGTGGTATTAAAGAGACGTTGAACAATATTAAAGTAGGTCATGAAGGTTATGCCATATTGCTGGACAGCAACCATACCTACATTGTACATCCGACGAAGGAAGCAGGCACCAAAATTACAGATATTGAATCACGCATGTTTCAGAGCGATACTGGTGAATACGAGTATGAGTATGAAGGCCAGCCCAAATATATGAACTATGCGACTAACAAGCTGACTGGCTGGAAGATAGGCGGAACGCTGTATTTGTCTGAAGTCGATGAAGCAGCAGGACCGATTTTGATCAGCACTTTACTAACCATCGTCGGTTGTCTTGTGATTGGTATTATCATTGTTTATTTCCTGATTCGTTCCATCATCAAACCGATTTTAAAGTTAAAAGAACAAGCGGTAAATGTGAGCGCCGGAGATCTAACACAGGACATTCAAGTAAAGAGCGAGGACGAGATCGGAGAATTAGGAGTGGCTTTTCAAAATATGCAGAATAACCTGCGATCTGTCATTCAGAACGTAGGGAACAGTGCAGATCATGTCGCAATTTCTTCGAATGAACTCACAATAAGCGCGGAACAAACCAGTGCTGCAAGTGAGCAGGTGTCCCAGGCTGTGCAAGAAATTGCCAGTGGTGCAGAGAAGCAGACTACAGGGCTGGAAAATAATTCGGTGGCCCTGGATGAAATTGCACAAGGGATCACCCAAATTGCTGAACGATCGATTTTGGTAGCTGATTTGGCCAAACGATCTGCCTTGCAAGCCGAGGAAGGACGAAAGTCTGTTGAGCAGACAGGCGAGCAAATGAATTCCATTCATCAATCAGTAGAGCGTTCCAACCAGATGATTCAAACCTTGCAAGCCCGCTCTCATGAAATCGGTGAAATTACGAAAGTTATCGGTGATATCTCCAATCAGACAAACCTGCTGGCATTGAATGCAGCTATTGAGGCAGCCAGAGCGGGTGATCATGGAAAAGGCTTTGCCGTCGTTGCTGATGAGGTGCGTAAGCTGGCAGAGCAGTCTCAGACATCCGCCACACAGATTGCCACCTTGATTGCCGAAATTCAGCATGAAACCGAAACAACAGTGAAGACGATGGACAGGGTCACGACTGAGGTGCAGGATGGACTGCAGATTTCCAAAGCAACCATTGTCAAGCTGGGTCATGCGATGGAAGGCATTCGAGAGACAACGCCTCAGGTAGAGGAGGTCGCTGCGATTGCAGAGCAAATATCAGCCAGTGTACAAGAAATTGCAGCGACAGCCAACGAGCTGGCGACGATTGCAACCGGTAATGCCGCCACATCTGAGGAAGTTGCTGCCTCCTCACAAGAGCAACTGGCTTCCATGGAGGAAATATCAGCTTCTGCACAGTTGCTTTCAACGATGGCTGCTGATTTGAAGGTAATGATCAGTCGTTTCAAATATTAAAATGAACTTGAACCCTATGGAATGTATAGTACAATGAATGCTCGGGACAGTTCTTTAAGCCTTATGGCATAAGGAATCTGTCCTGAGTTTTTTTATATTTTCGATATCTCACAAAACATGGAAGATTATAAGGGGGCGAACACTTGGTTCGAGATTTAGTGCTATATGCTATCTTGATTTTATTGTTAGTTTTGATTTTTCAGCGGCAGCTTGTTCGTCAGGCGATTACAGGTGTTTTTTATGGAGTGGCAGGAATTCTGTTCTTATATTTTGGCATAAGTGATAAAACACTGCTGACCTGCGTGCTGGAGCTGGGGATGGGTCAAATGTTCATGACGCTGTTTGTGCACGCTTTAACCACCGCTAAGAATTCATATGGACAACGTTTGTTAGACAAAGATCGTGATCTGCTGAATTTACTTCGGGTTCAACCTGGCTTTACCTTTAGGCTGGAGAAAAGTGGTGATGAATTTTATTATAGGCTGCTTGAAGGTGAATTGCTGGAGCGCGTGGGTCTGAATCTACAAGTCAACTACAATAAAAGGGAGCATGTGAAGCGTCTCGGGGACATTTTGGAGCTTTCCTCTGAAACGATGGAGCAGCTAAGTCAATACTACAAACAGGCCTGGTTCGGTGATCGGACCGTATTTGAATTGGAGTTTTGGGAATATTCGGCTCTCATTACCTTACATCCGGTTAGGGAGGACGGGAATACCAGGCATGTTATCGGTCACGTGTTGGATATTACAGAGTATAAAGCCTCTGAGCAGAAGCGAAAGGAGATGGACGAGGCTAACCGTGCGAAAAGCACTTTTTTGGCTCATATGAGTCACGAAATTCGCACCCCGCTGAATGGAATCATCGGTCTGTCAAAGCTGTTAAATAAGACTGAACTGACTGCCGTTCAAAGAGATTACCTCCACAAGCTTCTCGCTTCCTCTCGTACCCTTTCATCCATGCTCAGTAACGTATTGGACTTTTCCAAAATGGAAGCCGGCAGTCTGGAACTGGAAAAGGTAGAATTCGAGCCGGAAAAAATGCTTCGGCATCTCGCAGATACCGTTGGAACTTTACTTGAAGATAAGGAAATAGAGGTCGTATTTATAACGGACCCGGCGTTACCGAAAAGCTTTAAGGGAGACCCGCTTCGAATGGAGCAGGTGCTTTCAAATCTTCTGACCAACGCCATCAAGTTTACGAATCAGGGACATGTATTGTTACAGGTAAAAATGCTAAGTCAGCAGGAAGGGCGAGTAGGCGTTTCTTTTATGGTAGAAGATACGGGCATAGGAATTTCCGAGACGTGTATAGACAAGCTGTTCGTCCCTTTTATCCAGGCGAGTACATCAACCAGCCGCAGATATGGGGGCTCTGGGCTGGGTTTGGCCATTAGCAAGCATTTGGCTGAAGCTATGGGCGGGAAAGTAGAGGTGAAAAGTCGATTAGGAGAGTACAGTCAATTTTACTTTAATGTCGAGCTGGAAACTGGGGAATTGAATGCAGGAAGCACACGAATAGAAAAACAAATCAAAGGCAAAGCCTTAATTGTTGCGCAGCATGAACTGGTGAGGTACAGCTTGAACGAACTACTGCAAGACTTGGGATTAAAAACATTCACTAATTCATCCTTCCAAGAAAGTGTGGACGCTTTTCAAAAGGGTGAGCATTTTGATTATGTTATCATCGATATGGGGATGGAAGGTTTGAGAGAACTGGACTCCCGGAGGCAGTGGCTTCAAATGCTGGATAGGCAGATAACTCAGATTATTGGACTTACAACCGTGTTTCAGATGGAAACAATAGCTGCAGGGGACATGAATCATAGTGTGGATGCCTTTTTGTCCAAGCCCGTTACCCGAAACGCTCTGCTGGAGGTTCTCTGCTGGAAGAAGGAACAGTCAGTGCCAGCAGATGGTAATACTCTGGAGACTCATGCGACGATGAGTTCCCACAATGAGATAGGGGATACAACACAGAAGTATCAAATTCTCATAGCAGAGGATAACGAAATTAACCAGGTGGTGATTACCGAGTTTTTAGCAGAGCGTAACTTTGAGGTAACGATGGTCACGAACGGAAGAGAACTAATAGCGTTACTGGAACTGTGTTACTGGGATATGGTGCTGCTTGATTTGCATATGCCAGAGATGGATGGTTTTGAGACGGCGAGGCATATTCGGAGAAACAAAGCTTTTAACAGGCTTCCCATTATCGCTTTTACCGCTGATGCTGTGCAGCATGAACAGGAAGTTTGTCTTCGTGCTGGTATTAATGCCGTGTTGTTCAAGCCTGTCCATGAACTGACCGCTGCTAGAGTATTAACTAGCTGGATTAATTTAGCGTGGCTGCAAGATTTACATGGTATTCACGCTGAGCAGTCGATAGCAGGCATGGATGGCAAGGTGTATATTTTTCAATTTGCCCTTTACAAATGGGTACAGGAATACCAGTATCTCGATAAAAGAGTTGTGAGAAAAATGGACAATGGGCAGTTATCTTCTGCTCTTCGATTAATCCACTCACTTAAGGGAGGAACGGGGAACCTATGCGCGCCTGAGTTGCTGGCAAAGGTAATAGAGCTGGAAAAGGCATTGAAGCGCAGCAATGAAACCTCAACAGGAGCACTGTATCCAGACTGGAAAAAGCATCTGAGCACGGTTCAGAAGGATATTAACCAAATCAAGTCATCACTTCCCTGGAGCTGACCGTGTTATTGCATAAATTTGTAGCCGATTCCCCAGATGGTCTTGATTAATTGCGGTTTCTTAGGGTCTTTTTCGATTTTTCTGCGTAAATGGTTAATATGTACGTCCACAGCCCTTTCATTAATAAAGGAGTCTGTGCCACGGAGAGCCTGAATCAAAGCATACCTGCTGAATACAATTCCCCGGTTCAAATAAAAAAGCTTCATGAGCTCAAATTCTGAATATGTTGTCTCCACATTCTGTCCGTTAACGGTAATCATTCTTCTCGCTAGATCCAAAGTAATGCCGGTTTCAGGTTCAGGTGCTCTGCCTCTTCCTTGCAAGCGCGTGATTTCAATACGACGGAAAAGAGCCTCCATCCGTGCTTTTAGCTCTTGCATACTAAAAGGCTTGCAAATATAATCATCTGCTCCCAACGTAAGTGTACGAATACGCTCTGATATGTTGTTTTCTGTAGAAATCACGATGATGGGCACGTCCGTATGCTTGCGTATGAGTGGGCAGGGATTTACCCCATCCAAATCTGGAAGCAGCAGATCCAGCAAAATAATATCGGGTTGTACGATCTCAAGCCGGGCAATACCCTCAGACGCTTGTTCCACTCGAGTAACGTTGTAGTCTTCTCCTGTTAAATACAAGGAAAGGGTCTCTCCCAACATATTGTCATCTTCAATAATTAAAACATTAGACATGATCATATTTCCTTATCTTTCTATCAAATTCGAGCCAAATAGTTAGGATCACTGCAATGTTTACAACAAGTTTTTGGCAGGTCCTGTTGATAGAGTAAACTCCTTTGGACAGTCTGTCAAAAGATCAGGTTTGTTGTGGCAATCCTGTGGACAATTAGTCCAGATATATATCTATTTGATATGGAAATGTACTATTTTTGAGATTTATTTCTATAATACGACATTTTTCGTTTCATTTTAACAATATACTACAAGTCATTGATGATAAATTACAAAAATTTAACAAAACACCTCAGAAACATGCATTGACTTAAATGAAAATTATGGTATTTTATTACATAGGAGTTGACATCCTCTGATAGGCCTCTTAGAAAAACCCACTATTTAATCTTCTGCTAACTTACTCTCAATATGCTATCTCTGTATTTAATTTTCGTACTTTAATTGTTCTTGCGATCATACTTATGATTCTTTGGTGTGGATATCCCATTGTGAATTCAGACTGTCTACTCATTTAGATTACATATTTACATTTTTTTGCTTTCCATGCTTGTATTTTTTTAAAATCAGGTCAGCGGGAGGACGAGAGATCATGAACACATTCGAAGTGCTGGAGTCCAATGTAAGATCCTATTGCAGAAGTTTTCCAGTTGTTTTCAACAAAGCTAAAAACGATGTACTGTACACGGAGGAAGGCAAGAGCTACATTGACTTTTTTGCCGGGGCAGGGGCTTTGAACTATGGGCATAATAATGATTTTATGAAAAACCGGCTATTGGATTATTTAAGCTCCGATCGGATTATGCACGGTCTGGATATGTACACGACGGCCAAGCAAGAGTTTATGGAGTCTTTTTCAGAGCGTATTCTCCAGCCCAAGGGCTTGAATTATAAGCTGCAATTTTGCGGACCTACCGGAACCAATGCAGTGGAAGCAGCACTGAAACTTGCACGCAAGGTGAAAAACAGAAATGGTATTTTTGCTTTTATGGGTGCGTTCCACGGGATGTCGCTGGGCAGTTTATCTATTACTAGCAACAACTCCATGCGAGAGAGCGCAGGGGTTCCCCTGAACAATGTTACCTTCATACCTTATAACAGCACATTTAACGGAATGGATACCATTTTATATATGGAGCAGCTTTTAACAGACACCCATTCGGGTGTGGAAAAGCCTGCCGCGATCATTTTGGAAACGGTACAGGCTGAAGGCGGTATTCATATTGCAGATACCGAATGGCTGCGTGATTTGCGACAGCTGTGCGATGATCATGATATTTTGCTCATTGTTGACGATATTCAAGTCGGTTGCGGCCGGGTTGGATCGTTCTTCTCATTCGAGCGGGCAGGAATCGTTCCTGATATGGTTGTTTTGTCCAAATCGATCAGTGGATACGGATTGCCAATGTCTCTGTTGCTACTGAAGCCAGAATTGGATATATGGAGTCCGGGTGAGCATAACGGCACCTTCCGTGGAAATCAGCTTGCTTTCGTCGGGGCAAAGGCTGCGCTGGAGTTCAGAGATACGGTAGAGCTGGAAGCACAAGTGAAGGAAAAAGAGGCTTTTGTTCAGCAGTTCTTGCGTGAACATATCCAATCAATAGATCCTCTTATTGAAATTCGCGGCATGGGATTGATCTGGGGGATTGATGTATCTCATCTGGGAGAAGCGTTCGCCAAGGAGGTAACGACTCTCTGCTTTAGTAGGGGACTCATTGTTGAGCGTGCTGGGCGTAACGATACAGTAATTAAAATTATGCCAGCGTTAACGATAAGCTTGGAAAACTTGCGTAAGGGCTGCGACATTATTAAAGAAAGTATGGCACAGGTAACCAGTACCTTGGTTACAGTATAAATCGATCAGTAAAGCCCCTTGGCTGGAGCTGCCGTCTGCTATAAAGCAGCTATGGCAGGCACCGTCCAAGGGGCTTTCTAGTAAAAAATTAAGAAATAACCGTTTGCACGTATTGTTGTGCGGATTGCTCTAGTTGCTCATCGGTCAATACTGCAGCACCATATTGTACGAAATAAGGAAGCAATTTGACACCAATCATATGGCCTGTAGCTTCCAGAGGTCTCAACAGCTCTTCGATCGTATACCTGTTCCGTCCGTCATGTTGGTAATTTTCCTCAACGCTGGCAGCAGACAAGGCGATCAACAACTCTTTGCCCTGTAGCTTGCCACCTTCGCTTCCATAAGCCCAGCCGTAGGTTAGAACCTTATCCAGCCATTTTTTCAGTAGGGAAGGAGTGCTGTACCAGTAAAAAGGGAATTGCAGAACGATACGGTCATGCTGCTCTAGCAGTTCCTGCTCCTGGGCGACATTGATTTGCTCATCAGGATATACTTCATACAGGTTGTGAACGGTCACGTCAGATTGTTTCTTGAGTTCTTGCACCCATCTTTTGTTAATGCGAGATTCCGCAAGATCAGGGTGAACGACAATAACGAGGGTTGACATTTAAAAAACCATCTCCTTCGAACTTATTTATTGTTAGTAAATAACCAATACATATGTAACTATTTTAGTTTCAACTTATGGAATTGTCAACTCTATTACATTTTAAGTTCTATATTCAAAAGACTCCGGCAAGCTCATGCCGGAGTCTCATCAAAGAAGTGTTTTTACATTAAGCGATATGATTAAGAGCAACAATTTTGTTTTTCCCGGAGCGCTTAGCTTGATACAGATAGTCATCTGCTTGCTGAAAAAATACATCTTTATCTTTGTTCATTTCCTCTGTATAGCTTTTCAGTCCAATGCTTACGGTTACAGAAACGAGTTGCAATTTCTCCTGAAAGGTCATTTTCTCCACTTCACGACGGATGTTTTCGACGATCTGATAAGCTTCTTCGAAAGTATGCTCGAACATCAAAATAGCAAATTCCTCACCGCCATAGCGAGCCGCAATGTCATTTGCGGTAATCTGTTCTGTAATGATTTGCGAGATGCCTTCCAAAATTTTATCTCCGAACTGGTGTCCGTAAGTATCATTGATCTTCTTGAAATTATCAATATCCACTAACGCCAGATGGATGATCGCGCCTTGTTCGGCATATTCGAGTGCTTTTTCATAAAAGTTTTGAAAGGACAAATGATTGTACAGCTTTGTCAAACCATCAGTCATTGACATTTTGCTGATAATCGCGTTACTGATCATTAATTCCTGTTGGGCGCGCTTTGTTTTATACAAATCCACTAACAAATCGCGGCCGCTGGCCTGAATAATGAGAGCAATAAAGGTGGACATAATCAAAAAGGTTGGAATCGCCACGATATCAAAGCCTGACAAATAGGTACGAAATGATGCATCCACTGCCAGCAACAGAAAAAAGACGACTACTTGTAATACAAAGGAAAGCCATATTAAGCGACGATTGAAGAACAGGATAGAAGAGAAAATAGGCAACAAGCACAACGCTGTAATAATCCGGATATCATAGTTTAGGCGAATAATCATCCAGCAAATGACGGTACTTGCCATAAACAGAATCACAAAAGAATACCTGTTAAATTTAAAATGAGCCAACTCTGCCAGTAAGTTGGAACCACTCATGATTAGCGTGGGAACAATAAGGGTTCCGACGTAAAATTCATAAGGCGAAGCGGAGTAATCAAGAAATAAGTAACTGCCCAGCTGGACGATAAAATGTACAGCTATAATCATCCAATACAGTAATAACATTTTGCGTACCCAGCGGGCTTGCTTTGTTTTGTAATCCATGGTTTGAGTAAGCCGTTTTGTCTTGTTCATGATGTCACCACACTTAATGTATCTTTAGCCATTCTCGTATTATAAGATACTATGTGATGAAGTTGAAGCTAATTTTTTTGAAGGCCATGAACTTGTTAGCCTAGCAACACCTTTACTTGATGGATAGCCCCGTCCCCTGCAACTGGCAGAATATTATTCGTAAGGACGGTGCCATCTACGGTAACTGTGACTACACCCTTGGAGACATGCTGTGGATTCGTGATATGAATCACGTAGGTATCACCGCGGAAGACACGGGTGACTGTAAATTCGTCCCAGGCTGTAGGAATGCACGGATCAATACGCAGACCATCCCATTCGGGCTGAATACCGAGAATGGATTGAGTAATAGCTACAAAGTTCCATGCCGCTGTACCCGTCAGCCAGGAATTTTTAGCTTCACCTGCACGAACAGCATCCTTGCCTGCAATCATTTGAGCGTACACATACGGCTCGGTGCGGTGAATGTCGCTAATGTCCTCTAGATAGGCGGGGGCAATTTTGCTATATAGCTCGAAAGCGCGATCCCCACGTCCTATTCCGGCTTCCGCCATCATAATCCAAGGGTTATTGTGACAGAAAATACCGGCATTTTCCTTATACCCGGGAGGGTAAGATGAGATTTCGCCCAGATTGATGTAATAGCGAGAATATGGTGGATTTTGCAGCACAATGCCGTAGGGAGTTTCTAACCGATCACGTGTAGAATCGAGAGCTTTTTGAGCTAGACCTTCTTCAACGCCAATTCCTGCCATGACACAGAAGCCTTGAGGTTCAATGAAAATTTGGCCTTCCTTACAATCCTTGCTTCCTATTTTGTCTCCATAATGGTCATAAGCACGTAAGAACCATTCTCCGTCAAAACCATGCTCCAATGTGGCTGTTCGCATACGATCCACATATGCCTGAGCGGTTGCTGCTTCTTCATCCAGTCCTCTGCGCTTGCAAAGCTCAATAAAATCCGGTCCCGTATATACAAATAGTCCGGCGATGAACACGGATTCGGCTATTCGACCCTCCAGATTCTGAGTTGTCTGATAGGACTCATCTGGTGTAGCAGAAAAACAGTTGAGATTCAGACAGTCGTTCCAGTCAGCCCGGCCAATGAGTGGAAGACCATGCGGGCCCAGATTACCCACAACGTGGTAAAAAGAACGCTTCAAATGTTCAAACAGCGTAGCCGTACGCTCTACATTTCCGTCAAAGGGCACTTGTTCATCCAGTATGCCAAAGTCTCCCGTTTCTTTGATGTACGCTGCGGTACCGACAATAAGCCACAACGGATCGTCGTTAAAGCCACCGCCAACCTCGTGATTTCCTTTTTTGGTTAACGGTTGGTACTGATGATAAGCTCCGCCGTTTTCAAATTGAGTAGAGGCGATGTCGATAATCCGTTCTCTTGCCCGCTCCGGTATTTGGTGGACGAAGCCGAGCAAGTCCTGATTCGAATCCCGGAAGCCCATTCCACGCCCGATACCAGATTCAAAATACGAGGCGGAACGCGACATATTGAACGTAACCATACACTGATAAGGGTTCCATATGTTTACCATTCGGTTCAGCTTGTCGTCGTGGCTTTGAAGGGTATACTTGGACAGCAGATTATTCCAATAGGTCCGCAGCTCACTCAACGCTCGTTCTACATCAGCTTCATCCGCAAACTGCTTAATCATGGCATGTGCTTGTTTTTTATTAATAACACCGGGCGACTCCCATTTTTCTTCCTCGGGATTTTCCACATAACCGAGTATAAAGTTACAGCTTGTTTCTTCGCCTGGCTCCAGCGTTACCTCAATGCAATGTGATCCGACAGGGGACCATCCGCTGGCAATAGAGTTCGAGGCTTGCCCAGCGGCGACCGATTGAGGCTGATCTAATCCGTTGTAGAGCCCCAGAAAAGCTTCACGGTCTGTATCATAACCCGCTAGCGGACGATTAGCAGAGAAAAAAGCATAGTGATTGCGACGTTCACGGTATTCCGTTTTGTGATAAATGACAGAGTCTTGTATTTCAACCTCGCCGGTGTTCAAGTTGCGCTGATAATTGGTCATATCGTCGTAGGCGTTCCACAGACAAAATTCCACGAATGAAAAGAGTTTGATCTTTTTGGTTTGTAACGATGTGTTCTGAAGCTTAACCTGATGGACCTCGCCGTCAAAGGAAAGGGGCACAAAAGCCAGCTGGGTGGCCCGAATACCGCTGCGTTCTCCCATAATTGAGGTATAGCCAAGTCCATGGCGGCATTCATACTGCTCCAGCTCCCGTTTGACTGGCATCCAACCTGGAGTCCAATAATCCCCATCATCATAAATATAAAAATAACGACCATCGTTATCGACAGGAATATTGTTGTACCGGTAACGTGTTAAGCGACGTAAGCGAGCATCCCGGTAAAATGCATAGCCGCCACTTGTATTGGAGATTAGTCCAAAAAATCGTTCATTACCTAAATAATTAATCCAGGGATAAGGGGTTTGAGGGGTGTGGATGACATATTCTTGATTGACATCATCGAAAAAACCGTACTTCATGGCGCAGAACTCCTTTCGATTTGAAAAAAATAAAAGACCCAACACATGATTATATTCAAACATAGAGCCGTTCTTTCTTTAGAAAGACATTTCCTGCCTTATATAAAATGTGCTTGATTTTCTCAACCTTTCTTCTGGAATTTGCAAAATATTTGAAATGGGTAAATATACCTTTTTATGCTAAAATGAAAAAGTTAGAACTTAGCAAGGCAGGAGGTTGCAAGAATGGCACCTATCACATTATTTTTCATCCCGTATGCAGGCGGATCGGCGTCGGTCAGCTTCAAATGGAAAAAGTTGCTGCTTCCGCAGATTAAGCTTGTTCCACTGGAATTAGCGGGCAGAGGTATTCGTTCTGGGGAACCGCTAAAGGAAAGCATTGAGGAGATGAGCGAGGATCTGTTGCACAAGATCAGCAAAGAGATAGCCCCCGGTGATCCTTATGCCATATACGGCCACAGTATGGGGACGATGATCTCATTCGAGCTGTACTACAAGCTGGTGAACGGTGGATATGGCAAGCCTGCTCATCTGTTCGTTTCGGGTGGACGGGCACCGCATGTCCCAAGAAATTCCCCGTGGTTACACGATCTGCCCGCAGATCAGTTCAGGACGCATTTGCAGCGGTACGGTCAGCTTTCGGAAGCGATTTTTGACAATCGGGAATTATACGACTATTTTATGCCAGTGTTAAGAGCGGATTTCAAAGCTGTCGAGTTGTATAGGTACATGGCTAAAGCCGCACCTTTACATTGTCCTATCACCGCTTTGACGGGAATGACCG
Organism: Paenibacillus sp. PvR133; assembly: GCF_017833155.1. Classification (NCBI taxonomy): domain Bacteria; kingdom Bacillati; phylum Bacillota; class Bacilli; order Caryophanales; family Paenibacillaceae; genus Paenibacillus; species Paenibacillus sp. PvR133. Next base: position 3,962,650 of record NZ_JAFIBS010000001.1, read on the forward strand.
ATAACACGGTGACCTTACAAGATGCGGAGGCATGGGCACACCATACGGATCAGCAATTTCGTATGTTTACCTTTGAGGGAGGACACTTTTTTATTCATGATGAAGTGGAACGGATTACGAACATCATCAATGAGACCTTGGAGCAGAGTACAGTAACAAGTAGCATACAACAATAAAAATAAGAGGTGATTTTTAGTGACAGTAGGTGTATTGGCACATTTGTTTGGCAAGTTGCCTTATCGTGAATTGGCTGCAAAGGTAGGCGCAGCGGGCTTTACTCATGTTCAGCTGGCTCCGTGGAGAGCGATCAGTGATGTGGATTTTAATAAACCGGGTAAGTTCAATCCGGGATTGGCACTGTCTATCGCAGAAGAATTTCGTAAGCATGGTGTATCCATATCGGTGCTCGGGTGCTATTTACATTTTTTTATACAGGATGAGGAATTGCTGCGTGAAAATGTAGAGCGCTTCAAAGAGCTGATCCGATATGCGGGTCTGTTAGGAGCACCAATGGTTGCAGCCGAAGTCGGACGTAATGAGGATGGTACCGCCTATACGGAACGTGACTGGAGAGTTGTAAGGGAAGTAGTGCGTGAATTAGCAGATGAAGCGGAGAAGTGGGGCGTATTCGTAGGATTGGAAGCTGCAAACGATCACTTGGTCGGAACTGCCGTAGAGTTGGCTGCCTTTCTGGAGGAAGTACCTTCTTCACACATCGGTGTTGTGATTGATCCGGGTAATCTGCTGAAAACGGAAAATATGGCGCAGCAGGATGAGATCATCCGCGAAGCTTTCCAACTGCTGGGCCCTCGGATTATCGCAGCGCATGCCAAAGACCGGCGGTTGTCATCGTCAGGTGAAATTGAGACGGTGCCGCCAGGTTTTGGTGACATGAACTATGCCCTCTACATGGAACTGCTGGAGCAGTACAAGCCGGGGGTTCATATTATTATGGAAGCTGCTCAGGAGCATGAGATGGCAGAATCGAGACGTTATATCGAAGGTCATCGGATAGCCGCTCAGAAGGCGCAACAAGTGCAGACGAAATAATGTATTCTTTCATATACTCAGGAATGCTACGTCAATAATTCGAGAGACTTGGAAGCGCCTCCTTTTCCAAGTCTCTGTTCCTTTATCCTTGTTTAACCTTGCACAACCGCCACGATCACAATGACCCAGCTTGCCAAAAAAGCCAACCCGCCAATGGGGGTGATTGCCCCAAGCTTTTTCACACCAGATATACTAAGGGCATACAGACTGCCGGAGAACAGGAGAATACCCACCAGCATAACCCAGCCTGCGGTAACGATGAGAGAAGAATGGACAAGGCTGTCAGCAAGAACTCCAAGCAGCAGCAAACCCAGTCCGTGAGCGATTTGATATTGAATTCCTGTCTGGAATATGCTCATCATGTCTGCGGAAAGTCTCTTTTTCAATGCGTGTGCGCCGAACGCTCCCAGAGCTACGGCTAAAAACATCACGATACAACCAAGCAATAGCAAAATTTTCATGTTTTAACGCCTCCCTGTGAAATAGTACCGATTCCAATCGATTTCGTCAATTTTCCTTGTGAATCTCTAAACTTATAGAATTTTTCGACTCTCATTTGGCGCCTAGTGTGGTATATTTTTTCCAGGGCCAATGCGAAGCATTTGGAGCAATAGACAGCGTGTCCTCCACCTTTTTTATGGGAAAGTGAGGTGATGATGCTGTCTTTTTGTGCTGTCGTTTTTCGGAATAAAATCTTGTGTAAAGCCAAAATTGATAATGGAGAGGATGAATGCAAAAGTGATCAGCAGAAAATCAGTGTTCAGGAAATCTGTCTCTATGGTCATGTCAGCCATTTTGGTACTTCCGTTAACCTTGGGCTTATTTCAGGCAGGACCCGACCGTGCATCAGCCGCAACACCGGAATCGACACGCTTTTTACTATTGTATAAACAGCTGAAGGATCCGGCTAGCGGATACTTTTCAAAAGAAGGCATCCCTTATCATTCCGTTGAAACGCTTATGAGCGAGGCTCCAGATTACGGACACTTAACGACTTCGGAAGCGTACAGCTACTGGATGTGGCTGGAAGTGCTGTATGGTCATTATACCGGGGATTGGGGGCATTTGGAATCCGCATGGGACAACATGGAGAAATATATCATTCCTGTTAATGAAGGCGACGGTAAGGAAGAGCAGCCGACAATGAGTAACTACAACCCGAACAGCCCCGCCACCTATGCCGCAGAATACTCACAGCCGGATCAATACCCAAGCCGTCTGAGTGGACAGTATGGTGGTGGCAAGGATCCACTGGACTCTGAGCTGAAGGCAACCTATGGCAACAACCAGACTTATCTGATGCACTGGTTGTTGGACGTGGATAATTGGTACGGCTTCGGAAATCTTCTGAATCCGTCGCATACAGCAGCCTATGTAAACACCTTCCAGCGCGGGGAACAGGAATCGGTCTGGGAGGCTGTACCACATCCATCGCAAGACAATCAAAAGTTTGGCAAGCCTAATGAAGGCTTTATGAGCTTGTTTACCAAGGAAAATAATGCCCCGGCACAGCAATGGCGTTACACGAATGCCACCGATGCAGATGCACGGGCAGTTCAAGCGATGTACTGGGCTAAGGAATTGGGATATGACAACTCCGTATATTTGGATAAAGCCAAAAAGATGGGAGACTTTTTGCGGTACGGCATGTACGATAAATACTTCCAGAAAACCGGAAGCGCTTCCAATGGAAGTCCAATTGCTGGTACGGGCAAGGATGCCAGTCTTTATCTGATGGCATGGTATACAGCCTGGGGCGGCGGACTTGGCCAAAGCGGCAACTGGGCTTGGCGTATTGGTGCCAGCCATGCACATCAGGGCTACCAAAATGTCGTCGCAGCGTATGCGTTGTCCGATCAAGATGGTGGATTAATACCGAATTCACCAACGGCGGGACAGGACTGGGCGACCTCGCTGAAGCGCCAACTGGAGTTTTATACTTGGCTGCAATCCGATGAGGGGGCCATTGCAGGCGGAGCGACGAATAGCTGGGATGGTGCCTACAAGGCTTATCCATCTGGCACAAGTACCTTTTATGGCATGGCTTATACAGGGGCTCCTGTATATAACGATCCACCCTCGAACAACTGGTTCGGGATGCAGGCTTGGCCTGTCGAGCGAGTTGCCGAGCTGTACTACATTTTAGCCAAGAAAGGGGATACTTCGTCCGAGCAGTTTAAAATGGCTAAACAAGTGACGGAAAACTGGATAGCGTGGTCCAAGAGCTATGTATTTGCCAACGAACGGCCTGTGAGTGATGCGCAGGGATACTATTTGGACGCTCAAGGTAAGCGTATTCTAGGTGGTAAGAATCCGAAAGTAGCTACTACAGCGGCTAAAGGTGAGTTCTGGCTGCCGAGCAATCTGGAATGGAGCGGAAAGCCTGAAACCTGGAGCGGATTTGCCAATCATAAAGGGAATACCAATCTCCATGTGGTAACAAAGAATCCGGGGCAGGATGCCGGAGTGCTGGGCAGCTATGTTAAAGCACTTACTTTCTTTGCTGCTGGAACGAAAGCTGAAAAAGGAGACTATTCCGAGTTAGGCAAGGAAGCTAAGGATCTGTCTAAAGCTTTGCTTGATGCTGCATGGGGTTATAACGATGGTATAGGCATTACAACGAAGGAAGCGCGCGAAGATTATTATCGTTATTTTACCAAAGAAGTGTATATCCCGAGCGGCTGGAGTGGTAAGACTGGGCAAGGCAACACGATCCCTGGCACCGACGCTACACCGTCTGATCCGTCTAAAGGTGGTAATGGTACGTATTCCAGCTACAGCGATATCCGCCCTAATATCACCAAAGATCCGCAATGGTCCTATCTTAAAGATAAATACACGACTTCATGGAACAAGCAGACCAAAAAATGGGATAAAGGCGCTCCAGAATTTACGTATCACCGTTTCTGGTCCCAAGTTGATATGGCAACGGCTTATGCCGAGTATGACCGTCTCATTAACGGTAGTGGACCAACCGAGCCTACAGCTCCCAAAGCTCCGGCAAATGTGAAGGCAAACGCAGGGGATGCTCAGGTTACACTGACCTGGAGCAAAGCGACGGGTGCCGATAGCTATACGGTCAAGCGCTCCACAACCAGTGGTGGCCCATATACTACAGTAGCAACAGTAACAGACAGCACTTACAAGGATACAGGAGTGGTGAATGAAACCACTTATTATTATGTGGCAAGTGCAACAAATTCTTTAGGAACCAGCCCGGATTCTGCCGAGGTCAGTGCCAAGCCTACGGCAGCACCCATTCCAGCAACGGGAGATGTGATTGCCCAATACCGCGTGGGCGACACCAACCCGGGAGATAACCAGATTCGGCCACTGTTCCGTGTTGTAAACAAGGGTAAAGAGGCAGTTGATCTGAAAAATGTCAAGCTGCGATACTACTACACCGTAGATGGCGACAAGTCACAGGAATTCCATTGTGACTATGCACAGTTGGGCAGTAGTAACGTTCAGGGACGTTTTGTGAAACTGGATAAGGCCGTTACAGGCGCAGATTATTATCTGGAAATCTCCTTTGGAGCTGGTGCGGGAAGTCTGGCAGCAGGGGAAAACACAGGGGACATTCAGATTCGCATGAACAAGACGGACTGGAGCAACTATAACGAAAGTGATGATTTTTCCTATGATCCAACCAAGACATCTTATACGGATTGGGGCAAAGCACCATTGTATATAAATGACAAACGTGTCTGGGGTCTGGAGCCTTGATTGTAAACTAATTGTAGAGATTACGGGCGGAATGTGAGATCATTTAATTCACTTCCGTCCGTTTTTTTGTGATCGGATTCGTGGTACACTATGATCGTTACATTATTACATACATGACCGAGGTGACCTGAGACATGAATGACAATTTGGCACAGGCTCTGAATGAGCAAATGAACTTTGAATTTTACTCCGCTCACGTATATCTGGCGATGGCTGCTTATTGCTCCAGTGAAAGTCTGGATGGGTTTGCAAACTTCTTCCTGGTACAAGCTGAGGAGGAACGGTTTCATGCCATGAAACTGTATAAATACATTAATGACCGTAGAGGACGCGCCACATTGGCTGCATTGCCGGAGCCAAAAAACAGCTACGATTCCATGCTGGACGTATTTGAGCATGGCTACAAGCATGAGCAGCAAAACACGCAAAAATTTTATCATCTGGCTGACTTGGCCCTCGATGGACGCGAGCATGCAACGATCCATTTCCTGAAATGGTTTATTGATGAGCAAGTCGAAGAGGAAGCTCTGTTCGACAGTGTTATCCAGAAGCTTAAGCGCATTGAAAGAGACAGCAACGCCTTTTATATGCTGGACAGCGAGTTTGCCAAACGCAGCTTTACTGCCCCTGCGGAGTAATACAGCATACATGGTGTGTTTTGAATGCCGGAGATATGGCCAGCATTTTATTCGTCTAGAAAGTAAAAAAGCCCGATTTTCGGGCTTTTTTGCGTTGACTTTAATTAACGAATTCCCATCTTTCTAGGGGCTATTGTTATTTTAAATGGAGTTATAGAAAAAATTAATTTGTCGCTGGATGGTGAGCATGCTACAGTTATGTTAACTTTTATATCTCATTAAGTAGATAGGATTAATTATTTTGGTGATTCACGAGCATTATAATAACACTATAGGGAGGCGGGTTAGTATGAGTGAAATCTATCGTCTGGCACTCCAAGAGGATGCAGAAAGATTGCAGTATGTGACGTATGAGGCGTATGAAACAATTCGGCAGTTGGAGCTTCGATGGCCTGCCGCTCAGGCAGATGTTGCTCTCATTCAAGAAAACATTAAAAATAATGATTGCTATGTGCTGGAAGTAGACGGTGTCATTCAGGCTACCGTTAGCCATCTCAAAAATAGAGCCCTTAATTTTATAACCGATCTACCGTTTGTGATGTGGTTTGCTGTAGACCCGGCTGCCCAGGGCAAAGGATATGGGAAAAAACTGCTGAATTGGGTAGAGCAAACGATTATTCGTGACAAGGTCGGTGCTCCTGCTGTGACACTGGCGACTGCGGAAAAGCATCCCTATTTGCTATCCATGTATGAGCGTTGGGGGTATGAACGTATCCATGCTTTTGACCATGGAACAGGGGACGGGACGATGCATTTACTGCGTAAAGTGGTGAATCCTGAATTATTCTCCACCTACATTCGTGAAAAAAATGAAGCTGAGACAGCTAACCGAAATTAGACGCGACCATAGGGAACGGACGAAGCCGATTCGTTCGCAGAAGGGGGGCAGGAGCGAATGAAGTTTGTATTGTTCAGCCTAATGGCTAATCTGCCTAATGCGATTACCGGAGAAGCCTGGAGTTCGCAGCAAAAATTCCAAAATGTAATTAAGCAGGCTGTGCTCGCAGAGGAGCTTGGTTTTGATGCGTATGGTGTGGGGGAGCGGCATGGTGCGCCTTTTTTGTCGTCTTCACCTCCACTCGTTCTGACCGCTATAACAGCGAGAACGGAACGGATTCGTCTGCTGACGATGGTAACGGTGCTTAGTATTCTTGACCCGGTACGCGTAGCTGAGGATTATGCGACATTGGATCATTTATCGGGCGGAAGATTAGAACTGATTATCGGAAAAGGCAATGATCCACGCCATTATCCGTTGTTTGGAATTACGGAGGAAGAGCAGTGGGAATCGTTAGCAGAACGCTATCGTCTGCTCAAACGGCTATGGAGCGAGGAAGAGGTTACGTGGAAGGGCAACTATCGGCCCCCGCTGTATCAGGTCACGACACAGCCACGCCCGTATCAACAGCAAATTCCGATATGGCATGGAAGTGCCTCCAGTACATTATCGACGGAGCTGGCTGCACAATATGGAGAGCCGTTATTTTCCTCAAATTCTTTCCATCCTCAGGCCAAGTATAAAGGCTTAATTGATCATTACCGTGAACGGCTGGCTTATTACGGTCATGACCCGGCTCAGGCTGTAATTGGTGCCGGAGCCGGGAGCTTGTATCTGGCGGATACAGACGAGGAAGCGATCAGACGCTATCGCCCGTATTATGATGCTTACCACTCGACGGCGGCGGCTCAGCATAATCAATCCCCGTTTACAAGTTTGGAGGATAACATCCGCAACGGTCCAGTTCTGATTGGTTCTGCGGACAGCGTTCTCGAAAAAATACGGAACTATTATACTGCGTTCGGCCATCAGGTACTCAGCATAAGCGTGGATGGGCTGGGAGAGCAGGAGCAGCTTGAACAGCTGCATCGGTTTGCCGAGGATATCATTCCTGTGCTGCGGCGAGAGATTCCCAGCACTATTTGGCAGCAGGTGCCGAACCTACACAAAGAAAATGGATCACTGGCTGCTATTCCTAATGGGGCTCCCTCCATTTCTCCTATTTTCCAATTGTGATTGATGAATAACGTTACCCTCTCTCATGAAAGCAACCGAAGTAGCGGTGTTTTCGGGTCGATAGCGACTGAGAGAGGGTCTTTTTAGTTTTAGACAAATTGACAGAGATAAATAAAAAGAGTAACGTAATTGTATATTCATTTAAATCGCATAAAATTAATCGGATTAATTGAAATTTAAAGATGTGGAATCTAATGATATAAAGGAGGAATTTTTTTGAGCGACTCACAATCTAGTACGACCAAGCGCTGTATAACAGCCGAGGATTTATATCGACTTCACTGGGTTAGCGATCCAGCTATTCATCCTATTAGTGGTGAAATCGCTTACGTAGAACAGTATATTAATAAAGAGTGGACAGATTATAACTCAGGAATTTGGCTATTATCGTCCGAAGGCGCTAGCGCATTACCCTTTACATACGGACCGAAAGATGAAACGCCTGTCTGGTCACCAGATGGATCACAACTAGCTTTTCTCCGTACAACAGACGGCAAGCGCCAGGTGTGGATTATTCCAGAACGCGGAGGGGAGGCACGACAGCTTACACACGTAGAGAACAATGTTCGTTCATTAGCCTGGTCTCCTGATGGGACTTGCATATCGTTTGTAGCTAAAACGGCCGAGAACCCGTCAAGCCCTACATCCGATGGAGGAACTCAGGAGGCACAACTTAAGGGACGAGTCGTTAATCGAACGAAAGCTAAATCCGACGGATATGGACTGTGGGATGATACTCGTGATCACTTGTATGTAACTGATGTGACTTCGGGGCACACAGTTCAACTGACTTCCGGCGCTTATGATGTGGCGGAGCCTGTGTGGTCACCGGATGGTCAACGTATTTTATTCGTCGCCAGAATAGCAGAGCATTCGAAAGAGGATACGGATTTACGTAAGCAGAATGATTTGTTTACGATAGCTCCTGCAACTTCAAATGGTGATGCAGCAGCACCGCTTAAGCTGACCCATTCTGAACTGCACATCGAGAGTGCTGCTTATTCTCCTGACGGTTCAACGATTGCCTTTTACGGTCATGATCGACATGCCAAAGGCGCTACTCAGACCCGACTGTACACGGTTCCTTCCAGTGGGGGGACGGCAGTATGCGTTAGTGAGACGCTTGACGCTCACCTCGGTAATGCGGGTATGAGCGACATGCGTTCACATCTTCATATAGGACCACCACGCTTCAGTGCCGACGGTCAATCCCTGTATACGCTAGTAACTCTTGAAGGGAATGTACACGTATATCAGTTTGCGCTTGATGGAACTTTTAAAATTTTAACGCAAGGAGATCGGGAAATTTATCAATTTGAGCTTACTTCGGATGAGCAGCATATCATTGCTGCTTCCACTGATGTGGCTTTACCAGGCGATTTGTTCCGAATTGCGATCCATTCAGGAATTGAGGAACGGCTGACCAGAGTGAATGACTCTCTGCTTGATGAGATTGAGATCAGTGTGCCTGAGAGCTTCTGGACTGAGGTTGAGGATGGCCGACGGGTGCAGGGATGGGTGATGAAGCCTGCTGGGTTTAAGGAGGGGGTATCCTATCCTGCTATTTTGGAGATTCACGGTGGTCCTCATGCCATGTATTCCAATTCTTTTTTTCATGAATTTCAGTTGCTGGCGGCTCAGGGGTATACAGTCATCTACACGAATCCTGGAGGAAGCCGAGGGTATGGACAGTCTTTCACCAATGTCGTCCTTGGAGATTACGGCGGACACGATTACACCGATCTGTTGAGTGCAGTGGACGAGGCTATACGTCAATTTCCATTCATTCATCCGGAAAGGCTGGGTGTAACAGGAGGCAGCTATGGTGGTTTTATGACAAACTGGATTGTCGGCCATACCGATCGATTCCGCGCAGCTGTGACCCAGCGCTCCATATCTAACTGGCTGTCCATGTATGGAGTGAGTGACATAGGGTACTCGTTTACTGAAGATGAAGTCGGCGGGAATCCGTGGGACGATTGCGAGCTCTTATGGAAGCAATCTCCGCTGGCTTATGTGCAGCAAATCAATACACCGCTGCTCATATTGCACGGGGAGCAGGATCTGCGATGTCCTATAGAGCAGGGAGAGCAGCTGTTTACAGCATTACGTCGCTTGGGGAAACCTACGCAATTTGTCCGTTTTCCAGCTTCAAGTCACGAGCTTTCACGAAAAGGGCACCCGCAGCTTCGCGTGGAACGACTGCAACGTATTACTAATTGGTTTGTCAAGCACCAGATATAACACATTATGCGTTTCTTGCACTTACGACACAGAAATTTTTACAAAAATCATTAAAAATTTACAAACAATGCCTAATTTTTAAACAAAAAAGGGTATTGTTTGTGTGTATAATATTTTTATACATTATAACGTCATACTTTAATTTTTTGTGTTTATAATAACACAAAAAATGACATATACATTTTTTTCTTATTAAAGGAATTTAAAAATATTGACATTTTTATAGTCCATATTTATTATGTAAATAAAATATTTCACATTTAATAATTACTTATGGAAAAACATCCTGTATGACCTCAGCAATTTCTCACCACATTCATCTTTGATGCTGAATTTTAGGTTCCAAGCCTGAAATTCCAGTATACTCCAAGGTTTTTTACACTTCCAAGTCTACTCACACACCTGACTTTTGATCTCAATCACACCACGAATGGAAACTCCATAACCAATTCACTTTTACAAGTCGATTACTGTTTTTTTGGAAATCCGTTTTGTTTCTTTTTGCTGCATCTATCTCTACATCTCGATGTCTCCATACATATGTACATTAACACCTGAATCGTAAAAACATTTTTGTTTTGCCACATCTTTGTGGGGAGGAAAGGGGTTTGGTATGAATCGCATGGCTTTGGTTTTTCCAGGACAAGGTTCTCAGTATGTAGGAATGGGAGCGGCATGGCATAGCGATTTTAATGAAGCGGATCGTTTGTTTGAAGAGGCTGCTGATATTTTGGGATATGATCTGAAAGCTTTATGCATGGCAGGTCCGATTACCCAGCTATCCAGAACATTCTATACTCAGCCTGCACTGCTTACGATCAGCGTCATTGCATTTCGGCGTTATATGCATGAAATCGGGATGATCCCTGAATTTTCAGCAGGTCATAGCCTGGGTGAATATTCAGCGCTGGTAAGTAGCGGTGTTCTAGCCTTTGGCGACGCTTTACGACTGGTACAAGAGCGGGGACGCTTCATGGAAGCAGCCGCAGAGGCCGGTCTGGGCAGCATGATTGCCATTCGCGGAGCTGAGTTGAACGCCGTGGAAGAATTCTGTCGTCTGCACTCCACAGTCGATCAGCCTGCTGTCATTGCTTGTTACAATTCGCCCAATCAGTATGTCGTCTCTGGTCATCATACGTCGGTAGCTATGGTAGCTGGCAAGTTAGAACAGCGGGGAGCCCAAATTACTCGCTTGCAGGTTAGTGGTCCTTTTCATAGTCCGCTTATGCAGCATGCTGCGGACAGGCTGACCATCGAGCTGCAAAAATACACTTTCCATGAAGCGCTGTGGCCCGTGATCTCCAATGTGACCGCTCTGCCATACCCCGATGTTGACAGCATCCGTCAAGGATTGATTTTGCAAATGACTCACCCGGTTCGCTGGATTCAAACCATGCAGTATATGGCGAATCGTGGCGTGGAACAAGGCATCGAGTTAGGTCCACGAACGGTGCTGAAAAATTTGGCGAAGGAAATAAACACTACCATTGAATTTCTGTCCGTGGATAGAGACTTGGATCGCGTTGAACTGGAACGCCGCTTCTCAATTCGTGATTGGGTTGCTCGTTCCCTTTCACTGGCGGTATCTACCCCCAATGCCAATTGGAATGAAGATGATTATCGAAAGGGTGTTATTTTACCTGTTCAAAGACTGGAAGAATTACTTCAAAGCTCTGAATCAGGGAGCGGTTCACCTCCTGCTTTTGAGCAAAGACAGGAGATTTTGGAGTGTATTCGCCTGGTGTTGCAAACCAAACAGGTCTCCGAAGGAGAGCAGAAAGTAATGCTAGAGCAATTGAGGAGGGATCAGGATGGAACAGTTTCAAACTTTAATTGAAATCATTCAAGACCGTGCAAGCCGGGATGAGAACGGAATCACCTTTATTTCTGGTGATAAACAAGAGGAATACGTATCCTACTGTAAACTTCTGGAGCAAGCATCACAGGTACTTTATGAATTACAGGAAAAAGGGATACAGCCTGGCGATGAGCTGATCATGCAGATCGACGACAATCATACCTTTGTGAATGTATTTTGGGGTTGCCTACTCGGTGGAATCGTCCCTGTTCCTGTAAGCATAGGGAATAATGATGAGCATAAAATGAAATTGTTTAAAATCTGGAATACACTTTCCCGCCCTTATATGATTGCAGATGACAAGGTATTGGAACAGTTAGAAAAATACTCGCACCAGCACGAACTGCTGGATTCCTTTGAGCCCGTTAAAAAAGCGACTTTTTCAAGCCATATATTCGATTATTCCAATCAGAGTAAAGGTGTTGCCCATATACCCAAACCGGAGGATTTAGCTTTTATCCAATTTTCCTCAGGTTCTACAGGTGATCCCAAAGGAGTCATGCTGACGCATGAAAATTTGGTTTACAATATTCGGGATATTGCAAATCAAACGGGCATGAGCTCCAAGGATGCTTATTTGGGCTGGATGCCGCTTACGCATGACCTGGGATTGATCGCATTTCATTTAACCTGTGTGATCGCTAATGCCAAGCAGTTGATTATGCCAACGGCACTTTTTATCAGACGCCCGTCTTTATGGCTAAAAAAAGTATCGGAGCATAAGGTGACTCAAATATGCTCTCCCAATTTTGGATATAAATTTTTTCTCGATCAGTATAAACCCGAAACAGCAGCTAACTGGGATTTGTCAAGTGTCCGTATGATCTTAAATGGAGCTGAGCCCGTATCTGTGGAGCTTTGTCATGGGTTTATGGATGCAATGAGTGTTCACGGTTTGAATAAAAATGCGATGTTGCCTGTCTACGGGTTGGCAGAGGCAAGCGTGGGCGTTTCCTCTCCACCTCTGGACAAAAGTACCTTTATCCCCATTCATTTGAATCGACAGCAGTTACACGTAGGTGAACCTATAGAAGAAGTGGACAAGTCCGACAAGCGGTGTCTTACTTTTGTGGATTTGGGGTATCCGCTGGCTAGTACCTCTGTCCGCATTTGCGATGAACAAAATCAGGTGCTCGAAGATGGGGTGATTGGACACACACAGATCCGCGGCAAAAATGTGACATCCGGATACTATAACAATCCAGAGGCTACCACGAAGGTCAAAACAGAGGATGGCTGGCTTATCACCGGCGATTTAGGGTTTATGCGGAACGGCCGCCTGACTATTACCGGTAGAGCCAAGGATATCATTTTCGTGAACGGACAGAATGTCTACCCGCATGACATCGAGAGGATTGCCGAGGAACTGGATGGCGTGGATCTCGGGAAAGTAGCTGTGTGCGGTGTACATGATGCGCAGACCAGGCAGGATCGTATTGTTGCCTTTGTGATGCATACGAAAAAGATAGAGCATTTTGTACCGCTTGTCCAAAAGCTGAAAAGCCATCTGAATTACCGGGGAGGCTGGAATATTCAGGATATAGTTCCGATACGGCGTATTCCTAAAACAACCAGTGGAAAGGTTCAGCGCTTCAAATTAGCCCAGAGTTATGAGCAGGGCGAATTTAATGAGATATTGACAGCACTGGCTGAGGCCACTCAAACCGTGCAAGCAGCTGAGCGTGCAGTCTTGCCTCAAGGAGAGATAGAACAGAAGCTGATTGGAATCTGCCAGGATATTTTAAATGTAAAATCGATCGGGACGGACGATAGCTACTTTGATATCGGAGTGACTTCCTTGCAGCTCGTTCAAATTGTGGACGTGTTGGAGGATCAATTAGGGATTCATATTGAGGTGACGGACTTCTTTTCCTATCCGACCATCGCCAAGCTTGCTGCATATATCTCTAGTCAGGGCATGAGCAGCGATCCGGCTGCAACAGCACAGTCCGAGGCCAAGGAGGAAGCAAATGTCCGGGATATAGCCATCATCGGCATGTCAGGCAAGTTTCCTCAAGCGGAAACATTGGAGCAGTTTTGGGCGAATGTGGCATCAGGGGCTGACAATATCGGCCCGTACAGCGATGAAAGAAGAAAAGATGCCGAAGATTTCATTTCCCGTCTGAATACGAAAGGACGGAATATGCAAATTGCAGAAGGCGGCTATTTGGATGAAGTAGACAAGTTCGATTACTCCTTCTTTAAGCTGACTCCACGGGAAGCCTCACTCATGGACCCGAATCAACGGTTATTTCTACAAACAGCCTGGAGCACGATTGAGGATGCGGGGTATGGGGGTAAGCAACTGGCAGGCCAAAAGGTCGGCGTGTATGTTGGCTTCTCCAAAACCAGCTTCGAATACGAGCGTTTGTTGTCCGAGGTGGAACCGGGCGCGCTGCCGAACTTTGCCATTGGTAATTTATCATCCATTATTTCCAGCAGGATTGCCTATTTGCTCGATCTAAAAGGTCCGGCGCTAACCATTGATACAGCATGCTCTTCATCACTCGTGGCAGTGCATTTGGCCTGCAAATCCATCCTTAGCGGAGACTGCGACATGGCCTTGGCTGGTGGAGTGAAGACCATTTTGCTGCCGCTGAAAGCGGGCATTGGCATGGAATCCTCCGATGATCGAGCACGCGCCTTCGACGACCAGTCGGACGGAACAGGCTGGGGTGAGGGAGTTGGAGCCGTTTTCCTGAAGCCGCTGCGCAAAGCGGAACAAGACGGTGACAACATTTTAGCCGTGATCAAGGGAAGTGCTATCAATCAGGACGGCAGCACGATTGGTATTTCCGCGCCGAATGCGCTGGCTCAGGCAGAAGTGATTTTGCAGGCGTGGCGCGATGCACGGATTGATCCTGAAACGATAAGTTATATCGAAGCACATGGCACCGGAACCAAGCTGGGCGATCCGGTTGAGATTGACGGCATTACCAAGGCTTTCCGCAAGCATACACAGCGTAAGCAGTTTGTGGCGATCAGCACGGTCAAAACGAATATCGGTCATTTATACGAAGCCGCCGGAATTGCGGGCTTGATCAAATCCGTATTGTCCATGAAGCACCAACAGATTGCACCGCTCGTTCATTTTCGCACACCAAACCAGAAGATCCATTTTGAGGAATCCCCGGTATATGCCAATACGAAGCTGCGGGAATGGAAGACGAACGGTTTCCCGAGAAGAAGCGGGCTGAGTTCCTTTGGATTCAGCGGGACAAACTGCCATGTGGTGCTGGAGGAATATATAGCGAAGACGGAATCAGAGCAAGCCTCAACGGACAGCAACAATAGATCATCACCACTGCTGCTGACCTTGTCAGCGCGGAGTGAATCCGCTTTGCACGAGCTGGTCGGGCAGTACGCAGAACGGTTCGGACGTGCGGAAGAACTCGTGATGCAGGATGTATGCTATACGGCTAACACAGGCAGAAGTCACCTGAATCACCGGATTGCTGTGACTGCCTCAGGGGCGGATGCGTTGAAAGCGAAGGTGCTTCAGTTGCACGAACAAGGCAGAGTCGTCGAAGGCGTATACACCGGGAAAGCGGATAGTACAGGTGGCGCAGAGATGGTCACTGGAAGCTTGGACACGTTGCAATCACTGGAGCAACTGGCTGCCAAGTATGTGCAAGGAGCGCAGATCGATTGGAATGCCCTTTATGCAGGTAAGCACTATAAAAAGGTTTCTCTGCCTACGTATCCATTCGAACGGAAAAGATGCTGGATTAACGTACCCGAACAGGTTCGAACGGAACAGAAGGTACCAGTTCATGAGAACTCAACAGTAAAGGAGTCTGGAATTATGGGGAACGAGTATTTAGCGCCAGCATCTGCTACCGATCAGCACAAATCATCTATTCTTCAAAAGTTAGCGAAAATGATCGGTAACGTGTCCCAACTCAGCCTGGAGGAACTGGAGCCACAAACACATTTTCTGGAGCTTGGGCTGGATTCCATTAATTTGTCCCAGGTTCGCCACAGTATCAAGGATACCTTCGGACTGGACGTTCCAATGAACGAATTTTTCGAATCGTTGACCACGCTGGAGCTGTTGGCCAGCTACGTAGCCGAGCGGGTGAGCATTTTCACTTCCGCTGAAACCCCGGTTCAATCTGTGGAAAATCGCCCAGAAACAACTCTGAATCAGGTTGATCATGCAGCTTTCCCGTTAACCCAACCGTCTCATGAATCCGCTGTTCCGGCTGCCACATCCGTTTATGCCATAGATACGGCTGGGCAAACACGGGCTCAAAGCTTTCCAATCGCTACAGCTTCTGCGGCTGTAGAGCGAATTTTGGAGCAACAGCTACATCTGATGTCACAGCAGCTCGATGTTCTCCGGCAACAGCCATCTGCATCCGTAATAGCTTCCGAGCCATTTAACCCGGAAACGGGCGTTTTGCTATCATCAAGTAGTGAAGGTGCGCAGATCATCCGTACCGAATCCAAGCAGAAAGTCGCGGCTGCATTAGCACCAGCACCATCCGTAAAGGCTGTTTCCAAGCAGATAGGCAATGAAGCCAAGCCGTATACGCCTTATAAAAAGCTGGATGTTAAAGCACGTGAATTGCTTTCGCTCCGTCAGGAACAACACCTGCAAGAGCTGATTGAGCGCTACACGGCCCGTACGCGTAGCACCAAACAGTACACCCAGCAGTATCGCTCCGTATACGCCAATAACCGTAATGTGGCTGGTTTCCGGCCTGTTTTGAAGGAAATGGTGTATCAAATTGTATCCCAACGTGCAGACGGGTCTAAAATCTGGGATCTGGATGGCAATGAATATGTCGATTTGACGATGGGCTTTGGTGTAAATCTGTTTGGACATAATCCAGCCTTTATTCGTGAAAAAATTGAGAAAGAACTGAAGAACGGCATGTGTATTGGCCCCATGTCCAACATGGCTGGGCAAGTCGCCGAGCGAATGTGCAAGATGACCGGTGTGGAACGGATTGCCCTGTATAATTCCGGCACGGAAGCCGTCATGGTCGCGCTCCGTTTGGCACGTGCTGCCACTGGACGAGCTAAAGTCGTCATTTTTGCTGGCTCGTATCACGGTACATTCGACGGGGTGCTGGCACTGGGGAGCGCGGGTGATGACAAGGAGCATTCGACACCTCTAGCTCCAGGTATCTTGCAGCATATGGTGGACGATGTCGTCGTGCTTCATTATGGGGCGGACGATTCTCTGGATTATATCCGCACCCATGCGCATGAACTGGCCGCGGTTATAGTGGAGCCGGTACAAAGCCGCCGACCAGATTTTCAGCCTAAAGCCTTTTTGCAGGAAATTCGCCAGATAACGGAGCAGTCGGGTACTGCCTTCATTTTTGATGAAGTCATCACAGGCTTCCGGATTCAGCCCGGAGGAGCCCAAGCGTGGTTTGGGGTACAAGCCGACCTCGTGACCTACGGTAAAATCATTGGCGGCGGGCTGCCCATCGGCATCGTAGCCGGAAAAGCTGCCTTTATGAACGGGATCGACGGAGGCACGTGGAGCTTCGGAGACGATTCCTATCCGCAGCATGAGCAGCAGCGAACCTTTGTGGCAGGAACCTTCTGCCATCATCCGCTGGCAATGGCTGCATCCTTAGCGGTGCTGGATCATTTGGAGAAGCATGGCGAGCAACTGCAAAATCGCTTGAACAGCCGCACCTCGGCGTTAGCAGCGGAGCTGAACAGCTATTTCACTGACGAACACGTACCTATGAAGGTCGTTCACTTTGGCTCCCTATTCCGCTTCGTGCTCAAAGGCGATTTGGAGTTGTTCTTCTATCACATGCTGGACAAAGGCATCTATATCTGGGAGGGACGAAACTGCTTCTTGTCCACGGCCCATACCGAGGAAGATATTGCGCGAATCGTAGAAGCGGTCAAAGATAGCGTGAACGAGCTGCGTAAAGGGGGATTTTTACCGGACCCGCCCCCGAATGGAAACGGCCCGGGACCGGGAAAGCAACCTGTAACCGTACCTCCAGAGGCTGAAGCAGCAGAAACTATTATTGCGTTAACTCCAGAGCAAAAGCAGCTTTGGTTCGCTTCTGTTTCAGATCGAAGTGACTCTCAATCTTTACACGAAACCGCCTTGTTGCGGTTTCGTGGTCCACTTCAGCAGCAGGCGTTCAACCAAGCTGTCCAGACCATTGTAAACCGTCATGAAGCCTTACATATCTTTATGAGCGGCGATGGGGAAACTCAGGTGTTCGCTCCTGTGATGAAAGCGGAAATCCCGCTTCATGATTTTACCAGTTATCGCCCAGATGAACAGGAACAACATATCCGGGCATGGATGATCAAGGACAGTGAAACCCCATTTGCCATGACGCCAGGCGAGCCATTATTCCGGATTCATCTGCTGAAAATATCGGATGAAGAGCATCTGGGTGTTTTTACGTTTCATCATTTTATCGCGGATGGCTGGTCAATCAGTGTATTCATTCAGGAATTGGAACACATCTATTCTGCGCTTGTCCGACACGCTGACTACAACCTTCCCGATCCAGTACCTTTTTGGAATTACGTTGTTTGGCAGCAGGATCAATTGAAAGCAGGGAAAAAAGAGGCCCTTGCTTTTTGGTCGGCAGTGCTAGAAAAGCAGCAGCCTGTCCTCCATCTGCCATCTCCGGTGAGGGGAATACAAATTCCGTCTTCCAGAGGAAGCAGACATACCATAATGCTCGAAACGAAGCTCGTTAAACAATTGAGATCTGCCAGCATAAAGCTAGGCAGCAGTCTTTTTATAACGCTGCTGTCCGCCTTTCAGATTTTTCTACATCGCCTGACAGGGCAGCAGGAAGTAACGGTGGGGGTTCCCACCGCAGGACAATCCCATATGGACGCCTTCTCTCTGATCGGCAACTGTGTCAACTTGCTTCCGATGATCAGCGAAGTGCGTCCTGATGCTACTTTTACGGAGCATGTCCAAACGGTCAAAAAGCGCATGAATGAACTGGACAGATTTCAAAAGTATAGCTTTGCCGGACTCGCTGAGCTGGGGCTGAGGCATTTGCCTGTCATTAACGCTGTATTCAATATGGATCGACCGATTCCGCGTTTTCAATTCCATGGACTGGAAGCAGAACTCGTTGAGAATGAGGTGTCATTCAGCAAATACGAGTTGTTTTTGAACGTGACAGAGGCGCAGAAACAATTACGTCTTGATTTCGACTACAATTTGGATCTTTTTCAGCCAAACATTATCGAAGCCTGGTCAGGATATTTCCTGAATCTGCTGCATTCCATTGTAGAGGAAGAAGGGGCTCGCGTTTCTACGCTGACTTTACTCCGTGCGCCGGAGAACGAACAACTTCGAGCTGCATGGGCAGCAAATACCGATGCCAACGGAAACTATCTTTGCGTCCTCGATGTCTACAAGCATTTGGCACCTGTTGGGACAGCAGGGGAGGTGTATCAAGCCTCAGTAGCAGGTCTGTTGGGAACGACCCGGGAATGGGCTTACGTGGAAAACGATGGCAAGCTGCGGCATATTGGCAATTTGAATCGGACTATCCACATTCGCGGACATCAGGTTAATCTGGGGCAGTTGGAGAAACATCTACTGCAAACTTTCCAATTGGAGTCCTGCGCCATTACACCGCAAACGGACGAAGCTGGAAAAGTCTCATATATAACCGCCTATGTGGTCGCAAACGCATCGAAGCCATGGGAAGAAGACGCACTGAAAAAGGCTGTAATCGAAATTCTTCCAGATTATACGCAGCCTCGTTTTTGGATTCCTATGGATCATATTCCTCTTCTGCCGGATGGTCAGTCTGATCTACAGGCTTTGCCAGAGCCGGGACAAGCAAGTGTATTCACTAAAACACACACCGCTTCTGAGAACCACGGCGTAGAAGATCAACTCGTGAACATTTGGAAGGACGTTCTGAATGTAACGGATATCAGCTATGACGATAACTTTTTTCAACTGGGCGGTGATTCACTAAAAGCGACGGTCATTCTGTCGAGAGTCAATAAGGAACTGGGTGTACACATTCCACTTAGCCACATTTTTGAGCTGCAAACGATTGCAGAGCTGGCTACATATATTGCGGGTGGAACAAAGAAGACCTACGAACCGATTGTATCTGTGAAATCGCAAGCCTTCTATCCGGTATCTTCTTCCCAAAAGAGAATGTACGTGCTGGATCAGTTGGGAGGTGGAAAGGCCTATCATGTACCAGGTCAGCTTTTCATAGAGGGAGATCTGGAGGTTCCCCGCTTCATTGAAGCCGTTAGGGAAGTTATTTTGCGTCATGAATCCTTTCGGACGTATTTCGATCTGGAAGACGGAGAAGTGGTACAAAAAGTTCGGGACACGATTCCATTCGACATCCCGTGTACCCGCATTTCCAAGGAAGAAGCAAAACAGGCTCGGACCTTGTTTGTTCAGCCTTTTCACCTAGGAACAGCTCCTTTATTCCGCGCCGAACTGTACGAATTTATCGAAGGTGGCTTCATACTGTTAGTGGATATGCATCACATCGTGTCCGATGGTTTCTCCATGGCCGTGCTGCTGGATGAAATCATTCAACGGTATCAGGGCAGACAGCTTGCGAACATTCAGCTTCATTACAAAGACTTTGTTGCTTGGCAGAAGCAGCAGATCACTGACGACGCATTGCAAGCGCATGAATCATATTGGCTCCAGACCTTGAATGGCGAGCTTCCTATACTGAATATACCTACGGACTTTTCACGTCCACAAACACAAAGCTTTGAAGGTGACAGCTTGACCGTCACCTTGGAATCCAAACTTACTAACACACTCTACAAATTGGCCCAAGATACCGAATCTACGATCTTTATGGTACTTTTGGCGGCTTATAATGTCCTGCTGGGCAAATATTCTGGTCAAGAGGACATTATCGTGGGTACACCTGTTGCCGGAAGACGACATGTGGATACGCAAACGATGATTGGCATGTTCGTCAATACGCTGGTTCTTCGCAATCAGCCGCGATCTTTTTTAACGTTCCAATCCTTTTTGCAGAAGGTTAAGCAAAACTCGCTGCTGGCACTGGAGCATCAGGAATACCCGTTTGATGAGCTTGTAGACAAACTGGAACTGGTACGCGACGTAAGTCGAAACCCGGTGTTCGATACGATGTTCAGTTTGCAAAATGTCGGCACAGATGTTTTGGAAACAGGAGGAATTCGTTTTAAACCGGAAGAATTCAACGCGGGTATATCCAAGGTGGATTTTTCATTGCATGTGACCGAGGAAAAAGAACGTTTGTCCTTCACTTTGGAGTATGGCACAAAGCTGTTTAAACCGGAGACCATCCGACGGCTGGCAGAGCATTTTGTGCGAATTTTGGAAACGGTGACGCAGGATTTCCGGGTACGGTTGGCCGATATTACGATCGTATCTGATGAAGAGAAGCAATTGCTGCTAACCGGTTTTAATGATACCGTCGTACCTTTCCCGTACCATGAGACAGTCCACGGGCAGTTTGAAAAGCAGGTCGTACAGACGCCGGATCATATAGCATTGGTGTTCGGAAATCAGCGGCTGACCTACCGGGAGTTGAACGAACGCGCTAACTCACTGGCACGGGTACTTCAAGCGCATGGTGTAGGACCCGATAAGCTAGTTGGTCTGATGGTGCAGCGTTCGGCGGAAATGATTATCGGTCTGCTGGCCGTGCTAAAAGCGGGTGGCGCTTATGTGCCTATCGACCCTGAATATCCGTCAGCCCGTATTGAATATATGCTGAGTGACAGTGAGGCTGCCGTACTCCTGACCAGTCGCGATCTGGTAGGAGAACACCATTACAGCGCCAACACCCTGTTTATTGAAGATGAGGAAGTATATCAAGGGGAAAGGACCAATCTGGAAGCCACTGCTCAGCCGGAGCATCTGGCTTACGTCATCTATACTTCTGGCTCAACCGGAAATCCGAAAGGAGTTATGCTCCAGCATCGCTCGGTGCTGAATTTTATTACAGGAATGCGTGAAGTGATCGACTTTGCAACGAACAAAACGATTTTATCGCTAACCACTATTTCGTTCGATATTTTCGTTTTGGAAGCGATTCTGCCGCTGCTAGGCGGAATGACCGTCGTGCTAGTCGACCGCCATCATCAGGTCGATCCTCAGGCACTTGGCGAACTGATTACTGCACATCATATTGACATGCTGCAAATGACGCCATCCCGGCTGCACATGCTGCTGAGTCATGAGGAAGGCTCCCGTGCGCTGCAAGGTGTACAGGAAATTATGGTTGGGGGAGAAGCGCTTTCACCCAGGCTGCTGGAGGCATTGCAGAAATTGAACGGCCCCCGTATTTATAACATGTATGGACCTACGGAAACGACGGTTTGGTCGGCAGTGCAGGAACTTACCCATGCCAATCAGATTGACATTGGACGCCCCATTGCGAATACGCACATTTATATCATGGATGCGCAGAACAGATTACAGCCAATCGGTATACCGGGCGAGCTATGCATTGCAGGGGAAGGGCTGGCCCGTGGCTATTGGAACCGCGAGGATTTGACGGCAGAAAAATTTGTGGATAATCCATTTTCAATAGGGACACGAATGTACAGAACGGGTGACCTCGCTCGCTGGAAAGTAGATGGAAATCTGGAGTTTATCGGCCGAATCGACCATCAGGTGAAAGTACGTGGATTCCGGATCGAACTGGGTGAGGTTGAAAATGCTTTGATGAGCCATTCTGCAATTCAAGAGGCTGTCGTCACTGTATATCAAAACAAAGAGCAAGAATCCGTCTTGTGTGCCTACATTGTATTGCATACAGAAGAAACACCAAGCTTAACGGTCATTCATGAACATGCCGCCAAGTTGCTCCCGTATTATTCGGTTCCGTCTTACTTCGTGTTTCTGGATCGGATACCGTTGACACCGAACGGAAAAACCGACCGAAAAGCATTGCCGGAGCCTGAAAAGCTATTCCGACCGGATGTGGCCTATGTAGCGCCGCGAAATGATGTGGAAGAAGCTTTGGCCGCCGTATGGCAAGATGTTTTGGGACGCGATCAGGTGGGCATTCAGGATAACTTTTTTCTGCTCGGAGGCGACTCGATTAAAGCAGTTCAAGTCATCGCACGCATGCGTCTCCACGGGTATTTACTGGATATCCGACACATACTGGAGCATCCGTCCATTGAAATCCTGAGCGGCTATGCAGAAACATTGTCCCGTCCGATAGAGCAAGGTCCGATAGATGGAGAAGTACCACTGACACCGATACAACGACATCTACTCGATGGGTTTGAACGGCATCCAGCATCCGAGGCACTTCCTGCCGCAATGTCGGTACTGCTGTTGGCAAAGTCGGGCTTTGACGAGCAACCATTGCGAGCCGCATTGAAGAAAATCGTAGAGCACCACGATGCTCTGCGTCTTGGCTTACTACAACAGGCTGACGAGTCGGTTACGCAAGCTCACAAAGGACTGCATGAGGAGCTAATCACGCTGGAGGTACTGTCGCTTACGGGAACGGAAAGCGAAGCACGCAGCCACATGGAAGCTGAATGTCAACGGATTCAAAGCAGCCTGCGGCTGTTTGAAGGACCACGAGTTCAGGCAGGGCTTTTCCGTCTGGATAGCGGAGATCATCTTTTCCTTGCTGTAGACCCACTAGTGGCTGACGCCATTTCATGGAATATTTTGCTCGAAGATCTGGCAACAGGCTACGGACAAGCTCTGGATGGGGAAACGATTGTTTTACCGGACAAAACGAACGCTTACCAAACGTGGGCAGAGCATCTTGAGCATTATGCGAATAGTAAAGAGCTGCTCAAGGAGCAGGACTATTGGAACAAGATAGAGTTGTCAGAGTGGAGAACGCTTCCCAAAGACCATGAAGTCATTACGGATTCTGGGTCGGAGAGACAAACACATCAGCTCCACCTGCAATTATCAACTGACGAAACCCAGCATCTGATGACACAGGTCAATCATGCCTATAATACCGTGCCGGAGGAAGTACTGCTGTCCGTACTGGGGCAAACAGTGTCCGAATGGTCAGGACAAGAACGGATTGCACTCTACGTGGAGAACCCTGGCCGAGAGCAGGCTGAAACAAATTCGCTGGATATCTCCAGAACGGTAGGGCAGTTTACGTCCGTGTATCCAGTTGTACTGGACATCAAATCTGCGGATGATATAGCGCTGTTGCTCAAGCGTGTGAAGGAAACGGTTCGGCAGGTTCCAAATCACGGATTGGGCTACGGTGCATTGAGATATCTGACCGAAGCCAGCAATCCAACGGATTCTAAACGTTTTCGTCATCCGGAAATTGGTTTCCGTTATATAGACTCCCCACACCCGGAATCGGTTTATTTTTCAATATCGCCGCTGCAAGCTGAAATTGGACCAGGTACCAAGAATGTGATTAATGGTTCATCTTATGCTCTTTATATGGATAGCCGGTTGGAGGACGGAAAATTAAGTATCCGTATATCCTATGACAGGAATGCATATGAAGAACGCACGGTCAAACAACTTTTCTCCCGCTTCGAAACACACCTGTTGAATACCATTCGTCATTGCCTTGATCAGTCCGGTCAGGAACTGACACCAACAGACGTAGGGGCAGATGATCTGGATTTGGAAGAGTTCGAAGAGATGAAGCATTTTTATGAAAGCCTATAAATATTCGATTGAGGGGGAAATCCGATGAGTAAAAGGCTTGAAATCGAAAAAGTGGCCAATTTAACGCCTTTGCAGGAGGGGATGCTCTTTCATACAGTGATGGAGCCGGAATCACAAGCGTACTATGAGCAAGTACGAATGACCATCCGGGGTGAACTGAACCTGGAGGCTCTGCAAAAGAGCTTCGAGACTCTGGTGCAGCGTCACGAAACGCTTCGTTCGAATATTTATCATAAAAGTGCTTCCCGTTCGCGGCTCATCGTGTTTAAGGAGCGAAATCCAAGGCTTCGTTACGAGAATCTGACGAATATTCCCGAGGCAGAGCAAGCAAAGGCCATTCGCAGCTACGCAGACGCAGACCGAAACCATCGTTACGATCTGAGTAAGGATTTGCTCATTCGTCTGGCTGTGCTTCAAACCCAAACGAACGCATATACGCTGCTTTTAAGCTTTCATCATATTATTATGGACGGCTGGTGCCTCGGCATCGTTATGGACGAGCTGTTCGCGGCTTATGAAGCGCTGAAAGCGGGTAAGACCGTACAACTGCCAACACCGCAGCCCTATACTGGCTATGCCCGCTGGCTGGATAAGCAGGATAAGGAGGCGGCGAAGGAATACTGGCGGTCCATCCTGAACGGCTATGATCAGCCAGCCGTGCTGCCAACCCTGCCAATAGCCCATCCGCTCCAGCCAGATACCGGGTACTTGCTGCATGAGCATAAAATAACACTCACGGATGAAACAACCCGTCAATTGCGGACGGTGGCTGAACGCAACGGAACAACCCTTAGCAGTCTGTTTCTGGCTGCATGGGGAGTGGTGCTTGGAGGATACAACCAAAGTGAAGACGTCGTCTTCGGCACCGTTGTTTCCGGCCGACCGCCGGAACTTGAAGGTGTTGAACAGATGTTGGGACTTTTCATTAACACAATACCGGTACGAATCAAATTGGATGCAGATCTGCCATTCTCAGGTCTGCTTCGTGAAGTGCAGCGCAGCGTGGTTCAATCACGGGCGTATGACTATTTTTCACTCGCTGAAATACAGTCCCAGTCAGCGCTCAAGCAGCAACTCATGGATCATTTTGTTGTATTTGAAAACTACCCGCTGGAGGATATGGTTGGCCGGCCTGATCTGAAGGAACGGCTTGGATTCGTCATGGAGGACGCCCAGCTGTCCGAAGAAACACCTTACCACTTCAACATCGAAGTGGAGGACGGAAAAGCGCTGAGCTTTATGCTGTCCTACAACAACCATGTCTACAGCGATGAAGGGATGACACGGTTAGCCGGGCATTTGGAGCATGTACTCGTCCAGATTGCACGTACACCAGAACTCCTGCTGCGGAACATTCGTCTGCTGACCGCTACAGAAGAGGCGGAACTCACCAATGTATGGAGAGGACCGATTGCCGACTATCCTACCGGAACATTTCATGGAATATTTGAGGCACAGGCAGAACGTATCCCGGAACAGACCGCTGTCATCTACGAAGATACTGCACTGACCTATCATGAGCTGAATGAGCAGGCCAATCTGCTTGCTCAAGCATTACAAAACCGCGGGGTCCAACGCGAACATCTCGTCGCCGTGATGCTTGAGCGTTCAGCAGACATGATTATCGCTGTGTTAGGGATTATGAAGGCGGGAGCTGCCTACGTACCTGTCGATCCGACCTACCCGAAAGAAAGAATTGCTTACATGCTTCAGGACAGCGGAGCTACGATTATGCTCACGCAGTCTTCCTTGACTGAACTATTGGCCGATGTGGATTTTGCGAGTGAAGTGCTGGACTTGCCAGCGTTACTTCAACAAGCTTCACAAGCGGAGCATTCCCATCAACAAGCGCCTATCTACGCACCTATTTATGATCCTGAGGCTTTGGCCTACGTCATTTACACATCGGGAACGACGGGCAACGCCAAAGGCGTGATGATCGAGCATCGCCATTACGTAAATACGGCGTGGGGCTATAGAGAAGCTCACCAGTTAAAAGAGTTTCCCGTCAAGCTCCTTCAGATTGCCAGTATGTCGTTCGATGTCTTTGCCGGTGATCTGGCCAAGACATTCGTGAACGGAGGCACCATGGTCATTTGTCCACAGGATGTGCGCAACGATCCTCCAGCTTTGGCCCAGTTTCTCGAACAGCACGAAATTACGACGTTTGAAGTTCCGCCAGCCTTGTTGACGTTGCTTATGGCCTACGTATATGAACACGGTACAGATGTCAGTGCCATGAAGCTGCTTACTACAGGCGCGGACAGCTTTGGCGTTGAAAACTACCGGACGCTTTTGAATCACTTCGGCGATACGATGCGCATCATGAATACCTACGGTGTAACCGAAGCGGCTATTGATTCCAGCTTTTATGAAGAAACAGCTGAACGTCTGCCTCCGTCAGGTATCGTCCCGATTGGAAAGGCACTGCCGAATCATAAAGTATATATCGTGGATGAGGCTTTGCGTCCGCTCCCTGTCGGCGTAGCCGGGGAGTTGTGCTTGGGCGGCGCTTCTGTGGCCCGCGGTTATTTGAACCGTCCTGACCTGACGGCGGAGAAATTTGTACCGAATCCTTTTGTAAAGGGAGAGCGTCTGTACCGCACCGGAGATCTGGCACGCTGGCTGCCGGATGGCAACATTGATTTCATCGGTCGGATTGACTTTCAGGTGAAAATTCGTGGCTACCGGATCGAACCTGGTGAAATTGAGTCGGCCTTACTCCAATTGGATGAGGTACGCCAAGCGGTGGTCACGGATAGAACGGATAAAACCGGACAAAAGTATTTGTGCGCCTACGTAGCAGGTACAACCGACAAATCCTTCTTGCGGACAGAGCTTGCCAAGCAGTTGCCAAGCTATATGGTGCCCGCACATATTATCGTGCTGGATCAATTGCCTTTGACCCATAACGGTAAAATTGATCGACGTGCGCTTCCAGAACCCGAAGATTTTGTGCTGACCGACGTCGAGTATGAAGCGCCGCAGAGCGAACTGGAGCAAACACTCGCTTCCATCTGGGAGGAAGTCATTGGTGTTAAGCCGATTGGTCTGCGCAACAACTTTTTCGAGCTTGGTGGTGATTCGATCAAAGCGTTGCAAATCGCAGCCCGATTGAACGCGAAGGGCCTCAAAATGGACATGAAGGATTTGTTCCGCCATCCGCAGATTGATTTGATTGCTCCTTATATAAAAAAAGTAATTCGGACCATCCCGCAGGGGGCGGTACAAGGTACAGTGGAGTTGACACCGATCCAATGGGAATTTTTTGAGCATCATCGAACAGAACGTCATCATTACAGTCAGGCTGTCATGCTCAAGAACCCCGAAAGATGGAACGAAACCTTGCTGCGAAGCGCCGTGGACAAGCTGACCACGCACCATGATGCCTTGCGCATTACCTTTGATGAACGTGAAAAAAAACCTGTCGCCTATAACAGAGGCACAGCCGAAGGTGAACACTTTACATTGGAAAGCTACGATTTTTCACATGCTGACCAGCCTGAGGAAGAAATCGCGCAGCTCACTGACGCGTTACAAAGCCGTTTTGATTTGCGTAACGGCCCGCTTGTGCGTTTGGCTTTAATCCGGCTACAGGAATCCGATCATTTGTTAATCGTCATTCATCATCTTGTCGTAGACAGTGTGTCGTGGAGAATCCTGCTGGAAGACTTGGAAACAACCTACCAACAGTTAGCTAACGGTGAAAAGCTACAGTTACCTGCCAAGACCGATTCCTACAAAGAATGGGCAACACGTCTGTCCAAGTATGCGCAAAGCGAACTGGCGCGTCAGGAAATCAGCTATTGGAATACGGTAGAAGCTCGTGAAATACTTTCGCTACCAAAAGATCATGAGGTTCCAGATAGCCTGATCCGTGACGGGCGCAGATCCGCAGTGACACTCAGCCGGGAAGAAACCGAAAACCTGCTGAAACACGCGCACCATGCTTACAATACAGAAACAAATGATATTTTACTGACGGCGCTAGGACTGGCTTACCGGGAATGGAGCGGACATGCTGAAATTGCAGTTCAGGTGGAAAGTCATAGCAGGATGGAATTGATTAAAGACATTGACGTATCCCGTACAGTTGGCAGGTTTACGTCCGTGTATCCGTTTGTGGTAAATGTGAGCAAGCCCGAAGATTTGGCCCATCAAATCAAGCTGGTTAAGGACAATTTGCGACGTGTACCCAACAAGGGTGTCGGCTATGGCATTTTACGCTACTTGACCGACAGGGAGCAGCAGGATAGGGCAGCTCTTTTTTCTGCCAAGCCACCTGAGATCAGCTTTAGCTTTGACGGAGAAGCCAGAGAAGGTACGACATGGCGTACCTCGCCACTATCCACGTTTGCTGGTACTGAAATCAACCCTCTGACTGAAAAAGCGTCCAGCTTTGATATTCATGGTGCGGTGACTGACGAAAGACTCCGCATTGTATTCGAATACAACGGACGTGAATATGAAGCATCGACGGTGGAGCGACTTACAGCCAGCTTTAAGACTCATCTGATCGAACTTATTCGCCATTGCTGTGCCAAGGATACAGCAGAACAAAGCCCGACGGATTTTACATATGGGCAATTGTCTCTGGACCAGTTTGAAAATATTGCAAATCGCTTATCAAATAAGGTGTTAAACCACCAAGTGAAAATTAAAGACCTCTATCCGCTATCCCCGATGCAGGAGGGAATGCTATTTCATTCCATACTTGATGAAAAGTCAGAGGCTTATTTCGAACAAACGATTATTACCATTCATGAAGCTATGGATACCAACCTAATCAGCCGAAGCTTACAAAAGCTGATTGAGCGATATGATATTTTCCGTACGGTATTCATGTATAAGGAGATGGATCGTCCGCTTCAGGGTGTACTGGAGGAACGATTAGCTGCTCCTGTCCATACCGAAGATGTGCGTAGTCTACCGGATGCGGAAAAGCACAGACGACTTCAAGCCATTTTACAGGAAGAGCGGCAGAGAGGTTTTGATCTGGAAAAGGGGGTTCTCATCCGGTTAGCGCTTGTACAGTGGGATGAGGACACCTCAAAGCTCATCTGGATCTCTCATCATATTATTATGGACGGCTGGTGCCTGCGGACGGTAGCCAAAGATTTTTTTGATATTTACACATCACTTCGGGACGATACTCCTTTAAAATTAGAGCCTGTCTATCCATTTAGCAGCTTTATTCAGTGGTTGGAAAGACAAAATAAAGAGGAAGCAGCAGCATACTGGAAACAATATGTGACTGATTTTGAAAATGAAACCGTCGTGCCCGGCTATACTCGATCCGTCGATCCTTCGTTTCAGGCAGAGCAACTCATATGCACATGGGGAGAGCAGCTGACCCAAGGCATGGAACAAATCGCCAAACAAAACCGTGTCACCGTCAGCACCTTATTTCAAACCGTTTGGGGCTTATTACTACAAACGTACAACAACAGTAAGGACGTCATTTTCGGGTCTGTCGTATCGGGCAGACCTGATGAAATCCCCGGTATTGAAAATATGGTCGGATTATTCATTAATACCATACCTGTACGTGTTAAAAGCTCCGCTGACCTGCGGTTTTCCGACTTGCTTACGTCTATACAGGATTCCTTGATGGAGTCCAATCGGTATTCCTATTTTTCCTTGGCTGATATTCAAGCCCATAGTGTACTAAAACAAAATCTGATCCAGCATATTGTCGCCTTTGAAAACTTTCCCGTTTCGGAAGAACTTACGGGCCTGGAAAAAAATCCTAAAGCCCTCCGTGTTGGTGAAATAGAGGATATTGAACAGACCAATTATGATTTGAATGTAATCGTCGTGCCTGGCCGAGAGCTGGAAATCAAATTTAGCTATAACGCGCTGACGTATAACAAAAATGCGATCAAACAATTGGCTGCTCACCTCATCCAAATGATGGAGCAAGTTATTCAAAACCCAAATATCCGGGTTTCGGAGATTGATCTTTTGACAGCGGAGGAAAAACAGCAGCTCTTGTTTGATTTTAATGATACACGGAGACCGTATACATCGGACCACACCATACATCACGGCTTTGAATTACAGGCAGAGAAAACACCGGATGCAGTAGCTATTGTATTTGAAAATCGTGAGCTAACTTACCGCGAGTTAAATAAAAAAGCTAATCAACTGGCTTCGAAGCTGCGGAAACTGGGTGTTACGCCGGATACCATCGTAGGCATTTTGACTGAACGTTCACCAGAAATGATTATCGGTATTCTTGGTATTTTGAAGGCGGGTGGAGCCTACTTGCCACTGGAGCCTTCTTATCCACTGGAACGGATTATGTTTATGCTTCAGGATAGCGGTAGCGAAATTCTGCTAACCCTATCCAACAAGGGAAGACAGATGAACACTTTCGATTTTTCCGGTACTGTTCTGGATCTGGCCGACATCAGCTCCTACGACTCCGACGACTTCATTTTTTCCGAATCGACAACGGCAGACGATCTGGCCTATGTCATGTATACATCCGGCTCGACCGGGCGTCCCAAGGGTGTCATGATTGAACACCGGAATGTCATACGGCTGGTGAAGAACACCAATTACATGCCATTTGCCGAGAACGAGCGCATTTTGCTGACCGGGGCGCTCGTGTTCGATGCCTGTACCTTTGAAATTTGGGGAGCTTTGCTGAACGGATTGCGCTTGTACATTGTACCGGAATCCGTAATCTTGGATGCTGTTCAGCTTGGTGAAGCGCTGAATCGATATCATATTACAACGATGTGGCTGACATCGCCCTTGTTTAACCAACTCACTCAGCATAAACCAGATCTCTTTGCTTCGCTAGAGCACCTACTGGTGGGCGGGGATGTGCTTTTACCTGGGATCATTAATACAGTGAGAGCACATTCTCCGGGGCTGAACATTATCAACGTCTATGGCCCGACGGAAAACACAACATTTTCTACTTATTTCCCGATTGATAAGGAATATAATCGCATTCCTATTGGTCGTCCAATTGGCAATTCAACTGTTTATATTTTGGACTCTTCAAGCAGGCTGCTGCCTATTGGTGCTCAAGGAGAAATATGTGTTGGCGGGGATGGTCTGGCACGTGGCTATCTGAACAGGGATGATCTGACCCAGCTAAATTTTGTCCCTAATCCATTCATTCCGGGCGAAAAAATGTATCGGACAGGTGATTTGGGCAGATGGCTACCGGATGGCAATCTGGAGTATCTCGGACGGATAGACCAGCAGGTTAAAATCCGCGGATATCGTATTGAGCCTGGGGAAATTGAAACCCAGCTCATGAGGCATGATGCAGTTCAGGAGGTGCACGTAGCCGTAAAAAGCACAAACGATGGTCAAAAAACGCTCTGTGCTTATATCTCAACCGACGTACCGCTATCTAAGAGTGATATGAAGACCCATTTGACTGGCCAGTTGCCGGATTATATGATTCCTGCCCAGTATGTGTTCCTGCCAGCGTTTCCTCTGACAACGAACGGTAAAATCGACCGCCAAGCATTGCCTGAGCCAGAAATGACCAGCGGTTCCGATATGGAATACGTTGCTCCAAGAAATGAAGTGGAACAACAGTTGGCGGACCTGTGGCAAGCAGTGCTTGGCGTTGAAAAGGTCGGCATTGACGACGGCTTTTTCGAGCTTGGAGGTCATTCATTGAAGGCCATTCAACTGGTATCCAAAGTACAGGAATCGAACATTCCGCTGGATATACATCAATTGCTTCAATATCAGACGATAAGAAGCTTGTCTGATCTTTTACAACGTGGTGAAGAGGGCGGAGTGAACGCGGATACGCTCATTGCGAAAGCTCAGGAGGTTGAGCGGGCTATTACAGAAGCGTTTGGTGTACAGGTCTTGCTTCAGTCCGTATCCACCGATAAGCAAAACTATTTGTTCCTGCAAGTAGAGCCTTTTTGTGTAGAACAAGTTCAGGCAATCTCTGAATTTATCCAATCTTATATCCATCCAGACCTGCACCCGCATTATATCGTTCGCTGGGGAACCGACGAACCAGATAGAATTCTCGGAGCTACACCGATACACGAAGAACAAGAAACCTTACTTAAACAACAGGCCGATGTATGGCTTGCTAGCATTGCTGAGTTAAATACAGAGTGGAATACCAATATACTAAGTCTGAATGCTATTGGGCGCTATCCGCTTGCACCAGCTCAGCATTACCATTTGCAACATTTTACAGGTTCGGGTATGGCTGTGCAGTTAGATAGCTACTTGGACACCGAGCGTTTGACCGTAACAATTCAGCGGCTTATTCAACGCCATGAATTGCTAAGAAGCGTACTTGTTCAATCGTCCGGAGCATGGGAATGGGAGTTGCGTCCAGTTCCAGAGCATCTTTCTTTACCGACTGTTGATCTCTCGGATCAGCCGGTACAAGCACAACGCAGGCTTCTTTCTTCCATTGCCTCTAACCTATTTTTAGAACCTTATGAACTTGCACAGTCGCTGCAGTACCGGATCGTCCTGATTCGCTTAAATTTGCGGGAACATCTGCTATTGCTCCCTTGCTCGCACATCATTTTTGATGCTACGAGCAGTGACATCCTGCGCAGACAACTCCTTGATGAATATCATCGTCCGCAGCAGACGGCACATGCGACAGAAGAGGTGCAATACGGGGAATATGTAAACCATATCCGCCAAGGCCCTCAAGGAATCGGGGATCAGGAAATCAGCGAGCAATTCAAACTCCAGACGTTTGGTGAGAATAATGATCGTATCCATGTGCTGACCGAAGAACGCAACTATGCGGACACTACCAGATATCGTTGGGAGCTGAATTTAAGCGACATTTCAGAGCAGCACAGCGCTGCGAATATGTGGGATATTTCGCTTCAAATGGCTGTACGTTTTTTCAGCAGCTATTTCCAACTCTCTGATGTTCCGCTTTGGCTTACTAATTATGGAAGACAATATGGCGACCGAAACTATTTTGGAACCGTAGGCGAGTGTATTGATCATATACCCGTTGTACTGCAGGAAGATGACACTGAATCCTATGAAAAGAGTATCCATACCCACCTGGGCTTTGCTTCACGCTATCATTTGAACTTTTTCAATCTGATCTTCAATGCTGAAATGGAGAAAGCTTACCCGGTATCCAGCAGCATTTTGAAAAAAGGACTTGAACAGCTGCCTATCGTATTCAACTATTTGGGTGAGGGACGAGAGGATGCAGAATTGCTCGACAATCTGCATACCGAAGGCACACAGGCCAATGTCAACAAGGTTATTTTCTTTGAGTCAGAGCATGTAGGGGATATTCTGAAAATCTCACTTACCATTCCATATCATGAGAACGACCAGTATATCCATCAAATCTTCCAGACTGCTAGTGACAGGCTCTTGAATGCTTTGACCATTTTGCAGTAAGGAGATGAAGATGTGAATCTATTGTTTAAGGATAGCCGTTTTATCCGTTTTTTTGCATCTCGTACTTCTGCCAATATCGCAGACAGCATTTATTCTATCGTCCTGCTGTATTTTGTTCAGCAATCGACACAGTCGGTGGCGATGACCAGCTTCACGTATACGGCCGTATCTGCGGCGTCGATTTTTAGCTTTCTCGTGGGTCCTTTGGTGGACCGTTATTCACCGCCTTTGTTAGCCAGCATCGCCTTGTTTACGCAGGCTGTGCTCATTTTGGCCGTCCCGTTTCTCATTCAGAACGGGATGGTCAATCTGGTCGCTATCCTTGTTATTGTATTCATTGCATCCTGCTTCTCCACACTCTTTTATCCGGCCAACAGTAAAATGCTGCCGCAATTGGTAGGCTCGCCGGATTTGATTGTCCGGGCGAATTCCATGATTTCGTCGACGGATCAGGTTATTAATATCGCCGGATATCTGGCTGGAGCCTCGCTCATCATCGCAATGGGGATGAAAAATACGTTTTTTCTAGCCAGTGCGATGCTGTTTCTGTCAGGCTTTGTGTACGTCAGGCTCAACAAGCAAATTGATTCTCCTGCGGTGGAAGACACTAACGGTAGGGGTTCACTGAAGCTGGGGTACTATCTGAAGGAGTTGAAAGAAGGGTATCTTTTTGTAAAACAGCACACCTTCCTGAGAATCATGCTTCCATTTTTTGCGCTGACGAACTTTTCGATGGCGATCTTGGTCATTGCCATGCCTTCCATCGCTGTATCCTATGGCTCACCGATCTATTACAGCTTGCTCTATGTAGCCTATTTTATCGGTATTTTTATCGGTTCCTTTCTGGTCAGTGTACTGAAAAAGAACGGCATTACCATCGCGGTTTCCTGGGTAGCTATGGGGCTGGCAATCTATGTGTTTTCCATTGTGCCGGAGATGTGGATGAAGCTGCTGGCAGCTCTGTTATTAGGCGTTTTTACAGGCATCATCAATGTACTGCAAACGTCTTTGATTCAAATTATTACACCGCTGCCGTTACTGGGACGTGTTACAGCCTTTCTTAACACCTTGTCGAGCGCGGCTCTGCCATTAGGGGCCTTGATTGGAGGGGCGTTAGCTTTACGGTTTGCTCTGAGTGAGGTCCTTTTTTTCAGCGGACTGATTACTGGATTGTGCGGATTGGTTATGTTCCTGGTCAAGGATATTCGCCAGTTTGAGATTCCATCAGAGGAGATTGGAGGAGTAGCCCCTTTCCACAATTCATAAGCCACGCATGCAAAATGTCAGGTCCTCATCACAGGGTCTGGCATTTTTAGTATGTCTGGCTTCGCCACGTTTAGGCTGACTATTTTGGCGCTGGTGTTGGAGCGCCGTTTATGGTTATCATAGACGAAGATATCATTCGTAGTTTACATTCACATACAAAAGGAGATATATAATGGCCGAGCCCTTAAAAAATATGTACACGGAGAATTTTCTTCAACTATTCGGTGAAAAAGTACAGTCTGCGTACAGGCCGTTCGATACCAACGGATTCATCCATCAAGTGATGGATAAAAAATGGGATGAGCTGGAGCTAAAAGAACGAATACGGCGTATTTCGTTAACATTAGGGGCATTTTTGCCCAGTAAATATGAAGAAGCTCTGGATATTCTTTTTGCTATAGACGAGCATTGCAGTGGTTTTCCGTACTTGTTTTTCCCCGATTTTGTGGAGGTATATGGGCAGGGAGAAGAGCATTGGGACCTGTCCATGAAGGCACTGGAGCGATTCACCTCTAAGTCCTCTGCGGAGTTCGCCGTGAGACCCTTCCTCCTGCGTGAACCGGAACGGATGATGCGGCAGATGACGATCTGGGCGGGACACCAAAGTGAGCACGTTCGCCGTCTTGCCAGCGAAGGCTGTCGTCCACGGCTGCCCTGGGGACAGGCGTTGCCTGTGTTTAAACGCGATCCTGTTCCAGTTTTGGCCGTATTGGAATTACTGAAGGCCGATCCATCGCTGTATGTACGTAAAAGTGTAGCTAACAACCTGAACGATATTGCCAAGGATCATCCTGATGTGGTCATTGCTACGGCTCAACGGTGGAAAGGAACACATCCTGACACCGACTGGATTGTGCGTCATGGCTGTCGGACCCTGATTCGCAAATCCATCCCCGAAGTGATGGCAATGTTCGGCTATGCGGATGAAACAGACGGGGCGCCGTTAGTCACGGGAGCCTCTTTCACCACAGACCCTGCCATGCTAAAGCTTGGTGATAGCTGTGAGTTGAGCTACGCGCTTCAGCTTCGTGAAGGTGACCCGGTACGAGTCCGCATCGAGTACGGCATCGACTTTGTGAAGGCGAGAGGACAAGTCTCACGTAAACTGTTTTTGCTATCTGACAAAACGGTCCCTGGAGGAACCCATCTTACAGGTACACGGACACACCGTTTTGCAGACCTGACAACTCGTCGCCATTATGCGGGAGCGCACCGGATTGCACTGCTCGTAAACGGTCAGGAAGCGGCTTCTACAGTGGTAGAACTCCAGTTGTAAATCACGATAGTAGTGAAGAAAAAGAGCCTGTAATTAGGCTCTTTCTTTTTGTCGTTCGCTTTACCAAATTTATTTTTTTCCAAAAAAATGATTCTGGTATTAGAACCTGGTACTAAGACGTGTTATACTACAGTAAGAAAGTGGATCTCATCTTATGTATAAAGGGGAAGGTATAATTTGACAGATCAACAACAATGGCTTGCGCCTGAATATTACAATATGACTTCGGAAATGGAACACCATGATGCTGGTAAAACCGCACTCAAGTGGCTGAGTGAGACAGGAGAATACGAAGAAATCACCTACGGAGAGCTGTTGAAAAAGGCTAACCGACTGGCTGGAGGACTCGCAAATCTGGGATTTAACAAAGGTGACAGAGTTCTGGTCGTAGTACCACGGCGTATTATTGCGTATGTAATTTATCTGGCCTGCTTGAAGCTGGGGCTTGCTGTCATTCCATCTTCAGAAATGCTACGTGCCAAGGATATTGCATTTCGTCTTCGCCATTCAGAAGCGCGCGCAGTCATTGCC
Organism: Paenibacillus sp. PvR133; assembly: GCF_017833155.1. Taxonomy (NCBI): domain Bacteria; kingdom Bacillati; phylum Bacillota; class Bacilli; order Caryophanales; family Paenibacillaceae; genus Paenibacillus; species Paenibacillus sp. PvR133. The sequence goes on from NZ_JAFIBS010000001.1 coordinate 3,999,268, forward strand.
TGGACCGGAGTAACAAGCGAAGTGGACAAAATAAATGATGATTTGCCTGCTCTGGATTATCGCATCGTGGTCTCCGGGGACGACACGGCAGATGTATCTGGCTGGCTCGTGCTGAATGAGCTGATGGATGGACAGGAAGATACTTTTGAAGCTGTGAAGACGCACCGTGACGACATGGCCATTCTGGCCTATACTTCCGGCACCACAGGAAATCCTAAAGGTGTTGTACATAGCCATGGCTGGGGATATGCTCATCTGCGGATAACATCACCATGGTTGGATATTCAAGCTTCAGATATAGTATGGGCTACAGCTGCACCGGGATGGCAAAAGTGGATTTGGAGTCCGTTTTTATCCGTACTAGGAAATGGAGCGACCGGATTCGTATATAATGGTCCGTTTCGTCCAGGTCGGTATTTGCAGTTTATGCAGCAGTATGGAATCCAAGTGTTGTGCTGTACGCCGACAGAATATCGGATTATGGCGAAAACGGATGGTTTGGATCAATATGATCTATCCCAATTGCGCAGCGCAGTTTCTGCGGGAGAGCCTCTCAATCAGGAGGTCATTAACAAGTTTCAGGAGCAATTCAACATTACGATTCGTGACGGCTATGGTCAAACGGAGAGCACATTAATTATTGGTAATTTAAAGGATGCACCTCTGCGTACAGGCTCGATGGGCAAATCCATTGCACCGGGACTCGTTGAGGTCGTAGACGAGGATGGCATTCCGCTGGCTCCGGGGCAAGTGGGAGATATTGCAGTGCGTGCCGATCTGCCGGCATTATTCCATACGTATTACCATGATCCAGAACGCAAATTAGCTAGTGTCCACGGAGATTATTTTGTTACGGGAGACCGGGCTCGCAAAGACGAGGATGGATATTTCTGGTTCGAAGGACGTGGTGATGATATCATTATCAGTTCTGGCTATACTATTGGTCCTTTTGAAGTAGAGGAAGCGCTTATGAAGCATGACTCCGTGCAGGAATGTGCTGCCGTAGCCAGCCCTGACGAAATCCGTGGACATGTTGTAAAGGCTTTTGTCGTACTCAAAGCTGGGGTAGAAGGATCACCGGCGTTAGTGAAGGAACTGCAACATCATGTGAAAACATGGACGGCGCCTTATAAATATCCACGAAAAATAGAGTTTATTCAAGAGCTTCCTAAAACCAGCTCGGGCAAAATACGAAGAGTGGAGCTGCGTGAACTGGAGAAGCAATCCGTACTGTAGTGATGAAATCATTCAATATAATCAAAACGGAACAGGAGCGTGGAAAAATGAGTACGTTTGAATCATTGTTGGAGCAATACGCAGAACTGGTCGTAAGAGTAGGGGTTAACATTCAGCCCGGACAGGTGTTTTTGGTAACTGCACCACTGGAAACTGTTGAGTTTACACGCCTGATTGTCAGCAAAGCCTATGAAGCAGGCGCTAAATATGTACAGGTAGAGTTCGAGGATGATTCCATTACACGTAGTCGTTTTGAACATGGTGACGAAGCCAGCTTTGATTACTACCCTGCTTGGAAGGCAGAAATGATGGAGAAATTTGCCGAAGAGGGTGGAGCCACACTAACGATTAAAGTGCCGAACCCGGATTTATATCAAGGCATTGATCCACAAAAGGTATCTCGTGCGACTAAGGCGGCAGCTACGGCGAGAGAAGGTTTTTCCAAATATACCCGAAATCATAAAATTAGCTGGTGTTTGATTAAAGCGCCGACGAAGGCTTGGGCCGATAAAGTATTTGCAGATGTAGCAGAAGAGGATCGTATACGTGTCATGTGGGATACAATCTTCCAAATGAACCGTGTAGATGGCTCTGATCCTATTCAGAATTGGCAGAAACATTTGAAAAACCTTGAACAGGTACAAGACAAGCTGAATCATAAAAAGTATAAAAGCCTCCATTATCGTGCACCAGGAACAGATTTGAGAATTGAACTGGCTGACGGTCATATTTGGCGCAGCGGTGGTGGTGAGAACGAGCACGGAGATTATTTTGTCGCGAATATGCCGACAGAAGAAGTGTTCACGATGCCTAAGCGTACAGGTGTGAATGGTCATGTCACAAGTACCATGCCACTCAATTTAAATGGACAACTGGTGGATCGCATAACGTTTACCTTTAAGGACGGTAAAGTCACTGAATATACAGCAGAATCCGGCGAGCAGCATCTGACTCATTTGCTCACTACGGATGAAGGGGCCCGCTATTTGGGAGAAGTTGCACTGGTGCCGCACGATTCACCGATTTCCAATCTCAATCGCATTTTTTACAATACAGGTATCGACGAAAATGCCTCCTGCCACTTGGCTCTAGGCAGTGCGTATCCATTTAATATGGAAAATGGGACACAAATGAACCGGGAGGAGCTGCTCCAGAACGGTGCCAATGTCAGCCTGACTCATGTGGACTTCATGATCGGCTCAGCTGAACTGGATATTGACGGCGAATTGCAAGACGGAAGCAAAGAAGCCGTGTTCCGCAAAGGAAATTGGGCTATTTAGGCCTTTTTTCAATCTCCATTCAATCGACCCGCAAACGATCTCATTCGTTATGCGGGTTTTTCTATTCCCTAAATCTCAAATTGCTCCTTGTTTTGTGAAATATAAAGTGCTAAACTGAGTTCAAACAGTAATTTAAACAACGTTTTAATTATTGTTTGAAAAGTCATTTACATAAAATCGTCCCATTTCATTCATCCGTTATGATTGGACGAAACAGGAGGAGGAAGAACATGAATCACCCAGACAAAAAACAACAAACCAAAGAAAAAATCTTAGACGCTACGCTGGAATTTATTCAAAAGGAAGGTTTTGAGGCGGTTACAATCAGAAAAATTGCCGACCTGTCTGCTACTAATATTTCTTTAGTTAATTATTATTTTGGCTCCAAGGAAAATCTGCTCAGTGAAGCTATTGAAGTGATATTAAATGGCTTTCAGCACACCTTTTCTATTTTGGACAATACAGCGATGCCCCCCCAAGATAGACTGAAACAATTTTTACTTAACTATCTACAGGTCATTCGTCAATATCCAGAGCTTCTTTCGCGAATTATTGCCATGGGCAGCACGCCCTTTACATCTCAACAGGAATACGGAAGGTTTTTAAACATCATGGGATTTCCAAAGGTTCAGAGCACGATCAAGGAGCTGACAGGTGAGCAACAGCCGGAGCGCTTGTTAGCGATGATGCTGCAAATATTTGGAGCTATTTTTCTGCCTGCACTGATGAGTCCGATTCTTGAATCAGGGGCAGTTGTGGAAATACCTTCAATAGAGGAACAATTAAATCTGCTGTTCGAAAGATATTTTGATCAAAAATAAATCATAGGGGTGACTAATATGAATTTTTTAAGAAAATATTGGCAAGATGCAGGGGCTATAATCGGTGTGGTTGTATGTATTGTTTTACTTATGAATCCAGCTATCCTTTCGGATATAACAGGCATGTTATGGTTGAGTTTTGTAGCTATATTATTTCATCAATTTGAGGAGTACCGCTGGCCTGGATATTTTGCTGGTTTATTTAACAATGTTATGTTTAAAAGTGATACACCGGATCATTACCCCTTAAACACTCAATCAGCGATGATTATCAATGTGGCAATTGCCTACGTGTTTTATCTGCTCCCCGTATGGTTCCCGCAAGTAGTCTGGCTTGGACTCGCACCAATTTTTATGGGATTCTTTCAGGTCGTTTGGCACGGTATCGTTGTCAATATTAAAGCAAAAACCTTATATAATCCTGGCTTGTTTACGGCACTTCTCCTGCATGTTCCAGTCGGAATCTGGTATATTCATGAAATAGTACAGCGAGACATCCCAACGGCAATAGACTGGATTGCGGGTACGATCTACTTTGTTTTTGCTGTATACATCTTCATCATTAAAGGGAATATATGGTTGAAGAAGAGTGACTCTCCTTACTCCTTTTCTAAACAACAGCTGGGAGCTTATGGTCGTAAATAGGGTATGTTAGAAAATCATCAATGTCCTTGTTTACAAGTTGGATACAAGTAGAGGTATTCTGGAAACGAGGTTCGGTTACACTTGCTTTGTACCCATGAACAAGGAAAGAGTGATCTTATAATGAAGCATACACATCAATCTTATGATCGTAAAAAGTTGGCTTGCAAGCTAATCACCACTAGTGCTTTCTTGGCTATAGGTTTTGCTGTGATGACAGGATGCAGCAATAGCGGGGAAGTAAAATCAACTGCTCCTACTAAAGCAGAAACAGTCACACCGCCTGCTAGTTCTACAGATCAAAACACGGATCCCAATACTAATGGGCAAGGCACAACCTCTACCCATCAAGAACCTGCCAGTAGTACAGCTTCATCTCACAGTAAACACAGCTCCGCAGCCGCTATATTCAGCGCAGCCAAGCAGGGAACCTTACCGAATTTGCCTAAAGGTCTTGGCTTGGGAACTAGCAGCGATCTGTTATTTGAGCTGTGGGGGAAATCCGAGTCAGGTTCTACAGGTCCTATGAGAAGCTACGCTAAGTATCATACAGACATCGTGCTGGATGGAAGCGATAAAGTTACAGAAATTACATCTTCCGATCCAGACTATAAGAAGTTGCTTATCAAACAAGTTGTTGACGAATTGGGCCAACCTACGGAAACCGTTGACACCTCTAGAGACATACCTGACACAGCAGAAGCTAATTATACGATCAATAACACATCAGGACTTAGTTATTATTTAGTATTTTCCTATCAAACCAAAACGCAAAAGGTCAATTATATCCGATTATATTTTAACTCTAAGACGCCATAATTGGATGTATATAACAGAGTCGTTTCCGTCAGAATTGCGGAAGCGACTTTGTTCAAACTCATTGCATTTTTAGGTTATGTCGTTTATACTGATTTGTAATTGATTAATCACTAATCAGAAAACTGTGCTAAATAAAAGGATGAAAAAAACATGGCTAAAGCTACGTCAACATCTATAAATCGCCAAAAGGAAATCATATCTGCTGCCATTGAAGTGTTTGCAGAGATGGGCTACTACCGAGCTACAACAGCCAAAGTTGCGGAACGGGCCAATATTTCTCAGCCTTATGTCTTTCGTTTTTTCGCTACCAAGGAAGCGTTGCTTGTTGAAGCTCTGAAGGTTTCATTTGCACGTATCATAGACTCTTTTCACAGAGTCATTCATTCGGCCTCATCTGAACAGCTCGAGCAAGAGCTAATTGCAGCCTATTCGCAAATTATGATGGAATACCGCAATGAAACACTTTTGCAAATGCAGGCGCAGACGATCCGCGAGGACGAGATTGTAAGCGTGATGCAGCAAGGATTCCGTGAAATTCATACGACGGTTTATGATGCTTTCCGACGGGCAGGTATTGAACAAGCAATGGAAAGAACGATGCTTTTTCTCGCCAGAGGTATGCTGTGTAATATTTCGATGTCGCTGGATCTGCCAGAACTGATGAAAAAAGACGATTAATTTTGGTTTATGCATTAGAGTCGCGTTTTTGCGCGGCTTTTTTTGCTTTTAATTTTATTTTGTTCAAGACATGATTTCATTTGCTTCTGAGAAAAAACGGCCAAATAAGTTGACAAGAGAAGCGAGTCTCGTTATTCTAATACCCATAGGGGTATATGTATAAAGAGATTTAACTAAACTAAGTCCCCTCAAAAAAAAGACGGAGGTTATAGAATGTCATCAACTAACAATATCCAAGCAGATCATATTCTTGATTGCAAAGGGCTAGCTTGTCCTATGCCTATTGTAAAAACAAAAAAGGCTATGAATGAGCTCGTTCCCGGAAAGATTATAGAGGTTCAGGCGACTGACAAAGGTTCATTAGCCGATTTTCAGAGCTGGGCTAAAAACACCGGACATCAATATTTGGGCACCCTCCAAGAAGGAGATGTAATGCGACATTATTTACGCAAAGCAAATCCGGCTGAAGTGAAGAAGGAGCAAATATTTTCTTCTACGATAAGCCATGAAGAGCTACAAGCAAAATGTTCTGGAAAAGAGAACTTCATTTTGCTTGATGTTCGTGAACCCGCTGAATTTGCGCTTAAACATATCCCTGGATCTAAGCACATCCCTCTTGGCGAACTGGAGAACAGACTTTCTGAGCTGAACTTGGAAGAAGAGATCGCAGTGATTTGCCAAGCTGGAGCACGCAGTGAAATGGCTTGTCAGTTCTTAGTTTCCAAAGGCGCTAAAAAAGTCAAATCTGTGCTTTCAGGCATATCCGAATGGGCTGGAGAAACTAAGGGAAGCGAATCCATATGAGTACGACAGCAGGAATTTATACAAATAATCAAGAACATGTTCAGTCCAAAACAACGATTGTATTATTCAGCGGGGAGCTGGATAAGGCGATTGCTGCATTCATTATTGCGAATGGAGCGGCAGCATATGATCATGAAGTAACTATTTTCTTTACTTTTTGGGGGCTAAATACGCTGCGCAAGGATGAAATCGTGAGCACCAATAAGGGAATGCTCGAAAAAGCCTTTGGCTGGATCATGCCTCGTGGACCCAAAAAGCTTGCACTATCCAAAATGAATTTTGCCGGACTCGGTCCACAGATGATCAAGCATGTCATGAAAAAGCACAATGCGCTTTCCTTGCCGCAGCTTATAGAGTTGGCACAAGAGCAGGGGATCAAGCTCGTCGCCTGTACCATGACCATGGATTTGTTAGGACTGCAGCAAGAAGAGCTAATCGACGGTTTGGAATATGCTGGAGTAGCCGCCTACTTGGGGGATGCTTCGCAGGGGAAGGTGAATCTATTTATTTAGGGTATCCTATTTATTTTTTTGGTTTATAATATACCTATACGTGTATATGGTAAGTCAAAAAAGGAGTGCATTACTTATGGATTACAATTACAGTGATGAACTGAAAACGCGCCTGAGGAGGATTGAGGGACAGGTACGTGGGGTACTTCGTTTAATGGATGAAGGTAAATCGTGCAAAGACGTCGTTAGCCAGTTATCTGCCGTACGTAACGCATCAGATAAAGCGATTGCCCAAATTGTAGCAGAGAATCTGCAACGATGTATATTGGAAGAGCAAGAGGCAGGAGGAGACACGGATAAGCTGGTTAAAGAAGCGATTCAGCTTCTTGTGAAAAGTAGATAATCATGTCTCCAGAGTCCATGCTAGCGGGCAATGATGTTACTATGTACAAAATTACGGGAGCTGGCATACTGCCTTTACCCAGCCACATATATTGGACGTTGTTAAGAAGTTTTTTGATAAACATCTGAGAGATTAAGATTATATACTAGCCATAATTAAAGTTCGCTGCCTCTAGTTGGTAGCGGGCTTTTTTAATCGGACATTTTAGGAATAACCCTCTGTTTATGCTGAGGTAGACAGGTGTAAATAACACATAAGGAAAACAACTTCTTCCGGGAGGCCTATTTATGGAGGTATTTGTTACGATTGGTGTCAAATTGATCATCAGCTTTTTTGGCTTGTGGATCATTACTTTTATTACAGGTCGAAAAACACTCAGTCAGTTAACACCACTCGATTTCCTAACATCATTGGTGTTAAGCGAAATTGTGGGAAATACGTTATATGACGATAAGGTGACCATTGGGCAGCTTTTGTTTGCATTGGCACTATGGTGCGCGCTGGCCTACTTTTTTGAAAAGGCGACGACCCGTTTTGTGAAATTTGGATATATGGCAGAAGGTCGAACAGTGCTGCTCGTGGATAAGGGCCAGGTCAATCAAGAGATGCTTGAAAAATATGATATAGAATTTACCCAGCTGCTCTCCATGCTACGCCAGCAAAATATTTTTTCTCTTCGTGAGGTCTGGTACGCCACGTTAGAAACGAATGGTTCATTGTCAGTCATGCGCAAACCCGAATACGAGCCACCCGCCGCTCAGGATATGGGAATAGATGCACAGCCTGACCTTTTTTCTGTAACAGTCATTGATAAAGGAAAGCTCCTGAACGAATCTATGCGTGGGAAGTCAATCGATATTGAAGAGATTAAAGTAAAGGTGCGCGAGCAGGGATATGATAGTATCGACGAAATCGCCTACGCAGAGTTTAGCGAGGATGGAACAATTCACATCGTGCCGATGAAATAGAAAATGTACAGTAAAAGAGGCTGAATTACGAAGCAGGCTGTTTTTTTAGCTTCTTTCTTTTTCTAATAACTATTACTATAAAAAGCAATAATGGGAGGATAAACTGAAAAACAGGAAACCAAAAAGTAACCACAGTCTTCCGACCCGTCATAATATGATGAGTGTAGTTAGGGGATAGAAATGAAAGCCCATAAATGAGAGCCCCGAGAGGCAGACCCCATTTTTTAAATCCAATTTTAGTTATTCTTTCAAGCCCTATCACAGCACTATTAAAAAATGCGACCATTTTAATAATTAAGCCAAGAAAGAGGAGCAAGGTGAAAAGTGCATCCATGCGTTCGAACACTTCTGCCAATTCAATCAACTGAACAGTTTCCAAAAGAGGCAGTGTGCTGCCTGCGGCGATCTTGGGACCCAGAACAAAAATAATTAGTTGATTAATAAATGTCAGGGCAAGAGCAGTAATCAAGGCGTGGAAATTGCCTAGACAATGCCTGTATAGAATCCTTCTTTTCCCATCTTAAAACAGAGAAGATTTATTTAACGAAACCCGGAACCCTAGCGGAGGTAGAACAACACGTACGGGAGTACATTTCATTTTATAATGAAAATAGATTTCAGAAAAAATTAAACAACCGTTCCCCGATTGAATACCGAGAAACGGTTGCTGCTTAAAGATGTCTTTTTTGTTCTGTCTACTTGACAGGGGTATGACCATTATCGCGTTTTTTTTGTTTCACAAAAGATGTGCTTGTCAAAAATCCAGTATGGATCCCATAAGTCAAGACAAGTAAGACAAAAATAACCCAGTTTTGTTTTTGAAAAAACCATGTTAAACTTTTCTCCTAAAAATAAATGTACTTTCTGAGGTGAGTTGAAGTGTTGGAACGTTCTATGGAGAATACAAGGGAATTACACAAAGGAAAGGGAGTGATTTAAAAAAGAAAAGGAGATTATAAATGAGCACTTATCAAACAGTTATTAGTGATGGATTTGAGCTGAAATATGCTATAACAGGTAACGGAAGGCCGATATTGGTGATCGGCAGTAGTGTATATTATCCTCGCTTATTTTCAGACCATTTATATAAAAAGTTTCAGTTTATTTTTCTGGATCATAGAGGGTTTGCAAAACCGACTCGAGCTTTAAAACCAGAAGACTATACTTTGGATAAAGTTATTAATGATATAGAAACAGCAAGACAATGCCTTAATCTAAACGAATTTATCATATTAGGACATTCCGGGCATGCCTTTATGGCTTTGGAATATGCTAAACAATACCCGGACTATGTTCAAAAAGTGGTGCTTTTAAATTCAGCACCTACGAACAGCCAGGAAAGACAGCGGCGAAGCGCTTCATTCTTTTATGAAACGGCCAGTCCAGAAAGAAAGGAACGTTTTGAAAAGGACATTGTTTTATTAGAGGAAGATATCAAAAGAGACCCTGATGGAAGATTTGTTCACATGTGTATACGAATGGGAGCCAAAGCTTTTATGATTATGCCTATGATGCGGCTTACACGTGGAATGATGTGTACACGAACATGCCTATCATTGATTATTTATGGGGGGAAGCTTTCGGTAACATGAATTTGATACAATCCCTGGCGGATATCCATAAACCCGTATTTATTGGTTTGGGAAGGTATGATTATTTGGTTGCACCTGTTTCATTATGGGATAGGGTCGATGACACCTACGAGAACGTGAAAAAGGTGATTTTTGAACATAGTGGGCATAACCCGATGTTTGAAGAAACACATTATTTTGATCAAACATTAGCCAAATGGATTAATGAAGATCACTAGGATTTTAAACGGTCGATTCCTATTTAATAAGGAGTCGACTTTTTTGATGTTAACAAAGATCATAACTGAGCTTAGGAAAGGCGTATAACATGGAGTTGAAGAAACTTGTAATCACGTTTAATAAGGTCATTAGCAATTGACTTCATGCTGCGCCCAAACAGAGCTTATATCGAGTATTTTCTTCGGATGTCACTGCCATGTTCGGTGAGTTTGTTTGACAGAGAATAAAATTAGTAATACTGTGAATTCTAAATGACACTCCGTCTGTCATTTCCATGACTTAAATTTAATAAGTAAGTTTAAAGAAAGAGGGATAAGATTGTTTTCAAAACGGCAAAAAGAAATACTCTTATACTTAATTAGTTCTAATCATCCTGTTACTGCTGCATGGATTTCTAAAGAATTAAATGTTAGTGATCGAACCATACGTAATGATTTGAAATATATACAAATTAAGTCTGCTTCATTGGGTCTAAATTTAGAATTGATTAGGGGAAAAGGATACGACATAAAAATTACCGATAAAGATTTGTTTAATCAAAATTTCAATGACTTAACTAATGATAAACTCAGTCATTCTACAATTGACTTTTCTGAACAAGATAACCGAGTTATTTATTTGTTGAGCCGTTTCTTGTTAGAAAATAGCTATATAAAATTAGTGACTATTGAAGAAGAAATGTTTGTATCTAAATCTACAATACAAAACGATTTAAAAGAAGTGCGAAAAATACTGGAAAAGTACAACCTGAATTTAGTAAATCGCCCCCACTACGGCTTGTATATAGAGGGTGATGAATTTATGAAACGAACATGTTTATCAAATTATTTATACAAAAGAGAAGAAAACTTCGATCAATCTCATGAGGAATTTCCTTTATTTGATAAAAAGGAATACAAGAAAATTAAAGAAGTAATAATCGAAAAAGTAAACAAATACAAAATTGAAATATCAGATATTTCTTTAGAAAACCTTGCTATTCATTTAATTATTGCTTGTAAGAGGATCGAAGAGGGATTTTTAATTGATAATCCGTCGGTATATTTACAAAAAGACTACCCTTTCGAAGAAATAGTGGCCCATGAAATTGTCAAAGAAATAGAAGACATTACAGGATTGCTATTTCCTGATTCGGAGATCAATTATGTTATTACCCATTTGGTAGGTACTAAATTGCTTCCAAAAGAAAGTTTGTCAGAGTACAGTAAGTTGGATGAAGTCGGATCCATTGTGAGTTGTATTCTGAATAAATTACAGAAAGAATTAAATTGGGATTTCAATCATGACGTTGAATTCATTCAAGCACTCACACTTCACATTAGGCCTGCAATGAACAGACTTAGGTACAAAATGAATATTAGAAACCCCTTATTAAATGAAATTAAAGTAAATTATCCAGCGGCATTTGAAGGAGCTCTTATAGCCAGCAAGTGTATTAACAATTTTTTGAATTTAGAAGTTGGAGAACATGAGGTGGCTTTTATCGCTTTACACATTGGAGTTGCTTTAGAAAGAATGAAAAATAAAAACAACAAGATAAAAAAAGTGATTATTGTATGTGCTTCAGGTGTCGGAAGCGCAAAATTACTGTATTATCGATTGATTAATTTATTTGAAAATAAGTTACAAATTGTAAATACAATCAGTTATTATAAATTAGCAGAAGCCGATTTATCCTCTATAGATTTTATAATCAGTACAGTTCCGATCAAAGAGGATATAGGGATACCCGTCTATGTAGTAAATACCTTTTTAGATGATAAGGATCTAAATCGAATCAGGAACCTCTTATCCTCTTCAGAACAGCAAAGAGAAGCTCATACTTATCTTGAGCCATCCCGGGTGTTTGTGAAAAAAGAATTAACAACAAAGGAAAGCGTTATTCATTTTTTAAGTAGTAAGTTGGTTAAACAAGGTCTTGTACCTGATGATTATGTATCTTTAGTATTAGAAAGGGAGGCATTGGCTCCAACAAGTTTTGGTAATCTAGTAGCCATTCCACATCCGACTCTTCCCGTTACGACAGAAACTTTCTGGACCATATGTACGTTAAAACGCCCAATTCGATGGAATGATAAGCAAATGGTACAGTTGATTTGTTTGTTAAACATTAAAGAAGGAAACAATGTCGATTTAGAAAACATGTATAAGAAACTCGGTTCGCTTATAGAGAATAAGGAGATTGTCCAACGAATTCTTGCCAAAGACTCCGTGGAAGAAATCATGCAGTTACTAAACTGAAACAACAAGGAGCCGTTTTTTACACCACAAACGTTTCCTATTGTTTTTGGAAAAAGGTTCGGTTAAAAAGAAAGCGATTTAATTGTAAACTTAAGTTGTTCAGTAAATGAAGGAATTTAAGGGGGAAAAGATTATGAATACAATTATGTTAGTATGTGCAGCAGGAATGAGTACAAGTTTATTAGTAACGAAAATGCAAAAAACAGCTGAGGAAAAAGGCATAAAAGTAGATATTTTTGCCAAATCGGCTTCTGAAATTGAATTTACTTTGAAAGAGAGAAATGTAGACGTCATATTATTAGGGCCTCAGGTGAAATATTTGAAAAAGCAATTAGAAACTAAATTGGCAGATAAAAATATTTTTATTGAAGCTATTAATATGCAACATTACGGTATGATGAACGGTGAAAAAGTGTTAGAAGATGCATTACAGTTAATAAAAAGCAAATAACAAAGGATTTGAATTAAGAATTTGTTACTAAACAATAAAAGGTAAGAGGGGAGAAGTTATGGTAAAAGAAGAATACTATACGGTGGCGTTTAACATTATTAGTAACGTAGGTACAGCTAAAAGCTTAGTAATTGAGGCACTTTATGCGGCAAAAGAAGGAGAATTTCAATTAGCAGAAGGAAAGTTAGAAGAGTCAAAGCAATTTTTTAGAGAAGGACATAGAGCGCATTCTTCATTAGTAAAAAGAGAAGCAAATGGAGAGCAACTTGATTTCTCACTGATATTAATGCATGCAGAAGATCAACTCATGAGTGTAGAAACCATTTCACTGCTTGTTACAGAAATGATCGAGCTATATAAGCGTTCAAAATAGAGATTGTTCAAGCCAAATAGAAGTGGCATCGCTACAAGAAATTACATCTTCGGGAGAGGACACGATGTTATGGGTAAAATAACTGAGTTTTTAGAAGAAAAGGTAATGCCAATTGCAGGCAAAATTGCTGGTCAACGGCATTTACAAGTACTTCGCGATGCAATGGTTCTAACAATCCCATTTATTATTATCGGTTCCGTGTTTCTAATCTTAGCAAATCTGCCAATTCCAGCTTATATAAACTTCTTAAAAGCTCATCCAGATATCAAAGCAACCTTACTTTATCCTTACAATGGTACATTTAATCTGGTCGCATTAATTGCTACCTTTGCTGTCGGATATAGGCTAGCTGAGAGTTATAAAGTGGACCCACTTGCTTCAGGGGCTGTAGCATTATGTTCGTATTTTGTTGTCACGCCTAATACAACTTTTACGGTAGATAAAGTGGTCACAACAGCAATGAATGTTAATTACTTTTCGAGTCAAGGCTTATTCGTAGGATTGCTTATTGCAATATTCTCGACAGAAATTTACCGTAGGGTCGTTCAAAAGAATATTGTTATCAAAATGCCAGATGGAGTTCCGCCCACTGTTGCAAAATCCTTTACAGCAATTATTCCAGGTTTTATTGTCATCGTGAGTGTATGGGTTATACGTTTACTTGTTGAAAACTTTACTCATTTTGAAAACGTTCACACTATCGTCGCAAAACTTCTACAACAACCTTTAACCAATGTTGGTACAAGCCTAGTTGGTACAATCTTTGTATTCTTATTAATCAATTTGTTATGGGCGATTGGGTTACATGGTTCTACAATTGTAGGTTCTGTCATGTTACCTATCTGGTTACAGTTGACATCAGAGAACGCAGCTGCCTACGCAGCAGGATTACCCGTCGATAATATTGTTACGGCAGAATTTAGATATCTTATCTTTATCGGTGGATCCGGTGCAACACTTGGTCTTGTGCTCGCAATGTTTTTCTTTTCTAAGAGTAAACAATTGAAGCAAATGGGACGACTAGCCATTGGACCCGGACTATTTAATATCAATGAACCGTTAATCTTCGGTATGCCAATCGTATTAAACCCAATCATTTTGATTCCGTTTCTTATAACACCAGTTATTAGCGTGTTGATAACCTATCTATCTATGTATTATGGATGGGTAGCGAGCCCCATTGGTGTGTTGCCTCCTGGGACAATGCCAATACTTATAGGCGGATATCTGATGACTGGTAGTGTCTCGGGGATCGTCTTACAGCTTATTTTGTTTGCTGTATCCTTTGTTATTTACTTCCCGTTCTTTAAGATCATGGACAATCAGAAATATAAAGAAGAACAGAAGGCGCTTGCAAGCTAAGATGAGATCATCAATTAAAGCCTGTTAGAGTTTCTTAATGCATTTCTGTTCATAAAAATAATAGTTTGTTGACATAGGATCTATGTACTAATAGGAGGGTTATCATGTTTCAAATGAAAACAAAATTTCCAGAAGATTTTTTGTGGGGTGGAGCAACGGCTGCAAATCAACTAGAAGGAGCAAGTGATGTTGGCGGCAAGGGACTTTCTCTGGCTGATGTATATACGTTTGATGAAAAGATGCCGAAAGAGCAATGGTCAGATCAGTGGCATTTAATGACTCATAAGCAAATAGAAGAAGCTCAAGATCCTGCAAGTAAAAAATATTATCCCAAAAGACATGGGATAGACTTTTATCATCATTATAAAGAAGATATCGCATTATTTGCAGAAATGGGCTTTAAAGCTTATCGCATGTCAATTGCTTGGACTCGTATTTTTCCGAATGGTGATGAGTTAGTACCCAATGAGGAAGGATTGTCGTTTTATGATCGTGTTTTTGATGAACTGAATAAGTATGGAATAGAGCCTGTTGTTTCCTTATCTCATTATGAAATGCCACTACATCTTTCAACAAAGTATGGTGGCTGGGTGAATCGTAAACTAATAGATTTCTTTGTTCGTTTTGCTTCAACTGTATTTGACAGATATAAAAACAAAGTGAAATATTGGATGACTTTTAATGAAATTAACTGTGTGACCCATCACCCATATGTAAGTTTAGGGGTTATTGAGGAAAATCACCCTAATATTGAACAAGCAAAATTTCAAGGCGCTCATCATCAATTTGTAGCAAGTGCTCTTGCAACCAAAGCATGCAAAGAGAGTAATCCTAAAGCAATGGTAGGATGCATGGTTAGTTATCAGTTGCTTGTTCCTTATAGCTGTGATCCAGATGATGTTCAAGCTACAGTAGATAAACAGCGTACCTCATTGTTCTTTACAGATGTTCAGGCAAGAGGCTATTATCCTGCTTACACAGCTAAAATGCTTGCAGAAAAGAATGTAGTACTGGAAACAGAACCCGAAGATGAACAAATTATGAGAGATTATCCGGTTGATTACGTGTCCTTTAGCTACTATATGTCTAGCGCAGTCAGTGCACATCCAGAAAGAATCGAAGGAGCGGTAGGAAATCTACTTACAGGAGGAGTTAAAAATCCTTATTTGCCAACAAGTGATTGGGGATGGCAGGTTGACCCTAAAGGTCTACGAACTGCTTTAAACCAATTGTATGATCTTTATCAAAAACCATTATTTGTTGCTGAAAATGGATATGGCGCTTTAGATGTATTAGAGGAGGGCGATAAAATTGAGGATGATTATCGTATTTCTTATTTAAAAGAACATATTAAACAAGTAAAAGAAGCAATTGCAGATGGTGTAGATGTATTTGGCTATACGAGCTGGGGCTGTATCGATATGATTAGCGCCGGAACTAATCAAATGTCAAAACGCTATGGATATATTTATGTAGATCAGGACGATATGGGCAGAGGTACAAAACGTCGCATAAAGAAAAAATCATTTTATTGGTATAAAAATGTTATTGCTACGAATGGAGAACAATTAGACTAAATTTTTAAAAGGAGAATGGTTACCTATAGGCTTGTCTCATCAGGGGCAGCTTGAGGAAGCATTCTCCTCTTTTTATAAATCGATATGTCAGCGGCTTGTCAAAACGCATGTGCTTCTCACTAGCTCAAATCATCAATCAGTTCATGTTCGTCACCAATATCCAACTTTAGCGAAATATTGTTATCATAAGTTCCAACGGTAATCTTTTAATTTCAATTAGGACAGCCAGAAAATCAAAAACATATAGAAGATGATAAACAATAAACAAGATTGACGAAATATTAGAAGAAAGATACGATCTCGATTTATCTGATAAAACAAACAATGTAAATAAACTGTTGGGTAATATTACTTCATCCTGGTTGTCGTGACTTGACGGCTTAACCAGGACCTGTATAATAACCGGGAGATCATGTTACATTGATAGTTTAATTCCCGTTTTTTATGCCCTATCAGAAACAATTCTAAGACTCATAGAACTGAACAATTTAGTAAAGCAATGATATGGAGGTCGTTATGAAATACGAAATTATTTTGTTTGATGTTGATGACACGCTGTTTGATTTTAAAATGGCAGAGAGTCATGCGCTACATAATACATTTACCCAATTTGGATTGCCACAAGGGGCCACTGAGTATAAAGCCAGTTATGATGAAATCAACGGCGCGTTGTGGCGAGAGGCAGAGGAAGGACACATTACCTCAGCGCAACTGCGTGTGGAACGGTTTAAGCGATTATTTACTATTCATGATCTAGATTTCAATCCAAATGCCTTTAGTGCAGCATATTTACGTTATTTGGGTGAAGGTGCTTTTTTGATGGACGGAGCGGTAGAATTATGTGATATGCTGTCTGATTGTCGTTTGGCGATTATTACGAATGGAATCAAAGAGGTGCAAACCTCCAGAATTCAGCTTTCACCGCTGCGTGATGTATTTGAGCAGGTAATTATTTCAGAGGAAGTGGGTTGCCAAAAACCACAAGCTGGTATTTTCGATTATGCATTTACTAAGCTAGCCATTTCAGATAAAAGTAAGGTTCTCATGGTCGGTGATTCTTTGACCTCGGATATTCAAGGAGGGAACCAATACGGAATCGATACCTGCTGGTTCAACCCTGCTGGGAAAACAAACGCGTCTGGTATTCAACCCACTTATGAAATAAAAAGCCTGATGGAGTTATCGAATCGTGTGCTTTCAAAGCGTCTCGTACTGAATCGTACATCGGCTGAAATTAGATGAATAATGTCGAAATCAGAAGGCCAGAAATTAAGGACATCGAAAAGATAAATGAATTGTTTAGAATTGTGATTACAGACACGTTTGCTAAAGAAGGCATTGGTCATATGCTGGAAGACATAGATGAGGAAATTGAGACTAAGAGGGTATATTTGGAACGTGACTTTGAGAGTCACGGTGAACAACGATACTTCTTAATCGCTGTAGATGGGAATCATATAATAGGTTCTATTGAATATGGACCAGTAAGTGAACTAATAAGTAAATCTACCAATGCTACATTTAAAAATTTGTGCGAGGTAGGAACTGTATTTGTTCACCCTGACTACCAGAAGATTGGGGTAGGGAATTTATTATTGAAATCAATGTATCTGACACTGAAAAATAGAGGAGTAGAAGAATTTTGTTTAGATAGTGGATATCGTATTGCGCAGAAAATATGGAAAAAGAAATTTGGAACTCCTGATTATTTATTAAAAGATTATTGGGGAGCAGGCTCTGATCATATGATATGGAGAATCAAAGTCAAGGATGCTATTAAATGATCAATTGCTTGGCAATCTCTTGTGTGTCTTTAATCTACAAGGACCAAAGTTATAAAACAAGGCAGGCCGGAAAATCGGCCTGCCTTGTTTAATTTTTTTATCGTCACTGGCTGGTCCATGACTAGCAGGAGACAGCTTTAAGGCGGAAGGTAGAGCTGGCGAAATCCCCAGTGAGATCGGAGACTACAAGCCCAATTCTCATTAGGCGGTCACCTCCAAAAATTTCGCCATCAAATGCTACGCGGAAGGGGGAAGCGCCATCTCCCACTAAGGTATTACCCGTATGGACTGCAGTGTTGCCCGTCGCTCCGTGTTCGATTATATACTTTTTATCTGGGTCAAGTCCTTTTAGAGTTAGTCGCCGGATGGGCCCATTCGGTTCAGCTAGTACACGGAAGTAAGCGACAAAAGCATCTGACTGGTCCTCGCTAACGAACATCCAGGCCGTGTCGCCTCGGCCCTCAAATGGACTAAGGAGTCGATACATATCTCCCTGCTGTACAAGGGAACGAATTTCCTTATACTGGGCGATTTGTTTGGCAGCGAGCTCCTTTTCTTCATTTGTAAAGGCAGTTAGGTCAAGTTCGTAGCCAAAATTCCCGCTCATTGCCACGTCGCCGCGTATAGCGAGAGAGGTGATTCGCCCCACCTGGTGATTCGGTACATTCGATACGTGTGCGCCCATGGTACTGGCCGGATACACGATGCTTGTGCCGTACTGGATAGCCAATCTTTCAATGGCATCAGTATCGTCACTGGTCCATGTCTGCGGCATATAGTAGAGCATTCCGGGATCGAATCGTCCACCGCCTCCGGAACAGCTTTCGAACAAGATGTCCGGGAACTGGGAGGTCAGACGTTCCAACAGATCGTAAAGTCCGAGCATATAACGGTGCGCTGTTTCCTTTTGTCGTTCGCTAGGAGCTGTAGCCGAAGCAATCTCCGTCATGTTACGGTTCATGTCCCATTTAACATAAGATATCGGAGCGATCGAGAATACGGAGCTAAGCGTCTCGTACAAGTAGTCGCATACTTCCTTGCGGGAGAGATCGAGCACCAGTTGGGATCGGCCTTCCGTCCGCCGCCGACCTTCCGCATGCAGGCACCAGTCGGGATGGTTGCGGTACAGTTCACTATCAGGTGATACCATTTCCGGCTCAACCCACAAGCCAAACTGTAATCCTTGTTCATTAACCCGTTTGGCCAGGTCGGCAAGCCCGCCAGGCAACTTGCGACGGTCTTCAAACCAGTCCCCAAGCGAATTGTCGTCGTTGTCGCGCTTACCAAACCAACCGTCATCTAGAACAAAGAGCTCAATTCCAAGGGGGCCTGCTTCCTTGGCAATCGCTTCGATTTTATCGGCGTCGAAGTCGAAATACGTGGCTTCCCAATTGTTCACGAGAATAGGACGCTCTTTGTCACGGTAAGTCCCCCGGCAAAGACGTGTGCGATAGAGTCGGTGATAGGTGCGTGACATGCCCCCAAGACCTTCTTCGGAAAAGACCAATACGGCTTCAGGGGTCTGGAATGACTGACCCGGCTCAAGCCGCCAGGAGAAGTCAAAAGGATTGATTCCGATACTTACACGAGTCTGATTGAACTGCTCTACTTCTGCCTGTGCGACGAAGTTGCTGCTGTAGATTAGACTGAAACCGTACACATCCCCACGATCTTCAGTCGCATCAGGACGAAGCAGTGCCAGAAATGGATTCATTTGGTGACTGCTGGAACCCCTTCGGCTCTCGAGCCGAAGGGAGCCGGGTCCGAGATCGCGGCGTTGGATATGTCTTTCCCGAACCCAGGCTCCAGGTAAGTAGAGAGCTTGGTAGTTGGAATCGGCGAAGTCGACAGAGGCGCTCATGGCGTGTTCAATATTTATGGTAGCGCTTCCCTTTTGTTCAAAAAGAGTAGACCTAGCAATGGCACTGTGATTCGCAAATACAGTATAGAGCAGTGTAGTCTTAAGCCCAGAGTATGGATCCTCAAGGATCAAAAAGAGGGTTGTGGCTTCATCATCCGATTCGGTATAGACGGAAGGAAGTCCTTCGAGCTTTGGTTTACCCGGTTCAATACGGTAACCACTATATTTCAGCTCCGTAGTCCGAGTCCCGTCCGCAAGTGCAACCTGGTAAGCTGGTTGACGAAAGTCGCTTGTTCCATACTGGGGGTATTCCTGTGGAAGCGTGTCCAAAGAAATTGTACGGCTAGAAGAAACGGGAGTGGGAGAGAAGGAGCAACGCTCCCTAAGCTCCAATATACTTGCGAGACTTTGGTCATGATGAAGTTGAGCTCCCCAATAGACATGTGCGGGATATCCTTCTACAAGCTGGATAATATAGCTGCAATCCTTGGACTGCAAATGAAACAAACCAAGCGCCTCGTTAACATGAATGTTCATGATATTCACTCCTTAGGGGGTTATCATTATTGTTTTACGTAAGGATACTGATCAATGACAATAAGGCTCTCAAGTACTGATTTTAGCCTTTTTTGCATGAGCTCTCCCGAATGACAAGCTTAGTCCCGATCACGCTATACGCAGGTGGTTCACGCCCCTCAAACCGTTCAGAGAGCAGTTGCACGGCAGCCTTTCCCATCTGTTCAGGATAGGCACGGACGGTGGTTAGCGGAGGCTGCACGAAGGCTGCCATCTCAATGTCGTCGAAGCCGACAACAGCCATATCCTCTGGTACCTTGACTCCATGTCCATGAAGGGCGCGGAGGGCACCAATAGCGAGCGGATCGCTTGCAGCGAAGCAGGCCGTCGGTCGTTCCTGTTGGGTTAGAAGCTCGTTCATCATGAGATAACCATCCGCGGTACTCCAGGCACCTATACGGACGAATTGAGGATTGTACAACCCCTGTTCCCGCATGAATCGTTCAAAATAATGCGCTCTTCGCTCACCGTCGCTCTTACCGCCGATAAATCCGATTTGTCGGTGGCCAAGCTCAAGTAGATGTCCGAGTGCCTGATCAACAGCTTGCCGGAAATGAAGTCGTACAGAATCATACTCCAGCTGTTCATGGTACTGGTCGACAAGGACAATGGTGTTCTTGTCAGGATGAAGTTTGAATACCTCTTCAGGATCAACGCCGCCCACAACAATCAGACCGTCCGCCTTCTGCAGGGTGCCGATGGATGAGCGGCCTCGCAAGGTCTGGCCCAACGTCAGTCCAAGCTCTTCACAGCGCAGTTCGATTCCACGGCGGATCGAGGCGTAATACGGATCGTCTCTTTCCTCCTCAATAGAACACCACAGCAGGAGGGAGACCGTTTTCCCAGCACGTTCCGTATTCTGCTTTAATTGCCTTAGCCGGGTAGGCTTATACCCGAGTTGCTCGGCAACCAAAAAAATTCTGCTTTTGGTGTCTGGGCTTACGGACAGTGACAGATCGTTATTTAAAACCCTTGAAACGGTTGCGGCAGACACACCCGCTTCGCGGGCAATGTCTTTAATGGTTGCCAAAAGAGCTCACACCTTTTTAGTTAATAATTTTACTAAAAATCGACTTTATCCTAACACATCTTTAAAGCACTTTCAAGATGGACGATTGAATTTTTTTAACATTATTTTTGATCTACTACTGTAGAGATTGTTTGTGTTAACATGATGAATATTCTCTTGATGACGGAGGGGTCCTAGTTGAATATTCTGTCACTAGCTCGTAAGTGGTTTGGTCGACTTCGCTTTAAAAGCAAGGTTATAACGGTATTTCTTCCGCTAATTATTGTTTCTCTGCTTACTCTTGGACTGTTGTCCAACCAGCTTTTCAGCCGTTCTTTGATAGACCGAACCACCAGCAACGTGGTCGATGAGTCTCAGCTTATCTTGTCTCGGACCGATTACATATTCAGCAGTGTGGAAACAGCGGCCAATATTATGGTGACGAATATTAACCGGATGTATGATTCATACGGTGCCAAACCTGGTACTGCGATGGAGTCTATTCAGTTTGGAAACTTGATGCAGAGCCGCCTATCCATTGATTTGTCAATCTTTCGTGAGGTGGATGCCGCTGTATTCATTGATAATGAAGGAACAATTTTCGCCTCTTATACCGAAAGCGGGGATGATCGCAAGATCTATAGCATGCTTAAGCGGGTAAGGGAATCCGAAAGTTATGGACAGGCACTCTGGTTTGATATGGAGAAGAGGGATTTCCTAACACCAGATCCGAACTCTCCGGTTTTGACGTTGGGGAAGACGGTCATTAATATAGACACGGGCGAACCCTATGGAACCCTTTTTTTGTTAGTGAAGGAAGAAGGTTTGTCCGATTACTTCCGTTCCAGCGATCCGGATGCGCCCAAATCTTATTATTTTTTAGATAACGGAATGCGCGTGGCGGTGGCAGAAGACAATGAGATGCTGATGAATCCGGTGAATCCACAGCTAGGTGAGGCCATCCAACGTTGTGCGCCTAATGCATCCCAAGGAACGTGCTCATTCAAGTATGAGGGTAACCTGGTAACGGTCACTGATTATAACCGGATGGAGTGGAAGTTGGTCAATATCGTATCTCTTAGCCTGCTTACGGCTGATGTCCGGCAAAATGTTAGATTGTCGCTCTTAATCGGCGTATTGTGCCTTGTTTTTTCCTGGCTGGGCGCTAGCTTTCTATCCAAAATGGTCGTTAGCCCACTCGAACAACTGACTAGGGCCATGCGAAAAGTAGTAACTGGTGACTTGCAAGCGGTTACGACAGTCCGCACAGAGGATGAGATCGGTACGATTGCTGAAGCGTTTAACTTTATGGTAAGACGAGTTCGGGAGCTGCTGGATGAGGTAAGGCAGGAACAGAACCGTAAGCGTGAATATGAGCTCGCACTGATAAGCGCCCAAATTAAACCGCATTTTCTGTACAACACTTTGGATACCATTTATGCACTCAATGAGTTAGATCGTAATGATGAGGCTAGAGATACTACAAAAGCGCTGGCAGATTTTTATCGAATGGTGCTGAACAAGGGACGGGAATTAATTACTTTAGAAAAGGAAGCTCAGATTACTGATGATTACCTGACGATTTTGCAAATCCGTTATCCCGATGTGTTTCGCTATGAAGTGGATATCCCTCCCGAGCTTGCAGGTACACCTATCCCGAAGCTCTCGCTTCAGCCGCTTGTCGAGAATTCGATTTACCATGGTCTTAAGAAGAAAGGAACAAAAGGTTTTATCCGTATTTTTGCCTTTAAACAGGGCGATATGGTGATCGTTCGGGTGGAGGACAACGGTGTGGGGATGGATGAATTCCAAGTTCAGACTATTATGTCCAGACATTTACCGAAAGAAGGAATACGATCAATCGGTACCTACAGTGTTCAGCAACGACTGAGTCTGTATTTTGGCGAGGAGTATGGGATATCCGTTCAAAGTATTCTCGCGGAGGGAACAACTGTTGACCTGTCGTTGCCGATGCTGCCAAAGGGGAGTGAACACCAAGATGTATAAAGTGATGATTGTCGATGATGAGCCGCTGTTCCGAGACTTTCTGCGTATAAAGATAGATTGGGAAAGTCATGGCTTTCGGGTTTGCTGCGAAGCAAGGAACGGACAGGAAGCACTTCAAGAAGCCGAGCGGCATCAGCCGCATCTCGCCCTCGTAGATATCAATATGCCCTTCATTGATGGAATTGAATTAGCCGAGAGGTTGAAAGTCAAGTTCGAACGCATCGTTATTGTATTCATATCTGGACATAACGAATTTGAATACCTACAGAAGGCGGTTCGAACCGGAGTGCAGGATTATTTGTTGAAGCCGTTCAATGCAGAAGAAATGCTCTCGATGTTGGAACGTATTAAGCCGAAACTACCGGTGTTTCTGCAGGAGAGCGAAAGTACCGAGTGGGGTCATGGTAGCGAAGCGTTGCACGGCAGAGCAAGTATGCCTGATTTGGGCCATCTGCGTGATGCAGTCGTGCTAGACCTTCGATTGAAAGACAGTGAAACGTTAGAGGAAGTCCGTAAGGCAATCCAGCAGCTTAGTATATATAAGTGGGGGGATGAATACGCGGACGCGATGCTTATGGGAATCGTATCTCTAGCACTTTCCTTTGCAAGTGAACGCGGCATTCCTTATGATCGGCTATGGGATGAAGGTTTGAACAAGTCTCCTTACGACCGGCTCCGGGAGTTAGATTCCTGGGAGGCTGCTGAAGGATGGATGCTCGCTTTGTACCGCAGGCTGATCCAATTGATGGAGAATATGCACTCTACGAAGGCTTCCAATCTTTTTGCTGCGGCGATCACCTATATCGAGGAGCATTATGCAGACACAGAGTTGTCTGCTGAGCAGGTTTCGTGCGGGGTTTTCGTCGATCCCAGCTATCTGCGGCGCGTCTTCCGCAAGGAGTCCGGCTTCTCCATAGTGGATCATATTACACATATTCGGATGAAGAAGGCTAAGGAGCTCTTACTGAACAGAAATCGGAAGTTGGCGGAAATCGCTGAAAGTGTTGGATACAGTGACCCCAATTATTTCAGCAAATGCTTCAAGAAACGCTTTGGCATGACACCGACTGAATATGAGCAACTCCAAAAAAGGTAGCTCTTGTCCTGCGAGGCAGAACAACATCGATTTAAGCCTGGCGGTTTTCCTATATGGAGAACCGCTGCTCTATTTGTCCCGTTTTTTACTGATTATGCCCGTTTTATTCCTTAATCAAGAAAAGAAGCGGGAGTATACTGTAGTTATGAAAATGAAAGCGCAAACATAAAACACACTGCATAAGGGGGATTAAACAAATGAAAAAAACTTACAGAAGTTGGGGTGCAGCTTTGCTAGTGCTCACCATGTCTATTGGATTGGTCGCTTGTGGTGGAGATAAATCAGCTTCCTCCCAGGGCGGGACGGGAGACACAAAGATCAAATTGAAGGTATATGCGCAGCATTTTGACGCCGATACCACCAAGCCGTTCGATTATGCGGTGGAAGAACTCAAAAAGGACATGCCAAACGTTGAGATTGAACTGGATCCTGCCGTTCAGGACGGATACCAGAAGCTGAAGACTTATGCAGCGACAGGAAACATGCCGGACATTTATTTCACGGATTGGCCAACTCTGCAAACTTTAGCAAAATCGAAAAATGTCGAGGTGCTGGACAACTATGAGACAACGGCTAAATTCAAGGAGAATCTTAATCCGGGTGTTGAATCTCGTTTAGTAGCTCCAGATAATCATGTGTATGCTTATCCGGATACAGGCATTGAATTCCAGCTTATCTATTACAACAAGTCGATTTTTGAGAAGGCGGGGATCGAAACGCCGATTAAGACGATTGATCAGATGGGCGAAGCAGCTAAAAAGTTGAAAGCTGCAGGTTATGTGCCCATGTCGATCTTTGCCAAGGAAAAGTGGATTACGACTGCTTTTTATAATGGGCTGGTCACAAGAGAGCAGCCGCAAGGATTCGGAGCACTTGATCAGAAAGGTGTAAAAGCATTGCCAGAAGCGTTTGTAACGGCAGCACAGCAGATGAAGCAATTGCAGGAAGCCGGATTGTTCGACGCAAATGCCACGAACACCAATTATGATCAGGCATCGTCCCTGTTCTATCAGGGAAAGGCTGCCATGTTTGTGAACGGACAATGGGAAATTTACAGTTCACAGGAAAAGCTGGGCGACCAGGTCGACTGGATGTACTGGCCAGCAAAGGATGAAGCAACCTACGAGAAGTCCAAATATTTTATCGACGGTGCAGGTTCGCCACAGGGTTACGCAGTATCGTCGAGTAGCGAGAACAAGGAAACTGCCGTAAAGGTAGCAGCATTCCTTGCGACAAAGTCAGCCGAGTACAAATATACCCAACTCGGAAGTCCTATCGTTTCGCCGAAAGTGGATAAGCAAATCGCCTCCAATGTTCCAGCAATGATGCAGCGAGTCGCCAAAGAGTTGCTGCCAAACGCCAAGGAATATGCTCAGCTTCTGAGCAATACCAAAATTCAGAACACAATCAATGACAATACCCAGAATCTGATGGTGGACAACTTTTTGGTAGAGGGTTTTGTGAACAATCTGAACAGTACATTGGAGAAAGAAAACTGAGGAGAAAGAAAACTGATAATCCAGGGACAAGCAACCTCTGGCGACATAAGTCGCTGGAGGGAGCCGTCCCGAAAATAAGGGGTGGAAGCAACACATGAATAAATATTTGGGGAACAAACCGGCGCTGGCACTGTTTCTGCTCCCTGCTTTGATCCTGTACAGTGTGATCCTGATTTATCCTGTTCTGCAGACCGTTCTTCGTAGCTTTTATGAGTGGGATGGCCTTAGTACGCCGATCTTTTCGGGATTGAGTAATTACCGGGAGCTCTTTTCCGATCCTTTACTTTCCACTTCGCTTAAGAACGGATTGATATTCGCAATTGTACTGGTGGTCTTTCAGATTGGACTGGGAACGCTATTGGCGCTGATTTGTGCAGACCCGCGTACACGCGGGCGGAAAATACTGAAAACGGCTTATTTTATTCCGGTTGTTCTGTCGGTAACTGTGGTGTGCCAGCTGTGGATCGCCATTTACGACCCGACCAACGGACTGATCAACCGGCTGTTCGATCTTTTGAATATCTCGTATCAGCAAAATTGGCTGAGCTCCCCGACAGAATCAATTATTGCCATCGCCTTTGTTAATGCCTGGCAGTTTATGGGGTATCAATTCGCGCTGCTATATGCAGGGGTTAAGTCAGTACCTGAGGACTACTTTGAAGCCGCCACGATTGACGGTTGCAGCAAATGGAGAGCGCATCTGCATGTTACACTTCCTCTGATGAGGGAAACGTACAAATTCTGCTTCATTATCGCGATTACCTCTGGGATAGGCGCCTTTGTGCAGATGCTGATTATGACCAACGGGGGACCTGGTACTACAAATTATACAATGACATTCATGATTTACCGCTATGCTTTTATGGAGAGCAACTATGGCTATGCGTGTGCTGTATCTGTGCTGCTTGTACTGATCTCGCTGCTGGCAACTTTAGTTATCAATAAGCTGTTCGATCGCGGACAAACCGCCTGATGAGGTGCGTATTGAAAAGGAGAACGAAATGAGTAAAACCGCTGTGAGCAAGTTCAGACAAGCTGTCCTGCAGATACCGCTGTGGTTGTATATGATTGTTTCGATTTATCCGTTGTTCTGGATGGTTTCCTACTCGTTGAAGAACAATGATGAGATCTTTGTTACCAACCCATTCGGACTACCAACGCATTTTCGTTACGAAAATTACATCAATGCTTGGACGCAATTTAATATTCCTCGTTACTTTCTGAACAGTCTGGTCGTATCAACGATTTCGACTCTGTTCATCCTTTTACTGGCACTGATGTTTGCCTTTGCAGTGGCTCGCATGAGATGGAGGTTTCGTTCTGCTGTCCGAACTTATATGATCATAGGAATGTTTATGCCGCTACAGGTTATTATGATACCGCTGGCGATTCTGGTTCGCGATTTTCATCTTACGAATACGTATGGAGCTCTTATTCTTCCCTATATCGCAATTGGCCTTCCTTTCTCGTCAATGATTTTCTATGGGTTCCTGACAGGAATTCCTAAGGAGATTGAAGAGGCGGCATGTATGGATGGAGCTAATATTTATAGACTGTTCCTGAAAATCATTATGCCGCTTGCAATGCCTGCAATTGCAACTGTAGCCATTTTTCAGTTCTTGAACAACTGGAATGAGTTCACTTTAGCCTATATTCTGATTTCTGATGAGAATATGAAGACCTTGCCGCTAGGCTTGCTTTTCTTCCAGGGCTCCTACAGCACGGATTGGGGGGCCATGGGAGCTGTTATGACTATCGCTTCCCTACCGATGGTACTAGTCTATCTGTTCTTGAGTGAACAAGTGGAACGGGCAATGACGGTGGGTTCCGCTGTAAAAGGATAGAAAGGATAAAATGCCCGGCTTGAGAATCAGAAAAAAGATTCTCTAGCCGGGCATTTTTGTTATGTACATACGCTAGTTTAATCTGACGATGGTTTGTGGCTAATCAGAAACCTTACAACAAAATAAAGGTTTTTGTAAGTTTCAACTGTTGTTCATTATGTAGAAGCTGTTATGCTGGTAAACAGCTAGGCAAGGAAAGAAGTGAGCAGATTTTGAAAGATCCAAAGCAAAGTTTCAATGAAACATTAAAAATTCCTAAAAGAACCATTATAACAGTCACCGTTATCGTTATTATAATTATATTGTTAATCACTCTGGTGCTCGGCACCATGCATATTATTCGGGATTCAATATACACCACCATGAAAACCTCCTAAATCTACAACCAAGGGGGTTAGATTGTTGTTATTGCTTGAACGATTGAATAAAGGCATTATATAGAGAAATCAGTTGTTAAAAATTCAAGCACTAAGAAGGTAAAAAACACGATGCAAAAGATATTAATAGTAGAGGATGATCCTCAAATCAGTTCCTTGCTCCAATCCTATCTTGAGAAATATGGTTATCAAGGGATTAACGTTTCAAATTTTGATCAAGTTCTGGCTATCTTTCAAGAGGTAAAGCCTGATTTGGTACTACTTGATGTGAATCTACCTCGCTTTGATGGATTTTATTGGTGCAGGCAAATACGGACTCAGTCTACATGTCCCATCCTTTTTGTGTCTGCACGCGATGATAAAATGGATCAGGTCATTGCTTTGCAAAACGGAGCAGATGATTACATTACGAAACCATTTTATCCCGAAGTACTGTTAGCCAAAGTAGAAAGCAATCTGCGACGTGCCTATGGCTCTTATGCTGTTG
Source organism: Paenibacillus sp. PvR133 (assembly GCF_017833155.1). Taxonomy (NCBI): domain Bacteria; kingdom Bacillati; phylum Bacillota; class Bacilli; order Caryophanales; family Paenibacillaceae; genus Paenibacillus; species Paenibacillus sp. PvR133. The sequence continues at coordinate 4,027,726 of NZ_JAFIBS010000001.1, forward strand.
CCCCAAAATCACGTTCCTTAAAAGTGGCAGATTTGACGCTATATCCCGATATTATGGAACTTGTATTCCATGACAAGCAGGTAGAAATTAGCCAGAAGGAAGCAGCACTGCTAGAGCTATTGATGACGTATCCTAAGCAGGTTGTGGGTAGAGTTCATCTCTTAGAGGCTTTATGGGATGATCACCAATATGTGGGCGAAAACACACTGAATGTTTATGTCACTCGGGTCCGCAAAAAGCTGAGTGAGCTGGGACTAGGGGATATCATAGAGACGGTTAGAGGGGCTGGCTATCGGCTTCACTTGACTGAGGAGGAAGAACGGTGAAGCTTTTTTGGCGTGACCATTTTTCGCTGGTGATTTTTAATATCATTCAACTTTTTCTTGTGTTAAGTATCTATTGGATGGATGGTTACCGTAACTGGTCGACGGCCCTGTATTCCGTCTTTTTTGGGGCCTCCATATTGCTGGTTTATTTGCTCTTCCGGTATGTCATGTACTCTGGTTTATATCGCATATTATCCACTGCAAACATTAGAGATTTAGATGAGCTTATTCAGATGAAGGTACTTAATCCGTTAGCCTCTTCTTTGCAACATTTGCTTTTACAATATTATCGATTGTATCAGTCCCGAATTCATCAGTTAGAGCATCAGCAGCGCGATCATATTACGTTTATCAATCAGTGGGTTCACCAGATGAAAACTCCTCTTTCTGTTATTCATTTAATCCTTAAAGGAAAAATAGATCCCGAATCGGATCAGATACACGATGAGATTGATCGAATGGGAAAAGGACTGGACATGATTTTGTATATGTCACGATTGGAATCCTTTGAACCTGACTTTCATGTGGAGCCTGTTGTATTACGAAAACTGGTTAGTGATGTGATTTATGATAACAAAAGATTATTGATTCGCAACGAAATTTATCCTTCCAATGAAGTGGACGAGCAGTTGAGTGTGATTACCGATGCCAAGTGGCTAAGATTCATAATTAACCAATTGGTGACCAATGCGGTGAAATACTCTTCAGGTCATGCCCACAGTCTGAAACTAATGTCTGACGTAAGAGAGCATGTCATTGTGTTGGAAGTACAGGATGAGGGGATTGGTATCCCTAAAAAAGATGTAGAACGGGTATTTGAGGCTTATTATACAGGTGAAAATGGGCGGAAGTATCGTGAATCAACCGGGATGGGACTCTATTTGGTGTCTGAAATCTGCAAAAGACTGAATCATGATATTCAACTGAAATCGACAGTTGGTGAAGGGACAACGGTTCAAATCCTGTTTTCAATTCACAAATGAGAAACCTTACAACACATTTAAGGTTTTTGTAATGTTAATCGATCGCTTCACTTGTCTGGATGGATTATGATCATAACATAGAAAAAGGAAAGGAATGAATTATGGAGATTGTACGAATGGATCAAGTCACCAAAATATATTATGGCAAGGTTCCCTACCGAGCCCTTAACAACATCCATTTAACGATCAAACAAGGTGAGTTTGTTGGTATTATGGGGCCGTCTGGTAGTGGGAAGACCACATTATTAAACATGATTTCGACCATTGATATGCCGACTTCTGGCGAGGTTTGCATTAAAGGGGAAAATCTAAATCAGCTCAAGAAGGATAAGCTGGCTTTATTTCGTCGCAAAGAGCTGGGACTTGTATTTCAGGACTTTAATTTGCTGGAAACCCTCACTTTGGGAGAGAACATACTGTTTCCTCTGATGCTGAATAAAAAAGGATTAAAGGAAATGGAGCTTAAACTGGAAGAGGTAGCGAAGAAACTGGATATTTTTGATGTTTTGGATAAACGGCCTTATGAGGTGTCAGGGGGACAAAAGCAACGGGCAGCCATTGGTAGGGCTATTATTCACTCTCCTTCACTCCTGCTCGCAGATGAACCCACTGGAAATCTCGATTCCAAGTCTTCACGTGTTGTGATGGAAATGCTGGGACTTATCCACCGTGTAGATTATTCCACAATCGTGCTGGTAACACACGGTGCAATGGAAGCCAGTTATTGTGATCGGGTAATTTTTATAAAAGATGGTGAGTTATATAATGAAATCCACCGTAGTCATAGTCAGCAAATATTTTTTCAGGAAATCATAGATATGCTCTCCTTTTTGGGGGGAAGTAGACATGCACATGAGCTTTCGTCTGTTAGCATGGAATAATCTCAAACGCAATGTACGTGCTTATGTACCTTATTATTTAAGCAGCTCATTGATGATTTCGATTTTTTTCGTATATGCGATATTTATTTTTCACCCGGATGTCTCAAATGCAATCACAGCAGCTAATGTAAAAAAAGGATTACAAGTTGCTGATCTGTTGATTTTTGTATTTTCCTTTTTTTTCGTATTATACACAAACCATATCTTTGTTACTGCACGTAAGAAAGAATTGGGTATACTGACCATTTTAGGGACACATCACAGACAAATTTATTTTTTGGTGGCATATGAAAATCTAATTATAGGTTTTTTATCATTGATTACCGGGATTATCGGAGGATTTGTTTCAGCGAAATTCTTTCTGCTTTTGGGCTCCAATGTCATAGGAATGTATTTAACGTTTTATTTTCCTTGGAAAGCACTGGCTTTCACAGGAATTGGCTTTATGTTTTTGTTTATATTGATCTCACTTGTGTCTGTTTTCTTCATACGCCATTTTAAATTACAGCAGCTTTTTAACAAGGTTCCACAGCTCAAAAAGGAATTAAAAGCTTCATGGAGTCTTTCCTTTCTTGCAATAGCGTTAATAGGAGCGGCTGTATATTTAATGAAGCTTGATTTTCCACCATACATTTATCTGGCACCGTATCGTTTAGGGACTCTTTCTTTTTATATATTGCACTATTCGGTTGGAGACACATTTAAATACACAATTGTAATGGGGTTTATTGGTACTTACTTATTTTATACTCAATTATGTGTACTATTCATTCAACTGCTTAGAGCTAACAGGAAATGGTCTTGGAGCGGAACACGTTTGTTATGGTTATCTGAGATCACATACAAAATTAGGAATAATGCTGGGTTATTTTCATTGATTACCTTAATTTCTATCATTTCCTGTGTAGGAGCAGCGTCAACTTTTGACTCCATGCAGCAGCAAAAAAGATTTCTAAGGGAGCAATCTTATTCATTTGCACTTTCTTCTGATGTTGTAAGTTCTATAGAGCTTGAAAAAGAGATTGACCAAAATCTTTATACGGCTGGGGTGGATTATTCGAAAAGTGAAATACTGATCTTTCCCTTTCGTGAACAGTTCGCACCTGTGATGAAACAATCCAACTATGAAGCTCTTACTTCCAGGTTTAAGGAACTAAAACAGACAGCCGCACTTCGGGATCATCAAGGCTTTTTCATTTTTGATTCTAATGGAATGTCTTTAGAAGAACAGAAAACCTTTTTTGAAAAAAAGCTAACTTACAATCAAGAAAAATCTCAGATTATGAATATTCAGATTATGGATACTCAGAAGATAGACCACAGCACAAAGTTTGTTGAAAACATCATCTCTGAACTAGGAAGGTTACTTGTTGTTTCAGATCGAACTTACGACCATTTAGTTGAACAACGGTACTTCAATGTTCCATTAGCATACAAATCTGTTTATTATTTTGTGCCAAAATGGAAGAATGGTCAACTTTCATTAGAAACTTCTGAAACTCAACAGGAGATATGGTTGTATTCCGTGTTGGCCAACAAGGTGAACAAAGGGGTACTTAACTCTAGAGCAGTGGATTATTTGACATCGGAGATGGACCTGAATATTAGTGAATTTATTGGCGGATTTATCGCCATTATTATGTTGGCAAGCACTGTAAGTCTGTTGTATTTCAGATTGTATGTAGATCTTCAACGGGATGAGGAAATATACCGAGCTTTATCGAAAATCGGATTAAACTCAAGGGAAATGAGACGAGCTGCATCCAGACAAATTGCTTTCCTATTTCTTCTGCCATTAGTCGTATCATCCGTAGGAGTAGTGCTTTGTTTATTTATGTCAGAACCATCTGGAATAAATGTAGCACCCTTTCATCTTACGCTTATTCAGATTATGCTTTGCTTTTGGGCAATCCAATTCTTTTCCTTTCTTATTGTACGTTTCCTGTACCTTCGTCAATTGGATTTAAAGATGCTGTAAAGAGCGATAAGCCGTGTGTGAAAGAATAGCAGGAGGGCAGGATTATACCTCCCTTCTGGAATCTGCACGGATGATAGAAGATGCAGTTCTCAATTCATGACATCCTTGATGGAGAGTTGTGCAAAGAAATTGTAATGAAGAGGAAGAATCAAAATTCATATAACAACGTATTTATTAGACTTAATGAAACTTAGAAAGAGGGGGGTTCTATGAAAAAACGTATGTTCATTTTATTGTTGTTGGCCTTATCGGCCAGTTCATTTTCAGAGTCCTTTGTTCATGCAGAGCGGCAGCAGGTTTCCAATGCAAGTGTGAAAATAACACTGAGTCAAGCACAGCAATGGGCACGATCTAATAGCTTTAGCTTGAAGGAGGCTCAGCAAGCGATAGATCGTAACCGGATTAACCTAAAAAATGCAGGTAAGAATCTGGATTTCATCCCAGCAGGTGCGGGCAACGGTGAAGAGGACGCGGCTAGTAGTTCAGCCTGGAAAGGGTATGCCTCATCGACGGTTTCTTATTTGGAATCCAAAAAGCAAATCGAACTTGCCCAAGATCAGGCGGATTACTCTGCAATGAAGAATTATTATGACGTACTTCTAGCTGAAAACAAAGTAAAGAGCAGTGAGGATGCACTTTCGCTCGCACTACTGGGAGAAAAAGCTGCTGAAGCGAAGGCCAACCGTGGAAAAATTTCTCCAGGTGATCAAAGCACGATTATTCAGACTCGTATAGAGGCTCAAAAGAATGTAGACATTGCAAAGGCTGCACTGCAAAAAGCGATGGATTCACTAAATACGCAAATGGGCCAACCTCAAGGTACGGTGTATGAACTGGTGGATCGACCTGTTTACCGGAAGATGGATAACACGAATTTAGATACGCTTGTGACGCGTGCCATCTCGGCGAGTCCTTCGGTATGGAGACAGGAGGAGGCAGTCAAGCTAGCAAAAATGGAAATTAAATATTACACGTGGAACTCGGGAACTGACGATTATGAAATTAAACAGATTGATGTAGACTCAGCGGAAGGCGGATTGGAAAATACCAAGGATCAATTAGCAGAAACACTGAAGAATATGTACTTTAACTTACAGCAGAGTTATGAACAATACGAACAAATGCAAAGTAATCTACAGAACGCTAATAAGGTATTAGATATATCTCGTAGAAAAAAGGAACGGGGATTTGCTACAGGTACGGAGATTGCCACGAATCAGTTAAAAGTGAAGCAAATTGAACGGAATAAGGATGAACTAATTGTTCAAATGACGCTGCTGCAACATGCTTTAAACAAACCGTGGAGCGTATAGGTTTTAGAAAAAATACATTTTAAGGGGATGTAACATTGTCGGAAACAGAAAAGAAAGATTCATTGCAAGTGTTAAGAAGGAAAAAAAGATTGAGAGGGATCATAGGTATTCTTGTCTTGATCATTATAGCGGGAATTGGAAGTTTTGTTTATATGAAAAAGGGGCAGGAAAAGCCCGTGGAGAGTCCTGCGAACCAGATTGTACAGGTACAGAAAACAAACATGACGGATTCGCTTAAAGTGACTGGGACCGTTCAGGCTTCCAAGGAAGTAAATATTAATTTTACAAATGTCGAGGGTGCCAAGCTCATCGCTGTCAATATCAAAGCAGGAGATAGTGTCAAAGCAGGTCAGGTTCTAGCACGATTAGATGATTCGGATGCCAGGCTGCAAATTAAGGATGCCGAATCCAATGTCGCGATTGCAAGGGCCAAGCTGGAGGAAGCCAAGCGCGGACCCAAAACCAATGATATCGAACTCCAGAAAACCAATGTCTTAAAGGCACAAATGGCGATTAAAACAGCCAAGAACGATATGGAGTTAGAGGAAGCCGCTGCACAAAAGGTGGCAGTCAAGGTGACTTTGGATAAGGCCCAGAAGGATTATGATGACCAGGCTTATCTGGTTCAGAATGATGCGGCAGCAGAAAGTGACCTGGCGACAGCCAAGCAAAATCTGGATAAGGCAAAACTGGATATGAGCAATGCGGAGCTGCAGTACAAGAAGGCACAGACCAAACAGACTGAGGCAATTGAGGAGGCAGAAATGGGCTTTAAAACAGCTTTAATACAATTAAAGGCTGCACAGTCCCCGCCTGAAGCTTCCAACATCCAATCTGCACAGGCTTCTTTACAGCAGGCTGAAACGGCATTAGAGCAGAAGAAAAGTGTCCTGAGCAAATTACAGGTTACGGCACCGTGGGACGGGATCATTTTGAAGGTCAACGGCGATGTGGGTACTAGTCCTACTGCACCTTTTATTGTAATGAATAACTCCAATACAGGCGTTATGAAGGTTCTTGCCAAGGTTAACGAAAGTGATATTGCTAAATTGAAGACCGGACTTCAGGCTACAATGCACTCGAATTCATTCCCGGACAAACAATTTAAAGGCGAAGTACGCTTCGTTTCTCCAGAGCCGGTGACGGAATCGAATGTGACTACATACAAAATTGAATTGTCTTTGGATAGCCAAAAAATAAGGCTGCAACCGGGGATGAACATGGATGTATCACTCCTCTTGGCTGAACGTAAAGACGCGCTGTCCGTTCCATTGTTTGCATTGAGATCCGAAGGTGGAGTGGACGGAGTATATGTAGCGAAGAACCCAGCAAACCCTGCAGATTATGAATTCAGACCTGTGAAGCTGGGTGTTTATACAGCGGATCAGGCCGAAATCAAGTCCGGTGTTAAGGAAGGCGAGACCATTATTATTCCGCCTCAGGACGGTGCTGGTTCGAATGGCAGTCAAGAGGGCCAGGACCCTGATGGGGGTCAGGCACAATGAACGAAGTCCAATTAAATAAAAACGTTATTGAAATTAAAGCATTAAAAAAAATATATGAGGTAGGCGGACAGGAGATTCAGGCTCTACGTGGTGTGAATTTATCTATTAGCGAAGGTGAGTTTGTTGCCATAATGGGTCCCTCTGGTTCGGGTAAGTCCACCATGATGAATGTCATTGGTTGCCTCGATCATCCTGATACCGGGAAGTATTATCTGGATGGGTATTCCATATTGGATGCTCGTGAGAACGAGCTTTCCGAGATTCGAAATCAGAAACTGGGTTTTGTGTTTCAAAAATTCTATCTACTTTCCCGAACTACAGCATTAGCAAATGTAGAGCTACCTATGATGTATGCAGGTATACCTGCCAAGGAACGCCGGGAACGAGCCGTGGAGGCGCTTCGAAGTGTAGGCCTTGCAGAACGGATGTACAACAAACCTAACGAGCTTTCTGGCGGTCAGCAGCAACGTGTCTCTATTGCGCGTGCGTTGGTGAATAATCCTGTTATTTTGCTGGCGGATGAGCCAACGGGGGCACTGGATACGAAGACGAGCGTCGAGATTATGGAGCTGTTTCAGGGTTTGAATGAGCAGGGGAAAACCATCGTCTTGGTTACTCATGAGCTGGAAATCGCTGAATATGCCAAGCGGTTGATCAGCTTTCGGGATGGAGATATTGAGCGTGATGAAAGCATTACCAATAGAAGAATTTCATCAAGGATGGCGAGCCTATGAATTTGATGGAAACGATCCGTGTATCAATTAATAGTTTAACGACCAATAAGCTGCGCTCTTTTTTAACGATTCTCGGTATTATTATCGGGGTGGCAGCGGTTATTGCCATTATGGCGATCGGAAACGGCTCTACAGCCCGCATAAAAGCAGAAATTAATAAATTAGGGAATAACGTATTGATGGTTGCTCCAGCTATGACAATGGTCGATGGTGAAATAGATTTGGACAACACGCCCTCGTTTACTTGGGCTGATGTCGAGGCGTTGGAACAAAAGAATTCTATAGATGCATTGATGCCAAATATATCGAGCAATTCAAAAGCTGCGTGGGGGCGATATAACTATAACGCTACTATTGTAGGGACTTCCACTTCATTCTATAAGGTCAAAAAGTTTTCCTTTGCTGAGGGCAGAACATTTACCAACGATGAGATGGATAAACGCATGAATGTCGCCATTCTTGAAAGCCAAGCGGTTCAACGTCTTTTTGGTGGAGATACCCAAAATGTATTGGGACGAACGTTTCAAATTAAACAGATTCCTTTCAAGGTGATCGGAGTATTGAATACTCAGCCAGTTACGAACTTAAGCTATAGTACTAATGAACAAATTTACATCCCTGCTACAACCATGATGAACCGTCTGGGTGAGAAAAACATTACGGGATTGGACGTGTCTGCCAAGTCACCAGCTTTGATGGATCAGGCTCGTCTAGACATATTGGAAAGCTTGCGTGTGACGCATCAGCTAAAACCCTCGGAACCGGATCAATTTCAAATTATGAGTCAGTCAGAGGCAGCAGGTGCAGCTTCCGGTGTAGATAATATCATGACCAGCTTACTGGGTGGTGTAGCCGCGATATCGCTCGTGGTAGGGGGAATCGGAATTATGAATATTATGATGGTTTCGGTTATAGAGCGTACAAGAGAAATCGGTATTCGGAAAGCCATTGGTGCCAAGCCGAGAGATATTATGATTCAATTCCTATCTGAAGCGGTCATCTTTGGTCTGTTAGGAGGTACAATCGGGGTTGTAACAGGCATAGGAGCGTCCAAAATAATCGAAGCAACGACACATATGACCATTGAATTTACGATCTCGCCTATTATATATTCGTTTCTTAGCTCTGCGGGCACAGGCATCCTATTTGGAGTATACCCGGCTTATAAAGCAGCAAGTTTAAAGCCTATAGATGCATTGAGATACGAATAATTTCAATTGGCACATGGTCGCAAAATGAAACGTAAACAGCTTCTAGATTTTTGGAGGAACATATACTATGGAAAAAAGCTATACGCATAATAGAACCAGAGCTCATCGGATGAAGAGAAATAGAAGAAGACTACTGTTTATTATTATCATTTGTATTGTTCTAATTATTTTAAAACTCTTTGATATCTTTAGTAGTAAACAACAGCCGGTATTAAATAACGAATCCAAAGGGAGCGAATCACCTCTAAAAAATGTTTCGGGTGTTGAAGATGCAGCATTTGTTGAAAAATACTTGAATCAGCAAATGCAAGGACATCGGCCTGAGGGGATAGACGGTAAAAAAGTAGTCTATTTATCTTTTGATGATGGCCCATCGGTCACCGTAACGCCTAAGATATTGGATGTTCTTAAAGAAGAAAATGTGAAAGCAACGTTTTTTGTGGTAGGAAAGGCAGTAGAAGAAAATGAAGTGGCTAAAAAAATAACAAAAAGAGTAGTTAAAGAAGGACATGCTATCGGAAATCATACCTACTCACATGACTACAGTTATTTATATCCTAATCAAACTGTGAATTCGAGCATTTTTATGAAGGATATTGAAAAAACAAATCAAGTTTTAAAGCAAATATTGGGGCAGAATTTTTCCACAAGAGTAATTCGTTTTCCAGGCGGCCATATGACATGGCAGAGAAATGATCCCGAGGGTATGGAAGTGCTGGACAAAGCTCTACAGGCTAAGGATTATCATCAGATTGACTGGAATGTGTTACCTAAAGATGCAGAAGGTGCACCTAAGAATGCTGAACAATTAATTCGCGAATTCATAAGGAACATGGGGACTAGAGAAAAAGCAGTGGTACTCATGCATGACACTTATGGGAAAGAAGAAACTGCCAAAGCCTTGCCTGAAATCATAACATATTTAAAAAAGCAGGGATATGAATTTAAGACTATAAAGTGACTTACCGATTCCAATCAAAACAGAAGGGACAAGCAGTAATATGGATATTAAAGATGTGGAGGATCTATATTTATCTTGCAAATCAGATCTCTTTGGCTATCTATTAAGGATATTGCATAACAAACAGGATGCCGAAGATTTGTTGCATGAGTGCTTTATTCGGTTTATAAGAGCTTCACCTGACTTGCCTCAAGATCGTATTCGGTTTTACCTTTTGAGAATTGCCAAAAATTTAGCTATAGATTTAATCAGAAAACGAAAAAAGATGGATGAATACAACTTACGCAAGGAACTGCTTTATTATCACTGGGATATCCTCGATTTTGAAATTCAGGAGGAGGTCAATCGAATTCTTTTGATGGCAAGTAATACTGAGCAAAGGACGGTACTTGAATTGCGTTTAGTCCGAGGATACTCCATAAAAGAAACGGCTAGAATCTTAAACAAGAGTGAAAATTCAGTAAAGTCTTCGCTGCACAGAGCTTCAAAACGCATTAAATTAAGATATATTTCCTGAACTGATTTGGACGACAGCAGACAATCTTTTATTCAGCAAATCGAAAGTACTAAATCTAAGAAAAAGAATAATTTCCGAAAGAGGAGTAGACATAGAGTCTGCTCCTCTTTCGTTCGATACAGAGATAAAGCAATAAGATCGATATTTTCCACCATAATAGATAATAAATATCCCCTTTTTTTGGATTGTTTCTATTTATAATGAAAACGCACCCATAACAATCAAAGGAGCTGATTTGTTTTGACACGTAACAAACGCTTAAGAAGATTGTCCACCGCCATGTTAACGGTGCCTATGCTCACGATGTTCGCTTCAGGTGCAATGGCAGAGCAGGAAATGAACGGACATAAGCCTCCGGTTTCTACTGGAAGCGGCGTATTTTATGAAATTTATATCAATTCTTTTTATGATTCGAATGGAGACGGACACGGTGATTTGAAAGGAATCACACAAAAACTTGATTACTTAAACGATGGCAAACCCCATTCGGGTAAGGATTTGCAGGTCAGCGGCCTCTGGCTTATGCCCCTTAATCCATCTCCAAGCTACCATAAATATGATGTAACTGATTACTATCAGGTGGACCCGCAGTATGGGAGTCTAAATGATTTCCGCACCTTGATGAAAGAAGCGGACCGAAAGGGCGTCAAGGTGATCATGGACCTTGTTATCAATCATTCGAGCAGCGAGCACCCATGGTTTAAGGAGGCCAGTGCCAACCCACAAAGCAAATACCACGACTATTACGTATGGGCGGATGAGAACACAGATCTGGAAGAAAAGGGCTCGTGGGGTCAGCAGGTATGGCATAAGAACCCGAATGGCGAAGGGTATTTCTACAGTACATTCTGGTCGGGCATGCCGGATCTGAACTTTGACAATCCCGAAGTCCGCAAAGAAATGATCAAAGTCGGCAAGTATTGGCTGCAGCAGGGTGCAGACGGGTTCCGGCTTGACGCGGCGATGCATATTTTTAGAGGACAGACGAAGGATGGTGCGGATAAGAACATCGCATGGTGGAATGAATTCCGTTCTGAGATGGAGAAGGTAAATCCAAATGTATATCTGGCAGGAGAGGTATGGGACAAACCGGAGACCATAGCTCCTTATTACGGACCGCTCCATTCCCTGTTTAATTTTGACCTGGGTGGAACGATTTTGAACTCCGTGAAAAACGGCCGAGATCAGGGTATCGCGGCATTCGCCGAGAAAACGCTGCAACTGTACAAATCGTATAATAAGGCGGCACTCGATGCTCCGTTCCTGAGCAACCATGACCAGACCCGTGTCATGAGCGAAGTGGGCGGAGATGTGCGAAAAGCCAAGCTGGCTGCTTCCATTCTTTTGACGCTTCCGGGTCAGCCGTTCCTCTATTATGGGGAAGAAATCGGCATGAAGGGAGAGAAGCCTGATGAGTATCTTCGTGAGCCTATGCGCTGGTACAAGGGAGATGGCCCTGGTCAAACGACGTGGGAGAAACCCAAATACAACACAGGCGAGGTATCAGTGGAAGCGCAGCTGAGGGACGATGATTCCCTGCTGGAAAGCTATCGCACACTCATCCGTCTGAGGGAAGAACATGAAGCTTTACGCAGCGACAGTCTGCAACCTATACAAGCAGGTTCTGCCAGCGTGACCGCATTTAAACGTACTTCAGGCAAAGAAACACTATATGTATATCATAACCTGTCTGGAGAGCCGGTTACCCTGCAGATGAAAGATTTCGATAAGGGTAAATGGAAAGTGGTCTTCTCCACCTCAAAGAATGTAAAGGTGAAGAAAGGAACAGTTACAATTCCGGCTTACAGTTCTCTAATTACCGAAGAAGACAGAAAGAGCTGAATATACGGCAAAATTACTGTTCAGATGAAGCAGGATATATATCGATGAATCCAGTTTGGGGTGTTAACAGCACCCCATTTTTCTATATAAGTTTTGCTGCATACGAATAGAGGATTTAAAACCGTCAGGAGATCAGTTAAATGTCAAAAAGACAGTTTTTACGACGATTGTGTGTTGAACCGGGAAAATTACTCGTTTCAACTAGACCACTTCGATGTAAAGCACGCCCCTTAGAGTACACACAGGGAAGGATAAATGCATTCTCCAGTGTATATTCCAAGGGGCATTATTTAATACCCTCAATCATAGTAAAGATTGGACGATTCCATATGATTATAAAGGGGGTATGCCTTCCGGTACATTTCGGCTCTTGCTCTTAGCAAGCAACTGCTCATCAAACGGCAGATTCTCTCTGATCGCCCACAGGTCGTCATAGCTGAGAATCCAGCGATCGGCTCTAGACAGATCCTGCCGGCCGGAGCCGGGGTTGTGGAAGCCGATGCAGTGCATTCCTGCACTTTTGGCTGCCTGGACCCCGTTCTGTGAATCTTCAATAACGATGCAATGGGCCGGTGCAATGCCTAGCTGTTCGGCGGCGTATAAGAAGATGTCCGGTGCTGGCTTACCCTGCAATACCTCTTCACCGGTGATTCGAATGTCGAAGTAACGGCCAAGTCCTGTCTTTTCCATAATGAGATCAATTAGCGCCCGTGGAGAGGAAGAGGCTACCGCGACCGGAATCCCCTTCTCTTGCAGCCAGTCTAGCCACCGTTCCAGTCCGTCGATCGCCAAAAGGCCCTCGTGTGCAATCATCGTCTGCATCACGTTTTTTCGGTGATAGGACAGGGCCTCTTCCACCGTATTGGTGAGCTGATGTCTGTCCAGTACCTGACGCCACATAGATTCGAGTGTCACTCCAACATAGGTATGGTGCTCTTCTTCCGTCATGGACGCACCGAAATGGGCAAAGGAATTACGCTCGATCTCAAAATAAATCGGTTCGCTGTCTACTAGGACCCCGTCCATGTCGAAGATGACTGCCTTGACCGGAACGGACGCTGATGGGCCTCCCAAGCATTCATTATTTGGCTGCGCATCATGATGAATGGTTGTCATGTCCATTCTCCTCCTTGTTCGTATCTGGATTAGTTACCGGAGCCGTTCGATTGCAGCACAACCTTGATTGCCTGTGAAGAAGGCTGAAGGGTCCGCTCGTTGATATTGCATCCGAGGGTCAGAAAAGCCTCACGGTAATCTTCCAGCGGATAGGAGTGGGTAATGATTTTTTTGGCGGGAACGATCTGCTGCTCAATCAGGTAATGAGCCGTGGAGAACGTTCCTAGGGAATCAATCGAGCCGATGATTTTAAGGCTACGGTCAACTACCTCTTTCGGATTGAACGTGCTTGTCCCATCTCTCAGCCCCACCAGCATCAGATATCCGCCGCTTGTAAGCTGGGACAGTACCTGTGTACCGACCACGCCTGTGGTATCCACAATCATGTCTACCTGATTTTTTAACGGTGCCAGCTCATGAATGGCTGATTCCAGTGTGGCGTGCACGGACCACCGATCAGGGGCCACGGAATCCGCTATGGCGAGCCGTTCCTCCGAGATGTCAACGAGGCAGCCTGTGACACCTTTGGAAGCAAGAGCATAACTGTACAGAATTCCAATTGGGCCTGCACCAAGAATGATGGTTGTGAAGTTCGGCAGCAGGTGAATCTGGTTGATTCCGGTCAGCATACAGCTCAGCGGTTCGGTCAGTGTTGCTTCTTCGTAGCTGATATGATCCTTCAGCTTGTACAGAAAACGATCCTCCGTCACATAATAATCGGTGAACGTCCCGTCGGCGCTGACTCCGGTCTCGGTTACGGATTTATGTGTGCAATGATTCTGTCTTCCTGTCCGGCACATATCACATTGACCACAGTAGTACGTTGGATCAATCACGACCCGGTCCCCGGGCTGCATTGAACTGACGGCTGATCCTACAGCGATTACTTCCCCCGCTGATTCGTGGCCCAGGATAGTGGACGACACGGCATGATATTTGCCACTGATGATGCCTAAATCCGTACCGCATACGCCTGTCGCCCGGATCCGGACGAGTACATCGTTATCTTTTTTAATCTCCGGGACAGGTCTTTCCTCAAGTGCGACATCCCAAGCTGATTTGTATACCAGTGCAAGCATAAATAGTCCTCCTTTTGCCTGTTAGGCAGATGGTTAGTGTAGGGTGGTCAGAACAGTGTCAAGCCGCTTAACAATTTCGACAATCTCATCTTCCGTAGCCGTGAGGGAAGGTCTCACTTTGACCACATTGCCATAACCGTAACGGGAGCCTCTGAGAATTAGCTGCTGTTCGGCAAAAGCGCGGTCGATAATCGCATTGCTCTTAACTGCATCTGGGGCATTATCCTCGTCGACAATTTCCAGTCCCCACATCAATCCGACGCCGCGAGCCTCACCGATGATGCAATCGTGCTTGTCGGCCATCTCCGTCAGCAGGGTTCCGAGCAGGCTTCCTTTGGACCGAACGGCTTCCAGAAAACCGGGCTCAGATACAACCTCCAGCGTGGCTTTGGCTGCCGTAACCGAGATTAGATTGCTGCCTGAGGTGAAGGAGTGCTCGTGCTTCTCCAGGACATTAAGCCGAGACTGCATTAATACCGCTGCTACCGGTACACCAATGCCGCCGAGACCCTTGGCGAGAGTAATGATATCTGGCTGGATATCCAACAACTCACTTGCGAACATGTAGCCTGTCCGCCCAATCCCGGTCTGCACCTCATCAGCGATCAGGATCAGCCCATACTCGTTGCACAGCTGACGGAGCCGCTTAAAATATCCTGCAGGTGGGATGATATTGCCTCCGTTGCCCAAGATGGGTTCAATAATCATGCAGGCCACAGAGCCTGAGCTTGCATACTCAATGGCATCCGATATGGCTTCGACGCATTGATAACCACACTTGTCAGGCGAAGAATTAAACGGGCAGCGATAGCAGTAGGGAGCAGGTACATGCAGGGAATTTGCTGCAGCCGAGTTGGGAAATTTCCTCCGCCGGAAGGCGTTGCCGGATATGCCTGTTGCGAACTGGGTCTGCCCATGATGGGATAGATACAGGCTGATTATATCGAGCGCTCCGGTATATTTCTGGGCTAGCTTCACAGCGCATTCGTTCGCCGTGGAGCCGGTAATATCTCTCATCCATCCCGCGTCGATGCCGTTCGGCGTATACTGGATCAGATGATCCAGGACTTCCTCGACGTAAGGCTCGGTAAAGGATGAGGACATGTGGGCAAGATTGGCGACTTGTTCCTGTACTTTGGTGACGACATGAGGGTGATTATAACCGAGCGATAGATTGAAGGTGCCAGACACGCCATCCAAATATTCCTTACCGGAATCGTCAATCAGAGTAATGCCTTTTCCGTATCTGAAGCGTTCTTTGGTTAAGGTATGCACGATGTTTCCCTCCATATCAGAATATACATTTTCATTAAGTACATCCTTAAAAAGTGTACTGCCCTGTTACAACATAACGCGGTGGGCCTCACCTCCCCCAAGAATAAAGAATCTCATCCTTCCTTGCCCTGATGGACAAGGGAGTCAACTACCCGTCTGCTCCTGCCATTCCACAGATGCGAGAGAATGACTGCCAGCAGTAAAATTAGGCTGAAAGCCGCCAAAATCCAAAGGGTAGTCGTCACCGACCATTCGCTCATGCTCCAGCCTGTTACATATTGAAGAACTGCTCCGCCAATTCCGCCTGACGCAATCAGAATGCTGGTCGTTCTCTCGGTCATTCCCGGAATCAGCAGGTTCGCATAGACGAGGGCAATACAGAAGAGACCGGACATGAATAACCCTGCACCAAAAATCAGAAGGTATGTAGCCCACTGACTGGATACAAACGCCATTGCAACCAGAAAGCAGAAAGTTCCGATTCCGCTCCACAGTAGGAAAGGAATATATCCTGCTGACTCAGCAATCTTCCCTGAGAACATGCGGCCGATGATCATCGCAATCCAGAGTATGCTAACACCCAACGAGGCTACGGATTCCCGAATCTGCAGGGTCTCGATCAGAATAGAGGGCAGGAAGTTCATGAGCCCCAGTTCAAGCCCCATGTAAACAAAGAAGAATACAATGAATATTCCCAGTAACACACGGTGCTGTACCGAGTACCGGGCTTGTTCGACCGATCGCTCAGAGGTTTGGAGATCTGCTTGGATAAGGTGGGAAGAGGAGGAAGCAGGCATGGTAATCCAGAACAGTCCCAGAATAAACGTCAGAAGGGAGATGGTGTAGAAGGTCAGATACCACATTCCAAGCCAGATATACAGGCTTACCACTGCGGGAATGAGCAGTGCACCAAGTGCAAAATAGACATCCAGCTTGGACATGGCTACGGCTTTCTGCTCTTCGGTGAACTCAATCGTGAACGCTCCGATGGACGACTCAATGATGCCTGAGCCGAAGCCAACCCAGATGGTCATCACGATAACCCAGGTCCATGAGGGGAGTACACCCAAGAAGGCATACCCTGCCACGATACTAACCAGAGCAATGGACAGCATAGACTTGCGACCGATGTGTAGAGCCATGAAGGGGGAGAACAGAACGCCGACAAGAAATCCGAAAAACTGAAGGAACAACAATAATCCGCCATCGCTGTACCCCCGTCCATAGTAAGGCAGTAGAACCGGCAGTAATGCTCCAAGCACCACACTAGTAATGCCGATTAGCAGATAGAAAGCACAACTTAAAGCGAATAGTCTCTTCAAGGTCCGTCCCTCCATAAGTCTATATTTTTTATATGGATTCTGTTGCTTTACTAGATTATACCTTTTTATTGGAAATGTATATATCTATTTATATAAAAAATGTAAAAATAATCGTACGACAATTTTACACGTATTTGCTTAATCTAGTTAAGGCGAAACTTGGTTATCTGAAGAAACTGCAAGCGGAAGGGAGAAATAAGATCAGCCCAAATTGTTTTCGGGCGCCAAACCGCTCATAATTGAGGCATAACTTTGTGTTTGCAAAATTAGGTTAGTAAGGATACCTAACAGTGGTTTTACTTAATACAACTATGATTGATAGGGTAGGAAAAAGAATGTTAAACGCTTACAATTCAAAAGGAAGAGGGAATTTTATTCAAAAGTTGAGAAGGAGAAAAATGAAGAGGA
The DNA here is from genome assembly GCF_017833155.1 of Paenibacillus sp. PvR133. Lineage (NCBI taxonomy): Bacteria > Bacillati > Bacillota > Bacilli > Caryophanales > Paenibacillaceae > Paenibacillus > Paenibacillus sp. PvR133. Next base: position 4,045,177 of record NZ_JAFIBS010000001.1, read on the forward strand.
GAAGAAGGAATGCAGTGCAGCATAATTATCAATAGTCATGTGTACGGCTTTTTTGAACTTTACAACAAAAGGAGTCTACCAAAATGAATTTTTATTTGGAAATCCCGGAGCTTGACCGACATTTTCCTTTCCGGAGCTTTATTAATAAAGGCGACGTGCTTTGCTATCCTCATTGGCATAAAGAAATTGAAATTATATATGTGACTCAGGGAACCTTGGATCTGGGAATTAACGATATTTCGATACGGATGAAACAAGGTGAAGTTCAGTTTATAAATGGGGGTGATGTTCATTATTTTTTGGCTTCTCCCGATAGCGAACGGGTGGTTATTCAATTTGATCTGAGCTTTTTTCAAGAGGTTTCCACATTAAGTGATCAGAAACGCCCTCTTAGATATATATTTACGGAGATGGAGCAATCAAGCTGGAACTGGCCAGAAGAAACAGCAGCTAAAATGCTTCCTCTGATTCAAAGCATTTATGATGAGAACGTCAACCACCACGAAGGTCATGCTTATATGATCAAAGCCAAGCTGTTTGAGATGTTGACTCTTATTATGCGTGAAGTGCCGAGAAGCATGACGCCAAGGCTTCCTGAAATCTCTGAAAGAACCTTAACACAATCAAAGGACACCCTTTATAAACTGGAACGTATTTTTGAGTATGTGGAATGCCATTATCATGAAACCATCTCGCTGAAGAATGTCGCTGATTATATGGGTTTCAGTCCCTATTATTTCGCCAGACTGTTTAAGAAGAATACGGGGATGACCTTTGTAGCATTTTTGAATGATTACAGACTGAATAAGGCAAAATGGATTTTGTTGAATGAAAACAATCCGATCACTGAGGTCGCAGAGGCAGCAGGATTCAGTAGTGTAAAGACGTTTCATCATCTCTTTAAGGAAGCGACAGGAACATCACCATTGAAATACCGCAGGACAATATTCGGGAATAATACAGCAAGAAATGAGGAGGAAAGCTTTTCATGAGATTTGTATGATAGAGCTATCCGACGAAGTGAAGGGAGAGTTACGAGGACATTGAAATTTATGGATCTATGAGCAACCGCTTGATATGCGGTAGGCTTAAATCAGAAGTGGAGGAAGATGAAAATGGGCAATCGTATATACAATGTAGTCATTATCGGTTATGGAGGCATGGGAAGCTACCATGTTCAATTGATCGAATCTAATCAGCAACTTGCCGTTGGCGGTGTATATGATATTGTTGATTACCGAATGGAACTGGCTGCGGCTGCTGGCTATAAAACCTACGCTAGCCTGGATGCCGTTCTGGCCGATCAGGCCGTGGATATTGTTTTGATAGCAACACCTAATGATGTTCATAAGGAAATCGCGATCCAGGCGCTACAAGCTGGAAAACATGTCATTTGCGAAAAACCAGTTACGATAACGAGCGCGGATTTCTTGGATATTGTTGAGGTGGCGAAGAAAGAAAATCGTGTGTTTACGGTACATCAAAACCGTCGATGGGATGAAGACTTCCGAATTATCAAAGATATAATTGGCAATAAGACCGTAGGCGAGCTTTTCCAGCTGGAATCGCGAGTTCAGGGGGCTAATGGGATTCCAGGTGACTGGCGGCAACTAAAGGCGTATGGAGGAGGAATGCTGCTGGATTGGGGAGTACATCTATTGGACCAGCTGCTTCAGATTACGGACAGCAAAATAGAAAGCGTAGCTGCTACCCTAAGCTATATTTTGGGGACTGAAGTGGATGACGGCTTTACCAGCTTTATTGAGTTCAAGGACGGCCTGAAAGCAGTCATTGAAGTGGGTACAACCAATTACGTAAAGCTGCCGCGCTGGTATATTAAAGGAACCGAAGGAACCGCAGTGATTAGGGATTGGGATTTGAGCGGAGAGATCGTCACCCGAAATCCAGATGTCGCTCACGTGGAACCCAAGCCGATTCAAGCAGGTCAAGGATTGACGAAAACGATGGCGCCGCCGTCTGAGGAATCCACCCTTAAGTTCCCGATTGAGAAAATACCTGCTGCTGCAGAAAGCTTTTATGAAAATTTTGTCTCCACCATCGAAGGAAAAGCGGAGATTGCAATCAAAAGCGAAGAAGTACACCGTGTATTGGTGCTGATTGAGACGATTTTTGAGGCGGGGGCAACCAAAAGCGTGATTCGAAGAACTATTTAGATCTGCTGCTTTATTTTCGATCCGTCATAAGAGAGATATATAGGAGCCTGGAGAGAACCAAACAGATTTATTTAATGAAATTTTGGGATGCATTTAAGTAATCAGAAACCTTTGAAATGGTGAGCAAAATAATTTTGCCCACCATAAAACACAAGCGGGTATCGCTCCACAACCGAATTCTATTGCTTGATCATTTTTAAGTTGCTGAGATTTTGAATAGGTTTAATTTACACGAAAAAGAAAAAGATGTTTTACATAAAATCCGCTATTTCCTCCTTATAAATCAACATATTCCACTCTAAATTCTTCCATAAAAACATAAAATAATCCATGAAAGTGCTAGAATAATCATTTGTATGAGAAAGAGGAAGGGAGAGATCGTTTATTGTACTGTGCGACCAGAAGAATATAGATGAAGGGACGTAGAGAATGAGGAGTTATAAACGAAGATCTTGGAAACGCTTATTTTTACTCATGATCACGGGGATACTTGTATTAGCATCAGTAAGTGTTGTTACGCCGATCAATGCTGATGAATCGCCTAAAAACGTTACAAGTACATCAGTAAAACTTTCATGGAAAGCCTCCGAAGACATCTCCAATGGTAGTAGAGTATCAGATTACGATCTCTATCGCAACGGTTCTCTCATCAAGCAGAATATCTCCGATGCAACATATGCCAATCTGCCGAAGAACCTTGATTTGACAGCCCTTCCAGACAACCAAGCGATAGTTTACTATTTTAAGAAAAGCCGTGGCTGGAGCGATGTAAATATCCACTATGCTCCCGATGGTTCATCCTGGACATCCCCGCCGGGTATCAGCATGAATGAAAACGCTTGCTTGGATTGGGCCAAAAAAACTATTGATCTTGGCTCCAAAACATCGATGAAAGCAGCATTTAACAACGGCTCTGTCTGGGATAATAATAAAGGCGCTGATTATCATTTAGCTGCTGGTTTAAGTACCGTCAAAGACGGTATCGTCACAACAACCGGAGCTAAGAATCCGTGTAACCCTCCGGTTATTGATTTAGAAGCACCTTCTATACCTCAATTATTGATAGCCAATGCCGATGGACTACGAATCCAATTAGAATGGGATCCTTCTGTTGATAATGTTGGTGGAAGTGGAATCGGCGGGTATGAGATCACTCGCACAGGAGGAACTAAAGGCAAAAAGGTCTATACGACGACCCGTACTACCTTCCAAGATTCATTATTGGAGGGGAAAACGACATATACGTATACAGTTAAGGCATACGATAAAGCAGAACCAGCCAACAAATCGGAAAGTAGTATTGAGGTGAGTGCAACAACAGGAACTTCATCACCTCCTGCTTCAAAGGGAAGTCCGATCGGAACAGATATGCGTGAAGATTCAATTTACTTTGTGATGACTGCCAGATTCTATGATGGGGACCCTTCGAACAACCGAGGTGGTGCGAATCATGTTTCAAGCGGCAATGCAGCCAACAGTGATCCAATGTTTAGGGGCGATTTTCAAGGGTTAATCAATAAACTGGATTATATCAAGGCTCTTGGCTTCTCAGCGATTTGGATTACACCAGTTGTATTGAATCGATCTGACTATGACTTTCACGGCTATCATGGTTACGATTTTTTTCGAGTGGATCCCAGGTTAGAGTCACCAGGTGCAACATACCAGGATTTGATTAATGCTGCACACGACAAAGATATTAAAATTATACAGGATGTTGTGTACAATCACTCTAGCCGCTGGGGTGCAAAAGGTCTATTCACGCCAAAAGTATTCGGTATTCGAGATAATCAGTGGACCTGGTACTATGACGAACCTCAAGAAGGAATCGAGTACGATGGCCTTCAGCAGAATGACGCAGGCAAGCCGTATAACGGTGACCTATGGTCAACGAAGGAACCGGAGGGCAACACCTGCCGGAATTGGGGAATCCCAATGAACTCAAAAACCTACAATTGCCAATGGCCCAACCCCACCTCTGGCATGTTTCCTTCACAGTACTATCACAGTTGCTGGATCGGCAATTGGGAAGGGGAAGATTCACGGAGTTGTTGGCTGCATGAGGATCTGGCTGACTTTAATACAGAGTCGAAGCCTATCCAAGATTATTTAATTGAAGCGTACAATCGATTTATAGATATGGGTGTAGACGGGTTTAGGATAGACACCGCTGTGCACATTCCACGCGTTACCTGGAACCGTCATTTTCTTCCTGCAGCGCAGGAGCGGGCGATTGAGAAGTTTGGTGAAAAAGGACGTAATTTCTATATGTTCGGTGAAGTGGGTGCTTTCGTTAACGATAAATGGAACCGAGGTTCTGTGAATCATTCGGCTCAATTCTTCACCTGGAAGGAACGCAAAGAGTATAGCACCAATGATGAAGTAGCAGCGTTGGAACAATATCAACACGAAAATAATCTTGGTACAGCCAATCAGCCTTTATCCGATAATGCATTCCTCAAAGGGAATTTGTATCATGAACCGGACCATTCGCAATCCTCCGGGATGAATGTAATTGATATGAGGATGCATATGAATTTTAGTGATGCAAATAACGCATTTTGGAATGGCAAGGATTCGGATGACAGTTATAACGATGCGACCTATAACGTAGTGTATGTAGATAGCCATGATTATGGACCTAACAAATCATCGACCCGGTATACGGGGGGCACGGCTGCATGGGCTGAGAATATGAGTTTAATGTGGACTTTCCGTGGAATTCCAACATTGTATTACGGCTCAGAAATCGAATTTCAGGCAGGAAAGCCAATCGACTGTGGTCCAACATGTCCATTAGCAACCACAGGACGTGCTTACTATGGAGATCATATTGAAGGTACAGTAGTAGCCTCCGATTTCGGACAGGTAGCTTCTGCTTCAGGTTCGGTTGCTCAAACCCTGCAGCACCCACTTGTAAAGCACATTCAGCGACTGAATCAAATTCGAAGAAGTATTCCTGCCTTGCAAAAAGGACAGTATTCTACAAAAGATGTAAGCGGACAAATGGCGTACAAGCGACGTTATACGGATTCATCAAAAGGCATAGACAGTTATGCTTTAGTTACTGTTAGTGAATCAGCTGTTTTTCGGAATATTCCTAACGGCACTTATAAAGATGCTATTACCGGAGACGTCAAAGAGGTCACGAATGGGACGCTCAATCTGGCAGTTTCGGGCAAAGGAAACTTAAGGGTATATGTACTTGATCTCCCGGGTAATCCTGCTCCTGGTAAGATCGGTGAAAACGGGCCTTTCTTGAAGCCTTAATTTTTAAATATAAGAAGCATGGAGGGAATGACATTCCTAGGAGTGTCGGTGGTTTGAGGTTTTAAAAACACACTCATAAACATATGGGTGTGTTTTTTTGGTGTTAAAGTAGCACAGATACCAAGAAGATGTAACATTTGCCGCAGCTTAGTACGTTAATGTAGACACCTTAACGTACTTAAGAGTATTCTTATGTGTACTTAAGAGGGACCCCATTGCAACCAAAACTAATGAATATATAAGTATATAAAGGAGGCCCATATGTATGAAGTCTCATACCTCTGACCGTATTAATATCCCGCCAGGATTGTGGGCAGGATTATGTCAATTAGGATTTGGCGCTCACGACGTCGCTCGCAAAGCACGATTGCCGATAACCATTGTTACTGAACCAGTAGTCACCACCGCCCAATATTTCGCGATCTGGCAGGCATATTCTGATCTCATTGGTGACACTGCCCAAGGAATCATCAAGCTTGCGACCGTCTTTGATACAGCGAAGTACCCACCGACCGTCTTAGCGACTTACCACGCTCGGGACTACCGCGACGCTCTAAACCGAATGGCTCGGTACAAACAACTGTGTCCCCCGGAAAGCCTACATATCACTGAGGAGGGCGAGCACTGCACAATTGATCTGGAATGGCTGTCTCCCGAGCAATCTGGTCCGCCGATGCTGGTTGGTATCACGCTGGCTTGTCTTCTGGAGATTGGACGCCGGGGCACAGGTCAACCTTTGACCGCGCAGCTTGTTGAATTTTCCCACTCCATGGGTGATGTACAGGCGCTTGAAGCTTACTTCGGCTGTCGTGTCCGGATTGGTGCAAAACGTAACCGATTGACGCTACATCGAAGAGATCTGGGCCGCCCCTTTGTCTCGTACAACGAAGAGCTGCTGGAGATCCTGACTCCTGTTTTGGACCGGTCGTTGGATGAACAGCAGCGCCACCGCTCAATTACCGAGATGGTCAAATGGATCATGAAACGTAGCCTTACAGGAGGGCGCCCTGACATTCAGGCTGTGGCGAAGGAGCTCGGTATGAGCGATCGTACCTTGCAGCGCCGGCTTACTGACGAAAACACGAGCTTCAAGCTTCTGTTGACACAAGCTAGACATGAGCAGGCACGAAAGTACTTGGCAGACCCCTCGCTTGATATTAAAGAGGTGGCATTCTTGATTGGATATGAAGACCAGAACTCGTTTTACCGCGCCTTCCGCCTATGGGAGGGTGATACACCTTCAAATTGGCGGACTGAACATCAAGGTACAAACTCGATATCAGGAGCACGCTAGGACTGCCGACTATTCATTGATACAATTCCTAATGAGTTTTGTTATTTGGCGTGTTAAACAAGAACTTTGGCGCATTATACTAGTTACTGGACAATCCAGACAAGACAATATAATCACTATCCGGAGCACAAGACTGTTTTAAAAAGGAGAAGTGTATTATGGATATGGGATTAAACCATAAAACAGCTTTAGTTACAGGATCAACGAAAGGTATAGGTAAAGCAATTGCCATTGAACTAGCCAAAGAAGGTGTTAATGTACTAATTAATGGACGAAATTATGAAGAGGTAGAACGAACTGTAAATGAAATTAAGTCAGATTTCCCAGCTACCTCTCCTCAAAATGCCACAGCCGATATTGTGGATATTGGACAAAGAGATGCTTTATTCCAAAAATACCCAAATATTGATATTTTAGTTAACAATACGGGTGTTTATGAAATTATGCAATATGAGGACATAGACGATGAAGTATGGGAAAAATACTTCCGCACTAACGTTCTTGCTGCAAATGGATTATCAAAATTTTATTTACCTAAAATGTTGAAAAATGATTATGGCCGCATTATTTTTATTGCGAGTGAAGAAGCAATTATGCCTTCAGGACAAATGCCGCAGTATTGTATGACAAAATCTATGTTGTTATCATTGTCAAAAAGCTTATCTAAATTAACAATAGGAACAGAAGTTACAGTCAATACGATCATGCCAGGACCAACACTCTCTGAGAATGTGCACCAAATCATTGAGAGTATGTATCCTCATGAAGATATGACTTTTTCAGAAAAAGAGAAAGATTTTATGGTTACCAACCTGCCTCAATCTGAAATACAGCGATTTATCAAGCCTATTGAAATAGGTAGACTAGCTACATTTGTATGTAGTCCTTATGCATCTGCATTTAAAGGTTCTCCAATCCGTATGGATGGAGGAATGGTACCGACTATTTTTTAGCGCTTGTGGAGAAGCTTGCTGAAATTAGCGCTGACATTGCGGAACATTATGATAAGATGAAGTCAAACATCACTCGAGGGTAGGATGAGGATCATGAACCATTTTGCTATGTATGGAAAGTTGACGGCACGTCCAGGGCAAAGGGACGCTCTTGCAGACATCTTGCTAGAAGCGGCCGATCTGATGAAGTCGAATAATGACTGCTATTTGTATATAGTCAATGTGTCAGACGACGACCCGAATGCGGTGTATGTGACCGAACTGTGGAAAGATGCAGATGCCCATGCAGCCAGTCTTAAGAACGAAGAGGTACTGGCGTCGATACAACGCGGCCGACCGTTAATTATCGGAGCGGAGCCCATTAAACTGCGTGCTCTAGGGGGAAAAGGCCTGTAGGGTCATGATGCAATTGCTGCTACCACAGCAGCCGATCACTCGGTTGCTTTTAAGCTAACCAGCAGGATAGTCCTAATGAAACGCTTTTGTAACATGTGAAAGGTTGGCAGATAAAATTGGCCCTGGTATAATAAGGGTAATTCACTAAGGAGAGATTTTTTTGTCTGGAGCTGTTCTTTACTAATCCAATTCCATAAAAAGAGGTTTTCATGCACCTACTATTCGTCTGCCCAATTTTTGTATTACGGGTGGGATTTGAAAGCTTCGGAATTAGTTAAGAACAACGGATATTACCAGATCCTTAGGGATACCTGTTATAATGAGTCCAATCCGTGCTGGTTCAGCGCGGATTTTTTTTATGGCTCAAATAGCAGGTGATATGAGGGTAGGAATGACGTATGTTCATTCCTGCCCTTTTCTAATTTTTAGCAAAGGGGGATAGAAGGGAATTACTCCAATTTGGTCAAATACATCCAGACTTCTTGAATGAAAGATTCAATCTAAGTAAATAGAAAGGTGGACAATACATGAAACTTCAAACGAATCGGCTCATATTAAAAACACTTGATCTTAATTTAATCGAAGCAGCAGCCCGACGTGATATAGGTGCTATTGAAGCTTTGGGTTATAAAACCAGTGATGAATGGCCGGGTCCTGATTTCTTTGAAGCTTTACCTTATTTTCGAGAACTTTTGATAAAAAATAATGGCACTAGAGGTTTTGACTCTTGGATCATTGTGGAGAAGGATACCCAAGAAATTGTTGGAGGGATTGGTTTTTTAGGAGATCCTGATCAGAACGGTATGATTGAGATCGGTTTTGCAACGAATGAAAGCCATCGCCGCAAAGGCTATTGCTATGAAGCCGCTCAAAAATTAATAGAGTGGTCCTTAAATCATGAAGAGGTCCAAATCGTAACGGCAAGATGCGTACCTGACAATATCAGCTCTAAGAATTTGTTATTGAAGTTAGGATTTCAAATTGATCACAAAGATGAAGAATTGCTTTATTGGAAATATCAAATGAAGAAAGTAGGAGGGGGTCAGCAGAAATGATCCGTCGAGATCTAGATGACGTAGATTTCATAAGAGCAAATTTAATGGGGCCTAGTTCGATTATCATGCTCGAGGAGCTATCGAAAAATTTGCCTTTGCAGAAAGGAATGCGAGTGCTGGATTTGGGCTGTGGGACTGGACTTACTTCTATCTATCTGGCGCAAAAGTTTGGCATAACCGTGTTTGCTGTCGATTTATGGATTAGTGCAACTGAAAACTTTAGAAGATTCAGAGAGTTTGGTTTGGAAAGCCAAATTATCCCCATCCATGCAGATGCCTGCCACTTGCCTTTTGCGGAACAATACTTTGATGCAGTTATAAGCGTAGATGCGTATCAATATTTTGGAGCGAATGAGCAGTACTTAGATGACCATCTTGCGCCGCTAGTTAAAGAAGGAGGTAAATTGGCTATAGCAATGCCAGGGGTAAAGATGGAGTTTGATGGGGTTATACCCGTGGAACTGCAGCCGTTCTTGTCACTTAGTGAGGTTGATAATCAGTGGCATACATGCGATTGGTGGCGGAAATTATGGGAACAGTCGCCAAATGTTTACGTTGAATCGGTAAGAGAAATGAGATGCTTCTCGAAAGCTTGGTATGAATGGCTTCAGTGTAACAACGATTATGCACGTGCTAATAATGCATTGCTGAATGCAGATGACGGGAAGTATATGAATCTAATCTCGCTTATTGCTACTAAGAAATAGCGATATCCGGGGACAAAAGTTCCCAGTCCTATGGGCTGAAATTCGCTAAAGTAACTGAGAACGATAGTTCAACTCTACCAAAAACAGCCGAGCGCTCGGCTGTTTTTTTAACTAGTGGGCAGATTACATGAAGTGGTTAATCGATGCCAGGGTCGAACTTACAGGCTTAGGTCGGAAGAGTAATACAGGAGAAATTGGCCCATGAAGGCCTCCACAAGCTTTCTCAATTCCCGACGGGCTACCCGAATATGGAGAGGCTTTAGAACTTGTATCCATAGCATTTTTCAAATACTGATTGTCGATATTCCAAAATACTGTTTAACAGTACTTTTTTTCTCTCTAATATCATCATTTTCTTTTGAAATGCCGATATAAAATTGAGTCTTGAGAACTATTTTATACATAAATTTTACCTAAAGGAAGTGTGAAGAGATGTTGAAAAAGAAATGGCTTATCACCCCGTTGGTTGCGACGACACTGTTTTTCGGTCAATCTGCATTCGCGGCAAACACGTTTTCAGATGTGGAAGGAACAAAATATGAATGGGCTGCCGAATCGATTCGTTCCATGGTCGACAAGGGCGTTGTCAAGGGCTATGCAGATGGGACCTTCAAGCCAAGCAAAACTATAACGAAAGCGGAATTTGTACATATGTTTCACAAGCTTTTTCCAGAAATCGATCATTCTTCCGGCAAATCTTCCGACTTTGTGGATGCGCGTAAACACTGGGCGAATAAAGATTTTGCAGCAATATTTAACGGTGACTATGTTTGGCCGTATGCTGAAAGTGTTGGGGGGAAATATCCAAACTATCAATTCTATGTCAAGCCTGACAAACCATTGACCCGCTGGGATGTGATGATGATTGCCTCTCTTCGGACGGATTATACCAATCAGACGCTTCATCCTGAGATTGAGGAAGTGATTTCCGCAGCTGCGCAGTACAAGGATATGAAAGTTCGTCAGGCCAATTACAATGACAATTTCTCGGCCTACTATCCGGTGCTGTACATCGACAAGACTGGAGAAGAGTACTTCTATGATGGCGATTCCCAGGATCAAAAGGCAGAAGCATTCTACACCCTAACCAAGATGGGGGTCCTTACCGCTAATGAAGGATACCTTCGCCCCAAAGCGCAAGTCACACGGGCTGAAGCTGTTACCCTTTTACAGCGTTTGAACGAAGCCACAACGAAGTCAGTGGAGGATCGACAGTAGCCGCTTGCACATTGTAGCTATTAAGGAAACTGCATAAGGAGATAAATCGCTTTGGAGTTCGCTACTTAATTAGTTACGTATCTATGACGACGCCTAACCGTCGATTACTGTCGAAGGACAACAACTATGTATAATAAGTCGCCAAATTGGCGGCTTTTTTTGTTTTAACGATAGATGCCAGTCAATAGTTTAGAATACGAAATTTTCATGTAAATTCATTAAAAAGCTGAAAACAATTCCTTTTTTTAAACAAAAGAGGATATTCTTTTGGTTTATAAAATATATGTAGTATATATCACTGTACTTTAATTCATTTTAATGTTTATAATAAATTAATAGCCTTAACCTATGTCTTACACTCATCTATGATGCTGAAGTTTCTAAGTATCAACTCTGAACTTCCAGCACACTCCATTTTTTTACACTTCCAAGTCTACTTACACACTTTTATTTCTGATTACATCATGAAACTCAAAAACGATTTACTTTAACATGTCGATTACTGTTTATTTGTGGCAAGACATTTTGTTGTTTTTGCTGTATCTATCTTAAATACATAGGAATGTGAACATCTGAATCCCATAAAACATTTGTTTTACCGCTTTTTTATGGTGAGGAAAGGGGTTGGACATGAATCGCATGACTTTGCTTTTTTCGGGACAAGGATCTCAGTATGTCGGGATGGGAGCGGCATGGCATGACGGTTTTTCAGAGGCAGGTCACATTTTTGAAGAGGCTGCTGATATTTTGGGGTATGATTTGAAAACTTTATGTATGAAAGGACCCATCTCCCAATTATCCAGAACATCCTACACCCAGCCTGCACTACTCACAATTAGTGTAATCGCATTCAGACGTTACATGCACGATGTTGGGATTATTCCCGAATTTTCTGCAGGGCATAGTTTGGGTGAGTATTCTGCATTGGTAAGCAGCGGAGTCTTATCGTTTGGCGATGCTTTGCGGGTGGTACAAGAACGGGGACGCTTTATGGAAGAAGCTTCAGAGGCCGGAGTGGGTTGCATGATTGCTGTTCGAGGGGCTGATTTAAATCTGCTAGAAGAGCTGTGCGATCACTATGACGTAACCAGTCAGCCTATTTCCATCGCTTGTTATAACTCCTCCTATCAATACGTCGTTTCTGGTCATCATGCCTCTGTTGCTGCGGTGGCGGGACAATTAGAGCAACGTGGGTTCCAAATTACCCGTTTGCAGGTAAGCGGCCCTTTTCACAGCCCGCTTATGCAGCATGCTGCTGACCGATTAGCATTGGAGCTGCAAAAATATATGTTTCATGAACCGCTGTGGCCTGTCATTTCTAATGTTACAGCACTGCCATATACGGATGCCAACAGCATTCGTCAAGGTTTGCATTTGCAAATGATCCATCCAGTGCGGTGGATACAAACGATGCAGTATATGGAGAAACATGGGGTGAAGCAGGGAATTGAATTAGGACCGCGAACGGTGCTGAAAAACTTGGCGAAGGAAACAAACATTGATTTTGAGGTGCTTTCCTTGGACAGAGACTTGGATCGGATTGAGCTGGAACGTCGTTTTTCGATCCGTGATTGGTTGGTCAAACTGCTGGCGGTGGCGGTGTCTACACCCAATGCCAATTGGAATGAGGATGAGTATCATAAGGGGGTTATTTTACCTATTCACAGGTTGGAGGAGTTACTCAAAAGCATAGAATCGGGCAAATCTTCTTCTGCTTATGAACTAAGACGCGAAGCGCTGGAGTGTATTCGCCTGATATTGCAAACCAAACAAGTATCTGCAGGAGAGCAGGAGGAAGTTTTAGACCTTTTGAGGAGGGATCAGGATGGAGCAGTTTCAAACTTTAATTGAAATCATTCAGGACCGAGCCAGTAGAGCTGAAAATGGAATTATTTTCATTTCGGGTGATACACAGGAGGAGTATGTAAGCTACAGTCAGCTTCTGGAGCAAGCACTGCAGGTACTTCATCAATTGCAGGAAAAAGGAGTACAGCCTGGCAATAAGCTAATTATGCAAATTGAAGACAATCATACCTTTGTGAATGTGTTTTGGGGCTGTCTGCTCGGCGGAATCGTCCCCGTACCTGTAAGTATCGGGAATAATGATGAACATAAAATGAAGCTATTTAAAATCTGGAGTACCCTTACTTGCCCTTACATGATTGCGGATCATAAAGTATTAGAGCAGTTAGAAAAGTATTCTCATCAGCATGAGATGCTGGATTTCTTTGATTCTGTGAAAGAAGCGACCTTTTCTAGCCATGATTTTGATTATTCCGATCAGAACAAAGGGACCATTCATCAATCCAGACCGGAGGATTTGGCGTTTATTCAATTTTCCTCTGGTTCGACAGGTGATCCCAAGGGAGTCATGCTGACGCATGAGAATCTCGTATACAATATTCGGGATATCGCCAATCAAACGGGAATGACTTCAAGTGATGCCTATCTAGGCTGGATGCCACTCACACATGATTTGGGATTGATCGCTTTTCATTTAACTTGTGTCATCGCCCATGCCAAGCAGCTCATTATGCCAACAGCTCTTTTTATAAGACGTCCTTCATTATGGCTAAAAAAGGTGTCGGAGCATAAGGTGACTCAAATCTGTTCTCCTAACTTCGGCTATAAATTTTTCCTTGATCAATATAAATCCAAAACAGCGGATAACTGGGATTTGTCAAGTGTTCGCATGATTTTAAATGGGGCTGAGCCCATATCGGTGGAGCTTTGCCATGTATTTATGGAAGCCATGAGTGTACATGGATTAAAAAAAAATATCATGTATCCTGTATACGGCTTGGCAGAGGCCAGCGTAGGTGTCTCCACTCCACCTTTGGATAATGATAATTTTGTTACTATTCATTTAAATCGGCAGCAGCTGCATGTAGGTGAACCTATAGAAGAAGTAGATTCATCCGATAAGCGTTGTCTTACGTTTGCGGATTTGGGCTACCCCATGGCCAGCACCTCTGTTCGCATTTGTGATGAGCAAAATCAGGTACTAAAGGACGATGTAATCGGATACACCCAAATTTGCGGCAAAAATGTGACTGCCGGGTACTATAACAATCCTGAGGCTACCGCAAAGGTCAAGACAGAGGATGGCTGGCTCATTACCGGAGATTTGGGTTTTATGAGAAACGGACGACTGGTGATTACAGGCAGAGCCAAGGATATCATTTTCGTGAACGGCCAGAACATTTATCCGCATGATATCGAAAGGATTGCAGAGGAACTGGACGGGGTGGATCTGGGGAAAGTAGCTGTCTGCGGTGTACATGATGCACAAACTAGACAGGATCGTATTGTTGTTTTTGTGATGCACACGAAAAAAATAGAGTTATTTTTGCCAACAGTCCAAAGGCTGAAAAGCCATTTGAATTATCGGGGAGGATGGCATATTCAGGACGTAGTTCCAATCCGCCGTATTCCCAAAACAACTAGTGGAAAGGTTCAGCGCTACAAGCTGGCTCAGAGCTACGAGCAGGGAGAATTTGATGTAGTTTTGGCATCCCTAACCGAGGCCGCTCGAAATATACAGGAAGCGAACGATGCCACTGTACCTCAAGGTGAGATCGAGCAAAAACTGATTGGGATTTGCCAAGCTATTTTAAATGTACAGTCAATTGGGAAGGAAGATAGCTACTTTGATATCGGCGTAACATCCTTACAACTCGTTCAGATCGTGGACCAATTAGAGGAACAACTCGGGATTCATATTGAGGTAACGGACTTTTTCTCTTATCCGACTATCGCCAAGCTAGCTGGATATATATCCAGTCAGGGCTTAGGTCATAAGGTGAACACAGCACCGCAATTGGAATCCAAAGAGGAGATAGAGGACCTGGATATTGCTATCATTGGCATGTCCGGTAAGTTTCCTCATGCGGATACACTGGAGCAGTTTTGGGCGAATGTAGCTTCCGGTACAGATCATATCAGTCCATATAGCAATGAAAGAAAAAAGGATGCCGAAGCTTTTATTTCCCGTCTGAATATGGAAGGCCGAAACATGCAAATCGCCGAAGGTGGCTATCTGGACGAAGTGGATAAATTTGACTACGCCTTCTTCAAGCTGACTCCACGTGAAGCTTCTCTGATGGACCCGAATCAACGTTTATTTCTGCAAACTGCTTGGAGCACGATTGAGGATGCAGGCTATGGAGGAAAACAGCTGTCGGGGAAAAAGGTGGGGGTGTATGTTGGATTCTCCAAAACCAGCTTTGAATATGAACGATTGTTGTCCGAAGTGGAGCCAGGAGCGCTTCCAAACTTTGGCATAGGCAATCTTCCGTCCGTTATCTCCAGTCGGATTGCGTATTTGCTTGATTTAAAAGGCCCAGCACTGACCATTGATACGGCATGCTCCTCGTCACTCGTAGCGGTACATCTGGCGTGTAAGTCGATTTTGAATGGAGACTGTGAGATGGCTTTGGCCGGTGGAGTGAAGACCATTTTGCTGCCGTTGAAAGCTGGCATTGGCATGGAATCCTCCGATGACCGGGCACGAGCATTCGACGATCAGTCGGACGGCACAGGCTGGGGCGAAGGCGTTGGAGCCGTTCTCTTAAAGCCGCTCCGCCAAGCGGAAAAAGACGGAGATCACATTCTGGGTGTGATTAAAGGAAGTGCAATTAATCAGGACGGCAGTACGATTGGAATTTCTGCGCCTAATGCGCTGGCTCAATCAGAAGTCATTTCGCAGGCGTGGCGTGATGCACGGATTGATCCTGAGACAGTGAGTTATATTGAAGCTCACGGTACCGGCACCAAGCTGGGCGATCCCGTTGAGATT
This sequence comes from Paenibacillus sp. PvR133, assembly GCF_017833155.1. NCBI lineage: Bacteria > Bacillati > Bacillota > Bacilli > Caryophanales > Paenibacillaceae > Paenibacillus > Paenibacillus sp. PvR133. Next base: position 4,061,042 of record NZ_JAFIBS010000001.1, read on the forward strand.
AAGGGCATTACCCAGGCTTTCCGCAGATTTACACAGCGCAAGCAGTTTGTGGCGATAAGCACGGTCAAAACGAATATTGGGCATTTATACGAAGCTGCTGGGATTGCGGGATTGATCAAATGCGTGCTGTCAATGAAACATCAGCAGATTGCACCGCTCGTTCATTTTCGCACACCCAACCGGAACATCCATTTTGAAGAATCTCCGGTGTATGCCAACACTAGACTGAGGGAATGGAAGACAGACGGATTCCCGAGAAGATGCGGGGTGAGTTCCTTTGGCTTCAGCGGAACAAACTGTCACGTGGTGCTGGAAGAATATATAGCGAAAAAGAGTGCGGACCAAGAAACCACCGACCGAAAAAATGGATCATCGCCATTGCTGCTGACACTGTCGGCGCGAACTGAAGGAGCTTTAAGTGAGTTGATTGCACGGTACGTGGATCGCTTTGAACGTGAGGAAGAATTGCCGATGGAGGATGTCTGCTATACGGCTAACACGGGCAGAAGCCACTTGACATACCGAGTGGCTGTGATAGCCGAAGGAGTGGAGGCCCTGAAAGCGAAATTACTTCAGCTTTATGAGCAGGGCAAGGCCATTGAAGGTGTATACATTGGAAAAGTAGATAGCAGTGGTGGTACAGAAACAGCCGTCGGAGGCTCGGACACTTTGCAAGCACTGGAGCAAGTAGCAGTGAAGTACGTACAGGGGGCACAGATAGACTGGGACACGATATACGCAGGTCACCCGTACAAAAGGGTTTCTCTGCCTACGTATCCGTTTGAAAGGAAAAGGTGCTGGGTTCATGTTCCAGAACAGGTTCGAGCAGAGCAGACTGCGCCCGTTTATAAAAAACCAATAGTAAGGGAGTCTGAAAATATGGGGAATGAGTATTCGACTTCAGCGTCGTTTACTGAGCAGCATAAATCTTCCATTCAACAAAAGCTAGCGAAAATGATCGGTAATGTGTCACAGCTTAGTCTTGAGGAACTGGAACCGCAAACACATTTTCTAGAACTAGGGCTGGACTCCATTAATTTGTCCCAGGTCCGCCACAGCATCAAGGATACATTCGACCTGGATGTCCCAATGAATGAATTTTTTGAATCGCTGACCACGCTCGAACTGTTGACTAGCTACGTCGCAGAACAGGTGAGTATTTCCGTTTCTGACGAGGCAGCAGTTGGTGCTGTGGAAATCCAACCGAAAATACCCCTTAATCGAGTAGATGCTACTACAGTATCAACCTGGACAGGGCAGGATTCCAGCGCAATTGGTACATCGCCTCATGGAATAGTCACGTCCGGGCAAGACCCATTTCAAAGCACATCAGTTATAGCGACTTCTGCTGGTATCGAGCAGATTTTGCAGCAGCAGCTGCACGTGATGTCACAGCAGCTTGATGTGCTCCGAACTCAACCAACTCCTCCGACATCCGTTTCCCAATCATTTCAACCAGAAAGGGATTTGTCGTCAGCAAATAGAGGAAGCGCAGAGAGCTTTGAAACCAAACAGGAGGTCGCAACTGCATTAGCGACAGTTCCACCGGTACTAGCTGTTCCGAAAAAGGCAGGCCATGAAGCAAAACCCTTTACGCCTTATAAAAAGCTGGAGGTCAAAGCCCATGAATTGCTTTCACAACGACAAGAACAACATCTGCAAGAGCTGATTGAGCGCTATACTGCTCGGACGCGAAGCACCAAGCAGTACACTCAGCAGTATCGGTCTGTCTACGCGAATAACCGTAATGTAGCTGGCTTCCGGCCTATTTTGAAGGAAATGGTCTATCAAATTGTATCTCAACGTGCAGATGGGTCCAAAATTTGGGATTTGGATGGGAATGAATATGTAGATTTGACCATGGGCTTTGGTGTTAATCTGTTTGGACACAATCCAGCCTTTATTCGTGAAAAAATTGAGGCAGAGCTAAAGAACGGCATGTGTATCGGACCTATGTCCAACATGGCAGGACAAGTCGCCGAGAAGATTTGCAAGCTGACCGGTGTAGAACGGATTGCTTTGTACAATTCCGGCACCGAGGCGGTTATGGTTGCCCTCCGTTTGGCGCGTGCTGCCACCGGGCGAGCCAAAGTAGTCATTTTTGCTGGCTCCTATCATGGTACGTACGATGGTGTGCTTGCGTTGGGTAGTACTGGCAACAATAAGGAGCATTCCACACCTCTTGCGCCTGGCATTTTGCAGCATATGGTGGACGATATCGTTGTACTTAACTATGGAACGGACGAATCGCTGGATTATATACGTACATATGGGCAGGAGCTGGCTGCTGTGCTAGTAGAGCCGGTGCAAAGTCGTCGTCCTGATTTTCAGCCGAAGGTCTTTTTGCAGGAGGTTCGTAAAATCACGGAGCAATCCGGTACAGCTTTTATTTTTGATGAAGTGATTACAGGCTTCCGAATTCAACCGGGAGGCGCTCAAGCGTGGTTTGGGGTACAAGCTGACCTTGTGACCTACGGTAAAGTTATTGGCGGCGGGATGCCAATCGGCATCGTAGCAGGGAAAGCCGCCTTTATGGATGGGATTGACGGAGGCACCTGGAGCTTCGGAGATAATTCCTATCCTCAGAATGAGCATCGGCGAACCTTTGTAGCCGGTACGTTCTGTCATCATCCGCTGGCGATGGCGGCATCCCTAGCAGTGTTGGATTATTTGGAAAACCACGGCGAACAGCTGCAAAATCAGTTGAACAGCCGTACTTCGACGTTGGCAGCAGAGTTAAATAGTTACTTTACCAACGAGCAGATACCCATGAAGATTGTTCACTTTGGTTCACTATTTCGCTTCGTTCTCAAGGGTGATCTGGAGCTTTTCTTCTATCACATGCTGGAAAAGGGTATTTACATCTGGGAAGGGCGGAACTGCTTCTTGTCGACCGCTCATACAGAGGAAGATATTGCGCGGATCATACAAGCTGTCAAGGACAGTGTAGATGAGCTGCGTAAAGGGGGATTCTTGCCTGATCTGACCCCGAACGGGGAAGGCCCAGGTCCAGGTAAGCAAAGTGTGTCTATAGCCGACCTTTTAGAAGTATCGACAGTGGACGTGGATAAAATGGTCATCCCACTAACCCCGGATCAAAGGCAGTCCTGGTTCACTTAATGTCAAGAAACGAAGTGACTTCCATCTTGATACGCGAACGTATATTAATGTGAGACGTTAAGTGAACTGTCCAATCCAGTATTGATTTTACCGAAAAATTGAGAAAGTGCCCTTCGGCGTCTTTACGCTCCAAATTTGATAAAATGTCAGGTTCTATTCTTAGGACTTGGCATTTTTAGTAGTGTGGGCATCAGTTATGAAAAAGCCAGTCGGAGAGGAAGAAAATCGAAAGTGGGCCGTGAGGCTGCGCTGAATCGACAGGAGTCAACAAAGGTCATATTTTGCAAGTGGTTGTAATCGCTCGCAAAGGGAAGAGCAACCATATTCAAGCTTACTAGCGCAGACATAACTTTATTCGTCATCGTGAATTCTTACAATGCGTATAGCTTCATCGAATTAAATTGTCATAAATTAGATGATGAATTCTAACATTTACTTTTAAATTGAGTCTTTAATTTAAGCTTTGAGTATCATAACTTTTAAACTTTATGAGGACGCATGTCATCGAGTAAAAGAAAGGACTTGAGTTTTTAAGAATCAATACTGGAAAAAAACTATATCCTGCATAATAAGTTGAATAAAAGAATTTAGCCATTAATGGTTTAATAAAACAAATTAGATCCTCGTTTTACCAGATGGATAATTATATTTTATTAGTATAAGGATGGTTCCTTATACAGTGGACCGTTCATATTTACCTTCCTATGAGAACTTTATCTTGTATCCCTAGCTAGGTTATATCGTGCTTTTAGGCTAGCGTCACAGTTGGAAAGGATAAAATTAATTCCTTGAATACCCCATAGTAAAGGAGTCTGAAAAGATGGTGAATGAGTATTTTTCGACGGAATCTGCTTCCAATCCCCAAAAATCTACGATTACTAATAAACTGTCAAAAATAATCGAAAGTGTATCCCAACTCAGTCCAGACGAATTAGAGTCGCAAAAACATTTTTTAGAACTTGGTTTAGACTCTATTCTTCTGTCTCAGGTTAGACACAGCATTAAAAGTACGTTTGGCTTGGATATCCCGATGAACGAGTTTTTTGAATCACTGACTACGCTGGAGTTGCTGACAAACTATATTGCTGATAGGATAGCCTCGACCTCTGAAGAATTGTTCCAGAATTCGGAGGAGCATCAGCTGGCTGTGTCGTCTAGTATCACTTCTTCGGTACCTTCCGTTTTGTCGGGCTGGAGTCAAAAATCTACTATCCCTATAGAAGGTCCCGCACCACAAGAAAGCAAGCTATCAAATAAGGATGTATTTGCGGGGAGAGAACGAATTTTAGAAATGCAACTTCAACTCATGTCGCAGCAGATGGAAATACTGTGTCAATCTCGGCTTGCACCAGTGGCAATGCCTGAATCGCTTTCACTACAAACTGCTGTCGAACCTCAGACATCCGCGATGAAGGAGGTAGCTGCCACAGTTACTTCTGTTTCCCCCGTACAGGCTTCCGTGTCAGCTGTTTTGCCAGACAGAAAAAAATCGAAAGCATTTGTTCCCTATCAAAAAATAAATGTACAAGCCCATAATTCACTTTCACTTAGGCAGGAAAAGCATCTGCAAAAGTTGATTGAACATTACACGATGCGCACACGAAAGACCAAAGAGTATACTCAGCAATACAGGTCTGTATACGCCAATAACCGGAATGTGGCCGGATTTAGGCTTGCTCACAAGGAAATGGTGTATCAGATTATATCCCAGCGTGCAGAGGGTTCTAAAATTTGGGATCTGGATGGTAATGAATATATTGATTTGACGATGGGGTTTGGGGTCAATTTGTTTGGTCACAACCCATCCTTTATTCGTGAATCGATAGAAAAGGAAATACATAACGGAATGTGCCTTGGACCGATGTCCAATATGGCCGGGCAGATTGCCAAAAAAATTTGCCAAATGACAGGCATGGAACGAATTGCGCTATATAACTCGGGGACAGAGGCGATTATGGTTGCCCTTCGGTTAGCACGGGCTGCCACCGGGCGGGAAAAAGTGGTGATTTTTTCTGGTTCCTATCACGGTACCTTTGACGGAGTATTGGCATTGGGCGGAACAACGGATGGCAGGGAACAACATTCCACTCCTCTCGCACCTGGTGTACTACAGCACATGGTGGACGATGTCGTTGTGCTCAGCTATGGAACGGACGAGTCACTCCAATATATCCGCTCCCATGCCCATGAACTGGCTGCTGTTCTCATAGAGCCAGTGCAGAGTCGTCGCCCTGATTTCCAGCCCGCAGCTTTTCTGAAGGAAGTACGCCAGATTACGGAGCAATCCGGGGCCGCGTTCATCTTTGATGAGGTAATTACGGGCTTCCGTATTCAGCCGGGGGGTGCGCAGGCGTGGTACGGCATTGAAGCCGACCTTGTAACTTACGGTAAAATCATTGGCGGCGGTCTTCCCATCGGTATCGTGGCAGGGAAAGCATCGTTCATGGATGGAATTGATGGAGGAATGTGGAACTTCGGAGATGACTCTTATCCACCGCATGAGCAACAGCGGACGTTTGTAGCGGGAACTTTTTGCCATCACCCCCTAGCTATGGCAGCTTCCCTAGCCGTACTAGAGCAGTTGGAGAAGGACAGGGGGCAATTGCATAACGAGCTGAATAGTCGTACGAAGGCGCTCGCAGCAGAACTGAATCGCTATTTTACGGAGGAACAGATACCTATAAAGGTCGTTTACTTCGGTTCCTTGTTCCGCTTCGTCCTTAAAGGTGACTTGGAACTATTCTTCTATCACATGCTGGATAAAGGAATTTATATATGGGAAGGCCGGAACTGTTTTTTGTCAACGGCTCATAATTCGGAAGATATAGAGCGGATTGTACAGGCAATTAAAGAGAGCGTTGATGAGCTGCGCAAAGGAGGGTTTCTGCCGGATCTGCACCCTCATGCAAACGATCTAAATAAGGCTTTTTTTCCTGAAACTGCAACTGCAAACCTTAAGGAATCGACGATTAAGCTGACTCCGGATCAGAAGCAATTATGGTTCGCCTCAGTCTCGGATTCAAAGGAATCGCAGTCGCTTCATGAGACTGTTTTACTGCGTTTCCGGGGTCCGCTACATGTTAAGGAATTTAATGAGGCTGTCCATCGCATCGTTAAACGCCACGAAGCCTTACGCACCTTTATGGGGGAGGACGGAGAAACGCAGATCATCGCCCCGGCAATGGCTGTCAGCATTCCGCTACATGATATCAGCAGTCTTTCTGTAGAGGAACAGAAACATGATATCCGTGCTTGGATGGATAAGGACAGGGAGACCGTATTCCCAATAAGTGCGGGGGAACCTTTATTCCGTATCCAGCTTTTAAAAACGTCGAATGAGAAGCACATCGCTGCATTTACATTTCATCATCTGATTGCAGATGGCTGGTCCATAGGTGTGTTTTTCCATGAATTGGAACGATTTTATTCCGCTTGTGTACGGGGGGAACACTGCACGCTTCCCGATCCTGTTCCGTTCCGAGATTTCGCAGCATGGCAGCAAAACCAGTTAGAGGCAGGTGGAGCGGCTGCCCTTGCTTTTTGGTCAGATGTACTTGCGAAGCCATTGCCCGCCCTTGACTTGCCGTCTATCCAACGCAACATCAGTTCTCCTTCTTCGCGCGGAGCACGGCACACCATTGTGGTGGATGCGCCTCTGGTGAAGCAACTGAAATCAGTCAGTATTCGGCTTGGCAACAGCTTATTTGTGACTTTATTGTCTGCTTTTCAGCTTTTCTTGCACAGACTGACAGGCCAAAATCAAATAATGGTAGGTATTCCAACCGCAGGGCAATCTCATATGGGTGTGTCCCCGCTAATTGGCAACTGCGTTAACTTGCTTCCAGTGATTTGTGAGGTAGACTCTGGAGCAACGTTCACGGAATTCACACAGACGGTTAAGCGAGTAATGCATACGCGGGATGCTTATCAGAAATACAGCTTTGCCGGACTTGCCCAGATAGGATTAAGCCATTTGCCCGTCCTTAAAGTATTGTTCAATATGGATAGGCCCATTCCAGAGTTTCACTATTACGGACTGGAAACAGAATTGTTGGAGCATGAAATATTGTCCTGTCAATATGAGTTGTTTCTGAATGTTACGGAGTCTGGTCAGCAGTTGCGGCTTGATTTTGACTATGCTGCGAGTCTTTTTCAACAAGACACTATGGAAGTATGGGCGCAATACTTTGTACATCTGCTGAGCTCGATTGTGCAGGAAGACGGAATGCGTGTATCTGCGCTGTCTTTGCTTCGAAGTACGGAAAGGAAGCGGCTTCTGGAAGTGTGGGCGACATACGCGGATTCTAAAGGGAATTATCCTTGTGTCCTGGACAAATATAAACATCCGTCTCCTACGGGTACCATCGGACAAGTATATTTGGCCACATCCGCTGGTTTACTGGGAACGACGTTGGAATGGGCTTATATCGAGGTTGGAGGGAGAATTCGACATATCGGTGCAGCCAACCGAGATGTTCTTATTCGCGGGCATCACGTGAATCTTGAGCAGATAGAGAAACATCTTTTGCAAGCACTGGATTTGGATGCCTGTGTTTTGACGGTACGGAAAGACGGTGAGAGCAGTAACTCTTCGTATCTAGTGGCTTATATAGTGGACAATAATTCTAATTCGTGGGATATAGCGAAGCTGAAAGAGAGTGTTAGCTCAATACTTCCTGATTATGGGCAACCTCGTTTTTGGGTTCTGATGGATAGCATCCCTCTTTTGGCTGATGGGAAGCCGGATTTTCAATTATTGCCGAAACCAGAAAATATCAGGATAGAGGACTCGCAGAAGCAGGTTTCTGACGGCAATATGACTGAGGACAAACTGATATCTATATGTAAGGAAGTTTTGAATGTATCTGATATCGGATACAACGATAATTTTTTTCAAATGGGTGGAGACTCTTTAAAAGCGACTGTTCTTCTAAGCAGAATTAACAAGGAATTCGAAGTATATATTCCGCTGGTACAAATTTTACATTTGCAAACGATTGCACAACTGGCGGCACATGTAAAAGGAGGACGAAAGCGAAAGTTTGAGCCGCTTGTTCGGGCAGATTTACAGCCCTTTTATCCGGTATCTCCCGCTCAAAAAAGAATGTATGTGCTGGATCAACTGGGTGGAGGTGCAGCGTATCATGTATCAGGTCAACTGCATATAGAGGGAGAGTTACACGTTTCCAGGTTCATGGATGCAGTGAAGGAGGTTTTTTCACGGCATGAATCCTTTCGGACGTATTTTGAGATAGTAGACGGGGAAACTGTGCAGAAGGTACAGGATATGCTTTCACTGGACATTCCTGTTACTCCAATTTCTGAAGAGGATGTTAATCACGCCCGTGAACTGTTTATTCAGCCATTTGACCTGAGTAAGGCTCCTTTAATTCGTGCTGAGCTGTTCGCAATCCATCGTGACCAGTTTATGTTGCTGATCGATATGCACCATATCATTTCAGACGGCTTCTCGATGGCAGTATTAATGGATGAGATCAGCACACGGTATCAGGGTATGCCACTTGTCCCCGTTGACGTTCACTACAAAGACTATGTCGTTTGGCAAAAACAACATTATGCCGGAGACAGTCAAGCAAAGGATGAAGCATTTTGGTTAGACACGTTGGATGGCGAGCTCCCTGTATTGGACCTGCCAACTGACTTTGCTCGTCCGTCAAGTCAGAGCTTCGCAGGGGACAGCCTTACCTTCATTGTGCAATCCAAGCTGACGGATAGACTTAATCAATTGACAAGAGACACGGGAGCAACGCTCTTTATGGTGCTTTTGGCAGCTTATAATGTGCTGTTAAGCAAATACTCCGGGCAAGAGGACTTCCTCGTAGGTACACCGGCAGCGGGTAGAGGGCATGCGGATACGGAAGCAATGATCGGCATATTTGTGAATACTTTAGTTCTCCGTAATCGACCGCTGGCATCCCAGCCATTCAGTGCTTTTCTGGAGGACGTCAAACATAACACTCTGCTTGCATTGGAGCACCAGGAATATCCATTTGACCAACTGGTCGACAAACTGGATCGAGTACGCGATGTAAGCCGCAATCCCATCTTTGATACGATGTTCAGTCTGCAAAATAAGGGAACAGAGGTCATTGAACTCGGCGGACTTCGTTTGCAACCGAATGAGTTTAATTTAGGTGTATCGAAGTTCGATCTTTCATTACATGTAACGGAAACTCAAGACCAGTTAACTTTAACCTGGGAGTATGCGACCAGCCTATTTAAGTTGGAGACGATTGAGCGATTTGCCCTCCATTATATAAAAGTGTTGGAAATCGTAACTCAAGATGTCGGAATTCGCTTGGCTGACATGGATATGCTGACAGAAGAAGATAAGCACTTATTACTATATGAGTTCAACAACACCTCTGCCTATTTTCCGCGGGATGCAACGATTCACGGAAGGTTTGAGCAGCAGGTTAGCAGGACTCCAGATGACATGGCAATCATATTTGGAGATAAGTGTATGACTTACCAAGAGCTGAATGAGCTGGCGAATCGTTTAGCGCGAACGCTGCGGGCGGATGGAGTGGGACCGGATCAGCCGGTGGGGATTATCGCTCAGCGTTCACCTGAGATGATGATTGGCATCTATGCAATTCTAAAAGCAGGTGGAGCTTATGTACCCATTGATCCGGGATACCCACAGGAAAGAATTCAATATATGCTTGAAGATTCGAGAACACAACTGGTGCTGACACAACCACAGTTTGCAGAACAGCTGAAGCAATATGCGGACTGCAAGGTAATGGTGTTGGATTATGCTCCCACGATCATGGTTTCTCAAACGTCCAGATCGACGGAGCCTACGACCGACTGCATGAGTAGCTGGCATGAAGATGCCTCCAACCTTGCGCCTGTAGCAGAACCAAACCATGCGGCCTATATCATCTACACATCCGGTTCCACAGGGAAACCGAAAGGGGTTATTGTTGAGCACCGCTCAGTGGTGAATCGGCTCTGCTGGATGCACAATAGATATGGGCTGAGCGAAGAAGATACGATTTTGCAAAAAACTGCCTTTACTTTTGACGTATCCGTATGGGAGTTGTTCTGGTGGTCGATGGTGGGCTCAAAAGTAAGCTTGTTGCCAATCGGCGGAGAAAAGTCTCCCGAACAGATCCTGAACACGATTAATGAAGACAAGGTGAGCACCCTTCATTTTGTACCCGCGATGCTGCATATTTTTCTGGAATATCTGGAGCAGCAACCAAGGGAAACGGTGCAAGCACAATTGAAAACGTTAAAACATGTATTTGCCAGCGGTGAAGCATTGCCTCCTCAGCAGGTGGCGCGTTTCTATCGAATTATGTCAGGGATTGGAAGCGCAAAACTAATTAACTTGTATGGTCCAACAGAAGCTACTGTAGACGTTTCATTCTTTGAATGCGAGCCTGTGGAAGAGCACTCGGTGATCCCGATCGGTAAACCGATTGATAATATTCAATTGTATGTTGTACAGGAAGGTACGGAGCGATTGCAGCCGATTGGAGTGGTGGGAGAACTTTGTATCAGTGGTATAGGAGTAGCCCGTGGCTATCTTAATAGACCGGAATTGACCAAGGAGAAGTTCGCTGCCAATCCGTTTAACAGCGGAGCGGAGGATTATGAGCGGATGTACCGCACAGGAGATTTGGCGCGTTGGATGCCTGATGGCAACATTGAGTATCTGGGTCGGATCGATCAACAGGTAAAAGTGAGAGGATATCGTATTGAACTGGGCGAGATCGAAGCGCAGTTGCTGTCTATAGACGGAATCCAATCAGCAGTAGTCGTAGCGCGGGAGAACAAAGACGGCTACAAGGATTTGTGTGCATACTTTGTGGCTTCTGAGCCATTGAGTCCGCTGGACGTGCAGAATGCGCTCAAGCAAAAGCTGCCGTTTTATATGATTCCAGCATATGTGGTGCCAATGCAGCAGCTTCCTCTTACATCCAATGGAAAAACGGACCGAAAAGCGTTACCTGAGCCGGACCGACATGACTCTTTGCAAACGGATTATGTTGCTCCGAGAAATGATGTGGAAAAGGCGTTGGTTATGGTATGGCAAGACGTTTTGGGAAGTGATCATATAGGCGTTCGAGATCATTTTTTTCTGCTTGGCGGCGATTCTATTAAGGCTGTTCAGGTGGCCTCACGCCTGCGTCAGCATGGTTATTCCCTTGACATTTCTCTTTTGATGGAGCACCCGTTCATTGAGGATCTCAGCAAGCTTGTGACAACTTTGTTCCGCTACACAGACCAGAATTCGATACATGGAGAGATTCCAATAACATCGATTCAGCGGCAGTTGAATGAACTGGGCACATTTTACACCTTGCGGACGGCAACATCCATGCTATTTGCAGGCAACCCGGACTTCGATGAGGATCTGTTACGGTCTGTGCTGCAAACATTAACTACTCATCACGAGGGATTACGGCTTGGTCAGGCGTCGATCGACGAACCGTCAATCCTTGTATACCGAGATGAAAATGAAGAATTGTTCACACTTGATGTGTTCTCTCTAGTAGATGATGACCATGAAGCTAGCAAGCAATTACAGAGCGAATGCTTCCAGATTCAAAATAGTTATGGAATGTTTGAGGGACCCAGAGTACGCGCAGGCTTATTCCGGATGTCGGGCTCCGACCAGTTCTTCCTTTCTGTAGATCCGCTAGTGGCTGATCCCACATCTTGGCGTATCCTGCTTGAGGATTTCACAACTGCCTATGAACAAGCTCTCAACGGGGAACCGATAGTGCTTCCTGACAAAACAGATTCTTACCGCTCCTGGATGCGGTGGCTAGAAGACTATGCAGACAGCAAAAAGCTGGCCAAAGAGAAACTCTACTGGCTGGATAAGGTTAATTTTGATGGAGAATTTATACCGAAGGACCATAAGACATCTGCACATTCCGAAACACTTCGTCCAGTAGAACATTGCATCATACAGCTTTCGGACGAGGAAACAAGCCAACTGTTGACACGGGCTAACCAAACCTATAATACAGTGACCGCTGAGTTACTGCTTGCTGCATTGGGACTGACTATAGTGGAATGGTCCGGACAGTCTAAGATTTCCATTGGATTTGAACATTATGATCGGGAGCAACAAACTGTGACTTCGGACAAACCGGACCTTTCAAGAACCGTAGGCCAATTCGGTTCCATATATCCGCTTGTTTTGGACATGGAGCCTGGGGAAGACAGTTCTCTTTTGCTCAGAAACGTAAAGGAGACGGTCCGGCAAGTGCCCAACCAGGGTTTAGGATATGGATTACTAAAATATGGTTCTGCAACCTCCGGCAGATCGGAATTTAATGCTAAGTATTACCCGGAAATTGGCTTCCGCTTGATTCATTCTGAATCGGTCAGTTCCTCTCACTTTCATACATCGCCTATGGATGTTGAATTAGGGTCCAGCCAGAATTGTAGCATTTCAGATTTAGCCTATCCCCTCTATCTGGATGGGCGGCTGAAAGACGGTAAGCTTTCCATCTGCATGCTTTATAACCATCACGCGTATGAAGCAGATACTATCCGAATGCTTCTGTTGCGTTTTGAACATCATTTGTCGGGCATTATTCAGCATTGTCTGGACCAATCCGAACGGCAACTAACACCATCAGATGTGGGAGCACGTGGTTTGGATCTGGATGAGTTTGAAGACATGAGGCAGTTTTATGAGAATCTATAACGATTCGTACGAGGAGGATATCCATGATCAAAGGACTTGAAATTGAAAAAGTGGTCAACTTGACTCCCTTACAGGAAGGAATGCTCGTTCATGCGCTGATGGAACCAGAATCACAGGCTTATTACGAGCAATTACGTATTTCTATTCGGGGAGATTTGGATTGGAATGCCCTGCAAAAAAGCTTTCAGCTACTGGTTCAGCGTCATGAAACGCTGCGCTCGAACATTTATCATAAATCCGCTTCTCGTTCGCGGCTGATTGTCTTTAAAAAGCGAAACACGGCGATTACTTACGAAAATATGACAGAGCTGACCGGAAAGGAGCAAGCCGACGCTATTCGTAGATTTATGGATGTGGACCGTAACACCCATTACGATTTGAGCAGGGATATGCTCATCCGGATGGCTGTACTCCAAACGGATAAAGATGCTTATACGTTGCTTTTAAGTTTTCACCATATTATTATGGACGGCTGGTGTCTTGGCATCATAATGGACGAGTTGTTAACGGCCTATGAGGCCTATCGTACAGGCCGTTCCGTTCAATTGCCTGAACCACGACCTTACACCGGGTATGCCGACTGGCTTGAAGAACAGGATCAGGAGGCGGCCAAGGACTACTGGAGTTCTGTATTACAAGGTTACGAACAAACGGCCGGACTTCCGATGCTAAAAACTTCAGCTACAACTCCTGAAAAAGGTGGCTATCTGCTGCAGGAATATAGAACGACGCTGACGGAAAAAGAGACCAGCACTTTGCGTGCGATTGCTGAATGCAATGGGACCACGCTCAGCAGTCTTTTTCTGGCCGCCTGGGGAATTGTACTTGGCCGTTACAACGGAAGCAAGGACGTAGTTTTTGGCACGGTGGTATCTGGCCGCCCGTCGGAATTGGATGAAGTAGAGCGAATTGTGGGATTGTTCATTAACACTATTCCATTACGAATTAGATTAAATGAAGAAAAGAGTTTTGTTGAATTGTTGCGCGATGTCCAGAGAGCCTCTGTCCAAGGAAGGATGAACGGATACTGTTCACTTGCTGAAATCCAGTCGCAATCTGCACTCAAGCAACGCTTGCTTGATCATATCGTTGTATTCGAGAACTATCCGCTGGAAAACATGATCGGGAGACGGGACTGGCAAGACAAACTTGGATTCATTATTGAGGACGCCCGGTTATTCGAAGAAATACCGTATGACTTTAATATTGAAGTTGAAGACAAGAAGGCAATGAGTTTCATATTGTCCTATAACGGCAAGGTATACAACAGTGAAGCGATGAAGCATCTGGCCCATCATTTGAAGCATGTCTTCCTCCAAGTTGCCAGCAATGCAGATGTTTGCCTCCGTGACGTTCGGCTGTTAACAACCGAAGAAGAGGCTAATTTGACGAAAATATGGAGCGGACCCGCTGTCCAGTTTCCTGCACTTACTTTTCACGGGCTATTCGAAGCGCAGACGGAGCGTACACCAGAACTAGCAGCCGTCATATATGAAGATACGATGCTCACTTACAGACAACTCAATGATAGAGCGGACGCTCTTGCCCATTTTTTGCAGAAGCGTGGAATTACACGGGAGAGTCTGGTCGCTGTCATGGTTGACAGGTCTGTTGAGATGATAGTGGCGGTGCTGGGAATTATGAAAGCCGGAGCTGCTTATGTGCCAGTAGATCCCGTGTATCCAGAAGAGCGTATTGAATATATGCTGCGTGACTGTGGAACGACGATTGTGCTTACGCAATCTCACCTGACGGGCTGGCTGAAAACAATGGATTTTATGGGCGAGGTAGTCGATCTCGCTACCTTGCCACTCCAGCCCGAGATGGATTCGAACAAGCAGTATATCTCCACATATGAGCCCAGCTCTTTGGCGTATGTCATTTATACATCGGGTACCACAGGTAAGCCCAAAGGCGTTATGGTTGAACATCAACAATATGTCAACACCGCACTCGGTTACAGACACAGCCAAGGATTTAAAGATTTCCCTGTTAAGCTACTGCAAATTGCCAGCATGTCGTTTGATGTGTTTGCATGCGATTTGGCCAAGGCATTTGTCAATGGAGGTACCTTGGTCATTTGTCCTGAAAACGTGAGAAATGATCCAGCTACCCTGGCTACACTGTTGGAGCAGCAGGAGATTACTACGTTTGAGACGCCTCCTGTGCTTTTATCTCTGCTATTGAATTACATCTATGAGCATGGTACAAATATCAGTTCCCTAAAGCTGCTTACTACTGGAGCAGATAGCTTGGCTGTTGCAGATTACCGTAAGATGTTGACACGTTTTGGCAGCAAGATGCGGATTATTAATACGTATGGAGTTACCGAAGCCGCAATCGAATCTAGCTTTTATGAGGACGAGCTGGAAAAATTGCCGCTGTCCGGAATTGTCCCTATCGGCAGAGCTCTACCGAATCATAAGTTATATATTGTTGATGAAAGGATGCGTCCGGTCCCTGTCGGTGTAACGGGCGAGCTGTGTATTGGTGGGGCTTCTGTAGCGCGGGGATATCTGAACAGACCGGAGCTTACAGCGGAGAAATTCGTGTCTGATCCTTTCTCGCCCGGTGGACGCTTGTATCGTACGGGGGATCTGGCACGCTGGCAGCCAGATGGGAATATAGATTTTATCGGGCGAGCTGACTACCAATATAAAATTCGCGGATACCGGATTGAGCCTGGAGAAATTGAATCTATTTTGCTCGAAACGGAAGGAGTACGCCAGGCGGTTGTTGTTGATCGACTGGACACGGCGGGACAAAAGTACTTATGTGCCTATGTTGCAGGTGCAGCTGAGAAAGACATGCTGCGAGATAAACTGGCTCAGCAGTTACCAGTCTACATGGTTCCAGCCCAAATCATTGTATTGGAACAGTTGCCATTGACCCATAACGGGAAAATAGACCGATCCAATCTGCCCGAACCGGATGAAATAGCACTGTTGGATAGCGTGTATGAGGCACCACAGGATGAATTGGAAAAAACAATCGCTTTGATCTGGGAAGAAGTGATTGGCGTTAAACCAATTGGATTACACAACAACTTTTTCGAGCTTGGCGGGGACTCGATTAAAGCCTTGCAAATTGCAATCCGCTTAAATGCCAAAGGCCTGAAAATGGAAGTAAAGGACTTATTCCGTTACCCTGAAATTCACTTGATAGCACCGTTTATAAAAAAAATCACCCGTATCATTCCCCAGGGGATTGTAGAGGGTGAGGTAGAATTGACACCCATTCAACTCGATTTTTTTCAGCATCATCGGAGAGATCGTCACCATTATAATCAGGCGGTCATGCTACAAAATGACGGAGGATGGAATGAATTATGGCTGAAAAACGCTATGGACAAGCTGGTAGCCCATCACGATGCATTACGCATCATTTTTGTGGAAGAGGAAAAGGGAGCCCCCGCCTATAACAGGGGAGTGAACGAAGGTGAGTTCTTTACATTAACGAGCTATGATTTGACACAATCAAGCCGGCCTGAAGAAGAAATCCGACACATTGGCGATGAGCTGCAAAGCAGTTTGGATCTGCAACGAGGTCCTCTCATATGTTTGGCTTTATTCCATTTGTCCGGTGAAGATCATCTGATGATCGTTATCCACCATCTTATTGTAGACGGTGTGTCTTGGAGAATTTTGCTGGAAGATTTGGGCACCGCCTATGATCAGGTAGCTTGCGGTGAGATGCCGAATCTGCCTGCCAAGACGGATGCTTACAAAGAGTGGGCTTCAGGACTGACTACTTACGCCGAAAGTGTACAGGTACGCCAAGAAATCAGCTACTGGAACAATGTAGATTCACGCAGGATGCGTCGATTGCCAAGGGATCATGAAATCGCGGTTAGCCTGATACAGGATCGACGCCTAGCGGAGGTGGTACTCGGCAGGGATGAGACGGAAAAGCTGTTGAAGCATGTACATCATGCCTATCATACGGAAATGAATGATCTGTTACTTACAGCCTTGGGTCTGGCTTTTTATGATTGGAGCGGTTACAACGAAATCCCGATTTTGCTGGAGGGGCACGGCAGGGAGGAGATCATTAAAGATTTGGACATCTCTCGTACAGTCGGCTGGTTTACCTCCCTGTATCCTTTTGTAATCGAGGTCATCAGACCCGAAAATTTGGCCTATCAGATCAAAATGGTTAAAGATAAGCTGCGGCGGGTGCCTAATAAGGGCATCGGTTATGGTATTTTACGTTATTTGACCAAAGACCAGACTAAATCCGCTTCTCTAGTCGCAGCACCATTCCCGGAAATTAGCTTCAATTATTTGGGACAATTCGACGAAGAAAACAGCGCAGACATGCCTTGGCGTATTTCTCGATTAGCAGACTTAGCCAATGGTGAGAGAAGCCCGCGTACGGAAAAGACGAATACATTTGACATTAACGGCATGATCACAAACGGAATCCTTCGGTTTGGATTTGAATATAACGGGCTTGAATATGGTGCAGCGACGGTAGAGCGATTAACGATCGGCTTTAAAAAACATCTATTGAATATTATCCATCATTGTTGCACTAAGGATCAGGCGGAGCGCAGCCCTACGGATTTTACATATAATCAATTGTCTATGGGGCAATTTGAACAAATATCAAGCCGATTATCAGATAAGCTGGGAAATCTGTTGAAATAAAGGATATCCGCAAGTTGAAACTCAAATTCTGCATGGATAAAGGAAAGGTGAACGATTTGGCACAGGTAAATATTAAAGATATCTATCCGCTGTCCCCGATGCAGGAGGGAATGTTGTTTCATTCCATCCTCGACGCAAAATCAGAAGCTTACTTTGAGCAGACCGTTATTACCTTTAATGAAGTGCTGGATGTTCATCTGGTTCAGCAAAGCTTGCAGCAGCTCATGAATCGATATGATATATTCCGTACCATTTTTATGTATAAAGAAACAGAACGTCCGCTTCAAATTGTCTTGGAAGAACGTGATGCGTTGCCGGTTCATTTCGAAAATATCAGTGTTTTTCCTGAAGCTGAGAAAAGGGGGCATTTTACTGACTTTTTAAAGACAGAGCGTCAAGCGGGTTTTGACTTGGAAAAAGATGTTCCGATTCGGCTTGCCCTGTTTCAATGGGATGATGACTCTTGCAGGCTTGTCTGGAGTGTTCATCACATTATAATGGATGGTTGGTGCATGGGAACGGTAGCCCAGGAATTTTTCACCATCTATACTTCCCTTCGGTCCGGAGTGCCTGCACAATTGGATACGGTATATCCGTACAGCAGTTTTATTCAGTGGCTGGAGCAACAGGACAAGGAAGAAGCGACAGCCTATTGGCAGGGGTATTTAAATGGGCTTGAAAATGAAACGATTTTACCGGGCTATAACCGTCCATTGAATCCAATCTTCGAAGCAGACCGTTACACATGCAAGCTGGGGAAAGAATTGACTCAAGGAATGGAGAGAATAGCTAAACACTACCACACGACAGTCAGCACTGTATTTCAGACGGTATGGGGATTATTGCTTCAAATGTACAACCACAGCCGGGATGTTGTGTTCGGGTCCGTAGTATCCGGCAGACCAGATGAAGTTCCGGGAATTGAAAATATGGTGGGATTGTTCATTAACACAATACCAACACGCATAACCAGTGATGTGGACCAGAGATTTTCGGATCTGCTTATATCTGTGCAAAACTCCAACATCGAGTCTACTCAGTACTCTTATTCTTCCTTGGCAGATATTCAGAATCACACGGATTTGAAACAAAATTTACTCCGTCATATTGTTGTTTTTGAGAACTATCCTTATTCAGAGGAGCTTATTCATGCGGAAAAAGGTCCTGATACACTTCAGGTCACCGACGTGGAGGATATTGTACAGACCAACTATGATTTTAATGTGATTGTCGTTCCTGGATCACAGTATGAAGTTACTTTTAGTTACAATCGGCTGGTTTACGTTGAAAATTGGATTAGGCTAATTGCAGCTCATCTTAAACGGGGACTGGAACAGATTGTTCAACAGCCGGATCTACTGATTTCCGATTTGGAATTTCTGACGACGGAAGAGAAAAGTCAGGTTTTATCCCAATTTAGCGGAGTACAGATCTCATATCCTTCTAGTGATACCATCCATCTTTGTTTTGAAAAACAAGTAGAAAAGACACCGAAGACAATAGCGGTTGTCTGTGAGAACTCCAGTCTGACTTATGCTGAGCTGAATGAACGTGCTAACCGACTAGCTCGTACCCTACGTAGTTACGGCACAACAACCGATCGGCTGGTTGGACTCATGACTGATCGTTCTATAGATATGGTGGTCGGCATCCTCGCTATTCTTAAAGCAGGAGGGGCATATGTACCCATCGATCCGTCATATCCAGAGGAACGTATCCGTTATATATTTGACGATTCCGGTGCAGACCTGCTTTTGACGCAAAGCCATCTTGTGGAAAAGGTCAAAGAGGCCGCTTTTGGAGGAAAAGTCCTAGTATTGGATGAAGATCCAACTATATATCACATGGAAGGGTCAAATCTGGAGGCTGTATCAGGAGCAAACGATCTAGCCTATGTCATATACACTTCAGGTACTACAGGACTGCCTAAAGGTGTAATGCTGGAGCACCATGGATTGTGTAACCTGAAAACGTATTTTGATGAAACATTGCAGATAAGTCCGTCAGATCGTGCCCTACTGTTTGCGAGCTACGCATTTGATGCTGCCTGCTGGGAAATATTCCAGGCGCTATTTTGTGGCGCGACACTTTACGTGCCTACTTCGGAAATCATACTGAACTACAACCAGTTTGAACAGTACATGGCGGATCATAAAATTACGGTGGCAGCATTACCTCCTACCTACGCCGTGTATCTAAACCCAGAACGAATGCCGGATCTGCGTATTCTGTTCACCGCTGGTTCCGCTTCCTCGATGGAGCTCGTAACCAAGTGGAAGGATCAGGTCTCCTATTTTAATGGTTACGGACCGACAGAAAACTCGGTAGCAACGTCCATTTGGCCGGTGTCGGAGCACCCCGGAGCAATCGATACCATTTCCATAGGACGTCCCGTACCCAACCACCGGGTGTACATGATCGATGCTCTTGGTCATCTTTTACCTGCTGGAATAGCAGGGGAGTTGTGTGTATCCGGCCCAGGACTGGCACGCGGTTACCTGCACCGTCCGGAATTAACGGCTGAACAATTTGTGACCAATCCGTTTGCAGGTGGGGAAGCGGGCTATGAACGCATGTATCGGACAGGCGACCTGGCAAGATGGTTGCCTGACGGCAACATTGAGTACATGGGCCGGATTGACCATCAGGTCAAAATTCGCGGTTACCGGATTGAACTGGGCGAAGTTGAGACGGCTATGCTGAAGGCAGATCGCATGCAAGAGGTCATCGTACTGGCACATGCTAACAGCCAAAACCAACACGAACTGGTTGCCTACTACGTGGCGGAACGGGAAGTGACGGGGAGCGAGCTTCGCAAGCAGTTGAGTGAAGAACTCCCGAATTATATGGTTCCCTCGCACTTTGTTCAGATGGAGCAAATGCCGCTCACACCCAACGGCAAAATCGACCGCAAGGCATTGCCGGCACCGGAGCAGATTTCCCGTTCCACGCAGGAATATAGTGCTCCACGGACGGCAGAGGAGCAGGTTCTGGCTCGTGTGTGGGAGGCTGTACTGGGCGGCGGTCCGGTCGGATTGACGGATCAATTTTTTGATCGGGGCGGGGACTCGATCAAGGCGATTCAGGTATCCTCACGCCTACTGCAGGCAGGATACAAGCTGGATATCAAAGACTTGTTTAAGTACCCTGAGGTTGCTGAGCTAGCTACGCACCTGCGTGTGTCGGATACCCAATTAGCTGATCAGGAAGAGGTCAGCGGAGCTGTGCTGCTGACACCGATTCAGCAGTGGTTTGTGGAACAAGAGCAGCCTGTGCCGGACCACTTTAATCAGGCGGTTATGCTTTACCGGGAGCAGGGATTCGAGGAAGAGCCGCTACGCCAGGCACTGACGCAGTTGGTGGTGCACCATGATGCGTTGCGGATGGTGTTCCGCAAGGCGGAGCAAGGCTGGGAAGCGTGGAACCGCGGAGTGAAGGAAGGGAAGCTGTATGATCTGGAAGTGGCCGATTTCAAAGACGTGCCGATCGGTCCCACATTGGGTCAAGCTATAGAAGCCCAGGCCAGCACTATTCAGAGTAACATCCGACTGGATGAAGGACCTCTGCTGAAAGTGGGCCTGTTCCACTGCGCTGATGGGGACCATCTGCTACTGGCTATTCATCATATGGTGGTAGACGGCGTATCGTGGCGGATACTGTTGGAGGATTTGTCGAATGCCTATGAGCAGGCTGTACGTGGAGAAACCATACAGCTCCCGACGAAAACAGACTCCTTCCGGGTCTGGTCGGAGCGGTTGTCAGCCTATGCCGACAGCCTTGAGATGGAAAGTGAGCACGTATACTGGGAGCAATTGAATGAATTGACGGCATACGAGTCTTTAAAACTTTCAGAATTGCTGGAATATAATAAAAAACCATTGACCATAAATAACACAGCTACTTTGAGCTTGAAATTCACGAAAGAAGAGACTGATCAACTGCTAAAGCAGGCCCATCGCGCGTACAACACAGAAGTGAACGATCTGTTGCTGACGGCGCTCGGCATGACGTTAAGCACTTGGACTGGCAGTGATCAGGTTGCAATTCTTCTGGAAGGCCATGGCCGGGAAGATATCATGAAGGATACGGATATATCACGAACGGTCGGCTGGTTTACGAGTCAATACCCGGTGCTGCTGCGGATTAATCGGGAAGATGATATCTCCGGGTACATCAAACGGATGAAGGAGATGTTACGCAGCATTCCACATAAAGGGATTGGATACGGCATCTGGAGATATCTCAGCCAGAACGGACCGTCCGGGGCAACATACGCCGAGCCACAGATCAGCTTTAATTATTTGGGTGAATTTGATCAGACGCTGCGGCACAGCGAAACGCGCATGTCACCGTACTCCAGTGGAGCAGATGTTAACGAACAGACCAGAATGCCGTGTTCCCTGGATGTGGGGGGCATTGTAACAGATGAAATGCTCGAGCTGGATATTCGTTATAACACAAAAGTATTACAGGAAGATAATGTAATAAAACTAGCCAGGGAACTCAAGCAGAACGTGCTGGAAGTGATCCGCCACTGTGTATCACGGGAGCGTTCTGAATTGACGCCAAGTGATGTGCTGCTTTCGGGTCTTTCGGGTCTAAGCCTGGAAGCATTGGACCGGATGGTGGAGCAGATTCAGCCTGACGGAGAGCTTGAGAATATATACCCCATGACGCCGATGCAAAAAGGCATGCTGTTCCACAACATGCTGGATTCCCGGTCCAGTGCGTATGTGGAGCAGTCCACCTTTAAACTGAAGGGAACGCTGGATCTCGTAGCGTTTGCTGCCAGTCTGGACTTGCTGGTGCAGCGTCATTCAACACTGCGGACTAACTTCCGGAGCGATTTGCAGGATGAGCCCTTGCAAGTGGTATACCGGAGTAAACGCGGAGATTTGTACGTGGAGGATATACGTGAGAAGGAGAAGGCGGCGCAGGAGCAGTATATCGAGGAGTTCGCGCGTCGGGATCAGCAGAAGGGGTTTGATCTGGCAAAGGATACGCTGATGAGGGTATCCATCTTCCGTACATCAGACGATTCATACCATTTTGTATGGAGCTTCCATCACATCATAATGGACGGCTGGTGCTTGTCACTGGTCACCAATGAGGTCTTTGGAGGATATACCACCCTTACAGAAGGAAAGCCACCGCAATTCCCTGTGGTAACACCATACAGTCGATACATCGAATGGCTGGAGGAGCAGAACCGTCAGGAAGCAGCGGAGTATTGGAGTAGTTATCTGCAGGGCCATGAGGAGACGACGGTCTTGCCTCAGGCCAAAACAGGGAAGGCGAAGGGATATGAGGCTGAATATCTGGAATTTGATTTAGGTATAGACCTGACGGCGGAACTTCAGAAGCTGGCAAAGCAAGAACAGGTGACGATAAATACGCTGATGCAAACAGCCTGGGGTGTTTTGCTGCAAAAATATAACCGCACAGAGGATGTCGTTTTCGGTAGTGTGGTATCGGGACGTCCAGCGGACATTGCGGGAGTAGAGCAAATGATCGGACTTTTCATTAATACCATACCAGTCCGTATTCAAGGTGGACCGGCAACTGCATTTGCTGAGTTAATGAAGCAAACTCAGAGGCAGGCGCTTTCTGCCAATGCCTATGACACTTTCCCGCTATATGAAATTCAGGCACTGACCGAGCAGAAGCAGGATTTAATCAAGCACATTATGGTATTCGAAAATTATCCGGTGGAACAGCAGGTAGAACAGCTGGGAAGTGATGGGCAGGAACCATTCACGATTTCGAACGTGGTGGTCACAGAACAAACCAACTACGATTTGAATGTTGTCGTGATGCCGGGAGAAGGCATCAAGATTCGTTTTATGTATAACGCATTGAGCTTTGATCAAACCGGGATTGAGCGTCTGTATGGACATTTTGCCCGTCTGCTGGAGCAAATTTCGTTCAACCCGTATATTCGCGTTGAAGAACTGGAAATGGTGACAACGGCGGAAAGACAACAGATTACAGGCGAGTTTAACGACACGGCTTCTGTATATCCGCGCAATCAGACAATCCAAAAGCTGTTTGAGGAGCAGGCTGAATGTACGCCAGATCACGTGGCCGTCACTTTGGATCATCAATCGTTGACCTATCGGGAACTCAATGAGAAGGCTAACCGATTAGCGCATACGCTACAGACTGCTGGAGTGAAGGCCGATGAGCCTGTCGGCATTCTAACGGAGCGTTCGTTGGATATGATTATCGGAACGTTGGCTATTTTGAAGGTTGGAGGCGCGTATGTGCCGATAGATCCTCAATATCCCGAAGATCGTATTCGCTATATGCTGGAGGATTCGGGAGCCAAACTGCTGCTGACTCAACAAGATTTACTGGATCGTTGCTATTTTGATGGACAGATTGTCAATCTGAATGATGATACGTCCTACAGTTCGGATGCTTCCAATTTGGGGATAGATGGAGCGGGCGAACATGCTGCTTATGTCATCTATACCTCGGGATCAACTGGCAAGCCTAAGGGCGTCGTTGTTGAGCATCAAAGTGTCGTGCGATTGGTACGTAATACGGATTATGTGCCGTTCGATGAATCAATTCGAATGTTGCAGACTTGCGCATTTGTATTTGATGTGTCTACGTTTGAAATTTGGGGGGCGCTACTGAACGGTGGTCAGCTTGTACTCGTGCATAAGGATGATCTTTTGGACGCAGCTAAGCTCAAGGAGACCATACGGGATCATCGCATCACCATGATGTGGCTGACTACACCGCTATTTAATCAGCTTTCGCAGCAGGACAGTAAATTGTTCGGAGATGTGAAGTATTTGCTGGTCGGAGGCGACGTGCTGTCTGCGCCGCATATTAACCGGGTGTTACGGGATAATCCGGACATGAATATCATTAACGGCTATGGACCAACGGAAAATACTACTTTTTCGACGGCTTATCATATTAAGGAAGAACAGCTTGATTCTGTGCCGATCGGGCGTCCTATCCGCAATTCGACGGCGTATGTGGTCGATTCGGCGTTTAACCTGCAGCCGATTGGAGCATGGGGTGAGCTGGTTGTTGGCGGAGACGGAGTCGCACGCGGTTACTTGAACCGTCCTGAATTGACGGCTGAGAGATTTCTTGCTAATCCGTGGGTGGACGGAGATCGCCTATACTGCACGGGAGACCTTGTTCGCTGGCGTGAAGACGGTACATTGGAATACGCTGGACGGATGGATCAACAAGTTAAAATTCGCGGCTACCGAATTGAGCTGGGCGAGGTCGAGTCGGCTATGCTGAAAATAGATCGTATCCAAGAGGTCAGCGTACTGGCCCATGCGACAAACCAAAACCAACACGAACTGGTTGCCTACTACGTGGCGGAACGGGAAGTAATGGGGAGTGAGCTTCGCAAGCAGCTGAGTGAAGAACTCCCGAATTATATGGTTCCCTCGCACTTTGTTCAGGTGGAGCAAATGCCGCTCACACCCAACGGCAAAATCGACCGTAAGGCATTGCCGGCACCAGAACAGATTTCCCGTTCTACGCAGGAATATAGGGCTCCACGGACGGCAGAGGAGCAGGTTCTGGCTCGTGTGTGGGAGGCTGTACTGGGCGGCGGTCCGGTCGGATTGACGGATCAATTTTTTGATCGGGGCGGGGACTCGATCAAGGCGATTCAGGTATCCTCACGCCTACTGCAGGCAGGATACAAGCTGGATATCAAAGACTTGTTTAAGTACCCTGAGGTTGCTGAGCTAGCTACGCACCTGCGTGTGTCGGATACCCAATTAGCTGATCAGGAAGAGGTCAGCGGAGCTGTGCTGCTGACACCGATTCAGCAGTGGTTTGTGGAACAAGAGCAGCCTGTGCCGGACCACTTTAATCAGGCGGTTATGCTTTACCGGGAGCAGGGATTCGAGGAAGAGCCGCTACGCCAGGCACTGACGCAGTTGGTGGTGCACCATGACGCGTTGCGGATGGTGTTCCGCAAGGCAGAGCAAGGCTGGGAAGCGTGGAACCGCGGAGTGAAGGAAGGAAAGCTGTATGATCTGGAAGTGGCCGATTTCAAAGACGTGCCGATCGGTCCCACATTGGGTCAAGCTATAGAAGCCTGGGCCAGCACTATTCAGAGTAACATCCGACTGGATGAAGGACCTCTGCTGAAAGTGGGCCTGTTCCACTGCGCTGATGGGGACCATCTGCTACTGGCTATTCATCATATGGTGGTAGACGGCGTATCGTGGCGGATACTGTTGGAGGATTTGTCGAATGCCTATGAGCAGGCTGTACGTGGAGAAACCATACAGCTCCCGACGAAAACAGACTCCTTCCGGGTCTGGTCGGAGCGGTTGTCAGCCTATGCTGACAGCCTTGAGATGGAAAGTGAGCACGTATACTGGGAGCAATTGAATGAACTGGCGGCATCCGAGTCGCCCCAACTTCCAGTGTCCCAAGAGCATAGCGATAAGTTTATGCAGCAAGACATGGGTATCGTAAATGTGAGGCTTACGAAGGAAGAGACTGATCAACTACTGAAGCAAGCCCACCGCGCGTACAACACAGAAGTGAATGATCTGTTGTTGACGGCACTAGGCAAGACGTTAAGCGCTTGGACTGGCAGTGAAAAGGTTGCGATTCTTCTCGAAGGCCATGGCCGGGAAGAAATCATAAAGGATACGGATATATCACGGACGATTGGCTGGTTTACGAGTCAATACCCGGTACTGCTGCGGATTAACCGGGAAGATGATATCTCCGGGCACATCAAACGGATGAAGGAGATGCTGCGCAGCATTCCACATAAAGGAATTGGGTATGGCATCTGGAGATATCTCAGCCAGAATGGACCGTCCGGGGCAACATACGCCGAGCCACAGATCAGCTTTAATTATTTGGGCGAATTTGATCAGACACTGCAGCATAGCGGCATGCATTTTTCTCCATATTCCAGCGGAGCTAATACTCATGAATTGACCCAAATGTCCTGTGTTATGGACGTGGGAGGACTCGTTACAGATGGCATGCTGGAACTAAGTATTCAATACAACATTAAGGCACTCCAACAAAATGCTGCTGAGCAACTAGCAGAGCAATTCAAGCAGAACGTGCTGGAAGTGATTCAGCATTGTGCATCTCGGGAGCACTCCGAATTGACACCAAGTGATGTGCTGCTTTCGGACTTAAGCCTTGAAGAACTGGACCAGATGGTGGAGCAGATTCAGCCTGACGGAGAGCTTGAGAATATGTACCCCATGACGCCGATGCAAAAAGGCATGCTGTTTCACAACATGCTGGATTCCCAGTCGATCGCCTATGTGGAGCAGTCCACCTTTGAATTGAAGGGAACGCTGGATCTCGCTGCATTCGCCGCCAGTCTGGACTTGTTGGTACAGCGTCATTCAGCTCTGCGGACCAACTTCCGGAGCGATTTGCAGGACCAGCCGCTGCAAGTGGTGTACCGGAATAAACGCGGAGAACTGTACGTAGAGGATATACGTGAGAAGGAGAAGTCGGCGCAAGAGCAGTATATCGAGGAGTTCACGCGTCGAGATCAGCAGAGGGGCTTTGATCTGGCAAAGGATGCACTGATGCGTGTATCTATCTTGCGTACATCAGATGATTCATACCATTTTGTATGGAGCTTCCACCACATCATAATGGATGGCTGGTGTTTGTCGCTGGTTACCAACGAAGTCTTTGGAGGATATACCGCCCTAGCAGAAGGGAAGCAACCGCAATTGCCTGTGGTAACACCCTACAGCCGATACATCGAATGGCTGGAGGGGCAGAACCGTCAGGAAGCAGCGGAGTATTGGAGCGACTACCTGCGGGGCTATAAGGAGACGGCGGTCTTGCCGCAGGCCAAAACAGGGAAGACCCAGGGATATGAGGCCGAATATCTGGAATTTGATTTGGGTATAGACCTAACAACGGCCCTACTGCAATTGGCAAAGCAAGAACAGGTAACGATAAACACGCTGATGCAAACGGCCTGGGGTGTTTTGTTGCAAAAGTATAATCGCACAGAGGATGTCGTTTTCGGGAGCGTGGTATCTGGACGTCCAGCGGACATTGCCGGAGTAGAGCAGATGATTGGACTATTCATTAACACGGTCCCCGTACGTATTCAAGGCGGGCAAGCAACTGCATTTACAGAGCTGATGAAGCAAACTCAGCGACAGGCGCTTGCTTCGGGATCATACGAAACGTTCCCACTCTATGAGATTCAGGCACAGGCAGAGCAAAAAGTGGAACTGATTAATCATATTATGGTATTTGAGAACTATCCGGTGGATGAACAAATTGAGCAATTAGGTGAAAGGGAGGAAGCTGATTTTAAAATAACCGGAGCAGGAGCGGTTGAGCAGACGAATTATGATTTTAACATCGTGGTGTTACCGGGAGAGACGCTACGAGTTCATTTTGGTTACAATGCCCAGGTATATGATTATGAAAGGGTAGAGCAGATCCAGGGGCATTTGCTGCAACTGCTGGAGCAAATCAAGATCAATCCAGCTGGCCGGATTTGCGAGCTGGATATATTAACCGCGCAGGAACGCGAGCAAATGCTGGATGCTTGGTGTAACACGACAGCAGCATATCCACGTGAGCAGACGATTCACGGGTTGTTTGAGGAGCAGGTCTTGCGAACACCGGAGCAGGTAGCTGTATATTTTGAAGGAGCGCAAGTGACCTACCGTGAATTAAATGAGCGAGCGAACCGTCTGGCGCGTACTTTACGCAGTAACGGTGTGATGGCAGACGACCTAGTCGGCCTGATGACAGAGCGATCGATTGACATGATTGTCGGCATCTTGGGTATTTTGAAGGCAGGGGGCGCCTACATTCCGATCGATCCGACTTATCCGGAGAACCGCATCCGTTATATGCTGGACGATTCAGGTACGGAACTGCTGTTAACGCAGCAGCATTTGGTTGAAAAAGTGGAATTTAGGGACAAGGTACTGCTGTTGGATGCAGAAATGGGCGAAGGCAGTGCGGATGCAAGTACGGCTGAGGCAAAAGGAAAAGCTATATCCGCATATCACAGGGATGGTTCGAATTTGGAAGCCACATCCGGTCCTCATAACCTAGCGTATGTAATCTATACGTCTGGAACGACAGGCCAGCCTAAGGGAGTCATGCTCGAGCATCGTGGACTCTGCAATCTGCATACGTATTTCAGGGAGACATTGCGAATCAGCAGTTCCGACCGTGTTGTATCGTTCGCCAGCTTTTCCTTTGATGCGGCATGCTGGGAAATGCTTCAGGCGCTCTTCAATGGGGCCACTTTATGTATCCCGACATCAGAGACCATTCTCAGCTATGACAAGTTTGAGCAGTATATGGCGGATCATCACATTACAATTGCAACGCTGCCCCCAACCTATGCCATATATTTGAGCCCAGAACGAATGCCGGAACTACGCATCCTGTTCACGGCCGGATCGTCGACCAGCACTGAGCTGGTTACTAAATGGAGAGACGGTGTGACCTATGTTAACGCCTACGGTCCAACGGAAAATTCCATAGCAACGTCTGTCTGGCCTGTACCGAGAGGTCCCGAAGCAGGGGGGGCTATATCAATCGGACGCCCTGTACTGAATCACCGCGTGTACATGGTCGATGCACATGGACAGCTTGCACCATCTGGAATCCCCGGTGAACTGTGCGTATCCGGCCCAGGACTGGCACGCGGTTACCTGCACCGCCCGGAATTAACGGCTGAACAATTTGTGGCTAATCCGTTTGCAGATGGGGAAGCGGGCTATGAACGCATGTATCGGACAGGCGACCTAGCAAGATGGATGCCTGACGGCAACATTGAGTACCTGGGCAGGATTGACCATCAGGTCAAAATTCGCGGTTACCGGATTGAACTGGGCGAGGTTGAGGCGGCTATGCTGAAGGCAGATCGCATGCAAGAGGCCATCGTACTGGCACATGCAAATAGCCAAAACCAACACGAACTGGTTGCCTACTACGTGGCGGAACGGGAAGTGACGGGGAGCGAGCTTCGCAAGATGTTAAATGAAGAACTCCCAAATTATATGGTCCCTTCACATTTCATTCAGTTGCAGAATGTACCTCTTACACCGAACGGTAAAATTGACCGTAAGGCGCTGCCGATACCAGAAGATCGTTTGGCCGACCATGTTGCACCGCGAACATGGATGGAAATAAAATTAGCAGATATCTGGCAGGATGTACTGGGTCTACCGCAAGTAGGCATCAACGAAAATTTCTTTGAAATTGGTGGTCATTCGCTACGGGCGACGACACTGACTTCTAGAGTTCGCAAAGATTTAAATAAACCGATGGAATTGCAAAACATATTTGAGGCACCGACGATCGAGCAATTGGCGGCCTTGCTTGAAGAACAGGATCAAATCACATATGCATCCATTCCTGTGGCTGAAAAACGCGACACTTACCCGCTTTCTTTCGCACAGACACGGATGTATGTGCTTCACCAGCTGGATCCTGATGGAATAAGCTATAACACCACATCAGCACTGAGAGTAATCGGTCCGATAGATATGAAACAGGTGGAAGAGGTATTCCATCAATTAATTTCACGTCATGCGGCCCTACGGACAAGCTTTGAACTGGTGAATGGTGTGCCGATGCAGCGGGTGCACGATACGATTCACTTTGAGTTGGAATATGCCACAATATCAGAACTGCGGACAGAATCCAATGAACTTATGCTTGAGAATTTAGCAAAAGAACATACCCGTTCCTTTGTGCGCCCATTTGACTTGAGGATCGCTCCGTTGCTACGTGTAAAGCTGGTCAAATGGGGATTGGACGAAGAAGGACAGGAGCCGCAGCACTTATTGCTGCTTGATATGCACCACATCGTTTCAGACGGGGTATCCATTGAAATATTAGCTGGTGATTTTGCCCGCTTATATAGCGGTGAAGTATTATCTCCGCTGCGTATTCAATATACGGACTATGCTGTGTGGCAGCATAGCAAAACTCAGCAGGAGCGAATAAAGAGTGAGGGAGAGTACTGGCTGAATAGATTTAGTGGTGATTTGCCTCAACTGGATTTGCCAACTGATTTTGAGCGTCCGGCAACACGATGTACGAAAGGTGACGCTGTTGAATTTGAAATGGGACAGGAATTGACCCAGTCTTTAAAAGAACTGGCGGTGCACACGGATTCTACGCTGTACATGGTACTTATGACTGCATACACAGCATTGTTGCATTATTACACAGGGCAGGAAGACATCATTGTCGGTACTCCGATTGCAGGTAGACCGCATGCTGACCTGGAGTCTATGCTCGGTATGTTTGTCGGCACGCTCGCATTACGTAATCATCCTCACGCTGAACAGACGTTTTATAACTGCATTGAGGACGCCAAGACATGTGCACTGCAAGCATATGCGCATCAGGATTATCCGTTTGAGGAGCTGGTGGAAAAGCTCGACCTGAAACGAGATATGAGCCGTAATCCGTTGTTCGACACGATGTTTGTATTGCAGAATGTGGAGAAAAAAGAAGTGAAGTTGGACAAGTTGTTCTTCCGCTCTTTTGGCATAGAGCAGGTTTCTGCGAAATTCGACCTGACGCTTGAAGTCAGTGAGGAGGAAGCATCTATCCAGCTCCAATTTCTGTACACTACATCTTTGTTTAAACGGGAAACGATAGAAAGTATGGCAAGGCATTTTGTACAGTTGGTCAAAACCGTTGTAGCCGATCCCAATACTAAGCTGGGCGAATTGGCGCTGATTTCGGAAGAAGACAAAGGGATTCTAAAAAAACATAGGGACACCCTAAAGGCTTCTCGCTACTGGAGTACTCTGCTCGAAGGCTATGAAGAAGCACCTCAATTGCCATATGCCAATCTGATGGGGCGCAGTCCATATCAGACAGAGCATCTGGAGATTAATTTGAATGTTGAACGAACGGTGGCGCTGCAGCGAATTGCACTGAATGAGCAGGTGACGATAAATACGCTGCTGCAGACAGCCTGGGGAATTTTATTGCAAAAGTATAGCGGTACAGATGATGTGGTGTTCGCTTGCTCCATATCAAGTCCCTTGACAGATATATTGGAATCGAAGCATTTAATTGGACTGGGCAACCACACCTTACCAGTTCGCATTCGAACCCAAGCAGGAGCGAACTTTATCGGGTTGATGAGAAAAGTGCAGCAGCAAACCGATGAATCTGCGGTACATGAACATTTTCCAATGTCTGAAATGGTTACAACGAAAGTGCAACAACTGGCACTCTTTGGCCATAGAATGGTGTTTGAGACTGCTTTAGAAGAGGCCAATACTGAGCAAGAAAGCTACGATTTAAGCATCATAGTATTTCAGGGAGATACGCTACGGATTGATTTTACCTATAATGCCCAGGTATATGATCATCTGAGTGTGTCGCAGATTCAAGGACATCTACTGCAGTTGCTGGATCAAATTATAGCGAATCCGGATAGTTTAATTGAGGAAATGGATCTGTTGACTATGCAGGAGCGGGAGCACATCATCCAGGTGTGGGGAAATACCACGGCAGAGTATCCGCGTGAACAAACAATTCACGGACTGTTCGAGGAACAGGTTTTGCAGACTTCGGATCAGACAGCGGTATATTTTGAAGGTCAACAATTGACCTACCATGAATTGAACGAGCGCGCTAACCGGTTGGCCCGTACTTTACGCAGCTATGGCGTGAAAGCCGATAGTCTGGTTAGTCTGATGACAGAGCGTTCCGTAGATATGATTGTGGGCATATTGGCAATTTTGAAGGCGGGGGGAGCATATATCCCGATAGACCCAACCTATCCGGAGGAACGCATCCGCTACATGTTAGACGACTCAGGTACCGAACTGTTGTTAACGCAACAGCACCTGATGGAAAAGGTGCTGTTTGGAGGCAAGGTGTTGGTGCTTGACGGTGAACAGGACGGAGTTGCTTCCGATACAAGAAAAGCGGATGTACGCGGGGAAATGCTGTCCGTATACCATCAAAACGGTTCGAATTTGGAGGCTGTATCGGGACCAAACGATCTAGCATATGTCATCTACACGTCCGGAACGACGGGTCAACCTAAGGGAGTCATGCTTGAGCATCATGGTCTTAGTAATCTTAAAACCTACTTCGAGCAAAAGTTGAGTATTGGCTTGTCCGATCGGGTTGTCATGTTTGCCAGTTATTCGTTTGATACGTCATGCTCGGAAATAATCCAGTCTTTACTATGCGGAGCGACATTGTATATACCTTCCTCCGAGACTATTTTGAATTATGAACGTTTCGAGCAATACATGGCTGCCTGCAAAATTACAATTGCAACGCTGCCGCCAAACTATGCTGTATACCTGAACCCGGATCGCATGCCTGATTTGCGTGTTCTGCTTACAGCAGGATCGGCCTCTACCGCAGAACTGGTGTCCAAATGGAAGGACCGGGTGGCTTATTACAATGCGTATGGTCCTACCGAAAATTCCGTTGCAACGTCTCTTTGGCCGGTATCGGAAGAAAATTCTGAGTTAGGTGGAATCATATCCATCGGGCGGCCTGTATCTAATCACCGCGTGTATATGGTGGATATACACGGAAATCTTTCACCTGCAGGAGTCCCTGGTGAGCTGTGTGTATCCGGTCCGGGGCTGGCACGCGGCTATCTACACCGTCCAGAGCTGACAAAAGAAAAATTCGTAGCCAATCTGTTTGCAGCAGAGGAAGTTGGCTATGAGCGAATGTACCGTACAGGTGACTTGGCACGATGGTTGCCAGATGGAAACATTGAATATTTGGGTAGGATTGACCATCAGGTCAAAATCCGCGGGTATCGGATTGAGCTCGGTGAGATTGAAGCGCAAATTATTAAGGTGGACGGTGTTAAAGAATCTATTGTCATGGCTCGTGCAGATCAGCAGGGAGACTATCATTTGGCTGCTTACTACGTAGCTGAAAAAGAAATCAGCGGCAGTATGATGTTGAATTTGCTGAATGAAAAATTGCCGAACTATATGGTACCGTCGTATTTTATACAACTGCAGAACATGCCGCTGACACCGAACGGGAAAATTGATCGCAAGGCACTGCCGGCATTCGAGGAACATGCTGATTTGACTGCAGAATATGCAGCGCCGCGCACTGCCATGGAAGTGAAGTTAGCACAAATTTGGAGAGAGGTACTCGACATTCCGTCCGTCGGAATTCATCATAATTTCTTTGCCATTGGCGGACATTCACTTCGTGCGACAGCGTTGGCCGCAAAAATTCACAAAGAACTGAATATCGAGTTACCGTTGCGTTATGTATTTGACTTTCCAACAATTGAGCAAATGGCGCAGGCTGTTTATGAATTGTCTCCAAATCCATTTGCAGCGATTCCTGTTGCCGAATTGAGAGACAGTTATCCAGCATCTATAACTCAAAATAGACTATACGTTTTGAGCAGCATGAATAACTACAATATGTCTGCCATGCTTTTGATGGAAGGGGAACTGAATTTTTTAAGATTAGAAAGAGCGCTTAAGCAATTAGTTCAGCGTCATGATACATTGCGAACCTCTTTTGAATTCGTAGATGATAAACTGGTACAACGGATTCACGACCATGTCGATTTCACTTTGGAGGTTATGCAGGGACACGGCGAGAACGAAGCAAGAGCAATGATGAGACAATTTATCAGACCTTTTGATCTTGGGAAGGCACCGTTACTTCGAGCTGCTCTTTTGCAAGAATCTCCACAGCGTCATTGGTTTATGTTTGACATGCATCATGTGATTTCAGATGGTGTATCCATGAGTATATTGCTGAACGAGCTGCCCGCACTGTATGAAGAAAAAACGTTGCCCGCCTTGCGAATTCAATACAAGGATTATGCGGTATGGCAGCAAGGAGATATTGGTAGCTCATGGATGGAAAAACAAGAAGAATACTGGCTCAAGCAAATGAGCGGCGACATTCCGATTTTGGGTATTCCAGTCGACTTTGAAAGACCTGCAACACGTAGCACCTCGGGCAGCACCGTTTCCTTTGCCATTTCACATCAGGACGTGAGCGGTTTGAAACATATCAGTTTGCAGGCGGGAGCTACCTTATTTATGGTATTACTGGCGGCCTACAAGACCCTATTGTTCAAGTACAGCGGTCAGGAGGATATCGTTGTTGGAACACCTATTGCAGGTAGACAGCATCATGATTTGCAGCCAGTCGTCGGGATGTTTGTCAACACGATTGCATTGCGGAGCTTTCCTGAAGGGGATAAGTCTTTTTACGAATATGTTCAGGAAGTGAAGGACCAGGTGCTTGATGCCTTTGAGCATCAGGATTATCCGTTTGAATTGCTGGTGGAGAAGCTGAATGTACAAAGGGACCTGAGCCGAAATCCGTTATTCGATACTCTTTTTGAGCTAGATAACATGGACTCTGGTACGACGGAATTCCAAGACTTGCAGGTTACTCTGTGCCCGGGCGAACAGAATATGGCAAAATTCGATTTGACACTTACGGCCATGGAAAGCTCTGAAGGTTTGGTTTTCAGTTTCACATATGCCGATAGCCTGTACAAGAGAAGCACGATTAAACGAATGGCCGATCACTTTCTCCAGTTGATTAAAGCTGTTGTAGATGAACCACAGACAAAACTTTCTGAAATTGAGATCATTACGTCACAGGAAATCGAAATGATATTGGATGTCTGGGGAAATACCGCGGTGAAATACCCAAGTGAAAAAACCATTCATCAATTATTCGAAGAACAGGTAGAGAAGACTCCAGATCAAGTAGCTGTAGTTTTTGGAGATAGCCAGATCACATATAACGAATTAAATGTGCGTGCAAACCAACTGGCTCGCGTGCTAAGAGCAGAAGGAGTTCAGGCGGATCAATTGGTCGGAATGATTATGGAGCGCTCTATCGAAATGATTGTAGGGATTTTTGGTATTTTAAAAGCTGGTGGGGGATATGTGCCTATCGACCCTGAGTTTCCGCAGGAACGTATGCTCTATATGTTACAAGACAGCCATATTAAGCTTATGGTTGCCATGCCAGAAATGGCCGCGAAGGTACCGTCGGATGTGCTGGTCATTTCACCTGATAGTCACAGGCTATCTGCAGAAGACTGTTCCAACTTGGCTGAAGTTTGTGACCCTGGCCATTTGGCTTATGTGATGTATACCTCAGGTACGACGGGCAAACCCAAAGGAGTGATGATTCAACACTCTAATGTCGTGAATATGACAACCGCATTTAGAGAACAAGTATATAAGAAATACAAATCGCCAATGCGGATGGCATGGCTATCGCCGTATGTATTTGATGCATCAGTGAAACAAATTTTCCCATGCCTGCTTCTCGGGCATGCGCTTCACGTGGTACCGAGAGAGATTAGCACCAATGGTCATCGTTTGGCTGACTATTTCAGATCCCAACGGATTGATTTTACTGATGGTACACCGGCACACATGCATATGCTGACGGAAATGCAAGACTCCGTTGCAGACCTGAATGTACAGCATTTTATTTTTGGGGCAGAGGCGCTGCCCGGTCATCTCGTTAAAACATTTTTGAGCACCCGGCCCGGATATCGTCCGCAAATAACTAATGTTTATGGTCCTACCGAGTGCTGCGTAGACACAACTGCGTACGACATTGACGGGGAGACGATGACAGCTTGGACACATACGGTGCCGATTGGCAAGCCAATGGCTAACCAGCACGTATATATTATGGATATGAATCGGAAGTTGGTTCCGATAGGAATTGCAGGCGAAATCTACATCGGTGGTGATGGAGTAGGGCGAGGTTATATGGGAAATCGTGAGCTGACAGATGAGAAATTTATAGCAGACCCCTTCAAACCAGGAAAACGTATGTACCGCACAGGAGATTTGGCGCGATGGATGGCAGATGGAAATATTGAATATTTAGGCAGGATGGATCATCAGGTGAAAATTCGGGGTTACCGAATTGAACTTGGAGAAGTGGAAGCGCAAATAATGAACCTGCCTGCGATCCGTAAAGCGGTGGTTATTGCTCGTGAGAATGAATCAGGACAAAAAGATTTATGTGCTTATTTTGTGGCTGATAGGGATATGACCATTCAGGAACTTAAAGCAGCGTTGGTTCCCAATCTTCCGATGTACATGCTGCCAAGCTATTTTGTTCAATTGGAGAAAATGCCGTTGACCACTAACGGAAAAATTGATCGTAAATTGCTTCCTGTGCCGGACGGAGACATTCAAACAGGTGTTGAATATGCAGCACCGCGAAACGACATGGAACGACAAATGGTAGATATTTGGAAACAGAATCTGGGTGTCAGTATTGTTGGCATTGATGATAACTATTTTGATTTAGGCGGACACTCCCTAAAAGCCATTCAATTGGTTTCACAGGGTCAGGCTGTTGGCATTGAAATAGGGATTAATCAGGTGTTTCAATATCAGACTATTCGCCAAATGTCAGAGTATATGCGAGCAGACACTTCGATGCCGGATATGTTAACACGTGATATTGCCGAGGCAATCGACATCATCGAAAAGGCTTATGACGTATATGCTCATTTCCAATCAACAACTGTTGAAGGGCGAGATCAATTAACTTTGCACATAGATCCTTTTGATTCTATACAAGCAGAGGCCCTAAAGAAAGTCATTTTGTCACGCCTTCATCCTGACCTTCATCCACATCATTTGCTTCCTTTTGAAGCAGCTGCTCAAGTACCTGACTGTGAAAAGCTGTACACAGATACGATGGTAGACGATGAAGCTGTGAAGCGGCATGCTGAGGAATGGCTGGAACATCTGCTGCGGATGAATGACCAATGGAATAGCACGATGCTGGCAGGAGAGCCTTTACAACGCTATGCGCTTGCTCCCGCTCAACATTATCATTTGGAGCATCCGCAATCCTCAGGAGGTGTCATTCCTTTTGATAGTTACCTGCTGGATGTAGAACGGTTATCTGCAATCATGCAACGTCTGATAGAGCGCCATGAACTCTTTAGAAGTGTGTTGGTCCAAACGGATGTCGGATGGGAATGGGAAATGTTGTCCATGAAGGAGCGCATGGACATTCCAATGATAGATTTATCGAACTACGGTGCAGAGATGCAAAATCGTATACTCTCACATATATTGCCTGCATTCTTTATGAACCCTTATGAAATAACCGGAAACTTATTATATCGTATTGCGCTTGTCCGCCTCAATTTAAGGGATCATTTGCTGCTGCTCCCTTGTTCACATCTCATCTATGATGGCATGAGCGGAGAGGTCGTTAAGAGTGAGTTGTACCGTGCATATGATGATATGAGCAATGTAAAAGGGCAACTAGCAGGAAGCTACCGTGATTATGTGAGTCAGGTCCGCAAAGGACCTCAGGGCATGGGTGATCAAGAGATTGTTGACAAATTTCACTTGTCCGCATTTGCTGCTGCTTCGGATGCTGTAGTCCTCGCAATTGATGAGCGCAACCATACAACGGGCACAGATGTGACAGTAGAACTTGCAGATTGGAATGATTCTGACGCAATCGGACACATGTGGGACTTGGCTATACGCCTAGCTAACCGCTTTTTCCGCAGATATTTGCAAGTGGACGAGATTCCTATTCTTCTCACCAATTATGGACGGGCATACGAGGACAAGCAGTATTTTGATATTATAGGTGAATTTATAGACCAAATCCCTGTACTGCTTACAGATGCGGATGAACATGGGCATGAGATCAGAAACAGTATGCAGTTGGCCGTATCGCGTAACCTGAATTTTCTAAATCTCATATACAATGATGAAATGGCTTCGTTGTATCCGCAGTCTAACAGGTATCTGAAGCATAGCCTGAATAAGCTACCTATTGTCTTCAATTACCTTGGCGAAGCGTCAGATAAATATCAGCTGTTTAAAAATATCGAGCCAGAAGAGAGGGACATCTATCGGGATCCAATCATTTTCTTTACTGTTCAGCATGTGGAAAATGTATTGCAAATCTCACTGGAACTTCCTTTTGAAGAAAATCCAGAAACCGTTAAAGCGTTGTTGGAAACAGAGCTAGCGAATTTACTAGTAACAGACGAAAATGGAATAATGTCCACCTAATTTTCACTCAAGGCATTAAAAACAAGCTCCGAGTTCAAAATAGGGAAACTGGGCCCCAAAGCTTTCAAATGGCTTTGGGGCAATCTAAACAAACCACAAAAGCCGCAAGTCTCCAATAACCCCGGAGATTTACGGCTTTTGTGGTATGAATGTAGCGAAGTTTTATGTAGCAATGTCGCTGAATTAAAACTTGTTGTAATAGATCTTTATGCCAAATAAATGACATTTGGTGTATGCTGATGGGTGCCGCGCAATGGTTTGAGATATGAACTTAGTGAACCTACGACTCATGCAATTGTGCTGACTCTCGGTGCCGCCGACTCATGAATACCAAAGACAATGCAATTACCGTAAGGATGATCCCAAGCATTTGAAATCCCTTGAAGCTAAACGTACCTCCCATTACGATAGCTATCAATAATGAAGAGATAATGGTTCCCAGATATCTGGATGTGTTAAATAATCCGGATGCTACACCGATTATTTCTTTTGGAGAACTTTGGAACAGGGCTGCTTGCATACCTACATTGTTCAAACCGTTGCTAATTCCGAATGCAGCTAAAGCCAAACACACGCTGATAACCGGTGAAGTTGGATTCAATGTCACGAGCCACACTGACCCCAATGTCATCAGAATTGCGGACACCAGCAATGCCGGTCTGGGTCCTGATTTATCGATCCATTGTCCTGCAATTGGAGAAGTAATTAGCGAGCACAAGCCTAAGCTTAGCATGAGAATGCCTGTTTGGAACTCGCTGACATGACGTACCATTTGCAAGTAGGACGGAAGCCCGAAAAAGAGCGAGTAATATAGTACATTAACGAGCATGAATTCAACATTCACCCAAGTCATTGCAGGGTACTTGGCGAATGTGCGTAAAGGGATAAAGGGTGATGTCGCTTTTAACTCATGTCGTACGAATATCCCCAGCGCAACGAGACCTATCAGCCCGACAATGACATTTCCTAATGAGATATGTCCAAATGATTTTGCTGAGAGTAATCCAACGAGTAGGGTAACCAAAGCCACTGTGAAGAGCAGAATCCCTGATGCATCAATCAATTCAAACCATTTACGAAAGGACATGTTGCGTGCTAAGGATGTTGGCAGTTCATCCTTAGGAATATTCCTCCAAGCCAATACAAAGCTGGCCACCACAAACGGAATATTGATGAAAAAGATAGCAGGCCAATTCCACCAATGAATCAAGACTCCGCCAATAAAGGGGCCAATTGCTGCTGCTCCAGATAGGAATATGGACAAAACAGACAACGCAGTTGCTTGTTTTTCTGTAATATGAATTCGAACAATAGCCATTCCAACCCCAACCATCATGCTTGTTCCGATGGATTGCACAATGCGGAACACGATGAGCCACCCGAAATTTGGTGATAATGGAGCCAATAATGATGCAATGAAGGCTACAACAAGCCCGGTAAGAAATATCTTTCTACGACCGAATAAATCGCTGGCTTTTCCCATGACAGGTTGAGCGATGCTACTTGCAATGTAGAAAGAAAAAATAATCCAGGAAACACCTGTAAAGTCAAGTTGGAACACTTTTTGCAGACTTGGAATAGCAACAGAAACCATCGAAGAATTTAATGGGTTCAATAGTATCCCTAGACCAACTGAAATCATTAACCACCAGCTGCGAACGCTCATTTCTGGTCCCCCCATAGCGAATTAATGTCATCGTACTTGAAACCGATTATTTATTCCAACGCATTTGATGTTATAATCTCATTGACTTGGGGGAATGAATGGGGGATCATAATGGAACTTCTTCAACTGCAATATTTTCTGACGGTAGCTCGTTTGGAACATGTGACCGAAGCTGCACGAAGTCTGCACGTTACTCAATCGTCGCTGAGCAAAACGATTCAGCGCCTGGAGGAAGATCTGGGGGTTCCTCTATTCGATCGAACAGGGAGGAAACTGCGATTGAATGAGTTCGGAAGCAGATTCCTTCACCGTGCAGAGAGGGCTTTATTTGAATTGGAGCAGGGGAAGCAGGAGCTTAGTGATTTATCCAGCCCGGAACATGGCACTCTCGAATTGGCGGTGACCACCGCTAGCACATTACCCAATATCCTTCGAGAGTTTCGGAAAAAGCGACCCTATATTCAATTTCATGTGCAAATGCTGACTACGCAGGAAATGGTAACGCTTCTTCATAGAGGCGAGGTCGATTTTTGCTTGTCCTCACCTCCAATAGAGGGAGATGACATCGAATGCCAAATCGTGTTTATCGACCCAATCCTTGTAGCTGTTCCAAAGGGACATCGGCTGGCAGATCGAAGCAGTGTAACGTTGACAGATCTAAGGGATGAATGGTTTGTCGGTGTAAAGAGAGGCTACGGTACTCGCGATTTAGTGGACTCTATATGCAAATCGGAAGGTTTTATACCTAAGTATGTGTATGAGGGGGATGAACCTGCAAGGCTTAGTACGCTTGTGGAAGCTGAAATTGGCATAGCCTTCATACCAAGCACGGCAAGAAATTCACGGGAACATCTTAAATATCTCCAAGTAGAAAATCACGAATTGGTACGGGAGATCGCTTTATTATGGCACAGGAGTCGGTATATTTCGCGGGCTGCTCTGGAATTCCGTGAGGTAGTTGTAGAATATTTCGGAGCGATATCCAAACAGACAAATTAATCCCAAATATAAGCGAAATAAAAAACATTAACAAAAGCGGTAGCGTAGGACATGTTAACCAAACGTCCTAAGCGGCCGCTTATTCTTTTATTCAACTGCATAATTTGTAATTTCGATTTGTACGCTGCCATACACACACGCCCAGCTATTGAAGGAGTTTTTGGATTGTACTAACCCATCTTTCTCAGCTGGCGAAACTGCTCCGGCGTGATGCCTGTATGCTCCCGAAATCTCTTGATAAAATAGCTGCTTTGATGAAAGCCGGTTTCCAGTGCAATCTGCTTTACAGTGAGTGCCGTAGATACAAGCAATTGTTTGGCCAGCGTTATTCGGCATTGGAGCAAATATTGAGCTGGAGTACTACCCATGATCTGATGGAAGAGTCGGCTAAAATGAAAGGAGCTATAACCTGACGTCGCAGCCATTGTCTTCAAATCGAGCATGTTTCGACAATGCATACGAATATATTCCGCCGTATGACGAATCCTCTCATGGACGGTGCCGCCGGGAGAGGTGCCGAAAATTTGGTGGGAATGATGGACGATCTCCAGAAGGACTTCATAAAGCAGGGAAGAGATCTGTACATCATAGTCGTGACGGTAAGTTTGGGCAAGTTGCAACATTTCTTCCATCAGCGGTTTTAAACGTTCTGGCCGGTGGAGCGAGAACAGATACGGTTCGTGCATGCTTCGACCTTGTAATAGCGAATCTACATCCTGCCCGTCAAAATGAATCCATCGGACATCCCAGGGATCCTCGGGTTTAGTTCGATATTGCTGCGTCGTATGCTTGCCGAAAAGAAAGCCCATGCCAGGGGTAAGCTCGATTTCCTTCCCATCATGCACAATAGCGCCTTTGCCTGCAAAAATGATATGTAAATTGTAATCTTT
This sequence comes from Paenibacillus sp. PvR133, assembly GCF_017833155.1. Classification (NCBI taxonomy): domain Bacteria; kingdom Bacillati; phylum Bacillota; class Bacilli; order Caryophanales; family Paenibacillaceae; genus Paenibacillus; species Paenibacillus sp. PvR133. The sequence continues at coordinate 4,103,110 of NZ_JAFIBS010000001.1, forward strand.
CAGTAATCCTGCATTCCTTCGCTCCCCATGATTGGGGAAGTTCTTGTAATGTCCTAACGATTCGGGAAACAGTATACCTTTTAGAATGGGTGAAGGAAGATAACAATCTATTTTAATCATGTATCCATCTCCTTGAGTAAGTTAGCAAAAAAGTAATTCAATTAGCAAAATCGAGTTATTCTAATCCTTTTATTCTTATATTACAATAGATACGATTATCAGATAATCACATTTTTGTACTATCACTTCTACTGAAGGAGAATTGGAGCATGCCGAAATCCTTATCTTTAGATCGCTTTCATTTAGGAGCTTGTTATTATCCTGAACACTGGGACGAATCGTTGTGGTCGGACGATCTCATAAGAATGAAGGAACTGGGCTTCAGCATCATTCGGATTGGAGAATTTGCTTGGTCGATCTTCGAGCCGGAGGAAGGAAAGTTCGAATTCACGCTGTTTGACCGTTTCTTGGAGCAGGCAGACGCGAACGGGATTCAAGTGATCATGGGCACACCAACAGCTACGCCACCGGCATGGCTTACTTATAAGTATCCCGAGGTGCTGAACGTATCCATGGAAGGGGTCACGTTCCAACACGGTCAGCGTCGGCATTATAACTACAGCAGTCCCGTTTATTTGGAGCTTTGCGCACGTATTACAAGAGAGATGGCACAACATTACAAAGATCATCCGGCCATCATTGGGTGGCAAATTGATAATGAGCTGAACTGCGAGATAAACGTCTTCTATGCCGAGGCAGATCATCAGGCTTTCCGGCGCTGGCTAGAGGCAAAATACGGTACGTTGGAGCAACTCAACAAGGCCTGGGGGGCTGTATTCTGGAATCAAACTTACGACAGCTGGAATCAGGTCCATCTAACTCGTCCGACCGTATCCGGGTCAACGAATCCTCATCAGGCTTTGGACGAGAAGCGATTTATATCCGATAACACCATTTCGTTTGCCAAGCTACAAGTGGACATTATTCGGTCAGTGGCGCCTAATCAGTGGGTGACAACCAACGGTGTATTCGGGCATTTGGATAGCCATAAAATGACGGATCAACTGCTTGATTTTTTCTCGTACGATTCTTACCCTCAATTCAGTACCATTTATCCGGACCAAGGGGAGAAGCCATTGCTGGATCGCAAGTGGGGGCTTACTTTAAGTAACGTCAGAGGGATGTCACCAAATTTCTGCGTGATGGAGCAGCAATCCGGTCCAGGAGGATGGGTGAACAGGATGGAGATGCCATCTCCGCGCCCGGGGCAGATGCGATTGTGGACCTACCAAAGCATTGCTCACGGGGCAGACATGATTTTGTATTTCCGCTGGAGAACGGCAACGTTTGGTACGGAAATGTACTGGCATGGAATTAATGATTATCACAATCAGCCGAATCGTCGGGTCGCAGAAGCAGGCCGCGTCGGAAAGGAGCTGCAAAAGGTTGGAGGGCGGATTCTTGGCAAACGTTACGTGGCAGAGGTTGCTCTACTTCGTGACTATGATAACGAGTGGGATGGCGAGTTGGATAAATGGTATGGTCCCTTGACAAAGCAAAGTGAGCTCGGCTGGTACAAGGCACTGCAGTATGGACATATACCTTCGGATATGGCTACAATCCGTCCGGGTATGGAATCAGAACAGCTGCGGGAACTGGCCAATTACAAGGTGCTGGTATACACGCATCCGGCGATCCTACGAGACAGTACGGCAGCTATGTTACAGAAATATGTAGAGGATGGGGGCATCCTGATCTTCGGCTGCCGCACCGGTTATAAGAACGAGTTCGGTCACTGCCGCATGCAGCCACTCCCAGGCCCTGCAGCCGCAATGAGCGGCGTCCACGTAGAGGACTTTACGATGATAAATGGGACGGCATCACCTGTATCGGTGCGATTTAAGGATCAAGCTCTTGATTTTTGGGCTCCAGGCTTCAACGATATATTGAATGTTCATGCTGATACGGTAGAAGTACTCGCAGAGTACGCATCAAGCTACTATGAAGGGAAACCGGCCTTGACCGTCAACCGTGTCGGCAAGGGACTGGTCTACTATTGGGGTGCAGCTTTTGACCTAGCATTAGCGGCTGAGCTCCTAAGACAGCTGCCGGTGACATCTCCGCTTGCGGGGTGGTGCAAAGCTCCTTCGACGGTAGAAGTCGCTATTCGTGCGGATGTACAAGAAGAGCTGGTATTTCTACTGAATTACAGCGGAGAAACGGCTCAGGTTAAACTGAGTGTTGAGACGGAGGAACTCCTTTCCGGTAGGTTGCTTACTGGTACCGTACCATTGGAACCGTATGGAGTATGGGTATTAAAGAAAGTTTAAAATGAAGAGAGCATCAGCCGCTGATCTTAATCCGAAGATCAGCGGCTTTTTATTGCATAAAGCAAAGGAATAACGTGTTGCATTTGTATACAGGGTTCCGCTCAAAAATCGCTGTCTTTCCTATGGGTTCTTGAACCAGAGAAATCGGACATGATCGGCATTTAATACAAAATTAATAATTTAATACAAGTTTATTGACTCCTTCAAAGCATACAAGTAAACTAATTGTAATATAATCACAGTAAATTGAGATGGGTGATGCAATGCTTGAGCTTAGTTTTGATGATCCGGACAAGCTGGTAACGGTTACGCATGCTTTATCCACCCGTTCCCGAGTTGATATTCTCCGCCTCTTGATTTCTAAAAACCTTAATATTGTAGAAATAGCGGAAGCTCTTCAACTTCCGGTGTCTACGGTAGCCAACAATATCAAGGTTCTGGAGGCTGCTAGACTGATTAATACAGAGCTGCTGCCTGCCTCTCGCGGCGCGATGAAGATGTGCAGCCGCAATTATGATGACATTCATATTGCGCTAAATCTTGAAAAAGCAGTACCCAAAGGGGATGTACAGATCTACGAAGTGGACATGCCGATCGGTCATTATAGCGATTGTGAGGTTTCACCGACGTGCGGTATGGCCAATGCAGACGGGATGATCATACGCGAGGACGAACCGGCGAGTTTTTTCCACCCGAAGCATATCGGAGCCCAGATGATATGGTTCCGCAAGGGCTATGTCGAGTATTTAATGCCGCTCGAAATACCTGCAGGAGCGCGCATAGAATCGCTTGAGCTATCGATGGAAATGTGTTCTGAAGCACCAAACTATGACAACAATTGGCCTTCTGATATTTCCTTGTGGGTTAATGGCGTGGAGATTGGCATGTGGACGTGTCCCGGTGATTTTGGAGACAGGCGCGGCAAGCTGAATCCTGCCTGGTGGTATGAGTGGTCTACCCAGTATGGGTTGCTCAAGACCTGGCGAGTAGATAAAGAGAAGACTGCGCTGGATATGGAGAAGGTTTCCTCGGTTACACTGGATCAGCTCAACCTGCAAAACAGCCACAAATTGCGTTTGCGGATCGGAATTAAGCCAGATGCGGTGCATCAAGGTGGGCTCAACCTGTTCGGAAAGCAATTTGGAGATTATGATCAGAATATCAAAATGACTGTGAATTATGTCATGGATTGAGATATTGGTGAAATGGATAGGCTTTAGTTGCAGGTGCTCTGTAGCTAAAGCCTTATTCAGTTTATTAGTTACATAAAATTAACTTGAAAGCGTTGACATTAAAAATGCATCACTATATAATCCCCTAAAGATACAATAATAGTGTAACAAATCGATTTTATTGTTTGTATTTCGAAGCGGAGGTAAAGGATGACGATCGGACCTACAGATGATAGCAATGCACTGTAAAGTCATCAGGCTAAGGTGACTAATTATATATCAAAAGATAGGTGGAAACTGTATGACTACAAACGCTTATATCAAAAATTATCCAAGGCCGCAATTTGTCCGTAAAGAGTGGCTGGATTTGAATGGGGTGTGGGATTTCGCCTTCGACGACGGCAAAGTGGGTGAAAGCGAGCAATGGTATCATCATTTTTCGAAGGGAGCCAAAATCCTCGTACCTTTTACTTATGAAACCAAGGCAAGCGGGATTGGAGTCGAGACCTTCCATCCGGTGGTCTGGTACTGCAGGAGCGTGAAGGTCCCACAGGAGGCAATAGCGAAAAGGACAATTCTACATTTTCAGGGTGTAGATTATAAAGCGAAATGCTGGGTGAACGGATTTATGGCTGGTGAGCATGAAGGAGGTTATGCTGCGTTTTCTTTCGACATCACACCCTATATCACTTACGACTCGGAGAATAGCATCGTGCTTAAAGTGGAGGATAGTCAGAGCTGCACGCAGCCCCGGGGAAAGCAGCGTTGGGTGGATCAAAACTTTGAATGCTTTTATGTACAGAGCACCGGAATCTGGAAAAGTGTGTGGATTGAATATGTGAATGAGGTAAGAATCAATGAGGTCAAGATAACACCGGATATCGACCGTCATATGATCCGCTTTGACTTTCAGCTCATGGGTATCGAGGGTAAAGATAATTTACGCCTAGAGACACGGATTGCGCTGAAAGGACAGCAAGTGAAAAAGGTCAGCTTATCTGCCGACAGGCCCTGGATAACGGTAGAGGTCCATGTATTTCATGAAGCCGGTGGTCCATGGAAGCAGTGCTTGTGGTCACCGGAATCGCCAAACTTGTTCGATGTAGAGTTTATTCTGTATGAGGATGAGAAAGTGAGCGACAGGGTGTATTCTTATTTTGGCATGCGGAAAATATCGATTGAAAACGGGCAGGTTCTATTGAATAATGGCCCTCTTTACCAGCGGCTGATTCTGGATCAGGGCTACTGGCCGGAAACTTATCTGACTCCGCCGTCTGAAGAAGCCCTTATCGAAGATATCGGTAAAATAGCCGCGATGGGATATAACGGGGTTCGTAAACATATGAAGCTGGAAGACCCTCGCTTTTTATATTGGTGTGATGTGAAAGGCATGCTCGTCTGGTCGGAAATGGCGGCGACCTTTGAGTTCAATGATCAGGCGGTTAGCCGCTTTACGAAGGAATGGCTGGAAATCGTGCCGCAGCAGTACAATCATCCGAGCATCATAACTTGGGTCCCGTTCAATGAATCGTGGGGCATATCGACCATTGGACATGATGTAAGGCAGCAGCAGTTCACGCAAACCATCTATCATCTGACGAAGACGATTGATCCGTATCGTCCGGTGATTACCAATGACGGATGGGAGCATACAGTCTCGGATATTTTAACCCTTCATGATTATGTGGAGACGGGCGAAGAGTTTTTGGAGCGATATCAGGACAAGGAAAGCATTGTAAACAACAGCATCTCCTTTAACAATTGGAAATATGCCTTTGCAGAAGGATATGCCTACCGGGGACAACCAGTTATCATAAGCGAATTCGGCGGCATCGCCTTCCAGACGGACATGGGCTGGGGATACGGAAACCAGGTGAATTCAGTCGAAGCTTTTATCGAACGTTTCCGTGCAGTCACCGGAGCAATTAAAGCGACCCCCTATCTCTCGGGCTATTGCTATACACAGGTAACCGATGTACAGCAGGAAGTCAACGGATTGTTGACGGAAGACCGAAAACCGAAGGTTCCGCTTGAAGTGATTCGGGAGATAAATCTGGCTTGAAGCGATAATTAAGATAATAGAATTTCTAGAACGGCTGCATGCTGATGTCCAGTCATTGCTGCATTCACCTGTCGTACAAGGTTTTTTGTTACACACAGCTGACGGACGTGGAACAGGGAATCAACGTTCTGCTGACGCACGATAGACACCCGAAGATGCCGACCGAACAAATCAGAGCCATTATGGAAGGCCGCCTTTCCTCTTCGGTTGGAGAATAAGAGGAAGTATATGAATACGGCATCTTCAGCATTTAGAGCTAAATAAACAAAGTGTCACTGCTGTTAACCATAGAGTTTAACTTGGGATAGCAGTGTTGGAAAACAGGACAATTTTTCGCATACAGGATTTTTAGTAGAAAACTGGATTTAATTATTTTGGTTTTTTGTTCCCCACTCACATAACCCTTCCAAAACAGGTAATAGCGTTTCTGCTTTATTTGTGAGACTGTACTCGACTTTAGGGGGGACTTGAGGATATTCTTTTCGATTCACCAGACCATCTGCTTCCAATTCTTTTAGTTGTGAACTCAATGTTTTATAAGTAATAGCCCCTATCTGTCTTTTCAGATCATTAAAGCGAACTGTTCGGTTTTCGGCTAGGAGATAAATAATAACCATTTTCCATTTACCACCAATCAATGAAACTGTATAACCAAAAGGTGTATCTTGAATATTTTTAACTTTACCTTTAAATTCAGCCATACTCATGTTTACACTATCCTTTCGGGTAGTACCTATCAAAATAGTGCGTACTACGTTTTTATTTGTGTTCAGTTTATACTAACCTTACTTTTGAAGTAAAGGAGAGAAAAACATGACTAAAAAAACAATACGCCTGTTAATGCCACAATGGCAAGGGGGAAACAATCCTAATTACTCTTTTGGAGCCGAACTGCTTGCTTGGCTAGCTCCGGATAATGAACAACCTCTTATTCATGTTCCAGTTCAAGCTTATAAGGGTACTCCGCTTGAAAACGAAAACGGTATGAATGGGAGAAAACAGCTACTTGAACAGTTAGAGGCTGCTCAGCATATCATTGATGCTCATAAGCCAGATCGCATTGTAATGTTTGGTGGTGACTGCTTAGTGGAACAAGCTCCATTTGCCTATTTGAACGAACGATACGGTGGGGAATTAGGTTTAATTTGGATCGATGCTCACAGTGATTTAGTTAGATATGTGGGCTATGATAACGGTCATACATTACCGCTCGGAAATCTTTTGGGAGAAGGAGATGAGGAGTTCACAAAACATGTGAAAATCCCACTAAAACCTGAAAATGTCTTTATCGCGGGATTAGCGGCTCCTACAGAACAAGAATCAGAAGTCATTTCAGAAGCGTTTCAAAGACTAGATATAGCTCCTGTAGAATCAGACACAGAAATGATTCAAAGACTAGGAATTAAAACTGCAGGGACCAAAGAGTTAACGAATAGTACTGAATCTATAAGAGAGTGGATTAAAGAAAGTGGCATTAAGCACCTAGCTATTCACCTTGATTTAGATGTGCTTGACCCAAAAGCATTTCGTTCTTTATTATTCGCCAACCCTGAAGCACCTTATAATTTTTCTCCTGCGGGAACAATGCAAATGCCTCAGCTACTTAATCTGATTAAAGAACTATCTGAAGAAACAGATGTAGTTGGATTAGGTATAACGGAGCATATGCCGTGGGATTCTATTAACTTAAAGAATCTGCTTGGAGAGATACCTATTTTAATATCTTAGGATAATCGTTTATTATTTTTATATTATCTTTCTTAAAAGGACAATCAAGGAGAAGTGGTCGTACGATTTCAGGAAAGATAGGGCGATTGAATATAAAATATAAATTAAAATGAGGGAGTTGACCTGTAGGGGTATGGTCTTTTTATCAGTTTGTCTGTTTGTACTCCGCTTATACTTTTCGGAAGCTACACATTAGGCGAATATCCCCTATAATGGATTCTTAAAACTAAAATTACAGGAGCATCTTAGTATGTCAAAATACGTTGAAATCGGTTACCCAATATATGAAGGAATGCCTGTTTATCCAGGAATGCCAGAAGTGAAGTTAGAGCCTAGAGAGCGTTTGGACAAAGGGGATGCCTGGAATGGAAGTGTGTTAAGTATGTATCTTCATGTCGGCACCCATGTCGATGCACCGTGGCATCATTTAAATAACGGTAAGGGAATAGATGCTGTTCCGATAGAATTCATCTATCGAAAACCGCTATTAATTGATTGTCCTCTTGATCCGAACGGCTTTATTACCATTGAAATGCTTCAGGAATATGAAGAGCTGCATGAAGCGGATATTCTCATCTTTAATACAAGCTATTGGAAACACCGAGATACGGATTTTGAGAAATACGCTAATAATTTCCCAGCCGTCTCTCCCAAAGCAGCGGAATTCATCCGTAAAAATTTGCCGAACTGCAAAGCTGTGGCCATTGATACCATGAGCATTGAAAATCTGGAAGAAGCCAAAAGAAACGGCTATTTTGTTCACCATGCCTTCTTAGACCATGAAAAATATGAAGAGCCGACAATGCTCATTTACGAAGACATAAACCCTTCACCATTAATTGGTAAAAAGATATTATCTGCTTTCACAGCACCACTTCGCATTAAAAATCACGATGCATCTATGGTTAACATCATTGTTGAAGTTGAAGAATAAAAGCTAACGAGGAACAATAGGTTTATCGAACACAGGTGCAGACTTCAGCACTGCAAGGAGAGACAACAACATATACGCATAAGAAGTCGCCATTTTGGCGGCTTTTTTTGTTTTAGCGAAAATCTACGCTAAGCCTTCAGATGTAATCAACTTATTTTGATAGACGTTGGTTAGCCGCTATTTATTTCTTTTGATTTTTATAACATGGCGTGTCAAATGTGCGGGCATAAAGTCTTCTATATAGCACATAATAACAATAATTTGAAAAGAATATTTTCATAAGAATGAAAAGGAAAATATTACTTTAAGCATATTCTTATCTCTAACATTCTTTGTGAAGTTGAATGATAGTTGTTATAAGAACTATTTTTTACTCTTTTAGAACTATTTTAATCTATTCATTTGAGGTCGATATAATTGAGCTGCTTTTATTCGTAAAAGTAAAATTTTCTAGGAAGTTGGTATCAACTTCCTAGAATGAAAAATAATGTAGCTTGCAATCAGAAGTGTCATAGGGAGAAATATCACAGTGAAATCAATTAAATGAATACGATGGTAGAAATCGACCAGCCGTTCCTTTAGAGAGGAGGTGGTACATAAGAATATTGGGGATTCTGTTAATCGCTTCGACTTTCTCACAGACAGCATCTGCACATACGGTGAATCCTAATGGACAAGCCACAACCAAGGAAGTGATGAACTGGCTCGCTAATCTGTCATCGGAAAATCGCGTAGTGTCAGGAGCATTCGGCGGGTACACAAATGCGTCATTTTCTATGACCGAAGCTAATCGAATTGAAAATGCAACAGGACAGTCCCCTGCCGTGTATGGCTGTGATTATTCAAGAGGATGGATGGAGACTTCTAATATTGCCGATTCGATCGATTATAGTTGTAACACCGATTTAATCTCTCATTGGAAGAACGGAGGTATACCTCAGATCAGTATGCATCTGGCTAACCCTGCGTTTAACTCTGGAAATTATAAAACCCCAATCTCAAACAGTCAGTATGAAAGAATCCTAGACTCATCAACTGAAGAGGGCCAGCGATTAGACGCTATGTTAAGCAAAATTGCCGATGGCCTTAAGCAGTTAGAAGATGAAGGTGTTCCTGTTCTTTTCAGACCTCTTCACGAAATGAATGGAGAATGGTTCTGGTGGGGACTCACCGACTATAGCCAAGAGGATAGCGAACGTATCACTTTTTATAAAAAAGTCTATCATTATATGACCGATACAAGAGGATTGGACAACCTGATATGGGTATACGCACCAGACGCCAACCGAAACTTTAAGACAGACTTTTACCCTGGATCTTCATATGTTGATATTGTTGGATTAGACGCTTATTTCTCAGATCCTTATTCGATTCAAGGATATGACGAGCTAACAGCTCTTGATAAGCCTTTTGCTTTCACAGAAGTCGGTCCGCAGGCAACCAATGGTAGTATGGATTATTCTTTATTTATCAATGCCATCAAAGAAAAATATCCGAAAACCATTTATTTCTTAGCTTGGGATGAGGGATGGAGCCCCGCGGCTAATAAAGGTGCCTACAATCTTTATAATGATGGTTGGACACTGAATAAGGGGGAAATGTGGGAAGGCAGTTCACTTGCATCATTTGCTGAATAATTGATCAATAGTTCATTAAACAGGACTATGAAGAATGCAAGTTCTTCATAGTCTCTTAAAAAACATGTCCTTTAGGGAGTTACAATAACAGCTAATGTATGAATTTTTTATCACTTACATAACTATTTCTCGGAAACTAGCGGTTCAGCCGATAAGTAGCCTTCTTACACACCTTCCAATCTTTCGGGCGCATCACCGATATTTCTGATTATTTGTGTTGTATTATATGTACTAAATCCTCTTTTCGGAAGGCAAAGGCCGATTTCTAGTATGTTAAGGAGAAATCGGCTGTTTTTTTAAAAATTGTTCCCAGTGCAGCGCTTGAGTTAGCGCCGTTTGCTCAATTAATGCAATCTCCAGCAAACCCAGAATACATGAAGCCATGCTCCCAGCTATTCCTTTGAAACGGTTTGGAACCCCTGAATTATTACAAAAATCCAACGAATTTAGTTTTATGAATGAACAGAGCTGAGAAATGACAACTTAAGAAAGTAGTATACATCACAATTTCCAAAGGAGGATATCTGTTATGGCTCACCAGAAGAAAAGGAAAGAAGCAGCCTGGAAGTCACGAAAGCAAGAACAGCATCCCCATGGTAAAGTCAAATCGCTCAAGGAGCTGTCCAGCGAATAGGAGTGAGGATTATACTGCTTGGAAGAGAAGGACTGTCGGTGAAATTCACCGGCAGCCTTCTTTTTGCAATAATTTCGCTTACATAAAGAATTACCTTAATGCTGCAACTGGATTTACTAACAACCATCTAGCTATTGCTTGTAAGCTTTTCAGATTGCGGACCTCATTAGGATGAAAACACCGATACAGCGTTCTACCATAGAGAGTATCTTCTTAAATTCGTTTTTCTGAAGGTTGTCAGTTCCGGCTAAAAATTGAAGCATCTCCTGTCCAGGAGATGCTTCTTCTACGTTATGATTGGGTAATCTGAGATAAGCTGATTTATCAGGATACGATTGAATTCAGGAGACCCTGCTTCACCTGATCCGACAGTGGCATAAGTGGCAGACGCAATTGCTCGGCGGCAATAATCTCTTGCTGGGTAAGCCACCACTTGATCGCGGCCGGGGCTGGCTCTGCAAATACATGCTGGATCACCGGTTCCAGTAGCATGAAACTGTCTCGCGACCCGTTCATGTCGCCAGCCACAAAACGTTGGTATATATCCACATACTCCTGGATATTGAGATGAGCGGATGCAAGCATACCACCGGCAGCTCCCTGGCATAGCATGGCATGGAAATAGGCATCCTCTCCGCAGAGGACAGGCTTGGTCTCGTACTGGGTCAATTTTAAAAGCAGATCAAGACCGCCCGTGCTGTCCTTGAGCCCAATTACGCCATCCAGGTCCAGCACTTTGCGTATTGTATCTATTGTCATGCGACTGCCCGTGCGAACCGGAATCTCATATACAAGCACAGGCAGGCCTACACGAGATACGACACGGAAATGCTCCAAGATTCCTTCCTGCGTCGGCCGGTTGTAATACGGAGTGACCACCATGGCTGCATCCGCTCCTAATTCAGCCGCCATTTCCGTCCGATGCACCGTTGAATAAGTGTCGTTCGTTCCCGTGCCAATGACGATCGGAATGTTTTTGTTCATGCTCTTCAAAACATCCTGCGTCACCTGAACCATTTGCTTCACTTCATCCCAGGATACGGTTGGCGACTCTCCTGTCGTACCGTTAACGACCAGACCCTGGATGTCATGGCCTGCAAGATAGGTAACATACTTCCGGTACGAATCGATGTCCAACTTATAGTCACGCGTAAAAGGTGTAATCAGCGGTATGAAAATCCCATGAATATGTTGTTCGTTCATCATCATCAGTTATCCCTTCCCGTTGAATTAAATCTAATGTAACATAGGAGACAGCATCAGAGTTATCTATAATAAACGATGATTCTAATCAAAATTTCCGATGGGGTGGCCAGATTGGATTTCATTTATCTTCAAACATTTCGGGAAGTTGCCATTCGTGAAAGCTTTACAAGAGCAGCAGAAGTGCTCGGTTACGCACAATCCAGCGTCACGACCCAGATTCAAAAGCTGGAGAAAACGTATCAAGTCAAATTGTTCGAGCGTTACAGCAATAACAAGATTCGTCTTACCTCCGCCGGGGAAGAGCTATTCAAGCTTGCCGGACAAATGCTGGAGCTTTTTGAGCAATCGAAAGAAAAATTGGCTAAGCAGGGTGGGGGCTCCATGACGATCGGTACTATGGATTCCATCGCTTCGTATTTTCTGCCGCCGTATATGCAGGCGACTCGCAAAGAATACCCTGATCTGAACATACGATTGCATACGGATCGCGAAGAGATGATTTTGCACCAGGTCAGGGAAGGGGAGGCCGATGTCGGGCTGATCCTCGCGGACGATTCAAGCAATCCAGCCTTGCAGTGGATTACGATTCGAGAAGAACCGCTTGTGCTGATTGTCCATCCAAACCATCCGCTTATCGCTAAAGAGCGAATCAGCCTGGATGATCTGGTAGATGCGGAGTGGATTATGCCCGAGCATACGTGCAACTACAGACAACTGTTGGAGAGAGTGCTTCGAGCAAATGGAATCACCTATCGCGTGTGCCTGGAGCTGGGTAATCCGGAAGCGATCAAACGGAGCATCAAAACTGGAGAGGGTATATCCATTCTACCTCTAATGGCTGCGCTGGAGGAGATTGAACGGGAAGAGCTAAAGGTGTTACCCTTTGAGCATGCCGAGCTCAAGCTGGAAATTCAGCTTGTTCTTCATCCCAAGAAGTGGGTGTCCAATGCATTGAGCTTTTTTATGGAGAGCATGAGAATGTAGATTTACCTCCACATCCAAATTAATATACAGTACGAGCGCTTCCTAGTGGATACCAGAAGCGCTCACAGTTTAACGTGCCGAAAAGGATGAGAACTTAGAATGAAAAGAGAAAGCAAAGTTTATTCAAATCATCCACGTATTTTTTTGAAAAATAAGCAATCCATATTTGCATTCAAAACTTGACAGCAAGTAATTTTTTCACTAAATTAAATGCATGCGCATGTTTTTTAATTTGGTAATGTGCTAAACCATTCGGTTACTTAATATTTAATTAGAACAAGATGTCAATGCAGAAGTTCAGTCATTGGTGAATTTCACCATAGACCATTTGGGCCGTGCAGATACATTAATTAATTGCGCAGGCTGCTGCGGAGAATATCACCTATGGCAGTATCCCTCGTAAGGATGTAGCCCGTGCCATTGTGGCAGCTTTAGATGTGAAGAACACATACAAGCGAGCTTTTGATCTGATTACTGGTGACGATTCAGTTGTTGATGCATTGCAAAAAATCTGAAGATGAGGACCAACGAGTAAATGGCGTATTTACTTTGAAGTTTTGAAATCATACCTAAAGTTGACAAATGAAACAAACATGTTAATATATATGCGTGTGCATGCATTTGATTGATGTATTTCATAATATACCTCAGAGAGGAGTCTTTCTCACATGAAAGATTTATTTAGTCCCTATACAATTAAAGGTTTGGAATTGAAAAATCGCGTAGTTATGCCTCCAATGTGCCAATATTCGGTTGACAAAAAGGATGGGGTCGCCACAGATTGGCATTATATACACTACGTTAGCCGAGCGGTAGGCGGAGCTGGTTTTATCATGATTGAAATGACAGATGTAGAGCCGGATGGTCGTATCTCCGATTTTGATCTTGGTTTATGGTCAGATGAGCAGATTCCTGCTCTCAAACGGATTGTAGATGCTTGTCACAGCTACGGTGCCAAAGTGGGAATCCAGATCGCGCATGCCGGACGCAAGGCGGAAGATGCTGAAGTTCCTGTAGCGCCATCTGCCATTGCATTTGATGAAAATTCAAAACAACCTCGCGCGCTTACAACAGAAGAGGTTAAAGGACTAGTTGAGAAATTTCGTGCTGCTGTAGCTCGCGCTGTCAAGGCTGGATTCGACACCATTGAAATTCATGGTGCACATGGCTATTTGATTCATCAATTTCATTCGCCGCTTACGAACAAACGGGAAGATAGATACGGTAAAGACCTTACCCTTTTTGGTCGGGAGATCATTCAGGCAGCGAAGGGCGAAATGCCGGAAGATATGCCGCTCTTGATGCGTATTTCTGCCAAAGAATACGTAGATGGTGGATATGGTATTAAGGAAAGCATTGCTTTTGCCAAGGAATATCAAAAGGCAGGAGTAGATATGTTTGATATTTCATCTGGCGGTGAGGGACCTATAGCTGCATGGGGCAGACCAGGAACTCACGCAGCATATCAAGTCCCCTTGGCAAAAGAAATCAAAGAAGCTCTGGATATTCCGGTGATGGCCGTTGGAAGACTAGAAGATCCAATTTTGGCGAATGCAGTTATCGGAAATGAAGAGGCCGATCTGGTTGCTGTGGGTAGAGGGATGTTGAGAAATCCTTATTGGTCACTGGAAGCCGCTTCAAAATTGAAAAAAGAAACTGCAATCCCTACACAGTATACTACAGGGTTCTAAGATCGACTGTATGCATTATTGGTTGATCCTGCTTGGGTCAGCAAAATTCGGGGCGGAAGATTGGACGATTTAATTTTGTAGAACTAAAAAATAGTGCTGAAAAATCGATTAGGTGTTGCACCTATGACACGCACGAGTGCTTCTCCAGAAGGCTTTGCAACGGATCAAATGGCACAATACTATGCTTCATTTGCACATGGCGGATTTGGTTTGATTATTGTTGAGGGAACCTATACAGATGAGCTGTTTAGTCAGTGTTATTTCAACCAGCCCGGGATGGCCACTGACGAACAGGCTAAATCGTGGGAAAAGGTGGTGGAAGCTGTTCATAAGGCTGGCGGAGCAATTATTGTTCAGTTAGAACACGCGAGTGCTTTATCTCAAGGTAACCGATTCGAATCAAATATATTGGCTCCATCAGCAGTGCAACCACAAGGAGGCAACTTGCGTTTTATGGCGGTGAAGGAGCTTTTCCGATGCCTGTGGAAGCAACGAAGAAAGATATTGAAAACGTAATTCAGGGATTTGTGAATGCTGCTGTTCGTGCCAAATCAGCTGGATTTGACGGCGTAGAAATTTACGGTGCAAATGGTTATTTACTGGATGAGTTTCTTACGGACTATACAAACCAGGGAACGGATGAATACGGAGGTTCCCTCAGCAATCGTGTTCGTTTATTGGTTGAGGTATCGAGTGCAGTTCGGCAAGCCGTAGGAGAAAACTTTATAGTTGGGATTCGAATCTCCCAAGGGAAAGTAAATGATTATGAGCATAAGTGGGCTGGTAAAGAAGAAGAGGCAAAAGTGATTTCCAACAGTTAGGACAGTCGGGGCTTGATTATATCCATGTCACGGAATATGAGGCTTGGCAACCAGCCTTTCCAGACAGTAGTAGACAATCTCTTGCTGAGCTTGCCAAGAAGTATGGAAACATTACAGTGATGGCTAATGGACACCTGGAAGACCCATCTAAAGCAAGTCAGATGGTCGAAAATTGTACAGCCGATATTATTACTTTGGGCAAAGGAGCTCTTGCTAATCATAATTGGCCTGTCAAAGTTAAAAATGATGAACTGCTAGCTATATTTGACCAGGAAAAGATTTTAAGACCGAATGCAACAATAAAGGATTTTGAATTGGTCGATTAAGAAAAAAGTACGTCCTTTAGACCTTCTGTAAAGTACTCTATCAAGGTACTCTACAAAAGGTCTAATTGAATGAACTCTGCGATCACGGAGAGCATGGAAGAAGGTTTGCAATTGTGGAGGGAGAAGTGCGTAAGATTGCCGAATATGCCCCGAAAGTTACGTTAGCTGGTTGTTGTGACTGATACGTTTCCTGATATGATAAACAACGAGCAGGATTAACGGGAAAGCGATGGCATGGGTAAAATCCCAATCTACCCAGTAGGCTGGGATCTCCTTGACGTAGAAAATAATATTTTTTGCAATCAGATGCGACAGTCCGTAAATCAGAAATGCCACTGGAAAGATCAATGGCCGATAGGATTTTAGCTTTAGTAGCTGAGCTGTCCCCAAAACAAATGCGTAAAAGAAAAGCGCTGTTTTGAAATAGGTGCTAATGATCCACGTGGTGGCCATTAAAGCCTCAATCCGCTGCAAAAAATTAGCAATGTTGATTCTCTGGGCAAGAATATAGGCAGCGTAAAATTCGTGTTCTGAGAAATATGCCCCGAGTACTGTTAGGGAGAGAAACAAAATGAGGTTGAGTCCAACAGCTCCGATCAACAAAGAAATGAATATATTGCGGCTCGTATTGCTTTGTTTTTGGACATAGGGATACACCATGAAGAACACGCACATTTCTCCAAAGGGATAAAATACACCGAACATAATGGTGTGCAGCATGTCAGGAAACGATGTATTCAAAATAGGATGGATACGCTCCATCTTGACATCGGGGAACAGGAGAACGATTAGGCAAATCAGAAAAAACGCAAAGAAAGGAAAAAAAATCTGGGCTGCTCTGCCCAGCGTTTCAAGACCCAGCCGCAAGCCATACACCAACAGAAAAATCGCCATGAAGCGAATGACCCCGCCGGGTGTCCCTTCGTAAATCTGTGTGCACATGAAATCTTCGATTTCTCTGATATAGGTGGAGGCTGCAATCAGGAAAAAGAATAAATAACTCAACGCTACAGCTCCACCCACCCATTTTCCTAATACTTGTAATGAAAGCTCAATAATCGTTTTAGTTGGATCAATATTTGATGTAGATATCATCAGCTTTACGCATGCAAGTCCTAGCGGAATACTAATCAAGGCGGCAATCCACGCATCCTCGTGGGCTCCGGTTGCCATTGCTGCAGGATACACAAGTGCCATTTCCCCGATTAGCGAGAAAAGTCCAAGTAACATCATTTGAGCCGTACTGATCCGGTCTTTTTCAAGATTCATGAGATTCCTCCAAATCTGCTGCAAACTGCCCCTCAAGTTTTCTTTTGTCATTTCCTTTAGTATGTGATTTTATAACATAATTATTAATTGATAGTCGAAAAGGAATGTTAAGGGGATAATTATCAAGTTCTTCTGTCATACTATTTGTAGTTTGCTCACGGAATGCGGAGGTTGTGAGATGAAGGATACAATTACTGGCACATTATCACACCGCTTGGAGGACAATTTGGTGCAGTTGGTTCAACTGCTCGGGACAAGCACCGATTTGATCACTAAAAAGCTGGAATTGGATGAGTCTACGCATATCGCTTTGCTTTATATTGATGGTCTTGTGGATACACAGGTTCTGCATAACTCCATATTATTTTCGCTTCAGGAACGTTGTACCCCTGACCAAATGAGAGATCTTGATGCTAATCAGAAGATTGAGCTTTTGCGAAAACGTATGCTGATTGCGGGGGATCTATCCGTCACGCATGACCTTGGGCAATTTGTTCATGAGCTGTTATCCGGTAATATCATGGTGCTGGTTGACGGAACATCCAGCGCCCTACGGATCGGACTGCCTGGATGGGAGGACCGGAATGTAGGCGAACCAAGCTCACAATCAGTTGTACGTGGGCCGATGGAAGGGTTCACGGAAAATATGCGGACAAACACGGCGCTGATTCGAAGGAAAATTAAAGATAGCCAGCTATGGCTAGAAACCTTCCAAATTGGTAAGGTGACTCAAACCAGTGTATCCATTATGTATCTCGCCAACATCGCTAATCCTGACCTGGTGCAGGAGGTGAAGCGCAGATTGGCCAAAATAGATACGGACAGTATCCTGGAGAGCGGATATATTGAGGAGTTTATTCAAGATACGGCTGCTACGCCGTTCCCCACGATCTATAACAGCGACCGGCCGGATACTATCGCAGCGGGAATCCTGGAAGGCAAAGTGGCGATTCTTGTGGATGGAACCCCCTTTGTCCTGTTGGTGCCTACCTTTTTTGTCGCTTTTTTTCAATCTGCCGAAGATTATTATCAGCGGGCCGATATTGCCACCTTGCTACGGTTCATCCGTTTTCTTTCCTTTTTCATTACGTTGCTTGCGCCTTCATTTTATGTGGCGGTTACGACCTATCATCAGGAGATGATCCCTACCAATCTGGTTATCAGCCTTGCCGCACAGAGAGAAAGCGTTCCTTTTCCTGCATTTGTGGAGGCAGTACTCATGGAATTAACGTATGAGATTTTGCGGGAGGCGGGAGTGAGGATTCCAAAAAATATAGGGCAGGCGATATCCATTGTTGGAACACTTGTAATAGGACAGGCGGCGGTTGCCGCGGGCTTTATCTCATCAGCAATGGTTATCATTGTATCCATTACGGCCATATCCAGTTTTGTGATACCAGAGACGGGCATGTCGATCGCTGCAAGAATCATTCGCTTTGTTCTTATCGGACTAGCTGGCTTTATTGGACTATACGGAATACTATTCGGTATCTTTTTAATCGTGCTGCATTTGGCGAGTCTGCGTTCTTTTGGCATGCCCTATATGAGTCCGATCGGTCCATACCGTTCAAATGATCTGAAGGATTCCATCTTCCGCTTTACCTGGCCGCGTTTAAAGACAAGGCCGGCAGAAAGTATGATTCAAAATCTTGACCGTCAAAGCACAACCAAGCAAAAGGAGTCGGCAGATGAGCCCAAAAAACCGTAAAACTGTTTCGCGACTGCTGCTTACCCTTTTGGTCCCTATGCTGCTCAGCGGGTGCTGGGAAAGACAGGAGTTAAATGAAATGGCCTTTGTGCTGGGAATGGGGCTAGATAAGGCTGAATCTGGCTATAAGGTTACACTGCAGGTGGTTATTCCTTCAGCAATTGCCTCGCAGGCGGCGGGAGGGACGGGAGGTGCAGGGGTGCCAGTGATTGTATCTACCTTTACGGTCCCAACGATTTATGAAGCCCAGCGCAAGTCCAGTCTGGAAAGTGCGAGAGCTGGCTACTATGGGCATATCCGTATACTGGTGATTGGAGAGGAGCTTGCCCGGGCCGGAATTAGCGAGGCACTTGATATGCTGAAGCGGAGCCGAGAGCCGCGTAATGATTTCTATGCCATGGTCGCCAAAGACACCACTGCCGAAGATGTTCTGAAGGTCCTTACCCCGCTAGAGAGATTACCGGCAAGTAAATTATATAATTCCCTGGACAAATCTTATAAGACATCGGGCAAAACAGTCGCTGTTTCTTTGAACCAATTTATTGAAGATTTGTTGTACGAGGGGAAGAATCCGGTGCTAACTGGAGTGAAGATGTCAGGCAGTGTTAGTGAGGGCGAAAAGAAGAGCAATGTGGAAGATAGCTCGCCCACAGCCAAATTACAGTACAGTAATATAGCTGTATTTCGGAAGGATAAGATGATCGGGTGGTTAAGCGATAACGAGACGATTGGCTACAATTATATCACCAATAACGTTGTCAAAAGCTCAGGTCCTGTAATAGGAGACGACGGACGGCCCATCGTCATTGAAGCACTTCATACAGACACCAAACGTAAAGTCAAGATGATTGACGGTGAACCACATATTTACATCCATGTAAAGGCCCTGTGTAATGTTGAAGAGGTAATGAGCAAAGATAATCTGGAAGCAGAGCGCGTGATTACAGGGCTGGAAAGGAAATCGGAAGAACGAATTATCTTGCGGATGAAAACTGCAGTTAAGCAAATTAATGAGCGCTATAATGTGGATATTATGGGCTTTGGACAGTTGATCTACCGTGCCAACCCCCAAGCTTGGGCTAGGCTACAACAGAAAAAAGGGGACAATTACCTAAAATCGCTACCTATCCATTACAAAGCCAGCGTGTCGATTAACCGAATTGGTATTACAGACAAATCTTTTATTGAAGATATCAAGGAGTGAGCGCAATGGTGTTACTGCTTTTTCTGGCAACAGCAGCGGTTTGTGCGGTCATCGATGTGCCTTTGCTGACACGAGGAAGCAGGCGCCGTGACCTTCTGGTCTGGGGCTTGTTTTGGATCACGGGCATTGGTGTAGTGGTCTGCTCCTTGTACAAAATCAATGTGCCGAGCCCATTGCTTCTGGTCATGATGATCTATAAACCGGTTAACAATCTGTTTACATCCTGGTTTTATTAGGTTGTAAGGAAATTCACCTTTTGTACCTCGGAAAGCGCTCCGTTCCTAATAGTTTGATCTTGTTGATATCATGGGTCACAGTTGAGTGGCGGGAGATGGTTGCTTGAACAGCGAAATGCTGCTATCAGAAATGCTTTTAAAAATAGTAGTATCTTTGATTTTAATGGTAGAAGTGAATGTTGGTAAAAGCAGCAGCAGTCTAAGACTTTATTTTTCAAGTCCTAGTGAGCTGCTGCTTTACTTTTAGAAGCAGTCTCTTACATATCCCCGATAAGTGAGAAAAGCCCAAGTAATATTATTTGAGCCGTACTGATCCGGTCCTTTTCAAGATTCATGAGATTTCTCCATATCTGCTGCAAACTGCTCCTCAAGTTTTCTTTGGTCATTTCCATTGGACTTTTGTGTAGAAAAATTGGTAAAAATACAAGCTGGTTACGAAGGTTTTTTTGTATTCCATATTTTCTCTAATTGACTTTGTAACCCGACATTATTATTATCTTATACTATAAGATTAATTATCTCATACTATAAGGTATTAGGGAGAAGGTGTTGTGACCATTGGATTATAAAGCATTAGCGAAAGAACTATTCGAGTATATCGTCAAATCGCGGAAACCAGCATTAGAGGAACGAGGGCACTTTTCACGTGGCGAAATGGGGATTCTCATTTGTCTGAATTTCAATAAGGACGGGGTTACCTCTGGCCACTTGAGCGAATACTTGTCCGTTAGTACGGGACGGGTGGCAACGGCACTGAAGAGCCTGGAGAAGAAAGGACTAGTTGTACGGCGTACTGATGTCAACGACAAACGTAAAGTGATTGTATTCATTACGGATTCAGGTAAGCAATTTATGATTGATAGGTATAATGAAGGAATCGCATGGACCGAGAATGTTCTTCGAAAGTTAGACGAAGAAGATGCCAAAGAACTGATCCGACTCATTAAGCTTATTGTCTCTAGAAGCTGAATTTCTATGCAGAGCAGGATGCACTATACTTCACCAAACATCAAAGACTATCAGATAAAAGGAGAGCAACAGAATGCTAAAGATATTCAAATATCTCAAGAAAAATGAATGGATGCTTGTGGTTTGCAGCCTAGCCTTCATCGTTGTGCAGGTATGGCTTGATCTGAAGCTACCTGATTATATGGCGGAAATTACGACCAAGCTGCAAACGGAAGGAACGCCTGTGTCCGAACTGCTGATTCCCGGCAGTTACATGTTGTTTTGTGCCGTCGGCAGTATGATTGCATCTATTATTGTGGGATATTTCGCGGCAAAGGTGGCTGCAGGGCTGGCTATGCGTCTGCGTGCGATGGTCTTTGACAAGACCTTATCCTTTTCAATGGAAGAGATGAATAACTTTTCGACGGCAAGCCTCATTACCCGCTCCACGAACGATGTTACGCAGATTCAAACGGTGGTTGCGCTGGGGCTGCAGGTGATCATCAAGGCACCGATTCTGGCCGTGTGGGCCATTGTGAAGATTGCGGATAAAAACTGGCAGTGGACCGCCTCCACAGGAGCGGCCGTGGCTGCTCTGATCCTGATGCTAAGTGTCATTGTTGTTTTCGCTCTTCCAAGTTTCCAGAGAATCCAGCGTCTCACCGATAATCTGAACAGGGTAACACGTGAGCATCTGATCGGACTTCGGGTAGTACGCGCTTATAATGCAGATCAGTATCAGCAGGAGAAGTTCGAGCAGGCTAACGTCGAGTTGACGAATACAAACCTGTTTGCGAACCGTTTAATGACGATGATTGGCCCAGGTATGACCTTTATTATGTCAGGTCTGAGTGTCTCTATCTATTGGATCGGCGCTTACCTGATTAACGGGGCGGCCGTACCAGACCGCATCACGTTGTTCTCCAATATGGTCGTATTCTCCTCTTATGCAATGCAGGTGGTTATGGCCTTTATGATGGTAAGTATGATATTCATCCTGATGCCTCGCGCCTCAATCTCTGCCAAACGGATCATGGAGGTTTTGAATACCGAATCCAGCATCGTTAATGGGCATGAGACGACTGGAGAAGAGAGCGTTATGGGGCAAGTGGAATTCCGTAATGTCAGCTTCAAATATCCGGACGCGGAGGAGGCCGTGCTTCGCAACATCAGCTTCACGGCGAAACGAGGCGAGACGGTTGCCTTTATTGGCGCTACAGGCAGTGGCAAAACCAGCGTGATCAATCTGATTCCCCGTTTCTATGATGTGACCGAGGGAGAGGTACTCGTGGACGGTGTGAATGTCAGGAACTATAATCAGCAGGCACTCCATAACAAAATCGGGTATGTTCCTCAGAGAGCTGTACTGTTCAACGGTACGGTGATATCCAACGTTTCGTACGGTGATAACGGAAGAGCAGGAGCTTCGGAGAAACTTGTCAAAGAAGCCGTTGGTATTGCTCAAGGAACGGAGTTTGTCGAAAAAATGGATGGTCAATATCAGGGTAGAATTTCGCAAGGTGGAGCGAACGTGTCCGGTGGTCAAAAGCAACGGCTGTCCATTGCGCGTGCCATCTACCGTCAGCCTGAAATTTATATTTTCGATGATTCCTTCTCGGCACTAGACTACAGAACAGACCGGATTCTGCGCTCCGCTCTCAAAAAAGAAACCGGCGACGCTACGACACTTATCGTTGGTCAGCGCATAGGTACGATCAAAGACGCTGATCGGATTATCGTGCTGGACCAGGGAGAGATTGTAGGGAGCGGCACGCATGAAGAGCTGATGACGAACTGCAGCACCTATCAGGAGATCGCATTTTCGCAGCTTTCGAAGGAGGAACTCATACATGGATAAGAATGAACACACCGTCGACAGCCAGCAAATGAAAATGAATCAGGGAGGTCCCATGGGTAAAGGCCCTGCGGGGGGCAAGGGTGCTGGTGAAAAAGCGAATAATTTTAAAAAGACCATCAGCCAGCTTGTATCCTACAGCAAGGCCTATGTGCCTATGATTGTACTAGCTATGGTACTGGCCCTGGTCGGCTCCACCCTCAACGTGATTGGCCCGGATAAGCTCAGTGATATTGCCAACCTGATTCAGGAAGGAATCGTAACCGGGATTGATGTAAGTGCTGTTCAGAAGATTGTTCTTGTATTGGCGCTTTTATATGGATTTGGTCTTATCTTTAACTATTTCCAGGGCTTCATTACAGCAACCGTCTCACAGCGTCTTACAAAGAAGATGCGGACAGAGCTGTCTCGAAAAATCGATCATATGCCTTTGAAGTATTTTGACTCTACGAGTTACGGTAATGTGCTTAGCCGCGTAACCAACGATGTCGATACCATCGGACAAACGTTAAACAACAGTCTCGGCACGCTTGTCGGTGCACTGGCTACCTTCGTGGGCGCCTTGATTATGATGCTTTATACAAACTGGATCATGACCATTACCGGAATTGTAGCTACGCTGATCGGCTTTTGCCTGATGAGCGTGATTATGAAGCATTCACAGAAATACTTTGTAGCACAGCAAGCGGAGCTTGGCCAGATCAACGGTCATATCGAAGAAACCTATGCTGGTCATAACGTAGTCAAGGTATATAACGGGGAACAAGCAGCCAAGGAAGTGTTTCATGGCATTAACAGCCGCCTATATACAAATGCATGGAAGTCCCAGTTCATGTCTGGTCTGATGATGCCAGTCATGATGTTCATTGGAAATTTTGGTTATGTCGCGGTTTGTGTCGTGGGAGCTTTGCTGGTCAACCAACAGACTATAACTATCGGAACTATTGTCGCCTTCATGGTGTATATTCGTCTGTTTACACAGCCCTTGTCGCAGCTGGCACAGGCCGCAACCAATCTGCAGTCGGCGGCTGCCGCCAGTGAACGTGTATTCGAATTTCTGGGTGAAGAAGAATTGGCAGATGAGCGTCACAAGACCATAAAGATGGACACCGCCAAAGGGGATGTCGAATTCAAACATGTCCGTTTCGGCTATAATACAGATCGTATGATTATCAAGGACTTCTCCATGAAAGCTGAAGCTGGTCAGAAAATTGCCATTGTTGGTCCGACAGGTGCTGGTAAGACCACGCTCGTGAATTTGCTCATGCGGTTTTATGAGCTGAACGATGGAGAAATCTACATTGACGGAACCCCGATCAGCCAATTAACGCGTGAGAATATTCATGAATTATTCTGTATGGTGCTTCAGGATACCTGGCTGTTCGAAGGAACGATTCGTGACAATATCGTCTTTTCCAAAGATCATGTTACCGATGAGCAGGTGGAAGCTGCTAGTAGAGCGGTGGGGCTGCACAGCTTCATTAAAACACTGCCGCAGGGCTATGATACAGTGCTGGACGACAAAGCCAATCTCTCCGCCGGTCAAAAGCAATTGATTACCATTGCAAGAGCGATGATTGAAGATTCACCCATGCTCATTCTGGATGAGGCCACAAGCTCGGTTGATACGCGTACGGAATTGCTGATTCAACAAGCGATGGACCAGCTGACTGTGGGGAAAACCTCCTTTGTGATTGCTCACCGACTTTCGACGATCAAGAATGCGGATCTGATTCTGGTCATGAAGGATGGTGACATTATCGAAATGGGTAACCATGAGGAATTGCTGGCTAAAGGCGGCTTCTATGCTGATCTATACAACAGTCAGTTTGAACATGCATCCTAAAAGTAACTGCTTGAAAACATAATAAATATCCATATAGTTCCATCAGCATTGACATCAGCATGTGGACATTATAAGGTATGAAAGCCAGAATTTCTTAATCATAATTGTGGAGGCAGATCAATGAACCAGCGTTTTCGAATCACCCGTTCCATGCAGGAAAGTCCGGTGGAGCAATCTATTTCCCTGGAGGAGTGCAAAGATTACTTTGCATCCCAGCCAGACTTTTCGTATTCACGAGTGCTTATCATACAAGGTGCTGAGAGCACCATGTCGATCGAGGGAGATTTTTTCATGTGGAAGTATGCTGACGTAGAAATACCTTTTCGCCATTACATGGGGGATGTGTATGTGGCTATTTCCGATGAGGCTGTCGTGCCTAAGATGATTGAAATTGCAACAGATTTGCAAGCAGATGTGGTGGATGGGTGAAGAACTATTCACTATTTTTATTCTGCTGAAGGTTATTGACTTCGTAGTGTATCTTTACAGCAATGGACAGTGCTGATTTCTGAATGCTGACATCAAGTTACATAGATGTCAGCATTTTTTGTTAACCACGCAACTGCAGTGGACATAGTAAAGCTACAAAATGATAGACTTCACCCGCTGATTGCCTCTTATTAGCAGATGTGAGGAAAACGGAGGACCTGATATGTCAATATACTGGGAAGAACAATCCATAACCACAAAATAAATATTCATTGGCTGGATGCTAAGAGACTTAACAGCTGGATCAACGAAAGGGGAGTTGACGGTAAACCCCCAGGATGTGGACCAGGCAGCGAACAATCCGATTACGTCCTACAGCAATATTGCGTATACACTTCGCTTTTATGCAGGAACACATTTTCAGTCGCTCAGGAGTTATGACGGTAAAGAATATGAAGCTATTGTAAATGGCTTAGATACCACGATATTCTCTGATGAATATATCAAGTATGGTGAGTTTACAGGTAGTTTTGTTGGCTTGACCTGTGCCGATCGTGTTAAACATCAACAATATGCTGATTTTGATTTTTTCGAATATAACGTTGATGAAATGAATGAATAAATAAGTATTATTAGTTACCAAATGGTTACTATAGAACATTAAGGTGCCTACTTCACAAAAAACACGAGCGTACTTATTATGAATTTGAAAACCTAAGTTAAATTAATATCGTAACTTTGAAGTCTTTAGTTATCAATTATGATATTGATGTGAGGGAGATTTACTGATCAAGCAGGAACCTTTTACTTCAATGGTGATGGGCACGAAACGAAAAGGATAAAAAATTTTGAAAGGAATTTGAGAATGACAATTGAAGCGAATAAACAACAGATGCACCGGTTTACAGAGTTTATAAATACGGCTAGCGTAAAGCAAGCAGAAGAACTTATTGCCCCAGATGCGATTTTCTATGTCCCAGCACGGGAAGATGCGATGAAGGGACCGGATGGATATCTTGCAATTATCCAAATGATGCGAACTGGCTTCCCTGATATCCAATGGACACTGAAGGAGATGGTTGCTGAAGGCGATAAGGTGGCTGCGCGATTCATTATGCGAGGTACGCACCAAGGCAGTTTCTTCGGTTTTCCTCCAACAGGGAAAACCATCGAGGTTCAAGCGATGAATTTTTATCGATTCTCTGGTGGACAAATTGTAGAAGAATATGGTCAACCCGATATGCTTGGATTACTTCAACAAATTGGCGCTGTTCCAAGTTCGTAGAGGTTCATTTCAATACGACCACTGTTTGTGCTGTGAACATTCGTACTTTGTTATGAAATATAAATAAAATAATGCCTGAGCCTTTGAATGTAGCTATACGCATCAAGACATCAATTCATTCGAGGCTCTCTCTTAAAATCTCTAATCCTCTTCTTAATTCCTCTAAAGAACTAGTGGATGAAAGCGCTACTCTTAGATAATTTTCTTCTGCATTCCCACCGCTCAGAAATCGATTGGAATGAAATACACGAACCCCTTTTTCCAGAAAAAAACCTTCAGAATAAGCTTCGTGCATAACTTTTGGTAAACGTAGCCATCGATAAAAACTCAGTGGATGTCCCCCGTGGAGAGTATTTGGGAAGAATTCAGCAAATAACTGGTTGGCTGTCTCGGCCAATTGTTTTTTCTTCGTAACAATCATATTTGCTTTTCCTGACAGAATCAGCTCAGTTACGATCTCTGCGTCCAAAGAGGATGTTTTGACGTTGACGTTGTATATGGCCTTCATCATTGTGTCTTTGAATGCTTCGTTAAACACGATATAGGCCACTCGAAGACCTGAGCAGATGGATTTGGCGGTGCTACAAATATAAACCGTTTGTTCAGGAAGCAGCTGATACATCGGCTGACCATAATGATCTATAATGTTCGCTGACAAAAAGGCATGAATGTCGTCCTCAATCAGGATCAAATGATGTTTTTGAATGACCTGAGCTAATTCTTTTTTTCGCTTTTCCGGAATTATAATGGTCGTGGGATTAGCGCAGGAAGGCATTAAAAACACACCATGTAAATTCGATTGAGAACATTGGTCTTCCAGAGCTTCAGGTAACATACCATACTCATCCCCTGAAATGGGAACTAGTTTGATACGAAACATTTTGGAGACTTCAATAAAATTGGCATACGTATACTGGTCAACCGCAATTCGGTCCCCGGGTTCAAACAGTGCTAAGAGTGTAATAGCTAATGCATTTTGGGCTCCTGAAACGATCGCCATATGTTCAGTATCGGCCTGGATGCCAAAAGCCTTCATCCAATTGAGAGCAGCCATTTTATGATGCGGGATACCTGCAGGATCATTGTAATTCAATAGCTGTTCCAAATAACTTTTCTCTACCACGTGCTTTAAGGCCTCAGTAACCAGATCATTGGTTTGCTCAAATGAGGCAACAAAACCAAGGTCAATATGTACGTTTGAGGATGGATCTTTTGAAATGGTGACCGACCGAGCCGCGTTGGCTGAAACAAAGGTACCGTTTCCGGTCACACCATGAATTAATCCTTTAAGCTCGCAAAGCTTGTATGCGCGTGTAATCGTTGTGAAGTTCACATCCAAAAAATCGGCCAGCTCCCGCTGAGGGGGAAGTTTTGTACCCGGAGCCAAAAAGCCATGTCTGATGTCATGTTCCAGCAATAGGGCGAGAGAGCGATAAAGCGGTCGTTGCAATCTATCCCTGTCAGGTTTCCACGACATCGGATAATGTTCAAACGAATTAAATGGCATAGCACACCTCACAATATTGTAATCCATACAATTGTATCATTGATTGTATGGATTTACATTGCTAAACTAACGAAGAAATGTAATCTTGTCAAGGAGATGTAGCAACGATGATACACAGAAGTAAGCTTCAATTGGCCTTTAAATCAGCTTTCCCTTCCACACTTCCCATACTGGCTGGATTCTTGTTTCTAGGGATTGCCTACGGCATTCTTATGAATATATCTGGCTTTGGTGCGGGGTATGCGATCCTTATGGCCCTATTTATTTTTGCCGGATCCATGGAATTTGTTGCAGTGCATTTACTGCTCGGTCCGTTCAATCCACTAGGTGCCTTGCTAATGGCCTTAATGGTGAACGCCCGGCATTTATTTTATGGCATATCCATGCTTGAAAAATACAGAGGCACCGGATTCAAAAAATTCTATCTAATTTTTGGACTATGTGATGAATCGTTTTCAATTAATTACACAGCAAACATCCCCAAAGAAGTCGACAAGGGATGGTATATGTTTTTCGTAACCCTGCTTAATCATAGCTACTGGGTATTTGGCGCTGCCATTGGTGGATTTTTCGGATCTCTGGTGCGCATTAATATGGAGGGGCTTGAGTTTGTGATGACGGCGCTCTTTGTTGTGATCTTTATTGAACAATGGATGAAAGAGAGCACACATCATAGTGCATTGTTGGGTTTGGGAATTTCGATCCTTTGCCTGCTTATTTTTAATAGCGAAAATTTCATCGTTCCATCTATGATAGGTCTTCTTATCGTGCTCTCCTTCATGAGAAAATCACTAGATAGAATGACAGGTGAGAGACACGATGTCCATGACTTTGTTTGAAAACATCACAACGATAGGAATGGTCGTCTTGGGAACGATAATGACCCGATTTATTCCATTTATTTTGTTCCCTTCGGGACGTCCCACACCTAAATATGTACAGTATCTCGGCAAAGTGCTTCCCTCGGCAGCTTTAGGACTGCTGGTCATTTACAGTGTTAAGGATGTCACTTTTTTCTCTGGGTCTCATGGTGTGGCCGAATTGATTTCCATTGTCGTCATTATTATGCTGCATCTCTGGAGAAGAAACATGCTGATATCCATCGCTGGCGGTACACTGCTCTATATGTTCCTGGTCCAATTTATATTCTAAAAGTTGATCATCTCCGTTGTTGCAGGTTAGCTATTGAAACTTTACACAAAATAGTTGGAGTGACCATCAGTTGCACGAACAATAACCAAGAGGACTAATGTTAACCTTAGTCCTCCGTTGTTTTTAAAATATTCAAAGGCTTGTCATTCTCGTCCTCAAAACACTTAATCGGGCTCAGTTTTTTAAGAATCCTTCATGTTACGAGGAATTTCCTCATTGAGCTTATGATATTCCAAACCCCACGTTTCCATAACATTAATGATGGGTCTTAAAGTATTCCCTAAATCACTCAAGCTGTATTCGACTCTAGGTGGTACTTCGGCATACACGGTTCGAATGACGATACCATCCTCTTCCATAGACCGCAAATTTTCTGTTAGAACTTTTTGACTGATTTCTGGAATACTTTTACGAAGTTCACCAAAACGTTTGGTTCCTTTCAAAAGGTCTCTCATTATTAGCAACTTCCATTTATTTCCTATAAGTCCAACCGTTGTCGCCACCGGACAAAGAGGCAACTCTTTTTTTGTAATCATTCGGTCTAATCCTCCAATAGTTACTTTTTGGTTCCTATCTAATAAAAAGGTGCCTACTTTCAAAACGATTATATTGCTTATATTATAAAGCGGTCGAGGAAAAAGCAAATTAAACGAAAGGTGGAGAAACCTTGAATGACAGCTTATGGATGCAATTAACAGCCTACTTTTCAAATAACATGCATGTTTTTTTAGCAACTGGGAAAGAGCATATAATAATAAGTTTACTAGCTTTACTCTGCTCTGCCTCCGTTGGAATTGTGTTGGGTTACGTAACCTGTAAGTACAAACGAACAGAGAAATGGATCGTATCCTTGTTCCAAGTTCTAAGAATTATGCCTAGTTTAGCTG
The DNA here is from genome assembly GCF_017833155.1 of Paenibacillus sp. PvR133. NCBI lineage: Bacteria > Bacillati > Bacillota > Bacilli > Caryophanales > Paenibacillaceae > Paenibacillus > Paenibacillus sp. PvR133. The sequence goes on from NZ_JAFIBS010000001.1 coordinate 4,132,961, forward strand.
TTCTACTCCTTCTAATCCCTATTATGGGGACGGGAACAAAACCAGCTTTAATTGCCCTGGTACTGTTGGGAATTCCTCCTATATTAATGAATATGATAGCCGGTTTAGAGTCTGTTCCCTCTTTTTTGCTTGAAGCTGCTCATGGAGTGGGTATGTCAGAACAACAGGTAATGTGGCGAGTCAAATTCCCATTAGCTGCGCCAATTATTCTGACAGGGATTAAAATAGCTGCCATTGAGGTCATTGCAAGTGCTACCCTGGCTGCCAAAATAGGAGCGGGTGGATTAGGGGAAATCATCTTTACTGGTTTAGGACTTAATCGAGTGGATTTACTTTTGATTGGTGGGTTTTCGGTGGGAATTTTAGCAATTACAGTCGGGGTAATGCTTGATATGTCCGAGCGTATTTTGTTTAAATATAGATTTTTGAAAAGGTAGGTAAAAGATATGTCTAGAAACAAGAGAAAACTGTATTTTTCAATTTCAATTTTTCTTGTATTGTCGCTCATTTTAAGTGCATGTGGTGATAAAACAGAAAATGCTGAAGATAAAGCAGCAACGATACGGATCGGTACGAAAGATTTTACTGAGAATTTGATTGTGGGTGAACTTTACGCTTTGGCTTTAGAGGGTGCGGGATATAAGGTAGAGCGAGTACCCAATATTGCGGGCTCCGTTATCCATTCATCTATTGTTAACAACGATATCGATATGTATCCAGAATATACAGGTACCGGTTTATTATCCATATTGAAAGTAGATATGCTCACTGATCCTGACACGGTTTATAAGAAAGTTAAGGGAGAATATAAAAAGCAATTTAAAATTACTTGGCTAGATTACTCTAAAGCAAATGATGGAGCAGGACTTGTTATTCGTTCGGAAGTTTCTAAAAATCTAGGAATTACTACAATTACTGATCTACAAAAACATGTAAGTAAGCTTCGATTCGCCTCACAAGGAGAAGTTGACCAACGTGCAGACGGAATTCCAGCTCTAGAGAAAGTGTATGGTAAGTTCAATTGGAAGTCATCTAAAGTATATGATAACAGCTTGAAATATGAAGTGCTTAAAAACAATGAAGCGGATGTTGCCCCAGCTTACACAACAGAAGGGCAACTAGTTAATAAAGATCAGTTCACACTGTTGAAAGATGACAAACAAGTATGGCCTCCGTATAACTTGGCTCCTGTTGTTCGTGATAATGTGCTGGATACAAATCCAGAGATAGCTGAGGTTATTAATAAGGTGAGTGCGGCGCTGGATACGGAAACGGTAACCGCCTTGAATGCAAAAGTGGACGTGGATAAAAAAGAATATGAAGATGTGGCAAAAGAATTTTATGACTCAATTAAATGAGTGTGGGGGATAACATGAGTCTTATAGCAATTGAATTCCAAAATGTGTGCAAAACATACGCAAACTCCAATGACTTAGCTGTTGATCATGTCAATCTGTCTATTAGGGAAGGCGAATTTATAACCATACTGGGTTCGTCCGGATCAGGAAAAACCACACTATTGAAAATGGTAAATCGTTTAATTGAACCTACCCAAGGGAAGATAAAACTATTTGGTGATGACATTGCTGAAATTGATCCTGTAGCGCTACGGAGAAGGATTGGCTATGTTATTCAGCAAGTGGGTTTGTTTCCTCATATGACCATTGGACAAAATATTGCTACTGTGCCCCGGCTTTTGAAATGGGAAAAAACGAAGGTGGATGAAATGGTGCACAAATTGTTACTTTTGGTTGGGTTAGATCCAGTAAACTACCTAAATCGTTACCCTTCTCAACTATCGGGAGGTCAGCAACAGAGAATTGGACTAGCCAGGGCCTTAGCAACAAATCCTAATACAATGTTATTGGATGAACCTTTTGGAGCCATAGACGCCATGACTCGTCTAAATTTGCAGGATGAACTTCTGCGGATTCATGGGGGAGTTAAGAAAACCTTCCTATTCGTAACGCATGATATCAATGAAGCATTTAAGCTGGGAACCAGGGTAATAATCATGAATCAAGGTAAAGCCTGTCAGTTTGATACGCCAAGAGAAATTGTTGCTCATCCCGCAGATGAATTTGTCGCATCGCTTATTCAATCTTCAAGAGAGCAAGAACGTTTCTGGGAGGGGTTAAAGTGATCGAATATGCCATTAAGCATCCGGATAAGTTAGGAATTGCATTACTGGAGCATGTGGAGATGTTAATTGTGATCATGCTGATCTCCATTGTCGTCACAGTACTCTTAACAATTTTAGCCCTGACTTCAGAAACGATATCCAGGTTACTCATTTATATCTTTTCGATTCTTTATTCAATTCCCAGCTTGGCCCTGTTCGCAATCATGATCCCCGTGACAGGTTTGGGTAAAACGACAGCGATTACCGTGCTCATAGCATATAACCAATATATCCTACTACGTCAGTTTATTGCAGGTTTGAATCATGTTGAACAGTCTATTATTGAGGCAGCCACTGGGCTTGGTATGAGCCGTATTCAGGTATTGCTTCATGTTCGTGTGCCTTTGGCCATCAAAGCTCTTTTTACAGGATTAAGGCTAGCATCCGTATCTACGGTTGGAATGGCGACTATAGCAGCATTTATAAATGCAGGCGGATTAGGCTCGATATTAAATGATGGCTTACGAACCATGAATATAGATAAGATTCTGTGGGGAAGTGTATTGTCAGCGTGTCTCGCTATTGGAACGAATGCAGTATTCATTCAGTTTGAAAAACGAATCTACATTGGATCGGGGAGATCACTTTTATGAAGGCTGTTGTACTGGAAAGGGCCTGTAAACCTGAAGAACTAAAGATAAAAGAAGTTCCAATCCCCAAAGTTAAACCAGGTTGGGTACTTGTTAAGATCAAAGCTTTTGGAATAAACCGCTCTGAAATGTTTACAAGACAGGGACATTCCCTATCCGTCAAATTCCCACGGATTATTGGTATTGAATGCATAGGGCAGATCGAAGATCCATCTGACAGCACATTTCAAAAAGGGGAGCGTGTTGCTTCATTAATGGGGGGATTAGGCCGAGAATTTGATGGAAGTTATGCTGAATATGTTTTGATTCCTTCAAAACAGGTTTATTCCATTCCAATTGAAATGAAATGGACTGAGCTCGCTGCAATTCCAGAAATGTATTATACGGCGTATGCGTCCTTATTCGAATGTCTCCAATTAACTGCTGACGAAGTGCTTCTCATTCGCGGTGGGACGAGTTCTGTTGGTCTGGCTGCCCTTCAGCTAGCAAAAAGTACAGGCGCCACAGTCATATCAACCACTCGGAACAACGGAAAGCTAGCATATCTTCAGCAGGCTGGAGCAGACTTTGCTTTACTCGATGATGAGTATTTTACAAAAGAAGTTTATAAAATCGCTCCAAATGGCGTAGACAAGGTCCTGGAGTTGGTCGGTACCGTTACAATAAAGGAATCATTGCAACTGGTTTCAGAGCAAGGGACCTTATGCATGTCAGGGATACTGGGAAATGAATGGACACTTGATTCCTTTGAACCGTTAATTGATATACCGACAGGTGTTTATTTTACGGTATTTACAAGTGAAGTTATCAAAGAAAACGTACTAATCGACCTGTTCAATCATATTAAAGAACATGGAATTGTTCCGCCGATTGCTAAAGTTTTCAAGCTAGAAGAAATCCGGGAAGCTCATCTTTTAATGGAGAGTAATGATGCGAATGGTAAGATCGTAATTTTGAACGATTAGTTCAGAAGATTAAGATTTCAAGGGTAGTGACACATCGTTATTGATGTTCTCTAGAACGTGATGCAAGCCTAAATGTGCCAGATCATTAATAAAATTAAATTCAAAAATCTTATGTTTGAAAAAAATATTCAAGCGATATCAGTGAAAGAGGCCTTACACCATAATTTATAGAGGTGTAAGGCTTTTTCTATAAGGGATTACCAAACTTTAATATAATTTTTACCTTTTTTCAAAAGTGTAATCGGCCCTATTGGAGACTTTTCTACTCTCTGCATATCCAACAAATCAGTATCCAGGATCACTTCACTACCATCGGGGCGCTCAAATTCAGCGTCAACGATACGTACCCGTGCTAATGTTGCTGTTGAATGTACTTCACCTAGAAAAACATCGAAATTTTCCGGTAATTCACAGGAAAGATAAACTTCTTCTCCCTTATCAACTATTCTAAAGTTTGGATGAAAGCTTTTGTCAACTATCTTATCTTTTTCTCTTTCAAACGGTTCTGCTCCGGCCAAATACGCATTGTTATTAATATAAACAGGTTGTTCCACCAAGTTAAATATTTCAGCGTCTCCGGGATTTTTGTGTACGTTTTCAATATACTCTTCTAAAGAAGCCGTGTGGTTTTTATAATGGGACGTTCCGACACCTTCTAATCCATCAGCTCCAATGAAAATATTATTATAAAAACGGTCATCACCGCCGTAAATAAAAGAAAAACCTGCGATTTTGGTGCTGTGGGGGAGGTGATACTGTGTAGAACGTGTCATTTCTTTCCAATGATTCATCTTACCGCAGATTAGGTTGTTTATGTAAGCTCCACCCTGTGACACATTGTCCAGAGAATATTCAGAAGCCATTATATTGTGATCAACGATATATGGCCCATGGCTTACTTCAACAAACAAATCGCGATTATTGCTATAAAATAAATTCTTACTAATCCTTGTTCCCTGTGTCTGCCAATCTGACCATAATCCTAAAGAGCAGTCATGGATACGGTTATGGTAAATCTGGACATCTATGGCTGCATGGAGCTTGATTCCTGCAATTTCGTGACCGTAGAATTCACGTTTCAGAGCAATTTTATATATATGGTTGTGATGAATTTCACTAAAGACACCGCCCAAGTGACCCACAATTCCATTTTGACCGCAATCATAAATCGTATTATTACGGATAATATGGGAGCCGATTTTTTCCTTGCACCAGCCATTACGTTCAGCAGAAAAGACAGATTCAAGCTGGTACTGGTATCCGGGTTTGTCTTTCCGGACGGAGCGATAATTATGCCCGGTGGAGGCTTCTTTACCAATACTGATGGCGCTGCATTTTGCATCGTGAAGGATATTGTTTTCAATAATCCAACCCTTGCTCCAATTGGCGCCAAGCAGTCCAGGCTGATCCGCTGTCGGAGGTGCCCATGGTGTTGCGGCCTGCGCCATTTCAAAGCCTCTTACTGTAATATAATCAATCCCTGTATCTTGGGGATAGAAACAAGATCTGCGAACGTTAACCTCAACAAATTCTTTGTTCGGATCAGCGCCTTGGAAATTTGCATATATGGTTGTATTATCAGCATTCACTTCTGCAAACCAGACATATTTTGTCTGTTCCTGATTATGAACAGGAACCATTTTTCTTGTCCAGTGGTCCAATACTTCTGTTGTAACCTTCGGATCGATCAGTTGTTCAAAGCGGCTGACTTCATAAAAAGACATACCGTTTAAATAAACGTCTCCTAAATGCTTGGTTTCCTCAATTGTTACGAGCCAATCTCCGGACACTTCAAGAGCATATGGGTTATAGTTACCAAAAAACTCATTCGGCAACACAACCTTCCAAATATTCTCTTCTGCATGCTGCCAACTTTGAATATGCTCTGAGCCTTTAATGATTACTTTTTCACCTTTTGCAGCTTGATAAGTAATTCTTCTCTTGGTGCTTAATCCTTTAAATTTTGGTTTTACCCATTCACGATATACCCCTTCATGGACAATAACCGTGTCTCCTGCCACAGCAGCAGAAGCTGCTTTATTGATTGCCAGAAATGGATCTTCCTGACTCCCCTGGCCGTGATCTGAACCAGTTTTTGCTACGTGATACTCCATAGTCTTATATCCTCCTTTAAATTCAATTTATTTTATTATAGGAAATAATATTTGTTAATTCTATCCAAAATATAGTACACTTTAAGACAATATTAGTGTTCTGGCAAAGGAGAGTTGTATGGTCTTATTTGAAAAACATGGAATGGAGGGGGAAGAATTCTTTCATTTTTTTCCATTGAAGAATTATAGCTTTCCCCTTCATTTTCACCGAGCATATGAAATGATCTATGTTAATGATGGACAGCTATATGTATCCATTGATCAAAAAGAGTATCTTTTGAAGGAAAATGATCTGGTCTTTATCTTTATAAATCAAATGCATGAATTTAAGACCATCGATTACTCTAATATTACAATCATCCTTTTTTCGCCAGAGTTGATCGGCGACTTTTTTATGAATTTAAAAGGCTTAATTCCAAATGACAGTGCATTGCATTTGGAGAGAGCTATTGATTTTAGTAAGCTGAATTCAATCTATAGCCAGAAAAGTTTTTTATATGCTGTTTGTGCTGATCTGATAAATCAGAAATCGTTTACCCTAGTTAAGCAATCACCTCAGACAAAGGTGCTCTATAAGATGCTGCTTTATGTAGAGGAAAATTATTCTACTGATTGCACATTAAAAGACATTGCAAAATATCTGCAGTATGACTATCCTTATCTATCAAAGTTGTTTGTCCAACAAATGAACATCACCTTCACGGACTACTTAAATCATTATCGGATTTCACAGGCATGCTATTTGCTGAAAAATTCCCAGCAGGCGATTGGTGAAGTTGCAATCAAGTGTGGTTATAACAATTTAAGAACCTTTCATCGTAACTTCAAGGAAATAACCAGGAGAGCGCCTAGAGAATATCGAGCAATGGACTAAAGAAGAACGGCATAAGCATAAGGTGAATGCGTTGAGCACTTTGTTGACCTTCAGCTTAAACTAGCTGGTGATTATGTTGAAAATATAATCATTAATTCTCAACAATCTTCAGATCATAATTTACGATCCTTCTAATCCAAAGTTTTGCTAGCAATAAATTAGAAAATCCATAAACGCAGCCATCCAATTACCAAGAATTTTTCTACATGACGCACACCATTTTAAATCGGTTAATGTGAACAGCTGCGGCAATCCCTTGTCATCTAAAAGCCGTGATTTACGAGGGCTTATCAGGATATCTGGTGAGTGGTTTCAAAGGTTTCGTTTCCTGTCTGGTCACAGGGCAGAAGCTCACTCGGTTGTGATGCGCTCGGCAACAAAAACGATTCGATTCGTACACAGTATACATCACACAACAAATGTTTTCGGTACGTTTGCTGTGGCAGTATTCACTTCATTCTTAAGGGTCAAGTCGCCAAAACTTAAAAATAGCAAGTCTCTTGCAACTTAGAGACTTGCTATTTTGTGTTTTCGGTTCATTAAATTTTGTGAAAAAAAATAGTTCCAAAGTTATGAATTTTCTAAAAATTTATACTTTTAACAGCAAAGGGCACTGCGGTTGGTACGTCATGTCGGAACGAGGAGATTGATTCAAAAAAATTGGTTGGTAAACTTGAGCTTTGAGTTAATAAAAAAATGTCGGATGACAAAAGCCATGTTGCATTAGGAGCCGCCTAAATGACGGCTTTTTTGTTTTAAGAAATCAAGTTCATGCTCCGAGCCAAGGACAAGAACTTGATTATTCCATTGCCGATTAGATATCTACCTATTTAATGCTCACTATACCGACCATCCAGTTGTCGCAGGAGCAGACGACCTCATTCTGGAGCGGTTGAAGCGAGGTTCGTTGACTGTCAAATAAGAAGCCCTTAGTGAGCTTTTTTTAGACAATTCTTTAATAGATAACCCAATTTATAAATTTATACTGTGCAGCTTTGAAAAAGCTCAATAAACTTCTGAGCTGCTGAAGAAAGGGGCAAGTCTTTTTTGATAGCAATACTTAAAAACCTTTTAGGTATGATTTCTTGGATGGGCACTATGAATAGCTGTTGTTGATCCAAATCGCTGCGAACAAAATCCTCGATTACACACGATATGCCCAAACCTTTTTTAGCAAACTCAATTAACAGTTCCATGGTACTCAGTTCTATTTTAGGTATTACTTTTAAGCCATATGAAGTGAAAAAGTTGTCAATATATTTTCTTGTATTAAGTCCTTTCTGCATGAGAATGATCGGGTAATTTACTACTAGTTCTTTTAAGAATATTGGATTATCACATATTTCTTTAAATCTCTCACCTACTACAAAACAATCTTGTATTTCTATTTTTCCAATCACCGTCAGAGAATCTCTGCTTCCGTTCAGATTGATGATTCCTATGTCAACTTCGCCTGACTCTAGCTGCTTAATTGTAGAATGAGTAGATTGATCTTTGATATAAATCTCGATATTAGGGTAAGCCAAGGAGAATGTCTCTAGGTATTGCATCAAGAAGTTACTACAAGCTGTTGTGCTTACGGCTATTCTTAGTTGGCCAGCATCTAAATTCCTTAATTCCAAAAATTTTCTTTCAGCCGCCTGTAATAACTCATAGCTTTGTTCTACATATTGATATAATATCTCTCCTTCCGCAGTAAGGGACACTCCTTGTGCCCTTCTATGGAACAACTGTCCACCTAGCTTATTTTCAAGCAGTTTTATGGACTGACTAACTGCCGATTGTGATGTAAATAGTTCCTTTGCCGCATTAGACATACTTCCAGCTTTTACTGTGATATAGAAGATCTTATAGAGTTCATAATTAATATCCATATAAGTATTTAGTATACCTCCTATACTTATTATTAATTTTACTTATTATACTGCGTGAATTATACTCGGGTTGTCAATGATTAATCGATAAATTGAGAAGGTGATCAATCTAGTATTCCCATATTTAAGATATATTATTGACTCATCTGTAGGAGATATTCAATCTTCAGAATTTGAGAGGGGATAATACTGTGAGGCGGGATTACTTTTGCAATGGACACACTTGAAACCGTTCTTTTGGTATTTTCTTTTTTCGTGGTTCTAAAATCGGATAAACGATTTATTGAAGCACTTCATTCAATTTCAGATTGGCTAATTGATCAAAGTAAAAGTAAGAGAAAGGGGAAAATACATGGCTATCATATTCATAATTTTCGCATTATTGGCAGGAATGGCCTTGCCTACACAATTTAGTGTTAATGCGCAGCTAAGGACGGTGGTGGGATCACCTATTGTTGCTTCGGCCATTTCTTTTACAGTAGGTGCCATCTCATTAATAATCATATCTTTTTTTGTAAAAGGATCGTTGTTCAAAAAAGAATGGTTTGAAGCTCCCTGGTGGATGTGGACAGGAGGACTACTGGGTGCTTTCTATGTATTGGCGACAACCATTCTCATGCCCAGAATAGGAGTAGCAGCTACGGTTGGATACGTTTTAGCTGGACAAATAATCGTGTCGGTGATCATTGATCATTTTGGATTAATTGGTGCTAGTATGCACACTTTGAATATTCCTCGATTATTGGGAGCTCTTTTGGTTATTGCAGGAGTCTTTATCGTACAAAAATTTTAAATACATTTGGGGGAAACGTACATGAGCAAAATAAGAAAAGACTTTCTGTGGGGAGGAGCTATTGCTGCTAATCAAGTAGAAGGTGCACATCGCAGGGATGGAAGAGGGTTAAGTACCGCTGATATTCAGCCGTTTATTCCAGGAGCTGATCCTATTGATCTACATTTTAATAACATGGATTCAGAAACATACGAAAAATACAAACATGGGACATACTATTTCCCTAAGCGCCAAGGAGTACATTTCTACGAACGATACCGTGAGTATATCGATGCGTTAGCAGACATGCATGTAAAAACATTGCGGTTGTCTATTTCTTGGAGCAGGATTTTTCCGAATGGAGATGATACCGTTCCAAACGAGCAGGGTTTGGCCTTCTATGATCGATTATTTGAGTACATGAAAGAAAAAAATATTGAGCCAATCGTCACGATTTTCCATTATGAAATGCCTTTAAATTTGGTTGAGCAATATGGCGGTTGGACAAACCCGAAACTGATTGATTTCTTCGTGAAGTATGGGGAAACCGTCCTGCAAAGATATCATCAAACCATTAAATATTGGATCATTATCAATCAAATTAACCTTGTCCACAAAGAGGCATTTGCCTCCCTTGGCATACTGAAAGATAAAGTTGATCATTACGAGCAGTCTCAGTTTCAAGCGGTTCATCACCAATTCGTTGCTTCTGCAAAGATTACTGAGTATGGGCACAAGCTAAATCCATCCCTTCAAATGGGAATGATGTTGGCCGATACGTTAACCGCCCCTTATTCATGTGAACCTGCAGATGTCGAACTGAATTTCAGACGGAATCGAATGCAATATTTCTACAGCGATGTTCTGATTCGAGGAGAGTATCCAGAATATGCATTGACGTATTTCGAAGACCATGACATCCAGCTGGAAATTACGGAATCGGAGAAAGAGTTGCTTTGGAACAATACAGCCGATTTCCTTGCAGTCTCTTATTACTGGTCAAATACTGTTAAAGCTAGTGAGAATACGATGGACCCTAATTCTACTGTCAAAAATCCCCATTTGAAAGCGAATCGCTGGGGCTGGTCTATAAATGCTTCAGGATTATATCTCTGCATGTCTAAGTATTGGGACAGGTATCATGTTCCCATGATGGTGGCTGAAAATGGTCTTGGATTTAAAGATGTTTTAACAGCGGACAATAAAGTTCATGACGATTATCGCATCGAATACCACCAGGAGCATATTGCAGCACTGAAAGAGGCAATACATGAAGGGGCAGATGTTTTTGCCTATTGTACCTGGGCGCCTTTCGACATCATCAGTGCAGGTACTGCTGAAATGAGCAAAAGATATGGCTTTATTTATGTGGACTATGATGATGAAGGTAATGGAAATGGGCAATTCCATTATAAAGATAGTTTTTACTGGTATAAGCAAGTTATTGATACAAACGGCGAGGATCTTCATAGAACACCAACGATTAGGATGAGAATCACTAAATGATGAAGGCACCCCCGGATCATTTTGTATCGTTTCAGTAGTACGGTATGTGGAAAATGGTCCGGGCATTTATAATAGGGGGGACAACTATGAGTTATCAAAAATTGGCAAAGGATATTCTGGATGGCGTAGGAGGAAAAGAGAATGTAAATGCGGTGTGGCATTGTGCCACTAGATTGAGATTTAAATTAAATGATGTGAGTACTGCAGATACCAAAAAGATTGAAAACACAGATGGGGTCATTACCGTCGTCAATAGTGCCGGACAGTATCAGGTGGTTGTTGGTAATTCCGTTGCTCAAGTCTATGATGCACTAACATCATTACCTGGAATGGCATTACATGCTTCTAGCAACAATGAAAGCGCTTCAGAAAAACGAACTGGGAAATTTAATCCTGTCAGTCAGTTGATGGATTTTGTTTCGGCCGTATTTACGCCATTTCTGGGAGCCTTGGCTGGATCCGGAATTTTGAAAGGCATTCTAGCTTTATTTACAACAATGAACTGGATATCGACTGACAGTGGTGCGTATAAAATATGGAATGCAGCAAGTGATGCCATTTTCTATTTTTTGCCGATTTTCTTGGCATTTACTGCGGCCAAGAAGCTTAAAGTCAACCCATTCGTAGCCGTTTCGTTAGCTGGTGCACTCATTCATCCGTCTTTAGTAGAGATCGTATCCAATTCACAAACGATTGATTTCTTTGGCATACCGATCATACCAATTACGTATACGGCGTCTGTGTTTCCCATTCTGTTGTCGATTTGGGGCCTCTCTTACTTGGAACCTTTGTTGAACAAATTCTTTCCGGAATCAATTCGTAATATGCTAACCCCTCTAGTTTCTCTAGTGATTATGTTGCCTTTAACTTTGGCTGTTATCGGCCCTCTAGGCACAAAGATCAGTGACCTGTTCGCCATGGTATTGTTAGCAATCTTTGGTTTCTCCCCATTACTTGCTGGGTTGGTTTTAGGAGCGTTCCATCAGTCGATTGTCATTTTCGGAGTCCATTGGGCGCTGATTACGCTGATGATAAACAATGTCGCTAATCAAGGATACGACCAATGGTTGCCAATTGTATGTGCAGCCGTACTTTCTCAAGCAGGTGCTGCTCTAGGCGTATTTTTGAAAACCAAGGATGCCAAAATCAAAGGCCTATCGGGTTCTGCAGCAATCACAGCCATTTTTGGTATCACTGAACCGGCAATTTACGGCGTAACCCTTAAATTAAAGCGTCCATTCTACTGTGCAATGATCGCTGCTGGTATTGGAGGCGCTGTTATTGGATCGTTTGAAGTACATGCATCCACATTTACATTTCCTAGCTTGTTGGCTATTCCAACTTATTTAGGCCAAGGTTTCATTGGAGAAGTCATCGGATTGATTATTGCATTCTTTGGAGCCGTCATTTTAACTTATTTCTTCGGTGTTTCGAATAAGAGTGTGACGAATTTGAGTGATCAAGCAAATCCAAACGAGGTTGTGGTACCTGTGAATGGCCAAATTGTTCCTTTAAGCAGTGTAAGCGATGAGGTGTTTGCTTCTGAAGCGATGGGTAAAGGAGCAGGGATTGTTCCAATTAGCGGAATTGTTACAGCTCCGGTAAACGGAACGGTAAGCAGCGTGTACAAAACCGGGCATGCGATTGGCATTGTATCTGATTCCGGTATAGAACTTTTGATTCATATCGGTATTAATACTGTGAAATTAAAGGGACAACACTTTAAACCATTGGTTAAGGAAAATGATAGAATTGGCATTGATGACAAATTAGTTGAGTTTAACTTGGAGCAAATTAAGGCTGCGGGTTATGATCCTACGGTAATGGTTATTGTTACGAATTCATTTAATTATGATCAAGTGCATGTGAATCTGGAGGATCCAAATTCAAAACAGTTATTACATGTGATTCCTGCAAAACCTAGCGTTTCATCTTCAAATTTGGTTTAACACAGGACAGCATGGATTTGATCTTGGAAGTAAATTGAAAAAACGTATAACAGCCAGCTATAGCTATTATAGCTGGCTGTTTTTAGTAGATAGTTCTGTTGCTAACGAAGAAAAGGATTAAGAAATTACGAATGCTTGGGCAGTTCAGCATCTGTTCTTCCTCCAACACTCATAACGAAAAATTTTACTGCAAACGTGCTTAGTAGTCTCCCCTTCGAAAAGGTATTAGCCGAATGGTGAACAGAATGTTTCTGTAGACTGAAGATCCTTTAGTATGAATTTCAAGTGTTCTCTAGCTGATTGATTCAATGGTTGTAAGGGCAAAGGAAGACTGGGACTTGAGATCAAGCCACTTATTTCTGCTGCTGCTGAAATAACGCGAAGGCTGCCATATTGACGAAATAACGACCAAAGCGGTTCAAGTAGCGCCGAGAGTTGTTTCGCTTCTTCAGCAAAACCGGACTGGGCCAAACGGGTCATTTTTTGGCACGCCCTTGGAAACAAACCACCAAGAACTGAGTACCATACTTCACAGCCTGCATCCAAGCCAGTGACTGCGGATGAGTCTCCACTTACTCCTATAGTTACATGGGGAGGAATGGCCGTTCGCAGTTTTCTAATGCGTGCCTTGGCTGCTTCAGGATCAGAAGGCACTCCAGGAATCTTGATAGAACGAACGTTAGGCAGCTCAGCAATCCGACCGTGCAACTCATCACTGAAATGAAAATGTGTAGTCCCCGGATTATCATATACGCAGAGCGGAATAGAGAGCGAGCTTGTCACCTGTTCATACAACGAATATACCTCTTCATTTGTTAATGCCTGGTAAGAAACAGGAGCTAACAGCACTGCGCTTGCTCCTGCTCTTTGTGCATCTTCCGCTAATCGAAGTACTTCAGAAGTACGAATCGCACTTATACTTGTCATCACGGGAATCCCCTCAGATGAATGGACAGCAAGTCGAAGCACACGTAAACGTTCTTCTCGATTAAGATATGCATAATTTCCAGTTGAACCCAATGCACCAATTGAGTCTACACCAGCTGCAACTAATCGTTGAATTAGTGTCACAAATGCTTTTTCGTTAATACCTGTCTCGTTAACTGGCGTGAGTGGAAAAGCAGATAATCCACAGAACATAAAGCTACACTCCTTTATTAATTGACCTTCAAAATACAAACACATTATAAAAATGAATTAGACACAATTAAAGTACCAATTGAGAGACAAATAACAGTACCAATTCTTCTAGAGAAACTTAAGATCGAAACAAAGAGATATGAGCATCAAGCTTCAGTATCAACTTGGATATTACATCTTTTAACAGATCAGGTTAGTTGAGAAAGATAAAAAGCATTCTATATAGAATGCTTTTTATCTTTCTCATGATTTAGTGATGTATGAGAGTGTGTTAATATGCGGTCAAGTACTTTTTCAGTAAGTGGCATAAAGTAATTGAGTATTAACCCCCCTAAACAAACGGTTAACAAAGTTCCAATGCCAATGGGGCCATTTAAAATGACTGCTATGATCAAGAATATAAGATAGATGAGTGTTCTCGAAAAAAATAGATTTGTTCTAGTTAATTCTTGTATGATTAATGTTAATCGGTCAACTGGAATTGGTGCAAAATTTGTCTGTAAATATGTTGCAGTTCCTAATCCTACAACAACTAAACCAATTCCAAAACAAACAACTTTGCTGTACCATAGTTCAGGTGCTATCAAATTGTGTAATAAAAAAAGCCACATATCAATACCAATACCCGTTATAAATGCTGTTAACAACCCCAAAACTTCAGGTCTTTGTCTTTTTAAAAGCGAATTACAACATATCAATATTATAGCTATTATGATTTCCCAACTTCCCACAGTAAGCCCCACATTTATGGACAGTCCTACCAAAAGTGCATCAAAAGGTGAAGTCCCAAGGTCTGATTGTATAGTGAACGAAATTCCAAGGGATAATATAAAAATTCCTAATACAAAAAAAATATATTTCACTTTACTCGACCTCTTTAATATATTTTTTTGTTGCAAATGCAATAAAAATAAGGTAAATTCAATATATATCATTTTTATTGCATTTGCAATAAAATAGGGGCAAAGGAGTTAACTATGAAGGAAGTGCTTCGTGAAATTGGAATGATCGCAAGGGCATTAGATTCTATAAGTAATATAGAATTTAAAGAATATGACCTTACAAAAGGGCAGTATTTGTACCTTGTGCGAATATGTGAAAACCCAGGAATCATTCAAGAAAAGTTATCCGAGATGATAAAAGTAGATCGAACAACTGCATCTCGTGCTATAAAAAAACTTGTAATTAATGGCTTTATTGAAAAGAAAGAAGATAACCATAACCAAAAAATTAAAAAACTCTTTCCAACAGAGAAAGGGAACAATGTTTATCCTTTTATAAAAAGAGAAAATGATTATTCCAATAACATTGCATTAGAGGGATTTTCGGAAAGAGAAGTAGAAACCATTTTCAATCTTCTTCAAAGAGTAAGAGAAAATATAGGGGATGACTGGGAATTTGTAAAAAAGGGGAACAAAAGAAATTATTGATTTACATGAAGGAGAGATGCATTAAAGTGACTGTGAAAATAATAAAGTGCAGCCGTGAAGATTTACAAATACTCCAAGAAATAAGTATTGAAACATTCAACGATACTTTTAAAGATCAGAATTCACCTGAAAATATGAAAGCCTATTTGGAAAGAGCATTTAACTTTAAACAGTTGGAGGAGGAATTGTCCAACGTCTCTTCAGAAATCTTTTTCATCTATTTCAATGAAGAACTGGCTGGATATTTAAAGGTAAATATGAATGACGCCCAATCCGAAAAAATGGGTGATGAGTCGCTCGAAATTGAGAGGATTTATATAAAAAACAAATCTCAAAAACATGGGCTTGGTAAATATCTGCTAAATAAAGCTATGGAAATTGCGATTGAACATAATAAAAAGAAGATCTGGCTCGGTGTATGGGAAAAAAATGAAAACGCCATTGCTTTTTATAAGAAAATGGGGTTTGTTCAAACTGGCGCACACTCTTTTTATATGGGTGATGAAGAACAAATTGATTTCATAATGACCAAAACAATAATATAAGTTTAGGGTGATATACGAATTCTTATTAATTTTTATATTGTAATTTATTCACTAATATGTATAATGTTAACTATAACTGAATTCAAAAATGTTTTCTAGGGTTCCGCGATGTAATATCGGCTGGTCCGAGAGAAAACTCACAGTCGTCGTACTGTGCCACGGAGGGATAAAAGCCTGGGAGAAAAACTGCTGTATGCAGTATTCTCTCAGGCTTTTTTTTTGCTGCTATAAATCCATACTACATTTGCAGCATTATCAAAAAGGAGGAAGCACAGAATGAACAAGACATGGTTATCTGTTGTAATTGCGGCATTATTTGAAGTTGGATGGGTCATCGGCCTGAAACATGCCAGCGGATGGTTAGAGTGGGGGGGCACTTTAGTTGGAATTTTAGTAAGTTTCATACTCATGATTATGGCTTCCCGTACGCTTCCGGTAGGTACGGTGTATGCAGTGTTTGTCGGCTTGGGAACGGCCGGCACTGTATTGGCAGAAATTTTGTTGTTTGATGCTGAGGTACAGGGATCTAAATTGTTGCTAATCGGGGTGCTTCTGCTCGGAGTTGTAGGGCTCAAAATACAGAGCAAAGAGAAGAAACAAGGAAAAGAGGTGCACTGACGTATGAACTGGGTATTTCTAATTTTGGCAGGCGTATTTGAGATGATGGGAGTTCTTATGATTAATAAGCTCCATAAAGATCGGAATTTCCTGTCTGCTTTTTACTTGCTTGCAGGCTTTGGATTGAGCTTCTTGTTTCTATCCCTGGCCATGGAAACACTACCCATGGGAACGGCCTACGCTGTCTGGACCGGTATTGGGGCTTCTGGCGGGGCCATATTGGGCATGATCTTTTACAGTGAACCGCGTAATACCGCGAGAATTCTGTTCATTGCGATGGTACTCGGTTCAGCAGTTGGCCTAAAGCTGGTAAGCTGATTAATGATGGAATTAGACATACTGGTCATCTTAGAACAGCAGCGAACTATCTGAATGCTTATGGACTATCATTAAATTTAAAAATAGATAGAAAAGACCAGCGTGCAGACAAAGTATCGATAAGAAATTTTGTCTGCATGTTTTTTTTGCATTTGCTTATCCTTCTATACTCTGATCTTTAGGATCGCCGCGTTGTGTTTTCAGTTTTAGAAAATGAAGAGTCATTTGAAGCTTCAGACGAATATCACCATCGCTTAGATCAATCTCGAAAAGCTCACGTATCCTGTTGATTCGATAGAACAAAGTATTTCTATGAATAAAAAGTGTTTTAGCAGCAATATTTGGAGTGTCCACATATTGAAGATAGGCTTCAAGGGTAGGTAGCAAACTTGTTTTGTGGGCATTGTCATAAGCAATTAACTTTTGGATAACTGGATGGCAGAAGTCAGCGAGATCGTTCTGTTCCGATATGATCTTTCCAATATGCTCGCAGAGATAGTCCTCATACATATACACTGGCTTGTTAGAATGAAGTTGGAACCCAATCTCGATGGCGGTTAGGCATTGCTTATAATATTTTCGCAAAAAGGTTAAATGACTAAAGCAGTCACTCAGCGAAGCAGTTAGGCCGTTTACTTGGAGAAATTCCAGAATTCGTTTGTCTTCAGCAATGATTTTACAGGATGAATCAACAAGGGAAATGAGAAATACAATACGTCCCTGATATACGATCCAACGGCTATCCGGAAGTAATTGGATCATATGCTGTGCAACCAGCTGAACTTTCCCGTCAAAAAAGCCGTTCTTCAGGTCTGTCAAGGTCAGCACTCTCAGGTAAGGTGTAAGCGTCCATTCCAGATGAGCCAGTCGCATTGCGATGACATTAGCATCATTGAGCTCGCCTGTAAGCAGTTCGGAAAGCAAAAAACTATGCATCATTCCTTGATTGCAATTATAAAAGTCGTTCTTTTGCAATTCTACCGAAACTAGCTCACAAAGAAATTGTACGAGTTCAAAATCAATATCTGTAAATTTACGATCCAGTTCCATAACACTGACCTGCGCGAATTCTATACCATGTACGTACACAAAAGCTGTTATCCAACAGTCGTTGGTCTCGGGATCGCGTGAATAATAAGGAATAAGAGCCATACGGGTCAGTTCGTACAGATTGGATTTCTTCATGCTCTCAATATTACTGTCAAGAATATAACCCAAATTTCGCTGCTGTTCGATATCAGGTCGGCTGGGGATGGGGGCCTGACACATAGCGAGTAACTTATAGCCTGCGTCGACAATGATTACCGGATTACCAAAGATGCGGGAGGCCTCGTTTGTCAAGTATTGTAAACCTTTGTTTGAGTAAAGTGCGGATATCAGAGTGTGCATATGCTCAATGAGCCGATTCTCATGAGCAAGTATAGATGAAATCTTTCCCGAAAGATCCAGCAGATCCAGTCCATTTGGCAGAAGGGTAAGACAAGTATAAGAGTCTACAAGTGCATCACAATCCTGAATGCAGAAAAGAGGAGTGTCTGTAGGAAAGTCCTTTGGCAAATCCGAAAGCTTGCCTATATAAGCTGTGTCAGCCTGGAAAATGGAACTCAACCGCAGGATAGTAAATTCACTGATTTCTTTTGTTTGCATGGCCTCTTCGGGCAAGGAAAGATAACAGTCGCTAAGTTTTCTGATTATTTTTTGAATTTTCACGAGAGCAGCCTCCAAAAGCTTTTTAATCCTTGTGCAATATTACAAAACATCGTCACTATATTGGACCATATTTAAATTCCAGCACATGGGATATAACGTTTTTATTATATATACTGAAATTATTACACGCTGCAATAAATGACACTTTAATCAAAAAATGAGTAATATTGTTTAAAATCAGAACTCTGTGAGGGAATATTTTTGGAATTATGTGAGGAAATTTATGCGAAATTAGTGGAGAAAGCTGAAACTCTCGCATGGATTTGCTTCAGGATCTATGCCTAACAAATACAAATTGCAGGAGGATATTAATGAAAATTTTAGGGATCAGTTGCGGTAGAAGGATGAGTAATTCAGAAATCCTTGTCAAGGAAGCTCTGATGGGTGCTGAAGAACTGGGTGCCGAGGTAGAGCTTATACGTCTTAATGACCTGCAAATTAAACCTTGCACCGGTTGTAATGCTTGTGTAGTCAGCCTGCTTGAAAAGTGTGGCTCAGGAGATTGTGTGATAAAGAACGATGATTATGGATTTATTGAAGAAAAAATAATGGAATGCGACGGGTTAATTGTGAGCTCAGTCATTTATGAGAAGAGTCCGAGTGGACTGTTGAAGACTCTGAATGACCGGATGGGCCCTTCCCATGACATTGCCTTCCGAATGATTGCCAAGAAGCAACGCGAAGAAAGAGGAATAACTACTGGTAAAGGCCCAGATGAAAGAAGCTTTAAGCAAAGAGTGGCTTCTCTTATAGCTGTAGGAGGGAGTGAGTGGGACGCACTTGCACTGCCAATGCTCCATCTTTTCACGCTGCCGATGCAAATCAATGTTGTAGACAAAATGCTGGTCAATTGGGTTGGCTTGCCTGGATCAGTAGTCTTCAAGGAAAATGAATTGAACAGAGCTAGGCAATCTGGTCGTCATGTGGCTGAAACACTAATGAACCCGAATACGGAAGCGAAATATATTGGCGAATCTGGTTTATGTCCAATCTGTCATTCCAAACTCGTTGAAATCAGGAATCATGATGATAATTATCCTGCAATATGCGGAATTTGCGGTGTAAAGGGCACTTTGGAGGTTGAACAGGGCAAAGTTAAATTCAATGTCGCGGAAGAAGATAGAGCGCATTCTCATGTTCTAATCTCCGGGAAATTCGAGCATGCGGATGAATTATATAAAGTTTCATTAAAACCTAATTCCAAGGCTGGCGAGTTGCCTGAAAGATTAAAAAAATACAAAAACTATTTATCTTATTCCAGACCTGCTCGTAATTGATATTCCGGATAAAGTGCTTATTCTTTTTTTGAAAGGCTGAGAGCGAATTTGGCTGGTAAGATGCTTGCTGAAGCAGGCAAGGTTGGAGCTGGTCTAAACGGCGTCAGTTTTTCATCTTACACACTCTTTTGGTTTATAGGACCTAAGATCATTAATGATAATTTAGTTGTTGGGAAAACTTCAAAAAGTATCACTCTGGAATATTACTTACTTATGTAAAGACCAGTCAGATGCAATAAGTTTCTGAACATAAATCCTTTGTTGCTGTAACTAACCGCATCACCTGGATCAATCCCTAAAAATTGACCTGACACTAATCGTTAAACTCCTTCGAAAAGATTCATCAGACTAGCTCCAATACGTGAACTAATCACCTACACAGTTCTTCAGGGACTTTCATGAGGCAGCCTTTTGAGGTGCTCGTTCTTGAGATTCCCCCGTTCGGGCGTGTACTTTCGTACAATTGACTTTGATTTAGAATTTGATCCATACTTCAGATGAACGGTTGTTCAAAAAAACATTGGAGGGATTTTTCATGCGTTTGGGAGGAAAAGTTGCGGTCATTACAGGCTCAGCATCAGGAATGGGGAAAGCGATTGCAGAATTATTTGCAAAAGAAGGCGCAAGTGTTATTGTTTCAGACCTGAACATTGAAGGAGCTGAAGCGGTTGCAGCAGGAATTAAATCAGCTGGCGGAACCGCCGTCGCAGTAAAAACCAATGTTGCTGATTTAAATGATATTCATGCTATGATCGATACTGCTGTTAATGAATTCGGAACTCTCGATATTTTGGTTAACAATACGGGTGTTATGGATAACATGGCGCCTGTAGGAGATGTGGACGACGAGACATGGGATTTTATATTCGATGTTAACACAAAAAGCGTTATGCGTGCGATTCGCAAAGTTATCCCGATCTTCCTGGATAAAGGGAATGGAGTGATTATAAATACGGCATCTACGGGCGGCTTCAGCGGCGCGCATGCGGGCGCTGCTTACACTGCCTCAAAGCATGCGGTAATCGGTATTACGAAAAACACGGGGTTCATGTATGCTCAAAAAGGTATCCGATGCAATGCCATTGCGCCAGGAGCGACAGCCACAAACATTACTTCAACGATTCATAACTTAAATGAGTTTGGCGCGTCCAGAACGAGGGTTACACAAGGCGTAATTCCTCGCGTAGGGCAGGCGGAAGAAATCGCAAAAGTAGCCCTTTTCCTGGCTTCAGACGAATCGAGCTTTGTGAACGGGGCTGTTATAGCTGCAGACGCGGGTTGGACGGCAGGCTTCTAATCCACTGTTTAACGAGCACACATGCTTCAAAATATATAATCATCGAAGTAAGATCCTTGCAAGGTTAAAGTAATATTCAATTGAAAGAGATGTAATGTCAAAAATAATGTTATAAAATGACAGGAGCGTTGACACACGATCCCGTCATTTTTTAGTTATATTTAGATATCATTATCATGAATGTGAGCTGCATGTCGTTTTTCTCGTTATTTGCGATCGAATAAGGAAACAATAGTCACCGCATGATCCCCGAGATTTGTGCGAATATTATCTGAATACATACTACAAGGATGTCGAGGGACAAGAACAAGGTCCCATTGAAAGTCGCTATTTTATCGGCTTTTTTATTCTATCGGTACAGTTCTTGTCCCAAGCCAAGATAATCAATAAAAAACTTACAGTGAACAAACATCAGACGAGGAACATTGACATATGAAAAAAACCATTGGATTTATTGGAGTCGGTAATATTGGAAGTACGATTGCTTGTTTTGCAGTGGCTGCAGGATATGACGTTGTAGGAGATAGGGATGTAACCAATCGTAGTAAGAGGCGATTGATTACATCCCTATTTTTGGCGTGGAGAAATCAATGTGGTCATTAGTGACTTTTCTTCAGAATCATCTGAGGAAGCTCTAGCAACAATCTGTCCATCGTGAGCGGATCATCGAAATTGTACTTGTTCTCGGTAAGAATAATACGGTCGATGCTTTTCGAGTTCCAGTATGGTAACTGCATCAGTCTTCTGTATAACCGGATCGTACGGGGATCGTTATCCATGAGAATAAAATGGGTATCGGCTTCATAGCTACAGGCATGTTCCGGTCGCGTCAGTTGAAAAGGAATGCCTGCCCGGATTAGTTCCTTCACCTTCGGAGGAGGCTGCATGCCGTCAGGGTGGTATACAGTAACTGCAAAGCCTTTCATGCTCATGATGTAGAGATTGCCCTCAACGATGGAAAACACAGCTGCTGTTTGCTTAACATCTATATGCTTCGCCAGGCCTATCCACATTCGTTTACTTGCAGCGCGATGCCGATAAATCCATTGTTGTGCAAGCTTCTGCCGATTCATTAGCTCTGCTGTTTGCATGATTCTTGAATAGACGTGTTCATAGCGATCGATGAGGACGGTTGGGGCAATGGATGCCAATTCTTCGATCCAATCTTGACGGAAACCAGAATGAATGATCAGGTCAGGAAGAAGCTTACGTATTTTGCCCGGTTCACCCAGTAATCCAATATCCTCAATACCATTGATGGAATCCCAGTACAGACCTCTTTTACCTATGATCTCCACATCTGCGCCTATCGGCGTGATACCCAAGGACAATAGATCGCCCAGCGAATAACCAACGGCAACGATCCGTTTGTAAGGAACCTCTGGCATGAGCACGGGAGATGAGCTGACTGAAGCAGCCTCCTCGTACTGGCGGGGAGTGATCCCTTCCGTTTGTCTAAACTTGCGCGAAAAGTAACTCTCATCCTTGAATCCCACGGCTTGGGCAATCTGTGCAATCGTGTCCTCGGTCTGTAACAACAGCCGCTTGGCGTGTTTCATACGAATATCCAACACGTAGTCCAACGGTTTTTTTCCTGTAATGGACTTGAATAAGGTACTGTATTGCCATTTAGCCACACCTGCGATGCTGTACAACTGGCGGGCCGTAATGTTTTGCTGATAGTGAGATTCGATATAAGTGACGGTATGCTTCACCGCTTGAATGTTATCGGATATTTCCGTATTCCGTCGAATGTTTTCCATCAGGAACAGGAGTAGTTCCTGCAACGCAATCTGCTGTTTCAATCTCGACTCTTCGGGGACGGGAGTGGGGCGCTTCAATGAGAGGTCGAGCGTTCCTGCCAAATCAAGTAACCTTGATTCGTCAGTAATGTTCATGCGCGTCTCGTACGGAATCATGGACAGTAATTCATTGGCTGGTTTCGACTCTCCAAGCCGGTATACACTGAACACGATGACGATGGCCGCCGCGGTATTCAGCTGCGTGGCGGACGATGAAGCCCCCAATGTTTCTTCGTGCGGATCGACGAATTGAATGCTGGCCTGCGCATCAGGTGCAAGCAGTAAGACATCGTTTTTTTCGGTCTGTACGAAATGCTTCCTCAAGTGTAACACACCGGATGTCGACTTAAACACGACGAGGCGATGCGCCCCAGGCGAGCTCGGGATAAGCTGTTTGCAGGACAGCCTGCGGAAAAGTCTCACGCTTTGAGGGATGTATATGTCGTATCCTTCATTCGGCAAAAAGGAAATTTCTTTTCCGTCAATTGTTGAACGTTCCATGTTGTGCTCCTTAACCAAATGTATTTTGAACCGCGGTTCCAAGCAAGACATGCATAGACAAGTCAATTGTCGCAAGCCCGGTTCTGTTTTTTGTGCTATAAAAAATCAGAAATATATCCATTGTTCAATCATACCAAACTCCTTAACATAAATTGAAGATGATTTTCATTCTCATTAATGTTTTAGGGGGCTTTACCATGCGAAAGAGAAAAATGTTCCAAGGCATACTTGTCATGCTATTTATGCTTCTGCTTGCTGTAACAGCGGCATGTTCCAAAAAAGAGGAGGCAGCACCATCTGCGTCAGCTAACGGGGAACAGGAAAGAGCTAAAGAAATAACGGTTTCATGGATGAGGGATTTGGGTCCATCTAATCCGCACGCGTACTATCCATCACAGCTGTTCTCACAATCCATGATTTACGAACCGCTGGTTGAGTACGGCGAAGGGGGAAAAATCAAGCCTCATTTGGCCACCAGTTGGGAGATTAGCGAGGACGGCAAAGAATATACTTTCCATCTTCGGGAGGACGTCCAATACTCGGACGGAACACCGTTCAACGCCGCTAGCGTCAAGCGTAACATAGACGCGATCCTGCAAAACAAGACGACGCATAGTTGGCTGGGAACGGCCAAATTGCTGGATCACCTCGAGCTTGTTGACGAGTACACCGTCAAGCTTGTCATGTCAGAGCCGTACTATCCGGTTTTGCAGGACTTAACGACCGTGCGTCCATTCCGCTTCTTGGCCGATGCAGGCTTCCCGGAAGGGGACAATACGCTGGAAAGCATTCAGTCTCCCATCGGCACGGGGCCATGGATGCTTGAAGAATACAAGCAGGATGAATACAGCGTATTCGTGAAAAACCCGAACTATTGGGGCGAACAGCCTGAACTGGACAAGATCACGGTCCGTATCATACCGGATGCCGAAACTCGGGTACTAGCCTTCGAGAAAGGCGATCTTGATCTCATTTTCGGAGAGGGTTCCATTAGCCTTGACGAATTCACGCGCCTGCAAAAGAACGATGCATTCGAAACGGAAGTATCGGGCCCGTTGGGCACGCGAAACTTAATCCTGAATACGCAGAATGAAAAGCTGACGGATATGCGAGTAAGGCTTGCATTGCATCACGGATTTGACAAGGCTGCGATGGTCAAAGGCATCACGTCTGACGTGGAACAGCCTGCGACGCAGGTGCTAACGACCGATTATCCTTACGTTAGTCAGACGTTCCCTGGATTTGCATACGATGCCTCCAAAGCAGCAGCTTATCTGGACGAGGCAGGATGGAAGGTTCCGGCATCGGGCGGTACCAGGGAAAAGGATGGCGAGAAGCTGTCGTTTGAGCTGATGTACGATACAACTGACCGCATCCAGAAAGCGATGGGCGAGACACTTCAGGCCGAATGGGCTGGACTTGGCGTTAAACTTCAGTTGACGGGACTTGAGCTGACCGAACAGACCAAACGTTTCCGTGAGGGAGACTATGACATGAACTTCTGGTTCAACTCCGGAGTGCCTTACGATCCACATACATTGGTCAATGCGGTAGCGGAGCCTACCTTTGGCGTTGCAGAGGCACATCTCAATATTGAAGGCAAGGCAGAGCTTGACGAACAGATCAGGCAAGTACTGGCTTCCGTTGACGAGAAACAGAGACAAGAGCTTTATGATCAGATTTTACAAAAAGTTCAGGAAGAATCGGTTATTATACCCCTGTCCTATATTCGTCAATATAACGTATACCAGAAAACACTGGATAACGTTTCATTTCCGGAGAGCAGATGGGATCATCCATTTAATAGCATTCACCTAAAATAAAGAAAAGGAAGGGCCACTCATGGCAGGTTATATTTTTAGAAGAGCACTGACGCTGGTTCCACTCGTGCTGTTCGCCACCTTCGTAGCTTTTGTGCTAATGAGGCTCTCTCCGGTTGATCCGGCCGAGGCGTACTTCTCGGCAGCTCATATCAAGCCTAACGAGCAAATGCTACAGGAGAAGAGGGGAGAACTGGGGCTGGACGATCCCTTTATGTCTCAGTACGTGCAATCTGCTGTTCGCATGCTACAGCTAGACCTCGGGACGTCGTACCTGTCCTCCAAGTCTGTCTGGGGAGAGATCTGGCAACGGTTGCCCGCAACGTTGCAGTTGACGGGGAGCAGTATGTTGATCGCTTTCGTAGCTGTTGTCACACTAGGGTATCTCTCGGCCGTGCACGCCGGGCGGTGGGTAGATTATGCGGTGCGCATTCTTTCCTACATCGGCGCATCCTTACCGCAATTCATGCTGGGTTACTTACTGATCTATCTGTTTGCCCTCCACTGGGACTTGCTTCCCGTGGAAGGAAAAGGCACATGGCAGCATTTGATTTTACCATCATTGACTCTCTCTTTGGCACTTGTGGCAACCTATGCCCGACTGTTTCGCGAGAGTATTCTGGAGCAGATGAAGCAGGCTTACGTGGACTATGCGCATACACGAGGACTAAAGCCGCGCAGCATCATGCTCAGACATGTGGTTCGACTGGCCATCCTCCCCATCATTACCGGATTCGGTATGAATCTGGGTAGGCTTATCACGGGAACGATTGTGGTAGAACGAGTATTCTCCTGGCCCGGTTTGGGGCGGTTTTTCGTGGAATCCATTTTCAACCGCGATTTACCAGTCATTCAGGGCTATGTTTTTTTTGCTGCCTGTCTTTACTTATGTACAAGTCTCCTAACCGATCTTCTGCACATGGCTGCTGATCCGAGGCTTTCCTTGCAAGAAAGGAGCAGGTAGGAATATGAAATTGAAAAGTTTGTTTTTTGGCAAGCGGCTGGTCGTAGGCTTGTGCCTGTTCTTTTTGTGTGTTTGCGCAGTAACAGCTATCTTTGCTCCATGGATAGCTCCCCATGATCCGAATCAGATACGAATGGCTGACAAGCTCGTTCCATCCTCGGCTGAGCATTTACTGGGTACCGACCATTTGGGCAGGGATGTGTTGTCCAGACTCATCTATGGTGTCCGAATTACGTTTGGACTGGTGTTGGGTGTCTTTTCCATATCTGTGCTGGTTGGTGTATCGATTGGCATGTTATCCGGTTACGTAGGCGGTTGGCTGGATCAGCTATTAATGCGGATTTGCGACGGCATGCTTGCATTTCCGAACCTCGTCCTTGTGCTTGGCATCGTTGGTATGCTTGGACCAGGGATATATCAGGTCATTATAGCACTGCTGCTGGTACAGTGGGTGTACTATGCACGTATGACCCGGGGTCTGGTGTTGCATCTGCGTTCCGAGCCGTATTTGCTGGCTGCCCTCATTTGCGGTTCCAGCCGGTTAGCGATCCTGAGAAGACACGTTTTCCCGCATATTTTCCCGCAAATTGTGGTGATCGGTACGCTAGAGATGGGGTGGGCCATCATGGATATTTCAGCTCTTTCCTTCCTGGGACTCGGCATTCAGCCGCCTACCGCGGAATGGGGAGCGATGATTAATGAAGGACGCGGCTATTTGCGCGAACACCCTTCCCTAATGCTATATCCGGGATTGTGTATTTTACTTGTAGTCACCGCGTTCAATGTACTGGGGGAGTCGCTCTCCCAACTGCTCGGCGTAAAGAAAGTGAAGGAGAGGAGCACCCGCAATGTTCGAAGAACATCACGTCAGATCGGCAACTCCTGAACCATTGCTTGCACTTCATAATGTCTGTGCCGATGTGATCGAAGACGGCGCTTCTCAACGATTGCTGCATGATGTTTCGTTTTCGTTGCAGCCTGGACGCGTCGTAGGTCTTGCAGGACAGAGTGGCAGCGGCAAAACGCTAACCTGCCGATCGATTCTTCAGCTACTCGATCCTGCCATCCGCATAAACGGCAGCATCAGACTGAGAGGTGATGAACTGAACGGCATGACTGAAGAGCAGTTACGCACCATTCGCGGAAATGATATTGGATATATTGTTCAAGATCCAATGAATGCACTGGTTTCTGTTCATACCATCGGAAGCCAGTTTGTCGAAACGATCCGCACACATGCCCGGTGTAGTAAAAAGGATGCGTTGACACTGGCTGTGCAGGCACTTGAAAGTGTAAGGCTGCCTGATCCGCCGGAACTTCTCAAACGATATCCGTTCCAGCTTAGCGGAGGCATGCTGCAACGCGTGTTGATTGCGCTAACGATGTGTCTGTCACCCTCCATCGTCATTGCGGACGAGCCCACCACAGCCCTCGATACCATTAATCAATACCATGTATTGGAGGAACTAGAGAGACTGCGGATAAACCAGGACGTTGCCATCCTGCTTATTACGCATGATCTTGACGTCATCGCAGAGATGGCAGACGAGGTCATCGTGATGCATGAAGGACGGATCGTGGAACATAACGACGTATTATCCATATTCAATCGACCACAACATTCCTATACACAAGAATTGCTACGCAGTCGGTTGAATGAATGAACGGAGGGAAGAATAATGGCACTGCTAGAACTTTCCGGCGTCACTCACACGTATGATTCTGCGAACAACTCTTGGTGGAAATCGAAACAGAAGTTGCAGGGAGCTGTCGTGAAGGATATCTCCATGACGCTGGAGGCAGGACAATGCATCGGTTTGTTGGGGGGGAGCGGTGCAGGCAAGAGTACACTCGGCAAAATCATGCTTGGCTTGCAGCGCCCTCAACGGGGCTCAGTACTTATTGATGGTAAGGATATGTATGCTTGTGACAATCGAACGAAGAAACAGTTACGGAAGCATGTACAGGCCGTATTTCAGGGTTGTTATTCTTCGGTAAATCCCAAGATGACGGCAGCACAAATCATCGGGGAGCCCCTGGACAATTTCGAGCGACTAACGAATGGGGAAAAGGATTACCGCATCGGCGAAGCTTTGGACATCGTCGGACTACCTGCAAGTGCCATGAACAAGCTGCCAAGACAATTCAGCGGTGGACAACTACAGCGCATTAACATTGCACGCGCCATGATCTCCAGACCCAGCTTTATCGTGCTCGATGAAGCTGTCAGCAGCTTGGATATTGCCAACCAGGTACATATTATCGATGTTTTACGCGATTTAAAGAAACAACGGGATATGTCCTACGTATTCATCACGCACAACCTGAAGGCTGCTTTTGCACTATGTGACCGATGGACTGTATTAGATCAGGGTAGCTTATGCGGTAGCTTCTCGACGATAGCCGAGATGAAGGTATCCAGGGAACCAGCAGTTAAGCTGTTGTTAGACGCCTCATTATCCGGACATCCGGAGTTGGGTACAATTCGGAAGGATAGGCCTTTCTATGTTGACGCAGGGCAGCGTAAAGGCGCCTGGGCATGAATCGAAGCAAAGATTTGCCATACGCTCGCAACGGGGCATTTTCCCCCGTGTTGCTACGCCTATATACCCTCACTTTTTTGTTTTATAGTGCTAACGCCTTCGTTCAGATGATATTGCCTCTCTATACGCAAAGCATTGGCTATGGAAACGACAAGATCGGTATGATCGTGGGGATGTATTTGCTAGTTAGCATGCTGCTGCGACCATGGGCGGGAATCGTCGTTGAACGATTCGGGATTGCCCGCATTCTACGTTTTATTCTGGCGGGACATCTGTTAGTTTTACTATTGTTTGTATGGCAAGGCAACGTTTCTTACATTATTGTCCGGGGTTTGCAAGGCGCTGTCGCCGCATTCTTTTCGTTGACCGTGCAAATGGCTGTTATGGACCTGTTGCCCGAGCGTGACCGTGCTCAGGGATTATCTCTATACTTGTTGTTTGGTTTGCTACCCTCGGTTATGATGCCTGCACTGGGATGGATCGCCTGGGAAAAAGCTGGACTGAACGGATTTTACGCAGGACTTTTGGTTTTGGGCGCATTGACGCTCATCTCGGGCTATGGAACAGGAAGAGCCACGCAGCACATCAAAGCGGCAAAGCGTCCCGCGGAGCAAACGACAACCAAGCATGAAATAGATAGAAGCGCACGATCCACGCTCTGGAACCGTCACTTCATGCTAAGCAGCCTCGTGATGATGAGCGCAACGATTGGGTTTGGCGCGGTAACGGCGTTTCTTGCCTTGTATGTGATACAGACCGGAATCGGCAATGCGGGGGTGTTTTTTGCTATTCAATCGGGCGTGATCGTGACAGCAAGATTTGCTTTCCGTAAGAATCTGCCTTCGGACGGGAACTGGCATTCCGTATATGTCGGCATGCTGTTGGTTTCGCTCACGATAGGTCTGGCACTTGTAGCTTTTGCCCCAGTAACAGGTAATGCATGGATGCTGTACGGGGGCGGTGCGATGATCGGCTATGGCATAGCTAATGTGTATCCTGTGCTTGCCGCTTACCTGAGCATCACACTCGGAAAAGAACGTCGAAAAGTATGGATGGGGTTATTTATCTCCATGTCCGATTTTGGAACCGTGATTGGTAGTCTCGTTCTAGGCCTGGTGGCAGACTCCGCCGGTTACAGAGCCATCTTCTGGATTTCTGCCAGCGTTTCTCTCTGCGTTGCCTTGTTTGTTGCCTTGAGTAGCCGCTGGATGAAGGCCCAGCCGTAAGATTAAGAGAACATACACTTACCTGATCAAGAATCGAGTTTAGCATTGGCATCGTTGAGAGATGGCAAGCTGCCAGTCATCGGTGTAAGTTAGATATGGGGTAGGGCTTAAATCGTTCTTGGACGATTTAAGCCCTGTTTTGTTCGTCGGCAAATAAGTCTTGAACGTTCTTGAAGTGAATATCGCTAAGAACGCTCGATATTTTTTCTATGGATAAACGGTCCTGTTTTTGAACCCAGTAATGAATAATGCCTGTTATACCAGAGAGCAAATATTCAAGCGAAATCTCGAATCGTTCCAGGGTAGAATTTAGCTACTTTAGAGAAACTAACCATTCGTGAAGTGGAGAATTTTTTATCTTTTTTGGAGTATCAACTCGACAATACTAAGCTAACCATTAACCGTAAATTGTCCTCACTAAAATCCTTATTTGATTACTTACAGAATAAAGCTGAAATAAGTGACCTAGAGCCATATATCCAGCGCAATGTTATGGCCAAAATGGATTTAAATGTAGTTAAAGAAAGCCAAGAGACGATTGCCAATCGTATTGATGGGAAAATTCTTAGAGAAGACGATTTTGAGTCGTTTAGGTTATTTGTAGCCCATGATTACGGAAAGATTAATAAAGAGAATAAACATATTTTCAATTTCCATCAATTTAATCGTGAACGAGATACAGCCATTGTTTCCCTCATTTTAGGATCCGGTCTTAGGCTCTCTGAGGTTGCAGGCATTAACCTTGAAGATCTGGATATGAATAAAGCTTTAGTAAGTGTTATCCGTAAAGGTAAAAAAGAACAATATGTGTATTTCAGCAAGCAAGCTTTACTGGATTTAGAAAATTATCTGCAGATCAGAGAATCAAAATATAAACCAGAGAAAACTGAAAGCTTTTTGTTTATTGCTGCTCTATAGGTCGTAAAGGAAAAAGCCGACGCTTAACTCAGCGATCTATAGAGAAACTGATCGAAAAATACGCTACAGCTTTTGGAAAGCCAGCTTTAACCGTGCACTCTCTGAGGCATTCATTTGCAACGCGTTATCATTTAGAAAACAATGATGTGCCTAGATTGAAAAACCAATTAGGACATTCCTCAATACAAACGACTATGATTTATACTCATTTAACTGATGAAGAAATGAGGAAAGCAGTTAATAATATGGATAAGTAATAAAGCTTCGTCATGTAATCACACAAACTTTGTCCCTTTCGAGGAGAATGACACAAAGTTTACCCTGTTCAAGGGGGAATGACACAAAGCTTCTCTATAGCGACTTAGTACCAGCTGTCATTGAGTGAAATAGGGGATAAACTTGTTGTCAATGTACAATTCTTTAGCACGTAAGAATCAAAATGAATATCGCTTTTTATTTGTGCAATCCAATGGAAGTCAATTACAAGAAATCACTAAACTTGTTGAAAAAGAAAATATCAAGCCCTCTATAGATTCAACTTATACGTTTGGGGACATTAACAAAGCGTTGATTAAAGTGTCGACGGGTCACTCCCAAGGCAAAGTTGTTGTGACCTTCTAAATAATAATCGAGTCCCGCTTCATCCGGCATTTTGGCCATTTGCAAAATAGCTGTAACCCGCTCAGCCGCTTCGATCCTTCGCTTGTGCTGTTCCGCAATCAATTCGCCCAGCGAATAAATGTTTTCCACCCATATTTGACATTTTGGGCAGCCTTTCTTTTAGTTAATTAATAGAGCAGGAACAGCGGTACGAAAGGCAGGATACAGAGAATAATAATCGTCGTCGTTTCTAAGGCCGTCTTTTACCCGAATATGAGTCATGATACTGTAATACCCAAAAGGAGTGCGCCGGCTGCGGCAAAGCCGCTTTTCCAGAATCCCGCGTCTGTTAATTCTACAGAAACATGGCTGCCAATAATCCTTGTATAATCCATATTGTAATTGTCATTTTTTCTCCTTATTTATTAAAAACAATCGGCATTTTTTTGTATATAGGCAGATTTACAAACAAAATCGTACAAGCATTTCGCAACGTTTTCCCGAGATACATTCATGCCTGACTTCGTATCACCGAACGAAATTCCATAGCTCTTGCCGTCTTGTTTGATATTCGGATTGATAATGCGTACGACAGTCCATTCTATGTTTGATTTGTGAACGGTCTTCTTTTGCTTTCACGGTAGGCGTCCCCAGTGTGACAAAACGTTTTTTATTTAAAGCCTGCATGGTTTGAATGATGGTTTCATGAGCCCGGGGATCGACAAATCCTTCACTTTTCTGGATTTATCCTGCGCCGGTCCAAGCGCGCTGATCACGGCGTCTGAATTTGTAAACGCATCTTTCATTTTGCGGTGGTCATCCAGGCTACCGACAACCACTTGTAAATTCGGGTGATTTTCAGGCAGAGCATCCGCTCTTCTTACATAAGCCACTACCTGGTCGCCGTGTGTTAAAGCTTCTTTTACGACCAACTTTCCTATAGCGCCGTTGGCGCCAAAAATTGTAATTATCATAACGTAGCCTCGTCTTTCATACATCTATTATTTCTACAACACTTGTTGTATAGTTATATTGTAAGTACTGGTAGCTACTGTTCAACCGATAAAATTACGTTTTTATCGGATATACGACATATGCAGTGAAATGTCTAAAAAGTGGAGGTGAGATGAGATGACGGAAAACAGGCTCGATCCACGTTTTGTACGTACACGCAGATTAATTATGGATGCATTTCTTCTCCTCTCAACGAAAAAGGATTTTAAGAATATCAGCATTAAAGACATTACATCTGAAGCAACGATCAACCGTGCCACCTTTTACTATCATTTTATGGATAAATACGATCTGCTCGAGAAAACACTGGAAGAACATCTAATGACGAACGTAATGAGAGAAATTTCAATACATGACCAGCTCAATGAAACGACGCTTGCCAGTGTATTTATGTCGGTTACTCAATTTCAATCTTCGCTGGCTTCCCAATGTCGAAAAAGCTTCGAATCATTTACTTCTGTAATAGAAGCGATAATTAAGAAAGAACTTGAGCAAGTATTTTTCGAGATGATGATGAATCAGAATGCAGGAGTCCGTGAGGAATCCGTTCGAATTGCATCTGTAATGTTAAGCTGGAGCATTTACGGGGCGGCCGTTAACTGGCAATATAACGATACAAGGCCAGCTGAAGAATATATCCAATTGGTGATACCTTATCTTTCTCAAGGGCTGAAATTTTTTATTGAGGAAGGTGTACGTTAGTTGTTCAATCAGACAAAGTAACGCTCTCTCTAAGAGAGATCTTCTTATGCCGAACAGTCTTTATTAAAGGGGAACTTAATCTAGGGACATATAGTCAACAAACAGGTCATTATGCTAACTGGGTACGTTAGTTAATAAAGCAGCGGCAGTCTAGTAGTCTTGTTCTACAACAGTGCAACAGGGGTTCCGTTCATCACGACCTACACGCGGCTAGAGGTGATCCACTGGCAGATTTGTATGAGTAAATAGCCGCCGAAGAAAAGGCCCAAGCTACATACCAGTGGCTGATTGACAAGACGGATGATGTGGATCTGTAAGACAGCCTCAAGTTTCTGCGGGAGCGGGAGATTGTGCATGCGCTGCGGTTTAAGGAGTCGGTGCAGATTATTATTGAATATACGGGAAAGAAAAAGGTATATATTCTTTAGCAGAACGAATTGAGAATATTTAAAGCTTATTATCAGTTCCAATTCAGTTTAAATAACCAATAATAACTAAACAGAGAAAAGGTGTGTTCATATGAGTACAGCAAATCGCGGAATCCACATTGGTCCTCCCCGTTTTAAAATAGCCGTTCATTCTGTCGTATGGCTAGCAAAAAGTAACAGCGTTTTATCTAGTGCAATGATTGCGAGTCAAGTTAAATCACATGCTACATTCATGAGAAGAGTCATGCAGTCTTTAACCGTTGCAGGTATCGTGGAGTCAAAAGGTGGACGTGAGGGGGGCTACATTTTACGAAAAGCTCCCAGCCTAATTACTTTAGGTGATATTTATTATGCAGTAAATACGGATATATCAGAATCTGATTTTGATATCGATTGTGGAGATGCCGCTAAACAGCTTGATCTTGAATTGGAAAAAATTCTGTATGAAACTGAACAGCACACTATAAAATATTTGAGTCAGTTTACAATCGATGATGTCGCTAAGCGTATAGATTTACTTTAATTAGTAAAAAAATAAAAAAACAGGCATAAATTTGTAATGTGCTGTTTCAAAGATGCATCTCAAAAGCTTTAACCAATGATGCTGCCTTAGTGGTTAAGAGTTAAAGATGTCGCCATATTGGCGACTTTTTATTTTCTTGCTGGATTTTGTTATAACAGTACACTGATCGCTCATCCCCACAATTGCGCATACTTGCAACTATTGTATATAGAGAACAGCACTGGTATGGTAATACCGGTTAAAGTATTAAAGGATACTACCAGAATAGACCCGTTCCCAATATCTTTTAGATAGTCATATAAATTTTGATGGTAAGTTCAATCAATAGACGAAAGTAAGTTATTTAAAACCCTAGTTGTAAGAAAAATGTTTAAAAGTATACCTTCTCATCGATCACGGTTAGTCATCTATAGATGTATTCAGATGATAGATATATATGGTTACGAATACTGTGAAAGGGCTCCCCCTCAAAACGCCATTGCTTCTACTGACCAAACAATCAGGTGTCACTCCTGTACTACAACGTTATAAAGCATATTTTGTAACCTAACATTCGTACAGAAATAGAACTTGAGATTAAGGAATAAATGAATTATAATGTGCTCATCGAAGTTGCATTTAAAAGTCTTAAATGTGCTTAAAAAAGGCACAATATGAAATGGACTGAGATAAATATCTTACTATAAGGGAGAAATTACTATGTCCAATGTACTTTTTATTAAAGCGAATGATCGTCCAGCAGATCAAGCAGTAAGTGTTCAGATGTATGAGACTTTTCTCAAGACTTATAAAGATACCCATTCGTCTGATGTAATTACTGAACTTGATTTGTTCGTAGAGAACCTTCCTACTTATGGGAATACTGTGATCACAGGCATCTATAAATTAAGTCAAGGTTATGAACTTACGGCAGAAGAGTTGGAAGCCACAACAACGTCCAATCGTTATCTGGATCAATTCCTTGCCGCAGATAAAGTAGTCATTGCCTTTCCACTCTGGAACACCATGGCACCTGCACCGTTGGTCAACTACATCGCTCATATCTCCCAGGTTGGCAAAACATTTAAATTTACTGCTGAAGGTCCTGTTGGTCTTGCCGGTGATAAAAAAATCGCATTGCTAAGCGCACGTGGAGGAATGTACTCGATAGAGCCGATGGCATCCTTCGAATCAGCGGTTAAACCAGTGAAGATGAATCTTGGCCTTTTCGGAATTCAAACTACCGATGTTATTATTGAAGGACATAATCAGTACAAGGATCGTGCAGAAGTGATTGTAAAAGAAGGACTTCAAGAAGTGGCCAAAGTAGCATCAACGTTCTAAGACACTTTCCAGGAAGGCTTTACCTGTTTGGCACCAGCGGCTCTATTGGGCAAATGTTGATACGGCAAGCACTTGAGAAATGTGCTCTAGTAAGGCCTATATACGCGAATCTGCAAGCCTATTCTAGAAGATAAGAAATATAATTTTGCAAACACTATTTAAACGTAAAGGCAGCCGATTATCGGCTGCCTTTACAAATTTAACGTGATCTCTTCGATAAATTGGCAAATGGGACTAAAGAAACGGTGGGCACGTAACTTTTAATAACGCTATTCGTGTCTTTCGGGGGAAATTTAGGATTAACCACTAAAACAAGAAGGATAGAGATGAATATGAACAGATGTAGAGGACAAGGACGTATATCTAATGGAATCCACACTGGCGCTTCAGCTCGGCAGGGAAGATAAAAAGCTTTTATAAAGGCCGTGGGCATTTGTAGTCATGAAAAGGGCAAGCTCGAGAGCAAATCATTTTTCTGACGGATGTACTGGAGAGAACGCTTGAGCAAGCGTAGGCATATTTCCGGAACAAAAATTGATACAGATTTTAACCGTTCTCTCTAATGATAATTTTCATCACAAGCCTTGTTTTTTTAGATCCGCATACAACTGACAATAGAGCTTCATTAAAGCGGCGACATTCTTTAGGAAGCATGAAAACAGTCAGCAAAAAAAGCGTTTCAAACATAATTGAAACGCTTCCATCTTAGTGTTATTATAATATTCATAAAGAGAGATAGGGGGAGGGAGATGCCAAGTATTAAAGATGTAGCTAACATAGCTGGCGTAGCTGTGGGAACGGTGTCCCGCGTTATTAACAACTCGGGCTCTGTAAAACCAGAAACACGCAGGAAAGTGGAGAAAGCTATACAAGAACTGAATTATTTTCCTAATGAAGTCGCTCGAAATTTCAAGATGAGGAAATCCAAGATGGTAGCCTTGCTGCTTCCAAGTATCTGGCATCCTTTTTTTTCTGAACTGGCTTATTACATTGAGGATGAGTTGGATCGGGAAGGTTTTAAGCTCATGTTATGTAATAGCGGCGGCAAGCCCGAGAGGATGTAAAGGTTATCGGCTACGACGGGATTCAGGATCATCCTTATTTTCATCCGATATTGTCTACAATCAGGCAGCCAGTGGAGGAGATGGCACGTTTGACAATCAGACTACTGTATCAAAAGATCGATGGTATAACTTTAGATCAGCAAGTGTATCGTCTCCCCGTTGTCTTCAAGCAAGGCGAAACCACATGATTTTATTGAAAAATATTAGCCTCATTCTTTCGATTCATAGTGTGGATCTACTAACTGACGTTTTTCTTACAGCAAATTGGAAACGTTTCAAAAGTGAAAACATCCTAGTTCAAGAAAGGGGGTGTAATGGTGAATTCAAGAACTAGCGAGTCGGATCAAGCTTTCCTGAGACGTTGCCTGTCTTGCTGCATCGCCACTATCTTTAACCATTCAAACTTCAAACTTTTTTCTTTTGGCAGAAGAAAGATACCTTAGTTCTTCTCGATATTTCGCCACG
Source organism: Paenibacillus sp. PvR133 (assembly GCF_017833155.1). Lineage (NCBI taxonomy): Bacteria > Bacillati > Bacillota > Bacilli > Caryophanales > Paenibacillaceae > Paenibacillus > Paenibacillus sp. PvR133. The sequence continues at coordinate 4,170,015 of NZ_JAFIBS010000001.1, forward strand.
GTTCTGCGTGATAAATGCAAACCTTCCTTTCCCAGCAGGGTAGTAATAGCCTGATCCGATAATGGTTTTTGCTTGTCCTCATCATCTATCAAATTTTTGATACGCTTTTTTGCACTCTCCGATGAAGCAGCATCTCCGTCCGCTGACGTCAAGGAGGAAGTAAAGAAGAATTTGAGTTCGAACAATCCGCGAGGCGTCTGTATAAATTTATTACTGACCGCCCTGCTGACCGTGGATTCGTGTAAGCCCGTCTTTTCGGCAATCTCCTTTTGGGTGATTGGTTTGAGGAAAGACACGCCATGCTCAAAAAAATCCTGCTGCTTTTCCACAATGGCCTTGGCAACCCGTAGAAGGGTCAGCCGACGTTGCTTCAGGCTATTGATCAGCCATTTTGCCGTATTCATCTTCTCATGGATAAAAAGTTTGGTTTCACTATTCGGTAGATCCCGCATCATTTGCTGGTAAAAAGGGTTGATCTCAACCCGCGGCGCACTAATGTCATTAATCAGGACAAGATATTCGCCGTTGGCTTTTTCGACCGTGATATCTGCTATGATGTATTGCTGCTCTTTATGAGCAAATGCTGCGCCCGGGCATGGATTTAGCTTGCGAATTCGATCGGCCATCTGTATAACCTCTCGCCTACCGATTACAAGAGCATCCGCAATTTTTTGTATCCGATTGTTTGCCAGATCAGCCAGATGGTTGCTTACCATTCTGACTATGCATTCATCATCCATGCCAGCAAGCTGGAGCTGGAGAAGAAGACACTCTTCCAAGCTGTAAGAGGCGATCCCCGGTGGATCAAAACTCTGTATCACCAAGAGCATATCCTCAATTTCGGCTATGGGAACGTCCACTAGTGAGGCGACTGTTGGAACATCAAGTTCTAAATATCCCATTTCGTTCAAATTGCCAATGAGGTACCGTGCCACCATACGCTGTGAATTTGTAAGCCCACATACCAGTCCAAGCTGCCTGTTCAGGTGTTCAAACAGGGTATCATTCGGGTTGGGGACAAAGTCCAGAAATGTAACGGGGGTTGCTCGCTGGACCGATGGATATTTTTCTCCGCCACGATAATGTTCAATCAGCTCTCCTTGATCTTTCTGTGAAAACTGCTCTGCTTCTTCTTTGATACCGCCAATGGACATATTAAACTCCGGCAAATCAATGACTGGATTATTGTTCGCCTGTTCATGCAGAAAGGATATTAAATCAGCCGAAGAATATTGCAAGATCGTGATTGCTTGTCGCAGTTCGGGCGTCATAACCAGCTTGAATCCTTGTTCCTGTTGTAATCCATATCGTATCATTGACTTATTCAAACTCCTTTTCCATACATTTCCGGCACAAATTCACAGTCAGTCATTTATGAAAGATCTACTTCTCTAAGCCTATGCAATTCTCCTGCCTAGATGTTAACGTTCCCGAGTAATTTTATCTGATAGAAACGATTCAAAACAAGCCAAAGCTTGTCGTAATAAGTAACAGTTATTATGTGTGTTGTATTTTTGGTTATATACACTATCTTTCTTGTATACTCATTCATTGAATAACAAAATACACTGGAGCTGGAGGAATCATTTATGGAAACTTATAAAATTGTCTGCATTGATATTGACGGGACGCTGCTTAACTCGGCGCATCAAATCACGAAAGCAACCAAAGAAACCATTCTCCAGGTTATAAATGATAAGCAGATTCCAGTGGTTCTTGTCTCTGCGCGAATGCCAAAAGCAATTATTCCATTGCAGAAGCATCTTGGTATTTCGGAGCCTCTCATATGCTACAGTGGGGCACTTGTTATAGATAAACACGGGAACAAGCTGAACACCCGTTATATAGATAAGAAAATGACACAGCGTTTGCTTGACAGCCTGGCTGCCTATGATCTTCACGTAAGCCTGTATAAGGATGATGAGTGGTATATTGAGCAATTGGATGCATGGGCGCTTCAAGAACGTGACATCACCAATATCGAGCCTCGCATTTATAGTTTTTCTAAGCTTACCAATGGTTGGAGGGAAGAGACTGATGGAACCAGTAAAATTTTGTGCATGGGTGATCCCGAAGAGATCAGACGCGTCCTTCAAGTATTGCGACCCGTATACGGCGAAGAAGTAAATCTCTACTTATCCAAGCCTACTTATCTGGAAATCATGTCAAAAAAGGCTTCCAAAACCGCAGCCATTCAAATTCTGCTAAAAGAGTACCAACTGAAACAAAGCGATTGTCTGGCTATTGGTGACAACTACAATGATATCGACATGCTGGCCTTTGCGGGACTTGGCATTGCCATGGAAAATGCTCCCCTTGAGGTCAAAGCTGTTGCCAACACCGTTACTCTCTCGAATGACGAGGATGGAGTAGCTCATGCGCTGAAAAACCATATTCTGTTCCCTAAATAAGCAGGTTGAAATCAATTTCCAATGACTGATTCAGGCTGGAGGAATACAGGTGAAAAGAATAGATAAGATTTTAGAGTATATTGCCGAAAGCACCAAGAAAATTTCCAAAGAGGCTTTATTTGCGGGGGAAGGGATTACGGCTGCGGAAATTGCTGATGATCAAAAGATGTTGAGAAACAATGTGAGCAAAGAGTTGAATAATCTGCTGCGTGACGATCTAATCCTTAAAATCAAAGGAAGACCGGTCAGATTTCTGCACAAGCAGATTATCGAGGACACCTTTCGGGTTCGGCTGAAAGAGAAACAAATTGAGGTCAAAAGCATCAAAGAGGTATTGCTGCCTGACGAACAGGTCGATCCTTTCCATGCCTTGATCGGTTTCAGGGGCAGCATGCGTAACCAGGTTGAGCAGGGGAAGGCAGCGATTCTGTATCCTCCTAGAGGTCTGCATACCCTGATAGTCGGGCAGACGGGTGTTGGAAAAACTATGTTTGCCAGGTTGATGTACCATTATGGCAAGTATATGAAGCGGTTTTCAGAGCATGCGCCATTTATCGTTTTTAACTGCGCTGATTATTTCAATAACCCCCACTTGCTACTTTCCCACATCTTTGGTCACGTTAAAGGGGCGTTTACAGGCGCTGATCATGAAAAAGCAGGGCTGGTGGAGAAAGCTGACGGAGGCATCCTGTTTTTGGATGAGATTCACCGTTTACCCCCGGAAGGCCAGGAAATGATTTTCTATTTCATGGATACTCACACCTATAACAAATTGGGCGAAACGGATCGAAAAAGAGATGCGAGTGTGTTATTGATTGGAGCTACGACGGAGGATCCCGGATCATCCATGCTAAAAACCTTCATTAGGCGCATACCCATCACAATCAATATCCCTTCCCTTCAGGAACGTGCTATTGAGGAGCAAATGCTGATTTTGAAGCATTTGTTTGCTAACGAGGTCAATAGGGTAAACAAGCCGATTAGGATTGAACCAGAGGTAGTAAGAGCACTGATCGGCAGCGTCACCTACGGCAATATCGGCCAGTTAAAGTCGAACATCCAACTGGTATGCGCTAAAGGTTTTTTAAACAGCATACATGAAAACAAAGAAGAAATAGGACTTGATTTTAAAAACCTGCCGGGAAATATCCGAGATGGTTTGTTTAATATTGATAAAACGCAATATAAGATGAAGGAAATCGGATGTATTTCCTCGTGCCTATACATTACTCCTGAAGGAAGAAAAGCTTTGGAGGAAGAGGTTGTTTCCGAGCTGCCGTTTAACCTTTACAAACTAATTGAAGACAAGATTGGCATGCTGAAGGAAGAAGGGCTAGACGACGCCTACATCCACAGATTTATTGCTACGGATGTCAATATCCATATTAAAAGCTTTTATAACCGTTTTTATAAAACCAAGGGGAGCAGGGAACGAATTCTGAAAATTGTGGACAAAGACATCCTTGAATTCTCCGAGCAGATTAAGGAAATGGCCAAAAAGGTACTAAACCGAATTTACAGCGAGAGATTCGTGTATGCTTTCAGTCTTCATTTAAGCGCCTTTTTCAAGCGCACCAGAGAGAAAAAATACGGTGATGCACGAATCTATGAACCGATGAATGAACATGATGAAGAGTACAGACTGGCCCAGACTATCAAAAGTTTGATCGAGTCTAAGTTTGGTGTACATGTACCGGAGGCCGAAATAACTTATATGGCGATTCTTCTGAAATCTGTTGAGGAAGAACGACAGGGTAGTGTGGGAATTATAGTGGCAGCACACGGTACCAGTACAGCGAGCAGCATCGTCGGCGTCGTAGACAGCTTGCTGGGCAGTTCTAATCTTTGTGCTGTTGATATGCCCCTCGATGTCAGTCCTAGGGAAATTTTGGAGCTTATTATCGATAAAGTAAAGAGCATTGACCGTGGTAGAGGCGTGTTGCTGCTGGTTGATATGGGCTCTTTGCTCAATCTTGAAGAAACTATTATGGAACGTGTTGGAATCAATGTAAAGACTATTGATATGGTTTCAACTCCGCTCACGCTGGAGGCTGTCCGAAAGGCCAGTGTTTTTGACATGGGGATAGAGGAGATATACCAATCGCTAAAGGATTTCAGGGGATATAACAATAGCAGCGCCGCAGTGAAAGTAGTTCATAAGGCAATTGTGACGGTTTGCTCCTCCGGCAAAGGTGCAGCGGTCAAATTGAAAGAGTTTGTAGAGAAAGTTGTCTGCGATTTGACGGATGAGGAGATACTGGTTGTCCCGGCAAACGTAAGAGAGTTGGATAAAGTGGTCCAGGATATGCGGTCTAAGCGAACAATTCTTGCCGTGATTGGAGTAAAACGGCCAAGCGAGCCGGAAATCCCGTTTATTCCCTTGGAAAAGCTGATTGAAGCGAGCGGTGAGCAGACATTGAGAGAGCTACTGCTGAATAACAAGCAGATCCCTGCTGTGGATCAAAGTGTAGTCGTCAGGGAGTTATGCGAGGAAAGTCTGAAAGAATTTATGACTTATTTGAATCCCCACAAAATTCTGGGAATGGTGATGAGATTTGTGCAAGAGCTGGAACTTGGATTAGAAGTCAAATTTGATTATGCAACAAAAGTCCAAATTTCTACTCACACAGCTTATGCGCTGGAACGTATGGTTATTCGCGATGGACTTGTTTATCAGGGGGAAGTGAAACAGCTCGACCAGCACATATTCGAGGTGGTAAACCGTTCATGCAGCATATTTGTTTCTGGTATGAATCTTATACTTTCTGAAGACGAAAAATATTATATTTGCGAAATGTTGAGCGAAGTATATAACTTTATTCCACAGTAATGGCCAAAGAGTATAAAACGCTTTCATATGTGTATGAAAGCAGTGGAGATTGATAAATAATGATCTGTTCAGACTGGAAAAAAACCTCCGACGCAACGGGGGTTTTTTTGTTGTTTACAAAATTTCCTCTGATCTATACAGAAGTTTGGCACAGAACTTGCATCATAGATATGTGGAGAGAAACAAAGGGGGTGAGACAGATGATCGGTGTAATTGTTGGGACACACGGGAAATTTTCTGAAGAAATACTGAGGTCAACAGAAATGGTTTTCGGCCAATTGGATAATGTGGCAGGTGTTACGTTTGAACCAGGTGAAAGTGTCAGCGGACTTGTAGAGAAATATAAGGCTGCGTTGGCATCGCTGGATTGGACGGACGGTGTTATCTTCCTTGTTGATCTATTCGGCGGCAGTCCTTATAATGCTGCCAGCCGAATTGCAGTTAACCATGAAAAAATGGATATTGTGACAGGAGTAAACCTGCCAATGATCGTTGACCTTCTTGCAAACAGAGGAATTGAACAAGTGGAGAATTTGGTAAATTTAGCGATCCATGCAGGGCACGATTCCATGATGTCTTTTCGTGCCATTCGAAACAGTCAATTAGAGGAGGAATTATAGAATGGAAATTGCATTAGTTCGTATTGATGACCGTCTGATTCACGGTCAGGTGGCGACCGTTTGGGTGAAAGAAGCGAAGTGCAATAAGATTATCGCCGTTAGCGATGAAGTCGCAGCGGATACATTACGCAAAACCTTATTGCTTCAGGTGTCGCCGCCTGGAATTAAGGCGTATGTCGTAACGATTAACAAAGCGATAGAGGCTTATAATAACCCCAAATACAGTGATTTTAAAACATTGTTTCTCTTTACCAACCCTACGGATGTACTGCGGGTTGTGGAAGGGGGAGTACCCATCCGCTCGGTGAATGTTGGAGGAATGTGTTTTAAGGAAGGAAAGACGCAGATTACCGGGGCGGTATCCGTAAACCAACAGGATGTAGATGCATTTCGAAAGCTGCATGAAAAAGGCATTGAGCTGGAAATCAGAAAAGTAGCCAGTGATCCGAAAATCAACTTGATTACCAAACTGCAGGATATGTGATCGTAAATACCAGGCGGCAACTAGAGAGGAGTTATAGAAATGACTGTTTTTCAAATTGTAATGGTAACACTGGTAGCGGCCATATGTGGCATGGGTAGCGTTCTAGATGAAGGGCAAACCCATCGTCCTCTGATTGCGTGTACGTTGATTGGCCTTGTCCTTGGCGATCTCAAAACTGGCATTATACTTGGCGGTACTCTGGAATTAATGGCTTTGGGATGGATGAATGTAGGAGCATCCATGGCACCAGACGCTGCTCTAGCCAGCGTGGTTTCAACCATTTTGGTCATCGTCGGCCATCAATCGATCGGCGCCGGAATTGCCGTTGCGATTCCAATTGCAGCCGCCGGACAAGTGCTTACCATTTTTGTCAGGACGATTACTGTCTTCTTCCAGCATTTAGCTGATAAGTATGCGGAATCTGCAAATTTCAAAGGAATTGAGCTATGTCACTTTATTGCCTTACTTTTGCAAGGTCTGCGCGTTGCTTTGCCCGCTGTTTTGGTGGCAGTTGCCGCAGAAACGGGCCTGGTGACTGCTATGCTTAACGCAATTCCGGAGGTTATCACCAGAGGACTACAAATTGCGGGCGGCTTTATCGTAGTCGTAGGGTATGCGATGGTCATTAATATGATGGCAGCCAAATACCTGATGCCATTCTTCTTTCTGGGCTTTGTCATTGCAGCTTTTACCAGCATTAATCTGGTTGGTTTTGGGGTCATTGGCGCGGTTCTGGCTCTGCTTTACATCCAGCTGAGCCCAAAATACAACCAGCGTAATGAGAAGATGGAAGAAATTGAAGAGTTATAGTAACTACCTGAAGGGAGAGGAGAGCACTATGAAAGAAAAGAAGCTGACTAAAAGTGATTTAAATAAGATGTTTGTCCGTTCATGCTTCCTGTTAGGCTCGTTCAATTTTGAGCGAATGCAGTCGATCGGTTTCTGTGTCACCTTGATCCCTGCGATTAAGCGGCTGTACAGCAAGAAAGAAGATCAAAAAGAGGCATTGAAAAGACATCTGGAATTTTTCAACACTCAACCGTTTATCTCGGCGCCTATTATGGGTGTAACGGCTGCGATGGAAGAGCAGAAAGCAAGCGGCCAGCCGATTGACAATGCCACCATAAGTGGAGTCAAAGTCGGTTTAATGGGACCCCTTGCGGGAGTGGGTGACCCCATTTACTGGGGGACTTTACGCCCGGTTCTGGCTGCACTCGGAGCCTCAATCGCCTTATCCGGCAGCCTTGTCGGACCGATTCTTTTCTTCCTTCTCTTTAACACTGCACGCTTGGCAACGAAATGGTACGGTCTGAAATACGGTTATCACAAAGGTACGGAGATTGTCTCCGATATGTCTGGAAACCGGTTGCAAAAACTCACGGAGTCAGCCTCCATACTGGGGCTTTTCGTTATGGGCGCACTTGTTTCCAAATGGACCACCCTGAATGTGCCGCTGGTGGTATCAAGATATGTGGGAACGGATGGAAAAGAGGTTATTACGACCGTTCAGATGATTTTGGATCAATTGATGCCCGGACTTTTACCACTATTATTGACATTTTTATGTATGAGGCTACTGAAAAAGAAAGTGAACGCAATCGCTCTGATTTTTGCTTTATTCGCGGTAGGCATTATTGGGTACGCATTTGGTGTTTTGGCTTAAAACGTGCCGGTCAGGGAGTTATCCTTGGCCGGACCTCGTCGGATTTTTGTGACCAAAGCAGCGTAAACATAAGAAATTGAGTTATAGAGATAAATGTAAACGCTTTATTTGTGACGTTAAGAATAACACTAGGTGTTCAAAATATTAAAAGAGGATGTGAAAGATGGTGAAGAGGAAGTTAAGTATGCTGCTTATTTGCTTTATGGTATTTAGTTTACCATTAACTCCCGCCTTTGCAGCGGATCTTGGTTATTACGATGAACCTTACCGTAATCAGATTCATTTTTCGCCTGAGGCTAACTGGATGAACGACCCGAATGGAATGGTTTATTATAAGGGTGAATATCATCTTTTTTACCAGTATCATCCTTATGGGACGAAATGGGGACCGATGCATTGGGGGCATGCGGTGAGCAAAGACCTTATTCATTGGAAACATTTACCGATTGCGTTGTATCCAGATGAAAACGGTCAGATTTTCTCGGGAAGTGCTGTGATCGATTGGAACAATACAGCAGGGTTCGGAAAAGAAGCGATGGTTGCGATCTTCACTCATTCCGGGGATAACGGCCAGGTTCAAAGTATTGCGTACAGCTTAGATAGAGGCAGAACCTGGACCAAGTATGAAGGAAATCCGGTAATGCCGGATCCCCCGATATCGGATTGGCGAGACCCTAAAGTATTCTGGCATGAAGACTCCAGACAATGGGTGATGTCTTTGGCCGCAGCGAATAAAGTAATGTTGTATACTTCCCCCAATTTAAAACAGTGGACCTATGCAAGCGAATTTGGTGAAGATAATGGAATACAGGCCAACAGTGTGGATACCACTTCGTACGCTATGTCTTCACAGGAAGGCGGTTCATTCACCTATGAGGGAGATATTACCCTTAATAAAAAGAATGGCAGGGAAGGCTCAGGAGGTCTGGTTTTTCGTGCTGACAAGAATGCGAAAAACGGTTATGTCGTCAGCCTGGATGCCAAAAATGATGTCGTTACTTTAAATAAGAATGTCGATGGATCGAATACAGAAATTGCAAGCAAGTCTTTAACCCTGGGAACCTCATCAACTTACAACGTGCAGGTAGACGTATATGGTCATGACATTCAGGTGTTTGTAGATAATCAGTCTGTAATTAAAGAAACGGATACTGAATTTGATTATGGTTATTACGGTCTGACCGCCTGGAATTCAACAGCTTCCTTCCGAAATGTGAATTTCAAGAACACCTCTAACTTTGCAACCAATCTATCTAATTGGACAGCTGTAACCGGTCGGTGGGAAGATACCATGGAGGGGAAAAACGGTACATCTGCAGATGATGCTTTTATCATAAGTGGTAAGACTGGGGACAACTTTATATATAATGCGATTATAGATTTGTCAGAGGGAGGAGATGAAACAGGATCACTTGTTTTCCGGACGGATGCTGATGCGAAAAATGGATATATGGCGAGTATCGATGCTTTAAACGATAAAGTGAAAATTGTGAAACTGGAAGACGGGAATAAAACGGTTCTGGCTGAAACCACAGTAACGCTGGATACTTATCAAAGTCATGATTTAAAAGTGAGCACATTTGGAACAAATATAAAGATGTATCTGGACGGAAATCTCATTCATGATATCGATGATGCAACCTTCCTGTCCGGCCATTTTGGATTACATCTTTTGCACTCTTCTGCGATATTTCAGGATGTTCAACTGGGTAGAAATATCATGACCGATGAGAAAAAAATCATCAATCATGATTTTGAAACAGGCGATTTAACCGGATGGACGGTGACCCAGGGTGATACTTTTTCGGATGATCATGTATCCAGTGAAGCGACTTATTGGGGTGGACCCTTCGGACATGAGGGGAATTATCACTTGTGGGGATATTCCAAGCTTCACGAGGGAGATGAAGCAACGGGTGAACTGCATTCCTCCTATTTTAAATTAAGCGGATCCGGAGAAATCAATCTGTTACTAGGAGCAGGCGATGATGGCGACAATACCTATGTATCATTGGTCAGAGCAGCCGACGATCAAGAATTGATCCGCCAGGCCAATATAAAATTTAATGAAGAAAAATATTCAAAATACGTATGGGACGCGTCCAAATATATTGGTGAAGTATTATATATCAAGGTAGTAGACCATGCCAAAGATGGTTACGGTCATATAAATGTTGATGATGTTAATGTTTATAATGAAGGGACCATATCGGATAAAGTTGACCAGGTTGCAAAAGAGCCGGAGAAAACAGATATGAAACAAAGCGGTCTCCTCACAGATTGGTCCGCTGTTTCTGGACAGTGGATTCCTTCCACAAACGGCAGCATCGGAGGAGTATGGGAATGTCCTACGTTAGTCGAATTGCCGGTTGATGGCGATCCTTCAAAAAGAAAGTGGGTCCTACAGGTAAGTATAAATGATGGTGCTCCGGCAGGCGGATCGGGCATGCAGTATTTTGTAGGCAGCTTTGACGGTAAAACGTTTAAAAATGAAAATACTTCCGATAAAGTGTTATGGACTGACTATGGCGCTGATTTTTATGCTGCTGTGGATTGGAGTGGAGTAGAAGGGAAGAATGGTGAGAAATATTGGCTCGGCTGGATGAGTAATTGGAAGTATGCCAACGATACACCCACCTCAACGTGGAGAAGTTCAACAACACTGCCGCGGAAGATGGAGCTCACTCAAACCACAAAGGGTCTACGTTTAAAACAAACCCCTATTTCGCTAAAAAGCATTCGTGACAGAGGGGATCGTATATCGTATACCAATAAAATGATATCGGGTAACAGCCATCTTCTTTCTAATTTATCAGAAGATACATTTGAACTGATCGCTTTGTTTGATGTATCGGATACTAAGGCAACAGAATTTGGCTTCAAGATCCGTGAAGGAAGTGAGCAATATACTACTGTCGGTTACGATGTCTACAACGAACAATTATTTGTAGACCGGACTCATTCAGGAGATTTCGATTACGGAAGTAGTGTAGTTGGCAAGCATGAGGGACCATTACAGGCAAAAAACGGCACGGTTAAATTGCAGGTAATTGTTGATAGATCAGCTGTAGAGGTGTTCGGTAATGATGGTACGACCGTGATTACCGATCAGATATTCGCGGATTCTGCAAGCAAAGGATTAAAAATTTATAGTAAGGGCGGAAATGTGAAGCTGAAATCTTTGGACCTATATCCTCTAAAGAGTGTATGGAAAGAAAAGAACTCTTCTTTTAAATCAAACTTATCAGGTTGGACCATCGTTAACGGGAAGTGGGCGGACACCATTCATGGAAAACAGGGACAGAGTAAGGGAGATGCTTTCATAGTATCAAAAGTGACCGGCAGGAATTTTGTATATGAAGCCAATATAAACGTGCCAGTTACAGATTCCCACCCCGGTAATTCTGAAAAAGATTTGATAGATAACTCCATTGGAGCAGGTTCATTGGTTTTTCGTTCTGACTTAACTGCAAAGAATTCGTATGCAGCAAATGTTGATATAAAAAATAATATTGTAAAATTAATTAAATTTGTTGATGGAACCGGATATGAAATTGCGACATATAACAATGATGGAAAACTGGATTTACAGCCAAATACAGATTATCATCTCAAAGTAGAAGCGCAAGGCGACATCACTAAGGTTTATTTGAACAATAAATTAGTTATAGACACAAAAGATCAAACTTATAAAGAAGGAAACTTTGGTCTCAATGTATGGGATACAACGGCTTTTTTTAATGAAGTTAAAGTGAAACTAAAACATAAAGATGAATGATTAAAATCAGGCTAAGTGTAAATTGACTTAATGCAACCACTCTATTTGTATAGGCTTGGTTGCACAATTTTTGGTACTTCGCGAATAATTTTTTCTTTCATTTGCGATATAAAAGTTTTCATTTTCATCGACCAAGCTTTTCGTCATTCATTGGAAGGTGCCCTGATCAGCAGCATCTTTCCAATGAACGACGGATCTCTACATAAAAAGATGTCCAGCGACCTTAGAGATCGTCGGACACCTTTGCAGTTCTTACGTTCCTTGATTCAACCTTGCGCTACGAAACGATTAACTTCTTCCAACGACGGCAAGGCTGCAATCGCTCCAACTTTAGTGCACACGATGGCGCCAACTTGATTGGCAAGTGTCACAAATTCCTGCTGCTGCTTCGCGTTAGAGGTAAATGCCTTAGGCTGACTCAACTGGCTGATTTGATACAGCATTGCTCCGACGAAGGCATCTCCGGCACCAGTAGAGTCGATCGATTTGACAGCAATGCTGCCGACTAACGAACGGGAGGCACCACTTGAGATGAGGGTTCCTTCTTTCCCTAAGGTAACTGCCACCGTCTTGGCTCCCAACCCATGCAAAAGATCCAATGAAGCATCGCGGTCAGCCAGCCCTGTAATGATGTTTAATTCCTCTTCGCTTACTTTTACCAAATCCGCATTGTGTATTCCTCTTCTGGACAGTGTGATAAATTCCTCCTGCCTGTCTTTCCAGAGGTCCCCCCGGTAATTGGGATCAAAGGAGGTGAATTGCCCGTTGGCCTTCGCTCCATCCAATAAAGACAAATACGCTTCTCGGAAAGGATCGGCGAGCAAGGCCGTTGCCGAGCCAAAATGCAGAATGGCTGCCTGCCGGGTCCATTCTCTATCAATGTCCTGCAGAGACAGTTGACGGTCAGCTCCGCGGTTGAACACGAAATCCCGTTCGCCGTTAGAGGCAAGGGAAACAAAGGCCAGTGTAGTCGGCGTTGCCGGATCAAAAAGGAGCATGCACGTATCCACATGCTGCTCATCCAGAGTTTGCTTCAGGTACATGCCAAAGGGATCAGCCCCGACTTTCCCCAAGAATGACGCTTTTCCTCCGAGCTTGGCTACGGCTGCGCTTACATTTGCGGGAGCGCCGCCGGCCTGCTTGGAGAAATGCTGACCCTTGGCAAGATTAACATCAATATCCGTGCAGAAAAAATCAATGAGCAGCTCGCCCACACAAAGAACCGTTCTGTCATTTTTCACTTTGATTCACCTCTTGGTAGATTTAGTTTAGAACAGGGGTCGAGTCCCGGTATACGATATCCGTTGCAACATGAGTCACTCGGTATGGCATGTTATTGTCTTTGATTCTGGACAATAACATTTCGGCTGAAATAATACCCATCTGACTACTATAAATATGCACGGTTGTAAGATGAGGCTCGACAACCCGGGATTCCGAAGCATCATCGAACCCGCAGACAGCAACATCTTCCGGAACTTTAATCCCTTTGTTTTTCAAAGATTTGATCACGCTGATGGCAATGAAATCATTGGCACAAATAAAGACGGAGGGACACTCCCTCAGGGCATCCAACTGCTGTTCCATCCAGTTCTCCTCTATAAAGAAGTTGCGGTCAGGCGCTACAATGCTATGAGCAGGATCTACGGCGATTCCTGCTTCAGCTAAGGCCTTATTAAATCCGGTCCAGCGTTCATTGAAGCTTTTGCAGTGATTGTAATCGCCTACAAAACCGAAGCTTTCATAGCCATGATTAATTAATTTCCGGGTAACACAGTATGTGCTGTGTTCATTTTCCATTAATACCAGATCCGCCTTCAATTCTGGATACATCATATCCGCAGCGCAATCAATAAAAATGGTTGGGATGCAAAGATCTGTGATCATCTTGCTGTATTCCTTGCTGAACATTTCGATGCAGAAGATGCCAGCCACATTCGAAGGTTCGAAATTGCCGGGCAGGGTCATCGAATTGATATCGTTCTCACGGACAAAGTAAATGGATAATGTATAGCCCTGGTTGCTGATTTCCTTCTCCAGCCCGCTGATCAGTAGCGATCCAAAGTGTGAACTATTGGGAAGATTACAGGTCAAAAGTGCGATATTGCCCTGTTTTTCAGAGGCTGTTTCCATATAAGAAAATTGTTTGTATTTAAGCTCCACTGCCTTTTTGATCACCTTGTCCCTCGTTACGGCAGGAATATTCTCTACTCCATTAAGCGCCTTGGATGCAGTGTTTCTAGAAATCCCCAAGGCATCAGCGATATCTTGTATCGTAACCTTTGACTTTCTCGTCATTTTGTTCACCTTATTCTCCGAATTAAGATTCTCCATATTTCTAAATATATAGTATTTTCATGTTTTTAACAATGAATTTATTCAAATGAACAATAAAAATTTACATTTGTTTATTTATATCGTGTGTTTTTGATGTATTTTTGCTAAAAACATTATAATTATCTTGAAATATGCTTTTTGAATGAATTTATTCACCCGAAATATATTGACTAATTAAATATACATCTGCTAAATTGTAAGAGTAAAAAGTGTTCAAATGTAAATTGTAAACCCATTCATTTTGGGGATGTGTAAAATTCTAGTTCTGTTGGAGGTGTGGATATTACAAGCAAGTATTTGAAAACATCTTGGTGAATTATGTCAGAGAGGTGACATAACATGGCTTATATTTTGTGTCGTATAACAAGCCGTGAACAGTAGGAGGGAAAACATTGGGGAATTCGATCGTTCAAAAAAGGGGACTAAAGGCTTCAGAAACAAAAAAAAGAAACCATTGGTTAAGCTACATGGTTCGAAATTATATATTGTATTTGTTTCTGCTTCCGTCCATAATTCTTACCGTCATTTTCAAGTATATTCCCATGTACGGCTCGATCATTGCGTTTAAAAATTTCAGCCCAAGAAAAGGAATCATGGGCAGCGAATGGGTTGGATTTGAACATTTTCAGCGCTTTCTTTCATCACCAAATTTTTATGACATTTTAATGAATACGCTTAAATTAAGCGCTTACGGTCTTATTCTCGGTTTCCCAGTACCGATTATTCTGGCCTTAATGCTAAATCTGATCAGAGGAGCGAAGCTCAAGAAGAATATTCAGCTTATTGTATACGCACCTAACTTCATCTCGGTTGTTGTTGTTGCCGGTATGCTGTTTGTTTTTCTATCGCCAGCTGGAATAGTGAACGCTTTGGTAACAACCTTCACCGGCAAGCCGATTTCTTTTATGACTGATCCCGCCTATTTCCGAACGGTATATATTTTGTCCGGTATATGGCAAACAGCGGGCTGGTCCTCTATCATTTATGTGGCCACCTTAGCCAATGTGGACCCGCAGTTGCATGACGCTGCAACAATTGATGGCGCTTCATTGATGAAGAGAATCTTCCACATTGATCTGCCAGCTCTTAAACCCGTCATGGCCGTCCTGTTCATTCTCGCTGCAGGAGGTATTATGTCGATCGGCTATGAAAAGGCTTACCTGATGCAGACGGCTCTGAACACACCAACCTCGGAAATCATCGCGACTTACGTATACAAGGTGGGGTTGCAATCCGGCGATTATGCTTATTCTACGGCAATCGGGTTGTTCAATTCCGTAATTAATGTATTCCTGTTGATTTTCGTAAATACCGTCGTCAAGAAGCTGAACGAAGGAGAAGGGCTGTATTAAAGAAGGAGGTATTTATGGATATTCATTACACCGGGAAGGACCGGATTCTGCTCATCATCAATTATATTCTACTTGGTTTGTTTGTTCTCGCTATTCTGTTACCGCTGGTCTATGTGGTGCTTTCGTCCTTTTTAACTCCAAATACCCTGATTACCAAAGGGTTTGCCATTACATCATCAGACTGGACACTCACGGGATATGCCAAAATCCTAAGCAACAGTGCCATGATCCGCGGTTTTTTTAATGCTATTTTTTATTCAGCAGCCTTTGCGTTCGCAACCGTATTATTTTCCGTCTTCGCGGCTTATCCGCTTGCGATTGAAGAGTTGGTAGGGAAACGGTCCATTATGATCTTTTTCCTGATAACGATGTTTTTCGGTGGCGGTCTGATTCCTACCTATCTGGTGATTAAGGATTTAGGCATGTTGAATACGGTCTGGGCCATTATTCTGCCCGGCTCGATCAGCGTATTCAATATTATTCTGGCAAAGACTTATTTCCAGGGACTTCCGAAAGAGTTGTTCCAGGCGGCGAGTATAGACGGAGCTTCCGAGCTCAGTATTTTCTTTAAAATCGTCCTGCCGCTTTCCAAGCCTATTATTTTTGTTCTAGCTTTATACGCTTTTGTCGGACAGTGGAATTCTTATTTCGACGCCATGATTTATTTGGATGATCCGAAGCTGTTTCCGCTTCAACTGGTACTCCGCTCCATTTTGATACAGAATCAGGTTCAGCCCGGCATGATTGCCGATGCGATGGCACAAGCGGAGCTTAAGAAATTGTCTGAAATGATTAAGTACTCTGCCATTGTCATATCAAGTTTGCCTTTGATTGTGATGTATCCATTCTTCCAGAAGTATTTCGAAAAGGGTGTCATGGTAGGTTCGATCAAATAAAAAACCGGGGGTATAGAGATGAAAAAAACATTACTAACTTTGTCTGTGTTGGTACTTTCTACTTCACTGCTTGCCGGATGTGGCGGTTCAGGCAATAATTCCGCGGCATCCGAAGATTACAAGCTGGAAAATGTTACTCTGCCGCTTAAAGAGAAAGTTACTTTGCATTTTATGACTCAAAGCTCGCCGCTGGCACCTTCCGATCCAAATGAAAAGTTGATTTATAAAAGACTGGAAGAAAAAACAGGGGTGCATATCGATTTTACCAACTTCACCTCCGATTCCTTCATTGAAAAAAGAAACCTGGCTGTTGCCAGTGGAGATCTTCCAGATGCCATACTGGATGCCGGCTATTCCGACTATGATTTGTTGAACCTCGGACAGGATGGAACCATTATCCCTCTGGAGGATTTGATTAATAAATACATGCCGAATCTACAGAAGGTATTGAAGGAAGCGCCTGAGTACAAATCCATGATAACTGCACAGGACGGGCATATTTATGCTTTTCCCTGGATTGAAGAGCTGGGGGCCGGGAAGGAGAGCATTCATTCTGTAAACGATATGCCATGGATCAATGTGGAGTGGCTGAAAAAGCTGGGACTTAAAATGCCAAAAACCACCGAGGATTTAAAAAAAGTTCTGCTCGCATTTAAAAATGACGACCCTAACGGAAATGGCCAGGCGGATGAAATCCCGCTGTCCTTTATACTCAATAACGGCAATGAGGACCTGAATTTTCTGTTTGGATCATTTGGTCTTGGGGACAACGGCGATCATACTGTAGTGACCAATGAGGGGAAAGTGGTCTTCACTGCCGATCAGGACGGTTATAAAGAGGGGATCAAATACCTTAATGAGCTTTATAAGCTGAACCTGATTGACGAAGAGTCATTCGAGCAGGATTACAATACGTATCTGGCCAAAGGACAGAATGAAAAATATGGTCTCTATTTTCAATGGGATAAGGCGAACATTTCAGGAGACAACGATAAATATGAATTGATGAATCCGCTCGCGGGGCCAAGCGGTGAAGTCAATGTGACCCGCACGAACAATCTCGGCTTTGACCGGGGGAGAATGGTGATTACCAGTGACAACAAAAATCTTGAGCTTACAGCAAAATGGATTGACCAACTGTATGAACCCATCCAGTCCGTACAGGACAACTGGGGCACCTACGGCGACAAAACTCAGCAGAACATTTTTGAATACGATGAAGCGAGTCATATGCTGAAGCATCTTCCGCTTAAGGGAACTGCGCCAGTCGAGCTGCGTCAAAAAACGAATATCGGTGGTCCATTGGCAATTCTTGACGAATATTACGGAAAAGTAACGACCAAGCCCGACGATGCAGTGGGGCGGCTCGAGCTCATAAAGAAAAGACTCGTTCCTTATATGAAGGCTGACCATAATTTCCCGAAAGTCTTCTTCTCGCTGGAGGATCAGAAGCAGATCTCCACACTGGAGACCGATTTGTTTGCTTACGTTAACCGCAAACGGGCAGAATGGATCAAAACAGGCAAAGTGGAAGAAGAATGGGCGGAATATAAGGCCGAGCTGTCCAGACTGGGACTAGACAAATGGCTGGAAATCAAGCAGAAAGGCTACGACCGATATCTTAAAGATCAAGGCTGAAATATATAAAAGGTGGTTGGGCTGTTAAACACCTTATCAACAATCAATAGGAGAGTGGATACCATTAAAGACATGTTCCTAACGGGCGACAGTAGCAGCAGAAAAGGATCACGAAACAGTTATTATAGGGAGACATACAGGCCTCAATTCCACTATTCACCTGAGAAAAATTGGATGAACGATCCAAACGGCTTGGTTTACTATGAAGGAGAGTACCACCTGTTCTACCAGCATACGCCCCATGATACGCAGCCTGACTTTGGCCGCATGCATTGGGGGCATGCGGTAAGCAAGGATCTAATACATTGGGACGAACTCTCACCGGCAATTCCGCCTGGAGAGGACGGAGCGATCTTCTCGGGAAGTGCGGTGGTGGATAAGAACAATACAAGCGGATTTTTCAACGAAGAAGGATCAGGATTGGTTGCAATTTATACGAATGAGGGCAACAGGGCTCAGCCCGGCAAGCCGCAGGTGCAAAGCATTGCTTACAGCAGGGATAAAGGTCGAACCTGGACAAAATATGAAGGTAACCCGGTTTTATTCCCAATGGAAACGCTAGACTTTCGTGATCCGAAGGTGTTTTGGCATGATGAATCGTCGATGTGGATCATGGTCCTTGCCGTAAGAGAACGTGTAGAATTTTACACATCTCCAAACCTGAAAGAATGGTCTTTTGCAAGCGAATTCGGTTCTGACATTCCGCATATCCACCGAGGGATATTTGAATGTCCTGATATACTTCAAATCCAAGTGGATGAGGATCCTAATACCACGAAGTGGATTCTGATGCTAAGTGTCGGGGATAGAAATGGTGTGAATCCAGATGATCCGGAACCACCGGCAGGTGGTTCTGGCATGATGTATTTCATAGGCAACTTTGACGGTAAGGCATTTGCTCTGGATGGAACGTTGGAATCTTTCGATACTATTAAATGGGTAGACTACGGATCAGACTTTTACGCGGCCGTGACCTGGAATGGGATTCCAAACGAGGACGGTCGAAAGATTTGGGTCGGCTGGATGAACAATTGGCGTTATGGTACCACGCTACCTTCAGAGGAATGGCGTGGCAAGATGTCAATTCCCCGTGAGCTACAGCTTAGGACTTATCCGGAGGGACTTCACTTAATCCAAGCACCCATAAGTGAATTAAGTCAGCTAAGAAAACCGATTTTGTCTCTGCAAGACTTGACGATTAAGCCAGGTATGAACGTGTTGTCTGATTTCTCTGCTGCAAAGGCAGAAATTATTGCAGAATTTGAAATCAGCACTGCCGTGGAATTCGGGTTCAAAGTGCGGAAGTCTTCTAATCAGGAGACGATCATCGGATACAATAGCTCGAATGGGGAGTTGTTCGTCGATCGGACGAAGTCGAGCGCCATTGATTTTCATTCCGATTTCACAGCAATACACAAGGCCCCTATGAAGCCAGAGCATGGACGGGTACAACTGAGTATTTACGTGGATTGGTCAAGTGTCGAGGTCTTCGGAAATCATGGAGAAACAATCATCTCAGACATGATTTTCCCGGACTTGGAGAGCAGGGGGCTGGAACTCTATGCCATTGGCGGAGAACTAAGGGTCGTATCGCTTCAAATCAATGATCTAGTAAGCATTTGGGGAAATGAGAATGTTTAGACGTTAACTATTGATATCATTCAAATTTTAATTATCTCACGACGGAACTCGTTAAGCATTGGCTTGATTCGACGAAGTGGTTACAGCCCGGTTGCGTGCATCCGTATCTGAAACTTGGTCCTCAAAACCAATTAAAGTAACATTTTTCTGCCTGGACACGTAACACCCGGTCGGCTCACAACCGTATCGGGTGTTTTCATATCCTTGGAAAGTTAGCAGAACTCGAAAGACGACCATGGAGCAATCTCATTAAAAGTGAATAAGGGCTATTGCTCTGCAGTGGTGAAAGGCGTAAGAATCTGTCCGTGCATGCCCTGGTCAATTATCCTCAATTATAATTTCCATAAGAGAGAGAAGATTATAATTGATGGTCTTGAGTTCTTTGAACTATATACTCTAGCTGATGGAACGGGAAAGAAAAAGAACGATATTTAGAAGTGATTTCGTGTATCAAATGAAGATCAAACATGGAAATTAATAAAACATGATTTTATAAGGTTATATGTTTATAGAATATGGGGTGGCAATACAGTCTCCCAAGTTAGAATAATTCGCCACGTTTAAAATCCCCATTACTGCAAGTTGAAAATGCATCTCATACATAAGGCTGCTTAGGAAATGGCTTAGCAGTTAATACAGATAATTAACCCTTCCGTATGACCTAGCTCAGGCAAATTGTGCTCCAATATGTGTTATTCCATATCTATTACCTCTATTAGGTAGTATCACCTAAATAAGAGATATTAATTTCTAAGTAGTGTTAGTAGAGCATGTTTTTATGTTTAGATTTTCTAAGAGCAGTATTGGTGATTTGAAGGAGATAAATTAATAGGTTTTCTAATTTAAAAGTGACTTTTCAAGGGGGATAACAGCTTGGGAAGAGATGCTGTACGCAATTAAATAATGGTCAAGAAACATCCAGACAGAATTAGACTTATTTTAAATTTATATACTATATACAGTATACAAAATATATATAAACACATTATATAGGGTATTTAGGAACGTATTTTTTATTTTGCAATTGGCTTTTACTATAAATCGGACTAAGCTTGAAATAAAAAAGGGCTTATAGCTATGTTTTTTATAGTCTATCTATAAAGAAGAGTTAAACTTGGGGAAACTAACAGAAAGTAACAGACAATTGCATAGTGTTGGAAAAATTTAAACACCTTCAAGATAATACCCTATTTATGAGAGAGATCGGGAATAATCTTGGAGGTGTTGTAGATTAATCACACTGATTCGCTATATATAAAATTTCTCTGGGTGGAAGTACCGCCAAGTAAGGGCTGTGGGAAAGCATCCCTGGCCATACTCGTGATGCCTCGCTCGAACTAACTATGACTTTCAGAGGATGATATTAAGAGTGGTAAAGGTTAGTAGAAAAATCTGGCGTTGACGTAATCCTCGCCAGGTGGCATGGAAAGTTGCAACATATGGTTTGTAGGACGCCTATTAATTGTCTCTTACTTGTCTGAGAAGTCTTATTTTAGCTAAAAAAATCATGTCCGTAGTAAGTGCAGCACAACAAAAATGTTGATGGCTACACAGCCTTACATTGAATTTGATAATTGACGTTCATTTGAGCAAAATGTTAGAATCACATACAATTCAGACAAGCGTAGTGATCAATGGAGACTTGTCTTTTTTTGATGCTTTTTGAACATTGGAGAAATTTTAGCAGCTTATAAATCCTCAAGCTTTCCAAATAGGAGTCCCTAAAGAACATGCGGAGTGTTATTTACATTCCGTTTTTTTTGTACCCTTACCCCTTTTTTTCCCTAAAGTACATTCACCTGCTTCCCTAAAGTACGATTTATCAATTTTTATTTGAATTTATAATGATATTAAGAAAAAAGATAAAAAGGGAAGAGGAGTAGCGAAGTTTTTTTGTATCCGCCGTCATGCCTTGCTTGGCATTTCAGAATGGTATTTGCCGAAATCGTTGGAATGAATGCTTCCGACTCAGTAAATTGAAAGAAAGTCAGTTATGACAGATATTAAACTCCATTTTAAGAATAGTTACAGCATAAGGGGGACATTTCTCTAAAGAATAAATCAAAGAAGGGATAAGAAAGTGGCTTCTGTGTCAGGTTATATTCAGATGTCTAATCAAGCTATAGCGAAAATCGCAAGCTCAGCTATATGGAGCTCGAGCGAAGTAACAGCCATTGCTGATCATATAAAGAAAAGGACAGACAAACATAAATTTTATAAAAGTATTACTGTTCAAATCAAGGAGGGGGGAAAGATTTCAATCTGCTTAGCCATTATTACTACCTTAAGGACTCCTTTGCATCTGTTAGCCGCTTAACTTCAAGCAAACATAAAACGTGAAGTAGAACTGTACACCAATCTGAAGGTTGAAAAGGTCGATGTTATAATCTCAGGAATTAAATAGCGCATTATGAATCTTGGAAAATGGAAGGAACACGAATTTATTTTTTTCGTGTTCCTTAATGATCTCGATATTCGTTAAGGTAACCCCATAAAGATTTTTGTAAGAGGAGCCATAAATTCAAGATTACTACTGACTCCGGCAATTTTAGGATCATAATACGTAACAGATAAGCCACTCGCTCGATTCGTAAGTCATGGAGGTTCAGTAGATTGCAACGCTTTAGACCTTCCACAAGCGAAGTATTCCTTTTCTGGAAGCAGTTTTTACTTGCTAAACGTATTGAACGAAGTGAGATCCTAAAATTGAATTTTAATTCGATATCAGAAAAACACTCGCGAACTAATTAAAGTTGACGGTGTTTGTTTTCTAGCGATGAATTCCGTAAGCACTGAGATTTCATAACATGCTGGGGCGTTTTTGGCCTTGACATCCATTTTAGTGTGGCTTGCTTAAGTTTGAAGACACGGCCTAGTAAATGTAGTTAAAATTTGTGTACCTGATAAAGCTAGTTTGTTGTAAAAGTTTGAAAGGAGCTGAAAGCTGATGATGTATTCACCACTTTTCGAAAATGATGTACCTGTAATTATTCTCCCTTAACGGAAGAGTAATTACATCTCCGTTAAGGACATAAATAAATGTCTATAAAACGGAGGGCAACAATGAAAAATACCTTACTTGGTTCTTTATATTTATCGCTCGCCGCTAGCATTTGGTGCGGAATGTATGTTGTCGTTAAAGTCGTGGTCGACATTGTACCACCACTTGAATTAGTATGACTCCGCTATGTAATTGCTCTTTTAGCATTATTAATTATCGGAGTTATAACAAAACAATCATGGCGTGTCGCGAAACGTGACTGGCTATTAATTATTTTGATTGGGTTAATTGGGAATACGATTTCCATAGTAACCCAAGAGGTTGGAACTATGCTTTCCTCTGCACAAATGGGAGCCATTATTACATCAACGACACCTGCATTTATGGTCCTGTTTGCACGAATTATCCTTAAAGAAAAAATTACTGCAAAGAAAGCAATCTCTATTGTTTTAGCAACAATTGGTGTTTGTGTTATTGTTGGAAATGCTCAAATCGATACCTCAAATCAGCTGGGTGGTATATCACTGATTATCGCAGCACTAACGTGGTCACTTATGTCTGTTCTTGTAAAGCGTGTACCAGGGCAATATTCGCAAATTGTCGTAACAAGCTACAGTATCCTTGTAGCAGTTGCCTTTCTAACGCCTTTTACACTTGGGGGATTAACTAAACTTGATTTTCTAGCGATAATGCAACCTTCTATTTGGAGAGGCCTGCTATACTTGGGGGTCGTATCTACTGCGTGTGGCTTTTTGTTGTGGAATCGAGGCTTGCAAAAGCTTAGTGCCTCCAATGGAGGATTTTTTTTCTTCTTCCAGCCGATAGTTGGTACTTTTTTAGGTTGGTTATTATTAGATGAACAGATTGGTTTGTCTTTTTGGATGGGTACAACATTTATTTTTATTGGGGTGCTATTAGTCATTCGCGACGATAAACCCCAGAAAGAAAAGCCATAAAACGTATTAAATAAATAGTAAAGCTGACAGAAACAGCGAGAGTCTAGAACTTTAATTTCTCTTCTTGGATTGTCGCTGTTGTTCTTTGATCAGGTTAGGACGAATTGTCAAACCAAGTGCGACAGTTTCTCTGTAAAGGATTCATGAGCAGTTTTCCAACCCAGACATTTCCGTGTTAGATCTAAAGTACGTGCCAGTTCTACGTCTTCCCTTGCGCGAAATCGGTCCCCTAGGGAAAGAATTCTCGCAGTAGTCCATTGGCGTTTTCATTTCGAGCCGCGTTGCTAGGAAGAGTAGGGATCAGCAAATTAGACCTGAATCCCATACGTAGCATCCAAACTTGCATAACAGGCAAACTCCTTGCCTCGGTCAGCAGTTGCTGTTTGGAAGGCTTTCGCAGGGTACTGAGAAGCAGCTACGCCAAAGGCAATTTCCATCCGGCATCTGAATCGCAGTGGACAGACGCGAGTTTTGCGTTCAACCAATGTAGCGACGCAGCCCTTACTAACGACCGTATCCAGTTCCTTGATGATGGAGGATTCTAACTTACTACGTTGGACCATGCTAAGATGAGTGTAGCTCATGGTGGATTCTCCTTGTGTGATTGTGGGTGTAGGAACTTGCATTCTACACGAATCCAGCTATGGGCCCTTTTTCATTTACTTCCAGCAGGTGTCGAACTTCATATTACAATTCGTCAACGACAGTTCAAATGGAAAAAGTACTTAATATGTGCAGAGAGGAGTAAAATCGTTTGAGTTAATGAATTAGAAGGAGAAGGATAATCTGTGTAGCGAATGCGAATAGCAGACAAAGGGGGTATAAAAAAGTCGAGCAAGAATTCAATTTATCCTTGTGCTCGACTATTTTAGGACCTTTCTAAAAGCGCATTACAATATTAACTGGTGCGCCGAACCATTAATTCCGTAGGAAATATTTCTTCGACAGGTGCGATGTGCTGCCCGTCAGACTCAATGGATTCTATCATCAACTTAGAAGCGGCCTCGGCCAATTCGTTGATAGGATGCCGGATAGTCGATAAGCTCAGTAGCTCGGAGACGGTCGGCATATCATCGACACCCAAAACGGCAAGGTCTTGTGGAACGGACAGCTCCAAATCTTTGCAGGCCTTTAAGACCCCGATGGCGGAAGTATCGCTTAAACAAAACAACGCTTCCGGTAGCTGGTTGGTTTGGGCCAGATTTTTCACGGTATCGTAACCGAAATTCTCCGTCATATCTCCTGTGATAACGGTCATTAGTTTTCCGTTTTGCTGCAAGGTATCGCTAGCACCGTTTAGGCGGTCGTCGAATCCGGGCACATGACCGTGCGGATAAGTCAAAATAACCAGATTATGAAAACCTCGGGATAATAAGTGATTCACCCCGGTCTGACCGCTTTGGTAGTCGTTGACGCGCAATACGTGTGCTCCATAAGATAAATTGTGGCGTCCAATAGTAATGACTGGTACGTTCAGATCCATCAATTTGGGCATGAATTTTTCTGTACCTATGGTCGCTTTGACGATGATCCCGTCAACCATCTGGATATTCATGAAGATTTCTTCAAAGTCCAACAGGATTATTTTATATCCCAGCATCTTTAACTGCTGCTTAATAACTTTGGCAAAATGGAGGAAGTATAGGTCCTCAAAATAACCGTCATAGGTACTGTCGGATAAAACGAGCCCAATCGTGTGCATTCTGCCGGTAATGAGGCTTTTCGCAACAGGGTTCACTTGGTAACCTAACTTTGTGATCGAGAGACTGATCTTTTCTTTCGTCTGCAAGCCCATTTTCTGAAAGTTGCCGTTCAGAAAATGGGAGACTGTCGCGGGCGAACAGCCCGCGTCTTTTGCCACTTGAACTAAGGTAACCCTTTTCTTAGCCATTTTTTACCTCTACTTTTTTTATTGCGGCTTTTCCTATGATTAGCGAGGACGTCTTTCCAATACGCCAGGCAGTGCGGGAAACACTTGATGCGGTTCAGTCTGGTACCAATAGCATACGGAACTCACGTCGTCACTTCTTTCAAATAACGCTTTTCCATCATGCCCGATCTGTTGAACGGTGACACGTAAATCCTCTTCAAACAAAATGGGGTCAAGTATATGCCAACGATAGAAGCCGCGCATCGGACAAGCAGCTCCATCATAAATATGCGATCTGGTGTTGTCTGTCACCTGGAAATGCGGAAAGCCCATAAAGGGAGTCGAGTACGTCTGTTCCTGCACCGGGTTCCCGTTGTCGTATTTCACAAAGCCCCAAGCGCCGCCGAAGTAATCCTCCGTACCTGTTCCGCAGATGGTCGGCCAATCCAGGTCGCCATCGAGATAAAATTTCACTTCCCCTTCGCCGTACCAGTAACGTGATAAAGAAGTCCATGCCATATAGGTGCCGACATATTTGCCTCTTCCTTTAATTCCATCTATAATCGTATAATCCTGCTTGAGCTTGGTAGGATTTTCTCGGCGGAATTGGGCGTGGAAATACTCCGTATCCTCAGGGAGTTCATCAACCAGTACGTAATCAAACTGGTAGAAGAACGCTTCGATCTCCTGGGGATGCTCATTCGTAATGGTTACTTTGGCGGCTTTTTTGAACGGCATCGCAAAGTAACTGTTCATGCCGCCGACCGGGTTCACCACGATCGGCAAGGAATTGACGATCGCTCTGGCACCGAACCCATTGCAGAAGAAATCGCCCAGCGGAACTTCCACGGAGGGGGCCTCTTCATTGTCCCAATACATCCGCAACACCAGATCACGCAACACGAACCACCCAGTCTCGGTTTGGTCGGTCACGGTCATCCAGATGTGCTGGATGATGCCCGGACCTTCGATATCGACGAGCGTGGCAGTTTCACCTTGGGCCAGCGAGATAAAGGCTTTGCCTTTTCGGGCAATTCCCAAGGAACCCGTGGCTTTCCCGCCTTCTCCTTTCAGGCCTCGTGGGTTTTCCGCTGTGATCGCTCTGCTTTTTCCTCTCATTTTGCCAAAAAGGTGATTCATGGATTGCATAGTTGATCTCTCCTTATCCTTTAACTGCTCCGTCAGAAACGCCGGACATCAAGTATTTGTTTAAAAATAAATATATGATAATGATTGGGATGATGCTGATGCTGATAGCCGCAAATGTCTGCCCCCAATCCGTCGCTCCGAAAGCCCCGATGAACTCCTGAAGCCCCACCGCGATCGTTTTATATTGCTTGTCGTTCGTAAAGGTGTTGGAAAAAATAAAATCATTCCAAATGAGAACGAAATTGATCGATGCGACCGTGATCGTCGTGTTGATGGTAAGCGGTGAAATGATTTTATAGAACACCTGATAAATATTGCACCCGTCCATGACAGCGGCTTCAATCAATTCATTGGGCACGTAACTGTAAAAGCTGGTGAAGATCAAAATCGACAAAGGCAAGGCAAATCCAACTTGTGGAAGGATTAGCGCAAGATACGAGTTCAGTAGTCCGAAGTCTTTGTACATAATAAACAACGGGATTAAGGTGACTTGAATCGGAATCATGATACCGACCGTAAAGAACAGCAGCAGTTTCGAATTTAATTTGAAATTCATTTTGACGAGAGCAAAACCCGCCGTTGAGCTTAAGAAGATGATCAGTAGTAGGCAGCTGAACGTAACGATGGCTGTATTTTTGATATACAGCAGTAGATTACTTTCCCTAAACACACTCCCATAGTTTTCGAACGACCATAACGTCGGCAGCGAAAAGGGTTTTGTCGTCAGTTCGATGCTTGATTTGAAGCTGGACAGCATCAGCCAGACAACCGGGTAGATCTGCACGATCAGGATCATGATGACGATAAAATAGAGCAGGAAGGACCAAGCTGTTTTTTTGGATCGCATGTTATGCTTCTCCTTTCCTGGAATTGAATATGGCCCGGATAAGAAGAACGGCAAGCAGGCTTTCGATCACGATAAATACGGCGATCGAGCTTCCATATCCGTATTGATTGGTTGAGAACGCTCTTTTGTACATATAAGTCGTGACCAACTCAGTCGTCGAACCCGGTACACCGATGATATAAGGGATATCGAAACCTCTTAGCGCACCGGTAGTGCACATGATAAGGGCCAAACTCAGCACATGCTTGATACTCGGCAATTTGATATATCGAATCAGCTGCCATCCATTAACACCGTCTATGGTTGCAGCCTCCTCGATCTCTTTCGGAATCGCGATCAGGGCCGCATAAAAAATAACCATATACATGCCTGTAAAGCGCCAGCCTTCGGGAATGGATACTGCGATCAATGCGGTGTGCGGATTGGATAACCAGGCACTTTGCAAGTGGCCCAATCCGATCCAATCCAGGAACATGTTTAGCAAGCCCAGCGGCTGCAGGGAATAGAAGTTACGGAACATCTGCGCGATAGCGACGGTGACTACCACGGCTGGCAAATAATACAATGTTCTGAAAATGCCGGCTCCTTTTTTGATGTAAGAGAGCAGTAATGCGAAAAACAAACCGATAAACACTTGCATGAGTACCACGATCACGACATACACCAAGTTATTTTGCACGGAATTCCAGAAGTAGGGGTCTTTAAACATTTTGATATAGTTGCCCAGACCAATGTACCTGGCATCCTTTATTCCATTCCAATCTTGAAAGCCGTAATTCAGCGACTGAATGATTGGGACAAAGACGGTTCCTAAATAAAATAGCAAGGCTGGCGTGATAAAAATTAACCATGCCTTCTTGTCCTTGAGTACATTCATATAGAATCTCCCCATTTGTTTGTATTGACAGACTGAGTGAAAGGTAGCCACCCGGCCCTGAATGACCGGGTGGCTGGCAGTTTGTCTGCATGTAAAGACTAGTTGGTGACGTTTTGGGCAATGGTGTCGTCGACTTGCTTGGCGAATTCTTTCGGCGTCGTGGCCCTCATCGTCAATTTGATGATTAAATCGCTCATGACGGAGTTCGTATTGGCATCCAGCAAGGTATCCCAAGGCTTGGCAAATTCTGAACCGTAGTTATCCATATCCTTTTTAATCCGGAGGAACAGTTTGGAGAATTGGGACTCGTCTTTAATCGTAAATTTGAGCGGTGACATCTGCTGTTTAGCTACGTAGACGTCACTGTAATTTTTCAAGACATAACTTAGGAAGTCCTTGGTGGTTTCGTCGAATTTGCTGGTTGTGGCAGCAAGGCCGATCCCGCTGTTTCCAAAAAACTCGTTATCCGGCGTTTTGGCGTTATCAATGGTTGGCAGGTAGAAATAGTCGACGTTGCCTTTAAGTTTTTCCGGCAGATTTTTGTCTATGAAAGACGGGATTTCCCAGGTACCCATGTTATACATAGCAGCTTCACCGTTGAGGAACATGTTCTTGGCTGTCGTATAATCCGTCGTGGCAAACCCTTCCTGAAAGTATTGGCCGATCTCGTAGGCAAAGTTCGCCGCTTTCATTCCGACCTCGTCGGTCATTTTGGCCTTACCTTGGCTCAGGTTACGGGCAAATTCATTTCCGGTAGCTCGGAAAGGAATCATGGCCGCATAGCGCAGCAAGGGCCAAACATCAACGCCATCAACGGCGATCGGGGTAATCCCCTTGTCCTTAAGCGCCTTACTAACCGTGAGCATCTCATCAATGGTTTTGGGAACGGTAAGGTTATTTTTCGCGAATATTTTCTTGTTATACCAAGTCATTTCCAAATGATACTCCAAAGGGAGAAGGTACAGGCTTCCATCAGGTAATTGCTGGTATTTCAGCGCAGGTTCGTAGAACTGATCGTACAATCCTTGTTCATTCAGGAATTTCTTCATATCAACCAGCATTCCGGCATCTGCCAATTGTTGGGCGTACGGATCGGCGTCCATATCAATAAATTCTGGAGCTTCGCCGGAAGCGACGAGCGTTCTCAGCTTAGTTAAATAGGAAGGTCTATCGGACGTCACTTGAATATCCAGCTTGAATCCGGAATGATCTTTCGTATACCGGTCTGCCAGCTCTCGGATCGTTTGGACGATCGCTCCGTCTGCTGGACGAGCCGACAACCATGTAATCGTTTTGCCGTTGGAGGCATCTGACGAATTTTGCTGCTTGCCCGCGTTAGTTCCGGAAGCCCCCCCGCAACCTGCGAGAGTAGTTGCAATCAATGCAAAAATAGTGAGAAGTGAGACGATCTTCGACACTTTTCTTATTTTCTCCATTTTAAAACCTCCATTATATATATCATTACAAATATTTTTTGAAGATTTGTAATTCTAACCTTTTGCTGCCGTCTTGAGCTTGACATCATAGACTTTAACGGAGCCTTCGTTTGCAAAAAAACCGATGTGGCCCGTTTTGAAGTTATAGACCCGTGTTGTCATTGCAATGACAGCGTTGACATACAGACACAGGATGTCATCCTCCAAAATCAGTTTTATCGTAATCCGGTCGTGCTGGCTAAACGGAAATGGTCTTTCCAGTTCGATCATTTGCGGTTTATCACCAGCAATTTGCCATTGGAAAAAACCGGGTTCGGTTCTTGGCCACATATCGAATGCAACTCGATTGTGGAATGGATCAAATTTGATGAAATATCCTATGTCGAGAGTTTTGTCAGTTCGCAGCGCGATGCCGAAGTCTTTGGTCTCTTTCCAGTCCGTAAACGAAGCTTCAATCAGGACTTGGGAAGGTAATTCATTGAATACGCTGTAAGCCAGTCCATCGGGAGACTCTAGTTCGAATTGGCTTCCAGTGTGGCGACAGTTTTTCTCCGCTTCAGGAATAATGACTACTTCGGTATTAAAATGCTCATAAATCGACTGAGGCATCCTTACGAGCAAATCGCCGTTATCGTTTGGATAAACCTCATGAACGACCAAGGTTCCGGCCCATTCCCAGTCACTGTAATCGCTTGCACCTTGTTTGGAAGGAACCCAGCCAAAAGCGTATCTTTGTTGGCCATCCGAAGCCGTTTTCGCCGCATAAAACCCCCTGCCGTCAAAAGTATCCAGAATAGGGGAGGTATACACGCCTTTAATGCTTTTGTTTTTTTTGTAATGTGTCACAAACTTTTCACTGAACGTCGAGTAGACCAGATAGTGCCAGTCTCCCATTTTGAAATAATCCGGACATTCCATAGTGATGTACTTGTCCGGGTTGTAAAACGGCTCCCGAAAACGCCATTGTACCAAATCATGTGAAGTGAGAAGAGCAATGCAACCGCCTCTCTTTTCGGAAGAGTTCATTTGCCTCGCAGTGACGAGCATCCAGTACTCTTGCCGTTCTTCGTTGAAAAACACAAACGGATCGCGCCAATCGAATTGCTCATAAATAACTGCGTCTCCATAAAGCTTAAAATTTTCATCCTTCGTCCAATGGATTCCATCGGTGCCGGTTGCCTTCAAAATGACTTGTAAAGGCTTTCCATCAATGCAAAACTCAGCGCTAGGATTGTGCCCGGTGTAGAAAAGGTGATAAATGCCATTCGGGTCTTTAATCACTGAACCGGTATATGCATTCCGGTCGGGATCGGCTTCGCTTCCGTTGGGCAGAACTACTCCATAATCTTCAAAATCCAAGCCGTTTTTGGTTGTGAGTAGGTTCCACGTCGTATGATTTCCGTAATCTCCGCCAACTCTTTGATCATGGAGATAGTAGAGCTTGTACTCTCCATTGTCATAGAACGGGATCACATCTCCAACCCATCCGTCTTTCGGTTTGTAAAATACTTTTTTCATCACATCATCTCCATTTAGTAAAACGTTTTACAAACACATAATATCATAAGTTATTTAAATGTCAACGCTTACAATACTATTATAAAAAGAATATATAAGATAGTTTTTTGAAGATAAATTGATATAGTAAAACGTTTGCCTAAAAATAAAATAATAATAAAAACACTTACCATTCAGGGGGATTCAAAAATACAATAGGTGCGATTGAAGTAGGGGCACGAAATTGACGGGAATAGAACGGTTCTGGCTGAAACCACAGTAACGCTGGATACTAATTATCACTCGTGGGAATATTCCAATCTTCTCTTAAAACACCAAGCTTCCCGTAATTCATTGAAAGGTTGTTCCAATCAGTAGAACCTTTCAATGATAACGGATCTCTACATAAAAAAGTTGTTCAACGACCTTTGGGATCTTTGGACACCTTTTGCTGTTCATACACTGCAATGCTTGATTCAATGCGTTACGAAACGATTAACTTCTTCCAAAGACGGCAAGACTGCAATCGCTCCAACTTTAGTGCACACGATGGTGCCCACTTGATTGGCAAGTGTCACAAATTCCTGCTGCTGCTCCCCTTTGGAGTAAATGCTTTAGGTTGACCCAGCTGGTTGATTTGAACTGTATGCTGCAGATGTTTCTGAGGTACTAATAAAAAAAACGCTCAAAAAATGAGTGTTCCTGGGAAAGTCAGTTGTCTTCCTCATTTTTCGTTGAAATTTCTTAAGACCTGTTTTGTTTTAACGGCATTTCTTCTTTGCCCCGAGGGTTACGTTAGCTGTTTGTTGTGACTGATACGTTTCCTGATATGATAAACAACGAGCAGAATTAGAGGGAAAGCGAAAGCATTGGTGATTTCCCAGTCTAACCAGTAGGCCGGGACCTCCTTGACGTAGAAAATAATATTTTTGGCAATCAGATGTGACAGTCCGTAAATCAGAAACTCCACTGGAAAGATCAAGGGTCGATAGGATTTAAGCTTTAATATCTGAGCTGTCTCCAAAACAAATGCGTGGAAGAAAAGCACTATTTTGAAATAGGTGCTAATGATCCACGTGGTGGCCATTAACGCCTCAATCCGCTGCAGAAAATTAGCAATGTTGATTCTCTGTGCAAGAATATAGGCAGCGTAAAATTCGTGCTCTGAGAAATATGCCCCGAGCACTGTCAGGGAGAGAAACAAAATGAGGTTAAGTGCAACGGCCCCAATCAACAGGAAGATAAATATATTGCGGCTTGTATTGCTTTTTTTTGGACATAGGGAAGCACCATGAAGATCACGCACATTTCTCCAAAGGGAAAAATACGCCGAACATAATGGTGTGCAGCAAGTCAGGAAACGGTGTATTCAAAATAGGATAAATACGCTCTATCTGGGCTTCGGGGAACAGGAGAACGATTAGGAAAATCAGAAAAAATGCAAAGAAAGAGAAAAAAATCTGGGCTGCCCTGCCCAGTGTTTCAAGACCCAGCCGCAAGCCATACACCAGCAGAATCCTCCAGAGGGATAATGGTTCCATCCTGTCCGAGGTTTAACAAATCATGGTCGGAATAGCCGGCATCCAGTATGGCATTTGGAAGATCTCCGTTGGCAACAGCTAGGTTTCTTTTTTCCGTGAAGGAATCTGAGGTGAAATTGGTAAAATCGATATGCACACCTGTTTTTTCTTCCAGTCTTTTATAAATCAGCTTTTCATTTGGATCGGAAGGTGCCAGCGGCGAGCTTTGAGTCATAAAATGCAAAGTAACTTTCTCTTTAAGCGGCAGAGTGACATTTTCCAGCTTGTAATCTTCGGATTCTGCAGATAATGATTCTTATTATCAATATATAAAGTGTAGTAATTACTACAAAAAATGCAAATACACAAATCGCGAACGCTATATGTAGGATTATCTAATCCAGCCTTGCTGTGTGATTATTTATGATGATCTAATTTATGTGTGTATGCAGAGGGAGTCACACCGAAATTATTTAAATACTTTTGATCTTGAACTTAAATTCTATTTCTTTTAGATGATAGTAAAGTCTATGAATTAATCCGTTTCCTTGGTTAGATAGGATTAAGCAATTGTTTCTATTCAACAAATATCCAAATAGTGATTGAGCTATCGAAAAACGATAGTTCGATGAACAAGACAGCAAGGCTATAGCATGCCAAGTTGCATTAGAATTTAAAGAGCTGGAAGTTGCAGCTTCATCTGCCCAACCTCCAGCCCGCCAAGCTCAACTATCCCGTCGCTCAGGCCAGCTGCAGCGAGAGCTTTCCTAATGAGAACCTTACGGTCATGGAACCCACAATTATAGTGAGTTCTATGATGTCCTTCGTTATTGGGGTAAAGTGACAGACTTGACTTGAGCAGAGGTATTTCCGTAAATATCCTTGGCCAGCACGAGAATATGCAGCGTATCGGCTTGGGAGGAACCACCCTGTTTGTATTTAGTAGTTGGAAGCGTTGCTGACCAATTGGCTTTACCTTCTGTAATAACGACACGAATGCCATTGACATAAACTTTAAGCTGTGCGATATCGCTTTGATCTGTGACTGAACCTTCCAAAGTGAGAACATCATCCGTGATTGAAGCATTCAACTTAAGTTCAGGGGTTCCTGTTTCCTTGCGTTTAGAGGGTGGGAGAGCAGTTTGCGGGTTATAGGAAAAGGTTTCATCCTCAAGCGCTGGCGTGCGTGCTGCAATAGGACGGTTTAACAAACGGAGTTTAACGAAAAGGGATCAGCGATGTTACACGTGAAAAAAACGGCCTCTTTTGAATGATCCAGCATGAAGGCCGTTTATTTATTGTCCTCCGAATACCATTACTCAGATGTCATTTCCTTATCTGATACGACATGTGGCACCCTTTATTTTTTATGACTTTTTACAATTTAGGTCTTGATAATAAAGCTTGAGATGTTTTGTGAAAGCAGAGAGGAGGCAAAAGACGATTGACAACTCATACATTTGACCGTATTAAAATTCCGTCAGGATTTTAATTGGGCTTACGTCATCTCAACATCGCAACTGCCGCCGAGTATTATGGCTCCGTATCATGCTCGAAACTATCGCGATGCCCTAAACCGAATGGTTCGGTACAAACAATTATGTTCTCCTGAACGGATTCAGATGACCGAGGAGGGTAAGTTCTGTACGTTCGAACTTATGTGGCTCTATTCCGAGCATCTGGAACCACCGATGCTCGTCAGCGTTACCTTAGCCTCATTGATAGAATTAGGCCGCCGCGGAACGATAGGCCATTAACGGCGCACACTGTCGACTTTTCTCTCCCTATGGGTAAACTTCCGGCACTTGAGGCTTTTTTCGGTTGCCCTGTCCGGGTTGGATCAGGACGAAGCCGATTAACTCTCCACCGAAGCGACCTTGATCGTCCTTTTATCTCCTATAACGAAGCTGTATACGGTGGCTTTTATTGTGACGCTTCACATCATTCTGATGATCGGATTGGCCATGGTATGGGTTCCTGCTCAAACAAACGGCCTCAATCAATTGCCGTCTAAATTGTATCCGCACGGAACGGCGGTTATGAATACTGTACAACAAGTCATCGGAGCCGTCGCTACAGCCGTCTCCATCAGCATTCTGTCAAGCGGCATGGATCATTATTTACATACCTCTGCTGAAACCTCTGCTGTGTCGAACCAGATGGCGGAATTGGCAAATGCAATGACGGTGGGGTCGGAGCATGTGTTTTGGTTTGCAATGATCGTAGCGGTGATCGGTCTGGTGATCTCGTTCTTTATCCGCCGAGTGATTGTAAGCCAAGCTTCAGCGGTAACTTCACCGCATTAATCATTTTTATTCAATCGGAGGAAAGTAGCCTGGGCGCTAGGAGATTTGATTCAGGCGGAAAAAGATAAACATTGGGGACTGTCGGAGGCGGGCGTGGGAACCATTCGACGCGCGCATTCCGTTCAGCCGCTCACGGCCATCAAGAGCGATTCGTTGTGGTGGAGATGTCCGGAAGACGAACTGCTGCCTACGTTAGAAGAACTCAGTATTGGCTTCGTGCGTACAGCCCATTGGGAAAGGGTTACCTGAGCGGAACTTAGCGGCTTTTTTGTTTTGAGGAACCAAGTTTTTTTCCGAGTTGAGGACAAGAACTTGGTTCCTTTGCCGAAAAGGGAACTCGGTCCGATTACCGACTTGATTAACACCTAATAGCAAACAAGCCAGGAAGACTGTAGGAAGAGACGATAGCGTGATGGTATTCATACTCGTTGCAGAAAATTTTAGGATGATTCGTTGAAATCATGGAACTAATGTCATTCAGTGGGTCGACAGTTGTTTTACATTGAAGGGTCACGTTGTTCTCAATTGGATCGCGCCCCATCCGAAAGCTATTCACTGTTGCTTTTATATCTGCAAATGCAAAAGGAATCCTGAAATAGTAATTTGAGTTCAGAGATACAAAAAGAACTTCTCGTACCGGCTGACGAAAAAGCCTAATGATATCTATAGAATACCAGTTATCCCAAGTGTCTCAAGCGCCAGCAGAAATGACTGACCATACATACCAATACTTACTGCAACACGCACATATCTATGAATGAGGGCATGAAAAAGAAAGCGGTATAGGAATCAT
Organism: Paenibacillus sp. PvR133; assembly: GCF_017833155.1. NCBI lineage: Bacteria > Bacillati > Bacillota > Bacilli > Caryophanales > Paenibacillaceae > Paenibacillus > Paenibacillus sp. PvR133. The sequence goes on from NZ_JAFIBS010000001.1 coordinate 4,205,917, forward strand.
TGAAAAAAAATTATAATTTTGTGCTGCTGAATGCTGGCACCCTTTATGATTTTACCGCGCTATTCTTTGTGACGCATAAACATAAACAGCTTCCATGCACTTTTTTGCGTTCACCATATAGACCGTAAAAGGCAACTATATCAACTGTGAAATCGGTTGTATGATTCCCTTGCTCATTCGCACGGATTGCGTAGAAGAAGTTTGGACAAAGACTTAAATAAAAATGTCTTCTTTGGATTCAAAATTTCGGTAATAAGCCTGTTTGGAAACTTCATCAGATTAAGGTTTTTCGCCGTATTCTTTACCGAATTCCTCCATCTTCTCAAGGATCGGTAGTAATTTGATTCCCTTGCCTGTTAATGAATACTCTACTCGCGGAGGAACTTCCGGATAAACATTACGTTTAATAACTCCATCGTTCTCCAACTCTTTAAGCTGCTTTGTGAGAGAGCCTTGTGATAAACCTCCAAGAAATTTTTTTATATCCGTATAACGGCGTGTTTCTCCTTTTAAATACCATAATATAAAATATTTCCAACGTCCTGAAAGAACATTTTGGGTAAATGCTATCGCGTACATATCCCTTTTTTCATCCATAAATTCTTTATCAAATCCTTCATTACAGACCCTCATTGATATCACTCCTAATCTTAAGGTACAAAAAGTTGTACTATGTTCATTTATATTGCCCTCTTTGCAAATGGACATAATGACTTTATGATTGTGTCAACAAACCAAAACAATTAATTTTAATTAACCTAAAATGCGAAAGGATAATGTTCTTGTTTTCGTTTTATAGTTTAATAGGGTAACTAAGATTACGTATATTTAGTAAGCTAAATAAATATAACACAGAAAGGAGTTACTGATAAGTGAATACAGGAAATAGACTACAGCTTTCGATTTTAGACTTCGTTCATGTCTATAACGGAAGTGATGCTAAGAAAAGTCTCCAAAACATTAGGACTTCTGCAGCTGATGGCTGGACCATGTGGGCATTGCTAAGGTCCAGAGAATTATTGGGGGAAATGATTTTCCAGAGCAATTAGATAACCTTCTTTCCTTTTTTGACTGTAACTTTAAAGAACCTCATGAAAGGGAGATCATTCAACAATGGAAGGAAGAAAGTTAAAAATAGGAGGGATTATTGATGGCGTTGGTTGGAATTACACGGGATGGAGACACCCCGCTATTCCAGCAGATGCCAGTGAAAATATTGATTACTACGTTCAAAAAGCCAGGCAACTTGAACAGGGAAGGTTCGACCTCATCTTTTTAGCAGACGTAAGTCATATTGGACCTGGCATGATACCACACTATCTAAGCATGTTTGAGGGCGTATCTATTTTGTCTGCATTGAGTATGGTGACTCATTCCATTGGCTTGACCGCAACAATAGCTACTTCATATGCTGATCCATTTACTGTTGCTAGACAAATAGCCTCACTCGACAAGATTAGCAAGGGCCGAGCAGGATGGAATGCGATCACCTCTAATCCGGGAGGGTTAGCCAATTACAGTCGGTCCCATTTAAGGAAAGCAGATCTTTATCCCATGAAAAAGGAGTTTTTAGAGATTGTTGAAGGCCTCTGGGATTCGTATGAAGACGATGCCTTTATACGTGACAAGAAAAGCGGAGTATTCTATGACCCGAGTAAGATGCATCCAATAAATTATACCGGGAATTACTTTTCAGTGGAGGGACCATTAAATGTTAGTCGATCTCGACAAGGCAGACCGGTCATCTTTCAAGCCGGTACTTCCTTGGAATTCATGGATATAGCTGCACAGCATGCCGAAGTCATCATGGCTCCTGGAGACCAGTTTGAATATCTTAAGAGATTCACTACTGAACTTAAAAGAAAAGTGCAAAATCAAGGGCGTTCACCAAACGATCTACTGATTATGCCTTCACATAGCCCCATCGTTGGTGAAACGGAAAAAGAAGCCTTAGAAAAGCTAAGAGAAATCGAATCATGGATGCCTAAAGGTTATAGATTGCCAAAGCCTCAATTGATGGGAGCTGCGGAGAATGTTGCAGAAAAAATAGAACATTGGTATCAAGAAGGCGTCATGGATGTCTTGCTGATTAGACAAGATTATCCAGCAGGATTTGAGGACTTTATTAAATTGGTTGTACCCATATTGCAAGATAAAGGCATATTTCGAAAGGAATATGAGGAGAACACACTTCGGGGGAATTTAGGGCTACCTTACCCTGAAAATAGGTATAAGAAGTAATAATAAAAAAATCAATTAAACTAGAGGTGAAATCATTGATGAAAAACCGAATTACAGAACTACTGGAAATAGAGTATCCCATTATTTCAGCTGCTATGACATGGGTCACTTCCGCGGAATTTGTTGCAGCAGTATCCAATGCAGGTGGACTGGGTGTGTTGGGGCCAAATGCTGGCCAAACGGAAAAAGCAACGAGTGCAGAGGATATGGCAGATCGACTAAACAAGGAAATTCGCAAGGTTAAAGCATTAACGAATAAACCATTTGCAGTAAATTACATTTTCCCAATGGGAGGGACTTCAGAAGACCCATTTACTAATGCAGTTTTTGATGTATTGGTTAAAGAAAATGTCAAAAACGTTATCGCCATTGGACAACATGTGGTCGATCGTGAACTGAAACGACTTAAAGAACATGACATTAAAGTCGTTTACAGAGACTTAAGTCCGACTGTAGAAAAGCTTGTAGAAGCTGAGAAAACAGGAGTGGATGCCCTTATCGTTACAGGTTATGAGGCTGGTGGTCATATGAGTGATTATAAAATTAGTACGCTTTCCCTTGTTCCACAAATCACTTCTCTTGTAAAAATCCCTATAATTGCTGCCGGAGGGATTATAGATGGTCGGGGAGCGAAAGCAGTACTATCTATGGGTGCAGAAGGTGTATATATGGGAACAAGGTTTATAGTGACCAAAGAAAATCCGGCTAGTATGGAAACAAAGAAAGCCATCATTAAGGTAAAAAGTGAAGAGTTTATTGAATTTAAATCAGGTACAGGACATTTGAGAACCATTCCTACAGAAGCGGGCAAAAAAGCGTTAGAACTCATTAATCAAGGAAAGCCTGCAGAAGCATACAAATATTATGGAGAAGGGTTCAAAATAGGAATGTTAGATGGCGATCTGGTTAATGGGACCGTAAGTGTATCCGAATCAGCCGGTGGTATTCAGCAAATTCTAACGTGTCAAGAAGTAATTGATGAAATTGTTAAAACCATCGGATGAAGATCTCAAAATAATTTTTGACTACAGTTTGCCCCTGATCAAATTCGGATAAATCTAATTCAACCAGGACCTATACAAACAAACATTGTATCTAAAGCTCTAAGTGAAAAAGAAATTGAAGAACGGGTACAAGAAGTTCCCATCAAAAGATTAGGGCAGTCTCAAGAGGTATCTAACCTTGCTTTGTTTCTTGCGAGTGATGAAGCCTCTAATATAACGGGTGCTGATCATGTAATTGATGGAGGATTGTCTGTGATGTGACGTAACATTGAATTGAGTTAGTATATGAGGCCATCTATGCTTGCTAACTCTTTTTATTTAGATAATAACATTGGAGGAGATATTCATATGAATAATACCCTTGAATTACTTCATAATCATACGTCCATACGTTCCTATACAAATCAACCATTGTCACAAGAACAACGAGAAGTAATCTTTAAGGCAGCTAATCAAACATCATCATTTAGTCTTTTACAGGCCGTTTCTATCATTAGAATTACAGATCCAGATCTTCGAAGAAAAATGATGCAACTTTCGGTTAATCAACCTTATATTGAAGAAGCCGCAGAGTTCTGGATTTTTTGTTCAGATTTCCACCGGAATCATCAAATCGCCCCTGAAGTTGACCTTGAATATATAGAATTTCTTTTAATCGGTTCATTTGATGCCGGGCTTATGGCGCAAAATGCTTTAACCGCAGCAGAATCTATTGGACTTGGTGGCGTTTTTATTGGTGGTGTGAGAAGTAACATTAATGAATTATCTGAAATTTTGAATTTACCGAAGTATGTGATTCCTTTGGTGGGACTATGTATTGGTAGTCCATCTGGAAATAAACCTGAACTCAAGCCAAGGTTGCCTAAATCCATGGTTTTACATGAAAACCAGTATCAAACACTCGATAAACTGAAATTAGCAACTTATGATAAGACCATGTTGAAGTATTATGAAAATCGGTCTGTATGCGCGCCTTTCACAGTGAAAAAAGTAAAAGGATGGAGTGATCACATTCATGATCATCTCCAAAGAAGCATTCAGCCACAAATGATGGACTATCTCCACAAACAGGGATATGCCAAAAAATGAAGCAGGGAAGAAACTTTTTTGACCAGAAGGAAGTTCATCATAAATTAATTTGACACATCAAATTCGTCGTGATATAGTTAGCCCGCTAAATAACATTCGAGTCGAGGGATGATGAATTAATGACAGATCAAGTGGATTGTGATATTCGTCAGTCGTTAGATCGAATCTCCTCCCAAATGCGTCGAAATTATAGTGAATCTCTCAGGGAACTTAACCTTTATGTAGGGCAAGATAATTTGCTGTATCGTCTGTGGTTGGGTGATGGGGTAACACAAATGCAACTATGTGAACACTTAAAATGCGAACCGCCTACGGTAACGAACATGGTTAAATCATTGGAGCAGAACGGATTTATATATCGTAAACGTGATGAACAAGATGCAAGGATAATGCGCATTTTCCTAACGGACAAAGGCAAAGAATTAGAGACACCGGTTGAGATAAAATGGAGACAACAGCAGGAAAAACTACTTCAATCCATTTCTACGGAAGATCGGCTGATATTAAGACAATTAATGCAACAAATGGAGAATAATCTATCATGAGTTCTCCATCTTTTTTAATATATTTAGCAAGCTAAACATTGCTGATTTAATAACACAACGAGAAAGGGTGCATTATTATTGGCTGCATCCCTATGTGTAATCATCCGAAGAAGGGGTAGTACCAGCGTCGCTGTCACAAGGGCAAAGTAGATGGATAAATATGTTAAATGTAAGTTCTGGGAATTTCGCTATGATTGGAGAAATACCAGCGTCTCAAACGTATGGAATAAACCTACATTTATCTTGTTGGGTTGTTTACGTTAATGTGCAAAGACAGAGCTAGGCTGCCGACATTGATCGGCAGCCTAGTCTTAGTTGGAGATTGAACTATCGTTTCCTGTTAGCGCAAATACATTACATTAATTCACCGTCTTAATCTCCAGGCCGTGACCGTGACATTTAAAGTTATAGTTAGGGTTTTTCATAACCTCTTCTTTCTGAAGTTCATACATGGCAATTTTATAGTTTATTTCTTCCATGTGTTTAAAACTTTCGTCAATTTTCTTCTGAAGTTCCAATTTATGCTGTATCAACATCTCCTCTCTTTGCAAAAAGGTGCTATTTCCCAATTCATAAAGTTCCTTGTAATCCTTGATTTTTGAAAGAGGCATTCCTGTCTCTTTGAGACAACGAATAAAAGAAATCCAATCTATTTGTTGTTGGTTATAAACTCTACGGCCTTTTTCGTCACGAGATATATTTGGTAATATCCCCTGCTCTTCATAAAACCTAAGTGTTTTTGCAGATACATTTAAATTCTCCACTACGTATGTCATTGAATACAACATCTACTTGTCCCACCTTTAGTTACAGTTACTGTAACTAAATATATATCATAAAGAGAATGAAAGCACAACAATTCTATATGTAATCATATAAAAATAAATCCTTGACCTACTGTAACGGTAACCAATTACACTGAAACAGAAAATAAAATATGATAGCGAGGTTAAAGAAATGAATCAAAAATATAGTAGGTTATTTGAATCCTTCACATTCAGAACTGGAATAACAATGAAGAATAGAATTGTTATGGCACCTATGACAACCTGGTCAAGCAATGACGATCTTACCATTTCGGATGACGAAGTAAAGTATTACAAACAAAGAGTGAATGGAGTAGGACTCGTTATTACAGGGTGTACTCATGTTACACCGAATGGACAGGGTTTTACGAATGAATTCGCCGGGTACAATGATGAATTTACTCCAAGTTTACGAAAATTAGCTGAGGCAGCGAAAAGTGGAGGCTCTCCAGCGATCCTACAGATTTTTCATGCTGGCAATAAAGCTTTGCCCGATTTGGATGCAGTTAGTGCGAGTGCATTGCAACCCGAAATTACTAATTTAGGTTCAACGCCAGAAACAAGAGAACTATCACATGAGGAGATTTTGTCGATTGTACGTGCTTTTGGAGATACAACAAGACGAGCGATTGAAGCCGGATTTGATGGCGTCGAAATTCATGGGGCACATGGATTTTTAATTCAAAACTTCTGGTCGCCAGCAACGAATCAACGGACGGACCCATGGGGAGGATCACTTGAAAATCGCTTGCGTTTTCCATTGGCGATTATTAACGAAATCAAAAATGTCATTGAAAAACATGCTGCAAAACCATTTATGATTGGTTTCCGGCTTTCCCCTGAAGAATCCCACAAAGTGGACGGATTACGTATGAAAGACACGTATGAATTAATTGATTTCCTTGTTGAACAGGATTTAGATTATATTCATGCTTCATTAGATAATGTGTCTTCAAAGCCAGTAGATAGTCAAGATGAAAAAACACGGCTTGAATTAATTCTTGAAAGAGCAAACGGTAAGATACCTGTGATGGCTGCTGGTTCCATACTAACACCGGATGATGCTCTTCAAGCTGCGGAATTAGGATTGCCGCTAGTCGCCATTGGGCATGCGTTAATTATGGATCCTAACTGGGTTGAAAAGGTCGCAAATGGACGTGAAGCCGAGGTAGATTCTGAGTTGAACGTTTCGAAACTCAACCAGCTTAATATTCCAGAAAAACTTTGGAATGTAATTCAAGCAATGCCCGGTTGGTTTAATATTGGGAAATAAAAAGTAGTCCTAAAGGCTACTCAGATTGACGAGAAACCCACGTCTTTTATGAGACTTCGGGTTTCTTTTGCTAATTCTTAAGTGCTCCGTCCATCCGTAGTTCGTTAGGGCAATTCTTACTGTTGCGGACACACATACTGCGAATGTTTCGATCTTGAAGGGGTACCACCAGCAAAACGCAGATTTACAACGCTAAGGAATTCTGAGTACAAAAATAGCCGGTTTTCACACGTTAAGGGTGTAACCGGCTTTTATGCTATCCTTGGTTCAGCGGACGTAATGATTCTAAGATACTAGGCGTTGCATCAGCCATTTTTGTTAAGCCTATATTGGTACCCATAGCCATGAGCGATGCCAGAACAATCGGTTTTTCTTCGGATTTAGGTTGACGATTGGTTGAAGCATGAATGTATTGCTCGTCAAACCCAGTCCAACTTGCTACTTCTAAAAGTAGGTCTGGTAGCTTTACCCGTGGCAACATGCCGTAGAGAGCAGCGCTATATTGTTTCGCCTCTTCTGGAACATCTTTTTCAAGCCGATTAATATGTAGTCTACCTTTTTCAACGTTTACTCCATCAAGCGCATCGATGTTGTCACCAATCTTAAACCGGAAGAGCTCGAGAGAAGAATCGGTCTCTAAAAGGAGATTTTATTTTTTTTGAAGAAGAAATAATAGATGTGATTATCTATTTTACATTGCGGTGGCGGTCATTTTGACCGCCGTTTCTAATACAATAAAGAGCTACAGTTCGCATCAACTTAATCTGAAATAATTAAGTTTTAATTTTATAGAGTTGCCATACATGTTTGTGTCGCTTCGAAAAGTACATTGTGTAAGTTTGTAAAAAAATATAAAAAGCGAATAGGTGTGATTGAATCAGGTGGCACGAAATTCATATGCGGGGTAGGCAATGAAAAAAGTCAGAAAAAAAGCGCTTCAAAGATTATTGAAACGTTTCCAACTTCATGCTATTATAATTCCCATAAGAGATGGGGGGGTTAAATGCCAAGTATTAGAGATGTAGCTAAGATAGCTGGTGTTGCTGTGGGAACGGTGTCCCGTGTTATTAATAACTCGGGCTCTGTAAAACCAGATACACGAAGGAAAGTGGAGAAAGCTATACAAGAACTAAATTATTTTCCTAATGAAGTCGCTCGAAATTTTAAAATGAGGAAATCCAAGATGGTAGCCTTGCTGCTTCCAAGTATCTGGCATCCTTTTTTTTCTGAACTAGCTTATTACATTGAGGATGAGTTGGATCGGGAAGGCTTTAAGCTCATGTTATGTAATAGCGGAGGCAAGCCAGAAAAGGAACTGTATTACCTGGATATGCTACGGCAAAACAAAGTAGCTGGTATTGTCGGCATTACTTACAATGATATAGAAAATAGCGTAAGCAATGACATTCCGATTCTAAGTATTGATAGGCATTTCAACAAAAAAATCACTTGTGTAACCTCAGATAATTATGAGGGAGGCCGTCTAGCTTTGAGGGAACTTGTTAAAGCAGGGGCCCAGAAACCGGCTTTTATGGGAAGTGTAACTTCCGTTTTTAGTGAAACCATGAATCGAAGAAAAGGTTTCATTGATGAGGCGAAAAAATTAGGTGTAGACTATGTTGTATACGAGAAACCAGATCCTATTGTGGACGACGAAGCCTATTTTGGCGAATTTCTATCTAAGCATCAGGATGTGGACGGCATTTTCGCTATTACCGATATGTTTGCCGCCAAATATATAGAAAGAGCAGGTAGGCAGGGGATTCGTATTCCCGAGGATGTAAAGGTCATCGGTTACGACGGCATTCAGGATCATCGTTATTTTCATCCGATATTGTCTACAATCAGGCAGCCAGTGGAGGAGATGGCACGTTTGACAATCAGACTACTGTATCAAAAGATTGATGGTATAACTTTAGATCAGCAAGTGTATCGTCTCCCCGTTATCTTCAGACAAGGCGAAACTACATGATTTTATTGTAAAGATATTAGCTCGTAAAGTCGGATCACAGTCTGGATATGCAAACTTGACTTTCTCTTATAGAAAATTGGAAACGTTTCATTTGACAATCAGACTACTCTGTTAAAAGATCGAAGGAATAAGTTTGAATCAGCAAATGTATCATCTCCCGTTATCTTAGGCAAGTTTTTTTAGATTGGAAAAACTTCAGCTCATTCGGTGGATTTATGGTATGGATCACCGACTGACGTTTTTCTTATAATAAATTGGAAACGTTTCAAAAATGAAAATATCCTTTTACAAGAAAGGGAGTGTAATGGTGAATTCAAGAACTAGTGAGTTGGATCATTCCACGATCAAGCCAAATCGCAAAATATGGAACCAGGTCAAACGTGATTATGAACTGTATCTGTTTTTGCTGCCAATCATTATTATTTATCTCGTATTTAAGTACTATCCGATGTATGGAATACAAATTGCTTTTAAGGATTTTTCACCAAGTCGGGGAATCTGGGGAAGCGAGTGGGTAGGCTTTAAGCACTTTATTGATTTTTTCGATTCCTATAACTTCTGGACGATTATGACGAATACACTTACACTCAGTGTTCTATCGCTTGTGTTTAGCTTCCCAGCTCCGATTATTATAGCGATTATGTTGAATCAGATGTTGGCCAAAAGATACAAGAAAATTGTACAAACTGTAATTTACGCACCACACTTTATTTCTACCGTAGTGCTCGTCGGTATGCTTAATGTTTTTCTGTCTCCAAACAGCGGAATCGTGAATCACATCATCACCTTGTTCGGAGGAGACCCCATTATGTTTTTGGCCGACGAAGGTTGGTTCCGTCCTTTGTATATTTTATCAGGGGTTTGGCAAGAGACAGGTTTTGCTACCATCATTTACCTTGCTGCACTGGCAGGGGTCAATCCAGAATTGCATGAAGCCGCGATTATGGATGGAGCAAGCAAATGGAAGCGCGTAATGCATGTGGATATTCCAAGCATTTTGCCGACGATCGTCATCTTATTGATTCTCGCACTCGGTAACATTATGGGCATCGGTTTTGAAAAGGCTTTCCTTATGCAGAACGATTTGAATTATTCCACTTCCAATATCATTCCGACCTATGTTTATGAAATCGGGATTCAAAAGGCACAATACAGCTTTTCTACGGCAATTGGACTGTTTAATTCAGTGGTAAATATTATCCTGATAATCACCGTCAACCGGATCGCCAAGAAGTTGACTGAAACCAGCCTGTGGTAAGGGGGAGTTCATTTTGAATCAATTATTAAAGAGAAAAAGCAAGGGAGACATGTGGTTTGACATCGTCAACTACTTCATGTTGACCATAGTTATGCTGCTTGTATTATTCCCGTTGTATTTTGTGCTGATTGCTTCACTTAGTGACCCCAATCTCATCTACTCAGGAGAAGTATGGTTTTTTCCAAAGGGTTTTACGCTGGATGGATACGGGCGGATATTCAGTGATTCATCTATATGGATTGGTTATGCCAACTCGATTTTATATGCGGGTCTAGGAACATTAATCGGAGTAGCCGTGACCGTATGTGCAGCTTACCCGTTAGCTCGTAAAGGACTGGCGGGAAAATCGGCGATTATGTGGTTTTTACTGATCTCCATGTTTTTTAGTGGAGGGCTGATCCCAACCTATTTGCTGATAAAAGATCTTCACATGCTGAATACGATCTGGGCACTTGTTATTCCTGGAGCGGGAGGTGTGTTCAATGTCATTATCGTAAGGACTTTTTTTCAGTCGACCATCCCAGATGAAATGTGGGAGGCAGCTTCGATCGATGGTTGTTCCAATACCAGATTTTTTTGGAGCATTGTATTGCCTTTGTCTAAGTCCGTTATAGCCGTAATGGTACTATATCATGTTGTCGGCTTCTGGAATGGTTTCTTTGACGCTTTGATCTACTTGAACGATGAAAACAAGTATCCGTTGCAACTGGTTCTGCGCAACATTCTTGTCCAGAATCAGGCCAACTCGGGCATGATGATAGACGTGGAATCTTACGCAGCGAAGATGCGCGTTACAGAGCTTATCAAATATGGTGTCATCATGGTATCCAGTCTACCGTTGCTGATTTTGTATCCTTTCCTGCAAAAATACTTTGTTAAAGGCGTGATGATCGGCTCGATCAAAGGCTAACATTGTCATGGTGCCTGAAAGGGGGAGTGTGCAACAGAATCGATAGATCCAGCATTCAGACAAATATATAACAAAGGCAAGGGAAGTTTTCAGCTTGTGGAATGACATAAAGGAGGTTATGTACGATGAAATTATTCAAAAGTGCTGGAATTCTAATGTTGGCCGGAGTGTTTGCACTTAGCGGATGTTCGGGAGGCGGTGGCGAGTCAAAAAATCAGATGGTAAATCCGGATCAGGATGCGAATTTTAATAAAACCGGTCTTCCGATTGTTAAAGAACCGGTGACCTTAAAGATGGTCTCCCCGAAAGCTGCTTTAGCGCCGGATTACTCGAAAATGGAAATTTTTAAGCGGCTGGAAAAACAAACAAACGTAAAGATTGACTGGGAGAACATTCCAGACACTGACTTTGCAGAGAAGAAAAATTTGTTGTTGGCCAGCGGAGATTTGCCAGACGCATTTTACGGAGCCGGATTCACAGATTACGATCTAATCAATTACGGTAAAGACGGAACCATCATTCCGCTGGAGGATTTAATTGATAAATATGCGCCTAACTTGAAAGCGCTTCTCGATCGTCGACCCGACATTAAATTAGCCATCACAGCGCCGGATGGACACATCTACGGACTGCCGTCGTGGGAAGAGAATAAGCTCGATACCAACCCCTTCTTTCACGTCATCAATAAAAATTGGCTCGATAAGCTGGGCCTGAAAATACCTCAGACGCTGGATGAATACACTCAGACTTTGATTGCCTTTAAAACGAAGGATCCGAACGGCAATGGCAAGGCTGATGAAATCCCATTAAGCTTTATGCATATGCAGTGGTGTAGTGACATTGCCGGCATATTCGGAGCTTTCGGTCTTTCGGATAATTTGGAACATCGGATCGTCCGCGAAGGTAAAGTGATCTTTACCGCTACGCAACCTCAATATAAGGAAGCATTAAAATATATTCACAATAACTGGTATAAGCAGGGCCTGATTGACCCTGAATCGTTCACCCAGGACGCTGCTCAGTATTTAGCAAAAGGCAAAACACCAGATGAAACGCTTGGCTCCTACGTTTGGTGGGAAGTCGAAGAGGTTGTCGGACCGGAGCGTAGTAAGGATTATGCTTTGCTGCCCCCGCTTAAAGGCCCAAATGGAGATCAAATGATCGGCCGCAGCAACGGCGGCGGTCCGGGACGAGGTGGCTTCGTGATTACAAAGGAGAACCGTTATCCGGCAATGACGATGCGTTGGATCGATCAACAGTATGACCCTTACATGGCGGCTCAAATTCACTGGGGTCCGTTGGATGTCGTATTCAAGAAGGACGAAAAAGGAAAATTGGTGAACCTGCCGCTTCCCAAGGGAGTGTCCGCAGGTGAATTCCGTCAAAAAGTGGCTCCAGGCACGGGAAATCCGGGCGTCATTACTTTCGATGACTTCGGAAAAGTTGTTGATATGGAACCCCGGGCTCAGAAGCGTGCTGATTATTTGGAGAAATATTACACTCCATATATGACAAAGGAAAACTATCCGAGCATCTTCTTTGAACCGGATGAACTAGATAAAATCAATCGGATTGAGCCAGAACTTATTAAATATGTAAATACCCAAAGAGGCAAGTTCATCGTCGATGGCGGCGTGGATGAGCAGTGGGACCGCTATGTGAAGACACTGGAGAAGATGGGTCTGAACGAATTGATGGAGATCTATCAAAAAGGGCTGGACCGTTATAATGCAAATTTAAAAAATAAATAATCAAAGGATAGGTGGGGAGAAACTGTGCTTGATGTAATAACCATTGGGGAAGTATTGATAGACTTTACTCCATCAGGTCGTACAGCGGGAGGCAACGAGCAGTTTGAATGCAATCCTGGAGGGGCTCCGGCTAACGTAGCAGCTGCTCTATCCCGCTTAGGAGCTAGAGCGACATTGATTAGCAAAGTTGGGGATGATCGATTCGGTTCCTTGCTGCACGATACCTTGATGAACGGCGGCATCGACGTGTCTGCGCTTTCGTTTACAGATGAAGCCAATACAACGCTGGCATTTGTCCATCTGGATGACAATGGAGACCGATCGTTCAGCTTCTACCGGAAGCCAGGAGCGGATACATACTTGCGCACGCAGGATGTCCCGTTTGATAGGATTGAAAACTGCCATGCACTGCACTTTGGTTCTGTGTCGATGACCCATGAGCCGGCAAGTACGGCAACAAGAGCGGCAGTTGTGAAGGCTAAAGAGGCAGGAGTCCTACTTTCATTCGATCCGAACATCCGGTTTGCTTTATGGGAGAGTAAAGAGGAAGCGAAACAGAATATCATTTGGGGCATGAAGTATGCCGACATCCTGAAAATATCGGAAGATGAGCTCCACTTTATAACGGGTACAACTGATGTGGAAAAAGGCTCGTTAGAGCTGCAACAACAATTCGGCATCGCCTGGATCGTCGTAACTTTAGCGGAAAAAGGCTGCTATTACCGGTTGACTGGTCATGACGGCTATGTGCCGGGTTTTCAAGTGAAGGCCATCGATACGACGGGAGCCGGCGACGCTTTTCTGGGCTGCTTGTTATATAAGATACTGGAAGCCGGTATTTCTTTGAATCAGCTGACCAAACAGCAAATCATCAGCATGCTAACTTTTGCCAATTCCGGCGGTGCATTAGTAACCACACGAAAAGGAGCTCTTCAATCTATGCCGACGACAGATGAGATTAAACAGATGATCGAGACAAATAAACAGCAAGATGATGATAGATTAAGACCGGGTTTTCATTTTTCACCTCACTCCCATTGGTTGAATGATCCGAACGGATTAGTCTATTACGAGGGAGTCTATCATCTGTTTTATCAGCACCATCCTTATAGCAATCAGTGGGGACCGATGCACTGGGGTCATGCCGTAAGCCCAGACTTGGTTCATTGGGAGCATATGCCTATCGCTCTGTTCCCGGATGAGCATGGCGCAATTTTTTCCGGTTGCTGTGTGGTTGACTGGAATAATAGCAGCGGACTGTTCGATGGTTCCCATGGATTGATCGCGCTCTTCACTCATGCAGACATCTGTCCGGAGACCAGACAACCTCGCCAGCGGCAAAGCCTGGCTTACAGTAGCGATAAAGGACGAACTTGGCACAAATATGAGGGGAATCCAATACTCGCCGAGTATGATATGGTTGACTTCCGGGACCCCAAGGTGTTCTGGCATTCGCCAAGTGAGCGGTGGATTATGGCTCTTGTCGCGGGAGACCACGTTCGGTTTTATCGTTCGGACAATTTGCGTGAATGGTCGTTGTCAGGCGAATTCGGAAAGAATGAAGGCTCGCATGACGGAGTTTGGGAATGCCCTGATCTCTTTGAATTGCCGATTGATGACAGCGGGCGTTCCAAATGGGTACTTATCATAAGCATCGGAGATGATCCGAACTGTCCGGAAGGCTCACGCACGCAATACTTTATCGGAGAATTCGACGGAAATACGTTCATCAATGACAATCCGGCCGATCATATCCTGTGGCTGGATTATGGCCGGGACAATTATGCGGGGGTCACTTGGTCGGATATAGCTGAGCAAGACGGACGGCGCGTGATCATCGGATGGATGAGCAACTGGAAATATGCCAACCAAACGCCTACCGGAGCCTGGAGAGGCGCAATGACTCTACCTCGCGTCTTATCATTGACCAGCCGAGACGAGGGCGTAGTTCTGACTCAAATGCCTGTCCGGGAAATAGAGCAGCTGCGAAAAGGAACGCTCTGCTGGAATGAGGTCAAGGTTACGCCGGTGGTGCCGTTTACGCAGAAAATGAATGATGTTCTGCTTGAGATTGAAGCGGATATCGACATTCGTTCCGGGGATGAGGTTCATATCAAAATGAAGTCCTCTGGGCAAAGTGAGACTATTATCGGATATGACCCTGTGCGCCAATGGCTATTCATCGACCGTTCGAAATCGGGCCTGACTGACTTCCACCCGTCGTTTGCGTGCAAGCACGGTGCTAGAATGGTTCCGGAGAATGGAAAGATCAAACTGCATATCTGGCTGGATCGCAACGCGGTTGAAGTGTACGCGAATGAGGGTTTGGTTGCACTGACGGATCAAATATTCCCTGATGCTCCGATGGATCGTATTGAGATAAGTACGAAATCAGGGGAAGTTGTACTGAACTCGTTTCATATGCATGCTCTTAACTCCATTCATATTCCCAATGGTCCAACGGAGCAGACATCAAGGAGGGTTGAGGTATGAGCCATGCAACCGATAATCGGGGATTGATCATGTATTGGGCGTTCAATGAAGAAACCGGTTCAAGCGCTCTGGAGAGCGTATCCCAAGTCCAGGATAATATCCAGTACGTATTTAACCAAGCGGAGTTTACTAAACCTTGCTCTCCACGGTGGAGACAGGGAGTAATTGGAAATGGGCTCCTGTTCGATGGTTATTCGACTTACATTGCGCATTCGTTCGATGAGGGAAATCAGAACACCGAGCCAGAGTATCGATCAGCGCTAAGCATTGGAGTATGGGTAGCCCCACGCTCTTATGAATGGGGGGATGATGGCAAATTGTCCGCCATTGTGAACCGCTACAATCTGGATCGTAAGCAGGGTTATCTGCTCGGTATGTTCCGTCACGGTTCCTGGTCCTTCCAAGTCGGGCTGGAAGGAGGGGACTGGAAGGAACTTTGGTCGCCGGACGGCCATGAATTGCCCAAGAATGAATGGTCATACGTAAATGCAGTGTTCGATGGGAACCAAGGCGAAATCAAGCTGTATTTGAACGGTAGTGAAATTGCTTCGGCAGCCTTGCCTCGTGGTTCCCGCCTAGCTGAGGCGACGGACTTGGATCTTCTTATCGGCAAGAATAACCATAGCAGCCTGCTGGCGGAAGTGTTCAGCCTGCACATGTTTAGCGGTATCATTGATGAACTCAAGATTTATAATCGGGCGCTGAGCGCGGAAGAAGTGGCCGCTTCTTATCGGCATGTGCTGGATACCTTTCACGAAGGTATCCGGCCGCAATTAAACTATGACGAGATCAAGCTGGACCGGACGCCACTGCTGCTTGATCGGCACAGACCGCAATATCATGTTAGCCCGCCAGCCCATTGGATGAACGAACCCCATGCACCGATCTATTTTGACGGGCAATATCATTTGTTCTATCAGCATAACCCGCATGGGCCGTTCTTTCATCAGATCCATTGGGGACATTGGGTAAGTCAGGATTTGGTGCATTGGCGTGATCTTCCCGTGGCCCTGGCGCCCGAAAAGGATCAGCTCGCACCGGACGGGATCTGGTCGGGAAGCGCAACCTATGATGAAGACGGCCTGCCTGTCTTGTTCTTTACGGCAGGTAATGACAGCGCTTCGCCGAATCAGAGCGTGGCGCTTGCCCGAAGCACCTATACCCTTGACGGAAACCCGGATCTGGTTCACTGGGTCAAACATCCGGAGCCGTTGATCGTGCAAAAGAAGGGAATGGGCGCATTTGGGGATTTCCGGGATCCGTTCGTATGGAAGGACGATGACGGCTGGTATGCTCTGGTCGGGTCCGGAATCGAAGGCGGAGCAGCACTGGCATTTGCGTCACAGGATATGCTGAATTGGACGTATAAAGGGCCGTTTTTTAAAGCAGATATTCAGAAGTTTCCTTACCTTGGACCCATCTGGGAGCTCCCTGTGCTTCTTCCCCTTGGCAGTGACAAGCAGGGGGTGAACAAACATCTCCTGCTTGTCAGCCCTGTGGGGAAGGGAGCGGATGTCGAGGTGTTCTATTGGATCGGGCAACTTGACAAGCAAAATCTTTCGTTCATCCCCGATCAAGAAGAGCCTCAATTGATTGACGTCGGGGATTTCCATTTTACCGGACCGAGTGGAATGGTTGATCCGAAGACCGGCAGAAATATCGTCTTTACGATAGCCCAAGGCGACCGGACGTCCGAGATGGAATATAAGTCGGGCTGGGCTCATAACGGCGGCTTGCCGTTAAGCGTGTATTTGAGGGATGACGGACGTCTGGGAATAGAGCCGATTCAGGAGCTTCAATCGCTGCGTGGCGCCAAGAGGCTATCACTTCGGGACCAGTCATTGGCTGAAACTAATGTACAGCTCAGGGATGTTCATGGTGACATGCTTGAGATTCAATTGGAATTGGAGCCCGGCAGCGCCAAACAATTCGGAATCAAGGTCCGTTGTACGCCGGACGGAGAGGAAGAAACTCTGCTGTATTATGATTGGAATCAAGCGATGCTCGTGGTTGACCGGTCGAAAACGACGCTGTATCCGGGAGAAAAGTGCAGAGGGGTTCAGGGCGGTAAGCTGGAGCTACTTGGGGAGAATCTGAAGCTTCATATTTATTTGGACCGCTCCATGGTCGAAGCCTATGCAAACGGATTGAAAAGCCTGACAACCCGGGTGTACCCGAGCCGTATGGATGCTTTGGGACTTGAGATTTGGGGAGATGGAGAAGCGTTTGTTAAATCCTTGGATATATGGGATATGCAGTCCATTTGGTAAGACGATTGCTTAGGCGCTCCTTACCAATCGGGTCATGCAGCAAATGATCAAGTAACTTTGCATTCCTCCGATTGGAAACGTTTCATTCATATTCTTCCTTCTTCATGACTATTCACTTTGTACAAGGAGAGCATTTCGAAATGAGGTATCGATGTTCGCAAGTATAACAAGTTTCGAAGGAGGCTCGAGAATGAGGAAAGCCAAAAGAAGAAAATCTTGGATATCGGGAATGGTTATATGGGCTATGGTTCTCCAGCTTGTTGTTCCGGGAATCTCTGCCGCATCCGAATCTAAAACTGTTGCTGGAGAAACGCCCATTCCTAAGAATGATGTGAGATCATCGGTTACGGATGCGGTTTATCAAATCAAAAATATTCCTAAGAATGACGTGGGATTGTCAGTTACGGATTCGGTCTATCAAATCCGGAATCCTGGATTTGAAACAGGAGATTTGACGGGATGGACTGTTGTCAAAGGCAATGCGTTCGGTCCGAATAGCGTAACCGACGAAACGACTTGGTGGGCGGAAAAAATACCGTATAACCAGGAAGGCGCTTACCATTTAAACGGCTGGAAGTATGACGAATCTGCAACAGGTGTACTTCGTTCCAGCACTTTCGAGCTGGGCGGAAGCGGTTGGATCAGCTTCAGGCTTGGCGGTGCGAAGAACCCAGACAAGGTATTTATAAATATTGTGGAAGTCGATACGGGACAAGTTATTGCCCGATACGGAAATAGTGCATTCGCCGACGTTGGCTTCCCGGATCCCGCGCTGGGCATGCGGCTTGCCAATATGGTGCAATACAAGGCTGATCTTTCCACACATTTAGGCAAGAAACTGTATGTGGAGGTCGTCGATAATGCAACCTCGGATTGGGGAATCATTTTTGCGGACGCATTCTCCATGTACCATGAATCGGAGCCAGCTGAAGGAATTGTTGCGACGGATATCAAGCCAGATTTCAAACGCTATGAAATCGATAATCCCAGCTTTGAAACCGGAAATCTCGATGGCTGGACGGTTGAGGGAGATGCTTTTGAAGTGACCGATGAAGCTCATGCGAGCAAAGAAGGGAACTTCTATACCAAATCCTCCGTGCAAGGTAAGGGCTCCATCACCTCTAATACTTTCACGCTTCAGGGAACTGGAACAATTAACTTCACTATTTTGGATATCCTCAAACCTGGGAACGCCTATGTCGGACTTTACGATGCGAATAGCAACACATTGCTTATGAAAACCGGGAATGTCAGTGCGAACGAGAAAATCTCATGGAAAGTGCAGGAACACTACAACAAGAAGCTTTATGTAAAGGTCATCGATCATTCCAATGAAGCCAGCATTGCCGTTGATGGGTTCCAAGCAAGTGGTGTGGGTACCATTTTCTACTTAAACCTTGATGAGGGCGCAGGAAAGAAAGTGTTGGAGAATGTACGCAATCTTAAGCATGATGTGAACTATGTATTTAACAACGCCAGATATATGGAATCGAAGGATCCAAGATGGACTCCGCGTGGAATAAAAGGCGGTGCCTTGTTACTCGATGGATACTCGAATTATATTGAAGTCAATGCAAAGGATACTGTGCCTATAAGCGACGCGTTAACCATCGAAGCTTGGGTTGCACCGCGGAGCTATGAATGGGGAGACGGAAACAAGCTATCTGCGATCGTAAACCAATCCGATCAGGATAAAGCGGAAGGCTTTTCTCTTGGAATGTATCGGCACGGTACATGGTCGATGCAGGTAGGCATTGGCGGCCAGTGGATTCAGGTATGGGTAAAGGACCACCCGTTGGAAAAATACAAGTGGAATTATGTGGCCGCTACTTTCAGTAAAGAAGATGGAAAGATTAAGTTATATCTAAACGGTGAGGAAGTGGCTTCCCAAGCAACCCCCGTCAACGTTCCGATCACACCATCTACTGAAAGCCTGATCATCGGAAAAAATAATAAACCAGTAGAGTTGGCAGGGTTGTTCTCCTTCAATATGTTCAGCGGACTCATAGATGAAGTGAAGCTGCATAACAAAGCTCTTACGAACCAGGAGATACTTGCTGGATATGAGAGCGTGAAGGCGCTTCACGGGGGTTCGGTTCCGAAAATTCCGAATGCGGACATGGATGAGGATCCAAGTGTGTTTGACGGAGATCAGCACCGTCCCCAGTATCATGCAATGCCTCCGCAAAACTGGATGAATGAAGCACATGCACCGATTTACTATAACGGCAAATACCATTTATTTTATCAACATAACCCGCAAGGTCCATACTGGCATCAAATCCACTGGGGGCATTGGGTGAGCGACGATATGGTGCACTGGGAAAATGTAAGGCCTGCTCTTGCGCCCGAAGCGGGCACCCTTGATCCGGACGGCACGTGGTCAGGTAGTGCAGCGTATGATCGAAACGGCAATCCCGTTCTGTTCTATACCGCCGGCAACGACTCCCTGTCGCCGAACCAAAGAACCGGGCTGGCAACTCCGGCGGGTTTGTCCGATCCCTATTTGGAAAAATGGGTGAAATATCCTAAACCGGTAACGGAGCAGAACGGAAAAGGCATCCACAACGAGTTCCGCGATCCATTTGTATGGTACGACAAAGAGGTGGACAAGTGGTATCAGTTAGTGACGTCTGGCCTTCCAGACTTCAGCAGCGGCACAGCTTTGGTGTATGTATCCGACGATATGTACAATTGGGAATATAAGGGTCCTTTATACGTTAGTGACAGAAGCCGTTATCCGGAGTTGGGTACGGTATGGGAGCTGCCAGTGTTATTGCCGGTAGGCACGGATAGTACGGGCAAGCAAAAATATATTTTCATGATTAATCCCCATGAAAAGCCGGAGCATGTTCCTCCAGCGAACGATGTGCAAAGAGATGTTGAGGTCTTTTACTGGATCGGGACCTGGGACCGGGATAACTTCAAATTTATTCCTGACCAGGAGGCACCCTCCAAAATGGATGTGGGTGACGGCTATTTAACCGCAGAAAGCGGTCTGGTCACACCTGACGGAAGAACGGTCGTATTCTCCATGGTGCAAAATGTAAGAACACCGCAAGCCGAATATCAATCCGGATGGGCTCATAATTTATCTTTGCCAGTTTCCCTAAGCCTCGATAAGCATGATAAATTGCATATCGAACCGATTAAAGAACTGCAGAGCCTTCGAGGGGAAAAACGGGTTGATTTTTCGGACAAAAATTTGGAGAGTGCCAATCAATTGATTAAAAATGTCAAGGGCGACATGCTAGAGATTGTGATGGAGATTGATCCGCGTGAGGCTCAGAAATTCGGTCTCAAGGTGCGACGCTCGGAAAAAGGCCAAGAAGAGACGCTCATTTACTACGACAAGAAGAACGGGACATTCAATGTGGATCGAACCAAGAGCAGCATTGATCCGGATGTGCGTGTGGACGGCATTCAAGGAGGATATGTAGATCTTGACGGAGAGAACTTGAAACTCCATATCTTTCTCGATCGCTCGGTCATTGAAGCCTTTGCAAATTACAAGAAGAAGCTGACAACTCGTGTCTATGTAGGCAGATACGACTCCTTGGGCTTGCAGATCTGGGCCGATGGCGATATCACTGTCAAGTCTATGCAAGTATGGGATATGAATGCCTTAACGGGTAAAAAGGCTGCTCCGGTCTATGTGCCCGATAACTGGGATAACTCCGTGTATAAGGATATTACAGAGCTGCCTAACCATGATTTTGCTACGGGCGACTTAACAGGATGGATTACGGAAGGAGACGCCTTCCAGAATGTCCATGTGACCAATACCCAGTTCTTCTGGGACACCATTTACTTCAACCCGTCGCATAAAATTCCGGGCGGCTACCATTTATGGGGCTTCAACGAGCAAGCCGGCGGCGACAGCTTGACAGGAGCGCTAAGATCTCAAAATTTCGTCCTTGGTGGGAACGGTAAGATCAACTTCCTTATCAGCGGCGGCCGGGATATAGACCGTCTGTATGTTGCGCTGGTTCGGGCGTCGGACGGCAAAGAGTTATTTAAAGAGACAGCGACCAATTATGAAGAATATCAACGGAAGATTTGGGATGCGTCGGATTATATCGGCGAGGAGCTTTACATTAAGGTGGTTGACCACTCCAAAGGCGGGTTTGGACATATTAACGTCGATGATTTCAACGTACCTGTTCAGGTAAAGAAGAAGACCAACAACTGACCTTGTCAATACAGAACACCCGTGAGTCCTGCAGTCACTCCAAGGAAACCGAATAGTCAGAGCAGCTTGTCATTCGAAATGGCAAAGGAGAACGGCAGGTACTTGTAAAACGAAGCTGAATCAATTTTATTTGGATGGGAGATAAAAATGTATTTAATTTAATGATTCGGTGTAGCAAATGACGTGCTTTATAACTCTGGGATTAAAACAAATAATCAACAAAAGCCTATAATCCCTTGGCGGAGCCAAGGGATTATAGCTTGGTGAGCGCACATTAATGAAGAAATAATGACTTCTAACCTTAGTCAGAGAAAGGTTTCATGATATTGTTTAATATTCAGCTGAAGGATATGCCTTTTTTGCTAATCGAGAAGAAGGTTCGTTCCGGGTAAAGCATGAGATTTTACGTGAAGTTCTAAACACATAACATCGTTGTTTTTCTCATTCTGATCTTGATCATCATGCAGTTTTACTCGGTTCCACACCTCTCATTATTATGACGAATGTTTACCTAGGAGTAGCAGGAGGAGTGCTTGGTAGCTTTATTACAGGTATGCCAATCGGCTTTGCCATCCCCAGTTCGAGGCTTTATAGATACGGGTTATTTAATCCTCTCACCAGGTTGTGGCAGTCTTTTCAAGATGTTCGGGCTCCGCACTTGAAATCATGGACATGTAGTAAGTGAAGCTGACAAAGCACACTGCCCCTGCCATAAGTATTTCGATAGCTGGACGATATTCATTTGGAATTCGACACTAATGTTTTCGGTACACTTTCAATGGTTCGCACGTTTGCACCAGTGATTGAAAAGAATGGGGGAGGTTCGATTCTTAATATTTTATCTGCGTTATCTTGGATCAATATAGGTAACTCAGGCGCATATTCAGCTGCAAAATCTGCTCAATGGGGAGTGACGAATGCATTACGCTTAGAATTAGCTCCTAAGAACGTTCGGGTTGCCGGATTGCACGTAGCATTCATGGACACGGACTTGACAGCAGGCATTCAAGCACCTAAGTCATCTCCAAAGGACATCGCAAGAATTGCGATAGATGGAATCGAAGCGGGTCTCTACGAGATTGTTGCTGATGACACAAGCCGGAATGTGCAACAAGGCCTTTCTGGTGGGATTTCTTCTCTATATCCGCAATTATTCCAATAAAATTACACAATATGCGTTAGAAAATATTATGAAAATATTAGGAGTGGTACAACATGCGTTTTCTCTCTCATGTCAAAATTAAACCAACAACAACGGAGGAAGAAATTAATGAACTGTTACCGGCGGAACAAGCTCGATTTGCTGAATTAGTGGAACAGGGACTGATTAAATCGTTTTACCTTTCCCACACAAGGGACGAGCATTGGTCTATTTTAATTGGAGACAGTTTAGAAGAGGTTCGAGTTGCTGTGGAGTCATTGCCATTTTATAAATTTATGGAAATAGAATACACCGAACTGGTCGACGAGGAGATCTAGGTACAAACGAAGTATGTAATGGTTTGTTGTTGCGTTCTATCGTCATCAAACGGAGGAAACTATATAACGACATAGCAGATTTCGGGGAGAGGGGCGTGATCTTTGTTGTCAGGTTAAGCGGCTAGAGCCTCCGCCTCTTTGTATTCGTGTGCTTATAAGCCTTACTCTGTTTGTCTCGTGAATGTTCGATTTTTGACCACAGGGGCGATATTGCGCTTGAGTTCTTCCAGAAATCGAGCATAGAGGATATCCTTTTGCACGTCGACTAGAGTAATTACTGGAGCAAATTCAGGAATCGGTAATGAGACTGCGTTGGCGTTTGCTGCTTGGGGAAAAAATTGATCATTGTTGCCAGAAGTTAAAGGCGAAAATCTTAACACCAGCTATTACGGAGTCAGAATTTGCACAAAAATCAATAGATACTGAAGCTTTTGATTTTGAAGCAAACATGCCTAAATATCATACTGCTAAGCAAATGGCAGGTTTCATGGTGAACCTATATGATAGCAACGAAGTGGTAAGAATTGTAGATCGAAATTATACCTTCAATTTAAAGAGGAAAAATTAATCCAGTTATTTTATAATTTTAAATCTATTTGTAAATATGTAGAATTCAATTTATCTCACTTAAATAGGAGGAATAAAGATGGCGAGATTATGGAGTAAAACAAAAATTGGAAACATGGAATTGCCTCATCGACTAACCATGGCGCCAATGACACGCAGTAGAGCACAAGAAGATGGTACACCTGGAGAGTTGGCTGCACTTTATTATGCTCAACGTGCCTCCTTGGGACTTCTAATTACGGAAGGTGCACAACCATCAGACGATGGTCAAGGATACTTAAAGACACCTGGGATCTATACAGAAAAGCATATTGAAGGGTGGAAAAAGGTTACAAGTGCTGTGCATGAAGCAGGCGGATACATCTATATTCAATTAATGCATGTCGGTCGTGTATCGCACCCTGATAATACACCACATCATCGGCAGCCGGTTGCACCATCTGCAATTGCCCCAGGAGTAGAAGCGTTTACGGCTACAGGAATGCAGCATATCCCTGTACCACGTGAGCTGAGTAAAGAAGAGATTCAAACAACCATTCAAGATTATCGAAAAGCTGCAGCTGCAGCTATTGCAGCAGGCGCTGACGGTGTTGAAATTCATGGAGCAAATGGATATTTAATTAACCAATTTATTGGAGAAAATTCAAACACGCGGAGAGATGAGTAGGGTGGTTCTATAGAAAATCGTGCTCGCTTTGCGATTGAAGTAGCCAAAGCCGTCGTTGACGAGATTGGACCAGAGAGAACTGGTTTCCGTATTTCTCCAGGAACCCCTCTTGGCGGAATTCAAGATGGTGAACAAGGGCCAGATCTTTACCGTTACTTGACGAAAGAATTAGCTAAATTGAATTTAGCTTATCTTCACGTAATGCACCTTGGAAATGATGAATTGCTTCAAGACATTCGTTCCTTATGGACTAATCCGTTGTTAGTCAATCGGGCTGGACGGACAATAGACAATATCAGTGTTGATATTGATAGTGACCTTGCTGATCTAGCTCCTGTTGGAGTATGGTCATTATCTAATCCGGATTTTGTGGAACGACTTAAAGCAGGCGCTCCATTAAATGAAGCAGATCCTGCAACATTTTATGGCGGCGGGAGCAAGGGATATACGGATTATCCTACATTGAAAGAATTAGAGCACCAGGAAAGTAAGTAATTGGCTTCAAATTAAAATTAAAAATTATAGAAATAGAAATGCTCAAAATGGCGTACAACTGAAAAATTGTACGTCATAAATTCATCTATTAGTAAACGTCTTAAGGAACAACTTTCTAAAGGAATCCTATCTATTTAGCCCCTATTTGAACTTGGACAGTACACCCCTTACTCCGATACAATAATATTGAGGCGGAGGGGAACGAAATGAAGAAGAAACAGTATGATCTAAATTTCAAGAAGATGGTGGTTGCCAAGGGGAAGGAAATCGGCAATATGACCGCTATAGCAAGACAACATGAGCTTGATCCAAAGATGGTATTGCGATGGGCCAGAGAATTAAATCGTAAGGATCTAGATACACTGGATGGTTCTAGTGTAAAGCAAGCGAAATTTGTGCCGACTTCAGAAGATTATGCAGAGCTTGTGAAAGAGAATGAGAAACTTAAGAAGCTCTTTGCAGAGCAAGCCTTAGAGAGGGATATTCTCAAAGACCTACTAAAAAAACGAACCCGCACTTGCGGATAAAATAGAAATCGCCCAGAAGTATATTACACGAGGGCATAGCATCAGCTTTGTACTGCGTGTGCTAGAGGTAGAACGTTCAACGTTTTATGCATACGTGAATAGGCCAGAGCAAGCCCAAGAAACAATCCACAGGGCCGGTCGTCCTGCACCTGGTTTATCTTATACACAAGATGGTGAGCCAATCAGTGATGAGCAGATTTGTGAATGGATCATGGAGTTCTTAGCAGGCGAAGGCGCGAACTACGGCTATCGTAAACTGACCGTGCTTTTACGCCGCCGCCATCAACTGAAAATTAACAAGAAGAAAGTTTACCGTCTATGCAAGCGGATGGATGTGCTTCGTCCACAGCGGAAACTCAAGATTAAGCATCCCAAGCGACTTGCCAACAATCGCGTCATAACGGCCTCTAATCAACTGTGGGAGACTGACATTAAGTATGGATGGGTCCAAGGCGAGCAACGGTTCTTCTTCCTTATGAGCATCTTAGATGTGTTTGATCGCGCCGTAGTTACTTATCACATTGGATTGACGTGCGAAGCGAAGCATCTCGTTCAGATCATGCAGGAAGCACTGATGAAACGTCAGCTCTTTGACAAGGCAGAAAAGCCTGTCATTCGTTCGGACAACGGTCCGCAATTTATTAGCAACCTGTTTGAGGAAGCTTGTAACGAGTTTGTCATGATTCACGAGCGCATCCCGCCAAAAACGCCGAATAAAAACGCGCATATCGAATCGTATCATTCGATCATAGAGGCGGAGTGCTATCAGCGGCATGAGTTTGAAACATATCCACAGGCCTATGAAGTCGTAAGTCAGTTTATACAAGATTATAATCGTATCCGCATCCACGGCAGCATTTACGATTTGTCCCCGTATGAATATATGGAAGCGGTGAAACAAGGCACTGTGAAGCCAAAGCAGATTAAGGTTTAATCTTAAGCCGCTATAAGTAAAGAAAGGAGCAACACACATGAACGAGTACAGCCAACAACTACAAGACGGAATCGACGAGATGGAAGCAACCATCGAACGTCTGCGTGAAGAGATTCAACACCTTAAAGAGCAACGCGATGCCCTAGAGAAGGGCAATTTGGAACTTTATCGAAATCTAACCGAGCCTGACTTTTGATTACGGGTCTCCCCCGAAGTGTGGAGAAGAACGTCAATTCGGGCGAGAAACAAAGCAAATTAACGAAATTCTACATCTGATATCGAATAAGAGGTGTATTGTCCTGTCTAGCCTGTCCAAAGCGATGGCGAAACCAGGAGGGGCCACAATTGTCGCGAAGTCCGATTTCTGAGTTTCTCCGCCGCGCGGTGATTCGGCTGTGACCGTCTTTCCCCATCTCTCCTTAGGCATGTCCGAGTCATACTGAGCGAGAGCCTTTATAAACGGCCAGCTCGCTGAGATGATAGCGATTCCCATCACCAGGCCACGCATCATTTTCTCCTGAAGTCGGCAGGGCACAAATGCTGGCGCGAGCTATCTATGCAGAATCGGGGCGCTCTCGCTTACTGTACGTTAGGTGAGGCTCCGTCACAACGCAATCCCGCGCCCTGTGTCGCGCGCGCCAATGTCCCGTCCGGGTCCGACAGCGGCTATGGGCGGGCTTCGCAAGTTTCCGACAGAAATGTAATCCAGTGTAACTGTTACGCAACAGTTGGCCTAGGCGACATGCTGAGCCGACTTTCGCCCCCGATGTGAAGGCGAGCATCCGGTGTCGGCCAGGAGCGGCCAATCGATCAAGTGCGGTAATGACCTTCGAGTGTCGGCTCCAGTCAGCTTTCCGCCGTCTGGTTCGAATCCCCGGGGCTTTCCTGGTAGGAAAGTATGCGTCGGCAAATCTGATTCAACACGTTGCCTTCTTGACACCGTTGCTAGGCCGATTTATCAGGATGGCGCTCGTAATAACGTGAAAGAGATGATCCCCCCGTGGCGCGAATCCGGGCTGGCCGACGAGCCAGCCGAGCGCCGACATCAGGGCGAACAGGTCGACCCCATCCATATCGGCGCGCGCCGTTCCCTCGGCCTGAGCGCGGAGCAGTAGTCGCGCGCCCGCTGACCGCACCGCTGAGCTTGAAGCGTGAAGCGCGGAGTCCGGGTCCGCGTGGGCGCTCGCCATCAAGGCGCAAACGCCGCTATAGCTATGAAAGAATGCCACCCCTTCGCGAAACCAGGACACCAGCGCTTCGTCAGGTGGCTTCGACGTTTCGAGTTCGGCTGCCTGCTGTGTCAGTGCGTCCACATTCATACGCAGCAACGCTTCGAACAAGGCTTCTCGCGTCGGGAAATGGCGGAGCAGTGTGGCCAACCCGACGTCGGCCCGGCGGGCGATATCTCGCATGGACGCGTCGGCACCATGCTCGGTGACGACGTCACGCGCGACTGCAAGTAGATGGCTGTAATTTTTTCTGGCGTCGGCTCGCATAAAT
This sequence comes from Paenibacillus sp. PvR133, assembly GCF_017833155.1. Classification (NCBI taxonomy): domain Bacteria; kingdom Bacillati; phylum Bacillota; class Bacilli; order Caryophanales; family Paenibacillaceae; genus Paenibacillus; species Paenibacillus sp. PvR133. Next base: position 4,233,890 of record NZ_JAFIBS010000001.1, read on the forward strand.
CGCCTTGACAATGGCTGCTCGGTAATCTCGCCCAGTGGGCCGGCTTCGCCCGTGACAGCGCTCGCTCGGAAATATTTTCTAGAATCTGAGTACTGGCCGCTGTATTCTTCGTTAATGCGACCTAATAAAAAGTCTATAGAAACCCCAAAAAGAGTGGCAATCTTATCGATCGTTTCCTTCCTTGGTGTTCTGCCTTTTTTGTCAGACTCGTATCCAGCTATGGTAGATCTAGATATTTTCAATCGTTCTGCAGCTTGCTCCTGCGTCCATCCTCGCTCTTCACGAAGCATTTTAAATCTCTCGGCGAATGTAGCCACCTAAATCACCCCTATTAATATATTACATTATAAATGTTCCTTTTGGAAACATTCTATCAAATATTATTTCTAATGTTCCGAAAGGGAACTATAATTAAATTGGCTGTATGGCGTCGGCTCGCATAAATCCCCTTGACAATGGATCACTGATCCATATATGATGAACCTGTATCTGAATCAGTGATCCACAAGATACAGCACATTTGTGCAAATGGGAACCGAGACACTGTCGGACATCACGAAAGGGGAAAGAAGTCATGGGAAAACTTGAAGGTAAGGTTGCAGTCATCACGGGTGGATCGAGCGGCATGGCGCTGGCGAGCGCCATGCGGTTCGTTGAAGAAGGCGCCTATGTTTTCATCACGGGCCGGAGGCAGGAGGCGCTCGACGAGGCCGTCAAGCTGATTGGCCGGAACGTGACCGGCGTGCGCGGCGACTCGGCCAATCTCGACGACCTCGACCGCCTGTTCGATACAGTAAAGCGGGAAAAGGGCAAGATCGATGTCCTATTCGCGAGCGCTGGCACGGGCGAAGCCGGCCCACTGGGCGAGATTAGCGAGCAGCACTTCGATGCGACCTTCGGCCTGAATACGCGCGGAACGCTGTTTGCGGTCCAGAAGGCGTTGCCGCTGTTCAACGATGGCGGATCGATCATCATGACCGGGTCAGTTACTTCGGTGAAAGGTTTTCCTGGTTTCGGCGTGTATGCGGCGAGCAAGGCGGCGTTGCGCTCATTCGCACGCACTTGGCTCAACGAACTGAAGGGCAGGAATATCCGGGTTAACGTGCTGAGCCCGGGGCCGATCGCCACACCGATGCAGGACCAAGCTATCGACGAGGAGACGAAGCGGATGTTCGAATCCCTGATCCCGCGGGGAAAGATGGGCCGTCCTGAGGAAATTGCGACGGCCGCGCTGTTTCTTGCTTCAGACGATTCGAGCTTCGTGAATGGGGTGGATTTGTCTGTCGACGGCGGCTTATCGGCCATCTGAGATCACGCCGAAAAGCGTGTGGGGGGTCTGTCAACTTGACGAAGATGATCCGAGTTGTGTCGATAAGTATGGAATCCTGATTAATAAGCGGAATTTATTTCGGTGATTGTCCAGCGGGTATTGTCTCGCGTGGCGCATCGCGGGCAGCGGGCCGCCTAACGCGGGCAACGGTCCCGCACGCCCGGTTACCAATTAACATGGGTCCGTGGTTGATCAAAACGTCCCCTGAATGGAGAGTTAACATGAGCTATTCGATTATTGGCTTTGGCGCGGTAGGCCAAGCACTCGCCCGAGCATTTGCAAGAAAGAACATCGATGTGACTGTCGCCAGCCGGCGCCCTCCCGTGACGTTGATGCAGCAGGCACGAGCGATCGGCCCCACCGTTGTCCCTAGGACGCTACAGGATGCAATCGCGTCCGACACGATCTTCCTGGCGGTTCCGTTTTGGGAACATCGCGAAGTCGCGAAGCAGATCACAACCTGGCAGGGCAAGACGATCATCGACGCGACAAATACAAATGCTCCCGTTGAAGACCTGGATGGTCAGCCGTCGTCCGCAGTTGTCGCCAAAGCGTTTACCGGCGCCAGGTTCGTAAAGGGCTTTAACCATCTGCCCGCTGCCGTTCTGGCCGCTGATCCGAGCGTGAATGGCGGCAGCCGCGTCGTGTTTTTGTCAAGCGACGACGAAAATGCGGTGGCGCCGGTCGCGGTTCTGGCCGAACAACTCGGTTTCGCGCCGATTGCGCTAGGACCGCTCAAGGATGGCGGCTCGCTCGTCCAGGCCAGGGGCAATACCTGGGCTGAACTGATCTTCCAGGATCTCGTCAAGTTCAAATAGCGGCGCGTCACAACAAAGTCACAGCCGCTACGCGCATAGCCAAACGCGTGCTGGTGATCTGACCGAGATTCAGTTAGTGCTTCTGCGCGGGTGCATCATGGCCGCTAGACTCGCCGGATACCACTCGAAATATGTATCATGTAATAATGCTTAACGATTGTTCGTTCAACATAAAGGACTATTCAATGACAATAGGTGCATAAAAAGGCGTGCCATTAAACCAATGTCATTAAGTTAAGGCGCAAGGCTAAAAATCAAGAAAAAGAGCAGGTTATCGAAAAGATAGCCCGCTCTTTTTTTGGTGTCTATTTTGGTACAGCCTCTTGGATCAGCCAAAAGATCAGTGCTTGACATGTGAATTGTATTATACTAAAAAGTATTTTCTGCTTTGAGGAACTGCTCCATGTCGTTCTAAAACCTGATATTTGCTTCATTAAATTTGGCTCAACCTAATAATCAGTGCTTGACAGCAAGCCGGTCCTTATACTTGTTCACCCACTCGTGAGGGCTTCGAGGCTACGTTTACCCGCTGGGACATTACCACTCCAGATCAAGACCTCCATATCGATCCTCCAATAGAATAAACGCCTAAGTATATACAGAAAGGAGTTGTCAAAGAGTGAGAATACCTATAGATGAAGCGTTGTGGTATTCCTACCCCGGAATGGTGGCGCTCGTCACAGCACGTTACAACGGAAAGCAAAATATTATGGCTTCAGGTTGGCATACGTACATCGGATCTTCGCCCGGGATTTACGGAATATCACTTCGTAAGGAGACCTACACCTATTCCCTGATTGAGAAGAGCGGTGTATTCGGTGTACATTTTATGCCTGGCCATTGCACAGAAATCATTCAAGCGGTTGGAACGTTTAGCGGGTTTCGTCTGGGACAAGTTCACCGAGTTCAATATCAGCTATGAAGAAGGTCTCAAGGCGGACATTCCTGTACTTTCGGATGCCTATTTTGCCTATGAATGCCGAACGATCAATATCACAACCTATGGAGACCATGAATGGATTGCAGGTGAGATTCTGCAGTGCTATCGAGACAATAATTATTTTATGGACAATGGACTTCTAGACTTGACGAAACTAGAAATTCCACTGTATCTGGGACGCTCTACCTACCGGTTGTTGAATAAAGATAGCAAAGAGAAAGATCATCCTTTTTACCTCAACAGATAAGGCTTTGCAGGATGAATTCTTGATGGATGTATGTGGACATTCGATAGGGATTTATTCTATATTAGTGTTTGATGATGGTTGCAAAAGAGGTGTTTATCATTAACCAAATCACCAACAATTCGATTCGCGTAAAGAAAATCAATCAAGAGCTCATTAAGCAGGCGCTGAAAATGATGGGACAGGGAACGAAATCAATGATTGCGAACGTCACGGGCCTTAGTGTGGCTACCTGCGGTAATATTCTAAATGAATTTCTAGAGACAGGTGAGGTGATCGAAACAGAATTGGAAGAGCCCAACGGTGGAAGGCCGGCCAGGCGTTATGTATACAATTCAAATTTTGCCTATATTGCTTGTCCCTATGCCAGTTCTGAAGGTGGCCAACATTCCCTGACCTATGTAGTGACAAATTTAATCGGGGAGACCCTAGATGAGGGATGTCAGAAAGTGTCTCTAGCCGACGCATCCGCTATCGATGGTATCATTGAAAGCCTGGTTGATAAGCATCCGGATATCAAAGCGCTTGGCATAGGAATTCCCGGTTTCGTCCATCAAGGAGTTATTAATGTGTGCGATATCGCCGAGCTGATAAACATTCCACTGGAGGCACAGTTGAGGGAAAGTATGAGCTTGAGGTTACAGTCGACAATGATATGAATCTGACTGTCTATGGTTTCTATAAAAAACAGAACTATGATGAAGACAAAACGATTGTTGTCGTAACCTTTCCAAAGAATAACTTTCCTGGCTCTGGGATGATGATTGACGGTCATATTCATCGAGGAACGACTCAATTCGCAGGAGAGGTTTCCTTCCTGCCTTACGGGATCTCGCGAGAGGAGCAATTCGCCCAGCTTCATCGCCAAGATACCTTTGTCGCACTGGCGGCGAAGACCATCATGTCTCTGATTGCAATAGTAAATCCTGAGACTGTAGCGTTAACAGGAGAGCTGGTAAGAGAGGAACATATCAAGGGAATTTACAACCAGTGCAAGGGTGTAATACCTGATGAACATATGCCGCAGATCATGGTATTAAACCATCCCCATGAGCATTATATAAACGGTTTGATTGCTGTCACACTGGAGAGCCTGAGCTATAATTTTCAACTTGTGGAAAAACGTCACTAATTCGAGGAGATTACTCCATTAAGCGAAAGACAAAAATAGTAACAATAAGAGGCATCCTGACTCTGATAGCTCAAAGGGAAGGACGCCTCTTATTGTTACACTAACACGAGATAAAACGGAGCAAGTTATCTTTTTATATCATAAGTACGTTTGCTTGTCGTATTGTTGGTTTTCTTCAACTTTATGTGTTCCATCCCTGCAATAAAAATAAGCAACGATCATAAGAATTTTTTTGAAAAAAGAGGTAATAAGTCCGCGTTAAGTGTGTTTTAAAATAATGTTCATTATTGACCAATTCCGTAAAGTTCCTTATATATAAAGGCTAAACGAGATCTCAATGTATCTGAACCAGTCATTTGGTATGATAGTCCTAACAGTCAGAGGTAGAGTTAACATCCGGCACCACGGCTCATAGGGGCCGGATGTGTATTTTTTTAACTTATATTTTTTCCGATAAAAAATGGTGTTATTTAGTGTATGACACTTTTGTCGGTGGACAAAAACATAGTCCCATTGAAAGTCGCTAAAATGGTATTATCCCCTTTTAGTAGACAAGAGAAAAAAGACATCTGTTAAGATGGACTTAATCTTGCCTAACGAAGGGGATTTTTTCATGGCTAAAAAAGGACAAACTTACCGGCGGTACTCCTTGGAATTAAAATTGGAGGCGGCCCGGCTGGTCAACGAAGAACATATGAGTATACGTGAAGTAGCGAAACGATTGGATATTCAAAATAAATCTCAAGTACAAGTATGGGCGGCGAAAACGAAACGTGGAATGAGCCTAGAACCTGCCACTTCCAAACGGGGACGCCCCCGAACGAAGTTTTCCAGTATGGAAGAAGAGATGGCATACTTGCGAGCGGAGATTGAATATTTAAAAAAGCAGTATCCAAATCTACACAAGGAGTGACGAGTAAAGCTGCTAGATTTCAGATCATAGAGGACTTGCGAGTACGCCATTGTCTTGTTTGGCTCTTGAAGTTAGCCGCGGTTTCCCGTTCAGGCTATTACAAGTGGAGAAAAAGCTGGCAAGCGGCAAAAGAACGTAGACAAAAGCAGCATGAATTGGAATCGCATCTGCTTGCCATCCATCGTATTCATCCCTACTTTGGTTATCTTCGAATGACGGTAGCTTTACGGAGGGAAGGCATTAGGGTCAACCACAAAAAGGTGTATCGGTTAATGAAACAATTAGGAATCTGTTCTGTCATTCGAAAGAAGCGTCGATTCTATGGAAAACAAGCTTCCGTGGTGAATCCGAATCGGCTTCAGCGCCAGTTTAAGGCGGATACGCCACGAACTAAACTGGTCACAGATATTACCTATATTCGTGCTGGAGAACAATTTGTGTACCTGTCTGTGATTCAGGATTTATACAATAACGAGATTGTAGCTTGGCATCTTTCGGAACGAAATGACCTCGCTTTGGTTCATGAAACGCTGGATAGACTCCGTCAGCACGTGGATGTGAGTGGCGTGATCCTACACTCGGATCAAGGATTTCAATACACGTCAAAGCCATTTAACCGTAAACTGAAACAACTCGGCATGCTAGGCAGTCACTCTAGGCGAGGAAATTGCCTGGACAATGCCTGTATCGAGTCTTTCTTCTCTCATTTAAAAACCGAGAAAATATACTTAAATGAGGCAGCTAACAAAGCTGAGGTTGAACAGCAAGTGAGTGAATACATTCTGTTCTATAACCAGAACCGATTCCAGAAAAAATTAAACGACCGTTCCCCGGTAGAATACCGGGAAACGGTCGCAGCTTAAATCATGTCTTTTTAGTACTGTCTACTTGACAGGGTTATGACCATTTTAGCGGCTTTTTTATTTTTATCGGTACAAGTTCGTGTCCCGAGCTAAGGACAAGAACTTGTACCGATTGCCGGAATGGACAAGAACATAGTCCGATTACCGATTAGATGAGTATCTAAATGAAAAGCACTGTATAAGTAGCATAATACAGGGCAGTTTTCACATTCTTATGGAAACAAAGACTCGATAAGAAAAACACGGGCAGCTAGGGATTTCAAGGAGCGTAATCCATAATTCTTTAATTATTTTGTTTTATTTTCATTTTATACGTACGCCTTCCAATTCTTCGATTTGCAAATCAGCAATGGAATATAAGACAGCTCTGCCAGCCATTTTCACACGATCATTTTCAAGTTTGCAGTATAAAGTTCCACCACGTTTAGAAAGCTGTCTTGCTGTTAACTCTTTTTTACCCAACCGTTTTGCCCAGTAGGGAATAAAGTTACAGTGCGCGGAACCGCATACTGGATCTTCATTTACGTTTAACTTTGGAAAAAAGCTTCTAGATGCAAAATCGAATTTTTCGCTTTTCGCTGTAATGGAGACACCAAGACCGTCTGGTAACTCTTTCAGTTTAGAGAAATCAGGTGTAGCAGTTTGAACCGCTTCTTCACTTTCCAATACAAACATTAAGTCACGGCCTAAATACGTTTCTATAGGGGTAACACCAAGCGCTTCAACCATTTGCTCTGTTAAAGAAAACTCTTCTGGCATTCTGCTCGGAAAATCCATCTCATAGAGGTCATCGTTTTGAAGGTAATTGAGTAAAGGCTTTTGCGTACATATTTCTTTTTCATCATCAATAAACTCTTTTTCAAATCCTTCATTACATACCCTCATGATATCGCTCCCAGTCTAAAAGTACAAAAACATGTACTATGTTCATTTAGATTGCCTTCTTTGCAAATGAAATGTACGGACTTATGATGGTGCCAAGGCTGCTAACTAATTTATATAATTAGCAGGCTAGTGATTATTGTAACATAACCCGTAGAGGAGACTAATTAAGCTTTGCAGTATTGCGACTATATGGTGCTAAAGAGAGGATAATAATTATGAAAAATCGTGTAACAGATATTCTTGGTATTGAAAAACCCATTTTACAAGGACCTATGAATTGGATTACGAATGCTGAATTTGTTGCTGCCATGAGTAATGCGGGCGGTTTAGGGATTCTCGGTCCTAATGCCGGTCAAAAGACAGTTACAGCCTCTCCAGAGGAAACCGCAGAACGTATGCGCCGTGAGATCCGTAAGACAAAGGAACTGACGGATAAACCATTTGGTTCAACTTTGATTGTTGGTGGAGATTTGAAATACACTTGGCCAATTTTAGAAATTGTCATTGCAGAAGGTGTGCAAGTTGCTCTTCTAAATGGCGTTGAAGGAACGCTAACTGAAAAGATTATTACCCCGTTAAAGGAAGCGGGAATTAAGATTGTTTACCGTCCGTTGAATCCAACTATTGAAGATGCCAAGGCTGCTCAAGCTATGGGTGTTGATATTTATGTTGTTACTGGGTTTGATGAGGGTGGAACATTGCCATCAAGTATCATTGGTACGTTTACAATAACACCTATGATCGTTGACGTGCTTGATATTCCAGTTATTGCAGCTGGTGGAATTGGTGATGCTCGCGGTGTTGCAAGCGCCTTTGAATTGGGGGCAGAAGGTGTCTTTTTAGGAAGTCGTTTTATTCCTACTGTTGAAAGCCCGGCAGCACAATCAGTAAAGCAAATGATTGTGGATTCATCTGCTGCAGATTTATTGTTGTACCGTACTTTGCCAGCTTACTACCGTTCGTTGCCTACACCATTTGCTGAAAAATTGGTAGCTATGGACAAACAAGGCGCATCCCGTGAAGAAATTGCTAAACTTGAGGGTGGTTCTGGTGCACTCCGTATCGGTATGCTTGAAGGTAACGGCGAAGGTGGTATTATCACTGTCGGTACCGGGATTACGTCAATCAAGAAGATCCAAACTGTACAAGAAGTGGTTGATGAGTTGGCAGCTGGTATTAAGTAATCGGTAAACTCCAATCGTAAATACTTTCTTATCGTAGGAAGTATCACTATTGATTATAAATGCATATGAGAGATTTAGCCCTCGTTTGACTTGAGCGAGGGCTTTTAGCATATACAAAATATTATATAGCCTGCCTGATAATAATGATTAGTTAAACAGGCTAATACGACGTTACATATAATTACGTAAAATACTGTTTTGACGAATATTTATAGCTGAAGTATAATAATTTACGGAGGTTATACATATATGGATAAACAAATGAAAATGCATTACATGAATCGAATCGATGATAAATTGTCTGATCTTCCGTGGTTTATTACGGAATTTATTGATAGCAGAAAACGAAAACTTTCTCCCACAACGCTTCTGAACTATTGCCATGACTATATTATTTTTTTTGATTGGTTAGTTGCAGAAAATTTTACTGAAGATAGCCGTAAAAACATTAAATTAGCTACTTTGGAGAAACTAACGATTCGTGAAGTGGAAAATTTCTTATCTTTTTTGGAGTATCAACTTTGCAATACCAAGCTAACCATTAATCGCAAGTTGTCCTCACTGAAATCCTTATTTGATTACTTACAGAACAAAGCTGAAACAAGTGACTTAAAGCCATATATTCAGCGCAATGTTATGGCCAAAATGGATTTAAATGTGGTTAAAGAAAGCCAAGAAACCATTGCCAATCGTATTGATGGGAAAATTCTTAGGGAGGACGATTTTGAGTCATTTAGGCAGTTTATAGCTCATGATTTCGGAGAAATCAATAAAGAGAATAAGCGTATTTTCAATTTCCATCAATTTAACCGTGAACGAGATACAGCCATTGTTTCCATCATTTTAGGTTCTGGTCTTAGGCTATCTGAGGTAGCAGGTATTAACATTGAAGATTTGGATATGAATAAGGCTTTGGTGCGTGTTATACGAAAAGGCAATAAAGAACAATACGTGTATTTCAGCAAGCAAGCGTTACTAGATTTAGAGAATTATCTGCAGATTAGAGAATCCAGATATATCCCAGAAAAAAACGAAAGCTTTTTGTTTATTGCAGCTCCCATAGGTCGTAAAGGAAAAAGCCGACGCTTAACTCAGCGATCTATAGAGAAACTGATCGAAAAATATGCTACAGCTTTTGGAAAGCCAGCTTTAACCGTGCACTCTCTGAGGCATTCATTTGCAACGCGATATCATCTAGAGAACAATGATGTGCCCAGGTTGAGAAACCAATTAGGTCACTCTTCAATACAAACGACAATGATCTATACACATTTAACAGATGAGGAAATGAGGAAGGCAGTCAATAATATGGATAAGTGATGTAGAGCGCGTCAAGTAAGTGACACAAAGTTACCTACTTAGCTTGATAAATAAAAAAAATGACCTCATTCGCTTGGAGAAAAAGAACTAAGTCACTCAAAAGTATGATTTAACTACTAAAGTAGGGAACTTTGTGTCATTTTAGTAGGGAATTTTGTGTCAACGTACAAGAACGGCAAAAACCTTAAAAACAAGGGGTAAAACCGATTTATTTACATATGTACAAAATACGAGTTTTGTGAATATGTTTATAGAGAAACGCATAACAGTACGATTTTCCTCTCGTGATGTCGGATGACAAGAACTTTATCTCATAAATGACAAGAATCTTATCTCATTTCCCAAAATGATTTCGATCTTTTGTTTCTGACTCACATCAGAGTTGTGTTTAAGAATTGCTATAGGAATACTATTCTGTAACATAATATCTAATTTATCTCGATTCGGAACACTAATTTGTTCGGCTCCTTCCACCGCTATTTTAAGCCATTCGTAAAAATAATTGAGACATAGTTCAGATGTCACACGATTTATTACCCAGTGAAACATTTCTCTGCTATCATATATAGACAGATTGGTATGAGCAAAGAGCCTATTTTTGTAGTCATCTATGATGTCCTCTATAAGTTCAGTTGCAACAGTTATACCGGGTCTTCTTCTAGAAATAACTAGATTATTGTAAAAATGCTCTCTCCCTAATAAAGTTTGCTTCCAGAATACATATGCATAGGCATATGGACAAATGGGAGGAAACTCTTCATTTTCATTTTTTCTAAGTTCTTGAAGCATTAGTATACATTTAAGATGTTTTTTGATGAATTTCTTTCTAACATAATGATCTATAGTTTTGAAACATCTACAATTTTGCTTATATAAATCATTTTTAAACTCATCTCTATATGAGTAATCTTGAGTTGAGGTAACTTTCACATTAAAAAAACACTTAGATTGAATTTTAGGTTCCAGAGTAAAATGTTGGATTGAACTAACTAGAGGTGAAAAAAGCAACCGATTAGAATCATCTCTCTTCCCTTGTGCTATCCATTTAGAAACTGGAACATCCGCTATCTCTACCTTCATTTTCCATTGTGACCAAGGGGTGCTACCGATATCGGCTAGCTTAAATCCACACTTACAGGTAAATGGCTCGTTTAGTGCTAAATCGCTAAGTAGGAAAGGAATCCGATTTAAGCACTTTGGACACGAACTCAATAGTTTAATTTGATGAATCGGGCAACAATGAAACAACGAGAATTGATGTAACCAACTATGATATCCTCCTTTAATACATTCTGGACACCAATTTAGTGATTGAGGAAACCAAGTAGAAATAGGTTCTTGATAATACTCCACTGGCTTTAGAAGATTTGATATTACAGATTTGTTGAGAACGGATAAATCTACTCCCAAATATTGTTTCAATGTGTTTAAATCAAATCCACTTAATTTAATTAGTTCTCTTCTAGAATCAGTCAAAACATTTTTTTTAATCTTTTTTACTTCTGCATTACCCAGCGTTTTCAGAATTTCAGTGCGGTTTATATGATTGGCTAAACTTACTTTTTCAAATATTGACCAAGGTGACTCGTATTCATTCATCCATTCTTTTCTCCATACAATGAACATTAATTAGCCTTCTTTCTGGCCAAGGCCATATAAATTTCAGATTCGATATAACCAGATCTGTTAATTGCTTCTCTCCACTGATGCATTGAGAGCCATTCGGAACCTTTACCGTTAGAGCCATTAATTTTCAATGCATTTTCGACGGTAAATGCTATATACTCCATGGGTATTTCAAACTTACCGGAGAGGCCAAACTCTTGCCGTATTTCTAAAAAGAGATTGAACAAACTAGATGAAAACTCAGACAGTCTTCTCCCTGAGTTAAAAGCCTGGGGAAAGTAATACTTAGTGTAGTACCAGCCACTGTCTTCCGGAAACTCGGATTCATCATAGCTCTGTAATACAAACTCCATCTCGGTTGAAGCCTGAACTCCCTTAAAACGATACTCAGATGCCATAAACCGGCCTACAATATGTGCTTTTTCATTAGCCAGAAAAAAAGATCTCCGATTGACCAGTTGTTCTTGTCCAATCGATATTGTAGTCATTCTAATATTCCTACGTACTAGTTGATTAGAGATATCAATTAAGCAATCATATTGCCATTCCGTCATTTTTTGAGCTTCATCCATAATCAAAACAATTCTGCGAAGGTTTGAATGTTCAGCTTTTTCATGCATCAAATTCACAATTTGATTGCGTAGCACAATTTCATCTTTTTTACTATTAAAGCCAAAGGAGAAGTCTGACAACATGTCTCTAAAAAACTTTTCTGGACTAGGTACTCTATAGCTTTTGCAGTCTGCAACAAGTACAGGAATCGGGGTTTCCAATTCTGATGGTAAATAGTTAACAGCGAACATTGTTGCTCTAGTCTTCCCTAAACGGGGGCGACCATAAACAATCATTCCCGGCCCACCATCTTTAATAATCTGAATAATCTTATCCATCAACCTGGTTATCTCAATGGTAGGAAGAACATATTGCCCCTGCTCAATTGGATGTGTTCCAGGTATAATATTTGGTCTTTTCATTGTTAAGCACTCCTTTCTAATAAGTAATGGTTTTGTACCTTTTTGTAGAGGTTGATGTTTTTTGGACCAGAATCTTTTCTTGTAATTCTCTTGCTTTATCTAGTTCTGCTAAATTTTTATGTTCTTGAGCTAATAACTTATTTTGATTCGGGGAATTACTTTCTTCTACTGCTTGTCGAATAACTTGTTGGACTTTTGCTATTCGATTTCCTGAGCCTTTCTTCTTTTCCGTTTCTTTTGCGATTAGATATTCATGGTAAACAAAAATCGGATCGTCCCACTGTGTAAAATGAATGAGTTTATTCTTTTTTAGCAGATTAATGGCTTTTCGTATCTGTAAAGTATGCGGTGTTAATGACCATTTACCAGCCGCAACGAGCTCTCCAAACTCACTACCATCTGGGAGAAACACTCTGATCGTACGAAGATCATCTACATTTATGTGTACATTAACCTTTGTACCAATTAAATGAGCAGATTTTACTAGTAATTCATTACGGTATTCAACTCCCATATATTCGATGTAAGGACGCTTTCCCGAGGAAATACTACCTCGAATAGTTCTAGGTTGTTCGACTTGTGTAAACAGAAATTCTGTACGCTTTGATTCATTTAACAATCTGGGTTTCATTCCTTTCTTGAGTCTTTGATCCAGTGCTTCAAGTGGTGAATTATAAAACAATGCCCCGTGTGGAGTGCCATTATAATTTGAAATAACAACATCGACGATTTCCTCTAAATGTTCAAATGTCATTTCATAACGGATGGCCATTTTTTCAGGATCTTTCCTACGGGGATCTTTTGGATGACTTCCGGTGGTATTTGCCATCCGTTGAATACTACTGGAAGTAAAGGTATTATGAAATCTTTCAATGAAAGAACGTCTCATTGGCCTATCAACTGCACCAATACAAGTTGTACATCCTATTAAATTGCTTAAGCGTTCCCTAACCATTTGAGCAAGATGAGATTTGGCATTGTCAAAATAAATGACATCCCATACCGCCCATTCAATCTCAGGAAATTGTTCAGATGGGTATCCCCCTGTTGGCTGATATGACAGACCGTCTATTGTTAAATTCTTTTTCTTAAATGGCATAATCGCTTTTTTGGCAGCGATCATTACATCACTTGCGTTATACTCCTTGTTAAGACAAATGTGAGGTCTTCCAATAACGTTTCGAGTTGCGCGGTCTGTAAAACTCAATAGCCAAAGTCTGTCTAAAGTTAAAACTGCGTCATCTCCTTCCAATGTTTTCACCTTTATAACAAAAATGCCGTCAATTCTATGGCCATCAAACTCAACCTTTTGATAAGGGGTTATATTTTGAGGATAATTCTGTTGGCCTACCCCCGAATTTTTAGCTTTTTGTTCAGCATCATGTCCGAATCGCGAAGCAGCCTTGCCAAAGTGAATATCCCTAAGGTTCTCTAAGTATCTACATAGCGATCTATACCCCAAAGTATCAGTGTTAAATGGATAAGAACTTCTAGGAATACCTGCTTCTTTGCATCTATCCACAAATTTTTTATGTATGTATTTAGGTTTCATAACTGGTTCAGTTAACTTTTTTTTCGACCAAAAAACAAGTCATCTATTTCATCTCTAATTTGTGGATATTTATCAAGTAATAACTTGAATTCCCCTGTTTTTCTTGATACATTACTTTTTTTAGATAGTGGGTCTAATTCATATTTTTTTATATTTTTGCCCGGTATCAGGGCTCTATACCCCCATGGAAGAGCATTTTCATCGTAAGAAATACAACGATTATATAAACGTATCAAATTTCTACGATCGATACCCGTGCATGAAAAGATTTCCTTCAGACTCTTCTCATTGTTTACATAAAGATCGATTGCTTCTTTTCGCTTTAGAAATAATATTCTTTTCTCTTCGTTAAGCAACGTCTCATCTACTTTAAACCAAAGGTCACGATCCATTTGAGTTTGTGACAAGCCGCCTCTATCAAAAACTTTCACTCGACTCATTCAACTGCACCTCCGTTTGCGTGGAAATAATACATTCATTAATATTTACATCAATAATTCCTCTGTAAAAAAGCCATATACATGCATCATGAATATCTTTAAAGGGGATGTTGGACTGCTCAGTCAATGTTTTTAAGCTTAGCCGCTCAGAAGTTAAAATTTTTATGATCTCCTCGGTACATTTAGGTTGGGCGTTATTTTTCACGACAGAGATAATCTTTAATCTATTTTCCAACTCTAAGTAGTTCTTTCTTAGATCTTTGTCTGTAACAATTTCATGCAAAATTCCATTATTATCGCACCAAATTTTCTGTGCCTCTATTTGTTTCAATGTTCGAGAGTTACGTGGATTTTCAGCATTTAACTCGGATTCATATTTAACCTCACAACATTTTATAGTTCCATTTTTCATCTGAACCCACATATCAAAAATACTTGTATGTAGCTCACCATTAAAAACATAGCTGATTTTAGGATATTGTTCACAATAAGTTTCCACATCTGGCGTAGTTTCAATTCGTATCCAATGGTCAAATTCTAGATCACTATAAAGCGTGACCTCCCTCATCCCCACTTTAGGTCCGAGTGAAGTCCAATAATTATTACCGTATTTAGAACTCCGGGGTACGATATTTGGTGTGTACATTATATCTAATCTTTATATCTCAGAATAGAACTTAAGTTCAATTTACAGCACCTGTATTACTTTCCCGTTTAAACTACTAAGTCTATTTTGTTCTTAAACCAAAAATCCGAAGACCTTTTGATTTATATCAACGGCTAAAGATTCAACTTATTTAAGATTTTAATTAACTAGGGCGTGTCTTCAAACTCAAGTAATCCACACCATATTGCTGCCAAGATTAAATAAAGCCCATATGGAAAAAAAAGATAATAACCGCCCTATTCCACAGCCAAGGAAAACGGAGCTACTGGCTTTGGTTTATCTGGTATACCCAGACTTTTAGGATCCAGATGAAGTGATCAAACTCCCTAATCTTCGCCTGGATTCTGAGAAATGGGTTCGTATTCATTTCTCAGAGGACAAAGAAACGATACCCGAGTTAGTAATTGGATTTATTGCTAAGCTTTACGATAGCCCGCTTCGTCCCTTTTTACTTAGCAATACTGGCGAGAGATTGTTGTAGATCTGATTTAATCTTTTGCATACGAGGTTAACTTCTCCTGCAGGTCTAAACTATGGTGACTACTTGTAGAAACAGGCTCTTGAGCAGCAATTTAGCCTGCTTCTAGCGGTAATTTTCGTTATATTTTCTTTGTAATAGCCTCCAATTTAAACATTTTTCCGCTCGTGAAATAAGATAAATCACAGAATCAAATCCCAAACTGGGAACTCATCTGTGATTTTGCTTTTCTTGAATATTTCGCTTTGGCATGTCTATTTATTCATGTAGAACGATATTTCAATTACGCTGAAATGAAACCACCCACTGGTCTTAACATCTTTCAATCTGTTACTTTTTCAATATCCTCATGTTGTTTTGAATAATAAGTCTCTGAGCACCACTTAATTTTAGGCTCTCTATTCTTCTCATAAATTTTTATTAGTTGGTTTAAAACAAAAATCTTTTGTACAATATTTTCACAAAAAAAGTTGAGCTGTCGTTTATAAAAATTAATATCCTTTTGATAAGGATAGCGATCCTGTTAGTTCCTCTCATATATATCAAGAAGCTGAATATGTAAATTGTATATATCTTTATAATTAATCTTAATCTCCTCCCTTTTCATTTTCGTCATCATTATACCCGTATATGAAAAAACTGATGGACACTTTTTCATCCCAGCTTAACAAATACAATAAAAAACAGGCTTGTTAATTATCTAAATATCCCCGAAAGCTAAAGACAAACTTTTCCTGAGTATCGATGGATGTAGCTTCCAAATAGCAGAAAGAGATTTGAATGAGGGCAACACTCCCCCAAAAACGGTTCACCATTTCACCTACCATCAATAACGTAAAAACAGCCCCGAATTAGGAGATTCCTGCAAACCCTCGCTTATATAGTTATGAAAGCTCAGACAGGAAAAATGGATACGATGAGACGAAAAAAGTAGCCCATCCTCTACCCGAAGATGGACTGCTTTTACTCTATTAGCTTCACCTCCGTTTCGCGTTTACAACGAACTTGGTGAGGTAGGATTGTAATCACATACGAAAGAGACCCTAGTACCTGGGGCTGTATCCATACCGAATCTCTTCACCTCCACGTTTTTGTGTTGAATGATCGGCCTGCGCTTGATCCATTTCTTGAACGTATCTCTAAGGTCAAACTCGATCTGTCAGCGGATCCTCCGGATTAATCCGATGAACCACTTGTAAGCCAGATTCACTTTGGCTTCCTAAATCATTCGGTTATCCAAGAGATTGTATAGGATCTGCAAAAACAGCAAGCGAAACAGCAGCTCCAGCTTGTTTACTGGCCTGCCGTAATACTCGCAGTAGTATGGGTTATAACATCCTTTGAGACTGAGTTTTTATAACATTCCAGTTAGATAAAAGTACTTTTTTTATTACACTGAGATACTATTTTAGTAAGAATTAGTTCCGAACTTGAATGTAGGCCAGACACCTTTTATTAAAAACTCATTATACAAGTCATCTTAATTTGATTGACTTTGTTTCCATAAGTAGCAGAACAGCCTCATCACACTATGGAGTGGAGAGGCCGCTTGTGGGGGAATAAATTCATTTCGTCTACAGCGGTTGATGTTGACGATTCCGTGTCCATCAATGGTGATGATGAGCATGCGCATCCGTCACATCGGCTTTGACGGTACATAAAATCGAGCTATCGTGAGCATGCCGTTCGGACATAACTTGTAAGGTCACGTGCCAGATTTCTTTGTGTTCCAGCATGTGTTTGATTTTTTTTAGAATCACTTCGGTTTCATAGATCGATTTTTCTCCGTTAACGACAACATGAGCAGTAAGAGCGTTCATGCTGCTTGTAATGGACCAAATGTGTACATCATGGACTCCCTTAACACCATCTACCCTTCGGATCGAATTGACAATTTCGTTCATATCAACATTTTCGGGCGTCCCTTCCATCAAAACATGCAAGGACGATTTTGTGACAAAGTAACCGCTACGTAAAACAAGTCCCGCGACAACGACACTAGCAAGCGGATCTGCCCAGCCCAAGCCAAAAAACATCATCATAAGAGCTGCGGCAATGGCGCCAACTGACCCCAGCATATCACTGAGTACGTGCAAATAGGCACTGCGCATATTCAGGTTTTCCTTGGTGTCACTTCCACGCATCATAATCCACGCAACCAACAGATTTATAAGCAATCCGATGGTACTGATAATCAACATGCCAAATGTGGCTACTTCCGGAGGATTCATAAACCGCTCAATCGCCTCGTAAAAAATGTAAAGTGAAATGCCGATCAACGTAACACCGTTAAGGGCTGCAGCTAAAATTTCAAATCTCCTGTAGCCGTATGTTTTCCCTGTGTTTACAGCTTTGGAGCCAAATGTGAATGCAAGCAAAGCCACCCCTAAAGCGATGGAATCGGACAACATATGACCCGCATCGGAAAGCAGAGCCAAACTGTTGGTAATCACACCTCCAACCGCTTCGATAATCATATACACCGTAATAATGATGAATGAAATCAGGAGTACTTTTTTATTGTTGGTATGTACATGCTTATGGTTATGTCCATGGTCATGACCATGATTGTTTACGGACACCGTTATCCTCTCCTTAAACTAATTGAATGGTTTGTCATAATACCTTTCCACTGTTTCGATCGACTTTTCATTCCCTCTCTATACAGTTTGAAAGAAACGAATTGAATTTATATAAACATATGATCAATTGTTCATGTGTTTTGATTAGCCTTATTATATTTGTTCCCGATATAGGTGTCAACCCTCATTCTTGATTGAACAAAATCTAAGCCTAAGGTGGAAATTATATGGGACAAACACGCAGAAATATGCCGAACTGCATCGGAGTTGGGCAAGGTATCGCTCTCATAGGTAACCCCTTCAGATCTCGTTGGCAAGTTCTTTACCGTCACCAACCGAGGTAAAGAACTTTCAACGAAAATGACTGACTGAAGGTAAGAATATATATAATCACTTTACAAATGAAAACTTTTATATCGCAAATGAAAGGAAAAATTATTCGCGAAGTACCAAAGATTGTGCAACCAAGCCTATACAAATAGAGTGGTTGCATTAAGTCAATTTACACTTAGCCTGATTATTTTCTGATTTTGCTGATGAAAAACGGATATTCAAGGAACACTTCGTATACAGTTTTTTGCACAATATGATACTTAGTATTACTTATGTATTCCTCTAACATTTCAACGGGTGTATATTTTAAACTTGCCATAAACATCAAATATCCCCCATGCTTGATTAAACTAAAACACGAATCTAAGCATTTTTTGAAGTCCCCTGTTTCATTAATAGCGGACCCAATTAGGGTTACAATATCAAAGGCTTCTTGAGGCAAATCGGAATCGAATATACTCCTGCATAAAACTTTTGATGGATTCGGATGCTGCTCCCTCTGTTGTCTATACTCAAATATCTCGCAAATACTTTCGTCAATATCAATGCTGGTTAAACCACCTCTTCCCTTAAGCCAATATCCAAGGTAATCGTCCCAATCTCCAGTTCCGATACCAACATTACATACTTGGATTTCATCAAAAATATCGAATGTCTTCTTTACGTAATCTCTTGTCACCAACTGTGTGTGAAGGCACTGTGGAGAAGAGTTCCATTCCCCCGCATTCGGACCTTTGAGTTCCAGATAATATTGCAGTAATTTCTCATCTTCCTTATTCATTGATAATGCCCCCATCATTAAGTTATGTTTGGTTTGTTCAATTCGATTAAATACAAACAAAAATTGCTCTTCCAACTTTATGCCTTTCTCACTTGATATTTTGCTTACAATGCATTCTTCACCCCATATATAGAAGGTATCGTCTTCAATCATAACCGTTTCTGCAAATTTCCTGCTTAAGCTTGGATTTTATAAGGTAGTTTTGATTGGAAACTTTGTGTCGATGTACATTGAATCAAACAGGATTAAGTATTCTGTCTCTGAAAATGGATCAAATAATTAAAAAAAGTTTGTGTCGCTGTGCGGCGACACAAACTAAATCCATAGAGATACAAATATCATTATTTAACTTTTCTTAATCATTCATCTTTATGTTTTAGTTTCACTTTAACATCATTAAAAAAAGCCGTTGTATTCCATACATTGAGACCAAAGTATCCTTCTTTATAAGTTTGATCTTTTGTGTCGATAACTAATTTATTGTTCAAATAAACCTTAGTGATATTGCCTTGCGCTTCTACTTTGAGATGATAATCTGTATTTGGCTGTAAATCCAGTTTTCCATCATTGTTATATGTCGCAATTTCATATCCGGTCCCATCAACCAATTTAATTAATTTTACAACATTATTTTATGTGTCTCTATTAAAGCAACTTCAAGAGTATTTCCTCGATCTCGGCAGGATTAGTTGCATTTTGAAAACGTTTAACGAATTTTTCTTCTTGAAACAAACTTGTTAAGTTCTTTAAAAATGAGATGTGCATCTTAGGATTTTTTACTACAAGTACCATTACAATTTCTGCGTTGACAGTTACATCAGATCCCCCCATATCCTCGAACTCTATGCTATTATCTAAAACTGCAACGGCAATAGCAGTTTCGTTAACGAATTCTTTATTTGTATGTGGAATTGCTATTCCAATTGTCCCCATGTTGATTCCGGTCGGATATTCGATTTCACGTTGAAGCAAAGATTCTGTATATCCTTTTTTGGCATAATTTTTCTCTTCTATCTTTTTTCCAAAGCTTTTGATAAGCTCTTCCCTCGAATCGTAACGTGCGTGCAGTTGAATTAAATCCTGATCAAACACGAGTCCATTTATCGTTTTTGCGCTCATAATAATTACTCCCTTTTATAAAAATCGGAAAACATAGATATCTTTTTAATAATCCGTACCATATTTTTTGATGATACTATGGATATCCATTGCACTTTGGGCTTGAATGATAGCTTCACAATCATCTTTACTTTCAACAAGTTTCATTAACTGAACCAATGCCCTTAAGTGCTGTTGTTTATCGACAGCGGCTATGATAATAACGATGTTTATCGGCCTATTTCTTGCAAATTCAACGCCTTGCTCTAAACGGAGCAAGCTCATAGCTACTTCGTTTACCCCACTTTCGGGACTATCATGAGGAATTGCCACATTTGGGCTAATAATGATATACGGATCTTCCACATCGTAATGTTGGATCATAGCTTCTACATAAGAAGGTTGGATACTCCCTTGAAGCAGCAGCGGTAGCGCCCCTAATCGTATAGCCTCTTCCCAAGATGATACTGAAGGAAGCAATGTAATATTCGCCGGCGTTATCAGGTCATGCAAATTTGTCTTTTGTAATTCGGGTTGTGATTTGAAAGACAACGAGTGATGGCTTGTAAAGTAGTGTTGTAATTCCTTTGCAAGAAGTTGCCTGTTCTGAACGGTTGCATATTTCTCAACGATCTCCAGAATATTTTTCAAACTTAATTCAGATGGAGTGAATCCATGCAATAATTCCATCACTTGTTTTCGTAGAGAGATCTTTTCTTCCTTTTGTAATATTGGCTTGACTATAAATAGTCGTTTGTTCGTTTGCAGATATACGGAAGAAAAAACAATGTCATATTCCAAATCATACATCTTGAATTCTCTCACAGATAAGGAATCCAAAAAAATGAATTCAGGAAATAAATCATTCAAAGTAATTAGTAAAAGCTTAGAAACGGATACTCCGTTAGCGCAGACCACTACTGCTTTTGTTTTACTCAGAATGCTGTCTCCTTGCTTTGTTAACCAACCGCCTATCAGCATCGTTAAATAAGTGCATTCACTATCTGGAATATCACAGCCAATGTAATCAGCTAAAGGTTTTGCTGACTTTTTTACAAGGTGGTGCAGTTCTATGAATTCACTATTAATTGTTTCTTGTAGTGGATTAGTAATAGTAAGTTTGTATTTAATGCGATAATATGCAGGTTTTATATGCAGCATGATCATATGCAACAACTGCTTTTTGTCTTGTAAGAGGATGCAGGACATTTTCTCAAATCGCTCCAGCATCTTTTTCAATGCCTGATTTAAATCTGATACAATGTCTTCCCCAAGGAGCTCAGATGAGGAAACATTCGTCGTAAGAATTTGCAGTGTGATGAATAATCTTTCCTCGGTCGGGATATGCACCAAATCCGATAGTAGTTCTTGAACCGCTTGGTACTCCTTGGTATCCGATAATTCTTCATAGCTAATATGAGAGGAATTTATTGTTTTCCCAAGTTTGATTCTTCGCAGCAAGATCAGTAGGATATGCGGCAAAGTTTTCATCTTATCATCTGTAAATTTCAAGCTCAGATGGCTTTCAATCTTTTCAAGACGTTCATGAATCTGTTGCACTTCTTTTTCAGTGATCTCTGCTAACTGTTGAACCCATTTTTCCCCATTGTACATGTGATGAATTTTGTTAACGACATCAATCAATAACTTTCTTTTTTGAAATTCAACACCCTCAATTGAGTAACCAGATAACCGGGAATAACGGATACTAAGATCATAAGGTTCGACTAATTCTTGTGCTGCTTTTAGATCATTTAGTATGGTATTCTTGCTTACGTAAATGGAACTGGTAAAATGAAATAAAGATAATTCTTCACTACGACTCAGTAGGATCAGAATAATAAGTTCTACTCGCTCTGCTTCAGAAAAAATATATTTTTTTGTCGAAGGCTTGTTTACTTCATTAGGCACAGCAGAGAAGAGAGTAGCATCAACAATAAAAACACCCTGTTTATTCCGTTCAATTTTTGGTAGGCGTTGGCCCTCTAACCAGTCATTGATTTTTTCAAGGCTGTAACTGATTTGCCTGCGGCTTAAACCATACTTATGTTCCAAGTTCTTACTCTTCACACTTGGATTTGATAACAATTCTTGCAGCAAGCTGCTGCTTCTATCATCAAGCTGCATGGCTCTCTCTCCTCCTTCCTTGTTAATAATAATATTGACAGCTCCAGAGGATTATATAAGAGGCTTCAAGTTTAGGTCGTATTCAAATTACTCAATTTAATCTTTGCTCTTGGAGGCGCTCTGTGAAGAATCGAAATTTTGTTCTGCCTCAAATCAAACGTTTATTCCAAATTAGCATGTCTTAATTTCATGTCATCATAGGTTTCATTAAAATTAGCTACCCATTCCAAAACAATCGCATCATACAAGAGAAGACTTAATTGCTCAAATGCCGATCCCATTGGTTGAATAGAAGATTCCATTAAATCAGTATCCGTTTCTTTATTGTCAACATTAATTAAAAGCATGTAATCAGCTAGTTTCCCCAAAGTCGACTGCGAATTCGTTGTATTAAGAATTACCTTTGCTCCTGATTGCTTTGCTTTTTTTGCATTTACTATTAGACCAGCGGTTTCTCCTGAACCAGAACCAATAAATAAAATATCCTCTGCTTGAATGCTTGGAGTAGTAATATCACCAACAATATAAACCGTTTTACCTAAGTGCAACAGTCGATTAGCGAAAGCACGGATCGCTAAACCTGATCTCCCTGAACCAGCAAGGAAAATCCGCTTTGTATTATACAAGACTTGTAGAATTTGTTCACTTTCACCAACATTCATTAAGGAAATACTTCTTTCTAATTCTTTCATAATGACTTCCATTTGTTTAATTAATTTGTCCATAAGTTCACCTTCAGCTTTCTGGATACATGATTACCTTGCCGATAAGTTCTTTTCTTTCCATTAATCGTTCAAACATTTCTGAACCTTCTTCAAGCGGTATACGATGTGTAATCATTTTTTTAGTATTTAATCTGTTATTGTGCATAAAGTGAACAGTCGTTGCCCATTCCTTACCTGGGAATGGTGCGGATACACAACTCCATGATCCCCACACGGTTAACTCACTTCTTAGGATTTTTTCAAAATAAAATCTTTCCATCGCAACGTCTGCATAAGGGATACCTAGGAACACAACTCCGCCGCCTTTTTTGGCGTAACCAAACACAGTTGCTGCTGTATGGGGCGTTCCAGCTGCTTCAACTACAATATCTGCATTCATGCCATCCGTATATTCAGCGACCTTTGTCAGAACATCTTCATTCAGAGAATTTATCGTATAATCGGCGCCTAATTCCTTCGCAATTTGAAGTTTTTCATCATCAATATCAACCGCAATTACTTTTTTCGCGCCAAATATTTTTGCCCATTGAACAGCAAACAACCCAATGGTTCCCCCTGCTCCAACAATGACCACATCGTCGCCCACCGATAGATTGGTTCGATAATACCCATGTAAAACTACAGTAGAAGGTTCTACCATAGAAGCTGATTCGAAATCCAAATCATCAGGTACTTTAACTAAATTCTTCTCTGGGAGTTTAATGTATTCGGCGAATCCACCAGGTTCCTTAGCACCTATTGCATGCAATGAATTCGCTCTAGCTGGTTGACCTGCTCGATAATAATAATCATCTTCTTCAATTAGTGCTGGACATCCAGCAACATGGTCTCCAACTTTTAGATCTGTTACTTGATCGCCAACTTGTTCTACAACACCTGCAAATTCATGTCCCCATACCTGACCAGGTGTGACTGCACCCAATTTTTTATATCGAGAGATATCAGATCCACAAATGCCACATGCTTTTATTTTTACAATGACATCTTTTCCATCCAGTATTTGAGGTTTTTTCGCTCCTCCAAAACGTATGTCTCTGGCACCATACAGTTTTAATGATTTCATTTTCTCTCATCCTTTCTCTCTCCATGTTCTAGACTTTTCAAATTCTTCACATGTGCTTTGTTATTCGAAAATAAATATGATCCGATGACAACCAAAGATGCTCCAGCTTCGATACATTGACTAGCTATACTCTCATCGACTCCACCATCAACTTCGATCTGAATATCTCGTTGACCTATCATTACTTTCAGTTCTCTTATTCTATCAATCGTTTCTTCCATAAAAACTTGATTAGGTCTTCCTGGATTGATCGACATAACTAGAACATAGTCAATGATGTTTAGAAAAGGTTTCAATAAAAAGGTGTCCGTCCCAGGATTAATGACGATCCCTGCTTTCCTTCCATGTTGCTTAATCTGATCAATGACAAAACGAATATGAGGAGTTGATTCATAGTGAACTGATATCATTTCTGCTCCAGTGTCCAACACACTCGCTATATGCTGCTCTGGGGCTGATACCATCATGTGAACATCTAATTTCATATTCACTTGTTTTTTTATATTTTTAATTTGTTCTGGACCAAATGCGATATGAGGGACGAAATTTCCGTCCATCATATCTACATGAAGTACTTGAAATCCTTCTTCATATAAAACATCGCATTCACTTTTTAAGTTCATTAAATCTGCAGCAAATATTGAAGGTAAAATCAGATTCATTATTTTTCCTCTTCTCTAGTCTTTATTTAACTAAAGTGCTTACCCAATAAATTAATAAGTTCCATATCTCAGAAAAAGTAACATCTGTCCCTAAACCTTTTAACTCGACACCTGCGCTGTTAAGCATCTGTGTTGCACCTGGTGCAACAAATCCTGCCAAATAAAATGTGATAATACAAAATACTACTGTCGACACAATAGAACGGAATAGATTTCCTTTACTTGTTAACGTACACATTACAGAAATATAGGTAACAGACATTAACAGTCCTATTGGAAAGAACTGAACTCCAGGTAAAATGAGTGCCAATAACATAACAATTGGAATAGAAACGACTGTAGTTGTAATAGTAGTCGGATCGCCTAAGCCTAGCGCAATATCCATCCCCACATTTAGATTGGAGTTATTCCCCATGCGTTTAATCATAAAGTCTTTTGCCGATTTCCCAATTGGAGATAGCCCGTCCATCATCACTCCAACAACTTTAGGCATTAATACCATAACTCCAGCTATCCCTGTGGCCATAGTCACAATCTCTGTAACAGGTCTTTTAGTAATTGCCCCTAAAACTAATCCAACAATAAATCCAATAATAACTGGGTCCCCGAGAACGCCTATTTTTTTATTAATTTTACTCAGAGAAAACTCCAATTTATTTAAACCAGGAATGAAATCAATGATTCTATTTACCAGCCAGGCAATCGGATAACCCCAAGCTGAATAAATAATAGTTGTGCAGGTTGTACCTTCTAAACCAAAGTATTCTTGCCATTTTGAAGCAATTAAATCACCAACGAATAGAGCAATAACAGACATCACCAATGTTACTACCAACCCTAACCAGAAACTGTCAAAAAGAAAGTAAGCCAAAGCTCCTGGAATTAGAAAATGCATGTAATTCCATATATCCACATTTAACGTTTTTGTCCATCTAAGTCGAACTAATACTAGATTAATAATTAAACCAAGAGGAATTGCTAATGCTGCAAAAGGAGGCACCCAAGATGCCGCCCCTACAGCTGGCCATCCAATATCTGCAATTGTAAATCCAGAACCGATTTTTGCATAATAATCAACTGCCGGTTTTAGGGAGGAATTGAGCAAGCCAACAACTAATGTTAAACCTAAGAAGCCTACCCCAACTAAAAGGCCTGATTTGATAGCGTTTCCAATTTTCATTCGAAAAACTAGACCTAATACGGTGATTATTATTGGTAAAATAGCTGTTGCTCCCATATCAGTAATAGATTTAATAATATTATGCACAGTATCCATTATGATCTACCACCTTAACTATTTTTTAAATCCAGCAGTTTTTCAGCCAATTGATTTTTCAATTTTTCTTCATTAAGCCCTGTTACAAATCCCATGATGTTCATATATGGCTTTTCATCGGTTTTAAAATTATTAGTTGTCAGAACAATATCGACGTTGTCAATAATATTCGGTAATTCCGCCATACTCGTTTTAATGATATCGTAATGTTCAATTCCTGCTTCTTTTAATACCTCTTTCACTCCATCTGCTGCGATAGTAGAAGTTGCTACTCCGCTTCCACAAGCTACGGCGATTTTAATTTTTGAATTTGACATGTTAATTCCTCCTGGTATGTTAGTTTTCGAAGCTAGTTTTAAATCCATTTCCAATCCCAAAGGGTTGAAAAAATCCTCCTTGCAAATTGTTTTATATTTCCTTTTACTCAGCAGGATTAACTTCTTTCTTGCTGTGGATTCATAATAACATGATGAATTCAATTGTTGTATTCGTTTACATCCCACTTTATAGACAACAGGTTGTACAATATAGTGATGAAAAAAATGATTTTCCCTCGATATTTTTCAGGTTAAAATCCATCTATTCCAATGAATTCAATCGTATCAACGAGTTCCGGGTTGGGTACAACGGTAGACGAGGCTGAGCTGCAACATGTAGACGTGAGAGGTGATGAATTCTGGTACATGACGTCCTATGGAGAGGAACCCACATCTGCCACAACGGAGGAAATGACACTTAGCAGTGCAGATTTGGTATTGCCCGGGTTGATTCCATTTTGTCTCACTCGTATATATGACAGCTCCAGGTTTGCTGAACTACAGCTACATTTCTCCAATCCCCCCTCGAAACCAAGAATTTTATTAATTGTTAAGCTTATGTCAAATTACATCAATTCGATTGACGATCATTTTCGCAGGTTGTTAAAATGTGCTCGAAAAACCACTTGGAATCTGATGATGGTTGTTACTGTGGGTTAAAGACATCATTATTCAAAATCCACTCCTTGATCAATCTTATTCGATGTTTTTGATGCGAGGGTCAGTTAATATAGAGAATAGATATGAAGGTGCATTAAGATCACTAAGTGCTCCACGACCACTAACAGGCATTTTTCAGATCGACTTTAAGCATTCCTTTTTCTTAAACTAAATTACTTAAATTACTTTTACTTCAATCTGAAGTGGTCTGTTTCTTTCACTGCGGTTTTGTAGTAAAGCTTCTAGCGCTCCTGCAGATGGCAGTAGAAGAGCATTTGGGGCGGATCAGGGGCAATCGTCTCCCCACTGATGAAATTTAAAGTCTTACTCTGAAATTTCTGAGGTAAGCATAACGACATTTGCTATTTTACAAATGTATAGATAAATGTCTAATTGTTAATTGGATCATGTTTGTGTTCATTACGGCAATCGGGACAAGAACCTGTACCGATAAAACAAAAAAGCCGCTATAATAGTGACTTTCAATGGGACCATGTTCTTGTCTCCCGATTAGACTGGATGTTCTTATTCCGCGCGGCTTTTTGAATTGTCATACCGTCAGACTCCATAAAATAAGTTTTAGACTTACCCTAGAAATTGAAACAGCGACAGAAAATAAAGTCCTAGACTGTCGCTGTTTCATTGAACTAACGTTCCCAGTTAGTTCAAAAAACAATTTAACATGATAGCTCTTGTTATATATAAAGTAAATTCATCTTTCCGTTATCAGCTTACAGTTGGATAATAGCCTTAGATGGTGGATGACCAGTATTTTGATTTTCAGCCATAAGGAAAATTCCCTATCATCTTGTTTGGAAATGTTCAAGGCAACGCGGTCGGCCTAACCATAATTTCACTGATTAGGGTGTCATCAGGTTCATTAATGGCAAACGCGATGGCTCTAGCAATACTGTAAGGAGAAATCCCTATGCCGCTTATTTGATTGGCGATCGTCTGCACTTCCGGGCTGGTAATGCTGTCAAAAAGTTCGGTCTTCGTCAGACCAGGAGCAATCAAGGTAGATCTAATACGCGAAGTCGAAGACTCTTCCAAGCGCAGCCCTTCCGAGATGGCTCTAACTGCGAACTTGGTGGCCGCGTATACGGCATTTGTAGGGGACACATGATAACCGGCTGTAGAGGATAGGTTAATGATATGACCGGACTGCTGCTCCCGCATGGTAGGCAATACCGCTGCGATACCGTATAAAACGCCTTTGATGTTCACATCGATCATTTGATCCCACTCTTCTACTCTTAATTCATTCAGCCTGGAACTCGGCATGACCCCTGCATTGTTCACCAATACATCAATTCGGCCATACACACTTAAGGTAAACTTGGCCAAATTCTGCATATCTTCGGCAGAAACGACGTCTGCTTTTACAGAAACGGCCTCGCCGCCACCCTGTTTAATTTCATTAGCAATCGCATGCAGACGTTCCTCTCTTCTGGCTGCCAATACCACCTTTGCGCCATTTTGTGCCAACAACTTCGCTGTAGCTTCCCCTATTCCGCTGGAGGCTCCAGTTATAATCACCACTTTATCTCGTATATTTTCCATTGTTAAATGCTCCTTTACCCAAAATTTTTCTTGGTGACGTGTGTTGAATATTTAACGGTCGTTGATTAATATTATAGACAGAAGCCCCGATTACTCAATGGTTAATGGATGCGTATTTGTTTTATATACAACAACACCCTAAGAATTGTTGATTAACTGAAGGAGGTAACGAAAGGAATGGAAAACGCTGTTAAAACCGACCGACGCATTCTCCGAACCAAGCAGTCCATAACGAAGTCGTTTCTGGAGCTTTTTTCGGAAAAAGATTTTGAACAAATCACTATTAACGAGATAGCGGAGCGTGCCAATGTTAACCGCGGCACCGTTTATCTGCATTACAGTGACAAATACGACCTTTTGGATAAATGCATTGAAGATCACATCAACGAATTGATTTCGTTGTGCAAGAAACGGGAGGCCAATCCGCTTAGCCAAGGAATGGTACAAGAGCCCAAACCGGTTTTTGATTATTTGCGTGACAATTTCCAGTTTTTCTCTGCTATGTTTTCCAATCAAAGAGCCTTTCTATTCCGGGACCGATTGCTGAATTTCATCTCAGTCAATCTTATGAATAAAATGGAAAGTACTGACAATAAGCCCGTTATCGACAATGAGTTAAAAGCCCAATTCATGGCCTCTGCTTTTATTGGCATTGTGGAGTGGTGGGTACGTCATCAAATGCCGCATTCCACACAATTTATGGCCGATCAGGTTAGGAATTTATTTGAAAAGAATCAAGTTTATCCGAAGTAGCATTGAATGTATCTCAGAACTTTATCCTTTCGCTTTTACGCAAACGCTACCTAATGGGGTTCGGCAATTCTAGGCCACGGTTATGAAGTGTTCCCTTCTTTACATTAATTCCACTAACCTGCCCATAAGCGTAATGAAAAGATCAGCCGATCGTTTGGCCGGCTGCGCTAACCTGGTTAGCTTAATAAAAATGGAGCAGCTGCCAACTGGCAAAACTGCTCCATACTGTTGTACAACTAACGTTTCGCGTTAGTTGTATGGACTAATTACTGAGTGAATTTCATACTATCTTGACTAGCAACAAATCCAAGTCGTTTATTGAATCTGTAGCATCTTTACGGTGTGTATGGTTGTCAGTTAGATTATTTCGTAACCCATTGTTTTAGCCTCATTAATAGTATAACAAAATGGGGACTCTCCAATTCCTTTGCCATAATAATCCTGTCTACACGAACACCCTCAATTTAACCTCATGTTGTACCTAATCTCGAAAACCTCGGAATAATTAATTGTAAGCTGAATACCACCAATAACTTCGTTGTTATTCGAAAGGAACGATTACAACATTAGCATCTGCTGTTCAATCTTTGCGAGCGCTTCAAGCTGGTATCTTTTTGTACTACCGTCCCGAGCAATCGAGCAAAACAAGAATTGAAATTAACGATGGTATCCCTCAAGTCTCTGCTGGCCGTTGATTATGCGGGCGCCAAGTCTTTTTCATTTTGTTATTCTCTAGGCATTTCGTTAAAGAAAGCTACATCATCAACTGCCAGCCTCACCGTCGGATGACCGGGCTTCGCCGCCTTGCCGATGGCGATCAGCATAATCGGAACGTAGCGTTCTGATATCCGGAACGCTTCCATGAACTTTTGTTTGTTGTAGCCGCCCATCGATACCGTGTCGTAGCCTTTAGCGCGGGCGACAAGCATGAGTTGCATCGATACTAGCCCGCCGTCGGTATAAACTTTTTCGCGGATGGCCTCGGGCGGCATACTCGAATACATCCCGGTATAGCGTTCCACGAACGATTTAGCCGTCTCTGCAGGCATGTAACCCGCATCGACCGCCATTCCGTAGATTTTCTCGGCCGATTTATAACACTCCAAATCTCCGAGTAGCGCAATGACAGCCGAAGCCTCGACCACTTGCTGTTGAGTGAATGCGATCGGAAGCAGCTTCTGCTTCAGCTCCGGCGAGTCGATAACTAGAAAACGCCACGGCTGCAGGTTAGCGGCTGAAGGAGCGAGCGTGGCTTGCCGCAATATTTCGGTCAATTCCTCCCGCGAAATCTTGATCTCGGGATCATAGCTACGAACTGACCGGCGTTCTCCAATAACATCAAAAAAAAGTTGGTGCTCCATCGTTAGTGACGGTTGTGAAACCGACATGGTTCTCTCCTCCTTTTGGAAAAGCAGCATTCTGCATTTTGTTTCAATACAACATTAGTAGTTTGAACAACACTTGTTGTATTTATATGTTATAATACCAACCGAATGGTACGCAATCATCAATAACCATAAACCGTTGTATAGACAACACCATTTCTATAATGTCGTTTTATTAGGGGAGATCTTAACGATGACCATTAAAAAGAATGAAGCTGATCCTCGTGTGATACGTACACGGCGACTCCTTCAAGACGCTTTTGCTTCATTAATTCAAGAAAAAGACTTTGAATCGATAACCGTTAGGGATATCGCAGAGCGGGCTACTGTTAACAGAGCGACTTTTTATGCGCACTTTGTAGATAAATTCGAAATTCTTGAGGCCAAACTAATGGAATCATTTATGACAATCATAAATCGTAGAATAAACGGTCACGAAGTTCTAAATGAAGAAACAATTCAGAGTATTTTTCTGGGTGTGTGCGATTTTCACAAGGGTCTAAGCACGATGTGCAAAAGAAGGTATACATCGCTTGGACTTGTATTCGAAATTCAAATAAAGGAAAAAATTCAAACGATACTTCTTTCCTTTATAGACAAAGACAAGATGCCATCGAGTCCAAACGCGCACTTCTTAATAAATACAGCTTCTATCATGTTAAGTTGGGGGATGTATGGGGCTGCTTACGTTTGGAACAATGAGGGGTGCCCAATAAGTGCGGAATCATTTGTTAAACAGGCTATGCCCTTAATGATGAACGGAGCCAAAGAACTACTGGGATAGGTCTTGTCGCTATTGCTCTATCCTGCCCGTTCAGATGAAACCAAGCCTGTTGTGCCTGAAGAAAGCAAACGTTGGATTGTATAGTGGCTCATCTTGGAAGAAGGTTTCACCCGTATATTAATGGGCTTACTGAATTGAACATTTTCCTTTGGAACCCACCTGTATTCGCTCGTCTCATCAGAAATAGCCAACTCTCCACCCAGTTTTACACACGAAAATCAAACATGACCTTCGAATGAACATCAGTTTGTGTGTTGTGGTGAATAGTGGACTGTAAGTTATCTGTTTAGATCATCATCAAATCGGCAATCGGAACATGTTCTTGTCCTTGGCTCGGGACAAGAACTTGTACCGATAACATAAAAAAGCCGCTAAAATAGAAATTGCGACAGAAGATAACAGGCACGTATCTTATTGTAAAAATGTATAAAGTCTTCAATTCGTCTATGTGCTTCTCAATACTTCCGATGATGATCCTAAGATTATAGATCTTCCACTTTCGGCTGTGAACGATCAAGCCCGTGACTCAAGGGGTGCTCCTATCGTGAAATGGTACAATAACCCGAATTGGTTTGTTGGAAATGGGATAATATTCTTGTCAAAATCGGTGATGAGATAAAGTTCTTGTCATTTGGTTTTGACAAGAACTTTATCTCATAAAATAAAAAAGCCGCGATTTCCGCAGCAATTAATGAGATAATGTTTTTATCATCCGACACGTGATATGTCCAGTGACACAAAGCTTACCTCTTTTTTGACACAAAGTTTGCCCCTTTTGAATTAATGACACAAAGTTTATCTGTTAGCTAGAACTAGGTCGATATAGAGAAACTTGCGCTATTACATCTTGTAAGGGGCAAACTTTGTGTCATTTTCCCTGCAAGGGATAAACTTTGTGTCATTCTCCCCGCAAGGGATAAACTTTGTGTCACAAAGTAATGAGTGAAAAATTATATTATTAGTAGTTTCAAGACCACCTTAAATTTGAATTATACATCACTTATCCATATTATTAACTGCTTTCCTCATTTCTTCATCAGTTAAATGTGTGTAGATCATTGTTGTTTGTATTGAGGAATGCCCTAACTGGTTTTTCAATCTGGGTACATCATTGTTCTCTAAATGATAACGCGTTGCAAATGAATGCCTCAAAGAATGAACCGTCAAAGCCGGCTTTCCAAAGGCTGTTGCATATTTCTCAACAAGTTTTTCTATAGAACGTTGTGTTAAACGTCTATTTTTACCTTTGCGTCCTACAGGTGCTGCAATAAACAAAAATCTTTCATTTTTTTCTGGGGTATATCTTGTTTTCCTTATCTGCAGGTAATTCTCGATATCTAGAGATGCTTGGCTGCTAAAGTAAACATATTGCTCTTTTCCCCCTTTTCGGACTACTCTTACAGATGATTTCGTAAGATCTAAATCCTCAAGATTGATTCCGGAAACTTCAGATAATCTTAGCCCTGATCCTAAGATTAATGAAATTATTGCTGTATCTCGTTCACAATTAAACCGATGGAAATTCATGATACGTTTGTTTGTTTTATTTAATTCGCCATAATCGTAAGCTACAAACACTCTAAAATCTTCAAAATCATTTTCTCTCAGTATTTTTCCTTCCATACGATTCGCAATCGTTTCCTGACTTTCTTTTACTGCATTTAAGTCCATTTTAGCCATAACATTTCGTTGTATATAGGGCTTTAAATCAATTGTTTCGGCTTTATTCTGTAAGTAATCAAATAAGGACTTAAGAGAAGAAAGCTTACGATTTATTGTTAGCTTATTATTCCCAAGTTGATACTCCAAAAAAGACAAAAAGCTTTCTGTTTCACGTATCGTTAATGTTTCTAGCGTGGATAATTCAATTTCTGTTCTTTTTTGAACTGTGGTAAAGTTCTCTGTAATCAGCCAATCAAAAAAGATTATATAATCGTGGCAGTAATTAAGAAGTGTTGAGGCAGAAAGCTTACGCTTCTTACTGTCAATAAATTCAGTAACATACCAAGGTAAATCACTCAACTTATCGTCAATTCGACCCATAAGGTGTAATTTAGCTTGTTTATCCAAAAACAACCACCCCCAAAAGAATATAACTTCTAATTAATTATTCGTCAAATTATTATTTTACGTAATTATATTAACTTTAACTCAGTATTGCCCCTTCAGCAATCTTCTTGTAACCTCGAATAAATTTATCTTTTTCATTTGTCCTTGCTTAATGATGCTTATGAAACAATCGTTTCTGTGAGAATCATATCCAAAAAGGAAAATTCACTTATATATTTCAATCATTCCCATGCATTATGGTGTATTAGATTATTCAGATTTCGACGTATCTCCCAATTTACTTGCTCTAGGATTGGTTTTATAGCATAAAGATCCGTATAACCTAATGAAACCAAAGCAATAGGATCAATATGTGGTGGAATATTTAGTATTTTCCGTACGTCTGTTTTCTTGTAAAAACTCAACCATCCCATAGCTATTCCTTCTGCATAAGACGCCAACCACATATTTTGGATACAACAGGCGACGGATAGAATATCTGTTTCAGGAATAGAATTATAGTTACTGTCATCTATGAGAACATTCTGACCGCTTACATTCCCTTTTGCATTGTAAAAAGTATAGGTATGTGATAAAAGCTTCCCTTGCTCTGTACCTTCGTAGTTTTTTTAGTTAATACAATGCGCCCTCTTCTTTGGTGGATATTGGAACTGGTGTATGCAAATAACATTCCTGTTTATCAGATTGATCGCGATGCAAAGGCGAAGAAACAGGTGCTTCAAATTTATCAGCGATATGCAGGGAAATATGGCTATCGGCAGCTTCAGTTGTTCCTTTGGCAAGATCATGGGATTTGGATGAACCACAAGAAGGTGCTTCGTCTTATGCAAACGCTCGGTATTCAATCCCGAATTCGTCGCAAACGATGTATATCTATCGGCAATTAAGGATCTGTTTAATAACGAGATCGTGGCTTACGAAATCGGCGAACGCAACGACAATGAACTCGTGCTCCGCACATTCAGCAAAGCGTTTGCTAAGCAGAAAGACGTGACCGGACTGATCGTTCACAGCGATCAGGGATTCCAGTACACGTCTCGCGCTTACCAGGACATGCTACCAATGGTTGGCGCTCAAATCAGCATGTCTCGTCAAGGAAATTGTTATGACAATGCCTCTATGGAGAGTTTCTTCTCGCATCTCAAAACGGAAGACTCTACCCTTATCATATCCGAACGGTTACCGAAGCACAAAGCAAAATTGAGAAATATATTCGTTTTTATAACCGAAAACGGCCACAACGAAAACTAAAAAAACTGACGCCGGTAGAGTACCAACGCCAGTTTGCGGCCTAGGGTCTTTTTTCAATGTCTAGAAAATGGGGTCTTGACCATTATTCAGCAGGGTGTTTAATTCATTATTATTGTGTTTCGCAGGTATTGCTGCAATAATGTCTTTCCCTTTATTAGGAAGAGCTTTTTCGCCTTCATAGATGATATTGCCATTTTCATCATATGTTCCAAATTTAACTTGCTTTGTTTTCCACAAGTCCTTAAAGAAATCTATTTTTCCTGTGAAGATTGGTTTATTTGGCCTTCCCATTTAACCCAAGCAGCCCCATCTATAACCACAGCATATTGTGCTATTTCTCTATAGACATAAATAAAGTTGTTGCTCTGTTTGTTGAGGAAGTAATAAGTTCCTCCATCCCCTCCTTCTTCAGTGCTGGCGAGTTCCTCATGTAGAGAAATCCTTGGTAATTGGATAGCTCGTTTCTGGATTCTTCTAGTTTATTGCTGGCATAGCGTTGGGAGTTTGACTAGGCTTATAAGTAACAACTGTTTTAGAATCAGGATGCCACAATACTTTTGCATTTAGTGCCTCCCCTATAAAACGAAAAGGTACATATACAGCGCCTTCTTTAACAGTAGGATTTACGCCCACAGAAACCTTCTTATCGTTGACATACGCACTATTACTACCTACGGTTAGATTCAGTTTATTTTTCGTATCTGAATCGGTCACCATAACCGTCTTGCTTTTGTTGTCCCAGTCCACTTTTAGATTTGGAATAAGAGAAACTGTTCGTATTGGAACCAATGTTACATTGTCTATAACAATGGGATTCTGTCCATTGGCCATGCTACCATTAATATTTAAAACGTGCGAAGCTCTTCATTTTTCTTGGACGGTTTATCCCCCATATACCACGTACCTTGACCGATCCGGGGCAAAGACGTACCATCAGAAAGGTTTACCACGCGCCCACCCCCTTATTTTTTTAATTTGATTTTTCTCGCAGAGCCCCGTCCTATTCTCCATAACGAATATATTGGGTGGTGTTTTTGCAGTGGTCTCCCATACATTCTAACTCAACTTTCGCAGCATGAAACAAGGCTTGATGTAACTGGTCAAAGTGGCAATCCATTGCTGGAGTTGACGCCGAATAAGAACTGAAATCTTCTTATCGGCTTTTAGGGCTACTTGGTTGATCAAATCCGCAGCTGTTGCAGGGCAACGACCCAATCGAGCGTACCGACTTCGTTGCACAACAAATAAAACAATCTGTCAAAGGAACGCGCATCCGTGCTTTTCCGATGATGCCACGCCAGCAGTATGTATAGGGAAAACACAATCGTTGTGTGGCTGGTCAGCAAATTGCAGGACGGACTGAAGTCAGAACCTCCATTAATTAATTGTTTACATAGGTCATATCATCAACTCTTCGTCTATCCGATGTTCCCATAGTCCCAGTTTACCCTTCGCTGGAATATAGGGCTTCAGCAGACGGAAACCCGCTATTTCCCACGCAAAATAACCTGGACTGTAATCGCCTAACAGGAAGTCCTCACCCGTCACAACCTTCCCGCAATCCAGAATGGCTGACGTATGATTAGCGTCGATAACTTGATAACAATTTGTAAACTCGCAAGTAGCAAGGATAACCCCCGTAGGAAGGCTTTGTTCCGTATAGCCATTCTTGGCGAGTAAAGAACGTATGAGTTCATATTTGCAGGCCTGCTTATCGACTTTCTGGCTTGCATGAATAGCCAACGGTCCGCGGTACCGGGTCTTCCAGGATCTGGTTTCATATAGGGTCTCGCCTTGGACAAGCAGAGTCGCTCATGGTTGAATCATGGATAATACTTTCATTCCTCTACGCTCCATTACTGTCATAATGAATTACTATTCCCCAAACATTCTCGAGACTTTCCATTCCCGCATAAAAAGGACGCATTCCCTCCGTTCGCAATAGACCTTTGGGGACAACCTCTGTTTAGCACGCTCGATTAAGCCTGAATTTCGTTTGCGATTTGACGCATTCCCTCTTCGAGTGACGTGGTCGGACCTCCTTCCAAGCAGCTTCTGAAGATCATTGCTCTCGATTTCCAATGCGCCATCGCGGATTGCACTCTGAATTCCAACCAGTCGGAACGATCGGTTCAGGTATAACTACGGTGCTCATTATTCTGGCATAAGTTTCGTCATCCGCTTGTTGAACGGGAACTTCCTCCAAGACACTTCCGAAAGGTGTTACACGCCTTTGAATGGATTGCATTATCAATTTATCTTTCATCTAACGTCACTCCTCTCGTTAAGCCCGATTATTTCTTCCAACGTTTGCACAGACGCGGCTCAATTCATGCGAGTCCCTTCTCATTCAAAGCACTTAAATTCAACTAAGAAGAACGGATGATTTTCCAATCAAATGCCTATAATAAAGCTTAATGAAAAATCCATAAAGATAATGGTGATTACATGTGGAAATCTTCCGAAATAAATACCTATCCGTTAACCCTTGATGTTTTAAAAACGATGCTTGCCGGCATATCAGAAGCCAGTATCATTGAACGTTGCCCACCTTCCGGAAATCCGATTTGGATTATATATCTGGATACGCTGGTCGATGAGGCACGCATCAATGAATCCATCCTGAAGCCATTGCTTACTATAAATGACAGACCGGTTCCGGAGCGTATTCTAAACTGTAAATTCACAGAAATTCATACACTTAAAGATGCAGAACAGCAACTGATGCGGGCAGCGGTGATCGTACATGAGCCTGCGTTAAATCAATGGTGGACCACTCTTCTTCCGATTACACTGGGTCGTCCTGTAGGAAAATCAGAAACGGAAACCATTATTTACGGGCCGCAGGATAGTTTTACGGAGCAGATTGATCAGAATATAACTTTGATTCGCCGGCGGCTTCCTTTAAGTACATTGAAGTCGGAACAGTTCACAGCCGGTTCGCTTAGTTCTACTTCAGTCTCTCTGCTATACATTGAGGGTTTAACCAATACTAACCTTATCTCTAACACTAAAGAGAAGTTAGTTGCCTTGAACTATGATATATTTCTTGATTCTGGCCAAATCGGAGTTTTTATCGAAGATCACAGCAACAGCCTCTTTCCGCAGCTGCAGCAAACGGATCGACCCGATCAATGCGCTTATTCGCTGGCCATGGGCAAGGTCGTGATCCTGGTAGACAATTCTCCATTTGCTCTGATCGGACCTATAACATTTTTTCATCTTTTCCAATCGCCCGAAGACTATATCCACCGCTGGATAGTCGCTAGTTTTTTGCGTTTACTCCGGTTCTTCAGCTTTTTTCTGTCGCTGATACTAATTCCGGTATATGTTGCCTTAACGGCCCACCACTACCAGATGATCCCCCTGCCTCTCCTCTTTGTCCTGATTGAATCCCGAAGCAAGCTTCCATTCACCCCATTTTGGGAGGGTTTGATCATGCTCGTAATATTGGAAATTATTAAAGAGGCAAGTTTAAGGATGCCGAACAAAACGAGCCAAACTTTAGGTGTCGTAGGCGGTATCGTTATTGGACAGGCAACGGTTGAAGCCGGTTTTGCCAGCAAAGTGCTGATCGTTCTTCTAGGTGTATCGGGGATCGCCTCTTTTCTGTCGCCGAATTACCAGATATCCAAAGCAAACACGGTCATCCAACTGACTCTTCTCTGTTTAGCCGCTTATTTTGGCATCTTCGGAATCATATTAGGTTTAATCGCTCTGCTGGCGCATTTGAACGGATTAACTTCACTGAGAGAGCCGTATTTGGCTCCTCTGACTCCCCTTTATTTTAAGGACTGGAAAGATTTTATAATCAGGGTAAGCCTTCATTGGATGGAAACGCGACCTTCCTATTTGAAACCTTTGAAAAAATGGCGATACAGCCGTAGGAGACGATGACATGTCCGCATTCACGCTGTTCGGTAAAAAGGAAACGCTTGGAAACTTGTATGCCGGGCTGCTCATAAACAGACTTCAAATGCTTTATTATTTTCTCATCATGCCTATGTACCTGGCCCATTTCTATATGCTTTGGGTGATCCTGGGACTGGGACTTCTCTCTCAGCTGATGCTGTGGATGTTGTGCAAGTGGCTGACCTCTCCCTGGGCGACACGGGGACTTGAAGGCTTTAAGGAACTGTTTGGTCCCAAAACCGTTCGTCTGCTGGCTGCGGTCGGGCTGATTCCGCTGTTCCTCAAAACTTCTGTGATCGTACTGGGATATAGCGGAATTGTACATGATTATATTTTCCCCGTGATGAATAAGACTGTTCCGTTGATCGCCATTCTATTGATGAGCTGTTACGTAGCCTCTCATGGAATGGAAAGAACTCTCCGTTTCATTGTAATTACTTTTCTCGGTACCATATGGCTCACCCTCTGCTATCTTCCTTTTTATTTCCCGCCGGTCGCAGATTATAAACAACTGTATCCCTTGATACCGCTCCACCCGCCGCTGGACTCCTGGAGAGGTATTGTCATCTGCTGGTCGGCATTGTCGGGTCCGGAGTATCTTATCTTTTTAGTGCCATGGCTGAAGCCGGATCGAAAAACGATTAAACACCTGACCATCGCTAATCTATTCACTATACTTGAGTATTTGCTTTTTTTTGTTGCCACTGTCCTCTATTATGGACACGAGTATTTGAAAACGGCCGGGTATTCGGTAATCAATATGATCAGTTACCTGCAATCACCTATATTCGAACGGATTGAAATCCTTCTAATTTCTTTTTTTATGTTTAACGTCGTCTTTGCCGTCTCGCTGTTTCTGTTGATGTTCTATGGTGCCCTGCAGATCACGGCAGGCAAAACTCTCGAAAAAAACAGCCGGTTCGGATATTTAGCAAGCTGCTTCCTTATGGGCACCCTCCTTGTCATTGCAAACGAAAAGCTCTGGAAAGCCGATACACTCCAGAACCTTTGGCCCGGATTTTTTATGTACTCAGAAGCGGCTACCTTTCTTTTGGTTCCTATACTTTTGCTGATTGCAATGCGGCGGAAAGGAAATACATATATATGAAACTACGGAAAGCATCGCTTATCATCCTGACATTGTTATTAAGCTTGCCGCTTATGACGTCTTGTGCATCGCTTACCGAGAACAATACCATCGAAGAAATTGCCCCTGTGACCTTTCTTTCTCTCAGCGAAGGCAGCGAAGGTAAAATCAAAATCAGCACACTGGCACCTCCGCTTACCCATGATTCCAAAAAGCTGGTTACTAAAGAGGTGCATATGCTCGAAGAAGGCAGAAAGTATCTCAGCCTTAATTATTTCCGCGAATACAAGCTCGGGCAGCTGCGGATGCTCTTTATCAGCGAATCTCTTGCCCGCAAGGGAATTGCGTCAATAGTTACCTCTCTTTTATTGGACCCGGAAACAACACAGCGATTATATCTTGTTGTTGTCGACGGAAATTTCGATGAATATATCATGACTAATATTGAAAAACAGAAGGATTTGGAGTATTTTTTGTATCGTATGTTTAAACATTATGAAAACAAACAGCAGGGTACGATGACGGTCATCAATCTGCACCGCTTTTTGCAAAAATATCATAATCCTTTATCCGATCCGGTCCTACCCGTTTTTGAAGCAACTCCGGATGATTTTAAGTATGAAGGCACCGGCCTCTTCCAGAAGGATAAAATGGCGGGAAAACTTTCCCTCCGGCAAGACCACATCTTTCAGCTGCTGGATAATGTAAATTATATTAAACTTTTGCCCCTCCCTGAGTTTTCCATTCTTCTCGGCCAGGTTCGCTCAAAAGTAGACCTTCATTGGAACCGCGGCGACAGCATTTACGCGGTGAATGTCAATTTGTACGCCAGACTGGTGGAATATCAGGGAGATCGTTATTTAGGCGATACAAACAACCTGATGGAATTGCAAAGTGAAATTGAAAACTTTCTGAAGGAGCGTACAACGGAACTTCTTCAGCAAATGCAGAAGTGGGATGTAGACCCGTTATCTATGGGATATGTAGCACTTCATCCATTCTCAAAGCCTATTTCCGGAGAAGAGTGGCAGAAAACAAAAAGAAGTCTAAATTATCAGGTGAAAGTTCACCTTACACTCAACCCGCTCCCGGCAATTCCTTCTTATCAAAATCATCGTTAGTACTTGCTGTGTGTCAAAATCCCCTCTTTAGGTATGTATGGGAAATTTAAGGGGAAATTAAATGGGGCCCTGCAGAAAGTAAGGATTCTTTAAGTTGCACCAACGAGATGACCTTATCAGATTCATCTACGATGCTTATAGAACCCATATTTTCATCGTAGAAGGCTTCCATTTTATCGGCAATAGTACCATGTTCTTGTCCATTATAAGCAATGGGATCAAGTTCTTGTCCTGCGCATAGGACATTCATGTAAATTTTGTAAGTCCACCGAAGAGTTAAGTTATTTTAAGGGTTCTCTTATTTGTAAAAGCTGTACCTGTATGCTCAAGATTCCTCCTACAAACAAACAGGTTTTACAGCCAAAAGAGATTATGGCCCAGCCAACTCATACAAAAAATGTTTAGCCCACAAGTGATAGGGTATCGTTCGGAATTTGAAGCAAATACCTGAATGGCCATGAGCTGTACGGGTATCCATAAAGTTAATTCTTAGATTCAATGGGTTTGATCACCTATTGAGCGAAAAGCGCATTTTCCAAACCCGAACAGAGAATTCCCCGTGAAAAACGGGGATTCAGGTTGTTGAGAAAGTCTCAACAGCTATTCTTATTTCTACGTAGTTTAACACGACATCGCGTTAATGTTGAAACAAATAGCGAAGCTTCACTGAGGCTAAACAGCTCACGACGTTTTGGACTGCGTAATGCGACAGAACAATTGCTCATGGCTGCTAACCAAGAAGGTCGCCTTCCATCTGGAAAGGAAAGCGAAGGATGCCTGACTGGCGTTTATTTCACCCGAAAGAACGGATTAAAACCAAGAGAAACCCATGTCTTTTCATCAGACATGGGTTTCTCAACAATCTGAAAGCGTATCCCGTTAAGGGGTGTGCTTTTTTGTCTTGCTTGGCGGCGTCCTACTCTCCCAGGACCCTGCGGTCCAAGCACCATCGGCGCTGGAGGGCTTAACGGCCGTGTTCGGGATGGGTACGTGTGGAACCCCTCCGCTATCGCCACCAAACATGAATTCACATCGTGAATTCTACCTTTAAGGTGTTACACCCTGAAAACTGGATCCGAAACTTTATTGCGTCTTATCTTTAGGATAAGCCCTCGACCGATTACATCTCTTTCTCGAATATTCCCTTTGTCGAACTCTTTCTAAGGATTTCTCAATGCTCTTCAAGTCCATATTAAATTTTGACAAAAAACTGCACCTCCGATCTGTTAGATGGTGTCCAACAATTGGGGTGCAGTTCACACACTACTCAGCTGCTTTCTTAATTGTATTGAGTTAACGTCTACGCGTTGTTCAATCAAAGAGCGACTGTCGACGTCGATGACATCATATCGGGAATGTTATCAAGTTCTCGTCATCTAACTTATCCAATAGGAGTACCGTTAGGTATTTCAGTATCCGGTTTTAATAGAATAACATCTCCTTTTTCCGGGACTCCTCCCAAAACTAATACCTCCGATTTGAATCCAGCAATGCGCCGAGGAGGAAAATTAACGATTCCTATAATTTGCTTTCCTACCAATTCTTCAGCCTTATACCGCTTAGTTATTTGTGCACTTGAGGATTTCAAGCCGATCTCCGTTCCAAAATCAATCTTAAGCTTTATCGCAGGGATCTTTGCTTCTTCAAAAAACTCCGCTTCCTTAATCGTTCCGACACGGATATCTAGTGCTGCAAAATCATCGATCGTTGCCAATCTTTTACCTCCCCCTCTAAAGTCTTTAGCCGCTCTCAAAAATATCTCTCACGCTTTCCCGACAGAACTTAATGAATTCCGCTCGGTGTTGTATTTTACTGCGCTGGTCGAAACGGCTTCAGGAGTCGAATCCCTTCCTCAATGGATCCCTCCATCAATTCCAAGAGCTGGGGTACCAGTTTCTGCATCCGGGGGGCGTTCAGGTGCCGATCGAGAGCATCCTGGTCTTCCCAGCGTTCGTAGATGATGAATGTGCCAGGCTTGCCTTCTACCTCGTGAGCCTCGTAGTCAATGTTGCCCAGGTCGTTGCGCGACGGGGTGACAGCAGCCGTCATGAATGCCTTCATCTCAGCTTCTCTTCCTGCCTTAGCTCTCGCCTCCCAAAGTACAGTAACGTAACGGTTCTTTGTATCGTTCATGCTAATTCCTCCTAATTTATATACTTCGTAATTTTGCTTTAGCATTTTCTCAAATGGAATTGCCTATTTATGCATGAAATTCTGGTGTATCAATGGCTTAGCATAATGCTGTTATAAGCAACCAAAAGAACGATTAAAGCCCTGGCCCGCAAGAACATCTTGACGAGCCACATCTAAACCACGTATTTGGTATTCACTCAAAGCATTTATTATCGAATTCGGATACTTTTTAATCGCGTCCATGATGGCAACCGTATCATCATCAAGTGAGTCATTAAAGCCTGCGCCCGACATTGGCGACATGGTATGAGCTGCGTCTCCAATCATGGCTATTCTTCCTTTTGACAATATATTAGGGATGTATTCATTAACAGGTGCCCCAATTAAACTGCGATCCTTGATCGCGATTTGCAAAATGGCATCATCTTCTTTGCTCCAATGGGCTTGGCTGGTTTGTGATAGTTCTTCCAGCAGCGAAACCGGAATAGCTTCACCGTATAAGGAATGCTGGGTAGTCCCATCCTTTAACACACCTAATTCAGACAGCAATTGATTATGCGGATGATCAAACCAGCAAAAATCTATCCATCGCTGGCCAGGATTGGTTCTCCCCTCTATCCCTGGCATCATCGCAGTAGTCAATGTACCGGCAGCACTATCATTGAAATAAGCGTTCGAAAGCTGACGTTTTTTCCAGTCTTTCTTCTGCAGCAATTTTTTCTCCACTTTCCCTACCCAAACCAAATAGCCAGCATAATCTGCAAATGGTTTGTCAGGGCTTAAATAACGGCGGACAATACTGCGATATCCATCTGCGCCAATCAAAAAGTCTCCTTTAAACGTCTGCTCCTTTTCACTAGTAGCCCAAGCAGAAGATTCATTTTGCCCAATACTAACAATTGGTGTATGGTGCTGAAGGGTAATACCAGGTTCCTTAGCGACCGCATTGAGCAAACGTTCTTGAATGGCTGACCAGGCTTCAACATTGTTGTT
This sequence comes from Paenibacillus sp. PvR133, assembly GCF_017833155.1. Classification (NCBI taxonomy): domain Bacteria; kingdom Bacillati; phylum Bacillota; class Bacilli; order Caryophanales; family Paenibacillaceae; genus Paenibacillus; species Paenibacillus sp. PvR133. The sequence goes on from NZ_JAFIBS010000001.1 coordinate 4,277,932, forward strand.
ACCATTGGATGCCAAATTACTTAGTTCTCGTTCAATTTCACTATTAGAATAAGGCTTTGTGTGTAGGCGAATAAAAGCACCATTCCTTAATGATGAATCTGCACGTTCAAGAATAGTCACTGCATAACCAGAACGGGACAACGCAAGTCCCATCATTAGTCCACCTAAAGATCCACCAACAATAATGGCATGTTCAAACTGTTGTTGTAACATCATTTCATACTCCCATTACTGCAGCTTCATCTGGCTGCGGAGCATCCGGTCGAGGAGTTTATCCGGGAGAATACGAACCAGTCGGGTCAGCAGTGCCGAATCGCGGCCGGCCGTATAGCGGGTGCGCGGCTTACTTTCGTGGATGGCTCGTGAAACCACTTCTGCCACTTTCTTAGGAGGGATACCGTCCGTTGCCCATGATTCAGCCTGAGCCTTCACGGCGTCAAAAAGACGATCATGGCGTCTGTGCTGATCGGGTGTCATCAACTTGGACAGCCGATCGGCTGTCGTAACCCCTTTCTCCGACAGGCTGGTGCTGACACCGCCCGGAGTAATCATGATGACCTTGAGTCCGAACGAGGACATCTCTCTGCGGAGACTGTCATTGATCGCTTCCATCGCGTACTTTGCAGCCGAATAAATTCCGAAACCGGGCATTGAGATTTTGCCGCCAACGGATCCGATATTGACTACGCGTCCGCCGCTGTTCAGCAAGGCTGGAGTAAGCGCCTGAATAACTGCGACCTGCCCGATCACGCTGACTTCGATCTGACGGCGAAATTCATCCAGCGGAACCATCTCAAGAGGTGCATTAACGGCAATGCCGGCATTGTTGACCACGGCGCGCAAAGGGCGACCAAGCGGATCTTGCTCCACTCGTTCGGCCAGCGCCCTTAGTGTGTCGATAGCGGTAACATCGAGAATCACCGGTTCGATATTTTTTTGTTTGATTTTGTCGGCATCTTCTTGACGGCGAACCCCAGCTAAAACGTGAAATCCGTCAGCGGCGAGCTTCTCCGCGGTAGCCCTGCCGATTCCACTTGAAGTACCTGTGACGACAACCATTTCTTGAGTGTTATATGGCATTGTAAACCTCCTGAGTTTGATAAGTTATGGATCGCTGTATAGCACTGTTATACGGTTATTATAGCACCGCTATACAGAACTGTCTATAGCGGTGCTATACATTTTTGCATAGTGTTGTCCTCTCGCGACCTGAACATCATTTTTGGCGGGCGCAACGTGACGTACTTCGACGCTCACGAAATACCGTGCCGTGAGGAATAAGCTCATCAAAACCCTCTGAAAATGAAAAAGATCGCCATCCTGCTTGGATAGGCGATCTCTCTTATGTGCCACTATTTGTGGTGCTTCATCTCTTTACCATGAAACAAGACAAAGCCCCAATGGGGCTTTGTCCGGAGTCTCCAGGTTCTGTCATCGATCCCTCATTTTGAACCCTCGTCCGGCCTTAGGATCAAAATGATCTGCATTACGCTTTCCCGAATGAGATCAACGACGTCGGGCTGGGGGGGAGGTGCCTTGCGAATTTGGGCCGTCACATACAACCATGAGGCCGTGTTGGCGGAAGCCCAGACCAGATCTGCCGCAGCTTCGGCTGAAACAGCCAGTTTTCCTTCGGCGGCGACTCTTTGAACATTTTGCACCAGTGCTTGGTACGACTGATCTGCCGCCTCGATATGGGCACCCTCGAGCAGCCGCCCCATCATCGCCGCATAAATCCGTGGACGGGCTGCCGCAAAGCGCACATAGTCATCCCATCCCTGACGAAGCGCCATTTCTGGAATAGGGGACTCGACTGCAGTAATTTTGCTTTCAAATAACTGTTTGAACGCTTCCACTATAGCTGCACTCAGGAGTCCATCGGCATTACCGAAATGGTGGTAGAGTGTAGGAGCCGTAACCTGTGCGATCGAAGTGACAGCTCGCGTCGAAAATTGGGCTCCGCCCTCTTCTTCGAGTACCTTAAGAGCAGCTGCTAATATTTTGTCATATGTGTTCATACATCTATTATAGCAGTGCTATATAGGTATGTCCATGACGAGGGTTGTACTCGTGTGACCATGTCATCCCGTTTGAGATCACAACATCGTAAAACACTGCCTCTTTTAGTTTTATTGAGCTATCGTTCCCCTTAATTCAGTAGACAGCCGTTCGGAAGCCTTTAAATTCTTCAAAATAATAAAAAATAAAATGCATGATCTACGCAATAGAGTCAATTTGAACAATGGGTTCTATTTATCAAAAGATAGGTGCAGGTAATTCATCAATTTTCAAACGTAGTAAACTATACGGTTTTTTTCGCAGGTCTTTTCCATAATGAAATCTTGCCTGTCTATGTAATTGGTTCACAATTACATATAAGTATTGATCCGGACCAATAGAAAAAGTATCTGGCCATAAAATTCTGGGATCATGGGCGATGGTTTCCATGATTCCATTCGGCAATATCTTTCGAATACTATCGTTTTCATAATCTCCAGCATAAACGTTTCCTTTTGCGTCCGTGATCATCCCATCAGATGCCCCCTTCTCTCCCCAATACTGCACAAGATCACTTAACTTGAAATCCGGAATCGTTCTGTCTCTTAACGATTCTGTTGAGATTGAGTATAGCTGGCGACTGGTTAATGGACAATAGAATAACATTTTTCCATCAGGGGAAATGGCTATACCATCAGAGGCCAATCGAAAGGGAGATGTCGAACCATCCGCGTTTCGATTCATCAAAATTTTGCCTTCCACTTTCGGTACAAAATACGGATCGGGTGAGGTTGAGCTGGCTCCATGCAACCGTCTATACGCATTTCCGTTTTCTAAATTTACGACGATAATAGCGCCTGGACCATTGGAAGAAGAATCCGTTATATATGCGTAACCTGCTTTACCTACACGAAAGTCAAATCGGACATCATTCAAATACGTTGTCGGCAAGACTACATCATCTGCAAATGTATATACTTTTCTTATTGTATTTGTTTCTAAATCTACCGCGACTAATTTTGCCCCTCCTTTAATTGGCTCAGAAAAATTTGGTGCAGCCGTATCCAGTATCCACAGGGTTCCCCTTCCATCTGCAACAACACTTTGGACACTGATGAAGGACATAGCGATATTCAATGGGTTGATCAAATTCGTTTCTAAATTAGGATAAGGCTGCAACTGACCCTCAACAATTTCCGCTACTGTAAATCTAACGTCATCTCCCCATTTCGGAAAGCAAATGAAGATACGCCCGGTTTCTGACACACTAACGCCTGTAGGCATAGGCCCATAAAATGAATAAACGAGTTCTAACTTACCGAAATATTCTTCCATAGGTAACATAGTTTTTTTTGATATCCTCCCCACCATATTTGAACGGATATTACCTATAATATGTTTAAAACTTTTTCTAATTCCTAGCTCTTAATGATTCTTTTTCTAACCAAAACATAGACGCAGAGTAGAGTAACCCTCTGCTGGTTGTTGCGCCTCAATTTTATGATGCCGACCAGTTTGTAGCTGGTTAGTCATCAACATCCGTGCAGGTAAGTGCATCATGCGACACATTGGCGATGTGGATTTCACTTTGCTGCCTGTAATACTAGTCTTTTGAATGAGTGTGCGGTGCTCAAATACGGAGATGAGCTAATTTTTTGTCGATATAATTTCTAAAATGAAGATAGGCTAACTTCAGGAAGAGATCAAAGCCGGCATATTGTATAAATGGGGATTCACTGCTTAATAATAACGAATTTAATTAAGTTTTTTGAAAATGTCCAAGACATCTCAAAAAACAAAAGGCTTCGGCGCAAGCCGAAGCCTTTTGACGGTGACTCTCCGTTGTCTTTGGCAAGTAGTTCGTCTGAAAGTCTAACTGAGCCAAGAGCATTTTATTGTTGGTCCGGCAGACGTAATGCGTTTGCTGAAGTTTGCGCTTGATCTAAAAATTCCTCTGCCTGAGTTAATTGCCGCCGGGCCGTCTCCAAAGCTTGTGAATTTGTTGCCGCGTTAGGTTTACTTATCGAGTTCATCGCCTGATTTAAAGCCGTTTGCACCTCAGAAACCGCGTTAGAAGCATGTTGCTCCAGCGTATTGCCGCTCGAGTTAAGTGCACTTTCTGCCGGTTTTCTTGCACCTTCAGTGGCTAGATCAATTTTGTTTCCATTAGGCAAGGTGTGTCCTCCTCCCTTAAGCAAAGATCATTAATTTAAACATTAATAAGTATGCAGTTGATATTTTGTTTGTATTCCTGCAACTAAATAGGAGTATATGGATCACACAACAATTCCAGCAATCAATTTTAGTATAAGATGCGATGCGTTGGAAAATCTAACTTTGGTGAAAAAAGGAGGTGAGAATTTGTCAATGAATACTCCAGCGTTAGCGCCGCACGAATCGATGGAACTGCATGAAGCGTTAAATTTTAAAACGCTCTGCCTCGCTAAGTCAAAACTTATGCAGGGCTTGGTCTTTGACCAAGAGTTAAAAGCGTTAATGCAGAAAGACGTAATTCAATCCACACAACAGATCGCTGAGCTGCAAGCAATCTATGCAAGAGCTCCTTTCCAAGCGCCCCATTCCTTCAACGCCATCTCTCCAGACATAATAGTCATGGTACGGATTTTCTTTACTTTTTTTGCTTCTTGAAACCATGGATGCTCTTCGGAAGTATGGTTCAACACCAAATCCATTATGATTCGAATGTCACGTTTCCCAGCTTCATGAATTAACATCCCCATATCATCCAAAGACCCGAACATCGGATCAATATCCCGATAGTCCGAAATATCATAACCGAAATCATCCTGAGGGGATTTACAAACTGGTGATAGCCAAATCGCACCGACACCGAGTTGCTGCAAATAGTCCAGACGGGAAACAATTCCTTTCAAATCGCCGATTCCATCACCATTACTATCTTGAAAGCTCCGTGGATATATCTGGTATACAACGATTTCTTTCCACCAATTTTTATTTTCCATTGTTCATTACAACCTTTCCAATAGACGCATAGTGTTTTTATCTTAATCAAGTCACATCATACAATTACTCTTTTACCGATCCTACAACAATTCCAGTCACAAAATATTTTTGAAGCAGCGGATAAATCAGCAGTAGCGGGATGACAGCGACTACGATTTTGGCCGCATTTAGATTTTTGTTTGAAATTTCAGTCAGGTTGCTGAGTTGTGCTGAGTTGGTGCCGGATTGAAGAAGTTCGGCAATATTCACGTTAAGGGACTGAATATAAGTCATTAGCGGATAATTGCTGACTTGGGTCATATAGATCAAACCGCTAAAGAAATCATTCCACGTTCCCACGATACTGAATAGTGCTACCGTCGCCAGCGCAGGGATGGACACGGGAACATATACTTTGAACAGAACCTGGAGCGGATTCGCCCCATCGATGAATGCTGCTTCTTCTAGCGCCTTAGGTACAGCAGAGAAGAAGTTCATGACAAGGATGACACTGAATATAGGGACAGCTCCCGGTAGAACAAGCGACCAAATTGTATTAAGCATATCGAGGTTTTTGATCAGTAGATAACTCGGGATCATCCCGCCGCTGAACAACATGGCAAAAATCATAACATTCATATAAATGTTTCTGCCCCTAAATTCCCTTTTCGACTTGGAGAGCGGGTATGCCATTAAAATAATAAGAATCATGTTGAGAATAAGTGTGAGCACAACACGTAGAACAGATATGCCAAAGGAACGCCAGAACTGAGCATCATCGATAATTTTCGTATACGCTGCTGTTGTAAAATTGACCGGTACGAGACCTACAGCATTAGCTGACACGGCCTCGCTGCTGCTGAATGAAATCGCAACGATATTCCATAACGGAAGAAGGCAGATCAATGCCAGCAATATGACGATGGCATTGATGACAAACCGGCCAATTCGATCTTTTAGGCTTACAGAATATGACATAGGCTTTGCCTCCTTAGAATATTTTTCGGTCGGTGTATTTCTTGGCCAAATGGTTGGCGGACAATAGCAAAACAATACCGATCACTGACTTGAACAGGCCAACAGCCGTACCGAAGCTATACTGTCGCCCAACGAGTCCAATCCGATATACATAAGTATCCAGTATATCTCCCGACTCATAGACAACCGGATTATACAGATTATAAATTTGATCGAAGCCGGCACTCAAAATATTGGTCAGACTCATCACTCCCATGAGCAGGATAATAGGCAGCATACCTGGCAATGTAATATGCCATACTTTTCTCCACCAGCTGGCTCCATCCATTCCTGCCGCTTCATACAGACCCGGATCAATCGAAGTAATTGCAGCCAAATAGACGATGGAACTGTAACCGAACTCCTTCCACACGTCTGTCCCAATAATCAGCGGCTGGAACCAAGTGTTGCTGCCGAGAAAATTAATATTCTCCAGACCGAAAAAAGCCAAAATTTGATTCACAATTCCATCCAAACTGAACATGTTAACAACCACGGATGCTAGAACTACCCAGGATAGAAAGTGTGGCAGATAAACAATTGTCTGTACGGATTTTTTAACGAATTTGATGCGGATCTCATTTAACAAAATGGAAAAAATGATAGCCATCATTGTTCCCAATAGAATCTTGGCAATGGCAATCACCAACGTATTACTAAAAACCTGTGCGATGTCCGGCAGCTTAAACATATAAATAAAATGCTTCAGCCCTACAAATTTGGAGCCAAACATCCCCTTGGCTGGTATATAATCCTGAAACGCCGTAATGACACCGACCATCGGAACATAGCTGAATACCAGTAAAAATAAAATTCCCGGAAGCATCATCATATGATACATGGCACCCGTGCCCAACCGAACTTTTGCTCTATCATTTCCCTGTTTCATGGATGGACCCCTTTCCTGAAGAAAGGCTGCTTATCGCGGCCCTTCTAGCAGTTCATGATTGTTTATTTTTCGGATGCAGCCTCGTCTTCAATTTCCTGAATTACCTGGTCCCCACCTTGTTTCTTCCAATTGCTAACGAAAGTATCGAAGTAATCCAGAGATTCTGCACCAGTCACGATTTTGATGAAAGATTCCTGCTCCATCTTGGTCAGATTAGCCCATGTCTGTTTCATGCTTGGTGTAGTGCCAGAGAAAGCGGGTGTCATCCAGACGAATTTGTTTTCCCGTGTCAGTTTGTCGATGAGTCCCACTCCGTTGATACGCGAGTGATATTTCGCCCAGGCTGTTACGTTATCCGTATCCATATCGCTCAAGTAGGTTTGGATACTTTCAATATTGTTCTTTGATTCGGTTGTCCGGACCTGATCCAGACTAATCTCCCCTTTAATCCCGCGAACAACGTCAGAGTAATCATCCAGCAGCGAGGTAGCCGAGTTGACTTCAATATTAAAAGGTCTGGTAGAACCGTCTACGCCGTTCTCTTGATACTTGGCGGCTTCTGGCATAGATGTTTCCACATTTTTATCATTTGCCAGTTTATCGTAGAAAAGGTTTACTATTTTAACGGCAAGTTCCGGGTGTTCATATCCTTTTCTCACAACGATAAACTGATTGGCTGGATTGGCGTGTGCCACGTTTACCTTTCCGTCTGCATCCTCCAAAGTGTAAGCCGTGAATTTCGCATTCTTATCCATCTGCTTCACGCTGCTCAGACCCCAGTCGGGAATATGCCATGGTCCAAAAGCAATACCGCTTTGGCCGTTGGTGTACAGTGCCGTAATATCATCAAATGTGCGTGTTCCAAATTGCGGGTCGATGATGCCTCTCTTGAACCAATCTGCCATGACGCCTAACACCTGCTTGGTTTCCTTTGTTGTCGAGCCATAAACAATGCTGCCATCCTTTCCCTTCATCCAGTATTGAGGGAATGCACCCTTGGTGGAGGCAACTCCCAGCATGGTATAGGCGGAACCATTATAGTCACTTGTATTAAGGGTGTTCACAAAGGGGATACCTACCGGTTTCCCGGATTGGCCAGGATCTCTTTTCAGGAATTCCTCGGCCGTTTTCTCCACATCATCCAGCTTGATGGCCCCGTCTCCGTCTGCGTCAAGTTGGATACCCAGTAAATCCAGCCAATCCTGACGAACCCAGACCATGGTTGGCGCGGAATCTAGGGAAGTAGCCGGAAGTCCCATTAAACGTCCATCTATCGTCGCATTATCTAATGCACGGCCCTCATAAGATTCGTAAATGTTCTTGATGTTATCTGTGGCATACTGCTTGTAAATTTCCGTCATATCTTCAATCAGATCATTATCAACCAGTTCTTTGAGTTCATCCTTGGAATCGACACGCATCATGTCAGGCAGTTCCCCAGAGGCGATGGCGAGAGAAACCTGACGGCTGTAATCTTCTCCGTTGGCTTCAAATTGGTCTTTAATCTGAGCGTTAAATGTTTCTTTGACCAGCCGAGTATACGCGTTGTTCTCATACGTATCTCCAGCCGGCAGTTTCGGGTTGGCTGTAGTCACACGACCCATCGTTACGGTTATTTCGTCTTTATAGGCACTGAATGGGTCTCCCGGTGTTACCTCATACTTGCCCGCTTCCTCCGCAGTGGGAGGGTTGGAGGAACCCCCACAGGCTGCAAGGGTTGAAATCATCAGGGCAGACATCGACAACACGGCCAGACGTCTCGTCAACATGTTTCTTTTTATGAACCATTTAGTTCTCATCACATTCGATTCCCCTTCGTTTTGAATATTTCTCTATCATTGTTGTTTGCGCTTTCATTATAAGACTCGGAGAAGACAAATCGAGATAGGGATTGAACGTCTGTTTGGATAGAGAAATGTATACGGTTTCATTCGGGATCATGAAGCCATAGTTGGCTTGTAAGCATTTATCCTACCTACCGACATACATTTGTCTATCCTTACTTACAAATCAAAGTGAAGAACAAAAAACCGGCAGCTCCTGAAATAGGAATCGTCGGCTTGATTAATGGAATTTTAAGAGTGTCTTATAGAATTTATCGTATCACATTCATAATGGTCTTCAGCGATGATTATGGGGTGCAGTCACCTCCACAGTCACTTGATCGCCCCCTTGTTCCTTCCATTCCTCGACAAATTGATCAAATGAATCGATCGGTTCAGCGCCTAAAATAATTTTTAAAAATGTATCATGTTCCAGTTTTGATAGTTCACCCCAAGCCTTCTCCATCGTTGGAGTTCGTATATAGGTAAGGCTTCGAACTTTATGGATGTTTGGATCGAAAAAATTTCTTCCGCCTACAAGAAGCGAATACCCCCGCATAAAGCTGTCGCTGTGTTCATTCCAATAGGAAATACCATATTGATCATAAGGCTTCAATTTGGTTTGTTTTATTGTCGAAACTAAGTTTTCCAGCAATTTGTATTCAGACTTGTCCTTGAAATCGGCGGGTGTTTTGGTTCCCATCAGAATATCCTGCGCGGCCTTCGATTCATATCGTGCTTCATCTGCCGGAGCAAAGAAATTGCGGCCCAGCATAAAACGCGTACCGTACTTGAACTCATCACGAAGGTACAGATTGTTAATTTTAATGATCGCTTCGGGATGAGCATATCCTTTTCGTACCACCAAGAATGAACTTGACGGATTATCCACCTTCACATGGTATGCTCCGTTTGCATCCAGCGGGAGTGCGTATGCTTGCCAGTTCGCCTCCGGCTCGTTCTGCCAAGCGCTCGGAAGGGGCCAGTACCCAGCATAAAAACCTTGAAAGAACATCCCCGCCTGACCGTTAATAACTGTTTCTTCCGCTTCTTTGCGGATACCCAGTTCTGGATCGAGAAGGCCTTTGGCGTACATTTCACGCAGTTTGACCAAGGCCTCCTTCGTTTCCGGTAGAACCGAACCGTATACAGGTTTTCCATCTTTGCTCAGCCAATATCCCGGGAAAGATCCAAATGCTGCGAAGATTGGGGTTAGATCAAAAGAAAAAGCACTGTTGTTGAAATCGTTATACAGTCCAGTGCTTGAAGCAAGGCCAATCGTATCCCGCTTACTGTTTCCATCTGGGTCATTCTCTACAAAGGCCTTGGCGATAGCTTCCAGATCATCTACCGTTTTCGGCGGCTTCAGTCCAAGACGGTCCAGCCAATCCTGTCGAATCCAGAGCATGCTGAAGTCTTCCGCTGTCACAGAAGGAACAGCCATCATCTTGCCATCGAAGGTCACTTGTTCCATAGCCAATCCGTTTGTGCTATCAATAATTTTTTTTATTTCCGGTGATGCGCTACTATTGTATGCCTCGGTTAGGTCTTCAATTTCTCCAGCCTTGATCATCTCGTTCAGCTGCAGCTGATTTACAATCATGGCATCCGGCAGATCATTGCTGGCGATAGCCAGATCAATTTTCTGACTCAGATTTTCCTTCGACACCTGCCATAATACCTGGACATCAATGTTAAGGTTTTGTTTAATCATCGTTTTCCATATATTCTTCTCAAGTGTTTCTCCTCCAGAGAGATCCGCGCCTGTTGGATCTACCACATATCCCAGTCGGATGGAAACGGGATATTCATATTTCCCCAATGGATCGGCAGCGGCAGTGTCCGAGATTGTTTTCGTTGGTCCCATTGGCGATTCCCGGAAGTATGGGTTGCTGAAATATACTGTCACTGTAATTAAGCTGACGACAAGAACACATGCAGCCATCTTCTTAATCATCGCTTTCCCTTCTTTCGCCCGGATTATTGGTCATCTGGGAGAGTACGCTATTTATCCCCTCTGCCGAGCTGTCGATATTCGCTTGGCAACAGACCTGTCAATTCGCGAAAAATTCGGCTGAAATATTTTTCATCCGTATAACCCACTCGCTCCGCAATCCAGAAAATCGTGTTGGTTGTATTCAATAAATACTCTTTAGACTTCTCTATTCGTATAAATCGGGAGTACTCATTAAAGGTTTTCCCCATCAAATCCTTGAAGCATTGACTGAAATAGCTTCGGCTGATGTTCAGTTGTTGGGACAGACCTGAAGCTGTAAAAGCTTGGTCCAAATTATTTTGCATGATCATAATCGCTTTTTTCACGGCGTCTACAATTTCTTGTGAATACGAAGTCTGTTCATCTGCCTTACGAATGCCCACAGAGGTCTGCTTGATCCAATCTTCTACCTCGTACCAGGATTGAAAAGAATGGATCATTGAGATTCTACCCAGCGTAGTCTGAGCAAAAAGGTGATTCCATTCCATAACTATAGAGTATAGCAATCCCATCAGCTGGCCTTTATGCAGTCTTAGTGATTTGAACTGTTCAATCAGTTGGTTGTAATAACTGTCGTTGTGGGTCCATGGTGATAGGAACCAACTTTGCCTAATACGATCCATGTCTTCATCCTGCGGTTCTATTGGAAATGAGTCCTCCACATTCATCGAAACGGAAATGACAGGATCATAAGGATTGTATGCATAGAATAAGGACGTTTCTGTATAATTCATAATCCAGTTTTGGATTTGCGACCATGTTCGCTCTTGTACATCGGACATAACCAGCAAGGCGACTTGGGGAACTTGATCCAGGGATTCCTTCAGTTTATGGAACAGCTGATCCTCTACGTCCATGGGTGCCGTCCACATCCAGCTGTTCCGTTCAACCTCCCATCGGATCTCGTCTACATTGGATGTCAGTTCAATCGGCCAGCTCTGTCCTGACTTGCGATCCAGTGAAACAAGTGCATACACATGGCGATAATGGACATTGGTCTCACTTAGCAGAGGCAGCTTTCGTCTTGTATTCGCCAGCTCGTCAATCCGGGTATGTATTCGATGCAGCACGTGTTCGAATTGCTCCTTCTCGAGCTGAACTTTGGCTATATAGTCGATGGCTCCAAGTCTGAGCGCTTCCTGGATATAATCGAAATCTTGATGCAGTGTTAATACAACAATATGTAGTTCTGGATAGAGCTGCCTTGCAGCTCGCATCAGTTCAATACCTGACATCACCGGCATCGCGAGATCTGTCAGCATCAGATCGACCGGTTGGGCTTTCAGAAAATCCAGTGCTTTCAACCCGTTACTTGCTTCTCCTATAACCTCCATATTGAACTCGTTCCACGGCATCGCGGAGCTTATTCCTTTTCGTACTAATTTATCGTCATCCACTATCAATACCTTAATCATCCTCAGACATCTTCTCCTTTGATAGGAAGTATGAGCAGTATACTTGTCCCTGTACCCAATTCACTTTCGATCACCAGTTGTGCTTGATCTCCATACTGTGCCCTCAACATGCGGTGGACATAATTGAGTCCGATGCCCATCCCTACTTTTTTATGTTCAGCTATACGATTATTCAGAAGTCTTTGAATCGCTTCCTCGGTCATGCCTGCTCCATTATCCTGTATTAAAATATTCAGCGTTTTGGCAAGTGTAACTTCAATTTGAATAAAACCTTCGTCACTCAGTCCATGATAAAGTGAATTTTCAACCAACGGTTGCAGAATAAAACGAGGCACAGGTATTTGAAGAACTTGATCATCTGCTGAAATACGCACGTCAAATTCAAAGTCATATCGAATTTGCTGCAGGATTAGGTACTGTCTTAGCGCATCAATTTCCTCTTCCATCGTGGATACTTGCCCTAATTTACCCAAATTGTAATACAACAGCTTGTTTAAGGATTGCACCAACTTGTCAATCTCTCCTTGTCCGTTCATGACGGCCAGCCAGTGCACAGTATCCAGCGTATTCATTAGAAAGTGAGGATTGATCTGATATAACAATTTTTCCACTTCCAAATCTGCACGAATCTTCTCTTTCTGCTGCACTTCCTTGAACAGGTCGCCGATTTGATGCTGCATATTTGAGAATTCTCCCAACAGAAAATCAAACTCGGGAATTTGAGTGCGGGTCTGGCTTCCTGCCTTTTGTGGATTCTGAGACATTCCGTTAATTTCCGAATGGAACAGACCTAGTGGTTTGTAAACCATCTTCCACAGAAGCCAAGCCAGAAATACGGTAAAGCCGAGAAAAAATAAAGCGACCAGTAATATTTGAAGCAACCATTGGTTTTTCTCCTGTTGATACTTAGCCTGCGAAATTACCGATATGACGCTCCAATTCTGACTGGAGTCCTCCTTAAACCAATGGTAATCACGGGATATTCCATCTTTTGCAGTACCTTTCGATATGCTAGAGAAATTCTCTCCGACCTTCATCGCTTCTGGAATTTCACTGTAAACAATGTTGCCCTCACCATTCAGGATTAAATGCGATAAAGCTCCTTTGTATTGATTGTAACCCAGTATATCCTGTGTAAGACGAAAGCCGGATTCGACGTAAATATATACATCGTCCCTTTGAGGCAGCTGTACCTTTCGCATAGCAGATAAAACAAGCTGATCATCAAATCGGTTCATACTCATATGGGGACCATAGTACGCAATGCCATATGATTTGGAAAGCACAGGCAAAGACTCGGGAGAAAAACGATCTTTGATGGGAAAGTTAGCGAACTGTGTAGTGCCTTCTTTCTGGAAATAGTATAAGGTCAGACCTATATTCGGATTAGTAAACGTTACGACATTTAACTCATTCTTTAATTCATCTCTAGCCTCAATCAATTCAAATATATTGGAGGAAGGCTTCAAGACTTCATCCAGTTTTTTTCCTAATGTACCACTATATGATAATTGCTGAGTAACATGATTCAGGTTGGTAATTGAATTTTCCAGTGATGAAGTTACCTGCTGTAGATTGCTCCGAATTCCATCATTGATTTTATTCGCAAAAATGGAATCAATGGTATAGTAAGAAATTGCAAATATACTGATAAAGGGAATAAACGCGCTGAGAAAAAACAATAAAAAGATTCTTTTTTTAAGTGTCATTCCGACCCATTCTCCTTAGGTAAATGAAAGAGCAAGCCCCTGGTTATGAAGCTTGCTGTTTATGAACAACAGCTCTATCAATTATCGTATTCCTCATAGGCAGCGACCTATTTGAAAATTGGCGACATCTTAATCCGATTCAGATTGAAAAAATCAGGATACTTGCATCTCAGTGAGGTCCAATTCTGTTCATAATTATAGATTGATATTCAAATATGTCAAACGCTTTCATGGAATTTATAGAACTTATTCTCCCTTCCTCTTTGCATATATGACTTGCCGTTTTTAATTGCTTATTGTAGTTGAATTTTCTGCATGTAAAAAAGGCTCACTCCGTCTTCAACAAGTGGAATAAGCCTTCTAAGCTTTCAATAACATTTTCTACTCCTAATTCTTACAAATGGTGTTGTTGATCAGGATTGGATGCCAAAGCAACAAATAATTTTTCTTCTTCACTCAGCGCTTGTAGAAATTGTTCTCCGGCCAGATTGGGAGCAAACACCAGGTAACGCGGCCTGACGATTCATATTTTTCCTTCTTTCGGAGTTTAGCTATAAACCTCTTGTTCCAGCACCCGATTTACAGCCTTGATAAAGGCAAGATAACCACCATCGGTATCGTTCCGATGAGGAAGAGCCAAAAACATTGTCTCTTCAACCTGGTTATCGTCTAACTCATAGCTGTTTGTCAGGATTCCTCTGATCTCATCGACGGGTGTACCGAGAGCAAACTTCTGAGCTGCTTTATAGATATCATAGTTCTCATAGAGATCCTTCCGTGTCACCTTCTGCAAATCGATAAAATCATATATTTTTTTAACGGAATACAGCACCGCCAGCACAATTGAGATCAGACCCGCACTTGTTAAAATTTCATTCATTCCCCATACCTCTTTCCCTTTCACTCAGTTGACAGCTTAGCCGATGAAACAGACGAACAAGGTAGTGCCCATCTCACATGCCGATCCTCCTTATCCTCTTTACTTCAGAGTTCAGCGTAACATTTTCACCATTAGTTTAGGATTAGGGTTTTCATATAGGTATAAAGATCATCTTAAGATTTAGATGGCAGATGAAAAATAAAGAGACCATGCTCCATAAGAGCATGATCTCTAATTACATAATGGTATTGTTACCTAGCCATCATCTCCAACCTGAAGCATACGGTAACCAACTCCGATATGTGTTTGAATAAACTTAGTTTGTGATGATGTTTTTTCTATTTTTTTTCTCAGCGTTGCCATAAACACACGCAGGGCAGGAATGTCATAGCTGTGGTTGCCCCAGATTTCATGCAGGATAAAATTATGGGTCAGTACTTTGCCTACATGTTTTGCCAGCATGCAAAGCAGTTTATATTCGCTTGGGGTCAGGTGAATTTCTTCTTCACCAATCCATACGCATCCTGCTGCATAATCAATTTTCAAATTTCCATTAATAAAGCTGGAAGCATCCTTCAGGAGCTTATCACTGTCATTTCGAATTCTTCGTAAACTGACTCGAAGTCTGGCCAGCAGTTCTTCTACACTGAAGGGCTTTGTTAGATAATCGTCCGCTCCGGCATCCAGCGCATCTATTTTATCCCGATCTTCGCTGCGTGCGCTGACCACGATAATAGGCATATTCGACCATGCACGAAACTTTTTTATGATATCTACACCATCCATATCCGGCAGCCCCAAATCCAGAATCATTAGATCCGGCTGCTTGGATACTGCTTCTAAAATCGATGCTTCCCCTGTTTCAGCCGTATGATATTTATACCCCTGTGTCTCCAGCGTTGTCGTAATCAGCTTGCGGATGGGTTTATCGTCCTCCACAACAAGAATAAAAGGTTTATTCATGAACATTCACTTCCTCAGCTTGCAGGGTAAAATAAAAAACCGTCCCTTTAGGGATATTGTCCTTAACACCAATAGTACCTCCATGAGCATTCACAATTGATTTGCACAGAGAAAGCCCCAATCCTAATCCACGACGTCCGTCCCCATGAATGTTGTCTGCCGTATAAAACATCTCAAACAGTCTAACCTTGACTTCTTCTGAAGAAATACCGGGGCCATCATCTGAGATTTCTACAATGACTATATGTCTCTCGCGTCTTGCTGAAATTGTGATGTGAGAGCCATCTTGGGTATACTTGATTGCATTATCAATCATATTGATCAATACCTGAACAATAAGTCGGGAGTCCATTCGAGCCATCATCAATTCATCATCCAGTTCCGTCTGAATGACATGCTTCACACTGTTGCGATTCACATGAAGCAGAGCCTCCGAAATGACTTCCTCCATTAATTCTGCCTGAAAATTCAGATTTAGAGTACCACCTTCGATTCGACTAATAGACAGCAAATTTTCTACCAAATTGATTAACCACATGGAATCGTCATATATATCCGTATATAGACCTTTTTTCTGTTCCTCGTTTAGTACCTCTGGGTTTCCAAGAAGAATCCCCGCATTGCCTGAGATGCTGGTAAGTGGAGTGCGTAAATCATGAGAAATGGACCGAAGCAGACTGGCACGGAGTTGCTCCTGCTGGATTTGCATGGAAATCTCTTGTTGTCTTTCGTTCAGTTTTTCTTTCTCTAGCGCCAGCGCGCATTCTCCCAGCATGGCAAGCATTAGGCTATTTTCAAAAACTTCTAAAGGTTCTTCCTCATCCATTACAATAGCTGCCACCGCAAGAACCTGTTCTCCTCCACGCACCGCATGATATAGACACTTAGCGCCAAAAAAAGTATCCGTCGTTGCTCCTGCACGCTTGTTGTTTTTATATACCCACTCTGCAACTGCACGTTCGTTGCCTCCTGTGTAGACCCCTAGATCAACTGCAGATTCTTTCTTTGGAAAAAACTGCGGCGCCAACAGTACCCCTTGGTCAACTGAATAGAAAATGACCATTCTGTCCAACAACTTTACCATTTGATGTGCCATTTCATTAATAATAGCCGGAGAGTCTTTGGCCTGTTGCAATTTCCGGCTTGTTTCCAGAAGCACCTCGGTACGGTAAGCTTTTTGCGCGGATTGCCGAGCCTGCTCTCTTACTCGCATAGTTAGTGTACTCGTCATGAAAGAAGCAGCCAGCATGACCAGAAAGGTGACCGGATAGCCTGAATCATAAGCCTGTAAAGAATAATAAGGCTCGGTAAAAAAATAATTAAACACAAGTACACTCATAACCGAATAAATGGCGCTATACATTCTGCCCTTGGTCACAATTGCATTTAACAAAACTCCCAGAATGTACACGGTGATAATGTTAGCTTCTCGGAATTCCAAATACTTAAACCACAAGCCAATAATTGTGCACACAGCCAAGATAGCAATGGTCTTGATAGTATCTGCCAACGACAGCAATGGGTATTTTTCGTAAAAAGGCAATCTTTTATAGAAGGAAGACTGAGTATAGGGGATAATATAGATTTCAATATTAGGAAGTAAGGCCGTTAGTTTATCACTTACATTGGATTTTGCAAGCCCTCTCCTCTTGTAAGGGGAGCGTCCTAGGACAATTTTCGATACACAGCTTGTTTTGACATATTCGGCAATCTGTCCTGGAATATCGTCTCCATACATCGTTGCGATTTGTGCACCCATTTGCTCAGCCAGCCTAAGGTTCTCCCTTAACTCCGCTTTATTTTTTGATGTCAATTCTCTCGCTTCTGGTGTTTCCACAAACAACGCGGTGAAATGACCATGAAAAGCTGCCGCCATTCTTGCTGCTGTTCGGATCACTTTCTTATTGGAAGCAGCCGAAGACAGACAGACCAGAATATGTTCTTTCGTATCAAATTCATTTCTTTTCGCCTGCTCACTGATTTGCTCCGCGATTCGGTTTAACTGACTTGCTGTATTACGCAAAGCAATTTCACGTAGAGTCGTCAGCTTCTCTTTGGTAAATAAATGAGCCTGTGTATTCTCCTCCTCAGGGTAAATCTTTCCCCTATTCAAACGTCCTATTAAATCATCCGGTTCAATATCGACTAATTCCACCTGATCAGCACTGTCAAATACACTGTCCGGTATGCGTTCGTCAACGGAAATGCCAGTAATGGAGTAGACAATATCCGTTAGACTTTCGATCTGTTGAACATTCATCGTCGTATATACATGAATTCCTGCGCGAAGAAGTTCCTCCACATCCTGATATCTTTTTTTATGTCGGCATCCTGCCGCGTTGGTATGGGCCAAATCGTCCAATAAAATAAGGTCAGGACTTCTCTGGAGCGCTTGGTCCAGATCAAATTCCTTAGTTGAGGATTCTTTATTTGAAATTTTGATGTAAGGAAGAAGTTCAAGTCCTTCCAACAACGCCGCAGTGTATGGCCGGGCATAATTTTTAATATATCCAACTACGATATCTATACCCTCTTTTTGCTCTTCGTGAGCGTCGCTAAGCATTGCACAGGTCTTCCCAACACCTGGTGCATATCCAACAAAAATTTTCAGTCTTCCTCTACTTTTTCTTACTGGCAAGTCAGTAATTCGATCAAGTATGGACCCGGCATCGTTCTGTTTTGCTGCCATCTTGTGCCCACCCTCTACTATATTCTCTCTCAATCCATAGTATATCATGAGCAAAATCAGTACCGTATTACGAATTTGCCTACAGCATTAAGATTGTATTAAGATCCGCTTTTATGTAATAACATCCTCAAAGAAGCCTCAGAATCCTGATTCTGTCCTAGCTTTCTCAGTGGAAGGATAGCAGCACAAAATAATATAAAAAGCTTTCACAAGCTGGTTCAGCCTTTTCTCATATTCACGGCATAGAAGATTGAAAAACAAGGATTCAATGCTTTGGCTTCATCTGTCATAGCACGTTTAGACATCTTCTCCTTCCTTTTCAAATTTCATTGTTAGAATTTCCTATATGCTTGGTAATTGTAGAGCTGGCAGCAGACGCAGGCATCTCAGAAATGCAAATCGACACAAATGCTAGAACTAATAAAAACAAACTACATTTCTTCCATATCAATTCTTCCTCCTTAAGTCAGAGAAACGAATGAAAGTACCCTGCCAAGTAGACATAGTTTCTTCTTCATGTCTGACTGACAGGGTACAGTTCATTCTTTATAGCTTTTGCTTATTCTTGTATTCTCCGGCTGAGACACCTTATTATGGTATGCTCATGTTGTGCCACAAAGCTATTGTCGGGTACACATAAAGTCCATCCATCCGTATGCTCAACGACATACCCTGCACCTGTAAATAAAAAGGGCTCGATTGTAATTACCAAGCCCTCTCCCTCTTCCAATACCGTGGGTACACAAATTCTTATTTACTAGGAAGAAGATAAAGAACTTACAAAAAGGTTTATAAATGTGTCAGAAGGATCTAGCTAGAGATGTTGGAACCAGAGGTTACATTAGTCAAATTGAGAAAGGAAATGCGATGCCCTCTTTTGAGATCATTAGCAAGCTTACGGAGCGATTAAATTGCTTTATTAGACTGTGCCCCCGAGTTTCATCGCATTTATTTTTTCGAATAACCCCCTCTTCAGTTTTCCTTTTCACCCATATATCGATCAAGGCCTTATCAGGTTTTCCAAAGTATGAACTGTACACTTTCCGGAAATATAATAAAATCTCTCATCTTTAGTTCGGGCAGTCGTTCCAAAATATAAAAAGCCGCTAAATAAGCGACTAATTAAATGGTCAATGTCCTTTTTTTCTTCGATAACTAGACGCAAAGCCAACGACATGAGCTTTTTATTGCGCATTGAATTATTCCAAGCTCTCTTTGCCCTGTAAGTTCATAGAGTACTGGTTATTTTGTTGGATCATCTATGCTCCTTTACCTTGAGATTAGTGAGTGATACTGACGGTTTCGATCAGTTTTATTCATATAACAATATCGAAGCTGGTAGTATGGTTGAGGTTGTGAATATACTTGGCTGAATTATCATTAAGAGAAGTATGGATAAATGTATCTATTTAAGTGTATACACCCCGATATTTTTCTCATTTTATATGGACTAATATGTGAACCTACCGTAGCGGAATAAATCTCATAAGTGATTTCGTAGAAGAATAATGGGTTGTGTTACCGCTTTGCATTTACATATTTTACAGTAACACAAAATTTGCCCCTTTTCACATGATCTTAGTAGTCAGGTCAACTCCAGTTACACTGTGGTAATCTCTAAGACAAAGTTTGAGGGCCAACTTTGTGTCCATTCCCCTTTAAGGGGTAAATGTATGTCTGGTAAAAAATGTACTGGTTGTTCATAACCCTCTTAAGGATAGAGACGATCAGATGCTTAATGAATGAAAAAAATGATTTAGATGTTCGGCAAACAATTTAGGATTTTCCATAACGGCAAAATGACCGCCTTTATTCGCTTTCTCCCAGTACGTAATATTATAGACGCGTTCTACCCAGCTTCGGGGAGGCGTGGGCAGCTCCTTGGGAAATAAGGAAACCCCTGTTGGAACAGTAACACGCTGACCTTCGGTGAAATGCAGTGGCATTTTGCTGCCTTCAGTATATATTCGCATGGAAGAAGCAATCGAATTGGTAAACCAGTAAATCGATATGTTAGTGAGGATATGATCAAGTGAGAAAGACCTTTCGATATCCCCGTCACAGTCACTCCAACCTTGAAATTTTTCTACCATCCAGCTGGCAAGACCGGTTGGGGAATCACTTAGTGCAAAAGCCAGTGTTTCCGGCTTCGTTCTATGAAGGGCGCTATAAGCACCTTCTCGGTCCAACCACTCAGCTACGATGTCTAAGTAAGCTTGCTCTTCTTCGCTAACAGATGGTGTATTCGGAGTGAGGGGTGGCTTGTAGCTTCCTGGAATATAATTGAGATGAAGTCCCATCACCCGTTCAGGGTACATGAATGCTAACCATGTTGAGACCCCTGCTCCAATATCCCCTCCCTGAACCAAATACCTTTCATAATCCAAACGATCCATAAGTTTTGCCCAAAGCGTAGCTACGTATTTGGACCCCACTCCCGGTCGTATGGGTTTACTTGAAAATGCAAAGCCTGGCAATGAGGGAATAATCACGTCAAAAGCCTCTTCAGCATGTCCACCATATAGTGATGGGGTTGTTAGATAAGGGATTAGTTCTAACATCTCTACAAATGATCCTGGCCATCCATGAGTCAACAACAGTGGTCGTGCGGATGTGCCTTCACCCCGAACGTGTACAAAGTGTATATCGAAGCCATCCACATGTTCCATAAACTGCGGGAAACGGTTTAACCATGCTTCCTGTTCACGCCAGTTGTATTCCGTGCTCCAATAATCAACTAATCTCTTCAAAAAGGAACGGTCTGTCCCCAGAGCCCATGGTTCTACAGAGAAATTCGAAGGCCATCGAACCTGTTTTAGTCTGATAGACAGATCATGCAGTTGTTGCTCTGGAATTGAAATTTTGAACGGTTCCATTCATTGTTTCCTCCCTTATAGATTAATTTACGATCAGAAGGATTCCATTGTATGATGGATCTGTTCATTAATAAAATTGAAATATTCAAAATCATTATCATTTTTATCGATAGAAATTAAACCTAAGGAGAACATCGATGGAAATTAGACACCTTATTACATTTCAGACGATTATCGAAATCGGAAGTTATACAGGGGCTGCATCGCAATTGGGATACACTCAGTCCACGATCACTGCCCATATACAGTCGCTTGAAGAAGAGATTGGCGGGGAGCTTTTCACTTACGAAAGAAGGCACTTGAAACTTACTCAATTAGGGAGAGAATTAATACCTCTGGCAGAAGATCTACTGGCTACTCATGACCAGATTAGAAATATACGAAGCAACCAGGAGGTTAAAGGTGCTATAAAGGTGGCTGCACCAGAGTCTTTAACAATTTCTAGATTAAGCCCGATTATAAGGGAATTCTCTTTGAAATATCCTCATGTCAAATTCATCCTTATCAACGGTACATGTGAACAAAACCAGGTTGACTTAATCAGTGGACGTGTAGATGTGGCTTTCATGGTCTACCCGGAAATACATCCGGAAAAATGCATTCATTATTCTTTGGCCCAGGAGAACATTGTTCTGGTGTGCAGCAATGACGGTCCAGACCATTTCGATGAATATAAGCGAGAGAACACCAACCATTTTTTTATTACGAATGAAGAAAGCTGTAGTTATCGGACCATGTTTGAAAGATATCTTGTAAAGCATGATATTCACCCATTTCAAACCATGGAGTTATGGAGTATTGAGGCGATTAAACAAACCGTTATGAGTGGGCTTGGATTTTCTTTTTTGCCTTATATTACAGTTAAAGAAGACGTGAATAGAGGAAAACTTAAAATCGTAAGTCATTCCGAAAAGTTCGATCCGATATACTCCCATATGCTGATTAAAAAAAAAAAGTGGTTATCTCCAACAGTAAAAGCTTTCTCTGAATTTGTGATAAAGTCGATCCGTGAAACGGATAACGAACTCGAAAGTTCAAGATGACTACCATTTATTGGATAATTGGTAATCGGGCCATGTTCTTGTCCCTCGACATTCCTTCCATGTCTCGTCAGCATATTGATCAAACAATTCGCCGGCTTCCACAAATTTGTCAGAGATTCAATCAGTTCTCGAACCAAATTAAATTCGCCGCGATATGAAATAATATCAGCAAGTCAGCGCTTGATACAAGAGACAAACGCAGTTTGTCTTAAATGCATTGTTTGTGGATGGAGAAACCTACTGATTTTTCAACTCGATTCCCAGCTTTTCTTTTGTCCATTTGGTATGATTTCTCCTGGTTTGAACTTAACATCTGGACCCCATGGTCACAAATACGTAATTGTTACCGGTTGATCGTATTTACCGTTCTTATCTCCAGCCTGGCACATGTAGTTTTTGTGTCACCCGGCTTGTGACCGCTCGCTATTGCTGCTACACCCGTTCAACACGGCCGACATGTCAACACACCTACCATCAGCAGACTGCCGATCCGTCTTCTTTTTACTTTCGTTCAACTTTGTCACCCCACTCTAGGTAATGTAGATTACAGCATTTATAATAATGAATGAATCAGGTAACTGCCCATACTAACTTTACAACATTTATTGCACTAATTTAGGATACTGGAAATTGGATATCAGTGTTGCATTAATGCAATCTCCCCTGTACAGGCAAAAGCATCCCTGCAGGGCTGCCTCTTCTGCTGCAATCATTCATACTAATTACTCGTATATTTTATCCAGTCATGTTCAGCATACAACGTATGGACATAGTGTGTTTAACTAATGCCAACTTAAAGTTTCACCTGTCGATTGCGCTTGCTTGGAATAACAGGTCGGATATCTCGATTTTGCAAAAGGTCCAGCATGCCATTGGTATCGTAATTTACGTTCCTTTCGATTCGCTTTTTTTAGAAAATAGAATGATATTGTTATTTTTGATAGAACATGTTATGATTGCGCCAAATAAAACCATTATTTGCAATCAATTTACATATTAATATTTAATAACCCAATGTTTATGATTACTATACTTTCTCCAACACATAACTGGAGTTGTCAATAAATGAACAGAGACCAGTATATGGTGACTCTCCTCTCGTAGTTCACTTTTAAATTCAATAAATGTAAGCGATTTCATGTCTATTTCTCGTGCCCTCTTCACAGCAGTTCTCCTTACGGGTAGAGGTCTGAGTATATTCTTGAGTTTGATAAATTTACGAATAGCTCGGCTTTGGACCATATAAAAAAACGGAGGTTATTGTTATGATTAGAAAATGTCTAGCTTTATTTCTCTCCTTCACTTTATTGCTTGGTGTCTCTCTCGTGCTAAGTGTAGATGCTGCCAATCGACCACTGGCTAAACTCCCTGGAAATTCCAACCCTCTAGTGGATCATAAATTGGGAGCTGATCCCTATTCATTGGTATATGGTGGAAGGGTGTATGTCTACATGTCAAGTGATACGTATGTTTATAACAATGATGGATCGATTAAAGACAATGACTTCAGTGCACTGGATCGCATCCAGGTCATTTCCTCCGCGGACATGGTGAATTGGACGGATCACGGAACGATACCGGTCGCAGGTGCCAACAACAAGAACAACGGTAGAGGCATTGCCAAATGGGCCTCTAACTCCTGGGCCCCAGCAATTGCGCATAAAAAATTGAATGGCAAAGATAAATTCTTTCTTTATTTTGCCAATGGTGGGGCAGGAATTGGAGTCCTGACAGCAGACACGCCGATCGGACCTTGGACAGACCCCCTCGGTAAAGCGCTTGTGACACATAGTACGCCTGGAATGGCTGGCGTGACATGGCTTTTTGATCCGGCTGTGTTGGTGGATGATGATGGCACAGGATACCTGTATAGCGGTGGGGGAATTCCTAACGAATCCGATCCCGCTTCCATTGCTAATCCTAAAACAGCTAGAGTGATCAAGTTGGGGGCCGATATGATAAGTGTTGTTGGAAGCACAACCACCATTGATGCACCTTACTTATTTGAAGATTCCGGTATTCATAAGTACAATGGCAAATACTATTATTCCTACTGCATTAACTTTGCCGGGACACACCCGCCACAGTACCCTGCAGGTGAAATCGGCTATATGGTCGGCGATAACCCGATGGGCCCCTTCACTTATAAAGGCCATTTCCTGAAAAACCCCTATACATTCTTCGGCGTTGGCGGCAACAACCACCATGCTGTATTTAACTTTAAAAATGAGTGGTACGTCGTGTATCATGCCCAAACGGTCAGCAAGGCACAAATTGGAAATGGAAAAGGCTATCGCTCTCCTCACATTAATAAGCTGGTGTACAATACCGATGGAAGCATCCAGGAGGTACAAGGGAATATGACTGGAATAGCTCAGCTATCCAATCTAAATCCATATACCAGAGTTGAAGCGGAAACCATGGCGTGGCAGGCGGGTATTACGACCGAGCCCACTCAAGCCACTGGCGGTCCGGTCAGTAATCTGAATGTGACCAATATTCACAATGGGGACTGGGTCGCTGTCGGGAAGGCTGATTTTGGCTCTACCGGAGCAAAGACGTTCAAAGCCAATGTTGCTACAAATGTCGGTGGTAGTATTGAAGTACGTCTTGACAGTGAGACAGGCCCTTTAGTCGGCACCTTAAAAGTACCTTCAACTGGAGGTATGCAGACCTGGAGAGAAGTAGAGACCACGATCAATAATGCAACTGGGGTTCGCAACATTTATCTGGTGTTTACTGGGACAGGAAACGGCAATCTATTTAATTTGGATGCCTGGCAGTTTACCCCCAACACGGGGAGCAATACGGGGACAAAGGTTGAAGCTGAGAACATGAACATTGGCGGCACTTATGCGGGCAAGATCAGTACACCTTTTGACGGGGCTGCTCTGTATGCCACTGCTGACTATGCATCATACTCACAGTATTTTGCCAACCCTACGCATAATATCTCAGTACGGGGGGGCTTCAAGCAATGCTAGTACGGCCAAAGTGGACTTGGTTATTGGAGGAGTAACTGTGGGTTCCTTTTATTTCACGGGCAAAACGCCGACTGTCCAAACTTTATCCAACATTACTCACGCTACCGGAGATCAGGACGTCAAACTCACCTTGACGAGCGATGACGGAACCTGGGATGCCTACGTGGATTTCATTGAATTTTCATTATGATCGCTCGTATTTATCTTAGCCAAATGTTTACTATATTGAGAATGTCTGGGTGTTTCATCCTCAGTGACTTACAAGTGTAACCCATGGAAAACGCCCTCTGGTGCTCGGGATTTGCTAGGGAAGCTCCCTAGTGTAATCTCGGGCACCATTTTACCTTAAATGGCTCCCTTTATATCCGTATTACAAAAATTGACATTTCGTATGAAAATAAGTAGTATAATTAGAAACATTTATTAATTTCTCGTTCCTCTCTATTCAAATTCCTGATCCTATCTAATTTAAGGAGTGAAAATGCTATGTGCGCACGAATGCTAAAAGCGAATGCAAGGAATGTAATCGGTAATTATTGCAAATGGATCGCGACTGGTATGATTTTAACTCTCACGGGATGCTCCCTTGCATCCGCCACCCCTTCGCCCTCTTCCTCAAGTAAAACCAGTAGTGAAGCCGTCTCCTCCCTAGTTACATTTCAATTGCAAGAGGCTACGATTGCTCAGATGCAGGACGCGATGAAGTCAGGAGCACTGTCGAGTATCGAGCTCACCGCCCTGTACCTTAACCGCGTATATGCCTATGATGCTAGTGGCATTCGGCTGAATTCCATCCCTGTTCTGAACCCCGACGTACTGAAAGAAGCCGCTCAGGCTGATCAACTAAGGGCACAGGGTATTAAGACCGGTCCTCTGCAAGGCATCCCCTACACGGTTAAAGACAGCTACAAGGTTAAGGGCCTAACTGTCGCTTCTGGATCTCCGGCTTTCAAAAACCTGATGGCAAAGGACGATGCCTTTACAGTAGAGAAGATACGTAAATCCGGAGGGGTGCTCATTGGTAAAACCAACATGCCGCCAATGGCAGCAGGGGGAATGCAAAGAGGCGTTTATGGCCGTGCTGAAAGTCCGTACAATCCAAATTATTTGGCTGCAGCTTGGTACTCTGGCTCCTCTAACGGATCTGGCGTATCAACAGCCGCCAACCTCGCTGCCTTCGGTATGGGGGAGGAAACGGTATCCTCTGGAAGATCACCAGCATCTAACAATGGTTTAATTGCCTACACGCCATCGCGGGGCCTAATCTCCATTCGGGGGAATTGGCCGCTCTTCCCTATACGGGATGTCGTTGTCCCACATACGAGGACTGTCGAGGACATGCTCCGCTTGCTTGACGTGATCGTTGTAGAAGATAAGATCACCAAGGGCGATTTCTGGCGAGAGCAGAAAATCGTTCGGCTCCCTTCCGTCAACAGTGTCCGTCCCAAATCCTATCTAGAGCTGCGAGACATTCAAGCTTTGAAAGGCAAGCGCATTGGCGTTCCGAAAATCTATATTGGTAAGGACCATGAAACCACAACTCCGATCAAATTCAGACCTTCGATACAGGCATTATGGGAAAAAGCTGTAAAGGATTTAACTGCTCTTGGAGCTGAGGTTGTGGAAGTTGACTTCCCCTTGCAGGCGAACAGCGAGAAAGACCGGGCAACAGCAAAAACACCTGAGGAACGTGGTTTGATGCCGGCAAAGTGGGTTGAAAAGGAATTCGGATTGCTTAATCCTTATGCTGCTGAGGAATTCCTTAAAAGTGTGGGCGATCCGAATTTCCCGTCATGGGCTAATATCGACCCTGCAACCGTCTTCCCGAATCCGCCCGGTTCGGTAGATGCCACACGTGGTAGAGACCTTGGCCACTATGACGTATTCATTGAAACCATAAAGAAAGGCGTCACTCCTTACGAACAAATTCCTCAGTTTCAGGAAGGTCTGAGGGGGCTTGAAAATGTACGAAAGATTGATTTTGAAGATTGGATGAAGCAAAACAACCTTGATTTTATTGCATTCCCGGCAAATTCGAATATCGGCAAAGCTGACTCCGATGTGAATGAAACATCCTATGAGGAGGCTTGGGAGAATGGCAACTATTTCTCCAATACGAATTTCATTCTACGCGAGTACGGGATCCCAAGTGTGTCTGTGAGTATGGGCGCTATGAAGGATACCGGAATGCCCGTTAATCTGACGATGGCAGGTGCCGCATACAGCGATAATGACCTGCTTCGTTACGCTTATTCCTATGAGCAGGCGACCAAAAACCGTCCTATTGCAGCACGCACGCCAGCGCTTGAGGATGAAACCTTTTCCTATAACCCGCAAACTGCTCTCCCACCCTCTAAACGCAAGGAAACAGGAACCCCTGAACTTAAGTTGAATGCTTCAATCACGGATGATGTTCTCGCTTTGGAAGGTTCAGTCACAGATCAAAGCGATATTGCACAGCTTAAAGTTTATGTCAATGGCATTCGTGTCGATATTACAGAAGATAAAGCCAATTGGTCAGCAACGCTTCCAACTACTAAATACAAACAGGGTGGTTCCTCCCAAGCCGATACGCTGCATATTCTCGTGCTGGCCAAGGATATTTACGGAAATACCTCTGCTCAAGTCAAGTCTGTCACTTTACCCCAATAACGAAGGACATCATAGAACTCACTATAATTGTGGGTTCCATGACCGTAAGGTTCTCATTAGGAAAGCTCTCGCTGCAGCTGGCCTGAGCGACGGGATAGAGTGTAATATCCTATTCCTATTGCTGTTGCAATCCCGCTTCCATTTAATTGCTATTTGAAGGGAGCGGGCTGTAGCCCAGCTATCACCAAATAACTTATGGTCGAGAGTACAGAATTCTTAGGAGACCTAAGAATTTTTAGTGCCTTCATGCATTTTTTATAAGAGTTTCTCCATAAACCCTAAATTTGATAGAGACAAGGTATTAGTCAATCCTCAAGAAAGGCAATACGTATCAATTCTTTTACTCTGCTCAACTTCTTCGAATCAAAATTCTGCAACATACTTAAGATTTCATTTTTTTGTTGTAAATCTATAGGTGAGCTAATCTTGTTAGTAGATAACTTGTAATCTTCGTGTTCATCCTCTGCTTCAACAGGAACCATTTCTGATCCAACCCATGAAGTTTCCAATACTTCTCTCATTAATTCTGAAAGAAAGCGTATCTGATCGAGGTTATAACGACTTAGAAAAATCCTAAAATTATCATCCATATGTTCATGAAGTTGCTGGTGCAATTTGAAAGCTTGCTCACCAGATGGAGTTAAACGAAATAATACTTCTTTTTTATTGGAAGATAATGATTCAGCATGTATAACTCCTAGTTTCACCAGCCGCTGAGTTATTTTGGATACGCTACCTCTAGGAATACCAAAATGCCTAGAAATTGTAATGCCATTGACTGGCTCTAATTCTCCTATAGCATCCAAGACATGGAGCATCTGAACAGATGCTTCCTTTAAAAATTCGATAACGACCGATTCAGTAGCATTTTTAATCATCCATCTTCTTTCTTCATCTTCGCCTTCTGACTGAAATCGCTTCTGTACAGCAGCAATGTGACCTATTATATCTGTTATTAAAAGCGTTTGTTCAACATTATCATTCATTTTTACAATCTCACTCTCTTACTTTTAAGATTTTATATTAGAGGATAAAGAAATATTCTCAGATTTTATATTTCTAGTATACCAAGTGATTATAAAAAATAAAATACAAGGAAACATTATTGACAACAGAGAAACAAAAATATATTATTGTATCCATAAAAACAATTTTGTTTCCAAGAAAACAAAGTACAAGAAAGGAATTTTATATGAATATTCTTATTATATTTGATCATCCTTATGGAAGTGGTGCTTCAGAAAATATTCTTCACAATAGAAGTTATTCAGCCGCCTTGTTGGCAGCTACCATAAGAGGTTTGCGTTCAAGTGGTCACCGAATCGATTTGATTGATTTGCATAAAGACGGCTTCAATCCTGTTATGTCTGCTTCTGACCTCGCGTCTTGGCGAACAAAGGAAGTAATTGATCCTCTAATTGCAGATTATCAACAGCGACTACTTGAAGCAGATCACCTTATTTTTATCTTTCCTATCTGGTGGGAAGGAATGCCAGCAATGATGAAAGGTTTCTTGGATAAGGTATTCGCAAAAGGAATCGTGTACAGCGAGCCTAAACCAGGGCGTTTATTTAAGTGTCTGCTTCCTCGTTTGAAGGGTGCTTCTTTACTAACTGTTATGGCAACTCCAACATATATTTATCGATGGCTATTTGGAAATCCAATCACCAAAATGATGTTTCGTGGAACTTTTCGAAAAATGGGTATAAACTCACTTAAATGGTATAATTACTCAGGTATGGAGAAGCGAACTCTTGAACAGCGCCAATTGTATCTAATGGAAACGGAAAAACTTTTCGCAAAACGTTGGAATACTACTTATTGACTATTGCACAATAAATAGGGTGAATCGCTACATTTATCACTAATATTTTTGGTAAGTTTCATCTTCCGAAACGGCTTGCAAGCTTTCAGGAGTTCCCACGACTCGGCCTAAAGAGAACTTTCTAAGCATGTTTGACATGTGTTAATCCTCCTGCCAGTCTTGGATTTTGGGTTGTCAAAAGAGCATTTGGGACATTGCCTGCCGCATGGCCTATATCCCTCAAAGGGAAAAAAATGCTTTCCATTAAAAGAATCGGCGCCTGCCGATTCTCTCCTTATTAAATCAAATAGTCCGACTGAGTTTATTAATGATGACGTGGCATTTGTCTCCCTCTGCATATACGCATAAATTAGATCATCATAAATAATCACACAGCAAGCCTGGATTTGATAATCCTAAATACTAGCATTCGCGATTGCATTTTTTGTAGTAATTGCTACACTATATATATTAATAATGAGAATCATTATTAAAGGTGCGGGTAACAGGTGACCAGCCTCAATGAAATAAGGCATTACCACCTCTTTGGTTGTGATTGCAAGCACTTCGTGCCTTCCATTAGTCGTCAGCACCTCAACGCTGTATTCTTCCCCGTCGTCTATATACTCCTCAATCACCAGCGTACCATCCAATATATATTCATCCTGCTGAATGCTATGACGCAACGCGTCTTCAATCTGTTCGAAAGAGCGGATTATTGAAATATTAAGGCTTCCCTGTCCGGAGACTGGTTTCAAAATTACAGGTGTCTGCCATTCCTCCAGACAGCTCACAATATCTTCCCTTGAGTTGTAGTGCGGTAGCGGTTGAAAGGAAGATTCATAAATAAAGAACAATAGATTAATCTCATTTTTAAAACCAAGAAACATTCCATAACAAATACGGCGACTTCTCTCCAGTGGATTCCAGAGAAAAGTCGCTATTTGGTTTTAAGTTTCGATAAAGGGTCTGGTTTAGCTACCCCAAAAAGGCTTTGCAATCTGCTGACCTTGATCAATCTTCGTCCTTACTCGTCTTCACAGGTTGTTTTAGCAAGCTTCCAGTCACTCACAAGTTGCTAAAAGTTAGAACACAACTTTATTGTCTGTACACAACTTTCTTCGAACAATAAGGTTGTGTACTAGCGAGTCAACTACAAATATTTTCACCTGTGCGATATGCAATAAAGTTGTGTACCAAAATCCAATATTTGTGATTTATATTTTTTATTAAATTCTAAAAATATGTACTTTAAATCCTTATAAATTGTTCTCCTGTCTTTAACTTTTCTAATATTTCTTTACCTTAATATCGCTCTCTATTTAAACCAAAGCAACCGTCCTGATTTTAACAAAGCCTGATGACACTTGTTCATCAGGCTTTTGATTTTACTAAAAGTGATTCTTTTATTATGTTTCCTTAATATTTAGTACACAACTTTATTGCCTATTTCTCGATTAGTACACAACTTTATTGTCTGTAGACAATGACACCACACAACAATTGTGTGGTGTCATAATTAATGAGAAAACAACAAGCTGAATATATGATAATTCAACGATCATTTTCATAATTAGTGAGAACTCAGTGACTCGAAGTTATTCGGTCCACCCTAATTTTTCAAATTTATGAGAATATACGCAACTCTAAAAATGCGTATTTATACAATCAATAAGAAGTTGTACTACTTCTTCATTGTCAATTGTTAGTGAATAATAATGTTTTAGACTAAACAATAAAGAACTAGACTGAGATAACAAAGTTATAGACTGGCGACGCGTGGCCCGCATGCACAGCTGCATTTGCGCTCCCGACTCTTCCGGAATGAAGTCAGCTTTGCGATCAGCGCGCTAGCGACAGCGGCCGGTGTAATTAGAAAATATAGTCTTAGACTGGTAAATAAAGTATTAAAGATATAAACTACGAATATGCTTTTTCTTGAGCCCTCTCATATGATGAGAGTAATTCAGTATTCGAGGAGATGATCTTCTGAATAAGAACATAGGGATTAAGGATATTTTGGTAAGGTTCGACGAGATTTTGAAGCATTATGTTCGGGAGCTGGACAAGTATAGTCTGGCGGAACTGTGTCGCAAGCCAAGCGAGAACGAATGGTCGCTTGGTCAAATGTACCTGCATCTGCCCCATTCCACGCTGAACTTGCAGCTCCGTCTTGCGGAGGAGTGCATGGCGCTCGGTGGCGGCAACGAGGAGGGCGGCGGGAAGACGGAGGCCGGCCATGCCGTGTTTGAGCAAGGGAGCTTCCCATCGGTTCGCATTCAGGTACCGGCCGACTTGCAATATACGCCTCCACAGCCAGAAAGCAAGGAGCAGCTTGTCGCCAAGCTGGAGGAAGCAAGGCGCCGCATGCATGAGATTGGGGCGTCGCTGCAGAACATAGACCCAGAGCGGCTGCAGCGAAAGGCGACTCATCCGGCCGTAGCCTTCGGCGCGTTAAACGCGGTCGAATGGTTCACGATGGTGGAGATGCATTACCGTCATCATCTTCTTCAAAAGGAGCGGCTGGACGCTTTCTTACAAACTGCAGAGTTATTAGGCTAACAGGACACGATAGCTGAATGTTGACCACAACAGCGGCCAGTCTAGGAATTTATTTTCGCGTCCTTATCTGCCGCTGTTGCATTTGTCGGATCAGTCTAAAACTTTATTTTCTTCGGACATCAAATATGATTATTATTCTCGTTCAATCTGTAAATTTTCTCACTAATTATGACACCACACAACAATTGTGCGTTGTCATAATTAGTGAGAAAAAGTCATCAAAAAAGCTTATGCATCAATATACATTTTCATATTTAGTGAGAAAAAGCAAAAACTCACTTTGCATCTTTATGCATGATAATGAATACGGATTTTCGCGATATCTTCATCTTAATTATACACAGCAAAAAGACCACTATCTAGTATTAGATAGTAGTCTCAGTTTAAAATACTCTATTCACTTAAATTAAAATCATTTCGCCTTCTATTCTTCTACAGAAACATAAATACTTAATCCAGATTATGTAGTATTAATAAGCCAAGTAAGCAGAATTCGATTTGGGAGCCAGGGTCAGATAAATAACGGCTTGTGTTAAATGAACATCACACTCTGACATCCCTATAAATTGACATGCTTGAAACACCGAAACAGTGATTTCTAACGCCCTATTGTCTGCCAGACCTACGTCCTCAATTGCAAACCTAACGAGCCTACGAGCGATAAATAAAGGATCTTCACCTGATTCCAACATTCTTGACAACCAATAAATAGATGCATTCACATCACTATTTCGCATGGAATTATGCAATACAGAAATGATCGGACTATGTTCTTGTCTATTTCGGCAACCGATACAAGTTCTAGTCCTTCACTCGGGTACCGATAAAATAAGCCGCATAGCAAATTTAATGGCAGTCACTAAATTAGTCCTATCATTTTATTTATTTTTTGATTAATTGCATGATTCCTTTAGGAAAAGTTTCCTCTGCCTCTGTTCTTTTATCATAAAGACTGTACCAAGCATCTGACACTTGATCAGGATCAAAACTTGTGCCCTGCTTGATTAAAGGACTAATGGATAAATGGCCCACAAATACTCCAAGAGGAAGCAAACGCTCGTGTTATAGTTCCGGAGTCCTGACATGGCGATACCTGAATTTCCAAACATCGGGCTTGGACTCATTGCGGAAAGATCGCTTGTAAAAAGAAGCGCCCCTTCACCCCGTTCTGTCTTTCTGGAACGACTTGTCTGGCTGTATTTATAGCTCCAATGACAACATTGTTGAAAAATTGAAGTGCGCTCTCATCTGTCGTTTCCAGAACAGATGTCGTAGTAACATTTCCACTATGCGGATTAAACTCCATTACATCGATTGTACCGAACGTATTCTTAATTTCTTGAAAAGCCCTGATAAGTTGCATTTTGTTAGTGATATCGGCAGCAAAACCCTGAGCTTCAATGCCCATCTTACCAAGCTGCTCTGCATATTGGTCCAATTTCTCCTGTGTTCTTGAAACGAGTGCGATACGAAAACCGTTTCTTCCAAAAGTCTTGGCTAGTGAGAAGCCTAGACCAGGTCCTGCACCGATAATAAGCATTGTTTTCAATTCATACTCACCTTCCATAGAGACATTGATCTTCTTGATACAGTCCATATTTACCTTAGGTAACTGCTCTATTTTTTTATATACGCATCAGTAGACCTTCATTGAATCGACATCTTGGATTTGTCCTTCCAACAAGGTTTGAAGAAGTTTGCGTTCACGATTCGAGTCGGAAATCTCCCCAGCGGGCTACTTCTTCCTCATTTGTGTTCACTGTCTCCTGTCCACGTAGTGATCTTATCACACATCAATAAAAATATAAAGCTGAGTTACTTGACTTTGGTTGATTCCCCCCTTATATTTGTCCTTGTAAGTATCTTGCGATGGAGGTTTTAACATGACTAGACTTAATGGTAAACGAGCACTTATTACGGGTGGCACCAGCGGAATTGGCTTGGAGACAGCCAAACAATTTCTGGCTGAAGGCGCTGAATTGATTGTCACCGGAGTAACCCCGGCAAATGTAGAAAAAACACAAAAGGAACTCGGAAATCAAGTCCTTGTGCTTCAGGCAGATTCCCGAGACCTCAACGCCCAACGTCAACTGGCTGAACGTGTTGAACAACATTTTGGCAAACTGGATATTGCCTTTTTAAACGCAGGCGTATCTGACTGGCGTCCATTCGAGCAAATCGATGAAGAAGCCTTTGACCGCTTGTTTGCCATCAACGTAAAAGCTCCATTTTTCTTAATGCAGGCATTAACTCCAGTGATGGCGAACCCATCCTCTGTCGTTTTAATGGGATCGAGCAGTTCTCATGCCGGATATGCACATTCCAACGCTTATGCGGCTACTAAAGGTGCCATTTCCACCCTGACCAAAGCCTGGAATTCCGACTTATTATCGTCTCACGGAATTCGCTTCAATACGGTGAGTCCTGGACCGATTGATACCCCGCTTTACGATAAGAACAAGCTAGGCGTGTCTGACGAAATTCGTGAGATGGTTATTAACCGCATTCGTGACGGGATTCCGGCTGGACGCATGGGTACTGCCGAAGAGATTGCCAAAGCTGTTGTCTATCTGGCTTCGGATGAGTCACGCTTCACCATTGGCGTTGACTTGGTTCTGGATGGCGCTCAAACGATTCTCTAATATGTTAGCCCTATTGCTGCTTAAGCCCTCCGAGGGTGCTTAGGCAGCTTTTTCTTTTAGAACACGATCAACTGTTGTATAGTAGAGAAAAGGGTGCTATCCCTCTGATAGGACTTAAATCCAAATTTGGAGTGGGAATATGGGAACAAAATCAACTTACCATGAACGTATAAAGGAAGAAAAAAGGGCATGTGCTATTGCCGCTGCAGAAGAACTGTTTTTTGAAAAAGGGTATGCGCGCACCACGTTAGCTCAAATTGCAAAACTTGCTGGTCTCTCTACAGGAACATTGTTCAATCATTTCCCGACCAAGGAATTGATCTTCGAAACCATCGTCAAGCATTTTTGGGAACTTGATCCCGAATGGGACTTTCCACCGGTACTAGGCTCTCCCTTGCAAGGATTAATTAAGTTCGGACGAGATTACGCATGCGTGCTGACTCGTGATGGAATGGCTCCTTTGTTTCGGGTCGTCATTGCAGAGGCCAAGCAGTTCCCCGAGCTCAGTCTTTTTCATTATGAATTGGGTGAAGGTGCTGTTCATCAGAAATTGACGCAATATTTATTAGATGAAGTTCAATTGGGTAATATAAACCTGCCGGATGCGGCAAAAACGGCCAACGAATTTATGAGTATAATTGCTGGGCAGGTGCTATGGCCCAAAATGTTGCTGCTTGATTTCAGTATCTCCCGAGAGCAGGCTTTTCAAATAGCGGACGAGGCTGCACATATGATAATAAATAAGTATGCTCGCTAAAACAGACGAATACGAGTGATCTCCTATAACGGGAGTCCCTCGTATTCGTCTGTTTTACGTTCTAGTCTTAGACGCACTCTGTTTATAAAAAATGAAGAACAATCGGGTTTTTCCCATCTTATAATCGATGTTCCCCCTCTTACCTCATTATACTTATATACAGGTTACTTAGTTTTTCTGATGAGAAATCCTTCAATCTCATATTTTTACTAGCGGGGTTAATACCTAAAAATACTCTCATGACACCAATTATAATCAAAGTATGAAAAGAGTATCGATAACACACTCATTTCATTATTGGTATATTATCACATCAATGATTGTTGATCTAATCAACCTATTCATGTAATAGAAGAAAAGGCGAGAAGAGGAACACCCCGGTCATGTGCCGCCGTGCGTTTCATTCACGCCTTTTTCTATGCTTCTAATGTATCATGGAAAATCCGTCATATGATGCCCAACTTAAGCTTAAAGTGTGTTCACTTTAAAAATAATTTGGATTATTCTAAATTGCTAAGTTTAATATAAGTTTTTTGAAATCTTTTGTGCCATATACTCAATTCTAGGAATCATCAAGTTGTCATCTATCATTTTCATTTTATCAGGTTTAAACAACTGAATTTTTTTTAGATTGTAATAGTCAAATAGCACTTGATACACGGTCAATTGGTTCTCCATCAGGTACTTTACATCTAAAACATTATTTAGAATCTCATCTTGCATAACGATAAGTCTACCCTCAATCTTATTAAAAACCCCACTTTTAATCCCTTCATCATAGAAAGCCAATTCCTGATCTACTCGTTGCTTCATAGCTTCTTTTAGGGACTCATAGGTCTCAGGATAACTACTTTCAAGATCCCTTAGGAAAATGTCTGTGATGAACTCTTTTAATATGATTGTTTGTTCAAATGTTTGCTGAAATCGCTGAACAAATACTTGATCAGCGTCAGAATCTTCAATAATTTCGTGGATGTATTCGATAGAAGCACTCACAAGAAACGTAATAATATCTTCTTTGGTAGAGAAATATTTATATAAAGTCGCCCTGCTTACATCCATAATCCTTGAAATTTCGTCCATTTTTAAACTTTGAAACCCATATTTTCTAACGTGCGCTGACAATCTATTAGTAAGTTTTTGCCTCATCTGATGTTGTCTTTCAATCTGCCGTTCCATCTAAATGCCCCCTTATAAATTATATTATAGCTCATAATCATCATTTTAAACAAACTAAACAACACAGACACTTTAAATACTTTTTGTTTACTTTATTCATTTTTCATAATATTATGTGTTTGTTCTTATGAATAACAGTGATGAAAATTCATATTGAACGAGCTAAGATTGGATACCTTTTAATCTAGGCTTTAAACACTTCGGTGATAAAATTATTTAAGGAGGAACAAAAATGCAAACTCGAAGTCTTGGTCAACAAGGTTTAAAAGTTTCTTCTATTGGTTTAGGTACTATGGGGATGACAATGGCATACGGTCCTTCAAATGAAGATGAAGCAATAGCAACTATTCGTCGAGCTTATGAGCTTGGAGTTAACTTATTTGATACAGCAGAATTATATGGATATGGAAATGGTCACAATGAACAGTTGCTGGGTAAAGCTGTAAAGGATTTTCGTGAAAAGGTAGTACTAGCTACCAAATTCGGTTTTGATATGACGGCCGAGCAGATTGGAACACGTTTTAACAGCCGGCCAGAAAATATTCGTAAGGTAGCTGAGAACAGTCTTCGCTATCTGCAGACTGATTACATTGATGTGTTCTATCAGCATATCCCTGATCCTGATGTTCCTATCGAGGAAGTAGCTGGGGTCGTTGGAGATCTTATCAAAGA
This sequence comes from Paenibacillus sp. PvR133, assembly GCF_017833155.1. NCBI lineage: Bacteria > Bacillati > Bacillota > Bacilli > Caryophanales > Paenibacillaceae > Paenibacillus > Paenibacillus sp. PvR133. The sequence goes on from NZ_JAFIBS010000001.1 coordinate 4,315,446, forward strand.
AGGCAAAGTTAAATATTTCGGTTTAAGTAACACCGGTTCAAAAACAATTCGTCAAGCTCACGCTGTTACTCCGGTTTCTATGCTTCAAACTGAATACTCCATATTTGAACGCGAGATTGAGGAAAACAATATACGAGAGACTTTGAATGAATTAGGCATAGGTTTAGTGCCTTACGCTCCTTTAGGCAGAGGGTTCCTGACAGGTGCTGTTAAACCAGCCCAAGAGTACGCGGAAGACGATATGCGCCGTTACGACGAGCGCTGGGAAGGCGAAAATTATATCTACAATCTACGAGCAACAGAACAACTTAATGAACTGGCTTCTAACAAAGGTATTTCTGTAGCCGAATTGGCACTGGCTTGGATTCTCGCCCAGGGAGAAGATATCGTTCCGATCCCGGGTACACGAAGTGCTAAGCGAGTTGAGCAAAACGTTGCTGCTGCTAACGTCAATCTTACAGAAGCTGATCTTCAACGTATCAAAGAGATCCTTCCACACGGATCAGCCGGTAGCCGGTATCCAGCTGGAGTGTTGGAGAATTTCACAAGAGATTGATAATTTTGTTTATAGAATACTAAATTTAAATATAAAATAAAAAAGCAGTTGACTAGAATTTCTTCATAGTCAACTGCTTTTTTAATTGACCACTTAAAACTCTATATCGCTCTGTTGAATAAACCTATAATTTCTAGTGTATGTTTTCGATGCTTTTCAGTAATCTACGTGGGAAAGTACTGCTGCTAAGATCACGCCGAAAGGACAAAAAGTTTCTTTGCGCGAATACCCTTGAATGCATCTGCAATCATTCGCTTTATGGGCTTCTTCGTTTTTGATTAACCATTGTACTCTTTACGGCCAGTGTGTGTAGAGATCATATATGGGTAGAACTATCCACCTTGTGTAGGCTCACCGTAAATGTCTGCCCCATCGTAGGTAGGAATATTTCCTTTGAGGCAGTTATCACATTTCACCCCAGAAGGGTTCATACATCCGTTACAATCGCGGCAATCTCGTGTCCAGGAACGAATGGATAATTCAAGCGCCCCCCTCTAGTTAACTCTAGGTCAAATGTTTATCTTATTTTTTATCTTCGATGCACTTTGACATGCATTTATAGCAAGGTAGAATTCACTCGGATCAATCCTAGAGTTAACCCGAAGTATACTCCTAGTAGAAAGGAATTCATTGTACATGACCTATTCAATCAGTGAAGTTGCTAAAAAATTAGACCTTACGGTATATACATTGCGTTACTACGACAAGGAAGGACTCATGCCTTTTGTAGAACGTACCACGAGCGGAACACGCTTGTTCAAAGACTCCGACATTGACTTTCTTAAGATCATTCAATGTCTGAAACTGACTGGGGTGTCTATTAAAGACATTAAGGACTTCGTTGAATGGTGTTCTGAAGGGGACTCCACACTGAAGCAAAGATATGACATGTTTACGGAGCGAAAAGCTATTGTGGAAGGACAAATGGAGGAACTACGAAGAACCATGGAAGTCTTTGAGCACAAATGTTCTTACTACGAAACTGCTTTGGAAGTTGGAACCGAAGAGATTCACAAAATTAAATCGATAGAAAATGCCCTCACCAATTGATGGCACGCACAAAAAAAGTAGCTTGAAATCCTTTAACGGATTCCAAGCTACTTTTTTGGTAAGTCTCTGCTCACCATATTGAATAGCACTTCAGGAATGCTCATTCTATTACTTGTAGAAGTAGCTGCATCATGTTTCCAAAAGCTTCAGTGCGCCCAGCTCCACCGCAGAGTTTACGATTAAGTAACCTGATGGCGTGTCCTCTACCTCACTGATCATAACTTCGAAAATTTTATACAGTGCTTCCACTGCTGTCTTGGACGCTTTAATTTCTGCGAGTAAAGTGTTGCTGACCTTACCTCTGTAACGATCCATTGCCTGCAAAAACAGCGAATGTTTGTCATCAAACATATCATAAAATTTTCTTGGCCAAAAGTTAAAGAAAACTTCTGAAAAATTCTTTTTTTATTCTTGAAAACAATTGAAAGTAGAATCAGGCCATTTCAACTATTTGAAATCTATTCAAATTAGGAGAGTTCATCTGAGTTAATTTCGTTGTATAGGCTATATCCTTAAGTATTCTACCACCTGAAATACGCATTTCAACATTTCTTATTTGAAGCTGCTACTGAGCACATGCGCATTTGAGTATGGAGCGCAGACATGCACTGCTCAAGTCAGTGCTTGGCCTTGATTTAAGCAGCTTTGCTTTGGAACATCGCGTAACTGCCGATATGCTTCCCGATCCGAATCACCCAGTCCGTAGCCGGACACATGCTGAGCTTTTGCGCTGGTATATTATAAATCATCAGCCTACAGTGGAAGATGTGTTGGCAAGACCCGAGGTCGTCGGATCTGCTCATTGGGTTTCCGTTGGAACAGTTGAGGACGTATTGAACGATATTATTGAGCGGGGCTATTGACGGATTTATAGCTCTTCCAGGCGGTTCAGAAGAATCTATGAAAATATTTTTTGAAAAACTAATGCCGCAGTTGGTTGAAAGAGGCTTGTTCAGAAGCGAATATGCAGGTTCGACTCTGAGGGCACATTTGGGTATTTAACACCCGATACTGTCGAGAACAAGACATTAAAAGCCGCTATTTTAGCGGATTTTTTGTTCTAACGGTACAAGTTCTTGTCTCAAGTCGAGGAAAAGTACTTGTACCTATTCCCGTAAAGGACAAGAGATTTAGATTATCGGGTCAGCTATGTATAAATCATTTTGTGTCATGGATAAAAGGACGAACAGGATAACCGCCCTTTTATCCATGACAGGTTGCATTTAATGCCGTCCATTATGACAGAGGCTATTACTTAGCGTATTCAGCCATTACAATATTTCGATATACCCTTCTGTTCCATGCACACGAATTCGTTGCCCATCTTTTATCAGCTTGGTAGCATTTTCCACTCCGACAATAGCGGGTAAGCCATATTCACGTGCGATAACGGCTCCATGAGTCATCAGTCCACCAACTTCGGTGACTAGGCCTTTTATGGATACAAACAATGGTGTCCAGCTGGGGTCAGTAAAGGCGGTGACTAATATATCTCCATCCTCCAGATCAGCATCTTCCATGTTTAAGATGACACGTGCTCGTCCCTCTATAACTCCGGTAGAAACAGGCAGACCTACAATCGCTTCAGCTGGGAGATTTTCTCGTTTGTACTCACCCGCAATGATTTCACCATCAGACGTGATTACACGCGGGGGAGTTAGTTTTTCATATAATTTGTAATCGTCTTTTCGTTTACTGATGATCTGATAATCCAGTTTATTTGTGCGTACGACTTCGTGAAGTTCTTCAAAAGTGAGATCGTATATATCTTCTTTTTCGTGAATAATGCCAGCTTGTACGAGTTGTTCGGCTTCTTTTAGTAAAGCCTGCTTATAAACGAAGTAGCGATTAACCATGCCGTATTTGGGATATTCACGATAACCGATGAAATTCCTGATCAGATCGATCATCCGTTTTGTTTCTTTGGCTTTTTGTTCACCATCCGGTAATTGCTTCAATCGATCTAATAACTCTTGTTCTTTTTTCAAAGCCTCTTGTCGCCCCTGCTCAAATTTCCAATTGCCAGCATTAGGCTCAAAGTTTTTGATATTACTGAGAATCATGGGGACAAGTATAATTGGTTTTTCACTCCAACGAGTTCTCGAAATATCGATTTCACCGGCACATCGCATTCCGTATTTATTGAGATAAGCATAGATAGCGTCTTGAGTTTCCTGTCCACCATCCAACTTAACCATTTCATCCAAAAAATTATCATCTTTTACATGTTGTAAATAATCAATTACCTCCGGATAAGGACGAATCGCATCTGCGACATCCAATAGCGCCAGACCCATTTCCGAAGTAATGTTGTTTGGTACAGATTGAGAAAGCGTATCTGCTGCGTTTTTTTCACCTAACCACTCATACATTTTTTCATTGATCCATGACGAAGCATTCATAGCAGTCATAAAAACCTTTGAACTTTGTGGGTCAAATAAGATCTTCTTTAATTCTTGGAGATCTTCCAGAATAAAATCAAATAAATCTGCTCCTGATTTCGTTTGGATGTTTTGTTTTAATTCTTCTATCGATGTTTGACTGTTCTTAATCAAATCAGAAACGATTGCCGGATCGTTTTCGATTTGTGCTTGAAAACCTGCAGACGACCTACCTTTACTGCTATTACCGGGACTCTGTTCTGTTCTATCATCTGGTAACGATTTTATAAAATCTCGCTCTATTAGGGTCATAAATGCGTCTTTTATGAGCGGATCAGATTGTCCCAGGGTATTTAAGAAAGTTTCTCTACTGACAGGTGAAGCCAGCATATGTGTAACATCAACAAACAACCTTCCACCGGCTATACGCATGGGTGCAGGAGTTATTAACAGGTAAAAAGACAATCCCAATGGTTTTATCGGGTCAGTCATCATTTGTTGATGACCGACAGATACGTAAACGTGATTTTCTTGATCGTTCGCTTCAGGGATCGGGTATAAAGTCGTGATTGGACGACTCTGGACAATATAAAAAGTATCATGGGCCAAACACCATTCGATATCTTGCGGGTAACCAAAATAAGCTTCGATCTGTCTTCCGATGCGTGCCAGTTGCAAAATTTGTTGTTCAGTAAGGGTTTGAGTCTTTTGCTGATCGGGGTCGATCTGCCGGGTCTCTGTTCCGCCTTCTCTTCGTCCATAGACAGCCAATTCTTTGGTTGCTATCCTCTTATCGACGATTTCCCCTTCCTGTACTTTATAACAATCGGCAGAGACCAAGCCAGAGACCAGTGCTTCTCCAAGTCCAAAACTAGCTTCGATCGATAGCAGCTTCCGGTTGGATGTAATCGGATCAGCGGTAAATAAAATTCCTGAAGCCTGCGGGAAAACCATCCTTTGAACGATAACGGATAAATAAACTTGACTGTGGTCAAATCCATTTTGCATACGATAGATAACCGCGCGATCCGTAAATAGGGAAGCCCAACATTTGCTGATATGCTGCAAGATTGCTTCTTTGCCAATGATATTTAAATAGGTGTCTTGTTGACCAGCAAAAGAGGCATGTGGTAAATCTTCAGCAGTCGCACTAGAACGCACTGCGTAAGCATGTTCCTCTCCAAACCGGGAGAGATAGTGAGTAACTGCTTCCACAACATCGGAAGGAACTTCTACTTCCATAATCATTTGTCGAATCTGCCTGCTGATTTCACCAATTTGAGCTCGTTCTTCTGCTTTTAGCCTTGTTAGTCGGTCCAACAATGCATAATACGTTTCTTTTTGTTCGATGGCTTTTTGATACCCCACTGTTGTAACACAAAAACCTTCTGGTACAGGTATTCCTTCAATTTTTGATAATTCCCCTAAATTTAACCCTTTTCCGCCAACCAGCAAAAACTGCGTTTTTTCCATTTCCTGAAAACCGAGAACCAAAGAACTCATTCAATATCTCTCCTAACTATTAAATTGAGAAAAAAACATTTGACAAGAGTTTAGCGGCATGGTAAAGTTAAATTGTAAGATGTAATAATTATGTCCATAAAAATTTACGAAGTCGTAATCTGATTATATCATCGTGTCTGTTTTATATGCAATATAAAAGAACCTGATAAAACTATCCAGGTTCTTTTTTGATTTTCCACTATCATTAGTCACATCAAAAACCATGGCTCGAGCCGAACTCAGTTACTGCATAGTTCCCTATCGCTCCTATGTAGCCTAAGGAAACCCTGAAGTTGCGTCGGGTTCTTATTGAGCTAACCTGCCCGTTAGTTCAGCGAACGAAGCGCGTATAGTGAACCTCTTATATTTTTTTTCGGGCATGTTCATCTTTGCACTTGGGAAAATGGGAAAGCATGAAAGTTTCTATAATTCACTTCATCTCAAATGTGATTCTATAGGCTCTTCTTTATGATAACTAAAAAGAAGATAATTTATTTCATTCTCTATTCCTGGCTTACACTTACTGTGAAACACTGTGATATGTATTAATATATCCAGGATATGTTTGTTCCAATTGCCAAATTTACTTTCACTTACGTTTGTTATAAGCCCGCGTCAACTAGCTCTGCAAAAGTCGGTACAGCAGCGCCTCTCTCTTATTCTCAAACGTTCGCTGTATCTCCAGAAATTCAGGTACCTCCGACAGCCGGGAGGGTCTGTACCCGGGGCCGCCGCAGCCGCAGGAGTGGTAAGCGTATCCTTGTTGATATAGTAGCTCCACCTTTTTCCACTGCTTAATATCCGTTTGCTTCGGGGCCTGAAACATGTATACAAGGCTGCAAACTCCTGTGAGGATTCCTCCAGTTTGACCACCGCCTGACGGTAAATAACAATGCTCACGAGCAAAAATGGAATGACACAGGCCGGCACGTTTCCGCCCATAAATTTGCTGCAGTCTCGCGTTTATTACTCGCTCTATCACCGACATATTCAACTTGTAGAACAGCCTCCATGAATTACCCACTACTTTAAAATTCATACATGTTAATTTGAGCTAGCTGCCTTATTTCTTGATATAATCAGCGAACTTCCGGAGAAAATCGAGCGAATGGATATCCTCTCTGAGATGATGATGAACCAGATCATCCATTTTGGTTGTTTCCTTATTCAGCATGTATTCAAGCATAGCTTGGTGCTCATGCCAGATGCCCATCAGCTTCCCTGTTTCCAGCATATGCAGCTTGCGATATCTGATATAGTGAACATTCGACTGCTGAATGAGCTGCCAAAGAAACCCCCGTCCCACCAATTGGAACATGGTTTGGTGAAACTGATCATCCAGACTGAGAAATTGATCCGTAGCATGATCTTCTTCAATCACAGCTCTCTGTCTGTCTAGAATATCACTCAACTTCTGTACATCGCTTAATGTAATTTGCGAAGAAAGCTCCTTCATAATCTCCTTTTCCAATGCGCTTCTTAAGTAAATAATTTGTTCAACGGACTCTAGATCAATATAGGACACAATGTTCCCCTTTTTGGGATAAATATCAATGTAGGACTCAAGCGCAAGCCACTTCAATACATCGCGTAGCGGAGTTCTGGACAGCTGGAAGCGTTCTGACAAGGTCGTCTCACTGAGAAGAGTACCCGGCTTTAAGGTCAGTGACAAAATATCTTTTTTTAACAGTTGCATGATTTCTTCTTTTGTAAACATATCATTCCTACCTTTACTTTATAAATCTAGTTATATTATAAAGCATTTTGAGCTGACGAACCCCTCTGAAATTATCATTGACAAGAACAAACCCTATAATTTATGATCAACTCAATCTTGTATACAAGACAAACGAAATACAATCAGGGAGGGTATCGTTATGAATATGACCTGGAGATGGTATGGTGAAAACAACGACAATATTACACTGGATCATATCCGGCAAATTCCGGGAGTTATGGGCATTGTCTGGTCTTTACATGATAAGGTAGCCGGTGAAGTATGGGAAATGGAGCGAATTCAGGAGGTAGCTGATCAGATTACGAGCAAGGGCTTTAGTACGGCGGTCGTAGAAAGTGTAAATGTCCACGATGATATCAAAATCGGCCTGCCATCCCGCGATCAATATATTGACATTTATATCGACACCATTCGAAAATTAGCCAAAGTGGGAGTCAAGGTGATTTGCTATAACTTTATGCCTGTCTTTGACTGGACAAGAACGGAACTGTATAAGGAACTGCCTGACGGGTCCAACGCCCTCTTTTATGAAAAGGCTGCCATTACCGATGATCCACGCCAAATGGTGGATCGGATTCTCGAGGGAGCCGGAAAGTTCACCATGCCTGGCTGGGAACCGGAGCGGTTGGCGAGACTGGATGAACTTTTTGCTGCTTACGCGGATGTCACAGAAGACAAGTTGTTTGGCAACCTGAAGTATTTTCTTGAGCGCATCATCCCGGTCTGCGAGGAGGTTGACATCAAGATGGCCATTCATCCTGATGATCCGGCATGGCCCATCTTCGGATTGCCGAGAATTGTCCGTAGTCGTGAGACCATCCAGCGCATCCTAGATGCAGTGAACAGCCCATATAATGGTCTAACCTTCTGCACAGGCTCACTGGGGAGCAATCCTGAGAATGATTTGCCAGCCATGATTCGGGAGTTTCATAATCGTATTCATTTTGCTCATATTCGTAATGTCAAGGTGTTTGAGAATGGCGACTTTATTGAAGTGTCACACCGCGGTAAGGACGGAAGCGTCGATGTTCCGGAAGTAGTTAGAGCTTATTACGAGAACGGCTATCAGGGATATGTACGCCCTGATCACGGCAGACATCTATGGGGGGAAGAAAAGAATTGTCGGCCAGGCTACGGTTTGTATGACCGTGCACTGGGAGTTATGTACTTGCTGGGTGTCTGGGATAGTCTCGCTCAAGGCAAAGGAGTGAAATAAATGCTCCAACTTGACCGGAAAGGCCTTTCAGAAAAGGCGGCCTGGGGAGCAGCAGGCATCGAACTGCCAAAATATGATCTGGAGCTTGTAGCCAATAACACCCGAGTTAGACCACAATGGGTGCATTTCGGCGCAGGCAATATTTTTCGAGGGTTGATAGCCAACGCGCAGCAACAACTGCTGAATAAATTGAAAGCGGATACAGGTATTATTGCGGCCGAAGCCTTTGATTTTGAAATGATCGACAAAGTCTATAAGCCTTATGACAATCTAACCTTACTGGTGTTGATGAGTGCTGACGGAAGATTTCACAAGAGCGTGGTCGCAAGCATCGTTGAGGGACTCGCAGCAGAGCAAAATCGTCCAGACGACTACCTCCGTCTGATTGAAATATTTGAGAATCCGTCCCTGCAGATGGCCAGCTTTACTGTCACGGAAAAAGGATACGCCCTGACCGGGCCCGACGGCAAGTATCTGGCTGTTGTGGAGAGGGATTTGACGAATGGTCCTGAACAACCGATGCATGTGATGAGCATAGCTACTTCGCTTGCCTATCGGCGTTACCTGAAGGGGCGGCATCCAATGACCTTTGTGAGCATGGATAATTGCTCCCATAACGGCGATCTGTTAAAGGATAGTATGATTGCTATCGCCAAGGAGTGGACTCGCAGAGGCCTGGTAGAGGAAGGATTTGCAGACTATCTGCATAATGAGGAGAAAATAACCTTCCCCCTGACCATGATTGACAAAATCACCCCCCGCCCTTCCTTGCAAGTACAGTCTGCTCTTCGGGGGCTGGGGTTAGCCGACATGGAGATGATCGTTACCTCAAGGCATACGTATACGGCTCCCTTTGTCAATGCTGAGATTAGCGAGTATTTGGTCATTGAAGACAAGTTTACGAACGGGAGACCTGCACTGGAGGAAGCTGGCATCATCTTCACGAATCGGGATACGGTGGACAAAGTGGAGAAGATGAAAGTCACTACCTGTCTCAATCCGCTGCATACAGCGCTGGCCCTAGCTGGGTGTCTGCTTGGATATGAGCTTATTGCAGATGAAATGAGGGATCACACATTGCGTCGTCTGGTGGAAACCATTGGCTACAAGGAAGGTTTGCCTGTTGTAGTTGATCCCGTTATTATCCAACCGAAACCATTTATTGACGAGGTATTGCAGGAACGCTTCGCCAATCCCTATATTCCGGATACGCCTCAGCGGATTGCAACAGATACCTCTCAAAAGATGAGCATCCGTTTTGGTGAAACCATAAAGTCTTATGCTAGCACAGCAGGACTTGATCCTGCGAACTTGACTGCTATTCCCTTGACCATTGCGATCTGGTGTCGCTATTTGCTGGGAGTGGATGATCAAGGAGCACCCTTCATACTCAGTCCGGACCCGTTACTAGATACATTACAGGGATATTTGCAGAATACGAAGCTGGGCGATCAGACCTCCGAGGTTCGCTGCCTCCTCGAGGATGACAAACTGTTCGGTGTCCGATTATATGAGATTGGTCTGGGCGACAAGATTGAAGCCATGTTTCATGAGATGCTGGCAGGTCCTGGTGCAGTCCGAAGCACGATAGAGAAGTATGTGAACTAGAACTTACATTAACGCAATCCCCCTACCAGAAACTTTGGTCAGGGGATTGCGTTAATGAGAACCAATTTTTTAAATAATCAACATCCACATGACTAAGTATCTGTTCTTCTCCCCTTTTTTGGATTCACAAAGTAATATTAAATCCCGTGTCGCTTCACCTGTTGTTACGTTTCCAGCAATAATCGTTTATTTAGGTCATCTCGGAACGGCGTCTATAATATTAGATGTGCTTACTTCGGCCTACAGTATAATTTGTTTATTCTCAGAACACGCAAGCAACATCACATAAGTTGCTTATTATTTAGAAGGTCACAATCACTTTGCCTTGAGAGTGGCCCATCGACACTTTAATCAGCGCCTTGTTAATGTCCCCAAACGTATAAGTTGAATCTATAGAGGGCTTGATATTTTCTTTTTCAACAAGTTTAGTGATTTCTTGTAATTGACTTCCATTGGCTTGCACAAATAAAAAGCGATATTCATTTTGATTCTTACGTGCTAAAGAATCTAAGCGAGCACCCACTAGACCAAACAATGCTTTTTTCCACAACGGAAAATGATTGTCAACCGCAAAGCGATAATTAGGTCCGGCTTTCAATGATACCAATTTCCCTTGTGGTTTTAAAATGCCCAGTTCAGCTTTGATCTCTTTGGCACCCAAGGTGTCGATCACATAATCGATATCGGACAGTATGTTAGCATAATTCTCTGCCTTATAATTTATGAATTGATCAGCCCCGATCGACAGTGTACGTGATCTGCCTCTTTCACTTCCACTTGTAATAACATGTAATCCCATTGATTTGGCAATGGGAATTGCCATAGCGCCAAATCCTCCGGTTCCTCCAGGAATGAATAGCTTTCTATTCGGCTGGGCATGGAGTACATCGTGCAATGCTTGATAAGCAGTCAAGGCAGTAAGGGGTACCGCAGCAGCTTCAATAAAAGATAGATTTTCAGGTATGATGGATAAAGCATCTTCATTTACGGCCGCATACTCAGCAAAAGCACCGATTTTATTAAGCGGCAACCTCGTATAAACAGGGTCACCAACCTTAAAATTCAAAACATCATCACCAACGGCTTCAATAATGCCGGATAGTTCATTCCCTAAAGTTAATGGCAACTTATAGTCAGCAATCATCCGAACACTGCCATTCAGATTAAGAATGTCCAGTGGATTTACACCTGCAGCTTTTACTTTGACAAGAACCTCATGGCTATTGATCTGTGGTATGTTAACATCATTTAATTCCACTTGGATTTTTTTTGAATATTTCTGTATTTGTGCTGCTCTCATGATTCATCCTCTTCCTTTGCTAATTTTGGGGTAGCACACCATGAATGCAATCACTAGTTACGAGTGTAGGTGGATCAAAATAAATATTTAGTTCTTGGCTAATAAAATCAAGGTAGAGTAGATAAATCATGGCGTACAACTTTCAGTCGCACGCCATGATTTACCATATTCACTATTGTTACCCCTCTTGGGATTCTAATTCTTCCATCGTAGGATAATCCGTGTAACCTTTGCTTCCCAGACCAAAGAATGTTGTCGGATCTGCTTCGTTCAATGGCGCACCTTTTTGAAGTCGTTCCACTAAATCTGGATTGGCTAATGACCACACACCAACGGGCACCAGATCAGCAAGGCCACGATCTATATCCACGCTAAGATCTTCCAGAGCTCGTCCAGCACGATTGACTAACAATGGATTCGTCCAGATTGAGCGAATGTCTTGGAGCAGCTTTTCATTTCCAAGATGCATGACATGGAGGTAAGCTAAATCCAATTTAGCTAATTCTTTTACAAGATAACGATAAAGTTCAGGACCTTGTTCACCATCTTGAATCCCACCAAGAGGTGTCCCTGGCGAGATACGGAAGCCTGTTCTTTCTGCTCCAATTTCTTCGACTATGGCTTTCGTTACTTCAATCGCGAAGCGAGCACGATTTTCTATAGATCCCCCGTATCCATCTGTCCGTGTATTCGAGTTTTCTCCGATAAATTGATTAATCAGATAACCATTGGCTCCATGAATTTCAACGCCATCCGCACCTGCTTTAATAGCCGCTGCTGCTGCTTTCCGGAAATCAGCAATGGTCGTTTGAATGTCCTCTTCACTTAACTCACGAGGAACGGGAATGTCCTGCATACCTTTAGCAGTAAACATTTCTACACCGGGCGCGATTGCAGATGGCGCAACAGGTTGGCGATGATGTGGTGTATTATCAGGGTGCGACATGCGACCAGCATGCATTAATTGGATATACATATATCCACCTGCTTTATGCACTGCATCTGTAACCTTTTTCCATCCTTCGATATGTTTATCCGTATAGATCCCAGGTGACCATAAGTAACCTTGCCCATCATCAGAAGGCTGTACACCCTCAGTAATAATGAGTCCCATTGACGCTCGTTGAGCATAATAAAGGGAAGTTAGCTCTCCCGGTGTACCATCTTCTTGCGATCTACTACGTGTCATTGGTGCCATTGCTAAACGATGAGGTAATTCCATTGTTCCAATGTTTGTTTTACTCCACAATTTTTTCATTCGGATACTCTCCTCTTTTAATGTATTCAAGGATATATGAATTGAATTTAAAATTCTGAAATGATTGGATAGATTTCGCCTCTCAGATTGAAATCATAGTTCTGGTCTACAATCCCTACCACCTCGTTGCTATCATAAAGATCCAACATGAAGCCCGCCATTTGTTTGGCAGTGTGGTACTTAGGCATGTTTGCTTTGTAATCAAATTCTTCAGTATCTAATGATTTCTTAACGAATTCCGTTTCTGTTATAGCTGGTGCTAAAACCTTAGCTTTTAGTTTTGCACCTTTCATTTCTAGTTCTTTTGCAAGCCCTTCTGTGAAGGCACTAACGTAATATTTAGATGCAGAATAAGCAACACTCCCAACAGCAATGGCATATCCGAGTGCGGATGAGACGTTAATTAGCTGAGTTCCTTCTACATCAGCATAATCTCGTACATATAGTGTAGAAAGGATCGTCAAGGTTTCAATGTTAACACGTAGCATAGTTTCAACTTTATCTAAATTCTGTTCTGCTACAAAAGAAGCTTCACCGAGCCCCGCATTGTTAATCCAGGTCTCAATTTGGTATTCCTTTAAATTGTTATATAGTGTGTAGGCCTGATCTGTAACAGACAGGTCACTTGTACGAACAATAACATTTATAGTAGGATCCATATCCAGAATTGCTGATTTGAGTTCTTCTAATTTATCCAATCTTCTAGCTACCAAGATTAAGTTTTTGCCACGTGCAGCAAACGCCAATGCCGTTGCATATCCAATCCCTGAACTTGCTCCTGTAATAACTGTATACTTCATAATATTCTCTCCTTCATAACATGCAGATTAGTGTAAATGAGTTTTAAAGACGATTTTAGAACGATCATTCTTATTAGGGTGAAAAAACAGTTAGATCTAACTTGCTATTAGCATATCAATTTTAGAACGAACAGTAAAGAATTTTTTTATGACTAAGATTTTAATTTTGGAGCGGTATTCCTTGACTTGTTTGAGGCATGAGATACAAGTTCTTTCTTTCGTTAGAGGGACAAGAAAAAACTTGTATCACGGAAACAAACAGTCCTCCATTTAGGTGACTCCTTTTGCCTGTCATGCTGTAATTCCACTTTTAATCCAAAGCGGTCAGTGTCATATCAATAATATTCTTTAATTTTTGCTGATCCGTTGTTGTCTTAACCAACGTACGTAGCCCCAACCACGCATTCATTAAATAATGAGAAATAACTACAGGATCCAAGTCATTCTTGAACTCACCCGATTGTTGACCCTTCAGAACAAGGTTAGTCAAGAGTTCCTCAGTTCGCGAATAACTCTCATCAACTAAGGATGCAACTTCTGGATCCAACACGCCGAGTTCCACGCCTGAATTCACGAGAAAACACCCTAGAGGTTCTCCTTCATTTCTTACTGTCGCCTCAAACAACTCCCGAATTAATTCTTTGATCGGTTTTTGTTTTTCAATCAGAAACCTCATTTTGCTGGTCTGCTTCGTTTCATATCGTTCGAGAGCTTTCATAAATAAGGCATGCTTATCCCCAAAGGTATCATAGATACTTCTTCGGTGAATGCCCATAAACTCAACCAAATCTTGCATTGAGGTTTTCTCATATCCTTGTGCCCAAAATAGGTGTATTGCTTTATCTAATACTTCATTAACTTCAAATTCTTTTGATCTTGCCATCGTCATCACCTCGAATAATCATTATACAATTTAGTGAAGGATCGGCAAACTAGATTTAAAATAAGTGAATACATTACAGGTATGAGGTCTGTCTTACATATTTAACCCAGGATTCTTCGTTTGTCTGCTTGTAACCAATCAGGCGTCCATCCTTTTTCCAGGGCATCCAGGGTTACTCCTGGCGGAACGATAGCATCTATCGCATCCAGGATATCAGTGCTTAATCGGATGTCGCTGCCTTTTAACGTTTCACGAAGTTGCTCAATTGTTCTTGCCCCCACTATAGCAGAAGTAATTGACGAATGAGCTTGTGTAAATGCCATGGCAAGATGAGGCAAAGTTAATCCTGCTTCACCTGCAAGGGTTTGGAGCTTAGCAACGGCTTCGAACTTGATGCGATTTTCTTCTCGATTCGGATCTACAACAGTTGAAAGTTTCCCTAGAGAACTTGCTGCTCTTGAATCTGGGGCAACAGCTTCTCCCGAGCGGTATTTTCCCGTTAGTAGACCACCCGAAAGTGGGCTCCAAACCATTACACCCATTCCGTATTTAGCGGTTGCAGCAAGCAAATCGAATTCGATACTTCGATTCAATATGGAATACGGGGCTTGCTCGGATACAAAGCGTGCGGTATTTTTGCGTTCGCTAGTCCATTGTGCTTCGGTCACTTGCCATGCCTGAAAATTGGATGTACCAATATAGCGAATCTTCCCTTCACGAACCAGGTCCGTAAGTGCGTCAAGACTCTCTTCAATGTCAGTATGGAGATCCGGCTGATGTAGTTGATACAAATCGATATAGTCCGTTTGCAACCTTCTCAAGCTACCCTCTACTGCACGCTTAATCCAATATTTCGAGTTACCGGATTGATTAAGCCCACTGCCCATGGGCATTCCGCCTTTCGTGGCCAGAATAACATCCTGTCTGCGTCCTTTTAGGATGTGACCCAGAATTTCTTCGGATTGACCACTTGAATAGACATCCGCTGTATCGATCAGATTAATGCCTCCAGCCAAAGCCTCATCCAACATGACTGCAGCTTCTTTCTCCGTATTGTTCCCCCAAAAACCAAAAGTACCTGTACCTAATACAAAACTGCTTATTTTAAGGCCTGTATTTCCTAACACACGATATTCCATGTCAATCCATCCCTTCTCCATCTTTTACAATAAGAATGATCATTCTAATATGCGTAGAAGAACTCCACGGCAAGATCTCACACCACTCCTCATAACTCTTGGCTTCTTATCCGTGTATTCCTCCCACGCCAACAATATAACATATTTAGAACGATCGGTAAAGAATGATTTTATGACCGAAATTAAGATCAGGTCTTTTGGGAGCATAAACCGACCACGCCAGAGATGATCGATGAAGAATGCAAATTGAATGGCTGTCTGTATGACGGCGATCCGGAAAATGTAGCGGAGAAAATGTTCTTCGTTCGATCTAACTGTTCGGCACTAAGGCAGTCCCAATTGTGCGTAAAGAAAATCCGTTTCAGTTCATCATATTTTCGATTATTGACTCCTCGTCAGTTTAAACCTAGGTTACCAAGTGAACCCTCTCATTACCCGTTGAATGCACACGTGAGCTTTTCTTATCCGCCGTACCTATGACGGTTACTTTGCTTTGTCTTTCCTCTTTTAGTCTTTGCACTATAATCTTTTATGAAAGGACTTCCACAACTTCTCGATCTGTCAAATTCCCCGAAAATTGAACTGAGAAGACTCCAAAGCCGCGGTCAAAACGGAGCTGGAGTCTTCTTTTCAATAGAAATGAACATTCAAAGCAGAATGTAAAAAAAACAAAAACTGACTTTTGGGACATGCCCTCCAGTCTTGTAATTTTTGAATGCTGCTGACTAGCACTAGGCTGACCTTTGTTTACGTATCTAACGTGTACAAAGGCAGGTTTTCCGGTAAAGCCGCTGGACGCAGACATGTGCTTTGCATTGGATAGAAGGTCTGCTGATCGGAGGAATCGTGGAACGCCCACATCGCCTCCAACACATGATAGGCCAATTCACCACTGGCGCGGTGAGGCCGTCCGCTGCGGATAGCGTAGGCCATATCGGCAACACCGATGCCCCTTGTGTTCTCCTGGTAGCCCGACAGCAGCGGTACCTCTGTCCATTCTTGCTCGCCTAGCACCCTATAGCGAACTGGCCCTCCGAACGTGTTCGGGTCAGGCACCTGTAACGTGCCATGAGTGCCGTATACCTCGATCGGTGGCAGAGTGCTTCCACCAAAGATGTCAAAGCTGGTAATTAGCGTGCCGACAGCCCCCTGCTTGAAGCGCAGCAATCCGGCCACATGGGTCGGTATATCGACGGGGATGGTCTGGCCTCTCTTTTTCTCGCTCGTAATCATTCGTTGATCCATCGCCTTGCTTGTCATGCCTGAAATGGTAGCAATCGGACCAAGCAATTGCACCAGAGCCGTCAAATAATAGGGGCCCATATCAAACATTGGACCGCCGCCGACTGCATAATAAAATTCAGGATCAGGATGCCAATGTTCATGTCCACGGCTCATCATGAAAGCCGTAGCGGCTACCGGACTCCCAATGGCTCCGTCTTCAATCAGCTTCAATGATGTCTGTATACCGGAACCGAAGAAGGTCTCCGGTGCGCAGCCGACAAGCAGTCCCTTTTGATGAGCAAGATCCAAGACAGCCTGCCCTTGCTCACGGGTGACGGCAAGTGGCTTCTCCACATAAACATGCTTGCCTGCCTCAAGAGCTCTGAGACAAACGTCAGCGTGAACGCCCGGAATGGTCAAATTAATAATGAGTTCGATCTCCGGATCAGCCAAAATCTCATCTACCGAGTATACATTCGGAACGTTAAACGCTACCGCCTGCTCCTCTGCCCGACCTTGGTCCAGATCCGCTACTGCGTACAGCTCCAGAATGTCGAAACGATGGCAATTTTCCATGTAAATTCCGCTAATTTTACCACACCCGATAATGCCTACTTTCATTTTGTTCATGCCTGGACTCCCTTCTTCTTCAGAAAAAATGGATAATGGCATTCTTTTATTTCATCGGATACTATTAGAGACTGGCAATACGAATTCAATCAGGACATCATTGCATAAGGGCACACGCCTAACGGTATTACTGTCCGTGTTGTCTGTTCTCCTTCTGTGCTCTGTCCCTTTCTGACCATGGTGAGTTCAGGTGGTCAAACTCTTTGCCAGAGGTACTACCAATTCATCCGATCCACGCTAACGCTGCTGGTTGTCTGTCATGCCTGTATAAGCCTCTGCCAGCGAGCTGCCCTGGGTGGCCACCGCCTGTTTGCCTGCGGCTGCCCACAGAAACCCGCTGCGCATCATCTCGGTCACTTGAGGCATATCTATGATATCTGCGTGATGGCCCAGCGAATTGTAGAAGACGCGTCCGTTCCCCCAGCGCTTCGTCCATACAACAGGCATATCCACTGGCCCATTGGCTGAATGGGGACCTGGTACGACCGGGAAGCGTGTGGTTGCCAGCACTTCAACTGCCGGGTCTACGTGGAGGTAATACTGCTCGCTTTTGACCTGAAAATCCTCAATGTGCTCTAGAAGTGGGCTGGAGCCGCGCTTCATGTTCACCATGTACTCCACCCCGTCATTGCCGGGATGCGCAACCCATTGCCCGCCTGTCATGAACTGCCAATCCACGTTGTTCCGGAAGGCATCACACATGCCGCCATGGCAGCCTGTGAGACCTACGCCGCTTTGAACGGCTGCTGAGACATTATTGACTAGTTCCTGCTCAATCTGTCCCATGGTCCACATTGGAACGATTAAGTCCAGGTCAAGCAGTTTCTCTGCATCCTGGTAGGCTTCAAGGGTATTAGACACCCCCACCTCGAACTGCTCTTCCTTCAAAATGCGTTCAAAAATGGCCGCCACCTGCTCCGGCTCATGTCCGTTCCATCCACCCCATACAATCAGTGCCTTGCGCATCTGTAATCCACTCACCTTTCGGAATGTATTGTTATACTACATTTCTACATTTCTTCAATGGATACCCAGCGGCGTTCCTCTATGGAGCGTTCTACCGCTTCAAGCACAGCCTGACAAGCGACACCGTCGTGGAAGTTCGGCGAAGGTTGTCGTCCTTCGGAGATGGCCCTCAACATCTCAAGCATCTCGTGGGTGAAGGTATGCTCGAATCCAATTGTATGTCCTGCAGGCCACCAGGCTTCAGAGTACTTATGTGCCGGATCGGTGGCGAGTACGCGGCGAAAGCCCTGAACGTCCTCCTCATCCTGTGTGAAATACACTTCCAGTTCGTTCATTCGTTCAAAGTCAAACCGCACGCTCCCTAGGCTACCGTTGATCTCGAATGAATTTGTGCTCCGATGTCCAGCAGCAAAACGTGTGGCCTCGAAGCTGCCCAGCGCACCTCCGGCGAAGCGTGCCAGGAACAGCGTGGCATCATCGACTGTCACTTCTCCCATCGGTGCATTTGCCTCTGCGCTCCTTTTGGAGCTCAACCCGCTCATCTCCAAAGCCAACGGGCGCTGTTTGATGAATGTCTCGCTCATGCCGATCACTTCATGGAACTCGCCGACCAAGAAGCGAGCGAGATCAATCAGATGGGCGCCAAGATCACCATGAGAGCCAGAACCGGCCACTTCTTTTTGCAGCCGCCATACCAGCGGGAAGGACGGGTCCATGATCCAGTCTTGAAGGAAGAAAGCACGGAAATGATAAATTTTGCCTAGGCGACCGCTCTCGACTAGCTGCTTTGCCAGCTGGACAGCCGGAGAAAAGCGGTAGTTGAAGCCTACCATATGTCTGACCCCTGCTTCCTCTGCTACCTGCAGCATGTCACGGGAATCCGCCAGCGAGAGCGCAAGCGGCTTCTCACAGAACAGATGCTTGCCCTGGAGGGCAGCCTCAACGACAATTTCCTTATGGGCATTACTCGGGGCGTTAATATCAATGAGATCAATATCGTTACGTTTCACTAGATCACGCCAATCCGTAACACTTTCGGTCCAGCCGAACTGGCGGGCAGCCGCCTGAACCCCCTGCGCGTTGCGTCCACAGATAACGGACATCTCTGGCTGCAGCGGGGCATCTGGGAAGAACATGGGTAGACTACGGTAAGCGTTGCTGTGAGCCTTGCCCATAAATTTGTAGCCAACCATTCCGATACGAAGACGATTAGACATGTCGTGATCCTCCTTATGGGTCTGAGTTTCAACGAGTTTTTGACGATTGGTGTTATGGACGAATGGATGACGCCCTGATAATCAGCTCTGTGGACAGGAGTTCTCTTATCGAGTCGGACCCGGTCAGTTCCAGGGCTGGAATAAGGTCCAGAGAATCGGGTATAAGCTTCGAGGCTGCAAGCTCTCCCATCTCATAAAAAGGAACGCGGACACTGCTTAGCGGCGGAACAGCCATCTCAGCCGCATCCGAATCGTCATAGCCTACAAACGCTGGGAACTGGTCAACTGGCAGTCCGCGCTCACGGAGACCCTGCATTACCCCGAGGGCCATCCGGTCGTTCGCCGCAAATACGGCATCAATATCATTCAATTTGTCTGCTATTGTGGCTGAGGCTTCGAGCCCGCTTCGACGGCTATAGTTACCTTCCAGAAGCAGATCGTGGTCATATTCAATACCGGCCTCCTGAAGCGCGGTACGGTAACCCTTCATTCGCTCAGTACTATTGGAATAGATATCCGGGCCGTTGAGAAAGGCAATCCGTTTGTATCCCTGCTCGATGAGGTGACTTACAGCCGCTCGGCTGCCTTCTACATGGTCTGCATCCACTTCACAGAACGATTGCCCTTCAAAATGGTGATTCATGACGCAGAACGGACGCCCTTCTTCCTGAAGTCTCTTTAGAGCTTCCACCTCATCGTGGTCATCCCTGGCTCCAAGGATGATACAGGTATCGATCCTTTGCTGGCGGAAAAGACTGCTGTAATCAATCCGTTCCCCCGGCTTCCGGAACAACAGAAGCAGATCGAGCCCGCTGTCTCTGGCCTTGTTTCCGATACCGCTCAGCATCTCAGAGAAAAAATAGGCTGAGAACAGGTGCGCCTTCGGGACATAAGGCATAACCACACCAAGATGGCCACTCTTGCTTCGGGCAAAGTTACGGGCCAGCGCACTGGGAACATATCCAAGCTGATTGGCTGCGTCCAGAACCCTTCTCCGCGTATCCTCTTTGATAGGACCTACTGCATTTAAGACCCGGGATACCGTCGCTTCAGACACGCCGGAAAGTTCTGCTACTTCCTTGCGCGAAACGATATTACCCACCTCCAAATCATTTTATGTACGCGCGTACATTTTCTCATGCAGCCATACCTCTGTCAATCCCAAAAAGTGTGCTTCAAAGATGAATAAGCTCATTTCTCTACTAAAAGGACATCGTCTCGCGATCCCTGCTTGCCAGCAGATTGAACGGAATATCCCAGCCCCAGCAGTCGGTGCCGCGAACAAATAAATGTTTATTAACTATTGCGCAAACGGATACGAAAGTTCAATAAAATAGCGGCAGTTCTAGGACTTTATTTCCTCGTCCATGACTGCCGCTATTTTGATTTTTGGGATGATTTTAATGCTATTTTACCAGCAGCGAGTTAATGAACATCGGACTTTACTCACTCCGCCTCATAAGGCAGGACAGGATTTTAATATCGCGGAGAAATACGATTTCTCATCTAATTATTTACTTTAACAAAAGAGATTTCCTCATGATTGGGATATGACTTGAAGAATTAGATCAAAGACCCGTTCTTCTCTCCAGTTCCTCCGTATATCTGGCGCCCATCAAAGTGATCTGCGAGGCTGCGCTGTTAATATTGCGCACATCTTCGGATGTGAGCTTAATGTGGACTGCGCCTAGATTTTCTTCCAGACGGCTTAATTTCCGTGTGCCCGGGATCGGAACGATCCACGACTTCTGGGCTAGCAGCCAGGCGAGTGCGATTTGGGCTGGCGTTGCTTTTAACTGCTCAGCCATCTCTTTAAGCAGGTCGACCAGCACCTGATTGGCCTCCAGCGCTTCTGGAGTAAAACGTGGAAGAATACTGCGGAAATCGTCATGGTTGAATGTCGTGTTTGCGTTAAAACTTCCCGTCAGGTAGCCCTTGCCCAAAGGACTGAACGGAACGAAGCCAATACCGAGCTCTTCTAGGGCAGGGAGGAGTTCCTCTTCGGGACGTCTCCACCACAGGGAATATTCACTCTGAATTGCAGTGAGTGGCTGAACCGCGTGTGCACGACGAATGGTCTTCACTCCTGCTTCAGACAATCCCCAGTGCTTCACCTTTCCTTCCCGGATCAGATCTTGCACGGCTCCCGCTACCTCTTCGATCGGCACATCTGGATCGACTCGGTGCTGATAGTACAGGTCGATGGCTTCAATCTTGAGCCGTCTAAGCGATTCTTCGGCAACTTTCTTGATATGCTCAGGGCGACTGTTCATCCCGGACTGCTTGCCATCCTGAATATTGAAGCCGAACTTCGTGGCAATCACGACTTGGTCTCGAACGGGAAGAAGAGCTTCGCCCAAGAGTTCTTCATTCGTGTAGGGTCCGTATACTTCGGCGGTATCAAAGAAAGTCACGCCGCGCTCGACCGCTTCCCGAATGACCGAGATCATTTCCTTTTGGTCCGAAGCCGGCCCATAACCGTAACTCATTCCCATGCATCCAAGTCCGATTGCGGAAACTTCCAGACCGCTATTTCCCAATTTACGCTTTTCCAACATACATCTTCCTTTCTTAATATCATTTTATTCTTTATCCAGTAGGAGGGTGGGTATGATAAATGTTCATTATTTTTCTTTAGTTAATTGGCTTACGATCCTATCAAGAGAACTATTATATAATTTTTTGAAACATTCATGCTCTTCAAACTCTATTAATGTGATAAGCCTTTGAACCAATAAGTTCCTAAACCAACGATTCAAATAATTCATCTCCTCCCTTTTTTAAACTTGTTCTTTGATAATGTCGTTTGCTTGCGGTAGTGGCTTCTGTCACTCCCTCCACCGACAGAGCACCCGTTCTCTCTTCTTATTCAGCCGCTTCAGCTATTCCGTTGTTCCCCCCCTTGCTTGATTCTGTGAGCTTAGTCTTATTATGCCGAACAGAAAAAGCGAAGCGATATCTCATTCGTCTTAAATGATTGCCCAATCCTATTACGGCTACTGTTGCTACAGGCGGATAAGTCTTATAATGGGACCAGACAAACCTGCAAGGAGGATTTGAATGTCCGAGAACCTTATTCAACAGCAACAGGAGCTTACCGGATTAATTGAGCGTCACTCGCTTCAGAATAGCGCCAAGGAAACGACGATCCCTTCCCTATTTTTCTATCAGCATTCCAGCATAACTGAGCCCGCTTATCGGGTTTACAAGCCTTCTTTTTGTGTTGTCGTTCAAGGTCTGAAAGAAATTTTGCTGGCACAGGAGAGATTTGAATATGGACCGTCCAATTATCTGATCGCTTCCATGAATCTGCCTGTGATCGGTCAAATTATAAAAGCGTCTACTGACTCTCCTTACCTGAGTCTTAAGCTCGAATTTACACAGAACCAGATCCTTGAAGTGCTGAACGATTGTGATATTAAGGTCACGTCAAAAGATAATGCCAAGCGTGCCCTGTTCGTCGGCTGGATGGAATCGTCCATTCAGGACGCCGTGCTCAGGCTTGCCCGTCTGCTGGACACCCCGGGAGAAATCCCATTTCTCGCCCCGCTTTACACGAGGGAGATTCTGTACAGGCTGCTGCAGGGGCCCTATGGAGTCGAATTGGCTCAGATTGCAGTCGAAGGAAGCAGCACCTATCGGATCCGGGAAGCTATCGACCATATTGTCCGAAATTGGGACCAGTCTTTTCGGATCGAAGATCTTGCAGACACCGCCAGCATGAGTGTTTCTTCGTTCCATCGGCATTTTAAAGAGGTAACCGCCATGAGCCCAATTCAGTTCCAAAAACAGCTGAGACTTCAGGAAGCTCGCCGCATCTTATTGGCTGAATCGGCGGACGCCGCAGACGTCGCTTTCAGGGTTGGTTACGAGAGCTCTTCCCAATTCAGCCGTGAATACTCCCGCACGTTCGGTGCTCCTCCGAGAGCGGACATCAAGCGATTGAAGGAAAAATACGACCAGGTCATGAATGACTAAGTATCTAGACTGATCGGCGAAGAAGCAAAAAGGACGACCTTAGGCCGTCTCTTTTTCGGTATGATACGTTTAACTTCCAGCGTCATTTCCTATAAAACGAGAACACCACCGACTTCCCCAACATCATTTAGACGGTCTTCGGTCTTCAAGCCCAGTTCGGCAGTAGCGTCTCGCCCCGGTCTGTAGCAGGCGCGGGAGTCACCGAAAGTCTGGAAATCTCATCGCGCCACTCTGGAGTCATCTCTACATCGACAGCGCCCAGTGAGTCTTCCAGCTGCGCGAGGTTTCTTGCGCCAATAATTGGCGCCGTGATCATAGGATTGGACATCGCCCAAGCTACCGCAAGCGTCGAGGGCTTCACACCTCGTTCTGCTGCATGTGCAGTAAAGCGGTCGGCGACGGCAAAATTCATTTCATCCGCATAGCGGTCCGTATACCGCTGCTCTTCGACCAGCCGTCCTTGCTCCGGTCGTTTGTTCGTTCCGTATTTGCCCGTAAGAATCCCGGCTCCCAGAGGGCTGTACGAAATGACCCCAATCTGCTCGGAAGCGGCAAGAGGCAGGATTTCTACCTCAGCCTGACGTTTGACCAGGTTATACATCGGCTGGATCAATTCAAAGCGTGCCAGCTCCTCCTTGGCAGAGATGCCGACCGCTTTGGCAATCTGCCAGGCCGACCAGTTACTCACCGCTGGGTAAAGGATTTTGCCCTGCGCTTGAAGATCGTCGAGTGCACGAAGCGTTTCCTCCATTGGCGTATTTTCGTCGAACATATGCACGAAGTAGAAGTCGATGCGGTCCGTCTTCAGGCGTCGCAGACTGTTTTCCACTTCAAACATGATATGACGACGGGAAAGCCCCCTAGCATTCACGTCCTGTCCCATCGGATAGAAAACTTTGGTGCTCAGTACAATCTCATCCCGACAGTCCTCGATGCACTCGCCCAGAATTTCTTCGGAGCGACCGTTGCTGTACACGTTTGCTGTATCGAAAAAGTTAATGCCAGCTTCGCGGGAGCGGTTGAACATTTTTTTGGATGTTTCTTCATCGGCATTTCCGCCGAAGGACATCGTGCCAAAACATAAATTTGAAACCTTGATTCCTGTTTTTCCTACTGTACGATAATTCATCGTCATTCCTCCTGCTGTTGACTTACGCCTGTTGTGTGGTTGGGCGAATAATCATTTCATTGATCGCAACATCTCCTGGCTCTTCAATCGCAAAAGCAATCGCACGTGCGATACTTTCCGCTTTAATCGCTCCTTGATATAACTCATCGTAGGCTTGTTTTAACTCTGCATCCGTGATTCCCTCCGTCAATTCAGTGCTGACAGCTCCTGGAGAGATATTCGTTGTACGAATCTGGGTACCACTGAGCGCCTCTTCTTGACGTAAACCTTCCGTAATCGCCCTTACGGCATGCTTGGTCGCGCAATATACAGTGCCGCCGGGGTAGACATTATGTCCGGCAATAGAAGACAGATTAATGATATGGCCAGATTTCTGTTCCCGCATCGCAGGCAGAACAGCAGCAATCCCGTACAAAAGGCCCTTGATATTAATATCAATCATCATATCCCATTCATTAATTTTCTTCTTAAAGAGAAACGATTGCGGCATGACTCCGGCATTATTGATAAGTACGTCGATTTTCCCAAACTCTTGAAGTGCATACGAAGCCAACTCCTCCACTTGTTCATGCGATGTCACATCGGTTACTTTGTAGATGGCTGTACCCCCGCTTTGTTCAACTTCTTCTTGCAGCTTTTGTAAACGGTCTTCACGGCGAGCCGCCAGCACAAGCTTCGCACCTTTAGATGCCAGTTCTTTGGCCGCTGCCTCTCCGATTCCGCTGGAAGCACCTGTAATAATAACGACTTTATCTTGAATATTGGACATAGAGAATGAACATCCTTTCGAGACTTAGTTTTCTTTTGCGAATAGTTCTTTGGCCACTGTAATAGCGGACATCGCCTTCGGCCAGCCCGCATAAAAGGCAAGATGGGTAATGACTTCGATCAGTTCCTCTTCCGTCAGGCCGTTGTCTTTGGCTTTACCCAAATGAAAGCCCAGTTGTTCGGAATTCCCTCCGGTGATCAAGCTTGCTACGGTAATGAGGCTGCGGTCGCGTGGGGCCAGCTCTTTGCGTTCCCAAACGTCCCCAAAAAGCACCTTGTCGGTCAGCTCGACAATCTTTGGTGAGAAGTCCCCAATCGTTCGCTGTGCAGCCGTAAGTTTTTGAGTATCTGACATGTGATATCTCCTCTTTCTTTGCATTGATCCTTCATATAAATGCATCTATAATTGAAAAAGATACATTATTGAACTTGTGTCTATTATTATAAGCTGATACAGAATGCTTGCAATTGTTAAATACGCTTGATTTGTTCATTAATAGACATATAAGTTAAAACAGTCAATTATCATTTAGAAGTTTAGGGGTTGAACACAGTGAAAGTGGACAGGAGAATACTCAAAACACAGGAAGCCTTGAAAAAAGCATTAACGGAGTTGATGGCCGAAAAGAGTTTCGACCATATTACGATTCAGGATCTATCCGACAAAGCGAATGTAAGCCGGGGAACCATCTATCTTCATTACGTGGACAAATATGATTTGCTGGATAAGCTGATGGCCGCACACATCAATGAACTTCGAAGATTATGTATTGAATCGGCTCATTTGAGCTTTACAGAGGCCGAAATTGTTTGGTTTGAATATTTTGAGGCTAACTATTTATTTTTCTCCACGATGCTGGTGAGCAAAGGCGCCCCTTACTTCCGCACTCAGTTTCTTGAATTTATGATCGATGAACTTCGGGAAGAGGTCGACATGAATGAAGCAAGAAATCGGGGACTAAACGAAGAAGTGGTTGTCCGTTATGCAGCGTCCGCTGTGGTAGGGATTATGGAGTGGTGGTTTTTGAATGATAAACCTCTCCCTCCTGTCGAGATGGCAGAGCAAATAGGCATGCTGTTGGACCGGAAATTGTGAATCTGATGAAAAAAAGAGTAGCAGGCTACTATGTCTGCTACTCTCAAAATGGTTTATCAGGGCCAAATACAAGATTGGCGGACTGCTTGGCTTTCTCAATGACATTCATGACCTTCTCGCTATGTTCAAGCATATTCGAGACTTTTCCAAAATCTTTTTCTTCGATGATACGATCAAACTCAACGAATTCGTCATACATTCGATGCGAATGATCTTTTAGATCCACCCGAATTGGCGTTTTCTTATTCGCAGTGTAATCAAAGCAGTCGCATATATTAGCTGAACTTGCCATGTGTAAATAGCCCTTATTGCCTTGAATGTTCACGGCATTGGGGGCCGTACTATCTTTTGAACCTATGCAGACACACTTGAAATCACCGTAATCAAGCAGCATCATACCTGAAGTATCAATTCCACGCTCCATGTTCGCCCAATACTCCACTTTCTTTGGGCTACCGAAGAATCCAACAACAAAATGAATATTATATAAATTAATATCCATCAAGGCTCCACCAGACATTTCCGGATTAAACGCAGGCTGGATTATTCCCGCTTTGAAAGCTTCATATCGAGATGAGTATTGAGAATAGTTGCATTCAACTATTTTGATCTCACCAAGTTTAGGTAGATACTCCTTCATTGACAAATAATTTTTCAAATATTGATTCGTTATGGCTTCCACCAATACCAGTTTTCTTTGCTGAGCAATTTCTTTTAGCTCTAGAAATTCTTGCAAATTGGAAGTAAACGGCTTCTCACAAATGACATGTTTACCACTCAATAATGCTTCTTTGGCATATGAATAATGAAGATGATTAGGCAACCCGATATAAACTGTATCCACATCACGGTTCATCAGCATCTCGCTGTAATCCGAATAAATCTGAGATATTCCATATTTATTTTTCAAATCCAGTAATTTCTCCTGGTGGCTAGGTCTAGAACAAATGCCCTTTAATAAAATGGTCGGGATTTCCTGAATAAAGCTCAATAGATCCCCTACGATCATCCCTGCTCCGACAATTCCCAACTTCATTTTAGTTGCACTCCTCTATACCTTTTTCAAGTATTTCCATACAAATTATCGTTTCTTCGTCTTTAATCACTTTTTCTTTACCAAATACGATCGACTGATAAATATCGTCATACACTCGGGCATAGTCTCCCTTTTCAGAAACGACTTTTTCTTCATGATACTCGCCTTTATCATCCAAATATGTTAAGATGCCGTAATGCTCGGGCAGGTCGATGCCGAAATCGGCGTGTCCCTTAGGCAGATAGTATAATTTCAGATGCTCCTCCTGACGATCCTTCGTTTGCTTTATAAAAACGCCTTTTTTGCCGTATACAACAAAACTCGGCCGCTCTTTTAAGCGAAAAAAGCTGGATTTGATGGATACCTTGAGCGAGGGATAATAAAAATCCAGATCAAAGTAATCATTCATTCTCCCAGAACCCAGCAATTGACGAACATCGTAACGAATTGTGTCCGGCTTCCCAAAATAGGAAAGAACCTGGTCAATGGTATGAACGCCATGTCCGTATAGGTAACTGTTATACTTGGAAAAATGAGAAGTGGAGTTCGGGATCTCAGGGCGATAATAATCGTAATGCATCTCCACTTCCAGCAAATCTCCAAGTTTTCCTGATTCAATAATCTTCTGGGTAGTGAGGAAATCCGAGTCGTAACGTCTATTCTGATAGCATTGTACAACCAGATTTTTCTCTTTAGCATATTGGAAGATCGACATGGCTTCTTCTTTGGTTAACGTAAAAGGTTTCTCAACAAGTACATTTTTCCCGTGGTCAAGCGCCATTTTCGCATAGTCGTAGTGGGATTCTACAGGTGTACAGATAACAATCAACTGAATCTCCTTATCGTTCATTAGAGATTCAATATTATCTGTATACTGCACGTCAGGGACTTTTTTCCACTCCCCTTTATCTGGATTACGTGCGTATATCGTCTTCACTTTCAAATCAGCTCTGTTCAATGAAAAAGGAAGATGATAACGGTTCGTGCTTTTCCCATTTCCAATATAACCGATGGTAAGCATATTATTTCCCCCTTAGGCTCTTTTTCATTTATTATAGAAGAAGAATGTTGATCGTAAAGGATTTGCCGCCAAAATGGTACATTCAACCGATTATTTGTCAACATGGCGGGTTGTTTTTAAACAAAATGTTTATTTTATATCCTTTATCAAACGTTATTTCAATTGAACCGGAGTGAACCTGTTGAAAATACTGATGCAATTATCCGAAATGCAAAACTTTACACCAAACGAAAAAAGCATTGCATCCTATATTTTGCTTCATAAGGAAAGTATCCTGCACTTAAATATTCAGGAGCTTGCAAAGGCAACATATACTTCGCATTCCGCGATTAATCGATTAACACATAAACTTGGGCTATCTGGTTTCAAGGAGTTCATAATCAAACTTGCTCGGGAATTTCAGCAGAATACCCAGAACATTTCCAATGTAGACCCCAACTATCCTTTCGGTTTTGATGAATCCCCACTTCAAGTAGCGAAAGAAATTGCAGAATTAATGAAAGAAACGATTGAAAAAAACTTTACATTCATGGATGATGATTTATTGTCGCAAACAGCCCTACTGCTGGATCAAGCGAAAAGAATCTTTATATATGCGTTAGGTGATTCACAAATCCGTGCGAAAAGTTTCCAAAATAAATTGGTAAAAATAAACAAGTATGTGGTTATAGCCACGGAGCTGTCTGAGTGGGCTTACCATACGGCTAATCTTACGACACAGGATTGCGCTGTTTTTTTAACTTACCACGGAAAGTCGCCGATTTTTTTAAAAGCAGCACGGCATTTCGCACATGAAAATATCCCTTTTATCACAATTACAGCAACCAATCAAAGCGAATTGGCCAAACTCAGTAATATCTGTATCCAGGTGCCTAATGACGAAGTAAAACATGCCAAGATTGGTACATTTTCATCGCAGATTGCCTTTGACTATGTATTAAATGTGATCTATTCCTGTATCTATAAAATCGACTACTTGAAAAACATTCAAACCACAACACAATCGTTGGAGAATTCGCATCTCAATGACATGATGAATGACGTATAGAGTGATTGTTCTTCCTCTAACTACAAAATAAGCGGAAACTTATGATTTTCTATCGTTACCTCCGTCTATAAAGGTCTAGTCAGCATCATGCTAACTAGACCTTTATTTTATTGCTTCAAGCCCATCAGTACAGCCGCTAGCAATCCCGGAAATCGTAAATTCACATCGTCGTACCGGATTGAAATAAAGCGTTGGGTACCCTCTATTCTTGTATGGACGACTCCTGATTCCCGAAGAGCCTTAAAGTGATGGGACAAGGTTGACTTTGGGGCCGAAATATCTATCGAGCTACAGGATTGCTCTCCCTTTTCGTCCAAAATCTTGATGATATTAAGCCGAATCGGGTCACTTAGGGCATATAAAACTGTAGATAGAGTAATTTCATTAACGCTAGGATGATACAGTGTTCTCAAGATCCGTTCACCTACCTGAATAAAGAATTATAGTTGCATTATAACATATTGCAATGTTATATTTCTATTGTTCGAAAATTATCGAACAATAGAACAAATGGAGGAATTAGTTTTGAATAAAATTATCACCTTGTTTTTCTTTATCATGTTTTTCATCGGCACAGATACGTTCATTGTATCGCCTCTTTTACCTATTCTTCGTGAAAGTTTCGGCATTTCTATCGAGCAATCAGGCTGGATCGTTTCGGCCTATGCTTTAGGTTATGCTGTGTTTGCCTTAATTGCAGGACCTTTGTCAGATGAATGGAATCGAAAAAAAGTACTACTGTTCGGCTTGCTTGGTTTTGGTATCTTTACTTTACTTTGCGGCTTTGCCACGGATTTTTGGACCATGTTTGCTTTTCGCTTATTGGCTGGGATTAGCGCCGCTTTCGCGTCGCCTCAAGTTTGGGCTGCCATTCCTCAGCTGGTTCAACCACATAAAGTATTAAAAGCCATGGGGGTTGCTACTGCAGGATTGGCCGTTTCCCAAATGCTGGGTGTGCCCATCGGCAGCTATCTCGCTACCACAGGGTGGCAAACACCTTTTATTATGATTGGTTGCTGCACCTTCTTGATCGTTATTTTGACTGCAGTTCTCTTGCCCTCCTTACCTGCTTCTGTACAGAAGCATAAGGCTTCCTCTATTGGGAGTAGATATCGTTCATTACTACGCGGATCAACACCTAAGGTCGCTTTTCTTGCCTATCTCCTATTCCAACTCGGAAATTTTGCTGCTTTCTCTTTTATTGGCACATGGCTTTCCGATAAATTCAGTCTCAATGTTGCAAGTATTGGTACGGTAATTCTGTTCCTTGGTTTAGGAAATACGATCAGCAGCTTATTTGGTAGTAGCCTAGTTAATAAAGTAGGTGCTAGACACTCTTTGAAATATGGCATAATCTTCATCGGCCTGCTTTATTTACTTCTTCCATATCTACCTAGCGTAACTTATGTCGAAATTACATATTTCCTGATCTTCCTCATCCTTGGAATGATTTTTCCACTTATGATGAGTTTGCTTCAAACCCTGTCTGCTACAGCACGAGGAACAATTTCATCACTTGCCAATTCTTCTATGTATTGTGGTACGGCGGTTGGCTCTTTCACAGCGGGAATGCTATATGCACACTCTGGTGGTTTTATTTCCGTTAGCCTGTTTACTGTGATTTGTTTTAGTATGTCACTTATCTTGTTCTTACGTAGCGGAGTTTTGAACATTAATATGAGTCAATCTCTATAAACTGCTCAACGGTTAGATGGTTATCTAATCTTTAAAATGGAAACCTGTAATTGCCCTTTTCAGCTAGCGATATAAGTTCACTTAAAGTTGAGAAAAAGAACTTATATCGCTAAAAAAGCCGCCATTGTGGCGACTTCATTTCTCCGGTCAAGAATCAACTTTCATCTATTGCTTTTCGAATATCATAATCATTGATATCGATATCTAAATTCATTCCAAGTGCCAACTTTGCCAGCTGATTTCCAATAAAGGGGCCCATGGTCAACCCGGATGCTCCAAGCCCATTTGCCGCTATAAGACCATCCCAGCCTGGAACAGCTCCGATCACTGGTAGAAAACCGGGTGTAAAAGGACGGAAACCAACTCTTACCTCCTGAAAAGTGCTGTTTGCTAAATCAGGAGCCAATTCTAAACCTTTATCCAGAATTTCCTGCATCCCACCTGCTGTTACTCTCGTATCGTAACCTTCGATTTCATTTTCGTGAGTCGCCCCTATTACGATCTTCTGTTTATCAAAAGCCAGCAGATATTGATCAGAAGGCGGTATGACTACAGGCCAAGTGCCTGTGTCTTGCCTATTAGAAACCTGCAAATGCATAATTTGTGCTTTTTGATAACTAACCTTAAAATGAATGCCCAAAGGCAACAGTAGTTGATTTGCCCATGCACCTGCACAAACAATGACCTTGTCAGACGAGAAGCTTTGTGCACCGACCACTACTCCCGTTACATGGTCGGACTCATATTGAAGCGTAGCATTTCCTTGTATAAGGACCGCCCCGTTTTTTTGTGCTGATCGGACCAACGCATCCCGCAGCGCACGCCCATCTATTCGGGCGGCACCGCTAATATGAACAGAATGATAACCTTCTACTAACAAAGGAAACCGTTCATGGGTTTCTTTTTCATTTAGCCGGATAATTTCACCGATTTCCGGTGCATCCGCTTGTCGTAAGTGTGCCCGCTCCTCCATTTTTTTGATTTTCTCCAAATCATCATGAATACTGAGAGCCCCCACTTGAGCATAGCCAGTTTCTGTTTCTCCCTCGCTTTTGAGTTCTTCAATCAACCCAGGGTAAAAACGCGCTCCCGCTTTGGCTAGTTGGTACCAAGCCTGATTGCGTCGCTGTGATAGCCAGGGACAGATAATGCCAGCAGCGGCATCAGTAGCCTGTCCTTTATCTTTACGATCTACAATAATGACATTAGAACCCATTTTTGCTAGATGGTATGCTGTCGATGCCCCCAGAATTCCTGATCCGATTACGATGACCTTCTTCATGATTACATCCCTTTCCTAAATCACTGTATCCATTATAGCGAATAGTGCATGAATGCATAAAGTTTGAAATTAATATTTTAAATCCTTATAAAGTTCTTAGAATTGATCTTTAAAGTAGTTGTCAGAACAAATGAAAAGGATGAACTGATATGGATAACATTATTTTACAGACTAAAAATCTCTGCAAAACCTTCGGACGACAACAGGCGGTGAACAACGTCACACTGTCTATTCAGGAGAATTCCGTCTATGGACTACTTGGCCCAAATGGGGCTGGAAAATCAACTACCTTAAAAATGTTAACCGGTATGCTACGCCCGACATCCGGTGAGATTTTATTTCAAGGAAAACCCTGGTCCCGAAAAGATCTTGCTCAGATCGGCGCACTGATCGAATCCCCTCCACTCTATGAGAATTTGACAGCTAGAGAGAACCTCAAAGTTCGTACAACGTTGCTGGGATTGCCTGATTCGCAGATTGATGAAGTGCTGAACATGGTTGATTTGACCCATACCGGGAAAAAGCGCTCGGGCCAGTTCTCGATGGGTATGAAACAGCGGCTGGGCATTGCCATTGCTCTCCTCAATCATCCCAAGCTATTGATCTTAGATGAGCCAACCAACGGACTAGACCCCATTGGTATTCAGGAGCAACGCGAGTTGATTCGCTCCTTCCCGAAGCAAGGAATTACCGTAATTCTTTCCAGCCATATTTTATCCGAAGTCGAACAAATCGTTGACCATGTCGGTATCATTGCCGGCGGCGTATTAGCTTATCAAGAGGCGGTCACTCCAAGACAAAGCCTGGAATCGTTGTTCATGCAGATTGCACAGGAATACCGAAAAGGGGATGAGTAGGATGCAGCAATATATAGCCGCCGAACATCTAAAATTAAAGCGTACCTTCACAAAAAAGTTAGTCTGGCTTGCCCCCATCGCTACTCTTCTTCTGTGTACCGTACTCATGGGAGGACGTATGCTCCAAAGCGCCAGCTACAATTGGTGGTATTTCATGCTGCTGCCAGGTGCCCTCACCTTAATGTGCTCAGGAGTGATCCAAAAGGATGGCAAGAAGCTGAAATACCGTGCTGTCCTCGGCATGGCTGTAGATTTGGCTCAGGTATGGTACGGTAAAATCGGGGTTTGCGTAAGACTCTTAATGGTTTCCTTTATTGTCCTATTTATAGGGATAACTCTTGGCGGATTCGTATTCTCAACTTCTGTGACACTAGCAGGAAGCGTTGCTGCAACTCTAATCCTCTTCATCACCTTTTTGTGGCAAGTTCCACTTTGCCTGTTCCTGACGGACCGAATAGGCATGTTTGCCACTCTAATTATTAATATGCTGGGCAACGTATCCTGCACCATTCTGTTCGCTACGTCCTCTGTGTGGTGGGCGGTCCCTTATGCTATTCCAGCCCGATTAATGTGCGCCGTCATTAAAGTGCTACCTAATGGGCTTGCCGTTCCTTCAGGAGATCCGCTTTTGGATAAAGGCGTGATTGTGCCCGGCCTAGTGATCACAATCTGCCTGTTTATAATTCTGTCGATACTGACGGCGATGTCCTTCCGCAAGCGGGAGGCTAAATAAGATGATTTCTTTTTTCCGCTATCTGAAATCCGATGTGCTTAAACTTAGAAGGCAGCCCTTACTGCTTGTGCAGCTGTTTGTGCCGCTTTTAGGCATAGCAATCTTTCTAGCCTATTATTCCTTTACTCCGTATTCACCGATTTCAAAGGTGGACGGCTATTTGCAGGTCTTGGCCGTGGTTCTTCCTACCATGATTGGTATTGTCTGCTCCATTGCTGTTGAGCAGGAGGCAGTCGCTGGCAATTTCCAGCAGCTATTGATCTCGCCAGTGAAGCTGCTACCTTTCCTGAGCAAGCTCAGCCTGCTCCTGATCTTGGGATTTGGCAGTGTGCTGCTTGCCTCCGGTGGCTTTGGGGCTGGCTATATATATCTTATGAGAGAGTCACCGTATGGCTTGAAGTTTTATGTGTTGGCTGCCTGCATTCTGTTTATGTCCAGTGTATTCCTCTATTTTCTGCATTTTTTCATTAGTTTGCGGTTCGGCAAGGGAGCTTCCATCGGTCTAGGCATTATGGAGAGTCTATTGTCCGCTTTGCTTCTTACAGGGCTGGGTGATCATAATTGGATATTCATCCCCTCTGCTTGGGCTGCCCGGTTCATCACGATCTGGGTGCATTACGATATAAACTCAGCAGTATCTATTCCTGAAGCTATACGGCTTAATTCGGGAGTCAGATATTGCGTAGTAGGGACCGTAGTCATCATGGTATTATTAGGATTATGGATTTGTCGTTGGGAAGGACACAATTCGTCGGAATAAAGACTAGAGTAAAGAAAGCAAGGGAAGTGAATTAAGCATGGCAAACTTGTTGGCCGTTGATGATGAACCCGCCGTTTTGGCACTCCTTCAAAATATTTTGCAGAAAGATGGCCATGTTGTCACGGTGGTCTCCGACTCCCCACAGGTTCTCACTATGCAGCTTGGAGCCTTTGACCTCATCCTGCTTGACGTGATGATGCCTACCATGGACGGGTTCACACTCTGTCGGGAAATTCGCAGCAAAATAGACTGCCCGATCCTGTTCCTCACCGCAAAATCCATGGAGAACGATGTGATGTTAGGGCTTGGGGAAGGGGCGGACGATTATATTGTCAAGCCGTTTGGTGCTGGAGAGTTGCGCGCAAGAATCAACGCCCATCTCAGACGGGAGAATCGTGAACGGCGTAATGTATTCTGCATCGGGGAAGTTCATTTCAATCTGTCCGGCAAGGAAATCACCGTTCAGAATGTTGTAGTCCCGTTTACCAAAAGCGAATATGAGATATGTAAGTTTCTAGCCCTGAACTGGGGACAGGTGTTCCCTAAAGAGCAGATTTACGAAGCTGTCTTCGGCTTGGATGGGGACAGCGATTCCGCCACCATCGTGGAGCATATTAAAAATATCCGAGCCAAGCTTGGCAAAGTAGAGGTTTCGCCAGTGGAGACGGTTTGGGGAATCGGGTACCGATGGAAGTAACCAAAGTACAGCAAGCATGCAAGACAACCAAACTACGAACCATTTTTCTGGGTTATTTAGTTATGTTCTGTATCGGGACGATTGCGCTCGCTCTGTTCTTGGTTCTCATCTTCTATGTCCTGATGTCTTGTGGGACCATTCTCCCCGCGAACTATGCTGAGAATCAGGTGCGGGCGGACAAGACAATCATTGAAGCTGGCAAGACCCTACAGCCGGATTCTCGGCAGAAACTGTATAAATACGCATCATTCACTTCGGAAGGCCGCCTCAATGAGGGAAACCTTTCTGAAAAGCAGGCTCAAACTGCTTGGAGTGTTACGCAGCAGAACGATACTGCTTATCAATTTCCCTATAACTATGTAAAAGTCTCACATCATGATAAAGTTACTGTGATGCGCTATTCTGTCTCGGCTCAGTTTGAACTTCCTATCCTGCGTCAATACCTGCCGAACGCGGAATTGTCCTTTTTTGCCGTGTTCTGTATCGCCTTTCTGGGGGGAGGTGCCTTGCTGGCTTCCTCCTTCGGACGAAAGCTGGCACGTAAGATGAGTGGGTTGCAGCAGGCCACCAAACAAATTCAAGCACAGGATCTGGACTTCTCAATCGAATTCAGTGGCGTGATGGAGATCGATCAGGTGCTGCATTCCATGGATAAAATGAAAGAAACTTTAAAGACTTCGCTTCACAAACAGTGGAATCTGGAAAGATCACGTCGCGAGCAAATATCCGCCCTGGCACACGATGTCAAAACACCACTCACTATCGTTCGTGGAAACGTAGAGCTGCTGTCCGAGACCGATCAGTCCGAAGAGCAAAAGAACTATACGGATTATATATCGGAAAGCACCAGGCAGATGGAGCAGTATATTAAGACTCTTATTGAAATTTCAAAAGCGGAAACGCTTGTCACCCTGCGGGCGGAAACGATGGATTCTGACTTCTATTTAACGAAAGTGAAAGATCAAATAATAGCCTTGGCTGCTGTCAAAAAAATATCTGTAGCATTCGCTGCATATAACCTCCCTAAGACGCTGTATGCAGACCCAGTTCTACTTGAGCGCGCCATTATGAATGTTGCTTCTAATGCGGTAGATCAGGCACCTGAGTATAGCGAGATCCAGGTGATCGTAGAGTCTGTGGAAGACGGCATTCAGTTCAGCATCTTAGACGAAGGCTCGGGCTTCTCTACAGAAGGTCTCAAACAGGCCGCCGAGCAGTTTTATATGGGTGACTCGTCCAGAAGATTAAGCGGGCATTACGGGATGGGCCTGTATATAACAAAATCCATTGTCAACCTACATGGCGGAAAGCTGATTATTGCCAACTCCACCCAGACAGGCGGCGGACAGGTAAGTATTAAAATTCCACTCAGGTCATTACCGATATGATCGTCAAATTTTAAAAAAAAGATCATCTACTATCTAGGTTAGTTCGATTTCATCAGGCATACGCCTCTTCCTTGTTCTATGCTTAAACGATATAAAACGCTACTGACATTTATATATCAGTAGCGTTTTATCATTTTGCATCGGAATGAAGACACTCCTGACACAACCAATGTCGCTGAAGGAGTTAAAACCTATTATCCAGCTTCAATTAGATGAGAGCAACATATTAAATATTGAATGGTACGATAGGCTTTACGATTACCAAAAAAAGATAGATCAGCAACTAAAAGAAATTCAGGAAATTAAGTATATGATTGAATTGAAATTGCAAACGGGGCAAAAATTTGGCCATAACTTTTTGCCACTTGAGACCCAAACTTAATCTGTTTTCGATTCCTGATCACTCTACTTGACCTAGTGTTTACACCAGGTTGTAAGATGTGCATTAGAGTCCTTCCTAGGATTCCACATCATACAAAAGAGGAGCTTATAAACATGAACAATACAATAGCAATAGGAAAAACAGGATTAAAAGCATTTAAACTTGGTTTTGGGGCAGGTGTGGTAGGTAATTCAATGATGTATTCAAAAGTCGATGATACTCTAAGCCGACAATTAATTAGGACTGCCCTTGAAAAAGGGATCAATTTCATTGATACCGCATTTCTGTATGGAATGGGCCACTCTGAGGAGTTAATCGGTGAAGCCATCCGGGATTATGGTGGCCGTGAACATCTTGTAATCTCTACTAAAGCTTCTTCTAATCCCCAATTTAATCAAGGTCATCTGGAAGTCGACAACAGTGCAGCTGCATTACGTAAGGCTGTGGATGACAGCCTAATGAGATTACAGACAGACTATGTTGACATTTTCTTTCTTCATTTTCCCGATAGCCGTACCCCGCTGGCTGAAGCTGCTGACACACTTGCAGAGCTGAAGAAGTCAGGGAAAATCAAAGCCATTGGCGCTTCAAATTTAAGCTTTGAGCAGCTTCAGGCTTTTAATGCTAATAAGCACTTGGATGTTCTTCAAGCTGAATACTCACTACTGGTTCGTCATGCAGAAGCCGACGTTATTCCTTATTGTCTAGAGCACGAAATTTCACTGATTCCTTTTTTCCCGCTCGCATCAGGTCTGTTGGCCGGTAAATATAAGAAGGATGATGTTTTTAATGACACTTCACGAATGAATAATCCTTTATTTCAAAAAGAAGCATTTCTCGCAAATTTGGAACGCGTGGATCGCTTCAAAGCATTCGCGAAAGACAAGGGTGCAGATCCTGCACAGATTGCGCTAGCTTGGCTATTAACGCGTCCAGCCGTTGATCTAATTATTCCAGGTGCAACCAAGCCTGATCAAATCGAGTCCAATCTTCAAACTCTGGGTGTTCGACTAACAAGTGACGAGCTTAAGCAACTCGATATTCTTTTCAATCAAGATAACTTGTTTACAGAGTAACAGATTGTCATTGTTTTACATACACTTCCTAATACACAAAAAGGGTTCTAAAGTGAAAACTCTAGAACCTTTTTTTGCAGAAGCATTTATTTTGTAATCGTAATTTGTTTGGATGCAGTATTATAGTTCACCTGATACCCCGAAAGCTCGCTAATCACTCGTAATGGAACCAGTGTGTAGCCGTTAACAATAACCGGAGCTGTGATGTTCGTCGAATAACTCCGTGAGTTGTTTAACTCATACACGGCAAGGGTCGAATTCTTGACTTGAAGCACTACTTGTTTGCCGTCTGTAGGTCGAGTCAGAATGATCTTTTTGGTCGACTTTTCATAATTTACCTCGTAACCTATCCGTTCACTGATAAAGCGCAGCGGGACCATCGTCGCCCCATTTATGATTCGCGGAGCCTGAGCCATCGTCGTAGCACGACCATCGACATAAGCTGATTTAGCTCCTGGTGTCAGGGTGAACGAAGTTGAATATGAGGAAACCGCATTGTTAGGGTATGAGGACGTTGTACCAGAAGTTGTTGTTGTAGAACTCGTCCCGGATGATGAACTACTGGTACCAATCGCTCTATTGCGAATAGCTTCTAACCGATCCAGCAAATCGCTTTTACGGGTTCCGCTCGGCAGATCACTGATTGCATCTCTGGCAGAACGCCAGTCCGAGGCATTCAGACTGTTTTCTGCAATTCGCATCAAATCTCTCGCTTTCTCATAATTCGATGAACTAGATGACGAAGAAGAATAGTAACCATCCGAATCCGTGCGTTCTGATATCTTTACACCGCTAGATTCTCTTCCATTACTATTGACAGTCACGACCTTAATCTCATACCAGCGTCCTTCTCGCAAATCCGTGATTTTATAGGACTCAGAGCTTGTAGTTCCCTCATAATCTCCATCAACATATATCTTCACCTTGTCGGCTTTACTCGGCATATCGTAGGTGATTTTGATCCAGGTATCACTTTTGCTATCTACTTCAAGATTGGACACTTCTGACGAATTGGAGGACGTACTGTCCGTTGTGGCAGTCAGTCTCACACCGGAGGACAATGCACCTGTGCTTCGCTTGGACCTAATCGTGAACGAATAGGCCTGCCCTGAAGAAAGATTGTTGAATGTATAGGATGTTCCTGATGAATCGGTTACCAGTTGCCCGTCCTTATACAGACTGACTGTACTAATTCCGCTGGGTCTCGTCCAGGAAACAGTGACGCTATAGTTATTAACTGATGTCACTGAAGCTCCTGTCACTTCGGGCACGGTATCAACGCTGAGCGCTGAGGTCGTAACCGGAATACTGATTCCTCCAGAGATGTTGCCGGATTTGTCAATAGTCTTGACCAGAACTGTATAATTTGTGGAGGCAATCAATCCACTGAACGTATAGGACGTCCCTGTAGTTCGCTGCACTTCCTTACCATTTAAATAGATGATCGCTTGGCTCAGGTCAGCATCCTTAGGCAATATGTAATTTACGGTAAAAGCATTATATCCGACATTCGTCGCTGTCAGCCCGCTTACCTCTCCTGGAGGTGTCTTATCTACAGGGACATCAATGGAAGCCGTTTTGGCCTGTACTGTCGTACCTTGTGATTCATCTCCGCTCTTATTCACCGTCTTCACTCGAAAGGTATAGGTCGTATTCGGCTGTAAACCGCTCAACATATAAGAGTTACTTCTAATATTATCTACATACACATCGTTAGTGACACCAACCACTTTTACATGGTCGAAATTAAGGTCCGACGGATTGGTCCAGGACAAATTTACTTTTGTTGTTTCTGTAGGAACCGCTGTCAGATTGCTTACCTCTGCCGGCGCGATATTCGCAGTAACCATTTGGCTCGACATTACTTTTAGCATTTGGTTGAGATAGGTGTTCTGACCATAACCTTTTGTTAACGTAGTCACTTTCGTGCCTGAAGTAACCGGCACATGACGACCTTGAGCGGTTGCTAATTTGGTATGTAACTGTGCTGTATTCAGTCCTGTCAGATTTGAGTTATGCCTCTCAGTCGGCAACGCGCTAGCCACTGCATCGGGGGCCAAAATGCCATATCCCGTATTTAAAATCAGTGTAGCCGTTGCGAACGGAGCCATCCATTGACGCAAACGTTTTTTATTCATGATCTATGCTCTCCTTGATACCAGTATGTGAATTTTATTTGTCAAAACTAATAAGTTAAGCTTATAAACCCTTCTGCTGCCATCCAGCTTTTAAAATTCACACTATAATGTACACACGTTCATTTAACTGTTATCGGAATTTGCATACAAAATGTTTAGGCTTCACACTAGCATTTTTACTGATAGGGTCGCGCAAACAACTTGTGCTAAGCCTTCGAACTTGATCAGCTTAGTGTTTTTTCTTACTTCAAGCCGTCTTTTTAAGCCCTATTGTTTGTTTCAACAATTTAAACGAAATTACGATTATCGTTTCCGGGCACGCTAAGCTGTGGTACGTTGGAATCAGCGAAATGAAGCATTTGATGGGAGATACTTCAGTCATGTGAAAGCTCTGACATAACCTTGGGATTCAGCTGTAAATATTCG
Source organism: Paenibacillus sp. PvR133 (assembly GCF_017833155.1). NCBI lineage: Bacteria > Bacillati > Bacillota > Bacilli > Caryophanales > Paenibacillaceae > Paenibacillus > Paenibacillus sp. PvR133. Next base: position 4,356,425 of record NZ_JAFIBS010000001.1, read on the forward strand.
ATATATCGTAACTTTCTACCGTTTAATAACATTGCATTATAGGATATATTAAATTTTAAGCAATAGGAAAAGGAGGTGTATTATGTTCAAAAATACCTTTAAGATGTTTGGTGTCATTGGTAATATTGAAGCGATTTCATATCTACTGCTTGTGTGTATCGCTATGCCGCTTAAATACGCAGCTGGAATGCCGCAAATGGTAAGCTGGGTGGGTATGATCCATGGGGTACTGTTCGTGGCTTATGTCATAGCTACTGTGGTCATGCTGATTCTGCGGAAAATAACGCTACTGCAAAGTCTTGCAGCCTTGATTGCATCGCTGTTGCCGTTTGGCCCCTTCATTTTTGATCGTAAGGTGCTTAAGAAAGCCGAAGCACGTGCCAGTCATACCAGCCCGATAAAAGCTACATAAGCATGTACAAGGGAAAGTGCCAACACAATAACGCGGCTTTCTCTTCCCACTCATGCAGCAGTATACAAAAACAACCGATGGCTCTAAACCACTCGGTTGTTTTTGTATACGCGAATTGTAAATTGTTACTTTCCCACAGCAGTAAGGGAGACCCTAACTTTGTCATTCTTTTCGTCCCTTTCTGCTATATTTATGTAATCACAACAACTAATCTCTCGGGTAATTTACACTCATAATATCCATAAAAGGAACTTTTTCTGTTTCTCCATTACTCTCCACATGAACCTTTCCCGTTCTCGGGTCCATTTTAACGATCTGTCCGCGGGTTGTTTCTTGGCGTCCCCATACGGTCAATACGATTTCGGATTGCTCACGTTGTGCTTCTACAAGCTGATTCCCGATTTCCTCCAGTACAAATTCATCCCGAGTAGGCCGTTTGGCTACCTTCGCTTTTGCCATTTGCTATCACCCTTCCTTTCGTGCAAAATCAAAATCAAATTCATTCCATTTTACCATACTTTTCATCATTTGGTGCTGGTAATGTGAGTAAAATTACGTCTCAGAACCACTAAAAAGCCAAGTTCTCAAAAACGAGAACATCGGCTTTTTAAAGTTGCTTGTTGGAGCTCATTAGGAGCTATTGAAAATCGAAGAGACAGGATTATTTGACCAACTGTGGAATGTAATCCACGATATTATAAATAGGAGCACTGCTCTGTTGCGTAACAGCCAAAATTAATGCACCTTCGAGCATCGAAATGATAAGTACCGCCAGACTGTGTGCCTTTTCCTCTGTCCAGCCCGATTTCTGAAGACGCTCCATATAAATGCGTTGCCAATCTGCAAATGTATTCACACAAGCATGACGTAGCGATTCGCTAATACAGGAAGTTTCCGCAGCAGCCCAGAAGCCAATCGGCATGAAGTCGTTAAAGCCGGTACGGTCTGCCTCCTCAGCTGTATTGCGAATAAAATTCTGAATGGCTAGTACAGGATTATCGTTTTCGTCCAGTGTCTGTTTTAATTTTTGCTTAATAAATTCATTCCCTCTTCTTATGCACTCCAAAGCTAATTCTTCTTTACCACGCGGAAAATAATAATAAAGTGAGCCCTTCGGTGATCCACTCTCCGCAAGAATCTGATTCAGTCCAGTTGCGTGATACCCCTGATGAAAAAAGAGCTTCGATGCGGTTTGTACGATATTCTCGTATGATTCAGGTTTAGCAGCCATATACAGCATCCTTCATTATATATTATTTATAATTTACTTTGACAAAAAAATAACAACATGTTTATTATATATAGACCGATCGTTATAATTCAATACCCATTAATTTATTGGAGGAACAAAAACAACATGAGTACAAAGAGTCAAACGAGTTCACCCTCTGAACCCAAAACGTTCAAGGTGCTACCTATTATGATTGCCCTGCTCCTTAGTGGCTTTATTGGAATGTTCAGTGAAACGGCACTTAACATTGCTCTGAATGATTTGATGCAGATTTTGCATATTACAACTGCAACAGCCCAATGGCTGACGACCGCTTACCTGCTGACACTCGGTATTTTAGTACCTGTATCGGGATTGCTGATTCAAACCTTTACGACAAGACAGCTGTTTGTTACATCGTTGCTGTTCTCAATAGCTGGTTGCCTCGTTGCTGCACTTTCACCTACTTTTTCAGTGCTATTGATCGCTCGTATTCTTCAGGCCATTGGTACAGCGCTGTTATTGCCGTTGATGTTTAACACCATCTTGATCATTTTCCCGGCTGAAAAGAGAGGCGCGGCTATGGGGATCATCGGATTGGTAATTATGTTTGCACCTGCGGTGGGACCTACCATTGCAGGACTGGTACTGCAAAATCTGTCTTGGCACTGGATCTTCTGGATTTCTCTTCCTTTTTTGGTTCTCTCGCTGATTTGCGGTATTTTATTTATGCAAAACGTTTCAAAAACGACCAAGCCCAAAATTGATCTTTTATCTATCCTCCTGTCTTCCATTGGCTTCGGCGGTGTCGTGTTTGGTTTCAGTAAATCTGGAGAAGGTGGCGAAGGTTGGGCTAGCCCGATGGTTCTGCTTCCTGTGATCGTCGGTCTGGTATCGTTGATACTGTTCTCTGTACGTCAATTGAAAATGAAGCAGCCAATGTTGAATTTGCGTGTGTTTAAATATCCAATGTTCGTTATCGGCGTTATTATGGTGTTCCTATGTATGATGACGATCCTTTCTACGATGCTGATTCTTCCACTCTTTTTGCAAAAAGGGCTGGCTCTGTCTGCTCTAGCAGCAGGTTTGGTACTTCTGCCTGGTGGGATTATCAACGGTCTCTTGTCTCCCATTATGGGCTCCCTATTCGATAAATTTGGTCCCAAATGGCTTGTTATTCCAGGCCTTGTGATTGTGGCCGCTGTTTTGTTTTTCCTGTCCGGCATTACAACAACTTCAACTCTCGTACTCATTATTGTGCTTCATAGTTGCTTGATGATCGGCATTTCCATGATTATGATGCCAGCTCAGACAAACGGCCTAAACCAGCTCCCTATGGATCTATACCCAGACGGAACGGCCATTATGAGCACGCTCCAACAAGTTGCTGGTGCTATCGGTACAGCCGTAGCGGTAAGCATTCTCTCGAAAGGCATGGACAGCTATTTGAGCCAATCCAGTATGCCTGAATCCGTAAATGAAATGGCAAATGCCATGGCAATCGGATCACAAAATTCATTTTTCTTTGCGATGATCATCAGTGTGGTCGGTTTGATCCTTGCGTTTTTCATCCGCAGAGTTCATGTTGAACATGGCACTGCCAAAGCACCCATGCATTAATTCATAAATTTTTTTCCATCCCAAATTAAAAATTTCTAAATATACTTAAAGGCTGCTAACCATCTCACTATTGGTTATGCAGCCTTTTTTCATATGAATTTACATACACACTCATCAATTACATATTTACAAAGCTCCTTCATTTGGTTACGATATGATTTATGCATTAAAGCGTAAAAATTACGATTACTATTAAGGAGGACTCCCTGTTGTTTAAGCGTTCGTATTTTAAACTATTTATACCTGCGGTAATTGCGGTGATGATGGCAGCCTGCGCTTCATCTCCGTCAGCTTCACCCTCTCCATCTGCTGCACCACAAGATAAAAGTGTCACCTTATTATTCAATGTGCAAAGCCCTTCTATAGATCCTCATGCAGATGTAAATTACACAGCTGTTCGTGCTGGAATAAGTGAAACACTGATCAAAGTGAACAAGGATCTTAAGCTGGAAGCTTGGCTTGCAGAGAAATGGGACAGCAAGGACGGACAGCACTGGACCTTCAACATCCGACCAGGTGTGAACTTCCACAGCGGTAAAGTCGTCAATGCCCCTGCTGTCAAAGCCTCCTTGGAAAGAGCGCTAAAGCTCAATCCATCGGTCAAAAATGCGCTACATATCCGTGATATTCATGCGGATGGACAGATTTTGACCATTACGACAGACAAGCCTTTCCCGGAATTTGTGTCCGAGCTGGTTCATCCGAATACCGCTATTATAGACACCACAGTTACAGATGACTTCCCATCAGGAACGGGACCGTTCAAGGTTGCCAGTTTCCGTGCTGGAAGTGAACTGAATTTAGAGCGCAATGAACAATATTGGAACGGTGAAGTAAAGTTGAAACATGCTAAATTCATGTTTAACGAAGACGCCAATGCACGTCAGCTTGCTTTTCAAGCCAAAACTGCTGATATTGTGTATCGCCCGCCAATTGAAAGCCTGGAGCTATTGAAAGCTGATTCTACCGTTAAGGTTGACTCACTTCCTAGTTTGCGAACGCATCAGCTTATTTACAATATGAACAATAACGATCTGAAAAAGACGGCTGTTCGTAAAGCATTTGATAACCTGATCAACCGGGATGAGATCGCCAGTGGTATCATGTCTGGTCAGGGAACCCCTGCTCAAGGCCCGTTCTTGTCCGACTTTCCTTTTTCACCGGAATATATTACGAAACAGTTTGATTTGAATGCTGCCCGAGAAGGCTTCAAGCAAGCTGGATATACAGTACAGAACGGTAAAGTTGCGAACCCCGACGGCAAGCCGCTTCATCTTACATTGCTAACTTACCAGTCGAGAGCGGAGCTTCCACTCATCTCTCAGCTTATTCAGGCTAACGCTAAAGAACTTGGCATTACGATTGATATCCGTCAGGTTGATAATATTGACGAATATCTTGCCGCTCATCAGGATTGGGATTTAGCGACTTATAGTAGCATTACAGCCCCGCGCGGCGATGCAAGCTATTTTCTGAATGCGGCTTACATGCCTGAAGGAGCACTGAATTATGGGCGTGTGCATGTACCGGAACTCACGGGTATGATTTCACAACTGAACACCACCGTGAATGAGGAAGAACGCAACAAGCTGGCTCTGAAGGCTGTCACGCTGATTGACCAAGAAAATCTGCAATCCTTTCTGGTCCATCCAAACAACGTAGTGGCCTATCGCGATTACGTACATAACTGGGTAACTAGCCAAAGTGAATACTACTTGCTGACCCAGAACCTGGATGTGAACTAGCATGTTTAAATCCATCGCCAAAAAGTTTCTTGAACTGGTCTTGTTCTTTCTTATTCTTTCCTTTGTGAGCTTCTGTCTGCTTAAGCTTGTTCCGGGCGATCCCGTCCGGAGCATTCTCCGAGTCGACGATGTAGCTGTGTCCAATCAGCAAATTATGGATATGCGCAGCCAACTGGGGCTGGATCAACCATTACCTGTGCAATATGGTAAGTGGTTGGTTCAGTTGCTTCAGTTTGATTTTGGACAATCTTATTTAACCCATCGTCCAGTATTCACAGAGTTTATGGAAAAACTGCCTTATACACTGCTGCTTACCGGAGGGTCTCTGTTCATTATGCTGCTGATAGCTCTCCCGTTGGGAACGATGGCGGCGCTCTACCGTACCCGCTGGATTGACAGAGCCAGTCGTGTGTTTGCCTTAATCGGCTCCTCAATTCCTAGCTTTTGGCTAGGGCTTTTGTTTATCGAATGGTTTGCAGTTAAATTACGTATTTTGCCGTCTATGGGTGAAGGAACCGCTTTTCATTTGGTACTCCCTTCTCTTACCTTGGGATTGGCAATGGCGGCCGTTTATGTACGAATGATCCGCGCAAGTCTGATTGAAAGCTCGGGGCAAGACTTTATCAAAGCGGCGCAAGCGCGTGGAATCAGCCCCATCCGCATTTTTTTCAGACATATGCTCCGTCACAGTCTTGTTCCACTCATTACGGTATTCAGTGAGAGTATAGGCAGCCTACTGGGAGGCACAGTCGTGATTGAAGTGCTATTCGCCTATCCAGGGCTGGGCAAATGGATTGTGGATGCCATCGCTGCAAGGGATTACCCCATTATTCAGGGCTATACCGTATTTATGGCTGCATTCATTGTATGTATCAATATTTTGGTAGAGCTGTCCTACCGTTGGGTCAATCCTGAAATCGCTTTGAAGGAGAAACGTTTATCATGATAAAATCCGTACATGCGGAAAACAGGCAGCTCACTAGAACGCGCTTGTCCAATACATGGATCGTGTCGCTCTCCGTTCTGCTCATTCTTGCAGCAATTACAGTCGTTCCGTTTCTTGCTCCGCAAGATCCGTATCGTATCCAGATGGGGAATCGACTACAATCAATCAGCGCTACACACTGGCTGGGAACTGATCATTTGGGCAGAGATGTACTATCGAGAGTGATAGCTGGACTTCGGACGACTGTCGGAACCAGTTTATTGATTTTGGCCGTTTCGCTGGTTGTCGGGGTCCCTCTTGGTCTGCTTTCAGGGTTTATTGGAGGCTGGATGGATCGTGTATTCAAACGGGTGGTCGATGCCTTCATGACATTACCTGATTATATTTTTGCCATTGTACTGAGCGGTTTGCTCGGACCAGGCTTAGTAAATCTTATTTTCGCGGTGACTGCGGTAAAATGGGTTGGTTATGCGCGCCTGGTGCGTAGTACCGTTCTGGCTGAAAAGCAAAAGGATTACATTTCGTTATCCATACTGGCGGGTACCTCCTCCCTGCGGATTGTCATGCGGCATATTCTTCCCCATGCAATTGGGAATGTTCTTGTGCTAGCTACGCTGGATATCGGCAAAATCATTTTAATGATTGCCTCCCTATCTTTTTTGGGCTTAGGTCCACAGCCACCAATTCCTGAATGGGGTACGATGCTGAATGAAGGACGAGCGTATTTTCAAATGGCTCCCCACCTGATGCTTGTTCCAGGGATAGCTGTCGTGCTAACAGTGCTACTGGCGAACGTATTTGGAGACAAGCTGCGCGACCGTTATGATGTTAAAACCCGGACAGAGGAGTGAACTGGCACATGCTGACTATTGAAGGCTTAACGATTCGGACAAATGTAAAAACGATTGTAGAGCAACTGAAGCTTGCCGTTCGTCCGGGGGAATGGTGTGCTCTAGCCGGCGAAAGCGGTAGTGGCAAAAGCATGACGGCGTTCGCTATCGGCGGCCTTCTCCCCTCTTCTGTTGCAGCGGAAGGAATTATTGCCTGGAAGGACAATAATTTGCTGGATCTATCCGCTAAACAAAGACGTTCTTTGCTTGGTAGTGAAATATCTTACATTTTTCAAGACTACCATGGGGCTTTCACCCCCTTTCTGCGTGTGGGCAGCCAACTGGACGAGCTGATGCGCGCCCATGGCAATCAAGATCGCAAGGCGCGCAAACAGCGCTGTATCGAGGTGCTGGAGCGCGTACAGCTTCCCGCCGAGCGTGTGTACCGCAGCTATCCGTTTCAGCTCAGCGGCGGTCAATTGCAACGGGCAGCTATTGCGGCTGCACTGCTACTGGAGCCGAAGTTGCTTATTGCCGACGAGCCTACAACTGCGCTGGATACGCTCACAGCTCATCGGGTGCTTCAGCTCATTGACCAAATCCGGACGGAGACGGGTATTTCCGTCTTGTGGATCACTCATGACCTGCGTCATGTACGCAAGTATGCAGATCGAATCGCAGTAATGCGCGAAGGTTTCCTGGTTGAAACTGGTGAAACGCAAGCGGTGCTGAACCATCCGGTCCACCCGTATACTCGTCGTCTACTGGCGGCTATTCCGCCCCTGTCTCCGGGCGCTCCAGCACGTTTGCCTTACAACAGCACTGAAGAACAGAACGCATTGGAAAGGAGCGCTTTACATGAATAATCAAGCCGCCTACGCTCAGCAGCAAGACACGTCTAATGCTGTCGTGACCGTCTCCGGTTTGACGAAGGCTTACGCTGGAGGTAAAACGGTGCTGCAAGATGTTGCTCTGTCGATCTCCCCCCGAGAATGTCTGGGTATCGTCGGGGAAAGCGGCAGTGGGAAAAGCACACTCGCTCGCTGTATTTTGACATTGGACCCGTTTGATCAAGGTGAGCTTAGACTGGATGGACAGTCTATCCGTGGGCTAAAGCGGAGCGAATTAAAACGGATTCGTAGCAGGCTGGGTGCAGTATTTCAACATCCATCCGCGGCTTTGAATCCCAGACTAACCATCCTGCAATCCCTGCTGGAGCCACTGGACCAGCTTAAGTACTATGTTCCTTCCTTTATGGCGGGTAAGTCCTCAGAACGTCGGGATACAGCAGAACATTTGCTTGAGATGGTAAAGCTTCCAGCCAGCTATCTGGATAAGTTTCCACATCAGCTCAGCGGTGGGGAAAAGCAGCGTGTAACCATCGCACGTGCTATCAGCACAGAGCCGGATTTTATCGTATTGGACGAGCCAACAGCAAGTTTGGATGTGACCACACAAGCCACCGTTTTGAATCTGCTCAAGGATTTGCAGGATGAACTAGGACTGGCTTATCTGTTTATCTCACATGATCTGGCGGCTGTGCACTTTATGAGTGATCGAATCATGGTCATGAAAGAAGGCAGTGTGCTTGAGCATTTTCCCAAGGAAGCATTATTTCATTCGGATCGCCATCCCTATACACAATCATTACTGGAGGTTTTTTCAACATGTTGCCTTCCCACCGAGCCTATCTTGCTTTAGCTATCCCTTTAATTATTTCGACGATTACAACCCCGCTGCTCGGTGCGGTGGATACAGCTGTAATCGGTCATTTAAGCCATTCCGCGTATTTAGGCGGTGTAGCGGTGGGCACTCTTATTTTTAATACTTTATATTGGTTGTTTGGCTTTCTGCGAGTCAGCACATCAGCTTTCACGGCACAAGCCGCAGGGGCACAAAATAACGACCAGGGCATAGCTGCTCTCATGCGCCCACTGGCCATTGCTTTACTCATTGGTGCGGTATTCATTGTGTTGCAAAAGCCAATTCTGCTGGCTTCTCTCCAGCTAATCCATCCGGCGCAGGATGTGGCAGCGCAGGCAGCGATTTATTTTAACATTCGTATTTGGGGAGCACCCCTTACATTGGTGAACTATGTGCTGCTAGGCTGGCTGATGGGATTGTCCCGTGTGAAGGCTACATTATTTTTGCAAATTTCAATGAACGTAATCAATATGGTATTAGCTATTGTATTTACACAGATGATGCATTGGAATGTCACGGGTGTGGCAAGCGCTACTCTGATTGCGGAAATTCTTGCATGTGTATTGGGTCTGGCGCTGGTGTTCCGCTCATCGATTTGGAGGGAATGGAAGCAAAGCGGACAGATGAATTGGCGAGGTTGGTTTGGAGCTTCAGAGTTGAAAAATGTCATGGCGACAAACCTTGATCTCATGATTCGCACAGCCTGTCTGCTGACAATGTTTAATCTGTTTACGGCACGCAGTGCGAGCTTTGGAACCGATCAGTTGGCGGCGAACGCTATTTTGTTGCAGATCCATTATATTATGGCTTACTTTTTTGATGGGTTCGCCAACGCCAGTAGCATTATGACGGGTCAGGCTAGGGGTGCCGGGGATCGTAAAATGCTGCAAAGGGTTATTCACTTGTCCTGGTTCTGGACACTGGTGACCAGCGTAGTGACGGGAGGATTGTATTTCGCACTGAAAGAGCCGCTTATCTCGCTATTTACGGATAATGCTACAGTGATTAGCCTTACAGGCCCTTATAATGGATGGCTTGTGGTCTTTCCGCTGGCAGCCGGACTGGGACTGGTGTTCTATGGTGTGTTTACGGGGATGACAGTAACGTATCCGATCCGTAATTCGATGCTGATCTCATTGCTCTGCTTTTTGATCGCTCTCTTCTGGTGCGTTCCCCATTATGGGAATCACGGACTTTGGCTGTCCTTTATTGTATTTGCCCTAGGACGGTCGCTGTTTCTTGTAATCTATTTACCTCGCTTGCAGAGGATATAGCAGCACCTGATTTACATCGCTCTCAAAACAAAGGATGTCCCATCCACCATGTACGTGGTGTTGGGACATCCTTTTATTATATATTCATACGGCTTTCAGGTTAGAGTTTGCAGATACCTCTACTCGCCTTGAGGAACGGTCAAGCCCAAACCTTCGGCTACACGACGTCCATATTCAGGATCAGCTTTATAAAAATGACCGATCTGACGCAGTTTGATTTCATCACTTTCTACGGGCTTCATCGCATTTACGATGTTTCGGACCAGACGTGCACGCTCTTCTTCACTGAGCAAGCGGTACAGGTCGCCTGGCTGTGTGTAGTGATCATGATGATCGTAGGCTACACTTTGCGCTTCGCCAGACACTTCAAAAGGAGCAATTTTGTGCGCAGGTGATTCTTTGGGTCCACCGAGACTATTAGGCTCGTAATAAACAGATCCTCCGCCATTGCTGTCACTGCGTAATGCACCATCGCGTTGGTAGTTGTGTACTTCTGCATGCGGACGGTTGATCGGCAACGAATTATGATTTGCACCTACACGGTAGCGATGTGCGTCGCCGTAGGCAAACAGGCGTCCTTGCAGCATTTTATCCGGGGATGCTTCAATTCCAGGAACAAATGAACCCGGAGAGAATGTCGCCTGCTCTACCTCAGCAAAGTAGTTCTCAGGATTGCGATTCAGCACCATGCGCCCAACCTCAATCAGCGGATAATCCTTTTGAGACCATACTTTTGTCACATCAAATGGATCAAAGCGGTACGTATCTGCATCTTCTACCGGCATAATCTGCACATGAAGTTTCCATGCAGGAAAATCACCTTTTTTGATGGCATTAAACAAGTCTTCTGTATGATAATCAGGATTTTCACCGGCAATTTTCGCAGCCAAATCCACATCAAGATTTTGCACACCTTGCTCCGTTTTAAAATGATATTTCACCCATACTGCCTGTCCTTCGGCGTTGACCCACTTGAACGTGTGACTACCGAAACCATGCATATGTCTAAGTGTAGCTGGAATACCGCGGTCAGACATAAGGATACTTACCTGATGCAGCGATTCAGGAGATAAGGACCAGAAATCCCAGACCGCATTCGGGTTTTTCAGATGGGTTTGGGGATGACGTTTTTGCGTATGAATAAAGTCAGGAAATTTAATGGCATCCCGAATAAAAAACACAGGTGTATTATTGCCCACGAGATCATAGTTGCCTTCTTCTGTATAAAACTTCACCGCAAAACCACGCGGGTCGCGTACAGTATCGGACGAACCCAGCTCACCCGCCACAGTCGAAAAGCGAATAAACATTGGTGTACGCTTGCCCACCTCAGACAAGAAGCTTGCTTTTGTAAATGCAGACAAATCATTAGTGACTTCAAAATATCCGTGCGCCCCTGCACCTTTTGCATGAACGACACGTTCCGGCACACGCTCCCGGTTAAAATGCGCCAATTTCTCCAGCAGATGCACATCCTGAATTAGTGCGGGACCTCGCGAGCCTGCTGTGATCGAATTTTGATTATCTCCAACAGGAGCGCCCCAGCTTGTAGTCAGGTTCGTTGGTTGGTTACTCATGATTGACATCACCTCTTGAATGAATTGGTTGACTATGTGCCTTTCACTATAAATTGTGCACAAACAAAAATCAATACTTTTTTATAATTATTATAATCTAGGATTTAGAATTAGTTTAAAATCATAAACAAAAAAGCAAGCCCCATAAGGCTTGCCGTATATGCAGTATTGTATTTATTTACTAATAGGTATGCTTCAATTTTCACGTTCTGTAATGATTACTTAGATCGCTTCTCGAAGTTTTGCCATGGAGGCTTTCAGACAATATTCACCTAGAATTCATCATAAAATCATAAAAGCAGCTGCTTCCTATCAAGAAAATCCAAGATGTCCTGAACCGACTGAATTACCTCCCGACCTTCAGTCGATACGATTAAATCCGGTTCCAGCGGTACTTCATAGGGAGCATCAATCCCCGTAAAATGATGAATTTCTCCGGCACGTGCTTTCTTGTACATTCCTTTTGGATCGCGTCGCTCACATTCCTCCAAGCTGCACTGTATATAAATCTCATAGCAACCTTCCTGCTGTAAAATGTCCTTTACCATTTCACGATCTTCACGATAAGGGGAAATGGTGGCGCAAATCGTTAGAACACCCGCATGTGCCATTAGCTTTGCAACTTCAGCAATACGGCGGATATTTTCTTTACGGTCAGCGGGCAGGAAACCTAGATTCCGATTTAAACCGTGCCGAACATTATCCCCATCCAAAATAAACGTGTGTATGCCTTGTGCGTATAACGCTTTTTCAAGTGTGGAGGATACCGTTGATTTCCCCGAACCAGACAGCCCCGTAAACCAAAGCACCGGACTTTTATGTCCATTCAAAAGCTGACGCGCTTGCTTATCAACATCGGACACATGCCAGGTTATATTCGAAGATGGATTCATTCAGCACCTTCCTTTTTCATGAGATATTATAGTAAACAGTTTTTATGCACAGCTCAAGCTTCAGGATAGAGCATTTTTAAAGCTGTTTAAAGTACGCTGCTCTGCTTTATGATCCAACACTGCAAAAACAATCCGGTCAAACAACAAGCCATATCCTTCATCTACAAGTACTTGCTTGAACCAGAGGGCAACCTCTTCCGGCTTATTGCGGAATACTCCGCAACCATAGGCTCCCAGCACAAGATGTTCTACGCCGTTTTGCTTAGCCATTCCAAGAATGTAACGAATCCGCTCCAGCATCACTTCACCAATCCGATTCACCTGCTCTGGTTCCCGTTCTCGCACAACTCCAGCATTTACAGCAGGTGCGGTCAGGAAATCGACTTGATACGGCTTCTCCAACAATGTCCCCTGATCATCCCGAAATACCGGAACTTCAGGCGAATAAATCATATAATCTGAATAAAAACAGCTCCGCAGCTTCCGATTATGTCCATACATCTCTTCCATTTGTGAAATGCAAGGATACAATGCTGACGAACGAGCCAAGCTTTCTTCTTGAGCCTGGCTGCCTCCGAGAAATCCACCTCCCGGATTTTTGGCTGATGCAAAATTCAAACACGCCACGTGGGCCAGCTTCTCCTCTACCTGGAGTCTGTATGCCGCTTGTAACGTGCTTTCTCCCGTAATTTCCAATTTTGCAATGATCGTCTGTTCGTCTATACGGGAAGAAGGCCCCAATATACTTTTTATTCTTTGCTCTGCCTCTTGTTTTACAGCTACCAGCTGAGAAGGTGTATATAACTTCGAGCCTGTGACCGCATTTCCTATCTCTTTTGTCATATTTACTTGAACCAGTTTGATATTCGTATAATTCCCATGTTCCAAAATGGATAGTGTTTCCTGCGCCATATGCGATCGGGCATCCCGGTTGCTCCGGGAATTCATTGTATTTTTCATGATGACTATTCCTCCTTTTGCAATACATCCTCACGTAAATTTGTCAATATTTCTCCTAGCCAGTTCGTGCCACGCCATAGCTTGCGGTTCCGTATACGAGCATCGCTCTCAGCTAAGCCTACACCCCAAATGGTGTCGGTCGGACTAGCCTCAACCAGAGTGGTTCCTTTCGTTTTAAGCAGGTGCTTGAGCAAATTCGGATTTTGTGTAAACTTGGCGTAATTACCGTCATATACAAATTGCCGGCAATTGGCCTCCCACAAGGATTGGTCAAATCCGCGCACACTGCGGCCCCGGGCTTTTTGCTCCCTTGGGGTAGGGGCTTGCATAATTTTCAAGGCCGCCTCTTCATCCCCAAAAAGCTGTGCTTTTTTCAACATCATATATTGCTCGGCACAGTTAAACTCCAATCCATCCACGACAAAATCAGAAGGATACCATTGCGAAAATGGCGAATGACTGCGATAAAAAAATGTAAACTTTTCCATGAAGATTCCTCATTTCATATTCCTTATGCTACATAAAACGCGACCGAGGCTTAAATCGGTATAACTTGGACGGACGATGTCCAGCCGCCTTTCTATACTCATTGGTTTCTTCCACGAGATCAGCTATTTTGCGACGAAAAGCTGCGGCCAACAGCTCCTTACCTAGAATAATTTCATACACCTGCTGAAGCTCACTCAGTGTAAATAGAGCTGGCATCAGGTGAAACGCGATATCTGTGTATTCTATTTTGCTGCGCAGACGCTCTATACCGTACGCAATAATTTTGGCATGATCAAAAGCAATTCCTTGTGACTCCAGCACCTCTCGCTTGATTTCAATGGTTCTTCCCTTAAGAATTTCAGTTATTTTTACTTTGGCTGATAGATGGATGTCCCCATGCTTCAATGTGATGTCAATGTCTTGTTCCCATGTGTAACCTTCCGGCTGATTCGTCCGCGTCTCCTGAGCTACGCTGTAATCCAGCTCAAACCATTGGGCATCAGCGGCATCATCCCCCGCCTGTACCTCCAAGGAATCGTGGTCCACCAATGCCATGTAAGCGCAGCTAATTACCCGCATACGAGGATCACGTGCCACATCTCCCCAAGTATATAGCTGCTCCATATAAATCTGATCCACATTCGTTTCCGTTTTAAGCTCGCGTCGTGCAGCCTCTTCCAGACTTTCATCTATACCTACAAAACCACCCGGCAACGCCCATTGCCCTATATAGGGATGCTCCCCTCTTTGGATCAAAAGAAGCTGGAGGGTCTTCTCCGGTAGCTTCCGGTAATTTTGTTGGAGCTGATCCATTACCGTAAATAGCAGCATATCTACCGTTACGGATGGGCGCTCATATTCCTTCGCATCATAAGCGGCCAAGAACTCCTCTTCCGTCAAGCCACTGTGATTATGTTTCGATCCATCTGTCACTTGCGTCACCTACCTGTTCATATATGGGTCATTCGTCGCTTTTGATTCAAAAGTGACGAATGCTTTCTGTGATTTTTAATTTGAATCAATTGATAAAAACAAAATGTTAATATCAATACAATAATATATAAAAAGTGCTTCGTCAATAGGGTGTATAGACCTATTTTCAATCGTTTGATAGTACTATTAGACTGTTTACTGAATTTTACTTGTTGCTTATTGTCATATCATGTATGATGTTTTGGTCAATATAGGAAATACAACATACTAAACACGTAGGGAGAAGATCTAATTGACTAACCAGTTTAACCCGCAAAACAATCAGCAAGGAGCACCATCCAGGCCAGCCCCTGTTTACCCGCCTCCTGTATCATTCAAGGAGTGGATGATCAGTTTACTTTTGATGGCTATACCGGTAGTTGGACTTATTATGCTGTTTGTGTGGGCATTTAGCGGCTCGACTAATCCGAGCAAAGCTAACTATGCTAAAGCAGGCCTTCTTTGGGCCGCTATTGTAATCGTGATCTATATCATTATGGCTGTTGCTCTGTTGCCTGCTATCATAAGTTCATTGAATTCAAGCAGCTACTATTGATTCCAAGTACATAGCAAAATAACCTTCTGATGAATCAACCTGATACATCAGAAGGTCTTTAAACTAAACTGCCGATCCCATCGGCAGTTTTTATTTGATCACTTTTTGCTTTACTCCTTTATTCTCACAGCATAACGATTCATCATTCCCGGCATCCCCTGAAAATCAAGTTTGCCATGGGCGATCAAATATTGAATCCGGTATTCCAAAAAAGTATCGCTTCTTGGCTGCGACCATTGCGTTAAAGCTTGACCTATTATTTTTCCGGTGTTCACAAATCCCAGATTATCCGCTAACTGTATCTTGCTAATCATATCCAGCAAGGCCTGATCCAAATAATCCTCCGGCACATGGACAATACGGTCATTGTCCCATAATCTCAGGACACTATCTTGCTCGCTAAGCTCCAACCACTCCCGTTCGTATCGACGTCGGTCTTCCATACACACCACATAAAGTTCATCTTCACTTCGCTTAATGAACCGTTCGATTTCTTTCGAATGCACCACGCCCATGGATAAAGGGAATGGACTCTCATTATATAAATGATCATCCGGCTCCCGCTCCAAGGTATCCGTGACATTAATGACCCGAATAGGTGTAGCTCTTTTGCGCAAGAGATATAATACAAAGCGTAATCCGACCTGCTCGTCAGCATTAGAGCCACACCAAATCGTGATCGACTTCTCATCTGGAATTTCACTTAGGGTAACCATCATCTGTTCAATACGGTGCTCCCAATTGGCGTAATGGAAAAACTCATAATGCATCATCCGTTCAGCCAACCAGCCGTGACGGTTTTCTTGTCCTTCTAATGTTTCCAGCCTCCACAATGGTCCTATGGAAAACTGATCATTAAAAGACAGCACGATACTCTCAAGCCGCAATCCTGCACCTGAAAGTCCTCCCTTCATCGAGCCTGCGGCAGACTGAGAAAACAATAGATGCACATGCCTCTCCCGGGTGCGCTCATGCTCCAGACGCTCATTTCGGCTCGTTTCCACATCATTTGCCCACTGCTCTAATATAGGATTAGCCCATTCAGGATTTTTGTCTGATAAGGCTGCAACCTGCTCCAGTACACTATGTACAAAACCTCTAAGTCTTCGACCCTTAATAACCTCATCGTAGTCTTCATCAAAATTCGGTTCATTATGAGATAACAACAAGTCACTGCCTCCTTTTATCTAATTCAATTCAAACTTGTCTTTCGACCAGAAATATCTTTAGAATAGGCGTATAGCTATCACTTCTTACTCTACAATAAAATACCACAGATTGCTTACTTGACTGGAGGAAAAGAAATGACATCGGAGTGGCAGAGATTACAGACCAAACTGCCGGAATGGGTAGAACAAAGCCGTCATGAGTATATTCATGGCAAGGTAGCAGCATATATTCCCGAACTGTCCAAAGCACCAGCCGACGCGCTTGGTGTTGTTGTAATGAACGGTGTGGGTGAAACCGTGGTAGCCGGGGATACGGAAATCCAATTTACGATGCAAAGTATTTCAAAGGTATTTACGCTCATTCTGGCCTTGATGGATAATGGAGAGGACGTTGTCTTCTCTAAGGTGGGTATGGAGCCTACCGGAGACCGTTTTAATTCCATGCTAAAGCTAGAACTGGTCGAGCCGGGTATTCCGTTTAACCCACTGATTAACGCCGGAGCGATCGCAGTCTCCTCTCTGATTCGCGGGAACAGCCCAGAAGAGAAGTTTGCCCGTGTTCTCCAATTTTTCCGTCTGCTTACCCACAATGACACATTGGAATATGATCAGGATGTCTACGATTCAGAATCTGCCACAGGCCATTTGAACCGTTCCCTTGCTTATTTTCTAATGGAAAAAGGAATTTTAAGAGGTCATGTGGAGGATGTGCTTGAAGTTTATTTCAGACATTGTGCTGTCAAATTGAACTGTACAGATTTAGCACGTATGGGACTTGTACTAGCTTACAACGGCCGTGATCCGGTGACAGGTATACCGCTGATTCCCCGCCGCTATGTACAGATCGCCAAAACATTTATGACGACATGCGGCATGTATGACGCTTCAGGGGAATTCGCCATTCAAGTCGGACTACCTGCCAAAAGCGGCGTATCAGGCAGTATTATGACGATGGTACCCGGACGATATGGCATTGGACTGGTTGGACCTTCTCTGAACCGTATGGGCAACAGTACAGCCGGTGTACACTTGCTGGAGAAGATGTCTCGGGATTTGGACTGGAGCTTGTTCTAAGTATACGGAAAAAAGGGTATTCCCAGCCTTTACGGCTCATAGGAATACCCTTTTTTGTTGCGTGTCTTCTATGTTACGAGATTTGACCGTTAATCAGTTTAATTTGAATGCGGAACGGATCAGCTACATACTTGGCGCCATCGCGTTCTTGCATTCCATAGCCTGCTGCCTCTAAACGAGCGACAATGGCATCCAGTTCCTTCTGATCCGGTACGATCAATTCAAAATAATCCAATCCTGCAGCGTGCTCAGGAGCTGGTGGTGCTCCTTCACCTGCCCATATATTCAAGCCCATATGGTGGTGGTAACCACCTGCGGAAACGAACAAGGCTGAAGAGCCATACCGGCACGTAATGTCAAAGCCAAGCACATCGCAATAAAATTGCTGTGCTTTGAGCAAATTAGACACATGGAAGTGGACGTGCCCGATTACCGTTCCCTGCGGTAGTCCCTGCCAAGGTAGATTTTCGGAAATCGCAACCAAGTCTTCTGCATCCACGGGATCTGTTCCCATCATGTAAAATCCATTTGCATCCTTTTTCCACTGATCACGGGGACGATCTGCATAGATTTCGATTCCGTTATTATCAGGGTCATGGATATATAGAGCTTCACTTACATCATGGTCTCCCTGTCCGATTTCAATCTCATGAGCCAGCAGATTACGTAAAGACAGGCCCAGAGCTATACGGTTTGGGAGAAGAATAGCAAAGTGATATAACCCGGCAGCAGATTGACGCGGCAGAATAACTGCATTTTCAATATAGTTAAGGATCAGTAGCGCATGCTTCCCATCGACAGTCAATTCAGCGGTATCCGCCGTTTGACGCAGCAGCTGAAAGCCAACGACCTCTGTATAAAATTGAATAGAACGCGCCAAGTTACTAACCTTTAATGAAACCTGCCCGATTTTGGTGTTGTCATGAATATGTGCTGTCATGAGTTTTCCCTCTTTCTACATGGATTGGAGGACTAAAGCTAATCAAAAATTATTGTTTGGTTGACTCACGACGGCTGAACAAAGAATCCAGAGACAATCGAGTCGTTGGAGCAAATACCAGATGAAGAGCTACCAGAATAAAAGCAATATCCAGCTCATAGCCAGCGCCTTGACCATTCCCCATCAACCCGCCGGACAATTTTGCTGTAAAAATGGCGCCGATCAAAACAATAACCAAAAGCCCAGATACATAGCGAGTGAGCAATCCAAGAATCAATGCAATCCCACCGACCAACTCAATCACCGCAACGACATAACCTAAAAATCCTGGAACGCCAATGCTGGAAAACCAGCCTGCTACATTACCCAACCCCATTTGGAATTTAGCAATTCCGTGTGCCAAAAACAAAATTCCCAGCGCCACCCGCATAATTGTAGAAATGTTTTTGCTTGCTGAACTCATGTTTATCTCTCCATTCTGTTTGTTTATTACACTCATACAAGTGCATATGAATAATTAATTTATATTACTAATAATTTGGTTGAAAAAATAATACTGTCTGAATCTCTGCCGCACCACATTAGTGTGAATCAAACTTGAATTATTAGTAATAGAAATAATTATTTTGTAATGTGAATTTATCATAAGAAACTGTAGTCTGTCAACAAATTATTTGGTATGATAAATATTAAATTAGTATACATTATATTCCCTTAAAGGAGGAACGCTCTATGGGTATAGGATGCAACATACGCGCCGCTCGTAAACGTAAAAATTTATCCATCCAGCAAATATGTGAACGAACCGGACTATCGCAAGGGTTTATGAGTCAAGTAGAAAATAATAAAACCTCCCCTTCCATCGCAACATTGGACAGTATCGCAAATGCGCTTAAGGTTCCCCTTGCTTTTCTGCTTCTCAAAGAAGAGGAACGGATGCAAGTGATTCGTAAGGACGAGCGTCGTAAAACGTTATATGGTAAAAACAACCTCCAGGTTGATCATTTGGGGGGACAAGGAAACGTTAAAATGATGCTGGTGGACATGCCGCCAGGCTCATCTACAGAAGAGGAGCATGCTCATGCGGGGGATGAGATTCATTTTATCTTGGAGGGCACGGTATACGTGGAGCAAGGCGAGGATTCAGCTACTTTGGAAGCAGGAGATTCCTTTAGCTGGAGGGCAGCTATCCCCCATTATGCCAAAAACGTGGGTGAAAACAACGCCCGTATCCTGATTTCCGTATTTCTCGAAGCAGAAAATGACGCCTAATAGATACTTAAGCAAGCACGAAGCAACAAAAGTACAAATTCCATCAAAAAAAAGCGCGTACCGGGAAGTCAACTTTACTTCAACGATACGCGCTTTTTAAATTTTCCTTACTATTGCTGCTCTTAACTTATTCCATCGCCTGCTGGGGCATCTGTACGCGATTCCCACGGCAGCTTGAAGGTTTTCATAATTTGTTTGGTATTAGCCGGGAGTCCAGTTACGGGATCACCCGTAGTACCCAGCAGTTCTTCTTTATTTAGCGTAGTAATACGCCCATAGAAAGTAGTACTGCTGTCTCCCCATCCTGTAGTAAACTTGTAGATCAGGGGCTTATTTATTTTCGGATAAGTTCCCCACTGATTTTTGGCTTTATTCACCAAAAAACGCTCCAGCGGATCGTATTCCATTGTAAATGTTTTATCAAAGGGAGCACCCACATACCCTTGATAGGTGACAACTGGAAAACCGTCCTTCACTTCAACTAGACTCAGCACATCCCCACTGTAAAATAGCGCAATGCTTCGCCTTGAGGGAACATATAGACACTGGACAGAAGCTCAGTGTTAGGATTATGTGCTTCTATATAAGGATGGACTGTTCTGCTGTCTAAACGGATTAGCGCTTCGCGTGCTGTCGCCAGATCTCCCTCGTATATTTCTTCTTTTAATTTACCATGAATCTCTGGCTGGTCATCAGTCTCCGTTCACTTAATGAACTTGTTCATTCCTGATCTATCTCTTTTTGGCTGCGTCAATGTCTCCAGGATTCAGACCTTCCCATATGTTCGGGATACTAACAGTCTCTGGATGCTCAAATACGAGAAACGCAGTCGGCAAATACCGCTCTCCGTATTCAGAAGAAGGCTTGTTCACAATGGCATTATCCTTGACTAGCACCGTTGAAGAACCTCCATCCAGATTAGCACCGATAACCGCTCCGTGTTTAAGCAAAATATTTTGCATATCATACAAGTTGGCACCAATACTGTACCCAGGCTGACGACCGTCGATGGTCACGAATATAATGGCCCCGTCTGCTCTTTGCCCCATTGCGGTACGAGGAGCAATTCCCCACCCCTCGCTTGCATTGCGAATCAGACCTTTCCCATTCACGATTAGGCGTGGTTGAAAAGTAACCGCTTCTTGCACATTCATTTTGGACAACTCGGACAACGAATAGTGACCGGCTATCATTTTTCCCTGTTTATCAATACCTACGATTTGAACAGAGGCATTTTTACCCATATCATTGTAGTATATCTCACCCTGGGAAATGACAACGCCAATCGGTTTAAAACCATTCCCATTCCAGTTGGGATCGGCAAAGCCACCGCCATTTACGCCAGCAACAGCCCCTAAACGCTCGACCATACTAGATACCCTTTCTCCTCGGCCGACCTTGGAAGGAACCCCGAGCCGGATTTTAGTGGGGTCATGCACCGTCATAACATAGCCATGATAGTTACGGCCCGATACCTCTTCCACTTCAACCAGCGGCGTTTGTTGTACTTTGGTCGGTATCAGATCAGGTAGATTGATTGTATGTCTGTCCTTCTCCTCACCCATCGCTTCAAAACGGGCCGAATATTCAGCCACACGTTTTTTCGCCTCTGCTTCACCGATAAAGTACTTCGCCCAGTGACGATGTTGGGTCGTGATCAGCGTATCGGCAGCCAAATAGCGCATGTCCTTGCCAGATGACGTTAGGAACAACCACGCACCACCCCCTATTCCTGCTAACAGGAATACAATAAAAAGTCGCAGTATAAAGCGACCGAATTTTCCTTTTCGTTTCTTTTTTCTATTTTTCTGCCTGCGAGCTGCTGCACGCTGTGGCAAGACTTCCGGTTTCATTCATCATCTCTCCTGTTATTGGTGACTTCTATCTTATTCATCACTATTGCCCATCAAATGATCCGTAACGATAGGCAGCGACATCTAACGACAATATCATAAACTAATTTTGTAGAATGATAGTGTCAATTTTTTAACAGATTCATCCACTCTGAAAAAAATACAGGAAAAAGTCCTCCACATGAATGTGAAGGACTGTAATTAAGAGTACCCTACGCTTTTTACGGAGCAGCCTCTGGTTCGAGTAGCATGAACAGTTCTTTCATCTGCTGACGCTTGAGTTTGGGACTAAGCACATACAATGTATCGCCAGGTTCAATCACCGTCGTGCCTCTCGGGGCAATAATTTGCTCGTTCCGAATTATGGCTGTGAATAAAATATCTTCAGGCAACTGTATATCCTGAATCGCTTTGCCCGCTATCGACATCCCTTTTTGTACCTGAATGTGGTTGATTTCCGAAGTGGTTTTCCCCAGAGAAACTAATTCCAGCAATGAAGGAGATGACGTCTCGTTAGGGTCCATCAAGCCAAGCTTCACCGCTAGCCACGAAATAGTTGTACCTTGAATGATCGCAGAGGTGAGCACGACGAAAAATACAACATTAAAAAACAAGGGTCCTACATCCATCTCATCCAGTAAAGGATAGGTTGCTAGTACAATAGGTACCGCCCCCCGCAGTCCTGCCCAGGATAACAGTGTCTTCTCGCGCACAGAGTACCTGGAAAAAAGCAAGCTTAGGAACACGCCTATTGGACGAGCCACGAGCATGAGGATGAAGGAGAGCGCCAAGCTTTGCCACGCAATGCCCAGCAATTGATCAGGAAAGACCAATAGGCCGAGCAGGACAAACATCATAATCTGCACCATCCAGGCGAAACCATTGTTAAAATGAATAATGGATCGTTTGTAGGTCAAGTCGGAATTTCCCAAGACAATGGCCATGACATATACCGCCAGCAATCCGCTTGCCTCCAGTAACGATGCCGCCGCATACGTCAAGACTGCAAATGCCAGCGCCATTACAGGATACAAACCGGATGAATCAAAATTCATTTTATTAATCGCATATACACCTATACGTCCAAGTACAAAACCAACGACTAAACCAAAACCCATTTCCCATAAAAACAACAAGATATGTATCCAAATGGATTGCTCAGGGTGATGTATCAGCTCAATCAATGTTACCGTGAGAAATACAGCCATCGGGTCATTACTGCCGGATTCCGCTTCGAGCGTCGAGGTAATTCGTTTTTTGATGTTTTTACCTCCTAGAACGGAAAACACGGCTGCCGCATCCGTCGATCCGACAATAGCGCCAAACAGCATGGATTCCATCCAGCTTACGCCTAAAATAAACTTGGCGCATACGCCAATGACTACGGTCGTAATGATGACCCCTAACGTTGATAATGATAACGCAGGTCGAATAACTGGCTTAACGTCTGCAAACTTTGTCTGCATCCCGCCTTCAAACAAGATTACAATGAGCGCGAGAATGCCCACCAACTGTGTGATAAAGGCATTATCAAAATAAATAAACTGACTAAGCACCATACCTACGGCAATAAACAAAACAAGCGCAGGCATACCGAAACGGCTGGAAAATTTGGTAGTCAGCACACCGACCAGCAGCAAGCTGGACAGCAAAAGCACAATCAAATTTATAAGGGTTGTCTGTTCCATACGCTTCTCCTATCTTGAAAATGGATGTTCAATTTTTCGCCTTCTATCTATATACCCTCAAATCACACAGAATACTAATCTTAAGTAAAAAAATATATGAGAAAACAAAAAATCCAGCTCATGGTCTGTGCTAAATCGCACTCGATGAGCTGGTTTGTATATTTTTTATAAGGCTTAAGCAGAGACAATCGTCGTGCTTTAGGCTTTAGGATGAATCATATGCGCAGGTACAACATATTGATCGAACTGTTCTTCAGTCAACAGTCCGCTGCGGAGTGCCGCTTCTTTTAAAGACAGTCCTTCTGCATGTGCAAGTTTGGCGATTTTAGCGGCATTTTCATATCCGATATGTGGATTCAATGCCGTCACCAGCATCAGCGAATTATTCAAATTGTGCTCAATTTTAACGAGATCAGGCTCAATGCCGATCGCACAGTTGTCATTAAAAGCAATCATGGAATCGGCCAGCAGATGAACAGACTGCAAAAAATTGTAGATGATTACTGGCTTAAACACGTTCAGTTCAAAATTACCCTGACTCGCAGCAAAGCCGATAGCTGCATCATTACCCATTACTTGAGTAACGACCATCGTCAGTGCTTCGCTCTGGGTCGGATTCACCTTACCGGGCATGATAGAGCTACCTGGCTCGTTAGCAGGGATCGTAATTTCCCCCAAACCGCTACGCGGACCACTCGCCAGCCAGCGAACATCATTGGCGATTTTCATCAAATCGGCAGCGAGCGCTTTGACTGCTCCATGTACGGCCACCACTTCATCGTGGCTGGTCAATGCATGAAATTTATTGGGTGCGGAAGTGAACGTTTTGCCAGTGAAACTGGAAATTTCCGCAGAGGTTCGGGAGCCAAACTCTGGATGAGCATTAATTCCTGTCCCCACCGCTGTACCGCCAATCGCCAGCTCCTTCATGTATTGAACCGTGTCGATGATAATTCGCTTGCTCTTGTCCAGCATGGCATACCAGCCGCTTATTTCCTGGCCCAGCGTAAGCGGTGTCGCATCTTGTAAATGGGTTCGTCCAATTTTTATAATATCCTTGAATTGCTCTGACTTCTGTTGAAAAGTCTCTTTCAGCTTATCGATGGCAGGCAACAAACGATCCTCCACTGCAATGACACCCGCTACATGAAGCGCTGTAGGAAACGTATCGTTTGAGCTTTGCGACATGTTCACATCGTCATTGGGATGCAGCTTCGTATCTTTTCCCTGCTCTTGTAACCATTGGCTTCCCAGATGAGCAATCACTTCATTCACATTCATATTGGACTGCGTACCGCTCCCTGTCTGCCATACAACCAATGGGAAATGGTCATCAACTCGCCCTGCGAGAATTTCATCTGCTGCATAAATAATGGCATCCTGCTTCTCCTGTGATAGCTTACCCAGCTTATAGTTACTGATCGCCGCGCTCTTTTTAAGCACCGCGAACGCCTGTATGACCTCTAATGGCATTTTCTCCGAACCAATCGGGAAATTTTCCTTACTGCGCTGTGTTTGCGCTCCCCACAGACGGTCTGCCGGTACTTTGATTTCGCCCAACGTATCCTTTTCGATGCGGTAGTTCAACTCATTTCCTCCTCTTGGCCTATGTAATTCAGACAAAATATGGTGATCTCTCTTGCCTATTATACATTAAATTTCAAATGTTATCATTTATTTTGCAAGCGCTTTTTTACGATGAGGCCAGAGGAGGCAAAAGGAGATTTCGGCTACTATCCTGGGTCACTAAGTTCAGCTAATGGTGATATTTCTTTTGCCATGGACTTCTTTTCTACTCAGTAGCTTGTTCAGCGCATCGATGTAAGCTTTGGCGCTAGCTTCCAAAATATCAGTACTTGTGCCTCTTCCCAGTGCTGTGTACTCACCTTGCCTCAAAATGGCGTGTACTTCCCCCAACGCATCTTTGCCATATGTTACAGATTGGATCGAATAATCCTCCAACTCCACCTCTTCTTCACCACTGGCCTTGTCTATAGCATGGAAAATCGCATCTACAGAACCGTTACCCATTGCTACTTCATCAATTGCTGTCCCATCTTGTTTACTCAACCGAATGGATGCGACTGGAACCGACTGATTGCCATAGGACACCTGAATGGAATCCAGTGTGTACATTTGAGGCGAGGCATTGCGGCTTTCATCCATCAGGACGAGCAAGTCTTCATCCAACACCTGTTTTTTCTTATCCGTCAAGGCCTTGAATTTGCGGAACGCCTCTTGCAGCTGTTCCTCCGTCAAAGCTTCAAACCCCATGTCCGCCAGTTTTTCTTTAAATGCATGTCTACCCGAGTGCTTGCCCAATACAAGTTTACTTGTCTTCAGACCAATACGCTCAGGGGACACGATCTCATACGTTGTACGCTCTTTAAGCATTCCGTCCTGATGTATACCAGACTCGTGCGCAAACGCATTGGCTCCAACAATGGCCTTGTTTCCCGGTACCGACATCCCCGTACGTTTGCTCACCAGGCGACTGGTGGCATACAGCTCCTCCAAAACCAGACTCGTTTGTGCACCATAGAGCTCGGTTCTAGTGTCAAGGGCCAGTGCAACTTCCTCGATAGGTGTATTTCCGGCTCGCTCACCGATGCCATTGATGGTACCTTCAAATTGGTCTACACCATTACGGATAGCCGCCAGCGTGTTAGCTGTTGCCATACCAAGATCATCATGACAATGTGTGCTAAGTTGTATTTTTTCGATACCGGGCACTTGTTGTTTTACAATTCTAAACATTTCACCGAACTGGTCCGGCGAGGCATATCCCACCGTATCCGGTAAATTGACGACTGTCGCTCCAGCACGAATCGCCATATCCACGACCTCACAAATAAAGTCCAGCTCGGTACGACTGGCGTCCTCTGCTGAAAATTCTACCTTGCTGAAATACTTGCGTCCATAACGAATGGCAGCTGCAGCGGTCTCTAATACTTTCGCTTTATCCATTCGCAGCTTATGTTGGCGGTGAATGGGCGAGGTAGCCAGGAACAAATGAAGACAGGCATCCTCAGCTCCTTGTAGCGCCTCTCTGACTGCATCAATATCCTGTTCCTTCGAGCGTGCAAAACCAACCAGTGTTGCTTGGGTAACCTGTTTGGCAATCTCCTGCATGCTGATAATCTCACCAGGCGAGGTTGCTGGAAAGCCAGTCTCAATCCGATCTACGCCTAATTTTTGCAGCTGAAGAGCAATTTCCACCTTTTCTGTGCTGGTTAAGCTAACTCCTGGTGATTGCTCTCCATCTCTTAACGTTGTGTCCAACACCCATATTTTGCGCATACAGATACCACCTTTGGTTTGATTTTAGGAGATGCTCAAGTAAAAGGCTCAAAGATCATCATATTCATCTGATCATCTGATGTTTAAGTATAAAAAAATTATAAACTTCCCATATGCTTTTGCAGCTCCAGCTTGGTGCCGTCCAAATGCTGAATGCTATAAAGTTCGGCAGCCTTGCCATCCTGATCCCGGATTGCTTCATATATTTTTTCATGTTGCAAAGTAAAATGATTTTGCATCGCTGGATCGGTAATGAGATTGTTCAACGCCTTGCGAATGGCCTCTACAAAGCTGCCATATACGTCTGTAAGCACCTTATTGCGTGTAGCTCCGGCAACAGCCAAGTGAAAAGTGATATCCGCATCTAAGTACCCAGACAAATCTCCAGCGGCCAAAGTTGCAGCACGACGGTCCAGCGCCGCACGCATTAAGTGTAAATCCTCGTCATTACGACGTAATGCAGCCAATCTGGCAATCTCTAGTTCCAACACACTCCGCACTTCATAAACCTCAATAATTTCAGCACGGCTTAGACGGTAATCCAATGGCTCTTGAGAAGTTGTCGGTTGGCAGACAAAAGTTCCGTGTCCTTGCTTTTTCTCTAATAGACCGGCATGTACCAGAACGCTAACCGCTTCACGTACTGTAGATCGCCCAACTCCGAATAGCTTCATGAGCTCAGGCTCGGTTGGAATCTTTGTGCCCACATTCCATTCACCAGCAGCAATTTTTCGTTGCAGCTGTTCAGCCACTTCATCGGCGATTTGCTTGCGTTTGACGGCTTGAAAAGGAAAATTCATCTGATCATCTCCTGTTTCGTATCATACTACGACTGCTTGTCATTCTGCAACCTTTTTCGTCCTCCTTCCCCATTGGTCCTTACCTATGCTTACATACCCAAATAAAGCCTGCACCGTTGGACACGATACAGGCCTATAAGGATAAATTTAAATGTTAGGATTTCGATTTATTAGGTGTTATACAATACAAACGGCTGGTTGCTTCAAAAATATGGCCTGGAGCCAGTGCAATCAATCCGATCTCCTCTGCTGGCAGGTCCGGACGATTCGGTGCATTGATCATGTTCATTTGCGGCTCAGGACAGATGAATTCCTTGTTCGCTTTGTTATTCCAGATCATCCAATGCTTATAAGCTGTGCCTACATCGTATACGAGGGTAGCACCTGTCTTACTGTGTGTCAGTTCCATGTAGTTGCGTCCATTTTGCGGAGCTGCCGTGTAATGATTATCCATAGAGGCAAAATAAGGACTAACTCCCGTCGTTTTCAGCAGTTCCTCTTCCGGAGATAAAGGCTGGAACTGACCTGTGGCCAACAACCGTTCCGTCAGCTCACGACGCTCACCGATTGTGACCTTAATCTTGTAATCCTCAGGCGAGCTATCGGGTACGAACGGAACGCGAATCGCTGTGTGAAAGGCAAATAAGTTGGGGATCGGTTGATCGCCCTCGTTATGGATCACATAACGCTGATGCAGGCCAAATTCGTCCAGGCTGTACGTTAACTTCATGGTAAAGGTGAAGGGTAAATAGCGGAACATGGGATGTCCTTCCCTTACATGCTGATTCATTACCACATAGCTACCTTGCTCCCCGGAACCGTAGTCCTCAACCTCCCACCGAACAGTGTGTAAAAAGCCGTGCAGATGGTTGTGGGTCGCCTCTTCATTTATCGGCAGCTCATATGTAACACCATTCCACAGGAATTTTCCATCCTCATACCGATTCGGAGGGAACAGGAAAGGAATTCCGTAAACGGACGGGCTTTGCTTAAAAGCCTCTATGCTCTCAGCATCTGGCTCACGCAGAAAAGAATATCCCGTTTCATTGTCACGAAAAGAAATCAGATTTGCGCCGTTTCCCGGCAGGGCAACCGCTTCATATCGTCCAAATTTAAGACGAATCGCCGGTATTCCATAATAAAGATCACCAATTGCAGCATGTTGTTGTGTCATCAAAAAATCCTCCTTGATGAAATGACGATGTTTAATGAAAGCGTTTAGCTTTTGGCTTGACTATACCATGCTGAGCAAAAAAATTCCACGTCCACACAAAAAACGATGCCCCGCAAGGCATCGTCCTTCACACATCACTACACATAACGGCCCTGTTTGGGTATAGCCATGTGCTCAAAATCTCCCGCCAGTCGCTCCAGCTGATCTGTCAGCTCAGCACCACGCATGTAATGGCCATGTCCTGTAACTGCAATCTCAGGCTTTAACTTGGCCAGCATTTCCACCGAACGCTGCGCAGCTTGCCAATCTGTTGTAAAATACGCAGGAGGCCCATGTATTTCTTTTTCCTGTAAAATAACGGCCAGTGCCGATTCCTGTTTCACCGTAATAAAAGCATCACCGGCCACTATTAACCTTCTTCGCTCATGAAAAAGCGATACATGACCAGGCGTATGTCCTGGCGTATGCAGCCACTTCCAACCAGGGGCACCGGGGACACTGCCATCTTGGGGCAGGGATGTGATGCGATCATCGAGATCTATAGCATCATTGGGGTATAAGAAGGAAATGCCCGACATTAAACCTCCCCCTACACTAGGGTCAGGTTTTTGATAATCCTTCATTCCCGTCAAATAAGGTAATTCCAAAGGATGTGCATAAACAGGTGTACCCCAATGCTGTACCAACTCAATAACCGAACCTACATGATCAAAATGACCATGTGTAAGCACAATAGCGATTGGAGGGCCAGCGAACCGTTCCTCTGCCAGGCGTATAATCGAGTCTGTAAATCCTGTCATCCCCGTATCCACCAGCACCCAGGAGCGGCTTCCCGGCTCTCCAATAAAACACATATTTACAAACAGCGTCCGTAAGCTCAGGAGATCGGGAGCAGCCTCTTCATTTGCCGTCATTCCTTCGGTGAACAGATGATTTGCCAAAGCTTCACCCTCCTATTCACATGGAATTTCCTGTTAATATCGACCTTTAGGCTTCCCCCATGTCAGCAGATTATGCGGACACTGCTAAATATAATCCGCTTGTCACGAAAATAGACCATGTTTACATTACTCGGGTAATTTACTCCATGCCGTATCTAGCAAATAGTCGAACAAATCATCATTCTCTTCAATCCAGCTATCCATTTGCAGCATCTCTTCCTCCACCCGTGGCTCTCCCGCAAAATGGAGACTGTAATCCCATTCCTTTCCCCTTTTACTGTGGAATGTGATTTCATATACAGAACTCTGTCCGTCTACTCCAAATACCACTTGGCCCAGATAAGCACCATTCTCATCTCTTGTCATTTGTGCCTGTTGAATATGTACTTCTTTCACTTCCTGAGGTGAATTTTGCTCTGTCATTCATCTATCCGCCCTTTCATTTTCACTAAATAGTACCAAAACTGATTTGTGAACCTTTTCGTTACATTGTACAATATATAAGCTATATGTGGAATTTGCAAAAAAACTGTGCAAGTTACCCAAGCCTTGTTTAAGGCTTTTCGTGAAATGGAGGAAAGTTACATGTCAGATTTTCAACAAAAATTGCAAAAATATGCCGAGTTAGCCGTTCGGGTCGGCGCCAATGTACATCCTGGGCAGACACTCATCGTTCATGCGCCAATCTTGTCCGCCGAACTCGTGAGACTTATCGTCAAATCAGCGTATACTGCCGGAGCCAAGCTGGTTACAGTAAAATGGAGTGATGAGACCATTACTCGATTACAGTATGAACTAGCTCCTGATGAAACTTTTAATATTGCTCCCAAATGGTACGCAGCCGAAATGACTGAAGAGGTCGAAAATGGCGCAGCTGTACTGCATGTCATTGCAGAAAATCCGGATTTGCTTAAAGGGATTCCGTCCAGCCGAATTACTGCTGCCCAGCGCGTGCGTTCACATGAATTACGTCAATACCGCGAATATCAAATGGCCGACAAATTCAGTTGGTCTCTGATTGCTTATCCTTCAGCAGAATGGGCTGCCAAAGTATTCCCTGATCTGCCAGCTTCAGAGCAAATGGATAAACTGTGGGATGCCATTTTCAGCACCGTGCGTGTGGATTTGGATAACCCCGTGGAGGCGTGGAAAGAGCATTTGAAAACCCTTTCCAGCAAATCTGATATTTTAAATGCCAAACGCTATAAAAAGCTGCATTATCTGGCTCCAGGCACAGACCTCACCATCGAATTGGCAAAAGATCATCTGTGGGTAGCAGCCGAAAGCGTCAACCAACAGGGACATACTTTTGTAGCCAATATGCCTACTGAGGAAGTGTTTACAGCTCCGCTCAAAACGGGAGTGAACGGTAAGGTCAGCAGCACCAAGCCACTTAGCTACAGCGGAAATATCATCGACAACTTTTCATTGACTTTTGAAAATGGACGTATTGTCGATGTACAGGCGGAGACCGGTTTGGAAACTCTTCAGCATCTCGTAGAAATGGATGAAGGTTCACACTATCTGGGTGAGGTTGCTCTCGTACCTCATAAGTCACCTATCTCTGATAAAAATATTTTATTTTATAATACGTTGTTTGATGAAAATGCCTCTAACCATTTGGCCATCGGTAATGCCTATGCATTTAACCTTAAAGGCGGCAAGGATATGACTCAAGAGCAGTTGGCTGCCAACGGCCTGAATTCCAGCCTGACACACGTCGACTTTATGATCGGTTCAGGTGAAATGGACATCAACGGCGTTACCGAGGACGGTACTGAGGAACCTATCTTCCGTAAAGGAAATTGGGCGATCTAACACGGCAAAAAGGCTCTCACCGCTTCATGCGGGAGAGCCTTTTTGCTTCATCCTATAGGCTATGTTAGATCTATTTTACAACGTGTTAATCCAAGAATTCGCTGCAATTCCAAAAACAATTTGTATCACGCTGATGATGAAAAAGACAATAAGACAATTTACAACTCTTCGATTGGTGGTTTGATGCATGGATAAAGATGATTTCACATAAAACATACTGCCTAATATCCCCAAACACAGACCAAAGATGCCAGCAAATAGCCATCCTATAACTAAACTGACCACGACAAAAGCCCAACTCCAGCCGGGAACTTTACTCACAGGAACATAAGGTTGATTGGACCCAAGATACACACCGTCCACGGCTAAATCTGCTTTGTTGCCAATGACAACAACATTTACAGCTTTTTCTTTCAATCTAATTGGAAAATCAATCAAGTTCAAAAATGCGTTCTGGCTTTTAACCTTCTGCTCGCTTCCATTTACAATAATTTTTCCGCCAGTTAAGCTACGCTTGTATTCAATACTATATTGAGTACCTTGATCTTCTACATTCCATTTTGCCATCGCTAAACTCCTCTCAAATTTTAGGGGATCCATAAATATACTCCCGGCATTTCCTGATTATGTACCATAAAAATCATAACATAAGCTGCAAGTTAAATAATGGGAAAAAGGCCGCTGATCAGCGACCTTTGATTCTACTTTATTTCGTATGGGGTTAGTTTCTATGTCCAATCTTAGCCTTGTAGGCAAGTGAATACTGGTCAGCC
The DNA here is from genome assembly GCF_017833155.1 of Paenibacillus sp. PvR133. Classification (NCBI taxonomy): domain Bacteria; kingdom Bacillati; phylum Bacillota; class Bacilli; order Caryophanales; family Paenibacillaceae; genus Paenibacillus; species Paenibacillus sp. PvR133. The sequence continues at coordinate 4,388,415 of NZ_JAFIBS010000001.1, forward strand.
GCTAAAATCGCATCAAGCACATCATCCGCTGTGACAGCAAATGGTAGATTGTGAGCAGTTTCGCCTTCTTTGGTAGCAGCCTGAGCTACCCGGTACAAATCCTCTCGGGAAGCTTTCTGGAGCTTAATGTCTTCCAGCGTGACAGGCAGATCGAGTTTTAGATAAAAGTCAATATACCGCTCCACCTCGGACAAAGGTCTTTTTTCCAAGGCAAGCTGGACTAAGGTGCCAAAAGCTACCTTCTGACCATGTGTCAGGTGATGAATGTCTCCTTCCAGAACGGTAAAACCATTGTGAATCGCATGTGCGCCTGCCAAACCGCCGCTTTCAAAGCCCAAACCGCTTAGCAACGTATTGGCTTCCACTACCGCTTCAAGCGCAGGTGTGACGACTTTGCGTTTCACGGATTCGTAAGCCTGCAGTCCGTAATCGAAAAGAACTTCCTCACACTTGGACGCAATAGCTTCTGCCGCCAAGGTTGGCAAACCACCAGCCATTGTCGTTGCGCGAGCTTCAATGACCGCACGGGCTTCAATCCACGTTGCCATAGCATCTGCAATGCCTGAGGAGAGGAACAAAGGCGGTGCTTGAGAAATGACTTTCGTGTCCACCAAAATCAAGCTCGGATTTTTACTGAAAAAGGAATAGGTATCAAATGCACCCTCATCGGTGTACAAAACGGATAGTGCACTGGTGGGTGCATCTGTAGAAGCGGTTGTTGGAATAATCACAACCGAGGAACCGAGTAGTTCATTAACAGCTTTGGCAGTATCCAGCGTTTTACCACCACCTACACCAATGACAATGCCGACCTGGGCGCTTCGTCCCTGATCCGCAATACGGTTGACTTCATTTTTGGATGCTTCCCCTTGAAACTCAATTTTAACCGCCGCAATATCAGCCTGTTCCAGACTTTTTACCACGCGGTCGGCTGCAATCTCCCAAACCAGCTTGTCCGCAATAACCAAGGCAGTATGACCAAATGGCTTAACATACTCACCAGCTTTATCAATCACATTTTTCCCTTGCACATATTTACCTGGACTAATAAATACTTTTTCGCTCATCGTTTAACTCTCCCTTCCAAGTTTGTACAATTTCTATTATACGGCTGAAAGGGCACACATCTCAATTTCGAAACCAAGATCTTCAATCATTTGATGATCAAATGTGACCTCTTGGCCTTCTGTCGTTAAATAATCTCCTACAAAAATTGAATTCGCTGCATACAGGCATAGCGGTTGTAACGAGCGTAAATTCAACTCTCGTCCACCTGCAACGCGTATTTCTTTGGATGGACAGATGAAGCGGAACAGTGCCAGCACCTTCAAAGCTTGGATAGGTGATATTCGCTTTGCTCCCTCCAACGGGGTTCCAGGGACTGGATTCAAGAAGTTAACCGGAATAGAGTCAGCATCTAACTCCCGTAAGGCATAAGCCATTTGAACGATTTCCTCATTCGTTTCCCCCATCCCGATAATAACGCCAGAGCATGGAGACATTCCGTGAGATTGAGCCATTTTCACAGTTTCGACGCGTTGATCGTATGTATGTGTGGTTGTAATCGAGGGATAGTTGGCCTTACTTGTATTTAAATTATGATTGTATCGATGTACCCCAGCCTCTGCCAACCGCCGTGCCTGATCTCCCTTGAGAATCCCTAAGCAGGCGCAAATTTTGAGCGGCATCGTGCGATTAATTTCTTGTACTGCCTCAATCACCTGATCCAGTTCTCGATCTGTTGGACCTTTGCCGGAAGCTACGATGCAATAGGTCCCTGCTCTCCGCGCTACTGCTTCCCTAGCTCCAGCCAACAGTGATTCCTTGTCCAACATACTGTACTTGCTCACAGGCGCCGTGGATACGATAGATTGTGAGCAATAACCGCAATCCTCCGGGCATAGGCCACTTTTGGCATTAATGATCATGTTGAGCTTTACTTTTTTTTCATAAAAATGATGCCGCACCCGAAATGAAGCTTGCATAATCGGTAATAATTCCTCATCGTCGGCTTCCAGTACCGCTATGCCTTCTTCCAGCGATACACGGCTGCCTTGGATTGCTTTTTCAGCCAACGAGTCCCATTCTATAACCTTGTTTAGTAAATTCATACTTCTTGCCTCCCAAAATTTAATGATCATGTAAATGGATAAGATGTTCAGCGTAGAGGAAGTTCTTTTTTATTGTCAACCTAAAACGATATAATTAGGTTGACAATTACACGAACATCATATCAATTCATGTCCATTCTGTAAAGAAGACAAATTAAAAAGCGACCCCACATCGTTCAAGGTCGCTCTCTAGATTTATTCCGTTATGAGACTCCTGCTTCTTCCACGATGATAGGCTGTTTTATCAGCCGAATACGTGAAATCCGCTTGTTTTCAACTTCTTCTACCGTGAACATACATCCCTCAAACACTACAGACTGGCCAGGCAGTGGGGGAATAACCTCGACATGTGAGTATAGCCAGCCCCCTACCGTATCATAATCCTCATGATCAAGATCCAGTCCAAAGCGATCGTTCACTTCATCAATTAATAACATGCCGTCAATGGAAAATTCCTCGTCATTAATCTGCTCACAACTCGGACGTTCCTGATCGAACTCATCCTGAATTTCACCAACGATTTCTTCCATAATATCTTCCAGTGTTACCATACCCGATGTACCGCCATATTCATCAATCAAAATTGCGATTTGCGTCTTGCTACGCTGCATACGTTTGAGCAGATCACTAATTTGCGTAGATTCAGGGACAGCAAGAATCGGTCGAATCATCGTACGGGTATCCAGTGTGTTCGCCCGTAGAAGGTCCTTAATATGGATAAAGCCGATAATATGGTCCTTATCTTCGGCGCAGATTGGATAACGGGTTCTCATGCTTTCCGTCGCAATCGCGAGATTTTCTTCTGTGGACTCATTACTGTATAAGCAGATCATCTCAGTTCGCGGAATCATGATTTCCCTGGCGGTCGTGTCGGTAAAATCAAATATATTATCAACAAGCGCCAATTCCGTATTATCAATTAGTCCGCTCTTATTGCTTTCTTTCATCAGAATGCGTATTTCATCTCCGGTATGCGCGGAATCGTCATTCTCGGATACCGGCTCCAGACGGAATAAACGCAGCAGGCTGTTCGCCATTCCATTCAACGCCCATATGAATGGATACATCAACTTGTAAAACCAAGTCATCAGCATGGCTGAATACAGCGTAATGGTCTCAGATTTACGAATAGCTATCGTTTTGGGCGCCAATTCACCCAACACAATATGCAGAATCGTAATGACAATAAATGCAATAACCACGGCAGTACCGTGCACATATACCGCTCCTAATCCGGCGGCTGTAAATACAGGTTCGATCAAATGTGCGATGGCCGGCTCTCCGATCCATCCTAGTCCCAACGATGCTAGTGTAATACCCAACTGGCAGGCAGACAGATAAGCGTCCAAGTTGTGTAACATATTGGCGGCGTACACGGCCTTTTTATTGCCCGCTTCCACCAATGTTTCAATACGGCTGCCTCTGACCTTCACCATGGCAAATTCCGCAGATACAAAAAAACCATTCAATAGTACTAATGCAAAAACAATAAATAAGTTAAACATACTCGGTAAAGGGTCACTCAATATGCTCCCCATCAGCCGTCATTACGGCAGACAGGCGCACCTCCTTCGGATAGTTTCATCATAGACAGAACGATAACACATCATAAGCAGCGTCAACTTCCCAACACATTCACTCCTTCCGGCTTCCAAAGCCATATTCCGCATAAATGATTAGATCATTCATCAGCTTATATTTAATTATATAACTATACTCTATACAGTCAAACCACAAGCAATGTCAGAAAAAACAGCTCCTCTATCATTTAGGTTGTAAAGCTCTCGTTTTCGCCGCTTACCATCAAGAAAGCTACTATATTTGAGAAAGATTATAAACAAAATACATCCCCTGCCGTCTGGCAGAGGATGTAGACTCATATATATGAAGGCATCAGCGAACCGGGGATGCACCCGGGTTCCCGATGACGCCGGGATATTGGTACAACAACGGCTCATCAAATGTTGCATAGTCCAGGTTTAGCATTAGTAGAATGGTCCGTTTGCCCGTCGCCGGATCACTAATAATAATGTGGTCCCGACCTGCTGCTTCCAGAATGCCTTTGAATATTTTCGCATTCCATTCCCGGTTATTTTCATAGGTCATATAAAAAGTTCCCGTTTTTCCTAAGTTCAAGCGTAAAATATTTTCGATGTATGATTGCTCGTATTGCGGAGTCTGAACCTGCACTACGGTACCCGTTGGTGTCATAGGGCTGCCACTACTTACTTGAGGTGGAAAGCCAGTCATAGGCTGCATGGTTCCGATTGGAGTCATCCCTCTTGGCCATTCGGGATACCCATTGCCGGAAGCATAAGATACGGGACGGTAAGCTTGCTGTGAAATCATGTAAATTCCTCCTAAAATGGTTTAAATTTAATTCTTCAAGCCATTCTGTAAATTGTCTAATATACATTAGGACAATCCTGTACAGTCGGGCTAAAAAAGCAGTGGGCTTTAAAACGTCCGGTATTGACCTGGCTATACCAGGTATCTGGGCAGTCTCCGGCAGGTCTGAAAAACCATAATGAATTGGATGCCGGACGTATTTTCTCTCCATTGATTACACGCTGGGCAAGTCGAATGTCCCGATCACGGGCTTTCTGATAAAAATACCCCTTCTGAGTAGCCTCAAACCCGCCGGGGCTTTGAAACACCATGTCATTCATCATACGTATGCCCTGGAAATCCAGGCAATTGGATAAAATCCGGTTCACCCCAACATTACCGACCATGAGCATTCCCTGCTCTCCTTCGCCTTCGGCCTCAGCCCGCATCAGTCGGGCGAGGGTCCTTACATCCTCTGAGTTGGTCTTGATTACAGCCACCGCGTCCCCTCCTCGCTTCTCCATCACATACCCTATCGTATGGTACAAATGCCCAATGGGTGACAGTCCAGAAAAACAAAAAAATAGCCCCAAGACTGGGACTACTCATTTAGGCTTTTATTATGGCTCATAAATCATTTTGCGCGTCATGCCACCATCTACTACCAGATTCGTGCCTGTTACAAAATCATTGCCAGGTTGTGTCAAATACAGACAGGCCCGTGCGATGTCTTTAGGGGTTCCTACTCGCCCAGACGGATGCTGTTGATGGTCTTCTGCACGCAGTTGCTCATAATCCCCGGTTTCAATCCACCCTGGACTGATGCAATTGACCTGAATCCCGTCCTTTCCTAGCGACATAGCCATCGCGTGTGTAAGGGCCGCAATGGCTCCTTTGGATGCCGCGTAGGCTTCTGTATCCGGCTCTGACATGAAAGCTCGTGTAGAGGTCATATTGACCACAGAGCCACCTTCTACGTTTCGTTTCATTACCTTAGCCGCTTCCCTAGTGACAATAAAACAGCTGCGTACGTTTGTATTCAAAATGTCATCCCATTCTGCTATCGTTAACTCATATGGAGATTTCCATTTGGACACGCCAGCGTTGTTAATTAGCGTATGAATCGTACCGTATTCTTCTTCCGTGGCACGGATTAGGGCTACAATATCCTCTTCCTTCCGCACATCACAAGGAATAAAAATGGCCTGATAGCCCTCGTTCCGGGCTGCTGCAGCGGCTGCGGCACCCTCTTCCTCATTGTGGTCCGCAAATACAACATGGGCACCCTGAGCAGCGTAGGCAAAAGCAACCTCTTTCCCGATGCCATGCGCCGCTCCTGTTACAATGACAACTTGTCCCTCAAATGACACAAATCATTCCTCCTCTGAACTACTCTGTTCTAGTATATATGTACCAAAATGTGCTGTACAAGAAACATCTACAGCCCCCTATCCTGATTTCTCGCAGAAGGCTGTAAATGAGTCCAAGAACATTAGACTGAATTCTACATTTTAACCTGTTCCAAGCTATAGCGATTAAGACGCTGAAACCCGATATACCTTGTACCCTGAAAAGTAAGCCGTCCCTCATCACCTTCAGCGCATTGACCATATTCTTCCCCAGATACCTTGAACTCCATCCGGTCGCCACTCTCCACCTCGAAGGTTACGTAATAGAAAGTATAGGTACGAGTCCCTTGTTCCTCCTGCCGCCTCTGTTGGAGATGTGTCCTTCTGGCTGTAATTCGGGAACCGACCGTCAATACAGGCTGTCTTTTATTCCGACTCCATTCCATGACTTCCCTGCCTGCAGACAACACGACAATTCCCAACACGACAACGAAAAATACGGGCAGTACCGTGCCCAGCCAATCGAACATCCATAATGACTCAAATCCCATGCACCGCACTCCTCTCCGCCAGGCATTCCACAGGGAAACTACCGGGCATCCTGACCTGACCTAAGCTTTCTATAACAGTATATGTATGTTCCTGCCCAAATTTGATAGCAACTCTCAAGAACGCCAAGAGCCCCCACGGAATAATCCGGGAGGCTCAAGATATGGCGATATCAGAATGATGCATCGATTTACACATGTACAAGCTGGAGATAACGTTGTGTTTCATTCAGAACTTCATGATCTTCGTCTTCAGCGTAACGCTCTGCACACTGCTTGCAGTCCTCTTCAGTCGTGCAACCATAGGCATCCTGGCAAGTATAACAAAATTGAAGGTAGTATTGGGTTAACATATGATCCTGATTCGCTCTCATGATTATCACTCCTATCGTTGTTTACAGGTTTAGTATAACAGCGGCTTATTCGTTGGTTTGTGATTTTTTTCACATATAGTCGTATAAAATTTAAATTTTTTAAAAATAAAACGCCCTGGGAAAAACACCCCAGGGCAATCAGCTTTATAGCGATTATAAAATTCTCCAGTTCGCACCGCCGTCCGTCGTCTTCAGCAGCAGTGACTTCTTATCATCAAGGCGTTCCAAAAGGAGCCAACCCACCGAAGAAGAAGCGAAACGGAGCTTAACCGATCGTGGGTAGTCTTTTAGCTTCAAAGGTAGCACTTTGTTGCCTGTGAGACTTGTCCACGTCTTCCCCCCATCCATTGTACGGCTCATTCCGGTCTCGGTTATGATCCACCCTTCCTTTTCATTTAGAAACGTACGGCCAGGGATAATAGAATTAATGTTGCTACTCAGACCCAAAGGCACACCGTTCCATTGTGTCCCTGTATCGTTTGTAAACAGTCCGTTATATTTTATGGCCTTATCCCCATAGCAAAGAACCGGAATCCAGTACGAGGCACTGCTCCCTTTCAGAGACTGCTGGGCTTCTGCTTTGGCCTGAGGGCAGCCCTGTATTCTGTTAGCTACCGGAGTCCAGGTTTTCCCTTGATTCAAAGTCTTGTACAACTTAACACTGTTATCCAGATTGATCGCTACAAACCCCTGATTGTTGGAAGAAAAGCTCATCCCCGCCAGGCTGCCCCGATCGGGTAAACCTGAGCCTGATTTGTTGGATGTCATACCCGAACTTTGCGCAACTTTATTCCATGTGGCTCCCCCGTCAGTGGTGTGATACAACAGTTTTTGTTGATCCTGCTCATTCAGATTTACATATGCCATGATCCAGCCAGTAGTTGGATTTACATATTGAATCGAGCTCACATGGTCCCCGCTTGGAAGCGCTGAAACATCCCAGCTCTGTCCTCCATCTGCTGTTCTCAGAATGACGGTTGCTGTTTTGTCCAAATTTTGACGGACAACCCAACCGTGACGAGAATCAGTGAAACTGATGTCCTTCCCATATTCAAGCTTGTCTTGAAATTGGACGTTTTCGGAGGGGGAAATATTATTCCATGTCTTTCCGCCATCATGAGTATCATAAAGCCGGAGCTCATTATGGGTAACTCCCCAAACTAGCCCTTTATTGTTATCAATTAAATGAAAATCCGCTATTCGCGTCTGTACTACATATTTGGCGTTGGGATCGCCCACCTTTGGAGTCACTGGTGGATTAATTGTAATCGTCTGACCCTGGTCATCAGGTTCCTCAATCGGAGGTTTAGTTAACGTATCTGGGGCTTCAGCAGAACAGGCAGTCAGTAGAATGCCCGTCAGCAGCAGTACTCCCCCCAAGAGCGCACGCCAGCGCAGTTTCATATAAAATCCTCCCTCGATGGCATGCTGTAATCACGTGCCAAAAGCTTATCTGAAACAGAATTATACCATAAACGCCTCTATGTGACACTTTTCGCGTAATGTCAAAAAAAACCGGACCCTTCACAAAAGTGCAGGATGCCGGCTTTTTTTATACTAGAATTTATTAAGATTTACGGTTCAACAAACTTTTGTGGTATCCATAGAAGAAATAGATCAACAATCCAAGCAGGAGCCACACAATGAATCCAATCCAGGTGCTAATATGAAGCTGAAGCATCAGACCGATGCAAACCAAAGCACTTAAAAGTGGGAGCAACGGAACCCACGGCACGGTAAAGCCTCTTTTCAAATCAGGGCGTTTCTTGCGCAGAACGATAACTCCTACCGATACCACAGCAAAAGCGAATAGGGTTCCAATACTCGTCAGATTGGTCAGTGCATGTAACGGGAACAATCCACTAGCCAATGCGATAATGCTGCCCACCAGCCAAGTGCTTCGAATTGGCGTTTGAGTTTTGGCATTTATTTTAGATAAAAAAACGGGTAAAAGGCCATCACGTGACATGGAGAAAATTAACCGCGTTTGACCATACAAGAGCACCAATAAAACGGTCGTCATCCCCGCAATCGCACCGACTGAAATCAATCCGGCTACGAAATCCTGATGAATAAAGCGGAGAGCAAACGCAACAGGATCACTTACCCCCAACTGCGTATAAGGTACCATTCCCGTTAGCACAACTGAAACCGCAATATACAGTACTGTGCAGATCGCTAGAGAAGAAATAATACCGATGGGCATATTCCGTTGCGGATTGCGAACCTCTTCGGCTGCAGTTGAGATGGCGTCGAAACCCAGATAAGCAAAAAATACGATTGCCGCAGCACTCAAAACACCAGAAAATCCATAAGGCAAAAATGGTGTCCAGTTGTCAGGCTTAACATAAAAGATACCGATCCCAATAAATAGCAATACAACTCCGACTTTAACACAAACCATTATTAAATTGAATCGGACCGTCTCCTTGGCTCCGAGACTCAGTAACAATGTGATGAGCATAATGATGCACACGGCTGGTAGATCAATAATGGTCCCCTTAGTTGAATCGAAGGCTGCGGTTAAAGCCAGCGGTAAATGTACATCAAATCCAGCCAGCAAGCCTTGAAAGTAAGCAGACCATCCACTACTCACAGAGGCGGCCGCCACTCCATATTCCAGAATTAGGTCCCACCCCAGTACCCAGGCCAAAATTTCTCCAAATACAATATAACTATACGCATAAGCGCTCCCAGCTGCGGGAACTGTAGATGAAAGCTCCGCATAGCACAAGGCTGCTAGTACGCAGGCAATACCTGCAATAACAAAGGAGAGCATCAATCCAGGACCTGCATTTTCTGCTGCTGCCTTGCCAGTAATAACAAAAATCCCGGTACCGATAATACATCCTACACCTAGCATGGTGAGATCAAAGGCACCCATTGTTCTCTTTAAGCGACCTGTAGATCCGCTTTCCTCATGCGGGAGCAGTCCTGTTTTTTTTCGAAATAAGTCCATATGCCGAATCCTCTTTCCATAATTTCATGCGTCAATATCGGTGCTGCAACGCTTTAGTGCGTGTTCTTATCATTCGATTAATTATTAGCGAGCTCGCCTTTGAAGTCAAGGAAAAATGTCATATTTCTTTGCGGTGGGTTAGTATATAGGGTACACTGAGTTGGAAAGATAAATTTTTAAGTAATATCCCAAAATGAAAAGGTATACAACCCGAGAAGGAGATGAGGATTTTATGAGCTTAAAACCTTACAAACGAAGTAGAGTGGCTATTGTCGGCATGGGAGCGGTTGGCACAACAACCGGCTACACCCTACTGCTGCGCCAACGCATGTCAGAACTTGTCTTTATTGATGTCAACGTCAAAAAGGCGAAGGGGGAAATGCTCGATATGAATCATGGGCTTCCCTTTCTCGGTGGTGTCAAAGTGTGGGCAGGTGATTATGAAGACTGCCGTGATGCAGATATCATTATTGTTACAGCGGGCGCTTCACAAAAGCCGGGAGAAACGCGCATTGATTTACTGAAGCGTAATGCCGAAATTTTTGAAAGTATTATTGATAATATCGTCAAGGTCAATACACATGGCATTTTGCTGATCGCAACCAATCCAGTGGACATTCTCTCCTACATCTCTTGGAAACGCAGTGGTTGGCCTTCAAGCAGAGTCATTGGATCAGGAACGTTGCTGGACAGCGCACGCTTCCGCTATCTGATCGGGAAGCAAAAGGGCATCGATCCACGAAGCATCCACGCCCATATTATTGGAGAACATGGTGACTCTGAGTTACCTGTATGGAGCACAGCCAACGTAGCTGGAACTCCACTGGAACTGGGTGAAGAAACGAAAAATGAAATTTTTGAAAATACCAAGAATGCTGCCTATGAAATTATAGATGCTAAAGGCGCAACTTCTTATGCTATCGGGCTGGCTCTCGACCGAATCGTAGCCGCCATTCTCGGGGACGAGGGGTCGGTACTTAATGTGTCCACCTTGCTGGAAGATTATAACGGAGTATCTGACGTATATTTAGGTGTTCCAAGTATCGTAGATCACAATGGGGTACGTGAAATTTTGGATCTTCCGCTCAATGACGAGGAACGTGCAAGGTTGCTTCAATCTGCGGACAAGCTGAAAGATCAAATTAGCAAAGTTCATATGTAGATCGCGAACATAAATACTAAACAAAACTGGCCTCCACAGCGGTAATATCCGTTGAGAGGCCAGTTTTTTATTCATTATAATGTAAAAGTTCAGTTTGTCGTCCTGCTATGCATTCGAATTACCAAGGTGGCGTATCGCCATCCACGTCCTCATTTTCATGTTGGCGTTTCTCTTTTAGCCGCTCAGCCACCGTTTCAAACGATTCAGGTTGGAGCAACTCAATCGGTGAAAATCCCTTTTCAAACGTAAATGCATCACCTTCAATAATAAGTGCATATCTATCATGAAGTTTCGTGATATGCAGCTTGGCGCCAAAGTCGGACAGTAGCCCACGCACGGCCGTATCATCTAGTTTGAAACGAACTTCAATTTCTGGTTTCAGCTCGACAATATGCTGTGCAGCCTCTACGACCTGAAGGGGTTCCCATTTCCCTTGCAGATCCCGTTTTTCGCTAGCCGCCCACAATTCCAGATCGCGCTCTTCCTGCTGTCTTTCCTCATTAGATGCATCCGGCCATTTGGTTTCTACATAGTTCTGAACGAAGCCCATGACATGCTCATTGACGATTTCGGGCATGGATTGCTCATACGTCACGAATTTCAAAAAATCTTCAAAATACCGGGCATGCGAAGACTGGTGAATTTTAAGCTCCCACTCATCGTTCATTCCTTCCTCAAGCATGTAAGGATACATGATGGATTTCATATTACGGGCAGAAATAGCCATTTCGACCTCACTCACCAGACTGCTTTCAGTAATTCTGGCAATTTTAGGTTCGAAATCACATTTAAGCACAAAAATAAACGGATCATCCGAGTGTGTATTCAAGGTAGCCTGTACAATGATCAGCGCTCCGCCGCGTACTGCGCTTGTATCCAGATACATCCGCACCAGATCGTCACAAGCATTTTTAAAATCTTCCTTATCCTCTGCTGCCCGCAGTCGGGCGAACATATTAAAATTCGGATTACTGCTCAATTCATGCTCCGGTTCGACGATAAAGCGGCCGATTTTGGTCGGTGCCTGCTCTGTGCTGGGGTTTTTTTCAACCTTTCGCTTGCTAATACGAGCAAATTCCCCGTCCAGAAATTTTTTTACATCGCTTTCGTCATAATCGTAGTCGTCCATTGTAGCGTAATGCTTATAGGACTTACCACCCTGTCCTTCTTTTCCATCTACCTGAATTACAAAAAAAGATAAAAAATCCACTTGAAAGTTCATTTACGTTCCATTCGCTCCTTTTCAGGCATGTACGCGTAATTATATCACTATGATTTTAAAAGGTACATCGGATTCAGATCCCTATTACTAGATAAACATTTTAGTTAACATAATATTTATTATGTTGATCATTTTTTCGTTTAGTTATCATTCCCAATTCACAAGTTTAAAGTGAGTACTTTTACCACTATTCTAATTCACGTCCTTAAGGATCATTGACCTCTTTATTTTCCATGCTCTACTTTCTTCATGATTTCAAAAAACATTTGACTAATCAGTAGTCAATTTATTATATTATCTATTATTATATAGACAAAAATATATTTTGTTTATATAAAATGATATTTCAAGGGGGTTGCGCCCTGAAAACAGGAAAGGAGAGTTTGTTGTTGTTTAAAAATCCATATATAAGGACCATTATCGCCTCCAATGCGCTGCTAAATTTGGGCATTTGGGTGCGCAACTTTGCCATACTGTTGTATGTAACAGATTTGACTAATAATGATCCCGTATACGTATCGCTCATTTCGGTTGCTGAATTCATGCCTATTTTTCTGTTCGCTATCATTGGAGGAACATTCGCGGACCGTTGGCGGCCCAAACGGACCATGATTAGTTGCGATTTGCTATCCGCGGCCTCTATTTTTATTGTTTTGTTGGCATTATGGTACGGGTCATGGCAGGTGCTTTTGCTGTCCACTTTCTTTTCAGCCATTCTATCTCAATTTTCTCAGCCGTCTGCGATGAAGATATTTAAGCAGCATGTAGCACCAGAACAGCTACAGGGAGTGATGGCCCTTTTTCAATCTCTCATGGCATTATTTATGGTTATCGGCCCTGTTATCGGTACATTTATTTATCAACACTTTGGAATTTTCACTTCAATGTCTATAACCGGAATATTGTTTCTCATCTCGGCGCTTGTTCTGACTCGCATTCCACAAGATGAACAATCACTTGAGATAGATGATCAACCCACTCATTTCATTCAAGAGCTTAAAGAAGGAATACGTTATGTATGGAATAACCGCACACTTCGCACGCTTGGGGGAACATTTACCGTAATTGGGCTGGCGGTCGGACTTATTCAACCATTAATGGTTTTTGTCGCCATCGAGAACCTTGGACAAAACAAGGAATTCCTGCAATGGCCGTTAATGGCGAACGGAGCGGCTATGCTGGTGGGAGGCGGCCTGATTATGGGGGTTGCCAAAAAAGCACAGCCGCAATTGCTGCTGGTGGCCGGACTTTTGGTCAGCACACTGACAACCTTTGGTGTCGGATGGTCACACAATATTGTGCTGACCATGGCACTACAAGTTTTCAGCGGCCTATTTTATCCTTGCATTCATATCGGTATCAACACAATGATGATGAAAAACGCCGAAGCTGCTTTTATCGGCCGCGTCGGTGGTGCCCTCTCTCCCCTGTTCTCCGGGATGATGGTCGTCGGTATGAGTATCGGCGGAACACTCAAACACGAATCCTCCCTGAACACCGTATATACCGTGAGCGCCGGCTTGTTTTTGGTCGGAGCGATGCTGTTGTTACCATTGCTTCGTGACAGGCAGCCCGTACAAGCTGTCATAGCTGATGATTCTAAATAACAGCACAAGAAACCGCCCCTGGAGATATGATATGGCATCCTCCGGGGGCGGTTTCTTAATGTTTGTATCATGAATTCATACAGATTATGACTCTCTTCCTTCATGCTGTCTTTTCCACAATCGTGCATACAGGCCGTACTTTTTCCGCTACCAGAAGGACCTACAAGCGCTGTGAAAGAACGGAATGGCATAAGCCTGCTCACATCCCGCAGTACAGGCTGGTCACCATACCCAAAACTTATGCGCCTCAGCTCAATGTCGTGTCTTTCCGAAGGCAGCTGGTCACCCAGCATCACTGGCTCGTTCAGCAATTGGACGATACGCTCACCTGCCTGTTGTTGTCTCTACTTTTATAACTACGAGTGATTTCAGTCTTAACTCAAACAGCGCGCACCGATTGAGTATCCGCACGCGCTGCTGCATAGCTTTTTTCATCTGTCTACTTGACAGGGATATGACCAAAGGACGGTTTTTATATCACTTATACATTTGTAGAAAATAGTGAATGTGCCTTTTTCAGTGCACTTATTTTATTTCTTTCATAAAGCTCCTGAAGTTTTCAACGATTTCCTTTGATTTGGTATGGTGTAAATAATGTTCTCCTTCAAGTGTCATTACTTTTCCATGAACAGAATTTTTGACTTGCTCTTCATGTAGTGGTATCCATCTTTCCACATCTGTATTATTCGCTTGTATAAAGAAAATAAGGGGCAGATTTTTTGGGAATGTTAAATTTTTAGCTGCTTTAAAATTAGGATAAATATTTTCCATTTCGTTTGAGGTGCTGGAATTATACATGTTTTTGAGAGAAAGAATTCTCATTTGTTCTTTTGTTTCATCATCATAGGGTAGTCCAGCATATGGGTCACCAGTAAGTTTCATTACCAATCTGGCTAAACCTGATTTTTTGAGAAATTTAAACGTTTTTATTGGTAATTCAGCATCCATACCACCTTGCGTTGGAACACTGCTATCAATCCCGACAAAAGCACTCACTTCGTTTTCATATTTGTTCACATAATCCAGTCCGTAAATGCCTGCAATGGAATGACCCATTAGAATATATCGGTCAATTTTAAGACTCTGTAAAGCTTCATGAATTTCACTTACAATATTCTCTGTGTTTCGTTCCTTTTCGGTTAGATCACTTAATCCATAACCAAAAGGCTCAATAACGATGACTTTGTAAAATGGAGATAGCTCTTCTACTAGCGGTTTAAAATCAAGTGCTGGTGCTGCTGTTCCATAACCTGGTAGTAACACGACGGTCTCTTCGCCTTTTCCTTGAATCAAAACATTCATTTTTTTCCCATCTACAGGTACGAACTGACCATAGGATTGTATTTTTCCTTGCTCTGATTTGCTGCTGATAATATTAACTGTATAGACAACGGCTAGAAAAAGCACGATTGCTATAATTATTGTTCCTATTATTTTAAGCAAAATGCTTCGTACTTTATTTGTTCTCGTTCCATTCCTCATTTTCATTACCTCTCTTCGTTTCACGCTCAACTTCTCCTGTCCCCATTCTGTTTGTTGGGCTACCTTAACGAGCCGCTAATGAAAGCTTAACGAAAGAAGATGTACTCCCTATGACGACAATATGAACGGAGTATGAACAAGCAAAAAAATGCTACGTTGTCCAAGGAAACTGCACATTATGCTGTATCATGGAAAATGCGGCTTAGATAATCCGAATGATACCCTATGAATCTAACTAATCTGGTGGCGTTGTGATTGGCAAGGTGACAATGACGGTCGTTCCTTGGCCGGGTTCACTTTCCACTCGAATGTCGCCTTCATGAAGCGATACGATCTGTTTAACGATGGCGAGTCCCATACCGCTACCGCCATATTTACGACTGTGGGAACGATCAGCTTTAAAAAATCGCTCGAATATACGCTTCTGGTCCTCAAGGGAAATACCAATGCCCGTATCGGATATTCGGACTGTTACGCTTTTGATATCTTGCTTGATGCTTACGTTAATAACGCCGCCATCCTTGGAAAATTTGATGCTATTACCGAGTATGTTCGTCCATACCTGGTTTAATTGATCTTGATCCGCCAATAGGCGAACGGTCTTCAAATTGAGCTTGAAACGGATGTTGCGAGCCGACCATTGCGGCTGGATCGCGACGATGACTCGTCTGATCTGTTCATCAAGGCTGAACGTGACCAGCCGCATCTGCTGTGACTGCGATTCAAGCAAACTCAGCTTTAGCAGGCTATCGCTCATCTTGGACATCCGATCTGCTTCCGCGATGATGATATCGAGATAACGACTTCGCTCGTTATCTGCTATATCTACTTGCTTGAGTGCTATAGCATAACCGGATATCGAGGTGAGCGGCGACTGAACTTCATGCGACACATTCGTGACGAACTCCCTACGCATCTGCTCAAGTTGCTGTAGATCATGCATCATTTCTTCAAAGCTGCGAGCCAAAGTACCTAGCTCACCCTTTTGCTTAATATTCAGCTTGACGTTGAAATCTCCAACTGCTATACGTCTGGTCGCTTTTGTCAGTTTTTTGATCGGTCTGACTAGGAATATAGAGGCAACCAAAATCAATAGACTTCCTGTTACCAACGAATAGGTCAAAAAAGTAAATAACCATTTTTGGGCAAAAGAGACGGAAGGATACATAAGCGGCTCCACAAACATCGCTTTCATTCCCATTTCCGTTTTCAACCTCAGTCCCAAGAGGTTCATTGAAACACTACTCGGATTAACTTGAACAACTTCTCCACCCAATACTTTCCTTACTTGATCCATCGTCACAGTAACAGGTTTTTGTCCGTTAAGCGTTCCGTAAGACTGGAACTGCCCCGTTTCATCAAAAATTCGAATATAATAGGAATCGAGTTGTTTCATTCCAGTTACGAATAAGTCCGCTTCACGTAACGGAATGGTTTCGTAAACCCGGACAATGTCCTGACCAAAGTTAAATAAGGTGGTTTGCAAATTTTCGTTCAATTTCTCTTCAAACACCCAAAATGTTACAAAAAAAGCAATGATCGTGCCCGCGAGGACGGAGACCAGAAATGTCAGGACAACACGTGTATATAAGGATCTGATCATTCGTAAACCTCAAGCCGGTAGCCAAGTCCACGCACCGTCTCGATACGAAAATCGGGTGTTGTAGCGAACCGTTCGCGCAGGCGTTTAATATGTACGTCTATCGTTCGATCATCTCCAGTATAATCGATCCCCCAAATTTGATCGATCAACTGCTCGCGCGTATACACTTGTCCAGGTGTTCCAGCGAGCTTATACAGCAATTCGAACTCCTTGAGCGGCAACGTGAGCGACTCCGTCCCTCTCATCACCTTATAGGTCTGCCGATCAAGGATGACGTTGCCGAACTGGATCATCTGCGTGGTGCCAATCCGATAGCGTTTCAGCAGTGCTCTGACCCGAACTGTCAATTCCAGTGGATCAAACGGTTTCGTCAAATAATCATCTGTTCCAAGTTCGAAACCTTTCACTTTCTCCCATGTTTCGCCTCTCGCAGTCAGCATAAGTAAGGGAAGATCAGGATTGGCTCTTCTGAGCTCCTTGCATAACGTCCAACCATCCATTATCGGCATCATAATATCGAGCACGACAAGATCGACATGCGTTGTAGCGTAGACGGTCAGTGCTTCCTTGCCGTCTGCGGCTTCGGCTGTTGCGAATCCGTCGTTGCGTAGAAATAAACAGACGAGTTCGCGAATGTTCGCATCGTCGTCAGCAACCAGTATAGTAGGCATTCGTTTCCTCTTTCCCTGTTTTCATCCCATATTGAAGTAACCATTATACTATAAATAAAATTGAATCGCTCCTATTCTTCCTATAATTTTACAGTGTTATTCCTCCCGGTTTCCGCAGGTCTCAGAGCCCTCATCATGGCCCTGTTGTCCTGACAAGGTGCGGATTCTTCTGAAAAGGGCGGGTACTGCGGACGTCTTAAATCCCTACCTAGGTTAACATAATATATATTATGTTATTATTATGATCACCATTGTATCGAATTAAAGAAGTCGGCCTTGACTTCAATGCCTGTCCAATCGTATAGTATGGTTATATCTTCAATTAAGGGAGAGATTTTGATGTCGGTGAACGTTCTTAACTAAGCAATTGCATATTCAGGGAGTATCATCAGGCGCTTGTACCCTTCGGGGACAGGTTTGTTTGTTGCTTTGTTGTTACCCTGATATTAGTTAAGAACATGCGGATATCATAAATCGCCTTCGGGATTATCTTCATCCAGGCCCTATTCCGTGCTGTGTTCAGCGCGGTTTTTTTGTTTTCAGATTTTGTAACTTCCCTTTAAACGTCTTCCATTCGATCCAAATAGCTTAGAAAAGAGCTGTTGCGTGAATAAATTGGAAACACGGAACTCGGAACTACAAAAGCTGCATAACAGGCTTATTTGATGATAAATTCCCTCTTTCTTTAAGGGCGGAGAATGAACGTTTTGTTCATTCTCCGCCCTTTTTTATTTTAACAGCAAGGTTTCCAAAATCCTGACACTACACAACTAAAGGAGCGATTTATTCATGAACGAAACTACAATGCTGCGTTTGGAATATGATCAAATTAAAACAAGAGTTTCCGAATGTGCTTTTTCTTACCTGGGTAAGCGTCACGCTGCTTCTATGCGGCCAATTGCTGATATCCGTACAATTAAGATTCGTCTTGACGAAACGAACGAAGCCTTACAGATCATTCGCCATGGAGCAAGCGTCCCTGTTCCTTCGTTGGAAGGAATGGAGCACATTCTTCATCTGCTCGGAACCGGGTATATGTTCAACGAGCTCGATTTTTCTCATATGGCCCAATTCATTAGAAGCTGCATTCAACTAATAAAATATATGCATTCCAAGGCGGACGCTGCTCCAACCGTCAGCGCTTATGCATCTTCCATGTATAGCATGGAGCCACTTCTATCCGAAATCGAAAGATGTATTCATTCGGGACGTGTGACGGATATCGCCAGTAAAGAACTAGCTAAAATTCGCAAAAAAATTGCGGTTACTGAAGAACGTATCAAGAGAAAACTTGACTCTCTCACCAGCCGTCACCGATCCATTATGCAGGAAAATATGATTAGTCAGCGCAATGGCCGTTACGTGCTTCCAATCAAAAAAGAATTCCGTAAACAAGTGAAAGGCAATGTACTGGATGAATCGGGAAGTGGTCAAACGGTTTACGTTGAACCTGCCGAGATCACGAATCTGCAATTCGATCAGAGCGCGAACATGACAGAAGAATCAAAAGAAGAAATGAAAGTGCTGGGAGACCTGACGGCAATGGCTGAGTCATACAACCGGGAACTAAGCATCAATACAGAGACGGTAGGTGCACTGGATTTTTTATTGGCAAAAGCCAAATACGCCATGACTCTGGATGCTGTCCCTGTCGAACTTAACCTTGACGGGATTATAGACATCCGAGGTGCACGTCACCCGTTGATGTCCAATACCATGGTGCCGCTTGATTTCTCAATTGGTGAAGGATATTCCTCACTCATCATCACCGGACCGAACACAGGCGGAAAAACGATGGCCCTCAAAAGCGTCGGTCTATTAACATTAATGGTGCAATCTGGGCTACTGGTACCTGTTTTGCATGGCAGCCGAATGGCAGTATTCGAGGAAATTGTGGTTGACATCGGGGATGGACAAAGCATTGAACATGCTTTGAGCACCTTTTCTGCACACATCCGCAACATGATTAGCATTTTAGAAACGACGGGCAACTCTACTCTGATCCTGATTGACGAGATGGCATCTGGTACCGATCCGGGAGAAGGGGTAGGCCTCTCTATCGCGTTGCTAGAAGAATTCCACCGTCGCCGGGCGACAGTAGTGGCTACAACCCACTTTAGCGAAATCAAGCATTTTGCTGAAAACACACCGGGATTTCAGAATGCTCGTATGGAGTTTGATACCGAAACGCTACAACCTTTGTATCGACTTCGCATTGGAGAGGCCGGAGAAAGCTATGCATATGCGATTGCCTTGAAGCTGGGCATGTGGACACGTATTATCGAGCGTTCTGAGGCCATTTCTGCAGGCAGAGTGTCTCGGAAAACACAGGAATCGTTTGTTATTCCCCCTTCTGTAGATGATGAAAAGTCTGATGATGCAAATAAGCCTCTCCCTAAAAAAGCAGCTTTAGACGGTACAGTCACAAAACGGGGGAAACAAGAAATTCCTCTCAAAACCAAGCCATTTGCCCTTGGTGATAGTGTTTACGTAGGCTACCTGGATCGAACTGGAATTGTATACAAAACCGAGGATGAACGGGGGAATGTCGGGATTTTAATCCAAGGACAGAAGCTAACCATAAACAAAAAGAGGCTCGCCCTTCACATCGCTGCTACTGAATTGTATCCTGACGACTATGATCTGGATATTGTTTTAGAAACCAAGGAAAACCGCAAAAAACGAAAACTGCTGGGACGCAAGCATGTCGAAGGAGTGATGATTGAATCTCCCCCGGAAAATGAAATATAGACACATGCGTATATTCTCAATATAAAAAATAAGTTATTTTTATATGGTCAGTGAAACTTGAATCTGCAAGTGGACACTTGATAAGAGTGATCCACTTGCAGATTTTACCACACAAAAAACATAATATATATTATGTAAACTTAATGATTCCTTACTAGAGAGGGACAAGATAAATCAGACATCCAAAGTTCATGTAAAACTCGGCTTCTAACCTTCAATCCAGCTTCATTATATAAAGCTCCTATATCAAACATCTGTAATGCAAAAAAGGCGTGTCCAAAGTTAAGGCACGCTCTTTTGTTGTTTTTTATTTGTTTGTAATACTCAATCCCGCACTCATCGAAATATAACTTTAGTTATCATTCAAGATGATAGGATTGTTTGTAGTTATATATAGCACCTTGCAAATTCGCTTCATTGCCTAATCTACTTTGTTCAATATCTGCACACACAAAATTATAGATAGAATCCTTATAAAGCTTTTCTAGCTCTTCCCTAATGGTAATAACCAATAAAGGATTTTCAGATATGCCTCCCCCAATTACAAACTTTTCAGGATCAAGTATGGATTGCAAATTAATGATTTGTGTTGCGATGTTCCTACAGTATTCTCGAAAAATCGTTTGGACCGTGCCATCACCTTCTTCAATGAACTTGAATATCTTTTCACCTGTCATAGAATCTGCAGGAAGGTCTTTGGCTTTCGCAACGGTTTTAGTTAAAACAAAACTACTCCCTTGCATACCAAGCAGATAATCATCATTGTCTGCATTTTCGTTGTTCGTTCTAATGAAGGAGAACTCTCCAGCTGATAAATGATGGCCCTTCAGCAATTTCCCTTGAGAGATGATTCCACCGCCCATCCCTGTTCCAACGACCAGAACGACACCATCGGTAATCCCTTGTAATGAACCACGCCATGCTTCTCCAAGAGCAGCACACTTTCCATCATTTTCAATCGCTACAGGTTTGTGAAACGCTTTCTTAAAAACGTCAAGCATATTTATATCATTTATATATCTTAATGAACCGCCATGCACCATGTGACCGCTTTCCGAATTCACAATACCTGGCATGCTGACGGCTATACCTTCACATTCATCCATAAACTGATTATGAATTTGCTTCAAAGCTACAAGCAGATTCTCAAGTGAGTCCAATGGAGTTTTAACTTTCCCCTTGCACATAAATTCACCTTGAAAATACAAACTAAATTTAATAAAAGAGCCACCAATATCAAAAACCAGTATTTTATTTTTCATGCTACGTATAGTCCTTTCATGAGGCAATTTGGGGTCTTCTCTCCATAACGATAATTAATATTATTGTTTTTGTAAATCCATCATTTTTTTTATCGTTAATAAGACACCGTTTTCTTCGTTGGATTTAGTGATAAAACTGGCAGCATTTTTAGTATTCTCACATGCGTTTTTCATAGCAAAACTATATTTTGCTATACTCATAAGTTCCACATCATTTTCACCATCTCCAAAAGACAGGGTCTCATCCTCAGTAACCCCCAATATCTCTTGGAGTTTTCTTACCGTCTCCCCTTTATGGGTATGAAGTGCTGTAATATCCAGCCAATTTGCTTCAGAATCAACAATATAAATTTGATCCATTAGAGTCTTTTCAACATGTTTTCTTAATAAGGAACTTTTTCCAGATGGATCATATACAGTTATTTTAAGAAAGCTACTGTTGATTTGATCAAATGAATCAATCTTAATCACTTCTTTGTACGAGCCTTTCACAATTTTATAGTATTCGTCTTGAATATAAGAATGAACAAATGCTGCTTCCGTTGTACATGCTATGATAATGAAGTCATTGGAAAAACTTTCGATATCTCTTATCGCTTGTAATGCTAAATTGCGTTCAATCGTAAACTCTTTGACGACGACTCCATCCTTTTTAATCCGCGTAGCACTGTCCCCTAAGATCCAGATCCCTTTTCCGTGCTCGCCAAATAATTCTTCTACTCTTTCACACTGCTTGCCTGTACAGGCTACAAAGGAAATATTATTTTCTTGCATTTCTCCATACACCTGATTAAATAAATCGACATCGAAAGTGCTACTATTATTCAGAAAAGTACCATCCAGATCACTTACCACCAGTTTAAACATCTATAAATCCTCCCTTAATATATAATGATCTTTATTAGCCAGTTTAATTTACGGCTTTTCATTTTCTTTCCATGGATCAACATCAAAATCTCTATTAAAATCTTCAAACATTCATTTAATAGGTGCATTACATACCCTGTACACTTATTAAACCATTTAATTAAACATATTAATAAAGTGAGTAAAAAAAGTTCCTTTATTAAGTGGACATACAAAGTTATTCAAAAAAATCATCGATGGAGCGGTAAGGTTTTACTTCCTTAGGCTGCCCGGATAATGTTAAGCACCAATAAGTACCAATCCATATGACTGAGCAAAGTAAAATCAGTGAGATCATAGAGTGCCCTCGCTTTCTCTTTTAGGTTACACGTTTACTTTAGCTGATGAAACGCGTTTCAGGTCAAGTGATAATTTATAGAAAAGCACGTTATTGTCATGGGTGTTTATGATTTAAGATATAATCTTGGGTTAACCGTTCAAAGTTCTCTTTTTCAATGTACGATTCACTTGTTCTGAACTGAACAGCATAAAAAGGAAGCAACAAAATGAGTCCTCCTGTAATTGCAGTAAGTTGGCCAGCCAGAATTAACATACGATTATTTATTTTTAAAGTTACGAACCCCGTAATAAGCCTGCCTATCGTAATTCCACCGTAGTATAAGGATATCCAGCCAGCTGCAGTTTCGGCTGTAATGTTTCTGGCCCCTACCAAATAGCTGGCTCCCCATAAGCCCACCATGGCTTCCACACCACAATAAAACAAAAAAGCAATAAGCGTGTCCTTAACTCCTTTCATTCGAATTAGCTTTTGTTTGGGGATGTTCTTAACTTGTACAGTATTGTGATCTCTCTGTGAGTAGTCTGATTGGATTTCGGTTATGGGATTTTGTATCGCGGCAACACGTTGCCATCATTTCTCTCCCTCTCTTCACTACACATATATACATTATTTAAAGACAATGATTGGACGTTCCAATTCTTTTAGAGTTAACCCTCTCAACCCTGTTTTAAAATCTTCATAAAATAAATCTGAGAAAATAACCTTAGGATACAAAGGCATCTTATGTTTAGATTTGTAGGATTCTAAAAAATGAAAGAAAGACACTTCTTCTATATTCTCTCTATAGATCACAATTCGATCAGGATCAAATACAGATTGTAATATTTGAATAATTTCACATATACTATTGAAGAAAACTTCCGTTCCCTTGCTCTCATCCCAAACTATCGACGGAAGGAATTTGATTTCACCAGCTAATCCATGTTTGCCTTTTAAAACCCCATTTCGCAAATAAATCCCCATTCCTGGTGGAGAATTCTCAGGAAAATAAATAGCCAGTACACATTGATCTTCATCTATTTGTTCTCTATAGACGTAACCACATACAGCGGCATTTACGTCATTCTCCACAATAACCGGCAAACCAAATTTGCTTTGCACATCCTCTGCCAACCGAATTCCATTTAATCTTTCATGACTGCTGACTGTAATTTCTCCATTTACAGATTGTCCCGGGATTCCTATTCCAATAACTTTAATGGAAGGATAGAGGGAAATGATGTCTTGAATCGTGGAATAAAATTGTGTAGCATTAAAAATTTGAAAGGGATGCTCTTCTTTCATCAGAGCATCCTCATTTAAATTCACTACCGTAGTACACACTACATCTGTCCCTTGTTTTTCGTTAATATGTATAATCAGTGCTAGACTATACTCATAATTAAAACGATAGGTTAACGCATGCCTGCCTCCGTTTGAAGGGACGATTTCATCTTCAAAGATCTCTCCATTATTAAGCAATTCCTGCATAAGGGTATTGATAGTTACCACACTTAAATCAGTCAATGCGGCTAGTTGGGGTTTTGTTGTCTTACTGATCTGTTTCAATACTTTGCGAACCAGGTTCAGATTTATTTCTTTAATTAAATTTGTATTAGCTTTTTCCATACATAGCACCTTCTTTTTATAACATCATAAAACAACTTTATAAACCATATTTATAAATTTGTTTCACTAATTTTGCAGTAAAATATTACCTTTGTCAAGGTAATATCGTACTAACCTTTAATTCACTATTGCTTTCCAGCTTATTCTGAATTATTCTCATGCTTAACATAAGATGATCGCTAAAATAAGGAGGCTAATCTATTGAAGAATGCTGTTGAAGAACCACAATCGAATCGTATGCGCAAAATGATTGGGTGGCAGCTAATCAGTATCAGGTTGGAGCAAATCAATCAAAAACAAAACTAACGCTATGAAAAAGAATACTACGTTCATGATTGTAATGACCTAAAGCCGTTGATGTGATTTTCAAGTCAGAATGTAATTCCGCCCAATGAGTTTACATAATCATTATTATGTAAACTAATTTCTCTCAACTTTCATGCTATACTTACAATCTTGATATTGGTATCTGAATATCCAGCTTATCCATTGCTTTTTCTTTTTCCCGATCAGTGACATGTGTATATACTGTGGTTGTCTGAATGGATGAATGCCCTAGTAGCTCCTGTACGGTACGCAGATCTGCTCCCTTACGTAATAGCATTGTCGCAAATGTATGTCTCAGCTTATGGCTGGAATAAGCCTCCCGGCGATCTATACTCTTATCTTGCTGGAATCGTTCGAACGTTTCTGTAGCGATCTGTTGAATGGTGCGCACTGCCAGACGGCGGCCTTTTTGGGATACGAACATCGCATCCTCTTTACCTCTCCACGGCGTCAATCTTTCCTCCAACGCATGCTCTACAAAATCACATACGGCTTCCGGTACCGGGAGAGTACGCCACTTACGTCCTTTACCGAACACATCTAAGGTACGTCTTTCTCGGCTGTAATCCGAGACATTCAATGAATGAACCTCCCCCACCCGCAATCCCATGTAGACCATCAGCAGAAAAATAGCCATATTACGATTTGCATATTTCCCCTCCACCGCGAGCAAAAACGGATGAATATCCTTTTCATCCAGATAGACGGGCATACGATTCTTTTCAGTTTTTGCTTTTTTAATTCCCGCTGCCGGATTTGTGCTGCATAACTCAAATTCCTGTAGCGCTTTAAAAAAACTGTTCACCGCTGCATGCTTCCGGTTCCGCGTACTATCTCCGGCGCCTCCCTCCCGCGCTTTAGACAAATACGACATAACATGAATCTTCTTCACCTGATCGAGTGGTTTTTCACGCAACGTGCGTAAAAATTGCTTTACATCCCCCATATAATTTTTTTGCGTATGTATCGTATATCCCCCATCCTTCATCCAGATCAAAAAAGCTTCCAGCTCCTCAGTATATATTTCATCAGTTTCTTCAGTTGTATCGAGCCCCACATGTCGTAACTCTTTTTTCATCCCGTTCGCCTCCAATTCAGTTCATTCCGAAATATACTGTAAAACGATCATTTTCGTCTGATTTTTATCGACAATTCAATCGACATCTTATGCAGGAGAGATTCTAAAAGTCGTTTTAAACCTAAACAGCGTATAATTTATATTATACGCTGTTTTTTAAGCGCTTTTTAAGTATAAATAAAGCGCTCCCCTCTTGTCCAGCCTGGTACCGCCTTCAAGCAGACATTTCAAAGAACTTAACGGGGTGGCATAGGGTCAGAGGGGGTCGATCCCACAATGTAGACAAATTAAAACACGCTCAAGAAAAGTTCTCCGAATGTAATTCATTCATATCCAAAACAAAACTAAATAGCCAATAATCTTGCATGCAGCACCACTTCTCTACTTCATCAGCAAGCTGGGGCGCTGCTCTCGATCGGTAGCAGTCAAAATCGCCATAGTGGCCAAAACATGAATATCATATGCAGTTTCCAGCTCGCTATCCGGATCATCTTCCGGCGCGTGTACCATCTCCATATGATAGCCTGCTAGCTGATTGTAATTTTCACCCAATAGCAGCAGTGGATCACCAAGAATTTCACCGATTTTCGAGATGATGACCGTGTGATCCAGCTTCTGGGCAATTTTCTGCTGGACGCCTACATGCCTTATCATTTAAACTATTAAAAATTAATTTTCAAAAGAGTGAGATTACAACGACAGCATGAGGCTCCAGCACCCGGATCTTACAAACGAAAATACAAACATCACTTTCTGTCAGCCGAAACCCTGATTCATAACTACATAATAATTATTATGTAAACTAAGATTGGAGGATGATTGTATGATTAACAAATTGTACTGGTTACCGATCGGTCAGCTTGATATTGACCGCTCCTCACTCAACCATCATGCACAGCCCGGTGAACTGGTGCGCCTGCAAATCTGGTCGTATCTGCTGGAGACAGATCACGGTCCGATTCTCATTGATACCGGTATGCCGGATTCGTTTATCGACAATCCAAATTATTTTAAAAGTACACCGTTTGAAGGGCGCTTCATTCCCCATATGTCAGCCGATGATAGTATCGTGGCTGTACTGAATCGGATCGGCTATCAACCGGACGATATCCATGCCATCGTAATCTCTCATATGCATATGGATCATGCTGGAGGCAATCCGCATTTTCCGAATACACCGATTTATGTGCAGCAGACCGAAGCAGACGCTGCGATCGGTAATCTGGAGTATGCGCCACCGGAATGCGTGCAGGCGGACTTGAATTACCGACTGCTTCAAGGGGATCATGAGCTGGTTCCAGGTTTGCAACTGTTCTATACTCCGGGTCATTCGCCGGGTCATCAGTCCGCGCTGGTCACAACAAAGGAATCGGGTCCGGTCATGCTGACGATTGATGTTGCCTACACGCAGGAGAATTACGCAAACGACGTGCCGTTTGACGGCTTTGACCGTGAACAGGCACGCCAGTCAATCACCCGCATTCAGCAGATTGTGCAGGAGGTTAAGCCGAATCTGTTGTTCTTCGGTCATGATCCTGAGCAGGTAGCCGTTCAGCCGGTATATCCACAATACAAATAATGATAATAAAGCAGCTATTTCTCCACCATTCCGGATCTTTTCGGTCCGGGGTATAAAGAAATTGGTATTATGAATGCACACAAAATAGACGTATCCAGAGCCGTGCTTCATTCGGATCATGGCTTCCAGTATCCGTCTACGGCGTACACACAGGACTTGAAAAGTTCGGCCTCAAAGGCAAGTGGTGCGGACTGGCAGAATAGTCGTAATTCGGCCAGCTCCCCTCATGATCTCAATTTCTTCATTTGATTTTTAAATAATCATTAATGTATCTCCTCACTTCCAAAATGTTATAGCCTCTTATTCTTTTCTTTTCATTAGGTAGTTGTAATGACTCCGACATTTAGAACTGCAAAATTTGGTTAACTGAGCTCGCTGATATGGAATATACCAATGATTGCATTGAATACACCTTTGCAGTTCTAGTTGCTCCCCTCCATAGCTTTCAGCAAAATTTTAAATGGATTAATACACTAAATCCGTTTATATCAAAAAACATGAGCTAGTCAAATTATATACATGAAGTTAATTACGTCTAATCTCCTGTTATCGCCAGCATCAGGAAGTATATCTAAGAACTCATGGGGTGAGTCGCTGTCGACACGGCATGGATGATGAGAAAAAGTAATTTGCAGTCTCGCTCCGTTTTCCCTTGATCATCTAGCACGATATACTTAAAGAAGTCGAAAGGCAAACTTATATTCAGCCTATGCTCATTTCAAAAATGTAGGTTTATTCATGACAAAGGGAGTGTTCATTTATTTATGAGTACCGAAATGCTGGAACGTCGAAGTGAAATTCTAAAACGAAACATCCATCAGTTGCTGGTTCAGGAAAATCAACACGGCGTGACACGTCAGGAAAATTACACGTTACATAAAATGATCAGAGAGCTGCATCAAACCTCTCATGCCTTGAATACTTCCCGTTGAGATGAAAGGCTGCTAAATCAAATGAAAAAAATAACCTTCAGCCCCACTTCCTTAGTGGTGTTGAAGGTTATTTGTTGTGTGTATCCTTTAATTGACAGGTGGTATCCTTTCGTGATGTTACCCTTTGGAGCGACTCAGCAGATATAAAAAGTATGGCGCACCAATGATGGCTACAATCAAACCTGTCGGTATTTCTTTCTGTAAAGGTAAGGATCGTGTGATCGTATCCGCTACAAGTACCAGGAGTGCTCCGACTAAAGCACAGGTTACCAGCAGCATTTTATGCTTCGGACCCACCAGCTTTCTCGCCAAATGTGGAGCCACCAAACCGACAAAGCCGATACCGCCGCTAACCGAAACACTAGAACTGGCCAATCCAACCGCAGCAGCGAGAAGGAGAATACGTTCCTTTTCGATAGGTGTACCCAACCCCGATGCCGTCTGATCTCCCAGATTAAGCACATTCATCACATTTGCTTTGTAGTATGCGAAAGGAAGCAATACAATCAGCCAAGGCAACAGAGCCATTACGAATTTCCAGTTTGAGCCCCAGATGCTTCCTGCTAACCAATTAGCTACAAACGTGTAGCTTTCAGGTGTCAGCTTAAGAGTCATAATGATCATCGCAGCACTGATACCCGCCGCTACGCCAATTCCGCTCAGCAGTAGCCTTGTCGGGGAAATTCCTTCGCCTTTCTTGTAAGAAAGCGCGTAGATGAGAATAGCAGCTGCTCCTGATCCAATCAGCGCAAGAGCGGGAAGTAAAAACAATGAATTCGTAGTTTGCATAGATGGAAAAAGCAATACAAACAGCATGACCATCAGCCCGGCGCCCGCATTAATCCCCAGAATACCAGGGTCCGCTAGGCCGTTACGTGAGACCCCTTGCATGATGCAGCCAGAAACAGCAAGACCTGCACCGATTAGAAGAGAAATAACCATTCGCGGCAATCGGAATTCAAAGAGGATTAATTCCTGCTGTGGAGTCCCTTGTCCAAACAAGGTTCTAAATAGCTCCATTGGCGAAAGCCGGATGGTTCCCGTATTCGCGCTTATGGTGAACGCAGCAATGAGCAATACGAGCAGAATAATTACAACCATCCAATCATGGATTTTTTTACGATGACTAGCTTTGGCAATAGCCCCATTCGTAACGTTATTCATCTTACAGCGCCCTCCTTTCTTTACGTGCCAGATAAAGGAAGAATGGAACCCCAATTAAGGCAATAAGTACGCCCACTGGTGTTTCCTCAGGTGCGTTAATCATACGGGCTGCCAGATCGGCAAACACAATGAGTAAAGCTCCCATAATGGCCGAGCATGGAATAATCCAGCGATAATCGACGCCAACCAGCTTGCGGGTTATATGGGGAATAATTAATCCCACGAAACCTATAGAACCAACCAACGACACCGCTGCACCCGCCAGAATCAGAACAAGAATCATCCCGACTACCTTTACCACCCCAGTTCGCTGACCAAGACTTAACGCAATTTCATCTCCCAGACTAAGCAGCGTAATAGAGCGCGACAACATGAGAGCGCCGATAAAAGCTGCCACAACCCAAGGCAAAACTATACCGAGCTGAACCCACTTGGTTCCACTAAGCCCTCCGGCATACCAAAAGGCTAAATCCTGTCCAACATTAAAGTACAAACTAATTGCATCTCCTAAGGCAGACAGCAATGCCGTGACAGCTGCGCCCGCCAATACAAGACGAACTGGCGTAAGACCTGATTTGGAGATGGAGCTTGTACCATATACCATCACAACAGCCAGAGCTGCACCAACAAAGGAATACAACATTAACTGTAAAAAGGAAGATCCGGGAAAAAGGGCAAAGCAAATCGCCATCGCCAAGCTGGCTCCCGAGTTCAGTCCAAGCAAGCCCGAGTCAGCAAGCGGATTTCGAGTCATACCTTGCATAATTGCACCTGCTACGGCAAAGCAAACTCCGATTAAAACCCCACCCAGAATCCGAGGTAGACGGATTTCCCAAATAATTTGATGGTTTTGCAACTCGGGTTTAAAATGAAAAACGGCGTTCCACACCTCTTCCAGCCTAATAGAGGCTGCACCAAAAGATAGGGATAGCGCGATACCGAACGCTAAAAGTCCAAGCCCAGCTGTCAGGATAAGCGAAGCTGCCCATGGTCGCGAGTGGAATTGAGTCGGCGACTGGTTATGATTGCTTTGAGCGGGGCTATCCGATGATTCTGATAATTTCATAACTATTGTTCACCCTTACTGTTGAATAGTATGTAGCTATCACGAACTGTGTTGAAGATGATGTTGATAATGAGAATTATTATCATGCAATCTTTACTATTGTAAATTAATGTGGCAACGGCTTCAATAGCAAATTTCGAGGAATGCCTAATGATCTGCCCTATTGTGAAAAAATAAAGCCCTTCGGCATAAATACCAAAGGGCTGCCAACAACACCGAAGCGACTACTTCTGTGCGGCGTTCTCTTTATTCCGCTGGACGATCATATCTGCGATTTCTTCAGCTTGCCCTACAATAGCGATGGGATCGAAGTACCAATATCGATCCTCTTGGAGCTCAAAAACCTTACCTTGCCGGACTGCATTCAGTGATTTCCATATGCTGTCTCCTTCGTAACCGCCCAAATCCTTGTTAACCGTCAGAAAGATATAAGAGCCGGCATATTGATTAATGACTTCTTTTGACACCGATTTCCATTGAGTCTCACCTAATAATTCTTTTTGGACAAGCGGCGGAGGTGTCAAATTCAGTCCTCTGTATACCGCCTGTCCTCCTCTGCCAAAATTATCACCATAGACATAGTATTCTTTTTCCGAAGCTTCCATTACGGTGAAAGTATCTCCAGACTGAACAATTCCCTTTAGCTTGTCACGTGCAGCCTGCATTCGCTGATCGTATTGAGCAAGCCATGTTTTGGCTTCCTGTTCTTTTCCAAGCAGTTCACCAAAAGCTGTCAGTTCCTCATGCACATTCTTGTACGTTCCATAAGGAATCACGATGGTCGGAGCAATTTTACTGTATTTTTCATATTCAGAAGCATCTTTGGAACCAATCAGAATCAAATCCGGCTGCAGAGTCAATACTTTCTCAATGGATACACTTCCGCGGTCTCCAATGCTTGTAATTCCCTGTACAAGATCCTTCGAAAACGGATTATCCAGATAATATTTAACACTTCCCACAGGTTTAATTCCTAGTGCTAATAAATCATTCAGGTACAAATCCACTACAACCCGCTGAGGGTGAACCGGTATCTTAATATCTCCATGAATCGTTTTGACTGTTTTCGTTTCCTCTGATTTTTGTTCACTAGAACTTTGATTCTGCTTTTCATCCGGCTGCTTTACGTTTCCACCACAGGCGGTAAGAACTAAAATGACTGACAGAAGCATCATCACAATCCACATTTTCTTTGTCAAACTCGTTCATTCCTCTCTCTATTTACGGCGTCATATCGACCTATTTACGTTCCATATTGAGCTTGGTGCAGGCGGCTATATGCCCCTTTTACTGCTAATAACTCTTCATGTCTGCCTTGCTCGGCAATCCCTTGATCTGCAACTACGATAATGCGGTCAGCATTTTTGATCGTTGCCAAACGATGCGCAATAACGAGTGTCGTACGGCCTTGGGATAGCTCTGTCAGCGCCTGCTGAATCGCGGCTTCTGTCTCTGTATCCAATGCTGATGTCGCTTCATCTAAAATGAGAATTGGCGGATTTTTAAGGAACATCCGGGCAATAGACAAACGTTGCTTTTGACCACCGGAGAGCTTCACACCTCGCTCACCGATCATTGTATCCAGACCATCCGGATATGAGCGAACAAGGTCTTCAATCTGAGCTCGACGAGCAGCATCCCAGATTTCTTCTTCCGAAGCATCCAGCTTACCATAAGCGATATTTTCACGAATCGTTCCATCAAAGAGGAATACATCCTGCTGTACGATACCAATCATGGATCGCAGCGATTCCAGCTTCATTTCACGGATATCCATCCCATCAATGGTAATGCTGCCTTCCTCGACATCGTAGAAGCGAGGCAACAAACTGCAAAGTGTCGTTTTACCTGCTCCTGAAGGACCCACAAGTGCTACGGTTTCACCCGCATGGATAGATAGGTCCACTTTGCGTAATACCTTATCTTTGTTCTCGTAACCAAACGTTACACCTGCAAATTGAATATCTCCGTTAAGATGGCCAACCGCCTTGGCCCCAGGCAGATCTTCTACATCCGATTCACTTTCCAGCAAATCCAGATACCGTCGGAAGCCGGCAATCCCTTTCGGATACGTTTCGATGACAGAATTAATTTGTTTAATCGGCCCCAGGAATACATTAGACAGCATCACAAATGCGATAAATTCCCCGTAGGTCATCTGTCCTTTGATAACAAACCATGTTCCACACACAAGCACAAACAATGAAACCAGCTTCATTAGTATAAAACTAATTGAGGAATTCCAGGCCATAATCCGGTACGCGATCAGCTTCGTTTTACGGAAACGTCCATTATTTTCAGCAAAACGCTCCATTTCATGAGCTTCGTTGGAGAACGCTTGAACAACGCGAATCCCGCTGACGTTATTTTCAATACGAGCGTTGTAATCCGCAATATCAGAAAACATACGATGGAAAGCAGCAGACATTTTTCGGCTGAAATAAAGAGACAAGTAAATCATGAGGGGTACAATGATGAAAGTCAGTACAGCCAGCTTCCAGTTAATACCGAGCATGATACCAAAGGCTCCCCCCAGTGTCATCAACGCGATGAACAAATCTTCAGGTCCGTGGTGGGCAATTTCCCCAATATCCATTAGATCGTTGGTCATACGTGAAACGAGATGCCCTGTTTTGTTATTGTCAAAAAAACGAAAAGATTGCTTTTGTACCCGATCAAACAGCTTTTTACGCATGTCCGATTCGATGTTAATGCCCAGCTTGTGCCCCCAATAGGTAACCACGTAATTCAGCGCAGCACTTATGACATAAATACCGAGTAGAGCTAGACAGGCATATAAAATCCATTTCCAGTTCCCGCTGGGCAGCAAATCATCGACCACCCGGTTGACTGCAAGCGGAAAAGCCAGCTCCAGCAGTGCAGCTAGCAAGGCACAAGAGAAATCAATGATGAACAAAGTCCGGTAAGGACGGTAGTATTCAAAAAATCGTCTAAGCATAGTCATGACTTCTCCTTTCTAATTTCGAGTGATTATTTAGGATCGACGGAAAGCATGTTAACGGCTTCATCCAGCGATTTGTCAATAGCAAGCGGCGAGTAGGTAAACCACGGGTCAGCTTTGATGAAATACACTTTGTGGTTCTTGACAGCCGGGAGATTTCTCCACAATGCACTTTGCTCAATTTGCTTAAGCATTCCGTCCTTGCTCGCTTCATCATAAACCAGCATAATAATTCGGTCTCCTGATAGTTCAGGTAACTTTTCCATTGAAATAACATCATAAACATAATTAAATCTCGGGTCCTTCGCCAGCTTCTGGCGTATGTACTCAGGAGGATTCAATTCCAGTGAACGGTAAATGACATGTCCTACATTTCGCGCTCCATATACTCTTAGCACATCCTTACCGTAGGTCATATAAATGGTAACCGTTTCATCTTTTTTGAATTTTCCAGCCAGCTTCTTTCGACCTTCTTCAGCCTTTTTGTCGAAACTAGCGATCCACTGCTCGGCTTCCTTGTCCTTACCCAGCACGGCTGCGATATCCCGCAGTTGCTTAAATACATCCCCATCTCCAAACAAAACGACTACGGTTGGAGCAATTTTATCCAGCTGCTCTTTCACTTCTGGCGTGGTATCTTCTGTTGTGATGATCAGGTCCGGTTGTAGCTCCAGCACCTTTTCTACATTTGTCGGGTTCCCAATATCCGCAACTCCGTCAATCTTACCTTTTAAATATTCTCCTTCTAACAAATGGGAAGCAGCACCTGCAGGCTTAACTCCCAAGGCCAGCATAGCATCCAAATATTGTGTTGTGACGACTCGCTGTGGATTTACAGGGATACTGATCTTATTGCCAGTGGCATCAGTATATTCGCGCATGACAACCGTTTTGGATTGCCCGGAAGGATCATTAGTGCTGGTCTTATCGTTTGTCTGGTTGTTGCTAGCTGTGTTTCCACATGCACTCAATACAACCATCAAAAGAACCACAAGACAAAGCGTGGATTCCCATTTTAATCTGTACCTTTGTTGCACAATATACGTCCTCCTTAGATATATACAATTCATAATATGATAGTGATTCTCATTATCATATAATTGTTATTCTATCTTTTACCGTCTCTTCTTACAATACAAAAATTAAAAACTTCCATTTATGTGGTATGTATCATCATCGTAGATTAGTCAAAAAAAGGACTGATGCGTATGTTTTGCATCAGTCCGAAGGCTTAATATGTCGGGTCAAGTACCCATTTTATTTCGATTGGTCCACCAACTCCAGCTTAGCAGGAATTGATGTTTTCACAGTTTTACCTTGAAGTACATCCTTGGCTGCCTGCACCGCCAATTGTCCAATAAGCTCGGGTTGCTGAGCTACAGTGGCTGTCAGTTTCCCTTCCTTAATTGATTTAAGCGCATCCTCGTTACCGTCAAAACCGATGACTGGAATGTTCTTACCTGAGCTTTGGATTGCTTCGATAGCACCCAACGCCATTTCATCATTGTGGGCAAATACAGCCTGTACGTCCGGGTTTCCTTGCAGCAGATTTTCCATCACGTTCAAACCTTTGGTCCGATCAAAATCGGCCGATTGTTTTGCTATGACTTTCAGATCCTTATCTGCTACTTCATGGAAGCCTTTCCCACGTTCACGGGTAGCGGATGCTCCTGGAACACCTTCCAGCTCAATCACTTTGGCACCTTTTCCAACTTGATCAATCACATATCTGGCAGCCATTCGTCCTCCCTCTACGTTGTCTGAAGCGACGAGTGCTTTTACGTCTCCTTTGTCAGCAGAACGATCCAGTGTAATAACCGGGATGTTCAATGCATTCGCTGATTGTACCACAGTGGAGATGGCCGACGAATCTGTCGGATTAATGAGTAACGCGTTTACTCCCTGTTGAATCAGATCATCCACGTCATTACTTTGTTTCGCCGAATCATTTTGTGCATCCACAACAATGACCTGCATTCCTTGTTTTTTGGCCTCTGCCACAACTCCGTCTTTGAGAGATACGAAGAATGGATTATTCAGTGTTGAGATCGACAAGCCGATTTTAATGTCCTTCAGGTTCGCGGCCGCTTTAGGTTTCGCCCATTCGGGCGGTTCCAAGGAACACCCTGTCATGAGCAGGAGCAGCAAGGCAGTCATGATTAATGTAAGCTTTTTCATATTTTGTGTCTCCTTCTACGCAGATTAGGTGTATTATGCGGATTTTTTACGGTCAATCAGTACAGCAATAGCGATGACTATCCCTTTTACGACCATTTGATAAAAAGAATTAACCCCCAGCAAGTTCAAGCCATTGTTTAGTGTACCGATGATAAGCACACCAATTAACGTACCTACGATTCGTCCGCGTCCTCCCGAGAGACTTGTTCCACCTAATACGACAGCCGCAATGGCATCCAATTCATAAGAAGTACCTGCTGTCGGTTGCGCCGAGTTCAAACGTGAAGTCAAGATAGCACCCGCCAACGCGGAAAGCATTCCAGCCAGAGAGTAAATCCAGATTTTTACACGCGGTACTTTAATACCGGATACAATCGAAGCCTTCTCGTTACCACCAATGGCATACGTTTTGCGTCCAAATGGTGTTTTATGCAAAATGATCCATAAAACAGCAAAGGTAATGAGCATCGTAATCGCTGGAACCGGAATACCGAACTGATAGCCACGTCCGAATAATTGAAATACCAGACTGTCTCCGAGTCCTGTAATAGGGTTACCATTGGTATATACGAGTGTCAATCCTCTGAAAATGGTCATGGTTGCTAGTGTAGCGATGAACGGAGCCATTTTACCTTTCGTAATCATCAAGCCGTTGACCATCCCCATCACGCCACCCAATGCACAGCCGATGATAATCGCCAAAATAGGATCGAACCCGGCTAGCATCATATTTGCGACAAAAGCACTGGATAGTGCTAATATGGAGCCGACTGACAAATCAATTCCGCCTGTGAGAATAACGAAGGTCATACCGAACGCAATTAACGCATTAATGGATACCTGGCGCAATAAATTCAAAATATTAAGCGGTTCCAAAAAGCTGGGATTTAAAACCGATACGATAATTACCAAAATAATGAGTCCCAACAACGGGCCAAGCTTCTGTGTGATTTGTGACATTTGAAAGCCTTTGCTACTTTTTGATTCATTCATAGTTGTCATATTACTGTCCTCCTGTAGCTAGCGTCATAATATTTTCTTGTGTGGCTTCTTCCCTGCTCAGCTCTCCGCTGATCTTTCCCTCGTGTACCACGACAATACGATCGCTCATGCCGAGTACCTCAGGGAGTTCCGAGGATACCATGATAATCGCGACTCCACGTTCGGTCAGCTCGTTCATCAACTGGTAGATTTCCCGCTTGGCTCCCACATCCACACCTCTCGTCGGTTCGTCAAGAATGAGCACATTTGGACCAATACCTACCCATTTGGCAATAACCACCTTTTGCTGATTACCACCTGACAAACTGCGAACCGTTGTTTCGCCAGATTGGGTTTTAATTTGTAAGCGCTTAATTAAAGTATTAACAAAATCTAGCTCTTTTTTACCTGAAATAAATCCTTTTGAAGTAAAGCTGAACAGATTTGGCAGCACCATATTTTCCCGGATGGAAAAGTCCAGCACCAAGCCCTCATCTTTTCGGTCTTCTGTAATGAAGCCAATCCCAAGTTTCACCGCATCATCCGGCTTACGAATAGACACTTTTTTTCCACGCACATGAATCTCACCACGATCCAAAGCATCCAGTCCAAATAACGCCCGCATGATCTCGGTCCGTCCCGAGCCCATTAAGCCTGAAAAACCTACAATTTCCCCAGATCGTACAGTGAAATTCACATTTTCAAATAACCCTTTATGCGAAGCATTTTTGACCTCCAGCACCACTTCTCCCAAAGCAGGCGTTCTTACCGGGTAGCGTTCAGTCAGCTCTCTACCCACCATTTTCCGTACAACTTCATCAAAATGCGTATCGGGAATCGCCTGAGTATCCACCGTTTTCCCGTCACGCATGATGGTAATCCGATCACAGATCGCGAATATCTCCTCCATCCGATGTGAAATATACACAATCGAAACACCATCTTTTTTCAAGGAAGTAATAACCTCGAACAGCTTCTGAATTTCTCGTTCGGTTAAGGCGGCTGTCGGCTCATCCATCACGATAACTTTAGCATCCGTCATGAGTGCTTTGGCAATTTCAATCATCTGCTGTTGACCCACTGAACAATCGCCTGCTTCACCGTTCAATGGAAGATTTACCGAAAGCTTGCTGAATTGTTCATTTGCTAGCGCTTTCATTTTAGAACTGTCTAGCAAGCCCCACTTGGATGTCATTTCCTTGCCGATAAATAGATTTTCCAGCACGGTCATCTCCGGCCACACATTCAGTTCCTGGTGAATAAAAGCAATTCCTTTTTGCTCCGCTTCTTTGGGGTCGGCAAAATAGGTTTCCTGACCGTCAATGATGATCGTTCCCTCATCTCGCCGATGCAGTCCGATTAAAATATTCATCAGCGTTGATTTGCCTGCACCATTTTCACCCATGAGGGCATGTACTTCTCCTTCACGAAGATCAAAGTCAACACCACTCAGTACCTGATTGGTTCCAAAGGCTTTGTGAATTCCTTTCATTTGAATCTGCATGCTGTACCCTCCTTTTTATTCAACATTGATTTATCCAAAATGAACTCCTGCCTGCAAAATACAATTGGCAAACGGCTTAGCCTCTCCTGTACGAATGACCGCCTTCGCATACCGGGTCAGCTCCTTGAATTGTTCATGAGGGCAAAACTCAATGACGGCTGCCTGCTTATTAAGCTGTGGCTGTTCTAATTGCTCCCCTGCAAAGGTGCGCATAATATACTGTAATGCTTGTTCATTTTCTTGTTTGATTTCTTCGGCCAGCGTTACTTTTTCGATCACCATATCTGCTGCAATGACATCAACGACATCCTGAAAGGATGGAACACCCAGTTTAAGGGCCAAATCAATTTTGGTAACGCCTTCAGGAACAGGTAAGCCGGCATCAGCCACGACAATATAGTCTGTGTGGCCGAGATCCGACAGTATTTTGGATATATGACTGTTTAGGATTCCATGTTTCTTCATATTATATTTGCTCCTCCACTTCACGACGGGTTGGCATTCCACCTTGGGCTCCAAATTTGGTTACGGACAATGACGCAGCACGATTAGCAAATTTCACACTGTCTGCCAGCGAATTCCCTTCAGCCAATGCCACTGCAAAAGCAGCGTTAAACGTATCTCCTGCACCTGTTGTATCAACGGCTTCTACTTTATAAGTAGGAACCACGACTTCCTGTTCTCCGTCGAAGAATCGTACACCGTTGCTGCCCTCAGTCACAAACAGCTTGTTGGGATATTTGCGCAACGCTTCTTGCAGGCTCATATCCTTAAACATAATGGCAGCTTCATGCTCGTTTGGCGTAATATAGGTCGCATTCGCAATTACGCTTTCTTCCACTTCACGGGCCGGGGCTGGATTCAGCAACAAGGGTACCTGGTACTTCGCACAAATTTCGCTTACATAAACAACCGTTTCCGACGGTATTTCCTGTTGAATTAACACAATATCCGAACTTCGAATGACGTCAAGTGCTTCTTCCACATAGGCGGGTGTCACTTCATTATTTGCTGCTTTTACCACGACAATACTGTTATCACCTTCAGCGAGTACAATATGCGCTGTACCGCTTTCCATATGTGTAACCGGTTTCACATAGCCAGTATGAACATGATTTTCTTCAAAATTCCGTAAAATCTGTTCTCCAAAATGGTCATCCCCTACACGTCCAATCATCGTAACGTCTGCTCCGAGTCGTGCTGCGGCTACTGCCTGATTGGCTCCTTTACCTCCAGGTACGGTTGTAAAGCTTTCACCCAATACCGTTTCACCAGCACCGGGACGTTTGGACGAAGTAACTACGAGATCCATAGAACTGCTTCCGATAATCGAAATTTTAGCCATCATGATCCACCTTTCTTGTCGTTTCCCGTTCTATAAATTTGACGGGCAATTGTATGCTTGAATAGGTAAGTACTTTCGAATGAAGATTAGGTACGCTTGACTTCGTTACTTGCGACTGCTCAATCAACTGAATGAGTAGCCCTGCTGCTTCCCAGCCCATTTCATAAGCAGGTTGTCGGATCGTTGACAAAGGCGGGAATAACAAACTACTTAATGGTATATCATCAAACCCGATTATTTGAACATCATCCGGGATTTTCTTTCCTAATCTATGTGCCTCATGCATCACCGCTGTAGCCACGATATCGTTACTTGCGATAACTCCGTCTGTATCCGGGTACTTGCTAAACAGCTCTTTGGCCCACGACTCGGCCTCCTTGAACGAAAAGGAAGTTGTCTCGACCACATGGTAAGCAGTTCCGGATTGCTGAAGCTCTTCAACCGCCCCGCGAAAACGGTCTTGTGCTGGACGAATATGTGCAGGGCCCTGCATGACTGTAATTTGTTTGCTGCCGCGGGCAACCATTTCTTGAGCAGCCAAGCAACCGCCATGAGCTCCATCTGCATATACGGAGAGGCTGTCACTGGAAGTTCGATCGAGAAAAACGACCGGGATCTTCAGTTTGGCATAACAATCGGCATCGGGATCATTGGTAGAAGAAATAACACCAACGACATTATTTTGAACAAAAGTATCCATGTAATCCAATTCTTTTTGGCGATCTTCATCACTATTACCGAAAATAATCCGAAAATCATTTTCCTGCATTCGATCCTCCACCCCACGAGCTAACAAGGGAAAGTAAGGGTTCGTAATATCCGGCAGCAGCAGGCCGATTAATCTGGATTTCTTTTTATACAAAGAACGTGCAACTTCATTAGGCTTGTAATTTAACTGCTTCACTGCAGCCTCTACCTTTCGCCGTGTATCCTCATGTACATATCCAGTTTCATTAATAACTCTGGATACGGTCGCTACGGAAACACCTGCAAAGCTGGCGACTTCTTTAATTGTTGTCATAGTGTAGGTTCAACTCCAATGTGTAACCGGTTACACATATAAAATATCACAGCATTAATTTTTTGACAAGCATTAATTATTTGCACGTTGAATGCTTTAGCTTTATAATTCTTATTGTAACTAATGAAGTTCCACCTTAATACACATTCTAAAGGGGGGAGCACCACTCCCAGTTACTCAATAAAATACGTATACATGGAGGCTTTTTCCTTATGAATATCGAAGTTTGGTCTGATTATATGTGTCCATTCTGTTATATCGGCAAACGCCGTTTGGAGCAAGTATTACAGCAATTCCCACATCGCAATGAGGTGCAATTGACATTCAAGAGTTTCGAATTGAACCCGAATGCTGTGAGAGATAGTGGTAAAACGATCAATGAAGAACTATCAGCTAAATATGGGGTCAGTCTGCAAGAGGCTCAGGCTATGAATGATCGAATGAACGAAAACGCACGCTCTGCGGGTCTTGATTATAATATTCATGCCATGGTGCCGACGAACTCTCTTGATGCTCACCGCTTAACACTTTGGGCTCAAACACAAGGCAAAATGCTGGAGCTGAGCGAGCGTTTATTCCAAGCTGTTTTCATCGAAGGCAAGCATACAGGGGATCATGAAGTGCTGGTAGCGCTGGCTACTGAGGTTGGTTTGGATCAAAAGGAAGCGGCTGCTATATTAGCCAGTGATCGTTTTACCGACGAAGTTAGAGCTGATGAATCCGAAGGCGCTGAGTTAGGTGTTCAGGGTGTGCCATTCTTTGTATTTGATCGAAAATTTGCTGTTTCTGGTGCCCAGCCGGAGGAAGTATTTCATGATGCGCTTCAAAAAGCATGGGATGAACGCTCACCTTTCACTATGATAAGCGGCAGCTCGTCCAAACAAGATGCAGGTGGTATGTGTACCGATGAGGGTTGTGAGCTTCCAGGCCGTGAGGGCTGAACAGTCCGTGAATGAAGATTTTCTACTTCCTAAATAAATTTTAAAAAAGCGTGCCAGCACCCAATTAAACCTGAGGCTGGCACGCATCTTTATTTTATAACGATTTAATCATTCCGCCATCCACAAGGATGGTACTCCCTGTCAAATAGGATGAAGCTGAAGACGCCAGAAAAGCAAC
Organism: Paenibacillus sp. PvR133; assembly: GCF_017833155.1. NCBI lineage: Bacteria > Bacillati > Bacillota > Bacilli > Caryophanales > Paenibacillaceae > Paenibacillus > Paenibacillus sp. PvR133. The sequence goes on from NZ_JAFIBS010000001.1 coordinate 4,429,915, forward strand.
AACTTTACCGAACTCTTCAGGCTCTCCATACCGTCCCAATGGAATGCCCTCTTCTGCTTGTTTGCGAACCTGATCCGTCGTTTGCTGGGTTTTCTCAGCTCGATGCTCGTCCAAGCTACGCACGCGATCAGTTGCAATTCTCCCCGGTGCTACAGTATGTACCAGAATATTATGAGGAGCTAATTCAAGAGACAATGTTTTTGCCAATCCAGCAACTCCAGTACGCAGCGTATTTGAAATGATTAACCCCGGAATTGGCTGTTTAACTGAGGAAGAAGCAATATTTAAAATCCTACCACTTTGTTGTTTTTTCATATATGGTAACACTTCACGGATCAACCGGATATGACTAAGTAAATTTTGTTCAAAGGCCTGCATCCACACTTCATCTGTAAAATCATCAAAGGTACCGGCAGGAGGTCCACCCGCATTGTTAACCAAAATATCCACGGTGCCAAACAAATCAGCTGTACGGCGGATGGCCTGGGAGATATGTTCTGGTTTTGTTACATCGCAAACTACATATTCAACGCGGCCACTCGCTGTTTCCAGTAATTCCGCCTGCGTCCGCTGAAGCTCTGCTTCGTTCCGTCCTGAAATGACGACATTCGCACCCTCGCGTGCCAGCTCCCGTGCGCTTGCCTTGCCGAGTCCTTTACTGGAACCTGCAACAAAGGCTGTTTTTCCCGTTAATCCTAAATCCATCTATGACACTCCCTTTTCTAAGCGTTCTCTATTTAATTGTACACATGACCAGCACATAATGCGAATAGCTTGGTAGTATTATGAAGGCTATCTATCTTCTCACCATTAAAAAGAATACGAAATCATTAATTGCAAGGTAAAACAAAAAGGCCTGACAGTTAGTCAGGGCCCTTTTTGTTTACAGCACGTTATGATGTTGATGCAGGTGTTGTTGTTGGCTGCTCGTATACAACAACGGACTGGCTCTCAGGCTCCCATTTAACATTTGTCCCCAAGGCCTCTCCGATTACCCTTACAGGTACCATTGTCGTCCCATCCACTATGGATGCTGGCTGCTCGATAGAATACGGCTGACCGTTAATATATGCTTTCGGACTGTTAACAAATAATTTGACGGACACGCCGTTACGGGTGACAGTAACAGCCTTTTCTTTCGGATCCCAGGAAACCTTTGCATCCAAAGCTTCGGAAGCTGTTCTAAACGGAACAAGTGTGGTCCCATTACGGTTAATCGGTTTGGCATCGTATTTTTCACCATTCACGAACAGCTTCATACCCGACGGCCGTCCGGCCTTCTTCGAGAATTCACCCAGCTTTTTGTAGCTGTCCAGATCGGACACATTAGCCAGTACCGCCTCCTCTTGCATGTAAACGGCATCAGTCACATTTCCGTTTTCAGCCAGTAGCTCAGCTGCCTCAGTCAGTGCTTTACCAGAATTCCGGATCAATTCAAGTTCAGCAACCTGCTCCGGAGTCAAACGGTTTGGGTATTTCGTAAGCAGCAGATTCGCAATAACCGCTCCTGCCGGCTTATCCTTCGTATTTTCTACCGCGTGAAGTAGACCCTTGTAACCGTTGCGTCCCTTGTGACCATTATGGTCTTTAGACTCCTCGTATGTATCATCCGTTACTGCAACAGGTTCGGTTTTTCTGATTTCTGCGTGTTTTTCTTTTTTACTGTTTTCATCCTTTTTACCGGTTGCTTTGTCCTTTTGTTTTTTGGACTGATCATTGTCTGAGTCATGGGGATTGATTAGCTCCTCCCCGCTCTTTTCATTCCCGTCTTTAACAGACGTCTTTGCTTCCTGTTTGTTCTCCTGATCATTTCCGCGTCCCTGCTTGGCTTCAGCGGTTCCCGCTGCCAATCCCAAGACCAGTATACACGCTAGTAAGGCTGTCCAAGTGTTTCTCATGATGCGATTCCTCCTTATAGTAAAGACCAGGCTCAAATGTCCCTAGATGTATTAACGGCTTCTCTAAGCTGATTTTTTATCTTTTCTTATCTAATGTGTGAGACACCAATATAGCTGCAGTCTATAATGTCAAAATCACTATAAAATTTTATTATACGCCTAACCTATTTACACAGTATAATGAGAATTACACATGCATTTTTAAGAATCAGCCATTACATTCGCATAATAGAAAGAAGATGAAACAGACATGTTCGGCACCATTCTTTTGGACGTTGTTTTACCTATTTTTGTACTTATCGGTTTTGGTTGTATCATGCAATATTATTTTCGACTGGATTTGTATACCTTAGCTAAAATCAATTTTTACTATATCACCCCCGCAGTTGTGTTTACAGGTCTTTATAACTCGGAAATTTCTTTAATGCTCATGGGTGAGGTTTCACTTTTTTATGCTTTGTACATAGCTATTCTGTACGTAATCAGCACTACCGTCGCCAGATCTCTGAAATACAGCCCCGGAATGCGTGGAGCTTTTACAAATAGTGTAATGCTAGATAATTCAGGGAATTATGGTCTGCCAATCAATCAGTTGGTGTTCAAAGGTGACCCGTTGGCCATTTCCGTTCAAGCTCTGATTATGACCTTTCAAAGCTTTGTCACATTTACATACGGCACTTTTGTTGTGCAAAACGGCAAGGCCAATACTCGAAAAATATTAATTAATTTTTTTAAAATGCCTGTTCCCTATGCGCTTGCGCTAGGTTTGCTCCTAAATCTGCTGCATAGTCCATTGCCTAATTTACTGGCTGAACCTTTGAATTATATTAGTCAGTCGATGGTTGCCGTGGCTCTGCTTACTTTGGGGGCACAAATTGTGCAATATCCCTTTCGTTTGCGCCGGACAGCCGTGTACATCAGTATGGTACTACGCCTGATTGCTGGTCCAATGGTCGGTTTTATGCTCGTCTTGCTGCTGGGTCTTAAGGGGATTCCGGCTCAAGCCTTGCTCATTGCATCGGGTATGCCTACCGGCGTTAATACAAGTATTTTGGCGGAAGAATATAAAAATGAACCCGATTTTGCCGCACAAACAGTATTACTTTCTACGATTGTGAATGTCATTACGATGACACTGTTAATTTCAGCATCTCGGCATCTTATTTGAGGTGTATGATAAATATAAAAAATGGATTAGAGACGCTTTTTGTCTAAGGACAGGAGCGTTTCTTTTTCAAGATGAAGGGAACGTGTGTTCGTGTTATTGTTTCTTTTTTCTACTTAAAGTGGTGTGTTTGTTTTGTGGAGATCGTATGCGAGAAAGAGTTTTTTTCTATTATGAATTTTTCATATAGTGAAATAATCATACAATTTAATTTGAATCTCTATTAGTTGCTGTTTTCAACTTGTCGTTGCTTTTTCCCCAAAAAAAGAATGCGGGACAACAGGTCGTCAAAAATAAAGCCAGCTCACTCATTAGAGTGGCTGACTTAGGATTATCCTTATTAAGGTTTAGGGCTCAATTCCCCATTGCTTGCTTCCAGACAGGTAAGCGGTTATTTTAGCAGAATCTTGTAAACTGTTTGCTGTGGGATTAAATGAATAATCATCGGTTTGTGTGTAACTGCTCCAGTCCTCTTTGGATATCCGGGTTTGCAACTCCACACTTTGACCGAGTTCTAAAGAACCCGCAGCCGATTTAAACCCGATTTCTGCATAAGAATCTGCCCCTGGCTTCGCATTGGATAATGTTTTGAAGCTAGCAATCACATTCCCTGTACCGACGCTCGACCAATCCGTGAAGAAATTTTGTACTTTCTCCCCGTTAATGGTGTAATAATAACGCAATGTCACGTCTGCTAGGGAAATTGATGAGGTTCCCGTATTGGTTATTTTAAATTTGGAACTGATTGTATTGCTTGTGGCGGATACATTCCCATTGAAGGTTTGCACCTTCAGAACGCCCTCGCCTGTTCCCGGCTCACTTGGCGTATCCCCTTTCACCGTAATCGTAAACAACACATCATTACCTGTACTAAAATGGAAGTTTAGTGCTGTCTCTCCTTTAGGAAGTTTAGATAAATACTTGTTGGTAAGAACGACTGTTTCTTCACTAAGCGTATAATCTTCACCTTTGTTCAACACCACACTCCCCTGCTTGATAGCTTCTAACGTATTGCCGTTAAGTGTTAGCTTGACAGTAAGATCCGTATTGCTGTTATTCAATCCATAGGTTGCAGTCGTTGGTGTAATACTTGCTTGCCCGGTAGATGGCTGATCACCACCCACACGATCTGCCACCAGAATGCCACGGCCATTCGTTCCCAGATAAGCACGTCCATAAACCCGAGGGTCCCCAATAATTTTGGTCACTCGAGCATATTGATGCTTGTCATCATTAATGCGCGCCCAGTTTGCGCCAGCATCGTCCGAACGGTAAAATCCACGTGTACCATCAATTTTACCAACGATAAATACCGCTGCATTCGTACGGTTCGGCGCTGCCTTACCAAAGCCTACAAAATCCGCTTCCTGCACATTAGAGAGCTTGGTGAACGTAGCGCCGGAATCATTGGAATGCCATAAGCCATACGGCCCTCCATCCTCGGAGCCTCCGGCGAACCATACATCTCCTTCTGCTCCTCGTACAGCATCAATATCAGCATTGCCTGCTGTCGGCAAGCCAGTTACCGCTGATGGCGTAAAGGATACGCCTCCATTGGTGCTCACATATATTTTCCCGGAGGCAAATGCGTAATATTTATTAGGGTTCACTCGGTCAGAGACGATCTTTGCATTCGCTGGAATCCCTGTGCTTGCTGTCCATGAGTTGCCGCCAGTTTTGGAGTAGAACACACCTTTGTCTGATGTACTCCACAGCAAGCCATTACCATCTGCTGCTACGGCGATGCTGCCTCCTCCTGCTGTACCGGAAGGCTCGCTATTTGCTTTATACCAGTTGGCTCCTCCATCATTGGAAAAACCGATGGATTTGGCATTTGGATCTTTTTTATAATCCGCTTTACCTACTCGGGCCATAAAAGAAGGATTCAGCTCGGCATAATCAATGCTTTCGCTGCTTGTAAAGGTCGGATTATCCAGCATTTTAGCTGGAGCCTTGAATAAATCGTCATGTCTGAATCCAGAGACATCACCTACTGCGCTCACCAAAGGCGCGCCGGTTGGAGGGCTCACCAGATCCAAAATTGCCGTTTCCTCTACCCCTTTAGCGGCTACTGAAATATCCAGCTTTCCGCCTTTATCCCAATTGGTCAGATTTTTAGAGCCATAAATCGTAGCTCCGGTGCCGTACAACATATGGTCTGAATTAAATGGATCTATCTCCAGATCTCCAATCATCCACCCCAGCTTGGGCGATACTTCCGGTGGAGCAGGGTTGGCATTGAAAGTCAGCCAAGGCGCACCGCTTATATCCAGATTGTATTTTAGCTTACGAGACGGATAACCATCAAATTCCCAAATAGGACTCCAAGTTGCCCCACTATCAGTGCTGCGATAAATCGTTTCATCCGGCCACCAGGCATTCAACGTAGCAACCATGACTGTACCTGGCTTCTGGGCATCCACCGTCAGTCCACCATATCCAAAATGATTGTCCGCACTACTGCTACCTATGGGGCTAATGTTAGTCCACTGCCCGCTTGCTGTATTCAATTTCCACAGTTCACCCTTTGATCCATCATATGGACCTGCTCCATCGCTATAAGAAATATATAGATTGCCGTCCGGTGATAACACACCGTGATGTGGCAAATAGCCCGTAGGCTGTCCCGCTATAGCAGACCAGGTTGTCCCGCCATCTGTACTGCGATAGACACTTTGCTTTTTATCTGCAACACCTACATAGATCGTCTGCGTTGCTTTATTGGAAGAGCCTGTTTTTTTGTCAAAGGTGATCCACGCTAAACCGACAATGTCGCTGGTATATTCATTGGAAGGGTCCTGTACATACGTCCCTGGATTCGGGAAACTGCTTACCTTGCTCCAAGTTGCTCCAAAATCAGAGCTTTTCCATAGTCCATTACCACTTCGAGCTCCAAAGAATAAAATATTATTCTTATTTGGATCAATCGTCAGACGTTCACCCATTGAACGCCCCGGCATATTGCCCCCCACCTTAAAAGGAAGCTTGGTTGTCTGCCACGTATTGCCCCTGTCGGTGGAACGCATAATTTGCCCATTTTGTTTATCCCATGAATTAGTATACGTACCTGTAGCTATATATACACGATTCGGATCAACAGGATCAGTCGCTAGTGCATCGACACCATTTTTGTTCCAATCCTCCCAGCCCACAGAATCCGTCAGCGGAATCCAACTCTCATTGGCAGCATTCCAGCGGTAAGCTCCTCCAATATCTGTACGGGCATAGATCAGGTCTTTTTCCGTTTCATTAAAAATAATGCCAGGTACAAAACCACCTCCTCCACCCGTAACCACACTTTTCCAACTGTAATCGTCACTTGGAGCAGCATGAGTCGGCGCTATCATTCCTGTCCAGGAAGCACCCGCTACCACAAGCGCCAAACAAGCAATTCTCAACCTGTTTTTTGCCTTAGTCAATGAATTCAACCTCCTTCTTCATTATCAATTGAATATGCGAGTCATTTTGAGATCAAAGTAATCAGCCGATTCTGAATTCGTTCCTATCGTTATCGTTGCTTCTCACAAATATGACAAGTGTATTCTTGGCTCACCCCCATTCAACCAATATATATGGTGCAATACTCGTTTTGTTAGCGCTTACATGGGTGTCTTGCTCAATAGATTCGTCATCTTTTTCCCATTTCCTTGTGCGAAAAATCAAGATAATACAATTTTATCTCCTGCTCCGCAGCTTATAATAGGAGGTTTGAACTTCCTTCAGAGTTAATACCTTTTATTTAATTCTATTATGAATTTTTCATATAGTGAATTAATTACTTGATTTTCATTCTTTATGGGTGTCAAAATACTTTGATTTACAACAAAAAACCGCGCTATGCGCGGTTCCAGCTTCGTTAATATGTCCTCAGTCATAAACATATGCCTATTATTGCAAGTATTCAAGCGCCAGTGCTAAAAAAATATGCCCTGAGACGAGCAATGCCCGCTCATCAAAATCAAAGTGAGGATGGTGATGAGCAAAATGCGTTCGTTCATCCTCATTGCGTGCACCCACATGAATGAAGGCTCCCGGTCGTTGCTCCAAATAATAAGCAAAATCCTCTGCTCCCATGACCGGCTTCAAATCCAAAAAAGCGTCTGCTCCATACAGTCTGCCGATGAGCTCGCGTACACGTTCCGTTTCGGCTTCGGCATTCACCAAAGAAGGATAGCCATTCAGATAGTCAATTTCGTATCCGGCATGATAAGCCTCAGTCAACCCCTTGACGATACTGCGAATTTCATTCTCGACTTCCTTACGCACTTCCTTATTAAACGTACGTACGGTGCCTTCAATTTTAGCCTTATCTGCAATCACATTAAAGGCAGTTCCAGCTTGAAATACCCCAATCGTTAACACTGCTGATTCAATAGGGTCCACCCTGCGACTAACCACCTGCTGCAACCCGTTCACAATTTGACTGCCGATAACAATAGAGTCCACCGTCTGATGCGGTCGTGCGCCATGCCCGCCTTTACCGTTGATCTGGATCGTAAACGCGTCGACAGCCGCCATCGCAGGCCCACTCTTTAATCCAATTTTACCAAAAGGAATTTCAGATGCGAGGTGAATACCATATACCGCCTCTACCCCATCCAGACAGCCATCCTCAATCATAAACTTGGCTCCGCCAGGCGGTTTTTCTTCCGCATGTTGAAAAATAAACACAAGCTTTCCCTTCAGCGCCTCACGGTTATGGCTCAACACGCGTGCCACTCCAAGTAACGCAGCCGTGTGACCATCATGTCCGCAGGCATGCATAACACCCGGAACGGTCGATTTATAAGGCACATCCTTTTCATCCTGAATGGGAAGTGCATCAAAATCAGCACGAAATGCAATCGTTCTACCTGGCTGACCGCCTTCTAAAAACCCGAGCACACCGTTTCCACCCACATTCGTTCTTACCTCAATACCAAAAGAGCGCAATTGATCGGCGATAAATGCAGACGTATTCGTTTCTTCAAAAGACAGCTCGGGATGCTGATGTAGATGTCTTCTCCACGCAATCAGCTCTTGTTCATCATCTTTTAATTCCTGAACCCATTTATCTAGCATAATACCCTCTTTTCCTATTGAATTTATATACTTCTATCCTTATCTTACCATGAACGGCCTGTAGAATGTAGCTCTCTTATCATGCCGATAGCAGATCAAAGGAAGGGGTTGAACCTAGGCCGGGTAATGACAAGCGGCATAATGTCCTGTGCTAATTGCTGTCAGCTCAGGTGCTTCCTCACGACAACGCAAGGTCGCTAGTGGACAGCGGGTATGAAAACGACAGCCGGATGGCGGCTTCGCAGGCGAAGGAATCTCACCTTGTACCGTAATTAGCTCCCGACGGTTTTTCGGATTTGGGTTAGGTATCGAGGCAACAAGCCCCCGGGTATACGGATGGACAGGATGCCTGAACAACTCGTCACTTGGCGCAATTTCTACAAGTTTCCCCAAGTACATAACCCCTATCCGATCTGAAATATGGCGGACAATGTGCAATCCGTGTGCAATAAACAAATAGGTTGTATCCAGCTTACGCTGTAAGTCCTGAAGCAGATTGACAATTTGCGCCTGAACGGAAACATCCAAAGCCGACACTGCCTCATCCGCCAAAATAAACTGCGGTTGCAGAGCAATGGCACGGGCTATCCCGATTCGCTGCCGCTGTCCTCCCGAAAATTCATGCGGAAACCGCGTAACCAGCGAAGGTGATAATCCAACAGCGCTCAGGAGTTCTTCCACCCGTTCCTGCTTTGCCTTGCCATACAACCCTTCATGAACCGCAAGCGGCTCCCCTATGATATCTCCCACATTCCACCGTGGATCAAGTGATCCGTAGGGGTCTTGAAAAATCATCTGCATATCACGGCGAACGGATCGCAACTCAGAATTTCCTAAACGTGTCAGCTCCCGATCCTGGAACCATACCTGCCCTGAGGTCGGACGTTCCAGCTGCATCAGCAGCCGGCCTAAAGTAGACTTACCGCTGCCGGATTCTCCGACCAATCCAAAGGTTTCGCCCTGCCGGATTGAGAACGATACATCATCCACCGCCCGGATCGAAGCACCCGTCCGACCGGGAAAGCTTTTTTTCACCGGATAATACTTGCGAATTCCATCCACTCTAAACAAGTCCTGCTTGTTCTGGACGGTTTCCGTGATAGTCTCATTGGATTTAGGGGAGTTCTTTACCTGTACGCCATGACTGCTCACCTTAGCCCCATCAACAGCAGATACGTTCGTCAATTCTTCCTTTACTTCGGTTGCCTTTGCAACAGCATCTGCCGTGATCTGCCCTTTCACCGATAGCTCTGTAATATGCCACTCGTCGGACGCAGCCAATTGCTCCGAATGCCAGCAAGCTACCTCGCGTTCATCCTTGGCTACCAGCGGTGGCGCTTCGTTTTTGCATTGATCTGTCGCATGCGGGCAACGCGGGTGAAACAAGCAGCCGGAAGGCAATGCACTCAGGCTCGGAATTGCCCCCGGGATCGAAAACAGCTTGCTGCTGCGATCTGTATCCAGTGTTGCCACCGAACGAAGCAACCCTCTAGTGTAAGGGTGCAATGGCAGCTCGAACAGTTCTTCCGTTACTGCTTGCTCCACAACTCGACCGGCATACATCACAACAATTCGATCCGCAACCTCTGCCGCAATACCCAAATCATGCGTAATCAACAGAATCGACATGTTGAATTCTGTCTTTAATTGCTGAAGCAATTGCAAAATTTGTGACTGAATCGTTACATCCAGCGCCGTTGTTGGTTCATCCGCTATTAGCAGCTCAGGGGCACATGAAAGTGCCATTGCAATCATCGCCCGTTGCAGCATCCCACCGGACAGTTCTCCGGGGTACTGCTTCATACGAATTTCCGGTTCAGGAATCCCTACCCTGTTCAGCAAATGAACCGCATGAGCCCATGCTTGCTTTCGTGTCTTCCGGTCATGCTCCATGATGATTTCTATCAGCTGATACCCGATAGTGTACACCGGATCAAACGCCGACATCGGCTCCTGAAATACCATCGCCATCTTTTTACCACGAAGTGAGCGTAATTCCTGCTGTGACAAAACGGTCAAATCTATGCCCTGCAACCGTATTTGTCCTTGGGCAATTCGTCCGTTCTCATAATCGATTAGCCGCATAATCGCCTTGGAGGTAATCGTTTTTCCGCTGCCAGATTCACCGACGAGGCAGACCGTTTCTCCCGCCCTGATCGTCAGTGATACGTTGTCGAGTGCTTGCAGCAAACCTTTTTTAGTATGAAAATCGACCGACAAATGTTCAATCTCCAGCAATGATGACAAACGAACTCCCTCCTTCTATAGCACTTAAGAATAGGCTTCCTGATGCTAGTTTGCGTTCTTTTTCGGGTCCAACTGGTCTCTCAGCTTGTCGCCCAAAATATTGACTGACAACACAAACAACGTAATGGCTAGGCCAGGAAAGGTACATATCCACCAAGCTACTGTCAAATATCCTCGTCCTTGAGACAATACTGTTCCCCAATCTGGAATTTCCTTTACCGTGCCAAGTCCCAGAAAGCTTAATCCCGATCCGGCCAAAATAGCGCTACCGATGCCAAGCGTCGCCATCACGAGCAAAGGGGACAAGGAATTAGGAAGCACATGACGCCAAAAGATGCCGAAAGGTGTAACTCCGATGGAACGCGAAGCAATGACGTAAGAACGTCCTTTTATACTTATAATTTGGCCTCGCATAACTCTTGCATAACCGGGGACAGCAGATATGGCTACCGCCAGCACAATATTGAACAAGCTTGGGCCAAGAGCCGCCGCAATCGCCAAAGCCAGCAGAATTCCGGGAATAGTCATCAAAATATCAATAAATCGCATCAGTATCGAATCCACTGTACCGCCAATGTAACCTGAGAGCGCACCAATAATTCCACCCACCAGACCGCCGACGAGTACCGACATGAAGCCAATAAACAGAGAATCCCGACTTCCGTGAACAACCAGACTGAATACATCCCGCCCAAAATAGTCCGTTCCGAACCAGTGAGAAGCACTTGGGACTTGTAAAATATGGTCGCTTAACATTTCTGTGGGTGCATAAGAAGCAATCCATTGTGGAAACGCCGCACAGACGATTACGAACACAATAATCAGTCCCGCCGCATATACGAACCCATCCGACACTCCACCGAGCCGCCACCTTCCAGTTTGCCGAGCTACCCGCAGCTTTCTTTCCTTCCAAATTGTTTTGGCAGCCATTGTTTCTCTCAACCGACTTCCTCCTCCCTGAATCCTTCCAGCTTACGCCGAGCGTCTAACCCTTGGATCAATGAACGTATACGATATATCCACCAGTAGATTTACGATCACATACATGATGGCAGAGAACAATACAACTCCCTGCACAACTGGTAAGTCTTTAGCCATAATTGCGTCCGCAATTAAACGTCCAATGCCTTGCCGTGAAAATACCGTCTCACTCACAACTGCTCCGGCCAGCATTTCTCCCATTAGCATCCCGATCATCGTTATCGCTGGAATCAACGCATTGCGTAGCGCATGGCGATACATAATAACCTTCTCAGACAAACCCTTGGAACGGAGCGTTACGATGAACTGCTCATTAATGACTTCCAGCATACTGTTACGCACCATTCTGACAATGAACCCTGCACCGACAATGCCCAAAGTGAGAGACGGAAGCACAAGAGTTTTCCAACCGCCCGAGCCCATAGCAGGCAGCCATCCCAAGTGAATGGAGAAAATAAGCAACAGCAGAATGCCTGACCAGAATGTGGGCATAGAAATGCCGAACAATCCAACGATTCGTGCGATGATATCAATCGGCTTATCCCGATGAATGGCCGACAGCACTCCGAGCAGGACACCGATAATGACCGAAATAGCAGAACCGGCAAGCGTCAGCGCCAGTGTAGGCGGGAGATTGACCCATATTTTAGGCAGCACCGGATCAGCATTGAGCAGTGATTTTCCAAAATCACCTTGTAGCAGATTTCCGAAATAGTTCAAAAACTGAACATGAAAAGGCTGATCCACTCCCAGCTTATGACGCAAATTGGCGATCATCTCTGGCGTGGCCGTTGAAGGGTCAAGAATCGAATCTACCGGGTCCCCCGGGAGCAGATACAAAATGCTGAATACCAAAATACAGGAACCCAGAATGACCAACAAAGAAGTAACCAGTCTTTCTGCAACAGCTCTGATCATAGCCCACACTCCTTCCCTACTGGATGGTCCCCAGAAATTACTTAGCAATACTATTTTTGAATACGCACATCGTTAAAGAGCGGATAACCCACTAAATCGAATTTGAGACCCTGCACTGACTTGGCTGCTCCAACCGTATAAGGGAAAACATAAATCGGAATGATGACGGCCTGATCACGTATTAGCTGTTGCACCTTTTTATAAATCTCCTCCCGCTTGGCATCGTCCTGTTCAATAGCTCCCTGCTCCAACAGCTTGTCGACCTCTGGATTGGAGAAGTTAGGCAGTGTAGGCCGCTGATTTGTTGCCGCTGTGTGGTAAAAAGCATATAAAGCGTTCGGGTCCACATTGACCTGGCTATTTCCGTAGAAATCATAGTTTCCGTTCGTATATACAACTGTTGCAATATCCTTGGTAATTTCAATCTTCACATCAACACCGATTTTCTTCAGCTGCTGCTGAATAATGGCTGCAATGTCGTTCCGTTTTTCACGGTTCGGAGTGCCGTCTACATAATGCAGCGTAAGACGTTGTCCATCCTTCACCCGAAAACCATCCGTTCCCTTATTCCACCCCAACTCATCCAGTAACTGATTGGCCTTGTTAAGATCAGGCTGCAAGCCGTTTTCCAGTGATTTATCATATCCAAAAATACCTGGAGTGAGTGGCGACCAAGCCTGTTCATAAGTTCCTAGATACAGCGTTTTGACGATCGTCCCCACATCAATACCATATTGCAATGCCTGCCTCGCCTTTAATTCATTCCACGGTGTCTTCTTTTGGTTAATGAACAGTGTATATGGCAATCCTAGGGTATTGACCTGCAACAATTGGAAATTAGGGTCACTCTTCAACGTCAAAATGTTCTGCGGTGGGACGGTTTCAGCGGCCAAAGCCTGCCCGCTCTGCACACTGCCGATCCGGGTCGCCTCCTCCGGAACAATTTTAAAGGTCACGCTGTCCAAATACGGCGCTCCCTGATTCTCAATAGTTTCCGGTGCCCATTTGTAATCCGGATTACGTTCGATTTTGATTTCTGCATTTTCGTCCCATTTTACAAACTTAAAGGGCCCTGTACCCACTGGATGCTTACCGAATTGATCTCCATATTTTTTAACTCCTGCCGGTGAAACAATGGCTACTGCCGGAACACTTAAATTGCTCAAAAAAGCCTGCGATGGTCGTTTCAGATTCAATTTAATCGTGTATTCGTCAATCACCTGTGAGGATTCATAGGGAGCCAGCAAGTTAGCGGCATTACCTACTACGGCTTGCGGATCAATAATTCGATCATAGCTAAATTTAACGGCTTCCGCATTGAACGGGGTTCCGTCATGGAACTTAACATCCTTGCGCAGCTTGAATGTATAGCTTTTGCCATCCTCGGAAACACTCCATTCGTTTGCCAGCCAAGGCTTAATCGTATTGTCCGGTAGCTTTACCACCAAGTTATCGAATATCGCACGATATACCCGAGATGCTACTGCCAATCCACTCTTATGCGGGTCCAGTGAATCCGGCGATGTTGCCAGTGCATAGGTAAGATCTCCACCTTCTGCAGCTTGCCCGCCTCCTGCTGCATTCGCCTCAGTATTCGTAGAATTGGCCCCGCTATTACTCGAGCATGCCGATAAGACCAGCACCATCGACAGGGTTACAGCTACCATTTTTGCAAATCGACTTGTTCGTTTCACCTAAAAACACTCTCCGATCTGATGGGTGATGTTATGATTACATTGCATTTTTGGAGCCTATGCTTCATTGTTGATAATTCCAATCAGATATATATGAATTATGTTAATAACTGTATACCTGCGTTTTTATAGTGTCAATGCAGGTTCTAATTGGAATGCTCTATAGATGGATAGAAGACTTGAATTGACAACAAAAAAAGAGCCGATAGGATACTCTCCTCGACTCTTTTTCATTACTTACTTTCTATTTCGAATTTTTCAGGTATTGAAAAACTGACTGATATTCCCTCTTACCGGATGTGTCTGTTCCCTGTACTCACCTTTCGTATAGCTTCCAATCACCTTACGCCAAAAGGACTGTGCCGGCCTATTCGTGCTCATTTGGGTCACCTTCCAACGTCCGTTAAAACGTCCAAACAGCTTATGAGCCGCCCAAGTCCCAACCCCATTATGCCGATAAGGACGAAGTACAAAGAACTCAGCCATGTAGTAGTCAGCTTCTCGATTGCTGGACATTCGGTCAACGAGTGCAAAACCCACAGGAATATCCTGTCTCCAAATCAGAAAAGGTAGCTTCTGTTCACCGCTCGTCCAATATTGATACAAGTCTGGATAAGCCGGGAATGTCCCCTTCTCAGTGACATCAATTCGAAGATAGGCTGTAAAATCATATAAATAAAATTGCATGAGCTGTACAATAATGTCCTTTTGCGACTCCGGTACACTCTTAATAGACAGCTTCAGTTCCGATTTGATATTATACCCCATACTTTCACCTCTCTTGGCGGTTCAATCTGTTCTTTAACTTCGAATTACATCCCATCCAGTGCTGTTCAAAATATGCTAAAATACATATATATTATGACCGGACGAGGTGGAACTCAATGAATATACAAAAGATCATCGACCGGCGCAAACTAGATGAAAAAATGCCGGGATTACCATGGTACGTGCAGCAATTTATGGATTATAAGCTGCCCGACCTGTCCCCTTCCACATTACTAGAATATGTGCGGGATTACGAAGCTTTCTTTTCATGGCTTCGCGCGGAAGGCTTGTCCACCGGAGAAACGAATGCCCAAGTTACACTGGAAGAGTTGGAGACACTTCATATGGACAGTATTACAGGCTTTCGATTATTCCTGTCTACTAAGCGCGAAGGCTCCAACTCCCGTATTACCATTTCACGTAAGCTATCGTCTCTGCGTTCGCTTTTTCATTATTTAAGTCAGATCGCTGAGGATGAAAATTTTTATCCGTTGCTCAAACGCAACATTATGGCTAAGGTCGAAATCAAGCGTATACATAAACCCAAGGATACGGCGGCTAAGCTTAAAGGTAAAATACTGGAAGAGGAAGAACTGCTTGAATTCATCGGTTATATTTATGAAGGCTATGGTCAAGATTTGGCCGATAACAAGCAGGCTTTATACTCCTATGAACTAAATAAGGAACGGGATGCCTGCATCGCCAGCCTCATTCTGAACTCAGGCCTGCGCGTATCTGAAATCGTCAATCTGAATCTGGACGATTTAGACATAAACAATAAACTATTATATGTGTACCGCAAAGGCAATAACGACGAAACCTTTAAAACGCCGGTGTATTTCCGCGAGCAATCCAAAGATGATCTCGTACTTTATTTGTCCCTGAGACATACCCGTTACCGCGCTCCAAAAAAAGAAAAGGCTCTCTTTGTCACACGTCCTAACGGCAGTACAGAAGGCAAACGAATGACCAAAAGAGCGATTCAGGCAATGATCATTAAGTACGCCAAACGGTTCGGCAAGCCTTACCTTACCGTGCATAAGCTTCGTCATTCCTTTGCTACTGACTATTATTTACAAAATGATATTTACAAAACAAAGGAACAGCTGGGGCACGCTTCGACAGAAACAACAGAAGTGTATGCTCACCTGACTGACAAAACCATGTCTCAGGCGATCGAACGGCGGGTAGAGACTCTAACCGACTCAGCCGATTGATGTCTCACCCCTGCTCATTCCTCATTCCTTCTATCTGCTTTTGAATCTGTTCGAGTAGCCAGCGGCCTGCGGGTCCGTTGGCCTCGGCAGGAAATATCTGTATCATTTCATCTGAGTAGTGACCTTGAGCCCAATCCATTTGATGCTCCCAAACCGCTACTCCCTGTACATTTGTCAGCTTATCGGTAAGCTGAGCATCCGATTGTTCCCGCACCATGACCAGCTTCGGATAATCCTCTTGCTTGAAGCCTTCTAGCAACACACAATCATAGGCCTGAAAATGCCGGATCAGTCCGGTGACAGGCTGACTATTCTCCTCTAAAATGGCTGTTCTTCCAGCCGAAACAATAGCTATGCCTTCAGCACCCGCCTGTCGGTGCTTGAACGTATCTGTACCCTCATGATCCATTTCAAATTCATGTCCATCATGCTTAATCACTGCTACGCGTAGACCTGACTTCTGCACATAACGAATCAATCCTCCGAGAAAGGTCGTTTTTCCCGTATTTTTGAATCCGACGATTTGACATACAAATGGATGTTTCGTATTCACGTCACCTGTCCACCTTGTAACACCAGTACACGCACCTCTTCACCTTCGCGTAATCCTTCTGTTGTGGGAGGAATCACGATCAGACAGTCGCTGTCCTTAATGGTCACCATAACACTGGATTCATCTACTCGCGCAGGAATCGCGTATACTTGTCCACCACGTATCTCCAGAGAGCTGCGTACAAAGCGTGTATAGTTGTTTACCTTCGTATAATCTGCGCCTAACTTCGCCGTCCAGGTTTGTAAATATGGATGTGCCGAAGATACCATCATTTGGATCGTCGGCCGTACAAACAGCTCACAGCCTACAAAGCACGCACCGGGGTTGCCTGAAAGCGCAAATAACAGCTTGCCGTCAATCACTGCGGCTGTGGTCACACTTCCTGGACGCATCGTAACCTTGTTGAACAGCATATTCACATCTTCCTGTCGTACCAGATCACCCATAATATCAAAATCCCCCACTGATACTCCTCCACTCGTGACCACGATATCATAGGCAGCTATCGCTTCACGTACAGAAGTACGGGCAAGGCTCAAATCATCATGAATGGCTTGTAAAATAAACGGCTCTCCTCCTGCCTCTCTAATTTGAGAAGCCAACATATATGTATTACTGTTTCGAATTTTCCCCGGTTGTAACGGCTCATCCACTGCAAGTAATTCCGATCCTGTAGAAAAAACGGCCACCTTTGGCTTCCTGTAAACAGGTACCCGGTGTACTCCAAAAGTAGCCAGTACCGAGATGTGCCCTGCTCCCAGGCAGGTTCCCTTACTAAGCAAAAGCCGACCTTCCTGAATCTCATGACCAATCTGTGTCACATTTTTGCCAACTTCTATACGCTTCTTCAAGCCGACATATGTCTGTCCGTTTTCTTCACGCAGCTGTGTCGCTTCCAGCATGACAACCGTGTCCGCTCCTTCAGGTAATTGCGCTCCTGTCATGATGCGGGCAGCCATTCCAGTCTCCACCCGCTTGTCCGATACGGTGCCACAAGGAATTTCATCAATCACATGTAGCCAGATTTCCTGACCGGACGAACACACTTCGGTGTCCGAGCCTAGGATCGCATAACCGTCCATACCTGAGCGACGAAAACGGGGATACGGGTGTGGTGCGGTCAAATCCATCGCCAAATAACGTCCATGCGCCTGCTCCAGCTCTACGTCTTCCCTTTCACCCTGTTTAACATAGCTAGCTATCCTGCTTTGTGCCTCTTCCACCTGAACTGCTTTACGCTGGAATTTTTCTGCGTTTAATGATGTATGATTCATAATCTCACTCCGTTCTTCTAAAATGCCCTCTTTCTGTTATAACGCTAAAACCGTTATCTGGCAAATCCGGGCGGAGTTTAGAACGTCAAACTCGGCTGCTTTTCCCCGTGCTGTTGCGTGTTTTGGGCTTACTATATAAGTATGTTGGCAATAAAATAACCCGTGAATTCCACGGGTCATTTCCATAACTTTATAAGTGCTTTAAGCTTATTATGAGACATAGAGCAAGTGAAGTCAGATTCTTCGAATCGTACCTCCAAATGCGTTAGACTCGATCTCACAAAACCAAGTCGTGATAGCTGAAAAGCTTCCTTACAAGCCTGTGCAGTTACCCCGATCGTATAAGAACAATGTCTAGAGTAACGCGGTACATAATCAGTTCTTTTCTTTTTTCTTGAGCTCTGCCGGTATCGGTTTAGCGCCAAATACTGTTTTTTCGTTTTTGGTAGATTCGTTAGCGTATTTTCCCAGTCTTAAATTTAAAGCTCTCGCCAATTTCTTATCCATTTTCGTTCACCTCCTTTCCATAAAGGAAGAATACTGAATGCTTGAATAGCTAAAGATAAGCATATTATGTGGGATTGTACAAAAAAATTCACCGCACAAATCAAAACACATACCGTTTTATAATATTTGTGGTTATTGGTCTTATGAATATAAATAAAATGATTGGGTGCATAAACTAAAAACACTAATACTGAACAAGCATTAATAATCAAAATCGTTGATAAATTTAAAGAGACGAGAGGTATAGTTACACATATTGCCGTTGTAAAACAGACACAAAATGTAAGATTACTGAAGTGTGCCCCTCCTGAAAATCTTCTTACAAACATGATAGTTACTAGAGCTAATAACGACCCCAAAAAATGCCCAGTCATCCAAGCTATAATCGCAACCATTAGTATCGAAGACACTTCGGTAATTTTTATACCAAGCGCATATTCCATCACTTCTACACTTGTTGGACCATCAGGATCAGCTTTTTTTATTTCCGTTGCGATGTACCGTGATAGCGCTTCTAGCATCCTCATAATCTCCTCTCTCTGAAAAGAAATACGACACGCCGAAAGTAAGCAATGAAATGGATAGTAATCCTATGGTATTTGAGCTATAGAGCATATACAAAGTAATAAAAATGGTGACAGCTGATATTAAAGCACCTAGAATCAACATTTTATTTAGGGATGATAAGTAATTTTCAGCTCTTAAAAAATCATGTGGAGGCTGAATTATAAACGAGAAACCAAAGTTATATTTTCCCATTATATAAGAAATAAAGCACGCAATAATAATAGAAGTTAACTGAATAACGTAAATAGAAGAGCCAGAAGTATCATTAATAGCACCTGGTTCTGCTACTCCAAAAAAATACGCAAACAGAAATACAAAAAGTTGTAAATTAATGTAGGCCGTTAGACCAGAACCAGCAGAAAAAGCTGCTAGATGGGTTTTGATCCCTAAACCAAATCTAAAAAAGATAACCATTAACAAATACTGAAGCGGCAAATCTAATTTAGGCAAGCCTATAACTTCCCTCATTAGAAAGGAAAACAAAGCTATGCCAATTGCATAAAATAATATTTTTCTACGATATTCCCTCACGGGAAGCATATAAAGCTTTAAGACCAAAATAACAGCGGCCAAAGCATCGAATACACCAAGTGATATATATAAAAAAGCAGATAACACAGATACACCATCCTCTTATTTCGCCTGTTGTAATTGTATATTTTACTATTAGATGTGGCAATGAAATAATCTAGTAAACTGGTAATATTTGTTTTTATGTAAGGTAAATATTTATTTTTGTCATCAAAAAATATAAAAAGAACGATTTTAAAATCGTCCTCTTGTTGCAGTTTTAGCCTGGAACCTTCTGAATTATCTATCTGGCATCATCCTTTTGTCGAGCTGCTCAAGTACAAGCGGCCAAGCCTGCTCATGTTGGTTTCTTGAATTCTCGTCTGGTAAACCTGCATGCGTTAAGTAAAGATGCGTGCCATTACCGCGAGGTTTAAGCTCAACAGTGAGAACTGTTTCAGCTCCCTTGGTACCGCCTTCGCCAGTAACCCAAGTCAGCTCGATAAGTCTGTTTTGCTCAAGTCTTAGAAATCTTCCGTAATGTGGATGACGCTTCCCCTCAAAATGCGTTTCGAAAAAGAAGGTCGTGTTCACTTCAGCCTCCATTAATACTGATTCTGGGGCTGCAAACCAACTGTCAAACTGCTTCGTCCAAGCCTGATACAGGACATTCGGAGAACACTCCATTTTTCGTTCCACCATTAGATTAAATGGTCTTTGTGAAAGATCTGGCCAAGAAATAGATAGTACCATTTAATTTTCAATCCCTTCAATCAAACAAAGTTTTGATTATCTCTACATTATTATATCCATAAAAGTGTAGGTTTGGCTGTGCCGCTAGATGATCACCAACATCATCTCTAAAAATAAAAAAAGGAACTGTGCATCAGTACCACAGTTCCGCAAATCTTTTGTTTTCAAATAAATTGACGATACCCGTCATCGTCGACTTCGTCGGCTGATTTTACCTGAACCACTACGTGTTTTGGGCTTACTATAAGATTTACGCGGCGAATCAAATATGCTGGAACCGCCGCTGCCGCTCCGGTCACGTGAAATCGAGCCTCTGCTCGGTGAACTGCTGGACCCTCTGTCGAACAAACTTCCGCTTGATCCAACGCTAGAATCCGAGTTCTTTCCTCTACGGGTAACCGAACCTTTCCGCTCCACCGTAATTGGCGGAATCGCCTTTTTCTCCTGCACCGTAGGAGCACGATATTGGCCCTGAGAAGGTCGGTATACATCTCTGCTGGAGTAGCCTCGATAGGAGCCTGAACCACGCAACGAATCAAACAGAGCATCTAGCACAGTTGCGGTTAAGTATCCTTTTAGAAAGCTTGAACTGTAATTTTGTTCGACATACTTTTTACTGTCAATTTCAATGAGTGTATCTTCCTTCTTAGCTGGATCTTGCTGCAAATGGTACCACTCATCGCTATATACCAGAAACATCCGCTCATTGCTCTGCGGTGACATTTGTTCCGGTGTACGCTGTTCTTTCAATTCCTCCGCTACTTCCGGGACTGTCTTGCCAGCTGCCCGGTATACATACGAGGTCGAGTTTCCGCTGCCACTAACCGATTCCAGCGGATACGTATCTTTTACACTTGGCGCGCCGCAGCCGCTTAACACGGATACGAACAAGCTCAGCGCCACAATGACCTTTAATGCATACTGCCAGGTGCGTTTGCTCATGTGTAACCCTCTCCTAGCTTGCCCGAATAACCTTGACGTCTCCGGTAATCACTTCTTCTCCTTCATAAAGCATAAAGCGACCGTCCTGCCACTCTACTCGCAACAGATGGTAATCATCAGACTGGTACTGCCACACATGCTGCTCTCCACCCTGTCGGAAAGGAGCACGGCCCATGACGGTAACATGCCCAGAATACTGCTCCTCCAAATGATACGTTGTATCATCCAACTCTAAAATGGTCGGCACTTCCTCAGGGTTGTCAAGTCTGCCGTCGATGGCCTGATATAGTCCAAATTGCAGTGTTTCCCGTTCCTCAATATGAAGATAACTGACTTGATTACCATCCTGAAGCGTCAAAACAACGGCATTCCGGGCACGATTATGTACACGACCTACCACTTCATAGGTGACAAGCGACACTTCACAGATATCACCTGGATTTAAGTGAAGCATGCTTTTCTCTGCTTTCGGCGGCTCCGGCTTAGCAAATAGATTTGAAATTCGTTTCCACACACCCATGGTTATATTCCTGCCTTTCTTAGCCTAGAAGCATGCTGTAATGATCAAGGCGCCAACCAGATGCAGCGCTCCTGAAAACAGACCGAAACCAATTTTACCTTCCTGTGTCCCTTTATCCAGATCAAACTGAGCCCAGTACCGCAACAGCAGACGTACAATAACTTCCAAAACAAGCAGGATGACAAAGGCAATCACAGAATACACAAGCGCTTCGAGCAAATTATTAGCTGTAGCGATAGAGCCTGACAAGATATAGCCTTGTGCAACTAACTTCATAATCATTCGTACCGTTACGGCCATATTTCCAGCCTTCACTTCGGCAAAATCCTTATACTTCGTAAATAAAGAGTCGACATACATTAATGCGAAGATCAAAATAGCCCCCGCACCAGTCCATACAAGCATTGCTTTCATCGTTTCTAAAAAATGCATTTCATACCATCCTCCACATCTTCTTGACCTTCATATAATGTTTTACGCCTCCAGGCAGGGAAAAGCGAAGGAGAAAACGTTTCTCCTTCGCTTCCTGAGCAATCACCCTTGGCGGCACTGCTAAAATGTTCTTATTTATTTTCGTATTGCTTCAACAAAGCGGCAAGCTCATCGTCCACGGCGCTTTTCTTATCCAGCTCCTTGAACTCCTCATCCAACGATTTTTCCTTAGAAGACATTTCGTTGCTCGCTTCGGCACGTGCTTCTGCTTGCAGCATTTTTTCTTCCATACGCTTCAATCCGGCAGTTGCCGTATCAGAGCTAAAACCGTTCATAGCTTTGTTAATTTCAGTTTGCGCTTTAGCTGCATTATAACGGGCAACCAGTGTCTCGCGCTTGTTTTTCATTTCTGTCAGCTGTCTGCGCATTTCATCCAGCTTGCCACGCAGGTTATCGGCTGCAGCTTTGTTCTGTTCGTAACCAGCTTTGAACTCATTCATTTTTTGTTCAGCAGATTTCTTTTCTTCCAGCGCGCGACGAGCCAGATCTACATTTTGTGCTTTTGCAGCGGTATGTGCCTGTTCTTCGCGTTTCTTTACCAAAGCAGCCTGTTCTTCGTATTGCTGTTTGAATCTCTTTTCAATAGCAATTTGAGCGGCTACCGCTTTCTCTGCATCTTCCAGGTCCTCTTGCATATCACGAATGTATTGATCCGTCATTTTAATTGGATCTTCTGCCTTGTCAATAATGGCGTTAATGTTGGACATCGTAAGATCTCTTAATCGTTTGAAAATAGACATGTGAAGTTCCTCCTAGAGTTGAATGCTTAAATTTTAAGCTCTGTACACATGTTTACGCAAGCTTTGCAAAGAGGGTTTCAAAAATATCTAAAAGCCGCGCAAATAAGGCTCTGGGATGTCGGCCTGTACTTTTAGCTCCCGCGATGCATGCAGCGCCCAATAGGGATCACGCAGCATGGCACGGCCTATTGCTACCAGATCAGCTTCTTTCTGCTGAACAACCCGACGGGCGTCCTCATAATCATCCAGTAAGCCAACAGCAATTACAGGTACATTCAGCTTTTCACGGATGGTATGAGCCAAATCCACCTGATAGCCGGCACGCGCAGACGGGCCTCCGCCAGAACCAATCGGACCCTCACCACCAGAAGAGATATGGAAAATGTCCACACCCGCATCACGATATCGTTCCCCTACGCCTGTTATGTATTCCACATTATATCCATCCTCGACGTATTCTTTGGCAGATATCCGCATAAGCACAGGCATATCAGCAGGAAGAACCTCTTTAACAGCATGTATGACCTCAACACCGAACAGTGACAAATCCTGCCCATATTCATCTTCTCTGGCATTTGTTAAAGGCGAATGAAATTGATGGATCAGATAGCCGTGAGCGCCATGTATCTCGACCGTGTCAAAACCTGCTTCCACCGCGCGGCGCGCGCCTTCTTTGTATGCCTGAACCAGTTCCCTGACTTCAGCTGTCTTTAAGGCGTGCGGCTCTTTAAAGCGTTCGCTAAAAGGAATCGAGGAAGGACCTACAGGTTGCTCAGCATCTTCAGCCTTGCGTCCAGCGTGGCCTAGTTGAATGCCAATTTTGGCACCATACTTGTGAACTTCCTCTACAATCTTACGATATGCAGGAATATGTTCGTCACTCCAAATACCCAAATCACGATCTGTAATACGTCCATCTGGATGGACCGCTGTCATTTCCACAATAATAAGTCCAGTGCCTCCTACTGCCCGGCTCACATAATGGACATGATGCCAATCCGTTGGATTTCCGTCCTTGGCCTCCACGCTGTATTGGCACATCGGGGGCATGACAATCCGATTTTTTAAAGAAAGCCCCTTTAATTGATAAGGAGTAAACAAGTCGGTCACTTTTATCCATCCTTCCTTCAATTCCATGTCTGTATAATTATGAATTGCATCCCCATTATACACCAGCTGTCACGGTATACCGAATTCGTTGTAAGGCTAAAACTTGCGAAAATGCTCCTGTTTTCGGTCATGTTTAAGAGAATATGTGCGTTTAGCTCCATCATCTTCATTGATAATCGTTTCATCGTGGACTTCTTTCCAGTCGTTTATGAGCCGAACTTGGTAACCAGCATATTTTTAATAGGACAGGTACATAATAGTCGAGAGCACCACTAGGTATCACTGCACGGAAAGGGGGGATACATATGCCGTACAGGGGAGTGTTGCCAGGCTTGGCACTGTTACTAGCATTTTCAAGTTTACCCGTTCACGCGGATGCGCCTCCCAACATCGGAACGCCCCATCCCAAGGAAGCAGCTGTTGCTTCTTCTGTACAACAGAGCACAGATCGAGCAACTCCTACATTAGCAATGCTGCGAAAAAAACATGCGGACATTTTTAAAATGTGCGGCCCACACACCCGCCAAATTGCCCTAACCTTTGATGATGTGCCCGATTCTAGGTATACGCCGCAGGTTTTGGACGTATTACACGCCAATGGCATCAAAGCTACATTTTTCATCGTCGGTCACCGTGCGGAAAAGCATCCGGGGATCATACGCCGTATTATCCGTGAAGGCCATGCTATAGGAAACCATTCCTATACTCATCCGGATTTTAGGAAGGCCACACCAGAACGCTTTCGCAACCAGATTACAAAAACAGAACGTATTTTACAAGCCAGCGCAGGTTTTCGCCCCAAGTTGATTCGTCCACCCTACGGTGAAATCACGGAGCCTCAAATCCAGTGGGCACGTCGTCATGGCTACATGATTGTCAATTGGAATGTAGACTCTCTCGACTGGAAGGGACTAAGTAAAACACAAATTCAGCGCAATGTGATCCCAGCTACTGGGCCTGGCTCTATTATTTTAATGCACGCAGGTGGAGGTCAAAGTTCCAACTTGCAAGGCACTGTCCAAGCTCTGCCGGGTCTAATTCACTCTCTAAAAGCTAAGGGCTACAAATTTGTGACAGTCCCCCGGCTACTCCACACATCGGAACAGAAATAACCATATGTTTATGATTGAGCTACAAGCTAAAGCAACGTAAAAAGGCTGTCTTACCAGCAGAAGTTTTCTGCTCGTCAAGACAGCCTTTTTTATGGATAGGACCTGATAAGAGTCTGACCTAGTTATATGCGGTAGGATACAGGCATTAAGTTTACATAATATATATTATGTTTAATTAAACCGTATATACGTATAATGCTATTTATCAATAACGTATAGCTTCACATTTTGAAATCCAAAGTCGTTCACAAATGATTTGTTGCCAGGAATAAAGATATCAATCCGTTTTCCTGTAATGGCGCTGCCCTGATCGCGAGCGACAGCTACAAAAGAATGATCCGGCAAACCTGGGTGGGAATAGCCTGTAACCAGCACTTTCGTGCCCATCGGAATGACGTTCGGGTCTACCGCAATTGTACCTAGTTTAAGCGGATTGCCGTAGTAGTCCACTGCTCCCCATTTACCATTCTCATCGGCTGCGGCAGAATACGCAGTAGCCTTAACGTCAACTATTTTGCTATAGTTAAATGTTTTGCCCCACGCTTCAATCGTTGGCCCCTCATTCGCTGGTGCTTTCTCCGTAAGAAGCTGAGGCTTCGAATCCGAAGCTGCATTCACACTTTTTTCACCAGGTACCTTAATTTGCAGACCTGCATATATATTGTTAGAGGCAATGTTTGGGTTCGCCTTCGTCAGCTCGTCCACTGATACTCCATAACGTTGAGCAAGCAAAAAGAAGGTATCGCCATCTTTGGCAGTATGAAGCGAAGCAGCATCCGCTACTCCAGCTGTCTGTGCCAGCCCTGCAATGGCTGCGGCAAGCACCGCAAATTTCATGGTTTTTCCAATATGTTTTAGATGTTTCAAAGATATGTACCTCCTCTGTTATGCCTGCGAAGTTAGCTGTCGGATTCGGACTCAGGAGAAGCCCTATGCTTGTGCAATTCACCCCTAGGCATATTCCATATCGTCTTATGACGTTTCGGAAAGACTGCCGTTGTTACGTCCCCCGCACTTCCCATAGTTTGGGCCCAGCATTCAGCGTTTGTCATAACCGCATGCTGTCCCGGTAAGTTTTGGCTTACTGCATAATATCACAATTTTGTAACCTTATCCGCATGAAAATGTTGGGAACCTTGAACATCATACTATACTCGTTACAATTTTGTCACCAAGAAATCGATATTTGTTACGAAAATATGGTGAAATGGTGACAAAAAAAGAAAAAGCCCTCCGTCAAACGGAGGGCTTTTTTATAGCTCATATCAGCACTTTCTTACAATACTTTGGCAAGAAAATCACGGGTGCGATCATGGCTTGGAGTACCAAATACCTGCTCTGGTGTACCTTGCTCTACAATTTGACCGTTATCCATAAAGATAATTCTATCGCCTACCTCGCGGGCAAAGCCCATTTCATGCGTCACGATTACCATGGTCATGCCGCCTTCGGCGAGCTTCTTCATTACATCCAGAACCTCTCCAACCATTTCAGGGTCCAATGCAGAAGTCGGCTCATCGAACAGCATTACGTGCGGCTGCATGGCCAAAGCACGCGCAATCGCAATACGTTGCTTCTGACCACCGGATAGCTGGTTCGGATAGGTATTCTTCTTATCCTCAAGCCCTACGGTACGCAGGAGTTCTAGCGCAATTTTTTCCGCTTCCTTCCCTGACTGTCTTCTAACCTGCGTTGGTGCAAGCGTCAGGTTCTGCAACACTGTTTTATGCGGGAACAGATTAAAATGCTGGAACACCATCCCCATCTTCTCCCGGGTTACATTAATATTATGACCACGAGCTGTAATCGGCTCGCCCTCAAACAAAATCTCCCCGTCCGTAGGCTGTTCTAGCAGATTCATACAACGCAAAAACGTACTCTTCCCCGAACCGCTGGGACCGATGATGACGACGACTTCACCTTTGGCGATATCTATATCAATGCCTTTTAAAATCTCATTCTTGCCGAACGATTTACGCAGTTGTTTAACGGTGATCACTGGCTCTCAACTTCCTTTCCCATAAACCCAGCAGCTTAGACAAGCTGAATGTCATTACAAAATAAATAGCGGCTGCGATTACGAACGGACTTAATCCTTCGTAGGTAATGTTCTTAATGACCTGGGCCTGATACATAATATCCACCATCCCAATGGTCGAAATAATGGATGATTCTTTAATGATCGTAATAAACTCATTACCGATAGCAGGCAAAATAGATTTAAACGCTTGCGGCAAAATGACATGACGCATAGCTTTGCCTCGTCCCATACCCAATGAACGGGCAGCCTCCATCTGTCCACGGTCTACTGCCTGGATACCTGCACGGAAAATTTCAGCCAGATATGCCGAGCTATTCAGAGACAATGTGATTATACCAGACTGGAGTGGAGTAAAATTGACACCCAGCGTCAAAGCAACCCCGTAGTGAATAATCATGAGTTGCACCAGCATAGGTGTGCCACGCAGTATCTCTACATAAGTGGTACCTAACCACTCAATGATGCGTACTCCACTCATACGTAGCAAGGATATGATCAGACCAATGATGAATCCGAACAGTACTCCGAGCGCAGACAGCAACAAGGTGTAGCCGATACCCGTAGCGTATAAACTGCGGTATTTCCAAAAAATATCTACAATGTTATTAGAAGAAACCTGACGATCCGCAGAAAGTGCACTCGCTTCCGTGGAAAACTTCTCAATCGACCCGTCTGCTTTCAGGCGAGCCAACGTTTTATTTACAGAAGCAAGCAATTCTGCATTCCCTTTACGGATACCTACAGCTGTTTCTGCTCCCGCATCCTCAGGCACAGCCTTGGCAAGGGTTACGGTACCGTCTAACGTGTATCCTTTAGCAACCGTATCTTCGATCACGACAGCGTTCACACGCTGGGTCCGCAGCTGGAGTACCAGGTCAGATATTTTATCCAGTGAAGTTACAGAGGCATTGGGCACTTTTTGAGCAATCTCTTCCTGAATACTTCCCTTTTGTGCTCCGATCTTCTCGCCTTTCAAAGCATCCATCGTCGGATATTTGTCTTTATCCTCTGGGCGTACCATGATGACTTGCTTGGAGCGATAGTATACATCCGAAAAATCAATACTCTTTCTGCGTTCATCCGTTGGTGTCATACCGGACAGTACCAAGTCTACACGACCACTTTGCAGAGCAGGCAGCAAAGAGTCAAAACTCATGTCTTCAGGGACCATCTCCGCATCCAAATCTTTGGCGATTTCCTTGGCGATATCCACATCGAACCCAACAATGGTATCCTTACCGTTAATGACTTTATGAAACTCATACGGCGGAAAGTCGGCACTCATGCCCACTACAAGTTTTTTCTGTGGCTTTGCTTCCGTTCCGTATGCATTGAGCATGGGAAGACCAGTCAACAGCAAGATAACCGCCGTCAAAACCAGGGCGGTAAAACGATATGCCTTTTTCAATCTTTTTTTCTCTCCTTAAATTCTTTATAATAAATAAGATTGTGTCATTATAAATGAATATGCATGATTATGCAATGAATGTTATAGTACAATTTCAGCATACCTAACGCAGTACCTACATTACAGCTTATATAAAGGAGTTTTCAGCATGGATTTTAAACAGACCATTCAACAGACCATCGAGCAGCATGCCCCACGGTTTAAGGACATTTCGTTATTTATTGGCGCAAATCC
Organism: Paenibacillus sp. PvR133; assembly: GCF_017833155.1. Taxonomy (NCBI): domain Bacteria; kingdom Bacillati; phylum Bacillota; class Bacilli; order Caryophanales; family Paenibacillaceae; genus Paenibacillus; species Paenibacillus sp. PvR133. The sequence goes on from NZ_JAFIBS010000001.1 coordinate 4,458,627, forward strand.
TGAACTTGGAAACGAGGAATTTCTGGCCGCTGCCCGTTTAAAAGAAGAACTGGTTTTTCACGGATTTGAGGTCCAGGCACCTGTATTGGGCATTGAAACAGCCTTTATTGCAACTTACAAAGCTGCAAAACCCGGGCCGGTTGTCGCTTTTCTGGCAGAATATGACGCTCTGAAAGGTCTAGGACACGCCTGTGGGCACCATTTGATATGTATGATGAGTACTGGTGCTGCCGTCGGCCTCAAGTCGATCATCGACGAAACTGGTGGAGAAGTACGGGTATATGGCACACCTGCCGAAGAAACACGCGGTGCAAAGGTCCCTATGGCCGCTGCCGGATTGTTTGATGATTGCGACATAGCACTTATGACGCATCCTTATGACCGTTACGAAAAATCAGGCAAATCACTGGCGATTGATGCTGTACAATTCGAATTTTTTGGTCAATCTGCTCACGCGGCTGCCAGCCCGCACGAAGGCATTAACGCGCTGGACGCTGTGATTCAAACGTTCAATGGCATCAATGCGTTCCGTCAACAAGTAAAAAGTACAGTGCGTATCCATGGGATCATTAATCAGGGTGGGCAAGCAGCCAATATTATTCCTGATTACGCCTCAGCCCAATTTTATGTGAGAGCCACTACACGTCAAGAACTGAACCCGCTGACTCGCCGTGTTATTCAAATTGCTGAAGGAGCTGCTTTACAGGCCGGGTGTCGTTTGGAGACCTCCAATTATGAGACTTCTTATGATGAAATGGTCACGAACCGTGTACTTTCCGATGCGTTTACCGCAAATTTGGTGCAGGCTGGCATTTCACAAGAAGATATAACAGAAGGCGAAGATCACGGCTCCATGGATATCGGAAATGTATCGCTTCATTGCCCTGCTATCCATCCTTACATTCAAGTTATTGACGAGAAGCATGCCTTGCATACACCAGAATTCCGCGATTTGGCGATGCAGGACCGGGCCATGGAAGGAATGCTGCTGGCTGCGAGAACTTTGGCATGGACTGCTTGCGATGTAATCACGAATCCTGAACTGCTAGCCCGGATAAAAAAAGAATTCGCTCTGCTGAATAACGAACGCTAAATCTTAATTCCGTGTTCTTTCAGAAAGGAGTAGTCAGCCATCATGGATAGTATGAGCAGCTTTTGGACGTTGTTTATTGTGGTGATCCTCTTCATTTTTTGGTTTATATTCCGTGCAATACGCAGAAACCGGGGAAACAGAAAAACACGGAGCCGGAATGCTTTTTTCCTCAGCTCCCCATCCCCTTCGTCCCTTGCGCAGGAGCGTCATCCAGAGATTACAGAGCTAATGCAGCTACTGGAGCAATCCATTCCCGCCTCCTATGCTCATAGCGTAAGGAGTCGTGTAATCGAAGCCCACCCTGAGCTGACGGAGCAAGAATATGATTGGCGCTGGCATGAGCTAAAACGATATTTTATGCTATGCGCGATTATGAATCGAGTGCCTATGTTCAGTAGCGATATGGATGAATTATGGCACGAAATGTTGATGTTTACCCGCGAATATCAGCAATTCTCGGAAGCTTTTTTTGGTCGTATGCTTCACCATGCGCCTCATTCCGGCGGCTCTCAGCCGATGCCTGAGGAGCGGGCGTGGTTTGACTGGTTGTATGTAGAATGCTTTGGCTGGAACCGCTATAGCGCCAGTTTGTGGGGAACTTTTTTTAATCATCCATTACCGAGCGACGAGCTTTCGCGCTATTACAAACTCACAACTTCCGTGCAGCCAGCAGGTGACCGCTGGAATACGCAGGAGGATATAGCTATTTCACAGCAGGCCCAACAAGCGGTTCATAAGATTGTACAACATCTGCACGAGCGGGTGAATAAAGCGGTGGATGATCCTGAGGGTAAGCAATTGCCTAAGGTCAACTATTTACAGGTCGACTATTTGTTATTAGCTGTTGTGTGGTATTCATGGTATCAACCTGAACAATTTTCCATACACATGCACCCGGATGCTTCAGGTAATGCCGTATTAGCTAGCTCATTCGGCTGTAGCTCGGCAAGCGGCTGTTCAAACTGGGATACACATCACTCGCACCATCATTCCTCCCATGACAGTTCTCATCATGGAGGCTCTTCTCATCATGATTCAGGCGATTCTGGTAGCCATTCTTCGTGTAGCAGTGGCTCTTCATGTGGAAGCAGCTGTGGTGGTGGGGGCGACTGATCATAGTAAAAAAGGGAATTCCTCAGCCAGAAAACTTGGCTAAAGGGATTCCCTTTTTCATTAACATGACTGGGGTGTTCCTATTTGTTCAGTCCGTTTTTGTTAGCAAATAGTAAATATCCATATACGCTTCGGCTGAAACATCCCAACTATATTCTCCTGCAAAAGCCGTCTGTGTAAGCTTCGACCAATGCTCAGATTGGCGATAAAAATGAACAGCACGACGAATGGTGTTCAACATATCATGTGCATTGTAGTTCGTGAAACTAAATCCGTTTCCTTCACCTGTGGATTCATTGTAAGCCTGCACAGTATCATTAAGGCCCCCTGTTTCTCGTACAATAGGGATACTTCCATAACGAAGTGCCAGCAGTTGGCTGATCCCACAAGGTTCGAACCTTGATGGCATAAGATACATATCGCTTGCCGCATATATTTTTCGTGACAGAGGTTCGCTAAAAGCGAGCTGCGCCGACATTTTCAGTGGATAGCGTCCCGCTGCCTCACGGAACCAATGCTCAAAAGCCGGATCCCCTGTTCCCAGCACGACAAACTGGATATCATCATAATACAAGATTTCGTCAAGCACTCTCGTTACCAGATCTAGCCCCTTCATATCTACAAGCCGGGTTACCATGGCAATCATAGGTACGTCTGGCCGCACCGGCAGACCCAGCTCCTTCTGCAGGCCAATTTTGTTTTCCTTTTTCTTTGTCAGATTCGTTCGGTACTTCGTATAAATACGATTGTCCGTGGCAGGATTGTAGCTTTTGGTGTCAATTCCGTTCACAATCCCCGTTAAGCGACCCTGATCTCCCAATTTACGAAGCAGACCCTCCAGCCCATATCCGTAAAATTCCGTTTGAATCTCCTCTGCATAGGTTGGACTTACGGTCGTGACATGATCCGAGTACGTCAGCCCACCTTTCATAAAATTCAGTCTGCCATGATATTCCACACCCTCGGGGGTGAAATAGCTCCCATCCAGGTTGAGCAGCTCAGTTAAGACCTCATACGGAAAATCCCCCTGATACAGCAGATTATGTATCGTAAACACTGTGCGAATATCACTGTAGAAGGGCAAATGTCGATAATCAGCATTCAGAAGCAGCGGGACCATCGCCGTATGCCAATCATGACAATGCAAAATATCCGGCCGAAAGTTCAGTTCAGGCAGCACTTCTAAAATCGCCCGGTTAAAAAAGGAAAAACGTTCGCCATCATCCATATAACCGTAAATACCGTCACGACCGAAGTAATACTCATTGTCAATAAAATAAACCTTGATTCCGTCTAATGTCAGTTCCTCTATTCCACAATATTGATTACGCCAGCCTACGGCTACTTGCTTCACCGCTACCGGACGCAGAGACTTTTTATAAGTATCGGGAATCCCCGCATATTTAGGTAAAATGATTCGGACGTCGCACCCCGCCTGACGAAGTGCCTTCGGCAGTGCGCCAATGACATCAGCCAACCCGCCTGTTTTAATAAATGGATGTGCTTCTGCTGCCGCAAACAAAATGTTCATATGTGCTTCCTCCTTATGTGTTTAATCTGCTTTTTTAGGCCTCCGAGGCGCTTTCTTGAGTATAACGATGCTCAGGGGTGGTATGGTCACCTCCAAGCTGTGAAGCTGTCCGTGGCAAGGGATGGGGGCGGTCCGTATTATTCCCGTATTCAGCTGGTCCCTTCCCCCAAAGTCCTTATGATCACTGTTCAGCAGTTCGATATAACTCCCGGCCTTTTCCAGCCCAATTCGGTAGTTCTCTCTGGGCACGGGCTGAAAGTTAATAAGCACGACCAGTGTATCTCCCGGCTTTTTACTTTTACGTAAATACGTAATTACGCTCTGCCCACGGTCCTCCGCCTCAATCCACTGATATCCATCCCACGAATGATCCAGTTCCCATAATGCCTTTTCCTGAATATACAAATGATTCAGCGCTTTCGTAAAAGCGTGCAGCGAACGGTGACTGTCATAATCCAGCAGAAACCAGTCAAGCTGCTCCTCATCCTTCCATTCGATGAATTGGCCGAATTCCCCTCCCATAAATAAGAGTTTTTTGCCCGGTGAGGTGATTTGGTAACCGAGAAGCGCTCGAAGCCCGGCAAATTTTTGCTCATAGCTACCCGGCATTTTATCAAGCAGCGACTTCTTACCATGAACAACCTCATCGTGCGACAACGGCAGTGTAAAATTCTCGCTGTACGCATAAGCTATGGGGAATGTCAGCAAATTATGGCGCTCCGGCCTCTGATCGAAATCCGTTTCGATATAATCAAGCGTATCGTTCATCCAGCCCATATTCCATTTGTAATTAAAACCGAGTCCTCCATCGCTTACCGGGGAAGTCACCATCGGCCAGGCACTGGACTCCTCTGCCATCATCAGAGCATACGGATAATAGCGGAATACTGTTTCATTCAGTTGTTGAAGGAAGGCAATAGCCTCCTCATTTTCAATGCCTCCTTTAGAGTTAAAACGATATTGACCGTCCTGCTTTTCAAAATCCAGCCGTAGCATACTCGTCACAGCATCTACGCGCAGGCCGTCAATATGGTATACATCCATCCAGAATAGCGCATTAGATATCAGGAAAGAACGCACCTCCGGCTTGCTGTAATCAAACGTCAGTGTTCCCCAGCCGGGCTTTTCCGCAATCAGCGGATCCGCGTATTCGAACAAGGGCGATCCGTCAAACAGCCTTAATCCATGAGCATCTTTTGCAAAATGGGCTGGGACCCAATCCATCAGCACTCCAATTCCCGCCTGATGGCAACGATCCACCAAATACATAAAATCATGCGGTTCTCCATACCGGCTTGTGAGTGCAAAATATCCGGTGAGCTGGTAGCCCCAGGAAAGATCATACGGATGTTCACTCAGCGGCATTAGCTCAATATGTGTATACCCCATATCGGTCACATAAGGCACAAGAAGCTCAGCTATTTCCCTGTATGTATAAAACGTACCATCTTCTTTTTGCTTCCAAGTGCCCAGATGAAGCTCGTATATGTGCAGAGGCTTTCCATAAGGTGCTCTACGTTTTCGGCGCCAAATCGCATCGTTCCAAGCATAACCATCTATAGAAGCTACCACAGAAGCCGTTGCCGGTCTCACTTCAGCACGTACCGCGTAAGGGTCTGCTTTCAGAAATCGTTCACCGTTTGCACCCGTAATGTCGTATTTGTAAAAAGTTCCTTGGGATATCCCCGGAAAAAAACGACTCCAAAAACCGGATTTGGGAACCCTATATAAGGAATCCTGTTCCCCATTCCAGTTGTTGCGATCTGTAGCAAGCCCGACATGGAGAGCATGAGGAGCCCAGACCGTAAAGCGGACGCCCTGTTCTCCGTTCTCCACAGTAAGGTGGGAACCCAAAGATCGGTAGCTGTGATAAAGCGTTCCTTCATGAAACAAATAAATATCTTCTGATGAAATAGCCTGTTGCGGAAGAGTTTGGTCTGTCATCACGTCACCACCCTTATATGTTTTGTAGGTAAAAATGTATGAATCGGTAATGCATTCGCTTTTGGGTCAAAGCTGACCTGAGTTATTACCCCATTCTAGCCACAATGAACAGAAAAATGACTAGGAAAAAAATAAACCTTAGTTTTGGGGGAATCTTATATACCTTATGGTTTCAAGAGTACCCCATACCGTTTATGTATGTACTACACTGACAACTAAACCGGGAGGGAAACGAAATGTTTAATAAAGAATGCATTGCCATGCTGCTGGCAGGCGGAGAGGGACGCCGTCTTGCTCCCCTTACTTCAACGATTGCAAAACCCGCCGTACCTTTTGGCGGTCATTACCGGATCATCGATTTTCCTCTCAGTAACTGCGTAAATTCAGACATTGATACTGTAGGTGTACTGACGCAATATGAGGCAGAATCCTTGCACGAACATATCGGGGATGGAACACCATGGGGTCTTACAAAAACAGATGACAAAGGAATTACCCTGCTTCCATCTTATAATACAGGTAACGCTGAATACTTAGGAACGGCAGATGCTATTCATAAGAATATCGAATATATTGACAGCCAAAATCCGGAGCATGTGCTTATTTTATCCGGTGATCATATTTACTATATGAATTATCGTGAAATGCTGAACCACCATAAGGAAAAAGGAGCTGCGGCTACCATTTCTGTCATGGAGGTACCTTGGGATGAAGCACACCGTTTTGGTGTTATGAGTGCCGATGAAGATCTGCGTGTCACAGAATTTGCAGAGAAACCGGAGAAACCGGAAAGTAATTTGGCCTCTATGGGGATTTACCTTTTCAAATGGGATTACTTGAGAAATTACCTGTTAGAAGACGCACAGGATGCTCAATCCAGTCATGATTTTGGTAAAGATATCATACCTAAAATGTTAGCGGACCAAGAATCCTTGTACGTTTATGAATTCCAGGGCTATTGGAAGGACGTAGGTACCGTTAAAAGCTTATGGGATTCACACATGGATTTGTTACAGGATGATTGTGCTATCGACCTTCAACGCAAGGACTGGCCGATGTATACACGTGAACGCCGCACAAGGTTGAGCGCACAAAAGGTACCTAACCGTCAAACACAACCATTGGGCAGCTTGTTGCATGATTCCTGCCAAGTAGAGGGCCGAATAGAACGCTCCGTTGTATTTAGTGGTGTCGAGGTAGGTAAAGGATCAGCCATCAAAGAAAGTATCGTTATGCCTGACACACGCATTGGACGTAACGTCCATATTGAACATGCGATTATCGGTGAAGGTGCTGTGATTCGCGATGGTGCTGTCATTAAAGGTAATCCGGGCGAAATTATGGTTATCGGACCCAATGAAGTGGTATTTGGTAAAATGGCGGTACGACCGCAAACTACGCGTATGCTGAAAGAAGCTTACGAGCGCAATACACGCTTGCGTGCCGAAGGTTTTACTTCATAACGTTACCCCCAAATTAAAAACAGCCAGCCCTCCCGATTTGAGAGGACTGGCTGTTTTTCTAGTTAAATCTATACAATCGGCCTTTTAAATCAGCCCTTCAGTAAGTTGTGATGGTTCCACGGACTGCTCTGCTTGCAGAGCAGGTAATGAAACCGTAATGGTAGTTCCAGCCCCCAGTTCACTTCTAATGAGCATCTGACCATGATGACGCTCGATAAACTGTTGCGAGATTGCCAATCCCAGTCCAGTACCACCGTTTTGGTGGTCTACCTGGAAAAAGCGGTCTCTGACTCTGGCAAGATTTTCAGCACTAATTCCAATCCCTGTATCTTGTACGGATATCTCGATATTGCCATCAATTCGTTGTAGAGACAGGAAAATAATTGAGCTTTCATGCGAAAACTTGATAGCATTGTCCACAATGTTCAAAAACACCTGTTTTAGACGGTTACCGTCTCCATGGACGAGATATGCCGTTTCCTCCGAATCCAGCTGAAGTTTTATCTGCTTCATTTCTGCTTTGGCCCATACGTTCAGCATAATTTCCTGCAAAAGCTCCCGTAGATCCACCGTTCCCATCACAAGCTTCATGGCATTTTGCTCCAGCTTGGAAAAATCGAGGATTTCCTCCACCAAGCCAATCAGTCGATCCGTCTCTTTAGAAATAATCTTCATCCCGATTTTCGTCTCTTCCGGGTCATAACCGCCAGAATTTAACGTTTCACTCCAACCCTTAATAGATGTAAGCGGAGTACGCAATTCATGAGATATGGATGATATAAAATCATCCTTGATTTGATTTGTTCTGACAATTTCCTGTGCCATATAGTTCAGAGTCGAAGCCAGTTCACCCAACTCATAGCGATAATCGCCTTCAATGCGTGCATCAAACCTCCCCTGAGCCATCTGAGCAGATACATCGCGGATATTATTAATTGGTCTAACAATGGAATTCGCGAGCCCTGTACTGACCACAAATACAATAACCAGTACAGCTGCCATGATGCCAAGAGAAAACAGCGTAATCGTAAACAACTTATCATTTACCAATTCCAGCGAAGTCGTATACCGAATAACATACACCTGGTCTCCGACGATATTGTCCAGTTTTTGAGATACCGCCATCACCTGCTGCCCCGTACTCGGTTGCTTTCCGATCCATTTGCCCGTATCTCCAGCTAATGCTTGTGTCACATCACTTGTTTGCACACTTAGATCTGCTGCAAAATTCGTCGAGTTATCAATTACATTTCCCTGTTCATCAAGCAACTGCAGTTCAGTGAAGGGCAGAGAAAATGTATTTAACAAATACGATTGCAAAGACTGTTCCGGCTCTTTGAATTTGGGTGCAAATTCACTTACCGATTCGATACGGCTTTCGATATGTTTGTAAATGGAATCGTAATAGTACGACCGGAGTGCAAACATAAAAATGACTTCTACTAACAGAAGCGCCAAGAACACTACGAAAAAATAGTGAAGCACAATCTGTCGGCGAATCCCCTTTTTGATCATTGAGACTGACCTTTCCATTTATATCCATGTCCCCACACTGTTTGTAAAAAAGCTGGCTCAGATGGATTGTTTTCAATTTTCTGCCGCAGACGTCGGATATTCACATCTACAATTTTCGGATCGCCCATATATTCCTTGCCCCATACGTGATCAAGTAGAACATCTCGGCTGAGCGGCGTGTTTTCTTTTTCCAGAAAAAATTGAATCAGAGAAAACTCAGTCGGTGTCAACTCGATCAGCTGCCCGCTCTTCTTAAATTGCTTAGCAATCAAATCTAGCGTAAACGGTCCAGACTGGAAGGACACTTTGGCTGCTGTTTCACGATGTACATTCACCCGACGCAATAACGATTGAATACGTGCAATCAGCTCCGTCGGGCTAAAAGGTTTACTCACATGGTCATCGGCCCCTACAGACAAGGCATACACCTTATCCTGCTCCTGTACCTTCGCTGTGAGAAAAATAATGCCGATGCGCTCATTCGTTTCCCGGATTCTCCGACAGACTTCAAAACCATCCATACCGGGTACCATTACGTCAAGCAGTGCAATATCAATATCCCGCACCGTGTTCAAAATATTCAGAGCCTCATGCCCTTCCGACGCCTCCAGCACCTCAAAACCGTTACGTTTCAAGTTAATGACGATAAAACTGCGAATGGATTCCTCGTCTTCCATGATTAAAACTTTACTCACTCTACTCTACCTGCCTTTCCCCCATCTTGTTTTTTATGGTTTTACGCGGTTCCAGCTCACTGGATCGCTTAATGCCAATGACCTGCGCATTCGTTCGCCACAGTTGGCTATACCCTTCGTTGTTTCGCTCCCATTGTGACAACGAGAAAAATTTAATTTCCGCTATCGTTTTGTCTGTATCATCCAAAATGAAGCGCAAATAGCTGTCCTTCTTCGAAACTTTCGGATCAATCGTCACCTTGCCATGCAGCTCTTTCGGCAATCTGAAGTAGACCTGTTCATTAGAATCACGATACTGCTGCTGCTTAAAAATCGTCCCTTTCGCCCCGTCCCACTGATAAAACGACACAAAATATGGAACCTCATCCAGTGGTTTGTTACTCCAACCTTTTGGCTTCTCCAAATTACCAAATTCCAGAATACCGTCACCATCCACATCACCACTGGCGATGGTCGCATCCTTGAAAGTGACATCCATAAGATTAAGCTTCCTGAGCTTGCCGTGATCCATCACAATGACATTGGAGACGGTAGTGGTCTGGGCAATTTTGGTGTCTATAACAATCCCCTGTCTACCCTCGGCTACCTTGCCAGCAACGACATTATAGACACCTAAGACCTGACTGTCCAAATCCAACGATCCGATTTCCTTAAAGGTTCCCCCACTGAATTGAAATGTTTTAACTGTAAAGAATTCATTACGTCGCAGCGTGATAATCGTCAAATCATTCAAATTATCCCCGTTCAAGTCCATCTTGTTATGGTTAAAATCATCTACGACGAAGTCCGTATAGCCTGTAGCATATATTTTCTCCAGAGTTCCTCCGGTATAGGAATACACGATGAGTCCCTTCTGATCCCCGCCATCGCCACTATCTCCACTGGAAAAACCCGCTACAATATCGAGTGTTCCATCATTCGTTAAATCCACGAGCTTAAATGACTCTAGCACAGTGCCTTCCCCATCAAACGTTAGCTTCTTTACCCACGTTCCGCCCTGATCTTCAAACAAGGCACCATGTATTTTTACACTCTCATCTGGCGTTTCATAAAAGAGCACTGCTTCGTCTGTACCATCATTGTTCAGATCACCCGTCCGAATTGGCGTCGGGTCATCTGGGTCATTCGGCCTTAAAGGCTGTACCGCCCCTAGTTGCGTATTCACTGCACCATTCAACTGCTGTTTCTCGTCAGACATCGTCGGTGTCTCCATCAGCGAAATGGGATCGCTAATAACATTACAGCCGCTTAAAAATCCAGCAAGGAGCAGCAAGGAACAGCAGGCAGCCACCATTCTCAACAGCATTATTTTCACTTCTCTTGCCGTCCCCTTCACAATTTGTTCTTTTCTGCTTGTGTCAATCGTCTTCCCTGAATATCAAACACCAATTCACCATCATTCAACCCCCATATACGGGAAGCAAAGCGTTCAGCCATTTCCAGCGGCAATACAGTAATGATTGTCACCCGCTCGTCAGAACACAGCTTGCGAAAGGTCTCCAATACATGCGCTGCCGAAGCTGGATCAAGTCCATTTACAGGCTCATCAGCTAAAATAACTTTAGCTCCGTGCACGAGAGCACGCGCAGTCGCTACCCGCTGCCGCTCGCCACCGCTGAGCTTGTCGCATTTATCATGCGCCTTATCCAGCAGACCCAGATCCTCCAGTACGTCCATCGCTCCCATGTAATCGTCGGAACGCACCATACCGGTCACCATTCTCCACATTGGAGTTTGACCGGATCTGCCAATGAGCACATTTTTAAGAGCGGTTCGATTCATATTTAGATGCGGGTTTTGCTCCAGGTATGCCCATTCCCGCTTTATTTTCATCTTGCCCGTCCACCCGGATTTCAGCACATCATTGCCAGCTACAATTAAACTGCCTTCATCCCATGGCTCTAGTAAAGCAAGACAGCGAAGCAGCGTCGTTTTGCCGCTTCCACTTGGCCCTACTATGGCAATGAATTCGCCCTGATGAATTTCAGCATCAATTCCTCGAAGTAGCTGGGTCCGTTCAGGCCCCACTTGCTTGGTCAGCTTCCGAATTTTAATCATCTAAGTGATTCCCCTTTGCGCGCCATCAATACTGTTTATATTTTATAGTAAATGTGAAACAAATACCATGCAAACCGCAGTTTTAAACCGCCGGTACTCTTTTTCTGGAAAACAGACCTAACAATCCGAAAACAACGTAACTACCTCCAAGGACAAGAAACATGCTGCCTTGAGTTCCATAGTCCAGCAATCCTCCGCTAATATTAGGTCCGATCACACTTCCCAGATTAAAGTGAAAGGATGCCAGTACATTCGCGGCTGCTAAAAATGATTTGGGCAGCAGATCAGCGGCATAGGCCAAACCGAGGGAGAAAAAGGAGCCTACTAAACCACCTGCTAGGGTCAGCAATATCAAAGTGAACATAAAATGATTACCGCTCCATGGTAGCAACATAAAGGTCATTCCCCCTGCTATACCTACGCTCATTAGCACCTTTTTACGTCCCCAACAGTCACTCAATATCCCTAGCGGTAGCTGCAGCACTAACCCTCCCAAACTGACGAACGGCAGCAAGGCGGCGATTTCATCGGTATGAAAGCCAATACGTAGGCCATAGACTGGAAAGTTACTGTTCAGGCTCGCTTCCATATAGCCGTATAGAAATGCTGGCAAAAGAGCGTACCATGCCCAGCTGTAACTGCGACGAAATCTTTGAGTGGGACGTGCCTCGGACTCCAGCTTCTCCGGTCTGGAGTCCGGCAGCTTAATTAACACCAACAGCAAGACAAGCAAGCACAATAAGGCCAACGCAGCGAATGGAACCAGCATTCCATAATCGAGTAGCCATAATCCCAATGGTCCTAATGCAAAACCCAGACCGTATGACATACCATAAAAGGAAATGTTGCGGCCTCGCTTCTCTGCTGGAGTCACCAACAATATCCATAGCTGCGCAGAGTAGTGCAGTGCACTGTCACCAATACCTACTAGCAGACGCAGTACGAACCATACCCGAATATCAGGGATTAGCGGGAACAGCAGTAGCGTAATGAGCACTAGCACAAGCCCTCCGGCCATCAGCTTTTTGAACCCCAACAAGCCCAATGTCCGTTCTGCCACCAACGTCATTGCGAATGAACCAATATACAGGGCAGCCGCATTCATTCCGTTTAGTGAAGATGAAACTCCCATTTGTTCCAACGAGATAGACAGAATAGGTAATAATAAACCTTGGCATAATCCAGCAACAATAATAACAGCAATTAAAATAAAATAATGAACCCGTAACGACGACGACATCCTAGCTCCTCCTGATCGAACAAATAAAATAATTAAAATTAATGTTAAGAAATGATTTGCATTTGATTCCATAATCAATAATAATTCTTATCACTATGTATTCCATACCGTCCTGCAAAACCGACAAACACATACAAATTCAGGTGTAATTAGTGTATTAAAGAATAGAAGAAAAAAATCGCCATCTGAGATGACGATTTTACGGAAAGAGCTTGTCTGGTATGTATCCGACTCCTTTGGTTAAGGAGCCTCGTATGTTCAATCCGAACCCATTCACGTCACAACGCACTATTTCATATTATAGTGGACAATCCCTGGCAGAACAAGCCATAATAAATAAGTGAGCAATTATTAAAATGCTCATGTTTTGCTTATGGACGGGCTTAATTACGTTCACCGCTCTGGGCTAGAAGACAGAATAGGAGGCATTGGGTTCCATGAGTTATCAAATTAAAATAGACACTTCTCCAATTTATGAATTGCTCGGCAGCTTCATGGCCTATGTGACTAAAAAGTGGGTCCAAGATATGGACTTGGGCCATGAATGGATCGACAAGGTGGATGCACGACTACAACATGAAGTTCGTACTGAGCTTACTACAGCTCAGGATTGCCCTTTTAGCGATTATGACGCACTCTATGCCTGGGCGTTACTTCGACCGGAATCGGATGAAATATCTGATTATATCTCTTATTTGGACCACGGTCCGGATAAAGATATGTTTGAGCTGCTCGTTCCGCATATCCCTTTTTTAACCTTTGAAGAATCTTTACGCATTCGTAAGGTATACGCACCACTCCTCAAATTGTGGGATCGTGATTATTTTCGGGCCTTGGAAGGCGAACTACGTGTGTTGGCAGAAGAAGACGCTGCGGAAAAGCGCATGCTACTGAGTAAAATGGAGCCGGAAGCACTGGTTGAGTATGCGACAGCTGGACTAGTCGTGCCACACATGGAAGACCTGGATACAGTAGTCCTATTTCCGGTTGTCCATAATCGCCCGATTAATTCATACTGTTTTTATACCCGCACACTGCTGATCCAGTATCCAGTAGATATTCCCGAGGAGAGCGAGGAAGAACCGCCTACGCTTCTGCTACGGCTCACTCGTGCGGTCAATGATCCGCAGCGGCTGCGAATTCTGCGTTATGTAGCTCAAGGTCCTAAGTCTCTCGAAGATATGCGCCATGATTTGAGCCGTTTGGAAGATACACTCATGTCTGATATGATGATTTTACGAGTGGCTGGTCTGCTCCGTATTCACATCGGACGTTATCATAAGGAAAAATTCAGCATCCGTCCCGATGGCGCGGCTGATTTACAGGTGTTTTTGGAATCCTATATTGGATTGTAATTTGAATTGTACTTTTAGTTATAACCAAAGCAGCGTTAAAGCTTTGGCTTGGAAGGAGTATGCATCATGTCGTATCCGAAGCAGCACATTTTATTTGATCTTGATGACACCTTAGTCCACTGCAACAAGTATTTTGACCTTATCCTCAACCACTTTTTTGATTTGCTTCAGGAATGGTTTGCAACTCATAACCTAACGAAAAATACGATTCGTGAAAAACAAATCGAAATTGATGTGGCCGGAGTTCATCAAGTGGGCTTTGCCAGCGAGCATTTTCCACAATCTCTGATAGATACGTACCAATTTTTCTCGGAACAATTCGGACGCCGTCTCGATTTTCGGGAAGAGCAGGAGCTTCGCTCTCTTGGCCGAAGTGTGTACGAACAGGAAATCGAACCGTATCCAGGCATGGTCGAAACGTTGAACTCCCTCCAAAAAGCAGGGCATTCCCTCCATCTTTATACTGGGGGTGAGCAGATCATTCAAGAAAGAAAGATTGAACAAATGAAACTGGCTACCTACTTTAATGAGCGCATCTACATTCGCCAGCATAAAAATGTCGAAGCACTGGAAGAAATCATCCAGATGAATCGCTTGGACCGAAGCATCACCTGGATGATCGGGAATTCTCTGCGCACTGATGTATCTCCAGCCCTTGCCGCAGGTATTCATGCTGTATATCTCAAGCAGCCAAAGGAATGGATTTACAATATGGTTGAATTGCAAAAAAACGTGAACTCCGTGATGTATACGATACAGAAGCTAACGGAAGTACCACGGGTTATCCACGAAAGCATACAATTGCATCAACAAAAAAGGACCCTCGGATAGGGTCCCTTTTTTGTTTTTAATGTTATTCAACCTTTGATTCAGCCAAAATAGTGGTCTAAACCCTGTCTCAGGATTCCTCTCGAACGCTAAGTTGTCCTGTACCTGGTTCATTCAGAACAATTCGCGCTTTGACGGTCGATCCATCTTTACGCTTAAAAGACAACAATTGCGTCTGTCCCTTCGTCAACAGAGATTTGAGCATCGTTCCGGTAATCTGCTTTCCAGCATATTCCTTCCAGACGACAAAGCCACAGCCCTGCTTGTAGTGGCTGCACCCATACCCTTTGCGGCCTTCTATAATGCTTCCGCCGCAATTAGAGCGTGGGCAGCTACCCAAAGCTTGCCTTTGGCTCACCGAAAAGCCTGAGGCTCCTTCGGAGGAGCTGCGTGCAGCGGAACCCGCTGTTCCCGCAGCACGACTTGCTGGTGCTGCTGCCTGCTCCAGCGTTGCGCTTCCACCGCGTCCTGATGAAGCACGCCCCACCCCTTTAGCGGCGGTGCCTCCACTCGCGCGTGCATTACGTGCGCCTTCTTTTCCAGCTGCACGCTTTCCCCTTGCTTCCTCGCCAAAGGCATTTGCCGGAGCCGGTGGCTGCTGCCTCACCTTGTCAATGATGGACAACGTAAATCTTTTAACGTTATCCATAAACTTCTCTTGAGCCGCCTCTCCTTTGGAAATTTGGTGTAGACGACGTTCCCATTGACCAGTCATCTCCGGCGAGGCTAATAGATCAACCCCAGCATGACGGATCAGGTCAATAGCCATCTTTCCCTTTTCCGTAATAAGAATCTTTTTGCCCTTCATTTCAATATAGCCAACCTTTTTCAATCGTTCAATTGTGGCGGCCCGCGTCGCAGGTGTGCCTAAACCGGCGTCCTTCATGACCTCACGCAATTCCTCATTCTCCATCTGTTTGCCCGCGCTTTCCATCGCCTTAAGCAATGTACCCTCCGTGTAGCTTTTAGGGGGCTGAGTCGCCTTTTCTTTCATCTCGGCCCGAACACAATCCACGGGACGCCCCGCATCAATCTCAAACTTCTTATCCGTCCACTCGTCCGTTTCCTCTTCATCCTCTTTTTTCGGTGATTTGCTCTTTTTACCTTTATCCTGATCAGCCTTACTCAAAACCACTTTCCATCCCAAGGAAAGAAGCTCTTTGATATTTGTTTTAAACAGATGCTTGTCCACCTGTGTCATTACGGTATGCATTTTGTATTCAGCAGGTGGGAAAAAATGTGACAAAAACCTGCGAATAACCAGGTCATATACATTTTGCTCCTCCTTGCTTAACGTTCCTGGCCTTTTTAACGTCGGCAGAATAGCATGGTGATCCTCAACACGAGATGGATTGCAGACCGATTTATTCTGTTTATGGACCAAATTGGGGTTGGCTTGTTGTACCAGATCAGCATAAGGACCTGTCCCCAGCATCCGTAGTGCCTTGTGCATGCCGTCTATATTTTGCTCTGTCACATAGTTAGAATTGGTACGCGGATAGGAAATGACCTTGTGTCGCTCATAAAGCGCTTGTGCCACATCCAGTGTTTTTTTGGCCGAATAACCGTACTTGGCATTCGCCTCGCGTTGAAGCAGCGTTAAATCGTACAATTTAAAAGGATACTCTTTTGTCTGCTTGGTATCATATTTGGTGATTTCACCTGTTTTTCCGCGCACGGCCGCAGCGATCGCCTCAGCTTCCTCTGGCTTCGTCAACCGATCCCCCTGCCACGCACCTTTGTACTTGATCTGTTCTTGCTTAAATTCAGCCCACACATCATAGAAGGTTTGAGACTGAAATGCCTCAATTTCCTTTTCCCGGTCATGAATCAGTGCCAGCACGGGAGTCTGCACCCGTCCTACCGACAGCAGTGTATTATGTCGTGTTGTGAACGCTCTGGAAGCATTCATTCCGATCAGCCAGTCCGCTTCACTTCGTGCCCGCGCAGCTTGAGTCAGAAATTCAAACTCCGAAGCATCTCGCAATCGTTCAAAGCCTGTCGCAATACTTTCCGCTGTCAAATCTGAAATCCACAGTCGTTTAACTGGCTGATGCAACTTCAATTGCTGTTGAATCAACGCAAAAATATATTGCCCTTCCCGTCCAGCATCACAAGCATTTACGATGGCATTGCAGCGTTTAGCCAGTTCACCAATCATTTTCAGCTGATCTTTTGTTTTCGGATTCGGTACAATTTTGAACTGCTCAGGGATAATAGGAAGATCCTTAATATTCCATCGTTTGTACTTATCATCGTATGCATCCGGCTCAGCCAAACCCAACAAATGTCCGATCGCCCAGGTTACAATGTATTTCTCACCTTCCAAATAGGTACGGTTATTTTTAGCCCGCGGCTCCATAACAGCGGCAATCGTCCGTCCCATATCTGGTTTCTCAGCAATAATCAACGTCTTCATTCATACTCCATTCCTTCCTGACGGCCTTCTGTTTCTCCTCCATGAATCATACATATACATGGAATGTTAATGAAAACACAGGTATCCCGGCCTCATGCAAAAGGAGCCTTCTCCCGATGAAAGCTCCTTTGTAAATTCATTTAGTCAAACGCTTCAACAATATACGTGTATTATACCATAGATACCATGGTTCTCTCAGGTCATGATTTTAAACAGTCAACGAAAGTTATGTATATGTCAATTTACATTACATAAATATCGGATTTTATCTAATTTTCTTGTAGATTAATTCTTTTTTCTATAAAAATGCTACACTAAACACCTTTTTTTATGTTATGATCAATATAGATAAGAAATATATGGGGAGATAATTAAATAAAAGTTATATTAACTAACATAAAATTCACAATGTTTCACCGCTTAATAATCATTTATTCATTTTTCGCCTCTGACAGACTCAGCTTGAAATACAATAAAGCCCCATCCGAAGATGGAGCTTTGACTGATCCGTTACATGAAATTTTTAATTACACCAAAACGGTAACGCCCATGAGGTATTTATCAACCTCTCGTGCAGCTTCGCGACCTTCATTAATAGCCCACACGACAAGACTTTGTCCGCGACGCATATCACCTGCAGCAAAAACCTTATCTACATTGGTGACATATTTTCCATAACGTGCTTTAACGTTGGAGCGACGATCCGTCTCCAAACCAATTTGCTCTACAATCGTTTGCTCAGGACCATCAAATCCAATGGCAATAAGAGCAATTTGTGCAGGGAATACGCGCTCCGTACCTGGAATCGGTTGATAGATTTTGCGGCCGGTTTCATCAACAATCCGTTGAATTTGAATGGTGTGCAGCTCTTTCAAATTACCGTCCTCATCACCTACAAATTTGGTCGTCATGATGGAGAACTCACGCGGATCTTCTCCGAACAACGCCTTCGCTTCTTCCTGTGCATAATCGAGAGAATACACGTTTGGAAATTGCGGCCAAGGATTGGCAATCGGGTCACGCTCCATAGGCGCTTTGGTGTGAGTGCCAAATTGAGTGACACTCCGACAACCATGACGCAAAGAAGTAGCTACACAGTCCGAACCCGTATCACCACCACCGATTACAATAACGTCCTTACCGTGGGAGGACAAATAGTTGCCATCTTCCAGGTTGGAATCCAGGTAACTTTTGATGGTACCATTCAGGTAATCCATCGCATAATGAACACCCTTCAAATCACTACCTTCAATGTTGAATTCTCTTGGCTTCGTAGAACCACCACATAGGACAACCGCATCATATTCAGCAATCAACTGATCGGTAGGGATATCTTTGCCGATTTCCGTATTTGTGATGAATTGAATACCTTCTGCCTCCAGCAAATCCACACGCCGCTGAACAACCTTCTTATCTAATTTCATAGATGGTATGCCATACATCAATAATCCACCCACACGATCAGCACGCTCATACACAGTCACGCTGTGCCCTGCTTTGTTAAGCTGAGCAGCTGCAGCCAAACCTGCCGGACCCGAACCAACAACAGCCACACGTTTGCCTGTACGCTTTTCTGGCGGATTAGGAACGACCCAACCCTCCTCAAAGCCTTTTTCGATAATAGCTTCCTCAATGGTTTTAATTGTAACAGACTGTCCGATCAGGCCGACTGTACACGAACCTTCACATGGCGCAGGACAGACACGACCTGTGAATTCCGGGAAGTTATTCGTTTTGTGCAGCCGCTCTAGCGCTTCCTTCCACAAACCACGATATACGAGATTGTTCCATTCCGGAATGAGATTATGAACCGGGCAGCCTAAAGTTGCTCCCATGACATCCATCCCCGTATGACAATAAGGAGTTCCGCAGTCCATACAACGCGCCCCTTGGGTACGCAGCTCTTCTTCAGACATATGCTTATGGAATTCTTCCCAATCCTTTATACGCTCTGCCGGGTCCCGGTCTGTAGGAAGCTGTCGTGTGTATTCCATAAATCCAGTTGGTGTAGACATGTTACGTTCCCCCATCTCTTCGCTTATGAACCCCGATCATCCATTCAGAATTTAAGTCAAATTCGAATTTGTCTGTTTGTATTATGAAAGGGTCTGTTCTCGTTGAATTTGATTTATTGTATCACAATACAGCGTAAAAGTGATGAAAACTTATGCAACTTTCTGCATCAACAGCCAAAAGGATTTTTTATATGGTTTATTAATTTTTCAAATGAGTAGGGTCGGATACAGTCTATTCTTATTCCGTTCTCTCGTAAACAACAAAATGATACTCATAGGGATTTCTTTCATCCTTGATACCCGGGGTTTCACTGACTATATTCCAGCCGTTCCAATCCTGCTCAGGAAACGTTGTATCGCCTTCAAAAGTCTCCTCAATCCGAGTCACAATCAGCCGATCAGCATGTGGCCAAAACAGTGAATAAATCTCCGCTCCTCCAATGACCATTAGTTCCTCCTGCTTAGCTAATTGAAGCCCTTCTTCCAATGAATGAATCACTTCCGCACCTTCCGCCTGATAGCGTTGATCTCGAGTCAAAACGACGTTACGTCGGTTTGGCAGGCTTTTTCCTCCAAAGGATTCCCACGTCTTGCGTCCCATGAGTACCGTTTTATTAATAGTCTGCTCTTTGAAAAAGGCCATGTCTCTAGGGAGGCGCCAGGGAAGTTTGTTATCCCGGCCAATCACACCATTTTGTGCCATAGCCCATATCATTGAAATGCCCATTTTCCCACCTCCTCTAATCAGATGGCGACAGGCGCCTTAATCCCTGGATGATACTCGTAATTTTCAAAAGCAAAATCGTCGTAGGTATAATCAAAAATCGAATCCGGCTTGCGCAGAATTTTCAACTGAGGCAACGGATAAGGATCACGTTCCAACTGCGTATGCACTTGTTGCATATGATTTGAATAAATATGCACATCGCCGCCTGACCAAATAAATTCGCCGGGCTCCAAACCGCACTGCTGTGCAACCATATGCGTTAGCAATGCATAACTTGCGATATTGAACGGCAACCCTAAAAAGGTATCCACAGAACGCATCGTTAGCATACAGGAAAGCTTCCCTCCAGCTACATAGAACTGGAATACAAAATGACATGGCGGCAACTTCATCGATTCGATTTCAGCCACATTCCAAGCACTGACGATGTGTCGACGTGAATCCGGATTATTTTTAATAGCCTCAATGACATTCGCAATTTGGTCAATATGTTGTCCATCTGTTGTTTCCCACGAGCGCCATTGTGATCCATATACAGGCCCCAGATTGCCCTGCTCATCCGCCCATTCATCCCAAATGGTAACTCCGTTCTCCTTCAGATAAGAAATGTTGGTATCTCCCCGCAAAAACCATAACAGCTCATGAATAACGGATTTCAAATGTACTCTTTTGGTGGTCACCAAGGGGAAGCCCTTGGCCAGATCAAAACGGAGTTGTCTTCCGAAAACAGATAGTGTACCCGTTCCTGTACGATCCTCTTTTTTTACTCCATTCTCTAAAATATCCTCCAGCAGTTCCAAATAGTTACGCACGTTATTCCTCTCCTTTGAGCATGAATAAAAACCTGGCATCGCCAGATTCTAATCTTTAAAATTCTCTTTCTGCACTAATATTTATATTTAGTTTATCATGTACGGTGCTTCGTTGACCATGTACTGTGTGAATTTTCATGGTAGTCCTGAAAATCCTAAAGTTTGAAAAAAAAGAGACAAAGAGCGCAAATATAGCGCTCCTTGCCTCTCTTTGTCATGTATGAAAACCAAAAACGAGATAATGAAAAATGGTATTAGCGACGTGGTGCCAATGCGTGGATCGGATGACCCAGCACGACTTCCGCTGCTTCCATAACGATTTCGCCCAATGTAGGGTGAGCATGAATAGTCAAGGAGATATCTTCGAGTGTAGCACCCATTTCAATCGCCAGACCCAGCTCAGCAATAAGGTTGGAAGCTTCCAGACCTACGATTTGCGTACCCAGTACCAGACCTGTGTCAGCGTCAGCTACGATTTTCACAAAACCCTCAGCAGCGTTCAGGGAAACCGCACGACCGTTTGCTCCATAAGAGAACTTGCCAACTTTGACATTGTAGCCTTTTTCTTTGGCTTGTGTTTCTGTGTAGCCTACGCTAGAGCATTCTGGATCTGTGAAAACGACAGCTGGCATACATTTGTAATCTACTACAGACGGCTCGCCTGCGATTGCTTCAGCAGCCACTTTACCTTCGTAAGAAGCTTTGTGTGCCAGAGCAAGACCAGCTACGATATCGCCGATTGCAAAGATGTGAGGAATGCTAGTACGTCCTTGGTGATCAACTTTCACCATTCCACGGTCATCCAGTTCTACACCGATAAGATCCAGACCCAGTTCACCGTCAGTGTTTGGACGACGTCCAACAGTTACAAGCAGATAATCAGCAGTTACTTCTTTGCTTTCGCCGTTAACGGAGAATTTCACTGTTACGTCTTTATCTGTTTGCTCTGCACTTTCCGCTTTAGCGCCAGTGAAGATTTCGATGCCAGTTTTCTTCATGCTTTTCGCAACGATTGAAGTCATATCTTTGTCGAAACCAGGAAGTACTGTATCCATACCTTCAATAATCGTTACTTTGGAACCGAATTTGGAGTACATTTGTCCAAGCTCTGCACCAATGTATCCACCACCGATTACGATCAGGCTTTTCGGAATTTCAGGCAGGTTCAATGCTTCTGTAGAAGACAGAATGCGTCCGCCAAATGGAAATGGTTTCAGTTCGATTGGACGGGAACCTGTTGCGATAATTGCATTTTTAAAACGGTAACGTGGTGATTCATGTTCGTTGAATACACGCGCTTCGTTTTCATTGATGAACATGCACTCACCATTGAAAACTTCAACTTTGTTGCCTTTGAGCAAGCCACTTACGCCGCCTGTCATTTTCTTAACAACACCGTTTTTGAATTCTTGTGTTTTAGCAAAGTCTACTTTTACGTTCTCAGCCGTAATACCGAAAGACTCGCCATGTTTAGCTGCTTCGTATTGATGAGCTGCAGAGATCAAAGCTTTGGATGGAATACATCCACGGTTCAGACAGACACCGCCCAGCTCAGATTTGTCAACGATCAATACGCTTTGTCCCAATTGTGCGGCACGGATGGCAGCTACATAGCCGCCAGGACCCGCACCGATAACCAATGTGTCAATATCCAGAGAAGCGTCTCCTACTACCATTGATTACACCTCCATAACAAGCAACTCAGGGTTAGCGAGCAGCTGTTTGATATAGTTCATGAAGTTTTGAGCAGTTGCACCGTCAATAATACGGTGGTCAAAGCTCAAGGAAAGAGCCATTACTGGAGCAGCTACAATTTCACCGTTTTTCACGACTGCTTTTTCACTGATGCGGCCAGTACCCAAAATCGCAACTTCAGGGAAGTTAATGATTGGAGTAAAGAACATACCGCCTGCGGAACCGATGTTAGTGATGGAGATTGTGCTCCCTCTCATCTCATTCGCAGCCAATTTTCCATCACGACCGCGCACAGCCAGATCACGAATGGAATCAGCAATCATCCAGATACTCTTACGATCAGCATCTTTGATAACAGGAACGATCAAGCCGTTGTCTGTATCTGTAGCGATACCGATGTTGTAGTATTTTTTGTAGACAATTTCGTTTGCTTCTTCGTCGATTGTGGCATTCAGAGCCGGGAATTGACGGGAAGCAGCAACCAAAGCTTTTACGATGAATGGCAGGTATGTTACTTTTGTGCCTTTCTTCTCAGCAATTGGTTTGATACGAGTACGGAAAGCAACCAGTTCAGTTACATCTACTTCATCCATAATCGTAACGTGCGGAGCCGTATAAGCCGATTTAACCATAGCATTGGAAATAGCCTTGCGGATACCTTTAAATGGTACGCGCTCTTCCTCAGCACGTGGATCAGCTGCTGGTGCGGATGATGCTGCAGCTTTCGCTTCTTTCTTAGCAGGCTCTTGTGCTTTTGCAGCTTCTTTCGCCACTGGCGCAGCCGCTTGACCTCCACCATTTTTGAAAGCTTCTACATCTTCTTTGGTGATTTTACCATTTTTGCCGGAGCCACTCACTTGAGCGATGTTTACACCTTGCTCACGTGCAAATTTGCGGACGCTAGGTGTAGCCAGCACGTCTTTGTTAGAAGCAGCAGGAGTTGCAGCTGGTTTAGTGTTAGCTCCGCCTTGTGCAGCATCCTGTTCTTGTTTCACAGCAGCTGGTGCTTCTTCTTGTTCAGGAAGTTCACCTTCTGCAGCGATTACAGCCACAACTTGACCTACATTAAAGATGTCGCCGTCTTTGGCAAATACTTCTTGTACTGTACCATTAACTGGACACGGAACTTCAACTACTGCCTTATCGTTTTGTACTTCCATGATGATATCTTCATCTGTTACTGTGTCGCCGGGCTTGATGTGCATCTTGATGATTTCGCCTTCGTGAAGACCTTCACCCAGCTCTGGGAATTTATATTCAAATCTAGCTGCACCTGCAGCTCCGCCTTGTGCAGCAGCACTTGGTTCAGGGCTAGCAGCTGATGCTTCTGGTGCATCTTCTTGTTCAGGAAGTTCACCTTCTGCATCAATTATAGCTACGACTTGACCAACGTTAAAGATGTCGCCGTCTTTGGCAAATACTTCTTGTACTGTACCATTAACCGGACAAGGAACTTCAACTACTGCCTTATCGTTTTGTACTTCCATGATGATATCTTCATCTGTTACTTTGTCGCCGGGCTTGATGTGCATCTTGATGATTTCGCCTTCGTGAAGACCTTCACCTAGCTCCGGGAATTTATATTCAAATTTAGCCACGTTTAAAACCTCCCAAATTTACGGTGTGCTTTAATTAAAATTCCAATACTTTATTAACCGCATCAATGATACGTGTTGGCGTTGGCAACCAAGTATCTTCAATTTGAGCAAAAGGATAAACGGTATCCGGACCTGCTACACGCAGAACGGGTGCTTCCAGATGCAGGATTGCTTTTTCGTTAATTTGTGCAATAACTTCAGCAGCTACACCGGAGCTCTTTTGCGCTTCTTGAACAACGATGGCACGATTGGTTTTTTGAATAGAAGCAACAACGGTATCAATGTCAATCGGGCTAATGGTACGCAAATCAATGATTTCTACTTTGATACCTTTTGTTTTTTCCAGCTCATCAGCAGCTTTAATCGAAGTGTGTACCATCATACCGTAAGTAATGATCGTCACATCGGAACCTTCACGAACTACATTAGCTTTGCCCAGTTCAACTGTGTAATCATTCTCAGGAACTTCAGCGCGGAATGCATGATACAGGTTCAAATGCTCCATGAAAAATACTGGATCATTGTCGCGAATAGACGCGATCATAAGACCTTTTGCATCGTAAGGGTTGGAAGGAACAACAACCTTGATACCAGGTGTTTGAGCCAGAAGACCTTCCAAGGAATCTGTATGCAGCTCGGCTGCCTTAACACCGCCACCAAAAGGTGTACGGAATACGATTGGAGAATTGTAACGTCCACCGGAACGGTAACGCATACGGGATGCTTGAATTGCCATTTGATCGAGTGCTTCAAAGATAAAGCCTACGAACTGGATTTCAGCTACAGGACGGAAGCCTTGAATACCCAGACCCACAGCAAGACCCCCGATTGCGGATTCCGCCAGCGGAGTATCGAATACACGTTCTTCGCCAAATTCTTTTTGCAGACCTTCCGTAGCGCGGAATACGCCACCTACATGACCTACGTCTTCACCGAAAAGCAAGACGTTAGGGTCGCGTTTCAACTCTACGCGCAGTGCGTCACGAATCGCTTCTTTCATGTTCATTTGTGCCATTTGCTTCATTTCCTCCTTAAACATTGACAGATCAATTTCAGTTCAGGTCAATCGAAAAGCAGACCGGATCGGGTTACCGCCCGGTCTCTTTTAAGTTCAATTATTTAAAATCAGCTTTTTGTTCTTCCAAGTGCTTAGGCGTTGTTTCGAACATGCTATCAATCAGGCCAGGAATTGTCATTTTCTCTGTTTTCTCGGCTTTTTTGATCTCTTCGTTCACTTTTGCCTTAGCTTCTTCTTTTACGCGAGCTGTATCTTCTTCAGTCCAAAGACCTTTTTTCTCAAGGTATTTCGCAAAGCGGGCAATTGGATCTTTCGCATTCCATTCGCCTTCTTCTTCTTTAGAACGATATTTTGTTGCATCATCAGAAAGGGAATGCGGACGGAAACGGTACGTTACGGCTTCAATCAATGTAGCACCTTCGCCATTACGTCCACGCTCTGCAGCTTCTTGAACAGCTTTAATAACTGCAAGCACGTCCATGCCGTCAATTTTCACGCCTTTAATACCAGCAGCTACTGCTTTATGAGCGATCGAAAGAGCAGCCGTTTGTTTTGAAAATGGAGTCGTGATTGCGTAACCATTGTTTTGCACAAAGAAAATAACTGGCAACTTGTATACACCAGCATAGTTCAGGCCTTCGTAGAAATCACCTTCAGAAGAACCGCCGTCACCTGTATATGTAATGGCGACTTGTTTTTGCTTTTTCAGTTTGTAACCCATCGCAATACCCATAGCATGCAAAATTTGCGCGCCAATGATGATTTGCGGCATCAGTACATTAACACCGTCCGGCACTTGGCCGCCGTGTTGATGACCACGGGAATACAAGAAAGCTTGGTATAATGGCAGGCCATGCCAAACGATTTGCGGAATATCGCGGTAGCCTGGAGCAATAAAGTCTTCTTTTTGGAGTGCATATTCGCTACCAATCATGGTTGCTTCTTGTCCGGATACCGGAGCGTAGAAACCGAGACGTCCTTGACGACCTAAGTTAACGGCACGGTCATCCCAAGTACGTGTAAATACCATTCGATACATAATTTCTTTCAATTGATCATCTGTAAGTTTAGGCAACATATCTTTATTGATAATTTCACCATCCGGAGAAAGTACGGACAGCGCCTCAACTTCCTCTGTGTAAACTTCATAAGGAACCTTGCTCATTTTCTTCACCTCAACAAAAAAATTTGAATATCAAGTTCCGCTGTTATAGGATTATTATACACCTGTTATATCGCTCGCGTCAAAGATTTAGTTATTTTTTTTGAGTTTGCCACATTTTTGTGTGTGTAACAGGGTATGTTTTTTACTATAACAGCTTAGTACATGATTGAAATTTTAAACATCTATTGCAATCAGGGTAATCTTAACTTATTGTGATCCCGAATGCAAAATAATACCCAAGAAAGGTGACGAAAAATGACGGATTCTCGGTATTTAAAACGAACCATCCTTAAAGACGAAGTAGACAGCCGCTTTCTTGGCGAGACCAGAACTCTCCGGATTTATTTGCCGCCAGGCTATAATGAAATATTGAGCTACCCGGTCGTATACTGTCAGGACGGAGAAGAATTTTTCAATTTTGGCCGCATTGCAACTCACGCCAACCGCCTCATTTTAGATGAGGGCGTCGAACCCTTCATTATTGTAGGAGTGGAAGTGAATACCAAAGTCAGAACTCAGGAGTATGCTCCCTTTGGCAATCGTTTTGAGGCGTATACCGCCTGCTTTGCAGAAGAAATTATTCCCTATGTAGAGCAAAAGTATCCTATAAGAAAAGATGCAGCGTCCCGCATTTTGGCGGGGGATTCACTGGGAGGCAGTGTGTCTCTGCATTTGGCTTTGATGTATCCTCAGCTGTTCAACCGCATTATCAGCCTCTCAGGTGCTTACTATGAAGCTTCGCAGGAAATCATCGCCCGTGAGAAAGATCTGTCTCATCTGCGGGTGTGGATGACGGTTGGCCTTCAGGAAGATGCATTTGAGAGTGATACTGGCATTTACAACTTTGTAGAGCTTAACCGTCAATGCGCAGATTTGCTGCGCGAACGGAACGCTGAAGTTTCTTACCGTGAAAAGGATGGCAAACATTTGTGGGGCTTTTGGCAAAACGAGTTGCCTGACGCGCTAATGTATTTTTTGGATCGCGCCTGAGTAAATATTCTTCCTGGTAACTAAGGGGAATGAGAGCATTGACCTAATAGGTCATAAAGCTCCTTCCTCTTTTTCATAATTTGGTTACGCTTTCAAAAGCGTATAACGAAAAACGGCAATTATTGCCGTCATCTTTCGTTCACATTATAGCTTTTCTTCTATGATCTTGTCCAGCAAGGCATCGCATCCTGCGTCCATTAATCGATAGGTCTCTTCAAAATTCCCTGTAAAATACGGGTCGGGTACTTCTCTCAATTTTTCTTGAGGGAGCAAATCCATGAATTTTAGAATATCAGCCTCCGCTCCACCTGCAATCTTACGCATGTTTTGTTCATTGGAGTCATCCATACACACAATATAATCAAACGCGTCAAAATCGCGGCCCGTTATTTGCCTCGCCTGTATGCCTTGTTCGCTGATTCCATGCAGTTTAAGTTGCTTTAGTGTTCCCTCATGCGGGGGATTTCCGATGTGCCAGTCGCCTGTCCCGGCCGAGTCCACCCCGATTTCTGCACCCAATCCCCGTTCCTGCGCTTTATGCCTCAGTATCGCCTCCCCCATCGGAGAGCGGCAAATATTACCCAAACATACAAACAAAACGTTTATCATTTCGTTCTCCTTCCTATTACACGTTACACTTCCTTTTTTTCTGTTTCATTGTAGCCGTGTCCTCCAAAATTGTGCAAGCCATATTTAACGCGGTATACTTAAAAACGATGGTATATATAGGATCGTATCAGAAAGAAGGGATGTTGATTATGACAAAAAAACGAGCGATTGTATTTTCAGGCGGTCATCTTAATGAAGAAGATTTACATCAAATACAACCCGATGATTTTATTATAGGTGCAGATAAAGGTGCTCTTTTCCTGATCGAGCACGGTATTACACCACATATCTCTGTAGGAGATTTTGATTCGATCACACCAGAGGAAAAACAAAAGGTAGAATCAGCAAGCCAACGTATGATTGCGTGCGACCCAGTACTTAAAGACTTAACAGATACTGAGCTTGCTTTGGAAATCGCTATGGACGAGCACGTAGATCATGTACTGTTGCTTGGTGTGACTGGCACCCGGATGGATCACACATTAGCTAATGTTCAAATATTGGTACGCGCAATGCAGCATCATATTAGCTGCGCTATTATGGACGCACATAATTATATTGAGCTCACCGGATCAACGCTTGAGATCCAGCCTATGGGTTATACATATACATCGCTGCTTCCTATGACTACCGAAGTAACAGGCATACAACTGGAAGGATTTATGTATCCGCTACATAATGCCACCCTCAAAATGGGACAATCACGTGCTGTCAGTAATAAGCTAACGGCTCCAAAAGGTACGATTTCCATCAAAAGCGGTCTACTACTCGTTATTCAAAGCAAGGATTAATTATGACATTGTTGTAACCATTTTTCAGATTGTTTTTTCACTCAAAACCCTTGATTAACAAGGGTTTTTCCGTTTATAGAGATCTATGAATCGATATATTTTTTACAAATTGTAATTTTTAATCGTTTTTTAATAATCGCTGTGTAAGTCTTGTCCCTCAAGCGTTTGAGAGTTCTTTTCCAACTATTAGGCGGCTTCAAAACTGTTATACTCAACGCTGTCAGTTAGTTAGCAACTCAGCAAATTATTGCACAAATCAATTTCTGGAGGTACTTACAACATGAATATGCAGAAAATCATAAAAAAGGTAATTATAGCAGGGGTCGCAGCCACTATCGGCTTTGGTACTTTTGCAATTGAGGGAACAAATACGGCACAAGCTGCCACTACTACTTCAGTAGGCCAAAAAGTAATTAACTACGGTGAAAAATATATGGGAACTCCTTATAAGTTTGGAGCTTCCACGAGCACTACACGTAATTTTGACTGTTCTTCTTTCATGAAGCACATATTCAAGAAATACGGAGTGAATTTGCCGCGTACTTCTGTTCAACAGTCCAAAGTCGGACATGCCGTATCCAAGTCCAATTTGAAAAAAGGTGACTTAGTGTTCTTTTCAAGCGGTAGTCGTGCTACAGGACGTAACATTACCCACGTAGCAGTCTATATGGGCGGCGGTAAAATTTTGCACACTTACGGCGGACCTGGTGTGACCATCTCCGATTTGAACTCCAGCAACTGGAAAAGAACATACATTAAAGCACGCCGCGTGCTGTAGTGCTGTAGCATGAAACTCATTTTGAAATATGCGAGCCGGGACGAAAAGTTCCGGCTTTTTTATATGCCTTGTGCTATTCTGATACGGTTGGTGTTCTGAGTGAATAACCAATACCTCGTTCCGTACGGATCATTTTAAACTTATACCCTTTATCTACTTTAAGCCTCAAATGTCTGATATAGACGTCTACTACGTTCGTATCAACGATATAATCATGTTTCCAAACATCCTTTAGAATTTGCTGTCTGCTACAAACTTGGTTAAGATGTATCGCCAGATGAAGCAAAAGATCAAATTCTTTCGGAGTTAATTCCAGCTTTTGTCCCCCTCTGCTCACCATTCTGCTTGCATTGTCTATATGTAAATCACCCGCTTCGATCGCCCTTTTCACATCACGTTCAATACCAAAAATCCGCAATAAATTAGCCACTCTTGCCTGAAAAACTCTAGGATAAAAGGGCAGAACGATCACATCATGTGCCCCTTGTTCAAAGCAGGAAACAATATGGTCCTCCTCATCTGATGAAGTCATTGCAAATAGCGGGACATGAGGATGGTTTTGCTGCAAAATGCGAATCAAGCCTTGTGTATCCGCCTGTTCATCTCCTATGTTCAGGAGTAGCAAATTCACCGGATTGTGGGCTGCATAAGAGCTTGCATCCGATGTATTGCTAACATGTACCACCTGATAACCTGCCTGCTCCAATGGAAGAACAATTACGGGAGACGCTTCATTTACATCCACAAGTAAAATTAACGGGCTCATCTTTTCACCCACCTGGTTTGGACATAGCATTACATTGGATACGAACAAGTTTGTTATAAGCCATTAAAGCATATTAATATTATTGTAACAAAAAAGCAGAAAATCATTCTCCAAAGAATGGCTTTCTGCTTTTATGGTTTAACCCAAATAGCGATGATACAGACTTCTTGCTTTTGCCACGTCCTTTGTCCCATGGATCAACGCTCTGCCATCTGCAAAAACAACTAAGCGATGCTCGCTTGTACTAAAGGAAACCAAAAACGGATTCTGCTCTACTTTTCCTTCTCCCAAAGAAGCAAATCTATCTGCTATTTCCGCAAGATTCAGATGTGTCGGGTTTGCTGGTCTAATTTGAACGGTATCCCTGCCGCACAAAACATCTGTTTTCTGCCGATGAGAGGCCGACAAGTAGGGATACGTCGGTTGGTTGCCGCAAGAAGGACAATTCTCCTTTTTAACGCTATCTACTGCTATCGTTACATACTCATTTTTCCACAAATCAAACGAAAGCAGATTTCCTCTCAAATCTTCTGAATATCCACCAAGAAGTTTGAAAGCTTCCGTAGTTTGGTTAGCCGTGACCATCTGTACAGCCTGCGGAATAATCCCGGCGGTATCACAGGTTTCCCCACCAAACGGTACAGTCCCCAGCAGACAGTGAAGACAAGGCGTTTGACCCGGTAAAATGGTGTAGGTTATACCATAGCTGCCCACACACCCCCCATAAATCCAAGGAATCCGATGCTTTAGTGCCATGTCGTTCATAAGAAGTCGGGTATCGAAATTATCGGTTGCATCCATTATGAGATCTACCCCCTGGATCAACTCTTCCAGCTCTTCCACCCTAACATCCAGTACATGTGCATGTATAACCGTTTCCGAATTAATATCCTTTAATCTTCGCTGAGCAGCTACTGATTTGGGACATCTTTGCGCAGCATCACTTTCTTGAAAAAGCTGTTGGCGCTGCAAATTGCTCCATTCCACATAATCCCGGTCTACGAGGCTCACTGTACCTACGCCCCCGCGAACAAGTGTTTCCGCAATACCTGTGCCTAGCGCTCCAACACCTATGATTAATACGTGAGAGGAAGCAAGCCGGCGTTGTCCTATCGGTCCAAAGGGCGCGAATCTTTCCTGTCTGGAATAACGGTCACTTGGATGTGTTCCTCCTGCACCGGATTTGTCAGTTACCTTCATGCCTGAATCATGCCTTCTGTCGGACTGCTTGCTGAAGCGTAACGTTTTACAGGAATCATCCCCGCCTCAAAACCATATCTTCCAGCACGAACAGCCAGTTTCATGGCCTCAGCCATTTTTACTGGGTCCTTCGCTCCTGATACGGCTGTGTTCAACAAAACAGCATCTGCCCCCAACTGCATCGCCATTGCCGCGTCACCGGGTGAGCGAATACCCGCATCGACAATAACCGGAACCTCCGCCTGTTCAATAATTAGCTCTAATGAAAACGGATTGAGCAAACCATGTCCTGTACCAATCGGTGAAGCTCCAGGCATAACGGCGTGTACTCCAAGCTCTTGTAGCCTCTTTGCTAGAATCACATCGTCCGATATGTAGGGCAGCACGATAAAGCCTTCTTCTAACAGCTTTTCACTAGCTTTCAACGTTTCAAAAGGGTCAGGCAGCAGTGTCTTGCTATCCCCAATGACTTCCACCTTAATCATATCGCACAGGCCGGAGGCTTTTGCCAATTGGGCAATACGAATCGCCTCCTCTGCTGTTGTAGCCCCTGCTGTGTTGGGAAGAAGTGTATACCGGCTCAAATCCAGCATATCGAGAAAATGCTGCTTATCCCGTTCCTCCAAGTTCAATCTCCGTACAGCAAACGTCAATATTTCCGTCTCAGCAGCCTCTACGGCTTGGGATTGGATATCCAGATCAGAGAATTTTCCTGTTCCCAACAACAGCCTCGAGGTAAAAGATGCTTTTCCAATGGTTAACATGATCAACCGCCTCCCACAAAATGTACAATCTCTAGGCAATCTCCATCCTTCAGTACTGCTTCACCATGATCTTCACGGGTCAATATACGCCGATTCAGCTCTACCACTACGGTTTTCACCTTTACATCAAGCTCATGTAGCAATTGATCCACATGAGTGATTCGATTAGAAAAGGTCAGGCTCTGGCCGTTAATCGTCAGCTTCATAAGCTTTCCTCCTTGAGGAGCTCAGAAGAAAATCTACTTATCCCAAGTTCAGCCGCACCAGCCCCATTAAGCATAGCTGCCATCGCACGCCCAGTAGCATCGCTCAGCAGGACACCGTTGCGATAATGCCCGACAGCAGCATATACGCCCTCGACTCCAGGAACAGTGCCTATAAAAGGATGACCTGATGTGGCCTGCGGACGTAAGCCCGCCCAAGTGCGTATAAAAGAAGCTTCACGGACGCGCGGCAGCCAAGCAGAGGCACGTGTCAGTAACCCCTCCAAGCCTCCTACGGTCACCTCTTCGTCATATTGATGCGGAAGGCTCGTTGCCCCAATCCAAAGCTCGTTATTCTGTTTAGGCACGAGGTAAATATCATCAGCATAAATGGTGTATTCTAACGGGTGATCCTTCAAGGAGACCGCTACCGCTTCGCCCTTGACCGGATAAAGTGGATATTCAAATCCAACCTGCGCTAGCAATTTCATGCTATCCAAGCCTCCGGCAATAATGACCTGATCGCAGGAAAAAAAGCCACTATCTGTTCGAACACCGCAAACTCGACCATTCTGTATGACCAGTTGCTCTGCCTGTGTACCAGACCATACCGTTGCCCCCAGCACCGCAGCAGCACCTGCATAAGCACGGCAAAGCTGGACAGGAGCCACTTGTGTCTCTTTTGAACGATATATTGCCCCGATCGCTTGTTCATCCAAACCTGGAATTCGTCGGGCCAATTCCTTCGCATCCCACCAGATAGGACAATCATCCTCTCGCGTTTTAGCAGCTTTCCAGCGTTTTTGGCCTTCAGTTTCCGTACGGAAAGGAGTCACAAATCCTTCTGTACGGAATTCCACCGAAATACCTGACAAACGCTCCAGATCACAGACAAGCTCAGGGAATGCGTCTCGACTTATGCGAGCAAACCGTGCCAGCTCAGAGTCGGTGAACTCTTCACTTTCCGCTGCCAGCATTCCAACCGCTGCTCCTGAGGCTCCCTCACCCGGGATCAATCGTTCCAGCATGATCGTACTTCTTCCCTCCTTGGCCACATGATAAGCAATGGAACTGCCGATGACACCTCCACCTATGACCAAGCATTCAGCGTGTCCTATCGCTCTTGCCTCTATGTGTATCTTTGGCATTTGTTCCGTGTCTCCTCTCCATAAACCATTCTGCTTTCAGCTTGCCTCTACTCTCGTTTTCTCGCTACAGGTCGTGAACTACAAGATCTGCCATTCGCCTATATTCCAGCGCAGCTGCAACGGGCGACTCAGCCTCCCATATACCAGACATCACCGCAATTCCGCATGCTCCAGCCTTATAAAGCTCCGGGATATGGTGCGGTTGTATGCCGCCCAGCGCGATCACCGGAATGTTCGACAGCCTGCAAATATGTTCAAGCTGAGCTAAACCCCGTGGTACAATACCGGGCTTACAATGGGTCTCATATATGTGACCATAAAGTACATAGTCCGCTCCTACCCGCTCGGCAGTCTGCGCCTCCTTCAAGGAATGCACAGATACTCCACAGCGTGTACCCTTTGGAAGTAGGCTTTTCACATCCGCTACAGGTAATCCATTAGCTGGTAGCTGGACGGCTCCAACCAAAGTAAGTAAAGCTACATCCACACGATCATTTACTACAATTTGTTGCAAAGGAACTCCCTGCTCCACCATGCTGCGAGTCAAAGATAGCAATGCAGAGGCACCATTCTGTTTTAAACGTGCGTGTACATAATGAACATACGGACAAATCACAGCAGCCACTTGGGCTGCTTGTGCAAAAGTGCCCTTTTCCATCGAAATTGCGTGTAATTCGATTTTGTCTTCACCTCACATTGGACTAAAGGATCTAAGCTTAGTCAGCCACGTCTACCAGCAGAAATGAAAGGGGATTGTATGTGAATTGTCTACGGAAGCTCGAACAACTTAAAATGAACGAAACGCAAAAAAACCACTTCCCCAAGGAAGTGGTTTAACGAACGTCCAATAATCGAACGGACCATGATATCCGTATACGTGTATCGTCCCACGCACAAACAAAAATAAGATGGTGTTGCCTTGTTTGTACGGTGCTCACTTCCCTACGCTGGCATAACCCAGATCAGGTGCAAAGGGTCCGAAATCCATTTATTCCGTCTCAGCCGCATGGGCGGCTCCCCTAGTGTGACTATTTTATTGTATAAGCTAAAGATAGCTTAGCATATTTTCCTAATTCTGCAAACCCCACTTCGTGTGAAATATGCAGAATTGGATTTAGTTGATGTTAGTTAACTTTACTTGACCACTCTTCCACATTCCACGTTTTGGTTACCCAATCCTCGTAAAAGTCCGGTTCGTGAGATACAAGCAATACGGTCCCTTTGTATTCCTTCAAGGCACGTTTCAGCTCATCCTTAGCTTTAACATCCAAGTGGTTGGTAGGCTCATCGAACAGTACCCAGTTGCTTTCACGCATTAACAGTTTGCAAAGACGGACTTTAGCCTGTTCTCCACCACTGAGCGCAGATAGCGGACGCGTGATATGCTCATTCTTTAAACCGCAACGCGCCAAATGCGCTCGTACTTCATGCTGGTTCAAATGTGGGAATTCATTCCACACATCGTCAATCGGTGTAATTTTCTCCGCCTTTACTTCCTGCTCAAAATAAGCGGGCTGCAAAAAATCACCTTGATAGGTTTTTCCACTGATTGGCGGTATTTTTCCCAATATGGTTTTGAGCAATGTCGATTTACCGACACCGTTGTAGCCAACAATAGCAATCTTTTCGCCACGTTCAATCGTCATGGACATTTTAGGCAAAAGGGCATGCGTATAACCAATCTCAAAATCAATACCCTCAAATACCGTCTTTCCGCTTGCACGTGCTTCTTTGAATTGAAAGGTTGGCTTCGCAGCTTCTTCAGGCTTATCTATACGTTCGATCCGATCAAGTTGCTTTTCACGGCTCTTTGCTCGGCCTGATGTAGAGGCACGCGCTTTATTACGCTGAATAAAATCTTCCTGTTTCTTAATAAAGTCCTGTTGCTTCTCATAAGCATCAATATGCTGAGCTTTGTTCAGATCCGCCATTTCAAGAAACTTTTCATAGTTAGCTGAATAACGGGTCATCTTGGCAAATTCAAGATGGTAAATAACATTAACGACCTGGTTCATAAACTCAGTATCATGTGAAATAAGAATAAAAGCATAGGGATAATCCTTCAAATAGCGCGTAAGCCATTCAATATGCTCTACATCCAAATAGTTGGTAGGCTCATCCAAGAGCAGGACATTCGGTTTTTCCAACAGCAACTTAGCAAGAAGCACCTTTGTCCGTTGCCCGCCACTAAGTGCAGATACATCCCGATCCAGTCCTATGGCCGACAGACCTAGTCCATTCGCCATTTCTTCAACCTTCACATCAATGAGGTAAAAATCCCCCATATCCAGTTGCTCCTGAATTTCACCCATCTGTTCCAGCAACACTTCCAACTCTTCAGGAGAAGCATCCCCCATTTTGTCAGTAATCTGCATCATTTCCTTTTCCAATTCCAACAAAGGAAGAAAAGCGTCTTTTAATACATCACGTACCGTTTTGCCCGGTGTCAGCTTGGTGTGCTGATCCAGATAACCGTAACGTACACGTGGAGTCCATTCCACTTTACCCTCATCCTTAAGCAATTTTCCAGTGAGAATGTTCATGAGTGTCGATTTACCAACACCATTAGCTCCTACCAAACCTACACGTTCCCCCGCAAGCAATCGAAAGGAAACATTTTTAAATAATGCGCGGTCCCCAAAGTTGTGAGATACATTTTCTACAGTCAATAAACTCATAAGCTGTTTTTGGCTCCTTATTGTCATCGGCGCTGCCGACTGTTCTTATTTCATATGCATTTCGTTTCTTTCAAAGCTTTATTGTAGCACATTCTGCAACCATATCGGAATATGGAAAACAGCGATTTTTAAGGTTTTTGATATGGATCTGCCTAAAAAAAGAAAAACCACCCATGAAGGTGATTATTTTAAGCCATTATAACATTTGTACTCAAAGTATCCCGCAGCTGCTGCAGATTTTTCATCCGCAAAACGTTCACTCGCTTTAAAGGGAGCTGGACATGAATCTCTATAAAAATATTTCATCCCAGTATCTGGTTCTATGCCGCCTATAATGTCTTGCTTTCTAACGACTCTCCCACCACCAAATCCATAGTTATTGTAATACCTGTCTCCGACCGGAATGCCTTGGATAAACGCGATCAGACCCACATCATCTACTGTGTTGTACCACTCCTCTTGCGGAATGAGCGGTAGCGTGAACGTATAAGTTATGCCGTTACGTGCAGCTTTTTCGTTATGGACATTAATAATTCGCGCCAGGTCCTCTTGGACGCTGCGAACGATGGTGGAACGACGTATTTGCTCAAAAGTTTCTGAATTATTCAGTAAAGATATAGGGGTCTGGTCCTGAAGTTCCTTTTGAAAGCCCTCCACCCACCTGTGATTCCGCGCATCATATGCGTGCACATAATTATCCAAGGTGAACCCCACACTGTTGCCTACTGAATCAACATAGGCATATGGCTTTTTTTCGCTCCATTTGGGACCTATGGCAGCTTGTCCATGCTCGTCGGTATAGGCTTCTGAAGTGAACGCATAATAACCGTCATAATCTAGAATTACAATGGCTGGTATGTAATCCAATAATGCACGTTGTGCTACTATATCCCCATCAATGCCTACATTAAGAAAAAGAGTGTGCAGGAACGTGTGCAGCGCTGCTTCTTTATCTACACGAAAAAACTTATCCGATCCGTATCCGGCCTCGCGTTCTTGACGTTCATTCTGTGAGAGCATAACCCCTGCATCCTGAACTGCGATACGGAGAGCCGACGTATATTTCATTTCTAGCTGCTGCACTTCACGCTGATTCTGGACCCGTAAGTCACTAACTACACCAAAGGGCAAAAACAAAAGTATAAATATGACTGCAAAATCAGTAATCTTCATTCAGAACCATGCCCCCGTAAGAAGCTGTAACTGCCGGCTTTCCGCTATCTGCCCCACCGAGAAGCCATGATTTGTACAAGTCCGCAGGAGTCCGATTCGTATTATGTAGCCGGACCGTAAAATAATCCCCGGCCATCAAGGTATACCGACGTGGCTGATCTGATTTTGGCTGCTGATTGTCAGGAAACAGTACAGGTAAGATTTGCGGATTATAGTACCCATCATATACAGTTTCATAATTGCCCAGAAAACTGTCTGGCTTCGCGGCATCTGCATAGTCCGGTACATACTTTTTGTGCATATGCTCCAAGTCAACTTCGTACATATTGCCTGTCAATTCCAGATCACGCATAAAATCGTTATACATCGTCGGTGTAATGTAACCTTTGGTTCTTACCATATCAACAAAACGTACAGTTGAATGATATGTATTTAACCCGGATATATTTTCCTGCCGTTCAGCAGCTTGAGCTGCGGGTACGATGTACAAAAGCAATACAGCGATCAGCGCCCCTAGCAGCTTGGATATTGTTTGAACCACTTCATTCCTCCCCCAATTTCTCAAAACGTACAGATGTTATGTCCCCATTCCCATTACGCTGTGGGTATATGGAATATAAAGAAGAGGCATCTAAGGTCGATACATCAGGCTCAAACGGTTCAGAATACGCATCGTACTCTGTCCCGTCGACATGAATCGAAATCCCCTCCTGTAAGTTCATGCGAATTGCCTGCATTACCTGAGTCCCTTTTATCCGTTCCGGCAACCCCACCCCAGCAGTACGGGCTATTCGCCCTTCAGAATGCTCCTCCTGCTGTGATCTTAATTCCAGTGCACCATCCAGCTGGCTGGACAAGTCTGCTGCCGTTACACATGCGGTTATGAACAGAATAACTGACACACCAAGCCGCAGCATGCTTGAAGCGTGATCAGACATACTCTCATCCCCCTTATGAGTATTATCTTTACTGTAGTGCTTAGGACTGGGTAAACAACAATCCACGGACAACGTTCGATTTGTCCTTGACGATTTCAGCCTTGAATTTGCCACTTGGATTTACGTATTCATTCTCTTTCTCATTAAGCGTATTCGTGATTTTCCCAGTCTTATCACTGCCGCCATTCACGGCGCCATACTGTTCACTGTCTGGGCTAATGTTCAGAGCATTACCGTACCACTGGCCTGCCATATTTTTGCCGGTTTTAATCTGAATGCCGAATTGGTCCTTCCCCTGAAACTTCCGCAGCGCATTGGTCACCTGGGAACCGCTAATCGTTGTGCCGTCATATACCGTAAAAGAGGCCTGAGACAATTCGGTCTGGATATCAGCAAAATTGTTTTGTGCCGTTTTAGTCGCCTCCTGGGCTGAAATAAACAGTATAACTACAATCGTAATTAGAGCGATGGTCAAAAATATCCCAGCGGCTACCTTTAAAGCTGTTGATGCGTTATTCATTATTTTTCTCTCCTTAGCTTGTTATTTTGTATTAGTCATAATAGAACTTTTTCACTGAATTTTTTGTATTTGCTCATAATAGTTATCCATTTGAACAAAGCTCATACCGATCAACGGAATCACCAAATATAAAAAGATAAGACCATACATCGGGGCAAAACCAATCATCCTTCCCCAGATAGCCTTGCTGTCTATTATTTTTTCATACTCCTGTTTTCTTTGTTCGAAATAGTAGGACATATAGGATTCCAAATCATCGAAGGCCTCTCGAATCGTAATTTTACCCAAAGACAAATGGAGCTTGTCCACTAGACGTTGAAATTCCGGCAAAGGTGCCTCTTCTTTTAGCAAGTCGAGAGCTGCCTCTGGCCCGTGTTCATAATGAAGCAAACATTTTTGCAGAGGTCTTTTGAATATAACTGAAAATCTGTTCAGCCACTCCAATATCTCCTCGACAGACATTCGTTCCATAACCCGTAAAATGGAAATAACCGTTTGAAATTGATACACCTCATGCCTCATATCCAACCGACGCATTTTTCGTTGCAAATATAATAAAAGCATAGGCATTTGATAGGCTACATACCCAACAATCAAACTAATCAGTACTTCCCACCACTTGATGTATTCATCATTCCAATCTTTCAGCTTTTGGAGGATACGCCGAGTATTTGTGGATAGCTGTTCAGGAGTAGCAGTTCCATTAGCATTATGCTCTAAAACAATGTACGTTTGTTCGTATGTGCTGTTCGCCCTCATGTTCAGCGAATGCATGATTTTGCGATCAATCTCACTCTGCTTCGAAGCTTCTTTTTGCTCCACCGGACTTAAACGTCCAAACATTTGACCTGATTGTACTGGGGCGTGAAGGATATGCGTTTTCTCAGCTTCATGTAAAAAAAATATCGTACTGATGCTGAGCACCAATCCTACGATAAAAAGAGCCATTCTGCGTATGTAGAGCCACTCCAGCTTAACATCTGCACCACTTTCCTTTAATAGACGGGTTATTTGGAAATAAGAAGACATATGCTGACGCGGAATTAAAGAATCCACCACATTACGAATGATGGGAAAACGGTATAGCTTCTGCTCCCAAACCCTCCGGCCTCTACCCGCACGATATCCTGTCTCATCGGTCTGTTGCAGTTTCTGTAACAGGAAATAAGATACGATTATCACAATATAAACGGACAATTTCGTTATATAACCCAATTTTCCCTGATAAAACTCATCCATGGATGGAAAGCTGGATCTCGCCCATGTCTCGATTGGGGTCGTAAAGAAAACAGGTGCCAGTGCGATCACGTTTAGACTTTTTAACAGATAGTCCAGTTTATTTCTTCGCAGCAACTCCAACTGGATTTCGCGTGCGAGACTGCCGAGCCCCTTCAAATAAATGGAGCCCCCCTCATCAACCCGGTCACCAAACTCCATTACCATATATGAGATACCGGCAAAAGCTTTTAAAAATCGATTAGGAGCCGACTCATAGTATCTTTCCAATGCTTCGTGCGGATCAACATCTGTTAGCGCCTCATGGATGAGTCGTGCGTGTCTCCCAGCCTCTGCCTCCGCTAAATCGGCCGCTTCGGATATGGCTTCCTCCACCATACCGTGCTGATGGTAATAATGACGTACATTGGCGAATAATTCGATCATCTGTGCAAGTAGCCTTTTTTCCATCCGGCTAATTGCCATATCCAAAATAAGACTGTTGATTACCACTCCGCATAAAACAGCCAATATAGCAAACTCTATTCCTGGCTTCATCATGACCAGCACAACGCCACTGCAAGCAAAAGCCCCCCAGATGAACAGTGTCATCTTCATGGTCTGTAGGCGAAGTTTGTACTCATCGTAGGCATGCTGACCAGCTAGTCGCTTACGTACACTCGTGATGTATCCAGATAAAAAAGGCACCTTCATACACAGCGTGTACAACTTATGCAGTAAGGCTTGCAGCTCACGTTGAAGTACCGCTTTTCCTTTGCGACCTTCCTGAACAGAATGAATTCGTCCTCTGCGAACTGCATGACTACTGCGCTTACGCAACCCCCACAAAACTATATATAGAAGCGCAAAGCCCCCACCTGATATTAGTAAAATCCATAATAAAATTTCTTTAAGACTCATAGTCTTCCTCCCAATAGCGGGTCAAAAAACTGCGGAAATCTCTGGCATCCTTTACATTCATCTGCTCACACATTTCTTTTGCACTTTTGGCAGTAAGGGGCTCCATCGGTATATAGCTTCCGTTCCGATATTCCATAATGTGGCGATAACTATAGCTCGTTGAAACATTGGAGCCTGCATCCGTATGATCCGGGTCACGCGGCACACATTCTGTGATCCGTTCGATGTAGCGTCGCCCTTCCGCATCACGTTTGAGATGCACATCAAAGTTAATGACATGAACTACCTGTTCCTCAGCGATGCCTTCATGCTGAAATACTCCTGTTTTGAGCAATGAATTACGAAGTGAAAACACGAGATCACGAAATGTTTTGGCATGATGAGTAAAAATGGTGAACAGACTGGCAACCTGCGACATTTGAATCATCCAAGCAGCTACTTCATCACTTGCTACTTCGCCTAGGATATTAACGGTTCCATCTGTTTTTTTCTGCAAGTCAAGCCCTTGTTGTCCTGAAATATGGTCCGTTTCTCGAAAGGTAAGAATGTTACGGCGACTGTAAATGCTGCGTAGATGCAGTTCAAAGGCCATTTCTTGAACACGAAGCGTATACGAAGCATAAATATGCTTGACCATCGCCATTAACAACGTTGTCTTACCTGAACCCTGCGCGCCTGTAATAGCAGTAATCCGGCTGCCTTTCATTAAATAAGAAAGTAGCTGGATTGGAAAATCAGCATTCTGTCCCTTAATTAACTGTTCCAGCGATGCGCTTTGAATATCGAATTTACGGATAAAGAAAGCCCACGATTCTGAGAAAGGAGGGCGCACCACCACTACCCGTGACCCATCTTTCATTTCGTTGACCTTATAACCATTCGCTTCGGAAAGCTGTCCCGGGTAATTGTATTTATAAATATTTTGGCACACCCTTTTAAGTTCACGCTCAGATCCGAAGGAAAGGAACGAAAGATGGATAGTTTTACCTTTATAAAAGATCCATACGCTCTCATAACCATTGGCAGTAGGCGCAGATGTTTGTTCAAATACATACCCATCCGAAGGCCAGTCTGATGATGCAGGAATCCCACCTTCCGGCATACCACTGACGCCCCCACTTACACCGTCGATCCGCTGGTCACGAATATCATCAATGACGGAAAAGCCTTTGTAATGCTGATAAATCCGCTGGACAATAATATCCACTTTCTCCAAAAAGGAAAGAGGGCGGTACTCACAGTCATAGATATAACGAATATCCTCTGCGGTAACGAGATAACTTCCATCTTCTTCACCTTGCTGTGAATACCTCATTTCGGCCAAGTCATAAGTATCCAGTAAACGTGATAGTGCATCAGCGCCAAACTTCTGCTGGTATTGGTAAAATATAATTTCGAATTGATCCTGTATGCTAAACAACTCAGGTCGGGAGAATGGCATAACAATATCGACAATTTTCTCGTTTAAGCCGTAACCGTTAATCAGAAGCTCAGCCATCAGATTTTTAACAAAACGTTTATCACCCATGCTGCCATTGGCACAGTCCTTTAACGCCCTGCGTAGTTCCGCCCTTTGATGGATACGCCGTCTATATTCCTCTTCATGCAATCCGGCATCCGCCATCTGGCTATGACTTAGTTCATGAAGTGCATTTTTGATATACTCTATTAATGTTTCGAATGTGGCATCTTCGTTCTTTTTTTCTACCCGAAGGGTTGAATGTCGCGAGTGAAGATTCCCTCGGTATTTAACAATAATCAGTACGATGCACATCAGTACTATACAGGTAAGAATCAATCCGTTGATCATTTGAGCGGACAGCATTTAAGCGCCCCTCTCCAAAGCCTTGAGCCGAAGATCGGACTCTGCCGCCTCCAGAATAGCTTTGCTGATATGCCGTATACTCTGCGCCCATCTCACGGGCATAAAAAGCTTGCGGTGCTGCTCTTTTCCACTTCGCACCTCACGCTGCACATGGCCGATCACATCCCTGCGGTTCCATGCGTCCATAAATCCGGTGCTATAAGGGACTGTATACAAAGCACCTTTGTAGCCATATCTCCTGCGAATATTCGTTTCATTCACTTGAGAATGCACATCATATTTCCCAAGTACAATCAATAAGGATAACGATGAATAGGTAGATAACGGAGACACAGATTCAAAATAAGCGTCTAACTCTCGCATATTCTGAGTGAGTGAAAGAACGGCCAGTTTGGCTCGTGCACATGCTTCATGCTGTACAGCCCCCCACCCTGCTCCACTTCCTGCATCAATCAGCGTTAAATCATAATATTGATTCGCTGTATCTATTACTGCCCGTACAAGCCCTGGAGATAGTAACGGCGGTGCAGCTCCAAAGCTGGAGGTTCCCTCAAGTACATCCAAAGTATGTTCGAGTACAGGCGTCGTATAATTACGAATATTTTCTTTAGACAGTGTCCCTCGCAGAACTAAACGTGCGGCAGCATCCCAGCCCCCTTCCTGAAGCTGTAGGGTTGGATCGTCCATACCATACTCTTGTATAGGTAATCCTGATTCAATACCGGTATATTTACGACCCAAATGAGTCAATAATAGTCTTCCTCGATATAGATTGCCTATGGTAATTGCTATTGCTGCCGCCAAAGAGCTACTTCCACTAGCCCCCTTAATGGGGCTCCAAAACAAAATGGTACTCATGCTCTACTCCTTTCCGCACGCTTTAGCGCACGACGACTCACTTTTAATTCCCAACTCATCCATTCCCCAATACAACGGCATAATTGTTTCTTATACATTCTGGATAGCGGTTTTAG
Source organism: Paenibacillus sp. PvR133 (assembly GCF_017833155.1). Lineage (NCBI taxonomy): Bacteria > Bacillati > Bacillota > Bacilli > Caryophanales > Paenibacillaceae > Paenibacillus > Paenibacillus sp. PvR133. The sequence continues at coordinate 4,502,404 of NZ_JAFIBS010000001.1, forward strand.
TAGTAGCTGTTTTTTATGCTCATTTTCCAGTTTCAGAGCAAGCAGCCCCTCATCCCATGGCAGTACATATGGCTCTTGCTGCCAAGAAGCTGGGAAATGGTTCATGTATTCCCACAGGTACGGCTCCTCCACACCACAATCCACAGCCTGTAAAAAAAGCTTGTGAAATACAAGATCTTTAGGAAATTCAGGTTGACTGAATAAATGCTCAAGCCAATTCTGTCCGTTATGCATTAGCATGCGGCTATAATCACTGACCCAAACTCGCAGTTCTGCCCTTTTCCAAACAGAAATGGGGCAAAAATCAGGTAACTCTACATCCAAAATAACAATGTCATAAGCCTGCTCTGCCTTCTGATCAGCCGTCATACCTATATGCAGGTCTTCCCATGCTGTAAATCCAATTGCTACATCAAAACCACTAAACTGCGTAATGGGAAGTGGTTTGTCAAGCATTCCTATGCTATACCGATACCGTCCCCGCAACGTAGCATCCACAAGCAGTACCTGTTGGCCGGAAGCTGCTAATATGCTGCTGATGTATAACAAGGTATCGCTTTTGTCACAAAGCCCGGCAAATATCCATGTTTTCATACTTCCGTTCCTTTTCTCTCATTTATTTGGCATACGGATCAGAGCTTCCGTCCTGCGTCAGAATCTTTGTTTGTTCTTGATGATCCTGCTCGTTCTCATATTCATTTCTTGTATCATCAATTCCGCTTGCTGGGTTTTCTATAGTAGCACCCGCATGCTGGGCTGCAATTTCCTCACTCAGACTCCTTTCCACGGGTGTTGAAATCACACTGTTTGATGAATTAATTGCATTTTCAAGGGAATCCCGCAGCTGCTTGGACAGCTTTTGTTCAGCAATGTGTATCAAATTCGGATCACTATTCATTAACGCTAACACATGCGCATTAGACGGATAGGTTGGGATTGCTTTGGGCTGAAATTGGGGATCGACATATGTCAGAGCATAAATGGATGCTTTATGCAGATAGGCATCAACAATCGCGCTCGAAAGCGATAAAATTTCCTGCTCATTCAAAGTGACCCAGACAATTGGACCTTCCAGTCGGGAAATCTTCTTTTTGGATAATAGAATGTAATCCTGACCTGTTGGAAATTGAATGCGAATATCCACTTCGTCCCCCGACTTCAGGCTGTTGGGTAGTACCACCACCTTTAGCTCACGGTTGCGTAAATCTTTAGGTGTGGGTTCATCAGCAGTTATCATAGCCGATGTAAGCACAGATCCTTTTTTAAGCTCAATCTTGGCTGTGGTTCCGGAAACTTCACTTTTATCTGCCAGCAAATTTGATGGAGCCTGAGAACCGGGAACTTTAATTCCCTTCAAATCATTAGATGCAATCTGTTCACCTGGAGAAATGTCACGGACAACCACCCAGCCTTTTTTCGCGGTTCGTTGCTCCTGTTCATACACTTTCCATTTCAGTTCTGCCTCTACCTCAGCCTGTTTCCTGACCTCATTCATTTGATGGATATTAACCATAAGGTAGCCGGCAAAGATAATGCCAACAATCCCAGCGCCAATGCAACCGGCGTATAGTTTTTGTTTACTGCTTTTTCTTAGCTTAGACACACAACTTCTCCCCTGCCTCTTTTGATATATACCTTCTATCTAGCGCCGTCGCTTAAGGAATACGAAGCGTCTTCTCCGGGTATCTGGAATGACTCCGCGAAACAGCTCGTCCAACACCTGATCCATCTCATCATCCGGTTCGAAGGGGTCTGAGTGGAACGGTAGAGCAAATACTTTATCGTGATCCAGCTCCTTACGAAGCCTGCGGGCCGCCTCCGAGGTTGCCAATGGCAAGCAGTAATTCCATTTGTGCTGTGGATGGCGCTGAAGAGATCGGGCTAACCCTGCTATATCCTGAACTCTCCATTCGGCCCCTGAGCCAACGACGAGCGGATAATCGGCTCTCAAGAATTCTTCCAGTCGTTCATTGTCCTGCCCACTCCCCAGGTCCAGTACGATAAATCTATAGGAACCACCCAACAAAGAAATGACATCCGCACGAGATGTTTGTCGCCAGTAATGTACTCCATCGACTTCAAAACGCCGACTTGAACTCGATTGTCCAACAGATGTGCCTTCTACGACTTCTTGAAGTCGGGCAAATGCTTTGGCTGTGCTGTGCAGCTCAACCAAAGCTACGGAGCGGGACCTTCGAGCCAGATAGTGGCTTACCGCAATTGCTGTATGCGTAGCACCGGAGCCGGCAGATACACCCAGTACAGCCACTACCCTTGTACCTGCATAATCCATTGAGGCATCATTAACGGAAATTCCTTGTTGAGCAGGCTGAAAATCAGCACTGCGCCGCAGTTCTCCAATGACCTCCCCGGCAGATTGAAATCGTTCCTCAGGATGCTGACGCAGCAGTTTTCGAATCACTGGGATCAAATGGCGGGGCAATTCTCCGCGAATATACCCTTCTACTCCCGCAGTCCACTCGCTATATTTGCCTCCTGTACAAAGATACAATAGCAGCGCTCCCAAACTGTATAAGTCTGAACGAGCATCCGTCTGACCAGCTCCATATTGCTCCGGAGCAGCGAAGCCCACTGTGCCCAGCTTTACCGTATCTTGATCCAGTTCAGCCTTATAGCTCCTCGCTATTCCAAAATCAATCAGTATAAATTCCATTTCCGGTGTCAGCATAATATTCGTTGGTTTCAGATCCCGGTAAATGACTGGCGGTTGACGGGTATGCAAATAGTCCAACACATCCAGTAGCTGCAAAGCGAATGGGACGATTTGCTCCTGTGGAATATAGCCTTGGTAGCCCTTCATGTATGCTTCCAGCGTAATTCCTTCGATGTAATCCATGACCAGATATACCGCACCAGATGGAGGATGCTCAAAAAAATCAACAATTCTCGGTAAACGTGGATGGCTTAGGGAAATCAGCATCTCTGCCTCCGTGCGTACAAGCTTCATCACTTGTGGCCCGGCAACCGACTCCTTCACCGCCCATTGCTTGCCTGGCAGTTTTAAATCCTCTGCCATGAACACACGGCTCATTCCTCCCGAACCCAATGTGCGAACAATACGGTACCGCTCACCGATAATTGATCCGAATTCCAACTGTGATGGTTGCTTCATTATTCTCCTACCTCCTTTCTCAAGCAGACAACGCAAAAAAGGGAAAGCTGCCGCAAAATCAAATTTCCATGTCGTCATGAAAACCGTTTTCGCGGGATGCTTTCCCTTGATTTAAACGTGATTATTATTTTTTAAGGAACAATTTGGATTTATTATATAGCACACCTGTATCCATTGTAAAGTATTATTTTCCATACTTGATCATGTACAGGGTGATCTCATCTCGGTTATGGAATAGCTGCTTAGCTCGCTGAATCTGCATGCCGGACTCTTCAAATGAAGCAATTACATCATGAATGAGCGCCAAGGGCTTTTTATGCATTAGCTTGACCGTAACGATAGCAGTACCACCACTTCGCAAACTATATAGTAAATCAGTAACGAGCCTTGCCATTTGCTTAGGACTCCAGCTCATATCACAAACCAGCAGATCGAACGAATTCTCTTTAAATTTGACTTCACTTGCATTTTTACGCAAAAAAGTCAGATTGGCGTACTTCATCAGTGATGGCTCCATCTTTGCCGGATCAACCGCTGTAACTTTCAGTCCCCGTTCCAGTAAGAAGGAAGTCCATCCACCCGGTGCTGCCCCAATATCCAGTCCCTGATGGAAAGCGGCAAAATCTATGCCGAACGTTGCTTCTGCTTCCAATAGCTTGAATTTGGCACGAGAAATTTGTCCATCTTCTTTTTGAAAACGAACCGCGCCTCCGCTCCAATCCGATAGATTGTCCTCAGGACGCGATACACCTGCATACCACGTATCTGTATCTGCAAAAACGGACACAATAACATCGGCGCCTTGTACTGTCTGCTCCATAGGTAGATCACTTAATTGTTCACTCAAAGCCTGCTTGAGCGCACCTGCGCTTTCAATCCAACTGCTATTAGATCCTTTGCGCACTTGTAAAGAAACACGTTGATCAATCAGTTCCTTGCGGTTACGGATGAATGCAACCAGACGCTCCTGTACCTGAACCAGGTCCGTTCCTTCTTCCTGAAAATGAACAGGAAATAAGTGACGTAAAAACATCGGCGGCTGACCTGTAATTGTCCTCACTGCCTCAATTTCTTCCGCAGGTAATGTAGCCAGAAAAATTTCACCAGGTAAAAGCATCGTGCTTTTAACAGAGCCAAATATTCTTCTAAGCTCCTCTTGAGCATAGGGTGCAAAACCGTGATTGGCTGTACAAACAAATCTTGATGATGACAAAGTAGATTCACTTTGTTCATCTGTACTGATATATAGTTCCTCCAAAATAACATTACCCTCCAGTGCACACCCGAATCCAGGGGCGTTCTCCATCCCAATCCAGCTCAACCGGAACTTCATATGTGTGCATAATCAATTCTTTCGTTAAAACTTCCTTTTTCGGGCCAGCTGCTGCGACCTTACCATCACGAATCAATGCAACATGCGTAAAGAGGGGGACAATCTCCTCAATGTGATGAGTCACATAGACCACTGATAACTCCCGCTTGCGGAGCCGATCAATCTCGACCAGCATTTTTTCCCGCTCAAATAGATCCAACCCGGCACAAGGCTCGTCCATAATTAGCAGACGAGGTTCTGCCATCAGTGAGCGGGCCAGCATCACCTTTTTACGTTCTCCTTGAGATAACGTCCCCAGCGGGTGATGAATCAAGTCCCCTAAATTCATACCCTTCAGCAAAGATATGGCCTTTTCTTTTGCCTCTGTCGGAATTTCCTGATAAAAGCGCAAAAAAGCATACGCACCTGTAGCGACCACTTCCCAAACGGGATCTTTTAGCGCCAGCTTTTCCAACAAAGTCTGGCTGATATATCCGATTTGTTTGCGAACTTCCCGCACATCACATTGACCATACAGTTGCCCAAGCACTTCAACCGTACCACGACTTGGAAACATATACCCTGTCATCATTTCCAGCAATGTTGTTTTACCGGAACCATTGCGACCCAGAATAGCCCAATGTTCACCTTCTCGTATGTCCAGGCTTACATCGTCCAAAATCCGTCTTTCTTCCCGCTGCAATGTAATGCTCTTCATGGATATCATTCCATCACGCTCCTTATTTTGCTCAGCAAGTGTTCTACAGATTCCATTTTGTAGATGATTTCAGGATTTTTGTTTTCACCATTATATATAAGAAGCGCGGGAACACTGGATATCCGGTACTCCTGTACCAGTTCAGGAATATAGTTAATGTTGCTCTGCACCACTGCTTCTTCAGGGAGCAAATACTCTGCTACCTCCAGCATTTTACGGGCAGCCGCGCATGTTCCACACATGGGAGTGTACACAAACAAAGCCAGCTTGCATCCCTCCCATATGGCACGGCGCACCTCTTTTTGTCCGATCTCTTTCATCGTTCAGACCCTTTTCTGATCTCTCGCATACGTTCCTCTGGTATGGGCCCGTTATGCACGGTGACTCCCTCTGGCTTATTCGCATAGAGTAGCTCGTACATGGCTCGCCGCCCCTCTGGACTGGAAGAATGCAAGTAAATTTCACGTGGATATAACCGTTTCCCTGCGATAGCAGCAGCCACATCCTTTCCCGTAGGCTGACCTGGACCCAAATCATAATCTAGCGATAGTATTGAAATAGGGTTTTCATGAAGTAGCAGCAGGCACTCATCCGCATCTCTTGCCAGCTTAAAGCCCGGAGGACAAGGCCGATAATCGTCCATAAACAAATACATCAACTTCTCCTCCTTTTTCCCATAAATGCAAGCTCACAAGCCTCAAAGATAGTTATTACCAATCAGACCGATTTACTCCCAGCTTAGAATCATTTGAATATCCTCCTGATGTGTCCCATCAGGTCCCGTCCCACTCTCCAAAACGATAGGAATACCTCTTACAGCATCCTGATCTGTCATCCAACGCATTCCTTGAGTACCAATGTAGCCTTGTCCCACACGGGCATGTCTGTCTTTTTTAGAGCCATATGGGTATTGAGAATCGTTCAAATGAACTCCGCACAGAGCTGACCAATAGCCGAGACGATTCCCTTTTTCGATCAAAGCCTCGTCCATTCCACCGTTCCATAATCCCGCTGCATACGCATGACAAGTGTCCAAGCAAAAGCCGATACTGTCAGGATTCTGGCACAACTGACGGATTTGCACCATTTCCTCAAGCGTGGTTCCCATGGGCCCGTGATCCCCCGCCTGATTTTCAATCAATATTTTAGCTTTTCCTTGCCAGCCTTCCAGCACATCATTAAAACAGTTAATAATGTTACGATAGCCCTCTAGTGGGTCTGACGAATGCATATGCCCAAAATGAACGACGATCCCTTTTGACCCACAGGCTTCAGCAATATCCAGATCATTGCGTAATGAAGCAATCGTCAGCTCATAAAGTTCCTGGCCACGCTCGGACCCATTAGCCGGATTAACGGGATATGGCGAATGAGCAATGGATTGAAGCTGGTGCTCTAAACAGTAAGCGTTGCAAGCAGCAGCATCAGTAGCACTCCATTCCTTCAGCCTAAGACTACGAGGATTTTTCGGGAAATATTGAAATGAACGTCCCCCCTGCTCTCGCGCACGCATAGCGGCTTTGGAAAAGCCACCACGCGTACTCACATGGGAGCCGATGAGCAATTTAGGCATCATGCTGCTGTACCGGGCAATAAAATGCTTTTTTCCCCGCCAGTTCAACCCTTACAATTTTTCCGCCACTTGGAGATTCTTCTCCTTCGCGGTCATATACTCGACACTGATGATCAAATCCACCTGTTAGCGTGTCCCCCTCCATTAGAGGCATTTCCATGTACCCGCCTTCCGCAGTAGCTTCACGTAGTACGGATTGAGTGGCATGATATAGCTTTTCCACTTTTTCTGGCGACTGCACAATGTTTTGTACTTTGGAACCCGGTGTAAATCCGGCGATATAAGCAATTTCGTCCGAATAACAATTGCCAATACCCGAAAAAATCTGCTGATTCACCAGCGTTGTTTTCAAAATCCCCCGGCGTCCCTTCAGCCGTGCTGTAAACTTTTCCAATGTCATGCGGCGGTCTAACGGATCAGGTCCCAGGTCTGACAAAGCCTCCTCTGTTTCTTTAGCCGTCAGCAAGTGCAGATAACCTAAGCGCAGTCCGATAAAATAAAGCTTTAATCCACTAAAATCTAATTCGATCTGAACTGTACGATCTGGACGCTGCTCCTCCGTTCCCAGATATAACAGTCCTCCCAACATCAGATGAAGTACGAGCCGCCCGCCCGTGTTTAAATGAAAAATCAAATGCTTGCCTCGACGCTCTAAATATACAACGGTCGTTCCCAGCAATTGCTTCTCAAACGTTTCCACTTCAGTATTAATGGACTTTTCACGGCTAACCGTCACTCCAGTAATCGGAATGTCCAAAATTTGTTTTGATAATAAGATTCTATAGTTTTCCATTTCAGGAAGTTCCGGCATATCAACATCTTTCCTTTCGTAGCTACATAGCTTTTAATTCTCGCAAGTTTTGTAAGACATATACTTTCTATTATTTCAGCTCTTCTTTCATCCAGTCCTGCAGTTCAGCGAGATTTTCAAACATCAGGTCAGGTTTCACTCCAACGGTACGCACATGTTCATCCATATTAGCGCGGGTCGTCACGCCCGACAGGATCAGAGCTGTTTTACAACCTGCTGCTGCACCTGCCGCAATATCTGTAAGCATATTATCGCCCACAACCAGTGCTTCATCCGCCCTAATGTTTAAGCGGTTCAGCGCATAGTTCATCAATACGCTTGAAGGCTTGCCGATGACAATAGGCTTTACCTGTGAAGCCGCTTCAATTGCAGCTCCAATCGTACCTGCACCTGGCGTTAGCCCATCATGTGAAGGCAATTGGAGATCCGGGTTTGTCAAAATAAAAGTTGCTCCTTCCCGAATCCAACGCATGGCAGCGGCCAGCGCATCATATGTAAATTGACGATCTATCCCCTGCACCACATAATCAGGATGGTTCTCAACAAGCTGCAAACCGGCTCCTGTGAGTGCATCGCGTAATCCTGTTTCACCAATACAATATACACGAGCTCCAGGACTTTGCTGTGCAACATATTGTGCAGCTGCTAACGCCGAAGTATATACTTCATGGCTGGCCGCTTCAATTCCCATACCAACCAAATGCTCAGCCACCGATTCGGGTGTGCGTGAAGCATTGTTTGTAACATAAGCATAAGGTATCTGGTCTGTACGCAATCGGGATATGAACAGATCCGCACCCTTGATCATCCGATTTCCATGATAAAGTGTTCCATCCAGATCAATTAGTAACGATTTTATCGCAATCCCCTCCCCCACTTCAAATCCATTCACATCATAGCATTGAAAATTATAATTCATCCCATGAACGATGTTCTCCTTCTTATTTAACCACCTTAATTATTCAGGTCATTAAATAATCGGCCGTCTCCATTCATCTCATCTATCTTAAGTCAAAAATGCTTATGAAGTCCATGAATTGCTGGTAAACCCTCCAAAATGGCGCCATTCCTCGCTAAAAGCCGTCGCTTTCACATGACATAAGTTCACTTCTTCGTCGAAATCCATCGAAGGAGCTATTTCCTCAAAGGAAATCTCCTGTATTTCCTGGTCATACTCAAGAAATAGAATCCTTTAAATTCGATATATAGAAACTCGAATATGACACGCCTCTATATGTGGTAGAACAAATTCATCCCCCACCACCGTGTACGGGTTCTCATCTCTTGTCGCATCCTGCGCTTTCCCGGAAAATAATTTGGGTGAAAAACAAAGGCACCGGGGCAAGCCCCGGCACCCATGAACATATCTTCTCCAATCGTTTATTAACCGATATCAGGTACCGATAACAACACATGCTGCTCCGCAAGCAATGAATTGGGAAATATGCTTCGCGCTTCCTCCAGCAATGGCTGAAGCTGCTCCTGATCTTTATACCTAGAACTAAAATGCGTCATGATTAGCTGACCCGCACCTGCTGCTTTTGCAGCTTCCGCTGCTTGAAGCGCCGTACTATGATGATACTCGTATGCTGTATCTGACAGTTCATGCAGAAAAGTGGCTTCATGAACGACGACAGTTGCATCTTGAGCCAGCACTACCGTATTCGGACAAGGTCTCGTATCCCCTAAAATCGTGATGATACGCCCTTTTTTCGGCGAACCCAGTACATCCTGAGGATGCAAAATAACTCCACCTTCTACCTCCACGCTTTCCCCACGCTTTAACTTACCGTACACCGGGCCGGGCTTAATACCATATCGCTCCAACAGCTCTTGGTTAAGCTTACCGGGCTTATCCATCTCTACAACTCGGTAGCCATAGCTGTCGATCCGATGATCCAGTAAAGCTGACTCCACCCGGAATTGACCGTCATCAAACAGAACCCCGCCCGTATGCTCCACAATATGTAGTTGGTAATTGATACGCGATTGGCTGATCCCTAAAGATAGCTCGATATATTGCTGGATTCCAGGCGGTCCATATACCGTCAGTGGTGTCGTTCCCCCCTGATACGCCCTGCTCGACAGCAGTCCCGGCAGACCGAAAAGATGATCCCCATGCAAATGGGTGATAAATATTTTTTCAAGTCTGCTTAGTTTGAGCGGCGAACGCAATACCTCTTGTTGAGTGCCTTCGCCACAGTCGAACAGCCACATGCTTCTTCGTTCTTCCAGCAAACGAAGAGCGATGGACGTTACATTTCGCTGAATCGTAGGCACCCCTGCATTTGTACCGAGAAAATAAAATTCCATAACATTAACCTTCTTCCTGCTGACCAGCAAAAAACCTCCGAAGCTCGGAGGGTATTTGCTATCCTATCTGATAAAGGTGTTAAACCTTTTCGACGTTAAAATACTGCGCCTGAGGGTGGCTGAACACCATGGCTGATACAGAAGCCTCCGGTTCCATCATAAACCCTTCCGTCAGCTCAACGCCAATATCCTCAGGTTTTAACAACTGGAACAACGGCCCCTGATCCTCCAGATCTGGACATGCCGGATAGCCAAAGGATACCCGTATGCCTTGATATCTGGCACCGTGTCGCTGTTTCATTGTCATATCGGCAGGGTCTGGGAACCCCCAGCTATCCCTGATAATATGGTGAAGCCGTTCCGCTAACCCTTCTGCTACTTCGAGTGCTACCGCTTGAAGTGCATGCGAGCGCAGATAATCCCCTTTATCTTTCCACCGGGTAGATATCTGCTGAATCCCATGACCAGCTGTAACGACCATGAAACCTACATAGTCCATAACCCCGGATTCCACTGATTTCAAGAAATCAGCCAGACATAGATAAGGCTCTACCTGCTGGCGCGGGAATGTAAATGTGTGCAGTACCTTGCTCACATCCGACGGATCATAGATCAGAATTTGATTTCCTTGAGACTGCGCTGGAAAGAAACGATACATAGCATGTGCCTGGATGATTCCGTCCGTCACAGCTTCAAACATGATGCTGTCCACGGTTTCCTTCAACTGAATCGCTTTCGGATCTTCCGAAGCCAGCAGCTGCTCAACATTGCCTTTTAAACCAAGATGATGCCCCATTAGCATCTGCATATTCACATAAGGCAAAATATAATTCAGTGGATAATTACGCAGTACATGACGATCCGTATCTGGTGGAATATAGACGGGCAGATCCTGAGCAATGTTAGAGCGCACAGCTCGAGTGAGCTTAGGGAGCGGCTTGGCTTCCACGACTATTGCCGCTTCAGCCTCCCGCTCAGCCTCCATGTCCTCAGCCATTTTTTTGCGGGACTCAGGATTCATAAGCTTGTTGGCTATATCCAGCCCATCCATAGCATCCTTTGCATAGGCAACCAAACCATCATACTCAGGACGGATACGATTTTTAGTGAACTTACGTGTTAAAGCAGCTCCACCAACCATTATTGGAATATCAATATTCGCATTTTTCAAATCCTGTGCGGTCAGCACCATTTGTTGTGCCGATTTAACAAGCAGTCCGGATAAGCCAATCATATCGGCCTTTTCTTCACGGTAAGCCTCAATAATGCGTTCTGGTGGTACTTTTATACCCAGATTCACGATATGGTAACCATTGTTGGATAGAATAATCTCCACCAGATTCTTACCAATGTCATGCACATCACCTTTGACTGTAGCCAACAAAATCTTACCTTTTACTGAGGATTCATTCTTCTCCATGAACGGCTCTAAATAGGCTACGGACGCCTTCATCACTTCAGCGCTTTGCAGCACCTCCGCAACAATCAGTTCGTTATTGTTAAACAGTCGTCCTACTTCCTCCATCCCCTTCATCAGCGGGCCGTTAATAATCTCCAGCGAAGAATATTTCACGAGCGCTTGCTCCAGATCCGGAATGAGTCCCTCCTTACTTCCCTCGACTACATAGGAAGCCAGTCGTTCTTCGAGCGAAAGGTTTGATATCTTTTCTTTTTTCTCCACTTTCTTGTTACGGAAAGCTGCTACAAAAGCGGATAAAGTATCGTCATTTGTTTTATAGATCAAGTCTTCCGCAAGTTTCCGCTCATGCTCTGGAATGGATGCATAACGTTCAAGCTTCTCAGTGTTTACAATCGCATAGTCCAGACCTGCTTTGGTGCATTCATATAAATAGACGGAATTGAGCACTTCACGACCCGCTTCCGGCAAACCAAAAGATACGTTACTGATGCCCAGGATGGTATGCACCCCGGGAAGCGCTTCTTTAATAATGCGAATGCCCTCAATGGTTTCCTTAGCTGAACCGATATATTGCTCATCACCTGTTCCTACTGGGAATACGAGCGTATCAAAAATTAGATCCTCCGCTGCCAAACCGTAACGGTTCACCAACAGATCATAAGAACGTTTAGCTACCTCAAGCTTATCCTCACGTGAAATAGCCTGTCCGCGTTCATCAATTGTTCCAACAACAACAGCGGCGCCGTACTTATGAATAAGAGGAGCCATTTTCTCAAATTTCTCTTCACCATCCTCCAAATTAATGGAGTTAATTATTGCCTTGCCTTGCGAATATTGAAGTGCTGTATCAATGACTTTAATATCCGTGGTATCAATCACTAAAGGTACCTTTACCTTGTTTACAACCAGTTTCAAAAATGCTTCCATATCCGTCATTTCATCGCGATCCGGGTCCTGCACACAAATATCAATGACATGCGCTCCGCTTTTTACCTGAGCACGGGCAATTTCAGATGCCTCTTCATACTTGCCTTCCACGATCAAACGCTTGAATTTGCGGGAGCCCAGAACATTCGTTCGCTCACCAACCATATACGGACGATTGTCCTGTTCAATATATACAGGCTCAATGCCCGATACGGCAGGAGGATGATGACCTACCAGCGGACGCGGCTCAAACTGCGCCATACTTTCACTCATAACTCGAATATGCTCAGGCGTGGTACCACAACAACCCCCAGCAATATTCAACCAGCCTTTTTCAGCAAAAGCAGCCATTTTACGTGCTAAAGAATCAGGCGATTCATGGTATTGGCCATTTTCATCGGGCAAGCCCGCATTTGGATAACAGCTAATAGCTGCAGAGGACATTTCAGACAGAGAGCGAATATGATCACGCATAAACTCTGGACCTGTAGCACAATTCAATCCAATCGAAATTGGGTGCAAGTGTTCCAGTGATATGCAAAAGGATTCGATATTTTGTCCGGCCAACGTCGTTCCCATAGGCTCAATAGTGCCTGAAATCATTAGCGGAAGCTCGATACCTGTCTGCTCAAAAGCTTGCCGAATTCCGATGCTTCCAGCTTTGACGTTAAGCGTATCCTGTGAGGTCTCCAATAGCAGTACATCGACCCCGCCTTCAATAAGCGCCAAGGCCTGCTCTTGATAGCTGTCAATCAGCTCTGCAAATGTAACACCACCTGTGACAGACAAGGTTTTCGTGGTTGGGCCCATAGCTCCTACTACAAAACGAGGCTTGTCCGCAGTGCTGTATTTATCCACCGCGTTACGCGCCAGTTTGGCCGCCACCAGATTAATTTCACGGGCACGTTCGGGTATATCGTAATCCGCCAAAACGACGGATGTTGCTCCAAATGTATTCGTTTCAATTAGGTCTGCTCCGGCCTTCAAGTATGCTTCATGAATCCCTTGAATGACATCCGGTCTCGTTAAGACCAGCATTTCATTACAGCCCTCCAGCTCTTCCCCACCAAAATCATCGGGGGAAAGGTCTTCCTGTTGAATCATGGTGCCCATGGCCCCATCAAGAAGGAGTATTCTTCGTTGTAATGCATCCTGCAAGCTAACTTTATCCAAATTTCTTCACCCCCGCAAAACGTTAAATCCTAGTTTAGCAGAAACCGTATCATTTAGATAGATTGAAGTAAAAACATACGTTTTATACAGGTTGTTCTTTGTAAAAACGACTTCTCTAATCCATTTTTATAGTTTGTAGCATTAAAGAACGCACTTAACCCTGCATCCTTTAGCTATAGTCATTTGCATTATAAAAGGTTGAAATCCTGTATTGTACAACGTTTCAAGACATGGTATTCTTTATACAGCATTAATCCAAGTGGAAAAGAGGGGATAGATATATGGCCGAAATCTTAATACGTAATACGAATGAACGAATTAGCGGTGAAGAACAAGTACGTGAATTTCTGGAGAGTCACGAGATATTGTATGAACATTGGGATGCTTCCAAATTGTCTGGGGAGCTGCAAGAAAACTTTACCTTAACAGATGATCAAAAGGGCGCTGTTCTCAAAACATTTGAACCCGAAATCAAGGATTTAGCCGCACGTCGCGGATATAAAATATGGGACGTTATCACTTTATCTGAAGCAACGCCGAATTTGAACGAGCTGCTGGCCAAGTTTGAGCAAATTCACACCCACACCGAGGATGAAATCCGTGCCATTGTCGCTGGTAAAGGCATCTTCATCATTAAAGGCCCAGAAGAGATAGGCTATTTTAACGTAGAGCTTTCACCGGGGGACGTTATCTCCGTACCTGAAAATATACCTCACTTCTTCACTTTAATGGAGAATCAAAAGATCGTCGCAATCCGCTTGTTCATCGAAGAAAATGGCTGGATTGCCGAACCGTATGAAGATCCAACCTTCATTAAAGCATAATTACGAATTTATCCTTGTGTGAATAAAAAAACTCCCTCTGCTCTGTAACAATAGCGAAGGGAGTTTTCTTAATACTCGTTTCTAAAGACTATTGATTTCTTACTTTAACGATTGAATAATTCCGTCCAATTCAGACAGATGCTTGATTTGGAACTTCGGCTTGATCTCTGTGGTATTGGTTTTAGTGTTTCGGTTCACCCAGACCGAGTGTACACCTGCTGCCAACGCTCCTTGAATATCAGTCGTCAGTTTATCTCCTACCATTAAAGCATGTTCAGGCTCAATACCAAGAAGCCCCAAAGCATGCTGGAATATAGACGGATCAGGCTTGCCTCGACCAAATGAACCTGAAATGACAACATGATCAAAGAAAGGAGCTAATTGAGGAACTCCATCCAGTTTCTCCTGTTGTAGATCAGGGGAGCCATTTGTCAGCAATAACAGCTTGTAATGTCCCTTCAATTGTTCTAGAATCTCGAACGTTTCTTCATATACATGTGGACGCGCGCGTCTTTCCGAAGCAAATTGGGTAGCCAGCTTTTCCGCCAACTTCTCATTATCTATCCCTAGTTGCTGGAGTCCTCTGCGCCATGATTCCTTTCGATAAACAGGGGCCAACTGTTCCAATTGGCGGAATTCAGGTTGCTCACCTGCTGTAAAATTCGCCCACAATCCTTCAAACGGATTAATGCCGATCATTTGAGTAAAACTAAAGGTTTCATAGGATTCATACAAAGCGCGTGCTTCCTTACGTACGGCTTCCTCCAGAGTTTTTGGATCAACGCCTGCTTCACGGGAGCCTGTTTGACACGCTGCATCAAATGCCTCTTCTACACTACGTTCATCCCACAAAAGGGTATCATCAAGATCAAACATTACCGCCTGAATCGTCATCTGAATTATCCACTCTCTTTCCACAGTATATGTACGCCTATTTGCTTGATTAAGCATTTGAATCGTTATGTGTGCCCATATTAAGCAAGCGGCCGCAGCATGTTATATGAAATAACATCATACGGCCTTTGTTACAGAGCTACAGGCTAAATCAGTTATTTCTTGTCTACCTGTATCTGATTGGATAGCGCAAACTTCTCAAGTCGCTCTGCAATGGCATCCGTGTCATAGCGACCTAATGATTTTGTGAAAATAAAATTACCACCCTTACCTTTTCTTTCAACGGTTACGTAACCCTTTTCAATCTTGATGGCTTTCATGTCCCCTGCCGTCATTGGACGTTCTCTACCACCTTTCAGCATATAGAGAGTATCCTTTCCCACTTTCAAATAAGGACGACGGATGAAAAAGATAACAGCCAGCATCAAGTACAGGCCGAATACAAGCCAATCCATCCCTCGCATACCGGTCTTAGTCAAAAAGTAACTCATAAGCATGTACAATACAGAAAGACCAGCCAGCATAATTGGCACAGTAATGTTACGGCCACGGAAAATATCCATTGTAGAACCTGCGCCGCTAATGGTTTGAATGCCTTGCTTTTTGCGCGATTTATTTAAATGCGCTGTGTTTTTGCGTACTTTTCTTTCAAATGATCGGGCCATCTCTCAATTCCTTCCCAGATATATTACATTAAAACAATTGCCTCAAAGCTGATCTATATAGATACCATAAAAGGTACCTAAAACAAAAGGCAAATTGCAGGCTTGGGCACTTTAACAACATTAATGCTTCAGCCCGTCATTTCCTTTCGATGTATCATCGTCCACAAATTCAATCGTCTCAAGCTGCTGCCGAAAATTACGGCGAATGTTACCTAAATAAATTTCCCGAAGATTGGCGCGCTCTGTGGCTTCCTCTTCCGTCAAACCCTCGGATTTTGCTTTGCGCGCTAATTCATTAATGCGCTGTACCAAGCTGTCTATATCCAAATTGTGTCCCCTCCATAAAAGCAAAGATATAATACACTTTGACATGTAGAAAAGAGCTTGTCAAGGCTCCCGTATTACGCTCCCTGACAAGCTCTAATAGTCTATAGATCAGAAGTTAGGAAGCTTGAGTACCTGACCTGCCTGCACTCCCCGATCCTCCAAACCGTTAATCCGCACAATTCCTTCTATATATACCCGTGTATCCATTCGTTCCGGTTTATGATTTGCGGCAATCTCCCACAACGTATCCCCAGGTTGTACGGTCAGTTTAGTCACTTCTTCCTTGGAAGCTGAAGGTGCCGCGAAAACTGTAAGTACACCTGCCCCTGCAATCCAAGCAACAATCACTATAATAAGAAGCTTAAGTAAAAGAGTATTGGTAATAATCTGCATAAAACGTGCCCTACCCTCTTTTCGAGTCTCCTGTAAATTTTCTAAATTCATCGGAAAAATACTTTGATAAGTGCTATATTTCATCATTGGCTGTGTCCTCCAAACGTTTGTTCTTATGTTTTCACAATATAACACGAACATTTGTTTTGTTCAATAGAAAAGAGAACAAAAGTTCGCAATTATTTTCAGGGATTATTTAGAACTTATGTTTGTACGAACGGAGGTTCTATGCTATAATTTTCCCAAACGTTACTAAATGGGGTTGATACGGTATGTCTAAGATTTCGAGCCGCCAGCAGGCCATTCTTGAATTTATCCGCAATGAAGTGCGTCTAAAGGGATACCCCCCTTCTGTACGCGAAATAGGCGAGGCTGTAGGCTTAGCCTCCAGTTCTACGGTTCATGGTCATTTGGATCGTTTAGAGAAAAAAGGACTCATTCGCCGCGATCCTACAAAACCACGGGCTATTGAGTTACTCGGTCAAGACGAATCGGATAACAGCAACTTGATTAATTACTCCATTAGTCGTGTCCCCGTCGTCGGCAAAGTAACCGCTGGTCTTCCTATTACGGCGACAGAAAATATTGAAGATTACTTTCCTCTTCCCCAACACTTTGTTGGTGAGGATAAAATATTCATGTTATCTGTTGTAGGCGAAAGCATGATTGAAGCTGGTATTGCTAACGGAGACTATGTAATCGTACGTCAGCAGCAGACCGCTGATAATGGTGATATTGTTGTAGCTATGACAGATGAAGACGAAGCTACAGTTAAAACCTTCTACAAAGAAAAGGATCATATCCGGCTTCAACCTGAAAATCCAGCCTTTGAACCGCTTCGCCTGACACACGTCAGCATTTTGGGCAAGGTTGTAGGACTCTTCCGGGACTTCCACTGATTTCTCGTTCTTTCTTCCCCGTTATTCTTTCCACTAATACAAAACCGGCTGCCTAGGGCAAGCCGGTTTTGTATTGCTATTATGTATCTCACAACTATTTTTTCATTTCAGCAACCTATTCCTATTTTTTCGACTATAAAATCAGCCTCCCCATCTCAAATAATTTCCCACTGATCTTGTACAGCTATACTGTCATGGGTAAAACTAATAGATCTTTCTTTGATTTAGATAAATATGGTATATTAATTACTCATAGCTCTGTAGGAGGAATTAAATGAAAAAAATTATAATTTCAGCGTTTGTTGTGATATTTATCGCCATAAGCTGTGTAGTTCCAACAATGGATCATTTGTATGCAAAAGAGAACTCACACATAACAACCTACGACCGTATTCAGTACATACAAATACTTATCCATTTCAGGTATTTAGAAAAGCAACTCGAAGCTGTGAATTTCGAAAGAAATAATTATCCAGAAGACAGCCAAGAATATAAACAGCTCTCTGAACAACTGAATCATATTCTTGCTCAAGAGGTGTACTACGAGAAAAAACTTAACACTCTTAATAGTAAATAATTTTCATACTAACTGCCTATTATCTTTATCTACACTATTAGACTCATGCCGACCTGTAACATTCTCCTACAACGTAAAGTTGAAAAGGCGGAGACAGGTTCGCATGAGTTTTTTTATTAACCATTAGGAATATAGGTACTAGCTTCTTTTTGCTTTTAATAGATTTATGCTGATACATTACTATCACAATTGACATATGTATATAGCAGAACTAAGCAAAGGAGATATGCAGATGATCAGAAATAGAGTTAAAACGTATAAGCATCGCATCGGGAAAAACAGATATCTGGTCGTTAAAGTCTTTCAAGCCGCAGCTGCTAAAACAGGAAGCGGAAATGCACTAGCAACCAATGCCTTGAATATCAAAATTGCCAAGCGTAAGCATAAACGCCACTAAGATTTAACCGTACCTTCATTTCTTTGAAGGGAGGTGATAATATGAGCAGAAGACATTGCAGACGTGATTTGAGAAGAAGAAGATCAAACATCCGTTCCACTCAAAGAGCCATTGCGCGTGCAAGAGGTAACGCACTGGCTGTTAATCTGTTTAGCGTAAATGATAGACAACGCAGACGCTAATAATCGTTTTCAAGCAAAAGCGGGAAGGATTCTTCCTGCTTTTTTTGTGTTAAACGATACACCAACTCCTAAATTCCATAGAACTGCTAAATTCAGTTGCCTTCCTTTTAAATACCATCGACATATTCAACTATGCTTCCACTGGTTAAAACAGAAGCGAAATAGTACCCAGTCAAAGCAGCAGCATTCTTGACTCAAATACTTTGTGTACAACTGACCACACCTATAGCCCTCAAACTTGTTTCAGCTTTTTTCACTTAAGTATTCTGGCTGTAAATCCGTCCAGGGTTTGTACGTTGCTGCATTGTTGCTCAATTTTTTATTTTTAAATTTTATAAGGCCCCACTTGCCCACCACCGTATTCCACAAGCTCCATCATATCCTACTCAACGGATGGACTACAGATGCTCTTATCTGACTTAATGCAGCTGAAAACAATTCGATATTCGATCAACTCTTCATATGTATGATTCATGTTGGTCACCTCGACAATTCATTCTGGATAAGCGCTAAAAATCCTTCTCTAAATAATCATCTCCTTACATGATTATTAGAAAGCTAATATCCGACACATAAAGATAAAATACAACAAACAAAGACAAGAAAAAAATTTCTCTTCACAACCAATGAACTATGTACAAATACATTACACATGTATAACATTAAATACAAATACTAGAAAGGTGGTAACAATTTAATGAAAAAAGTATCTTTACTAGCATCAGTAGCAATGCTTATCTCATCTGTAGCTTTTGCTGCACCTTCTTTTGCAGATCAGGTCACAAGTGACACTTATAGTTCATTACAAGACTCAAATAGAAGTATAGAGTCTGTTACGCCTTTTGCTAATGTTGAATATGTCGTTACTGTAAATACGGCCAATCTCAAAGATGCTGGAACAGACTCGAACATCTCTATAACTCTGTATGGTTCTAATGGAGATTATGCTACCGCTACACTCAATGGTAGCTTTGAACAAGGAGATTCCGATACAACAAGAATCAGCACTAGTAACCTAGGTGACATCAGAAAAATTACTATTAGAACTGATGGATCTGGGTATAAACCAGGTTGGAAAATCGCTAATGTCAAAATATCTGGAAACGGGAAAACTTTCTCATTTGCAGGTCCTGACCGTTGGCTTGGTGACGGCGGCTCCGCAGATTCCGAAACACTTTTTCCATCCTAAAAACAAATATTCATACAAAAGACTCTGTCGATATTTGGATAGAGTCTTTTTGTTTTGGATGAATAATCCTACTAAAATTGTATCGCCGTAATTGTAACCCTATCTCAAGAATCAATTTTAATAATAAACTCACTAATGAGAAAAATGTTATGTAAATTTGCCATATAAACAAAAGCTAAGAAATGACCGCTGGAAAAGTATATTGAATCTTCTTAATACTATACTGAAAGATGTGCAAAGTATCGTGCGTATTATCGCAAATAAAAGACTCATACCAGTTATTGTTGCAAACTAATAAGGCCCTATCTGAGATTAAATTTAGGTATTAGGAAGGATTGTACCCATTCAATGAAACTTTCCCCATCTTACAAAATACAATAAGCGCAAATCTATTATGGCAGGAAATCCACCAAGTATTCGCCAAAAGAGAAGCGAATACTGTGGCTATTGCCAAATAGCTTATGCGCTCATTGAGTTCAACTATTTCCCATCCATGAGTGAAGTGGTATTATCCAACAATTCTTTTCACGAATTAAACCCACAGTGATTTAGTGATGATAACTAAGAGAATAAAGAGCACTAAAATTGCCGCTGTAGAAGTCCATACACCGCCGCCACCTGTACCTTCATATGCACCCATGTCTTAAACCTCCTTTATTTGTCGTTCATCTTAATATATGTATAAATACGTTCAGTGATAGGGCATGCAGGTAAACAAAACAAAGGCTCACACCCAGATAAACCGGTAGAGCCTAATAATCTTTATAAAAGAATTAATTTCAAGGTGATTACCAACAAAATGAAGAGTGCCAAGACAGCAGCTATCGATGTCCAAATCTTCCCGGCCGTTTCTTCGGAACCTCTTTCTATTCCTCTCACACGTAACGCCTCCCTTGTTTACTCCACAGGCTATGCGAGGTCTTGTTTATGGGATGGACTTCTAGGAAAATAAAAAAACACCTTACCAGCGTATCCAGCAAGGTGCCACTGATAAGAACTTTTACTATTGCCACAACTAAAGAACAACAAGAAGGACTCCTACAGCATTTAGCTGATAGAGTCCTTCTTTATATCTGCCTTAATTCAATTTAATTGCATTGAGTTATGGCTTCGAGTATATAATTTTCTCTCCTCCAGATTCAATTAATGAAATCTACTATATTCCAAAACAAAAAACACCCCATCAGCGCATGCCAGTAGGGTATCCCATTCTTTCGGATTATGCAACGATTTGGTGATATTCCAAAAGAATTTATGTAAGGCCAGGCTGCTCGCCTTACGATATTAAACGTTCTGTCCAGTTCCAAGTAGCTTGGCTTGTTACCTTGATCTTATCCCCAACGATAAAAAGGCCGTATTTTGTCGGTCTTTCATGAGCTTTAGATACGCTTCCTTATGTTCCGGTATGAGGATGCGGCTGCTTACCCATAATCCATTACCTTCGAGTCTTTTTGACATGTATGTAGCCTCCTGATGTGTTATGCACAAATTATATTCTGAGTACAAAAAATAAACTCCAGATCATTGGAGGTTTAATACCGTATAATGCCTATTTCTAGACGAGAAAAATGTAATGATCTTTTGGTCACCATCCCAGCCCTCTATGATTACAATATAGAGCGCATATCGCTTTGTTGTCCCCTTCTTCCCAAAGCCAGCAACCGCGCGCCTTTATGTCCACTACACTGCTACCTGTCTTTATCTCCAGTTCCATCATGTTGGGCACCCGTCTTCGCTCAGCAGAATTATTGTAGAGTATTGGAGTAGCGTTCGATATCTGGTAACAAAGCGTTCATCTTCTTTGTTACCCAGCGTTTCCGTATACTATACAGATCAGAACAATGAACGACGAAAGCGGACACAACTATTATGCAACAATAGCGGAATAGACGGTTGCCAAAGTTACACTAAACTTTTGCAGAAGTTTACGATGGCGCACGTAAAGCCATGGAAAGAATATGGGGGCGATATTCCTGAGCCAATAGGATAAGACAAGAACAGCAGTAAATTTAATGTGTGTATTCCTAAAAGCCTACGTCGTCCATTGTCAAAAGGAGCTGCTGCCGAAAATTCTCCCTTGAACCAGCATTACCTTTACAAATTGAGCAAATGAGGGATTTACAATAAAGTTCGGACCTCCCCCCCATTAACCCAGCCTAAACAGACGCATCGCAGTTCGTGCCAACCTCAAACGGCAGGTCATTCACCGCATTGGTGCCAAGATACCAAAGGCTGAGGATAGCTGCGAGTTCCCAAAAAACAGTTTTCAATAAAGCGTACAATCGCAGCACGTTAGATACATTTAACTAATCAGGAAATTTTCCAAGTAGGAGGAAATAACCATGGCATTTGAAGGTTATAGAGAAGACAAGCGAGAACATTGGTTTGACTGGCCATTTCCCTTGTCGGTATCAATACTGTATGTGGATGCGGATGTAGATGAAACAGAAACGAAATGGTACCTCATTGACGAACAAGAAAAACACTTGATCCGAATCAGGGATGAAAAACAAATTGAACTGCTTCATCACTGCATGTATGGAGTCTTGTTAAATGACGAGAAGATCAACTGGATTATTGATAAAAATGGCGGTAGATTCACCTATCATGATGGTGTGGAAGATTTTATCAAATTCCAGAAAGAATACCTGGATACATTATAAGAGGCGTGAACAGTTAAAAGCTCTACCGACCAATTAAGGTTAGCAGAGCTTTTAAATTTATTTGGAATATTCGCTTACTTCATACGTTAAGGATTTTTTAATATTTAATTATAGCTGATCCTGCTTTAACCCACTCTTTTGATTCTAATTGAATCCATCCATATACTTTTGAATCAGAGTTGATCTTTTGTTTTATCAGAGAAAGGTTCTCATAGCTACTGGAACCGTAAAGACTCCCTGTTTTTGGTGCAATTTTTACTGATAACGTATTTTCTATACTCGGTGTATTTTCATCACTTGTCCAGACCAAACGATTATAATAATTAGCATTAAAAGGATTTTCCAAACCATTAATTGAAAATTTCACTCTTTTCACTGTAACTGATACATCTGTATATGCCGTGTCATCTTTAAATATTACTGATTGTGATAAGACTATTTCTTGATTTATAAAATTTTTGTAAGTGTCAAGCGTTACAGTTGCTGCATCTGCAGAAGCTGACAACGGAGCAATAACTGAAAACAAGAGAGCGATTGTGGAAAAACATAAAGTAGCTTTCCTTCCTAATTTCATTCTCATTTTTTTGTCCTCTCCTTCTTTTAATACTCATTAATAAACATACAGCTTAATGACTGTCAAAGTAAGGGGAGCTTTGTCTGACATGAAAAATACACATTTGATTAAGTCTCCTTTTTCGCGTCCACTCTAAATTCAAACTGCTCACGAAAGAAATAAGATCCGTTAATCTTAATTAACTCCGGTGTAAGCTTCTCCAACTGCACCGTAGTCCACAATATTTATCAAATCCTCGCCCAACGGCTGTACTACACCAAAGCCACTAAATTGGTGATATATACAAACAAATTCAATAAACAATATTTTTCACCCTAACCAAAGAAAAGAGCATCAGTGTCTGATGCCCTTTCAATTTGCAGCAGTTTCAAAAACTTAAGATTATGTGGTCCATTACAGATAAAGTGATTATTTCTGAAAGTACTTTGCTCCATTACTCGCAATGAGGTCTTTGTACCAATGAAAACTTTTCTTTCTAATTCTTCTAAGCGTGCCAGAACCGTTATTGTTTTTGTCCATATAGATGTAACCATATCGCTTTTTCATTTCGCCGGTACCGTTACTCACAAGATCAATCGGCCCCCAACTTGTGTACCCTATAATAGCAACCCCATCTTTTATTGCTTCAGCAATCTCTGCAAAGTGAAGATCCAAATATGAGATGCGGTAATCATCTTCAATGGTATCGTTGTCCATAAGAGTATCTCGCGCACCAAGTCCGTTCTCAACGATAAACAATGGTTTGTTGTACCTTTCATGCAACTGGTTGCAGGTAATACGCATGCCTTATGGATCAATCGTCCATCCCCACTCGGAGGTTTCCAAGTAAGGATTGATCACGGAACCAAACACATTCCTATCCGTAAAATTTTTCAGAATTTCAGGATCAGCACTGGCACAACGGCTCGAATAATAGCTGAAACCGATGTAATCCACAGTATATGTCTTCAAAATCTCCAAATCTTCATGCTCAAGTTATAGCTGAATTCCATTCTCGATGATAACCGGGATACTCCCCTTTGGACTGCACATCAATCAAGAAGTATGAATCACGCTCCATTTTCATTACTTCCCAGTAATCTTCCGGATTGCTACTGTATGGATACATATTTCCAGCCGCCAACATACATCCCATCATGGCGTTAGTAATGATTTCATGACAAGCCTTGACTGCCAGTGCACTTACAACCAGTTCATGATGCGCTGCTTGATACAGAACTCGTTGTTTATCCTCGCCTTCTTCAAAAATAATGCCCGCCGCTGTAGCACCACCCCCACAGAAAATTATCTGGGAATTTAGTGATTTCATTAAACATTTCCACGTACCTCCCTATTTTTTATACATATACTTTGATTAAATGTTCTTTTTCATTAACCATGTCATTTTGGGTCCCTACAATGACATCACCGACCTGAACACGATCACCATCCTTAACAAATCCATTGAAATGCTGACCTTTTAACTGAACCGTATCTTGTCCGATATGAATGAGTATTTCTACCCCGTCATCACTAATGAGACCAATGGCATGTTTAGTACGGTAAATCGTTTGTACAATGCCGTTCACTGGGAATATGACACGTCCATTCGTGGGGCGGAGGCTATCCCTTTACCCATATGCTCTCCTGCAAAAGTCTCGTCTTTAATATCTTGGAGTCTAACAACAATACCGGTCATCGGACTAACAATTTCAAATGGTTGGTCATTCAATTGACTTATGTTGGGAATGGGCTCTTGTTTGTCACCCATATTTGTTGACATTGTTTCTGTGGGATCTTTAAAACCAATGAAGTAGGTCAAGACAATTGATACGTCCCAGATGTTTCAGTAATCCAACCGAAAGACAAAAACAGTTCATTGAATCCTTTAATCATTCCTGTCGCAGCCATTCCGTTTTGGACAATCCTTCGTCCTTCAATTGAAAGCGCTATTGTGTTACACAATGAACAAAGCTGGTAACGTTTTCAATACCACCAACTCGAGACAAAATCTCCTTGGCCAACTGGTCATAGTTCATGAATGCTCTTCCTCTCTGGCTGTGACTTTGCATCAAAAAAACTGAATAGCTGCCCCGTGCATAGATCTTAGGCAACATCACCATGCAGTTTAGCGATCCAGGTTTTGCCCTGCGACGGTTACAATCCTGTAAGGCTGTGTTAGCGATTTCCGATTTGTCACAGACCCCAAATTTTGTGAAAGTTAGCTGAAGGTACGTCTTTTCTGGCCAGAAATGGTATTGCCTGATTGAACAGTCACAATCCAGTTAATGTACAAGCTCCCTTTGCGGAAAATAATAAAACACTCTTTTTTGAAAATGCAAGGTTTTTTTCTCTGGAATTTAACTTGTAGAGAGGAATTCACATGAACATTCTTACATTTCATATATGAAGTAATTTTGGCCCAAATAATTAAAAAATAATTTGGGCTTGATTGCTATTTAATCACATTACTTTGTATTTAACTGTTACTGTCGCTTTGACCTAATTTCGATTTCATCCTGATTCTCTCCGAATCAGATTATTGACAAGAATAAACCTTTGCTTTTATACTGATACCGAAATGGACGAAATACTAAAACCCGATGGATGTGGATTTTTCTAGAGAGTTATCTCTATTTTCGCCACACGAATGCCTTTACGCATTTGTGTGGCTTTTTTGTATTCAAAAAAGGAGGATTGTTCATGAAGTTGTGGCATTATGCAGTTATTGTTTTCTTGGGAGGATGTTGTTACGGGATACTTTCCACATTTGTTAAACTGGCATATAGCGCTGGTTTTTCAACACCAGAGGTAACTGGTGCGCAGTATTTCTTTGGTGCAGTTTTGAGCTGGATGTTTGTAATTTTTGTAAAAAATAAAAACCTTACGTACAAGCAGGTTACAAAACTCCTTCTATCCGGAATTCCATTTGGACTGACAGGTATGTTTTATTATCAATCGCTACAGACCATAAATGCTTCCCTAGCTATCGTCCTTTTATTTCAGTTTGTTTGGATTGGGACACTATACGAATGGGTTCTCCAGAAGAAAAAACCAACCCGGGGTAAACTTATCTCGATTGGAATACTGCTCATCGGCTCGGTTTTGGCGGCAAACATTTTTTCTCAAGGTGATCTCTCGCTCTCGTGGCAAGGGACGATTTGGGGGCTATTGGCTGCTTCAACATTCGCTTTATTTGTTTTCCTCAGTGGTGCTGTTGCGAAAGAAACTTCGCCCATACTGAAAAGCGCCTTTCTTTCAACCGGAGCTGTTATTACTGTTTTTGTGGTATTTCCGCCAACCTTCTTATTTAACCTCGATGTGCTGGCAGGATTGAGTCCTTTTGGATTAGTCCTCGGGGTATTCGGAGTAGTGCTGCCTCCGCTTTTGTACTCCATAGGTATGCCACATATTGGTTCAGGAATGGGTACGATTATGACTGCATCTGAATTACCCATGGCCCTTATTATGTCTTCTCTTGTATTAGGAGAATTTGTAGGCTGGTCTCAATGGATCGGTGTTATCATCATTTTATATGGCATCGCATTTAGCAACATAAGACACAGAGGATCAAGACCACAGACTTTAGTGAAGAAGAACACAGCATAACAAGATATCTATAATTTTAATAGGTTGGATGGACAATGATTTCAGAATAAGATTTTAAGCATTTACAACGCTGTGTAAAATGCGGGGGCTTATAACGCTCATCCCAGATTTCAAAATCATAGTCTTAGAATATTCACCCGCTCTGTTCAAACAAAAAAGAACCTATGGGTCCTTTTTTAATATATGGATAAACCTGTTTTTCATGTTTGAAAGGTTAATTTTTTTCGCAGGATTAGATTCCTCAGTTTCAAATATAGCTCCCCAAATGTTCAAAACTCGTATGTTTTCTGTTTTTATTATCAAGCATAATCAAATTATCTTTAGGCTGGTTAAGCCCCTCTTTTAGACTCTTAGCCTCATTATAATGCTAAATGAAAGTTGCTTCGATGAAGTGAAGCTCGTTAAATATTTTGTTCTTGTCATTTTTGTAAACTTCAAAGATTTGTTCAATATTTGGAAAGTATACATCATCATTTTCTGTTAATCCGATAGTCCTTGGGATTCGCTTGTTTAAATCATGGATTGCTTCAGATATACGCCATATCCATGTATTCTTGCCGATCCTGGTTTCCTTTTCTAAGAGAAGATAAGTTAGTTAATGGTCTAGAGGAAAAACGAGGCAAAGCAAAAGGACCAGGCATCGGCAGACCTCGAACACGACCCGAATATCCGGAGGTCAAGCTGAAACGCCTCGAAGCGGAAAATGAAATGCTAAAAAGGCTCTTGCAAATGTAAAAGGAGGAATGGTTGCTGTACCCAAGAGTAAAAAGTTTGCTGTGATCCAAGAATTGCTTAGTAAGGGACATAGCATCGTACTACTATGGCAAGAAAGAAGCCTACGTCGTTTCTGGCAATAATCTGAGCCGGGAGTTTAAGGCTGACCAGCCGAATCAAAAGTGGGTGACGGACATCACTTACCTTATGTTCAATGGACAGAGACTCTACCTTTCCGCGATTCAGGATCTTCTTAACAACGTAATGGTTGCCTACCAGATCAGCCGCAGAAAGATTTGCGCCTGGTGTTAGATACGGTGAAAAAGGCAAGGAAACGACAGGACGCGCGAGGTGTTACTGCATAGCGACCAAGGATTTCAATATACCTCTCACCAATATACCAGCCTATTCAAGCGATACGGAATACAGGGCATGTCCCGGAAAGGGAACTGCTGGGACAAGACATGTATAGAGAACTGCTTCAGTCATTTTAAAACCGAGTGTTTCTATTTCCACTCCTTCCATTCAGCTCAATTGGTGGAGCATGCCATCCAGAAGTATATCCATTTCTACAACCATGAACGCTTTCAAGAGAAACTAAACAACCTGACTCCTTATGAATACAGGACTCAGGCTGCTTAATTATTGCTTTTTGATAGCTGTCTGCTTGACAGGGGTCACTTCATGATTGCGTATGCTTCTTAATTTACTTTGCGAAGAAACCAAGATCAGATAGCGACTTGATGCAATGCCTAAACTTTAGGCCAATCAACCTCGGCCCGTTCTTCTGTAGCTTCCCATTTTTCGCGACCAATCGAAAAAGAAAATTTATATTGATTGCCGCTCATGAGTTGTCGTATCTGACGGATCAAAGCAATAGTTCCTATTTTGTCACAACAAAAAAAGAAGGTAGGAAAAGTTTCCTGACCTTCTTAGCATTCATATTTCTATGTCTGAATAATATCATTGCTTTTTACCATGTTACTACGGATTTTCCATTTTAACTTTAAAGATAGGCTTTGGAGTAGTGGTAATGTTTAATGGATCTTATTACTACCACTACGTTCTCTTGCCATGCTACACAATCCCCCCCATAAATACGTCTGCTTACTATGAGTGTAATTAGACAAACTGACGATATGAAATCGTACAATCTTTTCTAAAGCGGCTACATATAATGTTCTATATATCATTAAGAATGGCTTAAATAGTCAACTTTAATATAGTAAGAGTAGTATTGGTAAAGTTATGAAGTTGGGCTGGGGTTGCATTTGCATTTACTAATTGAATAGTTGTAGGAACGACCCCTACAGTAATAATGACTTCTGCCGAAGTTGGTCCGCCACCGTTACCCGTGAAAGGAACTGGGGTAACAGGGAATCCATTTACGGTAAGGTTAAAGTCAGCATTGCCTTGGTTATGAATTGTAAAATCTATTAGATAGCTCCCCGTTTCGTTGATTGTTATCGTTGGAGATGGAGGAGTGAAAGTAAATGCACCACCAACATTAGCCAAAACTCCAGTAAAGGTAATTGGTGAGTTACCCGGAACTGTGTCAGTTCCCGTACCAGGATCTGCTCGGAAAACACTTAAGAAGTCTGATATCCCGGCGCCTGCAGGCCCTGTTGCCCCCGTTGCTCCTGCTGGTCCTACCGCCCCTACCGTTCCCGCTGGTCCTGCTGGTCCTATCGCTCCTGCCGGTCCCACTGGTCCTGCTGGACCTACTGCTCCTGCTGGTCCTGTTGGTCCAGGAATTCCTTGAAAACCTTGTAGCCCTTGCTGGCCTTGAGCGCCTGGAACTCCCTGTGGACCCGGCAGTCCCTGTGGTCCCTGAGGTCCTTGAGGTCCTTGAGGTCCTCGGATCCCTTTAACAATAACTTTCGGTAAAACTTTGACTTTTTTAACTACACATCTTCTAAATTTTCTCCGATGCATTTTCTTTTGCCAATAATAATGTCGAAACATATTTAATGATCACCTCCAAAGTCTAGTCAAAGTAGCTTATTGTGCAATTAACCAAAAAGATTGGGCTGTTGACTTCATCTTGGGAAAATAGGCATAGGTCTGACTCTATCGTGTTAGCATTATTACAGCTCATCCTTCTGAAGCTTATATCCAGTTTCAATCAACCGATCCAGATTCTGCACTATCTGCATTTTTATATTTCTAGCCTGTAGGTCTTTGACCCACTGAGCTATACCAGCCTTAACAATCTTTCGGTACTATACCATTGATCAAGGATACCCTCTACGAACTCTATTTCGCGCTGTAGTAGTGTCTCTTGCTATTCGTTGTCTGTCCCATTGTCATTGGGGAGACGTTCACGCGTCTCCCTTTTTATTTATACTAGGCAGAATATACACAAACTTGTGAACCATCTGCGGTTACATTAATATAGTGAATGCTACGTTAAACAACGGTTTTATATATGGGGGAGAATAAATAACAATGGTTAACAAAGAAATATCTTCTGGTGGCCAAAATTCTTGGACAGCATCTGATAAGATTCATACCGACCTGCTTGCCGCTAAAGTTTCAGTTTATAATCCATGCAATTTTAAATGTACTGGACCAATTCCAGAAAAACAAAACGCTGACTATGGGGCCTACTTCTTTAATTTAAATGCCACTCTATACGATTCCGTATTGCAAAGACAACTCCAAAAAAGATCGGGCAATTTGTGACTATATATAAGAGAATTGGGGATGGACCAATACAACCCTATGACGTATCAGATCCAATCGACTTTTTGGTTATTAGTGCACGTAAAGACAGTAGCTTGGGGCAATTTGTATTCCCAAAATCCATTCTGATTAAACATAAAATATTATCAAACAAAGGTGAAGGTGGTAAAAGAGCAATACGTATTTATCCACCATGGGACGCGCCTACAAGCCTTCAGGCTCAGAAAACTCAGACATGGCAGTTAAAGTATTTTCTTAACATACCTGTAAACGAACCAATAGACATTTCTCGTACAAACATACTTTACGATTTAGAATAATGTGTTGCAACATAGATCAAGCGGAATAATATCAACTACATCATTACACTGCTCGTTCAGCACAAGCGCCACGAACCATAATCATCATTCGCTGAATGGTGTCCAACTTTTCCAGCGACCGTCCGTGTTGATATCCCGGCGAAGGCAACGGTGTATTCAGCATGGCCTTCAGTTCGTCCAGCACCAGTTGTCCACTCTTATCTGCATTTCCGTTTGGCTTCTTAGCTGTAAATGTTAATTCGGTATCTCCCATACGTAAGTATGTGTATAGAGCATAGGATACGTCTGGATGAACAGATATCAATAGCTCCAGCAATTCCTCTGCCGTATAGCTTTGCAACTTAGTAAGGTCAATATTGTGAGCCTGTTGATGCTTCTTAGGTAGCCAGTTAAATATCCCCCACGGGTTGGAGTTCTTTGGGACTGTCGTCCTGCCTATACCCGTCATCTGTCGTTTTACCGATACTGGAAGAACAGCATTCGCAAATGAATATATGGCTTTATGATACCATTTCAAGATTTCACCACCTTTCTTGTCAAACTTCTATGAATACAGAATAACATCAGTTTTATTCAGATTTACTACTGATTTTCTACTAGAAAAATGATTACTCTCGCCATAGCAACCTCCTTTAGAAGATACTGCTGAACTCCTAAACAACCAAAAAAGATCAGGAAAAGTTTCCTGACCCTCTATATACGCTCCCAAAGCTGTTTTTTTTCACTGATCTTCGTTATCCATGCCCTAAATTGAATTAATTGTAAAAAAGAGAAGGGAAATTAAGCATTTGTAAAGAATAATAAAATTAGGGACGAAGATGGTTAATAAACAAAAATGAAGGAGGTAAAAGAAAAATGAGGAAAAACAAAAGTATAATATGCAAGGCACTAACATATTTATTTATTCTCACGTTTGGAGTTATCATGAATAATTCTAAGGTAGATGCAGCAATGGATAATAATTCTGTTACTTCTATCACGGAATCATCAGCCTCTATCTCTGGTCAATTTGATACACAGTATCCAGGTACTTATGTAACAATAAGTTTGTATGGAGCATTTGCAGATGGATCAACACAAAAAAACATTGGACAAAAGTTTCATTCCAGTTATGGACAAAATTGGAGGGTGGATGTTGATGGGCTAAAGAAAAATACCACCTATACCATTTATGTAACAGAGTATGAGGATGGAACAAAAGCAAGGACTCCAATCATAAGAAAATTCGCTACACCTGAGATAACAAATGGTCCCTCTATAAAATTAAATTGGTCAAATGTCGGACTAACAGGCGATTATAGTTTTGAGTTAGTTCGATCCAACTATACTGGATCCGACACACTGTATACCGGAAAAGGTACTTCCTTTACTGATACAAATCCATTATATAAAAATGGATATAATTATTATTTTGTAATTGCTAAAACCAGTAAAGGAACAAGTCTCATGTATTCAATGGCGGGATACGCAGGCACGGATGCAGTCTCAAACTTAAGAGAAGAAGAGCAGGAAACGAAGTTAAACTAACATGTGATCGAGTTAATAGAGCTGACCCGTACTCGATAAAACCAGAATAATCAGGGGTGCCTTCCACCATCATTATGGCGGTCTCCCGATTGAACGGTACAGTATGAACCGTTCCCTGCTATTCGCGGGCATTTACTCAAAATACAGCCTATCGCAGCGAATTTCTTGAAATAAAGCCTCAATAGGGTAGAAATCCATGCTTCCGAAGCAAGCTTTTCGTAGGAAAGCTTTAAAGCTTTTAAAGTGACCGTTCCGCATGTACAGCACCATTCTACCCTCTTCGTTCCTGTTCCACGCAAATATCCTTTAGTTCTTCTTTTATAGTTGCATAATTGGGAATACAATAAAAGCCTTCGTAGGTTTAGGACCATAAATTCTCACTGGCATACGAAGGCTTTATCAGTGTTCTCTTTTAATTATTTTCTTTCAAATTACCTTACGTGCACTGGAAATCCTCAAACAGCTACGCGGAATCGACTTGCCTACCACATTGGCCTATATCTGACTTCCGAATTCTTGCTTCGCTTCTCCAAGATAGCACTTAAACGAGCAGTTTGTTTTCCTGGCATATTTCACTGCTTCGACACCCAGTTGGCCCATATCAGCCTCTGTACCTTTGATACTTTTGTACGCCGGAATGAACCTGAACTCCTTGGTGATATATTGTTTTCCCTGCTCGGATGTTACCAGCTGCTTCAAAAACTCCTTAGCCCCAGCTCTAACCAAAGACGTATTATTGACCACCTAGTTAGCTTGTCACCAGCAGCTGCGTCATCACTGATAGGCATAGGCAGAATACCCAGATTCAGCTTAGGATTAATCCCGTTAATTTGACCTGAGTCCAGTTCCCCTGCTGTATCATAGCGGCCTTGCCAAACAATATTTATTCGTCAATTTATCTTTTTACTACCACACTACCTATTGAAGGAAGCATAATATGTGTATCTGGCTCCATCAAATATTCTCCAAATGTCAAAACAAAAGCATCAGCTCTGTCTGGTGACTTGAGCCCACGCTTTTTCATATCTTTCTTACTTTCAAGCAGCATTTTACCTTTGCTGGTCATGTTCCATTTACGTGCTGTAAGTTGGGTTATTAGTACATCATCGTCGGGTAACTGCAGAACACTTGGATCTCCATTTATGAAATTGCTCATATTCTGTTCCAATTGTTCCTTAATAGATGCCCACATTTCAGTAACTAGGTTTCCATAGTGCTCATCTAATGAAGAAGAGCCGTTGTTAATTGGTATGATTTCATACGGTAGCCCTTCTTCAGCTACGATTTCATTTAGTCGATCCGTTACTCCTCCGCCTACACCACTATCATCCACTCTTATTCTGATTCGGTTCAAATATGAATGAGCAACATGCAGCTCTTTAGCCAGGTTAATCACCCATCCCGCAGTAACCATTGTGTCTTTCTTGAAATGATGGTGTTCCCCTACAATTCTTGGTCCTATACCAGCAAACATTGAGGTTTCATCATCACCAAACCGTGCAACGTCAACGCCTATAGTTAACATATCTCCAGTGGGTTCCAGCTTCACTTCTTTAGCTGCAAATTCAGCCACTTCCAACGAAATAAATGTATCCGACTCTCCACGGGGAAATTCACCTTCAACCCGGACTCTCCATACATCGCTGCCTTCACCATACTTACGCTTGAGCATGGCGATATTATCCTTGCTGGTTCTCGGACTGTCCAAGCAGGATACCTTGCGTGTTTTATAATCCGCTCTGTCCTTATTGTGTGAATCATAAAAAACACCCGACGTTTTTGTCGGGTTTCCGCACATCAATATTTTATTGAATTCACCCGACAACGTACCTAATATAGCTTCCATGATTGGATCGGCAACACCTGAAGCTTCATCCACAATGAAAAGCATATAGTCTTCATGGAACCCTTGCATATTCTCAGGCTTGGTAGCTGTCCGTGCTGTAGCAAACCAGCGTTCCTCATAGTTCTTCATATATATCTTGGTCTTAGTCCATTTCAGAATTCGTTTCAGCACCGGACTTTTAGATTGCCACTTATTAATCTCAGCCCATAACACGTCATGTAGCTGCTGTCTTGTAGGAGCTGTGCAAATCACTTTTGGATATGGGAAACAAGACAGGTACCATAAAGCTGTCGCTGCTTCTAAACCTGTTTTCCCGACGCCCTGACCTGAACGAACTGAAACACGAGGATTATTTGCTAAATCCATTAGAGTGCTTGCCTGCCAATCATCAGGATAGAAATTAAGCATTTCTTGACAGAACAATATAGGATTCTTACGGTACTCAGGAATCCGTATCTTGAATGCTTGAAGCCTCCGTTTCGTCTCCGGCGAGTCCTTCTGCTTCATCACCTACCACCGCCTCTACCCACTCGTCAATTAGATCGTCTTCTGTATTGCCTTCTCCCGTGACCTTTGCCCTTTCAAGCTCAAGTTTCTCACGTTGCATCTTAAGTTTCTCGTCTTCAACCATTCGTTTATGTTTGTCTGGAAGCAGATCCATGTATTTAGTTAGCACGTCCAATGCCTTGGTTTTGTCGTGTAGCTTTACACTCACTCCGTCCTTACCCTGCTTGACTTCTGAAACCAGAGTTCCATCAATTTCATCACTATTCTTAAAAGAGACATAATTGTATCTGTACTTTTTCGTTTCTCCAGTGTCAGGATCAAACACGGGATCTCCTTCTAAGCCAAGAACATCCTCTTCCTTTTGACCGAATTCCACGTAGTCCGTTATATCTGCAAAGGCAATTTTCATGTACTCCATTAGAACGCGCTGAGCATTTAAACCAACCCCATCCATAAGGGATTCGTTGTAATTCTGTATCGCAGCCTTAATTTCAGGTTTCCTCAATAATTCCCATCCAATTGAATATGCTGTTTTCTTACTATATCCAGCAGCCATTGCCGCCCTTGTCGCGTTGAAATCTCTGAGGTATTCCATTATGAAAATCCGCTGTTTCGTTGTTAACCCCTCTTCATCTGGAATCTCCGGCTCTGGCTTCTCTTCAATTACTGGAACGCTCTTTTTTGTTTTGGAACGCTCCATATCATTAGAACGTTCCGGTATTTTTTTCGGAACGTTCCGTATTTCTGGAGCAGCGACTTTTAGCTCTTTAAAGAGCGCATCAACTGTTAGCAGGGTAGCATATATTTCTCTCGGTTTATCACCTTTATATGTACCGATGAGTTTGCGCCGCTCCATTTCATCAATTAATCGTGCTGCTCTGCTATAACCTATCCTCATTCTTCGCTGCAATAAAGAAACCGAGGCTTGTTTGGCCTCGGCTACAATTTGGACGGCTTTCAGAAAAAGCTCATCCGAATATACTATTGGGTCTTCATCTTCGTTTGGAGCTCCTTTTTT
This sequence comes from Paenibacillus sp. PvR133, assembly GCF_017833155.1. NCBI lineage: Bacteria > Bacillati > Bacillota > Bacilli > Caryophanales > Paenibacillaceae > Paenibacillus > Paenibacillus sp. PvR133. Next base: position 4,537,573 of record NZ_JAFIBS010000001.1, read on the forward strand.
ATGAGACGCTCCATTTCCATTGGAACGTTCCCTATATTCCACTTCTCCAGCAAGTAAACTCTCCCACTTATCTTTTGCCTTCCATCCTCTTACCGTACCATACACTAAGTTGAGAGGCTATATCTGTGAGACGTATGTTACTAGAACTGGCCTTGTACAGATCAAATGCTTCGTCCCGTTTTGGGTCTCTTTTTCGTCCCATGTCTTGTTATTCACCCCTTTTTGATAATTTATCTGAAGCTAAGGAAAAGTTTCCTGAACAAAATAAAAAGCGCTTCAGTTAGCGCTTGTGGTTATAGATAGATTTTTTTATATGTATAATATAACACCATTCCACTATCATTCAGCTACGGTTTTCTGTTTAAGTCGTGTAATTAATCAATCTCTTGCAAAGGAGGGTTATAAGCTAGAGCATTTTCAGAATCTCCATAGGTGCAAGGGTAAGTTTCCCCCTTTCTCTTTAACTGTTTCAATGTATAAGTTTTTATTTTATACGTTCTTCCTACTGAATCCACAATATACAACGATCTCAACCATTTATTAAAAATATCCGGTGCTGGTCTAAATATGGAGTAAGAGTCCATTGAATTAATTGTCTGAGGAATTTCAGTACTGGCTAATGAAAAGTAACCTTTCCCTTCAGGTGTGTTGATAGTCCCTGAAATACTATCCACACGCAAGGGTTTATCTGATAAATTTAAAATCTTATATTCAATAAATTCCCCTGCATATGGGCTTTCGTTCGTCCCTCTCATAACAACATACCTGCATTCCAGTTTCAATTTTCGCTTATTGAGCCTCCAGATAACAATATTCCAAATAAACGTTGAAGTTGCAATTATCGCAGCATATATTGCTATATACTCAGTTGTTTTCATCAAATCACCTCTAAACTCAAGATTAACAGATCATTGCTTTGCAGTCATTAAAATCATATAAACACCCGATGATGCTTAGGTTTCAACACGCTTCATTAGGCGTGTACCCAGCACGAGCCCCCGCAGAAGGCCATCGACTGTTTTTATGAGGCGCCCATTTATCGGTGAGCACTGCCGGTTGTTTTTAGCGGTAATTTATAACATGCGGCTACCGCTAATCCGCCTTGCCCGGAATGGGCTTTATATGGACATCCTTCTTTCTCCGGGTTTATATTACCCTCTGATTCCTGTCTCCAATATTTTACTGTAGTTGTGGACAAGGGCCATCCTCCCCTGTATATCGGCTCTCTTCGGGCGTGTGGGACATACCGATAAATCCATGGGCCTTTCACCCAAGCAATACCCCGACAAAGTGCGTCTCTCTTCCGCCACCACGTTCATTAATTACAGAAGTTCTGCTGCGAGCTGCTTGAGCACTGGCGGTGTAGGAATGAGCTTACCGTCACCCTTATTGCCCTTGATATAAGATTTGTCTTCTCGCGGGTAGTAGACAACACCCTCACCCTCAATGACTGGATATCCACTCTCATCATCCGTCAAGGATGTCTGTACATGCTTTCCGTGTTGAGCTGCATGTTCTTCATCGTGTAAGTGTAAAATACCGTCAGAGCTGAGAAATGCGAAACGTGGTTGTGTAGACATAATTCGTGCTCCTCCTAAAATAGTTTTAATTTGTTCCTGAATAAAGTGTAAATCCTTTCTACTTCGTACCTACTACGGATTTATATAGTCCCTACTGTCAGGAGAAAATAAAGTAGTGGACTGAGCTTAGAAATTGAAACAGCGACAACCAAGGACGAAAAATAGTCCTAGACTGTCGCTGTTCCATTGAACTAACGTTCCTCGTTAGTTGAACTAAATTCAAAAACTGTATATGTATACTCCACTGTATCAATCACCAATATAGAAGATGTTTTGAAACAGTGCCACAAAAAATTCAGGCTCTTGTATGGGACAATCGGCTTCAATTTCCAGTCGAGCTTTAAACCAATCGCTCGGTTTCATTTGCCATCTTGCCAATACTCTGTCCGATTGCATGAACTTTGCCGAATCTAATAGATCTTTTTTTATCACATACTCTTGATCTTGATAAGTGACCTTAAACTCTGGAGCAATCTTTTGCCATGTGGTGTAGGTTATATGGTAAGTGTCTTGAGTTTTATTGCGATTAACGAAATATTCGGGTCTGCCGAACCAGGGTGTCTTTTTCGTGCATTGAAATATCGAATGACCTTCTGTGGAACTTACCTCTACTCTCGCGATCCAGTCAAAATCGAAAATAAAATTGCACCATTTCACTAGAATATTCGGATAAACTCGTCGAAATGTACAGACTACATTCTCTTGTTCATCTTTTACCTCAATACGTTTAGTTGAAGGTTTCAGTTTTGGTGGATTGTAAAAAAAGACTCTCATTTAACGTCTTTCCTCCTAATAAAGCGGCATTACGCGCTCCTTTTTGCTACCATCCTAACATTTATCACATTAATATTAAACTATCCTGCCCGTTAGCTTAAAGGGCAGGATAGTTTAATGATACCATCGTGTTCTGTCAGTTATCTTAATCTCTAGGTGACCTTTAAAGCAAAATTATAAAATGCATCACCACGAGATTGGTTCTCTACATCTTCGTCCATCCACCATACCCCGTATGAATAAAAATATGTCCCTTTTTCTGTAGGAGCTTGAAAACTATTTTCTTTCAATAAAACTTCTGTAATTTTTCCTTCATAGAATTGCTCGACATGAAATTTATTCGGTTGGGGATCATAATTCATAATGAATTTCACAACAACACCAGGCTTTACTAGAATCGGTTCTTTTCCTTTTAAAAGTTCAACTGGACCAGCTGAATCCACACATGACGTTGTCCAGCAATATGTGCCGAGTTTTGCTTTGTACATTCGTTTGTCAATCTGAAATTGAACTTTTGGTGGTTTCTCTCCCTCAAGGTCTTTGTTTTTTTGCTGAACACCCGTGCAACCAACTATACATATAAGAGTTAGTGTCATAATGAATAACAAGACTGTATTCTTCAAATAAACCCTCCTATCTTTATTCGATCCTAATTATTCAACGATAGGAGAAGTAAATTTGTTACAAATAAATTCATGATATTAGTAAATTACTGTTTAATATGTTTTTTTTGAATAAGATTACTTGTTGAACTAAACTGCCCGTCAGCTTAATGAGCTAAAGTAACTTATTAAATGTATATCTAATCAGTAATTGGAACAGGCTCTTGTCCATTTCGGCAATCGGTATAAGTTTTTGTCCCGAGCGAAGGACAAGAACTTGTATCGATAAAATAAAAAAGCCGCTAAAATAGCGACATTCAATGGGACATGTTCTTGTCCCTCGACAACTCGACTTTTGATAGGAACAAATTCTGCCTCTTCAATATGGTGCTTTTGACTGTGTAAGAAGAACTTGTCCTTTTGGTAGACCTGTCCCACCATAAATAGTCACTGTATAAGCGCCTGAAGGAACAAGTGGCATATTATCATTATTTACAAGTTCTACTGTTGCGTCTGCTGCAACGCTTGCATTAAAAATAACCGTATTCTTGCTGTTGTGCTGTACTTCGACCCTAAAAGAGTGTGCTCCAGTATTTTTTGCATTAAGTTTAATATGCGGATATCCAACTGTCACAGAATAATCTTTTTCAGGGTCCACTTTATCACCCGCTAAATCCCAAGTTAGTGTATCTTCGAGTGCATCAGGACTGCTTTCAAAGATTCCATTTTCTTTTTTGGATTTTAAATCAACATTATTTTTCAAGGCACTTGAAACGCCAATAATAAGTAAAATAGATGCAGTGGTAGCAATAATCTTCATAACTTTGTTTTTCATTTATGCAACGTTCCTCTCAATGAACAGATTTCAACTAGCGTTTCCCGTTAGCTTAAAAAACGTGTGGTGTACTCAACTGTAATCTTCAATCAATGAGATTTTTCCTTCCTTAATCTCGAATGTTGACTTTCCTTTTAATTGCAACTTATCCCCACTCTTTAATCCATTAGGAAAATCTACGGCAAGAATACCTTCATAATCGATTCCGACCTCTACTTTGTCATTTATAACACTGTAATCGGTAATTGTCTGGCGACGGCTGGAGAACATCGTTGACGACTGTTCTGCCAACTCCCTAAATGCTTGTATTCCTCTGGTCTCCGTTGTGGTTTCTCCATTGGAAATATTCCTGAATATTATGTCCTTATGCAAGAATTCAACCATTCTTTCAATTTCAAATGAATTGTATACTTCAAGATAATTTTCAATTATGTCCCTTATTTCTTTACTAACCATAACCATACTCCTCTCCTTTACATAAAAGATGATACCCTTGTTTACCTAGGTAACTTATTCTCAATGTAATATTACCATATATTGCAACGATCCTGCCCGTTAGCTTAATGAAGCATTGTCAAGACCATTACTTTATTTTTCAGTCTAGAACTCTAGACACCTACAATAAAGACCGCAAAGGCTTAAGCCCTTACGGTCTAATTTACTTCTGGCATCCTAAGTCCAATTTCACCTTCTTTGTTTCGACCCCGCCTATAGTCGATGGTGACAAAATCCAATGTTCGATTAACTTTAAGACTTTTTGCTATGCTTTCTATGGCCTTACGTCTTTTGTCTGCAAACGTAGTCGCTGAGATGCCTGGTATATCCTTACGATATCCCTTTTCTAAATATTGTTGTGCTTTGAGGTACTTCATTCCATCCAGAAACAGCAACTTTGCAATCAACCCTTCATGTTTATCGCGTATATTATTTATTGCAAATTTAATGTTATTCGTGAGGAATTCATAAAATTTATAATTCACATGGCGCCGGTCTTTTAGTAGAACGGCATTCGCTGTCACATCTGCTGTCAATTCTTGTCCAGAAACCCGCTTGGCAACCGATCCTTCCGCCGAAAGCAAATCATACGCAGCCATACCATTTTCCAACTGTTGAAGTGAGTATTCATAGTTTTTGATTACATCTATTAAATCAGTGTATTTATTTAGCAGCCACTTTGTTTTTCTTATATCTACTATATCTACATCATCAAAAAAGTTTACTTGGACTATTTTCTGTGTCTCGGTAGAATCATTATCAGATTGGGCGCTTAAAATTACAGACTGTGCAAGTCCCATAAACATGCATCCCTTCAAAATGTAATTTAACATTAAATGGTTCTTTAATTTTTTATAACAATATAGCTAGATGAAAGTGATTAAAAATCTGCAATCAGCTATTTATTCTCTCGAAGTTTCGTTTCACAGTTGTTTAATGGCTCACTTGCCTCATGATTTAAAGATATTCCAGGTTTTTAGGATAATGAAATTGACTCCTGATTCGTTCATCTATAAACTGAACGTTTTTTATCAGCTCAACCAAATTCCCGTCCCCGAACTCTCCTATAAATTAATATCGGGGGATTATGCTGCCCATCACACATTCCCCCGATCGATACGCCGGGTGCATTAATGAGAAAACTAGGGGTTCTGAGACGCTACTAAACGTCTCTTAGCAGTAAATTTTTAACAATGTTAAATTATAGTTCTTTAAGCAATATGAAATTATGGTTTTTTAAACAATTTGAATTTTTTCTCTACTCAATCATTTATATAATAGATAAAAAAGTTGTAGGTTGTAGGGAAAGGGGCTTAGCCCCAAAAGCTTTAAGTTCTGGGGCTCTCAAAAAAACCGCGAAAAACTTCACCGATCATCAGAGTCATTCCCAACTCAACCAACTTCTCAAGAATTGTCCAGTATTGTTCCGAAGTAACGACAATCATATTGTTATGTACTCCGAGAGCAAACAAACTGACAATCAAAAAAGATATGATACCGAACTTAATGTAGTTTCTCATTTAATACACCTCTTGTTAGATTTTTTCGACGTATCGAGCTAACGAGGTGCGCATTAGGCCATCCATTAAGAGGTGACTATCTAAGCTCACCCCGTTGTATCGCCATATCTATAGTACCATATATTCCAAATAATAAAATACATTTAAAACATCATTTAGCCCTTGACAAAAGGATATAGATATTAAAGTAGGTAAATAGGAATAGGTCTAATTAATTTATTTAAATTTTATGTTCCTACAATTTTAAACACTCACCCATTATCTCCACTCCGGTAGATTATCCGCATCTATCGAGCGTGCTTTTATCTGTCAATGTTGTATGTTGTTCCTCCCCATCCTCTTTAAGCCTTACAAGACGGCCTGTGGTGTCTGTAACAATGTCTGGATCACCGTAGCCCCATTCAATAGCCTGTAGTGCTCGTTCTTTCAACTGCTCCATGTTCATTGGTTCATACCATTCGGACATCAAAACACATTTCTCACCTTCATAAAATCTATGGACTATTACTGTCTTAGCCATTTATAAATCCTTCATGTGGGTAGGAATAAGTCAAAATTCTCATCTATTTCAAGCTTCTTTTCCTGATTTATCCTGCCTATATAAACCTCTCTACCCTTGCTGTCTTCCGCGAAGTATTCTCCCGTTGGTTCATAAAGCTCTGCAAGCAACTCATCGCCTACGCCAACTTCGCATAGTAAGACTGTTTTATCGTGGTTGAATACCTGGAATTCTGCTACGGACTTCACTTTAATTTTGGAATCCATATATATCCTCCCTTAGTGGGTGTAGGACCTACACCGTGTGAAGTATTTTTAACTCTCCAAGTAAGTCCCACGACATTTATTTAATAGAAGAGAGACTGTATAATGGCGCTATACCAGCTAGCAGCATGTTGGTATACTCCAGCATATCCTCTTCCTCTATAGATTCGTGTGGAGCGCACCTATAGAGGAGAGGTTACATTCATATAGGTACACCCTGTATTGGTTTAATCCTGGTCCATCCTTTTGACATTATCCGCGTAGGTCGTTATTTCCGTTTCCTCTTCGCCTACAACAATCGTGACGCGGTCTTCTATGCTGTCATATCCGACTGCACGCCCTTCAATTTCTGCACATACTCCATAAAGGATTATATATTGCCCATTAATAGTGATTGTTCTCATATATCTATCATCCTTCCAACGCTCCGTCAGAGTGCAGGAAAGTATTGTATTGGTGGTTACTCCCCTAACTCGTTAGTAAGCCAGGTTATTTTGCGGTCCCTTTCTGCTATCTGCTCACAGAGATGTCCAACCTCTTGAAGATGCTTATTGACCAATCCTTGTAATCGGATCATTTCCTGTCCTTGGCGTTCAATCGTCATTCGGTATTCCACTGTCTGCTGCTGGAGTGAGTCTATCAAATCGATTGCGTTATTTGGGTCAATCGCCAGACCGATACCGTCCTTATCCTGAGCAACAAAAACTGTCTTTGCCGCTCTCAACGTATCAATTACATATTGATACTCACCTTTACCGCCTCCTTGGGATGCCAAGTTCTGATCTACAAACACATAATCTTTCGATCTTATCCATCCATATTTCCAACCTGCTTGGGCAATCGTTGTACGGACAATGATATTGTCTTTATTTCTACTGCAATGGCTATGAGCAATGAACTCCTGTCCGATCTTGTCTGCATACCAATTTCGCAGGTGGTTCGAAGATATGATTTTGACTTTCCGCCCCTGAATCTGCTGTGCTTGGCTCATGACTGTTCTTCCTCCCCTAGGGGCTGTAGCAGCTCCGGGTTATCGTGTACGTTGCCGAGCCTTTGATTCCAATACTTAATATCAAATCCAGTCCATCCACCGTTCCCTGCATTTTCTAAATACAAGCTCAATGGAACCGCCTTATATCTGCCTTGGTATGTGTCATAGCAGATTATTTTGACTTCTGCCTGTCGGAGGGAAAAATCAGGAGCAAAAATATCACCCTCATACCATTCTTCGTCAGTGGTTCCGTCCTTTAATCCTGTGTATTCACCTACTGATTCGGGATGCACCTCATCCGCGCTAAAATTGTCACCGAATCTTTTTACGATCCAAGCCTTATCCCCATCAAATACAGGCACACCATAAATCCATTCGCCGTTAACAAGCCGTTTACCACGGAATTTAATATCTCTCATGCTTATCGCTCCTTATATAGGGGCTGTTATGCCTCATATTCAGACATATCGAAAACAACCTTGTCACACTTAGAACAATGGGCTTTCTTTCCCATCTTGTGTCGTAACCCGCTGTATAGCTCAGTGTTATCTGCCTCAGTTCCGTCAAAGTTATAACGGGTTCTAATTGCCCCGGAAGAAAAATCTTTAGTGTAAAATCCCTCTTCATTACCGCAATGTGGGCAGCGTTCAACGGGTGTTGACATGTATATCTCTCCTAATGGGCCTAAGCCCCTTTATTTGTGTGCCAAAACTCCGACTAATTGCTTAACCTTTTTTCACAATTGGGCAACCGCCTAGTTCATTGTCTAGGCATCAGCATAGGATGACGTATAACTAATTGGGAGGTAATTTTTTGGATAATTTTCCTGCAATGCATCACATGGCTAACATGTCTTATATGCCCAACATGCCTCATATGCATCACATGCCTCATACTATGATGGTTAATCCTGTAGATCATTGCGTTGTTGAAGCTTTAATGTCCCTAGTTGGAAAAGTTGTCATTCTTGAGACCACTCGCGGTAGACTCGACGGATGTGTCGTCAATGTAAAACAAGATCATGTAATTTTGGAAGAAAGGCATCGGAAGTTTTTTGTCCGCATCGCCGAAATCGTTTGGATCATGCCTGAGTAATTTTGCCCTATGGAGAGCTCACAGCTCTCCTTTTTTACTTCCCTCTCACTTTGCAGTATCCCTGAGGCTATGCCAGCCCCTTAAAATAACTGCTGCTGTATAACCGCTTTCCGTCGCTCTGCAATCTCCACGTATTGAGCCCCCATTTCAATAATGATGCATTCTCTGTTGTTCTCTAGCGCTACCTTGCGAGTCGTTCCAGATCCACCAAACGGATCAAAGACATACCCGCCCACCGGAGCGCCTGCCAAGATACACGGCTCTATGAGTTTTTCAGGAAACGTGGCAAAGTGCGCTTCTGGAAAAGGCTGTGTCGCCACTGTCCATACGCTCCGCTTATTCCTCATGCCGCTGTACTCGACTGGTTCTCAATCCGGTCGGTGCTGCTGCGGCTGTCCTGGTAGTGGTGATTCCTTCACTTTACGAGCGAAGGAGTTTGACTTGCTCCGGCCCGTCCGGTGAATCGTTCCATGAGATCCCGGCTCTGTATCCCAACCTGCAGGTACTTTGAAATTCCCTCGAGCAGTCCGCTTACCTCCGTCCTGGTTATCAAACGTTTTTCCTACTGTATAAGCACCGCCTCTAAACCCATTTGTCCATTCATCCTGTACGCCCGGTTCCTTGATAGCTTCCTTGTCGTAGTAATATTTTTCCGACTTGGCCAGAAGGAACATATACTCGTGGGCCTTGGTTGAACGGTCACCGACACTTTCCGGCATCGGGTTAGGCTTGGCCCATATGTTGTCCATTCGCAAGTACCATCCGTCCGCCTGTAGTGCAAATGCTACGCGCCACGCTATGCCAATCAGGTCCTTTGGCTTCAGTGCTGCAGGCTGGCTACGTTTTGGACGATGCCGGTCTGATTCGGCCTGCTTGTCGGATAGATAGTGCTTGCCAAGCCAGCGCTCGTTCAGTCCTTCATCCCGTTTAACACCAGAACTGGCGTAGCTATCCCCGAAATTAAGCCAAAGCGTGCCATCGTCTCTCAGCAATCGCCATACCTCTCGAAATACCAGCATCATATGACCGACAAACATTTCCGGCGTTGGCTCTAATCCCAAACATCCGGTCCATGCTGATACAGTTATAGGCGGCAAGCCCGGCATAGGCGTATAGGTTACCTCGGGCCAGTCAGAGGTGGGTAAGCCGTAATCCCTCAATCCCCAGTAGGGGGGCTGGTAACGCAAGTGTTAAACGTTCCGGCTGGCAACGTAGGCATTACCTCTATGTTGTTGCCGTGTAGTATCATGTGTCTCTCTCCCTTATGGAGGGTTGCCCCTCCTTCTTGTCCCCTATGGGTTTAAAACTTTTTAATGCAATGCTCCAAAATACTTTCATGGCATTGGCTTTGTATAAACGGTCTTCGCATCTTCATATGTCAGGCGAAAATATGCACTTTTCTCATCCCATCCGCCTCGTTTTGTAGCTAACCCTTTAGCAACAAGATCATTCCAAACCAATCGACCGTGTCACAGTAAAAATTGTTTTTGTCGGCTTCATGTTGTAGTTAAGCACAAAGCGTGCTCACCAAGCCCTCAACACTGAATATTTTCTGCATAAACTATCAAAAAGGAGATGAGATAATGACTAGATTGTTAGATGCTCGAACATCTCAAAATGCAAGCTATGGTAATACAATCTCAATTCCCTTGCCAGCCAATACTCCTGTAGCCATCGCAGAGCTTGGCTTAGACGTGACGGGCGCTGGGGAAAATATGCGTGTACAATTATCAGGGATTGCTGAGCTTTCATTTCCCACTACTCCACCATTTGACTCCGTTATTGCTATTTCTATTGTTAGAGGCACTCTCGACTCTCCTGTTGCTTATGCCCTTTACTCTGTTAGTGTCTCCGAGGCAAATCCCAACGCTGTGCAGGTCGTCACCATTAATGCTTCCGATTACAATGTCCCTCTACCACTATCAAATGAATTGGTGTATACCTTATATCTATTTTGCACAGCGGATGCCACCCGAATAGGAATAGAAAGTTTTAACGCGGTTGCCTATTCAGATTAAAATTACACCTTCAGATGGAGGGCAAAGCCCTCTTATTTTTCTTCTATCCGTCCTTGAGGGACGATACTTTCCATCTGTCGTTCTTTTTTGGTATAGTTTACTTAAAGGGGCTGATCCAATGGGATTCATGCTTATTCTTATTGCGATTATTTTTTTCTCGCTTGGTATTTTAAGTAAACGAAATCCCACTTGGGGATGGCGTGCAAACGAAGCCTGGAAGATCAAAGGTGACTCAGAACCAAGTGATGCTTACATTGATGACATGAAATTTAGAGGCTCTGTTCGATTCTCTTTGGGTTCTTCTTTTTAACATGTGGACTTTTGGTTATATTCCTGTAAGTTCTACTATCTGTTTTCAATCCTCAAATTACCCACATCCATAAGGCACTTGCTGTTTGGCGGCGACTCCCAAAATGTCACTGCTCACGTTTTCAAAAACAGAAATCTGTCTCTCATCCATAGCTTCCAGCAAACGAACTTCCTTAATCTTCAAAGACCGACTGCCGCTGTAGTAAGTAGTAAAAATCATTTTTCTCGCATAGTATTTACTCATCTAACCAGCCACCTATAAGGAAGAACAATGTAGAAACTCGACTCGTCACTTTGGAGTGTGAGTAGCTTAGAAGAGCCAGTATACCCGAGTGTAATGACTTCATTTTCTAAGACTTTCAAGGCATCCAACACATATTTGCATTCAACGTTAGTTTGAAATTTTTTCACAGCCGACGTTTATGCACACATCTACAAAAAAATAGAGATGAATAGCATGGAGAAATATGAGTCTTTTACCGGGAGTCTTCTTCAATAATATTTTTTTATGGGGAGATTGTGGGGAGAACTAATTAGTCTCAAATGACGGATGGATTACACACACAAAAAAAAATCCCTCAACGCTTAGAGCGCCAAGGGATTCCCATTTTAGTAAAGAGTCAGATATTGATCACGTTCCCATTGATGCACTTGGGTGCGATACATATCCCATTCAATTTCCTTAAGCTCATAGAAGTAGGCCAGAGCATGGTCGCCCAGTGCGTCAGAGATAACTTCGCTCCGAATAAGCTCAGACAAAGCTTCTTTCAAGTCTGCAGGCAGACTTGGAATGCCTTCTTCAATCCGCTCTTCCTCAGACATTACGTAAATGTTACGATCAATAGGAGCTGGCAGAGCCAACTGACGTTTGATACCATCCAAACCAGCTCTCAGCATCACTGCCAAGGCCAAATAAGGATTCGCTGCCGGGTCAGGGTTACGAACTTCGACGCGAGTGCTCAGACCACGAGATGCGGGAATCCGAATCATTGGACTGCGATTGCTTGCAGACCAAGCCACATAACAAGGCGCTTCATAACCTGGTACGAGACGTTTGTAGGAATTTACCGTTGGATTCGTGATCGCTGCCATTGCACGTGCATGTTTAAGAATACCAGCCATATAGTGGCGGGCTGTCTGGCTTAATCCGAGTTCATCCGTTTCATCATAAAATACATTTTCATTATCCTTAAACAAGGATTGATTGCAGTGCATACCGGAGCCATTTACACCAAACAAAGGTTTTGGCATAAAGGTAGCATGCAAACCATGCTGACGAGCAATCGTCTTAACAACGAGCTTGAACGTTTGAATCTGGTCGGCAGCTTTAATTGCATCTGCATATTTAAAGTCAATCTCATGCTGACCAGGTGCAACTTCATGATGAGATGCTTCAATTTCGAAGCCCATCTCTTCAAGCTTAAGTACAATTTCACGACGGCAGTTTTCACCTAGATCCATCGGAGCCAGGTCAAAATACCCGCCTTGGTCATTCAGTTCTGTAGTTGGCTCGCCTTTTTCATCCGTTTTGAACAAGAAGAATTCAGGCTCTGGTCCGACATTCATCGAAGTATATCCCAACTCTTCTGCTTCCTTAAGTACACGTTTCAAGATACCCCGCGGGTCGCCTGCAAACGGAACTCCGTCCGGCTTGTAAATATCGCAGATCAAACGAGCTACACGATCCGAGGTTACCCAAGGGAATACAACCCAAGTGTCCAAATCCGGATATAAATACATATCAGATTCTTCAATACGCACATAACCTTCTATGGAAGAACCGTCAAACATCATTTTATTATCCAATGCTTTTTCCAGTTGACTAACTGGAATTTCAACGTTCTTAATAGTGCCCAGCAAATCTGTAAATTGCAAACGAATAAAACGAACATTTTCTTCTTTCGCAATCCGAAGGATATCTTCTCTGCTATAACTCACTCTAACCTCTCCCTTTCTGTAACGACTATATACGAATCGGCTGTTCTATAAATTACTTAAATGATGAGACCAGGTTTTAAAGTAAAGCGACCTTATACCAGGAGGTAAGTCAAAGCATTATCTCTTATTGAAGAACCGTGATAATTCGCCTTGGATCAGGGATACCTGTCCTGGTCTTTTGCCTGCAACAAGTTGTTGTTTCAGTAAGCGGTGAAGCTGAGTATCGGACATTTCACGGCGTTTGACTTCCGTATCTGCTGTAATAACCGTAGCTTCCTCCGATTCCTTGGTAACCGGATTCATGACTTGTTTAATTCCCGCAATGTTAACACCCTTCTCGATCAACGCCTTAATTTCAAGCAGACGCTCTACGTCATTAAAAGAAAAAAGACGTTGGTTTCCCGATGTACGGGCAGGAACTATCAAGTTATGCTGTTCATAATAACGAATCTGACGTGCTGACAAGTCCGTTAGCTTCATGACAATACCTATTGGAAATAAGGCCATATTTCTGCGAATTTCGTCGCCCATTTGTCATCAACCTTCCAGTGATCTATTATTCACCTTATTGTACATTTAGCTGATGCAAAGTGTCAATGACATGTTAGAAAAACTCACAATAATTTACGTTCTTTCATCGTTTGCAGAGCCATAAGCACTCCAAATTTAACATGAGAGTAGGTTAAGCCCCCTTGCATGTAACCAATATAAGGCTCACGAATCGGAGCATCCGCAGATAGTTCCAAACTTCCCCCTTGTATGAACGTACCTGCAGCCATGATAACTGGATGCTCATAACCCGGCATATCCCACGGCTCCGGCACCACATGGCTATCCACGGCAGCTGCACGCTGAATGCCCTGTACAAAAGCAATTAGATGCTCTGGTCCACTAAAAGAAATAGCCTGAATCAAATCCGTACGCTCTTCATGCCAGGCAGGTTTGGTCTCAAATCCCATCTCCTCAAAGACCGCAGCTGCGAATACGCTCCCTTTAACCGCTTGCCCAACCAGTGTTGGAGCAAGGAATAGTCCCTGAAATATGCCTCGTGTAGTACCTAGCATGGCACCTACTTCTCCACCGATTCCAGGTGCAGTTAATCGGTAGGATGCTAGCTCTACATACTTTTGTTTGCCGCAGATATATCCACCCGTTTCTGCAATGCCACCACCGGGATTTTTAATCAACGAACCTGCCATCAAATCGACACCTACCTGAGTAGGTTCCAGCTTCTCGGTAAATTCACCGTAGCAATTGTCAACAAAGACAATGACGTCAGGTTTTATTTCCTTCACACGTGCTGTCATTTCTTCAATATCTGCTACACTAAACGAAGCTCTCCAATCATAACCGCGTGAACGCTGAATACCGATCACTTTGGTATTGGCATAGATCGCAGCCTCCACCGCTTCCCAGTCCACTTTACCTTCCGCTGTCAGTACGGTTTCTCCATAAGTAACACCAAAATCCTGCAATGATCCTGTTCCGTCGCCGGGCTTACCAATCACTTTGTGGAGGGTATCATAAGGTCTCCCAGTAATGTACAACAGTTCATCCCCTGGACGCAGCACACCAAATAAAGCAGTGGCAATTGTATGAGTACCCGAGGCAAAATGCGGACGCACCAACGCTGCCTCCGCACCGAACACATCCGCATAGACTTCTTCCAGCACCTCACGTCCCCGATCATTGTAAGCATATCCCGTAGAACCCGCAAAGTGAAAATCGCTCACTTGCTTCCGCTGGAATGCCTGAATTACCTTCCACTGATTTGAATCTACAATATGATCTATGTGCTGTATACGTTCTTGTATTTTATGTTCTGCAGTTTCCTGAATTTTCTGAATTTCTGGACTAAAAACTACCATTTACCTTCTTGACCCTCTCTCTTACGCAGCCTTAGGCTATTCATGTTATATTATTGTTCACTTTGAACGATGAGCATTTTCATTTTATTGACCCAAAAACATCATTAGATGTTAACCTTCTGTGAACTCGCTGAGTGCATGACCGTACTTTTCGTACTCGCCTCTTTGAATTTCAACCTCATAAATGACATCATTGCCATCATACTCTGTCAGCAGTACATCTCCGATTCGATAAAGCACCGAGGTTAAATCCCCACGTTCCGCAGGAATGCGGAATCTCCGCGTATCACCGCTCAGATGCTCTTGAATCAGTTCACGAATGTGCAACAAATCCCCTTCATCAAAAGCACTAATTTTCAAATAGCCCTCCCCAGAAGGAAGCATTTCCAGTTGCTCAGGGGTACAGGCATCTTTTTTGTTAAATAATACGATCTGAGGCTTGTCCGCAGCCCCTAGCTGCTGCAAGATCGTCTCTACAACTTTCATCTGTTCGTCTCGCATATCCGAGGAAGCGTCCACGACATGCAAAATGAGATGAGCCTCATTCGCCTCCTCCAAAGTAGCCCGGAAGGAAGCAACCAAATCATGAGGAAGATTTTGGATAAAACCGACTGTATCCGTAAGAATAATTTCTTTTCCACTCGGTAGCTCCATTGTTCTGGAGGTAGGATCCAGCGTCGCAAACAGTTGGTTCTCAATATATACATCGGCTGCTGTCAGTTGCTTCAACAGCGTCGATTTGCCCGCATTGGTATAGCCAACAAGTGCAACCTGAACAATACCGCTCTTTTGTCTGCGCTCCCTGTGCAAATACCGGTGACGAGTCACTTCCTCCAGTTGGCGTTTCAGATCACTGATTCGGTCACGAATATGACGACGGTCTGTCTCCAGCTTGCTTTCACCAGGACCACGTGTTCCGATTCCGCCACCGAGACGCGAGAGATTTTTGCCATGTCCAGACAATCGGGGGAGTAAATATGACAACTGCGCCAGTTCAACCTGAATAATACCTTCCCGTGTTTTTGCACGTTGAGCAAAAATGTCCAGAATCAACTGTGTCCGGTCAATAATTTTGAGATCCAGACTTTCTTCCAGATTTCGTACCTGAGCTCCCGAGAGCTCCTGATCAAAAATAGCTGTATTCGCTCCCAATTCTTCAGCAACTGCACGCAATTCCTCTACTTTTCCTTTGCCAATAAACCATTTTGAATCCTTGGCTTCCTTATTCTGTGTCAGGACGCTCAGTACTTCAACTCCCGCTGTCTCAGCCAATTTCACCAGCTCATCCAACGAGTATTCCGTATTGATGCCAGATCGTTTGACTTCATCCGTAATCAGACTGACCAGTACCGCCTTGTCCTGCATTTCAGTTTGTGTATCATGAGTGGAGTTCGCCATATTGTTTGCTCCTTTATTTTCATGTCAACTCTCGAACAGAGACCGACCTGATGTTCAGGCCGGCCCCCGTTCGATGTCATACCATTCGATGTGATTCAGATTCCTATTATCGCCTATCTTTTGTCCATTTTCAAATCCTCTGGACGCAGCGTCATCAATTCCTGCTTGCCGGGTTGCCCGCTCCGGTACTGATTGAGCAACCTGACA
Source organism: Paenibacillus sp. PvR133 (assembly GCF_017833155.1). Taxonomy (NCBI): domain Bacteria; kingdom Bacillati; phylum Bacillota; class Bacilli; order Caryophanales; family Paenibacillaceae; genus Paenibacillus; species Paenibacillus sp. PvR133. The sequence goes on from NZ_JAFIBS010000001.1 coordinate 4,553,965, forward strand.
GCTTGGTGCCGAATCGCTTTTTCAATCACGTTACGAACATAGCGTGCATTACTAAATGCATGAAGACTGTCATTACGCTCGTTTAGCAAATGCTCCTTCATTTTAATTATGGACTGAGGCATGAGAATATAATCCCGCTCCTTGGCCATCATCTCGGAAATTTGGATAAGCTGATCTACAGTATAATCAGGAAAATCCAACTGGATTGGAAAGCGAGAAGGAAGACCAGGATTCGTTCGTAAAAAAAAGTCCATTTCTCCCGAGTATCCAGCGAGAATCAAAATAAATTGATTTTTTTGATCTTCCATGGACTTTACCAAGGTATCAATCGCTTCTTTTCCAAAATCCTTTTCCCCTCCGCGTGCCAAACTGTAAGCCTCATCAATGAACAACACGCCGCCAAGAGATTTCTTTACCAGATCTCGCGTTTTCTGTGCAGTGTGCCCAATATACTCACCGACCAGATCAGCCCTCTCCACTTCAATCAGATGACCTTTGCTCAGTACCCCCATTTTTTGCAGCATTTTAGCGATAATGCGGGCTACTGTCGTTTTCCCCGTACCTGGATTTCCTTTGAAAATCATGTGATATACGTGTGCATTGCTCAACAATCCCGCATCCGTGCGCATATGGGCGATTTGCAAAAAGGCATATACCTCAAATACCAGGTCTTTGATGTTATCCAAGCCGACGAGATGATCGAGTTCTTTCTGAATTTCCTGATAAAGACTGAGATACTGCGGTAGCGCCTGTGACTTGGTTGAAGCCACTGCTTCCGTCTCGTCCACAGTCACCGAAGCTATCGGCTCCGGGCTACGCAGCACGACATTAATTTGTCTGGAAGGTCTCTCCTCCGACCGCTTGCCCGCGGCGATTCCCCGTCCGTTCATGCATCCATCACCTCAACATTTCTTCAGGCACAGCTTACCCTATTAATGTATTCGGTCTGGCATGTCCTTATTAGCATAAAAGCAACGGGAACGTGCACAAAGCCTTTTCTTAAATTCAGGCAACCCAAGTTTGAGCGCTGATCCACCACCGTTGCAGCGTCCATTTAGCGTATGCCAATACTTCTCTTGATTGATGAATTGGCATATTCAGCACTTTGGATTCCGTCAGAGCCATCTGAGGATGATCAAAATTCAAGAATTGAGCAATCTCCATCGCCCGAGGGCCATGATAGCTATGTGTAATGATCACGGTGGAGGTCCATCCATATTCCTTCATAATGCGCTGGCTATAGAGCAGATTTTCGTAAGTACTGGTCGCATGGTTTTCCAACACAATATGCTGTACAGAGACCCCTTTATCTACCAAATAGCGTTGCATGCCCTCAGCCTCCGTATACGGAAAATCTGGTTTATCCAGTCCCCCACTTACAATTAGACGCTGTACCGTCCCGTTGCGGTATAAGTGCAAGGCTTCTTCCAGCCTTTCCTTCAATCCAGGGCTGGGCTCAGCTCCCCACATAGAAGCACCTAGTACGATACCAATTTGCACTTGCTGGAGCGGAGTGGTAGAGGCGGCCGTATTCATGTTCCACACTCGGATACCTGCCCATACCAATCCGACCAAAATGAAAATCATCAAACAAAGTACAAGACGCTTGGATACCATAAATATTTTCTTAAGGCGACTCTGCCTGCTTTTCAACTCAGGACGTTTGGGCCCAGTGTCTTTAATCCACTGCAAAACTTTCACCGTTCTCTCTTGAAATCACCGTTGTAAAACCATTCTGCCCGGTGTTTCAGCGACATTTTAAAATAGGGGAACACGTGGGCATCTATCTGATGTAACACATCAGCCGCCGTACGGTTAGCCAATTCTGCCTCTTGTGTTGAGATATGCCCCCGTTGTAACGCCTCCTCCAATTCATCCTCATCCACTAGAAAGATTTCACCGTTTTTAAGCACCACAACATCCAAATACAAATCGTCAAACCATGGGACTCCTTGATCGGTCACACCCTGATTTCGGCAGGTATCAATATACCATTCAACGATTTGCTCCCGATTGTCAAACATAGCAGTCACCACATAGTGCTCACCTTTTGGATAATATTGCAGCCAGGAATATCCTTTATCGGCTATGCAAAACGTATGACCACCGTAACTTTTCCATAACGGCTCCTTGAGACTCAAAATTGTATACAGGGTCACATATCCTGTAAACGCGTCACTTTCTACATACCGGCAAGCAAACTTGCGATTGGTGATTCTGCGCCAGTTGGCCCGGTCTCCGAATTTGCGCTTCATAAATGATGTTCCTCTCCAACATTGGTAAAACCAGCTTACCATATTTAAACTGTACACTCAAAAAGAACCCCTTTATAACAGCAAAAAAGGTATTCTCAGACCGTGAACTGATCCGAGAATACCTTTGATTTGAAGCAAATTCAACTTGCATAAAGCAATACTTACTAATTCCGATTGTGACGTCCACGATTGGAGTTCGAATGACCGTTGGAATTGCCTTCTTGAGTTCCATCGGTTGTGACTTCAGTCGTAGATGCATCCGTATTTTCTGGATTTACCATAGTATCTTCATCAGAAATCCCTGCATCCGGCGTAGTAGTCTGACCATTTCCCTGATTAGTATCGTTTCCATTGCCGGAATTGCCACTATTGCTACCTGTGCCTCCAGCACCATTCCCATTAGTATCTCCAGGAGATACCGGAACCTGATCTGAGCCATTATTGTTATTGGTACCGCCAGGAGTTGTATTTCCCTGATCTGTACCGTTTTGTCCGTCTGTAGCCCCGCCATTATCCGGTAAGGTTCCATTCTCGTTTGGATCAGTCCCTGGCTGTGGATCAACCGGAGTTGTCTCTGCCGGAATTTCCACACGGATCGTATTAGAAGCTTCGGATTCTTTACCATCCGCCCCATAAGCTACTACATAATATTCATACGTGTTTCCAGCTATAGGAGACGTGTCTTCACCACTCGTGCCCTTCATCGCCTCCATGATTGCTGCAAAGCCTGTATCGGAAGTCCCTTTGCGATACACACGGTATTGTACATTATCCCCCGTAGCTGCAGTCCAGGATAACGATACAATTTGGGTGTCCTGACTATAAGACCCGCTCAGTCCGCTCGGAGCGGTAGCCTGAACCGGCTCTTCTGGCTTCTGCTCAACTGGTGGTTCATATCCCTTCGGCTCGCTGAATTGCGTAACCGGGTGTCCCTTGAGAGCTTCACCCATAACCCTTCCGAAAAAGGCTGCCGACTGCCCACTGTAGTTTCTCAGCATATGCTTGCTGTCCGGCTTGTCATAACCCATCCATACCGCTCCGGTATATTCCGGTGTATAACCGACAAACCAGATGTCCCGGTTACCACTGTTACCGCTAATTCCACTTTGGGTCGTACCCGTTTTACCAGCTACAGGCCAGTCAATACGTGCTTTGCGACCTGTACCGCTATTGACTACATTTTGCATCATTTGTGTCATTTCATAAGCCGTTTTTTCACTCATTACAGATTTAGTTTCCTCTTCATGAGTATAAACAACTTGATCATCACTATTGTTAATTTGCTTAATAGAATAAGCTTTTTGGAATTGTCCTTTATTGGCAAAAGCGCTGTACGCCTGCGCCATTTCAAGGGTATTCGTTCCTTTGCTTAATCCACCCAATGCGATAGCAAGTGAGTGATCATTTTTGTCCATCGGAATGCCTACGCTCTCGGCAAATTGAACCCCTTTTTCCACACCGATTTGGTTCAGCAACCATACAGGCGGAATATTTTCAGACTTCGTAATGGCGTCGAGCATGCTGATGGTCGACGAGTAACCATGCAAGTTTTTCGGACTGTATCCGTTAAAACTCTGGCGTTCGTTACTCAAAGGGGTATCCATCGTAAACTTACCGGATTCAAGAGCTGGCGCATAGGCTACAATCGGCTTAAAGGCCGATCCTGGCTGTCTGCGGCTCTGTGTCGCACGATTGAAGGTCCCCTTTTTGTAATCCCGTCCGGGCGCCATCGCGGCAATTCCACCTGTTTGGTTGTTAATAATGACCATCGAGGCTTGAACAGGCTGATCGTCAGGACTTTTTTCGAACATGTCATCATCTGCCATCGCCTGGTCCAGCGCATTTTGAGCCTGGGCATCCATTGTGGTATGAATTTTATAACCACCAATAATCAGATCATTACCGCTAACTCCTGGCAACGCATCCTCTGCCTCATCCATGACATATTCCATAAAATTTTGATACTTTTGAACTTTTTCCGGCTGTTTGTAATCGTAATTTACAGCTTTGGCCTCTTCCATCTCTTGCTTCCCAATCATCCCTTGCTCAAACATCAGCTGGAGAACCACAGCACGCCGGGCCTTTGAGTTTTCTGGGTTACTAATCGGATTATACTTGGATGGCCCTTTTGGAATAGCTGCCAGTGTAGCGACCTGCCACAATTTTAATTTATTCAAATCCGTTTGCCCAAAATAGCCTTCCGACGCTGCCTTAATTCCAGAATACGAGCGTCCAAACCAAATCCGGTTCAGGTAAAGTGTAATAATTTCATCTTTAGTCAAATTCCGCTCCAGCGCCATTGCGATGGATACCTCTGTCGCTTTACGGAAAAAGGTTTTGTCACGTGTCAAAAACAAGTTTTTGGCCAGCTGCTGAGTCAGCGTACTGCCACCCTCCACTGCCGAACGGGCCACGATATCCTTAACGGCTGCCCGGCCGATAGACCAAATATCAACCCCTTGATGCTCCATAAAACGCTTATCCTCGGTTGCGATAAATGCTTTTTTGAGCAGCGGTGGAATTTCTTCACTTTTGACAGGATCGCTTTTTTGCACAGACAACTCACCCATGAGCACACCGTTGCGGTCATAAACCTTCGATGTCTCGTTCACTGTAATTTTGTCCTTGTTGGCTTTGTAAATTTTTTCGCCATTAACCATGACAAATAAGTATCCACCAAGTGCGCAAAATATGGCTAACGCCGCTGTAATAAATAGCGTCCACCCCACTCGCTTACCTGTTATTTTCTTTTTCTTGCCCTTCGGCTTCTCTTTAGATGTGTTTCTATTGCGATTGCCGGATCTGGACAATGAATCGTTTGGCATTCCCCTGACTCCCTTTCGCGAATAATCATATGATACCTAACATAAGCTTAAAGCTTGCTGTCGGCAGCATGAAAGTAAACGGAATGAAAAGAACAACCCTGATCAGGTTGCTCCCGGTCACATTCCTATACAGTTAGACGAGACGGGCGCCTGAAAAGTTTCATGAACCCGGGCGACCGTCAAGCCGTAATCAGTTATCGCTAGCGTTATCCTGTTGCTGTACAAGCGATACATTGCGTTGCGGTGTAAAGGTGGAGATGGCATGCTTGTAAATCAGCTGTTGCTTTCCATCCGAGTCGATAACAATCGTAAAATTGTCAAATGCTTTAATCGTCCCTCGCACCTGAAATCCATTGATGAGGTATACCGTTACAGGTATAGAATCCTTGCGCAATTGATTCAGAAACGTATCTTGGATATTAATGGACTTGTTCATTTTAGCCGTACCCCCAATAATCATTTGGATTGTTTTGAAGTATATTCAAGGTCTGTCCGGAACTTTCCTGCTATAATTTCGTGTATTCGGGCTGCATGAGCAGAAAAATTTCCGAAATCAGTGACATCTACCCACTGGATATCCTTCATATGGCGAAACCACGAGAGCTGTCGCTTCGCAAAATGACGCGTATCCCGTTTTAGCCAAGTCACCGCCTCTTCCAAAGACACTTCTCCCCGCAGGTAGGAGGATATCTCTTTATAGCCTAGACCTTGCATGGAGATGGCATCGCTTCGCACTCCCCGTTCCATTAAGGAGGTTACCTCAGCAACAAGCCCTTGATCGAGCATCCCGTCAATTCGGTCTTCAATACGTTTATATAGCATTTGCCTATCCATTGTCAAACCTACAATGCAGAGTTGGTAGGGAGATTCCTTTTTTTGACTGGCAAGTTGAGAGCTTAGTGTCGTTCCGCTAACATGGTAAATTTCGAGTGCCCGAACGACACGACGACGATCATTAGGATGCAAACGAAGTGCACTTTCGGGATCAACCGCCTGTAGTCGCGCATGAAGCGCCTCAGCTCCAAACTGTTCGGCATAGTCAAGCTGTTCCTGACGAAAAGCTTCGTCAGCCCCTACCTCGGAAAACTGGTATTCATAGCAGACTGATTCTACATATAAACCTGTTCCGCCTACGATAAACGGTAGCTTTCCTCTAGATTGAATATCAGGTATGAGACGACGACAGTCTTCCTGAAATTGGGCTACTGAATATGGGTATTCTGGCTCATGAATATCAATTAAATGGTGCTTGATTCCTTCCATTTCCTGTTCGGAAATTTTGGCGGTTCCAACGTCCATACGACGGTATACCTGCATGGAATCCCCGGAAATAATTTCTGCGTCAAATTGTCGAGCCATCTCGATGCTTAGTTTCGTCTTGCCAACCGCAGTCGGGCCAACAAGAACAAGTAGTTTAGGCTTAGGTGCCACTGTCAATATCAATCACTCCGTACACTGTTTTCGTTGTGCCCCGCTGCTCCACACGGAAGCCGAGGCGGGCAAATTCCCCGCTACCCCGTTTTTCTTTTAATACAATTGTTTTTCGTGCAATCCGTTTCGCATGAATAATACTTTCCTCACTCAACGCGTCTGGGTTAGCCAACCCTCTCAATGGACCGATTGCGCTGGAATCGAGCAACGGATCACGGAACATAGGGTCAAAGTAAATAATATCTATACTGCGATCCGGCAAACTACGCAAATAGTCCAAATGATGACCAAAACGAACGTCAATGTTGGAAAAGGCCTGATCTACTTCAGCGTTGCCGGAACGGTAATGCCTCATTCCATCCTTGATTAAAGCATAGACGGGGAAAGAACTCTCCACAGCCGTGACTTGTCCAGAGCTTCCAGTTCCAATTGAAAATAGAAGAGAATCCGTACCAAGTCCTGCGGTGCAATCCAGCACAATATCACCCGGGACGATCCGGGCAGCCGTCAACATCGGGTCAGGTTCACCCTTTAATACTCGTTTGGCGCGAATGAAGCCCATACTCGGGTGAAAAACCATCGGTGATTGTTCTGGACTAATCAGCCTCACTCCGCCCTGCACCAGAACCAACGCTTGACGGACTCTGTGAGCCGCAATTAGCTTAGCTACCGATATGCCACGACGAGGGGCATACAGCACCCCTAACTCGGCTGCAAGCAGCTTCGCTCGCTCCATAACCTCTGCCGAGGGGGAATCCCCTGTCGTGACCAGTAATTCGACTTGCTTCTCCCGTAGCCTCGACCGCTCTTCTTCTTCACGGTTTTCCCGATCCTGCAACATATATATACTCCCTTACATTACTCTTTTGAACAGCTTCTCTAAATCATATGTGGAAAAGGAAACCACAATAGGTCGCCCATGAGGGCAAGTATATGGTTGTTTGCACGCTGCCAAACGCTCTAGCAGCACGATAGCCTGTCGGTCAGTCAGCTTCTGGTTTGCTTTAATCGAAGCCCGGCAGGAGCACATGATTGAGGCTGCTTCCCGCAGCTTAGCAAGATCAATGGCTCTTTCCTCCAGCACCCATCCGGCCATTTCCTCAATGACATCCGCTTCTTCCCCTTGGGGAAGCCAGTACGGGTAAGAACTGACACGGAAGGTTTGACCGCCAAAATGCTCCAAATACACCCCCGCCTGTTCAAACCAGTGCAGCCTTGTTTTCAACTTTTCCGTCTCGGAAGGCGTAAAATCCAGTGTAATTGGCAGTAGCAGTTCCTGCGATACTGACGCAGGATTGCCGAATTTTTCATAATAAAATTCATAATTCACCCGTTCATGCGCGGCATGTTGATCAATTAAATACAAGCCCTGGTCGTTCTGCGCAATCAGATATGTCCCATGGTGCTGACCGATTAAATTCAGTTCAGGAAAAGTGGGCAACTCTGGAGCTTCTCCCGACACCGCTGCCAATTGCTCGGCATCTAGACGTTGCTGGCGCGGCTTCTGATCTGCGAAATGACGGGAGTCCATAGCGTGTCCCGCAATCGGCGGCATAGAAGATGGGTAAGCAGCAGAAGCAGCCGTTTCCTGTACCCCTCCACTGTATAAGGAAGATGTACCTATTGCGGCATTATCTCCTTCGGACGACTGTACAGTCGCTCCATCAGGGAGCGGCACGTCCCCTCTAACTTCACTCCCGCTGTTTTCTTCTACAAAATCTGCATCCAGTTCATCATCACTAATACTTTTACCTGAAAGGTTGTTTGCCCGTCCAATGACTGAGAGGCTATCCCTGCTCGGACGTTGCTCACGCTCCTGGCTACCTCTGTTATTCTCTTCGTTTCTGTTCAAGTAATTGGATTGGCGCGGTACCTGGCTCTCCGGCGAAGTCACGGAAAGTGGCAGTGCTCCCCCCCGGTCTTTGCCGGAAGGAGCATCCCCTTCCGCACCATTTCCCTTCGAGAAGTGAAACTGCTCCTGCACAAACGAGCCACTGTCCTTGCCACCGATCTCGCGCTTGACTGCCTTCGGAATCAGCACTTGCTGCCCTAAAACAGCTTTTACCGAATCTTCAACCAGCTGAAACAGTTCAGCTTCTTTGCTGAACCTTACCTCCAGCTTGGCAGGATGAACGTTAACATCCACCAAAGAAGGATGCATTTCCAGTTGGATCACAGCCAGCGGAAAACGATTGATCGGCAACAAGGTATGATACGCCTTGAGCAACGCCTGATTGAGCCCGTAGCTTCGCACAAAACGTCCATTCACTACCGTCGAGATCGCATTTCGATTTGATCTCGTCCACTCTGGACGGCTGACATAGCCGCTAATTCGGTAATCGAGGCTCTCTCCTTCCAGCAGCAGCATGGATTTCGCAGCAGAAGTTCCGTAAATAGCGGCAATCACCTGCAGCAAATCACCATTACCCAGCGTTTGCAGCAATGTATTGCCATTATGCCGCAATGTGAAGGCTACTTCTGGATGCGAAAGCGCCATTCGATACAATACATCCGAAATGTGTCCCAGCTCGGTCTGGATTGTTTTCATATATTTCAGCCGTGCAGGTGTATTATAAAACAGCTCCCGTACGGTAAAATCCGTCCCTTGTCTACTAGCAGCATCCTCGTGAAGCAACAGCTTACCGCCCTCAATCACTAATTTACGGGCACGTCCGTCATCTCCGGCTGCTGTAAGCAACTCTACTTTCGATACAGCCGCAATACTTGGCAACGCCTCTCCTCGGAAGCCGAGACTTGTGATCTGAAACAGGTCGCGACCATGTCCAATTTTGCTTGTCGCGTGCCGATAGAATGCCGTTTCCACATCTTCAGGCTCAATGCCACTTCCATTATCCGTCACCCGGATACTTTGCAGGCCGCCCTCTTCTACCCATACGTCCACCCGCGTGCCACCTGCATCAATCGCATTTTCCACCAGCTCCTTCACGACGGAGGCTGGACGTTCTACGACCTCACCGGCAGCAATCTGGTTCGCAATATGTTCATCCAGTACCCGAATTTTAGACATCCTTTTAACCTCCTCCTGACTTCAAAGTGTGATGAAAAATAAGAATAATGTCACTTATTTTAACTACAGGCCATTAGCCTTGTTTTTAAGATCATTTAATAGCTGCATTGCCTGTAAAGGAGTCATATTCATGACATCAGCATTTTTCACTTTGCGCAAAATTTGGCGCACAATCGGATTAGCCTCTACTGTCTCTGCGTGTGACTTGGAGGAGGCAAGCTCCTGCTCTCCGAAAATGGACAGCTGTACCACTTCGGTTGCTCCTTGCTCCAACGTGCTGGAAGTTTCCACCGTCTGCAGATTATCTTTTTTTATCAGGGTGGCCTGCTGTGATAAAGACTGAGCTGATGATGCAGTTTCTCCGCTTTCTCGCAATGTCTGGCCTGAATTATATTCGGTCAAAGAAGAAATATTTTCTGTCCCTGAAACTGTACGAAGATCAGTCCCTTCCTTCCCTCCTACTACTGTCTCGGTACCTGCCGTTACTTGAGCCGCTGCCTGTTCAAAACCATTCAGCAGTCCATTCGCTCGCTCAATAATGTTATTGGGCAAGCCTGCAAGCCGAGCACAATAAATACCATAGCTACTGCTAGCCGCTCCCGGTATGAGCTTGCGCAAGAAATTCACCTTGTCGCCGCTTTCCTGCACGGCCATAGAGTAATTTCGCAGCGAAGACAGGCCTTGCTCCAAATGCGCCAGCTCATGGAAATGCGTGGATACCAGCGCCTTACAGCCGATCGTGTCATGGACAAATTCGATGACTGCCTGTGCAATTGCCATTCCTTCACTGGTGGATGTACCTCGTCCCAGTTCATCAATAATGATCAAGCTTCTCGGAGTTGCCTTGTCCGTCATTACTTGGATATCTGCCATTTCGACCATAAACGTACTCTGCCCGCCGATGAGATCATCCGCCGCGCCGATCCGTGTAAAAATACGATCCAGCATCGGCACCTTGGCACGTGCAGCAGGGACAAAGCAGCCAATTTGAGCCATAATTGCAATAAGTGCAACCTGACGCATATACGTACTTTTCCCAGCCATATTCGGCCCAGTGATAAGTAGAATATGCGCATCGGCTTCCTCCAACACCGTGCTGTTTGCGATAAAACCGCCATCTTTCATTACGGCTTCCACCACGGGATGGCGCCCCTGCTCCACTACGAAATCATATCCTGTAGTCAGCTCAGGTTTCACAAATCCCCGTTCCGAGCTAACCGAAGCCAGCGACTGATACACGTCAATTTCAGCAACTTGTTCTGCCAGCTTTTGCAAACGTGGAATTTCAGCGTTCAGTTTACTGCGAAGCTCGGAGAAAAGCGTGTACTCCAGATCAACCATTTTATCCTCGGCTTCCAGAATTAGAGATTCCTTTTCCTTCAACTCCGGTGTAATATACCGTTCCGCATTCGCTAGCGTCTGTTTGCGTTCATATCGACCTTCTGGTAATGAAGCCAAATTGGATTTGGTCACTTCGATATAATAACCAAATACTTTGTTGTATCCAATCTTAAGTGACCGAATGCCGGTTGCTGCACGTTCCTTGGCCTCTAGCTCAGCGATCCAACGCTTACCGTTCACACTCGCCTCGCGCAGTTCGTCCAGACGCTGATGGTAGCCTTCCTTAATAAGACCTCCATCCCTTACGGAAATCGGCGGTTCATCCGCCACCGCTTCCTCAATCAACGCACACAGGTCTGTACAGCTATCCAACGTTTGTGCAATTCGTCTCAGCGTCTTCGAAGGAGATTCAGCGCACAATTCGCGTAAAGACGGAATTCGGGCCAGCGACAGCTTGAGAGCGATCAGATCACGTGCATTAGCACTACCAAAGGCGATCCGCCCAACTAGACGCTCCAGATCGTAAATCTCTTTAAGCTGAGCACGTACATCCTCTCGGAAAATAAACTGGTGGTATAGCTTGTCCACCGCCTCCAAGCGCTCCTCAATAAGATTGCTGCTCAACAGCGGCTTGTCAATCCAACGACGCAACAGACGCGCTCCCATGGAAGTCTCTGTGCGATCCAACAGCCACAGCAGCGAGCCTTTCTTTGAGCGTTCACGTACCGTCTCCACCAGTTCCAGATTCCTGCGGGTAAATGGATCCAGAATCATAAAATGGTTTGGCTCATATACCGAGATTTGGGTCAATTGGCCTAACGATCTTTTTTGCGTTTCATTCAAATAGGAAATCAGGCGCGATACGCACCGTCTACGTTCCTCAGTAAGCCTTGCCCATGTGGCTTCGCCAAATTGATCCCGAACCAGATCATCCTTGGATTTGTCCCAAGCCGTATACACAACGCGCCGTCCAACGGGGGACATACGGGATGTCACAAAATCGAGCAGATGACCATCCCCCAACATTTCGGAAGGCTCATAAATGTTAATTTCATCTAGTAGCCATTCTTTCGAATCAGGCACAGAGGTCACATACAATTCACCTGTTGACAAGTCGCACGCCGCAAGTGCCAGCATCCCGTCCGTCTCTGTGACACATACCATGTAGTTGTTGGATTTGTCGCCCAGCACCTTGCCTTCCATTACCGTACCCGGGGTCACAACGCGGACAATATCCCGCCGCACCATCCCCTTCGTAGCTGAGGCTTCCTCCATTTGCTCACATATAGCCACTTTATAACCCTTCTCAATGAGGCGCTGTATGTAATTTTCCGCTGAATGATAAGGCACGCCGCACATCGGAATTTTTTCCGTGGCGCCACCCTCACGACCCGTAAGTGTAATTTCTAGCTCCTTGGATGCAAGAATTGCATCATCGAAAAACATCTCGTAAAAATCTCCCAGGCGGAAAAACAAAAATGCATCTTTGGCCTGCTCTTTTATGGATAAATATTGCTCTATCATCGGTGTATATTTGGACATACCGTTTACTAACCCCCACACTTTGTTCCGTTTAAACTTATAATTATCTCTCATTATATCAAAAATGACAGTCGATAACATGAAACCATTCCTGGTGTCGACACTTCATTTTACGTAAGCTTCCAATACGGGCGCAAATCCCGTGATTCATCCCACTGTTTCCCCTTGCGGAGGCTGTCCAGCAATGGCGCTACATAAGCTTCATATTGCGAGTATATTTCCAGTGAAACCATGTCCAAAATAAGAGGTTCCATATACTCTTTAAGGACAAGTTGATTTCCTTCATAAAAGGCTCTGTGAGCCTCCTCCTCACCCAGCGGCCTACGTTGCAAACGCGGATATTGAGAGGCAATGAGAAACGCCATTCCAATCACACCTTTCGCCAGCTGTGGCGAGATAAGAAAACTGGGCAGTGTACGATATTCAAAGCCTCCATACGACTGACGGCGAAAATCACCTAAATTGCCATAATGCGGTCTGCGCCGAGTCGCACGCTTGTCTTCCAGTAGCGCCAAAGGCAGTGCCAAATAGTTATCTAGTGCCCGAAGCAAGGCACCGTTTAGCGAAACCCCGCTGAAATGCAGATGTCCGCCCAGCGGAAAACCCGGTTGTGGCATCCCCCCTGCCTGCCAGATGAGTGTGTGGTCGGCAATGCGCCGGGCTGCTGTTGCAAAAGCTTGACGCAGGTGCTTCAGCAGATGGGCCGGATCTCCACTCGGCGCAGGGCGAAGCTCAGCGACTGGATACAGTGTTCGTCCTCGACGAGTAACAGCATCGCAGCCGGCTATGCCAAGACGACCCAAATATCTTGAGGCCGGAACGACCCGTCCCTCGGGCATACGAACCAGCACAAATTCAGGGTCCATTCCGATGAGCAGTCGATCTCTTCCTCGTTGCGCTGAAAGATTCTCACCCTCAACATCCCCTTCGCGCGCAGCAATTTCATATAGCGTGGCCAAACGTCTATCGTTCAGCCATGGCTGTGCCGAGATTTCGCGCACCTGACAGCTGCGCTCCCCCAGCGGCGTCAGTACCACCTCACCACTGTCCAAACCCAGTGTGTACAACGCTCGTACAGCCAGCCGCTCCATCCGGACATAGAGCGGTGAATGTTGATCCAGTTCAGACAGATCGTATGCGCGGACTTTGGAAGGGCCTTCGATGGCACGTCTACGAATTTCCAACACTCGCAGTTGATGGATTTGCACCGCGTAGCCTATCGCAAAATCTGCTATACTGCTATCCATCCACTGCACCGCTATGCCTGAACGCTCCAGTCTACGCTTTTTTTCATCATTTGGCATCTGTCTGAAGCGTATGAGCGCCTGTCCCGGCTGCTGCATCATATTCCCCCCTACGGACTACGTACGGATTTCAACCCAAATTCAACCCATAATAACAAAAAAGGAGGGCCTTTGCCCCCTGCGCAGAATCAGCCGGCGCAAAGAGTAAAGCGGCCCTCTTTTTGGTTACTTCTGTCAGAGCTCGTCGTCAATGAGGTCGGGGTCGAGCTCCTCATAGTCCCCCTCTTCCGCTCCAAAATCAAAGTCTTTGTCAAAATCATCGCTGCTACCATTCGGGAATACTTCTACAACAATCTTCGTTTCCGCCACCAGCTCCACCGCAAATTCCCGCTCGACCCGGATCATTACGCTGCCACCTCCAGAAGACACACTGGCCTCGACGCAACTCGGCTCCTGTGTAGCTTCGGCGGATACTTCCACTGTAGACGCCCGGTGCTTCGGATCAAGATACGAGAGCGGCACATTTTCCACGTACGACACCGTTTCCTTGGCCACATCGGTCTGCGAGTTTTTATCGTATGAGTACCAAATATTGATATCATACGTCCCGACGACCTCAATGCCGTCCCCCGCCGCCACAGCTTCATACTGGTGGTTAATAATCCATGCCCCTAAAATGCTCGTCGGATTATTCGGCGGAGTTACGGTATGGGTTACGGTAGAGAATCTGCGACCTTTACCACAGATCGCTTTGGTAATAATCTCTCTACGATTTTTATGACTTAATGCCATTCTTGAACCTCCTCCATACAATCAATCATTCCATACATATGTATGCAGGTTGTGGGCGAATGTTGAGTGAATAGGCGAAAAGGAAAAAATATTATTTGTATAAGCATATGCCGCGATGGCTTGAACTCATGCACGCCAATGTGTTACATGCTGCTCAACGATCTGTAAAAATTCACTAAGAGCCGGGGATTTCCACTTTTTCGTGTGATAGGCGACCTGAGTAGCCACCTGCTGTTCACTGTCATCCCAGGCTAAACGCGCCATTTTACCTTCTCGCAGCTCGTTTTGTACCGTTACCAGCGGAAGCAGCGCGATACCCAATCCAGCCATGACACACTGCTTGATGGCTTCAATACTCCAAAATTCCAGGCTAGGGTCTGAAAAAATACCGTGTTTATTCAAATACTGCTCAAAAAGGATACGGTACGTACATCCTGCCTCCGTATGCAAAATGGTTTCGTCTTTCAAGTCAGCAGGCTCTACCCGGGTATAGGTAACCAACGAATGCTTAAGTGGAGCAACCAAGGCCATCGGCTCATGAATAAGCGTGGTGACATTCAGTTCTCTATCCTCCGTCTCAGGCTGAAGCAAAAAAGCCAAATCCAGCTCACCGGAGCGGATCAAATCGCGTAATTCCCAGCATTCGCCGGGTTTAAGGACAATTTTAACCTTCGGATACCGTTCTCTGTACTCACGGATCAGACTCGGTAGACGAAAAGCGGCCAGAGACTCTGGTGCTCCTATTTTCAGCGTGCCTGCCAATTCCGTTTCTGAACGAAGCGCATCCTTGGCCATAGCATGCATCTTGGAAATTTCCTGCGCATAGGGCAGCAGACGTCGTCCGGCATCCGTCAGCATGATTTTCTTGCCAATGCGATCAAAAAGCGGCGTACCCAACTCTGCCTCCAGCGTTTGAATTTGAGCAGTGATACTCGACTGTGCATAATCCAGTATACGCGCTGCTCGCGTAAAACTGCCTGCCTCAACTACATTTAAAAAGGTAAACAAATGCCGCGATTCCATAATCCGCTCCTTCAATCGGTTTTTCCGATGCAAGCAATCGTTATATTCCGTTTTTCCGATAGATTGATTATCTGATAAGCTGGAGAAAATAACAAGAGAAAGAAGGCTTTTCTGCATGACAAATGAAAGTAAACTTCAATCCACCATTGGTCTTCCACAGGCCATTGCACTCTATATCGGAGCTGTACTGGGTTCGGGGATATTGATTGTGCCTGGACTTGCCGCCCAAATGGCGGGACCGGCATCGCTGCTGGCATGGGGCTTTATGACCCTGCTCATCCTGCCAATGGCACTTTCCATGGGTCTTCTATCCGCCAAATTTCCGAATGCGGGAGGGGTATCGCATTTTGTCACGTTGGCCTTTTCACCACGTGCTGGTGCTTATATCGGGTGGTTTTTTCTCATGTCGGTTCCGATTGGGGCACCTGTTGCCGCACTCACTGGAGCCGGCTATATGACCGCAGCCATGGGCTGGGGAGATGAAAGCCGTATGATGTTAGCCGCTGCTATGTTGGCGGTGGGCCTGATCATCAATTGGATCGGCATGAAGGTCGCGGGACGTATTCAGATCGCTGTCGTCATAGCTATCGTTGCCGTCCTCATATTCGCCATTGCCGCAGCACTTCCTCAGATGGAAACAGTCCATTTCACCCCGTTTGTTCCACATGGCTGGTTCCCTGTCGGTCAAGCGGCCACGATTCTGTTTTGGTGTTTTATCGGTTGGGAGGCCGTGTCCCATATGTCAGAGGAATTCACCAATCCCCAGCGGGCGGCCGTTAGAGGTGTGACCATTGCAGCCGTCATTGTCGGTTTGCTATATTTCTTAACTGCGCTGGCTACTGTGGGCACACAAAGTTACCTTGCAGGGGATTCGGATGCTTCGCTCGTATGGGTGATTAGTCGGGCTATCGGGCCATGGGGCGCGATAATTGCAGGCTTGACGGGTATCTTTATTTGTACCGCTACTATTATTGCTTATGTTGGTGCCGCTTCACGTGTCGCTTATGCTTTATCCCGGCAAGGACAGGCCTTTCGCTGGATGGGCATATTATCCCAACGATTCCATACCCCTATCGGGGGCATCGCTTTTCTTAGCGTCTGCTTCGTGATCATTATGGTGTTGTACGGTAGTGGTACTGTTTCACTCATTAACCTGATCCAGTTCCCGAACGCCACCTTTATTCTGACCTATCTAGGAGGTTGTGCAGCAGGAATTAAGCTTCTGCGTGGTAGTCGCTGGGGCGTTGCCATTAGTTGGATATCGTTCATCTCTACGGCGATCGTTTTCCCCTTTGTCGGATGGGCTATGCTGTACCCTTGCCTGATCACCGCTGTCTTATGGATCACAGACCGAATTCGGCACAAACGGACTTTGAGTCATCCGACTTCTACCATCACTGAACAAGAAAAGGCTACTGTCCGTCATGGATAGTAGCCGCTTAAGGCCTTTACTCTAATTTTTCACTGGAGTAGGGGCCTTGTCCTTTTTCGCAATTTTCAAATACTGATGAAGCTCATGTGTAAGCTGCAATAATGCCGAACGAATCTCAAATTCCTCCCGGGTTGCGGGAAGCTCCATTGCTTTAAATTCTTCACGAACCTGCTCCAGCAGCTTCTCAGTCTGTCCTGTATAATGTCCAGCCAAAACGTCATTGCTAAGCTGGTCGAACAGCTCGGCCAGCAGCTTGGCCTGCGGCATATGCTGATACATTTGTGCGATCAACTGCATCATGTTTTGGATCGAATCCAGCTGTTCTTTTCGCATATAAAAATACACATTCCAGCCCTCTTGGGGACGAAGCATCTGATTTTCCAAGGAACGCCCTGCCTCCGTAACCCCTTTGGCTATCACGCTGTTCGCTTCAATAACTTCCTTGCCATCCCATATGTATGCTGGACTACGTAGCGTATTGGCCATATTTCTGAATATAACAGAAAATGTCCGATCCACCTCCTGCCGAATTTGTTGCATTGTATTATCAGAACCCGGCATATAGGCTAAGTTGACAATCATCGCGGAACCCAGTCCAATCACTAGCAGAGCTAGCTGGGTCAGCAGTACTTCCATATCAATCACGCCGCCGCTGAATACGCGAAAAACCACGACCGAGCCGGTGACGATTCCTTCTTTAAAGCCCACCCGTACAATGACTGGAAACGCCGTTAAAATATATAATGCTAGTACCCAATCATGAAATCCGAATACCACAAACAAAACACAAGCAAAAAGAAGCCCCACGACGGATGCAAAAAATCTCGCCGAAATGGTACGGAGACTTCTCTTGCGTGTGACATCCACCCCCAAAATCGCTAAAAGCCCTGCTGAGGTGGCTCCATGAATGCCAAAACCCTCCGCAATAAGTACGGCCATTAATGCGGCAATAGCCGTTTTAATCGTACGAAAGCCCATGAAAAAATTCTGTCCTCTCTAGATGAAATCTGTTTCCACATTTTCATGAATATTAAGTATTTCATTTTCATGGTACTTTATTTTCACGTTTTACACAAATGTTCAGAAATTTTATTATTACCGATGAGGACGACCGGAAAGCAGACGATGCTCCACATACACGACCGCCTGATACATCAGTGTAGCTACGACAGCAATGATCAACAAACTGGACATAACCAGCGTGAAATTGAACACCTGAAAACCATAGATAATCAAATAGCCTAAGCCGTTTTTAGCCACCAGAAATTCACCAACTATCACGCCAACCCATGCCATACCGACATTCACTTTCAGCGTAGAGACGATTGCAGGAAAGGATGCAGGTAAAATCACCTTTTGAAACGTATCCCGGCGTGATCCGCCAAACGTGCGAACCACTTTGATCAGATTCGAATCGACTTCCTGAAAGCTGTTGTATACGACTAGTGTCGTAATAATGACCGTAATGGAGAGGGTTGTCATTAGGATAGCAGTAAATCCCGCCCCAAACATGACGATAAAAATTGGACCTAGCGCCACCTTAGGCATACTGTTGAACACGACCATATAGGGATCAAGCACCCTCGACAAAAACGGTGACCACCAAATAAGTACAGCCAGCAACGTACCTAACAGTGTACCGAGTAAAAACCCCGCCATCGTCTCTCCCACGGTGACACCTACATGTCCCCATAATTCACCACTGACCGCATCCTTACCGATCTGGGTGAAAATTTTACTCGGATAGCTGAACAGCAGTACATCAATCCACTTCAAACGGCCTGCAATTTCCCATAGCACAAACAAAAGCAGTAAAATAGCTGTCTGTACACCTGTCACTAACCATCGCTGCGAACGCCTGCTGCGTAAATACGCCTGATGTAGTCCTTGAATCCAACGTTGCTCAAGCTGATCCGCTTCGTCCTTCATACGTTAACTCACTCCTTTGCTCCCGAAGCCTCCAGTTCACCCCATATTTCATGAAAAAGCTCATTAAAACCCGGCTGCTCGCGTGCATAAAAAGGCTGAGCTTTTCGGATGCAATCCGGAATCTCGAAGGTACGTCGGACATGACCAGGATTTCGACCCATCACTATAATCCGGTCACTGACCGCAATGGCCTCGGCCAAATCATGTGTGACTAAAATAGCCGTCTTTCTCCGCTCGCGCAAGGTTTCCGCAATCAGATCTTCCAGCTGTAGCTTGGTTTGATAATCCAGCGCGGAGAAAGGCTCATCCAGTAGCAGCAGCCCCGGATTGGTCGCCAGCGTCCGTACCAGCGCCACGCGCTGACGCATTCCCCCAGACAGCTGGGACGGATGCAGATGCTCCTTCCCTCCTAGACCCATGCCTTCCAGCAACAGCCGTGTCCGCTCACGCGCAGCTTCATCCACTCTATTGCCTAGCTCCAAACCCAACAATGCGTTATCCATTATCGTCCGCCACGGGAACAGATAATCCTGCTGCAGCATGTAACCGACCTCTGGACTCGGACCACTTACCGGCTGACCTTGCAGCATGACTTGGCCTGCCGCTGGACGCAGTAGCCCCGCGATCATGGACAGGATCGTCGTTTTGCCGCAGCCGCTTGGACCAACCAAACTGACAAACTCCCCTGTCTCTACAGAAAAATCAATATTCTCAACCGCCAGCGAAGCTTCACGATCCGTTACATAGACATGCGTCACTTTCTCCATTCTCACCATCGGGATGGTCGCGTCCGAAGTGAGGCCACTCCGTTCCTCCATCATGACGAACCTCCAGCACCGACACCTGCATCCGTAGATTCAGTTGTGCTCTTTTTCACAGGCGGTTCAGTATTCCCGGTAGAGTTTGATGAAATCGCTTGTTGTGCAAAGCTTGGGTTCACTAGCTTATCTAGTACAACCGGACTTTTAAGCTCCCCTGCCGAGGTCATGACATCCTGTAAGTTCTTCCATTCCTTTTCCTCAATCATCGGGTTCAAAGCATAGGTACTCTGTTCCTTATATCGTTTGATACTACTCGTCAAAACAGCTAAATCTGTATCTTTAAAATAGGGCGTGATTGCTTCAGCAATCTGTTCAGGTGAATGCGTAGCAATCCACTGTTGTGCCCGATATACAGCATTTGTAAATTTCTGTGCAGCCTCGCTATTTGTGTTCAGGTAGCTTTGCTTAGCCATATATACCGTATACGGCAACTCGCCGCTCTCCACACCGATAGAGGCAACTACCCGTCCACGGCCTTCCTTTTCAAAAATAGATGCCTGTGGCTCAAACAGCTGCACATAATCCCCTGTACCGGAGCCGAAAGCAGAGGCAACATTAGCAAAATCAATATTTTGAATCAGCTTCAGATCCTTATGAGGATCAATGCCGTGTTTGCGAAGCGTAAATTCAAGTGACATTTGCGGCATTCCGCCCTTGCGTTGCCCCAAAAAGTTTTGCCCTTTCAGCTTTTCCCATTCAAAGCTATCCTGCGTTTGACGGGCAAATAAAAAGGTACCATCCTTCTGTGTCAGTTGGGCAAAATTAATGATAGGGTCCTCTGCTCCTTGCTGATACACATAAATAGATGTTTCCGCGCCGATGAGCGCGATATCTGCCTGATTGGACAATAACGCCGTCATCGCCTTGTCACCCCCGGGAATCGTTGCGAGTTGGACATCCAGTCCCTCCTGAGCGAACATCCCCTGGCTCAAGGCTACATACTGCGGCGCATAAAAGACCGTACGGGCTACCTCGCCCAGTCTGATCTCAATCGTCTGCTCCCCTCCTTTAGGGGTGCACCCACTGAGCAACAGTAATCCGAGTAGTGCCGCAGCCACCACAGCTTTGAAACGAGCGCCGTTTTTCATCCTTGTTCCCTCCCCACCTTTTTACATCGGTTGACTTCATATATTGTTATGCGACTGTCGTTATAATGGTTAATCGCACAAAAAAAACCCGTGTTCGCCTAGGAACGCGGGGTAGATGCATATATGATTATTTTATAGTTTCTAAATTACAGCTTGTATATGGAGGTATATTTCTCTTCCAGATAGTCGGCGAGATAATCCGGGTTCAGCTCCTCACCTGTAATGGCTACAATCAACTCGGATGGCGTCCGACTCTTGCCGTAACGGTAAATACGTTCGGTCAGCCATTGCTTGATCGGCTCAAGTTCCCCAGCAGCAATTAATTCATCCAGATTGGGCAACTCTTTGCGTAATGTCGCCAAAATTTGCGCTGCATACATATTGCCAAGCGAGTAGGAAGCAAAATAACCAAAATCACCACCGGACCAGTGAACGTCTTGAAGTACGCCCAGTCCGTCATTCGGTGGTAGAAGCCCCAGGTAGTCCTTATATTTCGCATTCCACACCTCGGGGAGACGCTTCACATCCAGCTTTTCATTAAACAGCATTTTTTCAATTTCATAACGGATAATGATATGTAAATTATATGTTAGCTCATCCGCTTCAATACGAATCAGTGAATTTTCCACACGGTTGACTGCCCGGTAGAATTGCTCTGCCGTAACCTTCGCCAAACGATCAGGAAAATGCTGTTGCAAATCATCGTAATACCGATCCCAAAAAGCACGACTGCGTCCGATTTTATTTTCCCACAAGCGCGACTGGGATTCATGAATCCCCATAGAGGTTCCTCCAGACAGTAGTGATCCTGCCAGCTCTGGAGCAATATTTTGTTCGTACAGCGCATGGCCTCCTTCATGCAACGAACTGAAAATAGCGCTGGTTACATCATCTTGCAGATAATGAGTTGTTATACGCACATCACCTGGATTTAATCCTGTTGCGAAAGGATGTACACTCTCATCCAAACGACCTGCGTCAAAGTCATACCCCATCTGTCCTAAAATGAACAGGCTGAACTTCTCCTGCTGCTTCACATCAAACACACCATCTAAAAAGCTCTTATCCGGCTGGTTCGATGAAGCCTGAATTTTAGACAATAGGGGCACAAGGCGCTTTTTGAGACGATCAAACACAGCATCCAACTTTTCAACCGTCATCCCCGGCTCATATTGATCCAAAAGCGTGTCATACTCTGTATCCTTAACACCCCAGTAGCCGATAAACTCACGCTTCATGTCTACGATTTTAGACAAGTACGGTTCAAATCCGGCAAAATCGCTATGTTCCTTTGCGTCCTCCCACTTGCTCTCTGCCTGTGCTGCAAGAATGCTATACTGCCGATATCGGTCTGCCGGAACCGAACGATTCAGTTCATAATTTTTACGGCATTCCTCCACCAATCTGCGATCATTGTCCTCCAGTTGCTTCAGCTTATCTTCTGCGGCAAAAAATTGCAGCAATTGTCCCATTTCATCCGAGATCATCAGCTTGAACATTTCAGTGGACAGCATACCTAACGTCTCCGACCGAATGTCAACGCCCTTTCGCGGGGCACCAGTCCGTAAATCCCAGTGCAGCAGACCTACTGCTTCGCCATAACTACTAATTTTGTGTGCAAGCTCCTTTAAAGCCGTCAATTGATCCAACGTCTGTTGCGCCATATTTGAGGTCACCTCTTTAACTTAAAATGGTTAAAACTTTACAATACCTATACTTGATGATACTTATATTAAAAAGTATAATCAACACACAACATGTACGACCAGCTCCTAAGACCTGAAATAAACGTTGGGCTGTACATATCAAACTTTATAAGAATCTGGAGGGAACAATCGTGGATCACATCAAAGACATTTTAGAGTACAATCGTGTTTTCGTAGAAAACAAAGAATACGAGGCCTATAGAACGGGCAAGTTCCCCAATAAAAAAATGGTCATTATCACCTGTATGGATACACGGCTAACAGAGTTACTCCCTAAAGCCATGAACCTGCGTAATGGTGATGTGAAAATCATCAAAAATGCGGGTGCGATTATTTCACAGCCCTTTGGAAGCGTAATGCGCAGTGTACTAGTCGCCCTGTATGAGCTGGGAGCAGACGAAGTAGTGGTCGTGGGCCATTATGAATGCGGCATGGCTGCATTAAATGCAGACCACATGGTCAATGAAATGCTCGATCGCGGAATTTCTCAGGAAGTGCTGAATACATTAGAAAATTCAGGAATTAAGCTAAATAAATGGTTGAAAGGTTTTGACAACATTGAAGAAGGGGTAAAAACTACCGTGAAGCTTATTAAAAATCACCCGCTTCTCCCCCCTAATGCCCCCGTTCACGGCATGGTTATTCATCCAGATACAGGAGCGTTAACGCTTGTCGTTGACGGGAATGAACAGTAAATAGGATACGCTTCGGCAGAAAGTTACTAGGTAGTTTAAGCTCGTACATACGAGCTTAAACTACCTTTTTTTATGAAAAAAAGCGCATATACGTGGAAAATGACAGGAGCCAATTTTGGCTAACCTGTGAACGACCTGTCTGAAAGTTGTCAAACCATACAGTTTCAGTGTACACTTTTCATGAAGCTGCAGAATACCTGCCGCAGTGCTGTTACAACCGTTACTATGATGGATGAAGGAGATAAGATCTATGAATTTACTATCGTATGGTCTGTTGGGGCTTCTCGCAAGAGAGGAATCCTCCGGCTATGATCTGATGTTGCGTATCCAGCCTTTTTGGCAGGCCAAGCACAGTCAGATCTATCCGCTACTGGCCCGTATGGAGGGCAAGGAACTACTAGCCTCCCGTTGGATTCAGCAGTCCGACAAGCCTGATAAGAAAATGTATACCATTACCGACAAGGGAATCCATATGCTTCAGCAATGGTCCCAGGAAGCGTTAGCTGCTCCGGTTACACGGGATGAATTAAGTCTTCGACTGTTCTGTCTTTGGTTGACAGACAAAAGTAGTGCCAATCGTATGCTGGAGGAACGCAAACGTCATTTTATTCAGAAAATCCAGCATCTAGAGGATATTCTGAACAACATTCCCGCAGAGAATTTACATTTTGGCAGTAAGAGCTTTGGTGACTATATTTTAGTACAAAAAGGGCTTTTGAATGCTAAAGCAGGTCTGGAATGGTGCCAAATGGTTCTGCACATGCTGCTTGCCGGTGATGTCAGTGCGGACACTAATCCGTTTTCACTTAAGCCGCAAAGCTGAATGCTTTTGCTAATCCATGCATAGGATTTAAGGAACGTTATTATTTAATTATTTAATTATTTAATTATTTAATTATTTAATAATTAAAATTCTTTGAAACCCTTTTCCATGCCATTCGTATTACTAGTAAGCGGTTGTTTGACCTATAAAACAATTTACTAAGGGGGATTATATTTACATGAAAAAAACATTCACTTTGAAAAATATGATGATGCTGATGATGGCTTTTACCCTATTCATTGCTATGATCGCACCATCTACAGCTGATGCAAGGCGAGGCGGCGGGTTTAAATCCGGGCCTAAATCGTACCAATCTACACCAAGCAAGGCGAATGACAGCAATGGCATCAATAAGTCAGATAGCGGAACCAAGTCAGGGGCAACTGCCGGTAATACAAGCAGAACTGGTGGATTCCTTGGCGGTGGCGGCGGATTCCTGAAAGGTATGATGCTGGGCGGTTTGGCAGGTATGCTCTTCGGTGGATTGTTCGGTAACATGGGCGCATTAGGCAGCTTGCTTGGCCTTGCCGTTAACGTTCTCGCCATTTATGTCCTGATCATGGCTGGAGTAGGTATCTACCGTGCTATTAAAAATCGTCGCAGACCAGATGATTCCCGCGGAGGACGTTACTAAGCTATGATTTTGAGTATGGATGAGATTGTCAACGCTATTTGCTTGCATATGGCTGAACGCAAAGGTGTCCAGCCCACTGATGTGACAGTAGAATTAAGCTGGGAAGAGGATACAGGTTATTCAGCAGAAGTCCATGTACAGGGCCGCAGTCAATATCTGGTGGAAGCCAATATGATTGAAGCAATTCTGAGATACCTATATTCCGAATACAATATTCGTGCCTATCGCGAACAAATCAGATTGGATCTGGATGAAGAAATTACTGCTATTGTCCAAACTTGATTATTTCGCATAAGATCGTTGCACAAACTTATTATAAAACAGAAGAACCGACCTTTGCTTGAGGGCAAGGGTCGGTTCTTTTTTGTTGCTCGTTTCTCTAGTAGATCAAGGTGCTATAGTATTACATATAGACGTGGACGTCCCTTGCTATATGGATTCATTTGCTCTATGAATAGCCTGTCTGCCAAATGATGGAACTGGAGCTACCTGTACCCGCGGTACCCTTTCGAGTAAGCCACTACCGTACATTTCCCGAAACGGCTGCTCTTCCATATGAATATAGCCTATATAGCAGCCGCATTCTTTCATTCGGCACGGACGTTTGCCACTCAGACCCTCAAGACCATCCCTGTATAAGTGTCCAAGCACCCGTCGATCCTGATAGCAGTGTTTTACTCTTCCGTCACCCTGGACATAAAATACATCTTCACCGGCGCGACATCCCCGCCCCTGACTGCTATAATCCTTTAAATTCCATTGAAAATAGGGGTCTATCGCAGTTAATTCAGCAACCTCAGCATCTGTATAATAATGTGGACGATCCTTGTAGGCGTTGATCCACAAATAAACATCCCTTGGAAGTTGCGATCGCAAGGAACGAATAGCCGGAAATGCCTGTCTTAACCCGACGGTACCGACACTATAGGAAATACCAAGTTCATATAGCTTTATAGCCTGCGATATAAAAACTTGCTCTTTCGTCTCTCCAGGGTGATATGTAGCCCACAGCGCAGCAGTCTCCGGGTTCAGTTCTTGCGTCCAATCCAGCTTAGTCGATAGATTCGTCTGTACCGCCACTTTTTCCACATGCGCCATGTGGGAAAACTCAATCATGGTCTTGCGATACCAGGAATGAATTAAGGCTTCTCCATACGGATTAAAAAAAATAGAGAGACGATGCCCCAAAGCGCCCTGTTCCCGTACCCAATCAGCAAAACGTTCCAACTGGGCCCGATCCTTGTTCAACGTTTCCCGACTATCAACGTTTTTACTGAACGGGCAGTAAGGACAAGCATAGTTGCAAGAGGTCAACGAACCACGATAATATAAGGTCGCTCTCATGCGCCTACATATCCTTCCATGCGCTCACGCACTGACGTGGAGATCATCCAGTCCCCAATCGCATCGGAATAGGCCATTCCTTCTTCTGTAAGTCGCAGCGTACCCTCCTCGACGACAGCCATACCAGATTCCAGCAGCAACGACATTCCTGTAAAATCGTCCGACAGGGATACACCGAAGCGCTCTGCATAGGCCGATAGCTCCAAACCTTCCCGATGAAGAAGCGCCTTTAAGATAAAGCGTCGTTTACTCTCATCCACATTTAAAATAAAGCCGTAGTCAGCCAGATCATGACGTTCCGCAGCAACATAATCTGCGATAATACTACGCGTAGCTGCTGCACTAACACCATAACGGCTAGCATAGTGGACATTGCGTGTATAGGAGCGTGCACCACACCCCAGACCGGCCATACCTTCCTCCTGACAACTGTAGGGCAAAAGCTCTTTGCTGGATATACCATCATTTTTAGCAAAACGGCGCATGGAATATTGTACATATCCTGCCTGTTTGAGCCGTTCACGCGCCACTTCATACAAAGTAAGGCGAATATCATGATCCAGCCCGGTGTAGCCTGGCTTTAAAATCGTATTTTCTCGAATATATAACGGGTAAAGAAAAATCTCTCCTGGCGAGTAAGACAGTGCTTCCTCTAAAGAATACAGCCAGGTTCCCACCGTTTGACCAGGCAGGCCATAGATCAGATCCACGTTCAGCAAAGGAAAGTTGTATTCCACCAGCCGCTCAAGTGCTTCTCTAACAAGTTTTGGCTTCTGAGGTCGGTATATGGCGGCACTTTCTGATTCCACAAAGCTCTGAATTCCCATGCTGACACGATCTGTCCCGCGGCGCTTGAGCACCTCCAACCTATCCTCAGTCACAGTATCAGGCGAGGTTTCCACCGAAATAGAAGCTCGTTTAGGGTCCAGTCCCATTATATTTTCCGCAATGTCAAACAAACGCTCCACCAAAGGAGCCTCCAGTAAGGTCGGTGTACCGCCGCCGATCGCAAAACGCGAAAAAGGCCGACGGCCCATAATTGGTGCCCATTGCTTGGCTTGTCTTTCTAGCGCATCCACATACTCCTTATGTACATCCAGACGCTTGTCCGGCAAAGTGAAGAGATTACAAAATCCACAGCGAGCCGCGCAAAATGGAATATGCATATACAAAAAATAGCTTTCTAACTCCTCCTTCTCCCACAACTCCTGCAATGAGAGCGGTGTATCAAACGGACGATAGGCCGTTTTATGTGGGTAAGAGTACAGATAGGAGCGATAGGGAGCTTCACGGATCGTGCGTGCCCATTCAACAGGAGTTTCAGGCCACTGAAACCTAGACGGTGTTAAGTTTGTATCTATCTCCGAGGCTGCCGCACCCGTTGGATGCGAGTGATTCAGATTCATGGCTTTCATTTCTGCTCCTCCCTCGCGCTGGATTGATTTCTTGATATTTTACCAGTGCAATCTATATTTCTATTTGCTCTATAATATAAATTCGCGGTAAGGCACATTCCAGACTACCTCATGCGCCAGACGATGTCCTTCATAGCCGTCTTCCCCATAAGCTGTACCATGATCGGAAAAAACCATACAAAACGTTTTACCCCGATTTCGTAAGGCATCAAACAAACGTCCAAGTTCACCATCCACATACCGTAAGGCTGCCCGTTGAGACTCCACTGAATCTTTAGCAGAGCCCTTCACAAAATAATGATTAGGCCCATGAATCGCTGATACATTCAGAAACAAAAACAAGCGCTGCGACGGGTCTGTATTCCCCAACAGTTTCAGAGCATGATTCACCTGATTCTCCGTCGAACGAGGGTTGGTAACGCCAAAGTTCATACGCCAGTAGCTTTCTTGAAAATATCCAGGCAGCACCTTCGCAAGCTTATTTTTCTTCGTGAAAAAAATAACGCCGCCGATACAGATGGTCCGATAACCTTCACCCTCTAGCCCGGACACAATATCCGGGGCATCGAACAGCCAGGTATGTGGATGCGTACGCAGCCCCGTATCCTTTGTGTGAAACAGACGGATATGTGAAGTCTTATCCGTATTCGCTGGAGTCGGCAAAAATCCGCCAAAAAAAGCATGATGTGCAGCATAGGTAAAGCTACCCGGTGTATGGCGCTTTTCCCACGACCCGGAGTCACACAAATTCGGACAGTTCTCTTCCTCCAGCTTTGCTACATCATAACGCAGGGTATCCAGCGTAATCATGACAATATCATGAGAGCCGACAATTTGGTTCATATCAGTCATATCTGTCTTTCCTTTCCCTAACCACGCTCCTATTAGCGAGGTGCTGCATTTCCCATTCATACGGATTCCAACCCTGATGTTCAACCCGGTACAGCAAATCACCGAACGGATTAACATCCAACACATAGGGACGACCCCCATGAGCCGGAACCAGCACATCCAGTCCAGCAACCATAGAGGCTGGAAAAACACTCATAGCAGCTTTCGCAGTAAGCTGGACCGATTCCACCGTACTCTGTGGTAATCCGGCTTCCTTCAGCGAGAGCCGCTCATTACGCAAATGCAAATTGGTAATGGGGCTGTGGCTCAAACGCAAAACCGCATGGCAAGCTTCTGATCCGCACACGAGTTGACGCACATCATAAACACGCCCGTTCAGGGTCGCTTTGGGAATCCAGCGCTCCACATGTACCCCTTCCAGGCATAGCCAGTTAAGGATAGCATGAATGTCCTGCTTATTCGTATAACGACGCAATCGTCCGGCATTATAATACACGCGCTGTCCGTGTATGATTTCCGTTCCAATCGTGGTCACCGCCAGTTCCGCGTGTGTATGGGGATGTACCTGATAGGCCATGACACCAGAAGCACCGGACCCACAAAATATTTTCACAAATACGCGGTGAAACCCGCTCTCCTTCATTGCCGTGTGCAGATCATCAACATCACGAAATGCACCACCTGAAGATGCAAGTACTGGCGGGACCCTTATGTCTGCCTTGCCTAAATCGGCGCTACAACGCCGTTTGTCGAACATCACGGCCACTTCCGCCGGATCATTCATCCAGTGTGACGAGGGCCAGAGCAGAGCCACTTCATCCCGCAGCCAGGCCAGCAGACGGCAATAGCCCCGGAACCATTGTGCCGGGTGCCAAATACGACCGTGCTGCTCCTGCAGACGTCGCGCTTCTGCCGCCGCTATACCTGTGCCTTGTGTCCATTCGGGCCATGGCAACAGAGAATCGTCTCCCTCAACATCCGAGGCGCCCAGAGCAATCAACTCACGCTCTACCTCAAAGTTTTCGCCCGGTGCATCCAGACGAAGCAGCGGACCACTGTCCATCTGCCCCGCCAGTAACTGATCAATGCTCTCTTGCACAAAAGAACTGCCATTCACGCTATCCTGCGTAGCTCGTGCAGCTATTCGCAACATCAGCTCGCTCAGACCTTGTTTCTGCCGAATAGCTTCCAGCACATTCTTATAGGAAACCTCCAGAGCGGGCGGAAGCTTTAATCTGCTTCGCGCCTCCTGCAGCCCGGTAGTTCGACGATTCCCCGGATTACCGAACAAGATAAACGGCTCGCTGACATTACAGTCTGACATCCTAACCATAGAGCCGCCTCACTTTAGATCATTTTAATTTTGAAAACAGTCCGTTTTAGAAATCCATTTAACAAATTACTCAGTCAGTGATGGATAGCGCCAATCATCTTCCTCATCCGCTTCTTGTTGATCTTCCACGTTCACAGATAGACCCGAGCTTTTCCAACGTTGCATCATTTCACTAGACATATAATGATAGCTCAAATCCAGATGCTTCAGCCCTTTTATACTTTCACTAGCCAGCAGCGCTTCTGCACCTTTATCAGACAACGTACCTTGTGAGAGATCCAGCACTTCCAGCTGTCCAATCACAGGGGCATTAGCTGCTGCAATTGCAATTTCATCCTGTATTTCACTATCTTTGAGTCCCAAGTATGTAAGTTTGGGAAAAGGATTGCTGTCCAAGAACGGCAAAATATCATTGAGGTTACCGTCAAAACCATAGTCCTCGACACCCAAATACAGTTCCAGCTTGCGCAGTTCAGGCAGTTCGGCATTACGTATTTGCTGAAGAACCCTCGCAGGCAGGCCACCACAGATAATAACCAATTCCTGGAGATCGCTATGACGAAGCGGCTCCAAGCTCAGGTCCTGGCTTCCTTTGATATGAAAGGACTCCAATGCTGGAAACGCTTCTAACAACGGGGACAGATTCGTCTGGTTAATCCATGAAACCTCACACTCATCATATTCCATATCACCAATAAACAGTTTGCGTATCTTAGGGAATTGATCTTTGAGCTTCACTAACACTGGGATAAAATCCTCTGGTGAACTTTCATAGGCGCCGCCCCAATCTCCAATGATGAGATCAGTAATTTGCGCGCTCTCCGGCTTGGCTGCCAGTTCCTCAATAGATTTAGCCATCGTTTGGCCATTCTCATAAGCTTCATAATCCACTACCAATTTCACTTCCATCTTACAATTCCTCCGATCGCTTGTCTGAGATCTCGTAAACTATCTATTTCCAATTTAGTCTATCCTATTCTACCAATGTTCGTCAAAAATAGTCCCGCTTCGACATCAATCCTATGTAAAATGTGCTCAATGAAATAAAAACAAGACAGCCCGCTAAGCAGGCTGTCTTGCATATTCACAATAAACTTCTACTATTATATAGTACGTGAGTTTAGAGCCAAATTATTGGCTAATTGTAATCGGTGAGTTATCGGACAGCAATGCCAGATTATTCACGATCACATTCTCCTCATTGCTCAAACCACTGGTAACGAGTGTTTGGGAACCTGCCGTCTGAACAGTCTTCACTTCCTTACGTTTCGCATGGTCTCCGTTTACAACATATACATATTCTTTTCCTTGATCCTTTTGAACTGCCGCAGTAGGAACCACAATGCCTTCTTGTGCATTGGCAGCGACAAAGCTGATATCAGCCAACATACCGGATTTCAGTTTCGTGTCTGGATTCGCTACTGAGATTTTTACAGGATAGCCTTTTCCACTTGCATCCAACGGGCTTACATTTTTAACTGTACCTGTTGTTACAATGTTGGAAGCTGCAACACGAACCTGTACCTTGTCACCTGCTTTTACATTGTTGATCTGTTCCGCTGGAACATAGATCAAAGTATTGACTGTACTCAGATTAGCGATGACCAGTGCAGGAGACTGAGCGGATACCATTTCGCCCACTTCTGCATTTTTCGTACCCACAATACCATTGATCGGTGATGTAACAACGGTGTCATCCAATGCATCCTGAGCAATGTTCACATTCAGCTGAGCCTGCTTAAAAGATTGTTGGCTGGACTCGATAACCGCAGTATTTTGAGATACTTTGAGCTGATTTTGCGCATTACTGTAACCGCTATTGGCATTACTATAGCTATTTTTTGCTGAATCATAGCTGTTGCGAGCTGTAGTTAGGGCCTTCTGCGCAGCTACCAACTGATCTTGCGCATTAGCCTGAGCATTTTGTGCATTATTGTAAGCCGCTTCCGCATTCACAACTGCTGTTTTGGCTTGTTCTAATTGTGCTTGGGTACTCGCACCTGCATCAAATAGACTTTGTGTACGTGTTACATTTTTCTGTGCATCTGCCAAAGCTTGCTGCGTTTGTTTCACCGTATTGGCTGCTGAGGAGACACCATGTGTTGCTTGTTCTACGGCTGTAGTGGCTTGATTAATAGCCCCCTGTGCCTGATTGATTGCGCTTTGGGATTGAATCACGCCGCTCTTGGACTGCACTAAGCCCGAGTTTGCTTGAACCATCGTAGATTCGTGGGATGCTTGAGCGGTGCTTACTCCGGCTGCTGCCGCAGCTGCTGCGGCGCGGGCTTTCGCAACATTATTCCGCATGTCCTTATCATCAAGCTTGAACAGTACTTGACCCTTTTTAACCTCGGTGCCAATATCCACAGGCAGTTCAACCACTTTGCCGCCCACTTTAGGCACGATGTTCACCGTCTCCGAAGGTGTTACGGTTCCTGTATAAATATTTCCCTGTCCGATAATTCCCTGCTGTGCTTGGCTGATTTTAACCGGAACGACCATATCCTGAGCCGCCCCGCTATTACTGGAGCAGCCTGCCAGCACTGCGCCGCCGAGCACTAAAGCCGCTAATGTACTTTCTACTCTCAATATTTTCATGATAATTCCCTTTCTTTCTGTCCGTGGAAATAATGTAAGCCATCCAGTCGTATTTTATAGTTCTTTGGTTATGCTTCCGGCTGTGTCTTTGCTTTCTTCCTCTGAATAAACAAAAAGATTAGTGGAATCGTGCAAAACAGCGGTATGGATGAAATGAGGAACGTATCCCCAATTCCTCTTGATGTAGCATCCAGTGTGATTAAACTACTTATGGATGACATCCATGAGCTGCCCAATGTCGCTTGTAGCGTATGAGCCGAGTCTGGTGTAATGGACTCCGAAATTTGCTGGGCATGAGCAGCCGAACGGCTTTGCATAATGGCGGTTAGCACCGCAATCGCCATAGATGCAGCCACAGTACGTACCAGATTGGACGCTGTAGACGCATTGGCTACCTTGCTAGGATGAACGGCATTCATGCCGACCGTGGACAATGGCATCATGCAAATACCAATTCCCAGACCCCGTAATGCCATTACGGTTTCCAACCAGGCATGCGAAGTATCTGGCGTAAGCTGGTGAAGATGATAGGTCATAAAGCTGGTTAGCGTCAGGCCCACAAGTCCCAAAGGCACAATGCCGAACTTATCGAACAGCTTCCCGGCAATAGGCATCATAGCCGCCATGGCAATGGCCTGTGGAATGAGGATAATACCGGTATCAATCGGTGACACACGCTGGATATTTTGCAAAAACAACGGTGTTAGGAACGTTCCTCCGTACATCCCCATCATGACCAGACTGGAAGCAATGACACTAATCGTATATTTTGAATTCTTGAATAATGAGATTTCAATTACCGCATTATCCTTGCCGCTTTCTACATAGATCAGAAAAACAAGTGCCCAGAAAGCAACAAACAGCAAGGATACAATTCCAAAAGAAGTCCAGCCATCACGCTGTCCGTTTGTCAGTGCGTACAAAAGTGTTCCGGCACAAGTTGCGGCCAGCAAAAAGCCCGGTAGATCAAACGGCTTCGGCTCTACTTTAGGCGGTTCTTTGATTAGAAGAATAACCATTAAAATTGCAAATAAAGCAACTGGCACACTGACAATAAACAAGAACCGCCAGTTAAACCACTCAATTAAATATCCGCTGAGCGTAGGCCCTACAGCCGGCGCTGCCATTGCGGCGATCCCCCATATACCAAGGGACATACCGATTTGTTCACGCGGCATAATTTTGTAAATAATCGTCATACTCAGCGGCATAATAACACCACCGCCCAGACCAGCCAGCACCCGTGCTGCGATCAGGGAAGAATCACTCCATGCAAAAATACATATTCCCGTTCCCAGCGAAAACACGCTGAGCGCAAGAATCAAAAACTTTTTGTATCCGAGGCGCTGCTCCATATATCCGGTAATCGGTACAATTACACCAGATGCAAGCGTGTAACCTGTAATAACCCACTGAATACGTGTCGTCGTAGATCCTAAATCCGTCGTCAATCTAGGAATGGCGACATTGATCAGACTGTTGTTCAGAATGGCGACAAAGGCGCCTAAAACGATAGCGAAAAAGGCAAGCCAGCGTTCTTTGGAAGAATCTGTCGAAGGAGCAGCAGCAATATCATTGGCAGCCACATGGACCCCTCCTTTTTAAGGTGTATGAATTTTTACTTCCACGTTCGTTCCAGGGATAAGCTTCATATCCTTCGGCTTGTTCACAGCAATCTCTACAGGCACACGCTGAGTCACCTTGTTAAAGTTACCACTTGTGTTCACTGCAGGAACGAGTGAGAACACGGCGTTGGAGGCTTCGCCCACTTTACGAACTTTACCCTGAATCACCTGGTCACCTGCTGCATCAAGCGTAATATCAACAAGCTGTCCTGGTTTAATACGGTTAATATCGGTTTCTTCAATGTTCGTGGATACGTACAAGCTGTTCATATCCACCATAGTTGCAACAGCACTACCCGGCGATCCGATTTCATGCTCTTTCGAATAAATCTTAATAACGGTTCCGTTGATCGGCGCGCGCAGTACGGACTTGCTGATCATACTCGCATCCAGCCCCGATACATCCTGCTCGGCAATCGGTTCGTTACGCTGAACAACATCTCCTTCTTCCACATCAATGTGGCTAATTTCTCCGGAGATTTGCGGCATTACCTTATATTGATCGGCTTGAATGCGCGCATCGTCACTTTTAACAAAGTGTGTTGCTTGATACCAATAATAGTAGCCAATAGCTCCACCGCTCAGAATGAGCAGTACAATGAGGATTGGCAATACAGTTTTCTTACTCACTTCTTCCACCCCTGTTGTCCAAAAAATTTTATTATTCAACGCTAATATTTTAAAATTGAAATATTAGGCCATTAAACCAAATAGAGAACGTAAATAAACACATGGCAACATTCCATGCAAAAGACAGGACTAACTTTATGTACATAGGACAATCTGATCCATGATCCACAAACCGTCTTTTTATATTTAAATATTTTCATATAACTATTGTACATTGAAATATTATAGATATATTTATCTATTCAGGCAACATAAATTTTCAGTTTTTTCATAATTTTTTTTCATAAAAAAGAGCCTTGTTTCCAAGGCTCTTTCACGAAAAGGGATAGTTTACAATTAAAGGGTTACACAGTAACGTTATGAGAAAGGCGTAGGTACAGCTGACCGTTGTTTGCAGTTTTTCGCCCCCTGCCCTTCCTTCGTGTTCCTATTCATTCTATTCCCTTGAGAAGCTTGCTTTTCCATGCAACCCCCGCAACGGCAGCGTTCTGTCGTCCCATGTACATCCTCTTTGGAATCCCGTAATAGCAGCACGTAATCCAGAGATTGCTGTAAAGAAGAAGGTCCCGGAATGAAACGGACCTTCTTGCCTTCTAGCAGACAATATACCTCAATAAGCTGAGGAAGAGCTCCAAATGCATAATAACAAAATACATTTGTCATATGTTGGAACGTACTAATAACGTTAGGGTTATAGTCAACGATGTACTTTTGAATGAGCAGGGAATCTGCTTCTGCTGATAGTTGCCAAGCAGCCTGAACAATAAGCGAAATATTGACCTCTAACTCAGGCACAGACGTACAAAATTGTTCATACAGCATTACAGGTACCAGCAAGTCATTATTTAAGCCACAAATTTTTGACAACTCACCTGACACTTTATTTTTGACATCCCAATAATGGAACAAAGATTCAAAGCTGTCTGACTGCTTGGGCCACCATTTCTCCAGCACATACTGGACAGGGACTTCCCGTCGCACCTCTACTTCCATTCCAAAGTATTCGTTCAGCGCATGCCCTATTGCATATTGAACCCGTTGCCGCCAATTCCAACCCTCACGCCCTCTTTTCCTCTGTGATTGACGAATTGGCTGTGGAGTTCTCCACATCTCCTCAAGCTGATAGTCGTGCAGAAGAGGAAAGGCGCTTAAGCCATCGCTATTGCGCATACCTATCCCTCACTCTCTTCTCAGGACACCCCAATACCCGCCTGTGCAAATTGTCTTCCGTAAGCTCGGCAATTCTCCTTATCATCATCCAATGGATTAAATTCAATCTTCAGACTCTCCTGAATGACCGATGCGCCGCGTTCTTTGACTTTTTCCTCTACCAAGTCCACTGCGCCACAGAATTGCGTATAAGATGTATCTCCACTGCCAAATACTGCGGTCTTTTTACCAGACAAATCAAGCTCGTCTAGTTCCTCGTAAAAATCCAAAAATTCATCAGGAAGCTCACCATCTCCCCATGTATATACACCCAGTAGGAACCCGTCATATGCGAGCAGTTCTTGCGCGCTGCAATCATACGAAGCCTTCAACTCCGCCTCGTGCCCTGCCTGACGGACGCCCTCGGCGATCAATTCCGCGATTTCCTCTGTATTACCTGTCAAACTGGCATAAGCAATCATGATTTTACCCAAGTTCATCCCTCACCTTTATTTGAAATATGGGATGTTTTCACTCCCTGTTACTCAAATAATATTTGATAATGATTCTCATTGTCAAATGTTAATTTCAAAAACTAGGTTTAATCTTATGGAAATATACGCAAAACAGCCGCATTACATGCGGCTGTTGGCAGATAAACTCTATGGATAAACAAATTATTAGTTACAACATAGGTCATTACCTTATAATGCGCTCCGCCAACATGAATCCACGCTTCGGCAGAAGCTTCGAACGAAGGCTTCGTCTACCACAAAACGCTGGCTACAGGCAGTTTAGGCAGTTTGTGTTTAATTAAGTGGAACTTCAGCTGTGTTGATAAAAAATATTATGTACGTACAATCCATTCCGTCTTTCATTATTATGATAAAAAACGGATGGTTGTACGTACAAGTGGGATTGATTTCATTTTAATATGGAAGCGCTATAATTACAAGTACATCCTAGAAAAAATATTTTGGACCATTTGACTACTTACTTATTTATGTAATCATTCGATTGTTGCTGAGGTTTGTTGTACAATAGACTCCATATGGGGATTTCTGTGCAGCTTGCTGCCTGAATCCTGAATTGACTGCTGAAGGATGGATTGTACATGTATGTAGCACAAGAATGGAAAGACTATGAAGTAATGGATACAGGCGGTGGTGAAAAACTGGAACGTTGGGGTGATATTGTCCTGCGTCGTCCCGATCCGCAAATCATATGGCCTTTGGCCCAGGAAACAGCCGAATGGCGTAATGTTCATGGACATTACCACCGTAGTTCCTCCGGTGGTGGCAACTGGGATATGAAAAAACCTATCCCCGAGCGCTGGACAATTAGCTATGGACCGCTTAAATTCCACATTAAACCGACCAGCTTCAAGCATACCGGTCTTTTTCCAGAGCAAGCAGCGAACTGGAGCTGGATGATGGATAAAATCAAAGGCGCAGGCAGACCAATTTCCGTACTGAACCTGTTTGCATACACGGGAGGAGCCACGACTGCTGCTGCGTATGCTGGAGCTAGTGTAGTTCACGTGGATGCCGCCAAAGGCATGGTGCAGTGGGCAAAGGAAAACGTTCAATTGTCCGGTCTGGCTGACCGTCCGGTACGCTTCATTACGGACGACGTATTCAAGTTCGTGCAACGAGAACAACGTCGGGGCAACCGTTATGATGCCATTATTATGGACCCTCCTTCTTACGGACGCGGACCAAACGGAGAAACTTGGAAGCTTGAAGAAAGCTTATACCCGTTTCTCGAATCCTGCATGAGCATTATTTCAGATCAACCGCTGTTCATGCTGATTAACTCTTATACTACAGGTATTTCGCCTACTGTATTGCGCAACATGCTGAGCATGACCATGCAACAAAAGTACGGCGGCCAAATTAGCGCTGGTGAAATTGGATTGCCGATCACACGCTCGGGATTGAATTTGCCTTGTGGTATTCTCGGACGCTGGGAGGCTTAAATTCCTCTTATGACTCAAAATGAACTTACCCGGCATGAGCATGCACAGCCGAATATTCCTGTCCTCTATGAGGACAATCATGTTTTGGCGGTTGTAAAGCCTGTCAATGTTCCAACGCAAGAGGATGCCAGTGGTGATCCTGATCTGTTGTCTTTACTCAAGGAAGATCTAAAAATTAGACACAATAAGCCTGGTAACGTTTTTTTGGGTTTAGTTCACAGACTGGATCGGCCAGTAGGTGGAGCCATGATTTTTGCTAAGACGTCCAAAGCTGCTTCTCGCCTGTCAGAGTCGGTTCGAAGTCGTCATTTTCACAAACTGTATACAGCAGTTCTGAATGGCGTTCCTACGGCCTCACAGGGCCGTCTAACCCATTATCTGCTAAAGGATAGCCGTACCAACACGGTTCAAGCGGTTCGGCCTGGCACGGCTGGTGCGAAGGAAGCCATTTTGGAGTACCGCGTGATCGGACAAGCAGATGGACTCAGTCTCGTGCAGATTAAGTTGCACACCGGACGCTCGCACCAAATCCGTGTGCAAATGCAGGCGATCGGCTGTCCCCTCTACGGTGACCAAAAATATGGCGGTAATCTGAGCCGGCCCGGTCAACAGCTCGCGCTCTGGTCCTTACTCGCTGGAGCACCGCATCCGGTTAGCAAGGACGATATGAGATTTCACTCGTTACCTCCAGTCCAATTTCCATGGAATGAATGGCCCCGGTCGCTTTATGAGAACATGATTACGTCTGAAATTTGAACCGGAAAGCCCTGCCCTATCTGGATATCAACATCTTCAACCCCATTTGCACAAAAAACCTGCAACGCATGTAAACAAACATGCATTGCAGGTTCTTTTTTTTGCAGAAAATTAAATTAATGCGTCATCTCATCCTTTTATGACGAGGAAGCCACGGACTGCCCCTTCTTGCTGTTTACCAGCTGTTGACGGGGATGGGCGTTTTGTGCATTCGTATTTTTGATGAAAAACGCTAAAATCAGAGCGGCCACACTCAACACTGTTGCAATGATAAAAGCCGAGTTAATCCCATAAATTGTAGCTTGGTTGCCTGCAGCCAGCATCCCCGCTTTATCTGTCACGGTTAGTCCCTCAGATGTAACAATCGATGTCAAACGGTTGCTGCTCTGTGTTGACATCACTGTCACCAGAATTGCCGTCCCAATCGAGCCAGAAATCATACGCAGCGTGTTACTCATCGCCGTACCATGTGCATTCAATCGTTGCGGAAGCTGATTCAACCCGGCTGTTTGGATCGGCATCATCAGCAACGACATCCCGAACATCCGCACCGTATAATTAATTAACAGTGTCATATAGGTGGTTGTTTCGGTCAACCGTGTAAATTCCCAAGTCGTTATAGCCATGATCAGCAAGCCAATTACAGACAACCAGCGTGCTCCGATTCGGTCAAAAATAGCCCCCGTTACAGGAGACATGAGCCCCATCAGAATCGCTCCCGGTAACATTAGCATACCGGACTGGAGCGGTGTAAACCCCCGAATATTTTGCAAATAAATCGGAAGCAATATCATACCGGCGTACAAAGCCATCGTCACAATCACGTTAATGATTGTCGTCAAGCTGTACACATCGTATTTAAAGATACGGAACTCCAGCATAGGCTCATCTGCCTTCAGTTGGCGAACAATAAACAAAATAAGCGCAATAGTCCCAACGATAAGCGTAGACAGGACCGGAATACTTCCCCAACCCGATGTTCCTGCATCACTAAAGCCGTATAATATTCCACCGAAACCGAGCGTAGACAAAATGATGCCGGGAATGTCCAGCTTTGGCTTGGACTGCTCCGTTACATTTTTCAGAAAAATAAATCCGATCACAATCGAAATCACTGAAATCGGCAGGATGATCCAGAACAAAACCCGCCAGTCATAATGCTGTACTATATAACCGGATAAGGTTGGCCCAATGGCTGGAGCAAAACCCATCGCAATCCCCAAGGTTCCCATCGCCCGGCCACGACGCTCTATTGGGTAGATGTTCAAGATAACCACCATCATTAAGGGCATCATGATACCTGCTCCCGCGGCCTGAATAAGCCGACCGATCAGCAATATGCTGAAGCTTGGAGCTACAGCACATAACAGCGTGCCTATTGAAAAAATAGTCATCGCGCTAATAAACAATTTACGAGTGGAGAAACGGGCAATCAAGAACGCGGTCACCGGGATCAATACCCCATTCACGAGCATAAAGCCCGTACTAAGCCACTGAGCTATATTGGCATCTATATTCAAATCACTCATCATTTTCGGTAAAGCCACACTGATCAACGTCTGATTTAATATCGCTACAATCGCGCCAATCAACAGAGCGGCCACAATGGGTGCTCTGCGTACATTACCTGGTAGTGTCATTTGAGGACTGCTCAAGTTGATTCATTCCCTTCGGTGTTAATTTCATGATCATTTGTTTATGGATATCCAGGACCATCTCTAGCTGCTCCTTCGGGATGTCCAGAATGGGCAAGACGCGCTCCATCCACATGGCGTCTACTTTTTGCATGATATCTTTTCCTTCTGGCGTAAGCGTCAGCACTAAGGATCTACGGTCATGCTCATGCCGTCCGCGAGCAATATATCCCGCCTTGGTCAAGCGGTCAACTACCCCACTCATAGAGCTGCTTCCCACATGCGCTATGTCTGCCAGCTCGGATAATCCGATGTTGGGGCGTTTATTCAGAATTGCCAAAGCCATATGCTGAATGGCCGTCAGATCCAAATGCTGCTCCTCATTCCAGAAGGAATAAAATATCGTTTTGTTAACCTCCCTTACCGATTGAATAATCCGGTACACCTCAAGTCTGTCTTCCTCT
Source organism: Paenibacillus sp. PvR133 (assembly GCF_017833155.1). Lineage (NCBI taxonomy): Bacteria > Bacillati > Bacillota > Bacilli > Caryophanales > Paenibacillaceae > Paenibacillus > Paenibacillus sp. PvR133. The sequence goes on from NZ_JAFIBS010000001.1 coordinate 4,594,352, forward strand.
CTATCACTCACTGGAACCATCCTTCTTTCTAATATCCAATTGACAATCCATATACATATACTAGAAACTATTTGCATACGAAATGTTATTTATTCATAACTATTATTTTATCATCTCTTATGTAAATGTCAACATTCACCCAAATATCACCTATACTTCAACACAAAAAAGCGCGGTATGAATACCACGATAGGTATTTACATCCGCGCACTCCTACTTACCTTAAAATGATAATCTGCTGCGTACAGCTACTTTTCATGTAGCCGCCATTCTAGTTATTCTGCTCGCTCTATTGGTTCCTTTACTCCCTCAGCCTCACTTGTCATTACTGAAGTTTTCGCCTTCGTTGTAATTTTCCCCAACAAATAAACCAGCAAATTTTGATTGTGCTGAGAAATTCGGTTTAGTGCAGAACCCAGAAAATCATCCCGGATTCGCAATCCACGCTCTACTTCTTCTCTCCCTTGATCCGAGATAACAATCCATACAATTCTACGGTCCTTTACGTCTCTGAAACGGGTGACCAGTCGATTCCGCTCCATCCGATCCAGCAGCATCGTAACCGCGGCTGGTGTGGTGGCGAGATATGGGATTAGTTGAGACGGTTTCATACGGCCGTATTCGTTCAAAACCTCCAGCACCGTAAGTTGAGCTTCCGTTAGTGATGGAGCCAGCTGCTGCTCCATATGAACCTTATAATCCTTAGCCATTCTGGACCAGATTTTCGCAAATTCGGTCGTTTGCATTTTGCCTCACTCCTTTAAATAACAGGGTCAGTAAAAGCATCAAAGTTACCGTATGGGCCACCGTCCGGATTGTATTTCATCACATTAAATTTTCGCCATTCAGCCCCGGTTTCCTGCCGTTTTTGGAGCACGAAATGAAAAGGGGAAGGAAGTCTCACTTCGGTTTTGAAGGCTGGTCAGGGTTCGACAGCATGACGGCAAAAAGGTCCTCATTCGTGCCGGAATGGCACGAGAGGACCTCTCTTTTTCGAGCTAAAAAGCGCTTGACTTTCCTATTATTCTATGGACTGAGAAGCTTGCGGCTCACTACGCAGCAGCACATTCACAATTTCGTCCTTCTTCTCCACTGGAGCTAGCAGCTTGCCTGTATCCTTTCGGTCGGTCAAAGGGGCCTTTTCCGAAAGGAAGGACATCGTTTGTCCTTCTGCTGTGATTGCAAATAATTGAACAGCTTCACGGCAATAGAAGGCAGCCACGATTCGAGTTCCATTCGAACGTACTCGTTTGCCTTCCTTGAACTCAAAGGTGGTGATACCTTTGCCGCCTCTTCCCTGTGTAGGATAATCCAGCAGAAGCGTACGCTTACCATAACCGGACTCGGTCAGCACCAACACTTCTCCTTCATCCTCTTCTACCCACAACGCCGCGATAATTTCATCGCCTTCGGCTAGCTGTATACCTTTGACACCAGCCGAGACGCGCCCCATCGCATTAACCTCTTGCTCCTTGAAGCGTATACTCATACCCGCGCGGGTAATCAGCATAATATCCTGGGTACCCTCGCTTAACGTTACCGATAACACCTCATCGTCCCCTGCTACTTTGCAGGCGGCTACGGCACTGGAACGTTTTGTAGCATATTCTTTTAATTCTGTACGCTTTACTTGGCCCTTCTTTGTTACAAATACCAGGCTTTTTCCTATTTCCTCGATGTTTTTGAGCGGAATAACACTTACGATACGATCTTCCTTCGATAACGGAATAACGTTGACAATTGGTGTGCCCGGCTCTTTCCACTTATACTCTGGCACCTGATGTACAGGCAATAAAAAGTATTGTCCACGCTGGGTGAAGACGAGCAATATGTCCAGCGTATTCACATCAAGCAATTGGGTAACGTAATCCCCTTCTTTAACACCAGAACTTGAACGTTCCCCGCCTGAACGAGTGAATGACAACATACTTGTGCGTTTCACATAGCCATCTTTCGAGAGTGTCAGCAGCACATCCTCTGCTCCCACCATGACTTCCAGGTTCACCTTAATCTCTTCTACCTCGCCCTGGATATCTGAACGACGGTCAATGCCGTACTTTTCGCGAATTTCCAACAGTTCCTTGCGAATCAGGCTGATCAGCTTGCGATCACTTTCCAGAATAGAACGATATTGCGCGATTTTTTTCTGGATGTCCCCCAGTTCTTTTTCAAGCGTGGTGATTTCCAGATTGGTGAGACGGTACAACTGCAAAGTCAAAATAGAATCTGCCTGACGTTCGCTAAAACCAAACATCCATTGCAAATTATTTTGCGCGTCCTGGCGATTTTTGGAAGCTTTAATGGCTGCAATGACCTCATCCAGAATGTTCAGCGCCTTGACCAAACCTTCCAGCACATGGGCACGATCCTCTGCCTTTTCCAGTTCATACTGGATACGGTGAGTTACAACTTCGCGTTGATGGGCGATATACGCTTCCAAAATGGACTTTAGCCCAAGCTGATGTGGCGCTTTGTTCACAATAGCTACCATGTTGAAGTTATATGCCACCTGTAGGTCGGTTTTTTTCAGCAAATAAGCTAAAATCCCTTCCGCATCGGCTTCCTTCTTCAGCTCCACAACAATGCGCAAACCATTTCGTCCGCTTTCGTCACGAACCTCGGCAATCCCTTCCACCTTTTTCTCCAGACGGATATTCTCCATGGCGGTTACGAGCCTTGATTTGACGATCTGGTATGGGATTTCGGTAATGACTAGCTGCTGCTTACCTCCGCGCAAGGACTGAATTTCCGTTTTGGAACGAATATAAATACGTCCTTTTCCCGTGCGGTAAGCGTCCTTGATGCCTTCGCCCCCCATAATGAGTCCGCCAGTCGGGAAATCAGGACCTTTGATAAAGGTCATAATCTCTTCCAGCTCAATCTCTGGCTTTTCCATCACCGCAATGCTGGCATCAATAACTTCGCGTAAACTATGCGTAGGGATCTCTGTCGCAAATCCCGCCGAGATCCCACTGGAACCGTTCACCAACAAATTTGGATAACGAGACGGCAACACAACGGGCTCTTTGGCCGAGTTATCAAAATTGTCCTTGAACAAAACCGTACGCTTTTCAATATCGCGCAGCATTTCCATTGCGATCGGAGACAAGCGAGCCTCCGTATAACGCATAGCTGCCGCCGGATCATCATCCTGGGAGCCCCAGTTACCGTGACCGTCCACCAGCACGTGACTCATTTTCCAAGGCTGCGCCATCCGTACCATGCCGTCGTAAATCGACGAGTCACCGTGGGGGTGGTAATTACCCATAACGTCCCCAACGGTTTTGGCCGATTTACGATATGCTTTATCCGGCGTATTTCCCGAATCGTACATTGCATAAAGAATACGACGTTGTACGGGTTTTAATCCGTCCCGTACGTCGGGTATCGCCCGATCCTGAATAATATATTTGGAATATCGGCCAAAGCGGTCACCGACCACTTCCTCCAGAAAAGCTGGCAAAAACTGCTCCGATAAGCTCATGTATACACCTCTTTTGATAGCACTACTCTACGTATTCCGTAAAATCTACGTTTTCCACGATCCAGCGCTTGCGCGGATCCACCTTATCACCCATCAAAGTGGACACCCTGCGTTCAGCCTTGGCTGCATCCTCTATCTGAACGCGTAGCAAGGTGCGTGAATCGGGATTCATCGTTGTTTCCCATAACTGATCAGGGTTCATTTCCCCAAGTCCTTTATAGCGCTGAAGCTCAAAATTTCGTCCAAATTCTTTTAAATAATTATCAAGCTGCTCGTCAGTCCAAGCATAACGCACCGTTTCGAGCTTACCCGACTTTCGAGTTATTTTATACAATGGCGGTTGAGCAATAAATATGCGTCCTGCATCAATAAGCTCTTTCATGTACCGATAAAAGAACGTCAACAACAGCACTTGAATGTGCGCACCATCTGTATCTGCATCGGTCATAATGATGATTTTGGAATAATTGCTGTCTTCCAGCGAAAACTCTGTTCCTACTCCCGCACCAATAGCTGCTGTAATAGCACGATACTCATCATTCTTCATAATATCCGCCAGTTTGGATTTTTCCGGATTCATCGGCTTGCCCTTTAGCGGCAATATGGCCTGAATTTTGGAATCCCGTCCCTGCTTGGCTGATCCTCCAGCCGAATCGCCTTCCACAATAAACAACTCATTACGTGTAAAATCCTTGGACTGCGCAGGCGATAGTTTACCATTCAAATTGGAACTTTCACTGCGCTTTTTACCGGAACGCATTTCATCCCGAGCTTTACGTGCAGCTTCACGTGCTCTGGATGCTTGAACTGCCTTCTTGATCAAAGTTTGTGCTATCTGCGGATTTTCTTCTAAAAAACGCTGCATCTGCTCAGATACGATGGCATCCACTGTACTCCGTGCCGAAGCGCTACCAAGCTGATCCTTTGTCTGGCCGACAAATTCAACTTCAGCCATCTTGACACTGATTACAGCCATCATGCCCTCACGTAGATCGTTGCCCTCCAAGTTTTTATCCTTTTCTTTCAACATCACCATTTTCCGGGCATAGTCGTTCATGACACGAGTGTAAGCGGTTTTGAATCCCGTTTCATGCGTACCTCCGCCACGTGTCGGAATGGAGTTAACGAACGAAGCGATCGTCTCTGTATAACCCGCATTGTACTGGATGGCAATCTCTACTTCAATGTCTTCTTTCTCGGCATTAAAGTGAATAACGTCATGCAGCACATCCTTGCCCTCATTCAGAAAAGCAACAAACTGACTTGCGCCACCCTCATAAAAATACTCATCTGACTTTCCGCTGCGTTCGTCTTTAAGTTGAATACGAAGGCCCGAATTTAGAAAAGCAATTTCCTGAAGACGCTCAGCCAACGTATCGTAGTTAAAATGAATGCCTGCCTGAAAAACACGAATATCCGGTTTAAATGTAATTTTCGAGCCCGTCTTGTTAGTATTGCCCAGCACTTCAAGGCCTGTGGTCGGTTCCCCGACATGCTCCACGCCCTTCTTGTCCTGCCAATATTCAAACCGCTGACGGTGAATCTTGCCGTCCCGGTAAATTTCTACTTCAAGCCATTCCGAAAGAGCGTTCGTTACAGACGCACCTACACCGTGCAGACCCCCGGACTTTTTATATCCCGAACCGCCAAACTTACCTCCGGCGTGCAAAATGGTGAATACAACCTGAGGCGTAGGAATTCCCGTTTTGTGCATTCCCGTAGGAATACCGCGCCCGTTGTCTGATACTGTAACGGAACCGTCCTTATGCATTGTAATATCAATGCGAGAGCAAAACTTGGCGAGATGTTCATCCACCGCGTTGTCTACAATTTCCCATACCAAATGATGCAGCCCCGAAGAACTGGTGCTCCCGATGTACATGCCCGGCCGTTTGCGAACTGCCACAAGCCCTTCGAGCACTTGAATGTCGTCCGCGCCATATTCCGAAGCTCCGCTTTGTGTGCCGGACACTCCCGCAGACAAGTCGATTTTGTCGACCATTCATGCTCCCCCTTTGTCTAATCGTAACCGTGTTTTGCATTATTCTTGATGATTTTCACCAAAAATGCAAACAGATGTTTTCTTTTACCTTGTCCATTTTAATTCAATATATCCCGTTTCGTAAAGACGGCGAATGAAACAATCAATGCCGCAGCCCCCCAAATGCCCAGTACAGCTAAAGAAAAGGGTAAGGTCATTCCCTCAATCGGGGCGGGGCTTCCAGATAAATAATCGGTTAATTCGAGGTTAACCATAAATAAATATTTAGCACTCTGCCAAGATGCAGCCATGTTTGTCAATATAGTGCCCGAAATAAGTGCAGCCATCATGACCACGATACTTGCCGCCGTACTTCGTACCAGGACAGATACCATAAAGGCTAACGAAGCTACCACAAGACTGACAAACCAGATCAATCCGGCTTGCAGCATCAGATAATGCCATTGTGGAATCGCGTGTACAGCAGACAAATCCACCGTCGATCCAACAATTTGAAATCCGGTAAATACCGGAACATTAAAACCGCGAAAACCAAAAAACAAGCCTGATATCAGATAACTAATCACAAATACAGCCAAAATAATGAGCGAGACGAACATATACAATGTCAGCAGCTTGCTCAGCAGTATTTTCCACCGCCTGACGGGGCGGGTCAGCAACATTTTTATCGTGCCTGTTGTCCGTTCTCCTGAAACCAGATCGGAAGCAATGGCCATAATCAACAGCGGAACGAACAGATTTATGGAATTATCCATAAACTCTCTGGTAAAGGTGACACCACTCGGCTCATTAGGATTCACATCATTTTCCAAATAATATTGCATCTGCTGCACAAAGACCCGACGGTAGGTCTTCCATTCCTCGGGAACCCGGTCACTTCCCAGCGAGTTTTGATTATCGGTAATCGCCTGACGCAGTTCGAGCCGCCAATCATTGCCGAATTTTTCGCGATTGTTTTCTGCCACTTTCATCTGAGCGTACGTAAAAATCGGCACAAGCACAAGTAAAACAAGCAAAATGACATAAAATCGTTTCTTCTTGATAATTTTGAGTGTTTCATTTTGTACGAGCGGTAAAATGTTATTCAAGTATCTCACCTTCCGTCATTTTCAGGAATAGCTGCTCCAGTGTAGGGTTGATTTTGGTTACACCTTTAACGGAAATACCGGAAGCCGTCATTTGTGTCACCAGCTCCGCAATATGCTCTTCATCCATTTCTGTAAAAATTGCATCGGCTCCGCTACCTGCCACAATGCTGTCATCAATTAATTCATCGGCGTTCGTAATTATTTGCACATGCGGAGAATTTTGCAATATGGCAAGACCCTGATCACGAGGCTCCAGTTGCCATACTGCCATGTGCGAGTGCGTATCAACCAATTCCCGCACACCACCTACAGCTAGCACCTTTCCCCGACTTATAATTGCCACCCGATCACATAGCAGCTGGATTTCGCTGAGCAAATGGCTGGAAACAAATACAGCCATGCCTTCTGCCGCTAGCAAACGGATAAAAGCTCTCATTTCCTTGATCCCCTTGGGGTCTAACCCGTTCGTCGGTTCATCCAAAATGAGCAATTTCGGTCTACCAAGCAAGGCTTGGGCTATACCAAGACGCTGGCGCATTCCGAGAGAATACGTACTTACTTTATCATGGATACGGCGATCGAGCCGAACCAGCTCAACGACTTCGCGGATACGCGGCTCGTCTACACCAGGCTGCATACGGGCAAAATGCTCTAAATTCTCCCACCCTGTCAGGTAGCTGTACACCTCTGGATTTTCCACAATAGAACCAATATGCCGCAAAGCCTGCTCAGGGTCACGATTTACATTATGTCCACAGACAGTAATCGTCCCTTCCGTAGGCTTAATTAAATCGACCAGCATACGAATAGTCGTCGTTTTTCCAGCCCCATTAGGACCGAGAAATCCGAAAATTTCACCCGCACGAACGTCGAATGTTACATCATGAATGATCATTTTGCGTTTGATACGTTTCTTAACGTGCTGAACAGAGAGAACTGTTTCGTTATTGCTTCTGTCTCTGCCTGCGCTGCCAACCTGATTGGCGGAATGGAAACTGGACACTGCATCCCTTGATGTCGGATTTTGGGTTATTCCAGCCCCGGTCTTGTCAGCAGATTGGATGCTCATTACTTGTTCCCTCCCTTTTTCACTTCAGCGGGTTGGCTACTTGTAGACTGTTGTTCATTATCCACTTTATCGGCATCCTTCGTGGTTGCAACTGCAAACCCTTGCGCGATACGTTCAGCGATTGCCTGATAGCCCTGTCCGTTTGGATGAAAATGATCGGAAGATAAATAGACGGGCAAATTTTGCTGGAACAAATCGAAAGTTGGAACCAGCGTCATATTGCTGTTTTGGTTGGTAATTGCCATGGCAGCCAGATTCCATTCTGTGACCACAAGATTACCGGGAATTTTCATTTCCTGCAGATCACTGAATGGATTATATAATCCGACATAGATAATTTTAGCATTCGGATTGATTTTCCCTACCTTTGTCAGCACTTTTTGCAGACGTTTGGCGGCATCAGGCACAGCTTTACGCAAACCACTGAGTGTAGGTGGCTCTTTGCCAGTTTGGGCAGCCTGAGCCCCCTGAAATAAATCATTTCCGCCAATCGAGACAATAATGACGTTAGCCTTTTTCAACACATAAGAAACACCAGGCTCATCCAGCTTGGTCAATAGTCCTTGAGTCGTCAGTCCATTAATCCCCAGATTATTTATGAGCTGTGCCTTATGGCCTTCCTGATTATTTAACAAGCTCACCGACCGACGCACAAAACCACTTCCGGAGTCATCCCCTGTGCCTTTGGCTAGCGAATCTCCAATGGCAGCTACCCGAAACTCTCCCGTCTGATTTGTAGCGGATGGCGCAGTTTGTGTCTGCGATGAACCGGAATGCACAGGTTGAGTGCTAACCATTGGCTCTGGAGCCGTGATACTTTGTACTGCTGTAATAAATCCGTACAATAATAGCAATGTGGCGGCAATGGAAACGGAACCGACAGACCGCCAAATCCATTTTGATGAATTCACTCGTGTTCCCTCCTGATAGCTTAGTGAAATAAACATAAGGCTTCTCATATCATTTTGCAAATAAACCGTTCGGAATAAAAGCGCAATAAATGCTTAGATTCACACATAATTTCCCATGAACATGCAAAAAAAGGATGGCAAATGGCCACCCTTATATTATACTTTCTTGTGCGAATAGTTTTTCCTCACAACTCTAATCAGACGAACCAAACTATTTACTATCAGGGATGAAATTTTTGATCCATTGTCCAAAACTGCCTGGATTTCGACTTTGAATCAGTACCGTCCCTTCACCGCGAAAGCGGCATACAAGCGCTTCTCCACTCGTTACGCTGGACAACCAGCCTTTAGATGCTTTTTCAATTTTATAATCCATATAATCCGGCCATGCCACCAGATGAGCATTATCAATAATACGCTCCTCTCCTGGCGCGATGTAAATGGGATGAATGGCTCCATAAGAGGACAGGAATACCGTACCTCGACCACTGATTTCTACGATAAAAAAACCTTCACCAGAGAATAAACCTTTCATCAGGTTTTGCATTTTGGTGCTAACCTCAATACCTTCCGTGCAAGCCAGAAAGCCGTCCTTTTGGACCAACAGTCTATACGTGCCATCCAGTTCCACCGCTTGTACATCACCTATACTGGCAGGGGCTAACAACACTTCAGCCGGTCCCCGGGCTGCCCTCAGTTCTTGAAAAAAGAATTTTTCTCCGCTCAACATTCTGCCTAAACCACGTAACAGTCCACCGTCTACCGTCCCCTTTATATCTACACTGGAAGACATGGAAACCATCGCTCCCATTTCCGCTTTAATCATTTCCCCGGGGTTCAACTGCACCTTGAGCATAGCAAAGGCACCTTCATGCACGATTTCGTAGCTCATTTGTTCACCTGGCTTTCCATAAGTAGTCTGCAATCCATTCAACTTGCTGCTATCATACTATAAATACGTCCCTTATGTCTTTTCTGGTATAAAGCAATGGTTATGCCACTGGAGGAATAAGAGACACCAAAAGACCCGCTGAACGTGTCAGCGGGTCTCCAGATTAACGTCACGTCACTATCTTTTCGTAGCAGCGACATGACGTTGGGAACGTATTTACGATCATCTTAGTTACGTGTGAACTCTTGTACCCAATATCCATTGTAGTAAGCCACACCAATTTGTGTATATTCTGCCTTCAAAATATTCTCACGGTGTCCCTGGCTGTTCATCCAGGCTTTCATCACTTCTTGTGGTGTTTGTTGTCCCATGGCAATATTCTCACCCGCATACGTATAAGTTACACCGAATTTTTTCATCATATCAAATGGTGAACCATAGGTCGGAGATGTATGGGAAAAGTAATTGTTCGTACTCATATCCTTCGCCTTGACTAAGGCTACTTCTGTAAGCTTCGCATTCGATGCGAGGGGCTTCAGACCTTTTTGGCTGCGCTCGTTATTTACAAGCTTTACAACCTCAGCTGCAAATTGGGACTTGCTCAGTTGTGCATCCGATCCTGCTGACTGACCCGCGCCTGAGTTTGTGCTTTGTTTTTGAGTCTGTTGCTTGTTACTAGACTGCGATGCCTTTTGGCTACCCTGTTTGGTTGTTGCTTGTTTACCGGATGAAGGATTTGCTGTTTTGTTTTTAGCCTTGTCCTTTTCAGAACCATCCTTAATTACGGTCTTTGTTATTGTAGTCGTCCCGTTGGACATATTGACGGTATATCCGTTATTTTGAAACCATTGTTGCAGTTGGGCAGTCAAATCGTCAGCTGGTGAAGCTGATGCCGGAACGATGAATCCTGCGGATAAAATGGCGCTTAGACTTCCCATCACCAGTGTTTTTTTCAACATATTCTTCATTTCGTCATCTCCTTGTTGTATAAATGCCTTGGTGTGAACGCGTCTGGTTACAACTTTGTAATCTTTACTCTAGCAGTATATCATGTTTTATAGAAGGATCAATGGTATAAAAGTTGGAAAAAAAATAGCCCCGCTCGGAGTTGACCCATGCGGAACTAAGTTAAAAGTAGTGAGGCTTTAAGTATTAGATTGTCTTGTTATAGGCTGATTATCTAAGCTTTTTGCTGAAACGGTAGCCTTGCTTTTCAAAGCCGATTCGATTGTAGAATGCTCGGGCCTCTACTTGTTTGATGCGGTTATTCGCTCCGGTAATGAATAAATGATAGCATCCTTGCGCACGTCCCCACTCCTCACCACAAGCCACCAGGCGCTTGCCAATGCCCTCGCCGCGATACTCCCCGCTCACGACTAGCATGGTGATTTGTACGGCAGGATCAGGATAAGCCAAGCTTTGAGCCGTATGCATGCCGATTACTCCGACAACACGACCATCCATTTCTGCAACCATCATATTCGCTTGACTGTCCTCCCGCGTTGTTCCCATAACTTCTTTCATTACACCACAAGTCATCGGGTACCCGACTTCTCTTAGTAGTCCAGTTACGGCTTCGCAATCGCCAAGCTCTACGGAACGAATTGTCAGTACTGGAATCATCACATTGTTAGACATGATTTACCTCCACTTTCAGCATATTAGCAGCTTCTTTGGCCGTCTTCCGTGCTGTTTCCACATCTTCTGCAGCGCTAAGCGCTACAGCCATCCGGCGTCCCGGCTTGGTTTCAGGCTTCCCGAACACTCGCACCTGTGTCCGGGGTAGCAATAATGCATCATGCAGACCGCTTATTACAAAATCCCGCGTAGCCACTTCTGCCTTCAAAGTAGCTGAAGCTCCTGGTGTAAGCAGCGTGACGGATGGCACCGGGAATCCGAGAATGGCCCGCACGTGAAGCGCAAATTCCGACAAATCCTGCGTGATCATGGTCACCATTCCTGTATCATGCGGACGAGGGGATACTTCACTGAATATGACGCCATCAGCTGTTAAAAACAGCTCTACGCCAAACAATCCGTAACCACCCAGTTTATCCGTAATCGTACGGGCAATGTTCTCCGCCTCCGAAAGCTGCTTGTCCGTCATGCCATGAGGCTGCCAGGATTCGACATAATCCCCATCTTTCTGAATGTGGCCAATCGGTGGGCAAAAAATCGTACCCGAAACCGATCTGACGGTCAATAAGGTAATTTCGCTCTCAAACGGGACAAAAGCTTCAACAATGACACGTGTTGTTTTGGCACGCGCGCCTTCCAGCGCCGTATTCCAGCAGGATTCTGCATCTTCGAGTGCCCGGCATACAGACTGCCCTTTACCCGACGAACTCATCAAAGGCTTGACCACACATGGCGTGCCCAGCTCATGAACCGCCGACCGCAACTGGTCAAAATTATCTGCAAAACGATAGGCAGCAGTCGGAAGCTGTAATTTCTCGGCAGCCAGCCTGCGGATACCTTCCCGGTCCATCGTAAGACGGGCGGCACGGGCCGTTGGTACTACGTAAAATCCTTCTTGCTCTAATTCTTCCAAAGCACCCGTAGCAATAGCTTCGATTTCAGGTACAATTATGTCGGGCTTTTCCTCACGAATTAGTGCCTTCAACGCCTCAGCATCCTGCATATCCAGACAGTGAGAGCGATGGGCCACCTGCATTGCTGGAGCCAGTTCATAGCGATCTACAGCAATACATTCCACGCCAAGCCGCTGAGCTTCAATAATGACTTCTTTTCCCAATTCGCCGCTACCCAGCAGCAGCATCTTCTTAGCTTTGGCAGAAAAAGGAGCACCCCACATCTTGAACTCTTCCCCCTCTGACGAAATTGCTCTGATCTCTTTTCATCTTTATTTTCAGGGTTTAGCTCCAAGAATGCAATAGTGCTCGGCATTTAAATTTACAAAAAACGCGATTTTTTGATCTTTTTTTTACAAAAATCTGAACTGTGCTTCCACCAGCCCCCGATATATTCCATGTTTTTTCATCAATTGTTCATGATTACCACTTTCTTGGATTTCCCCATGATCCAGTACAACGATATGATCAGCATTACGGATGGTGGACAAACGGTGAGCGACCATAAAAGAAGTTCTGCCTTCTAGTAAAACCTGAAGAGCCTCCTGAATTTTCAACTCCGTTTCTGTATCAATACTAGCTGTGGCCTCATCTAGGATAAGAATTCGCGGATTAGCCAGCAAGGCTCGAGCAAAGGATAAGAGCTGTCGCTGGCCCATAGACAGCATTCCCCCCCGCTCCTCTACCTCTGTTTCATAGCCAGCTGGCAAGTGAACAATGAATTCATGAGCATTGACCGCCTTCGCAGCCGCTTCAATTTCCTCATCCGTTGCATCCAAACGGCCAAATCGAATATTATCACGGATCGTCCCCGAAAAAATAAATGTATCCTGAAGTACGATGCTAATCTGGCTTCGCAAGCTCTCCACTGTGACATCACGCACATCATGACCGTCAATCGTAAGCCGCCCTGACGTAATGTCATAAAAACGGCTTAGCAGATTAATAATTGTACTTTTACCTGATCCGGTATGACCCACAAGCGCTATAGATTGACCCGCCTCGACAGAAAGATTAATACCTTTAAGCGCCTGACGTCCCTTTTCATACTCAAAAATGACCTTTTCAAATTGGATGTCTCCCCGAATGGGCGGCAAGGCTATTGCTCCCGGTTTGTTTGCAATATTCGGCTGTTCATCCATAAACTCAAAAATTCGTTCTGACGAAGCCATCGCAACCAGTAACTGATTATACATTTGGCCCAGCCGATTAATCGGCTCCCAAAAGTTCCCAACATAGTTAGCAAACGCAACCAGTAATCCCACCGTAAGTTGGTCTGTCTGAATTAAATGCGCTCCAAACCAGAACAGCACAAGCGTACCAAATCCTCCGGTAATATCAATAAGTGGGCCAAAAACCTGATTCATGGCAGAAGCCTTATCCCACGATTTTTTGCTAGAGCTGTTCATGTCGTCGAAATAAGCCATGTTTTCCTGCTCCTGCGTATACGCTTGTGTCACACGAATCCCCTGAATAGACTCATTCAAATGAGAGTTGATACGCGAGTTCTTCATACGCACTTCTTGCCAAGCGCGGCGGATACGTACGCGCAGCTTGGTCGAGATCAAAAACATGATCGGAACAGTGACAATTACCGCTAAACCGAGCTTCCAGTTAATAAGCAGCAAAATGACAATAATTCCGAGAAGCTGTACGCAGTCAATCAGGACATTCACTGCACCGTTCGTAAATAGATCCTGTAGCGAGTTAATGTCGTTCGTCACGCGCACTAATACAGAACCTGCCGGTCTCTTATCAAAAAAGTTAAAAGATAGCTTTTGAATATGCTTGAACAAATCTTCACGCAAATCGTAAATAACCCGTTGACCGATAATATTGGTGAATTTAATGCGGTACGTGCTGGCTGCCCATTGAATTAAATATAACAAGAGCACGGCACCCGTGATGAGCAGCAGTAACTTTACGCTGGGCAGTGCAGGCCATGCGGGAGCAATTGCTTTATCAATGGCCAGACTGATCAAATAAGGAACCGTCAGCTTGGTAATGGTGCCGAGAATCATCATGACCAGAAGGATCGGCAAAATCTGACGGGCATAAGGCTTCATGTATGCCAGCAAACGTTTGAATTCTGACCAGTTAAACGGTTTGTCAATGACATCATCATCTTGATAGACAAAGCGCTCATTCGTTGGTTTTTTTAACGGTTTGACTTTTTCTGCGGGTATATTCATGGTCTCACCTGCCCTTCGGATACACCGTCTGGAGCCTGAGCTATGTAATCGGCGTATTGAATATGATACACATCCTGATATGGACCTGGAGTAGCAATGAGCTGTTCATGTGTTCCACGCTGGACGATTCGTCCTTCCTCAAGCACCACAATCTCATTGGCATGACGAAGTGAAGAGATTCGATGAGCAATTATAAATGTTGTTCGACCACGCATAACCTCTTGAAAACCGGTCTGTATTTCATGCTCTGTCTCCATATCAACCGCACTGGTAGCATCATCCAGTACCAGAATTTTCGGATTTTTGAGTAGTGCGCGCGCGATGGCGATCCGTTGTTTCTGCCCTCCGGACAGTCCCAATCCACGTTCTCCGACGACAGTGTCATATCCCAGCGGTAGTTCAGTTATGAATTCATGTGCCTGAGCCAGTTTGGAAACGCGTATGATGTCATCCATACTGACATGACTTAATCCATATGAAATATTGTTGCGTATAGAGGACGAAAACAAAAACGTCTCCTGAAACACGGAAGAAATTTGAGCACGTAAATCGTGAATCTTCAAGTGACGTATATCCTTGCCATCCAACTTGATACTTCCTGCATTCACATTATAAGCGCGCATGAGTAATTGAATAATGGTAGACTTCCCTGACCCCGTTCCGCCTAAAATTCCAATGACTGATCCCGGCGGTGCGTCTAAATTGATGTCAACAACAGCAGGGAGCTTATTTCCGTAAGCAAAGGTAACATGTTCAAACGTAACATGTCCTTCCACCTGATCGGCATCGAGTTTAAGTGCTCCGGCTCCATCGGTTACATCTATGGACTGATTTAGCAGTTCCAAGACCCTTTCACCAGAAGCTTTGGACTGCGTATAGTTATTGATATGAAAGCCAATGCTCCAGATGGGGCCGATAATATACCAAATTAAGCTAAAGAAAGCGACGAGCTGCCCCAAGGTCATTGACTTCTGAATGACCAGATACCCCCCCATGCCCAACAGCAGGACCACACTGACAGAAGCTATCAGTTCCATTGCGGGGAAAAACCGACTCCATAAGGAAGCAGCCTGAATTTGATTACTTTTGTATTGCTCATTACGTACTGAAAATTTCTCAACTTCATATGATTCGCGAGCAAAAGATTTGACGGTTCGCACACCTGTTATATTTTCTTGGACCGCTGTCGTCAAGGCGCTAAGGGCAATCCGCATTTCCTGAAAGGTGGGATGAATCCGGGATTCAAACTTGAATGTGACGAAGAGTAGCAATGGCATGCTGATCATCGTAATGAGGGTGAGCTGCCAGTTAATATACAGCATCATCATAGAGCCGAATACGACCATCAGTAGCACATTGAGGAGTTGGGCAAAACCAAACCCGATAAAGTTACGAATTGCCTCCAAATCACCAGTCAGTCGGGACATGAGATCCCCCGTTTTGGCAGTGTCATAATATCTGAAGGACAGAAATTGCAGCTTTTCGTAACAAGCATTGCGGAGTCGGTACGCCAAGTAGTTACCTAGCCGTCCACCAAAAAAACCATGTAAAAATTGCATGAACCCTTTGATGATGACTACTCCCAGCACAGTCAGAGCCA
Source organism: Paenibacillus sp. PvR133 (assembly GCF_017833155.1). Taxonomy (NCBI): domain Bacteria; kingdom Bacillati; phylum Bacillota; class Bacilli; order Caryophanales; family Paenibacillaceae; genus Paenibacillus; species Paenibacillus sp. PvR133. Next base: position 4,610,181 of record NZ_JAFIBS010000001.1, read on the forward strand.
GCGCCGGGACTTTCCCGAAGTCACCGGGGATGATAGCGTTATCAATTAGCCTTTGGAGCAGGTTCGGATACACCAGTCCCAGGGCCGTCGCTATCGCAAGGCATAAAATAGAAAGAAACAGATAGTGTCTCCTCTCGCGAAAAAAAACTTGCAGTTGCCTGAGCACTTCCATGTCAATGTCCCTCCATTAGTTGCACGACGTTGTTATATGGCTTAGTGAAGTTTACCATTCGCTTTCCAAGGGGGCAAAGAGGATAACAAGCCGTATTCAGGCAGGTTATCAATTGGTGGGTGATTAGACAAATTAAATCGCTTTCTTATTATTGAATATGGCTATTTACTCAGTATTGCTTTCTTTTTGGAGCATGCATAAAACACCGGGTTGTCCCACAACCCGGTGTCCTGAACTTAAATAAATGGTGTACTTATTTATCTTTACTCCAAAGCCGCAATCTTGCCAGCAAGCTCTTCCCAAACCTGTGGCTGCTCACCGCCCATAAGGGCATGCTCCATGCCACGAGTCGTCTCCAGCATTTGCTCTCGAAGCTGAGCTTTCTGCCACATTTGTTCCTCCTGCATCAGCGTAACGTAAAAAGAAGACATTCGTTCTCGTTGCTGATCCACAGCTTCCCCGATTCGCTGGCGTAATATCGGCTCCAGTTTGGTTTGTAGATTCGCTCGCCCAGTTCCTTCAAAAAATAGCTTTGGATTTTTAAAGCTATTCCAATAGTCCTTCCAATGAATAGACTCCTGCAGGGAAATTTCATTCAGCTCGGGAACAGCCCAGTTTCTGGATTCAGGAATCGTACAATCTAGTCCTTGCAACTGGTGGTTCATGTGTTCTACGCACTGTTGTATAGTCTTGTGTACCAAAATTTGGCCCGTTTTTTCCAGCCGGAGTGTGGTTGCCAGCAATTCCTGAGACAGCTCCAGTTCGATTAAACGCATCAGCTCACGACCACAAGATGCAAAAGCCGAACGAAGATCACCTGCTCCTTCACGCAGAATAGATGGATGAAAAGCCTCTGCCATAAATTCTCCAGTCCGATAGGACAGCCTTTGACGTACATGATACAGCAATTCATCGGTTTCACCCGATAACACAGATGCACCGTTGCTGTCAGTCAGGCCTAGGAGCGTATGCTCCAATTCTCCACGGATGCGAGTTAATCGCTCTAATCGAATCTCACGTTCTTCCTCGCTATACCGGGCATCGGTTGCATGTTGCTCTATGCGGTTCCGCAGCCGACCCAGTTCCTGCATAGCAGAAGCAATGGACAAACCTGCCAGCTCTTCGGCTGCAAATGCTGAAAAATCATCTTCAAATGCATCAAAACGTGAAGCTGAACGCAGCGAAGCCTCTCCCTGTTCGGCAGCTTCCAACGCCAGCATACTGGAAAGCGGATAAATACGTGGTTTTCGGATTCCATTCGCCTGTAGTTGTTCCTGTACATGCCGGGTAACAGAATGCAGTTCTTCTTCAGAAGAAGCCAGATCTGATGCATTAACTATAAAAAACGTCTGATCCAGCGCCAAGGTCTCTTTAACTCGACCTAGTTGGTTCAGGAACTGGCGATCACCTTGCGTAAACGCATGGTTATAATAGGTGACAAATACAAGAGCGTCCGCATGCTTCATATAGTTGAAAGTCACGCCTGTGTGTCGTGCATTCACAGAATCCGCTCCTGGCGTATCCACTAGCACGATGCCCTGACGGGTCAGAGCGCAATCATAATAAAGGTCGATATGCTCCACAAAGCATGATTTGTGCTCAGACGCAACAAAATCCCGATACTGCTCTAAATCCACCTGAAGCTGTTGTCCCAGCAAGCTTTCAGCTTCTTCCCATCCGGCTGCGGCAGCCTTCAAAAAACTATAATGAGGCCTACCCGCAGGATGGATGCCTTCCGGAGATAAAGCATGAACGGCTTCTTGCCAGCCCGCTGCCGCTGGTTCCCCCAATCCTAATAACCGAAATGAGTATTTAAGATCTTCCCGCAACGCGTCCACTGGTTTCATATGGACGTCAGCCGTGGCATGGCGCTCAGCACTTGCAGGCGCCATTATGCGGTTAATCGCCGCTGTCGTTGGATGCGGCGATACGGGCAACACAGCTTCACCCAGCAAAGCGTTGGCGAAGCTGGATTTCCCAGCGCTGAACGCTCCGAACAGCGCCAGCGTAAACTGCCCACCCTCCAGCGCAGCGGCGCGGGCATGTAAATCCCGTACCGCCGCTTGCATGGCAGGGTACGGGCTTACCAGGGCAGCGGCAGCCTTCAATCGGGCCGCTGCTGCATCCAGCCGCGTGCGGCGGCCTCCGGCGGCAGGCTGTGCTGACGCCGTTCCTGCTAGCGGCTGCGCCGATGCGTTGCGCGGGCCAGCGATGCCAGGACGCGCAACGCCCGTTGGTGCCGCAGCTAGCGAGACATCGCCGGTATCGGACGCCGGTGCAGGCGCGTCCGCACGGGGCAAGCCGCCTGGCGCGGACGCCTGCGGCAGCAAGCTGCGCAGCAGGCTGGCGTGCGAAGCCGAGGCCTGCACGCGGGTGCTGTAGCGGCTCGCCGCGTCCGTCTGCGCCAGCAGCGCAGTGCGTGCATCCGCGAGAGCCGCGCGGCGGGCTTCGGCTCGCACTGCAAGCTGGGCCAGCAGCTGGTCTAGCAGCGTTAGCGCCTTACGGCGGCAATCGGCGGTCACAGCAGCGCGTAGATCCTTGCAATAGTTCAACGTATACTCCGGCGACAAGGCATTTTCCTTCACCGTTTGCTCTACCAGTTGCCGGTCCGTCACAGGGCGGATATCATCCAGCTCCTGCTCCATCGCAGCGGACCACAAACCCTGACCGTCACCCCAAGACCTCAGTAGCTCACGTATATGAGGAAGCAATTGTCCCTCCACCTGATCAGTCAGCATTCCTGTCAGCCGTTCCAAACGGCTTTCCTTTTCTCGCTCAGTCTTTCCTCCTGCAAACCATATTCCTGTTTTGAAGCCCGGCTTGCGGCTCTCTAAGTATTCGCCTGCGGCTTCACGTAGCTCCGCTGGCGTCAAATGTGCGTGTTCCAGTAAATGATCCAGCTCTTGACGCAGTCGTTTACGCTCCTGCTCCGGAAGCACCTTCCAGTGTTCATCTTCTTGCTGCAAGGTTTTCTGCTCTATATCCAGGCGCAAAATGGCTTCTTCTCCACCTGCTTCTTTTAACAGTGTGTTCAGTTCCTCTTCTTCAGCTGCCTGCACAGTCTCCACGTGTTGCTCTACCAAATGATGCATAGAGGACACTAAACTGTATGCCAAAAGCTCTGTTTTTCGCTCCAGCAATTTCGGAATCAGGTACGTCAACTGTTTCCACTGGTTCCATGGATGATTCTGCTCCTTCAAGGAAGTAAAGAGGATATCCGTATAATGAACCTGCCAGGCATGAAAGCTGGTCTCCACCTCATTACGATAACGTGTAAATGAAAGCTCTCGCTCCCGGTGTTTATCGATTTGATTGATGATCAAATATAATGGCTTGCCCCAATCCGACAAACTTTTGGCAAAGGACAAATTATTTTCAGATTGGACATGATTGTAATCCATCACATAAAAAACAATATCTGCCCAATGTAAAGCAGAATGTGTCGCCAGCGCATGTCCGTGGTCTGTGGAATCTACGCCTGGTGTATCCAGCAGCACTCCTCCGCTAGATAATATCGGAACATCCTCCCACACTTGAACCGATTCATAGGCTCCACCATTTTTACAATACTCAGCAAGCTCGGACAGGGAGGCTTCCATGCTTTCCGGCTCTGGATTTTCCGCTGATTTGGCTGGATGAATGAGCGCTCTCGGACGTCCATAACGGATGGACACTACATTAGCGCTCGTAGGCACCGGTCCAGACGGCAGCACAGTTTTACCACACAGGCTGTTAATCAAGCTCGATTTACCCGCTGAAAAATGTCCACAAAAGGCAATGGTCAGCTCCTGCGCATATGCTTTTTCCAGCAGATCACCTATCGCCTTCGCTCCCGCTTCATCCTCGGCTTTACGCAATGTACTCTGTATCTGTTCTATCGTATCCAACCACTTTCCCGCATCTCCTGTAATCGTTTGCATCATAAGCTACGGTTCCACTCCTTATCACTTGTCTGCACCAAATAGCTATATTGTAGCATTCCTAAGCCGTTGTGAGAATCATCACATCAAAAAAACTAAACAGCGCTCCCCGCCAGTACCTGGCTTTAGGGAACGCTGTTTTCGTACATGATAATAATAAGTTCATTTTATACTGTCCAAACGGATCATTAAAAATAAATATTTAGGCAACCGAATGCAATTCATCAAAGCCCTCAAAGAGCACCGACGAAGCAAGATATGTATACAACGGGTGAGCCTGCTCATCACGTACATTCACCTTTTAGAACATGGGGAACGCGACACCATAATTCAGGGTCAAAATGTATGCACACTTCATTGGAACGAGGCTCTATCCATATCAGGATGGTCTGCAAGGTTCATATATGCGCCTTCGGGCTGGTTAAACCAGCCGAGCCGCCTACACCGGAACATGCAACGCATGTCGTCCGCGAATTGAACTTAATTGGCTGCAGTCTCAAGCACTGGCAGCAAAATTTCAAATACTTGACCATGCTGTAAAATCGTAATCCCACGGGATTTGTCCTTCATTACGACCACTTCTGGCTTTTGTGACATACGCTCCAGATAATGTTCAGGTACATCACCGGAATGACTAACTGTGATTCCCTCAAGCTCGCGCTCTTCGTTTTCAGCAAATTCTGTTGTTACAATTTGCTCAAAAATATCAGAGAACGCTTCAAAATTGTCTGTATATACCGAAATGCACTTCATACTCTTCATCCTTTTCTACACATAAATGGTTAAACCCTCTGTTACTCTGTGGGTCTTTAAGCTCTACGTTCCTTATCTTTTCTGATAAGAGACGTTTTCATACGTTTCTTGCCTTCCCTGCACACATCAAGTAACGGACATACCTGACATTGAGGATTTTGAGCTTTACAATGGTAGCGTCCGAAAAAAATAAGCCTGTGGTGGGTCAAAGACCATTCATCCCTAGGTACCCTCTTCATCAGCTTTTTTTCCACCTCAAGCACTGAATCATCCCACCCTGCAAAACCGAGCCGTTTGGAAATACGCTCTACATGCGTATCTACCGCAATAGCTGGTACATTGAAAGCAGTAGATACTACGACGTTAGCCGTCTTACGGCCAACACCCGGTAGCTTAACCAGTTGATCGTGCTCCGAAGGTATCTCTCCCCCGTACTGGTCTATTAAAATACGACAGAGGTTATGAATATGCTTGGCCTTGTTTCGGTACAAGCCGATTCTGCGAATATCCTGCTCCAGTTCCTCAAGAGGAACAGCCAAATAATCCTCAGGTGACTTGTATTTTTGAAACAGGTCTGCCGTTACTTTATTGACCATCTGATCGGAGCATTGAGCAGACAATAACACGGCGATCGTTAATTCAAAAGCATTGTCATGGTTCAACTCACAATGGGCATCCGGAAACATCGTACCGATGGTGTCCAATATATGACGTGCGGTTGCTGCATTCACGGAAATCCTACCTCCTACCAAAAAAAACGTCTTGATACGGGATAGCCCGCATCAAGACGGTCACTCTAAATAATCATCCGGAAAGAAACGAATACTATTTGTGCATGACTGCCTGCATAGGCGAGAAATACACTCCTATATTATCATTATCTGTCACAGATTGCACGTGAAAAGTGTGTAAATCTCCAAGAAATTTTCATACCGTCTGATCGGTTAGCGGCTCATGGGATGATCCAAATCTACATGTCCCATTAAGGACTCTAAAGATTGACCATCTACGAGCAAATCCAGCGTTTTGACTTCCTTGAATTGGAACATCGTTTTCTTCAAGGCATCGATAGCTAATTCCTCGCCGCCAGCTCCCAATCGAGCCTCGTCCGGCAGAGAAATATCAAAAGTCAATGCACCGTTATCTAATTTGATCTTATGCACGGAAATTTTCTCGGACCACAACGGGATAAGAGCAGAATCCCCACTCTTTTGCAGAGCTTCAAACGCTTTTTGCAATTTTTCCAGCTCGCTTGGATAGGTAATTTCCTTTTTCTGTTCTTTCAAGCCGTTCTCTTGTGTATCCGTATAGTACACCGTAATCTGCTGTGTTTGTCGATCTCCTGAATTTTCCGTGTCCGTCTTGGTTTTTGTAGGCTCTGTTGACGGAGATGCAGGTGTTTGACTCGCCCCATTATTTTCAGCAGATTGAGCCGAAGGTTCAGGGGTCGTCTGTTCAGGTGTACTATTTTGTGCATTCGAAGTTTGTGTTTCCTGAGATGGAGTCGCAGGAGCCGTTGTTTGCTTAGAGGCACACCCTGCACCTGCAATGGCAAACAGTGCCAGCAGACCTGCAATTACGATTTTCTTGTTCATATGTCCCCCTCCTTGCTTGACGTTGACAAGCGATTTGTTGAAGATCTATTTTACGTCGAGATACTCTGTGATTCCATCTGCAATCCCTTGAGCTACCCGGTTTTGAAAATCTTCATCAAACAGTGTGGCTTCCTCTTTTGCATTACTCAGATATCCTACTTCAAGCAATACGGCTGGCATAGTCGTTTCCCGAATTACATGGAAATTGCCATAACGAATGCCTCGGTCTGTCAGACCCGTCGCAGGAGCAAAGTACTTATGCATAACGTTAGCGAACGCTTTGCTTGCACTACGCTGGTAATACGTCTCTGTACCGTTGGAAGCTGAGCTACCGCTGCTGTTAGCATGAATGGACACGAACACGTTAGCATTAAGGTTTTCAGCTACTTTTACGCGCTGTTTAAGCTCCAAGAATGTATCATCACTGCGTGTCAGCACAACCTCAAGCTTGGGGTTCTGCTTTAATATGCTTTCTACTTTCAGAGCCATAGCTAAGTTGAAGGTCTTTTCATAATTTTTTCTTGAAACACCAACTGCTCCAGAATCTTTTGCTCCATGGCCAGCATCAATAACAACGACCTTTTTACCATTGCTGTTAGTTGGTGATGTCTGCGTGTCATCCGGCTGTGAGCCATCTGGTAACGTTGCGTCTGGCGTGGTATTCACAGAATCTTTGGAAGCCAGATCGACGATAACACGATTCGAACCATCATTATATGCGGTATAATTCATGGCATGTTTCAAATCAATAACAACGCGCACCGTTGAAGGTTCCTTTTGGAATAAAGCATAACGGATACCGGACACATCCGCTTCATTCTCAATGTCCAGCGAACCATTTAAGTTGCTATCCAGCTTTTGCTGCTCTCCGAAATTGTCAGCAAACGCAGTCGCTGGCAAATCCACCACTACCCGATCAGGGCCTGCCATCGTAAACGCTTTCGGCTTGACGGCACTGGCTGTTGTGATGGTTAAACGGTTTTGGCTGAAACTAACTCCCTGCACCTGTGTAACACCTGAGTTCGCATTATTCGTTGGTGCAGTAACACTACCAGTACCTGTATTGTTATTTCCGGACTTGGGAGGTGTAAATTCCCCGTTTCCAGACCCGCTACTGCGGGTATATAATTTTACGGACTTGGAGCTGCTGTCCCATTTTACGTCCAGTCCCATTTGCTCGCCGATAAAACGAAGCGGTACAAGGGCATAATTGGAACGCAGCAGAGGCGAAGCATCCAGACTAATGTCGCTTCCATTGACAGTCGCCGTCTTACTTCCGATTATCATTCGGATCGAGGTACTGTCTTTCTCAATCGTTATGGTTCGCGCCTGCTGCTTCCATGTCACGTCATATCCCAAATTTTCAGAAATTACGCGTAGCGGGACCATTGTACTTCCGCCAATTACTTGTGCCTTAGCACCACTAGGGACACTTAACTGTTGATCGTCGAGATAGATTTGTGTTCCACTCGAAGCCGCATGTCCATAACCCGGAACCGCCCACATGAAGACAAATAATAACAACAAAAAACCAAATTTCTTCATTCGTCACCCTTCCATTCATAATTTTTTTGCCACATGCTCCGGTGCGGCGACCTGATATACGCGCTTATGTAATATCAGACAACCTTATAGACGTTATCTCACACCAAAAGTTGCGAATATATTCCATCATAACAGAAATATACGTGCCAAAGAACTATTTTTGTCGAATTTTGACTAAAAATATAGATCATTCGCTTTCCGTCAAAAGTCACAGCCAAAAAAACTAAAAAAGCTACTTTCACACCCATGAATTTTCATTAAAAGGTGGAAAGTAGCTTTTATTGTAAACATCCTTAGTTAAGTGATTCAGTTGCTCCTATGCCTGTTCCAAGATACTCCTTCAACCCATCGACAATACCTTCGGCGATCTTCTCCTGTGTTTCTTCTGTGAACATGGCTGCTTCATTTGATAAATTACTAAGGTAGCCACATTCCAGCAATACAGCGGGCATTTGTGATTTTCTCGTCACCACATGGTTTGCCACCCTGATGCCATTATCCTTAAATCCGGTAGCCGCTACAAGATATTTATGCATCGCCTTTGCCAGTGCCAAACTGTCCTGGCGTGCATAATAGGTTTCAGAGCCATTGGTTTTTCCTTTATCTGAAGCTAGCATACTATTACCATGAATGGATACAAACACGCTTGCCTGTTGACTATTAGCCAGTTGTGGTCGTTCATCCAGCGTGGGATACGTATCTCCATTGCGAGTCAATACGATTTGAATGTCAGGATCATTTTGTAGAAGCTGCTCGACCTTTAACGCTACCGCCAATGTAAATTCCTTCTCATGTCGCCCAGTCACACTACCTGCCCCAGGGTCCTTGCCACCATGTCCGGGATCAATGACAACGATTCGCCGTCCTTCGACATTCGTTGGTGTTACCACTACCGGATTCACACTACGCTCACGCAATTGAAGGGTGATATCGCCTAGGCCATTGGTTAAAAGGTCGTAATCACGTGCTTGATTTAAAGCAATGACAATGCGTACGCCCCCATTTTGTCCATCTGTGGGAGCAAATCTAATTTCCTGCACATCCTCACTGTCACTATTCGTCAACGCCCGCGTGCCATCGGTGCGAATCGGGAACGGCTGAAGAAAATCAGTCGCCAGTGAAGCCCCGGGTAAATCTACAACAATACGATCATTCCCCGTCATTTTGGATACTTTAGGGGTAATATCTTTGTTCAGAGAAATCTTTAACGTTTCACCCTCAAAAGTAATATTTTGTACAAGCAACGCATTTGCTGTGGTCTGTTCTGTATTTTGCTGCTTGGCTGGTGAAGATGCGGCTTCAGTATGCTTGTCTGCTTCAACTGGATTTATTGTCGTCGCTGTTGCTGAAGACGTTTTATTGGTGCTTGTTGTACTCTGTGTTGACGTTTGCGACGATGGTTGGGATTGAGACTGTTTACTCACTTGTTGAGTTACAGCCTTTTGACTGAGATTTACAGATTTACTTTTATTATTCCAATCTACTTTTAGCCCCATTTGCTCCCCAACAAAACGCAATGGGACCATGGTCGAGCTTCCCCGAAGCACAGGAGGTGCATCCAGACTAACTGTTTTTCCATTCACATCAGCCGATGTACGGCCTACATACATGGACATATCGGTACTATTTTTTTGAATTGAGATTTTATAGGATTGTGGTTCCCACTTGAATTGATATCCAAGCTGCTCCCCAACCACCCTTAGCGGTACCATGATTTTTCCATTGACCATTTCAGGCTTGGCATCTGCAGGCGCTTCCACCCTTTTGCCATCTAAAAACAAATCTGCTCCAGCCGCATTCGCATGAGGGGAGGACGGCCACAACCAAATCAAGATAGCCGCTAGTATCACCCAACCATATTTCTTCATTCTCATTCCCCTAACTTATATATGTATTTTTTGGTATTTCTCACAGACACAGTCCTTCAATCATTTTACATTTACAATACCATGCTGAGTCGAACCGTCAACCCCTTATTTTCCAATTTATTTTTTGAGCATGATAAAAGCCCGCAGGCAAAAGTAATGCCAGTACGGGCTTTCTGTCTAACAAATGAGCTAGCTATATGACTACGTATTGAAACTGAACTGGGAATTAACCCTATGCGCCTTGTTTCGCAGCACGTTTTTGTTCATAAGCCAGAATTTCAGATTCATGCTGGAGTGTCAGGCCAATATCGTCCAAGCCTTGCAGCAGGAACTGGCGGCGATGTTCATCCAAATCGAATTCAATTTTCAGACCATAATCGTCAGTGATCGTTTTATCATTCAGGTCGATGTTTAATTGGTAGTTATCATGCTGCGCCGTGCGCTGAAACAATTCCTCTACTTGCTCTTCAGACAGCTTGATCGGCAATATACCGTTTTTAAAACAGTTATTATAGAAGATATCCGCATAAGACGGAGCAATTACGCAACGAAACCCATAGTCCATAATCGCCCACGGCGCATGCTCACGTGAGGAGCCACAGCCAAAGTTAGCGCGAGAGATCAGCACAGACGCCCCTGCATAACGAGGCTTGTTCGGTTCAAATTCAGGATTGATATTGCCCGCTTCATCAAACCGCCACTCGTAGAACAGAAACTGTCCAAAGCCCGTACGTTCAATTCGTTTCAAAAACTGCTTAGGAATAATAGCATCTGTATCCACGTTCACCCGATCCACAGGTGCTACAATTCCTTTTAATGTTGTGAAAGCTTCCATCGTAATTCCTCCTCTGTATCCTAGCGGACTACTTCTTCCTGCTTGAATTTCCAATCCCGTACATCAACAAAATGTCCATGAATCGCCGCAGCGGCTGCCATTGCTGGAGATACCAGATGAGTCCGTCCTCCGCGTCCCTGACGACCTTCAAAGTTACGATTAGAAGTCGATGCACAACGCTGTCCCGGTTGCAGTACGTCTGGATTCATCGCAAGACACATACTGCATCCCGCTTCACGCCACTCAAATCCTGCTTCTGTAAAAATGACGTCCAGCCCTTCTTCTTCAGCCTGAATTTTCACACGCCCCGAACCTGGTACGACGATGGCCGTTACTTTGTCAGAAACCTTGTAACCTTTGGCAACCTCAGCGGCTGCACGCAAATCTTCAATCCGCCCATTGGTGCAGGAGCCGATAAACACATAATCAATCGCAATATCCGTGATCGGAGTACCTGGCTTCAAATCCATATATTCAAGCGCTTTTTCAGCTGCTTTACGTTCGTTTTCGGTTGGCAGTTCTGCCGGAATCGGTACGGTTGAGGAAATATCTGTACCCATCCCCGGGCTGGTGCCCCAGGTTACTTGCGGAATCAAAGCATCTACGTCAAACTCCAGCACGACATCAAACTCAGCGCCTTCATCTGTGACAAGCTCTTTCCACTCAGCAACCGCTTGCTCGAAAGCAGCTCCTTGTGCTACATGTTGACGTCCACGCAAGTAATTGAAGGTGGTTTCGTCCGGTGCAATCATTCCTGCTCTGGCTCCGCCTTCAATGGACATGTTACACACAGTCATGCGCTCTTCCATGCTCAATTCGCGGATAGATTCACCTGTGTACTCAATAACATAACCTGTGGCGAAATCTGTACCGTATTTGGCAATGACACCCAAAATCATGTCTTTTGCTGTCACACCAGGTTTGCGGCGGCCTACAAAGCGAACTTCCATCGTTTTGGCTTTAGCTTGCTGGAGACATTGTGTTGCCATTACGTGCTCTACCTCACTGGTTCCGATACCAAAAGCGAGTGCTCCGAACGCCCCGTGTGTGGAGGTATGGCTATCACCACAAACAATCGTTTTGCCCGGATGAGTCAGACCAAGTTCAGGCCCCATAACGTGAACGACACCTTGATCCACCGTATCCAGATCATACAGTGTAACACCGAAATCACGGCAATTTTGAGTTAATGTATCAATCTGCTGCTTGGAAATCGGGTCCGTAATATTGTAACGGTCCTTAGTCGGCACGTTATGATCCATCGTTGCAAACGTAAGCTCTGGACGACGTACCTGACGTCCGCTAAGACGTAATCCCTCAAACGCCTGCGGCGATGTTACCTCATGTACGAGGTGAAGATCAATGTACAAAATACTCGGCTTTCCCGCTTCCTGATAGATGACATGGTTATCCCAAATTTTCTCGAACATGGTCTTTTTACTCATCATTATTCACCCCTGTGTTTTTCGAACCTAGTGGAGAGAATCTAACGGCTCTCTCTTGAATGTCAACAATATACCACGGGATGTTTGATTGGTCTAAGATATGATATCTATAGAAGTGATAGGTTAAGGCTATAAGGATGGATACTATGAACTCTGTCGCCTTTTCTAAGGTACTGCCAGTTATTACATTAAGGATTTGTTTGAATATTCATACTGCGAAAGCTGAGTCAATTATATATTCTCAGATAATGTTGACAATATAAGGAATAAACTTGTACAATTAGGAAAATATTTTTTTGGATTCCATTCTTCGTTGGTAACAAGGATATTGGAAATCGTAATAAGAATCATCTTAGCGATTGCTATAATGGTTCTTTTTTTCCTCTACTTTTGCAAAACTGTTCGTATTTGATTTTGTTAGCTCTTAATAACTATATAAAGTATAAAACGAAATATAGTTATATAATTTGATATAAATTACAGGCAATTAACAATGGAGCAAGAATTTTATGAATATCATCTTGATGCGTTTTGTTACAACAAATAGAAAACTGACTACGAGATTCAGCCGAAGATAACATTCACATCCTAAAAGGGAGTTGGAATGATGAAACAAAATGGAATATCCGTTGAACACTACACTCCAATTTTGATTGTCGGTACGGGGATCTCAGGGCTTACTGCTGCTTATTATTTGTCGAAAAATAATATTAAGTACACGATTGTAACAAAAAAGAATGCACCCAAACAAAGCAACTCCTTTCTTTCAGCCGCAAATACTCGGGTTCCATCAGAGAATGAAGTTAACAATATTATTAATCTTACTATTGATAAATGTGGAGCAGATCGATCAGTAATTGAAGCGCTATATAGGAATTCCAACATAATTATAAATTTCTTCAAAGAATTAGGAATTCCTTATGAGAAAACATCCTTTGGTATCATGCCTGAATGTTTGATTAAATCACATGGGGGAAAGAAATTAATCAATTGTTTGTTACAACATATTGAACAACCGATGTGTAATAAAATTTTGATTCATTTGGAAAAGTACGATCAAGGAATTATCGCAGTATTTTATGACACACAATCAGATCAATTTATCAGAATATTTACAAATTATTTGGTATTAGCTACGGGAGGATATGCAGGACAATTCTGTTTCAATGATAATTCGCCGGGTTCAACTGGTGAAACGCTTATCTTAGCTAAAAAAATAGGTGCAAGATTAAAGGGAATGTCTACAGTAATGTGTCATCCTTGGTCTATATATAACGGAAGGCAAATTTTATTGGGCGGGGTTGTATCTTTGAGTCAAGGGAAAATAATAGATGAGGATGGAGTTCAATTATTAAAAGATAAGTATATTTGTGATGCAATTGCTCGAGATGATTACCACGAAATGATTGATGAGATTTTAAAATTCCAACTTGAATGTATCAAACAAAAAAAAGACATGTACTTGGATATGAGCCATGCTGATGAAAATGTTTTAAATGAAAAATTCAAAAAATATGGATTTAGTCCTAAGGTAGTTAAAAATAAAAGAATTAAAATTACACCAACGATGCACTATTCTTCAGGAGGAATCGAAATCAATGCTAATGCTGAGGCTATAAACTTGAATCGTGTTTTTGCTACTGGAGAAGCTCAATTTAATGGTGATCTTGGTATAGGAAGAATCCCTGGGCAAGCATTCGCATCAGGGATCGTTTTTGGTAAATTAATTGCGGACAAAATAGCTAATGAAGGTGTTTTCAATACTCAATATCAAACTTCATTTAAAGATCCACCTGAAACGATGCATCTGTATTCAAAAGAAAATAATGACTTTCCGATTGAAGAGTTTCAGAAAAAGTTGTCAACTTTAATGATGGATTTGATCGCTTCCAATCCACCTGTGGTTTCTCTATCATTCCTTAGAAAAAAAATACAAGAAAGTCAAAACATCATATTAAGTAGAGCAAGAGGATCAGGAAAACGATACGAGGATATTTTAACATTGTCTTTTGGATATTTTGTTGCAATGGAAATTATAGAAGATCTTGAAGCAAAGTCAGGCTTGTTGAGTATCCAAAAATAGGATAAAAAGAGTCGCCTTTTAGGCTAATGGAAAGCACCACGCAACCATTCCAAAAAGAGGCGACCCTCATGGATTAGCCTAGGGCCGAACGGCGAACCTTATAGATTCCTTAGGAACTGATGTGGCTATGCTTAAGAAATTAAATTCAGCACGCTTTAGTCATTATGACCAAAAGGATAAAAAGCACAGGGCTAAGCAGCAATTCGAAAAAATGCCGGTGGAGCTTAAGAATCTTTATAAATGAATTAATTTCAAGATGATTACCAGCAAAATGAACAATGCCAATACAGCAGCTATCGATGTCCAAACTCTTCCGGTGATTCCCTCGCAGTCTCTTTTCATTTCCCCCACACGTAACGCCTCCTTTACTTTAGGGTACTATACTCCATAGGCTATGCGAGGTTTTGGTTAAAGGAAGGGCTTCTTAACAAAAAAAAGCTCCGCCGACCAATTAAGGTCAGCTGAGCTTTTTGATTTATTTAGTGTATTCACTTACTTCAAACGTAAGGATACGATCAAACAGCATGTAGTCCTTGCGGCTGCTGAATGGTCCTTTATTGTTATCGTGCTTGTTAATGGCGTATGAAGCCGATCCAGAACCAGCCTGCTTGCCCTCATACCATGAGATAAAGTCGTTAACCTCTTTCACGCTCAGGTCAAACTCTTTCTCTAAACCGGTTGTCAGGGTAACTACCAGGATTGCACGATCTCCCACCGGGTTATCGGGTTGAGAGGTGCCTGGTTCTCCCGGTTGACTCGGAGAGGTCCCGTCATCGCCAGGCGCATATTTCTCAAAGACTGAATAGTAATTGGATCTATTGGATCCGCCCGCAACATATATTGCATTATTCAAGCTCACTGCCGACAAAAGCCCCCTTGCAGTTGGCATGCTAGTTACAGTAGACCAAGTGTCTGTCTTGGGATTGTATTTTTCAACTTCAGCTGTGGCTGGCCCACTTAATGTAGCAGTTGCAGTATTGCCTCCAATAACATATATTTCATTGTTTAACACTGCAGCAGTCAGCCCCATACGTTTGGTGGACATAGGTGACTTCGTTGTCCAGATATTGGCTTTAGGATCATAGTCTTCTATAGAAGAAAACAAGCCTAGGGCTTATATATCGAATATCAGCTGCTGCTTGTTGACTGATTCCATAGTATTTCAAATCTTCTCAATACTATATTGTGAGACGTGTTGAAGTATCGCGCATATTGTCGCAAAACAAAAAAAGACCTAGCATTTATGGAGTACTAGAGAGAGTAATTACTACACTAAAAATTTAAATCCACTATTAAACTTATATTTGAATATATAGACATTAATGTTTAGACATTCCTATAATCGAGTTTTATAATTCAGTTTGTTATTACATAATTTTAGGAGGAAGTCATGAATAATAAAATGTTCAAAAAGTTTGGGAGTATCTTGTTAGCATTATTTATTGGAGTTTCCGTGTTCTCATTATTTCCTACAGTTACAAAAGCAGAAATTGCCAATGTGACCTGGTCAGATGGGTCTCTAACAAAAACAATTCCTCAATGGAATCAAACCGATATTGCTAATGTAGGTAAAAACTCAGGAAAATGGTACTGGGAAATAAAGCTCGAAAGTGGCTTTGGTGAAGTGGGCTTATTCAGTCCAGATACCAAACAACCAATTAGGTATGAAGGATACTCAGGGTCGAACTATGGTCCTCCAAATTCTTCTACTAATGCTGGGGTTTATGATTACGGGGACGATTATAAAGTAAATGATGTTATCTCGATTGCTTTAGATTTAGAAAATGACACACTAACCTTTTATAAAAACGGTATCTCACAAGGGGTCTCGAAATATACTCCTTCTTCACTAGGAAAGACTGTATATCCTTATATAAGAAACCCTCAAACACCACCTGCTACGTATACTGCTAATTTCGGAGCAAGTGAGTTTAAGTATCCAGTTCCTGAAGGATTTTTACCTTATCAAGCTACGGGCGGATCTACAAAGCCTGATCCGTCCACAACACCTGACCCTTCTACAAAGCCTGATCCATCTACAACACCTGACCCTTCTACAAAGCCTGATCCATCTACAACACCTGATCCGTCTACAAAGCCTGATCCATCGGATACAGATGGTTCCTCACAACCAACTGGAGACCGTGCTATTCTAGCTGTAACGATGGACAATGGGTTTGATAAAGAATTCGATCTGAGTAAAAAAGAATTGAATGCCTTCATCGCTTGGTATGACGCAAAGGATGCTGGTAGAGGTGCTTCATTCTTTGCCATTGATAAGCACAATAACAACAAAGGTCCATATAGTAATCGTAAGGACTATGTAATATTCAATAAAATCCTTACGTTTGAAGTAAGTGAGTATTCAACTAAATAAACAATAAACAGGACTCTATACTGGTTACATACCAGCGAGAGTCCTTTGTTACGTCTGCTCTAAATTCAAGATATATCAGTTTCCCAGTAAAGTCTATTAATCAAGAAACAACTCTTTCTACTCTTAACATTTTGCGTTGTCTTATTACATTAACTGTGTCTCCAACAACTATAATCCCATATTCACTTTCATCTACTTCTAGCTCTTCTCTTTCCCCATTTTCATACTCACAAGTAAAAAAATAATCTTCAGAAGGCGAATCATTTTCTAACCTGACACGTTTATCAAGAACTATTGCTCGACGAATTACTTTCGGTGCTCTTCTGTCACGCCTAGCCGATAACCAGAGCGAGAAGAACAAAATAAAAAGCACAGCTAGAAAACCCATTAAGACCATCAACTAGAATCCCCGCCTTTTTGACAACTTATTGCGTATATTATATCGGGATAACTAAGGCATTTATTTACATCTGCATAAAGCACTACATACTTACCCATAGTCCATAACCTCTACCGTATCTTCACTCAACGGCTTTACTACATATATTCTTACCTGGCTTAATGCAGCTGCAAAAAGTTCTATATCCGACTTTAACACTTTATATGTATGGTTCATGCTGATCACATCAGGATAGTTATTCTGTGAACGGTATGTTAATTCCTTCAACAAAACAATCCCCGCCGACCAGTTAAGGTTAGCGGGGATTTGCTTTGCTTACGTTTAAGCACCTCCAACGACATCCTGGAGTTGAATAACCTGATGACTATGCGACTGAACAGGCACAGTAACAATAAACAAAAAGCTAGCCGCGATGATCAGAAAAGCCACTTTTTTCAACATTATCTAACCACACCTTTTCTATGAGATTGTAAAACTCTGTTTTTGTTTCAGGAGCCGCCTGAGCTTTGAAACGCACAAACAAGCCCATACAATTTATAAAATAAGTCTCATTATTTATTGTATGTGACTTTACCATTGAATACATCAAATATTTAAAGCCAACGTTATGCATCCCTCGGTACAAATAATAATAAGCCAATTCATATCCAAAGCGTGCAAACTGTTCTGGTATAACTTGCTTAGTATACATGTCAGATGATGGTTGTCCGTGTTGCACAATAGAGCCAATAACCGTTTCAAAACGTTTAAGTATGTAATTCACATCTAACTGATATCGGTTAGCTGCAAACATTACGTTCAACAGCTTAGTAACCATTTCTTTGTCGGCCTCATTAGATGTTGCAGCTATATATTCAACATAATCGTTAAGCACACTTGTATCCCCAGACAAAAGTTTAAATACGTAAGTATTAACTTCTGCCCAATGTTGAAACAAGCCGATCCAATCCTGTGTATCCTCGTCTGTCTCTTTCACCCAATTTAAGTTAGCGTATGCGTATGTATACTGTAGAGCTTGTTGATAATCGCCTTGGGCTTCACAAACACCTGCACACAACAAGTCAGCATAGGTAATATACACAAACATGGGACGACTTAGCTTCTTAGTAGACTCATCACGTTTTAGATCCTTCTGTTGATGTTTTAAAGTATATTGGACTTCCGCTTTAGCTTTCATTTTCCTTGCCATTTCTTCAACCTTGTCCCATTTACGCAATGACCTGTACATGTTCGCCAAATCTTTCAATGCATCAAGTTGGTCTATTTCATCTAGGCGCTCAACAAAAGCTTTAAATATCGTAGCTGCACTGAGATTGCGGCTTTGATCGTCTCCAACTTGAATCGTAAATATACGATATTGACAGACTGCCAAACGCTCAGAATGTTGATATTTCTCCGCTTCAGCTACCCCCTCATAGAGCAGCAATGCAGCCGCATGTCTTCCCTCCGCCAACAATTCTTCTGCAATTTCAAATAGCTTGGGTGAATACAGTAGATTGTCCATGATGGCTTCCACCACTCGACGGATCGCATCCAACTTGTCCAACTCCGCACAGCGAAACAAAAATGGCTCGATTCGCCTCATATTCGGAGGATGATCGATGATGTAGTTTTCTATAAACAGATCGTAAAAATACCCTTCTGGTAAACCCATAGCCTCAGTGATTAGGTCGAGCTGGTTAACAGACATTGACTTATTCCCTGTCACAATAGCACTTACTATTCCCCTATTCATGCCTGCAAGTTGCCCAAATTGCGTTAGACTCAAACCTTCTTGTTTTAAATATCCGTCTAATTCTGCTCGAATCGTAGGTGTATGCTTCATGTCATATCCACCCTTCATTCAGAAATACCAAAACTTTTATATTATTGCATTCTATTGTTGTCCATAATTTAACAGTTGTCAATAAGTTTTGAAATATATGTCATGCAATATTCAGATGAATTATATATTTTCGAATATTAATGATTTTTTACCATTTTGTTAACAAAAATCTACATTTTATTCTTTTTTTATATGGTATACTTGGTCGGTAGTACAAATTATACCATTCAAGAGGACGATTTTTGATGAAGTTTAAAAACACAGCAATCATCCTTACAGGTGTATTGGCTCTTACGGCAGTAGCTCCGCTGGCTACTTCTGCCACACCAGCTACAGGGATTAAAGTATCGAAGGATCATGGAGGTACAGTTATCCAACAAACTGGTCAAGAGGTACATGAGGTTCTTGGTGGGACAAGTCCGACGATGGACTTAACTGTTAAAAAAGGTTATGGACATGTAAAGATTAAAGTTCGGAATGAAGGAACATCAAATCTCACTTGGAGCTTGCAGGGTAACGGGAGAGAATATGTCTATAAAACTGTTGGCAAAGGAGACACATTAACATGGACTAGTCTTAATTCATTCCCTAATGGAATGCCTTCAGGGGAATACGTAATTCAATTCAGAGCCAACGGTAACAAAGTTGAAGGCGAAGCTTGGGGTACTACTGGTCAGTACCCAGGAGACATTAACTAACCGTTATTACAAGCAGGGGAGCGTCTTGGAGTTAAATCCAAGGCGCTTTATGTATTCAATGTTGCCATACTCAGTGTCTAACAAAAGCCCAGCCGACCAATTAAGGTTAGCAGAACTTTTAACTATATATAGATAAATCAAACTATTCCCCATTGATTCACATAACAACATCATTTAATGGTACTTAGTGACTATGTACACAGATATTCAGATTAATTATAATTATTTATGTAGTTAAATTATAGAAAGAAGGGATTTAATTTGAAAAGATTAATGAGTTTTGGTATCGCCACATCATTACTTCTGTCACTAAGCCCTGCTGCTTTTGCGCAGGATTCAATTTCAGCAAATCAAACTGATAATGGCTTCATTAAAGTGATCGAAAATACTGAGAATCAGGACGGACATGTTATTACTCCTTTTGATGTTCAATTGATTAATCCGATACATCACACTGGAAAAGGAGCATTTGAGAAAACCTTCACCATGATCCCTGAGAATGGAGAAGACGCCAATGTGTTCGTTAAAAATAATGGAAGTTCAACAGTTTATGTAGAGATTAAGAAAGCAGGTTCTAGCACCTCTATAGACACTTCGGTTTCACCTGGTAGTCAAAAGACCTTGCAAATTTATTCTCAAAGTAAAAACTCATATAGTGTATACATTTATACCCAGGACGGTTCCCAGATGGACCTCAACATAAGCGCAAGACAATTCTAATTAATGTACAGAAATTACTAAGTGGCTTCATATACATCCGACTCACATAAAACAGAGAAGGACTCTATCGGCTATATACCGTTGGAGTCCTCTTTCACATCTACTCTAAATTCAAACTGTTTACGGAAGAAATAAGATCCGTTAATCTTAACCGACTCCGGCGTAATATTCTTCACTACTCCACCGTAATCCACAATATCTATCAAATCTTTACCCAGCGGCTGAACCACGTATACTCTTACCTGGCTTAATGCAGCTGCAAATAATTCTATATCTGACTTTAACACTTTATATGTATGGTTCATGCTGATCACATCAAGATAGTTATTCTGTGGTATGTGTGGTAATTCATACACTGAAGAAAGCTCTGCTAACCTTATGGTCGGCAGAGCTTTCTTTTGCTTTAGAATCCCCCAATTTGTACAAGGGTCTGAATAAGCTGATCATGATTGTGAGCGGGTACGATTATAAAAAACAAAAAGCTACTCGCAACGATTAACAATGCCATTTTTTTCAACATTACTTAACCACACCTTTTCAATTAGATTGGAGAACTCTGTTTTGATTTCAGGAGTCGCATGGACTTGGAAACGCATAAACAGACCAATACAATTTATATGTGACTTTACCATTGCATACATCAAGTATTTAAAGCCATCACTGTATTTCACCCGATGTAAATAATAATGAGCCATTTCGTAACCAAACCATGCGAAATAGTCTGGTATTACTTGTTGGGTATATATATCAGATGATGTTGGGAGTTGAGCAAATGTATTAATATTCGTTTCAAAACGTGAAAGGACATCATCCACATCTATTTCATATCGGTTAGCCGCTATCATAACGTTCAACAGCTTTGAGAGTTTCTCATTTTCGTTAGCGGTTGATGTTGCTGCTATATATTCAACATAGTCTGGCAGTACGCTGACATCTCCAGACAGGAGCTTATTAACGTACGTGTTACCTTCTGCCCACTGACTGAACAAGTTTACCCAGTGTTGAGTATCTTCGTCAGTCTCTTTGACCCAATCCAAATAACGGCCCTCTGGTTTCCTTTTCATGCTCGCTGTTCTTTCGATTTTTCTGCTGATGCTTTATGGAATATTGTACTTCCGCTTTCCCTCTCATTTGCCTTGCCATTTCCTCAACCTTGTCCCACTTGCGCAAAGACCTGTACACGTTCGCCAAATCCTTCAATGCGTCAAGTTGGTCCATTTCATCCAGACGTTCAATGTAAGGCTCGAACAATGTAGCTGCCTTGAGATTACGGCTTTGATCGTCACCAACCTGAATCGTGAACATTCGATACTGACAGGTCGCCAATCGTTCAGAATGTTGGTACTTCTCCGTTTCAGCTACACCCTTATAGAACAGTAACGCAGCATCATGTCGTCCCTGTGCTATTAGCACTTCTGCCATATCAAATAGTTTAGGCGAATAGAGTAGGTTGTCCATAATGGTTCCCACCACTCGACGGATCGCATCCAGCTTGTCCAATTCCGCACAACGATACAAAAATGGCTCTATTCGTCTCATATTCGGGGGGGTGTCGATGATGTAGTTCTCTATAAATAGGTCGTAAAAGTAGCCTTCTGGTAAACCCATAGCCTCGGTAATGCGATCTATCTGGTTAACAGACATAGATTTATTGCCTGACACTATGCTACTTACTATCCCCCTATTCATGCCTGCTATATGCCCAAACTCCATCATGCTCAAACCTTCTTGTTTTAGATATTGTTCCAATTCTGCTCTAATCGTGGGTGTAATTTTCATGGATAAACCACCCTCCATACATAAATACCAATATTTATATATTATTGCATACTATTGTTGTCCATAATTTAACAGTTGTCAATAATTTTTATTGATTTGCAACACTTACATTGATCTGACTGTACAAAAGTACGGAGGGTTACTTGCTGAGATAGACTCTTTAAATTAGTTTTGTTGCTATAACGCTACGGATTTTAAAGGGAAATATTAAGTTGTAGACTGACAATACGTCATTAAGCTAACAGGCAGTTTAACTTGATTGGTGATATTATGCTACTCTAATATAAATAAGCAAATAATTGAATCAAGAGGTGCAATAATGCGATTTCATGAATTTTATATCGGACAAGTATTTAAAACCAAGTCTTTAAAATTAACTAATGAGGATATCACCAGATTTGCAAGGGAGTTTGACCCGCAATATATGCATTTAGATGAAGAGAAAGCATTGCAAGGCAGATTTAATGGAATTATCGCTTCAGGAATTCAAACATTAGCTGTTTCTTTTAAGCTTTGGGTTGAAACAGGCAGTTACGGTGATGAGGTTATTGCTGGAACGGCTATGAATAATATTAAATTTATCAAACCAGTGTATCCAGGCGACGAATTGTACACTATTGTTGAAGTGATTGGAGTAAAAGAGAAGCGGAATGAAACAGGACTCGTTACTGTATTGCTGTCGACTTTCAACAACAAAGAGGAGAAAGTTTTTGAAGGGGATTTATCCGTTCTGGTTAAACAATAAAGCTTTATAAAAAATCAATTGATAATGGTTTGAAGAGGTCCATGCATTCTAGCACGGACCTCTTCTCTTTATTTTAACGTGGCTTGACTTGCGGCTTCATGTTCAGCCACACGTTGCAGTAATTCCTTCAAAGCCTTCATTTGGCGACCTTGACGTTGCCCTTCTACAACTGAATTTCGCATAGATTCTACATCCTGAGTCCGCACTTTACCACCATGATGGAAACGATTGAACGCTTGATAATCTAACGGAAGCATATCTCGTTCCATTTTAAGATGTATTTTCGCCGTCATGCGTGATCCCATCATTAAACCCATGATTTTACCGACAACACCATGCTTTGGTAGAGTTGCTATTTCACCTTGTGCTCGGCAAGCAAGTTGCCAAAGTTCTTTATTGGCTACAACGGTCGAGAAGTTAGGCCAGCCTAAAATATCGCAAGCGGCGTATACAGGAAAGCCGACACTTGAGAAAATATTGAACATCGCCGGGCTTACTTGACCACAACGTGAAACTTTAGAACGATTGTACAGTGTGATAAATTGCTTTGCTACCACTTTATTATTGGTCTCGACTTGAAACCCAACGCCGTTTATCGGGTGTTTGTAACAGACAATGGCTTGGGCAATCTGATTTGGATCCGTTGGTTTGTGTACAGGGAAAATAGCGTTGGATTGATGACTTAGCGTACCCAGTATTCCTCTTAGCAACTGGTCTTCCGGAATTCGCATAACCTGAAGATAATGTTCACGAATGCCACTTCCAAACCCACACATAATCACGGTAGTTGCAGAATCACGTACGATATCACCCATTTGGGATAACATATCTATGCCTTCTGATGTTCGACTAGCATTTCCGTCCAATGTAATAATAATAAATTGATATTGCTGAGGTTTTATTTCTTCTAGATCTTTAATGACATTAAAATCGCTAAAATTTTTCAATGTAGCATCATCATAGCAATATAGTTTTTGTGGAGAATCGAATGTTGCTTTTCGTCCTTTTCGCACAAGAAAGGTAATATCAGTACCGGATAAGTGAAGGTGGTATCCAACAGAAAACCCTACAGCTCCTGCGCCCACAATGAGTATTTTGGGTTTGTTTGAGTTGATTTTCATGTTTTATTTACTCTCCTTGTATGATTGAAATAAATTATATTTTTTAATCATTATCATCAAATGAACATGTGTTGATTTAATGTCGCGATGTAAGTATAATCTACTCATCTCTGCAATCACAATAATCAATACATGAGTTAGTGTTATGAATTCAACAGTTCAGCTTGAGTTTGTTGAAAAGATGAAAAAAGAGGGGTAACATATGGTTGGAGTCAAGAATAATAGAAGAACTAAATATACGATCATTCTCATTAAAGAGAGTTTCCTGAGTCTATTAGAAACAAAAAAATTGCCTCAAATAACGGTTACTGAAATATGTAAACAGGCAGATATCAACCGTGGCACTTTCTATCTGCACTACAAAGATCCTTATGAACTATTTGAAGTAATGCAGAATGAATTTAATCAAGAAATAATGGAATCGTTACAAGAAGGAGACAGTCCCTGCACAACAGAAGAATCAATGATCAACCTATTGAACATCATTCGAGATAAGAAAACGATGTATAAAATCTTAATTTCGGAGACAGGAAAAAATGATTTTTTATCACAAGTCTTGCTTGAAGATCATGTGCAAAGAAATGGAGAAGAACCAAACAGGAAGGAACCATGTACAATGGACTATTCTTTCACTTACATGGTTCACGGTTCTATTGGAGTCATTAATCAATGGCTCGAGTTAAATGGTAAGGAAAGCCCGCAAACGATTGCCCATATCATTTCTTCCCTGGGTCATCAGAATATTTAGTTTAAATGAGTCGCTAATATAGCGGCTTTTTTATTCCAACTAAACATTAACATATGACTCCTATTCTAAATGTAGCTCCTGCAAGTGCTGCTTCTCTTGCAGTGTCAAACCAAGGCCTTTCTCGATAAAAGCATCAATGCTGCCATATTTTCTCCGCTTTACCGTAACTAAAGTACAGGCGGCACTGTACACTTTCAGGTTTCGACTTGACGGATCGAATGATGCGTTTGCAATCATATAAATGAATAATTTACTAAAAACCTCTGAGATTCGCACTGTGCTATTTTAGTATAGAGGGCTTTGAGAATGACATTTACTAATCTCAGCCCATAGTTTGTCATTCAACTGCTTTTGTATTGGATCTGTACAAACAACGCGATGGAACGAGAAGCATCATACAAATCATAGAGGTATAGCTGCTTCAAGAGCGGTCTAATCTATGTAAAATTTTGGTTCAGTGTAATGAATTTCACATCTTTCCGGGTCAACCTGTTCTACCATAGAAGGGTGATACGCCGTGCTGGGCAGACCACTTTGGTCGGGACGGTTACGTCTTGTTCTAAACCAGCTACACAGGCTGTCTGGCATGCGCGGCAAGTACGCCTTTATTTTGATTCGAAGCGGAGTGTCCAGATGTTGAATACTGAATTGGAATACCGTGAGCGCATCAGGAAGTTGGCCGTGTGTATTGTCAAGCACTACCGGGGAAAAGGACCGGACAACGTCAAGGTTTCACTGGATTCGCCGCTCCGGATTACGGTAGAAATTCGAGGTACATTGTCTAATTTGTCCGAAATTCTCGTTCATGAAGGGGCTGAGGACAAGGTCAGGGAATATTGGGACGTCCTTCGTCCCTATCTAGAAAAGGAGTTTATGAACGAAGCCGAAAAAACACTCGGCAGTCCCTTCACTTATACTTGGGAGGTCTGCCCCTCCGTCCATGGAGACGGACACATTATCATTACTCTAGAACTACAACACATACACCGGTTGGATTAGCGGGAAGGAGCTTGTCTCCTCGCTCGCGGATAAGCCAGTACAGGATGCAGCGTAAAGCGGCATTTTTGTATTGGCTTTTTTTATGTTACGAGTTTCATCTATTTCATATAAAAGAGGTGCTACACTTATGGCAGACAAGGTATTGACCGTATGTCCCTACTGCGGGAGCGGTTGTCAGCTTCATTTGCTGGTGGAAAAAGGACAGGTAATTGGCGCAGAGCCGGCTGGTGGTCGTACGAATGAAGGAACGCTGTGTCTGAAAGGACACTATGGATGGGATTTTTTGAATGACCCGCAAATTCTGACTGCACGCTTGCGCAAGCCCATGATTCGCAAAAATGGAGTAATGGAGGAAGTGGAGTGGAAAGAAGCCATTCAATATACTGCCGAACGGCTGTCAGCAATTAAGGAAAAATACGGACCCGACTCTATCATGGGAACGGGCTCCGCACGCGGTCCGGGAAATGAAGCCAATTATGTCATGCAAAAGTTCATGCGGGCGGTCATTGGCACGAACAATATTGATCATTGCGCTCGTGTATGCCACGGCCCTTCTGTGGCAGGTTTGACTTACTCGCTCGGAGATGGAGCTATGTCCAACTCTATTCCTGAAATTGAACACTCTGATCTCATTTTCGTGTTTGGATATAATGCACCCGAAACACATCCGATCGTCGCAAGACGCATTGTAGCTGCCAAGCAAAGAGGCGCCAAAATTATTGTATGCGATCCGCGCATGACCGAAACAGCTCGTATTTCGAATATGTGGCTACCCTTAAAGGGTGGTTCAAACATGGCTTTGGTGAACGCTTTTGGTCATGTACTTGTGCATGAAGAACTGTACGACAAACGATATGTGGAAGCAAACACAGAAGGCTTTGCCGAATACGTAGACAGCATTAAAAAATATACTCCCGAATATGCGGAAGGCATTACGGGGGTCAAGGCGGCCGATATCCGGGCGGCTATGAGGGAATATGCAAAGGCCCCAACCGCTACAATTTTGTACGGAATGGGCGTATGTCAATTTTCACAGGCCGTTGATGTGGTAAAGGGGCTCGCTTCCCTTGCACTGTTGACTGGAAATTTGGGCAAGCCGAATGTGGGTATCGGACCAGTACGGGGACAAAACAATGTACAGGGGTCCTGTGATATGGGCGCTTTGCCGAATGTGTATCCTGGCTATCAGGATGTAACAGACAACACAGCTCGCAAAAAGTTTGAAAAAGCATGGGGTGTTGAGCTGCCACGTAAAAAAGGCTATCCACTTACGGAGGTACCACACCTCATCCTGAAGGAGAACAAGCTGAAAGCTTATTACATTTTCGGTGAGGACCCTGTACAAAGTGATCCGAACGCCGCCGAGTTGCGTGAAGCCCTAGACCAATTGGAATTTGTCGTGGTTCAGGATATTTTCATGAACAAAACAGCGCTGCACGCTGATGTCATCCTCCCTTCTACTGCCTGGGGCGAGCATGACGGCGTATATTCTTCGGCAGATCGGGGCTTTCAGCGCATCCGTAAGGCCGTTGAGCCACAGGGTGATGTTAAGCCAGACTGGGCCATTATTAGCGAGGTTGCTACCGCCATGGGCTATCCTATGTCCTATGCAAACACAGAAGAAATTTGGGATGAAATGCGCAGTCTCAGCCCATTATTCTCCGGTGCCAGCTACCAAAAAATGGAGCAGCAAGGCGGCGTGCAATGGCCCTGCCCTACTGAAGATCATCCAGGTACACCGTATTTATATAAAGGAAATCAATTTTCGACACCTAGTGGCAAAGGCAGATTATTCGCCTGCGAATGGCGTCCACCACAAGAACAACCGGATGCAAAATACCCGCTTGTCTTGTCCACAGTCCGTGAGGTAGGTCACTATTCCGTTCGTACCATGACTGGTAATTGCCGCGCGCTGCGCCAGTTGTCTGATGAGCCTGGATTTATTCAGATTAGCCCAGAAGACGGAGCAGATCTGAATATTCTGGATGGCGAAATTGTTGCTATATCCTCTCGCCGGGGACGCATCATGGCACGGGCACAAATCAGTGACCGTGTGCAACAAGGTGCGACCTACATGACCTATCACTGGTGGGTTGGAGCATGCAACGAGCTGACCGCTGATTTTCTCGATCCGGTATCCAAAACCCCGGAATTAAAATACTGTGCCATCCGTCTGGAACGGATCGCCGACCAAGCGCAGGCCGAACGTGATGTACATGAATCGTACCAACGGATTCGCAGACAGATGAACGTCCAGGAAGCTGTTTTGGCTGATAAGGTGACGAGATGAGCGGCACAGGGAATATGATGCACCGTCTGACAGATAACCGGTCAGCTTCGACGAGTAGAATGGGAGCAGCCAGTAGAACAAGCGCTGTTGCTTCTTCTTTTGTAGTCGCAGACGCCGGACAGTGCATCGGTTGCAAAGCCTGTGAACTGGCGTGCTTCGCCGTTCACAGTCAGGCTAACGGCATAGGAGCTTCGGTCGGAACCGTCAGCGTACCTGTTGTACCCAAGGTGTATGTTGTACGTACAGGGGAAATGTATGTGCCGGTGCAATGCCGGCATTGCGAAAATGCCCCCTGCGCACATGCTTGTCCGGTACAGGCCATCCGTCAGGAGGACGGCGTCGTCATGATAGATGAGGAACGATGTATCGGCTGTACCTCCTGTGTTTTGGCCTGCCCCTTCGGGGCAATTGAGGTGTCTCCGGTCTACCGGGCAGGACACGTTGTAACGCAGTCCGGCCTGACTCACCGTGCAAATCGAGTCGCTCTTCCCCGCACCGCAGCAAGCAAATGCGATCTGTGCGCGGAAACAGAGAACGGACAGCCTGCATGTGTAGAGGCCTGCCCGAATCATGTCCTACGGCTGGCCAAAGGTATATCCGACTCACCTCCAGAGCCTCGGCGGGAAGTCTTTTTCCCACGCCTATAAGGTCAAAATCAGCCGCAGAAAGGTAGAAAACCATGTCAACCACAATAGACAAGATCTCTTCGCCTCCTTGTATGAAGACGACTGATTGCACAGACCCTGTCATTCATATTGACCCTACGCTCTGCACAGGATGCAGACGTTGTGCTGGGGTTTGTCCAGTAGATGCCATAGAGGGATTGCCCGGAGAACCGCAAACCGTTAATGCAGACCGATGTGTTATTTGCGGTCAATGTGTACAAATATGCAGCGTATACGCATCTGACTGGGCAGGTTCATCTCCACAGGAAGGCGCCGCTAGACGGCTGGAACGTATCCAAGAACGCGATATGCCTGCCGACATCAGAGAGCCACTATTCGCTGCCTATTATAGCTACAACTTGAATAAGGTAGCCGATATGATGACCAAACCTGGACAGTTTCGGATCGTCCAATGTGCTCCGGCCATTCGTGTTTCACTCGCGGAGGAATTTGGAATGCCGTTCGGCACCTTGACGCCTGGGAAAATGGCTGCTGCTTTACGCCGCCTTGGCTTCGACCGGGTATACGACACCAACTTTGGAGCTGACGTGACCATCATGGAGGAAGGCACTGAATTGATTCGTCGCGTGACCGAAGGCGGTCCCTTACCCATGTTCACATCCTGCTGTCCAGCATGGGTACGATTTGCAGAGATTGAATATCCCGATCTGCTAGACCATCTATCCAGCTGCAAATCTCCGATGCAAATGTTAGGAGCGCTAATCAAATCTTATGGCGCACAACTGGACGAGGTGGAACCTGCGAATATATACAGCGTTGCCATCATGCCCTGTACCTGTAAACAATTTGAGTGCGATCGTCCCGAAATGGAATCTGACGGTTACCGTGATGTGGATGAGGTACTGACCACACGTGAACTTGCATACTGGATCAAGCAGCGCGGAATTGATTTTGCGAACCTGCCTGATGAAGAATTCGATTCACCGTTAGGGCAATATTCAGGTGCAGGCTCCATTTTTGGAGTCACTGGAGGAGTCATGGAAGCTGCCATCCGTACAGGTTACGAGCTGCTGACAAATGAAAAACTGCCGAAGCTCCAGCTCGATTTTGTACGTGGTGAGGAAGGCATTCGAGTAGCTGAGGTTCAGGTAGGCAAGCTGCAGCTCAAGGTAGCGGTCGTCGCCGGGCTACAACATGCCTATCAGCTACTGGATCGTGTCCAGGCGGGCGAATGTGATTATCATTTTATTGAGGTGATGGGCTGCCCTGCTGGATGTATCAGCGGAGGGGGACAACCCAAGCTCATGTTAGAAAAGCAACGAATTGAAGCTTATCGGGCACGTAAATCCTCCATCTATGGACATGATGCTGCACACCAGGTACGAAAATCGCATGAGAACCCTCACATCATCAAACTTTATGATGAATTTCTAGGTGAGCCGCTGGGTCATGTGTCGCATCATCTGCTGCACACCACCTTCCAACAACGGGGGCCCGGCAAGCAAAGCCGCAGCAACACTATTTCCACCAAAGGGGATGCGGATTACTCCATTCATTAATACATTAAGTTATTTTTATGCTGTATACATTATTTTTGTCGTAAGTTAGAGAGGAGTCGAATTGTATGAACCGTTTTGTTTTAGCTGATCCCGATCAATGTATCGGCTGTCGTACCTGTGAAATCGCATGTGTCATCGCACATTCAGCGGAGAACCCTTTTATCTCGCCGGATGATGAGTTTCATTTTCACCCTCGTCTGAAGGTTATCAAATCATTTGGGGTCACTGCACCCGTTCAGTGTCGTCACTGTGAGGATGCTCCATGCGCCAACGCTTGTCCGAACGGCTCTATTACGAACGCAGATGGCTGCATTCTCATTAATAGCGAAAGCTGCATTGGCTGTAAAACCTGCATGATCGCCTGCCCTTACGGCGCGATTAACATGGTACCCGAGTATCGAAACGGGCAGCCTGTCGTGCAGGATGGATTGTATACCAATATGTCAGGACGCTTGCAACCCAAAGAGCGCATGATTGCCAGCAAATGTGATTTATGCGAAGGCGTGGACGGCGGTCCGGCCTGTATTGGTAAATGTCCAACACAAGCCCTCAAACTGGTCGAGCCAGATCTGGTTCATGCCCGGGTTGAAGAAAAACGCGCTGCAAGTGCACGTCAGCTACTGCATATGACACGCATTCCGGCAACGGGTTTATGACCGAAGGTTTCCCTCTGCCTACAAATACGCGAACCGAGCGGGATGCGCTAGGAGAGATGGAAATTCCCGCAGATGCCTTTTACGGTATTCACACCGCACGCGCGATGAACAATTTTGTGGTCAGTGGCAGGCCCGTGAACCAAAACTTGATCCACGCTCTTGTGTTGGTAAAAAAAGTAGCCGCTCAAGTGAATGGTGAGCAGAAACGGCTTCCTGCCCAACGGGCCTCCGCCATTGTAAATGCCTGCGACGAATTACTCGCCGGGAGGCACCAACATATGTTTACCGTGGATGCCATACAAGGCGGTGCAGGCACCAGTACCCATATGAATGTAAATGAGGTCATTGCTAATTTGGCCATCGTACAGCTAGGAGGCAGACCAGGGCAGTATGAGATTATACATCCTCTGGATGATGTGAACTGCTGCCAGTCTACGAATGATGTCTATCCCACAGCGCTACGAATTGCAGCGATACGGCTGCTTCGACCTTTATGTGACACGATGTCTTCGTTACAGGATGCTTTACAGCACAAAGAAACGGAATATGCTGACCTGCTCAAACTAGGCCGCACTCAGCTAATGGATGCCCTGCCCATGATGGCCGGGCAAGGCTTTGGTGCCTACGCAAAGGCTATAGCGCGCGACCGCTGGCGTCTCTATAAAGCTGAAGAGCGGCTGCGGGAAATCCCTATTGGAGGCACGGCGATTGGCACAGGTATGAACGCGCCCCGCGCTTACAGCTATCGAATGGTCGAAAAGCTGGCGGATGAGACTGGTTTTGGACTGAGTCGCAGCGACCACCCGATGGACCCGATTCAAAATATGGATGTCTTTGTGGAGGTGTCCGGTCTACTCAAATCAGCCGCCGTGAATCTGTACAAAATATCTGGCGATTTTCGCCTACTGGCCTCTGGTCCTTTCGGTGGTATTGGCGAATACACGCTGCCTCCAGTTCAGGCCGGATCCTCTATTATGCCTGGCAAGGTCAATCCGGTAATAGCTGAAATGGCAGGACTAACAGCCATGCGTGTGATAGCCGAAGATGCGGCTATCACTATGGCCGCTGCCTCCGGTCAGTTGGAACTAAACGCATTCCTGCCGCTGATTGCCGAATCGCTGCTGGAATCGCTACATATTCTGAACAGCGCGGTTCGACTATTCGAGGAACGATGCGTACGCGGCCTGATCGTGCGTGAGGAACGCTGCACTAAAAATCTGCGTAACTCAGCCGTGATGGCTTCTGCGCTGGTCGCGGAGCTTGGCTATGATGAAGCTGCCTCCATTGCATCTGCAGCCATTGTGCAAGGTCGCACACCAGAGGATATTGCAGAAGATCGCGGCCTACTGACCCGTTCGCGGATTGACCAATTATGCCATCCCTATACAGTAACCAAACCCGGAATTCCGGGGCAGGAAGAAGGAACTCACCATGGGAATGAATGATACCCCTCGTAGCAACCGACCACATATTGTCCTGCTCGGTCGCCGCAACGCAGGCAAATCCAGCATTCTGAACACCCTGACGGGTCAGCCCGTCGCTGTGGTATCTCCTGTAGGAGGAACGACCACGGACCCCGTTTTCAAACCGATGGAGCTGCTCCCAGCGGGTCCCATTGTTCTGGTGGATACCGCCGGACTGGACGATGAGGGTGAGGTCGGGGAGCTGCGCCGCAACAAAACGCTAGAAATACTTAATAGTACAGACTTGGCCTTGCTCGTTATCGACGCCACCGTTGGAGTCGGACCATTCGAGCATGAGCTACTCGAAAAGCTCCGCACCAAAAAGATTCCTGTTATTGGGGTATTGAATAAGATAGATACCCTTACTGAATCAGATAAAACGGCTACAAAGCTGGCAACTGAACTGGATCTCACCCTGATTCCTTTCAGTGCATCTTTGCTCCAGGGAGACACGGAACTGAAAAAATCTATCACTAATACACTCCCCCAAAATGAGGATCGTTTCCGTATCGTCGGTGACCTGTTGTCACCCGGCGATGTTGTTGTGCTGGTCGTTCCCATCGACAAAGCTGCACCAAAAGGCCGTTTGATCCTGCCACAGCAGCAAACAATCCGCGATACACTAGAGAGCGATGCCATCGCCGTAGTGACCAAAGAACATGAACTACGATTGACGCTGGAGAGATTGGGACGTAAGCCTCGCTTGGTCATTACCGATTCACAGGTTTTTATGAAAGTAGCGGCCGACACGCCCAAGGATGTACCTCTCACATCTTTTTCCATCCTGTTTGCCCGTCATAAAGGCGATCTGGACGAACTGGTACGAGGTGCAAGAGCCATTGATCGCCTCAAGGATGGAGACCGTGTACTCATTGCCGAAGCCTGCACTCACCAATGCCAATCTGACGATATTGGTCGAGTGAAAATTCCCCGCTGGCTCCGCCAAACGATAGGCAAACGTCTCATCATCGAGCATGCATCCGGCTCCAGCTTCCCTGATGATCTGAGCGAATATGCACTGGTTATTCATTGCGGTGCATGCATGCTCAATCGGCGTACGATGCTTCATCGAATGTCGGAAACGAAAGCTGCCGGAGTGCCGATTGTGAACTATGGTATTTTCATCGCTTATGTACAGGGGGTCTTTCCCCGTGCTATTGAATGCTTCCCATCTGCTATGCTGGCATGGGAGCAAGCTGTAGAAGCCGGCAGTTATTCCTAAAAGACCTTATCTCGTCATTAATATTTTTTTCCAGATACACAAAAGCAGTCGCGCTGATTCCAACGCGACTGCTTTTTATTTTCAAGTTCGATTATAAATCATGAGAATTTTCATAACGTGAAATGATACTACGAATAATATAAATTGCTAAAAATACAAATCACGCTCGCCTGCTTCCAGTCGTTCCAGTCTGTCAAGCGTCAAACGGCGCGTCGATTCACGTGGTATACGCTCCAGATTCTCTCGCAGAGCGGCAGCTCCCAGTTCACGCGCCTCCTCATCCCCATAATCCAGTAGATATTCTTGGAAGGTCAACAGCGAATTCGGCTGACACACATTATGAATTTGTCCTGATTTGGCAAGTTCCATGAAACGATCTCCAGTTCGCCCCTCGCGGTAGCAAGCTGTGCAGTAGCTCGGCATATATCCGCCACGGCACAGACTTTTAATAATTTCCGATGGTGAGCGATGATCCCCTACCTCAAATTGAGGCTTATCATCAGTTTCCTGTTTTGCATATGCCCCTACGCCTGTAGCTGAACCTGCACTAATCTGCGACACGCCTAGACCAATGACGCGGTCCCTATATTCCGGCTCCTCGCGTGTGGACAGGATCATACCAGCATAAGGGACAGCCAGTCGAAGAACGGATACAATTTTCATAAAATCCTCATCGTTGACCAGGTACGGATATCGCTCCAGGTCTACATTTTCAGCCGGACGCAATCGTGGAACTGAAACCGTATGAGGGCCACACCCAAAGGCTTCTTCCAAGTGCTCGGCATGTTTCAGCATCGCTACGGTTTCATAACGGAAATCATACAGACCGTACAACACACCGATCCCCACATCATCTATACCCGCACGCATGGCTCTGTCCATTGCGGTGGTGTGCCAATCAAAGTCCCGCTTTGGTCCCTGTAAGTGAAATTTACGATAGCTTTCCCGATGATACGTTTCCTGAAATAAAATATACGTACCAATGCCTACCTCTGCCAGCTTCCGATAGTCCTCCTCGGTTGTGGATGCAATATTCACATTGATCCGTCGAATGCTGCCGTTATCTACCTTGACCTCATAGATCTGGCGCAGACAATCGACGATATAGTCAATGGGACAATGGACTGGGTCTTCCCCCGCTTCCAGCACGAGCCGCTTGTGTCCCAGTTCTTGAAGCACTCTAACCTCCTCTACCAATTCCTCCGGTGTCAGACGGCTACGAGTAAAGCTGTCATTGGTATGTTTATAACCACAATATTCGCAGTTATTCACGCAGTGGTTGCTTACATATAAAGGGGCGAACAGTACAATTCGGTTGCCATAAATTTGTTCTTTGACTGCCCTCGAAGATTTGAACATCTCTTCCAATAATTCAGGATCATCCACATGCAAAAGAGCCGCCGCTTCACTCGCACTCAGTCCCCGGCAGGCTCTCCCCTTTTCTAAAATTTCTAAAATACGGTGTCGATCTGTTGCCTCTTGTTTCCCCTGCTCCACTGCTGCCATAATCTCTGCTTCATTAATAAAATCCGCCGACACTTTCTCCCGTACTCCACTCACGTATACCCATCTCCTTATTTATGGTTACTGCAATGTTTCCGTTATGGCCTCACAAAGTTTCCTGTCTCATAAGCTGTCGTTGCACCCTCAAACTATCGCCACGCCCCATATCGACTTCAAATCCCGCTCCACGGATCCGCAGCTCCAAGCAATGTCGACATTGGGCAGACTCATCGCCCAAACATATTTTATTCTCATAAATCGCATACTTAGGTCTCACCGCTAGTGGCGACAAATTGGGCATCACCACATTTGCCCCTGCCTGAAGCGCCTTCTCCCTGCCTTGGGGATGAATCGTTCCCATTGCCGTGGACGCCGGAATAAGTGCATCTGGAACGACCAATCGGGATAACGAAATAATATCGAGTGCCTTTTCCATGCTCCCCTGACTGGCATCCCGAAGCGGCGTGTTGCTATGCGGTAAAAAGGGGCCAATCCCGATCATATCTGGTGACAGGCTGTGCAGATAGACCAAATCGTCTGCTAATTCACTATTCGTTTGTCCTGGTAACCCCACCATACATCCGGCCCCGATCTGAAAGCCGATTCGTTGCAAAGCCAGCAGACGGCTGCGCCTGCTTTCCATCGTCATCGTCGGATGCAGCTTGGCGTACAAACGGGGGGAAGCTGTCTCATGCCGCAGCAAAAAACGGTCCGCGCCCGCCTCGTATAATTGCTCATAAGTTTCATCATCCCGTTCACCGATGGACAGTGTAACCGCCACATCCGCAAAACGGCTTTTAATTTCGCGAATCAATTTCGTCAGCCGGGCTGCTGTAAACCAGTAATCTTCCCCACTTTGCAATACAAAGGTCCGATAACCGAGTTCATACCCCTCCGCACAACAGGCCAGAATTTCTTCTGGCTGCAAACGGTAACGATCTGCCTGTTTATTCGAAGCGCGCAGCCCACAGTACATGCAGTCCTGACGACATATACTGGAGAATTCAATTAATCCCCGTAAAAAAACACCTTTGCCATAGCGCTCCAATTTGGTGCGAGCTGCCAGGTGGCGCAGTTGAGCCCGAAGCGTTGGCTCATCATCCAGACGTGTCAGCAGCTCCATCATTTCCATATGCGTCCATTCATTGCCGTCAGCCAAACGCAGTAATAATTCGTCCGTGACTCATCCCTTCTTCCCTCGTCCATCCGGACTTCACATCATCAGCGGCTTGTACCGTACATGTATTATTCTAGCAATATCGGAGAGGATGTAACGTGATTAGTTTCACAAAAAATCCCATTTTATAAAAACCTCCTCCAACTTCTGCCCCAAAAAATACACATTTATATCAACACACAAAAAAGCTGTCTCTTCCTCTAATGGAAGAAACAGCCCTTGTCGATGGTTCTGCTTATTACTGAATCAAATCAATCGCCTGCTGGGGTACAAAATAATCAACGCCGTTAAATACAACTACACCGTTGAGCGTGGTATTTTTACCATTCAACGTAGCGACATTTTTGTATACCGGAAGCTCCAGCTTGTTACTGCCTTTGGTCACTGTAATAACTTTCGTGTCCGCAGAAAACTTGGCTCCTTTAGCTTCAAAAGCGGCTTTTGCAGGAACAAAAAGCTGCTTGCTGACCGTATCCAAATCCAGTCCAAGTACACGTGTCATATATTTATTAACATCTGTATTGTCGATTACACCGGTTGGACGGTCTCCGTTCGGCGCATACGTGTACAGCACGACATCGCCTCCTGTATGTCCGCCTGTAGTCCAGCCAATATTCGCACGTTTGCTAATGATCGGTCCAACAGCATAGTTCATGCTGCCTTCTTTGGCATCCTTAATGGTTTTTACTTCTTCGTCTGTCAAATCGGTGATGCCAAAATATGTGGAAAGCACCTCTTTAATATTGCTGCGATCTGCATTCAGCTTGGCTTCCAAGCCCTCACCCGTCAGCTTCGCTTTTTTCAGCGGGTCTATAAAAGAAGCTAAAGGTGTTTTGTCATAATTGCTAGTTGTATCGCTGCTACCAATCGTCAATCCACCGTTTCCGTGGTCTGTCACTGCTACGACGACTGTATTTGGGTTTTGTTTGGCGTAATCCACAGCAACTTTCACTGCATCGTCAAACGAAAGCACGTCACTAATAATTCCGGTTGGATCATTTGCATGGGCGGCCCAATCCACCTTACTGCCTTCTACCATTAAGAAGAAGCCTTTATCGTTTTTGGACAACACATCAATGGCTTTCGATGTCATTTCTGCCAGACTAGGTTCCTTGGATGCATCGCGATCCAGGTTATACGCAAGGGCTTCAGGAGAAAAGCTGCCCCAGAGCTTGCTGGAGGTCGAATTTTTCAACCCTTCAGGTGTCGTGACAAAGTCATAACCCTGGTCTTTAATTTGGGCTACCAAATCTTGGCCATCTTTACGCCCTGCTGCCTCCAAAAACTTGCCGCCTCCACCTAACACTACATCAACCCCGTTGTAGGCTTGCTGCATGCTGAGTGCATCATAATTTTTACGATCAGGATAATGTGCAGTAAAATCAGCTGGTGTCGCATGCATAATCTCCGAAGTCGCAATAATTCCAGTCGATTTTCCTGCCAGCTTGGAAGCCTCAAGAATGGAAGCTACAGGCTTTTTGGCGTCACCCGCTGCAATGGGTTGTTGTCCGGGCATTGTCGCTTCATCAGGAAGGACACCTACATACCCAGTATGAGATTTATGTCCTGTGGCAAAAGCAGTACCCGCTGGAGCAGAATCGGCAATTGGAGCATCCGCAGAATGCGTACGCACCATGCCGCTTGCCATGCTGTCTAACGTTAAGGAAGATCCTTTGTACCATCTAGCCAGTGCAGTGGCGTCATTAGCCATACCGTCTGGAATCAAAATAATTACGTTTTTAATCGACGTGTCCTTTTCGACTGCCATCGCCGTCCCACCGCTTACTGCTAGCATCATAGTCGCTACGAGTGCTGCCACCGATTTTTTCGTATGTATCCCCCAACATTTTAGCATTCAATTTCCTCCCAGACACTTTATTGTACAATCAGAACTAAGTCTAATCATACTTTGTCAGGAGAATGTTAAGGGGATTGTCTAACTATATTAAAGATGCTCTCTGGAGTATTGGTCTCACTCAAATTGTCCCTGAATTACCGATACGATACTTTCACGGAGTGCTTTGGCGTTTTGTGACTTATACGGATCAGCATTAAAAAGGATTGTATCTGCTGTGTAGTTTTCTTTTATACGTCCCAATCTGTCCCCATATCCCAAAATTTCAGCGGCGAACTCCGTGGCAGCCTGCCAGGCCTCTTTTCGAGTTAATCCACAGTCTATGAGTGTGTCTAATTCCTCAAGGTTACGTCCATGTAACGAAGGTGTGGCAAAATCTGTACCGAACGCAATTCGTACGCCTGCTCTTTTGGCATAGCTAACGGCTTTAGGGTGGGCTTCGGCGGCGCGGGCGGCGCGATCACAAATTTCCCTGTCGAGTGAAAGAACTCCAGAAGGGTCTGCAGCAATACGATAGATGGAAGCAGTAGGCACAAAGGCTGTCCTGGATTGCGCAAGCCGGTTGGCTTGATCCTCGGTCAAATACATTCCATGCTCTATAGATTCCACTCCAGCGTCAATAGACCAATCCACAGTAGGTCCGCCCCAGGTGTGAACCATGACTTTTATGTTGCGTGCATGGGCGCTACGCACAATAAAAGAGAATTCTTCCTCAGAAAAAATCGGGTTCAGCACTGTATCTGGCGACGAGCCTAGTCCCCCCGTTGCAAGAATTTTAATCCAGCTTGCCCCGGAATCAATAATTTCTGTTACCCGCCGTTCCAAATGCTTAAGACCTCGTGCGTCTCCGGCTCCAAGCATATCACCACTGGTATAAACTCTTAAAGGCTGGCTATAATGCTGACCTATATGCTTCACCGTACTTGGCAAAAGCCCACCTGCATCACGCACTGTAGTCACTCCAGCCTGGAAAGTAGCCTCAAAGGCTTGCGCCTGCATCACTTCGATCTCCAGTTCATCGCGCTTCTCCTGGTCAGTATGATTAAAATCCGTCCATGCCAAATGCGTATGAAGATCAATTACGCCGGGGCTAATCCATAGGTCGCCATCTGGACCATTTTGTTGAGTATGCGAGAATAAGGACTCTGCAATGGACGAAAAACGACCATTGGTGATTGTTATATCGAATCGTTTCCCATCAATCCCCGCCACAAATATATTTTTGTAGGTTAACTCTTTTTGAATTTTATTTTCCATCTTCATTCCCCCAAATTAACCTTTGGGCGGCAAGCGCATGATAAGGATCTTGATGTACAAGCTCAGCAAGCGTTTGGATAGCTTCTTCAACGCTTTGTTGATTTGCCTTCGCCCCAAAATGGTTAATGCGTAAGAGTTTATTATGTAATTCTCCATCTCCGGGTGCGACAATGCCTATGGGCTGTTCGATATTGAAATTACCGCCTTGAGGAATCCGAACCGTTGTAGTCAACGTTGAGTAGCTATCTTTATTCCGTTGCCACGGTTCAAGGCCCAAGGCTTTAATGCCGGCAATTGCAGCAGATGTAGTTACGCGATGGCGGCGGTTGACCGCTTCCAGACCTTCTTCTTCAATAAGCTTTAATGACTCTATAAGCGCACGGGCTTCCAAAACAGGGATGTTGGCAGGAACTCGCACGGGCGTCGCATGATTAGGGGAACGCTTTAAGTCAAGCAAAGACAGTATGGAATTGCGCGGCGCATTTTTGTTGGAGGCCAGAAACTCCCAGCCACGGGGAGAAATCCCCACAGCGCTGATCCCGTTAGGCCCGGATAGTGCCTTTTGCGCCCCTACAGCTACAAAATCAATTCCCCACTCGTCCATGAGCACCGGTTCGCCCCCGATTGCAGAAACTGAATCTATCACGGTTATAATGTTTGATCTACGC
Source organism: Paenibacillus sp. PvR133 (assembly GCF_017833155.1). Classification (NCBI taxonomy): domain Bacteria; kingdom Bacillati; phylum Bacillota; class Bacilli; order Caryophanales; family Paenibacillaceae; genus Paenibacillus; species Paenibacillus sp. PvR133. The sequence continues at coordinate 4,650,085 of NZ_JAFIBS010000001.1, forward strand.
GCAAGCTCCATGATTTCCCTTGTTGGATTAGAGCCTCCTGTGACCACTTCCGCCTGCACAAAAGAAAGCGCACATGGGTTATATCGCTCAATCGCTGCGGCGACTTCATCTACAGTTACCACATCATCAAAAGATGTTTTGAGTTCGATGACTTCTGCTCCGCCACGCGCAAGCCAGTTACCAAAAATCGTTCCATATGGACCTGTCACAATGTTTAGAATTTTACGGTCGGGCGCAGATATGCCTGCTGCTATGGCTTCAATTCCCAGGATCGCCTCGCCCGGTATGATTACCGGGGATTCTTGGGTGGACAGGAGTTTGGAGAGCAAGTTAGTTAGCGTATCAAACTCCGATATTGTAAGAGGTACAAATCCTTTATTATTTTGACTCATAAATACCTCCTGCAGAATGGGATATTGGCATTTTAGGAACAGCGGACAAAAGCTCACGGCTATAAGGCGTTTCAGGACGAGAAAAGAATTTCTCCTTGGGGTTGATCTCAACCAGCTTCCCCTGCCGCATTACAGCAACAATATCGCTTATGGCATTTATAACTCCCAAGTCATGAGAGATAAAAAGCATCGTAAGATTAAGCTCCGATTTGAGTGTGCTCAACAGTTCAAGCATACTCCGTTGTACCGAAACATCCAGTGCGCTCGTTGGTTCATCTGCGATAAGTATGCTTGGCTCAACGCTTAATGCGCGGGCAATTGCTATTCGCTGACGCTGACCGCCGGAAAATTCGTGAGGGTATCTGCCAAGGGCGCTTTCATCGATGTGAACACGTGTAAGCAGTTCCCTACATTTCTTGTCCACTTGAGCTCGGTCAACAATCTTGTGAAAAAGTAAGGCTTCGGCAAGGATTTGCCTGATCGTATGCTTTGGATTTAGCGAGGAATCCGGGTTTTGAAAAACCATTTGTATTCTTTTATGCTGCTCCCGGCTCCGTCGCTTGCCCAGAACCTGAGAACCCAGCATGATCCGGCCCTCATCCGGGGCGATCAGCCCGGCTATTACCCGCGCGAGGGTAGACTTTCCTGAACCCGATTCTCCCACAAGACCAAGCGTGGTACGCTCCTGCAGCTCCAGGCTTACTTGATCAAGCGCGGTGAACTTACCATAAGCAACCGTTATATTTTCTATCTGCAAGGCTGTTTTCATAAATCCGCGCTCCTTTCAAGATCCGGGAGAGGAAGCACTGAGCTTATCAGCAACTGTGTATACGGATTTTGCGGGTTTTGTAAAAGGGGCAAAGTGTCTCCCCGCTCTATGATTCTTCCCTCTTTCATAACGCAAAGCTTTGAGCACATCGAAGCAGCTACAGCAAGATTGTGCGTAACAAACACCATGGCAAAACCCAGCTCCTTTTGAAGACGTGAAATAACGTCAAGTATTTGCCGTTGAACCGTTACGTCAAGCGCAGTTGTTGGCTCATCACAAAGAAGGATGCCCGGCTTGCACGCCAAAGCCATCGCAATAACAATACGTTGACACTGGCCGCCTGAAAGCTGGCGGGGGTAACGGTCAGTATGCTTTAAGGAATCGGGAAGACCGAGCATTTCAAGCAGTTCCAAAGCTATTGTGCGCGCGACCTTCCGACTCACCTTCTGCCTGTAGTACACAACCTCGGCAAGCTGCCGGGCCACCGGGCAGAGAGGGTCAAGTGCCCTTATCGGGTCTTGAAAAATCATTGCGCATCTGCCATTGCTCCTAATATGCCCGCCAACTTGTTCAATACCGGAGGGAAGCAACCCTATGATGGAGCGAAGCGTGAGCGATTTTCCAGATCCGGATTCCCCCACAAGTCCTATACTTTCGCCCGCTTCAACTTTGAGACTCACATTAGTGACCAATTTATGATTCGATTGCGTCGCGAGCGACAAATTTTCCACTTCTAAAATTGGATTCATAGCATTCATTTTCTTCTCCATATATCTGCTAGCCCATCGCCCACAAGGGATAAGGCAATCCCTGTATATACTACCGCAAAGCCTGGGATTGCTGAAAGCCACCACTTAGTAGATATAAAGGGCTGCCCATCAGAAATCATAGTTCCCCAATCCGGAGTTGGCGGCGCAATGCCGATACCTAGATAGCCTAGCGTAACAATGGCTACAAGCAGAACAGCCATGTCCGTCATAAGCACTACCACCGCTTGCGGTAACACATTCGGCAGAAGATGGCGCAGTATGATTTTAATATCCGGGATTCCCAGAGTTTTTGCAGCGGCTATCCATTCCTGCTTGCGAAACGATGCGCTAAGACCCTTGACCACGCGCGCGTATACAATCCAGCCAACCAGGACAAATGTAATGTATATCCCCTGTTCACCCGTACCGCTTGCAAACGCCACTATAATTACAATCAAATAAAAAGGGAACGCTATAAACGTATCGGTCAAAAGCGTGATAACCGTGTCTACCCATTTACCATAATACCCGGCAAGCATTCCCAGAAACACCCCCATACAAAAAGGGATGATCTCCGCCAGCACCATAATCTTCAAATCAGTCCGTGCGGCATAGATCAGCCGTGTAAACAAATCACGCCCCAGTTGATCGGTTCCCAGCCAGTGTTCGAAGGACGGGGGTTGTAAAGTTGCCGAAATATTTTGATCAGAAGGCTGGTAGGGGCTAATAACCGGTGCGAACACTGCAATACCTATGAGTAACGCAAACATAATACTGCCCCATAAAAGAGATGGAGTATTTAGTATTTTTCCCCAAGAGCGGTTGCTATGACCCGCCTTCTGAATCTGAAGATCTAATTGCGTGCGTTTCATTGTTCTCCTTTCGTCCTGGGATCAAGATACCCAGAAGCAACCTCAATCACGAAGCCGATGATGACCACAGATATCGCACAATAAAGAGCAATCCCCTGTATAACAGGAAAATCCCGGTTTGAAATGGCTGAAAATAACAGGCTTCCGATACCCTTGAGGCCAAAAACCTGTTCAATTACCAACGTGCCGCCCATCAGGTAGGCAATGTTTACGCCAAGCAGCATAAGAGCGGGAAGAGCGGAATTGCGCAGGACATGCTTTACCAATATAACCCGGTCGGGGATTCCCGCTGCCTTCAAGGTTACAACAAAATCAGATTCCAGCACTTCCAGCATCTGCGCTCTTAAAGAACGAACGAGCGAGGGAATTTGCGACAATCCGACAGTGATCGCAGGAAGGGCGAGACTGTACAAGATTCCAAGCCAGCCCTCGCCGACTCCCCCAACGGGGAACCAGCGAAGCCGAACGCTAAATACCAGAATCAGTAGCAGTCCAACCCAAAAAATCGGCATACCGAGCGTTACAGCAGGCAAGATGCGTATAATATGGTCAAGCAGTCCGTCTTTATGTGTTGCCGCAAGGGTGGCCAGCACCAGCGAAACAATGATGGAAAAAAGACAGGTCATTGCAATGAGCAGCAGCGTCACAGGGGCCCGCTCTGCAATCAACTCTCTTGAAGAAGTCTCAAAAACAATCGAAACGCCGGTATCACCGTGTGTAAAGAAATTGTGCACAAAGCCTATAAACTGCTCCCAAAGAGAACGATCCAGCCCCAACCTATGGCGCATACTCTCAATAGCCTCAGCTGTGGCGTATTCCCCCAGAATCATTTTGGCGGGGTCTCCCGGCACCAGCCTTATGATGAAGAAGACTGCCACCACCACACAGATGACTACTGATGCCGCTCTTATCATAGCGCGCACAAGCCATTTGTGTGGGGAAGTTAGATTTGCAGACAATCCGGCAGACTTTTTAAATAAATTGTGGGCCGTCAAGGATCTAATTGCCTTTCACACGTACATCTTCAAAACGAGCGCTGTTATTGGGAAGCACGACCAGGCCATCAATGGAAGAACGAACACCTTTCAGAATATCCGGATAATAAAGCGGGATGTAAGGTACCTCGTCTGCAAGGATTTGTTGAAGCTTGGCGTAAATTCCCGCACGTTCTTCCCCATCAGGTGTTTTTTGCCCCTCGTGCAGGAGCTTGGTAACTTCATTGTTCGTGTAATGAGTCCAGTACGACTTGCTAAAGCCTTCCGGGTCTGTCTGGAAAGCTAGGATCGAGTTGGCTTCTGGAGAATCCGCCTGTCCGCTGTTGATCATTGCCGAAAAGTCATAGGCAAAGAAACGCTCGCGAAATGAGGCCAACTCAACAGATTCGATTTGAATGTCTATGCCGATCGTTTTGGCGGCCGCCTGAATAATCTGTGCCTCCTGAGTTCTTGAGTTGTTACCAGAGGCAATGAGCAATTTTGTAGAAAACCCATTAGGGAACTTTGATTTTGCAAGCTCTGCTTTGGCAGCGTTCGTATCAAAGCTGAGCGCTTTAATCGTATCGTTCGTGTTGTAGGGAATGGCTGGCGGCAAAAGCGAATTGGCTGGCTTTGCGAAACCAAAGGTAACCGCATTGGTCAATCCATTACGGTCAAGTGCCAACGCCAACGCACGGCGAACGTGCACATCCGAAAAATGCTCGTCCAGGGTATTGAAGAACAATTGCTCTGTCACCCAGCTTCCATTGGTCGCCACTTTGGTATCAGTTCCTTGTTTTAATTCATTTACATTTTCAAGAGCTACAGACTCAATAGCGTCTATCGCGCCAGCCTTCAGCTGGTTAATCGCTTGGCTGTCATCTTCAATGAGCTTGTAGACAAGTTCATCGATATATGGCTTGCCTTTCTGCCAATAGTATTTATTTTTGCTGAAAGTAAGATCACCGGCAGAATCCCATTTCTTAACGACGAAGGGACCGGTACCGACCGGATTCTTAAAGAATTCTTTTTCCGAGACACCGCCAAAATCCTTTGGAAGGATGCCATTGGAGAAATTTGAGAGTTCAGAAATAAACGGCGTATACGGCGCTTTAAGCTTAATTACAAGTGTTTTTTCATCTTGAGCCGAAAGCGAAGCCACCTGTGCCGCTATTGCAAGAGGACCTCCTACATTCAAATGACGCTGAATTGAAAAAACCGCGTCCTCGGCAGTAACTCCTTTGCCGTCTGAAAATTTCAAGCCATCGCGTAAAACAAAAGTATAGGTTAATCCATTCGCGCTAATATTGTGCGACGCCGCAAGCCAATCCACAATTTTTCCATCACCGTTAAAGGCAACCAGCGGCTCAAATACTTTGTCGATAGCAAAAGCATTATTTGATGTAATCTGATTATGCAAATCAAACGAGGTTACGGAAGCCGGGCGGCCATATGTAAAGGTTCCCCCTTCCGCGGGTTGATCAGCGGTTGTGCTTGGGTTAGTTGCGTTTGTATTTTTATCTGCATCATTTTTGGAGCCGGAGCATCCTGCCACGAGAACCAATAAAAGAAATGCTAAAGATCCAACCAAAAACGGTTTCCTAAAAGATACAATAAGTTTGGACATCCCATTTTCCCCTTTTCTCCAATAAAACATATTGTTTTAATATGAATAATATTATGGATGAACCCATTTGCCATGTCAAACAGAATTAAATACCATAATTTAAAAAATCAAAGATAAAAGTAAACATAGGGATTTTCCAGCTTGTGAACACATGGAGTTCATATGGGATTGGGAATTTCATTATATTATTGTATAATCAGTCTATGAAGTAATAGGTAAATCTTATAAGACGACAACCATTATAAAAGCGTATATAAAAGGGGTTTAAAACTCGATGGAATTCAGACAACTTCAATACACCCTGCAAATTGCAGCGGAAAAAAACTTCTCACGCGCAGCAGAAAAACTGCATATTGCTCAGCCCTCTTTGAGCCAACAATTGTCCAAACTGGAAAAAGAACTTGGGGTACTTCTATTTCAACGCAACACCAGCACGGTGGAATTAACACATGCAGGAGCAAGCTTTGTGGAAAAGGCAAAAAAAATAGTCGATGCAGTTGAGCAGCTCCGGCAGGAAATGGACGACATTTCTCAACTGCGAAAAGGGAAGGTTGTGGTTGGCAGTATGCCCATCACAGGTTCTCATTTGCTGCCGCATGTGCTGCCTGTATTCAAGAAAGCTCATCCGGACATTGAAATCGTGTTGGTCGAGGATTCATCCATGAATTTGGAGAAAAAAACTGCCAGTGGGGATACAGATCTCAGCCTGCTATCTCTTCCATTAGTAGAACCTACACTTTCCTATGTGCCGATCGGTGAAGAGTGGATTGATCTTGCCGTTCCTCCAGGTCACCCCCTAGCCCTGCGTAAAAACGGAGACCATCCGCAGCCTGTGCATATGGAAGAACTGAAAGATGAGCCTTTTGTCGTTCTGAAAAAAGGGCAAGGCTTTCGCAAGCTGACGATGGATTTGTGTCATCAAGCTGGCTTTGAACCCAATGTGGTGTTTGAGAGCACTAATATGGAGACGCTCCAATCGCTTGTAGCGACAGGTATGGGAGTGACACTCGTCCCCCGTTTTATCGCCCGGGCCGCCAGCAGCGAGTTTGTTCCAGCATTATTGCCACTCGCCGAACCTACCCCTAGCCGTACCCTAGCCATTGCCTACCGAAACGGACGTTATTTGTCTAAAGCTGCCGAAGCCTTTATTGATACCTTCCGAGAAACGGTCGAGCAACTTTCTCAAAAGTAGCTTCAAATGTGAAAAGGACCGTCTTCCTCCTCAGCCAAAGCCAGAGAAGAAGACGGTCCCGGGGCTTCGCCCCTATGCTTTCAATACTTCATTTACTTTACGGGTTCGATTACACTGTTGCGATGTTGCTTCCATCTGTCTTTAACGAACCACATTTCATGTTCATTTGAATTTCATGTCAGCCTCGCCTGATTACTTTACGCTTGCTCGGAAACTCCACTTTATCCATCCCGCATCACTTCTTTCCTTAAGGTCTCGAGCCTTGGTCTCCCAAGAATGTCCTACCTCAGTTCCAATGTGCTGTGTGATCCCAAAGTGCCTGTCCTCGCCTTTTTGTGATCAGGGTCTCCCTAAATCTGGTGGACTTTTATCCTGATCATAGCCCATTTCATAATTGTTTCCGACAACCTGTCTATTTAAGCCTCTCGGCCGTGACAGGCCATCCCTATTCGCCAGTTCGGATCTACTTTGGTTATCCATCGTTATCAACCTCCTGGTGTCGGGATACTATTATAATACACCTATGGGCTGTATCTGAAACAGGTATCGGAAAACTTTTTTATTATCGAGAAGAACCAAATGCTTGCTGTACCTCGGCTTCACTCACTTGTGTTTTAAAGACCAATTTCGAAGGATCTTGAGGTGAATAAATGACCTCTATAATACTTCCCTGCTGCAGCTTGGATAGTTGGGAAGAAAAAACAACCTTTTGCGTGGTTACATTAAATGTATCGCCGTTGTTTTTCGTAACACTCAGCGTAAATTGAAGCTTAATTTTATTAGATCCTGCTTCCCCCATGGGTGTAACATCCAGCACCTTCGCATATGCCTGCTTACCGGTTTTGGCAATTTCCATCAGCTCAGGCGATACGCCCTGCTTGGCCATTTGCTCATTCATTAACGCTTGCAAATCCGTCTGCGACACCTGCCCTTTCAGGTCAAGTCCTACTTTCAGTTTATCTTTCTCCGATACGACCAACGGAATGATCGAGCCTGGCTGAAATTGAGCCATGGAAGTCAAAGGAATAATCGTCGTCAAAGCAGTATCATATTTGTCTTCTCCATGTTTGGTTACGGTCAACCCGAGCTTTACCTGCGGCTGATTGTTTACATAAGTCCCTGTTAGCTGAACACTTGTAATAATCCCAACCCCAGGAACACCCTTCTTAACCTTACCGCCTCCAAAAAACACACCTAAAATACCAGGTAGAAAAATATGCGCAAAGCCTATATAAATTAACGGCCTATACCACGGGGCATCCATAATCACAAATGGATCATCCCATAAATAGTTAGCCAAAAATGGTGAGAAGCCTACACCAAACACCATAAGTACCCCGATAATACTCAAAAATCCTTTCATCCTCCAAGACCCCTTTTTCAATCATCTGTTCAAATTATATGTCAGCAAGAAAGGTGAAACGACCTGCTCATTTACACTGTCACCAGACCCATATAAATCAGCTCCGATGGATTTACCGGATTGCTCCCCAGACCCACCGTATCTCCAGGTCGCGGAATTTGCAGCTTGGATACGAGCGTTTCCAACGTTTTTGGATATCGATTACCGTTTACTTCTGTCACATCTAGCATTAGCACCACAATCGGATCAAAATTCACGAGCTTCCCGGTATCTGTTACCGAAATAACAACCGCAGTCGCTGCCATCGCCAAACCACCGTTAGCCGCCGTTTGAGCTTGTCTTGCCGAGTTTAGGCTTTGGTTAATCTGTTCCCGATGCTCTTTGGGTACCAAACCTTTCATAAATAATCCTGACAGGCCTTTATTCATCAGTTGATCTGCTTGTTCTATCGCATCCTGCTGTTTTTTCTTTTTCCCGAATAAGTTCATCATGTGGTTGCACCTCGTATTTTGTATTGTCGTTCCTTATGAATTCAGTATAAAAGAGGGTATATGGCATCACAATACGTTTTGGCGCATACAAAAAAACCGAAAAAACAGGAGCTTTAACCTGTACTTTTCCGGTTTATTTTGAACTCTGGGACGGTTTACACAAAATTTTGCGCACTTTGGAGTAATCTTTCGCACGATCATCCGATAGTTTTGTGAAAAACGAGTGAATTCAGGCTATTTTTTACGCATAAGATAGACCAATTTGCGATAATACGCCGATGATTCTTTATAACGACGACTGTCCTCGGACACAACTGCCAGCGTTTCATATAACTGTTCAAGCCGCGCTGGATGCTGGAGAGATTCAAAATAAGGCAAGCATTGCAAGGCATGCATCCAAAAGGCGTCCTGATTTCCCTGAGCAAGCGCAAGCTGGCTTTCATAAAAATCAAGCCCCATTTGCTGATCTGTTGTCAGATTTGTTTTACGCAGTTGATCCAAATGCTGTGAGAGAAGCCCCCAATTTTTTCGCGCAAACGCAATCTCACAGCGATAAATTAGCGTAACGGGCAGCATCATCTGCTGCATTTCCTCCCGCTCCCGGCTCACCAGCGCTTCAAAACGCGCTACTTCCTCCAAAGCCTTATCCAGCTCGCCAATCGATGTCAGCATAATAATCCGGTTGTTCAGGATGGTCGTGAGCATATCTGCCGCATTTTCTAAATAAACCAAATTGGCCTCAGCCATAGACAACGTTAACAGTGCTTCCTGTACAGAACCCATGGCAAAACAATATCCGCTGTAAGCCACATACAGGCCCGTCAAACGGTGAAAAAGCCGATCATCATATACTCTGCGCATCGTCTGCTCGAATACCTGCTTCGCCTGATCAAATTGCTTGACCTGAATACAGGCCTCCATCATAATGTTTTGCGCATTCAGCCAGTTTTCCGTCCCCTCTTCCACTAGACGGCTTAGCTGCGTAACGTTATTCAGCACATCATAATAATGATTTTTCGAGCGGAAATACTGGATTTTATAAAATAAAATTGCTTTTTTTAGCGGTGCGGGCAGCTCCACCTCATCCGAACGACCAAACTTCTCCAAATAAAAATTCAAATAGGTTTGATGTAAATATTCATAGGCTGTTGGGTCATTTAATTGCTGGTAATAAACGGCCTTCATCAAATAAGTCGTCATTTCCACCACAAGCGAATCGTTGCGATCCTCCAGTAGATCCACATAGCTTTCCGTGGCAGGATTAGCCAGCTTGAACAGCTCTGTGAAAATCTTATCCGCTGTAGCCAGCGTCTCTTCATCCTCTGCCGCTACACGCAAGAGGTAGGATGGGTTTACACCTAAACGCCCAGCAATTTGCTCGGCCAAATCCTCTGCCAACGGGTAACGGTCAGCCAGTATATTTGCGAAATGTGCTGGTGTCACCAGCCCGTCTACCAGCTCTTTACGGGACAGATTTTTCTTTTTACACAAAAATTCAATGCGTTCCTTAAGCATGGAGTATTCCTTTCTACACTGATTATCGGTCATACAGTGAGGGACGCCGATCTTCAAACACCGGAATACGACCACGTACGTCCTGCACTAAGGCAGACTCAATCGTTCCTGTGATGATCCCCTCCTGCTCTCCGCCCTCAGCAATGATTTCTCCCCATGGATCAATAATAAGCGAATGCCCGAAGAAATCAGTATCTCCACTGCGACCTACCCGGTTACAAGCAATAACATACATTTGATTTTCTATAGCACGTGCGGTTAGCAAGGTACGCCAGTGATGAAGCCGGGGATGAGGCCATTCTGCGGGTACGATCAGCAAATTTGCGCCCGACAGGGCCAAACTACGGGCTAGTTCAGGAAAACGAATATCATAGCAGATCGACGCACCTGCCCGAATCCCGCCATCCAGTGCGAATAAAACCTTTTCTTCGCCAGGCTGCAAATATTTTTCTTCATCCATAAGTCGGAATAGATGAATCTTGGAATACGAAGCAACCTCTCTGCCTGTTCGGTCAAAAACGAGCATCGTATTATACACATGACCGTCGCTTTTTTTCTCTGCGATCGACCCAGCTACTACGTTCACTTCATGGGTGGCAGCGAATGCTGCTATCCATGCCCGAGTCTCCGTCCCTTCCTTGTCCGCCAGCTCATGAATGCGATCTAAGGCATAACCTGTGTTCCACATTTCCGGCAGGACAATCAGATCCGGCTTCAGTTCGACTTTCATCGCTTGTTCCATTAAAGCTCGGATATGACTGCGGTTTTCCGGGGGATTTCCTATCTCTATGTGAGCTTGTATGAGTGCAACACTGAACGGCTGAGCTTCCTGATACGTCAAAATCCTTCATCCTCCTTGTGAGCCAGAGCTTCCCGCGACCCATTGTCCGGTATTTTCCCCCATCATAGCCCGATCAGTCTGGATTACGCAACCATGCAAGCTTAATTCCCCCTATACAACTCGGTAAAATCGTGATAGATTATTTCTTAAACTATTCCAAAAGGTCGTGTGAATTGATGACTCATTTTTCTATTCCCTCCGCTGACGTCATGAAACAGTTACCCACTCAATTTTTTGCCACACTTGTACAAAATGTAAACCGTGAAATCGCGGCGGGGCATGATGTCATTAATCTCGGACAGGGGAACCCCGACACTCCCACTCCTTCTCATATTGTAAAAGCTTTGCAGGAATCAGCGGATAATCCGCTGTATCATAAATATTCGCCATTTCGTGGTTACAGCTTTCTCAAGGAAGCCGTTGCCCAGCGCTATCAGGAGGATTACGGTGTGACGCTCAACCCTGAAACCGAGGTCGCCATCCTGTTTGGCGGAAAAACGGGTTTGGTTCAGCTGCCGCAAGTCTTACTCAATCCCGGCGATGTGTGTCTCGTCCCTGATCCCGGCTACCCGGACTACTGGTCTGGTGTAGCCTTGGCTAAAGCGGAAATGTCTTTTCTCCCATTAAAAGAAGAGAACCGTTTTCTGCCCGATTATGAAGCCATTTCCGAGGAAGACCGCCGCCGCACCAAGTTAATGTTCCTTAACTATCCGAATAATCCAACCTCGGCAACGGCTCCACTTTCCTTTTACGAGGATACAGTTGAATTCGCGCAACGTAACGGTATTGTAGTTGCCAGTGATTTCGCCTATGGCGCTATTGGATTTGATGGCGAACGTCCGGTAAGCTTCCTACAGGCTGAGGGTGCTAAAGAGGTGGGGATTGAGTTCTATACCTTGTCCAAAACGTACAATATGGCGGGCTGGCGTGTTGGTTTCGCGCTCGGTAATGCCGAAATCATCTCGATGATTAATCTGCTGCAGGATCATATTTATGTAAGCTTGTTTGGCGGCATTCAGGCAGCGGCGGCGACAGCCTTAACGGCCTCGCAGAACTGCGTAGGCGAGCTGGTAGCCCGCTATGAATCACGCCGTAACGCTTTTTATGATGCACTTGGGCAAATAGGCTGGAAGGCGACGCGCCCAAGCGGCTCCTTTTTCAGTTGGTTGCCTGTGCCGCAGGGCTATACTTCCACTTCTTTTGCCGATCTGTTGTTGCGGGAAGCCAAGGTGGCTGTCGCTCCAGGGATCGGCTTCGGGAGTGGCGGCGAAGGATATGTGCGAGCGGGACTGCTGAGCTCAGAAGCTCGACTGACCGAGGCGGCTGATCGAATTGGTAAGCTAAACCTGTTTGGTTAAGCCGTATTTTCCAGCTACAACTTCTTTGCCAAACCTGGTCTTTTCGTGGTATTCTGTATCCAATATCATTTAGCGCGTTGAAGGGACTATTAAGAGAGACTCTGTCCTGTTCAGAGAGTAAATTCCGATAGGCTGCAAGAATTTACCTGGACTCTCTCCCAACTCCTATCCCCGAGCGCCCTGCGCAATCAGGCGGTCCCTGCCGTTAACAGGTTTCAAGTGGGATGATCATGAATCATCAATGAAGGTGGTACCGCGGAAGCACAAACTTTCGTCCTTTGCATACAAAGGATGGAAGTTTTTTTGCATTAAAAAGAGTAAAATTAAGGAAGTGGACGTCTTGTCAACACGAATCGTCATTAAAATCGGAAGCAGCTCTCTAACTGGAGTGGAAGGTGGCTTGAATCGGGAAGCCATCGCTTATTTTGCCCGGGAAATCAGCTTGCTACGTGCAAAAGGTCATGAAGTGCTGCTGGTTACATCAGGTGCAGTAGCCGCCGGATTCAGAGAGATTGGGTACCCGTTTCGCCCTAAGCTACTGCATGAAAAGCAAGCGGCAGCGGCTGTTGGCCAAGCTCTTCTCATGCAGGCCTATGAGCAGGCTTTTAAAGATTTTGACCTAGTGATCGCGCAGGTTCTACTGACCCGTAGTGACTTTTTGAGCCGCAAACGGATGAATAATGCCGGAATGACCGTAGAAGAATTGCTGCGCCAGCAGGTTATCCCGATCTTTAACGAAAATGATACTGTATCGATTGACGAATTGAAATTCGGCGATAACGATATGCTGTCCGCGCTGGTTGCCAATCTGGTCAAAGCTCAGCATCTGATTATCATTACGGACACCGATGGCGTATATACGGCAGATCCGCGCAAGCATCCGAATGCCGTACGTTTTGAACGTATCGAGGAAATTACAGAGGAGATTTATGCATTAGCTGGAGGTTCTGGATCGTCTGTAGGTACTGGCGGAATGCGATCCAAGATCGAAGCTGCCAAGGTCGCTACACGCGGCGGTGTGCCTGTATATGTGGGACGTGTAAGCGCGAATGGCGATCTAGACGCAGCCGTCGAAGGACACGGACCGGGAACTTATTTTGACACTCACCTCTCTTCGCTTCCGATGAAAAAACAATGGCTTGGATTTATGTCCACCCCTCTGGGCGCGGTGCATGTAGACGAAGGGGCCGAGGAAGCGTTGGTTCACGGAGGACACAGTCTACTTCCGGTAGGCGTACGACGTGTCGAGGGCAGCTTTCATGCCGGAGATGTCGTTGAGGTGCTCGGACCGGAAAATAAAGTGTTAGGACGCGGCATCGTCAATTATGACGATGAACAGCTCCGAATTGTACAAGGATTACCCAGCGGCGAGGTTGTGGGCAAAATTGGTCCCATTCACCGGCTTGAGGTGATCCACAGGGATGAATGGATTACATTATGTATGTAGGGAGGCCGTAATATGAGTGATTTAACAACTAACACAGCTGCAACCGAGGAGAATCAGTTTAGCGAAGTACGAACCAAAGCCAATCTTGCCAAAAAAAGTGCCGGGGTCATGAACCGCCTGACTACAGCACAGAAAAATGAAGCATTGCTTGCTATGGCTGAAGCTCTAGTAAATCATACTGAAGAGCTGATTGCAGCAAACCATAATGACCTGAAACATGGACGGGAACAGGGAACATCGGAGTCGCTGCTCGACCGCCTCAAGCTGACCGAGGACCGAATCGGAGCTATTGCCGAAGGATTACGCCAAATTGTGGCACTGCCTGACCCGGTCGGCGACACCCTTGAGCAAATTGAACGTCCAAACGGTCTGAGAATTGAGAAGATACGTGTGCCGCTGGGTGTCATCGGCATCATATATGAAGCGCGTCCAAATGTAACCGTGGATGCCGCGGGCCTGTGCTTGAAAACAGGCAATCCGGTTGTGCTACGCGGTGGTTCGGCCGCCCTCTTCTCCAACCGCAAAATTATCGAAGTACTCCAGAAGGCACTAGACGCAACAGCTGTGCCACGCGAGGCGCTTCAACTTATTGAAGATTCAGACCGTGCCTCGGTCAACGAAATGCTCACCTTGAACGGCTTGCTGGATGTAATTATTCCACGCGGCGGGCGTTCACTCATTCAAAATGTTGTTCAGAACGCTACCGTACCTGTCATCGAAACCGGAGCTGGTGTATGCCATACCTTTTTGGACGCTACAGCGGATGCAGCAATGGCCGAAGCGATTACACTGAATGCCAAGGTGCAAAGACCGTCCGTGTGTAACTCGATGGAAACATTGCTCGTACACTCGGATTATGCAAAAGCACACTTAACAGGATTGGCAGAACGCTTTCGTGATGCTGGGGTTGAGCTACGCGGCTGTGCACGCACACGAGAATTGGCTCCTTGGGCTGTTCCTGCTACAGAAGAGGATTATGGCACCGAGTATAATGATTACATTATGAACATCAAGGTCGTAAACAATTTGGACGAAGTACTGGAGCATATTGCCCGTTACGGTACGATGCATTCTGAGTGTATTGTCACCGAGGACAAAGCCCATGTCGAGCGTTTTCTGCAAGAAGTGGACGCGGCAGCCGTGTATCACAATGCATCCACTCGCTTCACGGATGGCTTCGAGTTTGGGTTTGGTGCCGAGATCGGAATCAGCACACAAAAATTACATGCCCGCGGCCCAATGGGATTGCCTGCCTTGACTTCAACCAAATATCGCGTGTACGGTACTGGACAAATCAGGGAATAATAACATAAATCAATCTGTATCCTTGGAGGTTATGAATCTATGTGTGAATCACAAACAAAGGTTTTAATTAATGAGCAAATTACATTTTTCGGGGCAGGATCAATGGCAGAGGCTATTATTCGCGGAATGACGGCTCGTTCTGTCGTCAAACGTAGTGGTATTACCGTCATCAACCGCAGTAATCAGGCTCGCCTTGAGGAACTTCAAAAGCAATATGGAGTCTTGTTCCAAACCGAGGATGCCGCCAAAACCGAGCTTCTGCGTCGTTCTCCGGTCATTGTGCTTGCCATGAAGCCCAAGGATGCTGCACAAGCACTTGGGCAGCTCGGCCCACTTCTGTCTGATGAGCAGCTGATTATTTCGGTAATCGCAGGATTGTCCATTCGTACGATGCAAACGTTGCTGGGTCGCAAGCAGCCGATCGCACGGACGATGCCCAATACATCCAGCTCAATTGGGCTGGGAGCCACAGGCATTAGCTTTTCCAAGGAGATCAGCGAAAACCAGCGTAAAAACGTGCTTACGATGTTCGAATCTGTAGGTACGGTAACGGTTATAGAAGAAGAGAAAATGGATGTTTTGACCGGGATATCTGGAAGCGGCCCTGCTTATGTCTACTACCTGATGGAAGCCATGATTGCCGGGGGAATCCGTGGTGGCTTGACCCCTGAGCAAGCGCACGAACTAACGGTGCAAACCGCGCTTGGAGCGGCACGCATGGTGCAGCAAACCGGAGAGGAGCCTTCTGCCCTTCGCCACAAAATCATGTCTCCTAATGGCTCTACGGTAGCTGCATTGGAAATGCTGGACAAAGGTGACTTCTACGAAACGGTGATTGCGGCGGTGCAGCGGTGCGCTGAACGATCCCGCGAGATGGGAGCTGTACTTAAGGAGGGAATTGAATGAGCTATTGCTTGGCGACCTACCGGGTATACGATGACAAAGCCGATTTTAACCAAAAGGCCCAATCTATTGCCATCGGCATGACGGTGGGCAGCTGGACTGAGCTCCCGCAAGCCAAACGGGACGCGATGCAAAAGCATCTTGGCTCGGTTCATTCTGTGGATATTTACGATGGAGGTCCCGGTGAACGGTACGCGGACCTGACCATCGCTTACCCGGATGTCAACTTCAGCCGAGACATTCCCGCTCTGCTGGTCACAGTCTTCGGCAAAATTTCGATGGACGGCCGAATTAAGCTAACGAAGCTGGGTTTCTCGGAAGCATTCCGCTCTGCTTTTCCAGGACCGAAATTCGGTATCAGCGGCTTGCGCGAACAGCTTGGCGTGTATGATCGTCCCCTGCTCATGAGCATTTTCAAATCTGTAATTGGCCTCAATTTGGACGAACTTCGTGAACAGTTTACCCGGCAGGCTCTCGGTGGCGTTGATCTGATCAAGGACGACGAGATCTTGTTTGAAAACACGCTGACGCCGATTGAAAAACGTGTCGAAGCCTGCATCAAAGCCGCCGAAGCGGCTGAGCGTGAAACCGGTAAAAAGCTGCTGTATGCCGCTAATTTAACGGGGCCGACCTCGCAGCTTAAGACGCAAGCTCTCAAGGCCATTGATGCGGGTGCCAACGCGTTACTGTTTAACGTGTTGGCCTACGGTTACGATGTGCTACATGAACTTAGTAGCGATCCTGCCGTCTCGGTGCCGATTGCAGCCCATCCTTCGTTGGCGGGAGCTGCTTATCCATCGCCGCATTATGGTATTTCGGCGTCCGTCCTACTCGGTCAGCTTATGCGGCTGGCTGGCGCTGACCTCGTCCTCTTCCCTTCTCCCTACGGCTCAGTGACGATGCCGCGTGAGGAAAACATGGCGATCCGCGATGAGCTGATCACCCCTGATCTACCGCTGAAGGCCAGTATGCCGGTCCCTTCCGCAGGGATTCACCCGGGCCTCGTGCCGTTAATTGTACGTGATTTTGGTACTGACGTTGTTGTCAACGCTGGGGGCGGGATTCACGGTCATCCGCTGGGTACAGAAGCTGGTGGACGCGCCTTTGTGCAGGCGATTGAAGCGGTACAGCAAAATGTCCCTCTGGCAGAATACGCCCGTACTCACCCCGAGCTGCAATCTGCGCTCGACACATGGGGAGGTGAACGATGAGCACAGCGAAGAAGCCCGTCATTTTTTGCGATTTTGACGGGACAATTACGAACAGCGACAATATTGTCGCCATTATGAAGCATTTTCAACCTACAGGCTGTGAGCCCATCATGCATCAGATCGTAAATGGGCATACATCCATTCGTGAAGGCGTAGGTGCGATGTTTGCCCTCATGCCTTCGGAGCAAAAGGACGAAATTATCTCATATGTACTTGGACAAGCTGATATACGCGAGGGCTTTGCACGCTTTTTGGACTATGTACGAGAGCAGCAGATTCAATTTTTCGTCACCAGTGGCGGCATTGATTTTTTTATTGATCCATTGCTAAAACCCTTCGATATTCCACACGACCACGTCTATTGCAACGGAGCGGATTTTTCCGGGGATCGCATCCAGATTACTTGGCCGCATCCATGTGAGGAACCGTGTACAAATGATTGTGGCATGTGTAAAACGACTGTGATTCGTCAATACCCTTCCGAACAATACGAACGGATTTTGATCGGCGACAGCCTGACCGATTTTGAAGGAGCTAAAATTGCCGATCTTGTGTACTCCCGTTCGCATCTGACTTTAAAGTGTCAAGAGCTTGGCGTACCACATGTACCCTTTGAAACATTTGATGACATTATCGAGGATTTAAAGCAAAAACAGGAGCAAGGGGTGCTGTAAATGAGTTTTAACTTGGCAGACATTTCATTGGAAGAAAAACGCCGCGCACTTGAAGAACTCGCTGATGTCAAAGAACTATTTGCATCTCGCAACTGGTTCCCAGGCACGAGCGGCAATTTGTCGATCCGAATTGGTGACTTTCATCCCGAACAATTTTATTTTGCAGTCACCGCCAGCGGCAAGGATAAAACCAAGCGTACTCCGGAAGATTTTCTATTCGTAGACCAGTACGGAAAAGCGGCAGAAGCGACAAACCTCAAGCCAAGCGCAGAGACGCTTATACATTGTGAAATTTACCGCCTAACAGGCTGCGGAGCCGTTTTTCATGTGCATACCGTGTTTAACAATCTGATTTCCGAATATTACGGTGAGCAAGGCGCTGTACCTATCCAAGGTATTGAGCTGATCAAGGCTTTTAACATTTGGAAAGAAAATGCTGCCATTGATATTCCTGTGCTGCCTAATTACGCGGATATTGCCTCGATTGCCAAGCTCGTACCTGGTGTGCTGAATGATCAGGTGCCTGGAATTTTATTGCGTAACCACGGCATTTATGCGTGGGGCCGTGATGTATTTGAGGCTAAAAAGCATTTGGAGGCGTTTGAATTTTTGTTTGAAACGACCTATCGCTCCCTGCTGCTGAAAACTTTGAAGTAAATAAACTCATAAATATCAAAGATGCGTATCCTTATTTGTAAAAGTGGTCATTGAATATCGAGAACGGAGCCTAAGCGATAGCACAGGAACGTTCTCTTTTTTTATAATAAGGGTATTTCTATTCTACTAGCGACATAAAAGGAAATATGATGAATAAGAATCCTCCTGATATAATTTTGGATATGCTGTAAAAAAACGCCCCCTATTGGGGACGCTCCAGCGTGAATTGCTCTCCTAGCTTCGCATAGTTGTTCCCAGCCAAACGACTTACTGGACGCAACTCCTTAGCAATCACATACGTATTTTGATACGCTTCCTCGGACAAATGATACTGCACTACGCGTCCGATTAACAGATCACAGGCAGGTGTGTCCTCCTGACCTCCCAACGGTATAACCTGTTCCAGAATACATTCCATACGTATTTTCGCTTCTGCCACACCGGGAACTTCGATTTTTGTACTTTTGACCGGGGTAAGGCCTGCCAGTGTAACCTCACTCTCCTGCGGCAACAGACGGGAAGCCGTCACATTCACCGCTCCCACATTGTCCTCGTCTGTGATATGTACGACAAAAGCCTTATGCTCCATCGCATTACGTGCTGTATCTTTGGGTACTCCATCAACACGTTGTACGGATACAGACAGCAGTGGCGGTTCAGAAGCTACGATGGAAAAATAACTGAACGGCGCACCATTCAGCACCCCTTCGCTGCTCAAAGTCGTTACAAAGGCTACCGGCCTTGGGATGATACTTCCGGTCAACAGCTTATAATTTTCACGCCCTGTAAGCGTGTCAGGATTCAACGAAATCATTTTTCTCCCTCATTTCCGATTACAATCGCTATTCGACTGCACATCATCAAGTTTCGCCTGATAAGCAAATGCACCATTAGTTAGCGACATGGATGACATCTCAGGCTTCCCTTTCAGTATCGCGTGAATGATACGAAATGTAAAGTTGGAGCCGGAAGATCTCCCTATTTTTCAATTATATTTCCTCGGCTATCGCGCACAGTAACCGTAATTCCCTCAGGTACAGCAATCGTAACATCAAGCTGCTGCTGAGTCTGCATAAACCGTGTCGGAATTTGACCCAGTAATACATACAAGGTATCGCCGATTTGCTTGGTCTGATATAAATCTTGCCCCTTTATTTCGTCCTCTTTGCCTGTGTATACATAACTCCCGAACACATGCACCTCCGGTGAGGTGGTTGCATCAATTTTGACCGCATAAGGATCTTCTCCCTGTACAATCACCTTGGTCACTCCGGCAGGCAGTTTTTCATGCCAGTCTGGGAGAAGCCTTGTTTCCTGAACCGAACTCATTATTTCTCTGACTTGCGGAGTGATCCCCAATGAACTGACCAAGGCAAATCCGATACAGCAAAAAACCAATACCGCCGTAATAAACATACTGAATAAATCATAACGAATGCGCTCACGCGTCCCTTTCCAAGCAGTATACATTAAAATTTCCAACCCCAGCAAAACAAAAACGACAGGCCACCAGGTCAAAGCCTGGTCCAGTATGCCCGCTCCCCAAAACTTGGAGGCAAACGTTATGCCCCCCAGCAGGACGAGGAAAAGTCCCATTGACAGCCTTCCGACTTTCCACACCCCTGCCGGAGCGTTTGACGCTTTAGAGGAACTATTTTTGTTAGACGATGTACCCAATATACCTGTGGAGCCTCCTCCATCGCTATGAGGATGATGGGCTCCCTTAAAGGGAGCCTCACTCTTTGAAAACTCAGTATCCATTCTATTGCTTCTCCTTTACTCGTTTAGATTTGGAATTCCCGATCATCATCCAAATACCACCGCCAATCAACAATAAGGATACGATAATCGTCCGTAGATACATGTCAACCAAATTATAAATCTCTCCATTCGGAAACAGACGATCCAGAGTAGGAACTAGTACATTGATTAAGATGTAATAGGCGCCCAGCAATAGCAACCCCAAGCCTACCCAGCGGTGATATTGTGCAAACATACCGATCACAGGCTTGTCGATCAGCGGCTCCCGTCCATAACGGCTTACTTGCTGCAACGCATCAAAAAAGCTGTAAAACCAAACCACCGGAATCAGGAACAAAAAGAGTGAAAGATGTAGCACGTCCAGTACATAGATGCCTCCTAAAAACAGAAGCATAAGCTGGAGTCCACGCTTTTGCAAACCGATATACATATGTCCAGCACCGGGAAATACCGATAAAATGGTAGCCAGCATTTTACTCCGCCGTCCCTCGACTCTTCCATGCTCCAGTTCCTCAAACAAAGTCCGGTCCTGAAGCATTTCTCCCGCTTGTTTGCGATGTACATGCTGCACCGCATCAAACATGCAATACAGCCAAATGATCGGCAGCACGCCCGCAAACGCCAAAAATCCGGATTCGTTTGTAATGCTGGTAATAAAAACGAGGATCGCTCCAAAGCCAAAGAAAGATAGCAGAAAAGACAAACCACGCTGCATCAGCCCCAAATGAAGGTGTCCCAATCCAGGAATGAACGACAGCAAAATCGTAAAAAAGCGTTCATTCTCTGATCCTTTTTGAAAAGCAGGTGATCCTGCCATACCATAGTGTCCTTGTTGATAATGGTTATAGCCCGGGCCATATCCCATTCCTGCTCCCGGTGCATCCACATCCGCGTCTGTTGCCCCCTCCGGTACCTCTCCCGTTGAACCAGCATGTCCATAAGGCCCACTTTGCGAGTAATAACCATATGGATTGGGTCCTGCATGTGGGGGATATGGAACAGCACCTGCACGAGGATCATAACGTAATAAGCTAATAATGATATGCAGCATACTCAGCCCCCAAAAAAGAGCGGCAACAAACATACTGGCCAATAAAGGTAATTCGTCTCTTGAAACCACTGAAAAAAATAATCCTCCCGCCAGACATCCGAAAAACAAAATGGTGTATACAAACGCATTGGCTTTTCTGGTCCAGTAGTAGTGTCCCACACCGGGAATGATGTTCAATAGAAATGCCAAGAGCTTGCTTCTTTCCGCATAAGGCATCGCTACACTTCCTTTCTATTTATGGGATTTAATAAAGTCCCCATTTGAAGGTTGTTGTTTGAGTTTTTTCATCTCAGCCTTTATCCGATGATTTAGGGCTTTAATTTATCGAGCCAGGTTGTTGTAGCTCGCATGACCTCTTCACTGTAAGAAACGCGTTCTTTTGGAGGAATCGGCTTTCCATCTGTTTGCGGCATCATTTTGTCAAAGGCTCCACTGGACAACAAGATCAACGTTAGGCTTGCGGCGACAACGTAGTGAAACACAGGTTTTTCAAACCAGCGGCGTTTTTTAAACAGAACTTGATTCGGTTCAGCTTCTATCTCGGGAAGAACGGCCATTACCTGATCTGTGAAGCGCTCCGTATCCATCCAGGCAGAATAATCTTTCATAGTTGACTCCAGTTGCTCCAGTGCGACAAGATATAGCATCAGCGCCTGTTCGTCTTCCAGCAGGAGCTTTTCCAGCCGGGCAGACTCCTCTATCGTGCAAGTTCCTGCAATGTAAGCATGCCAGTCATTCGATTTCCCTTCAATCCACGGTTTATCCTGTTGGTCAGTCATTGCCATTCCTCCTCCTTCCAGTGGTTTCGAATCCATAGCCGCGCCCGATAGAGCCTCGACTCTACTGTTTTTAAAGCTACCTGCGTCTCTTCTGCAATTTGGTCGTAGGTTTTGCCCTGCATATAATAGGCTTGAATAATATCCCGATGTTGCTGGGGCAACTGGGCGATTTTTTGCGATAGTTCTTCAATTTGTTCCTCGCGAATGAGACGAGCCAGCACATCCTCATCCCGGGAAGGGAGCTGTACAAGGGATTGTGCGACGTCTATAAGCTCTGCGGGTCGTCTGTCCTGTTTGCGCTTAATATCCAGCGCTTTGTGGAGCGCAATTCGGCTCAGCCACGTTTTAAAACCTTCGTTCCGGTACTGGGGGAGAGACTTGTACACCTGAACGAATGCCTCCTGCGCGGCATCTTCTGCTTCCTTGCTGTCATGCAGTACCGAATAGGCGACATGAAATACATGCTTGCTGTACAGCTCTACGATCTCACGGAACGCCTGCCGGTCACCGGACCGTATTCGTTCAATGATTCTCTCTATATCAATGACGCTCTCCCCCTTCCCAATACTATAGACGCCAGGAAATTTCCTTCCCCTGCATATTTCAAAAAAATATTTAAAAAGGACACACCCTCCTGACGGAATGGTGTGTCCTCTATCATTAAAGCCTATTTACTCGCTTTCATTTCGGCTTAGTTCACGCGCACAGGCGATATTCCAGATTGTTCTCATTGCACATTAGCCAATTTGCAGTGACAACCTCGATACATAAGTCTACTGCTTAGCCTAAAAGACTTAGACCGATATATCAATTGCGTCCGCCACCACGGAATCGCTGGGCGTATTCTTTGGCATCCTGTGCATTACGAACACGGTTTCGGCTCCACTCCAGCAAAATGCGGTCTATATACCGGAAATGTACCTTCCCTGCAAATACCGCTTCCTTCAAAGCCAGCAAAATCAGCTCCTCGGGATACCGATCCTGATCCACCCAGCTGGTGATCGTCTCGTATTCCATCGGTGATAATGGTCGCCCAAATTCTTTCTCAAAAATCGTAAACAAATTCCGTTCTTCTGTAAGCGGGGATTCTGCTATTCCATTCAGTAAATCCAGCTTTCCTGCAAACAAAATGTCATCTTCATCGTGCTGCTCGTTACGCTCGGCGATCATACATTCTGCCAACTTACGATACAGCCCCGTCAAATTGTAACGTTCGAATTGTACGGATGAGCTGCGGTCTTCTACGGAATCGATTCTCAAAAATCCTTCTTTCATGAGCTTACTGAAATAGAGTGCGATTTCGTTCGCAGTACATCCGATGCGGGTCTGCAATTGTTCCCATGTCGGAAATTCATTACGTTCCGCTTGTTTAAAGGCAAGCAACTGCATCAGTAGCAGCATTTCAGCATCTGTCAGCCGAAGTGTCCGATAATGCTTGAGCAGGGCATAGGGAATCTGGACCATTCCGGCTTCCATAGCAAAGGCTACTCCCTCCGCCCATTCTGCCGCTGATGTCTTGTCGAATGATCCGGTCATCGGTTACGGATACAAACGATACAGCATACGTGGGAACGGAATCGTTTCACGTACATGATCGAGTCCACAAATCCATGCTACTGTACGCTCCAGGCCCAGTCCAAAGCCGGAATGCGGAACGGTACCATAGGTGCGCAGGTCCATATACCATTGGTAGGCTTCACGAGCCAAGTTATGCTCGTTAAAACGTTCTTCCATCAATGCTGGATCATCAATCCGTTGGGAACCCCCAATAATTTCGCCATAGCCTTCAGGAGCGATCATATCGGCACACAGAACAACCTCTGGACGGGTTGGGTCTGGTTTCATATAGAATGCCTTAATGTGAGTTGGCCAATGTGTAATGAACACAGGTTTGTTATATCTTTCAGCAATCGCCGTTTCATGAGGAGCACCAAAGTCTTCGCCCCATGGGATATCGAAACCTTCACCTTGAAGGAAGGCAATCGCCTCATCATACGTAATACGTGGAAATTCGCCTTGAATTTGCTCCAGCTTCGAAACATCGCGTCCGATTGTTTCAAGCTCCTTCGCACAGTTTTTCAGGACAGATTGCACGATATGGCTTACAAACTGCTCCTGAACGCGCAAGGATTCTTCATGATCCACAAAAGCCATCTCAGGCTCGATCATCCAGAACTCAATCAGGTGACGACGTGTTTTGGACTTTTCCGCACGGAAAGTTGGACCAAAGGAATACACTTTGCCCAGCGCCATTGCCGCGGCTTCCATATACAACTGTCCGCTTTGTGTCAAATACGCATCTTCATCAAAATATTTAATGTGGAACAACTCTGTTGTACCTTCTGCAGAGGAAGGAGTCAAAATAGGTGGGTCCACCTTCGTAAAGCCGTTGCCGTTAAAGAATTCCTGTACAGCACGGATAATTTCCGCCCGTACGATCAGAACAGCACGTTGCTTGGCGGAACGCAGCCACAAGTGACGATGATCCATCAGGAAATCTACACCATGCTCTTTGGGTGTAATCGGGTAGTTTTCGGTCAAATGAATAATTTCAATGCCTGTAACCGTTAATTCAAAGCCCGATTGGCTACGCGGTTCTTCACGCACCACTCCAGTAACGTAAAGGGAGCTCTCTTGAGTCAAGGATTTGGCGTCATTCCAAATATCCTCGGACACTTCGCTTTTCACGATAACCCCTTGAATATACCCACTACCATCGCGCAGTTGCAGGAACTGAATTTTACCACTAGATCGTTTATTGTTTACCCAAGCGCCGATTGTAACCGTTTCCCCTACATGGCGGCCCACTTGGGCAATCGTACTTTTATTCGTCATGACCGTCTCTCTCCTCTTAACCGAAAATCAAACAGCCCTTCCCCCTGGGTCAGGCTGTTTGCTCTCGCTGTTTGGTGCATGCGGAACTCAAACAATAGTCCGCATGCATAAAGTTTACACTTTCGAACCGAACTACTGAACCAGACGGAACGTGTCGCGGGCAATAACCAGTTCTTCGTTCGTTGGAATGATCAGTACTTCTACCTTTGAATTTGCAGTTGTAATCCGACGAGGCTCGCCAGAACGAATAGCATTCAACGATTCATCCAGCTCGATACCGAGGAATGTCAATTGCTCCAACACTCTCTTACGCAGAACGATGGAGTTCTCGCCTACACCTGCTGTAAATGCAATTACGTCTACCCCGTTCATTGCGGCAGCATACGATCCAATGTATTTGCGCAGACGGTATTCATACATTTCGAATGCTAATGTAGAATTAGCTTCGCCTTTTTCCATACCTTCTGTGATTTCACGCATGTCACTGCTGATACCAGAGATAGCTAAAAGTCCACTATGCTTGTTCAACATGGAATTGACTTCATTGACAGTCAATTCTTCTTTGTTCATGACATAAGGTACGATTGCTGGGTCCAAATCACCACTACGAGTACCCATCATAAGACCTTCCAATGGAGTCATACCCATGGAAGTATCAACAGACAAACCGCCTTGAACTGCTGTTACACTACCACCATTACCGATATGACAAGTGATAATCTTCAGGTCTTCCAAAGGACGACCAAGGAATTTGGCGGCTTCCTTACTTACAAAATCATGGGAAGTGCCGTGGGCACCGTAACGACGAACCTTATACTTATTGTACAACACTCTTGGAATGGCGTACATATAAGCTTTTTCAGGCATAGTTTGATGGAACGAGGTATCAAATACCACAACCTGTGGTACATCTGGCATATTCAATTCAGCCGCTTTAATCCCCATCATGGAAGCAGGGTTATGCAGTGGCGCCAGGTCAAACAAGCGACGGATTTCACTCTTCGCTTCAGGCGTTACAACTGCTGACTGTTTGAAGATTTCGCCTCCATGAACCACACGATGGCCCACAGCCTGAATTTCACTAGTACTGGAGATTACACCATGTTCAGCATCTGTGAGTACGTTCAGCACTTTACGGATGGCTGTAGTATGTTCCAAAATCTCGCTAACTTCAGTGTATTCTTCTTTATTGGTTGGCTTATGCGTCAGAATGGAGGAATCCATACCGATGCGCTCTACCAATCCTTTTGCCAGAACGGACTCGTCCGTCATATCATACAATTGGTATTTCAGGGAAGAACTCCCTGCATTGATTACGAGAATTTTCATATCCGGTCACCATCCTTGTCGTACTTAAAGAAGCCTTCGCCCGATTTCACGCCCAGATTACCTGCACGCACCATTTTCTTCAGTACGATGGACGGACGATATTTCAATTCGCCGAATTCACGGAACATACGCTCCAGAGCAGCCAAAACGGAATCCAGACCAAAGCGGTCAGCCATTTCCAAAGGACCGCTTTGGAAGTTATATCCGATTCGCATAGCGTCATCGATATCATCAGCGGAAGCCACGCCTTCTTGAAGTACATGGGCCGCTTCGTTAATCAGCAGACAGATAATCCGGCTTGTTACGAATCCAGGAGATTCATAAATCATGACTCCTTTTTTCTCCACTATCTCTTCCACGAACAATTTAGTGTTTTCAAATGTATCGTCCGAAGTTTTCAAACCACGAATAATTTCTACAAGATCAATACGGGATACTGGATAAATAAAGTGCATACCAATAACACGCTCAGGATACTTGGTCGAGCTAGCAAGCTCGGTCAGGCTCAGCGTGGATGTATTACTTGCAAGAATAATATTGCTTGGACACACATGGTCTAGCTCTTGGAACACTGCTTTCTTCTCGTCCAGATTCTCTGTAATAGTCTCAATGACCATATCACAGCTGCCGAGCTCCGCCAAATGAATTACTTTTTGAATACGGGATAAGATCAATTTTTTCTCAGCTTGAGTAATTGCCCACTTTTCCAGTTGTTTGTCCAGACTCGTTTCAATCATATT
This sequence comes from Paenibacillus sp. PvR133, assembly GCF_017833155.1. NCBI lineage: Bacteria > Bacillati > Bacillota > Bacilli > Caryophanales > Paenibacillaceae > Paenibacillus > Paenibacillus sp. PvR133. Next base: position 4,676,920 of record NZ_JAFIBS010000001.1, read on the forward strand.
GTAGGCGTAGTCTAGTTTCTCTGGTGTCTGCTCTACCAGCAGCACATCGATTCCTTTGGACGCGAGCATTTCAGAAATCCCCTGTCCCATAGTGCCGCCGCCGATGACGCCGATTTTTTTAAATTGCATGATTCTTTACTCCACCCTTTCCTGGTCACTCTCATATATTGTATCCTTCTTTGTCGAAAAATACATGTTTATGTCCCAATAGATAATAATATCTTAGCACGGACTAAAAGTAAAAAAAAATAACCAGCATAAAAAATTATGCTGGTAATAAAGCATTTTCACTAAATTGACATCTAAATTGGTCTCCAGACAGAGTTTCTTCCTTCATCAGGATGTCAAGTGAGTTGTCGAACACAGGACGATGCTTTTCCAGCAGCTCCAAAGTTCGGGTATGCAGGTCAGCCATAATCTCGCCATTTTCCCGCATGAGTTCTTCTTTGGTTACCATTTCCATGTTAATAATGCCAAGTGAAGTCAAACCGGAAGTCATCATCGTATGAACGATGTTCAGCGCCTGCTCAAAATCATTACTTGAGCCAGTACTGCGACCGCCATAGTACATTTCTTCCGCCGTAGCCCCTGCGAGCGAGATCATAATTTGCTCCTCCAGGAACTGCTTGGTGTATAAATAATGCTCTTGCTGTGGATTGTGGCGCACATAGCCAAGCGCTTTCCCACGTGGGCTAAGTGCTACCTGGCTTACGCTACCGGGACGAACAATTTCGGCCATAATAGCATGTCCTAGTTCATGAATCGCTACACGTTTTTTCTCTTCCAAGGTCGATTCTCGGTCTGTCTTTTCACCCATCATCACTTTGTCAATTGCCATCGACAGATGCTTCTGCGCAATCATTTTCTGATCCTGTCTCATCGCATAGATTGCCGCTTCATTCATCACGCTCTCCAGCTGTGCGCCGGAAAACCCGTAAGATTCTTCAGCAATTTTGTCCAGATTTGCATCTTCCTGAATCGGTTTGTTTTTGGCATGAATTTTTAGAATATGAAGACGGCCCTTCTTGTCAGGCAGATCCACTTGAATATGACGATCAAAACGCCCTGGACGCGTTAAGGCGCTGTCCAGCATTTCTTTACGGTTTGTTGCCGCAATGATCAAAATCCGCGGTGTATCTGCGGAATAAATACCATCCATTTCTGTCAGTAACTGATTCAAAGTCTGATCATATTCTCGTTGCTGTCCACCCTCACGTTTACCACCAATTACATCGATTTCGTCAATAAAAATAATTGCATTTTCCTTCTTTTCCTTGGCTGCACGAGTACGCGCCTCCCGAAACAACTCACGGACACGACCCGCTCCAACACCAACGTACATTTCAACAAATTCACTACCTGAGGCTGCAACAAATACAGAATTAGTGTAGTGTGCCGCTGCCTTCGCCATCAGCGTTTTTCCTGTTCCCGGAGGACCAGTGAGCAAAACGCCTTTTAATGGACGGATACCAAACTTGGAAATTTCATCATGTCGATTCAAAAAATCCAGGGCCTCGCGCAGTTCCTGCTTAGCGCTTTCTTGCCCACCGATTTCCTCAAAAGTCAGCTTGTCCGGACCATTTTTTTTACGTTTACGCTCTTGCCCAGCACCCACGGCCAAACCGCCACGCGCATGCATAAGCATTAACAAGCCGCTGAACATCACGCCAGCAACCAGAAGAGGGATAATATTTACCCCAATAAAAACGAGAAATATAATGGTTACCGGCACAATGCCGATTAATATTTCCTTAATCCATCTAGGCATTAGGCCATACCCCCATTTGCTGAGATTGACGTGGCAAAACGATAAACTTGGTCGCTTTACCTTCGCTGAGTCGGATATAGACATTGTTCGAATCCATATCGGTATCAGCTTTGATACCCGTCTTTTTCTTTTTCATCTGCTCAACTGTAGATGAAATTTGAGTATACTTTTTATTTTCCATCGCTTCGGCCACAGGAAACATAGCCTCAGACCACCATTGATTCAGTGCTGAATTGGAACGATCTGCGATATCCAACTTAATGGTGCGGCTGCCGATGATGGATTGTCCTTTTTGCTTAACCACATCGACCAATCTGGCCACATCCGCCTGCGGTTTGAGATCTAGTTTCAATACAACCTGATCCTGTTTAATATCTATTTGAGCGCTTGTCACGCCTGGATATTGAGATACCAGTTTTTCCAGAGGACTTTGCATTGTAACCTGACGGTAAATGAACCATCCCCCAAATAGCAGCAAAGCTGCCAAAACTGCCGCCACAACGATAGGAACTGCACGCAATTTCAAACAACATCCTCCTCTCAAAATGTAAAACCCAGAAGAAACGGGACGAATGTCAACAAACAACCAAATTGCATGATCTTATAGTGATCAGCAATTCTTTTTTCTATCATTTTTGTCTATCACTTATAAAATATAGTATATCATAACGTATATCTAATATCGAAGGCAATGTGTGGAGGAGTTGTGATGAGGCAAAATCTTTGGTTATGGTGGAGGCGAGACGCTGCGTGTAGGATTTGATCTTACGATCGCTGTTGCCCGCCACAAAGATGAATTTGACCTAGGAGAGAAGATGGATAGGTAAAGATGCTTCACTGGCTTTCAGCCAGCTTTACGGCATAGCAAAACTAAAAGACGTAAATACGAATTTTGTCGTATTTACGTCTTTTTCTTGAGCTTTTAATCATTTACTAGTCATTCATTCCACATTTGCCAATCCTCACACCAGCTCAGTTATTGGGCAAAGTATATTTCACACCCGTCGCTACCCCATCTGAGAAACGATAAAAGGTGTAGTAATGATGACTTCCATCATCGTAAAACAACTGCCACACATATTCGCCATTGAACACACTCGGCTGAAGCCTTACAATTTTTGCACCTGGAAGCTGCTGCTGAATTATTGCCGTCATTTTTTGCTCATCGACTCCGTTCTTCAGCAACTCGGTGTGAACACCGCTATTATCTGCGGCAGGTACGTTAGGTTGTCCTTCCACTTTTTGAAAAGGAACCCACACCATTATATTTTCATTCTGTGCATTTTTCCCTTGAACCACCCAGTATACCTGATCCCACACAGACTTCCATGTTTGAGTCGTGCTAACCAGACCACCTGATTGCTTGGCCTTAATGATAGCAGCATTTTCCTCAGCCACCTGGTCTTGAGTAACATAGGAATAATACCAGAAAATGCTGATCAGGATCAGTATCACGGCCAAAATGGCGACCGCTATCCACTTTTTCTTATTTTTCAAACCTGTGCTTCCTCTCTAAGGGGATGTGACACCTAAATTAGCGCGACAGCAGCCCTTCAAAGGCGGCTTGTGCCTCATGTTTGATACGTTCCTCGTCCATAGTCAGGCATTCGCCGTTTTTCACAACCTGGCGACCGTCTACCCACACATGAGCCACGTCCTTGGCGCTTGCAGAGTATACCGCATGGGAAATAAGATCTGTACGCGGCAAGAAATGTGCCTGATTCAGATCCAACGCGATAAAGTCAGCCTTGTTGCCTGCTGCCAACGCTCCTACTTCTTTTAAACCAATCGACTTTGCACCGTATTCTGTTGCCAGGCGCAGCGCTTCACTTGCAGGAACTGCCGTAGGGTCACCGGATACACCCTTGTGAATAAGTGCCGCCAGACGCATTTCCTCGAACATATCCAGGTTATTATTGCTGGCAGGACCATCCGTTCCGAGAGAAACAGTAACCCCTGCACGCAGCAATTCAGGCACTCTGGCCACACCACTTGCCAGCTTCAAGTTGCTACCAGGATTATGCGAAACCGCTACACCACGTTCAGCCAGTAAAGCTATTTCTTCGTCGTTCAAATGAACGCCATGGGCAACAAGCGAAGGACGGGAGAAAAAGCCAAGCTTATCTAAGTGTGCAACTGGACGCAAACCGTAGTCGCGTACGTTTTGCTCCACTTCGGCGATCGTCTCAGACATGTGCGTATGCAGTGGCAAGTCCAGATCATGCGCAGCTTGTACGAATTTTTCAATAAACGCAGGTGGACATGTGTATGGCGCGTGCGGAGACATCATCGTTGTAATACGCCCGTCTGCTTTACCATGCCAGTTACGCGCAAAAGTCACGGCCTCAGCCAGCTTGATTCGCTGTTCTTCTTCCGAGCAAAGTCCAATTGCTCCACGCATCAGACTTGCACGAATACCTGACTCTTCAGCTACACGAGCCACCTCATCCATATGATCGTACATATCCAGGAAGGTCGTTGTTCCACCTTTCAGCATTTCCAGCACAGACAAGGACGTACCCCAGTACACGTCCGTAGATGTATACTTGGCTTCCATAGGCCACATTTTCTCCTGAAGCCATACTTGAAGTGCCAAGTCATCTCCATGCCCACGCAGCAGAGACATCGCCGCATGACCATGAGTATTAATCAGACCAGGTAAAAACAATAGCCCCTTACCATCGATCGCTTCCGTCTCTTCCTCACCCGCAGGCAAAGTTTCGCCAATATAAGTAATACGGCTATCCTCCACAATCATAAAACCATGGACTACCCCAGCTTCTGATCCATTTACGGCAAAAGAGCCGTTTTTAATCATCCATTTATTCACTGTCATATTGTGTTTCTTCCTTTCCGTCCTCCAAATAATAAGCGAGGCTAAGCAAATCAGTTGTAAAGTCTGTGGCATGAATCCGAATGTTGGCCGGTGCCTTGAGAGTAGTCGGTGCAAAGTTCAGGATCGCTCCAATTCCGCTCTCAATAAGCCTGTCAGCCACGTGCTGTGCTTCAAAATCAGGTACGGTAATAATCCCGATTCGAATGTTTTTTTCTTTCACAGTCGCTTCCAGTTCATCCATCGGTTGAACGACCAATGTATTGATCTTGGTCCCTACCTTATCCGGAAACGCATCAAATACTGCGACAATCTTCATATTGTCTTTTAAATAAGCGTTATAATTCGAAAGGGCTTGCCCCAGATTACCCGCACCGACCAATACGACATTAATTTGCTGGTCGATTTTCAGGATATGGCGTATTTTCTCAATTAGATAAGAAACATCATAACCGATACCCTTCCGACCAAAATCTCCAAAATAGGCGAGATCTTTACGGATTTGGGCCGGGTTCAAATCTAGCCTCTGTCCCAACTCTTGAGAAGAGACCGTAGCCACCTCCCGTTTGTGAAGTGCATTCAGATAACGTAAATATACGGGTAACCTCCGTACGACAGCCTCTGAAATTTTATCTGATTTCATACTTGCTCCCCCTAATTGTAACGAACATACTTAGTGTCCGTCCGTTATGCCTCTGTCTCCGGGGCGGATTGGAGCCATTCGGCGATGCGGGGCACCATTTGCTCCGATGGCATATGCTCCATTTTTGGTCCCGGTAACGAGTACAAAAAGTGCTTTCCGTAATAGGATTCGATCACACGCGTATCGTAAACGATAACGACCCCGTGGTCGCTCGCTGTACGTACTAACCGACCAAATCCCTGTTTGAAGCGAATGACCGCTTGTGGTACAGACAGCTTCATAAATGGATTCTTCTTCTGCTGCTGAAGCAGCTCGCTTTTTGCCTCCAGCAACGGGTGATTCGGCGGTTGAAACGGCAAGCGAACAATGGCCAGACAAGTCAGAGCCTTTCCTGGAATATCGACGCCTTCCCAGAAGCTGCTGGTTCCCAGCAATACAGAAGCTTTGGCTTCCTGAAAACGGCGGGTTAGCTTGCTGCGACTCCCACTGTCCACACCTTGTCCCAGCACAGTAATTTCGCTGGATGCTAAGGCCTCTTTGAGCGGCTCATACACTTGCCGGAGCATCCGATAGGAAGTAAACAGAACGAGCATTCTCCCCCGCGTCGCCTGAGCAGTCGCTCCTAGAGAGCTAACGAGCATATCTACAAAGTGTGCATCTCCTACACTGCCCTTCACGCTTGGGAAATCCCGTGGAATGACCAGCAACACCTGATCCCTGTAATTAAAGGGTGACGGGAGCTGCGAAGTCATCAGCCGCTCTTGATCTGCGGCCTCCTGCAAGCCGAGCTGATCGATCATGTACTGAAACGACTTATCTACCGATAAGGTAGCAGACGTCAGAATAATGCTTCTTTTTTTGTCAAAAAACATTTCTTTCAACTGGCGGCTCACATCGACGGGCACCGCATAAAATTGCAATGATTTACTACGGAATTGCCCACTCGCTTCGAGCCAGTATACGGTTGTTTCATCATCGAGTCGGATAAAAAAGCGCAAATTTTCTCGGATTCCCGCCAAATCCTTGAGCAGACCCGTGATATCTGTAATAAGGCTATCTGCCGCATAATCGTCATGTTCTTCCTTGACGTCCAGCATCAGCTTGTCGCCCTTACGCAAAATTTCGCTCATCGTTACATATAGCTGATTTTCCAAAGCCCCCGCCTGATCCCACTTTGCAGGCTTGGCCGAAGGTTTGAGACGGGAAGAAAACTGTCCTGTTTCACCCGGTGTCGCATCGCTTCGCTCTGGCAACATGCCAAACAGCTTGTCGCTTAGCAGGTCCCAAGTTTCCTTAACCTCTAACACGAGCGGATACATCTGATCGATGGTTGAAGCCCAATCCGCCGACTTCTCGTGCCCCGATTTTGCCAACTGTTGACGAAGTGAAGGCAGTTGTCCATTCTTGCTGTCTTTGAACAGTCGCGTCAGTGTATGCACGAGTGTGAAATATTTCATATGCATACCTAGGTGCTTACCAGCTACTTCCTCCAGGTGATGGGCTTCATCAATCACCAGATGTTCATAGCTCGGCAACAACTGGTGACTGGCTTTGACGTCTGTGAACAACTTAGAGTGATTCGTAATAACGACATCCGCTATCCCTGCTTCATGGCGTGCACGATGATAATAACATTTGCGGAACCATGGACAAGAACGACCAAGACAGGACTCTGAATCACTCGCCACCGTTTCCCAGAAATCCCCTCCACGGTTGCTCAGATTCAGTTCTTCATCATCACCGGTTTCTGTTAGCGTCAACCAGACGATCATCTGAGCCGCTGTAATTAAGTCTTCCTTCGGTGTCGCGAAGTCTCTTCTGTTTATTTTATGTTCAAACTTACGCAGACACAAATAATGTCCCCGACCCTTGAAAATAGCAGCCCGGAACGGAAACGGAATCACCTTGGTCAGCATCGGAATGTCGCGCTCGCGTAATTGCTCCTGCAGGTTGATCGTATGTGTACTTACCATAACGCGCTGTCCTTTTTTTACACTGTGATACAGCGATGGGAGCAAATAACCGAGAGACTTTCCTGTTCCTGTACCTGCTTCAATCAGCAGATGCTTGTCTTCACTCAGTGCCTGATTTACACCCTCAATCATCTGTATCTGCGCCTCGCGCTCCTCATATTGGCTCAAGGATGAACGCAAATTGTCCCGCACATCATCCATGTACTCCTCAAAGGAAACACCTGAAAGTGGATTCGGGTCATCTTCTCTACGCGGTGCAGCTAGCTCCGTCCAATCTTCCACTTTTAGCGCAAGCTGACGAAAAAACTGATGTCCCTCCAAATCCTGAATAGGATCAAGCTCTTTCTCTTCACGCACCCCATCAAGAAACCATCCAAGGTCACTGTCTTCCTCTGCAAACAAATCACTAAGCCGCTGTATCGTTATCAGAGGTAATGCTTGAAGTTCACCCAGACACTTTAAAAACACCTCAGCCGTAGCCAACGCGTCGCTGTCTGCTTGGTGAGGGCGATCATGCGCCAGCCCGAACTCAGAAGACACAAAACCCAACTGATACGAAGATAGCGATGGAAACATAATTTTCAGAAAATCCATTGTATCCAAGATTCTTCCGCTAAACGGTAAATATCCGCACCGATCCAGAGCGTTTTGCAAAAAATTAAAATCAAACGCCACATTATGACCGACCAGCACAACATCGTCCAGCATAGGCACGAGCTCCATCATCATTTCTTCAAGTGCAGGAGCATCCTTGACGTCATCGTCTGTAATTCCGGTCAATCCAGTGATAAAAGGTGGAATAGATCTGCCAGGGTTCACATAAGAGCCGTAAACACGGGAAATGCTGTTATCATGATCTATAATTGCAAGTCCGACTTGAATGATGTCATCCGCGGACTGGGTGCCTGTCGTTTCAAAATCCAATACCGCAAATTTCATTCGGGCTTAATCCTTTCTTATGACACTTACAAAAATAATAACTCTATATATTAGCATAGCAGAAGATCGCCTGTTTGGAAATTAAGACAGCCAAAAAAGACGATGCACACGCCGCCTGAGGAGGTGGGCATGCATCGTCTTACTCGGTGTCTGACAACTACATCCAGGTCATCATGGAGCTGTCGTATCGAAGCTTTTCGGTACCGGACAAACAGGCTTCCATATTGTGCAGCGGCTCGGGTAACGCAGGATCGAACTGATGTGCGAGAGCAAAACATTTTTGCGCCTCCTCTACGTCAGCCTGCTTTGCCAACAGACAGCCTAGCGCATTATAGATGACCGCCTTTAGTCCTGCCTGCTCAGTCAGGTCCAGCACCTTCTGAAAATGGCATACAGCCTCTGCTGGATCATCTAGTTGAAAATAGGCCATTCCCATATACATGCGACTCTGCCAGCTGTTCGGAAAATGCTGTAGTACCTGCTCAAATTGTTGGATCGCCTCAGGGTACATAAGTAATCGATAATACCCTTGCCCCCGATTAAAAGCTGGCAGCTCTTTTTCAGGCAGCTCAGTGTCAGACATATCGGTCTCTGCGGAAAATCCGGCCGCACGCAAGCAAACCATTTTTTCCTCAAAGGCCAGCCACTCATCCATAATTCCGTCACTCATTCTCCGCAGCAGACTCCAGTGCTGTAGCAGCTCCTGCCTGCGGGAGCCCTGGGCTGATGGGTAATGCTTCACGATATCATCTAACATGCTGTTCATTTCTGCGAATACATGCTGGAACATGTGCATCCCGCCCTTATGAAAGATGGATTAATACACTCACATTTTTCGCTTAAAAGACGGGTTTCATCCGCACTCCCATTCATTACATGATCGTCGCGTGTACTTCTTTGTTCATCGTTTGGGCTGGTTTATTATGTTCATCAACAAATACCACTGTTGGTTTGTATGTTTTGGCCTCTTCATTCGACATGGAAGCATAGGAAATAATAATGACTGTATCACCAGGCTGCACCAAACGGGCTGCCGCACCGTTGAGACAGATCACTCCGCTCCCACGCGGTCCGGGGATAACATAGGTTTCCAGTCGAGCTCCATTGTTATTGTTTACAATTTGAACCTTTTCATTCTCCAACAGATCCGATGTCTCCATGAGATCTTCATCTATAGTGATACTCCCCACATAGTTCAGGTTAGCTTCCGTAACGGTAGCGCGGTGAATTTTGGATTTCATCATGGTTCTAAACATGGGAAAGCACCTCCGCCTTCTGTATTCTTATATTGTCAATCAGTCGGGTATTGCCAAATTTCACAGCCAGCGCTACGATGACGTCTTCCTGAACATCACATAGCCGTTGCTCGGGACGAAGGGGCTCCAGACCGGGAAAAGTTAATATTTCAATGTAATCAATGTCTGCTAAAGGAGAGGAAGTAATGGTGGACTCCACCATTTGATGTAGCTGACGAATCGTAATTGTGTTTGTTACAATATCTTCGCTCACTTCTTGCACCTTACGCAGTGACTGGGACAGCACCAACGCCTGCTCGCGCTGTTCTGCACTTAAATACACATTACGGGAGCTGAGGGCCAAACCATCCGCCTCTCTGACGATGGGACAAGGTACGATAGTCACGTTCATATTGAGATCAGTCACCATCTGCTGGAGCACAGCAACCTGCTGCGCGTCCTTCATTCCAAAAAAGGCCAAATCAGGACCTATCATGTTAAAAAGCTTGGCTACCACCGTAGTCACACCATCAAAATGGCCGGGACGGGAGGCACCGCACAAGCGATCTGTCAAAGCGGATACACGAATTTTGGTTTGGGTTGGTTGCGGATACATTTCTGCTACAGTTGGCAAAAATACAATATCCACGCCCTCGCGCCGTGCTACCTCCAAATCACGAGCTTCATCGCGGGGGTAGCTTTCCAGATCTTCATTCGGTCCAAATTGAATCGGATTTACGAAAATGCTAAGCACCACCGTATCTGCCATTTCACGCGCCTTGTGCATCAAGCTCGCATGTCCTTCATGCAGGTATCCCATTGTTGGTACAAAGCCGACTTTATGTTGCTGTAAAGAAGCAGAATCGTTTATTGTTTTTGCTCCGTTTGTCCCAAGCTGCCGACGTTCAGCAATAATCTTGCGCAGCTGAGCCACTTCTCTTACGATGATCATGACCGAGATTCCACCTTTTCCTTAGCTTGTTCCTGTGTCTGTCCTTTTGCCTTACCGTATAGGGATTCCACAACGCGGTCATCCGCGCTGAACACATGCTCTGCGGCCGGAAATGCCCGCCCTTTCACATCACTCACATACTGCTCAATGCTGCTGCGGATCAAGCCGCCTACATCGGCATAGGTTTTAACAAAGCGTTTGCTGAAATAAGGCGATGCGTACTGAATCAGATCGTGATAAACAAGTACCTGACCGTCACATCCACGTCCAGCACCAATTCCAATGGTTGGAATGGAAAGCTCTTTAGAAATCGCTGTTGCCACTTCCTCCGTTACCAATTCCAGTACAACGCCAAAAGCACCCGCCTGCTCCAGCGCCTTGGCGTCCGCCATCAACCGGCGTGCGTCCGCTTCGTCCTTGCCTTGAATGCGATAGCCGCCAATTTGATTAACCGATTGCGGAGTAAGCCCGATATGTCCCAATACAGGCACACCTGCCTGAACAGTTGCTTTTACGACATCGGCAATTTCAGCTCCGCCCTCCAATTTAACAGCATGCACATGTCCTTCCTGCATAAGACGGCGGATGCCCTGAAGACTTTCTGATACGCTGCTGTGATATGTCATAAAAGGCATGTCCGCTACGATAAATGTATGTTCCGCGCCTCTTGCGACTGCCCGGGAATGGTACACGATATCATCCAAGGTTACAGGGATGGTTGAATCGTAACCAAGAACTACGTTACCCAGCGAGTCACCTACGAGAATCATGTCAATTCCCGCCTCCTCGGCTATTTTAGCCGATGGATAATCATAGGCGGTCAGCATACTGAGCGGAATGCCCTCTTGCTTCATTTTTTTCATTTTCACAATATTCAGTGCTTGTTTTCCTGCCATTGCGAATGGCTCCCTTCCATCTTTTTTTGGCACAAAAAATAACCTTTTATGAACGCCTGTACATCTGCGTCATCAAAAGGTCCGAACAGCCAAAAAAGACACTCATTTTGAGATCGTCCCTTCTGTCTCGGTCCTGTTCGGCTCAGAGCAGAATCCAACGTAACCTTCAAATGAAGTTATGATGGTCTTACAAACTTGCTAAGTAGAGCATGTGCCCCTGGAGTGCAGCTCGGACCGTCCGATGCCGCCTCCTGCACAGTATAACAAAAAACATCAGCTTTTTCACGTGAAGTTTTGCACAGGGAATAGAACGATTTCGGTCGTTTTCATAGCTAAGGTCGCTTCTATAATTGTATATCCCCTGAAATGACCTGAATTCGCTCTCCCTGATCCGTTTCTATCACGAGTGCCCCGGAAGGGTCCAAGCCAACAGCTGTACCTTCTACAGTTATCCCTTGTCCGGTATGTGCCCGTACACTACGGTTCATAGTCACGGACAAAGCCTCCCACAGCATGGCTATAGGCTGGAACCCCTGCTCGGCATACAACTTACTTAGCTGTTCCATCTCTTCCAGCACTGAGGCAATCAGCACAGTACGGTCAATTTCACGCCCTGCTTCTATTTTCAATGACGTTCCCACCTGCGATAACTCTTCCGGGTATTCTTCTTTATTCAAATTTACGTCAATGCCGATCCCTGCAATACAATAGCGAACCCGTTGATCCTCTGTTGCAGATTCCAACAGAATACCGGATACTTTGCGACCATGAATCAGCAGATCGTTTGGCCATTTGATACCAGCCTCCACACCCGTCAGCCGACGAATGGCTCTACACACTGCTACACCTGTAAGTAGCGTTAGCTGGGGGGTAAAAGCCAAGGGCTGGGTAGGGCGCAACACAATGCTCAGCCAGACTCCTTTGCCACGAGGTGAATACCACTTCCGCCCCAGACGTCCCCGACCTGCCGTTTGTTCCTCTGCAAGCACTACTGTCCCCTCTGGCGCGCCCTCTTCTGCCAAACGCATGGCATCCTGCTGAGTGGATACCGTCGAATCCAGTACAACGATACGCTGGCCAAACGATTGGGTATTTAATATATCGGCCAATTTGGAGACTTCTAGCCGATCCGGTCGGGATATCAACCGATAGCCCCGACGCGAGGAGGCATCAATATTGTAGCCCAACTCACGCAGTTTGTTGATCTGCTTCCATACTGCTGTTCGGCTAACCGAGAGCCGTCGGCTGATTTCCTCCCCTGATACGTAATCGGATGTACCTTCCTCCAGTATGCCTAACAATCTTTCATGATTATTCACTACTCATCACCCGTTTCGCTTCCTGAAGCAATGTTTCTGTTTCATTCGGAATATCTCCACAGGCAACAGCTTGTAAAAGCTGTTCCATCATCTGACCCAGCCAAGGTCCGCCTGGTCGATTCATCGCCTGAACCAGTTCATTTCCTGTAATATTTAAATCTTTGATACGAACGACTACAGCCTGCTTTGTCCACAAGCTTGCCAGTTCGGCTGTTTTCGCCACATGCTTTTCTACCCATGGCGGTAATCCGCGGAATGAAGCAGGCAGTGTCTTGTAAAGATCAAGCCAGTCTGAAGCTGTCTTCTTTCCCAGTCTAATTAGCAGTCGAATCCAGCTACGACGCAGTGCCTCATCGTTGATAATGTCAGACTCCTCCGTAACGGAGTCGCCAGCTATGACACCAGTACTGTAGATTAATTCGGTCTCCCATTCCAGCAAATGAACCAGCCGAAGTCGTACCGCGTTGGAGAAGGTCCAAGCTCTTAGTAGCTCGTCCGCTGCCTCTGAGGTAAGTCTACAAGACATTAAGAGCAGGCCCCACCGCAGTTCTTCTTGCAGTTGAACGATCCCCTTGAGCGCTTGTGCTTCACATTGCTCCCAGGGAACCGGAACCTTCGTACAGCCGAGCAATCCGCTACGCCCCAGCATCTCCAACCCACGTAAAGGGTCAGGGCCCGCCAGCATCTTTTCCAGCTCGACCCGCACACGTTCCATGGCTATGTAACGAAGTCCCTCTCTGCGCCGAATCATACCTTTCCAGGTGTTGAATGCAACGCGGAACCGAAATACAGAGGCAAAACGGATGCAACGCAGCATCCGCAACCCGTCCTCCTCAAAGCGTTCCTCGGCTCGGCCTACACAACGAACGAGAGCAGCTCGTAAATCGGCTTCTCCCCCAAACGGGTCCACCCGCTCTCCGTGTTCTGCCATCGCAATCGCATTCATAGTAAAATCCCGTCGCATCAGATCCTCACGGATATCCTTCACGAAGGCAACTTCCGTTGGACGGCGGTGATCGGCATAACCGCTTTCCGTACGAAAAGTGGTCACCTCGAACGCATGACCACCCTGCATGACCGTAACCGTCCCATGCTGAATCCCTGTCCGAATGACGTGAGGGAATAGCGCTATGACCTGTTCAGGCTCAGCCGAAGTGGTCAAATCCATATCATGAATAGCTCGTCCTAATAGCTCATCCCGCACACAACCACCGACCCAGTAAGCTTCGTGTCCTGCTGCTGTTAGTGTATGTATGACCTCTCTACCATGAAGAGCCATCTCTTGGTCAGCATATTGCCAAGTATTTGTATTCACAGGGTTTCCCCCTTTGCAAGTATTCAATATAAAAAACGGACGCGAGTCCGCCCCCTTAAACGCTGATCGGTTTAAGATCCGGCACCTCGCGTCCCAACACACGGTAATATATTTCTTCATATTGACGGGTAATCAGCTTATCACAGAAAACGGTACGGGCGCGTGTCAGACACGCTTCACGGAAACGTTCCGCCATCGCTTCATCGGACAACAGCTCTACTGCATAATCAGCCATTGCCTCCGTATTACCGATTTCAGCAAGATACCCTGTAGTTCCATGCACAACGAGTTCAGGTACTCCCCCTGCCTGAGAACCGATAGTCGGCACTCCACAGGCCATTGCTTCCAGCGCAACTAGACCAAAACTTTCTTTTTCCGAGGGAAGCAGCAGTACATCTGCCATAGAAATCACTTCTGCGATCTGATCCTGCTTACCTAAAAAGAAGACCTTATCTTGCAGACCTAAAGTCTCGATTTTGCAACGGATTTTTGGAAGATCCGGTCCTTCCCCCACCAACAGAAGCTTCGCAGGTACTTTACGTTGCACTCTTTCAAATATATCCAACACATCTCCCACCCTTTTGACAGGACGGAAATTGGAAATATGCATCATTATTTTTTCATGCGGTTGGGCAAAATCACTTCTAAGCGCAGCGGCATCTCGTGGATAATATACCCGTTTATCTACAAAATTGTAGGTTAAATCAATAGGCCGTGTAATTTCCAACGCATCTATCGTCTCCCGAATCAAATCCTTGGAAACCGCTGTCACAGCGTCACTTTTGTTAATAGCCAGCCGAATCAGGTCCTTCAACGACTCATCCTGTGCCAACACGGTAATGTCCGTACCATGCAAGGTGGTTACCACCTTCAGATGATCACCCACCATTTCCTTCGCCAAGTAAGCGCATACTGCATGTGGTACCGCATAATGAACATGGAGTACGTCCAAATTCTTCATTTGTGCGACTTGGGCCATTTTGGTCGCCAGTGACAAATCATATGGCGGATATCTAAACACGTAATAATCGTTAACTTCAACCTCATGATAAAAAATATTTTTTTGAAACGCCCCGCCTAATCTGAACGGAATGCTATTGGCAATAAAATGGACCTCGTGCCCTTTTTCTGCCAGCAACTTACCCAACTCAGTAGCCACTACGCCGGAGCCACCCAGCGACGGATAACAGGTAATTCCAATTTTCAGTTTGTCATTCAAGCTAAGCTGCCTCCTTCCGCCCATCAGTGATAACTTTTCTGCTGATTTATTTTAACATTCTGCAAAATGCTCATGTATAGAATTCTTATGTCAGGATTTTGCAAAATTCGATTCCAATTGCTCCGAAGTACAAGATATAGACAAACTAAACCATTTCGATCTATATCTTGTTCACTGGAAGTCGCTTATTGGATTTTTGCAAAATCCTTATGTGAATAGCTTAACCAGATATGGCGTTTTGGACGCAAAGCCTTCTGCATACGAAATCAGTTTGCGCTGACCCAACAACGAGTCACGAGCTTTTACGCGTTCCATATATCCCTGATTTAATGGTGTGGATACCGTATCCTTTCCAGGCGCTGCCTGAAATTGCGAAGCATAACTCAACAACGACTGTTCTTTGACTTCATAATGCTCGGTAATATCCACAATCAAATCCGTTCTGCCAATATCATTAATAAAATAAAAATATAATTGCTCTACCTGTACCGCAGGATTTTCTGGCATAAAACGTCGCAACTTGGCGTTAAATACAGCTTCCTCCACCAACTTGCTGCACATGACATGGTCTGGATGCCGATCCTCCCAATAAGGAGCGAATACAACTTTCGGTGCATGGCGTCGAATTTCTGCTGTAACTGCAGCTACATGTTCAGGAGTGACATTTAATCCACGATCAGGTAGACCCAAATTCGTACGCACAGCAAGCCCGAGCACTTTCGAAGCATGTTCAGCTTCTGACATACGAGTATCCACATCACCATTGGATGACATTTCAGCCCGCGTCAAATCGCACACGCCCACCTTTAAACCAGCGGCTGTATGCTTGGCAATCGTGCCACCCATTCCTATTTCTGCATCGTCGGCATGGGCTCCGAAAATCAGGATGTCCAGCGTCATTTTACATCACCCTGCTGGTCAATGCCCGGTTTATATTTATGTACCAGCTCACGCCA
This sequence comes from Paenibacillus sp. PvR133, assembly GCF_017833155.1. Classification (NCBI taxonomy): domain Bacteria; kingdom Bacillati; phylum Bacillota; class Bacilli; order Caryophanales; family Paenibacillaceae; genus Paenibacillus; species Paenibacillus sp. PvR133. The sequence continues at coordinate 4,692,968 of NZ_JAFIBS010000001.1, forward strand.
AGCAAAATCGCCACGGTCTAATGCTTTAACCAGTATTTCAGCAGTTGCAACGTTAGTTGCCAAAGGGATCCCCTGCACGTCACACAAACGTAACAAGGCGCTAATGTCCGGCTCATGCGGTTGTGCCATGAGCGGATCACGCAAGAATATAATCAAGTCCATGTCATTTTGCGCAACCATAGCCCCGATTTGCTGATCTCCTCCAAGCGGCCCGGACATGAAACGGTGAATTTGAAGCTTGGTTTGCTCCATAATGCGCAGACCTGTTGTACCTGTTGAAAATAATTGGTGATCTGTAAAAACATGCTCATAGGCCGTTATGAAATTCACCATTTCATCCTTTTTTCGGTCATGCGCTATAAATGCAATCTTTAACATTCAAAGTTCCTCCTGCCTCATTCTATAATTTCATTCGTCAAATCATTCGCGTATTCTTAATCGATGTAATGCTCAAATCCATATACAAGCCCTGGCTGCTCCATGACCTTCTGAATACCGATTTTAACACCAGGCATATAGCCCGCCCGTTCATAAGAATCCTGACGAATTTTCAGAGATTGTCCAAATCCTCCGAATATAACTTCTTGCTGTGCGAACACACCGGGAAGACGGACACTGTGGACACGGAACCCTTGATAGTACCCCCCCCGTGATCCTTCTAACGTTTCTTCCTCTTCCGGGTTACCCTGTCGTAGCTCTTCACGCTGTTCGGCGATCAGCTCTGCGGTCTTAATGGCTGTTCCCGATGGCGCGTCCAATTTTTGGTCACCATGATATTCGATGATTTCCAGATGTGGGAAGTATTTCGCTGCCTGAGCCGCAAAACGCATCATCAAAATGACCCCAATCGAAAAGTTTGGCGCGATCAGACCACCAATTTGCTGCTCACGACACTGCTTGTCCAGTTCATCAATCTGTTCGGGGGTAAACCCTGTCGTTCCGATAACCGGACGAACTCCATGCTTGATAGCAAGCGCTGTATGTGCGTACGCAAAACGCGGCCCCGTAAAATCGACCATGACATCCGCACGACTCTCCAGTAAAGCCTGCTCCACATCCTCCACAATAGCGATACCCGCTTCCGGTAGTCCGACGAGAAGGCCGGCATCACTGCCGGCATGTGTTCTGTTCACTGCGGCCACAAGCTGTAGTTCCTCATCCTGAAGAACCAATTTGATAACTTCACGGCCCATACGCCCTGCTGCTCCTACAACAGCCACTTTTATTGGTTCTGACATATCCCTACAACTCCTTATGCATCCATTTGTGTTAGATCTGTTCATTCATCTGCTGGCATAACTTCTTCATGAGGTTGGCAAGCTGCACATTGTGAGGAAACAGTGCAGCCGCCTCACGAGCAGCCTGCACAGCCAGCTTATACTCATTCAATTCGTCATAAATCAATGCAAGCAGCAAAAAAGCATCCCCACATAACGGATCGAGGGCTATTGCTCGTTCCAGTAGTAAAATCGCATCCTGACGCACCTGTGGCGTAGCTCTGTCAACATCCAGCATTTTTCTGGCCTTCTCCGTATGCTGCCTGGCTTCCTGCGCATGCAGATGGAGAACATATTCATCCTGCTGTGGAGCAAGACGAACCGCATGCTCTGCATATGCGAGAGCCTGCTCCAAACGACCACTGCGAGCATAGGTAACCGAGCACCGGAAATAATGCTCCGCATGATCAGGCTGGGCTGAAATTGCTTTTTCAAACCATTCCACGGCCTGCTCAAAATCGTTCTGCAAAATGCACTGATAAGCTTTCTGAACGTATTCCTCCGCCTTCATGACACTGCACCTCCGGGTAACCGGTTTGGTACAGCATATGTACAAAACGCCTAATCGGTGTCCTTTTTAGTCCAGCGATTCGCGTCACGCGTGTTAAATTTTTGCATGACCTTATCATGAGCCTCGGTCAAATTTATACCTAGTGAGTTCGCAAAGCAAACTGTGATGAACAAAATGTCCCCCAGCTCCAGCTCAATGGAATTGTCCGCCTCATCCGTTTTTTTCGGTTTCTCGCCAAAGGAGTGATTAACTTCCCTCGCCAGTTCCCCGACTTCCTCAGACATCCGGGCCAACATCGCCAAAGGGCTAAAATACCCTTCCTTAAATTGAGATATATACTGGTCTACCTCACGTTGAATTTCATCTAATGATTTTTCCATGAAACACGCAATCCCCCCATGTGCAGGTTTATTCATATGTTATCGTAAAGCACATTTTAAAACAAATTTTTTTTAATTGTGTACTTATGATCCCAACTTACAGTCATCAGTCTTTTAAAGCTAGCGTAAAAAGGTATACTACATATAAGGAGCTGCGATTTAGCAAAATCAGCATGAAGTCGTTCTTCCTTAAACTGCTACTGCGAGGGATTATATGAAGATATCCAAGTCCATGGAACAGCTTAAAATGATTTTATCCATTGTGCTCGGGACCGCCATTTATGCATTCGGTCTGCTTTATTTTATTATACCCAGTAAACTGATGGAAGGTGGTATTACAGGGATCACCCTGCTGCTTAATTATGCTTTTTCGATTTCACCCTCTCTCTCCACATTACTTCTGAACATTCCTTTATTTTTAATTGGTTGGAAAATGCTTGGGGGCAAGCAAATTCTATATACAGGGGTAGGTATCGGGTCGCTCACTTTTTTTCTGTGGTTATTTGAAAAAATGATTCATTTCGGATGGATGGGAACGTTTCAGACTGAACACGATTTTATACTTTCTTCATTATATGCGGGAGTTACGCTTGGGGCCGGATTAGGTATTGTGTTCCGCTTTGGCGGCACTACGGGCGGCTCGGATATTATCGCTCGTATTCTAAACCGGAAGTTTGGCTGGAGTATGGGAAGGATTCTGCTGGTCATTGATATTGTCATTATCGGTGCTTCACTACTTTACATACCAAAAGAAAAAATTCTATATACATTAGTCGCCGTGTTCATCGCGTCCAAGATTATTGATTTTATACAAGAAGGGGCCTATTCCGCCAGAGCCTTTATGATTATCAGCGACCACACGATGGACATTGCGGATATTATTATTAGGGACATGGATCGCGGAGTTACTATTATTCCGGCTGTAGGTGCATTTTCCAAGCAGGCCAAGCATGTTGCCTATTGTGTCGTGCCTCGTCAGGAAATACGACGTTTGCACCAAATTGTTAAATCGGTTGATCCACGGGCGTTTATTATCATACAGGATGTGCATGATGTACATGGAGAGGGGTTCAAAGAGGAATAGCCCGGAAATCCGGGCGATGGGCTAACCTATATGGATGGCTCAGCAGCCAACGACGCGAATGTTTGAATTTTGCATCGTTATCCAGAGAGACCAGCTCGATATTTACGATAACCTGCATAGACCAGCGCCAGCAGAACAATCATGCCGATTGCCAATTCTGCCCGGCGCTCACTTTCACGCGGGATAAATGGCGCCAGGGCAGTGGCGTCTTTTTCACGTCCAAACAAGGCATTAAACGTCGGATTCCCCTGATCCAACGCCCCTCTAATCGCTGAGGCATCTGCATTTTGCTGATCCCCCAAACCTTTGACGTAGGAAATCCATGAATCAGCCCGGACAACTTCACTTGTTCTGCCATGAATCAATGCTGCTGTACGGATCGTCTCATAGTGGTCCTCCAGCACTGCGACTCCAGCTTTGAAACCCTTCATGTTACCTTTAGCAAACTGGCTGTTCAAGCCACTAACATCTTCTTTTAAAATCTTATAATACTGCTGCCATAAAGGCTGACGCGGATGTGCAAGCGCATCGGTCGCAAGTCGTAAATTGGCCGCAGCCTTCACCCACTCATCCGGTGATGCTTGGACGGACTGAGTAGCTTGCTGCACCTCAAGGATGCTGCCGGACAAAGCATGAATGGCCTCTACAGATAACGCTGCCTGCACCTGTCCGGTGCCAAACCATCGACTCACCTCGGCTACATCCGCGCGCGCTTTTTCAATGTTCCCGTCCATGACATCCCGGTACAGTATCGCAGCTGCATGATCTAGTTCCTCAATTTCTTTTGTATTTCCTATGGGTTTTGACTGATCACGCGCTTCTGCCACACCTGGAGGGACGCAGACAGACAGCAGCAGGACCATAGATAAAACAACACTCGAAACAATACGTATCATAATTTGAAACGCCTGACCCCTAAACATGGGACATCCCTCCTCACCTTACTGTATGGCAAGGTTACCGGGACTAGAACTTGCTTTAGGACGAATCGTTTGAAGCCGGGTTATGCCCGGGACAAAATAGGAAACATTCGTTGGTTTTCTTTACATGTGTTTTGATCTTTAGTTTTATAAAATAGCGTCGTATCTTCCTGTTTCAACAGAGAAATATTGCAGCCTTCCTGTTCTCTTGGTGTAAAGCCAAAAACAACCTTCTTCGTTTCTTGTTTCGTTACCGCTGACAGTATGATATCCATAGGAATTTCGCCCGTTCCATAAATATCGTAACAATTCATCGTATCCCCTTCAAAATCTGCAACCACAATCGTATCGTATTGAGGTATATACCAAAATTTATCATTAAAAAACGAGATGGCATAGAATAAGACCAGCCATTCACTACTTTTCGCAGCAAAAAGTGAATACGGATTTAATCTAGCACTTTTATTTTTCAGTAAATTTAAATCCGACTGCTCTTCCAAGTTCAATTTCTCAACTTTAATGTCTACGTTGTTTGCGGTTACTTTCCGGTTTAATTGATATTCTTGTACCGAAACAAACCCGAATTTAGGGTAAAAATTCTTCACACTATCATTTGCGAACAAATACATAGCATCACAGTTGCCCTGCCAATCTTCTAATACACGTTCTATTAAAAACCGGCTCAACCCTTGATTTCTATAGTTGGTATCCGTCATTACAGTTCCGATTTGGATATACTTTCTTATTTCACCCGACAAACAAAAATCCATCAGACTTATAGATACATTAGCCACAACAGCCTCCCCATCTAAAAGTACGTAAGGGATATATTTATCATTCCAAAAGCCCAATTGATACCAAGCCTCAAAATCAAAACCAAAGCTTTGTTTGGCTAATTGATTAAAGCTCTTTCTTATTTTAAGATCATCACGGATTCCTTTTTTAAATATATATTCTTTTTGGCTTATAACAATATTCATCTCTATTTCTCCACTTCTACTCCCATTCGATTGCGCCCAAACATGGCAAGCCATGCCGCTATGATACTGACAAGGGTCAGCATATAGGTAAAAGCACGCACTTGCGGTACATCATCCGTTAGCGTCTTCGGAAGATACGGATATATGCCAAATGTATAATCCATCGTATCATTTAACAATGTCCAGAGTGCAGCTAGGCATAAAGCAGTCCATTTGCAGGTGAAAAAACGCACGAACAGTAACACTTCGACCGCCATTGCCGTGTGAGATGCCACCAGCATCCAATCCTGCCATATCATGTGTCCCCCCTGCGCGACTCCCCAAAAAATAATAGCCGAAGCCCAGATGCCATATTTTACACTCGTGACAACAGCCAACGCCTCCATGATCTGGCGAATGACCTTTAAGCTCTTGAGATGCGGAGAATAGAGCAAAAATGCTATAGAGATCGTAAAAAACAGACTCGCCGTCGGACTATCAGGCACAAATACAATCTGCCACAACGGGTGATAATTTAGTGTATATTCCAACTGCCCCCCATACCATATGTACCCATACACTGTTCCCACAAAATTACACCAGAACAGCAGCCACAAAAAAGGCCGGCTCGTCAAGAACGACCGGCTCCACAAATAAGATAACGACACGTCCTTCATCCTCCGTTCATACGACAGTTACCTTGTACAGGCTCCATCCTACAAAGACTATATCATATCCAAGCGTATCAAAAAAACCTGACCGCCGCTACAGTCAGGTTTGATGATTATAATCTCGAACTAACGATTTGTCTGAAATCCAACTTAGGGTTCCTAAAATTGTTCTAACTCATTGCTTTCAGCTCATCCGTAAGATGACGAAAAGCTACTTCATCTCCGGAGGCTAGCGCCTCATCAATATCCTTGTAGAGTTTTTCACTCCGGTGTTTACGTAATGCCTCGTCCAAAACCATCTCAGCAGACAGGCCCAACATTACTTCATAAGTAACCTTCATTTTATCCATAGGATGCACCTCCAACATGAGTTTAAGAGATCCTATATTCTTTTCCTTTCGCCACATAGCTGAGTGCCGTTCGTGACATCCGCTGCAAATCTGCATCTGTCAATTCGCGCACCACTTTGGCAGGTGTACCGAGAGAAAGAGTATAGGGTGGTATTTTGGTATTTTCCGTAACGACCGACCCTGCTCCTATTAAAGCATATTCACCAAGCTCCGCTCCGTTGAGTACAATGGCCCCCATACCGATTAAAGTGCCTTTGCCTACCGTACAACCGTGGATTATTGCAGCATGACCTACCGAAATGTCATCCGCCAGCAACAGGGGCTGATCCGTGTTCACATGTCCCACGACACCGTCCTGAATATTGCAGCGTTCACCGATGATGATAGGCGCCATATCTCCGCGCAGTACGGCATTAAACCATACAGAGGAATCTTGACCGATCGTTACTTTTCCGACAATTTTTGCTCCTTCTGCCACATAGACAGATGAATGGAGCTGTGGCATGTTTCCGTTATAGTGAATCAGCATCAACTTCACCCTCTCATTTTGGGTGAAATTCTATCAACATGTGTGCTGCTTGTCAATGGAGCCGTATACCCGAGTCGTTCCGCCCAATGCGGCACTCTCCCGCCAACTTCAGCCCCCAGGCCGTCATCTGTACAGATGGTCCAGTCGAATGATCACCCTGACGAAGCATACCCAAGTGAAGCATCATTCGTATAATCCTCTGATCAAAGACCGAACGGGGCGTATCATAGTAAAACGGTCGAATCAGTGGGCCGATATGTACAAAAAGCGACTCTGAGGACGTCCAAGGCCTGGCACATTCTCCAATCCAGTAGACTAGAGAGAGCAAATTAGGAACGGCTCCTTTATACAATCTTAACCAAAACCTGAATAGCTGTATCATTTCCTGCTCAATTGTATGCTCCTGATGCGCTTCTCCCTTTGCCGTCAGCACAACTTGGTCCCCTTTCTCCTCAATGTACTTGGAGTGACGGGCATAATCATACAGTAGTGCCATTCGGTCTGGATAAAACTTAAAAGAGGAGCCATACCCGAAACGCCATCCTCCCTTACCCAAAAGCGGCTCCGCAATGTGCAAATGCTCCATCAGCTGCTGCTGATTGCGACGATACCAAGCTCCCTCGGGATTTAGCGGAACCTCATGCTGCCCCATGTATTGAAGGAAAAGCCGTAAATCCTCTGCCAGCAGATGCCCTTCATCCCGGTACGACGACGGTTCGCTCACCCGTGTCATTCCGCTTTGGAAGTCATGTACCATAACACGTCGAAAACGCTCCTTCATATCCAACGGAATTTGGAACAAATACCTCGTATTGTGCGTCGAACCATTGAACAACCAGCCACTAGAACGCAGACGGGTCACAATATCCCTTGGCCGCTCACCAGGACTTTCGTCCTCCTCAACAGACTGTTTGGCTATTGCAACCAATTCCTCCATGCTGAAATACGGTCGGTCATCGAACAGCAGCGCGTTCAAAAACCTTACCTCTGACAACCTCAGCTCCTTGACCTGCGTCTCAAAAAAACTACTGCTGCCGAGCTTCGTCAAAATCCCCTGGATCAACTCATGCTTGGAATTAGGTTTACAGTCACAATCGTAATACACCGCGATTCTGTTCAAATGCACAATATCCGCAAATGTCAGCATATCCGCCAGATTCATTGTTCCATCGCCTCGTCACTGGACTGTCATCCGGAATTGATTCTTACCTGTTGTACCCACAGCTTTGACGGATTGTTCAGACTCTAAACCTCTTTTTTGCAAAGGTATAATTAAAAAACAAAAAAGACCACGACTTCTACGATAAGTAGAAGCCTTGGTCTTTTACTAACTTTTTGAGTTACAGTCACTTTTCTCTTGCAAATGCTTCGTGCAATTATACAAAAGTGGTGCCCAATCCATATCCTCACGCTGGAGTACGCTAAGTGACAAATTGCCGATTCGTTCCGTGAATTTTTCCTGATACAGAGCCTTATACAAATTAGCCAAAAAACCGCCGTGGGAAACGACCAGCAGATTCTTGTCCCGATTTTCCGTCCAAATGGCCTCCATAAAAGCTAGCCCACGAAGCTGAAGATCTGCATCGCTTTCCTGCCCGAGATCCAGCAGATGCCAGTCGACTCCCCACTTCTCTTCACGCTCGGCCTGCGTCATGCCCTCGACCTGACCATAAGCACGTTCTCTTAGTCGATCATCAGACTCTAACAACGGGAGATGCAGAGCAGAAGCAATAATCTCCCCGGTCTCTTTCGCTCTGGAGAGACTACTTGTAATAAGCCCGTCCCAATGATAAGGCTCTTCCTTTAATCGTTCTGCTAGCAAGCGTGCCTGTCGGCGCCCTTCCTCATTCAACGGAATATCACTGTGGCCCTGGATTTTCCCTACCGCATTCCAATCCGTCAATCCATGTCTGATCAAGCCAATAAGCATCGTGTCGTTTCCTCCGCTGTTTTGTTATTCAGTCATTGTTATGAATTCATATTGGACCAGCTGTCCTGCTAATTTCTGACCCTTCTCGCCCGATGGATCCAGCCCAGAGAAAATAAAGCAAGCGCAAGTGCCAATACAGACAACAGCATCCAGTATTGCGGATAAGTAGGAACAATGCTAGCAACCAGCGGGTCCATAATGCCACTATTCACATCTTTAATGTGGTATTGATATTGTGGAGATGTACTTGTAGTTTCCAACAGGCCTGTCGGTAAAATACCAGTGTCCATGACAGGAGCTGCTTGAGGGGGATTTTCCTGAGAGGAGCTTCCATTCCAGTTCAAAAACAAAAAGCTGCATAAAAATACGGCCAAGAAGCCGGCGATCCATACAGACATATACTTACGGGCTGCTGGGTTCACACGCGCACGTCGATGCTCGCCCGGAACAAGCCACGGTGATTCTTCATAAATTCGATCCATGACCCTGCGATTCATTGCCTCTAGCTTATCATCTGTTATTTCAAAGGAAATATCACGAATGGTGGATCGATTTTCTTTTGACAAATCCCACTCTTTTTCTTCCGAACCATGCTCCCACCCAGCAGACGAGCTTTTGGCCCGTCTGCGCTCCGAGTCTTGTTTCGATACATTTTTGCCTGTAGCGAACAAATCCTCAGTGTCCCTGGATTTCATTGGCTGCTCATCCCTTCGTTTTCCTCATAGAGAGGCTCAAAAAAATAAGGCTCCAACTGCGTCTTCACACTGGTTCTTGCCCGGAAAAGCAATGACTTCACCGCACTGACCGTCTGTCCTAAAATAGTCGCAATCTCCTGATAATCTAATTGCTCATATTCACGCAAAATCAGCGCAGATCGCTGCTTCTCAGGCAATCTATTGATCGCTTCACGAACCATCTCTACCTTCTCACCGCGAAGGACGGCCTGCTCCGGAATTACATCCGATGGAGCTACCGGTACATAACCGCTCTCCTCCAATGGAACCTGACCGCTACGGTGCTTGCGAAGTTCACTTAGCACCGTATTGCGTGCAATTGTATATAACCAAGTGGAGAACGATGCGTCTACCTCGCGAAAAGAGTGCAGGCTCCGATACGCTTTATAAAACGTTTCTGAGCATAAGTCCTCAGCAATCATTTCCAGGTTCGAACTTTTCAGCATATGATAAACAAAAGCTAAAATTTTACGTTGGTGCCGCCTCATTAATTCTGAATAAACCTCAACATTACCTTGTTTGATTTCCTGAATCATCTGGGAATCTGTCATCATCCGAGTGAGACCCTCCTCGCCCATACATGTGCTGTTTTCCCGTTCGATTCTGTCTATATATACCGAACAGGTCAAAAAAAGTTGCGCACTCTGCGCAAATGGATGAAACAGCATCATGGAACATTTGTTATTTTCTTACCCTATGTAGTGCCAACATTAACGGTGCTATCCCCAACAATATTCAACATCCAAAATGGACTTACCCATTGTACCACAAAATGACCGCCAGTAAAAAAGTCCAAAATCCCCACGATTTCCATCAATGCCTCCCTAACGCTGGCAACTAATTCATTTATACAGCTTTTCAATGGATTTTTAATTTTTTCAAGATTAAATGACTAACCGATTGAAAGTGTTCTATTCAAATGCACCAATAAGGATAAATACACAAAAAAGAAAACGCTTTAAAAAATTATTGACAAAATGAAAACGTATACATATAATAAAAGTACAGTATGGTTTCTCTCCACTCCTATCCTACTCAGCTACTTCACTAAAAGTAGCTACCACCCGGGGCTTTACCCGGGTGGTCTTTTTTTTATTCAAAAAAAGGAGCTTTAAAAAAAGCGGACGAAGAAACCTTCGTCCGCTCTAAATCTTTTCTACTACTTCACTCCCAGAAAGTGCGTGTTGCTTTATAGGCGGTCAGTAGCGCAGAGGTTCATTTGAATCTGGAGAAGCGGAGCGTTCGCCTTTGCCACCGGATTTTCCCATTAAAGAATCTGATCGAAAAAAATCCGGCGGCAACAGCGATCGTAAGATTAAATGAATCGCGAAGCGGCCTCCTTAACGAACATCTCACTTTCCTTCCTATACCACCACTTTATAGCCCATCGAATCCAGCAGAATCTTGGCACGCTCCCAATCCTGCTCTTGACGGAAGGAAAGCCGCATGATGCCTGGGACATCCTCCCGGCTTTCAATGATTTGCATATTGCTCAGATTAATGCTGTGATTACCGAGTTCCATAGCAATTCGCCCGATAATCCCTGGGGTATCCGGTACATCAATATACAGATCAAACGTGGAGACGATGACTCCTTTGCGACGCTCTGGCAGTTCACTGCGGAAGTGCCCAGCTGTCAAAAACTCGTCAGCGATTCCCTCACCGTCTTGTATTCTCAGTAAATGGGTAAAACGCTCAATCTGTCCGTTCCATTCTTCCAACAGACCTAGTAAAACTTCACGATTGCTCAGTAAGATGTCCCGCCACACAACCGGATCACTAGAGGCTATCCGTGTAATATCACGGAACCCACCGGCAGCCAATGTACGGTACAACGGATTTTCATCATTGTGCTTTCGCACCTGATTCACCAGCGCCGCTGCAATAATGTGCGGAAGATGGCTAATCGCGCCGACAATGTCATCGTGCATATCAGGTTGGACACGCACAACATGAGCACTAGTATATTTTAACAAACGTTCCAGTGAACTGTATGCTTCCTCTGGCACACCCTCTGCCGGGGAAAGCACATAATATGCGTTTTCAAACAGCAACGCGGAAGCAGCCTTTACACCGGAACGCTCTGAACCGGCCATCGGATGACCACCGATAAAGTAAGCGTTGCGCAAAGAAATTTCTGATGCTTTCTTGGCAATTGCCGATTTCGTGCTGCCTACATCAGTGATAATACAACCCGCTTTAAGCGGTAGCTTGCTTAACAGTTCGAGATAATGCTCCAGTAAGCCCACAGGTACGCATAAAAAAATAAAATCGGCATCCGCTGCCGCTTCTTCAACCGAGAGAGTCGCGGTGTCCACGACACCACGGCTTAACATCGGTTCCATCAGTTCAGGGAGATGAGCATGGCCGACAACAGTAATATCCGGCTTCCCTTTAAAACAAAGTGCGAGGGACCCACCAATCAGTCCCACGCCGAAAATGGCAATCTTCATCAATTATCAAATCCCATCTGCGGAAATTATAGGCGTACTTTCGCCGCTTCCGCCCCCAGGACCTGTTCCAGCGCACGAATAAACAACTCATTTTGCGGCTGTGATCCAACCGACACCCTAATATATGTCGGATATTTGTGATGACCTGCGCGAATAATCACACCTTTACGAAGCAACTCCTGGAATACTTCACCGGATGGACGACGTACATCCAGCATAATAAAATTACCATGTGCCGGGAAAGACTCCAGTCCCAGACGCTTCAGCTCATTTTGCAAATAAGCTCTGCCCTCTGCATTACGATCCCGGCATTCTTGAACAAATTCCTGATCTTCCAAGGCAGCAATGGCCGCAGCCTGTGCTACCCGTGATGTATTAAACGGTTCACGAACCTGATTTATCAAGCGAATGATTGACTCAGCTCCCATACCATAACCAATGCGCAGCGAAGCAAGCCCATAGATTTTGGAGAAGGTGCGTAGTACAACCAGGTTTTCATACGCTGGCAACAAACGAATGCCGTCGGGATACGAGCGATCCGTCACAAACTCGGCGTAGGCTTCATCCAGTACAACCATGATATGCTTTGGTACTTGGTCCAAAAACGCAATCAGCTCTGCTTCGGGTACAATCGTGCCCGTCGGGTTATTTGGATTACAGATCCAAATAATTTTCGTACGGTCATTGATGTGGGACAGCATAGCATCCAGATCATGTACACCGTCACGCAAAGGCACCTCAACTGCAACCGCTCCCTCAATTTCTACGTTACTTTTGTATACGGAAAATGTCTGATCGGCCATAATGCTTTCTTCCCCGGGAAGGAGAAAAGCACGCGTAATCAACGCAATTATTTCGTCAGATCCGCAGCCATAGATAAACTGTTCCTCTTTTAAACCCGTCCGTTTAGCTAGTGCCTGTGTCAAAGCTACGGCACTTCCGTCAGGATATACACTAATGTTAGCAAACTCCTGCTGAATGGCCTGCAACACTTTGGGAGAGCTACCATACGGATTCTCGTTCGAGGCGAGCTTGATGACTTCATCGAGTCCCAGCTCACGTTTTACGTCTTCAATCGGTTTACCGGGCTGATATACTGGCAAATGTACAATATGCGGTTTAGGTTGCATGCCCCTACCTCCTCTATCCAATCAGAACATATTTATTACTTTCTATTTTGACAGCCATTACTGCTTTAATTGTGCCACAAAATTATGAATTTGCAAAAGACCTTCTTGCCTGCGCGCAGAATCATTCAGCAATGGAATGGCTTCTTCCACCTGACGTACAATAGCACTGCCGACCACAACTCCATCGCAAATGGTTGAAAACCGGGCTACCTGCTCTTGAGTAGAGATCCCAAAGCCGACCGCTACCGGAATATCCGTATGCCGTTTGACCTGCGCGATAAAGCCCTCTATACCTTCAAAAAAGGAAGCTCTTTCCCCGGTTACACCCAGCGAGGATACACAGTATACAAATCCTCGGGCCTGACGGACAATTCGCTCGATCCGCTGTTCAGAAGTTGGAGCCACCAGAGGAATCAGATGCACACCCACCTCTGCTGCCCGTCCTCCCAGCTCCTCCGCTTCCTCAAGCGGAAGGTCCGGAATAATCAGACCGCTGATACCGTGCTCCTGCAAGCCTGCGAAGAAAGCATCCATACCCATCTGTAATACAGGGTTATAATACGTGAACAGAATAAAAGGCAGGCTTGAACCTGCCGCCCTAGCCAGAGAAGCTGTCTCCATGCACGTGCGGATGGAAATTTGCCGTTTCAGTGCACGCTCAGACGCGCGCTGAATTACAGGACCGTCAGCCAGCGGGTCGGAATAGGGTACACCCAGTTCCAATATGTCAGCTCCGGCCGACTCTAACTGCCGAATGATCTCTATTGTAGTATCCACATCCGGGTCACCTACCGTCAGAAAAGGAATTAATGCCGTTTTGCCTTCATTTTTAAGGCGACCAAACGCCTGATCAATTAAATTCATGACGGATTTCCTCCCAAATACTTGATAATGGAGTCCACATCTTTATCCCCGCGTCCAGACAAACAAATGACGATAATATCATCTGCCGTCAACGTAGGTGCCAGCTTGACGACCTGTGCAACTGCATGTGCCGACTCTAATGCAGGAAGTATTCCTTCGGTACGGCAGAGAAGCTGAAGCGCATCCAGCGCTTCCTGATCGGTAATCGGAACATACTTGGCCCGCTCAATATCTTTCAGGTATGAATGCTCCGGTCCAACACCTGGATAATCCAGTCCAGCCGAGATGGAATGCGCAGGCTGCACTTGTCCGTACTCATCCTGAAGCAGATAACTCATAGAGCCTTGGAAGACCCCTTGTGTTCCCTTGGTCATCGTAGCTGCATGGAATTCCGTTTCGACACCTTTTCCAGCGGCCTCCACGCCAATCAAAGCGACACCCTGATCCTCAATAAAAGGATAAAACATGCCGATGGCATTGCTTCCGCCACCGATCGCTGCCACGATGACATCCGGAAGTCTGCCTTCCTTCTCTAGGATCTGGCGACGTGTTTCATCACCAATCACACGTTGGAAGTCTCGCACCATCATCGGATACGGATGCGGGCCGACAGCTGAACCCAAAATATAGAACGTATCATGGACATGGCTGACCCAGTAACGCAAAGCTTCATTCCCGGCATCCTTAAGTGTACGTGTACCCGATGTCACCGGAATGACCTCTGCACCCAAAAGCTGCATCCGAAAGACGTTCAGCTGCTGGCGCACAGTATCCTCTTCGCCCATAAACACCTTGCATTCCAATCCGAGCAACGCAGCCACAGTCGCTGTCGCGACACCATGCTGTCCTGCGCCTGTCTCAGCAATGACCTTCTGTTTACCCATACGCTTCGCCAACAAACCCTGAGCTAATGCATTATTGATTTTGTGGGCACCGGTATGATTTAAATCTTCGCGCTTCAAGTAAATTTTAGCCCCGCCCAAATGCTGACTCAGACGCTCCGCATGATAAAGTGGCGTTTCCCGACCAGAATAGTCCTTTAGGAGCCCGTTCAACTCTGCTTTAAACTCGGGATCATCCGCGTACTTACGGTAGGATTCCTCCAATTCAATCAGTGCGTTCATCAACGTTTCCGGTACAAAACGTCCTCCAAATGTTCCAAAACGTCCGTTGTTATCAGGTAATTGTGTCATGCCTGCTTCACCCTTTCTACGAATGCTGTGATTTTTGCAATGTCCTTGACTCCGTTCGTCTCTACACCGCTGGATACATCCAGCCCATCGGGATGATACTCATGAACTAGCTTTTCCGCATTATCGGCAGTCAGCCCGCCGGCTACAAACAAAGGAATTCCATGTTGATGAGTCCAAGCCTGATAGGCAGGAATTCGATCCCACGCAAACGTTTTTCCGGAGCCGCCACCATACAGGGGATCGTATGTATCCAGCAGTAAAGCGTCAATTGTCCCGACATAGGCATCCAATTCGTCCGCCGAGCGTTCTAGCTGCCCTTGACTGTCCACAGACCATGCCTTGAATACCTGTATACCAAAACGCTCCCTGATCTCCCGACAGCGCTGCGGACTTTCCTGCCCATGCAGCTGTATGACATCCAAGGGTGCTTTCTCCATCACATCATTTAACAGTGCATCACCAGGGTTCACAAATACACCCACGCTGCGCGGTCTGCTGCCTGAGGTCCATTCATCCAATACGCGAAGCAGCTCTCCAGCCTGTACGCCGTCAATCCGGCGCTTGCTGTCGGCAAACACAAAACCTATATAATCGACCGGTAAGTTTACCATAGATTTTAGCACTTCAACGCTTTGAAGTCCACAAATTTTTATGCCCGTTTTGTTCATGCTTTAACCCCGTCCATCAATTCGGCTACAGCCTGTCCTACATCTTCCTTGCGCATCAGATGCTCCCCGACCAGGATACCGTGTGCACCTACCGAATACAGATACTTAACATCTTCCGGTCCCGCAATTCCGCTCTCACTGATGAACGTAATCCCTTTAGGAATTAGTGAGATCAGCTCCTCTGTCGTCTGGAGACGAGTCTCGAATGTCCGCAGATTTCGGTTATTTACACCAATCAAGGTTGCTGTCCCCAGCTCCAGCACCGCTTTAAGCTCCTCGCTGTCATGCACCTCTACCAATGCGTCCAGCCCGAGGTCCTTGGCGATCTGTAAAAAGGACCCTAATACACGCGGTTCCAGGATAGCGGCAATCAACAGCACCGCATCCGCTCCCAGCAGACGAGCTTCATATATTTGCTGTTCATCAATGATAAAATCCTTTCGCAGCAGCGGAATCTTCACCTGATCGCGAATTTGCTGTAAATATTCAGGGCTCCCCTGAAAATACGTCACATCTGTCAGTACAGAAATGCAATCCGCTCCTGCTCCCTCATATGCACGTGCAATGTCCACCGCATGGAAATCCGGTCGAATCAACCCTTTGGATGGGGAAGCCTTCTTCACCTCAGCAATCAGTCCGAGCGGACGTTTGCGTCCGCTCGCGATCGCATTTTCGAATCCTCTCGTCGCAGGTAAATCAGCAATTAATCGTTCAGCTTCACTTATTTGAAAATGCTTCTTAAGCTGCTCCACTTCTTGTCGCTTCGTCACCACAATTTTATCAAGATACATATTGATATTCCCCCGTTGCCTGTATTAATTGATCCAGCTTGGAAAGTGCCAGTCCCGAGTCAATGGCTTCTGCCGCTCGTGCTACTCCGTCCGTCAAGGTGTCTGCTGCCCCTGATACATAAATGCACGCTCCTGCATTCGCTAGCACAACATCCCGATAAGCTCCATGCTCTCCGTTCAAAATTCGTCGTATGATATCTGCGTTAACCTGTGCGTCGCCACCCAGCACCTGATCGAGAGAATGCGTCTGCAAGCCCAGATCCGACGGATGAAGCTCGAACGTGTGAACCTTGCCGTCCTTCAACTCGGATACTCGTGTCGCAGCTGAAATACTAATTTCATCTAGCCCATCCAGACTACTGACAACCATGGCCCGTTTGGAGCCGAGCTGGTTCAATACCTCGGCAATGACTTCCGTTTTGTTGGCGTCATAAATGCCCAACAGCTGCCGATCCGCACCAGCCGGATTCGTCAATGGACCAAGCATATTAAATACCGTCCGTACACCCAGCTCGCGACGCGGCGCGGCGGCATGCTTCATAGACGGATGATACAGCTGCGCGAATAAAAAGCAGATGCCGATTCGGTCCAGACAAGACCTAGCCTGATCACTCGTCAAATGAATGTTGACTCCCAATGCCTCCAGGACATCAGCGCTCCCAGCACGGCCACTTGCAGAACGATTGCCATGCTTTGCTACCCGCACTGACACCGAAGCTGCGATGATCGCGGATATCGTGGAAATATTAAACTTGTGAATACCCGAACCTCCAGTGCCACATGTGTCCAGCAAACGACCACTGCCTTCTTCAGCTTGCACTGGACTAGCGTAGCTACGCATAGCCTCGGCAAAACCAGTGATTTCATCTACCGTTTCCCCTTTGAGGCGAAGAGCCGTCAGCAGCCCGCCAATTTGCGCCTGTGTAGCACTTCCACTCATAATCTGTTCCATTACGCTACGGGCCTCCGTACGCGAAAGATGCTGTCCCTCAATGATCCGGCTTAACCCCACTTGCATCATGTCATGTCGTTCCATTGTCGTCTCCTCCTCAAAATCAGATTTTTGTGTGTTACGGAGTATACAAATAATCCTGGTTGATGACGCTGTTATAGGGCTGTGTCGTTGCCGGGAACATCACTTCTGCCGTGCGGATTGCCTTCAGCAATGCCTTTGCTTTGTTTACCGTCTCCTGATACTCGCTTTCCGGAACCGAGTCCCACACAATTCCAGCGCCTGCCTGGACATAGGCCCGGTTCTTTTTAAACACAATCGTGCGAATCGTAATGCAAGCGTCCATATTGCCCGAGAAGCCCAAATATCCAATCGCCCCTGCATAGGGTCCGCGTGCTTCCCGCTCCAACTCAGCAATAATCTCCATGGCCCGTAGCTTCGGAGCCCCCGATACAGTGCCAGCTGGCAGACAAGATAGGAAGGCATCAAAGAAATCTTTGTCCTCACGTAGCTCACCCGACACATTGGAAACAATGTGCATGACATGGGAATAGCGTTCAATTTCCATAAACGTATCGCATTTGACTGTGCCAAACTGTGATACACGGCCCAAATCATTTCTTCCCAAATCGACCAGCATCAGATGTTCTGCACGCTCTTTTTCATCGTTTAACAGTTCTTCAGCAAGTGCCGCATCTTCTGTCTCCGTTACCCCACGTGGTCTCGTTCCTGCAATAGGACGGGTTTCTACCCGGCCGTTTTCCACCTTGACGAGTGCCTCAGGCGAGGTGCCTACGATGATCTCGTCATCCATTTTCAAATAATACATATATGGCGACGGGTTCATCGTGCGCAGCACGCGGTATACCTGTAAAGGAGAGGCCTCTGTATCAATGTGAAAACGCTGGGATAGTACAACCTGAAAAATATCACCGGAGCGGATATACTCCTTCGCCTGCTCTACGTTTGATATAAATTGTTCCTTCGTCATATTGGATTGGATCTCACCTAGTTCCACATCATCAGGAATGGAAGCCGATCCTAATCGCTCAGGCGGGGTCTGCTTGCGCAGATACTGCGCCGTTTCCTCCAACCTGCGTTCCACATCAGCATAAGCAGCACGAATGTCCTCATCGCGAAACCCTTCGCCTATATGAACATTGCCGACCAGCAAAATTTGCTGTTTCACATGATCAAAGACAATTACTTGATCGCAGAACATAAAACGAATATCATCCATATTCAAATCATCTACCGAATGCTCTGGCAGCTTTTCATAGTATTGAAGCAAGTCATATCCAAAAAATCCGATAGCCCCGCCTGTAAATGGAGGCATTTCTTTCAGTTTCGGACTACGGTATTTACGAAGCAATGCTTTGAGCGCTTCAATCGGCTTGTCGTTTAATATTTGCCGTTTACCGTGTTGCTCCAATATCAAACGTCCTTTTTTACCCGAGACCATTAGAAACGGGTCTGTACCGATGAATGAATGTCGCGCCCACTGTTCGCCTCCCTCAACACTCTCTAGCAGAAAGGCACGGTCCCGCTCGGCATACCGACGGAAAATCCGAATCGGCGTCTCCATATCAGCCAGCACTTTTTTGTACACAGGAATCAGGTTAAATTCACTCGCCATCGTTATCACTTGCTCCACATGCGGCGTTAACATGAGATCACTTCCTTTCCAAATTGGCGCAGAACCAAAGGAGAGAATATAAAAAAGCCTCTACCGGTAAGGTAGAGGCTGTCAGTTATCGAAATTATAAGAATGCTCCATATGTAAAATGACTACAGCAAATAGATAAGTATACACTCATCCCTTTTGTATAACCGCACAGGTTGCCTCAAATAAGCTTCTCTGTAGAAGAATATCTCTTCATAGACAAAAGCTTACCCGCTACCGCCGATCTCTGTAATCTCATATGGAATTGGCTAAGGCTGCACTCTTCTCATCTCAACTCTGTCTCTGGCTAACTCTACTCTACTTAACTCTGCTACACACACTATATCTCATGGGATGTTACTTTGGCAACCATCAACTTTAAAAACGGGCACTTATTTCCCTTGGGAAGCCAGATCCGGTCTTAACGCCTGTGCTCCGTTCAAATATACATGTTTAATTTCCCGCTGGGATTTATCGGTGTTCACCTGTACCATCAAACGGATGCACTTGGGTAAACTGCCTGCCACAGGAATTTCTAATGCACACATGAGCGGAACCATATCCCAGCCATCAAGCTGACGAATGGCCTTGGCTGGAAAGGCAGTATCCAGGTCATGGGTCACCGTAATCCATACGTTACTAATATCCTCCGGCTGAATTTCATTGTAGGATACAATTTCCTCCAGTAGTTGGCATGTTGCTTCCAAAATTTCGTTTTCTTCATTATTCACTACGGTCGTCGCGCCACGAATTCCCCGATTGTACATCGTTACGCCCCCTCTTTTAACTGTTCAATAACTCGTCGGATGTAAGAGACGGAAATATCCTTCACAACCTCCACGTGCCCGATGCTACGTGGGACGACAAAAGTAATGCTGCCTTCTTTGAACTTTTTGTCATGCATCATCGCGTCCAGCAGCCGATCTGTATCGAGATGTGACGGAAGGGAGGTCGGTAGCCGTAGCGAAGACAACATATCCTTCGTTTCATCTACCAAAGAAGGATCTGCCCCCAGCTTCATGCCCAAAAGTGCGGAGCCGACCATACCAATAGAAATGGCTTCTCCGTGTAAAAACTCACCATATCCCGCAATGGCTTCAATCGCATGACCAATCGTATGACCTAGGTTTAGAATAGCGCGTAAATCATTTTCTCGTTCATCGCGCGACACCACTTCGGCTTTTACGGAACATCCCTTTTCCAGACCGTACTCCAGAGCTGTCGCATCCAGCGCAAGCAAATCAGTCGCATGGTCACGGCACCACTGGGCGAAATCAGCATCCCAGATCAAACCATGCTTGATCATTTCAGCAAGCCCCGCAGATACCTCACGAGGAGGTAAGGTAGACAACGTATCTACGTCATATAACACAAGTTCCGGTTGATGGAAGGCTCCTATCATATTCTTCGCCAAAGGATGGTTGATGCCGACCTTACCGCCCACGCTACTATCATGGGCAAGGATCGTAGTGGGGATCTGTACAAACTTGACACCTCTCATATAAGAAGCTGCCACAAATCCAGCCAAATCACCCACCACACCACCACCAAGTGCAATAACGGCTGAATTGCGATCCAAACCGCCCTCAATGGCTGCTGTTATGACCTGCTCAAATACAGCAAGCGACTTGGAGGTTTCACCTGGCTTAACGACAAAGGACACTGTCTTGTAGCCAGATGCCTGAAGATTGCTCTCCAATGTTGCCAAGTAGAATCCCGCTACATTTTCGTCAGAAACAATCAACAACGGGCTTTTTTGCGCAATTCCTCGTTCCTTCAACAACTCTCCGGCTCGATGTAACAGCCCTCGTCCGATATGAATAGGATAAGAACGTTCGCCAAGTTGTACCGTCAGCGTACTCATCTTAGTACCGCCCCAGTTGTTCTTCGTAGGATGCAATATTCGCGCGAATCTCTTCAATCGAATCCCCACCGAATTTTTCTAGCAAAGCTTTCGCAATCTCCCAAGCTACGACATGTTCCATGACTACGCTTGCCGCTGGCACTGCACATGCATCCGAACGCTCAACCTGTGCGGTGAACGCTTCCTTTGTATCAATGTCGACGCTTTGCAACGGCTTGTAGAGTGTGGGAATCGGCTTCATTACGCCACGAACCACAACTGGCATTCCATTCGTCATACCACCCTCAAAACCACCCAAACGATTGGTACGACGGTGATATCCACGTTCCACATCATATAGAATCTCGTCATGCACCTGTGAACCGCGCAATTCCCCTGCTTCAAAGCCGATGCCAATTTCCACGCCTTTAAATGCATTAATCGACATGACGCCTTGTGCGATACGTGCATCCAGTTTCCGATCATACTGTACATGACTGCCCAGACCAATCGGAACACCTTCTACAATACACTCCACTACCCCACCGACTGAATCACCTTCTTGCTTGATCAGATCAATGTATGCTTCCATTTTCTTTTCGGTTTCTGGATCGGTTACTCTCACCGAGGAGGCTTCTGTCACGGCAATCAGCTCATCAATCGGCAAATCACGGTAAGGAGCTTCGATTTCCCCAATACGGATGACCTGACCTGCCACCTTGATTCCGAACTCAGCCAGCAATTGACGGGCCAAACCGCCGCATGCCACACGAATTGCTGTTTCACGTGCACTGGAGCGCTCCAGCACGTTACGAAGGTCCTTCAGGTTGTATTTCATTCCGCCATTCAAATCCGCATGACCCGGACGTGGCCGGTGAACCCGACGCTTGTCTTCATCACTGCCTTCAATAGGCTCAATATTCATAATGTTCTGCCAGTGCTTCCAATCGTTATTTTCCACAACCAGCGCAATCGGTGCACCTGTGGTATAGCCGTGACGTACGCCTCCGGCAATCTTCGCCGTATCTTTTTCAATCTGCATACGCCGCCCCCGTCCATACCCTTTCTGACGACGGTGCAGCTGAAAATTCAATTCCTCAAAATCCAATTTTAAATTGCTCGGCATACCCTCTACAATGGCAGTTAGCTGGGGACCATGCGTTTCCCCCGCGGTTAAATAACGTAAACTCATGACGCGTTCCCCCTTTAAACTGTTAAACTGTGCATCGCTAAAATCTTTAACTGTGCTTCATTATAGTATACGCACCTTTCTTTGACAAGAAAAGCCACGTGTATGCAGATAAACAAAAACACGCCTCTTAGCCAAAGGGGCTAAAGGACGTGCTTTGCTGATAAGCCAACCATCAATTACTCAAGGATATAAATAAGTTCCTACAAACTTTGGATGATATATGCAGGCTTATGCTTTTTTGCGATAAAAAAAGGTTTCCGTCGATTCCAGACCATATTGGTTAGGAGAAAAGATTTGCTCTGTACTACCGACAAATAACACACCGCCGGGACGAAGACTGGCTGCAAACTTTTGATACAACGTATGTTTTGCCTCTTCTGTAAAATAAATCATTACATTTCGACAGATAATGAGATCATAACCATCCTCAAACCGATCCAGCAGCAAGTTTTGCTTTTGAAATTTCACGGCTTGTTTCAAACGGTCATCAATTCGATACATCGCACCATCCGGCTTAAAATATTTGCTAGCCACCTGCTCAGGTACATCCTTGAGCGAACGCTCCAAATATTTGCCTTCCTTGGCTTTTGCCAATGCACCGTCATCAATGTCGGAAGCTGTAATGGAACAATTTCCTAAAATCCCTTTACCGTCGAGAACCATAGCCAGGCTATAAGGCTCTTCACCAGTCGAGCAGGCAGCACTCCACAGCTTAAGCTTCTGCTTCCCCACAAGCAGCTGTGGCAAGATTGTATCTCGCAGCACTTCCCACCGATTGGGATTTCGCCAAAATTCCGAAACATTGATCGTCATTCGATCCAGAAATTCATAGAATAGAGGTTTTTCCTTCATCATGGCATCATAAAAAGAAACAAAACTGGGAAACCCGTTTTTGTTGCGAAGCGTAGTTAACCGCCTTTTCATCTGTGCTTCTTTGTATTGTGCAAGATCAATACCTGTGCTGTCCTTGATTTTGCGGATAAACGCTGTGTAATCGGGGTCCGTCTGACCCAGTTCCATATCCGTCATGCTACCATCCTTCTTCATACGTAATTTAACTTACATCCAGGTCGCCACACTTTTTTCATACCGAACGGATTCTTCCGGCATGAAAAAATTTGCAATCTCGCGCTCTGCGCTCTCCGGTGAATCTGAACCATGAATGAGGTTAAACGGTGTATGTGCTGCAAAGTCTCCACGAATTGTGCCCGGAAGAGCTTCAGTTACTTGTGTTTTACCAATCAACAAGCGGGAAAGCGTAACGATGTTATCCCCTTCCCATACCATAGCAAACACAGGACTTGATGTGATAAAACCTACAAGCTCTTCAAAAAAAGGCTTGCCCACATGCTCCGCATAATGCCGTTCTGCCTGTTCTCTAGATACTTGCACAAGCTTGCCAGCCGTCATTTTGAAGCCTTTGTCTTCCAGTCGACTGATGATACGTCCAATCAATCCACGTTGTACACCATCCGGTTTAACCATCAAAAAAGTACGATCCATCGGCTCACTCCCAATCCAATCTAATGTATTTATACAGTACTAAACTGTATTGTAACAGAAAGCTTGGAACTGGTTAAAGCATTTTGTCACAGCAAACCCAAAACACAACTTTAGTAGGAGCGGCGTGTTACAAAATGAGCAATATCGCGTAGCGTCTTTTTTGTTTTGACATCTGGTAGTAAGTCCAGCGCGTTTAGCGCTTTATTAATATATCGGTCGGCGAGAATTTCAGCTTTAGCGATTCCTTCACTTTTTTTGATCATATCCACCGCTTTGCGTGCGTCTCCTTGCCCATCTCCATCCTGAATGCGGCGGATTTCAGCCAGTAGATCGGCACGCAACTCAGGCTGTTCAAGCGCATAAATCACCGGAAGCGTAATATTCCCCTGTCTCATATCGCTGCCCGGCGGCTTGCCAATCTTTTTTTCCGTGCCACACAGATCAAGCAGATCATCCTGAATTTGAAAAGCCATACCTACGTTATAGCCATAGCTGTACAGCAGGGAATTGACACTTTCTCGTGCCCCTGCAGCCATAGCTCCCAGCTGGCAACTAACCGCAATCAACAATGCCGTTTTTCGCCGTATGCGAAGCAAATAATTCCGCACACTCTGATCCACATTAAAAAAATCACGAATTTGTTCCATTTCACCAATGGACATCTGTACCAGCGCTTTAGACAGTACCCTGTGAATGTCGGGATTCGGCAGTCCAGCAGCAATAGACAGCGCACGTGCATATATGTAGTCTCCGGTGTACATAGCCACCCGATTGTCCCATTTGGACTTCACGGTGGGTTGACCGCGTCTCATTTCCGCATCGTCAATCACATCGTCGTGAACGAGAGAGGCAGAATGAATCAGTTCCAGAGGTACCGCTATACGCTTGAGCTTGTCCAGATCATATTCTCCAAACTTGCCTCCCAGCAATACAAATACGGGACGCAAACGCTTGCCCCCTGCTTTAAGCAGATGAAGCGACGTATCATTAATCAACGGCTCCGTACTGTCGATACTGCGATACAACTCTTCTTCTATAAAGTTCATATCCTTCTTTAATAAACCGAACAAATCCAATCGTTTCATTCTTTCACCCGTGTCAGCGTATTGTCACTCCAGAGAAGCGGCTTCACTCGTCGGTCAAGCAGCCCCAGTTCATGCGCATACTGAAAATAAAGCTCTAAACCTTGTTGTTGCTTCTCTCCAAAATCATAACACAGATTAGTAAAGTAGCGCTCCCAATAATCTCGCAGACCTCCAATTTCCTCGCATGCTTCAGAAATAACAGGCGTCAGGTCCGACAGACTACGCTGCTTGCTTACGCGGAACGCACTTGCAATTTCAGCCACCGCCGCGGGATTTTGAGCAGCAACAGCACGTCGTACTGCCCATACAGCAAAAGTCATACTATAGCCCGTCCAGCGCTTCCACTCTTCTCCGAGGTCCGTAACATACAGACCTTCGCTTCGCCAAGATGCCTTAATCGCGTGATCTCCAATCAGCAGCCCTGCATCTGCCTGTTCCAGCATCAAGTCAAGATCCGGTTCACAGTCAAAATAGGAAGGCTGACCTTCCCATGCCTTTTGCATCAAAATTTTCAACAAATTCACGGATGTAGCAGACGTATTCGTTAGTGCAATGGTTCCGTTTTTGATTTCGTCAAGCGGCTTGCGTGAAAATAGTAAAATGGATTGCACAGGACCATCTGCACTGACGGATAAATCCGGCAACAATAGCATTTCCTCAGCACCCGATGCATACGCAAATGAGGACATCGCACTGATATCCAAACTCCCATTCAGCATACCTCGATTCAATTCAGCCGGAACTTTAGAAACCATCTCCGCCGAATGGAGAAGCTCAGAAGGATTAAAATAATGAAAAATAGGCCAAGCGTTTGTATATTTAATTTTTCCGATTGTGATTGTCTTGGTGTCCGGCGTCGGCATCGGAATCCCCCCATCTCGTAAACAGTTGATGTTCTATACGCAAGCTGTCCAATACTTTGCCTACGAGGAACAGCACAATATCATCCAGCGTCTTCGGATGAAAGTAAAAAGCCGGCATAGCCGGAATCATTTTGACGCCGAGTCTCGCAAGCTTAAGCATGTTTTCCAAATGAATGGCATGTAGAGGCGTTTCACGAGGCACAAGGATCAGCGGACGACCTTCCTTCATCATCACGTCCGCTGCCCTCGCCATGAGGTTATCGGACGAACCGTGTGCTACTGCTGACAACGTCCCCATCGAGCATGGCATAATAATCATCGCATCCACCAAATAAGAGCCGCTCGCAATCGAAGCTCCAATATCTGTGAACGGATGGTATACAAGAGAACCGGGACGGCCTCCGAATTGTTCATTCAAAGCCCCTTCCCGGTCAGTCACATTCCAGCCCAACTCCTCTTTCAATACCCGCCAGCCAGCATTGGAAACGATCAGGTGAACTGTGTATTGCAAGTCCAGCAGAGTCTCTACCAGTCGCACACCATAAATGCTTCCGCTCGCGCCTGTAATGCCAATAACGATTCGTTTGCCTTGATGTCCGCTCACCTGATTATTCATTAGTATTGACGCACCACCAAATCAATCAGTGTAAAGGCAAACACGACAGTGCTAAGTACACCGTTCATAGTAAAGAATGCCGTCTGCAAACGACTCAAATCTTTTGGAGATACGATATAGTGTTCATAAAATAAAATAATGTACGAAATAATCATGCCCGCCAGATACCACCAGCTTAAATCTGCAATAAAGAACAATACAATAAATCCGATTGCCGTAATGACGTGGAATGCCCGAGCGATGTTCAACGCACCTGCTACACCAAAACGGGCAGGAATAGAATAAACTCCTTCGTTTTGGTCAAAATCTATATCCTGACAAGCATAAATTACATCAAATCCCGCCGTCCAAAATGCAATCGTGAGATATAGTACGATAGCGGTCAAATCTATTTGTCCCGTTACTGCAACCCACGCGCCGAGTGGCGCCAAACCAATGGTCAGACCAAGCACAATATGGCAAAGCCAAGTGAAACGCTTGGTGTAAGAATAAAAAACGAGCATAAAAAAGGCCAGCGGGAACAGCTTGAACGCCAGCGGACTTAACTTGAATGATGCCCAGAATAACAACACCAAACTGACGATAATGAAAATCACCACTTCGCTCGATTTGAGCAACCCCGCCGGGATAGCGCGTCCTGCTGTGCGCGGATTTTTCCCGTCAATCACCCGGTCAATCATACGATTGAAGCCAAAAGCCGCGCTACGTGCGCCAACCATAGCTAGCAGAATCCAGCCGATCTGCGGCCAAGAGGGAAGGTTGCCTGTCACGATAACAGACCCCAATACAGCCCCCATGAATGCAAATGGGAGCGCAAATAACGTATGTTCAATTTTAATCATTTCCAAAAAAATAGCAATTTTCTTAAACATGCTGACTCTCCTTGATTCCAATGTGCAATGCCGCAATGCCTCCGGTGAGAGAATGAGCCTGAACATCCTTCAATCCGACTTCACGGAAGATGCCAGCCAACTCATCCCTTCCTGGAAAAAGCGCCAACGAATCAGGGAGCCATTTATACTGCTCATAACGTTTGGCGAACAATTTGCCGAGCATGGGCAAGATGTGTTGAAAATATGTGTAGTAAATTCCCTTGAACGGCTGCCAAGTAGGTTTGGACAATTCCAGACATACGACCTGCCCGCCAGGTTTGACGACTCGTTGCATCTCCTGTAACACGTGGCGCAGATCAGGCACGTTGCGCAGACCGAAACCAATCGTCGCATAATCAAATGAATTATCTTCAAAAGGTAGTTCCATCGCGTTGCCCTGAACAAGCTTAATTTGCTTTTCACGGGATTCTGATGTAATCTTACGCTCGCCAACATTGAGCATGTTCTGACTAAAATCGAGTCCTACGATGTGACCACTTTCACTTGCTCGTGCCATCGCAAGCGTCCAATCACATGTACCACAGCAAAGATCAATTGCCGTATCGCCGCGATGCATGTTCATTTTTTTCATCGTAAATTTCCGCCAAGCCTTATGTCTGCGAAAGCTCAGTATATCGTTCATCAAATCGTATTTACCTGCTATGCTTTCAAACACGCCATGAACGAATTGCTCTTTCGGCTTGGTGTCGCTTGATCCCATCACGTTCACCTAACCTTCCCTCACAACTGGGTGCGGACTATTTAGCAGCTTCTGGAAAGGCTCAAGCATGCGTTCAAATTCCTCGATCCCTGTATTTTGATCATCTGACAGGATATGCCTGATGTGTGTAACAGCCGTGCGAAGCTTGTCCAGTATCGCATCCTCGGCTTTGTATTTCAGAACAAGCTTACGCCATGCTTCAGTGTCAGTACCACTCCCTGAAAGCAATGCCTGCTCGTTCCGGTCCCCGTTACCATAAATATGCCAGAACATATATCCGAAACGGGACTTGTCCGGTTCTGCCCGCTTGCCCCATTCCTCCACCAAGGTATCACAGAGAGCAAATTTGTTGAGAAGCTGCTTCCAAATTTCCTGATCCTGTTCTGCTACAAGTGAAGTGAATGATAAAAAAAGCTCCTTTTTGAAACGAACCATCTGAGTTAAATACTGAGTTGCATCCAATCGGAATTGCTTCATTCCCCAGTACAGATTCATTTTCCCTGCGTTCACTTCACATACAGCATCACTCAGCTTCGAAATGGCCGTGATGCGGCCTGCCAGTGCAAGCAGCTGATAAAAACGACTGCTAAAATAGTCCCCAGCTAACACTTTCAGCTGTCTGGAACGCATCTCCTCCGGGCTCCGTATACCGGATAAAGTATCAATCATATCATGCGTATCCAGCCCCATCTGCACAAGCGAGGTTACCAATGCGTACAGTTCGTCCTCACTGGCATGCAGCTCCTGCGCATTCCGGTTCAAAAACACAAACATCAAACGGGTACGGCTGTCAGGAAAAGCCGGCATTTCCGTATGTTGTTGAATCATGTCGTATTCCACATATTTCCTTGCTAATTGGGGTACGCGATACGGTTTCATCCTAAGCCTCCGAGACATGACTTTCTGCTATACTCAAATAATTGCAATGCCTTATATTATATCACAATTTAAAATGATTCGCGACTAAAGTACTGTAGGTCCACCAGCAGAAACATCTAATCTGTATATACACCGTTAAACCTGTTTTGCCACATGGGCGTTACCGTAATGCGGAAACGGGACTTCAAATCCTCTGGCAATTCCGCGCCTTCCCGGCTTCTCAGCTGTTCCAATGCCTCGTTCGTCCACTCGTTCCGGCGTATATCGGATGCAAGCAGCAAATGACGTTCTCCTGACCATTCGTCCTGTGTCACCACCCGAAGCAGCAATTGCCGTACATTCGTCGTTCCGTAAAAGCTAAAAGCGGCAAGCTCCGCCATGTTTTGATAAATCTCTAGTGGGGCAGTTTCTTCCTTGGACAGCTTGACATCCAGGGTCAGGACTGAATGTTCCCAGCTTGCGCTTGCAATCGGTGTGGTCAACGGCAGCTCATTCAGCGTATCCACCAGATTGTCATCCGACAGCAGCACCCGTTGCTGAGGCGAAATCGTCGCCTGTGTCTCACGAACTGCTGCGGTTCCTGAGTCTAGCACCTGTAAGGACGGCAGCAACACAGCTGCTGCGATGGTTATGAGAATGGAGCCACCGAATACAATCCAAGGTTTCATCAGAGCCTCCCCTGACCTCTACCTCATAATGTGGGTTTGCTACGGTAAAGGTCCTCACTCTCATTCTACAACAAAAAAAAGCAGGCTATGCCTGCATTTTAATCCTCCGTATCTACTACCCCGTGCTTGGTCATCACAACGGCTTTGCCGCGAATTTTAATAGCAGAAGTATGATCCGTAAATTGGACGATCAGTACTTCGCCCTTGTCCAATTTTTCTGAATGATGCAAGCGTGTATCCTGACCTCTGGTCAGACCAAAAACCTGACATCCGTTGCTTTTCGCTTTAATTACGACGTACTCACTACTACCCGTCACGTTATCTTCCATGTCCTTTTCCTCCCTGAGAGCCGAAGCTATACTTTTTATGATGGAGATTCAAGCTTGTTTTGTCAACTACATGCTTCCTTCGCTACCTGCAACAATTAGCGTGTCCCGAGCCATACTATCCGTGCAGTCCCATCCATTAAAGAAAGGAACGGATCTGATGAAAAACTATCTTCCCGCCAATCTCAGTCCTGCCCAAATCGAACGACTTCAACAGCTGGAGCATGAATTTGCTGAGCTAACAGGTGAACCCCTAGTGCTGATCGCTTATGCCTCGCGAAACGGCAGAACAGCTTCCTCTTCTCCAGTCCATAGCACCTCTACCACGAAGTAAACAGGACAAAAAGAAAAGGCCGTGAATCAAATTCACGGTCTTTTCAGCGCATTGGGAATATGTAAGAAATCTTATTTAATTCCGTCTTTGAGCGCTTTACCCGGTTTAAATGCCGGAATTTTGCTCGCAGGGATTTCGATTTCTTCTCCTGTTTGCGGGTTACGTCCTTTACGTGCGGAACGTTCACGAACCTCAAAGTTCCCGAAACCTACCAGTTGCACCTTATCTCCGCTTTGCAGCGCTCCAGAGATCGCCTCAAATACTGCATCGATTGCTTTGGTTACGTCCTTTTTGGACAATTCAGTGCTTTCAGAAACCTGATTGATCAAATCCGTTTTATTCATAATATTCACCTCCCAATTCAAGTGTAGTCCAGCATTAAGGTTATCGGTGTTAATGACCGATATGAGGTCGCCTGTATAAAATAACCCGGGCGGCGTACTGCCTTCCATAATGTTATCATCTGTTTCCGTTTCGTCGTTAAATATACATAGAATATACCTAACCTCCGCAATATAGGCCGAAACTGGCGTTTTATGGCACCCTTCTTGCGTGGAACAAGGTTTATAGTAATACAGTCCACAGACAATTTCAAGTACGACGACGGTTTAACACGTAAAAAGTAACGGCCAGCGCAAGTACCAGCACTACTCCTTTGACAATATCATGGGCAAAATATTGCACATTCATCATCGTTAGTCCATTAACCAACACACCGATCAACACCGCACCAATAAATGTACCAATGACATTGGGTTTACCAGCACCAAAGACCGAAAAACCGACGAATACTGCAGCTACCGCCTCCATCAGCAAGGGGGAACCCGCGTCAATTTGGCCTGAGCCTACTCGCGAGGCATACAAAATACCGGCAATCGCCGCAAATACGCCTGAAGCAACATAGGCTAGAGTACGGACTTTTTTTACCCGTATGCCCGACAGACGAGCAGCTTCCTCATTTCCACCCGTTACATACATTTGACGCCCATGCTTTGTATAGGTCAAGAAGACATGCACCGCTGCCACAGCCAGCAACAGTAAAATAACTGAAATCGGGATACTCAACCATTTACCTTGCCCCAGCAAAAGAAATGCAGGAGATATCTCCCCCGGCGCCTTGCTGCCATCGGGAAACTGCATATGATTGTATATGGTATAGCCCTGGGCGTACGTTTTGTGAATCCCGCTTACAATATACATGATTGCAAGGGTTGCGAGCAAATCAGGAATACGCAGTTTAATAATCAGTAATGAATTCAACAGTCCTACCAAAGCACCGACAACCAGAGACACAATAATGACCACCGCAACAGGCTGCTCATACCAGACCATCAAAGAAGCTGAAACGACCGTTGTCAAAGATACTGTAGCTCCCACTGATAGGTCAAAACCGTCCACAATAAGTGACAACGTCACACCAATGGCAACGAAAGTCACAATGGCAATTGAGCCAAGAATGTCCATTAAATTATCATACGTCCAGAAATAAGGTAATGTAGATGAAAAAAACGCTAACACACCTATAATGACAACTACGGCACCGTAACGAAATGAGACGTTTAACCATTTTTCCTTCATGAATGCACCTCTTCACCGCCGCTGGCATACAACAGAAGCTGTTCCTGTTCCACTTCGCCCCGCGCAAATTCCTTTATAATTTTGCCATCATACATCACTGCAATCCGATCACCAATACCAATCCCTTCAGCAAATTCACAGGTTAGATAAATGATCGCTTTTCCTTGCTCCGCCAACTCGCCAATGATACGGAAAATATCACTTTTTGCCCCTATATCTACACCTTTGGTTGGCTCGTCAAAAACAAATACATCCGCTCCAGAATGTAACCATTTTCCAATCGCAACTTTTTGCTGATTCCCACCACTTAAATATTTAACATTCTGGCGGAGCGATGGCGTCTTAATACCGAGAGAGGCGACAATCCCATTACCGTTATTTCGTTCTTTATGCCGACTGATGAAACCAAGGACACTCAGTTTGCCCAAAAGCGGAAGGCTGAGGTTTCTTTCCACACTCTCCTCAATTAGCACCCCCTGCTTACGCCGCTCCTCAGGTATGGACACAATTCCTTGAGCTACCGCGTCCGCTGGCTCTTTCAATCGAATGGAGCGACCTTTAAAGGTCAGCTCTCCCTTATCCGGCTTGTCTGCTCCTGTAAGAAGTCGTGACAGCTCTGTCTTGCCTGCACCAACCAAACCCACAATAGAGAGAATTTCACCACATCGGACCTGTAAATCAACGCCGTGCACTCGTAATCCTTTGTGAAGCCCTTTTGCTTCCAATACCGCTTCACCAATCGGCACCTCTGTTTTTGGGAACTCCTCTTCAAATGTTTTCCCAAGCATATGCGTAACGATGTCGCCTACACTTAAATCAGAGGCAGGCCCCGTGAACACGCGCTCACCATCACGCATCACCGTAACATGGTCACTGTGTTCGATAACCTCCGGCAATCGGTGTGTGATGAGGATACATGCAACTCCCTCATCCTTGAGTGTATGGATTGTGCGGAACAAACGTCGCGTTTCTTCCTCGCTGAGCGGCGCCGTAGGCTCATCAAAAATGATGGTATTTGCTTGCTGTGTCAGAATGCGTGCAATAAGCACAAGCTGTTTTTCTGCCAACGTCAATTCAGACACATATCGTCTTACGTCAATATCTACCTCCAGACGTGCTAATGCCTCACGCGCTCGTCTGCGCATAGAACCCGGTGCAGCCCACCATCGACCATCAGGTGCAGATAAATCGTCCATTACAATATTTTCAGCGACAGTTAACTGAGGTACAAGCGCTGAATCGACCTCCTGATACACACAGTGAATTCCCGCTCTTTTGGCCTCCCACGGTGAACTAATGTTCAGTTCCTTCCCACCAACTACGATAGCTCCCTGATCGGAACGATACGCACCGGACAAAATCTTCATCAATGTGCTTTTCCCTGCCCCGTTGGCGCCCAGCAGAGCGTGAATTTCGCCACCCTGCACCGTAAAATCCACGGCTCGCAGCGCATCTACACCAGCAAACTGTTTGCTGATTTTTTTCATTTCCAATGTATATACTTGTGAACTCATGGTGCCCCCTCACGCCTGCTTATGATAAAAGCGCGCCGAAGCGCGCCTTTGCGTTATGCAAACATTTTATTTGGACGTTTCATATTCCTTCATCCAATCCTTATAGCCCTGCTCGCTTTGGCCCCATCCCTTCACATATTGGGACAGCTCGGATGTGGAAATTTGCTTATCTGGCAGCGCTTCGCGTTGCACATATACAGCCTTCAGTACAACTTTCTCCTCCGGATTATCCCCATGCAACTTCTGATATGCATAGCGCACTTGTACGCGCCCGATATCTGTTGGATCTACGGCTGCCGAGGCCACCCAAGGATTTTTCGGGTCCTGGATCATTTGCAAGTCCTCGTCGCTCATGTCAATGCCGTAGACTTTAATTTCCGTACGTCCCGCTTGTTGGATGGCACGGGCTGCACCTTTGGCAAACTCATCCCACGCCGCCCAGACGGCTGTAATTTCGCCCTTAGGATATTGCTTTAATACAGCTTCCATTTTGGCTTGCGTATCCAACGCAGGATTCTGAGCCGAACCAAAAGTCGCAATTTCTTTAATATCTGGATTGGATTTCAAAAATGCACCATAAGCAACCTGACGACGTTCCATCGGTGCAAATCCGGCAACCCATACTTTCACAATGTTGCCTTTGCCACCGATATCCTTTTTCATTTGCTCCAGCGTCAGCTCAGCCATGCTTTGGTCATCTTGGGAGAGCACTACCGCACCCGGAACATTGACGGCAGCATCAAACACGATAACCGGAATATTGCGGGAAATTGCCTTTTTCAGTCCTGTCTCCAGCAATGCATCACCGTGATCAGTCAAAATGACATCAAATTGCTGGTTAATCGCACTATCAAGCAGAGAAGCCATTTTAGCCTTATCGTTATCTGCCACAAACTTAGTCAGCGTACCGCCAAATTTCTTAACTTCCTCTTCCACACCTTGAACATACTGTTGCGAAAATGTGCCCGTGTTAAACTCCATGATCAACGCAACCCGTTTACCCTTTAGATTTAAATTGTCCGGTTTTCCGTTTGTTGTATTCGATCCCTCAATGCTTGTCCCTTGAGTGCCGCTCTCTGTTTTCGGCACGCCACATGCAGTGACCAGCAAAACCAGCACCAGTAGCATGATAGCCCCCAGCCCTAGCTTTTTGTTTCTTTGGAGCTCTTTTTGGATATTCATGATTTCATTTCCCCCTCGTTCAATCCACAAAATAATTCAAATTTGATACTTAATATATCGCTTTAAACCAAGTATGTAAATAGGTTTTATGAAATATAGAAAAAATTCCGACTACATATGACAAAATACGACAATTCCGCAAAAAAATTAAACAACCGCCCCCGATTGAATAACGGGGAACGGTTGCTGCATAGAGGTGTCTTTTTAGTTCTCTACTTGACAGGGTACGCCACAGGGTCGATTTTTGCTTATGCTTAAAATGTGAACATCATGAGCGGAGACTAGCCTGGAGATACAATCTCCTTGTCATTTTCAATATGAGGACGCTCTCATCTAACTTATTTGGAGCACTGCTTTACCAGAAAACTTCCGATCTATCAGTTGTTGGGCAATAGTTCCAATTTCCTTCCACGATGCCTCCACTTCGATCCTTGGTACTAACTGGCCTTTTGAAACAAGCTCACCTAGTAATTTCAGATCTTCCGCTGGCGAATAGCGATTTATCTCCTCTCCTAGAAAGAAGCTGTACAAGGTCCTACCCCCTAAGCCCCTGATATTAATCGTTGCGTAAGGTGAGGACGAATGTCCCATGGATACACAAATCCCTTCTGGCACAAGCTGAGGTAGTAATGCAGCTAGCGTATCACCACCTACTGAATCCAAAATTAGATGATAAGGTCCAAATGTATCAACCGATGAAATCGCCGTATCTCCAACGATAACCTCATTAGCACCAGCCTCTTGAACAAGTAGAGCTTTTCCCTTGGTTCTGGCTACACCTACTGTAAAAGCTCCTGATTGCGCTGCTAGCTGGTGTGCAAAAATCCCCACTCCGCCAGTCGAGCCAGTTATCAATATTCGCTTACCGAGCAGCATTCCTCCTTTTCTAAGCGTATAGAGCGCTGACAGACCGGCTACCGGTAAAGTAGCAGCCTGGGCGAAGGTAATATCATCGGGAAATTCAGCCAGTAATGAAGTAGGGGCAGCAACTTGTTCGGCCCATGCTCCCATTGGGAGAAGGCCTACCACACGGCTTCCTTGTTTCGGACCCGTGCCATCTTTGGCCTGCTCGATGACGATCCCAGCAAAATCCCAGCCTGGTCTGATCTGTCTTCCATTATTCCTTGCATCTACAACTTCACCCCGATTAAGAGAGAAGGCCTGTACTTGAACGATCGCTTCCCAAGGCTGGGCCTGTGGGGCGGCAACTTCCTTTATCGCGAAAAATCCTGAAGCAAACGGATCTGTTACAATTGCACGAACCATACGATCTCCTCCATGATTATCATTGAGAACCTCTTGTAAATAGCTCACCTTTTTCACAATGTAGTATACTGTAGGGAATCATCTGCACCAAGTGTAGAACTACACCTCATTATGAAAAGGATTGAAAAAGGATGACCATGCACAAGGACGAGGACTTCCAATATAAAACATTAAAAATCGTATTGGGAGAGATTGAAGCTGTTCGCATGAAACGTCAACGGGAATATACTGAGCTATCTCACCCGTTATTGAAACGATTTACTCAGCAGGAGCTTAATGATGAGGCATGTCCTACGTATAAAAATCTATTGGTTGGACGGTCTCGTCGAGTACCGGATCGGCAAACGATGATCCATATTGCTGAGTATCTGGAGTGCACTTCAGATGAGCGCAATGATCTACTCCTCGCCGCTGATTATCTTCCGATCCATTACGAATTGGAGGGACGGTCTCTGGAGCTGGCTCTGGAGCAAGCGCAGCAGATCATGAGTAATTTGCCATTTCCGGCAATGATCGTTACTCATACCTTAGATATCAAGGGGTTAAATGAGCCGTTTCGCCATTTATTTGATATCCCCTCCGATTCTTTTATGAATGGAAAACTGAATAAAGTTGATTTTCATTTTAACTCCGATTTTTCCATTCGTCCCCGTTCTACCTTCGATGCTGAGTCGTTCGAAGAGTGGGAGTCTCATGCTATTTACGGGATACAAGCTTTCAAAAGGTATAACATGTTTTCCCGATACGACAATTGGTATAAAAAGTTAATTGACAGATTTCAAAAATACGACGATCTTAATAAATATTGGAGTATGCAGCCAAAGGACTCATCAAATGAAGTTGAGCACTCTAAAATCATTTTGGCCAGAATGGGAGCCATGGCCGATTTAGCCCCCATTCGCTACAAGCAAATTCATCTTTCTGTAAGCAGCCACATGTATCCTGGAATTGAAGTGTACTTACCGATTGACGAACCTGGACGCAGAGTATTTGAATATTTGGGGTGTCCTGCCGAATGCCAGAACAACGCTTTTAATAAATAGCCAGTCAATTGCTATATCGATTATAAGAATCGTTCATTGCAAATTAAATAAGCCTCGGTGCTACGTTGAAAGAGACCAAATATGAAAATGACTACCAGGGTAATCACGTTGTGAAACTCATTAATCGGATTGTTACATTTGAACCTAAATCCCGCTAGGAGAAACGAAAAGCTCAATAAAAACAGAGGTAGTCTAGGACTTTATTTTCTCGTCCATGGCTACCCCTGTCTGGTTTTAGAGGTCAGTCTAATATTTTGTTTTTGCGAACCATAGAGAGCCAATTGCTCTCCACGGTATTTCTCTTATACATTTTTTTGGGTGTGGCTTAGCCTTAAAGAATAATAGCAATGAGACCGCCGGAGCCTTCATTAATGATACGACCCAGCGTTTCCTGCAGCTTATAGCGTGCATTGTCCGGCATCATAGCGATTTTACCCTGAATGCCTTCCCGTACAATGGAATGCAGCGAACGTCCGAAAATGTCTGACTCCCAAATTTTGATTGGGTCATTCTCAAAATCCTGCATCAGATAGCGCATAAGCTCCTCACTTTGCTTCTCTGTTCCGATAATCGGAGCAAATTCCGATTCCACATCCACACGGATCATGTGTATGGAAGGTGCTGTTGCCTTGAGCCGCACACCAAACCTTGTGCCCTGACGAATCAACTGCGGATCGTCTAGTGCCATTTCGGACAATGACGGCGCTGCAATGCCATATCCCGTTGTCTTGACCATTTCCAGCGCCTCGGCGAAGCGGTCGTACTCCCGTTTGGCATGGGCAAAATCCTGCATCATTTGCAGCAAATGATCCTTGCCGCGAATCTCTACCCCGACGACTTCGACCAAAATCTGGTCATATAGCTCATCGGGAGCATACAGATCAATTTCAGCTACGCCCTGCCCCATATTCATCCCGCTCAATCCGGCCCTGTCGATGAATTCATATTCCATAAACTGGCCAACCACTCGATCTACATCACGCAGACGTCGAATATCTTTAACCGTATCGCGGACGGAATTTTCATAATTGCTACGCAGCCAGTGCTCTTCGTTCAGTACCATGACCCAGCTCGGCAGGTTTACATTCACCTCATGCACCGGAAATTCATACAATACTTCACGAAGTACGCCTGTAACATCATCTTCCGTCATAGTTGCCGCGCTGAGTGTCATAACTGGTATATCGTACTTGGCAGCCAGCTCACTGCGAAGCTGGAGTGTTTCATCACTGCGCGGATGCGTGGAGTTGATAACCAAAACAAATGGCTTGCCAACTTCCTTCAACTCCTCAATGACGCGTTCCTCCGACTCTACATAAGAGCTGCGCGGGATTTCCGCAATCGTGCCGTCTGTAGTGACTACCACACCGAGCGTCGAATGCTCCTGAATAACCTTGCGTGTACCAATTTCCGCCGCTTCCTGAAAAGGAATGGGTTCTTCGAACCATGGTGTGGAGATCATCCTCGGACCATTTTCATCCTCGTACCCTTTTGCTCCTTCTACTGCATATCCTACACAGTCAACCAGACGTACATTCACGTCCAGTCCTTCCGTTACTTTGATCTGGACGGCATTATTCGGTACGAATTTAGGCTCCGTCGTCATGATCGTCTTGCCTGCCGCACTTTGCGGCAACTCGTCTACGGCGCGGGCACGGTCCGCCTCACTTGTAATGTTCGGCAGAACAATCGTCTCCATAAACCGCTTGATAAACGTTGATTTTCCTGTTCGGACTGCGCCGACGACCCCAAGATAAATGTCTCCTCCGGTGCGTTCGGCAATGTCTTTAAAAATGTCCACTTTCTCCAATGAAATCCCCTCCTCAAAAGTCTCCGAAGGAAAAATGCTTAAAGAGCATCCGCTTCGTGTTCAACCAACTGCTTGATCCCAGATGCGGCAGAACAGCCTTTAAAATGCCCGGAAGTCGTCCGCCGCCGAGATTCAGGAGACTGATGGAATCGGCGAAACGGCGTAAACTCGTACATGCATTTGGACTGATACCATCATATGTATCCCCTCCGTAAAATATGTTTAGTTTTTTAAAAAATAGATTACGACACAGCGATCATTGCAGAAACGATATTTTACGTTTGGGTCCACTCACCTAATATATGCGGGGCAAGACTCTCCCATGACTTCGTCGCTAGACTAAATAAAAAAAGGATGTTTCTCCTGACCGTTTAGAGTCGTCGGAAACCATCCTTTTTTATCTTCCTGATATAATCGGCATTACCACAGTTCATCATCCATCGCCTGACGCTCCAGTTGCCGCCTGATAGCCGCCTTAAGCCTATCCTCCGGTACGGTTACCTGCATATCGCCTTGGACACGCGCCTGGCAGGATAAGCGTATTCCCTCATCCAGTAAAGGTCCCAGCTTACGCTGCTCTGCATCGCTGGGTTGGCCTGCGAATTCAGCCCATTCCGGTGATATTTGTACCTTACACATCAGACAGGCTGCTTTTCCGTCACAACGAGTGGGAATATATACACCCGCTTTACGGGCAGCCTGAAGCAATGACGTACCCTGACCGACCTGTACGCGCCTGCCTGACGGCTTGAACATAATCTGCACATTCATGAACGGTCCTCCAGTCGTCTTTCTCCTAACACACACAGCTTATACTTCATTGCCCATCAGGATGACGGAGTGCAACTCTGGCCAAGGCAGAAGTTCTGCAAGCTTGTCCAATTGCTCCTCATTCCAAATATTACTGACTAGTAGCTGCTTCAGTACAATGATATGACGTCGCGGGTCGCGCTTCATAACATCTGCAATCGCTTTATATCGGTCGGGTCGATTTCGCAATATATTGAATAAAAGTTCATGACTGAGCGGCATCAGACGCAGTGAAGCACTCCCCAGCTCAAGCTGAACCCCAGCCGACCAAAGTAGTCGCTCGATCTCTAAGCGGTATAACGCTCCGCCACATAATACCTCAAATCCCCCCACCAACTCGACTGGAAAACCCTCCAAGTCATAGTGGCTCAGCAATGAAACGTAAGAGCCGCTACGGTCAACCTGCTGTCGATCTATACTCATACCCAAGGGGTGCGCATGGAGCTGCTTTGCAGCATGAATATCCGCATAAATATCAATGTCCCGAGGCAGGCGATCCAGTTCAACTTCTTGCACAAGTAGTGAACAGCTCCCCCCCAGCATCCACGGAACCGACACTTTTGACCAGCTATCAGCCAAGCTACTCAGCGCAACTGCCAGATTGTGAGGAAGCCTGTCTACTAACACTGATGATATTGCCTCCTTCAACATCGTTTCCTCCTTTGCTGTCTTTCCTTCCGTTTCCTGATGGGCATCATTATAACATGTTCGACAGGGCAGTTCGATATTTTGTGTACTGAAAAAGAGGTTAGCTGCTCCAAAATATAAAAAAAACCGCGAACCTTCCCGGTTCACGGTGAATAATACTAACCGGCGTGCGACCAGCGGTCTATTTTTTCATCATCATTTTCATCAACGCTTCCATATTGGAAGGATTCATTCCGCTCTTTTTGACGGCACCAACGATATCCCTTACTGTATCTTCCGACACCGGAATGTTGGCCATCGCAGACACCTGCTTGATAAGCTGACGCAGTTGCGCTTCGCTTTGAAGCGTGTCCGCCTTTACCGTGCCTGCCAGCTTTTTCACTGCATTTTCGGATATGTTTTTGCCACCTTTTTTGTTAATGGCCTTCAATGCATCTTTCGGAAAGTTTTTATTCACAATCTCCCCTCCTCCGCCATTGCTCAACTCAGTCTATGAGTGGCGGAGACAAAAGGTGATTAAGCGTACATAAGACATGCCAAACGCCTAACTAAAAAAGGCTATCTCATTATAGAAAAAATCTACCATGAGACAGCCTTTATATTATTAAAGCTCATCCGACCCTTAAGAATGCCATTGCTCCCAAGTTTGAAGTGGCATGACTTCCATCTCGGTCTTAGGATCGCGACCCATCAGCGCCTCAACGGCCTTACGGACGTCACGTCCTTCAAACAGTACTCCATACAGCACCTCTGTAATAGGCATCTGAACACCTAATTTTTGAGAGATGGCGTATGCAGCTTTTGTCGTTCGAATACCTTCTACGACCATGCCCATCGATTCTAGCACAGCATCAAGCTGCTGGCCCTGTCCCAATAGGGACCCTGCACGCCAGTTGCGACTGTGACGACTCGTTGCAGTGACCACTAGATCGCCAATACCAGCCAGGCCAGCAAAGGTTAATGGATTAGCACCCATCTCAACTCCGGCACGGGTAATTTCAGCCAATCCACGGGTCAATAAAGCCGCTTTGGCGTTATCACCGAAACCAAGTCCGTCTGACATTCCCGCACCCAATGCGATAATGTTTTTTAGCGCCCCAGACAGTTCCACGCC
Organism: Paenibacillus sp. PvR133; assembly: GCF_017833155.1. Classification (NCBI taxonomy): domain Bacteria; kingdom Bacillati; phylum Bacillota; class Bacilli; order Caryophanales; family Paenibacillaceae; genus Paenibacillus; species Paenibacillus sp. PvR133. The sequence continues at coordinate 4,733,894 of NZ_JAFIBS010000001.1, forward strand.
GAGCAAATCACGGTTTGTATAGACGCGGAAATAGGAGTTCATGAACAGCCCCTGTGCGGCCTGTGCAGCCTTCTCATTGGAGGAAGCTACAACGACCGTTGTAGGACACTTCTTCACCACTTCTTCCGCATGACTCGGACCAGACAGCACGGCAATATCGCCCTCCGCGACTTCCAGTTCTTCCGAGATCACCGTGGACATACGTTTAAGCGTTTCAGTTTCAAACCCTTTAATGGCATGCACTACCAGCATATCCTTGCTAAAATGAGCTTTCAGACTACGTGCTACCTGACGAGCAGCAGCCGAAGGAGATACGATAATCACTGCTCTAGCACCAGATACCGCAGTCTGCATGTCAGTTGTAGCTGAAATGCGATCAGACAAAATGGAGCCTGGTAAATAATGCTCATTCGTATGCTTCTCATTGATTTCAGCTGCTTGCTGCTCGTTTCTCGTCCAGACAGAGACATTGTTGTTATTGGCCGCAAGAACGGAAGCCAGGGCTGTTCCCCAACTCCCCGCGACCAGCACAGCTATTTTCTCAGACAAGACGATCTCCTCCTTTGGAGCCAAGCTTATTCTCATTCCCCCGTACCAGCTTGACTATGTTGGTACGGTGTCTCCACACAGCGAACAGACAAATGATTAGAGCCGTCCAGAATAACGGCCATGCATAACCAAGCACGAGTAATATCCAGGGGGTCAAAATGACAAAAATGAGCGATCCCAAGGATACGTAACGCGTCATTACGATTGCAAGTATCGCAATGATTCCGGCATATAGTGCGGGCAGTAAGGCAAGCGATGCCAATACACCAATAGCAGTCGCAATACCTTTTCCTCCACGGAAGTGAAAATATACCGGCCAGTTATGGCCCGCAATCGCCGCAATGCCGCACAAACCCGGTACCCAGGATGATTGTCCACCTAACCAGTGCCCTATTAGCACTGCAATAACCCCTTTAAGTACGTCCAGCAGCAGCACCAGAATAGCTGGGCCTTTTCCAAGCACACGCAGCGTATTCGTCGCACCGGCATTGCCGCTTCCATGCTGGCGAATGTCGATTCCTTTTAATTTTCCATACAGCAAACTAAAGCTGACAGAGCCAAGCAAGTAACTGAGTACGATGGCAACGATTTGTAAAATCAACCTATTCGCTCCTAACTTTCGTCAGACTTGCGCCGTGTAAAGATACGAATTGGAGTTCCTTCAAAATTGAAGGCGGCGCGAATTTTGTTCTCCAGATAACGCTCATACGAGAAGTGCATTATTTCTGGATCGTTTACGAATACAACCATCGTAGGCGGCTTAACAGCAACCTGGGTCACATAGTTAATGCGCAGACGACGTCCCTTGTCTGTTGGTGGAGGATTGATGGCAACCGCATCGGAAATTACATCATTCAGCAAATGTGTCTGAATACGCAACACATGCTGCTGCGCCACATGCTGTACAACAGGAAGCAGCTTTTGCAGGCGTTGCTTCGTTTTTGCAGACAAGAACACAATCGGAGCATATGTCATAAACAGAAAGTGATCGCGAATTTTCGTTTCAAACTGGTGCATCGTTTTATCGTCCTTGTCCACGACATCCCATTTGTTAACGACAAACAGTGATGCTTTACCCGCTTCATAAGCATAGCCAGCAATGTGCTTATCCTGCTCAATAATGCCTTCCTCGCCGTTAATAACGACCAGTACAACATCTGCACGCTCAATGGCACGCATGGCACGCATTACACTATATTTTTCGGTCGTTTCATAAACTTTACCACGTTTACGCATACCTGCCGTATCAATCAGCACATACTTTTGACCGTCTTTTTCAAAAGGTGTATCAATTGCATCACGCGTCGTGCCTGCAATGTCACTAACGATAACCCGTTCTTCTCCCAAAATGGCGTTAACCAGTGAAGATTTACCTACATTTGGGCGGCCGATCAAGGCAACACGAATAACGTCTTCATCATAGTGATCTTCTTCCAGCTCAGGCAAATTGGACGTAATGGCATCTAACAAGTCGCCTATCCCTGTTCCATGACTACCAGAAACAGCGATTGGATCACCAAATCCATAAGAATAAAACTCATAAATCAGATCGGCGCGACTGAGGTTGTCCACCTTGTTGACAGCTACGATGATCGGTTTACCCGAACGATATAGCATTTGAGCTACCTCTTCATCTGACTGTGTAATTCCTGCTTTCGCATCACTCATGAATACAATTACATCTGCTTCTTCTATTGCAAGTTCGGCCTGCATACGGATGGATTTTAAAATGACATCCTCACCATCAATCTCAATGCCGCCGGTGTCAATAATACTGAAGGATTTACCATTCCACTCCGATATACCGTATATACGGTCACGAGTGATTCCGGGTTTATCTTCCACGATGGACAAACGATCCCCGATAATCCGATTAAAAATAGTGGACTTACCCACATTCGGACGACCAACGATAGCCACAACGGGTCTTGCCATAAATTCACTCCTCCTGTCAATTCTTCCGCTATCATCATAGCAAAAAACATACCTATTGGCGATATGGTCACGTAACAACAATCGGCGAACCCTCTGGGTCCGCCGATGGTGTACGTTATGCTTATTATAAAATGTATTGATTTAAACTCATTTAAATTTGTTCAGCTTATCGCCAAAACGCTCGCCGAGCGTAATGCTCAGACCGGAATTATTGAGGGAAACGTTAGGATTATTCAGTTCCTCACGAGGTGCACGAGATGCACGTGGTGCTCTTTCTGCTTTAGGAGCAGCTTCAGGAGCTTCCTCAGTTTCTTTAATGCTCAGGCTAACACGTTTTTCGGAAGGATTCATTTCAAGAATTTTAACTTTCACTTCTTGTCCTTCTTCCAGAACTTCTTGTGGAGTTCCAATGTGTTTGTGGGAAATTTGGGAAATATGAACCAAACCTTCCACGCCAGGAGCGATTTCAACGAATGCGCCGAAGTTAACCAGACGTTTTACAACACCTGTTACGATGTCATTGTTGTTGAATTGTCCAGCAGCCGATTCCCAAGGACCAGGCTGTGCAGCTTTCATGCTCAGGCTGATTTTTCCTTTTTCAGGATCTACTTTCAAGACTTTCACTTTTACTTGATCTCCTTCAGAAACTGCATCAGAAGGCTTATCGACATGAGTCCAAGCAATTTCAGATACGTGAACCAGACCGTCCACGCCGCCAACATCTACGAAAGCACCGAACTGTGTAAGACGTTGAACCGTACCTACGATTTCTTGACCTTCTTTCAGCTCAGCCATTACTTTAAGCTTGTTGGCTTCGAATTCTGCTTCCAGAACGTCTTTTTGAGAAAGGATCACTTTGTTATTTTCACGATCCAGTTCTTTTACAACAACACGCAATGTGCGGCCTTTGTAATCACTGAAATCTTCAACGAAGTGACGTTCTACCATGGATGCAGGGATGAATCCGCGCAGACCTACGTCTACCACGATGCCACCTTTAACGACATCATTTACAACGACTTCAAATACTTCTTTGCTTTCGAACAGTTGCTCCAACTTTTCCCAAGCATTTTCACTGTCGATTGCACGTTTGGACAGAACAAGTTTTTCTTTGCCATCGTCGATGCTGATAATTCTAGCTTCAACCTCTTGGCCTACTTGTACTGCTTCTTCTGCGTTATCCAGACCAGAAGACAACTCGCGAATTGGAATAACTCCATCGTATTTATATCCAATGCTTACTACCGCTTGGTTATCTTCCAATTTCACGATTGTACCCTTAACGGTGTCACCTTTTTTCAGGGAGACGATTTGATCGAGCTCGTCTTGATTTGCCGCTTCAGCAGCTTCTTGATTTTTAATTTCTTCCGACATGTCAATACCCTCCTCAATTCAAAAAAAACCATTTATTTAAACCTGCGCATGGCAGAGTTCAAAACATAAATAAACTTTTGTTCTAGTTTTCCGAGCTTAGACACAATTCATGCAAGCCTTTCAGTTATTCGTAGGCTTACCCGTTTCCTTCATCGTGCGAATACGAGACATAATTGCTTCTGTTGCCAGTTCAAGCGGATCTCCTTCGATATCGGCACCCTTTTGGTAAGCGTCCAAATTGACAGGTTTACCGTATAACACTTTCGTTTTACGGAAAAGCTTGTAATCACCAATGATGGCGACCGGAACGGCAGCCGCTCCACTGCGTAGCGCAAAGCTTGCAGCACCCTTTTTACCGATTCCCCCAGCTCCTCTGGAGCCTTCGGGAAAGATCCCCATAACCTTACCGTCACGCAAAATGTTCAATGCCAGCTTAATGGATTCCTTACTTACACCACCGCGTTTGACTGGAAAAGCTCCCAGTTTCCCAATTAGCGGACCTAGTACAGGAACATTAAACAGCTCGGCTTTTGCCATAAAGTGAACCTTTCGCTTCAGCAAAATACCGACTGTAGGAGGGTCAAGATTACTAATATGATTAGAACACAACAGTACTCCGCCCTCGGCAGGAACATTTTCCCTGCCTACCGCCTCAAGTCTAAACAGAACGCGGTAAATGAGACGCAAAATACTGGCGCATACAGTATATATCATTGGCTGATCTCTCCATCCTTCTCCGTTAAGCAATAAGATACGATCGTATCAACGACATCCTGAATGCCCATATGGGTCGTATCGAGCACGATGGCGTCCTCACTGCAACGAAGCGGGGATACCTCCCTCTCCTCGTCAAGCTTGTCACGTGCCGCAATGTCACGTTCTAGCTGCTCCAGAGTGATATCATCAGTTTCGCTCAGTTCTTTAAAACGGCGAGAGGCACGTTCCTGAACACTTGCGGTCATGAACACCTTGACTTCCGCATCGGGAAGTACAGTTGTTCCAATATCGCGACCATCCATAACGACACCCTTGCGTGCAGCCATTTCACGCTGGTTTTCAGTCAAACGCGTACGTAAACCAGCAATACTTGAATACTGTGACACGTTGCTAGTCACTTCCATCGAACGGATCACAGTGGTTACATCTTCCCCGTTACAATAAACCTTTTGGCCTGTGGGGTCCGGTACTAATTCAATCACCAGCTCAGGTACATGCTGAAGCACTTTTTGTACATTTTCTGCAGGAATTTCCTTACACATCATGTACCACGTTGCTGCTCGGTACATGGCGCCGGTATCTACATATACATAAGAAAGTGCTTTCGCCACCAGGCGGGCCACTGTACTTTTCCCTGCACCAGCAGGTCCATCAATGGCTACATTTATTTTGTTACTTGAAGATACATGTTGCCTTGCCAACAGGGAATTCCTCCTAACCTAACCTCAAGAAAAAAGCAGGCATTGCCTGCGACGTGAAAATTATACCACACATTTATAGGCGATGCAAAATAAGCGACAGGTTACTAAAAAAGAAAAATTTCGGATGATTAAGATTTTTCCCTGAATTCCAGCTGCCGTTCAAAACAATATTTAATCAGTTTTTGGCGCTCCTGATCAGCAATTTTCTCATATTTCAGCATAATGAGTCTGCGGCCGTTTTCCATCTGCTGAATACGTACAATTTCAGATTGGAACGGAACATGCTCTTGAGTTCCGTTTTTATAAGGGACCAAAATCCAGCAAGATAATGATTCTCCTTCTTCAAGATGATGAGCTCCCTGGGTCTGAAAAGAAACGCCTCCGCCTCCCACATCATGCGTCTCTGCTACAAATCTGGACTCGTTCTCACCATGCTTTACCGCAATTTCCAAGTTGGCCTTAACCCGAAGAAAGTTTCGGCGCTGAATTTTGCTGATGCTGTCTGGAGCAGGTTTGTGGATGCGAACCATCCGGAGGATATCCTCTTTAAAACCCGTAACGTGGGTATTGAAATAATTTTTAATCCCACCCTCGCTCATAAAAAATATAGACAGCTCTTCCCCTAGAAACAATTTTTTCAAGTGTCCACTTGTTTGTGACATAGGAATTTCAATTAGAAAGTTCTGTGACTCCTCTTCCGCAATACGAGACTTAAATTCAAAAATCTCGTCCTTATGGTCAGTACCAGCCACTTGTATGTATAACACATCATTAATTTTGGGAAACAAATGATCCACCATCCTTGTCCATTAAAAGCTCTAATTAAGGTATATAATACCACGACTTTATGCCTATATTAAGCATTATATTTGTTCGAGCTATGACTAAAGCACAAAAAACCTCCTTCATGAAGGAGGTTTAGAGTGACTATTGATTCATTTTCATGTAATCAACTACGCATTACTTGCAGTAACCTGAGGTTCATCTGAATCTTTAACCTCTTCAATCGTTTCTTCCATCCCCGTATTGGCGTTAATGTATATCCGGTAAACGGAACCATTGATTTTACCACCAAATTCATAACACAGAACTTCATTCGAAAGTTCATTTTCAATTAAGGCTTTACGGTGGTAAGTTTCACGAAACTCAGGATTCAATTTTGCTCGTGCTGCGTTCAAATTCAATTTCGCTTGCGGAATGCGGCGGAGATGACTATGCTCATACACATAATCACTGGATTGAAAACCGATCACTTGTCCGTTATCAAGGCCTGATCTGACTGTGATTTTTTCTGGATAGATAATCACGTCCCCTTGTTGGCTCGCAAATGTAATGTTAGCTAAATTCCCGCTTTCATCATATGCAACTGGCTTCATTCCTTTGTAACCTTTTTGTTCAAGGTATTCACTAGCATAGCGAATCGCTTCATTACGTGTTGCTTTTTTAGGACCTACTGCCCTCATGTCATGATAAGAAATAAGCTTGCCGCCTTTTTTCGTGAAATCCATACTGGCCACGGGTTGCTTCTTATTTAGCAGGGTAGCTGTATAAGATGCCCATTCCGTTCCTTTACCGTTTTCTTGTACACGAATCTGGCTTTCTGGTTTTCCTGTAAACTGGGCAGCATTCCGCTTAATTTGCGCCGCATCCACGACCGGGAGATTCAATTTTTTCACTGAGCGCTTGTCATAGATACTTGCTACAGAAGGTCCCCAATCCAGTTCCTTGTAGCCCTCCACCTTTTTGTCCACCGTCTTGAAGCCATCAACAATGGTGTTATCCTTTGGACCCGTTTGGGAGCCTGGGGCAGCTTCCACATCCGTCCATCGCAAGTTTTTGCTAAGAACTTTTTGCCGGACTTCATGCATATTTTTCGAAATTTCTCTGGAATTTTTATATAACGTTTTTAGATTGGATATTTCTTTCTCATTCAAAGGCTCGTGATCCAGATCACGTACGGCAGTCTGATACGAAAATGTAGATACATGTGACAGCAAATCCTTGGCATGGTTAAACGGCATTACATTGAGAGGCAACTGATTGACCTCATTTTGGGCCTCACTTGTAATTCTCCACACGTTCATCAAACACTTGCGATGCATCGCGTGTGAAGTATTATGGACAGCAACCGCATTACCAAGTTGGGAATGCAATTGATCCATATGAAACGACAAATCATGAAACGCACGCTGATATTGATTTTCCGCTTTAATCGACATGCTTTTTGCCTGAAGAGACACCTCTTTTCTCATCTGGCTTTCCCGATAACCCCACACAAATGCTCCTATCATGAGCAGGGCAACAATCGGGAACAATACCGAACTAAGTCGCTTATACATATTGGGAGTCTCCTTTCTTCAATTACACTACCGATAGTGTGACAAGAAGAAAGCTCTCTTATGCATGGTTTTCCATGACTTCAACAATAAACTCACAGTTATCGCAAATGCAGCGTTTAAAGCCGGTCTGAATCTGTCCTTGCTCTATACGTCCTCTCAGCACAAAGCGTTCCCCGCATCTTTTACAATGAATCCTTACTTTTATGCGCAAAAAAAGACACCTCTTTCTCTAACAGGTTTGTCAGATCAGTGTGTCCCATTTCGTTACATATTAACCTTTTCTTCCCGCTTTAACAAGCGAAAAGGAGAACGGTTATTGGCTCGACTAATCTTCGCCATTCCTCCATACCATAGAAATGCCATAAGTGGAATGATAAACCAGATCCAGTCATGCGAAAATTTCGTTAAAATCAAATCGTATGCTCCGTGCCAGAACCATGGAAGCACCAATGACAGCAGCAACATGTATTTGCTCCTCAAGCCCTCTGAAAACTTAGCCTTCCCCATGTAGTAGCCCATCATTACGCCAAACATCGCATGACCGGATACAGGTAGCAATGATCTCATCAGCATCATGCTAACCGAAGCATGGCCCGCCCAGGCATATAACAGATTTTCAACCGTTGCAAATCCGAGTGAGACTGCGGCCGCATACAAAATACCATCATAAGGCTCGTCGAACTCGGTATGATTATAGATGATGTGATACAACAGAAACCATTTAAAAAACTCTTCCACCCCTGCTGAAATACCGAACACCTGGATTAACGTGTGATCCCCTAGCCAAAGCAGCAGCCCGCGTTGAAAAATCATGACAGGAAGAACCACCAAAAAGCCGAGCAAAAACACTTTAATAACCATGTGCAGTGGCTCCGAATCATACCTGTCCTTCAAGTAAAAATACATCAATAAGGCGAGACCCGGCGCTGTGGCTGCCGCTAAAACCGAAAACAGAAGCACCGATCATCCCTCCATAAAAATGAGTCGGCCCTGCTTTCAGCGCAGAGCCGACAAATTCACTTCGATATCACTTATAAAACAAATCAAGAACGGCTGTCAAAATGAGTGCAGATGACAGCAACTGCCTGTTCAGGAATGACCAGCTTACCATACTCTTCCAACATAGCTGGTGTAACGGATGAGCCTTCTCCAAATTCAGCAAGAACCGCGATTAAAGCCGCAAGCTTGGACTCCTCTACTTCTTCTGGTTCCAAATGCAGAATCCATTTTCCTCTATAATGATACAGCTTACCTGCTTCCGTAGTGTTGCTACGAAGCATATGAGCCGCTTCTATGAGTACTTCGAAATCGCTAAACGCGTAAACGATGGAATCGCTATGCTCCAGCGTGACTTCCATTTCGTAGACTTCCTCTGGAAGCTCCTCATCGGGACCCGAACCATACTGTTGATGGTCATATTTTCCCCGGGTGACGATAACAACCATTCCTTGAGCAGGAAGCGCAAAGACTTCGACAGCTAACGGTCCCGTGGCGTCGAAGCCCAGTTCGCTGTATGCCTGATCCATCATTTCGGTAAACAGCTCATGAACTCTTGGAATTTCTTGCCACATATCGTCTTTTTGAATACCGCGTTCGCTCAAATCGTCAAAGGTAAGGAAAATCCGTATCTTGTCCTGACTTAATCTTTCTATTTTCATACTGGACCCTCCTCCTGGCAGCCGAGTGTTATTAACAGATTATGATGCAATTATGATGCCTGTGATGAAAATGGTTCTATGTAATCATGTTATCATTTTATAATCGTAAATGCACGCAATAAAAAGATAAAAAAAAGAATCATTTGAACGGCTTTTACAAAAAAGCCGCAAAATGATTCGGAATAAAGGTTTCTGGGTTACAATCCCGGTACGGCTGTATGAGTTTCTTTCAAAATTTGCTCGACCTCACGTTTAACATCGGGACTTGTGCTGATGAAGTCTTTAATCAACTTCATATTCTCTTCTTTGTTCTTGGCAGTATGGGCGTTATGAGCGGTTTTATCTGTTTGTGAATGATTGTCTTGATCCTTACGGGTGTCTTCTTTATTGAGCGTAATCTCGCCCATTCCGGGGAATGCCGCGTCCATCATTTTAGTACGGGCTTTCTGCACTAAATTGCCGCCTTTTTTTCCACCCATGTCCATAGATAAGCCCAACATGTTGCGGTTGCGGGAGATCAAAGAGCTTGCGACAGCGCCCAAGACGATTCCCAGGAAAAATGAAGATGTTTTCACAATTAGAACCTCCCTTTGTGGTAGAATCAAGCATAGTGTTCGTCAGTAGTGACAAACTCATACGGTATAAAATACAGGAAGGTGAGATGAAATAATGGGTACAAAAACAGCAGCCATTTTGTTCACCGCATGTCTGCTGCTTAGTGCTTGCACTGCAACCAAGCCGGAATCTGCGGCAACAAGCAACCAGCAGGATTCGGCAGCGTCTGACTCAAGTAACAGCGCTAAAGATCAGAGCAACGTCTCTTCCCCAAAAAGCAGCAGTAAGCAAGCAGGCAGTGATGATCATAACTCAGCGGGTAAAACCAATGCACAAAATGATAAAACCAGCGAAAGCAACGAAACAGGAGCTGCGACATCTGCAACATCTGCAACATCTGCAACTACCAATAACAAAATGTATCACTTGGATAAAGCCTACAATGTAATCCCTAACCAACAAGGTACCGAAAAAAAAGTCGTGTTACTGACCTTTGATGATGGTCCTAAGGAAGCAGCCATGATTAACAAAATCATAGATGTACTGGACAAACACAAAGCGAAAGCGATTTTCTTCGTAAACGGTTACCGTGTAAAAGAGCATCCTGAGTTACTCAAGCTTATCCATGACCGTGGGCAGCCCATCGGCAACCATAGCTGGGATCACATCGTGCTGAAGAATAAATCTGAGCCCGAGGTCAAAAAACAGATTGAAACAGTACAAAAAGCTGTTAAAGACATTACAGGACAAGCCCCTGTATTCTTCCGTCCCCCTCATGGTGCAGGCGGAGACGTAGGTCGCAAGGTCGCTAAGGAAAACGGTCTCCTATACATGACATGGTCCGTCGGTTCTCTGGACTGGACAATGAAAAAGAATCAGCCTAATAAAACGGAGGCACTCCTCAAAAACGTAACAGAACAACTTCATCCAGGCAGCAATATTTTGATGCATGAACTGCCATGGACAGCTGAGGCGCTGGACAGTATATTGACGCGTCTTGAGCAAAAGGGTTACCAATTTGTCGATCCGCAAGGCATTGAGGTTCCTGCCAGCTAATAGACACTTGCGTATACTCCGGATTAACTATAGATGATGCAATAAAGGCCTCCATCTCCGCTATTCATGCGGAGATGGAGGCCTTTACCGTATCATTACGCGCCTTGACCTAAGCACAGACGTCCATAATAACTTTATATTACCAAAGCATTTCACTGATGGGTGGTGCACCCTTGATGCCCCACCACAGTAACGCTGCAGTAATCAGCACAAAAAGAGTGCTCAAAAAATTTAAAAACCACTTACTTACCCGAATACGGCGGGACGGAAACATTTCCGCCCGCGTTCGATACTCACTGGCAGGAGTGTCATTCTCCATCGTCACAGCAACTTCTGGTGCAGCGGCAACGTGAGCCAATTCTGGCACGGGCCGTGAAGCACGGGAGCGAACTGGTTTAGATTTTGACCTGTCCTCCTCCTTGCCTTTGCGACCATTTCGACGGCTACCATAGGTCTGCACTCTGCTAAGTTCCTGATTCATTCTTCATACCTCCGAAAACGTAACGCTAAACCAGATATAAGGTCAATCACAAAATGACAAATGATCGGTGCCCACAGACTACCGGTCTGCACATATATGTAGCCCAATCCATAACTGCTAAGAAAAACCCAGCCAGTGGGAATCCAATGCCGTAAATATCGGATATGAATCACCGCAAACAAAATGCTTGTCCAATAAGGACCAAAGCTGTACTGAATCGCACCTCTGAACAAGAGTTCCTCACAGATGGAGACGATAGCTGCTATACAAATAATATGCCAAACCGGACGATTTTGAAACAGCATTTGGTTAATACCACCGTCATCCATAGCATCCTCAGGCATAATCCGGGATAGCAACAGATCCACAAGTAACATAGCGGCGGCCAAGCCCAATCCCCACCATAAGACGTGCAGAGTGTTCGGCAATGCAAATAGTTCTAACACATTTCTTTTCTGAAAAATAATCCAGATTGCGCCAATCAGCAGGGTCAGCCCCTGAGTTAGATACAAATTGTAAAGCAGCAAGCGGTCATTCAATTCATGAATTTGCGCTCTTTTCCATTTCACTTTAAGCTTTTTCATAGTTAGTTAGTCCTCTGCATAGTCTTCTTTAGCATCATAGCCAAAAAGTCGGACGGATTCAAGAAGACTTAAATCTTAATTTTCCGCATTCTGTAGCTATATATCTAGCCGGCTATCCACACATGTCGCATGTCCTATTGACATGCCCATGTAAGCCATGATACATTATGAAAAAATTATTAGCGACAACAACAATGATGGAGAAAAGGTATTGATTTCGTCCTCAGAGAACCGGTGCTTGGGTGGAAGCCGGTGACGAAGTAACTACTTTCAGCGCTCCTGAGTTATTGCACCGAGGTCTGGGGAATATTTCCCGGCATTAGATGCAATCGGCAGAAAACCGTTATCCTTTCGGTCATTTTATGACCGCTGAAGGCAGTCCATTGCGAAATGGCTGCGAATTAGGGTGGTACCACGATAACTCTCGTCCCTTACTATGGAGATAGTATGTGATTCGGGAGTTTTTTTGATGCCCGAAAACCGCAAAGTGTCTCCGCATAAGACTTTTGGTCGTTAGTTTGGTGCATAATGCTATTCCATCCCTTTTCTGCGTCAATGCGTTATCACACTAGTATTTCACACCGCTCTCCTGTACTTTTAGAAGCATTTCAAGTTTTTTCATGTTCTTTATGGAATGTATTTCAGTTTGAAGTACATCCTGTCCATAAAAGAAGTTAACTTTGAGGAGGAAACCAAATGTTTAAAGTGTTAGTATCCGATCCGATCAGTGACCTGGGCATCCAGCAACTGATGGATGCAGACGATGTCACGGTGGACAAGAACACAGGTCTCAGCGAGGATGAATTGGTTCAAATTATTGGTGACTATGACGCATTACTCGTTCGAAGCCAAACTCGGGTAACCGAACGCATCATGACGGCAGGTAAGAACCTCAAGGTTGTAGGGCGAGCTGGGGTCGGAGTGGACAACATCGACCTTGAAGCAGCAACACAGCGCGGGATTATCGTTATTAACGCTCCTGACGGCAACACGATTACGACATGTGAGCACACTTTTGCGATGATGATGGCTCTAGCACGTCATATTCCACAGGCGTATGCCAAAACCATTGGCGGTACATGGGATCGTAAAACATTCCTCGGTGTCGAACTGCGTAACAAAACACTTGGAGTCCTCGGCATGGGACGTATCGGCAGTGAGGTGGCTAAACGTGCCAAAGCATTTGGCATGAGCATCCTCGGCTATGATCCATTTCTAACGGAAGAACGCGCTGAGAAGCTGGGCATTAAGCTGGCGAGCGTGGACGAAATTATCCGCAACGCAGATTTTATGACCGTACACACACCATTAACACCGGAAACGAAACATATGATTGCTCGTCCACAGTTTGAAGTGATGAAAAAAGGAATGCGCATCATCAACTGTGCCCGGGGCGGAGTTATCGATGAAATGGCTCTTGTTGAAGCCATTGATGAAGGTATCGTTGCCGGTGCAGCCTTTGACGTATTCGAATCAGAGCCGCCAGCACAGGATCACCCATTCCTGAGTCATCCGAAAATTATCGTCACACCACATCTGGGTGCCTCAACTGTCGAAGCTCAGGAGAATGTAGCTATCGATGTGTCCGAGCAAGTGCTGCATATTTTGCGTGATGAGCCTTTTAAAAATGCGGTCAACATGCCTCCAGTACCATCCAACGTCATGACGCAATTGCAGCCATATTTCTCGCTTGGAGAAAAGCTGGGCAGCTTTGCCGCTCAGATCACGAATCAGGCTGTACGTGAAATTCAGGTAGATTACGCTGGTGATTTGTCCTCTGTGGATACACAGCCGCTGACACGTTATATTTTGAAAGGTGTACTTAGCCGTCATCTGGGCAGCGATGTGAACATTGTAAACTCTGTACATCTGGCCAAAACACGTGACATCCATCTTGTCGTGTCTCAGGCGCCCGCCACCAAGGGATTTACCAACCTGATTACCGTTACACTCAAAACCCAGAGCGGCGAAGAGCAACGTGTATCTGGCACCCTGCTGGCAGGCTATGGCGAACGTATTGTTCGGTTGAACCAGTTCCCAGTAGATGTGGCACCGGAAGCTCATTTCCTGCTCATCTCCCACAATGATAAACCAGGCATTATCGGTCGTGTCGGCACCTTGCTTGGGGAGAACGGCGTCAATATCGCTTCCATGCAAGTAGGGCGTAAAATTGTCGGCGGAGAAGCCATCATGATCTTGACCGTCGATAAAGCCGTGCCTAAAGATGTGCTGGTTCAACTCGTTGGTTTGCCAGAACTAAATACTGCCCAAGAAGTAGTGCTAGATTAGTTCCAGACAGTATTGAAAAGTCCAAGGTTTATAATAAAGAGAGGCGCCTGGCTACCCAGGCGTCTTTTTCTTATACCGTTATCTATCATGAGAGCAATTATCTTGAAACAGGATGTTCCACGTTGAACAAGATAAATGTTGATTTTTCAACAAAAAGCACCCTCTTCCGAGGATGCCTGCAAACCGGGGTATATCAGTTGGGGCTTATAAGCCTGTTACAGACCCAGCTTTGTTTTGTTGGAGATCGGCAGCAAAATAGTAAATTCCGTCCCTTCCCCCAATGCGCTGGCAGCAGAGACAGAGCCTCCGTGAGCCTCTACAATATTCTTGACAATAGCAAGCCCCAAACCAGTCCCTTTATCCTCACCACGTACTCTGGCCTTATCTGCCTTGTAGAAGCGGTCGAAAATATAAGGTAGATCCTCGCTGGCAATGCCTACACCTTCATCCTTAATCCGAATACGGATTAACTCATGCCGTTCTCCCAAAATTCGATCCGCCGCAATAGTAACCTTTTTCCCGCCGGGTGTATGTCTGAATGCATTATCCAGCAAATTGGTCAATACCTGCTCCAGTCGGTCTTCATCTGCCTCAGGCAGCAGCAAACGTTGGCCTTGCTCATGGTAATCGAGTGTCAGTCCCTGTTCCTTCGAACGTACCGTAAATTTACGATGAACACGCTCGATCAGCTCATTCACATCCACTTCCTGTCGGTGCATGTCTGTATGACCAGCCTCCATTCGGGCCAGATCAAGCAGATCTTTGACTAATCTTCCCATGCGTAATGATTCATCATGGATGACCTGTACCAGCTCCTCGGATTCTTCAGGTGAACCCGCCATACCATCCAGCAACGCCTCGCTGTAGCCCTGCATCATAGATAAAGGTGTACGGATTTCATGAGAGACGTTGGCCACAAAATCACTCCGCATCTTCTCAAGCTTCACTTCTTCCGTAATATCTCTGAGCACAGCTACTGCACCGCGGATTGCATTATCCGTATACAGAGGCGCCATCTGCACCGACCAGGAGCCCTTCTTGACATGGATATAGTCTCCGACATCCTCTCCCCTGTCCATAACGGTATGGAACAGAGACTGCAAAGGCTCAGGTACAGAAGCTCCAAACTCCTCCAGATCACGCTCCTGCCACTCCAGCTTTTTCCAGATATCCAACAGACTTTGTGCCGGCGGATTCGTCAAGATGATTTGTCCGCTTCTGTCGAAGGTGATTACTGCATCAGACATGCTTCGCAGTACACTGGATAAATGGTTTTTTTCCTCATTCAGACTGCGGATCGTTGCTTCCAGTTCCGTAGACATATGATTAAAAGTTTTCGCCAGTTCTCCAATTTCATCACTGGTCACCAGCGAAAGCCGAGTATCATACCTTCCCTCACGAATCGCATTCGCCGCCTGAATCAACAGCTGCATAGGCTGTGTGATTTTAGTAAAAAGGAATAGGGCAAAAAAGGTCGTCAATAAAAATCCGACAATGCATGTATAGGTGAACAAATGCTTGATTTCCGTCGATTCATACGCCGCAAAATTTCTGTTGATGTACGGCAATAAAAAAAGCCCTAGAAAAATAAGCACAGAGCCTACAAGACAAATGATGGTGATCCACAGCTTGCCTACCAGCGATCTCCAGAAGTTCACGTTATTTTGGAACCTCCAGCTTATAACCTACGCCCCACACGGTCGTAATCATAGCCGCTGCCTCTGGCGATACCTTATTCAGCTTTTCACGAAGCCGTTTCACATGCGTATCCACAGTGCGCAGATCACCAAAAAATTCGTAATTCCAAACGTCTTTCAGCAGTTCTTCGCGCGAGAAGACTTTATCTGGTGACACCGCCAAATAATGCAACAGCTCGTACTCTTTAGGCGTGAGACTGATTTCAATCCCGCCCGCAGTTACCCGGTGCGCATCATGCTCAATGATAAGATTCGGAAAAACAATACTATTGCTTGGTACCGCCTCTTTCGTTAAAAAGGCAGTTTCCGACGAACGGCGTAAAATCGCCTTCACCCGGTAAATGACTTCTCGCGGGCTAAAGGGCTTAACCACATAATCATCGGCTCCGACTTCAAAGCCTTGTACACGGTTCACTTCCTCGCCTTTGGCAGTCAGCATAATCACAGGTGTAGCTTTGGTCTGACGCAGCCGTGTACATACCTCAATTCCATCCATCCCCGGAAGCATTACATCGAGCAAAATAATGCTGTAATCGCTTGCAGTCGCTTTTTGGAGGGCAATCTCACCATCCTCAGCTTCGTCAATTACATATCCTTCTTTTTCCAGATACATCCGCAGAAGGCGGCGAATGCGTTCTTCATCGTCTACAATTAATATGCGGTTGCTTTGTTCTGACATATTCCCAGCCCCTTCGCTAAAAAAAGCATTCTCTCTATTTTACTATTTTCCTGTGCTTGGTCAAACTTTACTCTCATCCAACAGTCTCTTTACACCAAAAAGGCCGGGGTTATGACCCCCGTCCTGTCCGTTTCTTTTTCGTGTTGTCTGATTTGGCAAGTTGAATGAGACGGTTGATTTCGTCCTTAGTTAGGGGTCTGGTCAGACCGCGCTTCAAGTTTTGTAGTAAAAGATCTCCGAAGGCAATCCGCTTGAGTCTGATGACTGGGTGTGAAATGGCCTCAAACATCCGTCTTACCTGGCGATTTCTGCCTTCATAAATGGTAATCTGGATCACAGACTCCTTACCATTCGGATCTACATCTTTATATTCTACCTCGGCTGGTGCAGTAATGCCATCTTCCAGCACGATTCCTTTTTTCAGCTTGTCCAGCTCAGTACCATGCGGAACGCCTTTGACTGTTGCCACATATGTCTTGGGCACATGATGCTTGGGATGGGTGAGCAGATTGGCGAACTCGCCATCATTGGTAAGCAACAGCAGCCCTTCGGTGTCGTAATCGAGACGTCCTACCGGATATACGCGTTCCTTAACGCCTTTCAGATAGTCTGACACAATTTTACGGCCTTCCGGATCGGAAGCACTCGTAATAACTCCTTTAGGTTTGTTCATCATCAGATAGATTTTTTTCTCGGTTTTGATCGGGCGTCCCTTTACCGTAATCATATCTTGATCAGGGTCTGCCTTCGTTCCCAGTTCAGTTACGATAACCCCGTTCACTTCCACGCTACCCGCCTGAATAAGCTCCTCACATTTACGTCTGGAAGCTACACCAGCTTGGGCCAATATTTTCTGCAATCTTTCCATGTTCGCAAATTCACCTCATGCTAATGATACCCATCCATGAGCAAAATCACAACCCCCGTTCAAAAAACGATACAGAAATTAAAATATAAGCAGGCAAATCGCAATGGCTGCCACAAAACCAACCACATCTGAAAATAGTCCTACCTTCAAAGCATACCGTCCATTGCGGATACCTACCGCACCAAAATATACAGTTAGCACATACAGCGTCGTATCTGTGCTGCCCTGAATCGTTGAAGCGATCCGACCGATCATGGAATCCGGGCCATAGGTGCGAATTAGATCCGTCGTGAACGCAAGTGAACCTGTGCCCGTCAATGGACGAAGCAAGCCTAAAGGCAATACCTCACCGGGTACGCCCCAGTGCTTAATCCATGGCGTTACCCAGGAGATCAAATAGTCCAAAGCGCCGGATGCTCGAAAAATGCTAATCGCCACCATCATACCTACGAGATGAGGAATAATGCTGATGGCGGTAGAAAAGCCGTCTTTAGCTCCATCCACAAAAGAATCGTAGACAGGCACCTTTTTGGCATATGCATATAAAGGAATAAAAGCGAGAATAACCGGAATAGCCCAAGTTGATACGAGGTTAATAAAATAAAGCATGCCTCCCTCATCCTTTCCAAGTGGTGTCCCTGCCCTTGGCAGCCTTGATTCCCGTTCGCGGAACGGCAGGTGAAGATACGGACGACGTTGTTGAAGAGGCAGCAGATGTTGATGCTGGTGAGGTGAGTGGCGCCAAGGATGTCTGGGACGGCGGAATCGCTGGAGGACGGCGGCGCAATTCTCGACTACGGTACCAACGGTCCGCCGCAATTGCGGCAAAGGTGGCTATTGCGGTCGCTACCAGTGTTGTACCAACGATTTCTGCCGGATGTGCGGAATGAAAATTAAGCCGTATCGCGATCAACGTCGTAGGAATAAGCGTAATACTGGCTGTATTCAGGGCGAGCAGCGTACACATGGCTGGTGTGGCGGTTTGCTTATCTGGATTGAGCGTCTGCAACTCTTGCATCGCCTTGATTCCCATCGGTGTGGCTGCATTCCCCAGACCCAGCAGATTGGCGCTCATATTGGACAAAATGTAACCCATAGCGGGATGATTACGCGGAACATCAGGGAAGAGAAAGGCAACCAAAGGAGAAAGCAGCTTGGATATTTTCTGTAAGAGCCCGCCATCTTCAGCCAGCCTCATCATGCCCATCCAAAACACCAGCACACTTATCAGTCCAAAGCACACTGTAACCCCCGTAGTTGCCCCGTCAAAAGCCGCTTTCGTCACCACCTCAATATTACCCTGCGCGGCAGCAAATACAAATCCAATACAAATCAAAGCCACCCATATGAGATGAATCATGGCTGATTCCTCCTTTACCCAATGATGTGACACGTGCAGCTCTATTTCGTGCTTGCCCTAGGCTCCAAACAAATTTTTAAGAATTTCGTTCCATCTGCTCGTCCAACCTCGTTGCTGAGTATTGTTAGCAGGATCTTGTGCAGTTGGAGCCTCCTGCCGTGGCCGTACGGTACTTTGAGCAGGCAGCTTACTCCCTTTTTCATACACAGGAACGGAACCAATAAGTTCACCATCCAATAGGAATTCGACCCGTCCTCGTAAGCCAAAAGATATGTCCGCTCTGTCTACAGAGGCGGAATTTTTATACAACACTAGTCTTTTGTGCAACTGGGTCTTCTCACTATCATGTAAAGGATATGCAAAGCTTGTACCTGTTAATAGTGGGTAACCATCGATAGGTTGCTGCTTGTCCGTAATCGGAATGAGCGGATAATATCGAAATCCGTAATCAAGCATACGGGCATGATCGTTCCAATCGTCCCCGTCATTCAAGGTAACAGCAGCGAGCTGGCGACCGTCCCGTGTGGCCGAACTGACCAGACAGCGAAACGCTTTTTTGGTAAAGCCTGTTTTCACCCCGTCAGCTCCCTCATACAGCCGCAGCATTTTGTTTTTGTTGTGCCATGAGTAGTCCCAAGAATCGTTGGGATTCGGTGCTTTTTTCAGTTCTGTTTTTACGATACGGGCAAAAGTTGGATTATGCAGCGCATAAGCAGTAAGCCGGGCCATATCATTGGCTGAGGAATAATGTCCCTCGGCATCCAGCCCGTGCGGATTAGCAAAATGTGTATGGCTTAGCCCAAGCTGAACCGCCTTGTCATTCATCAAATGGACAAATCCCTCTTCTGTCCCCCCCACATGCTCAGCAATGGCAGAAGCGGCATCATTACCAGAACGGAGCATTAAGCCGTACAGCATATTTTCCAGCGACATTTGTTCACCCATTTGCAGAAAAAGCGAGGACCCTTCTTTGGCATACGCCGTTGGACTCACCTTCACCCGGTCCTGCAAGCGTCCATGTTCAATGGCCACGATCGCTGTCATAATTTTGGTCAGGCTGGCAATACGTAGCTCCCGGTCACCCTCGGTAGAATAAATGATTCTTCCTGATGTGACATCAATTAAAGAAGCAGCCTGTGCATGGGTTCCTAATGCGGGCGGTGCTGCTTCTGTTTTTATCGCTCCCCGAACGGGCAGCGGACTTAGCAACGTAAGCGGCAATGACGAAATAATCAGAAGTACCAGCGGCAAAACAAATGCGCGTGCCTTATTCAAGAAATGGCTGTGGTCCGCGTGGATGTGTTGCTTTTTTTTAAACATTTGGATTCCTCCGGTTTTGAGCAAGTCTTGTACCATTCTATGTCCAAGCTGTTCAAAGTATGTCCACCTTTATAACAGAAAATTCCTTTACAGGACAGCCATTAGCTGCTCCTTTTTCGCTTTCTTTCTACACAAACTAAGCAACATCCCTCCCTGAATACATATATATTAGTTACTAAACGTTAAATATGGATCGAGGGGTTATAACATGCAGCGACTACAGTTTGAAATGATTTTAAGATCGCGGATTGTAGAGTCCGCAGAAGCATTACACCGTAGTGGTGTATCCTTTGCCACATTTTCTACCGCACGTTGCAACCAGCAATTTTGGGATTTAACGAAAAAAGGTGGCTTTCAGATCAAAGCAGGTGTCACACCAGCACAGGGGATCAGAGATATCTTTTTAAACGGTCATCAATACGCTTTTGAATGTGCAACAGCTATGGTTATTGTGCTGTACAAAGGAGTGCTGGATTCCATTTTGGAAAGTGAGTTTAATCGGATTTTTGCAGATATGCTGCTGTATGACTGGCACTATGACAGCGACCTCAGGCTCATACAGCAGGAAGGAAGTCATAAAGCGGCTCCCGGCGATATTCTGTATTTCAACAATCCGGATGTGTCGTCTGAAACATTGGAATGGAAAGGAGAAAATGTCGTTAAGCTGAAGGAAGACTTGTTTTATGGACATGGGATTGGCATCTTGCCGGCGAAGGGTATTATCGATTCCCTGAATCAACATCGTCGACCGGAAGCCACGGTATCTGCTTATTTGACGGATGAAGTGATCTATCCGGACTTCATCTACCTATCCCAGTTTGCTGCCGAAGGAAATCGAAAAAATGAAATCTCGCTGCATACTTTGTATCAACAGGAATACAGTCACCATATACATGCTGTCATTGGGGGAAGGCAGTATATTCGGGGATAGGGCCAAGTACAAGCAGAAAAGAAGGTATTCCTTAGCCTATACTCGGCTTTGGGATACCTTCCTGAGAGAACGCTTTTAATTTCAATAACTTTTACAAGTAAGCCGGGCCAGAATTACTGTGATCCGTAGCAACATCTACAGGTACCTGTGGGGGTGGAGTCTGCAAGTTGCCGCCTGCGTTCTGGAAGATAGACTGAACCTTATCAATCAGGTATGGCGTGGAGTCAATGAGCTTCTCAATCAGATGCGTTTGATTGTCCAATGGAACGATTTGTGCCCCCTGTTTGCCAACAACCAGAAAAGCAATGGGATGAATAGATACACCACCACCGCTACCGCCTCCAAAAGGATGCCCTTCCTTCCCGCTATGATTACCCGACGCCGAGGAAGTATGAAGTGCCTCTTCGTCTACGTTAAAATCACTTCCTCCGGCAGCGAAACCAAATCCTACCTTACTGATTGGCAAAATAACGGAACCATCGGGTGTTTCCACTGCGTCTCCTACAATCGTATTCACATCTACCATGGCTTTGATGTTTTCCATTGCGGTTTGCATGAGCCCTTGAATCGGGTGATCTGACATGATTTATTCCTCCTCTGCTTATCTCAAGCGTAGACTGCCTTTTCTTTCGCTATTGTGCGCAGGGGTTCAAGGAAATATGTATGTCATTCGATAGTTCAGAAAGGATTGAGTCTCACCTCACTCCACTGTTTAACTTTCACTGGTAGCTTGAGGATCCTCAGTTTTTTTGGAAAAAACCCGTTTCCACGCCTCCGGTCCACCCGGAACGCGCCATATACGATAAGCTAACGTGAGCATGGAGAAAATTAAATAACCGAGCGACATATTTGCTTCACAGGTCAAGGTGGTAGTAAAACGCAAGCGATCCACCCAATAGGGCACGACAAACAGCTTCGGGATACAGTCCACACGTACAAAGCTGGTAGCAAAACCGATCAAGGTCGTTTTCAATCCCCATAAAATACCGGTTGAGGTAGCTGTATAAGCCGCATCAGCAAGACTTATATTGGTAGACCATTCCATTTTGGACAACGTCACATGCGCCAAGGTATGTCGCAACCATCGATGTAAGGATTTCGTTCCCTTGAGCAAAACCCGTATATCATGTATAAATTGCTTTATTTTTTCTGTATCAATATTTCCGCTATCCACGGAAGCATCCGTTTTATGTATGTTTTTATTGCGGTCAAGCCGATAGAGAAGCCCTTTTTTTAAACCTGTTATGAGAATGGCCGGAATATCGTAATTCATTTTAATCATCCCGTATAGAAATCTGATCTCTAGATGCGCCCGATCATCATTGTCATGTTTGGCAATATCCAGCTTCAATCGAATACGAGAGAGCAGAATAGCCAGCACAAATAATATAACGACGATGATGGCGATACTGATCCATTTCCACACTGGCGAGTCCTCCCTACCTTTTTGCTATAGATATCATGGCAAAAATAGTATGACCGTTCGCCGGAAAATCATGCATCTTAAAATACCAACAGCCAGCCCCCAACTATGTGAGGACTGGCTGTCTGTTTGAGCTTTAAATAAGTAAGCCGCAAGATCCGAAGCAACTTTATTGGGATTCAAGATCCAAATCGTGGGCCGCAGGCTGGCTGCTCTCCAGACGCTCGAACAATAATTGAGTCTCTTCCTCCAAATTGTCCGAATCCTCGAACAACTCCGGTTGCGGTAGATCTGCCAAAGAGCCCAGACCGAAATAATCCAAAAATGATTTCGTCGTTCCGTACAATATTGGCCGTCCGATGGCTTCAGCTCGACCTTTCTCTTCAATGAGCTCCTTGTTGACCAGTGTATGTATGGCCCGCTCGGATTTGACACCCCGAATCTCTTCGATTTCAACTCTTGTAATGGGCTGGCGGTAGGCAACAATGGCCAGCGTCTCCAAAGCAGCTTGAGACAGTGAGGCACGTGCCGGAGAGTATGCGAGCTTTTCAAAGTAAGGTGCATGTTCGGATAAAGTTGCAAGCTGATAATGACCGGCAATACGGACAAGTTGCAAGCCCCTTCCCCCCTGCTCCATGTCCTGCTTCATATCTTCCAAGCACTGTTCAACCAGTTCTTGCTGCTGCTCTACAATGTCGGCGATCTGCTTGGTGGACAACCCTTCCTCTCCTGCGAGAAACAGCAGTCCCTCAATAATTGATTTCAGCTTCAGATAATCCATTAACCCGTAAATCCCCTCTCCACTCCATTACAATATCATCGAAAAGCTTCTCCTGATAACAGAAAATTTGTTTCATTTTCATCAGTTCAAGGATAGCCAAAAAGGTCACAACCACCTCATGCCGATACATATCCTCATGCATCAGCTTGGAGAACAGCAGCCGTCCTCCGTTCCCCAGCATCTCTAACGCCCCGATAACTTGTCGGATACGGTCCTTGACTGAAATTTCGTCTCGATGAACACGGGTTACCGTCGTACGTCGTTCTGCTTTGCGCAAAGCACGCTGAAAGGCCGCGACCAAATCGCTTGCATGCAGCCCATGCACCGGATTTGCGGGTTCAGTGGGCAGGAATGCGCTTAGATCTTCTGGCTCCTTGCCATAAATTAGACTCCGCTCCCACTCACGTTCACTTAGATGGCGAGCAATCCCTTTATATTTACGATACTCCACCAGCTTGCGGACCAGTTCCTCACGTGGATCATAATCCTCTTCCTCATAAAAATCCAAATCGTCATATTCCATCACAGGTGGCTTGGGAAGCAACAATTTACTCTTAATAGATAAGAGCGTCGCCGCCATCACCAGAAACTCGCTCGTAATGTCCAGTTCCAGCTCCTGCATACTGTGCAAAAAAGCCATATACTGATCAGTAATATCGCTAATCGGGATATCCTGAATGTCGATCTCGGCTTTATCAATCAGATGCAACAGTAGATCCAGCGGACCCTCGAATGTTTCCAGCTTGTAGTTTACGACTGTCAATGTGCTTCCCCCTGCCTTACTCCAATCATCATTCAACAATACCTTTCCCTATAGCACTTATGCTCTACGTTATCAATCCCTCTTTCTGTAGTATATACGTCATCGCCTTGCTTAACAATCCAATCCCTTTTCACCTTGCAGTTTATACCGTTCTATTCAGCTATTCCTATAATTAAAATTGCTTGCCGAGATTGGCCATTTCAATCGCAGCCAATGCAGAATCCCAACCTTTATTACCAGCCTTCGTACCTGCTCGTTCAATAGCCTGTTCAATGTTTTCTGTCGTCACTACCCCAAAAATAACAGGCACTCCCGTTTTCAGGCTGCTTGCTGCCACACCCTTGGCCACTTCATTGCAGACGATATCATAATGTGAAGTAGAACCACGGATGACCGTACCCAGCGTAATTACGGCATCATATTTGGCGCTTGCAGCCATTTTTTGTGCAATCAGTGAAATTTCAAATGCACCCGGAACCCAGGCTACATCAATTTCATCTTCCTGCGCACCATGTCGTTGAAGGGCGTCAATTGCGCCGCTTAACAGCTTGCTCGTAATAAACTCATTAAATCTGCCCACCACAATACCATATTTTAAACCGTTCGATACGAGATTACCTTCTAGAAAACGTGCCATGTTTAATCAACCTCTCATAGTTTAATTATTTAGGGACTTCGGATAATACTTCAGATTTACTTGGAACTGAGATGTATTTTTACAATGACAAACGACGACGGTAGTCCACCAAATGCTGAATACTGATCAGCTTCAATTGATGTCGCTTGGCGACCACTGCCAGATCAGGCAGGCGGGCCATTGAGCCATCTTCCTTTATAATTTCGCAAATGACCCCAGCAGGCTTGAAGCCACTGAGTCGGGCCAGATCAACAGCCGCTTCAGTGTGACCAGCACGCTGCAAGACACCACCATCGCGAGCAATCAGCGGGAACATGTGACCAGGCTTGCGGAAATCACTTCCTGTGACTGCTTCGTCTGCCAAGGCGCGTACAGTCAAGGAGCGCTCGGCCGCTGAAATACCCGTTGTTGTCTCCATATGATCTACCGATACCGTAAAGGCAGTACCGTGGAAATCTGTATTTTGCTCTACCATAGGATGCAATTCCAAAGCTTCGGCTCTTTGTCGTGTGATTGGCACACAGACCAACCCGCGACCTTCTGTAATCATGAAATTAATGACCTCAGGCGACGCTTTTTCAGCCAAAGCGATAAAATCGCCTTCATTTTCGCGCTGTTCATCATCCACTACAATAACGACTTTACCGTTTTTTAAATCCTCCAACGCTTCTTCGATGGAATCCAAACGAATCTCTTCGTCATGTTCCAACTCGCCATGCTCTATGACGTTCGCCATTGCACTTGTTTGGCTACCTCTATCCATAACACTTTCCTCCTTATGTCTTGTGCCACGAATGCTCCTAAACAGGCTTACCATTCAATATCAGGCAAAGCCGTGTTTCGCCAAATAGTCCAAACTGAGAGGAGCTTCTTCTACTCTCTCCGCCTCCGCTGCACCTCTGTAATTTAAAAGCTGTTCTACATATTTGCCCAAAATATCACATTCGATATTGACGGTATCCCCCTCACGTTTGGCTTGTAAGGCCGTTTCGGATAAAGTGTGGGGAATAATAGATACGGCAAAGGTATCTCCCGTACGCTGTGCGACTGTGAGGCTGATACCATCAATTGTGATTGACCCTTTGAGTAGAATATATTTAAATAATGTTTGATTTTTAGGCTCAACTTCGAACACAACTGCATTCTGGTCTGATGTCACCCCTCGAATCGTTCCCGTCCCGTCCACATGTCCTTGCACGATGTGTCCTCCGAACCTTCCACTCGCCGTCATCGCTCGCTCCAGATTGACTCGGCTGCCGGATCTCAACTCTTTCAGATTAGTGCTACGAAAGGTTTCCGGCATCACATCAACCTTAAAGTCTTTCGAACCAATCCGTATCGCCGTCAGGCAAACGCCATTAACCGAGACACTGTCTCCTATTTTCAAATCGCCCAACACCACGGAACCCGAAATCCCCAGCACCATCGCTTCACCGCTTTTGGAAATAGTTTGAATGCGACCCACTTCCTCAACTAATCCGGTAAACATGTCTTCACTCCTTTCCACTACATTTCAGTTTATCCCTAATTCATCAGCTATAAGCGCAAAAAAACCCCAGTTCGGATTCAATCCGTCATGGGGGTGATGAGAGTCACATTTGTAGTATACAAGCGCAGTTCATATGCATCTTAAGACGACATGAAATCATAGGTTTGCCAATAGAAAGCATGACTGAGGATACAACCAAATACGCTCAGAACACCCATCAAAAAGAAAGCTTAAGCAAGCTATCGCCCGATGCTGTCCTACAACGAAATAAGCCGTACGCACAATTGGGTATGCTAAAAATCGGCACATGTCACGTCATGCACATGCGCTTCGTATCCTTCTCCCATCCAGACTATACTGTCGGTCCCGGATTTGCACCAGGTCCACCTTCTGCCGATCATTCAGCATCCGGGTCACGGACTAAGCCATGCTGTTTCTCACAAAAACGATCCACAAACATGTCATCACCGCCGGTGGGGAATTTCGCCCCGCCCCGAAGGATCTTGCTCTTATTTAATTGAATTAACATTAAACTTGTTACGTATATTAGCACCGACTTCTAAAAAAAGCAAGTTATCTAATAGAAGCGCCTGCTTTGGTTTTGACATATTGGCTGGAGAGTTCTTCAAACCAGGTTTTATCATTCATATGAAGCGCCAAGTCAATCAGATCGGCCAGTTCCTCGACTCCCAACTCTGTTGCATGATCAAAGGTAATTACGGCTGAAGCAACAGGTCCCCGCCCTTCCTCAGAACATGCCTCATAATCCAGTCGCACATCAACATGTCCGTCAATAAACTCGCATTTCAGAAAATAAATAATTTCACACATTAAAATGGGGCGTACCTGTGTTTCTAACACGCAATCCATCACCTTGGCAGAATAGTGCTGGTTCGTCAGCGTGAATTTGTGTTCTGTCGCTGCCAGCGATGCCCGTCCAAAATCGTCCGTAAATTTTAGTTCTACTGGCTTGATGTTCATAACCTTAGGGATCTGCTTCTTTATAATTTCGATTATTTCAACTGTATTCAGCTTAATCATTACCTGCACCTCATTGCATCTTAAAATTCAGAAGAAAACTTTTTAACGTGCCTCTTATAGGCCTCCACTCCTATATCGGAAATCATTACCTGTTTTTTTATGCTTGAACCCATAAACGACAAAAAAGATTCTTTGCGCAATAAGCGCAAAGAATCTTGATCGAACCACTACAGTAACAGCGGCTAACAATGCTAATCGATGATTATGCAAAAAACAGAATTATAGCTCTGAAATTTCATGTTTCTTTTTCAGGGTAGTCCAGCGACGCTCAATCTCCTGCTCAAAGGTAGCCAGCGTAGCCTCTTCCTTGAGAAGATGCTTCGTTTTACCCATTAATTTCAACCATTCTGCAGCTGGAATCCGTTTTCCCTTGTCTTCCGGATTATACGTAATCGTCGTACTGCCTTGCTCTATTTCGTACAAAGGAAAGAAACAGGACTCGACTGCGGCGCCCACAATGCTGGTGCCCAGTCTGTCTTCGGATTTCCAATTCAGCGGGCAGGCGCACAGGATCTTACCATAGGCCGTACCCACGTTGTTCGCATACCATTGAGCTTTGGCTGCTTTACGCAGCATATCCTGCGGATGACTTTCAGCTGCTGTAAAAGCATACGGAATGTTACAAGCAGCCATGATTTGCACGGTATCCTTGTGATGCCCTTGCTTTCCTTTTTGCATTTTCCCTACACCCGACGTACTGGTCATGTGACCGAGCGGAGTGGAGTACGATTGCTGTGAACCTGTATTCATGTACCCTTCGTTATCATATTCCAACATGATCAGCTTATGATTACGCAGAGCCGCACCAATCGCAGAACCCATACCAATATCCATCCCACCGTCACCACTGATCATGATAAAGGTCGGATCGTCCGACATCTCAATTTCATTGCGGCGCTTCATTTCCATATAAGCTTCCAGCGCTCCCGAAAGTGTAGCGGCCCCGTTTTGAAAAAGATTGTGGATCATCGGTTGTTTGTGTGATGTATATGGATACCCTGTCGTCGTCACATATACGCAGCCTGTCTGGAACAACACGACAATATCCCCTTCAATACCTTTGAAAAACAGTTCCAGCGCAGACAATGCCCCACATCCTGGGCAAGCCCCGTGACCTGGTGTAAGACGGCGTGGTTTGGTTGTCAACGACCGCAGGGGTGGTACCTTGACTTTGAGCTTCCCGGTCGCCTCGTCCGGCGTAACCTGAATCAGACCCGTACGGTATGCATTGCCACGTGGCGGTTGCATAACTTGCGGCATCACCTTGTCCGGTGAACCCGGATTAATTCCGTAATAATCAAAGGGCTTCTCGGCTCGTCCGGCCTCTGCCGCCTCAATCGCAAGCTGGAAGAACGCCTCTGCATCTTCCGCATAAAAATCCTTGCCGCCCAAGCCAAATATACGACTCAACACGAGTGTCCGGTTCAGCGGGTCCTCCTGCAAGGCCGCTTTAATTTCATGCGTTAAATTACCGCCGTCTGCCCCATACGAATCTGCACGTTCACCTACCAGCAGCGCCTTGACATCGCGTAATGCTTCCCGCAGTTGTGCGGCTGGGAACGGTCGGATGATATTCGGACGTATCACACCAGCTTTAATCCCGCGCGCGCGGAGTTGATCCGCCACATCCTTGGCTGATTCAGCCGCCGAATTCAACAGGAATACCGCGACCTCAGCATCCTCCATATGATACAGATCCAAAATCGGGTATTCCCGACCGGATAAAGCGGCATATTCTGCTGCTACCTGCTCATATACTCCTTCTGACAGCTTCAGTGCTTCGGATAGCTGAACATGATTATTCGTCAGGTCATCACCGTTCATATGCGCACCCACGGTAACAGGATGATCAAAATCCGTAATATTCGGATAATTCAAGTTCGGGTTAGGACCTACAAAACCGCGCACGGTCTCAGCATCGGCAAAATATTGCACTTTACGTTTTTGATGGGACGTATAAAAACCGTCATATGCGACCATTACAGGCAGCCGAACATCGCTATGCTCTGCGATTTTTAGTGCCATGATGTTCATATCATACACAGCCTGTGGTGTACTTGCCGTCAAAATGACCCAGCCTGTATTCAAACCATAGTACAGGTCCGAATGATCCCCGCGAATATCCAGGGGACCACTAACAGCTCGTGTCACCAGATTCATAACCATTGGAAAACGGGTACCTGACTGAACAGGTAACTGCTCCAGCATGTACAGGAAACCTTGCGAACTAGTGGCGTTCACAACCCTCGCTCCCGCTGCGGCAGCTCCATAACAAATCCCTGCCGATCCGTGTTCTCCGTCTGCTGCAACCAGCTTAATATTATGCTGACCTCTCGTTCTCATCTGATCCAGATATTGCGCTACCTCGGTAGATGGAGTAATCGGGAAATATCCCATCATATGATAATTAATCTGCGCAGCCGCCGTAGCTGCCATTTCATTACCGGATTCGAACGTTGTCACTTGCGCGGCGCCTGTCTGTTTGAGTTCTTCCTCCAGTTTTGCCATTACGCACGCCCTCCTTCATATGCCGGAAATTGGTGGGCAACTCGATTCTGTTCCGCCCATCCCCATTGTTCGCGACGCGAGCTTAATGCCCCCGACGGGCAAATATCTACACATTTCAGACATCCTTTGCAATACTGGTAATCAATTCCTTGCAAAAATGGCATCATTCTTCCGCGTTTGTCTGCTTGCTCTTCCCATACAAAACAGTAATCCGGGCAAATCGAATCACACTTGGCACAATGGGTACATTTATCAGCTTCATATTCAGGCACATATCCCTGACGTGAACCACTAACATCTCTCGTCATGCTGTTTCCCTGAGTTGCAATAACGCCCCCCAGTAGTTGGGTTTCGTATCCCAGCAATGGCTGCGGACGTTCAAAAACCCGATCCTCTGCGTCATCAGTAACCGGATATACGTGCAGTTCCATTTCATCATAACCACGGTTAAACGTACGCAGATTAGGTTCCACTAACAGTGGATTTTTCTTTTCAAAGGTACTGCGTATAACCGATCTCATCGCTTCCGGGTCCAGGAAATCACAGACACGGAACAAGGCACCGAGCATGGACGTATTTAGTTTGGTTCGCTCTTCCAGTGCGATGCCCATCGCATCCACCACCGCTAATGTACCGGATACCAGTCCCAAATCAGCCCGTATTTCTTCTGCTGGACGTGTGGAATTAACCACTACAATCCCATCCGCTGGCAGTCCGCTGATTACATTTACCGTTTTGTATAACGTTTCATGGAAAATGCCTACCACATGCGGTTGCTCAATCGGACTGTGATCCCGAATATCGACCTCCGGCTCACAGAAGCGGACGAAGCTTTTAACCGGAGTTCCCTTTTTTTCCGAACCGTAGGACGAAAAATTTGAAGCATTCAGCCCCAAACCAAGCACCCCGGTTTCGGCCAACATTTTGCCAGCCAGATTAGCGCCGAGTCCACCAATGGATTCCAGCCGGATTTCAAAAAATCCGAGTCGATTTGTGCGCGTTAAAATAGACAATGTGATAAGCCCCCTTCTTTTCCAATCCTTACTGAGTTTGAATACTCATATAAAATAAATGGAAAATGCATTCTTATGAGAAGGCTATCACAACACTTACTTTTCGAATGTGATCTTACGCACTGTAATGCCTACGTGATTGCGAAAATCAATAAACCGTCAAACAAAAGACAACAAAAGCCGCCCTGTCCAAAGACAGAACGGCTTAGGTGCAACGCTATTTAAAAAAGATCATGTAATTAACGGTAAAATTACACGTCAAATACTTTAACCTCTTTCATTTTGTCGCCTTGTTTTACAGCATCAATGAATTCCATACCTTTGGTTACTTTACCAAATACAGTATGTACTCCATCTAAATGTGGTTGTGGAGCGTAGCAGATAAAGAATTGGCTGCCACCTGTGTTGCGACCTGCATGAGCCATGGACAGAACGCCTTTGGCATGCTTTGTTGTATTCGTAGCTGTTTCACAGTCAATCGTGTAACCAGGACCGCCTGTACCGTTACCGATTGGACAACCACCTTGAGCCACAAAGCCCGGAATGACACGGTGGAAGCTCAAACCGTTGTAATAACCGCTGTTTGCCAGCTTTTCAAAGTTAGCAACGGTGTTTGGAGCTTCTTCTGGGAAAAAGTCAATTTCGACGATACCGCCGTTTTCAAGATCTATTCTACCTTTTTTCATTGTTTGTATCTCCTTTTCAACCTGTTTTGAGAACTAAATAACATCAAGTTCCAGTTTACTATGAATTGCCGCGCTTAGCAAAGTCTTGTCCAAAAAAAAGGGCCATTGTCCCCGGTGTATTATTACCGACTCAATGGCCTGCTTGATCTTACAATGCTAAAATCAGGACGAAACCGTAATCTTGGCGTTAGGCTGAACCGCCGGACTGGCTTGATCACGAATCAAGCGCTGTGGCACAACATCGTTGCGTACGATATCCTCGTAGGTTTCCCGACGCACCACCAACTCGGCCTCACCGTTGTTGACAAATACAACTGCTGGTCGACGTATTCGGTTATAATTACTCGCCATCGAGTAATTGTAGGCTCCGGTTGAGGCAACAGCGAGCAAGTCGCCGCTATTTATACGAGGTAGTTCTACATCCCAAATAAGCATATCGCCGCTTTCGCAGCATTTGCCCGCAATGGACACCGTCTCTTCGTTCGTATCCTGCGCTCGATTAGCCAGCATCGCTTCATACTTGGCCTGATACAGTGCAGGACGTGGATTATCTGTCATCCCGCCATCTACCGAGACATATTTACGTACCTGCGGAATATCCTTGATGCTTCCTATCGTATATAAGGTCGTGCCTGAATCGCCTACAATACTGCGTCCCGGCTCAATCCAAATTTCTGGAAGTTCATCGTAAAGTCCTGAAAAATAGGTTTTCACCGCTTCGCCGATAGCCTGCACATAGGTGGATACTTTCAGCGGTGTGTCCTCCTCTGTGTAGCGAATGCCAAATCCCCCACCCAGATTAATCACTTTGAAAGAAAACTGAAGCTGTTCTTTAATTTCTCTGGAAAAAGCTGCAACCCGTTCAGCAGCCATTTGAAAGCCATTCACTTCGAAAATTTGCGAACCGATATGAGAATGCACCCCTAACAGGTTAAGATGGTTCAGCTCGATAGCCTGTTCCACTGCTTGGCGTGCTGTACCATTCCCAATGTCAAAGCCAAATTTCGAATCTTCTTGACCTGTGGCCATATATTCATGCGTATGCGCCTCAACCCCTGGTGTAACACGCAGTAAGATATTCACCTGCTGTTCTTTCTCGGAGGCAAGGGCCTGCAACAAATGCAACTCCATTTCGCTATCAACGACGAAGCAGCCAATTTGCGCATCTAACGCCATTTCAATTTCTTCCGGTGTTTTGTTATTGCCGTGAAAATGGATTCGCTCTGCCGGGAACCCTGCTTGTAGCGCAGTAAACAATTCTCCACTGGAAACTACGTCAAGCGACATTCCTTCTTCAGCAGCTAAAGCACACATCGCCATAACACAAAACGCTTTGCTTGCATAAGCAACTTGAAACTTCAATCCGGTTTCACGAAAAGCTTCTATGAATTCCCGGCAGCGCCGGCGGACTAACTGTTCGTCAACAATATATAGCGGCGTGCCAAAACGCTCTTTCAAAAGCGTTGTATCACAACCGCCGATCTCCAAATGTCCATTGCTGTTAATTTTACTGCTTCCATGCAAATACATGTTCTGGCGCCTCTCTTTCTGGAACAAGCTAGTCATATTCCATCGAATGTTTACACCAGTATAGCAAAAAAAACATCAAGAACAATGGATTTTTATGCAGATCATTTATATTAATGCTCCTGTCCATTGCCTGAGTTCGAATCTGTGTCGGCATCCGTATGGGGCATACGCGTATTGTCCCTCGTTTTGTTAGATGACGGGCGGTTAGGCGCATCTAGTACAGGCATACGGAACAAGATGGAAGCTAACGCTTTGGCATTAAAAGGAATGAACGGCCACAAATACGAAGAATTATATGACCGATGCAGCGTCAGCATCAAAATGATCAGTGTCGTACCCACGACAAAGCCCGGTACGTGAAAAATTGCAACAGCAACCAGCAGGAATAGTCGAATCAGTCTATTCGCCAACCCCAGCTCATAGCTCGGTGTTGCGAACATTCCTATGGCAGCGACAGCCATATACAGCACGACCTCATTCACGAAAAGTCCCGTCTTAACCGCTATATCACCGACCAGAATCGCTGCGATCAAGCCCATAGCGGAAGCCAGTGGTGTCGGAGTATGCACAGCCGCCATTCGCATAAGATCGACCCCTAGTTCTACAATGATAAACTGGGCAATCAGCGGAAGATGTGCTTCCTTTTGAGGACCAATAAAATCAAGAAACGCCGGTTTTAATTCGGGATTGATGACCATTAGCAGCCACATCGGAAGCAGAAACATCGAGGCGAATATACCTATAAAACGTACCCAGCGCAAATAACTTCCCATAAAAGCGGTTTGCCGATTCTCTTCTGCATGCTGACACAAGTCAAAAAAAGTGGTAGGCAAAATCATCACGCTGGGTGAGGTATCGACGAAAATAACGAGCCTTCCTTCCATGATATGCGATGCCACGACATCTGGTCGCTCCGAATATCGTACTAATGGATATGGATTCCAACCTTTATTGATAATAGTCTCCTCTAATTGCTTGTCGGCCAGCGGAATACCATCCAAATTAACATTTTTAATTTTGTCTCGTACAGTATCCACCATCACCTTATCCACAATATCGTCAATGTAACCCAAACATACGTCTGTTCGGGTTCGACGTCCGACCTGCATAGCCTCAAATTTAAGCCCTGGGTCCCGCAAACGCCGGCGCACCAGACCTACATTGGTAAGCATTGTTTCAGTAAACCCGTCGCGAGCACCGCGCACAACCCGCTCCAAAGAAGGTTCCTCCGGATTACGCACCGGGTAATTACGAGTATCCAGAATAAGGGAAAAACGCTCGCCTTCCATGAAAAAGGCACTCAGTCCCGTCAGCACCTTGTTAATGACCACAGACATCTTATCCGTCTTCTCCACCTGAATATGTGGAATAAAATTTTCAAAATACGCTTGTAGTCCATCCGAAGAGAGATCATCCGGCGTCAGATAGGTGAGCCGCTTTAGCACTTCAAGCATGATCTGATCCTTCGCAAAGGAATTTAGGAACAGATATCCGGTATGACGCCCACCCAGTGTCATTTCCCTGAATACTACATCAAAGGTCTCCCCCAAACCTAATACTGTTTCAAGTGTATTCTTATTATCCTTCATCCTCGGCGATATATCATCTTCGGCCTGCCAGTAGCGAACGGACTCCTCTACGTTATCAGACCGCTCACTCTCTTTTTTGTGTTTAAAACGTGCTGATTCCTGCGCCTGCTTTTTCTGCCATGGACTCAACTCTTCTCCGCCGGTATGGTTTTCCTTTCCAATTCCCCCGTCTTCTTGATGCTGCTCCTGATGCTCTTGATCCGCTCTGTGATCCATATTCCTTGCCCCCTTCGCTTTCGTTGTTAACGGTTGTATACAAACCAGTCAAATAAGGAACCTGTCACCTTGCCAAGCACCATTGCCATCAACAGACCGAGCATATACACGGTCATGTGGAGTCGCTTGGCGAGTATAGGCAGGAGATTCAATACCTCCGTTAGAGCCGCGGCGAGCAAGCCAATAAACACTCCGCAAAATAACCCAGGTATCCATGTAAATATGCCCGGTAGTGGCAAGCAAATGTTCCAAAAATCGACCACAGTTCCCAGTACTGAGCCTACAATCATTGCCTTTTCGTATGCACGTGATTTTTTATACGTACGGGTAAGTTGTGCTAATCGCGGCATGATATCCAGCACAATAAAAAAAGCAATTACACCGCTACCCACCGCAAGGCCCCCAGCAATACCTAAAATAATCTGAAGTGCAGCCTGTACAAATATCATGGTTTCTTATCCTTTGTCTGCAGAAGGGCCATCTTTTCATATTCCTCTGCCACAACATACTGATCCACATTTTCCTGATACAGATACATTTCCACCTCCAGCGGCGTCGGCTCCTCGTTCCAATTTTTCTTGAACAAGTGATTAAAAAAAACGATCATGCCAAAGCCGATGCCGATCGAGTAAGCAATTTGAAACAGGTACGGATGCTCATCCTTATGTCCCGTAATCATCTCCACAATCCGAACCTGTACCTCCATCATGCTAACGTCGGCATGAAAATTCATAATTGTCAGCGCAGAGCCAAAAAACAGAAGCACCCATACCAAAACAAACAGTATTTTGGACGGCTTACGGGGTTTCTCCACAAGTTCCACAAGTACATGCGGCTTCCCGAGAGATTCAACTACGACCCCCGGAATATGATCTCTAATTTTTGCTATAATCTGCAGCATGTCTATCAGTATCAGATTACCGTCCTGGTGCTGCGGCCGCTTGAGAACAAGCTCAAGCAAATCCTTTTCCCATTCAGGATTAGTCAGCAGTTGGGCTACATCACCCAAATGTAAATCCTGCCCTTGTATCATGCGGACACGGCTGCGGAGCCGCAAGTAGACAATAGGAGCTACTGTAGGAGCCGGACTATGAGTCATCCGATCCCCTCCTTATCCTCGTAATTATCGATTAGTATGGAACGAAGCAAGGAAACCTATTCTGTGTATTGTCTTTTATCCCACGCAAAAAAGAGTACCCCTTGCCATTAAAATGGCTTTGGAATACCCTTTAGTAATACGTAAGCATAAGGATGTCACTAAGATCCTGACTGTTATTATTGGGCAATCTGATCGCGGATCAGTTGTAAAATCTTTTTTTCCAGCCGTGATACCTGCACCTGAGAAATACCAAGCCGACTCGCAACCTCTGATTGAGTCTGATCCCGGTAGTAGCGCAGGTACACAATCAACCGCTCCCGCTCAGATAGTCCGCCAATGGCCTCATTGAGTGCCAGCTTGTCGAACCATCTTTCCTGTGATTCGTCAGCAATCTGATCCATAAGTGTAATCGGATCACCGTCATTTTCGAACACCGTTTCGTGAATTGAAGTAGGCGGCTTATTGGCCTCCTGCGCAAAAACAACATCCTCCGGTGTCACTCCCAGCTCATCAGCAACTTCCTTGACTGTAGGCAGGCGGTTGAGTCGTTTGGATAGCTCGTCCTTCATTTTGCGGACCTTATTGGCCGTTTCCTTCAAGGAACGGCTAACCTTGAGTGTACCGTCATCACGCAGAAACCGTTGAATCTCACCGATAATCATCGGTACTGCATATGTTGAAAATTTGACTTCGTAGCTGAGATCGAATTTATCCACCGATTTTAACAAGCCGATGCAACCAATTTGAAAAAGATCGTCAGGTTCATACCCCCGGTTCATAAAGCGCTGCACGACAGACCAGACGAGCCGGATATTACTATTGACCAGTGTCTCACGAGCCTCATTATCACCAGATTGACTCAGTGCAATAAGCCGCTTGACTTCCGCATCCTCCAAATAGCTGTGCGAAGTTTTTTTTCCTCCTGCTTCCATAGGATCAACTCCTAATTATATAAAGCTTTCTTGGATTCAATCCTTTTCTTCATCCGGACCGACGTGCCTCCGCCCGGCTCACTGACTGCTTCAAACTCATCCATGAAATTTTCCATAATCGTAAAGCCCATGCCGGAGCGTTCCAATTCAGGTTTGGACGTATATAGAGGTTGCTTGGCTAGCTCTATATCCTCAATTCCTCGCCCTGCGTCCTCAACAACCAACGTGATCACGTCCGCTTCAATCCCAACTTTGATCGTTACGACACCTGACGGATCGCTGTCATAACCGTGAATAATACTGTTTGTCACCGCTTCAGACACCACGGTTTTCAAATCGCTCAGCTCATCCATTGTGGGATCAAGCCTGGAAATAAAGGCCGCGACAGCCACACGAGCAAATGCTTCATTCTCCGATTTGGCAGCAAACTGCAAGCTCATGAAATTGTTTCCCGTGCCTTCTCTCATGACACAACCTCCAGTTCCGTGAGCGCATTTCCCTCATTGTCATATATGGGCATGATTTTGAACAGCCCTGACATATCCAGCAGTCGGTGTACTGGCGGATTGACATCACAGACTGCCATTTTTCCGCCCTTTTGCTTGATCAGTTTGTACCGTCCCAAGATAACGCCAAGGCCAGAGCTATCCATAAACTGAAGATTCTTCAGGCTGAGCACAATATGCTCGCATTGCCGGCGCTGAATCGCCTCGTCCATTTGCATACGGACCATGTCCGACGTATGGTGATCAAGCTCCCCAGACAGCCTTACAATCAGTACCCCCCGGTGATGCTCCATTTCAATTTGCAGGTTCATGCTTACTCACTCTCCTCCCGGTCTTGGACAAGGATTTCTACGTAGCCGCAGACGATTCCTGCCCTCCGACAAAACTAGAAGAAAACCCCGTAAAATCTACAAAGAAAATAGGTTCGACATGGTACGTTTAAACAATTTCCACCATCCGGCCTTTTCGATAGCCACAGGCGAAGTGATATTAAACTCCTTAAGCCGTTGTCCATCCTGATAGACGACCAGCTTACCGATTGGGTCACCAGCCCGGACAGGAGCTTTGAGGCTTGGGGCCAGTTGCAATTCATGACGCAACGTTTGTTTGTTGCCACCTTTTTTCACCAGTACACTGTAAGAACGGTCAGCCTGAATTTTCAGCTCTGGCAATACGCCTTTTTCAACTTTTACGCTGCCCAGCAATTCACCCGGCTTGTATATGGATTTCATTGTATATTGAGAAAATGCATAGTCGAACATGGAAGATACTTCATTGTTGCGTATCTTCGTATTTGGCTCCCCGAGCACCACAGCTACGACACGCAAGCCATCACGCTTCGCAGTAGCGGAAAGACAGAACTTTGCTTCTGCCGTATAGCCTGTTTTCAGCCCGTCTGCTCCAGTATAGAAACGGACAAGCTTATTCGTATTCACCAGCCAAAAGGGTTTGACTGAGGATTTGCGCAAATAGTCCTGATAGGCTCCCGTATATTTCGTAATTTGCGGGTATTTCAACAACTCTCGGCTCATAACCGCAATATCATGCGCAGAAGAATAGTGATTCTCTACGGGTAAACCGTTGCAATTGGCAAAATGCGTATCCTTGAGCCCGAGCTGCTGCACCTTCGCATTCATCATCTCGACAAAAGCCTGTTCAGATCCTGCAATTTTCTCAGCCATCGCCACAGAGGCGTCGTTGCCGGAAGCCATTGCAATTCCCTTCAGCATCTCATCGACCGTCATTTCTTCACCGGGCTCCAAGAAAATTTGCGAGCCTCCCATTGAAGACGCATATTCGCTGGCCCGAACTTTATCGGTCAGCTTGAGCTTGCCATCTTGAATAGCCTCCATTGTCAGCAACATCGTCATAATCTTGGTGATGCTCGCTGGAGGAAGCTTTTCACGACTGTTTTTTTCATAGATGACTGTCCCCGTATCTGCATCCATCAGGATCGCCGAGAGAGCCTCGGGAGCCAGCTCAGCCGCTGATCCCTCTTTGGTTTTGCTTTCAGGTCTGCTTTCTTCGGCCCAACCGCCGACAGGGACAACAGTCATGGCTACCAGGCAAGCCAGGATGAACGCCACCACTTTTTTCTTCACAATCGGTTCCCTCCTCAACATATTGGCGTAAAGCACCGGAGCCCATTTACTTAACTCTCCGGCCTATTCGCGTGCTGCTAACCATTGTCGTCAGAATGAAAGAAAAATATTCCATATGAATAAAAACATCAAATAGCACCAAGCTGAGTCAGCATGGTGCGCATATTCCAATATATAAATGACAGAACATCTATCGTCTGTGAAATAATTGTTTAAATTCGGCTTATAGTGAGATATGTGATTCCTCCACCGGGTAGAATATCCATCGTATTTTGACTGAACACCCGTATATCAATAAAAGAATTCGCTTCCAATCTAAGTTCCATAGCTCCACTCAATGCACTATAGTTCAGTCCGCCAATTACCCTATCATCGAGATACGCATAGGCGGAACTCCCGGCAAGCTGCTCATCATTCAGATGAAGTGCAAGCCGTGTACGATTGCCATCCACTTGAGGATCGGTCGAAATGTAGACTTGTATTCTGTATTTCCCAGCTCGCTTGGCTCGCCATCGGCTATTCACCGCATCGAATTCGATCAGCTCATCATGGTTGATTTGATTAAACTTCACCTTCTGCCAGCTACCTGCGGGAAGATTTTGCCTTGCTCCCAGGTAGGCTTTAACAAAGGTTTCGTCCAAATGCTCAATCCCGTTGTTTGAGTATTTCTCGACAAGCAGCAAAGCCTGCCCTGTCCCATTATTCTCGCCATAACGATTATTGCTATAGCTAAAATCCAAATGTGAGCGAAGTGTCACCTGCTGTGTGGAAGAGCTACCAGAGAAAGAAATAAGCTGCTTTAGATTACGGGGATACCCTCCCACCTCGTCCACCAAAACTTTTTTGCCAATGACCACATCCACAAAATAGTTACATACGGATTGGGTGTCATCGAATTTGTCCGCTATCGCTAAAATGGAGTCACGCAAGGCC
This sequence comes from Paenibacillus sp. PvR133, assembly GCF_017833155.1. Taxonomy (NCBI): domain Bacteria; kingdom Bacillati; phylum Bacillota; class Bacilli; order Caryophanales; family Paenibacillaceae; genus Paenibacillus; species Paenibacillus sp. PvR133. The sequence goes on from NZ_JAFIBS010000001.1 coordinate 4,773,734, forward strand.
ACATTTTTTGTTTCTTTGGTAGCACCAATTTGAATAAAAGAAGGCACTGTCATCTTATGCTCTCTGCTTAGTCCCTCAAACCAGCAACCTATAAATTCAGCGTTCATAAAATCATTAATTAGAATGGGAATATCATTGGAGCTTCCATCCTTAATGTGCTGGCTAGCCAAAAATCTGGCCCCATTGGAGCTATTCAGATCCAATGCCGTATCGTTCCCCAATGTAAAAAGCGCTATGCTAGTAAACTGTGAACTTCTGTTCTGCAAGTGAATCCCTGTTTTATTGTAATTAATCTCCGTGCATTTAAATAAATTCACATCACTTTCATAGCCCCAAAAAGCCGTTTCAAAATGCTCAATTAGGACGTTATCCAGGACAACTCCGCCACCCTTCCAATCCTGAATACCCAAAGTACCTTTGCCATAATATCCACGCTTCACTGACTGCGAAAACGGATTATTTAATGTGCCTATGTCAGCCCCCTCGTACCGGATCGATAAGTCATGAAACTGCACATTTTGATATCCGCTAAACGATGGTAGACTTTCATCTCCAATTTGAAAACAAGGACCCGTACCATAATATTCAATCGACGTAACACCTTTGCCTTGTCGGTATCTGCCCTTATGAATGCCAAAAATGCGCACACCCTGCTTGCGAATCTGTAAGGTAGAGGTTATTTTGTATCGTCCACTGGGGATGTGAAGAATGGAATAATCGGGGGTCTTATTAATCAATTCCTGTAAAGCTGCCGTGTCATCCTGAATACCATCACCAGCAGCTCCAAACCAGCTTACGTTTACACTTCGTTCAATGAATTCTTTTTCAATGGTTTTAAAATTTTCATTTAATTGCTGCGGCGTTAACTCTTTGCCCGTACCACTCAAATTCAACTTCAAACGGTCTGTAAAATGATCCGCCACCCGAACACCCCCATGTTTAAAAACGTAAAAAGTTCCTTTTTTGACCAAGCCGAAGAATTCTTCATTTTCTTAGCATGGACTGAGTATATGCACAAGAGGGCTTGCTCTAGGCTTGAGAAAAATGAAAATAAATATTTTATTATTATTGTACAAGAAGATACGTTTTGTATATTATAGATACATAATGTATCCAGGTGGTGAAATCGTGAAACATGTACTTACAGTAGCTGGTTTACTGGCTTTTTCGATTCCTTATGCTTGTCAGGGTTTGTCCCCCAGAGTTATCACGATTTCCGTGCTTATCCTGTTGTTCAGCTATACCATGCTACTACCTTCACTCAAGTCATTGATCGCAACCTTAGCCGACAATCCGTTACTGACTCTACTCACGCTGTACATCGCTGCCTCCTGCTTATGGGCTGAACAAGAACAGACCTCTTCCTTGCTGATGGTTCTCAAATTCCTTGCCTTCTCTACCTTTGGGCTCTATTTGGTCACCCATTATACAACTCAGGGCTGCATTCGCCTCTTAGTCGTTACGTTAAGTATTTTGAGCATACTCAATCTACTCGCCGTTTTGCTCGTTCCCTCCTTTGCCATTCATGGTGGAGTAGAACATACTGGGCTATGGAAGGGCATCTCTGGTCATAAAAATACACTTGGAACTCTCTCTCTGTTAAGTTTTGTTTCACATGTCATTTATTTTTTCAGGGGTAAACGTAAAGTTTTGCATATTGGCTTTATCTTACTCAATGCCCTATTGCTCATCGAGTGCCAATCTACCACCTCTTTGGTACTGACATCTTCGCTCTTCGTATTTATATTGTTTATACTGCTATTCAAGAGAATCCGAAGCATTGCGTTGCGCGGTTTCTTCATTAGCTGTTCCTGCTTGCTCGTTCTTTTGGGTTTGGTACTGACCTTTACTTATGGAGATGCGATTGCGTCGGAATTCGGAAAAACAACGACCTTAACTGGAAGAACGGAAATCTGGCAGGGGATTGGTGGTGCTATTCAGAGCCATTACTGGTTCGGACATGGTTACGGCTCCTACTGGGCAGCCCGACCCAGTATCTATGCGAACGGCATCCGATTTGATCTGACAAGCAGCCATAGCGGTTTCCGTGATCTGTGGATCGATGTGGGCCTTACAGGACTACTGGCAACAATTACACTCGCCATAACAACTTTATTTAAATTCAGAATTGGCAAAGCAGATATGTATACATGGCTGACGGCAGTGGTTTTTTTCCTATTTATCGTATTGAACAATATAACGGACAGCCGTTTCCTGAACTCGCTAGCCATTTACTGGATCATTTTTATGGTTATTGTGATCAAGGTGCAAGAACGACATAAACTGGCTGTAGCAGAAAAAGCGAATTCAACTGCATTGAGCACACCACCTCTTCATTAGGAGATCATACTCAGCTCAACCGTTGATGTAAAAAAGAACCCCATATCCACGCCATCAAAAGGCGATCGGATATGGGGTTCTTGGGATATATGTCCACCGCTTCGGTTGAACATGATCCCCAATCTACATTTGTGGAATAATCGCTAGCACAAGTTTTAAAAATTGCTCACGTACTTTCTCTGCTGTCTCCATCACTTCACCATGGGACAAAGGCTGATCCAGAATGCCTGCGGCCATATTCGTGATACAGGAGAAGCCCAATACCTCAATACCTGCATGACGGGCTACAATAACCTCAGATACGGTCGACATACCCACCGCATCTGCACCCAGTGTACGCAGCATAACGATTTCAGCAGGCGTTTCATAGTTAGGCCCCAGCAATCCAGCATATACACCTTCTTGCAGACTGAAGCCCTGTTGGTTAGCCGTTTGCTTGGCAATTTCACGCAAGCGGCGGCTGTACGCCTCCGACATGTCTGGAAAACGAACGCCTAGACCAGCATCGTTCGGTCCGATCAATGGATTTTGTCCTGTCAGATTAAGATGATCCGAGATGACCATCAGATCGCCTGCTTCGTAGGAAGTGTTTACACCACCTGCTGCATTCGTCACCAGCAGACTTTGAATCCCCAATTGCTTCATCACCCGAACTGGGAAAGCCGTCAGCTGCGGGCCATATCCCTCATACATATGAAAGCGCCCTTTCATCATGACGACAGCGCGACCTTCAATCGTGCCTAACAGTAATTCTCCCTCGTGACCTTCTACCGTCGATACAGGAAAATGGGGAATATCCTGATAAGGAATACTAATTCCATCCTGAATTAAATCGGCCAGAATACCGAGACCTGATCCCAGAATAAGACCAATCTCTGGACGTATTCCGCTCTTGGCACGGATATAATCTGCTGCTTCCTGAATTGTAGCTTGGTTGGCTGTTGACATTAATATCTCTCCTGACTTGTACAATCGTAAAGTTATAGTCATTATCACATTTTCTATGAAAGCAAAGTATCGTTACGTTCGATCTTTGCTTTCATGAGAAGTGCGGTTGCCGCCGTGCGGGTGATGCTTTTCATATACTTCCTTCATATTCCGTCTGGCCGTCTGCGCATATACCTGCGTCGTTGACAGATCAGCATGACCCAGCATTTCCTGTACAGAGCGTAAGTCCGCTCCGCCCTCCAGCATATGTACCGCAAAGGAATGCCGCAACGTGTGGGGCGTGATATCCTCGCTTATGCCTGCTTCCTGGCCGTACTTCTTAATCATTTTCCAGAAGCCCTGTCTACTGAGACGCTGACCAGATACGTTCAGGAACATGGCTTCCTGCTCTACCTGAGCTTCTTCACCCTGCCCGGATCTCAGCAATAATAGACGCTGCTCGTCCATGTAGGCTTGTGCCCACTGTGATGCCTCACGGCTGATCGGTACAACACGCTCCTTGCCTGCCTCGCCGCCACAGTGCACAAAGCGCAGATCGGTGCGGACATCACGCACGTTTAGGGCAATCAGCTCCGATACACGAATGCCAGTCGCATACAGCAACTCCAGCATCGCCTTGTCTCGCACCCCTTGCGGGGCAGTCACATCCGGCGCGTCCAGCAAACGCTCTATCTCATCCTGCGTTAGCACCGAGGGCTTCTTTTTAGTCGCTTTGGGCAGCTCCAGCAGAACGGACGGATCATGGATCGTAATTCCCTCCCGAATAAGAAAATGAAAAAAGGAGCGAATGGAGGCGACGCTACGTGATATCGTCGCCGCAGCTTTTCCCTGTTCCTTCAAACGGCCCAAATACAGTACCAGATGTGACCGTTGGACGTTATCCGGCTGCTCAATACCACAGCTTTCTGCGAACTCGGTAAACTGCTGTACGTCCCGTTGATACGCTTCCAATGTGCTGCGCGACAAGCCCTTTTCCTCTTCCATATATTGAATGAAAGGTTGAATGTACATTTTCATGAGTTCCAAAAGTCTCCTTGTTCTGCATACAGCGGTTCAGTCTCAGCCTCTGCTTCTTCGTGTGCTGCGTTCATATCATAAGCTCATCAAGACCGATTACTTAGACTATTCACCATACCAGTAAAAGAAACGTAAACGTTCCAACACTGCTATTCGATGCTCGGACCCTTCATTTACTTTTTGCCCGCCAAATACCTTAACTGCATGTCCTTCCGGTATTCGGTAATGATCTACAGGTGTTATCCAATCTGTAAACAGCCTGAGGCTATAAAAGAACATACATGCCAGCACCCCGAACAATATTACCAAACGCAGCCATTTTAGTCCTCTCCGCAACGATAGTACCATGTGAATCAGCCGCCTTTTCCCCAGAATATAGTCCCTATTAGGACTCTCTATGGAAGGGTATGACAAGCTATTCCTTTTTATACCGCTTAATCCCGAACAACAGATTCCGAACCAAAAAAGCTCTCCCGAACGCATCTTCGTCGGTGAGAGCTTGGGTAGTCAGCTTTTAGTCCTGAGATTTGTGTTTTCTGGATTTGCCCAAAGATTTCTGAGCCGTCGTATCGTTCTTCGCCTTACAACGATAACAAATACCGTGGAAGTCCAAACGATGATCCACTACGGTAAAATTATATTCCCGTTCCAGACGCTCCTCCAATGGTCCAAGCCAATCTTCCAGTATTTCATCTACACTGCCACACTGCACACATATCAAATGGTGATGGTGATGTTTGGTTGTATCGCCGCGCAAATCATAACGCGCAACGCCATCACCAAAATTAATTTTCTCCACGACATGCAGTTCACTTAGCAGTTCTAGGGTACGGTATACGGTTGCCAGACCGATTTCGGGAGCTTTCTCTTTGACGAGCATAAATACATCTTCCGCACTCAGATGATCATCTTCGTTCTCAAGTAAAACTCTGACGGTGGCTTCCCGCTGAGGCGTTAGTTTGTAGCCCTGGGATTGCAGCTGCTGCTTAATTTTTTCGATCCGTGCTTCCATGTGTCTCCCTCCCCCTGCAAAGCTACTGCCTACTGCACTTTTTTCACTCCTATTATTATAGGGGGTCTATACAAATAAAGTCAAACATTTTGAAACGAATCAAGATGATACGGAAGCTGTCAGCATAGGAGTGACCCATTGCATCATAACCGGGGTGATCCAAGTTTCAAAGGACGCGCTACCGATAAGAAGCACCATCATCACAGCAGTCAATCCTGCATAAGACAGCAACGGACGCAGCATCCCGTCTGACGGCCGGGTAGCGAGTATTTTGGTTTTGATCATATGGATAGAAAAAGTCATCGCAGCCACGCTGCAGACGAGCAGTACCGGAATGACGAGCAGGTTATGAGGAGCAACTGAAACCAAAGAAAATAGCAGTCCTTTCCACGAATATTGCCCCACCATATAACCTACTGAAAATCCGATTAGCACACCCTTGAGGAAATTCAATACAAGAATGCCCGGCAGACCGATAACCGAAAGGCCACACACCCAAATTAGGCCGACCCATTTTAGATGTAAAGATACGCTATCCCAAAAGGTCGAAGCCGCCTGCGAATCAGCGAAGCCCTGTTCGTTTTGATTGACCGTTACAAAAAAATCCTTCAGGTAACGGGACAAATCCTGTAACTGCTCCAGCGAGAGTGCGTTAACCATAAGTGCGCCAAAGACGACTCCCACCAGAAACAGCACAGCCAAGAAAACATAATACGGCGTCTGATCTTTTAACGTATGACGAAACCATTGCATCGGCGTCCTGCCCCTTTCATCTGCTTGTTTGTCCAAAAAACAACCGTAATCCGACGGCTGATGGCTAGAAATGGGGCAGCTTTCACTGCAGATCAAGCATCACGAATGATGTGCCAAGCCAGCGGCATAGATAATTTATGGTTATGAACAAGCAGACGCTGATATGCCTTTAGAGGGACAAGACTTTACTAGGACTTAGCTATTTTGCCGTATGTTCCACCACCACCGGATACAAGCGACAGTCGCCCCTCGCGTGAAAGCACAATTTGCTCTGCTAGCACTTTTCCGACGACTGCTGCTAACTCCTCCTGCGTAACCTCATGTAAAATATTCATTTCTGTTCCAAATGCAACCAATAGCTGGTTCAGCTTGGCTTTGCCCAGACCTGGAATAAACTCCAGGGGAATCTGGTAAATGTACGGCGGACGATGGGAAGGAATCATGGACTGTTCACGGTCGGCAATGCTCCATATTCGATCCAGCACACCTCGCACCAGCTTGGTATGACCACAGTCAGGACAACGTTCATCCGCCATCTGTTGCTCGTCAATAATCGTACCGCAGCTTTGACAGTAAGAACGATGGTATTTGCCCAGTTTCGGATTTAATCCGTAGTTGGCACGCACCCGTCGTCCTTCCCGCCGCTCCAAAGCCATTCTGAATTCATCAAAACACGGCTTTGCCAGTGATAATTTGTTGTATTCTCGTCCGATTTTCCCAAGTGAATGGGCATCTGAATTCGTGAGAAAGCTGAAGCGATCCAGTTCCGAAATCAAACCGGCCATAGATGAATCTGCGCTCAGCCCCAGCTCCACCCCGCTAACGAGCTCCATATCCAGCAATTCCTCCATACGGGCCGCTGAGCTGCCGTATATGCCCTTATGAGGAGTAAACACGTGCGCAGGCACCATAATGCCTCCACGTCCGTAAATTTGCTGCTGCAACTCGCGTGGCGGCGCATAGATTCGTTGTGAGCTAAGATTAACATTTTTCATATGCCGGGCCAGCCATTGGGTAAAATCCTTCATCGCCGCCAGATCTGGAAAATAGGCCAGTACGTGCGCCTCAGGGCGACCTTCAGCACGTATTTCTAGCTCCGTGCCAAGGAGAATAACCGTATCCCGGTAAGCGATACCGCCGCCGCTGATTTCTTTCATTTCACCCGTATGTAAATAGGTACGAATATCCTCCTGTACATTAGGTGCATGGCAGTCAATGATACCGATCAGCCCAATTCCTTTACGACCGGAGGCTTCCTTAGCTATGTTGGCAAAGGTCAGATCGCGGCTGCCACTAATTTTGACCGGATTTCCCTTCTCTGTTCTGCCAATATGAATATGCAAGTCTGCAAAGTAGTCGATAAGTTCTACTATATTTTCATCCATCCGCTTAGAAGCTCCCTGTATGTTGGCGGTGTTGCCACGCATAGACGGCCAGAATCGTTTTGGCATCACTAATCCGTCCTTCACGAATGAGCGTCTGTGCTTCTTCCAGCGTCACCTCAAACAACTCCAGAAATTCATCCTCATCCGGTTCCATCTCACCTAACTCCAGTTCTTCGGCCACATACAGATGGATGATTTCATCCGCAAAGCCAGGAGAGGTATAAAAGGAGTGTAGCAGCTTCAACGACTTGGCAGTATAACCTGTCTCTTCTCTCAGCTCACGCCCCGCCGCTTCCATCGGATCTTCACCCCGCTCTAGCTTACCTGCAGGAATTTCTACCTCACAGCGCCCCATCGCCTGTCTGTACTGGTCCACGACCAGCATTTTCCCTTCATGTAGAGCCAAAACAGCCACCGCACCTGGATGCTTTACGATCTCACGCTTTCCAGTGGAGCCGTCGGGAAGCTCTACCGTGTCTACCTGTAATGTAATGACCTTTCCCTCAAAAATAGGCTGTGTGGACACGGTCTTTTCCTCCAGCGCAGGATTGGAATAAGGCTTGCAATGTGCATCGTTTGTTGGATTGTTCAATTGTCCGTTCGTTTGCTCGTTCATCGGTAAGTTTCCTCCTTCATATCTATCTTTCTTTATTAATTATCACCAAAGTTAGTCTAACTTGTCCACTTTGTACATATGCTGGTGGTAGGATAACAAACTTCCTGTCATGAGGAGATGCAGAAATGAAAAGCTACCGTACTGAAAGCACCCTCCATATCGTTGGTAAAGCCTGGCAGATTCAAGCACTCTTGCGTCAGTGGCAAAAGGAACACGGACCTACCGCCACCATCGCTTCGCTAGCTGTTCCAAAAAAGGTTCAGGTCTAAAGACGAAGGAACGCTGTTCCTGTCTTTAACCTGAACCTTTTTTCAGTATGTTGCAAGTGTATGATACAAGTTTATTTTGTGGTTTCTTGAATCAGAGCTATGACAACTTCAGCAACCTTCACCAGGTCATCGGCCTTGATTTTTTCCTCTGTTGTATGGATGTTCTGGTAGCCCACAGCCAAATTCACCGTTGGAATTCCAAGCCCGTTGAATACATTAGCATCTGAGCCACCACCGGAATGGAAGGTCGACGTTGCCAGTCCCAGTCCTTGAATTGCACGCTGCGCAACCTGTACAACTTCGTCATGCTCCGTAAAGCTGAATGCTGGATAGATGACTTCACTGCGGAACTCTCCCTGTGCACCAAATTCGCGTGTGGTGGTTTCCAGCGCTTCACGCATATGCTGGATTTGATGATTAACCTTTTCCTGCACAATACTACGTGCCTCTGCACGGATCAATACAAAATCGCATACCACATTCGTCGCGCCGCCGCCCTCGAAACTGCCGATGTTAGCGGTCGTTTCCTTATCAATCCGTCCTAGTTTCATTTTAGAAATGGCTTTAGAAGCGACCTGAATGGCACTAATGCCATCTTCGGGATTTACCCCCGCATGAGCGGACTTCCCAGTTATCTTCATTTCAATACGTGCCTGCGTTGGGGCAGCTATACAAATAGAGCCAACTTCACCATTCGAATCCAAAGCATATCCGAAATCAGAATCTAGCACTTCTGGCTTCATCGCCCGTGCACCCATCAAACCAGATTCCTCGCCAGCCGTAATCACGAACTGGATTTGACCATGGGGAATATTCTGCTCGCGCACGACACGAATCGCCTCGAACAAAGCAGCAATTCCCGCCTTGTCGTCAGAACCCAGAATCGTTGAACCGTCACTACGAATCCAGCCATCCTCACCCAACTGTGGCTTTATGCCTTTACCCGGAGTAACGGTATCCATATGGCAGGTAAAAAATAATTTGGGTGCTTGCTCCACACCTTCCGCTTTCCAGGTGACGATCAGATTGCCTGAACCATGTCCGGTTCTTTCACGAGAATCGTCTTCCATTACTTCCAGCCCGAGTGCATTAAACTTTTCTTTTAGAACACGTGATATTTCCTGCTCATTTTTCGTTTCACTATCCACCTGTACGAGTTCCATAAATTCCTGTACGATTCGGTCTTTTACTACTTTTACTGTCATTAAACTTTCCTCTCTTTCCCGATTACGCTACAATACGGATAGATGTTCTTATCTATGACTTAAACCTATCCTAAAGGAGTTACACATGTCGAACAAAAAATGGGTTCGTTTTTTCGTCTACATTATGCTCGCAGCTATGATTGGTTCTACGCTGTTCATGGTAATTGAGCCGTTTATTATGCCACTATAATAACTATACCGCTCAAGGTATCCGGCTGCTCTAAGGCACTATTGAAGCCTTGAGTGGACGAGCTGTTACGTAAAGCAAACAGGCGGGCTTTCGTGTACATACACAATAGCCCGCCTTACCTTTATTGGAAAGAATGCGTTTGCCATTGCGCAGCAAATGAAAATTGCTGTTCAAAGAACGGTACAATTTCCTTCGCAATCTGCTCCACCGACATAGGCTTCTGTATGCAGTCCTCCAATGATGTCACACCGTATTCCTGAATTCCGCACGGGACAATGCCCTCAAAGCCCTCATGCTGTATCCCTGATTTGATGTTAAAGGCAAAGCCATGGCTGGTTACGAAGCCCCGACGGTGCTTACACTTGTTGAATTTGACGCCAATGGCCGCAATTTTTAGATTCCCGATCCATACCCCCGTATATTCAGGCTTCCGGCTTCCCTCAACCCCATAAGATGCCAACAACTGGATGATCACTTCTTCCAGACTTCGAAGGTATCCGTGCAGATTCAGCGCCTCCCGGTTGCCGAGCATAAGTAGAGGATATCCGACAAGCTGCCCCGGCCCATGATATGTAATGTCTCCCCCACGGTCAATCTGAAAGACGCTGATTCCCTGCTCCTTCAGTTGCTCTGGTGTGAGGAGCAAATGTTCAGGATGCCGCTGAGATCCAATCGTATAGGTCGGCGGATGCTGGAGAAGCATAAGCGTTTCTCTTGCCTCTCCCGCATCCAGCTTTCCCACAATCTCCTTCTGGACATCCCATGCATGGGCATATTCCATCCTATTCGTATAGGTTACATCAAGCGGTCGTCTGTTCACGGCCTGTCACTTCCTCTCCGTACATTTCCCCCACTGTTCGGATGATTAGTACAGCTTCGTATCCAAAGTGTAGCCTTCTAGATTTTCTTTAACCCGTTGCAGGAATCGTCCGCAAATCACTCCGTCCAAAATGCGATGATCCAGCGACAAGCACAGATTAGCCATCGAGCGAACCGCAATCATATCATCAATAACCACTGGTCTTTTGACAATGGATTCAAAGGTAAGAATTGCAGCCTGCGGATAGTTAATCACCGGATAAGATAAAATCGAACCAAAGGAGCCTGTGTTGTTTACAGTGAACGTTCCGCCTTGCATGTCGTCCAGTTTGAGCGTGCCTTCTCGGGTTTTACGTGCCAAATCGTCAATTTCACGAGCTAATCCAGCAATATTTTTCTGGTCCGCTTTTTTAATAACAGGAGTAAGAACGGAGTCCTCTGTACCCACGGCTAGCGAAATATTGATATCTCTTTTGACGATAATTTTGTCCACAGCCCACACCGAATTCATGATCGGATATTCCTTGATTGCATTCACGACTGCTTTCATGAGGAAAGCCAGATACGTAATATTGATGCCTTCTTTTTGCTTGAACTCGTTTTTGATCTTGTTGCGGAGCATTACCAGGTTGGTCACATCCACCTCAATCGTCGTCCATGCATGTGGAATTTCGGAAACGCTTTGTCGCATATTGCGAGCAATTGCACTGCGAATGGGTGTAACATCAATAAAATACTCGGATCTGTTATTGTTGCCACCCTCAACTTCGATCACAGGAGCCTTTGGAGCCTCCGTCAAATGAATCCCACTGTTACGAACCGGAATAGCAGGGTCCATATTTTGAATCGGTGTGCTGTGCTGAGTGGCAGACTGCTGTCTTCCTGCAAAAGGAGAGCCTTGTCCTGATGTTGTCGCAGTCGGCTGTCCAGATACTCCAGTGGGAGCAGAACCGCCCTGCTGCACATAATTCAGCACGTCTTTGCGGGTAATTCTTCCCCCCATGCCCGTGCCTGGTACTTGGCTTAAGTCGACATTATGCTCAGCAGCCAGGGTTTGCACCGCTGGGGAAAAACGTCCTCTCATGGACTGGTCCGATCCAGCACTCTGCTGAGATTGTGTTTGTACGGTACTTTGAGATGCTGGTGCAACAGGTGTCGCTCCTGATGCCGCCGCAGGTGCAGCCGACTTCGTCTGGATACGGCAAATTAACTCGCCTACCGCTACTGTCTGACCTTCCTCTGCCAACAGATCACCCATAATGCCGTCCAATGTGGATGGGATTTCTGCATTCACTTTATCTGTAATAACCTCGCAAATCGGCTCGAATTGCTCTACCGTTTCACCAGGTTGTTTGAGCCATTTGGCAATTGTCGCCGATACGAGCGATTCTGCCAATTGTGGCATGGTCACGTCGTTCCATTGTGTTTGGTCTGACATTTTTTCAACTCCTTAACATCATAGGAGGGCGCGTTTTACCGCTGCCCCCGCTATACTTTTGGAATGCTTTCGTCCAATCTAGCTTTTATTAATACATTGCAAGACGGCGCATGGCTTCCTTAACTTTATCCTTGTTTAACATATAAAACTTCTCCATCGGTGGACTGATCGGCATGGCTGGTACATCAGGAGCACATAGACGCTCAATCGGCGCATCCAGCTCGAACAGACACTCCTCATTAATAATTGCCGATACCTCGGCACCGATGCCGCCCGTTTTGTTGTCCTCATGCACGATTAATACCTTACCTGTATGTCGTGCAGCCTCAATAATGGCTTCGCGGTCCAGCGGTTGGAGTGTGCGCAAATCCACAACATGTGCGGTAATGCCCTCTTCCTTCTCCAATTCCTCAGCAGCCTGCATGACAAAATGCAAAGGCTGGCTATATCCGATGACCGTAATATCGTCACCCTCACGTAATAGATTAGCCTTGCCAATCGGAACGATATAATCATCCTCAGGCACTTCACCCTTGATCAGCTTGTAGGATTTTTTATTTTCAAAAAACAGCACTGGATCAGGGTCACGAATGGCTGCTTTCAACAATCCTTTTGCGTCATAAGGTGTAAATGGAGCAACAATTTTCAAACCCGGCGTACCAAAAAAGATAGATTCTGGACACTGAGAGTGATACAAACCACCAAAGATACCACCACCGATTGGCGCGCGGATTACCACAGGACAGTTCCAATCGTTGTTAGAGCGGTAACGGATTTTAGCTGCTTCACTAATAATCTGATTCGTCGCCGGAAGCATGAAGTCCGAATATTGCATTTCGGCAATCGGCTTCATTCCGTACATGGCTGCACCAATCGCAACCCCGGCAATAGCCGACTCAGCTAATGGTGTATCCATGACACGTTGCTCACCGAATTGGTCCATAAGCCCCTTTGTCGTTGTAAAGACGCCACCCTTCACCCCGACATCCTCACCTAATACAAAAACCGTTTCATCCTGCTCCATCTCTTCTTTCATGGCAAGACGAATCGCATCAATATATTCCATAATCGCCATCGTTACCGGCCCTCCCCATCGCTATCTGCATACACATGCAGCAGCGTATCTTCGGGCTTTGGAAAAGGCGCATTATCTGCATATTCAATCGCTTCCTTGACTTCGAGCAGCAGCTCAGCCGACAGATCCGCATCCTTGGCCTCATCCCAAATGCCGCATTCAATCAAGTAGTTTTTCATACGGGCTACGCCATCCTTGGCCCAGTTCTCATCCACTTCCTCCTTGGTCCGGTAAGCCAGATCATTATCAGAGGTGGAGTGAGGAGACAGACGGTACATCATGGCTTCGATCAGCGTAGGACCTTCACCGCGGACAGCACGTTCCCGTGCTTCCTTCACCGCCGCATATACCGCCAACGCATCATTACCATCGACTCGAATCCCTGGAAAACCATATCCCAAAGCACGGTCGCTTACCTTGCCTGCCAACTGTTTATGAATCGGAACCGATATCGCATATTGATTGTTCTCGCACATAATGATGACTGGCAGCTTCTGTACACCAGCAAAGTTACAGCCTTCGTGAAAATCTCCCTGATTGCTGGAGCCTTCCCCAAACGTAACAAACGAAACAAAATCCTTTTTCTGCATTTTGGCAGCCAAAGCTACACCTACTGCATGCGGAACCTGTGTCGTTACTGGGCTGGAGCCTGTCACAATACGCAGCCGTTTACTACCAAAATGTCCTGGCATCTGGCGACCGCCGCTATTGGGATCATCTGCCTTGGCAAATGCCGACAGCATTAGTTCGCGCGGCGTCATTCCTACCGCAAGCACGAATCCATAATCCCGATAATAGGGAAGAAAATAGTCCTTTTCCCGGTCAAGGCCGAAAGCTGCACCTACTTGTGCCGCCTCCTGTCCAATGCCAGAAACGTGGAAATTAATTTTCCCTGCCCGTTGCAGGAGCATGTTGCGCTCGTCAAATCTTCTTGCGAGCAACATATATCTGTACATATCAATAACTTGTCCGTGAGTAAGTCCCAGCTGTTCATGTCTGAAGCCAGCGTCTACAGCGCCTTTAGAACTCATTGAGGCACCTCCTTAAGTGTCAAACATCCTACTTCCAGTACCTAGTACCATCTTGTCTTAAAACCTGGTACTAAACTCTGGCTAACCCCATTATAATCCTTTTCTCCCCAAAAAGAAAAGCACCGATTTATTTGAAACGTTTATATGCCAATCGCCTGTCCATCAACGGCCAACATCGCTTCTCCCAAAATCTCCGACAACGTCGGATGCGGATGAATAAGTTGTCCGACTTCCCATGGCGTAGCATCCAGCAGTTGCGCAAGAGCGGCCTCGCTGATCAGATCCGTCACATGCGTACCGATCATATGTACACCGAGAATATCATTGGTCTTCTCGTCGGCCACTACTTTGACGAAGCCGTCCCGACTGCCGTATACTAGCGATTTTCCGATAGCTTGAAAAGGGAACTTCCCTGTCTTCACCTGATGTCCACGCTCACGGGCTTCTTGCTCCGTTAAGCCGACGCTCGCGGCTTCAGGACGTGTATAAATACACCGCGGAATCAGATGGTTAGGTACACTGTGAAACTCTTCGCCCGCCATATGATGAACCGCCTGCAAACCTTCATGGCTCGCCGCATGCGCCAGTTGTAAGCCGCCGATGCAATCTCCAATGGCGTAAATATGTGGTTCATTCGTCTGCAAATGCTCATTAACCGAGATAAAGCCACCCTCTACGCGGATATCCGTATTTTCCAGCCCGATATTTTCCACATTTGCCTGACGCCCTACAGAAATGAGCAGTTTGGAAGCGCTGAGGGTTTCGGTTTCTTCCCCTTTTTGCACGTCAATCTGTACGCCTTTCTCATCTTTGCCGTATGTTTTAGCCAGCACTTGTGAACCCGTCAGCACCTTGACACCACGTTTGGTTAACAAGCGCTGCATTTCACGCGAAACGTCTTCGTCTTCCGTGGGAATAAGTCGATTCGCGGCTTCAACCATCGTAACCTCCACGCCAAAATCATTTAGCATGGAAGCCCACTCTACGCCAATAACACCACCGCCCACGATAATCAGGGATGCTGGTAGCTCCTCCATAGTTAACGCTTCGTCACTGCTCAGGATAAATTCGCCATCTGGCTCCAGTCCGGACAGCACACGCGGGCGTGATCCCGTTGCGATAATGAGATGTGTAGGAACAATCGTTTCCATCTCACCATCTTCTAGTTCCACAGCAACTGCCCCGCTTTTTGGAGAAAATATAGACGGACCAATCACACGTCCCTTACCACTCAGCACCGTAATTTTATTTTTACGCATCAAAAATTGAACGCCTTGATGCAGTTGCTCCACAACGGCTTCCTTACGCTCCTGAACCTTAGGAAATACAAGCTGTGCTCCCGATGTCTCAATACCGTATTGTGCACTTTCCTTAATCGTCGCATATACTTCCGCACTGCGCAGCAAGGCTTTACTCGGAATGCAACCACGGTGCAGACAGGTTCCGCCAAGCTTGTCCTTTTCGATGATAACCACTTCCTTGCCTAGCTGGGCGGCACGAATGGCTGCTACATATCCCCCGGTTCCTCCACCCAAAATAGCGACATCACAATGTATAGTCATGTTTCTCCTCCATTAACAATTGATTATATATAGCTTATTGTACTCTCTTTATTTCACTGTACAAAATATAGCATTTAGGCATAGGCTACAAAAAAGATAACCCTTTAATCCAGATATCTTTCCATATCATTCATACAGCGCATCTCGTAATTTAGTAGACATCCTTGGACTTTGTGCTGATTTGGCTCGCAGCGCCTTGCGAAATGATTCATTTTGCTTGCGCAGAAAGTTCAGCTCTGTCTCCAGCTCAGTGATGAGTTCTAGAGCTTGCGGGCTGATCAGCCCTTGCTCCAGTAATGCTCCTTTTTTGGCACTATAATCCGTATTTTTTTCGTCCATACCTTTCACTCTTCCCTTCATTCCACTACGCTTCACCATATCATGCCAGAGGCGGCAGAGCAATGACGACCACATTTACGTTTTAGGAATAGACATACAACAACATGTCGAAAAACAATATATTTTCTCTAGTCTGTATGCGGCTGGTTATGGTAATCTATAATGGCGTTTTCTTTCGGAGAAGAAGATTTACAGTGTTATGTACATGTTACAGAGAGGGGAATTCGCTTTGCCTACAGGACGAATTACGATTATTACAGGCCCCATGTTCAGTGAAAAATCCGGCGAATTGATTCGCCGCTGTCAAAAACTAATCCAATACGGGCATCGTAAAGTGGTCGCTTACAAACCCGCTGAAGATAACCGCTATGCCGAGGACGAAATAGTAAGCCGGATCGGATATCGGCTGCCCGCTATCTCTATCCCCAGAAAACTCACAGATGAGCTCGTTCAGCGTATTTTGCAAGAAACAAAAGATGCCGACGTGGTTGCCTTTGACGAAGTCCAGTTTTTCAGTCGTCATATTATGTCGCTCGTACAAGAGTTAGCTTATTGCGGCAAGCATGTAATTGCCGATGGGCTGAATCTGGATTATCGGGGCAAGGAGTTCGGCTATGTCGGTGGTCTGCTCGCCATGGCGGATGACATCGAGAAGCTGACTTCCTTTTGCGCTGTATGCGGTAGCTCGGAAGCAGTATTTACGCAACGTATGGTAAATGGTAAACCTTCCACTGTAGGACCTATTGTGATGATCGGTGACTCTGAGGCTTATGAGCCTCGCTGTCGAAATTGCTTTATACCTCCTCATAAAGTGAACTGCGATTAGTAGACAGATAGATCGACAAGCTGCAATATGCCTACGTGAGTACCAGTTACTTTTTTCTTGCATTTTTTTGGAACGATTCGAACCATTGCCCCGTATATCCGGTTAAGCTGTACAAGTTTTTAGTTTTCGTTTGTATATCATGACCATGAGGTTATCTGGGGGGACGGAATAATGAGTTTTTTCAACAAAATCTTAGCAAGCGCAGGAATCGGTTCAGCTAAAGTCGATACACTGGTAGATCAAGCCGTATATGTGCCTGGGGAAGAACTTAGTGGCATCATGCGCATCAAAGGCGGCAAAATTGATCAGGAAATCGGCAAAATTGACATTGAGCTCAAGACTGAATATATCGTAGAGCACGATGATAAAAAAACTACCACCACCTGCTGCATTGCACGGATCAAGGTATCTGACGGCTTTCATCTACAGCAAGGACAGGAGCTTGAAATTCCTTTTTCCTTCAGATTGCCGTTGGAAACTCCTGTTACTCACGTCAAACAGCCCGTCTGGCTGGAAACAGCATTAGATATTGGCATGGCTTTGGACCCGACCGATCGTGATTCACTAAAAATCGAGCCACATCCCTATATGAATACAGTGTTTGAGGCGGTTCACCTGTTGGGCTTCCGATTCCGCTCCTCCACCTGCGAACGTCACCCTAAGCTGGGACGCGGTGTTCCGTATGTACAGGAATTTGAATTTACGCCCGGATCAGAGTATGCACGTGATATCGAGGAGCTGGAGCTGATTATGCAGTTGGAACCCGAGGGTGTGCATGTGCTTGTAGAAGTAGACCGCAGGGGCAAAGGGTTATCTGGTTGGCTGGAGACTGCCTTTGATATGGATGAGCGTCATGCCTGGTTGAGCTTAAGCCGGGAAGAGCTATCCTATGGACCAGATCACATAGCAGATGCGCTTGAGGAATTGATTGACAGGCAAATTAGATAACAATGTAAAGCACAAACAAAAAACTCCTAACCAATTTACTTACATACGGTTGGGAGTTTTTATCAATTATAACAATTCTTTTATGATGGTCCTCAATCGTCTGTATAAACTAAAGTGGCAACATATCCTGTCTTTCCGCCTTATGCTTACACTCTTTGCATACCCCATACAGCGATCCATTGTCATCCGCATAGAAGGTTAATTTGTCTTCTTTTTTACAAAAGGAGCATTTTTGCTTGCCTGTGCCCTGGATAGAGTCAGACAGTCCAAATCCAGTTTGGGCCTGAATACCTGCTGCTTTTTCATTTGGGCGTGAACCGGAAGACACTTTAGACTTAGATTCATTTCCGGTGCGGGATTGTCGAGCGGACTTACGAGGACGAAATTCAACGACATTACTGCCCCGCTGTTCATGCACTTGTTTATTGCTGCTGCGACTACGCCTTGCTTTAACAATCCAACCCAACGCCACCAACAACACGCCGAAGAACACCCAAGTCAGACTATTCCACATGCTCTCATCCCCGCCTTTGCTTTAGAATCAATTGGGTTAATACCACTAGCCCGTTCAATGCGATGACTTAGCCTATAGCTTTATTCATTGAAATTATACCCGTTATACAGCCTCTGTGCTGTTCATCCGATTGTCTACCCATATAAAAAACGTACCCTCCAGTGCAATATCCGACTCGCCTCTAAGCAAGAAATTGAGCATATTAGGTAAATCATCTTTTCCTAAGGAGTACATTGCCCCGTTTTACAAATTGTACATCATCCTTTTGAAAAACGATAATATCCCCTCTATGAAGATCGTTCTCCTTATCATAGCCCAATGGTGAGAATAAAAATGTCCCAGATGGCTACATTACTCCCCTTGATAATAAAAATCAATGAATCTTTTCGTCAACGGATTAAACTTATCAAAGCGTTTGCGATGCGGTAAAAAGCCTGACTTATGTACTTGTTCTGCTAGTGTTTCTACATGTTCAAATCGCTTGAAAAAGGGCAACGCGAAAGTGTAGATATCTTCAATAATCTCTTGGATCACCCGCTCTCTTTCTGCTTCTGTGGACACAAGGTAATCCCTGTTTCCCGTATATTTCTTGGTGAGAGCAATCAGCTCACTGTGAAAACAAGCCCCAGTACTATACTTCTTTTTTATTCTTTTGGATTCTACGATAATATAAACTTTTAATGCACCATATTTCGTCGCACCAAAACAAATTCCAAATATAAATTCCTTGGTTTCTTTTTTCAAAACTTTTCTGCTTTTCAGATATTTAAAATCATTCAAAAACGGTGTAGCTATGATTTTTTCTATCGCTAACTGACGTAGGTCACTTGCTTTAAGTTCAGTATTATTGTCCATGATGTCACTCCAACCCAAAGAAGTTCCCACCATTATATCATATCTTTCCAATTACAGATTCCTCATATCTCCACCCTTTAATCACAATATATTAATAAAAAAAGAAAAAAGCCGCTCACAATAGAGCAGCTAGTTCCTCTGAAACATAAAAAGCAGTATACGAATTATACTTTGAATTTACCAATTTGCCCTTGCAGATCCTCTGCCATCGTAGACAGGTTTCTTGCAGATGAAGCAATTTCCTCCATGGACGCCAGCTGTTCCTGAGTTGCGGCAGATACGTGTTGTGTCCCTGCTGCGGCTTCCTCAGCAATCGCTGAAATTTGTCTGACAAAACCAACAATCTCATCTGTACTTGCAGACATTTGTTCTGATCCGGCAGAAACCTCTTCAATTTCACTGGCCACTTTATTTACGGTTTCCTGAATTAGTTCAAAGGATGCGCCTGCATTTTGTACAACTTCACGACCTGTCATGACATCCTTCCCGTTAGACGCTACCGCCTCAATAGCATGGGTAGTATCCTTTTGAATCAATCCCACTAGCTCCGTAATTTGTTGAGCTGAATGAGCCGATTGTTCAGCCAACTTGCGAACTTCGCCTGCAACTACAGCAAATCCGCGACCATGTTCTCCTGCACGGGCCGCTTCAATCGCAGCGTTCAAGGCAAGAAGGTTGGTCTGACTAGAAATATTGGTGATAACATCAATGATCTTGCCAATTTCGTCTGAGCGCTCTCCCAATCCAGCCATGAGATCTGCCAATCCATTCATCGAATCATTCACGGCATTCATCTGCGTAACTGCCTGTTGAATCATCTGGTTACCTTCAGCCGATTTATGGGCCGCATCTTGCGCAGATGCGAATACATTTTGCGCGCGGATGGCGATTTGCTCAACACCGATAGACATTTCCTCAATAGCTTGGGACGATTTCGTCACCATATCTACCTGGTCTCCTGTTCCAGTAGCTACTTCTTGCACCGTTTCGGTTATTTGTGCAGAAGCTTGGCTATTTTGCTCTGCGCTGGCCGTCAATTCTTCTGAGGAAGTGGTTACCAACTCAGTCGTCTTACTCACAGATTGAATCAGTTGACGAAGGTTCTCAACCATGACATTGAAGGAATGTGCCAACGTACTGATCTCGTCCTTGCCCTTCACAATGATAGCTTCACTTGTAAGATCACCCGATGCAATACTTTCAGCAGCACGACTGATCCGCAAGATAGGTTTAGAAATAATTTGGGCTATGATGATTGCCATGATCAATGCTAATATAACGGCTGCTATACTCAAAACGATGACCAATTGTCTCCCTGAAATAAAGTTGTCAACAGCTTCTTTCGTAGTCTGTTTAGATCCATCTGCATTCAATTTAATGAGCTTACTGATCATATCGTTTGAACTATACCATAACTTATAGGACTCTTGATGAAGGATGCTTGATTGAGCATAATCATTAGCTTTACCTGCTTCGATCACTTCAGGCAACTTATTCAGATACTCTGTATAAGTTTTGGAGAATTCTTCATACATTTCACGTTCTTTAGGGGTAGCAATTAATTTTTCGTATGTTTTGCGGCCGTCCTCAACCTTTTTTAAAACCTTATCATATTCGGCCTGGACCTTCTCCATTTCCTCTGGGTCACGTTCTACAATAATGTTTAATGAAATCCGCTCTACATCAGATACATCACCATTTAGTGTTCCCAGTATGGTCACACTTGGCATCCAATGGCTATCAATTGCCATCGAAGTGTCACCTAGGTTTTTCATTTTTGAGATAGATACTGTACTAATCACGATCAAAAGGATTATTACCGCTAAAAAACCCAATATCAATTTTGTTCGAATGTTAAATTTCATATATTCGCTCCTCAGTTCTCTTTATATTAGATACTATATCGACAAGAAACGACACTTTGTTTATATCAAAATTAAAGAGAATTTCAGAACTGTTTACAAAAGGAAAATTTCCCTTCGTGATGGTTGGTGCAACTGATTCAGGTTTATTTTATAACCTCGTGGAGAGCATTATGTTTTATAATCCCCAACAATTGTACCGCCATATAGGGAGGGAGATGCTGAAAATCTTTATTCACTTATTCCATCAAACTTATAAGTTTTAAAAAAAGGATACCCAGAAACGGGTATCCCTTTATGTTTTACTTCCTAGCAATCACCATAAATCGTTCTGAATTTGTCCTTATTCCTATTTCGGTTTGATTGTCTATAATAAATTGTTGGAGTATTTGAAAATCAATTTCTTTTTCTCCGAAGTTAGAAATAGTCGGAGTGTGTTTCAAGAGGAATATTAAGTCTGCAGGAGTCTGATAATATTCGTTTGCATTGAATTCAAATGACTGTATATCGTTAAAGCCCGCATCACTTAATTCGGTAATATATTTAGCTTTTAACGAGTCTTTCTTAGCACCCCAAGCCTGTCCTCTTCCAAACGCTTCTTTAATATTTAATTTGTCGTTTTCGCTTACTTGCTGTGTCAGGAACATACCACCCTTTACTAACACCTTTGCTATCTCTTTTGCATAAAAACATGAATGTCGAGAAGAGATTACATTAAAGAAGTTCTCAGGAAAATTTAGATTTTCAGCATCCATCTGGAGAAAACGAACATTTGCTATGTCTGATTCAGCAGAATTCTTGGTTGCTGTTTCAATCATTCCGGTGGAATGGTCAATCCCAACTAGAAGTAATGCAGAATCTGCTATTGATAAAATTGCTTCCCCGCCGCCAGTACCGATATCAAGCAATATATCCGACTTCTTGCATGTCTTCGCCACTTCATTGTAGAAGTCCCATTTTACTCCTTTGGAGATACATTTCACATTGCTGAAATCCCATCCGTTGATTTTTCCAACCTTATCATAAAACTCTTTATATTCTATTGAATTCATTTTTCTTCCACCTTCCAATTAAGGATAAAAACTACGAGTTAGCAGACCGATATCATTCAGAATTTTAGTTTTTGTAGCCAAAAGGATAGACTTCTCCCTTGACGGCTGGTACGCGTTTTTTCCAGCCCGGAAACTAAATACCTCGAACAATACGGAATGACATCCGATTCACCTCATTTGAAAGATTGTTTTAATTATATTTCTTATAGAGCTTGTCGATCAAGCAATAGTTCAATAACAATTCCAACTCTCTCCCTTGGTAGAACGACGACTGATAGCAATGAAATGACGATAATTGAAGAAAACTTTAAATTGTCCAGTTGAAATTGAAAATCGTTCATAAAAAATACCGCTCCTTTACTGGTTCTTGGAAGAACCAATAAAAAGGCGGTATTAGTTTTCTACTATTCAGAAGTTTATCGGTAATCTGGGCGGCTGTTTTGGAGATTAGAAGCCATCCCTGCAATTATCATTGATAAACGTCAAACCACAAAAATCCCTTGCTTCATCAATCATTCTGACTCTTTCAGGACACCTTATTCTCAATCCGCAGCTTATCTGCCACCATCGCTATGAATTCACTATTGGTTGGTTTGGACTTACTGATATTAATAGTGTAACCGAACAGGTGTGAAATGCTGTCGATATTTCCACGGGTCCATGCTACCTCGATAGCATGACGAATGGCGCGTTCTACGCGAGATGCCGTCGTTTTGAACTTTTCGGCGATTGCCGGATATAATGTTTTGGTGATGGCTCCCAAAATTTCGATATTATTGTACACCATCGTAATGGCTTCACGTAAATATTGATAGCCCTTGATGTGAGCTGGTACACCAATTTCATGTATGATGGCTGTGATACTGGCATCCAGGTTTTTCGTCTTACCCATAGGTACTACGTTGGACCGCATGGATGAAATGGTCACCGGACTGCTGCTAACTAACTGCGGTCCCACCAATTGGCGAACACGGTTAGCCAGCACTTCCATGTCAAACGGCTTCAAAATATAATAAGATGCCCCGAGCTGTACGGCCCTTTGTGTAATATTTTCTTGACCGAATGCAGTCAGCATAATGATTTTCGGCTGTGGAGTCAGGTTCATTTCTCTCAAACGCTCCAACACACCGAGACCATCCAGGTGAGGCATAATAATATCTAAAATAAGTACATCAGGTATGTTGCGGGATTCTGCGATGCGTTGGAGCACTTCTTCGCCGTTATAGGCGATTCCTGTAACTTCCATATCCTCCTGATCGGAAATATATTCAGCAAGCAAATTCGTAAATTCCCGGTTGTCATCAGCCAACAATACCTCAATTTTTTGCAATGTACTTCCTCCTCATTGAGTGATATTCCATTGTGATATCTGTTTACAGTATATAAATATTTCTTGTCGGAGTATATGATTTCGACATCGAATTATGAATTCCTTCTGTCGAAAATTATTTTTATTTATTTTTTTTAGAGTTTCTATTATAATTGATTCTTTATCTTGCAATTATGAGTTATTCCTCTGCTTTTCGACAAAAAAATCTTAAGGCCACTAGCTCGCCTTAAGATTAGAAGATGATTTCAAGCTTACGTTATTCTGCATGATTCCTGCATCGCGCAGCATCCATTCGATAAAACAACCGTAACCTGATTTAGGATCATTCACAAATACATGTGTCACAGCCCCGATAAGCTTACCATTTTGGATAATCGGACTACCGCTCATTCCTTGCACGATTCCCCCGGTCTTATCCAGTAGCTTTGGATCTACAATGCGTATCACAAGTCCTTTGGTTGCTGGTTTGTCCTGCTGAGAGATGTGTACAATTTCCGCCTGAAACCGCTGAATTTGTTGACCTTCCAGCACAGTTAAAATTTCTGCCGGTCCTTCTTTTACTTCATTCGCAAGAGCCACTGGAATAGGAGTCGAATACAATCCATATTGCGGCTCATCTGACATTTTCCCAAAGATTCCGAAATTCGTATTTCGTTCAATATTTCCTAATACCCGATGATCTTTGAGAAAATGAGCGCGTTTTTCTCCTGGTTCCCCACTTTGGCTTTTCGCAATTGACGTCACATTGGATTGCACAATCTCTCCGCTCCCCACGACAATAGGGGTTTGGGTATTCATATCGGTAATTACGTGACCCAAGGCCCCATATACACCCTGGTCCGGTGCGTAAAACGTTAATGTACCTACACCTGCAGCCGAGTCCCTAATATACAACCCAAGCCGCCACGCTTTATCATCTTGATCATATGCTGGTGTTAACTTGGTGGAAATGGTCTGCTCCCCTCGACAAAGCGTGATGTCGAGCGGTTTTTTGTTCTTACCTGCTTCGTCTACTGCCTCAGCAACCCTTGCCAGGCTATTGAGTGGCTTGCCGTTCATGTGTGTAATTCGATCCCCTAGGCGAATCCCTGCTGTTTCACCAGGTGACACCTTACGATCATTACTTTCCTGAATGATATGGTGACCGACGACAAGCACTCCTGAAGATTTTACTTTGACCCCAATCGTCTGCCCCCCCGGGTATACTTTTAAATCGGGGACTACACTTTCTTGGGTTGTCCTCATGCTTTTAGAGCCGAACAAATCCAAAGAAGCTTGTGGAGGCAGCGCTGCTTGCACATACTGAGCGTTACCGATAGAACACATAAGAAAAACAAGCAAAAGACCGAGCAATTTGATCCTGGAGTAAAAATTCAATGGCTGTCACGCTCCCTTTGCTTCTTTCGCTTGACGAGTAAAGGTGGTCGCCAATTGCGTACCTATAAGGTAACCTTGCCCCCAGGCTTTTATAACTGTTAAACATTACGCCAGCCGCTCTTTTCAGGCTTTCTTTCCTTCCGCCAAATTCAGCATTTCCTGTGCGTGATGCAATGTTTTTTCGGTAATTTCCACGCCGCCCAGCATCCGTGCCAATTCCTTGACACGCCCGTCCTCCGTAAGTCCCTCAATTTGAGTCATGGTCCGTCCATCATGAACATTTTTCTCAATAAGGTACTGATGGTCTGCCATACATGCCACCTGTGGCAAATGAGTAATGGAAAACACCTGACAAACGGAAGATAAACGATATAGCTTCTCGGCAATGGATTGAGCTGCACGACCACTCACCCCGGTATCCACCTCGTCAAAAATGAGTACTGGAATTTGATCATGACGCGCAAAAATACTTTTCATCGCCAACATGATACGTGATAGCTCACCGCCTGAAGCGATCTTACCAAGTGGACGTAGTGGCTCACCTGGATTGGGGGAAATAAGAAATTCCGCATTATCAATGCCTTGCTTGGTAGGTCTTACCTTCAGACCTTTATACTCATATCCGCGTGGATCTTCAATTGGATCAATGCGCACCTTGAGTGACGTTCTTTCCATCTGTAGGTCTTTTAACTCCTGCTCCACTTGCTCTGCTAGCTCTTCAGCACAAATTTCACGTGCTTCTGTAAGCTCTTCTGAAATCTCCAGCAAATCGGAAAGCAACTCATCCCGTTTTGCAATGAGCTGCTCCAGCCGCTCATCTTTATTTTCCAGCAGATCGGTTTCCTGCTCAATACGGCTATAGTATTCCAAAATCTGCTCTATACTATCACCATATTTTCGCTGTAATCCGGTAATTTGATTCAAACGTTGCTCCACTTCATGCAGCTTGCCTGGATTAAATTCAATATCCTCACGATAAGAACGTAATTGGAATGCTGCGTCCTCTAACTGGTAAAAAGCAGACTGAATCTGCTCCGCAATAGGCTGAAGGCTTTTGCTGTCATAGCTTTGGACATCGTTCAATCTGGACAATACGTTATTGATCGTATCCAGCCCACCTCTGCCGCTTAGCAGTTCGTATGCTCCTGATATCCCATCCATCATTTTCTCACTATGGGATAGCTTGACCCGTTCCTCTGCCAATAATTCATCTTCTCCCAATTTCAACTCCGCCGCAGCGATCTCTTCTAATTGAAATCGGTACATATCCAAAAGCTGATAAGCCTTTTGACTGGAGCTTTGCAGTTCTCTTACTTCTTTTTCCGCTTTGACAAAAGCATTGTAACGCTCACGGTAAAGCGTTTTGACTGGACCGATCACCGAATCACCGAACGTATCCAGCAGTGCCAGATGGCGATCTGCACGTAGCAGGCTTTGATGCTCATGTTGCCCGTGGATATTGACGAGTTGCTCACCTACCTCACGCAGCATCGTTAAATTAACCATCTGACCGTTAATTCGAGAAGAGCTTTTCCCCTGAACCGTAAGTTCGCGACGAATCAGCAAATGCTCCTCCGCATTAGCCTTAATCCCTTGTTCCTCAAGTGTATTCCAAACTGGATGTTTTACCGGCAGCTCAAACAAGGCTTCCATCTCTGCTTTATCACAACCGTAACGTACTAGATCAGCAGAGCCCCTACCGCCTGCAATCAGCCCAAGCGCATCGATAATAATGGATTTACCAGCACCTGTTTCCCCGCTCAAGACATGAAACCCTTTATAAAAATGAACATCGACGGCCTCTACGACCGCCAAATTCCGTATAGACAAAGTGACCAGCATCGTTCTTTCACCTCTATGATGTACAAATTAAAACGCCTAATATGCGTAGCCATTATAATTAGGAAATATAGCCCATAAGACGATTCACGATAGCTTCGCTGTTTTCTTCCGATCGGCAAATAATCAAAATGGTGTCATCTCCGCTAATCGTACCCATAATCTCGGACCATTCAATATTGTCCAATAAAGCAGCAATCGAGTTGGCTGTTCCCGGCAGACACTTCATCACAATCAGATTGGTTGTGTAGTCAATATGCAAAAAGTTATCGACCAACGTACGTTTCAGTTTCTGGGCCGGATTGTAGCGCTGATCTGAAGGCATTGAATATTTATATCTGCCATCGTCCATTGGAACCTTGATCAGCAGCAGCTCCTTGATATCACGCGATACGGTCGCCTGTGTGACCTGAAAACCAGCCTTACGCAATGCTTCAACCAGATCATCCTGCGTCTCAATCTCATGTTGTGAAATAATTTCCCTAATTTTAATATGTCGTTGACCCTTCATATAATCCTCCTATGGATTAACCTTCATATTCCTCTTCTTCGAGGTCTTCCACTAATGTAATAAGGCGAATACTTCGCTCGTCCGTATCAACGTACAATACACCCGCGCAACCCGGATAGAGCAACAAATACGGCATGAGCCTGTCCCGTAAACCAGGACCACTCCACTCCATTGGTTTCTTGCGGCGTGACGTTTTGACCATATATGTCGAACCGTTTCGTACAGCCACGTAGTCTATAAACAAACGGCTATACACGGTATGTCCATTCACTTTAAAAGCAAGCGGTATTTTCATTTTCCCACCCACTACTTCATAACCTGCTTCTTCGAGTATATCTATAGCAGGCCCTTCATCCAAATCCTCGTTAATCGGTATTGTCTTTAGCACAAGCGGCCCTGGCTCCTTCAACCAGGCACGCAGGCTATATAAAGCCCATATCCCTAATATCACCCCGATTACAGCGATGATAATCGTATCATATCTTGTGTCCATGGACCGATCACCTCATGGACATATTCTAGGACAAGATGTAAAATTCCTTTTCCTTTGTACATCTCATTATAGGCGAACGTGAGTTCTATAATCAATCCCTCACACCAAAAAGAGGTTCCCTTAAGTTCACAGAACTCATGGAGAACCCCTGAATGTTACTTACGCGATGGACCATTATTAAAAGTCTGCCCTGCTTCCTGAACAGTACGTTCAATTAGTGGTCTGAAATCCATCTTCTCCAGCTGCGATTCTGCAGCAGGAAGCCCATCCAAACGCCAATGCGCTAAAAATTCAATATTGCCTTCTCCACCTGTAATAGGCGAATAAGCCAAACCTTGCAGCGTAAGTCCAAGCTCATGCGCAAACATCAGAATGGTCTGCAACACTTCTTTATGCGTAGCAGGATCACGGACCACACCGGATTTTCCGACCTTTTCGCGTCCAGCTTCGAATTGCGGCTTGATTAGAGCTACAATATCAGCAGGTTGATGCAATAAGGCAAGCAACGGGGGCAAAATAATACGTAATGAAATAAACGAAACGTCAATACTTGCGAAATTCGGGACAGAACCATTCAAATCCGCAGGTGTCATATATCTGAAATTCGTTTTTTCCATTACGCATACTCGTTCATCATTACGAAGCGACCAATCCAGCTGATTATAACCCACATCAATGGCGTATACGTATTCCGCTCCATGCTGAAGTGCACAATCCGTAAAACCTCCAGTGGACGAACCAATATCCAGCATTGTCCTGCCCTTCATATCCAGCTCAAATTGACGAATGGCCTTCTCTAGCTTTAATCCTCCACGGCTTACATACGGATGCACCGAACCCTTAACTTTAAGCTCGCTGGCGCGTGGTACCTTCATACCCGCTTTCTCTATCCGTTCGCTGTCCGCCAGCACTAGACCAGCCATAATCGCAGCTTTAGCTTTTTCACGGCTTTCAAAAAAGCCTTGTTCTACAAGTAATACATCAATGCGTTCCTTCGGAACAGACATGTTAATCTCCCTTTAGGCAGCCAGGCTGCTCTTGTCATACTTTTTATAAACGTCATGTTCTTCGTTTCAAGTTAACCTATACGGATTGTCCCATGCCATAGGCTGGTTCAGCAGCCCATTTACGCAGCTTTAAGCATACATCTTCAATGGTAAGACCTACTTCAGCACGCTGCTCTTTGATGGAGCCATGCTCCACGAACAGATCGGGAATCCCCATTAAGCGCACCTGCGCCTCTTGGATTTCGGCTTTGGCGTAAAATTCCAGTACAGCGCTACCCAAGCTTCCTGCTTCAGAAGCTTCTTCCAATACGATCAGCTTCGTATGCTGACGAGCCAGCTCACGCAACATATCCTCATCCAAAGGCTTCAGGAAACGGGCATTTACGACGCCCACTTGCAACCCTTCACGTTTCATCGCCTCCGCAGCTTCTGTCGCCACCTGGAGCATCGGTCCTGATGCAATTACAGCAAAGCCCTCACCCTTACGCAGGAGCTCCCAACTGCCGATGGAAATAGCCTGTAATTCTTTATCCAACGGCACGCCAACCACATTAACACGTGGGTAACGATAAGCAATTGGACCGTCTTCATAATCGAGCGCTGTTTTCATCATATGGCGTAGCTCGTTCTCATCCTTTGGCATCATAAGCACAAGATTCGGGATATGACGTAAGAATGCCACATCAAACACGCCATGATGAGTTTCTCCGTCAGCCCCAACAAAACCTGCACGGTCAATCGCGAACATTACGTTCGCATTATGACGACAGATATCATGCACAATCTGGTCATAAGCACGCTGCATAAAAGTGGAATACACCGCAAACACCGGCTTCAGCCCTTCCATTGCCAACGCAGCACACATGGTAGCTGCATGCTGTTCAGCAATGCCGACGTCAATCATACGGCTAGGAAACTCTTTACTAAACGGTACCAGTCCTGATCCACCAGGCATAGCAGGCGTGACCGCAACGATGCGCTCATCCTGCTCAGCCAGCTCAATCAGCGTTCGGCCGAAAATTTCCGTATACATCGGATTACCTACAGCTTTGAGTACCTGACCCGATTCAATCTTGTAAGGGCTGATTCCGTGCCATTTGTGTGAATCTGCCTCTGCAGGTTTATAGCCCTTGCCCTTTGTGGTTACGACATGCACCAATACAGGGCCAGTGACATTATCAGCCTGCTGGAAGGTTTCGATTAGCTTCGGCAAATCATGCCCGTCCACTGGACCGAGATACGTAAGTCCCAGTTCCTCAAACAGTACACCAGGCACCATCATATATTTAAGACTGTCCTTGACACGGCCAGCCGATTTGGCAAGTTTACCGCCGATCGCGGGTATTTTTTTCAGCAAGACTTCCAGCTCATCTTTTGCTCGCAAATAATGACGGTCCGAGCGGATTTTACTCAAATAATTATGCATGGCCCCCACATTAGGTGCTATGGACATTTCGTTGTCATTCAGAATGACCATTAAATTTTTGCGCTCATGTCCGATATGATTCAACGCTTCGAAGGCCATCCCCCCAGTCAACGCGCCGTCTCCGATCATTGCAATGACTTTATTGTCCTCGCCCTTCAAATCTCGAGCCAAAGCCATTCCCATTGCGGCCGACAGAGAAGTGCTGCTATGACCGGCTTCCCAAACATCATGCTCACTCTCGCTTCTTTTTACAAAACCACAAAGTCCATCACGCTGACGAAGTGTATCAAAACGATCCATTCGCCCTGTCAATATTTTGTGTACGTAGGCTTGGTGCCCAACGTCATAAATCATCTTGTCCTTCGGACTGTTATAGCAATAATGCAGGGCGATCGTGAGCTCAACCACTCCCAGATTCGATGCCAGATGCCCCCCAGTCACGGACAGCTTCTCAATCAAAAAGCTCCTGATTTCCTCGGCCAGAGAAGCCAACTCCTCAACCGACAGTGATTTCAGATCGCCTGGTTGCTTTATGTGTGGAAGCAGCACGCATATCTCCCCGCTTTCCTTCAAGTTTGTGTGTAAAGTTAACAAGTATTATATCACACTTTTTGACTGTGCTTAAACGCAGACAAGTCAAAACAGCTCTAAGGCAACTAATGATCACGCTTCATCAGGTAATCGGCTATCTCCAGCAAACGAGAAGAATCGGGAATACCGCTCTCTGTTATCACTTTTTTAGCAGATGCGGTGAGTTTCTCCACCTGCTGCAAAGATGCGTCCATACCAATGAAATACGGATAGGTAACCTTCTCCTGTTCAACATCACTTTGCGTTTTCTTACCCATTTTGCTCTCATCGCCTATGAGGTCCAGTATATCGTCCTGTATCTGAAAAGCCAGCCCCAAGTCTCGTCCAAAACGGCGAAGCGCCTCTAATTGACTCTTGTCCGCCCCACCAATCCGTCCACCTGCCAAGAGCGAGAAAATAATCAAATCAGCAGTTTTATGAAGATGGATATATTCCAGTTCCTCGATCCCCGTCATTCCTTGCTCGCCTGACATATCGGCAACCTGTCCGCCTACCATGCCCCGCGCGCCACTCATTTCGGACAAATCCTCGACAATGGACAATAGCGCATCGGATGAAACACCGTGACGCCGTCCTGCTTGCACAATGCTGTAAAAGGCATGGGTCAACAAAGCATCACCCGCAAGGACAGCAACCGCCTCGCCGTATACCTTATGATTCGTCAGCTTACCTCGCCGATAATCATCATCATCCATGGCTGGCAAGTCGTCATGAATGAGGGAGTACGTATGTACCATTTCTACCGCACATGCCACTGGCAGCGCAGCTTCCCTACTTCCACCGAATGCTTCAGCAGCAGCGATCACAAGCAGAGGCCGCAGCCGTTTTCCGCCTGCGGTAAGTGAGTAATTCATGGATTCTCGAAGAACAGCGGGAATGTTCCAATCGACCGGGAACTGCTCGATCAGTGCGGATGAAACTACATCCGTCGTCCCGGTCAAATATTCCTTGAACGACGGTCTATTCAAGCCCTTCACCGCCGTTTTCATCCAATCCACCGCCAAAAGGCTTCTTGCGCAAATCTCCATCCTCTTCCACGATCATTTCAATTTTACGTTCAACCTGCTCCAGCTTCTGACTGCAAAGCTGAGACAACTTCATCCCCCGCTGGAACAAATCAATGGCTTGCTCCAGAGGAACGTCTCCATGCTCCAGTTGTCCGACAATTTCTTCAAGAGCGGCCATAGCCGCTTCAAAATTCAATTCCGTTTCATTCGCCACCGTGCTTCGCGTCCTCCTTCATTCCCCATACTTGGCAGTCCAACTGCCCATCACTTACTTTAATCTTGATGGAATCTCCCGGCTGTACGTCTTTGAGCGACTTAATCAGCCGTTTCTCCTGCTCATCGTATACCAAGCTATAGCCTCGGGCCATGACTTTGAGTGGGCTCAGCGCATCCAGCTGACGAATTCCCGTGTGCAACTGCTGCCGTCCCGTTTTCGTAATAGCACGCATCGCAGACTCCAGCTGACGTTGCGCCATATCCGTCTGCTTGCGTGCCGAACGAATTTGTTCACGCGGATTAAACCGCTCTAGTACCTGACGCATACGTGCGTTCTTTTCTGCGTTCAAACGCGAACGGTTACCCGCTGCGCGAATCAGCCGCTGATGCAGCATGTCCATTCGCTCTGCATGCTGTAGCATATAACGGCGTGGGTGCAGCAGAACTGGTGAACGCTGAAGCCTCGCCAAGCGTTCACGGCTGGTTTCCAGCCGCTGCCGGAGGGCGTTGCGCAACCGTTGCTCACGTTGGAGCAGCTGATCCCGTAGCTCTGCCTGATTAGGCACAGCCAACTCGGCTGCTGCGGTTGGCGTTGCCGCACGCAAGTCAGCCACAAAATCGGCAATAGTAAAATCCGTTTCGTGTCCAACTGCCGAAATAACCGGAATGACCGATGCGTAAATGGCGCGCGCAACCGCTTCCTCATTAAAAGCCCACAGTTCTTCCAACGAGCCACCTCCCCGTCCGACGATCATCACCTGAACCTCTTGCATACGATTCATAGCTTCAATTGCCTTGATTATCGAGGGTGCGGCACCTTTTCCTTGTACGAGCACAGGATACAACACAATTCCAGCCTGCGGGTATCGCCGTTGAAGTGTCGTAATAATATCACGCACAGCCGCTCCGGTCGGTGACGTAATCACGCCAATGGTTGCCGGATGGGCAGGGAGATTACGCTTACGAGCAGTATCAAACAGTCCCTCTGCATCCAGCTTTTGCTTGAGCTGTTCGTAAGCCAGATAAAGGCTTCCTATGCCGTCAGGCTGCATTTGAGTTGCATAAAACTGATATTGTCCATCTCGTTCGTACACGGATACGTTTCCCCGGGCAATAACACGCGTACCTTCTTTCGGTACGAAAGGGAGCCGCTGATTATGGGTTGCAAACATAATCGAACGTATGCGACTCCCCTCATCCTTGAGCGTAAAGTACATGTGACCACTCGAATGATGCGTAAAATTAGAAATTTCCCCGCGTATCCATACATCAGACAGCACCTGATCCGATTCCAGCTTCATCCGGATATAACGATTCAGGTCCTTTATAGAGTAAATACGTTGTTCAGCCACAGGCAGCTGCCCTTATGCCAAACCGTGCGACCGCTTGGCCGCTACAAGCGTATTTTGCATCAGCATCGTAATTGTCATCGGGCCTACTCCGCCGGGAACAGGCGTAATCGGACCAGACACTTGCTTCACGCTCTCAAAATCAACGTCCCCCGCCAACTTTCCGTTCTCCAGACGGTTCATCCCCACATCTATCACTACCGCTCCGGGCTTCACGAACGAAGCATCAATAAAGTTGGCTTTGCCGATCGCAACGACTAAGATATCCGCTTGTCGACTTAGATCCGCGATATTCGCTGTACGGGAGTGGCACATCGTAACCGTAGCATTTTCACGCTGCAACAATAAAGACACTGGCTTGCCTACGATATTACTGCGACCAATAACTACCGCATGTTTACCAGCTATCTCCACTCCAGCACGCTTGATTAACTCAATGACTCCAGCAGGAGTACAAGGCAATAGACTATCGTCACCGATGACCAAATTTCCTACGTTCACCGGATGAAATCCATCCACATCCTTCTCCACTGCAATCGCGTCAATGACAGCTTTTTCATGAATATGCTTTGGCAACGGCAGTTGTACCAAAATTCCATGGATAGTACTTTGATGGTTCAGCTTGTCCACTAGTTCCAGTAATGCTTCCTGCGAAGTATCTGCTGCCAACCGGTGAACCTCTGAGTAATAGCCGAGATCATGGCACGCCTTTTCCTTGTTTTTAACATATACCTGCGAAGCGGGATCTTCGCCTACCAATACAACAGCCAGTCCCGGCTGAAACCGGTGCTCTTTCAGACGAATGACCTCTTGCTGAATGCTTGCGCGAATATCCTGAGAGATTTGTTTACCATCAATGATCGGTGCTGACATGTTTATCCACTCTCCAACCTGATTCAGTAGTCTCTACTTAAAAACGTGCTTTCAATTGCTCCAGTTCTTGAATCACTCGTCCCAGTACACCATTAACAAATTTACCGGATTCCTCGGTACCAAAGTGCTTCGACAACTCAATCGCTTCATTAACAGCTACCTTAGCTGGAACATCCTCACGGAAAATCATCTCATATGCCGCAAGTCTCAAAATTTGACGATCTACACGTGAAAGTCTGCTGATCTGCCAGCCTTTAAGATAATCCACCAACAGCCCATCAATGGCTTCCTTGTGCTCCCACGTACCCCGCACATGCTCCAAAACATACGCTCTTAACACTGCCGCGTTTTTAACGACAACTTCCGCTTCGTTTTCCTCAGCGGCTTCCTGAAGCAACATGTCTACGGCTGCTGCCGCATCCACTTCATTCATTTCCATATGGTACATACTCTGTACCGCTAATTCCCTCGCCAGACGTCTTTTCATGCCCTGCCTCCTACGCTTGCCTATATCTATTTTTCATTCTAACCAATTTCCACAAAAAAACCTGTGAACGCATCCTCCAAAACGTTGGGCGCAAAGAAGCTACAGCTCTATTTTGGAGAACACGTATCACAGGGTTCATTTAAAAGGACGCCAACGCTGCGACAACCAATCGCCCCATTCCTTCCAAGGGAGGAATGAACCAAGCGCTGAATCGCTACGTCTTCCTAGCGTATATCCGATGAACACCATCAATGCAAAGAACAACATATTCCAAAAGCCTGCCCACAAATAAATAAAACCGAAAAAAATACCAGCCGTGATCCCCATGATCCGGCCCTTGTAACTTCCCCATATTTCTTTCCAGGGCATCAGGGAAAATCACCTCTATTCCACACGACTCTTAAAGCTGGGTGACTGAGAAACATTGGCGATGTACACCGACACATTGGACACAGGAATTCCTGTAATTTCTTCCACATGATCGTGTACCCCCTTTTGTACCTCGGAGGTTAACACCGGAATGGAGCTTTCCCCGTCTACAACCGCCCGAATCGTAATATCAAGTCCCGATTCCAACACGCGAACGCGTGCTTTCAAATCCTGCATCCCGCGAAATCGGGAAGCTGCTTTGAGGCACAAATTTTCAATGGTGTCCACTGAAATCTGAATGTCACCATATTCCGTTCGTTGATCAATAGAATGCTGTACGGTTTGGTTCCGTCGAATAGAGATATAAAAAAAACGAAGACTCAATAACAACAGAACCCCTGCAATAATCAGGCTGGTAAACCACACCACTCGCTCATCCTCAATACTTAAAACATACGGAATGGCCCCGCTCAGGAGGAGGATGGCGAGAATGGAAATAATTCCGATACTTAAGCTGTACAAGAACAGCAGAAGTCTGTCCATAACTTTAGCCACGAAACGCACAGCCTCCTTAAATTAGAGTAAACCCTCGAC
Source organism: Paenibacillus sp. PvR133 (assembly GCF_017833155.1). Taxonomy (NCBI): domain Bacteria; kingdom Bacillati; phylum Bacillota; class Bacilli; order Caryophanales; family Paenibacillaceae; genus Paenibacillus; species Paenibacillus sp. PvR133. Next base: position 4,809,259 of record NZ_JAFIBS010000001.1, read on the forward strand.
CCATAAGGGTCGGGGGTTTGTACAAAGTATCGCTCTATTTAACCCGTCCGGCGCCCAGCACTTCCGGCTCTTCTACTTTTTCGGCACTTTTGAATTGAACATCATGAATTTGCACGTTCACTTCAACAACGTTAAGACCTGTCATGTTCTCAATCGAACGCTTAACATTATGCTGAATAGCAGCAGCCACCTCAGGCAGACGGTTACCGTACTCAATAATGACGGAGACGTCTACAGCAGCTTCACGCTGTCCGACTTCCACTTTTACACCTTTAGATAAATTTTTGCGGCCTAGCAATTCGGCAAACCCACCAGCAAATCCGCCACTCATTCCCGCAACGCCCGGTACCTCAACGGTAGCCAGTCCGGCAATGACTTCAATAACTTCTGGGGCAATTTGAATCTCCCCAATTTCTGTACGTTCGAATTCGGTTGGCACTGTGCTCATACCTTCAACACCTTTCGGTCAAAATAAGTTTCATTCCAGCTTTGGATTTCAAAGCAGACATGCTCACTTATTATCCATACTATATCATTTGGCGTTCATTATGACAAACTGAGGAAATATACCGATTAAACTTCGTTTTCCTCCAAAAATTTAATATCAAAATCGCCTTTAATAAAGGTAGGATGCTCTAGCAAGCGCTGATGAAAAGAAATCGTTGTGGGTATGCCCTCAATAGCAAACTCAGACAAAGCCCGCTTCATTTTGGCAATTGCATCTTGCCGTGTAGGTGCCCACACAATCAGCTTGGCGATCATAGAGTCATAATAAGGAGGAATGCTATAACCTGGATATGCTGCGCTGTCTACCCGTACTCCAGGACCGCCTGGAGGCAGATAAAATCCGATTTTACCCGGTGCAGGCATAAAATTACGATCTGGATCCTCAGCATTAATACGACACTCTATCGCCCAGCCATTGATGGTGACTTCTTCCTGCGTAAAGGAAAGCGGATGTCCTTCAGCGACAGAAATCATTTCCTTAATCAGGTCTACACCAGTAATCATTTCTGTTACTGGATGTTCTACCTGAATACGTGTATTCATTTCCATGAAATAGAAATTATTGTCCGGGCCAAGCAAAAATTCGAGAGTACCTGCACCAGAGTATTGAACGGCCAAAGCTGCACGAACAGCTGCCTGACCCATTTCTTCACGAACATCCTGCGATAGTACAGGACATGGTGCTTCCTCCAATAACTTCTGACGACGACGCTGCACAGAGCAGTCCCGTTCGCCCAAATGGGCAACATTACCATGCTTGTCCGCTATGATCTGTATTTCCACGTGTTTCATACCGGTCAAGTATTTTTCCAGGTAGACACCCGCATTGCCAAATGCTTTTTGCGCCTCCTGCTGAGCGGTAGTGATTTGCTGAATGAGGTTATCCTCATCTTCGGCGATACGAATACCTTTACCTCCGCCACCTGCTGTGGCCTTGATAATTATCGGATATCCGATATCACGTGCGATGCTGATCGCATCCTGCAAATCCTCAACCAGCCCGTCTGAACCCGGAATAACCGGAACTCCGGCATCCTTCATGGTCTGCTTGGCTACGGCCTTATCTCCCATTTTGTTAATGGCTTCAGGAGAAGGACCAATAAACGTAATATTACACGATTCGCAAATTTCAGCGAAGTCTGCGTTTTCCGCCAAAAATCCGTAACCTGGATGAATGGCATCACATTCAGTCAATGTAGCAACGCTCATCAGATTCGTAAAATTAAGGTAGCTGTCCTTAGATAGCGTCGGTCCGATACAGTAAGCCTCATCTGCGAGACGCACATGTAACGAATCCTTGTCAGCTTCCGAATATACGGCAACTGTCGAAATATTCATTTCGCGGCAAGCGCGAATGATACGAACCGCAATTTCTCCACGATTCGCAATCAATACTTTTTGAAATGTCATGACTTTATCCTCCCTGGGAGTAGTCTTGCCGAACCCTCAAAAGAGGGTTCAAACAAGCTTTTTACTCCGGTTTCACAAGGAACAATGGCTGGCCATACTCGACCAACTGTCCGTTTTCGGCCAAAATTTCCACAATTTCGCCCTTCACTTCAGCTTCCAGCTCGTTCATCAGCTTCATCGCTTCAATGATACATACCGTTGTTTTTTCGCCCACTTTGCTGCCGATACTCACATACGGAGCCGTATCCGGAGATGAAGAACTATAGAAAGTGCCTACCATCGGAGATACGATTTTATGTAGATTGCTTGCATATTCCCTCGATTCCCCAGCAGTTGCAAGTCCAACATCGGACTGTACTTGTGGATTTGGAATAACAGCTTGTGGTGCCACTGCATAAGCAGGTGTTGCCACAGGAGCCTGTACCGTAACGATCTCGCTTTTGCCCGGTTTCCGGATCAACAGGCGAGTTCCTTCATTTTCAATTTCAAGCTCATGCACAGACGTTTCATCCACCAGCTTGATCAATTCCTTAATCTCGCTTAATTTAAACATCTCTATTAATCACTCCTTCAGCATTTTGCCGGTTGCTGATAACATTGTTGAAACAGCTTTATGTATTATATCACAATCATTAAAAATAGAAAGAGCCCGGAATAATGCAGAAATCCGGGCTTTTTCGCGTTTTTTGTCTTATTGTGTAACATACTGGACACTGATCTTATCCTGCGTTACATTCAGTTCCTTCATGACTTTATCGACAATTGTTACCGCTTGCTTAGCATCCAATTTTTCACTTAGAACCACTACTTTGTATTTATCAGCATCTTCCTCACGGACGACCGCATTGGCGAACTGCTGCTGAAGCTCTTCTTCAATTCCAGTAATTTTAGCCTGCTTATCTTCAAGTACATGTAATTCCTTTTGAGCCTCAGCAGCTTTCTTTGGTGTGCTGTCGTTCATTGCGGTAGTCAGTTCATCATTTTTCTTCTGATTTTGCACATCCCGTTCCAGCAAATAGTTGTCAATCACAGCTGCTGCTGTAGGTTGGGCAGCTTGATCGGTTGCCACTTGATCCAGTACCTGCTGGTCGGTTTTGGCTGTAGAGGTTGCTTTGTCGTCACTTTGTGCTGTCGCGTCCGTCTTCGTCGCAGTTGTGTTTTGATCGGATGTCGCCGGTTCAGTAGTAGGGGCAGCTGCCGTATCTTTATCGCCTTTTGAGTTTTCCGTTGCTGGGTCAATTGTGGAAGCCGTATCCGACTTTGTAGAAGTTGCCGATGCTCCATCAGTTACTTCTCCATTCGTCACTACTTCATTTACCTTCAGTTCGTTCAATTGTTCCTCTGCCTTCGTCGTTGCTTCCTGTGCGGCATCCTGTTTAACCTTGTTCACTTGCTCACTATCGGCTACTGGTGGATTTGCAGGGCTCGAGTCCTCCGTAAACAAATAATACGCAGACAGCACGACCATTAAACTCAGCATGGACACCAGCCAAACGGTTTGTCTTTTATTATTCATGTTCCGTCCTCCATATTCATTAATGGTTTAAAATATAAACTTCTTTGTTCCTCAATTCCATATTATCCCTGCTTGCGCGGTACGACTGAAATTTTGTAGGAAGGTACATTTAGTCCCTTCTGTACAGCATCGACAATTAGCTGCTTCACTGTAGGGTTTTCTGCCCCCATAGCCACAACAAGCACTCCCCTCACCTGCGGTTTTACTTTTTTTGTCACAATCGGGGTGTGCTGACCACCTGATGACTCATAGGTGACAATCTCGCCATCACGTGTATATTGAGTAGTGTGCCGTTGTCCACCATTGGCGTCCGTCTCGTTGTTCTCTTCCTGCATATCTTTTACATTGCGTTGAACGATAACTTCTTCGGTGGAATCTACCGTAACCATGACATCGACGGTTCCTACGCCAACAATCTGCTCCAGCATCTGTTTCATATTGTCCTCAAAAACCTTCTCGATCCCGGCAAAGGAACTTTCTTCACCTGTTGTTGTCTCTAACGTAGGCTCATTTTTCATCACGCCAGGCGGCTCACGCCCTACGTTTTCTGGATCGACCTTTTTCACATTAACGAATGAATTAAAAAGCATGATCGCTACACCGATAAGGCCAAGTATAAGCAGCCAACGAAATGAGTTGAATCTTTTCGCCCCATCCGCCCCTCCACCCAGCCATCGCTCGAGCTTTTTCAGCCATTTGCTCATTTCTGCTCACCTCCTGTTACCATTCATGTGTTCCATCCTGCGAAGAAACCACCTGAACATTTTTGCTGTCTATCCCCCATTTTTCACGTAGAAGTCCTGTAATTAAGTCAAAAGCTTTCGTATCCGTTGGCTTTCCGTCCTCAGCAGTTTTATCAGGATTACGATCATCTTCTCGCGTTCCTTCATTAAAATCTGAAGTTTTTGTATGTGTCGGCTCCACACGAATATTCACTGTCTTTTCGGCCACAGGCTCCACCATAATCGGCTTAGCATCTGCACCAGGCGAGACGTCTGTGTTTTTCTTTTCTTTTTCTGGCTGCTGCTCCGCCAATTTGACCACTACCGACTGGACACCCGTTCCTGCCTCCAGCCCCGATTCCTTCTGTTGAATCTTTGCAAGGGTAACCTGGACCGACTGAATTGCTAACCCAGTATACTGTTCCAATTGTCCTTTCATTTCCTTAGCTACCTCTTTGCCAGCCCATTGCATGGAGCTTTGTTCTTGCTGTTGCTTTAACTGGCTGCCTTTTGCCAAAATCTCCTCCAATGTCGGTTCCCTCTTGCCTGTCTCAGCCTGACGTTGAAGATCCAATGCTCGCCCTAAAACCTCGGAGGGGCTGCTGCTCAGTAAGCGCACGACCGGAGACAGCAACGTCAGCAGAATAAGCAGGCTGAGAACGAGTTTGACATACCTTTCCATAGATCGGCTCGGTAAGATCATATCGACAAAAGAAGCCAGCAACACGATTAGCACCAGTTCCTTAAGCCAACCTCCCAGCCAGGTCACGTCACTCCCCTCCCCCCTTGTTGGTTTACGTACATTGGTTCACCTCATCATGACCGTCATATTTCCTGCTGCGAGCATGATTGTAATCGCAAGGAAGGACATTAACCCCACTGCCGCCAGTGCCGCGAAAACATAAATCATGCTCTTGCCGATCGCATCGAGACATTCCACGATAGGCGTATCACCCAAAGGCTGCATGATCGCTGCTGTCACTTTATAAATGAGAGCCAGTGTCAGAATCTTGAGAGCAGGAAATGCGCACAGGAACAAAATAATAATGACTCCTACCAGACCAATGGCATTTTTAACGAGCAGCGAAGCCGAAATGACTGTATCTGTCGCATCTGCCAACGCCTTGCCGACCACCGGAACAAAGCTACCTGTAATATATTTGGCTGTGCGGATCGTTAATCCGTCAGTAACTGACGATGTCAAGCCTTGTACCGAAATGACTCCTAGAAATATGGTCAGCAACACTCCCAGCACTGCTACTCCAGCGTTCCGCAACAGATCGGCTAGCTGGGTCAGTTTGTATTTGCCTGTCAGCGAGTTGACCAAGTACAGCACAGCCGAGAAAAACAGTAGCGGGAAAACCAGCGTATGAATGACTGTTCCGACTGTGTTGATCATAAATACAATCAGCGGGTGGGTCACCGAAACTGTTACGACGTTACCCATCGAGGCTAACATGGTAAACAACAAAGGCAACATTGCCATCATGAAGTGAATCATGCTATCAATCGCTTCTTTGGCATAACCAATCGCTACACTAAAGCTATTAATCGCCAGAATGATAATGACCATGTATACGATAGCGTAGGCCACTTTGCTGACCTGTTTGCTTTCAAAAGCACTTTGCAGCGTTTCCAGCACCATACTCATAATGCTGAGCATAACGATGGTGACGAGCAACTTGGCGTTTACTCGGATTTCATGGATGAAAAAATCAGCTATAGCGCTCAATACACCCTTTATGCTGAACCCTTCACCGCCTGGAAGCAGCATGTCCATGAAGGAAGGCGTTTTCTGATCAGGGAAAAATCCGCCGTATTGCTGCATGAGCCCGTCCCAATAATGTTCTACTTCATCTTTGGGCATTTGCTCTGCCTGCTGTCTGATCCATTCGTTTGTCGGTGTATCTGCAAAGAGGACCGCAGCTGAGGCACACCAGAGACATAGCAGCAACATTGCAATTACTTTGAGATTCGGCATGCCCCCTAGCCTTTTCATGGCATCACCCCCTCAGGCGGGCATCAGCTTCAGAATGGTATCAATAATAATGCTGATAATCGGGATTGCGAGCACCATAATGAGTACCTTTCCGGTAAGCTCAATTTTGGAAGCAATCCCGTCTTGTCCTGCATCCCGAACGATTTGCGCTCCAAATTCAGCAATATAAGCGATACCGATTATTTTCAATACGGTTTTAAAATAGATCATATCCATGCCTGAAGATCGGGCCAGTCGCTCCAGTACAGCAACCACAGATCCGATCTTGCCAATCAGCAGCAAAAAAATGACGATTCCCGCAGCTGTTGCAATCAAAAAGGCAAACATCGGCTTCTGTTCCTTAATGACTAAAATGAGGACTGTGGCAATGAGGGCGAAGCCCACCACCTGAATGATTTCCATGTGTCCACCTACTGAAAAAGAAAGATAGATTTGATCTCTTGCAGAAGGTTATCCAGCATTCGCACCACCATGAACAGGACCACGACGAAACCAATGACCGTTACCCAGTGGGCCATGTCTTCTTTGCCCATTTGCTTTAATACGGTATGAATCATAGCGATAATAATGCCAATTCCGGCAATCTGGAAAATTGCGTTCACTTCTAAATTCATTCGAGCACCCCGCTAATAGATCAAAATGACGATCAATGCTCCGATCAGCAGTCCCAGGCTCCTGCTCATACGCTCGTACCTCACCTGATCTGCCTGCGCCTGCGCTTCCTCATGGGATAACTGTTGGATGGTCAGCGCAATGTGCTTGATCTGGTCTTCACGGTCGCTGGTTCCAAGACTGTAAGCAAGCTGCCGCATCGCTTCCTTCTCGGCTTGCTTCATAGAGGAACGGCTCCACGAGTCTTCAATAGCTTTATGCAAGCTTTCTCTGGCAGTCAGGCCAAAAGAGGGGTGCATCCAGCGTGAGGCTTGCTGAAACAGAGTGCGCAGCGGCTCTCGCAAGGGCTCTCCTGTCTTGGCGAAAGCATCTGGTAGCGGAGACACCCCGTAGGAAACCTCGGTGGTCAATCTTTGCAGCGCAAGAATCAACTCCCTGATTTGCCGCGGCCTCATCGCAAACTGCCTTGCCCGCTGCCAGCCTGCCAGCGTAGCGGCCAGTATAACCAAGGCTGCACCCAGCAGCTTAAGCATAGGAGATGCCCCCATTCTGCCCTTCTCCAGGCAGTGTAAGCCTGCGCTGCTTGGCATCTGCCAGCCGAAATGAGACGCCCCGGCTCGTCCGCTCCAGCATGACGTAGAGTTGAAACAGCTCTTGTCCTGTAGTTAATCCAGCAAACGCAGACCGGGTCGCCATTTCAGCCACATCGCGACCATGTGCGGAAGCAATGACTGCAATGCCTGCATGAAGCGCTTCGCGCACCGCCTCCGCATCTTCCGGTCGTCCGATTTCATCAACAATGAGGACATCCGGTGACATCGAGCGGATCATCATCATCATGCCTTCTGCTTTCGGACATCCGTCCAATACATCGGTGCGAGGCCCGACATCAAAACCGGGGATACCTTTGTGACTACCAGCGATCTCAGAGCGTTCGTCTATAATGCCTACCTTGAGTCCATTCCGTCGCCCCCCGTTGCTTTCCATCCCTCCGTAACTGAGTTGCCGAGCCAAGTCCCTAAGCAGTGTCGTTTTGCCATGCTGAGGAGGGGACAAAATGAGGGTGTGCCGGATTTTCCCGGACATTCGATCTGCTACATAAGGCAATATCCGATCAGCTATGCCGGGAATTGCACGAGCAATTCTTACATTAAAGCTGCTTATATCCCTCAAATGCTCCACTCGTCCTCGGTTGAGCACGGTTCTCCCTGCCAAGCCAATACGATGACCGCCAGGGATCGTAATAAACCCTTTACGAAGCTCCTCTTCCATGGTATACAGGGAATGATTGCTGATAAAATCCAGCAGTCGGTGGGCATCCTCACGGTCAGGCTTATAGGCTTCCACATGGTTCAAAGTCAGCCGACCAGCAGACGTTACAAAATGATGATCACCATTTGCATTAATTTCCAACGGCCTTCCTTCCCTGACCCGGATTTCTTCCAGTTGCTTAAATACCGTTTCTGGAAGCCTTCCGAGTATACTGTGCAACGGTTCGGGAAATAACTCCAGCCATTCCATACCGATGCCGCCCCCTCACAGTTGTCCTTTTTCTTTAAGACAAGTCTATGGTTGACTCTCGCTTTTTATGCCGAAAATATATTGAAAACCTAGGCAAACTTTTGCTAACTCCTATCAACACTCAACAGACCTTTCTCCCGCTTGTTTAAGCACCATTCTCTAATTCGCACAAATAAAAAAGGGCCTCTCAAAGCCTTGTCAGCTAAGGGATACCCTTGGGTAGAAAAGATAGATTCAGCAAAAAAAGAGGCTGCCCCTCAGTCTAACTCTCACTGATGGAACAACCTCTTAACCTACTGCTATATTCTATGATTTATCAAACTATAAATAGAGGGCCTGTATCAACCTTTACCTATCATAAGCATCGTTCACATTAGACATATTCAGTGTCTAGATCTCACGTTGCAGTTATTAACGACGGTCCTGCGGTCCACCCACAAACGCTTGCTCCTCGGTGTCCAGGTTATAAGCTGTATGCAACGCCTGAATAACCTCATGAAGTTTACCCGCTTCAATTACACACGATACTTTGATCTCAGATGTGCTTACCATTTTAATGCTAACGCCTTGCTCTGCCAGTACGGCAAACATTTGCGCAGCAACACCCGGATGGCTAACCATTCCTGCACCTACAATGGACACCTTCACCAGGTTTTCCTCAGACGTTACTTCACGGTACGGAAGCTCTCCACGAATACCTTCCAGCGTCTTCAGTGCTGCTTCACGATCCGTCAGAGCTACTGTAAAGGAGAAATCCGCTTTACCAGCTTCAACCCCGCTCTGTACAATAATGTCTACATCAATTTTGGCTGCCGCCAGTGTTCCAAATACTTTCGCCAGTACACCGGGGATATCGGCGACGCCTAAAATACTGATTCTTGCTACATTTTTATCATATGCAATCCCACTGACTACAACACCTTGTTCCATTACTGCATCCTCCTTTACGACCGTTCCTTCATTATGGTTAAAACTGGACCGCACAATCAGCGGTACCCGGTTATGTTTGGCATATTCTACCGCACGAGGATGCAATACAGCTGCACCCAGATTAGCTAATTCCAGCATTTCATCATAAGAAATTTCTTTTAGCTTACGAGCAACCTTCACGATCCGTGGATCTGTTGAATATATGCCGTCCACATCCGTGTAAATTTCACAGGCGTCCGCTTGAATCGCCGCCGCCAGCGCAACCGCCGTCGTATCAGATCCACCACGTCCCAGCGTCGTAATGTCTCCCTCTGCAGACATCCCTTGGAAACCAGCTACAACAACGATCTTGTTGCTGCTCAGTGCATCCAGCACACGCTGAGGTTGAATATCCGTAATCCGTGCTCGACCAAAGTCAGATTCAGTACGGAAACCAGCCTGCCATCCCGTAAACGATACCGCTTCATGACCCAACTGCTGAATAGCCATCGACAACAAGGCGATTGAAATTTGTTCACCTGTCGTCATCAACATATCCAGCTCACGTGCAGGCAACTGCTCATTCAACAATTTGGCCTGGTCAATCAGTTCGTCTGTCGTGTCTCCCATTGCGGAAACGACCACTACACATTGATGCCCTTCACTCTGTTTCTCCACAACGCGTTTTGCCACGCGTTTCATGCGCTCCGTGTCACCGACGGAACTGCCTCCGAATTTCATGACATACAAAGACAACGATATTCACTCCCTCAGACTCAACAGTATGTAACCTTGAGATGGCACCAAACGACTTGAACGTGACATCCTGCGGCATAACTTTAGTACAGTATAATACGAAAGTGCTGTACGGAGCCATTGTTTTTTAATATTAGTGCTTATAAAAATATCCCCTGCCCTTAACAAGGACAGAGGAAATCTAAAAGCTGCAAAATTTATGCGCGGGAAATGTATTTACCATCGCGTGTATCAATCAGCAATACATCGTCCTGGTTGATAAACAATGGAACCTGAACGTTCAGTCCTGTTTCAACTTTTGCATTTTTAGTAGCACCCGTAGCGGTGTTACCTTTAATACCCGGCTCAGTGTCAATAACCTTCAGCTCTACGCTGTTAGGCAGGTTAATCCCGAGAATTTCACCATTATAGCTAATGATGTTTACATTCATGTTTTCTTGCAGGAAGTTAAGTTCCCATTTCAGTTGGTCACTTGAAAGTGTGAATTGATCATATGTTTCATTATCCATGAATGTATGCTCGTCTGCGCTCGCATAGAGGTAAGACACACCACGGTTTTCAATTTGCGCGCGGCCGATCGTTTCACCCGCACGGAATGTACGTTCAACAGTGTTGCCGTTACGCAGGTTTTTAAGCTTGGAGCGCACGAATGCCGCACCTTTACCCGGTTTTACGTGTTGGAAATCCAGCACCGTAAAAATATCTCCGTCTACCTCGACGGTCAATCCTGTTTTAAAATCATTAACGTTAATCACTAAAATACCCCTCCTACAGGACTGTTATCGTTATTAAACGACTGTAAATTCTTTGCTCGAATGTGTTAATACCTTGATGCCGCTATCTGTAATAACGATATCATCCTCGATCCGTACACCGCCCAATCCAGGCACATAAATACCTGGCTCGACCGTTACCACCATGCCCGGCTCCAGAATATCATCGCTTGCCTTAGACAGGCGTGTAGATTCATGTACTTCCAGACCCAGACCATGACCTGTACTGTGCCCGAAATTGTCTCCATAGCCATGGCCAGCAATAATATCCCGGGTCAGTGCATCCGCTTCACGGCCTGTCATGCCCGGCTTAATATGTTCGAGTGCGTGAAGCTGCGCCTTAAGCACAATATCGTAGATTTCACGCAACTGGGGCGCCAAATCCCCTTGTGTAGCCACTGTACGTGTCAAATCGGAGCAGTAGCCATCCAGCAACGCACCAAAATCAAACGTAATTAGCTCGCCTGCTTGTACTAACTTAGCACTGGCTACGCCATGTGGCAATGCCGAACGAACCCCGGAAGCCACAATTGTGTCAAATGAAGAGGATGTAGCTCCCTGCTTGCGCATGAAGAATTCCATTTCCAGATCCAGCTCACGCTCGCTGACACCCGGCTTGATGTAAGGTAAAATGTGTGCAAATGTAGCATCTGCCAAATCCGCTGCCCGCTGCATCACTTCCAGCTCTTCTGCATCCTTGTACACCCGTAGCTTCTCCACAATGCCCGACACCGGAACCAGTGAAATAGGTGACAAATCTTCGCTATAAGCTTTATGCGTCGCAACAGTTACAGCGTCTTGCTCGAAGCCTGTTTCGCTGATCTGATGGGAAGACAGCAATTCTTTCACCGTTTCCATGACCTGTGCAGCGTGCTGCACCACCGTGAAGCCTTCGGCTTGTTCGGTCGCTTGTGTCATATAGCGAAAGTCAGTCAGCAAATAGCTATGGGATTCCGTAATCAGCACATAACCCGCCGAACCTGTGAAGCCTGTCAAATATCGACGATTGACAGGGCTAGTAATCAGCATAGCCCGCAGATTATGCTCGCCCAGCGCCTGCCGCAGCTTTAACACCCGGTCATTCTTCATCTTTCATTCCGCTCCCCTCTGTCAAATAACCAAATGCTATTTTAACACAGGGGATAGGCGCTTGAGAAGTTTTTGTTACGTTCAGCCCTCAGCTTTCTCAGGCTCGCGCTTTCTTTCATCCGTATACTCGACAGCAACGGTATATCCGATAAATAGTCCCCACAGTATAAACACACAAATTTCCGTATATAAGGAATTCCATGTTAACCGATCAGGAGCATTCATCATTCCTAGCTTAGGACCTGTTAATACAAATAAAACAACCCACCAAATCAGACCATACACAATTCCGGGTATAGGACCCTTAAATCTGCGCAGCAACAGAGTGTACACCAGTGAAGCTACGACGGATAATCCAATAAAAAAAAGTAGCCCTACCAGATGTCCCGCCATGGTGTTCATAAACGAATGCTTGAAAAAAGGCTCCGCGAGAAAGCCAGGCGCTACTACCGTAAAATGCAACTTATAAAACAGCCAGCGCAGCAATCCCCAGAGTAAACCCGCAAAAAAACCCAACTCAAGTGCAAAAGGAATGAGAGGCGTATGTATTTTGCCTGACTGCTGCCTGCCTCTACCACTGTCGTTATGATGACGTTGATCCTGAGATCCGCGAGACTGCTCCTGTTCATGTCCTATCTTGGGTATAGAGTAGGTTTCACTCATGTTGTTTAATCCCCTTTCAATATGCAAACTTTTCCCATCGTAAAGACAATTGCAATCGGAAATGCATGTACGTCCATCGGATTCTGCATTCCATTTTGCTAGGTAGTATGCTCCAAGGGGGAATAGTTTAACAATGAACAGGAAGGCTGAATAATGGCAGCTTTCCAATTGAGGGTACGGACCCGTTTTTTACATTGACAAAATTTCAATCCTCTATCATAATATAATGATGAAAATGATAATCATTATCATTTCCTAAAAACATATATACGGGAGAACGCTTCTATGAAAAAGGGATTAATCGGGATTTTATTGTTAATGGTTTTTACGCTCACTCTGGCAGGTTGCGGAGCAGCCGACAAAGCATCGGATAAAGATCAGACAGCCACGTCGGGTAGCAAACCGACTGACACAGCGACTGGTCCTGTGACGGTAAAGCATAATCGTGGTGAGGTCACGCTCAACAAGCCCGCACAGCGTGTCGTAGTGCTGGAATGGACATTTACAGAGGATTTGATTGCGCTGGGCGTTCAGCCGGTTGGTAATGCAGACAATGCCAACTACAAGGTGTACGTGACACCGGAGGCGGCTCTCGATAGTAGCGTGGTCGATGTCGGCACGCGTAACGAGCCGAATCTGGAAGCGATTGCTGCATTGAAGCCGGATCTGATCATTTCAAATGTTGATGGAAATGAGGCTATCTATGAGCAACTCAAGGCCATCGCTCCAACGATCGAATATAATCTGAACGATGGTAACGGCTACGATCATGATAAAATGGTAGAAATTTTTAATAGCATCGCAGGTGCTCTTGGAAAAGAAGACAAAGCTAAGCAGGTGCTTGCCGAACTGGATCAGCATTATGCTGAAGCCAAAGAAAAGCTCACCGCTGCTGGCAAGTCGGATTATCATTATATACTGACACAGGCTTTCACTTCGCAAAATGCGGCCAGCCTTCGTATGTTTTCAGATAACTCAGTCGTCGTGGCAACACTGGCGAAGATCGGCATGATTAACGATTGGAAACCGAGCAAAGTTGAACAGTATGGCTTTTCAACCGTAGGCATTGAAGCTCTGTCTGCCGTTCAGGACAGCAACTTTATCTATATTGTTCAGCCGGACGATAATGTTTTCGGCGCACCCATGAAAAAAAATTCGGTCTGGAATGGTCTAAATTTCGTTAAAGAAAAACGTACCTATTCACTGAGCGGTACGACATGGACATTTGGCGGCCCCCTCTCTTCAAAAGGGCTGGTTGACCAGGTTGTCGGGGCAATTACGCAATAAGTTGTCTCCAAATATTCATTCGGTTTTATAATGAGTAGCATTTATGTGAGCAGTCTGAGCTCCATAAATGCTTTTTTTATAAGCCTGTGGCATGAGCTTTCTCCACGATAAGAATTTCTACCTTCTCCTTTAAAAGCAGAATCTTAGCTTGGAGTGGCCTAATTACTACACTCAGTTTCATCTAACTAGATATTCCCTTCCAAATTCGATACAATATACAAAAAAGCATGTATTAAGAGAGGTGAGACGGTTGTCACAAGCATCCAAGCCTGTGAGCTACGGCGGTCAGGCAGTCATTGAAGGTGTCATGTTCGGCGGCAAGCGTGTCAATGTCACGGCAGTTCGCCGCAAAACTGGCGAAATCACATATTTGGAAGTACCACGCAAGGAGCAATCCTGGGTATCCAAATTCCGCAGAATTCCTTTATTGCGGGGGATTGTAAGCATCATCGACTCCAGCGCCAAGGGTACCAAGCATTTAAACTATTCAGCCGATGCGTATGCTGATGATGAAGTAGATCCGGAAGAACGCGCTGAGCAAAAGAAAAAAGAAGAATCTCGCTGGAGTCTGAGTATGATGATCGGTGTGGCGGCAGTCGGTATTTTGTCATTCCTGTTTGGCAAAATTGTATTGACTCTCGTTCCGGTTATTGTAGAGAATTTCCTATTCGGTAGCTTGTTTCACAGCCAAATTTTGCATAACCTCGCAGAAGGAGCTATTAAGCTGATTCTGCTACTGGCTTATTTGTGGGGTATTTCCCAAACTCCGTTAATTAAGCGACTGTTTCAATATCACGGCGCAGAGCATAAAGTAATTACAGCATTCGAAGCCGGGGAAGAACTAACCCCGGCCAATGTACAAAAATACAGCCGTCTGCATTACCGCTGCGGTAGTAGCTTTATTATGCTGACCGTGATCATCGGAGTACTTGTCTATTCCCTATTTACCTACGATAATCTGTGGGAGCGCATGGGGCAACGGCTTCTACTGCTTCCGATCGTACTGGGGCTTTCTTTTGAATTTCTCAAGCTGACCAATGCTCTTCGTGAAATTCCGGTACTTCGTTATTTAGGTTACCCCGGTCTGTGGCTGCAACTACTTACCACCAAAGAACCGACTGATGATCAAGTGGAGGTATCCATTGCCTCATTTAAGCGTATGCTTGAATTGGATGCTGAGTTGGAAAACGTACCTGTAAAGGAGACCTTCAACAGTCCGGTCCTTGATCCTGTGAAAGGATGAGTGAATAATGAACAGACATGCCGTTATTTTCTGGCTTACCCTTGCTTTGGGTGCATATGGGATTGTGGATATGCTATGGAGAGGAAGCTGGGGCTTTCTCATGAGTTTACTAATTCCCGTCCTTGTTTTTGCAGTTATATTTCTGCTATACAAATACCTGCCAGGGCAACGCAATCGTACTCCCAAAATCAAACCCTCTGTGCGCACCATGGCCAAAACAGCCAACGCACGTAAGCAGCAGACTACAGGCAAGCGCAAAGCGTATCCTTTTCATGTAATTGAAGGTTCCAAGGGCAAAAATGAAGAAGAACAACCTAAATATCATTAATGATAATCATCCTTTAAAATGTAGCACAAAGGAGCCATCACCCGCGTATTCAAATATGACCGGGAAGAGGCTCCTTTTTTACACCCTTTTAAATTAACTTTAACTGCGAGTTAGTGTTTATTTCATAGCGTACATGGTATCCTTCATCAATTGGTACTTGCTATACTGCTGCTGGTAAGAAGTGATGCTCCATTTGTGGAAAAAAGCATCCCCTGCCTGCACACCGGAAGCATACAACAAATCACTTTGCTCTGTAGAAATGTTAAATTGTGCAGTGCGGATACCCAATGTTGGAATTTTAATCGTCCGATACCGATTCTCCTGCTCAATATATCGTTCATCGTGTGCTGATAGCATGGTATCAAAAATAGCCTGCAGCATGGTCAATGGACCCCGTATATAAGAAACTTTGGTCTCCGTCCCCGTTTTGCCCACCATTTGAAACCCTACCGTTGGAATCGTTTTGGCCTCACGTTCATTTACAGGCTCATCAAAAAGCCACAACGGCAAATTGCTTAGTAAAGCCCCATCAACTACAAATACAAATTGCTGAGAAAAAGTCTTTCCCTTGGCAAGTGCAGAATCAAGCCTTAACATAACGGGATCAAAAAAATAAGGGATACTTGTGCTCATCCGAATGGCTTTAGCTACCTCCAGTGAAGAGGGATTGATACCAAAACGTTTGATATCCTCAGGAAGTACCAGAATGCGTCCATTCGTGATATCTGATGCAATAATGCGCAGTTTGCCAGGAGGTAAATCCGCGAACGTACGCACTCCCTTAGCTCGTAACAGCTCACGTACCCAGTGCTCCAGTGCCTCCCCTGAGTAGAGCCCTTTTTTAAGAAAGATACGAGCTGCTGGTCCAACCCACTTAATATTGAACACTGGAGAACGTCGTAACAACTTGACCAAGGGGGTTTTCTCAATTACGGCTTTCATTTCATCCGCAGAGTATCCCGCAGCCAATAAAGCAGCTACAATAGCACCTGATGATGTACCTGCCAAACGATTGAATACAATTCCATGCTCCTCCGCAGCCTTAACTGCACCCGCCAGCGAAATTCCCTTAACCCCTCCACCCTGGAACACAGCATTGATCAGCATAGATCAAAAAACCTCCGTTCTCTTGGGAGTAAGCAGTTCTACTGCTTATGTATGAGAACGGAGGCCCAAATAGAACCTATATGATCCAATTTATATCACATTTGATAATAATTTTGAAGAAGCTGAATGAGTCCGTATGGATTTTTACGCAAATGCTGTGCACTAAAGTAAATATCCCCTTTGACCTGTTTATAATCTTCGTTCAGTTCAAGCTGCTTAATTAGCTCTTGAGCCGTTTGCCAGCCCTTTTCAGGGGTGCCGATCTTATAAGGAGAATGACCGATATACAGCTTAACATCTGAGTTTTTGACCTCATTGGACCACCATGCGACAAGCTTGTCATATCCCGCCGCCGGGAAACCGATACTCCAGTAAATTTGTGGAGCTACATAATCAATCCATTCTTTGTTAATCCAGGTTCTTACATCCGCAAACGTCGTATCATACGCTGTAACGCCTGCCTTCGTGTCTGAACCCGTTAAGTCCTGAGATTTGTTACGCCATACCCCAAATGGACTAATCCCGAATTGAACTTTTGACTTGCTGGCATGAATGCTTTTGCCCAAATCTCGAACAAAACTGTTCACATTATCTCTCCGCCAGTCGCCCTTGCTAGAGATTTTGTTGGCATTATATGCTTTGAAGGTCGCATCATCATCAAAAGTCCCGCTGTAAGGATAAAAATAATCGTCCAAATGGACGCCGTCAATGTCATATCCGTTCACGACCTCCATAATCGCCGTAATGACATGCTGACGTGCAGCCGGAATTCCTGGATTGATGTACAATTGGCTACCATTCTTAACAATCCAGTCTGGATGTTGATTAGCCACATGATTTGCAGCCAAGCCGCTGGTTGTTCCTGTAGAATTCGCACGGAATGGATTAAACCAGGCATGGAACTCCATCCCTCGCTTGTGCGATTCGCTAATCATAAATTTCAAGGGATCATAGCCTGGATTTTTACCTTGGGTGTTGGTCAAATACTTGCTCCATGGTACGAGACTCGACGGATAGAGCGCGTCGCCGCTGGCACGAACCTGAACAAATACCGCATTGATGCCCATCCCCTGCAAATCATCGAGCATTTTAGTAAACTCCTGCTTTTGCTTCTCGGAGCTGCTTCGGGCAGCAGAAGAAGGCCAATCACCATTAATGGTAGAAATCCATGCCCCACGCATGGAGGTTGAAGCCTTTACCTGAACAACATTTGCCTGTGAAGAACTTGAACCGTCCTCACTAGTAGACGTTGACGGTGAAGTGACAACCGCCTGCTCATCATCGATGGCTCCCTGATCTGTACTTACACTCTCCTGATTACCAGATGCAGACGTATCTGATATGGAGCCGCTGCTTCCCGCAGAAGTGTTCCCGCCAGTAGAGACACCTTCCTTACCACTGCTTAACGTAATGACTCGCTCTGAAGCTTGCCAATCCACTTTTAATCCCAACTCTTCCCCAACAAAACGCAGAGGCACCATGACTCTCCCGCTTGTCATACGGGCAGATGCATCCAGTCGAACTGACTTGCCATCCACCGTAGCGCTTTGTGCACCGTTCTCCATAGTTATATTTTTGTTCTGTGCTGTAATCGTTACCGTACCGGACGATTCCGACCAGTTGACCTGAGCGCCCAATCCCTCACTAATCACTCGCAAAGGAACCATCGTAACATTGGCTCCCTGTACAATATACGGTGACGCGTCACTTTGCAGGGACTGTCCGTCCAATATAATTTCAATATTACCAGTTGGAGCTGCTTGAACTCCAGGAACGATGGCAGTCTGCACTGCTAAGAGTAGGCCAGCAGCCAATGCCACTATTTTCTTTCGATTCATATTATTACAATCCTCCGCTAACCCTGTTAATTTTAACCCCTATCTTGTCCTGCTATATAATGGATAGACGCTAATAACCGGATATTTGTTGCGGTCGGGACAAATAAAAAAGCATCGTCCGTAAGGACAGATGCTTTTAGGAATCTCCACTCAATTCCTTGTGTATGTCATGAAGCTGGCGCAAGCGATCTTCATCCCGACGAAAATACTCAACCAATGTTTCGATACGGGTGATGGAATCCCAGCTCAAATGATGCTCAATACCTTCCACATCTTTATATATTAGGTCCTTGTCAACCCCAATCATATCCAGAAATTGCTCTAATAACTGATGGCGATCAACCAACCGTTTGCCGACCTTTTTCCCTTTCGGTGTCAAAATCAGTCCCCGATACTTCTCATATACAAGATAATCGTCCTTATCCAACTTCTGAATCATTTTGGTGACGGACGAAGGATGCACCTCTAACCCCTCTGCGATATCCGAGACACGAGCATAACCCTTCTCATCAATCAGTTGGTAAATGCGTTCCAAATAATCTTCCATGCTTGGCGTTGGCACTTGTTTCCCTCTTTTCTGTTATTGAACGGGCGCTTACCGCCTTCATTTCCTGCGTTAAACCTACTATGTAATGATACATGTTATCATTGCCCATTGGCAAGTCTCATCCCTCCACTCACAGCTATTGCCACGATTTGTTCAATTTAAGCGGGGCACACTAATATCGTCGTCCCTGTATCGTTTATTTCTGCGGCAATATGTTAAAGTTGGACACCAGAGCACTGTGGATTTATTTCGAAAGGAGCGTTAGTCATGTCTACGCTTGAGCGTACTCCTGTCCAAACCAGAGGAACCAAGCCATTTTTGCCTGATCTGGTGTTTTTTGAGCCAGACGCACTGAATTATCCTAAGGGCCAGCGTATTATGGATTGGGTTAAAGCCAAGGATATTCCGTATCGGATGACTACCTCTCACAACCGAATTACCAATTTACCAGGTGAAACTGAAGTTGAAAAGTACCGAATGGCAAAAAAAACTTTGGTTGTCGGTATCCGTAAAACGTTAACTTTTGACCAATCCAAGCCCTCTGCCGAATATGCCATCCCCATTTCGACTGGTTGTATGGGGCACTGTCACTACTGTTATTTACAAACAACCTTGGGAGCAAAGCCGTATATTCGTGTATATGTCAACACTGACGATATCTTATCAGCAGCTAAAGCTTATATCGAGGAGCGTGCGCCTGAAATTACCCGTTTTGAAGCAGCTTGCACCTCCGATCCAGTTGGTTTGGAGCATATCACCGGAACGCTTGGAGACTTGATTCGTTTCATGGCAGATGAAGAATTTGGTCGTCTGCGTTTTGTTACTAAATATCATCATGTTGATCCATTACTGGATATTAAACATAATGGTCATACTCGCATCCGCTTTAGCATTAATTCCGATTATGTTATTAAACAGTTTGAACCTGCAACTTCACGCTTCGAGGAACGTATTGAAGCCGCTGGCAAAATCGCACGAGCCGGTTATCCACTGGGGTTCATCATCGCACCCATCATCTGGTATGACGGCTGGGAAGAAGGTTACGGCGAGTTGCTGCGAAAATTGGGAGAAACCTTGCCACAGCATGCTACAAAAGATTTGACGTTCGAATTAATTCAGCATCGCTTCACCAAAACATCCAAAGCTGTCATCGAGAAACGTTATCCGAAAACCAAGCTGGAGATGGACATAGAGAAACGCAAGAAAAAATGGGGCCGCTGGGGACAAAACAAATATGTTTATCCCGATGAACAGCAAAATGCACTGCGAGAGTTTATCACAGAGCGCATTTTTGAACATTTCCCTTTAAGTCGTATTGAATATTTCACATAACTAGCATCCAATCTGGGGTAATCCGTTGTAAAAATAGCGTTACATCGGTCATATGATCCGTTACCAGTAAAATGCCCGTAATAACTAGTAGTATGCCACCTGTCTTGATGAGGATGGAGGTATAGCGAGAGGATAGTCGTACAGAGCCTACCAGCAAAGCTAATACAAAAAATGGAATCGCAAAGCCAAGCGCATAGCCTGTAATCAGTTTGAACCAAATGTGATGCTCTACTGCCGCCAAAGCGATAATAGCTGTTAGCATGGGACCGATACAGGGCGACCAGCCTGCCGCAAATCCAATTCCGATTACAAAGGAACCGGCGTACCCGGCAGGCTTCCATGTCCAGCGAAGCTTATGCTCCCTCATTAGAATCAAAGGACGCACCACACCAAGAGATACCAGCCCCATTAGTAAAATAAGTGATCCCGCTACCACTCTTAGCGTATCCCCATAATTGGCAAACCATTCTCCAAGCAACCCGACACTTGCACCCAGTGAATAGAAAACCACCGAAAAGCCCAATACAAAAGCAAGCGTATGTCCCATCGTACGATAACGAACCTCAGCCTTGTGCCGTCCTTCAGCCAGTTCACGCGCAGACATCCCTGTCATATACGATAAATAAGATGGATACAGCGGTAAACAACACGGTGAAAAAAAAGAAACCAGTCCGGCTATGATCGCCAACCCAGCGTTGATATTTGTCATCATCATTTCCTCCCACCTGTCTTAAGTGAACACAAGCAAACAAGCCCTGCCTACTAAAACATACGTATAGCGGGAGCAAAATATGATGCAAGCCAAAAAGCGCATGCCCAGGAAGAATAATTCCCGGACATACGCTCATTACGCTCTTTTATTTTTACATAGCGTTCTACTTTACAACCGCACCATTCGGCATACCTTCCGGTACGGTGGCCAGCGTAAGCTGATCTCCATGTGATGCTGCCAAAATCATACCTTGCGACAACTCTCCCCGAAGTTTTACTGGCTTCAGATTGGTCACACAGATCACCTTGCGCCCAATGATATCTTCAGGTGTATAAAACTTCGCAATCCCTGATACTACTTGCCGCTGCTCATAACCAAGGTCAAGCTGAAGCTTCAATAGTTTATCGGCCTTCTTCACAGGCTCGCAGGCGACGACCTGAGCAACGCGCAGTTCCACCTTGGCAAAATCCTCAATGCCAATCTCTTCCTTTGCCTCCGGTGCTTCCTGGCTCGTCTCAGATGCATTCTGCGGTTGAGCTTGTGTCGTAGCTTCCTCCGGCTTCTTACCTCCAGTCATCGCTTCCACGATAAAAGCAACCTCTTGCTCTGAATCCAGACGCGGGAAGATCGGATTACCTTTGACCAGCTGCGTTCCTTCCGGAATACGACCGAACTGTTTGCCGCTATCCCATGTAGTCAACTCACCTTGGCTAATACCGAGCTGCTCCCAAATTTTATGAGGAGCACGGGTTAAGAATGGCTGGAGTAAGATGGAAGCGATGCGCAAGCTTTCTACCAAATGCAACATAACAGATGACAATTCGCGACGTTTTGCCTCATCCTTAGCCAAATTCCATGGTTGCGTCTCGTCAATATACTTGTTGCTACGGCTAATAAATTGGCTAATCGCCGTTAATGCCACGGAAAACTCCATGTTTTCCATGGCTTCTTCTACTTTACTATAAGTCGATGTTGCCATGTCTTCCAAAGCTCCGTCGAATGCTGTTACATTCGCTTCATAAGCTGGAACCTTACCATCAAAATATTTATCTACCATCGCCACGGTACGATTCAACAAGTTGCCCAGATCATTTGCCAAATCCGAATTAACTCGATCTACAAAACTTTCTGGTGTAAATGTTCCGTCTGCCCCAAAAGGCACCTCGCGCAGTAAGTAGTATCGTAGTTGGTCCAGACCATAACGGTCAATCAACGTCATTGGGTCTACAACATTGCCTTTAGATTTCGACATTTTACCGTCTTTCATGAGCAGCCAACCATGTGCAAATACTTTTTTAGGCAACGGAAGATCCAGCGCCATCAGCATAATCGGCCAATATATCGTGTGGAACCGTACAATCTCTTTACCTACGATATGCACATTTGCAGGCCAGAATTTATCATACAGCTCGGTATTGGAAGAGCCATAACCCAAGGCTGTGATGTAGTTGGAAAGTGCATCAATCCACACATACACGACATGCTTCGGATCCCCCTTCACCTTAATGCCCCAATCGAAGGTAGTACGGGATACAGCCAAATCCTCCAGACCCGGCTTGATGAAGTTATTGATCATCTCTTTTTTACGTGATTCCGGCTGGATAAACTGCGGATTCTCTTCATAAAATTGCAGCAACCGATCAGCATACTTGCTCATACGGAAAAAGTAACACTCTTCCTTGACCAGTTCTACAGGGTGTCCACTATCCGGGCTTTTTCCTCCAGCCACATTGCCTTCGGCGTCCTTCACCACGTCAACCAGCTGAGTTTCTGTGTAGTACGTCTCGTCAGGGATGCTGTACCAGCCTTCGTATTCTCCCTTGTAAATATCGCCTTGCTTCAGCAAACGATCAAAAATTTCTTGTACAACAGCCTTATGACGTTCCTCCGTAGTACGGATAAAATCGTCATTGGAAATGTCGAGCTTCCGCCACAGTTCTTGAATACCTGCCACAATATCATCTACGAAACGTTGCGGCGTTTTGCCTGCTGCACTTGCTTTCTGCTCAATCTTCTGACCATGCTCATCCGTTCCTGTCAAATAGCGCACTTCATAACCGCGTAGCCGCTTGTAACGGGCCATTGCATCTCCCGCAACCGTCGTGTAAGCATGACCTATATGTAGCTTGTCGCTCGGATAATAGATCGGTGTCGTAATGTAAAATGTGTTCTCATTGGACATGTGTGTTGCCTCCTGTTTTGTTCACGGCAGCTATAAGACCTGCTGACATGATGGTACTCCAATTCATGTATTTGGCACAAATTGGGCACAAAAAAGACCCCCGCCCCTATGGGACGAGAGTCACCTCACGCGTTACCACCCAATTTTCCTGTATCCTCGCAGACTACAGGCTTCACCGGTCACATCTGACCGCCCATTAACGCTGGAACACGCCTCCCCCTTACGATTGCCTCCCAAGCACTAATAATTATGGCAAATACGCTCGAAAAAGGTTCCTCCAGGACCATATTCAGGCTTCGCTCCAGACCGGTTTGCAGCTAACCCCGGCTCTCTGTACTGGGCGTTTTACCCTACTCATCCCTTCGCAGGAAAACAATATTAACCAAAATATAACCAAATCCGCATAGCGCTGTCAAGTCAGACCCTTTTCAGAGTGGGTAGCCAAACGATCTTCGCTAGACCTATCTGTTCCCTTTTTTGCAGGAGGGACCAAATCTACGCCGCCCGGATGAAAGGGATGACACTTGGCTATACGCTTAGCAGCAAGCCATGAACCTTTGAGCGCACCATGCATCTCTACCGCCTCCAACGCGTACGCCGAACACGTTGGATAGAATCGGCAGGTAGCCGGCTTTAACGGTGAAATATAGGAACGATAAAACTTAATCGGAGCCTGTACCACTCTGCGTGTGGTGATTTTCATTTCAGTAGCCCCCGTGGCTGTGAGTGTGACTGCTCGTCTGTCTGAATCCCCCATCCGAATTACTGTCAGTATGCCCATTCTTCTGTTGACAATCTTTGCAATAACCAAAAATTTCAAACTTGTGCTCGACGATTTGGAATTGATCCGTTGTATCCGTCATTTGCATTGGGCAAAAAGAAATCGGTAATGTTTTCTGACAGCTCAAGCAAATCATATGGTGATGGTGATGATGCTCATTACAGCTCACCTTGAACTTCATTCCATCCTCAAAAGATACCTGTTCCAGTACACCCAATTCCTGCATTACACGCAGATTACGATAAACCGTATCAAAACTAAGTCCACTGTACTTCTTACCCATATATTCATAAACGTCTTTGGGGGACAGATACCCTTCATTCTCGGAAAATAACGTGGCCAACGTCTTGCGCTGATCTGTAATACGCAGCCCCTGAGCGGACATTGTTGCAATAATTTCATCCTTTGTCAGCATGCGTTTCACCCTCCCCTGTCTGTAGTTTCAGGTTTTCTGATGCAGGCTTAGGCTTGCATCTATTTATTATACCACGATTAAAGTCAATATTATAAGAGATATTCGTATCTATACATAAGAAAAAGACGCTCTCCGGCGCTACGATTAAATTCGCAGCAGGAGAACGCCTATATTCTGCAAGTGACATCGACTTTTAAACGGTGAATGACGAGACCCAAGGTCTAAGCCGGTAAACAGCACCGGTTAATTCATATTAATTTTTAATAGCTGGTAAAGGCATGACTACTACGGAAACTGGCAAGTTACTTCCTGCAGCAGCAGTGAAATACATCTCTACACTTTCCTCGATATGCCCTGTGCGATACAGCACACTCATCTCATTTGGAGCCCATACCGCGCCGTTCGTCGGGATACCCACAACCTGATTGTTTACCATCGCATAGCCGGAATATTCGCCCCCACGCGGGTTGAAGGTAATCAGTGAATACGGCGCTACATGATCCAATTTAACTTTATATACAACACCAAAATTACCGGCATTGGAAGCAGAAGAGCCGTCCAGACCGTCCGTACCAATCAGGTTCGGGTCTACCTTATTATCACCAAGAACGATACGTTGAGCTGTTTTACCAACCTCTTCGGTATAATTGAGCGAGATATCAGCATTAGCGTACGTTCCACGGTTGTGAATTCCGTCTTTCGGAAGTTTTGCCAGCGTGGGCAGTACGGTCATAGGATCTGCATTCGCATCCACCATAATGACCGTATATTGGATTGGTTGATCCGTGTATAGATCGGACAATAGAGAAATGACCTGCTTTTGCTTCATTTTTTTCTCGTTCAAATCCTGCAAAATAATACGGCTTTCACCCGGATTCAGAACTGTACTAGAACGCTTGCTTCCATCTATCATAGATTGAAAATATTTTTGAATTGAAACTTTACCCGCAGCCGTGGCAAAATCAGATGGACCGGCAAAACCGGAATTTTCGACATTTATATTGGCAGGAGTGATATTGTTGTTGGTCGCAATCACGTACATCTTCACATCTCTACCCGTTTCATTGACATGATGGACGAGTATGCGCGTGCTGCCTGATCCGGTTTCCTGATACACAATTCCGTCCTGAAATACACGTTCCGGGCTGTTAGCACGGATCAAAAGACGCGGTGAAGATGTACTAGTCAAAGGAATGGTAGCCATGGTAGGCACCTGACTGCCGTCTACTGTATATTTATCACCATATGGTGTGAAGATTTTATTGAAATCATCTTCGTTGTACAGCAATTCATTCGTAATTTTAATTGTTTCACTTTTGGTACCTGTTGCGCCGTGCTTATCAGTCACGGTGAGTGTGATTGTTACATCACCTGGTTGGAAGAAGGCAAGTTTCTTATTCTCCCAATCACGCTTAGTGATAGCATTCTCATCATCTGTACTCAGGTCGGTAATGGTGATTTTCTCACCCATTTTGTACTCTTTTTTATCAGTTGTAAACAGAGCCACTGGCGGCTGATTTGGTGGTCTTACTGTAAGTGTAACTGAGTAAGGATCACTCCAGTTCCCAGCAGAGTCAAGAACAGAATAGGTAACTACATATGTACCTGGCTCCTGAAATACGTCCTGCTTCCCTTCCCAACGTTGGTTCACAATCGGAAGACCTGTAGGAGAAGATTCCTTCGTCAAATACGTAACTTGGGTTTCGCCCGCATAGATATCTTTTTGTTGAACCGTGAAGGAAGCTTTAGGCTTCTGATTCAAATCCATGATAACTTGTTTAGTCGTATTATTCACAGTATAAGGAATATTTAAGGCCTGTGTAATCGAGGTCAATGGCACCATAAATACGTTCTTTTGCTGAAAAGCCGGTCCCTTCATTTGTCTGGCTTCACCGTTAACCGTATAAACCTTGCTGTCTGTTTTGAAGCGCATGACATTTGTTCCTTGTGTGATTACGGTTTCTTTGGTGGCAGTGTCATAACTAAACTGCAATCCGACACGGCTGACAAGAGAACGGATAGCTACATAGGAAACTCCGTCCTTAACAGTCATCGGCTGAGTTGCTGTGTACACCTGTCCGTTTTGTTCCATTTTCGCGCTGTTTAAGTACAAAATCAATTGATTAGCACCCATGGATGTTGGAGCTCCACCAGGATTGGTGATCGTTCCGTCTCCACCGTATACATCATTGGATACGTTCGATCCGTTGGTTGTATTCGTAGGCAGGCCAGTCAGTGGATCATTGGATACGCCTGTATTATTAGGTGTCACCGTGTCATTTTGTGTGCTAGTTCCATCTTGATCTCCGATGCTATTCTGAACGCCTGAATCAGCAACATTGGCCTGAGCCTGCTGTGCGCTAACCGAATCGGTGGATTGAACGGTTGTTGATGCTGCTTCTGCTCCTACAGGGGCTACTGCGGCCACCTGAGCCACCGCAAGAGCGGTGAGCATGGTCCATTTCTTGAAATTCATTGTCTGTCTCCTTCTATCACCAAATTATTATCATTCCCGTAAAAAGTCATACTATTAGACGCATCAGTTGTTAAAAAGTTTCTGGAAATTTTGCTGATCATGAAAAAAAGGGAACTTTCTCCTGTGACTGCAAAAACTAAAATAAATAGAATAATCCCCTGATACGCTAATAATCTATTAAATAAGCAAGCTATCAGGTAGCATTAGGGATTTTTTCAGTGTTTAATTTATTTCATCAAAAAAACTCTCAATTGAGATGAAGCCCTTATTATATACTAAAATCATTTTCATAACAGTACTTATATTAAAAAGCTATGTATAAAAATTCAGGCATGGATGATGGAAATAAAACTATGAAAAATAAAGAAAAACGAAGTGAAAAAGTTACTTTATCGTTAAAGCAACATATCCCTTTTTGTTTACTTGAAAAAGAAAAGGGTGTCCAAGTCATCAAATCGACTTTAGACACCCAATAAATAATTTATATATTAAGGCCAAGTTAGAGAAAAAGTTCCGTTATTATTATAAGTTTGTACACGAACTGTATGATACCCATATAAACCACTCACATGAAAACTAGTTCCTTCACTTGGATTTCTATCACGCTGGTAGACATGTCTACCGTTACTATCATAAATGTCAATACTGTACAAATCTGAATTGCTAAGAGTCGTATAAATCTGAATATCCAGAGACCCATTCAAATAAATAGATGCAGAAGTTTGACCAAGTTGATATGATCTTGATCCTTGAGGTGTAACTGCACTCTCATTTATTAATGTTTGTTCAATAAATGATTGCGGACTTGAATTTGAGTTAACCACATTTTCTTCAGCATAGGTTTGTTGAGTAGGTATTAAACTTAAAGATAAAGTGAGAGCTGAGAGAGCAGTTAAACCTAACAACTTAGATTTTTCCATTGTTTCTTGTCTCCTTTACTTTTTTATATTTCACAAATTTATAGTATAATATTTAGGCGAAAAAGTAAACAAATTTTTCCTTATTCATATATATTTGTGTTTTTGATATAATGATTTTATAAATATAGAAATAATTTTAAAATATAAAACAATTGAAATCCGAACTCCTCATTTTATTAACTAATAAAAAAATATATTGTTTACAGAGCGAAATTTCTACATTGTTCATTTTCTATGTATCTTAACCAAATTGCAGTGTAATATATCTTTAAGACTAAATTAGTAGATACTTACGGAAGTAACTTTGTATCTATCAATCGTTAGTATCTAAAGCCTATTTAATAAGTGAAATGTAACTATACAATTATATAATTATTTCATTTAAGGCTGTCTAAGATGCTAATCTTCGACTAGTCAGAACTCAAAGCATATGCATCTTAAAAAAAGTGATTAGATAACACTAGGTTACAGCCTTCTTTTACACATCTCAATACTAAAAAGTAGTACTTTTACCAGAGTAAGAACAAGCTGATTCAAGCCAGCCAAAGATATATCTATTCTATAAACTCAATATTTCAAGATAAATTAAAACAGCGCGCACCGTTTTAATATTGGTACACGCTGATTACTTATCTTTTTTTATTTTTATCTACTTAACAGAGTTAATAAACATTATTAACAGTTCTTACGCTATCTTTTTATTTAGTATAAACTGGTCCCAAATTATGATGGACGACAGACAGCATTCTTTCCTGCAGTCTCCAGACGACCCTCTTCAATGAGTCGGTAAGCACGTTGAACTTCTTCATCTGTAGGAGATGGAACTCCCTCCAACGGATACTCCTTACCGAGCATTTCCCACTTGTAAACACCCATTTGATGGTAAGGTAATATTTCGAATTTCTCGACTCCGTTCAACGTTCCGATAAACCGTCCCAAATTCAATAAATCTTGCTCGTCATCATGAATACCCGGTACAAATACGTGTCTAATCCACATTTTGCGCCCTTGCTCAGACAACCAGCGAGCCGTACTTAGCATACGGTCATTAGACTTGCCTGTAAGCTTAATATGTTTGTCATTGTCAATATGCTTAATATCCAGTAGCACCAAGTCTGTTACGTCCAGCAGTTCATGGATACGGCCCGCGTCATTAAAGCCGTTACTGTCCAGTGTCGTGTGCAAATTCCACCGACGTTTCACTTCTTTGAACAGCTCTGCGACAAAATGAGCTTGCAGCGTCGGTTCTCCACCGGATACGGTCAATCCGCCTCCTGAAGAACGGTAATAGGCTAAATACGGCTCAATCTCAGCCAATACCTCCTCTAACGTCATCGGATTACCTTCATTCAAGGCCCAAGTGTCCGGGTTATGGCAATATTGACATTTCAACAAGCATCCTTGCATAAAGAGCACGAAGCGGATGCCGGGACCATCGACGGTCCCGAAGGTTTCCAATGAGTGTATGTGACCTTTCAACATGTTGCATCATCCTTCCCGCATCCGCTATGCGTGCGTCATTGTAATACTTATTTACATTGTACCGTGGAAAGTACGGTTAATAACATCCAATTGTTGTTCACGAGTCAGCTTGATAAAGTTAACGGCATAGCCGGAAACACGAATCGTCAGCTGTGGATAGTTTTCTGGGTGCTCCATTGCATCCAACAGTTGTTCACGAGCAAACACATTGACATTCAGATGATGTGCGTGGCTTCCAAAGTAGCCATCCATCATCGAAACAAGGTTTGTTTTGCGTGTTTCTTCTTCTTTACCCAGTGCTTTAGGCACGATGGAGAAGGTGTTCGAGATACCATCCAGACTGTGTTCATAAGGCAATTTGGCTACGGAACTCAGAGATGCCAAAGCACCTTTTTTATCACGGCCGTGCATTGGGTTTGCCCCTGGTGCAAACGGTTCGCCTGCTTTACGTCCATCCGGTGTTGTACCTGTTTTCTTACCGTAAACCACGTTGGAAGTAATAGTCAGTACAGATTGAGTAGGAACCGCATTACGATAAGCTTTATGCTTGCGAATCATGCTCATGAAGCTTTCTACCAGTTCCACAGCGATGTTATCTACACGGTCATCGTTGTTACCGTAGCAAGGGTATTCGCCTTCGATTTCAAAGTCAACAGCAATCCCTTTTTCGTTACGGATTGGTTTAACTTTTGCAAATTTAATGGCACTCAAGGAGTCGGTAGCAACTGACAGACCCGCAATACCACAAGCCATGGTGCGGAGAATATCACGATCATGCAACGCCATTTCAATGCGTTCGTAGCTATATTTATCATGCATGTAGTGAATAACATTCAAAGTGTTCATGTACAGTTTTGCCAACCATTCCATCATAGGTTTGAAGCGGCTCAACACTTCTTCATATTCCAGAACTTCGCCTGTAATGGCTGGGAATTCAGGCCCTACTTGGACGCCAGATTTTTCATCTTTACCACCGTTAATTGCATACAGCAGAGCTTTAGCCAAGTTGGCACGAGCACCAAAGAATTGCATTTGTTTACCGATTTTCATTGCCGATACACAACAAGCAATACCATAATCGTCTCCATAAATCGGACGCATCAGATCGTCATTCTCGTACTGAATGGAGCTAGTTTCAATAGAAACTTTCGCACAATATTTTTTGAAGCCTTCAGGCAATTTTTCCGACCACAGTACAGTCAGGTTCGGCTCCGGTGCAGGTCCCAGATTGTAGAGGGTGTGCAGGAAACGGAAGCTGTTTTTAGTTACCCGAGTTTCTCCAGTTACGGACATACCACCAATGGACTCAGTAACCCAAGTTGGATCTCCACTGAATAGTTCATTATAGTCAGGTGTGCGCAAGAACTTAACAATACGCAATTTCATAACAAAATGATCGACCAGTTCTTGAGCTTGTTCTTCTGTCATTGTACCCTCTTCCATATCACGTTGAGAGTAAATATCAAGGAAGGAAGATACACGTCCTAAGGACATTGCTGCACCATTTTGTTCTTTGATTGCTGCAAGATATCCAAAATATACCCATTGGAAAGCTTCTTTCGCATTGTTAGCAGGTTTTGAAATATCAAAACCGTGCTCAGCAGCCATTTGTTTCAGTTCATTCAAAGCACGAATTTGTTCGGAAATTTCCTCACGCAGACGAATTACGTCTTCTTCCATGGAATCAACTTCAAGGCTTTTCAGTTGCAGCTTTTTATCTTGGATCAAGAAGTCTGCACCATACAAAGCTACACGACGATAGTCACCGATAATACGACCACGACCGTATGCATCTGGCAGACCAGTAATGATACCAGCTTTACGAGCTGCTCTCATTTCATCTGTATAAGCGTCAAATACACCTTGGTTGTGAGTTTTACGAATATGAGTGAAAATATCAATAATACTTTCTGGTACTTCAAAACCATAGGCTTTACAAGCGTCGATCATCATTCGAATTCCACCAAACGGCTGCAAAGAGCGTTTGAATGGAGCATCTGTTTGTACACCGACAATTTGCTCTTTATCCCGGTCTAGATAACCCGGTTTATGTGAAATAATAGTGGATGGCGTATTCACGTCTACATCAAGCACGCCGCCGTTTGCCAACTCTTTTTTGGTAAGATCGGATACAATATCCCACAATGCAGTTGTGTTGGCGGTAGGACCAACCAAAAATTCTTCATTGCCAACATAAGGTAAGATATTAGTTTCAATAAAATCGTTGACGTTGACTTCTTTAGTCCATTTGCCTTTTTTAAAACCTCTCCAGCCAGATTGTTGCTCTTGTAATTCTCTCTCAATCACCGACATGTAAATCCCTCCAAATTGTTTGGTCTTCCGGACTTGTGATTTTTTTCACGATAAAGCTATTTCTTGAGCCCGGCCTGTTCACCGATGCCTTACGCTCAGTGTCGGGACCTTTCTTACACCCTTATTGTAGAATAATGATAGAGTGTAGTATGTGATAAAAATCACAATATGAGTGATTTTTATCACTTTATTTTCCCTGGCTTCACGCCTATATCCTTAGCCTTGCCGTTCACCTCCCTTCCCAAACCAACAGGCCCTCTATATAGAGAGCCTGCATCGGTATTGAACGAGAAAATGCTTTTTCACAAGCCTCTTCGTACCTATTATATTATTGGTCAAAACGTCCGTAGAAGGCATTGCGATAGACATCAGCCAACTCAGTAACCAGCGGCAACTTCGGATTCGCAGTTGTACATTGATCTTCAAATGCGCGGTCAGCCAGATAGTCTACACGTGATTCGAAATCCTTCGCATCGAAACCGATTTGTTGGAACGATTCCTCGATACCGAGTGTTTTGTTCATCTTACGGATTGCTTCGATCAAGCTGTTAACCCCTTCTTCGGTGGTGCGTGCAGGCAGTCCCAGTATGCGCGCGATTTCTGCATAACGCTCATCCGCAACAAAGTGCGAATATTTAGGGAACGAAGCAAATTTTGTCGGTTTTTTCGCATTATAGCGAATAACGTGCGGCAGCAAAATGGCATTCGTGCGGCCATGCGCTGTATGGTATTGTCCACCCCATTTATGTGCAAGACTGTGGTTAATACCCAAGAATGCATTAGCAAACGCCATACCAGCAAGTGTGGAAGCATTATGCATTTTTTCACGAGCCAGCTTATCACCGATCAGAGCCGATTGTTCTAGGTATTGGAATACCAATTGAATGGCTTTAATTGCCAGACCATCTGTGTAATCATTAGCCATTACGGACACGTAAGCCTCGATAGCATGTGTCAGAACGTCCATACCTGTGTCCGCTACAGCTGTTTTAGGCAGCGAATATACAAACACTGGGTCAATAATTGCCACATCAGGAGTCAACTCATAGTCAGCCAGCGGGTACTTCGTGTTACCCAGGTTTTTGTCCGTAATTACTGCAAACGATGTAACTTCGGAACCTGTACCCGAGGTTGTAGGGATAGCTACAAATTGTGCTTTTTGGCCCAGACGTGGGTACTTGTAAATCCGTTTACGGATATCCATGAATTTTTGTTTTAAGTTATTGAAATCAGTATCTGGATATTCATAGAACATCCACATGCCTTTAGCCGCATCCATTGGCGAACCGCCGCCCAGTGCGATGATGCAATCCGGTTGGAAACGTCTCATCATTTCTGTACCACGTTCTACCGTAACTGTCGATGGATCTGGCTCTACTTCAGAGAACACTTCGATAGCTACCGGTGTTTGGCGTTGATGCAGATAATGAATAACACGATCCACATATCCCAGTTTTACCATCATAGGGTCCGTGATAATGGCTACACGTGTGATATCAGGCATTTTAGCAAGATACTGTGTCGAATTTTTTTCAAAATAGATTTTGGAAGGTACTTTGAACCATTGCATATTCACCGTCCGTTTCGCCACCCTTTTCACATTAATCAAATTGACTGCCGATACGTTCGACGAAGTCGAGTTACGACCGTACGAACCGCAACCGAGTGTCAACGAAGGAAGATTGGTGTTGTAAATGTCGCCAATCGCACCATGTGTGGAAGGTGCATTTACAATGATACGTCCTGTTTGCAGACGGTTTGCGAAGCGAGCGATAACGTCCTCATCGTTCGAATGAATAGCGGACGAGTGGCCCATGCCCCCGAATTCCACGACTTCAGCAGCGCGTTGAATACCTTGTTCCGCATTTTTCACTTTATAGCAAGCCAATACAGGACTCAATTTTTCCGCAGACAATGGGAATTTTGTTCCTACCCCTTCAATCTCAGCGACCAAAATTTTAGTTCCTGCTGGTACTGTGATACCACTCATTTCAGCAATTTTCACAGCAGACTGCCCGACGATTGCTGGGTTCACTGCACATTTCTCGACATTCATAGCTCCTTGAGTGAGCTTAGCTGCTTCTTCTTTATTTACAAAATAGCAGCCGTTAGCGATCATCAATTTTTTCACTTGTTCGAAGATTGGCTCTTCGATAATAACCGCTTGCTCGGAAGCACAAATCATACCGTTGTCAAAAGATTTAGAGAGGATAAGATCGTTCACGGCCTGCTTGATGTCTGCTGTTTTTTCAATAAAGCAAGGCACGTTACCTGGGCCTACACCCAGAGCAGGTTTACCGCAGCTATATGCCGCCTTAACCATGCCTGATCCACCAGTTGCCAGAATCAGAGCCACATCCGGGTGATTCATGAGTGAATTTGTCTTATCCATCGATGGAGCTTCAATCCATTGAATACAATCAGCTGGAGCACCATGTTTGACGGCTGCTTCGAGCAAGACGCGGGCTGCTTCCGCACTACACGATTGAGCAGATGGATGGAAACCGAAAATGATTGGGTTACGTGTTTTAATGGCAATCAACGCTTTGAACATCGTAGTCGAAGTCGGGTTTGTCACTGGAGTGATCCCCATGATAATGCCGACTGGCTCTGCTATCTTTTGAAAACTGTCAAAATCATTGTCTTCAATGACACCGACGGTTTTTTCATTTTTGATACTATGATAGACATATTCTGTTGCAAACATGTTTTTGGTGATTTTGTCCTCGTACACACCGCGTCCTGTTTCTTCAACAGCCAACTTCGCCAGGTACATGTGTTTATCCATCCCTGCGAGTGCCATAGCTTGTACGATTTCGTCAATCTGTTCCTGATTCATACTCATGAAAGCTTGCTGTGCCCGGTTCCCCCGGTCAATCAGCGTTTGAATATACTGCTCTGCGCTTTGCTCTTTTTGGATAACCTCGTTTTTAACAGCCATTTCCCTCATCCTCCTGTTATCTCGTGTACTATCTCTTGTTCACGCACTGATCGTAACACAGCTTTTCAAGATATATTGTGATTTTTTTCACAATCTATTTAAAATTTTATTTTATGAAGTGAATTAAATCACAAAGTTTGGAATTCTGCCACTTTTACCCCCTCTTCTTGCCCCAAAAACGCATTGCGCAGGTATATAATGAATTTGAATTGATCAAGTTGCAGATAAAAAACATAGGATACAAAGGGGAAATGGACGATGAGAAACCCTACAAATGTAATGGAAGCCCGCGGCAACACCTGTTGCTTCTCGGAGGCCAGCTTCAACCGGTTGCAAGTGATGATGAAAGATCGAGTTATGCCAGAAAGCTCGCATCTGTTCTGGGAAGGAGATACAGCGGATAAGCTGTTTTATATTAAGCGCGGACGCGTGAAAGTAACCAAAACAACGGATGAGGGTAAGGAACTTATTCTATATATGTATCAAAGCGGCGATCTTGTTGGTCAAGCCGATCCATTTTTCGGTACTAAGCATTCCTTTTCTGCTGAGGTTCTGGAAGACAGTGATATTGGCGTAATCGATCATACAGATCTGGAGCTACTTATTTGCCAGCATTGTGATTTTGCGATTGACTTTATGAAATGGATGGGTTCGCATCATCGCATTACTCAGACTAAGTTCCGCGATTTGATGATGTACGGCAAGCCTGGCGCTTTATGTTCAACACTCATCCGTCTATGCAATACCTATGGTGAGCCTCACGGCGAACATATCCTGATTCATAAAAAAATTACTCATACTGACTTATCAAATATGATCGGTGCGACTCGGGAAAGCGTAAACCGGATGCTTAGTGATCTACGTAAGAAAAATGCAGTTGAATATGATAATGGCATGATTGTTGTCAAGGATTTGGAAATGCTGCAAGGCGTATGTCATTGTGAATTGTGCCCTCGTGAGATTTGCCGCATATAATAAATCGTTTTTTATGTAAAAGGGAGTGTTATAAGCCATTATAGCTTATAACACTCCCTAATTTATTTCCACTCCTCTACTTATACAGAAGCAGTTGCGAAGCATTTTAACACTAGTCCTTCTTCTGGCAACACACTTTTTAAAACTGTAAGCATAGATAACTTAAATTCCCCATCTCATAGCTTCTATGGATGACCTTGGCTTTGTTTGCAGGATTGCCACTCCCCATTGCAATAAACAACGGTACAAAGTGCTCTGCTCTTGGTACGGCCTGGCGAGCATACGGTGCTTCGCTTTCATAGTGATCCAAAGCCTCTATATCTCTACTTTGAACTTTTTCAATAATCCAATCATCAAAATCTATAGCCCAAGGTTCTGTTTTCGTTTCCCCCCATTTGACGATACGCAGATTATGAACAGTCACTCCACTGGCAATGACCAGAATATCTTGTTCTCCCAGTCCACGCAGCACTTCACCAATGGCATATTGTGCTTTGGGCGAAAGATATGGATTTACTGAGATCTGAACTACCGGAATGTCTGCCTCAGGATACATACGATGCAACAATGTCCAGGATCCATGATCCAGTCCCCTCACCCGGTCAGTTTGTACGTCAATGCCCTTTTCTTCATATAATTTTTCCAGCTTATTGGCCAGTTCCACAGAACCATGTGCTGGATATTTCACCGTGTACAGTTCCGGTGGGAAACCGCCAAAATCATAAATGGTATCGTACACGTCATCCATCGAACTGATCGTCAACGTTTGCGCTTCCCAATGAGCAGTAAAGATAACAACCGCTTTAGGGCGAATGCTTTTCCCCAGTTGCTCTAAAAATGAAGTATAGTCCGTCTGTTCAATAGCAAGCATCGGTGAGCCGTGGGCCAAAAATAAAGATGGCATCATATAAAGATCCCCTTATCAGTAATAGTTTATTTTATTCATTAAGTAACTTTATGTAAGTAATAATACATAAGTAACAAAGTAATGTCAACACAGATTTCAACATACACTTAAAGATCAGAGATTCCATAAATAAAGATTGATATAGGTATAAGGTCATAGTAATATGTAACTAATAAATTTAAAATTTCACTATGTTTCGATACAAAGGACTGGTTTCTATGGAGATACATACTTCTAATTGCCCAAAATGCGGTTCCGTTTTTCGTCAAAACCTTAGAAACCTGTGTAGTTCTTGTATTCAGGAAGAAAATATATTCTTGGACCGCTGTTCTAACTATCTATGGAAGCATCCTTCTACTCATACTCGTCAGCTCAGTGACGTAACCGGCACACCTATAGAATTGCTCACAGATTGGGTAAGAGCAGGCAAGTTTCCCTCCACATACAGTCAGCTTGATTATCCTTGTGAATCCTGCCGTTCCCCCATTTATGCAGGAAGACTTTGCCATTCCTGCTTGGGTACATTCCGTTCGGCCGCGCTGGATATTCAAACCCGTGTGCCCCGCCGTGCAACAGCAGGATTATTCTCAGTTGCAGGGCGCGTCAAAGGCTATTAAGCCGTCCTGCCTATGCAGATCATTTCTGTAAAATGGATAAGTAGTCCTATACACAAAATAAAAAAACAGCCTTTTTCCTAGGAAAAGGCTGTTTTGCTATGAGAAACGCTTATTTAGTTTGGTGCTCATCTAATCCATTCCTCAGCCCAAAATTGAATCTGTTCCATAACCGGCTGAAGCGCACGGCCTTTGGTTGTTAGCTCGTATTCAATGCGGACAGGAGTTTCCGGATATACATGACGTGTAAGTATTCCTTCATTTTCCAAATCTTTCA
Organism: Paenibacillus sp. PvR133; assembly: GCF_017833155.1. Taxonomy (NCBI): domain Bacteria; kingdom Bacillati; phylum Bacillota; class Bacilli; order Caryophanales; family Paenibacillaceae; genus Paenibacillus; species Paenibacillus sp. PvR133. Next base: position 4,846,413 of record NZ_JAFIBS010000001.1, read on the forward strand.
TCCGCTCTGATAACATTTTGTCACTCATTGTGGGAATCAGATTGGAAATATCCTTAAACCGCTTAGGACCGCTCATCATGGATTGAATAATTAATCCATTCCAACGCTTACCCAAACATGAAAAGGCGGTTTCAAAACGCGGACACATTTTTGTAAATTGCGGTTGACTCTCCAAATTTTTCACCTTCTTTTGCATTTCGGTTTGATAAAGCTTTCCTTTTGTTAGTATATATCATTTTAGCATACTTTATCCCGAAAGAAAACACTTTCTTCTTAAATTAAATACCTGCGCTGATAAAGTTGCCATGACCAAAACTGATTATACAACAAACCAACACAGCAGGTATATGTCTAAATCGTTAAATACAAAAAGGCGGAATCCCTAGAGGTTCCGCCTATCAATCTGTTCATTATACAGCTCATCAAAATGTGATGATTGTTATTATACCAACACTCCACCGAGAGGTCTTACAGGTTCACTTCTTCCATATATTGGTTTGTTAATATTTGTCGGAGAAGTCCAACGAATGCTGTTGGCGATAACTTTCAAAATATCAGGCTGGTAATAAGTCGGATAGGTCTCATGACCTGGGCGGAAATAGAATATCTTACCGCTACCTCGGCGGAAAGTACATCCGGTTCTAAATACTTCGCCGCCTTCAAAGTTACTAACAAATACCAATTCATCCGGCGCTGGAATATCAAAGAACTCGCCATACATCTCTTCCTGCTTCAACAAAATTTTGGCGTCTATGCCTTCTGCAATAGGATGTGACGGATTCACCGACCAAATAATCTCCTGTTCACCTGCCACCCTCCATTTCAGATCACAGCTAGTGCCCATTAGGGCTTTGAATGGCTTTGAAAAATGGCCCGAGTGTAGCACGATCAAGCCCATTCCTCCCTGCACTCGCTTTACAACACGCGCCGTAACTTCATCGCTCACCTGATCGTGGGCTTTATGCCCCCACCACAGCAGCACATCTGTGGAATTCAGGATCTCTTCTCCCAAACCATGCTCGGCATCATCACGAAGAGTAGCTGTTCGAATGGCAAATCCCTCTCCTGCCAGGCCGTCAGCCAACGCTTTGTGTATCCCGTCAGGATATATCTGTTTGGCTTCATCATTCAACTTTTCGTTCAAAAATTCATTCCAAATGGTGACGTTAATCATCAACATTTCCCCCTATTAGGTTAGACCCACCACATCTCGCTCAGCGGTTCTTCAATCAATACCTGGCGAAGATTGTGGACAGCCTTAGTAAAGCCTTCCTCCACGGACATCAGACCATCTTCATGCTCAATACTCACTACATAATCGTATCCCACCAGACGCAGAGCACTGATAATATCTGCCCAGGTTTTTACATCATGTCCATAACCCACAGTACGGAACTGCCAAGCGCGATCTAGCATTTTCGTATATTCCTGCATATCGGTAAGCCCATATTTATTTACATTGACCGGATCAATCGTCGTATCCTTGGCATGAAAATGGTGAATGGCTCCCTCTCGACCCAAAATTTGAACCGCCTGCACTGGGTCAATTCCCTGCCACCACATATGACTCGGATCCAGATTAGCACCAATGACCTCTCCCGCAGCTTCACGCAAACGAAGCAAGGTCGCTGGTGTATGAACGGAGAAGCCTCCGTGTAGCTCCAGCCCAATTTTAACATGATGATCTGCTGCAAATTTTCCCGTCTCAGTCCAGTAAGGAATAATTTTATTCTCCCATTGCCACTTCAACACTTCCTGAAAATCATTAGGCCACGGAGCCACAGGCCAATTTGGATATTTCGCATCCTCATGATCACCCGGACAGCCAGAGAAAGTGTTCACAACTGGAACTTCCAGCTTTTCTGCCAATCGAACGGTTTTAAGAAACGTTTCATGATCAGCTTGGGCCAAATGCTTTTGCGGATGAAGAGGATTGCCGTGACAGCTAAGCGCACTAATCGTTAGTCCGCGGGACTCTACTGCCTTTTTAAAATTTTTGAGCGCTGTATCATTCTCCAGCAACTCATCCGGCTTACAATGCTTATCTCCTGGGTTGCCGCCTGTACCGATTTCTACAGCATCCAATCCTTGAGAAGCCACATAATCCAGTGCCTCCTCCAGCGAACGTCCGCCAAACAACACCATAAATACTCCAAGTTTCAAAAGAAATCCCTCCCTGTATCATATGTGAAAAAAGCTGCTTTCATTATAATGATGGTCTATTCGGGATAATTACGTGCTTAGTCAAAATAGACAGCTTTCCCGGTACGGGCCGATTCATAGATAGCTTCCAAAATTTCAGTAACAACCAGTGCCTGTTCCGGCTTCACAAGAGGTTCTTTGTCGTCCAGAATAGATTCGATCCACAGACGAGCTTCGCGGTCTGCTTCATTTTCCGTTTCTCCAGAGTAAAAGGCAACACCACCTGCATCCAGATCTATTTTCGTATCAAACAAGCGGCTGTTCTTTTCCCCGTTAATGCGCAATCCATCCTGCATATCAGCTCCGCCTTCGGTTCCGCATAACAGCGTCTTCGCTTCGCCAAACTCTACAACGTTCAATGCCCAGCTGGATTCCAGTACAATCGTAGCTCCATTTTGCATCGTAATAAAACCAAAAGCTGAGTCCTCTACCTTAAATTCCTCAGGATTCCAAGGCCCAAAGGCATTTGCCGCATCTTTACGATCCCCTAGCTTATGGAAGGTTGAACCTAGTACACTTTTAGGCTTGTAATTATCCATCAGCCAGAGTGTCAGGTCGAGTGCATGCGTGCCAATATCAATAAGAGGACCACCGCCCTGCTTCTCTTCATCCAAGAATACTCCCCAAGTCGGAACCGCGCGACGGCGTAGAGCAATGGCTTTGCCCAGATAAATGTCTCCAAGCTCTCCTTGCTCAACCAATTGCTTCAGATACAAACTGTCATCACGATATCGGTTTTGATACGCAATAGACAGCTTCTTACCTGTACGGTTGGCTGCATCGAGCATCTCCCGTGCTTGCTCAGCAGTTTTAGCCATCGGCTTTTCACACAGCACATGCTTACCTGCCTCAAGCGCCGCTACGGTAATTTCTGAGTGCGAGTCATTGGGTGTACACACATGTACGACTTCAATGTCTTTATTTTCTAGCAACTGACGGTAATCACTATAAACTTGCGACCCTTCAACTCCAAACTTTTCTGCTGCCTCTTCAGCGCGCTCCTGAATGATGTCACAGAATGCAACGATTTCTGCACGCTTCTGCTTGGCAAGACTCGGCAAGTGTTTGCCGTTGGCAATGCCTCCACAACCAATAATCCCGATTTTGAGTGTTTTAGACATGAATATTTCCTCCCTGAGCTGCGTATTGTTGGAGCCATTTAATGCTGGTTTCAATGCTTTCGATTGGAGGGTTTGAGCAGAAATCCTGTTCCACGACGACCCAATCCACACCTGCCTGAATAGCGGCGTCTGTAATGGCCTGAAGCTGCACTTCGCCTTTGCCAAGCTCTACAGTCACTGCTTTTTGTTGCTCGTCACGTGCCATATCCTTTAAGTGAATGATAGGCAGGCGTCCATTATAACGTCCGATGTATTCCACTGGATCATAGCCCCCATAGTATACCCAACAAGTATCCATTTCGACCTGTAACAAATCATCGGAAACCGCATCATATAAAGCATCGAATACCGGGCGATCATTGATTTTTTCTGTCAATTCAAAATCATGATTATGATAAGCCAGTATCAAGCCCTGTTCTTTCACTTTTTCACCAATACGATTCAAATTAGCAAAAATTTCATCCCACTGTCGCTGTTCTTCGGTTAAATAAGGAACGATTAGGTACTTATTGCCCAATTCTTTGTGGTATGCAATCTCCTCATCCAAATGATCCAACAAACGAGAATATTGTATATGAGTTCCGACAACTTCCAGATTCAGCTCATCCAAAAGCGCTCTGACATCCTTGGCATTGCGTCCGAAAAAGGTATGAAATTCTACCCCTTTATAGCCAAGCTCAGCTACCTTGCGCAATGTACCTTCAAAATCCTGTTCAAGCTCTTCCCTTACTGTGTACAATTGCAATCCTACTTTAGCCATTACCCTTCACCTCTTTAATTAGGATGAATTTTTCATTATATCTGTTCCATAATACAAATCCTCGTCCGGCTTGAACGTGCTTTCCATCGTAATGTGATTGCCTTCCAATGATGAGCGCTGAAAAGCATGCATGGCTTCTAACACATGGTAGGCCAGCTCAGCATTAGCACGATGGTCCGTGAATTTCAATGCGCCAAAGGCTTTTCACTGTACACATGCTTGCCTGCCTCTAGTATCGCCACATCTGTCAGTGCATGGCTGCCAGGCACGGTCAGATTAAATACAAGCTCAATCTCAGGCTGACGAAGCAATTCATCCACCTTGTATACGTTTTCAATGTTGAATTCATCGGCCCTCTCCTTGGCCCTCTCATCTAGTAAATCAGCGACGGCCACCACTTCAATAAGTGGGCTCTTTTGGAGATTTTCAAGATATACCGAGCTAATAGTACCGCATCCGATAATCCCGGCCTTCATTCGTTCCACGTCGTCACACTCCTTGGCCTCCAACATGTACTTTCTCATCTAACATGTAAGCTTTACAGTTCACATAGTATTCTATTTCTGTTTCGTTTAAAATGAATAATATGATTAAAACATGAACAATCTGGTCAATATTTGAAACAGCCATATGCCCAAAGGAGTCATCATCATGTCTATCGTCGAGCCTTGTCAGGTTCTTACCGCAGGCTATTCCTTCCATCGAAAGCCCTTTTATTCGAACCAGCCTGATGGGATTAAAAATTATTTATTCCGTTTGCAAACAGATGGACGCTGCCAGGCCCGCATTAACGGGGAAATGACACGGATTGAGGCGGGTGATCTACTGCTATTCAATCCTACCGAGCCTTATGAACTGGATATTCATAGTGAGTTGAATCCCATGGGAGATCTGGTCGTGGAAAGTGGAGATTATCACATTTTTTTCGGTGGTTCCTGGGTAGATGAGTGGTGGAACCATCATAAACGACCCAACAGAATTAAGGTTCAGCTCACAGAAGCCCTGCTTGGCCTATTTCGTCAGCTTGTGATGGAGCAACGACGTATTTCTAATCCTTACCCGGAAATATCAAGTTATTACATGCGCATTTTATGTTTGGAGTTTGACCGTATGCTATCCGATCATCCTATCGCTACTCATCATAACTATCTTGCGTATCAGATTAAAAATTATATTGAAGAAAATGCATCCTCTAACTTCAAGCTGGATGACGTGTCTTCACACGTAGGTATCAGCGTATCCCGAGCAGTACATCTGTTTAAGGAAACATTCGATACGAGCATTATGCAGTACACGCTGGACATCAGGCTTAACATGGCGAGAGAACGAATCATTTTCAGTCCCATGTCACTGGAACAAGCCGCCGAATCGTCAGGATTTGCAAATTACACGTATTTTCATCGTGTATTTCGTTCCCGCTTCGGTATGTCGCCCAAAGAATTCAGGGTGATTCACCGCGAGCAATTGTAGGTAAAAGAGAGCGTTCACCTGAACGCTCTCTTTGTTCATAACCAATAATAATGAAATTGTGCTTACATACCACAACCCAGCTTTTTTACGGAGCAATTGTCAGCATCACTACCGACATTGGTGGCAGTGTAACATCCAAATGCTGACCTTGCAGCTGATAGGATGTGAAAGCTTCCTTTTTCACACGCTCTGGCTGATCAAACGTATTATGTGCCTGCATATCGTCGCTGGCAAGAACAACACCGCTGATCTTTTTAACCTCTTCCAGTCCTCTTAGCTCCAAATTCAAGTTTGCCGACTCGCCCGGATGGATGTTGCAAAAGCTAATATGAATATTGTCATCCTGCGCCTTGGAGGCGGACACGCTTACTTGTGGGATGGAATCCCCATCATATTCATAATCGCCCACCTTTACATGAACAGCCAGTGCTTGTGCATCCTGATGCACCTTAAACATTTCAAATATATGGTATGTCGGCGTCAACAGCATAGCAGGGCCTTCGGTCAGAATCATGGCCTGTAAAACATTGACCATTTGAGCGATATTCGTCATCTGTACTCGGTCATGGTGATTATGGAAAATGTGTAGGTGCAGCCCAGCTACCAGCGCATCGCGCATCGTGTTTTGCTGATACAGGAAGCCCGGATTGGTCCCCGGCTCAGTCAGGAACCAGGTTCCCCATTCATCGACGATCAGTCCGACCCTTTTGTCAGGATCATATTGGTCCATAATGGCTGAATGACGAGTAATCAATTCATCCATATGCAATGATTTTTTCATCGTCTCGAACCATTCCGCTTCATCAAAGCCGAGTGCTTGCCGTTTCCCTTCCCAGTTTCCCGGGATCGTATAGTTATGCAGGCTCAAACCGTCCATAAGATGCCCAGCTTCACGCATCAACACTTCGGTCCAACGATAATCATCCACATTCGCCCCCCCTGCAATCCGATAAATGCGGTTCTCGCCATAGTTACGGACATATGTCTGATAGCGGCGATACAGGTCGGCATAATATTCTGGGCGCATGTTACCGCCACAACCCCAGTTTTCGTTACCCACTCCAAAATATTTGAGCTTCCATGGTTTCTCACGACCGTTTTCCTGACGCCATGCAGCCATAGGGGACTCTCCATCGAAGGTCATGTACTCTACCCACTCCGACATTTCCTGAACTGTACCACTGCCGACATTTCCACAAATATAAGGCTCTGCATCTAACAGTTCGCACAATTGAAAAAACTCATGTGTGCCAAAATGATTATTTTCAACCACACCGCCCCAATGCGTATTTACCATTCTCTTACGGTTTTCTTTTGGTCCGATACCATCTTTCCAATGATATTCATCGGCAAAACAGCCTCCCGGCCAGCGCAATACAGGAATGTTCAGCTTTTTCAGGGCTTCCACTACATCATTTCGAATTCCGTTTGTGTTTGGAATCGGTGAGTCCTCTCCAACCCATATGCCTTCATAAATGCAACGTCCAAGATGCTCAGCAAATTGTCCATAAATATTTTTATTAATAATGCCTTGTTTCCAATCGGTATTAACAACAATAGAACCCTTCACAACAAACCCTCCCCAAAATATTAAGATTGTTGGAACACCCTTACGAATGTTTGCGCTTTCATTTTTGGTCTAAATATCACTCATATTACCGATCTTCTTCCGATCTTAATTTTTACGCAACATCTCATCTAGAAAACATTAACATAAATATTAATAATTAAATAAAAACATTTCACGTGTTTAATATATTTTATTGCCTACTTTTTGTCAATCGTTAAGAAAAGGTCCAATCAAACCAAAAAGCCTGCCATTAGGGCAGACCAAGGTATGACTACTTTAACCCGTAATCCAAGTTCAGCCGAGCCTGAGCATTGTATCTTTTAGGCTGTTCCTATCCAGCGTGAACCATGGTAACTGGGACAATTTTGAGCTGCCGCCAAAGCACGTACACGAACAATACTTCCGCTGATGCCACATGTATGCCCGGACATTAACTCTTCACATTGTGAGCAGGCCAACAGTCTGGCTTCGTACACTTCATCGTTTACACATTCCATTTTGGGTCTCATGTTGGTTAGAATTCTGGTAATTTGCTCTTCCGATATCGAGATATCTCTTTCACAGCCTTTACAGGTACTTGGCATAGGTATATCTTCCATCGTAAGCTTACCCTCCCCATCAACAATGTCTTAAGTAAATACAGTGAGTCCATGATGCCATAAATGATAACAGTATATTGTTTATTCTGGCTAGCCCTATTTCCGTTCCGACGAAAGGCTGGCAGCCGCCTCAGATACGACCATCGCCAAGTCCTCATTTCCGAACATGGACAGTACCCCTAATACCGTATCCAGCGGAATATCACCCGCTTCTTCACGCGATACAGTCAACTTGCGTACTCGTAGCAGACGCTCGTTACTATCCTGATGCGGATACGCTACACGATATAATTCCTCTGGCTCCAACCCGTGATTGATACACCATTGCGCAAATACAAGGATCATCATATCTTCTTCTTGCTTATAATTTTCAATGATGGCTTCTTCTAGCTGTTTACCACGGTTATCTTCTTCCATTCATTCATTTCTCCTTCAACCTAATTCTTGATGTCTGTCTGGACTGTTAAGATCACGTTCGGACGTTCCATATTAAACACTCAAACGGCTGATCAGTTCGTCAGCCAGCATATGGCTTTCCAATACTTTTCCAGCCCGTACAGCACACTCCTCCGGACGATGAATATGCTCCAGAAAATGATTCACGACTCCGGTGAATCCCCGTCTTTCCAAAATCGTATCCCAGCTTCCAAATGTTTGCGTTAGTGGTGAATGATTTTTTTGCATAAAAACAGCCTGTTCCATATTTATTACTTCAACAGACCGTCCTGCCCCGTGAAGCTCCAGCTTCTCTATGTCAGCCCCTGCCTGTCTACTCATACTGTAGCTTCCGGTAGCATTCCCCAAACGTACGGTCCCGAACGCAGCATCCATATATCCATCACTCGTCGTATTCATACTACTATGCAGCAGCTCATAATCATCGCCACCCAACCACAAAAGCAAATCAAGCATGTGAATTAAATCATCATAAACCGTCTGTGCCGCCGGTCTTCGATCATATCCAGTACGGTGTTTAATGGCCGCACATTGACTGAATCCACCTGCTTCCTCTAACCATGCTTTAGCAGCTACATAATGCGGGGCAAAACGTCGATTAAAGCCTACCGCCAGCAGCACGGCCTGCGCTTCCGCAAAAGCGGTCATTTCCAGATTCTGACGAACATCATAGGACAACGGTTTATCCACATACACAGCAATCCCTTTTTCAATACACGCCATAACTAGATCAAAATGAGCTTCGGTCGCGGCATGTATAAATACAGCTTCCGGTTCCCATGCTAGCATCTCCTTCACATCAGTCGTTCCTCTTGGCAACCTATATTGCTCCATAATGGAACTCACCGGCTCCTGTGAACGGTTCATGACACCTACAATGTCTACACCTTGGTGTGCTGCCAGTAACGGTAAGTATACTTTTCGAGCAATACCACCCAGTCCTGCAATAGCTACCCTTGTCTTCGTTTGCTTGTCCATTTCGCTCCCACCTTTAATCACTCATTCATCTGTTGTCTAGTTTACATGGAAGTCTGCTGACAAGCAAAGAAAAGAGACTGCTCCGGGTCCAGTTGGACCTAACAGAACAGCCTCTACGGCATGAATGTTCAGCTTCAGCTAAGTTTACTTAATGTAAGTTAGCTTAGGCGTGCTGCGCTTGCTTTCTTGTTTTTTCACTTTTAATTTTTTTAACACGCATCCCAATGGCTACAACCAGAACCACAACCAGAACCTCAAAGCCGTATTTAATGACCCCGTTCATAAACCAGTGTGCAATCAGCGGTTCCGCCACCACCATTTTGGCGGCAGTGTAAGCCAGTACAGCAGCACCAATCGTAATAACTACTGGGTAACGTTCAGTCAGCTTCAAGATAATCGTACTTCCCCACACCATGATTGGAACGGAGATTGCCAGACCCAGTATAACAAGCAGCATGTTTCCATGAGCTGCTCCCGCAACAGCAAGTACATTGTCGAGGCCCATCATCGTATCCGCGATAATAATCGTGCGGATCGCTGCCCACATTTGATTCGTAGCTGAAATTTCATGTTTTTTCTCTTCGACCAGCAGCTTATAGGCAATATAGATAAGTGCGAGTCCCCCAATCAAACGCAATCCATAAATTTGCAATAAATACGTGACCAGCACTGTAGCAATCACACGAATGATGACCGCTCCGACCGTCCCCCAAATAATGACCTTCTTTTGATTGGCCTTATCAACATTGCGAGCCGCCAAACCGATTACGATGGCATTGTCACCAGCTAGCACCAGATCAATGATAATGATGGATACTAATGCGGTTAAAAACTCAATTGACAAAAAATCCATACGTTTCTCCCACCTTTTTTATTTATTTGTTATACTGTACATAGTTCAGCGCTTTATACTAAAAAAGCGCCATTTCACGGAATCCGGAAACGGCGCTTGACCCAAATTTGGCATCAAAAAAAGACCATTTACCCGGATTCCTAAAATCCTGGCAAAGGTCTCGCTTACAACATTACGTTGCCAATAAAGCCGGGGATTAAAAATCCCGTAATGACGACTTTACTCGTTGAGCTACTCCCCTTTGGGAACTATTCTATTAGTGGCAGTATAGCACACATTATTGGGAATGTGAACCCTATTTTTTTCTGTATAAGCGATAAGCCGAACAGGGATATTGAAAGAGGTATGTAAATGAAAAAATGGCTACTCGTCGCGGCTTATGTTTCGCTGCTTTGCATCGCGTTTATCTACAGATATGATTGGCTCGCCTGGGCGGACAAGCAAACCTCCTTTCCAGTTCTGCTACTGCTCGCATTTTTATTCGCGTTAATACCGTTTGTGCCGTACAAGCTGATTATCGCTTCTATTGCTTATGCCGCAGGCCCCTGGCAAGGTGCTCTGATCTGCTGGCTGGGCACTACCTTGGCTGCGCTGGTCGTTTATAGTGCCGTACGTACCCTGTTCCGTGACAAAGGACGTGCCTATTTGGAGCGGGTTCCCGCATTGGAGCGCTTCAATCGGGTCATGGAGAGGGAGCCTTTTGCTGCTGTGCTGCTGGCTCGCCTGATTCCGGTCATCCCCCAGGCAGCGGTAAATGTATACGCTGGAGTAGCAGGGTTTCCGTTCTGGAGCTTTATCCTAGGTACAGCTATTGGCAAGCTTCCCGCAATTGCGGTGTATGCTTATGCAGGCGGCACCTTTGCAGAACATCCAATCACCGATTTGCTCATTTTGGTGCTATATACTGCACTGGTGGGCGGCGGCTTTATACTCTACCGAAAAAGGCTTCAACGCGCCAATAGAATATAATGCGATAGTTTGCCCCCGTCTCTGTAGGATGTTTCGTTGCGATTTTTGAGGACAGAGCCAGTTACACTGCAGTTTGGTTTCTGACGTTTCGTTGGATTTTGCAAAAATCTCGTATATAATTTAATTGTAAGCTATTTAAATAACAACTAATTAAACATTCTCAGATTGGAGTGACAAATATGAGCACCAACAATCCACACACAGTAGAAAAAGCAACTTTTGCAGGTGGCTGCTTCTGGTGCATGGTTTCCCCTTTTGAGGAATTACCCGGTATTTTGAAGGTTAGATCTGGATACACAGGGGGACATACCGAAAATCCTACCTATGAAGAGGTGTGTTCTGAAACAACGGGGCATGTGGAAGCCGTACAGATTACATTTGACCCACAAGTTTTCCCGTATGAAAAACTGTTGGAGCTATTCTGGCAGCAGATTGATCCGACGGATGAAGGTGGACAGTTCCACGATAGGGGTTCATCCTACCAAACGGCTATTTTCTATCATAATGAAGAGCAACGAATCAAGGCAGAAGCGTCTAAAGAAGCTTTGGCTCAAAGTGGCCGCTTCGACAAGCCCATTGCTACACCGATCCTGCCTGCGGCCACTTTTTATGAAGCAGAAGAATATCATCAGGACTATCATAAGAAGAACCCCGCTCATTACAAGCGCTACCGCAAAGGTTCGGGACGTGAAGATTTTATCGAGCAAAATTGGTCCGGCAAGATTGATAAATCCGATCTTAAAGATCGGCTGACGCCTATTCAATACGAAGTAACACAAAAAAACGCGACCGAGCGCCCTTTTCAAAATGAGTTTTGGGATCATGAGGGTGAAGGCATTTACGTGGATATCGTATCAGGAGAGCCTTTGTTCAGTTCATTGGACAAATATGACGCAGGTTGCGGTTGGCCCAGCTTTACCCGTCCGTTGCGCAGCTACAATGTCAAAGAAAAAACTGATCTCAGCCATTTTATGATCCGTACCGAGGTGCGAAGTCGTGAAGCTGACTCCCATTTAGGGCATGTATTCGATGATGGTCCTGGTCCAGATGGTTTGCGTTATTGCATAAATTCCGCCGCGCTCCGCTTTGTGCCTCAAGAAGACTTGGAACGTGAAGGATACGGAGCATATAAGTCATTATTTGAACAGTAAATAGCCATGGAATCATTGGGGCTGACCCGCGATCTATCTTTAATAGATGATCACGGGCCAGCCTTTTTTTGGATGTGGCAGCACATCATTACGTAAGCTAGCCATTTAACTCATTACCCATCCAAGCCAAATGGCTAGCGGTACTAGCAATAGCTGGGCTAATAAAGTACCTGCCAAGCGCGAGATGATCATCCAGCCGTACATGCTGTTCATCCGAGTTAAGGGTAGCTCCCCTCGTAGCGTTTTCTCCGACAGAACCGCCAATCTTGGATCAATTAACAAGGTTAATAATACCGTTGCGACGCCATTGATTAGACCTGACGACATTGACATTGCTGTACCTTGAGCAGGCCACAGGAATGATGCATATAAAGCAGATACTACTCCTGTTGTATAAATCGCAGTGACAGCTATATTCAGAATAATTAGACGCTTGGGTATCGCTCCACTAATCAGTGAAGTAAGCATTGACCAGGTGGGGCGCTTTATGTAGTAGCCTGCATGTTTCCAGCGACTTCGCAGCATTAAATGACGCACCAAAGCCGGAATAGATCCGGTATGCTCCAAATGCACAATCCATCTGGCTGACATGCGTACCACTGTTGGATACAGTAATATAGCAAGCATGGTTCCAACGGTTGCTGCCAGCAGTACCCCATGCATATATAGTTCCAGTCTAATATCCGTTCCGCCCACTTGTGTTGCAGCTTTAGCCTGATCGACCATCCCTCCAAGTAAAGGCCCCTGCACCATGTTAGAGGTGCGTGAAACCAACAGCAGCATCCCCGCAACGGTTAACGCCAATCCAATCCGACGCGCTCGCAAACCACCAAGTCGAAGAGCATAGGACAAGCTATCTGTAGTATGAATGATGATAGTCAGCAAAAAAACAAAACCCCAGGCAAGCAAATACTTCACTCCTTTTTCTGGTATTCTGCACACCATTATACGCTTTTTCTCAAGATACATTTTACAATATATTCATTTCTTTGATTTCCGTTTGTTTAAGCCGACAACGGGTAATACATAATACATCATCTGTTATAAGGAGTGTTCAACTATGCCTTGGAACAAACATGATTACCCTCCATCCATGAAAAACCTGGAGCCTCGTGTGCGAGAAAAAGCCGTCGATATTGCTAACGCCCTACTCCATGACGGCTATGAAGAAGGGCGCTCGATTGCGATTGCCACTTCCCAAGCCGAGGAATGGAACGATAATCATCCAGCCGAGCAAGATGAGAAACCGACAAAACATGAAAAACAGCATTCGAGCGAAAATCTGCACAACCATCATTCCGCTTCTTCCGATGCAAAGGAACCCATTCATGTGGTGCCGCACGAGGATCACTGGGCAATCAAAGAAGAGGGACACAACCAGCCCATTTCAACCTTTAAACACAAAAATGAGGCGATTGACGAAGCTCAAAGTTTTGTAGAACGCCAACAGATCTCTGCAATTATTCATGACCGGAATGGACGCATTCATTCAACTTTAAAGCCTTCCTGATAGAAGCTGAATACAGCGAAAGGGTGTTACGTAAGAAGATTACTCTCCTGACGTAACACCCTTTCCTTATTGACGAAGGCTGTGGACGACCGGCACTGTTTTGGCAACCACCTTTTTAGCGGGAATAGCCGCTGGCAGTACCTTTTTCACAGGTCGGTGCAGTTGGAACGTGGTCGTCCATGTAATTATTTTTCCGGCAAGCCACACAGCCAGTATTGTAAACATTGTTTCCTTCATAGGCAGATACAACAATGATAATCCCAGTACGATGATGTCACTGACAATAAACACGTTGCCGATTTTCCACCCGCGCCACTCACTGATCAGCAGAGATAGGATATCATCGCCCCCGGTTGCTCCACCGAATCGCAGTACGATTCCGGCTCCCAAACCTGTAAGCACCCCACAAAGTAGAGCAGCTATCAGCAGATTTCCATGTAGATCTATAACCAAAGTCGAATACTTCTCAAATCCTGCATAAAACAGTGAAAAAGCAACGGCTCCGATTAACGCAAGCAGCATAAATCTTCTGCCCTTCAGTACCCATGCCAGCAATATGACGGGAATATCAAGCAACAACATACTCCATGCTGGAGATATGCCAAATGCGTAATGTCCCAGCAGGGCTAAGCCTGCAAAGCCGCCTTCTGACAAATGATTTTGAGCATTAATGTGATAGTACGTAAAAGCTAAAATGCATGTTCCGAGCAACATGACAGCAATCTGTCTCAATGCTCCATTGTTCACGATAGATTCGTAAGTTTTCCTCATACAGGCTCCCTCGGTTTCTCGTAAGTTTGATGTGGATGAACCCACTCTTACGGAAGCTACCGGGTAAGATGTGCCTGGAGGACTTGGTCCTTCGCATGTACAATCCCCTCTTCCGCAGAGTTGGTTTTCGCAACTTGACGTTACTCCGCGGAAAAGCTAAGTATAAGACAGATCAAATCGTTTCCAAATCGTCCTTTGGGGAAGTATCCTTCGGGGACACATGGTATCCTGATCCTTTCTTTTGTGGAATAAAACTCCGACATTTCTGTGGTGCATATAATTCTATAATTTATTATACCACACCTTGTCACCTGCTAAACAGCTTGCTTTTTTGCTGCACCATATTTTATTTTATGTGTGAGCATGCTTTATTGTATGTGCGAATTAACGCATTATACCGAAGGTTTGGCGAATGCACATTTAATATAATAACCAAAGCGTATTTTATTTCTGTTTAGATTATTATCCACTTAATTTGGCGGTTCTACGCTGGTTGGCCATAAACACGCCTCCAAGTATAAGGACCAGCCCGGTCAGAACGTTCCAGCCGATATGTTCATTCAGGAGCAAAAAGCCCCATACAATGGCACTTACTGGTACAAAATACGTCACCGAAGAAGCAAATTCCGCACTCCCCCGCAAAATCATGTAGTTGAACAAAATATATGCAACTCCTGATCCCAAAACTCCCAGTCCTATAAGAGAACCCAATACACCTGGGTCAGAAACAATCGACAAATCAGGTCTCTCCACAATTGCCATCATAATGCCACCCCCTACCGCAGCACCAAACAGTGTCGCAAAGGTAGCCTGATACATGGAAAGATTGGAGAGAAAACGTTTGGAGAGCTGTGTTCCAAATCCGTAGCAGAGAGTCGCAAGCAGCATACATCCAAAACCCACAGGATCAACAGAAATAATAGATGCAGGATTAATACCCAATAAAATAATGATTCCTACAAAAGCGAGACCCATTCCTAACCACTGCATTCGATGAAAAATAGCCCCGAAAAAAACAAGCCCCACCAACATGGTCCATATTGGCGTGGTGGCATTCAATACAGAAGCCATGCTGCTAGCTATTCTGGTCTCGCTAAAACCGATCAATGTCCATGGCAAAACCATGTTGACCAAAGCTACCAGAATAACCGATTTCCACGGAATGCTTTTGATTTCAAACGGCCTGCGCATAAGTAGCATTAATAAGACGATAAAAATAAATCCAAAGCTGGATCTGAGAAATACAATCGTCCACGGCCCTACTTGATGTAGCAACAACACCTTGATAAACATAAACGAACCGCCCCAAATGAGGCTCAACAATAATAAAGCTGCATATAACGAACGTGACAATATGTATACCTTCTTTCTCCACTTTCTTAAGTTAAATAGTAAAGGCTGACCGCAGCCAGAACGATCTCCCCTTTTATGTAAGTTTTTATCCAATAGCTTAACATAAACTCTGTTTGACTGTCATTGGCGATAAACGCATGAATTCTTTACACAATGGCACATAGGATATCGCTCCCTACCACTTTTCCAATAATTGATGATTGCTTTAGTAATGGAAAAATTCCTATGATGAGGGAGGTATAAACAGAACGTATGTTCTATATACTGATTATATATTGTATTCTTACTCGGAGTAAAGGAGATTTTTATGCCAAACCAAAAGACACTAAACCACAAGAATAAAGCTCCTTTGCCTTCTGAAGAAGACGCAGGGCTGATCAAGATCTGTGTACTTCTAACTCTTGTGCTGGATGTGCTGGAACGAGACATTCGTATTATAAATACCTCTCCTCTAAAAATGCCCGATTTGTATGTTCGTAGCCTGACTGGAGTACAACAGCGCGTAGCTGTTCAATTAGCAGAGACAAAGGCGCGAATGAAAACACTAGGGGTTAAAATATACAGCGAAATCCGAAATCATGAAGGCGTAGAGGTTTTGTATGTATGCCGCGGCTATCAAAGGCGTTTTTTCATGCTTTCATCCTTTGCCCGCAGCGAGGTCCGACGGAAACTGGGACATTATCTGGGAATTGACCCCACCCAAGATTAAGCCCCCTTGTAATCTCGTCCCTAGTTCTTGCACGATTAATTTTCATTCCCTGCAAAATAACCAACCCACCTCCCATTTATCAACCTAAATTAAATTCTAGTATAAAACTATTGCGTTACGTGAAGTGAAGGTGATTCGAGAATGGATAAGTCACCATATCATGGATAAACTCAATCCATTTGACTCACATTATGCCTATCTCATCCAAAAAGGAGGTGCTCTCTTGGCTGGACATGACGCAGCTTCCGTTGAATTAAGTAGGAATGTTTCCTTTATTGAGCAAGCCCTTTTTTATACGGATGATTTAAAAAAGCAGGCGATTTCCGTTGACGGCAAAGACGGTATGCTGCTCTATATTGATTCGCTCGTAGATCAGGAGATGATTCAAACTCATATCCTGAGTGCCTTATATGAGAAAACCGATGCAGTCTCTCATCAAATGTTCACTACCTTAAGCAGTCAAAAAGACACCGACCTTCAAAATGCTGCTGATTCGCTTATTCAGGGATATTGCATTTTTATGATAAATGGAGCGGAGGAATTTTTTATCCTTTCTTCCGAAAAAACGTATGCTCGCAGTACGGACGAACCAGAAAACGAAGGGATTATTCGCGGACCGCACAATGGATTCATTGAGCAGTTATCCATCAATCTGAATCTGATTCGCAAACAAATTGTCACACCGTCACTGGTTGTACGCTACTTTTATGTGGGATCTAAAACCCGGACTAAAATCGCTATTGTCTATGTTCAAGACTTGGCTAATCCTGAGCTAGTGGAAGCAGTGAAAACGAGAATTAAAGCGATCTCCTCCGATATGGTGCTCCCCCCCGGTTTTATTCAAGAGTTTATTGAGGACAACCCTTTTTCCCTCTTCCCTCAACAACTCAGCACGGAACGACCGGATCGTGTGACCGCCAATCTAATGGAGGGACGCATAGCGATTTTGGCTGAAGGTAGCCCAACTGCTCTAATAGCTCCCGTCTCTTTTTTTGCATTTTACCAAAGCCCAGATGATTATCACGGTCGTTGGATTATTAGTTCATTTCTAAGAACGATTCGAATGATGAGCTTTTTGATCGCTTTTACGCTACCTGCCATTTACATTGCGACGATTGCTTTTCATCCAGCTATTTTGCCATTAGAGCTGGCGCATACCATCAAAAAATCACTGGAAAATGTTCCATTCCCAGCGATTGTGGAGGCTATGCTGCTTGAATTGATCTTTGAGGTGCTACGAGAAGCCGGGGTTCGTCTACCCAGTCGGGTTGGCCAAACTATTGGAATCGTTGGCGGTCTCGTCATCGGAGATGCTATCGTTCGGGCTGGTCTCGTGTCGTATACGATGATCATCGTCGTCTCGTTAACAGCCATTTCTTCTTTTTTAGTGCCTTCTCATGAAATGAGCTCAGCGGTTCGTATCCTTCGTTTTCCGATGATGATTGCTGCAGCCTTGTTTGGATACATTGGCATTGCTTTCGGTTTACTTTTTCTTACTATCCACCTTTGCAAGCTTGAGACCTTTGGTACGCCCTACTTTGCTCCTCTTGCACCATTCCGGCTCGGTGATATGAAAGATGTTTTTATCCGCTTTCCGATTTGGACATTCCATCAGCGACCATATGATTCCCAAGCCCAAAAATTGAAGCAGCAGAACGACTCTAGGAGCTGGAAAAGACGTGAATAAAGAAAGTACCATTGCATCGGGTCAACTGTTTTTTCTCATCATTAAGTTTGAGATTGGCGTAGATATTTTGTCACTTCCCTATCAGATGCACCTTTCAGCTAAAGGAGGGGGTTGGATATCTGTCATTATTGGTGGCCTTTTGATTCAACTCATTATTTTGATGTGCTGGCTCCTGCTAAGACGTTTTCCCTCCTCTTCGATTTATCAAATATTAACCCAGATTACTGGTTCCTGGATTGGAAAAGGATTGACTGTGGCTTACATTGCTTACTATCTGCTCATGGGTACCTCGGTTCTTGTGAACGCTTATGACGTCATTAATCGCTGGATGCTGCAATATACTCCCCGTTGGGCTATACTTGCCCTGTTTTTGTTCAGTAGCATATATCTGGTTCGCGAAAATTTAAGAACGATTGCCCGAGTACTTGTTTTAATTTCATTTCTGATTTTTCCCATGATGCTGTTAATTAGCTATGGTATAAAGCAGTCCAACCCGCTTTATCTGCTACCTCTGACTGAGGCGGGATGGCCCCGTATTATTGTCGGTTCAAAAGAAACGCTCCTAGCGATGTTTGGTTTTGAGTTCATTCTTGTCGTCTTTCCCATGGTTGAGGGCAAAAGTACAAGCAAGCTCAAGTCAATTCTGGCAGCTAACGCGATCGTGGTACTATTGTATTGTTTTACCGTATTTACCTGTACAACCGTATTCAGTCCCCAACAGCTTGAATTAATGCCGGAGCCAGTCATTTATTTGCTCAGATCCATTCCACTGGGGACGATGGATCGGGTCGATTTTATTTTTCTGCCGATTTGGCTCATTTCGATCTTTGGCGCTATAAGTGGATATTATTATGCGGCGTCTTACGGAATAAGCTATCTATTCAAGCAAAAAAGTCACAAAAAGGCGGTTCCCTTTGTTGTGCTCGCCTCATGTTGTATTGCCTATTTGCCTCAACGAAGAGAAGATTTCGAGCTTATTGGTTCCATAGCCAATAATTCTGCTTATTTTTTCCTAATTGTGTTCCCTTTTCTGCTGCTGATCCTATCCTATCTCTTCAAAAAAAAGGAGGGACCTGAAACATGAAAAAAAAGAGCAGAGCGCTTGGAATGCTAACTCTACTCATTTTTATAACAGGCTGCTGGGATCAGGACAATTTGAAGGATGCCCGATTGGCAAATGCATCGGCTTATGATCTCACTCCTGAAGGCATGTTGTTGCAAACGCTAGAGGTTGTAGACGATTCTCAAAGCAATCAAGGTAAAAGCACCAATGAAATTCATTCAGGCACCGGCCACTCCGTTCGGCAAAGTACAGACAAAATCCGAGCCAAAGTAACCGGGGATATCCGCTTTTTCAAATACGGAGTTATTTTGTACGGTACAAGCTTGGCCCGAAAAGATTTATATCCCTATCTGGATGTGCTGTATCGTGAGCCTGACCATCCGACTTCCCATGTCAAGGTAGCTATTGTAGATGGATTAGCTGGAGAAATAATAGATCAAAAAAGCATAGGTAACCTCTTGATTGGCGAATTTATAACCAAAAAAATCAGAAGCCTTGAGGAAATGTGTATGTTCCCGGAAATGACACTGGAGACACTGCTCCCCCCAATGCTTGATCCGGGTCAAGATTTTGTACTCCCCTATCTTTCCAAAGAAGGAGAAGATATTACAGCACGTGGAATTGCCTTATTTCACGGACAAAAATTCACAGGAAGCCTAAGTAGTGAGCAAGGTGTTTTATATGTCTTAATGACTGGAAAGTGGAAAAACACAGCTCGCTTTGTAAAAAGGATACATCCAGGACCTGTCGGTGATGTGCAAAACTTTATTACGTATCAGGCTAAAATCCAGAATGTCAAACGTAGCCTTAAAGTGAACGTTCAGCGCGATGGACAGATTGATGTGGAGCTTAACCTAAAATTGCCTGTCGATATTGTTGAATATGCACGAAACCATCTTCAAGATAAAGCTAACGTACAGCATCTGAACCGTCAACTTTCCGAAATCATGACCCAGGATGCGGAACAAATTATCCGTACACTTCAGAAAAATGGATGTGATGCCTTTGGCGTAGGCAGACAGTTGATCGCTCATTATCCAGCAGTATGGAAAAGTGTGGATTGGAATAAAGAATACCCCAATGTCCGTTTTCATCCGCAGGTCACTGTAGACATTGTCGGGAACGGCATTTTAAACTAGGCCGTTCCTGTCGTTTAGTTTTTGGGTTGATCAGGTATTATTTCAGGATAAATAACTTCGTCAGATTTGGTTTTTGGAGTCTCACTCTGGCTTTGTGATTCAGAAGGAGTCACCTGCTCGTTCTCAACAGAAGGTTGCGGAGTATCTGTAGATGGCAAATCTTTATTCTCATCAGGCATATCTATCTCTGTGTCTACGTCAGGAACAGTAGGATCCGTTTCCTCTGGTGGAATTTTCTCTTGATCTATTGCAGGTACCTCAACCTCAGGGACTTCTTGTTCCTTGATATCTGGTTTGGACGGGACCACTGGTCTAGCAGAACGTGGAAGCTGTTCTCTTCCAACTTCGGTAGGCACATACTTTTGATTAAACCAGTCAGTCACGAGTTGACCCGATTGACGGGAATAACGCCCTGGCAGCTTACCTGTAAGGCTAGAAACCGTAACTCTTACAACACCTTCCGGCCGTATAAAGTGCTTATTCTTAAAAAGCTCAGGCTGGTCCTTGACCGCCTCATTCATGGTCAGTGCCCACACTGACTGTGCTCTGGAATGGCCTTCTTGAGATAATGTATTAACCTGTTGGCGGTAACCAGCCCAGACGCCTAGTGTAACGTCAGGTGTGTACCCCATAAACCACACATCACCAAAGTTTTGTGTCGTACCGGTTTTACCGGCGATATCAATGGCACCATAGCTTTTAAAAGCATTTTGCAGGCGTTTACCAGTTCCCCTCGGATCTGATATAACAGTTTTGAGCATATCCGTCATCAAAAATGCGGTTTGTTGCGAATATACACGCTTCGTCTGCGGTTTAAATTCATATACGATCTTCCCGTTGGCATCCGTAATTTTGCTGATCAGATGAGGTGCATTATATACACCCATATTGGGAATCGTTCCATATGCTGCGGTCAGTTCCTCGACGGATACCCCTTTGCTTAGTCCACCCAAAACCCCTGTCTGAGCATGTTCATCCTGCGGCTGAATCGTCGTAATTCCAAGAGAACGCACAAAATTCCAAGCATTTGGAATTTTAACTTCATATAAGAACAGCCTCAGCGCAGGGATGTTGATTGACCGATTGAGTGCTTCACGGGCTGTCATAAGCCCCTCGTACCGTCTGTTATAATTTTTAGGAATATGATAACCCTTACGCCCGTCTTTCAATATGATTTGTGAATCATCAATAAGACCGGCTGGCTGAGTGTAGCCCTTTTCCAAAGCAGGTAAATAAGCAGCAATAGGCTTCATGGCAGAACCGGGCTGACGTGTCATTTGAGTTGCATAGTTCATTTGCTCGGTATTAAAATCCCTGCCCTCGATCATACCGAGTATAGCCCCTGTTTTATGATCAATCATGATTGCTGCAATCTGCTCTAATCCCTTCTTCTTACTGTATGGAGAAAAATTTTGTGGATTGGCTGCAATCTGCCGCATATTGTTATAAATTTTCTTATTTATCGTTGTATAAATTCGATAGCCGGACCGTTGCAACTCTTCTCGCGTATTTTGAAGAAGCTCGGCATACTCAGGCTTGGAAATCTCGGCTGCCGTGATATCGGGATTTTGCTGGAGCGCTAACAATTGGGCGGCTTCCCGCTCTGTCTCCAGCATCAAATAAGGGAATGTGTTATAACTTTTTTCGCGATGTGGCGCAAGAGTGGCTTTCACATCAAATTGAAGCGCCTCGTTATATTCGGATAGCGTAAGTTTACCTGTTGCCAGCATTCTTCCCAACACGACACGTTGGCGCTCCATCGCTTTATTGAAGCCTTCTTCATCGAAGTTCCCTTTACCATCAAAAGCGGAATAAACAGATGGCAGTTGCGGGAGACCTGCCAAATAAGCCGCCTGAGCAATATGAAGCTTATGTAGATCACTTACATTGAAAATCCCTAACGAAGCAGACTTGATTCCATATAAATTGTAACCAGCGGAACCATTACCAAAAGGCATTTTGTTTAAGTAAGCCGTTAATATTTTATCCTTGCCCATAAACCGCTCCATACGCAGTGCCAGCAGCATTTCCTTCACCTTGCGACTGTCCGTCTTATCCAGACTGAGAAAAACCCTTCGGGCTACCTGCTGCGTCAGTGTGCTGCCGCCTGTTTGGCGGTTTTCATTCAAAAGCTTCTGCTTAACGGCACGAGCTGTCCCCTTTAAATCCACACCACGATGCTCATAAAATTGGCTGTCTTCCGTTGAAATGAGGGCGTCCACAATAGACTGAGGAACATCCTTCAGATCAACGAGCTGTCGATCCTCCTCCATGCGCATTCTTCCAACCGGAGTTACCTGATCATTAAAAAATACAAAGCTGGTCAGAGCGTTCTCATTTACCTTTTCATATATCAACTGACGTGATCGTACAGGTTCATCATGAACCAGTGCCGCCACATAACCGGATATAAGACCTCCAGCAAACAGCACTCCAAGTACACCCGCAAACGAGAACCACTTGATATTAATCAGCAAAACTCTGCCAAAAATACGCCACCTACTGCGTTTTTGAGATGATGGTCGACGTTTTGGGTTCATAAAAATGGTTTTCTCCCCTCAATATTCATTCATTTCCACTTGTTTTTGCTCAAGATATTATGATACGCCATGTTAGGTTTTCCGTAAACTGTAACGTTCCAAAAAATACATTTGTATTAAGAACACTTGTTCTGTATATAATACTAC
This sequence comes from Paenibacillus sp. PvR133, assembly GCF_017833155.1. Taxonomy (NCBI): domain Bacteria; kingdom Bacillati; phylum Bacillota; class Bacilli; order Caryophanales; family Paenibacillaceae; genus Paenibacillus; species Paenibacillus sp. PvR133. The sequence continues at coordinate 4,869,461 of NZ_JAFIBS010000001.1, forward strand.
TATAAGAGTATACATTCAAGAATATTTTGGAAGGATGATCCACACATATCAGGAGAGGAGGTCGGATTTTTGAAGGAACGCAGAAATAGAACCATATTCTTATCGGACTGCCAAAGTTTTTATACCAGCATCGAAAAAGCAGATGATCCCAAATACCAACATAAGCCACTCGTTGTGGCCGGTGACCCTGCACTTCGTTCAGGCATTATTTTAGCTGCGTGTCCGCTGGCCAAAAAATACGGTATATCTACAGCAGAACGTCTGGGAGAAGCGGTGAAAAAATGTCCTGACCTTATCATTGTACGCCCACGTATGCAGCATTATATCGATGTCTCATTAAAAATAACAGAAATCTATAATGAATATACGGATTTGGTTGAGGTTTTCAGCATTGATGAACAGTTTCTGGATATGAGCGGAAGCCTCTCCCTGTTCGGGGATCCGGTGAGTATTGCAAGTGAAATTCAGCAAAAGGTACTGGCACAAACAGGAGTATGGATTCGAATTGGCATCGGCTCCAACAAAATGCTAGCTAAAACCGCAACAGATATATGGGCTAAAAAAAATGACAGTGGCATTTTCTTGTTGCCTACATCCGATATTGCAGCGTTGCTGTGGCCTCAGCCAGTACGGCTTATGTTCGGCATCGGTTCGCGCATGGAACGGCATTTGGAGAAGCTTGGACTACACACCATTGGAGATATCGCACGTACTCCCTTACCCCGGCTACAGGATAGATTCCGGTCTCATTTCGGCAAGCAGTCCGATATTCAGGCAGAGGTGATATGGCGAACTGCTAACGGGATCGATCACAGCCCGGTCAAGCCGGAAACATTTAATACACCTCCCAAATCCATCGGTCATATGATGACTCTTCCCCGCGACTATCTCCAGCCTGCGGAAGTGGAAACCATCCTGCTTGAACTAACAGAGGAGGTGTGTCGGGACGCCCGCCGCAAAGGATATATGGGCTCGGTTGTGACTGTTCATTGTATATGCAGTCCCTACGAGGCACCAATCGGATTCTCCCGACAAATGAAGATACCCGATCCTACAAACCATACCCAAAAGGTATATGAAACCGTTAAAAAAATCTTTTATACTTTTTGGAATCATATGCCCGTGAAGCGCGCAGGGGTTACTTTAAGCGGATTGGTGGATGATCAACTGTATCAGCTGGATTTTTTTGAGGATCAGGAGCGATCCCGTGCTTTGGAAAAGGTGACGGACACTTTAAAGGATCGGTACGGTCAGTCCATCATCATGCGCGCATCGTCGTTAACAGATGCCGGACAGGCCATGGAACGGTCTATCAAAATTGGCGGTCATTACAAATAAAAGTCTCATGATAAGCACACACTAGCTATTGCCCGGGGAATGAACTAATACAAACCAAAAAGGATCGCCTGATATCAGGCAATCCTTTTTTCATCTGTGCTTCACAAAAAAACATGGAGAGCGCTTTGAAGCACCTCTTCAAATAGCAATCAACGGAACATTCCCCACAGCTTGATTAGATGGAATGTATTGGACGGATCAATTTTTTGTGCCAATACGAAGGCGGTCAATTGCTCCTCCTGCGCAGCCGTCAAACGCTCGTTTAAAATAGCAGAAGTGGACTTCACAAGATGACGCACCTTAGCTTTATTTTGCAGGTCCGCTTTAGTCACACCTTCAATCTGCTGCTTAACCCGCTCCTTGAGCGCACGATTCTTCATTTTCAACTTAATCCGCTCCACCAGTTGCGGACTGATTCCATATTGCTGATAGCTCAATGTTGCCACACCTCCCATATCATTCGGTCATTCCCAAATATATGACGGCCAGCCTGTCCATTGTGCCTATCTGTTTAAAACGTTTAGAACAACCTCATGATTCATGGTGGATTAGTCGATGAGGTCCCCCTGGAAAATCTGTTCTTTTTGCAAATAACCGCGCAGTCCTTCATACTGCGGAGATGTCCAAAAGGACGAATCCTTAATCAGATCGGTTGCATCCTCCCGCGCCTTTTCCAGCACCTCAAAATCCGCTACCATATCTGCTAAACGAAACTCGGGTAGCCCACTCTGCTTGGTGCCAAAAAAGTCACCCGGCCCTCTCAAATCCAGATCGCGTCTAGCCACCTCAAAACCATCGTCCGTATCGGTCATAACCTTCATCCGCTCCTGACCAACCTCCGACTTAGGATCAGCGATCAGTACACAATACGAGGCATGTGCTCCCCGTCCGACTCGTCCACGTAATTGATGTAACTGGGATAATCCAAAACGATCCGCATCCATAATGATCATTAGCGTCGCATTTGGGACGTCTACCCCCACCTCCACAACCGTCGTTGAAACGAGCAACTGAACCTCATTCGCATAGAAAGAACGCATAACTTCTTCCTTTTCTGCGGGAGTCATTCGTCCATGTAATAGCCCAACGCGGTAATGTGGAAAAGCCTGTTGCATTTGAATATGCAAATCGATGGCATTCTGTACGTCCAGCTTCTCCGACTCTTCAATCAACGGGCAAATCAGATAAGCCTGCCGTCCCTGGTCTACCTCGCGGGAAATAAAACCAAGTACCCGATCCATCAGTTCGTGCTTCACCCAATAGGTGGAAATTGGAATACGCCCCTTCGGCCGCTCTGACAACGTAGAAACATCCATATCGCCAAACGCAGTGATGGCCAGCGTACGGGGGATCGGTGTGGCCGTCATCGTCAGCACATCGGGATTATAACCTTTGCGGCGCAGTACACTACGCTGATTCACTCCGAATCTATGCTGCTCATCCGTTACAACAAGCCCAAGCTGGTGAAAATATACATCCTCCTGAATGAGAGCATGGGTGCCTACTACAATGTCCAGCAGACCCATTTGGAGAGCAGCTAGCAGCTCCTTACGCTTCTTCCCGGTTGTACTCCCAGTCAGTAGGCCCACACTGATTCCAAAGGGCTCAAACAGCTTGTGAAGCGATCGCATGTGCTGCTCGGCCAATATTTCGGTTGGCACCATCAGCGCTCCCTGAAAACCGGAACGTACTGTGGCAAATAAACCGATGGCAGCAACAACTGTTTTACCTGACCCAACATCTCCCTGAAGCAGACGGTTCATACAATAAGGTGAGCGTAGATCGTGCAGTATTTCAAGCTCTACCTTCTTCTGTGCATCCGTTAATTCAAAAGGCAAAGCCCTTACAAATTCACGAATCGTGGCGTTATCCACGGTATGTACCACCCCGTCCGCTCGACCACGATTTAGCGCCCGGAATGCCTGCATTTTCAGCTGAAATAAAAATAGCTCCTCATACACCATCCGCCGACGAGCCTCTTGCCCCTCGCGGTTGTCCTGAGGCTGGTGTATACCTGCAATAGCCTGCTTGCGCGGCATCATACTATATTTACGCACAAGCAACTCAGGCAATATTTCGGGGATCATTTCACCAAACTGCTGGAGTGTCTGGCTCATTGTTTTTCGCATCCAGCTTTGCGTAATCTTGCCGCCTATAGAGTACACCGGTTGAAGTGTCCCCGAGCGGGCTACTCCTTTATCAGGAAACTCAGAATCTGCAACAGTCATCTGCATCCGTTTGAGATCCCATTTACCAGTCACCACAATTTCACGACCTGAGGTTAGCTGCTCCTTCATGAAATGCCGATTAAACCACGTCGCGGTAAACATCCAATCCTCGGCCATCAATTTACAAGTCAACCTTGATTTGCGCCCGTAACGCTGAAGCACCGGAATGCCCATAATTTTGGCCTGTACTGTAATCTTATCTCCATCCTTCACTTCGCTTAGCGAGCGCAGTCGGTAATCTTCATACCGAAACGGATAATATTCCAGCATGTCCTGTACGTTAGAAATGCCAAAAGCGTGAAGCTCTCCCTCTTTGAGAGCACTCACGCCATGTATTTGTTTTAAAGGTATTTGATCCAATTGCAGCATATTACCTCTCATCTCCGGCCGGCCATACAAAAATGCCAATCGTTCCTGGCCCTACATGGGTCCCAATCACAGCGCCAAGTTCAGTATATATTCGATCTCCCAGCTCAAAATGCTCTGCCAGCTGAGCCACGAACGCTTCTGCCGCTGAGCGATCTGCCGTATGACCCACAGCAATATTAATTTTTTGGCCTTTTAAATCCCGCTCCAGTAGTTCAATTATACGTGCTGTCGCTTTTTTATGCCCTCTCGCCTTATCAACCGAATAAATAGTGCCTTCTTTGTCAATCGAAAGAATCGGCTTAATGTTAAGTAACGTACCAACCATTGCCGCTGCCTTGCCAATACGTCCGCCTTTTTGTAAGTATTCCAGGGTATCCACCAGGAAATACAAACGACGGCGCTCCCCACGACGTTCCACAGCCCGAACGATATCAGCCGGGGAGTGCCCGGCAGCCGCCAGCTCTGCCGCATAAACCACTAGCATGCCGTATCCGTATGAAGCTGATTTGGAATCCACCACAGTCACTCTATGTTCATGCTTCTCCAGCATGGATTTGCCCAGCAGAGCAGACTGATACGTTCCGCTCACACCCGAGGATAAATGGATAGAGATAACCTGGCTCTCGGGGTACTGCTCCAACAGCGTCGTGTATGTCTCCAAAAAACGGGCTGGTGAAGGCTGTGATGTCGTAGGTAGCTCATCAGCCCGTACTAGTTCGCTGTAAAACTGCGATGCTGACATCTCAATGCCGTCCAGGTAAGCTGTGCTGCCGAACATCACTGTCAATGGTACAACAACTATACCGAGACGGTCTGCTAATTCCGGTGGAATATCAGCCGTGCTATCCGTCAAAATGATGGGACTGCTCATCAGTCAGACCTCCTTTTGTTGTGGACTTCCATGGGCGTGCTAAAGCACATCAGGTTTCCACTGAGAACAAATAAGGATAAATCGGCTGACCACCTTCATGAACTTCCACTTCAGCATCCGCATAATTTTCTTCAAGCCATGCAACAAGCTGATCTGTGTCTTCTTGATTCGCGTCTGAACCTGTGAGAATCGTAACAATTTCATCGCCATTCACCAGCATTTTCGCTAGCAAAAGACGGGACGTTGCCATTAAGTGTTCCTCGGTCGCTACAATCTTGGAATCCTGAATACCGATGTAGTGCCCGGCTGTAATATGCAGGTCATCCAGTGTCGTATTCCGTACCGCGTAGGTCACTTGCCCAGACTTCACCCGGGTGACTGCGTCACGCATATTGTCCTGATTTACCTCAAAAGCCTCTTCCTCCTGGAAGGCAAATGCTGCCGCAATCCCCTGAGGAATTGTTTTGCTCGGAATAACCGACACCATACGTTCCATCTCTAGCAGTTCACGTGCTTGTTCTGCCGCCAAAATAATATTGGAATTATTCGGAAGAATAAAAATATGTTGAGCCGCAATCGAGCGCGCCGCATTAACGAAGTCCTCTGTGCTCGGATTCATTGTCTGGCCGCCAGAAAGGACAACATCGACGCCTAAACTTCTGAAAATATCAGCAATTCCTTCACCGGAAGCCACAGCTATAAAACCAAAGGATGCCAGTTCATGAGCGGGGGGCTCAGACGGCTCTTCCTCACGTGCAGGCTCTGTTGGTATTTCAGCAAACCACTCAGGCTCAGGAGCAACATCCATACCCGCAGACAACAAATCACGATGCTGCTCACGCATATTTAAAATACGAATCTGTGTAATTTCTCCGTAGCGCAGTGCCAAATTCAGCACTTCACCAGGAGCCTTAGAATGCACGTGAACCTTGATGACATCATCGTCTGAAATTACGATAATAGAATCACCATCTACTGCTAACGCTTTCCGGAAGGCTTCCTCATCAAAATCGGTACCTTGCGCTTCGCCCAATTGTCGATTAATAAAAAACTCCATATCATACAAAAATTCAATATTATCCGTTTCGAGCTTCGCTTGCGCAGAAATCGGCGCATCTGGGGAAGGAACAACTGCAGTAGCAGTAGGTCTCTCCGATACGTGAGGAGCAAAAACCGTGCGTACATTATCACTTTTTGCAGTTGAAGACGTCACCAAGCCGCTTCCAAGATGCTGCATAAAACCTTCATAAATGTACACAAGACCTTGCCCACCCGAATCTACAACTCCTACTTGCTTCAATACAGGGAGCATGTCCTGCGTCATGGCAAGCGTTTCCTTCGCTTTGGCAAGCACTTCTTCCATCAGTTCCGTGATGTCGTTCGTCCGGCGCGAGAAAAACACAGCATGCCTGGCCGCTTCCTTCGCCACGGTAAGAATTGTACCCTCCACCGGCTTAACAACCGCCTTGTAGGCCGCATCCACCCCGCTCTGCAATGCCGATGCGAACTGAAGGGTATTCAATTCCTCGTATGGGGCAGCGTAACGGCTGAAGCCACGAAACAACTGAGACAGGATAACCCCTGAATTGCCGCGGGCTCCCATCAGCAAACCTTTGGATAATATGCCGGACATGACACCGATGGAGGAAGAGTCCCCCCTCTTTAATTCCGTTACGCCCGCGCTCATCGTCAAATTCATGTTGGTTCCCGTATCACCGTCTGGCACTGGGAATACATTTAGTGAATTGACATGTTCCGCATGCTGCTGTAATTGTTCCGCCCCGGCTAAAACCATTGCGGTAAAATCTGTTCCATTCAAAGAACGATTACTCAAGAGAATTCCCCTTCCTAGCTTAATACACTTGTTTTACTATCAACCTTCACAACACCTTATTCAACTGTGCGTACAGGTTCAATTGAATTATACTAAAGCCAGACGACGAATACGAATATCACACTTTCGTAAGCTTTTGTACTCACGTCTGGTCGTTCTTCTACAGGTCATATAAAATGAAAAACCAGTCAACTGCCTAACAATAAATCATCGGCTGGAATGATGACTATAGTCCCGCCTCTGAACTGCCGGCATGACTGGAATAAGAATTCACATTCCATTTTAATACAAAATAATCGCAGCAATAACTATCCCATATTGTACTATAATGCGAAAGAGAAATAAATAAAGTTTTTGAATCAGTTGACGGAGCTTTTTTGACTATGATATTATATTTAAGTATTGTTTTGTTCAGGTTAGTGACTTACAAAGTCCGGCTGACCCAGTCGGCCTGAAGAGAGACCCGTTCCATATGGAATTTGGTTATTTTCAGAATAGGAGGTGGAATCATGTCTCGTAAATGTTCTGTAACAGGCAAAAAGCCTGGCAGCGGTAACCACGTATCTCACGCTAACAACCGTAATCGCCGTACTTGGGGCGTCAACGTACAAAAAGTTCGCATTCTCGTTAACGGTAAACCGAAACGCGTTTATGTCAGCACTCGTGCATTGAAAGCCGGTAAAGTGACTCGCGTGTAGTCGTAAAAAAATATCGTTATAAGCAAAAGGCACCTCGTTTTAAACGGGTGCTTTTTTGGTTATTCGAAAAGTAATATCCATCTGGTTCAGGAGAACAAAATGTCAGGCACCTTCCCGTGCGTTCCTATCTTTTACTGCCGAGCCACCTATCTGTTGTGCCCGGGAAGCGTGCCCTGTGTACCTCCAGCTTTCATCCTACATCCTGTGTTTACATTACGTTGAATTCAGTTTTTCTGGAATGTATTCAAAATGGCTTTAACGAATCCACCCAGAAATTTTGGCAGCTTGATTGTGTAAAACTTCATGCCTCACCCTCCCCATCATCCTCCTGCATCCGTTCTCTGTAGTTTATGCAACCTGTCAAGGGTTGTTGCCCCACAAAAAAAAAGGCTACATGAGAATCCCGCTCATGTAACCATATTTATGCACAACCATCCCAGGCTATACCATCAGACAAGTCCGCGAACATAGAGATATGCTGAGAGTATGAAAATAAACAGGATATAATAAAGTACGCTGCACACCACAAAACCTATTCGTAAACCCCGCCGTTCATTTTTTCGAAAATAAAACAGTACAATTAAAACAGCCAAAAGTGAAAGAACAGCATTCCAAGGAGCCTTCACTAGCGAGAAACAGCTAAGGGTCAACCCCGTCGCCATGCTCGCTACAGTCATCCACAATGCTTCAGTCAGCTTCACTTGGACAAACGAGCTGCAGTGTCCCGAATCGCAGCAATAGCCGCTGCGCGGTCTGCTCTGCCAAATACCGCACTACCAGCCACCAACACGTCAGCCCCCGCTTCAAATACGGCTGGTGCCGTCTCTTCCGCAATACCTCCGTCTACCTCGATATGTACGTCTGGACGACCCAATTCGTTCAGCCAAGCACGGATTTGTCTGATTTTATTTAACGTCTCTGGAATGAAGGACTGACCTCCAAAGCCAGGATTGACCGTCATCACCAGAATCATATCCACATTTGGCAGCACTTCCTTGATCGCGTATGGTGAAGTACCCGGATTGAGAGCCACTCCAGCCAGAGCGCCTTGCTGCTTGATCAAGTGAAGGACACCATGCAAATGAACACAGGCCTCAGCATGAACAGTGATGATGTTGGCTCCTGCTTTTACGAAATCGCCAATATAGCGTTCAGGATGCTCAATCATCAGATGAACATCTAAGGGAAGAGTCGTATGCGGACGAATAGCCTGAACGATAGGTGGGCCCAGTGTAATATTGGATACAAAATGTCCATCCATTACATCCACATGAATCCAGTCTGCCCCTCCTGCCTCAGCTTCCGCAACTTCACTGCCCAAGCGAGCAAAATCAGCGGATAAAATCGACGGTGCTATTTTTAACATATACTCAGTACCTCCGCTTTTTTTCTTTTAATTCCTGATAGAACTGCAAATAGCTATCATATCGTCCCTGTGAAATATGGCCTTCTTCCAGGGCCTCTCTTACTTTACAGCTAGGCTCGTGAATATGGGTACACCCCCGAAATTTACATCCTTCCGCATACTGCTGGAATTCACGAAAACAGGGAGATAACTCATCCACACCTAGCTCCAGAAAATCCAGCTGGCTAAACCCCGGTGTATCTGCTACAAACCCTCCGTTGTCTAGAGGAATCAGCTCCACATGACGAGTCGTATGTTTTCCTCGGCCCAGCTTATTGCTTATGGCGCTCGTCTCCAGCGTTAACCCAGGCTCCAGAGCATTAAGCATGGAAGACTTTCCTACACCTGACTGCCCGGAAAACACGCTGATTTGACCAGCCAACAGCTTCTTAAGCTCAGCCGTCCCTTCTCCGGTACGGGCACTGGTTACCAGCACCTCATAACCGATCTTCCGGTACATTTCCTGAACGGCCAGCACGGTGTCATCCTCTGAAGGGCTGCCTTCATACAAATCGCGCTTAGTCAGACAGATAATCGTATCCAGTCCGGCGTGCTCAATATGGACTAAAAATTTGTCCAGTAAAGGCAGGTTTAAATCCGGCTCACGCAAGGAAAACAGTAGCACGGCTAGCGTGGTATTAGCTACTGGAGGACGAATTAGCTCTGTCGTACGCTTTCTAATCTCCTCGACCATACCTTCCCCGTTCTCAGTCAGTTCGTAAACGACCCGATCACCGACAAGAGGCGTAATCTCTTTTTTCTTAAAAATGCCGCGTGCTCTGCATTGTACCGTAGCTTCGCCAGATACCGGACGCCCATCCTGATCCAGGCTGGAGACATAATAATATCCGCTAAGCGCCTTGACGATCAGACCTTCAGGCATGAGTAAGATGTCCTCCTTCATAATGTTCAAGTTTCATTGCGTATAACAGGTTGAGCATCTTCCTATTGCAAGTTTACTGATGCTGAACAGCCTCAATCACTTTTTTCTTCTTTGCGTGGCCTGGGTTATTTTTATGACTAACCGCCACCTCACTGCGCGTACTCCCCGTGGAATTCGTTCCAGGAACAAAGGCGGAAGGGTCACCATTACCTCCTGTGCCCTCCTGATTGTTCGAGTCGCCTCCACTATTGCCAGTATCATTAGAAGATCCCCCGCTATCACCTTCCTCGCCGTCTCCACTTCCATTCTGCGAGGAAGTACCATCAGGTGTATCCGTTGGTGAAGTTCCAGCAGGCGGAGCAATTTGGGGCATCGTCACCGTTCCATTTTTCGCCTCAATATAAGAGACTGGATACGTATCAATAAAGTCACCATCTCTAAATACTGAGACAACACTGTCTTTGTTCGGAGCCATTAGCAGATTGATAGTGAACATCTGTGTCGTATTAATCGTACGGCTTCCCCATTCCTGATTTTCTCCACGCGCATCCGTATAAGTGATACGAATTTTGCTGTTTTTGCCCTCTTCCTTCGGCGCAACAGGCACATTAAATGGTAGTGTAATCGCTTCTGGCGGGTAACCCGTGCTTACATAAAACGTAATTTCCGTATTTGGTGGCAACTCACTGCCTGCCTCTGACGGCCACTGTTTGGTTACTCTTCCTTTTTCCTGCTCATAGCTAAATTCTTCTTTAATCGAGCCAACCTTCAGCCCTGCCTTTTTAACCTCATTTTCTGCTTGGTTCTGCGTCTTCCCTACCAGGCTTGGCATTTTCACAGTATCAGCGCCCTTGCTGACTGTGAGCACAACCTGGACTGAGTCCTTATCAAATGGCTCATTTGCAGCGGGTGTCTGACTAAGGACGGTCCCCGCGGCCTGATCACTGAACTGCTCATTTTGCTGAATCTGCGTCTCCTTAATTTGCTGGGCGGTCAGCAGCTTAACAGCATTCTCGTAGCTTTGGCCTTTGACATCCGGCATCGGGGTGAGCGGCTTGGCAATCCCGACTTTCAGACTAATCTTGGTTCCTTCCTTGACTAAAGAATCTGCAGGATAGCTTTGATAAAATACAACTCCAGGCGCGATTCCCTCTTTGTATTCATGCTGGATTGGCTCCTCAATGAGTAATCCCGCTTTACTGAGATTAACCTTCGCTTGGTCTTCTGTTTGTGTCAATACACCTGGTACTTTTACCTCAGGCACGACAAGTACACTTTGCACATAGTACACCACTCCGCCCATGCACAGAAGTAACACCAACACTAGTGTTACCCACAAGATCGCTTTTTTTCTATTATTTTTGGACGATTGCTTGCTCGGAAGCTGTTCAGACTCACGCGGTTGAGCAGGTACATCATCGCCACTAGAAGACATCCCTAATTGTTGAGGCTTAATAGCCGGAATAACCCGTGTTTGATCCTCATCATCCAAATGTGTAAACTCCAGCTTGGATTCATTACGCCGTCCCGGCAGCAAACAGGTTTCCAGATCTTTTAGCATTTCGTCTGCCGATTGATAACGCTCTTCTGGATTTTTGCGCATGGATTTTAGAATGACATTTTCAACACTTTGCGGAATCAACGGATTAATTTTACGTGGTTCCTCAAATTCCTCTTGCAAATGCTTGAGCGCTACACTAATTGGACTTTCTCCCAGGAAAGGGAGCTGCGCTGTCAGCATTTGATATAAGACAATACCTAAAGAATATAAGTCCGATTTTTCGCCGGTGACGACACCCTTTGCATGCTCAGGTGAAAAATAATGAACAGAACCCACAACAGAACCCGTCTGGGTAATGGTCGTTGACGTAACAGCTCTAGCAATCCCAAAATCAGTTACCTTAACCCGTCCATTACGTCCAATTAATATATTATGAGGCTTAATGTCTCGGTGAATGATCTGATTTTGGTGGGCATGCTCCAGCGCATCACAAATCTGGGAAGCAATCCGTACTGCTTCATCCACTTGCAATGGTGCACGTTCTTTAATAATCTCATTCAAATTTTTACCTTCGATGCACTCCATTACAATATAATGGATTTCATCCTCTTGGCCGACATCATAAATACTGACCACATTCGAATGCGAAAGCGAGGCCGCAGACTGCGCCTCACGCCGAAATCGGCGAATAAATTCCTCATCATGAACAAATTGCTGGCGCAACACTTTAACTGCGACATTGCGATTCAGCAAAATGTCTTGAGCCTTATACACCAGCGCCATACCGCCGCCACCGATACGCTCAATAATTTCGTATCTTCCCCCTAGCAGGTGCCCGATCATGCGTCACACCCCTTTTCACTCAATGAAACCGTGTCGTCGGGCAATTCAAACAAAGCTACAGTAATGTTATCGTCTCCTCCGGCAAGCAACGCCAGATGTAGCAGACGATCCGCGCGCTCCTCCAAAGGATTCTCTGCGGCACCTACTACTTTGCTGATTTGTTCTTCCGTTACCAGATTGCTTAATCCGTCGCTACACAGTAACAGTACATCGCCTTTTTCCAGCGCAATGGAGTCAATATCCACTTTCACCTCGGAATCAGTGCCCAGCGCCCGTGTCAGTACATTGCGACGAGGATGGTTCTCCCGTTCTTCCTTACTGATCTGACCGTTTTTGAACAGCTCATTAACCAAAGTATGGTCTTCTGTAAGCTGACGTACCGCTCCTTTGGAAATGACATAGGCACGACTGTCACCGATATGTCCGATAATTCCGGATGCGTCGTTTAATAAAACCGCAACAACTGTCGTTCCCATATTATGATACTTTTCATCGCGTGCAGCCGTCTGGAAGATGACTTCATTGGCATGCAAAATAGCGTCGCTGAGCGCCGCCGTCAAAGAATGTGCGGATAATCCGCTCTCCAGCGTCGCCAAATCAGCGGCAAGTGTCTCTACCGCAAGGCGGCTGGCCGTATCACCGGCCAAATGCCCCCCCATACCATCGGCAACAATCCCAAGGATATAGCCTTGCTCCAAGTGCCTGATCCAGGCAGAATCCTCATTCACCGAACGTACACGTCCGACATGGCTGACATGAACTGTTTTGATCAAATGGTTTCACCCCAACTCCATATGCTTTGCACGCAACTGACCGCAAGCAGCGGCAATATCGTGACCCTGTTCACGCCGGATCGTCACATTGACGCCTTTTTCGGCAAGAATACGTTGGAAATTAAAAATATCACTGCGTGATGTGCGTACATACTTGCGCTCAGGCACATGATTGACTGGAATCAAATTGACGTGACACAGCATGTCCTTTAACACATCCGCTAGCTCTTCAGCATGTTCTGCCTGATCGTTTACCCCACCAATCAGGGCATATTCAAACGAAATTCTCCGCCCCGTCTTAGCAAGATAGTAACGTAGAGAATCCATAACATCCTTAAAGGGATAACGCCGATTTACAGGCATCAGCTTCGAACGAAGCGCATCATTAGGCGCATGAATGGATATTGCCAGATTAATCTGGGTATCCTCGTCGGCAAATTTATAAATATTCGGTACAATACCGCTGGTCGACACTGTGATATGACGTTGACCAATGTTCAGACCTTTTTCATGAACCATTGTACGTAAAAACGTCATGGTCGCTTCATAGTTTTCAAAAGGCTCGCCCGAGCCCATAATCACGATGCTACTCACTCGTTCATTGGTTTTATCCAAAATTTTCTGAGCCTGCACCACCTGTGCAGTAATTTCACCAGCCGTCAGGTTCCGTTTAAGGCCTCCGAGCGTCGAAGCGCAGAAAGTACAACCAATCCGGCAACCCACTTGAGTCGTTACACAAATGCTGTTTCCGTAATTGTGTCTCATAATGACCGTTTCAATGGCATGATCATCGTGCAAACCGAACAGGAATTTTACTGTACCGTCCTTCGATTCCAACTTTGTAATTTCACTAAGCGTCACAAAACTAAATTGCTCCTCAAGCTTCTCTCTCAGCGCCTTGGACAAATTCGTCATCTCGCTGAAATCATTGACTCGCTTCACATACAGCCAGTCAAAAATTTGTCCTCCACGAAAAGCAGGCTCGCCATTGTTCTTGGCCCAGTCCTGAAGCTCCTCCAGAGTTAAATCATATATAAAAGGTTTCATCAATGTTTGCACCCGTTCCTTCTTCATTAAGTTCTGTTTGATCGCAGATAGTATTTTTCATTCTTCCTATTTTAGCACAAATCCCTGAGGGGGTAAAAATTTTTCGTCTTCATGCAAAAAACCGCCGGAAATGTTCCGGCGGAATGTGGAAATACTGGTGGAAAGCTGCCTGGAATTCTCTTCCGCGCTATTTCACCCGACGCAGGCGCGCGATATAAAATCCGTCGCTGTGGAAATGCTGCGGTAACAGCTGTACCGAGCCTCCCTGTATACTATCCTTTTCGCGGCTCACGTCTGGGAAGGAATGACCCTCTGCCAATTCATACTCTGGATGTTCGCTTAAAAATTGAGTCAATTGTCCTTCATTTTCGTCCGGTTCAATCGTGCATGTGCTGTATACCAGAATACCACCTGGCTTCAACAGTCCCGCCACACTATCCAGCAGCTCATGCTGAAGCTGTGTAATGTCGCGAACATCCTGCGCAGTTTTGCTCCAACGCAGGTCCGGTTTACGACGAATCACTCCAAAGCCAGAGCATGGTGCATCCAGCAAAATACGGTCAAAAGAAGCTGGAGCATATCGTTCCTTCAGTTCTAGCGCATCACCAGTGACTGTTTCCACGGCATCCAGGCCAAGTCGATTAGCCTGTTCACGAATTAATTGATGCTTATGGGCATGCAGATCATTCGCAACTATCCGTCCGTGATCCTTCATCAGCTCAGCCATATGAGCTGTTTTGCCACCTGGAGCGGCACAGCAATCCAGTACCAGCATGCCAGGCTCAGGAGCGACTGCTTCGGCAACGAGCATGGAGCTTTCATCCTGTACGGACAGCAATCCGTCCGTATACCACGAAGTAAGCGCCATATTTCCACCGCTACGAACAACAATCCCATAGGGACTAACTGCCGAAGGAACGGCATCAAGCCCTTTTGAGTTCATCTCGTCCAGCAGCTGATCACGGCTGATCATTGTCGTATTCACCCGTACGCTGACCGCAGGGGGCTCATTATTAGCCTGACAGATAGCCTCAGCAGTATCTGCACCGTACTGCTTAATCCAGCGCTTAACCAGCCACTGTGGATGGGAATGTTCTAATGAAATCCGTTCCTCCGGTGACAAATCGTCAGGAATACGCAGCTTGTCCGGCTCACGCAGCATGCTGCGGAGCACGCCGTTGACCATACCGGAAATCCCCTGATGCCCACGCCGCTTGGCAATGGTCACCGCTTCACTAACGACTGCATGATCCGGAACTCGATCCAGATACACCACCTGATACACACTCATCCGCAGCAACGAACGTACCCAAGCCTGAAGCTTGGCCGTTCCTTTTTGAACAAATTTATTCAAAAAATAATCTAGTGTATTTCGGCGTGCGACTGTACCGTATACAAGTTCCGTCGCCAAACCAGCATCACTTGCAGACAAACCTGCCTGCTGAAGCCGACGATTTAGCTCAAGATTGCTATACGCACCCTCTTGCTCCACACTGGTCAACACATCAAGTGCAACTTCCCGCGCCGTCTGATTGCGAGTCTTGCCGGTTCTGGCACCCACTCCCTTGCCTTGGCCTCCCTGGCGGGAGTGACTCCCGCTCATCCGAGCACCATGCCTGGCTTCATCTGTCCGCCGCGTGCAAAGGTTCCGGCATCCATAACCTTTTTGCCAGCCGGTTGAACCTGAGTCAGCCAGAGAGTTCCTTCGCCTGTCTGCACCTCAATGCCACGAGCGGTCAATTGAAGAACCGTCCCGGGTGCTGGGGCATTTGAGCCACTCACTTCATTATTTATGAAAGGCTGCTCAGCAGCCCATATTTTAAAAACATTTCCCTCCCAAAGCGTAAACGCGCCGGAAAAAGGAACAAGGCCGCGAATCCGGTTGTATATCTGCTGTGCATTGTCACTCCACGAAATACGCTCATCGTCGCGGTTCAGGTTAGGGGCATAGGTAGCCTCGTCCTCATTTTGCGGCGTACGGTCTGATTGGCCTGCCAGCAACTTAGGCAGCTCGTCCTGCAAAAGCTTTGCTCCAGCTACGCTTAACTTCTCAAAAATCGTACCGGAGGTATCCTCCGGCTCTATAGCAACCTCAACTCGCGATATCATATCGCCAGTATCCAGTCCTTCCGCCATATACATCAGCGTCACACCCGTCACGGTCTCACCGTTAATAATCGCACGCTGGATCGGTGCACCTCCCCGATAGCGGGGAAGTAACGAACCATGCACATTCAGACAGCCGAACCGAGGCAAATCTAGTACGGACTTAGGCAAAATTTGCCCATAGGCTGCGGTTACGATCAGATCAGGACGCAGCTCTGCCACCTGAGCCACCGCTTCTGGCTGGCGCAGGCGGGTCGGTTGCAGTACAGGTAATCCGCGTTTTTCTGCCGCTTCCTTGACTGGTGTAGGCGTCAATATTTTTTTTCGTCCCTGTGGCTTATCGGGCTGTGTAATCACACCGACCACGTTATAACCGTTGTCCAGTAACATGTTCAGCGATGGCACTGCAAACTCAGGCGTACCCATAAAGATAATACGAATGTCTTGACTCATCGAACCTCACTCTCCTATCTGACGGTTCGGTCCTGGCTGTTCCAGCGCAACCTCATATACTTTTTCTGCAATATCCGTGAATAAAATTCCATTTAAATGGTCAATTTCATGCTGAAAAGCACGAGAAAGCAACCCTGTCGCTGTAACGGTAATGGCCTTACCCTCGCGGTCCAGTCCCTTGACTGTAACCTTCTCGGCACGACGCACATCCCCGTTCAACCCAGGTATACTCAGGCAGCCTTCAGGACCCAATTCCTCCCCTTCTTCGGCCACGATCTCTGGATTGATCATTTTAATCAATCCATGCTCATCTCCAGCATCTACAACGATGAGACGCTTCAAAATACCTACTTGCGGAGCAGCAAGACCTACTCCCTCCGCTTCATACATCGTATCTGCCATATCGTCGAGCAGCTTTTGCACGTTAGGCGTAATTTTAGTGACTTCCTTTGCTACTTTGTGCAATACGTCATCCGGCTCCAACACTATAATTCTAATTGACATGACAACAGAACACCTTCCTCTTTATGCTTCATTTAGGCTTAACTGTATTCATCACACACGCGACTGCTACATTATCCTATGTACGGACGGCTTGTCCGCATTAATTGTGATAATAACTTTTGTGGCAACACTCTACATAAGCATTTGCGGATCAACATCCAGACTAATCAACAACTTTTGTGCCTGTGCGGATTCGGCCATTTCATCAGCTACTTGCTGAGCCAAACTAATCGCATCGATATTTCCACGCCATTTTATCATACATTGAAATCGGTATCTATTCTTGATTCTCGAAATGGGTGAAGCTACTGGCCCCAAAATGTCGAGTACATCCGATGTAAGACGATCCATATTCCCGAACCATCCCCGTTGTCTGGCCCGTCCCTGTAGTGTTGCTGAATAATTCTCAGCCAGTCGGACCAGCACCGGGAGTTGTTCATGAGAAAAGGTCACCAAAATAAGACGACAATATGGTGGATAGTGCAAATTGCGGCGGTGTTTCAATTCTTCCCTCACAAAAGAAGCATAATCATGGCGACTTGCGTGAATCACCGAATAATGCTCTGGAGTATAGGATTGTACGAATACTTCCCCCGGCAATTGATGTCTCCCAGCCCGTCCAGCTACTTGTGTTAACAGCTGAAATGTCTTTTCCGCAGCCCGAAAATCCGGTAAATTGAGAGCCGAATCCGCAGTAATGACACCAACCAGTGTCACATCGGGAAAGTCCAGGCCTTTGGCAACCATTTGAGTACCGAGCAGCACGTCCGCTTTTTTATCACGAAATTGCTTGAGAAGCTTTTCGTGGGCATTTTTTTCTGTCGTTGTATCAACATCCATTCGAACAACACGTATACCGGGGAATAGCTTCGCCAGCTCTTCTTCCACTCGCTGGGTACCTGTACCGAAATAACGAATATGCTCACTACCGCACTCAGGGCAAGTCTGAGGCACGGGCTCGGAATAACCACAGTAATGGCAACGTAAATTGTTCGACCGCTGATGATACGTAAGCGAAATATCACAATGCGGACAACCCGCGACATAGCCACAGCTACGGCACATGACGAACGTGGAGTGCCCACGCCGATTCAACAGTAGTACCGTCTGCTCCTTACGCTCTAACCGCTCTGCAATTCCATTATGCAACGCACGGCTGAACATAGAGCGGTTGCCAGCACGCAGTTCCTCACGCATATCCATGATATGTACTTCGGGTAACGTGTTCCCCAATGCGCGAGTTGGCATTTCAAGCAGCAACGGCGCAAACTCGTCGTTGCTTTGTGAGCGAGCCGCATAGTAGCTTTCCAGCGACGGTGTTGCCGAGCCGAGAATAACGACAGCCCCATGCTGATGGGCTCTGCGAATGGCAACATCACGCGCATGGTATTTAGGTGTCTCTTCCTGCTTGTAGGACGTTTCGTGCTCCTCATCCATAATAATAAGACCTAACTCACGAAAAGGCGCAAATACTGCCGAGCGAGCACCAATCGCCACTTTCACACGGCCTTCGCGTATTTTGCGCCACTCATCGTACCGTTCCCCCCCGGACAACCTACTGTGCATCACTGCTACCTGATCGCCAAAGCGGCCTTTAAAACGTTCTACCATTTGTGGGGTTAACGATATTTCAGGTACCAGTACAATGGCCTGACGATTCAGCTCAATACAACGCTGAATCGTCTGTAGATAGATTTCCGTCTTACCGCTCCCTGTGACTCCATGCAACAAATAAGCCCCTTGCTCACGCGTGTCCAGCTGGCGAATAATCCGTTCATATACCGACTGCTGCTCTACTGTGAGAGGGAGTGGCTCTGTAGGCTTGAAGTGTCTGCCCCGGTACGGGTCGCGGAACACTTCGACATCCTCCAGCAACACATAGCCCTTATCTTCCAGCGCCTTAACCGTTGCAGCAGACACACTCAGTGAGGTCATGACTTCCTTCAGCGACAGAGGCAGAAACTCGCTACGTTCCAGCAAAAAAGCAAGTACCTCCCGCTGACGCTGCGCTTTGGTAGAAAATTGCTCCAGCGCCGTTGATGCCTCGTCTATGCCGATAGCCAGATCAACGGATTTCATGGTCTTTTTGCCAAGTTTGTCTTTAATAACTTGACTTTCCTGAAGCACACCCCGGCGTAACAGTGATTTAATAACCTCTGCTTCCTCAGGGAAACGTCGACTGAGTTGCTGCAATGGGACTTGCTCCTTCTCTTGAATGAAGCTAACAATCCGACGCTCCGTCGGATCACTCATACCATCGTCGGTCAGAAGTGCCCATTCGAGTTCATCGCCCTGATTCGGTTGTATAGTACGCTGTGGATGCGTTAACTCATGCTGTTCGGCAATTGAGATATAACGTTCTGCCTTGCCCTTGAGCGCGGTAGGAATCATCACTTGCAGTGCCATAATTTGATTACAAGCATAACGTTCGCTCATCCATTTGCCCAGTTCGACTAGGTCACCAGATAAGGGTGGTACCAAATCCAGCAACTCCTGGATCGCTCTCATCCTGTATTTCGGTGGATCATCAGCTGGGACTACCGAGATGACAAAAGCCTGCACCGTCCGTTTGCCAAATGGTACAGCTACCCGGCTACCCGGCTCAATCCAAGGTCTCATTGAGTCTGGTATCAGATAATCGAAGGTGCGGTCCGTATCCTTGGCAGGTACATCGACAATGACCTTGGCAACTAAATTGCCCGTCTCCATTAATGCAGCACCCCACCCATGCGTCCCGCGGCTATAGTAAGCAACTTACGCGCAACTTCTTCCTTTGACTGTACAGGAATACGCTCTACGATCCCGCTTCGGTCATAAATTTGAACAGCATTCGTATCGACGCCAAAACCAGCACCATTCAAAGTTACATCGTTTGCCGCGATCAAATCACAATTTTTACGTTCTAATTTATCTATCGCATACGTCTCCAAATGTTCGGTTTCAGCTGCAAAGCCAATTAAAAATTGATGTTTCTTACTCTGTCCGAGTGATTCTAGAATATCGACGTTCTTCACTAGCTCTAGCGTAAATACACTATCTTTTTTCTTGATCTTGGTCTGTGCAATCTCACGTGGTCGATAATCTGCAACTGCAGCAGCCATAACGACCATATCGCTCGTTTCCCATTGCTTTAATACAGCGGCGTACATGTCTTCAGCTGACTGGACTCTTTCAAGCATAATACCAGCAGGCGGTTCCGCGCTGGTATTGGCAGCAATCAAGTGCACCTCTGCACCCATCTCCTGAGCCACTTTTGCAATGGCAAAGCCCATTTTGCCAGATGAATCATTTGTGATATAACGCACTGGATCAATTCGCTCGATCGTGCCTCCAGCCGTAACAATGACTTTTTTGCCTGAAAGCACCGATTCATTCTCATTCACAAGTGACTCAGGCACTTGAGCCTCCATAGATTCGCCACCAAACCATCGTGGTTCAGACTTGATGTTGGTTTTTTGTTCCTGAGCTTGCTGATCAAAAAAGCGCTCTATGGTTTGCACAATTGTGTCCGGCTCTTCCAAACGTCCTTTGCCAACGTAACCGCAAGCCAGTAATCCTTCACCAGGCTCAATCATCTTCACGCCACGTGATACAAGCGTCTCCATATTTTGCATGACTGCCGGATGAGTGTACATATGTACGTTCATCGCAGGGGCCACCATAATAGGCGCTGTTGTAGCCAGCAGCGTTGTAGACAGCATATCATCAGCAAGACCATGCGCCATTTTGCCGATAATATTCGCAGTTGCAGGAGCAACAAGCACCAAATCAGCCGCATCCGCCAGATGAATATGGGATACGACTGACGGCTCTCTTTCATCAAATGTGTCACTGTACACCGGATTACGAGAGAGCGACTGCAACGTAAGTTCGGTAATAAACTCCTTGGCAGAGGCTGTCATAATCACATGAACATCGGCTCCCTTTTGCGTCAACCTACTGCATAGCGCAGCCCCTTTGTAAGCAGCAATTCCGCCAGTTATACCAAGAATAATAACTTTTCCCTTCAACATCGTTAACTCCCCCTGACCTAAAAAAATAACAACCTTGCGGTTGTCAAAGGAATTGGCATTGCGCCCGGTTATAATAGTTGTGTATAATTCTTACTCGTCTTCGCCGCTTTCAAGACGCAGATGATCCGCGTAAATCTCTTCCAACGCCACTCCAACCTGTTTGTGGGATTTAGGATTCTTGAGAGTCGTCTTTTCACCCTCGCGCAACTGTCTGGCACGACGTGAAGCCGCTACAACCAACGAATACTTACTATCTGCCTTTTTCATCATTTCATCAATGGAAGGATACAGCACGAATAGACACCTCTTCATGTAGTTTTGGGACTGTATAAGCTGAACTCCAGTGTACACCTTCAAGCTCAGCTTATACAGTATTATTTCTCTTTAGGTACGCTTGACATATGTAAAGCCCTCGTTTAAGGATGAACCTTACAATGTTCGGCGATAATAATGGATTCTATTCGTTTACAAGCGAAATCAATCTCATCATTGACGACCGCATAATCATAGTGACGCAACAAATTCATTTCATCCACAGCTACCGACATACGGTGGTCTATGGTCGCTTGAGTTTCTGTGCCCCGTCCCCGGATTCTATCCTTTAATTCGTCTAGCGAAGGCGGAAGCAGAAAGATGAATATGCCTTCTGGAAATTTTTCTTTAACCTTTAGCGCTCCCTGAACTTCAATCTCCAGAAAAATATCTTTTCCCTGCGCAAGCGTCTGATCTACAAAATCACGTGGAGTACCATAATAGTTCCCTACATACTCAGCATACTCCAGCATTTCATCTCGTTCAATCATACCCAAAAATTCTTCACGCGTTTTAAAAAAATAGGTCACTCCATCCTGTTCGCCTGAACGAGGTGTTCGAGTTGTAGCAGAAACGGAGTATGTTATCTCTGGTAGCTTATCACGCAATGCGTTGCCTACCGTCCCTTTACCGACACCCGAAGGTCCGGATATTACAAATAATAATCCCTTAGCCATAGTACACTCCATTTTTATTCGTCATTGTCATCATCTTTAGTGGATAGGCGATGAGCGACCGTCTCCGGCTGCACCGCAGACAGGATTACATGATCACTGTCTGTAATAATAACAGCCCGCGTCCGGCGGCCATAGGTAGCATCAATTAGCATATGACGGTCCCTGGCTTCCTGTATAATCCGCTTGATCGGAGCAGACTCCGGACTGACGATGGAGATAATTCGGTTGGCCGACACGATATTGCCGAAACCAATATTGATCAATTTGATTGCCATATTCAGGTCTTTCCCCCTATACATGTGACTCTTGCAGCCGTGCCGCTACCAGGTAGCTACTCAATATTTGCAGCCTGCTCACGAATTTTCTCGAGCTCTGCTTTCATCTCAACGACCAAATTAACCAATGTGAGATGATTAGCCTTGGAGCCGATCGTGTTGACTTCCCTGTTCATTTCCTGGATTAAAAAATCTAATTTGCGACCGGCCGGCTCGTCTGACAGCAGCAATCCCTTGCACTGTCCAAAGTGACTTTGAAGCCGGGTAAGTTCCTCATCAATATTGCTGCGATCCGCGAATAACGCAATCTCCATTCCGAACTTATGTTCATCAAGCGTAAATGAACCGTCCTGAAGCTCTTTAAGCCTGTGTTTCAGCCTGTTACGGTAGTCGCTCACAACATGAGGAGCCAGCACCGTCATTTCATGATGCAGGGATTCCAGCCGTAAAATACGGGATTCCACATCTTGCGCCAAATGCCCGCCTTCTCGCCTTCTCATCTCCAGTAAACCTTGCAAAGCTTCATTCAAAGCTCGCTGTAGTTGCTCTTCCCAGTCCTCTTCGTCTCCATGGCAAGCCTCTCCAGGCTCACCCAGAACGTCAGGCAAAGCAAGAATATCGCTTATCCCTAACGTTCCTTTCACTCCATAACGATCCGCCAGCTGCTCCGCTGCATGCAGGTAAGCCTGCACCACAGTGTCATTCAACCGCGCGGCGGGCATCTGTTCTTCATCACGTTCTCTGTGGATGAAGACATCGATACGACCGCGTTTAATCTGCTGTTGAACCGTTCTTCTCAAGCCATCTTCGTAACGAGTCCATTCGCGCGGAATTCTCATCATCACTTCGCAATAGCGGTGATTCACCGATTTCAATTCCAAGCGCACTTTATAGCCCTCATAATGAAGGATGGCTTGACCGTATCCGGTCATACTCAATGACATCGGCATCACATCCATTATACTATTGTAATTGATTATTATAGTCGAAACAAGGGGGCCTGTACGCGGCCTGATTTTTGCCATACGTAAGAAGTCAATTCAGCTGTCATTTCATAGAACATAAATGGAGTCATAAAATAGATACCATTAAAATGTTCCATTGCCGTATCGAGTAACTCCTTGGCAATAGACACGCCCATTGCTCGTCCTTCCGGACCCTCTAGACCAGACATACGTGCACGCACCTCATCGGATAACTGAATGCCTGGCACTTCATTGTGCAAGTATTCTGCATTGCGCCCACTAGCCAGCGGCATAATACCGATAAAAATCGGTACTTCCAAATGTCGTGTCGCTTCCGCGATGGCTGCAATGAGCTCGTGGTCGTAAACGGGCTGAGTCATAACATAATCAGCTCCGGAGGCAATTTTCTTCTCTAATCGCTGCACGGCTTTACCCAAATGCTTGACGTTAGGATTAAATGCGGCACCTACCACAAAATTAGCCTTCTGCTTCAGTGGCTTACCGGAAAATGCAACACCATCATTTAATTGCTTGATCATGCGTATGATTTCAAAAGAGGTCATATCATACACCGAACTGGCGCCTGGCAAATCACCGAACCGCGCCGGATCGCCAGTAACCGCCAGTACATGGTCAATACCGAGCGCGTCAAAACCCATCATGTGGGATTGAGTACCAATCAGATTGCGATCACGACATGCTATATGAATTAATGGGCGCAAGCCTGTTTCAATACTGACCAAATGTCCAAGCGCCATGTTGCTCATACGAGTAACTGCAAGCGAGTTGTCAGCCAGTGTAAGTGCGTCGGCCCCGGCTTTCTTCAACGCATGAGCACCTTGCATAAACCTCGTAATGTCCAGATCACGCGGAGGATCCAGTTCTACAATGACCGTATGTCGTTCCTTAACCAGATCCACAATGTTGGGCTCGCTGGTATGTCTGCCATTTCCTCGTTCCCCTTCATCTGCAATCTGCTCTGCCACTTGAAAGGACTCTTTCGACAGAGCTTCTTTTGAAGCCAGCGGAGGCGGTTGCAAACGGTTCAAAGCTTTTGAGATAGCTGCAATATGGTCCGGTGTAGTTCCGCAGCAACCACCGAGCAGCCTCGTCCCCAGGTCTACAAAGGACTTGGCACATTCTCCAAAATATTCAGGTGATGCACCGTATACATAGTGACCGTCCACATAATCTGCTAGTCCCGCATTCGGATATACGGACAGCGGTACAGACAAAGGGCCATCCAGCTGCTCCATTACACTCATAATTCCCTGCGGACCCGAGTGACAGTTAAATCCAAGGATGTCTGCCCCCTCATTACGCAGCACCGAAAAAGCTTCCGCAACTAAAAAACCATCCTGGGTACGACCAACCTGATCAACTGCAAACTGACAAATTACCGGAATGTCACTGTATTTACGTACACTGTGAAGCGCAATGCGTATTTCATCCAGTGAATAAAACGTTTCGCACAGAATGCCGTCGACTCCTTCGGAGAGAAGGGCATCAATTTGCTGCTCATAGTTTCTTGCCAGCTCCAGCTTGGATATGTTAAGCCGTTTGCCCCCACATATGGAACCCACCGCACCTACCACATAATGTTCAGGTCCGGCCGCAGCTCTGGCAATTCTCACACCGGCACGATTGATCTCTTCTACCTTAGATTCCAGTCCAAACCGGGCTAACTTATAATCATTTGCAGAAAATGTATTAGTCTCCAGCAATCGAGCTCCTGCACTTAAATATTGACCATGTACGTCTGATATAACGTCAGGCGAAGTGATGTTCAGTTCTTCGAAAGACGTATTTACTGGAAATCCTAGCTGATATAAAAAAGTCCCCATTGCGCCGTCTCCGACAATAATTTCACGATTCAGCACAGTACGCAAATCCGGTTTCATGTCCTCTGCTCCACCCCGCTCTTTATTTTCATACTAATGTAACATAAAGAGACTATAAACATAAGCCAAAAACAAAAAAAGCCGCCCCACTCCCCGACAAAATGATCTCAGGAGTGAAACGACTTGATTTATCTTTTCTATTTCCTACTACATTTTCATGGCATTTTCCCATCAGAAGAATGAAGAGAGTAAGCGTAAAAAGTCCCTTTTTTATTCACTTTAGCCACAATAGAATCCGTTCCCTTTTGCTGCTTCGAGAACGTATATTGATTCCCTTGAACTTTCACTTTATAGCCGGACAAATTGATATTAAACAACATTTGAGCCTTGGGCTTGACTAGCTTCAAAGCTTCTGAGGCAGTATATTTCGGGCTTGCAAATGTTTTTTTGAAATCTGCGTCATCATTCCAGTCCACCCCATAGGTGGATACGGCCAGCACTTTACCGGTTACCGCGCTAATTTTGACCTCACTCGCCTCGTTTGCATCCTCGAACGACCAATATGAAAGTCCCTTCGTCTCGTCCTTGTACCGTGAAGCGTGCTGTACCTTGATTCGCTGTCCACTCACACGCTTAAATGTGTTCATTGCACGGTTCAGTAACAAAGGGTCCACCTGCTTCAGCGCATAGTCCGCGTTGATGGTAATAGCGTTACCTCGATCCACATCCACATACAACGAGGAAGCTTGTTCTCCTGCGCCCCAAAATACCCAGTAATTTGAAGGCTTGTTGGACTGATAAGGGGATTTGACCCGCCAGAATGCTTCAAATTGCAAAGGACGCTTGCTGTCAAACGCTTTGGCGCTGTTTAGCACTTTCGTCTTGAGTGGCGCGTTCATCGCCTTTCCTAAGCTGCTTATTTTATATCGTATGGTTGTAGAATCCACTCTGTTTTTTTCTTTATTATATTCTGTCTGCAACGTAGCAGTTCCATCTTCCAGTTCGCCTTCTACAATCCAAGTTTTCCCCATATCTGTCACATCGTCAAATTGAAATGCTGTCTTTGAACCGATGAGTTCTTGCACCGCTTTTTCTAAACGGCTTACCACTGTCGGAGTTAGCGAGCCAACCTGCTTGTCCGTCGTTTCCGCGCCAGCAGGGATGGTCGCCGCCTGAACCGGAAGCGCGGTGGCTACAAATATGAGGACTGCAACTGCTGAAATCCAACGAAATTTCCGCACTATGAACGGCCTCCTTATTGTTTTCTCATTTTCTATATTATACATCGTTCAGGCGTCAAAAAAAGACAGAATGTTGCTTTGTTCATCGTATTCCTTGTATACAGTGGCATGTAAGTCCAAAAAAAGAAGACCTACTAAGGTCCTCTTTTCACTCACTTCTATACGATTCATAGGCCAGTTGCACGCTATTTTTAAAGTTCACATGATTTAGAACAGACGACCTTCGTACACGATCTCAGCCGGGCCCGTCATATATATGTGATTATCGTCCTCGCTCCATTCGATATCCAGATCGCCGCCCTTCAGGCTTACAATGGCGTGGCGGTCGCTGTACCCGTTTAGTACAGAAGCAACAAGTGTAGCACAGGCTCCGGTTCCACAAGCTAGCGTTGGTCCGGCTCCCCTCTCCCATACTCTCATATCTATATGCTTCCGGCTACGTACCGTGGCGAACTCAACATTTGTCTTTTTAGGGAACAGCGGATGGCATTCCAGCTTCGACCCCCAGGCTTCCAGATCAAAGCTTGGCGCATCCTCCACATAAATGACACAGTGCGGATTCCCCATAGATACAGCCGTAAAACGAAAACCACTTCCGCCAGCTTCAATGGGCTCATTAATTACGCTAGACAGATCCAGTGTAGTTGGAATCTTCAAACCCTCAAGAATCGGCTCTCCCATATCCACCTTCACCATACGAACAAGTCCGTTCTCTACAGTTAGTTCGACCTGCTGTACCCCTGCACCCAGTGTCTCGATCGTGATCTGTTCACGGTTGATGTGCTTACGGTCATATACGTATTTAGCAGCACAACGGATAGCATTACCGCATTGCTCGGCCTCCGAGCCGTCCGAGTTAATGATACGCATGCAGAAATCCGCTTTTTCTGACGGCAATATATATACCAACCCATCGGCACCAATACCAAAATGTCGATCACATAGTCGAACAGCTAATTCCGAGGCGTCAGACGGCAAATCCTGATGCCCAAACCAAACGATAAAATCATTACCTAGACCGTTCATTTTTGTGAATTCCATAGCTTACCTCCGCCGTTGCTGCTGATATCATGTTCCTCATGAAGCTTTGATCCCATGATATCATACAGGGCAATAGTGGGAAAGCGATGCGGTATACATGACCCGATTTCTAGGCTGAAAACTTCGTACGTCCCGCTGAAAAGTGTGTATTTCCGCCGCGACGACGGTTGCGTCGACCGCCCCATACACTTCCCGCTCCCATCAGAAACGTGGGAATCCCGGCTGCCACAATGGATAGCGCCCACTCACGCAATCCAAGCGGTACCGTTTTGAAAATAGGTTGCAGCACAGGCACGTACATAACCACTAGCATTAGCACTACGGAGGAGAGCACGGCAAGCACGAGATAACTATTTTGAAACGGATTACGATGGAAAATAGAACGGGAACTGCGGCAATCAAATACATGAATTAACTGTGCCAAGACTAGCGTAGCAAAGGCAACGGACTGTGCTTTGATCAATTGTCCTGCGTCATCCGGTGCAATACGTAATGTCAGCCAGAAGGCCGCTAGCGTACATAAACCAATCAACAAGCCACGACTAATGATTTTCCAGCCCAGTCGACGAGCAAAAATATTTTCCTTTGCGCCACGAGGTTTGTGCTCCATGAGATCCTTTTCTGGCTGGTCCACCCCCAGAGCCATCGCTGGTAGGCCATCTGTCACCAGATTCACCCATAAAATCTGGATCGGTAACAAAGGTAATGGCAGCCCGGCCATCATGGCAAAGAACATCGTCAAAATCTCACCAACATTGGAGGCGAGTAGATAACGGATAAATTTACGGATATTCTCGTAAATATTCCGTCCTTCCTCAATTGCGGCTACAATCGTTGAGAAATTATCATCACTCAGTACAAGCGCAGCCGCTTCTTTGGTCACGTCCGTCCCGGTAATGCCCATCGCAATACCGATGTCCGACGCCTTTATCGCCGGAGCGTCATTGACGCCATCACCGGTCATGGCTACGACATGTCCGCGTCTTTGAAGTGACTTGACGATCCGTAGCTTGTGCTCCGGCGAAACCCGTGCATACACAGAGACGGTATCAACGGCTTTGTCCAGCGCCGCATCATCCATCACAGACAACTCCTGTCCTGTCAACACATGGGAGCCGCGCTGAAGAATGCCCAGCTGCTGTGCAATGGCCTCTGCAGTTGTACCGTGATCTCCAGTAATCATCACAGTGCGAATGCCAGCACGACGGCACTTGCCAATGGCTTCGCGAACCTCGCGACGTGGCGGATCAATCATGCCTGTCAGCCCGATAAAGATCAGCTGTGCTTCAGCCTCCTCAACCGTGGAGACACGCTCATGCGAGCGGATATCACGGTAAGCGACACCAAGTACACGCAGCGCCTCTGAGGCCATTCCTTCGTTAGCTGCCAGTACCTTTTGGCGCAGCGTGCCCGTTAACGGAACGACATTTCCTTCCCATAAAATGTAGGAGCACTGACCCAGCAGCACATCCGGCGCACCTTTGGCAAAGACGATGTGTCCTCCCTGGTGGCGTACGAGTACCGACATTCGCTTCCGATCCGAGTCAAAAGGGAATTCTCGCTCCCTTGTGTACAGCTCATATAGCCCTTGTCTCGTGACCCCGCCCTTGGCAGCTAACGTGACCAGTGCTCCTTCCGTCGGGTCACCCTTCAGCTCCCAAACGGCGGACGGCGTCGGCTCTTTGGTCTTCTTTTTCGAACGCAACTCCTCTGTATCAGCTTGAACAATTTCAGCATTGTTGCAAAGTACACTGGCTTGTAGCAGTCTACGCAGAGATTGTCCGTTTTTAAGATCAGCAGGAAGGTCTCTATCCATAATATGCCCGTGTGGGTCGTAGCCCTCTCCCGTAACTCCCCAGAAGCGACCGTCCAGCCATAGCTTGGTGACTGTCATTTTATTTTGGGTCAGGGTGCCCGTTTTGTCGGAACAAATGACTGATGCACAGCCGAGCGTTTCAACAGAAGGCAGCTTACGCACAATCGCCTTTCGTTTAATCATACGCTGCACACCCAATGCGAGCGCAATTGTCACAATAGCTGGCAACCCTTCCGGTATGGCCGCCACAGCCAAGCTCACTCCGGCCAAGAACATGCTCATGGCTGGCTGTCCATGTAAAATGCCTGCTACGACAACGAGCACCGTTAGCGCCAACGCTACGATAATCAAGATTTTGCCCAATTGCTCCAATCTGTGCTGTAACGGTGTCTCCTGCGACTCCGTATTTTCAATCAAGTCTGCGATCTTACCCATTTCGGTACTCATACCTGTACGTATAACCATTCCTTGTGCGGTTCCTCTGGTCATCATCGTGCCCATAAAACCGATGTTTTTTTGATCCCCGAGTGGTACTTCGGCGGCATGAATAGGACGGGAATGCTTACTCACCGGAACTGATTCCCCCGTCAGGGCAGACTCCTCTACATCACAGCCGTTCGTACTCAACCACCTTACATCTGCGGGAATGCGATCACCACTTTCCAGCAGCACAATATCACCCGGAACCAGCTCTCTGGCCTGAACTTGAATTCGTTTGCCGCCCCGCAACACTTTGGCGGTTGGAGCCGACAGTTGTCTCAAAGCTCGCAATGAACGCTCAGCTCTGAATTCCTGTACAAAGCCGAGAATTCCATTCAGTACAACAATAGCAATAATGGTAATCGCGTCCAAATATTCGCCAAGCAGGCCGGATATCAGGGTCGCTCCCATCAATACGAGCATCATAAAATCCTTGAACTGGTTGAGCAGCAGCAAGATTGCCGAAACTCGCTTCCCCTCACTCAGCTCATTCCATCCTGACCTTTCTCTTCGTTCCGCAAGCTGTTCCTCCGAAAGACCCTGCTTCGGGTCGACTTCCAGACTTGTTGAAAGCTGTTCATTGCTTAATTGGTGCCAGTGTGCTTGTTCCATTCTCCCCAATTCCCTCCCGGTCAGATAGTCCGTTTCCGTCGGTTGTGCGTAGGATGGCTGCCCGTTATTATATTTTTGTGCCGCGATTGCTGATAAGCTGGACAGACTTTCTAGATTCAATCTATTCGGACAGGACCTGAAATATCACAAAGCCGCTTAAGTTTTGTCCCAAAGTTATGTATCATAGAAGGAAGGCGAAAATACATTTGCTTCAAAGGAGAACATAATTATGGCATTGGACGGAATCGTAACCCGCGCTATCGTACACGAACTGCAAGGCATCCGGGGCGGGCGCATTAATAAGATACATCAGCCAAATGATCGCGATATCGTGCTGAATCTGCGGGCACAAGGCGGAAGCGTAAAGCTGCTGCTGTCGGCTAATCCGACCTTCCCGCGTGTACATTTTACAGAACAAAGCTTTCTTAATCCGACAGAAGCCCCTATGTTTTGTATGCTCCTTCGCAAGCATTGCGAAGGAGGCGTTATTGAGAAAATCACACAGGTGGGCATGGAGCGTATTATTCACATGGATATACGTCAACGTGATGAACTGGGAGATATTTCACTCAAACGAATTATCATTGAACTGATGGGTAGACACAGCAACATTATTTTGCTTGACCCGGAAACAGGCGTGATGCTGGATGGCATTCATCATGTCACACCGTCTATCAGCAGCTATCGGGTCATTATGCCTGGCTTTCAATACACGGAGCCTCCTGAACAAAACAAGCTGAATCCACTAGAAACGGAAGAGGTAGACTTCATATCCTCGTATCAAACAGCGATCGAGGCCGAAGAAGCTCCCAAACGCTGGATCGTGAACACTTTTACTGGACTCAGTCCCCTCATTGCTGAAGAGATACTAGCTCGAGTAACTAATGAAGTATCTGGTGATAGTGATCGTTCACTATGGAGGACATTCAGTCACATCATGGATGACGTGCGGAATCATCGTTTTCAGCCGGTATCTGGACTAAACGCACAAGATAAAGTGATATTCTCAGCCATTCCACTGACGTTGATCCAAGAAGGACGTAAGGAGTACGCTACTATCAGTGAGTGTATGGAGGACTTCTTCGGTGAAAAAGCAGAAAGGGATACGGTTAAGCAAAAGGTCAGTGACCTACTGCGGTTTCTGCAAAACGAGCGGAGTAAAAACCTAAAAAAACTCGACTATCTCCATCAGGATTTGGCCGAGGCGGAAGATGCCGATCAATTTCGCATTTATGGAGAGTTGCTGTTCGCTTCGCTGCATGAGGTGAAAAAAGGGGACAAAGAAGTGACGCTCACTAACTTTTATGATGAGGAACAGCGTCCAATGACCATCCCACTGGACCCACTACTCAACCCGTCGGATAATGCACAACGGTATTTTAAAAAATACAACAAATATAAAAACAGCTTGGCTGTCATTGATGAACAACTGGAGAAAACGCACGAAGAAATCCGTTATATGGACAATCTTCTTCAGCAGCTAGCCCATGCCTCTATGAATGACATTGAGGAAATACGTGAAGAACTGGTTCAGCAGGGCTATCTCAGAGATCGGGTCAAAAAAGGAAAGAAAAAGAAGAAAAACGACCGTCCAACCCTGCACGTCTATACATCATCCGAAGGTATCGAGTTACTGGTCGGCAAAAACAACTTGCAAAATGAATATGTGACAAATCGACTGGCCGGACCAAATGACACCTGGTTGCACACAAAGGATATTCCGGGGTCACACGTCGTTATACGTGCTGAGCAATTCGGGGATACGACGCTGGAGGAGGCAGCTCAACTCGCTGCCTATTTTAGCCAGGCCAAGCAATCCAGCAGTGTACCTGTGGACGCCACCCTGATTCGGCATGTACGTAAGCCCAGCGGAGCCAAACCCGGCTTTGTCATCTACGATCATCAGCGTACGCTCTTCATTACACCCGACGAGGAGCTGATCAAAAAGCTGCCGAATCGCATCAAAAACGGCTAAGTCTCACTAGCCTATTGAATCCACAAAAAAAGCCCTTTGTTCTTTGCACGGTACACTTCTTGTGTTCCATGCATAAGGCAAGGGGCTTTTTATTTACTTTTGTCCAACAGCAGCCTTCCTCAATTCCTCGACAACCTGACCTTCCACACTACGGCTACCCAGATCACCGTGGAAAACAACACCTTGGCGTGCGCCGTGAAAATCCGAGCCGCCAGTTGCAATGAGCCCATATTGCGCCGCCATCACAGTATATCGGCTCTCAGCCTCAGCATCATGGTCCGAATGTCGCACCTCCAAGCCCACAGGCTTCGCCTCCTCTATAATTGAGCGAACCAGCTCATCATTTCCGTACAAGCCAGGGTGGGCCACCACAGGTACCCCTCCTGCTTCACGAATCCAGTTTATGGCCTCCGCAGGCTCTACACGGGGTACTGACACATATCCGGGCGCTCCTTCCGCCAAGTAACGGTCAAACGCATCCCGCATATCCTTCGCATATCCCTTTTGAACCAGCGTATCTGCCATATGTGGACGTCCAATGCTTTCATCTGGTGCCAGCGGTCTGCCCATCGTAGCCACCACTTCATCCAGTGTGATTTCCACGCTCAGACTACGCAATTGACTCAAAATCAAATCATTACGGGTATCCCGCGCCTGGCGAAGCTTTTCCAACCGCTCCAAAAACACTTTATTGCGGTAATCCATAAAATAACCGAGTATATGAATATCCTTACCGCCAGCTCGAGTACTAATTTCCACTCCTGGCACCACAGTAATTCCTATGCGTTTTCCTTCCTTCAGAGCTTCCTCCAGACCAGCTACCGTATCATGATCTGTAATGGCCACACCTGCCAGTCCTTTTTCCTTGGCCCAGCGCACATTATCTGCGGGTGGCTGCATACCGTCAGATGCTAGGGTATGTGTATGTAAATCATATCGTTTTACGCTAATCTGCTCCTTCATTATGCATCCTCCTTCTCTTTCAGCTTTGCAAGCTCGTCCTGCGAGTCCCTCTGCACGTCCGTTCCCTGATCATGACGACGCAAGTAAGACAGGAAGGTTACTACCGGAATCGGCAACAACGCCGACTTCAAATGAATTGCATAAAATTCTCGTTTGAACGTGATATCTGAAATGTTTACAATTTTCAACAATCCGAGCGCAACTTCATGCTTCACCGAAGAAGGTGATAGCATGGTAATACCCAGTCCAGCCTCTACCGCCGATTTGACCGCTCCAGTGCTCCCCATCTCCATTACAATACCAAGTCGGGAGGCATCCACACCACGACTTTTCAGCTCATCTTCTATCACTTGACGTGTACCAGATCCCTTTTCTCTGGCTACAAAAGGATGCTTAAACACATCTTCCAGAACCACTTTTTTTGCCTTGGCCAGCGCATGGCCTGAAGGCACAATCAGTTTCAGTTCGTCCTGCATCACAGGTTCCACCACGATATCTGGATGCTGGACTGGGGCCTCAATCAGTCCTAAATTCAACTGATGTTTTAGTATATCATCCATAATTTGAGTCGTATTCATCACATTCATCGCCATACGTATATGAGGGTATTCCTGGCCAAACGGCCCCAACATTCTTGGTACAATATACTCACCAATCGTTAGGCTGGCGCCAATATGCAATCTTCCCTCCAGCATGTGAGTAAAAGCAGACATCGCCTCGTCAGCTTCCCTGATCAGTTGCATGCTTTTTTTCGCAAAAGGTAATAGTGTCGCTCCCGCCTCTGAAAGCTCGATTTTTTTAGTCGAACGTTGCAGCAGCTTCGTGCCGAAATAATCTTCTAAAGACTGAATTTGCATCGTCACCGCAGGTTGTGTCATATGCAGCGCTTGTGCCGCCGCCGAGAAGCTTCCGCGCTCCGCTACGGTATAAAAAATGTGCAACTGATGAAAGTTCATACTGACAGCCCTCTCCCCTCTGATCTCCCTATTTTAACATAAGAAAAACATCTGTCGAAGCATTTCCAAGTAAACTTACCGAATTGGAGAGTTATATTGTTGGAAATAAAAAAAAGCATGCAGCTAATAACTGCATACTTTCTACTTAAAGTTGACGGTAATCATAAGTTCGGAGATTTTTTCGCCTAGGGCCGACCGCCCAATCACCGTCTATTTTTGCTTACGAGTGCTTTTCATCAGTGTCATGCGCCGCGAATGGCGTAGCCATGAATAGTATGACTTCAAATCCCTTAATTCAATGGTCTCCGACATCCGGCCCAAAAAGGTAATGACAATCATCTTGTGCAGCGGATTCCCCGCAATATCCATCTCGCCGGGCAACTCTCCAAATTCGGCCACGACGACCAGATCACCATCAATTAAATATACATCCTCTTCGTTATGATAGTAGGACTCCATCCTGTTTTGCTTCAGGCATTCCCAAAGCCAGGCGGCGATATGATTCGTCTCGGACTGTTTCTGCTCTATCCGATCTAAGTAGCGAGTTTTCGCATGATTTGTAATCACGATATCGGCGACTTTTTTATCGCCCATCTCCACGTAGAACGGTTCGTATGTACTCCATCGCTGCATTGCTTTGTCACGCACGGGATCACTCTCCCCACCAGATAGGTCTTTATATCTACCAATATATTCATATGTTACCTCAACAGACCCGGGACTACAAGTTACAAAATTGAAGTTTATAGGCGGTTTTTAAAGATTTTTTAGGTCTAACAGCATTAAGACCATTATGCAAAAGTCCTGACTTTACAAAAAAAAGCCAGCCCGCAGGCTGACCTTTTAAGAATATTTTACAATTTATAGATATTAGAAACTTATATTTCATATTCTTTCATCTTTTCCTTATCGTCGTTGTACTCCGTCCTAATCTCATTTCGAAAAGAGCGCTCGACCTTACGCACATAGGAAAGTCTGCGAATATTTTTAACGGTGTCTTCTGCCCGATCCGCATTCATATATATAACTACATAATGCATACGCTTTGAAATAAAGTGGACATTTCCGTATTTCTCCAGATTGCGGGCAGCCTTGATATCGCTTACCCAAATGATGTACCCTGTCCGCTCGGCAAACATTCGCTTCATCTCCCCTCCACTCGGTATCATTCCTATGACCTATCCACAGGAGCATTTCCCTCCGCTGCCACATCCGCCCTTTTTCACATTCGGATCATTGCTCGGCACCTTAATGGTCTCGGATACGGAATATGCAATCGTTTCAGACATGGCATGAAGCATATCATCCAGCGCCTTTTCGGCTCGTTTGAACTCCTTAACATCCACGAATTGTTCCAGTTCCAGCTCAACGACCTGCACTGCATCCTTCGCTTCATGATAGTTCGGATGAAAATGCCCAAAACGCTCCGTTTCCGCGAATAGCTCCTTTTTGGCATCCAGCTTGCGTACACACGCCTGAATAGACGGATTCAATTCCACACGCTGTTTCCAATATAAATAATCCGATACCTCAAAGGATCGGTTGACCATATCGCCCAATTCATAGGCGTTAATAAGCACTTCTGCCATATTGACCGTATTCAATTCGGCTACGCTCATGAATGTTCATCTCACTTTATATAAAGTTCTACCCTGTAAAAGTAGACTCATTTATCATACCACATCCTTCTTTTGAGAAGAAGGAGTTTCATGCACTTCCTGGCTCTACTATGTAAAAGGAACCAGCAACCGCATGTCTGACCATTCACTTGGCTGTAAAGTCGCAGGAGAAGGTGCTTCGTCATCCATTCCTGAGGCGTACCAGCCTGTGACACTCCATGGTGCACCGGGAACCACCGCCTCCGGTATCCATTTAACCTCTTTCCCACCGATTCGCAGTCCCACAGCAGCCTGCCAACGAATCGCTTGCTCGATCAACTGCCGGGCAGTGGAAGTATGGTAACTCCTCCATTCTTTTGTCCATGAGGAGGGGACTGTAGATCTTTCTGGAAAATAGTCAGACGGATCAGGCAGCGTGTGCTCTTGTTCGTAAAAATGCAGCGTGCGCCCAGTATAAACAAAACCTGCTCTTCCCTCTTGGGAAAATATAGAACGGGCTTGAGTAGGGTCGGACTCCATTTCACTGTTGGGGCTGCCTGAACTTATGTTCTCTGGTTCCAAAATCAATGGATAATGATGAGTCGGATCGTCCACACCTTCCAGTTCACGACGTGGACCTAATCCAATTGCAGCAAGCGTTTTTCGTATTTTGACAGCAGAGCTCGCCGGAATAATAAAGTCCCTGTCACCGAGCCGTTCCAGCAATCCTTCCAGCGCGGGATGGCGTGCAACCATGTCTGCATCCTCCTGTGTGCCACATCGCAAAAGTGTTACCGTTGCAAAAGCCGTCCGTCCGACATCGCCTGCCCACTGTTCTACCGCCATGCGTACATGATCAGGCACACCTGTCCGGCTGAACTTGTGCAGAAGAGCAGGAATTGCTTTGGCCTCCATTCCTAACTCGATTGCCTCTGTAACACTTTCTCTGGTGATCCGATATACTACCATCCGATCTCCTGTCACACGTTCACAGCAGCATTCCAGTCGCCAGCGCACATCATATGCCACATCTGGTGGAACCAATATTTCAAAATCAGGTTGTACATAAAAAGTACCTTGTTCTTGATGTGTATCCTCGTAATTATTGGGACGAAGCATATCTATCACAGATACATCCCAGCGAAAACACAGTTCGCCCGATGCAGTCTGGCCCCAATCGCCCATTCCAAAAGCAGTCAGTGCCTTCAGCCAACCCTTCAATTCCTCCATGAAAGGTCCATTGAAATTAAAATCAGATACCGTTTCTCCCGCAAACCCTTCCGTATTTGAGATTGTAGGAACAAGGTCTAAAAGGGCACCGTTCTTGGGATCAGCTCCGTTCGTACTCTCCTGCTGGATCAGACCTACCTGAAGCATCCATTGCAGCAAACACTTGATAGATATCCACCCTTCTGATCCTACATACTGGGAGACGGCACACAGCATATAGCGAAAATGCTGCATAGACGCTTCGGCCTTGCCGTATCTTTCCATGAGTGTAGCAAAAATATGCTTGCGCATTTGCCAAGCAGACAAACGAATCCAAGTCGCCAATTCCGTTTCCTGAACGCGAAAAGACACAGTTTCTTTCACTAACAGACCCAAACTGAGTAGCAAATCCATCATTACCACCGTTTGCACTGGATACAGCTCTGCATGCGCATAATGCAACCCAAGACCTATCAGGTCCTCTGGGCGAAAGGGGGTCAGTTCATTCAATTTTTGCAATGACCGCTTATGTATGGTTCCTTTGGCCGTCAAAGGAACGCCCTGTACCGCAATACGTGACAACGCATGCAGCAAATCCGACTCCAGGCCTGTCATTGATTCATGTACCATTATCGGATGATCCGAATGCATCATGTTCATTGGATTTTGCTCTAACAACATATCGTACAGATCCGGTAGCCGATGAACCGGAATATATAAAATTCGTTCGCCCCACGATTTGGTAACAGCCTCCAGCCAGCCCCGGGCACGTAATCCACGCAGTGCCAGTTTCGTTTCGACTCCGCTTAACGCTCCCCGGGTAAGCTGTATAGGTTCTTCTTCCTTCATGGGCTGTCCCGCGTACCGGATAAAGCATTGTCTAAGCACCAGCAGCTCATCTGATGAAAGCTCATTCCAGCTGTCTTGCGTGTTCGTTACGCCCATTCTTGATTAGGCCTCCTTTTTCTTTCCACGATCTCCAGGCTTATCATCCCCGCCTACGATAGCCTCTGTCACACTAAATCTGCGAACCGCATATTCATAGCCTTGCTCAATCAGAAACAGCTGACGACGAGCTGCAAAATCCGTCTCCTTGCTATTCTCCGTCACTAGCGCATAAAAATAAGCTTTATTCTCGCCCGACTTTGGTCGCAAAATGCGGCCCAGTCGCTGCGCTTCTTCCTGACGAGAGCCAAAGCTACCCGATACCTCTATGGCTACTGCCGCATCCGGCAGATCCACCGCAAAGTTTGCAACCTTGGATACCAATAGGGTCCGAATTGTACCCTTGCGGAACGCATCAAACCAACGCACCCGCTCCGTCTGGGTCATTGAACCCGTAATCAGTGGGACACCGAGCTCCTGAGCCAATATACGCAATTGGTCCAAATATTGACCAATAATAAGCGTGGGCAAGCCGCTGTGCTGCTGCATCAGGCTACGTACCGCCTTCAGTTTGACCGGATTTTCGGCTGCAATTCGGTACTGCTGTCTACCCTCGGCACGCATACTGCGCTCCAAAAGTTCAGCTGTCATTGGAAGCCGTAGCTCCACACAATCGACCTGAGCGATCCAGCCCTGTCGCTCCAGTTCCTTCCACGGCATATCATACCGTTTGGGTCCAATTAAAGAGAACACATCGCGTTCACAACCATCCTCTCGAACCAGCGTGGCTGTTAACCCCAAACGACGGGTAGCCTGAATGTCAGCCGTCGCCCGGAATACTGGCGCGGGCAGCAAATGAACCTCATCATATATAATGAGTCCCCACTTCCGCTCACTCAGCAGTTTCATATGCTCAAAATCCCCATCTTTGGTGCGACGGTGTGTCAATATTTGGTAGGTCGCCACCGTAATCGGACGTACCTCTTTTTTCTGACCACTATATTCCCCGATGGAATCGGCAGGAATATCCGTCTTTCGTTTTAACTCTTCTACCCATTGCCGTACAGAAGTAGTATTAGATGTTAGAATAAGCACCTCGCACTGAAACCGATTCATTACCGCCATACCTATCACTGTTTTTCCGGCTCCGCATGGAAGCACCAGTACACCACTACCTCCTAAGCCGTCCGCTCCTTCAAACGCATCAGCGGCCTTTACTTGATAATCACGAAGCTGCAACTTCGTTTGTCCCTTTCCCAAGGTAAAACTAAGCTGATTCCCTTCAAGATAGCCTGCCGTATCCACAACGGGATATCCCAAGCGCGTTAATTCCTGCTTGAGCAAGCCCCGATTTTCGGACGGGACCGACGCGCTTACCTCATCAAGTCGAAGTAAACCAAGCTGTTTAAGCTCTTGCTTGGTCAGTAGCTCACCCAGTAAAGCGGGGGTCTCTGCTGCCAAGATCAAGCGATCACCCATTGTATAGCTGTTGGCTTTCCCTGTCTTTATACCTCCGTCTGGCTCATGCTCAGCACGGTATGCGCCAATCATATCTGTGCTATAAGTTCTCTCTTCTTCCGTACCCTCCCGTGAAAGCGTCAACGTCCCATAACGAGAAACGAGCTGTTCTATATCCTTCAACAAATCACGCGGAATATCCCAACGGGATATGGAGTTCAAACTATTTTGAATGTCCTCAGCACTCCATCCGAGGGCAGCTGCGTTCCACAAAGACAGTGGAGTGATGTGGTATGTATGAAAAGCGGACGGGCTTTTAACCAGCTCCGCATAAATCTGCAACTGAGAACGAGCCCATTCTGAACCGGGCAAGCCCATTTCCAGCAGAACGGTAAAATCACGTTGTACAATACAAGGATGATCTGGATTCATAACTACCTCCTGATAATCTAACAATACATCATTTTAAACTTATATAATAAATAGCTTATCCGTTTATTGGCATATCAACCAGAATAGCAAGGAGCCCAACCCATATTCGGGTTGAACTCCTGATTAGAAGCTCGGGGTAAAGATCTCCCCAAACTAATGCTACCTTAATTATTCTTCTAGTGGACCTGCTCGGAAATATGACTAAGCGCCTCTCCAGCGTTGTCTGCAAAAATATTACGAACAGCCAAATCCCCGATCGAGACAATCCCGATCAGACGGTCTCCTTCCGTTACGGGCAAACGACGGATTTGCTGTTCTGCCATCAGTTCAGCTGCTTGGTCCACCGACATGTCCGCACTGGCTGTACGAATACCTGTCGTCATGACGGTATCGACCGAACCCGAACCCGAATTTTTAGCCGCATAACCGCGAACGACAAGATCACGGTCCGTTACTACACCGATCAACTTATCACTGCCTTCGCTTTCCACAACCGGAATAAAACCAGTATCATTGTCCTTCATTTTGACCGCAATTTCATAAATATTGTCCTGTGGGGTAACCGTTACGCATTTTTTAGTCATAACTTCCTGAACCTTTTTCATGGGTACTCCCTCCTTTTCAACAGTAGGGTACCCCATTTCATTAACCTCATACTCCAGATTGAACCGTTCCCAATTCAACTCATTTTAGCCCTTAATTGCCCCTGCGTTTCGTTCCGCAGCGTATCCCATAGACATCGCAATAAACAAACGAACCGCGTTAATCATAGCATCCTCATCAAAATCAAATTTTGGATGATGGTGTGGATAAACTGCTCCTTTAACTGGGTTACCCGCTCCTACGAACATGAAGCAACCTGGCACACGTTCCAAATAATACGCAAAATCTTCAGCAGGCATCAACTTCGACGCTTCCTGCACATTCTCCTCGCCGAAAACAGATTTTGCTTCATTAAAGAAACGAGATGCTTCATGTGTGTCATTGACAACTGGTGGGTATCCCATAATATAGCGAACCTGTGCTGTTGTACCGTATGTTGCGGCTGTAAGCTCCGTCACCTCATGCAGTCGCTCCTTCATTACCGTTCGTGTCTCCTCATCAAACGTACGGATCGTTCCACTCAAGCGACACGTTTCTGCGATCACATTTTGCGCAGAGCCCCCTTGGATGGTTCCCACCGTCAGCACGGCAGGTCGTAATGGGTCGACTGAACGGCTTACAACACTTTGCAGTTGCATAACAAGAGCTGAACCCGCCACGACACTATCATTAGTGGACTGGGGCATCCCACCATGCCCACCCTTACCTGTGATTTCAATATAAAAATCGTCTGCCGCCGCCATCAACGGCCCTGCGCAACTCGCGGCCGTCCCGACCGGAAAAGGTGTCCATAAATGGATGCCATAAATGACATCCACACCTTCCAATATACCATCCTTTATTACACTGACCGCTCCGCCAGGCAGCAATTCCTCCGCAGGTTGGAACAACAACCGAATTTCTCCTTGCAGCTCGTCCCGATTCAGACTGAAATAGTAAGCCGTTCCAAGCAACGCGGATGTATGTCCGTCATGGCCGCAAGCATGCATGGCTCCGTCCACGCTGGAGCGATATTCACATTCCTTTTCATCCTGAATAGGAAGAGCATCCATATCGGCGCGCAGCAAGACGACAGGCCCAGGTTTAGCACCACGAATGGTGCCTACAACACCGTGTCCCCCTACCTGACGGCGAATCTCGATTCCCCAACTCTCCAACTTATCCGCCACAAAAGCTGCGGTTTTGCTTTCTTGAAAGGAAATTTCGGGATTCTTATGTAAATGTCTACGCCACTCCACCATGTTTTCTTGCAAACGATCAAACCAGATCTTATCTATCGCATGTTGTGTCATTCTGCTCCACCTCTCCTTTTAAAGCACCGGGCAAGTTCCCGAATTAATCATGCAGCGTCACCACGTATGCACCGCTGCTCTCAAGTCTTCATTTTCATCCTATTGTAGCAGATATGGAATTGTTGCGATATCTGTTGCTCCAGGGAGGTTGCAGAAGCCCAACAAACATAATATGATAAAATGGATAAACGATAAAATGATAAACGTCTGCGAGGAATATACCTTGTGGCGAATACCGGGGGAAGCTGATATGAGAAATACGAAGCCGGAGACTCGAAGAAGAGGCACACCGGATTTTCAATTGCTGATCCTCACTTTGTTATTGGTTGGATTCGGTGTAATTATGGTATTTAGCTCCAGCTCCAGCGTAGCTCTGCTGAATAAAGAATACAATTTTGACTCTTTATATTTTGTGAAGCGCCAATCTGCATTTGCTGTACTTGGACTTTTTATTATGTTGGTAGCTATGAATATTAAGATGGAAAAATATAAAAAGCTTTTTGTACCTTTATTTTTCATAACTATATTACTGCTAATCATCGTTCTTTTTACAGGCTCACTTAACGGCGCAAAAAGCTGGCTCAGGTTTGGTAGTGTTGGCTTCCAACCAACGGAGCTTGCGAAAATTTCCATCATTCTTTACTTATCCGCACTAATCGTCAAAAAAGGAGATCGCTTTAGAGATCTGCGGACTGGCTACATACCTGTAACAGTCATTGTAGGCTGTGTTGCAGGACTCATCATGCTTCAACCTGATTTAGGCTCCTGCTTCATTTTGGTTGCTACCAGTGGTCTGATTATTTATGCCGGTGGAGCCAGTGTCAAGCATATTACAGCATCAATTGTTCTGCTCGTGCTAGGCGCTTCCATCGTATTTGGCATTGGGTCGTTGTTTGGAGGAGATTCTGGAACCACAGATGGACAAGCTGCTGCCAAGCAAGATTATAAAATCGGACGCTTTCAAGCCTTTCTTAATCCCGAGAAATATAGACAAGGAACAGGATACAATCTGGTACAGTCCTTGCAAGCTATAGGTGAAGGCGGTTTAAACGGGGCAGGATTTGGTAAAGGTATTATCAAGCTTCACTATCTTCCTAATTCATTTAATGATTTTATCTTTTCTGTAATTGGTGAAGAATTCGGATTTGTCGGAACAGCCATATTCCTGATGCTATATTTGTATTTCATTTGGCGAGGCATGATCATTGCTCTGCGTTGCCATGATCCGTTCGGAACGTTGGTAGGCACTGGCATCATGGGTTTGATCGCTATTCAGGCCTTCATTAATATCGGCGGTGTAACCCAAACGATTCCAATCACTGGCGTAACGCTTCCATTTATCAGCTTTGGTGGCTCCTCCCTACTTGTCATGATGTTTTCCATGGGCATTATGCTCAGTATTTCTCGTGAGAACACCAAACAAGCAGTGCAGGAACGCA
Organism: Paenibacillus sp. PvR133; assembly: GCF_017833155.1. NCBI lineage: Bacteria > Bacillati > Bacillota > Bacilli > Caryophanales > Paenibacillaceae > Paenibacillus > Paenibacillus sp. PvR133. The sequence continues at coordinate 4,912,397 of NZ_JAFIBS010000001.1, forward strand.
CCACAGGGGTAGCTGTCCGTAATGAAGTACCCAATCGCTTTCAAACGCGTAGAACCAACCGTTTTCGTTAAAAAAAGAACTTCCATGGACCACTTACAACGGTGGCTTTGGAAGTTCTTTTGGTTATGTATAAAAATACGGGAATCCTCTGTAAAAATGGCTATACTGTTGATTCACAAAACGAAAACTGGCGATTCTATAACCACCAGTTTTCGTGTTTTTATTCGGGTTATCCCACGGAATTCCCGGCATGTATACAATTGGTGAAAAACGTCAATTTATCGGTTCCTGATTCTTTTACACTGCGTCGTCCTTGAACGCGACACCTTCCACTTTTACGTTCACTTCCACGACCCGCAAACCCGTCATACTTTCGACGGCTTCTCGCACATTTTGCTGAAGAATTCGGGACACCTCATGAATAGGTGTTTCGTAGAGCACGATAATACGTAGATCAATGGCAGCTTCCAGCTGTCCAACCTCCACTGATACGCCTTTTTGTACATTTTTACCGCTCAGCCTTTTGGCCCAGCCTTCCGATAAACCGCCTGACATTGCAGCAATGCCCGGTGTCTCTAATGCGGCCATCCCGGCAATTTTACCTACGACATCGTTGGAAATCTTGATGTTTCCTGCTTCCAGTTGTTGAATTTGCTCTGCCATGACCTATGTCCCCCTTCATCCATCCTTTATTTGTATTGTAAAGCCTCAGCCACTCCAAATGCAAACCCTACGTATGAAAAACAACTTTCGTTTACAACCTATATCATTTTGGGTATATTAATTTAGAAAATCCATACAAGTGACAGCTTTCGCCAAACTTGTACACATCTATTGATATCGAGGTGCTCTTCATTGAAAAAATGGTTATCTCCCGCTTTGCTCATAGCGACATTTGCTCTTAGCGCAGTCGCTCATTACACCCATTGGAATGCTATAGCCCAATTTGTCATTTGCGCAATTTCTGTTGTATTCGTAGCCGGTTTTCTCGGCAGGGCGACCGAAAGTGTCGCACATTATGCTGGCCAACGTTTAGGCGGATTCTTAAATGCCACCTTTGGTAACGCAGCCGAACTGATCATCGCCATCTTTCTTGTTAAAGAAGGTCTTTACGATATGGTAAAGGCCAGTCTTACCGGTTCCATCATCGGTAATCTGCTGCTGGTGCTCGGAGCAAGTCTGTTCGCTGGCGGTTTGAAGTACAAAGTGCAAAATTTCAATATATCGCTGGCTGGATTAAGTGGTTCTCTGATGATTGTGGCTGTTATTGCCTTGTTCGTTCCAGCTGTTTTTCTGAACACACACGTTATCACGGATAACGAATCAGATACGCTCAGCCTCATTGTCGCAGGCACGCTCATTGTCGCGTATATTGCGTGGCTTATTTTTTCTATGATTACGCATAAGGACTATTTAGCTGATGTGACCGAACAAAAAGATGAAGAATTGCCACATGAGCATGCCCCTGTGTGGTCCAGAAACAAATCCATTGCCTATTTGGTACTCGCTACTGTCATGGTCGCTTTTGTCAGCGAATGGCTGGTAGGTACACTGGAGGTATTTACGACCCAATTTGGGCTCAGCGAATTGTTTGTAGGTGCCTTCCTCGTCGCTATTATTGGTAATGCAGCCGAACACAGCGCTGCTATTTTACTGGCGATGAAGAACAAAATCGGTGCATCTGTCGAAATAGCTATCGGCAGCAGTTTGCAAATTGCACTATTTGTTGCCCCTGTGCTGATTTTTATCAGTTACTTTATGGGAAATACGATGAATATTGTTTTCACCACAATTGAGCTGGTCGCCATTGCTGTCGCTGTATTTATCGCCAAATCCATCACCCAGGACGGCTCAACCAACTGGTATGAGGGACTCATGCTACTGGTAGTGTATGTATTGTTAGGTGTATCCTTCTTCCTTGTGTAGCTTTTAAGGTTTTAAAATGTGCATTAGGATGGTGGAAGGGCGATGCGCTTTCACCATCCTAAAAGAACATTTTTTCAAAAAAAGGCATCAAAAAAAGCATGCTCTCAAACTCCGCATGCTCTCATCAATTCAACCGTCTTCCTAATTGGCCTTATTATTCATGGCCTCATATAGAATAGCCAGATTGCGTTCCAGCTCACTGACCAGCTGTTTACCTACCATTTCCGGAAGAAGTCCAGCGCGAACCGCAAAATCCACTTCCTTGGAAAATCCGTACATCTGAGTATCCAGCACTTCCTCATAGAGAGGGCAATAACGGGTTGCCAGATTCTCCATCTGTACTTCAATAAGCTTCTTTATTTTATCTGCATCTTCCTGAAGCAGATTAATAGCCTTGATATTCAATTGTTCCTGCAAATCAGATGAAGTCATGGATTCTTCCCCCCTATGTCTCAATGTCGCACAAGACGTCCTATCCTTAATATTAGACCAAATTGCAGGCTAATACAAGAACCTGACAAAAAAAGCATCCCTACAGTTACAGGTAGGGATGCTTTTGCTTCAAGAATAAAGTTAGCTGGCTACTGAAATATGAAGTCCGTGCTTCTCGAACACCTCGATGATCGCTTTCTTAGCTTCCTCCGCATCTGGTCCATGAACGTGTAGTTCATAGCTATGGCTGCTGACTAGGGTCGTAAACAAGCCCAGTATACTTTTCACATCAATATACTTATTTTCGGAATGAAGGACGATAGAAGAGGTGAACTTGCTCGCCGTCTGTGCAATTTCAACAACAGCCGCGTTATTATTGGACATAGAGATCCCTCGCTTTACTGAATTGTCATGTATCGTTACTCATCCATAATAATACATTGAAATCGCTTTCTCAGCAAGAACGGATATCGTTATTTTAAATTTTCAGGGTTTAATGGCTCCAGCTCAGGCAGTACAAAGATGCCGTCTTTACGAATCAAAACATCGTCAAAATAAATTTCACCACCGCCATATTCTGGACGCTGAATCAACACCAAATCCCAGTGGATGGATGAACGATTACCGTTATCCGCTGTTTCATAAGCTTGACCTGGTGTAAAATGCAAGCTGCCAGCGATTTTCTCGTCAAACAAAATATCCTTCATTGGATGTAAAATGTGCGGATTAAACCCGATGGCAAACTCGCCAATATAACGTGCTCCCTCGTCAGAATCAAGAATATCATTCAGCCGCTTCGTATCGTTACTCGTCGCTTCCACGATCTTACCATTTTCAAAACGGAATTTAACATTTTCAAAAGTAATACCATTATACAGGGTTTGTGCATTGTAGCTGATAGTTCCGTTAACGGAATCACGTACAGGTGCGCTGTATACTTCGCCATCCGGGATATTGCATTGACCTGAACACTTGATAGCTCCGATTTGTTTAATAGAGAAATTCAAATCCGTACCCGGTCCGCTGATCCGTACCTTGTCCGTTCGATTCATCAGGTCTGCCAATGCATCTTGAGCTTTGTCCATTTTTGCATAATCCAAATTACACACATCGAAATAAAAATCTTCGAATGCTTCTGTGCTGATATTCGCCAATTGAGCCATGCTGTCATTCGGATAACGCAGCACTACCCATTTGGTGTGTTTCACCCGTTGTTCGCTATGTACCGCATGCTGATAAATGGAATTATACATTTTCATTTTATCTTCCGGCACATCTGACAGATCATTTACATTTTCCCCTGCACGAATTCCGATGTAGCAGTGCATTTGCTTCATCCGGTTAAGGTCAATCTCAGCCCAGGTCTCCAGCATTTCCTTTGTCGCGTGACGAAGCATGGCGCTCTGTACCTTACGGTCTGTAAGTTGTACAAAAACATTTCCACCTTTTTTACCAACTTCATGAATGATGGCGTTAAGCAAGTCACGCTCTGTACCAATCATTTCGATCAATACATTTTCTCCAGGCTGCACCTCAACAGAGTAACCTACCAAATTTTCCGCCAGCTTAAGTATTCTAGGATCTTTCATGTAGTGTCTCTCCTTCTCTATTTCATTCTTTTTGAACAATGGTTAATTCAAAATTCATTGTATCACGCCCGCTCCGTTACTTGTAGTCCTCAAAAGTAACTCTGGTTATCAAAGCCTCTTGATGCAGCTCTTCATTCACTCCCTGTCGGGAAATCCTGCATTCCGATGAAAGCTTTAAGGGTAAACCTGTTTGGCGATCTATGGTCAGATGATACACAGTACGCACAATGGATTGCTCCAACTGGTTGCTCATATCCTCACAACTTTGTGACCATACTTGAGTCAGCTTCTTTTGCAGTTCTCGATTCGTTCCTGTATGCTGCGTTTTTAATATCCCGATTTGAGGGTTTAACGTATTCATTTCTTTTATTAAACGATCTTTCAACCAGCGCTTTGCCGAAGCAGATTCCGGTTCAATCCTCAACATCCAAGTTCCCCGGGCAGCTCCCGTTTCCATACGAATGCTCTTATTCAGTGTATTTAATTCCTCAAGCTCCTGAATCGGATTGAAGCGATTTAACATACCATTTCCACCCAGAGGGGGATAACCGGATGTCAGCGCAACCCATTTTCCACTCTGACGAAGAAAATGTTCTTGTGTAACATCATGCTCGGACTTACCTTGTTGCAGGGCTACGTAGCCACCTTGCTTACGAAAAGCTTCTGTAGAGCCCCAATGCATGATCAATTCATCGTGATTTCTTAGCCTACCGCGATATTCAAACTGCTTATTCGTTGGCAGACCACTGTCAGCTCTAATTGCAGTCCGTCCAGTAAACGTTACCATCTCTTTGCCAGCCATTCCTGCAACAGATCTCTTAAAAATCTGCTCAGGAGTATATTGTCGATCCAGTGCACAACCACTTAACACACCTATCACAAGGAACACACCACAAACCTGCATCACCCATTGCTTTCTCCAATGCATCCCATCATCCATCCTATCCTGAACATAACTGTACTCATGAGCAATAATCCTGCTTCAAGGCAGTTATGCTACCTGGTTCACTTTATCGTGTTTCCCTATAGTTCAAACATACACACGATAAAGCTACGTTTAGGATTACCTGTCTGCAATGGGTTATGCAAGACAAAAAGAGAACACTCCCTAAGGAATATTCTCTACACATTGGCTACATGATCAACAACTATTCGATTGCGTCCTTCATTTTTCGCTTCGTACAAGGCCATATCAGCGCTATAAAATAAAGATTCAATACTGATCTGCTCGTCCAGCCAGTTCCATTCAGCAATCCCGCAAGAAACAGTCACCTGAGGCTCGGTTTCATGCTGTACACGGTAACGTATTTTTTCTGCATATCCGAGCGCCTGCTGTACCCCCAGCTGCGGTAAATAAATGGCAAGCTCCTCGCCGCCCCATCTGGCACATACATCCTCATCGCGAGTCGCCGAACGAACGATATTGCTGACGCTTTTCAGAATTTCGTCACCCGTCTGATGCCCATACGTATCGTTCACCTGTTTGAATTGATCAATATCTACCAAAATAAGAGATCCACAGAAATCCTTTTCCTGATGTTGCTGAATGATTTGGTCCACATAATGACGTACATACAGACCTGTTAACATATCCATATTAGCCAAACGTCGCACCTCAGCGTGCAGCATAGCATTGGTTACCGCCAACCCGATGTGAGGGGCTAGCATTTGCAGCATTTTGTAATTATCATAAGAGAAAAAGTGTGGAAGCTTGCTGGACAATAGTATAACCCCTCTAGGAGTACCGCTGGTCTTCATAGGTACAGCCATCAAAGACTGGGAGTCCGTCGCATCCATAAAATGAGAGGTTATCTTCCCATCCTTTCTATAGTCCGACACAATCACTGGTTCTCCTGTTTTGCGTATCAGTCCAGCAAATCCCTCTTCATGAGGGTAACTTTCTAATTTTAAGCTTTCCACATTACTCGACATGACCTTAAAACAGCTTCCATCCTGATCAAGCTGTACAATACAACAAAAGTCAGCCATGAACATTTTTAATAACTCCTGCACGGCAAATTCAAATATTTCATTTAACTTCAGGCTCTGATTCAAGCGCTGAACCAGTTCATTAATGAGACGCAATTCATGAATAAGTACATTAGACTGCTCAAGCAGCTTCGCATTTTCAAATGCAGTGCCAGCCGTATCCGCCATCATGGCAATCAGCTCTACATCCACTTTTTTCATACTATCCGCACCCGATGGAAGGATCATATGGAAAACACCGTATACACCCTGCTTGCCACGTAATGGGATGCCGATTTCAGTCATTTCATCTTGTGTACCGACAGGCTCATTCACAGCCATTTGCCCTTTCATAAATGCACGGACGCATACATCTTCGTCCCGTTCATGCAGCAGCAAAGGTTTGACCTGCGGATTGCGACTGTGTCGATCCTGACTCATATACAAGGTGATATCTACATGGGGAAACAAATAGGCGATGCTCCCGAATACCTCATCCAGCACGCCTTCCACGTCAATTTTGTCATGCATCCGTTTTACAATCTGAAATAAAATAGAACGGCGTCTACCTTCACGATCGCTTCGATTCTGCATCCCAAGGATATCTTCCATAAATATATACTCAAACTTCGAGTAAAAGCAGGATTTAAAATGTAAAGCAGCTGCTAACAATGTGTCCTGATTTGAGACAGAATGTTGAGCAGGCCGTGTAAAACGAAGAGCGGCAAAGGGCTCCCTCTTGTAATTACGGCATAGTATGGGAACCATATACACAAACGCAAGGCTTCCATCACGAAGTTTGCGCTGACTCACTTCCATCTCTCTAGATATGCAACAACGTTCGACCAAATCCAAATCCTCGTCATCATCTTCTTCCCTACCAGCAACACGAACACCTATAAAATTAAAAACAGCAGTATATTCTTCGTTAATCCAGGATATACCATTGCTCTGCTGTAACCAACTCCGATATCCTTGGACAAGCAGCTGGTTAATATAGGGGAAATCATAGGGTGTCATATCCATGTTCTGGAGCCAGGCAAAAGACGTATATCCTTTATCATCAAACAGCGGAGCACCGCCAGCCTGGACTGTTTTACTGTCAAGCATTTGCTGATCCGTTGTTGAAAATTCCGACATATTAAGGCGCTCCTTCACAGCAAAATTAGCTGTACCAAGACAGCGGCTATACACCACTATAGCTCATAATATGATCTATTTTACTCTCAACTCTAGAAATTTGCATCCATTTTTCAGAAATTCGTCCCACTTTTTTAGTTCTTAAGCCCTATCGACAAATTCTGACGTTTTCATTCTTTTTCTTTTCTTGACATTGACCCACTCTTACATATAGTATATATTAATGAAAAAGACTGTACGGCAGAACTATCTACTGTGCGGATCTTAAATTTTGGGCGTAACAGTTTGTGTCACCCTCATCTTTTTTGTTGCTGACAGGACAGCGGCTGAACTTTTCTGTCAGTAGTGCGTCTTACCTTAATTGGTAGCGCCGAACAAATTGGAGCGCAAAGAGAGCCCCAACTCAAATTTTAATTATGAAGGAGTTAACTCTATAATGGCACGTTACACTGGTCCTAAATTTAAATTGAGCCGTCGTCTCGGTATTTCCCTGAGCGGCACAGGTAAAGAATTGAAACGCCCTTTCCCTCCGGGACAACATGGTGCAAACCAACGGAGAAAAATCAGCAACTACGGTATGCAGCTTCAAGAGAAACAAAAGCTGCGTCACATGTACGGCTTGGGTGAAAAACAATTCCGTACCCTGTTCAACAAAGCTCAACACATGCACGGTATCGCTGGTGAAAACTTTATGTTCTTGCTGGAAAGCCGCCTGGACAACCTTGTGTTCCGTCTTGGCTTTGCTAATTCCCGTGCAGGCGCACGTCAATTGGTAGCTCACGGTCACGTTACTGTGAACGGTAAAAAAGTTGACATCGCTTCTTACCAAGTAAGTCTTGGCGACGTGATCGGTCTTCGTGAAAGAAGTCGTTCCCTGTCTTCCATTAAAGAAGCTTTGGAAAACCGCAACCACTTGGCAGCTTACCTGGAGTACAATGACGCAGCTCTGGAAGGTAAATTCATTCGTTTGCCTGAGCGTGGCGAATTGTCCCAAGATATCGATGAAAAACAAATCGTCGAATTCTACAACCGCTAATCCTTGTATTAGCACCAAAAAGCACCCGAATTTATTCGGGTGCTTTTTTTATATTTCCTATGCATCGAGCCTGAGGGTTTTATTCAATGGGGATGTATACCTTCATACTCAAGTGATCTGGATAGGAGGAATTCATCACGTCCGTAATTTCAAAATCAGGCCCCTCCCTCCGTTCAAAATTAGAATTAGGAAGCCATGTGCCATAGATAAAGTCTCGTATATTCTGAACCCGTCCATCTGAACCCGAAGCGTCAAACTCAGCATACTTCCCTGCTGGAATCTCCATATATATGAAACCCTCTGCCAGTTCTTTTGACTCTTTTTCAACTGCCTCGCCCACCACAAATGAAAATGCACCGTTGTCTTCAAATCGACAGGCAACCCCATATGACATTCCCGGTGCAATTTTGTTCGGGATAAACATAAAATATTCATTTGCTCCAAAGTGCCCATAAAACCCTGGGATTTCTTTATAGTGCTGCTCATTATTCAGATTTGTTTTATATTCATATCCTACAATTTTAACTGTTTCGAGCTGCAATATCACCGGCTTATTCACATCCAAATCCCCCATCGTATTTTTTTGGTAATCCAGAAAATTGATTTTACTTTGCGCAGGAAACTCGATATCACCGTTACGATACTTGCCAGGGGTGATCCCAAAATTCTTTTCAAAAGCGCGGGTAAAAGCTTCTTGTGAGTTGTATTGATACTCAATAGCAATGTCCAACACTTTTTGATTGGATTGTTTTAGCTGTTCAGCCGCCTCGGACAATCTTCTCCTTCTTATATATTGTTGAACCGTAAAACCCGAAATGGCCTGAAAAACCCGTTGGAAATGAAAAGCTGAAAAACATGCCTGTGAAGCAATCTCGGCAATTTTTAAATCCTCCCGGAGATTCAATTCAATAAACTCAATCGCACACTGAATTCGTTTAAAATAGTCCATATAATCCTTCCCCGCACTTGTAATTGTTTTGGTTATCTATCCTACACCCAAATTGTGCAACCCACGTTTTCATTATGTATAACTCTTTACCTACATGTTTGATTATTTGTGCTAAGTTTACCATGACTTTTCACTTGTCAGAAAAAAAAGCAACGCTGAGATCGATACAATCTCAGTGCTGCTTTTGAATATATTTTCATTATCCAAGCTTGATTTTAGCAAATTTCCGTTTACCTACCTGCACAATGTCGCCTTCCTTCGGCGTGTATGCTTCGTTCACATCGGTCCATTTCTCTTCGTTAATTTTGACCGAACCCTGCTGAATACTGCGCTTGGCTTCACCATTTGATGCTGCAAAGCCCAGATGAGTCAGCAACTGGATCACACGAATGCCACCTTCTTCTAACTGATCAGCCGTCAAGGTGAACTCTTCAATATCGTCAGGCAGCGCACGTTGCTGGAATACGGTCACAAAATGCTGCTTCGCTGCTTCCTCTGCTTCTTCGCCGTGGTACATGCGCACTAACGTTCCAGCCAGCTTCATTTTGGCATCACGTGGATGTACTGAGCCGTCCTTAACACCTTTCGCCAGCTCTGCCAGCTCCTCGTTGTTGATATCCGTTGCAAGCTCAAAATATTTCAGCATCAGCTCGTCAGGAACGGACATGGATTTCCCGTATATTTCGTTCGGCTCCTCATCAACACCAATGTAGTTCCCCAAACTTTTGCTCATCTTCTGGACGCCATCCAGCCCTTCAAGCAATGGTAATGTAATAGTAGCCTGCGGCTCAACTCCGTATTCTTTTTGCAGGGTTCTGCCCATCAGCAGATTAAACTTCTGATCCGTCCCCCCCAATTCAATATCGCTTTGGAGAGCCACGGAATCCATGCCCTGCATCAGCGGGTAAAAGAACTCATGGATGCTGATCGGCAATCCGTTTTGGTACCTTTTTGTAAAATCATCTCGTTCCAACATACGGGCAACCGTTACTTTGGCCGACAGGGTTACTACATCAGCAAAAGACATTGGCCCTAACCATTCGGAATTGTAGAATACCTTTGTTTTTTCAGGATCGAGAATTTTAAAAATTTGTTCCTTGTACGTTTGTGCATTACGCTGTACATCTTCCTCAGTCAGTTGCTTACGAGTCTCCGATTTACCTGTCGGATCACCAATTCTGCCTGTAAAATCTCCGATAATCAGTTGCACTTGATGGCCTAATTCCTGGAACTGGCGCAGTTTGTGCATAACAACCGTATGTCCGATGTGAATGTCGGGCGCAGATGGATCAAGACCCAGCTTAATTTTAAGCGGCTCGCCGCTAACGACCGATTTGATTACCTTACGCTTCAGCTCATCCTCCGGTACAATTTCCGCCACACCCCGCTGTATCACCTCTAGCTGTCGCTCGACCTCTACCTGTTGCTCCGGCTTCAATTCTTCCCACTTCATCCTGTATACCTCCTATTTTTCATCCAAAATATTACATATTAGACAAACCAAAAAGCCCCTTTCATCCCAAGGGACGAGAAGGAGCTACTCGCGTTACCACCCTAATTAAAGAAACGCATGTCAAAGACAGACATTTCTTTCACTTCATTCCTATAACGGGCCTACACCCGGTACTGGATTACTATGGTAGCTTCGCAAACCTGCAAATGCTTTCCATTCATCCAGACAGCTCCAGACGGTAATTCAAAGGAGGGACGCTACCGATTCACACCACCCATCGGCTCTCTGTACAACGTGAATCCGCCTTCTACTGAAGTCTTTCTCTGCTTTTCACGATATTTACTTTGACCTATTTATAACACACTGCATTTATGTAGTCAACGACACCAAAAGACAGGCTTTTTAGCATATGGGTTCATTTTGTAATTTTATGCTATAATAATGGCTGTTATAAAGGAGGAAGACTTAATGGTTGAAGAAAAAAACAATGTATCAGCGCCAAAGCCTTCCCGCTTGAGGACAACCATGCGAAGGCTCGGCCGTGTCATAAAGTGGGTCATCATCATCGGTTTTATGGGGGCACTATTTGCAGGGGGGGCCGCCGCTGGCTATGTTGCTTCTATTGTAAAAAGCGAACCCGTGCGTTCCAGATCCATGATCCTACAGGAAGTAGATAAGAATGCAATTACAGGCTTCGCTTATTTCAATGATGGCTCTCCCATCGGACAACTTCGGACAGAAGAAGATCGAAGACCTGTCACGTTTAAGGAGATTCCACAACTCGTCATTGACGCAGTCATTGCCATTGAAGATAATCATTTTTATGAGCATAAAGGTGTCGATTTGTCGGGAACGCTGCGTGCTGTGAAGCAAAAGGCGCTGCATGAATCCGTACAAACCGGGGGGAGTACCCTCACCCAGCAGCTTGCGCGTCGTGTCTTTCTAAATCTCGATCGCACAGATGACCGCAAGGTCAAAGAAATTTTGCTGTCTCTGCGCCTTGAGCGCTTCCTGAGCAAGCAGCAAATTATTACGGCCTATCTCAATAAAGTACCTTTTGGTAACGGTTCAAGCGGTTACAACGTCTTTGGCATTAAAGCAGCGGCCAAAGGTATTTTTAATGAGAATGATCTGAACGAGATTAATGTAGCCCAGGCCGCCTATCTGGCAGGTTTGCCACAGCTTCCTTCTTCTTATTCTGCTTACAACGGTAAGGGCGAGTTTAATGAAGCTGGCTTTAAAAGAGCCATCAACCGCCAGCACCTGGTGCTCAGTCGAATGCTGGAGGAGAACAAAATCAATAAAGCACAGTATGATGAAGCGATGGCTTTTGATATCAAAAAATCTCTCGCACCACGCACTGTTAAAGCTTATAACACCTATCCATACCTTATGATGGAAACAGAACGACAGGCTGCGCAGGCACTCATGTCTGTCACCAATCCGGGTCAAGCAGCTAATGCCAGTGCAGATGCCAAGACCAAGGACGATAACGATTTACTCAAAGAAGCTGAACAGCAGCTTCGCACAGGCGGTTATATGGTGTACACCACCATTGATAAGAGCGTCTACAAATCTATGCGTCAAATTGCAGAAAATAAAAACAACTTCTCTGCCACTAGTAAAACCAAGGGTGACGAACAAGCAGCGGCTATTCTGATTCAGCATAAAACAGGCGCCATTCTTGGAATGATGGAAGGTCGGGACTTCCAAAAGGAGCAGATGAATTATGCCACGCAGATGGTACGTCAGCCAGGTTCGGCAATGAAACCGATTGCTGCCTATCTCCCTGCATTGGACAGCGGTCTTGTGCAGCCTGGTAGTATCGTGGATGATGCCCCTATTATTTTGAAAGATGGCAGTAATGGATATCACATTCCGAAAAATGCTAACAACCGCTATCAAGGATTGGTTACGGCGCGTTATGCACTGAATCAATCGCTAAATACGATAGCACTCAAGCTGTTTAACGAAAAAGTAGGGATTAGCAACGCTTGGGCTTTTGCTAAAAAACTGGGTATCACCACCTTGGAATCCAGTGATAACAACGCTCAAACGGGTGTACTTGGCGGCTTGGCCCATGGGGTGACTGTCGAGGAACTCACGAATGCATATGGAGCCATTCCAAATGGCGGTGTGTTTAATGACGCCTATATGATCGAAAAGATTGTGGATTCGCAAGGCAATATTGTATATAAGCATCAGGCTAATCCTGTGCAGGCCTTCTCACCGCAAACCGCCTACCTGATGACGGATATGTTGCGTACAGCCGTGTCGGAAGGCACAGGCAGACTGGTGAAGCGGAACTTTGATCAATCCGGCAAGATTCCGATTGCCGGCAAGACAGGCACTACGCAATCCTACACTGATGTTTGGTTCGAGGGCTTTACGCCTGACGTCACGCTGGGTGTATGGGTTGGTTACAAGCAACCTGTCAATAAGCTTGAAACGAAAGTCCAAAAAGAGCGGGCTCGTCGCTTATGGGCTCTAATCATGAATGAAGTAACAGCTAAAGATGCCCAGCTGTTCCAAACGGACAGCTTCAAGAGACCTGACGGCATTGTAAGCCGCACAGCATCCGCGTATGGTTCGGACATTTATAACAGTAAGTATCCACCTAAAAACAGTGAAAATGGTGTGAGCCGTGCGAAATATATTACCTACCAAGGTGTGAATTATATTCCACGCGATGGTACACCGGATGATATGTTATATGAACGGACCGTTAGAAAACGGGAAAAGCCCATCTCAGAATTGATTAAAGAGCTTCAGCAAGCCTTCAAGGTGATGAGACGACATAATTCGTTGTCCTACTATCTGCCTCAGGATGCAGATAAGGAAGCTCCTACTCAGATTGATCCACGCAAGGACGATGGAGCAGCCCCTAACGCTCCATCTAGCGTCAACGTAAGCTATAGTGACGGCAAAGCCATAATCAGCTTTAGCCCAAGCGGAAACAGCGACGTCGTAGGATACCGTCTGTATCGTTCTACAGATGGGGGCAGCTTCCAACGGCTTGGCAAGGTTGTTATGGCTGACGGCTCCAAGGTGTTCTCTGACAGCCCTGGGGGCAGCAGCTCCAGCTACTACGTGACCGCCGTTGATGTAGGCGGCCATGAGTCTGGGCCAAGCACGAAAGCAAGCGCAGCACCTGTGGTGCCACCTGCAGATTCTGAGTCTCCAGACGTTCCGGGCGAGGGAGATGGAACAGGTGCACAGCCTACAGAGGTTCCTACTGCCCCTGGACAGCCTCAAGCTAAAGCCGCTGGCTCATCCGTAGCGCTCCAATGGAGCGCAGGTAAGTCTGCGGACGCTATTACAGGCTATAACGTGTATTACAGCGAAAGCGGTGCGGAGCCTTTTACAAACATAGGCTCTACCGCATCTCCCAGCTTTGAATATAAGTCGGGGAAAAAGCCAAAAGGCTGGTTTCGTGTCACTTCCATGAATGCCATGGGGGAATCGGCTCCTTCCGGAGCCGTCCGTCCATAACAGAAGACAAAGCAGAAAGTGATAGGGTGAATATGAGATTCACCCTATCAAAAAGGGAGTCCCCTTAGCCATTAAGGCTTTGGAGACTCCCTTTTTTAATTCTAATATGCACAGCACTTCAATCCTCTATGGTAGATAAGTCACCTGTAGGAAGGTTAAGCTCCCAGGCTTTCAACACGCGTCTCATAATTTTACCGGAACGGGTTTTGGGTAGCTTTTCCTTAAACTCAATTTCGCGTGGAGCAGCATGAGCAGACAGCCCTTCCTTAACGAAGCGATAGATGTCCTGCTGTAAAGCTTCAGACGGTGCATAGCCTTCACGCAGTGCAACAAAAGCCTTGATAATCTCTCCCCGCACGGTATCTGGTTTTCCAATGACTCCGGCTTCCGCTACTGCAGGATGCTCCAGAAGCTTGCTCTCCACCTCAAAAGGGCCAATTCGCTCCCCGGAGGAGTTAATGACATCATCAATCCTACCCTGAAACCAGAAATATCCGTCCTCATCCATGTAAGCTGAATCACCCGATACATACCAACCGGGAAAGCGGAAATATTCCTGAAACTTGTTCGGATTGTTCCATATACGATTCATCATGGATGGCCATGGTGTACGGATCGCCAAGTGGCCCATCCGGTCAGGAGGCAACACCTGCCCTCTGTCGTCCAAAATAGCAGCCTGAATACCTGGGAGTGGCTTTCCCATCGAACCCGGCTTAATTGGCAGCTCAGGGTAATTACAGATCAACTGTGCTCCTGTTTCCGTCATCCACCAAGTATCATGAATTCGCTGTGTATACACTTGCCATCCCCATCGCACCACTTCTGGATTCAACGGTTCCCCAACGGATAATACATGCCGCAGACTGCTAAGATCATATTTGGAAACAACCTGCTCCCCTGCGCTCATCAGCATCCGAAACGCTGTAGGAGCACTATACCATATGGTCACTTCGTGACGCTCAATCGTGCGGTACCAGTCTTCCGGGCTGAAACGCCCCCCACGAATGACATTCGTCGCCCCATTTAGCCATGGAGCAAAAATACCGTATGATGTTCCCGTGACCCAGCCAGGATCAGCAGTACACCAATACACATCATCTTCCCGCAAATCCAGCACCATTTTGCCAGTATAGTAATGCTGAATCATCGCATTTTGCACATGATACACGCCTTTGGGCTTGCCTGTTGAGCCTGATGTATAGTGAATAATTAATCCATCTTCACGATTCAACCATTCTGGCTCAAGTTCCTCTGAGGACATAAGCATTTCTGTCTCGAAATCGATAATCCCCTGCTCGCGTGCATCCATATCACCAACCACAAAAATATGTCGCAGCTCAGGAAGCTCCTCACGTTTTACCCGTGACAGAAGCGCAGGTGTGGTCACTAATGCCACTGCCCCACTATCCTCCAATCGATCCTTAACCGCAGTTTCCATAAACGCCTCAAACAATGGACCGACAACAGCTCCTACCTTTAGAACACCAAGTAAACTAATAACCAGCTCGGGTGAACGTGGCATGAAAATAAATACCCGCTCCCCTTTACCAATACCGTATTTCCGCAGCACATTTCCGAACCTGTTAGAGCTAGCACGAAGCTGAGAGAAGGTGTAGGTTTCATGACGGTTTGCGTCACAATACAATAGTGCCGCTTTCTCACCTCGTCCTTCCTGTACATGTCGATCAATGGCTTCATGTGCCATATTGACCTTGCCTGTTTCATACCACGTAAAATGACGCTCTGCATCCTCCCACTGAAAGTTGTTGTAAGCTTGTTCATACGGGCCCATGTTGGATGTGGGAACTACAGTCTGGAGTTCTTCAATCTTCATGCGTTAAGCCTCCTCACAATGGATTAATGAGAATCACACAGAACAAGATAACGCTTACAAAATCAATAAAGCAGATGAAGTCCTTTGGTGTACTGGTTGATTTAAGCACTTAATTGTGAACATTTTATGTCTAAAACAGTATATCATAGGTCAGGATGTGACGACCATCCTTTTCATTTAATTGTTTTTTTGCTATAAGTAGGGGATATGAGGAACGAGCTCATGGCGAACAAGGAGGGCGTACACATGCAGCATTTAAAACTGTACCACTTGGACACGCTGGATCATAACGGACAAACAATCTATGTAGAAGGCCCCGTATCCGCGGATCAACTGCGTTCATTTCAAATGCACAAGCAATTAGATGCCTTTCGCAAACCAAAGGAACAGTTCGACGCGTTGGTGGATATTTCAGAACTGCCAGAAGGCAGAATTATCATTGCCCACAACGGGGAAACCCTTCTGGGATATGTTACTTTTCATTACCCAGATGAGATGGAGCGCTGGTCGGAAGCTGGCATGAAGGATTTACTGGAACTTGGAGCTGTTGAGGTAGCCGATGACTATCGTGGTCTGGGCCTGGGTAGCCGAATGATTCGGATTGCCTTTGAGGACAGACAACTTGAATCCTATATTATTTTTACCACCGAATACTATTGGCATTGGGATTTAAAAGGCAGCGGTCTCTCCGTATGGGAATACCGCCGCATGATGGAACGTCTGATGAAAACTGTAGATATGGTCTGGTACGCCACGGATGATCCTGAAATATGCTCACATCCTGCTAACTGTCTGATGGTACGAATGGGAAAGGATGTGCCCCTCGCATCACAGGAGCAGTTTGACCATATCCGGTTTGTCCGAAGATTCATGTATTAAAAAATTATACCCTTATCCCAAATGCTTGAGCATGAACTCCACAATACGATGCGAACGATGTGAAGCTTCTACCGTAAATTCAGCATAATTAACGTGAGCCGATCCATCAGCCTTATCTGACATAGATCGTAGGACAACATAAGGCACAGCGTTCATATGAGCTGTCTGAGCCACAGCTGCACCCTCCATTTCGGTACAAGCACCGTCCATTTCCTGATGCAATGCAGTCACTAACTCACGATTTGCAACAAATTGATCGCCAGAAAGTACCTTGCCGACAATATACCGATCGCCAAACGATTTGCAGGCTTGCTCAGCTAGACTTGCAAGCTCGGGATCAGCCACAAACTCTGAGGTGTCCTGATAAGGAATGACCCCTCTGGCATAACCCAAAGGCGTTACATCCATATCATGCTGCATACATGTTGATGAGATGACAATATCCCCAATGTTTAAATCGGGATGAACTGCCCCTGCCACTCCCGTAAATATAATCTGTTCTACACCAAAATGATCAATCAGGATTTGTGTTGTTACCGCAGCATTAACCTTGCCTACACCGGATTTGCAGACAACGACTCTTTGCCCGTGAATGATTCCTGTGGTGTACGTGATTCCAGCCTTGACCGTCTTGCTCGCTTCCGTCATCGCTGCCAGCAGCAATTCAATTTCTTCATCCATAGCACCCATTAATCCGTAAAGTCGGCTCATTACGCATCCCTCTATTCTTGGTTTGATGATGATGTCCATAAGAAGCTTTATATCCGCGAAAAAAGCTCCATCAAAGGAGCTTTCATCGAAGGTATATCCTATTCAGCACTGCATCTAGTCTAAATAATTAACTGACAACCGCAAAATAGTTTCATGCGGCAAAATAACGCGAGGGTTCTCCACGTTTTCCTTTTTCATCAGCTTGGTCAGCAAACGCATCGCTACCGCACCCAAATCGTACATCGGTTGCGCGACGGTTGTCAGCTGAGGACGAACCATAGAGGCCATACGAATATTGTCAACACTGATTACCGAAAAATCATCAGGAACTTTCAAACCCTCATCCTGAATACTGTGGATCGCACCAATTGCCATTTCATCCGTAGCAGCAAAAATCGCACTTGGCTTCTTCTTCAGGCCGAGAAAATATTTCATTGCTTCGACACCGGATTCATAACGGTAGTTCCCGATTCGCACGAGATCCTCCTGATAATCAATTCCGGCTGTTTCCAGTGCTCTCTTGTAACCTTGGAAACGTGCATAGCCGTTTGCAGGGTCTTGAAGCGTACCACTGATCATTGCGATTTGACGGTGTCCATGGCGGATCAACGTGTTTACTGCATCAAAAGCAGCGGCTTCATGGTCGATATCGACCGAAGGATAGCTTCCTTTTTCATCACTCGTTGCACATAGAACAATAGGGACCGCAGCTGTATGGAACGCCTGAATATGCTCGTCCGTTACTGTACCACCCATGAACAGAAGACCATCCACTTGCTTTTCAAGCAATGTGTTGATGACACGAATCTCTTTTTCTTTTCGCTTGTCGGCATTACACAAAATAATATTATAGTGATACATATTCGCTATATCCTCAATACCGCGCGCAATTTCTGCAAAAATTGAGTTCGATATATCCGGTATAACCACGCCGACGGTCGTTGTCTTCTTGCTGGCCAGACCTCTAGCGACCGCATTTGGGCGATATCCCAATTGTTCAATCGCTTCGTACACTTTCTTGCGGGTCTGAGGTTTCACATTAGGATTATTGTTAACTACGCGGGACACTGTGGCCATTGAGACACCAGCTTCGCGAGCTACATCATAGATCGTTACCGTCACATTCCTTCTCTCCATTGCCAATAAATTTTCAACCGAATCCTAGATCAACTAATTAGAACCATGATACGACAAAATACTACTTTATGCAACGACAGCACACATTCTATCTATGTGAGATGATCGTGGAGTGCACGGGCTGTAATATTCGAATGGGATGTATGCCAAACAGCCTCTCCGCCCTTGATTAAAATGGCCTGCGGGGATTCATGCTTCACCTGAAGCCTGTCCGCGGTTTCATTGGACACCGGCCGATCTTCTACTACATAAATGATACCGTATTCAATATTTTCGTTGGGAGCGCCATGCAAATAGGACTCCACTTCCTGATATGCGCCTGCACTTATCGGACAACGTGTGCTATGTTTAAAGAGAAGCAACGGCTTGTCTGATGACGCTTCCAGAGCCGTATTTAATTGTTGAACAGTAGTCATTTTTGTCATCGTCGCCATTGGATATACATTCCTTTCTGTGTCTTGTCGTATGGCCTATTCACATCGTAACAAAAAGAACATGTAAAATCCAATGGTGACCATGAAAATTTTCATATTTTTTAGTTTTTTGTATTCGTAAATACCGATTCACTGGTAAAACCGGATAATTGAACCAATTTTTTCTCTACATCATTCATCCAATCTTCGTCTCCCAGACTTCTCGCATAGCGATAAAGATCCAGTAAGAGATTAATTCGAAGCTCCATGCGCTCCTCCAAAGCAGATTGCCAATCCACATTGGGATTGTCCGCTTCCTCCAATACAAGCTTGCGAATTATTTCTGCCAGTTCATTGTTGCGAGCAAAAGATATTCTCCGTGCCGTAGGTTTGCTCCCTAGACTTTGTAATAGTGCCTTAATGTCCTTCGTCACATGCTGCAAAACCTCACTGGAAAAGCATGACGAGCATGAGAATACAGGGACGTGCAAAATTTCAACCTTGCCCGCATAGATTACCTTTCGCAGTTCCAGTCCCATCGGTTTGCCACATTGACATTGCTTCTGCATTTAACCACCTCATTACGTAGGATCAAACTATACGAGGATCTCATCAGAATCCAAATATATCTATCTACTAGTCTAATAAATAATTGTTAACTCCATTAAATCTATCATACCTTGTTTTATTTCGACTTTGGGACCTCAAATCCTTCCACAGATTGCAGCTATGAACAAATTACCAAAGCTTTGGCGGGTCAGAAAATGACGACAATTGCTGTCAAAGAGCAGACTACTAACATAAGAATCTGCGAAGGAATGGACTTCGAGCGTTCTTTTTCTTAAGATGTAAAAGTACAGATTACAAAACAGAGGTGTCATCATGTGACGCACGAAAGGATGGTTGGATGTCAAGACTTGCCGGAAAAAAGGTTATCGCCCTGGTGGATGAGGAATTCGAGGATCTGGAGCTGTGGTATCCGATTTACCGTGTTCGTGAAGAAGGCGCAGAAGTGCATTTAGCCGGTGCGGAAAAAGGTAAAAAATATATTGGAAAATATGGCGTACCTGCTGAAGCGGAATATGCCTTTGAGGAACTGAATAGCAGTGATTATGACGGGATTCTCGTCCCTGGCGGTTGGGCACCTGATAAACTGCGCCGCTATCCCAAGGTAATTCAACTCGTACAGGAGTTTCATGCTGCTCATAAGCCGATTGGACAAATCTGCCATGCAGGCTGGGTACTGATTTCTGCTAAAATTTTGGATGGTGTTACGGTAACCTCCACACCAGGTATTCGTGATGATATGGAGAATGCAGGAGCTATTTGGAAGGATGAGGCAGTTGTGACGGACGGACATATTGTATCTGCTCGTCGGCCGCCTGATCTTCCACCTTACGGAAAAGCGTTCTGCGATTTGTTAGCAGATAACACCCAGAAATAAGAGATTAAGTTAATTTTCCGTAATCTCAAGAGGCTGTCAACAAGATGAAAAAAAGAACCTTCAAAACCATGAATAAGTGGTTTTGAAGGTTCTTTTTCGTCCAAGCCGTGCTACGCCATTAAGGTTTGCTACGACAAGCTCAACAGTACGGGGTGTTGGCTGTGCAAAGCTTTGCGGACATTATATATTACTGCCGTCCAGGCCCGGCCGGAGTGCAGCTGACATTAGCTGCAGTCAGCTTGTCTTCGATCGCTGCACCAGTGGACATGCCAAAGCAAACCTGAGCGACTGTCGTTGCCTCAGATGCAGTCGTATTCAGCACACGATGCTTGACCCGCAACAAAGATTGGGGAGACATGCTGAGTTGATGTATCCCCAGTTCCAGCCAAAGAGGAACGGAACGTTCATCTCCAGCCATCTCACCACATACACTTACATCAATTCCTGCTTGATGTGCCGCTTGTGCAGTCATGCGCAACATTCGAAGTACAGCTGGATGGTATGGATGGTACATATGTGCAATCTGCTCATTCATACGATCTACAGCCAGCACATACTGAACCAGATCATTCGTTCCGATACTAAAAAAATCTGTTTCAGCTGCCAATAGATCAGCGATCATCGCTGCTGCCGGTACCTCAATCATGATTCCACGCTGAATGTTCGGATTATAGGCAAGCCCTCTTGCATCCAAATCCGCCATAGCCTCCTTCAAAAGAGCATCTGCCTGGCGGACCTCCTCCACGGATGAGATCATCGGATACATTACCTTGATATTTCCCGTTGCACTGGCTCTTAAAATTGCAGTCAACTGGGTTTTAAACAATTCCTTCCAATCCAGACTGATCCGTATAGCACGGTAACCTAGAAAAGGATTTTCTTCCTCTGGTAGTTGAAGATAGTCCAACGGCTTATCTCCACCGATATCCAATGTACGGATGACTACAGAGTGGTTTCCTGCCTTTTCCGCTATCAGCCGATATACTTCATACTGCTCCTCTTCATCTGGAGCAGATTTGCGATCCATGTATAAAAACTCCGTGCGGAACAGTCCCACACCTTGAGCGCCATGCTTCAAAGCTGCCTCCAGCTCTTTAATCGAACTAATATTGGCCGCTAGCCTCAGGGTGGTTCCATCCTTGGTCACGGCATCTACAGAAGCAAGCACCTGAAGCTGCTCTTTTCTGCGTCGCTGCTCGTCACGCAAAATTTTATAATGATCAGTTACCGTTTTTTCCGGATTCACATAAACTTTGCCCAGGTCTCCATCCACAACCATCATATCTCCCGTTTGAACGGGCAAATTCAGATTGCTCTCCAGTCCTGAAACGAGTGGAATACCAAGTGCGCGGGCCATGATCGCAGAATGTGATGTTTTCCCACCATTCATAGTTACAATCCCTAAAACATAGCTAGGATTCAAGTGTGCCGATTGGGAGGGTGAGAGCTCCTTGGCTACCAGAATATAGGGCTGTGTATCCTTGGGAAGAGTCACTTCCGGTGCACCCAGCAAATGCTTGAGCAGCCGGTTTCCCACATCTTTGATATCGATTGCCCGCTCCTTCATATATTCATCATCCAGTAAATCAAACATTGTTACAAAATGATCAATGGCTTCCTTCACGGCCACCTCGGCCGCCTTATACTGACGCTCAATAATTCCGCGAATTTCATTCATGAATTCTGGATCTTCCAATATCGCAAGATGAGCATCAAAAATGCTGGATTCCTCCGGCCCCACCATCTCTCGAAACTCATCCTTAATAAACTGGATCTCACTTTTGGATGTGCGTATCCCTTCATACAACCGTTCAAATTCCTTTGCAAGATCTACCGCATCCATTTTTTGATCAGGTAAATCCCACTCCCAGCTCGGCAGGACAAATGCCTTCCCGATTGCCACACCTGCTGCGGCGCCGATGCCTTCTATCATGTTTCTACCCCTCCAACATTCCTGTCATGCAGCACAACGGACATTACCGAGGCCTGACCTTTTTTCACTGTTTTAAACGGAGCAAAGCTCCACGACTTGACGCGATCCGGATTCGTGATGACCATAGGAGTCACCAGTGATGGAGCTTGCTCTCGCAGCGCCTGCAAATCAAATTTGATCAGCAATTGCCCCGGTTCCACCGTATCGCCTGCTTCTACCATAGCAGTAAAATTTCCTTTTAGCTGTGAAGTATCAATCCCTATGTGGAGCAGAACCTCAAGTCCCTCTCGTGTGGAGATGCCTAAAGCGTGCATAGTCGGATACAAGTGCATCACAGTACCATACACTGGAGACACAAGTTCACCACGTTCAGGAACAAAAGCAACACCGTCCCCGACCAGCTTCGTCGCAAAAATTTTGTCAGGCACTTCATGAATCGGGAGCATTTTTCCATGTACAGGAGCGTTGAACAAAATTTGAGGGAGATCACGCTCCATCAGCTTCGCGATTTCCTCACGAATCAGTTCTGAATACGTTCCGAATACAACCTGCAAATTACCTCCACCCAGATTGATAAGCCCGGCCGATCCCAAAGCCTTCATCGCTCCGGTATCGATCAGTCTGTCATTGTGGACGGTCAGCCGCAAACGTGTGATGCAGGCCTCCACCTGCACAATATTTTCCTTCCCGCCAAGTGCTTCCAAAATAAGCGGAGCACTATAAGGAATATTGCCGGCCCAATCCTCCAGAACCGAACCTTCCTCGCGCCCAGGAGTTGGAATACGGAACCGCCGGATAGCCCATCGAAACAGTACATAATACACAAGCCCGTATGCCACTCCCACTGGAATTAACAACCAGGCGTTATGTGAGAGATGAAAATTAAGGACATAATCTATAAAACCCGCCGAATAGGAAAATCCGTGATGAATATCCAGCTCAAAGGTAAGCCACATGGCCAGCCCAGACATAACCGCATGAACGAGGAACAAATAAGGTGCTGCAAACAAAAAGGCGAACTCGATCTGTTCCGACACTCCGGTAAAAAAGCAGACAAGCGCAGCCGTCAAAAATGTTTTTTGCACCTTTGGCTTCAAATCTTCACGCGCTTCCTGAATGATCGCCAGCGCAATGGCAGGGATCGCAAACATCATAATGGGGAACAACCCGGACATGAAATAGCCCGCTGTCGGATCGCCAGCAAAAAACCGGGGTAAATCTCCCTGCACAACGTTGCCAGACGGCGTTTTATATGTACCCAGTTGAAACCAAAAAATATTATTAAGCAGATGGTGCAGACCAAAGGCCGCCAGCAACCGATATAGAATACCGTAGATAAACAGTCCAAAGCCGCCCAAGCTCGATTCCAGACCTACTATAAATTGCAGCCCTCTCTGTATGAGTGGGGCAATAATTAGCATGAGTCCTGCAAACACAGCCGAAAAGAGGCCAATAAGCAGCAGAACAAATCGGGTACCCCCAAAAAACTGAAGCACCTCGGGCAATTTGATGCTTTTGAAGCGATTATAAGCCACCCCTGAAATGACCCCCAAAATGATACCAATGAGCGTCGCCGGTTGAATGAGTCCGTTTCCAAATCTCAATGTGACCTGATCATATATAGCCATACCAGCTAATGCTGCCAGTCCCGCCTGACCTGCCTGATTCGACATCCCCAGTGCAACACCAACCGCAAATAAATATGGCAAAAAATAAAAAATCCCATGTCCCGCCGCATTTGCCATATCAGACACCATAGGGAATCCCCATGTGGACCAAGGAAGGCTGCCGAGACTTAGCAATATTGCAGCGGCTGGTAGCACCATCGTCGGGAGCATGACAGCACGACCGAGCTGTTGTAAGGATCCGAGCCAATTCATGGCATTCCTCTCCTTTCTATCCCTGATGGTAAGCCGAATAAATACTTTTGTCAAAGCAATGATTCCATCTGCCAAAATATTTATTTACGCTTCTACAGGTCAAAAAACTTTATCACCACAAAAGATAACACTATGAATCCGTCTAGACCATTTTCATCATCAGGCATACATACATTATATGGATTGCTAAAAGTATAATATACTTTACCATATTCCTCATTTCGCACCAAAAACCTTCAACCCTGTGAAGCAAGGGAAGAAGGTTTTCATGTGCGTATAGCACGGGTCACTGATCCTTGTTTATCCTTTACGTACAGCCTGGGTCACTGAGTCCTCCACCTTAATGCAACGATCCATAATAACCGTCATTCCATGCTCCTGCGCAATGTCAGCGGCTTCCTGGCTTATAATCCCCTGTTGAAGCCACAAAATCTTAGCTCCAATAGCTGCTGCTTCACGCGCAACCTCTGCACAGTATTCACTGCGGCGGAATACATTGACCAGCTCCACAGGCTCAGGTACTTCAGCAAGACTGGCATAACAAGTCTCCCCAAGAATCGTTTGCCCTGCCGCCGCAGGGTTAACCGGAATAATCCGGTATCCCCGCTTCTGCATGGCATAAGAAACCATATAAGAGGTTCGATCTGATTTATCAGACAAACCAACAACCGCAATATTGCCTACTTGTTCCAAAATGGTTTTAATCTCTTCTCTCGACGGATTTTCAAAAGCCATCCTGTTCCCTCCTATTCGCATCTTCGTTTGCTTTTATTTTACCCATTCTACAGAAGCACCAAGCGTCGTTAGATGATCAAAATACTGCGGATACGATTTGGCGACATGATGTGCATCCTTGATCACTAACGGCTTCTGTGAACGCAAACCTACAATCGTCAAGGCCATAATAACACGGTGATCAAAATGCGCGTTAATTTCCACGCCACCTTCGACACCCTCCGGTCTGCCATGTACGATAATTTCCGCTTGGCGTTCTTCTACCCGAGCTCCAGCCTTGGTCAGCTCATTCAAATAATCGGTAATGCGGTCACATTCCTTATACCGTAAATTCTCCACGTTATAAAAGCGGGACGTGCCTTCAGCAAATACAGCCGCAGCCACCATTGCAAGCACAGCGTCTGTTGCAGCATCACCGTCAAACTCGACAGCTTTCAATCGGCCATTGCCCTTCACGACAACGGTATCGTTCTCGTGTGTCAGTGGCACTTCCATCATGCGCAGCACATCTACGATAGCGCGTTCTCCCTGTTTGCTCTGCTCTTTAAGACGATGAATGGTAACATCAGAATTCGTTACTGCAGCAGCCGCTAGCACCGCTGCACTCCCTGGATAGTCTCCCTGTACAATATACGTACGTGGCTGATAGGATTGCCGCCCCGGGACACGGAAAGACATGTAATCATCGCTTGCATGAATGATAATACCAGCCTCTTGCAATACCTCCAGGGTCTGCCCAATGACCACCTTGGATTTCAAGTCATGCAGCACTTCGATTTCACTGTCTTCCTCCAGTAAAGGCGTAAGGAATAGCAAGGCGCTCAAATATTGTGAGCTAACCGAGCCGGACACCTGAATTTTACCGCCCTTCGCCTGACCACCCTGAATACGAATTGGCAACTTACCTTCACGATGATCTACTTCCACACCCAGTTGCCCCAGTGCATCGATTAGATCATCATGTGGTCTCTTACCCAATGAGTCGGGATATGTATTAACAAATGTAACATCCGGACATAGAGATGCAATACCCATCAAAAAACGGAGCACCGCTCCTGCGTTTCCCACATTCAATTCCTTCACAGCTTGAGGATGGCTACCAAAACCTGTAATAACTATTTTTTCATCATCCTCTTCCAGTACTGCACCCAGATCGGCGATACAACGACGCATAGCATCACTGTCTTCACTATGGGCTGGATAATAAATGGTACTTTGTCCCTCAGCAAGTGCCGCAGTGAGCAGATAACGGGTAGTGTAGTTTTTGGAGGATAGGGCCCCAATCTCTCCTTGCAAGGAAGGGGTAGGTCTAACGATAACATCCATAATGTACATGCTCCTTTTCGGTTCAAACCATCCTATTTTACGTTAATTATACAAGTTGTAGCATTCATTTCTCCACCCAAAAAATAAGAAATATTAATCTAGGTCGCCCGAGTGAATCCCGTCGGTTAATTAATCTATACCTGCCTTTAGGATTAAGCCAATTGACAGCCTAGAGATAGCTTAGCTATCATACATAGAGTATGTGTGACATTTTGCACACATCAAAAACATACGCAGCACCCATTATTTATCAGAAAAGAGGTCCGGCCATGACGCAAATCGCCCTGATTGAACCTTCTGAGTTGCGCGCACGTCTGCAAGCAGGAGAGCAATTGCAATTAATCGACGTCCGCGAAGCGGAAGAAGTAGCGGAAGGCATGATTGAAGGTGCCAAGCACATTCCGCTCGGACAACTTCCGGGTCGTCTTGAAGAAATTGAACGCACCGGTGAAATTATCTTTATTTGCCGGAGCGGTTATCGCAGTGAACGAGCCTGCGAATATCTACAGCAGC
This sequence comes from Paenibacillus sp. PvR133, assembly GCF_017833155.1. Taxonomy (NCBI): domain Bacteria; kingdom Bacillati; phylum Bacillota; class Bacilli; order Caryophanales; family Paenibacillaceae; genus Paenibacillus; species Paenibacillus sp. PvR133. The sequence continues at coordinate 4,939,187 of NZ_JAFIBS010000001.1, forward strand.
TAGGTTATGAAGGCTGTACTAACATGACCGGCGGCATGCTGCAATGGGCACAGGAGCAATAGAAAACCTACTTAACAAAAGAGACGGGAACTTCCCGTCTCTTTTGTTTTAACTCAAAGCTTAGACGCGGTAATGCATTAAAACGTTCTGTCCCTATCATACCATAGCCTCAAAAGATTACACAATCCTCTACTACCCTAGAATGATATCCATAATTAAAAATTAAAAAACGGAAGCTTCTTCTACCCATAGGGCAAAAAAGCTTCCGTTGTATTACATAATGCTATTCATGCATATCCGTCCGTTCATTAGAACCATTGATGATGGAATACGCCTTCTTTGTCCACACGTTTGAACGTATGGGCACCAAAGTAGTCACGTTGTGCTTGCAGCAGATTTGCTGGCAAACGCTCAGTCCGGTAGCTGTCATAGTATGCAAGCGCGCTGGAGAAGCCAGGCACTGGAATACCTTGAGATACAGCTACGGAAATCACTTGACGCCATGCATCTTGATACGTTTCAACTACATTTTTGAAGTAAGAATCCAGTAACAGGTTTTTCAAGGCAGGGTCGCGGTCATATGCATCCTTGATGTTTTGCAGGAATTGCGAGCGGATAATGCAACCGCCGCGGAAGATCATAGCGATTTTTCCGTATTTCAAATCCCAATCATATTCATCGGAAGCTGCACGCATTTGAGCGAAACCTTGAGCATAGGACACAATTTTACTTGCAAACAGTGCTTTACGTACGCTCTCGATAAATTCTTTTTTGTCGCCGCTGAAGGACTCAGCATTAGGACCGCTCAGCACTTTGCTTGCCGCAATGCGCTCGTCTTTCATAGCAGACAAGAAGCGGGAGAATACGGATTCGGTAATCATGGACAATGGCACACCCAGATCCAAAGCGCTTTGGCTTGTCCATTTACCTGTACCTTTTTGACCAGCAGCATCCAAGATAACGTCTACCATTGGCTTGCCTGTTTCAGTATCGTATTGGGAGAAGATGTCAGCTGTAATTTCGATCAGGTAGCTGTCCAGTTCCCCTTTATTCCATTCCGTGAAGATTTCATGAAGCTCTTCCGCATTCACGTTCAGGACTGATTTTAACAGGTGATAAGCTTCACCGATCAATTGCATGTCGCCGTACTCGATACCGTTATGCACCATTTTTACATAGTGACCAGCACCGTCGGGACCGATATATGTACAGCATGGGTCGCCTTCCACTTTAGCAGAGATTGCCGTCAGAATTGGCTCTACCAGTTTATAGGCACTTTCTTGTCCACCCGGCATAATAGCAGGACCATTCAAGGCACCTTCTTCACCACCGGATACGCCTGTACCAATAAAACGAAGTCCTTTTTCCTCCAGCTCCTTGCTGCGGCGCTGTGTATCAGGGAAGTAGGCATTGCCTCCGTCTATAATAATGTCGCCCTTGTCCAGATGAGGCACAAGCTGTTCAATCGTGGCATCTGTTGCTTTACCAGCTTGAACCATGATCAGGATTTTACGGGGTGACTCCAATGAGTTCACAAATTCTTCAATAGAGAAAGTACCCGTCAGTTTTTTACCTTCTGCTTCTTTGATAAGATCGTGCGTTTTTTCTGGAGAGCGATTAAAAACCGAGACGGTGAAGCCTCTGCTCTCAATATTAAGGGCTAAATTCTTACCCATTACCGCCAGGCCGATCACACCAATTTGCTGTTTTGCCATCTGGTTCCTCATCCTTTGCAACATATTTTGTCTTCTACATCGCCGCTTTACCGCATTACACTTTATGTGAATCGGAACACGTGCACTTCTATTTTAACGTTTTTGGTGTCAGAAGTGAACCCCTGTCTATTCACAGATCAAAACACCCCATTTTCATGAGGTGTTCAGATGTATTACACTTCCATCATCAACAGTTGGTGGGATAGCGTTTGCAGGCGTTCATGGCAATTCCCGATTTTAGCCTTATCTCCGTCTGTCATCGCTGTGAACAGTTTCTCCAATTCATCGTCTACTTCCATTTTGAGCAGCAGCAGCCGGGTTTCCCCTTCATTGGAAGCGTACATATCCTCCATTTCCTGTGCGGACAGCACCGGTCCTTTCTGATAAATGACACGCTGCTTAAAGCCTGTAACCTCGACCAGACGAATAACCTCACCGAACAAAATATTTTCTACTAAAATATGATGATCCTTAACTCTTTTGACAATGGCATGACCTCGGGTGCTTCCAATCAGCTTCTCCAACCACTCAGCCAGCTTGGCATCGCGGATTACATAATCTCCAGCCAACTTGTAGTGTCCTGTACGCAGCTGTTGAAAACGGAGCTTCACCAGCTTGCGGCCGGTTCTCACCGACAAAACCAGGTACGACTCATCCTCGCTCCAGTACAGCGAATACCCTTCCGATATCAAATCCTTGATCAGATTATGGATATGCCGACGGCTAAACCGGAGCTCTAGATTGCAATATTCTACCTCACAGCCCTTGTTCACGGCATTCCCTCCTTTTTCAAGTCCGATTCAAGAAGTCCGGCTACAGCAAGCCTGCGGCTTTCCCGCTTGATCTTCCCTTGCTCTATTTTATACTTCATTTTATGTAAGGGTACTTGGTTATTTGACCTATTTTTATGAGTAACAGCGCACAATCCTACTTTTGCCTTATATGCTTGTTTCAAACCTGGTCTAAAGTCGGCCAAGCCCGGCGGCATTATGCTATAATCGGACATATTACGCCACACGACATGGCTTAACCCAGTTACAGGAGGAAAAGGAATGACATTTAGTGGATTTACTGCAAAGGACTTCGATGTTTTTGAAATACCGGGGTTGGAGCCTCGTATGGAAGTGCTGATTCAGCAGGTTCGGCCCAAGCTGGAGGCAATTGGCGAGGAATTGGCCCCGTTCCTGACAGACTTATGTGGGGAGCCTATGCACGTTCACGTTGCCAAGCATGCACGACGCAAAGTCAATCCCCCCAAAGATACTTGGGTTGCCTGGGCGGCAAACAAGCGCGGATACAAGGCGCTGCCGCATTTTGAGGTAGGCATGTTCGCTTCCCATCTTTTCGTCATCTTCGCAATTATTTATGAAAGCCCGAGCAAAGCTACATTTGCCCAGGCGCTCGAAGCCAACCTGAGTGATGTACGTTCTAACCTACCGGATCATTTTTACTGGTCCATGGATCATATGGCTCCAGAAGGCACAGAACAACAACATATGGCTAATGAAGATTTTCAAACGATCATCCACAAGCTGCAACAGGTAAAAAAAGCGGAGGTCATGTGTGGAATCCGTATTGACCGAGAAGATCCACTCGCCAGCGACGGGGCTGCATTATTACGGGCAGTGCGTTCTACCTTTGAGCATTTGCTGCCGCTGTACCGAATGTCTTTCTCGAAAGAGTAGCCCTCGCCGCTTTTCAAGGTGCTGTTCAGGCCTCCACACTCTTCCTGCGTGGATTACGCGCCAGAGCCAGGTGGCAGCCAAACATGAGCAGCATCACGACCCCACTGATGATAAATGGTGCTGTGTGTCCGGCACGGTCCCATAGCACTCCTGAAACGAGCGGGCCTATAACCATGCCGGAGCCTTGAAGTGTTAAAAAAAAGCCCCATACCGTTGCTCGCTCGCTTTCCGGAATCAGTCGGGCAAGAAATGTGTTCCATGCAGGCAAAATGAGCGCATATCCCAAACCAATAAGCGCTACGGATACAAACACCAGCGGAATAGATCGAACGATTGAAAAGAGAAACAGTGTAATTCCGGCTAGCAAAAAACCAACATGTAGAAAATACTCCGTTCCAAGTCGGTCGACCAACTTGCCGCAAGGGATCAGTGCCAGCACAGTCACCCCACCGCCTGCAATCAGGAGGACGCTGTACAGGTTTGGTGAAATCCCGAGGTCCGTCCGAGCGTATAGCGTCAGTACCGGGCTGATTAAACCGATAACAAAAGACTGCAAAAACAGCGCCGGGTAAATTAACGGATTGACGTTAAGCTTTGTTTTGAGCACGCCAATCGTCTCCTGGATTCCTTTCAGAACTCCCCGCTTCTGCTTTATGTGCCCATCAGACGACACTAGAGCGCTCTGTTCGAGGTCACCTTTGTTAGCAGACCTTTTCGGTCCTGGCAGCATGAGAGCAACCAACAACAATACAACACTGCATCCTATCAAAATCATGAACACCATGCCGTAAGAATGCCCATAGTGGGATATGGCGAAGTTCATAATGAGCGGACCCAATCCCGTTCCGCCCATAGACGCAATTTCCAGTGTGCCCATCGCCGCGCCATTGCTGTTATTAGGCCCGGACATTTCGGTCGTTCCGGTCATAACACAAGGCCAGAGCGGAGAAGTACCCAGACCGAGCAGCAGACACGCGACGACGAGCCACACGGGCTCTGACAGTACGCTCAGCATAATAATAGCTACAAGCGTAAACAACAGTGCGGTCGACATCGTTCCACGGTAACCAAGCCGTTCAGCCATCCAGCCCGCCGGTGCCCGGAACGCATTGTCTCCAAAATATTGAAGTGAAAAGGCTAAACCAATAATCCCGGCTGACAAACCAAGCGTTTCTCCCATATATACCGGAAGGATGGATACCAGAAGAGATCCTTTCATAAATTCGACTAGAAATACCAAAACCCACAATTTGCTAAAAAAAGGAGTCCACAGCCGCTGCGGAGCTTCTTTTCGTCCTTTTTGCCACATCTAATCCACATCCTCCACCTTCGTTTTTTGGCTATAAAGACCGGGTTCTCCGCCTACTCCACTCTTTCGCAAATAAATGCGCCCTCAATCGCTTGCATTCCTACTTCAAACTGCTATACTCAATTTTGTTCTATTATCACTTGCACAGGATTGTCGAAATCCTGCACGAAAGGTTGTGACAACACTAATGAATCAAAGCAACACCCCGCTTTTTACTGCTTTGAAGAAGCACGCTCAGAGCAACCCGGTTCAATTTCACATCCCAGGTCATAAAAAGGGAGTCGGAGCAGATCCGGAATTTCGCGAATTTATGGGGGATAATGCCTTTTCCATAGATATGATCAACATCGCTCCATTGGACGATCTGCATCAACCAACAGGTGTCATCGAAGAAGCCCAAAAGCTTGCAGCAGATGCCTTCGGAGCAGATTATACTTACTACAGTGTACAGGGGACAAGCGGAGCCATCATCACCATGATTATGTCCATTTGCTTGCCAGGTGATAAAATTATTGTACCCAGAAACGTACACAAATCTATAATGTCTGCCATTATCTTTGCTGGTGCAAAACCAGTATTCATTTCTCCAGTCAGTGATGAAAATCTCGGTATTCACCACGGGGTTACAACCAAGTCCGTACGCCGGGCATTGGAACGCCACCCTGACGCCAAGGGCGTCCTTGTTATCAACCCGACATATTACGGTGTGTGCGCCGACTTAAAAGAAATTGTAGATCTCGCTCACAGCTATAATGTGCCGGTCCTGGTCGATGAGGCTCACGGGGTACTAATTCATTTTCATCCTGATCTACCGATGTCCGCCATGGAGGCGGGAGCAGACATGTCAGCTACAAGTGTCCACAAGCTGGGCGGTTCCTTGACACAAAGCTCGATCTTGAATGTAAATACGAAAAACGGATACGTTAACCCACAACGTGTACAAACGATTTTCAGTATGCTGACAACGACATCCACTTCGTATCTCCTGTTGGCTTCCTTGGACACATCCCGACGCAACCTAGCACTTAACGGTCATGAAATAGCACAACGAGCCCTTGATTTGGCTGAATATTGCCGCTCAGAGGTTAACAAGATTGAAGGACTATATTGCTTTGGTAGTGAAATTCTCGGCACGGAAGCTACCTACGATTATGATCCAACCAAAATTACGGTTCATATCCGTCATTTAGGTCTTACCGGATACGATGTCGAAAATTGGCTGAGAGATCACTACAATATCGAGGTTGAGCTTAGCGATATGTACAATATTCTCTGTTTGGTGACCCCTGGTGATACCAAAGAGGAAATTGAAATTTTGTTGAAAGCTCTGCGTGAGCTGGCTTCTCTGCACTATTCCACAGGTCAGGAGCATGAGCTGGTTGTAAAGATACCGGATATCCCTCAGCTCTCCCTTATTCCAAGAGACGCTTTTTATGGAGATACGGAAATCGTGCCTTTCAAGGAATCTGCTGGCCGCATTATTGCAGAATTCATTTATGTGTATCCACCTGGTATTCCGATTTTACTGCCAGGAGAAGTTATTTCGCAGGACAATATTGATTATATTGTTGATCATGTAGAAGTAGGCCTGCCTGTTAAAGGACCTGAGGACCGAACAGTACATCAGGTGAAGGTTATCGTCGAGACTGACGCTATTTCATAATATTGAACTGTCAACACATGCTTACAAAATATGTTGATAGCCAACAAAAAAAGCCCCCATTTGGGGGCTTTTTTCTTGAAGAGCTATACAGCTGCTACATCCAATTCTATTCGTATTGAGCAACAAGCTCGCTATATGCGGCTTCTACACGTTTCCACTCATCTTCGTCCTCAATATTGTAAAGCACCATTTCTTCGTTTTCTTCTTCCATACGAAGAATAATGCCATCCGCTTCGGGATTGCCTCGCTCAAGCAGAAGAGCATAAACGTGATCTTCTACGTCAAAGGTCTCTACCAGCACCATTTCTACATCTTTACCATTTTCATCAGTTAGCGTAAGAACCATTTCTTCATGTTCGTGGTCATGATCGTGGTTGCAGGCTTCACCGTGTTCATGTTTGTGATCACTCATGGAAATACCTACCTTCAAATTGTTTTATTTTCCCCCGTATCGTAACATGATCAAGGGTGCAGGTCAATTTGTGGTATGCCTAATTTATCGCTGTAATGACTTTTTCGGACACCAGGGTATAGCTACCATCTTTGCTCTCTTTAATGTAGAAACCAACCCGGTAATTCCCTGCTGTTTTGAAATCATACGTAAAGTCGTTCGTACGGAACCAGAAGTTATCCTTTTGCGCTCCTTTGATATCTTGAGACTGAATATCCTTCACGTTGCCCGAAGGGTCGGTGATCGCTACCTTCACTCCAGAGATATCTGTTTTCAAGGTATCAATTTGACTGAATACATTAAATTTCACTTTATTGCCTTTATTCACGTTACCAAACACCGTATCTCCCTTGAACAGGAACATATGCACGTTAGGCTGGTCGAAAACAACTTTTCCACCGGATGGATCAAAATTTACAAGTCCGTTAAAATCACGGATGGGCACATAGGTTTTCCCATCAATGACAACTGCGCCATCTTTTGACACTTCTCCATTAATAATCAACTGCACTTGGTCCTTGGCGGATTCCGCCGAAATGGCGGTCCCTCCCATTATTGAAAAGGCCATCACTAGGGCCATCACTTTTCTCCATTTCATCACTACTAATCCCTCCATCGTTATCTGTTTAAAACCTTCTGTCGTACATTTATACCTAGCTCAGCCGCACAAGTTGCGCTGTGTTTCACAAATTGTCCAAAGTTTTTACATAAGGAGCCAAATCTTTAGTTCCAGCAGCATAGGTGATAAAATACGACTGTAGAATGTCCTAGTACACAAAGTCCGGAGGGATAATCCATAATGAGCCTAACGATACAAATGCTTGGCACAGGCAGTGCCTTTGCCAAGCATTATTACAACAACAACGCGCTGCTGGACAGCGGAGAAGGCAAACTGCTGATCGATTGCGGTACAACCGCTTCTTTAGCATTACACCAAATGGGCGTCCCTTTGCCTGATATTGGCGCAATTTTAATCACACATATTCACGCAGATCATGTCGGAGGTTTGGAGGAATTCGGTTTTCAAATGAACATTCTCCATCGTCGCAAGCCTCTACTTTATATCGCCGAACCACTAATCCACCCTTTGTGGGAACATACGCTCAAGGGCGGAATGTCACAGCAAGGTATGATTGACAAGCTTGAAGATGTATTCGAGGTAAACGTAATAACGCCTGGTGTACCCACTACATTAGTATCGGGTATCCAGGTGGAGCTAATCCCTACAAGGCATATTCCGGGTAAAAACAGTTATTCAATATTCATTAATGACCGCCTTTTTTATAGTGCAGATATGGTTTTTGACCCTGATTTGCTTCATCATCTGGTGCATGAACGAGGATGTCGGAGTATTCTGCATGAGGTTCAATTACAAGGCGCTGGAGAAGTCCATACGACGTTGGACGAGCTGCTAAGCTTGGCGCCATCTCTTCAAGAGCGGATTCATCTGATGCACTATAGTGATGATATGGAACAGTTCAGGGAGAAAGCAGGAGTCATGTCCTTTCTGGAGCAGCAACGAGTATATCAACTTGCAGAGTTGGAACGTGCAGAGTAGCATGCTAAATACAGTTTGAACAATTAACAAAAAGCCGCCTGGCTTTCCTACAAAGGATAGCCAAGCGGCTTGCTGTTCTTGAATATAATGATGAACTTGCATTCTAATGTTGCGAGTTAAGGTCAGAACAATGGCAGTTGGTCCAGGTTATTAGATGGATCTCCATCGGCATCTCCCCGAATTCGTTTGCTTCCATCCTTGGCCTTGAAAACATTAACGCCTGCAATTGAGCCTGCTTCAATCTCGTTCAATGCTTGGTTATAATCTAAAACCCGACCAGTAGATGTCTGAAAAGACGTAAGGTCGCCATCCCCGTCTTTACGTACTGCTGTAATTTGCTCTCGTTCTGTATCAGCCATACTGTATCGCTCCTTATCCATAGTATTATAGTGGAGGAACTTTTACTAGCATGCACATTGTACAGATTTGTATGCACCTTACGCTGTCGACTACAACTTTTTGCGCATACGTACATGCGGTATTCCCGCATCGTCAAAAGGTTCATCGGAGATCGTCTCATAACCGAGCTTTTCGTAAAACCTCTCGGCTTGGCATTGGGCATCTAGCAGCGAGTATCTTAACCCCAATTCACGTGCACGTTCCTCCAGTGCTAGCAGTAATACACGTCCATAGCCTGCGGCACGATGCTCCTTGAGAACGGCAATACGTTGCATTTTAGCTGTATCTTCCTCATAGTATGTCAATCGACCAGTGGCCACCATTTCACCATGTTCACAAATTAGCAAATGATGGGCCGTATCTCCCAGCTTGTCATAATGGTCAATTTCTAAATCAAGAGGAACCTTTTGCTCTTCGACAAACACTTTGGTACGGATCGATATTGCCTCCTGTAGCTGTTCCTCTGTTGTTACACTTATAATTTCTGCGGCCATCATCTGTTCCCCCTATCATTAATTCCAAATTGCAAACTCGCTAAATTCGAATTATATATATAAATGATCATGAAGTACAGGCTGACTTCTATTTTTTCACTTTACATATATGGTTAATACATGATATTATCTAGTAACCGCAGGACGGTAGCTCAGCGGGAGAGCATTATCTTGACAGGGTAAGGGTCATGGGTTCGATCCCCATCCGTCCTATCGTCAAAAGCCTTGATTCTCAAGGCTTTTTTTATTTGTCTAGAGATAAAGCGAGTTATCCTGAGAAAAGAAAACAGGTCATTCACTAAGATTTAATCAAGAAATATTTTTTAATTAAAATCATACTTATAAGATAAAAAAGCCGCCCGGAAAATAGGGTCGACTTTTCTGTATACTCAGATCATTGCACTTTAACAGCACCACTTCTTCAACAAAGCCTTTCACCTTGATCCTTCTATTATATAGAAGAAAAAAAGCAGAACCATCAGCACAATACGTATAGAACTCTTAGATTACGATATAAACCGCCCCGCTCTCACTATCAATCTCCGTGGGGTAAGCAGTCACACATCCAGTATCCGGCTCTTGCACCCGACCAGTGGAAAGGTCGACTTTCCAGTCATGGAGCGGACAATGGACCGATGAGCCACATATCATTCCTTCGGATAACCGCCCCCCTTTGTGCGGACAACGATTCTCAAGCGCATGCACGCTGCCATCGCTCAGACGGAATACAGCTATCTCTGTATTATGAATGCGAACTGTCCTTGCTCCACGTCGGTCAATTTCGTTCAGATCAGCTATTCTGACTCTGTTGGTTGTCGTATTGGTCTCCATTTTGTCAGCCCCCTATTCCATTACTGGCTTAAGTTCCGGCAACTGCACAAAATTTTTGCGCAGCTCTTCGTTGTGAATAATTTCGTGCCACGGATCAGTCGTCGTGCTTAACGTCTCCTCAATTTTGGTCACCAGTTGTTTCCTCGTCTCTGCATTCGCGAGTGCCTGTTTGACGGATTCAACTCCGACCCGTTCCACCCAATGGGCTGTGCGTTCGTTCCAATTGGCCTGCTCGCGATAATACTGCAGATAGGCACCGGTCCATTCCATTACTTCATCCTCGGTTTTAACGGTACAAAGCAGTTCAGCTGCCCGAACCTTAATACCGCCGTTACCTCCAACGTAGATCCCCCAGCCACCGTCAATAGCAACGACGCCTAAATCCTTTATCGTCGCTTCAGCGCAGTTACGCGGGCAACCAGATACAGCCAGTTTGACTTTGGATGGCGCATTCAGCCGTTCAAATGCCTTTTCCAACCGAATGCCCATACCCATAGCATCCTGAGTGCCAAAGCGGCAAAAGGTGTTACCTACGCACGTCTTAACCGTTCGCAGCGTCTTTCCATAGGCATATCCAGACGGCATATCCAACTCGGCCCAGATCCCCGGCAAATCCTCCTTTTTCACACCAAGCAGGTCAAGACGTTGGCCACCCGTAAATTTAACCAGAGGCACATTGTATTTTTCTGCGACAGCAGCAATTTTCTTCAGGTCGGCAGGTGAAGTAACTCCTCCATAAATGCGGGGCACGACAGAATAGGTGCCATCTTTCTGTATATTGGCATGGTACCGTTCATTCGTGAATCTGGATTCCTTCTCATCCTCATAATCCATCGGCCATACCATACCTAGATAATAATTGAGGGCCGGACGACATTTCGTGCAACCTTCCGGTTCGTTCCATCCCAGCACATTCATCACTTCTTTAACGCTCTTCAATCCCATCTCTCGAATGCCATCAATGATCGCTTCCCGGTCAAGCGTCGTACAACTACAAATCCCCTCTTTCAGCGTTTCTCCGGCTTCTGCACCTGCGTATAGCTGTAAGAGTCCCTCCACTAATGGCTTGCAGCCGCCACATGATGCCGATGCCTTCGTACATGCCTTAATCTCCCCGACACTCCGGCAGCCAGCCGCAACCGCCTCTCCAATGTCACCCTTGGATACACCATTACATCCGCATACAATTTCGTCATCAGGCATCTGCTCCAGCATCATGGCGCCACTAGCTTCAGGTTGACCGGGATTGAAGCCAAGTAATAACTCTTTCTCTCGGCCAACCACCGACTCGCCACTTTTGATCAAAGAAAACAGCATGGCTCCGTCAGACGTATCCCCAAACAGAACGGCTCCGATCAGTTTTTCGTCCTTGATCACGATTTTTTTGTAGACGCCGCCAATATCATCCTGATACCGCAGGGAACGTGTTCCCGGTTCATCCTTGTAATGCCCTGCTGAAAACACGTCGACACCCGATACCTTCAACCTTGTAGAAGTGACGGAACCACTGTAGCCGGGAGTCTCCATTCCCGCGAGCCGCTGAGCCAGCACACCACCCTGCTCGTATAATGGAGCTACCAGTCCGTAAGTGATTCCCTGGTGTTCTGCACATTCGCCAACGGCGTATATGCCAGGGACATTCGTTTCCATGTAATCATTTACGATGATGCCACGGTTTACAGGAATTCCCGCCGACACCGCCAGTTCAATGTCTGGTCTGATGCCTACCGCCATAACGATCAAGTCTGCTTCCAGCTCACTGCCATCGGCAAATTTCAATCCTTCCACGCGACGACGGCCCGTAATAGCCGCCGTTCGCTTATTGACCAGAAAAGTCATTCCCTGCTCCTCCAGCTCGCGCCGGAGCATAAGGGAAGCAGCCTCATCCAGCTGCCGATCCATAATATATCCGTTAATATGAATAACTGTGACGTCCATCCCCAAGTTAAGCAGCCCCCTAGCTGCCTCTAGCCCAAGCAATCCGCCGCCGATAACAGCTGCTTTTTTGTGCGTCTTTGCCGTCTCCATCATCGTTTCACAGTCACGAATATCCCTAAAACCGATAACACCCTCCTTGTCGGCCCCTGGAAGCGGCAGCATAAAGGCTTTAGAACCTGTTGCCAACAACAACAAATCATAAGAGATGCATACGCCGGAGCGTGACGTCACCTGCTGCTTTTCCGTGTCGATGGCTGTGACAGGATCATCGGTATACAATCGAATATTGTTGTCTTCATACCAACTCCAGTCGTTAATGACAATATCCTGCAAACCAGCTCCTCCCGCCAGAACGGAGGACAGCATGATCCGGTTATAGTTTGGATGGGGCTCGGCCCCGAATACCGTAATCTCATAGCTACCTGGTGCAAGCTTCAGCAAATGTTCGAGAGTGCGTATCCCTGCCATTCCGTTGCCGATCAACACTAACTTTTGAATATCGTTCATCACGTCACTCCCCTTCCATTTGTATCCTCAAAACATAAAAAGCCTGCTTCACATATGGGGATTCAAAATATCCCTCCACATGAGAAAACAGGCTCCATTGCCGTTTCATCGAATACGCCGTTGTATCCATCAGAGTATGGAATTAAAAAGTATTGTAGCTAATATATAATGCTTCAAATGATATGTCAACATTCCTTACGCATAAACTTATAAAAAATTATATTTTATCACCATGTAACATATCTATGACGTATAAAATATCACTCCCCTACAAAATTAGGATTGATTTTCAGTCCAAAACACGCCAAAATGGTTTAAAAGTCCGTTTTAGCTTGATGATGATGAAAAAAATAAGCAGGCAGACAAAATCTTATGTCATATTTGTTATCAATGATTACTATCCCCATCGCTAACTACCCTTCATGTTACAGAGAGGAGGAGCCCGCTTGCGTTCCTTGTTGGTAATTCACTTACATTCTGACTATGTATCTGAGCAGACACACGCCGTTTCCTCATGGCAGGCAGGACCTGAGCACCTTTTAGAGTCCAACGGATACCTAACCCTGCCCTGCCGCAATGAATCTGAAATCAAACAGCTAATTCTTAATGCAGACGCGGCGGTACTAAACATACCTGTCGGCACTATCAGCATATGGAGTGGCAGGCTGGAGCTAGCCAAAGCGGTCCCATTGCTCTGGTGGTGCAGCGCAGAATCAGCGCTATCATCGACAGAGGCCTGTGAAGCTGATGTCACTGTCGATGGCATTCTAACCCCTTCTATGGCAGCCCATGAGCTGAATTGGGCTCTTCATTTTAGCGCCAAACGCTTTTTTGAACGCCAGCACTGGCAAAGTGAACGCAAGCAACTGACCGCTCGGCTGGAAGAACGCAAATGGATTGATATGGCGAAAGGAATACTTGGGGATGTAAACGGTATCCCGGAAGCGGAAGCATATGATGTGCTACGCAAAAAAGCAATGAACGAACGCAAACGTATCGTTGATGTGGCCATCTCCATCGTCAAAGCACAGCAAATGCTAAAAGCATAAATCTGAAAGGGGCCCGAACATGAATATCATTGAAATATTAAAAGAAGTTGGTCGCGGCAAAAGGGGCGCCCGGGATCTGAATTACGCCGAAGCCGAAGCTGCTGCCGAACTTATTATGACCCAGTCAGCAACCCCTGCTCAAATCGGAGCTTTCTTTGCCGCGGAGCGCATTAAAATGGAGAGTGTTGCCGAGTTGGAAGCATTCGTAAACATCTGCCGTAAATATACCCATCGCTTTCCGATGCAGGAAGGGATTGATTTCGCCGGTCCGTACGATGGCAGGAAGTCTTCATTTATCGCCACCTTCGCAACGGCCTTTCTACTCGCCTCATGCGGAATTCCTGTAACGATGCATGGCAGTGCACCTCTCCCTCCCAAATGGGGTGTTACGCTCCCGCTTTTACTGCAGGAAATGGGGGTAACGTCCCGGAACATGACACGTGAAACCGCCATTCATGCCGCGAAGCTGACTGGTGTACTGTTCGTTGCCTCCGAACAGTGGTGCGCGCCCCTGCGAGATATGCGGCCCATTCGCGAAGAGCTGGGGCTTCGCACAGTGCTGAATACTGCCGAGAAACTGGTTGATTACGGTTCTTCCCCGTATATTGTATTCGGCGTTTTCCACAATACTGTGTTCGAGAAGACGGCAAAACTCATGCAAAATCTGAATTACCGCAGGGCTCTGATCGTCCAGGGGAGCGAAGGATCGGAGGATCTGTTCATCGATCGGCCGACCCGGACTTACCTGCTTGCTAACGGCGAGGTATCACTACAGGTTATTGATCCGGAAATGTACGGGCTGGATTCGGTGGTACCAGAGCATAACTGGACCCCCGCTGAACAACTACGCATTACGGAGGAAGTGCTACAAGGCACAGCTTCTATAGCCTTTTCGAATCAAGTGTTACTCAACAGTGCGGTCCGACTGTTCGTTGCAGGGCGAGTCGACTCCATAGAGGAAGGTTTGTATACCTGCAAACCGCTGCTAGAAAACGGGGACGCCTGGGGTTTGTATTGTCACTGGCGGGAAGCTATGCTCAGAAAAGAAATAAAAACAGGAGCAAGCAGATCCGAAACCCGAATGCATTTATAATTATTGGCGTCACGCAGTCTAGGGATTGCGGGCCCTAAACTGTCCAACCCAAAAAGGCCAGCTCCCTCACTCATACAAAGGGGGCTGGCCTTTTATGCAAAGAAAAAGTCACTTACTCAGTCCTGCTCTAGAACTCAGACCATTCCCCATTATCTGCACTGGTCGCGGCTACGGCCAGGTGAAGGGGACGGATGCGTACAGCAGCCGTTTTGAAGCCAGGCATCCGGCAGAACGGATCAAGATCGGGTCGGGTCGCCCGATTTACATTTTGTATCCCACCCCAATGCATGGGCACGAAGAGCGTATCTTCGCGGATATGTGGTTTGATCCGGCCGCGGACAGTGAAGCTGCCGCGCTGTGATGCTATTTCTACCCACTCCCCGTCCCTGATATGCCAGCGTCGCGCTGTCCGCGGATGAATTTCCACATAATTTTCAATCTCTCGTGCGGCCAGCGACGGACTTCTGCGCGTTTGTGCACCGGTCAAATAGTGAGCCAGCACGCGGCCGTTCGTCAAAATAAGCGGGTACTCCTCTGATATCTCCTCTCCTGCTCCACAGCTTTCAACCACCGTAAAAACAGCCTTTTGATCGGAATGGGCAAAGGTTTCCCGAAACATCGTATCCATACCGGCTCTGTCCGTAGACGGGCATGGCCAATATACCCCTTCTTCACGACGCAACCTGTCATATGTGATCCCATAATAATCGGCAGGACCGCCCCGGCTGGCAAGCCGCAGTTCTTCAAAGATATGCTCAGCATCCCTGTACGAGAAATAGCTGCTCTTGTTTAACTTTGCAGCTACCTGACACAAAATATTCCAGTCATCTCTAGCCTCGCCTGGTGCGGACCTCGCAGCTTCCCGTAGCAGAACGCGGCCCTCCAGATTGGTCATCGTCCCCGTATTCTCCAAATAAGACGTCACAGGCAAAACAACGTCGGCCATCCGCGCGGTTTCAGTGAGAAACATATCCGCCACAACCAGCAGATTCAGCTTTTTGAGGGCTTCCTCCACCAGCCGGACATTCGGGTTAGATACAACAGGATTAGAGCCCATCACGAACAAAGCTTGGATTTCTCTCTGATGGACAAGCTCCATCATTTCATAGGCGGACACTCCCTTCCCCGGTAAACTGCTTGGTTCAACTCCCCACACAGACGCCACATAGGCTCGATCTTCTTCATTCGCAATCGATCTGTAACCAGGAAGCTGGTCAGCCTTTTGGCCGTGCTCTCGCCCCCCTTGCCCGTTTCCCTGGCCTGTGACGGCCCCATAACCGCATCCTTCCCTTCCAATCTTGCCAGTGGCCAGCACCAGATTAAGAAATGCACGCACCGCCATATGTCCATCTGTCTGCTGTTCAACACCCCTGGCCGTAAAAACGATGCCGGTCTCCACACTGCCAAAGGCATGTGCTGCCTGCCGGATCATTTCTACCTCAATTCCGCACAACGCAGCCGATTCTCTCAGATCCACACCCTTCAAATGAGTCAACAGCTGGTCATAGCCGTTGGTCCGCTTGCGGATAAACTCTTCATTCGCAAATCCTTCGTCCACGATGACCTTTAGCATGGCATTGGCCAGTACAGCATCCATACCTGGCTTGATTTGCAAGTGCAAATCGGCGGCCGCCGCCGTTGGTGTCGCGCGCGGGTCAATTACAATGACAAACGCGCCGTTTTCCTTCGCCTGATGAAAGTAAGGCATTAAGGTCGGCTGGCATTCAGCGATATTCGTGCCTGCAAGCACAATACAACGAGCCAACGGAATATCAGCCAGTCTGCAGGTCAGTCCGCGATCAACGCCAAACACTTTACTGCCAGCGGATGCCGCTGCCGACATGCAGAAGCGCCCGTTATAATCGATATATCGCGTACCTACAGCTACTCTTGCAAATTTACCGAGTAAATAAGCCGTTTCATTGGAGAGTGAACCTCCACCGTAAATTCCGATTGCATCGGGACCCTGTGTGGACAGTAGCGTAGAGAAACTGCTAGCTATAGTATCCAACGCCTCTTCCCACTTGACGGGAACAAGTTTGCCCTCTTTGCGTATGAGGGGCTGTACCAGCCTTTCCGCATGAGTCGCATGCTGATGCGCATTCATTCCCTTGATGCACAGCCTACCCTGCGAGGCTGCATTAGGCTTCCCTTCCGCCTTATACACTGTACGGATGATACCCGCGAGTGTCTCCGTATCCGTGTTAACGGTCATCTTACATTGCACGCTGCAAAACGGGCACTGCGTATCCATTACTGCCGATACATGTAGCCCAGCTTCAGGTTTGCCTTCTCCTGACTTACACATCAAAGTCACCTCCCCTTCGCCATTTTTCGGAATTTTATTGTCTGCACACGATAGAATATCACCACAACTGAACTCAACCCATCACATCATCCTGTCAGCATTGTGGTCCGCAGGCTACCCGCCAGTCCACTTCGAAGAGCAGCGTCAAGCACACTTTCCCGTAATGCCAGAACGCCAGTCCTTTCAATCCACTCCCACATTTTCTCCCCATACTGGGCACTATGTCGGTATATTTGCAAGCAGGCTACAGCCATCAGGACCGCTTCTGCCGGGTCTTCCTCCAATCCAAGCAGCTGCCCCTGGCGAACCGGATGCTCTGCATGGCCACCGGCATAAACCTCCCAGCCTACTGGAGATCGGGATATTCCAATATCGTGGACAAGTACACCTGCCGGATACGCCGATCCAGGACAAATAGCAACTGTAACCAACGCGGGCAATGCGAGACTTCCCCATAAAGTTACCAACCGCTCTCTGAGCCAGGCTACTTCTACAAATGCCTGATCCATCAGGTCCGACTCAACAAAAGCCCGATTCTCGGCATTTAGGTTCGTAAAGCGCAGACCCGCAGAGGGCGCTTCTCCTCCGTACTGCGGTGTGACCTGAACCACAACACCAGCACCTAATGGATTTGTCGCAGATCTGTCGCGCAACCCAAGGGATTCCAAATAATAAAGTACAGCCGGCCGACACAATTCACACCCCTGCTGTCTAGTCCAACCGAGACGGGACACTACTTCATCTGGAGTCTGACAGGCTGCGTCCACCATAGCTGTTTTAAGCGAATCATGATCGTAATGCGTACATCCACACACAGGGACTACTTCTTGGGCGGTCGGAGTAACTACAGGTCCGGAAACTGTCGATTGGGACAAACTATTTTTGACCAGTGCAGCCACCAGCGGCCGACAGCCCCCACAGGAACCGGATGCTTTGGTCCGGCTCTTCACCTCTTCCACCGTCTTCAGCTTATCCGTAGTGATCGCTCGCAAAATAGCCCCCTTACTCACGCCGTTGCACGCACATACCGTTTCCTCTTCCGGCAGTGCGGCTGCCGCATCCTCCGCTTTGCTTCCGCTGTTATCCCGGGATGTAAGCTCTGTAGCGGGCGCTCCGCGCTGTACCATTCCGAGCAGCGAGGTGCTTTCCGCCGTATCTCCGAACAAAATGGCGCCAGTGACAGCACCGCCGTGCATCATCACTTTTTTATAAACCTCCAGCATCCCGTTATATTCCATGACTGCCGTCTTGTTTCCCTCATCACGAATGTCACCTGCGGAAAACACATGGATTCCCGGTACCTTGAGCTGCGCATACGGAACCGTCCCTTCATAGGGAGCCGTTTCACGACCACAAATGACTTTTGCCAGCACTTTGCCCTGCTCATATAGCGGCGCCACTAGCCCGTATGAAATCCCGCGGTGCTCAGCACATTCGCCGACGGCATAAATACCGGGAATACTCGTGCGCATATAATCATCCACGACAATGGCACGGTTTACGGTCAGACCGCTGTCCTGAGCTAATTCGATATTCGGTCGGATACCAACCGCCAGCACCACCAAATCCGTTTCCAACCTGTCTCCGTCCGCAAACATCAATCCATGCGCCCTATTTCGGCCTATGATGTTGACCGTTTCCTTCACCAAATGAAACCTCATGCCCTGTTGCTCCAGCTTTCGCTGCAGAAGCACAGCCGCCGTCCGGTCAAGCTGACGGTTCATAAGATACTGCGCATTATGAACAACCTCAGTTTCCATCCCTAGATTCAGTAGGCCTTGAGCGGCCTTCAAGTCCTAACAGCCCCCCTCCGATAACCGTGGCCTTGCGGTATGTTTTGGCATATCTCGCCATGGTTTCACAATCATTCACATCACGAAAAGCGATTACTCCCTGTTTTCGAGCTCCGGGAATGGGCGGCATGAAAGGCAATGAGCCCGTTGCCAATATGAGCATGTCATAAGGTTCTTTCATACCGGATTCCGTTTCCACCATCCCGGCTGCAACATCAATACGACAGACGCGTTCACCCGCGTACAACTTTACCCCGTTCTCTTCATACCAGTCCCAGTCATGGGTAACGATATGTTTAAATGAGCTCTCCTCCTGAAGCATTTTGGACAGGAGCACTCGGTTGTACCCGGGACGGGGCTCTGCACCAAATATCGTAATTTGGAACCGCTCTGGCTCCAAAACGAGTATTTCCTCCACACATTTGATGCCTGCCATACCGTTGCCGACGACGACCAGTTTTTTCATCATATTAAACCAGCCCCATTCTCCGAATAAAATAAGACAGAAAAAGCCCTTCTCCATTCCATGGAAAAGGGCACCGTTGCCGTAAATGTCGGCACATCGTTGTGCCGATATGTATCTAAGATTACTGAATTGTGAATGTCATGTCAATATTTAATACATGAATGCTATATTTTTCGTCTTATATTTAATTTTTTTGCGATTTTGTGTTACGTATATTGACATAAAACAGATCCTTTTTTATAATTTGATTAAAATCACTCCAACGTGATCATACCAAGTCGACTCACAATGAGGTGTGTCAACCACGGCAATGAAGCCGCAAACCGTTTCCTAGATACCATGTAGGGGCGATTTGCGGCTTTTTCATGTTCAAATTACATTTTGCAGACAAAGAACAACAATTAGAACAGGAGAGATGGAGAATGAACAAAAAAAATTTCTGGAAAAGCGGACACAAGCCCACCCTATTTGGCTCCTTTCTGTATTTTGATATCAGTTTTATGATATGGGGAATGATCGGACCGTTGGCCGTTGTAATTGCTAATGATTATCCAATGGACCCTGTACAAAAAGCCAATCTTGTTGCCCTACCCATACTCGGTGGTTCCCTGCTGCGGCTCGTGCTCGGATTCATGTCGGATTATATCGGTCCGAAGCTCACAGGGCAGATTGGTATGCTTGTTACGATAATCCCTCTCTTGCTCGGCTGGCTGTGGGTTGATTCGCTGGAGCACTTGTACGTTGTTGCCCTGCTCCTGGGTGTAGCCGGAGCATCATTTGCAGCTGCGCTGCCGTTGGCAAGTCAATGGTACCCCAAAGAGCATCAAGGCTTGGCTATGGGAATTGCCGGTGCTGGTAATAGCGGTACCGTCCTTGCGACTTTGTTCGCCAACCGCATTGCTCAACATTTTGGCAGTTGGGAAGCCGTTTTCGGATTGGCTATCCTCCCCATCTTAACCGTCTTCATTCTGTTCAGTATTTTTGCCCGCAACAGCCCTCACCGCCCGGCACCAAAAAGTCTGTCGCAATATGCTTCGGTGCTCAAACAGAGGGATGCCTGGGTATTCTGTGCCTTTTACTGCGTGACGTTTGGCGGATTCGTTGGTCTTTCTAATTATTTGACTATTTTCTTCAATACCCAATATGGCCTCTCCGCGGTACATGCCGCCGATTTTGCAACCGTTTGTGTGATTGCCGGAAGCTTCTTTCGTCCTGTAGGCGGCTTTTTGTCCGATCGGATTGGTGGTTCACGCATGTTAATGTACTTGTATGCGGGAGCCGGGATTATGCTCGCTGGCATTGCGTTTTTACCGCCACTTACCGTGGTAGTTGTGCTGCTGTTCGTAGGCATGATGTGCCTTGGCGCTGGCAACGGCTCCGTATTCCAGCTCGTTCCGCAGCGGTTCGGCAACGAAATCGGGCTCATGACCGGCATTGTCGGCGCTGCTGGTGGCATAGGCGGGTACTTCCTCCCCCTTATACTGGGTCATCTGTACAAATCAACGGGTTCATATATGCCAGGCTTCATCTCTCTGAGCCTAATCACGTTCTGTGCCTTTACCCTCGTCATCATCATGCAATTGAAATGGCGTAACAGCTGGATGCAACGCTCTGCTACAGTTACTGATGAAGCCGTCAATCGCATCGGAGAATTAAATGCCTGATGTTCATTAAACATAGAGCTGCGAAGCATTAAATTTTGTCCCTCAACCATCCCTATAGCCAAAAAATAGCTTAACTTCGTTTATTTAAAATGAAGTTAAGCTATTTTTCATGCACATTTAATCGAACTACACCTAAAAAACTATGATAATTATCACATTCAATCAAGATTTTCCGAAAATATCATGAAAATTAAATGAAATTTTCATTCAAAAAACATTGAAAATCGCTTTCATTTTCATAATTTTTCTTATGTAAACACTTATATAACCATTTTTCACACAACATACTTGTTCACTTGGTTTAAAATAAGGCGTATACTTGTTCACGAATTGTTCAAGGATTAATTAAATGTAATTTTTTAGAAAGAAGGAATTGGAAATGCGTGCTTTTCATTTTACGGAAGACGGATCTATCGAAACTAAATTAACCGGAAAAGATCTACTTGCCAACCCACTGCTGAATAAAGGAGTAGCTTTTACCCTGGAAGAACGGAAACAGCTTGGACTTGACGGCCTCCTTCCTCCTACGATATTAACTATTGAGGAGCAGGTTCAGCGGGTTTACGAGCAATTTCAGAGCCAACCGGATAATTTGCGTAAAAATGTTGCGTTAAATGATCTTTTTAATCGGAATACCGTCCTTTATTATCGTTTGCTCTCTGAGCACCTAAGCGAAATGCTCCCGATTGTTTATACACCAACAGTAGGCCAGGCTATACAGGAATACAGTCATGAATATCACAAACCTGGTGGTATGTATTTATCTATTGATAATCTGGCGGGTATTGGAGAGGCTTTTAAGAATTTGAACCTAGACCCTGATGATATCGACCTGATCGTAGCCACAGATTCCGAGAGTATTTTGGGAATCGGGGACTGGGGAGTCGGAGGTATTAATATCTCTATTGGTAAGCTTGCTGTGTATACTGCTGCTGCTGGTATAGATCCTAGCCGAGTACTGGCAGTTGTTCTTGATGCAGGTACAAACAACGAGAAGCTATTGGAAGATCCTTTATATATGGGGAATCGTCATAAGCGTGTACGTGGAAAACAATATGACCAATTTATTGACACTTATGTTCAAGCTGCACTTTCCTTTTTCCCGAATGCCCTGCTGCACTGGGAAGATCTGGGCAATGTCAACGCACGGAACATTATCAATAAATACGGAGATAGTATTTTGACTTTTAATGACGATATTCAAGGTACTGGAGCGGTTACGCTCGCAGGTGTAATGTCCGGTGTTCAATTGTCCGGAATCCCACTGAGCAAGCATCGGGTTCTAGTCTTTGGCCCAGGAGCTGCTGGAATCGGCAATGCAGACCAAATTAGCGCAGCCATGATGCTGGAAGGACTGTCAGAAGCAGAAGCAAAACGTAACTTCTGGGCTTATGATTACCGTGGCCTGCTTACCAACGAAACAGAAGGACTTTTTCCATTCCAAGTCCCTTATGTGCGTGATGTTGCAGAATGCCGTGACTGGGAACATGCTGAGGATGGCAAAATCCCACTGCTTGAAGTCATTCGCCGCGTAAAACCGACGATTATGATTGGTACTTCCGGTGTTACTGGGGCATTTAGTGAGGAAATCGTTAAAGAAATGGCCAAACATACAGAACGTCCTATTATTATGCCTATGTCCAACCCGACTCCACTGGCAGAAGCAACTCCGCAAGATTTGATCCACTGGACCGAAGGAAAAGCCCTCATTGCAACAGGAAGTCCTTTTGAGCCGGTGATCTATAACAATATTAAGTTTGAAATTGGGCAATCCAACAATGCTTTCGTGTTCCCGGGTCTTGGTCTTGGCGCAATCGTGGTAAAATCCAAAATTATAACAGATAGCATGTTTGCAGCAGCTGCCCATGCAGTAGCTCAAATGGTTGATTTGTCGCAGCCTGGTGCTTCCCTGCTGCCAAAAATCAATGAATTACGCGAAGTATCTGAAGCGGTAGCCGTGGCTGTGGCCAAGGCAGCAGTTCAGGATGGAGTAGCGCGTCATCAACCGGACGATATCGCACAAGCGGTTCGAGATGCGATGTGGGACTGCAAATATAAAACAATCAAACAATATGGTCAGGAAGCGGTCCTGGTTTAAAAAATAGCGACAACATCAAATTTGTACTTGCATACGCAAAGTGATTATTTAACTGATGTCCGCCATTTTTGGCGGACATCTTCATTGGAGGCGACATCATGGCTACAGGTCATATTTTTATTATCTTAATTCCTATTTTCTTTGTCATTTTAATTGGTTATTTCGCAGGATTGTTTAAGGCTTTTAACCCTGCTTCTTCTAAGGGATTAAATACACTCGTGACGAAGTTTGCTCTACCTGCACACTTGTTTATTGGTATTACGACGACACCAAGAGAGACATTGATTCAAAAGTGGCCCTTTCTTGTGGCTTTGCTACTTGGTGTAATCGGCTTTTATATTGTATTGCTCATTGTTTATCGCTTAATTACCAAAAAAGGCCTGACTGAATCCTCCATGTTCGCATTGAATTCAACACAGCCTTCTTTCGCATTCATGGGAATTCCGGTTCTGGGAAGCTTGTTCGGAAGTGCGGCAGTCGCCATCCCTATTGCGATTACTGGGATCGTCGTTAATGCCATTCTTGATCCGCTTGCAAGTATTTTGGGAACGGTCGGTCAGCGCAAAACAACAGAATCCGACGGCACTAAAGGCAACTTATTTAAAGTCACTATGAAATCAGTCCTTCATGGACTCAGCGAGCCGCTTGCCTGCGTACCCTTGTTTGGTGTCGTATTGACTCTATGTGGATTCCACGCTCCGAAACTTTTACAATCCATGTTTGATCAAATCGGCAATATTACTGCTGGTACAGCCCTATTTGCCATCGGGGTAACCATTGGTATCAAAAAGATTACGTTCAGTCCAAAAGCACTTAGCATCGCTGTACTGAAAGCCATCGTGATGCCTATGGTTATGCTCGGTATTGCTGTTCTGATAGGACTATCCCATGAGGATGTAACCAAAGCCGTATTGCTTGTCGCTTTTCCCGGCTCGGCTGTGGCCGCTATGATTGCTACCCGTTATGAAACACTGGAAACGGAAGCTGCATCTGCATTTGTTATTAGCTCAGTCTTATCGCTCATTTCACTACCCTTACTCATTTCACTTCTTTTATAGGGACAGAAACTTAAGAACCCTCAATGCAATCCAGGTATTTATAGGTATAAAGTATACCCGTTTGCTCTCATTTATCTTATTTTTTAAATATTGTTCGAACAATAAAGTGATTTAGTAAGAATTGAGTTGGAAAAACAACATAAAATCCAGTTTTGCCGACAAGCGGCGGTCCCATCGTTTCATTCACTAGGGGCCGCCGTTCTTTTTGAATAACCTTCTACTCTCCCTTTTAATAAATACCTAACATTTAGAAAGCAAATTGTCGAAATATATATGGGGTAGGTTGTATATGAAACTAAATTGCTAATTCAAAGGAGAAGAAAACGTGAAAAACTTGAAGTGGAGAACTATGTCCTTTTTTGGTAAAAATCTATTAATCTCTTTTCTTAACATCGTATTAATAGGTGCTATTCTCATCACATCCAGCTATATACTTCAAAAGAACATTCTCACCACGCAGCTGCAAGACCAAGTTAAAGTATTGACTAAAAAATGGGCAGAAGATGTTGACAAAACAAAAGTACAACAAGCATTAAGCGAAAAAGATTATAACGGTTCTGCTCAACAGGATTTACGCAAATTCCTAGATTCTATCCACACATTTTATCCTAATGTTGCCCAAGCTTACATATTTGGCACAGAACTAACAGAAGGAAATCAAACCTCCATTATTGGCGTTCCTACAAATTTAGTCCAAGCTTTCCAAGACTCGAAGATGAATATTGGGGATATGTACACTCTTCCAGACGAAAATGTACAAGGTGTAAATAAAATGCTTCAATCTAAAGACTCAGCGTTTAGCAGCTTTTATACTGACGATTTTGGTACATGGACGACCATTGTTTACCCAATTACAGATGAAAGCGGTAAAATCACAAGTGCGATATACTTTGACGTAGACGCGAGCTCTGTACCTAACGGACTTCATAAATTGCTTGTATATGGTGTTTCATTGCTCATTCTGTTCCTTGCGATCTTCTTAACGGTCCAATATTTACTGGTAAAACGTACCCTCTCCCCGATTCGTAGCCTGATGAAGGGCATTGAAGAAGTCAGCGAGGGGAATCTGAATGTAAAAATCAAGACAGGCGAGGACGACCTTGGCATTATCAATCAAAAATTTAATTCTATGATCAAACGCCTTAACGATACCATGGTGAAAGTACAGGATACGACGCAAGAGGTTACGGGATCTGCCCAGGAATTGTTAAGCATTAGCGAGAAAAACAGTACGAATACGAACGTCATTAACAGCAATATTCAGGAAATAACCCAGGGGCTTGAAGCTCAGGATCACGCAGCACTTGAAAGCTCCAGAGCTATGAATGAAATGTCGACAGTTATCCAAACGATTGCCGAAAGCTCCTCTTCCGTAGCCGATCAAGCTTATTCTATGGAAAAACGCTCCGTTGAAGGCAATCAGGTAGCCCAAAAGCTTTCCGCTCAAATGGACTCCATCTCCACTACAATGGAAAGTACAGCTGATTCCGTTAATGCGCTGCAGAACCGTTCTAACGAAATCAGCAATATCGTCAGCATCATTACAGGCATTGCCAGTCAAACGAATCTGCTTGCACTGAACGCTTCTATTGAAGCTGCCAGAGTCGGTGAAGAGGGCAAAGGTTTTGCAGTCGTAGCAGGAGAAGTGCGTAATTTGGCTGAACAGTCTCAAGAGTCTGCCAAACAAATTGCAGAGCTCATTGAAGAAATCCAAAGAGAAATTGAGCAGACTGTAAAAGGCATCAGCCTTGGTACAAAAGAAGTTCACATTGGGCTGGAAGTTACGAAGCAGACAGGCGAAATGTTCTCTGAAATTTTAGATGCGTCTAATAAAGTGTCGTCACAAATTCAGGAGGTATCCAGCGCAACGGAGCAGATCTCGGCCAGCACGCAGGAAATGTCAGCTACCTCTGACGAGCTGTCTTCGACAGTTAGCAAAACAGTCGGCAGCAGCAAACAAATCGAGCATACCATTGGAGAACAGGCTGAGTCTATGGCTTCTATTGTCCAAGCTTCTGACAAGCTTACATTGATGTCCGGGGAGCTGGAAGAGCTCATTTCGTTCTTCAAGGTGAACCGGGAA
The DNA here is from genome assembly GCF_017833155.1 of Paenibacillus sp. PvR133. Taxonomy (NCBI): domain Bacteria; kingdom Bacillati; phylum Bacillota; class Bacilli; order Caryophanales; family Paenibacillaceae; genus Paenibacillus; species Paenibacillus sp. PvR133. Next base: position 4,965,349 of record NZ_JAFIBS010000001.1, read on the forward strand.
GCCTAATTTTATAACTTCCAAGTAACTCAAGATAACAATAAAGAACCTCTAGTCTGCATAGAAAGCGAACTAGAGGTTCTTTGATATACTCTTACATACTTCTTAATTTACAAATCCTTCCAAAGCTGAGGTTGGTTTACCGTCAGCCTGCCAAGCACCTTTGTTATAACCTTGATTGTAACCTGGAGTTGCAGCCGGCTCCCAATAAAATACCCCTGTACCTTTGCCGCCTCCGATGTTCCGAACCTTTGTTTTGATTGCAGAAATAAATGCCTTGGAAGCTGCAGGTTCGTTATATTCCATCCCGATTTCACTGATGACAATACCTTTACCGTATTTGGCAATGAGGTTATTGGCATTGGTAATCGTCTGATCCACCTTGCCCTGCCAGTCAGAAGGAGACGGATACAAAGACAGCCCGATGAGATCAAACTGAGCTCCATTATCAATCAGCCCGCCGATATTCCAGTTCAACACGGAACCGTTATCCCCGTTGGCTAAATGTACTATCGTTTTAGTACTGCTGCTTACCGATTTTACAGCATTATTACCTGTATTGACGAGCCAGGCATAGTTTTTCATGTTCACCGAAGCTTTGCCGTCTTCCCAGAGCATTCCATTGTTCGTCTCATTACCGATCTGCACCCAGTCCGGTGTTACCCCCTTGCTTTTCATCGTGTTCATAACATAAACCGTATGAGACCAGACTGCATCCATGAGTTGTGTAAATGTAAAATTACGCCACGCATAAGGTTTGTTCTGTTGCCCTGGATCTGCCCAGGAATCACTATAATGTAGAGTCAGCATAACGCTCATACCCAATTTTTTAGCTCGCTGCGCCAGTTCTGCTGCCTTTTCGGCATTCATGTATCCGCTTGCATAATCTTTCATGTCAGGATTTACCCACACACGGATACGTACCGAGTTGATCTGATAGTCATCTCGCAAAATTTGCAGTATATCTCGACGAACACCCTTTTTATCCTTCCAAGTCATACCTTGCGCTTCCATTCCTGCTACCCAGCTTATATCTGCTCCTTTGGCGAAAGCAGGGGCGGCCGAAGCCGCACCCAACCCTACAGAGCCGAACGGATACAATAAGCTGGATAGCAAGATCAACATCGCAAATACCATCGTGCGGTTACCTGTTTTCATAAGTCATCTCCCATCCGAATTGTATACTTCTCATTGCCTCTGACCAACTACCAGTTCCCTCACTCGGGAAAACGACAGAGATCACACTTTAATATCATGTTCTATTTATTGCGCTCTGTCTTTAAAACCTTAACAGCGTAGGCATCCAATTGAACGCTGCCGTCTTCTATCTCATGATTTTCAAGCATATCCACATAAGTTCGTCCATCCAACGTAATCTTTTGCGGCTCATGCGTGAAATTCAGTATAAAAATATAATCATGAACCCCATCGGTACGAATCGCTGTATTCACTCCATGAGGCAACTTCACATTGAGCGCTTTACTGATTCCTGCATCATCAATTAAACTTCTGTAAAAATGACTGTGGAACAGTCCGGTGTTGCGTGATGCGATGTAATAAGCCTTTCCCTCTCCCAAACGGTTCACCGTCAAAGCCGGGCGTCCTGCATAAAAGTCTGAGCCGTATACAGCCAGTACCTCAGCACCCTCCGTATGAATGAGATCACACAATTCTACAGCTTCATACTCCCCTTGCAGATCCAGCTCATTGCCTTCAACCGGCAAAATGTGATTACGGTCATGATCATGCAATCCGTCAATCTCTTCCGACCAGATCCCCAGCGTCTTACGAAGCGGGCCCGGAAAGCCTCCAAGGAAGCACAAATCATGTTCATCTACAATACCAGACCAATAGGTTGCTACGAAAACGCCACCGTTTTCAACAAACTTCTGTATACGTTCCCCCACACCGCTGCGGACCATATACAACATCGGAGCTACCAAAAGTTTGTATTTGGAGAAATCTGCATCCATATGAATGACATCTACGGGCACTCCCTGCTCCCAAAGTGCCAAATAATGCGCTTCAGCTGTCTCCTCATATTTCACACCCTTGTTCCGCGGTCCCTGTGAATCGTTGATTCCCCAACGGTTCTCCCAGTCAAAAATGACTGCGGCCTCCGCCGGTACCGATGTACCGATAACCTCCTCCAGTTTTTCCAGCGCATTACCGACCTCTGTCACATCTCCAAATACACGAGTGTGCTCATGTCCGACATGATCGACAACCGCACCATGCAGCTTTTCACTCGAACCGCGGCTTTTCCGCCACTGAAAATATTGAACGGTGTCTGACCCGTGTGCCACAGCCTGTAAAGACGATAGAAGATGCATTCCTGGTCGCTTCAGCTTGCTTACGTCTTGCCAGTTCGTCAAACTCGGCGTACTCTCCATGAGCATCCAAGGCTTGCCTCCCTTGATTGAACGAATAATATCGTGCATCATGGCCACTTTAGCAGCCTGACGGCTATCATCTCCCTCACGGTCATGCCATGTTGGGTAACTATCCCAGGATATAACATCGAGCAGATCAGCAAACTTCCAGTAATTCAACCCTTCAAAAAACTCCATTAAATTGGTTGTGACCGGAATTGCTGGATTTGCAGCCTTGAGCGGCACAATCTCATGTTTGATAAAATCTGCGGTCTGATCGGTCACAAACCGTCTCCAGTCCAAATTCAGGGCATGGACCTGTGTTTCACCGTGAGGTGCCGGGGACTCAACTTGGCTCCAATCCGTAATCGTATGACTCCAAAAGGTCGTCCACCATGCGTGATTAAGCTTGTCCAGCGTACCGTATTTATCCTCGACCCAAGCACGAAATGCCTCCTGACAATAATCACAGTGGCAATCTCCACCAAATTCATTGGAAATATGCCAGCCAATCACAGCAGGATGGTTAGCATAACGCTCGGCCAGCTTCGTATTCATGATACGTACTTTTTCCCGGTAAACAGGCGATGTAGAACAGTGATTATGGCGAAACCCGTGCAGGTTACGGACACGGTTAGCCTCCACACGCAGCACCTCAGGATATTTTTGTGACATCCAGGCTGGTCTTGCTCCACTAGGAGTGGCCAAAAAAGCATAGATTCCGTTCTCAGCAAACGAATCCAGAATACGATCCAGCCACTCAAACGTAAATACACCTTCCTCAGGCTCCAATGAAACCCATGAGAAAATACCGACAGACATCACGTTGCATTTGGCTAGTTTCATTAGACGGATATCCTCCGCTAACACGTCAGGGTAATGCTGCCATTGCTCCGGGTTATAGTCCGCGCCATGCAGCATACGTGGAACTCGCTCACTAATGGGAGGGTACTTGATTATGTTTTGATTCGTCACTACAAATCATCTCCTTCTATGAATTCTGTTACTCTTTGACGGAACCTAGCGTCATACCTTTAACAAAATACTTTTGTAAAAATGGATATACAATGAGAATAGGCGCTGCACCAATGAAAATTTGCGCAGCATTAACCGTCGTTTGAGAAAGTAATTCCATCTCTTTGGGACTCATGCTCATGGAACTCATGTCCTTCTGAATAATTACAGTTTGCAGGAACGTCGCCAGCGGATAGTCCTTTGCATTGCTCAAATAGAGCAGACCGTCAAACCAGGAGTTCCAATGAAATACCATACTAAACAGCGCAATCGTGGCAATGGAAGGCAGGGATATCGGTAAAAAGATACTAAACAATGTCCGAAAATGTCCTGCTCCGTCGATCAATGCGGCCTCTTCCATCTCTTTAGGAATTCCTCTAAAAAAGTTCAACATAAGGATGACCAGAAATGTGTTGACCGCTCCTGGCAAAACAAGTACCCAGAAGCTGTCCATAAGATGGATCTTTTGAATAACCATATAGAATGGAACCAGACCACCGTTAAAAATCATGCTGAATACGAACAACCATGAATATACGTTTCTGCTACGGAACACAGATGTTTCCTTTGAAAGTGGATAAGCAGCTAAAAAGGTAATAAGCAATGTTAAGCCGGTTCCCAATACAGTCCGACAGACAGAAATCCAGATAGAGTGCAGAAAAATTGGGTTATTCATCGTCTTCTTATAGGCTTCTAATGAAAATTGCACCGGCCACAGCCCAACCAGATTGGCATCTGCTGCTGATTTAGCACTAAATGATACCGCCAACACATGAATCAGCGGAACGATACACATGATGGACAAAATCACAAGCAAGCAAATGTTAAACACATTGAAGATGCGATATGGCGTTGTTTTATGATACATGACTCTCCCTCTTTCAGCCTCGTGGAATCAAAATATGCGGTAACCTGCCCATTTGTAAGCAAGTCGATAAGATATCAGAATGAGAATCATACTGATAACGGATTTGAACAAGCCGATTGCGGTGGCAAAGCCCATTTCCCCATTGATTAACGCTGTCCGGTAGACGAATGTATCAATAATATCGCCTTTTTGGTAAACCAGCGGATTATAAAGGTTGAAAATCTGGTCAAAACCGGCATTCAGTACATTGCCAAGTGCAAGCGTTCCAACAACGACTACCATCGGAATTAACGAAGGTACAGTGATGTGCAGCGTCTGTCTCCAGCGGCTCGCTCCATCCATTTCAGAAGCCTCATACAACGAAGGATTAATACCCGCCAGTGCAGCAAGAAATACGATGGTGTTGTATCCGAACTCCTTCCATATATCCGATACAATGACAGTAAACCGAAACCAGTTATTTTCTCCCAGAAAAAAGATAGGCTGGATCCCGAAACTACCGAGAATACGATTCATAAATCCATCTGTAGCCAACAGGTCAATCAGAATTCCGCCCAAGATGACCCACGAAAGAAAGTGTGGCAGATAAACCAGTGTCTGAATGGATCGCTGAAGGCCGACCTTGCGAATTTCATTCAGCAGTATAGCAAAAACAAACGGAACCACCAGATTGAAAAACATCTTTAACACAGCAATAATTAGTGTATTCCAGACGACTTGAAGACTGTCCTCCCGTTGAAACAAAAAGCGGAAGTTATCCAGTCCAACCCACTCGGAACCAGTTATGCCTAGCCAAGGTTTGTAATTTTGAAAGGCCATCACGATGCCGCCCATCGGAATGTAGCTGAATACAATTAAGAAAATGATGGCTGGCAGCAGCATGATATGAAATGGCCACGTACGTTGCAGACTTCTCATTGCAGTTCCTCCTGTAACTCTCATGGTATACTTCAATTATAAAAGCGTTTTCGCTGTCCCAACAGTTCAAAAAACCAACATACATGGCACAAAAGCAATCATTTTTTAAGTTCGCCAAACGAATGAAAATTTTTTTCACACACGTCATAATAGCGCATTTATTTCTACTCAATCCTGATAAAGCTGTAGTAAAAAGGCTGTCCACCTTGGGACAGCCCTCCTAACTATTACAACATCATGATTTTACTTTTCGACGCTTTTATACCATTCGTTTACTTCATTTGTAATTTGTTCGCCACCAGCTGTTTTCCACGTCTGTACAAAGGTATCAAAAGCAGAGATCGGCTGCTTGCCATAAATAATTTCATTGAAGGTCTGACTTTCAATCTTATCCAGATAGTCCTTTTTAGCCTTCATGGTTGGCGTAGTAGGGCCCGTGAACTGATCTTTCATGGAGATATCCTTCTGTTCCATAAGCACTTTGGCAGCTGCAGGAGTATCTTTCCCGTAATTCACCATTACATCTTTCTCCAGACGGGTCTTTGGTTCTGCGCCGTTAGCCAAACTTAACAAAGCCTTCATTTGGGCATCAGGTATACGCGCGCCATCACGAACCAGCAAATAACGAAAAGAGTTTACATAACCGCCTGGTATTTTATCGATAGACATTAGCTTTCCGCCCGCATCCAAATCATAATCGTAGCCCTTAAACAGCCCATTCGACAAATCACCGTCCGGTTTAGCATTAGCATAATGGTCAAACAAGTAATTTTGATAAGTGAAAAAAGCTTCAGGATGCTGCATTTGTTTGTTGATTAGTACAACACCATTGGTATATTGCGTTCCGTGGCGCATGGCTTTGTTGTCAGGACCCGTTGGAATCTTGATCGGCTTCCACACGGCACCCGGCGCATTTTTGACTGTATCCTGAAGCGGCCAGCCGCTCATCCAATATGGTCCAGGAATCATACCGGCTGTTCCTGCGACTGTAGGTTCTGACGTTTTATTTTCATCCCACAATGCTGCTTCCTGAGGAATATATCCCTTTTTGAGCCACTCGCTCAGCTTTTGCAAACCCGGCTTCATGCCAGGCTGCACGGAGCCATATTCCAAACTGCCATCTGTGCCTTTGTTCCACTGCTGAGGTAGAGTGCCATATGCCCCGAAAATCCAGGATGGGTCACCCATCCAAGTGTTCATGGATGTTTTGAAACCGATGCTGAGCGGAATCACTTTGTTCGGAGCCAGTCCGTCCGGATTTTTATTTTTAAAGGCGTCCATCACTTTTTCCAAGTCATCCATCGTCTCTGGAGCCTTCATACCCAGCTTATCCAACCAATCTTGTCGTACCCACAATACATAATCATGGTTATAGGCAAAATCAAGCACAGGAATACCCATTTTTTTGCCATCTCGGCTATACTGATTCCATACGTTTGTATCCTGATTCATCGCCTGCTTCCAGGAATCCGAAGCGTACTTGTCAAACAACGGACCAGCCTCTGCAAACATACCGGAATCAATCATGTCCTGTGCCAGTTGCTCATTCTCCGTCCCCAATACAACCACGTCTGGCATCTCCTGACCGGAGGACATAGCCAATCGCAGCTTCGTAGCAAATGCACCATTCGTATCTGTGACGGACCAGAGTGATTTGATATTAATACCGAATTTCTCTTTAGCCCATTTTGTCGCAATGTTATTTTCGATAGATTCACCATTTTTAAATTTTAAGGCGGGATCTACACCCCATACCGTGGAAATTGTGACTTCTGGATTGTATTTTTCTTTGTATACGTTTTCAGTTTTAGCTGTGCTGTCCGCATTCCCATCATTTCCCGATCCTGAGCAGCCCACAAGGCCAACTCCTAATACCATAGTTGCGGCGAGCAACGACAACAACTTTTTTTTCGAATGAACTCGCATATTGTTCCCCCTCTAAAAATCATTTTCTACTCTTTTATTATAAGAGGGCTTTTCTTCGCAGCCTATGTCACAAAATAAATATTTCTGCACCTTTCCCAACTGATCTTTGTTGGTTTCGTCCTTACTGGTCCCATCTTTACTGGTCCCGAAATTCATGCGGAGTCATTCCGTAATGCTTTTTGAACATCTTACTGAAATATTGGGGATTCTGATAGCCCAGTTCCGTCGTAATTTCGTATATTTTTTTGTTGGAATATTTAAGCAAATAAAGAGCCCGCTCCATTCTCATTCGGATAATATAGTCACCCAAACCTTCTCCGGTTTCAGCTTTATAAATTTTAGACAGATAGACTGGATGAAGATAAACCTGATCGGCAATCGTCTTAACAGACAGCTCCTGACCTTTATCCTGGGAGATGAGCTCTTGAACCTGCTTGACCACATAGCTTTTAGCGCTTTGCTCGCTTGCGGACCATTCAGATTTAAGTTTGTTCATCATGGAAAGTATCCACTCTTTGAGGTGAGGGAACGAATGAACCATTTTCTGCGCATGTAACGGATCGAAGCCTACTTGATCCATCTGTGTAATGAAACGTCCTTGTTTGTGCGCTGTATACATAAAGGCGCTCGTCACCGAAATAAACAGCTCATATAAATGCTCGCGTGTGTATCCCACCTCTTCCATTTTTCCAAATACACGGCTCACTTTCGCTTCGGCCTCTTCCCATTGCCTGGACTCTAGCAGATGAGTAAGCGTAGGGTGCATATAAAGCCCCTCCAGTGACTTAACTGAGCTGTGTGGCTGTTCTGTCTGTTCTTCTATGAATAGCAGTGTATCCGTCTCCTCCTGATGGTTCCAGTATAAGGATCTAATTGCTGTCTGATATAGCTTAGGCAGTTCCTCTGGAAACTTAAACCATCCGGTTAATGCAACGTAAATTTCCCCTTTCAAGTAATTGCTCACATTTTTTCGAAAGGTCTCAATCGCCGCACTCAAAAAACGATTCTGCTCATCCGCACTCCGTTCAGGAAATGAATTCCAATTCCCTTCTATTAATACAATTAAACAATCATGCGGCGCTTTGCAATGCCAAACGTGAAAATCAGGTGCGAACACTTCTTCGGCAATATTTCCAATCGCATACTCAATTAAGGAGACTGAATGATAGTCCATATCAGAAAAATGCTTCCCTAGCTGAATAAGCAGCATACTGGCAGGATGTCCCGTGCGTAGCTTGATTTCGTACTCAGACATTTTGCTCTCTATTTTTGGTACTGGCAAATCACGCCCGAGTAGCAAATCATGCATCAAATGGGTCCGCAGTACACCAAAATCGTTTCTGCGGCTATATTGTAATTGATGAACCTTGTCAAATGCTTCCCATTCTTCCTTTAGCGAATCCATGGCAGCTGACACACATTTGATAAACTCTTCATCATCCACCGGCTTTAAAATGTAATCAAAAGCCTTAAGCTGGAGCGCTTTTTTAGCATATTCAAAATCGGCATAGCCTGTCAGTAACAAACTTCGGATATGTGGCCATCGTTCGTTTACCTCAACAATCAACTCCAGTCCCGTCATGCCAGGCATACGAATATCCGTAACCAGAATATCAATATCGTACGCTTCCAGCACATCCACCGCTGCTAATGCGGAAGCCGCTTGATGAACCCTCTCGATGCCTAGCGTCTCCCACGGAATGGTAGCTGCCAGACTTTCTGTTACATAACTCTCATCATCTACTAGTAATATCTGAACCATCTGGACCCTCCGTTTTAACTATATTCGAATTTGGCGAAGGCTCGATTAAACCATTCGCATGCTCTCCTTCTGTTGAGATCGACCATTTTAAAACTGCACGCAATCCTCCCAATGGAGACAAAGAGAATTCCAGCCCTGCATCCTCCCCAAAATGTAATCGCATGCGTTGATGCACATTCCACAAACCGTATCCATGATCCTCTTCCACAGGCTTGTCAAGCGTTGATGTCAGGGCAATTATAGCCTCTCTACTCAAACCGAGTCCGTTATCATCCACAATCAGGTACATATACGAGCCAACACGCTCGGTTAAAATATGAATTATACCATCCTCCGCTTGAGGCTCTATCCCGTGCAGCACCGCATTTTCCACCAGTGGCTGCACTACAAGCGGCGGAATCAGTAGATTGCTGGCTTGTGAAGAAACATGAATTAAGAACGTTAGCCTTGGCATACGCATCTGCTGTATGTTCAAATAATATTGAACAAACTCGACTTCCTCTGACAATGGAACCAAATCCCGCTCCTGTCTTGTCGTATATCGATAATACCTCGATAAATTATGAGCCATGGCTACAACCGCCTCATGATTGCGCAGCTTTGCCATACTTGTAATAAACGAAAAACAATTATAAAAAAAATGTGGATTGATTTGTGACTGGAGCTGCTTTAGTCGCGCTTCCTTAACATGCAGCTGCTCAACATACACCTTCTCAAACAGCTCCTGAATCTGTTCGACCATCAGATTAAATTGACTAGACAGGAAAGCAAACTCGTGACTCCCCCTTAGACTTAGTCGAACAGCATAGTCTCCATCCTTTAGTCTCCGAAATGCCCGCACAAGCTGAAGAATCGGCACCTGTACCTGTGAATGAAGCAAGTAAGCGCCAATCAATCCTACCAGCAGCGAGCCAACAACAGTTATATAAAACAGTCGATTCGATGAGTAAATCGGAGACATCATATCGGACAAAGGCATGTAATCAATCAAATACCAACCAGTCGTTTGCGAAAGAACGGCATGAACCAGATAGCTTTCTTCTCCAATTTTCACAGTCAGATTATCAACTTCATGGAGTCCCATTTTTTCCAATTTAGAAATCAGCTTTCCAGACAGCTCTTCATTTGCAGTACGATTAAAGATCACTCCTACGCCTTTTTTATAATAAAAAGGCTCCTTTCGACCATCACCTTTGAAGCGGTCAAGCATGTCCTGAATATTACTGCTGTCAAATTCAACCTTAATAATCGTGTTAGCAGTTTCTGGATTACCAAGTGAAGAAAACGGGGATAATGTATACAATGAAAATATAAATTGGTCTTTCCCGTATGATCTTTTTTTGGATACCTGCCAGCCGTCTTTTATCAGCTGATTTAGTTTTTTCTGGTCATATAAACCTGCTCCATTCTCCGATACAACCCGTCCAAGCGAAGGAGAATAGATACTTAGCCCGGTTCTCCAATTAGAAGAGCTTTCCTGAAGCCCAAGCTTGGTTTGAATCCGTTTGACAAGGTTAATTCCATCCAGATTGAGAACCTTGTCCTTCAAAAAAATCGCTTGAAAACTGGCTACATCGGGATCATGAATCAGCAGATGCGGCCAGGAGGAAATCATTTCAATATTCGTATTCACCTGGTTTTGAAAAAAAGTCAGCTGATTATAATTAGATTGATTCAGTTCCTTACGTAACACGTCTGTCGTTGTCTGGTTCGAATACACATACAGGATTAGCACAGGAATAAGCAATACGATAACGATAGAGACGATTTTCGTATAAAAATTAAATTTTAACATGTTGTCTACACATCCTCTGCACAAAAAACAGGCATACTTAAATGGTATGCCAGAGCCCTGACCTTCGTTGCCGTCCGTACATACTATACATTACTAATGGTTGGCGGTGATAAAATGTTTGATACTAAGCAAATGGAATGGTTCAGTCAACTATCCGCTGAAGATTTGGCTATTTTAGGTGCCGGCTTCACTGCACTGGGTGATTTTTTCGCTTTTTTGGCATTGATTAAAGCCAAGCAGGAGCCTGCTAAGGATAATAATTTTGTGGCTCTGGTTAGGACCAAACAGGAGCCTACTAAGGGGAAAAAAAAGTAACGATACGATTTCATAAGATTATTATTTGACGACAAATTTTACGCGAGTTCCATCCTCAAACTCATCCAGTTGGTGACTGACCCATGATCCTGCCCCACGATTATCCTTAGGGGCTATGTATTTGATATTTGCACCTTTGCCACCTTCTGAGCACATAGCCATCGGCCATTCATCACGATCGTATCCTTTACGAGTGGGAACACCTGCAAGCGAATGCTTGCGATTTTGCTCGGCTCCTTCACGGTCAATTGTGCATACCGGTGATTTTCCCGCCTGAATGGCTTCCTTAATATGCTGTGCCGTTTCAGGGTAACGACCTGACGGGAATTGCAGCGTAACCTGAGCCGATGAAGGCGGGTTCTCTCCTGTCATTTTTGTAAGAAGATTGCCTCCTTCAAACCAATACGCACCCAAAGCTAGCAGCACTAAAGCTATAAAACTTAGCAACTTTTTCTTCAATTTCCCTCTTCCCTTCAAGCTATTCCAGTAGATGCCTTCAACTAAGGTAATCCCTGGATTTTATTTTTTGTAACCCCTTACTGACTATAAAAAAAGGTTGAATATTCGACGACAAATAGTATAGAGAGGAGGTTGTACGAATGAACGATGAGATCAAACTGGCCGTGAGCCAAATGCAAGCCGTTGTAATCCGATTACTGAATGGAAGTACCGTAATTGGCTGGCCTAAGCTCCTATCTGACCAAGAAACTCAGCAATTCAAGCTCTATGATGACGAACACGTATATACGATTTCCGTTAATGACGTGGATACAGTCGCAAGAGTTATTGTATAAGATACAGGAAGCGACTTAATGAGACATCCAGCGGACAAGCCCAAACAAGGCACACCACAGGAGAAGACTGATCAGAATCCCCCAAAATAAACCTTTAAAAAGCTTCATACCATACTGACAACCTTTCCTACTGGGCTTTTCCCCCATTATAACATGTCAGAAAGACAGCTGTCGCAGCTTGCTCTTATATCATCTTCGTGTCATATATATTAAATTTTAAAATCACGACACAAAGGAAAGAATGAAATAATTCCGAAAATTAGGCCTGATCACCAGTGAAAATGCAATCATAACATAATAAAAGTCACATTTTAATCAAAATTTAATGAAAGTTTTCCGAAAATGATGTATAATTATTGACATAACAAAACGCACGAGGTGATCATCATGGCATTATTAAACAGAGTTCATGAATTAAAATTGCAACTGCCTAACGAGCATCATAGCATTTCCCAATACGTGGAGCATGCATTGCATTCGATTGACAGTTTTGTGGAGCAACACCGTCAATTTATAGCCGCTCAGGCTCTATATGGTGAAAAAATCAATGGTACGGAAGAAAGACTGTTCCGAGACACAATTTCTGAGATTAAAGCCCAACTGGTAGCTACTTTGGAAAAGACAGTTGAAGACTTCGCACACAAAGGCGATAAGCACTGGAAAAATCATTATCAGGACGGCGTAGAATAAGCTGAAAATAACCCCCGGTCTTTGGACCGGGGGTTATTTTGTATAAGTGGATGTGGCAATATGCGTAGACTATTTTAACACTCTGGCCGATGTCGCTACAGTCTTACCACCATAGACTACTTTGATACTGGAACTTCCGGTATCAATCGCCTTCACCTGACCGCTAGTAACCTGTACGATCGACGGTTTGGAAGATGTCCATACCGCTGAGCTTGTCACATTGGTAGTAGCGCCTGAATCATAAACTGCATTCACACTAAGCACTTGAGAGGAGCCTTTAGGCAGCTTCAGGTTTTTATTGCTTAATACCAGTTTGAGCAGCTTAGGTGTGACCTTGATCTCAATGTTAAACGACTTATCTTGATATGTGCCCGTAATCGTTGCTGTTCCAATTCCAACGGCTTTAATGGAAGAGCCTTTTACGATCGCTACGGAAGCATTCGATGATGTCCATTTCACTTTACTGCTCAGCGTAGCTTTTTTACCATCCGTATAGATGCCGATGACTTTGATGGACTTACTTCCTTTCAAATTTATATCAGCAATCGAAAAGCTTGGTGTCAATGTAGAAATGGCTCCTTCCACAATGACAGGTACTTTCACATATTTGTTCATATACATAGCCTTGATTCCAGAGTTACCGCCATTTACCGCTTTTACTTTACCATTTGCTACTGTAACTGCGGCTGTTGTACCTACCCAGCTTACCTGATTGGTAACATCCAGGATTCCGCCACCAGCCATGTGTGCTTTTACTGTCGGAATACTTGCTTCTTGGCCTGCAACCAATACATATTTTTTCTCAGAAGCGGTCAGCTTGAGCACTTTGTATTGCACAGTCACTGGAATATCCAATTTGAGTGCACCTACCGTTGCTGTCAATGTTGCACTGCCTGGGTTCACTGCAATCAGCTTACCATTTGCTATTTTAACTGCACTTTCACTGCTTAAGCTCCATTTTACATCGGATTGAACTGCTTTTTTTGCTCCATTGACCAAATAAGCAGATATACTCGGAAGAGAAGTTTTGCCTCCTGTTTCGAGAGTCAGACTGGCTTTGCTTGAAACCAGTTTTTCAACCGTCGGAAGTACATTAATCTTCAGAGTCTTGCTCAAACCGTGATAGGACGCTGTAATCGTCGAATTGCCTGCATCCATCGGTGTGATTTTACCTTGCTCGACTGTGGCAACCAACGGATTGGAGGAAGTCCATTCTGCCGTGTTGGTCACATCTGTCTTGCCGCCAGTCAGGTTGACATCGGTTGCACTAACCTGAATTGGAGAGCTACCCAGAAAGACCGATTTGGACCCAGTTGCATTCAATACTAATGCCTGAGAAGAAGAACGCACATACACAATCGTTTGTGCTTTGAGTTCATCTTTGCTTGCTTTAATGTAAGTCACGCCTTTGGCAAGTGGACGAACCAGACCGTCTTCAACGGTAGCAACAGCCGCATTCGAAGAAGTCCATTCGACACCGGATACATTTTCCGTCCCACCTCCAGTAAGTACACCTTGAGCAGTCAATTGCTTTGATTCTCCACCAATCGTCAAATTAATGGGACTAGACGGATTTAATTGCAGCTTGCTGTAAGGCGATTTTACTGTAATCGTTGTACTTACCGTTTGCTGCTCATATGTGGCAACAATCTTAATCTGCCCTTTTGACACAGGAGTAATGAGTCCCTTATCTACCTTTAAAATGCTTGAATCCCCAGAGATCCATTCTGCTTTTTGTGTAACATCTTCTTTGCCCTTTTCTGTCAATGACCACACTTTTAATTGAGCGGGGCTTCCACCCAGATTCAATGTAGTCGGATTTTGACTGTCCCACTGTACCGTGGAAGTCGTACTCTCCTCAGCCCGGATCAAACCCGCTGGCCATGCTGCAAATACAAACATCAGCAAAGCAAGTAAGAAGGTACTCCGTTTGCTCATACGTTTCATACGCTCCATTCGTTTCTCTCCCTTAGTTTCATCTCTATAAAATAGGATATAATTAACAATCCCATTACTTTTATCGGTTAGCAGCTAACTAAATTGAACCCTTCATCAAAAAAAGGTGAATAATTACAGTTAAAGTTCTCCACGTAGTGACCTTACTACAAACAAATGCTCTTCTTTAGATAAGGTTTGTCCATCTTCAAGAATTACATCGTGTGCCGAGTGGCTAACCAGCTTTACATTATAAGCAATCAGCTGATCCTCTCTCCAAATCGTCACTGCCGACTGAAAATGAATGGCATTATCAAACTGTAACGGAACGCTCATTACATAACCGATAGCGTTCAGCTTCGCCGGATGGCGGCTTCTACGTTCACGCCCCGGAGGAAGCATGGTAATATGCGTAATATTTTCAAAAGGAATAGCCAGCATTTTCGGGCCTAAAATAACACACTTTCGTATATCATCCCATTTTTCAAGCGTGCCGCGCACCTTCTGGGTATGACCGTTGTTGCCGTGATATAAAATGACCTGACGTCCCTTCCACTGACGCATGTCCTCACCTCCAGTGCTAGCGGTTAGGAATCTCCCACCGAATAGGCTCCATTCCATGCTCCTGCAAAAATGCATTGGTACGCGAAAAAGGCTTGCTGCCAAAAAAGCCTCTGTGAGCCGCCAATGGACTTGGATGAACGGATTTCAGCACCAAATGCTTGCTGGTATTCACGAAGCTTGCTTTTTTCTGAGCATGGCTCCCCCACAAAATAAACACTGCTGGCTGCTCGCGTTCATTAATCGCTTCAATGACAGCATCCGTGAAACGTTCCCAACCTATTCCCTGGTGAGATTGCGGTTGTCCTTCACGCACGGTTAACACGTTGTTTAGCAGCAGCACACCTTGCTCAGCCCAAGGCACGAGGTATCCCTGATTCGGAATGGGAGTGCCGATATCATCGCGAAGCTCCTTGTATATATTTAGTAGAGATGGCGGTGTTCGCACACCAGGTCTAACAGAAAAGCTCAAACCGTGAGCTTGTCCCTCTCCATGATATGGATCCTGTCCCAATATAACCGCTTTGGTCAGATGAAATGGCGTTAATTTAAGTGCGGAAAACAAGTCTTCTTTTGGAGGATATACCTTATGTAACTTGTACTCTCTGGCTAACGTATACCTTAATTCATTAAAGTATGGCTTTTCGACCTCTTCTCGTAGTACATCATCCCAGTCATTTCCAAACATACCCCTGTCTCCTCTCAATATGTAGATCTGTGAAAACGGTAAGCTTTTTGATCCAAAAAAATAAGCTGAACTCCTCATCCGGAGCCAGCTTATTTATTCGTTACCTGTGTTATATGCCGAAGGACCAGGAAAATATCCTTACGGTAATCAGCTACCGCAGGTCTAAATTCGATTTCCTTATTATAACATTAACGATAATGATGTCAAGTAACTGAAAGCTTAATTCCCTCAGAAGAAAAGCTCTTTATTGCTGTATTTATGACGATTTTGTATGAGCATTCAGGTATTCCAATGCATTATATAACATAACAGCAGCTTCGGCACGTGTAATCTCGCTTTTTGGATGAAACTTTTCACTTGCATCCAAGGTATTGACCTTGTAGACTAGCGAGCGTTGAATGCTACCTTGGTAAGAAGGCTCCAGTTCGCTCTCATCCGCAATATTCGCAGGTGCGATTTTAAACATCGGAAGAACGCCTGCTTTTTCCATGCCCTGAATCAGCATGTGGGTGAACTCTTCCTTAGTCAGGGTTTTTGAAGGAACGATATCCTTTGGAATCTCTACGCCATTATAATGCGCGTTGATAAAGGCTTCAGCATACCATGCAGTATCCTTAACATGGGTAAACAGTCCGCTGGCCTGTGGCGCCTTATTAAAATCAATAGCGGCCAAACTGAGCTGGAGTCCGCCGGAGATCAACTGAATGCCCTGGGCAGCGGTGACTTTAGATGACGGGAGAAACTGCGTGTCAGAGGCACCTTTGAGCAGACCCTGATCTTTAAGGGATATAATTTTTTCTTTGCCGCTTACGTTGTCCAAATCCTTGAATTGACGGTCTGCCGCAGACATTTGACCTCCAACGGAGAAGGACAAAATGGCTACAGTTGTAATGGCTGCAAATGCACTTTTTCTCATGTTCATGTCAAGTTCCACCTTGTAGTTGAATTAGGCCGCCTGGCCATTAACAACCTCTTTGACGTA
Source organism: Paenibacillus sp. PvR133 (assembly GCF_017833155.1). Taxonomy (NCBI): domain Bacteria; kingdom Bacillati; phylum Bacillota; class Bacilli; order Caryophanales; family Paenibacillaceae; genus Paenibacillus; species Paenibacillus sp. PvR133. The sequence goes on from NZ_JAFIBS010000001.1 coordinate 4,981,966, forward strand.
GTTCAGGATGGAAAGGTTGCAAGCGAAATCTAACAGAGATTTGGATGAAGATTACCCGAACGCTCAATTCTTATCTTTAACGCCAATCACGATGACATCCCCCTCAAAATTATGCATATCAATAACCGTTACATTGCCCCGAAACGCTACCGAAGCTGCTGCAAATCGGCGGTATTCCAGGTCGATAATCGTAAAGTCATATTCTCTGAGATCGGCGTCTAGCTTCAGGACCGTGTTCACCGGCACATAAATAGCAATTTTTTCGAAGCCTCTGGTTGAGGCAACTCGAATCTCTTCCGTGTTCTTAAGTACTATGTTCCAAGGCTGCAAATCTACCAGTCCGTATATCTGGAACAGCCACTTCGCGAATCCATAATCCCACGCTCCCTCAAATTTAAGGGCAGCCTGCCATTCATAGGGGCTATCAAAACCTTCCCCGGTAACTCCAAAGCGCTTCCCTTTTTTGTGCCAGCTCCATATTCCATGTGCTCCGTAGGTTACGCCGGCTCCCGCACCGGACAAAAGACTTTGCCATGCAGCTTTACGCACGTCGGCACGGCCGAAACGACCGTATTCTCTCCGGCTGTATCCCATCATCTCGTAGCAAGGTTCCGAGTTTAGCACAGGCCGTGTTACCCGCTTGTTGTAGAAGTCCAACGCCAAGGTGTAGGCCTTGGACTGAAACTGCGAATTGTGACCTGATTGGTACATGTAAAAGTCCAAATTAGGATCGTTAATGAACTCATCCGGCAGATCCGCCAGTCTCCCCTGAATGTGCAGAGTAGTCAAACACTCTGGACTATGCGTCTTCACAACGTGAAGTGCGGTGCGGTAATACTCGTTCGCTCGCTCTGACGGGAAGTCGGTATCCCCGCTCACGATATAGATAGGGTGATACTTTGAGAATCGGTCTGCCGCGTAACGCACATACGGTTCTACCGCCTCCAGAGGCATCTTTTTCTCATCACGAAGCTTGGCCGCCCATGTATCTGGGATGTAATTGCACCAAAGCAAAACAAGCGCGGGTACAAATCCCTTGCTCACCGCCATCTCGACCATTGTCTCCGCCCTGTCAAAATAGTCTGGATTCAGCGAATAAAAATCGTAGCTTCCGTCCTCAATCCGTACGAACGGTTCGTAATCCAAATCACTGCCGCTGGCATCCCACTGGCGCAGCAAATTGATTTGCAGAACATTAAACCCCTGGCTACTTCTGTAGTCAAGATAATCAGCCCATTCCTCCAGTGAGATGTTGGTAAATGCGCTCCAGACGGTATCGGCCAGATAAAAAAATGGAACTCCTTCATTGACAAAGTAACGTTTGTTCTCCGCTATGCCAAGCTTTATCATACGGCATCCCCCTTATTGCTGTAATGACAGAAAACGGCGAACAGTTCGCCGCTTTCCCTTTTATTGCTCATTTATGAAGTAACGATACTAGTTTGGGCTCCAGCCGTTCCCTCCTGCTCTAACTTCTCCTGTGCTTCGCGTTCCCTGTTCAACGCTTGTTTATCAAGCGTTCTAAAGAACGGATAGTAAATCAACATACAAACGGGAATGAGCAAAAGCTGTGCAGCTGCAAGTCTCCAGCTCCCCTCAATAAAGCCCAGAGCAAAAATCGGAGTGCCAAATGCCGGGTAAATTCCGATGGGTGCAGGCAGCAAGCCCGCAGTTGTCGCAAAATAACCGAGGACCGCACAGACGATAGGAGCAACGATAAACGGAATAGCCAGGAGCGGATTCAAAACAACTGGAATTCCGAAAATGAGTGGCTCGTGAATCGAGAAAAAAGTCCCCGGAAGACCGAGCTTGCCAATCGTGCGTAATTGCTTACTCTTGGCCAAGAAGACCAGCAGGAGAGCGAAGCCCAGCATCGGCGCATAGTTTGAGAAAATATACCAGAAAGCCAGCCCGATAATGTTCGGTAGCGGAGCTCCCGCCTGGAAAGCGTCGAGATTGGCAAGATCCAGACTCATCCAGATCGGTTTGACGATGGCAAGCGTTACAATTGCGCCGTGGATTCCGAACATCCAGAGCACCTGCATAATAATGAGGGCGACAATCATAGCCCCCAGTGATCCACCCAGTCCTTCCAGTGGCACTTGCAGATAGGTATAAATAAACTCATGGACCGTACCGAATGACGTATGCATGAACAGACCGGAAACAATAACGAATACCATAGCTACGAGTATCGCCGGAATTAATCCTGAGAATGTTTTGACAACGGTAGGCGGTACTCCTTCGGGCATTTTAATGGTCCAGTTGCGATCGACAATCCAGATATACAATCGGGAAGCGAGCAAGCCAACCAACATGGCGACAAATAAACCCTGCGCACCGAGCCACTGAAGTGGAAGCGCCCGGACTTTATCGAATGTTTGGATCGGCGTCAAAATAAGAAACGAGAGCAGTGCCGTTGCTGCGGGAACCAGCGGGTCCTTGTCAAAAGCTTGTGCCAGTCTGTAGGCGATGAAGAAGACTGCATAGAGGGCGATGATGCCAGTTGTCATCGTCGATCCTAATCCTATAATACCCTTAATGGGTGCGATGAGGTTCTGGTAAGGCTCCCAGGCAAGTGCGGAGAAAAGCGTCGAAAATGCTCCAATAATCAAAAAAGGAAGGGTGGACATCAGTCCATTTGATATAGCGCTCATATAGCGATTTTGCTGAATTTTCCCAGCGTATCTTTGCAATTTATGCGATAGTTTTTTTTCGTTAGCCATATTCCTTCAACTCCTGTTTTAGAGTTTCATCTGTTGAACAATAATCTAGAGAGCGCTTCCATTTGAGGAAATCATATTTTTGTACCAATGGAAGCTGTTCTTGCGAATCCGCCGCAATTGTCTCAGGTTGAACTCATCCCGGTCAACATAGACGAATCCGTAACGTTTACTTACTCCCTGGTGGGTGCTGACCAGATCAATTGCGGACCAAGGACAATAACCAAACAGCTCCACCCCGTCCGTAATAGCCAGCTGGCATTGCTTGATATGCTTGCGCAAGTAATCGATGCGGTAATCATCTCTTACGACATCGCCCTCTTCCAAGGAATCAAAAGCCCCCAGTCCATTCTCGGTAATGATCAGCGGTAGCTGATAGCGGTCATAGATCTTCCTAAGAGTAACACGCAAGCCTGCCGGATCAATTCCCCAGCCGAACTCTGTTCGTTCCAGGTACTCATTTCCACTCCCGGCAAAAACACCCACTTCTCCAACTGAGATTTGCTGATCCCCCATCCCGCCTTTTTCTGCCGAATTCTGGGTACTGGCTTTGACCGTTGCAGAGCTGTAATAATTAAAAGCGATAAAGTCTGGCTTTGCGGCGGACAGAATACTCATATCACCTTCTTGAATCTCAGGCGTATAACCTTTTTCCTCGAAGTATCTCCAGACCAGCGTATTGTAACGGCCAAACACCGCCATATCAAGGTATAACCAATTGCGGATTGCGTTGAAGTTATCAGCCGCCAGCACATCTTCCGGACGCGAAGACGCTGGATATACGCACGAGATGTTAGGGGCCGGTGCCACTTTAGCTTCAGGTAACATTTCTTTGCACAGAATCATCGCCCTGGCTTGAGCCAGAAGCATATGATGATTTTGCTGATACAATTCCTTTTTCGGATTCTTCAGGTTCGGGTCCAACGTTCCCAAAGCGGAACCGTGCAAAATCATCATGTTTTGTTCGTTAATAGTTAACCAATATTTCACCCGGTCCCCAAAGTGTTCGAACAATGTCTTCGCATACGTTTCAAATGCGTTGATTGTACTACGGTTCGACCATCCGCCTTCTTTTTCCAAAGCTGCCGGAAGATCAAAATGATACATGGTCACGATCGGTTCGATCCCGTATTTTAATAACTCATCAATTAAATGGTTGTAAAACTGTATGCCTTTCGGATTCAATTCCCCTGTTCCCTGCGGATAAATGCGGGTCCAGGCCACCGAGAAGCGATAAGCCTTAAAGCCCATTTCCGCCAGTAAGGCAATGTCTTCCTTATAGTGATGGTAATGATCGCTTGCCACCTTATAATCAGTGATCTCTTCCCGGGGCGGACGGGTGTCAATAACAGACGGCCCTTTTCCGTCCTCGTTCCATGCTCCTTCAAACTGATAGGACGAGGTCGATCCACCCCATAGAAAATTGGAATCAAACGCTTTCAATTTATGATATTTCATTTAACACCTCCAATGAAAAAGTGTTGATCTATATGTACAGACGATTATAGATTTAAGGCTTCGGCAAGTACTTTTTCACCATTCATCATGCCATAATCCATTCTGTCGATTACGCTTACCTTGATGCCTTTAGGCTCGTATTTGGTTTTAAAATCGTCTTCCAAGTAGCCAACCTGCGGTCCTATCAGCAATACGTCCGTTTTGTCCGCATACTCTTTAAAAGAGCTTTCGGAAGTAGCTCTGATTTCAACCTCAACATTTTGAGCCTGTGCAGCCTTCTGCATCTTTTGTACCAACATACTTGTAGACATTCCTGCTGCGCATACAAGCGTAATTTGTTTCATTGGTTATTCCTCCCCGATAATGGTGTGATGGATACTGTTGCTTCGTAACGGTTCAATCTGCTGTAAAGTTCCACGATATGTCTCGCCAGATCCTTGGTCGTAATGGCAGACATGAGATGGTCTTGTGCATGCACCATTAGCAGTGTCACTTCATGAGCTGTCCCACCCGCTTCCTGCTGGATCAGTCGCGTCTGCGATTTATGCGCTTGGACCAGCTCGTTCTTGCATTCTTCAAGACATTCTGCTGCCTGCTCCGCATTACCCTTCTCGGCAAAGCTGATAGCTTCCATAGCTTTACTCTTCGCAATACCCGAATTTGTTATAAGTCCCATTATGATTTCCTGATACTCGTCCATTGAATTCACCTCATGCATTTCATCTCTTTAGCTTACAGATTCAGTGTATACGATTCTTGCCGACTTCTAAACGCAACCCTTTTCCACTAGAAGCGGAAATGCTTACAATGGAAAAAAATAGAGAAGCTCTGCACGATGCTTGTTCAAAATCCAAGCAGATGTCGTGCAGAGCTTTATTTTAATACAGTTTATGTTTGACAATAATTTGAGCAAAATCCCCGTAGGTTTTGCATTCCAGCATTTGCTGGATAATATCCGAGTCGTCGAGTAGTCCCATCAGATGCTTATACATTTTCGCCGGAGGCTCGTCGCCGTTTTTGTTAATACTGAGCAGGCAGACGAACTGCACGGGCTTGCCGGACCAATCTATGGGAGATTTCAGTGTACAGACCGCCCATACCGTCCGGTTGCTTTGCGGAATAATAGGATGAGGAATGGCTATCAGATTTCCGTAAGCCGTAGGAGCAGCATTTTCCCTTTCCATCACCAATCCGATGAATCCCTCGGAAGAGCGGATCAATCCGGAAGTATGCATTCTTTCTCCCAAAAAAGTAATAACCTCTTCTTTTGTAGTAAAGTTATGTCTCAGAAATACAAGCTCTTCCATAATGTAGCGGAAAGTAAATTCGTTTTCATCCGTCAGCAGCTCTTCAATCTTATCGATGTCACCGCCGCCAAGCAGAGTCTGAACCACCACGACCGGAACGGATAATGTCTGCGGGATTGGAACTGTGCTTACCACAAAATCAATGCCATGCAAAGGAACCTGCTGCAACTTGTAATACTCGGTCGTGCCAGCAACCTCAAGCCTTTCACCGAACTTGCTACGTAGCTTGTAATACAGCAAGCGGGCACTTCCAACACCCGAAGTGCATACGACAAGGCAGCGTTTAGGTCTGTTGTTCATCTGCTGCCTTTCCATGGCGGCCCCGATATGAATCGCCAAATAACCCATTTCTGTCTCTGGTATGGTCAAATTCAGTTTGCTCTCGATTAACTTGGCACCTATGACCCCCGCCTGAAAAGCCAAAGGATAATTATTCTTCACATGATCCAGCATCGGATTACGGATATTCATCCTATATTTTACGCGGTTTAGCGCCGATTTCAGATGAAGACATATGCCCATTAACAGTTCTTGATCCCGGCTGATATTCAGGTTAAAGCCCCTGTCAATTTCAGCCAGCATTTCTCTGCCAAGCTCATAAATTCCCCGATCCAAGAGCTTCTGAGGCCCTGTCTCTTCTGTCTGTTGCTCCGTAACTCCCTCAAACCACTTGTTCCCGGCCAGATGCATGGCGATATAAGCAACCTCATCCTCCGGAAAGGTCAAATCCATTTGCTTTTCAATGTGGCTAACAATATGTTCAGCGGCTCGAAATTCCTCGGTAGCCCGAAAATCTTCCCTTTCATCGGAAAGCATCGCGACCCTGTTCCCATCGCGAATACGCTTGCAAGCTATAGCGATATGAATGGACAGGTTGTTGAAGGCAACATCCGACAAAGTGACCCCGTGGTTCTGGATTTGCTCCAGAATAATACCTCGAATGAGTGTCATTTCCCAAGGGGTAACCATTCTCGATGCGGCCTCCACGCCCCCAGTCCTTTCTTCTTCAGAACGGTTGACGATGAATTCAGACATGCAGAAACGTAAGCGAACCTCGTCGCCCCTCAGCTTGACACCGTAATTCGGGCGCTTATCAATGCCGATTCCGTAAGCCTGTAGCATATGCTTAACCTCTTTGAAATCATTTTGTACGGTGGATTTGCTAATGTATAACTCATCCGCCAACTCTTCGAGCTTCAAATAATTTTCTGTAAGCAGGAGGCGCGAGATTAAATAACGCTGTCGGTATTCAGGAGAATTGGGATCATCCGGTTCGTTATACAGGAACAAATGCTGTAGGAGCGTACGAAAGCTGCGGTCGTCCGTGATTTTCAGTTCATACCCCCTTGAACGAACAGGCTGAATCGATGCTCCATGCTTGGCCAGAAATTCATCCAGTTCTCTGATATCGCTACGTACGGTACGTGAAGTAACCTGGATCAACTTTGCCAGATGCTCGCTGTTGACAGGAGTGTCCGCAGCCAGCAAATGCTGTAGAATCGAAACCATTCGCGTATTCATTCAAGGTGACCCCCCGTTCTTTTGTCAAAATCTATCCTCTACTCAGGCCTGCTCGGTTAGCTCGCCTTTAGGTACGAAAGTGGCAGGAGCAGCACAGGAATTGCGCTCTACAAATTTCGTATCCACTGTGATTTTTGCTGTAACCTGCGTTCCCTGCTCAATAGTATCGGTCAGGAGATCGACAGCCAGAACGGCCATTCTTTCTTTTTCTACATGAATGGTCGTTAGCTCCGGCGTAACAATGACCGATTCCGTAATGTTGTCAAAGCCGATAATTGAAGTATCCTGCGGCACCCGGATGCCAAGCTCGCTCATGGTCTTCATAGCGCTGATAGCAATATAGTCGCATTCGCAGAACCAGGCCGTCGGCAAAGTTTTCCCGCTCTCCAGATAAACGGTTAACTGCCGATTCAGATCCTCCTGCGAAGTAAGAATGGTTGGCGCTACAGCCAGCATTTGTGCCTCCGGAATCTTCAGCCCCCGTTCCATGAGTGCCGCCAAAAATCCGCGTTTACGTTCCTCAAAATTATGAATTCGTACATTTGAAGCAATATAACCGATTGAGGTATGACCCATGTCGCATAAATAAGCTCCTGCCTGATAAGCACCCATAACATTATTAATCTGGATAAATTGTACGGGAAGCGTATCAAAGCAGGTATCCAGCACAATCAGATTCGGCAGCTTGCCATGAATATCACTGATCTGCTCACGGGTCAGATTGGTTCCCAGAACAATGGTGCCTGCACTGCGTTTCTCCTCTGCAACCATCTGGATATCCCTCTGGAAAAATTCTACGTCGACCGTCGAGAAGATCAACGAATACCCTTTTTGTCGGCAACGTTCCTCAATAAACTGGATTAATTCTTTAAAAAATGGCTGTTGATAGTATTCCTCAAGGACAATGCCCGAATTTGTACACACGAGAAAAAGCAAGGACTTATCACTTCTTGAAGCCGTTATCGTCTTGCTTTTGGGACTGTATCCTGCCTCGTGGGCTACCTGGAGAATACGTTCACGCGTATCCGGGCCAATACCCGGCTTGCCGCTGAAGGCCAGTGAAACAGCTGATTTGGATACGTTGGCCAGCTTGGCAATGTCTTCCATTTTCATGCCCTAATTCTCCATTCTAAATAAGATGAACACAGCAGTGAAGTGAATAAATGAAGTTTACACCGATTTGAGATGCGATGCAATAATTAGCTGAATTTATTTATATTTGTTTAGTTATTTTTTTTAGTTTTTATAACTAAATATCACTAAATAATTAATTGACACCGTTTTAATTCGATGTTACTATGGCCTCGACATAGAAATAGTCATTGAATTTAGTTTTTATAACTAAACTAATTTGATTTTGTTTAGTTTATTTATTCTATTTTGTTCAGCAAATGTTGTTTATTCAAGTACAGAGGAGACATGATCATGAAGAAATTAAAGTTGGGTTATGCTCCGACGCGCCGATTTACGTTCAGCGCCGACGATGCCTTTAAGTACAAAGTGGAAATTCGCAAGAAAATTGAGAGTTTTGGCATGGATATCGACATTGTAGACCTGGAGGGCCTTAATGAGGAAGGCTTGCTGTATGACGACCATATAAACGCGGATTTAATTGCAAAGCGATTCAAAGAAGAAGAAGTCGACGCTGTTTTTTTCCCACATTGCAACTTTGGTACAGAAGATACTGTAGCTCGTGTAGGCAAGGCGCTCGGCAAGCCTGTCCTGCTGTGGGGACCGCGGGATGAAGCGCCGCTTGCGGACGGCATGCGCCTTCGCGACACCCAATGCGGTATTTTCGCCACAGGTAAAGTGCTGCGAAGATTCAACGTTCCCTTCACCTATGTAACGAACAGTTGGGTGAATGATCCGGTTTTCGAAAGAGGCTTTACCAACTTTGTGGCGGCCGCCAACGTCGTGCGCCAATTCAAGAGCTTACGCATTCTCCAGATTGGCCCCCGCCCCGCTTCATTCTGGACGATGATGTGCAATGAAGGCGAACTGCTGGAACGCTTCGGCATTGAGATTCATCCCATTACCATTGTCGACATTCAGCTTAGAACCAAAAAAATCGCCTCCAGCAATAGCTCAGAGCTTCTGGAAACGATGGATTACATTAAAGAAAAACTCGATTACAGTGAAGTGACCGAAGATGATGTAAGACGGATAGCCGCTTTAAAGGTCGCCATGAAATCCTTCGCCCGTGAGACGGGAAGCAGCGCTATCGCAATTCAGTGCTGGTCCTCTTTGCAGGATGCCATATCTATTATGCCGTGTCTGGCCAATGCAATCCTGACTGACGAACAAATTCCGGTTACTTGTGAAACAGATATCCATGGAGCCATTACTTCCATTATGGTGCAGGCTGCCTCCATGAACACATTGCCAACCTTCTTCGCAGATATTACTGTTCGACATCCTGAGAATGATAACGGCGAACTTCTCTTCCACTGTGGCAATTTCCCGGTCTCGCTCTCCGTAGAGAACAAACCGAAGTTACGCAAACATTTTCTCTTCGACGACCATTCTCCCGGAACTCATGAAGGCGAAATCCGCGGTGGCGGTATGACCATTGCCCGATTTGACGGCGACCACGGTGAGTACTCCATGTTCCTCGGGCGTGCCCGGGGTATTGAAGGTCCTTATACCCGCGGCTCCTACGTATGGGTGGAAGTAAACGATTGGCCGCTGTGGGAGGAAAAACTCGTAAAAGGGCCTTACGTCCATCATTCCGTAGGTATCCATGCCAATGTGATCCCGGCCATTTATGAGGCCTGCAATTATATACCCGGCCTGACGCCTGATCCGGTCGATCCCACGGAACAGGAAATTCAAAGCTGGCTTAGAGGATCCGATCTCGCCCGTAATAAGCGCCCGAACCTTCACGTTTGAGACGTCTAAAGCGACAAAGCCCATCCCTATAATACCTATCTTGAGGAGGACATTATGGAAATCCAGGAACTGAAAGTAAAAGCCGCACAAATCCGCATGGACCTGCTAACCATCATTCACCGCGCCAAAACGGGACATACGGGGGGATCGCTGAGCAATACAGACATTTTAACGGCTTTATATTATGAAATCATGAACGTTGATCCTGCTAATCCAAAATGGGATGACCGTGATCGCTTTATCGCCAGCAAAGGGCATTCCGTAGAATCTCTATGGTGTATTCTGGCCGACCGGGGCTTTTTCCCAAAAGAAGAGCTGGAGACCTATAGCCAGTTCGGCACCCGACTCATTGGCCACCCGAACAACAAGGTTCCAGGGATTGAAATGAACACCGGGGCCCTCGGCCACGGCCTGCCCATTTCCGTAGGCATGGCACTAGCTGCCCAGCGGGATGACCGTCCTTACCGTGTATTTTGTTTAATGGGAGACGGCGAACAGGCCGAAGGCTCCAACTGGGAAGCCGCTATGGCAGGCTCTCATTATAAGCTGGATAACCTGATCGGTATTATCGACCGCAACCGACTCCAGATCAGCGGTGCTACCGAAGAAGTCATGGGACTGGAGCCGCTGGAAGAGAAGTGGACTGCCTTCGGCTGGAACGTCGTCTCTATCAACGGCAACAATATGGAAGAATTGCTTAAGGCATTCAGGTCCGCCCCTGAAGTAGCCGGAAAGCCAACGTTAATTATGGCTAATACCACCAAGGGCAAAGGCGTATCGTTCGCCGAAAATGTCCCGGCATGGCATCACCATGTGCCTAATGATAAAGAGTTGGAGCTGGCTCTCACAGAGCTAAAGGCAACGATCGAAGAATTGACGCAGAAAGGGCAGGTGCATAAGCATGAATAAAATTCCTAATCGCCAAGTAATCTGTGACACACTGCTGGAGTTGGCCAAAGACGACCGTGATATCATGGTACTGGCCAGCGATTCGCGCGGTTCTGCTGCAATGGCTCCCTTTGCCAATACGTTCCCGCAGCAGTTCGTCGAGGTCGGCATTGCCGAACAGAATATCGTAGGCATGTCTGCAGGCCTGGCCCACAGCGGCAAAAAACCGTTTGTGACTTCACCAGCCTGCTTCCTCAGTATGCGCAGTATTGAACAAGTCAAAGTTGACGTTGCTTATTCGCGGACAAATGTGAAGCTCATCGGCATTAGCGGAGGCGTCAGCTACGGGGCGCTTGGCATGTCACACCACTCCGTGCAAGATATCGCAGTAGCTCGGGCAATTCCGGGACTGGCGATTGTCCTGCCTGCTGATCGTCACGAAACGAAGAAACTGACCGAAGCGCTTGTAAAATATGACGGCGGCGTATACGTGCGAATCGGGCGTAATCCCGTTGAGGACGTTTACGAAACCGATGATTACCCATTCGAAATAGGCAAAGCTATAACTGTGAGAGAAGGCAACGACGTTACAATTATTGGTGTCGGTGAAACCGTGCGAATCGCACTCGATGCCGCCAAGGCACTCAACGACGAAGGCATATCCGCCCGGGTAATCAACATGCATACAATCAAGCCGCTGGATGAAGAGGCGATCATTACCGCTGCACGTGAAACTGGACGCATCATTACCGTTGAGGAACATAGCATTTACGGCGGTCTCGGTGCAGCCGTGGCAGAAGTTGTTGTGCAGAATCACCCGGTTCCTATGAGAGTACTCGGCATCCCGGATGAGCCGGCGATTGCCGGTAAATCGGCGGAAGTTTTCCACCACTACGGCATTACGGGTGACAATATCAAACAAATTGCATTCGAATTGATTAATAAGTAGAGGGCGAAGCATATGGAGCACAATCAACAATATATATTGGCCATCGACCAGAGTACTTCAGGCACCAAAGCACTCCTTGTAGACCATCAGGGTGCAGTAATCGCCCGCAGCGGGATGGAGCATAGGCAATATTACCCCCATCCCGGCTGGGTAGAGCATGATCCGCTCGAAATTTATGAAAATGTCAAAATAACGGCCCGCAGCGTATTGGAGCAAGCCTGCGTCCACCCGTCCGCACTAGCTGCGCTGACAATCACCAATCAACGCGAAACGGCATTGGTGTGGGATAAGACGACTGGTCAGCCAATATATAATGCTGTTGTCTGGCAATGCCAACGTACGGCGGACCTGTGCGCCAAGCTGAAGCAAGCTGGCCACGAAAGAACCATCCACGCCAAAACAGGGCTTATGCTTGACCCTTATTTCTCCGCTGCCAAGTTCAAATGGATCATTGAACATGCGGAAGGAGCTGCCAACCTGCTGGCTGAAGGGAGGCTACTTGCAGGGAACATGGACAGTTGGCTGGTCTGGAAGCTTACCGGCGGTAAAAACCATACAACCGACTTTACAAATGCCAGCCGTACATCGCTGTTCAATATCCACACGCTGGAGTGGGATGAAGAGCTTGCCCAGCTGTTCTCCGTTCCTTCTTCCCTGCTGCCTGAGGTTAAACCATCCGACGCTATTTTCGGATATACGGCAGATTGCGACCTTTTCAATGAGAAAATACCGATTTCGGGCGTCATTGGGGATTCACAAGGGGCATTGTATGGGCATCTGTGTTTCAAGCCCGGAACAGCCAAAGCAACTTTTGGCACGGGCACCTCTGTATTAATGAACGTAGGGAATCATCCGGTGGATGGCGGTGACGGACTTGTAACCGCTATCGCCTGGGGGGCCGGCGGAACTGTTACGTATGCGCTTGAAGCCATCATCCGGACAACAGGCGACAGCATCAAATGGACGCAGGACAACTTAGGACTGTTCTCTACCTTTGAGGAAATGCAGCGCTTAGTCGAAAGCGTTCCTGCAAACGATGGCGTCTATCTTGTGCCTGCCTTTGTCGGAATGGGCGCTCCCTATTGGAATCCCTACGCCCGGGCGGCAATTATCGGTATGAACCGTGGAACTGGCAAAGGACACATCGTCCGGGCTGCGCTGGAGAGCATCGCTTACCAAGTACGGGACGCTATAGAGTTTATTCAGGAACAGTCCGGGATTGAGTTGGTCGGCCTGCGCACGGACGGCGGGGCTTCCTCCAACACTTGGCTGATGCAATTTCAGGCCGATATTCTGGGCAACCTTGTGACCCGATCCACATGTGCCGAGCTGTCGGCCATGGGTTCGGTCTATCTCGGTGGGCTCGGCACAGGCTTTTGGTCCGATCCAGAGCAAATCGCTTCCAATCTTAAAATGTATGAAGCATACGAACCAAAGATGGATGAGGCTACCAGAGAGAAATATTATACTGGCTGGCAGCGGGCTGTTCAGTCTGTATTGCAACAACAGCATGAATCTCCCGTTTTATAAATAATCTCTGTACTCCATTCCTCATATCTCCCCAATACAAACCAAACAAAAAGGGCCCTTGCTTTTACAAAGGCCCTTTTATTAAGTTACTCACTCGAACGATATAACTGACCCAACGCTTTTACAAACTCACGGGCTGCCGGGGTCGCTTCATCAAAAGAATGCGCGATAATTCCGATATCCCGCGAAATTTGGGGAATGATCTCTTTAACGATTAGTGTATGGGACACCGAGGAAAGCGTAAACTTCGATATAATGCCAATGCCCAACTTTTTTTGGACCATATGGACTAAGGTTTCAGCCGTTTGGACCGTGAGACTCTCCTGGAAAGGAATTTGCTGCTCATGCAAGGTGTTTAATACAGCAGATTCATGTCCTCCTTTACAGAAGATAAGGCCGTTCCTGTTCTGTTCCAGAGAAACCTCATGTTCTGCTTGCAATGGATGATTCTCCGGCATGATAGCAACCATGGAATCGTGTTCAAGAATATGGACGTCATAATGATCGAAAGGAGAAGCTACTATTCCAATTTCAACAGTGCGATCCTCCACCCATTGTTTAATTTGATTCGAGTTTCCTTCCATCAGTTCAATGGTGACATCGGGGTATTGGGAGCGGAATAAGCAGATCGCTTCTGGAAGCAAGTTCGTAGAGGCTGCCGGGAAGGAGCCTATTTTTACTTTACCGCGTAAAAGCTTATTCTCCTGACACGCAAGCTGAACCATTTTATCTTCGATTTCCTTCATTTGTCTGGCCAGACTCAGCATTTCTTTTCCCACTTCGGTCAGTACGAGTCCATTCTGCTTGTCGCGAATAAACAATTTCACCTGCAAAGTATTTTCAAATTGGATCAAAGCCTTGCTAACCGCAGGCTGGGAAATAAACAGCGCTTTGGAAGCCTCCGTCATATTCATTTTCTCCGCAACCTTCATAAACACTTCAAGATGATTCATATTCACAGACATACACCCGTTATAACCATACGGTTATTCCCTCCATGAAATAATAGTATTTCAGTTATATCAAAATATACCTTTAACTGTCGTTTTAATTTGGGTGCTAGCGCATAATATTCTTTACACCTATATCGCTCCCTATCTAAATCAAGCTGGACTGGCTTCCCAAACAGATGTGGTGCTGCTTATTTTTGGAATAACTTCGGTTGCCGGAATCGGGTTGATCGGTGTATTCATTGACCGCTGGCTGCGTCTACTGGTACTTGTGAGTACCTTCGGCTTCGCTATCGCATCTTTGGCGCTGGGAATCGGAAGTCACCAACCTGCTGTTGTCTATTTAACTGTTGCCTTGTGAGAGCGCAGATGTGGCACAGTCTATGCTTGTAACCGCTTGGAATTTGGCCATTGGTGGAGGCGGTTTGCTTGGCGGAATTCTTCTGGAGACACTTGGAAGCAGCTCTTTCCCGTGGGCGTTACTGATTCTTATGCTACTTGCCTTCATAGTTTCGTGGCGTGCTAAGAATCACGAGTTCTCCCCCAAGAAATAGACCTATTGCCCTATAAAAACATTGACGGTTAGATGGCTGAGAATCACATCCACACTTGGCAAGAAGCTCAACGAATATGTAGATCAGGTTATAAAGAACCTTCCTGTCCATCTAACTTCATGGATTGGAAGGTTCTTTATCAGAAGTCATACAAGTTCTAAGATCCTTTTAATATAATACCTTCTCCAGACAGCGTGCCAACTCATCATCGGGAAGGGGCTTGCGATGCGTATTCTCCAGGTAGATATATTTCTCTGTTTCTGGCATTAAATATTGTTTGGACCACAGGAACATATCCGGACTGTCTCCCTGAAGACGAAGAAATCTCCGCACAGTGTCCGCATGAGAAATAGTGTTATCTAGATTGGTTAACCAATCTGCCCGGTAGAAATGCTCCCATCTTCCAGTTCCTGCGAGCGATAACGCTTCTTTACCCATCCGGTAGCTCCAAACGGCATGAGAAGCTTGTATAAATGCTCTTGGGTAATCTTTTTCAAGGAACAGCCCATAAGCGCTACATAAGCTTGCCAGTCCACGTGAACCACTCAGATGCAGTTCAATCTGCACAAGCAGTTGATTATACAACCTGCGACATTCATCTTCAGGCAACTGCTTCATTATTCGTAGACACCGCTCTCGTAGTTCAACCCAATCCGGGATTGCCGACTCGGCTTTTTCCTTGAACCAGCGTACCTGTTCAGGAAAAGGCCTTTCTCCAGTAGCCCAGTACAGCCGTTCATCACTGCTTTCTTTGCCTTGTAGCCAATACCCCATAATTTGCCGAGCCGGATGGTGATAGAATTCCTCCCCTGCTCGATCATCCTTATGCGGGCCATAAACGATAGTGCAACGGGAATAATCCCGGTATAATTGGGAAATCTCTTGAAGCTGACTACTGTACAGCCGCCCGATAAAATCAGTAAGCTGCTCTTCGGTATCCACGTTACCCTTCGTCCATAAATTTGCTACTAAATCCAGCGTATATACATGCGGCAAAATATTACCTGAATTGACCAGCAGATACTCGTCCGCCCCTGTAGTAAACGCTGCTGTCAATTCCTCTACAATCAAGCTGGCTGAGGAAGGAAATTGGGTAAGATGGTTCGACGCTTGCAAGTCGTGGAAGGTCACATGGTAATATACTCCATTTTTGCCCCCATCCTGCGCCTCGGGCAATGCTGGTACACGATAATTGAGATTCCCATGGCGCCGAGATACCATTTTACCGTAACCATTGTCTGCCCATATTTTGATCACCCCTTCGGGTACTTCAATATGCCCCTGCTTGTATAACTCGGCAATCTCACCATACATCGCCATACAGCACACGGGCTGCTCCACAAATTCACAGATCATATTGTACTGCTTGCGAACCACATACGATATTAATTGTCCGCGTTTGTCCGGCGTATTAAAGGAAGGATCATCTTCCCAAAAAGGCTTGTCACCCTGCCCGCGAAAAGACAATACCCATACAATTTTCTCTTCCTTCTGTCGTTCAATCGCTTCCTGCCACAGCTGTTCAAACAACTCGGGATGCTCTCTGTAGCTAGCTTGTTTACCCGGAAAGGCGCGCAAAAACATTTCCGCCCCCAACGGCTCGGCATGATGATGTGTGATCCATAAGCCCATGTCTGCTGCAAGCTTATGATGGATACCTATGCGTGGTAAATCGGTTCCGGGAATCACCATATTTCCACCGCACCGCAGTAACGCTTCAAAAACGGGCTGCCACACCTGCTCCGTCGGTGGATAATCATCCTTCCAGCCAATCAAGCATACCTCATCATTGACAAACCATCCCCGATATCGGACCTTGGACGGTATACTGTCAACATTCAGACTCGGCAAAACGATGGTATCCCGCTTAGGCGGGAGAAGCTCCGCCCAGAACCAGAACGGCTCCACACCCAGAGCGAAACGGCTGTAATGAAGCAGTCCATAAATAATTCCTAATTCATCACGGCCAATAATATGGAGTACCGTTCCCTTGCTACCAGCAACAAAACGCAGACAATAGCCCTCTGGCCAATGCGGGCAGCTATCTCCTTCCTGCGCATAACGGATAATGATCGAGGGCTCTACTTCTGTTTGCAATGGCTCGCGGCCAAACACTTGCTTATGATCTCGCGCAATCATGTTCCAAGCGTGGGCAATGGGCACACTTTCATCGGTTTGAAGATTGTATCCGCTTTCAGATGAAATAGTTAGAGGTTCACAGGCTTTCATTTATTGTCATCTCCTATTTTTTTCAACTATGAGGATTCTTCTTGTCTTTATTTTATAGGTTGGCAACATACATATAAAGCTGTTCCAACGTAAATATAGCTTTTTTTTCGGTAAATCACTTGAGAGTTGAAGCTTAATTCGAGAAAGAAAAAAGTAAGGAACAGGAGAGAAATAAGAAAGACTTGATTGCTACACTAAAAATGTTCCAAAAAACAGACTGCCCTTAAAGATTCAAGTGCAGCAAAAAGGAGACTTGAGATGAAATTGAAAAAACGATTTGCCTCTTTGTTCCTGTTGGCATTGATGGCATTTATCCCGGTCCAGGCATATGCTTCTGGGTCCGTTCCAACCACGCCCTCTGGAATTCCGATTTCCGAAATCGAAAACAGAACAGATCAAATTATGAAAAAATATATAGGAACAGCGATTCCTGGTGCTGCGGTTTCCATAGTAAAGGACGGGAAAATTGTTTTTTCAAAAGGTTACGGATACTCAAACATCGAGAAACAAACACCCATGAGTACGGAAACAACCTATATGGAGGCCGGTTCAGTATCGAAATTGTTCACCTGGACGGCAGTAATGCAACTGGTTGAGCAGGGAAAGCTGGATTTGAATACGGACATCCGCACATACTTGCCTGACGGCTTTCTCAAGCTTTCTTTTGATAAGCCTATTACCCTGAAATCACTGATGAGCCACACGGCAGGTTTTGAGGAGCACCTGGAAAAACTTTTGGTTCATGATCTTGCTGATCTTAGGCCTCTCAAGGAGCATATCGCACCCAGAAATCAGCCTGAACAGATTTATGAGCCTGGAACAGTGATTGCTTATTCCAACTATGGGACCAACCTGGCCGGTTATATTATAGAACGTGTATCCGGAATGCCTTTTGAAACCTATATTCAGAAACATATATTTGAGCCTCTAGACATGAAACATTCTTACTTTACACAACGATATGATCTTATCCCGGAGGTTATCGAACATAAAGCAACAGGCTACTCCAAGAAGGATGGAAACTGGGTGGCAAAGCCCAATGTTTTCTTTAATGATGTGCCGGCGGGTGCGTTAAACATTACTTCGGAGGACATGGCTCATTTTATGCTTGCTCATCTGAACATGGAGCATTCCTTAAAATATTCGCTATTCAACAAGAATGAAACCCTGCGAGAAATGCATGAGGCTTCATATACCCACTATCCCGAGCTTCCGGGGAATGCCCATGGCTTTTGGGAACGGTTCGCGGGAGATTATCGTGTTATCGAGCACGGTGGAAATACAGATTCATTCTCCTCTCTGGTCTCTATCGTGCCGGATCAAAACTTTGGGATCAGCATCCTGACCAATGTGGAAAATGAAATGTCCGGTGCAAGAAGCGAACTCATTGACCTGTTTGTTGGGGATTCCCACGCTACTCCGCAAGCGGATAGCACGTTGAAGCATAGCGCGGATGTGGCGGGAAAATACCGTTCTGCTCGTACAGTATCATCTGATATATTGAAGCTTATACCCGTATTATCTAATGCGGAAGAAGTGGTCACAGCCAACGGCAATGGCGGAATCACTCTGAGTATTCCATCCATGAATATTCATGTTGATTATGTAGAAACCAAGCCCTATTTTTTTGAACGTGTGACTCCCGGGAGCACTTCTTATGATTACGCGGGCTTAAACATCAGTCGTCTTTTTTTCTTAACCAATGCCGATGGTAAAGTGACGCAATTGTCATATGGAGTGATCGATGACCAATTGCCGATCTCCTTCCTGCAAACATCCATTTTCAGTTATATTCTAGTGGGGGCATGCGGCATTTGGTTTGCGCTTGGGTTTGTTTTTGGTATTACAGGGTGGCTGCGGAAGCTCAAGGACGCAAGAAAGCAGAAGAGTACTTCGCGGCTTCCCTTCCCTGACAGTGTAACCGTAATACCATTGCTGGGTCTGCTTGTGATCGTCAATCTCATTGCTTCCAGCATCCAATTGATAGGCGACCCCTTTCAGCCTATGTCCAATTTCAATTTGAATATTATCTTTTTCTGGGTACTTGGGCTTGCCTTTGTACCGGCTGCCTATCTTGCTGTAAGAAAATGTAATGTTTCCAAAACAACATTGTTAAGAAAGGTATACACCGCGACGCTGATTCTTTCGTTTCTAGCTATTTCGATTTTCCTGTATTCCTATAATTTCTACTTTTTGGCATAGCTCCACTTGATAAGCCTGCCATACCTTCTAGTATACCGATGAAGATTGTCATCGTGAACAACCCCAATCTGAGCTAAATAAAAAAACTCTCCTCTGCATCTAGCAGGGAGAGTTTTTAACACACTCAATGAGATTCAAATACGTGTCGATTTCAGCCTTTGCTTTCAGTATGTTGTTGAATCTGTTTATTCTGTTTCTGGCTGAGTATTTACCAATTTTATATGAACATCTCTCAATTGTTTCTCAGTAACCTCCGAAGGTGCTCCCATTAATAGATCCTGCGCTTTGCTATTCATTGGAAAAGCAATAACCTCTCGGATATTCGATTCATTTGCAATGATCATAACAATCCTATCAATTCCAGGTGCTATACCTGCATGAGGCGGCGGCCCAAATTGAAAAGCATTAAAGAGTGCAGGAAATTTACTCTTGATATCTCCATATGTATAACCTGCAATCTCAAAGGCTTTTACCATAATCTCCGTATCATGGTTACGGACAGCACCCGAGGACAGTTCAATCCCATTACATACAATATCATATTGGTACGCTAGGATATCAAGAGGATTCATATTCAGCAGCGCATCCATACCACCTTGTGGCATCGAAAAAGGATTATGACTAAACCCAATTTTATGAGTATCAGGATCCAATTCAAACATAGGAAAATCAACTATCCAGCAAAATTTATATATATCCTTTTCCAGCAAATCCAGTCTTTTTCCTAATTGATTTCTGACAGCACCGGCTATTTTTTCGACATTTTTAAGTTGGTCAGCAGCAAAAAACAGTGCATATCCTGAACTAGCTTGCGTAACATGTATTAATTCGTTTTTCACCTCTTCAGAAATGAATTTTGCAATAGAGCCACTAAGAGACATATCATCATTGAACTT
This sequence comes from Paenibacillus sp. PvR133, assembly GCF_017833155.1. Classification (NCBI taxonomy): domain Bacteria; kingdom Bacillati; phylum Bacillota; class Bacilli; order Caryophanales; family Paenibacillaceae; genus Paenibacillus; species Paenibacillus sp. PvR133. The sequence goes on from NZ_JAFIBS010000001.1 coordinate 5,002,062, forward strand.
AATCCATGAGAGGCCTTTCGCTCCAGCCTCAACAGCAAAGTTTACTATATCGTCATAAAAGCTTCTTGGCTGTGCTCCACAACCAGGAACAGCAATAACTCTTATCGTTTTATTTTTAAATACTTTAAAATCAGTCTCTGTAAACAGCTCTGTAACATCATGGATAATTAATGGATTCCTTAAATCAGGTTTATCGCTCCCGTATTTGAGCATGGCTTCTTGATATGGAATCCTGGTAAAAGGCTTTGAAATTTTAAAATCTGTAAATTCAGAGAAAACTTCATATAGCATATTTTCAACTACATTAAAGACATCTTCCTGTGTTGCAAAAGCCATTTCCAAATCCAGCTGATAAAACTCGCCGGGTGATCTGTCTGCCCTTGCATCCTCATCTCTAAAGCAAGGAGCAATTTGAAAATATTTATCAAAACCCGAAACCATTAATAATTGTTTAAATTGTTGAGGTGCCTGAGGCAAGGCATAAAATTGGCCTGGATGTACTCTACTAGGAACTAAATAGTCTCTGGCGCCCTCTGGAGATGAACTTGTCAGGATAGGTGTCTGGATCTCTAAAAAATTCAAATCGATCATCTTTCTTCTGATACTTTGAATTACTTTAGAACGAAGTATAATATTATTGTGTATTTTTTCATTCCGTAGATCCAAGAAACGATACTTTAATCTTAAATCTTCCCGAGCTTCATTTGCTAAAGATACTTCAAAAGGTAATGGATTCACTACCTTCCCTAAAACTTCTATCTCATTAGCAGCTAACTCGATATGCCCGGTTTTCATAGTGGGACTAATCGTATTTTCAGATCTGTTACATACAGTGCCTGTAACAGAAATGGTTGACTCCCTGCTGATCTTTGATACAAAATCTTTCAATTCGTTATTATCAGAAACAACAATCTGCGTTACTCCATAATGATCCCTAAGGTCAATAAAAATAACCCCGCCATGGTCACGCATATTTTTTATCCATCCTGCAATTCTCACTACTTCGCCGACATGTTTTTGATCCAATTCTCCACAGTTATGAGTCCTATAACTATGCATGAAAAACCCCACTTTCTTTTATCCCTATCATCTTAATGATTTCTATTTTTCTCCACACATATACTCACATTATCGTTAAAGCTTTATACCTCTCATTCAGGTATTCCGCAGTTTCAACCATTATTTTTTGTCCTATTTCATCAACATGCCTGTTCTTCCAATTCTCAAAGACTGTTCCCTTGACCCATTGGTTAAAAGCGCCAAGGGCTGGTCCGCAGTGTACTTGATAATCAACCTTACTGTGTTTGTCTCCATTCATTGCAAGTCGTGTAGAATAAGTAAAGTACCATCTAAATATCAACGCCATCTTACGTTTAGGAATTCTTTCAGCTTTTTCAATGATCTCAGCCGGGTAATAAGCTTTAATATCTTCATATACTTGTTCAATACTCTTCTTAAAATATTTTTCTTCGATATATTTTTTGGTTCCGCTATCAATTTCATCTATGGAGTTATAATTACGGTAAAGATCATATAATTTATTCGCCCTGGCCGGGAAAAAAACTCCTTTTTTCATAACCTGAATCTTCGCTCCCATTTCAAACATATCTCCTGCGGGAGCGTAGTCTGTATCCTGTATATTTAACTGCTGGAGCAAATCCTTTACATCATCACTTGTCCCTGCTTCAACCGTACATTGGTTGATTGAGCCTGTCATGATAAAATCCGCACCCAGTATAAACGCTGCCGCAGCAGCTTGTGGAGTCCCTATCCCCCCGGCTGCCCCTACCCTTATACTTTTATTGTATTTATACTTAAGTAACGCTTCATCCCTCATTTTAAGCATTAACGGAACCAGTACATATGCAACAGCATGATCAGTATGCCCGCCTGAATCAGCCTCGACACACAGATCGTCTACCATAGGAATTTCCATCGCCATCCGGGCCTCATCCCGGCTTATCCTATTTTCCTCGAGCAGTTTATTTACGATATTCTGAGGCGCAGGACTCAAGAATGCCTCCACAACCTCGGGTCTTGATACTTTCGCTATAATCCTGTTCTGCGGTGTTACGATCCCCTTTTCATTTCGTTTCAAACCTTTCAATCTGTACCTTACCAAAGAAGGCGTTATACTCATAAAAGCAGAGGCTTCAATAGTTCTAACACCGTATTTTATGTACAAATCAACGATGTTATTTTCTATTTCCAGGTGATCGGGAACATGAATAAGATTCATTCCATAGGCTTCGCCTTGGTTCAATTCTTGCTGAATATACTTTATAGCTTCCTCAAGGGCCCCAATCTTGACTCCCCCTGCCCCAAAGAATCCCATCATTCCTGCCTTACCTGCTTTTACGACCATCTCTTTTGAAGATATTCCCTTATACATCGAACCCATAAGATACGCGTATTTAAGTCCATAATATTTTTTGAATTCGCTATGACCAAGAGACTCCGCCGTAAATCGTTGGCCGGATATACTATTCTTCGACTTTACTTCCTGTACCTGCTCGCTACGTTCCTCATCCTCCCTCACAATCAGCGGTTCTGCGTCTCGTTGTATTGCGTTAACCAACCCTGTTATGACTTTTCCAGGCCCAACCTGTATGAACTGGGTTACATTTTTACCCATTAGATATCTTATACTTTCCGACCATTTGACTGGACTTACGATCTGGTTGATCAGCATACTCCTTACATCTTGCTGCCTGTAGGGTCTGGCATAGATATTTGAAATGACTGGTATTTTCAATTTTGAGAATTCGAACTGTGACGCATAGGCCTCAAATCTCTGTCTGGCATCTTCCAAATACCTGGAGTGAAATGCTCCACTTACATTTAAAATCACATAGTTTGTGGCTCCTGCATCCTCAAAAATTGGCTGCGCCTGCTCAATCATGTCCTTCGGTCCTGAGATGACAATCTGGCTTGGCGAATTAAAATTAGCAACATCAATCTCCCTTAAATTATTTTTCTCGATAACTTCTCTAAATACTTCCTCGTTCAAGCCTATGACCGCTGCCATACCACCACCGGCAGCCTTGACCATCAGTTCTCCTCTTTTTTTAACCAGCTTCAAGCCCGTTTCAAAGTCAAATGCCTCTGCGGCAAATAAGGCATTGTATTCACCTAGGCTATGTCCTGCAACATAATCGGGTTTTCTTCCAGTCTCTTTTAATTTATTAAGATAACTCAAAGCGTTTACGACAAATAGCGCCGGTTGGGTAAAATCCGTTTGTCCTAGTTGATTGGCAGGATCTTCAAGACACAGTTTCTTAATAGAATAACCAAGAATAGCATCCGCTTTTGCAACCAATTCCTGAAATTCGTCAAATAGTCCTACTCCCATGCCTTTGGCTTGAGCCCCTTGTCCAGGGAACAGATATGCGATCATTTGTGTCCTCCTTTTTGCTAGTGAATGCATATTAGTCGAATATTTCAAATAGACGATCCAAATTTTTCATATCGTTTTGAAAAGGTGAAAGAATAGAACAAATACTTGCCATTTTCTTGATACCAAAATTGTACTTCACAAAATTAGCAAGAGTGCCCGAGGGGCCAAGGTCAATATAGATGACCCCGTCCCCGTCTCCCAGACATTTTAAAGCGTTCCGAAAACGGATAGGTTTTCTAGTGACATCCCAAAGAAAACGGTTGTCAAGGGATGTCGCCTTTCCTCCGTACATAGATGAAACCATATTTATAGTCGGATTCCTTAGGGGCTTAAGCTTTAAATACGCTGTATATTCCAAGGCTATAGGGTCCATTAAGGAAGAGTGAAAAGCAAACTGAACCGGTAACCTTTGACATATAATCTCATTTGCTATCAAGTAGCGTTCAATTTCTTCCAGTTCCTCACAGCTGCCAGAAATGACAAAATGCGAGTCATAGTTGATTGATGCTAACTCTGAGTTGGCATTCAATACGGATATTTGGTCATACAGACTGAGGTCGCCAATTACGGCCAGCATGCCACCCTTTGGACAGTAGGTTTCTACCATTTCTGCTTGCTTGACAAGGCATTGAAGAGTATTTTCATAACTCATACAACCAGCCACAGCAACAGATGCAAATTCACCGAGGCTGGAACCCAAAACGTAATCAGGATAAATCCCCTGTTCCAGTAATACCTGTGTGAGGGCATACTCCACCATGAAAATTGCGGGGTGAGTATATAACAAACTATCAAACAGGTCTCCTCTCCCACGGTTGTCGTCGTACAGCATTTTTAATACGGACCTGCCTGTAATATCCGTATGAATCTCATCCAGCTTGGTCATCCATTTTCGGAAAACTGGATTTAACTTAAATAATTCTCTTCCCATGCCGTAGTATTGTGAGCCTTGGCCTGAAAACATAAAAATCACAGATCTGTCCATTCTAACCTCCCACAACATACTCATTGATAAAATCCCAATAAAACCATTTAAAACGAATATTTCACAGTAAATTGCGAACTAATTGCATTTGGGAAGGTGTGGGATTGCTTTCGTTAAGAACATTCTCCATATGTTGTCTTATTGCAGGTTTGAATTTCGGCTCTGTTATGATATATAGCTGCCCTTTTTTGATTCCCTCAAACATCTGATTTGCTACATCCTCTGGAAGTATTCCATTCTGGACAGCCTTGCGGGCCAATTGATTAATGACTTGTCTTTCCGGGGGAAGATTTCCTAGTCCGGTCTGCTTACTCAGCTCCGTCGGTCGGTTCCGTTCCGCATCCATAATTTGGGTGCGTACGAACCCGGGGCAGACAACCGAAACTCCTACATTGGAACCTATCAATCTGAGTTCTTGGTGTAGCGTTTCAGACAAGCTTAAAACGGCATGTTTTGATGCGCTATATATGCCATTACCAGGGCCGGACAATAGCCCGGCGATGGAAGCTGTATTCACAATATGACATGCGGTTTTCTGTTTCAGCATAATAGGAACAAAAATTTCAGTTGCAAAGAGAATCCCCCATATGTTTACGTTTATTACCCACTGCCAATCCGCCACCGTATTTTCCCATAATAAGCAGCCCGTGCCGGCGTCCACCCCTGCATTGTTGAACAAAAGATGCACAGCCCCAAATGTCTGAACCGTTTTTTGCGCTAATGCACGTATATCAGCTTCTTTGGAAATATCCGTCACCACGGATAACGTTTCTGCACCCATGTCTTTCAATTGTTTTTCGGCCCTTAGAAGGGCCTCCTCCTCAATATCCGCGAGGACGACCTTCATGCCCTCATTTACACATCGGTCCGCAATAGCACGGCCAATCCCACTGGCGGCTCCCGTAACTACGGCTATCTTATCTTTAAATTCCCTCATGATTTACCTCCAGAATATTTTGTATTTTCCATCTGATAGTGATCGGTTCCCTGTTTATGTTTAAAACTGGGTTATCGGTAGGGGGATCCTGCGGACATCTTTATCCTTATGGAGTGCCTCCCATGAAATCCTGCCCCCCTGGGTCCAATACATCGCTATATTCTCCATGTTTTTCTCCTCTAGCAGCAATTGAGAAACAGTCTCTCCTATTTTCCCTGAGAGAAGCGCACTCGTGTTTGAGTCTTCTGCACTTTCTCCTATAAATAAAGGAATAGATGCCCCTTCGGGCCCGTTGCCGCTATCGGCTATTTCGAGAAGTTCCCTAAGACCCGTGAGTAGATCCTGCCGCGTACTCGCTACGATTGCCGCCCGGCATGTCATCGCTTCGCGGCCTGTCTGAAGTGTGAAGGCAATATCCTGTAAGGCATCATCGCTCTGCTGCTCCAGATATCCCAGTAATTGATTGGCAAGCGCCATCAGTCTCTCACGGTTTATGTCCGAGAGAATCACCACTTGGGGCTGATCTGCCACTCGCAAATGAATGTTGTCTTTTTCTGAAGGGATATATTCTTCCAGAATGAAATGCACATTAGAGCCTCCCGCACCAAAGGAGCTTACGGTTGCCCGCAACGGGAATTCCCGTTTTTCTCCCTGAATCTCAATTACAGGCCGCTCCCATTCCTGAACCTCCCGTTGCAAATAAAATGGAGTATTACTGAAATTAATATTAGGGTTAAGCTTCTCGGCCTTAATGGTAGGAACCAGTTTTCGATGCCACAATTGCAATATGACCTTGGTTAGCTGTGATATTCCCGAAGCCGCTTCTGCATGCCCTATATTGGATTTGACTGAGCCAATGGCACAAAATTGCTGCTCAGTCGTAAATTTCTGGAATGCTTTATTCAAAGCAGCAAGTTCAATAGGGTCTCCCAATGTAGAACCATTTGCGGCTGCCTCTACATAACTGATCGTCCGGGGGTCTATACCGGCTTTCAAAAAGTTTTCTTCGACTAGTTGCGCCTGCGCATTGGGGTTAGGGATTGTATATCCATTGCTATGTCCCCCATGATTGGTTGCCGTGGATTTAATAACCGCTAAAATGCAATCTCCATCCTGTACAGCCTTATGAAGCGGTTTTAAGAGTACCGCTCCAACTCCTTCCGCTGGAAGGTACCCATCCCCATCTGCAAAGCTTCTGCTATCTTCATGACTTCCAATCAACTGATTTTGACTGGATTCAATATACTTTTTGGGACTGGTCAATAGATTCCCCCCGCCAGCTACCGCTATTTGACACTCTCCCCTGATCAGGCTTTCACATGCCATATGGACAGCTACAGCTGAGGAAGAGCTCATCGTATCAATGGATATGCTCGGTCCCTGGAAATTGAAATAATGCGACATGGGATTTGCGACTGCAACAGACCCAAATGATGTTACCCGTTGGGCAGAGTCCGGTTCGATATCACAGGAGCAGTATTTGTGATACGTAGCGCCCACATAGACGCCAACCTTGTTCTGGTGCTTCTTCTGTAATGCCTCTCGCGTATATCCTGCACTTTCAAGCAAATTCCATATTATTCCCAGGAAAAGTTGCTCCATCGGGTCCATTAAACTGATCTCATAGGGGGTGAGATGAAAGAATGCTGGCTCTGACAGGCTTATTCGTTCCATGAAACCGCCCCACTTGCAGTAGGTTTTTCCCGGCTTGTTTCTCTCCTTGTCAAAATAAAGATCGTGCTCCCAACGGTCTTTTGGAACTTCGGTAATGCAGTCCTTGCTATCTTGGAGATTGCTCCAGAACTCCTGAAGATTTTCCGCACCTGGATATTTCCCGGACACCCCGATGACAGCAATGTCCATCGCTCCTGTTTCTTGTTTCTTCTCCTCCTGAGGCTCTACCTCGGTTGCCGAAAATTGGGGACGACGGAATATCGGAGAAGGGGCTTTTACCTGCTCCATACCAAACCATTCAATCAATTCGCCTCGATGCGATTCCAGGAAATATTCTATTAAACTCTGGATATTCGGATATTCAAAAAGTAAGGTCCTCGATAGCGGGCCGAAGTTTTTTTCCAGCTCATCGGTTAATTCCATTGACTTTATGGAGTCAACACCATAGTTTTCTAGATTTTTGTCCTCTTCAATGCGATGTTCCGGCAGTCCAGTGGACGAAGAGAGCAGGCTCTTTAGGTAACTTGCCATTTTTTCACGCAGTAGCTCTTCTTCCTGGCTGGACACTGCCTTATTTGTTATAGAAGTTGGTTCGGCATTTTCACCCGCAGCTGTTGCCTGATCTATGCCAAACAAAGCGATCAATTGGTCTCGATAGGCTTCCACAAAATATTCCGTCAAACTTCGAATATTTGGATATTCAAAAAATAGAGTCCTCGACACCTGATCGAATGTTTTCTCCAGCTGGTCGGTCAACTCCATAGACTTTATAGAATCAACCCCATAATTTTCAAAAGGTGTATTCTCTTCGATTCGATATACGGGCAGTTCGATGGACGTTGAAAGCAGGGTCTTCAAGTAATGGACCGTCTTTTCACGCAGCAGGTCCGCTTCTCTGCCGGACACTTCCTTGTTTGCTGCAACAGTTGTGTCAGCTTTCGCGCCTGCCACCGCTACCTGATCTATACCAAACAAAGCAATCAATTGGTCTCGATAGGCTTCCACAAAATAATCCGTTAAACTCCGGATATCCGGATATTCAAAAAATAGAGTCCTCGACACCTGATCGAACGTTTTCTCCAGCTGATCGGTCAACTCCATAGACTTTATAGAATCAACCCCATAATTTTCAAAAGGTGTATCCTCTTCGATTCGATATACTGGCAGGCCGATGGACGATGAAAGCAGAGTCTTCAAGTAATGGACCGTCTTTTCATGCAGCAGGTCTCCTTCACGGCCGGACTCTGTCTTGTTTGCTGTGGAGGGAACGATGTTAGCTTCTGACCCGAGCGCCTGATCCCGAGATGCTTTGCCGCTTTCTTCAAGCTGTCCCTCCATGATCATCATGTTGCTGATTAGATCTACGTCTCCTTCGATCACCATGACCTGATCCGAAATACAGGCTATGCTTTGGTACAGGGCGCTCATTCCTGTCTCTGTCCTCATCGCATACATACCCACCTTCTGCATGACCTTCTCCGTCTCCTGGTCAGGCCGCATTCCGCCATCTTTCCATAACGGCCAATTGATGGACAGCGTTTTGCCTGTACGCTCCATGGAGGATACCAAGGTATTGCGGTACCAGGCATATGCGTCCATAAAAGCATTCGCGGCAGCATAGTCAGACTGACCTGCATTACCACCCACTCCCGAACCTGACGAAAAAAGGATAAAGAAGTCAAGAGCAATGTCCTTACTGGCTTGGTCCAGATTTACCAGTCCCGTAACCTTGGGCGCTAGCACTGCCCTGAATTCCAGGCTAGTCTTTTTAATAATATAGTTATCCTGGATTATTCCAGCACTGTGCAGGATGCCGTTGATTCCGCCGTATGTCTGTTTGATATCTTCAATTAAGCCAAGCACAGCTTCCTTCCGCGTGACATCCGCCTGTTTGTATTCTACCCGGGCGCCCAATGCCTTCAATTCCTCCAATGAAGTCTGCTTGTCCTGATCCAGTAGGGAACGTCCAGTAAGAATCAAAGTCACTTCCTTGGCCTGACGCGCAATCTCTTTAGCAAAAATAAGACCTAAACCCTTTGCTCCTCCAGTAATCAAATAAACCCCGCGGTCTTTCCATGGAATATCCGGTGTTTCTGACGGCATTTCTGCTTTACTCCAGACAGGAATCCAACGTTTGCCTTCTGCAAACCGGATGCGGCTATCTGCAGGATGTCGGCTGCTCGTCTTTAGTATTTCAATGAGCCCTTCCATTTTTTCTGTATCCTCAACTTCAATTAACTGACCATGGATCTTTGGATTTTCCTTTTGCGCAGTTTTGAGTATGCCGCACAGCCCAGCGAAGAGCAGCTTTTCATGCTGAGGCATCGTTACAATCTGCACCAGCACCTTGCCTTTGGGTTTGTCATTCAGGATACTTTTTATTTTTTCAAAAACCTGGACGGCATACTTTTCGAAGCGCCGATCAACCTCTTCCATTCCGGATTGCAGAGTGATACATTCCATTCCTGCCAAGGAGAACTCGATATCTCCTGCAGCAATGGTATCTGTTTCGCAAAGCATTACCACATGTCGTTCGTAAGTGGGAACCATCGTGTCCTCCGCAACCGCCTGTTCTTTCCAGAAGGGTTGGAGCATCATTACACCAGGTGTTTTCTCACATGCGCCCACTACCTTGTAGGAGCATCCTTTTATACGCACGCAGACTTGGCCTGCCTCATCACACAAATCAATGTCATATTTCTGCGTATTATGACCAGCCCCGCTTCCTCTGCTATACCGGATCAACGCCCACATTTCACAGGGACATTCCCGAAAAATTTCGAGTCTCTCAATGGCAGTCGGCCGTATTTTCTGTAGAGGGTCAATGCCTGAAGGCCGCATGATATTTTCATCATTTGAAAACAAGTATGCCGGCGGCATTTGCAAAGCAGCATTTATTATAAAGGGATGCAAAACAAATAAGCCCTCAGTATTCCTAATACCGGAAGGCAACGATAGCTTGGTCAGCACTAACCCCTGTCCTATATGCACTTGTTCATTGGCCTGATGTTCCGGACTGTAGTCGGCTCCCATGCCCCACACTGCTTCATCGTCTATCCCAGGCGAAACATGCTGAAAGCACTCCATCTGCAAAGCCTGTATATCCCACGTTTCCGCTTCATTTAACATCTTCAGTTCGGCACTACCCTGGCTGTGTAAGACAGGGTCCCCGGCTTCTGTTAATCTGCTATAGATTTTGAAGCCAATCGCTCCTTGATCTCCCGAAAAGAGCCCTATATGTATTTCTAACGGCTGATCTCCTATAGCGGGAGCATGTGTCCATACAATATCTTTAATAATGATGTTTGCCTGACCCTTCTCCTGTACTGTTAACGACTGCTCCACCGCTGCCCGCACCATTTCAAGGCATGCCGCTTCTGACAGGACAAGCTTTCCGTCAACTACGGAGTCCTTCAGATAAAACTCCTGGCCGCTAAAGGTTGAACTAAATCTTTGCTCAGAAAGTACGGAGGTGTTTTGATGCAGTAATGGATGTAGATGTGCAGCCACATTGGCGAACGGCTTTTCTTCATCTACATGTATCCAATATCGTTCTCTGGCAAAAGGATATGTGGGTAAAGGGATACGGCGGGGCTGGACATTACCGTAAAGTCTGCTCCAATCAATACGGACACCCTTGACCCACAAGTCTGAGATTCTGCCGTACTTTTCCGCTAGAATCTGTAAATCAATCGTTTCATCGAGCGTTTTCTCCTCTGAGGCCATGTTCAAGCTCTCCTTGTCTCGCTTGGCCTGTCCCCGGTAAAGCTGTGCAATACTCTGTCTTCCTCCAATAAAGCCCCGCAACTTGCTTCTAAGTTCCTCCACTGATTCAACGACCACAGCGAGGCGCTCTTCCATCGCCTCACGTCCTGTCTGCAAGGTATAAGCCACATTCACCAAATCGTGATCGGAAAACTCATTCCGATCCATTACAGTAGCCAATTGGCTTACCTGCTCCTTCAATGCTCCATCACTTTTTGCCGACAGAACTATGACGACTGGTCTTGGAGGAGTAAAGGGATTTTGAAAGTCATCCTGTTCCACAGGGAGGTATTCCTCAAGGACGATATGAGCATTAGCCCCACCGGCTCCAAAGGAAGATATCCCGGCGATCCTCGGGTATTCCCGTTGCTCGCCGTCCTCCTCCACTATCGGACGCTCCCATTCAGAAAGCCCCTGTTGGACTACAAATGGCGTTTTGGAAAAGTTTATATTAGGGTTCAGTTCCTGGGAATGCAGGCTAGGGGCAATTTTCCGATTTTTCATTTGCAAGATGATTTTAGCGATGCCTGCAATCCCTGCGGCCGCCTCTAAATGGCCTATGTTTGATTTTACCGAGCCGATAGCGCAAAACCCCGTGTCCTGCGTATCTTTCTTAAATGCCTGGGTAAGCCCGGTGATTTCAATAGGATCACCGAGCTCCGTTCCAGTACCGTGGGCCTCAATATAACTGACTGCCCGGGCATTTACGCCTGCTTTATCAAAAGCCTCTCTAATCAGTTCACCCTGTGCTACCGGGTTAGGCACGGTATACCCGTTTGTTTTTCCTCCATGGTTGATACGGGTTCCCCGAATAACCGCATAGATATGGTCCTTGTCTGCAATGGCTCGTGACAAAGGTTTGAGCAGTACGACCCCTGCACCTTCGCCAGGGACAAATCCATTCCCGCCTTCCCCAAAGCTTTTACACCGTCCCTCAGGCGATAGCATTCTCATCGTACTGAGAAAGATATAGCTTGAAGGATGAAGATATAAGTTGACTCCTCCAGCAACAGCCATCTCGCATTCACCGTTATAAATATGCTCACAGGCCTCGTGGATTGCAGTTAATGAGGAAGAGCACATGGTATCAACCGGGATACTGGGCCCCTTTAAGTTCAAGAAATAGGATATTCTGTTGGCTACCGAGCTGAAGGAGGTTCGCGGAAATACGGGTTGTCCCTGTTCCCACAGCTTTGGTCCATATAGATTGAACCCCGTTCCGGTAATTCCTGCAAAGACGCCAATCCGGCCATTATACTGTTCGGCGAGCTGTTCCCTGCTATATCCTGCATCCTCGAAAACCTTCCAGCATTCTTCCAGGAATATTCGCTCCTGAGGATCCATACTCATCGCTTCCCGGGGAGATATATTAAAGAAGAGAGGATCAAAATCTGCAAAATCCTCCACAAATCCTCCATATTTACTATAGCTTTTGCCCTTCTCAACCGCTTCTTTGATGTCGGAACAGTAGAACCCTTCCCTCTTCCAGCGTTCCGCAGGGATTTCTGTTATACAGTCTTTGCCCTGTTCCAGGTTGCTCCAGTACTCTTCCATATTTTTGGCCTGCGGATATCGTCCGCTTATACCAATAATCGCTATTTGCTCGTGTTTCACACGGTCTCTGTTAGTAGCCGTGTTGCGGATACGATTGTTTTCTTCCTTTGGCAGGGTTGACAAAGAAAACTCGCTGGCAGCATGCAAGGTTGCGGAAATGGAGACGGATTTCTCTTCCATCTTTATCTGGCTTCCGAGTCCTGTCCACCGTACGCATTCCTTGTGATAATCAGCAATAAAATATTCGGCCACTGCCTCCAACGTCTGATATTCATAAAACAAGGTCATTGATATTTCTCCAAAAATGCCCTGCAGCTTTTGATTAAGCCTTGTAATCATGATGGAGTCAATGCCATAGCTCTCTAAAGGCTCGCTGACATCAATCTTGTCAATGCTCAGCTTGGTAACTTCTCCAAACAATAGTTTTAGCTGATATAAGGTTTTTTCTAGAAGCAGTTCAAGATTCACCTCTGAAGAAGCTGACTCTTCAACATATTCTTTCTCCTGTGGTTGGGACGCCAGGAAATACTTTTGCAATTTGGATTGCTCACCTTCTATTACTAATAACTGATTCAGGCCAGCGGCCAGACCGTTATATAAAGCCTGGATACCGTTTGAAGCTTGCATGGCTACCATGCCAATACTTTGCCAAGCCCTCTCCGTGTCATCGTCCACATGCATCCCTCCATCCTTCCAAAGAGGCCAATTGACAGATAGCGTCTGCCCTTTGCGCCCCTTTGAGGATACAAGGCTGTTTCGATACGCGGCATAGGCATCCATAAAGGCATTTGCGGCAGAATAGTCGGCTTGACCGGGGTTGCCCATAATCCCAGCTATTGAGGAGAAGAGAATAAAGAAATCCAGATGTAGCTCCTTGGTCGCCTGATCTAAGTTCACCAGTCCGGCAACCTTTGGTGCCATTACTTCCGCGAACTCTTCCTGTGATTTATTCATAATAAAACGATCCTGTATTACTCCAGCACTATGAAGGATACCATCAAGGCCTCCATACTCTTCCCTGATCTCAAGGATCAATTTGGAGACCTCTTCCTTCCGTGCTACATCTACCTGTCTGTACTCAACGCGGGTCCCCAGCGCCTTCAACTTCTCCAATATGGCCTGTTTGCCTTCGTCTAGATTTGAACGGCCTACAAGAACTAGCGTGGCTTCCCTGACTCGCTGGGCAATATCCTCCGCAAAAATAAGTCCTAAACCTCCTGCACCACCCGTAATCAAATAAGTCCCCCGATCCTTCCAGGGTACTCTTCCCGTTGTCTCAGTGGGTTTCATCTCGTTCCAACCGAGAACCAAACGTTTACCATCCTCATACCGTATCCTTTTATTCTTTGGATATTGACTGTTCTCTTTTAATTTCTCAATCACCTCTTCCAGACCTACAGATTCCAATTCTACGAGTTGCCCTACGATTTTCGGGTTTTCTTTCTCAGCTGTCTGCAGTAATCCCAATAGTCCTGCGAAAGGTTGCTGTGCGCTGTGTGCGGAAACTGCAATCTGTATCAGTACGCTACCCTTGGATTCCTCTGTGAGAACCATTTGCACTTCCGTGAGCAGCTGGAGGGCATACGCCTGAAAGCGTTCATCCATGCTGCTTTGGCTGGCATGCAGCTTGATGCAACGGGTTCCTTTCATGAACGATTCAATGCTTCGCTCCGCGAAATGATCCAGTTCGCAAAGCACCACCAGATGCTGGCTAAATTCAGGGCGTGCCACTTTCTGATGAGCAACTTGCTCTTTCCAGAAAGGCTCAAGCATAAGGACTCCCGTATCCGCCAAGGACCCCGCAGTCCCTGTTCCGCTTTGCGGGGCCTCATGTGAAACCATTTGAGCTTGAAATTGGCGTATTTTTACAATGGCATCCTCTTTCTGTATCCGTCCGCTTTTTACCTCGCCTAGAATATATTGAAAAAAATCCTTCATCTTCTATTGCCTCCCAGCACGTAGAAACTTCTCATTTACGTATACATATATTGAGGATTTCACTGGCAGCCTCATCAACAGACAGGGTATCGTTCATCATTTCATCCAAGAGTCTGCCGCACAATATATCATCAAAGTCTACATCGCTCTCACCTTGCGAAAATAATGCATAGGCTTTTACTTGATCCTTGCTTTCAGAAGCCCAGTAATGCTCTTTAGCAAAAGGGTAGGTAGGCAGGCTGATACGGTGAGGCATCTTCCCTGTGTAAAGTTTTTCCCAATCCAAATTTATCCCTTTGGCCCACAGCTCCAAAAGCTTGGTATATTTCTTTTTGGAAATCCAAAGATCGATCATTTGTTGCAAGTCTTCGTCCCCCGAAAAAATAGACAACGATTCTCTGTTACGTTTAGCCTGTCCTCTATATAGGTTGAGCATGTTATGGCGTCCATCCACAAAACTCTTTAATTTTTCCTCAAGCTCTGCGGTAGATTCCACAAGTATGGCTAAACGCTCCTCCATCGCTTCGCGCCCCACCTGAAGCGTGTAAGCAATATCCGATAGGCTTGCGGAGAATAGCTGACCCTGAAGAGCATTCAGCAGCTGCCGTCCCTTTTCCTTAAGCTGCTCCTCGCTCTTGGCTGACAACACGATCATGACAGGTCCCTGAGAAGCGGATTCTGCTCCAGACTGTTCCTGATACTCGGGAATATACTCTTCAATCACGATATGGGCGTTTGCCCCGCCTGCACCAAAAGACGATATTCCAGCCCGTCTTGGATATTCTTTTGTGATTCCATCAGTTGTAATTACCGGTCTCTTCCATTCCTCCAGGCTTTGCTGAACGATAAATGGAGTATTGTTGAAATTAATTTCAGGGTTCAACTTTCTTGAATGTAAGGATGGTACTAGCTGGCTGTGCTTTAGCTGCAACAATATTTTAGTCACTCCTGCAATGCCTGCTGCACTCTCACAATGGCCTATATTAGATTTGACCGCCCCTATGGCGCAGAACTGCTTATCCTTTGTGAATTTTTCGAAAGCCCTTGTCAGTCCTGCAATTTCAATAGGATCTCCCAGAGCTGTACCGGTTCCGTGGGCTTCAATATAACTGACTGTCCTTGCATCGACATCCGCACGCTGGAGCGCTTCTTCAATCAACCAGGATTGAGCTTGAGGGCTAGGTACTGTATAACCGCTGGTTTTACCTGAAGCATTAAGCATGCTCCCTTTGATTACTCCATAAATATGGTCGCCATCTGCAATCGCCTTCTCCAACGGCTTCAACACGATCGCGCCGACACCCTCTCCGTCGACGAATCCATCTGCCTGATCTCCGAATGACTTACATTCACCCGTTTTAGAAAGCATCGTCATAGCCGACAGCTTGATATAGTGGATAGGGTCTACAATCAAGTTGACTCCCCCGGCAATGGCACACTCGCTTGTACCGCTATACAGGCTTTCCAAAGCCAAATGGATCGCCGTCAATGAGGAAGAGCAAGCGGTATCTAAGGACATACTCGGACCTTGGAAATCCAAATGATAGGAAACCCGATTCGAGATGGAATTATATTGAGGTCCCAAACCGTAATTCCCGTTCATAACGCCTGCAAATACACCGACTCTTCTACTCTCACAAAGATTGGCAGGGGTATACCCAGCATCCTCTATGCTTGCATATGCTGCTTCCAGGAAAAGTCTTTCCTGCGGATCCATTGTTTCGGCTTCTGCGGGAGAAATCTTAAAAAATAGCGGATCGAATAAATCAATGCCTTCGATAAAACCGCCCGATTTCGTATAGATTGTGCCCCTTTTCCCTTTTTCTTGGTCAAAGTAGGTCTTCCAATCCCAACGGTCTTTCGGAATTTCAGTTATGCAATTTTTACCTTCTCTTAGATTATTCCAATATTCCTCTATATCACGAGCTCCCGGATAGCGTCCTGACATCCCAACAATCGCAACATCCCTAATTTTGGAGGATCGTGTCGTTGGCTTTTCCTTTGTGCTGTCAGAAGGCTTAAGGAAACGCCCTCCCCGGTCAAACTTCATTGGGACAGTAGCGAGTAATTGTGAAGCAGGGACCTCTTCAACTCTGGAAGTCTCTTCGGTCAACTCCTGTTCCTTCATTCCTACCAGCTTCTTCAACGAGTCCTTTTGCGTTTGAAGAAGGTATGCTACTAGATCATCTATGGTGTTGTACTCAAAAAACAGCGTGCTGGCAAAATCCTCGATGACTTCACGCAAAACATTTGTGATTTGCACAACCAATATCGAGTCGATTCCATACTCTTCCAGGGCAACCGTTGAGTCGATACTTCCCGGTTCCATTTTTAGCGTCTCACCAAGCAAATGTTTAAAGTACGCCGTACTTTTTTCACGCAGCACATGTTCTACCTCTATTTTGGGTTGAGTTCGTTGCTTCACTGATACCGTTTCTACGGTTCTTTTCTCTATCAATATTGATCTTCGTTTGTGCTGTCGCTTTTGCCGAACCAAGCCATCGCTTTGGGCTGCAACAATCTGCTGGCCCCAATCATGCGCCTCTTGCGCCGGGAAGAACGCTGCATGGAAACCTTCTTTGTCCAGTACGGTTTCCCATATTTGAGGGTGAAGCCCTGGGCATCCAGGAATACGCCATTCCGGATCCTCATACGCCCACCAGCCATCTAGCAATCCGAAGGTAAGGTGGGTAAACACGCTACTACCTGTGATTTCATTGAGCAGGAGCAAGCCGTTGCTTTTCAAAACCGCTTTAGCATTACGTAACGCCTGGCGGATGTCTTTTGCGGTATGAAGTACATTAGCGGCAATGACAATATCATATTTACCCGTCTCAACACCTTGCCCAGCAATAGGTTCTTCAACATTAAAAATCTGGTAGCTGAGATACGGATTATGCGGCCCATACTCTTTTTCCGCGTGCATCAAAAAGGCTTTGGAAATATCGGTATAGCAATATTCCTGAATGTGTTTGCGGTATGGGCGCAATTTCAGGAATAGCGTGGCACTGGTCCCTCCGGTGCCCGCGCCGATTTCCAGAATTCTGATTTCCGCAGCGGCGTCGGCCATAATCCTCTCCTGGATATAAGCGGCAGTAGTATCGGCAAGTACTTCATTAAAGTAGTCCACCACCAGATTGTTCTTATAAATTCCTTCCACTAGTTCCATTGAGGAATTGGGAAAGATGACTTCAGTCGCAGGCGATTTTCCGGTAAGCACTTCCGGTAAAGCCCGTAGCGTTGTCTCAACCAAATTAACCCTTGCTCTCATCTGCGGATATTGTAGCCATGTACGCTTGCGCTCTTCCCATTCCTGCCAGACATCATCTCGATCCGTCAAGCTGGAGTTTCTACCTGATAGGTCGTTATCCATCTGTGTCAAAATCTCCATGCTCTCTTTCAGCCATTTGCCATATAGCTCAGGTAGTCCGAGTTTATTTTTGAACTCGTCGACGGACTGACGATCTGTCCCTGATAACCCCATGGACAAGAGCTGCTCCCGCAACAACCTGCTTAGGAGATGTTCCATCTCCCTTTCCTGGAGGTCGCCCATATCATCTGCAGCATAGTTTTCGATAAAATGGCTTCTTGATTGTATTGCTGTAGCAATATTTTCCTGTATATCCCTGAGATTCGGATCCGAATTAGGCGGGTAGAGATCAATCTCTTCCGTCGGATTAGTCCCTTCCATCTCCAGATGTCTTGTTGTTTTCATAAGCCCCATTTGGTCTATCGGTGAGGCAAGAAGCGTCTCAAGCGCCTCCATCCCCTCCTGTGGGTCAATGAGCCCAACACCTATTTGCGCCAGTCTGGAGTAATTTTCTACCTCCTGCCCTCCATTTTGAGAGGCATTGTTTTCGCCGCTCCCCCAGTATCCCCAGTTCATGACCTTCACCGGACAACGCCATTCCTGCGAAAGACGATGCGCAAACGCGTCTTTAAAGGTACTTCCGGCAGCATAGCTACTTTGTCCCGGATTCTTTACATAGGTAATCATGGAAGAGAAGAACAATACGAAATCCAACGGCTCATTTTGGAAGACCTGAGCCATGCGTACACTGACATCAACCTTTGCTGAAAGCCCTGACCGGAGCTCTTCCTCCGTCAAATCTTCCAAGCCCTTCTCCAAAAATGAAATAGCTGAGTGCACCACTCCGTTTATGTTGGAGTACTGCTGTTTTATTTCCTCATATGCCCGCTGCAGCTCCCTTTCGTCTGCTACATCCGCCGTGATATAGCATGGAACAGGTCCCAGGCCTTCAAATCCGTCCAGTTTGGCCTGGATAGAGGCATCCTTTTGCCTTCTGCCTAGCCACACCATCTGGGCCTGGTAGGTACAGGCCATATACTTGCTCCAAGCCTCTCCGATAGTGCCGGCACCCCCGATGACCACATAGACGCCTCCGGTTTTGTATAGCGTCTGTCCTTTTAAACCTGAAGTCTGTTTGAATGGGACCAAGTGCTGCCGGTACCACTGCCCATTTCTGTAAACCCACATCCGTCCTTGTCGGTCCGAAGGCAGCGTAAACATATCCGATAGCGGCCAGTCATCATCGGATTGCAGGTCAAGGATACGGATTTTCCAGTTCGGATATTCTTTGGCCATGGTGCCTACCAGCCCATGAAGACTTGCGTGAGTCGGGTTGACTGTATCGTTCTGATCCATCGGCTGAGCTTGATTGGTTATCGTTGTCCAGCCTAGCTTTTTCGTCCCGTATCCCAATAAAAGCATCGCTTTGACCATTCTAAAGAAGAGAAGGACTCCCTGCTCCTGTTCCTTGATCAAGGACTCGGCAGTCACCGATTCGACGAAAGCACAGGGTGCAATCCACAGAATATGGTCAACGGCTCCATATTCTTCTACCTTTGAGGCAACTGTTTCAATGCAATCGTGCGCTTGAAGCTCCAAGAAATGCGCCCTAGGATAATACTCCCGGATGGCCTGTCTGTCTTTGTCAGTACCACCTGCAATGACCAATCGGTCTGTCGGTGACGGGGAAACGACATCTTTTTTTACAGCAGCAGGGTCCCATTTCGGGATGAGCATTACGGATCCTACAAGCGGGTCGGCGGCACTTTCTCCTGCCGCTGCGCCTTGTGCATTTTCAATGCCGACTTCTCCTTCCAGCGCCCGGGTGGATAATCCTGTTATTCTGACGCAAATAGTTCCTTCCTCATCACACAAGTCAATATTAAGCTTCTGTACCTTGTCTTCTTTCTTGCTGCCCTCGCTGTATTGAATCAACGACCACATGGTCGGGGTGCATGCCCCATAAATCTCAAACTCTTGGAGGGCAAACGGCATGTGAGGCGTAGCTGGTACAGCGCTACCCGGTAGCCCTCCGTTCTCTTGGCCCATGATTAGCCCGATCGATGCATGCAAGGCCGAATCCAGCAAGCTGGGGTGAAGGACCAAGCTGTTCGTCATATTAGAAATAAAGGAAGGCAATGCCAGCTTGGCTAGCACCCTGCCCGGATGTGTATATACCTTCTCCACACATCTGTATGCCGGGCCATAATCCATTCCCATTTCCTCGAAGATTTCGTAACATTGCGATCCGTTAAACCTGTGTTGACCAAAATCTGCCTGTAACGCCTTAAGGTTTAGTGTCGGTTTTTGCTCTACGCAAACCTGCACCGCATCACCTTGGCTATGCACGGTATGCCCTCTTTCGCTTCCTGCTTGCCCGCTATACACTTCAAAGCTGATTTTTCCGGTGTCTTCCAGGGATAGCCTGGTGTGTACAGGAACTGGCTGGTTGTCCACCACAATGGGCCGAATCCAGTTTACATTTTTCAAACGGATTCCTGTTGTGCTGTTGTCCATATCTCCTGTGGAACGTTCTACAGCCGCCCGTACCATCTCAAGATAGGCTACGCCAGGCAGAACCTTTTGGCCTTTCACAACATGATCCTTGAGGAAAAATTCCTCGCCTGTAAACGTTGAACTGAACCGCTGCTCCAGAAAGTCTGAAGTGTTCTGATGCAGTAAAGGTGTCAAAAAGGATGATTGGGACGAAGCGGCTTCTGTTATTGCGGCGCTCTTTTCCTCATGTACGGGTATCCAATAGCTTTCTCTGGCAAAAGGATAGGTTGGCAGACTCATCCTGCGAGGCTTCACATCCTCATAAAGCTTGTTCCAATCCAAAATCAGTCCCGTAACCCAAAGTTCAGCGAGCTTTCCATACTTCCCTTTGTCCACCCATGCATCAATCATTTTAGCCATATCTTCATCGACTTCCTGAGTGACAAGCCCTCCTCTATTACGCTTTACCTGTCCTCTATACAGTTCTTCTACGCCTTCTTTTTTTTGTAGGAAGCCTTCCAATTTCCAGTCAAGCTCTTGGATGGATTTTGCAATGATCGCCAGACGTTCGTCCATCGCATCTCGCCCGATTTGCAGCGTGTAGGCGATATCTGAGAGACTTGTATGCGGGTCATTCAGCTCTCTGATTGCAGACAGCAATCTTTGCACCTGCTCGTCCAGCCTTTCCTTATTTTTGGCCGACAACACGACTATGACAGGATTCAGGGATACAGGCGCAGCTTGCTGCTGACTAGCTTCTTCTGGAATATATTCTTCGATAACCACATGAGCGTTAGAGCCCCCAGCACCAAAGGCCGATACTCCTGCTGCCCTTGGGTATTCTCTGGTTTCACCGTTGATAGCAACTACTGGTCTTTTCCACTCTTCTAACCCCTGCTGAACTTTAAAGGGACTATCGCTGAAGTCGATATTGGGATTTAAGGTACTTGCATGCAGCGAAGGCACGATTTGTTTATATTTCAACTGCAAAAGCACCTTTGTCACCGCGGCGATACCAGCAGCACTCTCACAATGCCCGATATTAGACTTCGCCGACCCGATTGAACAGAACTGCTTATCGCCGGTATATTTCCGGAAGGCCTTCTGTAAGCCTGCAATTTCAATCGGGTCTCCCAGTGGAGTTCCTGTTCCATGGGCTTCTATATAGCTGATGGTTCTGGGGTTGATTCCTGCCTCCTTAATTGCCTGACCAATCACACGGGCCTGTGCGTTGGGGTTAGGTACGGTATAGCCGTTGGTTTTTCCCCCGTGGTTCACTGCAGTTCCTTTGATAACTCCATATATCCGGTCTCCGTCTGCTATGGCTTTGGCTAATGGCTTGAGCAGCAAAGCCCCGACTCCTTCTCCCGGTACATATCCGTCTCCCTGTCCGAAGCTTTCACATCTCCCATTGCTTGATGCAAAACTTCCCTGTCCCAACAATAGGTATTTGTTAGGATGGATGGAGACGTTGACCCCTCCTGCTACTGCCAGTTCGCATTCTCCATGCTGTAGTCCATGACAGGCCATATGAATTGATGTCAGTGACGAGGAGCACATGGTATCTACAGCGATACTTGGCCCTTGAAAATTACAAAAATACGATACCCGGTTGGCAACCGCCGAGGCATTCCCGAGAAGTCCAATCATCCTTCCCTTGGCTTGTTCCTGGGCTCCATAGAGTTGATACTCATGGTACATCACTCCGACGTAAACCCCGACATTGCCTTCTATGCCGCCAAGCTCCCGCTCTGCACAAAGGGTTTCTCTCGTATAACCTGCATCCTCTATCGTTTCATAAACGCATTCCAGGAATAAGCGCTCCTGCGGGTCCATCGTTTCCGCTTCCCTTGGCGAAATATTGAAAAACAACGGGTCAAACCAGTCCACTCCATCGATGAACCCTCCCCACTTGCTGTAGGTTTTTCCGGGCTTGCCTCTGTTTTCATTAAAGTACAGACTGTGATCCCAGCGTTCCTTGGGAATCTCTGTAATGCAATCCTTTCCATCCCTTAGGTTGTCCCAGAACTCTCGGATACCCAATGCTCCCGGATATCTCCCCGACACGCCGATAATTGCAATGTCTAATGCCTTCTTCTCCTGATGTGGTTGTATACCTGTCGGGAAAAGCCATGGACGCCTACGATTAGCCGATATCGAGACTAAAGGCTCTATCGTTGCTTTTATAGGTACTTTCGGGCCTGCATCAGGAGCCGTATTCTTCTCTGTCGCTTCTACAGCATCAATCAGCCGACCGCGATACGATTCAAGGAAATAACCCGTCAATGACCGGAGATTCTGGTATTCAAAAAATAATGTTTTCGGTAATGAGCCGAAAGTCTTTTCCAATTCATTGGTAAGCTGCATAACCAGTATGGAGTCAATCCCATACCTGTCCATTGGTGCATTTACATCTATACTTTCAGCGGGCAGCTTGATCACGGTTGAAAGTACCGTTTTCAAATAACCCTCCGCTTTTTCCCTTAGCGATTCTTCTCCGTTAAACGGTGCTCCCCCACTTTCTATTACAGATCGGCCTGAGACATCAGTTTCCGAGAGCTGGCCTAGAATTGCCGCTTTAATCCTTTGGGGGTATCCTTCGATCACCATAACCTGACTTCTGCCGGAAGACAGGCTTTGATACAAAGCTTTGATTCCATTCTCCGTTTGCATGGCAATCATGCCCAGGCCTTGCATCGCCCTTTCCGTTTCCAGGTCGACATGCATGCCTCCATCCTTCCACAGAGGCCAGTTTATCGACAGCGTTTGCCCCTGGCGCTGCTTTGCTGTCACCAAAGCATTTCGATAGGAGGCATACGCATCCATGAAGCCATTAGCAGCGGAGTAGTCAACCTGTCCTACATTGCCAAGGCTTCCTGCGCCAGAAGAAAATAAGATAAAGAAGTCCAGAGGCAGGTCTCTGCTGGCCTGGTCCAGATTCATCACCCCTGAGACCTTCGGAATCAGCACTTCTCTAACCTCTTCTTTAGTCTTCTTGATGATGAAGTTGTCCCGAATCACTCCGGCTGTGTGCAAAATACCGTTAAGACCGCCAAATTGCTTGACGATGCCATGAATTAGCCCGGTAACCGATTCGTTGTGGCCCACATCTGCCTGTTGATACTCTATATGACCGCCCAGCGCTCTCAGTTCGCTTAACAGAGCCTTTTGGTCCGCAGAAAGTGATGACCGACCCACCAATACGACGGTGGAGTTTTTCACATTGCGCACAATGTCTCTGGCAAAAATAAGCCCCAGGCCACCTAAGCCACCAGTAATGAGATAGGTCCCACCATCTCTCCACGGCAGGTCTGCATCTTCACGTAAGGCTTCAATTTCTTGCCACATTAAAGCCTGTCGTTTGTCCCCTTGGTACCGTATCCGTTCGTTATGCAGGCCACTCCGGTTCCCTTGTAGTTTCTCAATGATTCCTTCGACATTATCCTCTACATCAAGCTCAAGCAGCTGACCCATGACATTCGGATTTTCTTTTTGAGCGGTTTTCAGCATTGCAAAGAGCCCGGAATAAACCTGTTGGTCCTTCCGAGCGCGGGTTGCAAGCTGTATCAAAACTTTCTGTTTGGGGATGTCTAGCAGGATGCTTTGCAATTCTTCAAATATCTGAATGGTATAATCTTCAAACCGACTGTCCATATCCATGCTGGAGGACTGTAAAACAAGGCAGCGAGTACCATCCATGTGGGCTTCAATATCCTCCCCGGAGATACCATCCACTTCACACAGGATCACAACATGCTGGATATCTTCGTTAGCGTTCACCCCTGTGGTGACAGGTGTCTCCTGCCAGACAGGCTCAAGCATCAGTGTACCCATATCCTCAGTGATGCTGGCTTGCCCCACATCTCCTTCCAAAGCTCTGGATAAAAGTCCTTTGAGCTGCACGCAAATCTTTCCGGTCTCATCGCACAGATCAATATCCACCTTGCTTAATCCATTCGACGTCTCTTCACTCCCATCGTGAGAGATCCGGGCCCACATCACTGGAGTGCATTTTTCGGAAATCTTCAGTTCCTCCAAAGCAAAGGGTAACGCTGGCTTGCCTACAGGCAAATTTTCTTCCGAACCCATTACCAAGCCGATTGTGGCCTGCAAAGTTGAATCCATCAAGGCTGGATGCAGTACAAATTCAGTTTGAGTATGGAGTACAGAGGATGGTAGGGACAGCTTGGCCAGCACGTAATCCTTTTCTCGAAAGATTGCCTCAATGCCACGGTGTGCGGGTCCATAGTCTATCCCCATGGCTTTGAAAGCTTCATAGCATTGGCTTGAAGAAAGTGGTGTGCGGGTACAGTCTGCCCGTAAGACATTCAGGTCCAGATACTGTAGCTCGCCAGCCCTCTCCAGCACAGCCATTCCCTGACTGTGTATAATACCTTCAGCGTCGGCCCCTTCCATCCCGCTGCATATTTCAAACGCAATCTCTCCATTGTCCTGGGGATATAGACTGATGAGTACCCTGACCGGTCCGTCTGCTACAACCACAGGCCGAGCCCATACGATATTTTTCAGCTGAATATGGGTCTCGCTTTCTACTACGGCCCCCACTGCCTCTTCTACAGCTGCTCGCACCATTTCGAGGTAAGCCACCCCGGGTAATGTTTGTTGGCCCTTGATTCTGTGGTCCGACAGGAAAAATTCCCGGCCTGTAAAAGTAGAGCTATAACGTTGTCCGGAGAGATCGGAAATATTCTGATGCAATAAAGGATGAATTTGGGCAGTCACAGCCAGATTTACACTGCCTTGCCCAGTGTCTGTTTCGGATAACCAATAGCGTGCCCTTTCAAAAGGATAGGTCGGCAGACTGATTCGTCTGGGCTTGATATCTCCATAAAGTGCGTTCCATTCAATGCTTGCGCCATTGGCCCACAATTTGGCTACCTTATCAAGTCTTTTCTTCTCAGTCCAGGCCCGAACCAGGGTTCCAGTGTCTTCGTCCGAATCCAAGAGTTCGATTCCGCCACCTGCATAGTTCACACGGCCGATCAGCACTTTTTCCGACGAGTTTCCGTTAATAAAATGTTCAAGTTCATCTATCAGATTTTCTCTTGAATCCGTCAAAAACGCGAGACGCCAGTCCATGGCCTCTCTTCCCACTTGCAAGGTATAGGTCAGGTCCGTGAGATTAACGCTTTCGTGCAACTTAACAAAATTCATCATATCTGCTGCATAGGTTTTCAAGGATTGTTCACTTTTAGCGGACAGCACAAATAGTCCCGGGTTGTCTTTACCCACTGGGGGTAGATTCACCGCAGAGACTACAGGAACATATTCTTCAATAACCATATGAGCGTTAGTGCCGCTAAATCCGAAAGAACTTACGCCCGCACGCCGGGGTACTCCCGGTTCGGGCTCCCAGCTTTGCAGGCTGGTGTTAATATAGAACGGACTATCCTCCAGAGAAATATGCTCATTTAAGGATTCGAAATGAATGGTAGGCGGCAATTGGTGGTGCTTTATGGCCAGCAGCACTTTCATCACACTGGCCACTCCGGCCGCAGTCATCATATGACCCATATTGCTTTTCAGTGACCCCAATGCGCAATAGCCCTTCTTGCTTGTATAGGATCGGAATGATTCCGTAAGTCCCTCCACCTCGATAGGATCACCCAGCTTTGTTCCTGTTCCGTGGGCCTCTATCATGGAGATGGTTTCGGGATGAATGTTAAACCGTCGATATACGTCTTTTTCCAGCGAGATTTGTGAATTTACACTTGGGGCAGTTATTCCGTTGGTTTTTCCATCCTGGTTCATTCCCCATCCCCGAATAACTCCATATATGGAGTCCTTGTCTCTGACTGCATCAGAGAGCCGTTTTAATAAAATGACCCCAACTCCTTCTCCGGGGACAAACCCGTTTGCACGGGCATCAAAGGTAAAGCACCGTCCATCCTTGGACAGCATTCCTGCCTTGCTAGTCATAACATGCATCCCCGGACCAGCCATAATCATGACTCCGCCTGCCAAAGCAAGGTCACTTGTTTCTAAAAGGAGACTGTTGCAGGCTTCAGCAATAGCCACCAGAGAGGAAGAGCATGCGGTATCAATAGCCAAAGAAGGACCTTTCAAATTTAGCAGATACGAAATCCGAGCGGATAGAATTGAAGGCGACCCTCCCATAAGAACCTGCGCATTTAGCCCCTGCCCACTCATGGACCTCCCATAATCACTGGCTGCACAACCTACAAAAACACCGCAACGGCTCTCCGACAGTGAGGCTGGATTTAATCCAGCATCTTCAATGCATTTCCAGCTGCTTTCAAGAAATAGGCGCTGTTGAGGATCCATCATCTCTGCTTCTGCAGGGGATATATTAAAGAACAACGGGTCAAATTTATCTACATCCTCTAAAACACCCATCCATTTGCTATAGGTTTTTCCCTGAGCCTTGGGATCGGTATCGTAATATTCATCGATTGACCATCGCGTTGAAGGGATTTCCGATATACAATCCCTGCCCTGAGCCAGATTGTCCCAAAATTCAGCCAAAGTCCCTGATTCCGGGAATTGCCCTGCCATACCAATAATTGCGATAGACTCCTTATGTTCCTGACCGCGCGGCATATCTGGCATAGCTTTTTTAGAATCAGCATGCTTGACCGTTTTGTGGGAATCATTGCTATTCGGCAGCTGTCCATAGGCGAATTGAATCCGTTCTTTAACTTCTTGCTGATTCACAAACGTTTTATCCTGCATTTTTATTTCTTTTTCAATAGTAGCCGCCAGCTTTTCTCTTATCGATTGGGCCATATGGTTTTTCAGCTCAATTAATGACTCCCTGGGAGACTCGGACAGTTTTCTTGCCAGCTGCATGGCGTACGGCACCACTTCATTTCTCGGCACTACCGGAAAAGGAACCCCTTTGGTTTCCAGTTCCGAACCACTATATCTAGTACCTGTAAATAAAATTTCCTGTGCCATACTAACCCCGAATTTCTCAGGGAAAATCAGGGTCGAACCCGCTCCGGGAGTAAAGCCGTACTTCATAAAGTTAGTAGTATAGATGCTTTCCCGACTCATCACGATAAAATCGCAAAACATCCCCATGCACCAGCCAGCACCAATCCCATGTCCCTGCATAGCAGCGATGACGGGCAGCTTGCAATCCAAAGCAATCTTGTAAACATTGGTATCGCTATATTTCGCCTTTCCCTCATGGATAGCCAGCAACCCCTCTTGGGTGCCTCCTGTGGCAAAGTAGGTGTCATATCCCGTCAGAATCACAACTTTATAATTCTCGTTAGCCTGCACTGTCTCAAACGCCTGATTCAGGCCGATAATTAGTTCATCGGAAAATGTATTTTTGTGCGCCGTGTCCTTCATTTTCAACAAGACAATCCCGTGCTCAAATTCCTGCAATTCAACCACAGACTGTACCTTCATTTGGGGGGCGCTTATCTCCTGCCCATCCTCCGACGTGTGGAAGCTGTCCAATGGTTGCAACGTGAAAGCCCGTCCTTCTGATAATTCCTGTGGACTGGCTTCCAATGATTCATCCGGGAGCTCGCCAATAAATTGAAGCAATTGTTTTTCAGCATCTTCATAATTGATTTCCCCTGCTTGCACCGCACGAAAAATATCTTTTGAATCCATAAACATGTCCTCCTAGCTGTATGAAATAGGACAAATATCGTGTTGGCTGTCTACGAGTGTAATTGGTTGAATAACTGGTCGGCCTGTTCAAAATCCAACTCACCTTGCAGTACTTTCTGTAACAAGGCTTGCATGGGCTGCTTAGGCTTCGGCTCTGTAGGAGCCTGGTTTGTATCTCCCGCCGACTTGTTCAATTCCTTTGCCAAAAATTTGGAAAATTCTTTAATGTTAGGATAGTCGTACACTCTGGTTGCTGGAATAGCTGTTCCAAAACGTTTATTCACAGCCTGTACCCACTCTACGCCTATAATGGAGTCCAGTCCCATATCAATAAATTGATCGTCCCGGCCAATATCCTTTTCATTCATACTCAAGGATTTCGCAAGACTTTCTACCAGTTCCTTCTCCAATGTTTCTATCCGTACAGCCGTTGGCGCATATGTCGACTGCTTTGCCTCATCCCTGGCAACAACGGGCGGCGGCGAAGAAGGCTTGGCCTCAGGTTGCGGCGGGGCAGGCTTGGATTCTGCCAGCACAGCTGACTTTTCTGGCTTATCTGCTACCATCTGGATGTTGGAAACGGAGCTTAGCAAAATGCCCTGCGGTTTTTCAGGTACTTTCGCCAAAGTCTGTCTCTGCACATTATCGTTGCTATGGTTAACTGCAGGAGGGCTGGAAACGAACTCTTGTACCGACACATCGACTACAGGAGTTTCCGCCTCGACGTCCCGGGATTCGCCCCCACGCGCGAAGATCCAATAGCTCTTCTTGGCAAATGGATAAGTTGGCAGACTAATCCGACGAGGGCTGGTATTCTCATAAAGTCTAGTCCAATCGAAGAGTAGCCCCTTCACCCAAAGCTCCGCCAGCTTTGTATACTTCCCCTTGCTTATCCAACTATCCACCATTTTTGCCATGTCTTCGTCTGCCTCAAGAACAGCTAGGATGTCTTTATTCTTCTTTGCCTGACCCAAATACAGCCCGTCAATATCCTCATTCCCCGCTAAAAAACTCTCCAGCTTTTCTGTAAGCTCACGGGTAGACTTAACTATGACTGCTAACCGTTCTTCCATGGCTTCCCGTCCCACCTGCAGAGTAAATGCTATATCCTCCAGGCTGGTTTGCGAGTATTCCGGCTCTTTGAGTTCAGCAAGCAGTCTTTGCACCTGTTCATCCAGTCGATCTTTATTCCTCGCCGACAGCACGATCATTGCCGGATTTTGCAGTGGAATGGTAACTTGTCTAGTCTCCTGCTCCTCAGGGATATATTCCTCAATGAGCACATGTGCGTTGGAGCCTCCGGCGCCAAAGGAGGAAATACCTGCGATTCTTGGGTATTCAACTGTCTTCCCATTCATTGTGACGACGGGTCTTTTCCACTCTCCCAGCTCCTGCTGAACTATAAAAGGACTATCGCTAAAATCGATATTCGGGTTTAGTGTTTTTGAATGCAATGAAGGCACGATTTGTCCGTATTTGAGCTGAAGGAGCACCTTTGTAACTCCGGCGATCCCTGCCGCGCTCTCACAATGCCCAATATTTGATTTTGCCGATCCGATTGCGCAAAATTGCTTATCCTCCGTATATTCCTGGAAAACTTTTTGCAATCCGGCGATTTCAATGGGGTCACCTAAGGATGTCCCGGTGCCATGCGCTTCGATGTAACTAATGGTTCTGGGGTTAATTCCTGCTTTCTTAAAGGCCCTTCCAATTACACTGGCCTGCGCATTGGGATTAGGAACTGAGAATCCGTTTGTCTTCCCTCCATGATTCACCGAGGTCCCCTTTACGACCCCATATATATGGTCGCCATCTGCAATAGCTTTGGACAGTGGTTTGAGCAGTACGGCTCCTACGCCTTCTCCCGGCACATATCCATCTCCGCCTTGTCCAAAGCTTTCGCACCGTCCTTTACTCGATACAAACCTGCCTTGCCCAAGCATCAGGTATTTGTTCGGATGAATGGATACATTGACGCCGCCAGCAATGGCAAGCTCACACTCGCCTTGTTGCAAGCTTTGGCAGGCCAGATGAATGGTCGTCAATGAAGAAGAACACATGGTGTCCACAGCCATGCTCGGACCGTGGAAGTTGCAGAAATAAGATACCCGATTTGCGATGGAAGCCGGATTGCCAGGAACGGCAATCATTCTGCCCCTAGCTTGTTCCTGTGCCCCATAAAGCTGGTATTCTTCATACATGACCCCGACAAAAACACCCACATTCCTATCCTGCCCAAGGCCCCGCTCTAGTCCAAGCGCTTCCCGGGTATAGCCTGCATCCTCTATCGTTTCATAGACGCATTTCAGGAATAGACGCTCCTGAGGATCGATTATCTGTGCTTCTCTAGGAGAGATATTGAAAAACATGGGGTCAAACTGATCCACACCTTTGATAAAGCCTCCCCACTTGCTGTAAGCTTTTCCGGACTGGTTCCTGTCCTCGTCAAAGTGCATGCTGTGATCCCAGCGATCTTTGGGAATTTCCGTAATGCAATCCTTCCCATCGCGCAGATTGTTCCAGAATTCCCGTATGTTTTCTGCATCGGGATACATGCCCGACAAACCGATAATGGCAATTTCCTCTGATTCGCCTGCTCTTTTCGGTTGCGGTTGGAAACTTGCCTGAACTGGCATGAAACGCGATTGCTTCCGACTATCAGAAAGTGACCTTCCCGGGTCGTTTTCCATCGTAGAAGGCTTGAATTCTTTCGCAGGGTTGACCTCTGTCTCGATTCCAAGCAATTTAATCAGCTGCTTCTGGTGGACTTTAAGGAAATATTGGGTCAATTCCCGGATATTCTGGTATTCAAAAAATAAAGTTTTGGGCAGTGTTCCAAACGTTTTCTCCAACTCACGGGTTAGCTGTTTAATCATAATGGAATCAATGCCGTACTTCTCCATAGGGGCATCGGTTTCAATCTGCCTTGCCGGCAGCCTGATGGATGTAGCGAGCAATTGCTTTAAATAATTTGCCGCTTTTTCGGCAAGCAGGTCTTGTCCGATGACCGAACCCATCTCGCTTTCCCTTATCATAGAGGAGGCATCTCCAGCCTGATTCAGGGACGGTTGCTGCAGGAGCATTTCTCTTAGCTGACTGGCATGCCCTTCCAACACCATGACTTGATTCTTTTCGGAAGCCAGGCTCTGATACAAAGCCCGAATTCCTGCACCAGTCTCCATTGCAAACATCCCCATCCCTTCCATGATCTTTTCTGTTTCCCCATCAATACGCATTCCGCCTTCTTTCCAGAGTGGCCAATTGACTGAAATCGTCCGCCCCTGGCGTTGTTCTCGCTCTACCAGCGTATTACGGTACTTGGCATAGGCGTCCATAAAGGCATTGGCAGCAGCATAGTCAGCCTGCCCTATATTCCCGAGGCTCCCTGCAACGGATGAAAAAAGGATGAAGAAGTCCAGCGGGATTTCCTTGCAAGCCTGATCCAGATTCACCAATCCCGTAACCTTTGGTGTCAAAACGTTTTGCAATTCCTCCCGTGTTTTTTTAATAATGAAATTATCGCTAACCATTCCTGCGCTGTGCACAATTCCGTCCAGCTTCCCAAACTCTTCCTGAATATCCCGAATCAAAACTTCAACGGCCCTTTTATCGGCGACATCGGCTTGTCGGAATACTACTCTTGCACCTAAAGCCTCTATCTCCTCAATCCTTGCTTTGGTGTCACCACGAAGCGGGGAGCGTCCAACAAGAATTAGAGTAGTATCCCTGGCCTGTCGTGTAATTTCTTCGGCAAAAATTAAACCAAGACTTCCGGTTCCACCGGTAATCAAATATACTCCCCTGTCCTTCCACGGAATGCTGATCGCTTCCAGAGAATCTTTAATTTCCGTCCATACAGCAACATGTCGTCTACCCGATTGATAGCGGATATGTGGTTCTATATAGCTGCGACTGTTTTCTTGCAAGATATTTATCAGACCTGCTGGATCCTGCTCCACATCCATTTCTATCAGCTGGCCAACCAGTACTGGATTCTCCAGCCATGCTGTTTTTAAGAGTCCGGAAAGTCCCGAGAATACCTGTTGGTGATCCTGCACCGGAACGACAAGCTGAACCAATGTTTTGCCTTTGGATTCCGTTTTAAGAATATGTTGAATTGCCTCAAACACCTGTGTCGCATAAGTCCTAAACCGTGCATCAATGCTCTTCTCTTCGGATTGGAGAATGAGGCACTGCACCCCGTTCATTTGCGATTCAATAATTTCCCCGGAAATATATCCCGGTTCACATAGAATTACCAGATGCTGTTGATAGTCAGGTGCTGTTCCTTCCAGAGCAATCGCTTGTTCTTCCCATACAGGCTCAAGCATCAAAGTCTCAGGTGCAGTCCATTCCTCTGGTGCCCCTGTTCCTCCTTCAGCAACTCGTGATAAAAATCCCTTCATCCTCACACAAACATTCCCCTGCTCGTCACACAAATCGATATCTAACTTTTGCAGCGGGCCATCCTGCCTGCTGTCTTCACTATTACGAATCCAGGCCCACATCTCTGATGTGCATCTGTTAAATACCTCTAACTCTTCCAATGCAAATGGTAAAGCTGGCTTAATGGAAGCTTTGCGATCACCTGCACTCATAATCAAGCCTATCGTCGCCTGAAGAGCGGAGTCCATCAAACTGGGGTGCATCACATAATGTTCCATCGTATGGTAAACGGAAGAAGGCAAGGACAACTTGGCAAGCGCTTGACCCACTCCGATATATATTTTCTCAATTCCCTGATGTCCCGGCCCATAGGAAATCTGCATCGCCGCAAACGCCTCATAGCACTGACGGGATGAAACGGAGCCCAGACTGCACTGCTCCAGCAAGGTTTTAATATCTATAGCAGGGACCTCTGCCACCGGAACAATTACTGCCCTGCCTTCACTATGCACCACCAGCTCGGTGTCCGTTGCTCCAGACTTGCTGTAAATTTCATAGGCGATCTCCCCGCCATCTTGCGGATAGAGCCCAATACTGACATCAACCGACTCCTCCCCAACCACAACTGGACGGATCCAATCCACATCTTTTAACCGGATGGACGTCCACTTATCTTCTGGAGATCCTGCAACCTGCTCTACTGCCGCCCGCGCCATTTCAAGGTAGGCCACTCCAGGCAAGAGCTTCTGCCCCCTTATCACATGGTCAGACAGGAAAAATTCCTTCCCCGTAAAAATGGAGCTGAACTGCAGTCCATAAATATCGGACGTATTACGCTGAAGTAAGGGATGAATGCCGACTGCTGTCTCCCGTTCCAACACAACACCGCTTGCTCCCGTCCGTTTATTGATATCGGTTATACAATATCGTTCTTTGGCAAAGGGATAGGTTGGCAGACTGATACGGTTTGGTTTAGCCTCTCCGTACAACAGGGCCCAGTCAATTGCGACTCCTTTTACCCAAAGGTCTGCGATTTTGCCATAGCTGCCTTCGCTAACCAAAACATCAATCGTCGTGCCCGCACCCTCTCCGTCTTCACGAGCTCTATTTTCTTCTTTATGGCGTTTGGCGTGTCCCACGTGTAAGCCGTGGATACCATCCCGGCCTTCCACAAATCCTTTCAATTTCTCTTCAAGCTCCCGGAGAGAGCCTACAACGAAAGCCAAACGTTCTTCCATTGCTTCGCGCCCCACCTGAAGGGTATACGCTATATCTACCAGACTGCTGTCTGTGAACGGATGCTCCCCGATTGCAGCTAGTAATAGCTGCGCCTGCTCTAGCAGTTGTCCTTCACTCTTGGCTGACAGCACCACAATAGCCGATTTTGGGGTGGTAAGGGTAATAGAATTCTGCGCCTGCTTTCCAGGAATGTATTCTTCGATTATCAAATGGGCATTGGCACCCCCGAATCCAAAGGAGCTAACACCCGCTCTTCGAGGAATATTTTTCCCTTGAGTATTCCGCTGTGGCTTCCACTCCCGCGCCTCCTGAACGATATAGAACGGACTACCTTCAAGTTTTATATAGGGATTAATTGCCTCGCAATGAAGGCTTTTGACCAGCTTTTTATGCTTTAACTGAAGCAGTACTTTTATGACACCCGCGATTCCAGAAGCCAGTTCCAGATGTCCGATATTGGTCTTCACCGAGCCCAATCCGCAATGGGATTCTGTGATCCCGGGTCCCTCTGTATTCTCATAAAGCTCTTTGAAAGCTGCTTTCAGTCCGTTAATTTCAATCGGATCGCCCAGCTCGGTGCCTGTCCCGTGGGCCTCAATGTAAGAGACAGTCCTTGGATCGATTCCGGCCTTTGTATATGCATTTACCAACACATCCGCCTGAGCCCTCGGATTAGGAGCTGTCAGGGAATTGGCCCGGCCTCCGTGATTGACGGCAGTACCCCGAATTACACCATAAATATGGTCTCCGTCCTTCTCTGCATCCTTCAGCTTTTTCAGGAAAAGCATGCCGGCCCCTTCACCACGCACGTAGCCATTGGCCTTATCGGAGAAGGTTTTGCACCGACCGTCCTCACACAGCATTCCTGCTTTGTTGAAGCTGATATGGAGTTCAGGCGTGATAATCACATTGACACCGCCTGCAATCGCCATCTCGCAGCTTCCATCCTCTATGGCTCTAACGGCTCGGTGAATGGCCACCAGCGAACTGGAGCAAGCCGTTTCAATAGGCTCACTCGGACCATGAATATTAAGGAAATAGCTCATTCGATTGGGCCCAACAGACGGTGCCATACCGCTGGAGGAATACGCCTCGACACCCACATTTCCCTGATAGATCATACCGCTGTAGCCGCTGTTCGCGGTACCTACAAAGATTCCTGTGCGGGTTCCCGACAGACTCCCTGCCTGAATGCCTGCATCTTCAATCGCCTTCCAGATATAGGTCATCAACAGACGCTGCTGCGGGTCCATGAGTGCCGCTTCCCGTGGTGAAATTCCAAAGAATAACGGGTCAAACTCATAGATCCCCTCAATAAACCCGCCCCACTTGATGTTTGTTTTATTGGCCTCCTGCTCAGGGTCACCGTAATACGTCTTCCAATCCCAGCGATCTTCAGGGATTTCAGTGATACAGTCCCTGCCTTCCTCAAGATTTTTCCAAAACTCATCCACATCCCGAGCCATGGGAAATACACCGCTCATTCCCACGATGGCAATAGGTTCAGGAACAGCCTGAGTCTGTTGCGGCATGGACAACACATTCCCGCCTGCAAACCGGAAACGCTGCCGTCTAACGTGGGTACTGTCTTCCCTATCATCCTCCACGGCCTGGACAGCAGGCTCAATCCGGGCATGCACGGCAAACTGCTCGCCAAGCACGGCATCATATTCGTCCACCAAATACCTGGTGAAGTCATGAATCGTTGTGTATTCAAAAAATATGTCCGGCGTCAGCTCAAGTCGGTATAAGTGATTGATGTTGTTGGTAAATTGTGTGAGCAGGATGGAATCGAAGCCATACTCACTCAGTTCTACATGTTCATCAATATCTTCAAGTTTGACTTTCAGCAATTTTGACACGGCCTGTATCATAGCGGCCTGTACCTTGTCCAGCAGATCCGGTACGGCATTGCTTTTAGGGGAAGCTTCTGAAATTCCTGTCACCTTTTCAGGCTGCCTAATCTCTGGAGTCGTGATTAAACCCATGCTTTTCTTCATTTTTGCGAGATTGCCTTCCATCACCATAACCTGATCACCGCCCGCGATCATGCCACGATACAAGGCCTGAACGCCGGAAGAGGTTGACATGCCGCTCATGCCTGTACGCTGCCTTACCAGCTTCTCCGTTTCCTCATCAATACGCATCCCACCCTCTTTCCATAGCGGCCAATTGATGGATAGCGTTTGACCCTGGCGGTGCTTAGATGCTATCAGAGTGTTCCGGTATCTGGCATAAGCATCCATAAATGCATTAGCTGCAGAATAGTCTGCCTGTCCCTGATTACCTAATCCTCCGGCTACAGATGAAAATAGAACAAAGAAGTCAAGTGGCAGGTTCTTGCTTGCCTGATCCAGATTCACTGTCCCTATTACTTTGGGAGCGAGAACCTCCAGCATTTCCTCGCTATTTTTTTGGAGTATGCGGTTGTCACGAATGACTCCTGCACTGTGAATGATGCCATTGATGTTTCCAAATTCCTCCTGAATTTCCTGGATTAAATCGGTCACCGCCTGCTCCTGAGTCACATCGACCTGTCTGTATATTATTCGCGCCCCTAGTGCCTCCATTTTCTCTATCTCAGCCCGTTTGCCCTCATCCAGCGCGGAACGCCCCGTTAAAATCAAGACAGCTTTATGGACTTTATCCGTAATCTCTTTGGCAAAAATGAGTCCCAATCCACCGGCACCGCCAGTAATCAGGTACACTCTGCCATCCTTCCACGGGTTACCCGCCGCTTCCTGAGAGATGTGAACTTCGTTCCAGCAGGAAACCCACCGTGTGCCTTTCTCGTACCGAATCTGGATATCCTCGAGGCTACGGCTGTTTTCTTTTAAAATGTCTATGATTGCTCCCCAGTCCTCATCCTGTCCCAGTTCTATTAACTGACCTACCAGTTTTGAATGCTCAAGCCGGGCCGTTTTTAAAAGACCGGAAAGTCCCGAGAAAAGCTGCTGCTCCTCCTGTCCGCTTATGGCAATCTGGATCAGCACCTTGCCATTGGGTTTTTCCCTGAAAATGCTTTGAATCTCTTCAACCACCTGGACGGCGTAATGCTGGAACTGTTCCGCGATTCCGTTTCGGTCGGGTTGCAGTACAATGCATTGCACGTCGTCCATCCGAGCTTCAACTTGTTCACGGGAAATCTCGGACGGCTGGCAGAGTAACACGACATGGCGATCATATACAGGCATTTCAGCCCCTAGAGCAATCCCTTGCTCTTTCCATACGGGTTCAAGCATCAAGTTACTGGAATTAGACTGAACATCCGAGGAAATCGAGTCCCTATTCAAAATTCTTGATGAATATCCTTTTATCCTGACACAGATGGCTCCGGTTTCGTCGCTCAGGTCAATATCCAGCTTCTGTGCCTTTTCCTCAGCTAGACCGTCTGCATTGTAGCGAATCAACGCCCACATGATGGAGCTGCAATTTTTTATAATTTCAACTTCTTGAATGGCGTAAGGCAGAGAAGGTTTGATCACGCCAGACCCCAGCGTCAAGCCTACGGTTGCCTGCAATGCCGAATCTATCATACTTGGATGCAGGACAAATTGGCTTTGGTTGTCAGAAACTGAAGACGGCAAGCATAACTTAGCCAGCACTTGACCCTCTCCCGCATACACCATCTCAATTCCTTGATGTCCAGGGCCATAATCCATTCCCATATCCCTGAAAACTCCATACAATTGTGTGGGGTCGAAATTCCGACTGCATACATTCTGCAAGTCTTTAATATTCAGTGTTGGGATCTCCACAGCCGATCTTCGTGTGGCACTGCCGTAGCTATATATCACAATCCCTGCATCAGCTTCTTCGCTCTCCCCATATATTTCATAGGAAATCTCTTGATGATCATCCAGGAAAAGTCCGATGTGTAGCTGTAGTGGCCCATCCTCTACGATAATAGGTCGTGCCCAAACCACGTTTTTAAGGCAGATTCCGGTTGGCCCGCCCTCATCAGATCCTGTTGCCTGATCCACGGCCGCCCGGACCATTTCAAGACAAGCAGCCCCGGATAGAACCTTGCGTCCATTCACCACATGATCCTTCAGGAAAAACTCCTGGCCTGTAAAAGTCGAACTGAACCGCTGCTCCGAGAAATCGGAGGTGTTTAGATGCAGTAAAGGATGGAGCGCAGTGACAGAAGTCATGCCTTTGCCTGCCTTGCTGTCAAGCTCAGGCGCCCAGCAGCGTTCTCTCGCAAAAGGATAGGTCGGTAGACTAATCCGGTAAGGTTTGATGTCCCCATACAGCTTGTTCCAGTCAATAGTTAGCCCCTTTACCCACAACTCCGCTATTTTTTTCAGTTTTCTCTTCTTGATCCAGGTTTCAAGCAACGATTTGGCATCTTCATCCGCCTCAAACATCACAATCCCGTCTTTGCTCTTTTTCACCTGCGCCGTTAGGACGCCAGAAACCAGATCATGATTCGCAAATCCTTCGAGCGCTTTTAGCAATGCCTCTTTTGAATCTGCCACAAAAGCCAGCCGGTAATCCATCGGCTCGCGGCTCACTTGTAGCGTATACCCCATATCCGAGAGGTTAAGATTTTCCCGGGATGCAATAAAGCTCCTCATTCTTTCGGCATACGTTTTTAGTTGCTTTTCACCTTTAGCAGACAAAACGAAGAGAACGGGATTATGGATATCGGCGGCTGCTGGTGATGTCGCAGATGTTCCAGTCCCGGGACGATATTCTTCAATAATAAGATGGGCGTTCGTACCGCTAAATCCGAAAGAGCTCACAGCGGCGCGCCTTTTGTTCCCGCGGGAAGGTTCCCAGGCGTTCAATTCTGTATTGACATAAAAAGGAGAATTATCAAAATCAAAATGCTCATTCGGGTTCTTGAAATTCAGTGTCGGTACTAGTTTTCTATGCTTCATGCATAGCAACACCTTTTGCACGCTTGCTATGCCCGCTGCTGCAGAAGTATGCCCGATATTGCTTTTTACCGAACCTATGGCACAGTAGTTCTTCTGATCGGTTTTCTCTTTAAAGGCGGTTGATAAAGCTTCCAATTCAATAGGGTCGCCCAGCTTGGTTCCTGTCCCATGCATTTCAACATAGCTAATGCTTTCAGGCTCAATCTGATATTTGTTGTATATTTCCCGCTCCAGCTCAATTTGGCTGTTTGTGCTTGGAGCGGTAATCCCGTTGGTTTTTCCATCTTGATTGATTCCAGACCCAATAATAACTCCGTATATATGATCCCGATCAGCTTCAGCATCCTTCAGCCGCTTCAGAACCAGCGCCCCTACTCCTTCCCCTGGAACAAAGCCGTTGGCGCTATTGTCAAACGTTTTACACCGGCCATCTGGCGACAACATTCCGGATGCAGACATGCCTACATACGATTCAGGAGTCAGATATAGCGACACCCCGCCAACCAACGCCATTTCTATCTCTCCGTTAGATAACGCCTGGCAGGCCAGATGGGTTGCCACCAGCGATGAGGAGCATGCCGTATCTACGGATATGGCCGGACCTTTCAGATTGAGAAAATAAGAGATACGAGCCGCTGCAATAGCGTTACTGTTCCCAGTAGTATTGGTGAACTGCGCTTGATGCTTGTACCGCAGCATACTATATTCATTATTTAAAATTCCAAGGTAAACCCCGCATTTTTTATTTCCCAACTGTGAGCCACTATAGCCTGCATCCTCAATTGCCTTATATGCTTCCTGCATAAAAATGCGCTGCTGGGGATCCATCCCTTCCGCCTCGGTAGGAGAAATATTGAAAAATAACGGATCAAAATATTCCATATCCTCTAAAACACCCAGCCACTTGCAATTGATTTTCCCCTCTTGCGCTGGACGAGGATCATAATATTGGCTTACATCCCAACGGTCCTTCGGGATCTCAATAATGGAATTTTTGCCTAGAGCGAGATTATCCCAATATTGCTGCACATCTTCCGCACCAGGATATCTTCCCGAAATCCCGACAATTGCAATTACGTCTTTATTTTCCGAAGGCATAGGCGATGAATCCTCTGCTACCTTTACCAGGTGGAATGGCTCGGAATCCTCCTTAGGCGATAGCCTTGGGGAACATTGCAGCGTGTCAGGTCCCTTCGAATGGACTTTCGCAATAGGCTTGTCCGTGTCCGGGACTGTGCTCAAGGACTGTTGATTGGAGCTTCCTCCACGCTTATTGATTTCTTGTGCCAAATATGCAGCGAATTGGTGAATGGTCGGATAGTCGTAGACCTTGGTCGCTGCTATAGATGTACCATATCGTTTATTAATGTTTCGAACCCACTCTACGCCTATAATGGAATCTAGTCCGGTATCTATAAAGTTTTTATCCGCCTCAATCTCGCTCCGTTCCATATACAAAGCCTCAGCCAGGCTCACCGTCAGCTCTTCCTGTAACAGCTCTGCAGAGGCGCTGCACTCAGCCATGCTGGCCTGCGCCTGCTTTTCAAACGAAATCGGCATCAAATTCACCTGAATGGAAGCCTCTGCCGATTTCTCCGGCTCTAATGCAACGGATGACGGTGAATACTCTGCTGGAGAATGATCCGAAATAGACTGGGCAGAAAATGGCGCAATTGATTTGCTCAACAATTCCATCTCTACAAATTTGCTAAAATCCCGGATGGTTGGATAATCATAGACTTTTGTCGCTGTTATGGCTGTATTGTAATGCTTATTAATGCTACGAACCCACTCTACGCCAATAATGGAATCCAATCCAAGATCAACAAAGTTTCTATCCGAATCGATATCGCTCCGATCTATATATAAAGCCTGCGCCAGGCTTGTTGTCAGCTCCTCCTGCAATATTTCCGCCGATATTGCAGGAGGAATAGACGACAGCGCTTCCGTCTTCTTCTCATCCTCAAATGTGTGCGATGTCTCCTCCAGTGAAGTTAACATGATCGTTGTCCCCTCCTGGTTGGCAGACTTGCTTAGGTGCGGCTGACGGTCCAACAAATTCGGTAAGGATATGGCGCTTGGTTTTTCAGAACTATTCAAAAAACCGGGTTGTATTAGGGCTGTTGGCTGCATCGCATGAGTCTGGACGGGAATTGCCTTTTCCTGAGCTTCCGTAACAGCTCTTTCTACAGAAGAGACTCTTTCTACAAATGGGCTCATAATATCCGTGATCCAGTACCGCTCCCTCGCAAAAGGATAGGCCGGCAGGCTGATTCGTCGCGGCTTGGCATCCCCATAAAGCATGTTCCAATCCATCGACAGTCCCTTGACCCAGAGATCAACAACCTTCGAATATTTTCTTTTCCCTATCCAGGCAGCGATCGTTTTGTCCATGTCTTCATCTTCTACCAGCGCCGTCAGCGCCTCCTTATTCCGTTTGACCTGGCCCCGGTACAACTCAGGGATTCCGTCCCGTCCTTCCAGGAATCCTTCCAGCTTGTCCACCAGCTCCTGCATAGACCCTGCAATCACTGCCAGGCGCTCTTCCATGGCTTCGCGTCCCACCTGCAGCGTGTATGCCACATCGGCCAGACTGCTTTCGCTTAGCTTTCCTTCCCGCATAACAGCTAGCAATCTCTCAGCCTGCTTTTTCAGTCGTTCTTCATTTTTGGCCGACAATACGATGATCGCAGGCTTTTGAGCCGTAACGCTCATTGGCACCTTCTCTTCTGCAATGTACTCTTCGATGATGACATGTGCATTGGAGCCTCCCGCTCCAAACGATGAAATCCCGGCAATCCTCGGATATTCCCGCGTCTCTCCATCGATCTCAACCACCGGCCGCTTCCATTCCCCCAGCTCCTGCTGGACGACGAACGGCGTCTGACCGAAATGGATATTCGGATTCAATTCTTGGGCATGCAGGCTGGGAACCAGCGTCTGGTTTTTCATCTGCAAGATGATTTTCCCAACCCCGGCGATGCCCGCTGCCGCCTCCAGATGTCCGATGTTGGACTTCACAGAGCCTATGGCGCAGAATCCCGTATCCGGCGTATCCTTCCTGAATGCCTGAGTCAGACCCGTCACTTCTATCGGGTCTCCCAGCTCCGTGCCTGTCCCGTGAGCTTCAATATAGCTGACCGTCCGCGCATGTACCCCCGCTCGCTCCATTGCCGCCCGAATCAGTTCCCCTTGGGCTGTCGGGTTCGGCACCGTATAGCCGTTGGTCTTACCTCCATGGTTGATGCTTGTCCCCCGGATCACCGCATGGATGAGGTCCCCATCAGCGATCGCCTTGGACAGCGGCTTTAATAGGACGACCCCCGCGCCTTCTCCAGGGACAAATCCATTGCCTCCTTTGCCGAAGCTCTTGCATTGCCCGTCTGCTGACAGCATGTGGTTGGCGCAAAGTCCGACATAGCTGAGCGGATGGAGATACAGATTTACTCCGCCTGCAATAGCCATTTCGCATTCTCCGCGGTACAGATGCTCACAGGCTTCATGAATCGCGGTCAACGAGGACGAACACATCGTATCGATCGGCATGCTTGGCCCTTGCAAATTAAAG
This sequence comes from Paenibacillus sp. PvR133, assembly GCF_017833155.1. Taxonomy (NCBI): domain Bacteria; kingdom Bacillati; phylum Bacillota; class Bacilli; order Caryophanales; family Paenibacillaceae; genus Paenibacillus; species Paenibacillus sp. PvR133. The sequence goes on from NZ_JAFIBS010000001.1 coordinate 5,043,808, forward strand.
AGGTACGAAATCCTGTTGGCCACTGAACTAAAGGATGTGTGAGGGTATATTTGTGTTCCTTTTCTCCATAAATCAAGTCCGTATAGATCAAAGCCCGTTTTGGTAATTCCGGCAAATACGCCTACCCGGCTGTTATGCCGCACCGCAAGCTGTTCCCGGGTGTAGCCCGCGTCCTCCAACGCTTCCCAGCAAGCTTCAATGAACAGCCTTTCCTGCGGGTCCATACCGAGTGCTTCCCGTGGCGCAATATTGAAAAAGCGCGGATCGAAATCCGCAAATCCTTCGATAAAGCCCCCCCACTTGCTGTAGCTTTTTCCATTCGCTACCGCTTCCTGTGAATCAGGATGGAAGAACCCTTCCATCGTCCAGCGCTCACGCGGGATTTCGGTGACACAGTCCTTCCCTGCTTTTAGATTTTCCCAATATTCGTTCATGTCCCTGGACCAGGGATACTTTCCAGCCATCCCAATGATCGCTATCGGTTCACGCATTTCCGCAGGGGCAGACCCGGCCAAGTTTCGGACGGGCTTCGCTGCCGTTTTTGCCGCAGATGGCACGGCTTCTTCTTCGACATACAGCGGTGCCGCAAGTGTTTCCTCCACAGGCTGTATGTCATGGTTCATCCCGGTCCACTGCATGCACTCCTGCGGGTATTCCGCTACAAAATATTCCGTCAAGGCGCGCAAGGTCTGGTACTCATAAAACAGCGTCTGGGACAGCTCTCCAAAGAAGCCCGCCAGCTTGGCATTGAGCTGGGTAATCATGATCGAGTCGATTCCATACCTCTCCAGCGGCTCATGGGCTTCGATGCTGCTGACGCTCAGCCGAGTCACCTCTCCCAATAGCACCTTGAGTCGATATAAGGTTTTATCGTAGAGCAAGTTCGAATCCAGCTTAGGCGCAGCTGCCTGGATAGCATGGACATCGGGCTGTGAAACGGCTTTTGCCAGGTAGGCCTCAATTTTCTCAGGTTCTCCTTCCATGACCATCACCTGCTTCTTGCCAGAGGCCAAGCTTTGGTACAACGCCCTCATTCCCGACCAGGTCTGCATGGCTGTAATACCCATGTTTTGCGTCATGATCTGTTCCGTGTCCGCATCGATCCGCATTCCGCCCTCTTTCCATAGCGGCCAGCGGATGGATAACGTCTGTCCCCGCCGTTGCTTGGCCCCTACCAGGGCATTCCGGTATTCGGCGTATGCGTCCATAAAGGCATTGGCGGTCGAATAGTCAGCCTGTCCCGGATTGCCTATGCTGCCCGATATGGAAGAAAAGAGCACAAAGAAGTCCAGGTTCTGGCCACTGCTTGCCTCATCCAGATGGACCAGTCCGCTTACCTTCGGTCCCAGCACCTCCATAAATTCTTCACTAGTTTTTTTAATGATAAAATTATCATGAATCACCCCTGCGCAGTGGATGATCCCATGGACACGTCCATATTCCTGCTGAATGCTGTCCAATAAATCGATAACGGTGTTTCTATGGGTGATATCCGCTTGCCTGTACACCACGCTGGTTCCTGAAGCCTCCAGCTCCTTCAGCCTCGTCTGCTTGTCTCGGTCCAGCGGCGACCGCCCCGTCAAAATGAAGGTCGCTGCTTGCGTCTGCCGGGCAATCTCTTCTGCAACCAGCAGTCCCAGACTGCCGGAGCCGCCGGTAATCAGATAGACCCCACCATCTCTCCATGGAAGCCCCTCTTCTTGCCCAGATGTTTCAAGCCTGCTCCAGCAAGCGATTGTCCGTTGTCCGTTCTCATAGCGAATCCAGCTATTCATCGGGCTACGGCTGTTGTCCTCCAGCTTCGCCAGGATGCCTTCCGCCTGTTCTCCCTGATCCACTTCGATCAGCTGCCCGATGAATTTCGGGTTTTCCAGCCGGGCTGTCTTCAACAGTCCCGAAAGTCCCGAAAAGAGCCGTCCTTCCCCGGCGTTCCGCACCACAATTTGGACCAGCACCCTCCCCTCAGGCTTGTCTTTGAGTATGCTTTGAATGCTCTCAAAGGCCTGAATAGCATAGGCCTGGAACCGTTCATCAATCCGGCTCTTCCCGGATTGAAAGGCAAGCACCTGCACAGCTCCGTTCAAACTCGCTTCGAGGCGCTCGTGCAAAGCTTCGTCTGGCTCACAAAGCAAGACCATTCGCCGATCATAGGCAGGGACTTCGGCTTCCAGCGGTATCTCCTGCTTTTTCCATGTAGGCTCAAATAGCAGTGTACGGCTACTCGTAACGGCAGGCGCTTCCGCAGCTCTGGCGACCGTAAATTTTGGTTCACGCTCTGCCGCTCTGCCGCCTGTAATTTTGTCCTCACTCCTAGGCGCCCAATACTGCTCTTTTGCAAAAGGATAAGTTGGCAACGGAATCCTAGAGTACTGTTCATTTGAAAATAAACACTCAAAGTCTAACGAATATCCCTGAACATACAAATCTGCAATCGTAGTCAAAAGCTCCAAATACTCGCGGGTATCGCTTGCGTTTTGACAATTGTAAATACATTCATCCCCGTATCTTTTCAAAGATGTTTGTATGCGTTGATCTTTTTCGTGCAGTTCAGAATGATAAACTTGAGAAGCACTGCCTTTTTCCAGCCACTTTTTAAGGGACATGGCAAGCTCGCCTTGATTACGGGCAACACAGGCAAGACGATGATTACAGTGCTTTCTCCCAAGCAATAATGTATAACTCATATTACCGCAATCCGCCTTAGGCTCCTGTTCGCAATAGGCAAGCAGTTGCTCTACCTGCTGGCGCAATTGTTTTGAAGTCCGTGCCGACAGTGGAATGAAATAACCTGGCTTTTCGGAATGTGTCCGTTCCGTCTGTGGAGCCTCTTCTATAACCATATGAGCATTCGTACCGCTGGCACCAAAGGAGCTGACCGCAGCACAGCGTCTGGCTCCAGGCTCAACCTCCCAGTCCTGCAGATGCGTATTGACATAAAAAGGACTATCCGCAAACTGAATATTTGAATTGCCCGACCGGAAATGAAGTGTAGGAGGAATTTGCTTATTCTTTAATGACAATAAAAGTTTGATCATTCCCGTAATTCCTGCCGCAATTTGCGTATGGCCAATATTCGTCTTAATGGACCCTATGGCGCAATATTCCTTCTTGTCGGTATACTTTCTAAAGGTTCGAGTCAGTGCCTGATATTCAATGGGATCTCCCAATTTGGTGCCAGTTCCATGTGCTTCCACCATCTGGATTTGCTCTGGGTGGATATGAAATGTATCATATACATTTTGCTCGAGTCGCTCCTGAGATTTCTGGCTTGGCGCAGTAAGTCCATTCGTGGTGCCGTCCTGGTTGATCGCCGAGCCTGAAATCACTCCATAGATGTGGTCTCCATCAGCAACAGCTTCATGAAGTCGCTTGAGCACAATCGCGCCAAGCGCCTCTCCCGGAACCATTCCATCTGCCCTGTCATCAAAGGTATAGCAGCGTCCCGAGCGAGACAGCATCCCTGCCCTGTCACCATACAAATAGCAGCGAGGGGTCGTATGAATATAGACACCACCCGCTAAAGCCATATCTGTTTCACCGGTCCATAAGCTTTGGCAAGCCAGATGAACTGCAACTAACGAACTGGAACAAGCTGTATCTACAGCTATTGCTGGTCCGTGAAGATTCAAGTAGTAGGATATTCTAGCGGGAATCACGGAACCCATATGACCCCAAAGCGCTTGTGGAGGCAGGTCTTCACCCAGCAATTGTTGGTAATCTCCCTCGGCACAACCCACATACACTCCACAGCGGCGACCCTCCATCCCTGTACCTGCATAGCCAGCATCCTCCAGAGCATGCCACGCTTCCTCCAGAAACAATCGCTGCTGCGGATCCATATAGGTCGCTTCCAGTCCCGAGATATTGAAAAAAAGCGGATCAAACTTATCAATATCCCCCAAAAAACTGCCGTGATTGCAATAGCTTGCATGTTTTTCTTGGTATTTCGAAAGATCCCACCGGGTTACCTCTTCCACTAAATCGTCACCGTTCTTAAGGTGATTCCAAAGCTCATGTACATTATCTGATCCAGCAAACCGCCCGCTCATTCCAATAATCGCAATGGGCTCCCTTGGTGTTAAAGCTCTCTCTTTATCCTTCTTATTGGGTCTCTCCTGCTCAAAGGATATACTTGCCGTTTCAACAGGATGAATCGTATAATCCGTGTCTTTAAGTTTTTGGATGTCGCGACTTGCATCTTCCATGTTGTCTATTGGATTAGCGCTCTGGTCCAAGACTTGTGAAACTTTATCTCCATATTGGCTTAAAATGTATAGCGTCAGTTGTTTTACCGAACTGTAATCGAAGATGTCGGTGGTTTGCAAATGAATCCCCAGCCCCTGATTGACAGCCTGCACAAAGTTGACGCCAAGAATGGAGTCCAGGCCATAATCTGCGAAAGACTCATGAATATCAATCATAGTAAAGTCCACATTCAAAGCCTCTACCAGCTTCCCTACGATAAGCTCCTGGACATACTCTTCAGCCATCTCGCTTGTTACATCAATATCTGATCGAATTCCTTCGTCACGCTGTTTCATTTGAGATTTGTCGTGTTCAGGCTCCTGTTTGTTCCGAATCAGACCATCGCTTTCCGCCACAATAATTTGTTGACCTATATCATGCGCTTCCTGAGCAGGGAAGAAAACGGACCGGAAACCCTCCATTTCCAATACCTTTCGCCAACTTTCGGGATATAACCCGGGAGAGCCTGGAATGCGCAGCTCCGGATCATTATAAAGCCACCATCCCTCTAAAAGGCCAAAGGATAGATGGTTTAACAGAGAGTTACCGCTGATTTCATTTATAAGAATCAGACCGTTTTCTCGCAGCGCCGCTTTGACATTGCGTAACGTTTGGCGAATGTTCCGAGTGGCATGCAATACATTGGTGGCAATCGCAATATCATATCCACCTGTATCGATATCTTGTCCCTGAGCCGACTCTTCCACATTAAAAATCTGATAAGTCAGGTAAGGGTTTTGCGGACCGTACTCTTTTTGTGCATGTAATAAAAATGCTCTAGATTTGTCGGTATAGCAATATTCTTGAATATGCTTCCGATAAGGTTCGAGCTTCTGGAAGACCAAAGCGCTAGTACCTCCAGTGCCTGCGCCAATTTCAATGATTCGAATCGGTACCGACGGGTTATGCTTAATCCGCTCATTCAGATAGGAAACTACGATATCTCCCAACACTTCATTAAAGTAATCCGCTGCAGGACTGTTCTTATATATACCTTCTACAAGTTTCATAGAGGAATTAGGAAAAATGATATCGGTGGCTGGTATTTTCCCGGTTAAAATTTCCGGCAGTTTGCGCAAGGTTGATTCTACCAAAAATACCCAGGCTGAGAGATCCGGATTTTTCAGCCATGCCCCTTTCTTCCATTCCCACTCCTTCCATACAGCCTGCAGATCGACCGAAGCGGTACCCGTTACGCTATATGACTCTCCATTGCAATACAAATACTGATTCCGTACCAAAATCTCTATGCTTTCTTCAAGCCAACGATCGTATAAATTCAGTAAGGCGGTTTTTGTTTTAAAATCTGCGATCATAGCTTTCTTTTCCATTTGCGCATATGGACATAATCCCATCAAGCGCAAATGGCTCCATAACAGCCTGCATAAGATATCATTCATTTCCTTCATCTGTAAGCCTCCATTCCCGTTCAGCCCCTCGTGTCGCTCCGTCCTGTTCCGAGTAAGCTTTGCTGCCGACTGTAGTCGAGGACATTGTCTCGTATGCAGCCGCTAGGTAAGAAAGATCTGGCATCTTCTTTATTTTTACACTGGCAGAAATATGACTCTGGATGTTTTGGATATACGAAGGAATAGCTTTGGCATTTGAAGCATCGATGTCTTCCTTATTCATTTCCGAAACATTTGCCATTTTGGCAAGTGTCTTTTGGGCAATGAACGAATCTGTTGGCTTTACAGCATCTGCAGATTCAATGGAAGCCAATTTGGTTTTAATATCCGTGATCCAGTACCGCTCTCTCGCAAAAGGATAGGCCGGCAGGCTGATTCGCCGCGGCTTGGCATCCCCATAAAGCATGTTCCAATCCATTGCCAGTCCCTTGACCCAGAGATCAACAACTTTCGAATATTTCCTTTTCCCTATCCAGGCAGCAATCATTTTCTCCATGTCTTCATCTTCTATCAGCGCCGTCAGCGCCTCCTTATTCCGTTTGACCTGGCCCCGGTACAACTCAGGGATTCCGTCCCGTCCTTCCAGGAATCCTTCCAGCTTATCCACCAGCTCCTGCATAGACCCTGCAATCACTGCCAGCCGCTCTTCCATGGCTTCTCGTCCCACCTGCAGCGTGTATGCCACATCGGCCAGACTGCTTTCGCTGAGCTGTCCTTCCCGCATAACGGCTAGCAATCTCTCGGCCTGCTTTTTCAGTCGTTCTTCATTTTTGGCCGACAATACGATGATCGCAGGCTTTTGAGCCGTAACGCTTATCGGCACCCTCTCTTCTGCAATGTACTCTTCGATGATGACATGTGCATTGGAGCCTCCCGCTCCAAACGATGAAATCCCGGCAATCCTTGGGTATTCCCGCGTCTCTCCATCGATCTCAACCACCGGCCGCTTCCATTCCCCCAGCTCCTGCTGGACGACGAACGGCGTCTGACCGAAATGGATATTCGGATTCAATTCTTGGGCATGCAGGCTGGGAACCAGCGTCTGGTTTTTCATCTGCAAGATGATTTTCCCAACCCCGGCGATGCCCGCTGCCGCCTCCAAGTGTCCGATGTTGGACTTCACAGAGCCTATGGCGCAGAATCCCGTATCCGGCGTATCCTTCCTGAATGCCTGAGTCAGACCCGTCACTTCTATCGGGTCTCCCAGCTCCGTACCTGTCCCGTGAGCTTCAATATAGCTGACCGTCCGCGCGTGGACCCCCGCTCGCTCCAATGCCGTCCGAATCAGTTCCCCTTGGGCTGTCGGGTTCGGCACCGTATAGCCGTTGGTCTTACCCCCATGGTTGATGCTTGTCCCCCGGATCACCGCATGGATGAGGTCCCCATCAGCGATCGCCTTGGACAGCGGCTTTAATAGGACGACCCCCGCGCCTTCTCCAGGGACAAATCCATTGCCTCCTTTGCCGAAGCTCTTGCACTGCCCATCTATCGACAGCATGTGGTTGGCGCAAAGTCCGACATAGCTGAGCGGATGGAGATACAGATTTACTCCGCCTGCAATAGCCATTTCGCATTCTCCGCGGTACAGATGCTCACAGGCTTCATGAATCGCAGTCAACGAGGACGAACACATCGTATCGATCGGCATGCTTGGCCCTTGCAAATTAAAGAGGTACGAAATCCTATTCGCTACCGAACTAAAGGATATTTGGGGAAATATTTGCGCTCCCTTCTTCCATAATTCCGGCCCATAGAGCTCGTAGCCCGTCTTAGTAATTCCGGCAAATACGCCTACCTGGCGGTTATGCCGCACCGCGAGCTGCTCCCGAGTATAGCCCGCGTCCTCCAGTGCTTCCCAGCAAGCTTCAATGAACAGCCTTTCCTGCGGGTCCATACCGAGTGCTTCCCGTGGCGAAATATTGAAAAACAGCGGATCGAATTCTGCAAATCCTTCGATAAAGCTCCCCCATTTGCTGTAGCTTTTTGCATTCACCACCGCTTCCTGTGGATCAGGATGGAAGAATCCTTCCATCGTCCAGCGCTCACGCGGGATTTCGGTGACACAGTCCTTCCCTGCTTTTAGATTTTCCCAATATTCGTTCATGTCCCTGGACCAGGGATACTTTCCAGCCATCCCAATGATCGCTATTGGTTCACGCATTTCCGCAGGAGCAGACCCGGCCAAGCTTCGGACAGGCTTCGCTGCCGCCTTTGTCTCAGCCGGCACGGACTCTTCCTCGGCGTACAGCGGTGCCGCAAGTATTTCCTCTACAGGCTGCATGTCATGGCTCATCCCGGCCCACTGCATACACTCCTGTGGGTATTCCGCCACAAAATATTCCGTCAAAGCACGCAAGGTTTGGTACTCATAAAACAGCGTCTGGGACAGTTCTCCAAAGAAGCCCGCCAGCTTGGCATTGAGCTGGGTAATCATGATCGAGTCGATTCCATAGGTTTCCAGCGGTTCATTGGTTTCAATGCTGCTGACGCTCAGCCGGGTCACCTCTCCAAACAGCACCTTGAGACAATGCAAGGTTTTGTCGTAGAGCAAGCCTGCATCCAGCATAGGTACGCTTGCCTGATTAGGTACAGCTGCCTGGATGGCACGGACATCGGCCTGTGAGAAAGCTTTCGTCAGGTAGGTCTCGATCTTCTCGGGCTCCCCTTCCATGACCATCACCTGCTCCTTGCCGGAGGCCAAGCTTTGGTACAACGCCCTCATTCCCGACCAGGTCTGCATGGCTGTAATGCCCATGTTTTGCGTCATGATCTGTTCCGAATTCGCATCGATCCGCATTCCGCCCTCTTTCCATAACGGCCAGCGGATAGATAACGTCTGTCCCTGCCGTTGCTTGGCCCCTACCAGTGCGTTCCGGTATTCGGCGTATGCATCCATAAAGGCATTAGCGGTCGCATAATCAGCCTGTCCCGGATTGCCCAGGCTACCCGATATGGAAGAAAAGAGCACAAAGAAGTCCAGGTTCTGGCCACTGCTTGCCTCATCCAGATGGACCAGTCCGCTCACCTTCGGTCCCAGCACTTCTATAAATTCTTCCCTTGTTTTCTTGATGATGAAGTTATCTTGAATCACCCCTGCACAGTGGATGATCCCATGGACACGCCCATATTCCTGCTCGATGCTGTTCAGTAAATCGATAACCGTCTTCCTATCGGTGATATCGCCTTGCCTGTACACCACGCTGGCCCCTGAAGCCTCCAGCTCCTGCAGCCTCGTCTGCTTGTCTTGGTCCAGCGGCGACCGCCCCGTCAAAATGAAGGTCGCTGCTCGCGTCTGCCGGGAAATCTCTTCTGTAATCAGTAGCCCCAGACTGCCGGAGCCGCCGGTGATCAGATAGACCCCACCATCTCTCCATAGAAGCTCCTCTTTTTGCCCAGATGTTTCGAGCCTGCTCCAAAAAGCGGTTTTCCGTTGACCTTCCTCATAGCGAATCCAGCCATCCATCGGGCTTCGACTGTTGTCCTCCAGCTTCGCCAGGATACCTTCCGCCTGTTCTCCCAGATCCACTTCGATCAGCTGCCCGATGAATTTCGGGTTTTCCAGACGGGCTGTCTTCAACAGTCCCGAAAGTCCCGAAAAGAGCCGTCCTTCCCCGGCGTTCCGCACCACAATTTGGACCAATACTCTTCCCTTCGGCTTGTCTTTGAGCATACTTTGGATGCTCTCAAAGGCCTGAACAGCATAGGCCTGGAACCGCTCGTCGACCCGGCCTTTTCCGGATTGAAAGGCAAGCACCTGCACAGCTCCGTTCAAGCTCGCTTCGAGTCGCTCGTGCAAAGCTTTTTCCGGCTCACAAAGCAAGACCATTCGCCAATCATAGGCAGGGGTTACGGCTTCCAGTGGTACGTCCTGCTCCTTCCAGGCAGGCTCAAATAGCAGTGTACGGCTAATCGCAGGCGCATCCACTGTTTCGGTTCTTATTGCTCCGGCCTCAACCTCAGGAGCCCAACAGCGCTCCTGAGCAAAAGGATACGTAGGTAGACTTATTCTTTTCGGTATGACATTGGAATATAGCAATCGCCAATCTATATAGAAGCCTTTGGTCCACAACTCTGCCAGCTTGTTCATTTCACGATTTGCAATCCATTTGCTCATTAATTCCTTGAAAACTTCTTCCTGTTCAAATAATTGCACTGAATCTTTTGACTGATTGTTTTCTCCCCTCCAGCAATTCTCGATAGATTCTTGTTCATTCGTGAACGATTGGAGCTTTTGTACCAGCTCGCTCGTATTCTTTACGATAAAAGCTACCCGGTTTTTCATTGCCATTCGTCCTGTCTGAAGCGTAAAGGATACATCCGACAAATTAATGTCTTCAGAAGCTATCAAAAAATCTGAAAGCTCTTGTGCATACACTTTAAGACGATGATGATTCCTTGCAGATAATGGAATCAGATAGACAGCTTCTTTGTTCACAGAACTATCTTTAAATCGTTCTGATTCAGCATTGACTACAAATTGTTCGAAAATGGCATGAGCGTTAGTTCCGCCTATTCCAAAGGAGCTTAACGCCGCCCGATGAGGAGACGACGCCTTCTCCCATTTTTGGAGACTATCAACAACATAAAAGGGTGAATCAGGAAAATTGATATCAGAGTTTGGTTTTTCGTAATTAAGTGAAGGAGGAATCTCATTATGATATAAGCTTAAAGCAACTTTAATGCACCCCGCCAAACCTGCTGCAGTATCCAGATGCCCGATATTGGTTTTGACCGATCCAATACCGCAAAATTGTTTTTTGGTTGTATACTGGCTGTACGTTTCATTTAAGGCGGCAAATTCAACAGGATCGCCCAATTTTGTTCCAGTTCCATGCGTCTCGATATAACTGATAGATTCGGGATGAATTCTGGTTGATTCTATCGTCTTCTGAATAACCTCAGCCTGACCTTTGACACTTGGGGCATAAAACCCTAATTTGTCGGTTCCGTCGTTGTTCACACCTACTCCCCGTAAAAGCGCATAAATATGGTCACCGTCTCTAATGGCATCTGGCGCTTTCTTCAGTAGAACAACCCCAACCCCTTCTCCGCCAATCATTCCATCTGCCGACTCGTCAAAGGCTTTAATATGTCCGTCACTGGAAAAATTCAAGCCGGGTTGATGCACATAGCCTACACTGGTAAAAGGAAAGATCGTGGATGCTCCGACTAAAGCGTATTTGGCTTCACCGGATAACAGGCTTTGCGAAGCCAGACGCAATCCGACTAATGAGGAAGAGCAGTTCGAGTGCACAAACAGACTCGGACCTTTAAATCCCAATTTATGAGAGATCATGGTAGGAATTGTCCCACCCTGTGCTAAAATCCAGGTTACATATTCATCCGCGTTCTTCAGGACATTAGGTGATTGCGACGCCAAATTTGGGATAAATGCTTGATAGAAACTGCTGCTTGCCGACATATACACACTGGTTTCAGGAATTTCTTTGCTAATATAGCCAGCATCCTCAACGGCTTTCCATGAATGCTGCAACAGCAATTTCATTTGAGGATCCATAAACTCTGCATTTTTCTGTGATAAGCTGAAAAACTCAGGGTCGAAATACTCTTTTCCTTCAATCGTGCATCGTCCGGGAACATAGCCTCGATTCCCGACGATTTCTTTTTCCAGCCCTAATCCAACCAATTCTTCCTCGGAAAAGAAGCGGACACTCTCCACCCCTGCCCTCAAATTGCTCCAAAACTCGGCATGGTTTTTGGCCCCTGGAAAATGACATGAAATCCCTATAATTGCGAGACTATCCTCAAAGTAATCTGGGTAGGGTGGCTTGAGGTCATCTTCGCCTGAATCCATTTTCGGTAAGGCTGTATTTTCAGCTGTATCTGTTTGTTCCGGTGAATGTGATTGTTCCGTTTGAGAATCAACATTCTCGCTTCTTGTTTCTGTAATGTAGGCACTGAGTTCCTTAACTGTCGGATACTTGAACAATGCTGTCACCGAAATATCGCATTCCAACAATTCCTTGACCCTTCCGATCATCTCTGCTGCTGAAAAAGAATTCCCACCTACGTCAAAGAAAGCATCATCTGTACTTAGATCATCAACATTCAGAAGTTTTTTCCATACCGTTAGAACCTGATGTTCAACATCCGATTGTGGTAAATGGATCTTTCTTGTTGTTGCTAACTCGATCCTGCGATTCATTAATTCTTTTCGATCTATTTTCCCATTAGGGGTCAAAGGCAGCTTATCTAGCTCTATAAAAAATGCTGGTATCATATAAAAAGGCAAGAAAGTTTTTAAATAGTTTCGCACTTCCTTCGGATCAAGAGGAGGCTTACCGGACTCGGAATTGTTCAGCAAACAGTAGGCAATAAGCTGCTTATTTCCCTCCTGTTCCTTGGCAATCACGACACAATCATCGATTCCTGGATATGTTCTGACCTGACCTTCAACTTCACTCAGCTCGATCCGAAACCCGCGAATTTTCACTTGATAATCCATCCGTCCCACATACTCAATAGAGCCGTCCGAAAGCCATCTGCATAAATCTCCAGTTCTGTAGAGCTTGGTTTCCGGATTGAATGGGTTGTCTATGAACTTTTCAGCCGTAAGCTCTGGCTGGTTCCAATAGCCTCTGGCCAATCCGCTGCCCGAAATAAAAAGCTCTCCCGGAAGACCGACAGGCACAGGTCTAAGATGTTTGTCCAAAATGTAAATCTGGGTGTTTGCGATAGGTTTACCGATCGAAATAGGCTTATCTGCGTCGATCTTTTGAATTGTAGACCAAATTGTCGTTTCAGTCGGACCGAACATATTCCATGCGTCACAGCTGTTATGAACAAAATAAGATTTCAACGTTTCCGAAAGGGCTTCCCCTCCGCAGAGAACTTTCATGTTCTCTTCGTTCTTCCAGCCGGTTTGAAAGAGCAGGGTCCAAGTCACAGGAGTAGCTTGCATGATTGTCGGTTTTATTCTTTGAATTTCCCGCTTAAGTCTTTCGGCATCCTTTATGTTTTTGGAGCTGCAAATATAGCATTGAGCCCCCTTAATCAAAGGCAGATATAATTCCAGTCCCGCTATATCAAAGCAATACGTTGTCACCGCAAGTAGTTTGTCCTGCTCTGTTAAACCGGGCTGCTCTCCCATGGAAATAAGAAAGTTGGTCAACGCTTTATGTGAAATCATGACCCCCTTGGGTTTCCCTGTACTTCCAGAGGTATATATCACATATGCCAAATGGTGAGGTTGCACTTCCCGTTTGATTGTCTTTCTACCCTTCACATCACTTTTCAGATGATCCCAGTCTTTATCAAGGACAATACAGCTAACGTTGTTCCCTTCCAAGCGTGACACTTTCTCCAACAACCCCGATTGCGTAATAACCAGTGAAACATTGGAATCCTGAAGCATATACTCCAATCGGTCCTCCGGATATTCCGGATCGAGCGGCACGTAGGCTCCACCGGCCATCAGGATTCCTAACAGCCCAATCACCATATCTAAAGAACGTTCCATGCAAATCCCCACAAGAGTATCAGGAGTTACCCCATGTTTCTGCAAATATAAGGCCAGCAAAGTGCTCTTTTCTTTTAGTTCCCCATAGGTAAGCGATTCCTTTTCATATACAACTGCAATAGCTTCAGGTGTTTTTCTTGCCTGTTTTGCGAATAATTCAGGGAAGCACTTATCAGGATAACTTGTTCCGGTAGCATTCCAGTCATTAAGGATGATGTCCTTTTCCTCTGGTAAGAGTAATGAATGCTCCTCCAAGGGCCAAGCGGGATTCTCCATAAGTGCTTCCGCTAATTCTATATAACGCTCTGCCATCTGTATGATGGTTGAATGATCGAACAAATTGGAGCGATATTTAATATTTAATATCATTTCCTCTTCCTGCTCTTGCAGTTCCAATACCAGCTCGTATTCGCCTTCCTGGTGAATTTCTTCAACCAATTCGACGAAAAAGATATCTTTATATGGCTTGCAAAGCTGCTGAAAGCTTGAAGTTGGAAGGAAGTTTTGATAAGAAAAGGCTGCTTGGAAAACAGGTGAGCTCGTCTGCTTCCGCGGCACATTCAATTCTCGGACCAGAGCCGGAAAAGGATACGAGGCATGATCCATTCCATCGACTACTGTCAGCTGCAATTTTTTCATAAAATCCAGGAATGTCTCTGTTTCCGATATCTGGCTCCGTATTGGAAGCATATTGACAAAATAGCCGATTAAATTATCAAAACGCTGCTCCGGGCGCACCATAACTGGCATTCCAACAATGATATCTTCCTGTCCCGAATACTGGTTAAGCAATACAGTATACATACCTAACAAGACTGTGGACAAGCTCGTATATTGCGCTTGGGCAAAAGACTTTACCCGTTTGACCCATTTAAGCGGAAGCGGCTTGGAATATGTTTGTGCTTCCATGCTTTGAGCCGGAAAAACAGAGCGGTCATATGGCAGCTCCAGGGTCGGTAAAGCACCTGACAGCTGTTGTGTCCAGTAGGAACGATACTTCTCCCCTTCTGCACTCGCTAACATCGTTTGCTCCCATTTAACAAAATCGCCGTAGCTCGCTGCGGGTGGCAACACCGTCGATGTCTTTCCCTGTACCACGTTTTTATAGGCATCTAAAAAGCTTTGTGTAAACATGCCGAAAGAACTTCCATCAAAAATAATATGGTGGATGACAACCAGTATGAAATGTTCCTGTTCAGATCTGGACATAACATAAATACGCATCAAAGGATCCTGTTCCAGCACGAATGGTTTCTTCGCTTTATCCCTAATAAATGGAATAATCTCATCTGCTTCCAAGGCTGAAATATCCTCCACTTGCACATGAAGCGGCTGCGTGGGCTGCAGCTTTTGATAAGGTATCCCATTTTCCTCTTCAATCACACTTTTTAAAATAGGATACTGTTCTAAAACGATGTGAAAAGCCCGTTTAATGCTCTCAATCTCAATCTTCGTATTAAACCGGAGGCATATTGGTATATTGTAAGCATTCATCTCAGGGGACATTTTATGTAATAGCCACAACCCTTTCTGAACTTCAGAAAGCGGATTCCTTCGGAAACTGAGCGAATTTTTCTCAGTATTGACCTGTACAGTGGATTTATCTTCTTCCACCTTTTGGGCTAAATATGCCGATAATAGTTGAATCGTCGGGTTCTCTAAAATTTCTCTTGCTTTGACCTTGATCGGATAGGACTTCTCAAGGCCGCGTATAAGCTTCATGACAAGAATAGAATCGATGCCATAACCATGAAGATTTGTATTCAAATTCATTTCCTCGTGCTTGAGATTCAGTTCCCAACACAAAAATTGCACTATATACTCCTGAATCTTCGATTGAACCAACGAAACGGCATTTATGGTACTGTCATGGTTTTCTGCGGCGGTTTCTTCCATATTCGAATGTGATAGTGAGAACGCACTCCGATATTGATAAAGTGCTTGAAGCTCTTGTTTGATATAAGCATTGCGGCAGATCTTTCTTTGGATTTTCCCACTTCCTGTTTTGGGTATACTTCCCTTAAGCAGCAAATAGATATCGTAAATTTCAAGTTGATGCGTATTGGATACGGCATTCAATATGTTTTCGACCAGACGTTTATATTCCTGCTCATGAAGGGGCGCTTCAATTTCCTGTACGACGATTACTTTTTCCTGACCATTGATTTCAGAGGAAAATACAGCGATGGGCAAGGTCAACTCTGGCATATTCTTTTGGATGGTCCATTCAATATCGACGGGATGATGGTTTTTGCCGCGAATAATGATGACTTCCTTCTCTCTACCGATGACATAGATATGATTATCCGCAATAAAGCCAAGGTCCCCGGAACGAAAAAAGCCGCCTTCTTTTGTATCAGAAAGGGCTACCTCAAAAGTGCTATTCGTTTCTTCCTTCCTGTTTAAATATCCCTCTGCCATCCGTGCGGATTTAATCCAAATCTCGCCGACTTCCTCCGGTAAGCATTGTGTATGCCTTTCAGGATGAACAATTCGTATTTGCGTCGGATCTTCAATCTCCCCACAGCTCACTACGGACTTCGATTTATTCTTTTCATCCGTGTATTGGACTCTTCGTTGCTCCAAGCTAGGGATATCCAAGTTAAGGAATCTCATCGACTGACCTGGTTTTATACTGGCGACAGGGCACAGCTCCGATAAGCCAAGGAGGGGACAAAATATATCCTCTTGTAGCCCTAATTCCCGGAATTTATGGATGAAGTTCTCGTAAGTTTCCTTCCGGATGGGCTCACCTGCACATATAATCGCTTGGAGATGGCGAAGTGAATGTTGCTTAATTGAAGCTATGTCCAGTGTGGAGCAGCAATAATCGAACGCAAAATTTGGCGCTGCCGTATGGGTAGCCTGATACTTGTCAATCATATGAATCCAATTTTCCGGATTTTTAGCGAAGCTTTCTGGCGGGAGAATAATGCTCGACGCCCCGTTTAAAAGTGGGACTAAAATATTGTTATGCAGTCCAAAAGCATGAAATTGCGGCGTCCAGGAAACGACACGACTATTCCGGTCAATTCTCCATTGCTCGGCCTTGGCCTGATTCATCAAGCAGCTGTGACTGAGGATTACGCCTTTTGGCAAGGATGTTGAGCCCGATGTATACATCAAAAGAGCAGTATCCTGCGGCGCTGGCATTCTCATCTCTATCTCAACGTCAACGGTGTCTTCTTGAAAGATTTCATCAATATTCAGGATACGGATTGAATTAAACTCCCTCCGTGTTTGGAGAAATGCTTTCAAGTCCGTATTAGTTATGATACATACGGCTTGGGAATCCCTATAGATAGGCATCATCTTCTCAAAGATTTTTTCATCCGGCTCCGAATCTGTAATAGGTGTAGGTATGGCCACGATATTTGCATAAAAACATGCCAGCATGCTGCTGATATATTCCAGACCCTGAGGAAATACAAGAAGTGCCCGTTCCTGCTCAGCCAGTTCTTTCAATAGGATATTGCCCAAAGCCTGTATTTGATGTAGAAGCGTATTTCCGGAAAGAATTTGAGGACTCTGGCCTTCTTTCTCAAACGTAAATAACTCTTTTTCAGGAAATTTCCGGCAAGTTTCAATAAAAGAAGCGATCGGAATATCAA
The DNA here is from genome assembly GCF_017833155.1 of Paenibacillus sp. PvR133. NCBI lineage: Bacteria > Bacillati > Bacillota > Bacilli > Caryophanales > Paenibacillaceae > Paenibacillus > Paenibacillus sp. PvR133. The sequence goes on from NZ_JAFIBS010000001.1 coordinate 5,060,553, forward strand.
GGTTCCATGTTTGGTCATGTTTTCGCATCATTCTCCACCAACTCCTCAAAACACAAAGTTTATATAACATGAGCTAAAGGCTTATCACCCTGTCCATTTTGAGCTATTATTCACGTTTGAAGCATTGCCAGGAGTTGCCTGCTAAAATATATCAAAGAAAAAACGAGTGATGAGGAAGGCTATATGCCTCTTTCACACTCGTTGCTGGTTCGCATGAACAACCGCAAAGGCGTTCAACGAATCTCTATTTGGTTATTTTCCAAACAAGTTGATAATTCGTTCTTTAACCTCCGCTTGATGAAAGGTCTTCTCATGCATGATAAGCTCTTGTTCTACGATTTTGGGAAGCTGTTCCCGGAGTGGAGCAACCAAATGATCCTTTAGCGTGATTAAAGAAAATCTGGGTTTCTCGGCTAGCTGCCGGGCAAGATCCATTACATAGCCCATCACTTCTTTGCGGGGCAGGGTCGGAAATGGAACTCCCCGTTTTTCCAGTTCAACACCTCGATAATTGCCCCCATTTAACAATAACTCTTCTCCCAAGCTGAACCCTAGTTTTTTAGGAATAATATACGTGGCACCCATTCCCGGTGTGAATCCGTATCTCATAAAATTAGTCGTGTACACACTTTCCCTGCTTAGGACTACAAAGTCAGAAAATAGCCCCATTACAAAGCCTCCGCCCACCGCATGTCCCTGCATAGCAGCTATCACTGGAACTTTACAGCCCAATGCAAGTGAGTATATATTTTCATCGGTAAACTTCGAGATTCCTTCATGTAAAGCCAACAGTCCCTCTTGCGTCCCACCCGTGGCAAAGTAATTATCGTATCCTGTTAGAATTACGACTTTGCAGGTTGAATCTTCTTGGATCGTCTTGAACGCTTGTCTTAGTCCATGGGTCATTTCAAGCGTAAATGTATTTTTATGAACTCTATCTTGCATTTTCACTTGAATAATGCCTCGCTCGATTTCAAGTAATTCAACCACGGATTGTGACATTATGATCTTCTTCCCTCCTACATCCCCATCTTGTGGCGTAGACCATCAGTCCATCCACGGAAATTGCCCCGTTTCGACATATCGGAAAATGCCCTTAAGATTTTGAGCGTCTGAAAACACCTCTTGATTGGACGCCAACGCTAGTGGTTTACACTGACGCAAATCGTTGAGTTCATCCATAAAGCGCTTGTAGCGTAAAATCCCATGCTTGCTCAATCGTCTGAGGCGTAATAAATGCTTGCGTAGCACCATCTCACTCTGAGCATCGTACGCATCAACCAACCCCCATACATGGGCCTGTTGAACCGAAACGGGCTGCGTCATTAGTGTTAAATAATGCGCTTTTTGGAATCCAATCCTGCGGACTAAAAATGGTAGAACGCAAGCAGGGAAAAGTCCGAATAGCAATTCTGACAAGCTGAACTGTGCCGTCTCGTCGGCTATCACAATATCGCTGGCAGCAATAAATCCGACGCCACCAGCGTTTGCTTTTCCTCGCACATGAGAAATCGTGATATAGGGCCCAGTTGCTAATTTTAACCACAGATCATACATAGGCTCTGGACTCATTGCATGTTCTTGTCCACTTTCCACTTTTTCACGCATTCCCTCAAAATCCGCGCCAAAACAGAACACCTCCGGCAAACCTTCCAAAACTACGATCGTAACTGACTCCTCACATAGTGCAAGTACATGCAAGCACTCCTCGATGAGGGTATTATTAATCGTATTATTTGCCTCCGGTCGGTAAAAGCGAATATAACAAATCGATTCTTGAAACCGAACCTGAATCGTTTGATAACTCATGATTCCCACCTGTATTTACGGTGGAATTCATAGATTTCTTCCAAATACAACCGCTGTCTCCCTTTCCCGGAAGCTATCACCCCCGGAATCAATTGAAAATCCAGCTTGGCGTTGCGGGTTCCAAACCGTACAGCGCCACTGCCTTTTAGCAGGGATTCATATTCATCCATAGTTAACTGATAGCGATCATTCAAATTACGCTCAATTTCAAAACGCCGCAGATGTTCCTGGCTTTGCGGCATAACAACCCCGCTATAAAATTCAGAGCAGCAGCCTGACCCGTAGGAGAAACAGCCGATTCGCTTTGGAGCATCGAATGTACCCTGATCAATCGTACCTGCCAAGGAGAGGTACAAAGTCGCCCCCATAATATTACCGACTCGTTGGCAATACGCCAATCCGGGCTTAACACGTTGTAAATAATCTGCCTCAATCTCATTTGGTTTGGATTGAGTCAACCTTCGCATCATCGTGCGATGCGCTCCTTTTACCATTCCGCCAAAAGGAGTATGAAAGGCAAGATACTGAAAGGTATCTTTATAATCCACTCCTTGCACCCGTTTTTGGTATTCCAAAAACGCTTGCTCGCAACAGTCCAGATAGGACATTAAAGACAAATCTGCATCCCCAGCCTCGCTATCTGGAATCGGCCGGCAAGTATCCATCACCTCATAGCCGTAATATCCATTAGCGCCTGCATCAATTTGAAAAACATGAGGATTTTCACTAATGAGCATTGCCACGGCCCCTGCGCCTCCACTTGGCTCAGCATAAGACCAATCCTCACTCAAGACATCCCCGCCTTCAGCAGCAATAAATCGTGAAATATCACTGGCAATTACAAGCGCTTTTGCTCCTGGCGAGACCTGAGAAAGAATAAAATTCACCGCCATTTGGAGTCCAGCAGTACCGGAATAGCAGGCTTGCTTGAGCTCGAATAATCTGCAATTCCGATTCAACCCCAAATAGTGGTGAATATATGTACTGATTGATTTTCCAAAATCAATACCTGATTCCGTACAGGTGATAAGCATTTCGATTCGGTTTTTTTCCGCTTCTGAAAGAGCGTCCACCAGCGGTTTTGCCGCATTTACTCCAAAGGTAACTGGATCTTCGTAAGGTAGGGCAACCGCCTTTTCTTTCATTAATAAATTTTCGAACCTTGCAGGATCCAATTGCCTGTGTTGGGCTAATTGCATAACATCCAGATAGGCAGAGCCACCAAAAACGTTCATTGCCTCAATTCCCACGACAACCATAATCGTCCCCCTCTCTCAAATACGCGACTCACATTTTTGCATACAAATGGCAGTATTGATTCCACCAAACCCCATGCTCAGATTCATAGTATTGTGAATAATTGCTGGTACGGACTCATTCTTCACCCAATTGCAGTCCAATTGGATAGGCTCCTCCAAATTAAGGGTAGGGTGAAGTCTCGACTCTTTCATTTGTAAAAGAGTAGCAATAATTTCAACAGTTCCTGCCGCGCTCAAGCCGTGACCGATAATGGATTTGGTTGCATTGATATAGGCATGTGACAATTTACAATCCTGTAATGCCTTTATTTCTATCTCGTCTCCAACGACCGAGCCTGTCCCATGGGGATTAATATAATCAATCTCTTCCGGTAGCAGCTTTGCTTTCTCCAAAGCTCTTCTAATCACTCGGACTTCGCCTTCGTAGGAGGGATTGGGATTCCGGTTTCGATCCATCCCCATATCCCATCCTGCCAGTTTGGCATAAGGTTTCTCCCGACGCCTCACGGCGGAATCGGCCCGTTCTATGACTACAACCCCGCAAGATTCCCCATAGATGAACCCGTCCCGCGACTGATCAAATGGTCGACACGCCATTGCAGGTTCATCGGCATATCGGTCGCTTCCCATCGCTCCCAAGGATCGCAATGCCTGGCATTCCATATACGAAATATCCATCAATGCCCCCATTGCAATGCAAACATCAACACGATCTGCTTGAATGGCCTCAATTGCTTGAATGATTGCGACTTGTCCACTCGCGGATGCACCACCGACGGTATAAGCTAACCCCTGAATACCGAACTGTTCGGTACATAGTCCGCACAAATCAGTATCCATAAAGGAAACCCCATAGGTCGGCGGTACAAAGCACATTTTGTCCCGATAGGCCTCATAAGTCTGAAATAGCTCCCGTTGCTGAAAATTGGAGCCTCCAACCACCAGTCCAATACGGCTAGGATCAACGTTATCCAATTGGGCATCATCCCAGGCTTCTTGAAGGGTTACCATGGCCACCTGCCCCGAAAATGATGCTGTACGTAACATTCGTTTGGATAATGCATTCGGATAAGACAAGGGTGGCAGCTCCGCACCTATAAATGAAGCTTCGCCTCTTCTGCCAGGGCGTTGCATGACGCCAAATGCATGCTGCCCTTTGAACAACGCCGAGGCAAAAGCAGCCTTCCCCTGCCCAATCGCCGAAGTCACGCCAATCCCCGTAACGACTAACTCAGGTTTTTCATAATTTTGCATAAAGTGCATCTGTCAATTCCCCTATATTTTTCACGCCAGACAATTCGACGCGCGGAATATTAAGAGATAATGTTTCCATCGTCTTGTTTACAATTTCAGCCCGATCTACTGAATCTGCACCCAAATCCACCAATCGATCTCCATACTCGAACGTGTGATCTTGTAATTCGGGAAGCACTTCACGAATACAACGTTTAACGATATCGAATACTTCTTCCTTATGCATAGGTATCCTCCTAAAAAATAAATGATTTAAAACTCAACAAACCTGGTGTTCAGTAAACATGATCTACAAACGGATTTCGATGAAAACTTGCATTGAATTTTTCATAAAGCCGAGAAGTATTCATACTCCATTCCGTCTTTCTCGGTGCTACAATCGTGCAGATATAGTCACCTAACTGGTAAGACTGGGCAGCATATTGTGGAAAATGTGAAAATGTACTTTGGAAGTATCCATCCACAAACCTGGTCTCATTCATTTCAAGTACATGCAGCGATGTTGTAAAACCTGTACGTAATATTTTCGACAGGGCCTCCTTCACTGTCCAAAAAACCGTCAATAAAGCTGAGTACTCCCCTACTCCCCGCACGACAGAGATTCTTTCCTTTTCTTCCACCGTCAGTTGGCTTTCAATTGTCTTATTTCGCTTAGAATCAATCCTCTCAATATCAATGCCCATGGGATGTGCTTCGGGAAAAACAACAGCCGCTCCGATATAGTCGCAGTGGGCAATGCTCACCTGATAGCTGTGGACACCATTGATTCGAAGCATGGGCTGGCCGAAGACACCTGACTCCACACTTACGTTGCGCAGGTCTGGCTCGCTTAACAGCACCGAAACTGCTTGTTTGGCACTTAGCCTGCCAAGCACAAAGTTGGATTTCCGCCGATGGAATACCAAACTCTCGAAGTAACTACACTCATCCGAATGAAAGACTTCTCGATCAAGGGGAGCGTCTGCGTTATAATCTGCATGGACAAAACTGACGGCCGCCTTCATCACGGCATCTTCCCGCTTCAACATTAGTTGTTCTGCATACGAGGCTACGCATATCCCCCCTAGTAAACTACTAACTTAGCAGTCCAAATCAAAAAAGGCCTTCAAATCCCTTAAGGGTTCTGAAAGCTTCCTCATGGAGTATGAACTCGTCACGAGTTCTCCACTTTAAACCTTACTTATAATTTCCAAAGCTACTCTCACTAACCTGATATCACCCATAAATTCTAACTGAATGACCGCTTGTCGTTTATGTCTATCTATTTTCTTAACTATACTCCCCCTTCCTTTAAGTGGGCCATCTAGGATACGTATATTGTCTCCTTCAATAATTCCAGTTGATGATTCTATACAATAGCTATCATTGCATAGACTTTCTAACATTTGTTTCTCCGAATCTCTCATTGAAGCTTCAAACTTCGAGTATCTCAATAAACGAATGATATCACTAGAAGTGCAAATCATTGAATTTGTACTGGTTACGAACTGCAAGTCAGGTAAATTCGACTCAATAAATACATAGCTTGGGAACAAAGGAGCCCATTCTTTCTTTACTATTCCTGCTACTTTAAAGAGTCTCTCTTGGAGTGGTATAAAGGGTTTGTAGACTTCAGAATCCAACCACTCATTAATAAGCTGCTTGACCTGTTCTTCCCTACCCGTTCGCACAAAAAACACGTACCAGCTCACTTAACTCATCTCCTATAAAAACGTACTGCCAACTCATCTCCTATAATGTCTACTACCCATATACATAGCTTCGCCCTTTCACTTATCCTACTTGATAAGCTACAATCTCTCACGATATATCCCTCTTTGATGGTTAACGTGACCCGCCAGCGATTAACCACAGAAAAGTTCCTTTATTTTTCATATAATCATATAATTGGAATAATGTTTTTCCATTATAATCCTCTACTCAAACCCTGTCAATTCACAGTTGATTGGAAACGGCCAAGTTCAGATTGGATTCGCAAACCTTTCTGAAAATGCTTAATTTGAAGTCATTATTATCTTTCGAATACAGCTTCAACGTTTCTGGCGGCTTATAAAAGAACTGATCCGAGTGTTTTACTCTAGTTAACTTGAGCATCTGGGGCACAGACAAATGATAGATCGTTATGTATTATTTTTTATATTTAAGATTTTCTCTCACCATTAGAACTGGGCCACAATACAGACTCATTTGAAATCGAACAGGCCCTTTTGGTTCGGACGCATTCTAAATTTAATAAAAGATTCCTTACTCGTAAATTGAAAATAAATATTTTCATCCATGAGGTGATTGAGTGTAAAACCAGGCGCTTTACCAAATGAATGAGCAGGATAAATTTGAATAGAGTCATCAATTTCTCGCTTTATTTTTTGAACACTATTATATAATTCTATTGGATTTCCTCCATTTGGGTCACAAAAGCCACAACCTTCAATGAATATTGTATCCCCAGTAAATAAGCGATCTGATAAAAGATAGCATACACTTCCCGCGGTATGTCCGGGAGTCAAAAGACTTTTAATTTCTGTTTCACCGACCTGGATTGAATCCTTGTCTTTAATTGAATGTAAATTTCTACATCTAAAATGATAAAAATCGATTTCGTTTGTTGACATGAATACCTGCGGATTATATTTTTCCAGGAGTGGATTTACCAAATTAATATGATCCCAATGTGAGTGAGTTAATAGTATCGCTTTGAGATCGCCATTCAATTGTTGAAGATAGAACTCTACTTTCAATAAATCCCATGATGGGTCAACAATAGCTATGTCTCTTGTTTTCTCATCCATTACAAAATATACATAATTGATGAAATTCATAAAACAGACTCTTAACTGTTCCATATGAAAAGTCAGATTCATATCAGCTTCACCGAACCACCTTCCCAATAGTTAATTAAAAACAACAACATTCTGATTTAAGGTTTTAGGCCACTTCATTTTTTAGAAATACTTACTATTTAATTATAAAGGCCTAATTTCGTTGTCCTATGATTATAACAATTGATGCAATAGAAAGGCTCCAACTCTCTGTTACAAGATCGCTTAATTTTTCCAAAACAAAAAACGCCTCTCCGTATGTTAACGGTGAGACGTTTTTTGTTGATCCTACATACCTGTTACGGAGTATTCCGCAGGTACACAGAACCTCGCGTTATTTTCGTTCATTTAACTTTGATGTGTCCGTTATAAATCAAGAATGCCGAGGACCGGGATCGAACCGGTACGGTAGTCACCTACCGCAGGATTTTAAGTCCTGTGCGTCTGCCAATTCCGCCACCCCGGCATAAATTTAGGAACGCTAATCTTTACACTTACTTGTCTTACAAGTATCTGAGAAACACGCATCTGATTAAGAAGTGTTCTCGTTATGTAAATGTCGTTCAATTGGGCACCAACATATAATACGATAATTTTATCGAATTGTAAAGTGTTTTTTTAAAAAAATAATAAAATTCTCTTTTTGTATAACTTGTGCACATTTGAATTACACTAATAAACGTCTTTCCAAACTACCAGAAGGGGTGTTACGAATGCGTGAAGGTATGATTCCAGCTGTTCTTGGAACGGTAGTATCGGCTTCAGGCGCTGTGTTGCTGAGCAGTAAGTACAAACTTGCAGCTACAGGCATTCTCGGTTTCGGACTGGCTCATGTTGTTCTGGGAGCGATTGATCTGATTGAGCATCGCTAGTTGTTTGGGAAGTACCGGGCGGGATTTACTCCCTCCCGGTTTTATTTTTATCAACGTTTAGTCTGGAGCACAAGCGTTTATGTAAAGTATAGAAGCTGAATATGCCTAATAAAAGGAGCTGTGATGTGCTATGAGAGATAATAACTCTGAAAAGAATCGTACTGACGATCAAATCGAACATAAACAATCCCTGGACAAGCGCGAGCCAGGATTTAATCGCATTCCTGACACCGATGCAGATACACCTGCTGCTACCGATATGATTGATGAAGCCATAGGTCGCGGGATAGACAAGTTACGTAACGATTTCACAAAATAAAGCATGGGTAATAAGACACAGGTTTGTGAGCAGTCCTTAATTCATTTGTTTTGATATGTACAGTGATTTCGTAAAATCACTTAAAGATCAGCATGATCCAGCCAATGATTGATATCCACAGCACGATGCTGATTAAGAGTCCACACATGATACCAAAAGAGAAATTACCTTCACTCTTCGGTACAGCACTACCAAATTTCAATCTAAGCTTCATTTGATTCCAGTTCATAGAACCCCCTCCTTAAGTTCTATTTCGGAATATGAAGCTTATTTTTGTAGACCTATAGTCATGTTTTCAAAAATAAAATAGGGTTTTTCGTCCTATCATCCTGATCGCGGAAATAGGATTACAGCTATACCGACCAAACAAATCAATCCACCAATGAAATCGTACAAGTCGGGTGTCTTTTTATCAATCCACCAGCCCCATGCAATGGAAAGAACAATAAAGACACCTCCGTATGCTGCATATACACGCCCAAAAGAGGAAAAAACCTGAAAGGTAGCAATGATTCCATACACAGCCAAGATTACTCCGCCGCAAAGTCCGACATACCATGTCTTTCCTTCACGCAGCCACTGCCAAACCAAATATCCTCCTCCAATTTCAGCGATGCCAGCCAATATAAAAAGTAAAGCTGCCTTTAACACCATTTCACATCCCTAATTCTTCAAATTCTTTTCGATTTTTTTGGATATCTCATTAGAGCACTCGACCTAAAAGGATAATCAATGCAATCACGCCAACCAGAATCAGCAGGTTGCTGACCTGACGCCATAAGCTAGGCACTCCCTCGGAGAGAAGCTTCCGCTGATTGGCATCAAAGTTCGCTTTGGCTCCTTCAGCATCTGCTGACCTAGAGAATGGTCTGTTTTCTTCATTCATAAGAGCACCTCCTTTTCAATCCACTTTAATCATACCAAACTTTTCCGTCGATTTCGCGTTGCTCTTATGCATATACTTCACATATATTTCTGATTGCATCTTCATATATGTGAAGTGTACATCCATATGTCAATATTTCGCTGAATATAAAGTATGATGTCGAATCAAGGTAGAGTGGGTATTTAGACGTCTTTCATTGCAGGACGGTAGTTATGGTATAATTTAGTCAACTTGTTCAAGATCGTAACCAGCGCTCATTTGTTTACTCAACTTATAATTAAATTGACATCTAAGAATCCACATCCCGGTTACAACCTGCATATTCTGTTTGTAAACCCAGGAGGAGGATACCGATGTCCCCAATCTTTATAGCAAGTTTAATGATGATGGGCATATTTTTATTTCAGGCAGCCATCGTTTTCGGCATCATACATTGGATTTCAAAACGAACCCAACGTCCAGCACAAACCAAAATGTATCTTGCAATGGGTTTGCTCGTTGTAATTTTAGGTTTCCTTGTATGGGACAACTGGATACACTTACAGGAATTCAATGGATGGGCCACGATTAGTCTGTTGGTGATTATTATTAGCGCCTATATACAGCTTAGAAAGCAAAAAGAAAAATACTAATCCCATTACCATGCATCAAAGGAGGAGCGCCATGAAATCTCACTCAACACGCTTTTGGTTACAGAGGGTGCTACTGCTAATGCTTGTTTTACTCTTCAGCGGCTCTCAGCAATCATTCATTGTTGCCGATGCCGCCCCGCCAATTAATGTTCAGGCCTCTGCCAAAGCCAAGCAATTACTTGCCTACCTATCTAATGTACCGGATGATATGCTAATTTCCGGGCAGCATGATTACTTAGAGGCACCGGATGAACAAAATAACAAGCTACAACAAATCAGCGGACAATACGCAGGACTTCACGGCTATGAGTTTGGAGGATTGGCTAACCAGTCCCGTACAGCCCTACGAGAGCAACGTCAGCATGTTGTGAATAGTGCTATCCAATGGAGTCAGGACGGCGGAATCGTAGCTGTTACCTTCCATCAGGCGCTTCCTGGCAAACCTAAAACGTGGAAAAACGTACAAGCAAAAATTACTCAAGCTGAATTTAATCGTTACATCACGCCGGGTACCCCGCAATATAAACAACTGATCGCTGATCTGGATGAGGTGGCTTTGTCCCTTAAGACCTTACGAGACGCGGATGTACCTGTTTTATGGAGGCCCTATCATGAAATGAACGGCAACTGGTTTTGGTGGGGAAACAAGCAAAATTATGCTAAGTTGTGGAATCTAATGTATGATCGGTTCACTCATGTCCATCATCTGGATAACCTGTTGTGGGTGTGGAGTCCCAATGCTCCAAACGCATATAGCACTCCCTATAATTTGTCCTTCCCAGGTATTAACCGAGTAGATATTCTTGCAGCTGATATCTATAACAATGATTACAAACCCTCCTACTACACCGAATTGCTAAAGCTTGCGCAGGGCAAGCCTATGGGAATCGGAGAAAGTGATATTCTGCCAAGTGCGAAGGTGCTGCAAAATCAGCCAGCCTGGGCCTATGCCATGACATGGGGAAAGGAGCTGTCTGCAACCAATTCACAAGCAGCAATCAGACATTTTATGAACCAAAATAATATCATCACACGAGACCTTCTTCATGAGTCCCTACGCTGAAAGAAAAAAGCTTCCACTTTGCTCCTAGAGCGAAGTGGAAGCTTTTTTATACCAAATCCAAATAAAGCACTCTAACTATTTCTAATAACCTCTTCTAGATCAATATCGGCATAAGCCTCTTCACCAAGATGTACGGATACAATGGTGTAGATCCGCTTGGACAGTCTAGACATCAGCCGATCACCCGGTGCTACAGAATATTCTTCCCGATAATCTCCAATTTTGTGAAAACCGCTGGACATATGGATGTACAAGTTGCCCCTACGTGTTTTACCATGCACCAACATCAAATCTCCTCCTGCTGTGTAACCAACCTAATTTCCCTGTTACATGTATATCGGTCAGAACAAGATAGGATATAAGTCCCTGGTCCCCTCTTTCGTTTCACATGTTAGTGCACGTAAACGAAACGGGTCTGCCAGTGATGTGACAGACCCGTTTTTGTAAACCCATTTTCGTGATTTAGGAAGAAACTATTCTTGATAGGATTCTGCTATTGCATTCGCTGCAATGATTGCATTGTACACGTCAGCAGGACTAACTGGGAACGGCATGTTGACCATTGTATCATTCGATGCACAAGCAGCTTCAGCCACTTGGCGCCATTCAGCCTCAACAAATTCCTCTACACCCAAGTCACGAAGCGTCAATGGAAGGCCTACATCCTTAACCAGTTTAATCACGGTTTCCAGTTCTTCTTTCGGTGCATTTTCCAGCACTAGCTGGGTTAACAAACCGAATGTAACTTTCTCACCATGCTGTGCTTTATGAAGCGAAGGAACAGCCGTCATGCCGTTATGAATGGCGTGTGCTGCTGCCAACCCACCTGATTCTGCACCAACACCGCTCAAATAAATGGTAGCTTCAATCGTATCCTCCACCGCACGAGTATATACTTTCCGATCCACAGCACGTTTGGCCTTCACAGCATTTTCCAGCAACGTATCATAACAAAGACGAGCAAGTCCCAGTCCTGTAGTGGAAGGCTTGTTCAGAACCAGGTTATCCCCGTTAGCCTGATAGCAAGCACGAGCTTCAAAATAAGTGGCCAGTGCATCACCGATTCCAGCTGCAAAGAAACGTGCAGGCGCTGCTGCCAGAATGCCTGTATCCGCCAGTACAACGTCTGGATTAGTAGGCAGGAACAGATATTCATCAAAAGAGCCATCTTTTTTGTATATAACCGCAAGCGCGGTACAAGGAGCATCTGTAGAAGCAATCGTTGGGAAAATAACAACAGGCAGCTTTTCATAATAAGCGGTTGCCTTGGCGGTATCCAACGTTTTTCCCCCGCCAATCCCTATGATAATGTTCGAACCATGTTTACGCACCAATTCGCGGTTACGATCAATCTCTTCTTTTGTACATTCATATTGGAATTTCTCGAAGACCACCTGGTTACCAGCTGCTTCAATTGAAGCACCTGCCTCCTTTTGAGCCCTTTCAAGTATGAACTCATCACAAATGACAAAGGCTTTATCGCCATAATCCTTAATATAGTCATTTAACGACGAGAGTAGATTTTGTCCAGAAATAAATTTCTTGGGTGAAGTAACGGACCTTACAACGTTTGCCATGTAAATTCCTCCTCAGCTTTGACTCATACTCAAATTAATAATGATTTGGGCATGTGACCCTTTAACTATAAACCTCTTTTCACGTTATTAAAAGGCTTATTATGGAATATTTTATGAACAAATTGTGTATCTATTATACTTGAACAGTCGAGCGCCATTCAGAATACAGGATACCCATCATGATACGATCATAACTGTTACCATCACGAAGAACAGCAGAACGAACTCTACCCTCAAGCTGGAACCCCGCCTTCTCATAAGTTCGGATCGCTTGTGTATTGTACTCAATCACATCCAAGCCGACCCGATTTAAATTGAGCTCATAAAACGCATAACGAAGAATGAGACCTACAGCTTCTGCCCCAAAGCCCTTGCCACGGTAGTCCGTATTACCTATACCTATTGCCAGCTGCCCGCTGCGATTATTCCACTCAATTCCGTGGATAGCAACAAATCCGATCAAGACATCATCTGCCAATGTTCTTAATCGAAAATAGACCTCGTTAGAGCTGGGAGATCCTTCTGACTCCATCTGTTTCAACGTGTAAGGGAGCGCCAAATCCGTATCTACATTTCGCAGATACTTCGCATCCTCACCCCATTTGAACATCACTTCGGCATCTTCTTCCCTGACTGCGGTCAGTTTTATTCGTTCCCCATAAAATAAATTTTCGATCTTAATGACTCTTCAGCTCCTATTATGAATTGTGTGCCATGTTTTCCGTCATAATTGTCATGCTATCCGATGTCCGCAATATAAGCTCTCCCTTTTAATTCAATGTTTAAATTTTACAAAATAATCAAACATAACACAACCAAATCATTACAGTTGTCATTGTGTGATACACAAAAAGACCTTGCAGCTGCAAGGTCTTCATATATTCCTAGTATTTAAATAACATAGCAACCAGTTGATATCCAGCTCCAATCGTCCAGAACAGTACATAATCACCGCGCCGGATACGACCCGATTCAATACCTTCATATAGAGCAATGAACGGGCTACTGGTACCTGTGTAACCATATCGATCACCCACATAAATCATTTGGGCATCCTCTAGCTCCAAGTGATCCTGAATCTTCAATACATTTGCTAACGAGAACTGAGACAGACAATAAGCCCGTACATCCCGAGGCGTCAGCCCATTCTTTTTTAAAATGCGTTCAAGCAGATCAAATGTAGGAGGCAAGGCCATATTGGCGTCGAACGGAAGCCACTGAATATATTTTCCGGGGGCGTTCCTTTGGAGTGTCGCCGCTAACCCCTGAGCCGGGTACAAAATTTTATCTATATTGACTGGGTCCGTAAAATACATAGAATCTATAAATCCGGTGTCTTCTTCTGTACGCTCCAAAATAGCCGCACATGCAGCATCTCCATAGTTCGCATAAGTAATCTCATCCTCCGGACCGGAAATGAGTGAATTATAATCCGAACCGATAATAAGCGCTGTCCGCACGTCAGGATTAGATAACATCGACCGACTGACTTGATCGACAGCGACTGTCATCCCTGCACAATTCGCGTTGGAATCCATCACGGCCACATCATGTCTAGCCCCAATCGCCTGGTGAACAAACAATGCATTCATCGGAAACAGTGACTCAGGAACTTGAGTGGAGAACACGATCATATCCACGTCACGGCCTGTCATACCAGCCTGTTCCAGAGCTTTTAGCGCAGCCGCAATTCCCATTGTTAGACCGTTTTCGTTCGGATCATCAATGATATAACGCTGTTTTCTACCCATATGCTCCATGAAGCGTCGAATATCTTTGCCCCGCTCGTCAAAATGGCGAACATAGTATTCGTTATCCAACGAATGGGACGGATGATACACACCCAGTGCTTTTATTTTGATATGGCTCATCAGGCTTCCCCCTTACACATACATCAGCGCATTATTGTACAACAATATCTACGTTGTTTAATCCTGCTTCGCGTGCTACTCGACCAAGCTGCATTTTAATAATGGTTTGTTGAAGGCTGATGCCAAAGATTACTTTGGTAAATCCAGTTTCTTTATAACGTACAAATGAGCCCTTCAATTTTTCCACTTCTCCCGGACCCAAAAGTGCCATCTGGGTACAATCTACCTTGAGTGTAAAGCTGGACGCCTGAATGGATGAGGTTTTGGCTACATAATCTTTTACAAAGCTATCATACTCCTCCTGGCTAAAAACTCCATTCACCGCCATATGTACCGTTTTCATGGCTTGATCTACTTCGATAGTGTAAGGATGTTGACTCATTTTAGAAGGACTCCTTTAATTTCATTTTTTTGTCTATTAAGAGTATCGGAATAATAGGTAGAATTTTTAATATTAAATCAGATAAATCATCACTAAAATATTACAAATTTGTGAATATAAAAAACCGTCACTGCTCCTAGAAGAAGCAACTGACGGCTAGAAATTTGCGTATTCTCATATGAAATTAATTCGTAAACGTATGGCGACCGAGTGAGATGACAGCCGGGCGACTTTTACTCCATTTGGCTGTGGCAATGGCCGGGTTGTAATAAAACAAGGACCCATTGGTCGGATCAGCACCATTAAGTGCCTGTCTGGCTGCACGGTACGCAGTCTTGTTGGGTTTCAGGCGGTATTGACCATCCTGTACAGCGGTGAATTGACCAGGCTGCAAAATAACGTCCGGGATCGAGCTTGGAAACTCACCGGACTGAACACGGTTTAATACGACAGCGCCGACAGCCACTTGACCTTCAAACGATTCCCCGCGAGCCTCAGAATAAATGATACGAGCCAGTTGATCCAGCGCGGTTACGCGCACCTCTCCGAAGGATTCCAGCTTGACTTGTGTAGCCGCTCCGGCTACTCCATCAGGTGTCAGACCGTTATCCCGTTGAAAACGAGCCACCGCTTTACTGGTCAGAGAACCATAGTACCCAGTAAACCCAGCCTTGAAATAACCGAGCGAATGAAGCTGCTGTTGAAGCTCCAGCACCCGTTCGCTTTGAACCCCTTTCTTCAAAGCTGACGTTTGTGCTTGTGCTTGTCCTGGTGCGACTGACAATACAGTACCTAACATACATGCGCAGGACAGGATTAAAATAGATAACTTTTTCATATTCCAGACAACCTCCTCTTTCATGTTCTGTCCGGTGCAACCATTCCGGCCTGTACAACTCAGGGACGTTTATCCGATGATGTTTCTTATGACATAACTTATGCCTAGCTGCAGAAATGACGCGTGGCTACATACGGAATGGGACAATCATGCTTTCACACGTCCGTTGCAGTATACCATAAGCCGCATTTACGTATCATCCGGCTCTGGTCCTAAGACTACCCAAGCAAATAAAACGCCATCCCTAAAGGGATGACGTGTATTAAGAACAATGGATCATGTTCTGACCACACTTGAATACGTGACTTTTTTCGCTATTTTTCGCTTCAACTTGCCCGGGACCGGAGCCTGATTTCTACTAATTCAAATCACATATCCGCGCACACATACATGGGCGTATGCATAGGGTAGCGTACGATCATCAAATTTCGAATAATAGAAAGGCAGGAAACGACGCGTGGATTCATATATGGATTACACCTCCCCTACTGTACAATTTACCTATGATTTAAGAGACAATGTTTTGTTTCAGAAGGATGCTCAAAACTCGATCAACGAGCTGTCGATCCAGCAGCTGAATACATTGGCGAATGTATCGCTGCTGGATATTCGCCTTAGCACAGCTAATGTTGTGGAGCCTCACTATCACCAAAATGCCACAGAACTGGTATACTGCATCTCTGGAGCAGTAACCGTGTCACTGATTAACCCCTTCACCCTCGAGTTACGACATTTTCCGATCACACCTGGCCAAGTGGCTAACGTTCCTCAGGGATGGTGGCATTATCTGGTCGCCACGATGGACAACACTCATTTGTTGACCATTTTTAATGCTCCGACCCCTGAATTCATACTGGGCTCCGACATTTTGCGGCTAACGCCAAGTAACATTCTGGCTCATACTTACTGCCTGAATGAGAATAAGATTCAGGAAGCACTCGCCCCAATTAAAAAGCCTGTCATCATCGGTCCTCCCAATGACTGCAAGCAGCAGCCCCCCCGAAAACCTGGGATACATGTAAGGCTTGCCGATACTTCACCCCACCCTCAGGTCGCCCCCCAAAGAGGTTACGCCCATACCAATGGATATCCTGGCTTCTCTTTTAATCCCTATCAAGAATAGGCTAACTCTAGTCAGGCCTTAAGTTCGAGGGAATACCTTTTCCCTGTATGTTCGCCGTTACCATAAGACCGTCCCTCTCATAAAATGCCAATGTATAAGAGGGGGTGATGGAATGGACGCTTATTACAACTGTTTGAACTGCATGAATAAAAAAGTGCGTATTCTCACCGTTGACGGAAAACAGTACGAAGGAACCATTATGGATGTGGATCGTAATAATGTGTACTTAAAAACAGAACGGAACGGACGTGTACAAACGTCTGCCTTTTATCCTGGCTACGGGTATGGGAATCAAATCTTAACTTTGAGCTTGTTCACCCTGCTGGCGATTGCGTTAATTTAATCTCTGTTCCATTGTCCGTTCCTGTCTATAGATGCCAATGTACCTCAAATGACAGCTGCCCAGCCCGGCACAGTTTGTGTAGGGCCTGTACGCTGTTATTTGAGGTGTTTTATCATACGTTCCATCCTCTAAAACACTTAACCCCCCATCGGTTATATACCGATGGGGGGTTAAGCTACTCATTTCAATTTAAACCCATAAAGACTTAGTAATGATAACGAGCAAAATGAACAGTACCAGGATAGCTCCTGTCGATGTCCATACTCCTGGGTAGCCCCCTACTGAACCGCCACCACAACCTCTTTCACATTCACTCATGGTCATTGCCTCCTTCAATTCAAGGTACAACATAGCTTATGTATTGAGCTTTCCTATGGACCGGGCTTTTCGGCAATGTTATGAATGTTTTCGCTGATGGGCATTAGCCTACACCTTTCCTAGGCAGGAGCATAGGATAACACAACTAATCTTGAAGGAGTGAAGCAATTGAATTCAAATCAAATGCTCAATTACAACGTTAATCAACCTTTTCCTCACCATCCTACCTCTCACCACGTCGTGGTGCACCCTGTAGATCCATACGTCGTAGAAACATTAAAATCGGTGATCGGCAAGTACGTTGTACTTGAGACAACACGTGGCAGAATTGATGGATGCGTAGTCGATTGTAAGCCCGACCATGTCATTTTAGATGTATACGGAAAAAAATTCTTTGTTAGAATCAGCGAAATCGTATGGATCATGCCCAACTAAACAAATCAGACATTAAAAATCCTCGCAGATCCCGTTCCGGATTCGCGAGGATTGATCATGATATGATTTTGCTAATCGAGCTCTCCTGCCAGTGAAGCCCGGAGTTCATCTATCGTTCCGTTGTATTCATCCAAATCGACTTGGCCTTGAATACCCGGAACACTGCCTGTGCTACTGTACTGCCAAGCCCACCAGTTATTCCAAGCTGGAACCGCGGTCGGCTTTTGCGTAGTGCTGTATCGGGCTACCCACAGTTTATACATAGAAAATGTAGGATCAAACTTGGAAGCAAAAACATTGCCCGTGTATACGATTGGCTGACGCCCGGTAAGCCTCTCCATTTCATCCAAAAAGGCATGAGCCACTTCACTAATTTGTGCAGGAGTAAGACCTTTGGGGTTATTTTCATAGTCCATCACAGGGGGCAGATCTAGCCTGCCTCCTGCTGAATCTATAGCCCTGGCAAAATTAGCTGCTTCCTGACGAGCTCCATCCGCGGTAGTAGCATTCAAAAAGTGGTAAGCGCCAACCAAGATGTTAGCATCTCTGGCACCCTGTACATTTATCAAAAATTGATTATCTTGATATTTTGTGCCCTCTGTAGCTTTAATAAAAGCAAATGTCTTACCTGTCGCTGCCACTTGCTGCCAATCAATATTGCCATTATAGTGTGAGACGTCAATTCCTTGCGCGTGTCCATCAGAAGAAATCGCAGGTACAACAGGTATGGTAGGTATAACGTCCTCGGTAGTTGATGGCTCCTCCGTTTCCTGATCCAACGCTATAACAACCTTACCATCATCCGCATTGAGTACATGAAAGGGTGTGCTGTGATTAAGATCAACCACAATACGTACCGATGCGGGGGTTGTACTAAACATGGAGTATCTTACTTGGGAAACATCTGGATCTTCAGTGACTGGAAAACTTCCTTGTCCACTACTGTCAAATGATTGCGATGCTAGAAATTCCTCAGAAAACGTTGAACTAGGTATGTCTACAACAATACGGTCTGCATGAGTCAACGTAGTTACTTTGGGGGTTGCTTTTCCATTAACAGCTATAGTCAATTGGTGATTAGCGAAGCTAATTTGGTTTATAGCTGTACGCGCACTCTCTTTAGGATTACTTACAGCTGGAGTAGCAGAATGATCATGAGTGGACTCGCTATTGTCGCTTGAAGTAGGCGGAGTCGTCAGGAACACAGTTTTAAGCTCGTTGTTCCAGGCCACATCAATCCCTGTCTGTTCAGACACAAAGCGAAGCGGAACATAAGTCGTCCCCTCTCTAAGCAAAGGCGCTACAGCCAATCCCATTTGATGATCATTGACAGAGGCTATGGGATTGTTGACCTGAAGACTGAGGTTAAGATTTTGCTTATGTATAGTTATGGTCCCTGTCTTGGACTCCCAATTCACGCTATAACCCAATTCCTCTACAATGAGACGGAGTGGAACCAGTACATTCCCCTTTACTTCTTGAATCTGAACACCTTTGCCAACACTTATATCTTTACCATCCAACTGAAGATGTGAGCTCGAAGATGCAGCATGACTTTCTCTTGGAAATGCTAGTAGAAACAGAAACAAAAAAGCAAATAAACAAATTTTCCTCATTATATACCCTACCATTCTCTAAATTTTCGCTTATGAAATTCTTGCACTCTACGATTCTCAGGACCTCCATTTTGATAGACGCGAATCATATGTAAAAAGTTACGATTGATTCAGTATATATTTCAGTCTTATCATACAAAAGTACTAAAAAACTCTGCCAGCTATACAGCAAGCAGAGCTTTTTCCAGTTTTATTAATCTAGTTTACTAGCAATCTTATCCCAAACGAATACTTCATGTTCACACTGTTAAAAATGTTAACCCTATAAGAATGATCGAGGTAACAGACAGTACCAGTAATGGTAGCATTGCTTTCTCCCGCAAAGCCTTAAAGCTCACATTCAGCCCCATTCCTACCATAGCCATCGTTAACATAAAGGTGGTAACTTGAGAAATTCCGTTCGTCAGACTAGATGGAACTACAATATATTGTCCAAAAACATAGCTGCCCACAATACTTGTAGCCATAAAGCCGATGAGGAACCAGGGGAACTCCACTTTAGCGTCTGTACGAATTTTTCCAGTTCGTTTCATCCAATACATTAAAACAAAGCTGAGCGGTATGAGTAAGAAAACACGCCCCAGTTTGGCTAATAAGCCCATTGCAAGTGCATCCTGTCCGGCAGGCGCTGCAGCTAAGGCCACATGTGCAATTTCATGTAAACTGATACCCGACCAGATACCATATTGCATATTCGTCAAAGGAAGCCAGGGCCGGAGCACAGTAAACAAAATGGCAAATACCGTTCCAACCAAGGCAATGAGTCCTACCCCTATGGCTGTATCCTCATCTTTGGATTTTAACAAGGGAGAAACCGCTGCAATCGCTGCTGCACCGCAAACTCCTGTTCCAATACCAAGAAGAAGTGAAAGCGAAGCATCTGCCTTGAAACGTTTTGCCAGCCAAACCGTAAAAAAGATGGAAAATACAACAGTGCCCACATCACGCAAAAGTAAACCAAGTCCATGATGAATGACAACATCCATGTTCAACTTCAGCCCAAATAACACAATAGCTCCACGTAGTATTTTCTTTGATGAAAACTCAACTCCCAAGCGCACAGCTTCAGGGTATCCCCACAACTGTCGGTACAGAATAGCGAGAAACATGGCACAAGCCAATGGACCTACATAATGAAAGCCTGGCAATTCGTTCAGGCCATAGCCTGCCAAAGCAAATAACATCGTGAGGACAATGCCAAATATACGCTGGAATAATCGACCTCTGTTCGAAAATAATTTGGTGTGTTGTGTATGACTGTTCATGGTGAACTCCTCCAATTCTACATGCATCCAGCTTAATATGTTTTTTGTCATAAGAAAAATAAATCATTATAATAATGATAATAAGTAAATAGATATGATGAATTTGGAGGAATGGGCCTTGGACCAATCTTTAATCGTATTTGTTATGGTCGCGGAGAAACAAAATTTCACACGAGCTGCCGAGGTGTTACACATGACCCAACCTGCGGTAAGTCAATATATTCAAACGCTGGAACGTAGCGTAGGAACCCGCCTCCTGGAGCGTAGCAATAAGTATGTACGCTTAACCAAAGCAGGTGAAATTGTGTATCATCATGCTCAGGAGATTATCCGTCTCCATACACGGATGCAGTATTTGGTGGACGAGCTGATGCATACAGCAAAAGGAAACCTGTCGATCGGCGCAAGCTACACGTATGGCGAATATGTGCTGCCGCATGTGATCGCGCAAATGAGGGTCCGGTATCCACTCATTCAGCCCTCCATTACCATCGGCAACACCCAGGAAATTGAAAAACTCATGATCCATAATCAACTGGATGTAGGCATTATCGAAGGAGAATTTCAGCATGACCATTTACACATCGAATCATTTGCTGATGATAGAATGTATATCGTCGTTCCGCAAAATCACCGTTTGGCTGGTAAATCTCAAGTGGATGTAAGTGAGCTGCAAGAGGACATCTGGATTCTGCGGGAAGAAGGTTCTGGAACCCGGGAAGCGGCTGAAAAAATGTTTGCACGGTTTCAATTCTCCCCTTCTCATATGATGAATTTTGGCAGTACACAGATCATCAAAGAGTCTGTAGAAGCAGGCTTGGGGATTTCTTTGCTGTCCCAATGGGTCATTCAGAAGGAACTTGCTCTGGGAACATTAAAAGTACTGGATATTCGTAATCTTCCGGTTATTCGAAAATTCTCCTTCCTAACTCCTTCTTCGACATTTGAAACGAAAGCAAGCACCGCTTTTTTGGAGATTTTGCGAAGTTATAATGTGAAAAGGTAAAGTGCAGAAACAACGAAAAAAGCACCCATTAAGGTGCTTTCAACATAATCATTATCATGTTTTTTTATGAGGAAAGATGATCCTTACCATGATAGAAGAAATGAGAAAAATCAGCGTAGCTTCCTTGGAATTGTTGCATATCATGAGCAGCAATACCTACAAAATTTCCTGTAAAACCCCCGGATAAAAAGCTGATATCCTGCATTTCAAAAAGCCGCTTCCAAGCAGGTTTGTCTCCGACTCCATAATAAAATTGCCCGTGGGATGCATGGACTTCCACAGCTAAATGTATAGGAAGATCGTCCTGAAGCGTAATTGCTTGAGGAACTATGGTAAATGTATTGGCTTCACATCGCATCATGCGCAGTACCTTCCCTTGCCCCTCCTCATAGCTAATATAGGCGTACAAATAATCTTCTTCATTAAGGTACAGTAGTAGCCCCGCCATTTGTAAATAGCTTGTCGGCTTATACTCCAATGCTGTTTCTACCCGGAAATGATGATCCGTTTGCCGAATGGCAAGCACGTGATGCTGGAACAGACTTTGAATGGATTCTCCGGCCAGAATGCGAAGGTAGCCTGGGCGCTGGCTTAATGAACACCAGCTATCGTCCGCCAGGATACGCAATGTGTTCCACGTTTTATCTAATGTGGGTCCCTCGAAAAAATCCTTAAAAACATAACTCTGCTGCTCTTGCTTAACCGAGAACATCCCTTGAGGTGCGGGTACCTCCAATTGAGGTGTATGGCCCCCAGCAGTTAATCGGAGCCAGCCTTCATCATTCCAGTACACTTGCTGCAAGGCTGTTTCCCGTCCTAAAATGGCATATTTCCCCTCTACTGGACGTGTGCATAAATGAGCCATGTACCATTCGCCGTCTGGTGTTTGTACAAGACTGCCATGTCCTGCGCATTGTAACGGGAAATCAAGTTGATCACGTGACGTAAGCATTGGGTTGTGCGGGTCTACTTCATATGGCCCGGATATCTGCTTCGAGCGTGCTACGGTAACGGCATGCCCCGTACCCGTTCCGCCTTCCGCTGTAACAAGATAATAATATCCGTTTTGCTTGTAGATGTGAGGCGCTTCTGTTTTCTTTAAAGGAGTACAATCAAAGATTTTAACAGGCTCGCCAATGAGCTGTTGTTGCTTGCTGTCATACTCCTGCATGACTATACCGGAAGATTTATTGCTTTCCAACATGCGGTAATCCCACAATGCGTTCAACAGCCATTTACGTCCGTCCTCATCATGAAATAAAGACGGATCAAATCCGCTACTGTTAAGATAAACGGGGTCCGACCACGGTCCTTGGATCGTAGGCGCCGTCATCACAAAATTATGAACATCCTTGAACGGACGTTTGGTGCTTTTCACATCCGTATAGAGCAGATAAAAAAGGTCATCTGCATAGCTAAGCTGCGGTGCCCAAATGCTACAATTTTTAGGATTACCTCTTAAGTCAACCTGATCGGTCAAAATATCTGTGCAGTGCTCCCAATGGGCCAAATCTTTGGACTGGTACACCCGCACTCCAGGCAGCCACTCAAACGATGACACCACAATATAGTAAGTATCCTCGACACGTGTAATACACGGATCGGGATTAAAGCCTTTTAATATGGGATTTTGGATCATCATGAGACCTCACTTCTCCTTACTTCCAAAATGTAACTTCAGCAAAAACCTGTTCCTTGCTCCATGCTTCTGTTCCCGCTTCAAAACAATCCGCCCACGGAACACGCTGCTTACGTAACGTAGCAACTTCATCGTGTCCGTTATATTCTTGATAACAGACGGTTTTCTCGTTCGCAACATTGTCCCAATTGTCCCAGCCACGTGGGTCAATATGATCGCCCATTTTACAATCGACAAATACGGTCTTGGCATATTCCCGCCACGGACGCCCCAGAAAAACCGGAGTAATATCAGGCTCTGCAGTTAGGTAGCAATGGTTGAATACATAACCATACGCTTGTCCTTGCGGCGTAGAGGCAGCTGTAACGTAGCTCGTTTGGTTCTTATGATGGCGTAAACTGCGAATTTCGCAATCTTCAAAATACGCGGTAGCCCCACCAAAAATAAAGTCCACCGTACCCTCTATATAACAATGCTGATAGAGCTGCCGATAGTGCCTATGATGCTCCTTCAAATGGATTCCACCAAACTGGAGTCGTTCTTTCGGTGCAGGAGGTAGAGGGCCTGTAAATAAAGTATCCTGGTGCCCTTTAAAGGTACAGTTTCTAAAAACCGTTTCATCACAATGAGCGTATACCGCAACGGCCTGCCCAATGGCTTCTCCCTGTCCTGCCGTGTTGGAAATCGTGAGATTTTCCAAGATCAGATGGCTACCGCCTAAAAATAAAGTAGGTGTCGCAAAGGTCCCTATTTCCTCACCCGCTTCATCCCGCTCCTTGGCATACCGATCCATTCGAATCTCTACCTGCCCAATGCCTATAATATGAAGATATGAACGGTAAATTCGTACCTCTTCCTCATAAGTACCTGATAAAATAGTTAGCGTTTCCATTTCGTTGGAAGCCGACTGCTCCAATACAGCAATCGCCTCCTGAATCGTATGGAAATCACAAAAGGATTCTTTTCCAACTAGCATGGTTACCCCGATCCCTTCATTTGATTTACAGGTGTTCGGCTAAAAATGACTGCCACGCCGTTCGCATTTCCAACGTCTCCATATGTCCACCGCCCGCAATCACAGGCTGCCAATGCTCAGGGTGACCTGCCTCCTGGTAAGCTTCCAGCAGCCCTTTTGCCAAATGCTCGACTCCTTCAATAGGACACATCCGGTCATTTTGACCTGTTATACTCATCCGTGGACGAGGTACGATCCGCTTTTGAATATCCAGGGTGGTAAAATGCTTCAGCAAGCCGGGGACATAGGAATAGAAGCCATGATGGTCCAATCCCCTTTTGGCGATCAGCGTATGGGCATCTACCTGTCCACAAATATCAACCGTGACCTGTATCCGTTCATCTAACGCAGCCATCCACCATGCCATGAGTCCACCCATCGACATACCGATTGTTCCGATACGAGAAGCATCAATGTCCTCACGCTGGCACATATAATCCACCAAACGACGGTTATCATACAGCATCATGCCCCACAGCACTTGGCCCTGCCAGAGCATTTCCTTTACCAGCTCGCTCTCGGTTTTGCCTCCACGTTCATTAAATCCCCACATGTCAATGCAGCATACACAGTACCCCATGTCTGTCAGAGTTGTAGCAAACGAGGGCTGCTGTAAGTAAGAACTGCTATGGATCAGTTCCTTGCGCCCGTTCGTATAATTGCCTCCATGCGAATGGTTAAAAACGACCAATGGGAACGGACCGTTCCCTTGTAAGGGTGTAGCTACATAAGCGGGTACAGACTCGATCCCGTTCAAGTCCAGCAGGAGACACTCCAGTCGATATCCCTCACGCTCTTCTTGATTCAGCAGAGTTGCCGTTACAGGGCGATCTGCCGGAAGGTCTCCCAACAATGCTTGCAACTTATCCACGTTGTACCTCCTTTCATGCCCTCCTAATTCATCATATTTTGTTCAGAAGGTTGTATCGTTACTTGTTCTATCAGCTTCTCGGGCTGAGCTGTATTCTTCGAATGGCAACGATTGATTTCAACGTCTTCCCCATTTTCAATATAAAAGGCAGGACCTTCATGATTCTCAATCGTCACATGTTGAAAACGAATATCCTTCACGTTACCTAGATAAAAACCACGGTTGTTCATATCTTCTATCCCTGTCATCATGGCCGGACGACCGGGAATTGCATTTTTAGCCATAGAAATATCAATATTGGAAAATGTGATTTCAGCAATATATCGTTCTGCAAGTCCGTATAAGAATCCAGCAGCCGCATGAACCTGTCGTGCCGTAATATCGGAAAAATGGATTCGTCTAAAGCACGGGGTTTCATCGGTAATCGGATAGGGATTTTTGTCCCACACATATTTGTCTTTGCCCCGAGGGCCGCAGAAATAATAAAGATTCAGAATAAATGGACAAATTACATCTTCCATCACAATGTTGCTGACGCGAATATCCTCGATGGTTCCGCCACGTCCTCGTCTGGATTTCAGACGTATGCCCCGATCCGTTTGCTTGAACACGCAATTGCTGATCGTAACATTACGAATGTCACCACTCATTTCGCTTCCTAGTACGACTGCGCCATGTCCATGCACCATCGTACAGTTGGTAATCGTAATATTTTCACATGGAATTCGCTCTTGTGTATCTTCGGTTCCTGCTTTGATCGCAATACAGTCATCGCCCACATCTATATTGCAGTTGCTAATACGAACATTGGAACAGGATTCAGGATTAATGCCATCCGTATTGGGGGAGTCCGCCGGGTTAAGAATGGACAAATTATCAATTGTAACGTTATAGCAAGCGATGGGGTTTACAGTCCAACTGGGGGAATTTTTTAACATAACATCTTTAATGGTAACCCGCTGACAACGGTCAAAGCTGATTAATTTGGGTCTCGGATACTGTAACTCCTCTGGATGATTGCGGTGCTTTTCCCACCACGGCTGACCATTTCCATCCAGCGTTCCGCTACCTGTAACTGAAATATTCTCAAGGTTCTGCCCATAAATGCATGACGCATGCACTTCCCGCTGAACGCCTTCCCATCTGGATTCTACTACAGGGTAATCAGCCAGTTCCGTACTAAAGGACAGAGTTGCGCCAGGGCTTACATGCAGCTCAATGTTACTTTTCAGAAAGATAGCACCTGTCAGATACGTCCCAGACGGAACAAAAACGGTTCCTCCTCCAGCATTGCTGGCCGCTTCAATCGCAGCCGCAATCGCTCCCGTAGCCAGCGTCGTGCCATCCTGAACTGCTCCATAATCTACAATGTTATACAATTGCATTTCGTTCTCTCCTGTCTTTATATTTTGTGAATGTTAGATCCATTTTGTATTGGGAAGAAAGCATAAGCTGCCCCCGGATTTCAACATCCAAGAAATCATTCAAGGAGTCAGGGGGCAACAGCCATGCTCAACTATTATTTTTTCGTTTTCTTATACGCTTCCTCGTACTCAGCAGTAATCCGTGATCCACCGGAGTTTTTCCAGTTTTCTACGGCTGCTTTAAATCCGGCTTCGTCAAGCTCACCCATAATAAATTTGAAGGAGGCGTCGGTAATGATTTTCTCCAGCTCTGTTCCTTGCTCATTAGCGGTGACTGAATCCAGTGGCACGGTTGGGTCCAGAACAGCAAATTCATTATTTTCTCGGACTAATTCATTAGCCAGTTCCTTCTCTGGATTGGCATCTTTTAAGTTGTAGGTCACTTCACTTGGTCTGGAGCTTGAAAACGGCTGAACATCTGCTTGCCACAAATCTGTATTCGTAATTTTGAAGGCTCCATCTTTTTCGATCTTATAATGAGTGCCTTCTATACCGCCGGTCATATACATATATACATCTTTGTCAATTAAATCATCTACAAATTGCAGCAGTCTCTTCAACTCAGCTTCTGTTTTTACTTCGGATTTCGGAAATGCCAGCAAACCTCCTACCCCGCTTCCCTCAGACCATACGTGGTATTTGCCATCTCCATTCGAAATCTTGTTAACCGGTACCAGCTTCAGTCCCTTTTGTAAGCCTTGGGACAAGGTTCTGAGGTTAGAGATATCGATCATGCCTGTATAAATACCTGCTTTACCTTGTGCAAATTGTTGCTGCTGGTCCGTTTTAGCGGTTACAGCAAAGTCTTTAGAGAGATATCCATTTTTGTATAATTTATTGGAATACTTTAAGGTCTCCAAATATTGAGGAGTATCAAATTCCGGCGTAAATTTTCCGCTTTCATCTACTTTCCAGCCATTAGGTGTGCCAAAGTAGGAACTTAAAGTTTTGAAGCTACTGTAGCGTAGATCCGATCTGTCAACAAACCCAGTCGTATCATTTTTTCCATTTCCATCCGGATCATCTTCTGTAAACGCTCTCGCAACTTCATACAACTCATCCAGTGTCGTCGGCACCTTCAGTCCCAAGCGATCCAGCCAATCCTGGCGAATGACCAGACCCGCCCGAGCCAGATTCTTCTGGAACGGAACGCCATACAGTACCCCTTCAATGGATGCGGCTTCCCGAACTTCAGGCGGGATTTTCTTCAAATTTTCATAATCATCCAAATACTTTCCTACATCCCAGAATAGCCCTGATTTCAAAGAGCTTCGTACTGAAGAATTTGTCATCATCGTCAGGGTCACCATATCGGCCAATTCGCCGGATGCAAGCGCGGTAGTGATTCTCTCTTCTTTGGAAGCGTCAGGCACCCAATTGAACGTGATTTTAGAATTGGTGTATTCTTCAATTTTGCTTTTGATCGTTTCTGTAGGCGGAGAAGCTGTATGCAATACGTTTAACCAGGTAAATTCCAGTTTGGACTTTGGATCATAGGTTTGGCCGCTTTGATCCTCAGCTCCCTTGTCACCGCAAGCAGCTAAAAAAACACTCATGACCATTAGTACAGCAAGAAGGCCCGATACTCCCTTTTTCGTCGTGATTCCCTTTTTCATCGTGTTTGCTCCTTTTCTGTTTATATATTTATGCCATATCTTCCTCTTTCACCAGAACCTCTCGCTCTATTTTGCTGAACACCTGATGCGTCATCCACATCACGAGATAACCAATAATACTTGCTCCGGCAAAAGTTAGAATTCCTGGGTACAAGCCTAGAATCACTGCAAAAAGCACGACAATGGCTACAAAAAGAACAAGCGTATATTGTAAATACGAAAATCCAATCACTATCGACATTTTGACCTTCAGTCTGATACCTTTCCAATCATAGTGAGCCAGCAGCGGGAAAATGTAGGCCAAAGAGATGAGATACAAAAAGGCTCCAATAAGCGTCACCACACGAACATACCAGGACGAGACGTTGACTATATCCACGTAGAGCACGTAACCCACAAGGCTGTAAAGCCCGCCAATGATTGCTGCTTCTTTAAAGCTTTCTCTAAAGTAACGTACAAACGTCGAGAAAATGGCGACTTCCTCATTGCCCCGAATCCACTGCCTTAAAATACTAAGCATAGCAACGGTTGCAGGCCCAACGCCTATAAAACCCAAGCCCAGAATCGTCGCAACCGTCCAAAGCAAGTTAAGGTAGACCAGGCGCAGCAGGCGCATGCACCATTTGTTCATGTTTTCTACAAACCGTACCATTTTGCATCCTTCCCGTCGTCATTAGTAAACGCCGTCTTCACCAAATTTCTTGGCCAGTCGATTGGAGCCCATAATCAGGATTAACCCTACTACACCTTTAAAAAGTCCTACCGTCGTACTGAAACTTAATTGTCCATTCTTTAAGCCCGCAGTATAAATGTAGGTGTCAAAGATTTCGGCAACCTCGCGGTTTAATGAGTTCAATAGCAGATACATATGCTCAAAGCCCAAATCCAACGTGCTACCGATCTTCAAAATTAATAATGTAATAATGACTGGGCGGATCGCAGGCAAGGTAACGTGCCATGTCTTTCTCAGGCGTCCAGCTCCGTCCATCTCTGCTGCCTCATACAATTGCGTATCTACCACTGTAATCGCAGATAGATAAATGATGGTAGACCAGCCAAGTTCCTTCCAAATCACTTGCCCGATGTAGACGGTTCGCAGCCATTGAGGAGAAGTTAAGAAGCTGATCTTCTCACCGCCCAGCGCGGCAATCATTTCATTCAGCACCCCACCGTCTACGGTTAGGAATACATAAGAAATCGAAACAATGATAACCCATGACATAAAGTGCGGGATGTAGATAATGGTTTGAATAATGTTTTTAAAAAACATCTTCCTAACCTCGTTCAGCATGAGTGCCAAAATGATGGGCAATGGAAAAAAGATTACAATGTTCAGCGCAAACAAAACCAGTGTATTACGAAGCAGCATAAAAAACGTAGGCTCGGTAAACAAACGAATAAAATGCTTCATTCCTACCCATGGACTGCCCGTGATTCCCTGAAAAGCTTGATAATCCTGAAATGCAATCACCAATCCCCCCATAGGAAAGTACTTAAAAATAATGAAGTACACCAGTCCGGGTAAAACCATTAAATAGAGCAACTTGTGTTTCTGCATTCGTAAAAGGCTTTCTGTCGTTCTTTTGTTCTTTTTCATTTTCATGTTTGGTGCGGGGACACTTGAAACTTTCATTAGTTCGACCTCCTTCAAACGTTCCTGTATACGTTTTCAAGAGTACGCGATTTTTAGCATTCCGCATATAATCATCAAATGATAGCGTTTACAAAATTGAGTATACAGCCTACTTTTCAACCTTTTCACCTTAGCTAATGATTACAACACAACCTAATGATCATCCGCTTTTCTCCATGATTAGAGAACACCTCAAGATTTGATTATATACGGAATTCTTTCCTCTTGATAAGGTTGACATGTAAACGATTACGAGGAGGTCAACCACATTGACGCAACCATTACGAAAACAAAAATTACGAAAAAAAGAATCGCTGGGCAGCCGTATTTTCAACATTGTAAACAGTACACTATTGATTCTCATTGCCCTCACTTGTCTCTTACCTTTTTTGAATATCATCGCCAGCTCTTTTGCCTCAACTGAAGAAGTGATAGCCAAGAAGTTCATTTTATTCCCAGTTACTTTTTCCTTGGATGCCTATCGCTATATTCTGTCGACTCCCACCATTTTTAGAGGTCTCGGGGTTTCGGTTGGAGTAACGGTCGTCGGTACAGTTGTAAGTATGATATTTACTGCTTTTATGGCTTATGGATTATCCCGAAGATATCTACTTGGCCGCAATACGATTAACTTCATTGTCGTGTTTTCTATGTTGTTTAGTGGGGGGATGATTCCGACATTCCTGGTTGTAAAAAGTATGGGGCTTATCAATTCGTATTGGTCCTTGATTCTTCCCGTGGCCATTAATGCGTTTAACCTGATTATCATGCGTAACTTTTTTCAGGCGCTGCCAGATGATTTGGAGGAATCAGCCAAGATGGACGGGTGCAACGATTTTGGTATCTTCTTTAAAATTATGTTGCCGTTAGCCCTGCCTTCTATTGCAACCATCTCTCTATTCTACGCTGTTGCCTACTGGAATACGTATATGCACGCCATTCTCTATATCAATGATTCTGCCAAATGGCCGATTCAAGTCTTGCTTCGTCAAATTGTAATCGTTTCCAGTGGTATGCAGGCAGAAGGAACTGCTGTAGATGTCATCCCGCCTGCGCAGACGATTAAGATGGCAGTCATTGTCATTGCGACCGTTCCGATGTTAATCGTGTATCCATTTGTGCAAAAGCACTTTGTCAAAGGAGCTTTATTAGGAGCGGTTAAAGGCTAATTGGCTTGCTTCATCTTTCGGTAAGCTCCCGGTGTAACCTGTTCCTTTTTCCGAAAAGAGCGGATAAAGTTTTGCGAATTATGATATTGCAGTCGCTCAGCGATTTCTTTAATCGTCATATCGGTCTCAACGAGCCATTTCTTGCCCATTTGTAACCGATAGCCCATTAGATATTCACTAAACGTCGTTCCGTATTCTTTTTTGAAAATACTGCTTAAATAATTCGGATTGTAATGAAGTCGGTCTCCAATGAGTTCTAATGATAATTCCTGGTCATATTCAGCACGGATAATAGCAGCAATTTTTTCCGAGAGACAGCGGAATTGCTGATTGGTCTTCTCTTTCATGCTTTTTACCATAGGGAAAATAACTTGCTCTATTAGCATACGTTCTATCTCTTCCGGGTTACGGATGTCCAGCAAACGATGATACAAAGCATGATTGTCTTGCGTCAGCAGCACTTCAATCCCTAATAGCTGCTCCAATTGGATGAGGTTATTCACAAACCGTACCAACAGCACTTCAAAGTTCATGGAATGATTGTTTTTTATCATCATTTCCTCCAATAAAGAGTGCACGGTATGGTATACCTGCTCTTCGTCCCCTATTCGGATGGCATCAAACAGTTTTGATTCCAATTCCGTAGGATAATGAAGCAGCACCGGACCTGAAATGACCATGGAAATATCTTCATAAAAAATAATTGATTCTTTGCCTAAATTTAAACGGTGATGCAAAGCTTGCTTGCTCATCTCACAGGCTTCTTTACTTTCTAATAAGTTATCATACGCCGTACTAATGCCGATGCTGATGGATACATTCAAATACTCTTTTACGTTTTGAACCAAAAGGGTCGCATCATCTAGGACTTGCTTTCTCATTTCCTGTTCGCTCTTACCTGTCAAAATTAATATGGTGGCCTGAGTGTTATCGTTCAAAATGATGGGAAGCATTCGCTGCTGCTCTGGAATCGTTTCTTCTACGATTTTATTAATAGCCAGCAGCAAAACATCTTTATCCGAGGGCTCTCGATCTCCCAGATTATCCAGTTGGACTAACAAGGTAATATACATTTGATTCTCGATCTGCGGATAACCCAAGCGTGGCATTTTTCGTGCCAATTCCTCTGCAGAAATACGTTTGCGGAACAGATTGAGAATCAATTGGGTCTCCAACTGTGGCATTTCGGACTGAATGAGACTTTCCAAGCTTTCCTTCTCGGTTACAATGTTGTCGATGGAATTAATAATCCATTCAATTTCATTTTTAGAAGGTTCATTTTTGAAAGCGAAATTAGGATTTTTAGGCAAACTGCGTTTTATTTGCTGAAATGGCTTTGTAAAGTAAATGGCAATGAAGTACGCCACTACCACCATTAAGAGCGTTAATACAAGTCCCATCATGATGATCCCAAATTTGGTCGTTTGAAAGGCATCCGCAATTTCTTTCTTATCTAATACCGTTAAGTAAGTCCAATTGTTGTAAGCAGATTTGGCATAAATGACTTGTCGTGCAGGCTGCTGATCCGTTTTCTCCAAAGTTAACATACCTGTGTTGTTCGGCTTCACTGCAGCTTCTGAAATGTGCTGAAGCTGTTGGGTGGACAATAATTGTTCAGCAGGCTGGGTTTCATACATTAAATCGCCTTGTTTATTCAAAATAAAAACAGCCATATGATCCTCGGTTTGAATCGTATGATTTAACGTTTGCAGCGAAATATCCGACAAAGCAATGGCTTGCTTCTTCTTAGAGAATACAGGCAAGGTATTAACAAAACGAATTCCTTTATCTGTTTTAACCCAGAATAGTCCCTTCTCTTGGTGGTCGATATAGGTACTAATCAGCTTTTCTCGTTCCGTTTTCGTCAAATAGGACAGGCTTCCATTGGAGATTCTCCAATTCTGATCCAGACTGATTAGCGAATATTCCGTTCCCTCTAATCCCATCGTAGCAATATAATTGAGCTGAGTATTCACATTCCGATACGCTATAAAATCTTTTTCTGTAATGGGATTTTTCACAACATCATTAAAGGAACTGGTCGTGCTATACGTATTAAAAGCATATTCAATCGTTTGAATTTTCTGCTCCAGACTATTTCTGATCTGTGCCATGTAGCTTTGCTTGGTATTGGAAACTCTCTCCACAACGGAGCTAATTGTTGTAAAATAGATATAGCTGCCAAAACTGGCCACCAATCCTATTCCCAAAACCAGAATCGTAATAAAAATAGTATAGAACATTCTTCCTTTTTTCATTGCGCTCCCCCTCTGGCTCTTTGCATCACAACAAAATTATAGCGCTTTCATAACAAGGTTTAAATCATTTTTTTCACGTGTGCATTATTTTTTACATCCGTATCATTCCAATTTAAGTCGATTTTGTTTGGTTTGCGGCAGTTAAAAAGAAATTTGGAGGAGTTATTTATGTTACATGTTGTTAGTCCTAAAGAACCGATTGTAAAAGAAGAATTTCCGTCAGACACTTCCTTTCTCTCCCTCTATCCCGTAGCAGTTCGTGAAGCTCGTCCTTTTATATTGGTATTACCTGGCGGTGGCTACGAGCATTTGGCCTCACATGAAGGAGAGCCTATAGCCCGGTGGTTGAATGATCTAGGTATTCATGCGGGTGTGCTGGAATATCAAGTCGGCGATTTCGAGATTACTTCCTTGTTGGAGGATGTAGAACATGCTCTGCAATGGATTCGCCAAACACCGCATGATTGGCTAGTCATCCCTGATCAAGTGGGGCTCATCGGTTTTTCAGCAGGCGGTCACTTGGCCTCCATTGTCTCCACTATAGGGACGGTAAAACCAGATCTTCTGTTGTTGGGATACCCTGTAATTTCATTTCATGAGCCTTATACACATATCGGAAGCCGTACACATTTTTTAGGGGAACATCCGACGCTGGAGCAGCTTCAAGCCTTTTCATCCGATCGGCAAGTAACTTCACAGACACCTCCAACTTTGATGTGGACTACAGCCAATGATGGCGCTGTACCGGTAGAAAATAGTCTGTTGTTCGCTTTTTCATTATCCAGAGAACGTATTCCGTTTGAACTGCATGTATTTGAGGAAGGGCGACACGGCTTGGGGCTGTCAGAGGACAACCATGAATGCCATCAATGGCTTGATCTAACGGAAACTTGGCTTCAAAAACATGGATATGCTCAGGCAAGGCAACAGATGACAACTCGACTGTTTATCGCTGGGGACTCCACTGCAGCTCAAAAAGGGGCTACCGAAAAACCGATGACAGGCTGGGGCGAACACTTGCAAAGCTACTTGGCACCGTCTGTTCATGTGGACAATCGTGCCGTCAATGGACGAAGCACCAAATCTTTTATAGCAGAAGGCCGGTTAGCTGATATTGAAAAAGATATTCAAGCTGGAGATTATCTGTTTATTCAATTTGGACACAACGATGAGAAAAAAGAAGACCCCACTCGCTATACCGATCCTGATGGAGAGTATCGTCAAAACTTAATTCAATACATTCAGTCCGCTAGGGAGCGTGGTGGAATTCCAGTGCTATTGACCTCTGTAAGCCGCCGCCGATTCACCGCAGACGGTGAACCTGATCCGCTGGCTGTAGGAGCCTATCCTGCTGCCATGAAACAAGTAGCCGCGGAAACCAAGACACCCCTGCTCGATATTTTTGAAGCTTCTCAACAGCTGTATCGTTCAATGGGTGAAAAAGGGTCACAGCAGCTATTTATGCATTTGCCTGAAAAAGCGCATCCTAATTACCCCGCTGGTGTAACGGATAATACCCATTTTTCTGACGAAGGAGCCAAACAGGTCGCCCAGCTTATAGCGGAAGCAATTCGTCAGTGTGCGGAACTGTCTGCATTAAAACAACGTATCGTAGAAAGGAATCTAGACAGCGATGAGAGGCTTGCACACCAGCTTGTCAACTGATATCAAGAACTAAATAGATACAAACACAAAACGGACTTGGAGCTAATTACTCTGACGTCCGTTTTTTATTCCGTGTGATCAAAGACTATACAGCTATGAAGAATAGTTCAAAAGTATGGCAAATTAAAAAGCAAATACTTAAATTGTTATATTTTA
Organism: Paenibacillus sp. PvR133; assembly: GCF_017833155.1. Lineage (NCBI taxonomy): Bacteria > Bacillati > Bacillota > Bacilli > Caryophanales > Paenibacillaceae > Paenibacillus > Paenibacillus sp. PvR133. The sequence goes on from NZ_JAFIBS010000001.1 coordinate 5,095,686, forward strand.
ATTCTTTTGTATTTTATAGTACTTTAGAATCGTTTTGTTGTATTATTTTGACAAAATTTGTCGAATGAAGTGAAATCAATAATTTTACATGGTATATTTTAGGAGTTAAAATCATACATCAGGAGGAATTCTTTATGAATACTAAGAAAATATTATTATCAACAGCTATGTCTCTGGGACTTATTGGGAGTATTATCGTCCCTAGCGCGTCCGCATCTGTAGGCCCTTCTCCGGTAATTACGCCTGTCGTAGAAGTTAACGGAGTATACTACAGAACGGCTACGTTGCCACGTAATTATTCCTATGCGTTGTCAAATTACCCAGGGGATACTTATAAAGTGGCGAGCGGAAATGTCACCGTCTCCGCTTCCGGGGTGGTAACAACTAGTACTGCAACGACTGCAAGAGTTGAGATTTACGGCGGTAACGGTAAATTGAGAATGGTGTACACTGTTAAGGTATCCTAAGATAAAAGCAGTATAAATAGCACTGTCCGTTTATTCGGGCAGTGCTTTTTTTATGAGACGAAAAGAACTCATATTAGCTTTTTTATCAGCGGAACCCTTTATTAGTTTTCATTGAACTCTATTAACCGACTCTTGTGAAGTTTTATTTAAATGCTCCTCAAATTGAGTGCCAAATGCTCGAACTTCCTCTTTTCTAAACTTTCGTGAGATCAATAAAGATACCCCAAAAAATCTAAGTCTCCCTCACTCCAATCCATCTTTCCTACTTCTTTAATCATTATTCCATCAATTTTCTCAAAGCCTATTCCATTTGTAATAATTTTTTCATTATCAATTTTTAACCATTTAATTTTGTTCTTTACAGGCTTATATCCATTTCTTAAATACAAGTTCATATTATCAGCAAATAAAAGTATAAAATCAATATTTCGTGTAACGGATAACTTTTCAATTTCTAAAAGCAGTGCTGAAGCTATTCCCTGTGATCGAACATTTTTTGAAACACACAAATCAATTAAACCCAGTACTCTTATGGTTTCTCCGTTTAGATTCATTATCCTATAATCTAATCCAACATGCCCTATAAGTTGATAATCATGGTTAAAAGCTAGAAGTCTAAAATGTGGAAGTTGCTTGAAATAAATTCTATCCGTAGGGTAGATTTCTGAAAAACTGTCCATTAATAATGCTTGTATACTGGCTGCTAACTCTTGACTTATGTCATGTTCAAAAACTTGATCTATTTTCAAAATACCACTCCCATCCTTTTACCTACTTTAGCACTCTTCTACATTTAAGTGTGACAACTGTACGTGAATTGCGAAGGAATACTTCCTACTTACTGAAGCGGGTGATTTTTTTCTTGTTAATTCTAAAGGGGCTGTTGTATTAATTAACACAAATATAATTAGTGATCAATTTTTTGAACAGCCTACTATTCAGATTTATCAAGTATCCAAAAAAGAAAAGCACATAGCAATAACGTTTGAATATGGACCATCAAATACACTGGGACTCACACCAGCTTTCAGTCAGTGGAGTCCTCTTTTAGATCTAAAAGTAAAACTCACTAGTCCCTAATATTTTCTAAAGTAGCGCTTCCCATCTCCTGTAGGCATAATAACCTTCTGGTCCCTACCCCGTCATTCTACCCGAAATGTAGACCCTTCCGTCCACACAATATAGTCAAATCAGGCATCGAAAAGACGATATAACGATCGCAAAATGATTTCTGAAAGCTGTGCGTTATCAAAGGTATGACTGGGAAACCGATAAGTTATCGGAATGGCATACTGTTCCTGCTGGCGGCATTGTCATAATCGAAGGAGTATATTCCATCCGAAAGGAACTAGAAGACAAATATGACTTCAAAGTTTGGGTTGATTGTCCACGAAAAATTAGGCTTTCAAGAGGTCTTGAAAGAGACGGAGACTGTACTCGTGGGAAGGATTATAATCGCTCCCTCATAAAGGGGCTACTTTCCTCCATTTTCTCACCCTCTATAAACAACAAAAAACCCTTGCTACGCAAGGGTTTTTGAGGAAATGGGCCCTGAGGGACTCGAACCCCCGACCAATCGGTTATGAGCCGACCGCTCTAACCAACTGAGCTAAGGGCCCTCAAAAAAATATGTATATTCACGTTACATATTCATAACAGCAACGTTAATTAATATACAACATTTTCTTGTGTTTCGTCAATAGCCTATCGAAAATTTTCTTTTTAAAAATTATTTTCGTGGACTTACGGAATAAATCGGACACCATAACGACCTTTGCGCGAGCGGTACACCTCCACTGCGCGGGGATCATTGTAGCCATACATCCAGCCGTCGTGCTCCAACCTTTTTGCCAGACATCCTGCCTGAAATTTAGTCGTGTACAGTCTGCCATAGTAAATCCAATACATCCGAACTCCCTCTTTTCACATGATGGTAGGAGTTAGTGTAACCGAATCGAATTCGATTTACACGGCCTGAGCCATAACAATCTACAATGGTTAGCACGAGTGCGAATCGCTCTAATCATTAGCTCTGTTGGCCCCTATAGCTTATCTTATTTGCCAAAGGAAGCCGGATCCTGACGCCAGGAACGCAGCAGTTCCATCTCTTCTTCCTGAATGGTTCCTTCACGCAAGGCAACGTTCATCAGGGCTGTATAATTGGACAGGCTTTGCAGCTCCACACCTGCTTCTTCAAAGGCTTGAGTCGCTTTGTCTAGCTGGTAGCTGAAAATAGCTAGTACCGCTAACGGCTGAGCGCCTGCTTGTGCTACGGCCTGTGCTGCTTTAATGGAGCTGCCTCCTGTAGAAATGAGATCCTCGATGACCATAACCTTTTGTCCTGCGCCGATGCGGCCTTCAATTTGGTTCTCTTTCCCATGTCCTTTGGCTTTGTCCCTCACATAGGCCATTGGCAGATTTAGCTTTTGCGCCACCCAGGCCGCATGAGGAATCCCTGCTGTAGCTGTCCCTGCAATGACTTCGGTTTCGGGATATTGCTCACGAATGAGGGCAGCAAATGAGTCTGCGATCAGCTCGCGTACCTCCGGGTAGGACATGGTCAGACGATTGTCACAGTAGATTGGCGATTTAATGCCGGATGTCCATGTAAAAGGCTGTTGCGGGCGCAATGCCACCGCCTGAATACGTAACAGATGGGATGCGATTTGCTCGGGGATACTATTGAATGTGGTCATACTTGTATCATCTCCTCAATAATGTGTTCCGCTGCGGCACGTGGGTCTGCTGCTGCGGTGATAGGACGTCCAACAACAATGTAGCTGCTGCCTTGGGCAATGGCTTGCCCAGGTGTAAGCACACGCGACTGATCGCCTGCAGCACTACCTGCCGGGCGTATGCCAGGAGTTATCGTCTTAAAGTCTGATCCACATACAGCACGAATGGCAGGCACTTCCAAAGGTGAAGCTACCACACCATCCAGTCCCGCCTCACGGGTCAGTTGTGCGTAACGAACTACTGCATCCTGTACCGTACCAGGAATACCTAACTCCTTATTCATGGTCGTCTGATCCGTGCTGGTCAGCTGTGTGACTGCAATAATGAGCGGCATGGAAAGCGAACTGTCTGCGGAAATAGCTGCTTCTGCACCAGCTTTAGCGGCTGACATCATATTAACGCCTCCAGCAGCATGTACGTTGAACATATCCACACCTAGGCGGGTAATGCTCTCTGCCCCTCCCCGCACCGTGTTAGGGATATCATGCATTTTCAAATCCAGAAATACGGAGTATCCTCTGGACTTTAGCTGTTCTACAAAAGCTGGCCCTGCATTATAAAACAGTTGCATACCTACTTTTATATAACAGGGAATTCCCTCTAGCTGCCGAATTAACTGCTCAGCCTGTTGTGCATTGGGATAATCTAATGCAACCATCAGCCGTCCTGCCATCTGCTGAAATGCTCCATTCACCGTTCTACATCCCCTTTTCACGTCAATTCGGGTACATTTGCCCGTGATAAAGGACATCCGTCAGCCGAAGCTGATGAATGTCCTTCCCTGTGCTACTTATTTCCTCACATCTATTCGTAACGCATTAGTTGCTTAGGACCGGCATGGATTCGGATGTGAAATTGATCGTTTCCAGCATTCTTAGCAAAGCGCGTACTGTATCCAGTGAGGTCATGCAGACGATGCCATTCTCAACCGCTTCACGGCGAATACGGAATCCATCACGCTCTGGCGTTTTGCCTTTGGTCAGCGTATTGAAGACAAAGTTGGCTTCACCCGTACGGATCATATCCAGGATGTTCGGGTTACCTTCGCTCAGCTTGTTGATCGTGTTCACCGGAATATTGGCCTGCTTCATAGCAGCCGCCGTTCCACCTGTTGCAATAATTTTATAGCCCAGTCTGTAAAAGCCCTGCATCAACTCGACAGCTTCTTCTTTGTCCTTATCTGCCACTGTAATGATGATTGCTCCAGTAGATGGAATTTTCATGCCAGCCCCCACAAGTCCTTTGTACAGTGCTTTGGCATACTGAATATCGCGTCCCATGACTTCACCTGTCGATTTCATTTCTGGGCCCAGCGTCGGCTCTACACGGCGCAGTTTGGCAAAGGAGAATACCGGAACCTTAACCGAGACATAATTACTTTCAGGCCAAAGGCCTTCTGAATAACCTGCATCTTTAAGCTTACCGCCCAAAATAGCCTGTGTAGCCAGATTCGCCATCGGGATATTCGTTACTTTACTCAAGAAAGGAACCGTCCGCGAGGAGCGAGGATTAACCTCGATCACGTACACCTGGTCTTGATGAATGACAAACTGGATATTTACCAGACCGATCGTTTTTAATTCTTTGGCGATACTGATTGTAATTTCCACAATTTTTTGTTTCAGCTCGGCAGACAAGTGCTGTGGTGGATACACCGCGATCGAGTCACCTGAGTGAACCCCGGCCCGTTCTACATGCTCCATAATACCTGGTACCAATACTGTCTCGCCGTCGCAGATGGCGTCGACCTCAACTTCTTTACCCAGCATATAACGGTCGATGAGCACCGGATGCTCTGGATTGATTTTAACCGCTTCTTCCATGTACCGCAGCAATTCCGTATCTGAGTACACGATTTCCATAGCGCGCCCGCCCAGAACGTAGGATGGACGTACCAGGACCGGATAGCCTAGCGCCTGTGCGGTTCCTACTGCTTCATCTACCGATGTGACCGTGTTGCCTTTAGGCTGTGCGATAGCCAGACGAGACAAAAGTTGCTCGAACTTTTTCCGGTCTTCCGCTTCATCGATACTTTCCAGACTCGTACCCAAAATATTCACGCCTGCCGCACTCAGCGGAGCTGCGAGATTAATGGCCGTTTGACCACCGAACTGGACGATAACCCCAATCGGTTTTTCCTGCTCGATGACATTCATTACATCTTCGAAGAAGAGCGGTTCAAAGTAGAGGCGATCGGATGTGTTAAAGTCCGTAGATACCGTCTCCGGGTTGTTATTGATAATCACTGCTTCGTAGCCTGCTTTTTGAATAGCCCATACCGCATGTACAGTGGAGTAATCAAATTCAATCCCTTGCCCGATCCGAATCGGTCCGGAGCCGAGTACGATAACTTTCTCTTTGTTAGATGGAATAACTTCATTTTCCACCTCGTAAGAGGAGTAGTAGTACGGAGTTGTGGCTTCAAACTCGGCTGCGCACGTATCTACCATTTTGTAGACCGGACGCAGGTTTTGAGCTAGACGGAATTCACGTACCTCACGCTCGGTTGTCATACTGTCGTTTTGGCCCATACTGCGAATCTCGGCGATAGAGCGGTCGGTAAAACCTTTACGTTTGGCCTGATAGAGTGTTTCGTAGGTCAGCTCAGACTCTCCAGCGATGATGGCTTCGAACTTGACGATTCCCTCTACCTTATCGAGGAACCACCAGTCAATTTTCGTCAAATCTTGAATCTCCTGCTGCTGCCAGCCGCGACGGAACGCCTCGGCTACCAAGAACAAACGCTCATCATCTGCTTTAATCAGGCGATCCTTGAGCACGTCATCAGACAGCTGTTCGGCTCCCTTAAGATGCAGACGGTTTACACCGATTTCCAACGACCGTACCGCTTTATGGATGGACTCTTCGAATGTGCGTCCGATGGCCATGACTTCACCCGTTGCTTTCATTTGCGTGCCCAGCTTGCGGTTGGCAGAAATGAATTTGTCAAATGGCCAGCGTGGTATTTTGCTCACGATGTAATCCAGTGTTGGCTCAAAGCAAGCATACGTTTGTCCCGTTACCGGATTCACAATTTCATCCAACGTGTAGCCCAGTGCAATTTTGGCAGCCATTTTAGCAATCGGATATCCAGTTGCCTTGGAAGCCAGTGCCGAGGAGCGGCTTACGCGCGGATTTACTTCAATTACATAGTATTGATAGCTGTGCGGATCAAGCGCAAACTGTACATTACAGCCGCCTTCGATATTGAGGGCGCGGATAATTTTCAGAGAAGCGGAGCGCAGCATCTGGTATTCGCGATCTGACAGCGTCTGACTCGGAGCTACGACGATACTGTCACCAGTATGCACGCCGACTGGATCAAAGTTCTCCATATTACAAACAACGATGCAGTTATCATTGCCGTCACGCATGACCTCATACTCGACTTCCTTCATACCTGCGATACTTTTTTCCACCAAACATTGTCCGATTGGACTGTATCTCAAGCCAGAGCTGACGGTTTCACGCAGTTCTTCTTCTGTAGAGCAGATACCACCGCCTGTTCCCCCTAGCGTATAAGCAGGGCGAACGATAATTGGATAACCGATTTCGTTAGCAAATTCTAACGATTCCTCTAAGGTTGTTACAATTACACTCTCTGGTACAGGCTGTTCCAACTCGCGCATCAAATCACGGAACAGATCACGATCTTCGGCTTGTTCTATCGAATTCAGTTGAGTTCCCAGCAGCTTGACGTTTTCACGCTCCAGCACTCCGGCGCGAGCCAGTTCCACTGCCATATTCAGACCTGTCTGTCCTCCCAGCGTAGGAAGCAGACCATCTGGACGCTCTTGACGGATAATCTGTGTTACAAAATCAAGTGTGATCGGCTCGATGTATACTTTGTCTGCCATGTTGGTGTCTGTCATGATGGTTGCCGGATTACTGTTGATCAGTACTACCTCGACGCCTTCTTCTTTGAGCGCTTGACAAGCTTGTGTACCAGCGTAATCAAATTCTGCTGCCTGACCAATGACGATCGGACCGGAACCGATCACAAGTATTTTTTTAAGTTCTGTATTTTTCGGCATATTAGCGCTCTCCTCTCACTGCGGCGGCGATAGCAGCCTGACGCGGTTGCTTTGGATGATTTCTTTTGTGCTCACGGATCATGTCCAGAAAACGGTCAAACAGGTAGCCATTATCGTAAGGTCCTGGTGCAGCCTCTGGATGATATTGAACCGAAAACGCGGGATACTTGGTATGTTTAAGACCTTCAATCGTTTTATCGTTGTTATTAATATGCGTCACTTCAAGCTCAGTTCCTTGGATCGAATTCTCATTCACCGTGTAGCCGTGATTTTGTGATGTGATAAAGCAACGTCCGCTCTCCAGTTCTTTCACCGGGTGGTTACCACCGCGATGTCCGAATTTCAGCTTCTCCGTATCCGCTCCCGAAGCTAAAGCGAACAACTGGTGTCCCAAGCAAATTCCGAAAATCGGGTATTCCCCTAACAGTTCAGCTACCGTACGAACGGCATGGGGTACGTCTTTTGGATCTCCAGGGCCGTTAGACAGCTGGATACCGTCCGGGTCCAAACGGCGAATTTCCTCAGCCGTCGTATCATGTGGAACGACAACCACATCGCAGTCCCGTTTATTCAGTTCGCGCAAAATGCCGCTTTTTGCACCGTAGTCAATCAGTACGATCCGCTTTCCGTTGCCAGGACTGCTGTACGGATGAGGTGTGGAAGTCATAGGAACCTGATTACGCAATTCTTCAATGGTGAGGTCAGACATCATTTCTTTCAGTTCTTCCAGCGGCTGGGAACCAGTCGTCAAAATGCCCTTCATCGTGCCGTGATGGCGAATAATCCGGGTAAGCATGCGGGTGTCGATGTCGCTAATGCCAATGATGCCATATTCCTTCAGCAAATCGCCCACGCTGTATTGAGCACGCCAGTTACTTGGCGCCGGCTCGTAATGTCGAACAGCAAAGCCATGGACATAAGGCCGTACCGATTCAAAGTCATCCCGAGTAATTCCGTAATTGCCAATCAGCGGGTAAGTCATCGTTACGATTTGTCCGCAATAAGAGGGATCAGTCAGCACCTCTTGATAGCCTGTAATCCCTGTGTTGAAAACGACCTCGCCTGTTTTTTCACCTTCCGCACCAAATGATGTGCCTGTAAACAGCGTGCCGTCCTGAAGTAACAATCTTGCCTGCATCCCGTCTCACTCCTCTATATTGTTTCCTGCTATTAGGTTCTATTTATTTAGTGGTTTCTATTTATTTTGCTTCGTCAGCAGACCATACCAGTTTGCCGTCTACCCAAGTTTTCACGGGCCAGCCTTTGAGCTTCCAGCCTGTAAAAGGAGTGTTGCGTCCTTTGCTGGCAAACGTTTGCGGATCAACTGCCTGCTCCTGCTCCAGATCAATCATGGTCAGGTCAGCTGGAGCCCCTTCTTCCAGGCGTCCCGTATCAAGGCGGAAGACACGCGCTGGATCAGCAGTCATACGACGCACTAGAAAGTCCAGCGTCCACTGTCCGGTAGCTACGAATTTTGTGTACAACAGCGGAAAGGCCGTCTCAAAACCAACGATTCCGAATGGCGCCAGCTCCATACCTCTTGCCTTCTCTTCCTCACTGTGCGCTGCATGGTCGGTTACGACGATGTCAATCGTACCGTCTTCCAGTCCCTCTATGCATGCCTGCACATCACGTGGGGAGCGGAGCGGAGGATTCATTTTCCAGTTCGCATCCAGCCCAGGGATGTCCTCATCTGACAATACCAAGTGGTGTGGGCATACCTCAGCCGTTACCTTGATGCCAAAAGATTTCGCGTGGCGGATTAACCGCACTGACTGCTCCGTGCTGACATGGCATACATGATAGTGTGCCCCGGTTGCCTCGGATAGTAAAATGTCTCGTCCGACGTGAATGGCTTCGGATTCGTTCGGAATGCCTTTAAGTCCGTGGCGCTTAGCAAATTCGCCGTCCGTCACCGCCGCTCCTTCAACAAGCGTGTTATCCTCACAGTGTGCAATAACCGGCATATCCAGTGCTTTGGCCCGCGCCATGGCATCCTTCATCATTTGCGCGCTTTGCACCCCGACACCATCGTCAGTAAAGCCGATTGCACCCGCTGCTTTGAGCGCTTCAAAATCTGTCAGCTCACGCCCCAGTTCGTTTTTCGTAATGGCTGCGTAAGGAAGAACCTTGGCAAGCCCGGCTTCCTGTCCCTTTTTCAATACCAGCTGGACTGTGTCCACATTGTCAGTCACTGGACGTGTGTTTGGCATGCAGGCAATCGTCGTAAATCCGCCTTTCACCGCCGCACGGCTGCCCGTTTCAATCGTTTCTTTATATTCAAAGCCAGGTTCTCTCAGATGCACATGCATGTCGATTAAACCGGGGATGACCAGTTTTCCCTGGGCATCGATTTTTTCAACTTCGCGCTCCTGCTCAGATGCCCCTTCTTCTATAAGTAGGCTGACTCCAGCATCTGCATTTGCGATAGCCAAAATTTTTCCGTCGGCGATTAGGATGGATTTCAATTCAGCCTCGCCCTGCTCGTTCAATACGCTTGCATTCATTATTAATTGTTTCATCTGAAATATTCCTCCGCTCAGTTTTCTGCAACTTTTTCCTACGATCCAATTGACAGCTTCTACAGCTTCATTGCCCGTTCCATAACCGCCATGCGGATCGGAACTCCGTTTGCCATTTGCGGAAAAATTCGCGATTGTTCGCTTTCCACAACTGCACTATCAATTTCCACATTCCGATTCACTGGAGCTGGATGCATGATAATCGTTCCGGGCTTCAGGTTCGCTGCTCTTTTTTCTGTCAAACCGTACTGCTCTCGATACTCATCCGCTGAGCGCAACATCCCTTCAGCATGCCGTTCCAGCTGTACCCGAAGCATCATGACCACGTCCGCCTGTAGTGCCTCTTGCATCGGAACATAGGGCGCGTACGCCGCAAGATCAGGTGCTTTCATATTATCAGGAGCGCAGAAGCTAACCTTGGCTCCGAATTTTTGCAAGGCCCACAGATTCGAGCGAGCGACACGGCTGTGCAGAATGTCTCCTATGATGGATACTCTCAAGCCTTTAAGCTCACCGAAAGTTTTGCGCATGGTGTACAGGTCCAGCAGAGCCTGCGTTGGATGCTCATTGTTGCCGTCCCCCGCATTAACCAGTGGGACACTGACCTTCTCAGCGAGCTCTTGCAGCACTCCGGCTGGTTTTAACCGGATGACTCCTGCGTCAATGCCCATGGATTCGAGCGTACGTACTGTATCGTAAATGGACTCCCCTTTTTCCACACTGGAAGCCGCAGCGGAAAAGTTCAAAACCTGAGCGCCCAGCCGCTTCTCTGCCATTTCAAAAGAAAAGCGGGTGCGAGTGCTGTTTTCAAAAAACATGTTGGCCGCAAAGCGTGATTGCAGTACTGGAACCAGTTTTTCTGGTTGAGACTCCCAATAATGAGCGCGATCCAGAATGGACTCGATTTCATTTCGGCTAAGTTCCTTTAACCCGAGCAGGCTACGTTCTTTAAGTTGACTGGCTGTTGTGATCATAGCTGTTCCCCCCGGTTCTGAATGATTGTCACTTCGTCCTTACCGTCCGTCTCTTGAAGGGCTACTACGATTTCCTCAGATTTGGAGGTCGGGATGTTCTTGCCGATGTAATCCGGACGAATCGGAAGCTCACGATGTCCGCGATCCGCTAGCACTGCCAGCTGAATCATTTGCGGTCGTCCGCAGTGCATCAATGCATCCATCGCCGCGCGGATGGTGCGGCCTGTATACAGCACATCGTCAAAGAGAATGACTTTCTTATCATGAACCGATACGTCAGCAGGATTCATCAAAAGCTCTTTTCCATTTCCTTTAGCTTCGGCTACGCTGCTCCGGTCATCCCGGTAAGCTGTGACATCCAGCTCTCCCCATGGAATTGGTGCGCCTTCAATTTCAGCAATTTTTTCAGCCAGGCGTTGCGCCAGATGAACTCCACGTGTTCGAATACCTACTAGCACACAATCGTCAATACCTTTGTTTTTCTCCAAAATTTCATGTGCAATCCGTGTCAATGCCCGACGAATCGCAATTTCATCCATCAGTACATGTGTTTCATTACTCATGCTTCCAGCCTCCTCAGGTGATGTTCCCTTCAGACCTGGTCCCGTGTTCGGATACAAAAAAGACTCCTTGCCCAAGTTTGGCAAGGAGTCTCGTGTGAACAGTCTTCTACTGTTCTCCGATCTCTCGGACACACTGAAGACATACCGCCGCAGCGGATGCACTGATCAGTGATCCATTCACGTTACCTTGCCAGCCTCACGGGACTGATTTAAAGGTGCTATTCAGGATTTCCTTTGTCCTGCTTCTCATAGTATGAGATGGTTAGCCATCTCTTGGACAAAGTTCATCGCAACTACGAGAAGTATGACAGATTGAAAATCGTGTGTCAACACCCGTTCAACCGGAACCACCGGAAGCACTCTAATAATTATACAACTTCATTGTATAATTATCCATAGTTGTTTTTACCCATACCTTATCCCACAATAAAAAAACCGCCATTTAGGCGGTTTAACTTAATAATTTATTCAGGTTTGTGAATAGGAATGCAAATTATCATTGTTTTAGCGACTACGCAAGGATGCTAACACATCCTCCATATCAGGAGGGATCGGTCTGTTGAATTCCATGTATTCTCCATTGGATGGATGCTTAAAGCCCAGTACCGCCGCATGCAGCGCCTGACCATCCATACGAACCCCTTTGCTGCGTCCATACATAGGGTCGCCAACCAATGGGTGTCCAATAAATTTCATGTGAACACGAATTTGGTGTGTGCGTCCTGTTTCCAATTGAAGTTCAAGCAGGGTATAATCCCCCAACCGTTCAATGACGAGAAAATGGGTGACTGCATGCTTGCTGTTACGTTCCGTCACTGTGAACAATTTGCGATCACCCGAATCGCGGCCAATCGGAGCATCTACCGTTCCCTGATCGTGGCTCAAATGACCGTGAACTAAGGCTATATATTTCCGAGTCACACTATGGTCCTTAAGCTGTGCTGCAAGTGATGCGTGAGCCTGATCATTTTTAGCCGCCATCAGCAGTCCTGATGTATCCTTATCAATACGGTGAACAATACCAGGACGTAATTCCCCATTGATGCCGGAAAGATCGTGGCAGTGGTACATCAGTGCGTTAACCAATGTTCCCGAAGAGTGTCCCGGTGCAGGATGCACGACCAGACCACGTTGCTTGTTAATAACAATAACGTCCGAATCCTCGTAAACGACATCCAACGGAATATTTTCCGGTACAATATCTACACTTTCTGGCTCCGGTACCGATAATACAATACGATCTCCTTCAGCCAGCTTGTAGTTCGCCTTGATCGCCGTACCGTTCACCAACACCCGACCATTTCCGATCCACAGCTGTATCTGAGAACGAGACACTTCCTTCATTTCTTCGGCGATATATTTGTCTATACGTGTTTTGGCATCCACGGAATCCGCTGTCCATTCCAGAGATTCACTCTCCAGTTCGTCTTCATAAGACAGACCTGCGGCTTCGCCATTTTCATTCACTTCGCTCATGCTATGACTTCCCTTCAATGCTATCATTGCCATTTCCTTTTTCCCGACGCGATTCCAGCAATGTATCCAAAATAATCAGTGCTACACCGATGACAATCGCCGAATCTGCCACATTAAAAATCGGGAACGTATAGCTTCCAAAATTGAATTGCGCAAAATCAACCACTTCACCTGAAATAGCCCGATCCAAAAAGTTACCGACTGCTCCCCCCAGCACCAAACTTAGCGCAACAGGAAGTAGCTTTTGTCCAGCCTTGACTGTTTTTCGCAGGTACCAGACGATACCGATCACCACTACAATTGTAATCACGATAAAAAGCCAACGTTGACCTTCCAAAATCCCAAAAGCGGCTCCACGATTACGATGGGAGGTGATTAAAAAGAAATTGCCGATGACTGGTATTTGCTCGTACAATTCCATCCGCGTAGCCACCAAATATTTGACTCCCTGATCAATCAAAAAAATAATTAGCGCAATACCAAAATAAATCACAGTCCTTCGTCACTCCGATCCGCTTATATCCGTTGTTGAACCCATTTATTGTAGCATAAGCGTTCTCAGATCGTCCACGAAACCCGCAAGCATCAAGTACAGATCATCTATAAAATGAACTCCACTGCATTTGATTAGAATTTCCTATGTAAAAGAGGCCTTCCCGGTGCAAACTACAAGGAGCATACTCGACACAACGCATGCGCATGTAAACCTAGAACAAGGAGAGGATTCCATGTCCCCATTGACGGAGCAACAATTGCAGGGCTTGCGTAACGAACTGCTGGAACGCAAAAAAGAAATTGAGCATCGTTTGCAGGACAACGGCCATTACGGACTCGGCGATTCCCAACGCGATCAAACCGGCGAGCTTTCTCCTATTGATAACCACCCAGGAGATCTGGCTACTGAAACCTACGAGCGAGCCAAGGATATTTCCTTACTGGAGCACGACGAATTCCAATTAGAACGCATCGAATCAGCTCTGATGGCCATGGAAAAGGGGACGTATGGCATTTGTGCCGCCAGCGGTAAACCCATTCCCTATGAGCGCCTACTGGCTGTTCCCTATACCATTTACTGTAAAGAGTACAGTCCCGAAACAGAAGTGTCTAACCGCCGCCCAGTGGAGGAAGAATTTCTCGCTCCCTCGTTCGGCAGAACAAGTCTGGATGAGCGTGATGATCAAAACGGCTTCGACGGTGAAGATGCCTGGCAGATCGTCGAAAATTGGGGTACCTCTAACACACCAGCCATGGCCGAAAGTGGAGAAATCCACAGTTATGATGATATGGAAATTGAAGCAGGCGACGATAATATGGGCTTCGTAGAACCATACGAAAGCTTTGTTGCTACTGACATTTATGGACAAAATGTTTCCGTTATTCGTAGTTCCATTTATCAGCGTTATATCGAAGATGGCGAGGGCGAAGGTCTACTGGAGCCGGATACGCACGAAGACGAATCGTGAACTTCAAAGTGGAGATCGCTGCCTAATAGGTAGTAAGCTCCAATTGTCGTTGTACAATTCGTACAATATCAGCGATATAATCACCGATAATCGGCAAATTCAACGCTCCGAGCACTTGCAGCACATAAATAATGGTAGCGGCAAAAAAAGTAAAACCTAGCGCGATGCCGATTCCCCTGGAAACGCCTGATATTAGATTTAGCCAAAGTAATCGCCAAGGCTTGTTCAGCAGCAAAGCATAATCTGCAATACGTGTCCGTTCCATCTGCTCTGACACAGCACGTATCAGCTTTTCAACACGACTTAATTGCTCTGCCTGATTACCTGTTTTGCTTTTATCTGCGGCTACGGCTGCTCCTTCTCCGTTCATCTCTCGGAGACTTCTCCCCTGTCTACGCCTTGATCGTGCCGTCATATGCACAATCCCCCTTTTCCCATGGCTGCCCTGAACGCAGCAAACGAGCCGAAGCACGTAACGGAGAAAAACCGTTTCCGATGCTTAGGCTCGTTTTTATATGCTGCCTGTTATTGTATTATGGGACAGGGGGCTTGTAATTATTCTCCAATATGAACGCCGATGGTTTTACCGTTCACATCCACATGTTCTGCCGGTTCGGCTTGACCAAATGTCACAGTAGTAACCAATACGTTCTCACGCAACACAGAATCGAAGCTTCCGATGGCCTGACGCAGCTCGTTATCTACATCCAACGTCAACGCCACATACTTTTCAATCGGCAGATCCAGTTTTTTACGATAATCCTGTACCGCACGAACCACTTCACGTACCCAACCCTCTTGCTCCAGCTCTGGCGTAATGTCTGTGTTCAACGCTACCGTTAAGCCATAACCGGAAGCAGAAGCGAAGCCTTCTTTCGCTTTTTTCTCCACCAGCAATTCTTCGGCCGTAACTTGCAGCTCTTCACCTTCTGGAGAAGCGACGTTTAACACTCCTTTTTCTACAACAGAACGGGTATCCTCAGCAGACATTCCTTTGAAAAAGTTTTGTAGGAAACCGACATTTTTGCCGTATTTCTTGCCTGCTACTTTCAAATTCAGTTTCAGTGTAAAATCTACAAAGCCGCTATCGTCCGTCTCAACATGAATATGCTTCACGTTAATCTCATCTTTGATGATTTCCTCATAGCCACTCAGTTCAAAGTCCTGATCCATGGACAGAATCAACTCGGACAACGGTTGACGCGTTTTCAAACCCGTTTCGTTGCGGACGTTACGCGCCAATTCAACGACACGGCGTGCCGTTTCCATATCTCGTTCCAGTTCCAGATCGATCAAGGACTCATTGGCAGTCGGATAATCATCCAGATGAACACTTTCCCCGTTGCTCAGATTGAGGTAAATATCCTCTGCAAGCAGTGGAGTAAACGGCGCAAGTAGTTTGGCAGTCGTTAACAGCACTTCGGTCAGTGTACGGTATGCATCCAGCTTATCTTCTGTAAGACCATTGCCCCAGAATCGGTCGCGTGAACGACGGATATACCAGTTGCTCAGCTCATCTACAAAGGACTCAATCGCTTTGGATGAGTTCAAGAAGTCATTTACAGCCAGCGCTTTGTCCACTACCAAAATCAGGCTGTTCAGACGGGACAAAATCCAGCGATCCAACTTATGAGCCGATGGTTTGAACGGATGCTGTGCCGGATCAAATCCGTCGATATCCGCATACAAGGTCAGAAAAGCGTGTGTATTGACAAGCGTATCCACCAGCTTCGATTTAGCCTCACCTACAATACCTTTGGAAAAACGCTTGCTATTCCATGGTGCACTATCAGACAGCAATGCCCAGCGGAAAGCATCTGTACCGTACTCGTCAATCACTTCCCACGGATCAATAACATTACCCTTGGATTTAGACATTTTCTGCCCCTGCTCATCCAGTACATGGCCTGTCGCCATGACAGCTTTATAAGGAGCTTTGCCAGTCAGCATAGTCGAAACCGCAAGCAAGCTATAGAACCAGCCACGAGTCTGGTCAATCCCTTCACAGATCATATCTGCCGGAAATTGCTGCTCGAACGTTTCATTATTTTCAAAAGGATAATGATGCTGCGCAAATGGCATGGAGCCACTATCGAACCATACGTCGATTACTTCCGGTGTACGAGTCATCTCGTATTTACCGCATTGGCTACGAACCTTAATATCATCTACATATGGTTTGTGCAGCTCGATGTCCGCTGGTACATCGCCAATCGCACGTTCCCTCAATTCAGCAATACTATGTGGAGCGAACTGTTCTCCAGTTTCCTCACAAACCCAGATGTTTAGCGGTGTACCCCAATAGCGATCGCGACTGATGTTCCAATCCACCAGTTCCTCCAAAAACTTGCCAAAACGTCCTTCACGTATATGCCCCGGGTACCATTCGACTTCACTGTTGTTGGCAATCAGTTGATCCTTGATCGCAGTTGTTTTGATAAACCAGCTGTCCATAGCATAGTACAATAATGGAGTATCGCAGCGCCAGCAGAACGGATAGCTATGCTCGTATTTTTCCTTGCTGTACAGCAAACCTTTTTCGGACAGCATTTTAACAATATCTACATCACAGTCTTTTACAAAACGGCCTGCAAAATCAGTGATTTCCTCTACATAGTTACCTTGGAGATCCACCACGTTGATGAATTCAACACCATTTTCACGACATACCCGGTAATCATCCTCACCGTGCGCCGGAGCCATATGAACGATACCTGTACCGCTGGAGTCTGTTACGAACTTCGCACCCAGAATCTGATTACCCTTCTCAACCTGAAAATACGTAAATGGCGGGGTATACGTTTGGCCAACCAGTTCTGAACCGGATAGCGTTCCAATCACTTCATGATCGCCTTTAATTACGTCCTCAACCAGATTTTTAGCAACGATGTATACACCGTCTTCCTGCTTCACACGTGCATATTCCAGTCCAGGGTTGACGGCGAGCGCCACGTGACTCGGCAAGGTCCAAGGCGTTGTCGTCCAAGCCAGAACATATTCACCACTGCTATGCAACTTGAATTTGGCCGTGGCACTCAGATCCTTCACATCTTTGTAGCCCTGCGCTACTTCATGAGAACTTAGCGTCGTCTGACAATCCGGGCAATACGGACTCACACGATGACCACGATACAGCAGATCTTTTTCATGAATTGTCGCCAAAATGTTCCATACGCTCTCGATATAGTTATTATCCAATGTAATGTACGGGTTATCGAGGTCAGTCCAGTATCCGATCGCTTCGGTTAGATCACGCCATTGTTGCTCGTACTCAAACACGCTTGCCTTACATTTTTTAATAAACTTTTCAACGCCATATTCTTCAATTTCAGGTTTGTGGGAGATTCCCAGTTGCTTTTGTACACCCAATTCTACCGGCAAGCCATGCGTGTCCCAGCCTGCCTTACGTACGACGCGGTATCCCTTCATTGTCTGATAGCGGCCTACAAAATCCTTAATTACACGGCCCAGCACGTGACCGATATGCGGTTTACCGTTAGCTGTTGGTGGGCCCTCATAAAATACAAAATTTGGATTTCCTTCACGATTTGTGATGGATTTACGGAATGTGTCCTCTTCTTTCCATTTGCTCAGGATGCGCAGGTCACGGGACCGTGCTTTTTCTTTAACATCCACTCTGTTCATACTTCATACTTCCTCTCTACTCATCATTGATTTCCCTAGCATTTCCTAAAAAAAGCAACAAAAAAAGCCCCATCCCTGTAAAGGGACGAGACTGTGCTCGCGTTACCACCCTGATTCCGTAAAAACAGACCATTCTAAAATACAGTCTCATCACGGCTCTCTGAGCCCCACTCAACTACAGCAGGGCGCCATTATAACGCATGGCAAACGGTGATTGCTTACACACGCCATAAAAAATCTTAAGCGCTTCAGCTCACTTCTCCGGGAGGATCTTCGGTCATGTTCTGAACGTTGGCTTGCACCGGAAGGCCAACTCTCTGAGGGACAAATCATGACGTACTCGTTCCCATCAACGAATTAAACATGTTAAATTCATCGAATATTAAATCAGCAACATCGTTGCCTTGAATAACAACCATCAGCCGACGGACGGATAATCATTGAATTCAGTATAGTATTTACAGTTATAGCCTGTTTAAAGATAAAAGTCAACCCTAACAAAGCCTAATAAAAGCTTGTCAGAAATGAAATTAGTAAATTTCTTTCATCTCACGCTCGCGCTCCAGTACTTCGCGTTCCCGGTTTTCAAGGGCTTCCCAGCCATCTTGGCTTAACAAATCAAGCTGTGCTTCCACCAGTGTACGAAACCGTGCTCGGTAAATCGATGCCTGCTTCTTCAGTTCTTCAACCTCCAACGCGATCTTGCGGGATTTAGACAATGCTTCGTTCACAATACGGTCCGCATTTTTTTCCGCTTCCTTCACGATCAGTTGGGATTCTTTCTTGGCGTTGTTACGAACTTCATCAGCCGCTTCCTGCGCCACGATAATCGTCTTACTCAGCGTATCCTCAATCGTCGCGAAATGATCGAGCTTCTCCTGTACGTTCAACAACTCGGTGCTCAGTTCTTTATTTTCACGAATAACGCCCTCGTAATCTTTGATCACCTGATCCAAAAATTCATTAACCTGATCCTCATCATAACCGCGAAGCCGGCGGGCAAATTCCTTGTTATGTATATCCAATGGCGTTAATGGCATGCCGTCCACCTCCTATAAGATTGACAAAAAATACATTTCCCGCGTCACGACGCTCACTATCATCTATCGGTCATCATACTCCGTTTTGTGAATACTGTACAGAGCAAAATCGTTCCAGTTCTTCGCTATAGCTTAATTCTTTCGACAGAAAGCTCGTGATTCCTGCCTACAGCTATACAAACTTACCAATTTTGACACGGAATCTTCCCTTTTTTGTCATCCCGTCTGTTTCAAGCACTTTGAAACGCCCAAAACCCTGCATGGAAATAACGTCCCCAGCTTTAAGTGGAGTGGATGGATTCTCCTCCACCTTCCAATTTACCCGGCACCGTCCCGCCCGAATCGGTGTTAATATTTTACTGCGGCTTAGCTTGTACACATCGCTGGCAATACCGTCCAGTCGTAAAGAAGCGACAGTCAGATCTAGCGCCTCTAATGCAACTTCCTTCGTTCGCAGACTCGCAACAGGCAACAGTTCTGTCCATACATGGACACGATGTACCTGCTGCAAATGCATCGTCATAAAATCGACAATCTCTGAAGCTACCAATACATGGCACCCATCATCTAGTACATGAATGTCCCCGATTTTCCCACGTTTGATTCCAAGTCCCAGTAGGGCACCTAGATAATCACCGTGTTCAAGAGTACCTACTTTATGATCGTCAGATGTGATGGAAAGGACCTGAATCCCCATCTCCTCACCGTCCAAATACGAATAATCGGGCGCAATAAGCGCCCGCTTTCGTTCTGAAGCCATATATCCGCCATCTACCCTAATCGTGACCTTGTCTTCCTTCGAAGCAAGTGTCTCCAATATGTACTGTTGGCGCGGGTCCAAAAAATCAGTCAGCTTCTGCTCATGATAAGCTCCCGCATGACTGATCCATTCGGAAGCGCGATCCACATAATCCCGTTCATCCGGGTGAAAATGCTCATAAATCTCAGTTCGCATAACTCCTCCTAGACGAAATTACCAATTAAAGAAATCAAACCGTATGACGCAAAACGCAGAGCAATCAGCGCAACGATGGGTGAAATATCAATCATCCCGAAGATTGGCGGTATAAACCTGCGAAAAGGAGACAAATACGGCTCCACAAACTTGGCAAGTAAATCGCCAATTACACTCTCTCTGGCATTAGGAAGCCATGACAGCAGAACATATGCAATGATCATGTACGAATAAATCTGAAATAGCCAGTAAATTACCTCGATCAAGAAAAGTTCACCTCATTCTGTTAAGTTCTTGTTCAGTGTCAGCCAGTATTTCCGTAATAGAGCCTTGAATCTCAACCGTGTCTGGTGTACACAGAAAAATATTGTTCCCGACCTTGGAAA
The DNA here is from genome assembly GCF_017833155.1 of Paenibacillus sp. PvR133. Classification (NCBI taxonomy): domain Bacteria; kingdom Bacillati; phylum Bacillota; class Bacilli; order Caryophanales; family Paenibacillaceae; genus Paenibacillus; species Paenibacillus sp. PvR133. The sequence continues at coordinate 5,115,947 of NZ_JAFIBS010000001.1, forward strand.
TACCACCACCCAGTGCATACACAGTACCACTCAAAAAATCAATAATGCGCAGCGCCTGATCCTTGCGAATTCGTTGCAAATTAACTACGACGGTACGATGGGAACGGATATGGTCGGCAATTTCCTGTGCTTCATCATAAGAACGCGGCTCATACAGGACAACTTTCACATTTTTCTGTGAATGGATGCTGACAACATTAGTGCTCTTCTGGTTCTTACGTTTATCAAAGCTTGGGGTTTCAATTTCTTGATCTTCCGGCGTATTCATAACCTCTCGCTCTATAACTTCCTCTTCTTCCTGAAGCCCCAGAAAGTTCATGAACTTATTCATTACGCCCAATGGAAATCCTCCTCTCGTCCGACCAGTACGGAACCAAGCCGCAGCCAGGTCGCTCCCTCTTCAACCGCCACTTCAAAATCATTGGACATCCCCATAGACAAGTGAACGATGGGTTCTCTGGTCAAGGCTTGTCCATTTAACCTATCCCGTAATTCACGTAATCCCCGAAACACAGGCCGAGTTTTTTCCGGGTCTTCCTCATGAGGAGCCATCGTCATCAAGCCAATTACGTCCACATGCTCCAACTCGCGAATTTGTTCCAAAAAGGGGACAACCGCCTCAGAGGACAAGCCATATTTGGATATTTCCCCAGAAATATTGACTTGCACAAAAGCTTTAACTCGCAGTCCCAGAGCGGCTGCCTTCTTGTCCAATTCCTGAGCGAGCGATAAGCGGTCAAGCGAATGTATAAATTTAAATTTTCCAATCACATCTTTAACCTTATTCGTTTGGAGATGACCAATAAAATGCCACGTTCCCCGGTCACCCAACTTGCTCCATTTATCCGCAGCATCCTGCCAGCGATTTTCGCCCACATGCTCTAAGTCGCTATCCAGTACCGATGTCATTGTCGCCGCCGAAACATATTTGGTGACAGCGATCACATTAACTTCATCACGCGAACGTCCGCTTCGGGCACATGCCGCTTCTACACGGGCATTCACTTCTTTAATTCGTTCCTCCAAAGACACGGGAGGACTCACCTCTCTTCCAGACCAATCCAACTCGCCATTCTTCCTGTGACGCCGCCTTCTTTGCGATATGAAAAAAACAAATCGCTACGGCTACTCGTGCATAAGGTAGTACATTCGATATGGCTCGGCAATATTCCTGCTTTCATCATAATGTGTCGATTGCATTGTTTCAAGTCAAGTAGTGTTTTTCCGGTGGTTAAGGGAAAGTAAACAGAACCTTCCCATTTATCATTACCCGGGCAATCATACTCCAAAACCCGAATTTGGCTCATCACGTGCTCATCCACCTCATAGGATTCAGAACCAATGGAAGGACCAATAGCTGCTAGTATATCAGACGGCTGAGATCCATATTCGTTTTGCATGGTCTGTACCATTTTCAATGCGATTTCCGCAACGGTTCCCTTCCAGCCTGCATGCGCCAACCCAATCACACGGCGGACTGGATCACAAAAATATAATGGTACACAGTCTGCATAAAAGGACGTCAGCAAAATGCCAGGTACATTCGTCAAAAGTCCATCTGTGTCCTGAAAAGCGGATGCACGATCCATAAAGCCCCGCCCGCGATCAGCAGCCTTGACCACGGCAACATGATGACCATGAACCTGTTCACCGCACGTCCACGCTTCAGCAGCAAAGCCAAGCTGCTCAGCAATGAGCAGACGGTTACGAATAACTTGCTCGGGGTCATCCCCCACATGGAACGCACAGTTCAGACTAGCGTAGGGCACCTCACTGACACCGCCATGACGACCTGTAAAACCCGCTGTTAATCCCTGAACCTGCCGCTCCCAAGATTGAATATATAACAACTCCGGTACGGGACGTCCGCCATCTTTCATAAGCGCAGCCCCCGTAGCCTCGGTGTTCACTACAAATGGTTCCATTCATTCTCACCTCTACTGCCCAGTGTACCAAAAAGCCGCCGCCGTGTCTTCACAACACACTAAAATACGTAGATCTGCAAGTTCAGAAGCCCCGTCGGTCACTCCGCTCTTGACGTTCGATATACAACTTTTCCTCCCCTTCACCCGGCGGCTCATGCAATCCTTCCAGTCGTACAAGCACAACATCCGAACCAATTTTCACAATGTTGCGCCACGGAATGACCAACTCGCTTCCGCCTCCAAACCAGCCCATAAAACGACTGCTGCCTGGAACCACAATGGCTTCAATTTTCCCCTGCCGCACGTCAATCTCCAAATCACTGATTTGTCCCAGACGTCTTCCATCTACAATGTTAATGACATCCTTGGTTTGAAACTCGGAAATTTTCATTGCTCTTACTGACGTTTCCGGTGCACTCACACGCATCACATCCTTTATTTCACTATATGAGCGGAAGAGCCCAAAAAATGTCCTGTAAACGCAAAAACGATCCGGTAGGATCGTTTTTATCGCTGAATCATTCAAGCATTCATTTCATTAGGACTTTACATGTTTTTGCATTTGCTGTATAGCCGACTTCTCTAATCTTGAAACCTGGGCTTGAGAGATACCGATTTCGTCGGCAACCTCCATTTGCGTCTTTCCTTCATAAAAACGCATAGACAATATCATCTTTTCACGCTGGCCCAGGCGATGCATCGCTTCCCGCAGAGCGATTTCCTCAATCCATGAGACGTCTTTATTTCTGTCATCACTGATCTGATCCATCACATAGATTGGGTCGCCCCCGTCGTGATATATCGGCTCGAACAGCGAAACCGGATCCTGAATCGCATCCAACGCGAACACAACGTCTTCTTTGGGCACATTCAGTGCCTCTGAAATTTCAAAAATCGTTGGTTCTCGCGAGTTCAGATTCGTCAGACTGTCCCGCACCTGAAGCGCCTTATATGCAATATCCCGTAACGAACGAGATACACGGATCGGATTGTTATCCCGCAAATAACGGCGGATCTCTCCGATAATCATCGGCACCGCATAAGTGGAGAACTTTACGTTTTGCGAAAGGTCAAAATTATCAATCGCCTTCATTAGGCCGATACATCCTACCTGGAACAAATCGTCCACAAACTCTCCCCGATTGTTAAATCGTTGAATCACACTCAGGACGAGTCGGAGATTGCCGTTGACCAATTTTTCTCTGGCTGATCGTTCATTATTTTGCTGAAGTGATGTGAACAACTCGCGCATTTCTGCATTGGTTAATACCGGCAGTTTGGCGGTATCCACACCGCAAATTTCCACTTTATTTCGGGTCATCGTGTCTTACCTCCCAAGGAGCAACATTAATGTACATTATCTCCTGAGGGCATTTTTTTATTCGCCGTTTCCATCGCTTCCGGATATACCCATGCATTATACCATTTTATTAAATTCTTTTCGTAAGCGCTTTATAATTCGCTTTTCCAGACGCGAAATATACGATTGCGAGATACCCAACAGGTCAGCAACATCCTTCTGTGTCTTCTCTTCTCCGTCTTGTAAGCCGAAGCGCAGCTCCATAATCAAACGCTCTCGATCCGTCAACTTATCCAGTGCCTTATGCAATAATTTTCGGTCCACCTGCTCCTCAATATTACGGTAAATGGTATCATTTTCCGTCCCCATCACATCGGAAAGCAATAATTCATTACCGTCCCAATCAATATTCAGAGGCTCATCAAAAGAAACTTCCGTTCTCGTTTTACTATTGCGACGCAAATACATCAAAATCTCATTCTCAATGCATCGAGACGCATATGTCGCAAGTTTGATTTTCTTCTCTGGATCAAAAGTGTTAACTGCTTTGATTAGTCCAATAGCACCAATGGATACGAGATCCTCAATGTTGATTCCCGTATTCTCAAATTTACGGGCAATATATACGACTAACCGCAAATTTCTTTCGATTAGCATCGACCGTACTGCTGCATCTCCAGAAGAAAGTTTCCCCAGCAAATATTCTTCTTCGTCTCTCGTCAGCGGTGGGGGGAGCGCCTCGCTGCCGCCAATATAATAAATTTCTTCACTTTTCAGCCCAAATAAAAATAAAATACGATAATATTGCAGTTGCAATGCTAGCCTAATTTTCATCTTCAATTTCATCTGTTCCCGCATATCATTCTCCCCCTTTTGAAAATAGTACAATCCCAGCTGTGCTCCGCCCATTTCACCATTGGATATTTCTCGTCGCCTTCAAACATCATTTTGTGTTTATGCTCCGTCATCCTGATTCCGTAAAATGCTCACTAAAATGTGCATCTCGTTTCTGGTTGGTATCAGCACTGCCCTCTTCTTGTGCCGTCACATCCGGGTGGATGATGGCGCGATACTTACCCTCTGCTGACAATGTTCCCCCATCCAAGCCAATCAACACTCGATGATGTACAAAATGAATTCCATTCATCACCACCTCTACCCGGTCTGGTTTGAGGGCGAGCATAAAGGAATGACTGCGGTTAATTCCACGATAGGGGACGAGACGAACACGATCCTGCCAGCTAAACGATTCGTCCCCGTCCCCCAGTTCCATCACCAGTTGGTCAGCATTACCCTCAGAACATTTTCGAAGCCAGGAGGCGGGCAAATACGATTCCCACAAGGCCGCCTCCATGATCATCACCGGGGTTCGGGTCAAAGGATCATAGAGCTGGTTACCTGTATCCAACAAGCCTGTACACTCAATATGATCCTGCCCAATCCACACCTGCACTTGTCCCAGAAACCCACTCATCCTTTCTGTGCGCTGCTTTGAGGACTGCACAATACGAAAGAAAAGCATCACTCCGCCAAATGCGCATAAAATAAACCAGAATGCGATTTTCAGTTCAAAAGACATTCCTCCCGAAGCGGTGTACCAGATACCATTAAACAATTCCCCCGTATTTTGGAGAAAATAATGCATCCCCAAAATGCCACCTGCAGCTACAAAATTGATCATATAAAAAGCACCCATTGTACGAAGATACTTTTGCATGCTGCCAAATCCAAAAGCCACCAGCAGCATTATGACCGATAATGCCAGTTTGATCAGGAACGTAAATAAAAAGGACAGTTCCGGCACAAACATCATGACCACGTACATTGCGCCGATTCCAGCTGATGCCATCAACCTCCACCACACTGGACGAATTTTTCTCATCCAGGCGGTGACCATCAGCAGCACAGCATCAATGAACAAATTGGCCAAAAAAATCAAGTCGATATAAACAACCAAGGCTTCACCCGCCCAGCGTTTGCAGGATAGGCTTAAGTATAGTAGTCATGCTGTTCAAAGTCTGTCTAACGGTGGGGACGGTGACCGACTAATTTTGTCGGAAAGAGGAGAAGCGCCTGAACTGCAGGATGCGGAAAACAGAAAGAAGCCCGCATCTCCAAGGAGAATGCGGGCAGTCTGAATTAAAACTAGTTATCGTTATTATTATTGCGCGAACGGTTACGTAAGAATGTAGGAATGTCTAATTGGTCACTGCTTTGAGTGTTACCAAATGGACGCAAGTTAGGAGAGCCTTTTTCCGCCGATTCGGAAGTAGCCGGGTTGGCTGCCGGTTTACGTCCCGGTGCCGGTTGACTTGGCTTGCCTTCAAAGCCAGTGGCAATGACGGTAACCTTGATCTCTTCTTTCAACTCTTCGTCAATGATAGCACCGAAAATCATGTTTACTTCCGGATCGGAAGCCGATGTTACAATTTCAGCTGCCTCATTAACCTCATACAGAGACAGGTTGTTGCCACCAGTGATGTTCATAATCACACCACGAGCACCTTCAATGGATGTCTCCAACAACGGGCTCATGATAGCCTTGCGTGCTGCTTCAGCCGCACGATTTTCACCAGTTGCTTCACCAATCCCCATCAAAGCGGAGCCACGCTCCGTCATGATCGTCTTAACGTCAGCAAAGTCGAGGTTGATTAGACCCGGTACAGCGATCAAATCTGAAATACCTTGTACCGCCTGACGCAGAACATTGTCTGCTTCACGGAATGCTTCCAACATTGGGGTTTTCTTGTCCACAATTTCAAGCAAACGGTCATTCGGGATTACTATCAAAGTGTCTACTTTTTCTTTTAATCCCTCAATACCAAGTTCAGCTTGATTGGAGCGCTTACGCCCTTCGAACGTGAATGGTCGGGTTACCACGCCTACAGTCAGCGCGCCACATTCCTTGGCAATTTCAGCAATGACAGGAGCCGCTCCGGTTCCAGTACCGCCACCCATTCCCGCCGTTACGAATACCATATCCGCACCTTTGAGCGTATTCATAATGAGCTCACGCGACTCTTCAGCCGCTTTTTTACCCACATCCGGGTTAGCGCCGGCACCCAGACCGCGGGTCAGCTTATCCCCAATTTGAAGCTTATGCTCAGACTTCGCTAAATGAAGTGCCTGGGCATCTGTATTGACTGTAATGAACTCCACACCCTGAACACCATTTTCGATCATTCGGTTAACCGCATTGCTGCCGCCGCCTCCGACGCCGATCACTTTAATTTGAGCCAAGCTCTCCATTTCAAAATCAAATTCCAACATACTATTCCATCTCCCCCTCAATGTGCATGGATGGCCCGTCCATGATTGGCATAATTAGCAATGAACGTTATATAAATTCACTGAACATATTTTTTAAGCGTTCAATCAACCCCTGCTTTTGCTCGCCTTCCGCAGCGGGACTACTGCTTTTGGTTCGGTTAGTCGGCTTCTTGGTACTTCCGCCACTGTTGCTAACGCTAGTCGATCTTCCGCGATAGTAACGAATAGCATTATGCAAGATTCCAACTCCGCTCGTGTAACCCGGATCCCTTACACCGATAAAATCAGGTACGGCGATCCTTACGGAAGCGGCCAGTTCGCTTTGTGCCACCTGAAGTACACCAGGCATGGAGACGGTGCCTCCGGTAAGTATATAACCTCCCGGAAGCTCTGTGTAACCCAAGCGCTTAACTTCCGCCTGAATGAGTTGAAAAATTTCCTGCACTCTCGGCTCAATAATAGCAGCCAAATCCTGCTGGTTGAACTCCTTATCCACGTTACTGCCGATACGCGTCACTTTAAAGACGACATCGGCTGCCGCATCATCATACCATGCGCAGCCGTACTTAAGCTTTACTTTTTCGGCTTGATCGGTAAGGGTTCTCAGTCCGTAGGCAATATCATTGGTTACAAATTCTCCACCAATCGGAAGTGTAGATGTGGCAACAATCGTTCCTTCCTGGAAAATGGCAACATTCGTAGAACCTGCACCAATATCCACCAGCACCGAACCCATCACCTTTTCATCCTTCGAAAGAGACAATTGTCCGGCTCCAAGAGGCAGCAAGACCAGATCTTTAATCCTCAAGCCGGCTTTCTCAACGCAGCGCAACAGATTATGTATCGGGGTCTTGCCTCCAGTAACAATCGTAGCCTCTACTTCGAGACGAACTCCAATCATACCGCGAGGGTCCTGAATGCCTTCAAGGCCATCCACGACATACTGCTTGGCTACCACGTCAATAATTTCTCTCTCCGGTGGTACGGCAATAACCTCAGCTGCCTTCAGTACACGCTCAATGTCCTCCTCACCGATTTCACGGTCCTCGTTGGACACGGCTACTACGCCATGACTATTTTGCAGGCCAATATGATTGCCTGAAATCCCCACATACACTTCTGTTATTTGAATACCAACCATGCGTTCAGCGTGATCCACGGCGTTACGGATTGATTGCACGGTTTGATCAATGTCTACAATTGCACCTTTGCGAATCCCTTCCGAGTCGGCAGATCCAACTCCAATAATATTAAAGGTTCCATTATTCATTTCCCCAATAATAGCCCGAACTTTGGATGTACCGATGTCCAAACTAACAATGATGTCATTGTTGCTCAAGTCTGTGGCACCTCCTGACTCCAAAATGAATTTCGTTCTTTAAACACACTCTGTACATATTCAACAAACTCCATGCTTTCCCTCTTTTTTCTACAAATTTTTTAGAAGCCAATTTATGGTTGCAGTCACATAAAAATTTGAAGAAAAAAGAAGGAGGCAAGTCTATTACCCATAAAATCAATTCTAGCATTTTTTCACATCACTGAGTAGTATCTTTTTCTTGGCCCTCTTCACTCGTATCCGGTTTGAACGGAACGTAGGAATCCGCCTCCAACATGGTGATCAAACCTGGATCTTCTGTTTCTAGCACCTGGTTCAAATAGCTGATTTTAGAATTCAGTAGAGAAACGGTTGTAATAACCTCAAACTGGGAACGTGTGTACATTTTGATGCGGTCCGGAAAAGAAGGAATCGGCGCGGGAATAATTTCCGAAATATCGGCTGTCCATTCCCCCGGAATGCGCGATAAAGCATCACACAGCTTCGCTTTGTACGGATCATCAGATTTCCATTTGGTCAAAATAGGCTTCTCAACGGCTATTCCGCTACTCCCCACGCCCACGCTTGTCCCGTTCGCTAGAATAGCACGAAGGCTCCCGTCACTCTGCAACTCGTAAGCGACCGTAGCAAACTCTTTAATGTGAATAGCAATAATCCCCGGAAACTGCTTGTCCACTGTGACTTGCTGTATCGATTGAATTTCCCGCAGTTTCTCAGAGATGTCGGATGAACTGACTCCGAAATACTGATCTCCAACAGCCAGACCGCTTCGATTAAGAAGCTGATCTCGGGTCGAAAATACATTACCATCAAAACGAATTTCAGAAACCCGACTCAACGAAGAACGGAAAAAGAGAACAGCGAGCAGTACGATAAACAACAAAATGAGAAGAATAGCAATCTTCCGGCTTGTACTTTTTTTCGTTCTGTTCTTTTTAAGAACAGGTATTTGAGCATTTGGCATAGCTTCTCTCCACAAAAGCCTTTTGTCCCCCCGTTAACGGAGGGACATTACAGGCATTAATTTACGAAATCCAGCTGCTCCGGCACCGGAGACTGACGGCTCATTCGGGCACCCAGTCCCTGGAAAAGACGTTCGATTCGGTCATACCCTCTGTCAATATGATGAACCTGCTCGACAATGGTACATCCTTGAGCCGCTAGACCCGCTATGACCAGCGCAGCCCCTGCCCGCAGATCGGTAGCCTCTACCGTAGCCCCGTACAGACGAGAAACTCCTCTTATAAAAGCAGCATTTGCATCAACCGTAATATCAGCACCCATTACATTTAGTTCATCTACATGTTTGAATCGGCTTTCGAAGACGGTCTCTTTCATGACACTGAATCCGTCCGCCAAGGAAAGCAGAACCATGACCTGAGATTGCAAATCCGTCGGAAAAGACGGGTAAGGGGAGGTAACGATCCTTTCCACTGCTTTGGGACGACTCATACAACTTACGGTCATTATATCATTCAAGATGCCGATTTGAACACCAGCCCGCCTGAGGACATGAATCAGAGTAGACAAGTGGGATGGATTGCAGTGGGTCAGCGACACACTTCCTCGTGTAGCTGCAGCTGCGATCATAACCGTTCCAGCTACTATGCGGTCAGGAATGACCTCATACGTACACGGATTGAGGCGACTGACCCCCGTAATTGTAATCGTGTCGGTTCCAGCACCGATAATGCGGGCTCCCATGGCATTCAAGAAGTTTTGTAGATCCTGAATTTCCGGTTCCCTCGCTGCATTGGTGATCGTTGTTCGTCCTTCAGCCAACGCAGCAGCCATCATAATATTTTCCGTTGCACCTACACTCGGGAAATCCATGTGGATGTCCGAGCCGATTAGCTTGTGGGCTCGAAATGTAATTTGCTCGTCTTTTTCCTCTATCTCTGCGCCAAGAGCTTTTAAGCCCTCTAGGTGAAGATCAATTTTGCGCTCGCCTATGGCGCAGCCTCCGGGCTGGTAAATGGAAACTTCTCCATATCTGGCGAGCAGCGGTCCCATCAGAAAGATAGATGAGCGCATTTGCTTCATCAAATCTTCTGGAATTTGGAACGTTCGGACGGACGACGTATCCACGTATACCGTTTCCTCTTCATGTCGGCATGTACAGCCGAGTCTTTCAAGGATGTGCAGCATGACCTTAATGTCTAAAAGATGGGGCACATTCCGAATTTCTACCTTACCTTGTGCTAGTAAGCTCGCTGCAAGAATAGGTAGTGCCGCATTTTTTGCCCCATGGATACGTATGGTGCCTGACAGGGGACGGCCTCCCTCAATCACCAATTTGTCCAATGTATCACCTCCGAGTTTACCGCTCACCCACTACGAAAACCTCCGGAACTAGCTTGATGCCGGTTTGAGATGATATTGTACTTTGAATATGCTTCATTAGGGTAAGCACGTCCTCTGCTGTCGCTTGACCGGTATTTACAATGAAATTGGCATGCTGTACAGATACCTCTGCGCCTCCCGCCTTCAAGCCCTTGAGACCTGCGCTCTCAATAAGACGAGCAGCATAGTCTCCTGGAGGATTACGGAATACGCTTCCTGCACAAGCTAACTGTAACGGCTGGGTCAGCCGGCGGCGGTCTTTAAAAGCCGCAAGTGCTGCTGAAATTTCCTCGCGGTCGCCCCGCTTCATCCGAAACACTGCCTCTGTCACCATTCCACGTTGCTCATGCAACACGGAGTGACGATAGCTGAAATGCATATTCTCGGCATCGTACACAACCAATTCCCCTGTATCCAGCACAATCTCAGCGGACTGGAATATTTGTGACACATCAGACCCATGGGCACCGGCGTTCATGTAGACAGCCCCACCGACTGATCCTGGGATACCACCAGCAAATTCAAGACCGGACAGGCCCTGCTTGCTGGCCATAACGCACAGTTTGACCAGTGAAACGCCTCCTCCAGCAACGATCTGTTCATCTTCAAAATGAACATAATCAAATCCTGGCCCCAGCTTGATCACAAGTCCCCGTATCCCTTTGTCAGAGACGAGCATGTTGGAGCCCCGACCCAACTGCATCCAGGGAATTCCGTGCTCGCTAGCCAGCTTCAATACTCTTGCCAGCTGCTCTTTGGTATCCGGGATGACGAGTGCATCCGCAGGGCCTCCAATCCTCCATGTCGTATATTTGGACAGCGGCTCATGCTCCAGCACTTTTCCGATATCATGCTCCGCTAATAATGGCATCCATTGCTGCATTGTACTGAAACCTCCTTGTTGCTTGCCCCGCATGGTTATAAGGCTCTCACCTGACAACCGGCAGCCTGAGTGATGGTCACAATCTATAGGGTATCCTATGTAAATACCATCCGGTGTGTGACAACCGCCCAATTCTGCGCTGCAGACTACCTTTTATGGGCAAGACGTTCCATTTCTTTTACTAAAATATCTGCTGAGTCAGGCTTGCCAAGCGCAGACGCCGACTCTGCCATGCGACTCCGCCATGCCTCATCCTTCATAATTCCCGCTATAGATTGAAACAGGGCCGGGCCACTCAGTTCCTTTTCTACAATCATGACGGATGCGCCTGCCTTTTCAAGTGTACGAGCATTAGCCTCCTGATGGTTATTCGTCACATTAGGTGATGGGATCAGAATGGACGGAATGCCCAACGATGTGATCTCTGCCAAGAAGGACGCACCTGCGCGATTAACAATTAATGAGGTACAAGCCAGCACCTCTGGCATATTGTGAATATAGGGAAGCACGTGTAGATGATTGGGCAATGAGCCGATCTGATTCCGTATGCTATCCAGCGTTTGCTCATAATAAGATTCACCGGTTACATATACAAAATGGACGTCTTTCAGTTGCGAAAGTTGCGGAGCCATTGCAATCATGGCGTCATTAATGGCCTTCGCTCCCCTGCTGCCACCGACCACAAGGACGACCGAGCTGTTCATCGGTACCCCAATAGTAGCAAATCCCCGATCCCGGTTAGCCAAACGAACTGTTGTAGCACGCGGGTTCCCGGTGTACAGTACATTTTTAGCTTTGGGGAAAGCTCCTTCTGAGCCTTCAAAGCTAACAGCCACTGTATCCACATAGCGACTCAGAAATGTATTAGTCAGCCCTGGAATTGCATTTTGCTCATGAATAATGCTGGGAATTCCCAACTTGGAAGCTGCATAAACGACGGGGCCGCATACATATCCCCCGGTGCCAATAACGACATCTGGCTTAAATTTCTTTAATAATGCTTTGGATCTGCGAACCCCTTTGAAAAAGCGCATGATCGTTTTTATATTTTCCACAGACAAGCTGCGACGAAATCCTGTGATATCAATAGCCTCAAATGGAATTTTTTCCTGAGGAACCAACTTGCTTTCGAGTCCTCGTTGACCGCCAATGTATAAAAATTCAGCGTCCGAATCAATCTCTTCGCACTGTCTGGCTACGGCCAGCGCCGGATAAATATGCCCTCCGGTGCCGCCGCCGCTCAACACGACGCGCATAAACGTTCACCTCGCATAACGTGATAAATTTAGTAAAATGCCCAGAGCAGTTAGCATTAAGGTCAGAGAAGAACCTCCATAGCTGATTAAGGGCAGTGTTATTCCTGTCACCGGCATTAAACCGATAACGACACCAATATTAATGACGACCTGTACGGCGACCATTGCGACAATACCCACCGCAAGCAAACTACCATAGGTATCCGGAATGGTTATAGCGACACGCATTCCTCTCCACACGAGAACCAAAAAGAGCCCCAACACCGCCATTCCACCGATAAAGCCAAGCTCCTCCGCCAAAATGGAAAAAATAAAATCAGTCTGCGGCTCAGGAACGTAGCTATATTTTTGTCGACTCATGCCAAGCCCCAAGCCCGCTAGGCCGCCAGGACCAATCGCATATAGCGATTGAATAATTTGATAACCTGCGCCAAGCGGATCGGACCAAGGGTCCAGAAAAGCGGTGATGCGCTGGAGCCGATAAGGTGCAGCTGCAATCAGTGCAGCAAACCCTGCTGCTCCCGACAAAGCCAGCAGACCGAGATGCTTCATACGCGCGCCTGCCGTAAATACGATGAGCATGGACGCTCCCATCATTACCGTGCCAGTGCCCAAATCGGGCTGGAGCATAATAAGCCCAAAAGCCAGTCCCATGAGTCCAAGCGGGGGCAACAGGCCGCGCGTAAAAGAGCTAATATCATAGTCAGGACGACTGAGCCAACGAGCGAGAAAAAGAATCATACCCAGCTTCATAAACTCGGAAGGCTGAATGCCGAAAGAGCTAATACCGAGCCAGCTTCGTGCCCCGCCTCTGACTACACCAATGCCGGGAATTAATACGGCAACCAGCAACGCAAGACAGATCAACAACACAACCTTGGCATATTTCTGCCAGATCCGGTAGTCCGTTCTGGCAGTAAAGTACATCGCTACAAGACCGAGCCCTGCAAACAGCAATTGCCGCTTTACAAAATAGTAGGAGTCCCCGTACTCGTGAAAAGCGAGGACGGCGCCCGCACTGTATACCATAACCATGCCGATGGCTAATAAGCTTACAATACAAACGAAAAGCCATAGATCCGGCGCTGGACGAGATTGCTTCATCAGGAGGCCACCCCTTGCATAAAAGTAGGGGCTTATCCAACCCCCCTACTTACAATTTATGCGCCGCCTCTTTAAAAATACGTCCACGCTCTTCATAGGATCGGAACATATCCCAGCTTGCACAGGCGGGTGAGAGTAATACTACATCTCCCGTCTCAGCAAATTCAGCAGCCTTGTTCACAGCCTCCACGAGCGTAGCGGCGGCATCCTCCCCATTATCGACGACCTTGACATGCTCTATTCCAGCCTGCTGGGCGCGCTCAGCCAACTTATGCCGTGTCTCACCCAAGAGCACAACGGCTTTCACACCTTCCTGCAAGGAAGGTACGAGCTCTGTATAATCAGAACCGCGATCCAATCCTCCGGCAATGAGTACAATGGGTTGCTTAAAGGAAGATAAGGCCATCATTGTTGCTTTCGAATTGGTTGCTTTGGAATTATTGTAATAAGCTACACCAGCGTGTTCTAAAACATATTCAAGCCGATGTTCGACGCCGCGAAAAGTACTTAATGGTTCCGCCAAATTCGCTGGTTCTGCGCCTGCAGCAATGGCGATTGCGCAAGCAGCAAGAGCATTTTCTACGTTAAAACGACCCGGAAGTCCAATCTCAGCTACGCCTATAATGGGATGCAGCACACCATTTCCATCGCGGTATACGATGCTACGTTCAATATCATCCGTCACATCCGGTATGTATGGCGGGTCAGCGAACAACCCTTCCTGCAAACGTTCTGTCATAGAGAACGGAAGCAGCTTCGCTTTTATATAGGGTACGAGCTCCCGGCAGACGGGGTCATCCCAGTTCACCACCGCAGTATCCGCCGCCGTTTGATTGGCAAATAGACGCGCCTTGGATGCAACGTAGTCCTCCATGCCTCCGTGGTAGTCCAAATGGGTCTCAGCTACATTGAGCAGGCAGGCCACAGCGGGCTTGAAATCCTTTGTTCCTTTTAACTGAAAGCTGCTCAGCTCCACAACCATCCACTCGTCCGACTTGGCGTCCACAGCCGCCTCACATAAGGGCGTACCGATATTACCAGCCACGATTGGATTCATGCCGGATGCCTCCAACAGCTTGCCTACCCAAGTGGTCGTGGTCGTCTTTCCGTTGGAGCCAGTAATTCCGATGATCGGAGCTTTACATAGATGGTAGGCGACCTCAACCTCGGTCACGACCTCAATGCCGAGCTCGACAGCTTTCTGTACGGGAGGAGCCGTATAAGGAATCCCTGGATTTTTGACAACCAGCTTCACTCCAGGATGAATTAGCCACTCTGGGTGACCCCCGCATAAAACGGAAATTCCCAAAGCCTCTAATTCAGAAGCTTCGGGACATTGTTCCCTATCTTTTTTATCATTGACTGTCAGCTTGGCTCCGGCCTGGTGCAGCACCTTGGCAACTTGCACGCCGCTTTTGGCCAGCCCGATAATGACGACTTCCTGATCTCTGTATGCGTCTGGATGGTTCATTTGTCTACAACCCCTTGTTGAGATAAAGTCCGAGTCCTGCCAACAACAGTCCTACAGCCCAGAATGTAATAACTACGCGCCATTCGGACCAGCCGGACAGCTCGAAATGATGATGAATCGGGCTCATTTTGAAAATACGCTTGCCACGTGTTTTAAAAGAAGCTACTTGCAAGACCACGGACAGCATTTCAATTACGAATACACCACCGATAATGAGGAACAAAATTTCGCTTTTCGTAACGATGGCAATGGCACCTATGGCGCCGCCGATTCCCAGCGAGCCTGTGTCACCCATAAACACCTTGGCAGGATGAGCATTATACACGAGAAATCCGAGTACAGCGCCAATCATAGCCGCTGAGCATACTGCTGCCGGAAGCGAGGTCGCCTGAATCGCGACAATGGCATAAGCAGCAAAGGCAATGGCACTTGTACCGGACAGCAGCCCGTCCAGCCCATCCGTGAAATTGACAGCATTGCTAATCGCCAGCATCATGATAATGATGAACGGATAATAAAACCAGCCGCCCCAATCAAATGACCATGACGTTCCAGGGATGCCGATCGCAGTACTATGATCATTACTAAGCAGAAGCCAGCACATGATCGCGCCAAACAATAATTGCCCAAACAGCTTTTGACGCGCCGTCAGACCTAACGAGCGTTTGAATACAATCTTGATATAGTCGTCCAAAAAGCCGATCAGCCCAAAACCCAGCGTAGCAACCAGCAGAACGTAAAAGTCCGTATTTTTGATAGCTGAAAACTTAAGAAAGGTCAGCGTAAAAGCCACCAGAATCACGATACCGCCCATTGTAGGCGTACCTATTTTTTTAAGATGGCTTTGTGGCCCGTCATCCCGGACCTGCTGGCCGAATTTCATTCGCCGCAGCAGCGGAATGAGCAGTGGAGCGGCAATGACCGCCAATATAAACGATACGACGATCGTCAGCAGTAATAATTGAATATCCATGGGAGTCTCCCTCTCGTCAACATCAGTTCTGTAGCGAACCGTTTTTCAGCGCATCCACAATTTCTTCTAGTCGCATCCCTCTGGATGCCTTAACCAGCACAATATCATTGGCGTGTAGATGAACCAGCAAATACTGGATCAGCTCTTGCTTATCTGTATAAGCGTGCACGTTAGCAGTTGGCATCAACTCTTGCGCACCCTGCGCAATCGAAGTGCCTAACGCACCGTAGGTAAACAGTACTTCTACGTCGTGCTTTGCCGCGAAAATTCCAATTTCCTCATGGAATTGCTTTTCCTCAGGTCCCAACTCCAGCATGTCACCAAGCACGGCGATTTTACGTCCGTCCGTTTTATACGCAGACAGCGTCTGAATTGCAGCCTTCATTGAAGCCGGACTGGCATTATAAGCATCGTTTAGCACGGTAAGTCCATTAGGACAGTTCACGATCTCAATGCGCATGCCCGTCAGCTTTAAAGACGACAACCCTTTACGTATATGGTCTACATCGACATTGAAATGACGCGCTACCGCCAGTGCTGCCAAACCATTTACAACATTGTGCTGTCCAAGCAAGGGAAGCCGGAAAGCCTCTTTGCCAGATTGGGCTGTTATAAATAAGCTGCCTTCTCCATCGGAAGTGATTTCAGTTGGATAGTCATCGTTGCCTGCAACTAGCCCGAACGTAAACAATTTTAAACCTTCAGGCTTGACCGTTTCAGACTCCGCCAACACTTGTGAAAGCAGTGGTTCATCCCCGTTATAGATCAGCAAACCACCAGCCTTAAGGCCACTTGTGATCTCCAACTTTGCACGAGCGATTTCCGCACGAGAACCAAGCTGCAGCAAGTGCGATTCGCCTATGTTCGTTATGATAGCTACATCTGGTTGGGCAATATTAGCCAGCAGACGAATCTCTCCACGTCCACTCATGCCCATCTCCAGAATGAGAATATCTGTATCCTGCGGCATAGACAGTACCGTTAAAGGCAAACCGATATGATTGTTATAATTCCCTTCGGTTTTGTGTACTTTAAAAGTCGTGCCCAGCAGAGCGTTTACGATGTCTTTCGTTGTCGTCTTGCCGTTGCTTCCCGTGATCCCAACGACAGAAACGCCGGTTTCGCGTAAGTATGCAGCTGCTAGATGCTGAAGAGCTTCTAGCGTATCCTCTACCTCAATAGCGTTCTCAGCCGGAGGTGCTCCATGATCCTTTTGCCATAAAAATGCAGCTGCACCTGCCTCGCTTACGATCTGCTGCACATAATTATGCCCATCAAACCGTTCGCCCACGAGTGGAACAAACAACCCTTGGCTCTGCGGCCTGCGAGAATCTGTAAAAACGCCTTCGACCATCTGTTCGGCGTCCGCTTCTCCGTGAAGTATTCCTCCACACATAGATGCAATCTGACCGATTGTTCTTTTCATCACTTGGATAAACCCCTTATCGCTTCTTTGGCTACGATGCGGTCATCGAATTCATGCACCGTTTTTCCGATCAACTGGTAAGTCTCATGACCTTTTCC
Source organism: Paenibacillus sp. PvR133 (assembly GCF_017833155.1). Lineage (NCBI taxonomy): Bacteria > Bacillati > Bacillota > Bacilli > Caryophanales > Paenibacillaceae > Paenibacillus > Paenibacillus sp. PvR133. Next base: position 5,133,335 of record NZ_JAFIBS010000001.1, read on the forward strand.
CGCAATCAATACTACATCGTCAGGGCTTGCCATTTCAACAGCTTTATGAATTGCAGTTCTGCGATCCACGATCAATTCGTATCGTTCTGCGGGTACACCTTCGTCGATCAACCCTTGTTCGATGTCTTTCAAAATCACTTTCGGGTCCTCTGTTCGCGGATTGTCGGAAGTAATAAACGAGTGATCGCTGTAACGCGCAGCAATTTTCCCCATCAATGGGCGTTTCGTACGATCTCGGTCGCCGCCGCATCCAAATACACACCATACTTTACCGACCGCAAATTCCTTTACGGTGCGAAGGACATTTTCCAATCCGTCCGGTGTATGGGCATAATCTACAATAACAGCAAAGGGCTGACCCGCATCTACAGGCTCTACCCGCCCATCTACGCCTGCGATAGACTCTAGACTGCGCTTGATATCCACCAGCGAGATTCCTTCCAGCAAAGCAGCGGTAATGGCCGCCAGTGCGTTGTACACATTGAACTTGCCTACCATTCGAAGCTCAATATCGGTATCTCCTTTAAAAGTAGACACATGAAAGGAGGTTCCCTTGGAACCTATAGTGATACGAGATGCCTGCACATCAGACTCCTTTTCCACGCCGTATGTAATCACTTGGGCCGCAGTTTGAGCCTGCAAATAGGAAGAAGCCGGATCGTCTGCATTCAGAACAGCATATTTGCTATCTGATGCATCCCGCGAGAAAGCATTTCCCAACCTAGAGAATAAAAGTCCTTTTGCAGCACGGTACTCCTCCATTGTGTTGTGGTAGTCCAGGTGGTCCTGCGTCAGGTTTGTAAATATAGCGGTGCGAAAATCAGTTCCTTTGACGCGGCCCTGCTCCAACGCATGTGAGGATACTTCCATGACACAGCATTGAACCCCCTGCTCTGCCATATTTCCGAGATAACGTTGCAGTTCCACCGCTTCGGGCGTAGTGCCAGACATTGGGTAAGACTGACCACCGTAACGCATTTGAATCGTACCAATCAGTCCGGTGTTCACCCCCGCATCCTTCATGATCTTTTCAATCAGATAAGTTATCGTTGTTTTACCGTTGGTTCCGGTTATGCCGATCATGCGCATGCGTCGGCTCGGTGAATCAAACATATAATCTGCCAAAACCGCCATGGCATGTCGTGCATCCTTAACTACAAGCTGCGGAACAGGTACATCCAGTTCACGTTCAACGACCAAAGCTGCCGCCCCGGACGCAATTGCCTGCTCAGCATAGTCATGTCCGTCCACTGTAAAACCTGGCAAACACAGAAATAAATCCCCCGGTTGCACTCGACGTGAATCCGCCCCGATTCCTCGGCAATCCACTGTACCGTCACCCACCACACGGGAGACGGCCAGCAGTGAAGCCAATTGTTGAAGCTGCATCTTTCATTCCTCCATTGCTCTCTCGTTATTCATAGTATGGTATAAAATGAACCTATCAATCCCCCATGTAAATACGGATCGTTGATCCCCGCTCCAATCTGGAGCCCGGCTTCGGCGCCTGACTCACGACCGTCTTGCCTGACCCAGATTTCACGAGCATAAAGTTCATATTCATATCTTCGTACAAATCAGCTGCAGTAGCACCTACCAGATCAGGTACCGTTTCGATCGGATTTTCTCCATACTTGTACTCTTTGGCAATTTGATTGGTGCGAGGCGGTATTTTCAAGGCAATCAGCGCGTCCTTTAAAATATTTTGCACGATTGGCGCAGCAACCACCCCGCCGAATTGAATGCCCTTCGGGTTATCGACAGCGGTATAGACGACGATTTGCGGATCATCCGCCGGCGCAAAACCAATAAAGGATACAATATGCTCCGAGGAAGAATAACGTCCGTTAATCACCTTTTGTGCCGTCCCCGTTTTACCTCCTACCCGGTAGCCTTCAATAAAAGCAGGACGACCTGTACCTTTAGCAACGACGCTCTCCAGCGCTTCTCTTACCTGTCGGGAGGTATCCTCTGAAATGACCCTACGTACCAGTTCTGGTTCTACTTTTTCCAGCACTTTTCCGGTTCCCGGCTGAACCCAACCTTTTGTAATGTGAGGCTTATAAAGATTACCGCCATTGATTGCCGCCGATACTGCCGTTACCTGCTGGATCGGAGTGACAGACACCCCTTGACCAAAAGCGGTTGTCGCCAGTTCTACAGGACCGACCTGAGGTAGCTTGAACAAAATGCCGTTGCCCTCACCAATCATGTCGATTCCCGTTTTGCTGCCGAAGCCGAAATTCCGAATGTACTTGAAAAGTGTTTCTTTACCTAACCGCTGCCCCAATGTTACAAAACCGGGGTTGCAAGAATTCTCCACCACTTGAAGGAACGTTTGGCTTCCATGTCCGCCTTTCTTCCAGCAACGCAGGCGTGCTCCACCGACTTCAATATATCCCGGATCAAAAAAACGGTCATTTTTGAGATTGACCTTCTTTTCTTCCAAGGCAGCCGCCAGTGTAATAATTTTGAAAGTAGACCCAGGTTCATATGTCATCCAGATAGGCAGATTTCGATTATAGATTTCAGGCGCATACTGCTTGTATAGTGCTGGCTCATAGCTTGGTCGTCCAGCCATGCCTAATATTTCACCCGTCTTGGGGTTCATAGCAATAGACAACGCGGACTTCGCCTGAAATTTGACCATGGCTTGGTCAAGCTCCCGTTCCATAATGGACTGCACAGACTTATCAATGGTTAATTGTAAATTCAGTCCATCCTTCGGTTCAATGTATTTTTCAGAAGAACCAGGCATCAGACGACCACCTGCATCTGATAAATACGCAATGCTTCCGTCGATTCCCCGAAGCTTACTGTTTTGCTGCTTCTCTACGCCTGTCAGCCCTTGATTATCAATTCCTGTAAACCCAAGAATATGAGCCGCTAGATCACCATAAGGATAATAACGTTTGTTGTCTTCAGCAACAACGATACCCGGCAGCTTCAAATCACGAATTTGCTGCGCTTTCTCCATCGTAATTTTTCGTCCGCCGGGCTGAAGTTTTTGGCTTGCTGTTCGTTTGGTAATCAGCTTGAGCACTTTATCCTCACTCATATCCAGCAAGGGCGCCAGCCTGCGTGCCGTTTCTTCCGGCTTCTTAATTTGCACTGGTATCGCCATGACTGTCGGCGAACTGACATTGTAGGTCAGCGCCGTACCCTGCCGATCCAAAATTTCGCCGCGCTTGGCGGCAAATGGAATATTGCGGCGCCACGAATCCTCAGCCTTGGCCGAGAGCTCGCCTCCTTTACCCAATTGAACATAGGCGAGCCGGATCGACAAGGCCGCAAACAGTACAAATAATCCCATTAGCCCCCATACCAGCCTCCGCCGCATGGTCACGTTAGATTTTTTCAAACGCGCTCCCTCCGTTCCTCAAATACTCATGACATGTCTTACCTCATGAATATTCAAAAGAACGGACATTAGAACAAGCTATCAGTTATCCTCGCCTTTAATCGCAGCAGCACTTTTCTCATCTGCAACAGCAGATATTCCTCCCTTAGGAGCTCCCGCGTCTGTTCCAGCATCAGCAGTAGTACTGGATTCGGTTTTAGTATCGACCTCCGTTTTTGTTGCGCTGCCGGTCTGGTTAGCTGCAACTCCATTGGTCGAGTCCTGTGTTTCCTCCGGTTTCACTCCGGTCACCGTTTCTTTGGCCGGCTGAAGCGTCACGCTGACGATCCGCTTTCCATTTACCATTTGCGCCTTTTGAGAGACAACATAACCTTCGCCGCTTACCTGCACACCAACCTTCATAAGGGTCAGAACTTGAAGTGTGTCACGCAACGAAACACCTGTAAAATCAGGAATAGTCATGTTGGCACTATCCTCAGTCAGCAAGTAAATGCGTTGTCCGGGTTTCATTTTGACGCCTGCTTCAGGATATTGGCGAACAATTTTGGAGCCTTTGCCTACCGTTTCATAGGCAATTCCCTGTTTGAGCAATGCATTTTGCGCATCTTTCTTCACCTGACCAGTTAATGTTGGTACCGTTGGCAAATTCACTGTTTTTACAACAGCGCCACCTGATTTATTCGTTTTAGTTCCTGTTTTTGGAACCCCCATATATTGCAACGATTGAGATACGATTTTTTTAAATACAGGCGCTGCTGCTGTACCGCCGCCTACTGATTTGTTAGGTTCATCCATAACAACCAAAACAGCTATTTTCGGATCATTTACTGGTGCAAAACCTATAAAGGACACGACATCCTTCGAATGGTCATATACTTTTCCGACGACCTTCGTCGCTGTACCTGTTTTACCAGCTACACGATATCCGTCAATATAAGCAAGGCGTCCCGTACCAATTTCTTGGTCAGATACGACCTGCTCCAGATAGCTGCTTGTCTGGACTGCCGATTCCCGAGTAATCACTTGGCGGACTTCCTTCGGTTGAATCGTCTGAACTTCGCCTGTATCTGGGTTCATGATTTCTTTCACCAGATGAGGTTGCATCAGCTTCCCCCCGTTAGCAATTGCCGAGATTGCAGCTACCTGCTGGATTGGCGTTACCTGAACACGTCCGTGTCCATACGAAGCCGTTGCCACCTCGGATTTGTACTGGGTATGGAAAGTAATAGCTCCGGTAGACTCACTCGGAAGATCAATGCCTGTTTTCACGCCGAATCCAAAGTTATTAATATATTTCTTCAGCCTTTCGCCACCCAACTTATCCAATCCCAGATGGACGAAACCGACGTTACTTGAACGCTTGACCCCCTGAAGATAGGTTAACGTTCCCCAGTTACGGCTTACGTCACGAATATCCCAGCCTCCGACCCGAATCATACCAGATTGGTAGGATTCATTTGGATTGAACACCTTTTCTTGAACCGCAGCTGCCAAGGTGACAATCTTAAACGTGGAGCCAGGCTCGTAGATAGATTGAGTAGCATTATTACGGAAATATTCCAAGGGTGTACTCCCATATGTATTGGGATTAAAATTCGGATAAGTTGCCATACCGAGAACATCCATCGTCTGAGGATCAGCAGCTACAACAGTCATCGTTTTCGGGTTGTATTTTGCAATAGCTTCCTGCATGGCATCCTCTATATAATACTGAATCGTATCGTCAATCGTCAGCTTTAAATTTTTACCATTTTGTGCCGGCTCATAGACACTTTCCGATCCTTGAAGAGGAACTCCCTTCCGATCCCGCTGATACAGAAGCTTTCCAGCCGTCCCCGAGAGCTCTTTATTATAATAAGCTTCCAACCCCATACCTGCTGTGCCATCTTTTCTTTGATAGCCAAGAACATGGGAAGCCAGCTTATTTTCCGGATAATAGCGTTTGGATTCTTGAACGGTGTCCACAGCTCCAATTACTTCATACTTATCCTTCAAATACTCTTTGAACGTATCCACTTGTGCCTTGACCTCAGGATCTACCTTCCAGCCCCCATTACGAATCTCGCGATTTTTTAAGTAGTTCCCCTTTTTATCCTTTGCAGAAAGATGTCCTCTCAGCTCATCCTCAGGCGTTTTGAGTAACTGGTGCAGCTTAGCTACAACCTCATTCTCCAAATCATACTCCTGAATGATACTAGGATTGACAACTACCGTATAAGCCGGTGCATCCGTAGCCAATACGTTTCCTTTACGGTCCGTAATGGTTCCACGCTTGGGCTGAATCACCTGATCTCTTTCTACTTGATTAACTACCAGGTTATGCCAGTACTCCCCACTCACAACTTGAATCCAAAATACCTTAAGTAGCAGAACAAGAAAAAAGAGGGTAATACATCCCCCTATTAGCAGTGTGCGAAGCTTTATTCTTTTGACCATAGCTCAAACCTCTCTGCAAAAAAATGTACGTCAGAGCATAGCTTGATGCTATGCCCTTAACTATTTGGCAGCCTGCTTTTCCACACGAATGGGCTCTCTTGTTGGTTCGATATATCCTTGTTGCTTTGCAGTCGGCACGATCTGATTTTCCAGACGCTCCTTTTGAATCTTCAGTTGGGCGATATTGGTCTGTAATTTGGAAATGTCCTTGCTTGCCGTATTAATCGAATAATTGATTTGATAAATGTGAGCGTACCTGCTAATCAACATACCAGCAATGACAATGCACGCTACAAGTGTCAATAGATACAGCAGCTTTTCTCGAATCGGCAGCTCTCTGCGGCGTGTAACGACTTTGGTGGTCTCACGATACCGTTGTTGCTGAACCTGTTCCTGACGGGCTCTTTCTTTTACAGCCAAATTACCGCGTGTATAAGCCATGTCGCCTCTCCTTCTCCATTAAATTTACAATTTTTCGGCAACTCTCAGCTTCGCTGACCGGGACCGTGGATTAAGCTCCAATTCCTGCTCTGACGCCACAATCGGCTTACGGTTCACCAGCTTCAGATCGCCTATCATTTTGTCCTCCAAAATAGGCAAATCAGATGGATAGATGCTTTTCGCCAAATACTCCTTGAAAATATGCTTGCATATCCGATCCTCCAGAGAATGGAATGTAATGACCGAAATTCTGCCTCCTGGAGCCAGACATCTTATTGCCTGATGCAAAGTATCTTCCAGTGCACCCAACTCATCATTCACAGCAATCCGCAAAGCCTGGAAACTGCGTTTAGCCGGATGTCCCCCGGTTCTGCGTGCCGCAGCCGGAATTCCTTCTTTGATAATATCGACAAGTTCCCCTGTTGTGTGAATAGGCTTGTTCAATCGACGTTCAATCATGATCTTTGCGATCCGCCGTGAAAACTTCTCTTCTCCGTAATGAAACAAAATACGCGCAATCTCTGCTTCCGACCATTCATTGACAATTTCGTAAGCCGTAAGCGAGCTACTCTGATCCATCCGCATATCAAGCGGTGCATCATGATTGTAGCTAAATCCCCGTTCCCCCTCATCGAACTGGGGCGAGGATACACCCAGATCGAACAAAATACCCTGGACTTGCGGGACGCCGTCTTTTTCGGGCAATCCCAGCTCGGTCAGCTTGTCCTGCAAGTGGCGGAAGTTGGATTTCACTAATGAAATCTTTCCTTCATAGGCTGACAGCTTCTCTCGCGCATTGTTCAATGCCCAGTCGTCCTGATCAAAGGCAATGAGCCTTCCCTCAGGACCAAGCTGTGATGCAATGACGGAACTGTGTCCTGCCCCTCCCAACGTGCAGTCCACATAAATCCCGTCCTGCCTGATGTTTAGTGCCTGTGTTGCTTCTTCTTTGAGTACGGTAATGTGGTGAAACAAACGGCTGACCTCCTAAATTACAATTCAAAGTTGAAATCAACCAATTTCTCAGCAATGTCGTTAAATGCTTCTTCTGATTGGTTGAAATATTGCTCCCAAGTATGCTTGCTCCAAATCTCTACACGGGTGGACACTCCCAATACGACGCACTCTTTAGTAAGCTTGGCGTATTCGCACAAATTCCCCGGTAAATTTACCCTGCCCTGTTTGTCCAATTCGCATTCAGTCGCCCCCGAGAAAAAAAAACGGGTAAACGCCCGCGCATCGGCCTTCATCAGAGGCAGTGCTTTAAGTTTTTTCTCCATGACAGCCCACTCATCCATGGGATACACGAAGAGGCATTGGTCCAGCCCGCGGGTAACCACGAACGAGGCACCGAGAAGTTCACGAAACTTGGCCGGTACAGTAAGCCGGCCCTTCTCATCAATGCTATGTTGGAACTCCCCCATAAACATTGGTTTCGTCACCCCTTACCCCATTCTCCCACTTTGGCCCACTTTCCACCACCTAAGCATAATAGATTCGCTTTAAAAAATCAAAGACCTCTTTTTCATTACCAAAAAGTGATAGAAGCCGGATCCATACCCTTATGTCTGTTATTGTAGCCCTGCGTCACAAGATGCAAAAAAGCCCCTTACCCCATGAAGCCGGCCCCCGACAATATGCATCAGGTTTCGAAACAACACGGAATAAAGGGCTTACTCTCTGTCCATTATGCCAACCTAAACAAACACTTGCATTAAAAACGCAACACTTTTGCAGCGAAAATCGTGATGAAATAATCCGATTACGCGTTCCAGCTGTCCAAATAGATCTTTTGGTCTTCAGTTAACGTGTCAATTTGGATTCCCAGACTATCAAGCTTGAATCGAGCTACCTGCTCATCAATTTCATAAGGTACATTAATAACAGCTTTGCCTAGCTCATTGTAACGATCATTCACATATTTCAAGCCAAGCGCCTGAAGCGCAAATGTCGTATCCATAATTTCCGCAGGATGACCATCAGCAGCAGCCAGATTCACGAGGCGTCCTTCTGCCAGCAAATACATTTTACGTCCATCTTTAAAGCGATATTCCTCGATATTGCGACGCACCGTACGAATGGATTCGGAACGTTTAGCAAGCTCAGGCTTACTAACCTCCACATCAAAATGCCCTGCGTTACACAGCACAGCTCCATCCTTCATCACATCAAAGTGTTCTCCTGTAATTACAGCCTTGTTTCCAGTTACTGTAATAAAGAAGTCGCCCAGTTTGGCAGCTTCTACCATCGGCAAGACATGGAAACCATCCATATGGGCTTCTACTGCCTTGATTGGATCAACTTCGGTTACAACAACGTTGGCTCCTAGCCCTTTCGCACGCATTGCAACCCCTTTGCCACACCAGCCATAACCTACCACAACCACTGTACTTCCGGCTACAACCAGATTAGTCGTACGAATAATGCCGTCGAAAGCTGACTGTCCTGTACCATAGCGGTTATCAAACAAATATTTGCAGTAAGCATCATTAACAGCCACCATCGGAAAGTGAAGTTGCCCTTCTTTTTCCAAAGCCTTCAAACGAATAATTCCAGTAGTTGTCTCCTCTGCTCCCCCACGGATCGTAGAAATCAGATCAGGCCGTTCGGATTGCAACAGAGTAACCAAGTCACCACCATCATCTATAATGAGATCCGGCTTTGTTTCCAGTGCCTTGATTTGCAAATTTTTGAATTCTTCCGGGTCCGGATTGTATTTAGCTAATACTGTAACGCCATCTTCAACTAATGCGGCGCAAACATCATCTTGTGTGGACAACGGATTACTACCCGTAATAGTTACCTGCGCTCCACCTGCTTGTACCACTTTAGCCAGATAAGCCGTTTTGGCCTCCAGATGTAGACAGATGGTTACCTTCAGACCAGCAAAAGGCTGCTCTTGCTCGAATTGTTGACGTATACGGTTCAATACTGGCATATGGGCTTCTACCCAATCAATTTTCAAATGACCTTCAGGGGCCAATTTAAGATCGTGAACTATGCTATTTTGCAGAGAATGGGAAGTCATACTTTGTTTCCTCCTTCATATTGGTTAAATTTGAACCATGATAAATCCTATATAAAATAATAAATCATACATAAATAACGCGATGCGTACCCGTCAGATCCAATGGTACACTCATAATCATATCAATCAGGCTGAGACCATGACGGTTCAGAAAATGATAGATCGTATACGCCCGCTCCTGCGGCTGTCCAAATGGAAAAAGCGACCACTCAATACGATCCCACTGGCGAAGTGCTGTTTCATTTTGCCGAAGCAACGCTTCCTGAACTTTTGCCTCCAGATAGGCGATCTGTGCCAGAATCTTATCGCGGTTGGTTTCTCCGAGCGGTAGCAAACCTTTTTCAATCAAACCTGTCTGCTGCACAAGCGGTTCGTACATGCGGACAAAAGCTTCCTTAGCCCCGGAAAACTGATCCTGCATTCCAAGCTGATCTTGAGTGGCGATCCATTGCTTTTTCCGTTCCTCAAGTCCGTCTCTAACTTGACCAAAACTCAATTCATACTTAAGCATATGCTTCTCCACGCCTGGCTCTACCAACGTAAAAGACATTCGTGGCAGCAGTATCGGCATCTGCATCTCCAACACCCCGAAAGCATCCCGTGTAATCGCCCAGTAAGCAATCTCTCCTAGACCCAGCACAGATGCCAACACCGGAAACAGTGAATCCTGCATTAGAGGACGAGTTAGCACATTGTTACTAAAACGTTCGGGATGTCTATCTATCTCTTCAAGCAGTTCATCCACAGTAAACACCACCAGACCGTGTCGATCCGTGAATAGTCCAGCTTTTTTGAAAAGCAGCAAGCGTTCATCTTCATGGATATAAAAGAGATTCGCGCCACCTTCATGCACATCGGCTTGTAAATGATATCCATAATCTACGATCCGCGCAGCAGTCGTCCGGTAAGCCTGCTCCAACTCATCATTGTGCTGAACCAGTTGCTTAAAAACGGATGCTTCCAGCTTGCGTAGCGAAGGATCTGCTGAATCCAAGAGTACTAATCCATAGGTGCCGAACAAAAGGCCCAGCAACTTGGCAAAGGCTTCACTCAGTCCATATGAATCCGTTAGCCCGTTCTCAATCATGCGCATTATTTCAGCCTTATATTCTGAATCTGGCAAGCTTTGCTCTATATCCGCTATCGCTTGCTTCCACTCAACAGCCTCAACTTTAATGGCACTAACCGAAGAACGGCGTTCAGGTTGCTTATTCAGCTTGATTTTGACGGCTTGTGGGTCATTTGCCATTACGTATGTATGATTGACCTCGTCCCAGTCATGATCTTCGCCAGCAATCCAGAAGACGGGAATAACCGGACGTCCAAGCCGTTCCTCAGCTTCTCTCGCCGCCTTAATTAGGGTAGCAGCTTTGTAAATGACCAGCATCGGACCTGTGAACAATCCGCTTTGCTGCCCGCCAGCTACTACTAAGGCATCTGGACTTTCCAGACGGTCCAATGAAGCACGAACCGCCTCATACGAATTGTATTTCTCATTGTATATACGAAGACATGCTACGATATCCTTACGGTTTAATCGCAGATGCCCCGTCTTATCCAGCCACTTCGCCCGTTGGGCATAAGCATCGGCGTGCAGCACATTATATTCATACAAGTCGCTTGCGCGTCCTGTACCCTGTATATAATCTTCTGCCAAAGCCGACCCTCCGCGAAGCGTTTCCGGAATTATCTTCATGGGTCTGCCTCCTGTCTCCACCAAAACCTTACTGCTTGATTGTACCGAAAGCCCATGTCCACGTCAAAGCTTCCTACAAAAAAAACCGCCGAATAACTCGGCGGTTGGTGCATAAAACAAGATCAGGCGTAAGGCTCAGCTACAAAATGTCCTTTAGACACTTCGATGAGCGTGGCATTTTCCAGGTTATAAGCCCCTGTCTTGCTGCCAGATGCATCATGAATCGGGCCTGCTTGGTCGCCTGGCATAATAATCCGTTTTTTGTTGGCTTCTACTTCTGGATCAGGAAGTGGGATCGCCGACAAAAGCATTTTCGTATAAGGATGGATCGGATTTGCATACAATTCAGCACTTTCTGCAAGCTCGACCATTCTACCCATATACATTACAGCTACCCGATCACTGATGTGCTTGACCATCGACAGATCATGCGCAATGAACAGGTATGTCAGACCCAAACGTTCTTGAAGCTCTTTTAACAGGTTGACAACCTGAGCCTGAATAGATACGTCAAGAGCTGAAATCGGCTCATCACAAATGATGAATTTAGGATTAACTGCTAGTGCGCGTGCAATACCGATCCGTTGACGTTGACCACCAGAAAACTCATGCGGATAGCGTGTTGCATGGTCAGGGTTCAAACCAACCAGATCAAGTAACTCTTCAATCCGTTTCTTACGTTCTGCACGGCTACCCGCCATGTTGTGAATATCCAGTGCCTCACCAATAATATCAGAAACGGTAAAACGCGGGTTCAATGATGCATACGGATCTTGAAAGATCATCTGCATATCACGGCGCATTGCTTTCATTTTACTCGGTGACAATTTGTAAATATCCGTACCGTTAAAACGTACGCTACCTGCTGTAGGTTCATACAAGCGCAAAATCGTACGACCCGCTGTAGACTTACCACAGCCGGATTCGCCAACCATACCCAGCGTTTCACCCTCGCGAATATAGAAATTCAGGTTGTCCACCGCTTTGAGCACACGGTTTTTGCCAACATTAAAATACTTTTTAAGACCTTCAACCTCAATTAAATTGTTGCTACTCACCATGATCTCACCTCCTATTTCTTCAACTTCGGATCAAGCGCATCACGCAAGCCGTCGCCAAAAAGGTTGAACGCAAGCATAATCAAACTGATCAAACCTGCTGGGAAAAGCATCCGCCACGGGTAATACATCCACCCGGTCAGAGCCGATTCAATCATTGAACCCAGCGACGCCTGAGGAGCCTGTACCCCTAATCCAAGGAAGCTCAGGAATGCCTCAGAGAAAATAGCACTTGGAACTGTCAAAGTCAGTGTGACAATGATTGGTCCTACCGCATTAGGCAACAAGTGACGGAACAGCAAACGACCTGCACCAGCACCCATTGAACGGGAAGCAAGTACAAATTCTCGGTTTTTAAGTTGTAACATCTCACCACGTACAATCCACGACATGTTAATCCACCCCGTTACACAGAGCGCAATAATAATTGTAGTGATACTTGGCTCCAGTACAACCAGCAACAGGATCGTAACAAGCAAGTAAGGAATGGAGTACAAGATTTCAGAAAATTTATTCATGATTTCATCAACGCGGCCACCAAAGTAACCCATAATTCCACCATAAATAACTCCAATCATCAAGTCAATCATTGCAGCAGCCAAACCAATAATCAAGGAAATCCGAGCGCCCATCCAAGTACGTACAAACATATCACGTCCCAGATCATCTGTTCCGAACCAATGTTCCGCCGAAGGAGGAAGATTGGTGCTCAACAAATCATTGGTGCGGTCATCGTATGGGGACAGCATCGGCCCAACAATTGAAGCAAGCACAATGAGAACCAACACACTCAAGCTCGTCATTGCTAGTTTATTTTTACGAAGTCGTTCCCAAGCATCTCGCCAAGCGGACAAGCTTTCGCGCTGAATAACTTCAGACTGCTTTTCATCCGCCCCGACCTTCTGGAAATCTTCCGGTTTTACCTGAAGCTTATCCAAGTTCACAGCATTATCTTTAACAGACATAAAGTTATCCCTCCTTCCCGCCAGTAAGCTTAATCCGCGGATCAATAAATCCATATGCAATATCTGTAATAAAACGCGCCACCATCAGCAAAATACCGTAAAAAATAGTAACTCCCATAATCATGGTATAATCGCGGGTTGTAATACTATCTACGAATACCTTACCAATACCGCCAATCCCGAAGATACGTTCAATAACAACTGAACCCGTAATAATATTGGCCGTCATGGGTCCCACATAGGTAACAACCGGCAAAATAGCATTACGTACAACGTGTTTGAACATAATTGTAATGGATTTCAAGCCTTTAGCTTTGGCAGTCTTAATGTAATCCGCATGAAGCACTTCCAGCATGCTGGAACGCGTCAGTCGAGCGATAAACGCAATTGGGGAAGCAGATAAAGCTGCAACAGGCAGAACGTAGTCCATCGGACCGTCAAAGCCCATAACATTAAACCAACCTAACTGTTGAGCGAAGAAAAATTGAATCAACGATGCTAGAACGAAGCTGGGAACCGCAATCCCCATGATAGCTAATACCATTGCAACGTTATCTATTAGCCTACGATGATACAAAGCTGCCAGCATACCTAGCAAGAGACCGACAATTATCGACACGATTATGGCAACAAAACCTAGTTTGAGGGAAACCGTAAAAGTTTGTCCGATAATGTCAGTTACACTTTGATTCAGCTTTTTCATAGAAATACCAAAATCACCTGAAGCAATATCACCTAAGTATTTAAAATATTGGACATATACAGGCTTATCCAGCCCATATTGTTCCATTAACCGGGCTTGAATCTCAGGAGAAGTCGCTTTTTCACTCATGAAGGGGTTACCCGGAATTGCTTTCATGAGAAAAAACGTCGCAGAGATCAGAATGAACAAAGATAGCAGCATATAGAAAAATTTACTGATCAAATAACGCGTCATTGCCCGTTTACACCCCCCATAAATTTTTTTCGACACCATTCGATTTTATCGAAATAGAATTGGACTGTCCAATCTACTTATTTGCATGGTTACATGATGATGGAAAAGACCATGACACACAAAAAAAACGGGATATATATGGTTCTATCCACATATATATCCCGAAGTAACTATCAAACTTCAGAATCGAGCTTCAGTTACTGTGTAATATACGCTCTTGTGAAATCAACTGCTCCACTAAAGTCAAGCCCAATGTCTTTTACATTCGGTTTCGTTAAAGAAACATTTGAGTAGTAGTAGATCGGAAGCATTACCATATCATCTTGAACCAGAATTTTCTCAGCTTTCGCAAAATCTTCCATGCGTTTTGCTGGATCAGTTTCTTTCTTAGCTGCTTCAATCAAAGCATCATATGCTGGGTTAGCATAACCTGCATTGTTGTTGCCATTGCCTGTTGTCCACATATCCAGGAATGTCATTGGATCATTATAGTCAGCAGACCATCCACCACGAGCGATTTGGAAATTCAGCTTGTTACGTGTTTGGATAAATACGCCCCACTCTTGGTTTTGAGTTTTGATGTCAACACCAAGGTTTTTCTTCCACATATCAGCAACTGCCAAAGCAATCTTTTGGTGACTCTCGCTGGAGTTATACAGCAATGTTACCGGAGGAAGTGTAGTTACGCCTTCTTCCTTCATACCTTCTTGAAGCAATTTTTTCGCTTCAGTGAAGTCTTCTTTGAAGTAATCATCTTTATTCTCAGTACGGAATTCTTGAGATACTCCTTTGATACCTGGAGGTACAAAGCCGTATGCAGGAATTTGACCGCCCAATGTTACTCTTTCAACGATTGGTTGGCGTTCAATAGCCATCGCAAACGCTTTACGGATTTTAACATTGTTAAATGGTTTTTCAGTTACATTAAACAGATAGTAGTACGTACTTGCAATCCCTTTTGCCTTAAATTCGTTAGGCAGTTCTTTTTTCACAGCCGGAATTTGGTCGGTAGGAATTTCACCGTTTGGCATACCTGCGTAATCGAGTTGTCCACTTCTATAAGAAGCCAGCTCTGTTGCACCGCTATTTACAAGGGACATCGTAATTTTATTCAGCTTGATATCATCTTTACCCCAATAGTTTTCACTTTTGGTTACTTCGATCTTTTGACCGCTGTCCCAAGTCGTTAATGTGTAAGGTCCGTTAGTGATCATGCTATCTTTCTTAACAGCCCACTTATCATTACCTTTAACGGAAGGATTTACAGGGTAAAAAGTGTAGAAAGAAGTCAATCCCAAGAAGTAAGGAGTTGGGTGCTCCAGCTCTACTTGCAATGTATGGTCATCAACAGCTTTAACACCTACATCTTTAAAGTCTGTAACTTTAGTGCCTTTAAAAGATTTCGAAGTACTCAGGTTGTAACCCTCAGCATTTTTGATATAGTACAATTGGTAAGCATATGGAGGTGCAGGAGCCGTGGAAGGATCCAATACCCGTTGCCAAGCAAATACGAAATCGCTTGCTTTGACTGGGTCGCCATTACTCCATTTTGCAGTATCACGAAGCTTGAACGTATAGGTTTTGCCGTCATCGGAAATTTTCCAAGATTCAGCTACGCCAGGGATTTCTTTGCCGTCAGGACCCATACGTACGAGACCTTCATACAAAGTTTTCAGAACCGTGTTAGTTTGACTATCCTGAGCTTGTGCCGGATCGAACGTTGGCGGCTCGGATGCAAGGTTAATGCGCAAAATTTGCTTGTCGGCCGCAGCCGGCGTAGTCGAGGTGTTTTCTTGTGCGCCCTTACCATTATCGTTCTTGCTGGAGCCACAACCTGCGAGCAGTGCACCAACTGCAAGAATGAGTGTCAAAAGGACTAAAAAGCTTTTCCTTTTCATCTAGCGTTTTCCCCCTAGTTCTAAAGTGGTATATGTTTATAGATTATACAACCAGCGGTCAAAAAAATCTACATTACATTTCTTCAAATTGAGCTTTTTTTTCAAAAAAACATGATTAATTCATATTTTTTCACCTTTTCATGTCATCTTATATCACATGATGTTGAATATATTCTTAAATATACCAACAACAGTCAACAAAATATACGCCAATGTCATCGCTATAAAAGTTAATCTCCAGACCGCTCTACATAATCTTTTACCATCAACCTTCCCTTTTATTCGATTTTGAGCTCCTCCAATTAAACCCAAGGCCAGTAATAGGAGCAGTAGAATCAAATAAAAACCGAATCGAGATGTAAAAATGACGTTAAAGAGTGCTGCGACGGAAAATATCAGAAAAAACGTGGTAATATCCATAGAAGTAAGTAACGATTTCTTTTTTTCCATTTTAAGAATGTAGCGACAAACCGCAAACACGATCAAAAACGGAAAAAAGGGAAGAATACTGAAAGTGATAATAGTACCTTGTATAAGACTCAACTGATCACCCCTCTTTTAGCCGCATGCCTTCAATTAATTGCCACAATACCTCATGAGTTGGTGCAGTAACTCCAGCCCGATCTGCCATCTGCACCAGTTGTCCGTTAATTGAAGCAACTTCCGTCATGGACTGTGCAAGTACATCAGCTAGCATGGACGAGTGATTTTCTGCCGTTGCCCGGCATACATTCATAATTTGCTCCCACCATGCGTTTTCCCAGTGGATACCATGAGCTTCATACACTTGAATGCCTTCATCGTACAGCCTGCGCATCATATGTATTCGAATAGGGTCCGAAAGCAGCTCGCCATTACGAACTCGCCATACCGCTGTCAGCGGATTGATCACAGCATTGATCAACAACTTGCGATACATACCGTTCTCGATTTCTTTCGACAAGCAAACGTCAAATCCTGCTGCAAGCAGCCGATTTAGCACACATTGATTAAAATTATTGTTCTTCTCCTCCTCTCCTTCCTCCGAACTACCAATTTCAGTAACACCCGATCCTGCATGTACAATAGATGCTACTCCCTGCCTCTTGGCTCCTTCAGTCGTCACAGCAGGGTATACCACAGCTTCAGGCCAAGCCTGTCTAATGCGTTCTATATGGCCGATTCCATTCTGCAAGCAAACAATTCCTGTATCTCTATCCATTTGAGCTGCAGGCTGGATCTGTTCTAATACTTCCTCAATCGCCCCCTGTTTGGTCATAAGCATTATCCATCGTGCTGGAGCCTGTGAATTTAACCGTTGCCAATCTGCCAATGGCGCTACCTTCAATTTATCCCCGGAAACATGTACTGCCGTCTGTCCCTCCTTATCAAACACAGTAATCCCTTCACGAGCAATGACGCGTGCCTGCTCAAGTGTACGCGTCCACAGCCTTACTTTTGTACCCGAAGCAGACAACCTCCCGGCAAACAACAATCCCAGCGAACCCGCTCCAATAATATCAATCACCTTTGTATCGTCTCGCTTCCATCTTTTTTTCTACTATATCATATGCACTCTAAAGAAATACAAAAAACGCCAACTACGGCAAAGCGCTAGTTGACGTTTTATTTCAATATTCCAGAAGTAATCTTGTTACTCAATGCGCTCCAGATTCCCATTGGCGTCCATTTTGAATCTGGATTTAAGCTCTTCCTCATCTTCAGTGATTAAAGCCAAGCGCCGAGCTCGGTCCATAATCTGAATCAGAGCTTTATAATCATCATTCACAACACGATAGTCGGTTTGTACATCATTCACTTCTTTGGACAGCCGGTCATTAATAGAGCGAAGCTGATTCAATTCTTCTTCCTTTTCCCGTAAATCTTTCTCCAGCATCTTAATCTGCCGATTCGTTTCCTGGACGGATCCCTTCCATTGGCGCAAGAAGCGAATTACTGCATCAATAGATAATGTATCCTCACTCGCACCATCTGTTCTGTATCCACCTTCGACTGTATCAAGCGAGGCAAAAGCCGCAACCTGTGATACACCCACCGGGTTCTGCTTACGGATATAACTGCGCTTCTGGCGCTGTGCTTTGGCAATACTAATCGCTTCATCGTAACGTTTGCGCACGCAGCTATTCCAACGAAAGCCACATGCTGCAGAGGTTCTTCCTATTTTTTGTCCAACCTCCTCAAACGCAGCGAGCTGCGTTCCACCTTCACGGATATGCCGCAATGTCACCTCCGCCAATATCAAGTCATCTTCCACACTCCATGCATCTTGTCTTATTGCAGTCATGCCTCTAGCCCTCCTAACAACATCCTGAAATAACCGTCTTCATGAACCGATCTTGCCGGTATTTGAATAGGGTATAAAAGCTGTTTATTCATTCCTATGCCTCTCGTAGAGTTCATAGAATCTATTTGATACTAAATTGTATTTCCATTTCTGCAAGAACTCATACGTGAACGTAAACAGTTTCGGGTTTCAAGCATGCTCAGACTGCTGTACAATAAAATGAATGGTTAAAGAAACAGAAAGGATCATATACATTACCATTAGTTTTTTTCGGGAATACATAAAAGGGGAAACCAAATGAACAAACGAATAAAAATCACAATCAGCACCCTGCTGACCACCATTATGTTGCTAACTTTCATATATGTACGTCCTACCCTGGCCGCTCCCTCCAATGAAGAAAGTAAGATTTTACAAGATAGCCTGTCGATTGTAGAGATAGACCATGAAATTGAGCGAATCAGTCAGGAGCAGCATACCCTTTTGCAGCGTCAGCAGGAACTGCGAAGTAATCTCACCGTTCAGCAAGAGCAAATGACCATACAACGGAAGCGTGCAGGTTCTGTGCTGCGATCTTATTATATGGGGGAAAGGGACAAACTGTTGAGTGTGGTGCTAGGGGCGAAAAGTATAAGGCAACTTCTCTCTCTGTACGATTACTACTTATTATTGATTAGTCACGATCAGGATGTGCTTCAAGAATATGAATCCAATTATCAATCTATGCGAAAAACAGAACAACAAGTCACCCAAGCCTCAATGGAACTGGAGACTGTCAAAACAAACTTACTGGCACAACGTAAACGCATTGCCCTGCTTCAGTCGCGTGTAAATGACGGCGTTAACGCCAGTAATGACCCGGATACCCTACGCAAGCTAATTGGCGAAATGACAGCTTATTGGGAGAATGTAGGTGTCTACGAGGTAAATAAGCACTTTAAAGCATTAGCTCAAGCTATGCAGAATTTACCACAATTCATTCAACAACAACAAGGTGCCATGGTTACAAATGGAAAAGTCATTACGATAAGCATTCGTGAAGAGGACTTTAACCGTTTTTTAAAGTCAGAAAATGAATTGTTTAATCACTTCAACTTTACATTTGCGCAGGATCGAATTGTGGTAGAAGGTCAGCAGGGAACGATGAAATTAAGGGTAGAAGGTCACTACACGCTAGAGAATGAGCCGAAAAATGCAATTTTATTTCATGTGGATCGATTGGTATTTAATGGTCTGGAGCTACCTGATACGACCCGCAACAAGCTGGAAAAGGATTTTGATCTGGGTTTCTACCCACAGCAGCTTATTTCATATGTCAAAGCCACAGAAGTACGCACTTTAGCAGGAATGCTTGAAGTTAAGCTCGAATTAAACTTTAAGTAAAATTTTGCTCACCTTTCATTGTTCTGAATTTTTACGTGTATAAAACAAGAGACCCCGGGAGATTCCCGAGGTCTTTATTATTGTAATAACGGTAGGGATTTTATAGTAGATCGGCTGCCAACTGCGCGAGCTTGGAGCGTTCTCCTTTTTCCAGCATAATATGCCCGCTAATCCCTTCTTGCTTAAACCGCTCCACCACATAGGTTAGACCGTTACTGGCTGCATCCAGATAAGGGTGATCAATCTGCTCCGGATCTCCCATCAAAATGATCTTGCTCCCCTCACCCACCCGGGACACAATCGTTTTGATCTCATGTCGGGATAAGTTTTGCGCCTCATCGACTATAATAAATTGCCCAGGTATCGAACGCCCGCGAATATAAGTAAGTGCCTCCACCTGAATACTGCCCAAGCCCATCAAAATTTTGTCGATATCACCTGATTTTTTGGCATCAAACAGATACTCTAGATTATCGTAGATGGGTTGCATCCACGGGCGAAGCTTTTCATCCTTTTCTCCCGGTAAATAACCAATATCCTTACCCATAGGAACAACAGGCCGAGCAATCAGCAGTTTTTTGAAGCGATGTTCATCCTCTACCTTAAGCAAACCTGCCGCCAGCGCCAGCAGCGTTTTGCCCGTACCCGCTTTTCCTGTAATGGTCACGAGGGGGATATCGTCATTAAGCAAAAGCTCCAATGCCATCCGCTGTTGAGCATTACGCGCGCTGATTCCCCACACCGATTCGTTACTTAAGTACAGCGGCTCTAATCGCTCTGCCTCCTGATTCACTTTCAGCAAAGCTGATTTTCCAGTTCCCATTTCATCTTTCAGAATAACAAATTCATGCGGATACAGCGTATAAGGTAGTTCCAGTGGCTTGATTGGTAAAATACGGTTAGAGTAAAATTCATCTATGATGGACGGGTGCACCTGTATTGCCGAGTATCCGGGATATAGCTCACTTAGATCGCCTGTTCTATCGGATAGGTAGTCTTCGGTCAGCAGTCCCAGTACATCTGCCTTGATCCTGACCAGCACGTCTTTACTGACCAAAACGACCGAACGTGGTTCAGGCTGCTCCTGCTCTTCCAGATGATAATTCAAGGCGACCGCCAAAATCCGGTTATCGTTCGAAACCTCCCCGAACATCTCCTGAACTTTCAAAAAACTTCGGTGGTTTAACTCAACCTTAAGCCTCCCACCTTGGGGAAGTGGAACGCCACTGTGCAGATGACCTACTTCTCTTAACCCGTCCAACAATCGCGATACATTGCGGGCATTCCGTCCAATCTCATCCGCGTTGCGTTTTTTGGAGTCGATTTCTTCCAGAACAACAGCTGGAATGACAACTTCATGTTCTTTGAAGGTAAAAATGGCTTTCGGATCATGCAGCAGCACATTCGTATCCAGCACAAAAATTTTCTTCATTAAATCCCCTCCAAAGCGGCGTGGACAATCTCGTGTTTCATACCTATACCTATTCACCGGGTACCCAATACTTGCTGATTCCCTGAAAAAAGAACCCCAAAGCAGATAAAGCCACGAAAAGTTGTAGTGAAGATAGCTCTGAGCCTGTACATTTTTAAAATTAGACACAAAAGGCCCAGTGATTGCTCACTGGACCTAGACTTGGTTCACTATAACTTTAGACATACCTCAACCCCCTTATGTTATATAAGAGCTTTACTCGCTGCGAGTATAACATAAGAGAGGAGAAAGATACATACTCAGGAATTGGAAGAAGCTGCAGTAGTGTCGCTTGCTTTTTTAGCTAATTCCTCTTGTAGCGCTTGTTTGGCCAAATCGAGCTGTTGCTCATCAATGTACACATACGGGCTACGCCACGTTCCTGCCACCGGATTGTATTTCACATTTTGCTTGGAAATATTCCAATAGGTTTGTACGATATTTTTCATTTGCTGTGACTCGATATCTGTCATCATATTCTTATCAACCGATTTAATAATTGCGCTAAACTTGGTCAAAGCGTTAAAGGATTGCATTTGGTCAATTAGGGAATGAAGCACCTGATTTTGTCGACGATTGCGATCAAAATCGTCAGATTCAGCTGTTCTTGGACGACAATTCGATTTGCGGTAGCGAACAAAATCAAGAGCCTGATCACCGTTCAAATGCTTGGCTCCAGCTGTCAGGTTAATATCGGTACCATCTGCACGGTCACGATAACACATGTTTTTATCAACCGTCACATCTACGCCACCCAAATTATCTACTACATCTCTAAAGCCCTGGAAGTTAATAACCGTCACATAATCGATATCAATGTTTAAATATTTGCCGATCATCTTCTTCATTTGTTCTTCAGCAACTTCACCAGATTCTTTCTCTCTAGCCTTAAACACCGGATAATACTCATTCAACTTGCGTGGTTTATATCCATCCATTTCTAGACGCGTATCGCGCGGTAAAGACACGATGGTAGACGATTTGGTATTGGGGTTTAATGTAGCTACCATAATAACGTCTGACAAATAAGTCGGATGATCAGGGCGGTAATCGGTTCCCAGCAATAAGATAGTCAAAGGCTTAGCTTCAGCCAATTGTGTTTTGGGTACTTCCTTGTTGATCCCCGTATCCAAAACTTCCTCTACCTGATTGTAAATATAGTAGGTATAACCACCTACTGCCAAAATACCTATAATGAGCAAAAACAAGACAAACTTCATAAACGATCTGAAAAAGCTTTTTTTCTTTTTCGTTTTTTTCGGTTTGGCGGATTTTTTCCCGCTTTGTGTCCGGGGAGGCAATCCGTTCGAAAGATTACTCATGCTTCAACACCTTTTCCTGCGTTTTGAGAAATATCGCTTTCTCCAAGTTTACAATCCTAAAACACATACAGCGGCGCATCCCGTTCCCGGGCGTCGCCGCTGTGGCCAAAGACCAATCCAATCAATTACGTATTTGCTTGTGCTGTTTTACGTTGTTTCTCCGCACGCTCGCGTTCACCTTTGTTCAAGATCTTTTTACGCAAACGGATGGCATTAGGTGTAATTTCGCAATACTCATCATCATTCAGATATTCGAGCGCCTGCTCCAGAGAGAAGATAACAGGTGTTTTCAGTTTAACTGTATCGTCTTTTGTTGCTGAACGAACGTTTGTCAATTGTTTTTCTTTACAAATGTTAACGACGATGTCGTTATCACGTGTGTGCTCCCCAACGATCATGCCCTCATAGATTTCAGTACCTGGCTCCAGGAACAAAATACCGCGATCTTCTACGCCCAGCATACCATAAAATGTAGAGCTGCCGTTTTCCGTTGACACGAGAACACCCTGATGACGTCCACCTACTTGACCGCCAACAAATGGTCCATAGCTGTCAAACGCATGGTTCATTACGCCGTAACCACGAGTCAAAGTCAGGAAGTTTGTAGTGTAACCGATCAGACCACGTGCAGGGATCAGGAATTCCAAGCGAACCTGTCCGGTGCCGTTATTAATCATGTTAACCATTTCGGCTTTACGGGAGCCCAAACTTTCCATAACCGCGCCCATGCTTTCTTCCGGAATATCAATGAGGAGACGTTCGATTGGTTCCATTTTCTTACCATCAATTTCCTTGACGATAACTTCCGGTTTGGACACTTGCAGTTCGTAACCTTCACGACGCATGTTTTCAATCAGGATACCCAGATGCAACTCACCACGTCCGGATACAATAAAGGCGTCCGGGCTATCAGTTTCATCAACACGTAAGCTGACATCCGTTTCGAGTTCTTTCAGAAGACGCTCACGCAATTTACGGGATGTTACCCACTTACCATCGCGACCTGCGAATGGGCTGTTGTTAACCAGGAAGGTCATTTGCAGCGTTGGCTCATCAATCTTCAGTACAGGCAATGCTTCAGGATGATTTGGATCGGCAATGGTTTCACCGATGTTGATATCTTTAATTCCCGCAATCGCCACAATGTCACCAGCGCCCGCTTGGTCAGTTTCAATACGTTTCAGACCTTGGAAGCCGAACAGCTTCTCAATACGCGCTGATTTACTGCTACCATCACGCTGCATAACTGTGACTGCTTGCCCCTGCTTGATGATACCGCGGTTTACACGACCTACTGCAATTCGGCCAAGGTATTCGTTATAGTCCATCAGTGTTACGAGGAATTGAAGAGGCTCATCTACTTTCTCAGTTGGAGCCGGAATGTGCTCTACAACTGTTTCGTACAATGCTTGCATGTTATCGTCTTGCTTTTCAGCATCCATGCTGGATGTTCCGTTCAGCGCCGAAGCGTACACAACAGGGAATTCCAATTGCTCATCATTCGCACCCAGCTCAATGAACAAATCCAATACTTCGTCAATGACTTCTGCCGGACGAGCTGCCGGACGGTCAATTTTGTTCACTACAACGATAGGCGTCAGATTTTGTTCCAGCGCTTTACGCAGTACGAATTTCGTTTGCGGCATGCAACCTTCGTAAGCATCAACGACGAGCAAAACACCGTCAACCATTTTCATAATCCGTTCCACTTCGCCACCAAAGTCGGCGTGTCCCGGTGTATCTACAATGTTAATCAGGTAATCTTTGTAAGTGATTGCTGTATTTTTAGCCAAAATCGTAATACCGCGTTCACGCTCCAGATCGTTGGAGTCCATGGCGCGCTCCTGAACAGCCTCGTGTTCTCTAAATGTTCCGGACTGTTGAAGCAGCTTGTCGACAAGCGTCGTTTTTCCGTGGTCGACGTGGGCAATAATCGCAATATTGCGAATGTTTTCTCTTGCATGCATGGTTTGTATCCATATCCTTTCCGTATATCAAAATAGTGTCTCTATCCTGAAGCAGTGCTGATTCAAGGCTAACAATCGTTCTTTAGGCCCACTCCCTGCCAGCCTTCTATATGTTTCAGGCTTTGTACAGACAGCTTCTCTCTCCGATTCGCGTGAAAACCTTAAAATAAGCGTCAGAAATCTCCGACGCTCTTATCATATCCATTATATTATAGTTGAAATATGTCATAAAGCAAGACATTATTGCCTGTTCCGTAATTTACCGCCATAAAATCTCACAGCTTGTCGTTTTACCTTTTGCGTTTGCCACGGTTGTTTAGGACCAACCAGGTTCCAGCTCCGATCAGTAAAACTGCAATAACATATATGATGCCCGTTCTTAGCAGGGTAATGACCAATAAAAACACCGATATCAACCCCAATATCACGCCCCCTGTATAAACATTACGAGAAAGCGAAATATCATTAATGGCGTACTGCCATAATCCAATCGCCACACCTAGAAGTAGCAAAGGCCATAAATAGGCCATTAAATGCCAGCCCCAAATATTGCAGAGCAAAAATAAGAAGCCATAAACCGACAAAATCCCTGCCGGCAGCAACATAAAGGGTGAAACTTTACGCTTCATGTACATTGCATGCAGTACGATTCCAGGTATTAAAAACAGCAAAGGCCAAAAGTTTCGTCCCAAGAAGGAGAACGTCCCCAGTTTCCCCAACAAAATAATCAGTCCTACGGCAACAATGCCCACTCCGATCATACGCTCTTTTCCGGAATTCATCGTGGTCTCCTTTGTTTGCTGAATTTGTTTTTAGGTCTTTTAATGTGATTGTTTTTAAGTATATTTTAGCCGATGTTTTCCAAAAAAACTACGTTCAAATATGGCGAGCTCGTAACTGACGATATATTCCTACAATGACAACTGCTGCGGCCAAAAGTCCCGGTAACCATGCATGTATTAGCTCCCCCGCACCTGCTAACCACACACCCAATCGGGGATCACGGAGTAGCATTTCTCCTGCCGTAAAAGCCAGGATTGCAGATCCAAGCAAAACAAGTACAGGGAACCGATGAAGCCAGATCGCAATCACGTTGCTGCCCCAGACGACAATCGGAATGCTAATTGCAATACCAATGACGATAATGGCGATATCCCCATCTGCTAGGGCTGCAATAGCTAATACGTTATCTAGACTCATCACAAAGTCCGCTACCAGAATCACCTGTATAGCCTTCCATATGGTTGTTTCTGCTCTGACTCCCACATGATCCTCATTCTCATAAAGCAGCTTAAACGCAATCCATAACAGAAGTAGACCGCCTGCCGCCTGAATAAAGGGTATGCCCAGCAAAATGACAGCTACAAAAGTCAAAACACAGCGCAGGAGGACTGCACCGACTGCCCCCCACCATATAGCTTGACTCCGCTGCCTTGCAGGCAAGTTTTTGCTCGCCATGGCTATAACAACTGCATTATCACCGCTTAATACCAAATTAATCATTAATATTTTCAACAGCAAAATGATATGCTCCATGTGTACAAACACCCCCATCCTACTTGTATGCGAAATAGGACGAGGCTATGCTTATAAGCCTTGTCAAATAAGTCATCATTTATTAAAAATTGATGTCAAATTTGTTGAGTAAAGACCTTGAAATCAATAACAAACAGCAATATAATGAATCGTATTTCCGAAAAACGGGTATTAAAATAAACAACATACAATGATTTTAGGATGTTTAATCAGGGAGATGAGAACGATTGATATGTCCGGACTTCAGTTCTTTTGGCTACTGCTTAATGTGATATTTATTGACCTTCTGCTCGCAGGAGATAATGCGATTGTAATTGGACTTGCCGCCAGAAAGCTGCCTCCTGCCACGCAAAAAAAAGCGATACTGTACGGTACCGGTGGTGCCCTGCTCATTCGCATAGCAGCCACCATTGTGGTACTCTGGTTGCTTCAAGTACCGTGGTTGTTACTCATCGGGGGTGTCATGTTAGTCTGGATCGCGTATAAGTTACTCGTAGACCAGGAGGACCATACCGAAGTCAAAGCGGGAACAACGTTATGGGGTGCTATCCGCACGATTGTTGTAGCCGATGCAGCTATGGGTCTGGACAACGTGATTGCTGTTGCTGGCGCGGCCCAGCAGCATTTGCTACTTGTAGTGCTGGGCCTGTTAATTAGCGTACCGATCGTTGTATGGGGTAGCACTCTTTTTATCAAACTGATCAATAAATTTCCCTGGATTATCTATTTGGGATCGGCTGTTCTTGGTTATACAGCCTCTAATATGATTACTGAAGAACGTAAGCTGGAACCCTATTTTACCGAGCACCCTGCGCTGCGTATCTTGTTTATTGCCGCAGTTATGGCTGGTATTTTGCTCACAGGATATCTTCAAAATCGCAGAGCAGTATCCAGTCGAGAAAAAGCCGTCTAAAATGATTCAAAAACTGTTTTAACTAAAATAAAAAAGCAGACCCAAATTAGCTGGTGGGTCTGCTTTTTTATTTTAAAACCAATCTTCCTGTATAACTTCCTCTTTACGCCCCTCTATAGCTCCACCTGTCTCCAGGACAAGTGTCTCCGTTTCAGCCACAGCCTGTTCAATCAAGGCATTTAAATCCCGAATAGAGGCTTCAATCTTTTGAACAACCCACAAATTCGGATTGGTGGTTGGGGATTTGGGAACAAACAATGTGCAGCAATCCTCATATGGAAGGATGGATAGATCGTAGGTGCCGATTTGCTTTGCGATTTCCGTGATCTCCTGCTTATCCATCATTACGAGAGGTCGCAGCAATGGTAATTCTGTCGAACGGCCAATCACATTCATGCTGGATAACGTTTGACTAGCGACTTGCCCCAGACTGTCGCCCGTCACGAGTGCCAGTGCTCCTTCACGCTCAGCCAGCATCGTTGCAATTCGTAACATAGACCGTCTCATTAGCGTAATAATCAGATTATCCTGTCCAGTGCGCGTAAAGGCCGTCTGCACCTCTGTAAACGGCACAAGGTGGATTTTAATCCGACCCGCATAGCCTGCTAAGACCCTTGCCAATTCAATGACCTTTTCTTTCGCACGCTCACTTGTAAACGGATAGCTATAAAAATGCACACATTCAATTTCCAATCCTCTACGCATGGAAGACCACCCTGCTACCGGGCTGTCAATTCCACCAGACAGCAGCAGCATAGCTTTACCGTTCGTTCCTAACGGAAAGCCCCCTACAGCCATAATAACATCGCTGAATATATAGGCCGCCTGCTCTCTAACCTCCACACGTAACTCAATATCTGGTTGATGTACATCGACCCTCAACGCTTGAAACTCTCGCAAAACAGGAGAACCAATTAAATGGTTCATCTCTTGTGAAGAATGGGCAAATTCCTTCCACACTCTGCGGGCATTTACCTTGAAAGTCGTTCCCTCGTCCACATTCAGCTCACGCATCAAAGCTACAGCGGTCTCAATTATAGCACCAAGCTCGACAGGAGCCATTTTGACAGGACTTATTGTCGTGATGCCAAACACTTTTTGTAACACTTGAATGATCTGTTCATAAGGCTCTCCTCCGAGAACCACATAAATCCGTCCAAATTCCTTCCGCAAAGAAGCACCGGGAAACGGTTTGAGTAGCAGCTTCACGTGATTCAGTACTGCCTTTTCAAAACGAGTCCGATTCTTCCCTTTTAATGTAAATTCACCGAAGCGAAGTAACAGCATATCATAGTGCATTTTAACGTTTCCACCTTTCAAGGGATTCCAGCTTGGCTACAGCCTGTCGCAGTGCAAGTATAAGCTCATCGATATCCTTTTCCGTATGCTCATCACCGAAGCTGATACGAATGCCGCCAGACGCTTCCGCCTCATTGCATCCCATCGCCAGCAGCACCCGACTGGGTTCAGCCAATTTCGAAGAGCAAGCCGATTTGGTGGATACTACCATACCCAATTGCTCCAGCGTATGCAGCATTACCTCGGCCTTCATGCCCGGATACGAAAAGTGGACAATATGCGGCGCTTCTTCCCCGCTGTTCAGCCGCAGTTGACGGATTGTCTTCACTTCTGCGACCACCCGTTCTCTCCACTCGGTCATACGGCGTGCTGTCTCTGCTTGCCGTTCGCCCGCCAACCGTACCGCCTTAGACATACCGACTAGCAGCGGTACATTTTCCGTACCTGCACGAAAACCCTGCTCCTGAGAGCCGCCACTATGCAGTGGGAAAAGCTCCACACCTTCCCGAACGAATAGTAATCCAGCACCTTTGGGTCCACGTAGCTTATGCGCAGAGAGGCTGTACAGATCAGCCTGCCAGCCCCGGATATCAACCGGTAGCTTTCCAAACCCCTGTACACCGTCAATATGAAATAGCACACGGGGGAACTGTTTCTTGAGCGCAGCTCCGATATCATGCAACGGCTGCACCCTTCCCGTCTCATTATTGACATGCATAATACTGACTAAAATCGTATCTTTACGGACAGCGGCACAAACCTGTTCGGCGCTCACATGCCCCTCCGCATCGACAGGTAAAAATGTAACCTCAAAGCCCAGATTTGTCAGTTGTCTGCAAGCTTCGTACACAGACGGGTGCTCTGTCGATACAGTAACAATATGCTTGCCTCTGGTCTGATACTGCAAAGCTGCTCCCTTAATAGCAAGATTGTTGCTTTCCGTTGCTCCGGATGTGAAGACAATCTCTGATGGATACACTCCCAAAGCCGCAGCACATACTTCGCGCGAACGCTTAAGCAACTTATCCGCGTCCTCTCCATACCGATGCATCGAAGATGGATTCCCATAGTGGCGTCTCATAACCTCGGCAACTGTTGTAATCACCTCTTCAAAAGGTGGAGTTGTCGCGGCATAATCAAAATATTTCATTGCACTCCCCTTTTCCAGCCCTATAACTACTGCAACAAAAAAAGACCAAAACAGGGAAAGGCCGCTATATTATAGCGACACCCTTTCCCCATATTGATCCTGTCTGCGGACCTAATCTAATTGAAATTACGCACTTTTTCGTTATAAGCTATAGGGCTTAGATCGTATATTTTTCACGTGCATTTTGAATTTTGGTAATATATCTTTGCGTTTCCAGCGGAAGCTTGTCCAGTACAGCCATTAACTGTTCATCACTATTTACACCAAGCCGCTGCACCCGTCCGGGACCTGCATTATATGCAGCCAGCGCCATATTTTCTTGTCCGTTAAACCGTTTAATCTGGTAAGACAAATAACGAACACCTGCATCAATATTTTGAACAGGATCATATGGGTCACTGACTCCCAGACCTTGAGCCGTAGCATCCATAAGCTGCATAAGCCCTTTGGCTCCGGCCGAAGAAGTGACCGACGGATTGAATGAAGATTCCGTATCAATAACTGCTTTAATCAACGCTACTGGAATGCCGTATTTTTGACTAGCTTCGTTAATCAAATCATCATATGCTGTAGGTGTTGTGGGTCCGTCTGTTGCTGTACTGGAAGGAGCGGGATACAGTGACGAAGCGGTTCCCCTCGAAGGTCCCAATTGAAGCCATAGCAAACCGTTTTCGTCTCTGGTAACATCACTTGAATTTTCTCGAGTCACAGCACCATCTGTTTCCAACTGACCTACTTGTTCCAATAATCCGGAAAAAGCGTCCGTTGTACCCGTCTGGGTTGTAGCACTCATATTATTTAACAGCTGCATGTCTAACATGGACTTGGACACGCGCGGATCAATTTGCATGTGGTGTTCCCAACTTTCTATAGTTGTTGTATCCCAAATAGCTTGTCATTACTGCTATGATACAACTTTTTACTATGTACTTCCATACCTTTTAATGAAAAAAAGCTCCGTTTCTGTCGAAAAGACAGCGGAGCTTTATAGATCGGCTTTAATGTAATTATATCACTAAGATGATTTTTCTCGGATATACAAAAGAAAACTGAGCTTTTTCCTACAAAGGATCAACGAACGAACGGGATAAAAGCAAAATAACTCAATGTCGCCAGCGCCCCAAGACCAATCGACCAAATGCCGGTCGTTTTGCTGCCATTCACATAAGCAAAAAAACCTAAAACTGCAGCAATAGGCCCCAGCACAATTGACCACATAAACAATGAGGCAATTCCTGCAGCCAGACCAATATAGCCAGAAATACGACCACTATTGTTTATAACCTGCTCTTCACCCTTGACCTCATGTCGAGTCACAACTGATCCGGGAGCAACCTCTGCTGCATATTCTTCACGATCATTACGGCGCTTGGCAGATCGTTCATGAATGTGACGGGGGTAATCTACACGTTTGCGGCTAACATGCTCTTCATTCTGATGCTTGTCGTTTTCATGATCTTCCATAATAAACTGCACCTCCAAATGCGAAATGAATCGCGTAATAAAATTCACACGGACTTCGGCTTAAAAGTGTGGCAACAGGTTGCGGCTGACGTGGCAGCCTTATCACGTTCTTCTGAACTGAAGCTTTCCCCCGCGTATTCTTCTTTAAATTTCTTTCCGGCATGACCATCAACTTCAATCATGATCAAATCTGCCTTGCACAAGTTGTTTTCTCCCCAATAATGGCAATTGGCTACGCTACACTTAACGATTGGCTTGGCCTCTTGGCTCATGATCATCACCTCGGATTCATTGTCCCCCCGCTACCCTGCACCTATGCGTTCATGGTATATGGCAGTTGGTGACATACGAAAAAAGCCGCTTCCTTCACCTCCTCCAAAATGGCAGGAAGCAAGTAGAAAACGGCTTGCTTGTCTTAGTTTTTGATTAGAAATGATCTTCCCCGTTGAATGCTTTAGGCATGAGTACGTCGAGTCTGCATCCGGCGCTGAGTCAAATAGTCACTTTCATAATAAGTCAGATCATCACGCAATTCTTCAAAATTTTTCGTGATGTCCATGATCACTTCGCGAGCGGCTGGCACTGGCGTTTTACGGAAGCGGATAGCATCTTGTCCCGTATACGCATAGCGTCCATCCTCTGCGTAAGATTCATTTTTGGGATAAAAAAAGCTGTTCACGCAGTCATGGTAAACGTTATACAATGCCTTTTCCGCAAAATCGACGTCAAAATTGGCACGGCGTAAAGCCACACCCAGCTTTTCATAAGATACTTCGGAAAAAACAAGGACATGACGGAGATCCGACAAAAAGCCTTTGTAAAAAAGTACGGACTCCTCATTGCCATCTGTAGCCAGTTGCGGCAGAGCATGCTCATTGAGGAATGTTTCCACCCGTTTCACGGCAGTTTTCAGTCTCTCCTGCGCCGACTCACATAATTTTTGTACGTTGACTGCTGACATCAAGGCAGCTCCCCCTTATTTGTTGCTTGTTCATCAATTTGGTTACCCGAAAATAGTCCCTTCTAACCGAAAGAGCTGTAATTTTCAGTATTTATCCTACCACAAATGAGCATTGAAAGGTATAAAAACATGCCAATCTCCTCACGCTAAACCATAAATTTATGAATACTCAAGGAGGACGGTCCCATGTCTCGGCGAAAATGGTTAAAACCCCTGCTCGGAGCAGCTGCCGGGGTGCTTCTCATCACACTGATGCTGCCTTCCCGTGATCATCGCCCTACACCACAGCCCGAATATACGGCCAAGATGGTGCCGCAGCAAGAGAAGCAGCTCAAAAAAGGAATGTTGGCTTTGGACCTGTCCGCTACGGATACCCTCACACGCATGGATGCAAGGCAGGATATTCAATACGTGATGCGGGAGCTTGATGGTAAAACTGCTGATCAGAAAAGACAGTTTACTCGCACGCTACAGCAATCGCACAGTCATCTTCATACGTTACTGTGGATTCACACACGCGACGGGAACACGAGCACCTACACGGGCAGCAAAGCACAAACTCGTCTGCTCAGTCATCCTCAAATCAACAGCAGCTTGGCTGCGGCTCGCCGTTCCGTCATGCAAAATAAATCCTACGAATCTGCTGCATTTCAGGCTGAAGGCGGTAAATATTTTGTCATGGCAGAACCATCGGCTGACGGAACATGCGGCGTTGCTGCCCTGGTCAGTCAGCAAGTATTGCGTGACGTGGAGAAGCATCAGCGGAAGAATTTACGTTTGATTCCCTATCCAAAAGAAGGCAGCTACAAAATCGAATCCGTACATCCCGACACATTGCACGATATTACTGTCAAGACGGGCCATGACAACGAAAATGCAAGCCATTATTTCGAAAACGAAATTGTCGTTCGCTTCCGTCACAATCCTGATTCACGACAGCTGCAGGAAATTGCAGCAGATTTACACTGTGCGCCAGGCCGCAAGCTTGGTTATACCTATGTATTTCATTCGGATAAGATGAACTTCAAGGAACTAAAGCAATATTTTTCAAGAAAGTGGAACCCGCTTTATACTGAGCCTCACTATATGTATCTAACCAATGAGAAAACACCTATCAAAGCGGACAGCTCTATCCCCAATGATTTGCTCTTTTCCCGCTATCAATGGAATCTGCCGGCTACTGAAACCAACCGGGGTTGGAAATTAAGCAAAGGCAGCAAGGACGTAATTGTCGCTGTCGTAGATACGGGAGTAGATTTGGATCACCCCGACCTAAAAGGTCAAATCCTTTCAGGTCATAACGTGGTAAACCCGTCTGAAAAGCCTTATGATGACGTCGGTCACGGAACGCACGTCGCTGGGATCATCTCTGCACTCGTGAATAATGGTGAGGGGGTCGCTGGCATGACATGGTACAACAAAGTCATGCCGATTAAGGTACTTGACCAATCCGGCTCCGGTACGACTTACTCGGTTGCAGAAGGTATTATATGGGCAGCTGATCATGGGGCCAAGGTCATCAATTTGAGTCTGGGCAATTACGCACAAGCTGAATTTTTGCATGATGCGATCAAATACGCCTATGATAAAGATGTCGTATTAGTTGCAGCTACAGGTAATGACAATACGGAACGACCCGGCTATCCAGCAGCGTATCCTGAAGTATTTGCCGTTTCCGCTACAGATTCTTCTATGCACCGTGCATCCTTTTCTAACTATGGAGATTATGTAGACGTCATGGCTCCAGGTGCAAGTATTGCCAGTACGTACCCAGGGAACCAATATGCTGCACTGTCGGGTACTTCAATGGCCAGTCCCCATGTATCAGCGCTTGCTGCACTGATTCGATCCATTAACCCCGATCTGACCAACAAAGAGGTTATGGATTTAATGAGAAGCAGCGTAATTGACTTGGGCACACCCGGGCATGACAAATATTTCGGATATGGTCAAATTGACGTGTATAAAGCGTTGAAAGCAGCACAACGTCCATATGTTCCTTTGCAATTCTATCCACAGCATTTAAGTGACAAGTTAAAATCAATATTAAAGAAACTGGAAACGTAAGATTCCTTATTGGAAAAAAGCAGCCATGTTGCTCCATGGCTGCTTTTTTGGGCTTTATTAACGCTTGGAACTACTGCGAACAGGACGCTTGCCATGGCTGCGAGTATGACAGCAAGGTTCTCCAGGGTCCTTTATACTCACCGGAAATACGTGATGAGGTACAGGTACAATGTGCGTCTGATTAACAATTTCAATCGGATGAACCACAGGCACGACTTGTGGGAAAAATTGATGATTTACAAATTGGATCGGCGGGCACACGATCGGGTCGTAAGGGCAATGACTCATAATGTGCAACTCCTTTCGGTGAATTAGTACAGCATATTATGAAGGCGGGTGCTGTGCTTGGATGTTTACCCCCTAATACAAATATCCCTTATAAAATAGGCTTCCGTTCAACAATGACCGAATGATCAAGCAGTTCGCCCAACAAACGGCACAGTTTGTGAAGACCTGTTTTAAGTGTTTCCTTGTCCGCATACGAAAAAGAAATACGGATATGATTACTGTCCATACCACCTGCATAGCATACAGCACCAGGTAAAAAGGAAACTCCTTCTCGGTCAGCCAGCCGCTCCAATTCTGGAATATCAACATTAGGTGGAAGCTTAATCCACACATTTAAGCCGCCTTCGGGAGCATACCAGCTGACCTCTGGCGGAGCATAGCGCTGGAGCGTATGCAACGCGACTGTCAACCGATCCCGCATTTGTTCCCGCAACCAAACAAGATGCTGATCAAGTCGATTCTTGATAAAGGGCAGTAGCGCTTTTTGCGTTAATAGAGGGCTCCCCAAATCCGTAGTAGACTTGGCAGCCACCAAACGATCCATTACACTGCCAGTGGCCGCTACACAAGCTATACGGCAGCCGGGAGCAACGGTTTTGCTAAAGCTTTTGATATATATCACATGTCCGGACTGATCATGCGCCTTGATAGAGAGTGGCGGCTTTGTTTTATAGTATAGGTCGGAAAATGGATCATCCTCAACAATGAGGCAATGATAACTTTGAGCTAGATCCAGTAATTGTGTGCGTCTGGCCATCGTTAAAGTTACTCCGGTAGGATTATGAAAAGTGGGTATCGTGTAGATCAGTTTTGGGGGATGAGTGTCACAGAGACGCGTGAGGATATCGATCCTCATGCCCTGCTCATCCATCGGAATCATAATTACTTTGGCACCACGACTGGTAAACACATCAATGGCCCCCGTATATGTAGGAGCCTCCATGTAGACAACATCACCAGAACCAACAAAGGTCCGTGCCACCAAGTCAATGCCCTGTTGGGCACCACTAGTCACGAGCAGCTGTTCTGCCACTGTGCATATACCGCGTTCGTTCAGGTGATCTGCAAACACTTCCCTCAGCGCTAAATCACCTTCAAAAGTCCCGTATGCTGCCATTGCATCGGGATTTCCAGAGGATAGACGTTGAGTATCAGCGATGATTTCGCGTGTAGGAAGAAGCTCCGGTTGAATTGCTGCTATATGAAAAGAATAAGGAAACTGTCTGCTATGGTTAAAGTTTCTCCATAACTGTGCGCGCGGCAAATAATCGATCAGCGACATTTGCCATGACAAATCCTGCGCTCCCTCACGTCGAACAGCTACCGAAGGCTCCGCTACATAGCAACCTTTTCCCTGTGTACAGGTAACCAAATGAATAGACTCCAGCTCAGCATACGCCTTGCTTACAGTTACGGGACTTACCGCAAGCAGACTGGACAAATGACGGACAGAGGGAAGCTTTGTGCCCTGAGGCAGCAATCCAGACTGGATGCGATCTGCTAATGTTTTGGCAATCTGTAAATATAATTTGACACTGCTATTGCGGCTGAGATCAATATGCATCGGAACCGTCCCCTCCAAAAATCAACTGTTACATTTAGACGTTTACTGTTATACTTCATTATCGATATAATACAACAAATTTCATAGTACAGTATAGAACACAGGAGATGATTGGATTGGAACACAAATTTTCGGGTATGGCTCGTACTCAGGGCTCGTCCATGGTAAGGGACATTTTAAAGCTGACACAGGGAACAGATGTATTATCTCTGGCAGGCGGCCTTCCGGCCGATGCCTTTTTCCCCATCGAAGCTGTTGCTAAAGCCTATGAGCGGGTATTTCGTTTCGGCGGTACTACCGCTCTTCAATACGGCCTAACCGAGGGCTACATTCCTCTACGGGAACGTCTTGCAGCAATCATGTCATCCCAAGGCATCTCCGTCACCAGAGATAATATCATCATGACGACGGGCTCACAGCAGACCATTGATCTGGTTTCGCGTGTGTTGCTCGATCCGCAGGATACTGTATTGGTGGAGTCCCCTACTTATTTGGCAGCTCTTCAGGTATTTAATTCCTATGGTGCCAACATTGTAAGTGTAGATACAGACTCTAACGGTATGCGATTAGAAGATCTTGAAGCCAAGATCAAAAAACATCAGCCTAAATTCGTGTATGTCATCCCCACCTTCTCCAACCCGGCAGGAAGTGTTTGGAGTATGGAACGCAGAACAGGCGTTGTTGAACTATGCCGTAAATACGGCACTTTGATTTTTGAAGATGATCCTTACGGACGTCTTAAATTTGACGAAAACCTTAACTTTCCATCCCTTTTCTCAATTGATCAACAGCTAGGTGGAGACGGTCATGTGATGTACACTTCTACATTCTCTAAAACCGTTGCTCCTGGTGTTCGCTCTGGTTGGCTGGTAGCTAATCAAGCAATTGTCGTTAAGGTCGCCAATGCCAAACAATCTGCCGATCTGCACTCCAGCAGTATTGATCAACGTGCTTTGAATGAGTTATTGGACTTTTTTGACTTGGACGGACATATTCGTACCGTGTCCGCCGAGTACTACACTCGTATGCTACGTCTCACATCGCTGATGAAAGAACGTCAATGGGAAGGAATCACCTGGAATGATGCACTCGGCGGTATGTTTATGTGGGTTACTCTACCCGAGGGCTTCCGTTCTGATCGGTTGCTGCAACTCGCAATTCAGGAAGGAGTCGCATTTGTCCCCGGACAAGTCTTCTATGCTGACCTAAGTGGCAGCAACCACATGCGGATCAACTTCACGCATACGGATCCTTCCCTGCTTCCTAAAGCGGTTGACCGATTGGATCGAGCACTGAAGATGTACACAGAGGAAAGTGTGGTAAAAAGCGTGTGATGATGGAGTTGGCAGGATATGTACGTGAGGCCGCTTCACGAATCATTTGATTTTACGATCGCTGTTACCCCCTGATTCGTTTGGAATTTGAATAGTATGGTGGAATCTGGGACAAAGGTGCAGGCCTCGCTTCTACAGATTCAAATGCGTTGCTACGCTAACTACGTGCCTCATCCTCGAACGGTTTTACGGTAGAGGAAGTAAAAATTAAAATGAAAGCCCCCAGTAATTATGCTGGGGGCTTCATTCTAAGAAGGCACTATGTCTGCGTAATACGGTATGTTAAAAAGGGTGTGCCATGATTCCCGTTGGAATATGACACACCCTTTTTAATTCAATAAATACATTTGGATTAAAAGCTTTCATGCAAACAGGTCATTTACAAAAGTTAAATTTATACATTTTAAGGTGTTGCAGTGGGGAAAGTTTTCCGTAAGCCGGGTTCTGTGCTATTCGTGGTACAGACGGGAACTACCCTCCCACTACAAGCGACAATCATCTATCTAGGCCGAACATTGCTATCCAGCTCCAGCGACCAACCTAGACACGCCTCGGGCTAAGGCTGCTTCGCGAAGAAGCTGTGTCCCATTAGGTCTTGCTCCAGATGGGGTTTACCAGGAACGAAGTCACCAGCGTTCCTCGGGGTCTCTTACACCTCGGTTCCATCCTTGCCTGTGCCGCAAGCGGCCATCGGCGGTCCATTTCTGTGGCACTATCCTTCAACTCGCGCTGACTGGACGTTATCCAGCATCCTGCCCTATGGAGCCCGGACTTTCCTCTCGTGGCTCACGCCACCAGCGATTGTCTGTTAAACTTTCCGAACAACATTACATAGTATACAGGGAACGCGCGCATGATACAACCCTGAAAATATTGTAAAAAGTAGAAAACTCCCTTTATTTTCTCATAGGCGTTGGTTTTACAAAAATTGAAAAGGCTCGGTTTCCACCTGAGATACATGTACTTCCGTTGAGTATCGACCTTCTACCAAGCGTTTACGCATCCACTCTGCAGCTTTAGGCTTCATAATCTTTTCAGCGTTATGTCCAGGGTCAATAATAGCAATCCCCGCCATAAGGGCATCCTGAGCCGTGTGATAGTCAATATCCCCCGTGACTAATACGTCAGCTCCCTTAAAGAGCGACTTGTTCACATAACGGCTGCCAGAGCCCCCAAGCACGGCTGCCTTTTTGATCGTACGATCTAAGTCGCC
This sequence comes from Paenibacillus sp. PvR133, assembly GCF_017833155.1. Lineage (NCBI taxonomy): Bacteria > Bacillati > Bacillota > Bacilli > Caryophanales > Paenibacillaceae > Paenibacillus > Paenibacillus sp. PvR133. The sequence goes on from NZ_JAFIBS010000001.1 coordinate 5,171,371, forward strand.
CACCACACGTACATGCTCGACGTTGAGACCGTTTTTCACAACATCGACAAACTCCCGTAACGTACGGGCTTCCTTGAGCTTGCCTACCCGCCCCAGACCAAAGCTACGGCCTTGCAAATCCATATGGTACAGGTCATAAGCCACCTCTTCATAAGGATGAGCCTTCAGCATCGCTTGAACAACTTTACTTCGTACACCCTGCGGTACAATGGTCTCGATACGAACCTCTTCACTACGTTCCATTTTACCCGGCTCACCCAAAAACGGCTGTGTGCCTTCACCCGGCACAAAAGTTCCGTAGCCGTCAATGTTAAAGCTGCAATGGCTGTAGTTGCCGATATGTCCAGCTCCCGCCCCTAATACGGCATCAAGTACCCGTTGATGATGTGTTTTGGGTACGAAAACAACAAGCTTGAATAATTGCTCGGTGTGAACATCCTCCAGCGTACCTTCACTTTGAATACCCAGAGCTTCCGCCATCCAGTCATTCATGCCGTCCTCAGCCGTATCCAGATTCGTATGACTGATGTAGACAGCAATATCATTCTTGATCAGCTTTTCATACAATCTGCCCGCAGGCTGATCCGTGTTCAATGCTTTAAGTGGGCGGAATATAATCGCATGATGTGCAATAATGAGATCAGCTTTTATGCGGATTGCCTCTTCGACAACCTCATCATTAACATCCAGGGCTACTAATATGTTTTTGATTTCCTTTTGCAGACTACCCAGCTGAAGCCCGATTCTATCGTCCGGAACTGCCAAGTATTTCGGAGCCAGCTGCTCCATGTAGCTAATCACTGTCTGTCCTTTGGCAAACATGCAAGTACCTCCTCTAGCTGTTCAATTTGCTTGCGCAATTGCTCCCGCTTATGCTGTGCGGATTCCTGATCTGATCGTGCCACTTGTGCCAGCACATCCTCAAGCTTGCGAATCTCCAATTTCCATTTATAAAAAAAGATTTCATTCGGTGCTTTGACCAATAGCGGTCCAAGTTGCATTAACAAATCCTGTGTCAGTACCAGCGAACTATCGGGAAGTTTCCATGGTTGATACAGCTCATCCTGTTTCAGTGGGCTTATCGAATCAGGTACGGCCGTCAGAATTTCATATATTTTTCCGTCTTCTTCCATAATATGTTCACTTGTTAGTACCCATTGATGTTCGATGAGCCAACGGCGTAAGATATCCTCGCCTACGTTAGGCTGTAGAACAAGCTGTTTCACTGAAACAAGCTTGTCTTTCCCTTGCTCTAAAATGGAAGCGATCAAGGCACCACCCATGCCGGCTATCGTAATAACATCAACCTCATTGGCCTTAATTACAGCCAAGCCATCTCCCTTTCTAACCGCAATGCGATCAGTAAGACCTGCTTCGGCCACCTGCTTTTGAGCCGCACGTAACGGACCATCGTTGACCTCACCCGCCACGGCTTGCGGTACTCTGCCACTACGCACTGCAGCCACAGGGAGTAGTCCATGATCCGAGCCAATATCCGCAAGTCTGCTCCCGGCAGGAATTTGTTCCATAATATATTGTAATCGTTGAGAAAGTTTCATGACGTCACCCACGTAATCCATTTTTTTCGAGTCCAAAATAAAATTCCTACAACAAATGCCAACTTCAGTATGCTGTAAAATACCACATCACCCGCCGCTTGATGTCGCAGGATAATCGTGTCTGCTTCAGCCATGAATGCTAGTGTCATGCCTATAGCGAAATAAATCAAAGCGAGACGCGGAAAGCGGCGATGTACCCACCAGCTTAGCCAGATCAACAATACTGCGTGCAAAATCCAAAATGCCTCAAGCATCACTAAAGTTGCTGTAGGCCAGTAGCGGCCTATAAGGACCGCATACACTAAAAGCAGCCCAGCAAGACCACAGTAATGAAGTAAGCTGATCCGCAAAGTTAATCCCACAAGACACCATACCACACCGCATAGGCCTACGAGCAAAAGAAACCAAACCCTAGCTTCACCTTGATGGAGCTGAATGATCCACACACCCGAACCCAGCATAATCGCACTGCCTAAAGTGCTCAACATCGCACTCATACTCTTTTCGGAAGACCGCCAAAATGCGGCCACTCCATAGCAAATCGTAGTAACTGCACTTGCCGAGAATATTTGCATTGCCAACGGAAAAGCGGTAAAATAAAAACCGATCAAACAAATGCAGGAAATAATGACAAAACCAAGAAGCCAGGCGATCCCATGCCCGTGTCTAAGATATGTAAGCAGCCCGGTGTTGTTACGGTTCTGGCTCTGCGACGGATCTTCGTCCTCCCGATACAGGTTAGACAAAAAATCGCAATATTGCTCAGGGAGCAGCCGACTTCGCCGCCAATGCTCAATTTCATGTAACAGTATTGCCCGTTTTTTCTCCTGGTCCAAGCTTCTTCCCCTCCACCAAGGCTGCCATGAGATAAAAAAAGACCTCCTGCGCGCTTCAAGCCGCAGAAGGTCCGCAATGTTACGCTTCTATTCGAGGAAATCCTTCAGTCGCTTACTGCGGCTTGGATGGCGCAACTTACGCAGCGCTTTGGCCTCAATCTGACGAATACGTTCACGTGTAACACCGAACACTTTACCCACTTCTTCAAGGGTTCTGGTTCTTCCGTCGTCCAAACCAAAGCGGAGACGCAAAACATTCTCTTCCCGTTCGGTTAACGTATCCAGTACATCCTCGAGCTGTTCCTTCAGAAGTTCATAGGCAGCCGCATCTGCAGGCGCCAATGCTTCTTGGTCCTCAATGAAATCCCCCAGATGTGAGTCATCCTCTTCACCAATTGGTGTTTCCAATGAAACAGGTTCTTGGGCAATTTTCATAATTTCCCGTACTTTTTCCACGCTCAGCTCCATCTCGGCAGCTACTTCCTCTGGCGTAGGTTCGCGCCCCAGCTCTTGCAACAGTTGACGCGATACGCGAATTAGCTTGTTGATCGTTTCCACCATATGCACCGGAATACGGATCGTTCTCGCCTGATCGGCTATTGCGCGCGTAATGGCCTGACGAATCCACCAGGTTGCATACGTACTGAATTTAAAGCCTTTTTCGTAATCAAATTTTTCTACTGCCTTAATCAAACCCATATTACCTTCCTGAATCAGATCCAGGAAAAGCATTCCGCGACCAACATAACGTTTGGCAATACTTACAACCAGACGCAAGTTCGCTTCTGCCAACCGACGCTTAGCTTCTTCATCGCCGTTATTTATCCGTTTGGCAAGCTCTACCTCATCATCAGCAGAAAGCAACGGTACACGACCGATTTCCTTCAAGTACATCCGGACCGGGTCATTAATTTTAATACCGGGAGGCAGGCTCAGATCGTCATCGAAATTAAAATCATCCCCATCATTGTTTTCCGGGTCGTCATTTTGACGCAATCTGGTAACTTCTTCGTCGTTGTCATTCACAACTTCAATCCCCAAGTCACCCAGTTGCTCATAAAACTCATCCATTTGCTCGGGGTCCTGATCAAACGGCGACAGTTTTTCCATGATATCTTTGTAGTTCAGAGAAGAACTTTTTTTACCCAACTCAATCAGTTGATCTTTGACCTGATCCAGTGTTAGTTCCGTCTCCAGTTCAGTATGCTGATCATTCGCCATCTTTCGACTCCCTCCTCCCTAGAAACATCCGACCTCTGTGTGTTCATTGTCTCTCTAGGGCTATAATCTCACTTGCAATTTGTGCTGCGCGCAAAAAGTCACCCAAGCGCTCAGCGGCTCTCATTTCTTCCCTTTTCAAATCCAGTTGCTCCTGCAATGGAAATTTTCGCACCTGATGAATATAATCATCCAAAATGTGCGGTGCCCATACGCCTGGAGCATCCATCATCATGATCGAACTTACGTTCTTCTCCAGCCGGTCGTCTTGCAAAGATGAAATAAAACGGCTTGTATCTGGTAACTTCCCTTGCGCGTAATAGGCATATAGATAAGCAGCAATTGCTGCATGATCCTCAATATTAAAGGCGTCGCCCAGATGCTTTTCTACATACTCTGCAGCTTCTAAATCCTGCATCATCCAGTGAAGCAGCCTGCGCTCAGCCACATGGTAAGCCGGCAACAGATTAGGTGTGGAGACCTGCCCTTTTTTATGCCTACCATTATTCCACCCATTTTCGTTATTATCCCCAAAGTTCTGTTTTTTTTGCAGGGATTGACGCAGTAAATTGCATTCTTGCTTCAAGGTTTCAAAATCCACCTTGACTTCGGCTGATACTTCGCGCAGATACACTTCCCGCTCAGTCGGGGATGACAGAGGTGCAATGACATTTAATGCTTCGCGGGAATACGCGATTCTTCCTTCTTCCTCTTGCAGTATATGGTTTTTTTTCAGATATATAAGCTTAAATTTCACCGTTGAAACAGCACTTTCGATAATTTGACGCTGGAATCGTTCGCCGCCGTATTGCCGGATAAAATCATCCGGGTCCATACCGTCACTGACCAGCGCTACTTTCACGTGAAGTCCCGCATTTTCCAACAGCGGAAAATTTTTAAGCGCAGCAGCTTGTCCTGCCCGGTCACCATCATAACAAATAATGACCTCATCGCACAGTCCTTTTAACATCGTAGCATGGTGCTCCGTTAGAGCAGTGCCCATGGCGGCCACCCCATTTTGTACGCCAGCTTCCCATGCCGAGATGACATCACCGTAGCCTTCAAAAAGAACACTCTGGCGGAGCTTGCGAATTGAGGTTTTAGCATGATGAAGATTGTACAGCGTTCGGCTCTTGTTGAATAGCTTGGTCTCCGGTGAATTCAAATACTTCGGCTGTCCCTCACCAAGTATACGGCCTGCAAAGGCAATAACTTTTCCGTTGCGATTCCAAATGGGAAACATGATACGATCTCTGAACCGATCCACATATCCATCACCCTCATGCCGGGGAGAAATAAGCCCTCCCTTTTCCATCTCCACGGGATCAAAAGAACGCTTCTCCAGAAACTGAACGATCGTATCCCATCGGTTGGGTGCATAGCCAATTTGAAATTGATCAATGATCTTGTCACTGAATCCCCGTGAACGCAAGTATTCCATCGCTGGTTTGCCGTGCTCCGTATTTTTAAGCAAAAAATGGTACATCTTAGAAGTTAACTCATACGCTTGCAACAGCCTGTCCAACTCAGGATGCTGATGCGATGAATCACGTCCCTGCCATTCGCCGAGCGGGATATGACTTTCTTCTGCCATTGTCCTGACAGCTTCGGGAAAGGATAGTCCTTCGATTTCCATCATAAATTTGATGGCATTGCCTCCCGCGCCGCAGCCGTAGCAGTAAAAAATCTGACGATCCGGTGTCACGGTGAATGAAGGGGTTTTTTCGGAATGAAAAGGACAGAGGCCTTTCATATACTTCCCCTGCTTGGTCAAATGCACGTACTTGCTTACCGTATCTACAATATCATGATGTTGTAAAACCGACTCAATGATATCGTCCGGTATGTTACCTTGTCCGGCACTCATATTAACCACCTTCATCTCTTTAGCACGTAAATATAATTCGATACCGTTACTCATTCTCCTGCAAGCGAAGTAAAAGTTTTGTCAGTTTATGTTGAAAAACTTCACGATCCTCTAATGTAAACGGTTTAGGACCTTTTCCATAACGTCCTTTTTTCCGTTCTTTGGCAGAAGTATGACGTCGGTCAAGCATGAAATCTATCGAATCGTTTCGATACATAGCTCCGCGAAAAGACATCACTTCACAACCTTTTGCCAAGGCAAGTGCAGCAAGACCATAATCATTGGTGGTTACAATATCGCCGCGGCGGATATGATTGGCAATATAGAGATCGGCACTTTGGTCGCTTCGGTCTACTTTAACGATGCTCACGCCTTTGCTGCCCTGAATGAGATGATCATATGAAGATACCATAATAACCTCAATATGAAAACGGGAAGCTATCTCCGCAATTTCACTTTTAACAGGACAAGCGTCCCCGTCAACAACGATCCGCACATCCAGTAAAGTTCCGGTTCCCTCCATGAGCATCCCCCATCTCCATCCGCATTCGAGTAAAATACGGAACGGCTGCAAGATTACTCTTACACCGTTCCGTATATTTATACCCATTTTTTCAAGTTGTTCATACTACCACAACTGACGTTTAAACTACAAGCTTGGAAAAATCGGCAAAACGCTTCAGTTCTGAGTCAATAGCAGCCAGCAATGCCAAACGATTATTACGAACAGCATCATCCTCAGCCATAACCATAACGGAATCAAAGAACGCCGTCACCGCAGGGGTAATGGATGAAGCAAGCGCTAACGCCCGTGTCGCATCACCTTCCTGTAAAGCTACGCTATAAGATTCAAAAGCGCTATACCATGCTTCGTAAAGCGTTTTTTCGCCTTGCTCCGTAAACTCACCTGTATTAACTGACTTATGAACTGCTTTAGCAGCCAGATTACCTACACGATTAAAGGACTCAACTGTTGCTTTGAATACCTCACCTGTTTGTACGGCAGTCATTAACGCAGTTCCGCGGTTAACAACGGAAGCAACATCGTCATATCCAGCTGCAAGTACAGCATCCACAACGTCATAACGAAGTGTCTCAGACAATAGTTTCTTCACGCGTAATCCGAAAAACTCATGTAATTCTTTACGTATTTCATCAGCGGAACGTTTCATATTTCCAAGGTTGCCATGCACCTCGAGCGCGATATTGAACACATCAGACAACGTAGCCGAAAGCTTACGATCCAACAATATCTGCACAATACCTGCTGCCTGGCGACGAAGCGCGTAAGGGTCCTGTGAACCTGTTGGAATAATACCGATAGAGAAGCAGCCTGTAATGGTATCTATCTTGTCTGCGATACTTACAATCGCTCCAGCATTCGTTGAAGGAACCGTTTCTCCTGCATAACGAGGCTGGTAATGCTCAAACACCGCTCTTGCCACTTCTTCCTTCTCTCCAGCCTTACGAGCATAATCCTCACCCATTACACCTTGCAGTTCTGGGAACTCATATACCATTTGTGTTACCAGGTCAAATTTACAAATATCCGCTGCTCGACTAACCGACTCCTGTGTATCTGGAGAAACGCGAAGCTTCTCTGCCAGAGCATCAGCAATACGGCGAATCCGGCGCACTTTGTCTCCAACCGTTCCCAGCTCTTCGTGGAAAACGATACTTTCCAGTTTGGAGAGTGCATCCTTAATTTCCAGCTTCTGATCTTCTTCATAAAAGAATTTGGCATCAGACAGCCGGGCACGCAATACTTTTTCATTCCCTTTAGCAATGACTTCCAGCGATTGACTTCCTCCGTTACGTACCGTAACAAAGTATGGCAATAGCTCTCCTGTGTGATCCAGCACTGGGAAATAGCGTTGATGTTCGCGCATGGAAGTAATGAGTACATCCTTCGGAATGTTCAGGAACGCAGGATCAAAACCTCCGAACAGTACTGTTGGGGTTTCCACCAAATACAGCACTTCTTCCAGCAAATCATCCTTGACCGCAATCGTCCAATCTTTTTCGGCAGCCAGCGCTTCAATCTGCTTTACAATAAGCGATTGACGTTCCTCAATGTCCACAATGACATGCTGCTTGCGAAGCACTTCAACATAGTCAGCTGGACTTTCTACTACGGCATCCTGTCCCAAGAAACGATGCCCTCTTGTCACATTTCCTGACTGCACGCCGGCAATCTCCAAATTAACAATATCGCTACCAAACAAGGCAATCAACCAGCGGATCGGACGAACAAATTTAAAGTCATAACTTGCCCAGCGCATGAATTTAGGGAATGTCATGGCATGTAAAATGTGCAATAAACCTTCGGATAGCACATCCGCTGTTGGTACACCTATGCTGCTCTTAGTTGCGTAAATATATTCCACGCCTCCAAGCTCCTTGAACGTGAACTGTTCAGGATCAACACCTTGGCTGCGAGCAAAGCCTAGTGCAGCCTTGCTCCAGTTACCAGCCTCGTCGAGTGCGATTTTGCGGGAAGGACCTTTAACTTCTTCGTTAATATCTTCTTGCTTCTCCGCTACTTCCTTGACAAGTACCGCCAAACGGCGAGGTGTAGCATAAACCTCTACAGCACCATAAGCAATACGCGAACTGTCAAGCCACGCCGTCATACGCTGCTTCAACTGCTGAATTGCATTCGGGATAAAACGTGCAGGGACTTCTTCCAACCCGATCTCAAACAATAAATCCTTAGACATTTGCCGCACCTCCTTTCTTCAACAGCGGGAAGCCCAGCTTCTCGCGCTCCTCCAGATAGGTCGCAGCCACCTGACGCGCCAAATTACGCACTCGTATAATAAACCCAGTCCGTTCCGTCACACTGATCGCTCCGCGAGCGTCCAGCAAGTTGAACGCATGAGAACATTTCAGCACATAATCATAGGCTGGAAATACAAGATGCTGCGCCATCGCTTTATTTGCCTCTTCTTCGTACATATTAAAAAGAGTAAAGAGCATTTTGACGTCAGATACTTCGAACGTATACTTGGAATGCTCAAATTCAGGCTGGTGGAAGACATCACCGTACGTAATTCCATTGACCCACTCCAAATCGAACACATTCTCCTTGTCCTGGATGTAGGAAGCAAGACGCTCCATACCGTACGTGATTTCTACGGCAACCGGACTGGCATCAATACCGCCCACTTGCTGGAAATAGGTGAATTGGGTAATTTCCATACCGTCCAGCCATACTTCCCAACCTAAGCCCCACGCTCCCAGCGTTGGTGCTTCCCAGTTGTCTTCAACGAAACGAATATCATGCTCCAAAGGGTTAATGCCCAAACGGCTCAAACTCTCCAAATACAATTCCTGAATGTTATCCGGTGAAGGCTTCAAAACTACTTGAAACTGATGATGCTGATACAGGCGGTTCGGGTTCTCACCATAACGTCCGTCTGACGGACGACGAGAAGGCTCAACATAAGCTACGTTCCACGGCTCAGGTCCGATCGAACGTAAATACGTCATCGGGTTCATCGTGCCTGCCCCTTTTTCCGTGTCATACGGCTGTACAATAATACAGTTGTGTTCAGCCCAAAATTGTTGCAGCGTTAAAATCATCTGCTGAAAATTCATTGGTACACGCTCCCTTTCCAATTCCCTCAAATGTTGGTGATTTCTTCTCATTAAGCTCGTATGTACAGGGCTATTTTATCCCAAAAGCCTTGCTAGAGACAGCAAAAAGCCCCCGCCTCTACGCCTGTACAGACGTAGGGACGAGAGCTGACTCCCGCGGTTCCACCCTACTTGATTGCGATCCTACATCACCAATCAGATCGTAATCCTCTTTTCCGTGTCCATTCAGACGCTCCCGAGTGCCTTGTTCACGAAGAATTCCCACTGGGCTTACACCGTCCCCAACTCGCTAATTACAGAGAATACATCCCGCTACTTTCTCGTTCAATGCATCTGCTCCCGAAGGAGATATATAGTAGGATATTACACGTTTTCAGCAATACAGTCAAGAGAATAGGGCGTTTCACATATCGTACTTGTCGAGCTGATCCAAGAAATTGCGGGATTTCAGCTTGACCTCCAACTGCATATCCATGAACTGACGCATGACATGTTTGATCTCCAGCTTTGTGGAGTCCTTTACGTCAATGTTGCCGAGCCGATTCAAATCCATTCTGGCGAACAAGCGCAGCAACTTCAATGTACGTGGAGTCACGCTCAATGCAGCTGGATCATAATGCTTGTAGCTCCGACACAAAACTCCGCCCAGCCTCGGACTGACAAACATATCTTCATCAGCACATTGTTGACCACTTGAAATACATGCATCAAGCTGAGGAGCATATCCGGCCGCCTGCAATATTTTAAATTCATAAATACTCATGACGATCAGCGGATCTTTGCCACTCTCCAGCGCCTCCAAACATGCTTTAAGCTGCTTAAACCAGAACGCGCCTGTTTCCTCATCCTGTAGCACCCGATCGAGTAATTCACAAGCATAAGAAGCGTAAGCAGCTTTAGTAATATCCTCGCGTAATGTATGGTGGGATTGGATGATTTCACCGGCATTCAACGTGCCTAAACCTGTGTTTCGAAAAAAAACGAATTCACCGTACGTAAACGGCTGCGTTAAAGCAGCGTGACGGCTTTTGGACTTTTTTGCACCTCTGACCAGCACGCCTGCTTTGCCTCCGCTTTCGGTGCAAAGCGTAATAATTTTGTTCCCCTCACCGTAATCCATGCTGCGGATGACGATTCCTTCCACCCTGTAAAGCATGCCTCTTCCCCCAAACATTCGCGAAGAAGCCAGTGGCTTGTACTATTCACGGGCTTCTTCATGCTCGTCCGACTCTCCCTCATCCGTGTCTTGCTCCCTTGTCACGGCGCTCTCCCGATATAACAGATACGCACCGACATCTCCAGTCATCGCAAAATACTTCCACGAAAAATCTCGCAATCGTATTCATCCTTTCTTCGGAAATGACGTTTGCATCTCAAAAATAGGATGATGCGAAGAGGGGAGAAGTATGCGATGAAATTAATGGATTACGTTGAAAAAGGCTACTGTATGTAGATTGGAATGCCGCTTCGCAAATGATTTGATCTTACGATCGCTTCTTCAGATTCAAATCCTTCGCTCCGCTACAATGTGCACACAGTTACAATAACTCTTTTAAAAGCACTCCTTATTTCATCACTGGAAGAAAGGGGTAAAAAGAGCAAGAGTTAAGCGCCGCATATGCGCGGCGCTTTGACCAAAAAACTGTTACTTATCTCAGTCATAGAGATCGGGACGGCCTTTTTATGATGCTTACAACAACTATACATATTTATTTAATATCAATTTTTTTAGCCTCAATAAACCCTTGAACTAAAGTGACGTAGAATCAAGTTCTGTTTTTAAGCGTCGCGATGGAAGCCAAGGTCACGAAGGACGCGTTCCTGGTTGCGCCAGTCTTTTTTGACCTTAACCCAAAGTTCCAGGAAAATCTTGGAGCCTAGCAGGTTTTGGATATCCTGGCGGGCCTGTTTGCCCACTTCTTTGAGCATGGCTCCCTGTTTGCCGATAATGATCCCCTTCTGGGAGTCACGCTCTACAAAAATAACAGCCATAATATGCACTACCCCATTATCCTGCACTTTCATGTCTTCAATCATAACCGCAATAGAATGGGGTACTTCCTCACGTGTCATATGCAGAATTTTTTCCCGAACCAGTTCGGAGATGACAAACTGTTCTGGATGGTCGGTAATTTGATCATCCGGATAATATTGCGGACCTTCTGGCAAGTATTTTTGCACCTGCTCCAGCAGGGTGTTTACATTGTTGCCCATTTTGGCCGAGATCGGTATGATTTCTGCAAAGTCGTACAACTTGCGATACTGCTCAATCAGTGGCAACAACGCTTCCGGCTCAATGCGATCAATTTTATTCAGCACCAAGATAACTGGCGTTTTTACTTGTTTAAGCTGTTCCGCAATAAAACGGTCGCCACCGCCTAGACCCTCAGCAGCGTCAATAAGAAAAAGCACCGCTTCTACTTCACCCAACGTATTAAAAGCAGTCTGATTCATGTAATCGCCTAATTTTGACTGGCGCTTATGAATCCCCGGTGTATCCAAAAATACAATTTGTGTGTCCTCTGTAGTAAATACGCCGTGAATTTTGTTGCGTGTAGTTTGCGGCTTGTCCGACATAATGGCAATCTTCTGCCCAATGACATGGTTCATCAGTGTTGATTTTCCGACATTGGGTCTGCCAACAATTGCGACAAAGCCTGATTTAAAGTGTTTCTTAGCCATTTCATTTCCTCCAGCGCGATTAAGCACCTATTTTATTTTGGTTTTTCCATTAAAACAGCGAACTAATTAACGTTAACATAGGCCTATAAAACACAAATATACCAATAATTACAGCAAAAACCGCTGCCAGGAGCACGGCTCCGGCGGCGGTGTCTTTAGCCGCTTTGGCCAGCGGATGAATATCAGGTGAGATGAGATCCACCGCTGCTTCAACAGCGGTGTTGAACAGTTCGGCTACAATGACTATAGCGATAGCCACGCAGACGAATAACCAGTCGAGCCGGGAGATGTGCAGAGTTAAGCCTGCTACAATGACAAAGAGCGCCATGACCACATGTATCCGCATATTTACTTGCGTACGCAGAGCGTACATCACGCCTTCTGCCGCATAGCGAAAGGTCATTCTCCAAGGCTGACGTCTCATTACCTTGTCAACCCCGCTTGAGCCAGTACAGCTTCCTGTTTGCCCATCATTTCAGCTTCACTCACATCATCCTGATGATCATAGCCTAACAGATGCAGAAAGCCGTGAACAAACAAAAAACCGATTTCACGCTCAATCGAATGTCCGTATTCTTCGCTCTGAGCTTGCGCTGTCTGTACAGAGATTATAATATCCCCCAGAACATCCGGTACATCATTCATTGAAGTTTCTTCATTCGGTTCGTAAATAATTTCAAGCTCTTCATCCAGTGTCTCCTTCATAGCAAAAGACAACACGTCGGTGGGACGATCAATTCCCCGATAGTCCCTGTTCAACTCATGAATTTGCTCATCATTAACGAAGGTAAGGGCTACCTCACCGTCTGTGACTCCTTCCACTTTGCCTGCCTCCTCCAATAAGGTGTTCAGCAACGTAATCAAGGATTCGTTAATTACCATATCGTTTTGTTCATTATTCCAAGCTAATTGAAGGCCCATGCCAACCGCTCCTTTTAATTCTAGTGCTCTAACCGTGCTTCGTGCACAAGTTATATTAAGCTTTTCCGTTTTCAGACTTGGGCCTTTCCTCTGGATACTCAATACGGGAATGGAAAATCCCCATTACTGTTTCCTTGAGGGTTTGAGCCACGATATCAAGCTCCCGCATGGTCAGCTCACAGTCGTTAAATTGGTGATCATCAAGACGGCTCTTAATAATTTTCTCAATCATGGATTCTACCTGTTCCACCGTCGGCTTCCGTAAGGAACGAACTGCTGCCTCCACACTATCAGCAATTCCCACCACAGCAGACTCTTTAGACTGAGCCTTCGGTCCCGGATAACGGAAATCATCCTCCGTGAAGTCAGGCTCTACCCCTCGCTCTTCAGCCTCACGCAACGCCTTGTGATAAAAATAGTGCAAGAATGTCGTTCCGTGGTGCTGCTCGGCAATATCGCGAATTGGCTTGGGTAGCTTGTAATCCAATTGCATTTCCACCCCGTCACGAGCATGGGCGATAATGATGGATTTGCTCAGCTTGGGCTCTATTGTATCATGTGGATTTTCCAACCCATTTTGATTTTCAATGAAGTACGAAGGCCTCTTGGTTTTACCAATATCATGATAATACGAACCAACCCGGCACAACAAGCCGTTTGCTCCTATAGCCTCCGCTGCGGCCTCTGACAGATTACCCACCATTACACTATGATGATACGTTCCCGGTGTCTCCGTAAGCAGCTTGCGGAGCAAGGGATGGTTGGGATTCGACAGCTCAACAAGCTTCAGTGCCGACAAGATACCAAAGGTAGACTCAAAAAATGGCATTAGCCCAATAACAAGTATTGCTGTTATCAGACCGCCTGCAAAAGCAAAAGCTACCCCATAGAGCGTCGTCGTTTGAGTCCAATTCCCTTGGTCAATCAGTGCCAGAGAAAAAACAGACAGGGCCCCGAACAGGCATACCATGATCGCCCCTTTGAACAGTGTTGAACGCTGGCTGGCTCGATGGGTAGAGAAAATCGCTGCCAGACAGACCACAAGAGCAAAAAACCCAAAATTAAAGTCAAAAATTTGTCCCTGACGGACATTCAAAATAACACTTGCCAATATACTGAATATAACGGCACATACGAAAGCCAACGACATATCAAGCAACAGCGTTACGAGCATAGCTCCAAGCGCGATAGGCGCCAGATAGCCGAGATAGGAACGTTCACTGTTCTGCAGTATGGAAATTAACATCATTGCTCCCACTGTAATCACAAAGATTAATACTAGCATGAGCAACTGCGCATTATTATACTTGAAGTTTCGTGTTCGTGATTGGAATTGACGAATATACATAAACAAGCCCAACGCAAGCATCATAGACATCATCAGTAGACCAAATTGTGGCCAATAATTGATTTTATCCTTGAGCAATTCATTTTCATCAAGCAGTGTATAGATTTCCTGGGTAATAATCTCACCCTTCTTGACGAGTACTTCACCCTGTTTAATGTAAACTGTCGGTGTATCTTCACGAGCCTGTACCTTGGCGTCCTTCGTAGCTGTATCATCATAAAACTTGTTGGCGGTAATCACAAGCCTTGCAAGTTCCTGAACAACCTCCCGTGAGGTACGTTTGGTAAGCGAGCTTGTACTAACCCGCTCAGCTACCTTGGCTCGAGCTGTCTGGGCATCCGTAATTTGATCATTCATCAACCCTGTCACAATCTCACGGGCAACAGGCCGCATTTCAGCAATATCCTCAGATGTAAGGCGCGGAATTTTAATAAATGTCTCCTCTGGAATTCGGTACGTTTGCTCTTTCGTTTTTTCCAGCACTTCATCCAGCAACTTATCTGGGTAGGCATCCGCATTACGGCTGTTATTCACAAAATTTTGCACAAATTCCCGTGCACGTTGCGGAATCTCATCCTTATAAATCGAAATCTTATCTGCTCTGGAAACCTGATCATCCTGATTGAGCCGTTCAATTCGATCCAAAATACCAGTAATCAGGTTATCGTTGCGAACTGGCACAATGGTATACATGGGCTGCACACGTTCAGCTGATTCCTCTTGAGCCTTCAAAGTCGCCTTACTGTTAGGAAGCTGCATCGGGGCGACAATTTCCTTTTCACTCGGTTGATTTACCCGAATGTCATAACGCTCGGGAAGCAGCTTGGATGCAAAGCCTACATAAAAAAGAACCACCAAAAATAAAAACAGAAGATAGCGTGTCGCCACGCTATACTTCCATCCATTCATTCTATGCTGGAACGTTTTCCCTTTAGATAATTCCTTCGAGGTCATCTAAAACAATCCCTCTCCATCATCTTTTTCAAGGCAGCTACACTGCTCATTTTATACTTTTTCTGATCGTACACACCATACTCGTGATTGAATGGCTATCCATGATTTTCGGCAATACGGTCATAAGCAACAATGATTTTTTGAACTAGGGAATGACGGACAACATCCTCTTCTGCAAACTGGACAAAGCCTATTTCTTCAATCCCTTGTAAAATCGCATTCGCTTCAATCAGACCGGATTTTTTGCCACGAGGCAAATCAATTTGCGTAACATCGCCGGTAATGACCATTTTGGAGCCGAAACCAAGTCGAGTCAAAAACATTTTCATTTGCTCGGGTGTGGTGTTTTGCGCTTCGTCCAAAATAATAAATGAATCATCCAGCGTACGTCCCCGCATATAAGCCAAAGGAGCAATTTCTATTAACCCGCGCTCCAGTGCCTTTGCAGTCTGCTCTGGGCCCATCACATCGTATAGGGCATCATACAATGGGCGTAAATACGGATCAACCTTTTCCTGCAAATCCCCTGGTAAAAAACCTAAATTCTCCCCTGCTTCGACCGCAGGACGAGTCAGTACAATGCGCTTGACTGAACCTTCCTTCAGGGCAGCTACAGCCAGCACTACAGCCAGATAGGTTTTACCCGTACCCGCCGGGCCAATTCCAAATACAATATCGCGTTTCTTAATCGTGGTTACATAGTGCTTTTGTCCAATCGTTTTGACGCGAATCGGTTTCCCCCGGAACGTCGTCGTAATTTCACCCTTGAACAAATCGAGCAGCTGATCAGCGCGCAAATCTTTTGCCAATTCAATCGCATAATGGACGTCCCTTTCGGTCAGTATATACCCATTGCGAATTAACTGGAGTAATACATCGAACAATTGTTCGAGCACTTCCACCTCGTGAGCATTACCAAAAACATTAACTTCTGCCTCACGAGATGCTATTTTTGCTGGAATAGCGGCTTCGATTAATTTTAAAAAGGAATCCTGCGGGCCAAATAACGCCTGTCCTTCTCCCGCATTGTTCAATGCAATTTGTATGCTGCGTTGTTGTTCTGCCAAATAGCCTCATTCTCCTTGGTTATGAACTAACGGAAGTTCTTCCGCAATATCCTGCTCCACTTCAAAAAGCACTTTCATATAAACTTTACCATTCTCTCTCTTCTCATGCAAAATTTTTTGGCTCATTATTTTCGTTCCTTTGCCGTATTTAGCTAAAATATCAGCTCGCGCGCCTTCTATTCCTGACATTTTCGCTTCTGCTTCCGTAAGCTTCTGCTCTTGTATCTTTGTCTCCCTCACACTTTCAGTCATCCAACCCATCGGAAGTTTGAAGGAACGCCAAGTTAGCGGATCATGTTCAACTGTTGTTTTATGTGTAGAATAAGGTATTTTCCCATATCCCCACAATTGTATCGCACGATTGCCTAACACCAGATACAAGCGGTCGTGACTGTTACCTGTATACGTGCTGCTGCGTTGCACCGTAGGACTGCTAATTTCGTATTCATGCCATACAAGACCCTTAACCTCTCCTTTGGCTACGACCTGCTGCTGATTCTCCTCATCTCCAAGCGTTCCCGAGATGAGGATGGCTCCTTTTTTGACACGTGTATTTTTATGCACGACAGGACGACCCTGCTCGGCAAAAATCTCAGTGACTACCGCGTCTGCCTTACTGATGATATGACGTGGGCTGTAGAGCGGCGCAGGGGTAGGCTGTGAAGCTTCAACAACCTGAATCGTTACCAAAGTACCCTGCTTTTCCACACCGATCCAGGATGCCTCTGGAAGCTTCTGCATGAGCGCACGGGAAAGCTTGTCTTGACTGGAAAGACGAAAGCTCCATTGAAACGGATACAGCCCCTCCTGTCGGGCGGCTTTGAGAACGGAGTCCGTCGAGAGCTTATCATTCCCCTTCACTTCAATGTCCCAGATAAGCGAAGACATCAGCAGGAGACCTATCCAGAACAAAGCCAATCCAGCCATAAAAAATTTACGTTTGGCAAGTCGTATAACAGTAAAGGGAAGCCCTTGCCGCTTCAGAACATGCATTTTACAGCCTGTCCTTCTCAAAAGCGGGCGTAGGAGGAAGACGTGCGGCAGCAGAAGGTTCATTTCTGCATGTCTAGTACCCATCGACCGCACGTTCCAAACAGGTATATGGTGATCGGTGAGTAAATTAATGAAAGCTTCCACACTTTCGCCCTTGACAGCAAGGGTAACCGTGCCACGCAGCATTGCTAAAGCAGGATGTTTCACGAGCCTTCCTCCGTTCCTTCCATTTGGATATCTGTTATATGTCCCTCCACACTTACCTGCTCTGGCAGAATAGACGTAATGACTAAATCATGGCCGGACACCCTCAGCCTGCCTTTCTCAAGTGCAAGTACGAGCTGATTCGGTGTGAAATCCACCACGCCCCGGTGATTCTCCACATAAAGCTGGCGGCTGCCGATGAGGGTTAACCGCGGCAGGTCAAATAGAATGTCCTGCGGAAGCTCCAGCGTCTCGCTGGCCCACTTTCGCAGTTTGCGGCTCATCCGGCTCATACGGCGAAATCTCCTTTCCTGTCATCAAAACATCTGTTATCCAACGGCTAATGTTGTTTTGATGACAGCACGCTGCTATTTTTTCATCTTCTGTTATTGCCATTCGGTACCCATAGATGTTTCATGGCAGCTACGCTGCTGGCTTTTCATCTTATATTCTTATTATCAGTGAACGCCATTACACCAGCGCCACAGATATCTGTACTGTACATTTTATGATCCAGTCCCCGCATTTATGAGGCTAAACTTACAATTCGCAGCAGCTGCTATATTGCAGAGGAAAAAGATGTGTCCTTTTAAAATTCAAACAAAAAAGACAGCCTCGTTTTCATATCGAAAACAAGGTTGTCTTTTTTTGATTTTCATTAGATGACACGGTTATTTTTCGGTATCTCGATTCAAAAGAGAGTTTTTTCTAGAGTATAAGAAGTAAACAGCCATACCAATGACAAGCCAAATAATAAAGCGAATAAATGTCTGACCATTCAAATTAAGAATGAGCACCCCACATGAAACGATAGCCAGGATCGGAATATACGGAACTCCAGGACATCGGAAGGCCCTTGGCAAGTCAGGTTGTGTTTTTCTCATAACGATGACGGCGACCGAAATCAGAATAAATGCTGACAAGGTTCCAATGTTCACTAAACTTGCTAACTCATCCAGCGGGATCAGCCCACCCATTAATGCAGATAAAGTACCAAAAAACAACGTGTTAATGTAGGGCGTTTTATATTTGGAATGAACCTTGGATAATATTTTGGGGACTAAGCCGTCACGTGACATAGCAAACATAATACGGGTTTGACCATAGAGCATAACCAGCATGACCGTTGTCATCCCTAAGATGGCTCCTATATCTACAATACCCGCAACCCAGTTCTGGCCCGCAACCTGCAATACCAATGACACTGGATGAGAGATACCTTCAAATTGCATAAACGGTACTATACCCGTCATAATCGCGCTAACAATGACATACAAAAACGTACAAATAACGAGTGAGAAAATAATGCCTCGCGGTAAATCACGGGCGGGATTTTTGGTTTCTTCAGCCGCTGATGAAACAGCATCAAAACCAATAAAAGCAAAAAACACAAGTGCTGCGGCTCCAAACACCCCACTGAACCCAAACGGCATAAATGGTGTCCAATTATCTGGCTTCACATATTTAAAAGCAACGATGATAAATAATAAAATAACAATAATCTTTACAATTACCATGAAGTTGTTTATCCGTTTTGATTCTTTTATCCCAAAATAAAGCAAGAACGTGATACCCATCAAAATTAAAAAAGCTGGGAGATTAAAATAAGTAGTTTGGTCTTTTAAAGTCCCCGGTGCGGCAGTGAATTCAAGCGGAATGTGAAGGCCAATTCCATTCAAAAATGATACAAAGTAACCCGACCAACCTGCGGAAACGGCGCTGGCTGCCAGCATGTATTCCAAAATTAAATCCCATCCAATAATAAAGGCCAATAGCTCCCCCATCGTAGCATATGTAAAAGTGTAAACAGAACCGGATACTGGAACGGTGGATGCAAACTCCGCATAAGCCAATGCCGCGAATAAACAGGCGAGTCCCGCAATCACAAAAGAAAGTACCAAGCCTGGACCAGCCGTAACTGCTCCCGTACCTGTCAACACAAATATCCCCGTTCCGATAATGGCTCCAATCCCAAGCATCGTTAAATCAAACGCACCCAGTTCCCTTTTGAGTGCTTTTTCCCCCCGCGTAGCGGCAATCAACTGATCAATGCTCTTCTTTCTGAACAAGCTATTTCCCATCTATCCCATCCTCCTAGAAATTAATTTTCCATTTTTATAATCTTGTTTTATCACCTCGATATAAATCAAATTTTAGATAAATTTGGAGTAAATTTCATAAGTATCTATCATTGAGAACATTATATATAAAAAAGAAAAAATGAAAACTGCTTTTGGAAAGCTCCATTCATATTGTTACATTTGATCATTTTTCACGAATATATTTTCATAAACGAGACCCTAAATTAGACAAAATGCCACCATTTTAGATGACAACAAATGTGAGAAACCTAGGGCGCACAAGGGATTATCACATTCGTTGTCAGGTAATTAGAGCATTTGTCGTTAATTCATTTTTTATTCTGAGCATGCTTATGTATTCCTAAAGCTCACAAAAAAAGATCCGCCACAGCCAAAGCCGTGACGGATCCACTATCATTTTAACGTCTTCCTCCACCCATATAGCGCTTGGAACGCGGAGGACCTAATATTTCTGCCCAAATCACACCTCTGCGCAGATCAGCCGTATCCACCGTATTACGGTCTTGCGAAGCTATCTCTGGCGCATCTGTAATTTCCCCTGACTCCCTCGCGTTGGATATACGATCGAGACGGGCTAAAACCAATCTGCGTTCTTCTTCCATAGCACGGATCCGATCCTCTAGAGTCGAACCGTTATCTAATGAATCCCGGTCCATCCGTTCTTCCGTTTCTGACCGATCGCCCACTTCTTCTATACGACGAGCTTCCATAACCACCCGTCGTTCATTAGGAAATTGACGTTGCAACTCCCCAGCAACATCCTGTTGGCGCTGCTCTTGCCCATGTTCCGTTGTGAAGGGTCTGGATGACGTCGAGGGCCCACGAGAACCATGATCACCACCAAAGGTGGGCATACCTTTTCGTGGCGGAGATTTCCGCCCTGTGCCTTGGATGCTTTTCCCCAAAAAGGACACCAAAGCAAAGCCAATCACGATCAGGATATACAAATGTTCAAAGATCCAGCTGATAAAGTTCATTACTCACCACCTAGCTGCCGTAATTCATCGGCTATGTCCCGTTATTAATCCCGGTTCTTGTTATCATTCCCCGAGTTCTCATTCGGTTTGCCTAAGGAGCCACGCATTTGCGTATCCGCCTCAATATTTTTCAAATTCATATAGTCCATGACGCCAAGTTTCCCGCCACGCAGTGCTTCAGCCATTGCCAGCGGCACTTCGGATTCGGATTCCACCACACGTGCTCTCATTTCTACGACACGTGCCTTCATTTCCTGCTCCTGCGCTACAGCCATCGCACGCCGCTCTTCTGCTTTTGCCTGCGCAATACGTTTGTCGGCTTCCGCCTGCTCTGTTTGCAGAAAAGCACCGATGTTTTTACCTACATCAACGTCCGCAATATCAATGGACAAGATTTCAAATGCTGTCCCGGCATCCAAACCTTTGGACAATACAGTTCTCGAAATTGAATCCGGATTCTCCAGCACGTCCTTATGCGAATTACTGGAACCTACGGTTGTAACGATACCTTCACCGACCCGTGCAATAATCGTTTCTTCTCCGGCACCCCCGACGAGTCGATCAATGTTGGCACGCACGGTAACACGAGCTTTAACCTTCACTTCGATACCATCCTTGGCGACCGCTGCAACAGTAGGTGTCTCAATAACACGCGGATTAACGCTCATTTGGACCGCTTGCAGAACATCCCGTCCCGCAAGGTCAATCGCTGCCGCACGTTCAAATTCAAGCGGAATGTTAGCACGCTGGGCAGCAATCAACGCATTGATCACTCGGTCTACATTCCCTCCTGCGAGAAAATGGCTTTCCAGCTGGTTAATGTTCAATCCCAGACCCGCCTTGGTTGCCTTAATGAGCGGATTGACAATTCGGCTTGGCGTGACGCGCCGTAACCGCATAGCTACCAGCGTAATGATGCCAATACGCACACCCGAAGCCAATGCTGAAATCCACAGCATCACCGGGAAGAAACTGAAAAATACGCTCAATACAATAATCACTACAACGGCAATCAGCAAAACGCTGACAATACCCGATTCGAACACTCGCATCATCCTCCATTAATCTAATTCTTTGTTATTTACTTGTTTAGACGCTAGTGTCAGCCTTGACCACAATTCGCCCACCTTCTACTTTGGATACTATAATCGGCATATCTGTAGCAATAAACTCGCCGTTCGTTACAACATCGACTCGCTCATCAGCGATCAGCACCGTTCCGGCTGGACGAAGTGGTGTCAGACTGACACCCCGTTGACCTAATAGCATTTCCCTGTTCACAACTGAAGAAAAGCCTTGTTCAGCCGTTAAACTTTCTTTAAGTATAAAACGGTTCCATATCCCTCGGTCCTTGAATACAACCGCGATAATCGCCACAACAGCAACCGCAGCTGCAAAGGCAATGCCCAAAGATATAAACGCATGCTGCATGTTGTATGCTGCCCGAACAACTCCGGCGACAAGGCTGACTGAACCCAAAATGCCCAAAATACCAAAGCTTGGGATGAACATTTCAAGTATAAGCAGAGCCAGACCGATAATAAACAACAACCACGTCTCCGAACCTGCAAAACCAGCGATATAATTGCCGAAAAAATACAAACCAAATCCGAGTATGCCCAAAATTCCCGGTACACCAAAACCGGGTACGAGCAACTCAATAACGACACCCGCGATACCGATAAATAAAAGCAACGTCTGCACAATTGGGTTAGTCAATATCTCGGCTGCTTTTTCAGCCCATGTTCGCTCCACATGAATTACATCATCCGTGCTGTAACCCATCCACTGGATAACTTCTTGTTCGGAAGACGCGATGTAATCCGCATAACCCAACTTCAGCGCTTCCTCACTGGTTAAAGAAATGATCTGACCATTTTCCTTATTAAAGTTCATCTCTGGAATAGATACGGTCGTTTTGGAGTCAACCATACCTCTGGCAATATCTGGATTACGTCCACCAGCTTCTGCGGCAGATGCCATGCTACTCTTCCACCAAGCTACCGTTTTTGGATCTGTGATAGCCTGCCCCCTACCGTCTACTAACGCTGCTGCTCCGATAATACTCCCCGGTTTCATAACAATCTTGTTTGCGCTCAACGCAATATAGCTACCCGCTGAGGCCGCTTCGCCCCTTATATAGGCTACGGTCGGAATCGGACTGTCTTTAATCAGTTTGCCCAGCTTCTCCGCTGTATCTACCCGTCCACCGGGAGTGTTAATATCCAGTAAAATCAGACCTGCTTTGGAATCTGCTGCTTCTGCAAATCCACGTTCCATAAATTTGCCCAGACCTTGCTCAATTTCCTGATCAACTGGTATAACAATCACAGCTCCACCTTTAGTTTGGGCCGCCGCTGATTCGGAATGAACTAAGGGTAACAGCAAAACGGATACCATAATCCACAACGTTAAAAAGATCAATTTGCGACTGGAGTGGTGATGTTCTCTATGCATTTCTCTCCCCCTTTCGATCTTTCTATATTACAGCATACCAAACTTTGTTAGACAAACTATACAGTTTTCAGGATTTAATGTGAAATTATTGGGTATATTGCTAATCCTGACGGCTGTCAGATACTTTACGCACCCAACGGACATCACGTTTCATACAATTAACGATAGCGCTTACATATAAGAATCTTCTCACCATTACATTCTATGGTAGGCATCGCATATATAGAAATAACACCCTCTGTAAACAGAGGGTGTTGTGTTTTCCTGTTTGTCGCAGGTTTATTGCAGAAATTGCTGAACCGCTTGGTTCACGAGCTTACCGTCAGCGCGGCCTTTTACCTTAGGCATCAAGGCCGTCATTACTTTCCCCATCTCGGCTTTCGAAGAAGCACCGGTTTCCTGGATGGTCTGCTGTACAATAACTTTAATTTCTTCCTCAGAAAGTTGTTCGGGAAGGTACTGAGCGATGATCTCTATTTCTGCTTTAGTGCTTGTCGCAAGTTCATCACGACCGGCTTTTTCAAATTCATGGAGGGCATCTTTTCGCTGTTTGATCTCACGACTCAGAATATCAAGCACTTCGTTGTCGTCCAAATCCCGTTTCAAATCTATTTCAAGATTTTTAATCGTAGAACGAACCATTCGAATGGTGGAGAGTTTGAACTTGTCCTTACTCTTCATTGCTTGCTTCATATCTTCGTTCAATCGTTCGCTCAAATTCATGATTGCTTAGATCCTCCTAGAACTTTCTCTTACGAGCAGCCTCGGACTTTTTCTTGCGCTTTACGCTTGGCTTTTCATAATGCTTGCGTTTCTTCACCTCAGCCAATACGCCATCCTTAGCAATGGAACGTTTAAAGCGACGAAGTGCAGCATCAATTGTCTCGTTTTTGCGAACTTTAGTTTCAGACACCAGTTTTCCCTCCCTCCGACCAGACCGTCCAAGAGCAATAACACGGTTCATCAAATTTTATTATAGGTGAAACGGAAACCAGGTGTCAACCTATAAGAAAAAATGAATACATAAAGGGCCATTTTTCTCCATTCACATCCGTATTACTGAAAAGACAAGCTCTGTCATTTTTTAAAAATGTGAGTCCGAAATACCTGTCAAGGCACCCAATTTGGCGCCGCCCAGTAAGTGATAATGCAGATGCCCCACCGCTTGTCCACTATCTGGGCCACAGTTGTTAATCAACCGATAGCCAGACTCGGCAATTCCTAACTTTTTCGCAACCTCAACCGCAACACGATGAATCTCCGCGATAAGAGGAAGATCCTCCTCTGTCACAGCGTTCATCGAAGGAATATATTTTTTTGGAATAATGAGCACGTGTACTGGCGCCGCAGGCTGGATGTCATGAAATGCGAGCACATTGTCGGTTTCCAACACCTTCTTGCTGGGG
The DNA here is from genome assembly GCF_017833155.1 of Paenibacillus sp. PvR133. Taxonomy (NCBI): domain Bacteria; kingdom Bacillati; phylum Bacillota; class Bacilli; order Caryophanales; family Paenibacillaceae; genus Paenibacillus; species Paenibacillus sp. PvR133. The sequence continues at coordinate 5,195,562 of NZ_JAFIBS010000001.1, forward strand.
ATGGTTCCATCCACAATTTTCAAAAACAGATCGTCCATTCAAAACCCTCCTTTGGCAGTGAGCCGATCATAAGCAAATAGACAAAAACAGCCCTTGCTCTCGGCATTCAAAGTTATGTATTTCCCACACTGAATAGAAACATATACAGCCATGTTTGGTTATACTTATGTTTCTTTATGTATCATAACGGAAAAAGGGTCTTAATACCAGTTTCCCTTACTAACTTCCTCTATAATAGCTTTCACCCCTGCATCAATTTGATCCAACTGTGCGCGCGAAATACTTATGCGCAAAAATTTCTCTTGTTCCCTATAGCCTGATAAATAAAAGCCTTTGCCAGCTACAACCTGGATGTTCCTAGCGGAAAGACACTGTACCAAGCGTTCCAAATTCACCGTCCGAGGCAGTTTAAACTGCATATAAACTCCTGAAGTTACAGCTGAAGTCTGAACGTATCCGGCCTGATTGTATCGTTCCACAGCCTTGTTAAGAGCACGAACGCGCTCCGAATACAGTTTATATATCGTGTGCTTGTGGCGTTCATACATTCCATTTTTAATATAAATATCAAGCGCCGCCTGAGACAATATAGATGTGTCGACATATCTTTTATAAGTGTTAAACGTCTTCAATAGGACTTCTGGCAATACCGCAACTCCTAATCGCAAGCCGGGGAAAATGATTTTCGAGAAGCTTTTCAAATAAATAACATGGTGTGTCTGGTCGTATGCATAAATGGGATCAAAAAGATGATCGGCCCCCAAATCTGCCATATAGTCATCTTCTACGATGTACACATCATATTTGGCGGCTAAGGCAGCTATCGCTTTTCGCTCCTCTGTGTTGTAAGAGACTCCTAATGGATTATGATATCTTGACATGGTATAAAAAAACTTGATGCTCTCGTTCTTAAATTGATTCTCCAATTCGTGAAAATCCATACCTTCCGCTGTCCGGACGATGGTACTGACGGGTATGTTCTCTTCCTCCAGAAAACGCAAATATATATCGTAACTTGGCTGCTCGACCAAAACCTTTTCTTTGCCATTGGGAAACGGCATTTTAGCGAGTATCTCCAATGCCTGCTGAACACCCGAAGTAACGATAATCCGATCCATTTTTGCAAACACCTGAGTATCAGCCAAATGGGAAACCAACGTATGACGCAGTGTTTCCAGCCCTTGCGAATCGCCATAAGTGAACAGATGATATTTGTAGGTGTCAATAGCCTGATTCAAACAATGTTGGAAATCCAGATAAGGGAATACATTCAAATCCGGGGAGGCCGAAGCAAAATCAACGGAGTCTTGAATATGGCTATGGTGTAAATCGCCCGAATTTTCCACTACATAGTATCCACTTTGCGGTATGGAATAGATGGCGTGTTTCTTTTCAAGTTCAGCATATGCCCGCAGAATCGTGCTTTTGCTGCACCTGTATAATTCAGAAGCCTCACGGACCGACGGCAACTTGTAACCTGATTTATATTGTCCCTCGCGAATTTTAAGTTCTATATCCAATAAAATTGAAACGTATTTTTTCACAATATCCTCCCACCTGCTCTTTACATACTCATTACATGCTCATTTCATTACATGCTTATTCCGTCTTATGTTTCTTTACACGCTAGATATTACCATGGTTTATGAATAAACAGGATACCTCATTTCATTGAACTGTACTAATACAGTTTCAATCATTGAATCATATTCGGGATGTTTTACGTGAAAAAGAGGCTGTTTCTTCATAATGAAGAAGCAGCCTTGCATGGTGATAATGTATGGATGCGCCTTAAAGTCACTTGTACTGCACAAGAACTGTAGGCGGGAGAGAGCAGGAATTCACTATGTCTGACGACTAAGAAAATAGGATTAGTAATAAGGCAGCAAGCTAATCGCTGTCAACGCTGCAAGTGGCAGAATCAAACGATTAAAGCGACGGCGTCCGTATGGGAACCCATATGCATAAGCGGGTGCTGGATACGGGTACGGGTACGGATACGGAGGATAAGACGCATAGCCACCATAAGCACGGGAGCCGCAGCCACAATTATTAGGCGGATATGGGAGATTAACATTGACATTCTCCATTTCGTCTCCACCCATAGGAACGGCTAAGTATATCTTTTCATCATCCACATGCTCTACAATGCCGTCATACATTGTCCCGTCCTTCACCCATACGCATACATAACGATGCATATGCTTTTGACATAGTGTTTTAGCATCCGTCTGTTCCGGTGCTGTAACTTTTTCGGTTGTCATGCTTTTTTCCATGGTTGTTTCCTCCTAGGCTCTTGCATGTATACCGTATGTTATTCAAAAACGGGCTATTTGCTACATCAAATTGGGCGAATTCCGGCTTGCAAAAAAAAGAAGCACCCCGGGAGCTCTTGGCAGAGCCCCTCTGAACGGACGTATGATGGGAAGATTTCTTCCGCAGCATACGTCCGCCGGGGTGCTGTATGATTAACTTGTCGGCTTGGCTGTATTATAACAATAGTTTGAAACTGTATCTGTGACCTGTATCACATTGCTTCAAAAAGTTTCCATAACCACACGTGAGCCGCCTCCAGCCTGCTCTGCTGGCAGAACAACTAGCTTGCGCGGAAGACGGGCCCGTAGTTCAGGCACATGACTAATCACACCAACAGACAACTGATCATGGTGCAGCTTTTCCAGTGAGGTGATCACTGTGTCAAGCAGCTCAGGGTCCAACGTTCCAAAGCCTTCATCCAGAAAGAAAAATTGCAGAGGGTATTGGCCCCGCAATTGAATTTGAGCCGACAGCGCAAGCGCAAGCGACAAGGAGGTCAGGAACGTTTCGCCACCGGACAAGGTCGATACCGGACGTTTGACCCCACCGTTGGCATCGTCACTAATGACAAATCCACCGCTGGAATCTACCTCTAGCGCGTAACGCTGCTTGGTCAGAAAACGTAGGCGGCGTGAAGCCGACTGACTGACCTGCATGAGCTGCTCCTCGGCAATATATTCAACAAAGGCATTGCCGCGAAAAACAGACTGGAGCTTGGACATTTTTTCCGCTTCGCTACGCAAATGTATACGATTGGACTCCAGCTCCATCCAGCGGACGTGCCGATGCTGCAAGTCCTCTAAATCACGCTCAGCCTTGGCGCGATTCTGAAGCGCCTCTTCATCGCGTGCACGGCAATCACGTAGCTGTGCAGTGGCCGTTTCCCACTGTTCCTCTGATACCGTTGCTCCATTCAGCTGCTCTTTGACATGTTTTAAGCGGGAAGACAGCTCTTTTTCCCGTTCTCGATGCAAACTCACTTCACGCTCATAGCGTGCGGCTTCTTCCGGTCCCAGGCAGCATTCCATGACCTCTGCTTCCGTAGCGAAGGAGGATGCTTCCAGACGGCTGCCCCAACGGGACTCTGCCATCTGCCGTCTTTCTTCTGCCGAGTCGGAGGCCTGCCGGGCAATCAGTGAAGCATGAACGGCTTGCTGCTTGCGTTCTTCCGCTTCGGTACGGCGGCGTGCCGCGGCTTCGGCTCCGTTTTTAAGTCCCAACAGTCGCGAGGTCGCTTCTTCCAGCAATGAAGCCGCTTGGCCATCTCCAACCCACTTTCGGAGCTGTGCTAGCTTTTCACGAAGCGAATCATCTTTGCTTTGGAGCCCTGTACGGCGGGCAATAATGATTTTATCCTCCTCGATGATACTCTGCTGTATCTGTTGAACACGCGCCGCCTTTCCTTCGAGGAAGGTCACACTCGTCTCCAGCCGGGACCGCAGCTCTTCCGCACGCCCGTCGCGCTCCTGCATGGCGCGGTAACGCTCCGCGGCTTCGCCCGGAGCGACATCCGGCAGCTGCGCCGCCCATTCGACGCGTAGCCCCTCGCTGCGCGTGGTGCATGCCTCGCGCTTGCTGCGTGCCTGCGTCAGCGCTGCGGCAGCTGCCTCCTGCTCGGCGGCAGCACGGATACGCCGCTGCTGTCCGGCAGCGTCTGCCTCGCGCAGCGCCTGTGCCTCGGTAGGCAGCATATGCGCACGTGCGGCTAGTTCTGCCGCAGCACGCTCCAGCGCCGTGCAGCGCTCCGCCCAAGCGGCGGCACCGCGTGGCTCTGCTGGCGCTGCCACAGGCGTGAAAGGCTCGCCCGTGGCGGCAGCGCCGCTGTCTGCGGTGGCGGGCTGTGCCAGCAAGCTGCGCTGCTCGTGCAACTGCTGGCGCAGTGTAAGGCGCAGCTCCTGCAAACCGAGCCGCAGGCGGTGCAGCTCATCTGGCGCAGCGGCATCCGCGCTATGCGCCGCGACGACGGCAGGCGCGGGGTGATGCAGCGAGCCGCACACTGCGCACGGCTCGCCTTCGCGCAACTCGGCAGCGAGATGCTGAGCGAGACGGCCCAGCTCCTCAGCACGGAGCTCGTGGCGCAGTTGCTCTTCCTCGGAGGCCAGTGACGACATATCGACGGTGATCTCTGCCTCCAACGTCAGCAATGCCTCAATGCCATCAGCTGCCTGTGCAGCAAGGGCAGAACGCCGTGCCTCTGTCTCCTGTGTCTCCTGGTCCGTCAGCTGTAAACGTTCGTCAGCTTGCGCAAGCCGATTCTCCTGAGCGGTGTACTCCAGTTCAGCTTCACGCAATTGCTCATTCGCGACTTCCAGCTGTTGCAGCCGTTGCACAGCCTCTTGCAGCATACGCCGCTCATCTGCCCGCACTTCATTTTGCTTTAGCTCCTGTTGAAGCTCTTGCTGTCGCTTCAAGCCTCGCGTCTGTAGCTCTTGTTCCTTTGCGAGTCCTTCTGCATGTTCAGCAAGGGTTTGTTCGCTTTGCACAAGCTCGGCCGCCAGACGTTCCCGTTCGGTCCGCAACGCTTCCGTATCACGCTCCAGTTGAAGCGCCTGCTCTAGTTGGTCGATCCGAAGCAATAGCTTCGGTTCTTCGGCACTGAGTGCTTGCCGGGCCTGCTCATCTGCTTGCGCAGACACAAGCGCAGCCTCCTGCGCGGTAGCGGCCAGGACTTCCATTTCTTCGGCAGTCTTTTGCCGTTTTTCCGCTTCAGCAATGGCTTCCTTCCAATCCGTCAGCGCAGGCAGCAATGCCTCGGCTGCAGTTGCTTGTCGAAGCTTGCGCTCCAGCAAAGCAATGCCCGGCTCCTGTGCTGCCAACTGCTCCAGCTCGTTCGATCTTTGGCTGAGCTCGATGACCAGCTCACGGGTTTTGTTTAGCGCCTCCGATTCACGTGAGACACGCTCTAGCTCGCGACGCCAAGCTTCTGCATTGGCAATCGCCTCTTTGAGACGCAACTCTACATGTTCAAGCGCTTCAGCACTCGCATCCCCCAGCCCTTGCTGCTCCGCCTCTAACGCTTTCAGTGCGCTATCGTTATCTTTCACACGACGGCTTAGCTTCTGTGCAAGTTGATCTCCGTACTTCTCCAGATGGAACAAACGCTGTAGCATCTGTCTGCGTTCACTGCCTTTTAAGGACAAGAATTCCGCAAACTTTCCCTGCGGCAATACGACAGCTCGTGTAAAATCGTCCATTTTTAGGCCGATATACTCCTCCACACAGCGCGTCACATCCTGCACCTTATCGGCAAGTACTTCTTCGCCATCCTCTGTTAACGCAATAAAACGGCTAAGCGTATTATTAACCGATACGCCTCCAGCACGTTTGAAACGTCGTTCTACACGGTAACGACGAGGCCCTTGAGCTGACATTAATTCAAACGTAAATGCAACAGACAATGTATCCTCAGCATGATTCATAATGCCTTGTGTACCATTCACTGCCCGCTCCACTTTACCGTACATAGCCAACGTAATGGCATCCAGCAGCGTTGATTTTCCACTACCCGTTGGGCCAAATATCCCGAACAGTCCAGTTTCGGTCAAATCGTCAAAACGAATTTCCTGCGACTCCCGGTAGCTTTGCAACCCCGCCAGTTTTAGAAGGATTGGTTTCATGCGTCATCCTCCTCAGCGTGGTCTCTTGCATCATCCTGTTCCACCAGTTCCAGAAACAACTGCACTAATCCGTCATCCGGCTGTGCTCCACCTGTCTGCCGCTGATAGAATGCCCGGAACAACTCATGCACTGGCAGTTCTGATCGTTGGTGCTCCAGCTGTGCGGCAGCCATTTCTGGATACATTGGGCGAATATGAATGATGCCTTCACGGCTTTTGCGCAGCCGCTGAATATCTCCCATCGACATCGCTTCATCCAGCGTAATTTCCAGATCAATAAAGGCATCGGCATCCAGTCCTTCGTCCAGCCAGCGATATACTTCCTCTAGACCTCCCCGTGCGCGCCACCTCACTAATGGGCGTCCACTGGTAATATACAGTTCCTCGACCTGAGCTGGCTTGCCAGCAACCACGTCAATTAACGTAACCGATTTGGCTTGTCCGGCTTCGGAAAAGCTATAAGCCAGCGGCGAGCCACTGTAACGCATCAGCCCGTCTCCCTTCACATATTGGGGACGATGCAAATGTCCTAGAGCCGTATACTGTGCCCCAATGCTCAAAGCAGACGGATCTACGGTATACGCCCCCCCGACCTGAATCGGACGTTCCGAGTCCGATTCCAGCCCGCCGAGCACATAAATATGGCTCATCGACAAATTAACGGTGTCAGGCCGAAATGCTGTACCCAGCTGTGACATCAGCAAGCCCACACGGCGGCTGTATGCCTCGCGCAATACTGTTTCATCTCCGTCTTCAGACAATAGCTCGTTCAGACGAGACTCGGAGGGATATGGCAAGGCTGCAATGCATGCCATTTCACCCGTTCGCGGTGTATGAACGCGTACCGCTTCCCCATGGGGCAGTCCCAGCAATGTAATTCCGCGCCCGCTCACCAGCGGTGTGACCGAGGATACCCTTTCCGGCTGATCATGATTGCCCGCAATGACGACTAGTGGTCTTCCTCCAGCCGTAAGACGGGCAGACGTTTCATAAAACAATTGCTCGGCTGCGGCCGATGGATTGACTGAGTCGTATACGTCTCCAGCCATCATAATCAAATCGGCCTGCTGATCGTCAGCCATTTTCGCCAATTCTTCCAAAAACGCCTCCTGCTCCTTTAAACGGCTGCGTCCTTCCAACGTGCGGCCCAAATGCCAATCACCTGTATGCAAAATCCGCATGCTATTCCTCCTCTCCCTATCTATATAACTACAGCCGTACACTCTCTCCAGCTTCTAAAAAATACAGCCACTTCTCAGCAACCTTTTTGCCTGTAATCTCTTCGATCACACGGGCATACAGCTCCAATTGAAATCGATATTGGTCTGTTAAATGGGACAGTGTACGATATTCAGATATCCGATCTGTTTTATAATCTACCAGTACGAGTCCTTCAGGAGTTTCAAATAGACAGTCAATAATCCCGTTCATCAGCACCTTATCGCCGTCCTGTCTACCTTCCGAATCTGTTTCTTGTCCTGGTGACATCGATGGTAAGCTGTGGTTCCAGTAATCGTTTGCCCGCATGGTATAAGTAAACGGAAGCTCTCTTTGAACATGGGATGCTCCCAGCATTCTGCTACCCAGCTCACTAGTGAAAAAGCGTAATATTTTATCCGTATCTAGCGCCTCTGCATGAACATCCAGTAACATACGCTGATTGAGCAAACGAGCCTTGGTTTCCTCAATAACTTCGGCGCTCATCCCCCCATCTAGTGGCAAATGCAGCATCAACATATGATAGACTGTTCCTCGTTCCGTTGGAGTCAGACGCTGATTCCCCATAAACTTAGGTCTGCGCAAGTGTAATTGACTTCCCCCAGTGTGAGAATCCTCCCGATCCTCCGGTAACTCTGCTAGTAGGGAGGTAGATAGATTCAGCCAATCGTCCGAACCCATCTCCTGCATTTCCAGCCATCTTTTCATCTCAGTAACCGATGTATTGGCTGCCGTCTTGCCAGCCCGTTCATACGGATAAATCCAGGAAAGAGCAGCTTCAATATCCGTTTCACTCTCTTCGTTCAAATCGATTAGCTCCGCATTTCTCAGTGCTTCTGTCTTCTTTTGGCGCTCTTCTCCCGACACCTCTTCCTCATGATCTGAGTTCACACGAGAGCCGGAAAGTGTTTCCGAGGCCACGATTTTAAATAACCAGTCTGTTCCCGGCATATGTTCCAGCCTGTGATAGTACCCATCCTGATCACCTGCGGCTTCCCTCAACAAAGTAGCAGAAGGATGCCGAATCAAAGCGGGACCTACCCAGTCCAGATAGCTGCGGCCTGCCGCCAGCATATAGTCTGGTAAGACAATTTCCGTATGTTCTTTGGCACGTGCCCAACCCGCTGCGCGCGAAGCGAGATCCTTCACGGTTCCGGTCATAATCAGCTTTTCGCGCGGACGTGTAAGCGCCACGTATAACACCCGCATTTCCTCAGCCAATAGCTCCAGCTGTGAGCGTCGGCGGATCGCTAAATTAGGCAGCGTAGGGTAGCTGACACGATTTTGTTCCTCCACATATTTAGGACCAAACCCCAACTCCTTGTGCATAAGAAACGGCGCATTGAGATCCTGTTGATTGAACATTTTTGCTGTCCCGGCAATAAACACGATAGGGAATTCAAGTCCTTTACTTTTATGAATGGTCATAATGCGGACAGCCTGATCGGGTTCAGTCCCTCCGCTAATTGATCCTAAATCACCGCCTCGCTCCCGTAGACGGGAAATGAAGGTCAGAAATCGGAACAATCCTCGGTTGGACGTAGAAGTCTCATACTGTCTCGCTCGGTCATATAGCGCCCGCAAATTGCTTTGACGCTGTGAGCCGCCAGGCAGTCCACCGACCCAATCCAGATATCCTGTTTCCTCCAGCACATTCCAAATCAATGCACTTAAGCTGCCTTGTCTGGCTTCCTGCCGCCAGGCTTCCAAATTACGCAAAAATGAACGTAGTCGGGCAGACAACGTATTCCCGTCATTTCTATTACCAAAGTCAGATGAAGATAAAGAGTCCTCTGGGAAAATATCCAACTCCATAATCTCAGCTGAAATCCCTTTTTCGCTTTCTTCCAGTGGGTCAGCCTCAGCCGCCGCCAGCAATGCGCCATAAAACAATCCATCCGGCTTCTCCAACCGAATTTGTGCCAGTTCATCTTCGGTCAAGCCGACAATCGGCGAACGAAGCACTGATGCAAGCGGGATGTCCTGCTGCGGATTATCAATAATATGCAGCAGAGACAACATTACCTCAACTTCCGTTGCTTTAAAAAAGCCTGTCGTCTGCTCCCCGGAGGCCGGAATGCCCTCAAGCCGCAGTTCCTCCACAATTAGGGGGGCCCACACGCTTGCGGAACGAAGCAAAATGACGATATCGCCGTAGACTGCCGGACGCACCGCTTTTAATCCTCTGTCGTAAATCAACAGTGGTTGTCCAGTGTCTCCGGTCAGTTCTTTAATCCGTTGCGCGATCGCACGAGCCTCTAACTGTGCCGTTTCCAGCTCCGCAAGCTCAGCCAGCTCACTTTCCTGTAGAGCAGATTCGTTCTCCATTTCGGACAGCTCCGAAGCCTCGGAAAGACCATGTCCACCCTTATCAACTAACAGCAGCTCAGGTGCGTATACAGATGCGGCGTCTTGATCCGACTGGTCGGGATAGGATGCGCCGTGTACCAGCCACGCTCGTTCATCGTACTCAATTTCCGCCACATCCACACTCATAATCTGGCGGAACACCAAATTGACCGCATCGACAACTTCCTCCCGACTGCGGAAATTACGCGCCAGATCAATTAAAAAGCCATCTTCCTGCTCCATGCCGTACCGTTGATACTTATTCAAAAACAGACCCGGCTCCGCCAGCCGAAACCGATAAATACTCTGTTTCACGTCGCCCACCATAAAACGGTTACCCGGTTCCTCCCGTGATACCAGCCTAACGATATCTTCCTGTACGGTATTCGTATCCTGATACTCATCCAACAGCACCTCGTCGAATTGCGCCTTATATTCGAGCGCAGCGTCGGAAGGTAGTAGCTTGTACGGAGTAGAATCGGGATGTCGTAATATTTTCAGACAATAATGTTCCAAATCCCCGAAGTCCACCAACCCTTTTGACTGCTTGTGTTGTTGAAATCGTTCCCCGAATACAATCACGGTTTCTATCAATTCGTCCATCAGCGGAGCCGCGGCGTGCAGCTCCTCCCAATAGGCTTCTGCTCTCCTGCCAAACAGGGAAGCCTTCATATCTGTAATCATTTTTTTGGCTGCTTCACGAAGCGTTTTAACCCGTTCCTGCAATGCAGGCTCGGTCTGATCTTTTTTGACGGGCTTGAGCTTACCGAAGGAAGCTGTCTGAAAATGATCATATAGAGATGCCCACGGCTGTGTCTCCAGCTCCTGTAACAATCCCTTCACCATCGCCGCATCCTCTTGCAGCGTCACGGCATAAGGTGCAGGACCGCCGGGCTGCATAGCTGTTTCATGCGCCTGTTCCAGCAAGCTCGCTGCTCCGCGCAATGAAAGTGCAGCATCCGCCAAAATGCTGCGAACCCAGGGAGTCTCTCCCAAAGCGGCTACATCCTGTACACGAAATGCTGCCGCTGTCTCCCGCAGCCAATGTTCTGGCCAAGGATGACTTTGAGAAAAATCATACAGCCGCTGAACAAGCACGTACATTGCATCATCGGTGCGTTCTCCACTGAACCAGTCGACCAGTCTGCGGAATGTACTGCCTTCATCATGAGCCTCATATTTCTCCTCAAACAGTTCTTCTAGAAGCTCCTGACGCAGCAATTCTGTCTCATGCTCATTCATAATCCGAAAACCGGGATCAAGGGGAATGGCCTGATAATGCCTGCGGATGACCTCCATACAAAATGAGTGAAGCGTCGTAATCGAGGCCCGATTCAGCAACGATAGCTGGCGGCGTACATGCTCACTTTCCGGTTCCTGCTCCAGTACACGTTCCAACGCTTCGCGTATCCGTTGACGCATTTCGGCGGCGGCAGCCTTCGTAAAGGTCGCTACCAGTAACCGATCCACACTGAAGCCGAGCTGGGGATCGACGATTTTACGAATAATACGCTCTACGAGCACCGCTGTTTTACCAGACCCTGCCGCTGCCGCGACCAGCATGTTGTTACCAGATTCCGAAATTGCACGCCACTGGTCATCGCTCCACATACTGCCTTCCGGCTTCGGCATGCCTTTAGTGTTTGACGTGCCTATCATTGGTCCATTCCTCCTTTCCCTTCCTGTGTATGACCCAGCAGATTCCAGATCTGATCCTTACCGGGTTTACCCCATTGATTGTAGCCACTACCGTCCAGACTGTCGTCAAATTGACAAACAGGCTTAAAAGAACAGAAGGTACAAGCCGTCTCTTGCTGGATTCGATAAGGTTCAATGGCCACATCGCCCTCTGTCATCCGTGTGCCAATCGTCCGAATATTATGACGTACCGAAGCTAGCAGGCTGTCCCACTGTTCCGGCGAAGCAACCGAAGCACTGCTATAAAAACTGCCGTCTGCTTTCACCGCAACAGGTAAAATAGAGGAATATCCCTTGTCCAATGCTGTATCCATTTGCCCAACTACATCCCGATCCGCGAGCAATAATCCCTTCATCTTAAAACGTTTTAAAAGCTCCTGACGGGCCTGTTCTGCGCTAAGACCGTTAGGCGACTGCAACATCGGATTGTGGACGTGAAAATACAGTGTACCCGCTGGATAAGCTGTCTCGCCCAACCATTCCTCCGCCGCATTCAGCAGCACATCCAGGTAGGTGAGCATCTGCAAGGACAGGCCATAGTACACTTCATGCAGCTTGAGATCCTTTTGGCTAGATTTGTAATCGATGACACGCAAAAGTAACCCCTTTTCTCCCTCTGCCACATCTACACGGTCAATCCGTCCGACAATTTCCATCACAACGCCGTTATCTAACCGGAAGCTTAACGGAGGAAGCTGCTGACCCGGCCCAAAGTCCAACTCCAGCCCAATCGGCTCAAAGCTACCTCTTCGCGCATGTTCACCTAAAATCAACGAGGCACGGCTCACGATGTCTTTCAATTTACGCAAAATGTAGCCATACCGCTTGGAGCTCATTAAAATCTCGCCTTGCAGACGAGGAGCCAAACGCTCCACTGTACTTTCCGCCTCTTGGCGGCATTCCTCCGTGCTGAGACTGCCCCAGCTGACATTGCGTTTACGCAAATTGATCGCCATCTCTCCAAGCGCTGCATGAAATAATTGTCCGATATCCGGGGCCTTCAGGCGATACATTTGACGTTCCTTCAAACGAAGACCGTGAGAGGCAAAGTGCGAAAATGGACATGCCACAAAACGTTCCATACGAGATACGCTGGTACGCAGCTTGCTGCCGTACAGACGGCGGCTCGTTTCCTTCTGCATTTCGGCATGGTTCTCGTAAAAAAGTGAGGTCAACAGCTGACGCAGCTTGTCCTTCTCACGCCCTTGCTGGCTTGCGTACCAGTTATATACCTCCCACCAAGGGGATAAAATGTCACCGCCACGCCGCCAATGCCGTAATTGCGCAATGAGCTGCGGTAAAGCCTCGGACGGATGAGAAGCATACTCCCATTGCGTCGTCCAAGCATCCCCAGGCAAAGGGTATCCAGCCAGTGGACGCTCGTCCAGACTAGGAAACAGGTGCCGCACATGTCGTACTAACTCAGACGGCAGCAACGACTTCCCTTCTTCATCAGTCACTGCATAGCTCATCCACAGGCTTTTACCGGCTGAGGTAAGGGCCGTATAAGCGAGAAAACGTTCGTCCAACAGACGTCTTGTCATATCCGGCGCCAGCTCTACGCCTCGTTCGTTTAATGCCATACGCTCCTGCTCATTCAGCACACCGTCCTCATGGAACACAGCCGGCATCACACCTTCGTTCATACCTAGCACAAAGGCATGTTGAATACCGGACACACGTGTACGGTCCGTGTTTCCGACTAGAACCTGATCCAGAGCTGGCGGAACAAGTCCCATACGGAACTCAGCCAATCCCGTTTCCAGCACACCCGCAAACAAAGAGGTATCCAGCCTCTCGTCACCCATCATTTCGACAATTTGATCCAGTAGTTCAAGCACCGCATCCCATACTTGACGATGCTCCTTCGCCTGCTCAGGTTTTCCTGCTTCCCCTGCCTGATGAATGAAGGCGTCCAGCTTGTGGCCAATCTCTGCATCCTCCAGTAACAGATATACCGCTTCACACTTCTCAAGTGCAGTTCGTGCCTTGCCCACACGTTTCTCAAACGCACGTAAAGGCGTCACGATCACATCCCGGCACAGCTCCATCAAATCCAACGTTTCATCCCGCCTACGGCTCCGTTCCTGCTCCTCCAGCTCCAGTGACAAGCTGGGCACAGCCTGCCACGGGCGACCGTCTGTCCAACGGCTGCCTTGTATTCCGCAGGCTAGTACATAGTTTTCCAAACGGTCCATCTCCTCACGGCTCACCCGACCATCCAGCGGCAGGAGAAGGTCTGTTTTGACCGCACGGAATACATCCTCATATCGCCAACGACGCTGCACGATATCCAGCGAAGCCCGAATCAATTCCACTAAGGGATGATGCAAAACACTTCTCCGCTGATCCAGAAATACTGGAACCTCATATTGTTTGAATATCGGTTCCACCCATGGCTCATAATCTTCAATATGACGTACAAACAGGGCCATCTCCCGATAACGAGCGCCCTCATCTCGGGCCAGACGACGCATTTCGCGTGCAGCCCCTTCCAGCTCTGCACGGCGATTAGCCGCAGTGTACAGTTTTATGCCTTCCGGCTGTTCTTCTGTCCACTGCTCTCGTAGCTGCTGCAGCCGCATCCATTGTTCCTGATTCCGTAACCCTGTACGATGTTCAAAGTTAGCCTCCAAATACGCCAACGCCGGACGCTCCTTAAATCTCGGCAGCGGATCAGGGCGCAGTAATTGTGTCTGCGTCTCTATCATCAGCTCGTCTGCCATTCCTTTGAGCTTTACATACGTAGCCGCTGAGGGATGAAACAAATCCAGCTCATGCGGAAGCTGTCCGCTCTCGTAGCTGCGGTTGCAAGTCAGCGCCACCGTCAACGAAGAAGCGTGCAGCATAAGCTGCTCCACCACCTTGTATTCATGTGGTGTAAACCTGCGGTAGCCATCCATCCAAATATCTGCCCCACGCACAAGGGAAGACTCAGCAATCTGTTCTGCCAGCATGCGCAGCGTATCTTCACCGTCAATATATTTAAGCGTCAGCTCTCGTTCAAAATCCTCATAGATTAGACTGATATCTTTGAGCTTGCCACGCAAAATCGGAGTTGACTCTCCAGCAGCGTTCATTCGCTCCAGTTGCTCCGGTACAGACCGAGTATCATTTCCATACTGCTTTAGCTCCGTAAACAATGTATTCAACCGATCCACAAAGCCGAGCTGGTCTCCCGAATCCTTAAACAAACTCAGTTCATCCTTGCGACGACGAATAATTTTATATAAAAGCATCTTCTTGCCTTCTTCCGTTACAGGCACCAGTGCTGAACCCCCGGTTTCCTGCATAACTAAATAGGCAAGACGATGAAATCCCATCACTTGGGCGCGCACCGACCCCTGAATACCGTTTCCGGCTTCTGTAAGTAACGCATGCTCAGAAGCAAATGACGATTGCTCCGGTACAAGTAACAGCATAGGCTTACCTAGCGGCTCCTCGCGTAACATAGACGTCATTTCATTGCGGATTAACGTACTTTTACCACTCCCAGAGCGGCCAATCAACAAGCGAACCGACATGATGCGGCCTCCTTTCCAACGAACAACATTCTATTAAACAGTATAGCATATCAGGCAAGGGAGAAAAGAACGTACGTTTGCCATGTTGTAGCAATTCTTCCTCCCTCTAAAAAAACAAATCAGTCCCGCAGATTGGCTTGGTGCATGCCTTCTCTACAGGACTGATTTATACCTAAACGAGTCTATTTTACCTATTTAATCACCAAAAAGGCGATTGACTTTGACCTTGTATGAAACCTACAGCTGTGTCCGGCTGCGCACCTCAAAGATGGCGAATTTCAAGTAATGGCCTTCCTCCACACCCAAAATTTGAGGATGGTCTTTACCAGCCGCTCTCCAGTCTACCAGACGAAGGATTTTGCCGGCATCTGCCGCCGCTTCCTTAATGGTATCTAAAAACAACTCTGGCCGCATATGGAACGAGCAGCTCGCAGTCACCAGATAGCCGCCCTCATTGACCAGCTTCATCCCGTGCAGGTTGATATCTTTATATCCACGTGTAGCTCCTTTGACAGCGTTCTTCGTTTTGGCAAAGGCTGGCGGATCAAGAATGACCACGTCAAAGGTGCGTCCGCCACCTGCTGTCAGCGGCTTGGATGTATCTCCTTTGCCCCCGGCTCGTGCATTGCGTTCCTCTACACCTTTCACTTGATTGCGCAAATATTGAAAAGCATCGTCGACGACAAACTCGACGCGTTCCTCAAAACCGTTCAGCTTGACATTATCCCGCGCACTTTCAATCGCATGCTCTGAAATATCAAGACAAGTTACTTTTTTAGCACCATGTTTACATGCATTGAGCGTAAAGCTTCCCGTGTGCGAAAAACATTCCAATACGGTTGCGCCATCCCAGAATGGGAATTCAACAACCTTACCACTTTTATTCACTGGCTTCATGACCGTTGTGCCCGCATCCCCTGAGTCTGCAGCTACTTCTTGTAGCGTAATTCCACTACGTGCTCCCCAACCTGTCATCAACGGTGCTATGGCCGCACGATTTTCACGCTGGTCAAAGAAATAACCCGTCTTCTGGCCCTCTACGATATCAACCTTGATTTGCAGACCATTTTCCGTCACTACCACATGACGCGGGCAATCACCGTACAAAGGACCCTTCGTTTGTTCCAATCCTTCCAGCTCACGGATGGATACATCACTTCGCTCATATATACCAACAGGACCCACTACTTCAACGAGCGCATCCCTGATTTCTTCCCTGCGCCGATCCATGCCAAGCGTTAACAACTGCACGACTAACACATCACCAAATCGATCTACAATCAGTCCAGGCAAAAAATCAGCCTCGCCGTACACCAACCGATAAGCGTTTCCCCCGGTCACAAAACGTTCGCGGTGCTCCAGACATTTGCGAAAGCGTTGGGCAAAAAAGTTTTGATCCATTGCTTCCAGCGGCTCGTAGGACATCACACGCACTGTAATTTGTGAAGCTGGATTATAGTAACCTGTCGCCAAATAACGCCCCTGATGGTTAACGATACTGACCAAATCGCCTGCCTCTGGGTTCCCTTCGATCTTGGCTATTTCGTTTTTAAACACCCAAGGGTGTGCGT
Organism: Paenibacillus sp. PvR133; assembly: GCF_017833155.1. Classification (NCBI taxonomy): domain Bacteria; kingdom Bacillati; phylum Bacillota; class Bacilli; order Caryophanales; family Paenibacillaceae; genus Paenibacillus; species Paenibacillus sp. PvR133. The sequence goes on from NZ_JAFIBS010000001.1 coordinate 5,211,855, forward strand.
GCTCCAGCCTTTTTTTACGGCTGCGTTCTAATATTACTGAAGGCAAAATCCTTCACTCCCATTCTTGGATTACTCAAAGTCCTTAATATCGTTCCGTAAAAAAGAGCTCAGCCATGCTTGTCATGGCTGTCCCCGACAGATCATAGGCTGTTACATAAGTATTTTCACCTAGAAAAGGGGGCTATGCCCGTGTTTATACATGTTATACTCCCACTGTGCGGTGGGCTGTTTATTTTTTTGGGCGGGATGAAGCTGATGGAAGCAGCCCTCCGGCATTTGGCCGGTCCCTTCCTCACCCGCTGGCTGAACCGCGCCACAGTTTCACCTTGGCGGGGCATGCTGTTCAGCTCAGGCATTACGGCCCTGCTGCAAAGCAGCACCGCCGTAACGGTGCTGACGATCGGACTGGTCAACGCCGGGCTGTTGACCTACGGCCGCACGCTCGGCATCATTCTCGGCACCAATATCGGCACCTGCCTGACCACTGAGCTGATGGGGCTCCAGCTTGGCATGCTGGCTGTTCCGCTGCTCTGCGGCTCACTGCTATGCTGGAGCACTGCCGTCCTGTGGGGTGAAGCTGTCCCCAGTCGCCAGTATGCGTCCGCTGGAGCTTCACCCGGCTCCAATGGGCTTAGCCGTCCGCAGGCTGTACAATATATCAGCCTCGTCTTTGCTGGATTTTCGCTGATTCTGGCAGGTATCCGCGTAATGCAAACAGTCGGCCCCTGGATTGAGCAGGCCGGACTATTCCGCTGGTTTCTTGATCACGCTGCGGCCAACATGTGGTGGGCCTTCGCTGCTGGAGCCTGTCTGACCGCGCTGGTTCACAGTAGCGCAGCCGTCATTGGCATGGCGATTAGCCTTGCCGCTGCGGGAGCCTTGCCAGCCGATGTGGGGATCGCCATCGTCATCGGCTCCAATGTAGGCACCTGCGTAACCGCCCTGATTGCCGCTGTTGGCGGCAGCGTGTCCGGCAAATTTGTGGCCTGGTCCCACGTGCTGCTGAACGTAGGCGGAGCCTTGCTCTTTATGCCGTTGATCCCTGGTCTGGAGATGGCCGCTGCCTGGATATCTACCGAGCCCGGAGCCAAGGTAGCCCATGCCCAAACTCTGTTTAACGTTATTAGCTCTCTGCTGGTTTTGCCTCTCTGCTATCTACCTGTGTGGACGCGTTTAGAGGATCGTATATCTCCCCACAGAATCAAACGTTAATTCCTAGCATGGACAGCGCCTTGCTTAAAATGACATCATTATTGTCATATCCACCCTGGCGCTGGAGACGCCATGCTTCCTCAGGCGTATGCCACGCAACTCCTTTAATTTCTTCGATCTGTGCCTGTAAAACCCCATCCAGTGCCTCTACGAGATAATAGTGTACTTCTTTATCTACTTCCCCAAATTCTGGATGCTGATACGTATAAGCAATCATATCTACATGCTGGATAATCCGCCCGTTCAACCCTGTTTCCTCGCGAATTTCACGTAAAGCCGTCTGTTCGATTGTTTCTCCCAACTCCATTTTCCCTTTAGCCAAGGATACCTTACCATATCGGTCAGTAATGAGCTGAATTTCAAGCTGCTCCCCCTGTTTGCGAAACACAACGCCGCCTGCGGAAATTTCCTTTTTTGCTGCCATCCTGTAATCTCCCTTCCTTGCGCAACAAGGATTCCGTCCTCTCTGTAAGGAAAGGCGAAATCCTTGTTTGCCATCTCTATTGCCTGTTCAGGCTTTTTTGTTCTTACAGAGCTGTTTGCAGCCCATTCTCTAGTACGCGGACCAATTGGCCCTCACTTTCATTAATACCTGCCTTCGTCAGCTTCACGCGGCATACCTTGCCAACCAGATCCTCAGTACCTTCAAACGCCAGTTGAATATAATTGTCACTATATCCATGGAGTATGCCGCTATCTTCGGTCCCTTTCGGCGCAACTTCCGGAATGACCTCCAGCACCTGACCTACAAACTTCTCAGCATACGCCAGTTGCATTTGCTCTGACAGTTGTATCAGCTCATGCACTCGTGCATTTTTCACGTCTTCGTCCACCTGATCCTCCATACGCGCCGCAGGAGTTCCACTGCGCTTGGAGTATGGGAACACGTGCATTTCCGAAAAACCGATTTTTTTCATCAGCTCATAGCCATTGCGGAACATTTCATCCGTCTCCCCAGGGAAGCCGACAATCACATCCGTTGTAATCGCTACATCCGGCATTGCTTTGCGAATCATAAGCATTTTGTTATAAAACTCTTCTGTGGTGTACTTGCGACGCATCCGTTTCAACACGGTGTCGTCCCCCGCCTGAAGCGGTATGTGAAAATGACGAACCAGCTTGGTGGAACGGTTCAGTACATCAAGCATTTTTTCATCAATCTGGCTGGCTTCAATCGAACTGATACGGATACGCTCCAGCCCTTCCACCTTCTCCAGATCCCACAACAGATCAGATAGGTCATAATTATCCATGTCGTCACCATAACCGCCAGTGTGGATACCTGTGAGTACAATTTCCTTGTAGCCTGCGTGTACCAGTTGACGCGCCTGTGCAATAATACTCGCAGCATCACGACTACGGGATAGACCCCGCGACCACGGAATGATGCAGAAGGTACAGAAGTTATTGCACCCATCCTGAATTTTCAAAAAGGCCCGAGTATGATTAGCAAAATCAGGCACATCCATTTCCTCAAATACACGCGTTTTCATAATATTGCGCACGGCGTTCACCGGTTGACGCGTCCCTTGAATTTCCTGCACGAACGGAATGATTTTGTCCCGATCTTGAGTCCCGATAACGAGATCAACGCCAGGAATATCCATAATTTCGGCAGGAGAAGTTTGGGCATAACAGCCCGTCACTGCCACAATGGCATCTGGATTCCGGCGAATCGCGCGGCGAATAATCTGACGACTCTTTTTATCACCGGTATTCGTAACGGTACATGTATTGATAAGATAGACATCAGCAGTCTGCTCATCAAAGTCCACCTGTTCATAACCTTCATTTTTAAACAGCTGCCAGATCGCTTCTGTATCATAAAAGTTTACCTTACAGCCCAATGTGTAAAATGCCACTGACGGCATATTAAACCCCTCCCATTTCTCCTGTCTCATATAAAATGCATGCCAATGCAGCCATTCCTGCGGTCTCCGCACGCAAAATACGTCTTCCCAGTCCTGTAGACTGTGCCCCGGCCTGCTCGGCCTCCAGACTTTCCGCTTCAGTAAAGCCGCCTTCCGGGCCTACCACCAGCAGAACACGCGGCATGTCCGTCGACGCCCATTGTCCTGCCAAAGGCTGGATTACATCCCGTAGCTGTTTACCCTGCTCTTTTTCATAACAATAACATATCAAATCATACCCAGCAAAAGAAGCCAGAAGTTCTTTCCACGTCATGGGCGCGCTAATTTCTGGAATCCGGTTACGGTGGCTTTGTTCAGCCGCTTCCTTCACAATCTTGCGCCAACGCTCCAGTCGCTTGCCTTCTTTTTTGGCATCATACTGCACGACCGTACGCTCGGACAAAAACGGTACAAACCCGGTTGCTCCGATTTCTGTACATTTTTGCATCACCGTCTCCATCTTGTCTCCTTTAGGAAGACTCTGAGCGATAGTGACCTGCACATGCGGTTCAGAGGTCATCTTCAGCGGCTCAATAATCGTCGCCGTAACATGATCCTGCTCAATCGTATCCAATGCAGCCAGCGCTTCCCTAGACATCCCGTCACTAACTATAATTTTGTCACCACTACGGCCCCGCATGACTTTAGCGATATGCCGCGCGTCCTCACCCGCGACAATCACGTGATCTTCTAGAAATTGCTCTGCCGGAATAAAATAACGCTGCATTCTCTCTCACACCTATTCCTGGATTTTGCAAAATCCTCATTCTAAAAATAACTGTTATCCACTAACGTTCCGTACAAAATCCGAATAAATCACCAAGCAACATCATATCATCTTTTGCGCCTGTATGACCAGTCTGTTCCCTCTTCTATTCAGGTTATACCTACCTATTCTCGTAAAAAAAGGAGCCCTTAGGCTCCAAACAATCCAGTGATATAAAAAGAGAACTGCAAAAACTGTATATAAATCATCTGGGCCAGCGTGTAAAGAGGTTCAATTGTTACAGCTCGAACCTGCGGAATGACCAGGATAAGCAGAAAAATAAAGATCGACCACTGTTCAAATTGCTGAAGCTTACGGCGTACAGGAGTGGGGGCCACATCTTCCACAATCCGGTATCCATCCAGTGGAGGCAGTGGGATCAAATTAAAGATAAACAAAAATAGATTTAAATTGATCAGAGCATTGATAAACAAATAGATTGCTTGAGCTACCCGTTGGTTCTCCATCCCCGGCAATACTTGAAAATGAAGGAGCACGGCATAGATCAAAGTAGTAACAAATGCAAGCAGCAGATTGCTCAGCGGACCCGCAGCCGATACGATAATGCCCATGAGGCGCGGACGGCTAAAATTGTCACGATTAACCGGAACTGGCTTGGCCCAGCCAAAGCCTCCGATCAACAGCAGCAGCGTACCCAGCAGGTCAATATGCACTGCCGGATTTAAAGTCACGCGCCCAAGTAGCTTGGCCGTAGGGTCACCAAATTTATTGGCATAATACGCATGTGCAAACTCATGAACCGTGAACGATATGATCACAGCCAGTAAATAAAAGGGAAGAACATTTAAATTTACACGAAAAATATTTTGTAGAAAATCCATACTTACCTCTTTCTCGCCACAAACGCCAGCCAATCTTCATCCCGGCTTATTTCGGCAATCTCAAAGCCAGCTGCTTTCAAAGCAGTTTCGACAACCTCTTCTTTGTTCTTCCAAATCCCTGAAGCAATATAAATACCACCTGGTTCCAGGGCTTTATATACATCATCAATGAACAGCAGAATAATCTCTGCCAATATATTAGCTACCACTAGCTTGACCGGTAACTGGATACCCAGCGTTGGATCGCTTGCATTAAGCACAGATAGCAAATCACTTTCTTTAATGGTGATGCGTTCCTCCAGTCCGTTCAAACGCGTATTTTCCCGCGCACTGGATACTGCCACCGGGTCCAAATCCAAGGCAAGTACATGCTTCGCTCCCAGCTTTACAGCTCCAATGGCCAAAATACCGGAACCCGTGCCGACATCAATAACTTCTTCTCCACCCTTAATCACAGACTCCAGCGTTCTCAGACAAAGGGATGTCGTAGGATGCGTTCCGGTCCCAAAGGCCATACCAGGGTCCAGCTCAATGATTTTTTCCTCTTCACTCGCAGGCTCATAGTCTTCCCAAGTGGGTTTAATCGTCAGACGGTCCGACACACGCAAAGGCTTGAAATATTGCTTCCAAGCATTTGCCCAGTCATCCTCATCAACTGTTTTCAGCTCATACTGAACCTCACCAGGATCAATATCGAAAGTTCTCAATTCTTCGACGCGCGGCTCAATCTGCGAACGAATACGATCCATATCCACTTCTTCGGCAAAATAGCCTTTGATGATCGCTTGTCCTTCAGGTATGTCGTTCAAAGGCCGATCATACCACTGTCCATAGGACGTATCCCGCGGCTTGTTGAGCGAACCGGATTCTTCAATGGAAACCCCTCCTGCACCTGCTTCGTGCAGAAAATTCGAAATCATTTCGATGGCTTCTTCGGTTGTATGTATTGTAATTTCATTCCACAACATGGTTTTCATTTCCTCCTCATTTCACATGCATACATTACATTGTACTATATACATGCACAGGAGTTCAAAAAAGCTAATATTATCGAAGTTCAAAATATTTTTTGTAGACTTGTATATGTTGTCCACTCTTTTAGTCCAAGCACCCTTAACTCTAGTACATACAATACAATATACTAGAAAAGGAGTGATTTAGTATGGCAAAGACGGTGTTAGATTATAATGCCAGTGTTATTACACCTATCACTAATGGTATAAATCTTCCTGTTCCGATTTCTCCAGCCGGACTTGGAATTGCTACGACGTCTGTATTTATTGATCCTGCTATTTCTGGAGCTGTCAACAACCGAGTAGAGTTAAAAGCCTCGATTGGACTACGTTTTGTCGGTGCCGGCAACATTAGAGTGCTTGTACGGATTTGGAGAGCCGGCAAGGAAATTTATTACGGACTGGAATCCAATGTCTTCGATAACAATATTATTCTTAATGTCGAAACGGTAGACGTTGCGCCTCTGGGCGTACAAAACTACCAACTGATTATTGAAAATCAAACGCCTGCGACTACTGCTTTCGTCGCCGGTCCTCTTGTTTTTAGTGCAACAGCATACAGCGGATAATGAATAGAAAAAGGAAAGAACACAAATAAGACGGGCTATCCCACAAATCATCCTTATTAATGGAGATAACCCGTCTTATTAAATTCTACTCATTGTCGATTATGATACGCTGCTGACGACGGTCAGCTACTTCGCTACGCCGCATCGCTTCTAGATCCTCAGCATCTGCCTGATCTGCCGAGAACTCTACATCTTCATTTTTAGCAGATTGCATGCGTTTGATTTTCTCCGTTTTGGTCAGCACTTTATCAAACCGTTTGTTTTTGGACATCGGTCACCACTCCTTCCAAACTTTTCACAGCATTCCACCCGCTTGTTCCACGATGGACATCGCCTGATGATGAATGGATTCATCCACCACAGCAGTCAACAAAATATCACGGCCCGTCGGTCCGCCCTGTCCTCCATCACTCATGCCACTGGCGGACGGATCAGCTGCAGCCAGTATTGCTGGAGTTGCATCTGTAAAGTCCACGCCCTGTGTCAGTGAGGACAAGCTGCTAATCTGTCCTGAAAATACAGGCAATCCGGCGTTGCCAGTAGACTGCCGCGGATACCGGCTAAATCGGTCTATCGACACATCGGCTACCCGGAGAGCTTCCAGTTTTCTAGCGGCTCCCTGTGCTTCCTCAGGACTTTTGAAATACGCCAAAATATTTTTTTCGCCCATCTCAAAATCTCCCTGTGTAGTATTGAGCGCAACTGCTCTTCAAGAGCATAGAGCGTTACGCTTTGTTATATCCTGCTCATTGGCACGATTTTATATTCCCTACGAAGGCTAGACGGATCAGGCGGTATCGAGAACAGCAGGCCAAGACTGTGAACCATAGTTTGTGAAGAATATAACTTTTACGGGTGTAAAGTAGCAGCCGGAGCTTCACCTGACTTGGCCACTCCTGTCTCCCATGCAGCACGAATGACAGCATCCCGTACCTTTTGAACCACCTTCGGATTAAAAACATTCGGTATGATATAAGTTTCACTTAGCTCCTCAGGACAGATCGCATCAGCGATAGCAAGTCCGGCAGCTAGTTTCATTTCCTCATTAATCGTCGTAGCATGGCAATCTAGAGCACCCCGGAAAATTCCCGGGAAGCATAGCACATTGTTAATTTGATTTGGAAAATCGGAGCGGCCAGTAGCAAGCACACGTACATGAGGTGCGGCTACAGCCGGATCAATTTCCGGCTTCGGATTCGCCATGGCGAACACAATAGGATCAGTTGCCATGCTCTGTATATCCTCCACAGTCAGTATATTCGGGCCTGACACACCGATGAATACATCAGCTCCCACAATCACATCGGATAAACTTCCACTTAAATTGTGCGGATTAGTCATGTTCGCATACTCTGTCCAATGCGGGTTACTGTACTCCACGTCACGATGAATAGCTCCCTGTCGATCAACGCCAATCAGATTGCGTACACCTGCCTTAAGCAGCATACGGGAGCAGGCCATACCCGCCGCACCGATCCCTGCAAATACAACTTTGACATCCTCCATTTTTTTGCCACATACCTTTAATGCATTGACCAGACCCGCTAATACAACGACTGCCGTACCATGCTGATCATCATGAAATACTGGAATGTCCAGTTCCTGCTTCAACCGTCTCTCGATTTCAAAACAGCGTGGCGAAGATATATCTTCCAAATTAATGCCGCCAAAGGCAGGAGCAATCATTTTGACAATTTGAACAATTTCATCAGCGTCCTTCGTGTTGAGACAGATTGGGAAGGCGTCAACACCTGCAAATTGTTTGAACAACACTGCTTTACCCTCCATCACAGGCATAGCCGCCTCCGGTCCGATATCTCCTAATCCAAGTACCGCAGTTCCGTCTGATACGACTGCTACTGTATTCTTTTTGATCGTTAATTGATACGCTTTGGCTGGGTCATTGGCGATTTCCATACAGATTTCAGCTACACCCGGCGTATAAACTTTGGACAGCCCCTCCATCGTTTCAATTGGCTTCTTTGGTAAGGTCTCCATTTTGCCACCTGCGTGTAATTCTCTAATTTCATCTATTAAACTGCTCATATTTTTCTCCGTCCTTCCATGTCTCTATTTGGAATGAATCTCAGTCCTGTGTATAAAACTCATCAGCTCCATAATTGGAGTAACAAAGTTGCTAAAATGACCGTGCCTGCCCCTCCAATACGTGTTGCAATTTGCGCAAAAGGCATCAGTTCCATCCGATTGGACGCAGACAGAATGGCTACATCTCCCGTGCCCCCTAATCCACCGCGACAGCTAGTCACTAAAGCAGCTTCTACGGGATACATGTGAATCCATTTTCCTGTGAAGTATCCGGTAACAATCAATGCAACTACAACAGATGCGCAGGTGATGGCATAAGGAACCGTTAAAATCCCAACTACACTATCCAAAGGTACATACAAAATACCCAATCCCACCATCAAGGGCCACGTCAGACTTGCCGTTATACATTTGTACAAGTGAAAAGCTCCCTGCTCCAATGTGTTCGGCATGATCTGAATACACTTAATTAATGCCGCCGCCAGAATCATGAGGATCGGGCCTGGAATATGGAGATACGGCTCCAGCAACTTACCCACAATAAAGAAAGTGCAAGCTAACAGCAGACCTCCTCCCATCAATGGAAAAGAAATCGATTGCTCCAAACTTGCCGGAGCTAACTTATCTGCATCTTTCTCCAGTTTTAATAATCTCCCGTTACCTGAAGTTTTCGGATTTTTCTCTGCTAATCTCTTCAGAACACCAGCACCTATGATTGCAACAATGTTCCCGATAATTGCAGCCGGGATAAACTGGGATACGAATACTGCGGAATCCTTGCCCAGCACCAATCCATACGAAATGGACAACGGTAAAATGCCTTCCCCAATCCCACCGGAGATAATCGGAATGATGATGAAAAAAAATGTATGATAGGCGCTATAGCCAAAAGCCATCCCCACCACCATCCCCACGGCAACAGCTGCAATAGATCCTATAATAATGGGGGCAAAAATTTTGACAATTCCGTTCATCAGCATTTTCCGATCCATGCCAAGAATACTTCCCGTTACTAGACATGCGATGTAGAAGTAAAGAAAATTCGAGGTTTTCATAAGCGTGTGTACAGCACCCATCGCAGATGGGCTGAACATATTCCAAAATACCATTAACGATGGAACCATAAGAGATAAAATGGCCGGCCCGCCAATATGCTTAAGCAACGGAAGTTTGGCCCCTAAATCACTGAGAAGTATACCTAAAATCATGATGACGGCAAACCCGCCCAACAGATCGTTCGGAAGTCTTTCAGTAATTGCAGCTGCATAAACAATTAGCGCGATCACGGCATAGAGTGGAAGAGGAATAACCCCCACCTTTACCCTACCCAGCATTCTGATGCCATCTACAAAATTTTTACTCCATCTTTGCCCCTTTTGAATGACAGGCTGATTCGTAGCATTTTCCATAAATCTCCCTCCATAAAGTGAAGAATGATGATCATGTTTCCATTCTACACCTTGGAAAACGCTTTATTTGGTTTTAAAACTAATCATTCACTTTTGTAATTAAAGTAATCAGAAAGAAGATTTAAATAAAACTATTCATGATGCCTTCTGACTGTGGCAATATTCGGTATTGGTAAACAGGACGCCCTATGGTACCGTATATGGTTTCCATGGAAAGAGCCTCAATCTCTGTCATAAAAGCCAGGTACTTGCGCATAGACACCCTGGATATTCCTGCACTTTCCGCAATATCCTCGGTGGAAAATAGCACCTTATTATGCTGCTGGATACAATTCCATATCATAGCCAGCGTGGATTTAGTTATGCCTTTGGGCAAACGTGCCAATTCTTTAGTCAAGCTTTTATGATAAATCAGTCGGTCCAGTTCTTCCTGCGAAAGTAGGCTGCGCTCACGCACGATGCTAATGTGCTCTCGGTACCCCGTGAGGGCCTCCAAAAAACGGTTAAAGTGGAACGGCTTAATCAAGTAATCCACCGCGCCGAAGTTCATCGCTTTTTTGACACTGTTCATGTCACTTGCAGCCGAGATGACAATGACATCTATATTTACACCTGTCTCCCGTATGAATGACAGTAAATCGAGGCCATTGCTTTCCTGCATATACACATCTAGCAATATCAAATCAATGGCTTGTTCAGCTATATATTTCTTAGCCTCTTCCACAGAAGAAGCCCAACCCCCACATCGAAAACCTTCCACCTGCTCCATATATTTGCGGTTAAATTCCGCAACCATCGGATCATCTTCTACAATCAGGACATTAATCATGTTCATCATTCCCCGCTATAATGTATGGAATCGTAATCTGAAAACAGCACCCTTGCTCGGCTGGGATCAACTTTATGCTTCCCTGTAATCTTTTCACACTTTGCGTCACCAGATAAAGACCCATCCCTCGTGACTCTCCCTTGGTCGAAAAACCTTTTTCAAATATAGCCTTCACAAGCCCTTCCGGTATACCCGGACCATTATCGCACATGATACAGGTCAGATAGCCGTTCTTCTGGCTTTCCTCATAATAAAGTGAAAGGGTAATCCGTTTGTGCTCCAAAGATTCCATCGCCTCCACCGCATTATCAAACAGATTGCCAAGAATAGTAATCAGTTCATGCGTCGTCTGAGTTTGACTGGATTCGGGCAAGTAACTACCTGGAGTCAGTTCAAAAATCACCCCTACTTCTCTGGCCCGGCTTAATTTCCCCAACACAAACCCTGCCATAACTGGGTCCCTGATCTGCCGGGTGATGGAGCCAATTTCCACTTGATGATGCTCGACGGCATCCATAATGTAATGCTCCAGTTTATCGTACATTCGCAAGTGTACCATCCCCATAATGACATGCAGCTTGTTCATAAATTCATGAGCCTGCGCACGTAGTGCTTCCGTGTACAGGGACACTCCTGTCAAACGTTCCGCAAGCTGGTTCATCTCCGTTTTATCCCGAAAGGTTACAATTGCTCCCACAATTTCCCCTTTGACCCGTATCGGAACACTGGTGGTCAGCAAGGTTATTCCACCCAGCTCCATTTCCTCATCCATCTGTGGAGTACTCGCTTCCAAGACCTCTTGCAATCGAAAAGCGGATAAATAAACGGTAATCTCCTGTCCGGAGAATGAGAAATCTTCAATTCCCGCTTGCCTAAGCAGACGTATCGCTTCTGCATTCATCAGCATGACGCGACCGAATTCATCTACTGCAATAACCCCTTCCTTGATGGATTGCAACATAGCGCTGCGTTCCTCCAGCAAGCGTGCGATTTCCGGCGGCTCCAGTCCGACTAGCATATTTTTGATTTTACGAGCCAGCACAACCGCACCTCCAGTGCCAATCAACATTCCAGTGCCAATGGCGATAGCAATAAGACGGTTGTTGCCTTCCTGAGCCATCTGTACATCTTGCATGGATATACCAACAACAATCGCCCCTACCTGTTTCCCCGTTAAACTGAACACGGGGGAAAAGGCTCGCATGGACAAGCCCAATGTTCCCTTCGCAACGGACACGCTCTCATGGCCATGAAGTGCAGTATACTCGTCTCCGCCGACAAAAGCTTTGCCGATCATCCTAGCATCCGGGTGCGTTTTACGAATTCCCTTCATATCCATAGCCACGATAAACTGGATGTGATTTGCTGCTGAAACCCTCTTCACATACTCCTGCATGGAAGGAGACGAACCCGTCCCTTGCAATTGCTCGACAATAAGCGGCGTATGGGCGAGTGTACGCGCGATGGACATTGCCTTTTCTTCCAGTCCCTTCTCAGTTTCATGTTCCACTCTCTCAGCAAATAACAGGGTTACAGGCAGAAGCACAAGTGCCATAACTAGACATACTAGCAGTGTAATTAGGCCTCTGAGCTTTAATAGCGGTTTACCCCGACGTAGCTTGAGCTGTACATTTCCGATGGAACTCACCCCTTTCTACTTGATATTAAATCTCAACAGTTCAACATGCCTATACAAAAATGGTTATGTATGTGTTTACGTGAATATAAAAAAAGGAACTATCCCGCAATTGCGGAATAGTTTCCTTTGATTCATGGTTGAAGCTCCGCGATTCCTAATTGGGCTTAGTCGCCTCGGAAGGCGCGCTTCACACGGTCAAAAAAAGACTGCTCATTCTCATGTGTCTGCTCTCCGCTAAGCGAAGAGAATTGACGCAGCAAATCCTTTTGTTCTTCACTCAGCTTACTAGGCGTTACCACAACGACCTTAATATGCTGGTCACCCTGACCTACGCCACGCAGTTTTGGCACACCTTTTCCTTTTAGACGGAAGTAAGTACCTGTTTGCGTACCTGCTGGAACTTTCAGCTTCACTTTCTCGGTCAACGTTGGGATCTCGACTTCATCTCCCAATGCTGCCTGTGAGAACGTCAGCGGAATTTCACAGTAGATATCGTCTCCCTCACGCTCAAAGAAGTCGTGCGATTTCACACGGAACACGACGTACAAGTCACCTGCCGGTCCTCCGTTGACACCGCCTTCGCCTTCACCGTTAATACGCATTTGTGCGCCGTCATCTACACCCGCTGGAATGCGGATATGAATTTTACGTTGCTTGCGTACCCGACCCGAACCGCTACAAGTCGTACATTTTTCTTTAATGATTTTACCGGAACCGCCGCAATTGGAGCAGGCGCGTCGATTAACCATGCGACCAAACGGTGTATTCTGCACCACTTCTTCCTGTCCGCTGCCGTGGCAGACGGAGCAGGTTTGTGGTTGAGTACCCGCTTTGGCTCCCGTACCGTGACACGTATCACATGTTTCCGTACGTTCAATATGAATGTCGGTTTCTTTACCGAACACCGCTTCCTTGAATTCAATCGTCATCGTATATTGAAGATCGTTCCCACGCTGCGGTGCATTCGGATCACGTCGACCATTGCCGCCGCCACCAAAGAACATATCAAAAATATCGCCAAACCCGCCACCGAAGTCGGCGCCACCACCGAAGCCGCCTCCCATGCCCTGGTTCGGGTCTACATGACCATACTGATCGTATCTTGCCCGCTTCTGACCATCGCTGAGAACATCGTAAGCTTCTTTCACTTCTTTAAATTTAGTTTCCGCGTCCGCAGCCTTGTTCACGTCCGGATGATACTGACGCGCAAGCTTACGGTAAGCCTTTTTGACTTCTTCATCCGAAGCGCCCTTCGCGACGCCCAGCACCTCATAATAATCACGCTTATCAGCCAATGTTCCACCCCCATGCCTACAACGTGTCTGCACTACATATAAAAGGAAAGCCAAAGGCACGGGATGACCCGGCTTTGACCTTCCCATCATTTCAAGGCAGTACAACCCGTAATATGCTTATTTATCTTGGAAATAACTGTTACCCTTCGGCTAATTGTTATTTATCAAGGCAGCTACGCTGCAATTACTATTCAGTATATCATAACGCATCGGTGTACCGTAAAGCTACCACTACCCGATCCGTAGCTTAGTCTTTCTTCTGGTCTTCGTCAACAACTTCATAGTCCGCGTCAACCACATTGTCGCGGCCTTTGCTGTCTGCTGCGCCATCTTGAGCTTGTTGAGCCTGTGCTTCTTGAGCAGCTTGCTCATATAGCTTCACAGACAATTGCTGAACGATTTCAGTCAGTTCTTCAGTAGCTTTTTTGATGTCTTCCAGGTTGTCGGTTTCCAGCGTTTTTTGCAGATTTTCTTTAGCTGCATTTGCTTTTTCGACTTCGCCTGCATCCGCTTTTTCGCCCAGATCTTTAATCGTTTTGTCTACAGAGTAGATCAGTTGATCCGCAGCATTTTTCGCTTCTACCAAATCTTTGCGTTTTTTATCTTCTTCCGCATGCAACTCGGCATCCTTCATCATACGTTCTACTTCCTCGTCGCTCAAGCCGCTGGAAGATGTGATCGTAATTTTTTGGCTTTTGCCTGTGCCTTTATCTGTAGCGGATACGTTCACGATACCGTTCGCATCCAGATCAAAGGTAACTTCGATTTGTGGTACACCACGTGGTGCTGGAGGGATATCTCCCAATTGGAAACGACCCAGTGTTTTGTTGCCTGCTGCCATTTCACGTTCACCTTGCAACACGTGAATTTCTACGCTAGGCTGATTGTCGGCATATGTCGAGAATACCTGCGATTTGCTCGTAGGGATCGTCGTGTTACGATCAATCATTTTAGTAAACACGCCACCTGCGGTTTCAATACCGAGGGACAGTGGAGTTACGTCAAGGAGAACGACGTCTTTCACATCACCAGTCAGTACACCCGCTTGAACTGCCGCGCCCAAAGCTACCACTTCATCAGGGTTTACGCCTTTGTGTGGCTCTTTACCTGTCAGCTTTTTGATTGCTTCTTGTACAGCCGGAATACGTGTGGAACCGCCGACCAGAACGATTTTGTCGATGTCGCTGGCACTCATGCCTGCATCTTTCATTGCTTGACGAGTAGGTCCCAATGTACGTTCTACCAGACCTTCAGACAATTCTTCAAATTTCGCACGAGTCAGGTTCAACTCCAAATGCTGTGGAACGCCATCAGCTACTGTGATAAACGGCAAAGAAATCGTCGTTGTCAGTACGCCGGACAGTTCTTTTTTCGCTTTTTCCGCTGCATCTTTCAGACGTTGTACAGCAGCTTTATCTTTGCTCAGGTCGATGCCTTGATCTTTTTTGAACTCATTTACGAGGTAATCAATAATCACTTGGTCAAAGTCATCGCCACCCAGCTTGTTATCGCCGCTTGTTGCTTTAACTTCGAAGAAACCGTCGCCCAGTTCCAGAATGGATACGTCGAATGTACCGCCACCCAAGTCATACACGAGGATCGTTTGGTCTTCGGATTTTTCCATACCGTATGCCAATGCAGCTGCGGTTGGCTCGTTGACAATCCGCAGAACTTCCAGACCAGCAATTTTACCTGCATCCTTGGTTGCTTGACGTTGACCATCATTGAAGTAAGCTGGAACAGTAATAACAGCTTGAGTAACCGTTTGTCCCAGGTAAGCTTCAGCATCGGATTTCAGCTTTTGCAAAATCATAGCGGAAATTTCCTGTGCGGAATATTCCTTGCCGTCAATGCTTTCTTTATGGTTTGTACCCATGTGACGCTTGATGGACATAATTGTACGATCCGGGTTCGTAATTGCTTGGCGTTTTGCCGTTTCCCCTACAGTACGTTCTCCATCTTTTTTGAAACCAACAACGGAAGGGGTTGTGCGTGCGCCTTCCGGATTTGGAATAACGACCGCTTCGCCGCCCTCCATAACAGCCACACAAGAGTTGGTTGTACCTAAGTCAATACCGATTACTTTGCTCATCGGACAATTCCTCCTTCTGTATATACGAGGCCCGCAGGCCAGAATGGTTGAATCAAAATGATGTATTTCTAATGTATATTGAAAAAGCTACATGCTCACTTTTACCATCGCTGGACGAAGCACCTTGTCCTTCAGCATGTATCCTTTTTGTACCTCTTCAACGACGATGCCTTCCTCATGCTCTTCGCTCTCCACCTGCATAATAGCCTGATGGAAATCCGGATTAAACGGTTGTCCCACCGAATTCATGGCCGTTACACCCTCTGCCTGAAGCACACTCTCAAACTGGCGGAAAATCATTTCCACGCCTTTGCTGAATGACTCAGACTCCGCTCCTTGCGGTGCTGTTGCCAGCGCACGCTCGAAGTTATCCAAAACAGGCACCAACTCGGTAACCAGCTTCATAGATGCATATTTGGCAAGGTCTTCTTTTTCTTTCAGCGTACGACGGCGAAAATTATCAAAATCCGCCTGAGCGCGTAAAAACCGCTGTTGATGCTCTTCCGCCTGTGCGCGAAGCTTAGTCAGCTCTGTTTCGCTTTCTTGGTCTTCCAGTGCTGCCGCTTCATTAACCGGCTCTTCCTGCTGGCTCGTTTCGGCGGCTTCCTCTGTGCTTACATTTTGTTGTTTTTCTTCTTGGAACGCTTGTTCTTCCTTCAAAATGTTTCACCTCCTTCAAGTCATAACTACCTTTACAAAAACACGCAACAATGCACCCGCGCAGGATACAAACCGTATCCCGGCGCGGAACATGTAGTACCGCAACCTATGCGGTCTTGTTCTATTTAAACCGTTGCGTTAGCATTGCGGTCAAATCCTTAGACAGGATACCCAAAATATTAATAACTCTCGCATATTCCATCCGTGTCGGACCCAGTATGCCTATAGTGCCCAACGCTTCTCCGTCTACTGCATACGTAGCAGTAATCAGGCTGCAATTGGCAAACGCCTCATGATCATTTTCAGTGCCGATGCGGACTTGAATTTCAGGTGCCCCGGCAACAGGTGTCATTAGTTTAAGCAGCGTTGGTGTTTCCTCCAGCAGATCGAGAATATGTTTAACCTTTTCTACATCTTTAAATTCAGGTTGATTGAGCATGTTCGTCGCACCGCTCAAATACAAGCGCTGATCCGATTCATTATCCAGTGCTTTATCCAGCACCTTCATAGCGTCCTCAAAATGAGACACATGCTTCTCCATCTCCTGACCAAGTGCGGTGTAAAGGCGTGATTTAAGCTGATAAATCGGCACACCGACCAGCTTGCTGTTCAGTAAATTCACAACCTTCTCCATCTCGGAAATCGAAATTCCCGGTGGAATATCTACCGTTTTATTCTCCACCTGACCGGTATTGGTCACGATAATCGCTACAGCCGTCGTTTCGTTGAGCGGCAGCAGCTGAAAATGACGCAATGAAGTATGAAAAACCTCCGGCCCAAGCAGGATGGAAGTATAATTGGTCATATGGGACAAAATGCCTGACGCATGCTGGATCACTTGCTCCATTACATTCAGCTTTTCGGCGTAAAAGGCTTTCAGTTCCCGCATTTCCATAGGCTTCAGTGTATTCAGTGGCACCAGATGGTCCACATAATAACGATAGCCTTTATGAGACGGGATGCGTCCCGCAGAAGTATGAGGTTGCTCCAGATAGCCCTGTTCCTCCAAATCCGACATTTCATTACGGATCGTGGCCGGGCTGAATCCGACATCCTGCCTTTTGGATATGCTGCGGGAACCCACTGGCTCAGCCGAACGAATGTAGTCATCAATAATCGCATTCAGAATGAGCCTCTGACGTTCGGTTAACAAGCGAATCCCCCCTTGTTGTTTATCCATAATAGCATGATTGTTAAATGGAATCATTAGCACTCGTTCGCGATGAGTGCTAACCGATAATACAAAAATACCAAACCGACCTGATCATTGTCAAGTCAGATCAGTATTTTCAATAAACAAGATTTATTACAACAGTTTAGTTTACTGCAGCAAATGCAAACCGTTTACACTTTTTTGCGAAAAATCTCATTATTCATCGTATTAATACCGTATTTATGTATAGAGATTCAAAAAACAGAAAATTCGTTCGAGACTATGTCTTTATACCGTTACATCTTCTTTGTGCTTGAGGAGGAATTAAATTTGAGAACTAATCGCCGCAACCTTTTATACGCATCGACCGCACTTTTACCTACAATTTGTATGTTTCAGATTTTAATCAAGTTGTTTCCGTATACAGGACTAGGAAGAATAGTGGCTTTGCCATTAGTTTTCATCCTCAATGCAGCCCTTATTATTTCAGTCATCCATTTAATTCGTAAATTAAGACCCCTATGTTATGCCTTGGTCTTGATTCCTACAATACTTTTAAGCATGTGGAATACCATTTTATTTTACCCTCAAGAATTCAGTCCAGGTATTCCCAAGCAAATAAAATACAGTATATCGGCTATACAACATTACGATGATTTAACACTAGCCGATTGGGAAGGATATACATATAGTCCAAGCAGAACCGGAGAGTCTGAAAGATATGTTGTAGCCTTGTATAAATATAAACACCGAGTTCCATTAGACGGCACTGCATACTTTTATAATGATACTGATTATCATAAGGACCATCCCATAAGAAGCCTGAATGGAATACCTTCCGAACTGGAGCCTCATCATCAATTCATTTGGTGGTTGCTCAAAACATATGAGAAATGAATCAGGATTAAACAATGTAGGCTGTATAATATACGCATGATTAGGTCCTGATGAAAAAAGAACTGACCTCATTATTGACAGGTCAGTTCAGTACTTTCAACACTGCGATTTCATCACAATTGTTTTGTTTACTACAGTGAATGCAGTCGGTCCATACCTTTTCAGGGAAAATCTCTTTGCTTACTACATCAAAACCGTTTTTTATAAAAAAGGAGACCTCGTAGGTCAATGCCATAATTTTAGGAATACGTTGCCGCCGTGCTTCTATAATAAGGCCCTCCACGAGCTTGGAGCCAATACCCATACCTTTATGCCCCTCAGAGATGCCAAGGGAGCGAATCTCTACCAGATCAGCGCCCAATTTGCATAAAGAACCACAACCAACAACTTCGCCATCCACCTCTGCAACAATAAATAGCTCCAGTTGGCGCGTAAGCAATTCCCTCGAACGTGGCAGCATAATCCCCCGCTCTGCATAGCCGCTAATCATTTGATATAAAGGCTCCACATCCTCAGGAACCGCACTTCTGCACAATACATCTTTACACACTGAAGCCATCTTGCTCTCCTCCTGCCGCTTGCCGCATATAATGAATAAATATACAACATCACGCATAGAATCGCAATACTCCATTTACCCTGCTTTGACAGAATGTTGTTATAAAATGATTGTCCCAGCTTACGAAGTTGAAACGCGCTGTATTGAAGCCTACGAATTACGACTTATGAATTTACCGTGATTGAACCGATGAACTCTGCAAATACATCATTTCCGAACAAAATGCCGCGTTCACTCAAACGATAACCGTCCTCAATTGATTCGATTAACCCCGCATTGAGCATTTTTCCGAGAGGAGCAGTAAACGTATCCTCCAATGCCTGACCGAATTGAGCTTCAAAGCGGGACTTGGATACGCCCTCTAGCATTCTCAAACCGACCATAAGAAAATCCTCCATGGCTTCCGCCGCCGGCACCTCAAAGCTATCCAGACGTGGTAAACCATTACGACTAGCCTCCACATAAGGGTTAATGCCTTTAATGTTCATATGACGCTCTCTGCCAACATATCCATGTGCCCCAGCGCCGAGACCGTAATAGTCCTCATTTCGCCAATAGGTCATGTTGTGCTTGCTCCCCAAGCCTGGTTTTGCGAAATTACTAATCTCATACTGCTCATACCCCGCTTCTTTCATGCGACGCATGAGGAGTAAATACATTTCCAGTTCGTCATCCTCATGTGGAAGTGGCAGCTGATTTTTCTGGTACAGCGTATGGAAGAGTGTGTTTTCTTCAACCTTCAAGCTGTAGATAGAGTAATGAGGAAGCTCCAGCTCTAGCGCTCTACTGACGCTTTCATGCAGCATCTCCACCGTTTGGTTCGGCAAACCGAACATCAGGTCAATCGACAGGTTGTCCAAGCCAACCTTACGGGCGTTTTCCAAACTGCGATATACGTCATCTGTACTGTGAATACGACCTATGCCTGTGAGTAGCTCATTCTGAAAAGCCTGTACACCAAAGCTGAGTCGATTGACGCCGCCTTCCTTCATCACAGAGAGTTTTTCAAAATCAGTGGTGCCTGGATTGGCTTCCATGGAAAACTCAATATCTTCCGCCCAATTTGGGAAATAGGTTCGGACGCTCTTCAGGAAATATTCCATTTCTTTCGGGTTTAGGGTAGTTGGTGTTCCGCCCCCGACAAAAATGGTTTTAATCTCTCCTGGCGGGTGAAGCTTGACTGTATGTTCCATCTCCCGTTCCAGTGCATACAGATATTCCATAACAGGTTGATCCTTGAGCACATAAGAGTTGAAATCACAGTAAAAGCATTTATTCGTGCAAAAAGGTATATGCAGGTAAACCGCTTGAGGCGCGGATGAATGTTCATGTTTTTGTATGGATGCGGTCATACCGATCCTCCTTGTCAATTCAGTGTGTGGTGATTGAAAAAAATGGCGAAGAGGGGGGAGAACGCTCAGTGAATGGATCATTCTTCCGATCGCTGTTACCCCCGGATTTTACTTTGTAAATAAACTTAATAGGGTAAAATCCGGGGATAAAGGCGAACGCTAACGCTTCTTCAGAACGATTCCATCCACTCTGCTGCTGCCCACCACCATCGGTCATTTTTTGTGATGTAGGTGTTGCAGTAAGAGTAAAGTATCTTTAGAAATACGCTAAAGATACTGTTGTTATACTATTTTTGCAACTGAGATAACAAATACTCCATCTCTGGATAGCTTGCTCAAATAAATAACGTCCATTCTCCATGCACGGCAAATGCCCCATGAAAGAATGGACGAATACTTCAAGCAGCTTTACTCATCTATTTTCAGTACCGCCATAAATGCTTCCTGTGGTACTTCTACGTTACCGACCTGCTTCATACGCTTCTTGCCCTCTTTTTGCTTTTCAAGCAGCTTCCGTTTACGGGAAATATCGCCGCCGTAGCATTTGGCCAAGACGTTTTTACGCATCGCCTTAACGGTTTCACGCGCCACGACCTTTGTTCCCACAGATGCCTGGATTGGCACCTCGAACATTTGACGCGGGATTAGCTCGCGCAGCTTCTCACAGATAATACGTCCGCGATGATAAGCCCGATCTCTATGCACGATGAACGACAGCGCATCGACCTGCTCGCCATTCAACAAGATATCCATTTTCACCAGGTTGGACTGGCGATAGCCTGAAATCTCATAATCAAAGGAAGCATAACCTTTGGTACTTGATTTAAGCTGATCGAAGAAATCATATACGATTTCAGACAGCGGAATTTGATACGTAATGGTTACCCGTGTCGTATCCAAGTATTCCATATTTACGTACTCACCACGTTTGGTTTGACAAAGCTCCATCACCGTACCTACGTAATCATTAGGGACGATAATACCTGCTCTTACATAGGGCTCTTCCACATGTTCAATCCGTCCGATTTCCGGATAATTCGATGGATTGTCGATCTGGATCGTTTCCCCATTCGTCAACTTTATGCGGTAAATAACGCTTGGTGCCGTTGTAATCAGTGGAATGTTAAATTCACGTTCAATCCGTTCCTGAATAACGTCCATATGAAGCAGACCAAGGAATCCACAACGGAAGCCAAAACCCAACGCGCTTGATGTTTCTGGCTCAAAGCTGAGCGAAGCATCGTTCAGTTGTAGCTTTTCAAGCGCCTCACGCAGATCGTTATACTCCGATGTTTCGATTGGATACAGACCGCAATATACCATCGGATTAATTTTCCGATAGCCTGGCATCGGTTCTAATGTTGGATTTTTTGCATCTGTCACCGTATCCCCGACACGCGTATCACCCACATGCTTGATACCAGCAACGATAAAACCAACATCACCGATGTTCAGCTCGTCCACGATGCTCATACGTGGCATGAAAGCACCAACTTCAATAACCTCAAACGTTTTGTCAGTTGCCATCATTTTAATTTTGGAACCTGCCTTGATGCTACCATCTACGACGCGGACATACACAATAACGCCTTTATATGGATCATAATGCGAATCGAAAATAAGCGCCTTCAGCGGATTATTCGGATTCCCTTGCGGAGCAGGTACGCTTCTGACCACCTGTTCCAAAATTTCCTTGATACCGATTCCAGCTTTGGCCGATGCGTGGACAGTCTCGCTCGTATCCAAGCCGATAACATCCTCGATTTCCTGCTTCACCCGTTCAGGATCGGCACTTGGCAAATCAATTTTGTTAAGCACCGGCAGAATTTCCAGATTGTTGTCCAACGCCAAATATACGTTAGCCAATGTCTGTGCTTCAATACCCTGTGCCGCGTCTACAACTAGCAAGGCCCCTTCACAGGCCGCCAAGCTTCGGGAAACCTCATAGGTAAAATCGACGTGTCCCGGTGTATCAATCAGATTCAAAATGTACTCTTCGCCGTCATCGGCCTTATAAGTGAGTCGCACTGCCTGGAGCTTGATTGTAATCCCGCGCTCCCGTTCCAGATCCATCTGATCAAGCACTTGCTCCTGCATTTCACGGGATGTGAGTGCACCGGTGTATTCCAAAATCCGGTCAGCCAGCGTGGATTTACCGTGGTCTATATGTGCAATGATACTAAAGTTCCGAATTTTACGTTGTCTTGCCAATATGTCAGTCATGCCTTACCCCCACACAATGCCTAGTGTCAATCAGCTTATTATAGCAGTTGTATAGGGGGTCAGCAATATTTCTATTCTGTCACTCCGTCAAAAACAGACACAACCCATCGAATCCCCTGTCTTGATAGGTTTTGCAGCAGCCCAGCCGTTTTGTCCGCCATGGTATCCACCGAAGCTTGTTGTCCCTTGACGGCTAACAGTTCACGCGGTGTCTCCAGGTCCTGAGTATTGACATGCTGCGCAGTCGTCGAATACCACCTGGATGCCCCGAGTTCCGTCTGCTCCTCATTTTCTTCCCTTCCACTAGCTTCATTTATACCCGCTCCCGTTTTCGGCTCAACCTTAACATTTCCACTTGTGCTATACGTACCGCTATATGCACGAGCGTTAGCTGCGGGTGTATCCTCAATAACCGTCTGTTCATATCCGACTTTCTGTTGATTTACCGATTGAATCGTATCCCCGTTCCATTCCGGTCCATACACTGAACGCAGGCCAGATCCTGCCAGTTGCATACCCAGTAGAATACCTGCCCCCATGAGCAATACAAATCCAAGTGCTTTATTACGAAAATGTCCAGACATTACCTTCCCCCCCTTACCGCTACCTCATTTAATTGCCGCTGTTGCTCTTTTTTGTATCCGAAACGTTAGTGCCCGCTTTCTGAGCTTTCTGATCTTCCCAATACACTTCACCGATCATGTCCGCCAAAACGTCTGAGGTGCGTTTCAACTCCTCCTCGGTGTTGTCAATACCCCCGATTTCAATTAAAATGCTATGCGAAGATAAGCTTTGATTGTATTCACCGTTGTTGCCTTTGCCACCATCTTTCCCCCATACACCACGTGATACGCCATGATACGATTTTTCCAGCTTTTCATGAATACGAGCAGCAAAAGCTTCATTTTCGCGCCAATTTTTGTTGTCATGTCCGATAATAAAATACACCTTGGCATAAGAGAGCCCATTAATGGTTGCTGTTGTTTTTCCGTGACGTTGTGAATCTCGATGGATATCAAGCAAATAAGTTAAACCTTTATTTCCAGCTAAAGCTTCCTTGACTGTTTCGCGTGAATATTTATAGGAATAGTTCCAATTGTAATTTTGAACTGTAGTGGCATAATCTTTGTTTACATGCAGTGTGGATATCCCTTGCTTTTCCAGCCTCTTCTTTACGAAGTCCCCTACCCTTGACACATTGGCTGATTTAGAACCTGAATTGGGGTTGGAACTGGTTTTGCTGAGTAGTGGGTTATATGCTTCTCTGGGATGAGAATGGTAGATTAATATACGCTTGTCCCCTTTGGCCGTATCACCTGGATGATCTTCACGTGCCGGATCTGTTTGCGGTGTTGTCGGAATATCCGGCGTAGTAGTCGGTGGGTTCTCAGATGCATCTGAGCCACCAGGGGCATCCGTCGTTCCCTGATCGGGCTGATAATCCGTAGGACCCTCTACCTTTGTGTTCCCCGAACCCTTGCGCAGCAAGACAGGCGCTCCCGCAGACATGCCAGGAATTTCACGAGAAATGAGACTTTTGGGATCCTGCGGATTAATACCTGTAAGCATCTGAAAAACAAAAGGCGACCATTGTTCACCCGACAACGAAGATTGCTGCTTCTTTTGTGCCAAATGAGGTACTTCCATACCTAGCATATCCGCAAAAAAACCGCTAGACACCGAACCTGCCAATCCTTTCATCGAAGAAACAGGAGATGTTTGTAGACGATTTTCTGCCAATCCCCCTAGCCCCAAAACGACAAATAAAAGCGCCGAGCCCATGATCAGCAGCACAAGCGTATGTCCCATCGCCAAAATTTCGATACCTTTTCTTCTCCATCTTCCGACGTTCCAGGTCTGAATTTTTTTCATGTGAGCCTTGTCCTCCTTCGTCCCGTCGAAACCCGCTTTATATTCGGAACATAGGGTTCCTATCTGCTGCGGAAATCTCTTATACTTCAACTCTATGAACGGAGAACAATTGCTAGAACACAAAAAATCTCTACTACAGGTATATCACCTCCCTTTTTGAAAGAGAATTAGATTCCTGTTAAATAGAGACTTTCGTGTATCGAAATACGATTTTACCAACCCTTGATTAATGCGTATACGCGGCGACATTGCCAGGATCAACAGCTTCGTGCAGAGCAGCGTTCAATCCAGTAGCAATGATGTTCGCGATATCTTCAATAAATTCATCGATCTCTTTAGGAGTCACAATCAGATCATGCCCCAGCGGCTGCAGTACCTCTCTCACCAGCCCAAGTCTCTCAGGTTCTGAAATATCGTCCAACATCCCCAGGATTGCTTTTGTAGAAGCCTTTTCTTTGGTAAAATGTGTTTTCATCAGTTCGATTACGTTATTGACAATGGTAGAAGCGTAGCATACCGTCGGAACGCCGATAGCGATACACGGAACACCCATAATATCCTTGGTGATACCGCGCCGCTTGTTGCCAATACCTGAACCTGGATGTATCCCGATATCAGCCACCTGAATGGTCGTATTGACGCGCTCCAGTGAACGTGACGCCAGAGCGTCAATTGCAATAATCAGTTCTGGCTTTGTGCGATCCACGATGCCTTGAACGATTTCACTGGACTCGATCCCCGTAATACCCAGGACGCCCGGTGCAATTGCGCTCACATCTCGATAGCCCGGGTT
Organism: Paenibacillus sp. PvR133; assembly: GCF_017833155.1. Classification (NCBI taxonomy): domain Bacteria; kingdom Bacillati; phylum Bacillota; class Bacilli; order Caryophanales; family Paenibacillaceae; genus Paenibacillus; species Paenibacillus sp. PvR133. The sequence goes on from NZ_JAFIBS010000001.1 coordinate 5,236,986, forward strand.
GATTTGATCAGGTGTCAGTTCAAAAAATTGACGAGTCACCATCAAATTTTCAACGACAAGCGGCCCCAGCGAATCGGGAGTAACGTTCCAGTTGCCCAGACCTACCACCAGTACCTTTGCCGTATTAGAGATCCCTATTTTTTGTATAAAATGCTCCATTTCTTTTGCAAATGCAATAGCTACACGTTGCTGGAGCCCCGTGTCGCCTTCACGCAAGCCGGGTACTTCCAACGTGACGTAATGCCCTTGTACCCGCCCAATACGGTTGGCTCCTTCTTCATTCAGTACGTCCAGCCGTGTGATTTTGATTCCGTTATCTTCCTCCACGTTCTCACTTATGCCCGACAGAGGTACAGGCTGATCCCGTTCGGCCAGTTCTCTTGCCTCTAATGCCAAATCCGTGCGTACCGCATACTTCTGCAAATCCAGATCCATCTTTTAAGCCTCCTTGGATACCATCTTTGACTATAGTGTGCGAGACACCCAACAGGTTTATGCACATCCATTTTCATCCTGTAATTCGCATCGCCTCAGAATGTTTTCTTATTGCAATTTGAGGTGTGGCATGCTAAAATATTTTAAGTTGTGAAACGTTTGTGTTCATAAGTAATGCCTTTACAGGAGGTGAATGTAATGCCAAACATCAAATCCGCTATCAAACGCGTTAAAACTAGCGACAAACGCCGTGCGTTGAACGCTTCCCAAAAATCCGCGCTTCGTACAGCAGTAAAAGCTGCCGATACAGCGTTGGTAGGTAACGAAGCTGAAACTGCTGCTGCTGCTTTCAAAGTAGCTTCCCAAAAGCTGGACAAGGCTGTAACTAAAGGTCTGATCCACAAAAATGCAGCTGCTCGCAAGAAATCCCGCTTGGCGAAAAAACTTAACGCTCTTACAGCTCAAGCGTAAGCAAGAGCTACTTTCATACGTTAATGAAAAAAACCTGACCAGCCTTGGCTGATCAGGTTTTTTTAGTTTATAACTTTTGTTAATTTATAGAGTCAGCTTTCCACGCTACATGAGCTGACTCTATAACAGCACATGGGGGGATTAGATTGAAGCCCCCGCACCCATTTTCATCAAAAATAGCTCCAGTCCCAGTACCTTGTCAACGACACCTGTTTTCATATGATAATCGAGCTCGCCCAATTCGTAGAGAAGCTGACGCAGCTGCTCAGGACGGAACCTCCGCGCTTGGTCCCCTGCAACTTTCACCCCATAAGGATGCAAACTAAGCTGACTCGCAATTTGTTGCTGGGAATAGCTTTGACCTGCCAGCTCTTTGACCTGCAACATAATACGGAACTGTCGCGTGATCAAAGCGGCAATCTTGATCGGTTCCTCTTTTTGCTTAAGCAACTCATAAAAAATACTGAGCGCCTTATCCAGCCGCAAATTAGCCAGATCCTCAACCATCGCAAATACGTTTTGCTCTGTGTTACGAGGCACCAGGGATTCTATATCAGCGGATAAGATCGTTCCCTGTGCTCCTGCGTACAAGCAGAGCTTGTCTATCTCGGCAGCCAAGGATTGCAGCCCGGTACCTGTGAATTGAATGAGGCTTTCAGCAGCTCCTGCAGCCAATTGCACTTCTCTTTCTCCTGCACGCTTATGGATCCAAGCTATAAGATCATCTCCACCCATTGGAGCAAAAGCAATAACCGAAGCATCACTTTTCAGCTTTTTGACAATCTTTTTCCGTTCATCCAACTTTTCAGCCTGAACCGTAAAAACGATGACGCTATAGTCAGTCGGGTTATCCATATAAGTCAACAGCGTCTCAAGCCGGTGCTCTATCTTACCGCTATCTTTGCCTGCTGCAAATACACTGGTATCCCGTACAATAATCAGCTTCTTTGGCACCAGAAAAGGCGCTGTTTCCGCCTCCTCCACGACCACCTCAATTGGCGTTTCGGTTAAATCATAAGGAATGATGGCGAAGTCACGATGCTCCTCTTCCACCACTTTCTCTTTAAGCATCTCAACAAACTGCTTCATTTGATATTTTTCACTGCCGTATAGCAAATACACTGGCGAAATGTCGCCTTTGCGAATAGCCTTAGAGGCTGTTTTTACATCCATTTTCCGTTCCCCCCACCCACTGATCGTACCCGACATCCGACCGGAAGGCAAGTCATGATACAAACGAAGGGACCCTGCCTATAGACAGGATCCCTTCACCACCATCTATATCAACACGGCAGCAGAAAGCTCTAGAAACTTTCGACCGTCGGGATACGACGTCGGTTCATATAGTATATTCTCTGTTTTTAAAAGTGTGCCAACTTACGGAAACTATTTTCCAGTGCTGCGCGGGACGGTGTACGTATATTTACTTGCTGTCCCATCCTGCTCCGTCTCATACATAAAGGTCTGGCTGTCTTCTGACCAGCTTCCTTTGACCCAGGCACCTTTTAGAGTACGGACTTCCAGTGTTGTTCGGTCTACACCGTTATCGGAAAGCTTATACACTTTCAGCTTTTTGCCCTCAATAGCCACCGCATAGCTACCATCTGGCGAGTTGAGCTGATCTGTAGAGGCAGATTGGGCACTATAGCTGGAAGCATTATTGTTGTCCGGAGAGACCAGTGAATTAGATACAAATCCTTCTTTACGAACCGGGTCTTGCGACACGGATGATTGCTGATCATTAGAAGCTGCATTGCTGCTATCCGTTCCCAAGGCATTGCCCGAATCCTTTGTGATACTTTTGGAAGTCGTTTCTTTCGACGTTTCATTTGACGCAATTCGATCCTGTACCTTCAAATCCTGACTAAGCGACGAAGAAGAATCATTCGTACTTGTATTACCATTATTATCGTCCTGAGCGGTACCCGTATCCGCTAGGGGTGCTTTTTCCATTTTCGGTTCCACCTGTTCAGCAGGAGCAATCGTGGATCGATCAGATTTTTCCTGACTTAACTGTTTGTCCTCAGATTTAGGAGCATCTCCAGCAGACGGATTTTCCTTTGTCACCTGACGATCCATACGTAGCTGCCCCTGCCCTTCATCCTGACGAGAAGAATGTTCAGCTGGTGCAGACTTCGTCGAATCTTCCTCCCCAGCTCGCTGATCGTCACGTTTCCCAGCATCCCGTTTGGAAGAGTTCTTTTCATCGTTTGCACCTTGTTTGCTCAGGTCAGGATCTTTATCCGCAGGTAGCTGAGATGCATCCGTTCCTTGCCCCTGCTCTGACGGCTGCTGTGTAGAATCCGAACCAATGGCTGCATCACGGCCTCCACTGCCATTGGCTGTACCTGGAAGAATTTCCGTCTGATTCTGCGGATTCGTCACTTCGGGTGTCTGGGTTGTAAGTATGCCTTCCGCATCCTGCACTGTTTTAGGCTCGAAGTTAAACACTACAATCCCCAGTACAACAGCAGCGGCAGCCACGCCCATGGCAGCGCGTCCAGCCATTCGGTTCCACCAAGGTGTAGGCTGGGTACTTTGTCTAGGCACTGGTCCAGGCTCTACAGCCACAGGCTGCATTTCCTGAAGCGCACTTCCCTGTTCTTCACGTGCGCGGTCAATGGCATCAAGCTGAGGCATGATGGAATCCACCAGGCTGAACGCCGGGGAAACCGCAGGCAATTCCTCCAGCTCGCGAGAGAGTGTCTGAAGAATAAGAAATTTTTCCGCACAGTCCGGGCAAGTCGCAATATGGTTCATTAATTGGGACGTCTCTTCTTCGCCCAGCTCATGATCCACATAACGCTGCATCCAATCCATCACCTCTTCCCCACACTTCATCCTGATACACCACCTTTCTGATATTCCTGAAGTAGCCCTTGCAATTGCTGTCTTGCACGATATAAGTATGACTTGACCGTATTTAGCGGCAAATCCAGAGAATCTGCAATCTCGTTATAGGAGAAATCCTGCAAATATCTTAAGACAATTACCGTCCGGTGGTGCTCCGGAAGTTGTTGTATAGCTTCACGAACATCCTGTGCCATGTAAGTGGTCAACACCTCGACCTCCACGTTTTGGGGATCGTTGAATATCATGTCGTGCTCGTCAATGGAAACCGAGGGCTTCGTTCTTCTGAATTTGTCGATGCATATATTCGTTACAATGCGTTGGACCCAGGTTTTAAACTGCGCTTTTTCCTCATAAGAGTTAATTTTGGAATAGATCCGTATGAGGGCTTCTTGTGAAGCATCCATGGCGTCCTGCTCATTGTTTAGAATGTAATATGCCGTACGGTATACATGCTGTTCTATCTCTCTTAATAGGGTAATGAGAGCGTCGCGATCGCCCGATTGAGCGGCTCGAATGAGTCCCTGCTCTACCACAAAGGATCCCCCTCTCCCTGCAATATTACAGACGTATCCCTTTTGCAAATTGTTGCAGGATAGACGTCTGACACTAATTTTATTTTTTTAACAAAAAAAATTATACCAAAAAGCCCAGAATCCCCAGCGTATCCTCCCTTAGAATAACAGAAAAAGGGAAGGTAGTCACCTTCCCCTAGCTCCTACATACATCTAAATGCTAGCCTATCGAGCTGCAAGATCATATTGTTACTTCTTGGAAACCAAAAAATCAGATATGAGTTCTAATTGATAAGTCAGAGCAATCGGATCTTGAAAATAAAAATCGTCGATTGAGTATTGATATACTTTACCTGATTTAACTGCAGAAAGGTTCTCCCACACACTTTTAGATAAAATATCTTTTCCTTGGTCTGTTCCGTCGCCTCTAATACCCAACATTAAATAATCGGCATCGCCCAGCATCTCCGGTAAAGCCTCTATTGAAATGCTGGCCCATCCCTTCTCGAACGCTGCCTTTTCTACCTTCTCAGGAGCATGAAGTCCCAGCTCATCATAAAGTATGGCTCCTCCACGTCCATAAGATTTTCCATATAGATATAATTCTTTTCCTGTAATCTCAAAAATAGCGATTTTTTTACCCGAATCAATGACGTCAGACAAAGCCTGTTTCTTCTCAGCAATCTTGGTTGCATAATCAGCCAGGCAATTCTTCGCTTCCTGCTCCTTGTTTAACACTTTGCCCAGCTCCATCAGACGGTCCTTATATTGATATTTACCATATGGAATAAACACTGTAGGCGCTATTTTTTTCAGATTTTCATATGCTTTCTCATCATAGGTAATGATCAAATCCGGTTTCAGGGTGATCACCTTTTCAAGGGACAATGCGGAACTGTCACCGATATTTGCAACACCATTCAAATATTTTTTATAGTATGGAGCATCAAATACAGTGTCTGGAGCCCCTACAGGTGTAATACCAAGTGCTAGCACATCACCTACATAATCATCGACTGCCACTACGACACGCTGGGGATGCTCAGGAAGAGTAATTGTACCTTTATCACTTTCATATGTACGTGTGGCAGCTTCATCTCCAGTTGATGTGGTCTTGAGAGCAGTCGATTGACCGCTTTCTGTTACAGTCCCACCCCCACTTGTAGCGCATGCGCTCAATATCAGCATTAACGAAATGATGAACAAACAAGCTGATGCTCTGAATTTAAAATAACTCACAATATTCCTCCCATTAATAATGATTCTCATTTTCATTACTCATATGATTCTATCAAAGCTTACAGCTACTGTCCATGCAGATTGGATTCAAAGCAAACAGCCCACTCCTGAGAGTGAGCACCCATTTTAATGTGTTGTTGTACTGATAAAAAAGGATAGAAAAAACTATTTAGCGTTGGTACCGCACACTCAGTTTTCCTTGCTGCGCTCGAATCTGTATCTCTCCCATCGTATCTGTTCGATATATAGCAGAATTAACTGCTGATAAACGTTCCAATACCGCTTCATTCGGATGTCCGTAAGTATTGGTCGCACCGACCGAAATAACAGATACTTTCGGTCGCCAGTAGGATAACCACTCTTCCGAGGTGGAGTACTTGCTGCCGTGATGTGCTATTTTCATGACATCTATAGCTTTCCTAACTTCCCCCGTTGCTCCCCCATCTTTCACACTTGATGAAAAACGAGTTAATTCAGAGAGCAACGACGACTCTGCTGCATCATCCATATCTCCTGTGAACAAAAAAGAGGCTCCCTCCATCTCCAATATCATGGCAACAGAGTAATGATTCTGTTCCTTCATAACAGGCAACTGCTCAGATTCGTTCTCCGGTAGTGTAAACGGATAGAGAAAGCGGATTTTCGTAGCCTGGTCTGGTTCCCATTCCATACTATGATGTGCACCATACAGCTTGATCTGCTTGTCTAAAGCCGTGTTCAACAGCTTACGGAATGGGGTTTTATCTGTCAGGGTACCGTTAAAAAACAAGGTAGATACAGGAATCTGGTCAAGCACAGCCTGTAGTCCTCCGGCATGATCATGATCTCCATGCGTTAAAATGACAGCGTCCAGGCGATGCACACCTCGTTGCTTTAGCAAGGGTACAATCGTATCTTCACCCACCTCGTAGGGATCTGCACGCTTGCGCCAAGCATTTTTCCCTGTCGCAAAATCCATTGTACCCCCACCATCAACCAAGATATGTTTCCCGCCCGGCGTTGTAATTAAAATGCTGTCACCTTGGCCCACATCCAGATATTGAACAATTCCCGTATTTGCCTCACCAGGAGATTGGTAACCTGTATACAATATTCCAAGCCAAGCAATAACACTTAGAGCCAGTGCCAAATGACGATAACCATTCCACTGTCGACGAGCAAATTTCCCTGCTCCCTCAGGTTCAGGAGCCGTATGCAATATAGCCGCCCATTCTGGAGAAGCTGCTAATCCTGTATATATAGGTGATGAAATGGCAGTAGAATTCAAGACGGTAATGTCGTTCGTTTGCCTGCGGGATGTCAGCCACCTTTTGAGCCAGTACAAAACACTGTACAGAGCTGCGTAATACGCCATGACCCACAGGATGGAAGAAGACGGCCAAATACTCACATAAGCATCATCTACATTCAGCCATTTCACTAGTAAAAAGGTCAAATCGTTCAATTGCTCTGCCGGCCACGCAAGAATACGAGCCCCATCCCCCCACAAAAAGGAAAGCCCCATCGCCACCGTACCTAATGGAAGCACGATATATGTAATAAGGGGTACAAGCACAAAATTGGCCGCAAATGATAACAACGAAAATTGATTAAAGTAGAATACCGTCATTGGAAACGAAACAAGCTGTGCCGTAATTGTAATCGCAACTTCACCGCCGATTAGGAAAGGCCATTTGGCGAAAAACGGCTTCATAAGCGGCATATAAATGAGCAACCCACCTGTCACCAAAAAGGAAAGCTGAAAGCTGACACTAAGTAGATAATATGGATTCCAAATCAGCATGAGCAACGCGGATATACTTAGAATATTAAGTCCGTCTTTGAGCATACCTCGTCGGGCTGCAAACAAGCCGATCATCGCCATAATTCCCGCCCTCACAACAGAGGGAGAAGCACCTGTCAGCAGGACATAAGCCGGAATGAGTATCATCACGACCGTAAGAGATGTCTCGCGGCTAACTCTTAGTAGCTTGAGTAAATATAATAGTGTAGCTGCATATACCGCCACATGCATCCCCGATATTGCTAAAATATGCGTTAAACCAAGCTGCGTAAACTCGTTATACGTTGCTGGGTCCAACTCATCTGTTACCCCTAGTACCAGTCCTTTCATATATCCCGCGTGATGAAGTGATGTAAATGCCGATTCCATTCTCTGCCCTAGCTGCTCCCTAAGCTGATCATTCCATCTGAACAAAGTGTAGCGGTTCCAAAGTGAAGCCTCCTGCTTCTGTAACGAGGCTGCCCCATCGCCTTTGAAAAGCCAGTGGATTTCCTGTGTGTGCAGGTATTCACTGTAATCAAAGCCACCAAAGTTCCCCGCTTTTGCAGGAGCCTTTAAGGTGCCACGCAGTAGGATTGCATCTCCACGTTGCCACGCTGCCGAAAGTTGCTGTTCCTGCTTGGCAGCCAACTTGATATGAACAATGACCTGTTCAGAAATTAGTGCACGATTCTCGTCCTTTTTCGAATGACTTCCGTAGTGATTGATTGAGGTGACTCTCATCTCAAACTGTGTTCGATCACCATCTACCTGTACTTCAGAAGCGATAAGCCCTGCTACTTGAACAGGCATGTCTTCCAACATAGAAGACGATACATGAAGAGCATCGGGAATACTGCTAACATTATGCGTATCATGCCAATACCAATGAAATCCACCCCCGCTGATTGCAAGCCAAAGTAATACCATATGCCGGATGGGGATTTTCATCCATAAAGCTATAAGCGGAAAGATCAGGGTAACCCCCGCCCAGAGCAACAAAAGCATCCGTCCAGAATACAGACATGCTCCCGCACTTCCTGTAATCCAACAAACAGTAAGGGTCAATATAGGTCTAGTTAACACAAGCTTAGCTTGAATACAATCACCTTCCGGTAGCAAACATTGCTTTTTGTCCAAAATAAGCAAAACAAAAAGAACCTCTGACAAAATAGCATTCGTCAGAGGTTCTTCCTCGTTTACTTTTTAATTCATTACATCCATCAGCGTTTCTTTCGGTGGATGATAGGTCTTCAGCATACGAAAGGCGATTCCCTTTTCCTCCATCATAGCACGAACCTTGTCGGCATCTTTGGGATAAGGTCTGTGGTATACAATCTCCACAATACCGCTGTTCGCCAACATATTGGCACACGTCCAGCATGGCTGGTCAGTGACATATACTGAAGAGCCTTCACGATCAATTCGGTCAGTAAACAGTAGCAGGTTCTGCTCCGCATGAATAGTGCGAATACAACGCTGCTTCTTAACCATTTCCTCGCGCCCATCACGGTGAACGACCTCATACTCCTCTGAGATCATACAGCCTGCCTCAGAACAGTCAGGCACCCCGGATGGTGCTCCATTATAGGCCGTCCCCAAGAGCTTTTTACCTTGTACAAGTACGGCTCCAACATGACGCCGCGCACAGCGCGAACGGGTGGATACCATATAAGCGATATCCATGAAATAGGTGTCCCAGTCCTTGCGTACATCTGCACTCATTTCCATCTCTCCCGTATAAACAAGTTAAAACGTAAACCATATCCGCTACCGCCGTTCTCAGGGCCTGTACATTGTAATCTTATATAAGTTACAAGCTGACATACGGCTTCATTTTCGCCAACATTTTAGCTCCGATTCCCTTTACATGATCCAAATCGTTCACACGTTTGAACGACCCATGCTGATTACGGTAGTTCAAAATAGCCTCGGCTTTTTTAGCCCCAACCCCTGGTAGCTCCATTAACTCGGCAGCAGTCGCCGTGTTGATGTTTACCTTTTTTTCGCCGGAAACGGGTGTAGTAACCGAATCACTTACCGTATTGGTCCTACTCGTCGTTGCACCACTCGAACTAACAATACCTGTGTCTGAGCTCGGATTCGCAGCAGCAGATACACCAGTAGAAATCTGCACAGTATCACGTTTCACATTGTCAGCGGCTTCGGCATTCCTACTGCGCTCAGCTTTGTCTGAGGGTTCTTTTACAGCAGGCTTTTTCTGGGCATAGTCACTGCTGCGCTGCGACTCATTTGGCTCTGAATCCATCGCCACAGCCTGCTCCACCTTATGGTTAAGTAAAGTCCACTCCTCTTGCGGCTCAGAGCGCTGTCCTCCGGCAAATAAAATAAGTCCACTCCCGATTACAGCAAGCGTTATCGCTGTTCCTGTCCATACGCGTTTCATTTCCGTATCGTCCCCTACTCCACATGGATTTCGGGAAATTGAGCCGACTGAAAACACCGTCTCAATCAAACAGAGCAAGTCTGTCCAATTCCCGTTAAACCGGAGGGTGCAAACAACCTCCATACGGTTTCGCTGTGAGCATTTTCACAAATAAGTGGTACGACCCCGGGCACGATCTAACATGCTCAGACATAAAATTCGTCATGTCGGCCAAGACCAGGCGCATACACTAAGAAGAATGACAGCTGACAGCACAGCGTCTATACCGCAAAGTATGAAAGGAGGACGTTGAACAATGAAAGTTGGATTTATCGGGACTGGCAGCATGGGAAGTCTGCTAATTGAGTCTTTTATTAATTCTAACGCACTCAAGGCGCAGCAAATATCAGCAAGCAATCGAACGCATTCCAAGGTAACCGAGCTAGCCCGTCGTTATCCAGGTTTGCATGCAGCCCAAAGCAACCGTGAAACGGCAGCGGAAAGCGATATTCTGTTTATCTGTGTGAAGCCGCTGGAATCAAAAGCCGTAACGGATGAAATACGCAACGTCATTACAGAAGAGCAAATCGTCGTATCTATCACAAGCCCGGTGCAGATTCGTATTTTGGAGCATGCACTGAAAGCCAAAGTGTCCAAAATTATTCCCAGTATCACCCACCAAGTGGGCAGCGGAGCCTCACTATGCATCCATGGAAGCCGGATTACAGAGGAGGACCGCACCCTTCTGGAAGAGCTTATGTCCCACATCAGCAGGCCGATTCGGGTTAAAGAATCTTATACTCGAATCACGTCGGATTTTTCGAGTTGCGGTCCTGCTTTCTTGGCCTTTTTTATGGACCAGTGGATTCAAGCCGCAGTTCAAGCTACAGGTATAGACCGTACGGAGCTATGCGCCCTGGCCGGTGAAATGATCATCGGCACTGGAAAGCTACTCACGGAAGGCGGGATGACACCAGCCGAGTTACAGGCCAGAGTGGCGGTTCCCGGAGGTATTACCGCCGAAGCTCTCGCACTGTTGGACATCAGCCTGCATAGTGTCTTTCCCGAGCTGATACAAGCCACGCACAACAAGTATGAAGAAGACATGCAAAAGGTGGATGTCTCCTTCGGCTTAAAGCCAATTAACCGGCAACAATATTAACCAGCTTACCTGGAACAGCAATTACCTTGCGGATCGTTTTGCCGGCCAGTGCCTGCTGAACATTGTCCAACGACACAGCGAATGCTTCCATCGCTTTAGCATCAAGATCCTTGGCAATCGTTGCACGCTGCACAATTTTACCATTCACTTGCACAACAATTTCCACTTCGGCGTCCACCGTCCATGCTTCATCATAAGCAGGCCAGGCCGCGTAGGTAATGCTATCATTGTGCCCCAGCAGCTGCCACAATTCCTCGGCCAGATGGGGTGCAAGCGGCGACAGCATTTGCACGAAGTTTTCCATTGCTGCACGCGGCAGAAGGTCTGCTTTGTATGCATCGTTGGTGAAAATCATCAGCTGGCTGATCGCTGTATTGAAGCGCAGTGCATCCAGATCTTCGGTTACTTTTTTCAGCGTTTTATGCCAAGTACGATTGAACTCATCGCTACCACCGTCATTTGTAATTTTATCGTTCAGGCTACCATCCTCGGAAACAAACAGGCGCCATACGCGGGACAGAAAACGATGTGCTCCTTCTACCCCATTCTCATTCCATGGCTTGGTCGCTTCCAGCGGCCCCATAAACATCTCATAAATACGCAGCGTATCGGCGCCAAACGTATTGACAATATCATCAGGATTAATGACATTACCGCGTGATTTACTCATTTTTTCATTGTTGTTGCCCAAAATCATACCCTGGTTGACCAGCTTATAAAAAGGCTCTTTCGTTTCCACTACGCCGATATCATACAGTACCTTATGCCAGAAACGGGCATACAGCAAGTGAAGAACCGCATGTTCCGCTCCGCCAATATACAAATCAACAGGCATCCATTCACGTTGTTTCTCTTTGGATACAAGCTCTTTGTCATTTTTCGGATCAATAAAGCGCAGGTAATACCAGCAACTGCCTGCCCATTGCGGCATTGTATTTGTCTCGCGGCGTGCTTTCATACCTGTCTCAGGATCAATGGTTTCGATCCAATCTGTTGCGTTCGCCAGCGGGGATTCACCTGTACCTGAAGGCTTGATATTGTCCATCTCCGGCAGTACGAGCGGAAGTTGGTCCTCAGGAACCGTTTTGATCGTTCCATCTTCCAGATGAATTACCGGAATCGGCTCGCCCCAATAGCGTTGACGGCTGAATAGCCAGTCACGCAGGCGATAGGTGACTTTGCCGTGTCCTTTGCCCTCGGCTTCCAGCCATTCAATCATCTTCGGAATCGCTTCCTCGTTGGTAAGTCCATTCAGCGGGCCGGAATTGACGTGCGGTCCATCCTCAGTATATGGCTCATTAGCCACATCTCCACCTTGGACAACCTCAATGATATTCAATCCGAATTGCTTGGCAAATTCCCAGTCACGCGCATCGTGAGCAGGTACAGCCATAATCGCTCCAGTTCCGTAGCCTGCAAGTACATAGTCAGCAATCCAGATCGGCAGCTTTTCGCCGTTCACCGGGTTCACTGCATAAGCTCCTGTGAATACGCCTGTTTTATCCTTGGCCAGATCCGTACGCTCCAGATCGCTTTTACGAGCAGCTTGTTCACGGTACTGTTGCACAGCATCCTTTTGCTCAGGCGTAGTGATAATATCCACCAATTCCTGCTCTGGTGCCAGCACACAGTAGCTTGCGCCGAACAGTGTATCTGGACGGGTTGTAAACACTGTGAGTTGCTCGTCATAGCCTTCAATTGGAAAACGAACCTCTGCCCCGGTAGACTTACCGATCCAGTTCCGCTGCATATCCTTAATACTCTCAGACCAATCCAGTTCCTCCAGATCCTCCAGCAGACGATCCGCGTATTCCGTAATTTTCAGCATCCATTGACGCATTGGTTTACGGACGACCGGATGACCGCCACGCTCACTCTTACCGTCAATAACTTCTTCATTCGCTAGCACCGTTCCCAGCGCCGGGCACCAGTTCACAGGTACTTCAGCTACATATGCAAGGCCGCGCTTGTACAGCTGGATGAAGATCCACTGTGTCCATTTGTAATAATCAGGATCCGTCGTGCTGATTTCACGATCCCAGTCGTAGGAGAAGCCGAGCGATTTGATTTGACGGCGGAAGTTATTTACATTTTTCACCGTAATTTCGCGTGGGTGCTCCCCTGTATCCAGCGCATGCTGCTCGGCAGGCAGACCGAAGGCGTCCCAACCCATCGGATGCAGTACGTTGTAGCCGCGCATTCTTTTATATCGTGAAACAATATCCGTAGCTGTGTAGCCCTCCGGGTGGCCTACATGCAGGCCGGCTCCAGATGGGTACGGAAACATATCCAAAGCATAAAACTTCGGTTTGCCCGGCTCTTCCCCGGTGCGGAACGTCTTGTTCTCATCCCAATATTTCTGCCATTTTGGTTCAATACTTTGCGGTTGATAGCCGTGCTTCGGCTGTGTGTCTGTCATTGTCTTTTCCTCCTCAAACGGTATGCAACAAAAAAACCTCTGCATCCCGTAGCGTGTCAGCGCTAGGGACGAGAGGTTATATTCCCGTGGTACCACCCTAGTTAGCAGAAAGCGTTCTTCGCGTTCTACTCCCTTTGCACCTGATAACGGAGGTGATCCGATGCGGGTTAATAACAGGATACAAGCACCTGTATAGGGCGTTCCTGCGTTGGACGCATATCTCCGAGGCGAGTTCACTTTGCACTGTCAACCGGCTTGCACCACCCGCCGGCTCTCTACATGTCCAGACAAAGCTACTATTCCTCATCAGCGATTGTTTAACCGTTAATAATGGCACTATTATATTGAAAACCGCGAAAAAAGTCAAATAAGGACTACCTTTGGTGTTAAAGACCCTCTTCATACTAATTGTTCATGACACATGCATACGAATGTTTTATAATGATTTCGAATTAAATCGCTTCAAGTTGAGATGAGTTGAGATAAGAAAGGTGAGCTGAGAAATGGCACAGATTAAAATTTACGGAATAAAAGAAACTCTAAATCCAATCAAAAAGCAACTTTCAGAGGTGATTCATTCTGCTGTGGTGGATGCGTTCAAATATCCTCCTGACAAGAGGTTTCATCGTTTTTTTCCTATGGATCAGGAAGACTTTATATATGCCGATGGTCGCTCTGAGGTGTACACCATTATTGAAATCAGTATCTTTGAAGGCAGAACGACAGAAGCTAAGAAGCAACTCATTAACCTGTTATTCCAAAGAATTAACGATCTTTTGGGTATTTCTCCACAGGATCTTGAGATTACTATATTTGAAACACCCAAACAGAACTGGGGCATTCGGGGTGTACCGGGTGATGAGCTTCAGCTGAGCTATAAAGTGAATATATGAGTGCAAAAAGACGCCCTTCATGTCATCATGAAAAGCGTCTTTCTTTTCCCATACTCGCTAAATGAAGCCTTGCTATTTTACAGCAACATAAAACAGTCTCGCCGCGTCATCTTCTGCTTCTACCCATTCAAAATCCGCATATACCTTCACATCACGAAAACCCGCTTTGGACAATTCTGCCTTCATCCAGTCTGGGTCATAGGCACGTTGTACATGTATTTCCTCGAAACGCTGGTATAGATCGCGTCCTACTTGTTCTGCTTTCGCAAAGATACTAAGATGATGCTCAATTTCACAACGGGGAGTGTCCAACGCACATGTCCAGATATACGAGATAGAGCGTTCATCCAGTACGAATGGTTGCTCTTCATCATAACGTAAAAACGTCTGCGGATGATGTACATCGAACAAGAAGGTTCCGCCAGGCTTCAGACCAGCATGCGTTCTGCGAAAAGTAGAAATTATATCTTCTTCCTCCAACAAGTAATTCAGACAATCGCAAAAAGAAATTACAGAATCCACAGGCTCGGGTAAAATCCATTCTCTCATATCCTGCTGTATCCAGCGAACGCTTCCCTCACGAAACAATCGCTGTCCCTGTGGAGTGGTTTCCATTTTGCGGCGGGCTACTGCCAGCATGTCAGAGGATAAGTCGATTCCAGCCACCTCGAAGCCCGAGTTAACTAGAGGAATCGTAATCGAACCCGTTCCGCAGCCCAGCTCGGCCACCGTATGCGGCATACCGTACTGATCCCAAGCCTGCCGTGCAAAGCGCAACCAGTCCGGGTACGGCATGTCCTGCATCAGCTCATCATACACATAGGCAAACTTCCGGTAAGAAGCCATTTTTTATTCCCCATTCCCGTCCTTCGGTTCAGGTATATTCTCCACCAGGTAGGTCCAGTTTTCCTTTTGTGTAACCAGTCCTTCCTTCATCAGCTTGCCCATCGCACGCTTGAAGGCGGATTTACTAATACCAAACCGTTGTTTGATAATATCCGGCGGTGTTGCGTCAGAATAAGGCATGCCGCCGCCCGGACGCTCTTTCAGAAAAGCAATCAGCCGCTCCGCATCCTCATCACGGCCTACTTCCTTGCGTGGTGACATCGCCAGATTGACCCGACCGTCTTCCCGAACAAGCGTGACCCGTACCTTGACCTCTTCGCCCAAGCGAAGCATCCGGTTACGCTCCGAGGAATGAATCATTCCAATCGCGCCAAAACCAAGCACACCTCCGTCCACCAGGACGAATGTGCCCATCTGAAGCGGCTTGTACACAGTCGCCTGCACCCATGTATTTAACCACGAATCAGGGGCGTGGAAGCACAACGGAGCCAGCTCCTGTTCCCCTGCCAGCTTAGCTCGCAATCTGCCTTGCTTGTCATGCTCCATAATGGCATACACGTAGTCGCCCACCCGAGGATGTAAATCTCGGTTTTCTGGCAACTCACGAATCGGCAGCAAAAGCTGACGACCCAATCCCATCTCCAGGAAACAACCCAAACGCGGATGCACATCGGCCACCTCAAGCTTTGCCATTTCGCCCAACGACAAGAACGGCTTTTTCATGGTTGCGGCCAAACGGTCCTCTGTATCGTGAAAAATAAATACCTCCAACCGTTCACCAACTTCGATTTCACGTGTCAGCTCCGTATAATGCAGCAGCACATCCTGCTCACCAACAGTGAGAAAATAACCGAAAGGAGATACCTCACGATCCACCATAATGGTGACATAAGTACCGGCGATCAAACTCATACCTTTTCCACAACCTTAGCATCCGACCAGAGTCGTTCAATGTTATAGTATTCGCGCTCGTCGCGATGGAAGACATGCACTACGACATCCCCCAAATCCATTAGAACCCAACGGGCGGAATCCATTCCTTCGATTCCTTTGATGGTTACACCTTCATCATGAGCGCGTTTGCGAATTTCTGTTGCAATCGCCTGTACCTGTGTATCCGAATTACCGTGGCAGATGACAAAATAATCAGCTACTAGTGATATTCCCCGCAAATCCAGTGCGACAATATTCATTGCCTTTTTATCATTTGCAGCATCAACCGCTGTTTGCATTAATTGCTCATTAGTTAGGGTCATTCATGAACCTCCGTTTTTCTCTGTTTTAGTTGTTGAATCAAGTCATTGCGCGACAAGACTGTCAGTGGAAAAATAACCTTTTTCTTTTCCAGCAACAATGTAATCGTGGAGTCAAATCCAGCGATAAGGCCCTGCTCCAAGCTTTTCTTTGCCTGTTTACGGATATGCTCAACCCCCGGAAAATCCCGTCCCGGTTCGATGTAATCAGCGAGACACACGACTTTATCCAGCAGGCTCATACCTACGCGTCCTGACGTATGCCAGCGGATCGCATTCCTTATTTCCGGATCATCCACTCCGTAATCTCTTGCTGCAACGCAGTATCCTACCTCTGAATGCCAGAGCTGCTTGTCATGTTCCAAAAGCTCCTGATTACATTCGGGATGACTGCGAATCACCTCTTCCATCTGCTGGACAGGCCAATATTTCGCTACATCATGCAAAATAGCCGCCAGTTCGGCCTTATCCGGATCTGCTCCATATCGCTGCGCAAGCTCAACTGAGGTATGCATAACACCTAGTGTGTGCTTCCAGCGCTTTTCAGGCATTTGACCAGATACGGCTTCCATTAATTGCTCACGGCTGTACTTCATACAAACCGCCCCTTGTAATATAGTCATGCACACGATCAGGCACAAGATAACGGATGGTACGCCCTTCCGCAGCACGCTCTCGAATATCCGTCGACGAAATGTCCACCACTGGCATATCCGCCATCAGTACCTTGTCCTGCAAATAATGCGGCAACTCATCCAACGCAAGCTGGAACCCTGGGCGCCGAACACCAATAAAATAAATTCGCTGCGCCAGTTCCTCAATTCCCTGCCAATGAGGCAAGTAGTTCACCATATCCGCACCAATAATAAAATAAAAATCCACAGCAGAGTGCAACTCCTGAAGCTCCTTGATCGTGTCAATGGTATAGGATACTCCCCCGCGAAGCACTTCAATATTCAGCACTTCAAAAGCAGGATGACCCGCTACCGCTTCACTCGTCATCTCCAGACGCTCCTTACCGCTCGCCCCCGCCTGATGCTTGTGCGGAGGAATATGAGAAGGCATAAACCATACTTGATCCAGCCCATAGGCATCTCTTGCCGCTTCTCCAGCCAGCAGATGTCCAATATGAATCGGGTCAAATGTACCACCCATAATACCGATTTTCATAATTTTCTCCCCGCGTGTTATCCTCTAGGCAACTCGATTTCCTTATGATCACGGGATTCTTTGTACAAAATAATAGTGCTCCCGATGATCTGAACAAGCTCAGAACCTGTCTCCGCGGCCAGTTCTTCCGCAATTTCATGTTTGTCGTCCAAACAGTTGTTCAAAATTTGCACTTTCATCAGCTCACGCTTTTCAATCGCATCGTTGATGTGACGCATAAGATGCTCATTCGTACCGTTTTTGCCTACTTGAAAAACCGGGTCCAAATGATGCGCCATTGAACGCAAATATCTTTTTTGTTTACCTGTTAACATGTATATTTAACCCCTTCGTCGCCACATATGCAATGCAGCATTTCCATAATTTTAATGTACAATCTTACTTACGACAGGCTACTCAGCACAGCCGCTCTCATTTGCTCTACAGCAGGGACAACCCCTGTAAAATACTCAAAAGCCACAGCCCCCTGGTACACGAACATGCCCAAGCCCCCATGTACAGTGCAGCCGCGCTGTTCACGGCTTTCCCGTAAAAGTCTCGTTTCCAGCGGATTATAGATCAAATCACTCACAATGATTCCCTCCGGAATCAAGCTCGTTTCCAGTGGAAGTTCATCCGATAAAGGGGACATTCCCACCGAGGTTGTGTTAATCAACACATTCACTGTGGCGAGCACGTTCTTGGCATCCTCGTTGGAATAACCCCTCACTGGGATCGCCTCCGTCGTCCACTCTAATGCTAGTTGCTCAGCTTTGTCACGTGTTCGGTTCAAAATAATAACCGATTCCGGTTGCTCTTCCAATAGAGCATGAATTACGCCACGAGCAGCCCCTCCGGCTCCAAGAACAGCAATTCTTGCGCCCTTCAAATCGACAGAAGTCTCTTCTTTGAGGGAACGTACGTAGCCAATTCCGTCCGTGTTATAGCCCTTGAGCCGTCCATTGTCATTCACTATCGTATTGACAGCGCCAATGAGTCTGGCCCCTTCATCAATCTCATCCAGATATTTCATAACCTCGACTTTATGGGGAATCGTCACATTGACTCCGCGGAAATGCATAGCGCGAATCCCCTTCATGGCATCTTCCAGCTGATCCGGTTTGACATGAAGAGGTACAAAATCTCCTTCAATCCCCGCTGCCTGTAAAGCTATTTTATGCATAAGAGGCGATTTGGAGTGCTTGATCGGATCACCCAATACGCCCAATAGTACAAGACCTTGTTCGGTCGCTTCAGACTCCCCGCTGTTCATCGTTGCTCTCCCCCATATTGCAAAATATTAGGCCGCACAAATACATGAATGGCGGCAGGAACCAGTACCTGTTCCTTGCCGCCCTATAACATGGTTACAGCAACGTTATATCAACGCAGGCCGCAAAAGCACACGGACTCCCCGAGGAGCATGAACCGCAACCAGAGCTCCGTTCTCGCTATTCACTCTGATCCATCCCAAACCGGAAATGTAGATGTCCGATGGAGATTTGCGTGGAACGCGGAACTCATGTCTTGTCCATTCCGGCATTTCTGCCAATTGATCGCGTGTTGGCGGAGATAACAATTCCCCGGCATGATCAGCGAACAACTGATCAGCCCGCTCCAGCTTCGTGCGATGTATTTTAAGACCACCGTTAATATAGCAGGTAAATGATTGGTGCTGACCCTCCACAAAATCAAATCGGGCCATACCGCCGAAAAACAATGTTTGTCCGGCATCAAGCTGATACGCAGCAGGCTTCAGCGGCTTGTCCGGCATAATAGCACTCAAGTCCTGACGGGAGACAATCTCACTGAATCGCCAAGGGTATACAATACCCGGAGTATCAATAATGTGCTTGCCGTCGTCGAGCGGAATATTTACCATATCGAGTGTAGTCCCCGGGTAACGGGACGTTGTGAGTTCCTGCTCCATATCGCTATAATCACGAATCAAGCGGTTAATAAGCGTCGATTTACCCACATTTGTCGCTCCGACTACATATACATCACGGTTACCACGGAGCTCAGATACCACATCCAACAGACGGTCAAAGCCCTGATTTTTTTTAGCTGAGCACAGTACGATTTCTTCTGTGCGTAGTCCTTGCTCCTTCGCTTGCTTTTGTACCCAGTTACGCACCTTGTTCCAATTCGTTACCTTAGGCAGCAAATCGGTCTTGTTCACAGCCAGTATAACCGGATTGGAGCCTACAAAGCGTTGCAGACCGGAAATCAAGCTACCTTCAAAATCAAAAATATCTACAATGTGGATGACGAGCGCATCCTTGTCCCCAATCTGGCTGAGCAGCTTCAAGAACTCATCTTGATTCACCGTCACTGAAGACGTCTCATTATAGTTTTTGATCCGGAAGCAACGCTGACAGATGACAGGTTCGCGAGTAAGCAATTTTTCAGGAATATATCCCGGAAGCTCCGGGCTAGTGGTCTGCACGGTGATACCGCAACCACTACATTTGACGGCAGTGCCGCCGTCAGGTCTTTCAGTCATTCTTCTTTTCCTCCTCAAGCCATAAGCCTTTCTTACGTAACCTTGTGAGCGCGATTCGCTCCAACCGCCGATTAAATCGGGTCATGACTCCTTCATCATGAATGGATATCGGTAGCACCAACACCGTATGCAATCCCAGTCGGTTACCTCCCAATACGTCCGTCAACATTTGGTCTCCGACCATAATAGTCTCTTCCGGAGTCAGCCCCATCATACGGATGGCTCTACGAAAAGACGAGTTGGAAGGCTTCCGTGCGGCATGTATAAATTCAATGTCCAAAGGCGTAGCAAACACGGATACACGGTCCATATTGTTGTTAGACACGATGACAAGCTTAAAACCCGCCTGTTTGACCTTCTCAAACCAGGCCACCAGCTCGGGAGTCGCATTCGGCGCTTTTGCGCCGACCAGCGTGTTATCCAGATCCGTAATAATGCCGCGATATCCTTGAGCGTACAAGCCTTCAAGATCAATATCAAAGACGGTATTCACCCGTAATTTGGGCATCAGCATTTCAAACAACGTCGGTCACCTCAGTTTCATACGACAAACTATACCATATTACTATGGCTTAGTAAAAAGCTATCCGCAACAAACGGACAGCTTTTTCACTAAATATATAGCTAAAGATTAAAATAGACGGCAAATTGAACCAAATCAAAAATAGACTAGTCTTGATCCTTCTGATCCGTCGCAGCTTTTCGTCCAGCCCATCGTTTTATCCATCCTTCTTTGTGTAACAGAGAGGCTTGCTGGCGAACCATATGCCAATCTTCTGCGGTTACGGATGAGGGACTATAACGCGCTTGTTCAAATCGTCCAAGCAGCTGATGTAAAATAGAAGCTTGTTCCGGTACTTCTAGCGACCATCTATCAACTGATTCCCTCAGCGTTTCGTGACTGGCGCGGACAAATCCCTTTCTTCGCATGTACCTTAACCAGTGCTCAGTTTCGACGACCACCTTTTCATCCGGGGTCAGCGGCTTACCTCTGCGTAAACGCAGCAGATAAAAGTGAATGTCTGCCCGATTACGCCAGACGATATAAGCAGCCCACAGCAGCAGAATTGCAGCAGCAGAACCTATAATTACAGGATGAATCTTTGAACCTTCCTCCGGATCAGTCTGCGGGTTCTGCTCAGGCTGTTCTGGTTCAGGATGATCTTTAACCTCTGGGGCTTCTGGAGTCTTTGAATCCTCCTGTTCCGTAAGCAGCGGCATATCAAAGCCAGGCGTAGCTTCTACAGGAACCCAACCGTATTCACCTAAATATACTTCCGCCCAGGAATGAGCATCCGCATTTGTCACGGAGTAAGAGGACATATTTTCGTCACCTTCGCCCGTTGTTGCATCATCTGAAAACGTCTGCTGACCAGGTGCATACCCTTTAACCCAACGGGCTGGAACCCCAACAGAGCGAGCCATCATGACTAATGAGGTGGAATAATAATCGCAATAGCCCTCCCGAATCTCAAACAGAAAGGCATCCACAAAATCTCTGCTTCTTTTCCGTGAGAGGTCCGGATTGTTCGTATATGCATAATTTTGCTGCAAATACTGCTGTAGTAATCCGACTTTTTCATACGGCGTTTTCGCCGTTGACGTTACGTTCTGAGCCAAATCACGAACCCGCTGTGGCAACTCATCTGGAATTTGTAGATAGGCATCCTGTTTGTTTTTTCCGTACAACTCATTAAAAGTTTTTGTGCGTAGCTCTTTCTCAGGGATCACAGGGACATGTGATACCAGAGTATACGTTTTAGGATAAGCAGTTCTTCGGGAGGATGGATTCCAAAGCAGTTCCGCCTGTTCCGGGTTCCAACGTAACCCGTCTGCCCGTGAATCTCTGTCCACCGATTGAACACGCTGTACCGAATAGGCACCAAACAGAACAGGATAGCTCTGGTCATTTTGCATCGTAATGGTCTGAACGACCTGCTCAGTCGAATGCCGCGTTTCTTGTGTGTTTTCAAGCTCTGCGGTCATTGGAACATCATTTAGCGTTTGATCATCGTTGCCCCCGTCACTCCAGCCTGTACCGGAATAGGTTCGTTTCGTTTCCCCCCGCCAATAGCTTCGTTGAGTGGTCGTGATGGTCATGACAGGAGAATAATCAAAATTAAAACCTCCACCTAACCGATTATCCTGGCGACTATAACCTGATGCGGTGTTCATCCGCTGATTCAGTGCCCCAGATCCATTGCTAATCCCGGCGGTGGTTGAGCTATTTCTCTGGGTCCACGCTGTATAGGGATCCGTCAAAGCTGGCTGTACCTCGGGCATATTGACACCAGCCATAATAATGAGCGCAAAAATGACCGCAATATTGGCTGCTATTTTATATGGATAGCGTCGAATATGCTTCCACCCTTGAGGATAATGCTGCCGAAAATACTGCAGATGCTGTGTCACTAGCCAACCCATACCAGCAAAGACGATCCAGGCAACCTCCTCCCACAGCACAGTTGGCGTAAAGGAATCAAGCACTGCCAGCGCGGCGATATTAATACCCACAAAAACAAGAATCCGCTGTTTCGTTGTAACGATGAGCGGCACCATTTCAATAACTAGCCAAGCGATGAGGGAAAACCAAATATAAGGAGACATATTGGATATAAATTGGTCCAGGCGATTGGCTACCCCTCCGAAGGGGATAATGATGGAGTAAGACACCAATGTCCGATACAAAATAAAAAACAGCGCCGCCGCCTTAACAATAAATTCAATCCAAGGACGAAATGGTAGTACAATCTTCACCAGAGCCAGCATTGTAATGGTCATCAGTACAAGTGCTCTTGTCTCTTCCAGCCATAATTCGGAAGCAAAAGAAACCCATTGCATGGCAATAATAATAATCCATAAAAATGTAAAAGCGGGGGCCCAGGAACCCTTTAACGATTGTAACCAGCTCTTCATAGTGTCCCTCCCCCCATTACAGCCGGGAGCTCTTCAAGGCTCTCAACATCGTAGCCCTTGATTCCCCTTGCACGAAGCATGCTCATCCATTTTTCAGCTTCTCCCTCAGCAGAACCTTCTCCGATATAGACATGGCACGGAGTCATCCCTCGGGTATCGGCCCAACGAAGAAGCTCCATCGCCTGATAATCATTCAGCGGACTAATCAGTATAAAATAACAGCCTTTCGGAAACTGGCGCACACTGCTTTCTACAGCGGATTTCAAGCTACCTTGTGAAGTTGTGTGTATGTCTACCAAGTGATGCATCATTCGTTGTCGTTCCATTGTCTGCTCACTTGGCTGAAAGACAGTGCCTTTTTCTCCAGCTGTGCACAATCCAACCCCCATTCGCTCCCGTCCACCATATTCCAGCAATGAAGCGGTAGAGGATACAGCTAGCTCAAACTGTTCGGCGTTTACATAATGCTTCATGTGTACGTCCAGCACAAGCATCGTTTTTGGAACGGTCTCATGCTCAAATTCCTTGGATTTCCAGCTACCTGTACGAGCCGTCGCATTCCAATGGATGCGCGAAAACCGATCTCCATATACATAGTCCCGTACACCGTTAATTTGTGTCGTCTCACGCCGCGTTCGAGTTTGAACGGTCTGCGGTCCAGACATCCTTGAGCGACGGTCATTCATCTGCCAATACGGAATGAATACCGTTCGGGGCAGCACCCGAAATTCACCGCGTGCGTTCAAGCTGCCTTTGTGCTCTAACAGACCGAAGATGTCCTCACTCACACATTCAGTTTCCTCAAAGTGGTAGCTTCCTCGCTCTAAAGCGGGAGTCTGAAATGTAAGCTGACCGCCCCCTTTTAGACTGGGAATGACACTGTCCTCAAACGACCAGGATTCACCTGTATGCCGCTTGAGGACCTCACGGACAATGACATAGGGTAACGGAAGAAAACCAGGAATGCTGAGGCTCAGCTTTACATGCACCTGATCTCCCGCATGCAGCAGTTCTCCAAACTCCGAGCCTTGCGAAAGCTGCCGGGAGCCTTGCACACGGCGAACTCCGCTCAGACCAACGATCCATAAATAAACGATTAACAGCGTAACCATAGACAACAGCATGACCGACGTCTTGCCGCCCTGAAACAACAAATATAGCAGGCACACCACCCATATGACCACCAGAAGCCAGATGCGGCCTGACAGCCGGGGAAGCCTGCGCTTCCTTTTGACCATATTCATTCCCTAAGGACGCTCCATTCGTACGGGTACATGAACCTGCCGAAGGACAGCTTGGAGCACGGACTGAGCATTGGAACTATCCAGACGCGCCTCGGGACGCAGCAACAAACGATGCGTTAGCACATAAGGTGCCAGCGCCTTCACATCATCAGGCAGCACATAGTCACGGTTGTCCAGAAAAGCGTATGCCTTCGCAGCCATTACAAAAGCAAGCGCCGCCCGGGGGCTAGCTCCCAGCAGCACGGATGGATGTTCTCTTGTCGCACGCACGATATCAAGTAAATAGGACGTCACTGCTTCTTCCATATAAATTCCTCTAATTTCCTGCTGGATGTCAGCAACCTGCTCCATATGAGCTACAGCCTCCAGACGGTCTGCTGGCTGGCCTGCCTGATGATGAAGCAGCATGTTTCGCTCCGTCTCCATGTCAGGATAACCCAAGCTGATTTTGAGCATAAAACGATCTAACTGTGCTTCCGGCAACATATAAGTGCCTTCAAAATCAATCGGATTTTGTGTCGCACACAGCATAAAAGGATGAGGCAACATATGCGTGTCCCCATCCACCGTCACACTGCGTTCCTCCATAACCTCCAGCAGAGCCGACTGGGTTTTCGTCGTCGCTCGGTTAATTTCGTCCGCCAGTAAAATATTAGTCATCACAGGACCCGGACGGAAATAAAAACGCTCGTCCCGTGGATGAAATATGGATACCCCTGTAATATCACTCGGGAGAATATCAGGATTACATTGAACACGGCGGTAATCACCGCGCATGGATTTGGCAAGAGCCTTGATCATTTGCGTTTTCCCCGTACCCGGAACGTCCTCGATCAGAATGTGTCCACCCGCCAGCATAGCCGTAAGCAGTAATTTTATTTCAAAGGATTTACCTAATATACATGATTCCAGATTAGAACGGATTGCAGATACAATCTGCACAGATTCTTGACGTACGGGCATAGCTCTGTAAACCTCCTAGATAGCAACATGTTTCCTATTATTGTACATGAAGGTGGGCACAGAGTACACTCAACCCCCTGCCCGTATTATTCATACTCCATCCTTCTTTCGATCTTTCATGTGCCGAACAATTAAAAACCCTTCGGACATTAATCCGAAGGGCACATGTATACAGTTATTTATTTTACTATGTCAAATCTAAAGTACGCTGCCTTTATATGCTTCCTTTTGGACGAACAAACAAGCATGCCAGAAAAGAGAAAATAATCGCAGAGGAAATTCCTGCACTTGTCAGACTAAAGATCCCTGTAATGACACCCAACCATCCGTCCTTCTCCAATTCGGTTAATGCGCCGTGTACAAGTGAGTTACCAAAACTGGTAATTGGAATGGTCGCACCCGCCCCTGCAAATTTAATAAGCGGATCGTATATCCCAACAGCATCAGCAATTGCACCTGCAACTACCAACGTACTCATCGTATGTGCCGGCGTCATTTTGAACACATCCATCATCAACTGGCCCACGACACAAATGGCACCACCCACTAAAAAAGCCCATAGAAATATCATACTGTTCCTCCCGCTTCAAAAGCTACAGCATGGGCAACACAAGGAATGCTTTCACCCTGCTGTGTAGTCAAAGGAGATAATAACGCTCCGGTCGCCACGACCAGTACCTTTTGCAGCTCTCCTTTTTCAATCCTCTTCAACAAATGCCCGTAGGTTACAACAGCCGAGCAGCCACAACCACTGCCTCCTGCAATGACTTTCTTTTGCTTATTGATGTCGTAAATCAGCAAACCGCAATCATTAAATTCCGTCTGATTCATATCGAACCCATCTTTTTTGAGCAGCTCCTTGGCAATCGGTAGCCCCACTGAGGCTAAATCGCCCGTTACAATGAGATCATAGTAACCAGGGTCACGGCCAGTATCTCGAAAATGAGACAACAGCGTATCCGCAGCCGCGGGAGCCATGGCTCCACCCATATTAAAAGGGTCTTTAATGCCCATGTCCATTACACGTCCAATGGTAGCACAATCTACCACCGTCCCTGACTTGGCATGTCCTACAATTGCGGCGCCGGAACCGGTAACAGTATACTGAGCCGTAGGAGGCTTCTGTGATCCGTATTCATTAGGATAGCGGAATTGTTTTTCTACAGTACAGTTATGGCTGGTCGTACCCGCCATCACGTAGTCACCGGCCTCTGAGTCCACAATAAGTGCGGCTAAGGCTAAGCTTTCCATTGATGTTGAGCAGGCTCCAAAAACACCCAAATAGGGAATAGCCAGCTTGCTAGCCGAAAAGGAGCTACTGATAATCTGATTCATCAGATCACCACTAATAAAAAACTGCACTTCTTCTTTGTTCAAATTGGCATTAATTAGCGCCAGCTCTGTAGAATGCTCAATCAATCTACGTTCCGCTTTTTCCCACGTTTTCTCGTTGATTTCTATATTGTCATAAATATAATCAAAATCTGTGGACAACGGTCCCTCTCCTTCATCTGGGCCCACAACAGTGGCACTTCCAATGATGCGCGGTCTTGATTCAAACTTCCAGGTTTGTCCTCCCTGTCTTCTCATAAGTGATTGCCTCCCACACCAAGGATGGCATATATAACGCCTACGATAAATGCGGCCACCACCCCGAATACGATAACTGAGCCTGCCAGCTTGAACATATTCGCGCCCACTCCGAGCACCAGTCCCTCAGAACGATATTCCAATGCAGCCGAACACATGGAGTTAGCAAAGCCTGTAATTGGCACAGCTGTTCCTGCTCCTGCCCATTGGGCAACCTTATCGTAAACCCCGATACAGGTTAATATGACCGCCAGCAAGATCATCATGGATGAGGTTGGCGGGGCGGCCTCCTTGGCTGATATGTGCATTCCTGCCATAAAAGCCTCTTGAATCGCCTGTCCAATCACACAGATCCCGCCTCCAACCAGAAAAGCGCGCACACAATTGGCAAATACTTTCCTCGAGGGTTCATGCTTTTGTGAAATATTCTGATAGTCCTTCTCATTTATGGACAGCGGCGACGTATTGGTACGAAAACCGCGCTGCCCGGATTTAGCTGGCATCATTCACCACCCCTTATCTGTAAGTTTTCGCGCTTGGCGGTTCGAATTGCTTGGGTCTTTTTCATTATGAGCTTTTTGGAGAAATGTTATGTCAGGAAAATGATATCGTGGACATTCGATACAAATCCATTCATACTGAATACATGACGACCACTGGTTAATTAATAAGGAGTGAGGTATACATCATGGAATCAAAAACATTGGAATTGTTTAAAACCTTAACGGAGTTTCCTTCCATTCCTGGACATGAGCGTGAGTTGCGGGCATGGGTTAAGGAACGAATATCCGGTTATACCGATGAAATCGTGCAAGATCGATTGGGCAGTCTTTTTGGGGTGCTACGCGGTCAAGAGAGTGGACCACGTGTAATGGTGGCAGGCCATCTGGATGAAGTCGGTTTTATCGTGAATGGTATTACGGACACTGGAATGATTCGTTTTCAGCCGGTTGGAGGCTGGTGGAGCCAAGCCATTATGTCACAACGTCTTCAAGTATTGACTCCAAAAGGCCCAGTTATCGGTGTAGTTGGCTCTGTCTCGCCTCATTTGCTGGATGAATCGCAACGCAGCAAACCTATGGACATCAAGCATATGTATCTGGATATCGGCGTAGACAGCAGACAAGAAGCGCAAGATCTGGGGATCGTACCAGGAACGGCCATTGCGCCGATCTGTGATTTCACTCCACTGGCAAATCCTAAAAAAATCATGGCTAAAGCATGGGATAACCGCTACGGTGTAGGCTTAGCTATTGAACTGCTTGAAGCATTACATAAAGAAAAAGACAAGCTTCCCAATACATTGTATGCAGGGGCCACTGTTCAAGAAGAAGTGGGACTGCGTGGTGCACGCACAGCGGCCAATCTGATTCAGCCGGATATATTCTTTGCACTGGATTGCAGTGCAGCCAACGATATGAACGGCGACCCGAATGCTTACGGGCACCTTGGTAAAGGCGCACTGCTGCGGGTATTTGATCCGGGTATGATTACACATCGCGGAATTGTGGAATACGTGCAAGACATGGCGGAAACTCACAAAATCAAGTATCAATATTTCATCTCCACAGGAGGAACCGATGCGGGCCAAGTACACTTGAGCGGAATTGGCGTGCCATCCACCGTCATAGGCATCTGTGGACGATACATCCATACTTCCTCGTCCATTATTCACACTGATGATTATGATGCAGCCAAAGAGCTGATCATCAAGCTGGTTCAAAATCTGGATCGTACAACGCTGAATACCATTATTGAACGAGCCTAAGGTGTAACAGAGAATCGCAATCTATAAAAAAACAGTCAAGACACGTACAACGTGCATTGACTGTTTTTTTAATTTAATAGAAACAAAAGATAGAACATATCAAATCAAATGCTTATAACGAAGCAAAGCAATCACTACAAGTACAGTAGTTAAAGCAACGCAGACGTTTTCTACCTTAGCTCCCTTCCGGGTTCCAGTACTCATCAATTTAAATCGCAGCTTCCATTTAAACGGCGGCAAAGGTTTAATTCCATTATTCGTCAAGGAATCTGCCAGTAAATGCAGCAAATACGCCATACCTCCAGCCAGCCATATGCTGTCACCGTGCAAACGTGTCGTACCATAAAGCAGCGCAGTCCATGCGACTGTCCCGTACACCGTATGTGTCAACCCTCGGTGTGGGACTAACGTACAAATGATCAGCAGACACCCGGCGATATAATTCCACGGTGCATATGATTCTCCATACCAGGCTAGGCCGATACCAATTAGAAAGATAATAACCTTGCGCATGGATCGTGAAGGCATAAAAGAAGCACTGATCATCAGCAAAGCCAAAACAAGATTCCATGGCGGTGGAGCCAAACGGGTGAAAAATACCCAACCAGCAGCCCCAATCATTAGAAGCTGTATAAGCCTAAGCATTTGGGTTGGCAGCGCACGGCTCACGAGCATGGAGTTAGGCTCGTCAATATCCGGCAACAGTGAACCGACCACAGCAGCTGCCACGGCAGCCGGGGTCACTTCGTATCCACTTAAAGCTAATACCGACAGGGAGACCCCGGTTCCAATAATCAAATGGGCTCTTCCCATCATGGTGCAAAACATCCTTTCGTTGCAGCATACAACAGAGTTCAACATCACTCCATTTGAATCAGCATGATTCGATTGTATACGACAAACAAAAGGAGAACAATAGTTCGCTTATTCTATTTAAAAGACTTCATCCAAAAGTCCTAGTTTCGTCCTCATTACTTAATCCTCCCCTTATTCTTTATCTGTACAACCATTTCTAAAAAAACACGCCATATGGCCTATGAGTATGTTGACAAACATCTTCAATATTTTCTTTTTGCCTCAAAGTCCTATTGTATAATTTGAAATATTAGGTAATATAGTGTTTATATTTACTATATGAATCTATTAAATGAATAAGGAGGAAATGATTATGCAAAAAAAATCGACGTTCCGAAAGTTCAAAACCATCGGTCTGACATCGTTGCTAAGTCTTGTATTATTCGCCCTTCCCGCTTCAGCTGCTTGGAATGATACATACACGGGGTACGCCACATATACGGGATCAGGTTACTCTGGAGGGGCATTACTGCTTGATCCCATCCCTTCGGATGCCAAAATTACAGCGCTTAACCGCACACAACTGAATTATAACGGAATCAAAGCTGCATTAGCTGGAGCCTATTTGGAAGTTCAAGGTCCCAAAGGGAAAACAACCGTATATGTAACTGATCTTTACCCTGAAGGTCCAAGTGGCGCGCTCGATCTGTCCCCAAACGCGTTCAACCTGATTGGAAATCAAATAGACGGAAAAATCAATATTTCATGGAAAGTTGTCAAAGCTCCGGTTAACGGCAATGTCTCCTACCGCATTAAAGAAGGCAGCAGCCAATGGTGGGCAGCCATTCAAGTACGCAATCATAAATATCCGGTCTTGAAGATGGAAGTCCAACAAAACGGACAATGGCTCAATCTCGAAAAACAGGATTACAACCACTTTCTAGGTACTAACTTAGGAAAACAACCTCTGAAAATACGGATTACGGACATTCGTGGTGTCGTGCTGAACGATACAATCCCAGCTCTAGCGGAAAATGGTACAGGCGGAGCCTATATCGTTAAAGGTAACGTTCAATTTCCTGACTAATTGTAGTACCGTCATCTTTCTTCTTTTATTTGAATAGACAAACCCGGCCGGGAACCGACGCAATCCAATGCGTATAAGTGTTCCTGGCCTTTTTACGAAAAAATTATTATTTTTCACAAAGAATCGGTTTGTTCACTGTCCTGTTCACAAGATCACACGTATAATGAATACATAAATAGGGTGTACTTTACAGCTACGTGCACACAGACAGGAGGCCTGTTCATATGAGCAATTTCAAAAAGCATCACAAGCTTCACAGCAAATTGCTGGTCAGCATTACGTTATGTATTACGCTAACGTTGCTGGTATCCACCACTGTGTATTATTTTTACTATATTCGCGTGGAAAAGGAGCAGGCATTCGAGGCTAATCACAACAGCTTGACGTTGAGAAGCAGAGAGGTTATTAACATGACATCTATTGCTCAGTCGTTGGCATTCCAAATGTATCGCAGCAGTACCCTGTCCAAGTTGTTGTATTATCCAAAACCTAATGTATATGATGTAACCGCTGCCATGACCGAATTGAACAATTATCTTAACTCCATGCCGTATATCGAATCCATCTACGTGTTTAACCCTAAAAGCGGCACCTTCTACATTGCTTCCTCACAAGGTCAAAACGGGCTATTCAGCAAACATGAACTGGCTGATACAGATATCATTCGCGTGCTGGATCATTATCAGGACTATAAACCCTTTACGCCTATTCCACGCACGTATCCACTGCTGTCTGCCTCAGACTCCGGAGCTGAAGTAGAGCAAGCAAGCCCAGATATCGCAGCCTATACGTATTTATGTTATGACGCAATTAACTCGAACGAAGCGATAAATTCGGCTGTGATTGTGAATGTGTCGGCGGCCTGGATGAACAAGGAAATGGCGGCGAATCCAATCTCAGGCGGGACCGCTTATATTTTAGACGATCAGGGCAGACTGTTGTCTGGTACAACATTGACAGACGAAACTTTGAACGAAAAAGAACAGCTATGGCTGCACACGAGAGTCAAAAAACAAGAAACAGGCTATTTTGTAGAAGACTTTCATGGTAAAAGATCACTCATTTCCTACACCTCTCCAGATGGACTAGGTTGGCAGTATATTAGTGTCACACCGTATGAAAGCGTTATCAAAATGGCAAGTGTTATTCGTAATGCGATGTTACTGATAGCCGCCATCATTGCATTGGCAGGATTCGTGGCTTCGTGGCTGCTGTCCAAAATGCTGTATACGCCTATTGGCCAAATTGTTGTGCATATGAATTCACTGGAATCAGAGAAACGAAACAGTATGTACACGATCCGGCAAAACATTTTGAAAAATGTGATCCGGGGAATTCGAAATCTTCCTACCGGTGAAGAACCGGAACGATTGCGCGAGCTTGGGATTACGTTCCAGTTTGACAAAGACTACCGCCTTGTGCTGCTGCGCATAGATGAATATACCCGATGGCAAAGCGAACGTGGACCTGATCTGCTACCCTATAAGTTTGCAATCATGAACATTGCTTCTGAAATATGCGGACAGACGTACCAGGTGGAGACCGTTGATATGGATGAGGACAGTGTACTGCTGATGCTTAACATTCTCGATCCCGCAGAACATACAGACACTGTACTGCTAGAAACCTTATTACGCCAAATACGTGAAGCTTGCTTTGAATATTTGAAGCTGAGTGTTTCATTAACTTACAGTGCCATCACGAGTCAACCAGAACGGCTGCATCTGCTGTACCGCCAAGTACAAGACGCATCTATGCACCGATTTTTTCAGGGGCACAGATGCATTATTAATGCGCAAAACACTACAGAGGAGGATATCCAAAATACTTACGTATATCCAGCCGATAAAGAGAAAAAAATGCTAGATATGCTACTGTCTGGTCATACGGAGGATGCACACAGTATGTTCAAAGAATTATTGATGCATATGGAAAAATATCCTTTTTCCTCTGTTCAAGTGGCGATATCCCGGCTCATCATGAGTGTAAATAATGCTGTTCGGCATATCAGTGAGCTCAATGGATTTGCTATAGAATCTAAATCTGAATTACCATCCGCTGATCGGTTAGAGACCGCTGAGAATCTTATTGATCATTATCAATTGGTCTTTGATCATATTCGCTCCAGTCTATCGGAAAAACGAAACACGAAGCAGGAACGACTGGTACGGCAAATTAATGAACGAATGGAGCAAGCCTATACGGATCCCAATTTTTGTCTCAATCAGATTGCGGAAGAACTGGATATGTCGCCGATCTATGTCAGTAGGCTATATAAGCAACAGACCATGTCAACTATCGTGGACGTCATCCAACAACTTCGTATTCGCAAGGCCTGTGAGCTGCTGGAACAGACCGACTGGTCCGTAGCTGACGTAGCAGAACAAACCGGATTTGCGAGTAGCTCTTATTTCCATCGTATGTTCAAACGTAGCTTGGGTGTAACACCGACAGATTTTCGCCGTTCTAAAGCAAATGCGCAATAAGTAAACTGCTCTACACGCCTGCTCCGAGAACGGAACATTGCTCCCAAAAAATAGACTGACATTAAAAAAGCAAGCCTCCAACTTTCTGGAGACTTGCTTTTTTCTTTATCACAATTCTTTATGTTTTATTTAATCCCCTTCTCCTTTACATAGGCTTCCCATTGTTTTGTATATTCGGTTTGAATTTTCTCCAAACCAGCTTGGTTTGCCTTTTGCAAGAAGGTCTGCAAGCCTTGATCTACATTGTCGATCAGTCCAGCTTGGAGCGGATACAGATATTGCTTCTCAACCTGTTCTAGAGCTGCTTTTTCTGCTTGATATGTCGTGTAGTCTTCTGCAAAGCCGGTAAACAGGTCAGGCTTCTGGATTTTATCCAGCTCGGCAAAAATTTTCTTCACACGGTCAAAGCCAGAATCAAACAGCATGTATTCCGGGTTACGCCAAGCCCAACTATTCATACCTTCGCGTGAAAATCCATTAGTACTGCCGCTACCTATCATTTGGTAGTAACCATCTTTGACTTCGTAGTTTTTGCCTTCAATACCATATTGCGTGAGCAGGTTATAGCGTTTGTCCGTCACCAGCTTTTCATAAAAGGCCAATGCGCGCGCTGGATTCGGGCTGCTTTTTGGAATCGCAAAGCCGTTATGAATCGGATGCACTGGAGTTGCATAACCTGTCGTCAAAGGGAATGGGTAGTACTCGAGCTTCCAGTCCGGGTGAGATGCTTTGAGCTTAATGACCATATCATTAAACCGGGTTGGATTGTCACCGAAAATACTCGCTGCTTTACCAGAAGTCACTTGATCCTGAAGCGTATCTTTTACGTTTAATACGTTTTTGGGAATGAATCCTTTATCGGCCCAGCGTTTGTAAGTGTTCAGCTCTTCCTTTTGTTCATCCGAGCCCCAAAATTTATATACCTCTGTTGGTTTTTCGTATTTAATACCGATACCGTAAGGCAGTGTGCCCACACTCTTCGTTACTAATTCGGTATATCGATCATGCAGATTTCCCTTAATATCGCTGTTCAGAGATACGGTTTTCATATTTGGCTCATGCTGACGTATCCCATCCATATAAGCCTCATAACTTTTCATATCTGTCGGTTTAGGCAAATTGTACTTCTCACGTAAATCCTCACGCCATACAAAACCGTTTGTGACATATTCTTTATACGTGCCAGGCACGGTATAAATTTTGCCTCCGATTTTAACTCCATCCCACATGTCCTGAGGCACAAATTTTTGCAAGACAGGTGCAGCCTTAGGCAGCAGATCGTCTAGCGGCAGGAATGCGCCCTTTTTGGCATAGGCCTGATACTGCGTCCAATCTGCAGTGAAGATCAGGTCGATAGGCTGACCCGAAGACAATAACAGCTTATATTTTTGATCCCAGTCTGTCCACGTCGTATAGTTAAATTTGACGGTGGCATTCAGATCTTTTTCCGCCAACTTATTGATCTCTGTCTCAATGGTAGGCAGGTCCTTAGGAGCATCCCCCAGCATATAAAATTGCAGCTGTACTTTCTGGGATTTATCATCCTCTCCATTTGCTTTTTGAGCGCTGTTTCCACTACCTCCTCCACATCCGGCTAATAGCGCCGTGATGACCATTACTGCAATCAGGATGGACATGCGTTGTTTTCTTTTCTTTGTGAATGTCATGTGAATCCTCCCTTTGAAATGGTAGTCTGATTAAATAAAACGCTTACAAAGAGTGCTATTTAGATGGCACAACGTCAGCACGTCATGCCATCACAGTCCTTGAGTGCCACTTTAGCCTTTTACCGCACCAATGGTCAATCCCTTAACAAAATAGCGCTGTACGAACGGGTACAGCAGCAAAATAGGTCCGGTAACCACGATAGCCATTGCCATTTTGGTCGACTCTGTCGGCATATCGTTGGAAAGGGTTACGCCAGTACCTGCACCCATTTGAGCGATAAATTGCATGGAGTTAATTACATTATACAGATAATATTGCAACTGGTATTTATGCGGATCGTTAATAAAGAGTGAGGATGAGAACCAATCATTCCAGTAAGCCAAGGCCAGAAACAGTCCCACAGTGGCAATACCCGGTGTAGATAAAGGCAACACAATTCGATAGTAAATTTTAAAATCACCCGCACCGTCAATTTTAGCGGACTCGAACAGCTCTTCCGGCATGGAGGAACGAATGAAGTTTTTCATTAAAATGATCAGAAACGGAGTCATCAATCCCGGGAAAATAAGCACTGTATACGTATCAAGCAATCCTAAATACTTCGTCAGCATAATGTACCAAGGTACCAAACCGCCTCCGAACAGCGTCGTAAAGTAAATATAGAATGAAAACGCATTACGGTATTTAAAATCTTTGCGTGCCAGCACATATCCTGCCATCGTCATCAGGAACAGGCCCAACGTCGTACCTACAACCGTGGTAAAAATCGTCACCCCGTATGCCCTTAACACCTCTTCAGGAAAGGTGAACACCGTCCGGTAACCTTCCAGTGAGAATTGCTGTGGTATAAAGTGATATCCATCCCTGATAATCGATTCATTACTGGTCAGTGAAGCCGAAATAATAAGTAGAAACGGGAGTAAACAAGCAATGGAAGCAATAATGATAATCACATAAGAGATAATTTTAAAAATTCGAGTGTATACATCCTCTTTGATCGCCATCCGTTTGGGTCCTCCTTTCTAGAATAAGGCATACTCGTCGTTCAACTTGCGGATGATATAGTTCACGGTCATGATCAGTACAAAGCCGAATAATGATTGGTATACGCCTGCCGCCGAAGCCATCCCCACATCAAAAGTCACTTTCAGCGAACGGTACACATAAGTGTCCAAAATATCCGTCGTATTGTACAGCACCCCATTGTTGCCGATTAACTGATAAAAAAGATCAAATTGTCCTTTCATAATACTACCAAGCGCAAACAACAGCAGCACAACGAATGTCGATTTAAGCATAGGAACGGTAATGTACCAGATTCGTTGAAAAATGTTGGCCCCATCCATTTTAGCTGCCTCATAATATTCGTCACTGATACCTGTAATCGCTGCCAGATAGATCACCATACTGTAGCCGAGATTTTTCCATAAATAGAACAGGATAATCAGGAAAATCCATACCCATGGTTTGTTGTATACATCCACGCGTTCACCACCAAATTGCAGCAGCAGCGTATTCAGGAAACCATTATCATAATTAAATATGTTATACACGATAACACTTAGAATAACGAAAGAAACAAAATAAGGCAGGAACATCACGGATTGAGCGATCTTTTTAAAGTAGCGGCCTCTCAGCTCATTCAGCAAAATAGCGAGAACAATCGCTAGCACGTTACCGAGTAAAATAAACGCTGCATTGTATCCGACCGTATTCAATGTCAGTTTTGTCAGCGTGCCGGATTGCCATAGAAAGCGAAAATTTTGGAGTCCGACGAACTTGGCATCAAACAGGCTGGTATTAAAGTCGAACTGGGTAAATGCATAATAAATACCCACCATAGGAATGTAGGAATTAATGAAGAAAAAAATTAAAGTGGGCAACAACATCAAAAATAATACCCGATTGCGGAACAGTTCATAGAAGAACCCGTGTTTCCTACCCGTTCCCAGCCTCTTACCGTTCAGGCGGGAATCCGTTGTAAGCATTGCAGAATTTTTGGGCATAGGCTGATTCAATGTGAGTCACTCCCCCTCTGTATACGTTACCGACAGCAAGGTTTGTAGCACCGCCGTCGTATAACTATATATTATGTAAGCGCATTCAAAATGAAAAGTGAAGCCTCTCATGCTTCATGAACAAAGGAGTGTCCTGAGGAGTGAACAATTCGGATATTTGTGAAGTTTTGTGTAATATGAGGCGTCTAATCGACGCCTTAAGCCTATTCATAAAGCATATTTGAACGATCTAATCTACTCCTTTTGCCCACCCTGGAATGTGGTTTCATCCTGTTTTACCCAAAATCCGATTTTCTTTGCCTGCTCCAGCAGCTCGGCGGCGTTATCCTGCGGCTTATATCCGATTTGTTCTTCCAAGTAGCCAATGTCATAATAATTATCCGTATTGGCTGACGTACCGTACAAATTAAGATAGCTTATCTCCGGACAAGCTTCGATACAGCAGACGGTCAGACGGATCATATCGCGCTCGGAAATCCAAATATGAGCGGCGCGCTCCGAATGGGGCCGATCATCCCCAGGAAAATTTCCGATACGGATATTAATGGAAGATATTTTGCCCTGATCGGCATACAGCCGTCCCAACAGTTCAATGTAGCACTTACTCAATCCATAAAAACTGTCGGGTCGGTAGGGATCTTCTACATCTATGCTTTCGCCTACTTTATAAAACCCTGTGGCATGATTGGAACTGGCAAAAACAATGCGTTTTACCCCATTTTTGACCGCAGCTTCATACAGCTTGTAGGCTCCACTAACATTGCCAGACAGCACTTTGCCGAGGAAATCCCCTTCATCCTTGATCCATGCAAAATGCAGTACCGTATCCACTCCGCGTGTAAGCTCAGCCAGTCGTGCAGCATCATGTATATCCATTTCCACAATCCCTGCCTCTTCATCCCTCTTCACATCAGCAGCGATTATTTCATATTTACCTTCCGCTTTTAGCCCTTCATACAATACTTTCCCAATTGTACCTGCTGCACCTGTAATCAACAATTTTCGTGCCATCGTCCGCATCTCCCTTCTTTGCTTGGTTGTATGCTGTCATCCATATCATAATCTTAACCAACTCCCCAGGGAGGAAACCCCTTAAACTCTCGAATTAGGCAGGTCAAAGCCCACGTTGCTGTGTCTCCTGTCGGCATATAAAAAGGGACCCTGCTACTGTGCAAGAGTCCCTTGTTGTTACTATAGTTTCAAGTTCTATCTTTCAATCTCTTGGATTTCAACTACTACGCTCAAGCTTGTCGTACTACTCTCGCTCTGCGATTAACCAAATAAATGCTAAGCCCGATTAAGATTAACCCGATAAGCAGGAAAGCCGTAATCGCTTCGCCCAGCACCAACGAGCTGACAAACACCGAGATCACAGGCACCAAAAACGTATAAGACGCAACCTTACTCGCATCCCCTGAATTAACAAGTGTGAAATACAGCAACCAGGAAAGTGAAATTCCCAACACCGTGCCGAATATCAGCCCTGACACATACGGGACATTCCATACGATATCCGACCAGTTTTCCGTCACCGTTCCAGCTCCCGTCAGCACGATGCCTCCCAGTGTACATTGGAATGCAACCAGCCACAGCGAATCCACACGCTGGTTTACCTTTTTCACATATACCGTTCCCAATGCCCAGCTCACGGCTGTAATAATGGCGATGATTACACCTGCCACAGCCACATGCCCTGAAAATCCGCCCACACTGACAGCTGCAACGCCCAAAAATCCGATGATCAATCCAATCACCTTGAGTCTGGACATCGCTTCCCCTAGCCACATCCATGCAAAAATACCGACCAACACAGGCTGGAGATATACCAGCACAGAAAACAAGCCGGAGGGGACGTACATTAGTCCCACTGTCTGCAGGCCATAAAACAGTACCACGTTAAAAATACCTGAAATAGCATACACCCGCCAATTTTCTTTCCAACGAATGCGATTCCATCTCGGTACTAAAATCACTCCCAACAGCAGACCGCCCAGCAGTGTACGTAGCCCTGCAAACAACAATGGAGGTGTGAATTCCAATGCCACTTTATAAATGGGCCAAGAAATGCCCCATAATACAACCAGTAGCGCGATCATCATCATCCGCTTGGCTGTCGTTAACTCTCCCATGACGCTATCGCTCCTCTATGAAAAAAATCACTAGACTTTATATACTACGCCTACAGAACAACTTTATCAAACAAAAAATATGTATTGGAAAGCTCCACCTTTCATGCCCGCTTGTTCATCGAGGTATGTCTTCGGACAGAGGAATCCAGTCATTTTCCTATGTTACAATATACCAAAAAGATAGATAAAGCTTATAAGGATAGGAGGTTGTCTGCACTTGATTTATATCATCAAATTTTTGTACAGCTTTGTGCTCCCTCCCGGTTTGTTCATCCTGGTGATGGCAGGGCTCGTGATCTGGCTATGGAAAAGGGCACGTATACCTGCGGTCGTATTGCTTCTTGTCACATTGCTGCTGTATGTTTCCTCGACCAATTTGGCTGGAGATTTGTTAATCAGTAGCCTGGAAAAACAGTACTCACAACCCCGTACCGTTCAAGGCGATGTCATTGTCGTACTTGGGGGCGGAGCCACACAGGGAACCCCCGACATCAATGGACAAGGCAATCTGCTAGGATCTGCGGCTAATCGACTGCTCACTGCGGCCCGACTGCACGAAGCAACAGGCTTACCTATTCTTTTCTCCGGCGGGCAAGTGTTTGGAGACAGTGGTAATGAAGCAAATATTGCGCAGAGGCAGCTACTAGGACTCGGTATTCCGGCAAAGGACATTCTGATCGAAAACCGTTCTTTGAACACACAGCAAAATGCCGTATATACATCGCAAATTTTGGGAAAACATCAACTCACTAGACCTGTTCTGGTGACCTCCGCTTTCCATATGCCACGTGCTGCACTGGAATTTCAGCGTGCAGGCATGCAGGTCATAGCTTATCCTACCGACTATCTGGCAAGTGAAAAGCTGGCACTGTATGCTGGCAAGCTCTCGCCGTCTGCTGGGGCCATGTCTACAACCGGAACAGCCCTCAAGGAATACCTAGGAATTCTTGCATTAAAGCTTAAATAATGTGATGTCTAATTGTATAGCGGCACACAGCACAAACAAGCGTCTTGCGCTCGCAGGTATAAGCCTGTAAGCTAGCAAGGCGCTTGATCTACCATTTCATATTTAATCCAAGAAAATATCCGATATTTGTTCTTCCGATATGACCTTAAAGCCTTCCTTTTTTAACAAAGCCGAGGTTACCCCGTTACCTGCTATTTTACGGTTTTCGAATGACCCATTATATATTGCTGCTGATCCGCAGGACGGGCTATTTTCTTTTAAAACAACAAATGTTGCGTTAACCTCTCTGGCTATATTCAGGGCTTCGTACGCACCTCTAATGTACATATTGCTGACATCGTTGCCTGAAAACTCGACCACCTTGGCTGTGCCGTTCAGCACATCCTCCCCTGTCCCTCCAACAATCTCAGCAGGCTCTCTCGGAGTCACAAAGCCCCCCAAAAGCTCAGGACAGATTGTCATAGCCTTCTTTTCCTCTACCAACTTCTGAATATGTACATCCAGGCTATCCGTCCCGTTATATCGTACCTTCATGCCCGCCAAACACGAACTTACCAGAATCATTAGTTCCACCTCATATCCATTGCATTCACTATTAAGTAGTTAAAGTATAAACAAATTTTCTCGTAGAGTCATCGTGCGAAAATTTAGACTCGCCACTACGTCCGCGTTCCGTAAGGTTATTCGTCCAGCTGATGTCATAATCATGATCCTGCGCTCTACCCATACCCTTTTGAATTCTGTTCGAAATACAAGTAATGAAAAAAGGCCCTGATTAGGGCCTTCAAATATTGCGGGAGTTCAACGGATCTCCTTTGTCATTTATCCCTTCTGTTTGACTTTCAATGGCCTTGATCAGTCCGATGGTACCGAAGGATATGAGGTCCTCCAAATCTTCACTGGTTTATCAAATTTAAGGAAGGCGGAACGTGTACTCATCCAAAATAACCTGATAAAAACAAGCCGGAGGCGCATGTTGGGCAGCACTACGGCTTATTTTTATTGTTGAGGTTCACCCTGCTCGTAAGTAAGATAAATTCACTCTTGCTATAAGTCGTAATTTAAGATATATTATTAATTAAATGATCAATCATTTAATTAATAAAAGTTTAGTTTAGAGAAAGGGGAATACATTTGGCAAGACCCATCAATGAAGAAAAAAGACTGGAGCGGCGTAAACGTATCCTAGAAGAAGCTGTTGTCCTGTTCGCAGAAAGTGGATATTCTAATACCACAACGGCAATCATTGCGCAGAGTGTAGGAGTGACTCCTGGAACCATTTTTCAATATTTCCCTAGCAAAGAAGCTTTATACTACGCCGCTGTTCTTGAGCCGCTTGCTGATATTCAGGCGAAATCGCTTGCTTGTCTACAACAAGAGGAGACGCCGGGCGTATTGATTAAGAACATGGTGGCAGAACAATTCAACCATATCTACTTCTATATAAATGAATTGCGGCTTGTTCAATCTGTCTTAGGACAACGAATAAGATTCCCTGAACTTACACAGAAGGTCCTTGAAAGTATAAAGGTAATGACAGATGCGATCGAATGCGTCTATGCCAAGGGACAGTTAATGGGAGAATTCAACAAAAGCTTTTCTCCAGCAATGATCTCTCGTGCCTATATCTCTTTCTTAAATGGAGTGGGCTTAACTCTTGCAGAAAGTATTATTCATCATCCCGAGTGGGAAAATCTGAAGGGGCATGCCTTTTATTTGTTCGCACCCATACAACCTAAAGAAAAACTGGAGGAGTCTGAATGAGTCAGGCATCATTACAACCCGATCTAACATTTAACGTTCGTGTAAAAAAACGAAAGAAAATTTTATGGAGCCTAGGGATCGTGCTTTTGCTTGTGATGGCTCTTGTATTTTTTATATCTTATAAAGTAGTAGACACCTTGTTGCACCATCCTAGAGACACTAATGTCAGCTACGGATTGAATATCGATAAAACTCCCTACGAAGAGGTCGAGTTCAAGAGTTTGAAAAATGATAATACGATTAGAGGCTCCTTCTTTCCTGCAAGCGGTCTTTCTGGTAAAGAAAGTAATAAGACAATTATTGTCGTCCATGGATATACGAGCAATCGTTTAGTCAAAGGACGGACCCAAAAGTTAGTAGAGCATTTCGTTCCGAAAGGCTACAATGTATTGGCATTTGACCTCAGCTCACAAGGTAAATCCGATGGTGATTTGATTACACTGGGCCTCAATGAAAAATACGATTTGCTAGGAGCTGTAAGCTATTTAAAATCGAGAGACCATACGGGTGATAACATTGGAGTTATTGGCTTTTCAATGGGTGCTGCTACTACTTTGCTGGCCGCAAATGAAAATGATGACATCAAAGCCGTAATTGCAGATAGTCCTTTTCGTAATGCTGGTCTATTTCTGAGAGAGGGTTTGCCCTTCTTTTCAGGTTTACCTGCGTTTCCATTCAGTTATACATCGACATGGATGGCAAGTTGGGCCTTTAAGGTTGATCTTGATTCCATATCTCCTATGGATGCGGTAAAAAAGATGCAAGACAAGCCAGTTATGCTTATTCATGGTACTGGAGATCAGCAAATTAGTTATAAAAATACAGAAATTATTTACGAGTCCTTAAAAGATAACCCAAAAGCAGAAGTATGGTACCCGCAAAATACGGAGCACATCGATGCCATCAACCATTACCCCACTGAATATTTCAAAAGAGTAGATCGCTTTTTGGATGAGTATGTAGGAAAATAAATTCAATCCAAGAGAGCCAACTAGCGAAGGAGCTTGTCCTGATGAAGTGAAAATACCCAATATATCAAGCATTTTTATCCTGTAGTGTAGAAAAACACTACAGGCTTTTATTTGCGTTTTAAATGAAAATACATAGCAAAATAGTTATTATTTAAGCGAAAAGGAGCAGTTGTTTTTATAGGATAGCCTTATATAAGAATATTGGATGGGCAGAGGGGGATGCAATTTAAACACGCCTCTGAAAAGAAGCAAGTAATTGAACTATGAAAAAGACCTAAAAAGGCCCTGTTAAGGGCCTCAAGCGGCTTCATATATCTCCTTATCCATTACCCCTTCTGCTTGTAAAATTCATGGTACAGCTTCATTAATGCACGCTTTTCAATGCGGGACACATACGAACGCGAAATCCCCAGCTCTCTGGCAATTTCCCGCTGTGTTCGTTCCTCTCCTCCGGCTTCCAGACCGAAACGGCCAATCACCACTTCTTTTTCACGCTCATCTAAAATATCCAGGTTGCGATAGATTTTACTCTTCTCGATTTTAAGTTGTACTTTATCTACAATATCGTCCGCCTCGGTGCCGAGGATATCAATCAAAGTAATCTCGTTGCCTTCCTTATCAGTCCCTATAGGATCGTGGAGTGATACATCTTTGCGTGTTTTTTTCAGAGATCGCAAATGCATCAGGATTTCATTTTCTATACAACGGGCTGCAAAAGTTGCCAGCTTGGTGCCTTTCCCGGTCTGAAAGCTTTCGATGGCCTTGATCAGTCCGATGGTGCCGATGGATATAAGATCCTCCAAATCTTCGCCGGTGTTATCGAATTTT
Source organism: Paenibacillus sp. PvR133 (assembly GCF_017833155.1). Taxonomy (NCBI): domain Bacteria; kingdom Bacillati; phylum Bacillota; class Bacilli; order Caryophanales; family Paenibacillaceae; genus Paenibacillus; species Paenibacillus sp. PvR133. The sequence continues at coordinate 5,280,066 of NZ_JAFIBS010000001.1, forward strand.
TTCACGTTGTGTTCCAGAAACAAAGTAATTATCTTTTGAAAATCCATCCACCATTCTGTTTAGGAACCCATAGAAGGATAAGTTAAATTGTTTCTTTTCATGGTCATATCGGATTATAATTTCATCAATCAGATTTTCCACAATCCTTCTTTTTATCTCTGGTGCTAATTCATTGTTTAATACTTCCTGATATTTAGATACCATCACTTTAATGACATCCTCAGACATCGACTGCCGATTCAATAAAGATATTTTTTCCTCAAGTCGTCCAAGTTCTCCTTGAATTCTTTTTACCTCTTTATTTAAAGTGGTCATATCAGTTTCCAATTCATCCTCCTCAATAACACCTTTCCTAAACATAAACTTTATTTTCTCTCTTTCCTTTTCCTTCTCTTCTATCTGTTTTTCGAAGATATTTTTCAAATTCATGAGTTCATCTGTAGCATGGCTATCCTTTTTTGAAAGATCATTTTTTAGGTGTTCAGGATTGTTCAGAACATTTACAATTATTCCCCATATATACTCATCAAGAATTTCAGTTCGGATCACCGGAATATCGCACTTTTCTACCCCTTCACCATACCTTTTGGGGTATTTGTTAGCACATCTGTAAATGGGGTAACTCTTCTTCTCACCGTTTTTAGCTTTACCCGGATAGCTTGTTGCTTCCCACACACGTCCACAGTGACTACACTTGATTAACGATCTTAACAAATAATGGTGCTTAACATTCCGACCTGTACGTGTAAAATTAGTTCGCTTCTTTTTCTGGGCAAGTTCAAAAGTTCCCAAATCTATTAATGGAGGCACATCTACACTTATCCATTCTTCCTTATTCCTTATAGTGTAAGTCTTTTTAGCTTTACCTGTTGCTGTTTTTTCACCTTTAATCTTCTTCGTTGATCTGCGGTTATAGTAATATTTACCGATATAAATTTCTGAAGTCAGGACGCGACCAATAGAACTGGCACTCCACTGCTTACTTTCTGCTCGTTTAGGAATAGCGCCCATCAAATATAAGTTTTCACCAATCTGCTTCATCGTTTTGGAATCATGAACATACCAATGATAGATAAATTGAACGAATTCAGCTTCCTCTTCATTGATTATAAGCTGACCATCAACAAGATCATATCCATAAGGTGCTACACGCATTGGCATAATTTTTTTGTCTTTTTCAACCGCTCTGAGCCTACCACGCACAGTACGCTTTTTAATTAGGGATAACTCATACTGAGCAATAGACGACATCATGTTAAAAAACAACTGGCCTTCAGGTGTGTTTTTATATTCTGTATCTACGAAAATAAGCTCTACATCATGTTTTTCAAGCTCGCGGCAAATAATGAGTTTGTCGGTCAGATCTCTTGTCAGCCTGTCGGGATGCGTCACAATTAGCGATTTGATTTTACCTAGCTTAATGTCTTGCATCAAACGGTTAAGAGCAGGACGATCAATGTCCTCCCCTGTAAACCCTTCTTCTTGATAGACCTGTAGAGTATTTTCCTGAATTCCTAATTTACGCGCCTTATTACAACAGATCTCCACTTGACCTTCCAAACTTGTACCCTCGGAAGCTTGCATTCCTGTAGATACTCTTGGATAAATAGCCGTTATGTAAGCATTCAATTGTGTACACCTCACTTTGTTTTGTGTTCATTATAAATCCTATGCTCATTACTGTATATAAATAAAGAAAAAACGATGCTGTTACACATCGTCTTCGCTTTTTGTTGATTGATTACTTATTTGTTCAAGTATAATTTCTAGGACATTCTGCAATGGTTTATCATTATTTATGTATTGGTCTGATACTGGATTAAAAACAGGAACAAAGGTGAATTCATTCTTCTTCATTGTTATACACCACCCGTCTTTAAGCTCACATGGATAGTGTATGAACGATGAGATTGTCCCTATGTCACGGCTACATCCTTGAATAATCTGATGTATAAATATCACATTCCTCTAAGCTATGTATTTTTGTCAAAGTGCTTACTATGTGCTGCTATATGTATAATTCAAGCGTTCTATTTTTAATTCTATGCCTTCCTAACTTGCTACCTATACTTCTATTCCCCTAACTCTAACCCCTCTTAAACAGCCTTTAACTTTCGTCTGAAGCGACCTTTATGTATGTTCATTCTTCTATAGGTTCCTTGATTATTACTGCTGACTGAGTATATGTAAATTCTTTGCTTATTGTTGCGGTACGTCCATCGCCAAGTTCTAGTGTTGCTATTAAAATTGATCCTCTATATGTCTTCTCTTTATCATCGTCGTCCTCTTTCTGGATCAATTCCTTTTCCCCATGCGTAAGGGCAGATGATTGCAAGAGGTATACACAACCATCTGCTTCATAATAATTCCCACTATCTGATTCTGTTTGAGACAGGCCAATAGCCTCTAGAGCTTCCCGTTTAGTATCGTATTTCCTGAACGTTCTTGAGCTTTCAGGATTTCTAGAGTCGTACATTTTTATCAAAAAGTGAGGTTGAGCTGTCGCCCGTTTGGTATTGTCATGTTGACTAAGGGCAGCTATATTGGCAAGCGTGTAGCCCTCTGTTTCATCTGTTCTGTCAATGCTGGGGCGTAATCCTCTTGGCCTCCCCTTTTCCAAGTATATTGCTGTAAGCCTCTTCCACTCCAACCACATTTCAGGTTTGCACTTGATAATCTGCTCCACTGTCTCCTCAGGAATAGTCCATTCGCAGGGTACACGTCGATAGTACTCATCACCATGTTTAGTATTATTTATTCTCGAATTAACTGAACCGTAGAGTAAAAAATAAGCAAATTCCTCATCTTTGCTGATTAGACCACATTCTCTTGCAATCAAACTATACTTTATTGCGCGCTTTTTATAATCCACAATTTGAATATCTTCACCATATGTATCTTGCCAACGTTTAATCTCTTTTTCACTCAAAATTCTTGGTCTGCCTCTACCTGTATTTTGTCTTGATTCGTTCAAATTATTGCCTCCAATTTTTGTGGTCAAATGTTGATTTTATAAACTATCCATTGAAAACTAACCAGAGAAATCCATACATTAAAGCGATTAGTCCTATAATACCGAACAAGCAAAAAAGTAAAAGCATAAGAACAAATTTTTTACCTTCCACGATAAACACCTCACTATAGAATATAAAACAGGTAGAAGAAATCGGCTACTTCATTTCATCTAATTCTACAAACCGCCTCTATGGTAAGTCTATGCGGCTACATGGGAAACGTAAAGATGAGTCCCCAAATTAATTCTGACACTCTAATCCCTATAGATTTATCTATGAATAACAGGTGTTATCCTTCCCTATACAAATACCCATCCTAAAACGAAGCATCTTAATTTCTTATAGATTATTCAGAAAATGGACGCACTAAAGACAAGCCAAATATCATTCCATTTTGACCAAGTGTATTGCTTATTTTGTTATCTACCTGTCAACTAATCTGGCTCTGTGACTATAATCCCTATAATTTATGTACAACAAAGCAATGGAATCGAAATCAGCTTCCACATCTATTTTCTACTTCAGCAACGGTAACAATGAACAAAACTCCCCTTATCGGGTAGTTATTGCACATGTTTACCCTCCAGCATACGCTGAATTGTTCAACTCGTACACTTTAACCTTATCCAAATCAAACGACTCAGATAATTAACGATTTTTACATCTCACCACTCTCGTCATTGTAATTAAAAGTTTGATTGAAATATAGCCGAAAAAGGCATGTTTTTGACTATAACTCATAAAAATAAATGTGTAAAAACATAGATAAACATTGAGTTTTTTACCAATCTCGCCATTTTTCTATATATTATATATAGAGGAATTGGATAGATTAGTATTCGATCAAGTTCAATAATCTAAATTAGTATATCCTCGTATGAGGAGAGACAAGGTATTGGAAATGTTTTCTCCAATATCCTTCCCTCGCATAAGTAGTTGAAAGATCACAACCTGATAATAGAGCGGTATTCAATTCGAATCTGTTTTGTGCTTATGTACGATCGAACTAGGCTTAAGTCCTTATTGATGTATCTTGAAAAATGACTGCTTTTTATATTGAATTGCTTGGCTATATCTCTCTTTAGATACGTTCCCGGTGGCTGTTTAAGTAACCAATCTACAATTTTCTCTGTCATTGTATCTTCATTTGATGATCCTGAAGCATCGTTTAATTCATGTCTGCTAACAAAATCATCTACAGTTAATGGGATTGGCCTAGCTATCTTGATATGTTTCAATTGCTTGGCTACTCCGTTAAAAACCTCTTCTTCGCTTGTCACTATGTATATTTCTGCTTTGGGCTTAGGATTACGCTGTACTCGCTTCACTGTCTGGTACATCTCTGCAATGATGGTACCTTGCCTGATTTTCTCTAGGTCAAGATTTTTAAAAGATTTAGTTTCCCCCTTTTTAACAACACCTAATCCAATTCTCCAATCATGCTTATCTGCGTACTGACACAAATGTATGATATGAGACTCAAAACGTGGATTAGGCGTACCAAGCAAGTAACAGCAATCGAAGTCGCGCCATGTGTTCTTACCTATCAGATTCCCATACCAGTTAACCGATATAGTTTCGCCATTATATTCATCTCCAATAGCAATGTCAGTGAATCCAACTTGCCTGAGTTGACGAATAAAGCCACCTTCATTACCGTTATCAGATAACACGAACTCTTTCTGTAAAACAATCAAATACCGCTTCCCAAGCTTATAGTTACGTTTGATAAAATTCGATACCTTTTCAAAGTATTCATTCTGATTAGTTTCAGTGTTCAGCTTCTTATGAATGCTGGTTTTGCTGGTGTTGAATGTAATGTGCGTTATAGTTGAGCCTGAATGGTCTATAATCCTTGACTGCTTATCCAAAATAAATTTGATATTTCCATTTTTCACACTGTATAGATGGTCTATTTGTCCGTTAGCGTCCAATATTATGTTGTTGGCTAGACAAAACAGTCTGTGATTTCTGTTATATGTACTGAGTGAATGATAATTGTAATAGCATGTATTTTGATAGAATAATTGAAGTCTTTGAACAATGCCCATGAGATTATTATAGGTTGCTAAACCTTTGTTACGGATAATCTCAAATTTATTTTTATCTAAGGTATTAGACAACTCGTAGACCGACTCTAAGCTATCAATTCGGGGATGACACCTTATGATCCCTGTGCTTGAGAGCTTTTTCCCTTCACTTGTCTTCATTCGCTCACATTCATTAACCTGATCAAGCAAACCACTGACCGCATCATACAACAAGGGATGAAGAGTATGCGGTAAAATAGAAAATAGATTGTTATACTCCGACCTACTGAAACTGACAATATCGAAGTCAATACGTTCGTCTATGACTTGTGTGTGTCTGCCCTCTGTGAACCATTGTCTTAGTTCATTGTTTTCACACAGCATTTTATAGCGTGAATGTGTAATAATGAGAACATCCGAGTCACGTACAACCTCAAGATTCTGCCTATAGTAACTCCAATTGTCAGAGATAATCCCAATAACATGCTGACCTTTGCCTGTAATTCGTACGCTACTGTCTCCAAATCCTTGGTACAACCTGTCTACATTTTCACCTATGTACTGAGCGGAATCTTCAACATCTTTAGCAAACCGCTTTACTAATAGAAACTTCCTATATGGCTTCCCATGATTTCGTCCTGTGAACTGGTAGGACTCTATGTAATCTCTCAAAATCTTATTTGTTTCCACAGACTTCCCTAATGAAGCCTCCAAATCAATAACTACAAACGTATTCGGATCAGTTCCCCCTTCTAATATCCTCCATTTCATATTTAAAATTTTATTTGTATACTTCTCACCATAAACGTCATCAAATGTTGGAATAAAATGATTAGAATGTATTGGTTTAGCCCCTTACTGGCATTCTGTTGGCATACTCATGAAACTCATGATCGGTTTTATAATCTGCCATTGCCTGTTGTAAGCGTTCACTAGAGCAAAACAAATAAACATTCCTGTCACTCTTCAAATCATCACCAATCGCAACCAACATAAATCCCTTCAATTGAAGATAAAGAGATAGTTTGCGCGAATGAATGACAGTTGTCCCATTAGAAATATAGATCACTCCTGTCTTTTCGATATCCAGTTTTCAAAGATCGCATAACAAATAAACTTAACAATCCATTTCAAAAAGAAAAAATAAAGATAATATTAAGTTTGCCAATCCTAAAATAGTTTTATTTCATCTATCCGATCTAGTATGTATTCTATCTACTTGCTGTATTTTAAAATCTACTTTTTTAATTGTAACCGTGGTAAAGCAATATGTATTGTCAGCTACTACTCAACTTTCATTTTCTTTGGTTCTGTTTCACCTTCGCCTCACTTTGTTCTCCTTTCAATTTATTGTTTCACTTCTATGTCACTATTACAGTATAGCATATACTCCCTTAATTACAAGTTTTTTATATACTCTATTGATATATTTTCGGTCAGGCATTTTTGTAGTCGCGAAAATATGCCTATATAAAAGAACGAGAATTCCAATTCACTTATTTGGCTACTCGTTTGATCCAGATTGACCGTTTTTTTCATTTCTTCCTAATCTGGAATTGTCGTTCATTGTTCGAATGTTATCCCCTTCTTTTGGCATATTTTCTAAGGTCGTGATCCGAATTGCAACGTGGAGGAAGAGCAGAAACATACGAACAATTAATCTTCCCATGTAGATTTCGTAAAATAACTCAGTCAAATTAAACTTTTCATCTGAATATCAAGTTTGAGAGTCAACGATCTTCCAATACAGCCAGTATGATAATGACCTTTGCCACAGTAAAAGGATTGCCAAACTATCCGGGTCGAGCATTCGCCTTTTACTGTTTATTATGCAACAGAAAGCCGCCCACTATAGGTGTTTTTATAATGAACGTGAACTTGTCACCGAGTCCACTTAACTACGTAATTGACCATTGTCCAATAATGCTATATTATTGGTTAAAAATGTAATATGGAGGAAGATGCATGTTCAACTCGGCAGTTTTGGAATCAGTAAGCGATATAAATCTTTTGACTGACATGTTGCGAGCAGAATTTTCACTAGAAGATTGGGATGCTATGGTACATATTGCGGACAAGCTCTATTTGTCGATTAGAACTTTGTATGATGAAAACCAACTTAGGCAAGCAAAAGGGCAACCAAAAATTGATACCAAAAAACTTAAACGAAGTGTCGCCTTCTATTTTGGATATGCAATGGTAGCAAAAGGTATCGCATTACAGAAGATGGGTGATTACACAGCAGCCAGAGATTGCATCGAAAAGTACACTGAATTGGGCTGGATATACGGATTGGACGAGGAAGGGCAAGCTGATGTGGCTCATTTCAGGATGCTTGCACGAGCAAATACATACGTCCTTGACTTGTTGGAAGGAAAGATGGATACGCTTCCTGAATATGTTCAATTTATACATCAAAGTGAAGAAGAAGAGTTGTTGCCGGGAATCATAACGATCTTGGAGGCAGCTATAAAATACGACTATAACGTTGATTGGGCATTAAAAGAGTTTCAACTTACTCTGGATTCCTTAGACGGAAACTACGAAACAGATGCCAATATACGTTATTATATAGACCATCTCTATCTAATGGCTCTATATAACCTCAAAAATGCAAATTATTCTAATGCACTAAATATATCCCTCAAGGCTTTGGGAATGTCTGATAAACTCAAAGATGATACAGGGTATAAAAAACTCAATGTATTATTTGTATCTTTTAGTGTTCATGCAACTAAAGATCAACTGGAAGCATACAATGTATTGAACAATAAAATCTTGGGGAGGGTGCTCAAAGATGAAAAAGGCATTATGTATGATGGCAGTAGCTTTGTTTCTGCTCGGTAGCGTGAGCAACATAGGAGCGTTAATCGCCCCGAACAATCATGGAATGAATAGCTTCCAACTTGACAATCATGGAATGAATAGCTAGATTCGTACATTTTAAAATTGCACCGAAGAAAGGGTGTATCCAATTTGTGTACACCCTTTAATCCAAATTATCACTACCTACCCTATAAAAACAACTGCTTCCTTACGCTGAAACGCGCTAGGCAATTTTTCTATGAGTGTTATTACTCGTTCAACGAGTTTATTTTTGTGATCCTCCTCCAAATTTCTTTCTGCCCAATTCTGAAGTTGTCGAAGCTCAGACAAAATATTTGGTAAGTCTTCCTCCTCAACATCAACTCCTGTTGAAAACAAATCTATCCATTGTAATCCTAAAGATTCGATAGCTGGTTGCCAACATTCATTAAAAAATGATTCTGACGCAACGGGAAGAAAAAAACTTTTTTCAAACTCATTTTGTGGTTCGAGTATCATAACGCTAACTGACATTTATTTTCCTCCTCCAAACTGGACACTAAATTTATAATCTGGAAACTCCTTTTTAAGCTGATTTAGGCTGTTCTCGGCAGCTTTTCTCAATTCAGGTGTATCACCATCTAATCTAAATACAAATTCCCGAATATCTTTAATACTATCGAGATGTGGGATATCAGATGAACTATTTTTTGTTGCTCTTGTAGTAAATGCATTATTTTCTAGTTCATTAATTCGATTTCGAGTCTTCTTTAATAATTGTTTATCCGTAAATTCTTGGGGCGTTTGAGCAGGTAAACCTGTCTTAGGATTTACTTTATCTAATCCTTTCGCAGATTTATCTTCATAGAATATTTTCTTTTTCAAATCAATTTCATCGAATTCTCCTATTGATTCACCTTTTTTATTGACAATCTCCACTTCTTTTGGATTTTTTATCGTAGAAGGCGATTGACTTGTCACTTCATGATGTACGGGGGAACTTGAAGGCTTTGAATTTTTACCTCCACCTTCTCCCTTCGCCATCTGCCACAATTCTGCTGAGCTTTTCCCTATTCCGCTTGCGCCTTTAACTGCGGTTGTACCTCCATGCGCTGCTAAAGCCGCTGAGCCTATCAATCCAGGTATTCCGATTATACTACCAACTCCCGTAGATGAAACAGCAACTGATAATCCTTCTCCACCTGTTCCAACGATTACCTCACCAGCACCCTGCAAGGTCGTAGCTACGTGGCCGAGAATTTCACCTACTTTAGCAGCCATAGGATGATCATAGTCACGGTCTTTGTCGGGCAGCATTCCCAAGGTTAAATCTTCCTGAATAGCTCCTTTTGCTCCCTGAGCAGTATCCCACAGAATTTCTCCTTGAAGCTTGCTAGCTTCCATCTGGGCTTCAGCCTTGGTGATCTCCGCTTTTCCGATCTGTTCAAAAATTTTATGTAGCCAACCTTCGCCGCTTGATGCCGTTTTAACAGGCACACCATTCCCTGGCACATCCAGTACAACTTTTTCTCCATCTACCTGTGTGAAGTTTTTTGAAATAAAAATGAGTTCTTGTGCAACCGTAGAAAGTCGTTCAAGCGTCACGCCCATGGATTGTCTAGAGACCTGAAAATCTTGGAAAAACCTCTCTTGGGTAGCACCAGACCAACCTTGTTGGACAAAATCAATTCTTCCATTCAGTAAATTCAACATACGTTCCATTTCGTGTTTACCATGCAAAAACTGGTCAGCCACTTCCATAAGCTTGTCAGGTGGAACCAATATTCTCCCCAATTGATCACGTCCATTTTAATTTAGATGGAAATAATCTTATCAGAAGGAGATGTTTAGGGATATCCACCTGTTATCCTGAAATTTCCTTTTATATTATGTGACAAATGGACTGATATAAACGGATTTACTATGTCAAAAGTATTATAACCCTTGTTATAAGATTCATTTTATCAACGTAGTACTATTAGCTTTAAACTCTGTCCCTCAATCATATCCTGCAACTCAAGAATTTTTTATAGTTATGTAGCTGCTGAGTTGTTATGTTCAAATCAATGGCAATATCCTCTTGAGTTTTTGCCAAACCAAAATAATTTTGGTTTGCCTCTTATCATGGTAAGCAATTTTATTTATAAAGACATACAAATAGTTCCTTTTTTATGTTACTATTATATTTTGATTGAAAAATATGGAAAAGGATGTGTTTTTATTGAAGTTGAAAAAAACAGTAGTTATTCTTACTGGTAAATTGCTTTCTACCTATAGTAATAGCAAGGCTCAACTTGATGGTTGTGTATTCAACTTAAACCAATGAAAAAGAAAACTATTTTTATCATAATTGGAGTTGTTTTAGCAATTTTTATCGTCTTTTTCCTTTTTAACCTGTGGGCGGTCAAGAATCTGCATGTGCCTTCCCAATAATTCAATAATAAAGGAGGTAACATGAATAAGAAGAAGGCTTGGAAGATAGCTGGCTTTTCTGTCTTAGCGATTGTTTTATTTTATGTTTTTTTTGCTATTGTGGGATATTATCAATTTATCAGTAACGTAAGACCTTGACTATGCACTCTATTCTATACAATTGAATTGTTGTGAATGCTGTATCACAGCTTTCTAAAAGACAAGAGCCTTCCTTGTAAAGGAGGGCTTTATTTTTGTAGACTATTTTGAGAAAAACATAAATAGGTTTCAACCATACATACTAAAAAGGCTAGACAGGACACCCCCATCTAACCTTCACTTAAATGTTATATTATTTAGTGCTTTGTCTTGTTTTCCGTTGAACCATTTAAGGTGTGCTTATTTTAACTCCTTTTCAATCCGTTTTTAATTACGTTTAGAATCCCCCGATAGTATCGTTAAGCTGAATAACTTGATGACTATTTGAAACAGGTACAGTGACAATAAACAAAAAGCTAGCTGCAATAATCAGAAGAGCCGTTCTTTTCAACATTATCTAACCACACCTTTTCAATGAATTTTGAATATTTCCCCTTTGTTTCGGGAATTGCATGGGTGCGGAAATGCTCAAACATTCCTACACAGTTTAAATAATAAGTCTCATTATTCAGTGTATGATAACTTTCCAAAGAATACATCAAATATTTAAAACCATCACTATACATACCTTGATGTAAATAATAATAAGCCAATTCATAACTGAATCGTGCACATTGCTCTGGTATTACCTGCTGAGTATACATATCACTGGATAGAGGCTGTTTAGAGAAGGAATCAATCTCCATTTCAAAACGTTTAAGTATGTGTCTCACATCTAACTGATATCGGTTAGCAGCATACATTACATTCAGTAACTTGGTTACCATTTCATTATTGACTTTATCACTTGATGCAATAATGTATTGAACATAATCGTTTAGCACACTTACATCTCCAGATAAAAGCTTATATACGTAAGTATTACCTTCTGCCCAACTTTTGAACAAGCTAATCCAATGTCGGGTTTCTTCGTCCGTCTCTTTGACCCAATCTAAATTAGCGTAGGCGTGTGTATATTCTAAAGCGCGCTGATAATCACCTTGGGCTTCACAGACACTGGCACGCAACAGGTCAGCATAAGCAATGTATCCAAATAATGGACTTCTTGTTTTCTTTTCTTGTTCCCTGTGGTTATTTTGTTGATGTTTAATGGAATATTGGATTTCCGCTTTATCTCTCATTTTACTCGCCAATTCATCAACCTTATCCCATTTACGCAATGAACGATACACGTTAGCCAAATCCTTCAATGCATCAAGCTGGTCTATTTCGTCTAGTCGCTCAACAAAGACTTCAAATATCGTAGCTGCACTGAGATTTTGGCTTTGATCATCACCAATCTGAATCGTGAATATACGATATTGACAGATGGCTAAACGTTCAGAATGTTGGTACTTCTCCGCTTCTGCTACACCTTCATAGAGCAGCAATGCAGCCGCATTTCGTCCCTGTGCCAATAACGTTTCTGCAATCTCAAATAGTTTGGGCGAATAGAGTAGATTGTCCATGATGGCTCCCACCACTCGACGGATCGCATCTAGTTTGTCCAACTCCGCACAGCGAAATAAAAATGGCTCGATTCGCCTCATATTCGGAGGATGGTTGATAATGTAGTTTTCTATAAACAAATCATAAAAGTGACTTTCAGGTAAACCCATAGCCTCGGTAATTCGGTCGAGCTGGTTAATAGACATAGATTTATTACCTGTTACAATGCTACTTATTATTCCCCTATTCATCCCTGTAATTTGTCCAAATTGCGATAGGTTTAAGTCTTCTTGTTGTAGATATTGTTCCAATTCTGCTCTAATCGTGGGTGTAACTTTCATAGATAAACCACCCTTTCAACGTAGACTAAGAATACGATGCATAGTTAAAATTATTATGTAGTTGTGAAACAAGTAGTAAAATAAATTTGTTTTATCGCTCTCGATTGTACCATCTTTTGGAATAAAATCATATACCTTTCATATATGTGCTTAAGATACCTTTTGGGATAGTTTGCGATGATTTTATGATTAAAAGTATCGTCCTCATATTGATGTATAGTTTATTGGAAAAATCATAATACAACTCATCCAATATAAAGTTACCAGATTAATAGTTATGTTCATATTCCCTTGTAATTAATCTATGATTTGAGCTTAGATTGGATGTATGACATACAAGTAACCTTAATGATATTAGGGATGGTATCGAGTAAAATTTATGCTATGTCGGGGAGTGGAAGTGCTAGGGGAATATTTGTAGAAAGCGAATAACCAATTGATTTTAACCATCCCCGAGGTATATTTGTTCAAAGAAAATAAAGTCTTAGACTGCGGCTGCTTTATTGAGCTAACGATCTCCGTTAGCTTAATTTCGAAATCCCTCGGGCAGACCGAGGGGCGATAGCCCCAATGTTTGAATATGGTGTTATCTGATGGATACGCCATCTAGGAAACACTAACATTTCTTTTACTTAATTTCTTAAAAACCGAGTATTCCTTATTGGACTTAATAAAACTTAATATCTTTTCGGCACATTCTATTGGATTCATCTCTTCAGTATTTACTTCGAGGTCATATTCATCAAAGCAATATATTTTGCTAAACTGTGAAGCTACTAGTCCAACCTGTCTATCTCCTCTTGTTTGCTCTCTTTTTATGAGTTCTTCTTCCGAGCATATTACACCTATAAATAACGTAGGCTGATCGAAAAATTGATCAAGAAACTCATTAAACCTCTTGTCATTGTCGATTAAGGTATCTGCTATTACATTAAAACCCAATTCTAATAACAATTTAATTGTCGAATGGTACACTGAGAATATGGAATCATCAAGGATTTGTGAGACAACTTGATGATCTATTTCTTTTGGAGGATCTTCTAGAAATTTATTATTAATAAAATCATAGTAATTATTAAAAAAATCATCAATTGATAAATGATAAAAAAGGATCTCTTTCTGATTTATCAGTTCAGTCGATATGGAGGTTTTTCCGGAACTTGAAGTTCCATTTAGAAAAACTAATATCCCTTGCTTCAATTTAATCATCCCTTCAAAAAATAATTATTTCGTATCTTTTAGATAACGTTATATTCACAAAGTTCATTAAATTATCCAATTCAGAAAATATTCGAGAAACGATTGAACTTTCCTGTCAGTTAGTTCAATAAAAAGAACGCTCCCGCGCCTTCGATTGGGCTACGTCCTCCTCATTATATTCCATTTCCAATCACCTATTAAAGAACGTACGCGGGTAACATGTAGTGCTTAAACAGAGGACTTATCTTAACCTAAGCGCTAAGAAAATACTATATTTTCTAGGATCAATATTTATTAGAGATAAATTTAGAATATGTCGTGATTGCTCTACTTAAACTCCCCAACATCGGAAAAATCATTTGATAAGCTTAATCATCATAAGCAAAATAACTTCAGTGTGGGGCTAGATGTGCTGCTGCATTATTTGGAAATTTAATAGGCGTTTTGGGTGTAAACTATCCCCCCTTATCCAAATCAAGACCAATACATGGTTATTAAATCACAAAAAAGCCTAGAATAAATCATCTAGGCCGTGAGTCTGTACGTTGTGTACACATGATTATTATTTTATCCTACTTGTTTCTGTTGCTCATATTCCTTTACCCTGCGATAGAACGTGTTAGGCTTCATTTCTACGCGCTTCATTGCTTCGACTGCTGTTATTCCACCTTGCTTCCATTCCTCATATGCTGTAATAAACTCATCACTTATTGCCTTTTTAGGCCGACCAAATACCACACCATTATTTTTTGCTGCTGCTATACCTTCAGATTGTCTACCGTTTATCTTCTCACGTTCACGTTCTGCCATGTAGCTGAGTAATTCAAGTACGATACTAGATATAACCTTTTCCAAACCATTTTGATATTGTCTAGTGTCAAGGATAGGCATATCAAGGATAACAATGTGTGCACCTATCTCATACGTTATATCTTGCCATTCACGTTTGATTTCTTTAGCATTCCGTCCAAGTCTGTCAAGTTCCTTAATGAACAGAATGTCTCCGTGTCTAAGTACGCTCTTTAATGTTTGATATTGTGGTCTGTCAAAATTCTTGCCACTTTGCTTATCAATGAAGTAATCACGTTCCATAATACCTAAGTCCTTCATCGATTCTAATTGTCTAGCTTCATTCTGATCCTTACTCGATACTCTTATGTAACCATAGCGTCTAATCTCACTCATATGGATCATCCTCTACTATGTCATTAATTATATTATAGCAAAAGTATGTCAAAATGTATATATTTACACATGAAATATTTCAATATATTTTATATACTATTTGACATATTTCATAAATATTTTTGACACCCATCAAACTACTATTGCAAAAGGTATACTTTATGACATAGTGTTGAAAAAGACCTTGGCTAAATTGAGCATAATAAAAAGGGCAACCGAAGTCGCCCTAGATATTCCAATTATACAACTTAACTTTTCAAATGCTTTAGTACACAAATCTATTTACTGTCTTCTTCCTTGATATAAGTAGCGTCATATTGAATGATCGCTTTTGTTTCATCAGTAGCCTTTGAAACGTCGTAGACTACTTCATCTAGATTGAATTTATCTTCATCATGGAGAGATTGCGGTTTTTTTATAAATAATGCATCTTTAGTATAAATTTTATCAGGATGATTAAGTCCTTCTAATACACTATCAGGGACTACTGCTTTTGTAACGCTCTCCATTTCTTCTGAAGTATCATCACTAGCAAAAACATTATTACTAATAACTACAGCAAACGTAACAGTAAGGGCAGCCAACCCAAAAAATTTTAATTTAGCCTTCACTTCTGTCCTCAACCTCCATTAATTAACTTGTATAACCATTTTAATACATATTTTAACAATTTATATGTATTCATAACCAATATATTCAAATTGTATGCATGAATTCAACAAAAGTCAAATTGCTCAACTCTTTTTTCAATACATTTGTAATCATAGTTTGAAAGTAATATTTTGACGTTATCAGTAATGAGGATAGGAAGTTGACGCTGTGTCAACCATATGAGGGTATCACCAACTTTGGAGACACTGTAGAGATATCCTATATCGACACCCGTATCGAACCTCAATCGTCAAAATTGATAATATGTGCATAAATACTATATTCTATATGGTTTTTTGAGTCATTGTGATTCAAAATTGTGCCAGAATATATTTAAATCGTTGCCGTATCGAAAAATAGCTAGAATGTAGATGGGATAAGGACTTTGGGTAAATATTATCAACATCGTGATTTCAATCGTATGTATCGGAGGAAAATGTTCAAAAAAACTTGATGCATTAAGGGATTATTGTATTTTTATAAATTAAATTGTTTAAAATCAAAAATTAGAAAACCCTTTATTTATCTGCATTTTGTATCGTAGCTCAATCGTATCGTGAAACGTAACAAGAATCGCGGAGCGGATGACATATTTTCATATTTTAATGTTTTTTAACTCTATCAAGTTGGTTCTATATAATAGAAGAAACTCAACTTAACCTCTCTAACCTCATGCACAGTCATTTCTTCAACGGTTTTCGTCTCACCAGTCGATGGGACAGTATGCTTCTGCTCAACAAACTCCAGACGATCAATGGAATCGGGTAAAGATAACATTTCGAACATTTTACCTATCGGCAGATTGAACGATGTCGTGTAATTTCCAAATTGATTATATGAGCGAATATATCTGTCTGCTGTCTGCCAAGTTATATCTACTGAATCTTTAAGCCATTTTCCAAATTCACCATGCGCTAGATCATATTCTTTTACATGTTTCAGTCTTTTACCAACCTCAAACACCGACTTTCCAGCTATTTGCTTATAACTGTTAATCTCTTTATAGTAGTTCAAAACAAAAAAATAACCCCGGAATGTTTACCGGGGTAAAGTCTCTATTCTTTTGCAGTTTTAGGGAGAGTTATGTGTATTGAAAGTGATGGTTTATCATAATTAACTTTCGCACCTATTGATTCACTAATGAACCTAAGATTCACATATAAAATATCTTCACCCAAGAAAGGCGTTTGCGATAAAGAATATGATTTTCCATTTACATATGCTGTCTTATTATCTTGGCTTAATTTTATGACTGTCGAACCATCCTGACTACTTGCAGTAACTGTTTTACTAGTATTATCCCAACTAACTTTCATATCATATTGCTCAAATATTTCACGAAAAGGAACCATCGCTACCCCTGAATAGGCTATAAGTGCATTAAAATCCAGTTTTTCATTATTGACATATATGTTAGCCCTCTGTGCTTCTCCGGCAGCGTAAATACTTGTTGAGAAAATAGAGGTGATTAAAAGAACGATCACCAAAAAAAACATATTCTTTTTCACAGTACTCCCTCTCTTCTTATCGCAAATTTTGATCAGCTACTATTGTAACTGTATTATTACCATCCCTTGTAATGGAAGCATGATCTGTAAGGGGAGCACTAAAAGCACTACTCGGAACCGCCACATCATTTACTTTTATACTTGAGTAAGTCCCCCTATTTCTACCTTTGTCACCTGTAGAAACAACGGTTGACAAAAGTTTCCACTGATCGACAGTACTAATATTAAGACTATTATCGGTTTCCATAATAGAAATTAAACTGGTGTTTGTTCCATCTGAACAACCAATATCCCTACATGTTGCTGTGCCGCTAATTTTCATTCTTGCTTTTCCATTGTTATTATACCATACGTACAAAACAACATCGGAATTTGATAAATAGGCATTAGCCGATTGTACATTTGAATAACCTGTAACAAAGCCAGAATGACTTTCCACTCCATTTCTTTTTACAACCATTGTTGGTTTCCAACCTTTTTCAAAAGAACCAGGGCCAACAGTAGAATCATAGACTAACCCCATATCTGCTTCATAATTCCCCGAAGTGAAACCAGAATAGTTATATGCCGCTGTCTCTTGGACAACTTGCGAATCAAGTGGAAGTCTTAACAAAGTAGATAGGTAGCTTCCATTTTTGACTATGTCCTGTCTACCTCCAATACCATCCCCAATATTATAAGCAGATGTGGTGATTCGGTCGTTTTGACCTTCAATTAAATATTTAACATCTGGCTTCTCAATAGTAAGTTCTGGAGCCTTATTGGGAACCTCTTCATATTTGTACACATAATCTTCACCTATAATAGTGTAGTCATAAATTGCATTATCATAAACACTTTCCGACACATTTTTATTCATACTTATCTTTTGGTTGCTAGCTCTGTCCTCTTCGATTCCCTTCTTAAAACGGTTTACAAGCTCATCAATTTTTGCACTAGAGATGTCATCCGGTTTATGTATTACAATTTCCCTACCGTTGGTCCCCTCCAAAGTTTTGTCTGCACTTTCTGCGCTTGCAATATGTCCAGCAAACGGAGAAAAAACCAAAGAAACAGCTGCCAAAATTGGTAATACCATTTTCTTTTTCATTTTCGTTTCCTCCAAATAGAAAATTTTTGAAAATGTTACACGAGATAATATTACCTCTTTTTCCCTATTTGTCAACATAAAAATCTATTTAAAACATTAAATGTTAATTCTAAAAAAATAAATAGACATATACACACTTATTATTAGTCAATTAGTCTATTTTCCTAATTTGGGTTAATATAAAAAAGAGCAACCGACAAATATCAGTTGCCTATCTCTCAACAAAATACCTATTGGTCATATACCATGCTTTTCCTTTATTCGTATCCACCATCCCCTTCTTGCTATCCAAAAACACAATATCACCACATTCTTTACAGCCCCATTTATTCCTCTTGTACGCTGATCCTTCTACATATGAAGCTCCACATTTACATTCTACCTGAATCAATACCTTGTGCTGGCTATATGCATCTGCTAATTGCTCTTTACTCTTACTAGATACTGTTGGTTGCTGTATTGCTGCTACATATTCCCTTTGCTCAGAAAATTCATTATGTACCTTAAAATCTGCTACAAGCTCAGGATTCAATCCGAAATGTTCTTTGCCTACTGTAGTCACATACTTACTTCCTACACGATAAGATTCTATCCAGTCCTGTATTTGTTTGGTGGATAGGTTTACACTTCCTTTGATGCCACTATTTAGCGTATAGGTCATTGTGTGATGTTGGTTTTGGTTCATTTTATGCTACTCACCCCCAATCATTAATAGGATTATACTTCTTACGCTATTTTGATGAGAATTCTTCAATTCGTTTTATTCTAAGCACATCCAAACCCTGTTTAAGGTAACGAGACAAAAGAAGCTTTTCAAGCATATGTCCAGCAGGTGAAGTATACTGGTTCAAGTCGTGCAAATAATTATACATATTATTGAGAGCTTTCTCCGGTGTATAGCTGTGCCCACGAATAGCTTCTATATCTCTATAGTAATCATAGTCTGTAGTGTAGTCACTGCGATCAATAAAATCACTTTGTCCAATGTACATTAAAGATTCCAACAACAACAGATTACGATACTCCCACGATTTAAGCTTAGACGACATTTCTTGATATATTGAGTCTCGATTTTTATTTTCTTCTATTACTTCTTTATAATATTTGTCAGCCAAATCAATGAATTCAATAATTTGCGGTAAATATGCTTTGATTTCGTTAATAATACTCATAATATCGCTCCTTTATAAATCTTCGAACAGAATTGATTGAATCTCCAGATAGTTCCCTTGCTTTTATGATTTAGTTCAAATCAGTAGTTTTGAATTCATATGCAACGGAACAACCTAGTAAAAATTGTAGGTAATTAAGAATTGATTTTACTTCCTCATCTGTCTGATTTTCAGACAAAACAATGCTAATGACTTTATACATGTAAGCGCAACAAAAGACAGTTACATTATTAATTAGATTACTTTGAAATATTGGTCCACTAGTAAAACTTCCATCAGAAATGAAAACATGTGATAGTAGTGGAGACATGTGTACTGCTTTTGAAGTTAAACCATATAATCTGTTATACTCCTCTAAATTCCCAGTAATTCTGCTATTTTTTTAAGAGAAGGGTTTACTTTTTTTCCCTTCTTCTGATTTTCAGAATCATTTTGAATAATCTTTTCTACAAGTTTATAATACCAAGGTTTATATGGTATATAATTGTTTTTAATACGCTCGTACTGATTTTTTAGATCAGCAAGCTCTTCTTCACAGTAAGGATGATCTTCTTTTAATGTAGCTTTATATCTCTCAAAAATAGCATTTTCCGCATATAATCTAATTCTCACATCAAAATCTTCATAAATAAAAGTAAGGTATAAAAGTGATTCATATAAACCGCGAAGCAATATCATAGCTTGATATACAGTTCCAGCTTTAAGACATGCTAATATAGCAAAGAAATCATTCATTGTTTTGGAGATTATCCCCTTAACACTATTATCTAGTTTACTAAAGTAACCCTTATCAGCGATAAATGAGAGAAAAAAATAATATGTTTCGCAAAAATATAGTGCTTCGTCATGCTTCAACTGATTTTTATCAAGATAGTTATTAAGTAAGGGACGAATTCTGACTAAATACTTTTCAAATTCCTCTTCTGTTTCTTTAAAGCCATTCAAAGTATTAAACATCTTCCATCCCCTTAAGAAATCAATTATTTTAAAACAATCTAACCTCATATCTTCGCATACTATTCATCTTATCTTATTCAATTAGTATTATGTAAACGTAACCTCCAGTTCACCAGAGGTTATTCTATAATTTATGAATCGAACTCCTCGGTTGTATGAACAATAGATACTTCATGTCCGTTCTCAAGGCAAGTAAAAACAAATTCAGTCATATCTTGTTTCTTATCTTCAGTAAATCTAAATTCAGGATCAACATTTACATCTCCTAGACTTGAAACCTTAATAACTACCTTATAATACCATTCTTCTTCACTCATATCTTATCCATCCTTTTCTATAGCATTCAACCTTCTCGTTATCTCAGATAATACTCCTGAGCCATAGACGTTTAACACATATGCGCCTATAGGGTGTTTATTCGTATTAATTGACAACATAAATTATAGTCACTTCATCCTTAACTATAATACAACAGATAGGGACAATTTCCCATATATTTTGGATAATAGTAACAATTATTTAGTGAAAAAGACACTACTACTTCTAATGGTATTCTACTTAGAATAATTAAAAGTCATATAGAATAATACGAAAGCATTTACTATAATAAGATATATTATATCAAGCTTTGAAAAGGGTGAACTAAATGACAATTAATTGGCTACCATCATTTGAAAAAGAGGTATTTAAGATTCTAACTAGTGAATACAAATATACTGATTCGGAAGCTATTGAATCTTTGGAATGTTATAATTCAGTTTTCTCCTTGATAGATATGTATACCGAACCTTTTCATGTTGCATGGCGAATCAATTCAGATAGAGTAACAGGAACACCGCCGTTCCATTATATAGAGACATTATCAATTATCCACGATGCTAGTCATATGCTTGCTCAAGATATGAAAATTCCTGAACCTGAAAATGTAAATAAAGAGTATGAATTTTGCATTAAATGTAATTATCCAAAATACAAAAATGAACAGTGTAAATTTTGCAAGTAATAAATAGCAACAAAAAAAACGCCTATCTCTAGGCGCTTAGTTCCATATCATAGGGGGCTGAGTTTAACCCTCCTTGACTCTTATATATACATTCTCTCTTGGTTCAGTTCCCTTTTTCATACGCCTACCTGTTGGCTTGAGCCAGCACTTTTAAACTGATTAATTGACCATCCCAAGTCTGTAAAAAAAGCTTCCCTGACGTTATATTTTTCATAGCTTGTGAATTCGTCTTTAAGAAAACTCCAAATCTAACTCCCCCTTTTCCTTTAGTTGGTTCATGTACCTTAATGCATCTGGATACTTATTTAAAGCCCTGCTAGATTTATCTAAAATATCATCGTAAGCAGGTAGAATATAACTTTTTCCTGCTTGAATTCTTGCATTATTAGGGTAATGTAAATTAATAAACGATTTAATCGAAGCCATAAGAGATTCTTCTTTATATTCAGTAACCATAATTTCGTGAATTTCCGGATGATATTCATAGTTACCCAGAAACAATAAAAAGGCAGTTTGTAAATCAAGCTCGTTAAGAGCACCACTATTTTCCATTTCACTTAAATATGCATCCCAATTAACCATTATATAGTTAGCGAGTTTTATAAATTTTCTGGGATTCTCATAATTTCTTCTCAGGTTATTGTACACTCTATTGTAGATACTCTCAGTTCGACTTTCAATAGTCTCCCCACTGTACATACCCTGCTTTTCTTGATGAACAGGTATTAGAAAATTTTGTTTTTTTAAATCAATGAAAGTATCAAAAAGATATTTAAGTTGCTCCTTATATGGAGTCTTATCTACATTACATAAAAACAAATTATAACTTAATGTACGTAGCTGATATCTGGAAATTATTGGTATACTCAATTGAAATATTTTTTGCAAATAATCATTCGGTTTTTGTATTCCAGCTTTTGTTAATGAATCTTCTATAGATTCCTTATCCATTGCTACAACAAACAATAAGCCTGGTAAATCTAATACTGATTTAATTACTTGAAAAATCCGAATAACCTCTTCTGGAAACATTCGATCAATTTCATCAATAAAGATCACAATTTTTTTATTGTTTTGTACAAACATTTGTTGTAATTCTTTTTCAATTTCCTTTTTTCTTTTAGATATTGGTTTTTCAAAAAATGTATTAGTTATTTGGCTAACCGCTTCTGAAGCAGAATCTGATACTGCTAGTGCTGCTTGATGCGGTACTCCGTTCATAGTCTGAGTAAAATAAGTTGCCATTTTAGAAACTGGTTTAGTGAGCTTTTGGGCATAATTCAAAAACTTTTTTCTAGCACTAGTAAACCCATTATCAATACAATCATAAATTTCTTCAAATAAAGAAAATAAAATCTCTTCTTTTTCCAAAAGAATCCAAGGGTTGAACCGAATAACTGCACATTTATCTTTATTAATGTTTGATTCAATAAAATTTAACATTGTAGATTTGCCTGCTCCCCATGTACCATTAATTGAAATAGCATAAGGAATATGATTAGAGTAATTATTAATATGCTCTGCTATTTCCTTTGATTTCAGACTGAAGTTAAGAAGGTCTTGATCTACAGATTCAAGAGGTAAATGATTAATATTCATATAAAAGCACTCCCTAAGACTCTTAATAATGTACTACCGTATAAGATCAATTTATCACTATAAAGTCCACTTGTTCCAACTGAAAAGTATTAAAACAAATTTTAAAATTCAATGAATAAAAAATTAATTAATAAGATCATAAATTTTGCTTTTACAAATACATTATATCTTGTCATGGTAACCTCAATGATTTTTGAAAATAAAAAAATCCAGTCACCGTCAATATGGGGGCAACTGGATGGTAAAATTGGTGTTTTATATACATTCGTATTAAAAAGCTTTGTGAAATAATTGAATTCTCTTTAGTAGAAAATTCACATTAAAGCATAGTGGCTATTTCATCAGGTTTAATAATGCTTGCAATGTGAGGTGCTTGATTGAAATAGTCATTCTGTACACGAATTGGTTGAGCGACAGAATAACTCGAAATGCTTAATTTAAGTTCTTCAATTGTATCCGCATTAAAAATACATTTAATTTTCTCAGCATGCCGTTTAGACTTAAGCTTAGACAAAAGCTTAAAATGTGAGTACGCAGATCGATACATATAAGTAGTTGGAAACCAGAAATATCTTTCATCTGGCCTTAAAATTTTAGAAATATAATGTAAAAGAAGGTCAGTATTCAAAAACTCTTCCTTACTAATTAGTGAGTTATCAGCACGTTGACTGAGTATTTCGCCAGTATAACTAAACTTTCTATACCCAAGTCTTTCATTTAATCTTTCTAAAGACTCTATATAAAATCTATATCCTTCAAAACGAATTTTTAAATTATCATTAGTAAAATTCTTTGTGTGAAACTCGTTATTAAATACTTCTGAAAGTACCTTGTATTGATTATGTTTAATCAGAATAGCGCATGTATAAATGAATAATTCAGTAATAAAAAATTTAAATTGGTCAAATTGTGATTCATAGTAGCTATTGTTTTTTTGATTATGGGCTAAAGGATACAAACTCTCAAATAATTCTACGATCCAGTCAGAATCTATTTCATCTGACTCGGATAAAGAATTTATGAAATTTATATATACGTTTCTTAAAGGCAAAGATTCATCTATTTTTTCTTTAACTGTTTCATCTAAAAGAGACGGATTATCTATCGATGTTATTTCAAGTTGTTTCAATTCTCCCAAGAAAGTATTTATAAAGCTACTTGTAATTCCTCTTACTCGCTTTGGATTGTTCTCTATGGCACTATTTAATTGTTTGATTAGATTTGAAGATTCATAGTGTGAAACCTCTTGTTCAAACAAAAACGATGGAACAGCTCCTAATGCTGGTTTTCTATGCATAGGTGCTTGATGTAAGGTTCTTAACAGTCTTTCGTAGCCTTTCTCATACTCAATGGAAAGATCAACATACATTCTAGAGCTGCAAAATGTAGGTAAAAACGGTTTGCCCTCCTCATCTCTCTCTGAAACAACTGGGATAAATTTTTCTTGTCCAACATTCCCATAAATTTTAGGAGTAATTAATTCCGTCTCAGTTCCTACACCACCAGTTCTTTTATCAGCTTTAGCTTGGTAACCTCTCTCACAGATAATTAAGACTTTATCGATCTCTGTTGAAGTTACCATACTCTCCATAAATGCTAATGTATCATTTCCTTCTTTTAAATCCCACTTGTCTAATTTAACCATAACTCCATCGCTCATCAAGCGCGTAGCCAGTTCATAGACCCACTGTTCATGGTCTGTTGTAGTCCAACTATACGAAATAAACACTGTAGGTGGTTTTTTTGACTCAGTTGTCATATCGCAATAACCCCTTATAAAAAATATAGGAACAATATACCATATTAAGCACGCTTGTTCGAGTATAATTTTCTGATTCCTTACACTTTACAATGACATACTCCTTAGACGCTCTCACGTTCGTTCTAAAGCTGTTATTTCGGATTCGGGATAACTGGATTGATTTATAAATAACACAAATTAAAAACCATCCTTATTGGATGGCTTAAAGTGATTACTGACTAAACACAGGCATTAAGTTACCTGCTAATGACCTTAATAAATTTGTAGACACATCAGCAAACATATTTGATCCTTCTGCTGGATGTTTGAAGAATAAAATAATACCTGCGAACACAATAACAGCTATAACTATTTGTGGTGTACTCTGCCTTATTTCGCGCATAAATTGTCCCCTTTGATTCAATACCTATATTTTACATTTTAGATTTATGACGGTCAAATCTAATGCTCGTCCTACTAAATCATAATGAACTTGTCCTCTTTTGGCACAAGCTTTCTTGGTTTATTTGAGCCTTTAGGCAACTCCTCAATTTCAAAAACCCCTTGGAAATAAAGGGCTAACTGCTCATTGTTTTTACTTTGTTTTGTATTCACATCTTTTTCACAATATGGGCCACCAGCCGTAGGTTATGCTCAATGAGTGTGTTACGGGAGTGTGCATTGCCTTCGGCAAACAGCTTTAGGTGTCGAGCTTCCTCTTTCTCAGTCAATGGCTGCGGAAAGGCGTTGTTTTTCACGTAGGAAACGAGTAGCGTCAATTCCTTGATGAACAGAGCGATAGCGCTAAATAGTCCGGGCACGGATGACACCTCCTGAGGTAGTTGCGAACTTACCGGCCTTTGTTACTTACCGGGCTTGCGGTCTGTTTATTGTATGTAGGCAGGTGCCCATCCGTGCCTGTACTCCGAAAACTGCTCCGTAACAATTTGCCGGATATCTTTCTGGAGCAACCTCCAATACTTAATTCGAAGCGTAGAGATCTCTTCGACACAAATCAACGCACTCCATATAGCCAGAGGAAGACCCGGGATAGCTTTACATTATTCATCACTTGGTTTCCCCATTTTCTTTCAGTAGAGTATTAACTTCTTTCTAAATATGACAATGGAAGTGGCGAATAGACCATTGTATCTCCATCTTCATCTCGTTTTAAAATAATAGCAAACTCAGCACCATTACTTTCATCGCCTCTTGGCAACGGAAATATCATAGCCGGACAACGCGACTCATAATTATGAGGAAATTCTTTTCGAAAGTTCTCTAAAGCATAATTCAGAATCGCATCTATTTTGTCGGTAAGCACATTAAATCCACCTATTACAAAATCATTATATTCTTGGGAAGTGGTGTACTTCTCAAATAATTTTCTTTTATATTCCTCAACAGTACTAAAACAAACTTCCCAATCCAAAGGGAAAATGCCATCTCCCAAATAATAAGTGTATAACTAGTATGCATTCCATGTTCAAGGAATATATTCATAGAGAGTTTCATATAAATGATATGAATCAACCTTTTCGACACATTCAAAAATTAAACTTAAGGAGGAATTTCAACATGGCAAAATTCAGTCAAAATCCAGACGACTATACTTTTTCCGTGGATCCTGTTGTTATAGCAGAGGAAAATGTTTCAACGAATGGAGATTCTAAAAATACTTTTCCAAAAAATGTTTTAATCGATAATAATCTATATTGGGAAAGTAGTTTAAGCGGTAAAGGTGGAGAAATCATCTTCAAATTAGATACAGGTAAGACGATCAATGATATTCTTTTAGCTCAGCCATCTTCTCGAGCTTTTATTCTTTCATTTTCTTTTCACGGCTCTAATGACGGAGAAAATTGGTTTAGGTTAGGTGAAGTCGAAGCTTTGCCAACCATTGCAAAAACAACCTATCAATTTAGTAATGAGATTCCTTTTTCATATTATAAAATAATTGTACTTTCATCCGGGATGAGTAGTACAACCTCCTATTATGGTATACGATATATTCAGCTAAAAACCGCACTCATTAATGGCGTTCCTGCCTACAGAGCATCCAATTTAAACCCTGCTATTGCGGAATAAGTTAAGTTAGTACACAAAAAAAGGGGCTGGCCAACGCCGCCCCTTGATTCGTTCTATTTCACTTGAAGCATGTTATAAATCATCTCAGCCGCTTCCGCACGTGTGACCTCCTGCTTGGCCCGAAAGCTACCATCTGGATATCCTTGTACTAAATTAATCTCGGTTAGACCAAGTACATCCTTTCTGGCCCACTCTACAATTTGAGAGGAATCCGAGTATGCACTGCTTTCTTGCTGTGGTGTAGCTTTGATAATGTTATTCACCATTTTAGCCGCCTGCTCACGGTTAATGACCCGATCTGGGCCAAATTCTCTATTACTAAACCCGCGAGCGACCTGATCTTTAATCGCCGTTTTGAGAAGATCAACGTACCACGCCGATGGATTAATATCCTCGAAGCCTAAAGTCACATCCGTTTCGAGCGGTAATTTCAAGGAACGGACCAGCATCGAAGTGAACTCCATACGCGTTACAGGTCTGTTCGGCTCAAATAGCGTGTGGGTTGTTCCCTTTACTATACCCAAATCGGCAAGCACATTTATTTTTTCTTTATTAAATATCCGATCAATGTCACTAAAATGATTTGGCTTCTTCTCAACGGTTGAATCCTGAATGTGCTCTGTTTCTATCGGTTCCTTTATAACAGGCTGAATCGGTTTTACACTCTCCGCCCCTCCTGCTCCGCCACCTACGTCCACAGTATTACCCGTTGTTTTTCCATGCGCTTGTTTTGCCTCTGTGCGTTTTCCTTGACTATTTTCTGCCCAAAGTTGAACTGTATACAACTGCTTCTCTTTAAGTTGTCTCCAGATATAGCTTCGATCCTTACCACGATATAGCTCTGTTCCTCCTTCACTGGCAAGGACGAAAATATCATTCTCATGGTCTGATTCCCAATGGATGATAAATTCACTATTCGTTGTTTCCGTCTTCAAAAACGCAAACGCTGGAGACGGCAGCGTCTCGACCTGACCTTCTGTCTGCTTACCTTCACCACTTGTGTTCACTGGCTTAATGGTAATACGATACACTGTAGAACTGTCCAATCCATCTACTTTAAATTCATGGGTGGTCGTATGACCGATAAGCACCTCGTTTTGGTAGACATTGTAAGCATCTGCACCCGAAGCTTCTTTCCACGTAACAACCAAATCGGTATCTGTTACTTCTTTCACTGTCAATCTATTGTCTGGTATTTGACCTGGCAAAGCGCGAAGCGTAAAGGGAGCTATATTACCTACCCCCGTTGTATTCACGGCCTGTATACCAAACGAGTAAATCATACCAGGCTGGATATCTGAAAGCTTAATATGGGCATCTCTGGTGTTAAAAACTTCCCCCGTATCTTTACGGGTTACAGTATATTGAGAAGAGCTCTTGATTTCATCCCAGCTCAGTGAAATCTGGCCACCCTCAAGTTCTGTAACATTAACATTTTGTACTTCAGGAGGAAGTGTCAGCAGCTCACCCAACGCTGGCTGGCTGAAACCACTACTGTTCCCACTGCTCACTTGAAAATCATAGTTTCTCCCACCTGTTAAACCAGATACAACCACACGTGGTTCCGTACTATAATAATTTTGACCGTTGATCGTTACCTTATATTGAGTTGCCCCATCAACCGGGGCCCATATCAATGTGGCATCGTGCTCGCGAACATCTTCAGCTGCAAGTTGTATAGCCGAATCAGGTAGTGTTAATGCGTTGATAGATGTATCTTCACCCGTGCCACTTCGATTGTAGGCTCGTATTTTAATATTGGCAGATCTACCAGCAGGCAAGCCCTCAAAAGTATAAGAGTGGATACCACGCGCAACCCGCACCTTCGGTTCATCGTTAACATTCAAGATGTATCCTTCAGCCCCCTGCACATCCTGCCACGCAACACCGATAGCATACACATCCTTCGTCACACTCGATAATGTCGTTACTCGATCAGGTAAAGTGATAACTCCCAGATGGGCATAGTCTCCGAATCCTGTTGCATTTTCAGCGGAAACGTTATAACCATACTCTGTTCCCGCCTGAAGATCAGTATCGGTGAATTCTGTATACACATCGTTATAAACCGATACTTCGTCACGTTCTAGGGCGTAGTAGGTGGCAGTGATTACAGAATTCCACTTCAAGTCGATTCCATCTTCTCTTACAGTTACATTCCGAAATCCGTTCGGGCTGTCTGGTAGACTTAGAAAAGATACATGCTTTGCTGTACCCTCTCCAGTGTCATTAATAGCTGATACAGAAACATCGTAATATTTACCAGGCTTCATTCCCGTAATTGGATTATACACATCCTGTGTAACCGTATCCTTAAATATGATTTCTCCCGTACTTACGTCTGCTGCTGTAATATTATATTTGTTAGCTGATGAGACTGGCGTAAAGTCAGCCATGATTTCTGCAGAATGACGAGAGACAGGTCGTAACTGGATATGCTCAGGGGCATCAGGTAACGTTAATATATGGACTCGATTAGAATACGCATTACCTCCCACATGATTACTAGAACGCACTTCATATTCGTATTGCCGTCCTCCTTGTAGCCCTCTATCTGTAAAAGAATTTGTCGGATGCGTAACATCCCAAACCTCATTAGTTGTTAGATTTCGGACTGTATAAACGTAACCATCATCAAGACCAGACGGGAGAGTCCACTGCAAATCAGCTTCTGTATTTCGTATGGATGTCGCAGAGAGCACAACCGACTGGGGCTGCCTTTGAATGCGAAGTGCACTGCTGACCGTTTCATAAATGTTACCCACCCTGTCTTTGACCTTGGCATGAACATACCATTCACCTTCATCTGAAAGATCCATCTGGATTGTTGTATCGGCTGAAGCATCCCAGTTTTCTGGTGAATCAGGGCTGTTCGTGATTTTATACTGCATTGTGGATGACTCAATCCCCGAATGCTGATCGGCATATCGTATCCTCACATGAATATGGGTATCTTTCCATTCACGCGAATCCGGCGTCAGTTGAATCGTCGGTGGTTCCAAATCAATATAAGATATTGCGGATACTGGATCACTTCGATTCCCAGCTGCATCTACAGCTTGAGCAGTCAATTTTACGATACCCGAACCATTTAATATTCCAGACGAACCAGACACATAGGTGCCAGAACCCAATTGATATTCATAATGTACTGCTGTAGTATCCGTCGCACCCGATAGAGTAAACTGCACTGGCTTATTGGTATATCCGGTAGGTATCGTCACCTCGGAAAACGTAACTTTCGGAGGCGTTGGCTTGGTTCGATCAATCATGACCGATTGAGTCACGATTGGACTAGACACGTTGAGATTATTGATCGTCCGCGCTGATAATTCGTAAATCCCTTCTGCGTTTAATGTAAAAGTGCCATTGTATGTCTGCCATTCCCCTAATGGGCCCAAGCGATATTGTGTCATCTTAATTCCATTTGTAGAGTCACTTCCTGAATCAATAGCAATATTCACATCACGGATCGTTGGCCCTGTCTCGCTAGCCCGGATGGTAGGAGCCGTCGGTCCCTTTTTATCAATGGTGACTTCTTTACTTACTTCTTGGCTCACATTACCGACGCCGTCAATGGAGCGTGCATGTACCGTGCTTTTACCATCTTTATTCACATGAAACACTCCACTATAATCCTGCCAATCCTGATTCACAACGCCCGTCATACGAAATTGAGTATGGGCTAGTCCAGAATAATCGTCTACACCCGGTTGTAATGAAATCGTATAGTCATTACTGTTTCCCGTTGCGTTTAGGATGGGTGGAGTTGGTGGCATCTTATCTATTCGGACATTCCCGGAAGAAAGACCACTATACTGGTTATTCACGTCTACTGTCCGGGCATAGATCGTATTTACACCGTGATCATATACAGTAAAGGGACCTGTGTATAGCTGGAATGCTCCTCCATTCAGGCTATATTCATAGTATTTTAGTCCTTCAGGAGCCACGTCCCCATTTATCCACACGGTTACAGGTTCTTTGGTCCATTCTGTGACAGCCTGGCCCTCAGCGCCTGCATGAATCTGCGGTGGTTTAGGCATGAAATCTGATTTGGGAATAACACGGATTCCAAACTTGGATATTTCATTGCTTGTCTGTTGGTTAGTTCCCATCGCTCTGAAATATCGAACATCCCTTAATGTAATAGAGTCGGTGATATCTATCCATTTTCCCTGGTAAAATCTATCGGCGTAGAATTTCGTTATATTAGTCCATGTGTATAAGTTCGTTCCGTTAGGCCTCCAACTGTCGCCTGCTGCGTTATTAGATGTATATATATCAGTATGATACGACCCTTCAATGTAAACAAAAATCCTGTAATCCGAAGTCTTAATAGATCTTCCAATATCAACAAAACGTTCAGTCGGCTGCGTAGTACCATCACATTTATATCTCGCCGAACCCATGCCAGTGTATACTTCCGTTGCTCCTATCCCACTTCCTGACCAAGAGCCCCAACTGTCGCCTCCACCCGGCAAATTGTTTTGGCAAAAAGGGCCTCCCATGATCTCCTGAGTAGCAGCTGATACCCTTTCCGGAAATATGGGAATCATCGTTAATAGTAGGACTACAGCCAAAAATCCGTACACCCACTTCCTATACTTCCTTACCTTTCGCTTATTTTTTCGATACATACACTTCTCCTTACTTTTATTTTATTTTCAAAGAGTTTTACAAACTCGCTTCGGGTAAAATAGAAAAAGCACCTCAAACAAAGGCGTTAATGCCTAGGTTTGAGGTGCTTCCTCTATATCACGAGTATGTTTTGAAGCTATTATACTTCGTTCCAATCAGGTTGTAAACAGAACTGACAAATTATTTGAAGGTGTTAATGAATCTGAACACCCAAGTTCCGAAAAAATCCCCGCATATTCTGCATGTAAGAATCCTGAGTAGCGGAAGATTGCTTAAGAAGATTTTGCATACTGTTCATAAAAGCAGAAGATGATGTCGTATCAGCTTTGTCAAACCGATTGTTTAGCGGTGTGTTATTGAGCAACTCTGCATTCTGTCCCGTACGTTCCTTGTATTTCTCAATCCAATCGGGATGTTGAGGAACCTTTTGCGCAAAATTTAACAGTTGGCTCAGCCCATTTCCTCCACCTTTAATATCATTCATGTACGCAGTATATTTTTGAGGATCAACCTGCTTCATCACTTCCGACAGCTTGACATAATCCTCAGGAGCACCTGACGGACGATCTATTGGAGTCGTGTAGCTAATATCTCCGGTCTCTGGATCAGTGGATCGTGTCAAAGCAATACTAGCAATCTGGTTCATGGTTTCCAGAAACTCTTTGGCCTTGTCGCCTTCCATGTAATGATCGGCAATATACTTGGATTGAGTAACTCCCATCTCCAGCAGCACAGCTCGTTGACTCTCATCCGTTACTGTTCCGTCGACGATAAAATTAGATTCAATCATACTGTACACTGCATTAGACACTTCTTCTGGCTGACCTTCCAAAACCCGGTTTAATGAATCATTGATCTGTGTTGTACCGAAATACTTGGCAGCCTGTGATACAATAGCTCCTTCCGCCAACTGTCTGCCAGCTTCACTAATCTCCACGGAGTCTTGAACTACCACTCTTGAGACCTGTTCTTCATGAAGCTGGGGTGGTGGAGCTTGCTTGCTTGTCGGATTGATCCGTAAGCTACTTGCATTAAGAATCGCTTGCTGTGCTCTAAGAGGTCCAAAATTCATTCTATTTCCTCCTGTCATGTTTGTAACAGGCAATCTAAGGCGTATGTATAGTGTAATGTGACCCTGTTTCTATATATATCGGACAAAGCATATATGGAATGAACATATGCTTTGTCCTAAAATTGAACAAATATTGAAACGAACTACTTTTGTTTCAGATATAAAATATTCAAGCAACAAGTTACCTTAAGTGTTAGCTTAATAACCCGTCCATCAGCCGCCATAAATACTATAGGCAAAGTGATATACAATATCTGTGTCTATAATCGAAGTACCTGACACCTGAACGGCTACCCCTGATAGATCATAGTAGTGTGTAAAACTGATGGCTCCAGACAGGTATTCCGCTATACTTCCAGTGGAAGATGGCAGGGAAAGAGTCACACTAAAGGCTCCATTCTGGTCCGTATAAGCTGTGCCTGTACGAGTACGATTTCCGCTGCTTTCAGTCCAGTTCTGATTCAACCAAGTCACATCAACAGGCGCATTTGCCACTGGATAACCATCAGTTGTCTTAACTACCCCCTTCACGGTAAGGTTGCTGCGTTGATTAACCCGATAATGACGACCATATGAGTAGTTCGGATAATCATTAGGACCATTAACAGAATCATAGCCGGTAATTTCAATTTTGCCAGCCCGAAGCACTGGCTTCAGTGTAAGTGTGTATAAATGATTGGGTGAATACTGATTGGTTGTGTACACTCGCACATAGTAGGTTCCTGTATTTAAGCTGACATTATGGTTCGTTTGCGGCAAAAGCGCCATTTGGTTTCCTGTAAGAGCTCCGTAGACTTCCGCTTTGTAGCCATAACCGTCCGAAACACTATCAAGCTTTACGTTCAAAGCATCATAATTGCGGCTGGCAGGGATCGTAACTTGGTACCAGTCATTATCAATGCCTGAATGAATGGAGCGTGAATTAAGCGATGAACCGCCCGTACTAAAGGTAAAGTTATAGGCATGGAAAGCACTCTCATCTGGTTCATATGCATCGTAGCTGGAGCTTGTATCGACCGTTAGATAGAAAGGATCATTGATGCTGGAACCCTTTTTGGCATGAACAGCAATCGCATATGCCTTTTCATATCCGGTAGCGTTACGGGTTCCTACGTTCTCAGGAAGTGAGGCAGCCCCCTGTTCATAATTGTTAAAATAAGTACCATAGGTGGATGCGTCAATGGCATTAGGATTAATGTCACCTGTCGTCATATCAAACTCATATAAGTATAAGTCATAGTCAAGCTGGGCTGAAAATGGACCATCCAACTGGGACTGCAACAATTCACCAGGCTGCAAATAGATCGGATATAAAAATTGTGTGCCTCCCTCTTGCGTAATCGTACCGGAATACGTAGCAGAGGAAACTGTGGCTGATGCAGCCATTGGGTTTGCCTTCAGCGAAGAAATAGGTTCCCTTTTCAATGAGGTTGTCTCTGGTGTCTTGAAGTTGAGATTTTCTTGCATGACATAAACCGAAGACGTAACGTTGTCTGGCTTGTCTGCTCGCGTTAAACGCTTAATCACGTCTTCATTTCCAGTTGTTAGCTGAATATCGGATTCCACTTTAATCGCTTGATCCGATGTAGCCTCCGTACTTTCACTCGCATTCGCAGTCATTCCGAAAGCAAACAGGAGCATCATGCTTAACATAACTGCAATAGCCTTTTTGAACCTCTTCATACTGAAATCCCCTCTCAAATAGTTTAAGGAATTCCCGCTATCCCCGGATAAACCAGGGTGATTTCTAGGCTGTATGGCTCTATCATAAATCATCTTTGGTTCTATTGGAATATATTATGCAAAACAATTTCTATTTGTAATCTATGAAAACAAGACCATTTTCTTATTCTTGGTGAATAAACATGAAAAGTCGCTCTTTCAGAAATGGAAAGCCTCAGCTAACCATTCAAAAAAAGCGACTCTCATGAATCAAAACTACATTAAAGCATATCTTAATTTCGCAAGCTATAAGCAAACAGATAAACAATGTCCGTCGCACTAATCGAAGTTCCATCGACCTGAGCGGCAACTCCTGTAAGATCATAGTAGTGTGTGGAACCAATTTCACTTATATAATCTACATTTTTTCCTGTCGATTGTGGAAGAGAAAGGGTCACACTGAATTTACCGCTATCATCGGTGTACGTAGAAGCCGTTCTCGTACGGTTACCGCTGCTCTCGGTCCAGTTCTTATCCAGCCATACGACCGTGACAGGCGCATTGGGAACCAGTTGACCATCTGTTGTTTTCACAACACCGTTCACGATCAGACTGCTGCCTCCGTTAATACGATAATGACGACCGTAAGAATACGTCGGATAATCATAATAGCCATTGGAGTTATAGCCAGTAATTTCAATTTTGCCAGCCCGAAGCACCGGTTTAATCGATAGTGTATATAAATGGTCGGCTGAATACTGACTTGTGCTGTACACTCGTACATAATAGGTCCCTGTGTTTAAGGTAACATTATGATTCGTTTGCGGTAGAAGCACCATTTGATTGCCAGTAAGAGCTGCATATACTTCCGCTTTGTATCCATAGCTTTCCGAAGTGCTGTCCAGCTTCACATTTAATGCATCATAATTACGGCTGGCCGGTACTGTAATTTGATACCAATCATTGTCTATAGCGGAATGGATGGTGCGGAAGTTAATCGAGGAGCCTTTGTCGTTAACAGTAAAATTATAAGCATGGAAGGCACTGTCATCCGGCTCATAGGCATCATAGTTGGAGCTTACTGCTACAGTTAAATAGAAAAGGTCATTAATGCTAGATCCCTTCTTGGCATGAACTGCAAGCGCGTAAGCCTTTTCGGCTCCGATCGAGTTGCGAGCTCCTACGTTTTCAGGAAGAGAAGCAGCTCCTTGCTCATAATTGTTAACATAATTCCCGTAGTTGGAAACATCTATTGGATTGGAATTAATATCGCCTGTCGCCATATCAAACTCATACAGGTATAAGTCATAGTCAAGCTGGGCTGAAAATGGACCATCCAACTGAGCCTGTAACAATTCACCCGGCTGCAAATAGATCGGATATAAAAACTGTGTGCCTCCCTCTTCTGTAATCGTACCGGAATATGTAGCAGTGGACGCTGTCGCTACGTTCCCTGCGGCTTTAGATGATACTGAGTTTGCACTGGCTTTGAGCGAAGGGGTAACTCTCTTTTTCAATACAGATTTCTGTGGTGTCGCCAAGTTAATATTTTCTGTAATGGTGTACACCGAATCTGTGATACTGGCAGGCTTGTCCGCGCGTGTTAATTGTTCAATAACACTTTCCTTATCAGTTGTTAGCTGCACATTGGAAACTGTTTGAATCGTTTGATCCGTCTTCACCTCTGGGCTTGCACTCGCGTTCGCCGTCATACCGAATGAAAGCAGGAGCATTGAGCTTAGTGTAACTGAAACCACCTTTTTAAATCTTTGCATACTGAAATCTCCTCTCAAATGTATTAAAAAAAATCAACCATTCTCCAAATATATACAGGGAAATTCTAGGATGTCCTTTTCTATCATAAAGTAATTCTGGTTCAAATGGAATATACTTCTTAAAACATTCTTATTTGTAATTCCATGTGAATAGGTTTAGGTTAATCAACTTAATTTTGACACTATTTTACCATAAAAATCCTACCATTCTCTTATTTATACGATATAATCAAATAATATGGATAGTTCTTTAAGACTATTAAATAAATCGAATTACCCATAACATACATAAAAAAGGGGAATACAGATGAAAAAACTTAGCGTGTTTATGTTAGTATTATGTTGCTTCTCCATTTTGGCAGCCTGCTCTACCGATCCGATAAAAAAAGATTTAATCACGTATGTAAATGATGGAATGCTTCCTTTGGCACAAGATGAAAAAGCAGTTACTGATAAGTATGAAGCTGTGACTGGAGATAACTTTACAGATGATGTTACACTATATAATGCTTTAAAAGACGATATCATCCCGGAATACACCAAATTTGTTGATAAGTTAGAAGCTGTAAAGACGGAAACTCCTGAGGTAAGAGCCGTCCACGAAACCTACATCAAGGCCGCCAGTACTCAAAAGGAAGCCTTCATTAAGATGCTCGATGCGTTGGATAAACAGGATCTGAACTTAGTCAATGAAAGTAACACCAAGCTCAGCGAAGGTAGAAAGCTATTCAGAGATTTTGGTGAACAAGTCAACACACTTGCTAAAGAGCATGATGTGGAGATGAATAAGAAATAAATAAAAAACTCCCTTTATGGGAGTTTTTTTATACTTCAGGATTTTGCAAAATCCTCACTTATGAATATTCGAAGCAAATTACCGCTTTCTTTAATTCTCTATCGTAAAATAAATAGACGGTATCCGCCCCAAACGCTTGGAAATAATATCCGGTGAAAGAACCGATATAGGTAAAAGTCTCACCATTGGGACGTTTAGGCACATGAAGCAGATTGGTTTGCTCGAACTGGAGCATCTCTTCCAGAGATTCGTCATATTCCTTGATATAACTTTGAGCCTTGTCAGACTGAAAAGCGATATCATCCAAAATGCCGTTAACTTCAGGGAAACTCAGCCCCCAACCGCTGGTTCGCTTTTCCTCAAAATCACGGGTGAGCTCTACCACAGACTTTTTAGCCTCCCCAAAGGAGGAATATGGATAAATTTTATTGTTTTCCAGGAAAAATGCTTTGCGAGCTTGGTAGTCTTGTTCATTAGCCATGTACACCTGTTCCAGTCCGTCCAACTCCATAACTTCTCTCTTCATACCTAAGTACGCTTTATCCCCGGTAGACTTCAGCGCTTCATAGGTGGCTTCCAATTGCTCTTTATGATGAAGACTAAAATAATTCCAGTCTGCTTCGAATTTGTATTTGCTGTCAATTACATCGAAACCCAGCATATCTTCCTTGGTATATGAGGTATGAAATTGCTGAGTATTTTCACCCACACAGCCTTCGTGTATTTCTTTTACGGAAACAAAATGCAGCCACTCGTCCTGCTCCGGGAATAAAAACTGAAGATTAATCGAGCAAATCGGTAGAAAGTGCTTGCGGTGATGTTCAAGATTACCAATAAATACGTCCTCATATGCTGGAAACCGTTTGATAAATCTCTCTGGTATGTTCATGGATGCTCCCCCTATATTGTATGGTTTTCCGGCAGCCTTCTGATCTGAAACGTTCCTTCAATGGAAATCACACTATAGAGTTCATCAAATCCTTCTTCGTAGCTTGGGATCTCTAGTTTACTCATTACACTTTTAATACCGATTTCAGGAATATACTCTTTGCCTGTGCGCTGCTCATTACGCTTAATAGATTCTGCAAAATCGGGCTCAAAATAGTAGCCAATAATTTTAAACCCCTTATTTTTACAAGCATCGATATATTTCTTCCGTTCTATAACAGTGGCATTTGTATTGTCTACAACAAAGCGCTGCATTGTTTCAATGGAGGCTTGCAGATAAATATTTTCCCTATTCCGTGTTTTAAGCATATCAAGATTTATTCGCATATGTGTTTTGAAGAAATGTTCTTTATAAAATGTCGACTTGCCCGAAGCCTGAATTCCTATAAAAATGACACACTCCAAATCTACACATCCTTGTCCAAGTATACATATTGGTTAATATAATCTCTATTCTGTGAAAAAATCGGTGTCTCATGATCAACATCCCACTTGCTTCTGACGGCTTCGCCTTTGTTGTACTGTTGTTTGGTAATGCAAATTCCCCGCTTTTGCCAGACTGGAATATCGTTCCAGTTTATCCCTTTTTCCACAAAAAGCTTGTCTTGTAGCTGATTTCCGTTCAATCCTTCTAATTCTGAATGCCTGAAATGGGCTTGAGCCACCATAGAAATGCTGTTTTTAGTAGCATCTTGCTGTCTCCATAGAAAGTAGTTTGTAACCTCATCCTGGGGCAAGACCCATGCTCTTGCATCAAAAGTGGCTAAAGGCTGACCTGGGTAAACCTTTTGGATTTCCTCATTAAATTTGGCTGTAGCCAGAGAAGCAGATATGGACACCATCTTTTGAAGATTATTTTCAAACCAGGATTGCGTCGTTAATTTGTCATAATTCGTAAGAAGCAATGAAATTTCATCGCTCTGATGATACACCAGTTTACATCCCATAATGTTATAGGCCAAATATTTACACGTCTCCCATAATGCAAAAATTAGTTTCTCATCAAAAGGTTTCGTCATCCCACGTGTAAAGGTATGAAAATGCGCACCATCAATTCTGATGATTACGGGTAAACGGCGTGGTAGGCTTAATCTATAGGCATTTTCATATTCCT
The DNA here is from genome assembly GCF_017833155.1 of Paenibacillus sp. PvR133. Taxonomy (NCBI): domain Bacteria; kingdom Bacillati; phylum Bacillota; class Bacilli; order Caryophanales; family Paenibacillaceae; genus Paenibacillus; species Paenibacillus sp. PvR133. The sequence continues at coordinate 5,318,457 of NZ_JAFIBS010000001.1, forward strand.
TCATCCTATTTCCAAAATCATTTCTTTTCATAAACTATGTAGGTTCCTTTCATGATCCGTGATTTGCGCATAGAGTAAAACAATGTCTATCTTCCCCAATTGACATATATAAGAATTGTAACAAATTGGCTGATACATCGCTAGGAATTAAGAAAGACAAAAAAACTTAGCAGATGGACTTGCAGAGTCTTTCATTTTTTCTTGGTATCTATTCTCCAAATGTTAGGCTATAATAATTTCAGTTTTTACTTTATTCCGATATGAAAAGGATGATATATATGAGCCAAAATCCATCTTCCATTCCGCGTCCGTTAGTCAGGGCTAATCAATGGGTAATTGTTTTATCTGTAGTTTTTACTTGGATTACAGGGGGATATGGGGTGCTAGTTATTCCTCTTATCGCGGGGTTGCTCGGCGTCCTTTTTAACTTCAATCCAGTAATGCGGATAGCCAAGCTTTTCTTGAAGAAAAGCCCCTCCTCGTATGTGCAGGAGGACCGAGAGCAGCAAAGGTTTAATCAGCTTCTTGCCGTCTTTTTTCTGTTGGTCGCTTGGGTAGGATTTATGCTCCAGTGGAGTATTGTCGCTTATGTATTCTCGGCCATGGTCCTGGTGGCGGCCTTGGTGGCTATCCTTGGTTTTTGCATAGGATGTTTTGTTCTCTACCAATGGTCCCAATATCAATATCGAAGAAGAAAAAACGTGTAAACAGAAACAGCTCTCTTTTCATTCCATTAGGACATCGTTAATTAAATCGAAGGTGCAGCCGAACTCTCCGACAATATGGATGCTATGTCGGTTCCGCCTTCTTTTTATTTTGCAGTAATATTATCTTCAAATACAAAAACGGAGATGGCTATATCTTCCTCCACTTTAATATCTGAAAAGAGGTGCAGCAGCCGGGAATCCATGTAATCCTCCAGTTCTTTATTGAAGTGTGTGGGATATATTTTTTGAACCATTTTGGTTCGGGCTGCATGCACCATCTCTTTCCCGGATTCTTCTTGTGCAAGAAACTTTTCAGATGGGGTTAAATTTCCATACAGCATCGTGATAGCCATATTATCTACAAAGGTCGTATGTATGCGTTCCGGGCCTTTCCCAAACAGCTCTTTACGTACTTTTCGAATAATTTCGTTAAAACCCGTTTCCCTTCTCATATCGCACCGCTCTCCTAAAATCTACTAAAATCCCTATTACTATTTCCATCATAACCGATTCCTATCATATAAAACAGAGACTAGCGAAAGTGATTTTTGGAACATGATTTTATCTGCAATTATAAGCGTTCATTAATTTTGATTAACATTTCCTCTAAAATTCGCTTCTCCTCTTCGGTCAGGGCTTGAACAATTTCGTCCTCCACCTTTTGGAAAGAGTCACTAAAAGCTTCAATCAATTCAATGGCTTTTGGTAAAACATAAATATTTTTTTGCCGTTCATTATTGGCCGGGATTTTGCGCTCGATGAATCCTTTTTGCTCAAGACCTTGAAGTATGCTTGTAATGCTGGCTCCGCGCAGATGAAACCGATCGGCAAGATCCTTCTGAATTAAATCATTTTCTTGATTCTCGTAGATATATTTAATCATTTTTCCTTGTTGAGCATTTAATCCCAACTCTTTTATGCTCTCGTCCGCTCTTTTCTTTAACTTAAGACCAATAATCTGAAACAAATCCAGATAAACCGTATCCTTTTGGGTTTTCATAATCATATCTCCTCAAATTATTAGAAGTCTAATTGTCAGTAAATAAACTATATAAATCTCTAAACTGTTTGTCAAATGAAAATTAGTTTATTGACAGTTATAAAACTAATAGTTAGAATTCTAAGTGTTTAAGATTGAACACTAAGGAGGAACGACATGAAGAATGTAACTCAAAGCTCTACGGTAGAAAAAGTTACAGCGATTACGAATGTACGTATTTTCGATGGTGAAAAAGTTATTGAGCCCAGAAATGTTGTCATCCATGGGGAAACCATTATTTCGGTAGGCGGAGACCTTCCGACACATGCAACGATCATCGATGGGGAAAATGCGACATTATTGCCCGGCCTGATTGATGCGCATGTCCACACTTCAATCGGTGGGTTACGAGATGCTTTAAAATTCGGCGTCACGACAGAACTCGAAATGAACGGCAGTTTTACAGAAAGAGGGCGCAAGATCCAGTTGAAAAACGTGAATGACGTCGCCGAAGTCCGTTCTGCCGGCACAGCGATCACTGCTCCAGGTGGTCATCCGGATGAATTATTGCAGGATGAGGATGAAATTCCGGAGTTCGTATTAAAGGAATTGGAGAAGTTACCTAAGGAAGACCGGGAAGCTATGCTAGCCGCCTACGCTCACGATCACGAAGAGGTGCCCCAAGTGACGACAGTGGAAGAAGCGATCAAACATGTGCATACCCAGGTGGAGAGTGGCGCCGACTATATTAAAATCATGATTGAAGAAGGGACGGTCTTGGGTGCCCCTGGACTACCTATTTTAAGCGACGAGATTTTAAAAGCAGCCGTGGCAGAAGCCCATAAATTCGATAAAATTGTCATAGCCCACGTCTTGACGGCTGATTCTTCGCAAACCGCCATCGATATGGGAGTCGACGGATTGGGTCACTTATTTCTCGACAGGCCCGAATGCACATCCGAGTTGGTGAAATCCATAGCGGATTCAGGCGCATTTGTTATACCGTGCTTAGTATTGAACTCATCCATTCTGGGAAATCCGGCATCAGAATTGGCGAATGATTCACGTGTTTATTCCAAATTAAGTCCAGAATGGATCGATATTTTGAACTCAAGCTTCCATACTTTCCCGCAAGGCAATTTGGAGAATAGCTTTAAAAATGTGATGGATCTTCACCGTGCCGGTGTGGATATTCTGGTCGGGACGGATGTCGCCCCCGTTCCTGTTCCCAATCTTGGCGGTCTTGCTCATGGAGCCAGCGTTCATCATGAAATGCAATTGCTGGTTGAGGCCGGATTTACTCCCATAGAAGCGCTTCAGTCGGCTACTGCGAAACCGGCCCGTTGCTTTGGGCTTTACGATCGCGGCTGTATTACCGAAGGTGCGCTCGCTGACCTTATACTAGTAAACGGTGATCCGACAACCAACATCTCGGATACCTTGTCGATCAAGTCCGTATGGTTCAAAGGTGTACAACAACTATGTTAATCAGAGCCTCTCGAACAGAAACAACCATCTAATCTCATTTGTACGACTTCCATTTTTACTTTCCGAGGATAGCTTAATCTTGTTGCCAACGCAAAAACACCTCCAAAGTTTATCCTCATATCTTACGACATGGGGATTCTCTTTGAAGGTGTTTTAATTGCAAGGAACATTGTAAAAACGTACAAGCAGCGGCCCCACATAGATTCGCTATGCACTAGTCATAAAATATAAGGCTTACTCGTAGGCACCGATGTTCACCGCGGCTCCCTGTACTCTGGGCTTCCCGTCAATATCCAGTGTTCCAATGATGGCACGGTCCGTGTTCCCGGCATCGATCGCCGGTGACGAAGACTGCAAATGGAAGTCGCTGTTCGCGGCATTCACGAATTTAGGATCGGCAAACAGAGAATGCGTATCGTTGCCGGTCCCCGATTTGTACGCGGAGAATCCCGTATACTCTTTATTTTTCCAGATCCAGTTAGCTTCCGAACTGCCGCTCGGAGCAAAGTATAAGTTATAATCCACAACATTGCCGGAATTTTTGGTGTATCCATTGGAGATCAGCATATCTGTGGAGCTGGCCACGAAAATATTGTTTTTGATCACATTGTTTCGCGTATCGTACTGAACCAAAAGCTGGCCGCTTCCGTCGTCAAATGTATCGTTCTTGTATAGCGTATTGTTCACGATCTTGCAGTTTACCGTTGAGCCGCGCTCCTCATTGTAACCGCCCATGGCAATACCAGTCAGCCGGTTGTTATATATCACGTTGCTGCGGACTGTAATATTGCTGGTGGCTTTGCCGGCATGCTCAGAGGCCATTTCGACGCCGATGTCGTTGTTGTAGCTGTAATTCTGCTCGATAATACTGTCCTTGCCTCCATCCACATAAATACCACCGGCCGAGTTGTCATCGCTCTTGTAAGATGGGTTATTTTGAACAGAATTATTGTACACCCGGTTGCCCTTCACTAGCCCGTTTCGCGCCTGATCGTAAGCAGTATTCGGCGCAGTTCCCTCAAAACCGATCAGATCAATCCCGATGTTGTCATTATCGTGAATGAGGTTGTCGGTCACCGCAAAGCCGTCCACGTTGCCGTTTAAAACGAGCGATTCGCTGGAGCCCAGCACGAGATTGTACAGCTCATTACCGCTGATCGTAAGGTCGTGAATCGAAGCCGGAGCTTTCGTGCCATAAACAGCGATACCGTGAGCGTCCCGGCCCAGCCGATCTTTGCCGGTCGGGGTGACCGTGTTTTTGATGTCATGGATTTTGTTGTTGGACAGATTAATGAAGCCGCCCGAACCGTGGACATAAATACCTACGGGCACCGTGTTCTTGGAAGCAGTGGTAAAATTACGGATTTCAAACCCCTGAACGGTAACGTGATTGACATCGGCCAGTTCGATCAGCCCTTCGTTCCCGCTGACCGAAAGTCCGCTGCCATCAATAATGGCGGTCTCCGTCCCATAGTTGGTGAACACAATTGGACCCTGCGAAGCGGAGCCAGAGCGGGTAATCTTTAATTTCTGCTTGTACACGCCGCCTCGGACGTAAACCGTGCTGCCCGCAGGAGCCACGTCAGCCGCGTGCTGCAACGTCTTCCACGGCGCATCGTTCGTTCCGGCATTAGAGTCGCTGCCGCTCGTGGACACATAATATTCTGTACCGGCCGCGGAAGCGACGGGAGGTTGCACATTTCCGGCCACCAGACCAAGCCCGAAAACCATGGCTAAACCTACCAGAAACATTTGCCCGAATTTCTTCATGTTCCTCATCCCCCTTTATTTTTCTTGTAAATTGTACCATAATTCCACTAAATCTGTTCTATAGCATCGGCCATTAGTGCAACCTAATGCGCCATACCAAGGACCGGGAGGTCACCGTAATCGCTGTCGAAAGAAACAAGAAACCCTGCGTTTTAGTAATCGCAGGGTTTCTTGGTGATCTAAGCTGCTGACGTTGCCGCAGCTGCCCTATCGGCAGACTACGCATGTTCTTACTCCAACGGACTAATCCTTTACCAGTCGATTAGAAAGCATCAACATAATAAAAGAGAATAAAATGATGACAGCTACCCAGCTCCAAGAGAGTGTCATATTTCCGACCTCGGACGCGGTGTAAATCGCTGTAGGCAGGGTTTGGGTCTGTTCAGGAATATTACCCGCAAGCATCAGCGTAGCGCCAAATTCTCCTAACCCTCGGGCAAATCCGAGAATGTATCCTGAAATGAGTGGTCGGTAGGCAAGGGGCATCGTAATGTGGCGAAACACTTGCCATTCGTTGGCACCTTGCGCACGTGCAGCCTCCTCTACCTCTGGGTCTACAGCTTCAAAACCTGCTTTAATGGTACGGTAAGCCAGTGGAAAAGCAACAACTACGGCCGCCACCACTGCAGCTCCCCATGTAAATACAATCGTCTGCTGGAACAAGCTTTCGAAGGCAGTGCCAATCCAGCTTTTCCTTCCCAGCAAGATGAGCAAAATAAAGCCGACAACAGTGGGAGGCAAAACGAGCGGAAGAAGTAGGACGGTCTCAATCACGCTGGTTCCCCTCCGCGGCGTGCAGTTCGCCATCATCCGCGCTACCACAGTAGCTAATAAAAAGACGATGATGCTGGCGACGACAGCAACTTTAACAGATACGATAACCGGAGGAAGAAAAGCTGACCAATCCAACGGAACCCCCTCCTTTATCTGTGAATTCTATTTTCCCGTCATTTCTGTAGGGGCTGAAAATCCATCTTTACTGAACACACTCATAGCTTCATCTGTCCGTAGAAAATTAAGAAACTCGCCTGCTTCCTGGCTGTGTTTGGTTGCTTTTACAATGCCTTCAGGATACAGGATGGGTGCATGCAATTCCTCAGGCACTTCCAGTGCTATGACCGTTTTATCAGATGATTTGGCATCCGTCAGATAGACGAGTCCTGCATCGGCATTGCCTGTTTCAACATAATTTAATACCTGTCTTACGTCCTTGGCGAATACCATCTTAGGTTCCAGCTTGTCCCATAGTCCAGCCTTCGTTAACGATTCTTTGGAATACTGTCCGGCGGGAACGGTAGTAGGCTCCCCAACAGCCACTTTCAGGTAAGAAGGACCCATCAAGTCATTGAGCGTAATGCTTTTGTTATCTGTGCTTTTCGCCTTATCTTGTGGAACAACCACAACCAGTTTATTTTGAAGCAACACGTTATCCTTTTCCACCAATGAAGCATCCGTTAATGCCTTCATTTGCTTCATGCCCGCCGAAATAAATACGTCAGCGGGTGCGCCTTGTTCAATTTGTTTTTGTAATGTACCAGATGAAGCGTAGTTAAAGGTAAGTTTGATATCTGGGTGCTGTTTCTCATACTGGTCCTTGAGCGTATTCAGACTATCTTGAAGACTTGCAGCGGCAGATACGACTAGTTCTGTCTTGGGTGCAGACTGTGCCGACTGTACAGCAGCCGGAGACGAGCACCCCGCCAGAACCCATGCCAACAATCCAACGAACGTGAATATGTACCCAAATTTCTTTTTCAATTTGTTCTTCCCCTATCCTATAAATTCCAAAATGAGATGACGAAAATGTGATGGCGAAAATAAGAAAACATTGTACATCTCATAACGGTTCGAATCTATTGGGTCAACCCAAATATTTGTGATAAATCGATCTCGCCTCAGCGATGTCCTTCGTGCCATGAATTAAGACGCGTCCATCCTGAAAAAGAACAATTCGATGCGTTCCGATAACAACGGATACCAGGTATGGATTATGCTCCACTTTGCCCCCCTGACGGGATAACAAACGTGCCGCTTCATTCAGATCACGTACAGTACCCGGGGCCGGGCGGATTTGAACCGTATCTCGTCCGCACAAGACAGCCGTTTTAGCCTGATGCTCCGATTGTAAAAAAGGATACACAGGGTACTCACCACATGTTGGACAATCGGCTTTCTTCATGGCGCTGATTTGGATCGCCTGATGCTGATTGTTCCACAGATCGAAGGAAATCAGCTTACCCTGTAAGGCTGATTCGTTCCCGGTGAGCAGCTTCAATGCCTCGGCGCTTTGATAAGCCGCCACCATCTGTACAGCCGGGCTAATCACACCGACCGTATCACAGGTCGCACCGCCGAGCGGTACGGTTCCGAGCAGGCAATGCAGGCACGGTGTCTGCCCTGGCACGATGGTAAAGGTTGTCCCATAGCTGCCCACACACGCCCCGTAAATCCAAGGGATTCGATGCTTGACCGCATAATCGTTCATAAGCAGACGTGTATCAAAATTGTCGGTGGCATCTACGATGAGATCCACCCCTGCTGCGATATCGTCGATTTCATCTAGCGAGACGTCCCGGACTAGCGCACGAATGTCCACGTCCGAATTGATTTGCTGCAATCGCTTCTGCGCGGCCACTGCCTTGGGGATCTGATCACGGGCATCCGCTTCGTCATAGAGCTGTTGGCGCTGCAAATTGCTCCAATCTACATAATCGCGGTCTACCAACGTCAGCCGTCCGATGCCCGCTCGCACCAGCATGTCAGCATTGGCAGTGCCCAGTGCGCCGGCCCCCACCATCAGCACGTGCTTACTACGGATATTTTGCTGGCCTGTCGGTCCAATTTTCGAGAATAATTCCTGTCTAGAATAACGGGCATGAGACGCATGCGCATGTGCTTGTGCAGCAACTTCTATTTTCTGGATTTTGTCCATTTCTGACATCGTTGGTTTACCCTCCATACTTATCCATTGATAGCTACAAGTTGATCAGACAAGCTAAAAGCTCAGATGTCCTCGTCCTTATTCGAAAGCTTTGGGGTATTTTGAGGATTCCAGCCGCCCAGCTGATGCCCCTTCCATTCTGAGCCGTCCTCCCACACTTCCTTTTTCCAAATCGGTACGATTTGCTTTAACCGTTCAATGGCATGGCGGCTGGCTTCGTAGCAAGTATCGCGGTGTGCAGCAGAGACAGCAATCACCACACTCGTCTCTCCAATTCTGACCGTGCCAAGCCGATGTGTAATCGCAGTACGTGTAGAAGGCCAATGCTCTGCAATTTCGTCACCAATCTGCTTCATCGTGTTCATGGCCATCGGGACATACGCTTCATATTCAAGCAGCACCGTTCGCTGACCTTGCGTAAATTCCCGAGTCGTACCATTAAAGGTCAGCGAGGCGCCATGAGAAGGGTCGAGCACCTTTGAGGTTACTTCATCGGCATCAATCGGGTCGTACGTAATGGCAAATAAACCACATTTTGAAACGACCGTCTCCATCCCGGGTGCTGACTGATGAAGAGCAATTGCATCTGATGGAAGCACAAGTTCATCTGGAGAAGCCAGCTTTTTATGATGGGTAAAAAAAGAACCTGGCAGTTGTGAAGTCACTTCCGGGTACAGCTCATTCAGCCTTTTTCGAATGTCTGCCATGGTCACCGTTTCCTGTGAAAGTTCTACTGTGATCACATCATCAAGTTGCTCCGCCATACCTGCGAATAGCTGAATACGGTATTGCATATGATCTGCCCCCTTGCACCTATTCTATCGAATTCATCTATCTATATAATAGAATTTACCCTCCTGAAACCGGAGGAATAATCGCAATCTCATCATATATACTCACGAGGTCCTCAGGAGCGGCGTAGGCTTGATTTCTGGCAACAAAAGAACCCTGCAACTGAGCTGCCGATTCAGGGAAACACTCGGATAGCAAGTCTTTTAACGCGGCAACGGTCATCGTTTCTTGCTCAGTAGGCACCATAATTATAGGCCCTCCCATCTGTTCCGCAAGTCCGGCAAATACTTGAATATGATAGTTCATTTAACATGCCCTCCTTTTCAGTACAGTGAATGTCCACCACATATGTACCAAGAAAAACCAACATGAATGAATACCCCGAAAGGTTTTATTCCATGCTGGTTAACTATGACGGTGTACATTGAAGATTTGTATATTATATTTTAGATTCGACCAGTTCATCAATCCGTTCAGTATGCGTATACACATTCAGAGAACGACTGCGTATAAAGCCGACGGTCGTAATTCCCAGATCCTCAGCCAACTCAAGTGCAAGCTCTGTGGGAGCTGACTTGGACAAAACAACTTCACAGCCAATCTTCGCAACCTTCAACAAAATTTCAGACGAAATGCGTCCGCTGAATACTATGATTTTGTCTTGCAATACAATATCATGTTTTAAGCAATGTCCATAGATTTTATCCAGCGCATTGTGTCGGCCGATATCTATTCTGGACAGGATCATGCCGTCTTTATCGCACAACGCTGCATTATGAACACCACCGGTCTGTTGGAACGTAAGTGCCGAGCTTTGCATTAAATTCATCAAGCGGAAGCAATCGTCAAAGGACAGCGTAACATGGGTGTCATTCATTCTTTTTGCCACTTTGGCATCATTCATAAAATAAAAGCCCTGTCTACTTTTACCGCAGCAGGAGGTAATGTACCGTTTGGAATGAAAGTTTTGATAAAACTCATTCATTCGACGGGTTTTAATATGAACAAAACCTTCTTTTTCCTGAACCCAAATATCTTCGATATCATCGTACCGTTGAATGACGCCTTCAGAGGCCAAAAAACCTACCGCCATATCCTCCACATACTCCGGTGTACAAACCATGGTAGCAAATTCCTGCTGATTGATTTTGATGGTCACCGGATGCTCCGTCACCACAGTGTCTTCAAAACGCTTGATCTGACCGTCACGATAACGTAGAATCTCACGTTTTACCTCAGCTGGCTTTTCCATGTGCTCCACTCCCTTGTTTCTGACAGGCTGGCTCTTCGGCTCACCCGCCGATGTGTGACATTTCAATTTTAGATGTTGCTTGCTGTGTATGATTCAGCCGTTCCTCTGAATAGCGATCGGTACGTTCTCTCCAAACACGCTCAATGTAAGCTCTAATCTCGTCATCGGACTGTTCGGAACGCAGCATCGCGCGAAGCTTGTACCCTTGCGAGGCAAACAGGCACGTGTACAAGGAGCCTTCAGCAGAAATTCTCGCTCGTGTACATGTGGAGCAGAAGGCGTCCGTAACAGACGAAATAATGCCGATTTCCCCGTCTCTGTCCTGATACCTGTAGCGCGTCGCCACCTCACCTTTGTACTGGGGTGGGACAGGCTCTAACGGCATATGCTCGTGAATGGCTTCGATGATCTGCTGCTTGGAAACGACCTGATCCAATTTCCAGCCATTGGTGTTGCCTACATCCATAAACTCAACAAAACGTAAAATATGCTTTTCCTTTTGGAAATAATCGGCCATGGGAACAATATCCTGATCGTTAAAGCCCTTTTGCACGACCATATTTATTTTCACCTGCATCCCTGCTTGAGCCGCAGCCTCAATACCATCCAGCACCGCCTTTACACTGCTTCTGCCCCCGTTCATTTGGCGGAACCGATCATCATCGAGCGAATCCAGACTAACCGTCACTCTCTTTAGTCCCGCCTCTCGCAGTGCTACAGCATATTTAGGCAAAAATACGCCGTTTGTCGTCATTGCAATATCTTCAACCCCATCGAGTTGAGTTAACGAATGAATAAGCAAGGACAAATTTTTCCTCAGCAACGGCTCGCCACCAGTAATACGTAGCTTCGTAACGCCCAGCGAGACAAAAATACGAGAAAGGCGCGTAATTTCCTCAAAGGTCAATATCTTTTCTTTTGGCAGAAACGGATAGTCATGGCCAAATATTTCTTCCGGCATACAATATCGGCACCGAAAATTACATCGGTCTATGACGGATATTCTTAAGTCCCGTAACGGACGATTCCATTGATCGTCGCTCCGGTTCGCCATCCTGTTCACCTCAATCCGTCTTCATTAATAAAACTCTTTACACTCTAAATTGGGACGGTATTTCCATTCATTTTATACTGAACCAAAAAACCGGCATCACAACAACTTCTTCGCTTATGAATATCGAAGAATCTGCTAAATGCCGGTTAATTTATCTACATCAGGATTTTACGAATCCCACTTCATGTGATATAGAAAAATCAAACTAACAAGCGCTGCGACAAATAAAATATACGCGGTTCCCACGCACACTCCATTTACGATTGCTCTGAAATAGATTACATTCCTATTGTTAGCAATCCTGGAACGTTTGTCAATGATTTTTCGATTTCTCAAACGATAATCATTATCAATTAAAAAATTAATAATGTACCGTTGAACTATCTTAAATTTTACGTTATAGTTACACGAGATGACATGCAGAAAATGACATATCTAAGTTATTCAGAAGTTATTGATATACAGACGGTGCGTACTGTTTGTTATTAATACATATTCAAATGGCGGATTGGCCTCCAGGACCTAGAGCTTGGTCACTACTCCACCATAAACACAAGTGCTGAAACACGAGCACTTGTGTTTATGGTGGAGTTTTTTTATTCCTAATTTTTAAATTTAAAATCTGAAAGGAGCCTGAACCGTGACTGATAGTACGATCAAAATTACATTAAACGGACAGGAACTGAAAACGAAGAACAGCGCAACGATCCTTGAAGTGATTAACGAAAACAACATCGCTCATCCCCAGCTGTGTTACGTTCCCGAAGTCGATCCGATCCGCACCTGTGACACATGTATCGTGGAAGTGGACGGAAAACTTATGCGTTCCTGCTCAACACTGGCTTCGGATGGAATGAATATTCATTTACACTCGGATCGCACGAAAGCAGCTCAAACCGAGGCTATGGACCGATTGCTAGAAAATCATCTCCTCTACTGCACAGTGTGCGATAACAACAACGGTAATTGTACTTTGCATAATACAGCAGAGCTTATGGAGATTGAACATCAAAAATATCCGTATCAACCGAAAGTTGACCCGGCAGAAGTAGATATGTCTCATCCCTTCTATCGATATGACCCCAATCAATGTATTGCATGCGGCCAATGCGTAGAGGTATGCCAAAACCTTCAGGTCAATGAAACGCTGTCCCTCGACTGGGAAGCTGAACGCCCTCGCGTCATATGGGATGACAGGGTTGCGATTAACGATTCCTCCTGCGTCAGCTGCGGTCAGTGTGTAACCGTCTGCCCATGCAATGCCTTGATGGAGAAATCTATGCTGGGAGAAGCAGGCTTCATGAGTGGCATGAACAAGGATTTATTAAATCCGATGGTGGATTTAATAAAGGAAGTGGAGCCGGGCTATAGTGGGATTTTTGCTATTTCCGAAGTCGAAGCAGCAATGCGTGAAACCCGTACGAAAAAAACGAAAACCGTCTGTACGTTTTGCGGTGTGGGTTGCAGCTTTGAGGTTTGGACCAAAGGCCGCAAAATTTTGAAGGTACAACCTACCTCTGAGGGACCTGTTAACGGTATCTCGACATGCGTAAAAGGGAAATTTGGCTGGGATTTTGTGAACAGCGATCAGCGTTTGACCTCCCCTTTAATTCGTCAAGGTGACGAATTTGTGGAAGCTACCTGGGAAGAAGCCTTGAGCCTGATGGCCAGCAAAATGGGAACTATTCAAGAAACTTACGGCGGTGAGGCACTCGGCTTTATTTCTTCGTCCAAATTTACCAATGAAGAAAACTATTTGATGCAAAAGTTGGCTCGTCAGGTCTTCCAAACGAATAACGTCGATAATTGCTCACGGTATTGCCAATCTCCTGCGTCATGGGGGCTGCAATACACCGGAGGCATCGGTGGGGACAGCGGTACGATTAAAGACATTGCCAAAGCAGGTTTGGTCATGCTGGTCGGTTGCGCGCCGGGAGAAGGACATCCAGTGCTGGCTACTCGTATCAAACGTGCGCATAAGCTGCACGGTCAAAAGTTGATCTCGGTCGACCTGCGCAAGCATGAAATGGCAGAACGCGCAGATCTGTTCATTCGTCCGAAGCAAGGTACTGATTATGTATGGTTATCCGCTGTAGCCAAATACATCATTGAGCAAAACTGGCATGATGCAAAATTCATTGAAGAGCATGTAAACTTCTATCCTGAATATTTGAAGTTGCTAGATCGTTTCACCCTGGAATTTGCCGAACAGGAAACTGGTATTTCCAAAGAGACACTGATTCAGGTAGCGACTATGATTCACGAAGCCGACGGCACTGCCATTTGCTGGGGCATGGGTGTGACGCAAAACATCGCAGGCTCTTACACTTCGATTGCAATTGCCAACCTACTGCTGGTGACTGGAAACTTTATGCGTCCGGGTGCAGGCGCATATCCGCTTCGCGGACATAACAATGTTCAGGGTGCTGCCGATATGGGTACAATGCCGGATATTTTCCCGGGCTATCAGCCCGTGACGAACGATGTCGTTCGTGCCAAGTTCGAAGCGGCCTACGGCGTACAAATTCCAGGTCAACGCGGACTGGACAACATTCAGATGCTGGAAGCTATTGAAACAGGTAAGCTCAAAGCGATGTATATCGCTGGAGAAGAGATGGCATGGGTGGATGCCGACTCCAACCATACCCAAGAAATGCTGGCGAATTTGGATTTCCTTGTCGTTCAGGATGTATTTCTGAGCAAAACAGCTGAATTCGCCGATGTCATTTTGCCAGCCGTACCTTCACTCGAAAAAGACGGAACCTTTACGAACACCGAACGTCGTGTCCAGCGTTTATATGAAGCACTCCGCCCTATGGGAGACAGTAAGCCGGATTGGTGGATTTTCAGCCAATTTGCCAAGCACATGGGATTTGATTGGGATTACAGCCATCCAAGTGAAATTTTCGAGGAAATGGCGTCGCTCACTCCATTTTTCTCCCAATGTAATTATGACGTATTGGAAGGCTGGAACAGCTTCCACTGGGGATCGCCGGATGGTAGCAATACACCGCTGCTGCACAGCAACGGCTTTAACTTTCCGGATAAAAAAGCGCGATTGGGACTTTTCGAATATGTACCACCGAAAGAGTACCCCGTTGAATTCGATTTGACCTTAAATAATGGTCGACTGCTCGAACAGTTTCATGAAGGAAATATGACGACCAAATCAGCGGGTATTCAGCTCAAACTTCCAAAAGTATTTGTGGAAGTGTCACCTGAATTGGCTGAGGAGCGCGGAATCACTAATGGATCGCTGGTTCGATTGGAATCCCCTTATGGTGCGGTCAAGCTACGCGTTCTGGTTACAGACCGGGTGCAGGGAACTGAAATTTATGTGCCGATGCACTCTACCAGCCATGATGGTGCGGTCAATCTGTTAACTGGTGGAGCGTTCGATGTGGTCACCCGTACACCGGCCTATAAACAAGCCAAAGTACGGATGCAAATTTTGGAGGTAGACGGTCAAAATCCACTACCACGTATCAATCCGCGTTACAAAAAGCGTCATCCGCAAAATGGGGTTGAAGTGGGCCGTAAGTGGAATCGTCCCGGTTACGTCGATTTAGTGGATCAAAAATAAGGAGGTCAAGCCGTGGCTAAGCCTATTTCAATTGTGAGAAAACGCATTTTGACAGAAGAAGAACGGCAAAAACAATCGCTGGATCAGCTTACTGCTGATCTGGCGGACAATGGGGCGGCATTGCAGAAGACACTTGAAATCGTACGTGAGCTGCACGATAGTGGTCTTCTCGAAGCAGCTCAGTCTATGCTAAAGGCTAAAGAAAGCATCGCCAAAATCGCTGTAGGACAAGCGACGCGTAAGCCTGTGACGAACATCATCAATAATCTCATGGGAGCAGCAGGGATGCTGTCTGAGGTAGACCCCGAGCTGATGAAAAAGCTGGCAAACAGTGTTACTAATGGCCTGAACGAAGCCGATAAACATCTAAAGCAGAATAAAAAGACTCGTCTGCGCGATCTTATGAAGGCGATGAATGATCCAGATGTAAACCGGGCAATGGGATTTGGCATTCATTTTCTCAAAGGAGTGGGAAAAAGTTTGTCTGATAAATAGCTCATAGAGCGTGAAGATGGAAGACTAGTAACAACAGACAATAAAAAGAGCTGGCTCCGAAAACGGGGGCAGCTCTTTTTATTTA
Source organism: Paenibacillus sp. PvR133 (assembly GCF_017833155.1). NCBI lineage: Bacteria > Bacillati > Bacillota > Bacilli > Caryophanales > Paenibacillaceae > Paenibacillus > Paenibacillus sp. PvR133. The sequence continues at coordinate 5,333,603 of NZ_JAFIBS010000001.1, forward strand.
TTTTTTATCCACCTGCAATAGCGTCACCGTTTTAAGAGAAACGGCATCTTTTATTTGCTCCTCTGCGATGACCTTGAGCTTAAGCAAACTGGCAATCTTCGACGTATCCGGCTTGGAAAACAAGCGCCATAGCTGCGGATCAGGCAGTGAATCATATAGCTTTGTATGATCGTATTCCTTGCGGTGCTGCTGTATAATCTTGACTCGGTAGTTGCCAATTTCCCAATCTGATACTTCCTGCTGTGCACAATGAGCGGTAATGTCATTACGCAAATCAGTCAGTTCACCTTCAATTTCTTTTTGCTTTTGCTTTAACTGATAATAGCGACGCACCTTGTTTTCCAATTCCATCACGCTCCTCTGCTTACATATGTATGTTTGCGGAAGCGTTTTAGGACAAGTTTTGTGATGTTAGGATTGAAGGCATAACTGCAAAAGCATTTCCCGGGTAATGGAAAGATCCATAAGTTGAGAGCATCATCATCCAAACTTTATTTCAGGATTTTGCAAAATCCTCATTTAGGTACATTCGTCCCTGGATTTACAGGCCCTGCTCCTTGGGATTTCCCCTTACGTTTCATATAATTGGCCCAGTATGCCGTTAGAATAGGTACCAAAATCGAGGTCACAATGACCGAAGCGGCAACTAATGCCGTTGCAGATTGCGCAACAGGCAGGAACTCAGGCTTGATATTGGCGACAATGACTGGGTTCGCTACTGCTGCTCCTGCTGTACTAGAGGCTGCAATTCCTGCTGTACCGTTGCCACCACCGATATATTTGTCCGCCAAAATCAGTGGAATACCTGTAACGATAATGACAAAAATACCTAATAAAATACCAAGCATACCTGTCTGGACAATGACGCTCAGGTCAATGGAACAACCAAGTGCAAAACCGAAAAATGGAATCAAAGCTTGCGTTGCGTTCCCAAAATATTTTCGGAAATCATGATCCAGATTGCCCAACATAAAGCCGACCAAAAATGGTAATACCGCCCCCACAAATGTCTGCGGTTCAAAAACGGCCAGCCCAGTGCTACCCAAAATAATCATGGTCACCAACGGACCCGATTCCAGTGACATCAGTACAAATGCTCCTGCCTCTTCCTTGGAGCCATACTGCTGCATAATGGAGGCGTATAACCCGCCGTTCGTCATATCCATAGCCGAGATCAGCGCCAGCACCGACAAACCTGCAAATAGTCCACTTTCTACACCACCAACAGGCAGCAATCTGGATGCAATGATCGCCACTACCCACGCGACCGCGATTTTAGTCAATACGAGCGTTCCTGATTTACGCAATACAGTACCCGTCGCTCGCACATCTATAGAAGCACCCATACAAAAAAACCACACTGCTAAAATGGGTACCGTACCTGTCATCAGCCCCTTGGTAAAAGATCCAAAATAGTCGCCTGCCCATGGAGTAAATGTATGAAAAAGTGCGCCAATAAACAGCGGCACCAGCATAATGCCCCCTGGAATTTTATCAATGTTTTGTTTGATTTTCATTACTTCGTTCAACCCTTTCGTTTTTGCCAATGCAAAAACAAGGCCGTATTACTTGCGGCTCAAGCCGAGCTCGGGAATCAGTCTTGCGAAGGTATCATGACTCTCCTTCAGTTGCTGCGCGAATGCCTCTGCATCCTGGACACGCAATCCCAACCCATGCTTACGCATTTCCTCCCTGAATTCCTCGTCTTTCGTCCCCTTGATCAGTGCATCCGTCAGCGTTTGAGCAACTTCATCCGGTGTATCCTTGGGTACAGCCAGCCCTCTCCAAGTGCCAATAAAATGTACACGCAGCCCAGTGGCTTGCTGTAGTGTCGGCACTTTTGGAAACGCTTCCGAAATAGTGTCTGCCTGGATCGCCAGTATGCGAAGTTTCCCTTCGTCCACGTATTTCTTCACTTCTGCGGGACTGACGGGTACAGCATCCACAAATCCGCTCATTAAAGCGGAGACGGCTGGGCCTGCTCCCTCATAAGGGATATGGGTAAAGCGGACTCCGCTTTTCTGCTCCAGCATCGCGGCAGCAAGGTGCCATATGCTCCCTGTGCCTGCATTCCCCATTTTGAGCTTGCCGGGATGGGCCCCAGCATCCTCCAGAAATGCCTCCGCTGTCGTCCATGGTGCATCCGCCCGGACCGTAATGGCGGAAGGGTCCATATTGGTTTGAAGCAGCGGCTTAAATCGCTCATAGGTGAGCGGTAGCAGTCCCAAATGAGGCAACGTAGTCAGCTCAGCGACCAGATACGTTACAGTATAACCGTCCGCCTGCGCCTCAGCCCCTTCCATCAGCCCGACAGAACCGCCTCCTCCCGTTCGATTAACGACGATTATCGGCTGACCGAGATGCTTTTCGGCGGCTTTCGCCAACGCTCTCGCGGTAATATCTGTACCGCCTCCAGCCGCATAAGGAACGACGAGTGTTATTGGCTTCGTAGGAAATATACGGCTGTGATCCTGCAGGGTGCGGTGATCCACATATTCACTGATACTCAAGGCAGAAAGCATAGCTACTCCCGCCGCAACCAGCACATATTTTTGCCATGGCTTTTTCTTCATTATGTTTCCTCTTCTCCAAAAATGAACTGGGCCCGTCATGCGCCCGTTTTCACCTCCAACGTTTTCGGTCTTGTTGTTTGCGTTTACATGAAGTCAATGTACCGCAACGTGGAGGGCTACAGCTATCGCTTAATCTTCGTATTTATCTTCTATTTCGCCAAAGTATCGGCCTTTTGACCGATCTGCATATTCATTGGAAGATTTGCTGATTTGTCTGAATTTCCCTGGGGTCACTTGTTTGTGCTTGCGGAATACCCGAATAAAGCTGTTCTCATTTCGGTATCCGACCTGTTCTGCAATTTCACCGATTTTCAAATGGGTTTCACATAGTAATGTGCATGCCTTTTTTACGCGTAATCCAGTCAAATAATCGTAAACGGTGGTCCCCGTTTCTTCCTTGAACATGCTGCTCACCGAGGACACGCTCATGTGAACATGATCCGCAATTTCCTGAAGCCCGATGTTCAAATGCAAATGATGTTCCATATATTCAATCATCTCTTGTACACGCACAAAATCTTTGGACTGAATGCGGCCGTGCCATTTTTCTTCAATATCAGTCAACATAATGACCAGCAATGCCTCAATGTCTTGAAGGTCTAGCGTCAGAATCTGATTCCAGTGGTAATCAGCAAGCTGATCCGGCGGCGTCACACTCTGAGTGGCACACCATTTTAGCAAATCTTCCAGCAATTCATGAACAAACAAGTAGACCTGGGCTGGGGATGTTCTGTGGAGTCGAAGTTCTTCTACCCAGTGGCTGATTAGCTTTACACTTGCACCAGGTTCCTGTGACTCCAGGGCACGAATCATTTCCACACGCCGATTGTCCAGCAATGTTGAATCCTGAATCTGCTCCTTTGACTGTTCATCCACTGTGTTATCCTTTTTCACACTTATGCTGCTGTCTATATTCGTATATGAACGTCCATACCCCTCATACAAACGCAAATTAAGGGCCTCTTTTCCTTTTATAAAAGACGCCCGTGCCTCTTGAATATCCGTGACCATATGACCAATCCCTATAGAAATAGTCAAAGGAAGATACTCACCGACAACCTGAATCAGCCTATCCACGCTTTTCTGAAGCAAAATGCTCTCTTGGAGGTCAGTCTCTGTACCAACTTCATTCGAACTCTCGCTGAACTGTAACAGCACAATAAAACCACTTTCCTCCTCCGGCGAGCATACTGCTTTCCAGTGAGGTTCGAGCATTTCTAGCAAAATATTGTTCAGCGCATACTTGAGTAGCATTTTATCCTCTTCTGGAAAGCTTGCGGCCCACGCAGAATACCGGTCGATGGACACGATCATGATAAACAAAGAATGGCCGTCCCAATCGGAAAAATACTGTTCCCATTTCATACGCATTTCCTGTATGCCCATTCTACGCTGGATGACATCTTCCATATATTTGGAACGCAGCTCCGGCAGGCTTCGCTCTACCACCAATGATTTGCGGTGAAACTCTCCAACCAGTTTGCTAATCACAGGTTCCAGGTCATACAATCCTCCTTGGCGCGTTCCCTTATTGCCCGAATTTAATAGGCTATTAATTTTTTTCATGGGGCGAAAAGCTGCATAATTGTAATAGTAAACTGCTGAGCACCCAGCCAGTATGGAGATAAAGGCCAGCCACAGCATCATATTGCGCGCCAGCTTTACATTTTTCAGCAGCTTGTCCATCGGAACGAGCGATACTAGACGCCAGCCCGTTACATCTGAAAAGGTTTGGTTGGCCATATATTCCATGTCCCCTATCTCCACATAAGCATAGGGGCTCACATCCAGCTCTTTCAAAATCCTGCCCATATCATTTAAGGGTAAGGACGATTTCAGCTTGGGATAGATCAACTCGCCGTCCAGATCATACACGTATTGCGAGTTGGATAAATGAATATATAGTTTGGAAAAAAAACGATCGTAATCCAGATTGATTAGCACCGCACCCATGACCCGACCATTCTTTACTATGGGCCTGGCCAGCGAAAGCAACTCTATCGTCCCCTGCTCACGATCAGTGCCATACCATCGCCGCTTAATCAACAACGGCTTTTTTTGAATGTCCTGAATCCAGGGAACCCATGTGGTATCCGGTGCCTGCTTCCAATCAGGCATGTAACCATAATTGCTGGATACGAGAGCATGATTGTCCAAAGAAATAACTTCAACCGAATAAATTTCTTCGTGCGAAGAAAGGGTTTTCAAGTATTTGTGAAGCCGATCTATGACGGAGGCCTTGTCTTCCAGCGATTTCCCATCCGTTTGGACACGTACAAAAGCCTCTACATCCGGATGATATGCTGCGTCCAGCGCCTTGTTATCAGACTCACGAAAAGCCCGATTGGTCACATCCAGATTGATTTGCAACAATTCTATATTGGGTGTGTTCAGCTCGGTATCCAAACCTTCACGGTATCCTGAATACGATAGCAAGCCGATCACGCTAATCACAAGCGACACGCACAGAGTAAGCAGTAGAATCAATCTTGTCTGTTTATTTTTCAGTATCAATCGAAGCTTAAGTCGCAGCATTCCCGTAACTTCATCCTTCCGGACTTCGTTGTCCATCTTCCTCTGACCCATATACTGGTGGCATATTCTCCCTATTACTATTTGACGCAAGAGTCGGAATTCCCTGCCTATGTAATTCAAACTTAATATAAGGAACAACATTCATATAAAAAAGAAGAAGTCTCCCTGTACAAGGTAGAACTTCTTCTTTGGCACTGCTTGTATTCATTATTCAGCAAAAACAGATACTTGCTTCACAGGTTTTAGCTTGTCTTTTCCACCTGAAAACGATCTAGCTCCCGCTGCATTTCCTCGCGAATCTGACGAAGCTCTTTTACCTTCTCAGCCGATTCCTCAAATGAACGCTTCTGCTCTACCGTGGAAGCCGTAATCTCTTCACTGCCTGCGGCGGATTGCTGAGTGATTGCGCTGATATTTTCGATAGCTTGCTGTACCTGTACGCTCAGTTCTCGCGATACATTCATGTCCGTTGATAACTTGCTGACTTGGCCGGCAATTTGCTGCACTTTGCCACTAATCTCTGTAAACGATTCTCCGGTTGAGGAGGTTGCCTTCTCCTGCTCACGGAACAGCTCCTGACTTTGCGCCACAGAAATCTTCACCTTATCCATAGCCTGCGTGATACCGTCAACTGCGGTATAAATTTTCTTTACAGCAGACTCTGATTGATTCGCCAGCTTTTTCACTTCATTGGCAACAACAGCAAAACCTTTTCCTGCTTCACCTGCACGTGCAGCCTCAATAGAAGCATTCAAGGACAACAGCGATGTTTGGCTGGCAATTTCGGAGACATATCCAGTCATGGTTGTAATCTCGACTGCATTAGCCTCCAGCTCCTTGACCGTCTGCTCCACTTCGGACATGGCTGAACGATTTTCTGCAACAATACGCAGTTGATCGCTCATGACCCGCGTACCCTGCTCAATGACACGCAAAGCATCCTCACTATACGCGGTCGATTGTGTGGTTTCCAGTAGATTCGATTCAAACTTCTGCTGCATCTCGTCCACAACGCCAACTGTCGACGACAGATCCTCAGCAATTTTCTGACTGCCTATTGCCAGTTCCTCTGTTGACGTGCTGACTTGTGTCACAATTTCCTTCATGGCCTCATTATGCTGATCAATATCCCGAGCCATCAGATCGACACGATTACCCGCCTGATCAATGGAGAGTACAATGCTGCGCAAGTTCCCGATCATCACCCGGAAAGATTCATTGAGCTCGTCCAGCTCATCGCGTCCCTTGGTTTGGGCAAGCTGCACTGTCAGATTTCCCTCAGCAATTTGCTTTGCGGCATCCGTTAATTTGCGTGTTCTAAGGGCAAGCTGCCTGGATGTATATGTATTATATAGCCCAACCGCCACCAGAAGTATAACTGCACCTGCCAAGGCCAATTGCCATGTAAAACGAATGCTCTTGGTCAAATCTTCTGTGTATTGGTCATAACGTGCCTTGGTCAGCAGATCCAGCATAAATACATCGTTCTGAATCCCTTGGGCACGCATGGCCTCCCGCTTGGACTCCGGGCTGTTTTGGGTACTCATGGCTTTCTCCGTTGCTACTTTCAATTGGCTGAATTTTGTTTTAATCGTATTCAGTCGCTTTTGCTGCGCTTCGGTTTGCATCATGCCCTGTGAAAGCAATGCAATCGTCTTTTCAGACTGAGTCAGTTGATTTTGCACATCGGCTTTGTTGCTCTCCGTCATGGAAGCTGAATAATTTTGCAGTGCCTGCCCTGACTGAATCAAATAGGCATTGAGCTGCTGTACATTCAACATAGCCGGAACCAGATTACTACTTTGCGAGTTAATACGAATTAATTCAAAAATGATATAAGCCACTAAAGCCAGGCAAGCGATCAAGGAAATCATCGCGTTCAGCACCAGTTTACCTTGCAGTTTCATCAGCTTTCATCCTCCGTTTGCGAAAATTTATTGGGTGGGAACAGTCAGTGTGCCGGATTTGATTTTTTCCTTTAAATCATCCAACAACTTTTGCTGATCCGGATTCAGTGTCACGACACGAATAGGTGCCAGACCTATACCATCTTCCGCAAGACCAAACACCATGTCCTTCTCCGTAAATTTTCTTTGATGATCTGCAAAGCCTTTGACTACTGTATAAATTGCACTGTCTACATTTTTAATCATCGAGGTCACTACCGCTTTTTCCGCAATGAAAAACTGGTCGCTATCGACCCCGATGGCGAATTTTTGCTGCTTCTGTACTTCTTGTAGCGCACCCACGCCCGTAAGGCCTGCTGCTGCATAGATGACATCAATCTGATCCTGATTGATCATGTCATCTGCAATTTGCGTACCCAGCTCCGGCTTTCCAAAATCTCCTGCATACGTAGCGGTGACTTTGGCATTAGGCTTGACTGAGTGAACCCCTGCACTATATCCAATTTCAAACTTTTTCAGCAGAGGAGATTCCACGCCTCCGAGAAAGCCCACCTGTTCAGTGCGACTCGTTAAACCTGCGACAACTCCGGCCATAAAGCTACCTTCTTCTTCTTTAAAGGTGATAGAGGCCACATTCGGTAAATCTGATTTCTCATCCACGATTAAAAATTTACGGTCCGGATATTTTTTGGCAACGCTTTCCAGACTGTCCTTGACCATGTAACCCAATCCAACGATTAAATCGGCTTTTTCTTGAGCAAGCTGTTCAAAAGCCGCATCATACGTCTTGGTCTCCGTTATTTCTCGGTATTCAAAAACAATTTTCCCCTCATCCCGTGCTTTGACCAAACCTCGAAAAGCCGCGTCGCTGTAAGATTGGTCACCCAGACCAATATCTGACAGTACGATTCCCACCTTAATGGGCTGGACCTTGGTTTGTGCTACCGATTGCCCACATGCACATAGCAATAATGCAAAGATTGTGACAATGGGAATCCACCTAAAAGTTAACAATATAGCTCGCTTCTTCATGACATATCACCTCAGCATAATTTGGAAATCCCCAACATCTTTATATCGGTTATAAAAGCATATTTTTTCATAATAATTTCTGTAAATTCAGTTCTTCTATTTTATTATGAAAAAATAGAAGGGACTGACCACCAGGCTCGAATAACATCGCCTAACAATCAGTCCCCAATCTTATTTACTTTTACTCCATTTGGAAGCAATCACTTCGGTTTTACTTTCTATGAGATCCATGACTTCCTCGCGGTGTTTCGTCTTGAATAAATCAATCATGTCCATCAAGTCGTTGCGGTCTAATAATTTAACCCCGTTGACAGCAGCAAGTGTTTTACAGGATTCCGTATAACGGCCGGAGGTGATGACGAGGGACTTGTCAGCTGCATAATAACGCATAGAGGTATAAATCTCCTGCACTGCTCCCAAGCCTACCGGATGTTGTACCCCATAACGTTTGGCCTGTATGACAACTCTGACGCCTTCACGGTCTGTAAAAACCAGATCCGCTCCAAAATCCCGGCTACTGGTTGTTTTATAGATGTCCTTATAGCCAAGCGCGGATAATAACCGTTGCAAATAAAGTTCAAATTCCGAGCCATCCTCCATACGATCTATATCATGAATTCCAATTTTGCGTGGGTCCAGATCACGTAAAATCCGATTTCTGCGACCACGTATCAGTCCTCTGATGATGAGCGCAAACAACACTAAAAGTACAATGAGTCCTATTCCTAATTCTTTGTATGCCAATAATTTTTCTAGCAACATCCAACTCTCCCTTTTCTACCATAAGCGTAGCCATATCATCCTTGACAGGACACTCCCCTATGCACGCTGGCACCCGTATTACATCTGTGTTATCACATAACAATAGCCCCGCCAGATTCGACGGGGCTATCTTCGTCTTGCCTCAAAGCTGTCTAAACTCCATACTCCGCATCATTATTCGCGATTCAGCAAAGATTCTCCGGCAATACCAGGCTGAGTCATTTGGTACGGGTCCAATATAATGTCCAGCTCCTCCTCGGTCAGTACATTGTACAGCAAGCACAACTCACGCACCGATTTCCCAGTCGTAATTGCTTCGCGAGCAATACGTGATACCACCTCATATCCAAGATGCGGATTAAGCGCTGTAATAATGCCTACACTGTTCTCTACATATTCACGACAACGCTCCACATTCGCTTCAATTCCTTCCACACAATGAATGCGGAAGACGTGGAAGCCCTGCTTCATAATTTCCAGCGATTGCAGCAGATTGTAGACCAGTACAGGCTCCATCACATTCAGCTCGAGCTGACCAGCCTCAGAAGCCAAGCAGATTGTATGATCATTACCAATGACTTGGAAAGCAATTTGGTTAATAACCTCACACATCACCGGATTTACCTTGCCCGGCATAATGGATGACCCTGGCTGACGAGCAGGCAGACTCAGTTCTCCCAGACCTGCACGAGGTCCGGAAGCCATTAACCGGATGTCATTTGCCACCTTAGACATATTCATCATACAAATTTTCAAGGCAGCAGACACTTCAGTATAAGCATCCGTATTTTGTGTAGCATCTACAAGATTTTCGTCAGCTTCCACAGGGAAGCCACTGACTTCTGCCAGTACCTCTGCGACACGCTGAATATAACGACGGTCTGCATTCAGGCCAGTACCCACCGCAGTTGCACCCATATTAATCGTTAGCAGGTGCTGCTTGGTCGCACGGACGCGTCCGATATCACGACCCAGCACACGCGCATAAGCCTGAAACTCCTGCCCTAATCGGATGGGCACTGCATCCTGCAAGTGAGTCCGCCCCATTTTAATCACACTATCAAACTCATTTGCCTTGCGGGAAAATGCTCCCTGAAGCTCACTCATGGTGGCTAACAGCTTATCAATCATACTTAATACAGCCAAGTGTACGGCAGTAGGAAAAGCATCGTTCGTCGATTGCGCCATATTAACATGATTATTAGGACTGATCTCCTGATAATCTCCGCGTTGCTTGCCAATCAGCTCCAACGCACGGTTCGCAATCACTTCATTTGTATTCATATTAATGGACGTGCCTGCGCCGCCCTGAATCGGATCGACGATGAAATGATCATGCAACTGTCCTTGTATAATCTCATCAGCAGCCTCAATAATGGCCTCTGCTTTGGGGCGATGTAAACGGGTTAGTTCCATATTTACCGTCGCTGCTCCCTTTTTCACGATCGCCATGGCTTTAATCAACTCAGGGTGCAGTCTTTGGCCTGTAATTGGAAAATTTTCTTTTGCTCTCAGCGTTTGTACACCGTAATAGGCATCTGATGGCACTTCCTTGGTACCTAAAAAATCATGCTCCAACCTCATATTCTCTGATTCCTCCGCTGTGTTTGCTACGTTCTTCAATTCAGTACACCCAAATTGACATAAAAAGACCTTTTCTGATCCCCTCTTTATTATACGTTTCTATTCCCGTGCTTTTCCAGTCGAATAAACGCGGAAAAAACTATGTAATCCTATGACAAGTTATGATTACCCGTATATACCACAATTATTCGGTAAATGCTCAGCTATGACTAGAATACAGATTTAATGGCTTATAATAATATCGAGTGGCGTGCAGCTGACCATCGGCTGATTGAGCAAAACCCGGAATAACACCAGCTTCTACGAACCCGATCGACTCGTATAGTCCATTGGAGGGATCACCCACCCGCGTATCGAGCACCAGTAACGTTCTATCCTGACTTAGTGCCTCTTCTTCCGCTACCTTCATTAACTGTCGTGCGATCCCCAGTCTGCGTCCGGACGGATGCACCATAAGCTTTGCAATTTCCGCACGATGAATAGCGTTAGCTTTTTGTGCCAAATGCAGCTGGACCGTCCCTACAGGTACTCCGTCCTTCTCGGCAATCCACAGAACTACGCCATCCCCAAGTACATTGTTCCAATAAGCTGCTGCTTCCTCATAACCTAATGGGGGTAAGAAACCTATAGATGCACCGTCTGCAACCACGTCGATTAACAGTCGACTCAGTGAATCTGCCAGGGCTTCGCTCAGAGCTTGAACAGGGTAGACTCTCATTTCGTTAGACATTGTGATTCCTCCCGGTGAGTTCAATAACATACAATAAAGAAAGCAAACTATCTTTTGAGGATAGCTTACTTTCCATGATACTTCGTTTACTTCATCATTCTTATTTCCATTACTGCTCTGCCATATAAAAGAACTCCCACAGATGACCATCCAAATCCTGAAAGCTCCATCCATACATAAAACCATGATCTTGAGGTTCGTTCGAGGGTTTGCCGCCCGCTTCCAAAGCCTTGTGGACAATCTCGTCTACCTTTTCTCGGCTTTCCACCGATAAGGCAACAATCGCTTCTGTACTTTTTGTCGCATCTGAAATTTCTTTTGTCGTGAACGCTTTAAAACGTTCTTCAACCAATAACATGACAAAAATATGCTCACTAACAACCATACAGGTTGCATGTTCATCAGTGAACTGAGCGCTGAATTCAAATCCGATGGTAGTGAAAAAATCAATGGACTGTTGCAGGTTTTTAACTGGTAAATTCACAAAAATTTGTTTAGCTGTTACTCCCACGACATTTCACCTCTTCATTCGTAATTCATTCTACTTTATCATACTACCTCTCCACAAAAGATAACTTAACTATCGTATAAAGTCAATCAATCTGACATTTGTATAGTGAAGTCTTCTATTCCCAATGTAGCTTATCCAGTGTGCGTGATAATACAGCCGCTGCTTCTGCCCTCGTCACAGATGTAGCCGGGCCAAAACGGCCTTTCTCGTCTCCCTTCATAATACCTAGTCCAGACAAAGTCTTCACAGCCGGAGCTGCCCATGTAGAGATCTCCTGCGCATCCGATAATGACACGGATTTACTTCCTGTTGCTTCTTCTGTATTTTCTTCTGTATTCCCAGCGAAGCGTAAGGCTCTCTCTATGATCACAGCCAGTTCCTCCCTCGATACCGGTGTATTAGGACGGAAGCTTCCATCAGCATACCCGTTGATCAGCCCGGCTGCTGCTGCGGTACGTACGGAATCCGCATACCACGATTCGGTTTGAACGTCGTCAAAGCTCGTCAGCGTGCGATCTGTATGCTCCAGTCCAAGCACCCGAATCAGCATCGCTGCCAGTTCAGAGCGTCGCACCTGGCCTTCAGGCTCAAAATGCATATTCGCTAAGTCCCTTTCACGAGTCGCACTAGCTGTAGACGCTGTTGAATCGGTCCCCGTCACAAGCAGGCGAGTCGCCAGCCGTGTAATATCCTGCTGCGCCCAATGACCGGATATATCTATGAACGATCTGACTTCACCAGAAGCCCCGCCATCAAGCACAGCGTAAGTCCCTCCCGAACGTCCATACACGGTTATTTCCTCACTCGCAGCGTGAAAAGGAACAGGCTGATAGGACAGCTGTCCGGCTTGGTTGGTCGATACCTTCACTACAGCAAGCTGGTCTGCATCGACCGTTGCAGGAACACGTAACAGATAACGTTCATACCCACTACCAGAATCTCCGTTACCTGCCAAAAGCTGTTTCCGTCCATCCTCGTTTCTCAGCTCAGCGGCGATATCCAAAGCCTGTAACAGTTTGCGCCCTGTCGGAACATCCAAGCGTTTAGCCAGTTCTTCGTTCGAAGTGATGGAAAAATTCAAGGAAATTTGTTTTACAGGAACCTGCCAGGTATCAGCCAGTTTCTGAAGAGACAAACGACTTGTTGCTACTTCATATCCACCTTGTGGCGTTTCCACTCGAAGGGTACGAATACGGTCGTTCAAGACGTCTCCCAAAGCTTCCCCGCTTAAATGAATCTCATACGTCCTCGCTTCTACTTGCTCCCCTGCACGGATCACAAGCGTACCCTTCGCGCCATTTTGAATGGCCTTTTGTATTTCAGCAGCCGGTACTTGAGCAACTGCCTTTTTCAGTCCGTTTTGCTCCACTTCGATCATTACAGACTTGACTTGCACCACATTTGTACCAGACAGGCTGCTTCCATTGGGTTCACTACTGGCAGTCTGACCCTGCCCATTTACCGTTCCATTCATGTTACTGCTACTGCTATTCCCAGCGTTGGCGTTTCCAACGTTATCCTGCTGATCCTCATCGTCATCGTCATCGTCATTTCGGCCACTCCCACCATCTGTCGGTGGTTCTTCCGTTTTGCGCGGCAAATCTATTTGCGCAACCAACGGATCATGATCGCTTACCCGCCCGTCCGCCGCACTAAAGTCTGCATTCATATGAACGATATCCAGCACGGATGTTTTGCTCAGTGACGGGCTGACCAGCATATGATCCAATGTTTGCGAGTTACCTTCATAAATATAGGAGTACCGTTCCTTTTCATCCAAATTGTCAATCAGATTGGTCAATTCCTGCCCCCGTAGCAAAGCCAGCGTTTCCGAAAATTGAAAATCATTCAGGTCACCGAGCACCACTATATTGGCCTTAGGGTTCACTTGCAGTACCGACTTTACAAAGCCATTCACAATCGTTGCAATCTTCGCACGCTGTATTTCGCTGCTTCGCACAGGTGGCTGAATTCCTCCAAATGGCGCTTGATCGCCCCCTTTGGAATTAAAATGGTTAGAGACCACAATCACCTGCTGGCCTTCAAACTCAAATTCAGCGGCCAACGGCTTGCGCGAGTCTTCAAATGACGCATTCAGGGGATCAATCCGACCCGGGTTGAGAGAGAGTCCCTGCACTCCATAAGTGACAGACGTAACTGAATCCCCCTTTGGCTTGTCGGTCAGCGTAACACGTTGCGGATTGTACAAGAAGCCAACACGGATATTGCCACCGGGGGCACCGCCATCCTTATTATTTCCAGGGGCAATATCTGTAAAAGCGTATTCTGGGCCTCCATGAGCACGAATCGCCTCTATGAGCACATGGAAGCTTTTGGAAGCGTCTGTGGTGCCATCATCTTTCTCACCGTTATTATCCTGCACTTCCAGCAATCCTATGATATCCGGATGATTCAAATTTACGGCGATAGCCTGCCCCAGCTGATCTATTCGTTTTCCATCACCGGGATCAAAGTTTTCCACATTAAAAGAAGCTACTGTCAGCTTACGATCATCGCGTATCAAACGCGTATTGGCTGGCTGGAGGCCGCCAGGTACAACATCTGGCAGACGCTCTGGCAGCAGCTTATAATTGCTAAAGCTATAGCTCACCACACCTGTGATAGGACCCGCAAAACGATCGCCTGTCTTCAACGGTGTCGAAGGCTTCGCATCAATCAGAATCCGTTGCGGGTTCAGACTTCTTTCTGTCAGCATGAGTCCGCCTGCCTCCGTTACAACCTCACCTGTGTTTGGACCGTTATCAATTCGGACTGGAATTTCATAGCCATAAGGACCAATCACAGTGGCATCCTTCAACTCTACACGCATGCCTTCCAGGCTTTCGAAAAAGTCCAAGCCATCCTCCTGTGGATTAAACACCGCCATTCCGTCATGATCCACAACAGATGTCGGCATCACACGTCTCTGTTCACCTAGCAAAATTGGAGATGGCAATGGACGGTCATTGGCAATTACCTCAACCGAAGAAGCCACAATTTCTGTGGTCGTCAAGTCGATTGGCTTACTTGCATATGTTCTTTCCGTGTATTCCTTCACCGAACCGCTAACCCTTACCTCATCCCCTACCTGTGCACCGTGACTAGGCTTGTACACTAAAATGGCCTCGGATGTTTTTTCATCCTGATCCACTTGATCATCCATCTCTTGGATATAGAAGCTGCTCCCCTTCACCATTGTGACAACGCCTTCAATATCCGCTACTTTTTGTCCTTCATATGGAGAACGGTGTGCTACCCCCTGTATATCGTGGATGCGAAGCTTTTTAGGAAAATAGACATCTGCATATACACTTGCCCCTACAGTTACGGGTGAAGGTTGCACCTCTTTTCCTGCAAAAGATGCAGGCTCTGCCGAAGCTTTTCCACTGGACAACCCTACCGGCCCTCCAGCTGAAAGCACCAGTATGACACTGAGCCATGTGATTCCGAACCTTTTTAATTTCGTGGGTAATATTTTTACTATGTATTCTTGTTTCATCAAAAGATACTCCCCTCCCCATTTTTACTATGATTACGCTTACAAATATATTCTTCTTTTAAGATACCATAAATTAGTCAATTTAGTACCTTAATTATGTAAGGATTTTGCAAAATTCGATTCCAGTCGCTCCAAAGTGCAATATATAGACGCACTAGACCACTTCGGTCTATATATTGTTCATTGGAAGTCGCTTATTGGATTTTTGCAAAACCATCATATAAAAATGAATTCTTCTTGCCGTAGCATATTCAGATCAAATTATTGTAAACTTGTTCTAATACAGAAAAAGGTGGCACATAAGCTATGGAGCATTTGCTTAACGATCAGGTTAAAAACATTCAAATCAGCGGCATCCGCAAAATCGCCAACAAAGTTGCCGCATTACCCGGAACCCTGTCATTAACGATCGGACAGCCGGACTTCCCTACCCCTGCGCATATTATGGAAGCTGCTCATCGGGCGATTAACGAAGGACGCACCTCCTATACACCTAATCCGGGACTGCCGGAATTACGAGAAGCCGCAGCGGCGTTTGTAGCTCGTAAATACGGCCTAAATTACCGTGGACAGGATGAGGTTATCGTAACGAACGGAGCCAGTGAAGCGCTGGATATTACCTTACGCACGATTTTGTCACCCGGCGATGAAGTCATTCTGCCAGTGCCGATCTACCCAGGGTACGAGCCATTGATCCGTTTGTCAGGCGGCATTCCTGTGTTTGCCGATACTCGCAGTAGCGGCTTCAAGCTCACGGCCGAGGTGCTGGAGCCTTATCTGACCGAACGGACAAAAGCAGTCATTCTCGGATATCCTTCGAATCCAACCGGACGAGTGATGAGCCGTGAAGAACTGGAAGCAGTCGCGGATTTACTGAAGGAGCGCGATCTGTTTATCATTTCGGATGAAATATACAGTGAACTGATTTACGATACCCCCCACGTGTCCATTGCAGCTCTACCAGGCATGCGGGAGCGTACCATCGTCATCAACGGTCTGTCCAAATCACATTCCATGACGGGATGGCGCATTGGTTTTACACTTGCACCCGCTGAAATTACACAGCACATGGTCAAAGTCCATCAGTACAACGTAACCTGTGCCAGCTCGATTAGCCAATATGCTGCCCTGGAAGCCTTGACCACTGGTGTCGATGATGCACTTCCGATGCGTGAGGAATACCGCAAGCGTCGTGATTATGTACATGGAAGGCTGACAGACATGGGTATCCCGCTGGAGAAACCCGAGGGAGCCTTTTACCTTTTCCCTTCCATCGCGCATTTTGGATTAAGCTCTATGGATTTTACCTTGAAGCTGCTGGAAGAGCATGGAGTGGCTGTCGTACCTGGAGATGCCTTTTCTTCCTATGGCGAAGGATACATTCGCTTGTCTTATGCTTACGGGCAGGATGTGCTGGAGCAAGGGTTGGATAAAATAGAGAAGTTTGTTAGAGGGTTATAGGGAGTTAAGATGGGAGAGGCGCTGCGCAGTCCATTTGATCTTCCGATCGCTGTTGCGGTGGGATTCTTGAATTGGATAAAACATTTATAGGTAAGAATCCCACAGCAAAGGCGAACGCTGCCGCTTCTCCAGATTCAAATGGCCCGCTTCGCTCACTGCCCGCCTTAAAGTCCCACAATTCTCTAACGTGTGTGGGAGACGCAGGGGTAAAAAAATACTCACCGCTTTGCGCGGTGAGTAAACATAAAAAAGGCCTCTGAGCCACCCGTACAGGTGGCTCAGAGGCCTTTTCGCTCTTCCACTACTCCCACCGGCTATCGGCGTAGGGATTAATGGGTGCGTACCTTTAAGCACGGTGCAGCGGAGGGGGCGGAATGGTGCTGGACAAGCGGAGCGGTCGCCTTTAAATTCCGATTTTCACCTTTAAATATTCAATCATAAAAATCGGAATTTAACAGCGATGGTAAGCACCATCCGCCACCGCAGCGACCTTTAAAGCACCAACCCCTAATCTCAACGCCACTCCCCTACTTTAAATGCATTTTGAATTGCAGGAACAATTCATTGTAATGAGCGAGCATGCGCTTGCCTAGATTGTTGTATACTTCCAGCTTATCTGTAATTTCGGACGGAGGATAAAAACGCTCGTCACCAGAGATATCTTCAGGCAACAACTTCTTTCCATCCTCATTAGGTGTGGAGTATCCTACAAACTCGGCATTTTGAGCGGCTACATCGGGCTGCATCATGAAATTGATGAACTTATGGGCCGCATCCACATGCGTAGCGGTTTTTGGAATAACCATATTATCAAACCACAAGTTGGAGCCTTCATCTGGCACGATGTAATCGAGCTTCTCGTTCTCATCCATGATTTCAGACGCATCACCGGACCATACAACGCCGGCAGCAGCTTCCTCGTTTGCCAGCAGCATTTTAATCTCGTCACCGACAACCGCTTTGACATTAGGCGCTAATTTCTCCAACTTCGTCAAAGCCTGCTGTAAATGTGCCTCATTCGTATCGTTCAAGGAATAGTGAAGGCTGTTCAGTGACATTCCTACGACTTCCCTCGCACCATCAACCAACAGTAGGTTATTACGTAGCTTTGGATTCCACAGACCGTTCCAGCTATGAAAATCAATGCCTTTCGTCAGCTCAGGGTTAAACACAATCCCGACTGTACCCCAAAAATACGGTACCGAGTATTCATTATTCGGGTCAAACGAAAGGTTTAGAAAATGAGAATCCACATGCTTCAAATTCGGCAGCTTGCTGTGGTCCAACGGGAGCAACAAGTGCTCCTGCTTCATTTTAGCCAAAGCATATTCCGAGGGAACCGCTACGTCAAACGAAGTTCCTCCCTGCTCGATTTTCGTCAGCATCGCCTCATTGGAGTCAAAGGTCTGATAAATGACAGTAATCCCCGTCTCCTTCTGAAACCGTTCCAACAGCTCAGGATCAATGTAGTCTCCCCAGTTGTACACCGTCAGTGTGTTGCCACCGGAGTAGCCTTGACTGGAATTAAGCCATGCGGCCACCCCCATCAGCCCAAACGAGATGATGAAGATGGACAGAAACACGCGCACAAGTGACTTCATCTAGGCACCCCCATTTCTGCCGCAGGCTCTTTTTTACCATTACGATTCGCCTTGCGCATAATAAAGTAGTAACCCACCACCAGCAGCACAGTAAACAGGAAAATGAGCGTGGATAGCGCATTGATGGACAAGGAAACCCCTTGACGGGCACGTGAGTATATTTCCACCGATAAGGTCGAATAGCCACTACCTGTCACAAAAAAGGTCACCGCAAAATCATCCAGCGAGTATGTTAACGCCATAAAGAAGCCCGCATAAATCCCTGGCTTGATAAAGGGTAGAATCACCTTGGTCAGCACATCCATTCGACTGGCACCCAAATCACGCGCGGCATCGACCAGAGATGGACTCATTTCCTGCAACCGCGGCAAAATCATAATGACCGCAATCGGCACACTAAATGCAATATGGGATAATAAAACGGAGTAGAAACCCAGCTTAATCCCGACCATCGTGAACAAAATGAGGAAGGAAGCGCCAATAATGACGTCCGGGTTCACGATCAATACATTATTGAGCGACAGCAGCGTATTCTTGACTCGACGGTTCTGCATCTGATGAATAGCCAGCGCACCCATGATGCCAATAATCGTAGCTAACGCAGACGACAGCAGAGCAATCACCAAGGTGTTAATGACAATAATGATCAAGCGAGTGTCTGCAAACACCTCTTTGTAATATTGAAGTGTAAAACCTTCAAACTCATGCATCGTCCCGCCACTGTTGAAGGAATAGTACATCAAATACAAAATAGGTGCGTACAACACGAGAAAAACAATCACCAAATAAATATTCCCGAATCGGTTTTTATTTACCATGCCGCACCCTCCGTTTCGTTCCCGAGGTGAGCAGCATAATGATCCCCATCGCCAAAATCAGGAACACGGCAACCGTAGAGCCCATACCCCAATCCTGAGTAACCAGAAAATGCTGCTCTATCGCTGTCCCCAGTGTAATCACACGGTTACCTGCAATCAGGCGGGTAATCATAAACAGCGACAACGCTGGAATAAACACAGCCATGCAACCGGATCGCACACCCGCAAGCGTTAACGGGAAAATAACCCTGCGAAACGCGGTCCACCTGGAGGCTCCCAAATCACGGGCTGCGTCCAGCAATGAAGGGTTTAAACCTTCCAACGCGTTATAGATGGGCAAAATCATAAAAGGCACAAAAATATAAACCGACACAAACACAAAGCTGGAGCTGGTAAACAATAATTGCTGACCTCCCAACCCAACCATACCTAACACCGCATTCACCGGGCCATAGGTACCAAAGATCCCTATAAAAGCATACGTTTTGAGTAGCAAGTTAATCCAGGTCGGCAAAATAATGAGCAACAGCCACAGTTGCTTATGCTTGGTGCGTGTGAGCAAATATGCTGCCGGGTAAGCAACTAACAGTGAAAATACAGTGATCAGAAATGCATACCAGAACGAGCTAAGCGTCATGCTCAAATAAACAGGTGTCAGAAACTGAGCGTAGTTGTTGAAGGTGAGATGACCATCCACATCAAATAATGAATAGTAAAACACAAGTACAACCGGAGCTGCCACGAACAGCACAATCCATAAATAGTAAGGCAGCAGATACGCTGCTCTTGTATTACCGGACATGCTGATCCACCTCTTCATAGGCTTCCAGACGCCGATCAAATTCTTCCTCTGTTTCCCCGAACCGCATCACATGGATCGCTTCCGGGTCAAATCGCAGACCGATTTCACTGCCCAGCTCCGCCTTTTTGGTAGAATGTACGAGCCACTCCTGACCCGAATCATCATAGCAGCTTATTTCATAGTGAACACCTCGGAACAATTGGGTATCCACTTTTACACGTAGCTTGCCTTCAGCCACACTCGTAATCTCCAAGTCCTCTGGCCGGATCACAATTTCAATGGGCTCGTTCGGACGTAATCCTCCGTCAACACATTCAAACTGTCGACCGTTAAATTCCACTTGGTAATCCGCAATCATCCGTCCTGGGACAATATTGGATTCGCCGATGAAATCAGCAACAAACCGATTAATCGGCTCATCATAAATATCATTAGGCGTACCACTCTGCTCAATCTTACCTTTGTTCATGACAAAAATTTCGTCCGACATGGCCAGCGCTTCCTCCTGATCATGCGTAACGAAAATAAAGGTAATTCCAAGACGCTGCTGCATTTCGCGCAAAATGTACTGCATTTCTGTACGCAGCTTTAAATCCAGTGCAGACAACGGTTCATCCAACAACAGAACATCAGGCTCATTGACGATAGCCCGTGCGATGGCTACACGCTGACGCTGTCCCCCAGACATCTCAGAAATTTCTCGCTCACCGTAGCCTTCCAGATTGACAAAGGACAACGCCTGTGTCACCTTCTCCTGAATGTCCTTTTTGTTCATCTTTTTGATGCGCAGACCAAAGGCTACATTTTCAAACACATTCAGATGCGGAAATAGCGCATAATCTTGAAAAACCGTATTGACCTGCCGCTCATTGGCTGGAACACGATTAATGAGTTTTCCATTTAAATAAATAGAGCCTTCTGTCGGCTCCGCAAAACCTGCAATCATACGCAGAATCGTTGTTTTACCACAGCCGGAAGGACCCAGCAGTGTATAAAATTTACCACGCTCAATCTCAAAGCTGACGTCCGCCAGCACTGGGGGATCGTTGTCATATTGCTTGGTCACCCGTTCAAATCGGATGATGGTTTGCTCTCCCATAACACCCTCCTTCAAAAATTCGACTTCATTCCATTTCATTCTTTTCATTAAACATAATTATTCAGGGCGTATCATTTACCCTTGAGACTTCCATGTAAAATAGTCTGTCAGCACACGAATGGCTACACCAATCGCTTCCTCCGCAGGCTCCAGCTTCGCATGATGCAAACCATAAGGCGTATCAACACCAAGCCAGAACATCAGACCGGGAATTCGCTCCAGAAAATACCCAAAGTCTTCTCCGGTCATCGCTTCTCCGCATTCAATAAGCTGCACATCCTGCCGATTACGGACCCAGTTCATAAATTCCTCGGTCACCTGAGCTTCATTGTACACTTGCAAATAGTTTGAGCCATAGTGAATCTCTGCATGGCATTCAAATCCAGCTTCAACACCGCGTACCAGCGCTTCAATCCGTGATTTAACCAGCATCATTGTATCGGCTGACAACGTTCGAATCGTACCCTCCAAACGGGCGGTTTCCGCTATAATATTTTGCTTCGTGCCTCCGCTAACCTTACCCACGGTAATGACCGCTGCATCGAGTGGATTCACATTACGGGCTACAACCGTCTGTAATTGTCCCACCAGTTGGCAAGCAGCTACTACCATATCATTCGCCTTGTGTGGATACGCAGCATGCCCCCCCATACCCTTCAGGTCGATGAAAAGCTCCGACGTATTGGCAAATAGGATGCCCGGGCGAGTCGCAATTGTACCGACAGGATATTCAGGTGCAACGTGCAGCGCGACAATTTCATCGGGTATCCAGTCTGCCAGCTCCGTGCTGTCCCGCATAGGCAAGGCTCCGCCCGGCCCTTCCTCAGCCGGTTGAAACAACACAACCAGGTCATCCTTAATCGGATGGCTTGCAAAGTGAGTAACAATTCCCAATCCAATCGTCATATGTAAATCGTGTCCACAAGCATGCATATAGCCGGGATGAGTCGAACGAAAATCGTACCCTGTCTCTTCTTCAATCGGCAAACCATCCATATCACAACGATATCCATAGCGGCGTTCAGGAGCTGTTCCATGAATGAACACTAACACGCCCGTACGCCATGTACGAATTTCCAACCGCTCCTGAGGGAGCGTTTCCAAATAATCCAGCAAATATTGTTGTGTTTTGTACTCCTCAAAACCCGGCTCGGGAATTTGGTGTAAATCTCTTCGTATTTGGACAAAAGAACGATAGTCGACCGTACTCATTACCGCTACGCCTCCTCTTTATAGCTCATCAGCTCTTATCTGGCAAAAGAACAAAAGGACAAAAGCCCGGCGCAGCCGCCGAGCCTTGTCCGTTGTGCTTCGTCCCTAAGTTATGCTGTCAGTGCATCATGCTTCTGACAAGGAATCGTTCACCTTTGGTACATAAAAAACTTTTGCCTTCTTACAGAACGCGCAGTTCTTTCAAAATCTCAGTTTTAGATTTGGTCTTATCGTCGACCTGTTTGATCACACGTGCAGGTGTACCCGCCACTACGGAGTATTCAGGCACATCTTCAGTTACGACAGCTCCGGCTGCAACAACTGCACCTTTACCAATTCGCACGCCTTCCAATACGACCGAATTCGCACCGATCAATACATCGTCTTCTACTACAACTGGCTGTGCAGATGGTGGTTCAATGACACCCGCCAGGACAACACCTGCACCGATGTGACACATGTTACCTACTTTAACACGACCGCCCAGCACAGCATTCATATCAATCATCGTGCCTTCACCAATGGTGACACCGATGTTAATCACTGCACCCATCATGATGACTGCGTTGTTACCGATGCCAACCATATCACGAATATATGCGCCTGGCTCAATGCGGGCATTGATGCCTTTCAGATCGAGCATAGGAACAGCAGAGTTACGGCGGTCATTTTCCACCACATAGTCTTCTTCTTTCGCGTTTGCGCTATCCAGTACAGGCTTGATATCAGCCCAATCCCCAAATACAACACCACTGTCTCCAGAAATAAAAGCTTGAACATTCTCGCCAAAAGATGCGGAAGCCAAAGCTCCTTTTACATATACTTTAACAGGCGTCTTTTTCTTGCTGTTTTTAATCACGTTGATGACTTCTTGTGTATTCATTTCGATGGACATAGTAAATCTAACAACTCCTTCATCGCTTCATACGACTTCGCAAGCCGGAATGATCTTATTCTCTCATCCTTTATAGCACAAAAGTGCAGGTCTCGCAATTATAGATTAGACCCTTATAGCTCTAACCTAGCCCTTAAAATAACTATTTTCAGCGGCATGACTGCCTTAAATTCATGATTGTAAGCCGCCGACCACCCCACACCAAAGAGGGTTATTTATTAGCTTGCAGGCTCTCCAGCGATGTATAAATGAAGGATTCGAATCCTTCAGCAGGTTCACCTTGTGGAATGTTCACTTTCACGATGAAACCGCCTGTTTTATTTTCTACAACAATATATTGTTGTGTTATCTTCGAACCGCTCGCTTGTAAGAACAGACGGCTACTGGACAGCGCTTGAGGTACGGCTGTTTTGTCCAGCTTTTGCACCTTGCCGATGGAAGCTAGATCCTTTTCGCCTTCTTTTTGAAGTTCATCCAGATTAAAATCGGAAGGCAGCTTTGTAATTTCAGCATAATAGTTATCATCTACAGCCAAGGCAACACGGTTTTGATCGGGAAACAGGGACATCGGATCAAACACATACAGTGAATATCCCTCTCCTTTTGCCAATGTTGCTGTCTGCTTTTCCTTTTTTCCTTCAAGGGTAAGCTCAAAAGCTTGAGTTTTCGAGCGTTCCCCGCCTACTGCTTGACTGGAACTTCCGTTTTGACTGCTATCTGTTGCAGCCTCTGTTTTTTGTATTTTCGTTAAAGTCAGTTGCTTCGCCGTCGCGTCGCCCTCTACTGCTTTTTCGTTGTATTCAAACGCTACTGTATCGCCTTCTTTAAGTCCAGCTATTACCGTGTCCAGTCCCTCCCCCAATTGGAAGGATTGGGCTTCGCCATTGGTTTCAATTTCAACCGTATGGGGGTCAGCAGCTCCATTGTATACACCTGTGCCTTTTTTAACCTCCGGCTCAGCGATTGGCTCCGGTTTAACTTGCGGCTGCTGTTGCGTTTGCGGTTGGTCTGACCCTTGAGGTGCGGTGTTATTGGTTTGCGGTTTCGTTCCACAGGCTGACAGAGCCAGCACTGCTACTACAGTCAGTAGTATGATTGAAAATGTGTTTTGTTTTTTCATAAAATCCACCTCCACTATGATAGACGAGCTTGTACAGCAAAAGTTCTACGCAGCATCTCACTTAAAATCCTACCTCCTGCTCCCGTTTATAATATTCTCAGGATTTTGCAAAATCCTAATACCACGGGAATGTCAGGTACGGTATAATGGGCTGTATTAAACCTATTTTTCGAGATACCGCTTGGAAGGAACATAGACGTATTTACTTTCTTTCATACGGATGGAGCTGCCACATGAATCAAGCACACAAACCGTCGTTTTCCTTTGAATTATTGTACATCATAGGTATTATCGCTATTTCGTTCTCCTCGATCTTCGTAAGATGGTCTGAAGCCGAGGTGTCCGTCATCGCTATGTACCGTTTGTACCTAACCAATCTGATCATGCTGCCTTTGGTCTGGAAATACCGCACTGAGCTGTTTAGCCTGACCCGCAAGCAGTGGATGCTGATCCTCTGGTCCGGCATTGCGCTAGGGCTGCATTTCTTACTCTGGATGGGCTCACTGCGACTGACCACCGTTGCAAGCTCTACCGTTATTATGACATTGGAGCCGATCCTTGTCATGCTCGGTTCTTTTTTGTTTTTCCGGACGGGCACGAATCGTGCTATGCTCATCGGAATGGGTATGGCTTTTATCGGCTCACTGGCCATCGGAGCTGGAGACTTCCATGTCTCGGGACAAGCCCTGCTCGGGGACGCACTGTCCTTCTTGGGTATGGTAGCCGTGTCCATCCATATGCTGATGGGCAAGCATCTGCGCGAGCATTTGAGCGCGTTTGTGTATAATTTTTGGGTTTTCGCCATCGCAGCCACCTCACTTGCGCTGTATAATGTGGTCAATGCCGTTCCTTTTACCGGATACGCTCCACGGGAATGGGGACTGTTCCTGCTGCTTGCCATTGTGCCTACGCTGTTCGGACATTACCTGTTTAACTGGCTACTCAAATACATTAACGCCACCGCGGTGTCGATGGCGGTACTCGGCGAACCCGTTATTTCTTCCCTGCTAGCTTGGGTGCTGCTCGGGGAAAGGCTGTCTACTTTACAATTTGGTGCAGGCTTTTTCATCCTGTTCGGGGTATGGATTTTTATCCGATACGGAGCAGATTTTAAAAAGAAAGTCATCCACCAAAGTGAGTTGCCCGACACTGAGCATCCCCTGAAGGCCAGCTCTTAACTTATTTACCCCATTTTCATAAACCATACTCAACGGATTAAATTTACTGTTAAATAAAGGAAGGCGGAATCCTCTATGAAATCCATCGTATCCAAACGCTGGCTGCTGGCCCGATTGTATGAGCCGGACATGATCATTGCTGACTGCCGTTCCCTGCTCGGACAAGCCGGGGCTGGACGGACTCAATTTAATGAAGACCATATTCCAGGGGCGGTTCACTTCGATTTGGAAGAAGACCTTACTGCTCCTCTTGGTGAGCATGGTGGTCGCCATCCATTACCTGATGCGGATACACTTGCCGCACGTCTGAGTCGTGCCGGGATCAACGCATCTTCACGCATCGTCGCTTATGATGACCAAGGCGGTATGATGGCTTCCCGCTTCTGGTGGCTCCTGCGCTATCTCGGGCATGAGCAGGTGTACGTACTGGAAGAAGGCTACAGTACCTGGAAGGAAGCAAAATTCCCCGTTACGGCAGATCAGCCGATTCGCATTCCCTCGACCTTTGTGGCAAATGTTCAGCCACAAATGCTCACAAGTATGAAAGAAGTACAACATATATCCGAAGATTCTGCTCCCGTTGGCTCCTATATCGGTTTTTCACCTATACTGATCGACTCCAGAGAGCGGCCGCGCTACCTGGGACTGGAAGAGCCCATAGATCAAGCTGCGGGGCATATCCCCGGTGCGGTGAATTACTTTTGGAAAGAAGTATTGGACGAAAAAGGCAGCTTTAAAAATGCGGAACAATTGCAGCAGCACTTTGCCGACCTTGATCCAAACGCAGAAATTATCGTGTATTGCGGTTCCGGCGTATCCGCCTGTCCCAATGTACTGGCCCTGAATGAAGCTGGATTTAGTAAGGTCCGTTTATATCCGGGAAGCTGGAGCGACTGGATCAGTTATGAGGAGAATCCGGTGGCGACCGGAGAGGAATAAAAAGTTTTCAACGGATATACAGGTTCTAAAGACAAATACACTGTCCTAAGCGATTAGGCTTACGGCAGTGTATTTGCTTTGTTTAAAAGCACAAAAAAATCCACTTGAGATAAGTGAAGCAATACAACGATGTAGTTGAAGTTGCTTGCTTTTTTGAATAGCTATCCAATCTTTTGAACAAATATATATCTTAATTCATACTCTTTCTGTTGTTTTTCTGCATATATCAGAGTTTCTCTTATGGAACCCGTTTCTAATATATTCAAACCATTAAAATGTTCTTTTAAATCTTCTTCAGTAAAGAAGTGAGCATATTTCCCTTTCTTGTATTCATATGTTCCTTCCTCAATTTCCCTACCCACACCATTATTAAAATCACAATCAGAAAAACATGTGAAATACATTACTCCCAATTCCTTCAAATGCTTCACGCAATTCTGTATCAGTTTTTTTCGATCTTCTAACAAAAATAAATGCAATAAATCATAACAATATATTCCATCATACTTTTGGCATGTACTAAACTCTAATACCGATTCTTGAATAAAATTCGTTTTTAAGTCCCATTCTTTTGCTAGATCTATAGCTGAACTAGATATCTCAATTCCATCAACCTGAAAATAAGAAGAGAACGCCTTCGTATTTCTTCCATATCCAGCACCAGGAACCAAAATATCATGTACATTATTCTTTTTGAACAAATCTATAGCTTGGGTTACAGTTTGACTTGGTTCACAACCCCAAATCATCCCTTCTTCAGTAAATCTTTTGTTCCAATAATCCCCCATATGATTCACCCGCCTATATACTCACATAGCTTTTCTTTTAAGTTCATCAATCTGTCTGATATGATGTTGATCATGCCAGATAAAATCTCTTAAATATGATATTACAGTAAACTTCCCGTCAGCATATTCTTTAGTAAACTTGTCGTCTTCAAAACTCTCTATACTCTCCAATATCATGTTACGGTACTGAATAGTTATTTTAATTAATTCTTCTTTCGTTTTTGTTTTTCCATATTCAATAGCATCCTGATTAAATTGTTCAAAATCCATTTGTGTTAATGTCAAAGGTTTATTGTTCAATATGGGACTTATTGCTGCTTCAAAAAAGTATTTATCCCACAGTAGTATATGACTTACGATATCCTGAACTGACCATTTACCTTCAGCAATCGTTATTTGCCAATCCATTTCACGAATCTCAGAAACAAAACGGATCCATTCTTTGAACTCCTCTAGTAACCGTGACTTCTCATTCATGGTATCACGCTCCTTTTTTCAAATTATTCATTGTTCCTTTGCCATTCATCTGCTAAAATCGCATATTGATATGCATTATGCCAAATGGGTTGTCCTTCTTCCGTTTTATTAAAAAATGCTTTCTTCATATGGTGACCTTCTTTTCGCATCAACAAGCGCTCCAATAATCTCCATGATGAAGCGTTTTCTGGATTACACATCGCAATAATCCGATGAGCCTTTAACTCTTCAAATCCATATTGCAATACTCTTCTACTTGCCTCAGTAGCATATCCATTTCCATAGTATCTTGGGTTGAATATGTATCCTATTTCCCATGTTAAAAACTCAAACGGTACGGTTTGATTAAAATAAATGTGTCCTATCATTTTTTTTTGTTTTCTCTTAATACAACTGCCATAAAAATATTGCTTTGCGATCGTTCCAATGTCATCTGCTTACAATTTTCCTCATTACAAACTTCCCCAGGTTCATACTTCAATACTTCTTCTATTGATAAGTAATCATGTAGGTCATTCCAATCATCAGATCGAAAATTTCTTATAAGTAATCTTTCTGACTCTAAATCTATCATAATTATCGCCTCTGATACGTTTATTTAGCCTTTGCCTGAATTACTTTTAACGATCATTTAATCCCTCTCCATTGAGAATTTTCTGCATACATTTTCCAACCCTTGACTCCCGAGTTTTAGATTGTTTGGGTGCACTCAGAATCCGTAAGGAGCCGCTGCTTGAATATGATGTTAGGCGATACCCTTGATCTCTTTTGAGTTCCTTAAAATAATCCCTATTACTACTGTATTTTAACTTCTCAAATCGACAACCATCGTGATTGATGAATCAACTTTCCCAACTTCTTTAAATCCGAATCTCTCGTAGAGTTTCATTGCCGCTGTATTGCTCGGATCAACACTGAGGGATATTTTTTTTATATTCCTCTTCCTAGCTTCTTTAAATAATTCATCCATTAAGGCCATTCCGATTTTTCTTCCCCTGTATTCTTTTAACAAAGCCATTCCTAGTTCGGGTACATCATTATCAATAAACCCAAATCCCTTATTATCCTCGTTAAAATATCGAACTGTTATTGATCCGACGGGTTCACCCTCATGGTTCATTGCTATAAATCCAAAATCCCCATCTCTTCCCCAACCTTCAATATACTTTGATATATAAGGGTCTTTTATTATCGCTTTATCGAATGGCTCTTGACCTTCTGGGACAAATAATGATTCATATAACATCTCCCATAAAAAAAACACATCATCTTCTATTATTGGTCGGATTCTGTATTGCATCATTGAAGTTACCTCATTTCTAGATTCTCAAAGGTTTCATCTAACGTTTCTGTATTCATGAACCCCAAAGGGGTTGTCTGCTGAAATCCCTCTTCGAAATTCAACTCCCAGACCTAGGCTCAATTGTGGACGCAGCTTGAATATTATGTTGTCAGATGTCAGTACCTGCCTTGATTTACTCAACGTTAATATTGATTCAACTTCTTTGTCAGTATTATTTCCAGAGGTTCATTCTCAAGCATTAAACATCCAGCATCTCTATATCCAAGCTTTCTATAAAAATGTTGAGCTCCTTCATTCGACTGTGTTGAGGTCATGACCATTTCAAATCCTTTTTGTTTCATTAATTCTTCCCAATAGTGGACAACTTTTTTACCAATACCTGTTCCTCTATACTCCTCATCTATCCATATCATATTCATAAATGGTGTGTTGTCCCAAAAAAATCCGTATCTCATCCAACCTATTTCTTGATTGGATTCTCTAATTATTAGAATTTCATTTTCTTTTATTTTTGGGCTTATAAGTGTCTTATGTATGTGCTTGTCTTTTAACGAGATATACTCATAATCTGATTCAATCGCAAAATCAATCTTCATTGTAAATCCTCCCTTTCACTCTTTTCATTGAATATCTTCTTGGTAACACTTAGCACTGATGTCTCATAACGTTTGTACATTACATAAGTTTATAAAGTCTTTTTAAAAATGTATAAGTCACCTTCTTCTCTAACTTTAGTAAATCCACACTTTGAATAGAAGTGATGATTCTTGACACTCCAGCTAGGAGTATCCAGCCACCATTCAGTGCTGTCTGGAAATTTACTTTCAATTTTCTCCATCACCTTCGTTCCGATTCCTTGATTTTTAAAATTTGGATCAATAAAGATTCTTCCTAGATTATGCACTTGATTACATTCTACAAATATCATAGCTCCCCCGATTATTTCTCCATTAAAGAGTATCTTGAAATATTCGCAATTTTGCATCATCTCTTCTTGCCAACTTACGGAGTCATATCCTATTGGCCCAACGGTTTCGTTATTCTTAAAATGCTTTGATTCATCCTCAAAACTGGCCTTTTGTATTGCAGCAAGTTTTTGTGCATCATTTTTTCTAGCTTTTTCTAATGTCAGCACCAAACATACCTCCATTGTCTTTTTATTTTTTCCGGGGTTGTCTACTGAAATGCCTCCTCGAACTCCATCCCAACAGGCCAAGGCTCCGTGAGGATTCTTATGCTTGAATATTATGTTATCAGAAGTTACCGAACTTCTTCACTATGCATTCAAAATCAATATGCAAATTTTTTTGACTCAAAACTGAAATCAGTGTTTTACGCAAGGGATAAAGGATGAAAATGGAAAAAAACTTCGTCAAACACTAACTTTTAGATTGAGCTTTTTTTATTTTTTATTTTAAAACTTTTACATATTGGAATTATCTCGAGAATATAATCGTATCGATTAGAATAACCAAAAGAGTGTAATTATGGGGTATATGATTAACTATAGGGATTATTCCCTTGAAATAGTAGTCTTTCGGTAACGAAATAATTTAGTCCATGGTCGATTTTTTGACGGTAAATAAGTCATAAGGAGATGTAGAAATGGCTGTGATGCTTGAAGTAACATTAATTGGAATTTCTTATGGGCACAACTTGGATGGAGGTCCTTTGGAAATATCCGGTGATCTTTATGTGTAAACAATAAATCAAAACCAGACGGAAAAAGAATCTTTTGTTATGTTTTCTACAAATACACCTGTGACAATAGGCGTTGGAGAGATGTATAGAATTGGTACAGCGGTGAGCATTGCTATTTCTCGTGATCAACCCACAATATTTGCTAGGTATATAAGACTTGGTGGTTTCTTAAGCATCGGAAGTCCTAAGTATATAGATATAGACTATGTTTATTCTGCAGTTACTCAATATTATAGGGTTATTTTTCCTAATCAAGATGTTAGTAAATCTGTTGTAGCTCAATATTCGATTAGATGGTTACATTATATTTGACAGAAAAGATTATTCTGATAGAACATTTTTTTTCATGTTTTTTGGCTCAAAGCTGTAATCAATGCTTGACGTAGTGAGCAAAGGATAAAATGGAAAATCGTCTGCTACTCCTGTATTGTTGTAAATCTCACCGAATAACAAAAAAAGGAAATAAACAGATGCAGATCCAGTGTGTATCAATGAAATGCTCGACATACCAGAGCTACAAGTCCGTCAAATTTGGTCCATGGTGACCAACGAGCTTCACATCGAAGCCATTCCACGCTGCTACAAGCAATGCTGCCTCTGTGAAAGTCCGACCAAAACGTCATTCGTAAGGGAAGTAATGGTATGCGGACGGTAAGACATTTGCCTGTATTTGCGAAAAAAAGCCTTTCTGCTGTGTCTTCCATCTGCTTCCGGGTCAAAAACTGAGTGACTTGCGAGTGTATGCACACACTCAGCCAGACTTTCTTTTGTTGAACCCCAAAGCGGTCGTCATGGATTTAGCATGGGCGTATTATACCTGGATCAGCGAGTGCTTTCCTCGTGCGATTCGCATTGCATATCGGTTTCATGTTCACGGTCATGTGATTGACAGCGTACAGTAGGTTCGGAAAACCGTTCAGCCTACGCTATTGCCACGGGCAAAGACTTATCTGAAAGCCCACCATCACTTGCTCAATCCGCCTGCGGAATCGCTGGAAAAGTAGAGCCGTACTAAAGCAGGCATTCTCATTGAATGTAACCGCCATCGGATGTTGGGTTGATAGCCAAGCACTGATTTTGAGATTGCCCATTTTTTATCAGTGAATTTTCTTATATGGTCTTTTTTCGTTTTGTAGTTTGATTATTAGTTCATATGCATCTCTTTCACTTTTCTGAGCTTTTAGTGACTCTTCTTCTGTTATTTCTATTTCTATCATTTGAACCACTATTCCACCAGCATCAAAAATAATGAATATTCTCCCATCTCTTCGAATTATATTAATCCCATAATTGGCAAAGAGTATATCCATAAAATGACCTCCAGATCTTTCGCGTTCTTTATACTATAGTTTTTAGTACTTTTGAGATCTAATTATTATGTTTTTAGTAATTCAAGAATTTCTGATAGCGTTTCTGTATTCATGAACCCAAAGGGGCTATCTGCTGAAATCCCTCTTCGAAACCCAACTCGCAGACCTAGGAACCATTAAAGACGCAGCTTGAATATTGTGTTGTGTGATATCAACAACTTCCTCGAATTCACTAGATGCCTAATACTGGTATCCAAAGAAAAAACAAGATCTTCTTTATTTTTTATTATCTTCATTATGGGTGCCAGCCTCAAAAAAGCCTCTAAATTAGAGACTCAAATGGACGATGTTCGTTCGTGTCCCTCGACACCACGGTTCAGCAAATTCCATAATTGTTCAACCATGACCGATACCGGATATGGCATCGAACGGGTAATCCACCATTCCACTACCCCCACCGCTGCTGAAATTAAAAATTGCACCGTAATGTCCCTGTTCATTTCCTGATCGAGGTTGATCGAATCCAGATGCTCGCTCAGACTTTGCCGAAACATTGTCTCCATTTGGTTCCGAAAGACCGTACTTCCCTTGTTCGTTAGCATTCTAGAGTAGAATGAAGCATGCTGCTCCAAATATTCAAACGTGCGCAGTAGTGCGGTTTTGGAAGGGACATGAAAGAAGTTATCTTCAGACATACAATTGCGTAGTAACTCGTTAATTTGAGCTTCCATGCATTGATCGCGCAGATCGTACTTGTCAGCGAAATGCAAATAAACCGTTCCGCAATTGACATTCGCTTCCTCCGCAATTTGATTGATCGTAATTCTCTCGAATTCCTTTTCTGACATCAGCCTCATAAAAGCATCAATAATAGCTTGCCTCGATTTTTGAATACGCCTGTCCATATCCTTCTCCCCTTTGTACTATCCGAAAAAATGAACACTTCGAAGTCCTCTGTTGAAGAATCAACAACCACGCTTGTTTTAACCATTGAACCCCATATACCGCTCTGATACATTCACTTTATAAAATTTATGTTGATGATTCAACATATGTTCAATTTTAGAGGAGCCATACTCATGAAAGCTATTGCTTTACAATCTTTGGAATGATTTAATTCACATGAATTAGGAGGGTTTAAAAATTGAAACTTACAGGAAACACGATTTTTATTACAGGCGGCGGTTCGGGAATTGGACGTGCGTTAGCAGAAGCTCTCCACAATCTTGGAAACAAAGTTATTATCTCCGGTCGACGTAAAGAGCGTCTGGAGGAGACAATCAAAGCGAATCCTGGCATGTCCGCAGTGGAATTGAATGTACAAGATCCTGCCCGCATAGAGGCGGTCGTCAAGCAGTTAATCGAAGAATACCCGGATGTTAATGTCTTGGTTAACAACGCCGGCATCATACAGTCCGATGACGCGGCGGGCGTGATCGATGAGGATGTTTTGATTTCGACTGTCACTACAAACTTGCTAGGTCCCATTCGGTTGACTTCTGCATTCATCGAGCATTTGAAGTCCAAAGAAAAAGCGGTTGTCATCAACACGACTTCAATACTCGGATTTGTACCATTAGCAACAACTGCTGTATACACCGCGACGAAAGCAGCACTTCATACCTATACGCTGTCCCAAAGGTACATGCTTAAAGACACATCGGTAAAAGTAATAGAAATTGTGCCCCCATGGGTTCAAAGCAACAACGATGAACCACGGGCGATGCCACTTACTTCATTCATTGATGCAACAATAAAGATACTTGGCACGGATACAGACGAAGTTCTGGTGGAAGAAGCGAAAATGTTTCGAAATAACCCTGGCCCGAACGAAGGTGTTTTTGTGACCCAACTTAACGATAGGATGAATTCTGAACCTCCAAAGATCCATTGATCCATCTGTAATTCAGTTTTTAAAATTTAAGCGAACATGAAGTAGACACTCAGCTCCGTCTACTTCATGTTCATTTTATTGCAACTTGCTCGTGAAGTAAGAAAAAGCGCCAAGCGATCACACCCATGTTTACCTCTTAAATAATTTTGTTGATTTCACATAGCGTTTGGGTATTCCTGAAGTTCAAACAGCTTAAGGTGACCATCGGGAATGCTCGTCCGAATTAGCAGGTCTAATGTGTCCGATGAATCCGCTCCTCCGAAATGCCTCTTCCAGGCCAAGGGCCGGGCTTGTCCCGGTCAGAGGCGTTGAATGCGATGTTAGATGACGTTAACCCACTTCTTCGAGTTGCATTCAAAGTAATTATTATTCTTGTTTCCATTTATGTGTTTCGAGTAGTTTTCCAGTTTCATAATAATACTTTATTACTTCAAGCATAGGAATTAATTCTATACAAATGTTATCGCAATAATTGCCTAACTGACCACCAGCAACCAGAAGAATTTCATTGTTTCCCTGTTTATCGTTCATAAGAGTATATATATTACCATCAATTGTAATAGACACTATGAAATATTCCGGTCCGCCTCCAACTAATGCTGAATCTGTGTCTGATACCTCAAAAAAGACTAATGTAAATTTATCTCCATCGAGTTTTCTTAAAAATCTTAAAGTGTCTGCCCATGTAGGATTCATAACTATTTCTTCATTGAATGTGGTCCCATTCCATTCATCAATACTAATAGATTTTATCATTTTTTCTTTTCATCCTTTATAGATGGTTTTATTTATTTAGGTGCTTTCATCTAACATTTCCGCCTCTATGACGTGACCTGACCCTAGATAGCTTATCTTAGGTCAGGTCGTGTGTTATCTGAATATGCTTCTGTGCTTGACACCTAATAACTTACTAGAACTTCTTTCAAAGTGTCAAATCCCTAGATGTAATATTATTAAGTCGTCATTATCTTCAACTAGATTACATAAGGTAATTAGTTCAGAGAGAATTTTTAATAAATTAGCTTTTCTTACTTCAATTTTTTCATATTCACCTTTATCGATTTGGTCTCTCCAAAAATAATTCCCTGTTAACTTTATTTCATTTGGAGCATTTTTAAATATCTCATACCAACCTGTAATAATTTTCTATAGTACACTCGCTCCATTTGAATACATAACTGTTAACCCACAGTAATTCAAACCGAATCTATTTTCAGTTTCATTTGGTATCCACTTTAATGTATCTGAAAAATACTGAAAGAGTTCATCATCTAATTCAACTAAATAATCGATACCTGATTTTCTTTTATTAATTCTCCCATTGTTATTCCTAACAATTTGATTTAATTCAAAGCCAATTTTAGGAGCTATAAGAAACTCATGAATTAATGGCATTCTATTCACCTGTTTTCTTAAATGCTAGTCTTTCAGATAACGTTCCTGTATTCACGACCTCAGCATATGCTGAGGTGTCCGGCTCCTGCCGGACCAAGGACGAATGTCCGCAGCGTGAATATTATGTTAAATGATCTTCCTCTGAATTACCTATCAAATACGTCTTGAAAATATTTATCCATTAATCCTTTATTCTTAAATCTGTCTTTAATATGTTCTTTAGATCTTAAACAAGCATTTCTATAACCTTCACTTCTCATATTGTCCGCAAGAAAAACTATTTCAATTATTGGATCACTTGGTTCCAGCTCGTATGCTTTTGAAAGCATGTTTTTCCCTATGCTTTCCCAATGCTCATAGTCTCCAAAATGATGAGGAAACAAAGTGATCATGTAACCGAAAATCAATAAAAACTGCGTCTCTGTCGAGAAATTACGTATCCCTTCTTCTGTAACTTCGCTTAATGTCAATTCAATGATTTCATAATCGTTATCATTAAGCCCCTGAGTAATAAACGTATTTCCAGATTCGACGCTCAGATACCAGGATATAAAACCTAAATTCAAGCATATACTCAAGTCACGCTTTCCTTTGTCCCACTCACTTTTCGTTGACAAAAAGGCTTCTTGATACTTTTTTGCAGTCTCAAATTCACTTATTTGATCTCCATCAATCATCCTTTAGCTTCCTTTCAATTTTGCCTCGGAATTTCACTTAACGTTCCTGTATTCACGACCCAGCGTAGGCTGGGTGGCGAATGCCGGACCCAGGGCGTAGGCTCGCAGCGTGAATATTATGTTATATGAAGTCCGTTTAGTTGTTTAGCTTACCCAACAATGCTTTTACACTTGAAGTGTTATTTTCTTTGTCTTTTGTTGTCCATGCCACAGTCATATTAAATTTCTTGAGCAGTTGAATTAACTCGGCTATATCTTCAACAGCTCCATCAGTATAAACATATAATTTTCTTAAAGTTTTATCTTGAGGCTTTTTGTTTTCAGGAAGTTTCACTTCGTGCTTTAACACTGTTTTATCAGCTTCATCTACTACTTTTAACTCGCTTATTATGCTTCTACTTTTTCTTAATTCAGTAATTTTGTTGTCACGATTTATGCTTTGAGGAATGCTACTATTAAGCTGTTCAAGAAAGTTCTTAAAATCAAAAGAACCTGAACTTGAATTTAGCTGTAATTCCTTTATCAGAACTTCTTTCAATTCATCTTTTATATATACTTCAAACTGACCTTTACTATGGTTACCATATACCTTTACAGGCTTTATAAGGTTGGTGTTTCTCAGATATATAAATAATTTGTCTTTTGAATCTTTGTCTTCATCTGATAAAAACATCATAAATAAGAATCTTCCTTTTCCAACTTGGGTTTCAAAGATTAATGTTTTATCATCCGATGCGATAGCCTCTGCATAAATGTTATTCAATTTATTAAAATTAAATTGTGTTGTCATTTCTGTTCCTCTCATTTTTTAGGATTTCATATAACGTTTCTGTATTCATGAACCCCAAAGGGTTGTCTGCTGAAATGCTTCCCTGAAATCCTTTCTCGCAGACCAAGGCTCCAAAGGAGCCGCTGCTTGAATACTATGTTAGGCGATGCTAACGGCATCTTCGAATAAATTCACCAGTTCTTCGTAAGTCTTTTTATTCTTTCTTTGACAAAATTCACAAGTACCTTGATTCAAATCCGATGATAATTTCAGTTAGCTTGCGGAGAATAGCCTTTTATTTGTTTTTTGATCGTTTCTATAAAAACCTTCAACAATTTCTCCTAACGCTCTTTAACAACACGAACTCGAGCGAGTGCGGTTCTAATAATGCCATTCTGACGTCCCATAATGTTCCATGGACATTCTAATTAATTCATTCCAAAAATCTTCCAAATCACTAAATAGACGGTTTGTGTTTACTAATTCAATCAATTGTGAAATATAACTACTAAAGCTCAGTTCATCTGCATTGAAGGACTTCATAAATCTCAATTTATCTATTTCGCTATCAGTAATACCGAGTTTTTTGACTTCTTCTACCGTTTCGAAAACATGACTAACCCAAAGCAGGGAATAGAACGATTTATACATACTCCTCTCTTTGATATTGGATTTTATTAATATTTCTCTGTAAATTTTCCTGATTGCGTCGAATATATATGCCGAATCAGGTAACTCATCTATTTCTTTTCTGACATACTTCGAAGTTTGAATATATCCACCCTCTACATCAATTACATTAGAAGGTCGGTATATAGCTCTGTCTCTTACATAACAAAGCTTTTCATAAAGCCCTTTAATACTTTTATTTGGTTTATTTTCATCAGCAAATATAAAGCTGTTATAAAGTATTCTAAATACCTCATCCAATTTTTCACTTTCTTCTCTTAAACAATCACAATATTCTTTAACGTCAGTATGTGTTATCAGTGTTGAAAGGTCTTGTTCAAGTAATTTAAACTCATTCCATACATTTGGTAATTCGGAGGGATCTGATAAATCATTAAAATTGACTCCAAGATTTACAATACCGTTCGAGCATAACCTTTTGGGAACTTTTAAGTTAAAACGCTCATCTAATAACATTAACGAAATAAATAAATGATACACCGAGTAGTAAGTCAAAACTGCCCTACTAATTCTTAATCCCCCAGCACTCTCTACATCTTTAACTGATTCAAGTGCCCTTAATTCTGATAAACCAATAAGACTTTTATGAAATGAAAGTGCAGAACATGAGCACAAATAAACCATATTGGTGATATTAGTTCTATCCAAATAATTGAATTTCCCACTTTGTATATATGTAAGTTCTTCTTTCATTTACCTGTCTCCTTATATAACGTTTTGGTCTTCTAAAATCTATCTAACAAATCTCACAGCTTTTATACCAGCCATCTTCTCATTTTTATAGTTTTTCAAGAGTTTCGCCTAACGTTTCTGTATTCATGAGCCCCAATAGGGTTGTCTGCTGAAATGCCTCTTCGAAATCCATCCCGCAGACCAAGGCTCCAACGGAGCCGCAGCTTGAATATTATGTTATACGACGGAATCGCTTCTAGACTCTGCCCTCACTATTGATTTTCTTCAGGTACATATTCAATCAGATCATATAATTTGCAGTTAAATGTACCCCATAACTTTATTTATAAGCTATTTTCATGGTCTATATCCAATTCTAGCCCAATGATGCCTTAGATATTTAATATTTATTGGTATTTTAGAATCTTTAATAGCTTGACCATTAGATTCTATTATCTGATTTATTGGACTATGATAATAAGATAGTCTTTCAATATCTATAGAAACAGATAAGTTATCATCTAAAGTAAATAAGCCAATTTCAAATGCTTTATCATGAAATAAGCAAAGGCACAATCCATTGGATGTATCTCCTCTTGATTCTGAATTATCAGACCATCTAGCAATATGAGCTCCAATCAGAAAACTGCTATCAGCAACTTCACAATTTGGAAAACAACAAATATGATTAAAATTATCGCGAACATTTTTAGAAAAATTACTTTGCCCTATTCTAATAGGCAGAGTTTTTTGACTTTCATATGTATTGGACTGATCAATTACCAATCTTTCTCTAACAGTAGTATTAATATTACTGTTACTAAATAAAATGTTGTATAATTCTGAATCCACTTCAGATAGATATGCCCCATTTTGTCTACGTAAATTTCCGTTTTGAATTACATAAAATAAAAGTTTCTTTTCGTCTGAACTCTTAGCTTTATTTACATTGAAATAATACATCAATTGATTTTCTTTTTGAGTAAAAAGCGTACTTAATTCGATTGTCTGATCAAATGGTTCAAATTTTTTCAAATTTACTCTATAAAAAGTATCAGCGTAACTCCAATTTGGTCCAGCATCAGGTGGTCTTAGTGTTGTGATAAAGCCATCTGTTTCAGCAATTAAATGTCCGATGAATTTAGAATTTGAGTCTCCTCTTAAATGTAAGATAATGTCCCCTTCTTTTACACGCATTAAACTATCCCAATATGCCCATATACGTCTGGTATCACCTACTATTTTATATGCTGGTGACCAAAGGCATTATGTAAATCCCCATTCTCCTCCCCCATGTACTTCGTCCTTTGACATCTCTATCCAAATCATATCCCTAGCTCCGTTATGAAATATTCTCAGGTTGTAATTCATGCGCCCTCGCTAGCTTTAGGGGAAAAAATTAACGTAATACATGCAGTACATCTGCTTTGCTCTGCTTCTCTAAACCAGAGCACTCAGAACTTTGATGTACAATAAAATTACTCGGTTCTTTCGGATAACGTTTCTGCATTCATGTACCCAATGGAGTTGTCTACTGAAATACCTCTCCGAAATCCTAATTCGCAGACCAAGGCTCCAAAGGAGCCGCTGAATATTATGTTATACGATGGAATCGCTTCTCGAACCTGCCTTCACTATTGGTTTTCTTTCGGTACATACTCAATTAAATCTGATAATTTGCAGTTAAATGTATCGCATAGTTTGAATAAGGTTTCCAGCTTTGTTGTTTCTATATTCGTTCCCCTATACAACTTGTTGATTGAATTCCGACTTAAGCCCGATTTCGCCATCAATTCTGTTATATCATCTATTCGATGTTCTGCCATGAGTTCTCGTATATTGCACTTGATTACGTTCATCTTTTCCCCTCCATAATTCTATCTTATCTTCCATATTAGCAATCATCAACGAAAAGCGAAGTTTTAACTCTATAAAGTCAAATATTCACTTTGTAATTAACTTTATAAGGTTATATAATAACTCTATAGAGTTAATAAAAGGAGGAATAACATATGATTAATACATTATAATCATTAACAGAGCCGCTTATAAGAATACGTTTAGAATTACTCTATACTGAGCTTCTGGAGTGTCATAAGGAGTACACTCAGCTTTCTTCGGAGACAGATCAATATTTTAAAACGCTTCGTGATGCTTTGCCCGATCAACTTCAACATACGGTTTTTCTTTGCGAAGACGCCCAAATTTCTCTCCAATCCATCCTAGAAAGAAGTATCTACATACAAGGTTTCAAAGATGCTCTACAACTACTTAGTGAATTGCAAAATTCTAGTATTTAGAGGGCCATATGACCCTCTTTTTCTATTGTTTTTGATTCTGTCGTCTAACGTTCCTGTATTCACGACCCAGTATATGCTGGGTGTCGGGCATCTGCCGGACCGAGGACGAATGTCCGATGCGTGAATATATTGTTATCGGATGTAAGCTACATCTTTGAGCAACTTACACTCACTGTTTGTCATTATCTGACCATGTATATATGTCTCATTTTGTGAAATAAATCATCTAAAGTTAAATCTTTTACGCTTTCTGAAGTAGGATAAATAAAAAATGATAGCTGTTCTTCTGATCTTGAAGTCAAGGCGATATAATTAGTATTAAAATAGTTATATGTGACTTCAAAGATTTGATTTACACTCTGAGATAGTTGTCTTGCTGAAGGTATAAATCCTATTGCTACTAATTTTGTGAATGGAATAGTGTGAATCTGTGATTCAGTTA
This sequence comes from Paenibacillus sp. PvR133, assembly GCF_017833155.1. Lineage (NCBI taxonomy): Bacteria > Bacillati > Bacillota > Bacilli > Caryophanales > Paenibacillaceae > Paenibacillus > Paenibacillus sp. PvR133. Next base: position 5,374,279 of record NZ_JAFIBS010000001.1, read on the forward strand.
ATTCTATAGTTTCAAGATATTTTAGTACTTTAATAAGTTCTCTCCTAAATTGAAATGCTGTTTTTAATTTTTCTATATTAATTAATTCAAAAATTTCAAGTGCAATAGTATAAGCTATAGGATACTTCTTTTGGATTTTGATAGCTAATTCTTCATAATTTTCTCCTCCACGAACTTTCGATTCAAATATAGCTAAAGCATTCAATATAGACTGCAAATCATGTTTTTCAGAAAAATCTAAAGCTAGCATCTGTTCAAGTATTTTAGAACTGTTGCGTCTAATATTAAGGAAATCCTGTTCCTGGTATACCATCATATGTTCAAGAGTGTTGCTAAGTGAAGAACCAATCTTTTCTATCGGACTATTACTTTCTATACACGAAATACCACCGTTGTATCCATTTTTTATACACTTTGCATGAAGTAGCTCATGTGAGATAACTTCTTCGTTAATTCGATCTTCTCGAATTTTTATATTTATATACAACTCTTCATCTGGTTTGTTTATCAATTGACAATGACCTGTAACTCCTTCAGCCATTTCTTCAATCTTTATAATTTGAAATTTTATTGATAAAGGAATTCCTTCTTGGCATATAGCATTATATAAAGCTTTCAATTTCTCACTAAATAAAATATTTTCCATGGATCGTTCAACTACCTCTCTTTATTAAATGATTTGTCTTAAAGTAAAGAAAACTAAACTGATTTGCTTGAGCTTGTTTAGTGAACTAATAAATTTGATATTTAGCTTATTTCCGATAACGTTTCTGTATTCATGAACCCCGTAGGGGTTGTCTGCTGAAACGCCTCTCTGAAATCCTTCTCACAGACCTAGGCTCCAACGGAGCCGCAGCTTGAATATTATGTTATAGGATGTCAGTGCCTTCCCGAATTAGCTTAACATATTTCAAAAATCTATCTTATTAATTTTATAATGGTTATATATTTCATCATCTATTTCTATCTCTCCGACAAACTTAAAATTACTTTTTTGAATAACTCTATTCGATGCACCATTCTCTAGTAATGCAATTGCATTTAATTCTTTGATCTCCGTGTTATCAAATAAATACTGAATTATTCCCTGAACTGCTTGAGTCGTATATCCTTTACTTCTATGTTCTTTTGAAATACCATACATGATTTCTCTGTTTGGTACTGGAAGATCGTCTTTTATTCCTGAACAACACCAGCCAATAAATTCCCCGGTTTCTTTAAGTACGATCCCTAGCCTCAGTCTAAGATCACCAACATCCAGTCCTTCTTCGACAAGTTTAAGAAATTGATTGTTTTCTGGTATTTCATAATTCTTCAACCAATCTAGTCTGACTTCTTTTTCAACATTCCAACCTGGTAAGAACCCATAAATCTCCGGTTGCCATGTAAGTACTTGTAATTGATTTAAATCTTCTAATTGATATTCGCGAAGGATAATGTCTTTACATTCTATTGACAGGCTGTACGGGTTCTTTTCAGAGTGCATATAAATTCTCCTTTGTTTGTATTGATATTACGATGATTCGCACTGATTTCCTATAACGTTCCTGTATTTACGACCCAGCATATGCTGGGTGTCCGGCGCATGCCGGGCCAAGGACGAATGTCCGCAGCGTGAATATTATGTTATGTGATGTCTGCTTCTTCTTCGAACTACTTAGACAGCTTGTTTGATTTCTTTGCCATGCTTTTAAACTCTTCATATTTCTCTTTAGCAGCTTTAATTTTACTTTCCACTACATAAGGAGCATCATCTGAAAAACTGGGTAGTTTCTCATTTATGTAATCGTATAATGATTTTTTCTCAGCAGTCGTCGGAATTATCGGCGCAACAGGTATAGGTAGTGGCTTATCTTCTACTTCTATTCCTTCATGCAAATCAGCCATCCCAAAAGAAAGAAAATTATGAATAGCTCTTTTTCTATCTTCTTCTGTCTGTTTATAATTTCCGTCCGAATCTAAATGGAATCTATCAAATTCCACCATAAGTAGTTTATGCGGCTTCCTGTCTTTATTCCTGTAATATAAGATCACTTCAAGTACTTCCCCACCTGCTAATTGAGGAACAGATTTATGCTTATGATCTTTAGGTCGGGCGATCTTTATAACTTTGCCTGCACGAGATACAAATAAATATCTGCTTTGAATCATCTATCTCACTCTTTCTCTCTTATTTAAGCTGATTTCACATAACGTTCCTGTATTCATGAACCCCAAAGGGGTTGTCTGCTGAAATGCCTCTCCGAAATCCTTCTCACAGACCTAGGCTCCAACGGAGCCGCAGCTTGAATATTATGTTATGTGTAGTTATCACTCCATTGATTGACATTCTAATTTACGCCTTCCAACCCATCTCTTTATAAAATCTTCTAATCTGTTTTATAAAACTATCATCTTCTCTTCCCTTATTTATAATCTCTTCATCTGTGGTTACAGCCCATCTAAAAATTTGTTCAATGCTCCCGTAGCTACGTTTAAATCCTTTGGCCAACTTCAGTATGTTTTCTTTAGTTGGTGCAAATGATAATACTACTCTTAACTCTTCATCTGTCCAAGGTCTCCCCTTATTTTCTGTACTATACGCTTGTTTTTTCTCATATTCAAAGATCAGTAATTTCGTTTTGTGGATTACTTGGTCTGTTGTTAGTTCTTCAATTCCTTCATTCAGTAATTCAATTAATCTATCTTTATATTCTTTCTTTTTCATAGATTTCCCCTCCATGATCTTTTCAATAATTACACATAACGTTCCTGTATTCATGAACCCCGAAGGGGTTGTCTGCTGAAATACTTCCCTGAAATCCTTCTCGCAGACCAAGGTTCCAGAGGAGCCGCTGCTTGAATATTATGTTATGTGATGCCACATCTTCTTCGAACTTTCTACCTACAATTATTTATGGATTTGAACTTGGATTTTAGAAATTTGTTTATCTATTAAATTATAGATTTTTTCGATTTCATCTTCTTTGATCTTATTTTTTACCAATTCATTTTTAATTTCTTGTTGAAGTTCAATTAACGCTTCAAGTTTCAATGTTATATACCAGCCTGTCCATTCCGTAACTAGGCTATCGTCAAAGCATTCGCCATCGGTATAAAAGTACATTCTATAATAACCTATTCTCTTTTTTTTGTAGTAAATGTCTAACGTAGATATAACCTGCTGGGAATAGTGACTGTCTACAATCTGATAATCGGAATGAAAAATAGTTTTATACTCAATTGTATCTATTGAAGGCTTAATATCTTCTAGATTCAATTCATCAAAAAACAAACTAATTTCTTCTGGGCATTCTTTCATGTAGTTATTGAATGTTACCATAAACCCCTCTAAGGTCCTATCCATAATTTTATGTGTATCAATCCAGCTCTCTAGCGCTAAATTATCCAATTGAATCATCCATCCTTTAAAATCTTATGTGATTTCACATAACGTTCCTGTATTCATGAACCCGAGAACCTTAAGCCCCAACGGGGCGGCCGCGACGCGGTTAGGTTCGCAGGTTTTGTCCGCTAGATCCACTCCATTGAAAATTCCTCGGGAGGATCAAGGAGCCGTCAGGTTCCGCAGCGTGAATAGATGTTATGTGATGTCGACAACTTCCTTAAATTAGCTAAATGCCTAGTACTGAAATATAATTTTGGGATTTCAATCGCTCTTTAATCCATGTTTGAAATTCGTTAATTAATTTTCTCAGTTTTTCAATGTTATTTTCATAGTCTCTTATAAATTCATCTTCACTACATCCGAAGAAAAAGCCAATATGCTCTTTAAGTGTATTCATTTCGGGTTGTCCTTCAAGAAGATTTATTACTCTTTCTAATTTCCCTAGGATTCTCCACCAAATTTCCTTTTGAATCTCATTAAAAGCATAGTGATCATAAGTAGTATATTCACTTTCAATTGATTTCTCTATAAAACCGAATACTTCTTCGGTCAAAAGGATTGAAGTATCATTCCAACATTGACCAAGATATCTACCCGGCAAAATTTCAATATAACAAGTGCCTTCAAGTTCTTCTTTATTTATTATTATCTTCATTGTGCTTCCTCTTAAATAATATCGTCGATTTCACATAACGTTCCTGTATTCACGATCTCAGCGTATGCTGAGGTGTCCGGTGTATGCCGGACCCAGGACGAATGTCCGTAGCGTGAATATAATGTTATATGCTGCCTAATTATCTTTGAAATCCTTTTAATTTTAATCATCTCTTTTTTTCGGAAATCATTCTGCTCAAGCGTATATCAAGAGATTAAATCTGATAAAAGATTTGTGATATCTAATACTTCAAAATTTTTGGTGTCATCGACTCCATCAACTAAGAGGCAAATATAAGCATTGTCAAAATTAAATTTATGTTTTTTAAACTCTGATTTATACTTATTCATTTCTTCTTTTAAAACAAAAATAAAATGATTAAAATAATCAATATTCATTAAATTAAGATCCAGGCCGTATTTAAATACTATCATTTGTAGCATAATTCTATTTTCATTTATTCCTATAAAACTGTTGTTAGATTTAATTAGATTTTTAATCACTTTCTTTGTAAGAAGACTTACATCCCAAGTAGTCTCCCAAATTTCAGAAAAACTTATTCCTGCCATTTCATTTGGATCCACAGGAAATAATTGATATATACCTTTGCCTCCCAGCTGCCTTATTTCATCTGTAAGAGGTTGAAATTTAATTTCTATTCTTTTAATTTCTTTATTTCTTTTTTTCTCGTAGATGAAGTTATCATTATACAAATTTAAATTTTCAGTTCGAAAAAAACTCAATAATTCATTGCCTATTTCTAGTGATTCTTTTTCACTAACTATAGCCATTGGCATATGTACAATAAAGTTATCTTTGATATGATCATAAAGTTTTCGATTTATAATATTCGTCACCTGTTCAAAAACTCCGTTTATTAAATACATGCCTTTTAAAAGCGCAATGTTTTTATTCTCTTTAACTTTCTTTTGAGAAAAAGCGTGATGAAGTTGTTTAACTTCAATCGTCAGTATTTCATTACTAACAGTATTTTTGAATTGGAAATCCGCTGTAACTAAATTTTTAATTACCTTGTCGGGACAATCATGATGTTCATATTTCACTCCTTCTTTAGTTTGAATCCATTCCATAAATAATGATACCTCTGGAAACTCACATTCTTTTGTTTCGCAATGTTCACAATAGTTCATTTGCAAGAAATTCATTTTTCATCCTCCTATTAAAATACACATTAAATACTTGTCTTTTTCCTCTTCTTTTAGGTAGCATATAACGTTCCTGTATTCACGACCCAGCACATGCTGGGTGTCCGGCGTATGCCGGACCAAGGGCGCATGCCCGCAGCGTGAATATCATGTTATCTGAAGTCTTCCTCTTCCTTGAAATCGCTCAACACCCAATCTGAAATCATTTTTGTGTAATTATCTATATCACTGAAGTTACTGGGCTCTTTTTCCTGAAATTCAAAGCTCCACTTTGAAACTATAAAATCTGCTCTGGCAATATTTTTTAAGTGCTCGTAAATCAAATCATGTAACTCTGCATCAATGCTCGAATCTCTTGAAGAATATATTTTATCAAACACAAGATCTGCAGAACTATGAATAATCCTGTTGCGAGACTCTCTTCCTCCATGAAGTAAGTTTATATCTTCATCAGAAATATTTAGTTTTTCGTTTTTGTCTAATGCATTTATAGAACCAGCTAGAAAAAGCTTGTCTAATTTCTCTACATAAGACATGTGCTCATCGCTTAGAAAACTAAATTTTCTTTCATCTATAGCAACTGCAAGGTTAAGCCACTTAACAATTTCCTTACATGTCTTTTCGTACTTCTGACAAGTATCAGCAGCCTGCCATACATTGATTCATATTCATTTATTTTTTTGAAATCCTGTTTTACAATCCACATTTATGTCATCTCACTTTTTAGAAGATTTCAGATAACGTTCTTGTATTATGAACCCCGAAGGGGTTGTCTGCTGAAATGCCTCTCCGAAATTCATCCCGCAGACCAAGGTTCCAGCGGAAACATAGTGTGAATATTATGTTAAGTGAAGTTCAACCTTTTTTTGAATAACCTTTTTAAATTTAATGGCTTTATGAACGAGAGAGTTTAAAGTTCTCTAGATCTACATTGAATTTGCCTTTTACCAATATGTCTAATCCCAATAATCCGTTGATATTGTGATATTTAAATGAAGTAAAATCTATGAGTACATCTCTTAAAATAAAATCTCCTACCTGTATTCCCTTGATCCGTTTGGAAAATGCGTGTTCTTTCCCTCCAATTCCGTAACTTGTTATGATTTCGTCATCCATCCCGACCTGAATCCCAATATCATCTACTTCATCCTGTGAAATCAATGTATGGCTTGCTCCTGTGTCAATAACTATGTTATTTATGACTTTCTTTTCTCCATTAAAATGGACTGTTATTTCGGTGAACAACAGCCCATCCCTATATTCAATTTTCATTTATAGATTTCTCCTTAAACCAACATTCTTCCGAACCTTCACAATGACCTGGTCCTTAGAAGTATGATAAACCAAGGTTTTGTCTCGGCTATTCAACAACTCTCTTGTTGCTTCTTCGTCACTTACAGGACCAATCACAGCGACGTCATCTATGATTTCTTTATTTTCTGTCTCTTCGAAATGAAGAATTTCAAACTTTACAAATTGATTCGGGAAGATTTGTTGTACTTCTTGCCACTTCACGTTAATCCCTCCTGTCCTTTTTATGGTTACATTATATCATTTAATTAGAATTTCACTTAACGTTCCTGTATTCACGACCCTAGCGAATGCTGGGATGTCTGGCCTCTGCCGGACCGAGGGTACATGCCCGGTGCGTGAGTATATTGTTTAAGTAAAGTCACTTATCTTCGAGTTATATTCGTCACGATTTAGAAAAATTCTCAATATAATGTTTCATAAAAATTATATAATTATCATGACTTGAATCAATATTAAATATCTGTCTATCTGTTACACCTTTCTCTCTTACTTCTATTTTTATATTTCTTTGGTTACGTTTAAACTTGATATCTAGAAAAACTTCTTTTATTAAATCGTGTTCTATTTGACTATCTCTCGGGAAATTAAAAATATGTTTTTCTGTACTTGCATTGAATAGTGCAACAATATCTATAAAGTCTGACACTTGTTCTTTATTTGGAACAACAAATTCATGTTCAACTAAATTCCTTACAGAATTTATTTTATTTAATATTCTAGGAGCAATAATTCCTAAGTTTTTTAAAGTCTCTATCTTCTTAGGTACATTCCATTTTTTTGAATTTCCAAAAAAACCAAATGCAATCATCAAACAATCAATTTGGCAGTCAAGAGATCTCTTTGCATTTGAGAGAGCATTTATTAAACTGTGTTTTTCAGTTCCCGATTCTAAATCAAATTCAGCAAAGGACAAGTATTCTGAAGGCGTAACATCAAATGGTATATCTATTTCTTCATGTCCACGAGAACTCCAATAACTATTATCATTACTTAGAAAATCAATCACCTCAGAAAATTCCATAAGATCAACTCCAATTTAGTATTTAGGTGATTTCACTTAACGTTTCTGTATTGAACCCCGAAGGAGTTGTCTGCTGAAATGCCTCTCCGAAATCCATCTCGCAGACCAAGGCTCCATTAGAGCCGTAGCTTGAATATTATGTTATACGATGGAATCACTTCTTCGATTAACCAACATTCATTCTTGATTCTAATCTTTCATTGTTCTGCTATATGTTCCAATAAATCTCCTGGCTGACAACCTAAAGCCGCACATAATTTATCAATCACTTCTAATGACACATATTCGTTCGTATTGAGTTTCGCCATTGTAGCAGACGAGATACCTGTCATTTTCAATAAATCCTGCTTCTTAATCTCCCTGTCGATCAATAATTTTTGAAAAGGTTTATAACTAATCATCTGAGATTCCTTTCACACATCAAGTGAATTTTTCTTTAATTATATGAAAGTATATTTTTTATATCAAAAACATCTTCAACATGTATTGACTTAATTATTCGATATGATAAAATTATATTTAATAAGTTGAACTTTTATTCATAAAATCAAATACATTGGATGGTGTCTAAAATGCATAATTCTTTAGAAGTCTTACTTGATTCACTGATTCATACTCGAATTGAATCTTTATATGGCGAGCTTATCAAAAACAACTCCAGCTACAATCAGTTCTCATCCGAACGGAATCTCTACTTCAAGCAGTTACATGAAGGCGTACCGGAGAATATACAGAATACCTTATTTCTTTACGATGATGCTGAGCTTTCTGTTTAAGCTATTTTAGAACGTGAAATTTATCTGCAGGGTTTTAAGGACGCTCTTCACCTGCATAACGAATTACATATATCTTTAGATTGAGAGCCTTCTGGCTCTTTTTCATTTTGATTCTGTTGTATAACGTCTTTTATATGACGTGCGATGCTTTTTCGAAATGCCATCAGAATATTTAAATATCCCATAAGGGCACTGCATAAACTGAGATCAAGCTACTTTTATTTAACTTTTTCAAATTGCACTCTTTACATAAAATTTGTAAGTTCGAGAGATCATTATTCCCGTAATTAGAAATAGGTACTATATGGTCAATCTCAAAATCTCCTCCTCGATTAATAACCCCCGTCAAGTCATTCCTACAAACTACACAAACTCCGTTATCTCTGTAAAACAATCCTTTCTTTAAGCAGGCAGGCCATCGAATTCTTTTGACTTTGTTCCCCTTCTTAAAACTTTCAGGATATTCGAAATTCAAGTCATTTTCCTCGTAAGTTAAGCAATTCGCGAGTTCTTCGTGAAAATCTCTTAGGAATGATTTATTAAGCATTAATAAGTGAAAACTCGAATTAATTACTGTTGGATTAATTTCTTCTTGCATAGAAACCAGAAAATCTACAAATTCCTCAAATCGAATGCATTCAATACATTTTTTACAATGTTCACAATTAATAATTGATTCAAATTCTATGTCAACTTCCTGTAGGTCTATGCCTGCTCCTTCAATTAGCTTAACTTCGTAATAAATATAAGCTTCATATTCAGAAACACTAAGATTACTTAAAGTGCTTCTTACATCATGCTCAACAAATCCATCAACGTATTCTAAATAGTAGTGTAAGATAGTTTTTTTATGAGGTTTTAACAATCTTAATATTATTTCTTCTCTCAGTTCATTCCAAAAATCTTTAAATTTAAATCCATAAACATCTTCTTCATTGTAAAAAATCTCTATTGACCAATTCGCTAATTGAATTGCTTGACTATAACTAAATCTCACATGTCTAGTCTTCATCTGAACCTCTTTTTATTTTATTATTAACTATCGCATGTCATATAACGTAACGTTCCCGTATTCACGACTCAGCGCATGCTGAGTGTCCGGCGAATGCCGGACCCAGGACGAATGTCCGTAGCGTGAATATATTGTTATCAGGAGTTGATTCTTCATCAAATTACAATCTAGTTATCTTACATTATCTATTCTATTCTGAATTGCTGTTTCCATTTGCTCTTTAGTCACTATAAGCAAATTAGAAGTATCAAATGTATTCTTTCTTGCATAGCGTAAATAATGAAGATATCTAACAAAACGTACAAATGATCTTAGTTTCTCTTGAGACCATGGCATAACTACACCTATCCTGCCTAGTGCTGATGCATTTATTGCTCCTCCCATTATGTGTTTATGACTCACAAAATTTTCGATCTCTATAGCCATAAAACATCTTGCATTATGATTCATATAAATCATATCTTCAAAACTAGGTACTTGGACAAAATCATCATTAATCATTCCTAGATTTACTCGATTTGCCTCATATAAATCTCTTAAAAAATCTTGAATATCAGCATTATTAAAAAATTCATCATACTCATATGCATATGTGTTTTCTGTAGCAAATGGTCCGACTGCCACATCAATCCGTGGTGAATAAATAAATAGATCTCTTTCGTTAATCATTGATGACCACTCAGTTTGAGCAACTTCTCTTGAGAATACTTGGTTAAGTTTCAATTTCAATTCTTCTTGGTATTCTTGTAAATCAGTTTTTTTCATGAACCTTCCTCGAATATCTCTCATAACAAATCCTTTCTAAATCAATTTCTGATAACGTTTTCGTATTCTCGACGCCTGGCGCATGCCAGGTGTGTCCGGCTGCTTCTGCTTTCTGAAATTCCTCTGCCGGACCTAGGGCGTATGCCCGATGCGTGAATAGATTGTTAGCTGGAGTTACCTGGCATCTTCGGGTTGCCTAAATATTATCTAGTCCTAGTTTACTTCTATATGAATTTATCTCCTCTATGTCGTGCTCTTTCAAGGATCTTATTCTAGCTTCCCACAAGATTGGGCTCGTTTCCGGCAGAGATACAATATAGCTATCAAATGCTATATGGTCTAGTATTCTCTCAATGTCTGTTCTGCTATCAACACCAACCGGATGTTTAACAGATTCATCGTACTCTAATGGTAGCATCATTCGCGTAGTGCCGAATGACAATGTAGAAAGTAGTGAATTCAGTTGATCTCGTAAACTAAATAAGTCTTTTAAATAAATTGTTGATTTATGAAGTTCTTCCTCACTAGCATTATGGATAGTATGAGCTATACGTTGATTTCTCCTAATTCTAATTCTTTCTAAGAGTTCATCAGTACTTTTATCAAATTTACTTTCTCTTAGTCTCTCCTGAAAATCCTTTTTGTAGGTCTCTTTCATGTTTCGAAATATTTTATTCTTGAATCTTGTAATCGTCCGGAAATCTCCATCATTATCTGTAACTAGGCGAGCAACACGCAAGATGCTCGATTCAAAAAAACTCCTTAAGACAGTACTAAAGAAAGTTGTTTGATCTGGACTAACGAATAAGTCAAATCTAAACCTTCTGATTTTATCTATAATGGACAACTGCACATTAAGATGGACAAGTTCGGAATAAAAGAATTTAATTTCATCTCTGTATTCTAGAAGAAAAGGCTCATCGAAAAATTCTTCATCTTTAATCATAGTGAAATTTATCATGTAATTTCCCTTCTCACTGTTCAGGTAATTTTAGCTAACGTTCCCGTATTCACGACGCCGAGAGGCTTAAGGACCGAGGGCCGTCATGCCCAAAGCGTGAATATAATGTTATATGAAGGATATGCCGTCTCTAACAGCTCACTAAATTACTTATTGCCTTCATTAAAATATGTTATTTCATTTCCATCTATTAGTCTTCTTAATCATCTTTATAGTAAGGCATTAATTGTTCAGCCTTCTCTATATCAATCCAAGCTATTTCAGAAATTTCGTTAGGTCTAACTAATTCTTCATTCCCACCAATTACCTCACCTTTAAATGTAATAAATAATACATGTTCTTCTTTTTTTACAAATATACATTCATTCACTGACACTATTCCATGAACTTTAATATCTAGTCCAGTTTCTTCTTTAGCTTCCCTTATTGCTGCTTGGTCTAATGATTCGTCTCTTTCAACAGTACCGCCTGGAAGAGACCATCGGTCACTAGAATCATCAATATTCCTGACCATTAACACTTTGGAACTGGTTGGATCAGTAATTAAGGAGTAAGCTACATCGACTCTGATCATTATGTTTGACTTCCCTTCTGATTAGATCTGCATATCTTTCATATAACGTTCTCGTATTCACGACGCTCGGCGAATGCCGAGTGTGTCCGGCTCCTGCCGGACCGAGGGCGTATGTCCGATGCGTGAATATATTGTTATGTGGAGTAATGACTTCGAAGCTAGTACACCATCAACTCAAATCGACTAAATAAAATATATTGGCACTTATTCAATAATATTCTAATTCGACAGGCTTGATTACATTCGAAATATTGATGGATTTAGAGTTGATTATTTATCAGTTCTAAAGATGCATCTTAATATCTTGTGACCTCTTCCTGGCTGTTTCAATATGTTCATCGTAATCCAATCCTACCAAGTACTCAGGCAAATCACGATCAGGATAACAAGCTAACCAACATTGTTTTGATACTTCCATACAAATTTTTGCTGCAGACGACACCTTATTCAACCACTCATCTGGTTTTCTCCAAATTTCTCCTTTAAGAGGAGTAAAATGAGATGCAGCATCTCTAATTTCTTTTATTTCATTGAAAAATGTTTTAAAAGGTTCTTTAATTTGATTTTCATCGGTTGTAATAACTACTATACGATTATCGGATCTTATAATAGATTGAAACTTTTGAATTCTTTGTTCAAGAGGGATAAACCTACCCTTATGCTTCCCTTGTAAAACTTCAATTTCATTACTTTCTAGTTTGTCTTTATTTCTTAAGTAATAATCGAAACCTATACTATTTATAAAGGCTTCAGTAAAAAAGTAAAAGCTTTGTGTTCCTAATCGTGAATAAGTCGCAACTGTATGATTGTAGCTAGAAAGAATCAGGTAATCCTCTTTTGTTTCAACATCCTTTCCATTGTCTTTATACTTTTTTGCAATTGCATGCATATCTTCATGTACCTCATATGCTTTTACCAACAAATAAAAAGCATCTCTAAGCATAAATTCTTCCTCTATCCCAACAGAAGGAAAATGCGCTCCTATACCAATTTTCGATTGATATGGCAAGTCCGACGGCCATGGATCGTTGACAATTTCTATTCTCTCTTTGATCCATCCATATTCAATACCATATGAATACGGATTTCGATTTTCTTCAGCAAATAATTCATTAAAATCTCTACCAATCTTTCTGTGGTTTATTTTTGGTTTAATTACAGTTTTATACGTATTGTAAATCTGGACAAGGTATTCATAAAGTTGTACTTCTCTAGCATGAAATTCTAAAGCAGAAGATTCTTTTATAAAATTTGCAATCTCAAAAATTTTTTCTCTTACTGACTTGTTCATAATTCCACCAGAACTCTTAGGTGTTAATGAAGCAACAAGTTGCAAATAATAAAGCTTTTCAAGCATGTTTATTTTTGATTTTTCAATACCTTCTTCTCTACCAATATTCACATTTATGTTCCTTTCATCATTATTTCACATAACGTTCCGGTATTCACGACACTTTGCGTATGCCAAGTGTGTCCAGTTGCCTGTACTCTCCCGAAATCCCTCTGCTGGACCAAGAGCGTATGCTCGATGCGTGAATATTATGTTATGTGGAGTTGTGAAGTTCTATCTCTTTTAGGAGAAAACCCATTCTTCCAAATTTCAAAAATAGCATTTTTTGTTCTACAACGTATTCTTCTTATTTGCTATCTTCGTTGTATTCTTTCAATACTTTATTTTTAATTTCTAATAACATAGTTTCTGAGGGATATATTTTTTTATCAGAAAAATCATTTAGTCTAGTGTTCCATTGGTAAGCGTAAAATTCAGGAGATTGTCTAATAAATTCCATGAGCATATGGTTGGTTTGGAGATTGATCGAGGCTTGAATATGCATAACATACTTATCGAATATTTGTAACAAAGCAATTCCATGCTGCCTTGCATATTCTATTGCCCCACTTTGAAAACCAGATGTAGAAATTAATATCCCTTTGTGGGCACCTAAACTTCGTACCTTATCAGCTAGAACCACAATTTTCTCACGTTCCAATGGACGTGTATAACGCTTACATTTCAACAATAACTTTGAAGCTTATAGACAGGGCTATAAATTCTGCAATAATATCAATTTGGTACTCTCCATCACTAGTCTGAACTTTTTGGTTATGAAGTATGGAGAAGTTCTTAAGTGCTTCGGTTTCAGCGTAAGCGTTCAATACTTCCAAACAATACTTTTCAAATTCTGTGGCAGAAATACTGGCGACAAATTCACGGTATGGATTGATCATTTCCACCTCACTTTCGATTCCCTTGAACCTATTAATTTTAATTATATGATATTCTCAGGTTTATATTGGTACTTGATATAATTTCACATAACGTTCCTGTATTCATGAACCCCAAAGGGGTTGTCTGCTGAAATGCTTCCCTGAAATCCTTCTCGCAGACCAAGGCTCCAAAGGAGCCGCTGCTTGAATATTATGTTATGTGTTGTTATCAATCCATTGATTGACACCCTAATTTACGCCTTCCAACCCATCTCTTTATACAATCTTCTAATTTGTTTTATAAAACTATCATCTTCTCTTCCCTTATTTATAATCTCTACATCTGTGGTTACAGCCCATCTAAAAATTTGTTCAATGCTCCCATAGCTACGTTTAAATCCTTTGGCCAACTTTAGTATGTTTTCTTTAGTTGGTGCAAATGATAATACTACTCTTAACTCTTCATCTGTCCAAGGTCTCCCCTTATTTTCTGTGCTATACGCTTGTTTTTTCTCATATTCAAAAATCAATAATTTCGTTTTTTGGATTACTTGATCTGTTGTTAGTTCTTCAATTCCTTCATTAAGTAATTCAATTAATCTATCTTTATATTCTTTCTTTTTCATAGATTTCCCCTCCATGAGCCTTTCAATAATTACACAAAACGTTTCTGTATTCATGAACCCCGAAGGGGTTGTCTGCTGAAATTCCTCTTCGAAATCCTTCCCGCAGACCAAGGCTCCAACGGAGCCACGACTTGAATATTATGTTATCGGATGTTGCTGACCTCATTGAACTACTACCAAGACCCTGTTCTTATATATTCCTTGAGTTTCATACATCCAATATCATAAAAAGAAACAATACTATCTTCAGGTCCGTTAATAATTCTTTTATATGCTTTTATAATTGGATTTGCTTTTATTTTATTTATTTCAAGTAATAATTCTCCATCTTCAAAAATCCATTTACACGGTTCTCCAATCGACTTCTTCATTACTTCTCCAACATAAGTTCCCCATACTACTGCCATTGACCAAATTTGATTGTCAGTCGGCTTCTCTTCCTCATCAGCGTTCTTAAGCTTGTTCCAATTATGATTGAGAATTTCCTCAACAGTGTGGATTGAAGGTTCTTCAAAGGTTAGGTTGCAATTGAAGCTTTGTGCATAACTAATAGCCAATTCGCAATATTTGTTTATAGTCTCCTGAATCTCCAAATCCTCCATTGATTCCTCCTGCTTTTGTATGTGTTCCAGCGATTTCCGATAACGTTCAGGCATTCACGAACCCTCACTGCCTTAAGCGACCAACGGGAGCGGCCGCGATGCGGTTAGGCAGTGCAGGGTTGTCCGCCTGTTAATCTTCCCTGAAAATCCTCGGGCGGACCAAGGGGCGCGACAGCGACCCGCAGCGTGAATGTTTTGTTATCGGATGTCAATACCTTCCTCGAACCTCTAAAAATCTTGGAATCAGTTTCGCTTTTGTTTTTATATCTTATAGTTTTCTTGCCTTTATCACAAAAGTTACTGGAAGCATTTTTGCTCTCTTTGCCATATCGCTGTTATCATCCCGCAATTGCATAAACTCATAATCAGATTCCTCAATCATTAGCTCAATTACAAACCCAGCTTTTGCAAGCGCGTTTACATAAGTTTACAGCATACGGTCCACTAACAATAGCTCACCTTCATCAACTGCTACCGGATACCAACCTTCATTAAAGTAACTCTTATTAATTACAAACCTATCATTCTCTGTAGTAACCCATCTGTGTATAGGGTGAGACCAACTGAAAATAAATAGCCCGTCTTTTTTAAGGTAAGAAGATATTCGTCGAAAGGTACCCTCAAGATCGGTGGTCCAACCTATGCCATAAATTGAATAAACATAGTCAAAATAATCCGTCGGGATGCCGCATTCTTCTTCCATGGGAGAACATATCAATTTTGCTGCTATTCCACATGACTTCAAATGTTGCGCTGCCTTTTCAATTTGTCTTTCTGAAATATCCACAGCCCATAGTTCAGATGCGTTTCGTTCCCCTTGATATTGCAAGGATTGACCATTTCCGCAGCCGATCTCCAGCAGTTTTTTTCCTGAGATATCACCAAAGAGCTGGCACTTTTCTTCTGAGATAAATGCTCCATAATAAGGGAGCACGATTGCTTTTAAGAAGTCATTGCCTTTGGTATCCCAATATAGGCTGTTTGTTTTATGAACAACATTCTTTTTTAACTCTTCCGAGCTGCCGACACCATTTTCCCCGTCAACAATAATGCTTCTTCTATTTAATGAATTCTTGTCCATGAAGGCACCTTCTCTTAGTAGATATTTATATTTGAGCATTTCAGATTTGCATTAATTTCTGATAACGTTCCTGTATTCACGACCCGACGCATGTCGGGTGTCCGGCGAATGCCGGACCAAGGACGAGTGTCCGTAGCGTGAATAATATGTTAGGTGGAGTTATTGCCTCCCTCGGATAATTGCATCAATTTTTCTGTCTAATCCATTCGTTTACTAATAAATAAATTAAAGAGTGTGCTTCTGTTATATACATCGGTTCTTTAGGAGGTTCATAATCTAATGCATGTCTTGCATCCATTCCAATTGCTTTATAGCTGTTAGCAGTCCTAGTAAATCTCTTAAGGCTCTCTGAAGAAATTAAAGAAAAAGATTTTACATCAGCCTCTTTAGCTATTACTTCAAAAATTTTATATAATCCTACCCAACTTTCATCATCGTACGATATCAATTTTATTACTTTATCAATTACCTCGTTTTTTTCACACAGCTCTAACAAATCAGGTACAGAATCAGCAGGATTAGAAACAGAAATTTCAATTGTTCCATCAGCTTTTATTATTTGCGGAATTGCCTTCATACTCGCAGAACCAGAAAGCTCCGCACTCATAAAGAAGGTACGTCCGCCATATTCATTTAGAAGATAAATATCCGATACAGTAATTCTCTTATGTGTTCCCAACACTAACTTTGTCACACCATCTATTAGCTTCACTAGATTTTCTACTTTTTCTGAAACATTTTTATAGTCATCAGTAGAGAAGATATCTGATGACTTTAATCGATATTCACCTTCTTCTTTGAAAATTGTTAGCTTTTCGGTATTGAGTGACTTTGAAAGTTCATAAAGTTCCTTTTCATCTCCAGCTAAAGATATGACCCACTTCATAGTGCCCCTCATTTCATTTTCACAATAATTACACCTAACGTTCCTGTATTCATGACCCGACGTATGTCGGGTGTCCGGCGAATGCCGGGCCAAGGACGAATGTCCGCAGCGTGAATATTATGTTAGGTGATGTTAATATATGTTCTTCGAATCAAAAATCTCTACTAGGTTCAAAATTATAATAAGCTCCAAATCTATCGTAAATCCTATCTACTGCAACTTCAAAATCTTTGATGATGACTTTAAGTTTTTTGTCATTGATACTTAAATCCATACCTCCTTCATGAACAAATGTATTTCTTAACTCAACAATTTCTTCAATAGAGTCAAAAAGAGAAACTTTTCTGTTTAAAATCGGCTTGTTTAATACAGTAAATATATCTAATTTTTCATCAACCTTTTTAAAATTTTCTGCAACTATTCGTGGTCTTTGAAATGAAAATTTTTCAACTAAAGCTTCTTCAATTGAGGTATTCCCAGCAGAGATATCTCTTAGATTATTTACTGAAAACCGCGCTTCTTTAAACAGCTTGTCCCTATTATCTGTATATTTCAATATCACAATAAATGATTTCTTCAAATATTCTTCCCAAGTTGCTACCAAGTAAGGTATTAACAAGTTATTAGAAAAGAATCTTGGATTTAGATCATCTATAAATGAAATGCCTGTATGCTCTACCCTTGAAATATCACCTTTCAAATTCCTTGAATCTAAATATATTTTGGGTTTAATAAGTGCATTCTTGTAAACCCACCTAGCGATAAAAAGTCCTGCTTCTAACTCAGTAGGGACTTTTTCATCTATTATAAAATAACGGTTTTTGCCCTCATCCGTTGAAAAACTTCCTTTAAAATAATCTTTTATATATTTAATAGTTTTATTTTGATGTTCTAAATCCCAATAACTTCTCCCTGATCTAGTTCTTGTATAAACTAAAATATTACCGTCTTTCTTATAAATGTCGAGTTCTACTCCAACATACGATCTATAATTCTTATATTCATACCAAAAATAACTTGCTAGCATACCTTGATTTTTGAATTCGTTTCTTTGCTTTGTGTAGCCTAACAAGGCTATTAAATTTATTAATTTATTATAGGCTGTACCTTCAGGAAGAATATTTTCTGAAGTAAAACTCATCTTTAAATCATACTCCTTTGATTAAAAACAATTAATTTCACCTAACGTTCCTGTATTCACGACCCAGCGCATGCTGGGTGCCCGGCGAATGCCGGGCCAAGGACGAATGTCCGCAGCGTGAATATTATGTTATAGGATGTCAGCAGCTTCTTCGAAATCACTTCATTGATCGTATGGCAGGGTATACATCTTCTATTAATTTTCCTCTAATTTGTCCTATAGATGAGTATCTCTGATTTTTATCAGAGGATATTCCTTTTAAAATAAACTCCTTAACAACATCATTCTTTTCTTTATGAAAATTTGTTTGTTTACCCGTTAAAATAAAGTAAATGATTTTGATTAGAGCAAACGTTTCATGACGTACTTCATAGTTCTCAAATCCGACTACAGCAAGATCAGAATAATCGTTAATGGCTCCCTTTATCTCTGTTCCCTGCCGGGTAAGCTTACTATCAGGTCGTTTTACTAAGCCGAAATCTGATATCTTTATCATCGAGGAACTATCCTCGTAAATTTTTACAAGAATATTTTGGTAGCTAATATCCCTATGCAAGTATCCTTTTGAATGTATGTACTCAAAAGCATTCAACAATTGATTTATCAAAATCCTTCTCTTATGTAGAGTTAATTTGTTATTGTTCTCATTCATATACTTTTCAAGCGTTTTATTTGCATACTCCATTGTGTACTCGTTTTTTCTTTGTCATAGTAATAGGCCTTAATAATAAATGGAGAATCCAAGGCCTTTAAATCGTTATACTCATTTTGAAATCTTATTAATTCGTCTTCCCTTAAATCCTGCTTAGCTCTTTTAATTACAAAATCACAATCATAAAACGGATCTTTATATTTAAAGACTTTTGCATACGATCCTTCTCCTATCTGCTTTAAATCTATTGTAGCTGTTGCTTTTAATGTTTTTATTACTGTTGTATCAAGTAATATAAATACGGGTCTATCTTCGATTATCTTCACTCGCTTCAATTCATCTGGAATTGCACTACCTCCACTATCTGATAAAAACGTCTTACAAAAATCCATAATATCTTTATATTCTTGATCTATTTCGAAACTATAATTATCTTTAAGGGAAGCTTGAAGAACTCTTACATTATCAATTATTTTGATCAACGATCTACTTTCATCAGCATTATAATGCCCTCCTGATCCCGGTCTGTTTTTACTATTCATGAATGAAAACAAATCATTCAAGCTACTATGAAGTATCGAAAATATTTCTTTTAACTTCTCGTTAGATATGTTTTTATAAAACTCGTAAAATAGCACAATTTTTTCATTTTTATAAGCTGAAAGTTGATTGATTTTCAAATTCAAGAACCCATCTATGTTCTGCATGTATTCACCTCATTAGGTATTTAACTTTTTCTGTACGCTGATTTCCTATAACGTTCTTGTATTCATGAACCTCGCTAGAGGTTGTCTGCTGAAATGCCTCCCCGAAATCCATACCGCAGACCAAGGCTCCAGCGGAGCCGCTGCTTGAATATTATGTTATAGGAAGTGATCATCTCCCTGAAACTACTAGTTGTTATTTACTCTCTTTAACAGATAACGATATTTTTCTACAAATTCATTAATGGTGCTTATTAGTGGCTTCAAATCGTCATTAACAGTCAATAATAAATATTGACCAGTATTCCTTTCTCCATTTTTATGAACTATTAAATTCCTGATTTTTTGGAATCGCTTAATTTTTCTATACCAATTGTTCGCGTTTATATTGTTAGACTTGAAAATATCATTAACACTTGCCAATAAATTATTGAAGGTTTCCTCTTTGTCCTTTTTTAGGTAATCTTCAAAAATTACAATGATATAAGTGAACAACGAGTAAATATGTACTCTTGTCTCAGCATAAGCATTTTCGCTGGATAACTTAATTAATTCAGTAGCTTTACTCAACTCATTTTGTAGATCCGTAACAAATAAAGGGGTGGAGTTCATTTCTATAGTTATCTCAATTTCTTTCTGATCTGAATAACCGTCATTACTCTGCTCTTCAGGCTTCATCTTGTTTAACGCTTCTGAAATCAAATCCTTAAATGGTAAAACATTATTAATGTTTTCAAAAGTGGTATCAAAAGCTTTATCTAAGTCTCCTTTAATACTGTCTTTGAATCTTCCCATATATCTCTCAACTGATTCTAAATTTCTGTTTAAATTTTCGGTATGAATTTTAAACGAGTTATTCATATACTCTCCTCAATAACTTGGAATTTTCTGAATATTTCCTATAACGTTCCTGTATTCACGACCCAGCGTATGCTGGGTGTCTGGCGAATGCCGGATCAAGGACGAATGTCCGCAGCGTGAATATTATGTTAGGCGATGGTCGAGAGTTCTTCGATTTACTCAAGTCTCTTTACAAACTCATCCGACAGTCCACGATAATCTCTACCTTTACCTGATGGAGAATGGCCACGTGTAATTATTTCGAATGCACTATAAACTTTGTTTTCACCGAAGTTGATTTGTTTGAAGTTCTCTCTAAGTGTGAAAATCAACGAACACTCTCGTCCACCTATATTATTATGAGTATATGTATCATCCGTAAATACGACAGAGATAAAATATTTAATATCTTCCTCAATCGATTCTTCTTCCTCAAATTTATATAAAAAATCATCCGTGATATCTACTGTATAATCATCGCTTGTAAAACCATACTTACTTTGAAGTTTTAGATCTTGCAAAAGACTATTAATTTTTTCTTCTATTTGAGAATGAAATTTTGAAGACTCAAATATTAGATATGATCCTACTTCGTTTATTGGAATAAATTCGCTAGGATCATGTAATGATATGTTACTTTTAATTACCTCAATCAGTTTTTTTCTTTCCTCTGCTTTACTTTTTCCTTCCGTACAATAGCAAAGTGGCCTCCTAAATTTTATATCAAAAGGGAGGTCGGAATAGTCTCCAAAATCTGTGTTAAAAATGCAAATGATCTTATCCCATCCTAATACTTTTGCTGCATATCCCAATTCGATTAAAACATTTGGATTTGGTGTTTTTCGTTTGTTGTAGTCAGAATTGATAATACTAACATCAGCAATAAATAATTTTGATTTCTCAATTTTAGTGAAAATTGAATCCACAATATGCGGGGTTCCTGGCTCATCCATAGTATCTTTATCTATTCTAAACTCAATGTCGAATTGTTCAGATAGATTTAATTCTTTGATTGCACTCTCGATACAAGTTCCCAAAAAACCCCGATTGGTATTATTAGGTAAATCCGACTGCCAAGAATAAAAAATATGATTTTTCACTTTGTATAAATCCTTTCACTTTTACTTGTTTAATTTGACCAGCCTTTCTCGACTTTTGCCTAACGTATTATTTACGAACTTCCGAAAGAATGCTCTCTTCGTCATATTCACGAACTTCGTGAATCCTGCACTTTGTTCCTTATTCCGGCACTTTCTGCGTTTCAATCCTCCAGCCCGCTCATCCGATCCAACGGACTTTGAATCCGCCCAATGTCCCGTCTGCTCACATGTGTATACCGCTCCGTCGTTCGCACACTCTGATGCCCTAGCAGTTCCTGAATATAGCGAAGATCAATCCCATTCTCCAGCAAGTGGGTCGCAAAGGAATGCCTTAGCGAATGGATACTCACCTGTTTGCGAATGCCCGCTTCAGCCAGCGCTTTTTCAAACACTTTCTGCGCTGAACGTTCCGTCAGGTGGCGGCCTTCCCTCTGCCCAGGAAACAGCCAGTCTGCTGGCTGCCCCACCCCTATATACTGCTCGACCACCGCAAAAGCCGCTTCGGATAGCAGCGTTTGCCGATCCTTCCTGCCCTTTCCCTGACGAACTTTCAGTACTTTCCGTTCACGGTCGCAGTCTTCAAGACGCAACCTCACCACTTCGCTTACCCGCAGCCCGGATGTATACGTCAGGTACAGAATAGCCTTATGCTTTAGATTTTTCACTGCTTTCAACAGACGCATAACCTCATTCAGGGACAGCACATCTGGCAGTTTACTCTCCTTTTTCGGACGAACATAGGCGGCGGATTTGGGCTGCTTTAGCACATGGCGAAAGTAAAATTTCAGCGCGCTGATCGCTTGGTTAACATAAGCGTGCGAAAGGCCTTTTTCGAGCAGCGCCAACGCATATTTTTGCACCGTGCATCATTTATGCTTGCTTCGGTCCCTTGCAATCTTGCAAAAAAGCGTTCCGTTTGCGATATGTATGCTTTAATCGTCTTGCTGCTGTCCCCCCTTGCCTCCTTAGTATATCAGCCGTTCAAAAAGTTGGAAATCTAATTTTACACAAAAAAAGGGACTTAAGATGGATATTCATCTTAAGTCCCTGATTCTTTAAGAGTAAATTATTGATCCATTAAGTCCAATTTACATTATCATAAAATGTCTTACCTTTATTTGTCCAGTTCCTCCGTCACATCATCCCATAGCATCGCCGCCACCTACCATGTTACTCGACCTTGAACTGTTTTAATTCGTCTTGAAGCTTATTGGACAATTGGTTTAATTGTTTGGATAGGTCAGCAACCTGTTCGAAGCTCTCCAATTGTTCCTGCGTGCTGGCGCTGACCTCTTCGGTTGAAGCTGAATTTTCCTCGGTGGTGGAAGAGATGATCTCCAGCGCCTGCAAAATCTCATCTTTGTGCTTGTGGACTTTGGAGGTGTTGGTGCTGATCTGGATCATTCGCAATTTCAAATCTTCCAAATCCTTGTTAATGCTAAAGAATACTTGCTTCGTGTCCTCCACTGATCTCGCATTTTCTTCTGCAATTTTCAGACCGTGAACCGTATGCTCAACCGATACGTTGGTTTTTTCTTCAATCACACGTACCTTCTTGTAGATTTCCTGTGTCGCCAGTGCAGTCTGCTCAGCCAGCTTGCGAACCTCCCCGGCAACCACAGCAAACCCTTTGCCCTGTTCTCCTGCACGTGCAGCTTCAATGGAAGCATTGAGCGCCAGCAGGTTGGTCTGCGTTGCAATTTGGTTGACCGTATCCACGATGCTGGAAATCTCATGACGGCTCAGATCAATATCCTGAATAATAGACGACATCGCTTGTGTGGAATTGTGATTCTCTTCCGCCCATCTGGATAACTGATCTACTACCGCAAGCCCCTGTCCGCTTTGCTCAGCAGAGATTTGCACCATCGTTTCGATGGCTTTGGCATCATTGGCAATTTCGTCAATTTGGCCGGATAATGCACCAGTTTTTTGTAAAATGTTATCCGTTTCGATGGATTGGTAGTTCGTTGCATTGGCAATTTCATTAATTGCTGTCGCAGTATCGTTCATAGTAATCGCCGTTCTGGAAGAAATGGATTGCAAATCATGAGAAGACTGATTCAAGACTTGAGCTGAGCCGCCCACCATTTGGAGCATGCCTTGAATTTTTTGAACCATATTGTAAATTCCTTGAGAAATTTGCCCGATTTCGTTGTTGGAATGCGTATCAAAATGAACGGTCAAATCTCCATTTTCAATCAGCTTGATTTTTGCAAGCAATTTCGGGATTGATCTCAACAGATAACGGAGCGTTATATAACAAATCACAACGAGCAGGATGGTGGCCGCCGCAAAACCGCCAATGGTAAGCCAGGTAAAGGTTTTTAATTCTGTGAGCACCTCATCTTCAGAAATGGTTAAGCCTACAGACCACCCCGTATCTTTACTGGTTGCATACCCAATATAACGAGGTTCCCCATTATCATTAATTAGCTGTACTCCAGACTCACCAGCAATCATTTTCTTTCCAATCTCCCCAAGATCACCTGTGCTTTCGTTAATCTTTTCTTTCAGCACTTTATTTTGATCGGGGTGATACAAAATATCACCTGTTTTGGATGCAAGAATCGAATAACCTGTGCTTCCAAGCGAATAGCTTTGCATAACGTCAGGGATGTCTTTGAAAGCAATATCGACAGCAGCAAATCCGATTAATTGGTTACTGCTATCTTTAATCGGATAGAAAATGCCCATGAGCACATTACCCGAATTGACGTCCTTATAGGGTTCTGAGTAGTATAAACCGTCTGCTTCAACAGCTGGCTTGAAGTATGGGCGTGTATGGATATCAAAATCCGGTTTAGAAGCAACACCATCATTCTGAAGAAAGAAGCCTTTACCAGATATTCCTGCAATCCAGGCGTCGGCAAAAGATGGCTCTGCCTTTACAATGGCTGCCAGAGTCGCTACTGTTTCCGCAGCATAAGGAGAAGTTTTCACCATTTCTGCCGATGGGGTGGTTTCTAAATATTGCTTAAAAAGATTGTTCGTTGACATTTGTTTGACAAGTGATCCCTTTTCCTTAAACAACGCATCGAATTGAGTGACGACGGCCTGCGTCTTGGTCTGGAGCATGGCCTCTTGCTGCTTGACAAGTATGCTTTGCGTGCTTGCAAACATGAACGTCCCCAAGGTTGCAAAGACGACAACGATAATGACTAACAAGACCATGGCCAATGTGTTGGCGATGCTAGATGATCTGAATACGCGCTTCTTAATATTTTGTGACATGCTGCCATCTCCCCGAGGAATATTGAGCGAAAAGCTCTTAGATAATATGTCGGAAGTTTGCAGCTGTTTTAATAGGTTTTTAGTATACACAATTTAAAGTTTCGCTATCTGATTCCTCATAGATTCCCTCCCAACCTGTTCGGTAACTCCAGCAAAAGATTAGGACAGCACAAAGAGCCTCCGTCAGACGTAGGCTCTTTACTAAAAGCTATATATGAGAACGCAGGGTTTTGCGGATTTAGAGCGTTTCAGCGATCCGTAAGCTCAACCCTCATCCTCCGTCGTTAACCCAACTGCATCGTTGTGATACATGTATCGTTTTTCTCATATGTAGAGAATTCAGTTTCAGCCGTTTTACCTTCATGATTCACGCTAATACGGTATGTTTTATCCCTCGGTAGCCATAGATCAATAAAACCATTGGATTGTGATTTCATAGCGGCATTCTCCATGATGACATTCCCTTCGGAGTCGTGAACGGTCACATTGAACGCTCCGTTTTTTATTTCGCCTTGGCAGCCAGTTAGACTATGAGTTGCACAAGGGTGGGTCTGTTCCACATATGGCGCAATCGAAACAAAAAACTCGTTGTCAGGCAAATCATAATTCATGGTCTGAGTATCGTCCCCTGTGACAATCAACTGACTGGAATTAATGGAAGCAGACTGGGCTGCTGCCTTGCCTGCACTGATATCATGCACCAATTGCTTGATATCTGTCGTCTCGTGGTTTTCCGTCCCTTCTTTCTGAATATTTCCTGCAATTAGGTACGTCCCCAATGCGGCAACAACCAACCCTGAAGCGACTAAGATTCCTTTTTTCATTTGGAGTTCATCTCCTCGTCTGTTTTGTATTATTATAAGGGAGAATGCACCATAATGGGCAAAATGGGGTGCTGAAGTCACCAGATATTCACATTCAACGTAAAAATACCCCATTACTCTTGTGGAGCATTGGGGTACACTCGTTTTTAACGGTCCCTGTTCACGACATAATGTATTAAGTGCTTCAGAAAAGCAATATTACGTGGGATCTCTTCCAATGCTTCCATAGCGAGGCAATAGTGTTCCCACATCTCTTTACTGGCACCTTCAAGACCGAGGATGGACACGAAATTCGAATTGTTATTATCAGAATCTTGGCCAACAGGTTTTCCGAGTAAGAGCATATCTCCTTCCACATCAAGTAAATCATCTTTAATCTGAAAAGCAATCCCCATATGATAGGCAAATTTCTTCAAAGCAGCAATTTCCGACTCCTTGACCTGTGCAAGCATGGCTGGCATAACCAGACAAGCCTCAAACGCCACTCCTGTTTTGTAAAAGCACACCATATTCAGCTGCTCCAAGGTCAGTGCCTTTCCTTTGGAATCCAGATCCATCGCCTGACCCATACACATATCTTCTGCTTTCTGGGCCGAGTATTGTATCAAGGCAAGTACCGTTTCAGCATTGAACTGGTCAAGTGACGATTGTTCCCCAATCGCCTTCTGGATCAGATACAGACCGGTTAGTTCCGCAGTGGCGCTATTGTGCACCTGATGCAAGGTCTGACGCCCTCTACGGGTAGACGCATTATCCTGGGAAGGAAGATCATCAAAGATCAGGGATGCGGTATGCATATACTCCAGTGACCTCAGAAGAGGCACGATTGCCGATGCATCTAATCCATATTCGTTCACGCCCATGACCCAAGTCAATATAGGCCGTATCCGCTTCCCGTCCCCTTCGAGACTGTAATTTGCAGCCTCAATAAGCTGTTCTTTCATGGCCGGAATCCCTTGTGGCTTGGTAATTTTCAATTGGTTGTTAATCTGCTCACGGACCATTTTGACCGTATTGAAAAAGTCTTCCTTTTCCCTCGCATCGTTTTTTAGATGGGTAATCATCTGGTCCCGAAGCAGCTTATCTAAGAAATCTACATCATCCGCTTTTTGTACCATCTTCTGAATAAGATTATTAAATTCCGGATTTCCGGATGCAAAGATCTCCATCGTTTCATCATACTTTTCAATACCTACACGTTCTTTATAACGTTTGAGTCCATTCATTGCACGATCCAGTATCACCTCACGAGCCATGGCATTGGAGTCATATACGTTATGGATCAAATAGGAAATGACCGCCCAGTATAATTCAAAGGGGTTGATCAAATCCGATCTCTGATGATGATATTTTAAATAGTAGGTATAGGGTGTTACCGCACCGTCTCTCATATCGTCAACCATATCCGCAAAATCATCAGCAAGCTGGTTATAGATACCATAAAAGAATGTTCGTTGCTCAAACCCCTCATCCGCAGGAGCACTAATCACGGAACGGACAATCAATCGGGACGAAGAAGACTTCAAAATAACGGGTATATAAAGCTCTTCATTAGTATAAGTAGCTCGCGTTAGGTCCTTAACACGGTCAATATCTTGAGCATGAAAAAAGACATAGGACTGCTCGAAAAATGTTTGCTGTGTGTCTGGCCGCTGATGTTCCTTAATATAGTCAAATGCATCCGAGAGCTCCGAATGTATGTATTGAATCAACTCCATATGATTTCCGGTCCAATCGCCCAACTCAGGCACAGATCCACTAAGAAGCGCGGCACGTATCATACGGGAATATTGTTCTTTTTCTTCAACCGTCAAAACCTGGGAATCGAGAAGATCATCAATGAAAGGATAGGTTAGACCATAGGAGTACCCAAGCCTGATGGCTTCATCAAGTCTGCGAGCACGTTCCACAGGCAACACTGTATCGTCCATTTCTTCCATCACATGCAGAATAACCCCGATAATGATCTTAATCAGTTTGCGCTGGGCTTGCTCGGCATCCATCTCTTTGGGAATATGGGAGGATACGGACCTAAGTTTGTTGATCACCCAAATTATCGCGGTTTCTATACCTTCCCTCTGGGCCCACCGATACACCCCGGCCAAATTCATAAATTCCGGTTGGTCTCCCCCGTTTGCACTGGTGGATTGGATCAAGTGTTTTTTTACGTCTGCAATGACACGCTGAATCCGGGTATGTGTGTCAGGAGAATCCAGAGCTTTGCCTAGGTCCCTCATATAAATATAGGAGACACTTCGGTCCAGATAATCATCCAATTTGCCTGTATAATTCAGCCATTGAATGTATCTATTATAGTCCCGAGTATCGGGTTTTCTCTTTCTCCGTGAAAAAAAGGATAACCATGAGGAATGATGAATATGATTTTTTTTCCACTTTTGAATGTCTTCTGTCAGGGTAGTCACATAAGATTTGTCTAAGACCTGATCATACAGTAATGCAAAATACTGAATCGCCTTCCGCTCAGCCAGCTGATATCCTGTATTGGCTTGTAATTTTTCATTCATATGGTGCATTACCTCAACTTCTCATTTTGTTAAACATGGTTGCATTTCTCCCTGAGGGAACGAACTTGGATCATGTTTTTATCTTTATACGGAAAAAAAACTGTAAGGTTACGAAATTATCATGCTGCTTATCGATCCCCCCTCTTTGGCAATATCCATGAATTTAAAACAAGAATATAGGCTCAAATTACTTCCAATCAACAAAAAAACCCACGTCTGACGTGGGTTTTTATAATAACTCTTCTATCGCCACCTGGTACAACAGAGAACCTTCACGGAGCAGCAGGCGGTTTTTTCTGAAATCCTGTTCGTGCGGCTGAAGAAACCTTTGATCGTCATTTAAAAAACGGATGTTTTGCCCTTTGCTCAAACTACCTGGCTTCACATTCTTTTTCAGGACATATTGTCCATTCTTTCCATATCCGCCGTCGAACAAAAAGTGATACCCATCTGTAGCCACCCCAGAGCAGCCGGAAATCCTCGGATTCATTAACGTAATATTCGTGTGGTCACTACCGGAAATACGTCCTAATGAAAAGTCTGAATAGTAATAAAACCAGATTTCCTGTTCGCTGACTACGTTTAATGCATAGCAATCATCAATAGCTGCTGCTTGGTTCTCATATATTTTATCTCCCTTTTCATTCCAGGCAACAAGGCCGGAGGACCCAACAGGCTCAACCCAACCATAATTGCCAAATATACCTTCGTCAAAATAACTGGTCCAGATCGTACCTTCTTCTGTTACCTGAACACTCTGGATGCCGTCTCCAAGCAACATCTCATTGACGGTATGACCTTCATAATCAAGGATTTTACCATTTAGATCGTATTGACCAGGTCCGTAATAATGGCACCGTGCTCCGACGAGTACCAAATGATTTTTTAGAGGCTGTACATAATGATAGTTGAACTGCTGCCCCTCCACACACACTTCTTCGATGTGATCGTCTAGGATGAGTACCTTGTAAGTATGTCTGTCTTTAAGAGAGGCAGGCGTGAACATCCCCCGCACTCGTTCTGGGACTTTATCAATCAGCAAAATATACACGCGCCCATCAGGGCCAAATTGGGTCGAAACGATCTCAAACCCTTTTATATCATTGGAAATATCAGCAAATGAATGAAGCTGTTTATATTGATACGGCAATGTAGTTCCTCCCCTGAAAGGTCAGTAAAGTGATGTGTTATTTGTATTGGTCTCATTTTGTCATAACGGCATGTTGCTGAGTAGGGCGGAAGTATGGCGATATAGCAAACAAAAAAAACAAGCTGGACTCTGCTTCATAAGAATAGCAGCCCAGCTTGATCTTTATAGATGTTCCCCTTGGAGCGTTTGGTCCTTCTCAACCTTCTGCCATAAAGCCTCAGTCAGTTCATCTATCGTCTCCTTCATCGCCAGCTTCTCGCGCCAACGACTCGGAATACCGCTTATTCCGTAATAAGCTCCTGCAATTTGCCCGTACACCGCCCCAGTCGTATCAGCATCATCCCCCAGATTCACTGCCAACAGTGCTCCCTCTTCAAATGAAGTCGAATGGTGGAATGCCCACAACGCAGCCTCAAGGGAACGAATGACATACCCGGTTCCTTGTATTTCAGGCGGCTCTTTATGCCGGTAAGATCCCCGAATTATTTCTTCAATGGCTGCCGAATAAGCGGGCTCGTCCTGCCGCCACTTATAACAGACGTCCGCCGATAACATGGATTCTTTGTCCGCTCCTCGCAGACCTGCCACAAGGATTGAAGCAAGCACATCACAGGACTCCACACTTTCGACTGCTCCATGGGTGGTTCGTGAGCTCATCTCAGCGTACATCACCGCCTCTTCCGGACGGTTCGCATAGGCCATAGCTACAGGTGCAAGCCTCATAATAGAGCCATTGCCGGCAGTCATGGGGTCAACGGACCCACTGTACGGATCTCCGGTAGCTTCGAAGCGATGCAGTGCTGCTCTCGTTGCACCACCGATATCAAAGCACGTTCCCGTGCTGCTCATATATCCCAAGTGGTACCAATTGGTGTATCGGCGCATTTGATCTGCCGGATCAAAGCCATCTTTTCGCACCATACTCTCGGCCAAGCAGAGCGCCATCGACGTATCGTCCGTCCACTGGCCCGGCTTTAACCCAAAGACACCGCCGCCCACGATATCCGTTACAGGTTCAAATGTACCTGGACTGCTGAATTCCACAGTGGTTCCCAAAGCATCGCCCACGGCCAGCCCAACCAGGCATCCCAAAAAACGATCCTTGATAAGTGCCATTTTGGTTTTACGCCCCTTTTCAAATGTAATAACTAACGCATATTTTCCCATCTCGCCAGGAAGGAAGCCCGACACTGCCATTTATTCGTAGCTTAAGGCTTTACAGCGGCTATCCGGTTTCAATTCAATGAAAATTCCTGCCTCTTGATGGTAAACGAGTGGAAACCGCTCCGTATCTACATATTCCCGCACACCGCTTGAAAGCCGCCATACCTGAAGCGAGACTCCTTTTCCCCATAAGAATAATCGGTCACCACAAATGGCCATATCCGCTTGGGGAAAAGGAAAAGTCCCGTCTTCAACAGGCTCACAATTTAGAGATGGAATCGCTGGAAGCACACGTCGGTACCCGGGCTGGGTCATATCGAATAGGACAACAGCCGGTTCAACTCCTTCCTCTCCCCAATCTTCCTCCTCCAGTAAATCAGCATCCATCTGTCCCCAAACCGCCAATGTATCGGGTCCTGTCCAGCACACTGGCCCATCCCAATCTATGGTTTGCCAAAGATCGCGAACCGACGGACCCTTCTCCGATTCCCATGGATTCAGCAGCCAATCCGATAACGACCAAGTTCGGACCACTCCAATCGGAGCCCACACCCATCCCGTATCCGCAATCCACTTTCCCCCTGGTGAAATCAGCAGCCTCCCATGAAAATAATCTAGATAGTGCTCATTTTTGCTGTCGCTGTTATAAACAGGAGTAGGTCTTGCTGTCAAAAGCATGCCTGTTTCTACATCCGTCAGATCAAGCCGGTTCCATTCCGTCCCATGAACAAGAATGCATGCACCATCTTGGTGTACAAATGCCAGGGGAAACATACTTTTATCGTAGTGATATTCGTCCCGTGATAGTTGCATTTTTTCTTGAGCATGGACTAAATCATACACTGCCGCATGCCGTCCAAAACGATTGGAGATAGCTACGTAGCTGCCGTCAGAACTGGTAACCATTTGGACAGGTTGCATGGGATTAAAATCAGGAATACAAATACGTGTGCACAATTCTGCGCTGCCAGAGCGAAGTTCTAGTCTCCACAGTTCTGCTTGTGTGTTTAGTGCTAGCAAGGTTATGCTTTCCTGAGAGTCGCCCTTTAGTGGATGAATGGCTGTAAGGCGTCCGATAGACGGTGGTAAATCAGGTAAAGAAACGTGATGGAATGGCATAATTAAACCCCTTTTATTCTGGATAAATAATAATTTATACCCGCATTTGTGAAGCTGGATTTATCAACAAAAAATCTGATATCAAGCAATGCAGTCAATACTTTCATAAAAACTCCCGGTTTTTTCTTGCAAAACAACTTAAGATATGTAATTTCACTAGGATCTCTTTTGAGAACAAAATAGGAGTAATTCATCAAGATCAAATGGGAGATGAACTGCTCTGTTGGAGATTGATGCTCATTGATACAGTCTATCAGCACCTCTAATACCCTATTTTTATTAGATTTGTAGGCTTGCATAAACATCGTTGCTTCTACAAATGGTTTGTTGAAATCATCGAATGGAAAATCATATACATCATGACTACCCAGCATAAAGTTGACCCATTGGCCTTGTAAAAATTTTATTTTTTCCAGCGCTGCTTGTGTATCCATATCCATCTTACTTTTGTTAATATGTTCATGCAAAATGTTAATAAGAATGTGCAGATCATAATATTGTGCGTCTTCCATTCTGTACATGATCCTATTATTTTCAATCGTTAGACGATCATAAATGTCGTCACCTAAACCCAGTTCAAATAAAAGATGTTGGAGGAAAAGTAGTCTGTCCTGAGCAAACGTGAATTCATTGCCTCTCTCTCTTAGATGTGAAACTTGATATTGATAATAAAAACAAAATACGTTTTTTCTCCTATAAGCAACATCTTTGTGTATATCAAAAACATTAAATATGAACGAAAGCAATCGAATCAGGCGTTCAGCATCCAGTTCGCTTCGAATGACATGATCCATTTTTGTTAATAGCGACCTGTCAAACAGATCATGCCATCGCACTAGAGAAACATAATCCAGCTCGTTTATATTCAGGGTTAATATTCTTAAATTTTGCTCTTGATCGGGATAAGAATAAAATAGATATTCATGACTTAAATCAGAAATACGCTCATTAAAATAAGCTCTTAATTTGTAATCGTATATTTTAGAAAATGACATGCTTATCCTCCTTACAAGTAAGCCTGAGCATATTAAACTAAGTACAAAACATTTTCGAACTCCTATATTGTAAAATTAATCTGGATAGACTGGCAAGGCGGCACAATTACAGAAACATATGTTCTCCATATTTATATTATGATATCTTTACGATAGAAGTAAAACGTGATGTCGGAAATCATAGCCTACGATTAGAAAGGAATGACAACCTATGAAACAGCTAAGCGAAGCTCTGGCCCGTTTTGTACAACAACAAAACTTATATAATGAAGCCTATGGGCTGTTCCAAAACCACGACATCCAGCCCCGGATGGAGAAAATATCAGATTGCTGGGACAACCAGATTCCTGTATCCCCTGAACTTGAGTATCTGTATAGCCATTATGAAATGATCGATGCTAAGGCAGTGGGAACACACAAATTAAAAAATGCAGCAGTTGAAATCGGGGATGCCGCGGTTCTCTTTTTTGCCGCACCAGAACATCTGTATCGCCAACAGCTGGGCTATCGCTGGATTACATCTGGTGAGCTTGTCCAAGAATCTTCTTCGTGGCCGCCCCATCATGTCGTGATTGCCACTTTTAATGACGATCCAGTCATTGTCGATACTAGCGCACTCGGTTCCCCTGTATATGCTGCATTCGAAGGCGGTGTCCCGCAGCAGATTGCTGACTCTTTAGCTAACTTCTTTACTGCTCTATCCATCCTGATTGAAGGTGCCTGTACCTTTAAGGGAGAATTGAAAGATGAGGAGACCTACGAAACCAAAGCAGAATATATCGAGCACGTAAAACCGCTGCTGCATCCGCTGTTGAGCGAAAATCAAACCACGTATTTAATGGAATACCTATCCCTTTGTTAAAATCCTTTTTTTTGAAGAGAGGTGGGACTTTTTATGATCTATATCGCATTACTGCGGGGCATCAATGTTGGCGGCAACAACAAGATCGAGATGAAGAGGCTCAAGCAAACGTTTGAAAATGCAGGTATGGGGCATGTGACAACTTACATTAATTCTGGAAACATTATTTTTTCTAGTCAGACCCAGTCTAACCAGGAGCTTTCACTCATATTGGAACAGGCGATTCTGGAGGATTTTAGCTTACCCATCCGCGTCATCGTCCGTAACATGAAAGAGATTCAGAGCATTATGGAGGCACTGCCGAATGAATGGTCTAATGATACACAGATGAAAAGTGATGTAATGTTTCTGTGGGATGAAATTAACGATATTTCCGTTCTGGACAAGCTTCCTTTGAAACCGGGAATAGGCCATGTAATATATACGACCGGGGCCGTTCTGTACTCTGTCAGCAAAGAACAAGTCACAAAAAGCGGGTTAACGAAATTAGTCGGAACCAAGCTGTATCAGCAAATGACGGTGCGGAATGTGAACACAACTCGTCAGATTTATAAGCTGATGCAAATGGCTGAACAGGAAGAGTTGCAGGATACGAGTTCTTGACTGTAATCCAAAAGCAACGTTGGAAGGGTAAACTTAAAAAAGGAGCCTTTTTAGGGCTCCCCAACTGTTTTTCTTCGATGTAAAGTTTTCCCTAGTCTTTATATATTGTCTCGTTAAATTTTAAAGCCTTCGACCAGTTCATTCAGTCGGGCCGCGCTTTCCTTCACCTGATCAGACTGGTGTGTCACTTCAAGAGATTTCTCCGTCGATGAAACCATATTCTCTGCAATGTGCTGAGTGGATATAGCAGACTGTTCGCTGGCTGTTGCAATCTCATGAATCGCTCTCACCATCGTTTGGATGGTTGCATTCACCTGCTTAGAGGTAGCGTTCAAATCATTGACCGTGTTCGTATGCTCCACGGCATCATTGTAATATTGTCCTGCTGTATCCTCAAGCAGCTGATAATCCTTGCCTACCTGGGCTTGCAGGAAGTGCAGTAATTCTTCGGCATTAGTAGTTAAATTCTCTACCGATTGCACAACTTCTTGAGTAACACTCTGAATTTGGTCTACCGCGTGTTTGGAGCCGTCTGCCAACTTGCGAATCTCGTTAGCCACAACCGCAAACCCTCGACCTGACTCACCCGCACGAGCCGCTTCAATGGATGCATTTAGAGCCAGCAAATTGGTTTGTGCCGTAATTTCTAAGATAGACTGAGAAAGTAAACGAATTTGGTCTACGGCCTTGGCTCGTTCTAACGCTTCCTTCATCTTTTCATTGGCCTTCCGGTAAATTTCCTTGGCCGCTTTATTGGATTCACTTGCCGCATGCTTCAATGTTTCGGCTTTTACACTTGTATCATGGGCAGACTGAGCTCTTTCTTGAGTTTTGACCGAAATGTACTCTGCTGCCCGCTGCATTTCTTCCGCCGAATGGTTCATATTTTCGGTGTATGCCGAAGTCTCTTCCATAGCTGCTGACAGCTGTTCGACCGTGGCAGATACATCTCTAATCCGCTCATTGAGATCTGTCATATTATGATTCGTCTGATCACTCAGTTGGTTAATTTGGCGTGACTCTTTGATAACCCCCGTAATGACCATTGAGGTTGAATCTGTCATTTGTTGAATGGCACGCGCAATCACAGCGATCTCATTATTTCCTTTAAGCAAGGCAGGATCAAGTGCTGCCGTTAAATTTCCTTGGGTAATCTCCTCACAGTATTTCGTAATTGTACTCATCCGGAAACGGATATTTCGAATGGCCGCAAAGGAGATGGTGATAAGAATAGCCAGCACGAGGGCCAGAACTGTGATCAAAACAATTGTACGCATTTTAATCTCATTTTGCGTATTTTGATATAAGTTGGCGGATTGCTCATTGTTATAATCTGAAATCGTAGTCAGCATCGTAACAATTGCCGTACTGGATTTATTAATCCGGCCTCTCTCTTCCGTGTCATACGTTCCGCTATTTTTTTTGACTGCCATGATTTGCTCAATATCCTGATAATATGTGTCTATACTCCCCCGTAGTTCCTCGTACATTTTCTGTTCCTTAGCATCCAAATTCCTTTGTGAGAATTCATTTAGTCCGGTTGTAACGCTATCTTTTCCTTTCTGCACCTGCTTATACTGTTTATCTGTGTACTCCTTATTGTCGAGTATTTTTGTATAATTAGCCCGCATATTATAGAAATCACTTTTGACTTCAAGAATATTCGTTTGGTGTTGAAAGCGATCCACATACAAAATACCTTGACCCTCTTTAGCTTGATACATACCGATAACCCCTACCAACGATACAATGAGTAAACCCACTAAGCTGATTACAATCATGGAGATCATCGTTGTCGTAACCTTTAAATCTCTAAAACCCTTCCCTTTTTTAGTCCTGTCTGATAGCTTGTTACTCATCCAAACCCCTCCAGATCGTCTATGGATAATAGTTCACGCTGCTCTCAACTTTCACGAGTTTCCGCTCGGTCTCCTTGACATTGCCCTCCAAACAACACAATGAAGCAGATCACAGAACGTGATGATATCTATATTTATATATATCGGTAGAAAGCGCTTAAATTTATAAGTAAGATAACAGTGATGCAAAAATAAAGAATATTATAATAGGCAACTTCATAGTTGGACTTGCTATGTAACTCAAAAATTTTGATGCTCATGGGCTTAAAGAATTTGCTAAACCTATCTACTATTTACTTTTAGCCATATGATAACAAGCCCCGATGATAAGTTATTCCATCGGGGTATATTATCCTATTGCTATGGCCTTCTTCTCTTTATTATTAAGTCTTCAATTTAAAACCTAGTGTGATAATTTCATGCGGCTTTACAGACTGAAGTAACTCATCAGAAGAATCCATTACGATGTCTTCTCCTTGTTCTTCGAGGATATTACTTTTATAAAAATCGTATTGTTGCGTCCTGGGCTTGATAATTAATTCGGCTATACTATGACTCATATTGTACCAGCGTAACAGCACATCCCCCGACAGCTCATTCATTTTCATAGAGGAAAAGGCAAGCTCCGTGCTTTTCCAATCAAACGGCGCATAATCTGGAGCAACTGTACCCTCATGAATCCCCGTTTGTTTTACAATCCAAGGAATTTGGTATTGATAGGCTTCTCTATACGCGCCGGACTGAATACCGTCGCCATCATGTGGAATGATTTCCAGACGGGCGGTATGCTCACCTGGACATTGCGCTTCCGGCGTCGGGAACCATCCCCAATCACCCAGCTCGCCAACTGAGCGAAGCAGCGTTACTGCAATCGTGTTACGTCCATCACGCAGCACTTCATATTCATTCAACCCGAGATTGGCCACGGTCAGACCGGTTTGTTCCCCGCTTACATCCACAAACGCCTGCTGATGTTGTGTATTGCTTGGGTTTTCCCACTCAGGTGCGGGTTCATTGTCCCGGATTGCAATTTCAAACATGGAGTCCACCCGATGCTCGCCAGAGTGTATTTCTGTCGGAAACAGAGCGCGTAGTCGGTGGTCCTTGGCTTGGTTGTTGAAGGTGGTTTCCATAGAAACCCCCCTGCTGTTCCGAGATAAAGAAATGACAGTCCGTATCGTCAGCGGAACGGTCTGTCGGGAGCGCTGAGCCTGACGATACGGATAATAAACTAGCTCTCGCTGCTCCTGCCCCAGCGTTTCATCCGCAGAGGCCGGTATTTCCCAATGATGGATAATCTCCAAGGATGCGAGAAAAGGTGTATCTTCAAGCACACGGATGTCAGCGATCAAATCTTCGGTGGTCAGCGCCTGCTCTCCCTCGGGCTGTCTGAACATATACTCGTTGCCGATATCACCAACATTTTCATATACGCCAAGGTCTTTGTAGCTGCAGCCTGTACGCTTATCCGTCAGGGTAAAAGAGCCGTTATCCGCAATTTCGACGTGAAGCAGATCATTTTCCATACTTCGACTGCCTTGAAAAAGTGAAGAGGAGCCAGTCTCGACATTGCTTCTCAGCCAAGCATAGGTTTTTAAGCCTAACAGGGGCACACGTTCTACCTCAAAGGTAAGGCGAACCCGACGAGACATGTAAGGCTGGCGGAATCGATCATCCGGCAAATCATAACCGAACTGTAGCCCGAGGTCCTCCACCTTGCATGCCACCGGACCCCCTTCACTGTCCACCAGTACGCGCCCGGAAAGATCCACTTTCTTCGCTCGATGAGAGGCCTCCTCAAGCGTGTATCCTTCACGGAAGTACAGACGCACCACTTCCAGTTCTGCCGACACTATACCACTGCGTTCCCAGCCTGACGTATTAAAAATCACGAGTGGCAACGCATCTTCTCCAAAGCGACTGAAGCCCGTCGTATCCACTGCTTGCGCAATGACCTCAATGCTTTCATCCACAATGCTCTCGGCTACATGACGGCTCTTATCAAACCGGATCATCATCTCACGGTGCACCTCGTCCACACTACAGCCGCAAATACTATCATGCGGATGGTTCTGCATCAGTGTTTTCCAGGCATAGGTGAACAAATGGTGAGGGTAAGCCTGCCCCAACAGATGCGCGAAGGTTGCAAGCGGCTCAGCCACTTTTTCCAGCATCACTTGTCCCAACTGGTTCATCTGTTTCAAATACACCCGGGCAGAAGCCGTATTCACCAGCGTTCCCCAGCCGTCCGTGCGCTGACTGCGAAACTCTCCCTTCACTGACGAGAGTTGCCTTTGGGAAGCCCGTTTCAGAGAGGTCAGATAATCGTTGAAATTAGAATGAATAAACTCGATATCCGGATAAAGCTTCTGTGCCGTACGGATTGCTTCCGGTAAATCAAGCTGTAAAGGCTGGTGATCGCATCCGTTCATGAACAGCAGCTCGCCAGTTGAAGCATATTTTTGCGCATCATCCAGTTTACGCTTCCAATAAACCTTGGCTTCCGCCTCATCTACCGGAACCTCATTGCCGTTGGAATACCAGTTGGCGAATAAAATACCGAGTACCTCCGATCCGTCTGGCCCCGTCCATAACAGTTCCGAAAAGGAGGACTCGTAGCCTCTATCCGACACTGTATTGTTAAACCCTGTGGGCTTTACGCCCCTTCCGAAGAAAACATTCGTAATCCCCGACTGTAGCATTAACTGCGGAGTCTGCCCAACCAGACCAAACGTATCGGGGAAGTATCCGATCTTGGACGGATTGCCGTAACGTTCAGCATCGCGGTGTCCGATCTGCATATTACGTACATTGGCTTCGCCGCTGGTCAGAAAAGCATCCTGCAAAATGTACCAGGGTCCGATAAAAATACGACCATTGCGAATATGCTGCTCCAGCCGTTCCTTATGCTCGGGGCGAATCTGTAGATAATCCTCCAGAATGATCGTCTGCCCATCCAGATAAAAGCTTTTATAATCCGGGTCCTGCTCCAGCTTATCCAGTAGAGAATCCATCAGGCTAATCAGGCGCATATGGTGCTTCTCATAAGGTAAATACCACTCCCGATCCCAGTGGGTATGCGAAATAATATGTGCTGTCGTCTTGCTACCCGTGTATGTGTCTACTTCCCTGCTTATCGCTTGATTGTTGGTTGATTCATCCCTTTGCTCGCTCATTGTATATCCCCTCACCGTATATCTTGACCTGCCATTGTTCACTGCATCACTTCAATATTCACTTCCTCGGGACGATATACCGCTAGCAACTGACCTTCTCGATCCACAGCAAACAAGACAGAACGGCTCCTTAGCAACATAAAAGCGTAGGATAATCCAGTCGCCTTATCTCGAACACGCACTTGCGTATCCCGGGAAAACTCCGATACGAAAATATACAAGCCTCCATTCTCGAAATTCAGCTTACGTCCATATAGTCCCGGCTGATCGCCACCGTCTATCCACTCCAGTTCTCGCTCCACCCCGGCGGCAGTGAGGGCGTAGCAATATAGCTCAGCAATCGGCTCATCCCTGCCATTCAACTCCAGTGGAAGCGGACTCCAGATCAAGCGCCCCTTGCCAAGCGGCAGGTTCACGACTTCATCCCCCATCGCTCCATCCGCTTTTGGTGACAGTTGTTCCTCCTTAGCCACCTCAGCAATTCGCCGCTGACCGAATGAGACAGGGAAGGTTTGACCCTCCAGACTCATCACTTCCTCCCGTTGGACGTTCCCCAGCGTACGCTGCCCAATAATATCATCGACTCGGTCGCTCACTTTCCAGTAAGGATCAAGGCCCAACGGTCCGGTGACTAGTAAAGTCACACCGAAGGATCGCACCATTTCGAGAAGATGTTCCAGCGATGTACTGTCGAAATTGTGCGCGCTAGGGATCATAATCAGTTTCGGTAACTGCCGCTTGAGCGAGTCCAGATGATACTCGGAGACGGCACGGAATGGCTGCTTGAGATCATAGGACATCACCCGGGTAAGCCGTGTCGTGGCATCAAAGGCAAGCGATCGGTTGGAGAAATCATTCGAGTACGGGAATACAACAGCCGTTTCCTCCAGTTTTCGGTCTGTAAACAGATCGCGAATATCATTCATAAAACGCCCAAAATCGTAAGATACCTCTGCTTCCGGCTTCTCGGTCCCATCCGCACGTAACGCACCGATGTGAGATTCATTGGCATTATCCATATAAAAGTTCGTATTCCATATCCAATGAATCGCACCCGCTCCACCAGTCGAAAAGGCATACGCATACTTGCGCTCCAGCATGTCGCGCAGCTCCGCCTCTGAACGCTTGGCTCGACCATCCGGCGTCTCAACATACATTATTCCGGTTT
The DNA here is from genome assembly GCF_017833155.1 of Paenibacillus sp. PvR133. Classification (NCBI taxonomy): domain Bacteria; kingdom Bacillati; phylum Bacillota; class Bacilli; order Caryophanales; family Paenibacillaceae; genus Paenibacillus; species Paenibacillus sp. PvR133. The sequence goes on from NZ_JAFIBS010000001.1 coordinate 5,414,430, forward strand.
CCTGCACGAGATTCGGTTTGTCTGGTGTTTTGGCAAAAATACCGTCCCACACCAAATGGTCATTCAGCCACCATGAATGCACCGTCGTATAATCCACCACAGCCTCATAAAAAAACGGAGACGGCCGCTGCGCGCCCATTGCCTCGTCCTGTCCTACAGTTACCAAATGCCCGGGACAAAGCTCTCGAATCGTAGTCGCCAATTGCTCGGCCCACAGATTGTGCATATCCATTGAAAACAGACAGTAATCCAGCCACTTGGCTCCCTTTTTGGCCTGATGCATATCCTGAACGTCGAAGTTTATCTCCTCCGGCTCGGGAATTGTGGCAGAAGCAAAACAGGGAAGCTGCTGTGGCGTCATATTCCATGCTTCCTGCAAACCCTCAATGCTGCCGTGCCGTTGCCCCAGCCATGTGCTGAATGCCTCCTGTTCCCATGAGTTCCTCGCAGAACGCGGACCATCCGCGAAAATGCGCGACGGATCAAACATGGAAGGCTCGTTAATCAGATCCCAGTCTACATGGGTTGTAGTCGTGTGACGGCTGACAATACTGCGAATGAACCGCTTTTGTGCTTCCACGCTTTGCGGATCGAGATAAGGGTTAACCCCTTCCCATGTTTCCGGTGTAAAAGAAAAGAACGTGAACGTCACCTGCAATCCATGCCTTTTGGCTGTCAGCAAAAAAGCATCAATTGCGCGAAGCGCCTCTTCCGAGGCGTGCCCGTCTATCTGCATCATGTTGCGATAAGCCGTCCATACCCCTGTACGAATCCAGTTGATGCCCGCTTTGGCCATCTGGGCCATATCCCGGTCCCAAATTGCTGCATTGGGCAAAAACAGAAACTTCCGTGCTACATCTGAGGTCATATAGGTCATGCCGACAACAGGCAACGGGCGCCCATCCTTTATAAAATAGTCCCGACTGCGCATGATGATCTGTCCTTCAGCCAGCAGTTCGGCATCCTGCCCCCAAAAGCCCTGTCGCAATATACGCACTTCACCATCCGATGACTCGGCTCGGCAAATGACCCGATATAAACCGCTTAGGATGGAAAAGGAAAGGGGAATACGTACAAAGTCCTGTTCTCTGCTAACTTCAATCTGCAAGCGCTTGCTCCATACCTGCTGACTGTGATCATCCAATATTTGCTCCACCGTCAGGTCAAAGCTCCATATCTCGTGATATCTGGGCGTGGCTCCTCCTCGCTGCAATCTTTGGGTTTGAAGTGTCAGTACGGCTCGTTCCCCAGGCTCATAAGCAGCATAGTTTGGCTTGATAGATAGCTCCGTCATCCCCTTGGCGCAAAAACGTGCCCATTGGGCAAGCAACTGCTCCCCATCCTGTTCCCAAAAGGAAGCTATCAACGGCAATTGGACAAACATCCAGCGTGCGCCGGCAAACAGACCTCGGGCATGCTCCCATAGCACCACTGGGGCGGCAATGTCCCGTCCGTCCTTACTTACTCCCTTGAGCAAAGGATAAATTCGCGTATTCATCGGCCCGGCAGAGCCCATTTGGTGCGGCAGATCGCTGCTTTTGGTCGTATGTGGAACGAGATTCCACGTATCCGTCACCTGGAACAGAGACTCCTGACCACACAGCACAGGAATTTCCTCTGATGCGACCAGGGAAGTCACCTTCGACGCGTCTACTCTCAGCACCTCATGAATATGCAATTCCTGATGATATGCAGTCTGCTCAGTCTCAATTACCCAGTCTCCATGCTCATCAGCAGGATCGCGGACCGGATTCTTAAAGGGTGCTCCCCCGACGTTAAGCAGCCCCCCTCCCCTGTGGAGAAATGCCACGATTTCGGTCCAGGCGGACTTGGGGAAGTACGGTGCATGCAGATTGACAAAACAGCCGTTGTCCATATGCTTTAGCCTTTCAGCCAGTTCATCGGCTCGTACGACCACCACGTCTGCAACTCCCTGAAATGCCTCGTCTGGCAACAGGCTCCCTATAGCTGGAAAGCCTTGCTCACTGAAAACAACGATGGATGGGTTTACTATGGATTCATTCATAACAAGCCATCCTTCATGGCCTTATACACAAGCTGGGCAAACAGACTGTTGGACCAGGCGAACCATTTTCTCGTATAAACCGTGGGATCATCTGCATGAAAGCCTTCATGCATATATCCGGTGTCGCCATCGGTCGCTTCCAGCATCCGGATCATCTCCAGCTTTTCTTCTGTGGTCTGGGCCGTTAGCCCTTGCATAGACAGGGACATATGCCAGATGTAACCCGGCAGAGTGTGCGGACTTCCGATGCCTTTAGCCGCCTTGCCTTCATAGTAAAACGGATTCTCCTGACTTAAAGCGAAGAGTCTCGTATTTTGATAGATAGGATCGTCCGCCGTCGTATAGCCCAAATACGGAATGGACATCAATCCCGGCGTACCTGCGTCATCCATCAGGCAGTAGTTGCCAAATCCGTCCGTTTCATAAGCATATATAGGCCCGAATACCGGGTGGCGGTAAATGCCGTACAAGCGGATACCGTGCTCCACCTCAGCCTCCAGCTCCTTCAGCTCGTTCAGAAAGTCCATATCACGAAATACCCACTCCGCAAACTCCTGCATCTGCCGTAGAGCAACTACCGCAAACATATTACCGGGTATATTGTAGTGGAAATCGCAAGCATCATCACTGGAACGGAAGCCCGACCAAATCATCCCTGTATAATTTACAGGCATACCGAGTCCCAGATTGCGCAAGGAATCGGTGAAAATGCCGTTATTACGCGTAAACCGATACGCAGATTGCTCTTGGTGACGTTGCTCCGTTTTGAACACATCCACCATTTTACGCAGAGCCATCTTGAATTTTGAATCAAAAATATCGGTAAGCTCCGTTTCCTTCCAGTACATATAAGCCAGCCGAATGACAAAGCAAAGCGAGTCGATTTCAAATTTTCGTTCCCACACCCATGGCGACATTTCCGTCTCATCGGCCGCGTTCCAGTGCCAGTCATTCGCCGTCTCATTGAACGCATTCGCATACGGGTCTATGAGGACATAATGAATATGGCGCTTGATCAGACCACCAATGATACGCTGTAAATCAGCATCCTCCCTGGCTAACGGCACATAATGAATGACCTGCTCTACGGAATCCCGCAACCAAAGAGCCGGAATATCACCTGTAATGAGAAACGTTGTCCCATCATCCATTAGTTTGGTCGTTGTCTCCAGTGAATTTGGAAAACAGTTTTTAAACAGCTTCAGCAGCTTCGGCCTGTGAGCCAGTGCTTGCTCCGCTTCCTTAAGTACGTCCTGAACAGCCTGCGGCAAGTCAAGGTCGGGCATCGGTATTTTGGGAAGTCTGAATTGTTCCAATAGCTTTTTCGCTCCTTTATCATATCTATTGCAAGCGTATCGTTTTAATTTCATAAGGTGTAAAAGACAATGTGAGACAGCTACCTTCCAGCTCAAGCGGCTGAAGGGGTTCCTCCAGCGCATTCGACACGTAGGCTGCGTTGAACGTGTAAGGCCAGAGCAACTTGATCGTTTCCCGTCCCCCAGAAGATTCGTACAAACGAAGAATCGTCCCCAGTCCATCTTCGGCCGGCTTGATCGTATCCAGCATAACGTGACGGCTATCAAAGTTAATGAACGATCCGCTGCTCGGCAGCACTCCAGTGCTGCGCTTTTGCTGTTGCACAACAGGCATATCTTGGTTCAGCTCAGCCGCATGACGCAAGGTATGGGCGCTGCGCCAGTCTCCCACATGCGGATATAGCGAATACGTAAAATCGTGCTCGCCCAGATCGGCATCTTTATCCGGCCATTTGGGTGCACGCAGCAGAGACAGACGGATGGTGCTGTCTTGAATGTCGTAGCCATATTTGCAATCATTGAGCAGACTCACACCATACCCGTGCTCGGAAACATCCGCAAATCGGTGTCCACACACTTCATACTGCGCCTGCTCCCAGCTCGTATTCTGATGGGTCGGCCGCTCCAAAGCACCAAAAGGAATTTCATATGTCGCCTTGTCCGTAACCACATCTATAGGAAAGCCTACCTTTAGCAACTTGTGCGCTTCATTCCAGCTCACATGCGTCCTGAAATCAATTCGCCGCTCATGATGATAAAAAATCACATCCTGTGTCATTTCAGATTGATGGATTCGCCATCGGAAGCGCAGCACATCCTTCGTTTTCCCCTGGAGCACTACTTGTTTTTCCAGCAACTCGGCTTCTCCTGCTACCTGTTCCTCATAGCGGTCATCCAAGTCCCATGCATCCCACAAGGTCGGACGGTCATGGAAAAAATGAAAACGATTTGCCCGTTCCCCTTGCTTCAAGATTTCACGGTTTGCCGCTTTATCCAGCAGACGAATCATTTCGCCCCGCTCATTAAATTGCACCTTATAAAATCCCGTCTCCCAGATATCCCCCAGCGATCCAGATATCACAGCTAGCTCGGGCTTCTCACCTGTTTGAGCCTGTTCTCGCTCCAACCAAATCGTTTTGTAGCCCAGTGCAGGAACATCCGGAATACGCACCGAAATGCCGCCTTCCTCCACATCGATGTCCAGCCGCTCGGCTTCATCATTAGCGTAGTGGTAGGCATACAATCCCTTTGCCGATTCCGTAGCGATATGGATCACGGCACTACGGCTCCAGCCCAGGCTGTTAAACACAAGATACGGCATTCCTGTTCTCGAGCCTTCCGTGTTCACTTGAGCCGCCAGCGTCGTAATCCCCTGTTGAAGCCCGACATGTCCCCATTCGAAAATTTGCTGATACTCCTTATCCGAAGTGCCGTAAACCTCGGTAATCGCAGAGCCGGGGATAATATCGTGGAACTGATTCAACAAAATCAGCTTCCAGCCCTCATGCAATGCCGAACAGATGTCCTGCACCTGCTTCGGCTCCAGCTTTGGTAATGCCAGCGTGCTCCATAGCTCTGCCTCGCGGTAGACTCCCTCCGCTTTCCGGTTATTACGTTTGTTGCGAGCATGGGTCGTGTAGGTTCCCCGGTGCAACTCAAGGTACAAGTCACCATGCCATTGGGGAAGCTTCGGATGCGCCTGATCTATGCCTGCGAAAAACTGCCCCGCCGTGCTGAACCGACTCGCAGGCAGTCCCACCATTAGCGGAGAACGCTCTATATATTCCAGCATTTCACGCGTAACTCCACCGCCGCCGTCTCCATGTCCATAGAGCAACATGTGCTCAGGATGAGCCGATTTTTCACGATAGGACTGCCAATGGTCATGAATGTCCTGTGGCCGTGTATTTTCATTCACGCCATGATTGAGGTAGGACAACATCGAAGTACCATCGATGCCCACCCAGTGGAACAAATCGTAAGGAAACACATTCGTATCATTCCAGCCGAGCTTGGTCGTCATAAAATAGTCTATCTTCCCATGCTTTAAAATCTGCGGCAGGGACGCACAGTAGCCGAACGTATCCGGTAACCATTCGATATGAGAGGTTTTGCCGAATTCCTGTTGGTAAAAACGCTGACCATACAGCATTTGGCGGATGAGTGATTCGCCACTGGGCAGGTTCAAATCAGGCTCTACCCACATCCCCCCAACCAGCTCCCACCGTCCTTCGGCGACTCTCGCTTTGACCCGTTCATACAGCTCTGGATCATTTTCTTTTACAAAAGAGAACAGCAGCGGCTGGCTCTGTGCATATTGATATGCCGGGTATTCATCCATCAGCGCATCCACCGTTGAGAAGGTTCGGCTTGTTTTCCGTACGGTCTCGCTCATCGGCCACAGCCAGGCAATGTCAATGTGCGACTGTCCTACCATGTGCTCCAAACCTTGCGCATTCCCACCGATCTCCTGAACTTGCTGAATGAGCTCCTTTTCTGTCGCTGAGATCGCTCCCCCTTCTCGAATGGCGTCTTCCTCCAAATTCGCAAAGCAATCCATCACCCCATACAGAGCTTTCAGCAGGCGTATTCTGCGGATATCGCCCTCAGGCAGCAGTAGAGCGGCTTCGCTAATAACGGTAACGGTATACATCAGACTCTGCACGGGCTTGTTTAGCCGTACAAGATAGCTTGTAATAGAAGAAATCGGAGGTTGAATGACAGCCTGCCGATTAAGTGGATCAACGGGTTCGGGTACAGGATCAAACAGTTCTATATCCAATACCGGTGAAGGCCCGATGACCTGCGGATTAAGCGTGACATAGGTATGATTGCGATCAAGCCCGTGATAGGCAGCACCATTGACCCGCAGCAATCCTTCTCCCCCGGACTCAAACACCAATCCAAAAGGTTTTCTCAACCACGCTGTCGGTACATCCAACTGCGTTTGAAAAAAATAAGTCGTCCCCTGACTGCTGGGGAATCGCTTGAGGTCCAGTCCTTCCGATAAAGGTGCGTCGTCTTCGTATTGACCTGGTGTTTGGTAAGTGGAGCGTGTAATGTTCCAGCTTCGCAAATCCAGCTTCTCCAGCCATTGGCATTCCGACAATTCCCGAATCAGGCGTTTGATACGCTCCATTATTCATCCTCCCGTACGATCAACTCGGCACACAGGGTATCTTTGGAGTGCCTGCCTACTTGAATAGAAAATCGCCCTGCCTCAACGACCGGCTGTAGATCACGCCCTATATATTGCAGCTTGTCGGAGCCTACAACAAACTCAACCGTCCGTGTTTCTCCCGGCTTTAATACAACTTTGCAAAAGCCCTTGAGCTCCCTGATTGGGCGGGTCACCAAACTCACCGTGTCCGAGATATAAAGCTGTACTACCTCAGCTCCTTCCCGTTCACCCGTGTTGGTTACATCGACTGTAACCGTAACGGATTCGTCCGCTCGGATCGAGTTGGTGCTTAATGTAAGCCTTTCATAGCTAAATGTCGTGTAGCTGAGACCGTAGCCAAACGGATAGCAAGGCTCGGAATCGTCCTCCAGATACCGCTTGCCCCGGGAACGCTTGCCATTGTAATATACCGGCAACTGGCCGACATGCTTAGGGATGGAGAGGGTCAAACGTCCCGAAGGATTTACATCCCCAAATAAAATATCCGCGATTGCATGTCCCCCCTCCTGACCGGGATACCATGCTTCCACAATGGCGTGCGCATGCTGCTCCACCCACGGCTCAGCAATCGGTCGCCCGTTCATATAAACGACGACAAGTTCCTTTCCCAGCCTGTAGACTTCCTGCATGAGTTGGAGTTGTACCCCCGCAAGCCCCAACGTCATCCGGTCGATGCCTTCGCCGCATTCCATGTCGTTCCAATCGTGATCCGATACCTTCGATGCGCCGGTTTTAAGATCAATCGTCCCTTCCCCGAAATCGCGGGCGCTGGATCCTCCAACCACCATCACCACTGTATCGGCCTCAGCCGCACATGCCAGTGCATTTTCAAAGCCTTCCCGGGATTCTCCCTTGATCCGGCAGCCAGGTGCGTACAGAACGCTAACCTGATCCTTGCCCAGCTTGCCACGGATACCATCAAGTACAGTTATCACGCGGGATCTAGGCTGCGGTGATGTATAATCTCCCAACTGATTGTAGACCTGATCCGCATTCGGGCCGATGACCGCAATACGCTTGGAGGTTTTCGGCAGGGGGAGCGTTCCATCGACGTTTTTGAGCAGCACAATCCCTTCTGTCGCAAGCTGACGAGCCAACCGAATATGCTCCGCCTGACCAATCACCTGCTCTGCTCGTTCCGCATCCACATACGGTTTGTCAAACAGACCCAGCCTGAATTTTAGCGTGAGCACCCTGCGAACCGCCCGATCCAGCACACTCGTCTCCAGCTTGCCAACGCGAACCGCCTCGGCCAGATGACTTCCGAACATTTCGCCGGACATTTCCATATCAATCCCTGTGCGAATCGCCTGCACAGCGGCATCCGATCCATCCTCGGCCACATCGTGCCCGCTCGCCAACATTTCAATCGCGCCACAGTCCGTAATGATCACACCGTCAAATCCCCACGCCTGACGAAGAATATCGTCCAATAGCTCAGCATTCACTGTACACGGGACCCCGTCGATTTCGTTATAGGCTGGCATAACAGATTGCGCCCCTGCTTCCACCGCTTTTTGAAATGGATACAGATCCACCTCCAAAAGCTCGCGCCAGCCCATATGCACAGGTCCGGCGTTACGTCCGCCTTCCGAGCTGCCATAGCCTGCAAAATGCTTTAATGTAGCAGCTACGCTATGTTCGCTGAGTAAGCTTTCCCCCTGAAGCCCCTCCACTGCGGCAACAGCAAATTCACCGATGAGATAAGGATCTTCGCCGAAGCATTCCTCTGTGCGTCCCCAGCGCGGATCACGCACAACATCAAGCACGGGCGAGTACGTGACCGCCCCACCCTGAGCGCGGGTTTCACTCGCAACCGCACGGCACATATCGCGGTACAGATCGACATTCCATGTGCTGCCGATGGACAGCGGAACCGGAAACACAGTGCCGTCAATCGCCATATGCCCATGAGAGCATTCCTCACCGATCAGTATCGGGATGCCCAGCCGGGAATGCTCTACCGCATAGCGTTGGATCAAGTTCACAGCCTCCGCCCCTTGCTTGGCAGATAAACCATTCTCCAAGGTCACCCCGGTCCACGGATCAGCGCGAAGTACCCCGTATAAGGAACCGACTCCCCCATTTTGCACCTGCTGCTTGAAATCATGATGTAGGGACAATTCCCCATCTGTGTGCTCATACACTTGCCAGCCAAAGGGCTGCACAAGCTGTCCCACCTTTTCCTCTATTGTCATCAAACCGATTAAGTGCTCCACCCGTTCTTCGATCGGTTTGCTTTTATCTTTATAAATCAACATGGTCATGCCCTCTCCTCCCCTGTTATTCCTTCACAGCCCCAACCGTAAGCCCCTGCACAAAATAACGCTGGAAAAATGGATAAGCGAATATAATAGGTAGCGTCGCCAGTACTACCATCGCCATTCGTGAAGTATCCTGCGGAATGGATTGAAGCGCAGCCAGGCTCATAGAGCTATTCTGCGAATTTTGCTGGATGAACTGAATGCTGGATTCAATCCGCATCAGCATGGACTGAAGTGGCACCAGATTGGGATTGTCAATATACAACAGGGCATTAAACCAGTCGTTCCAGTAACCAAGCGTGCTGAATAAACCAATGGTCGCAAGTCCAGGCAGAGAGAGCGGAAGCACCATTTTTAAAAAGGTGTAAAACTCGCCTGCCCCATCTATTTTGGCTGATTCGACGATGGCATCTGGCACGCTGGTGCTATAGAATGTGCGCAGGATCATAATATAAAAGGCATTCATAGCCAGCGGTAAAATCAAAGCCCAAATCGTATCCTTAAGCCCGAGCAATTGGGAAACGACCATATAGGTCGGGATCATTCCGCCATTAAAGAGCATGGTTAAAATTGCAAAAACCGAAAAAAATCTTCTATAACGGAAGCTCTTTCGTGAAATAGCATACGCATATAATGAAATAAGAATGAGACTGATCACCGTACCGATGACCGTTACAGCAATCGTCACCCCATAGGAGCGCAGTAGCGTATCACTGGTACGAAATATGAAACGATAAGCCTCCAGACTCCATTGGGACGGGAGTAACCGATATCCGTCCCGCGCCAGCGTTTTCTCATCGGTTAGGGAAATAATGACGACGAATAAAAAGGGAAATACACACAAGAACGCGAACACCCCTGCTACCACATTCAGAACAACATTCCAGCCCCGTGAAATATGATGGAAATCTCGTTTTTTTCTTTCTTTTCCAGAAGCCACAGTCCACACCCCTCTCCTCTTTTTTAGAACAAAGCGCTGTCTTTATCTATTTTTCGCACAACATGATTGGATAGGATGACGAGAACGAAGCCAACCACCGACTGATACAAACCTGCGGCTGTGCTCATCCCAATTTCCCCTGTCGTTTTCAACCCGCGATATACATAGGTGTCGATGACGTTCGTTACCGAATACAAGGTGCCCGAATCTCTTGGAACCTGATAGAACAAACCAAAATCCGCATAAAAAATCCGACCAACCGCAAGCAGCGTCATTATGATAATGATCGGCGAGAGCAAAGGGAGCGTCACATTACGAATTTGCTGCCACTTGCTGGCTCCATCTATCATGGCTGCTTCATACAAGGCTTTGTCGATCCCCAAAATCGAAGCCAGATAAACGACACTGTTATATCCAATCGCCTTCCATAGACTGACTAGAATCAAGATATACGGCCAATAAGCAGCCTCCGAATACCACTGAACCGGCTCGATGCCAAACCCTGCGAGAATTTGATTCAGCATCCCCCGATCCATGCTCAGAAAGCTGAAGGCAAAGTAGCCCACAATGACCCATGACAGGAAATACGGGAGAAACATGCCTGTCTGGTACAGCTTCGCCAATCGTTTATTAATCAGTTCGGAGAGCAGAATAGCCATAGCTACCGAAAACACAAGTCCGAGAATAATAAAGACCAGGTTATACAAAAGGGTATTTCGCGTGATGACATAGGCATCGTTGTTATTGAACAGAAACTTGAAGTTATCCCAACCCACCCACTTGCTCGTATAAATACTGGCCCAGAATCCTTCCCTGTTAAAACGATATTGCTTGAAAGCAGCCACTGTCCCGACCAGCGGCAGATATGAAAAGAAGAAGAACCAGATAGCGCCGGGTAGCACCATGAACAGCATAACTTTGTTTCTCATCACATTTTTGAAAAATGCGGCCATAGGTATCCCCCCCAATCTGTTATGAGAAAAGCAGCTAAAATAGCTATTGGAAAAAGACCGGGCGTAACTTACACCCGCCCGATCTCTCCTATATTTCACGACCTAAAATATTATTTGCTGTTTTTTTCCTTCCAGGCATCAAGCTGGGATTGCGCTTCCACCATCACCTTATCCAGACCAGCCTGCTTGAATTTTTCAATCACTTTCGGGAGATTCGTTTCCGGGTCCAGCGTGCCTGTCATCAGCGAAGCCCAAAATTGCTCTTTGACGTTCTGAACGGCTGCCATCTCCGCAGATACTTTACTGCTGTCAAAGTTGAAGCTTAGGATTGGAGAGTTTTTTCCTTCCGAATTGAACTTCTTGAATTGCTCCCATTTATCAGCCGGATCATTCGGATTCAGATACAACAGCATATTGTTGCCGAGTGAATACGAAGGCATATCATAGTTTTTGGAATTAGCCAGATTTTCGATATACTGGCCATCTGTTTTTTTTTTGTAATGCACTCCTTCAATACCGGAGTCAACCATATTGCGTAATACCGGATCTGTATTCAGCAGGTTCAGGAACTGCATCGCCTTTTCAGGGTTTGCCGAGTTTGCCGAGATCGCCATAATGGAGCCCTGTACAGACGTATTGGTCACAATTGGATCGCTGGCAGGTGTCGATATCACCGGATAGCCGTAGCTTGCAGACCACAGGTTATCGGCCAGCGGTTGAGTTTGCGCACGATCCAGAAACCAGTTCCCGGACGTAGTTAAATCATTGGTCGAGCCTGTGGTTGCAGCTTCCGGTGATACGTATCCGGCCTTGTAATACTTATGCATCGTCTTCAGCGCCTGCTTCATTTCAGGCGTTTCCAAGATGTTTACGATCTTATAATCCGTGGTATCCAGTTTGACAGCCATCGGCAGGTTTTGAATGATATAGTCATATGGAACATAAGGAACATAGTTTTTGTCCATGCCGAATGCAGTTACGCCAGGCTCGTTTTCTTTAATCGTTTTGAGCAGAGGCTCCAGGCTATCCAATGAGCGGACATTTGAAAGGTCCAGCTTGTATTGGGTCAGCAATTTGTTATTGAACCGCCATACCTCTTGCTGTGGAAGCTCCTTATTGGCAGGAATGCCATAATGATGTCCATCCACCTTAGAGCCTTCCAGAAACGCAGGGTCAATCGTCTTTTTAAGATCCTGGCCGTACTTGTCAAGCAAGTCGTCCAGTTCCATGAATGCGCCCTTTCTGGCATTTTGCACATAATCAAAGCCACCGGAAGCCGTAAATACAATATCCATGGGCTCTCCCGAAGCCACGTTCACCTGCATTTTTTGCGGGTAGTCGCCCCAATCGACCATTTTCATTCTAATCGTGGCGTTTATTTTCTTTTGGGTATACTTGCTAACCTCTTCCATCACCCGATCTACATCTTTTTGAGGCGTACCAATGGTGTACCAGATCAGTTCTACCGGTTTTTCCGCTCCTCCATTCGTCGTTTCCCCGCCACCGCTGCTTCCTCCACAAGCACTGAGAACGAGCGTCAACACCATACACATCACGAGAACAAGCGAGTAGCTTCTTTTGCTTTTACCCATGTATGATCCTCCCTTATGAATTGGAATTTGACCCTATCTTGTTCATTGGAAGTCGCTTATGGGATTTTTGCAAAATCCTCATTTATGAAGCAACTACGTTAACCTTAACTAATGTAAGCACTTTCATAAAGAAGATAAACTTAATAAACCAAGGTACAAATTAAAGAAATCCATGTACACCTGGTATTTATCCCAATCCTTTATAGTCTGTCGGGGAAATGCCCACATATTTTCTGAACTGCTTATAAAAATATCCCGTCTCCCAATACCCCACGTTCCGCGCAATTTCGTGTACCTTGAGATTGGTATTTTTAAGCTGTTCCTTGGCTTTTTTAATCCGGTACTGATTGATATATTCAGCAAAGGTTTCGCCCGTTTCCTTATGAAACAACTGACCGAGATAAACGGGATGAAGGTGGTACTGGTATCCTAATATTTTTAATGATAGCTCCTTGGCATAATGAACATGGATATAGGACAGCACCTGACTTACGATAGGGTTTTTCATATCTTGCAGCAGTGAATTCACCGTCTCTGTCGCCACATGCTGAAGCGCACTCACCAGCTCTGCCAATGTCGTACAGCATTTTATCTGGTGAAGCCCCTGCTGAAACCGTTCCGACTCATTGGAATGCTTGATGCTCTCCAGCTCCATCTTGAACCGGATCACCAGCTCCAGCGCCATATTCCGCAATTCATCCGGGGTAACACTTTCAAGATGCTGAAGCTGCTCAAAATCACTCTGAATTCGTGCGGTAAGCGCATCTAGGTCTCTTGCTATAATCAGCTTCACATAATCCTTCCAGTCGATGGAACAAGTCTCGCCAGCGTTGCCCTCGCTCTCCTCCAGCATTGTATAGTCAATGATCCGGCGGTCATTATATATCATAAAATATTCCAAAGATTTTTTAGCTTCATTATAGCTGCGTGGAGCTGCAGCAAGCGAACCGGCGCTGCCTATCCCGATATACACCGTTTCTTCCCCGTCCGTCGACCACTGAACAGAAAAATCCTCCAAGAGCGTTAACAAGTCCTGTCTGCCCTCATCATAATTCGGTAGTGCGGCAATGATTACACTAACCGCATCAACATCGCGAAACAATGTTAAATCGGGCTGGTGTTGAATGTACTGCCTTAACTGTTGATGCATTCCTGCCGAATCCCCTTCCGTCCGTAACACAGCTACCTCCATGAAGGGGATATTTAACGAAAAACCTATCAATTCAGCACGTTCCTGGAATTCTGTAGGCGCAATCTGTCCTGTCAGCCAACGGTACAACGTATTTTCCTTGAGAACCTGCACCCCAAACGTCTCATATTGTTGATCCAACCGGGACCTGTCCAACTTCTCCATTGTATTGCATAAAGTGGATTCCAGTTCCTCCACATTAATCGGCTTCAAAAGGTAATTTTCGATGCCCAGCTTCATGCCTTCCTTCAAGTAATCAAATTCATTAAATCCGCTCAACACAATCGCCTTCAAGTCAGCATGCAGCTTTCTCGCCTCATGAATCAGCCTGAGACCATTCATCGTCGGCATAGAAATGTCCGTAATCAGTACGTCCACGGGTCTGGAGGCCAGCGCTTCCAGCGCTAAAGATCCATTTTCCGCATGTCCGACAATTTCTAGCCCAAAAGAGGTCCAATCCACAATATCGTATAATCCCTCAATGATAAAAGGCTCATCGTCTACAATAAATACTTTATACATATATGGCATCCATCCCTTCCCTGTTAGGGCATCGTACCCGAATCGTCGTTCCCTCGCCGCTGCGGCTCTCCAGTTCAATCCCGGAATCGGCTCCGTGTAAAAACCGAAGTCGGGTGTGCACACTGCGTAGTCCAAACATTTGTCCGTCTTCTTCCTGGCGTTCCAGTTCCTCCAGAATCTGTTTCAAACGCTCCCCTTCAATGCCCTTCCCATTGTCACGGATCTCAACCAGCAGAACCTCCCCCGTTTCACTCACTTCAATGGTCAGCACATTATCATTCCGGTCGCTTTGTATACCATGAACAATATAATTCTCAATAATGGGTTGAAGCATCAGCTTCATGACAGAACGAGTATACAACTCGGGGTCGACCGTAATCGTGTAATTGAACCTTTCCTTGTAGCGTATTCTGAACAACTCAAGATATAATCTGCAAGCCTCCAATTCATCTTTAAGCGTGTATATTTTTTTCTGCTGAACCAGGCTTTTGAACAATACCGATAAGCTATAGATCATTTCTCCTACATCCTTGGCTCCCTGGGAAATCGCCCTCATTCGTATCACTTCAAGCGTGTTATACAAAAAATGTGGATGAATACGTGCCTGCAAGGCAACAAGCTCCGTTTGCTTTTGCTTGATCTCTGCTTTATACACCCGTTCAATATATAGATTAAGATCGTCCAGCATATCGTTGAAGCTTCGAGAGATTTGTCCCAGCTCATCCTCTTGGGGGTCTTGGATACGAGCTGTAAGATCGCCATTTTTCACCTGACGGGTGAATTTAATAATCCGATTCGTTCGTTTAGCAAAGTTAATGACGAAAAAGGCAGGGAACAGCACAGCAAACAGAATACAAACGACACTGATTGTCAAAATCGTATTACGGATACCCCGGTACGATTGAGCCATTTCCTCATTGGGGACTGCCCCAATCACGACATATCCTTCGTCCGGAGAAATCAGCTTGTTGATGTACATATTTTGCTTCGCCTGAATGATCCCGGCATCGGAATCCACATCGTCATATAATGATCGGGTCACTTCGACATAAGGATACGTTTTCCCGTAATAGTTACTCCTTGAATCGAACAGAACCGTTCCATGGGTGGACAGAACGATAATTTCGCCCTTTAGGTTGTTCCCGTAGCTGGAAAGTGCATTGGAGATACTTTTGGAATTTAGAAACACCAGAAGCTGACCGGTATTTTTGAGTGTTTGCTTATTGTTAATGGGGACTTGTAACGAATATAACGAGGGGCTCCACTGATCGATCGCCTTCCGAATCCAGTAATTCGGAGCAGAGACGCTTTTGCTTTCGGCAGCCATCACATCCGGTACAAAGGAACGCGCCGCATGCACCGGGAATTGCTTGAATTGCTTGCTCTCATTGAAGGTGGACAAATATTGCTGGTCGGCACTGTACAATATCAAATTGCTAATATCGCTATTTTCATCCAGCCAATTTTTAAAATAAGTGAGCACATCTGTTGAATAATCATGACTCTCCATGTACGTCTCGTCCATGCGGTGCTGTACATATTCGGAATACGCGTGGTCCATAAAAAAAGAAACGTTCATCGAGAGCGCCTCATTCCGGTACATATCCCGCACCATGTTCTGAACGGATTCATGCCGGAGATGGATATAGCGGTCAACACTCTCCATCGCTGCTTTCTGGGTATCCAGTTCCCGTCGAATCATGGATTGCGATATGGATATATACGTGACATATGCAATCGTAATAATTGACAAAATGGCAATACAGGAGAACAACAATAGTATCCTCAGGAACATGTTGTTTTTAAAATAAGCTGTGTATCTATTGCCCCTTTTCATCGTATAAGCCCTCCAGGATCGTTCATGCGTAAATAAAGTATACCATGTCCTTCGCTGGATATAAGTAAGCGCATTCATGAAAATGAGGATTTTCTTTAATTTAAACGCCATATCTTTAATTTAGCCTCTATGTAAAAACCGTTTTATTGATTATCTTTAGGGGGATAAATACACGTTAGGGGGATGAGCTATGAAACGTAACAAGGTTCACAAGTTCGCTTTAAAATGGACTGCGCTGGTTTTGACTTCTGTCCTGTTAAGTCAAACCCTCTCTCCATCCGTTTATGCAGGCGATACCCTCCCATATGAAGGAGAAAGCGCCAAAGGGCCGAATCAGCCTTATCAGCACGGATACGCCAGCTCACATATTTTGGACTGGACTCCTACCAAAGATGTCTATGGAGATATGCTTCGCGCTCGCGTCCCTCTGCAACAACGTAACAGCTCCTTCGCCGCTACACAGGCCCAACCTGCTTTAAGCCCTGACACGCAAATGTTTACACTTAGCGGCGATTATGGAAACGCTTTTTTTGATAGCTATTCCTATACCAATAAATTCAGTCAATACTTGTTTAACTATTGGCAGTATACCGACTATTACGGCTACTGGCATGGCATGCCTACCGCCCATGTACCCGAAGAGCTATACGATCCCCAAAAGGATTGGACGGAAAAATGGTTCGAGTTCGGCATTCTGAACATTCCAAATCCGGGTTATACGAATGCGGCGCACAAAAACGGCGTTCTCTCCATCGCCTGTATTTTTTTCTCGGATAATGACCGTGGACCGCAAACGTATAAGCAAATGCTCGTGCAGGATGCTCAGGGTGGATTTCCGGTAGCTAAAAAATTGATCGAAATGGCGAAATATTATGGCTATGACGGCTACTTCATCAACCAGGAGGAAGCTTCTAAAGGCGTAGCTACAGAGGATATCCCCCGTTACAAGCAGTTTATGAAATACTTGCGAGATCAGGGCATGTATGTGCAATGGTACGACTCCACCATAAACGAAACCGTTAAAATTGCTTATCAAAATGAGTTTAATGCCGTGAACAGCCCGTTTGTCAAAGACAAGCAATACGGACAGGTGTCCGATTCTATTTTTCTCAATTATTGGTGGGACAAAGCGAAGCTGAAAAGCTCCCGCGACCATGCCAAGCAATTGGGTCTAGACTCTCTTAAAACCGTTTTTGCTGGGATTGAGGGCGGGAACGGTGACTTTGGCAGATGGAAGCAAAAATACGATCTTCGTCTGAATATCGGTGATAACGGGCAGCCAATGAACAGTATCGCGACGTTGGGAGCAGATTTCACACATAATGCGCTGGATGAAGAGTTTGGCGGACAGGACACCAATCGCAGAGCTGACAATGCGTATCAATGGATGACCTTTATCCGCGACCGTGTCTGGTGGTCAGGTCCGAATCAGAATCCCGTCCGTGCACAAAGAAACCCAAGTGTAGATTTGTCCGATGTAAAAGCTTCGGGCGCAAACTGGGACGGTATCGCGGCATATATCGCCGAACGTTCTGTCATCCGTGGCTCCCATTTTAATACCAGCTTCAATACTGGACATGGCTTGCAGTATGTCGTGAATGGAGTCATCTCCAATCCCAAGGAATGGTCCAACATCAATATTCAGGATATCCCGGTAACTTGGCAATGGTGGCTCGATACCAAAGGTAAACCGCTCTCGGTTGACTATGACTATGGTCCGAATTATACCAAAGGCACTCGGTTTACCTATCAGCCTGTGGGCGCTTATCAGGGTGGCAGCTCCCTCGTCGTTAACGGAGAGCTGAATTCAGATAACTTTTTACGCCTGTATAAAACGGATCTGTCGGTAAATAAGAATTCAAACTTGTCCATCACGTACAATAAGCCTTCCTCCGATGACAGCTCGGTGCTGAGTATCGGACTTATTTTCAAAGATAACCCCGGCCAAGTCGTAAAAGTCAGCATCCCTAACTCTGGTAAACAAACCACGGGCTGGGTAAGCCACAATCTGGATTTGAGTGCCTATAAAGGAGAAACAATTGTAGCTTTCGGTTTATCTTTTGATAACGCGAATAAAACAATCAAAAACTATCAGATGAATATCGGCCAAATCAAGATAACAGACCATTCTGTCCTGAAACCAGCCGCGCCGACGGGATTCAAAATCACCAAGGCACTGACCGATACGAACGAAATGCTCGTAGCCTGGGACCTTGAGGATTACTCAAAAGTTAAACAATACAATCTGTATGAGAACGGCTCCTATATCGGCGGAATTTATGACTCATCCTATTATATTAAATCCCTAAACCATAAATCCGGTGAATTAATGCTTACTGCAGTTGGGGCTGATGGAACGGAAAGCGAACCGGCTCGATTAAGCTACGATCTGAATGCTGCCGTCAGTCATATTAAGGTGGAGACTCAAGAAAACGGTGAAGCTACAGTAACGTGGAAAAATCCCTCTGAAGCGGACGGAACGGTTAAATTGAACTTGATCACCGACTATACGGACACCGTATTCCATAAAACCATTACGTCGGACAATGGCGCTGAAACGGCTACGTTTACCGATCTGCCCACAAACGGTGATAGCTACACACTACGTATCGCTATCGGCAATCATGAACCTGTAGCATACACCGGGTATCTCGCAGACACGACGATAGAAGAGCCTTATGTAAAAGAGAATGTGACGGTCACTGGGTCAACGTATACGCTTGCTCTACCAACCTTGAAGGACTGGCATCGTTTATATGTATACGAAAACGATGTGCCCAAGCAATTTGGCGTAACTTATGTATCGAAAAAGTTTCCTTACATTGTCCGGGGAAGAACAAAATTAAGTGAACTGACTTTTACCCCTACTTCTCGTACCAGCTCGCTAAAGATCGTGCTTGAAGATTATGCCGGCAATCAGGCCACAACATATGTAAGATAGCTTTGTGCAAGAATCCCATGGTCCTGATTGTGTATCGCATATCCGCTACAAACAGTCCCAATGAAGAGTTCCTTCAAGGGGACTGTTTGTAGACTTCTCACTATTGGCTATATATTGGGCAGAATCATGCAGGTATCAATACAATGCCCATTTTTCCGTACACAGCTCTATAAATGAATGGGCAACCTGTTCACATTCGTCATATCCCAGACTACCAGAATGAGCAAAAAGAACGGGATACTCATTGTTTCTTTTTTCCTCTCTCATATCAAACATATAGTGGTTTCCGCACCCATCCATCGCAAACGACACAGCACCCGGCATATATTCCGGCAACTCGTAGGCGAGGTTCATTTCTCTCAAATCTTCGGTATTGAAAAACTGAAAATAACGTTCTCCATTTTGAAACTCCCCACCATTAGAATATTTCAAAAACTCCATATAGCTGTCAGGAAATTGTCCTTGGGGCAGATGCCAGCCAACAGGATCTAAAGGTTTATATTGATCATAGAAAGGAGACGACTTTGGAAAAGGGTTCACTTGTCTTTGCTTGATTTCGTGAATCTCTTGCTCGGATAGCTTTATGTTCCATGTTTTCAAAAAATTCGCGATTTGTTCATCAGTTGCTTCCTGACTTATTACAAACGGTTGTTCAAATTGAATACTCCACATATGTGCCAACCTCCATGCCTTGATGCCTCTAAGAGTTGTTGTTTCTACCACAAAAGCTATTCCTTATCCAATGCCACCTGCCATGCATTTGTAATGTCTATAGGCGACTTGCTGCTGGTCTCCCCTCCACCTTCTTGGGTCCATAGCGGCGGATAATATGCAAATACCTCTCCCTGCTGAAGTTGCTCCATATCCTTCTGCCAACCGTTCCAGCGGAATGTCTGGTAGAACAAGCCCAAATCTCCCTCAGCCAACCAGCTCAAGAAACCGGAATAGGCCAGCTCAGTGGATTCCCATTCCAATGCATCTGGTGCAAAATAGTAGATGTGACCGCTACGTCCGAATTTCCCTATATCCAATCCAAAAAATCCACCTGCTGCATCATAGGCCACCATTAGCATCCCCTCAAGCGCAGGAACACTTTCCGGTTCTTGAAGCCCGTTCCATGAGGTCAAGCTACCGAAAATTCCAGAGCCACCCGCACCCAGCAAGGTGATCCAACCGTAATCAAACACGATTCCTCCTGTCTCATAGGCAACTGTTCCCAAATACGATTTCGTACTCACCTGCAAACGGTACAGCGTGTCCCCTGGAGTGGATTCCGATTCGGCCGATACAATTTGATGTGAATTCCGGCCTTCTTTCAGAATATTTCTGACCTCTTCCCATGCATGGTTATCCTTATCTACCAGTTCATCAACCGTTAAAGTATGCATGTTCATTCCCCTTCCCGCATATCCCAAAATTCACTTTCAACCTGCGAACTGATTTTTTAAAACCTGCGTTTGATCTAAAATCACCCACTGATTCACTTCGTCGTATCCTTTTACAATGGCCGTGACCTCATGCTTCGGATACATCCACTCGGATGGTGTCTTTTCCTCATATGTACGAGTGTCTGACAATCCGACCGCATGATGCTGGAAAATATGAATAAGCGTACCGTGTGGGAAAAATACTTCAATATAACCCTTTACCTTAGTTCCAACGGGCAGTGCATTTTTGATTTGATGCCATTCCTGGTTCAAGGTGTGAAGATAATTGGACCATACTTCTTCAAACTCTTTTTTTGTAATTTGCGTATAATAGGGCTCCGTGTCATCAATCGCTTTCTCAGCTAATAAGAAATGATACTGCTCGTGCTTGCGATTAGAGGCGATATACGTGCCGTCATCCTGGATGACAATTTGTCGATAGGCTATTCCATCCGAATCTATTTCAAAATACCAGGTTCCCATGCCTGGTTCCGGACAATCTTTAAGATATTTCATAGGCCCCTCCTATTAAAAAATTCAATTCGTTTGTATCACTTTTTCCCGCCATAGGTTCTTGCCAAATATGCGAGATATTCCGAACGCGTCAGTCCTCCCGTTTGACGGTTGAACTCATCATACGAAATGTCTTCCGGGAATCCGAATTCGGCCAGTGCTTTTCGACGTTCATCCTGATGTAACGGATTATCCAGCGTTTTGTGCCACTCCCGCTCTTCCCAGGAGCCAAAACAGTCGGCAACGATACCTGAATAAGCACCGTTATTTGAAAATTTTCGCGAGGACTTGAACACGGTCTCCCCTTCCGGTTTGGAAACCGTGCCCGTTCCCCAGGACAGACTATATGTTTTTTCTTTTCTACTATCCGTACTACAGCCATAGCCGATGGGGAACACAATATCCTCTTCCACTAACAGCTTATGCCCTACTCGCTCATAGGCACCCCGCATAAAGGAATCATCCATAACAATCCAGGTCGTTTCGGATAATGGGGCGGATGTGATAGATTCCAAAGCTGTTGAACGGTCACGACTCGTAAACAAATATGGACGTACGAATAAAGGCATGGTCATGACACTGTTCCAAATGCTCTCCTCTGCAAACAACTGATCCTTTTGCATTTGGCGCAAATCTCCAACGACCAGCACATATCCATCTGTGAAAAGGTCTATTTCCACGCGGAAGATGTCTCCTGGGACCGTTTTATAACGCTGGTTTTTCATATGCTTCAACCGGTGCAACCTGCGATCGTAATCCTTGGGCACAAGTGACGGATATTGCTGAAGCCAATCGATGATCTCTTCTTTACTATGTAAATGCTCACATCCCGTAATAGGGAGTTTCACACCCGTTTTGCTATTCACAGCAGTAACATAACTAAGAGGACGATCCCTTCGAATGCCTGCTGAAAAGGTCACGCCTTCTGCCTTGATGCTCGAAACACTTGTGTAATTCAGCTTTTTCTCTTTGCCACGAGCCGTTTTAGGCAAAACAAATGCCCGATCACGAGTAAAAATCTCTACATCGGTTTCTCCATAGGTATCCTCAGTGGAAGAAATTCGCTTGCGAATTACGTCTCCATCCACACAAATATAGTATCCTTCTTTAATTTCTACCACATCCCAATGCTCTTCCAGCGCCTCCAGCCCGAAGTACGGCCGTAATGCGTTCGTTAGCCAACTATTCATCTGTTCCTCCAGTTTCGAGTACATTTCAATGCACCCAGGCTCAATTTTCCCAAAGATTATAACATAACGCAGCATCTAGCTCGTTTATTCCTACACTGTTCCAGCTTGGACCAACTCCTCCTGAATCCAGCTACTGCTGGTGGAAAGCTGGCGCAAGTCGGCAGAGATCTGTTTGACCTGCTCTTGCAATACGTGTGACTGATCCGTTCCTTCCAGAAAGCGACTCAAAAAATGAAGAAATACGTCTACCTTCCTAAGCAGCATCAATATAGGCACAGCATCAATCTCAGTGTGGCTTAAATGAACCTGGCGGCTGAAGCCCCGGCAAAAATCCCGAACTGCTGTCGTCTCCTCTAGTTGTCCAAAAAATCCTGATAAGATGACCGCCGGCTCCATGACCCGAACGTCTAGCGTACAAAATTCGAAATCAAGCAGTGCGGTTACTAGACTATGATCAGAATCCTTTACTAACAAATTGGAAGCGTTCAAGTCTCCATGTACAAGCTGATGCGGCAACTCTTCCAATGCATGAAGCGAATCTGTAATCTCTTCATAAGCTTCCCCTATTAATCGCAGTTCTTCATGCAAATCCTTTAGAGGCTCAGGCGGATGTAAACAAAAGCCCTGAACCGTTTCCCGGTTACACAACGGATAGGATTGCTGCAAAGCATAATACGGTCGATAGACTGGAGTCATATCAAGATTGAATGTCGCAAGCACAGCCGATAATTCCCCCGTAGTCTCGCCCAAAGTATAGGCAAAGCTTGAATCCTGCTCCAGGGGTGATATGCCTTCTATGTATTCGAACAGACACACATATTTACCGCTTTCCGTCTCCAGTTGAGCAAGCGTCTCTCCCGTGACCGTCGGAATAGGCGTGGGTGTCCTGAACGATAGTGAATGCTTACTCAGCTCCTGCAAAACTGCATGCTCAAATTCAATTTTGTCCCGATCCTTGTGTGTATCGTAGACGCGCAGCACTCCGTTTCGCCCACCACTCTTAACAAAATACGTCGTATTATTCCAACCCCCGGTTCGTTTCTGCAGCGTTCCGTTCCACTCCGGCCAGTGACGTCTTAGTATTGCTTCCAAGGATGTATCCTCCCTTATAAACACCAGCTTATGAATTTGCAGATATTATAACAAATATAGACGCCCATTAGAATTGGACGTCCTTGTAATCCTTCATTTCCTCAACTGTTTGTTTCGGATATTTTGCGGGGTGGCACCATACGCTGTTTTAAACTTTTTATAGAAAAAACTCATGCTGTTATATCCCACCTGCTTAAATATCATTTCGAACGGCAGATTGGTATTCACTACCAAAGAATAGGCTGCATTGAGTTTAATGTTGGCAATAAGCTGAGTGTAAGTAAGACCGGTTACTTTTTTTAACTTATTACTTAAATACGTACTATTGTAATTAAAATGGTTAGATAATTGCTGTAGGCTTAAATGCTGATAGTGCTCTTCCATGTAATTCAGAATAGAGGTAATATTATTCTCCTGCTGGTTTAAGTGAATATTATGCTCGCTTTCCAATACACGGACCAATTCTCCAAATACAATTTGCAAATAAGCCTTCACCAATTCCATCGAATCCTCTTGCCTGGAATAATATTCGATTAAGATTCTACGCAATATATATTGAAGGTTCTCATTGTGCTGTGACTCAAAAATAATAAAGTGATTATGGTGCTGATGCTGGAGGACAGAGTTGGCTAGAAATTCGCCAATCAGGCTTTTTTTCTTAGATAGCCGCTGCAGAAATAGGGATGAAATCGTTTCTCTTTGTAGCAAGATATTAATCAGTATATCGTCTTCTCCCAAAGGAGCGATGCTGTGAGGCACATCCTTATCGAGGACACATACTTGGCCTTCACAAAGCTGAATTTCTTTGCCTGCTATGATTTGATTGCACTTACCTGAGTAAACATAGTTTAATTCGATAAATTCATGCATGTGCTCCAGCATCGGAGCAAATCTATTGTGCTTGCTAATATAAATATCATGTTCTCCAAAGAAAAATAAAGCGGGCATACGGTATATATTCTGATTTATATCAAAAAAACGCTCATTCTCCGATTCTTTGGAGAGATCATTAATTACCTGATTGTTTTGCTGTTGTAAAAGTTCAATTTCCGTTTTGTTTCTCAGCAACTGATCCAACTCATGAAGGTTCATAAACACTGACTCCTCCTTCAGACTCCCCATTAACTGTGGACTGCCGCTTGAGTTTTGCTTCCCTTTCCTCTAATAGCGATTCCCAGACAAAGGAGTGCTGCAATCGTAAATACAATCGCAGAAACAAGGAAGGAAAATGAAGCCGTTTCATTTCCAGACAACACGCCAACTAACTTGATCACATAAGGCGAAGCAAACGCTCCCAAATTGGACCCTACCATCGCAATGGAAATGGATAAAGTCTCACTGCCTTTAGGTACGATTTTAGTTAGTATGGTAAAAATATAAGGAATAAACAGCGCAAAACTAAAGCCAATGATCAACATAGCAACGGTAACCATGGTAACATTCTGAGCAAACCATAGTAGTACAAAACCAGTTGCTGTTAATAGACTGGAGATAAAGGGAGCGTAATTTCTAAACCATTTATAGATTCTACCAAACAAGAAGCCTGCAATCATGGTGGACAAGGAAAACAGCGTTAACGCAGTTCCTAAAAAACCAGCATTGGGCATGCTCTTTTCAGCAATCATAATGCCTGTTTTGGTATATACAATCATGATAAAAGTCATAAACAGAAAAAGTGCAGCCCCTAATCCAAGTACAGGTATGGATATTCCCCCGCTCTTGTGACCCTTTTCTGTCGAATCCTCTACTGTAGGCTCACCGCGCTCTGGTTCGGGAATGATCAGAAAGAATAATAGCGCAATAGGAATGGTGATTCCATAGCATAAAAAAGCGAACTGCCAGTCAATTAGGGCGAGCTGCCCTGCCACAAAGGTAGCCAAGCTGCTTCCGAGTCCTTGAACGGCGCTTTGAAAGCCTACTAATTGAGCGCGTTCATCCCCTTCAAAAAAATCACTAATTAAACTGACGGCCAGTGAATTGAACATCCCGAGACCTGCACCTAGTACCAAACGCAGCGCAAGAATCCATGTAATATTAGTCGTGAACATAGGAAGTATTCCGCCGATGACCACCAGCAAAAGTCCTAGCAGGACTGTATTTTTCTTACCCAATCGGGAAGAAATCGGACCACTCAACAGCACAAACAGCATCATCGAGAAGGATGGAATCGTGACTACGCTTTCAATCAGCGAACTGGAGACGCCTGATAATTGGTTCAGCATCATCGGTATGACAGCCGAAATGGCACTCGCTGACGTCAGGACTAAGGAAATGGATAGCAACGCCGTTTTAAACAAAACTTTGTTCTTTATATTCATTAAGCTCTCACCTCTAGTCTATGTTATTTAGCCTCTAGTTGCATCTGTACTGGAACGTATACTGTCCAGAACCGACCGTAAACGTCATTTCATGATCTCCGCCCCTTTGGAAAATCGCCTGTTCCCCTGTAGAACCTAATTTCCCGGCCAGCTCCTGTGGCACATCACCAGGCGGATACTGAATCGACGGATATTGCATAGCAATGGTCTGCTGTAGTGCATCCGGCTCCATAACGCCCGGAAGTGTAATCTCAGCCGTCGTATTATGTGGTACGTGAACCGTCATCTTCATTTCTTTATTCGCGATTTCCCATTGGACTTCAAGCGTGCCATATGGCGTCTCCAGCTTGCCATGGGCCGAAGTAAGATTGGCAGGCGGTTTAGGAGCTAAACGTGATTTTTTATAGCCCGCTTCAAGCACATCGATTCCAGCAATATTTTGGTACATAAAGTCTCCTACTGAACCGTAGGAATAGTGATTGAACGAGTTCATATCGGTGCTCCAGAATGAGCCGTCCACTTTGATGCTATCCCAATGCTCCCACATGGTCGTTGCTCCCCGTTCAACCTGATAGAGCCATGAAGGATAATCATTTTGAAATAAAATGTTATAAGCGACATCCGTATAGCCATGGTCGGATAAAACCAGACATAGATAGGGGGTGCCCACAAAGCCGGTATCCAGATGCATATCATTTTTTTCGATGAGCCGTACGAGCTCCTGGATCACTTGCGTTTTATACTTTTCTGGCACCAATCCGAAGTGCAAAGCCACAACCTGTGCAGTCTGGGTATTGGAGGTCAATTTGCCCGCGTCATCGAAGTAGCGGTTCGCAAAAGCCGTTTTAATCCCATCATGTAAGCTTTTATATGTGTTGTAATCGGTATAGCGATTCAGAAGTTTGGCCGTCTGTGCCAAAATATGAGTCGAATACGCAAAATAAGCAGTGGCCACTAGCGTTCCGTCCGTCGCCCCAAAATAGCTTCCTTCCTCGCTATCCAGCGCCAACCAATCTCCCAGCTGCAAACCGGTATCCCAAAGACACTCTTCGTCCCCTTGGGCGCGAATATAATCCACCCATGCTTTCATACTGTCATACTGCTGCACTAAGATTTGCTTATCCCCATAGCATTGATATAGGGTCCACGGACATATAACCGCCGCGTCTCCCCATGCTGCCGTCGTTTTGTCCATATTATCGGCAAAGGTTCCTTTGAGGACATCCGGCACTACAAAAGGCACTGCCCCATTTTCCAGCTGGTTGTAAGCCAAATCCCTAAGCCACTTTCGGAAGAAGGAAGCCGCATTCATATTGAAGCTGGCAGTTCTAGCAAAAATCTGTGCATCGCCGGTCCAGCCTAATCGCTCATCACGCTGCGGACAATCGGTTGGCACATCCAGGAAGTTCCCCTTTTGCCCCCACACAATATTGTGTTGAAGTTGATTCAGCTTTGGATCAGATGTCTCAAACACCCCGATCGTCTCCATGTCCGAATGCAGAACAACCCCCGTAAAATCTTCAATCTCAACGCCATCAGGAAAGCCCTCAAGCTTCACATATTGAAAACCTTGAAAAGTGAAATGCGGCCTAAATATCTCCGTCCCCTTCCCGCTGCAAATGTACGTAATCTGCTGCGCTGCATCACGAATATTATCTCTGTAAAAGTTCCCTTGCTGATCCAGCACTTCACCATGAACCAGATTCAGAACCGTACCTTCGGGGGCTTCAACTTGAAATTCCAGCCAGCCTACCATATTTTGACCCAAGTTAAGCACCAGCTCACCTTTAGGAGTTCGAATGAGTTCAACAGGCTTCAATCGGTTCATCACACGGACAGGCTCGTTCTCCTGAGCAATCAGATGACTTAACGGGAACGAGACGACCTGCATCATTTTCCGTTCGGTTAAGGAGCTATGTTCGGCTGCCTGCTGCTCAAGTCGGGCATCATAGATTTCGCCGTTATAAATATCCGACATTAAAATGGCACAGCTCGTTTCCTCCCAGGAAGAATCAGAGCAAATGACTTCAGAACGGCCATCTTCATAACTAATCTTCATTTGAAATAACAATGCATTCGTGTTCCCGTAGGTGTCCTTGCGCTTTTGCCAGCCCAGATAACCGCTGTACCAGCCTTCTCCCACCGTGGCTGTGATTCGATTATGTTGTTCTCGAATGGTAGAAGTCACGTCATATGCTTGCACCTGGACACGATCGTTATAATCCGTCCATCCCGGGGTAAAGTAGGCATCGCCCACCCTTTGTCCATTGAACTCCAGTTCATACAGCCCAAGACTTGTAGCATAAATGACTGCTTTTTTCACTTTCCCCTCAACCGAAAAATATTTGGAAGCGGCAAAAGGAGCTCTTGTCTGAAACTGTTCATGGATGCTCCGCTCCTTCACTGTGATCCATTGTGCTTTCCAGTCCTGCTCATGGAGCAGCCCCATCTCCCAAAAGCCGGACTCACTCCATTCCGATTCTTCCGGTTCTGTGTCACCCGCTCCCTGAGCCCATACTTTTACCCGATAATAATATCTTTGTCCTGATTCCAGCGGGGGGCCTTCATAGGGAAACAAAATGGATTGATCCGAATAGGTAAAATGATTCCAAATCAGCGGTTCAAAAGTGGGATGAACGGATACTTGCAATTGGAAACGTTTTTGAGAAACATACATTTTTTCAGATTCGATCTGCCAACTTAACCGCGGTTTTAGACAACCCAATCCAATCGGATTATTTAAATGCTCGCATCTAAGCGCTTTCACTTTTAGCATTCTTATGTCCTCCCTGAGGTCTTCTTTTGTATTTCTATATTCAAATTAAAACGCTTCCATTGATTATGCGCAATGTTGTATCCCTGCATGTTATATGCTTGATTTACAGGTGTTGAAATTCCACCCCTTATATTGAATCTTAAAATGGATTTATTAGAAAAATATGTGCGTTTGCAGAGCAGCTACACTTAAAAAAAGCCCGAATCCGTTAGAGAAGGATTCAGGCTTGATTCTTGCTAGAAGGTCTATCTATTCTTTTTCAGTTGGCTTATGCTCGTCCGGCTATCGCTTGTTCCGGCGTGGAAGCTGGATACAAGTGACAGGCTACCTGCCGCCCTGGTGCAGCTTCGGCAAAGATGGGCTGTACTTTGCTGCATATCTCCATGGCTGCCGGGCAGCGATTATGAAATGCACAACCACTTGGCGGATTTTCTGGACTGGGCACATCCCCTTTAAGTACAATCCGATCACGCTCCGCTTCCGGATCAGCTACAGGTACCGCAGACATTAGCGCCTTTGTATACGGATGCAGCGGCTCTTTGAACACTTCTTGGGTCGGTGCGAGTTCGACCAGCTTGCCCAGGTACATCACACCCACGCGGTCGCTGATAAATTTGACGACCGACAGATCATGGGAAATGAACATATACGTCAGGTCATATTGTTTTTGCAGGTCCTTCATCAGATTGAGCACTTGCGCCTGAATCGACACATCGAGGGCCGAGACTGGCTCGTCACACACGATAAATTTGGGATGAAGCGCCAGTGCCCGTGCGATCCCGATCCGCTGGCGTTGACCACCCGAGAACTCATGCGGATAACGATGTGCATGATAAGGAGACAATCCGACCACTTCGAGCAGCTCTTCCACCCGCTCTTTGAGCTGCGTTTTGCTTAGCTTTTCATGCGTGATGAGCGGTTCTTCCAGCACCTGCTGTACTGTCCATCTGGGATCAAGCGAAGCAAACGGATCTTGAAACACCATCTGCATATCCGTTCTGAATTTGCGCAGCTGCTCTGTGTTTAGCTTACGTATATCCGTGCCGTTAAACAGAATCTCTCCATCCGTCGGTTCGATCAATCTGAGAATTGCCCGTCCAGTTGTGGATTTGCCGCAGCCGGATTCTCCCACGATTGCCAGGGTTTCACCCTGCTGTACAGTCAGGTTAATACCATCCACCGCTTTGACTGCTCCCACTTGTTTGGAAAAAAGTCCTTTTTTGATCGGGTAGTGTTTTTTCAAATTACGTATTTCAAGCAGTGTACTCATGATATCCCTCCTGCTGTAGCAAGCAGCGGCTTTTGTGTCCGGGTTCCACTTCTGTAAGCTCCGGGGCCTCTGCACGGCAAATTTCCTTGGCAAACTGACAACGTGGTGCAAAGCGGCAGCCATGTGGCATATCAAGTGGGTTGGGAACCTGGCCCGGAATAGAAGCCAGACGCTCCTGATCACTGTTTAATTGTGGCAGTGAAGCTAGCAAACTTTGTGTATACGGATGCTTGGGCTCTTTAAAAAGCGTTTTTACATCGGTTTCTTCTACCACTTGTCCGGCGTACATAATCACGACCCGATCGCACATTTCAGCAACGACACCCAGGTCATGAGTAATCATCAGAATGGAAGTTCCTTCGGACTTCTGCAGCTCACGCATCAAGTCAAGAATCTGTGCTTGAATGGTTACATCTAGTGCCGTTGTCGGTTCATCGGCGATCAGCAGCTTCGGATTGCACACCATCGCCATCGCAATCATCACCCGTTGGCGCATCCCGCCCGAGAGTTCATGCGGATAAGAAGCGGCTACTTTTTCTGGACGTGGAATTCCCACTTTCGTTAGCATGTCCACAGCCATGTCTTTCGCTTTGTGTTTGCTTACACCGTGGTGGTATCGGGCAGACTCCGCAATTTGCTTGCCGATTTTGAACACAGGATTTAGCGAAGTCATCGGCTCCTGAAAAATCATGGCCATCTCGTTGCCACGAATCGAGCGCATTTTCCGCTCCGAAAAATCCAGCATGTTTTCACCGTTAAACCGTACTTCACCAGCGGCTACTTTCCCAAGTCCCTTGGGGAGGAGCTGCATAATGGAAAGGGAGGTAATGCTCTTGCCGCACCCGGATTCGCCAACGATTCCGAGTGTTTCGCCTTTGCCAACCGATAGATCGACGCCGTCCACAGCCCGGATGGTGCCAGCCGCAGTCTTGAACTCCGTCCGGAGGTTGGTTACTTCAAGCAGTTGTGCCATGCCCTCTTCCTCCTCCTTGTCCATCATTGAACCTTCATGTTCTTTTTAACTTAGGGAATAAAGCTTATTCAGACTTGCCCATCGTTTGTAGATGCTTCATAGTGCCGTACAATTTAGTAATATGTTGAAACTCCTTTTCCGAATGAAAAGAGCATTGCCCACGTCCATAAGCTTTGGCTGTTTCTACAGCCAATTTGGCCGCCAGCGCAATATCGCTTTCGTGGCTGGCCCCCGTTGCACTGCCTGGGATAGGAGCAGCGGCCGTGATGGCTACACCAACCACTGGAGCGGAAGTTGCCACCGCTGGTTGCAAAATGCTGTTGATGTGATACAGGTCGTTACCATAAGGTGTGATGTCCTGCGTAGTTACAGCAAACGTGACACACGGTTCGCCAGTAACGGTCTGA
Organism: Paenibacillus sp. PvR133; assembly: GCF_017833155.1. Lineage (NCBI taxonomy): Bacteria > Bacillati > Bacillota > Bacilli > Caryophanales > Paenibacillaceae > Paenibacillus > Paenibacillus sp. PvR133. Next base: position 5,445,157 of record NZ_JAFIBS010000001.1, read on the forward strand.
ACAATATCGACGAGGTCTTCACTAATTCGTAGCACATAGCCTTGACGTACCGTCGGGGAAATGGCAATACCTTTATGGTTAATGACCCGATTCCCTTTGGTCGTATCAATGGATAGGATCGCTTCCATTTCGGGTGTCACTTCATATTTGTTCATCGTCAAAATATCTACGGGTGAATCCATAAATGGAACCGGATCATGGGGCTGAGTGGGTGCATCTGGACAAATATGTGTACAGATGATCACATCTCCGTCAAGCACATCTCCTTTGGACTGCATGCACAATAGTTTAGCCGCCGCCGAAATTGCCGCTGCCGCACCGTCACCATCGGATACAAATCCGATCATTTCCGGTCGTGCTCCAAGTCCACCAAGTCGCCCTACTACACCCAAGGTTGGAGAATCGCCCCCCTGAATGCGACCCGTTTTACCGGCAATGACAATTTTAATAAAATCCGTAGAGCCCTTTTCACCTTTCACGGTGGAGACCGTAATCTCCGCTTGACCCAGTTGTTCCAAATAAGCTTTGACTTCTGCCCCGCTGGCAAACGGGCTATCCAAAAGGTCATAGACTTCAAAAACTTGTTTCATCATACGGCAGATCCCCTTATGCTTCTTTTTGTGTTGTTTTCAGATATTTAAGCGCCGTCAAGGCGTATACTTTCGCAGATTGAATGATCTGCCATACCGGAGCTTTTTCATTAAAATTGTGAATGGTCGACAGTTCGGCAGGCCCGTATTGCAATACCGGGATATTGTATTTGCGGAATGCACGTGCATCGCTGGTTGCCCATTGCAGTACGCCATAGGCCTCTTTACCGCTGACCTCAGCGATAGATTCCACAAGCTCCTGTACAATCGGCTCGGTTGGAGGGGTCCAGTTGGCATTACCATAAAATCCGAATTGTTTGGGTTCCGCGTCAATGCCTACACTTGCAAGCAATTCTTTGGCTTTGGCCAGTACATCCCGGTGGTCTACGCCAAATGGAACACGGGAATCCACTTGCACTGTGCAACGGTCTGCAACCACATTGACTTTGGTGCCTCCCTGAATCGTACCAATGTTCACTGTTACATGATCAAACGCTTGTCCATAGCTTGGGTTCTCCCGTTCACTTGCATAACGCTTGGAAATTTCAATGATCTCTTTGACTTCTTCCGGGATGTCCGGCTTGATGTCCCACAGTTGTTGCAGCGCTTCAATCCCTTTTGCTGCCTTCAAAATAGCACTTTCACCTGCAATCGGCTGCAAACTGCCATGACCCGGTGTGCCTTCAACGGTAAATTCAAACCAGCAGCTTCCTTTTTGCCCGATGGTCGGGTTTTGCGGGCCTGAAGGCTCTGCGATCACAGCAGCTGTTCCTTCAATCAGCTTTCTTTTCAGCACCCAAGGTACTCCGAGATGTCCCCCAGTTTCCTCGTCTGGAACTACAAGCAACGACAACGCACCTTCGAGTGGTACGCCTAGTTTGGAGAAAAGCGCAACGGTAAATATTAATCCGCCCAGTCCTGCTTTCATGTCCGAAGCACCGCGACCCAGGAGATAGCCATCACGTATCTCACCACAAAACGGATCAAAATCCCAACGAGTACGGTCCCCTGCCGGCACGACGTCTGTATGCCCACAGAAAATCAATTTTTTTCCGTCCGCCGTTTCAGCGCCATAATCAGAAATGAGATTCCACATATTCGGCCCGGATTCATGCACCGTTGTTTCTATACCTGCTTCTTTAAGATAGTCCATAATGAACTGACTAATTTCGCGTGAATCACCTGGAGGATTTTCCGAAGGAAACTGAATCAACCGCGAGCATAGCTCAAGCAATTCGTCCTGCCGTTTATCTATTTCATCAAGAACTAACGTTTTCCAATCTGTCATTTCCATTCAATCCCTTCACGTTTTTCATTTAGCCAACTAAATTTTTTACGATCCATCGGGATCAGCTTCATACTTCAGGTGTAAAATGATAGCCTTCGGCTGTAAAAACCGAAGGCATAAGGTAAGATCACAACTTACTCTTTATTCAATGAATAGAATCGGATAACCTCATCTGGGTAGTAAACATATCCAGTGACGTCTTTGCTCATGCCAACAACCCGATTGTATTCATACAGGTACGCCCATGGCGAATCTTGATTTATAAGCTCTTGTGCTTTGCCATACAGCTCTTTACGTTTATTTTCATCTTGCTCTTTGCCTGCTTGTTCCCAAAGCTTATCCACTTCTGCATTAGCATAATGCATATAATTCGAAGAACCGCCGCTGTACATCAGGAACCCGAGATGGTAACCAGGGTCGTTGACGAAGGAAGTCCATTTGGAAATGTATGCTGTCAGGTTGCCTTCTCGTTGCTGTTCAAGGAACTGTGCACGGGCAACATTGACAACATTCATCTTTACGCCAATCTTGGCAAGTTCAGCTTGAATCAATACAGCATCATCTGCCCAGTCCTGGAAGCCGGAACCCAGTGTCAGATCAAAATTAAACCCATTAGGATAACCCGCTTCTGTAAGCAGCTGTTTTGCTTTGTCCAAGTCGTGCTTGTAGCTGTAGCCCGCATCGGTGTAGCCAGGCGTGTTACTCGCTACAGAACTCTTCATTTGCTTTGCTTGACCGTACATGACATCGTCGATTAATTGGTCGTAAGGAATAGCATAAGCAATGGCTTGACGCACTTTTGGATCATTAAAAGGTTTGACTTTGTTATTCATGGCGAAATACAGAATCCGGTTACTTGCATTGGATTGAACCTTCAGATCAGCGTTGGTTTCCAGCTTCGAAACGTCCTTTGCAGGAATTTCAATCGCCATGTCCACATCGCCTTTATCTAGCAGAAGTACACGGTTGGAAGCTTCCTTGGTAAACTTCATCGTTACTTTGCTCAGATTTGGCTCTCCTTGCCAGTAGCTGGCATTAGCATTAAAGACAGCTTCTGTCGCAGGGTCCCATTTTTCAAGCTTGAACGGACCTGAACCTGCCGCATGTTTTTTCAAATAGTCGCCATCGCCATTTTCTTTGACAAGCACATCATCCACAATGGAGAAGTTGTACAATGACAGGATTTGCAGAAACATATGATTGGGTTGGGACAATGTAACGACAACGGTGTGCTCATCAGGCGCTGTAGCGGTTTTAATGGAGCTCATACCATACAGGAAGCTACCAGAATCGGAATTTTTAAGCCGCTCAAAGGAATACAACACAGAATTGGCGGTCAGCGGGTTGCCGCTTTGGAATTTAACGTCTTTACGCAGATGGAGCGTATAAGTCATGTTATCAGCGGACACATCCCATTTCTCAGCCAGCATGGGCTTAATTGCTTCCGTATCTGCCACTTCACCGCTATCCGTAGACTTTTTGCCATAGGTCACAAGCTGATCATAGAGCGCAAGCACAAGGGTATCCGATGTAAGATCACTTGCTTCAGCAGGGTCCATGGTTGACCCTCCCTCCGAGTAAGCAAGTGTAATCGCCTTTGGTGGGGATGGGGCATCTGCGCCTTTCTCTCCAGATGAAGCGGACGGGCTGTTAGCATTGCTCGCACAGCCTGCCGTCCATAGCAACGTAGACAAGACGACAATTAAAGAAAGACTTTTTTTCAACATGGCTTACGTTCTCCCCTTTAATGATCTATTTATTTTTATTTGCTAGAGCGCAGTCTAGGATCAAGAACATCCCGCAAACCGTCTCCAAGCAAATTGAAGCCCAAAATAGCTGTCGCAATTCCAAGACCCGGGAAGGTTACAATCCACCACTCACCGGAAATGATATACGCTCGCCCTTCTGAAATCATTGCGCCCCATTCAGCAATCGGGGGTTTCACACCGAGCCCCAGGAAGCTGAGACTGGCTGAGGTGAGGATGGCGAAGCCCATTCCGAGCGTTGCATTCACAAGCAGTGGGGCAAGTGCATTAGGCAAGATGTGGCGAAACAGGATCGTTCCGTTCGTTACACCAATCGCCCGGCTGGCCTCAACAAACTCCTTTTCCCGGAGAGAGATGGTTTGTCCGTGAATCAGTCTGGCGAATTCGGGTATGCCTACAATGCCCACGGCGATGAGTGCACTCATCAGTCCTGGTCCCATCGCTGCAGCAATGGCCATGGCGAGTACCAGCGACGGGAAAGCCAACAGAATATCCATACAGCGCATAATAATGCTGCCCATTCGACCGCCATAGAAACCTGCGATGGCTCCAAGCGGTACGCCGATGATAAATGAGATCGACACGGCAATCATCCCGGTCCATATGCTGATTCTGGCTCCGTAAATGACACGGCTGAGAATGTCACGTCCGTAATTATCGGTCCCAAACCAATGTTCTGCACTTGGCGGCAGCAGCTTGTTCGCCGGGTCGGTTACATAAGGATCATGTGGAACGATCCATGATGAGAGGATGGCAATGAGCGTCCAGCCAACGATAAAGATAAATCCGATTAAAGCGAGTTTATTGCCAAACAGTAATCGCCAAAAGGTCTTGCGTTTCGGTATAGCGGCTGCATTGGGCTGAGGTACAGCCGCTTTTGCCACCAAATCACTCGCAGTGCTCATCCGAGTACCTCCCCCTACTTTTGTGCTTCGTTCATTATTCGTACCGGATACGTGGATCAATCAATCCGTAAACCAAGTCGACTCCAAGATTGATAAAGCTGTAAATCAGCGCACTTACGAGGGTAAATGCTTGAATCGGTGCGTAGTCAGCCGCCAAAATGGAGTCCGTCACATAGCTGCCCACTCCTGGCCAGGTAAAAATGGTTTCGGTAATAACCGCTCCACCAATCAGGTAACCGACCTGCAAACCAAGTACGGTAAGTGTTGGAATAAAGGCGTTAATGAGTGCGTGCTTATAAATAACAATTCCTTCGCGCAGACCTTTGGCTCTGGCTGTGCGAATAAAATCCTGACCGATCACTTCCAGCATGCTGGAACGCATCATCCGTGCCACAATCGCCATAGTGCCTGTACTGAGACAGACTGCTGGCAGAACCAAATGGGATAAACTGCTTTTTAAAGCTACAAAATCACCGGTCATCAAACTATCGAGTACATAAAGTCCCGTAACGTGCGTCGGCGGATTGATGTCACCGCTAATTCGACCCATGGGCGCAGGAGCGATGCCCCATTTAGCATAGAAGATATAAATGAATAACAGGCCAATCCAGAAAATGGGCATACATGCACCGATCAAGGAAAACACACGTGAAATGTGATCAACAATCGATTCTTTACGGGTTGCTGCCAGGATGCCGATTGGGATTGCCACCAGAATCGCAATAACCAAGCTTGCCAGCGCCAACTCGATGGTTGCTGGAAACCGGGTAGCAAAGTCGCTTGCCACTGACTGTCCAGTGTGATAAGCCTGACCCAGATCACCTTGGAACAATCCAACTACATAATGAAAAAATTGAATGTACTTCGGTTGATCCAGTCCCATGCTGCTTCGAATATTTTCAATCGTCTCGGGTGTAGCCTGTTCCCCCGCAAGCATCACGGCAGGATCACCCGGAAGCACTCTTGAGATCATGAATGTAATGACGACAATACCAAGCAGTGCCGGAATCATTTGTATCAATCTACGTAGTGTGTATACGGCCACAGCCTGTCCCCCCTTATCCGTAATTCCTCGTGTATTTGTCACCTTTCTTTTCATCACTTGTTATTTTTATTCATTGTACTAAGGAACAAGAACGGTTTCCACGTCCTGAACAACTAAAAATAATGACGAATTTTGTCGTTTGCGCACTAAAGTTACTCACCATGTTATTTAAATGTCGTGTTTTATTCGAATATAGAAATCAAAATCAGCATGATGCCAAACAAGCGATCCCCTTTCAAAAGGAAATCGCTTGTTTTTTATATATAGAGATTGTAGTATTAGGCCGATCAGGAAAGGAGAAATAATCGCGAGCACTGCAAAAAACGAGGTGTTCGACTCAGCAGCTTGCTGTCCGGTCGCACCTTAAAGCGAGGGGTAGCGAAAATACGTATTGCTTTGTCTTTCTCTATAGATTTCCAGTCACGATAATACCATTTGCTCGCTTCAGGTGTGCTCTGACCCAAGCTATAAAGGAATCGATAAATATGTGCAATTCCGGCTCCTTGGCAGGCCAAGCATCCAATTCTGTTAATATCTCATGCCATATCGACTCCGGAATCGGATTATCCCAACAGGGATCAAAAGCCTCATACGTTTCCCCCGTATCAGGATCGTCAAGTGGATATTTGGACTTTAACGCAGACAACACGATATCAAAGTCATCTGCGTAGATAAAGATTATCTCCTCCAGCTTTGGTTCATCCGTATCCCTATAACGCAGCGGTTCAAAAGTATATCCAATATTGGCTCGTGGACCACTATAGCGATAGATTAGTGTCTGAATCTCTTTTTTGTCCTTCTTACTCAATCTCACCACTCCTTTCTTCGGCTATAACTCGAACCAATCCGCAGCGCATTTCTCTTCTTCCAGCACCCTGCACATTCCTTCCCTCCACTTCACCGCATCTTCGCCACCAATATGAAATAGACAATAGATATAAGGTTCATCATCTTTTAACCCTTCAATATTCCTTGCCTCTTCCACAGACACCTGGAACGCCTCAGGCCAATAGGGATCATTTTGAAGCAGGACAAAGCCATCCTCATCCCTTTGCATCCGATATCCGTCAATCCTAGGCAATGCTTCAGCTAAACGATCCATTAGCACTTGAATATCCTTAACATCTGCGACTTTAATTCCATACTCCCAACCCATCTGCATCCCTCCAATTTTATGACTTCTCCTTAACTAGCCCCCCCTAAATCGGATTTCACCTTCTCATTCACCTCAGGAGTTCAGTCGTAGTCCGCATATAAGAGGTACTTTTTTGTTTAAAACCACCCACTTTTGCTGTATTTCCATGAGCCTCCCACTTTCCTTCTGCTTTCCCTGAATTTTCTTAAAACTTATTATAATAGATATCTAAACTATGTGGTTTATGACAAATTGAGACCTTTTGACTATCATTCAAACCAGCAAACAAAATAGGCTTCTCGTGAATATAGCACGGAAGCCTATGGGTTCATCAAACAATTCTTTTATTTATTTGGTCTCTGAGATACCAGCTCACTATTCCCTTTTCTCTTTCTTACCCCCAACATAATGATGGCCATAACAGCTACTAGAGCTGCTATAAGAGCAAAAGGAATATATTTGTCCACCCGATATAGGGTCGTTGTCAAAATAGGAGCAATAATTGCAGAAATCCCTTGGACAGTGGCCACCAGACCAGCGGCTCCCCCTTGCTGTTCTTTACTAACAGAAAGAGAAGCCCCAGCCATAAATCCAGGCATAAGCAAGCCTGTACCTATACCAAACATAAAGAACGCTAAATAGTAAACAACCATGCTGGCTGACATGAGGAATATCAGCATACCGGCAATAAGGAACAGAGAACCGAGCAAAATCATCGGCTTGGGTTGCCATTTAAGCCATTTCATCTGAACGATCTGTACAATCAACATGGCTGCACCGGAAAACATAAGTCCAAAGGAAACCACTCTTGCTGTTTCTTCGGATGAAAGGCCTAGTTGATCTTGAAAATAAAATCCGCCTATAACCTGGATGGTCACAATACTAATCATCGTAACCAAACCTGCAAACAAATACATTCGTAGACCGGGTTGAAAGGGGTTAATTCGGGCTGGCTTTTGCTGAATAACGGGCTTAGCAGACGGAATTGCCAGCAAGGCCACTACAAATGCTACAGCAGCAATTACAATCCCAAAATATAGAGGCCACAACAAGCCTATTAAAGTAAAGGCACCTGCAATAGCAGGACCAAATACTAATCCAAGTCCATTGGCTGCGCTAATGATCGCCATCCCACTGCCTCGATCTTCTCCCTCGGTCACATCTCCCATATAAGCTTGGGAGGATGACAATACCGCCGGGATAAACCCGCCGATCAAACCGCGTGTAACAATTAACAGGACTAACAGCAGCCCACCGCTGAGCCAACCTTTTAATCCTGCAAAAAGAGTAAGCGTAAACAGCAAGCAGCTTACACACATCCCTATGAATCCAAGCAGAATCACAGGCTTGCGCCCCTTTGCATCACTCAGATTTCCCCATATTGGGGCCATTAAGGCCATCGTTATGGAGCCAAGCGATATAATTAACCCAGAATGACTTTCTCTTAATCCCAACTCACGAATAAGGGGCGGCATAATTGGAGCAATGAGCATGAGCCCTAGCATAGCCACAAATACACTGAAAAAGATGCTCCCTTTTATTCTGTTCATCCTCGCACACTCCTCTGTTATAGATTCTCTCTATGCAGAAGTATACGAGTCACAGCACCACTCTACTGCCTATATACGGATTATTCTACGGTTAAACGGATTTTATTTTAAAATACCTTCTTTAAAGATGATGGCTTCACTCCGTATTCTCGGAAAAATTGCTCTGAAAATGCACTCACATTGCTATATCCTACAGCCATCGCAGCTTCAGTCACATTGCTTTCTTGGCTTCGGAGCAGCTTCATCGCATAATCAAGACGAATTTGGCGCAAATATTCAAATACAGTAGTTCCAAAGCAGGCTTTGAATCCTTTTTTTAATTTAAAATCGTTTAATCCAACCTTTTTGGATAATGTGATCAGTGAGGGTGGATCAATCATGCTGAACTCAAGTATCTCCCGAGCCATATGCAGCTTTCTGACATCTTCTTTAGACAAACCTTCGGGCATAGGTGTTACATCAAATAATTGAATCATAAATCGATTTAAAATCTCAAGTGCTGCTGCTTCCATTAATAAAGGCGATTTATGCACACTTTTCAAGTCTTTGATCAAATGTTCAATCATCACTATACTTCTGTGATCCAGTTCAAAACTAAAGTGATGGAATGCAGCTCCCTTAAGAATTTGATTAAATTCAATAGCTACCTGCCGACGAGCCGCTAACTGTGAAGCCGCATAATTAAACAACGAAATCGGAATGCCAAGTGCAAATGATTTGTATTGTTCGTTAACCGGAGGATGAAAGCACGCTTTAAAATCCTGTAAAAAAATAAGTGCCCCCTGTCCCATCGGGAGTGTATAATCCAACCCAGCCACATTCACATGACGTTGACCCGAAAGCGCAAATTGGAGCTCAATCATTTGTCCACTGGAAGCAAAGTTGGTCGGATACGGCTCGTGATATTGAATATGCGAATACACGATCTCAATTCCACTATAAGTTGTAACTCGGTAGATATGTCCATGGCCCGCTTCCGGTAAAATCATATACGTATGCTCGTTCTGTTGTCTGAACGGAGTCTTTTCCAAATAATGCTGATATATTAATGATAACGAATTTGAATTCACAAGCGTCCACCTCAAATGTTTTCATTCATCCTGATCCTTCGAATGAGAATCGTTATCAATAATAGTAGCTGAATTTGTATGGTTTGACCAGACCTATTGGAGTAAGCTGTGGAGACATTCCGGGGCTTTTATAATAAAAAGCCCGCCGTAAGAGGCAGGCTCGGCTAATTAGCTCTAAGGCGTGTCAGCTCTTAATTCCCTTTATTAAGACTTTATCTAACTCTTTACGAGATTTGCTGAATGAGTGACCCGATTTCTCCCGCCACTTTTGGAAGCATACAGAGCTAAATCCGCTTGATGAACAATCGTTTGTTCCGTATCCTCTTGCGTAACCGTTGCCACACCAATACTCACAGTAATAGCATATTCTCCCCAATCCATCGAGGCCGTCGTGGAGCGGTATCTTTCCGCTGTAAGAATAGCTTCTTCTTGATCGTTGCCCGGAAGAATAATTACGAACTCCTCGCCGCCATACCGAGCGACAATGTCCCTATCCCGTGACATGGATTGCAGTAATTCTGCCAGATTCGTAAGCACTAGGTCGCCCACTGGATGACCATAAGTATCGTTAATACTTTTAAATCGATCAATATCAATGATAAGCAGCGAAAAAGATATTCCACTCTCACGAAAAGACGCGAGGCTAGCTAGTAATTGATCTTGGAAATACCTTCTATTTTTAAGACCGGTTAACGGGTCCGTTGATGCCATCGTTTCAAGCTGGAGATTAATCCTTTCTAGCTCCTGCTGTTTGATTTCATATTCTTCGTGCAACCGTTCAAGCTTCTGGTTCGCTTCATTCGTAGCCTGATATAATTCCTGAAGCTTGGTTTTGGTCTGCAGAATATCTCTCTCATGTTCAATTCGCTTACGCATCATAAGCACTACACAATCAATAACAGTTTCTCCGTTGCGTTCCTGGCGCACCCCGTTTAGAAGTACAGGCACATCCTGTCGATCACTTGTCCGAAACGAAAAGTACATCTCATCGACATGCCCGTACAACTGAATATAGGGATAAAAATAAGTATGAAAAAATAGCTTGTTGGTAACAGACATTGTGGATTCAATCGGCCGTCCGAGCAATTCATTACGGTCATAAAGTAGCATATCCAATAAAGTTTGGTTTACCGATTGAATGAAGCCAGAATCCGAGATTGAGAAATATCCACAGGGAGCTTTATCTAATTGAATATCCATTTCATGACTGCCTTTCTCCTGATATTACACACTGGCTAAATACTCTTTAATCAGATCGCTTGTTTCTCCAGGTTGACTTAAGTGAGGATAATGCCCCTTTGCCCTCATCTGTTGAAGCCTGCTGTTTTTAAGATGAGTATGTAAATAATTCCCTACTTCAATCGGAGCAATGCTATCGTCCGAGCACTGGAGAATCAGTGTAGGAATCGAAGCATGCTGGAGATCGACACGGCAATCCGAAAAAAAAGTCACTTCCGCAAATTGTCGTGCAATATGAGGGTCTCTTGAGCAAAAGGTTTTCTCCAACTCTTCGGTTAATTCCTGTCGTTCAGGATTCTGCATAACAATGGGTGCCAGGTAACTAGCCCAGCCGATGAAGTTCATTTGCATCATATCAAGCAATTCATCGATGTCACTCTTATCGAAGCCTCCATAATAATAGGGGAGGTCATTCACATAACGAGGAGAGGGACCGAGCATGACGATGCGCTCAAAATATTGGGGATTGCGGATAGAAGCAAGCATTCCGATCATACTACTAACGGAGTGTCCGACGAATATGACATTTCTTAATTCTAGCGCTTCCATAATATCTAGCACATCTTGGGCATACCCTTGTAAGTCGCTGTATTTTTCTGAATCATAGTACTTAATTTGAGATTCTCCGGAACCTACGTAATCAAATAAGACGATTTGGTAGTTGTCGATAAAGCTAGGGACGATATAACGCCACATATCCTGATCGCATCCAAAGCCATGAGCAAATACGATCGTTTGGCTGCCTGAGCCCAGCACTTTTACATTATTACGTACGAGGATGTCAACGGTCATTATAAATCACCTCTCTGAGGTAGTATCTGTTCTATCAGCTTCTTTTCATTATTATATCGGAAAAGATTTGATTATGGATAATGAATCTCATTCAGAAATACATGTACCCAATATTCTTCTAGTTCGGAGTAACTCTGTTCATTTAACTCATTCAAATTCATATCTGTATCCTCTCCGCGGCATTTATTCATCTAAATGAAAATATTTTTTTATAGGCAAGGGCATCGCAGAGAATATTAATTCGCCTAATTGCTCTGGAGATTCCTTCATGCCATTCTCAAGCCAGTCCTTAGTCACATTCACTCCTCCATAAGCGTTAAATCTTATAGCAAAAAGGATGTCGGGAGGCAACGAAGTCCTATTTGTTTTCTTAAGAATATAATTGGTGTGGCATTCAACCGTATAGTTAAAGATATTATTATAAAAAGACAAGTGCGTATTGTCGTCAAAAGCCTTTTTAAAATAGATGTAATCCTCTTTAATAAACTCAACAATTCTCCCGGCAACACGTCCCCAAGGCTCTTTTTCTATATATTGTTCAATAATTTTATCTGCCTTATCACTATATATCCATGAGATCAGGTCATATTTACTGGAAAAATGATAATAAAACATCTGTCTGCTAACCTGACAATTGTCAGTAATATCCGTTACGGTGATGGACTGGATTGGATGTATTTTGGCTAAGTCTATCAAAGATTCAGCAAGAAGTTCCTTAGGAGTTGTTTTTCGAATCATGTTAGCCCTCACAAAATTTTATTTTACATTTGTACACTATGAAGCATTTGTCTACATTTTTAACACTCTTAAAAATCAGTCTATTATTATTTAATTGCCTATATTTTATACTAATGATGTAAATAGAAGCTGGACGCCATCTACCAAATGAAAAGGTAATGGTTCAAAATCTTTTTTATAAAGGAGAATAACAGCATGAATCCCAAAAAGATTAAAAATGTAACTATTAATGCTTCATTCAACAGCGAGAATGAAGTTGCTAAAAAGAACATGGATGTCATTGTAGACTTTTTTTCTTTATATTTAGGAGATACGGACAAATTTTATTCTTTGTGGGTTGAAGATAATCCGGCTGTAATTACCCCATTTACCACTGATGAAGTGGCAGTTTTGCACAATTCTGTTCAAGAAGGCTGGGATGCTGTAAAAGGCTTCTTTAATCCCATTTTTAATGATATGAAAGGGACATTCGAATGGACCATCGATGAGTTTATAGTCGGAGAAAATCCTAACACGATTGTGACAAAAACACGCAGCCATATTGATATCACAGCGAATGGACCATGGGGAGAAAATAAAAAAATAAAATACAACGGGATCTATGTCCAGATCTTTAAATTTGAAAACAATAAAATCAAATCTTTCGAAGAGTATTATGATACTGCACTGTTAAACCAACAATACTCGTAAATATTTACTATTAGAAAAAGTCTCGGCCTGTAATCTACATTTCCATACGGAATGTACAATTCACAGACCGAGACTTTTTTTCATTCTTTATTCTGCTTCAACATCATCCGTGATTTTTTCTACTAACCCTCTCAAGCCGTGGTTGGTTACATTTAATTGATCAATAATATTCATAAATTCCGTAACAAGCTTGGCTTGCTCTTGGGAGGAAACCGCAATCTGTGTGATTTCTTGTTCCATGTTATAAACCGATTGTCTGACGGCTTGCAAGGACTGCTCAATCCGTCCGGTTGCTTCCTTGGTGCCCGTAGACATTTTTCGGATTTCTGTAGCCACAACCCCAAAACCAGCTCCTGCCTCACCCACTCGGGCTGCTTCAATTGCTGCATTTAATCCAAGCAAGTTCGTCTGCTCTGAAATTTCCTTAATGTAGCCGGCCACCTCAGTCACGTTACCGGAGTCCTCAACCGCCTGTTTAGTATTGCTTAAAATTTCTTCGGCAGTCGCACTAAGCTCCTCCGAATGGGCCGCCACATGCTGAATCCCTTCAACTAGCTTGCTTGTAACATCCTCGGCTTGAGTCATCAACTTCTTCAGTTGATCTTGATTATCCATACTATAGGTGATACACATTACGGCCTCGATCTCATTCTGTTCATTCTTAATCGGATGAAAGTAAGAATCAGCAGCGATGCCGAAAACTTCAGCAGCGTAACGCTCTCTGGTCTTTTCACCGCCTACTAGCATTTTGAAGTCTCTGTGTACATCAGGAAGAGGATCGCCTGCTTTGAAGTCATAAACTAAGCTTTTACCCGACTGAAAGAACAGAAATTTTTCCCTGTCCATTACGGAAATTGAAACATCTTGTCGTGCAGCTTCTTTGATAAATGGCATGGCGGTCAAAACAGCTTCTACTTGATTCATAATATGTATCCACTTCCTTATATTTTGATATAAGTCCTATCTTCTATTTCGACATTTTCATCCCATGTGTTTAGTGAATTTTAAAATACATGGATGATGTTGAGCCCCTACCTATAAACAATCTCCGTAGTTTCCTGAAGGGAATCCATTTTCACAGCCGGGATGAATATCCATTTAAGGTGTTATTTTCATTTCATAATAAATACAAGCAGCGCGTACCGATTAAAATTGGCACGCGCTGACGGTATGACTTTTATGAAACAGGCGCTAAGATTTAATCCAACTGCTCTCCATTGGTTTCAATCACATTCTTATACCAATAGAAGCTCTTCTTTCTGGATCTGGCAAGTGTCCCTTTGCCTTCATTATCCTTATCTACGTATATAAACCCATAACGCTTTTTCATTTCACCAGTTCCCGCACTTACCAGATCAATACATCCCCAAGGCGTATACCCTATTAAGTCTACTCCATCAGCAATCGCTTCTTTCATTTGCTCAATGTGTTGCTTTAGATAATCAATTCGATAATCATCGTGAATGGAGCCGTCTTCTTCCACTGTATCTACGGCGCCAAGGCCATTTTCAACAACCATTAACGGGATTTCGTATCGGTTGTAAATGTTATTGAGGGACCATCTCAATCCCTGTGGATCGATCTGCCAATCCCAGGCACTTGCTTTCAAATGAGGATTCTTTAAGCCCATAGATAAATTTCCTCCCACCTTCTCCTGGTTGGGATCGGCGCTGACACAAGTAGAGGAATAATAGCTGAAGGTATAGAAATCTACGCAGCCTTCCTTTAAGATGTCCTCATCCTCTTCTTGCATTTTGATCTGAATGTTATGATCTCTAAAATAGCGTTTGGCAAATCCCGGATAAGCGCCTCTTACTTGAACATCTGAGCATAAGAAATTACTTAAGTTATCCTTTTGTTGAGCTAGCAGAATATCATCAGGATGGCATGTAAGTGGGTAGGAACACATATAAGCAATCATACAACCGATTTTAAAGTCCTTATTGATTTCATGACCCAGCTTTACAGCCTTTGCACTGGCAATAAATTGATGATGCAACGCCTGATACAAAACCTGCTCATCCTTCACTGTAGCATGGGCAAGCTCTCCATTCCCCTCCGGCATCATAGCTCCAGCCATGAATGCGCCAAATGACAAGGTTAAAATATTGATTTCATTAAAGGTTAACCAGTATTTCACAACATCTTTGTATCTGTTAAAAAGCACTTCACAATATCTCACATAAAAATCTACGACTCTGCGATCTGACCAACCATTATATTTTTGGGTCAAATGAAACGGTGCTTCATAATGTGAGATTGTAACCAAAGGCTCAATATTATACTTTTTCAATTCTGCGAATACACGATCATAGAACTGCAAGCCTTGCTCATTCGGCTCTGCATCATCTCCGTTAGGAAATATTCTTGACCACGCAATGGACATTCTAAAGACCTTGAATCCCATCTCTGCAAATAAGCGGATATCCTCTTGATAGTGGTGGAAAAAATCAATAGCCTCGTGACTCGGATAGTTCACTCCTTCTTCCAGTATAGGTGTAATTCTTCGGGAAGTCGTATGCGTTCCAGCCGTGATCACATCCGCAGTGCTTAAGCCTTTACCTTCTTCATTATATCCACCTTCAAATTGGTTGGCAGCCGTTGCACCTCCCCATAAAAATCCTTGTGGAAATTCCAATTTAGTTGTATTTTCCATTGTTAATTCCTCCTCAACATTTAATTAAGATTAGACTACGACGGTCAATAAATCCTCTTGATACTCAATCGCCTTCTTCTCTGTTTCAATGACATCCAGGTAATTCGTAGTATTGGCAACGATAACGGGTGTGGTCAAAACATAACCAGCCTCTTTTATAGCTTCCATATCAAACTCCATAAGCAGCTGGCCTTTTTTAACAGCATCTCCCTGTTTTACTTTAGGATAAAAATGTTTGCCTTTTAATTTGACCGTATCTTTGCCTACATGGATGAGGACCTCAACACCGTGATCACTTGTAATTCCAATCGCATGACCTGACGAAAATAATGATGTTAATACACCATCTACAGGTGAAACGACCTTACCTTCAGAAGGTTCAATGGCGATCCCTTTACCCAGAGCACCTGTCGAAAAGGCTTCATCTGTTACTTCAGATAAAGACTTCACTTCACCTTTTAATGGACTCATCACCGTCTCTTGTTTTACTAAAACTTCTCCTCTTGCCGCTCCTGGTGTACTGTCTTCCTTTTTTGCTTCTTTCACTTCATCATCTTTAAATCCGCCAAAGAACATAAGCAAGAAGCCTAATACAAAGCTTACCAGGATACCGATAACAGCCCCATAAAATCCGTTGTCTATTCCTGCCGGACTGATATAGCTCGGGATAGCGAAAATACCCAATCCACCAATAATGTAACCTTTAGTTCCCATCATTCCTATAATACCGCCGCCTACTGCGGATGCTATACAGCTTAAAATAAATGGTTTCTTACGTGGTAATGTAATCCCGTAAATTGCTGGTTCTGTCACACCAAAAATCCCGGAGATGACAGCTGGAATGGAAAGTGATCTCAGTTTTACATTTTTGGTCTTAAACAAAATCGCCAGTACGACGCCCGTCTGAGCAAAGGAAGCTCCCAGCGTAGCCGCAAGAATCGGATCGAATTTAAGCACTGCTAAATTGTTCATAGCGATAGGAACAAGTCCCCAGTGTAATCCAAAGATAACAAACACTTGCCAGAAAGCGCCCATGAGCATACCTTCAATAATCGGACTTAAGTTATACACAAAGAGGGTTCCAGCGCCAAGCAGTTGACCTGCCCAAGTCGAGAGAGGTCCAATCACAATCAACGCTAAGGGTACAATAACTAACAATGTGAAAAACGGAACCAAAAATGTTCTCACTACGCTAGGGATTACCTTTTTAAAGAAGTTTTCTATTTTTGAGCCTACATAGGTGGATATGATAATCGGAAGAACGGTTGACGCATAACTCATCAGAATGACCGGAATACCTAAGAAGGTGATATATACCGGTGACTCAAATATAGTACCGCTAAATAGAGTGTATAGTGGTTTGCCCGAGGCTGTTATCGTGCTAAATGTTGGGTACACAAGTGATGCACCTATAGCCATGCCTATAAAAATGTTGGCATTGAACTTTTTAGCTGACGTATACCCCAGGAAAATAGGAAAGAAGTAAAACAAACAATCACCTAAAGCATTGAGAATTTGATAGGTACCCGATGTAGTGGCCAGCCAGCCCAAAGCTACAAATAAGGCGGTGAAGCCCTTAATCATACCTGTGGCACTTAAGACACCCAGCGTGGGTGTAAATACACCTGAAATGGTATCAATGAATCTATTGAACAAACTCATTTTTTCACCTGATGCTTCTTCTGAATCTCCTGTTTGAAAACCACCTACAGCAGTAACATCAGCATAAACCTCAGGTACATGGTTACCTATAACAACCTGGTATTGCCCGCCACTCTTTACCACAGTGACAACACCATCCATATTTTTCAAAACCTCTGTATTGGCTTTACTTTCATCTTTTAATTTGAAGCGCAAGCGTGTAATACAATGAGTTAGACTATTCACATTTTCTTTGCCGCCGACATTTCTGATGATGTCTTTTGCTAATGTCTCATACTTCATTGTAACTTCCCCTTTAATTGTATTTATAAAAAAAGGCAAAACCAAAATAGATCAAATTCGATCTAGGTTGGTTTCGCCTGCATTACCAGTAACAATCCAAGTGTTATTCAATTTTCTCTTTGGGTCACACGCTGAATATGAATCGTTATATACAGCTTTTCCTCATCTGACAATACCATATCCAAGTATTTCTCAATCTTCAGCATGCAGCCATAAGCCTTTTTGTACTTTGCTTTCACTTGCCTCCACAAAAAATCGTCTTCCAGTTCTACTTTTTCTTTTTTATTTAATCGCTGAAAGAAGAACCTTAAATGCGTAATAAATCGCTCATAACTGATCGAGTGTTCATCTATGGTGGTATTATAAGAGTATTTAATAATATTCAAGATGTCGTGTATTTTTTGAGTTTGCTGAGCAACATCTGCTACCTTGTTGTAGGAGCTGTTTACTTGAGCATTTATTAAATGAAGAGCAATATTACCTGCTTCATCTTCTGACAATCGTTTGCCTGTTTCGTCTTCAATGAACTCCAGTGCTTTTAATCCAACCGCAAATTCTTTGGGATAAAATTTTTTAATCTCCCAAATTAATGGATTTGCATTTTTAAACCCTTCATCAAACATTTTAAATGCATTGTTCATGTGATCCGTAAGCGAAACATATATATAATCGCTCAATTGTGCTTCTAATATGCTTTTTCCATATTCAATGATGTCATAGCATAACGAAACATATTCTGTTGGAACATCCTCTAACAATAACTTGAATTTCTCTGAAGCATCTTTATGTTTAAGCACAAAGACCTTTTCAATTAGATGCTCTTCTACTTGTTCACCTGCACTCTTTTTGAATGCAATACCACGACCCATAACAACAAATTCATCTCTTTTTTGATCTTTGGCTATTATGGCGTTGTTATTAAATATCTTCGTTATGATCATCTAACTGCCCCCCTTATCCCATCAAATTTAAAAAAGGATTTAGTTGCTGGGCGAAATTTCAGATAGGTCACAAGACGGTAATAGCCGATCAAACCTTCGTCATAAATCAAATTCAAATGTATTGATTTACAATTCCGTGTTATGAAAACGCATTCATAATAAGAGACAAAGCCTTACGTTTTCCCTGAATGATCTTGAGTGCTTCCAAACCGATCTGATATTCCGTTTTGAAAATGAATATAGTCGGTTAACCACGTCCTATGACATCATTTTTCGGATGTCGATTCGTTGGTCGACGTCATCATCTTTGTTGTTCAGCACTTGTAAGGCTTTATATCACTCACCTTTCTGCGTTATGGCTGGGCCATATATTCATATCATGCAGGATATCGTAAAGCTTGTATTCTAAAAAGAAAAGGCAAAACCCAACACATGGAAATCTAATTCCATGCCTCGGGTTTTGCCTTTTCAGTAACAATCCCAAGATCATAATAACATCGAATTTAAGTTTTGCCAACAAAAATGTTTGCGCTTTCTTTTTCGAGGCAACCACATCAAATACAGCACATTCTCATGGTATAAAATGTCAGCCGCCAATGTAGGACATGTTAATCTTTTTTTTGTTGTTGGCTGTCTGCTCCGTACGTTCATCGGAATACCGGTCTGTGCGTTGCTCCCATACTGAAGTAATCACATCGAATAATTCCTGGTCATTCGCTCCATTACGAAGCATCTGACGTAGATCAAATCCGCCTGAAGCAAACAAACATGTATAAAACTTGCCATCGCACGATAAGCGGGCACGTGTACAAGACGAACAAAACGATTCAGAAACCGAAGTAATAAAACCAATCTGTGCGTCGCTGTCTTTATAACGGTAACGCTTTGCTACTTCTCCAAAGTAATCCTGATCCATCGGCTCCAGCTCGTACGCATTCTTAAGTCGTTCAACGATTTCTTTTTTGGTTAGTACCTTTTTGAAGCTCCATCCGTTGTCATTACCTACATCCATAAACTCGATAAAGCGAAGGGTTATTCCCTGCTCCTTAAAATAGGCGGCCATCGGCAAAATCTCCGAGTCATTAGCGCCTTTTTGAACTACCATATTGACCTTGATTTCAAAGCCGATTCCTCTTGCATATTCGATCTGCTTCAAAATAACATCAGGCTTAATCCCCCGCCCATTCAACCGCCCAAATAGCTCGGGGTCCAGAGCATCCAGACTGACATTAAGCCGTCGTAGCCCCGCGTCATAGAGAGGCTTAGCCTGCTGTCCTAGCAGCACACCGTTGGTGGTCAAGCCGACATCTTCCACTCCGTCAATGGACAGGATTTGGGAGACCAGGTCGGGTAGATTCCTGCGCATTAATGGTTCGCCGCCCGTGAGTCGGATCTTTTTTACACCCAGGGATACAAAGAGCTTCGTGAGCCGGTGAATCTCTTCAAACGACAGACATTCATTTTGGGGAAGAAAGGCGTAATCGTCACCGAAAATCTCTTTAGGCATGCAATAGGAACAGCGGAAATTGCAGCGGTCTGTAACCGATATACGCAGGTCACGAATCGGCCGCTGCAACTTGTCTTTCAGTGGATGAAAATTCATACGCCCCCTCCTTTCTAGTTGTTTAGCATCGTTATCATTAGCCGCCGCTCACTGGGGGAATGAAGGCTGCAATGTCTCCATTCTGTAATACATCCGTAGACAACGCATACTCCTCGTTTATCGCAATTCGCACAGACTTGGTCGGCATATCTGGATATTGATCTGTTATCCAATTGGATAAATCGCCTACCGTTTGGCCCGCCAAATCTGCCAATTCTTCTGCTTTTCCCGTCACCTCACGGAGTCCCGCAAAGTAGTACAGCTTAATCATGACTGATCTCCCCCTGGCTTTTTCTTTTGATCTCCGACCCACTGCGTTCCATCTTCCCAAATCTCTCGTTTCCAAATAGGAACTATTTCTTTGATTCGTTCGATCGCGTATTCATTCGCCTCATACGCATCCGAACGGTGAGGTGAAGAAACGGCAATGACAACGGCGATATCACCGATTTGAAGCTCGCCAATGCGGTGCGCGATCGCCACTCGCGTTCCTTCCCATTTCTGTTCGATTTCGCGACCAATCTCTGCGAGTTTTTTTTGAGCCATAGGGACATAGGCCTCATAAGCAAGGTATAAGGTCCGTACGCCTTGAGTCCATTCTCGTACGTGCCCTGTAAAAATAGTCACCGCTCCTGCTTCCGGCCTTAGGACATAATCCGCATAAGCCTGCGGGATAATGGGCTCCGTCACGATTTCAAATACACTCATCTTTTCCACCTTCCAGCCACCGGACAAGCCACTCTCCGGTGACAGACTCTTTTAAATGTTTCTGCTTTTTGTATCTATATCTCATTTAACCGAACAGCTGATGATATAGTTTTTGACCGTTGGCAACACTCCGTACACCGTGTATGAGAAGCCTTCCGTTTTTGAATAAAATCATTCGATGCTTAAAAGCATAAAATTCAACGAAATAAGGGGTTCTTTTTACACGATCTGCTATAAGCCTGCCCATTTTCTCTGCATCATCAAGCGTGATCGGACGTTGTGGGTCTGGAAGAACCTGTACCACGTTCCGTCCGCACAGAGCCGCATACGCCGAGCGACGTGATGCTGTCAGTGCAGGAAACGTAGGATGCTCTCCACAGGTTGGACAATCTTGGTTACGGATGCGGGAAATCCCTATGTCCATCTGCGTGTTCTCCCATAGATCAAATAGATGAACCTTGCGGCGCATCTTATCATGTCTGCCACTCAGCCACTTCATGGCTTCTGCACATTGGAGGGCCGCTGTCACCTGGACTGCAGGCGAGATGATTCCAGCCGTATCGCAGGTCTGATTGATCGCAGGCAACGATGGCAGAAGGCAGCGTAAACAAGCAGACTCGCCCGGCACGAATGGAAAAACAACGCCTGTGCTTCCAACACAGGCTCCATAAATCCATGGAATTCCTGCCTTCAGTGCAGCATCGTTGATAAGCAGACGAGTTTCAAAATTGTCCGTAGCATCCATCAGCAATATACTTTTGCTGGCAAGTTCTTGAACAAGCTCGGCATCCAAGTTATCGAGATATGTGTGCAATCGCACGTCTTCTCGTATGGCTATCAGCCTTTTTTCGGCTGCCATGACCTTAGGCTGCATTTCCGCGGCGTCCTGCTCCGTGAACAGCTGCTGACGTTGCAGATTCGACATCTCCACATAATCCCTGTCGACAAGATGAAGCTCCCCAACGCCCGCTCTTACCAATGTTTCGGCAATGGCGGAACCCAGTGCCCCGCAACCGATAATGGTGACGACAGCAGCGGATAAATTACGCTGCCCTTCGCCACCAATAGGTCTAAATAAGATCTGTCTGGAATAACGTTCATTCATTAGATTGTGTCCCTTGATAATACAGCCATATAACGAGGATCAGGCTAGCCAGCGCCACTTGGGAGAGGAGCATGAATCCAATGGAATATTGGCCAGTAGCGGCATGAATCGTCGACAACAAGATCGGAGGGAAAAAGCCACCGAGACCGCCCATCATGGATACAATTCCGTTAACTATACCTGCCTGTTTATTAAAATAAAATGGAACTAGCTTGAAAATGACGCCGTTCCCCATTCCAGCACATACAGCGATCGCCAAGCAGCCTACTGTATAAAGGGTAATCCCTGGTGAAAAAGCTAAAAGAATCGCAGCGACCGTATAAACAGAGAACGTGCCTACCAGCAGGAACAGGGGCTGAAACCGATCCGCCAGCCAGCCACCGATGGGGCGGAAGAAAGTGGCAATCGCTATAAAGCCTGCTGTACGCATCCCTGCATCCACTTTAGTCAGCTCAAAATTCGATACCAGGAAATTCGGCAAGTACACCGTGAACGCTACAAATGAGCCAAATGTAATAAAATAAAAGAGCGAGAAAAACCAAAGCTTTTCATTTTTGTAAACCCCTTTAATCTGTTCCATAATGGGCGTCTTTACTTTAGCTTCATGACGGTCCCCTAAGAAGAAATTCAAAGCGATAAAAACAAGCAGCAGAATGAGATACAGCTTCACTGTAGGGGCCCAGCCAATTTGAGTAGCCACAATAGGGGCCGAGAAGGTAGTGACGGCTGTTCCCAAATTCCCTATGCCATACATCCCATTTACAAACCCATGCTTTTCCTTTGGATAATACTTCGGCAGCGAAGTCACCCCAACCGAGAACACAGCTCCCCCAATCCCAAGGAACAAGCCACCGATAATTAAATCCATCATCGTAGAAGCTTCACTGATATAGTAGACGGGAAACAAAAGCAAAATAAAGCTAACGAGAAAAACGATTCTTGCTCCGAAGATGTTGGCATAATAACCAAGCGGAATGCGCAGAATCGAACCAAGCACGACCGGAATTGCCGTGACCATGGCCAATTTTCCGGGTGGAATAGCAATATCCTCCGTAATGAACGGCATAAGAGAAGAAATAATAACCCATACCATGAATCCAAGAATCAAGTTCAATGTTTGTAACGGCAACTGCATTTTTCTAATCATTTAACTCACCTTTTCAACGTTTTTTCTGTCGAATTATTGATTTGAATTTTCTGTCCCCATTGTAGCCGCTAGCCCATCCATTCGAATATAGGGGACTCCCCTTTACCTGACAGGGGAGTCCCTGAAAATATAAAAAGCCGCTTCTATAGGAAGCGGCTTGGTCAATTCAAGAGATAAGCGTATTTAATTTGTCACATAACTTGGTCAGATCATTCCGATTGATCTGTTGCTCTGCCATAGGAAAAAGTACGGTTTCTTCTTTTATAAAATGTACAGTCAGGACTTCGAACGCCTCTCCCGCGTTCTTGGTCGCCTCCTGAATCTCATCAAGCGTGAGCAAACTCAGATCGCCCTCCGTTTGATAAAGAAAATGATCGATATAGCCCTCTATTTCACGGTGCTCCTCCTGTATACCAACGAGCGGTCCCTGCTCAAAACCAATGTAGGTTCCTAGCATAGAAAAGAAGTGTTCTTCTTCCTTTTCGGTATGTTTCTTTAGGGATACCCTAAAATCGATAATCTGCGTTCTCAGTTTTTCCAGTTGCTTGCGGCCTTCTTCCAAATCTAGTATTCTGTGCTGCTCAAACCACAATACAATGGCATGCCATTCATCCATCAGATAGGTTAGATAGCGATGCTCATTTTCAAGAATACGCATGGCAGGTTTGGAAAAGCGCAATTTCTCATTTTCCAGCACGCGGATTTCCTCCATTCATCGGCTAAAAATCCAGCATTTTTTTCTTTAATGCATATTGGACCAGTTCAGGCCGGCTTCTTAAATTCAATTTTTCCATGATTTTCGCTTTGTTCGCTTCCACCGTCTTGACAGAGATGAACAGCTTTTCCGCAACTTCCTTGTTACCGTAACCTTTTGCGACCAGAGGTAGAATCTCCAGTTCCCGCTTGGACAGGATCTCATAAGGATCTTCTGATTGTGACGTCGTATCTTTTTTGATGAACTCACGAACGAGAGAAGTAGCCATTTTAGGATGGATATAAGTCCCACCCCCATGAATGGTTCGTATAGCAAGCAATAACTCCTCATCTGGGGCATTTTTCAAAACGTATCCTGAAGCACCATTCTTTAAAATATGAAAAAGATATTCTTCATCGTCATGCATGGTCAGAATCAGAATTTTAGTATCAGGGTGGTCCTCTTTAATCTTGCCTGTAGCGATCAATCCACTTTCGCCTGGGGGCATGCTGAGATCCATGATTAGAATATCCGGACGATATTTAGCTACCATCGTATACGCTTCAATGCCATCCGCAGCCGTTCCGACAACCTCCATATCCGATTGGAAGTTCAAAATCATGGAAAATCCGCTTCGTACAATAGCATGGTCATCCGCTAACACAATTTTGATCAAGTCTCTATTCCTCCTCTTGGCCAATCGGAATTTGTAAAAAGACTTTGGTTCCCTGACCAACATTTGAAAGGACGCCAAAACTTCCGCCTACCAGCTCTGCTCGCTCCTGCATGCCATATAAACCTAATCCCGTTCCAATAGGCTTGCTCCCCTTTTCAAAGCCAATTCCATCGTCCTCTACAGTCAAACGAAGTGTATGATCGTGCTCAGTCAAAGAAACTTTAACCATATCTACCTGGGCATACTTCAAGGCATTGAGAACAGCCTCCTGGCAGACACGGTAAATGACCGTTTCCTTTTCACTTCCATATCGCTTTTGGGAAAGATCCGACACAAATTCAACTACCAGACCAAAGCTTTGTTCAACCCTCTTAAAGTGGGAACGAAATGCCGCTTCAAGCCCAAAATCATCAAGTGTGGCGGGGCGTAGTTCCACAGACAGGTTGCGGATATCATCCAACAATCGCGTCATGGATGCTTCAGTCTGCCTCATGTTTTTGATGAGTTGTTCATCATTCGTCATGTATTTTAACACCCGTAGTTCAACAACCGCGCTCATCAATTCCTGGGCCACACTGTCGTGCAGTTCCCTGGAAAGCCGTTTGCGCTCATTTTCCTGCGCTTCAATGACATGCTTCATCATTTTGTTTTGATACAATTTTTCCTGCGTTTGAAATTGTGGAGTCAAGTCTCTCAACATCAACACCCGTGTTCCATGTTCAGAATCAATGGTGTGAAAAGAAGCGGCATAGGGAACCATTCGGTTGCTCTTCGTTTCCAGATACACCTGAAAAGAAGCGAAATCCTTGGATTCTGGCATATTGAAATAACAGTCAAGGCAGGTACGGGGCTCCGTTTCGCTTGTATAACCCCTACATGTTCCACATAAAGCTCTTTCCTTCCCTTCATAGAGTTGAATGAGGACGTCATCGCCCACAATCTCCTCTGCTGCCGGGTTCATGGCTAGGGTATTCCCTTGCCTATCAAAAAAGAAAATGGCTTCCGTACTGTTCTCAAACAACTTCACCATTAGCGCACTCAAAGAGCCAGTCCCTAAAGACAATGTCAATTCACATCACTTCCTTCCCGTTCAACTCTCCAATTCCCCTATGCGCCAAGGCTTCCAAATCACGCATCATGGCTTCGGTCATGAGCTGTTCTTCCCGAAATCCACCAAGCAGTACGCCCGCGACGCGAGCATCATTCCATAGGGGAACAGCCCCGAGACTCTTGAGCTTCTCGGATTGAACGATCGGATAGTTAAACAGGTTGTCTGCCCCCACATATTGATAAATAGATGGAATGAAAACGGATTTCCCGGTTTTAAACACGATTCCTGCTATGCCCTTACCGGATTGCAGCACAATCCGCTTAAAGCGATCATTTAAATTACCGGCTGCATTTTTCCATTTAATAACGTATTGATATTCGGCCGGTTCAACCAGAGCAAGCGCCATGAAATCATAACCGAAATGTTCGCGTATTCGCTCAAGCTCCCTTTGATAATCCATCCTATTATTCATCGCTCTCTCCTAATAGAATTAGGAAAGAAGGCAGAGCCCGCTTTCCTAATTCGATTTATGTCTTCTGTAAAGGATATAACTTCTGCGCACATAATTCAACGGAACACTCCACACATGTACAAGCCGGGTAAACGGCCAGAATGCAAAAATCGCAAAGCCCATAAGTATATGAAGCCTGAAAGACATCGGTACGTCTCTCATCAGAGTCGGGTCCACACGGAATATGAATAAACCGCGGAACCAGATCGAGATCGTCTCCCGATAATCGAATTCCGGCTGTACCGCATTCGTTACGAGAGTCGCGAACATCCCCATGCATACAATGGCCAAAAGCAATACGTTTACAATCAAATCAGACGCTGTACTTAAACGGCGCACATTGCGTATTGTAAAACGACGAGAGGTAAGAATCAACATACCGAGGAATGTCATCGCTCCAAATATTCCACCAACATAAACTGCTCCAATATGATACAGATGATCGTTTACACCCAGTGCATGCATCCAGGTTTTTGGTATGCCCAGACCGGATACATGACCCATAATAACCGGGATAATACCCAGGTGGAATAAGAGACTTCCGATCATCAATTGTTTTTTTTCAATAAACTCACTTGATTTTGCTGTCCAATTGAACTGGTCGTTTCTATAGCGGAAAATATGCCCTACAATAAAGACCACCACGCACATATAAGGGAAAATAACCCATAAAAACTGCTCTAGCATCATCATTGCGCGGCTGCCTCCTGTTCTACGCAAACTTTAAGCGTTTCACGCAGTCCCTTCACCAAATGAAAATACGGGCTTTTCATTTTTTCCAGCGCTTTAAGCAAATGATATGTGCCGTCTTCCAAGATCGCGATTGGCATGCGGAAGTTTTCTGTCGTCTTCGGATCTTGCGACCATTCGGCGGCATACAGAAATTCACACATGAGCGGCAGGTAATCTGGCAGCTCTCCATCTGGCATTTCAAGACCATACATCTCGTATAGCACCTTTAACTTGACCAACATTTGTCCCCGTTCTTTTGCATCTTCGAATTTAAAGTAAGTCATATATAGTGCACAATTTTTTTGAAAATCAAAGGTTTCCGTATACATTTCCTGAATCTCTTCCATACTGAACTCTTGCATAAGGGACCAGTAGGTGTTCGCATACGTATATGCCGGATGGTTTGGATCAAACGATGTTTCCAGAAAAGCCGGATGAAAATCCAGCTTTTCTGGGTACATGAGTTGCTGGGCGAAAAACCCGAATGATGGCTTGCATTCATACAGCTTCGCTACATTAATCACGCCAAATACCCCCGTAGAAGTTTTCTTCATACATTTCTTTGCCCGTTTTCAAGGGCTCTTCCATCCCCATTGAACTTGCCAGACTACAGCCATCACATCCAGAGCCAGAACCCATGTTTCCCATGGTATCGCCGTAACCAGCAGATCCTTGAGCTCGGTACGGGTTCGAGTATCCTTCTTTATGCGATGTCGGAATGACGAAACGATCCTCATACTTGGCAATCGCCAGAAGTCGATACATCTGCTCGGTCTGCCGCGGTGTCATGCCGATGCGCTCAAGACGGCTTTCATCGAAAGATTGTCCTGTGGACTGGGCACGCATATAGGAGCGCATCATAGCCATTCGCTGCAAGGATTCCTTCACGGTTTGCGTGTCGCCCGCCGTCAGCATATTGGCAAGATACTGAATGGGGGTGCGCATCTCTTCGATAGCCGGAAAGATCATATCGGGATTCTCAATCGAGTCTTTCCCTTCAAAGTAATTCATGATCGGACTAAGTGGTGGCACATACCAGACCATAGGTAATGTGCGGTATTCCGGATGAAGCGGGAATGCCAGCTTGTGCTCAATGGCAAGCTTGTAGACTGGCGAGTTCTGGGCTGCTTCAATCCAGTCCTCCGAGATACCGTCTTTTCTCGCTTGAGCAATCACTGCCGGATCACTTGGATCCATGAACAGGTCGCACTGCGCTTTATAAAGTTCTTTCTCATCCTGCGTAGAAGCGGCCTCAAGCACTCGATCCGCGTCATACAGCATAACGCCGAGGTAGCGAATTCGTCCTGTACATGTCTCGGAGCAGACTGTCGGCAGGCCAGCTTCCACACGTGGGAAACAGAAGGTACATTTTTCTGCTTTGTTCGTCTGCCAGTTAAAGTACACTTTTTTGTATGGGCAGCCCGTCATGCAATACCGCCAGCCACGGCAGGCTTCCTGATCCACGAGCACGATTCCGTCCTCGTCTCGTTTGTACATGGCGCCCGAAGGGCATGACGCGACACAGCTTGGATTTAGGCAATGTTCGCAAAGCCGTGGTAGATATACCATGAACGACTTCTCAAAGTTAAATTTAATCTCTTCTTCGATTTTCTGAATATTTGGATCAAGCGGACCGGTTACATGCGCACCCGCCAGGTCATCTTCCCAGTTTGGGCCCCACTCCAAATCCATTTTTTCACCTGTTACCGCAGAATGCGCGCGTGCCACAGGTGAATGCTTCTGTTCGCCAGCGTTGGTCAGTTGCTCGTAATTGTAAGTCCAGGGCTCATAATAATCTTTCATTTCCGGCATGTCTGGATTGTAAAAAATCTTACCCAGTGCTATCTTGGACAGCTTGTTGCCTGACTTCAGTTCCAGTTTCCCTTTGCGGAGCTGCCAGCCCCCTTTATATAATTCCTGGTCTTCCCAGCGCTTCGGATAACCGATACCGGGTTTGGTTTCTACATTGTTAAACCACATATATTCCGCACCTTTGCGGTTCGTCCAGGTTGTTTTACATGTCACGCTGCACGTATGACAGCCAATACATTTATCCAGGTTCATGACCATGGCAATTTGAGCTTTAATCTTCAAGCCAGTTAACCTCCTTCATTTTACGTACCGCAACGTACACATCACGCTGGTTGCCGATCGGACCATAATAGTTGAATCCATAACTAAGCTGAGCATATCCACCGACCATCTGGGTTGGTTTGAGATGAATTCTTGTTGGTGCGTTATGACTACCGCCGCGTGTGTCCGTGATTTCGGAGCCTGGCACTTGAATGTGCTTATCCTGAGCATGGTACATGAACATCGTTCCTCTTGGCATCCGGTGGCTGACAACAGTCCGGGCGGTTACGACGCCGTTACGGTTGTATACCTCTACCCAATCATTGTCGGCCAGATCGTGTGCCTCTGCGTCTTCGTTGTTGATCCACACCGTAGGACCTCCGCGAAACAGTGTCAGCATGTGCTGGTTGTCCTGATAGGTGGAGTGAATATTCCATTTACCGTGCGGTGTCAGATAACGAAGCACAAGTGAATCTTGCCCGCCTTTTATTTCCCGGTCGCGAGGGCCGAACACCATCGGCGGCAAAGTCGGTTTGTAGATCGGCAATGATTCCCCAAATTGTTGGAAAATCTCATGATCAATATAGAAATGCTGTCTTCCCGTCAAAGTACGAAACGGAACGAGACGTTCAATATTCGTTGTAAATGGTGAATAGCGGCGTCCCTTCTTGTTCGATCCAGTGAAAACCGGTGTCGGTATAACTTCACGCGGCTGTGCCGTGATACTTTGGAAAGTGATCCTTTCCGCTGCCCGATCGGCCGAGATGTCTTTGAGTTCCACACCGTGAAGCTCTTCTGCCTGCTCATAAGCCTTTTGCGACACCCGTCCATTAGTCGCGGATGAAAGGTGAAGAATTGCATTGGCCACTTGGCGAGCTGTCTGGATTTTGGGCAGCCCATCTTTAATGGACTCATCGTAATAAACTCCGTTCAACTTTTTCATTTCCTCATATTCGTCCGCTACGGAGAAGCTGACGCCATGCGCACCTGCTTTCCCAGTAGTCAAATTAGGACCGAGTGAGATAAATTTATCGTGAATTTTAGTATAATCGCGTTCGATGATGCTGAAATTCGGCATGGTTTTACCCGGAGTCGCTTCAATCTCGCCCTTCGTCCAATCCTTTACAAGACCCATCGGCTGTGAAATTTCGCCTATACTATCGTGTGCGAGCGGCGCGGTCACAAGGTCTTTATATATTCCTGGTAGATACTCTTTTGCCATATCCGAAAAGACTTCGGAAAGCTGGCGGTAAATATCCCAGTCCGCGCGGGATTCCCACAGAGGGTTAACAGCCGGATTAAATGGATGCACGAAAGGATGCATGTCTGTTGACGACAAGTCTGTTTTTTCGTACCAGGTTGCCGCCGGAAGCACGATGTCCGCGTACAATGGAGTTGTTGTCATCCGGAAATCAAGTGCAACCATCAAATCAAGCTTTCCTTCTACATCTTCTCTCCAGACGATTTCCTCAGGTTTCTGTTCTTCGTTCGGCCGGGCAAGCAGGGCATCAGATGCTCCGAGTAAATGTTTCATAAAATACTCTTGTCCCTTCGCCGAACTGGAAATCAGATTTGACCGCCAAACAAAGAGTGAGCGCGGGAAGTTCTCGGCTGCCCCAGGATCTTCTACAGCGAAGCGTGTCTTACGTGATTTAATCTCTTCCACAGAATGATTAATGATGTCCTCGTTGGACTTCTTGCCTAATTGCGCAGCCTCTTCGGCGAACAGTAGACTGTTTTTATTAAACTGTGGATAAGAAGGCAGCCATCCCAGACGCGCTGCGAGCACGTTGTAGTCTGCTGGATGTCTGTAACTGACATCTCCGCCAATCGGTGACTTCAAGGTGTCTGTTCCACTTTCTTCGTAACGCCACTGCTCTGTTGCAAAGTAGAAAAACGATGTAGCATTTTGCTGTCGAGCCGCCCCTTGCCAGTCTTTTGCAAAGGCAATCGTTGACCAGCCTTCGATTGGGCGAAGCTTTTCTTGACCCACATAATGCGCCCAGCCTCCACCGTTTACACCTTGGGAAGCAGTCAACACGACAAGATTCAAGATGGACCGATAGATCGTGTCACTATTGAACCAGTGATTGATACCCGCACCCATAATAATCATGGAGCGCCCTTTAGTATCGATAGCATTTTGGGCAAATTCCCGAGCAATCTGTACCACAACAGACGCCTTCACACCTGTGATCTTCTCCTGCCAGGCAGGGGTATAATGCGAAGCTTCGTCGTAATAATTTTTGGCGTTATGAGGGCTGTCATTGCGTGCGACACCGTACTGGCTCATCATCAAATCGTACACGGTTGCTACGTAACGTTCCGAGCCATCTGCCAAGCGTACTTTTTTGGCTGGAATTACACGTTTGAACGTTCCATTACCGGCGTTATCAAAGTAAGGGAATACGACTTCTTCCCATTGCTCGCCATGACCTTCCACAGTGAGCGCGGGCTCAACCTTTGTTCCGTCTTCCCGTTCCAGAATCAGGTTCCATTTCTTATCCTGCTCCCAGCGCTGTCCCATCGTACCGTTCGGGACCAGCATTTCCCCCGCCGCTTCGTCATATATGACCGGCTTCCAGTCCGCATGCGGCGAAGCATCCCCCAGGTCACTCGCCCGTAGAAAACGTCCACCTTTCCAAGCTCCCTCGTGCGGATCAAGCAGAATCATAAACGGCATATCTGTATATTGTTTGGCATAGTTAATGAACATCGGTTCTTGGCGCTCTCTGTAAAACTCATCCAAAATAACATGCGTCATAGCCTGGGCTATGGCAGCATCTGTACCCGGATGTGGTGCAAGCCAGTTGTCAGCGAACTTCACATTCTCCGCCAAGTCCGGAGCCACGGATACGACTTTTGTTCCCTTATATCGTACTTCCGTCATAAAATGAGCGTCTGGCGTCCGGGTAAGCGGTACGTTCGATCCCCACATAATCAGGTAACCCGCATTGTACCAATCAGAAGATTCCGGTACATCCGTCTGCTCACCCCAAATTTGAGGAGATGAAGGCGGAAGGTCGGCATACCAGTCATAAAAACTCAACATCTGTCCACCCAGTAGCGAAATGAATCGGGCTCCTGAAGCGTAGCTTATCATTGACATCGCCGGAATTGGCGTAAAGCCCGCGATCCGGTCGGGACCATACTTACGAATGGTATAGATGAGTTGCGCCGAGATCAGACGTAGGACATCGTCCCAAGCGACACGGACATGACCGCCTTTTCCGCGAGCTGCTTTGTAGAGCTTGGCTTTCTCCGGATCTTCCACAATGCTTGCCCATGCTTCCACCGGATTGGCATGTTCCTGGATGGCTGCCTGCCAAAGCCGCAACAGCTTGCCGCGCATATAAGGGTATTTCACCCGTAATGGACTGTATTCATACCAGGAAAATGTAGCCCCACGCGGGCATCCGCGCGGTTCAAATTCTGGCATATCTACACCGCAGGAGGGATAATCGATCTGTTGATTTTCCCAGGTAATGATGCCGTTTTTCACAAAAACCTTCCAACTACAGGAACCGGTGCAGTTCACTCCGTGAGTCGTCCGAACCACTTTGTCGTGAGACCAACGCTGACGGTACACGTTTTCCCATTCTCTATTTTTTTCCTCAAGGATTGACCAATTTCCCGAATAGCTTTCGATCGGTTTAAAAAAGTTGAGGTTGTATTTTTTTTTCATCGATGACCAACACTCCTTTTTAGAAAGAATCATCCCAACGCAAGTTCCAAGGGAAGACTCATTCGCTTACTCTCATTATGTAATCCATTCATCTCTGTTCCCATTAGGGAATGTCCTATAGCGCTACAGGAAATCCCTCGTTCTATGGAAAGATACAAAAAAGCCTCCCCCTGCTAAAGGGAAGCTTGTATGGAGTAATTAATTGTTCTTTTGACCCGTTAACAGGAGCATGATAAAAGAAATGAGTATGATAGAGCATGTCCACGCCCAGGCCATAGGAAGATGACCAGCATCCACCGCAATATAAATGGCCGTCGGAATCGTTTGTGTTTTACCCGGAATATTTCCAGCAATCATCAGCGTAGCACCAAATTCGCCCAGGCCGCGGGCAAAACCGAGTATAAAGGCAGCCTTAAAAGAAGGGAAAATTAAAGGGAAGGTGATGTATCGAAAAACCTGCCATTCACTTGCACCCATCGAACGTCCCGCGTTTTCCAAGTCCCGGTCAACAGAAGACAGTCCCATTCTCAGCGTCCGATAGACAAGAGGAAAAGCCACTACCACCGCTGCTATAACCCCTGCCCACCACGAGAATATAATAGGCTCGCCAAACCATTGCTCCACAAACCGTCCGAACCCGCTTTTTCGTCCAAGTAATATGAGCAGTAAAAAACCAACAACCGTTGGTGGGAGTACCAAAGGCAGCATAAGCACGGTTTCAACGACCGTTTTCCCTTTAAATAATCCTAACCGCGACATTGACCATGCCACAAGCAAGCCTAATATGATTACCAGAACGCTGGATAACAGTGCAACCTGCAACGATAATCGGATAGGAGGCCAATATTCATTCCAATCTATATCTTGCATGCTCACTTCGGTATGGTAAATCCATACTTAGCCATAATATTCAGAGATTCTTGCGATTGTAAGTATGCATAAAAGTCTTCGGCTTCTTGAATGTGCTTTGAAGCTTTGACAATCCCGATTGGATACTCAACAGGTGAATAGGTTTTGGGATCCACCTCAAAGGCGATTTTTGCCTTCTGTGAAGTCAACGCATCTGTTTTATATACAAATCCGACATCAGCATTCCCCGTTTCCACATATTGCAACACTTGTCTAACGTCTTTTGCTTGAACCAGCTTGCTCTGTAACGTGTCCCAAAGCTTCGCTTTCATCAGCGCTTCCTGTGCGTAGTTGCCCGCAGGGACACTTTCAGGAATTCCGATCGCAACTTTCTTCACTTCTTTTTTTGTTAAATCGGTTACACTCGCGATGTTCATCGTCCCGTCTGCAGGGATAACCGCGACCAATTCGTTCGTCAGCCACGTTTTTTGTTTTTTCGTATCTATTAACTGCTGATCAACAAGGGACTTCATGTTTTTGGTCGAAGCGGACAGAAACAAATCCGACGGCGCTCCTTGCTCAATTTGTTTTTCCAACGCACCAGAGCCGCCGAAGTTAAAATTCAATTTGATGCCTGTATGGGTTGATTCGTATGAATGCTGAATTTCTTTGAGCGCATCCGTTAAACTTGCTGCTGCGGATATGGTAAGCTCAATAGTTTCAGCCGTTTTCGAAGATGTCTGGCTGGAAGATCCATTCTTACCGGCGCTGCCAACGCATCCTGATAATAATAAAATGATGGAAATAACCAAAACGAAAACAGTGCTACTTTTAATGAATTTATGCATTTGGTTCGGCTCCTCATGTTCGTTCATCATCAATTAATGGGTTTCGCTATTAGCTGTGCCTGTCTCGTACGTTCGATCAGTGTACAATTTTCAAGAAGAATATGATTAAAAATATCTGCTTCCAGGTCTTCTAACCGCTTCAATACGAGTCGGTGCGTACCACAAGCTTCCTGCATCGGCTCAAAGCCGTTTGTGATCAAGCGCATTTCCTTCAGGAATTCCACCACCGTTTGATGCTCGTTTTGCAACTTGGACAAAATTGGATTCAACTCATCTGCTCGTTCCACTGTTGATTCTTGTAAAAATGCTTCAATCATCGGAAACACAAGGTCCTCCTCATTTTGAATATGTTCCGATAATTCCTGTTTAAGCAAGGTGAACAGTTCATTAACTCGCTTGAGATGCGAATAACGTTCACCGTGAACCCGCGTTAGTTTGGTTACATACGGCGTTAAGGCTGATAGTTCTTCCCGAAGCTTCGTATGATACTCATTTTGAATATAGGCGATTAGCTCTTTTGGTTCGAGTGAAGGAGGTTGCATTTGCTTATGCTGTGCCTGCTTTTCTTCCACTTCATGTATCTGCGTCAGCAGTTCATCAGCGTGGAGGCCTCGATTGGCTGCTGCTTCACGGAGCGATATCTTCCCTCCACAGCAGAAATCAATCCTCAGTTTGCGGAACAGATCTCCTGTTTTGGGTACTGCTTTCACAATGTCCGCCACCCATGTTTCTTCCGTTAACTGGCTCATCTTCCATTCCTCCATCTTACTTCGATTTTGTGCTTAACTTTCATTCTACGTCTCCCTTAAAGCTGAACCAATCAGGGGGTTCCCTCTTTCACTAGTGGAAAGAGCCTGATTATAAAAAATCAGAAAGCAACTGTTCAGCCGCTTCTTTCCCTTGAGCGATGCAATCTGGAATTCCAACGCCCCCATAGCCGGCACCGCATAGAAAAACACCCGGTAAATACTGTGCAAAGTCCTGTCTCATCTTCGCCATATGCTCTTTGTGTCCAATCGGATATTGCGGCATCGATCGATCACACCTACTGACTTCTGTGAATTCCGGTTCCGCTTCCAGGCCCATTAAATCTTTCAAATCCTTGCGCGCGGCATCCACAAGTTGATTGTCTGTCATTTGAACCCACTCCTGTGCACCTGCATGTCCGATATAGGTCCGTAAAAGCGTATATCCTTCAGGAGCCGTATGGCTCCACTTCGTCGAAGACCAAGTACATGCGGTAATCTTTTTGCCTTCTTTGCGGGGGACTAGAAATCCCGTTCCCTCAAAAGCAAAATTAAGATCTGTGTTTTTATAAGCAAGGGCAATATTGGCTACGGAAACATAGTGAATCTTGTGTAACCAGCTAGCGCTTGCAACGCCGGAAAATAATGTAGCCGCTTCAAAAGCTGGAACAGCACAAATCACCGCATCCGCATCTATTTTTTGTCCATGTTCTAAAATGACCTGATAACCGTTTTCTTTCCTTACTTCAACTACACCTTGCCCCATAACAAAACGTACGGTATCCAGCCTTTCCTTTAGCCGCTCCACGATCGTAGATAATCCTAGCCGATAAGAAAGAAACATACTTTTCTTAGCGATATCCGGCAGTTTGTCTTGTACTGCTGGCTTTCTTCCCGCCCCTTTAGACATACCCTTAATCAAACTTCCATGCTTTTGTTCCATTAGTTTAAATTGAGGGAAAGTTGACATAAGGCTCAGAGAATGAGTATCCCCAGCGTAAATTCCAGACAGCAGAGGTTCTGTAATCTGATCCAGAACTTCTTTGCCGAGACGCCGTTTGATAAAATCCCCTAGAGATTCGTCCTCATCACCTTTCTTCGCTGGAATGAATAAATCCAAGGCTGCCCGTGCTTTTCCCAGCGGAGAAATAAGCCCTGTCCGAATGAAGGGGGTGAGCTTTGTTGGAATGCCCAGAATGAAGCCCATCGGCATCGTATGAAGTTTGCCCTTATGCAAAATGCAAGCAGATTTGGCTTTCGGGTTTGTCGATACCAGCTCTGCTTCCAGCCCCAACTCCATGGTCAGATCCAATATTGCTGTCTTTCTGGCCAAGAAAGCATCTGGTCCTTTTTCGATCATAAAATCGTTTTGGCGAACGGTTTGTAGCTTTCCTCCCAGACGTTCACTTTTCTCCACCAGTGTAATCTCTACTTCAAGCTGCCTATCCTCAGCCAGCTTTTTCACATAAAAGGCAGCACTTAAACCGCTTATTCCTCCACCGAGAATAACGACTTTTTTAGAACTTTTTTTCATGAAAACACTTTTCCTCTCCAACTCCGGGTATATAAGCACAATAAGGGTCACTCTCCAAATAGTCTCCTGTTATTGCAAAAGCCCTTGCTCTAGAGCCCCCACAGACAGCCTTGAATTCACAGACTCCACATTTACCTTTAAGTAGGGACTTATCTCTAAGATTCATCATGATCGGAGAGTTGCGATAAATATCTGCCAGGCTATCCTTTCGTACATTCCCGCATATAAGAGGCAGGAAACCGCTCGGGTATACTTCGCCGATATGACTAATAAAAACAAATCCATCTCCATCATTTACGCCTTTAGGAGCACGTCCTAAAACATCTGCCCTTTTTTGTCCGTCTGCTACACTGCTCTCACCTGCTCTGTGCTTTTCCTGCAGTACGACCCTCCGGTAGTGAGGAGCTTCTGTAGCCTTCACACCGTACGGCATCTGTTGCTGTATTTGATACAGCCATTTCATTACGGCTTCATGCTCATCAGGAGTAATCATATCTTTCTCCATGCCACGTCCGGTTGGAACAAGGAAAAATAAACTCCATAACACGGCCTGCATTTCCTTTACCCTTTCTGCAATTTGCTCCAGATCATGAAGGTTGTACCGGGACACCGTCGTGTTCACTTGAATAGGGATATTCAGTTCCTTCAAATAACCAATTCCTCGCATGGTCGTATCGTAAGAACCTGCTGTACCCCTAAAATGATCGTGAATGTCTGCACATGAACCGTCCAGACTAAACGCCCATCGCGATAACCCAACTTGCTTTGCTTTTTCTACCGCTGCTCGTGTCACTTTAGGGGTGGCACTGGGGGTCATTGAAACCGACAGATTTTTCTCTTCAATTGCATATCGAGCCAGTTCAAACAGATCAGGACGCATTAAAGGATCTCCGCCTGTGAATACAACCAACGGATGATTCATTTCAGCAATTTGATCTATCAGCTTCTTACCCTCTTCTAATGTCAGCTGGCGAGGATCAGGTTTGTACTGAGCTTCCGCTCTACAGTGAAGGCACTTTAAAGCACAAGCTCGTGTAACCTCCCAGATGACTATAAACGGATCTGTATGATAATCACGCGGCGTTTTCAAAGATATCATTGATGTCTCTCCTTTTAGAAGTATAAAAACAACACAAAAACATAGAGCATCATTGAAAATCCAATTTCCGCCATGCCAACTTGTTTTGCCTTTAATCCGAGTTTAGGAAGCCATATGGCTCGTATCAAAAAAATCAAAAAAGGAACAAACAGAGGTAACTTTAACCAGGTAGCAAACAACAAAATCACCAAATGATAGATGATGGAAGCATAATGGTAACGTATATTTTTTCTTTCACGAATGATCGTTTTGACATACAAAGCAGTTCCGATAAAGTAAAGCATCAAAAGTAAGAATAGCTCTGTTGCTACTCTCCAATCCTCTCCTCCCCCCATATAAATAACAGGGTATATAAAAGAACAAAAGAGTAGAATTGCAACAATGTCATTGAGTAAAGCACGTTCATTTTTCGTTTTTGCAAAATAAATATTAGCCATAAAAAAGAGCAATAGAAGAACTCCATACCAGATCAAGGCAGGCTCAAACCATATCAGTGAAATTAACAAAGGAAGTAATATCACTCCGTATACAACGGCGGGTTTGCGGTATCTTTCACTGCTGCCTGTTTTGATCCATTGGAGGACAGGAAAACTGAATAAGTAGATAAAAAACCAGCACACAAATAGGGGGATATGAATGAGTTCCCCTCGAGAAGCAGCTAAACCGAATAAAAATGGAAGAATGAGCATGGCCCAGGCTCCATGTTGATTAGGTATGTATCTGCTCATCCCCTTCAAACCCTTGATCCTTTTTTCACAATCTTTTTTATGTCTGTTATTTCGGTTAATCGATTCATCATCCATTCCCCCAAGATTGAGTTTTATCTTCTAACTTCATTCTAAGTATTATATGAAATTGAACCAATTAGGGAGTTCCCTTTTCCTTAGCGGGGAATATCCTAACCGGAAAAATAACGCTATTTTCTTATGCTATACTGTACTAAAAAAGGGAACAAAGAGAGGATGAACTGTTATGGGAGGACCTTCTTTACGTCAACTGCATGCTCATCATGCCATTCATCAAGGCGGGCTAACTGGCGCTCTAGATAAGACGAGAGAAGTAGAAGAATTACTCGAAGCAAAAGAATTCAAGGTGGCGCGCCAGGCTGCCGACCACTTGATCGAATATTGGGAAACCCGCATTCTCAGCCATGCTGATGCAGAAGAGGAAGGATTCTATCAGGAAAAGGTCGATAAAAAACCGGAACTGCAGGAGGCTGTCGTCAAACTTACACGGGATCATGACCTGCTCCGAATCATTGTAAAAGAGCTCAAAGCCGGGATCCGTGAAGAAGGGCTTACGCCTGAAGTTCTTCAGCAGTTCCACGCGCTTCTGGTTGTCAATGCTATTCATAGTCGGGAAGAAGAACGTTTGTTGTTTGAGGAACCGTCATGATCAAGATGTGGCATAACGATTCACTTTCTCTATAAAAACGTACCGAAGAAATAGTCCAACGCCTCCTGCGAGTATCTGTCATCTCCTTGCCAAGCTGCTACGGAATAAAAATCATGATTGCCGTGCTGTCGTTTACGAGGCGTGTCCTGTGGGACCAGCAGTCCGGCATATCCCCACACCTCCATGACTACATCACGCTCGTTTTTGCTGGATGGAAACACATCCTTCCAGCGCTTTTCCAATTGACGTGCACTGCTTTGAGCATCACAGTTCTGAACAGCTTCGAGCATGTTATGAAGTATAGCTAGATCCTCATCGGAAACCTGAACATCCTCTTCTTGACTGAACAATTCAAGGTCCATCCAGCAATATAGAAGGTGATTCAGACGAATACCGCCCCATTTGATTCGTTCAAAATTCAGTACATTCAAATCTTCATTGACGTATTCCTTATCGGACATCATTTTATTAAAATTACAGTCCCCACAGCTACTGTAATTGGGCAAAACGACAGGCCGCTCCCCATACGTGTGTAAAGGAAGCCCTGCGGTTAATGCCCAGCTCGATAAGGCGCTTCGTAAATGAACCTTTTTCGTGGAAAGGCTGTGCAAAAATGCTGCTGCCACTCGCTCTTTTGTAGCCTTTTGCTGGTGCAGCTCATGTAATCTGTTTATAATCTCGTTATGTGTAATGGTGATCGGATCGAACATCAAGCCCTTACTTTTGGCATATTCAAAATCCTCACCCGAAAAAGATCCCCGCTCCTGCTTCCAGCCGCTGGAGGACCAGAATGTGTTCATCAGTATTTTTTTTGCCTTTTTATCCACAACACATCTCCCTTACACATCTCAACCCCTTCACCTCCAATACAAAGCTCAGGGTTGTAGTGCATTTTATGTAAGATTGCTATTCATCTTTATATTTAAAAGCAATGGCCGTATTTCCCGATCGGGGGTCAAAATAAGAAGAGATTTTCCCCCAGCTCAGTTCATATTCCATATAGGGGTAGGGCTTTGTTTGACGATAGCTTGGCTTCACGGACAAATGTTGCTGTAACAAACGATCATGCTCCCCTTGCCGCTTTCTCTCCCCTTCCTCAGACCAATTATCCCAAGAAGTTGGAAATTCATTGCCCTGAAGCGAAATCTCCACGACAATTAGGCTTGTATCCTTAAAGCATACAGACACAAAAAAATGCCGACGCAGCAAAGAAACCTGATCGAAATGATACCAGATGTAGTTATTCCCTAGCCTTCTTACAGAATGAAAATATTTCGAATACCAAGTGGTCTCTAACAACTGATCTTCTGTTAAAGATAAGTAGATCGCACGCTCACCATCGACCTGAATGATTCCCGATTCCCAGTCATTCATTGCTGCCACTCCTTCAGCTATTATGCCAATCTCCTACACTTGCTCTCTGTCCTCATGATTGAAAATGGCCTGCCAGGCCCGATCTAGCACGTGCGTATGTAATTGTTTGGCATAAACATTTCTAACGATGGCAAGAACGATCACACCCACGAATACAACACTGAGCAAAGTGATAGAGGGAACCCAATGGTCAAACATGGCATTCGCCACCACTTGCAGCAAATGTCGTTCGGGTTGTAAATATTCTACCGCCGCAACGATGCCTGCTGTCAGCAATATAATCACAGATATGATCATAAGCATTGCATTGATTACTTTGTATTTGGCAAGCCCTCGCTGAAAAACGCGAGTTCCAGCATATTGCTCCAGCACGATGATCTGTTTGTGAAAATCATTTTCTACCTGTTCTACAGGCAGGTCGTGCTTCTGAATAAATGCATGGGCTTTCTTCAATTCGGATTGAATAAATAGACTACTCTGGATAGCAGATCCCAGCTGACCTAAAACATTCATATCTTTTCCCTCCATTTTCGATAGCTTCTAAACTACGAGTATATAGGGTTGCCATGCTCTACAAAACGATCGGTTCCAGACTGCTCTCTAAGTGAGCTAATCAGTAAAAATCAAAGTAACCCCGCCAGGCTCCTTCATTCTGATGCTTAGCAAAATAAAAGCTGCCTCCATCGACAATATTCAATTCGGCTTTGGCATCTGAAGCAACCTGAAACACAAATTCATAGCCCTCGCCAAAGTCGATGCCCGATTGAACAAAGCTGGGATAGCCACCGATTTTGTGAACCGCATATATTTCCTCTACGATGTCCTCAAAATAGTCGGGTTCCTCCTCGTCCAAATGGTTGAGGGCATCGCCATATTCCTCAGGAATGTCTTCACCGTCCCAGACCGGATAGTCATTCTCTTTGAGCTCAGGGAATAGCGGGAACGCCTTGATTTGCATAAATGCCGGACCAAAATCTTTTTCGACCAAATCCTCTACCGACGTATACTCACGAATACACATATATCCTTCCATGTCCTCATGATCCAGTACATCGGGAGACAGAAAGACCGTCAACAGCTTGACACTGTGCATAGCCGGAGGAACAAAAGGCAAGGCAGGCAAATACAATTGCATGATCGGAGCCATAACATTCCCCTGTAC
The DNA here is from genome assembly GCF_017833155.1 of Paenibacillus sp. PvR133. NCBI lineage: Bacteria > Bacillati > Bacillota > Bacilli > Caryophanales > Paenibacillaceae > Paenibacillus > Paenibacillus sp. PvR133. The sequence continues at coordinate 5,486,498 of NZ_JAFIBS010000001.1, forward strand.
ATCAATGGGTTGCTCCTCCGTTGGCAAAGCCACTGTAACTCTACCAATCCAGCTCTGATCAAGGGAATCCGAAGGTCTGCGACCCCCTGTATGAAAAATAGTAGCTTTACGTTTTAGAATCGTTCTTAGCTTCTCAATAGCGTTGCTGGACAACGAAACCACTCCTTTCTAATCTAGAATAGAAACAGAACAACATCCTCGCCTGCTTTAAATCCAAACTCTCTTAATCGATCTTCCATCTCTTGAATCTGGCGCAGATAATCTTCCGGCACAGCTGGCAGACCCTGTTCATTCACTAATGTCCCGCCAAGTCTGGCGCGTGCATATTCGGCACTTTTCCACATCGCCTCAAACACAGTTTGCGGCTGTACGGTTCGTACCCCATCCATACTGAAAATCAAATCTGCAAAGCGATCCTCTGCGAGTGTACTCAACCAAAAAAATCCAGGCTCGGTTCCCGTATGTACGCTAAATAGTTCATCATAGCCTCCCAGCCCGTGATGGTGTGCATGGAAAATATCCATATCTCCCCACTCCATTCCGAGACTCAGCATGACATCCCAGATATCCGCTCCACGGTAAGATTGGCCTTGATCCGCTACCAGCCTAAGCATGACAGCATGTTCCCTTTCACCTTCCTGATCTGTAAATGCTTTAAGTTTTTCCGCTTTTGCACGTGCACAGGCAGCATCCTCCCGAGGAAGCACATGAACAGTGCCCTTCTCCTGAAAACGCGCTGGCAGTGTGTTCATAAAGTCTGCAACCTTGGCTTCATCTAAACGAATATGCATCTCTACATTATCGAATATATCTATACAAATACAGATTTTATCAAAATGGCATTCGCCTGCCGATCTTCGCCCCACACTAGTCCACATCTGTAAATCATGGACATGTCCATACACGATATATCCTTTGAGCAATTGCAAAATATCCTCATCTGACAACGTAAAACCACTGAATTCCACATCAATCAGCCAATAGATATTTGCATCAGGCTCCACTTGATGGATTCCTTTTATGGCCTTCACAGGCTCATGTTCCAACTCCACGGCAAGGATGCTAGATACATCCTCACTCCCATGTTCAGGTAAATTCATGAATCTCCCTCCTAGCTAGCTGTTTTCACTTTACAGTTTCCTATAATTCTCAATCTATATTAAACTATAACTCACCAAGCACAAAATAGTATAAAAACGGTGCTGGGTTGTTGAACATAACTTTTTAGAAACTTCACAGCTTCGAAAGGGGAGAACTCATGATGCAAAAACTTTGGCAAAAAGGGAAGGCTCTGTCTCTGCCTATTATGGTGTCCGCATCGCTAATATCTGGAGCGCTGTCTGTAAGTACACCTGCGGCGAATGCGGCTGCAACCAAGGAATTGCTTCAGCTATCCGGTCAGACTACTTACTATGGAGAGGTCGAGAATGGGCAGCCGAACGGACGTGGTACGATCAAATGGAGCGAATATAAGCAGTATTCGGGTGATTTTGTGAATGGCAAGCGCTCAGGTACCGGAAAATATATAAATCAATACACCGATGCAGATGGACAAAATCATAAAGTCGTATACAACGGCACATGGAGCAATGACACGATGAGTGGCAAGGGTACGCAGACTGAAAAAGTGACCCAAATGGACGGAACCGTACGTTCGAACGAGATCCAAGTAGGTACCTTTCAGAACAATGGATTACAGAGTGGCTACCAAGTGATCCACGCTGTGGCAGATCCAGACTACAGCTTCACTTATAAAAATAGCAAAGAAATACTAAATATCTTGCACAGTAATCAAGATCTGGTCCAAAGATGGCAAAAAGGAGATCTCTTCTCCGTAAATTATAAAAATGGCTCTGTCCAAAAGGAATACTCTATGTTCCCTGAAGAGACTGCTACCAAGGAACATCAAAGACAAGCGTCTATCAAGTATTTCAAAGGAATTACCGCCAAGGTCACTCCTCACTTGCAGCAGTTTGAAAAGCTGTCCAAGCAGATTCCGCTAAAATAATTAATACGACGCGAAACATGCATTAGCCTCTACGCAAGAAGGCCTCTCTTTCTAATGGAAAGCTCCATTTGAAAAGAGGGGCTTTTTTCGTTTCGTTATGAATGACATATAAGAACTTCGGATCATAACACCTCCTACTATTCTCCCTTATGCCCCCTCATGAACTCATACAAATGACTTATTTTTCACTTAAATCCCCTCCTTTTTTTGCTAACCCCCACTAGATTCACTAAAATATAAGTAATTATTTTAATCATCCGAGGTGGACATCATGGCTAAAATTATGGTTCCTCCTGAGAAACTAGAGGCGGTTTCCAGGCAGTTCGCACAGGCACGTGAGCTGGGGGCACAAATTTGCGGACAACTGTCACAGCATATTCAGATGTTGGAAAATAGCTGGGCAGGAACAACACAGCAGCGCTTTTATCAGGATTTTCATAAAGCGCGTGGACAAATGGATGCTTTCACTCAAACTGTCGATTCTGTCAGCACAGAGCTGCGTTCCATTGCAGTAAAATTCAAGGAAACAGACACCCAAGCAGACACGGGTATTCCCAAAGGAGATCACAGCGGACAGATCGGCAGCAGTGAAGGGGCAACTTCCGGGAAAAAAGGACCCGATCCAGCAGATATAGCTATTAACAGCATTTCAGAAGCCAATAAATGGCGCGGGCAACTGGGATTTGCCGGAACAGCTATCTATAGCGGTCTGGCTTCCACACTTGTGCTCACCAAAACAGTAGAATTCAAGAAAAGTCTGAAGAATCCCACTCGAGCGGTTATACATAATGCGGCATGGGTGAATGGCAAGGGTAACAATGCGTTTATGCGTAATTTGGGCAAAAGCCTAAACCGCCAATTCGCTAAACCCGGTATTGTGATGAAGGGTTTAAAGGGCTTTGATCGTTTAGCTGGAAAGCTTCAAATGGGTAAGCTCGGCCTCGGATTCAACAAAGCCAATAGCTTTCCTCAGTGGACGCGGAACGTCATCGCCGGGGTGGAAAAAGGCCGTTACGGCATAGCCACCCGCCAAATTCCCGGCATGATTGCCAAAAAGCTATACCCTATTAATGCCACCATGAATATTGTGGGCGAGGGTATCAGTCTGGCTGGAAAATGGAAAAGCGGGAAGCTTACCGGAACGGATGTGGCTGTATCTGCTTCTAACGTAGCGATTAAAACCGCTGCAACTTATGGCGGTGCTGTTGCTTTGGGAGCCGTAGGCGGCGCTATCGGTGGTCCGGTCGGTGCAGCCGTCGGTGCTTACGTCGGCGGTACGGTGGGAAGCTGGGCAGGTGGAAAAGTCGCCAAATTCGCCGAAAAGGGGATACGTTGGGCCAGCAAACTATTTAAATGACATACACCTAACAGATGGAGAAGGAGCCTGACTATGGACAAACAAACGGTAATTTTAACGCTTGAGGAACTAGGCTTTGCCTTGACCGCACTGGGCGCAGAAGATATGGCTTCTGGTCTGCTCCAATCTTATTACGGGGAACTAACCGAAGATCGCTGGGAACTGCTTTTTCATGCCGCAACGCATAGCCTGATATCCAAGGGTTTGATGGAACAACGGGATGACGGGCAACAACAGCTCGAATTTGATGCGTTTATTGTTGAGATGCTAGCTCATCTGGTACAAAGCCGCCAGATGCTACGTGGCTACAAGGAGCAACAGGACAAGCAAAATACATTAACGATACACCATGGAAATGAACGTTTTCTGTATCATTTTTCCAGCCACAATGAACTCCATTTCTTTCGCTGGTCTTCCCCAGAAGACTGGCATCACGACATTGATCAATTGTTCGGCCTGCTTGCTTCGAACTTCAATGAGCACAGCCGATACGTCGATCTGACAGAAGAACAATGGAATGAGTTAACCTCTTCCAGCTTCAGCATGCAGCAAATGACAACGTGGAAGCTTCATGAGTCCGCTCAGCAAATAATACAAGACTGGCGAGAGGATTTTGATCGTAATCAGTGTAGCCTAGATAATTTGAGCCAGATGATATACGCGGATACGGATGAAGATGGACCTTCCGTTACAAATCTACTATTTGTTCTTAAAGGAACGAATGATGTGTGGATCGTAAGAAATACAGAACTGGATATGCAGGCCACCCCATGTCTGCGTATTGAAAGTGTAACCGAAGCTGACTGGAGAGAACGAATAACTTATTTCATTCAGGAGTTTGTACGCGACGAGGCGGTATTCCGTGGATAAAATTGTATATCGAAGATCTTTGGCATTTTGGAAAGCCATGGGCAGCTTGATGTTTGTGTTGATTTGTCTGCTTTTGCTGCTGCTCATTTTTATCGACGAAGATATCTCAGCTCTACAAATCTTCTTCTTTATTACGTCCGCCATTGTCGGACTTCCTTTTTTCGGTAGCTATCTTGTGGTTTGTTTGAGCAGAACGCTTCGTAAGGATACCTATCTGTTCATTTTTGACGAGCACAGCATTTCCGATGGTATTCGAACTGTCCCATGGTCTGCAATCACTAAAGTCGAATTCGAAGGGGCCTCCATCCGCAAATGGTTGCGCCCTCGCTTTCCCGCCTTTATTTTTCATCTGAATGACCACAGCACCTGGGAAGTCAGCACCGATTATGTGTTGAACGATGTTGAGCTAAACCAAGCCGGGAAACAACTTCGAACTCTCATTAACCAGCATGGCAAGCCAAAGAAAAAACGTTCCTGAATAGTGCCATTGAATATGTCAAAGCTTGTCTCTATCATATGCAGCTACAAGAGCCACAACCACTGCTGCCGAGTTGGCCGCAGCCAAATCAAGATTGGCGTCAAAAGAATCCGCCGCTTCTACACCAGCAAGATCAGACAAAGAACGGACAGCCAAAAACGGAACACCAAACTGGTACGCAGTCTGAACGACCGCGGCCCCTTCCATATCCGTCACTTTCGCTTCAGGAAACTGGCTACGGATAAAATGGGCGCGCTCAGCCTGGGAGATGAAAGAGTCAGCCGTCGTAATCAATCCGTTGACGATCTGCCCCTCAATCCTGGTCTCCGCCAGCGCTTCTGTCGCAAAAGCAAGCAGCGCTGGATCGACAGGATAACTTGCCGGCATCTGTGGCACCTGTCCGTAGGTATAGCCGAACGCCGTTCCGTCCACATCGCTGTAAGTCAGCTCGGTCGCCACTACAACATCGCCAACATGCAGCGCTGGATCGAGCCCACCCGCAGACCCGGTATTAATGACAAGCTCCGGGCTAAATCGCTCAATCAGCAGCGCCGTAGTCGAGGCTGCGTTCGCTTTGCCAATTCCTGATTGCAGCAGAATAACCTCCTTGCCCTCAAGCTGGCCTGTATAAAAAATCCCGTTCGCAATCTGGGTCATCTTTATCCCTTCGATCTGCGCTTTCAAATCTGCTATTTCTTCCTCCATGGCTCCGATAATCGCTATACTCAAAGTTCTTCTCGCTCCCTCCATGAATTCCTTGTATTCCAGCTTATACTTGAAAAATACCCGTTGCTGCGATGCGCTGCACCGCCTCCAGCAGCCTTTCTTCACTGTTCACCAGACTGACCCGCACATAAGAAGCTCCCGCACGACCAAAGCCTTCTCCAGGGGCGACCGCAACATGTGCCTCGTCCAATAAAAAGTCTGCAAATGAAGCGGATGTGTAACCCTCTGGCACCTTGAACCAGGCAAAAAAAGACCCTTGGGGAGCAGCTACATCCCAGCCAATACCTCGTAACGCTGCAATGAGAATATCACGGCGCCGCTCATATAACGCCGCGAGCTCCCGTACCGGTTCCTGCGTGCCCAGCAATGCCACAGCCCCCGCATCCTGCACCGCTCCAAAAACAGTGCTGTAGGCATGCGTATGATAATGCTTGAGCGCACCAATGATGGACGAATTTCCCACTGCAAAGCCGAAGCGCCATCCAGCCATGTTATACGTTTTGGAAGCCGTATACGTCTCGACGCCATATTCCTTGCCGCCGGGGATTTGCAATAAACTAATCGGCTTATGCCCGTCAAATCCAAGAGCACCGTAAGCAAAATCATTCATAACCGGAAACTGATATCGAGCGGCATAATCCAGCGTCTTTGTCAGAAAATCTGCAGTAGCTACTGCTCCAGTCGGATTGTTCGGATAATTAATCATGAGCAATTTGACCTGCTCTGCGATTTCTTCCGGCACGGTTGTATAATCAGGCAAGAAGCCATGCTTCTCATCAAGCGGAATCGTATGAATATGGGCTCTTGCCAGCGCAGCAGCGGAATAATATTGGGGATATGCCGGATCGGTAGTCAATAACCAATCACCGGGATTCAGTAGCGCCTGTGGAATCCCCATTACGCCTATGGCTGAGCCGTTGAATATGGCAATCTCCCGGTCTGGATCCAGTTCCACGTGATACTCCCGTTTATAGAACGCAGCGACAGCCTCCAGCGTGCTTTTTTTCCCATGAAAAGGTGGATAGCCCTGATTGATCGGTTGATCGACCGCTTCCTTCAAAGCGCTGATGATATGCGCCGGTGTTGGCTGATCCGGGTTGCCGGCTGCCAAATTGATTACATCTATTCCTTTGCTTTTATACAGATTCACTTTGTCATCCATTGCGCTAAAATAGTTGTCAGGCAGAGCCTTGACGAGATCAGAGGATGAAAAAATCACGTTCATCTCCACCTTTTATCCATAAGATACAGGCTGACAACGTCAGCCCGCAGAAGATAATACCCCATATTATTTGAAATAGCTTGGTAGCTTGTAGCCTTCATAAACAGGATTCGATTGGATGTACTTTTGGAATTCTTCTGAATGATATCCTTCAATAATGTCTTTGACGAAGGGCTTATCCTTGTTCTTGTTGTCAACAGCTACCACGTTCGTGAACGGATCTGTCATATTTTCAAGCTTTAATGCCGAGGTCAGCTTTATTCCATTCGATACAGCAAAGTTCCCTTGTATGGCTGCAAAATCAACATCCTCTAGTGCACGTGGCCCCTGTGCCGGGTCGGTAGCAACAAATTGCAGATGATGCGGATTAGAGGTGATGTCATTCACCGAGGTTTGCAATGGATCGATTTTGTCCTTTAACGTAATCCAGCCTACTTCCTTCAAAATATTCAGCGCACGCAGCATATTGACTGGCTCGTTGGGCAGGTTGATTTGGGCTCCCTCACTGATTTCGTCAAGGCTGGTATGCTTGCTGGAGTACAATCCCATTGGAGGAGTCGGGACCTGCACAGCACCAATCAGATCAATATTCTCCCGCTTATTCATAGAATCCAGGTAGAGCGAGTGCTGGAACACATTAGCATCAATATCCCCCTTAGCCACGGCTACATTGGGCTGAACACCGTCTGTAAACTCTTTATATGTAATCGTATAGCCTTTCTTCTCCAAATATGGAGCCACACCATTCTTAAACTGATCGCTATATGGACCGGGATTAAAGCTGATATGCAGTGTTTTCTTTTCTTCACCCGCAGCGTTGCCCAACGTATTCTTGCTGCCGCAACCTGAAATAAAAAGCACGACTGCTCCCAGCAACAATATAAATGAAATCCATGGTTTCTTCATTTTGATGTCTCCCCCTGCTCCTTGATATCATCTACTTTTGGTGAGTTAGAATGTTACAGTCGCTCAAAATACCAAGTAACTTGATGCGTTTTATAGATATTACAATGATTTTTTATTCACTGTCAACAACATTTAATTACGCATCTTCTGCATAACAAAAAAGGGGTCACAACAGGAGATCCCCTTGAAAGCAAAACACTTCACAAGTTTGTCATATACTTCCGTTTTAAATATACCCCATAGGGGTACATTTAAAATATGTAATTAAAACCGTAAAGGAGCTGTAAATATGAGAATGCAATGGGCTTTGCTCGCTGGTACAATCATGATTATTTTGAGTGGGTGCGGGAACAGTAACACGCCGAACCAGGAGCACACGACAAACAGCAGTCAACAGCACGACACATCGGATATGAACCATTCCACTTCCAGTAAGCTTCCTACCGGACTAAAAGAAGCGGAAAATCCAGCCTTCAAAGTTGGTAGCCAAGCGACTATCCGAGCCGACCATATGGCAGGCATGAATGGGGCTACTGCCACGATTGTTGGTGCTTATACGACTACTGCTTATACGGTCTCATATACTCCAACCACTGGAGAAGAAAAAGTGAATAATCATAAGTGGGTTATTCATGAAGAGATTAAGGATACAGGCAGCGAGCCCTATTCACCGGGAACGGAGGTTATTCTTACAGCAGATCATATGAAGGGGATGGATGGGGCTAAGGCTACCATTGATTCCGTCGAGCCAACGACCGTATATATGGTAGATTATACGCCGACTACAGGAGGAGAGCCTGTCAAAAATCATAAATGGGTGACGGAGAGTGAGCTTTCAGCCCATTAGAACTCTTACAACACAGGCGCTTATGATAGCAAAAGGGAGCCTTACATCGGCTCCCTTTATACGGCTTTATTTGAGTTTGGACAAACCTACTTTGCTAAATTCAGCTTGGCATCCTTGATGTCATACAAAGTCCCTTTGTTGGTTTCTACAAGCTTTTTCATTTGTTTGTTGGCTAGTCCATTCGCAGGCACGATTGCATTAAAAATAACACCATTTTTCTGTAATTGCTCGTTGATTTCATCTACTGAAAAACGGGCTTTACCCAGATCTGTATTCTTATCATGAACTGGGGCATCTGTAATGAATATGATCGTTTTGGAATTAGAATTTTTGGGGAATTTACTTATAGCTAACTGAATAGCCTCTAATCCCGATTCCTTCAAATCCCCACCAGCGGAAGGGCTCAGCATATTCAAATTACCTTTTAACTTGTTTTTATCGGTCGTAAACTCCAAAAATTCTAAATCTTTATCTGCCTTCAGATTGATATCCCGAAATGCGACGACAGCAAATTGGGAACCTGCTGGAACGGAATCAACAAAGCCTCTCACCTTCTGTCTCACATAATCCAGCGTCCCTGTCATACTACTCGTAACATCTATGACGAACACAATATCCGTAGATTTGGAGAAGGTGGTGGATATCTTTTTTAGAATCGTTGGATTGGAATGTGATTCGGAAGCATCTTCATTTTCCTCCATTAATTGTTCACTTTCACTGGTTGTCAAAACCTGCGGTGGAGCATGAAAAATCACAACGCTCTGAGCTGCAATATTCCATTTTACCTTCGCACCCAGCGCCTCACTTACAAAGCGAATAGGAACCATTACTTTGCCATTAATGAGTCTCGGCGCTGCATTGAGACGCACTAATTTACCGTTGATATAGGCATCTCTGGAGCCTACAGTTAACTTAATCGTTGTATTTCCCTTGGTTGCAGTAACGGTCTTGGTAGCTCCATCCCATTTCACTTTCGCCCCAAGCGCCTCAAAAACGGCACGAAATGGCACCAGCATACTTCCGCTAATAGAGGTCGCAGGCTGCTCATATTGTTGCAGTTTCCCGTCTATAAACACCTCAACCTGCTGAGCCTTGTTATTATTTATGGGAACAAATTGGGGTACAGATGCTGCCGAATTTCCCGACTGATCGATCATTTTGATATAAAAGTAGTATCCACCCGTAGATAAATTCAGGTTACTCAATGGGTAGCTAAACGTTGTTTCCGGATCGAACTGAATCCGTTTAATTAATTGAGCATCCGCATTTTTGACCATAACGTATGAAGTGTACGTGGGTTGAATATTTTTCATTTTCAAACGAACCGAAAATGACGTACCTGAAGTGTTGATTGTAAATGTCCCCGGAAAATTTTCTCCAGACGGGATAGACAAAGGGATTTCCGGTGACTCATCCACCTCTTGGTCCACTTTAGGCTCCACGACAGGCTGGGTTACTTGAGGTTCAATGACTTTCGGTTCATCCACAGGTTGAGCAACCTCGGGTTCACTGGGAGTGGGAATCTCTTTTAGATTGGTCTCCACCTCAGGCTGCGTTACTTTCGGCTCCCCAGCAAGTGGAGTTACTGTAGATTCATCGACTGACTGCACAGTCCCTTCCATAGTTGTAACTATAGGAAGTTCTATATGATTTTCTGATCCTGGCCCAGGTGCTGGTCGTGAATCTGCAATCGTAATTGTGGAGTTGGCATAATCGATCGTAAAGTCACCAGAAGGAATTTCAATGTTGTTGCTATACAGACGAATTGGTGTATCAGGCTTAATCGTAAACGGGAGATCAAATTTAAACACTCTGTTTACTCCATTCCCATCATCAAGAATAAGCTTAAGCTTATCTCCATCTTTGAATACTGTCGAATTGGCAGCCTGAACACTTTCTGTACACAAAGTGAACAACCCTACGAGTATCGTTAAAAACGAAAGTAGGAACATCATTCTTTTGAGCTTCATTCTTATTTCCCCTTTTGAATCTATAGTCTTGTCGGTAAATCATAGCATAGGGTTAGATGAAGTTCATGCCATCTGATTACAGTTATGGATATGCGAACTCACTTTTTCCATCATTCGCGCTCTGTTCATCTGTTCAATGTTCATATGTATCTCCTTGGCCCGCTTCTTCAACGTGGCATACGTAATATGGCCGCCTTCAGTGCTTTAGTGCCTTCTTCGCTTTTCAAATAATCCAACGGTGTTTCGTTGCCGAGTGCGGGGACTTTTCGATCCATCCAAGTCAGCAAATATTCCCCCATATCGGGCAGCAGCACAATCTGAATCTCCTTGGGAATTTTACTTTCGACCACTTTTGCTCTTATAGCCGGATCTACCTGTGCATACCGCTCCTGATAGATCTGAACCATGTTGGCCCAGTTCTCTGGCTTAAACTCTTTCAAATATATGTCTCTCATCTACGAACCCTCCTTAGGGCCTCAGACAACGCTTTTCATGCTGGAGCAACCATTCTTTTCTCCATAGCCCTCCTGCATAGCCCGTTAGTTTCTGATTGGAACCGATAATTCGGTGACATGGAATCACAATGCTCAGCTTATTTTTTCCATTAGCACTGCCTACGGATCGGATCGCTTTTTCATTTCCAATAGCAAGAGCAATATCTTTATAAGCTGTCGTTTTACCGTACCCCACGGACACCAGAGCATTCCATACTTTTTGCTGAAAATCCGTACCTTCAAAGGCATAAGGAAACGTAAACTCAAAGCGCTCACCTTTAAAATACTCGTCAAGCTGGATAGCGCATTCCGCTAATACTTGGATTGGAACCTCTTCTATAGCCCTCGTTAAGAGCTCATTCCGATTAGAGAACATAATAGAATAGACAGCCTCATTTGTGCCCTGTATCTCTATCTCTCCAATCGGCGATACATACTTCAATACGTAAAGTTCACTCATAAAAGGATACGACCTCCTTCCTTTCCTATTCCTTACTCAACTTTCTATACTCACTAGGAGAACAATGGTTCAAGCTGCGAAACGCCTTATAGAAATGGGAGGGACTTTGGAAGCCCGTCTCATAGCAAATCTCAAGATTCGTAAGATTTGTACTTTTAAGAAGATAGGCTGCCTTATCTACTCTTATTTTTTCCAAATACGTACGCGGGGTTTCGGCGGTTTCCTGTTTAAAGATCCGATCCAAGTAAAAGGAGCTTATTCCGATATGGTCCGCAATATCCTGCAATACAAGTTTTTCCTTGTAATGATTGACCAAGAAGGTTACTACATTCTGCACAAGTCTGATATACGGCGAATGGTCTGTATGGGGCTGGCATCTTTTGCAAGCACGAAAACCCGCCTTTTCCACTTTGTCCAAATCAAAGTAAAACTCCACATTTATTTTCTTCGGCTTTTTGGATCGACAGGAAGGTCGGCAGTATATGCGGGTTGTTTTCACAGCGGTAAAAAACAACCCGTCATACTTACGATCACACGCTATAATTTTCTCCCACATTTCTTCAAAAGAAAGACTAAGGTTAGCCATGATCGAATGCTCTGTCCTTTCTATAGTTCATATTCATCTAGCTCAAGGATTTTGCAAAATCCTCATATAAATGTGATGTATCTTGAAGCTCTATCAACTGTTCTGCATTCTTTTGCAAAGCAACTATTATCTTATCAGAAAATGCATTTCCAAAGCTAAACCGTTTAACTCCTAACTGCTGAAGCTGGTGGACATTCGTCAGACCCGGCAGGGATAAAACATTAAGCGGAGCATGTATATGAAACACAACTTCCCTGATCTCTTCATCACGCTTTAATCCTGGAACAAAAATTCCGCTCGCACCATTATCCACATACGCTTTGGCCCGCTCTATGGTCTCTGAAAGTGGGGCATCCATCTGTAAATATGTATCCGTTCTTGCGTTTATAAAAAAATTTTTAAACCCACGCGTATCCAATGCTGTTCTTATTTTGGACAACAGGTTACTGTGCAGGCCCACTTCTCGAAGTCCCTTTTTCGTTTTCAAAGAATCCTCAATATTAATCCCTGCAACTCCCACATCGGCTATCCTTAAAACATGCTCAACAATCGTTGCCGTATCCTCCCCATATCCTGCTTCAATATCTGCCGACACTGGAATCTGAACATGCTCAGCAATCGTCCGAATAATGCTTACATGCTGGTCAAAATCAATAAGCTCTCCATCTGAGAATCCAAGCGTATTGGCAATTCCCCAGCTCGTCGTACCTATCGCCTTAAAGCCTGCCTTCTCCAGAGCCACCGCAGATAGCATATTCCAGGCGTTCCCTAAAAATAAAAGTTCCTCTGATGTGTGAAGTGCATGAAACTGATGAATTTTGTTCATAAATATAGCCTCCTGATATGTGATGTAACTCATTTTATCAAGAGGCTATCTTTGTTTCGTCCTCATTCTTGCACTTATGGTCTGTAGGAATCTAGGAACAACTTGGTCCATTTATTCACATATAAATCATAATTTTTGAAAAAAACGGTTATTTAAGCTCTATTCAATCATATTCTTCTTATCTATACTCTTGCTAAATCAATTCGAGTTAGATGCAAATCTACGCTTTTAGCCTTTCACAATTACATTATTATAGGAGGAGTTATATGTATAAAATAAGCAATAAACTCATTTCCAATAAAACAAAGTTTCTTATGATCTTGCTAAGCTTTACTGTAATCGCTTCTTTCTCTAGCTTGTCGGGCCCACCTGCCAAGGCTTTTGCTGAAGAGAATGGAACTCCAGTACAGAAAACGATCGATTTAAATGAGGGCTTCAACAACTCAAATGAAGCTAGTATAGAGCCATTATCCCTTACCAGCGAAGCAGCTACTAGCCAAGAAGCGGTTACAGCTATTGATCATGATGCTAATTTCTCACCTTCTACACTTCAGTTTCTGAAGGCTAATACAGGACTCGACGGTGAGCAATGGGATAATATTATGAAGCTAGTGAACAAACCAGAGCAAGATTCTTTGAAATGGACTGAATTCTATGGATATGCTGAAGATATCGGCGATAATCGCGGATACACAATTGGTATATTTGGAGCAACAACAGGCGGTTCAAATGATACGGGACCCGATGGTCCGGACTTATTCAAAGCTTTTGATGCTGCTAGTGGAGCTAGTAACCCTTCCATTGCAGGTGGATTAACACGTGCTGGCCTGAAGGGGAAAATGAGTGGTTCGATTCTAAAGCTCAGCGATAGCGATAGTGTTATCAAGAAGAAGATCAACGCTCTCCAAAACAATGAAGCCTGGAGAGAAGCCATGTGGCGTACGTTCTATGACACCTATATCGAGTATAGTGTACAGCAAGCACAGAAACGCGGATTTAATACTGCTCTGACGATTGGATCATTTGTCGACACAGCACTCAATCAAGGCGCTACTGGTGATTCAGGTAGCCTTGAAGGAATCCTCTCACGTTCAGGCAGTAGTACGAATGAGAAGAAGTTCATGACTAGCTTCTATGCTAAGCGTACATTGGTTGTCGATACCAACGATTATAACCAACCTCCCAATGGTAAGAATCGTGTGAAACAATGGAGTTCTCTCTTAGCTTCTGGTGAAACAGATCTTAAGAACGCAGATGCAGCCGTGATCAAAGCAACTAATTGGGAACTGAAGTAAATACAATATACGTCATGAGGAGGACATATCGTATGCCCTCCTTTATCTATTTTCATGAACATTGAGTTGGCGATGACTGCTGACAACGTCCCATTCTCCCATACAGTTCCTCTCATCATTCGAGTATGTAGGTCGCGTGTACAAATAGAGAGACTGCCCCGGAAGCCCGAAAGTTGCAAGCTCCTGAAACAGTCTTGTAAAATGGTTTATGAAGTCGAATTAAGGCCGTTAGATGATTCGATAGCCAGATGGAAGTCTACCACTACTGCGGATATTACGGATTTGCTGCAACGTCAGACGTTGATTGGTAGAGATAATAGATTCCACATCATTCCCGCGAATCAGATCATCCAGGTCGGCGATGTTGCGATTGCCTCTAAACACACGGAAATTACCTCTAAACCGCATGCCAGCAAAGAGTACAAGTGTAGCATTGCTGCTAGTAGAAAAGAAACGCAGACTTTCGATGCCGTCGAGAATGTTATCGGTATTACGAATGCCTAGGTTTCCTCTGAATACTCTCCTGGAACCCCGAAAATTTTCTTCGTTGTAGACTGTAAGACGTGGATACGTTTGAGATACATATGCTTTGTTGTCCATGTTGTAATTCCTACTTTCAACTTTATCTTATGCTTCACCATCCGATTGGCGCGGGCCTCGCAGCATCCATCTAAAAATAGTTATGTGATTGAATAGAGCAGATGCAGACTTGAAAAAGGAACATATGTTCTGTATAATCTACCTTAGCAATTTGGAAAATTTTGAACTAACGGAGATGCGGACATGGACGATAAATTTATTGAGGAACTACGTGAAATTAGCAGAAACGACAAGCGAAGATCCGAATTTCTTATTAAGGGTATGAAGGAAACACTTCAGGAAAGAAAAGAAAAAAACTTTATCGAAAGATGGATTTGGCGACAAAAAAATAAGAAACTTATAGCGCGGAAGTTTAAATCCTAGTAGATATAACAACTGAATCTTCATAGATTTCTACTTTTTGTTTAGGTCATAGCTCATTTTTAGGAGGTAGAGTCATGATTGAGCTACTAGTCCCAAACGACGATATATTAAATCAAAATCAATTTTTGGCTGATGAAGTTCGATACAATTTGATCCATCGAATTTGTGAGTCAGAAGAGTCAACATGCCTCAAAACGTCCGATAAAAATATGATCTTTGCTCAATCACCCGGACATAAGGCTTGGCTATGGATCTCACAACAAATCACAGATAATCATAAATTGACCTATATAGAAGAACTCTTACGTTATTTAAAAGGAACCACCCTATACCCCGCCTAATTTGCGAAAAAAAGGTTTTGCCAGCGCAATGGTATCCGAGCTATGTTCCATTTTGGAAAATGAGCATTTAGTACCCATGCTATATGCAGATTTAAAAAATTCGGTTTCCAATCAAGTTTATAATAATATCGGCTTTGAGGAAGGCCGCAATGTCACCTTCATCACTGGGCCTCCTCTTCACTTATCTATACACTTTACTCCGTAACACCCACTTGTGTTTGAACTGAGGATCTTCGTGTAAGTAAATACGTAGCCACAATAGCGATACCAACCCCTGCTGCTCCAAACCAGGTGATGGAAGACAGCGAAACCTGACCAACAACTACACCGCCAATTCCGGCTCCGGCTGCCATAGCAAGCTGCATTGTAGATTGATTGAGACTCAGCATCACACCGGAAGATTCAGGCACAAGTGTGACCAGATTATATTGTTGAGTAGGTCCAGTTGTCCAGGCTGCGAACGACCAAAGGATCAATAAAGCAAATACTGCGACCAGGGAATGAGCGGCAAAAGGAAGCAAGAGTAAGGAAATACCGTGCAACACCATACCCCCTAATAATGTAAAGGGTATACCCTTTTTATCCGCACTGTACCCACCAATTTTTGACCCGATTAGACTGGCAATTCCGAAGGCAAGCAATACTGAGCTTAGCATATCCTCTCCTACACCTGATACATTCAGCAAATACGGTGAGATGTAAGTATACGCGAGTGAATAACCACCTAGCCAAAAGAAGGTAATGCCTAATCCCAAAGCAACTTCAGGCTTTTTCAGAAGAGCAAACTGTTGTAGTAAGGGGACAGGTCGATCTCCTTTTAAGCGGGGAATTGTCATAGATATAACAATTAGGGCAATAATCCCTGTCAACGCGATGCCGAGAAATACGGTTTTCCAGCCATATGCAGAAGATATCATTCTCCCAAGCGGCACCCCAATAATCAGCGAGGCTGTAAAACCCATAGTAACCGTAGCAATAGAACTGGCCTGCTTGCCGGCTGGGGCAATTTTCGCAGCAATGCTCAGTGCTGTAACCACGACCATCCCCGCCCCGAGGGCCATAAGAATACGTGCGGCGATAAACATTCCAAAACCCGGCAGAACAAAGGAGAGGACATTGGCTACTGCAAATAATCCGAGGGAACTCAAGAGCAGCTTGCGTCTGTCCCATTTGGCGGTTACTGCCATCAGGATCGGCGTGCCAATCGCGTAAGCAAGGGAAAAGACTGTAATCAGCTGGCCCGCTGCGGACACCGTAATCCCCATGGTTGTTGCAATCTGATCCAAAACGCCTGAGATAATGTATTCGGATGTGCCTACCAAAAAACTAACAATTGCCAAAATATACACTTTCCACGTGCTCTGCATTTTTAAATAACGCCTCTTTTCTTTTGTTATTTTTATATTTTTACAAATATCGAAATTAAGACTAAAAAAATTTATGTTATCAGGAACGGGGCATATTTCTGCGCTGCTTCCACATCCAAGCTGTAATAAATAAACGTCCCCTCTTTACGGTATGTGAGCAGCCCCGACTCTGCCATTTGCTTCAGATGGTGCGATAGCGTTGAAATAGCTACACTGTTCAGCTTCTCGCCCAGCACAGAGCAGCATTGGTCACTTTCCTCTTTTAGCAGAAGTGCTATTTTGAGACGAGTCGGTTCTCCAAGTGCTTTATATATTTTTACAGCCTGCTGCATCTCTGTTGTATCTTTCACCCTGTTCGGCTCCCTTCTGTTCCAGTCTTAATTTCGATGTTTGTCGAAATAAAATTATCACAAACATTTGTAAAAGTAAACCCGTTTATTATAAAGGTACAGCTATTTTACACTCTGTGGTGTGAATAATGTTCTTTCTCATCCGATAAATCCCCCCATCCATAAAGGATGGAGGGAAAAATGATCTGAGTAGAGAGGGAGAATCATGGATGCTATGGCGTTAATTCGGGCTTGCCGTGGGTCTGACAATAATTTCATTAACATCTACATCCGCTGGCTGCTCCATGGCATACAGAATGGAACGCGCAATGGCATCAGGCGAAATCGAAATACGACGGTACTCTTTCATTCCTTGCCGGGCCTCTTCATCTGAAATACTGTCAGCAAGCTCAGATTCGGTTACTCCTGGCGATACCAGCGTCACACGAATATCTCCCCCCACCTCCAAACGCAATCCTTCAGAAATCGCCCGAACCGCATACTTCGTTGCGCAATACACCGCTGCAGTCGGGGTTACACTATACGCGCCAATAGAGGCGATATTGATAAACTGACCAAATCCTTGCTTTTTCATAATCGGAAGCCCTGCCGCAATCCCATGCAGAACGCCCCGTATATTTACATCAATCATGCGATCCCATTCCTCTACCTTCAGGGCTTCTAATTTTGAAAGAGGCATCACTCCCGCATTGTTCAAAATGACATCCACACGCCCAAATGTTTTTTCCGCGTACTTAATGAACGCTTCCATCTGGTCCCTCTTAGTCACATCCAGTTGCTGATAATCAGCCGATCCACCTTTAGAACGAATCTCGGATGTCAGAGCCTCCAGTCGCTCTGTGCGTCTGGCCCCTAATATTACATGAGCCCCATGGTGAGCAAGTAAACGGGCAGTAGCTTCACCGATCCCACTGCTTGCCCCCGTAATAGCTACGACTTTCCCTTTAATATCCAACATTCTTATTCCTCCTTTAGTTTAAAAACGGACTCAAAAACATTCCTGCATGATACAGAACATCATCCTCAAATTCGCCATCTGCCGTAAATCCGGTGTCGCCCACATACTTGATATGGTCACCTTCCACGATGTAGCTACCTGTGTAGGCACTTTGCCTCTGATCACGTGCTTCTGTTCATTTGGCGTTGTTTCTGTACCCTTATTATGAGACGATGATGTTTTGAGCTGGTAGAAGAATCAGAGCAAATTATTGCCTAATCCTCCAAAGACCCTTAATATGTAATAAACTACTGAAAATGAAAACGGGCTACGTTGCAAAGAAGGGATGTGTCATGATGGGGGCAACCAAAATAGAAGGTTCTACCATGGAAAAACAAGCCGAGTTGGCAAGGCTTATAGAACGATTTTCAAATCAGGACGGAGTTCTCACTACAGCCATACCTTCGCTTCATTTCGTCCGAAGTTCAAATACAACCGTACCGATACATCAAGTCCATGAACCTGCTTTATGTATTGTGGCACAAGGCAGAAAAGTCGTGATGCTCGCAGAGGAAAGTTACCATTACGGCACATCCGATTACCTTGTTGTGTCGGTGGATTTGCCGATTTCCGGGCAGGTCATTCAAGCGTCAGCAGAAGCTCCTTATTTGTGCCTCCGGCTCAATTTTGATCCGCATCAGGTTTTGGACCTGATCAAGGAATCTGCTTTTCCCACAAGCCCAATGCCTGATTCCAGACGAGGCTTGTATGTAAGCCAAACTAACTCTCTACTGCTGGATGCCGTGGTAAGGCTAGTGCATCTTTTGGAAAACCCGCAAGATGTTCCGGTGCTGGCTCCATTAGTCATTCGTGAGATACTGTATAGGATTTTACAGGGGAATCAGGGGGAATCCTTAAAACAACTGGTCATGACCGGCAGCCATTCCAACCGAATCGCAGAAGTCATAAAGCGGATTAAGAAGGATTATGATAAGCCGTTACGTATTGAGGAATTGTCCAAACTAGCGAATATGAGTCCTTCGTCACTACATCGTCATTTTAAAGAGGTTACGGCTATGAGCCCAATGCAATATCAAAAACAATTACGTCTACAAGAGTCCCGCCGCCTGTTGTTATCTGAATCAGCGGATGCGGCAGATGTCGGTTTTCAGGTAGGTTACGAGAGTCCCTCACAATTCAGCCGCGAATACGCCCGCTTGTTCGGCCTGCCTCCAATTAGTGATATTAAACGCTTGCGCTCAGATCAGGATCACATGACCACTTGAACCCATTGTTAGATGAACATCTGAAACCAATGGTTCTACTAACGTTTATCCCAATCATAAATGCCAGGATGTAAAAAACAGCACAAAACAGCCGCTCCTCCGGTAGAGACGCGGCTGTTCAATATATTCCTCTATGCATGTGGTCATCACTATTTGAGCATCAATACGGATTATCCAGCTTGACGAACAAGGCTCGGATGACATCCTTCTCTGCCGTAGTAAGCTTTTGTCCTGCCTGCCATTGTTGAATCTCTTTCTTGACTTCCTTGGGTTCTCTATAACTGAGAGCATACCCGATGCTTCCTATACCTTGTGTGCGGTTGGTTTTGTCCATATTTGCCAATGCTCGAGTCATCGCAGTTCTATCTCTTGTAAACAAATCTCCCATAAGACCAGCATAGCTTTCGCTTAAAGCTCCATCCAATCCGTCAGAAGCCTGAATCAGATTTGCAAAGCTTTCCGATGGAATAAAAGCACGCTGCCTATACAGATATTCGATAATTTCCAGGCTTTGATGTTCTTTGATTTCGTTTATCTTTCCCCATTGGATTCCTGCTAAATGGTCCGTCATATGACGTACTTTTGCTTCATCACTGAGGGATGAATCCTTATAAAAGGACAGCACTAGCTCCTCTTTACTTTGCTGGGTGTGCTGCGTATTGGCTACAGTTTGCTTGGACTCCCCATTGTTTGCCCTGGACGGCGCCGCAGTTTCAGCATCCTGTCCCACTGGATGGGGAGTGCACCCTATGGTTACAGCCAGCAATAGTGCAGTACAAGCTACAGAAACGAACGCATTACCTTTTAACATGAATCCACTCTCCTGTCTGAACAAACAATGGTCGTTATAATTGTCCAAAATCCACTCATACCCTACTACTCATCACGCCCTACCGTGGGCTTACGGATCACAGAGACGCTCGATTCCCTCACGATCAGACGAGGCTCGAATTGCACACGCTCATAATCCCCAGGTGTCTGTTCCTGAATCCGCTTGAGCAGCAGCTCCGCAGCCAACCGTGCCACCTCTTCCCCCATGATGGAAACTGAGCTGATCTGAGGGGTCGTTACCATAGCCCACAGATTGTTATCAATACCGACTACAGCAACCTCATCTGGCACTTTTACGCCCAAATCCTTAAATCGATTGACGATCCCTATCGCCACCATATCGTTAACCGCATAAATAGCATCTGGCATATGTTTCAAGCTGTAAAAATAATCGGCTGCGCGCAGCCCTGTCTCAAAGGAGAAATCATCGCCAAAATAAACGAGTGAAGGGTCCACATGCTGGAGAGACTGCTCATAAGCGAAGTATCTTTCCTCGATTTTGTCCTTCGCAGCACCTGCATAGGCAATTCTTGTTCTGCCGATTTTAAGCAAATGCTCCATCACGAGTCTTCCCTCTTGCCGGGCCAGACTGACGATATCCGCTTTGACATCTTCGCCCAGCTTCTTGCCATAGTTAATAATGGACACGGGAACGCTGGCTTTGTTAATCAGATCTACCAACATTTTGGGATACGCCAGCGGCATAATGATGAGCCCGTCGACATGCAGCTTCTTGACCTCACGAACTGTTTCAAGCTCCATTCTGGCATTCCCGGCGGTATTGATTTGCACGACCCGGTAACCATGCTGCTTGGCGGCCTGCTCTACGGACCAAGCGATCTCTGGAATAATCGCGTTACGAATGTCTGGCACGGCCAGTGCGATTTGTCGTGTCTGACGAACTTTCAAGCTCTGAGCCGAGGTGTTGGGCGTAAACCCCATCTCTTCAATCACTTGCAAAATTAAGGCTTTCGTTCTCGGGCTGATGCCCTCACTATCATTAATAGCTCTGGAGACAGTCGCTATACCGACTCCTGCCCGCTTGGCTACATCCTCTATGGTTACTTTCTTTTGATCTGTCACGCCCAAAATCCTTTCAAGAACGGAATCGTTTTCTGACTTTCTAAAATAAAGTCTTAATGTTGATATTATACCACAGAATGAGTGTCTAAAAATTGAAGTCGTTTTCTTCTTGTCTTTGCTTCACCTGAAAAATTCACAAAATTCCTTTGTATAAAAGTAACGAGCCAAATATAGCACTGTAGTCACAAGTGATTATATTCACAAAAAAATCAAGTGCTTTTTGCATTAAATTGGTTTGACAATGTGTAAAAATTGTGACATATTATTTTTCGGAAACGTTTCCTAATTCATTCACTTTTATAGAGGCAATGATTCATATATTCGTCAAGGAGATGACAGACATGCAAGCATTAAGATGGCATGGAGTAAAAGACTTACGATTGGAAAACATTGAGCAGCCCGCTGCTCTGGCAGGAAAAGTAAAAATCAAAGTAGAATGGTGTGGCATTTGCGGAAGTGATCTTCACGAATATGTAGCAGGACCGATCTTCATTCCCCAAGATGCTCAGCATCCATTGACTGGCGAAAAAGCGCCGATCGTAATGGGACATGAATTCTCTGGACAAGTCGTCGAAATCGGTGAAGGTGTAACCAAGATTCAGGTTGGCGACCGTGTAGTTGTAGAACCGGTTTTTGCATGTGGAGAATGTGATGCATGTAAACAAGGCAAATATAATCTTTGCGATAAAATGGGCTTCCTCGGTCTGGCAGGCGGCGGCGGTGGATTTTCTGAATATGTCGCAGCTGACGAGCACATGGTTCACAAAATTCCAGAAAGCGTATCTTTCGAGCAAGGCGCATTGGTAGAGCCTTCGGCCGTTGCTTTGTATGCTGTTCGCCAAAGCCAACTGAAAGTCGGCGACAAAGCTGTAGTATTTGGCGCTGGTCCTATCGGATTGCTGGTTATTGAAGCGTTGAAAGCTTCGGGTGCATCTGAGATTTATGCAGTAGAGCTTTCCGAGGAACGCAAAGCTAAAGCTGAAGAGCTGGGTGCTATTGTGCTTGATCCTAAGACTTATGATGTGGTGGAAGAACTGCACAAACGGACTAACGGCGGTGTAGATGTAGCCTATGAAGTCACTGGAGTACCTCCTGTACTGACTCAAGCTATTGAATCCACTAAAATTAGCGGACAAATCATGATCGTCAGCATTTTTGAAAAAGAAGCTCCGATCAAGCCTAACAATATCGTTATGAAGGAACGCAATCTGACTGGTATTATCGGCTACCGTGATGTATTCCCAGCTGTCATCAGCTTGATGGAAAAAGGTTATTTCCCTGCCGACAAGCTGGTTACCAAACGTATTAAGCTCGAAGAAGTGATTGAGCAAGGTTTTGAAGGTCTCCTGAAAGAGAAAAATCAGGTTAAAATCCTGGTATCTCCGCAAGCCTAATTTAGAAAACAAACCAGATGTCTGCTCTGTGCAGACATCTTTTTATAAAAAAACGCTCTCCTTCCTGCGACATGTTGTCGTCAAGATGAGTAGCGTTTTTTGATTACCATTTGGATTACTTAGTTACATTTTTCAGAACATCATCAATCATTTGACTGTTTGCAATTGTACCTGTATACAACCAGCTGGAATCCTTACCAAAATCGTATACGCGGCCTTCTTTAACGGCTGGAATTCCCGCCCATACAGGATCTTTTACAATATCTTCTTTACTCACGTTTTTGCTGTTCACGATAAAGATATAATCCGCATCCAGCTCGGCCAGCTTCTCCAGCGATAAATTACTCCAGTTCGCCTTAGCCGTTTTGGAAATCTCCTGTACGACTTGTGGAATCTTGAATCCCAAATCCTTATACAATACATCACCGCTGGATAGATTCTGGTTTACGACATACACGTTTTTATCCGTTACCCATAAAGCCGCCGCAGTTTTTTGTCCCACCGTCTGACTCAGCTTGGCTTTAGCCTCTGCTGCTTTTTTGTCGTAGTTGCTCAATGCCTGCTTCGCTTCATTGCTCTTATTCAGCACCTCACCCACGGTCAGCAGCTCTTCACGCCAATCATTGTTCATATTACTGCCTACCACGTAGGTTGGAGCAATTTTAGAGTATTGATTATATTTGTCGCCTTCCACCATGCTCGCACTGTCCATAATGATCAAATCAGGCTTGAAGTTCAGAACCGCCTCAAACGGAAGATCTGAAGCAATGGTAGGAACGTCCTTCAGTTCTTTTTGCAGGTAACCTTGAACTGAATTTTTGCCTACCGACCATTGGGCTACGGGTTTAACACCTAGGGCCACTAGATGATCCTCCAGATAAGAAGCGATCACACGCTGAGGCTGAGCCGGAACCTTCACCTCATGCCCAAGTGCATCCTTCAGCACCCTTTCCTGTGATGTTGGTTCCGCTGATGTATTATTGTTCCCTTGGGAAGCGCCATCGGTTGCCGCAGGACTGGATGTGCCTGAGCACGCGCTGAGCAGCAGGGTAAAACTAAGCAATAAAATAAATGCCATGGAATGCTTTGCGTTTCTATTCATTCGTAAAATCCCTTCATCATGATTTTGATAATGATTATTATCCTCAATAACAGTATGCAGGGCGCCACTTGCCGAATCAATGGAACATTCGGACATGCTTAATGGATTATCCAGACTGGTATCTCTCACAAAAGCAGATGAATATAGGCTGTCCCGGTAATGAACCGGGGATACCCCCGTATATTTTTTGAATGCCCGGCTAAAGAAATAAACATCCGGGTACCCCACACTGACAGCGATATCCTGTAAAGTCGCATCCGTCTTCCGCAAAAGCTCCTTTGCCTTGTCCATTCGCAGTTGAATCAAGTACATAATCGGGCTACAATCCGTTTGTTTTTTAAATAACCGAGTCAGATGTCTCGGACTGCATTCCAACAATCCGGCCAAACGTTCCAGCGTTATGGACTCCGCGTAATGATCCTGCATAAATCGAATCGCCTGTGTCACGATATCCCGCGCAGAAGTTCGAGCCTTCGGTTCCTGCAATTGCCGCATACATTCATATGCAAAATCATAGAACCGACCCTGAGCCTGAATCTTGGATAGCGCCTCATGATCCTGCCATGCGTACTCCAGTAGTTGCAGCTTTTGGTACAGTATAACCGGATAAGGCGGTACAAAACCATGAGCTATCGAAGGATGATTATACATCGTGTGTCCCGATAGAGAAGTCGCTTTATATAGTACAAGGATATATTCTATCCCGTATTGCGAGGGTTTCATATTCAGTTCAAAGCCTTTGCTGCCATGCAGTACGTACCCTGAATGTGGCGTATCCTTCCAATCACCATCCAAACGCACGCTACCCTGCAATACAAATACAAAAGCCTGCGCTGGAAGACGATACGGTTGAAGCAACGCTTCCGGCTCCAGTCGAATATGCCGGACATCCATGACACGGATCGACGAATGAAGCCATAGGGACAGCAGTTTGTTTAACTCATCAGCTTCATGTCCCTTGCTCATCCCGGTATGGGAACCTGCCTGCTTTTGTCGATCCTGCTTCACGTATCAAAGCCTCCGCTTCATAAATATCATACTTTTTTTCCACACCAACCTTATTATATATCATCTTTTACTGCGTCTACCATGAGACAAATATTCCTGCACGAAACAAGGTGAATATACCATTTCCATGGTACAATTTGTATAAATACAAGATTTAAAATACATAGGGGGTTTGACAGCATGAGCGGTCCCAACATTGCATTGAGTACAGGAGCTAATGCACCATTCGGTAAGGAAGATACGGTGCGGGTCACCATTACATGGAAGCATGCACCTGCCGAACTGGATGTTAGCTGTTTTATGGTAGGAGCAGACGGAAAGGTTTCCTCAGATGACTACTTCATTTTTTACAATCAACCCGCTGACCCGCACGGCCATGTACGGTTACAGCGTCCAAATGACAGAACCACTGAGTTTACTGTAGCGCTCCAGGAACTGGAACGAACCGGAGTGGAAAAATGTGTGTTTGCGGCCACACTGGACGGCCCGGGTACTTTTGCCGATGTGGTCGGCTGCTCACTTACTGCTCAAGGCAAGCAATCCCATATCACCTACAGTATCACCGAAGCCACCAAAGAAACGTCACTCGTATTCGCTGAAATATACCGCCATACGTCTGGCTTCAAGCTTCGCGCAGTTGGGCGTGGTTTCAATGGAGGACTAAAGCCGCTCGCCGAAGCTCATGGTGTCACCGTAGAAGAAACGGAATCGCCAGCAGCACCGTCAGCGGATAAAGCCGGCGTGAAGGAGCCTTCTCCTGTGAATAGAAGAATTAATCTGCTTAAACAGAAGGTACAAATTTCACTCCAAAAGAAGCAGATAGACCGTGAAAAAGCACGAGTAGCGGTTGTATTAGACGCTTCTGCTTCCATGGCGAAACTGTACTCTAAGGGAACCGTGCAAAAAGCCTTCGAACGTGTTCTGGCTGTATCGGCCTGCATGGATGACGATGGTGAAATGGATGTATGGTTTTTTGCGGACAAAGCCAAACGTGCTCCAAGCGTCACAGAGAGGAATTTCGAGAATTACGTAAAACGAAATTTCCCAGAAATCGGATACGGAAATATTGGATTTGGTAACAATGAGCCTGAAGTAATGGAGGATATTATTTTAAAATATACAAAAGAGGCACCCAATGAAACAATCCCGACCTACATTATCTTTTTCAGTGACGGCGGCGTATATGAAACGAAAAAAATATCAAAATTGCTGATCAAGTGCTCGGAAACTCCTATTTTCTGGCAATTTGTTGGTCTTGGTAATGCTGATTTTGGAGTCCTTCAAAAGTTGGATAATCTGCGTGGTCGCGTAGTGGATAATGCAGATTTCTTTGCCTTGGATGACATTGAGTCCGTGACAGACGCAGAATTGTACGACCGTCTGCTGAATGAGTTTCCTGGTTGGCTCAAGCAAGTGCGGGCTAAAGGAATATTGCGGAGCTAATTCTTCACCGCAATGCGATACTCCTACATGATCACTTAAATATCCGCCGAGCAGAACAATAAAGGCAGAATGACCGCAGATAGAGCAATCATCAGCGCCAGCATGCTGCCTCTGTTTTCCTCAGTTTGTTCTCTAGCGATTTCAATCTCCCTACCAGATCCTATTTATTTCATTTCCTAATTGGATATTTTCATGTAGTATAAGTCTAATTGAAGTAACCCTGTTTGGGCCATGCTGAAGCTATACACTATATGAAGGAGGATTTCATATTGAAATCAAATGAAGCAACTTTGCACAAAAAGCTGCTCCCACGGCACATTACCTTTATGGCTATGGGTGGAGTTATCGGAACGGGAATTTTTAAAGGAAGTACCGAAACGATTAGCTTGGCGGGACCTGGTGTTATTTTATCCTATGTCTTCGCAGGACTCTTGCTCTTAGTCGTTATGGGCGCAATTGCCGAGATGGCTACCGTCTACCCCAACATGAATATGAAGGATTTTATTCGCAAAGCTTTTGGAGAACGTCTGTCCTTTATTATCGGCTGGTTGTATTGCTTTATGTGGCTGGCCGTCTGTATCATTGAGGTCATTGCTGCGGGGAGCTTCCTGCAATATTGGTTG
Source organism: Paenibacillus sp. PvR133 (assembly GCF_017833155.1). Lineage (NCBI taxonomy): Bacteria > Bacillati > Bacillota > Bacilli > Caryophanales > Paenibacillaceae > Paenibacillus > Paenibacillus sp. PvR133. Next base: position 5,513,271 of record NZ_JAFIBS010000001.1, read on the forward strand.
CCAGATGTTCCTCTATGGGTACTCAGTTTAGTGAGTGCGGCTTTCATTATTGTCGTCAACATGCTGAGTGTCGGCGGTTTTGGGGAGCTGGAATTTTGGCTTGCGGGTATTAAGATTGCCATGATTATTATCTTCATCGCCTTGGGTGGCTGTATACTGTTCGGGATTATTCCCACTGAAACTCCACCTTATCTAAGCAACTACGCGCAGCACGGCGGATTTCTACCTAATGGCTGGTTAGCTATCTTTTCAGCGCTGCTGGTCGTTACCTTTTCATACGGAGGGTCCGAGCTGATTGGACTGACGTTGACGGAGACAGAAAATCCGGAAAAGGTACTACCTAGAGTGGTTAAAAGCTTTATTCTTCGCGTTGTTTTGTTCTATACGTTGCCCATTCTCATCATTTGTGGCTTGATTCCATGGAACCAACTGGATGCGAATACCAGCCCGTTTGTACAGGTATTGTCTTCTGTAGGGCTTCAAGGCTCGGCTCATGTTATGAACTTTATTCTGATCACTGCTGTACTGTCTGCCGCCAATTCGGGAATTTACGGGGCTACACGTATGCTGCATTCGCTGGCTATCAATGGAGAAGGTCCCAAATCACTCGCCCGCTTATCTTCAAACGGGGTTCCGGTAAATAGTCTCAAATTGTGTGCTGTAGTCCTGATTGTCGGTTCCATGGTTGCTTATGTCGCTCAGGACGGGCTGTTCCGTATTTTGATGGCTGTACCTGGCTTCGTCGTGTTGCTCGTCTGGAGCTGCATTTGTCTGTCCCAATTGAAATTGCGCAAATCTTATCCAGTGGAGCCTACTTTCAAGATATGGGGATTCCCTTATGTAACGGCGGTTACAGTGGGATGCCTATGGGTCATTGCGTTTCTATTCTTGCTTGACCCGCAAAATCGCATTAGCATTAGCGTGTGCGTGGCTTTCATGGCATTTCTGGTCATCTGGTCTTTGGTGAAATTCCGGAGAAAGCAGGCGTAAGCAGCACATGATTCAATCTTACCTGTTTCCTGTTTCATATGCCTTTCTTGCGTTTCCTTTTGCTGCCTTATTGTTCACACTGCCTTTCCTAATCGTGCAATATCGAAGGCATGGCTATATTCACAAGGCTAGAGCATGGCTGCTTTACTTGATGCTGTTATACTTAATGAACGCCTTCTTTCTGGTCATACTCCCGCTTCCGGCATCGCGTCATAATGCTGCATTAGCCGGGGGAGCGTTGCAGTTGATGCCATTGCAGTTCGTTCACGACATTATAAGAGAAACATCCGTCTCACCCGCCCATCCCTCCAGCTATGTTCATTTGCTGAAGGAGCGAGCTTTTCTGCAAGTCGTTTTTAACGTTGTGATGACCGTGCCTTTCGGTATGTTCTTACGTTATTATTTCCGTGCACGATGGGGATGGTGTCTGATTCTGTCCTTTATCCTCTCCCTCTTCTTTGAGGTGACGCAGCTGACAGGACTGTATGGATTTTTTGACCATGCGTATCGTGTGTTCGATGTAGACGATTTGATGGCTAATACATTAGGCGGTATGCTAGGCTTTCTATTAGGCGAATGGTTTTCACGCTTCCTGCCCCGCTTGGAACATCTGGACAAGCATGTGGACATGGCAACGAAGCGAGTGTCCTATACCCGACGGGGCGTAGCCATTTTCGTGGATTCTATCATATGGACCGGGCTACTCGGAATCATGGAGTCTCTGCATGTGCCTGCTGCTTTCTGGGTTTCCAGTGGGGTATACTTTATGGTGGTTCCTTACCTAACGAATGGACGAACTCCAGGGAAATGGCTGGTGCGTATTCATCTCACAGGGACAGGACAACGGATTTCCCTATGGGAGCTCATAAAGCGTTACAGTCTCTTGTACTGGGTGTATTTTGGACTTAATTACGTACTGGGTGGGCCTGTCCTATGGTCTCAAGTGTCCCCTTGGCTAAGTGTTCTGATTAGCCTTTTGCTGTTAGTGATCAACGGATGGTTCTTTTTCCATCTGGTCATACGCCTATTTAAGAAAGACCCGTTATTTTATGAGGAGCTTAGCCATACTTCACACCAAATTATATGGCCCAAGCACTATCATCATCCTCAAAATGACACCGCTGACTCGGCAGAAACGTCGGGAGCGAATACCGTGAAATGATAACTGAAAGACTGACAACGTGATAAGCACCCGCGATCTACGTTGCATCTAAGCAAATAAAAAAACAGGCGAAGCAAAGGATTTCCTTTGTCCGCCTGTTTTTTATTTTGCGCATAGATATTAGTTCGTTTCCCTTATTTCCACTGTGCAATTTGATCAATAGGCAATCGTGTGGACGGATGACCATCGTTGATACCTTTACCCATGGAAATGAGCATAACAGGGACATAACGATCTTTTTCCAGACCAAAGGCTTCAGCAATTTGATCCTTTTCAAAACCGCCAATAGCGTTAGTATCATAACCATGAGCGCGCGCTACCAGCATAAGCTGCATGGATACCAAACCACCGTCAATCAGGACTGTTTCTTTGTTCACAACTGGATCAAGCGCTGCAAAATGAGCTGCCACTTTTTCCTGTTGCATTTCTTTAATGTCTTTTGGCATATAGCCCAGTTCTACAGCTTCTCCGAAAATTTGTTCGAAATTATCAAAGTTATTCAAATCCCCAAATACAGCGATCACTGCCGAAGATGTTTCTACTTGACGTTGGTTGAAACGGGCCAATGGTGCCAGTGTAGCTTTACCTTCAGGGCTGTCAATGACGAGGAAACGCCAAGGTTGCAGGTTAATGGAAGATGGTGCGCGTGTAGCTTCTGTCAAAATCTCTGTCATTTCCTCGCGGCTAATCTTTACGGACGGATCGTATACTTTGACAGAACGGCGACCCAGTGCAATTTCTTTAAAATCATTTGTTTTGACAATATTGGATGTGTTCGTATTATTCATTCCAATCTCTCCCACTATAAATTAATATTTTCTCATGTTTTCTCACTCATTCTTCGGTTTTCAGCCATTGATATATCGAGCACTGGAGAAGTGATGTAAGGATGTCATTATTTTCCGTAAGAGCCGGTGGCAGGATAGAGGTTGAGACATTTTTCCCAATCTATGGATCGACTTCTATGATCGCACCTTGGATATCCACTCCTGACTCTTGACGGCTTACCCTCCCATATCACGCGGGGTCGTTTCCCTTATGGAAATGATTCCTGCGGCTGCTCCGTGCTTCCTTTGTCTCTGCTTATTCCTGTCCGATGAGAAACATGAATCCGTTTTTTCTTAAGCTGTCTTCTGTAACTGGGCCTCACGTACTGGCCCTAAAACGTCGTTTGCATCAATACCGAACTTGCTTGGTGCCGAGCGTGTGAAGAACGCGAATCAGCTTCACGCACAACGCTACAATCGATTGCTTTTTCTTCAGTGGATTCTGGCTTCTTTTGGTAAAGTATTGGTGCAGTGCCTTAAACTCCGCATTCTTCGCCACCATGAGCACCACGGCCCGAAACAGTAGCGCTCTTAGCCTCGCGCGTCCTCGTTTGGTTATACTGGATTTTCCTTTTTTCTTCCCCGAGCTGTTCTCTTTGAGATTCAGTCCGGCCAGCCGTATAATCTGCTGTCCATGCTCGTAACCCCTTAGATCCCCCACTTCCGCCAGGAACCCCGCCAAGGTGACCACAGCCACGCCTGGCACAGTAAGCATCTCTTTCGTTCCTGGGATTTGAGGGAGTAGACGTTCCACCTCGGCTAGAATCTCTTCGAGCTGTCTGGCGAACATGTCGTACTGTTCCAGAAGTGTTTTAATCTCTATTTTTGCTGCTGGAAGTCCTTCGGTCAGACCGATGGAACTTCTCGCCGTTTCCACCAGTTGCCGGGCTCGTTTCACGTCTTTCTTCCAGCGCTGGACGATGGCTTCTGCACCTAATTCTACGATCTCACCTGGCGTTGGAAACTCCTGCAAGGTAATGCGCGAAGCTTTCCCTTCCCAGTCTTTAATTACCTGCGTGTACTCTGGAAAAAAGCGATCCTGCCAGTTCTGTACCCGTGCATACAGGAGGCGCTTTTTTTATTCAAATCTCAAATTAATTCATTACAGAAATGGCTCCTTACCTTAAAAATGAATGAACCCACTTCATCTTCTGACATTAGCGATCAGATAATAATTTTCCTCCCAAACCAATGTTTTCTTTTTCGCTTTCCTTAATCAAAACAATAAAAGCCGACTCGGGTACATTCATTATGGTTGAAGCTGATGTGGTAAGTTCAGTGACCAACGATCTTTTTTGTTCTTTATTTAATTTGCCTGCTTCAATAGTAATTACTGGCATGTAAATTCCTCCTTGTTTCCCCTATGGGTATAATGTAATTGGGGTCAGTCCATATCGGACATATGACCATTCATAACTTGCAGCATATCGGCTAGCTGGTGCCGCTGAGTCTCGTCGAAACTTTGGAGCAACCGGGTCACAAACTGTGAGCGTTCCTGTTTAAAAGTAACAATACGTTCACGCCCATAATCGGTCAGGCTAACCAGCGTAACTCTGTTGTCCTCCGGCTTGGTTCGTCGTGTGACCATCGCTATCGCTTCAAGCTGCTTCAAATGGCGCGTTACGGCTGCAGCGTCAATGCCAACCTCTTTTTGCAGGAGAGTTTGACTAATCTCCTCCACTTGATACAACTTGCACAATAGCTGCAATCTGGATGCGCTGACTCCTGCGCAACGCTCAAACTTGGAGCTAATCTGCTTGTTCAGCAACAACAGCATGTCAAAAATATACTCAGGCTCGGATGGTGTCTGGGTGATATCAATCTCTCCTCCCTTAAGCATATCGCTGGGCTTCGTGATCCGACCTTTGATCCATCAATTATTGATCTATCAAGTAATATACATCCTCTTTAAAATTAAATCAAGTCCCTGAGAAAAATAAAGCGCTCTTTGCAAATAAAAGCTGAGCGACTCGCACAAGAGCCGCTCAGCTTCAATTTAACTTTATTATGTTCCGTTGTGCTAAATAATCCCGTGGGACAGCATTGCGTCGGCCACACGCACAAATCCTGCGATATTGGCTCCGACAACCAGATTGCCCGGCACGCCGTATTCCTCAGCCGCCTTCACGCTGTTAGCATAGATATTTTTCATAATATCATGCAGCTTGGCATCCACTTCCTCAAAGGTCCATGACAGACGCATGCTGTTCTGCGACATTTCAAGCGCCGAGACCGCTACTCCGCCTGCATTGGCAGCTTTCGCTGGTCCAAACAGAACTCCATTGCCCAAGAACACTTCAATGGCCTGGAGCGAGGATGGCATATTGGCACCTTCGCCTATAGCTTTTACGCCATTGCTTACCAGCAGCTGGGCTGCTTGCTCGTCAATTTCATTCTGTGTGGCGCATGGCAGTGCGATGTCGCATGGGATCGACCAGATCCCCGAACAGCCTTCTGTATAGATTGCGCCTGGACGCTCTTGCGTATACTCGCTAATCCGCAGACGATTCACTTCTTTCAGCTGCTTCACCAGCTGCAGATCGATACCGTCTGGATCATAGATGTAGCCATTCGAGTCACTACATGCCACGACTGTAGCACCGAGCTGCTGTGCTTTTTCAATCGCATAAATGGATACGTTCCCCGAGCCCGACACGACGACGCGTTTTCCTTCAAAGGACGATCCCTGCGCCTGCAGCATCTCGTTTACAAAATAAACACAGCCATAGCCAGTCGCTTCCGTACGTGTGAGACTGCCTCCATAATGAATCCCTTTACCCGTCAGGACGCCACCTTCATGTCCTCCACGAATCCGCTTGTATTGTCCGAACATGTAACCGATCTCGCGGCCACCTACTCCAATATCCCCAGCCGGAACGTCGGCATCTGGACCAATATATTTATACAACTCAGTCATGAAGCTTTGTGTAAAACGCATCACTTCGTTATCTGATTTCCCTTTGGGATCAAAATCCGAGCCGCCTTTACCACCACCGATGGGAAGACCCGTCAATGCATTTTTGAAAATCTGCTCAAAACCCAAAAATTTGACGATTCCCAGATATACAGACGGATGGAAGCGAAGTCCACCTTTATAAGGCCCTATCGCACTGTTAAACTGCACACGGAAGCCACGGTTGACCTGTACAACCCCCGCATCATCCACCCAAGGTACACGGAAGGTAATGACTCGCTCCGGCTCCACTAGCCGTTCCAGAAGCCCCTGCTGCATATACTTAGGGTGCTTAGCCAATACCGGAATTAGCGAATCCAATATTTCCTTGACGGCCTGATGGAATTCATTCTCATGAGGATTGCGCGCGATAACCTTCTCAAAAACGGACTGCACATATTCGGCTGCTGCTTGTTGACTCTGCTCTGGACGGATCATGGTCATTATTTAATACACCCCTTTTATAATTAGCCCCTCTGTTAAATGACGGAACGACTTTATTCTGCACCTTCGAGAGTGGAACTTTATGTATTCATAAAATTTAGTTAACTATACATGATTTTTTATAATAATACATCTAATTCGCCTATAAAAAATTTTTGTATCCTTCATTAAATAACTCTATGAACCTCTCATTGTCTGTTAGTTTCCTAAAGCTAAATCCTTTGATTCATGGGCTTTTTTCACGATTTCTGAGGCCCTAACACCTTACCCTACATGGCATTATAATGTGAACAAATTGAAACTAAAACATACAGCACATCTGGAAAATTGGAAATAAAAAAGAGGCTAGCGCGCAGGGCGTAGCCTCCTTTCCCATTCTTTTACACATAAAAGGCTTCAAGCTGACGCACAATTTCTGCCTCGTCATGCTCTACCACCTGCTGATGCTGCGATTTGGAGAACAATTGTTCAATTTGCGTTGGGAACTCCTGCTTGATGTCCACCAGACGAATGGCTTCATCAAATTTGGCCGGATGCGCTGTCGCAAAGGTTACACATACTTCGTCCGCGCCATTATACGCCTCATACGCGGCAATACCGCAAGCCGTATGCGGGTCGAGCAAATAATCGTATTCGGTCTTGTATTTCTTGATTAGCTCCAGACACTGCTCATTCGAAGCACCGAGCGCTTCAAAATCCTGCTGTACCCGTTTTAAATCCTCTGCACTGATCACAATCCGTCCCTCGGTATTGAGGTTATTCATGTATTCAGATACCTTGGCTGCATCTTCTCCAAGGAAGTAATACAGATATCTTTCGAAATTGCTCGCCACCTGAATGTCCATCGAAGGACTGTATGTGCTTTTGAAGTCACCTGGCTTGTATTCACCTGTCTTCACGAAGCGCTCCAAAATATTATTTTCATTGGTTGCAATGATCAGCTTATGGATCGGCAAGCCCATTTTCTTCGCAAGAAAGCCGGAAAAAATATTGCCAAAGTTGCCAGATGGCACACTGATATTGATTTTTTTCGTACCCGCTGACTCCTGCGCCCGGAAATAAGCATAGAAGTAATATACGGTTTGCGCCAAAATGCGCACAAAGTTAATCGAGTTAATCGCCCGCAAATGATGTTTAGCTTTGAAATCCAGATCGGCAAACAGGTCCTTAATGACCTTCTGACAATCGTCAAAGTTCCCTTTTACGGACAGATTCAATACATTTTCATCGTCTACCGTCGTCATTTGCAGCTCTTGTACCTTGCTCACCTTTTGGTGTGGGTGCAAAATACAGATTTTAATGCCTTCCTTGCCACGCACGCCCTGAATCGCTGCCGCCCCAGTATCGCCCGAGGTTGCACCCAAAATGTGAATGATCTCATTCTGCTTTTTGGACACATAGGAATAAAACTCACCCATAAATTGCAGCGCCACATCCTTGAACGCAAACGTAGGCCCGTGGAACAGCTCCAAAATAGACAGGGAATCGTTGATCTTCTTCACTGGCGTGACTTCCGGGTGACGGAAGCTCGCATAACTGCGCTCGACCAGCTGCTCCAAATCTTCACGAGGAATCTCATCATTGATATACAGCGCAAAAACTTCCAGCAGCAGCTCTCTGTAGCTCAATGTAGCCCACTGCTCCAGCGTAGCTGCCGACACGGTCGGAATCTGCTCCGGTACCATCAGACCTCCATCGTCAGCTAACCCCATGAGCACGGTATCAATAAATCCCTTGGCTTCTACTCGACCTCTAGTGCTTATATATCTCATATACATCCCCCAATAAAAATTCAATTCGAACCTTTTTTCGAATATATTATTGTCTATAATACCCTGTCGCGGTGCTGTAACCAAGCCTTTTTTTCATATTTCAAAGACTTTCTCCTACTTTACCATACCCTGATGCATCAGGCATCTGTAATCGCTAGGCAATCGGAACGTCAGAAACAGGCCGTGAGACTGAAAAAAGAAGGCTACTTCAGTCATTAGGAACCTGAAATCGAGAGTGCAGCCAGCCTGAGCGAAGGCGATGTGCAGCTTCCCGTAAAACGCAAATCGTTGCCAACTTCCTCTACCTGCTGCAATACATCAAAGAAGTTGCCTGATACGGTGATCTGATTGACTGCTCTGACCACTTGCCCCTGCTCAATCCAGTATCCCAGACAAGCCAGCGAAAAATTACCGGACGCCGTATTCGTACCCGCATGCAGCCCTTGCAGCTCTACGATCATCAGCCCGCGATCCGTCTCGCGAATCATGTCCTCCAACGTAGACGTCCCTGGTTCCACATACAGATTATGATACGACACACCGATTTTACCGTTATAGCTTCCCTTGGAAGCATTAGAGGTACTTTCCACCCCAGCCTTGCGAGCCGTCTTGCGATTATGGAAATACGTCCGTAGTTCGCCGTCCTTGATGATCTCATTACGATGCGTTGCGCTGCCTTCGGCATCAAACGTACTGCCTGCGGGAACGTTCTCCATCAGCGGATCATCAATCAGCGTAATATGCTCACTTGCCACCTTTTGCCCCAGTTTCCCAGCCAATCGCGAAAAGCCTTTATCCACCGACTCCGCTGAAAATACCGACGTATACGCAGCTAGCAATTGCGCTGCTGCATCATGACGGAAAATGACTGGATAGTTATCCGATTGGATCGTGTGCGCACCCAGCTTGGAAACAGCCTCTTTTACGGCTTTACGCGCCACATCCGCAATATCGATTTCCTCCACGCTCCGCAGCGAATAATCATGCCAACCCCCAGTTACCGTCTCGTCATGGTCTGCTGCAATCACATACACATAAGCGCTCGCCAGACTTTTGCGACGATGGCAGTGCAGTCCTTTTGTATTTACTATCAGAACCTCATTTTCACGAATGCTGACCGAGCAATGCCGAGCCATCACAATCCGTGGATCTGCGGCAAGCGCTGTACGTTCCATTTCTAGCGCCGCCTCGATCAGAATCTCAGGAGCCGTGTCAGCCAACGCTGCGGCATAAGCAGGCTGCTCAGGGTAACTCTCAGAGCCTGCGAACAGCTCATCCTGCTCCTCGCTTTCCAATATGTCCGCGTTGCTGCGAGCCTCTTCCAATAAAAAGTCGATCACGTCCGGTTCCAGCTTCTCCGTAGAGGCATAACCCATTTTCCCGTTAATGACACCCCGAAAGGAAAGCCCACCGTTTTCGACGATGGTATATTGGTCAATTTCTCCCTTCAGTACCTTCACTGAGGTAGAACGTCCATTTACATAGTAGATTTCCATATCCGCGTAGCCGATTTCCCGGCCTTTTGTGAACAACGCTTCCTGAAATTGCTGAATATTCATCGCCTATTCCCCCTTCCGTCCGCCGACGGTCATCTCGGACACACGAATTGTCGGCTGTCCGCAGTTGACCGGAAGACTTCCGCTGACCGAACCGCACATCCCCTGACCATGATCCAGATTGTTGCCGACCATATCAATATTTTGCAGGGTTTCAATGCCTTTGCCGATTAGCGTTGCGCCTTTGACCGGCTCGGCAATTCTGCCGTTGCGAATCATGTACGCCTCTTCAACCGCAAAATTGAACTCGCTCGTCGAGGTATTCACCGAACCACCGCCCAGCGATTTGGCATAGATCCCGTACTCCGTATTGGCAATGATCTCTTCACGGGTAGACTCGCCATTCGCAATAAACGTATTGTTCATACGGGATGCAGGCGCGAATTTATAGGACTGTCTTCGTCCTGACCCTGTCGCAGGTACACCCATCTGGCGCGAGCCCATGCGGTCGATCAGATATCCTTTTAAAATGCCGTTCTCAATCAGTACATTGCGCTGTGTCGGCGCTCCTTCATCATCGATATTGAGCGAGCCCCACGCGTTCTGAATCGTTCCATCATCTATAGCCGTGACGAGCGGTGAAGCCACCTGCTGCCCGATCTTATTCGCAAACACGGAGGTTCCATGCGCCACCGCCGTAGATTCCAGCCCGTGCCCACACGCCTCGTGAAAAAGAACGCCGCCGAAGCCGTTCTCAATTACGACAGGCAGTCTGCCGCTAGGTGCATATCCCGCTTTGACCATCGTGGTGGCAATACGAGCAGCGTGTCTGGCATTTTCTTCGATGTTCAGATTCTCCAAGAATTCAGTCCCTGCATACGCTCCTGGCCCACGGAACCCGGATTGTCTATGCTCTCCATCAGTCGCGATCGCGCTTATTCTCATGCGTGTATACGTGCGGGTATCCTCCACCAGTAGCCCGTTGCTATTGGCGATCAGCACGTTTTGGATTGAGTTACTGATCCCAATGGAAGTCTGCGTGATGGAAGGATCGTATTGGCTTGCTGCCTCATGCGCCCGTCTCATCATGTCAATCTTGGCGCGTTTCTGTGAAGCGTCAGGAATGATCGCAATCGGGTGGTGGTTAGGAATCGCATGGGGATGGAGTGTAGTGATGTGTGTACCTGGCACTCCACCGCCGCGAATGGCCTTGGCGGCCGATTTGGCTAGTCGAATCAGGCTCTGCTCGCTCATATCGCTGGTGTAGGCGTACACCGAGAAATGCTCCTTCATGATCCGAATGCCAATCCCAAAATCCCGGCCTGATAATGCCGTATCCACGACTCCCCCGGTCATACCCAGTTGTCCATTGGTACGGTCCTCGACGAACACCTCTGCAAAATCTCCGCCCGTCTCCAGCGCGGCTTGCAGCATATCCTGAATCTGTGTTGGATGTATCATCACGTTCCTCCTCGTTTTTGCCATGTTTCATATTGTACGGTTAAACGTTCAAGATAATATGCGGGTTCATGTTTATTTCCCATAACTTTACTATACATGATGTTGGGATTGGGTGTAACTATCTGGGTGGCGAGTGGTTTCGAGGGGAGTGAAGATTTATGGGTGGGGATGAAGGGATTGAAATGAGAAAACCCGATTAGGCCGTGAAGGGTCATGTCGGGTTTCTTCATTGAAAAAGGATTCAGTAACTGGATTGAGAACGTATGTGCATGTAAGACCGCTAGGGGGACGATCATTCTTTCGATCGCTGTTGCCCCCGGATTTTTTTGATTATATTTTAACGGTAAAAATCCGGTGGCGGTTTATGCTTACGAAGCAGCTTTCCTATGGAAAGCTTTCAGCCGAACGCTCCGCTTCTTCAGAATGATTCCGTCCCCTCCGCTGCTATGCTTGGGTTTGCTTCATTTTATTTGCCAAAATACTTTTTTTCAATCGAACTTTAAACAGTTCTCTGCGCAAATCTAGCTCCATGATATGAAGATGGTCTGCTGCTTCTTTGACCGTCTCCATGTGCAGTACGCTTGCCTTTTGAGAAATAATAGCTAGCGCATCCCAAATGAGCTTTGTGCATGTTTTAAGTCTCTCTATGTGTTCGTCTTCCTGCTGTACCAAGCTTTCGTATTGTTCAGTAGTATTTTCAGATGGTTTCATATGTTCCACGCTCTTTAGTATCTTAGGTTGGGTATCCAAGTTATCATCTCCTTTTTATTCAAAGTGTAGCAAAGGATGATAACGGATGTGGTACGTGGATACGTATATTGAGAGAATATTAAGAGAGAACGCTAGAGCCATTCAGTATGGAAGATAAAACCGACTATTACATGGTTGCGTTTCTATTGGAGCCGCGTTGCCAGGAGGAATATGGGTCGGCTAAATAGACCTGTATGTCATGTGTGGCTTCCAGATTTGAATAAAGACACACTCCTTGTCCTGGTCAGCAGTCGCGGTTGAAACGCTCCAGTAGGGTACTGGGCGGTGGCTACACCAAAGGCAACCTCCATCGACAATGCGGTGCGATGGGGCATCTGATTAGCGGTGTACAGCCGAGTCTTAAGTTCAATCAACATCGCTACGCAACCTTTGCTTTTCTCACGACGAAAGACCGCCAATATCCAGTTCCTAATGTCCAAATGTTTCCCGAGAACGGACATCTTTTGGACGCTAGGAAGTCGGTCTGCCCACCCCAACTTGCCATGTGTTTCCGTAGGTTGCTGCCGTTTGCCTTTGTGCCTAAGCACCGGTAATACGCCTTTAGCCAAACGCCCCGCATTAAGCAGCGATCAATTATAATAATGTTGCAAAAGAATATAAGAAGTATACTATCTATGTGCTTGTTGGTGCATATAATAAAACTTAACTTTTTCTAACCCTTTATAAATCTTATATATAATATCTTCATTAACGCTACATAATAAGAACTCATGAGTTGGTATTGCATCATAAAACTGATGTCTCCAAATGGATAAGTATACTTTTTCAGAACTACTTATACTTCCTTCATACTTAGGATATTTAACATCAACTATTAAATCTCTTTCTTCATCAATAATCCAATACTCATCAAATTTTAAAATCGGACTATCAAAACATTGGTTCCATAAATCCCTTAGTTGCTCAATTCTAGCCTTTTGTTTAAAATCAACATTTTTCAGTATTCTTTCTGCCAATATATCAAAAAAATCTAAATAATCATTTATAAATTTTATTATTAACTCTTTCTCAATGAGTAATTCTTGATTGATATCATATTTATATATATCAACTTTTTCGGGAAAATCTTTTGATGATATCCCTGCATTGTGTATCAGAGAATTTCTATAAATAGAAATATCACTACACTTTGTAATAACAGTCATAATATTTTCATTCTGTGGTTTATTTTTAATGTTTGCATATTTGATATTTGATACTATTTCAATAATATATAATAACTGTTCTTTTACATTTCCTTTAAATAAATTAAAAAGTTCATTTTCAATAACATCATTAATAATTTTATGGTCATCAGAGTTACACAACACATTTTTATTAATTGTAAATTTATCTTTTTTAAGCTTCCCAGGATTGATTATCAATATCTGATGCATAACATCTCTCAATGTAGCTTCAAAATAAGTCGTTGCCATAAGAAATAAGCCTTGATTAATTAAATCATCAGTATCTAACTTTGATTTTATGTCACTCATTTTCATGCAACTTTTACGTATAATTTCTATTAACTCATTTGAGGATACATTTTTCTTCCTATTCAACATGCCATCACCTCATTAAACATATATTGTAGGCTTGTTCCATTCTCGAGGTCCATGGAAGTGAAAGGACGGAACTCCATCCGAAATATCAGCTTTTAGTCCCTTCCATCCGGAAAAAACTCGCAAATAAGGAATACTTCTGGACTCGAATGTATAAATCCAAATAACACAAACTCAATTCAATATGTAGTTGTTAAGTGAATTATCAATACTACATATTATGTCTCCATCATTCTCCAATAAAGTCCATCCGAGCTACACATTCAATGTGTGTCGAGCTGACATAGAGAACAAGAAGGCATTAAAAGAAATTACATTTGCTCACTATCTATACAACAACATTTTCCAAATCAAGCTCGTGGAATGAGTAATAAAGAAAATTAATTTTTACATTTAATAAACTCATATCATTAGACAGTTTTGATAGTCTATCGTCAAGCTTTTCCTTTGTTTCCTTTTCAAATGAACTCACAATTACATAAGTTAATTGTACTTCTTTATTTTTCTTGGTGATTGATTGATAATCAATTACTTGGCTTATTTTTTTGTTTATTGATTTTTTGATTAATGTTAAAGGAAGTGGCGACTGTAAAAATACTTTAGTGTCAAAGATAATATCTCTTGTGTCTAGTTCTAATAATCCATCTAACTCAATGACTGTTGATGACCTACCAATGATTCTGATATGCCTTTGTACCTGCTTCTGATACTGCTTTTCAATATCTTTAAAGACTAATTCTTCAGCGATTAATGCAAAATGGACAGGTTTCAGGTTATCCTTTTTCAATTCCAAGTTAGTAGTCTGTTCCGTTGGATCGTTACCATTCTTTTCTTCGGTCCCAACTTCTTGTTTAGAAGCTGTTGATTCGGAAGTATTAAGAAATGTTTCCATTTTGTCGGTCTCTATCTCTTTTGTTTTACTTTCTAATACTTCATCTTTAGAAATGAATTCCTTCCTATAATCAAAATAGTCCTTGTTCCCTCTAAATAATAGCCGCTAAATTTTGAAGGAAATCTAACTGAGTAACAGCAGTTGCAATGATAAAAATTGCGGCAAAATAACACCATGCGTTATTTGCAAAAAGACACAATCCCAGCAATAGTAATAAACCTGCTAATCTTAATGAATGTTCTTTTAAAGCCCCTTTTAAGGTTATGAATGAAAAGACAAAGCCAAGTAATATAGAAATAGCGGATACAACTTCCCTAAAACTTTCAGGTATTATTTTTTCCATAGAAAGTACCCCGTTTTTCATTGTTTCCATTTTGAAAAAAACCATTTTTAACCATATATTTTATTTTATAGTGTCTGATTTTTATTATTTAGATCAATGCCTCTGTTGTCTCCCCCTTCCTCCAATTACGTCTTGTGTATTCCCTAAATAAATCCTTAATTTCAAGTTCTTCACCATCAACATGATCAACAATTATAATCTGAGGCAAAATCCCAGTATCTTTTTTAATATCTTTTATCTCATTGAAAATTGTGTTATACATATTATTTACGGCCTCAATATCTGTCTGCTTACTAGATTCATTTTCATGTTCCGAACTATTTTTAATTCCTTGTGGAAAATAAACCTGACTTGGTTGGTCGAAAAACAATAGTAATGGCATTGGTGAATTTTCTTTCTGCTCAGTAAATAATCTTAAAAAGCTGAGAAATAGAGCGATGTGACAGGAAACCCAATTAGCCCCACTTCCCATTTCACTCAGATAAATCTTATCATTATTTTTTTTATGACATACATCAAAGGTTTCTATATCTATATCTAGATTAACTGGTTTAAATTCCTCTTCAAAATCAAGTGTCTTAGCCAGTTTATTCATAGTCGCTTCCAATTCTTTTTTAGCATTAGCAATCTTACTTTCAACATTAAATACACCTATCTCTCCATCTAGCTCATTTATTTTTTTGGTAATCTCTATTATTTCTTCATTAACATTTCCGATTATCTCGCCGCTGATGGTATCAACATAAAGCTTAATTTTAGCTTTAGCAAAGCTTATTTTGTCTTGAAGTTTGTTAAATGTATCTGAGTTCAAATATCTTCTTTCTATATTTTTCATTTGACCATATACTTTCTTTATAAGAGACTCCACTTTTAATCGTTCATTTTCGAGTTTCCTAATATCCTCCAAAAAACTATTACTATAGGTATTAGTAAAATTTATTTCATTATCAAGCCAGTTAGATGCTTCTATTAATTCATTATTTAAGTGGTTAATAGATTGGCAATTACCACCACAAAGTGGACAGGTATAATTATCTTTTAAGGGTTCAGAAATACTAGTCTTTTGTCTTAATTCATTAAGGGTTTCAATGTATTTATAACCCACATGATTTGCGTCTTTTAATTCATTTATCTTTAGATTTAATTCGCTTTCTCGTTGTCTTAAATTCTCGATTTCTTGAGAAAGAGTATTATAACGGTCAACTATATCTTTTGAGGAAAATTTAGATAGGTCAATCTCAGGCAAATTTCTGGAGAGCTTAATTAAATCAACAATTGATTTATTGTTTATAAAAGGAACATTAATTAATGCATAATAATCTTTAAATATCGCTATTAATTCTTCACGTATTTTTTTATCGATTGATGCATTCTCTTTTTCTCTTTTCTGCAATTTTCTCAGAATTTTTTTATACTCATTTAATTGTATTGTCTTCGTATAATATTCCTGTCCAATATACCCAGCGAAAATAGGAAATTGCTGTATAACATCTTGTCTTTTATAAAAATCCGAAAATCTATAAAATAAGGCAAACTTACTAGCCATCAAATTTTGATGTTGAAACATATAAGAAACCATATTTCTTAAAGAGGCCTTTTTAGGCTTTTGTCCTTCATTTGTTTCAATATTATCGACCTCCATACCTAGTTGTTTCTCTATTAAATATTGAACATCCTTAACGTTATGTTTCTGTCTACTATCAAAGTACTCAATATTTATATCTTCTGCCTGTATAGAATTCTTCTCAATAGAAAAATACATCTTTCCTCCTGTTTCCCATCGTTCTCTACCAATAATGAGAGTCCTGTCATTTACAATGAAAATTAAACAAAAAATACTTCCGAAATCTGTTATTTTTCCTTTCGGAATAGTACAACGTGAACTACAAAGACAATAATCTATTATCTCTACTAAGGCACTCTTACCTGTTTTTGAGTCACCAGTTATGATATTTACTCCTTCTTGGAAATCTACAAAACGCTTTTCACCATCTTTATTAAAAATGACAATTGCATTTATATAACTTTTCAACTACTTTTCACCCCTAAATAATAATCTAAATTTTCGACAGAACTTTTACTAAAAATAACTCCTAAATAAAAAGCAGCTCTAAGTAGTTCGCTGATGTTCGAGTTTTTATAATTACTGTAATTGTCTTTTTTAAGTAGAACGACAGAATTACCTATGCTGATTTTCTCCTCATTAACCAATATAATAATAGTATCTTTTGTTAAATTTTTCAATTCTATAAACCTATCCAAAAATCCTGATAGATTTGATTGAATAGATAATTTTAATTTTTCATAGTCTCTATAATCTCTTTTTTTAAATACCGTTTCTAATCTACTTATTCTATTTGCCTTAATAAGTCTTTCTCTGGAATCCTTACTTAAAATTATTGGTAATACATAAAATAACAGTTTAAATTCAACGGGTGATCCGTAACCTTCTAAAAAACTTTGGATAATCTTACTCATCATATATGGATTTAAAGATAAAGTTTTAATATGTTTTAGGCTCAATTTTCATCACCTACATCCCATGTAAAACCGTCATTTTCAACTATGTCATGAACAACTCCCTTTTGAAAAAAGGGTTGATTTGGATTTATAGAACCAAATGGTATCGCATTCCATGACATAACTTCACTGTAAAATTTTTTCGATTCTTTAATCTGAGTATTGCGATCAGAATCCTCGTTATCTATGATATAAAGATCTTTTGTATAATTCAGCTTTTCATGCAAATTAACCCGATATTCTGAAATACCTTTATTAAATATAAGGTTATCAATATAATGCTTATTTACCGTCATATTGCACTTCCATAAATCGCTGATAGCTAACGGTATTTGTTTATCATACTTAATTCTCTTAATTTCTCTTACAAAGACCTTATTTTGGTTTTCCTCCTCTACTTCCACAGGAAGAGGAAGATGCATATATTCAGTAAGAAGTGGCACTGTGTCTTTTTGAACAAATGAGGGTGTGGCCTCTCGAAGTAATGCTACAAAATCACTATATTTCACTTCCCAAATATGAGGGGGGTTTTTGACCTGAGTTACAATAACACCCAGTAAATATGCAATGAAGTTTTCTCGGTTCTCTTCTGGTACGTGTGGAATATACTTTCCAAATTCATTATCAATATTATTAATTTGTTGTTGTCTACTCATAATCTCAAGTCTTGATAAAATTGATCTTAGGTTATGCTCATTATAATTTTCCTTCAAGAAAACATCATTATATAGTGTGCGAAAGGTATTTTCTCTACTTTTTATCGAATCGCCAATTTTTTTTAATATAGTCAATCTTTCGTCTTCTCTTTTTTCATTCCATTTATATAAAGACGAGGTCGAATCTATTTCGGATGTTGTAAACAAAATCAATCGTTTAATATCTGTCAGTCTTTCAAACTCCTTGAGCCAATTTCTTAATGTTTTCCAGAAATCAATATTCCGATCTATGAGACTAGATTTATTTACGTGATGCTTTACTTCCATTTGAAAAGAATTATTTTTGGATATTTTTGTAATATCCCCTGTTAATTCGAAAGTTATTGTTTCTTCCACTTCCATTTTGAAGCATTCTAACAACCCAATATAATGTTGATAAATATCTCCTAACTTTGTCAAAGTAGCATCATTACTGGCTCTATTCACAAACACACCTCGTTGCTCAGGAATAATTTTTTCAAGTTGAATCTCTAAAACAATTAAAATAAATATATTAATTCTTGAAAATTTAATTTATAAAAGCAAAATATTATTTATTGATATCAATTCTCATTCATTGCAATTAAGACTTTTGAACCACGCCTTTTTTCACAATTTTCGACACCAAAGCAGCTAAATCCTTCCAAACAGACGTTCTATTTATCTTAGGCTTAAAACCTGACAATTAATTAGCCTGTTATTCTAAGAATAAAATAGAACAATAAATGCCCTACTCAATATGAACATTCAACAAATTGATGTGTAACCACGTGTATGATAATACCTCTTTCCGAAACGGCTACTCACCCTTTCTAACATACGTTCCCGATATATCATCACCGTACATCTACATGTATCGAGGCGATGGAAGGTATATATTCCCTCATACCTCCTACTATATGCATTTTTCTACTCTCCCCCATATCACCTGTCTTCCAATAATACACATAGTAAATACCACAACGAATGGGTCATTCTGTAAACAAAATCTCTCTTTTAACCGATAAATACATATGCTGGGTTGTTTATTAAATATCACCTCTCGTCCCTTTATAGCGTACAAACCTTGTAATACATATCTATTTTGACTGACAGTTATACTCATCTGCTGCTTCTATAATCAGAAGCAATTGCAAAATGACGTGCTTCACTTGGAAATACCCATCGCATCTAGAAAGGAGTCATGAACTCACTTGAGCGTATTATCAGATGGGATCGGATATGAAAGCCTACGCTTTTATGGTCCCTTTCAGCCACTACACATCGAACAACTTCAAATAACACGCACCATTAATGATCATGCCTATTTACATATTAGCGGCATGCTCTCCGAAGAACAAGGAGCTGCATGCATCGGACAGGATATGGAGCAAGAACCCATTGTGATCCGTCAGTTGAATGATCAGGGACAATCGCTGAGAAGGCTGTTCCATGGGATTGTTACGCATATGTCCGTACACTGCGTGCGAGGCGTGTATACGTTTGAACTGGAGGCCTCTTCCCATTCGTACCAAATGGATATTAAGCGTAAAAGGCGCTCCTATCAAGATATTCACCGCACCTATGATGATCTGGTCACTGCGCTGATTCGAAAATATCAGTACGGAGATGCCATTGATACAGTAAGCAACTATGCCAAACTGGAGACTTTTGTTTTACAATATGAGGAGACAGATTGGGCGTTTTTAAAACGTCTCGCTTCTCGCTTTGGCTCCGTACTTGTGCCAGAGGTAACCGCAGCCTCGCCCAAGGTTTTCTTCGGGATGCCCGAAGGCAAGCAGCATAAGGTGGAGCGAGATGTATTTTATCGAGTACGAAAAACGTTTCATGAACTGGATACGGAAAAGCCAGGCGAACGTGCTGGCTCGTATATCACCTATATGATCGAAAGCCTGCAATACTATGCGCTGGGCGACCTCATCACGTTACCCATTGGACAAGGTAAAGAACTGGTCGTGGTTCGAGCCGTGACCACATTAACGGATGGCTTACTGCGTACTCGCTATGATCTTCAAGCCGAACAGGATATCCGATATGCCCGTTATGAAAACGATCAGGCTACCGGGATTTCGTTGACAGGAACGGTACTGAAGGTACAGCAGGATTTTGTACAACTTCAACTGGACATCGACCCGAAACAAGATCCTGCCAAAGCCTACTCGTTTCCCGTAGCCACCCGTTATGTCGCGGAAGAACACAGTGGCTGGTACGATATGCCTGAGATTGGGGAACAGGTGGAGTTGTATCTGCCTACCCACCGCGAACAAGATGCCTATGTAACGGATTCACTGCGACAACAACGCCACACAAATGGACAGTCGAATGTGAAGGTATGGCAACATGTACAAGGTAGCGGCGTAGAAATGTCTGAGCATGAACTAACTCTATCCACCTCCGGTGAATTTTCCATTACACTGCATGAAGGTAACGGCATTACGATCGACAGTCCGGGGAATGTGCAGATTCAGGGTGGTCACGTGAAGCTCGATGCAGGCGAGGAACTTTCGCTCGAAGCTGGAACGGCGCTGTATCTAAAAGGCGGAGCCAGCAGCATGGTACTGGATGGTGAGACGGATACCAAAGCTCCGGTGATATATCAGGAAGGTACGGTGAAAGCCCCTGTTTTCGTAGCCGACCTCCCCCCTGTGCCTGAGCCGCCACTCATGAGCATCAAAGCATACGAGGCGGCGCAAGCTCCATCAGCAGCTAAGACTTCATCAAGCAGCACTCCTACCGCCAAAGTAACAAGTCCGGCTGCACTTCAACAAGCCAACTCTTTGTTGGGTACGGTGTCCAAGCTATTAGGCTCCATTCCAGTGATGGGAAAAGTGGCTGGTGTTGTTGCGGGAGCTTTAGGTGGGCCTGCGGTGGGTGTCATTCTGAAAGCAACCGCAATGATCCCCGTTCGGAGCAAAGGAACAAGTCACGCTGGAGGTAGTGCTCCTAAAGGTGGTTTGCATCCACTGAAGCATCTAGCTAGTTTAGCACTCCAAGGGCTAATAAGCCAATACGAGCATGAGCGGGCTAAGGAAGCCTATTATAGCAAGTGGATTTTGGGGAAAGTGTTTACGAGTGCACGTCATATTGCGCATTCTGGTGGCCCATTAGAACTGGTTCAAAACCTGCTGAAAGAGTCAAATGCCATGGCTCAAGCGTATCAGCAAGTTCCTAAAAACATTCAGGAGAAATGGCTCCGAGATCATGAGGAAAAACAACGCCTTCAAGCAGCACAAACGCAGAAACATGAGAATCCAAAACTTGCATTATGGAGAGAAAGAAAAACTAGTGAATATACTTCATATTGGAATCAAACTAATTATTTTACAGCCAACTGGTGGCAGGATGAAAATAAGCTAAAACAAGCAGAGCAAGCACTGCGCACTGAAATTACAATGAAGCGCAAACTATCACTGTATGATATTAAAGATCCTAATAAATTGGCCGCCATCCAGCGTATCGTCAATGCAAAACGCACACACGTATGGGATGAAGGAACTCTCAATGCCATTGAAGATGGTTTAGTAGCGATGAATGTGGACTCTACAAATGCTATTGAGTTGGACAAAGAGAAAATGGATGCACTCATTACTCGATACAATCAAGGCTTTATTGGACAAAAATCTGGAGATTACATGGAAAGGACAGGCTTAAGCGATTTAGTCGAAGAAACGACTTATGGGATTGTAGCAGCCCGGATCGGTATGGGGAGTGCAGGAAGTTCTCCTGCTAGGTCTAGCCAGCCACCTATTGCAGAAAATCCGCCTGCAAAACCCAATTCAAAGGGTGGTCCAGGTGTAAACAGACCCATTGATGAGTTCAATGATTCGGCGATTTATAATGGGGCAAATTCAAGTAGACCTAAGGAGTCACCTAAACTACCGAATTCGAGCAAGCCTCCTGAAGATACTCTAAAAGCTTCTAATGTTGGCAGTGTAGTCAAGAGTGGAAATAAAACGAAATATACAAATTCGGCTGGTAATGAGTTAATTTGGGATGATCAACATCCGAAAAATATTAATCGCGATATTGATAATCTTTTAAACAGTAAAGACCCGGGAAAAGCTACTGAGGCAAAAGTAGCTTCCGCTGTTAGAGAAAATAAGGAAGTAACAGCATTTGGCCAAAAAATTCAAAGGTCAGATGGTAACCCGGCGGGCGATTTTGACGTAGTAACTAAGGATGAAATTATTGAAGTTAAGAAATCATTAAAAGCTGTTACAAATGTTGAACAGTTTGATAAATACGTTAATGTAAATCATGACGGTTATTTTAATCATAACCAGAAGAAAGTCATTTTATATATTGACAAGCCATTGACTAATTTACATCAGAACGATCTGAAAAAATTGGAAGTTATTAAATCTAAAGGTGTTACTATTGTAAACTCTATAGATGAACTCAAGGAGGTATTAAAGTAAAGATGGGGACTCCGGCAGTTATTTTAACGAATAAAGAGAGATATTCTCCTGAGAAGCTGTTAGCAGATACTATAGTTGCAGCCTTTCATTCGGATGCATCTCTCTATTTCTACAACAATAAAAATTACTCAGATGAAGGGAAGTTTTCATATACAACGCTGAATATTAATAATAGATCATTTGCGGGGAACAACGAATCTTCATTAATCTTTTATATTCATAGTATTAATAGTTCAAGTATTGATTTTTACTATCACGAAGATTTAGGTTTAGATACAAATTTATTGCTATGCCAAGTCGGGCATATTGAGGATATCTATGGTAATCAAGAGTTGATATTCAATTTTATTTACGAATACCTCAAGCTAAATCCTGATGATTATTTTTGGATTGCAGATTATGATTGGGTTTACAGTTGGGAAGACATACAAAAATTAAAATTATTACCGTATGACCCAGATTGGTGCTATAAGAATCCTAAAAACTAACTTATGAGTACAATGTGATAACAAGATCGTACAACACAACAAACCAAACACTAAAAAAGACATAAAATCGGTAAACCTTCAAAGGCTTATTTCGACTTGAATCTATGAGTAGGAATGAGCTTTTTTTGTATACTCAAAATCAAAAGAAGACGAAAATAATGTCAAAACGAAAACTGCGCATTTACGCTTAAGGGAAATGTTGCCGCCGCAGTAACCGGATGGTATAAAGGAGACTAACGATGATAAACATGGAAAAATTTAAACATATTTCAATGAGGGGTAGAGTTGCATATGGTATTAGCTGCTTCGAGAACACTATTATTGCCTTGAAATATGATGTTAATGATTGGAAGATCGATTTGAATTATTTATGGGAATTCACTAATATACAATACTTGGATGATTGGAATGATATTGTTGTTGAAATAATACCTGAGAATTTAACAGAACTCAAAACATACGAGGAGGAAGAGTTTGAGAGGTTGAGTAAAGATGAATTCATATATTTGTATAACTTATATCAAAATATTGATGGATCAGTCGACGCCTTACTGCGAGGTATTTATGACCTTGGTATCAGTCATGCGTACACTGTAATCGAAGGATACGGCGAAAGCAGTTTGAAATCTTTGGAGAGAATTATAAAGCTCATGATAGATTACAATTTTCCATTGCCAAGTATCGACCCATTTCTAAAATTTTCTATAGAAGAAAATAAAGGATGGGGTGACAAGTTTGATGGTACAAAATTATCTAAAATTCTTTAACATAGAAATTGATTAGTTTAAGTGTACCTAAACAGTAAAATTCCAGAAGCTTATTCCAACTTAAATCTATGAGTAGGGATAAGCTTTTTTTCTAAAGATCTGGCTGAATTGTATACACACAGTTAGCCCTATAATAGATTTTGCAAAATGTTGTCGTGATCGTGATCACGGTTTAGACTGTAAATTTAAGTTAAAATACAAACAATTTTAAATTTATTTCAGCTGAAACCAAAGATACTGTGATGGATCACAAAGAAAAAACAAGGAAGTGTACAAAGATGAAAAGAACTGATTTACCTCTTGTCTATTCATGTTCTGGATGTTCCTCCGCAGCACAAACCGCTAACATGATCGCTATACAAATGGATCGAGAAAAAGTCGCTGAAATGTCCTGCATTGCTGGGGTTGGTGGTGATGTCAAACCACTTGTCAGAACAGCAAAATCGGGACGTGACATCATTGCAATTGACGGCTGTCCCTTGTCCTGTTGCAAGAGTTGCTTAGCAAGGCATGAAGTTCAACCCAAACACTATTTCCTGCTGTCTGACTTTGACGTACCCAAGATAATAGGAGAAGATCCTAACCCCGATCATTATAGGAATGCTTACACACAAATCTTAGAACAAATTGGACAATAATTCTTAGTCAAAATTAAGGTGTGTATCGAAAGATGGCTCACCCATTTTTTTATTCCTTTGAGGTGTTGGTACAATATACAGTAAAAGTATAGTTGGCTCTTATTAACAATATAAGTAAATTAGTTTTTACTGGTGGCTCCTATCGCATCTTTAAGGGGCACCAGTATTTTTTTACTCCCAGTTTAATGCAGAGTCATTTTTTAAATTTTTAAGTAGCTCATTTGCAACATCTGGCAAAGCGTTTTCGAACACTTTTCTTACAAGTACTATACATTTATTCTCTTTTTTTAATTATTTTCAGATAACTAAGGTTCCCCCTCCTATATTACAAGCTCCCCCGCTCCTTGCTGCCTTGTAAAATTACTCGTCGTTACCATCCAAGCAACACAGCAACTATGTACCTGCTTACCAGCCTTGAGTTGGAGTAGTATACCATTCTCAACATCACGTTTCCAGCATTTGCACTGAACGGCGATTTTATAGCTCTCTTTGCCTTTGAGAATTACTTTGCATAATAGCGAAGAGCCTAAAAATAAACGTAATGATGAAATCAGTGAATATCACAATATGACAACAGATGTTATATTATACTTGATTGAAGTTAAGCAAAGGAGATGCTTATGATGAATCAAGAACCAAATCAGCAATTAGGTGAGATTATTGAACAGTTCATACATTCATATATTGCAGAAAATAACAATATTCGATCCCGAAAAGTAGTCAACACTGCAGATGGGGATACAATAGCTCATTTAAGGGGAATTGGTTTTCCGAAAAAAGGAAGACCGATACAAGAGGTCGTCGATGAAATGAGGAAAAACGTCTATCCTCACCAAACCTTCATGCAACACCCTCGCTTTTTCGCATTGGTTCCTGGTCCAATGTCTCTTTACTCGTGGTTAGGAGATATCATGACCAGCGCTTATAATACCCATGCCGGAAGCTGGATGCTGAGTTCGAGCGCAAGCCTTTTAGAGGGGGAAGTGATCCGGTGGATGTGTGACCAAGCAGGATATCCCAATACTGCTGGAGGCTTATTTCTGTCGGGCGGATCGCTGTCGAATTTGACCGCTTTAGCGGCTGCACGCAATGCAAGGTTATCCGAGCAGGAATATGCCATTGGAACTGCTTATGTTTCAGATCAAACTCATTCATCGGTCGCCAAAGGGTTACGCATCCTCGGATTCCGTGGTGATCAAATCAGAAAGATTCCAAGTGATAAAAATTTTCGTATGGATGTTTCAGCCTTAGAAAAAAAAGTAATGGATGATCAGGCGGCTGGCATGAAGCCTTTTGCGATCATTGCCACGGCAGGCACAACCAATACGGGAAGCATCGACCCGTTAAACGAAATTGCTGACCTATGTGAAAAACATAACATTTGGTTACACGTGGATGGAGCTTACGGTGCATCGATTTTGGCTTCTTCGAAATATAAGCCCCTTTTGAGCGGTATATCGCGTTCAGATAGCATTACCTGGGATGCACATAAATGGTTAATGCAGACATATTCCTGTAGCGTAGTTTTAGCCAAAGAAAATCAACAGCTCAGAAACTGCTTCAGCACACATCCAGAATATTTGAAAGATGCCGAGACTAATGAAGAATATATTAATTATTGGGATCTGGGCCC
Organism: Paenibacillus sp. PvR133; assembly: GCF_017833155.1. Classification (NCBI taxonomy): domain Bacteria; kingdom Bacillati; phylum Bacillota; class Bacilli; order Caryophanales; family Paenibacillaceae; genus Paenibacillus; species Paenibacillus sp. PvR133. Next base: position 5,539,082 of record NZ_JAFIBS010000001.1, read on the forward strand.
TGAATTAACGCGGCCTGCTCGAAGTTTGAAACTATGGGTGACACTACAGGCTTTAGGAACTAATGCTGTCGGTGAAGCCATAGAGCATGGAGTTCAACTCGCAGAATGGGCTGACGATGAAATCAAAAAACATAATGATTGGGAAATTGTATCCCCCGCACAGTTAGCGATTGTTAATTTTCGATATGCGCCAACTGGATTATCTGAGCAAGAATTAGATTCACTCAATAAAAAGATCTCCCAAGAAATGATGACAAACGGATACGCCTCTGTGCTTACGACACAACTTAATGGAAAAACTGTTCTCCGAATCTGTGCAATTCACCCAGACACTACGGAACATGAGATAAGGAATACAATTCAGCTTTTATCGAATATAGCACGCTCATTGAATGAGACAAAAGCCTTTTTGTGATGAAAAATTGTGAAATGAAATGCTACACTTTCTGTAAATGAATAAAAATGCTCAACATCACACAAATAAAAGGGGCTCGCGGCCCCTCTTTACTGTTTCTCCCTACCTCTTCCAAATTAATGTCCTTGTTCAGTAAAAATGAACAGCACTCAACCCTAAAGCGATTTTTTGAATGCAGGAACATATTCAAATTGTTCTCAAACCCTCGTTCATCAATGCTTCTTATCTCGATATATTACTACCACGCACTCCACGTGTGTCGAGACGATGGTAAGGATATACCTCTCGCTTAAGTTGAAAATACTTGCTCTGAAGAACAATACACCATACTAAAAATCTGGTAAACAAATTCTCAAACCGACTTTCTAGGTAGGTATACATTTTTAACGAAAAATAAGTGTTTGATTAAATAGCAAATCATTTCTCTTTAAGTAATTACCATTAAAAGTAATAGGAACCGAGGTTCCATTGAAGTAATCTCTCTTATTATCATGTTTTATAGCATGAACATGAAGATGCGGCTCACTACTGTAACCTGAGTTCCCTACTTTCGCAATTTCTTGTCCAACCTTGACAAAATCATTTTTCTTGACTAATAGACTATTTTTCTTCAAGTGTAACAACAGAATATTATATCCTTGGTGTTTGATGATAATCATATTTGTAGTACTACGGCCCAGGGAGTTTGGGACATTATCTTCTACTCCATCCACAACTTCGATAATTCTCCCCTCAACCGGACTATATACTGAATCATTATAAATGGGATAGGATTTTAAAGATTCAGGATTATCAAATATCCCTTTTCTTGAACCTAACGGGGTGAGCTTAGTTATATCCACCGCATATTTCAGAGTACGATGCGAAAAGTGATAGTTCATAGATGAACTCATTCCACCATTCACTACCTCGTAAGCCCCTCCTTTCAAAGGGAACGCTAAATCGACTGCATCTTCGTGTTTAGGAGTGGATGTAATGTATGAAATACTAAATAAAATACATATAAAAACTTGATATATTGCTAATAAACCATAAAGAGAAAGGAATATTCGTGTTCTTCTATTTAAGCCATTAAATTTAAAAGAGCGTAAAGTAATCATTTGACGGAATAAGGAACATCCAAACAATACGATGCAAACCGGTCGTAAATAATAGCTAATTTCTGTCCAATCATTTATGAATAAAATCATGAACGTATATGCACTTGTAAACAAAGTGTGTATATACCACGAAATACGATTTTTAAATGGAAAGTAAGCCATGATCCAGTAAAGTATAAGCGGAATCAGCAGCATTTTTACAAAATAAAAAAACATTCAATTTCTTCCCTTGTCATATGATAATTTGCTTCTTACCTCTTCTTGAAATGCAGTATCCGTTAATAATTTGTAAAAAAACAAATCCAGCTTCTGCTTGAGCCAAATATGATCCACCCCAGAATCATCTTGAATAAACATGGCTAGTTGAATGTCATTTCCTTCCCGATCCGTACAATATAAAGCCTCTGTTAGAACAGAAATGGTAGATCCACCTTTGTTTCCAAACTCTATTAACTTGGAGTTATTCACTTGTCGCTGAATTAGCATCTTTAGATATGGATTTATAGTAGAAGGAACCAACTCCCCCTTGTGTATAAGCTTCATGAGGTAAGCATACTCTTTAGTCGTTGAACGAGGAAGCTTGCGCGATTCCAGCACTTGAAGCTTTCGTACATAATTCTGCCTGGTGTTCCATTTCTGAATACATTCTATCCCCTGATCACGATTTAAAATCTGATGAATTTCAATAGATTTTTTCATATATTCCTCGTAACTCATCTCACTTATCTTTTGTATCGACTCTTTAAAACCTATGTTTTCGGTCTCTTGGATATAAGGAGACATGAATCCCGCAGATGAAAAAGGAAAGATTTTATCATGGGAAGAAAGTGAGAGCTTCATAATATTCTCATTTATCTTATCCAAACCCATTTTCGCCATCAGAAATTCTGTATTGGCATTGGAACTATATGCTAACATGCCGTGAGTAATATCCAATAACGTAATTTTCCCTTGAACCTCTTTATGGTTTGCGCGAATGGATTTGATCCAGTTATGATGAGCGTTACCATCGGAACCAGGGATATAAAATTTATTTAATTCCTCTAAAGGAACAAGTTCCTGCTCGTCTAATATTTTCGCTGCAACTTGGCGAGCAAATTCGATAGCAATGATCACTTTGGCCGTGCTGGCAAGCGGCATTTTAACTTCTGAGTTATAGCTGATTTTCTCCATACCATTTTTGATCATAAACAAAGATGCTTTACTCGGATTTTCCTTCAAAAAACTTAGAACATCCATTTCTGTTTTCTTATTATTTTGGCGCTTCGCAATGAACAAAAACAGGACACATATGAACACAAATATTAAAATTATAGCTACTAACGATAAAATTATTTTCATACTTTGCTCCTTAATGGACACGCTTAGGCTGAAGTTCACATAAGTCGTCACAGTTCCCCACGGGAATCACTTTTCTTTTAGAAGCTATATAATCATACAAATAACCACCAATACCCATTTTTTTGAAAATAATTATAAAGGGAACCGCCCACCAAAGATACGGTATTCTTGTACAAATTTGTGCAATAGAGTCAATTCCACGTTGTATTTTACTGGAATCATTCATTGAGAAACTATGCATTCGCCTTTCTAATTCATTAACATCTAATTTGTATGCTTGAACCAATGAAGAATTCCGAAAACTAACAAGCCGTAGCATTCTAAAATAATCTAGCTTGTACAAATTGTCTTTTATATTTGTACAGACAGGACACCAACCATCATAGAAAACCAGAATTTGTTTGTGTTGAAAACTTACATATCCTAATTTTCTTGTTTTTCTTCGAATTGTAATTGATATTTTCCGGAAGCTGATCTTTATAAAATGGTATAACTTTTTATATTCTCGATCCGTAAACAACAATAATTCCATAACAATCATAATTAGTGAAAACGTCAGTAAGCCCATGCCTATACCGATTCCTGCATGAAACAATATCATAGCAATAACTACAAACGGTTTAAGGCTTTTATTAATTACAGCAAAAGGAAAAGATATTTTAACAATTATAGATAAATAAGTGAATAAAATGGTGAGTCCAACATAATGGTTAACCATATAATCCAAAATAGGTCTGCTAAACTCTCTCACCTGAGAGATATAATAAAGTGCCGTTCCGTTTTGCCACATTTCTCCCATAAGCTGATACATTCCTGAGAAGAAATAAACAATACACAGTTGTATAATACAAAAAAGTACTGCAAAATTGTGAATTATTATGGATAACTTATAAATCAAAGACTGCTTCGAGCCTTTTCCATGTAAGCTATTCAATTTAGAATCAAAAGAGAAATATGCAGTATTATTGGCGAATAGGAGAAAAAACATATTTACTATCAGTAAATTGTCTCCTCCGTCACTTATATGAAAAGAACGAACATACAGTGAATAAAAAAATAGATAGGTCAGAATTGAAAAAAGGCGGCCTTTGTATCCAATTAAATAAAAAATAGTAACCACAATTCCTAAATGATAGATAAAGTCAAAAAATAAAGCTGATGAATTCAAATTATATAAAGACCATGTTAATGACTTGTACCCAGCAGAATATATATTAATTCCAGATTCGTGCCAAAAAAAATATCTTTGTTTATAATGAATAAAATAATTGAAAAGTAATATCAACCCGATACATATCCGAAGGATACTTGTGCCAATAAGAAAGCGTTCATTCATAAAAAAATTACGGTAATTCAACAACATCCTTTACAACTCCTTTCCAACCATATACGACATTATCTTCTTTCACTTTAAAATGAAGATCATCTCGCTTTGAATATGGAATTGCATCCGATATTGAGGTCATAAACTGGACATCGGTTATTTCATGTTTCAAAAACTCTCTTTTCGCAAACGCAGAGGCATAGCGGTATATGATTTGTTCAACTTGATCCGAATCCTTTTCTAAAGAAGCATTTATTTCTTTGGCGACATTATCTTTTTTAGATATTTTCTCCATTAATTTATATGTTAGATCATCTTTTCCTCCTATATATAATTGATGTATGTATCCACTTCCAATTCTGAGCATCCTATTATAAGGTGAAAATACTGTCGTCTCATTCGTCCTGATCATAGGTTCAGTAACATCATACCAATTGCTTATAACAGTTTTGGTACTGCCCTCCCCCTTATACTTCACACGTACATATAATTTTAGATTTTGAGTCATAGGCTGGGGAGCAAATAGATGCCAGTTTTGTTGAAAAAACCGTCCAACATAGTTATCAGTTACTGATTTCAATGAAACAGAGACCGGGTTAAGCGGTCCAGCGTGAAGAAAAATAAAGAAGAAATGAACCATCAAGAACAACGATAAAGAGAATAACGTAGCATTTAAAATAAACGCTTCACTTCTTTTTTTCATTTAAGCAATCACCTCTTTTAAATAACATCAGGGAGAGAGAAATATAAAAATCTGATCCTCTCCCTGATGTTTCAGCTATTTATCAAAAATTACATCTGCATTCTCTACATCACTACTAGAAGCACCTGTACCTAATAGACTTCCTAAGCGGGTCGCTTCCCTCAAAGCATCCTTGTTAGCTTCATAAGCTGCTTTACCAACTTGTACTGCTTTACGAGCAAGGGATGCTATTGCTTGAGGCTCAACAGCAGCACCATTTGCATTCACGCTAATTAAAGGAGAAGAATTTCCAGAGGAAACGTCATAATCAGAAGCGTAAGAAGCGCTTAAACTTACAGTAGAGAAGGCTGTGATGGCTAAAGCTAGACTAAGTATTGTTAATTTTTTCTTCATAGATAATTCCTCCTAAGATGGTTAGTAACAAAATAATTTCAATTCCTTAGTTTTATGACTTTTTTATCATAAATACTATTATTCAATATAATTACTTAATATATCACTCCCTTCCATATTTTATATCTTATTTTCCCTTGCCAAAAATCATAAGCATAAATTTTTAGTAATTAAAATTAAAAATTATTTCGGATTATATCCTATTCCAGCAGGTGTCGCGCTTCATTTTAAAATCCATCAAAAGAAGAAAACAGCAATGTCTACAAGTTCCAACAAACTCTGTGCCTTAAATAGTTTTATGTCTACATTTGGTCTACAATAAGGGTGACTAAAAGCAAAAACCCGCTCAATGAGCGGGTTTCAGTATAGAGACATGGGGACTTGAACCCCTGTTCCAAACTTTTTGATATACATTAAAATTGCTACTCCTCAAACTCTACGACCCAAGATTTAAAGAGCAATTAGTTTTACCCATTTCAAAACTATCAAGCATTATTTCTTAATGTCAACATGTAATGTTCCATTGATCGTAGTTGAATTTACTGTAGCTCCCAGAACTTCCGAAACAAATCTAAGAGGTACCATAACCCGATTTGGATATTCCGGCATAATGGGAGCACTCGGCATCATCTTTTCTTCATCGTTCACGTATGCAACTTTGCTACCCACGGTTAATCGTATAATTGTACCATTCTTCGATTTAATTGTAACTTCTTGTGTAGGCATGTTCCATGAGACAGACTCTCCTAGCCCTTCAATTATGAATTTAATAGGAACATATACGGTGTTTGTGGATCTCTCTATATACGGACTGACGTCTGTCGTCAAGGTGCTATTATTTTCGTTTGTGGCTCTCTCTAGAAATGGATCTAATGTCAAAGCGCTGTTATTTACAGAAACTTCAACATTATAACTAAATTTAGATCCCGCATGTGCTCTCTCAACTGAGACTAAAGAAACGAACACAAAGATAACAGCTAAGGGTAAAATTATACGTTTTAACATGGTTTACCTCTCTCTATTTATCGACTAGACCCTCATTGAGGAGCTAAAACACCACCTATGCATCCTGTATTCAATCTTTCCTTACTGACAGTGAACAGCGCTCAACATGCCTTATGTGGTGATAAAGATGCCGTATTTTCCGCCAACTAATTGCCACCAGAATTTCGATTACATCATTTTAGCAGATTGTCACTTTAATACATTTTACCAAAGAAGTAATTGCATTTATTCTCCACTAAAGCCTTTGGCCCATTCAGCAACCCTACGACTACTTTCTTCTTCTGACAAATCCTCGATCCTGGTCATAATAGACCATCTCACTCCACAAGGATCCAATATACTTCCGAATCGATCACCTGAAACAAAGTTTGCAACTGGTTCCCTTACTTTTGCTCCTCTTGCTACCGCATTTTCAATGACCTGATCAACATTCATTACGTAAATTCCAAAAGAATAACACGCATTGTCTCCATCTGGCGGCAAGACCAATTGATATGCCGGATTCACTGCTCCCAGCTGCAAAAAACCATTTCCAAAATCTAATTCCGCATGAACAATTATTCTATTGCCATTCTCATCAGGATATTCAGTAATATCCTTAACCCTTGCATTGAAAACCGTTTTATAGAACTCTATTGCTTCCGAAGGATCCTTCACTGTAATAAAAGGGGTAATAGATGTAAAGCCGTTGGGTGTTCCCTTCTTTGTATATTTACCTGACACTCCCACATATTCTCTGCTTTCAGTCATTTATACTCCTCCTTTAAATGATCGTAACAGTTCTATTTTGTGCTTATACCTTTATTGGATTGAATTCATCAACTCATAGTAATATTTGGATGCGCGAGTCTTATTTAGACTATACCAGGCTTCTAATGTTTTAGAAGAAAACACACACAGAGCTTTCAAGACGTGTACGGAAAATTCCAACGGAGCTGTTCCAGATGCAGTGATCAGTTTTCCATCCGTTACAGCAGACTCCACTTTGTAATAATTTTCGCCCGTGTAGGTGGGACAGGTCATTTTGAGATATTCCAGGTCATTGCTTGTATGCCAACGTGAATTCAGCAATCCTGCCTGGGCAAGTCCCATGGTAGCACCACAAATCGCTGCAACCCATATCCCTTCCTCTAAACACCTTTCAGCAATTTTTAAGATCGGTTGATGAATGGTTTCTGTCCATGTATTTCCACCGGGTAAAATCAATATATCCGTACTCTCAATGCTGCACTCATCCAGTTTAATATCAGGCAGGATTTTCAATCCGCCCATTGTAGTTACAGGAGTCTTTTCCATTCCCACGGTAACTATTTTGGATGGAAACAGCCCCTTTTTATAATATCTTCCCGAGTTCAGTTCGGCAGTTAAGTAACCGATCTCCCAGTCTGCCATGGTGTCAAACACATAAAGATATACCGTACTATTCATTTACATATTCTCCTTATTTTATAATTTATCAAGTGATACCAACCCTCGGTAATCTATGACTATCCTCATTATAAAAAAGCTTCACTGACATCTGCTGTCAGTGAAGCTTTTAACGTTGATAATATTCCATTAACTCCGACGCAACAGCAACAAGCTTTTTCTTCAAACTCTGTGGTTCGATGACTTGAATCGATTTCCCGTAGGGTAGGAGTAAATAAGGGACATATGTATGAAGTGATTTTTCCTCAAGCAAAAAGATGGCTTGATTGGATGTCCGCTCTTTCAGATGATGCCCCAAAAACCAATGCAGACATAAGTCATCCAATGCCTCGGGCCTGCCTTCGATCATTAAAGAAATTAAACCGTCCTTGCCTACAAAATCTGGTAACAGATTGTGCATAAAAAATTCACGAGCCGAAAAAGCCTCAGGACGCTTAAATAGGATTGGAGTACGCTTGATTTGTAGAATCCGATCTGCCCGAAAGCTACGGATCTCATTTCTTAGGTGACAAAATGCAACAGTATACCATTTATTGTTCCAGTAGACCATTCCATAGGGGTCTATCACCCTATTCTTGGGTTGTTCTTCATGGCTTGTGCGATAATCCATTTCTACAGAGAATTGGTTGGCTACAGCCTGCTCCAATTCTGCCAATATCGGCTGAAGAGAAGGGTCTCCCATGCGGTTAATAACTTCAAATCCGGCTAAATGACGGCTAAGTATACTTTCCTGCTCTTGATTCGAATACATTTTCAATTTTGATGTCGCATTGTCTAATGCCTCACTCAAAGGGTATCCAGCTTCTTTTGCAAAAATAGCAGCATGAAGGAGTGCCTTTTTTTCTTCCATATCAAATAGCAGAGGTGCTCTAATAAAATTATTCAGCAAGCTATACCCACCATTATGACCTGTGTCGGATATTATAGGCACTCCACTGGCACATAGTGCATCAATATACCGATAAACTGTCCTTATATTTATTTCTAACTTTTCGGATATTTGTTTTGCAGTCATTTTTACGCCCGAATTCAGCATCCATAGAATCGCCAGCATATTATCGTTTTTTGGCATAACATGAACCCTCATCTTTCATTTAAGCTCAATCTTATATATATCTTTTTATACTCCCTCTTACCATCTATTATATGCTTTTTCTGCTCAAAACTCCCCTCCCATATCTTCTGCTTCCAGAAATACACATTGTAAATACCGCTTCTAATGGTTCATTCTGTAAACTAAATCTCTCTTTTAACCGATAAATACATATGCTGGGTTTTTTATTAAATATCACCTCTTGTTTCTTAATATCAAATAATCCCCTTAATACATTACATATCTATCTTGACTCACAGTTTGTACTCATCTGCGGCTTCTATAATTCAGAAGCGAATTCAAGATGACGTGCTTTACTTGGAAATACCCATCGCATCTAGAAAGGAGTCATGAACTCACTTGAGCGTTTTATCAGATGGGATCGGATATGAAAGCCTACGCTTTTATGGTCCCTTTCAGCCATTACACATCGAACAACTTCAAATAACACGTGCCATTAATGATCATGCCTTTTTACTTATCAGTGGCATGCTCTCCGAAGAACAAGGAGCTGTATGCATCGGACAGGAGCTTTAGGTGGACCTGCGACGGGTGTGATTCTGAAAGCAACCGCAGCGATCCCTGTTCGGAGCAAAGGAACTCCTACGATTGGAGGCGGTAAGGGGAACGGCATTCATCCGTTGAAACACTTGGCTGGTTTAGCAGTGCAAGGGTTGATTACTCAATACGAGCATGATCAAGCGAGACATGCCTACTATAGCAAATGGATTCTAGGAAAAGTGTATACAAGCGCACGTCATATAGCGCATTCCGGTGGCCCATTAGAGCTGATTCAAAACTTGCTGTCAGCATCAAAAACTATGGTTCATGCCTATCAACAGGTACCTAAAAGTGTTAAAGATAGAATGCTGAGGGAATATAAAGAACAAGAAAAAGCTAGAACTGAAGCTGCCCTTAAAGCAAAAAAAGAAGCTGCGCCACCAGAGCTGACAGAAGCAGACTACGAAAGAATCTGGCAGGATTATCTTAGGGCAGCATATACCGAAGACTTTACACCCAAACTTAAACCGGGGAGTTATCGAGGAGGAGATGGTCTTGTACGTACTCGTGACGGTAAACCGGATCGCCAATACTATAGTGAATGGAAACATAATTATCCCGGCGATTTCTTCATGCTAACTAGGAAGCAAGGAGTATCTGAAGAAGAGAAGAAATGGATGTTCTATGCTATTATCACAGAAAACCCTCTTATGTTTGGTGGTCGAGGGGGGATTGATCATACTAAAGAATTAAAGGGGATACTTTCAAAACTGGGTAGAGGAAAAGGGTTCTTTAATATTTCTTCTGGAGTAAGTGCAAAAGTAAGAGTCCAGGAATTATTAGCGAGACAACAAATAGAAGCTAGAGAAAACATAGCTAACCCAAAAAATAACCAAACTCTTGAAACCAAAGGCTACAAACCACAACCAAATGAAAGGTTAACAACGAAAAACCAATATAAACAACAGGATCAACAGGCAAGGAAAACGCTACGAGAGACTGCCTCCAAGGCAACTAGAGAAGAAAATAGTAAAATTCAAAAGAAGGTCATATATAATGTAGCTAAGAGTACAAATACAAGAAAATCCTCAAATATAAAAGAATATTTAAAAAAGGAAAAAGAAATTGTTAAATCGAAGAATACTAAGGGGACGTCACAAGCTTCTAAATTGGGTGAGTCCAATAACTCCAAAGATTTCCTTGATGCAGCTTTGAAAAGACAAAATCTAGATAAATCTCCGGCTAGTTTTAAAGAAAAATGGTCAGAGGAAGGTTTTGATTTTGAGGTAAGAGCTCATCCTGCTGATCCACGTTATGATAAAACGGGAAGTATATACAGGGTTGCAAGAAGGCAACAAGGAACAAAACCAGGTTCTACTCAAGGTTATGGATGGGAGTATCTCGGTAGTGATGGTAAGTGGTATCCTACAAGTGTGTTGAAATTAAATGATGCTGCTGCAAAAGCAACACATATTCAATTAGAGTAAGGAGTAAAAATACATGAATCTAGATGAGCTAAATAGGACGATTCAGGAGATTAATAATTTCATTAAAAATCAAGATTGGTTTGACTTTGAAGTTAAACAATATGTCGGGAATGAGTTGGTGGTTCAAGGAGGATTGAGTTTAACCTATCCTGATATCGAGATTATATTTAGAGATATTTTTCTCACATCACTTCCTATGGAATGGAAGACTGATACATCGGGAACAGTTTTAACAATACTTGAAGGAGATGAAGAGAAGAAAATTAATGAGGAATTTCAGGTGGAGTATTTGCATCACATTTTTAAGTTCACTCCCGAAGACTATCCTAGTAATTTTGGTTGTATAATTGCAGCAAAGCACGTATCTTATAATATTTTAAAGCCTTAAAATTTAATTGTGGGGTTCAAACCCCAACAACAAGATCGTACAATACAACCAACAAACCAAACACTTAAAAACTTGACAAATACACTTGATAAACTTACAAAGCTCTTTTCCACTTGAACCTGCTGAACGGGAAAATGGTGCGGGATGCGAGATGAACAGCAAACCAGCACCGTAAAGTACATCTTTCAGGAATATGTAGAAGGAACGACCTCCTACCGCATCGCCAAGTTACTGAACAAAGCCGGGATTCCAACCAAGACAGGCAAGGCATGGACCCTCGTACAGGTACATACAGAATGTACTCAGTAAACGAAACCTATACGGGCTAAATACCTATCACGGTAGTAAGGAGCAAAACGGCATTCGGTAGAAGGACGTATTCCCATGTGTCATTAGTCTGCAGTTATGGAACAAGCGAGAGAATGCAAACGATTATCATAGCAGCCTTGTGAGAACCCGGTGATCTGACGTTTTCAAGGGTATTCACCACAAAAGACACCGGGACAGGCAGCAAACGGCGAGATCGTGAAAGCACGTTGGCAAGAGGAAGGAAGTTAGGAACAACCGATCACGTTCAGCCTATTAACTCTTGTCTGCCCGGATGTTATACTAACCTCACAGCATCGACGCTGCTGTTAAGCAAACTTGACCAAGCACTTTATCAACTTCTAAATGATCAACTTTTTTAACTTTGAACACTTGATTTTCCTATAACGGGCGACAAGTGCTTTTTGCGTTTAGCGACCTGAAAATAAGCGTCGTCCGTTAATTATATAATTAGTCTATTAACTCTAAAAAAATACAGTCATAAGTCATAAAAAGCGTGTAAGCAAAGGAGGGTAGTAAGTGATGAAAGCCAAGACTTCTATAGACAAGTATGTGTTGAAAAATAAGGATGTGGCGCGAAGTGGTTTACGTATACGACAGCAAAATATTATCATTTGAATAGTGGAAAGCTGTTACATAGAATAGGTCAGTTATGATGAACCCCATTAGAATGGATATAGTAAAAGCTAGCCACCCTAAAAAAGTTTATTTTAGTGAAGTTCTTGTTCTCCCAAGCAAATAGTCCGAAATTTAATTTCACACAAAAGAACAATGGCTCGCAATCATCTTCAACTCAAACTAGACTCGCATAAAAAAGCACCTCCTAGCATTCATCGGACAAACCAAGAGGTTTGTTCCAATGTCTACACTAGGGGGCACTCTTCTAATCTGGGGAATTTGTTTTATCCCTTAACCGACCCGGCCGCGATCCCTTCCACAATTCGGTCACTCATGATGAGAAACACGAGCAAAATGGGCAAAATGCTGATCATCAACGTAGCTCCGATAGCTCCCCAGTCGGTCGTATATTGTCCAATAAAGTTTTGGACGCCTACAGTCAGTGTTTTGTTTTCGTCCGAGCTGATGAACGTATTGACGAAAATAAACTCATTCCAGTTATAGATCATGTTAATAATAGATGTCGTTGCCATGACGGGGGTTGTCATGGGCAGTATGATCCGAAAGAACATCCGGTTGACGGAGCAACCGTCCATAACGGCCGCTTCTTCCACTTCACGGGGCAAGGCGTAATAGAAGCCCAGCAAGATCATCATCGTTGTCGGCAGATTAAAAGCAATATACGACAGGATGATGGAGAGTGAAGTGTCTGTTAAATGCAGTTTGAGAAACATACTGAACAACGGAATCAAGGTGGAATGGACTGGAATCATTAGTCCGACCATAAAGAGCCCGAGAACCAGCTGGCTTCCTTTCCACCGCATACGCGTAATGGCAAACGTTACAAAGCTGGCTAGCAGCACCGTTAGCGCCACGGATATGACCGTAATCCACACACTATTGAAAAAGTACCGCCCGATGTTGCCGCTGGTCCACACATTCATATAGTTCTCCCAATGCGGCTGGGACGGGAGTGCAAACGGCGGAAGGTTAAACACTTCCTGATTATTTTTAAGCGAGAACAGCATCAGCCACACCAGCGGTAAAAGCTGCGTCACCGCCAAGATGATTAAAATGATATACAAAGCGGCATAACCGACCCGATTTAACATTTTGCCGCGGCTAGCGACTCCAAGCGGATAGTTGGCGGCTGCCTGGGTTTTCATATCCGTTCCTCCCTCTTCCTGTCCTTTGTTACCCTCATCTGTTTGCAAGACTGGATTATGAATACTGGATGGTTTCACTTGTGGCCGTAACCTTACGGATCAGCCACGTAGCGATCAGACAGATGAGCAGCAGGGCAAAGGCTGTAGCGCTGCCGTATCCAAAATCAAAGCTGCGGAATGCCTGGTGGTACATGTAAGAGGCCATCACTTCACTGGCTCCATTCGGTCCACCGTCCGTCATGACGTAGATAAGGTCAAAATATTTAAGCGAGCCGACAATGGACAATATGATCGTAACGTTAATCACCTCGCGCAGCAGGGGCAATTTGATACGAGTCGCAATCTGCCAGGCACTGGCCCCGTCGATCCGGGCAGCCTCCATCAGCGTTTCGGGAATGTTTTTCAGCCCGGCATAGTAGATCAGGATATAAAAGCCTGCATATTGCCAAATAATCGGGATAAACAAGGCAATCAACACCAGAGACGGATTAGCTAACCATTCAGGTGGGTTGTGAACGCCGACCGACACCAGTAAGGAATTGAGCACTCCGTTCGTTGGATGATATATTTTGAGCCATAGCTGTGCGATTGCTACAGAAGACAGCAGCATGGGAATCAGATAAATTTTCCGCAGCAGATTCGCTCCCTTGATTTTCCCTGACAAAATCATCGCAATGACCAGATAACCGATCAGACTAATACCTGAAAACAAGGCCAACAGCAGCGAATGCCAGGCACTTTGCCAGAACGCTTTGTCTGTGAACAAATGTTGATAATTGTCCAGCCCCACAAAAGTCATAGAGCCGATTCCATTCCACTGATTCAGGCCGTAATAGCCGGTCAGTACGATGGGTACATATATTACGGCGAATAACAGCAGCAGAGAAGGCAATACATATAGAGCAATAACAAGCTTATTCGACATGACCTTTTCCACGGTCGGACCTCCTTAGGTGGTCAATTTCAATTCCCTTTCTCGATGGCAGCCTTATGCTGGTCGGCAAATTGTTGCGGTGTCACCGCTTTACCAAACAACGCCTGAATCATATTCAAATGCACCTGCGCTGCATTCGGCTTCATCTGTACATCGGCGAACAATGTAATGCTGCTAGCTTGATTCAGTCCGTTCAGCAAATCGACATACAGCTTGGGCAAATTTTCTTTGGAGGTGTCCACTTTCGTCGCCGGAATAACGCCTGCCTGTGTGACTGATTGTTCTCCCCATTTGACTACGAAGTATTCAACGAACGCTTTGGCCTCTTCTTTCACCTTGGAATTTTCCGAAACGAACAAGCCTACTCCCGGACCTCCTACCCAACTGTTCTCGTTGCCCTTGCCGCCTGCAACCATCGGGAATTTAAAGAAGCCAATTTGATCTTTAAATGCTTGTGGGATTGCGGGATTGGTCGTAAAATTCGGCAATTCCCAAGTAGCCATCAAATACATAGCTGCCTTGTCGTTCATAAACTCGGATTTTCCCTCATCATTGGACAAGCCGTTAAATCCTTTGTTAAAGGCATTCATATCCACAAGCGTCTGGACTTCGGAGGCCGCCTGAATTAAACCAGGGTCATCGAACGAACCTGAGCCGTCAATCGCTTTTTTCAGCGTTTCGTTACCCGCTATACGCTCTGCCAGATACATGTACCAGAGTGAGCCGGTCCAGCGGTCTTTATTGCCCAATGCAATCGGTGCAACTCCATGATCCGTAAGTGTTTTCACAACCTGCTTAAACTCGTCAAATGTCGCAGGTACCTTCAAGTTGTATTTTTGGAATATGGCTTTATTGTAATAAATAGGTGTTATGTTCAATTCAATCGGAAGCGCATACGTTTTGCCATTCAGCGCATAAGCTTCGGTCGTTCCTGGTACAAATTTGTCCTTCAGCTTGGAACCATTCAACAGGTCATCCATCGGTGTAAATAATCCACCTTTAACGTATGGCTCCATAAAGCCCGCTGCCCAGGTGATTCCGATATCCGGCAATTCATTGGAAGCTGACAGCACTTTGAGTTTGTTTTTATATTGTTCATTTTCCAGCACTTCCTGCTGAATGACGACATTCGGATGATCCTTTTGGTATTGATCTATAATCTGAGTCACAAGCTTGCTCTGCTGTGCCGAGCTTCCCTCTGGCCACAGGTGCATCATTTTGAGTGTAACCTTTCCCCCTTCTCCACTGGAACCGCCTTGACCATCCTTACCAGCACCGCAACCGGATAGCACCAGCATGAATGACAGCAGCAGGGTCAACCCAGCAAACCATTTTTGATGTGAGCGCTTACGTAAACCATACTTGTTGGACATCGTTAGACCTCCGTTTGTTGTATTTATATTTTTTTGTAACCGTTATCATTTGTAAGTTTAGCACTCCATTCCTGCTTCCAACAGGGTACGCTCATTGGGTATAATTCCACTTTTATTGGGTTTGATCTGCCTATACGTCAGTCGATATTCTCCGGCCCTGTACGCATCTGCTGCCTGTAGCGGCTGGGACTTACCCCCTCGGTCGCTTTGAATACTTTAATAAAATATTTATCTGTTCGGTAGCCTGATCGCTCGCCGATTTGGGCAATCGTTAACTGAGTATGCAGCAGCAACTCCTTAGCCCGTTGGATCCGTAGCCGATGCAGATATTCGCTGAAGGACAAACCACTTTGCTCCTTGAATAAAACACTAAAATAGCTGGCATTCAGGTGTGAATGCGCGGCAGTCTGCGCCATCGTAATGGATTCGTGAAGATGCTCCGCCATATAGGTGAAGGCACGTCGTACCGGATCACTAAGAGTAGTTGCCTGGAGATCAAGCTCTAGCAGAACAGGGTCAGCCAGCTTGTCTAGCTTCTCGTACCGCTGCCGCTCCTCTTCCAGCCGAAGCGCTTCATTGACCGCATTCAGCAGCTCCTGCTTATCAATCGGTTTGAGCAAATAATTGACGGCTCCCAGACGAAGAGCCTGCTGGACATAATCAAACTCCGCATAACCCGAGATGACAATGATCGCTGGTCGTCGTGAATCCCGTTCCAGAGAGCGGATTAAATCCAGCCCACTGAATTCCGGCAACCGGACATCCGTAATCAACAGATGAACTGTCTCCGCTCGCAGTATATTTAATGCTTCCAAACCATTATCGAATGTTACAATCCGGTATTTCCCGGCGGCCCATTGCTCCAGTGTCTGGTGTATCCCCTGACGTGTTCGCTGTTCATCGTCTACAATGACAATGGTTTTGGATGAAACACTCATTCCTACCGCCCTCCATATTCATCAGGAATTTCAAAAGCGACCACTGTTCCTTCCTGCTCAGCACTATGTATCAGCACACCATCCGTTGAATAAGATGCGCTGTCATAATAAAGAGCAAGCCTGCGCTGCACATTCACTAGTCCCATACCGGTTCCCTTGCTCTGGCAGGCTGCTCCCCCCATCAACGCTGTACGCACAGCTGCAAGTTCTTCCAGTGTCATTCCAGGTCCGTTATCTATGACCGCGATCTTGGTCCAACCCGTTCTGGTCGAAGGAGTGACACTAATTTCAACACGGCCGTTGCCGATGCGATTTTCGACACCATGCAAAATGGCATTCTCTAGAATAGGCTGGATCAGCAGTTTAGGAAGCGGAATTCTGGCTGCCTCCGAAGGCATATGAATTTGCCAGCTCAGACGTTCACCCAGACGCATCTCCATCAGTTCCAGATAACGACGGATTTGCGCCATTTCTTCCCCGAGGGTCACCCAAGAGTCATGGTGAGCAGGTTCGATAACATAACGAAACAGCCGCGACATGGACACCATCAGCCCGGCAAGCTCCTCTTCTCCCTTCTCCTGTAGCGACCAGTTGAAAGCATCCAGCGTATTAAAAAGAAAATGCGGATTGATCTGCGCCTGCAGAGCTTTAAGCTCGGTCTGGCTTTGTAAAACCTCCTTCTCGCAAATAACACGGATCAATTCATTAATATCGACAATCATTGTGTTGTACTCTGCGTTCAATTCTCGCAGCTCGACCGCTGCTGCCGGTTCTGGATTCAGGGCCAATGCCCCTTCCCGTGAACGACGCATCGCCTGAATCAAGTGACCTATCGGTCTGGTAATCAACGTAGACAACATAAAGGACATGAACAGGAATAGCACGGCACCAAGAGACGCAGAAATGATAAGTGTAGTCCGTAAAACCGTAATTCCGTCTGTGACGACACTAACCGGAATCAGGATCAGCAGCGACCAGCCCGTCCGCTCCGACTGCTGAACTGCCTTCACATATTCCCGCTCCCCAATATGAACCGTCTGTGTCTTGCTATGCAGTACACCTGACAAATCCGTCTGGTTCATTGGTTCACCCGACAGCAGCTGGCCTTGTCGATCTACAAGCAGCATAGTTTCATCCGCTTCTTCATTGACCGCTGTCGCACCATTCAGCCCAAAATAACTTCGCTCCATACGGGTAATCAAGTACCCTCCACGTGAGAACCAGCGATCCACCAGGCTCACCTGCCGAATTGCCAGCAGTGACCGGGAGTCTTCGGGATCAATGCCGATCCAGACCAGTCTTCCTTTCATCTGATTCGCTTCCCGGATGTCTGCCTGTCCGATACGTTCCTCCAGACTACCCTCTCTAATCGGAAACAACATCTTCCCTTCAGCGGTATACAGCTCCAGCGAGCCGACACTCGGCATATATGCCTGATAGCTATGCATCACTTGCAGTAGGGATTGACGCTGTACGAAATTTACCTTGCCCCCGTTACGCTCCTCCAGCAAAATATGCTGAACAGACGGGTGATTCGCGACCTGCTCCGTCAAGCTGTCCATCTGGCCGATTAATGCATCCAGCCTACCGCTTGCTTGTACGGCGGTCTGACCAATATGTCGCTCGGCACTGTCTTTTAACAAGTGAGACACATTGAGATAAATGAACGCCCCCGCCACACTCATCATAATGAGCATCACCAGTATAAATCCGATAAAAATCTGATTACGTAATGTGTTTAATGGCTGAAATTTTGACCTTGAACGCATAAGCCTTCTCCCCCTGAACCATCGCAGAAAAAATGGGTGATGATAACGCTTTCCTTTTCCTATTCTATCGCATCGTTCGTCTTTGTTGGCATATTTTCAGCAGAGATTAATCAAAATGGACAGGAATGCTATGAAATAGAAAGGTCGTAGGGTAAACGAAAAAAATGACTCCCGACAAATGCAGGAGCCATCTACTGACCAGTTTACACCGAAGCTTCTTTCAAATCACCCAAACTAAGGTACCGTCCAGGCTCCGAAACTTGTATATGAAATGGGTATCCTATTGGAGCGCAGCCAAAATGCGGTCGCACAGCTCCATCGTTTTCACGTTATCGCGTCCACTTGAATCAGGCGTCCGTCCTTCTTGGCAGCAGTTCATGAAATGTGCGATTTCACCAACAAAACCGCGCAAGTACAAATCACGGTATCCGCCCGACATCGCGGAGGCTGACGGTGTCAGAACCGTATCGTTTTCCGCAAGGGATTTCCAAGGAAGCTCTGTATGACTCTCCGACTTGTGAATGATCAGTGTATTCACCTCATCCGCGTTCGCAAAACCGTGATCAAAGGTTACCGTAATACCTTCACTCTCGCGTGTCCATGCTGTCATACCTGCGAAGTATAGGCTACCCACTACACCATTTTCAAATTTCAGGGTAATCGTATGGGAAATACACTCGCCGTTATCGTTCGCAAATCCGGTAACCTGCGCCACTTCTCCGAACAAATAACGTACCAGATCGACCATATGAACCGCCGCCAGCTTCATGAAATCTTCGCCAGTTTTGCAAAACAGGGTACTGTCCACGAGGAATTTCGCCTGAAACGAGCGTGCGGCTCCAAGCGAGCCACCCTCAATCAATTCTTTTAATTTTATGTATACAGGCGCGTAACGCTTCATGAAACCGACCATCAGTACGACACCCGCTGCTTCTGCCGCATCTGCAATTTGGGCCGCTTCCTCGGCATTCCAGCCCAGTGGCTTGTCTACAAAAACATGTTTTCCAGCCTTAATGCAGTCCAGTACGAGCGAAGGATGATCTGCCGCTTGTGCAATCACGACAACTCCTTCACAGTCTTCCTGCTCCAGCATAGCCTTGTAATTGTCATAAGGTGTGCCACTGCTTCCAAACCGCTGAAGTGCCGTCTTCGATCTGCTTAGATCTCTAGTCGCAATCGCCTGAATTTCAGCACCTGCCCCAATGACAGCAGGATATATATTCGTTGAAGCGTGAAAGCCCGCCCCGATAAAACACAGCCTCGCCTTGCTCATGTTAGTCCCTCCCATGTACACACTAAAATAATCCGATCCCATCGTACCATATTGCCGAAGTATATATACAGTGGCATAAAGATAAAGGACATGATTCTTAAGGAGAACAAGATAAAAAAACCTTAACAAAGATAATCCCTTATCCTTGTTAAGGCTCTGTCTGTATCACCAGCAACAATCCTTAAAAATACATTCAATTACAGGGTTCAGACATTACCTTGTAGATAACGAAGCCCATTTTTGCTCCAGCCACTGATCAAATTCAGCACCCTTGTCACCTTCATAGATGTCATAAATATCGACTCTCATCTTGTGCAGCTTTTCGCGAAAATCGTTATAGGTATGGTCGGCTGGTAAGCTTTTTTTAATCCGCACCAGAATCTTCGTCAGGCCCTTAACAAGCTCACCCTCTTTGCGCACAGGCGGCTGTACATTCTCGCCCCATTCCTGAAGTCTGCGGTAAGCGGCTTCCTGAACGGCATATACCGTATCATTATTCAAACGGTGTGTCAGCAAGTCAATCGTCTGCTGGTTCTTCCATGCACCCAGATCATTTACCGCGGCTAGGCGTGTTTTCCAATCGGAGGTTCGGTTTGCAGCTACTTTAAGCTGCTCATATACTTCTGCAAATTCTTGCTGAGTTTCGTTGTTTTCCAAAATCATCTCATCCTTTTCTAAAAATCACTATATTACTGTTCATCACGATTGCCGTTTGTTAAATATAACATACTTGCAGGTCTTCTTCTAAAAAAAGATAAAAAGAAATGTATCGGACATGACATGGTCAGAAGGCGTTCATTCGCCTCTGTTGTCTGCCGCTGAAAGGCATCGTAAATTCCTCCAGATATCGGGGTAGATAAACCGTATTTTGAAAGGGGAATTTACAGAAAATCTGCACGTGCTGGTGTAAATGCATCTAGCAGAATACCGCCATCCTCCAGTGGGATACAGCCATGAAGAGTATCGGATGGAAAATGGATGCTGTCTCCTTCTTTGACAGTCTGCACTTCCTTTGTTTCGCCATTATCGATCATGAACTTAAAGCTTCCCTTTATTACATAAGTGACTTGTTCATGGACATGCTTATGCAACAGGATCTCCCCTGTTTGGGCTTTAGCAAACATCACTTTGACATACATAAGCTGGTCACTGTGGGCTAGCACTTTCCGGGTGGTATTACTGTCAACGATATCAATTTGAATATCTTGATCGTTAAAAAACATGGATAATTCCTCCTCTTTTTAAGCACAAATGATTTAGACGCAAATGATTTAGATAAGTTATTTTGAAAAAATTCATAAATCGATTTAGTTTAAAACCAACGGAAAATAAGCCAAAGTACTCCGGAAAGGGTAGTAAAGTCGGGATCGGCGAACGTTACCCCTTCGGCACCCAAAAAAGAAAAGAGCGGCAAGGTGAGAGCTGGCAGCAGACAGAGCAAGAATCCATTAAGACAACTGGAAATAACAGCTCCTCTGAAACCACCGCTGGAATTGCCGAATATCGCGGCTGCACCACCAGCGAGGAAGCAGGCCATGATCCCTGGCACAATGACAGGCAATCCGATAAACGGGAAAAGAAAGACGCAGGCAACGCCTGTGAAGAAGCTGACCAAGAAGCCTACCAACGCGGAATTGGGTGATTTGTCGAACAGTACCAGAACATCCACACCAGGGATTGCTCCAGGTGCAAACACTTGGGAGAAACCTTTGAAAGCGGGTACAATTTCAGTTGTGAACAGCTTAACACCTGCTTTTGCGATATACAAGCCGGCAGCAAAAATAGCTGACTGTTCGAGGATGAAGACGATATATTCTTTGCCATCCGATAATTTGCTGACATAATCAGAACCAGCAACCAGTCCAGATACCAGTAAAAGCACAAGCATCGTCAAGGTCGTTGCAACATTGGGGTCGCGCAAAAAACTGATGCGGTCATTAATTTTTACATTTTCGGTGTCATTTTCACGGTTGCCAAAAACTTTCCCTAAATAGGTACCTAGAATGTAAGAGGTCATGGAAGCATGAGCAATCGTATATTCATCCGATTTAATAATGTTTTTGCTGGCATTCCGGAGTAGGTAAGGAAACACCGCCATATAGCTCCCAATTACCAAAGAACCGACGATGATCGTAGTTAGCGAACTGAGACCCAGACCTTTCATAACGGCTGTAGCGGCAAAGCTCATGAACAAAATCAAGTGAAGAGACAAATAAATGTACTTGAACTTGGTCAGGCGTGCAAGCACGATGTTAAGGATCATGGAAAAGAGCAGAATGAGCGCAGCATCCGCCCCGATCTGATCAATGGTCAGTGCCATGATGGCTTCATTGCTTGGTACGACACCTTTAAGGTTGAACGCATAAGAAAAAATTTGACTGAAGTTGGTGAGAACGCCACCTAAAATTCCGCCGCCGACCTTGATCATGGTGAAACCCATAAAAGAAAGGGTAGTTCCCGTAATGATCTCTGATACTTTCTTCCTCTGGAATATAAGGCCGAGTAATGTCACAATCGCGATAATGATGGATGGCTCCCTGATAATGCTCATAAACATTTCCATAGTGATCTCCGACTTTCTTTTATTTATTTTCCATTCTTACTAAATCGATTTAGTAATACTCGAAAAAAATTTCCCTCTCGGGAATGTAAAAAGAAGCAGAATCATTTTTTGTGAATTAAATCACAACTTATTCCATACATTATTCGTTTAAGTTTCCATTCCTCCCCTCTCTTCAATCGCAATCATCACTAAAATCAGGACATACATAAATGAAAGGGTATTCATGACTCGAATCATAAGATCATTATAGCTCTTTATTTTCTTTTTACAATAGAATTTATAAAAACGTTTTCAAAAAGATGAAAAGGACTTATTCAATCATTCAGTTCAGTTTTTGGACAGATTCTCTGTGGTTAATGACCGGATTCATTCGGATGATTTCTGACAGCTCCTCATGATCCTGTTCTTTTTGATCAATTTTCTCCAGCAGTAGCCTGGCACTTCTTTTCCCCATTTCAAAACTCGGCTGGGAAACGGTTGTGATCGGCGGATTATAAAAAGATGCAAAGGATACATCATCTATGCCAATCAAGGAAAAATCATTAGGTATGGTCAGATGATTATTTTTTGCATAAATCAGCACCTGCTCCAAAATCATGTCATTCGTAGCAATGATTGCGGTGGGCGGATGCTCCATATGGAATAGTTGTCCAATCAGATTAGGCATTTCATCCAACCTGCCGCTTTTGATATAGTTTTCATTCACTGGTATGTCATGTTTGCCCAACGTATTTCGATAACCTGACAGCCGCTCACTTCGTGTGGTGATCGCTTTTTTGCCTAAGGGGAACGTGATAATCCCAATGTTGTTATGACCATGCTCAATGAGTGCTTCAACCGCAAGCTCGCTGGCCTTTTCATTATTCAACAGCACTGTGTCTACACTGATTTCATCGATTTTTCGGTCCACAAACACGAAAGGATAGCCATTCTTGGCAAGGGAAACATATAATTTCTTGTTCTCTTCCGTCGGGAAAATGATAAGTCCATCCACTTGCCGAGCAATCATCGACTGGACATACTTTTTCTCTTTGAGCGAATCATCATCGGTATTGCAGACAATGACCTGGACATTTTCCAGTTGGCATTCATCTTCAATTGCACGCACGACTTCTGTTGTAAATCTCGATAAAATGGTTGAAGAAATAACCCCCACAATGAAGGTCTTCTTCTGCTTGAGACTACGTGCCACCTCATTAGGTATATAACTGAGATCCTCAATCGCTTGCTCGATCTTCTTCTTAGTGTTTTCACTCATATAGTTGTATCTCTTTTGCAGAAACTGCGAAACTGTACTCTTCGACACCCCGGCACGTTCTGCAACTTCCTTCATCGTTGTTACCATAATTACCCTCCTTTCTTTTTCTGCATGTCAGGCGTATTAATTTTCAAATATATATATTCTGCAACCTGTATGTAAAGTGAATTTCACTTTATTATATACCTTCTTTTACAGCAGGAAAATATAATAAATGAGGAGTTAGAGCGTGCCCTCCACCTCATATATAACCGCCCCCACAAATGCTGGACACTTAGCTTAACCATCCGTTGTTACGAATCTATTGAATTCGAACGAAATCTTAGAAATATACGAATTTTATGAACTTGTTTGATGGAAGATTTGAACATAAAATGAGAATGTAATCGGTTACAATTTCTTTTAAATAAAGGAGGAAGCAGAATTATGAAGAAAAAAGGACTGAAAAAAACATTTTTCATCATTACCTCCCTCGTAATGGGCTTCACACTGTATGGCTATACTCCCGCTTCAGTAGATGCAGCCAGTGTGAAAGGATATTATCACACCCAAGGAAACAAGATTGTAGACGAATCCGGGAAAGAAGCGGCATTTAATGGCCTGAACTGGTTCGGTCTGGAAACTCCTAATTACACCTTGCATGGACTGTGGAGCCGCTCAATGGACGACATGCTGGATCAGGTGAAGAAAGAAGGCTACAATCTGATTCGTCTGCCTTACAGCAATCAGTTATTCGATTCCAGTTCCCGTCCAGACAGTATTGATTATCACAAAAACCCTGACCTGGTCGGATTAACTCCGATTCAAATTATGGACAAGCTGATCGAAAAAGCTGGACAACGCGGTATTCAGATTATCCTTGACCGTCACCGTCCAGGCTCAGGTGGGCAATCCGAGCTGTGGTACACATCCCAGTACCCTGAGTCTCGCTGGATTAGTGACTGGAAAATGTTAGCTGACCGTTATAAAAACAACCCAACCGTCATTGGTGCGGATTTGCACAACGAGCCACACGGTCAAGCAAGCTGGGGTACAGGCAATGCCTCCACAGACTGGCGTCTGGCGGCACAACGTGCAGGGAATGCGATTCTGTCCGTGAATCCGAATTGGCTGATTCTCGTAGAAGGTGTAGACCACAATGTACAAGGCAACAATAGCCAATACTGGTGGGGTGGCAACCTGACAGGTGTAGCCAACTATCCTGTCGTTCTGGACGTACCGAACCGTGTCGTATATTCTCCTCATGATTACGGCCCTGGTGTGTCTTCGCAGCCATGGTTCAACGACCCAGCCTTCCCGTCCAACCTGCCAGCGATCTGGGATCAAACCTGGGGCTACATCAGCAAGCAAAACATAGCTCCGGTGCTGGTCGGTGAATTCGGCGGTCGTAATGTTGATTTGTCTACTACTGAGGGGAAATGGCAAAATGCACTCGTAGACTATATTGGTGCCAACAACCTGTACTTTACGTACTGGTCCCTGAATCCGAATAGCGGCGACACAGGCGGTCTGCTGCTGGACGACTGGGTTACCTGGAATCGTCCGAAGCAGGATATGCTGAGCCGGATTATGAAGCCTGTTGTTTTCGTAGCAGAACAAGCGAAAGCAACCGCCGAATAGGCACAGGGCTTCACTTCACTTATTGAAAAAGCCGATTTTCCTCCTTCAGGCCAGATTATGCTGGGCTATGAAGATGTGGAGAAACGGCTTTTTTTTGTGATACCTGCAAACCTCCAGGATTACACTCCACGTGTGTACATGTTTTCCTCCCCTTCTTGACGCCTTCTATCCAGTTTTATACATTGTAAATTTCCCATCGAATGGGGCATTTTGTAAACTAAATCTCTCTTTTAACCGATAAATACATATGTTGGATTTGAACTCAGGAAGGAAGATTTCATGTGATTGTTTGGAAGGCTTTTGGTATTTTAAACATCGTTGTTCCAGGGATTTTATTTGTTATAGTCGGGAGTTTAGTATCCGCTCTAGGGCTTGACTCCATAGATTCCCGGCTACCGATGGCTTTTGTGTTCATTGTGTCGGGGGTTATTATCTGGTACTTGGGAAAAGCGCTTAACGCCGACTCGGACAAAGTGCTAGTTGATATGGAAACGGGGCAACGCTATCGAATGGGAACCCAGCACAGTCTGTTTTTTATCCCCATGCATTATTGGGGCCCTGCCGGTCTAGCGATCGGATTTATTTTAATCGTTGCATCGATATTTATATAACGTTGATTGCAAACATGGGCTATCCCGAACACCACAATGCGAGTCAGTTGCTCCCATTGTGGTCTTTTTCCTTTTCGCAGGTCAATTATGATCAGATACCACCATGATTTACCTGTAGGCCAATGAATTTGGGGCAGGCAGGTGAAAACCTAGCTCATATTTCGCCCCAGCTGCTCCACCTTGCTCAGCCAATCGTTGCGCTGCTGATCCGATAATTTATTCATGAGATCAATCGCAGTAGAATGCACCGGTTTGACACCACATAGATGCAGCGTGGAATCCTTCATCATCCGATGTCCAGGCTGTCCCTGGAAAAATCGGTAGTACCAATGCGGACCGTCCATCGTTGTAATGAGGCGGGCCGTTCTTCCTTTTAGAAGCTTGTCAGGCAGGGGTTTTCCTTTTTGATACTTAAACGCAAATCCCGGCATAAAGGTACGGTCAATGAATCCTTTCATTAATGCAGGCAAGCTGCCCCACCAGATCGGAAAGACAAAAACGAGGTGTTCTGCCCATTTAATCGACTCCTGTGCTTGGATCAAATCAGGTTCCAGCGGTAATTTATTACGATATCCACCTAATAGATTTGGATTAAAATCCAACGCGGACAGCTGCAACAAACGAACCTCCGCCCCTGCAGCCTTCGCTCCTTTTACATAGGATTGAGCCAGCGCTTCCCCATAACTGCCAGCGACCGGATTCCCTTGAATCACCAATATTTTTTTAGACATATAAACCACTTCCTACCTTCATATTATGATTTTAGTTAGAAAACACTAACTTTATATTTAAAAAGAAAAGGTCACTACTGACCTTTACTTAATAAAGCAGTTAAACGTTGTTTGACCTCTGTTGCAAATGGAACCAACTGCTGTGGAAGTTCACCTTCCAGGCTGGACACGGACAAGCGTGTAATGGCTCCAATGATGAGCACACCGGATAGCAGAGCATCCTGCTTCGGCAGTTCACCTTGTTGAATCCCCTGTTCGATGAATTCAGTCAACGCCTCCAGCGGCTGACGCACATTCTGGCTCTGACTTGCTTCAACATACAGCTCATGGTGCTGTGATAGTAGAAGCAAACCATACTGGTCCTCATCATGCATATCCAGCACTTCATCCACCAGTTGATGGAAACGACTAACGAAGTTCCCACTCTGCTTGCGATAGAAGTCAATTAATGTGGTGTAGCTATTACAATATTGCCCGAATACTTCCAAGGCCATCGCATCTTTACTCTTAAAATGCTTATAAATCGCGGCATCCGTCACACCAGCAGCCTCTCCAATTTCTTTGACTGAAATCCCGTCAATTCCTTTGGTTGCAAATAAGCACATTGCTGCCTGCAGAATATCTTTCTTTTTGCTGTCTACATGTGTTTTCTTATTCATAAGCTTATAGTAAGTGATAACTAACTAAAATGCAAATTATATTTATGCAGGCTCATTCTGTCTTCATACTTTCATTTGAAATATATTGAATTAAACCTAAAAACCATGTTTTATAAGCGATTAATCATAAATACCCTAAATAATACGTGCATCATCCCATTTTATTCATATAAAAAAGATATGTAACCGAATAAAACGGGCGCTAGGATAGGTGGGACTCATTATGCTTGAGGTGCATGCAGTCACCCAGCAGGGAAAAGACTCAGGCAGTCTTGGATATGGAGCGACGAGTACATTTCCCCGCTGCAAAAAGTCGTACAAGCCATCCATGACCAAGGCCCCAAAGCCGATCTTCAGCTTTGGCGTGTCGGGCGCAAAGGCTCGTTACCCCAAGAAACAGCTGTATCTGCCTCTGGGTTGCCTCACCGCAAACAGTATCATCCACTGGATCGCACACTAAATTGGACAATTTCCACAATAATAGGTGTGCCGGAGAGAATTGCCTCTCCTTCGTTAAGGCGAATCGTCAGCGATAAAGGTGTCAGGCTGTACAATGTGCTTTCTTGTATCATTCCATTAATGTATAGATTGGCATAGCTGTTGCTTCCGACATTAAAACGCTGAAAAGCCTCCTGCACACCATCTACAGAAAATTGATCCGCCATAATCGTGATTGAAGATTCAATTGTAGCAGGTGCAAGATAAAAATACCGCTCAGCCGTAGGAACAATTTCAATATTTGAAATGTCAGCTGCCGGGCCGGTTGGCCCTGTTATACCTCGGGCTCCAGTAGGACCAGCTATGCCCTGCGCTCCAGTAGGGCCGGGTACTCCTGTTGCACCTGGACTTCCTTGGACTCCAGCCGGACCTGGCACTCCTGGCGCTCCCTGTGTTCCTACTGGACCCTGTATTCCTGGTATTCCTTGGATTCCCGGTGTTCCCGCAGTTCCCGGTATGCCTTGTGCTCCTGCTAAACCTGGAATACCTTGTACCCCTGTCAAACCGGGAATGCCTTGTGCTCCTGCCGAACCCGGAACATCTCGCTTTACCGTCTGGCCCATTCTTCTCCTCCGCTTGCTAGGAGTATTTCTATACCGACGTTGCATGATTAGCTTTGGATGCTTTTTGGCATGGAACCCCGTTTTTGTTCTACCTTTGAATGAATAACTTGTTTTACACTTTTTACGTTTGTTGATCTTGTAATGTACGGTCCTCTTTCCTAGCCTCCTTAGTGATGAATCGCGTCTCCTCATACCAGCCGTATACACCTCCTTCTCACATGCTTATTTATGTAGTGTATGCACATCCCCCTTTAGGGTTTTAGGCATTTGTAACCTTCAGATTCCAAGTATTCGCTTCCATCTATATTTGTAGCAAAATAGGGCCTTCTCCATTTACCCTATTATTAATAGAAAGGTTAATATGCCGTTTCCGAATAGGTTGAACAATCATTTATTGATTAAGAGCCAGCGAATGCAAATGGCTCATTACCAGTAAAGAAAGGAGATGAGAACTATGCCAATCATAAAACCTGTGTTTACAGCAGTAGCTACTGCTCCCGTATCAACGGGTGGCGCCATAGCCACGACCGTAGCCCCAGCCACGACTCGCTTTTTTGCAACGATTACAGCTGGAATGATCGGAGCAACAGAAACAACCGTTCCTGCTGCAAGCTTTGTAGATGACGCCGATGCTCCAGTTGTTGCTTTGCCGACATTAGCAGCTACTGATTCTTCTAATTTTTATATTAACGGAGTTATTCAGCAGAGCTCCTTATTCACCCTCACCACAGCAAGTCTGGTCATTGCCTCCGTAGATATTACACCAGGTGTCCCAGTTGTTATAGAAATAACAGATTTTAGCGGCACAACTTCCATTATCGCTACTCAGCCTACCATCTCTGCGCCTACCGTCACTATTATCACTTAACACTTTTCATATTTTTGATTCAAGTTGGACTGAACGGTCATTCACGCTGTACATTACCCCGTATAAGCTAGAAAAGACCGATTCAGATGTCGATATCTGAATCGGTCTTTTAAGTTCAAGATGATTATATAATCGTTTTCAAATGACTGGGTACTGTATGATTAAGGCAAAATAGCAAAGGAGCGCACCGGAAATCCGGGGGAATCTTGAATGCTCGGAACGATATTATATATGACCGCACCCGTCGGGGGCAGCTTATCCAAATTCGTCAGCACTTCAACTTGATACCGATCCTGCTCCAATATGTAATATTCCCCTACCAGCTTGCCAGCTTTGCGATAAGCTACAGAGGAATCGGTATCTAGCGTTTCATGCCCAATGGCAGCCACATTCCGTTCTTCTACCAAAAAGCGCAGCGCCTCCAGCGACCAGCCCGGGCAGTGTGCATCTCCGGCGTCGTCCTTGTTCGAGAAGGCATCTGAATCAGGCCAACGTTTGCTCCAATTACTGCGAAAAGCGACAAAGGACTGATCAGCAATGCGCCCATGCTCTTTCTCAAAGTCCAAAATATCCGCAACCGTAAGTTCATAATCAGAATTGGCTGCAACGGCTGCTGAACGGTCAATGACAACTAGCGGCAAAATCAGCTCCTTCAACGAAAGCTCATGCAAGTACCGTTTGCCCTTCACAAAATGAACGGGTGCATCAATATGAGTCCCATACTGACCGGGAAAGCAGTATTGTTTTACAAAAAAGCCATCATCGTGGGTAAACAGGGTATCCACCTGAACATTATCGAATACTGGAAAATGAGGGATTTCAGGATAAAAAGCGTGGGACAAATCCACCCACTCTTTTTGCTTCAACAACTTCAAGATATCTGCTAAATGCTCTGCCATGATGCCCATTCCTCCTCAGCTTTATTACAAGCCATTTTACCTGAGGATTCTGCAAAAATCTATAAATCGATCTGCTCTTCTAATATATAAACAGAAATCTATTTTGTGCGACGGTATGGACGAAGAAGTGCCATCCCAGTCTACGATAAATGAGCGATTTCTTAACATTGGACATCCTTCCTTTTGGATTGAAATCGTTAACATTCTGAGAAAAATACAAAAACAATTCCATATATTCATATATACATTTCCTATTCTGTGTGATTGTTAACGTTTTCATTATTACATATACGTCTTGATTGGAAAAAGAAGGGGTCTATTGAATTATATAAAAAATTCGACAAAAATTTTAGTATGTAACTTTTATTATATTAACAAATACTGGAACACAAAGTATGATAGAAAATGTAGAAACCACAGGAGCACCCGGGACTCCCTTCGTTCATCTACTCCATTAATCCAATATACGGAGGTATTTTATGAAAAAGAGATTTTCACTCGGAATCGCAGCGGCTCTACTGTTCACTACTCTGGCTCCTATAGGTGCACCTGCTCATGCAGCCAGCGATATTGGCAAGGAGACGCTCGGCAGCAAAAACGGATGGGCAGCCTTTTCTACAGGCACAACAGGTGGAGCTACGGCGACTACCTCCAATATTTTCACCGTAACGAATCGCAAGCAACTTGTCGATGCTTTGGGCAAAAACAGCAATAGTACGCCTAAAATCATTTATGTCAAAGGCACGATCAACGCCAATGTCGATGACAATAATAAACCGTTAGGATTGAACGACTACAAGGACTCTAAATATGAGTTTGACGCCTACCTCAAAGCGTATGACCCGTCCACATGGGGTAAAAAGGCCCCGTCTGGCACATTGGAAAAGGCACGTGAGGCTTCACAAAAAAATCAGGCCAGTCGTGTCGTCATTGAAATTCCGTCCAATACTACGATTGTCGGTCTAGGAAGCGACGCGGTCATTAATGGCGCAAACTTCCAACTAAAAAAAGGGACAGACAACGTTATTATCCGTAATATCGAATTCCAGGATGCCTACGATTATTTTCCTCAGTGGGACCCAACGGACGGCAGTACAGGCAATTGGAATTCGGAATATGACAGCATTACAGTTAACGGCGCCACACATGTATGGGTAGACCACAATACCTTCAATGATGGGTCTCACCCCGACAGCCAAAATGGCACCTTTTACGGCCAAGAATACCAGCATCATGATGGACTTCTCGATGTGATTAACCAAGGCGATCTGGTTACTGTTTCTTACAATCATTTTTACGATCATGATAAATCATCGATTATTGGCAACAGCGACAGTAAAACAGCAGATGAAGGGGCTTTACGTGTAACTCTGCATCACAACTATTATGAAAACACGGTACAACGCACACCACGCGTGCGGTATGGACAAGTCCATCTGTACAACAATTACTATACTGGTGATGTAAAACGCTCCGAATATCCTTCACTGTATATATGGGGCGCAGGTAAATCCTCCAAAATCTTCGCCGAAAACAATGTCATTGACGTTGCCGGTTTAACTGCAGCTAAAATCGTGACTGTCTTTGGAGGAACTGCCCTGTCAGATACGGGCACAATCCTGAATGGACAAGCTGTTAACGCAGGCTCCAGCGCGGGTCTTAGCTCCTCTGTAGGCTGGAAACCATCGCTGAACGATAAAATCTCCCCATCCGCCAGTGTGAAGGCAGAAGTCACTTCCCAAGCCGGTTCCGGTAAGCTGTAAGCACTGCCCGCTAACACAAATAACCACAGGCGCCTACAACCTGCGATTTTACACCAAAAAGGCTGTTTCCTCCGTAGAATGATTCCACACGGAGAGAACAGCCCTTTTTTTATTTTTCATTTGTTTAATTACAATTATAAAACGCCTTAACTGCCGTATTGTTCTACCAAAACCGGCTTTTCAAATGCGTTATCCAGCTTGCGAAGTTTAGCCTTTACCGCTTCTGGTGGCTCAACCGCAGGCGCATCTGGATGCAGCAACCATGATTTCACAAAGTGCGTATCGGATAATTGAAAGAGTGGAGGCTCTTTCTCAAAGTCAATTTTCATAGCATAAGAACTGCGGGCTGCAAAAGCATCCCCTACAGGTGGGTGAAGCAGATCCGGAGGTGTTCCCGGAATAGCTGCCAGCTTCTGACCATGGCTGTCCAAACTTGGCATAGAAGCGAGAAGGCCCCATGTATATGGATGTTTCGGGTTATAGAAAATTTCATTAACCGTACCTGTTTCCACGATTTGTCCTGCGTACATAACGGCAACGCGATCAGCCATCTTCGCCACAACACCGAGGTCATGAGTAATAAAGATGATGGAAGTATCGATCTTTTTCTGAAGATCCTTCATTAGCTCCAAAATTTGAGCTTGAATCGTTACGTCCAACGCAGTCGTCGGCTCATCGGCAATCAGAAGTTTCGGATTAGCAGCCAATGCCATCGCAATGACGACACGTTGACGCATACCGCCACTAAATTCATGCGGATATTGGTTAAAACGCTGTTCAGGATGTGGAATACCTACCAGATTCAGCAACTCAATACCCCGCTTGCGAGCAGCATCCTTGGATATTTTTTCATGCTTGAAAAGCACTTCCGTGATCTGCTTGCCCACTTTCATCGTCGGGTTAAGCGAAGTCATTGGGTCCTGAGAAATCAGGCCAATTTCCTTACCACGAATTTTTTGCATCTGCTTCTCTGTTTTATTAATCAGCTCTTGTCCGTCAAACATAATTTGACCCTTTTGATAAATGCCCGGAGGGGTCGGAATCAACTTCATAACAGCTTGTGAGGTTACGCTTTTGCCTGAGCCGGATTCGCCCACAATCGCCAGCGTCTCTCCTTTATTGACATGAAAGTTTACGCCACGAATGGCCTGCACTAGTCCCTGACGGGTCTTGAAAGATATCGTTAAGTCCTTCACTTCCAAAAGGCGGTTCATCTCATCACTCTTTCATTTATTATTCATCACTATTATTGACCACTATCTAAAAAAACGACGTCCATGAGTCAAGGTATATACGATTAATTTTACTCAGTTTAGTACCTACCAGTCAAGCAATATCTAAAATATCATCAAAAACCTTTCACACCATGTTATATAAATGGAATGTTTGTCCGAAAAAACGATCATTTTTAACCATTTCTGTACTCATTTATAACATGCGCTGGATATAGCTGAAGCGTGCTCCACCCCATGGCGAACGTGTGCAGAGTAGTTCTCCGTTCAATCGGGTAGCAATTTGACGACAAATAGCCAATCCAAGACCTGTGGCACCATTCGAGCCCGCATAGAATCTTCCAAATACCTCGGCTGCCTCTTGTTCGGTCAGCCCTTCCCCATCATCATCCACATGCATAACCCATACAACCTCCGGTGTTGTCCCTGTCTCCAAATGAATGACAACCTCCGTAGAGGTGTGCCGAACTGCATTTTGCAACAAATTCAATATCATACGGAACAATTGCTCGGCTGGAACGGCCACATGCAGGCCCTCTCCCTCCACTCGAAGCGAGATAGAACGTTCAGCAGCCACCGGCATCAATAGATGAACAGCATCCTCCGCCATGCTTCTAAGATCAACCAGAGAGACAGGCCATTCTTCATTCAGCGCCTCCAACCTCGATAGCTGCAGCAGCTTTTCCACCATATCAATTAACCGCTGGGACTGCACTTTGATGATACTCAGCCCCTCGTCCTGGGATACCACTTGATCCTGAATGGCATATACATAGCCTTGAATCGACATTAACGGTGTCCTTAGCTCGTGAGATACATTTTGCAGGAATTCAATTTGACCGTGGTGATGGTGCTGAATACGGGCGGACATGGAATGAAAGGTACCGATCAGCTCGCCAATCTCACTTTTATCCGCCTGCGGAAAATCACTATCCTGCGGCTGATTCGGTTCGTAGTTGCCTACCGCCTCCTTCAATCGTTTGAGCGGACGCACCAGACGTGAGACAACCATCAGACCAATGACGAGAATCACCAAAAAACCCGCGATGATAGACAGTAATGTGGTTCTCATTAACGGTACATACAGTGCTCGCAAAGAAGATAAGGGTGAGTATACAAAAATACGAAAAGGTTGTCCGGGCAATTCTTCATTCGTAAACAGTACCTTTTTACCTTGAAGCACAGCCACCCCTTCATGTGTAGCGGTCAGATCCTGGGCAGACGGATGAACCGATGCAAAAAATCCTTGGCGGATCAAAAGCAAATGCTCTATCTTTTTGCCTTCCATTCCAGAGACGCTTGAGTCGATGATGCGGTTATCCGTGCTTAAAATAAAGTAATCGGCAGATAAAAGCACGCCCTTGATAACATAGTTAAATTCAGCATTATCCAGTCGATCAAAGCCTCCGTCACTCATAATATGGACGGCTTTGCGCGCCTGCTCATGAAGCTTGGATTTGGCCTGATTCACCAGAATGTCGTCGATAAGCCTGATGAATAAGACCACCGTAATACAGACGGTAATAAGCATGGCGATGGTCAGGGAAAGCAGTATTTTAGCTCTCATCGTACGCATGGTTACAACTCCTGAACCGTTGCTTTATATCCGAAACCCCATACGGTGTTAATGACGAGCGTAGAGTGATATTCAGCTAACTTTTTACGAATCCGCTTGACCAAATCATCCACGACTCTCACATCACCTATAAAATCATAGCTCCACACCTGCTGAATCAGATGTTCCCTGCCGAAAGGTCTTTCCAGATGATTCGCAAGAAACAACAGCAGGTCGAATTCACGTGAGGTCAAATTTAGCTCTTGTCCGTCCACTGTGACTTTACGAAAGTCAGCAAAAATACACAGATTGCCCGCATGGCATATATCTGCGCTTTCTGCCGCTTGCCTATCGTCTGATGCAGACATTCCGGCCTTGCTCAGTCTCAGCATCGCTTTGACCCTTCCTACCAACTCCCTTGGATTAAAGGGCTTGGTCAAAAAATCGCTGCATCCCAGCTCCAGCCCGTGAATACGGTCGTTTTCTTCTCCACGGGCAGAGATCATAATGATCGGCATTTCCGTAAACTCGCGAAGCTGAGTCAGTAGAGAAAGCCCATCAATGCCAGGCATCATAATATCAAGAACGAGACAATCCGGACGGTTCGTACGGATATGCTCTACCAGTGTTTTACCACTGGAAAAGGAAGTGACCTCGTAGGATTCTTTTTTCAAATATTCAGATATTAATTGCAGAATGAACACATCGTCATCCACTACTACTATTTTTGTCATGACCTTAACCCCTTGCCGTTGTTCTGGATGCTTCCATCCTCTCTTTAAGCTTAACAGAAGCCCAGCAGAATAGACAAAAGACGGGTACACCGTTCCCGGTCCCGTCTTTCTTATCATGAATCGCTGCTGTATATGCCAGGCGAGCTGAAAGCTAATTACACATCAATCTTATTTCTTGGTTGTTACTACTTTAGCAACTGATTTTGGAGCTGTTTTCACTGTTTTTGCTGGGACTGCTTTTTTAACTGGAGCTTTGTGAGTCAATTTTTTAGCTACGACATGATGTGCACGAGTTTTATGAGCTGTTGCTTTGTGTTTAACAACATTATGTTTTTTTGCATGATGTTTAACTGCACGGTGCTGCACTTTCACTGCTTTTGTTTTGTGGCTTGCCACTTTTTTCGCAACGGATTTTTTGGCAGGGGCTTTCTTTGCTTTGGTTGTTGTTTTATGAGCTGTTGCAGCTTTTTTAACGGGTGCTTTCACCACAGGTGTTTTCGTCACAGGTGTTTTGGTAGCCGGAGTCGTAACCGCAGGAGCTTTGATCGCTGGTGCAGTGCTCGCTGGAGTCGTTGTTGCTGTAGCGGCGAATGCGCTGCTTGCTCCTCCCAATACACTTACTACGGTTAATACGGCTGCTGCATTTTTAGTCCATTTTTTCATGATTGAATCACCTCTCCTTTAAAGTATCTTTAGCTTATCAGGAGAATTCGGGATAATTGTGGAGCAAATGTGTGAAAAGTATATGAAAAAGCGTGCAGCCCTGTATTTAGAAAATACATGAGTCTGCACGCTATGAGTTTTACAATAACCATCTTCACTAACCGATGGCGATCCAGGAAATAATACCGTAGTTATGCGCGGTTTCGTTCCACTTGGTTACGACGATCACTGCTCCATTCGGCGTCTGAGATTTCAGCGTCGCATGAAAGAGAGGATGGTTCGTCATCGCTACCAACGTGTAGTCCGGGTTTACAAAAGGCTCTCCGAATACAATGGTTACTTCCGTCTCTCCTTCACTGCCTTTCAAAAGAAACGGCGCTCTGCCAAACTGCTGCAATGCGGGCTGATTCGCACAAGTACGGACCGGAGTGATGCTCAAATGCTCCGGCTTCACTGCGTTCAGCTCCAGCTCACGTGAGCCTACCGAGCCTTCCACCAGATGATGACCTTCAATGCTCTGCTCCGCCACATGATGGCTTTGTACCGCAGCAGCCTGCAGATGCTCTGGTCCCACAGCTTCCGGGCTTAGCACCTCGCTGTCGACGGCCTGAGCTTTCAGATGGCTGCGAGATACACTGTTTGCCTGAAGTCTGTCGCCACTGACACCTTCCTCTGGCAAAAGTCCCGAGAGATGTATATCTGTGGACAGCTGAGCCAGTGTCACCGAGCCCGGCTTTAGGTGATGCGAATCAATAACTTCCTCTCCAATGTGGTGGCTTTCAATAGCCTCCTCAGCCACATGGCGAGACTGTACCGTTCCATCTGCCAGCTTGCTGGACGTCACCGCTCCTTCCTGTATAGCATCCTCAGCCACCGCCTGCCAGCCTACATGCTGTGTCTGAATAGCCCCTGCTTGCAGATGCTCCGACTGGACTGAATCGAGCGCGATATGCCTGGACTGCACCACGCCCTCTGCCAGTGCGGACCCTTGGATCGCCCCATCGGCCAAATGTTGAGCGTGTACGGCATGCTCCGTCAAATGGACGGAGTTTACGCTGGCTTCTGCCAGATTCGAAGCACGCACCGCCCGAAGCGCAAGCTTCTCAGCGTTCACGCTGCCTGCCTGGAGCGCGTGAACTGATACACTACCCGGCGCAATATGCCGGGTCATCACTGCCGAAGCCTGCAAATGGGCAGAGGTGACGGATTCAGGAGCCAGATGGCTCGACTGGACGGCCTCTTCTGACAAATGATTGGCTTGCACCGCTTCGTCCGTAATATGCCACGGCTGGACAGAATGAGGAGATATTTTGGCAGCAGTCACGCCATCATCCGCCAGCTTGCCGGACGTAACCGACTCATCCTGCAAAGCATCAGTTGATATTGCTTGAGAGGCGATATGCACACCCTGAATGGTTCCAAGGTGTAGATGGTGCGGCTGAATGGACTCCGGTGCGATATGCACGGACTTCACTGCCCCCTCTGCCAGCGCTCTGTCCTGTACTGCGCCAGGTGCCAAATGCCGAGGTTGTACGGCATGCTCAGACAACTGTGAAGGACCGACGCTTCCTTCCGCGAGATTCGTTGCTTGGACCGAGCGGGCCGCCAGCTTTTCCGAGGTGATGCTTTCTGCTTGAAGCGCACGACCTGACACACTGTCAACGGCCAGATGTCTCGCAAACACCGAGGAAGCCTGTAAATGATCAGAGGTGACGGATTCCGGGGCCAAATGGTTCGACTGGATGGCCTCTTCTGCCAAATGATTGGCTTGCACCGCTTCGTCTGTAATGTGCCACGGCTGGACCGAGTGGGCAGACAGCTTGGCGGCAGTCACGCTCTCATCCGCCAATTTGTCGGACGTAACGGATTCATTTTGCAAAGCATCGGTCGATATCGCCTGTGAGGCGATATGCACACCCTGAATAGTTCCCATTTGCAAATGATGCGACTGGATGGACTCCGGTGCGATATGCACGGACTTCACTGCCCCCTCTGCCAGCGCTCTGTCCTGTACTGCGCCAGGTGCCAAATGCCGGGGGTGTACGGCATGCTCAGACAACTGTGAAGGACCGACGCTTCCTTCCGCGAGATTCGTCGCTTGCACCGAGCGGGCCGCCAGCTTTTCCGAGGTGATGCTTTCTGCTTGAAGCGCACGACCTGACACACTGTCAACGGCCAGATGTCTCGCAAACACCGAGGAAGCCTGTAAATGATCAGAGGTGATGGATTCCGGGGCCAAATGGTTCGACTGGATGGCCTCTTCTGCCAAATGATTGGCTTGCACCGCTTCGTCTGTAATGTGCCACGGCTGGACCGAGTGGGCAGACAGCTTGGCGGCAGTTACGCCCCCATCCGCCAATTTGTCGGACGTAACGGACTCATCCTGCAAAGCATCGGTCGATATCGCCTGTGAGGCGATATGCACACCCTGAATGGTCCCCGTTTGCAGATGATGCGACTGGATGGACTCCGGTGCGATATGCACAGACTTTACTGCCCCTTCTGCCAGCGCTCTGTCCTGTACTGCGCCGGGTGCCAAATGCCGGGGGTGTATCGCCTGCGTGGACAGATGTGAAGGGCCGACGCTTCCTTCCGCGAGATTTAACGCTCGCACCGAGTGTGCCGCCAGCTTTTCCGAGGTGACGCTTTCTGTTTGAAGCGCACGACCTGACACACTGTCAACGGCCAGATGTCTCGCAAACACCGCCGAAGCCTGCAAATGGGCAGAGCTGACGGATTCCTGGGCCAAATGGTTGGACTGGACAGCCTCTTCTGCCAAATGTTTGGCTTGCACCGCTTCGTCTGTGATGTGCCACGACCGGACTGAGTGGGCAGACAGTTTGGCAGCAGTCACGCCTTCATCCGCCAATTTGTCGGACGTAACGGACTCATTCTGCAAAGCATCAGTCGATATCGCCTGTGAGGCGATATGCACATCCTGAATGGTTCCCGTTTGCAGATGATGCGACTGGATGGACTCCGGTGCGATATGCACGGATTTCACTGCCCCTTCTGCCAGCGCTCTGTCCTGTACTGCACCCGTTGCCAAGTGCCGGGTGTGTATCGCTTGCGTGGACAGATGTGGAGGGCCAACGCTGCCTTCCGCGAGATGCGTCGCTTGCACCGAGTGTGCCGCCAGCTTTTCTGAGGTGATGCTTTCTGCTTGAAGCGCACTACTGGATACGCTATCCGGGGCCAGATGGCTCGCAAGCACCGCTGAAGCCTGCAAATGGGCAGAGGTGACCGATTCCTGGGCCAGATGATTGGACTGAACGGCTTCTTCTGCCAAATGTTTGGCTTGCACCG
This sequence comes from Paenibacillus sp. PvR133, assembly GCF_017833155.1. NCBI lineage: Bacteria > Bacillati > Bacillota > Bacilli > Caryophanales > Paenibacillaceae > Paenibacillus > Paenibacillus sp. PvR133. The sequence goes on from NZ_JAFIBS010000001.1 coordinate 5,578,181, forward strand.
CTTCGTCTGTAATGTGCCACGGCTGGACCGAGTGGGCAGACAGCTTGGCGGCAGTCACGCCCTTATCCGCCAGTTTGTCGGACGTAACGGACTCATCCTGCAAAGCATCGGTCGATATGGACTGTGATGCGATGTGCTCTCCCTGAATGGTTCCAATTTGCAGATGATGTGGCTGGATGGATTCCGGTGCGATGTGCACGGACTTCACTGCACCCTCTGCCAGTGCTCTATCCTGTACTGCTCCAGCTGCCAGATGCCGAGTGTGCACCGTTTGCGCAGAAAGATGTGAAGGGCCGATGCTGCCTTCCGCGAGGTTCATTCCTTGTACCGAGCGCGCTGCCAGCTTTTCCGAGGTGACGCTTTCCGCTTGAAGCGCACGACCTGACACACTATCCGGGGCCAAATGTCTCGTGAGCACCGAGGAAGCCTGTAGATGCACCGAGGTGACCGCTCCTGCAGCCAGATGTGCCGAATCCACGGCCGCCACAGCCAAATGGTTGCTTTGTACAGCTTCGTCCATAATATGTCCGGACTGCACGGCATGGGCAGACAGTTTCGTGGGAGTTACGCTTCCCTCCGACAGTTTGGCAGAGGTGACCGATTCATCCTGTAAGGCCGGAGTCGCTATAGCCTGCAATGCGATATGCTCTCCCTGAATGACCCCGCTTTGCAAGTGCTCCGATTGGATGGATTCGGGCGCAAGATGTGCAGACTTCACAGCATTCTGGGCTAATTCCGTCTCCTGTACTGCTCCTGCTGCCAAATGCCGAGTGTGTACGGCTTGCGCAGCCAAATGTCCGGGACCCACGCTATTTTCCGCCAGATTGGGAGCCTGCACAGCACGGGCCGCTAGCTTCTCAGAGGTGACACTTTCCGACTGAAGCGCATGACCGGATACACTGTCGGGGGCGAGGTGTTTGGTTTGGACCGATGCAGATTGCAAATGATTAGAGGTGACTGATTCCGGAGCGAGATGATTCGCCTCCACCGCTTCAACAGCCAGATGGTTACTCTGCACCGCTTTATCCGTAATATGCCACGGCTGCACGGAACGAGCAGACAGCTTAGAGGAAGTAACACTACCCTCAGCTAACTTAGGAGCCGTAATCGCCAAATCATTGATTTTATCCGTGGCCACACTTTCCGGCGATAGTTTCAGCGAAGTAACAGCATGATCCTGCAAATGATGGGAGTACACCGCTCCGCTGGCCAAATGCGCGGTTTGAACAGCGCCTTCACCTAGTATGTCCGCGGTAACGGACTGTTCTTGCAAAGCCGAGGTTCCAACACTGTCTTCCCCAAGATGTTTGCTCAAAACAGAACTCTGGGCCAGATGGGTCGAATCGACGGATTGAGCCTGCAATGCCTTTCCACCCACACTGTTGTCGGCAAGGTGGTTTTCACGAATTCCCCCCGTTGCAATGTGTACGTGTGTAATGGCTTGAGAGGCAATCTTATTTCCGGTTACCGCCCCTTTGCCAATTTTAGGTTCTGTCACTGCTTCGTCAGCGATTTTGTCAGACTTAATCGCGCTCGAAGCAATGTGATTTTCCTTGACAGCATGATTCGCCACATGGTGTTCCAGAACTGCTCCCTTCCCTAATTTCTCGCTCGTCACAGCCCCGGAATGCAAATGTTGCTCCGTAACCGCCTCCGATGCAATATGATTCTTTCGAATGATTTCGGACTGGAGATGCAAGGAAGAAACTGCCTCCGGAGAAATTTGTGGACCTTGTATGGCTGCTGTAGCAATATGTCTGGTAAGTACCGCCTCATCGGCAATTTTGTGTGGTAATATGCTCTGATCCGATATCTTGGATGAAGTGACGGATTGATCGACAATTTGCAATGAGCCTACAGACTGATCTGCCAGTTTATTGGACTGAATACTCCGATCCGCCAGATGGCGGGCTGTCACTTGGCCCGTTCCAAGCTGCTCTTCCCCAATGCAGCCAGGACTCAGATGCTTTCTTTCAATCGCTCCAGCCTGAATGTGTACACTGGTAACTGCCTCCGACTCCAGATGACGCCCGCTGACAACGCCTTCCTCCAACTGTTCCTTGCCCACAATTCCATTGGATAGCTGCTTGCGATTAATCGAACCGGGGGCCAGATGCCTTGCATGAACGGCATGCTCTGTCAGGTGTGCACTCTCAATGCTGCCAGCTTGGATTTTAGCCGCATCCACAGCCCCATCCCGCAGTTTGGAAGTGGTCACAGATTGATCGCCCAACTTGGAGCTATCGACAGCTTCATTAGCCAAATTGTTCGATTGAATCGTACCACTGCGAATTTTATCAGAGGTAACCGCCTGATCTTGAAGCATATCTGAAGATACGATCCATTGCTTGAAGTGACGGCTCTCAATGGAGCCATTCGCAATATGATCGCCGCTGATAATCTTATCAGCCAGCTTTTCTGGAGTGATGCTACCATCTCGAAGTTTTTCACCACCGATAGAGCGATCCTGCAATTTACTGCCTGCCACAGATGCGTCCGACAGATGTTCCACCGTAATGGAGTCCGGGGCAATCTTCGAAGAAGTCACAGCACCGTCGGCTATCTTAATCGTTTGAACGGCATAATCCGCCAGAGATTCCGTGTGGATACTCTCTTGCTTCAGCTTGCTGGAATCTATGGAAGCGGGAGCGATCTTCTCACCCGTTACAGCGAGATCGCTCAAATCGTCTGTATAAATGAAAGCGTTGTTTACATGCGGAGCCTTCTTATTGCTCAAAATTTCCTCCACATCAATTGGATCAGGTTCTGGTTCTGGCTCTGGCTCCGGCTCTGCTTCTAGCTCTGGGGGTTCCTCCATCGACACTTGAGTCTCCTCTGCATCCGCAAATTCAACCTCCGTCTCATGCGAAGCCTCGACTTCAGGTTCGACAACAGTCTGTAGCTCCGGCTCCTCTTTGGTTGGGGGAGGCGGAGAAGCAACTTGATGAAGTCTTGCTTCTGTCTCCCTCTCCGCAGGCTGTGGCTTCACGCGATGTATCATACTTAATTCATTCATATCCGGGTCAATTACACTATAGAGCGGCTTTTTGTTTCTTATGGTTTTGCGGCTCTTATTCTTCAAGCAGCTCTCTCCCTTCTCATATTTATCGTTACAGCATCATATGCAGGCACTTAGGCACTTGCCACCCCGTGCAAGGATACACTTTTGGGTAAAAAGGATACTTACTAAAATCCACGTTTGAAAAAAAATAGTTAAAAGTTAAAATAGTAAGGGTGAAGATCGCTACAAGAAGAGAGGAATTACAATAACATGATTATCAAACCAAGAACACGTGGCTTTATCTGCACCACTGCTCATCCGGTGGGCTGTGCCCAACATGTTCAGGAGCAAATTGACTATGTACAGGCCCGTCCTGCTATCCAAGGACCCCGTAATGTACTTGTGATCGGGGCATCTGCCGGATATGGGTTGGCCTCTCGCATTACTGCCGCCTTCGGTGCGCGTGCCAATACAATTGGTGTATATCGCCCTAGTAATGCTACCGCCACACGTACAGCATCGGCAGGCTGGTACAATTCTGCTGCATTTGAAAAAGCTGCTCAGGAAGCAGGGCTTAAATCCTTAAGCGTAACAGGCGATGCCTTCTCGGATGAGGTCAAATCCAAAACGGTGGAAGCCATTCGCGAAGAACTGGGACAAGTCGATCTGGTGATTTACAGTGTCGCTTCAGGTCGTCGTACAAATCCCCGCACAGGCGAAACGTTTAATTCCGTGCTCAAACCTATTGGTAAGCCTTACACAAACAAGACCGTTAACTTCCACACCGGGGAAGTCAGCAGCGTGACGCTTGAACCCGCAACAGAAGAAGAAGTACAAGCAACTGTAGAGGTTATGGGTGGTGAGGACTGGAAATTGTGGATTAACGCCTTGCGTGAAGGCGGTGTATTGGCTGATACTGCAACGACCTTCTCTTTTTCGTACATCGGTTCAGATATTACACAAGCCATCTACAGAGAAGGCAGTATCGGAAGTGCAAAGGATCATTTGGAGGAGACAGCACATCAGCTGAACGATCAGCTGAAAGTTACAGGCGGACGCGCCTTCGTCGCAGTCACCAAAGGACTCGTTACCCAATCTAGCTCCGCTATCCCTGTCGTTCCTCTGTATATTTCTGCTTTATATAAGATAATGAAGGAAAAAGGGCTGCATGAAGGGTGCGTAGAACAGAGCTACCGCCTGTTTGCTGAGCGTCTGTACGCACCAGAAACTCCTGTAGATGAAGAAGGACGTATTCGTATTGATGATTGGGAACTGCGCGAAGACGTACAGGCAGAGGTTGAGAAGATATGGGAGGCGCTGACGACCAACAATATCTACGAATTGTCAGATCTTGAAGGATATCGTCACGAATTTTTCCAACTGTTCGGCTTTGAGTTTGAGGGCGTAGACTATGATGCTGACATCGATCCCATCGTAAGTATTCCTAACGTGCGCTAAGTCTTTTCATATCGTCATTATGTCAGAAAAACAAAAAAAGCTGTTCTCCAGCAGAGAAACATTTCGTTCTGCATGGAGGACAGCTTTTGTTTTTTAATTAAAAGGGACACTTGTGTCCGCTTCGAACTGCAAAAAGAAGCAAACATTGCAATTTTAAAATTCATTTGATATTGTACAAGTAGGCATAGCAAAGTCCCTCTTCCTAACAAGAGGGTAAACACAGTTGGACAAGTCCTACCTTGACTGACCGTGATTATATTTGCTCAGCCCACCACATCCATATAAGGAGGTGTACAACATGGCAAAAGACGTTCTGTGTGAAGTCAATTCATGTACGCACTGGGCCCAAGAGAATAAATGTAGTGCTAGCTCCATTTACATCGTAAGCAACAGACCTGAAGACACTCACAAATCCGAAGAAACAGACTGCAAAACCTTCGAAGCCAAGTAAATCTTTGATTTCAAGCCTAGTTTTATAATGAAGGAGCCCATGCCCGGGTTCCTTCTTTCTTATGATATTCTAACAATAATGATAATTATTATCAAGTCCTTTTTCGGTACAGAAAAAATGCTATTCGCTTGTATACAATCATTTCTCTGCTACTTTATAAATCCAAGCCTAAAAGGACACTGCTGTTCTCTCTAAAGACAAAAAAAGAAGCGTCGCTCTGAACGATTCGCTTCTTGTGCTTGACCTTTTGTAATTGTTCTTGCTTGGTCGGCTTCACTCGTATGTGCTGTGAAATCTCGCCATAATGGTCATTCGTTTTGCGGCTTTGTGCCGCGCAATAGATTCCAGCGCGTTTTGCCTTGCTCAGCGCTTTTTGTGTTTGAGTACGTGCCATACGGCTTCACTCTCCTTCATTGGACTCCTTTTATCATAGCATCCAATCGTCAAATCGTGAATGGTTTGTCTGACTCAAGCATTCTTCAATTCATTAAATGTCTGAAAAAATATCCGGATCGCCACTGGAGGCCGCTACAATAAAAACAATAACTATAAAAATGATGATTAGTGTATAAATCAGTGTACCGATAATACTACATACCAGTCCAGCAATGGCCATACCTCTGCCTTGCTCGCCATGACGGTTAATTTCCTTCAGGGAAAGACTGGACAAAATAATACCCACAATTCCGATAATCAATCCAATATAGGGAATGACAACAGATAAAATCCCGAGCACCATCGAGGCAACAGCTTTACTATTCGTAGGTGGAACTACTGGGGGCGGGTTAAATGGGGCGTTATAATCGTTCGTCTCCTGAAAAGGATCGGAAGATCGAGGCTCCTTGTACAAATCACTCATCTGTTAAATTCAACTCCAATACGAAAAATAGCAATTATATAAGTTCTAGGGTACCACAATCTTACAAATCAGGACAGTACTTATTTCGAATTTTTAAATTAGAACGTTAAAAAGAAGAAACCTAGCGATATTATCACTTTTTGAGGTAACCGGGCATACAGTATTTTACCTGTTACAGATCAATTGCGCTCCATGAGAGCATCCTACCAAGGAGGTCGGAGCTATGCTATATCGTGCAACATCCCGCAGAAAGGGCTCGCCTCACAAACGTTTAAATGCAGACACACTTAGGAAAATATCCGCTGCCATGCTGCCCTTTTACAAAGCTATTGCAACTCGACGTGCGTTTGCAGTTCAATGGTCACGAGCTGTCGTTCAGGGCAACTTGGATCGGATGAAATCCCTTCTCTGCTCAGTAGCGCCATTTGCCGCCAAACAAGGCTTAGGCACGAATGGCATCGGCTACTTTATTTCCTTTTTAGCTCAGCCACCGATGCTCTATTATACGAATGGAACGACGATTCCACCGGGGACTGTGCAGTTTACGTTTGAGCCGAGAGTTCATCGCGCCATTGCAAAAGCCGTTTTTCCGCTGTATCGCGAATTGGCACGCAATCCATGTTTTGCTTCTGCCTTTGCCAAAGCGATCAACAGACAAGACCAGCGTGCAGTTCATGTCATGATCCGTAGTTTGATTCCATCCTCTGCGCTGAAATCCGTACAAATTGAGGATGATGGCTTTGCATTGCTATTTAAGTATCCCTTTAGTAAGTACCCATATCGCAATCTGCTCTTTCGGGAGTTCACTTAAAAAGGTATGCTACTAGCGTGCTTGCTTGAGTTCTCCAATGAGCTCTTTTCCCAGTTGTATAGCCATATCTGTCAGCACTCGGATTTCGTCCTTGGTTGCATGATCTAAATGTGCCCCGCAGCAAATGGCAAAATTGCCTGCAAACTCTTTTCGCAAGCGAACTGCAATTTCTTCGGTAATATAAAACTCCTTGTGATTTTGCAATTGCACAGTTTGAATCGGCTCGAGTCTGGCCCCTGCTGTAATCGTTCCCAAATGAGGCTGATCACCGCCTGAAATGAGTACAATGATATCTTCCCCCATAAAATAGGCATCCAGCTCTAGACGGATACGTCCGCTTTCTTTTTGCAAATGAATCAATAGGATCCTCTCCTGCTAAAAAAATATTATTCAGGATTTTGCAAAATTCGATTCCAGTCGCTCCAAAGTGCAATATATAGACGAACTAGACCATTTCGATCTATATATCGTTTATTGAAAATCGCTTATTGGATTTTTGCAAAATCCTCTATTGTGAAACGATTCACTTTATAGAGTTCTACTCATTGTACCGCTTCTTGAACGGTTCGACAATTTAAAAATGGCCCACAGCAGCCTCTATAAACCGTGGCTTGCTGTGGGCCTTCATTGTTATTCTAAAAGAAGCATTTCCTTTCCTACTGGCTGTTAACGGATCGTGATCGTATGCACAGTCTTACCACTTGCGCCGTCATTATCCGTTACCGTTAGCTCTACGGTATACGTTCCAGCTGTGGTGAATTTATGCTTCACCTTGGAACCGACCGCCGTATCGCCATCGCCAAAATTCCAGCTGTAACTAACGATCTCACCGTCTACATCACGGGAAGCTTTGGCGTTAAATTGTACATTTTTGTTCTTCTTAGCTGATTCATTAGCCTGAATAATGGCTACCGGCTTCTCATTGGATGGATTCGGATCAGGGTTCTGTCCTCCACCATTGGTTACATACAATCTTCCCGGTGCCTCCGTCTCCACTTCATTTCCCGCTGCATCCCTTACCCGGATCACGATGACTCCGCCCTCCAGGTTCAGAGAAGATGAAGTGAAATAAGTACCTTCATAGTGGCCTGACGAAGTTTCATTTAATGGAATATCGTTGCGGCCCAAAGTGGACAGGTTGAAAGGCAGCTCCACATGGAAGGACGCCTCCAAACCGGATGCACTGTCAAAGGATACTCGTACCGGCTGCCCTGGAGTAATACGCACATCCTCAGCAGGGCTAATGTTTTCAAGCTTCGGCAGAGCTGTATCGACATACACCGAGCGCGTAACACTTGTTTCGTTTTCGGCAAGATCCTTGGCCGTCACCGTAATTTGATTTTCACCTTCGTTGATAAGCAACCGCTTGTTAAAGCTGCCGTCACTTCCAAATTCAGCGGGCTCACCATTAATCGTCAATTCGGTGAGGAACTCGTCATACACGGTACCGACTACACTGACTACACCCGCGTTTGTACGGGCCCCTTCATCAGGTGAAGTCAGGATCAGACCCGGTTTAGTCTGATCGAGTGTCACAACCACCGTTTCGGAACGATCCGTTAATTTGCCGTATACCGCTGCTTGAACACTTAGCGGATTAGCTCCTGGTTGAAGATCAACCGACAAACTGAAGTGGCGATCCTTCACTTTCGTTGTGCCAGCCAGCTCCTTACCGTTAAAGAGCTGAATATCGGCTCCTTCTGCCGGGGAAGTTCCTGTTACGGTAATCGACTCTTCCTGCGTATACGTAGCCTTCGTAGGAGTCGTAATCGTTGGAGCATTCACCGGATATCTGACGATAGCCCGGATCATGTAGTTCCCTTCCTCCTCAGGTGATTGGCTCCATGCGCCGCTTACACCTTGCCAGCTGCGAAGTGCATTCGGGCCACTCTCATCTGTAGCAAGACCCGGCGACTGTGTGCCCACAGCAGACTGTGTATATACGATGTAGAAGTCACCTTGAACCGTCACCGGTTCTGGAAGCTGCACTGTCGTCCATTGTGACTCATCCCGCACGGCAGTCCCGTCGAATGGACCAGCCAATAATCGTCCAGGCGCTCCTGCCGCACCGGAGGCGTCATAAACAGAATATTGGAATGCCGTTCCTCCCGGATTCGGGAAGGCAGAGTTCCAGAACAAAAGCGATGCTCCCGTCACTTGAGCCACTTCCGACTCAGGCGTCATTCTGACTGCCCATGAATTGCCTGCCGCGTTAAAGGCTCTGGCATTTTCTCCTGTCCCGTCATCGTAAGCAATGCCTCCCTGGAACCCGATGAAAGGTTTCAACGTGACATTCGCTTCCACACTACCGTTCGGAGGAGCAATAACAGATACACTGTCGCTATAATAATTCTCAGCTGAAATGGACAATGTGTATGTTCCTTCCAGCACGTCCAGCGTAAATTCTCCAGCCTCATTCGTCTCTACCGGAGCAATACGTGCATCCTCCAGCACCAACACTTTCGCTTTTTGGATCGGTTCACCGGATTGTTTGTCGGTAATGACCCCGTGAATCGTACCGTGAGGTATGGCCTGAAGGCTAAAGTTTGCTCTAATGACTTTGTTATTCTCAATCGTGACTGCTTTCGTTTGAGGCACGTAACCATAGGCTTCAGCCTTCAGCGTATAGTCGCCCGCTACATGGGTGAAGCTGTATTTGCCCGTGGTCGGATCCGTTTTCACCGAACGTCCGGTTTCCAATACCGTAACCGTAGCGCTGGCTGGAAGACTGTCGAGCCCGACACGTCCACTCTCCACCGTTGTTTCTGCCGGCTTCACTTTCTCCTGGAATTCACTCTTTTCAGTGCTTGTAATTTTGTACAGTGGGAATTGTTCTTCCGCTTTTTCCAGCTTGGTATTCGACTCAGGTACAATGTCCTTGGTCACTGTCGCAGCTGGAATGCCCAACACACGGAAATCGTCAATGTACCAGCCGTTCTTGTTCACACTGTTATCCGATTTCAAACGGAAGCGAATTTGGATCTCATTGCCGGTGTAGCTATCCAGATTGTAATAAACCGGAGTCCACTTTTTCCCATTCGTATTGTGAGAGAACTTGCCCAGCTCGCTCCACGTGTCGCCATTGTTTTTGGACACTTCCACATAACCGTAATCATAGCCAGCCTCAATTTCAAACCAGTGATTGAAGGTCAGTGTTGCGTTGCGTACAGCCTGCAAATTAATTTTTGGAGAAACCAGCGAAAATTCAGCTCCGTTCTCATAATTGCTATCAAGATCGGTTGCCCACACATTTGGTCTGGACACTGCGCTTTCTGGTCCTACTTCCTTGGGAATGCCACGTTCCCACTCATCCTTGGTACCGGAATGAGTCCAGCCATTATCCGAGCTGCCGTCAAAATGATCGCTATACAGCGTATCCGGCACGTCTACTCTCAGAGAAGCCTCATTTGACTTGATTCCTTCATTGCCACTATAATCCTCAGCCGCCACTGCATAATGATAGGTCGCTCCACCGACCGTGATGGTATCTGTGAGTGTCAGTGCTGAGGTTGTACCGATAGAAGTATAATTTTTGCCTGATTGGGTAGAACGATACACCTTGTACTGCTTCACATCTTCATCGGAGGAAGCATTCCAGGCCAGTGTGACGTTGCCCACAGTATCGGCTTCAGCAGTCAAATTGCTCGGCGCAGCAGGTGCAACGGTGTCTGGCTCCTGAATCGACAGATCGTCAATATACCAGCCATCTTTCACAACCGTATTGTCACTAGTAAAGTTGAAGAGGAGGTATACCTTTTGACCCGCGAATGCCCGCAAATCAAGATATTGTGTTTTCCAGCCATTGCTGGTGCCGGTAAACGATAATACCTGCTCAAACGCATTCTGATTGTTTGTGGTTGCTACGTACACTTTGCCGAAATCAGAATTATTTTCAAGATCGTACCAATGCTTGAAGCTGACCAGTGCCCCTTTTGAGCTCTCGGTCAGATCAATCGGAGGGGCCATAAAATAACTGTTGGAGTTGGCCTGATATTGGCCTTCGAGATTAGTCGCGATGACCTTTGTACCCGAATGTGCGCTTTTAGGGCCGCTTGTCGGAGTTCCCCATTTCCAAACACTGCCCTGTCCACCGATATTAATACCGGCAATGTCTTTTTCAAAGTCTTGTGTGTAGCCTGGTTTTACGCCTTTGGAGATTTTAACCTTGTATACTTCAGTTTCAAATCCGTTATTACCGTAATCATTTACACGAATATAGTATTCCAGACCAGCGCTGTCCACCAAAAAAGTCGGGATGGACGCTTGATATGTACCATCTTTGCTGTCGCCGGAGGTCCGTTCCAACGGAATATATACATAGTTTGACGTACCTGCTGTTTTGGCAAATGCCTCAACGGCCGTCACGCCGACATCATCCGTTACATGAGCAGTCAGAGGTATATCAATACCCTCGAATGCCGCTGCGGGCGGTGTATGCTCGAGAACAGGTGCTTCCAGATCGTCGCCACCCGTTACAACTTTACCAGACACGGAGCCCAGACCTTGCATGACCGAACCGACTGCATCCAGCGCATTAATGACACCATGTCCGTAGCCATTGTTTGGCGAAGTAGGATATGTGCTGTCCGTGCGCGGTGTAGCTGTGTTCATCAAAATTTCCTCAAGCTGGTCTACGGTAAGAGAATGATTCGCTTGCAGCAACAGAGCTGCAAGGGCCGCAACATGAGGTCCCGCCATGGAAGTACCGTTATACCCGCCTTTATAGCCGCCACCAGCCACAGATGACCGGATATTTACACCCGGCGCGGAAACTTCGGGCTTCACCTCACCATAGGGTGATGGTCCTAACAAGGAGAAGCTGGCTAGATTATCATTGATATCCGTGGCTCCAGTAGCGAAGGATTCCGGATAGTTCGCCGGATTGGCTACCGAAGCAGGTCCGCCCGGATTGGAAAGAGAGGTATTACCTGCGGAGAATTCAGGGAAGATTTGAGCATCCCGCCATGCCTGAACCACAGGCCGGAACCATTCATCAAGACCCGGTCCGCCTCCCCACGAGTTGTTCACTACGTCTGGAGCAAGCTCGGGATGAAGATTCCCTTGGGCATCTTTTGGCGCAAGCAGCCATTGACCGCCATCCAGTATAATCGCATCCGTCGTTTCCGGATTAAAAATCCGAACCGCAATCCACTTCGCACCAGGTGCAACGCCAACTCGGTTCGTTCCGTTTTCCTCAGAGCCGACCATCGTGCCCATCGTATGTGTACCATGGGAATCGTCTTCCTGATCGACCGGAAGCGTTGCATGACTATGCGGATCGTACCAGCTCAGCTCGGGATTCACGACATTGCCTGCCGCGTCCAGACCCCGCCATTTGCGATGAAGGGCCGGATGTGTATAATCTACACCCGTATCCAGATTGGCGACCACGATTCCGGTTCCGTCGATTCCTTTCTCCCACACTTGTGGTGCGTTAATATGGGATATGTTCCATTCCACCGTAGATGGGTCTACAGCGTTCTTACCTGCATTGCCAGGCTTAGCCGATGTTTTGCCATCGTCCTTCTCCAGCTCTACAGCTTTCTCTACCGTTGCAGACTTCGCCGTTGCTGCTGTCGCTGTTTCAGCTGTTTCAGCCGTTTTGGCATTTGCTCCCTCTGCTTGCTTGTCAACCGTCACCTTTTGCAGATAACGCGTTTCATTCGGCAAGACTTTATCGACCTCAGGCAGCTGCGAAATATGATCCAGCACCTCCTTGGTGCTTGTTACAGCCAATGCATTGACAATAAAAAAGCTTTTATATTCCTTCACTCCGCCGCTCTCTGATTGCTTATCCAAATAATTTTCAAGCCCATATTGGGTTCTTGAAGCGGTTTCACGCAGAGAGCTGATCACATGGCTACGTGCAGCCATTTTGGCAGCGGAAGGTGTTATTTTCTCAAGTGAGGCCTTTTGGAGAGCATTTTTGGAAACCTTGTTGGTGTCTACCTGTTCTTTTAATTTGACCAGATAGGTAACATAGTTATTCTCCTCAAACTGTTTGGTCAGTTTTGGGGACACCTTCGCGGTCGTGACCTTGTGCGAGGCAGATTTCAGCTCCAGCTTGGAGCCATCCGGTGTGTTATTCGCCAAAGCAGGTTGAACAAAGGAAAAGGCCATTAGTAAAGATAGTCCGATAGATAGCGGTTTCTTGAATCGTTTAGGTTTAATCAATTACTTCTCCACTCCTTTTACTAGGTTTAATGTTTCTGGAATAACCTGTACAGAGTAAGACCTCATGCCTAGCACATCAAACACACGGGTTGCGCAATACGATGTGGTTGGCGACCACCTCCTTCATAGAATATAGAGGCACAAAAATATTTGGCTGTTCATAGGTGGCAGTACTTCATAGGTGAGTTTGCAATCCCAATAGAAAAGCGATGAATTCAGTAGAAACCAAGGAGAAAAAGCAGGAGAAATTCGAAGAAAAACATGTTATATCATTACATTTTATATTAAAAATTGATATATAATCATATATTATGGAATAGTATAAAGTTATCAAAACAGATATACAAGTCATTTTTTTGCATTTTTCCTGAAATTCTATGACTTTTATATTCTTTTATGTGCGAAAACCCCTTTTTTGCGGCTACGTAATAGTGCATTACACGGTTAACAGGTGTATGCAATCTCTGTACGAGCCGCTCAAAGGGATTTTCCGGGGTCTTTCTTAATCCTGTCTTTCGCTCTAAATCTTGTTCATTGGAAGTCGCTTATGGGATTTTTGCAAAATCCTCAGTTAAGTACTGAATTGACTGCAGCAAGCGCGTCGATCAGACCATATCCGTAACCATTGTTCGGTGAAGTCCGATACTGGCTGTCTGTCAGCGGAGTCGCTGTTTTTGAAATAACATCCTCCAGTTGATCCACAGTCAAAGATGGTTTGGCCTGAAGCAGTAATGCTGCTAATCCAGCAGTATGCGGGCCTGCCATAGAAGTACCGTTCCATCCCCCCTCATACACTCCGCCCGGTACAGAAGAACGGATGTTCACACCAGGAGCCGAAATTTCAGGCTTCACTTCGCCATAAGGAGAAGGACCGCGCAGCGAGAAGCTGGCCAGCTTGTTGTTAACGTCCGTGGCTCCTGTCGCATAAGCTTCCGGTAGATTCGCCGGATTGGCTACAGACCCAGGTCCGCCCGGATTGGACAGTGTTGTGTTGCCTGCGGAGAACTCAGGGAAAATCTGAGCCGCTCTCCACGCCTTGGTGACTGGACGATACCATTCATCCAGGCCAGGTCCACCGCCCCAAGAGTTATTCACCACATCCGGTGCAAGCTCAGGGTGCTTTTTACCGTTTTTATCTACAGGAGCAAGAATCCACTGTCCACCGTCCAGTAAGATGGAGTCGGTGGTATCTGGATTGAATACTCGAACCGCAATCCATTTGGCGCCGGGAGCAACACCGATTTCATTCGTACCGTTGCTGTCCGAGCCAACGCTCGTCCCCATCGTATGTGTACCATGTCCATTTGAATCAGTTGGCAGCGATGCTCCATTAACCGCATCATACCAGCTCAGTTCTGGATTAACGACCTGGCCGGAAGCGTTCAGACCACGCCATTTTCTTTTCAGTGCCGGGTGAGTATATTCAACGCCTGTATCCAGATTGGCGACAACAATGCCTTTGCCGTCAATGCCTTTGGCCCAAACCTGTGGTGCTTTGATTTTAGAAATATTCCACTCGACACGGCTTGGCGTTACAGCATCCTTATACACGGATTCTTCCACCGATTTTTGCGCGTTCTCTTCCGTCACAGCCGTATCTACAGCGGCTTGATCTGCAACCGCTTGGTCAGCTGTAGATTCCTCAACTACGGGCTGGGCATCCTTATCTATTTCTACCTTTTGCAGTTCCCGCTTTTCATCCGGTAAAATTTTGTCGATCTCAGGAAGTGTGGCGAGATTATCCATGACCTCTTTGGTGCTGGTTACCGCAAAGGCGTTCACGATAAAGTAACTCTTGTATTTTTTGACGTTTCCGTTATTGACTTCCTTCTTTAAGTATTCTTCCACGGATTGTTGCGTTTTTTCTGCTGTATCCATGAGAGAGTTCACAACCGTTGTACGTACAGAAAGCTTAGCAGCAGCGGGTGAAATTTGCTCTGCAGAGGCCTTTTGGAAAGCATGCTTGGCAACTGACTCCGTATCCACCTGATCCTTCAATTTAACCAGATAGGTGACATACTCACTGGCACTGAATTGTTGGTTCAGCTTGGCTGAAACCTTGGCGGAAACCTTGGCGGAAATGGTTGATCCTCCTGCTGAGGTGGTTGTGCTGGAATCTCCATATACCGGAGAAATTAGAGAAAAAGCAAGAAGAGCGGTAAAACTGACCGACAGCGTCTTTTTGATATTTTTCGACTTAATCAATACTTTCCATCTCCCTTTACTTGGTTTTTTAATTCTCAAGGACAACCTTCCGGGCAGCTACGTCAAAAGCTCACAAAATAGCCTCTGGTACTCACCTCCTTTAAAAAATATAGATTCCGCTGGGGTGAAATCCATAGGTCATCATTCTGAGGTGAACAACCCTTGGTGCAGACCGCAAAGAACAAGCATCAGGTAGGAACAGGTAGACAAGTTTGAAAATAGTAAGTGAAAAAATGAAGAAAAAGGTAGGGTAAGAAACTAGAAGTGATCGAGGAGGTTGATAAGTAAGTATTAAAATACAATTTAAAACAAAAGAATGAAACATATGGTATCTTTTGAATCTAGTATAGTGTCATAAAATCAGATATTCAAGCATTTTTTTTGAATTTTATTCCTTTTTTTCTTTAAGAAGAGAAAAATCTCTTCCATTTTCGAAGCAAATGCAAGTCTTCATTGTGCACTTGGTTTCGGAGATTAGAAGAGATTTTTCGGCATTCAGCAACAAATATAAAGAGTGTTATCTGCCGCTATTTACAGGTATGGGAACCGAAACGGCTCCATCTGGAAAGGAAGATTTGGCTTGCTGCGATCTGCGGCACAGACTCGTACATTCTCGGAAAGCCATTTGCCTGCATCCACAGCAATGATCCTGATTCACCAGCGCAAGGGCAGCCGTAAGGGCCTCTCCTGTATGTTCGAAAAAATGCTTTTGTCCAATCATGTCGTAGCATCCGGTTTTCTGTAGTAATGCCAGCGGTTGAGGCTGGAGTCCGGAAACAAGCACCGTCCCGCCAAACTTCCGGTATTTCTGGATTAATGCGGTAAAGTTACCTTCTCCCGTCATATCCATAAAAGGGACCTTTCCCATACGCAACAACAAAATCCCTTGTAGGTGGTCAGTGCGACCTCCCACACCTGAGTTTTCCAATACTGAAGCTGCACCGAAAAATAGAGGGCCTTCCACATTGTAAATAGCCACCTGTGGACAATCATGCTGATCTGTGACCATATGCGCGCCTACTTTTTCATGTTTTACAGAAGGATCAGGAAGTACCTTGTCTACTGAAAGTGTATTGCTCATACGTTTAACAAACAATACAACTGCCAGAATTAAACCCACCTCCACAGCCGTTGTCAGCGTTGTAAAAACAGTCAGCAAAAAGGTGACAACCAGTACAATAGAATCCGCTGTCCGCGTTTTGAGAATGTGCGCAAAATGCTTGCGCTCACTCATATTCCACGCTACTACCATCAGCACCGGAGCCATACTGGCCAACGGAATATTAGATGCATAAGGTGCAAAAAGCACCAGAATGAGGAGCACCACGAACCCATGTACGATGCCTGACATAGGAGAAACAGCACCGTTACGGATATTTGTGGCGGTGCGGGCAATTGCACCTGTCGCAGGAATACCGCCGAACAGCGGTGTCAGCAAATTAGCAATCCCTTGTCCAACCAGTTCACGATTGCTGTTATGCCGAGCTCCCGTCATACCGTCAGCTACCACCGCTGAAAGCAGAGATTCAATAGCTCCCAGCATTGCAATAACAAGTGCTGGCGGCAAGAGTTTCACGATCAAGTCCCACTTCATCACAGGAATATGTAGCTCAGGTAAAGATGCTGGAATTGCGCCATACGCAGATCCAATGGTAGCCACCTGCCCTGGAAAAAGTAAAGCTGCCACCAGTGTTGACAAGAGTAGACCAACCAGTGAGCCGGGTATCTTGGGCCATTTTTTAGGCACCAAAATAAGCGCGGCAAGACAGATACAAGCCGTCAGGATACTATATACATTCAGTGAAGGAAGTCGATGGATGAGCTCTGCCATGGAAGGCAGAAAAGTTTCATGCCGCTCTACCCCGCGCAAGCCGAGAAAGTTAGCAATCTGACCGCTGAATATCGTTACGGCAATTCCGGCCGTAAAGCCAATTGTTACTGGCTTGGGAATAAACTTAATCAGTGCCCCCAGCCTTAGCACACCCATTAAAATGAGCATAATGCCCGCCATAAAACCGGCTATGAGTAGGTTCTCATAACCGTATTGCATGACAATAGCCAGCAAAATCGGAATAAATGCACCAGTAGGTCCTCCGATCTGGAATTTCGACCCTCCCAGCAGCGAAACCAAAATTCCCGCAACAATGGTCGTATACAGCCCATATTCCGGCTTTACTCCTGATGCAATGGCAAACGCCATACCGAGCGGAATCGCCACAATCGCTACAATACTTCCGGAAATGAGATCCTTTCGCAAAGCCCCTGCGTTATAGCCTTCGAACCTTCCTATCCACTTCATTCCTATAACCCTTCTTTTCTGTAATAGCATTACTTCTCGTTACGTATACCTTCCAGCAACGAGATAGCTTCGACCAAATGATTGTCAAAAATCCGCCGCGCCACCGCAAGCAGCTCCGTCAAAAGCGGATCACGTAGTGAATACACAACCGATGTACCTTCCTTGAAGCTGTTCACCAAATTTTTGGCCCGTAAAACGGCCAATTGCTGCGATACGGCAGAACCTTCGGAACCGAGCGCAGTCTGCAGCTCGTTCACATTCCGTTCTCCTTCACTCAGCACCTCCAAAATGCGGATGCGCAGAGGGTGAGCCAATGCTTTGAAAAAGTCGGCCTTAAATTTCTGGAGATCTCCTTCCATGCCTGCTCCGTCCCCCTCACAGAATTGTCCAATAAACGATCAACAATATCTGAATATTTGAATATTCAGTACAATAACAGCTTTAGGCCAATTGAACTATGATGTTACTCACACTTCACCATGAGTAAAGTCACATTCTCCCACACTTCTATCTTTCAGGGGTTGACAGCTTCCACAGGTTTCCATTAACATAGCAATTAACTTTAAGAAAAGGGGGCCGACAGACATGACCGAGCTTTATATGATAACGACAGACAGACAGCATGATACAACCACATATTTGAGTTTTCGTCTCATCGGCCCCGTTCGGGCGACATGATGGGTGATATCACGCTGTCTGACGGCGTGATTAGCCAGGCTTTTTTATTTTTTTATGCTATTGGAAGAACAGGTTATTTTACGTATTTATGATGTGTTGATCATAAAATGTAATGACACTTTCGGTGCAGGAAGCCGTAGACGACAAGTCTGCGGTTTTTTTTTGTTTTTTAAATCTTTTTATGCAAGTATTTATGAATTTACATGAAGAAGGGAACTACCCATTTATATGAATATACAACATACAACCGACTCGTCCTTGCATGAAGGACCATACAGCCATCTGATGAAGCTTCCGGCAGGTGATCTGACCGTATATGCTTCTCAGCAACTTTTCTCCTCACTAGATTACAAGGTGTTCGAGATGGCTAATAACAATTTACAAATTCCAGGTATCCGCTATATGGGATACACACCAGATGTACATGTAGGCGTCGGAACCTGCATCGGTACGACTGCTGTATGGGGAATGGAGGACGGCTATGTATCTCCCTCCATCGTTGGCAGTGATATTGGCTGCGGCATGCGCGTACACCTGACCAATTTGCACAAGGATGCTTTGAAGGAAACCAAGCTGCGCCGCAAGCTGGTCAAAACCATCGACAAATACTTGCCCATGGAAGCCCACCAGCGCGGGCATTATTCGGATATCCGACTGGAGCATATTGTACGCAAGGGTCTACACGGCTTACCCAACAAATATATTCCGGACAGCTACACTCCTAAGAAATCCACCTCACTCACCCATGTAGAGCACAGTAAGTTCTCCTTTGACGAGGAGGTGCTGAATCTTGTCGAAGACCGTACATGGCATCGGGCTCACCGACAGCTCGGCACACTGGGTGGGGGCAATCATTTCGTCGAAATTCAGGCGATTGAAATCGCGGAGGAAAACCGCGAAACAGCTCAAGCGTGGGGTATGTTCGACGGTCAGGTGGCTGTGATGATTCATTCTGGATCGCGGGCTTGGGGTGGAGCAGTCAGCCAGGCCAGTTCATCTGCTATTGCCAAGACGATGAGCCGTCTCGGACTCGGTACCTCTGACCCGAGACTGGTATTCGCACGGCTGGACCATCCCGAGGCTGCACATTATGTCGATATGATGTATTCGGCGCTAAATTATGCCGTGGTGAACCGACATCTCATCGCATACTCGGTGCGTGAAGCCTTCCGCGATGTCTTTGGTACAAAGTGCGAGTTGCGTACTTTGTACGATCTAATGCACAATTATGCTTGGGAGGAATCCCATCCGGATCACGGCAGCGTGTTTGTGCATCGTAAAGGTGCTACGCGTGCTCTTCCAGCAGGACACCCTGACAATCCGCGGCCTTATCAGGCGACAGGGCATCCGGCCCTGATCCCCGGCTCTATGGGGACAGCCTCTTATATTATGGTAGGTTTACCGGGCGGTCAGGATAACTTCCACTCCATTTGTCATGGAGCAGGCCGTATTCGTTCGCGTTCTGCGACCAAACGACTCGTCAGTGTGGACGATTTTGCAGGGGCCCTGGGTGTAGGGACAGACGACGAAATTGTGGTCAATCAGGCATCGCTGGAAAGCATTATCGACGAGTCTCCACAGGCCTACAAAAATGTAGATGATATTATCGAAAGTGTCACCGGGGCAGGACTCGCAGCAGTTGTAGCCAAATGCAAGCCGCTAGCCGCCCTGAAAGGAGCCAAATAATTTGAGTATAGACATCCCAGCTATTTACGAATTTGATGAACGTACAGATGGGCGCATTACCGGTTATGCCGCTTATGCCCGTCTGATCGACGGTATCAGTGAAGCACTCTATAACCGCTACGGCGTAAAATACGTGCTGTATGCCAGCGATGATCCCAATATTGAGTATTGGGATTTACTGGAGGAGGACATTCGTGCAGGCAGTCCCGATCTGGAGCATGTAGCACGGGTCTTCGATCGTCTGGAGGAACGCACCATCCAGTATGACGATGACGGGCCGACTCCTGAATATGGCGTGCATCTGTCGATGCGTAATAATGTATTCGCCTATCCCAAGTGGGGCATCGCGCTGGCGCGAGTTCCCTTTTTCCGTGAGAATGGCGTGTACAATGAAGATTACGTATTTGCGATAGGCGACCAAGAGCTGCAAGGCTTCCTCGCGGGAGTACGCGGTCGTGAACGTAAGCAGAATATGAAGCGTGTCACCGTTTTTACCGACACAAGCCGTGGACTTTCTCGGCAGGCAGAGCCGATAACCCGCGCAATTACGCGGGATGACGTGATTTTGAAAGCGGAAATCAAACGGGATATTTTCCGATCACTTGATCAGTTTTTTGAAGCGGATCGTACCTTCTATCAGACTTATAACATTCCTTACAAGCGTGGTATTCTGCTATACGGCCATCCGGGCAACGGTAAAACAACACTTGTAAAATCAATTGCCAGCAGTGTACCGGGTCCGGCAGCCTACTGGCAAATTACGGAGTATACAACCAGTGAATCGGTCAAAGAGGTGTTCGAGGCGGCTACTCGCCTGGCCCCGATGGTACTGGTTATTGAGGACATTGATTCCATGCCTCAGGAGGTGCGTTCTTTTTTCCTGAATACCCTCGACGGTGCTACATCCAAGGAGGGCATCTTCCTGATCGGAACGACCAATTATCCCGAAAAAATCGACCCAGGTCTGATGAACCGGGCAGGGCGTTTCGACCGGGCTTATGAAATCAGTTTGCCTGACGAAGCGCTGCGACTGGCGTATCTCAAGCTGCGCAACTTCCTTGTTTTTGCAGGGGAAACAGGTACACAGAAGGCGGCATCCATGACTGACGGGTTTTCGCTGGCACAGCTCGGAGAACTGTATGTCAGCACTGCTCTGGAATGGCATGAGCAGGGAAAAGCCGATATTGAACTGATTATCAAAGGTATGCGAGGCGAGCTCGATAAGAGCCGTAAGCAGGACTGGTTAAAAAATGTGGCCGAAGGACGAGTCGGGTTCTTCTGAGTTATCCTTTCATTTCCTTATCAAGAAATTTGTGTTACATTCATAAATAATAAAGTATCGAAAGGGTGACCTTAAGCCAATGATCTACTAATCCTATTCCACCAAAGAAAAAAATCGTAATCTTACGAATTTTCTGGATAGGATTAGTGTAGGCTTTGGGTATTCACGATAAGAGCATTGCTTCTTTGACGGGAGCAGTGTATCTTCTTGTTCGCACGTCTACCTCCTATCCAGAAACCAATGGATAAGGAGGTTTTTTGCATGAAAAGAATACTTGGAATCCTAATGATTAATATCTTCATCGTTATGGTGGGCGTTGGTTTAATTACCCCCATCCTGCCAGAACTGGTCATTGAGTTTGGAGCCAGTGGACGGGCGATCGGTTTATTGGTAGCAGCCTATGGCATGACACAATTCCTGCTCTCTCCCCTGACTGGACAGCTATCTGATCGATATGGGAGAAAAGCATTCATCGTCGCAGGTGTCATTGTTTTTGCTGTGGCTAAATTTATCTTTGCTATTGGAGATGAGCTGTGGATGCTGTATACCTCAAGACTTCTGGAAGGAATGGCAGCAGCCCTGATTGTTCCACCTATGATGGCATATGTAGCGGATATTACAACAACCGAAGAACGCGCCAAAGGGAACAGCCTGCTCGCCGCAGCCATGTCATTCGGATTTGTTATTGGACCTGGACTGGGTGGTCTTCTTGCAGGATATGGAACGAGAGTGCCGCTTTACGCAGCGACAGGTGCTGCTATGGCTGCTGTTATTTTTTCAGTGTTTTGTTTGCCTGAAAGTTTATCGAAAGAGCAAATGAAAGCAGCGCGGGCAAGAATGATTCAGAAGGAATCTATTTACAAACAATACGCAAGATCGTTGAAGTCAAAATATACGATGCTCTTTGTACTTGTCCTGGTGATGACCTTTGGACTCGCTAATTTTGAATCTGTTCTTGGTTTATATGTAACGAACCGCTTCCAATTCTCACCTCAAAATATTGCTGTCATTCTGACCGCAGGTGCTGTGATCGGAGTCGGTATGCAAGCATTAGTTGTTGCTAAAATAATCAATAAGTTTGGTGAACAAAGGGTGATCAAAGGATCGCTTCTTTTCACCTCAGTTGCTTATATTTTATTTCTCTTAGCCAAAGATTTTTGGAGTATCTTCCTTGTCACTTCCCTTATTTTCTTTGCCACAGCTATGCTTCGTCCAGCTCTTAATACACAATTATCGAAGATAGCCGGGAATGAGCAAGGATATGTAGCGGGTATGAATAATGCCTATATGAGTGTCGGGAATATTTTAGGCCCTACTCTAGCAGGATTTTTGTTTGATGCAAATCTGTTCGCTCCATTCATAGCAGGCTGTTGTATTCTGTTGATTACTTTTTTGCTTACATTAAAATTGAAATAAAAGAGGACAACTGATGAGCAAAAGGCAGCTACGGGTTCGAGGCTTATTTTTCAATGCCCGGCTGTAGCTGCCTTTTTATTCAGTCTAAACGCTTATTTTAATAAATACTGTAATTCCCTTTATTCCGCTTCCCCGCTCAGACGATTCAAAAACTGAATAGCCCGTGGACTGGTGGGCTGCTCCAGAACCTCATGCGGCGTACCCTGCTCAACGATTACACCCTGATCCATCAAAATCACATGGTCCGCGACCTCAGCTGCAAATTTCATTTCATGGGTGACAATGACCATGGTCATCCCTTCGGCGGCCAGTTGCTTCATGACCTTAAGCACCTCGCCTACCAACTCGGGGTCAAGCGCAGAGGTCGGCTCGTCAAACAATAGTACCTCAGGTTCGACCGCCATTGCCCGGGCAATACCGACCCGTTGCTGCTGTCCTCCCGACAACTGATGCGGATAGGATTCCGCTTTATCAGCCAACCCCACTTTTTTTAGCAATTCCAATGCACGTTTGCGCGCCTCATCCTTGCTCTTTTTCTGAACCGTGACTTGTCCCTCCATCACATTTTGTACTGCTGTCATATGCGGGAAGAGGTTGTAGGATTGAAATACCATCCCTGTCCGTTTGCGCAGTGCCAAAATGTTTTCTTGCCGGAGCTTCGTCACTTTCGCAAAATTCAGTGCAATATCCCCTACTTGGATCTCTCCTTGGTCAGGAATTTCCAGCAAATTCAAGCAGCGTAAAAGCGTTGTTTTACCAGAACCGGAAGGACCGATGATAACAAGCACTTTCCCCTTACCCAACGTCACGTCAACACCCTTAAGCACTTCCAGCGAGCCGAACGATTTGTGTATATTCCGAATTTGGATCACCGGTACAATCTCCTTTATCTGACGGAAAAACGGCCTAGTCGCTTCTCCAGGTAATTTTGCAGCACAGTCAAAATGGTGCTAAATAGCAGGTAAATAACTCCCGCCTCGGTATACACCAATAGCGGTTCGTATGTGGTAGCTACAATCTGGTTAGCTGTTCTGAACATTTCCACATAGGTGATGGTCGCTGCCAGTGAGGTATCCTTCACTAAGCTGATGAATGAATTAGCCAACGGAGGTACGGACACACGGGATGCTTGCGGAAGCACGATACGCCGCAATACTTGCCAGCGCGTCATACCCAGAGAGTATCCCGCCTCCCATTGGCCTTCCTGAATGGATATGATAGCCGCACGCATAATTTCAGAGCTATAAGCCCCTACGCTGAGGGTAAAGCCGATCACTGAAGCAATAAACGGGTCCAGTGTAATACCTACGGAAGGTAAACCATAGAAAATAATATACAATTGCACCAGCAAAGGAGTTCCTCGAATCACCCATACATAGAAGCCGAAAATCAGCTTGAGTATTCTCCATTTGGACAGCCGGGCCAACGCTGTAATCAGCGCCAGCACGAGTCCAAGAGCAAAGGAGATAAGCGTGAGCGGAATCGTAAAAGAAACCCCTGCTTTTAGCAGAGGCAATAATGAATCGATAATGATTTGTATTTGACGATCATCCATTGTACAGACATCCTTTGAAAAGATAGGTTTGGGAAGATTCGGTTCGACTTGGCGAACGTTTGGTCTTCATTTATTATTTGGATACGTCAGCTCCAAAATATTTCTCGGAAATTTTCAGGTACGTACCATCAGCTTTCATATCAGCCAGCGCTTTGTTTACTTCCTTGATCAAATCTTCGCTGCCTTTATTGAATACAGCTGCGCTGTGTGAAGCATCTGGAGATTCGTCCACCTTTTTGATGGGTGCGTCAGGCTTTTGCTTTTTCAGATCAAGATAGGATAATCCATCATTGACGGTCGCATCCACCCGTTTGGAAGTGAGGAGGTCGATGGCTTGGTTGAATCCCTCTGTTGCCACAATTTCCGCACCGTTGCTTTTCGCGATTTGAGTCAGGTTACTGGTCAGGGACTGCCCAGCCTTTTTTCCTTTTAGATCAGCAAATTTCTGGATGTCTGTATTGTCTTCGCTTACGATCAGAACTGCCTTGGAGACAATGTACGGATCGGAAAAATCATATTTTTGCTTGCGTTCATCTGTAATGGATACTTCATTGAACACCGTGTCAAACCGCTTGGAGTTCAATCCTGCGAATATGCCGTCCCATTGCGTCTCGATAAACTCCGGTTGTACCCCCAGGCGTTTACTCACTTCAGTCGCAATATCGACATCGAAGCCTGTCAGCTTACCAGCAGCATCATGGTAGGTAAACGGAGCATAGGTACCTTCCGTGCCAATTCTTAGCTTGCCGCTTGCTTTTACAGATTCAAGAGTAGCTGTAGCAGTAGTATCTGCTTTTCCATTATTAGATCCGTTATCTCCGGTAGATGCATTATTGGTACTGGCGCCTTTATCGTTGTTACCGCAGGCCGAAATCAGCAATGCCATCACGATGAGTACAATCGGCAAAAAACTAAATTTTTTCATGGTATCCACACTCTTTCCCTTTTTCTTGATAACCTAGCACGCGGCTGGTCATTGAATAGTACATCATTCATTTTCACGCGTCAATGCTTTTATCCAATAATCCCTATGCAAAAGGTAAGTTATATATCTTTGCAGCCTAAAGTTATTCTAGGTTGACTCTTTCATTGGCAGGCTATTCATTACAACTCCCCTCACAGCAACTTTTTCTGTACCCTTACGTTAGAGATTTCGTATAATAGGTTTTAATATGCAGTTTAGAAATATACCGGAGTGTGATCATGGATACCCAAAATTCAACCTTATCCTCTACATCACCTGAAGGAAGTCACTCGGCCTGGGCTACCTTCACTTCACCTTTAAAACAATCCAAAGCGTTCACCTTGTTGTGGCTTGGACATTGGATCGCAATGTTGGGGAGCTCAGTCACCACAGTCATTTTGCCACTGGTTATCTATTCCCTAACAGGCTCGACTACTATCATGGGACTGGCGATGACTGTTTATATGCTGCCTAACGTACTTATTCTGCCTTTCGCAGGAATGATCGTGGACAGAATTGACCGAATTCGTCTCCTTCTGTTTACGAATATCGCCCGGTTTGGACTGATGTTCATTGCGGCGGTGCTGATGTTTACAGGCGGGATGAAATTGCCGGTTCTATTCGTTGGCCTAGCGTTGTACGGATTGATGGACGGTATCTTTAATCCTGCTTATTCTGCCTTACGCGCACAGGTGTTCACACCGGACATACGTAATGCAGCTAACGCGCTTAGTCAGATCAGTATACAAGCCGTCCGTCTACTTGGCCCTCCGTTAGGAGGCTTCATTGTATCTTTTTCCTCACCGGGTGTCGGCTTTGGACTGGATTCCATCGCTTATCTGATATCTTTTGCCTGTTTTTGGATGCTGAGCGCTCATTTGGCCTCCATCATCGGCAAAGGTCAGGTAGATCCAGAACAGCAAGATCAGGGTGGACAGCATTTTCTCAAGGATTTTATCGCAGGCTTTATCATTCTCAAAAGCCATCCTTGGCTATGGATTACGATTCTTGCCTTTTCCTTCATTAATATTTGTTATTCAGGCATTATCGCTGTACTCATTCCGTGGCTGTTCAAGGTTCATCATGGCTACAATCCAGTCGTATACGGCATTGCGATGGCAAGTAGCGGCATTGGCGCCATGCTGGGGGCCTTTGTGTATGGCTCACGTAAGCATTGGAAGCATCGCGGCCTGCTCGCTTACTTAGGAGCTTTTGTCAGCGGCCTTGCTTTACTACTGTTGTCCGTAGTCACTTGGATGCCAGGACTGATTATGAGCATGATGCTCGAAGGATTTGGCATTATGATATTTGCGATTATCTGGGAGACAAGCCTTCAGGAATTAGTCCCAGCCGAGTCTTTTGGACGTGTAGCTAGTCTGGATCTAATGTTTTCCTTTGCCCTGCTCCCTGTCGGCTATCTGGCCGTAGGTGCTGTAGCGGATAAGCTTGGTGGTATGTTCACAATTGGCATGTTTGCAACCATCGGCATGTGTATCGTGCTTGGCGTTCTAAGTGTTCCTCATATCAGGCGTTTTCAATAGGAAAAATTCGTCACTTTTCCTCAAAAAAAGCTGCTCCCACAGGTTCATTTTCGAACCTTGCGGAAGCAGCTTCTTTCCATTTTTATCCTTGTGCCCCATAGGGACTAGTTTATTCAATGATTCGTAATGTTAGCCTCTACTCCGTCCAACGGAACGGAAGATCAAGCTTACAATCACGACCAGCACAATCGCACCAATTAATGCAGGAACGATGTAGAACGATCCGATTTCCGGACCCCAGTTTCCCAGAATCAAGCTACCCAACCATGCGCCGATAAAACCAGCGATGATGTTACCTATCACGCCACCCGGAACATCACGACCTGCAATAATTCCTGCCAACCAACCAATAATACCACCAACAATCAATGCCCATAACCAACTCATTTTGCGTCACCTCGTTTAAGTTTTTATCGTTGTGTTCTATTATTAACCACTCGAACTCCTTTTGAACACACAAAAGACGATTGGTTAATATTACCACAGAACGGAACACTGATTTAGGGACTTGATACCATCTTACGTGCCTCTACGACTATTTATACCCCTTGTGTGAAAAGTGTGTCTAATATGCGTTCATCCTTGTATTCCTGCTTTTTTTGTGCCATCCTCACATTATGGCTTCATTAATGTCACTTCATGCATAAGTTACAAAAATAACAGATTTTAAGGAGTGACCCCAACTGGAGTGTCGAGTAGGATGTGCCGCGTGCTGTATTGCCATTACGATTTCTTCCCCTATTCCCGGCATGCCAGATGGAAAACCAGCTGGTGTTCCTTGCCCTCAGCTCACTTCCGATTACCGTTGCCGATTGTTTGGCAAACCTGAGCGCCCAGTTGTATGCAGTGGATTCCATGCTGATGAGGATACGTGTGGAAGCACTAATGAAAGAGCATTTGAACTGCTGAGAAAGCTGGAGGAGTCAACTTTACCGGGTAAAACTTAAGGAGAAGTTCATTCTATATGAAGGAGAATTTTAATTATGAATGTTATTGAAAAAAGAATTGCCGAATTAAAGCAATATCGGCCCGATCTTACCGCCCCGAAGGATATCGATTTATTCTGGGCCAAAACATTGGAAGAAGTACACACCAAACCTGTACGTGCGTTCAAAGCTCCCGTAGAAACACCATATCCTCATATCCTTGCCTACCGGGTTACTTTTGAGGGTGTCGATGATACGCCTCTGCATGCCTGGTATGTACGCCCCCGATTTGCCGGAGATCAAAAGCTGCCGTGTATCGTTCTGTTTCATGGCTATACAGGCGGAAAAGGCTATCCTGAAGATTATTCCTCTTGGCTCATGCTTGGCTTTGCTGTATTGGCAGTAGATGTACGTGGTCAGGGAGGAGAAACGGGAGACCGTCTGGGTGATCCTCACGGTACGGTTAAAGGCTGGGTAACGAAAGGGATATTGGACAAGGATACCTGCTACTACAAAACGATTACAACCGATGCCCTTAGAGCCGTAGATTGGGTAGCGGAGCAGTCGGATGTTGATTCGGCTAAAATCGCAATCAGTGGCGCCAGTCAGGGCGGCGGACTTTCATTAATGGTGGCTGCGCTCAGCGATAAAGCTGCCATTACGGTCGCGGATATCCCCAATATGTGTCATATGGATTTTGGTATGATGAATTCTACCAGTTCACTGACGGAAGCAGCTGAATTCGTCAACCGATTTCCGGAGCATTTGGAGCAGGTACTACATACATTAAGTTATTTTGACGTGATGAATCTTGCTCATCGCATTCGTACCCCGATCATGGTATCGGTAGGGTTCAAGGATACTGTGTGTATGCCAGAGACGATTTTCGCCGCTTATAACCGTATTGAATCACCGAAAACGATTGAAATTTATCCGTTTACCGGACATTGGGTTGAAGGCTTTCAAAGACGCAAAACGGCAGAATTTTTAGTTCAGCATTTTTCATAATTCGCTTCCCAACGCTCGAAAATACAGTATATAGAATAGTTCCTCCGGTGCACAAAAAAAGAACACCACGCATCAAACTGCGTAATGTTCTTTTCTACTGTATCGGGGCCAGTTCCGCTTACGCTAGACAAACTCCTCGACACTTCACACGAAAAAATCTTCTAAGATTACGATGCAGCTCGCTGTTCTGCTGCCGAATCCCCTGTCCATTTTCGCACCCAAACAAAATCCATAATCATCAGACCAAACGGGATGAAGGAGGCGAACATAATAAAAAGAGGCCGCCGTATAGACCAGTGCAGTGCTGTTTTTCCATAGATTAAAGCAACGAGGAGCAACAAAAAGCTCACCCGGTATATGTTACCAATCACCATAACCGCCTGGGTCATGCCCGCAGCTTGCAGCGGCTGGTGGGTGAATAGTATCGCCAAATAAGCTATAGCTTGAAGCCAAAGCATGAGTCGGACACGCCCCAAAGGTGTTCTTAACACAAATTCAATCCCCTCTCCATAAGCAAGGATGTTCTCTCATCCTTTACACATCCTTTATTATAACGAAAAGGTCCCCAAACTCCAACCTATCCATTTTTGAGTTTTGACCTAATGAGTTGTGTCTGATACAGTTGTGTAAGAGGTGATTGCAAAATGCTTAAACTGGGTATACTGGACCAGTCTCATATTCCTGAAGGCGGTAATGCTCAGGATGCATTATTCAATACAACAGATTTAGCGCGTGAAGCTGATCAACTGGGATATAGCCGTTATTGGGTATCCGAACATCATGCGTCCAAAACACTAGCGCACTCCAGCCCTGAGGTGCTGATTGCGCATTTGGCTGCTCACACATCACGCATTCGTGTAGGTTCAGGCGGTATTATGCTGCCACACTACAGCGCGTATAAAGTCGCCGAAAACTTCCGCTTGCTGGAGGCACTCCATCCAGGACGCATCGACCTGGGAATAGGGCGTGCTCCCGGTGGTTTACCGCTGGCTACTCGTGCTCTGCAGGAAGGCAAGTACCAATCTGTCGAACAATATCCACAGCAGATTCTCGATTTAATCGACTACTTCCATGATTCGGTGCCTGACAATCATCGATTTGCCGGTCTTCATGCCTCCCCGATGATATCGACCGTCCCTGAATTATGGTTGCTTGGCTCCAGCGGAGAAAGCGCTAGATTGGCTGCGATGATGGGTGCCTCCTATGCCTTTGCCCAATTTTTCGGGACTCCAGGTGGTGTAGAAGCTACCGCACGTTACCACGAGCAATTCCAGCCTTCGATCCTGGGTGATAAGCCCCATTCCATGGCGGCAGTTACGGTGGCCTGCGCGGAAACCGAAGAAGAAGCTGAACAACTGGCGTCCAGTGCTAGTTTGTATTTCCTTTTGCTTATGCAAGGTAAAGAAATGAGTTCTCTTCCGTCGGTGAAAACAGCAATGTCCTATCCGTACACGGAGTTGGATCGTGAGCGGCTGCGTCAATCCGCAGCATGGCGTGTTGTTGGTACCCCTGAACAGTGTAAGGAACAGCTGCTAAGACTGGCTGAGCAGTATCGTACCGATGAGTTGCTGATCGTTTCATCCATACATGACTTTGATAAACGTGTTCAGTCCTACCGTCTGCTGGCCAAAGCTTTTGATTTGGTATAGACACAGTTGAACGGAGGCTGAGCTTCAGAAACATAAAAACCCCCGCCTGCCTATAATGGCAACAGCGGGGGTTTGTCGTAGAGAGGGGTTCATTGGAACCACCCACTCTGCACTATGGAAGTAATTCAAGCACCACAAAAGTCGAACATCATCTGGTACTTTGGTAGTATATATACCGAAACTAAAGTGTCAGTCGTTACCTTCTAAAGTTCCAGTCCTCATATACCAAAGACGCATATTCTATACTCCAAACCTTGGAAATCTTCCACCCAAAAGTCCCATATCTTTACTCGTTCCGATAAAGTTAGTAACGATTAAATTCTAAGGCTCTATCCCCCAAACCAGCTTACCCTGCTGATATACAGTGCCATGGTCCCAGTCTGCGAATGCTGTTTGGGTAGCACCATAGGAGTAATCGTTGGTCTCATCAAAATTGCTCCAATTTGCAGCATGAATCCGGGGTTGAATTTCTCCGCTTTCCCCTCCGGGCTGAATCGTTCCCGCTCCATCTGTGAAAGAGATCTCCATATATTTATCAGCCTTAGCCTTTGGATTCGGCAATGTTACAAATGTTACTTTTACCTTTTCATTGCCAATCCTGGCCCAGTCTACAAAAAACTGCTGAGCTTGTTTGCTTTCATCTGTGTAATAGTAGCGAATTTTTAGATCACTCAACTTCACAGCTGTTTTCCCTGTATTTTTGATATTAAATTCAGGACGGATTGCGTTATCCTTGGCGTTCGTGTCACCGGTGCGATACTGAAGCACAATCCCTTGATCGTTACTGCCTGGTGTACTTCCTCCGTTACCGTTATCGCCGCCGTTGTTGCCACCACCGTTATTACCGCCAGTGTTGCCGCCATCTCCGCCGTTATTCCCACCGTTGTTTCCGCCTCCACCATTGTTGCTGGAGCCTTCCAGAATCGCCTGTTTTACGAATTTGCCGGAAGCGGACAATTGTGAATCAGGCCATCCTCCCTTACGGTCAGCACCAGGCAACAGCGCAGCAGAGGTCTCATTTTTATCTGCCAGCGACCAGTTAGCCCAACTGATTCCACGGCTTGCCAGAAAATCAGTCCATACTTTGGATTCATTCAGGAACGGACCACCGTTACCCGAAGCATCGCTTGTACCCCACTCGGTAGCAAATATGCCCACGCCTTTGTTCAGCGCATAATCGACCCGATCGCGCAAGTACTGTCCATGCGTACCCGCATAGAAATGTACGGTATACATTGTATTCTTGTCTGGAAGTGGATGGTCTGCTGCATCATGTACATCCTGACTCCATGTGCCTGTTCCTACAATAATAATATTGTCCGGGTCCTTAGCACGAATAACCTGAGATACCTCAGACGCATAAGGTCGGATTTGATTGTTCCAGTTCACATTCCCATTCGGCTCATTGGCAAGCTCATAGATTACATTAGGCAAATGGCCGTACTGAGTCGAAAATTCATTAAAGAAAGCTTTGGCTTCATTTTTATGAATGTTCGGATCGCCATCTGAGAGAATGTGCCAGTCAATAATGACGTACAAGCCCAGTTTCTGTGCTGCCTCAATCGCTTCCTTCACTTTATTTTTCAAAGAAGGATTGGCGATATAACCATCTTCTTCAGTGTACAGTGCAACCCGGAATACGGAAATGCCCCAATCGTCCCGTAGCCATTTCATAGAGTCCTGATTTACCAGATCCCCAAACCATTGGACGCCGTGAGAGCTAATACCTTTGAGTTGTACAGGTTTACCGTTTTTATCTACAAGTTTGCCATTCTTTACTGAAAGTTGTCCGTAACGTTCCACAGGGGTCGTCCCAGCAGCCTCTGCTGTTTGCGTATTCCAGTTGAATCCGTTCGTTAACGTTAACAGTAATACTGCTGTTAGCATCACCGCTACTCTTTTTGCGATCCTTGGCAGGATCCATTGCCCATTCATCATTTACACATTCCTTCCTTTTTATAAAGTAGATGAGACTTATCAGTACGTTGTTCTCCGCTCTTTTGCCCCTCCTTCATACAACAAGAGGATCAGGTCCAAACATAGATGTCACTTACCTGTATATGGATGATACTACTATTATAGTTAGTTTCATGTTACATTTCGACTTTATGATAGAAAATGAACAGGAAGTCACGGTTTTGGGATGTGTTCTGCTTAGTTGGCTACTATAGAGTACTAAAGGGACAAAAGACTCATTTACCAATTGCAAAATTTGGAGAATTTTAGTTGTTTAATAAAAAAAGACTGCTTCCCGATGCCTTGGCTCGGTATAGCAGTCTTATAAATGATCTTATATGTGATCGAATAATGTTACAAATTTCGTCTTAACGTAGGATCTCCCTATTACCCCTGAGCAGTTGCTTGAGGTTCTTTGGTCGTCTGATCTTCCTTCATATCGCCGCCATCCGTCGCTTGATCTGTCAGTAAAGTCTCAGATGAGTTACCTATTACCTTGTCTATAAGTTGCAGCCAAGGTTCTTCACTACCTCCACAGCTCTCAATATCACCGAGCAGGGACTCTAGCGTGGTTCCTTCTTCTGGCAAATCAATAACTAAACTGTCTTCGTCAACTTGGATGGTGCAGCAGGTTTTCATTGTAAATCCCTCGCTTAATTCATATTTGAGCATGCAGTAAGCTAGCTCAGATGGGATGAACTCCCATGGATTCCGGGATAAGCCCTTTGAATCCGTCTGAAATTATAAACCTAATGCACATCAATTGCAATGAACAAACCTTGAATTTTTAAGAATTAGCGAGTGTTACAGAATGGATATCTAAACGAAATGTTCGCTACAGTAATTTTGGATATATAGAGAATCATTTCAAACACTCAGCGAGCTCCGTAAATATCACCCCAAGCGCATAAGCCCCCGCATCTGGATAACCGAGGCTTCTCTCTCCGACCGTTCCGGCACGACCCATGCGCGCCACGATGTCTTCCGTCTTTTTGGCCCCTGATACAGCGGCTTGAGCACCACTTACAAAGGCTGCCTTCACATCAAAATCTAATTTTACGCTCTCCAACCAGCTATCCGCACATGGCACTAATGCATCTATAAGCGTTTTATCGCCAACGACGGCTCCTCTGCCGAAAGAACGTTCGCCTGTTGATTGTATGCCTTGCACCGCAGCCTGCATCATATCCGCGAATTCGGAAACGGTGAGTTCGGTTCGTTCGCCCGCAGATCGTGCCGCTGCGCGAAATGCTGAACCCCAGATCGGACCCGAAGCGCCACCGCAATATTCCATGATGACGAGCGAGCATGAATGAAGAAAGGCTCCCATCGTCAAAGAATCTTGATTCAGGATGTCTCTCCATTCTCGTTTCAGCTGACGAAATCCCTTAGCAACGCTCATGCCAAAGTCGCCGTCGCCTGCATGAGAGTCAAGATCGCAGAAAGGTACCTCATTCTTGATGATAACCTCGCTCATCTTATCGACTAAATAGATAAGATTGTTCAACGTAACTTTGTTGTTCTCAATAACCGCGAAGGCAGGGTCCGTTTCCACCTCAAAGGATACTTGCCGCTTTTCGTCTGCTACAGTTGAAATATCCGTGAATACGACATGATCAACAGGTCCAGCCATCTTGAACGCAGGTGCGTTGCTTTCATGGGAAAGGAGCGTTTTCAGTTCGTTGTCCAGCTTCATGATGGAAACCGAGATGCCTGCCATATCGATACTCGTCATATAATTGTTGACAAAAGTGCGATCGATCGTGATCCCCTTCGCTGCTAGTTCGCGGGTGACCGAATGATTGAAGAGGTACAGTTCTTGCAGAGGGGTGCCGCCGAAACCATTGATCAACAGGGCGATTTCTCCGCCGAATCCAGTTTCGATCTGCATGTCTCGAAGGAGATCGGTTACCATTCTGCCTGCCAGCGTATCCGCATCTGTCAGCTTCTCGCGGCTGGTCCCAGGCTCGCCGTGAATGCCGACGCCGTACTCGATTTCATCATGCCCGAGCTCTAATGTTGGCGTGCCCTTCGCCGGCACGGTACACGAAGTCAATGCGAATCCAATACTGCGTACATTCGCAGCGGCTTTCTCCGCCACTGCTTTAACTTCCGCCAGACTACGGCCCTCTTCCGCCGCTGCACCCGCGATCTTATGGACGAGTACCGTTCCCGCCACCCCGCGCCGTCCGACCGTATATAGGCTGTCTTCTACAGCGATGTCGTCTTCAACCTTTACATAGTCCACTTCCAGACCGTCTTCAGTGGCCAGATGGGCGCCGTTTCTAAAGTTCATAATATCGCCGCTGTAATTTTTAATAATCAGCAGCGCACCTTTTTTCCCGGTTGTCGCTCGGATGGCCTGATATACTTGAATTTGTGAGGGAGAGGCGAAGACATCACCGCAGACCGCGGCATCGAGCATCCCTTTGCCAACAAAGCCGGCGTGGGCGGGCTCATGACCACTGCCACCGCCGCTGATGAGCGTTACTTTCTCCGCGTTCAATTCCTTTTTTTTGAGCACTTTGTATTTTGGCAGAAATTCCAGCTCGGGATGCGCGAGCGCAATACCGCTGCACATCTCAAGGACCAAATTTTCCGCACGGTTGATGACCTTTTTCATGCTACTTTACCTCCGCTTTGTACTGGCTCCCGATACGGTCGGCCGCAGCGATTGCCGCTGCAACCTGCTCCACTGTGACCGGAAACGGCATGGAATGAATCGATTCCTCCAGAATGCAGGCCTTTGCAGCTACTTCCATGAGTTCTTCCTGGCTGATATGATCGACGCCAATATCGGCCAAGCAGACCGGTAAACCGACGGCTAAACAGAAATCAAGTACCTGAAGTAATTCTTCCGTCGGTGCGTTTTCGAGCACCAGCTGTGCGATCGTACCGAATGCAACTTTCTCTCCATGATAATAATGATGCGTGCCTTCCAAAATCGTGAGTCCATCATGAATCGCATGGGCCGCCGCAAGTCCGCCGCTCTCGAATCCGAGGCCTGAGAGTAAAATATTAGTTTCAATGATATTTTCGAGTGCTTGCGTAACTTGGTTTTCATCACATGCCGCTTTTGCTTTGGTACCGTCTTTCAACAGCATTTCATAACATAGCGTTGCAAGTGCAATCGCCGCATTTGTACCTACTGTTGGCGCACACTGTCCTTCGCGTACTCCGTTAGGCAGTCCGGCATTGACCCTGGAGTAAGAACGGGAGGTCGCACGGGCTTCAAAGTAAGTCGACAGTGCATCACCCATGCCTGATACGAGGAATCGGGTTGGTGCATTGGCAATTACGGTGGTGTCGACTAATACGACACTCGGACTTTGCTTAAAATAGGCGTAATCGTCGAAAGCGCCTTCCGGGGTGTAAAGAACGGCCGAGTGACTTGTCGGTGCATCCGTCGCAGCAATCGTCGGACAGATGATAAGCGCTTCCCCTTGGGCCACGCATTTCGCCGCGTCGATCGCTTTCCCACCGCCGAGACCTACGATACAATCGCATCCATTCGCAGTAGCAATTTCCTGAAGTCTAGACACTTCCTGTCTGGAACACTCACCCATAAAACCGCTTTCAATAAAGGTCACGTTATATTTATCCAAAGTGGAATCAAGCTTATCTTTTACCCGCGCCACATCGGCAGGATGCGCAATCAGTAAAGCGGATTTGCCGAAGGTGCTCACATAGTAACCCAAATTCAACAATTCGTTTTCACCTTGTACATATTTGCTTGGGCTGATAAAAGCTTTTCTCATCTATAATTCCTCCTTATGATTGTGTTGGCTTCGTTCTGATTAAAACTATAACCGAACCATGTAAACTTTACATTGGAGGAATCAAGGAATATATTATAATCTACAATCGTATTTTTTTGCACTGAAGATCACAAATTGTACTTTTTTGTTATCACTTACAGGATAATTTACCATTAAGGGATGAGAATCTTGATCCGTGAACATTTGAGCATCCAGAAAATCTTTGATTTGAAAAAGTGGGAGCAGTTGCAGGATTCATTAGCATCCGTTACCAAATTAGCCATTCTCACCGTCGATTATAAAGGAAATCCCGTAACTAGCCACAGCCAATGCCAATCGTTCTGCAAGAAGGTTCGCCAGGATGAGAGTCTCCTTCCCTACTGCCAAAAATGTGACTCTCGCGGTGGACTTGAAGCGGTGCGTTCCAACAAACCTTATATTTATCTCTGTCATTATGACATCGTCGACATCGCGGTACCGATCATTATTGACGATAAGTACATCGGCGCCGTCATGGCAGGTCAGGTCCGCTTAGCCGATCCTTCGAGCGCCTTACAGTTGGAGCAAATCCTCACGTCAAAAAATGAAAAACTGTACAGTTCCAAATGGGAGGAACTTAAGAACGACTACGCCGATCTGCCATCCATGACCTATCAGGAAATTCAGACGATCTCCAACATGTTATCCTTATTGTGTAATTATATTGTTGAAGAAGCCATGAACAAAAATCTTCTCGCAGAAATGTTCGAGAAGGCGTCGGCCACACAGTCCACTCTGCAGTTGTCCGAGATCCTTCCTGGCTACTCGCTGGAGCATATCGAAAGCCTTAAGAAAGAAATGAATAATTTCTTAGCAGATGCCTATCTGAATTCCTCAGGAGATGTGAATATTCCGTGCGGAAATCCCGTACTAAAACCCGCCTTTGAATATATTTTTCAGCACAAGGGTGAAACTTTTTCTCTCAAAGCCATGGCTGACTTGTGCCACATTAGCCCAAGCTATTTTAGTCGGCTGTTTGCCAAGGAAACGGGGGAGAACTTTTCCAGCTATCTTTCCCGCCTGAAGATTAAATGGGCGAAGCAATTGCTTGAAGCTACAGATATTCCTGTATCTCAGATCAGTAGCGAGCTCGGCTTCAATGAGCCAGGGTATTTCATTAAAATATTCAAAAAGTATGAAGGCACAACGCCCGCGGTGTACCGAAAGTATTACAAGGGATAAAATAAACGAAAAACAGATGATTCACGGGTCTAAGGTCACCATGATCATCTGTTCATGTAAATTAGTTCTGCTCAGCTACTTATGTCCTGGTGTGCTTCTCAAGCTGCAAGAGATCGTGATTTGCGCTCAATCACCATACCCTTTTTATCAGCAATTTTATGTTGGATTGTTTCTTTATCTTTACTGTAGTGTTTCTGACTGATCCTGAACGTTCGTTTCATTGTGCACGGATTCCGATTTTTTCTTGCGAAATAATTTGGCGAAAAACTTGCCTATTACACCAAACATACCTGCACAAGCAGCACCAATAAGTATGATAACCTTAATTCCTGCGCCCTTAAAAAAAGCAATGAGTAATGCCAACAAGCCTACCTTTTTAGCTACTGCCAAGCCTGCTCCTCCCAAAATCAATCCGGTCAGGCCGTATTCGGAAATTTTGTCCGTTGAAGCATTAAAATCCTCGTACCGCTCACCTGATTTGACTGTCAGCTTGGGTAATATGTTCTCATTCAAAAACTTCTTATCTGCGTCCAAATGCGCAGGATCGGACACTAATATGGCAGAGATATAACCCTGACGAGTGAGCAAGCGAACATTATAATTGATCAGCTTTTCCTTGTTCCCATCCTCCGCCAGCATAGACCAGGTTAGATTATGGGTCGCTTCATTATAAAAAGGCTCCACATCCCAACCCGTAACATACAGGCGATCACTTTCCGCTTTTTCCTTGTTACTCTCTTCCGTACCCTATTTATAATTATCTAGAATGCCATCCGCATCGATGTCTTCTTTTTCATCATCCTTGATGTGTCCAAGTTCATAGTATTCAAAAACAACTTCCCAATTTTGATTTTCATCTTTCGGAAATATACTCCCAATCTCCTTACCAGATGGCTTCTCATGATTCATCTCGCTTACCTTTGCTGTGTTAGCTGCATCCAAGAAAAGAAGAGATGATTCCAGTTCAACCGTAGCCATTTTTCCCAGGTCTATCTTTCGGCCACCCTCAATCCATTTTAATTGTTCATTGGATGAGGCCCACGCGTTGCCCCCACTGAGCAACACCAGACTAAGCGCCAACAGCGCTCCAAAAATCGTTTGGCCCCATTTCATTTTGTTACTACATGTGTTATCTAGTCTCTTGTTCAAAACTCATTACCCCTTTATAAATTCCAATATCTCCCGTGTTCCCAACCATATTATCCACTTCTTCATATTTTGTCAATTCGCAGTATAAAAGGGAGTTTCTGAGACTTAATACTCATTTTTATACATATGTATGCAAATATTCTAATCTAATCGAACTGAATTAATAATATGTGAATGAGCGATAAGAAAAACTCATAAAGGACAAGCACAATTGCGCAATGGCACTACTTCTCCGTTCCGGTTTCTACTTATGAATTTCTAAAAAGGGCTTATTCCTTGATACGACAACCCCATTGACTTCTAGCTTAATTTCGGACAATCTATCTAGCATAAAAAATTCCGAATTTCATCAGATTAAGGAATGCATCATTCATCTAACAAGTGAATTTAGTCTTAGTGACTTTTTTCCTATTTTTAAATATATGTCAACTTTTTTATTTAAAAGAATGTATAGGCTTTCATAAGATTGATTGATTAGAAATAAGCTAATTATTGAAAAGCCCCCATACAAGTTTACTGCTTGTTTTGGGGCTAGGAGTTATTCACCAGTATTTGAATGAGCACACAACTGGTCATTCTCTACAAGTAAAAAACTTATTCCTCTCATTTTTCGAGTGAAATAAGTTTTTTAAAGATCAATTATAATTTTTGGAGTCAATTAATTGTGTAACTTCATTTCACAATCTGTTGTTTTTGCTCTCTTTAATTAGCTATTAACATCCTTGCTTACATGTATTTAATCTATTAACTTTAACAATATCATTTACGTTATATTCATCAAACTTTTCAAGAAGAGCACCAAAGCCTTGTGATAATTGATATTTCATTTCTTCCTGATATATTGGAAAAACAACCAAAAATTGTATTGTTTTATCCTCACTTAACATTAACGAACTAAATCCTTCATCTTCACGAATTGGAGGTAATAATAGCATACAAGTAAAATCATTGTTATTTGCAATTGGTTCTGGAGGATCCCCATTAGGTATAGTGTCTCCATAACAAAACCAAGTGCTTCTTTCATTCGGGAACTTGCCAAGTTTTCTTAGCCAACCAAATGGCCAATAATCTTTAAAATCTTTAATGTCTTCTTTAGCCACAGGCCATGATGTCGGAAGATACATGATGAGTTCTGTATATTCCCAATCTTTATTATCCTCTGAAACTTGTGCAGGTAATAAGCTCATTCCTGACGTTATAATAGTATGATAGTCTCGTTGTTCGTTTGCTCGAAAAATTATTAAGTTTATATTTAGACTTTCTGAAACGGTCTCTATGTTTATTAAATCTGGCTCACCAATGTATTTCTTATAATGTTCTAATAATTGATCATTTATATCCAATATTTTCACTTCCTCTTCTAAGCAATCTCTTTATATTAAAGTTCCCCCATAGGTTGTTAGAATACCAACAGGCTTCCTTGAGGCCACTTACCTTTCCAACCACAAGGTATATGTCCTGAATTATATATTTCCAATAATTCTGTATGAAAACCTGGTTTTACATACGTGCTATATGCATATTCCATCAATGCAGTAAGCAAATCCCACTCAACGCTCTCATATATACAATTATTTAATTTATTTTCTTGTATAAATGTAGAAATATTTCTAAGGACTCCTTCCTTAAGTAATAATTTAGCCTCTATAGTAATATTATTCCACTGTCTGTATTCTTCTCGCCAGTTCTCATGCAGAGTCGAAGTTAATTGATTTCTTATTTGGAGTCTAACATTATCCCAAGTAGAATTAACTTTTTTTTCAACATCAACCCAGTTGCGTACTTGCGTAACATTAACATTGAATGTAGCATTAATAGCTTCCCCACAGTTACTGAAAAAGTTAATTTTAGATATTTTATTATCATAAAAATCCTTTACTTCGTTCATTGTCTTCCCCTTATTTTAATTTTATTTTTTGAAACAAATATTTATATATAGAATTTATTTGACCTGGTATTTTTGGTATTGGATCATCATCTTGCAAACCATATTTTAATCGTTGGTTCCTGGCTTTCTCAACCACATCTAACGTTTGTTCTTTAGTTAATCCTGCCTTTCTCAACGATTTATATAATGCTACGTTATATTCAGCATTTGTAGGGATTAAACCTTTTTTATCCCCTTTTCTATATCTATTAAAAAATTCTTCCATAGTTTTATGTGCCATAAAATGTGGTGAACCAACATCCTTAAATGCGTTGCCCTCTAATTCTATAGTATATCCTTCATCTGACGGGATTACCTGTTTTCCATTTCCATCTTTTTTAAATGCAGCATCTTGATTAAGGTGATGCTTTTGCTTCCCTGATTTATCATATTTCCATTCACCATACTTCTTAACAGTTACTTTTTCTTTACTTCCTACTGGCCCCTCAACCTTTTTCGCCGCGCTCTCTTCCATTTCCTTCATGACCTTGTTGTAATTCTTCTGCACATCCGTCTGTGGAAGTGGCCCGCTGTCCATCTTATTAACGTGCGGAACTGGCGCTCCGTTGGCTGTGGCCAACTTCCCGGGGCTGAGGCCGTCTGCCATTTTACTCAGTTGCTCATTGAACTTCTGACCCAGTTTACTGCCGGTCTGCTCCAATTTGGTTACAGCTTTACCAAAGCCTGACCCGACTGCATCTACACCTTTGCTAATCCATTGCGGTGTAACCTTGCTGCCTACCTTTTCCGCGAATCCGCCGATGGCCTTGCCTACTTTGGAATCCAGTACGCCCACGGTGACAAAGCCCAGTCCTGCGTCTTTTGCTACTGAACCCCAGTTGATCTTTTCACCACTTAGCACCTGACTCGCCAAATTTTCCGCGGCATTTGTTACACCGCCGATCGCTGCTTTCCTCAGTAAGGTTCCCCCTACACCGAGAGGGCCAAAGATTGCTCCAGATACCGCCCCGATTCCCGCTTCTTTTAAGCCGGTCAGGGCATAGTCACTAAAGTCGCTCACTTCCCCTCGGGCGATATCCGATGCCGCCAAACTCGCTACGCCCAAGCCGCCTGCAAGCAGTGCTCCTCCGGCTACCGCCGCAATGACCACCGTACCCGCTCCAAGCGTCGCTACCGTAACGGCCGCCACCACGGCTACGGCTGCCACAACCGCCAAACCGCCCAAAATATTCATCCCCAGCTTGCCCCAGTTAAACGGTTCAGGGGGTGGCGGCGGTGGAGGTGGCTGCCCTTCCTTCGGCTCATCGTCGAACGGCGGGTACGCGGTTCGGTCGCTACCGTCCGCCCATACATTTCCTCCCAACACGTGGTATTCGTTCTCTACCGAAAGCCCCGTGCTTCCTCCCGTCTGGTACGCCATGACCTGACTGGTTCCGTCAATAATGATTTTCTTCGGCGTATTCAGAATAATTTCCTGCTCTGCTTCTAGCGTTAGCTTTTTGGGACTAGTTATTTCAATCCCAGTAGCATCGTCCAGACTCATCTGCAATGTCCCACCCGGATCACCCATGATATGGATGCGACCCGGTGCCATTTTCAGCTCACTTCCATGCTCCGTACCGAAATATCGATCATTGGGATTACTCGTTTTCGCACAACCGTCTCCATTTGTACGAACCGCACCCAAAATCATTGCTCTGGAACCAGACGCATCTGGAAAATACAGGCTTGCCTGTGTTCCCACCTTCGGCATACTGTACATCGCACTTCCCGTTGGGGGAGCGAATGGATACCAATGCGGCTCGGATACCCCATCATCCTTATCAATCGTCAGCTGCAGCTTCACTTCCTCTCCCCGTACCGCGAGGACCTCTCCTTCCAGAGAAATTCCGATTGTTTTGGGATTGGGGATGAAATCACTGCGAATGCCCTCCGCGCGGGCCAACACATAACTGAATAGCAAATGCCCCTTTTCCATGCGGCTTCGCAATTCAGTTACAATCATTGTTTTCTGGCGAAATTGCACCT
Source organism: Paenibacillus sp. PvR133 (assembly GCF_017833155.1). NCBI lineage: Bacteria > Bacillati > Bacillota > Bacilli > Caryophanales > Paenibacillaceae > Paenibacillus > Paenibacillus sp. PvR133. The sequence continues at coordinate 5,620,144 of NZ_JAFIBS010000001.1, forward strand.
CGTCTCCAAGAGCATACCGTTCTCCGCTTTCGATCTCGTATTTGAAAAAGTCGGTATCATGTAGCCCGGCTGACGTTCCGCCTGCCCACTGATAGCCCTTTAAATCTTTACTTGCCGTATAAGGCGTATCCTTCCGAATCGTTCGTTGGGTGCCAGCAGGCATGCCGAAATACAGCTTCGGCGCTGCGGACTCCCATATGTCGCTGACCACCACTGTATGTAAACGGCTCGCCATCCGTTTCATAAGCTCCCAATCGGTTTCATCATATTGTAAAATGGCTTCGCCTACCGACTGCTCTCCGGTCTGGAACAAGACATCACTTTGCTCATAGCCTTGAGCAAGCTTATGCACTAACTGTCTATATGTTTGTTTTTCCTCAGGAAAAGACCGCTTTCTTTTGACAATATCCAGCTCAAATGAGCCACTGATTCCTTCCAGTGTAAGTGTATATACTCCATTATGGTTCTCAACTTCCACTGTATGGACGACACCCTTAAACAAGCTGATTTCTTCTTGTCCATTCTGCGCATACACATGTAGCTGATCCTCTGAGGTCGCATCTAGCGCAGCCGTGGCATGACTCGACTCCTTACAAATGCCTGTGAGTGTAATACGCCCATGCTCACTCGGCTTCCACTCGATCTGAACATCCTTTAAGACCTGAATGGGGTAGGGGGAATCTATTCGAATCTGATCATATCCTATCATGTTTTCAAACCTCCCTTCCAGCTACTCCTCCTGCTGGCCATTCGTATGAAATTCGATAAATCCATGATATAAACAAGTCTGAAATGAAGAGGTCGTCAAGGCTGGCTGGCCTTCCACCTTTGTCTGTTCTTTTGTGTTTTTCCACTTATCTGTCAGCATCGGCAGGCATGGCTTTCCAGAAATAGTGGAGCCATCTTCGGCGATCAGATATATAGTCTCGGCACTCGGCTGTTCCGGACTGTTACAAATTCCAAAATGAGGGACATTTTCAGGAGAATAATCTCCTTCATTCATCATGGGTTTACCATTAACAAAAGCCCCGTGGCTGTTCGGCAAATTGATCTTTCGAGGATGGGTCCCGCAAGTGCAACGCATACAGGCCCCCCGTACGACATAATACTCATTGTCTGACATGTGCCCTTTCCCTCCCTATTTCACCTCGACTTGCTCCAAAGCGATCCCGGTGTAATCACGCCGCAATATACTTTCCGCCACGTCTAAACGGACGATGATCATCGGGATAGCACTCTCCTGGATTGTAAATATCTTGTGGCTCCGAATAGCATCTGCTTGTAATACCAGCTTTCGAAACACACTTTGATCCAAATTCCATTCACTTTCCGGATGTACAGCTGTGAGCCGCTCCACAAAAGGAATATAGTAATTCTTCTGTATCCTCTGTTCGATCTGAGTAAGTATCGTTAATTTCATAGGCATCTCCGGCACATAGGCCTGGACAAGACGCTTTAAAGCATCTGAAATAAGAGGAATGGGACCTTCTAGATAATCAATAAAAATACTTTCTGCATCTGCCTTCACGTGAAACATCAATGGCTTGACAATATCCTCCGGCTGCAAATCATACAGCTTCCACGGATCAATCGTTTCCATCACCTTTTGTAGCGTAGGAACATTGGTATACCGCACATCCTGCTTTAAGAGGAAATAATCCATGAAGATTCCCCCTCTCGTGTCTCGGCTCCCTCACTATGCGTAAAACGGCACAATATTTCGCTATCATCTCGATACTCTCCGGCAAATATCGTGCATATGTCAGCTTTCGGCAACCTTTCTAGTGAAGGGGAAGCAACGAAGGCGGGCATCTGACTTTTCAGAAACTCAACGGTGAGCAGATGGTATTTAACCGCTTCAATTTGTTGAATTTGCTCAATATCCATCGTCGTAATCTTACGGGCATAATCGGACTTGAGCTTTTCCAGCTTAGCCATGCGATTGAACAGAGGCTCGAAAACAAAGTTTGCCGACCATTCCACAGCGCATTCAGCCTCATCCAGAAACCAATTCTCATCATAGGCGTCTATACGATAAACCGCTCTATTTTTCATAACACGGGTTCTGAGCAAGGAGATATAAATATATCGAATATCCCCCTTGCGACCTTGCTCGTGCTGAAGGGTAGCGAGCTGGCATAGCGACTCTAAAGCTGCTAAAAGCTCCTCTTCAATGGCTTGCTGCCGTGCCAGAAAGTTGTTTTCAATAAGTGCCAAATCATGTAGCCATTCCGTAAATACGTGCTTTTCCAGCAAATCCTGCAACGCAGCATCCCGATCCATGAGCTTCATTCAATGTTCACCTTACCCCCGGTTAATCTCACATCGTCCATGATGTCGAGTTTGGCTCCGGATTGAATAAAACTTACGCCTTCTTTCCCCTCCATAATAATTTTCGCTCCCCCTGTAATTTGGATATCTTCCTGAGCAGACAGGGTTATTTTTTTGTTACTATTAATTTCAATCCCGCCTTCATCCGTGAGACGCATGAGCATTTGCCCACTGTTGATAATTTCTACTGCACCAGGCTTGAAAACGACTTGTTTGCCGTACTTGGTGCTGATACTTTTGACCGCAGGATCACTCCTTTTAACCGGATCAGAGGAGGCAAGATCGACAGAACTGGCGGCAAAAGCATGCTGCTCCCGTTCATCCGGAAAGTACAGACGAATTTGATCCCCTGCTTCTGGCATAACATACCAGCCGCTGCCATCAGGAGAAGAATAAACCGTAGAATAGGGAAACCACATAGCCCCGGATGCAGTCGAGTCTTGATCAATTTCCAGCTTGATTTTCACTTTTTCTTTGGAAATATCAATCACCTTGCCAAACAGAGAGGCTCCTGACAGATCATAGGCATAGACGGTTGGGCATTTTAACCCATGTGCATCTCGTAAAATGTAACGATTCACGATCAGATTTCCTTCTGTGGTCGTTTCCGCCTTGGCTATGTAAAGAGTTCTTTTATGAAAAATGACGGAACTACCGAGTTCTAGCACTTTGTTGCTGGTCACTTCATAGCTCAAGCTGTTAGACTCGCCATATTCCGGCAGTCCGTTGCGGGACATGAGCTTGTGCTCCTTCAAGTCTTTTTTTATGGAATAGTTATGTTCGTTCAGCGGTTGAGGGGCACTAGAATGGGGGACACCAATCACATATTTCAGTCCTTGTTGCATCGTAATTGGAATTAAAGCAGCATGTAGCCGAGAAGCAATTCTTTTGACAAAAGCCCAGTCCGTTTCATTGTATTGCACTAATAATTCACCGATAGCTGCGCCATGAGAAGCCTCATCAATCACTTCTGCATCAGTATATGAACTTGTAACATGCGAAAACAGTTTGTTATACGACTCTCCTGTTTTTTGGAATGAACGACGTTTAGGGCGAATGTCCATCATTAAGGTTTCACTGCTAGCCTCAATCGTAAGCTCGCGTACTCCGTTTACAGCTTTTACAGCAATATTCGTGACAATTCCCTGAAAATACCGGATCTCCTTGCCTTCACTCTTTAAAAAGACTTCGATGTGCTCATCTTCATCCGCTTTTTCTACGTATTGATCCAGCTTGTCCTCCGAAACAATTCCACGTATGCAGAAGCTCACATGTTCGTTTAACTGTTTAATGAGATGGATACTTAATACACGCTGAAACTGATAAGGGGCCACCTGAACATCTGCTGTGGTGTAAATGGGGTTACTCATTCATATCCCTCCTTTTCTGCCTCGTCAACCGTTTGAATGGTACGAATCATCTGTAGGGCGACATCCCGCCATTCAGCATACTGCTTATACGGACAACAAAATGTTCCCATGACCGTCTTTCCTTCCAGCTCAAAGTAGAACATATTGTGGTAGATCGGCTGGTCCAGCGCAGGACTTTTAAAGTCAAAATAGCCAATCTGCTTACCATGTATCTCTTCTATTTTTTCTTCATAAAATACGTGGGCAGGATTCATATTTTTCATCATGGCCTTCATGCCAGAAGTGAGCTGCTCCACCCATTCATCTTGTAACGTCTGGTCCACCCGATTCAGGGTAACATCCACACTGCCCAAATCATTCGTCAAAATCATTTCTGGACGTTGCTCATGAGGATATTTGATCTTTTGTAAATGCTTGGGCATTGGAGTAAAGATAGAGGGGACATGCATTTTCAGCCGATCCTCAAAAAAAGATCGCTCTTCAAACACATAGGATTGACCGTTAATGATTATGGGTCCTGCTAAAATATTGTTAGACCTCTTCAGCTTCTCCATCTCACGGAGCCGATCCAAAATCTTTTCATCCTCATATTTCATAATGCACACTCCTCTACCTGATTTTCTAATCCACAATCATCCGTCCTGCTCCGCCGCCCTGCCAACGGCCTGCTGTTCGTTTTCCACGTCCGGCGCCTTCTAGAATAAGAACTAGCTGTCTATGCAACTGAGCATGAGAATAATCTCTGTATTCCGCACCATTTCGGTTTGCAATGTAATGCTGGATAGATTCTCTGTCCACGGCTTCCAGGTTCAGGCACATAAGCGCAAACATACAATCCATCGGATCTGTGGCACCACTTTTAAGCAGTTCGGATGCGAAGTAGCGCATCGTTTCCGGGCGCAATGTACTCTGCTTCAAACCCGCAAAAGGAGCATAAATATCGCTCCATGTATTGAATTCGGTAGCCATGTCAGCAAAATCCTGATAATCGGAGCGAAGTACAGCTCCCTCTTTAAGCTTGAATCTCCCCAGCTCTATCTCATCCAGACCGATCTCTGCCTCATCCTCCAGCACGATATCTGCATGATGAGCGGTGAAATCCGGGCGATCTGTTTGTTCCAAAAAGAGCATTTTCAACACCGACAGTCGCCCGGTGGCTGTATACGGTACTTCCTGCTCCTGCTCCAGCAGATACAGTCTGCCCTTATGCTTCACAATGCCTCTGCCTACGGTCAGCGTGTGTTCTCCGACGGTCACATTCATTCCGGTAATGATGCCATCCGAATAATCCTGATACCGGATATCGAGAAAGCTGCGGGGGTAGTCCCGCAGGTTCTCTAGCATCTCGGTTTTAAGAATACGGCCCTTCTCAAACTTCGGAACGATATGCGTTAACATGGTACTCCCCTCCTTTCCCTATTCTTCTTTATTTAGGGGAACAGATAGCCGATTCACACCGGGTGCAGGAGGCGGAACAGGAACTGCATCATCGATGGGTTGAGCTTTACTTACTCCAAGTAGTCCAGTAAATAGGCGAATATTCTTTTCTAAAAATCTGCGTATATCCATCGTGCTCCCCCTGATTGAAAACTGCGGTTTATAATAATCTTAGAATCTATTTATCCACCTTTACATCCCGGCTCCCCGTTGAGCCTGCTCACGAAGGATATAGTCCAGCTCGCGTTTGTCCACAACATAGGTACGGGCAATTAGATCGTGGAGGGCCTGTTTTCTCGCCGTAAAGGCTGCCATGATAAAGCCGACGAACAAAATGATGACCGATATAAGCTTACTCCAGTAGCGGGCACTTGCACGTCCAAAGCTGAGCTTGTGATTAAACTCATCTACCACAACGATGCCGAGAGCCAGCTTGCCCACCGTGGCTTTGCATTTGGATGATTCCATAAGCGCATAATATAGCCATATAGCCCCCCAATTCAGCAAGGTCTGTCCTAATAATCGCATTGTAAAAATAGCAGACGGCCCGTCTGTCAGCATAGAGTTTTCTGCTGGAGAGGGTACCCAATCCCCTAAGGCCCGAATCACAAACCAGATCAATCCAATTATTAAAAATACAAACCATAGAATAAGACTATCGATGATATAAGCTAAGGTGCGTTTCCAAAAACCCGCATACAGCATGCTATTCCCTCCAAATGTGTTTACTTTTCTTATTCAATTATTTCGTGCCGTCAAAGAAATCCAGCTCGGAGAGATCATTTTCGAAGGCAAAAAAGCGTTTGGGACCCAGATGCAACAATTCATCTCGACGGGTAATCGGGACTACATAAAAGCCCCAGCGGCTATCCCCGACAAAAACAAAATATTTCGTTTCCTCATTGCGGATGGAGTCCGTATCATCTTGCGGGATATCCCGCCCATACAACACGTCAATTTCCTCATACGGCATGGGTTCAAAAGCTTCTGGCCGACTACGATACACATGGCGCTGACGCAGCTTGCCACCGTCGGCCGTCAGGAAGAACTCCACCTCAGCCGCATGAGACGGCCGGGAAATAGAACCGCGTACCTGGTTGCTTTCCAAACTCGCAATCAGCTCCTTCTCGCGTCCCGTATGTGTCCATGCGCTGACCGTATACGGAATAGCCGGAATATGATTGGTAATGACAGGCTCAATCGTGCCCATTTTTTTAGCGTTCAGGTAACGGATAGCCCCGCGCAGACAGGCCATTTTCAACTCAGGTACCCGGCTGAGGTCCTCTGCCTTTTGACGAAACTCAATACTGCGCCCTGGTACAAATTCCTTGAGTGCTTCGCGAAATACGTCAATCCGGCAGGACTGCCCGGTTAGCTTGATAATCGAATAATCCTGCAAGCGCCCCTCCAGATAGAAATCATCCAGAAACTTGCGCACAATATTGTAGATGTCTGCCTTAAGAAGTTGCTGTATCTCCCGAATGTTAAACACCACATCAGGCAAACCATATTCATCACGAAACCGTCCGTTCTCGATGACTGAAACCAGCCAACGATCCATCACTGCAATGTTCAGGTCGCTTTCAGCAGATAATACCTGCTCGGATTCGAAGCGGCTGCGCAAGATCCCCGTACGTAGAAAAAATTCCTTTTTCATATTTTCTGCCGCGCTCCACAACAGATGAAAATTACTCAGTACCCGCTGATATTCATCCCGTGTAGCATGCTCATACTGTTTGAACGCGGTAGGCAAGATGGCCTCTGCCTCACGGTAGCGTTCCTCCAGTCCCGCATATACAGCATCTACACCAAACTCATCCACATGACGGTACAAATCTCCCGAAGGAATACCGATCAGGGCATCAATATCGGTGTCAGGCAAACGAGTCTCCGCAGCATAATAACCTGCAAATACAATTTTCATAAACTGCATAATCCGATACGTCAGATTGTTTCCGCCAAAATTGGTATCCCCATTTTCATACGTTGTGTGAATATCCAGCTTGTAAGCAATACGTCCGTCCTCAATTCGGAATCGGCAGGAAGACAAATCTGTCGTGCCTCCACCACAATCAATGACAAGTGCCTGATACTCCTCACCGTCCGCAAAAGTCCCTCGTTCCATCTGGTCTGCCAGCGTGTTGTACAGCACCGCCAGCCCTTCGTCCAACGCATCCTCCGCTTCAATCCGGTAATCAGGCAAAATATCGCTAAACATCTCTATAAATTGGGGCTGCAGCTTGACCGGAGCAGAAAAGTGCAGATTGCGGAACCGACACTTAAATTGCTGCTCGGCTGTAGCAATCACATAACGGATAAAAGCAGCTAAAATTTCGCTGCGGGAAGCAGTTGCTGTATTCCCCTCGGAATCCATTAATTCCTCGATTCGCTTGTAGTCGTTGACCCACCGCTTGATTCCCCGTAATACTGTCGCACGGCTGCCTGCCACGTCAGATCCACGTAATGCATCCTCCCCAAATACATAAAGGATATGTTCCGGATTGGAGCAGTCTGCGACGCGAATAGCAGTCGGCAATACTTCGATCCAGTCGCCTTCTGCCCCTTCTGGGCCGGGGAATGACACATAATTGATGGCGTTCAGCCTTACTGTGCTGCTCATACCTGTATCAGGGGCCGTAACGTAGGAACTATCCAAATAAGCACCTGCTGTGGTGTTAGAGGTGCCAAAATCAATCGCAAGTACCGCATCTGTAGTTTCCGTGCCTCGAATGATCAGCTCTGCCACCGGAACCCGGTGACCTTGAAGCTTCAGCGGCAGCATCGGCTTATCTCCATAGTAGAGGTTATAAAAATATTCTGATTCCTGTCTTCGCAGAAATAGCAGGCTATAACTATGATTGGACGTCTCTCGCAGTTCAGCGTCGCGATGACGAGAAAGATAATATACGCCTGTTCGTCCCTCATCCTTCACCAAATTCAAAACACCGCACAGTTCTCCTGTCGTATTCACCAGCAGCACATTAGATGAGCTCAGCCAGGGCAAATCGGATTCGATCCGGTAGTTGTCCATGCGACCTGTGCGTACACCCTGATACAGCGTGATTTTAGCGGGAACCCGGATACCGCTGCTCTCCTGCCGACGGTCGTTCCAGTTTCGCTGTAGAGCCGATTCCATGCGTTCAAAACCGCCAGGGTTCGGCCTCGTGATGAGTAAATGCTCTTCCGCGCTCCGAAAACGCAAAATCACGCGAATCAATTCTTCACGTGCCAGGCGATTGGCAAAGCCCTCGACCAGTCGTTCTTTATCGCATATTCCGCGTAACTGAAAGGTCGTCATTTGTTCCAATTCCGCCCGCGTGTATTTCGCCGTGAAGCGTATGCTTTTTCGATCGGTGAGCGGGTCTAGCAACCTGTATGTATAGGGTCCGTTCATCGTTCACATGTCCTTTCTTAGCCATTTAGCCTTAATAGAGGGCGATAGCGTCTATTTTCATCGTAGGATCTTCCTCTAAAATGCCGAAATGACTTGTCCAATACAATTCCGTCGTAAAACGTGCCGGAAGAAACAAATCCAGAATCAAATCCACTTTAATCCGTGACAACGGTGTCTCCTCTTGGCCGATATAGATGAGCAGTTCGTCTTTTTCCTCACAATTGGTGTAAATGATTGAGCGATGAAAGACGCGCCGCATCGTTTCTTTTAGCAGATGTACGGCTTCTCCCGTCTCATACAGGCGCAGCAGTCCTTCAGCAATCGCGTCCTGATCCTCACGGTTTAATTGTCCAAAGCCTTCCTTTACCTTCGGGCCAAAAATGCCCTCTGCAATATCACGCCGAACAAACCGGATATGGTACTCCCGCCGATTCATCCCTTGATACAAGTCCATTTCCGCCAGAAAATGCATCATAATATCAAATAGCGATTCTCTCAGCTCCAGATACTCTTCAGCATCCGGTGGAAACAGATCCCGAAAAATAGAATAAAAGCGGTAGTACGGATTTATTTCCACTACCTGCTCCAAATGGGAAGTATTCAACTCTGCCAGACTAAGCTCCATATACGGAGAGTAGCTGACAGCGGGTACGAAGCGGAATTTATCTACATCCAGCCCCTGTTCCCTCGCGCGCATGAGCAAATCCCAGACGTAATTCACACCCATTCTCCTTCACACTTGTACTCCGGAAAATACATCTGCACTTCCGATACCAGAAAGCTCATTAAATCGGATAAAATATAAGCAGGCGCGGTGGGCAAAACATCGTCAGAACCACGCCTGAACCCCAAACGCATGATCTGCTTGCCTTCCTCTGTCCGTACGTTATCGCTGACAAACGGATTTAATGGATACGTCTGGGTTTTGGTTAACAGGTTGCTTACATCATTTCTCCCTGCACCTCCCCAGATGTCCACACGTTCCAGCTCCAGCCCCTGCGCTGCTTCAAACGAGTTTACGATGCGCATGATTTCCGCTTTGGCACGGACAATCACGGCCTGTTTTCCTGCATAGCGGCCCAAAAAGCTGTCCTGTCGCCGATTGGACAATAACGGATAAGTCTGACGACTAAGTCTCGTTGTAACAGGCTTCGTAACCTTCAACACATTCCATTCGCCAGACTTATCACGTGGTGTGACAATCGTCAGTTCCTCTTCTGTACGCTTGATATACCGGATATCACCTTCAGTCCCGTCAATCAAATAACCATGCTCAGGACCTGTTTTTCGCAAAGGCAGCACATGCTCATAATTCACACGATCCATAGCGGGTATAGGAAAACCGCTGTTCTTTAGAGATAGCCTTTCAATGTTCCAAAGAGGAAAAACGTCGCCCTTCTTAAAAACATCGAATTCCTCCAATGAAATTGTAATTTCATGAATTTCTTCATGGGCAGCCGGCTCGCCGTCTCCACCAATCAATACACAGTCCACAAACTTATAAGCGTATGGGTGATTAATTGTTTTCCACGGCATGCCATTTTGCATAAAGGTATGATATAACTGCTCAATCTCCAAAATATAAGAACGGTTATGCTCCAGACGAAAACGAATCGGATAATTGCCGGTTTCCGTGACCAACATTCCTGAGAAAATTCGCTTGCTGCGCACCAGCGCTGAGATTCGTTCGGTCTCCATCTCAAGAAAAAGCGTAAACAGCGGCATCGCACCGCCTTCGCGTACCACCTCTGCCACACGGCTGATGTCCATCTGCTTTTCTTCCGTATCAGACGGTAACACAGGATATAAAAATTCATGAATCGGGTCATAGTCCTCACGCGATGTCAATGACACGTACACATCAATCTTTTCTTCCGTATTCTCAATTTCCTCAAATACCCGCCGTTCTAGCTGGCGGGTCATTTCTTCCTGATATTCGACGAGGTTCATAAATACCCCCGCCATCATATTTTTCAGTAAACGTCTCTGCTCTAAATCGTCCATCTTGCTCAAACGGTCTTGTACCAGCTCTTTCACGACGTCTCACTCCTTTCCGGCTCCAGCTTCATTGAACATGAAAAACTTAACTTCCGTTCGCAGCAGCCCGATCTTGGTTCTCTGAATCAGACGCCCCTGCTGCTTTAGAAGCAGAATCAGCAGTTCCTTGCTCTTTGTTGGTATCCACCTTGGCCGAAGGGGCAGTTCCATCGCCTGTACCCATGCTCTTTGCAGCCGAAGAGGCTTCCTTCTTCGCAGGTGTAGTTCCCGCTGAAGCCGTTGGCGCAGCCTTCGTTTGCGATTCTGCAGCAGGGATTGCAGCAGCGGAAGATGAAGCTTCACTCGCTGCGTCCCCTGCGTCCGTGTCGTTCAACGCTCCGTTAGACAATCCCAATGCAGCAGGAAGCTGACCGTTTTTCTGCTGCTCCGCGCTCTGCTTTTCCTCCGCCTTGGCTATGCTCCGCTCCAATGCCAGAACACTTTCGAGCTTATCAATCTCCTGATAAATTTCCTGTGCCCCGCTATAGGCATCAACGGCTCCTTCATAATCGAGATCCTTCATCATCCGATCCCCTTTGGCCTGAAGTTTGCCAGCTTGAATCTCCTTGAGCTGCTGCTGAATAGCTGTCAATTTATCGTTGGTCTCGGTAATTTTCTTCTCCAGTTCTTTTTGCGCGGACGTATAACCGGATTCCATCGCAGCCTTGTTCGCTTTTTTGTACAGCTTAAGCGCATTCGTGTAATCTCCGCCCTGAAATTTTAAATCTCCGTCCTTCATCCAGCTCGCCGTCTCGGCATAGCTGTCCAATTGATCGATTTTATGCTCAATATCCTTCACATTAAACGGTGGATATAGCCCGGCGCTTTTCCGTGCTTTAGCGTAGCTGGCTTCTGCTTTGGTGAAGTCCGCCTTTTCCACATAGCCGTCACCATCAACCATTAATTGAGACAGTTTCTGCTCTGCAGTATACAATCGCTTGTGAATCTTATCGTTAATTTTAACCGCCGCGTTTTTCGCTTCGCTGTAAGACTTAAGCGCCTTCGCATAATCCCCTGTCCTTGCATAATCGTCTGCGGCTTGGGCTGATTCGATCATCGTTTCCAGCGCAGCTGCCTTATTCGCAGCCATACGAGCCAGCGTAATCCATGCTCCCCCGCCCACAACAATAAAGACAAGCAACGCAATCAAAATCCGTTTAATCAGCTTACGGCGGTTTTTAGGCTTTTCCTGAAAAACTTTATTTACATAAATGGCCGCAGCTGTGTAATTATTCACCGTCCGGTGCTGTTTGCTTAGCAGAACCTCTTCCAGGGTGTCCGTCAGCATGACCGGGTCCTTCGCTTCCTCCAGCGCCCCCAGCATTTCTGCCAGCTCGACGTCCTCCCACATCCCTGATGTGGCGAGCAGCATTACATCTCCATCTGCAAGCTGCGTCTTTTTGGCGTAATGGGCATGAACTCCATTGGGATTTCCCAAGTATTCCAGCAGATTGCCTCGTTCCTCATGTGTGCTGGTCGCTTCGTCTGGAATGCGTCCATCATCTGCCAATGACTGAGCCAGGCTATGATCCTTACTGCGAAAATTAAGCCTTCCATTGCGAAAATGATATAGTCGCACATTACCGCACGAAACATACACCATTTTGTTGTAGTTGGTCACTACCATCAGCAGACTGGCTTTGAGCCGAACACGACGGCTTTCAAATTGCAGCCATTCCTGCGCTTCACGCAGATCTCTCATCAAGCGCCGTTTGGACATGGAAGGCTTCTCCATGAAGTTTTCCAGCACCGTTTTGACAACCATTTCTGCGCTGCGCAGCTCCTGATCCGAATCCAGACCGTCTGCGAGGACATAACAGGCCATGTCGTCCGTCTCCATGAATGCAAAATAGTCCCGGTTGTCTATGTAAGAGCCCGCTTCCGACACAAAGGCGGTACTAAAATCGCTGTTGTCCTTGCGCATCGCTACCCCCGTCTTTCTTGTTTCATCCTATCGCCAAAATAAGTACTGTAGCATTATCCTGACTTTTAAAGCCTTTATCATTAATGGCGTCGATCATGGCATCCGCTGTTTCCTGTGGTGTTCCACCCTTGCGCATAATCTCTTCCAGTTCAATCTCCGTCAGCGCCTCCTGAATGCCATCGCTGCACAGCAGCACATGATCGCCCGAATACAGACGAATCGGTGCCCTACCCAGCTCCATGCTCTCAAAGCCCTCATAGCCCAAGTAGTTGACCAGTTGATTACGCACTGGACTCGTTTTGGCTTCCTCCGAGGTCATTTGTCCAGCAAGCACTCGTTCCTCCAGCAGTGTTTCCGCTGTATGCTTGGAATTGACTGTTTGGAAATGACCATTGCGGTAAATCGTAATCAGGCTGTCGCCCACCGCTCCGTAATACAGCTGATAGCCGCACACAATGACCGCAGCCAGCGTCGTTCCTCCGCCCTGTCCATTCAAATTTTGCAAAATACCGCGATTGCTTTGAGTTGCCGCCTCTGCAAAATATCCGTTCAAATTTGTTGCATCTTCCAGCTTGGCAAACGCCTTCGTAAAAGTCGTCACAGCCAAGGTACTGGACATACGTCCATTGGCCAGTCCACTAATACCGTCTGCGACAACAGCCAGCGTACCGACAGGTGTCGTCATACTGGAGAAATAATCATCCTGCTCGCTCCGGCTCCCGATCGTTTGACCATTTCCGATCTCAATTCCACTCACGGTACGGCTGCCGGAAATTCGCGTCAGTCGTATACGGATCATGAGCAGAACAGCGAATAGTACCGCAGCTCCACTTACAACAAAATAAGGCTGCATATCGTTACCTCCCTGCACCATTGCCCAATTCCGTCCTAGTTTTCGTTATCCCACTCAAAATGGGCGCCACACAGCGGGATAAAGATAAATTTGCTGTGTCCCAGCTGAATCACGTCATAGGCAGCCAGCTCTGCTGGTGAATATACCGCTTCGTTATTGTGGTACGCCAAACCTGATGAATCGCCTGGCAGCAAGTAAAAGTTACGTTTCTTCGGATCATACACAATGACCGCATGATTTCTACGGGAAATCGTGTTGTCCCCGATAATGCGGACATGCATTTCCTCTGCGCGCCCGATAAAGTTTTTCTCCGCCATAATGCGATAGTCCTGACCCACCTGTGCTCCTTCGATGCATACCAGCCATCCAGTTACTGGATGAATGCCCACTGTCTCACCCAAATACGGCATTGTTTTGTCGTTATCTCCCGCGACGTTTGTTTTCGCCACTGGCTCTGCGCTCTTGGGTGCAGCTACATTTACTACCGTGTTGCAATATGGACACGTATTTCCGTGCTTTCGTGTACTGAACATGTGTCCGTTCGGGCATCTTGTCAAACTCATAGTCGGTTCCTTCCCCCATTGTCATGATTGTCTTTTCAGCGATCTAAGGATTTTGCAGCATCCTCATCTATTTAACGAGCAGTCTCGTATTGGCAATATATAATAAGTCACCTGAGTAAATCCGGTATGGCTCACCGCTTTCCAACTTCTTGGTTACACTTTCGTTGGCAGACCGCAAGCCTGTACCATTACCGGAATCCACATCCTCCACAAACCAGTCGCTGTTCACCCGGTTGAGCACCGCGTGCTCCACACTTACCAGGGAGGCATAGTCTGTACCTACCAAATCAATATCCGCCTCTGAACGTGACGTTGTTTTACCGATTAAGAGCGACGTTTCGCCTTCGATATACCATTCTTTAATGGACTCGCCCTCTTCATCAATCAACACCAGCTTGGCAATCCGATGACGTTGTGTCTTTGGCTTGGCCACGGGTACAACGGACACCAGATTGCGCAATATGTATACAAGCACGCCGATTCCAATACCTATCGCGACCACGGTTTTCAAACCGCTGTAGCCTGTACGATTAAACACATAAAAGGCGATCGCCAGCATCAGCCCGAACATGGCAACATCTATGATGAAAACCCATCTGTTCTGCGCCGTTTTCACTGCTTGCTTCCCCCATTTCTATCCTAAAATCATCACTTTTTACGAATACCGAAAAATTGGTTAAACATCGCTGAGGTATCCGTCGGATCACCGGGTTTTTTCGTTTTTTTCCCTGGTGAGCCCTCCTTCGTTTTCGGATGAAAACCAAAAAATTGCTCAAAATCAGTTCCTATATCAGCCGGATTGAATCCTTTGGCTGCCGTACGTGCACCGCCGGAGGATGCAGCCCCTCTGCCTCTCTCTCGCTGTTCCCCGCCAGCTCCCTCAGTTTTTCGGATGAGCTCGGCATCGTATGCCTGCCGCAATGCTTCGTCACGCAAGGTATTGTAAGCCTCGTGAATTAGCTTGAACTTGCGCGTAGCTTCCTCGCTTCCCTGGTTGGTATCAGGATGATACTTTTTGGCCAGTTTACGGTAAGCCTGCTTAATCTCTGCCTCCGAAGCATCCCGGCTGACACCGAGCAGCTCATAGTAGTTGGTCATTGTGTGATGTTCCCCTCTCCGAAAAAAATAAATATTAAGAGACCCGTAGGCCTCTTAATATTTATCCACCCTGCACTTGTGTGCCGGGTGAGTGTGTGTTTAAGCTGCACTTAACGTGAAGACGTTAAGCTTAAACCGGATATCCGCCGTCGATTGTAGCCAGCTCGGTTTTGTCTTTCTTTTGTTTGATGTAGAGTGTAAATGCACCTACACCTTCTGTGTCGCCGAAGTGCTCGTTGTAGTCTACAACGAAAGCATTCGGGAAGTGGATTTTACGCACAACTTGATCAGCTGCGATAACTTCCAGTGTTACTTTACGGTAGCTGTCTGCTTTTTCAGCAGGAACCAGAGACCACAAAGCCAGTTTCAGCGTGTCATCCGCGCTGTCACCGTCTACTGCTGTGATGATTTTGCCGCTGATGCGCAGCGTGGAGCCTACGTCAGTGGAGCGTGCATTGGAATCGTCCGGTGTATCGGTGTCATAAATAACCGTTTGGATGTTATCCAAGCCCAGCTCGATTGTTTCTTGTCCTTCTACTTTCAATCTGAATCCCATGTGTGTTGCCTCCTTGAAATTAGGTAATATGATGGCGGGAGATGCAGAGCTTCTCCGCGATTTATGTATAAAGGCGGTTCTGGATAGAAACGCCTCTAACATCTTTCGTAGTGCTCGGATCATGATTTGACCGAGCTGGTTCCCTTAGTGATCATGACTTCCAGGTTCTTCACATTACCGTTGAAGACCAGATCGATATGGCACATATTGCTTTTCTCATCAATAATGAAGCTCATATCGTCTCCGTCCTGAATGATCGAGTTAACAGATCCTCTGCTGCTCAGCCACTTGCTCTTCTGACTGCTCGGATTGTTACTGAAGAAGCGGACGATATTTTCGTGTTTGAAGTCCCCTGTCTGGTAGCGCAAAATACGTTCAATGTACGTGCTGACCAGCGTCTTGTAGATGGAGTCAAAGCCGTCCTCGGACATCGCCATGCTTCTCGCCTTGTAGACGGTAATCCGGCGGATATCCTTATCCTGAATCTGGGCATTCTCCGACGAGAATACAAAGCCGAAGTTTTTACGGTTGATGGCATCCTTGATCGTGTTGGTGAAACCGGTGATTTCCTTGGCCATCGTCGTCACCGTGCGCAGACTGTTGTCTCCCGCTTCAATGTCGAAGCGTACGCCAGGGAAGTTCTTATTGACCGTTTTGAACGTCTCACGCAGGTATTCAGGACACTGATAGGAAGCGACCAAGCCGGCGGCAACATAGGCTGCACCCACATAAACGCCCTCGATCCACAGCTTGAGAATATCCTCTTTCTCCTTAGAGAGCTGTACACCGTCTTCGGTCTGTAGCATTTTGCTGTCGATAATGACACCCGATTTGTCCTTCGGAATAATCGTAAAGTTTGGTACACAAGGAATGGCAAATTCGCTATATTCTCTGCGAACGAGACTGGCACATTTATCGACATATTTGTCGATACCTGCTGTCGCCATACTGTTGAAAGTCGTTTCTTCACCGGATTCAAAATTAAAGAACATTTGAATTTTGTAATCCTTCACGACTTGCAGCAGCATCGAGAGCGATTCCATAGAATTTCCGCCCTGCTTAACGACCTTCTCGTTGCCCTTGAAGCGTTCACGTGAAACCTTTACCTTACCGGCTGCTTCAAGCTCGACGGATGGAACGATACCGAACCAGATCGTGTCGCTGAATTCATTCTTAGCATTCACAGTATTCAGGTACGTTTCCAGGCGCGGGATATTGCTGCTTTTCACCAGCATGTCCAGCTTGTTGTTCGCCACCAGCATTGTCGGCAGCATGCCTTTGCTCTTCGTTGCATATTGATCGAAGAACATTTTGACACCGAGAATTTTCTCCACAAGCGGCTTAACCGCCTTTACGAAATCGTCCTTGGCATTTTTATAGAACTCCAGATACGTGTTGTAGTTTTGAACTTCAACCGCTGTATCCACCTTGGTCTGAACTGCCGGCAGTGGCACAAACGTGCGAACCACCAAATCCTTCACATAGTCAGAAGGCGTATCTGTGATGGAGTTATAATCCTCTTCGAATACTTGGGAGAGATCGCCAGTGCTGTTCTCATCCAATAACATCAGCTCAGTACTGTCGCTCTTCGGCGCTTCAATAATTTTCAGTTCGCCGCTTTCCCCAATGGAGAGCATACCCACCTGAATCAGCTCGCCGGAGTTTTCCTCTTGGGCGCCACCGAGCAGAAGGCGGGTTTTGATGTCCTCAATTGCCAGTGGGAGCATAGCCATAACGTTGTTATAGTTCTGACTCGCTTCCTCGAACATTCCATTCAGCTTGTCACCCATGTCGAGTTTCTTTGGATCGCCATCATCCAGCTTGTCGTATTCACCATACATATAGTGAATCTCTTTGCGGACTTGACGAATATCATCCATGACCTTTTTCGGTGAAATCATATCCAGCAGATTTTCAAATTTGAAATCTACATTTGTAATTCCTTGACTGCGCTTGGTATCGATGAGCGTAAACAACATTTTCAGAAAGTCATTACTTTGATTTACACGAATTTCAGAAATGCTATCCTCATCAATTCCCTCTGGCTTTTTAAGGGTGTAGACGACTTTTTGATTGGCCGCGTTAAAAAACGAATACACGGTTGGTGAAAACTTATCCAAAAATTCGTCAAAGCTGCGCACCAGAAGGTGCTGATTAATTTCCTTGATCTTTTCATCGCTCAAGCTGTCAATACCCTTCACATCACCTACAATGGTGATCAGGTCCAGCTTTTCCGGGTTAATCTCTTCAAAAAGCATTGTACGGTTGGTTTGATAAATGATTTCCATCGCTGTCGGCAAATGAATAAAGTATGAGTTATAGGTCCATTGCTCCATATACGAACACGGGATGTCCAATTTGAAACGGACGAATACTCATTTTTAGTTCTTTTGCCTCCTCCCCCCTACTTAACATTTAAATTCGTCAAAGGATTGAGCTTATACCACATTTACGGTACAGGCATGTAACCTCGAAAATCGGTCCGAAGCGTTATTCGGCTTTTAACGGCAAAGCATACAAATGAGATGTTTTTCAAATTCAAAAGTCAGATAACACAGAAATTTTAAATTTATGATTTCGTATTCCTAACTTCAATCCCAATTTTTGCCGTTGATACGAGAGCTATCATACAAAGTACCCTTCAGTTTTGTCAATTTCTGTAGTCTCAGATTGAAACAGGGCATTTTGACTCATTTTATGCGTGAATACGTAATTTTCATGATATGTTAGACCTGTTTCTTCAGGGAAATATTCACAAATGGAACCCAATTACCGATAGAAGTCCATTGGATATTTCTGATAAGCGTAAAAGAATCAAATTCATGGCTAATGTGAGGTTTATCAGCTGTTTTGATCCTTTATCCCTTATATCCCAAGGATTAGGAGAGTTGATCCCCCATGTTGGTCTCGACGATGGAGGAGCTTATGTTCAGAATAAGGAAACTAGGGATTATTGTTTTCATGACTTTTGTACTATTTTTACAAATGGGCTTAAATGGGGGCATTTGCACTGTAAATCAGGCTAATGCAGCATCTTTGGGTGCTGTCCCGATCGAGGGTTATGATGCCGTTTTTGTATTGGATACCAGTTATTCCATGAGGGATACTGATCCTGAGGGCATTGCCGCCGAAGTCATCAATATGTTTATGGATTTGAGTGATGCAGACCGCACACGCGTAGGATTCGTTGCCTACAATCACAACGTGGTCGCCTCGAAACCACTGACTTCGATTGCCGTGGCAGCGCAAAAATCCCAAATCCAGCAGGATATCAGAACGCTAAACCGTTCTGGTTATACGGATTTGGGACTTGGGTTGCGCAAAGGCTCGGAGCTGCTAGCGGCAGGAGCATCCCAAGGGCGTCAGCCTTTTATGATTCTATTGTCAGATGGAGAGACTGATTTTGGTGCCTCCTCTGGTTCCCGATCTAAAGGTGACTCCAATAACGATGTGTCCTCTGTCATCAAATCTGCACAGACCAAGGGATATCCGGTGTACACGATTGGTCTGAACCATGATGGCACAGTGAACCGACAAGAACTCGAACGGATCGCTTCTCAAACGGGTGGAGCTTCTTTTATTACGAGTAGTGCCGAGGATCTGCCGGAAATTCTGAACCGTATTTTCGCCAGTCAAATTCGCTCCAAGCTCGTTCCAATTGCTGCAATTACGACCACTGGCGAGATGCAAGAATTAACTGTAACTCTACCTGATTCTAGTATGGAGGAAGCCAATCTGGTGCTTTTGTCGGAGCATCCCCTTCTGGAAACACAGCTATATTCCAATTCAGAAAATGTCCGCAGGTACAAGTCGAGCCGATATGCGATTTTAAAAATCGAGCATCCACAGGCAGGTAAAGTGAAGTTGAAACTACGGGGCATACGCGGGGATTTGGTAAAAATCAATTTACTTGGCAGCTATCGACTGGAAGCCGAAGCTACCATGGGAGGAAAGCAAGCAACGGCAACTCATGGCGACAAGCCTGTGCAGTTGCTGAAAGGTCAAGCCACACCGTTTCAAGCTCAGCTCCTGTTACCCAACAGTCAAAAGCTTACGGATGAAGCCGTATATACGTCTCTCCAAGCCCATATTATAGTTACTCCAAAGGGGGGCACAGCCAAAAAGGTGCCTATGACCTATAAGTCAGGAGCCTTCCATACCGAATATGCGTTCCCTCAAACCGGGGATTATACATGGCAGCTATCCCTGGATAGTCCGCAATGGTACCGTAAGGGAACTGTACATAAAGTTCACGCGGCCAATGCAGCGCCACAAGTCTTGAAAGACCTGACGATTCGCCTGGTAAAAGAAGACGGCGATTCCCGTCGAAGTTTATCGGATTTTATCATTGACCCGAATCATGACAAGCTGAACTATAAGCTGGATTCAGAAGCCTCTGGGGATGCGGTCCATGCTGAGATTAACGGTAATGATCTGCTGCTATCCGAGCTCCACACAGGTGACACTCAGCTAAAGATTACCGCTACCGATCCGGAAGGCGCATCCAGCAGCGCTACACTAACCGTTTCCGTACAATCCCGGTATACAGCCATTAAGTGGACGGTAGCCATCAGTATCGTGGTAGCCGCTCTTCTGTATTGGTTCTTGCGGCCGAAGCCGCAGTTTGCCGGAAGAATCGAAGGATATTTTCTCGCAACAGCAAGCGGACAGGAGATTCCGGTAAAATCTTGGCCGCTCACCTCCTTTCCGGGTCGTAAGGTCAGCTTACAGGAGTTGTTCCGTACGCTTGACGTTCACGAACCGTTGCCAGAAGCGGAACGGATTCTATTTTCCGCAGGCAAAAAAGGGAGCCTAATCGTGAAACATGATACACGCTGTGCCTTACAGCATGGAAAGATCAGATTAGCCCGCAACAAAAAAGCGGTCATGGAGTACAGCGACAAACTGTACATTACATTCGAGGATGGTGTGACTGAAATCGAGCTGCGATACAAAGCGATTAAACCGAATACTTCAGTGTACACCGACCATATCCAAGCTCCGACAGGATAATGTCCGTCACAACGTAAAAAAAGAGAAGCACCGTCTCTTACGATTAACGAACCGTAAGAGTAGGGCGCTTCCCTTTTTTTATCCAATATTCCGCACGTAGTGCGGCTTTAAACCATCGAAGTGAGCGGCAACGCTTGTTAGCCTGTACCTCCAGACCACGCCGAATGACATACGGCAGCAGAGAAAGTCCCGCATTTTCAATCTGAATCCGCTCGGAATGATCTGCAAACAATCGGCCTGGCACATCTGGCGGAGGTGTTCCTTTTCGGCAATAATACAGCGTGGCGGCCAAACTATAGATATCCGATACAGGCCCCTGCTGCGAACGATTAGAGTAAAATTCCAGCGGAGAATAGCCCGCCGTGGTGAAGATCGGATGCTCTTTACCTTCAAAATGCACAGCCGAACCAAAATCAATCAGCTTGATCTTGCCATTTTCCCCAATCATAATGTTACCCGGCTTAATATCCCGATGAATAATTCCTTTGTCATGAATGTACTCCATGGCATCAATTAAAGGTAGCAGCGTATGGTACAAAAAAGTGGGATCATACGTTGGCACAGCCTCTTCTTTCATCATTCGATCCAGTGTCTTGCCTGCACAGTATTCCATGACCAGATAGGCAGTTCCATTTTCCTCAAAGTGATCTATATAACCGACAATTCCCGGATGACTTAACTCCTTCAACATTTGCCCTTCACGCAAAAAATAATGCATAAACTCCACGTATTTGGATTGCATAGAAGCACCGCAAGTGACCGTTTTTCGATCCATCCCCCGCAAAGCCAGTGCATTCGGAAAAAATTCCTTCACAATGACCTTTTCTCGGTTATCCAACAGCCTTGCCGTATACACGATGGCCAGCTCACTGCGGGACAAGGCGCTTCGAATTTGATATGTATTTCGCAGCTTCGTATTGCGGGCAAGCAGATTCCCGCTTGTATCCACGATCATGACTCGTCCTCCTGTCAGGTTCTTAGCTTATGTCTTTTGTATATATCGGCTTATTACACATCTTTTTATTATACCGTAAAATAGATTATTGGAAAAACAAATAACCTGCCATAATCTCCCTTAGAGAAATGATGACAGGTCTTTTGGCATTCATCTGGTTCTTTTTTCTCAAATCGTTTAACCCAGTTTCGTTCCAGGCTTCATGCTGCGCACACTGTTCGTATTTTTCTTCCGTTCACTGCGCAGTTTGCCTTTACCTTGTTCTGGAGTGCGAATGGTGAGGGCAATCAGGAATGATACGACACACAGCACAGCAATCGTAGTAAAGGTAGGGATGAATCCACCGAGCAAGGCTGCGATAAATGACCCCGCCAGCGCACCGAGGCCAAAGCCTTGATACACAATACCATAGTTTTTGCTTTGATTTTTCAGACCGAAGAAATCAGCTACGATGGCAGGAAAGACTGTAATGTTGCCACCGAAGCAAAAAGCAATTCCTGCTACACAGGCAAAGAACAAACCATAATTCAGCGGTACCAGACTCAGCACTGTAACTGCGACCGCCGTTGTTAATAGAGCACCCGCTACTACTTTCAGACGACCTACTTTATCCGATAGCGCACCTAAAATGATCCGACCCGCCGTGTTGAAAATAGCGACCATAGCGACCGCATTAGCGGCTGTTGCTACATCTAGACCGGCCATCCGTACGCCGATATCCTTGACTACTCCAATCAGGTAGAGACCACTCATACAAGCGGTAAAGAACATTACGAACAGCAGGTATGCCTGCTTGGTGCGCAGCATTTCTTTAACGGTGTAGTCCCGTTGTACAACCCCATTTTGTACCGAAGGCTTGTTCACGACTACAGCTTCTCTTACCAGGAAAGAACCACCCACAATCATGATCAGCACGATCATTCCCCAATATAAAAACGCTTGTGATACGCCAACGGACTGAATCAACGAACCATTAATATACTTGAATATAAGACTGCCTGTTCCATATGCCCCAACCGAAATACCGGAAATAAGTCCTTTTTTCTCAGGAAACCACTTAATCAGATTCGACAATGATGTAATATATGCCGTTCCATCCGCAAAACCTACGACAATACCCGCCAAAATGTAAAGCAGGGACAGCGATGTTACCTGCGAACTGAGCATAAGCCCTGCTCCTAACACGACACCTGCACACAAAATCAAACGACGTAGTCCCCATTTATCCTGTAGTTTGCCTGCGAATAATGTAGC
The DNA here is from genome assembly GCF_017833155.1 of Paenibacillus sp. PvR133. Lineage (NCBI taxonomy): Bacteria > Bacillati > Bacillota > Bacilli > Caryophanales > Paenibacillaceae > Paenibacillus > Paenibacillus sp. PvR133. The sequence continues at coordinate 5,642,929 of NZ_JAFIBS010000001.1, forward strand.
AAACGCCAGTGCAAAACTGGTAATTGAAAATGTAATGGCAACCGAACTGAGGTTCCAGCCAAAGCGGTCCACCAACGGTTGATTAAATAAACTCCATGTGTAAATGGTTCCTAATCCCATCTGGACAATTATCGTTCCAAGCACGACAAGCCAACGATTTCCGCTGTTTGTTTTCATATAAATCTCCTCTTTTCATTCCGGCTCTACAGCGTCAGTTTGTTATCATAATAACCGGGAATCCAGTACGCTTTGCGCCTGTGGAGGAGCAAGTCTGTAAGGATTCTCTCTACATCGATTATTATAACCCTGCATGTTAGCCAGAAATCGTTTGAGGAATGAAATGCACATATAGCGGAATGAAATGCCTTTAAAGTCGCATAATTTGCCGAAATTCCTTGGCTTTACTACGGCTCACCGGAATCTCTGCTTCTAGTCCACGCAAACGCAGGAGATACGTATGGTTGAACCAAGGTACAATTTCACGGATCTGCGATAGATTCACCGTGTATGAACGGTGACAGCGGAAAAAGTCCTGCTGCGGCAGCCGGGCATGAAATTCCGAAATGCTCATCGGCATCGTATATTCTTCGTGCCTTGTAAAGACACGGGTCACCTTTTCCTGCGCACACGCATAGTAAATATCGTTCGCATCCGTCACAATGATTTTGTCATTTTTCAACAAATTAATACGACCTGGCGCAGCAACAGTACTGGCTTCAGCAGCTCGGGATTGTGCAGTCTGGACAGGCTCCTGTATTGGAACGTTCTGCTGCTCATAAGCATTTTCCAGCTTGCGTAGCATAGATGCGATCCGTTTTTCATCATATGGTTTGAGGATGTAGTCGAACGCCTCCAGTTCAAAAGCCTGCGCCGCATGTTCTTTATAGGCGGTCGTAAAAATAATATAGGGCTTTTTGGCAAATTTGCTAATGTTCTGTGCCAGCAGCATCCCGTCCAATGAAGGAATGTTAATGTCCAGAAAGATCGCGTCCGTCTCCTGATCTTGCAGAAACCGAAAAACATCTAGCCCATCCTCGAAACTATCGGTCACCTCAATGTTGCTATGAGTCTGAATAAGATACTCCAGCTCTTCACGCGCCGGAAGCTCGTCTTCTACAATTATGGCCTTCATGACTTCTCCTTTGGTATGTCAAAATAGACTTCGGTGCCCGGTTCATGCTTCAGAATAATAACTCCTTCGCCGTACATAAGCTTGAGTCGTCTGTGCACATTGTACAAGCCGATCTGTTTAGCCGGAACCCGATCATGATACAGGTTATCCACAACATCATCCCGTATACCTACCCCGGTATCTGCTACAGAAATACGCACCATTTCTCCACGATCCTTTACAGAAATAGTTACTGTACCTGTCCCCTTTTTCTTGAGAATTCCGTGATTAATCGCATTCTCAACCAGGGGCTGGATAATAAGACTTGGAATACGCACAGACACCTCATCCATTACATACTCTACCTGAAGTCGGTTGCCGAAGCGTGCTTTTTCAATTTCCACGTAATCAGACACCTGCTGAAGCTCCTTATGAATTTCGATCAAATCATCATTCAGCTCCAAATTATAGCGCAGATAGCCCGATAAATTAATGATCAGCTCTCGTGCCTTATCCGGCTTGGTGCGTGTCGTAGAGGCAATGGCATTCAGCGCGTTAAACAGAAAATGAGGATTAATTTTCGTTTGGAGCGCCTTTAGCTCGGCTTTATTCGCCGCTTCCTTAATTTGCTCCACACGCGACACTTCCATTAACGTGGAAATGATTTGAGACAAGCCAATTGCCATCGTCTGCAACGGATACGTGATTTTATAAGCTTTGCGATAATAAATCTTCAACGTGCCGGTTACTTCTCCGCGTTCCTCTAACGGGATAATGAGCAGAGACTGGATTTGGGGTGTTTTATCGTCTGCAATATGGTTGCGGATCGTGATTTTACCGCTGCGGATCGTCGTTTTAGTCACATCGCTAATGATCTCATCTCCGATGTGATAACGCTCTTCGCCAAAACCGACATAGGCCAGCACATCTCTGGTATCCGTAATCGCCACCGCGTCTGCCTTGATATCTTCTTTTATGATCGAACAAATGGTATGCAAGGATTCCGCATTAATGGAGCGAAAATAAGGCAACGTCTTATTGGCAATATCTAGCGCCAGCTTGGCCTGTCTGGCCGCGATATTCTCCTTTTCCCCCTCCACACTCTGGATCAACAGAACGATTAAACCGATACTGACTTCTCCGATAATCATCGGTAGACCAATTTTAGAAACGATGTCCACTCCAAGGTTATGGGGTTGTGCCATTACCAGAATGAGCAGCATCGTTAATGCTTCGCAGACCATACCTGCGGCGATACCGACTAGCCATCTCTTGGAACGGTTGACCCGGCGGCCGATGTATCCTGACACCACACCTGCCAAAATACTCGTAATCAGACACGGAATCGAGGTCACTCCCCCGATATCAATTAGATAACGATGGATACCTGATACAATACCTGTAACGATCCCAACCCATGGTCCGAACAAAATACCGCCTGCCATAATTGCAATGATTCGAACGTTAACAAGCGAACCTTCGACTTCAATCCCGGTGTAGGTGCCGAACAGCGCAAACATACAAAAGATCAATGTTAATATGGCCAGCTCTGCCGGAGAATGGCTGTTCTTTTGCAAGGTTTCCTTAAAGCGCGGGATACGTGTAATAAAAAATAAACAAATCAGTAACAACGCTGCGCGCTCAAATAGCTGCATCAGCATTTCCAACAAGGCGTTCACCTGCGTTCCTCCCAAATAAAAACGGATATGCCTACATAAGTTGTGTTATCGTGTACGTCGTTCTACACACCATACCCAAGTATCATCAAGCCACATACAAATAAAATAATAACAAATATATTATCAACAAAACTCGGCATGTCAGGTTTCGGCATAAACATGCCCGAACTATTCAATTTAACAGGGACGGAATTCGCAGCCCATTGAATGACGGATATAAAGCGCTCCATCGTATATATCACTCCGCTACCCAATAGGCTCAACACGCCGATCAACAAATATTTAAGCTCCATAAGAATTTATCCCCCCTTAGTTACAAAGCATTTAAACTGCCACAAATTATACCATCAACTTCCATCTAATTATAGCTTCTAGAAATCCCCTCTTCATTTCCCTTCTTCAAGCGCAGTAAAAAACCGGAGAGTACCGCTTGATAGCGATAATCCCCGGATCTCTAGTCCGAAAATGAAGCATTTCGGTTATTTGCTTTTGCTGATTTCGGTAGGACTGTTGTCCTCCTTCTGATCATGTACCAGTTCTTTTAATTGGATAATCAACGCCTCCAGCTCACTAAACCCGGTCACCATATTGGAGGTTATATTTCGTTGCTCCTCTACTCCAGCCAAAATTTGTTCTGACGCTGCACTCGCTTGTTCCGTTACACTTGAAAATTCCGTCATTTCTTGAACAACCTGAGATGAGTATTGCTGCATGCTATTCGTACTGTTTTCCACATCTACGGCCTGCTGCAACACTTTATTGGCATTTTGCAGGATATCCTCCAGTACAATTTCGGTCGAATGTGCCGATTCCATACTTTGCTGTAGCCTTTGCTGTCCCATGTCAAATTGACTTACGACAGAATCCATCTGAGTTCTCAGTTGAGTCAAGATACCTTCCATCGCCACCGAGGTGTTCCCTACCATTTCAGCCAAATTACGCACTTCTCCAGCCACGATGGCAAATCCTTTTCCATGTTCTCCCGCTCTGGCGGCCTCAATGGATGCATTCAAGGACAGCAAATTAGTTTGTTTTGAGATTTGAGTAATATCTTTAAGCATGGCAGACATGCTATCACTTTGTACTTTAAACTCATCCAGTTCTTCTTTGGTACGACTCATGACCTGACCCAAATCCTTGATTTGAGACGTTAATGCCAGCAGTTGACTGCTCCCTCTGTCCCCGGCATTTTTCGTATCTTCGGAAAGCTGCTTCAGTTCTCGGGAATGATCAGCTACCTCTCGCACGTGCCGGTCAGATTGGGCCAAGTTATCCGTAACCTCGGTGATATTCGAAGCTTGCATTTCTACCCCTTTGGCAACCTCCTGAAACCCGATAGCGACTTCATGCGTCACGCTGCCCGTAGCATCCACTTGATTCCTGAATCGTTCTGTAAAGTTATGCAATCCAGCCACTGCTTGTTTAACTTGCTCAAACAGAAATTCAATTCGTTGCCTTGTAGCATCGATATCTTTATTTTGCTCTTCACTTTTCTTAAACTGCTTTTGATTTAACACCGATACCACTAACAGTAGTAAACCAATGAGTAAAACAATAATAAACTCATGCACATAGCGCAAAGAACCGGTAGCTGGGGGAACTGGGGGCGTACCGATTGTTATTTGCACAAAAATATTACAGAGATTTAAGGTCATAGCTACCAGAAAATATCGGTAAGACGGATACAGCAAAAACAAAGAGCAAATTAATATGGTGGTCACTACCTCGACGCTAGATAAGTTCAAAAATATACACATTAATACGCTAAAAAACGTAGTAATCCACGGAATAAGGCGGATTCCTTTCTTTTTCATATTCAGGATCGTTAAAACTGCCGCGACTACAAATCCTACACCATTAGATACCCACATCGAGGGATTAGATAATGCCGGGACGATGCCACTCAAGGCCATAATCCAAAAAATAATGATCACCAATTTGTTTCTTTGCCACAACAATTCACTCGTTCTGTCCATGATTGTGTACGCGCTCCTTAGATATATATTAGGTATTTATAAAATAAAAATGTAAATGCCATACTTTATATATCGTCATATCAGAACACGTAGTGAATGAAAATCGTACAAACACTCCACATTCCCTTTAATCGCCAAATTACAACAGGACAACTTTTAAAGGGAAAGAGTATGTAATCGTAAATAAATGAATGAATGCAAAAAATCGCCCCCTAGCAGGGAGCGATTTTGAATTCATTTTTGATGATCTTCGCAATTGGAAAAGGTTCATATACCAACTGACAACATTAGGATTCCTTGTTTTCGGAAGCCTCTTTAGCGCCTTCGGTTGCCGCTGCATCACCTTCCACAGCAGCATTTTCCACTTCAACTGCACGCGGAACGATAATAGAAGCAAGCAGTTCTTCTTCAGGGACGTGCAGTGTTACTCCTTTAGGGAGTTTCAAGTCGCTAGCGCTCAGCTTGTCGCCAACATCCAGTGCGGATACATCCACCTCAATGGTAGATGGTAAATCAGCCGGAAGACCTTCGACTTCTACTTCCGTTTCCTGAACTTGCAGAATACCGCCTGTTTTTGTACCTACAGGTGTACCCTGATAATCAATAGAAACACGCACGCGAAGCGGTTTGTTTTTGGCAATTTTCAAAAAATCGGCATGCAACCACTGATTGTCACGCTGTTGATAATCTTTAATAATAACTGGAATGGTTTCTCCACCCTCTACAGTGAGGTTAAACACCTCTGAACGTCCGGTTCTGACTACTTTATTAAATTCCTTGGCATCGACATGTACAGGGGTTCCTTCAAGCTCAGAGCCGTAAACCACAGCTGGAATCCGTCCTTTTAACCTCAATTCACGAATAGCCGAACCCTTCTTCTCTGTTCTCGGCTGGGCGGTCAGTTGAATACTTCCTCCATTAGAACTCATGATATACAACCTCCTTCAGGTTACCTTACAAATGATTTTCCTCCAAGAATCTTGCCTGTTTACCAGTCGTACTACAGGATATAAGCCAGCAAGCTGGCAAAACTAAACAAGTCCATAATTCTATTTTACCCCTTTTTTCTGAAACTGACACACGTTTGCATAAAAAAGTAGCATTTCTCGAAATGATCGAAAAATGCTACTTTCGTGTATATAGCGACCAAGCATACAAGTCTATCCGGCCCGATTATCATTTACCAGTAGCAAATATTCTTCTCTGCCACTATGAATCAATACCTGCATCACAGACTGGTTCGGGTCTATATCAATATATCGATCTGCCTCCACATCCTTGGCATCCCAGTGATTAAGCCGGACAATGTAGCCGATTCGCTGTATATCAGGGGCCACCTGAATACGCGCTACTGCACGACCATCATCCAAATCACGGAATTCAACATGTCCGTCGCGGTGCCCCGTTCCCCATACCCATACGTTCCAGCCAGTGTATTGCCGATCCGCACGCTCGTAGATCAGTTCAATCGTGCGAAATGGGGCGACTTTACTATCTTTTCCAAGCTGGACATCTGTCAACGCTATGGCTGTACCTGCAATTTCTTGAACTGTCCCATCATCCGAGTCTTCCAATTCGTTCTCCGCCTGACGATTAGCCTGATCTTGTTCAGTCACAAATGAGACTCGTGCAGGTTCTTCCTGATCATATAACACCATCATCGACCAGCGTGATACGGTTACACGATGGCCTACGACTTCATACCGTGTCTCATTACCAGCCCCGTGTGCGTCCACGACCACATGCCAACGATCCGATTCCGCAGGCAATGCTATCGTCTGCTCTGCATCTGAGCCGTTATAAATCACCACAATATGATTCCAGGCATCACCGTTAGCATGGTGCCTCAAAGCAAAAGCCACCACATGCCCACTGCTTTGCAGCACTTCCATGTGCTGCTCCACCAGCTCACGATGATCCATTCGGAATGCCGGGTGGCTGCGTCGCAAAGCAATTAAGCCTTGGTAGTAATCAAACACTGGGCGAAACCTCGCCTTGTTATCCCAACGGATGGCATTGACTACATCTGAGCTTCGGTAGCTATTATGGTCTCCACATTTGGAGCGCAGCAGTTCATCCCCTGCATGAATAAAAGGAATACCTTGAGATGTGAGTACCATGCCGTTAGCTAACAGGGACTTGCGTACGGTTTCGTCCTCTAGCAAGTTATTTTCATCCAGTTCCCAATACGGGTCTGCTTCGGCAACAGCTTGTTCAGGTGTCCTCCCATCCTGTGGCTTCCCCTGCTCCCATTGTGGAAAACGACAATGCTCCCGCAAATGTCTTACCGTCAAAATTTTATCCCACAGATTGAGATTATCGTGGGCAGTTACATAATTGACGGTCTCCGATGGCTGAGCTGTGAAATCATGAATAGCCCCAAAAGCACCTTTAAGCACCTGTTCCTCCTGATGTTCTGCCCCTGTGGCAAACCCGCTCCCAGTACCGTCGCTATCCCCCTTAATAGCAGAACGGTAGTTGTCGTTAAAAACAGCAAAGCCTTTGTCCCGTTGCGTTCCTTTTAGCGTAAGCAAGGGTTGCGGAGATTCTCCTCCCGTCCAAGGCTCACCATAGATAAGCAGATCCGAACGCACTTCAGAGCGAAGTTCTTGCGTAAGCTGCACCACGGTTGGGGTATCAATCAGACCCATCAGATCAAATCGAAAGCCGTCTATATGATATTCCTCTGCCCAATAGCGTAGTGAATCCTTGATATACTTGCGCACCATCGGACGTTCGGTTGCCACCTCATTACCTACCCCTGATCCATTGGTGAGCTGCCCTTGTTCATCTGTACGGTAATAATATCCAGGTACAACAGGCTCAAATGGCCCCTGTTCCACCGAATAAGTATGGTTGTACACAACGTCCATAATGACACCGATGCCGGCAGTATGCAAAGACTGTACCAGCAGTTTCAGCTCTCGTATGCGTGTCTCCGGATCAGCCGGATTGGAAGAATAAGACCCCTCCGGCACATTATAATGCTGCGGATCATAGCCCCAGTTATATTCAGTATCTAATTCCGCAAAGTCATTTACCGTATGAAAATCAGCTACTGGAAGCAAATGAACATGTGTAATGCCCAGCTCCAGTAGATGATCCAGCCCGATGCTGTTCCCCTCAGTATCCTTCAATCCCGTATACGTAAAGGCCTCAAACCGTCCCTGAGCAGCAGATAAGTCTTTTTCCCCCGTATTAAAATGGGTATCCATCGAAAAATCACGTACATGAAGCTCATAGAGAATGGCATCTGTCGGCCGCTTAAGTGTAGGCCCCACATCCAATTCCCATCCGTCCGGGTTGGTTTGAGCCAAATCAATGATCGCTGTACGCTGCCCGTTGGCTGATACCCCTGTGGCATATGGATCGGCAGCATAATGAATGGTGTTGTCCGCCCACTCCAGCCTGTACATGTAATAATATTTGTTCCAGTCCCCTTCCAGCTCTATAGACCATACACCTTGATCATCACGGCTCATGAGAAATTCCTGACCACCGCTGTGCTCCTGAACGTTCCCCTCCTGATCGTACACCCCCGCATCGTTATACAACGCTATATGGACCTGCTGCGCAGTCGGTGCCCATACCTTGAACTTGCTGCCCACAGGCGTATAAGTAAGACCCAAATCATAGCCTTCATATATGGGATATGTTGTGTGCTCAAGCTCTTTGAGCTGATTGAAATCTGACATTCTTGTTCACCACCCATTTCTGTACATCGGCTTACAGCCTCTGTTCATCCATCATTTATGATGTTTATGACTTGTCAATATACCTCAGGATTTTGTAAAATCTTCACCTAATAGGCTATCAAAATAAGACAAGCTTGAAAAGCTGGATGATTTAAATAAGGATGACGCTTCCATTTCAACGCACACTCCATTTTATGACAAAACCATGAACAGGCTACAGCTTTTGCCCTCAAGCATAACAATAATTTCCTAGATTTCATCACTTATCGCTAAATAAGTACGTTAAAAAACACGTTAGAAAAGTCAGGACAATCTACGGTTATCCATTTCAAAAATATCGTCTGCAATCCGCATGGTAGAACTTCGGTGCGAAACAAGGACAACCGTTTTATCTTGCTGCTGTTCCTTTAACGATTTTAAAATAATCGCCTCGTTCAGGCTGTCCAAATTGCTGGTAGGCTCGTCGAGCAGTAAGAGAGGCGCATTATGGACAAAGGCTCTCGCCAACCCCAAGCGTTGGCGTTCTCCACCGGACAGCCTGTCCCCCAATTCTCCAACTCGGCTGTCATACCCTTGAGGCAAGGTCATAATAAAATCGTGCACGGATGCCTTACGTGCTGCTTCCACAACCTGCTCATGTGTAGCATCAGGCTTTCCGATTTTGATATTAGTTGCAATTGAATCATCAAACAGGAACGTATGCTGGTCTACATAGCTCTGTAACCCTCTCAAATGTCGGGTCCCAATTTCCTTCAAATCGTGTCCGGATAGCAAAATTCCACCTTGCTGCGGGTCCCTAAATCGCATCATCAACTTCAGCAGCGTAGACTTACCAGAGCCGCTTTTACCCTGAATGCCTAGAATCCGCTTATGCGGTATCGTGAGACTTACATCATTCAGCACCGTTTGACCATCGTATGCAAAAGTCACCTTGTCTACTTGTGCCCCAGTAAAGGCAACACTCATCCCTTCGATATTTTCCTCTACCTCCGGGGTTTCCTCCAATAGACTCAACACTCGTTCCCCGCTCGCCAGCGTTTGAAGCAAATTGTTGGACAAATTGCTCAGTGCGACGACAGGACCAAATGAACTAAACAGGGCAATGACAGAAATTAGCATACCTGTAAAGTCAACGTGACCATTAGACATACCGTACAATCCAGCCAGCAGCATCAAGAATGAGAATCCAACTACAGCCGCATCTGTGATGGCTCTTGTGATACCTTCATGATGCTTCAAGTCCTTCTGCTTGGCATCCAATTGATCCGTACGACGGTTAATCTCATTCAAACGTTGTTCTCCTTGCCCATATTGCACAATTTCCTTCATACCCCGTAAGCTGTCCAAAAAATAACTGCTCAGCTTGCCAAAGCTACTTCGGTATTCCATCCCCTGACGTTTGCCCATACGTGATGTGAGTAAAGGAATAAATAAACCGACAGTTAGGTAAGCAAGCGCAGCAAGCCAGCCTAGCAGAGGCTCATAAGAACCTATAAAAAACACCATGAGTAGTGAAGTGATGATGCCGATCATAACAGGCGCTATCGTATGCGCATAAAATACTTCCAGTAGCTCAATATCACTCGTAATGAGTGAAATCAGATTCCCCTTGTCCTTGCCTTCCAATTTGGCTGGAGCGAGTCTGCGCAGGGCTTGAAGTACCTTATCACGCAGTACAGCCAGCAGCTTGAAAGCGAGATAATGACCACTCATTTGCTCGCCATAACGGAATACGCCGCGCAGTACGGCACAAACGACGATCGCCGTCAGCAAAAACGACATGGTGTAGCCTGTCGTGATGCCCGTTGCTGTAAGCAGAGCTAGGGCTCCAAACACTATAATGCCAATAGCACAAACAAAACCAAGCACTCCTGTAACAATCGTGATGAGTAGCACAGGTAAAAGAGGTCCCGCCAATACCAATAATTGGCCCATGATCCGTAATCCGTGTCTACGCATATACAGCCCCTCCTTTTACAAACTGCTCTACCCGGTGTTGACTGAGATACATCTCCGCATAATGTCCCTGCTGGCTCAACAGCTCATGATGCGTTCCCGATTCTGCCACCAAACCGTTTTGCAGCACATAGATACAGTCGGATTGAACTACATTTTCCAGTCTGTGAGAGATAAGAATCACTGTTTTTTGACCTGCCAGCGCATGTATAACCTCCATAATGCCTTCCTCACTTTCACTGTCAATGTTAGAGGTGGCCTCGTCAAAAATGTACACACGACTATCATGCAGCAATGCTCTGGCTAGTGCTAGCCGTTGGCGCTGTCCTCCTGACAGATTTGCCCCTTGCTCCTCCAGTTCTGCTTCCAGTCCTCCTTCTGAAAGGATAAAATCATACAGCTTCACTTGTCGCAAAGCTTCCAGCATTTGTTGCTCATCCGCGTGCTCATTGCCCATTTTTAAATTTGCTTCCACTGTGCCTTTAAAAATATAGCTGTTAAAACCGATCCAGGTCATGTGACGCATGCGGCTTCCTTCTGAAATATCGGTAAGCTCTTTTCCTCCAATCGTCAGACTTCCTCGATACCCCTCGTGATGCCCAACGATCAATCCGGCTACCGTACTTTTACCAGAGCCTGATTCCCCAACAATTGAAACAAAGCTGCCCTGGGGAATATCCATGGATATATTTCGTAAGGTATCTCTTTCGTCGTAGGCGAAACTCACCTGTTCCAGTCGAATATCTGTGTTTTCTATGCTTTCTTGTCCTTGTATAAGATCCTCAGTACTCAACATTTGAAATATTTTGTCGCTTGCTGCCATTCCGTTCATGGCGATATGAAAGTAAGAACCCAGCAGACGCAGAGGAATGAAAAATTCTGCCGACAGCAAAACAATGATGATTGCTCCCGCCAAGCCAATATGACCTGAAGAATATTCGCTTACCGCGACCAGTACACCCGCAGCGGCACCACCAAATGCGATAAGATCCATAATGGCCACGGAGTTAAGCTGCATAGTCAGCACTTTCATCGTCATTTTGCGAAAATCCTCAGCTGCTGTGTTCATCTCCTGATGTTTATCCTGGTCTGTTCCGTACATTTTGAGCGTAGTCAGACCTTGTACATTCTCCAAAAAGCTGTGGCCCAGATTGACGTAACTGCCCCAATATTTCCGAAAAAGCTTTTTAGCCATCCTCATAATGACAATGATCGACACTGGAATTAAGGGAACGCAGATCAACAGTATAATGGCTGCTTTGAAGCTGACAAAAGAGAGGGTGATGAATAACGTTACAGGGGCAAGCAGACTGTAAAATAGCTGAGGCATGTATCTACCGAAATAGGTTTCAAGCTGCTCTACCCCTTCTACAGCAACCTGTATAACTCCCGAGGTGGAGGTATGATCTGTATATGCGGGTCCCATTTTGAGCAACTTGCCGTAAATTTGCGAGCGCAGCGTTTTTTTAGCATTTACCGAAGCACGATAGGATAACATACTGGCTGCATAATTGCTCAGACAGCGAACTGCAATAGCAGTAATAACAATGACCGTCATAGATAGAATCAGCTTGCGAGTCACTTGTCCTTCCCATGCCTGCTGCATAACAAAGGCCATAGACAACACAGCGGCTATACTCCCCAAAAGACCGATCCACTGCACAAGCACACCCAATACGATATATTTCCGAGAATGTTCCACTAGACCGAGCAGACGGCTGTCGACCATTTTAGACCTTTTTTTCGGAGTAGGGGCAAGTGAAGATGAAGGCGTTATTTCTGCTGCAGCGTTTCTCACTGTTCCGATTCGGAATATAAAGTAATAATATTTAAAAAGGATGACCAAGACGATGAGCGCTTTGCCCCACACATTAGGGGTGAAAATAAAGCCTGTAATCAGCATCGCTGACGCTAAGCCCAATGTGGTGATTTTCGTAGACAGCTTCAACGACCTTGTTTGAACAAAACTCTCTAGATGCTTTTGGTACAGAGCGGTATTCGAAAACCACTGGTGAATCCTTTCGGATCCCCGCATAAAGAAAAAGGTCGCTAGCAGCAGAAACGGTGTAGTCGGTAGCAACGGTAGCACTACACCAATAACTCCAAGCGCCAAAAATAAAAACCCTAAGGTAATATAGATCGGTTTCACTATAATCCTCCCTAATACTTATAATAGTAATGATTTCATTTTATAGATAATGATAATCATTATCAATATAAACAATTTAAGCAGGTTGTTATGTGATGTAAATCACGCATATAAAAATCCTCTTGAAGCACATCTCTACAGAACACGTTAGTGTTGATGTGGATGCTTTATCTTCAAGAGGATTATCGAAAGTAGATGTTGATAATTCGTTGTTTTATGAATTTATAATATCATATTGCTCCAATATCTGCCGATGTAACGGGTGATCTGCGGTTATGGAAGTATAACGCGTCAGCGCCACACCCAGTCCTTCACTGCGGATCACCTGCTGAAGCTCGACTGCCTCGGGGTCCTCCGTAATATCAAATTTACAGGCAGCCGCCATTCCTAACGCCAGATGATCCGTCGGGATGCCATACTCCTGCGCTTGGAGCGCGGGACGTACAAGACGATCATTGGGAGACAGCTTGCGCAACGGTGAACGTCCGACTCGAGTAACATCGTCTGTCAGATTAGGGTTGCGGAAGCGATCCAAAATTTTAGAGATGTACTTCTTATGCTCCCCTTGATCCAAACCGAAGCGCTTCACAAGCACTGCTCCTGTCTCCTCCAGTGACCCTTGTATCGAATCCACCACCTTGCTATCCTTCATGGCCTCCTGGATGGTAGCATAACCTGCGGTATAACCAAGATAGGCTGCCACGCAATGCCCCGTATTCACCGTGAACAGCTTTCGTTCAATGTAAGGCTCTAGATCCTGCACGTACAGGATGCCTTCGATTTCTTCATGCTCAGGTGCCATTTGTGAACGATCCACCACCCACTCGTAAAAAGGCTCTACCTGCACATGTAACGGGTCCTCGTGGTGTTGGATCGGCACAATCCGGTCTACAGCAGCATTGGGGAAATATACCGAAGCCTCTGCCTTGGCACGAGTCGCCTCATCCAGTAGCGCAAAAACATGCTCTTTCAGTTGGGCGCTGCCTCCGATTGCATTTTCGCAAGCAATCACATGCAGCGGGCCTGCCCCTCGCTCCACCCGCCTCGCTATTCCCTCGGCAATACCTGCTGCAATATGCCTGAGGATGCTAACCCCTACGGCGGTCGTTACCAGATCAGCATGGTCTACCGCATCCGCTACAGCGGATGCATCCTTGCCGTCAATCGCCGTCACATTCGTGACCAGCTCCGTATCCTTTGTATCATTGGCTAGCTCTACGGTGTATTGTTTACGACGACGTAACTCGGATACAAGGGTGTCGTTGACATCTGAAAAGACAACCTCATAGCCTGCACGCGACAGAATCAATCCGATAAAGCCGCGACCAATATTTCCTGCTCCAAAGTGGACGGCTCTCATAGCTCCATCTCACTTTCGAACAGATCTATAATTTCCTGTGGGGTCACCGCGTTGCGAAGTTTATCCATATTTTCTTCCTCCGCACACACCACAGCGATACTCGTCAAAATCTCCATATGATCGCCGCCTTGTGCTGCAATGCCGATTACCATGTATGCTTTTTCTTCCCCAAAATCTATGCCTTGTGGAAACTGAACGATGGAGATGCCTGTGGATTGAATAAGCATCTTGGATTCCTTGGTGCCATGTGGAATAGCCAACCCGTTCCCGATATAGGTGGACACGATCTCCTCGCGTTCCAGCATCTTGTCAATGTACTCACTTGAAATATGTCCTGCATCCAGCAGGATTTGTCCAGCCATACGAATCGCCTCATATTTGTCTTTGGCGGTTGCGTTCATTTTTACTTTGTCTATCGTCATAATACTCACGGTAGGTTCCTCCCTGTCCCTAATTTACTGTGGAAAAATTCAGCTAGCTCACTCGATATATAATTGACAATATGATCCCTGCTACCGTGTTCCAGTAGCGTAACCATGTCTTCCTGCAAGAGTAATGCACTAATCTCGCTCAATACCTCCAAGCTTTCTCTCGGCAGCTCACGAGGTCCCAACATGAGCAGCACGCATTCTACCTGTTCGCCTGTATCCGCCAACAGCGGCTCTGCCAGCTTATACAAGGTAAGCGAAGGCTTGCGAATATAGTGGCTGCGCGTATGAACTAAAGCAATGGAGGTATCAGAGATCACCTGACTACCTTGGCGCTCTCTTTCCATGAGCTGTGCAGCAACCGCAGAAGGCTCTGTAACATTCCCCCGCCCCGCCTCCAACATGCATATAGCCTCTACGGTCGCCGCCATATCCATCCCCTGATTTTCCAGCGGATACACTTGAAATTGCTGTACAATGTGTACAATTTCCTCAAGACTTTTCCGCAGACCGGTAAGCCACTCTATATCCTGACCAGGCTGAACAGCCTGTTCCTGCTGATGGTCATTGGGATGATTGAGTGTAATATGCTGGATGAATTGACGCAGGCGATCACTCTCCTCCTGCGTCAGCAACGGGCTGATCTTAAGATACCGATCCGGTTCAAGCGGTAGCTCTACTGTCGAAATGATCAGATCATAATCCTCCTTGGGAATCCGCGCCGCCTCGTACCATGAAGCCCTATCCACAATTTTGATCTGTGGGAGCTCTTTGGCGAGCCTTGTTGCCAAAAGTCTGGATGATCCAATACCGCTCGTGCAGACTACGATGGCCCGCACCTCCCGCCGCAATTGTCGTAGCCGCTCCAGCGAAGCGCCAAAATGCATGACGAGAAATCCGATCTCTTCATCTGGTACTTTCATTTCTGTCATGTCCGCCGCAGCCTTTTTCACTGAGTCGAATAAGCTGCTGTAATCCTTGCGGATTTGCTGAAGGAGGGGGTTACGAATCGACCTGCCTTCCTTCAAACGTTTGAACACCGGGGCCATATGGGCAATCAGTCCTTCACGCAGAACACGGTCCTCTTCCAATGGCGTGCCTGTCTCTTCCTCCACACGACGAATCAACTCATGAACCGACTCCAACAGTACGAGATCATCCAACGGCAGTAGTCGGGTAGAGTGATCCTCGGCATCACGAAATAGCAGCCTGAGATAAGATCGTTCCGGCTCTGGAAATTCAATATCCAGCGCCTCTGACAACTCCGTGCATATGCGTTCCACCATAGCTGTGCGAAGCATGATATTTTCATCTGAATCTGTTTTTAAATACGAGAGAAGAGGATCTATAACATACCCGAGTCGCAGACGTACCAGCGAAACGCAAATTTGAATCAGCAGCTCCATGTATTTGCTTTCCACCATGTTTTCCAACCATTTTTCATGGGGCTGCCAGAGGGCCTTTTCCACAATCAGCAGGTTATCTCTGCCAATCATCTCCAGCAACTTGTCGGCGACACGGGTCACAGAACGAAGTTCTTCCCGGGCTGAAAACAGATCGGATTCATCCAAATATTCGAGAGCCAGCTCGGAAATCGCCCGTCTTTTGTCTGTCTCCCGTCCTGTAATCTCGACGCCGTACCCCCGTCTGCGGACAAGCACGAGCCCCCGTTCCCCAATCCAGCCTTGTAATTCGTCCAGATCATGACTGACCGTAGTTACCGTGACTTTCAAGTCTGAAGCCAGCGCCAGCAGCTTGATCGGCTCCTGTGTATCCAGCAGCATGCAGAGAACCACGATCTTTCTCTCCTCAGCCGAATATTCGTCTGACTTTGTATGCAGCAATTGCCTTCGCAGGCATACAAGCTGAGCTGGGTCAGCATCTATACAGATACCAATCCCTGACTTTTTCTCCAGCTTCACCTCATGAGCTGCCAGCCAATGCTCGACTGCGCCCAGTTCCCGATGAACCGTCCTTGTGCTGACATTGATCTTCGTGGCAATTTCCCCGGCTGTAACCTCTTTGGACTGCTCCAGAAGATATTCCACGATGTCACGTTGTCGTTTCGTAATATTCATAAGCGCATACCGTTCCTTCCCAAGCTCATCCCTCCAGCAGGAGACGTACACTGCATACAGTCCGCCTGACTACGACGGGGATTAAGAATCGGATTTCAGACGTTCAACCAGCGCTTCGTATTCAGGGCTCTTCAGAAAATTGTCAATGGAAATGTGCTCAGCATTCGGGGCTACTGTTTTAGCCCGGTCTGTCAACGTTTTTTGCGTAATGACAATATCCGCATCCTGTGGAATTTCACTGATTGCCGTATTCGTAACTGTTACGCCTACACCCGCCTGCTTCATTTTTTTGCGTAAAATCGAGGCGCCCATAGCGCTTGAACCCATACCTGCATCACAGGAAAAGACGATCTTGTTCACTTCGGATTTATCCTTGAGCGTTCGAGCTGCGGCAATCTCAGCAGCACGATCAGATTCGTGGTTATCTTCCATTACAGTGGCGTTAGCACTTGCACTCTTGCTTTGATTTTTCATATCTTTCAGGCGGGAAGCAGCTTCCTCCAGCCCCTCTTCTTTTTGCTTACTAGTCTTGAGTAACACTGCGGCAACAGCAAAGGATACGACCGCAGCAGCGATCACCCCGCTCAGCATTGGCAAATATCCGCCTTTTGGCGTCATTAGAAAATAGGCGATGATGCTGCCCGGTGAAGGAGCAGCAACCAGTCCGGCACCTGTCAACATAAAACAGAAGGTTCCCACAACGCCCCCAGCTATAGCAGCAAGAATCAAAATCGGCTTCATCAAAATATAAGGGAAATAAATTTCATGAATCCCGCCGAAAAAATGAATGATGACCGCTCCAGGAGCCGATGACTTCGCAGAGCCTTTGCCGAACAGGCAGTAGGCTAGCAAAATACCGAGCCCCGGCCCAGGGTTGGATTCCAGCATAAACAGTACGGATTTTCCTGTTCTTGCAGCTTCCTCTAACGCAATCGGACTCAATACTCCGTGATTCAGCGCGTTGTTTAAAAATAATACTTTTCCGGGCTCAATAATGAGGTTGACAAGCGGCAATAGCCCTGCGTTCACGAGGAACTGTACCCCTGCCGACAACACTTGACTGATCATTTGTACAATCGGGCCAATCGCCACATGGGCAAGCAGCGCTAGAATGGCACCGATAATTCCGGCCGAAAAGTTATTGACCAGCATTTCAAAGCCTGATCTGACTTTGCCTTCAATGGCCTTGTCGAACTTCTTCAATATCCACGCAGCCAGCGGACCAGCTACCATCGCGCCCAGGAACATCGGGATATCGGCTCCCACTATGACACCCATCGTCATAATGGCACCAATCACACCTCCACGCTGTCCGTGAATCATCGTGCCCCCTGTATAACCGATCAGTAACGGCAACAAATAATTTTTCATCGGGTCAACCAATTGTGCAAAACCTTCATTCGGGAACCAACCGGTCGGAATAAAGAGTGCCGTAATCAACCCCCACGCAATAAAGGCTCCCATATTGGGCATAACCATACCGCTAAGAAAACGGCCAAAACGCTGTACGACGACACGAGTGCCTCCTTTTGAACTTGGCTTTGCGTCCAATGTACTCATATTCAAATCCTCCTTGTAGGTAAGCATCACTACCTTTTCTTAAAATTCATACTAAATGACAGCGCTATCTTCATCAACGAAATGAAAACGTACTTTCGTCATGAACGTTGATGACAACATTTAAATTTAAATTATCCGGGAAGGTATTATACCTGCATAATTCTTCTTAATATGACCTGTAGCTATAGAAATTAGTCGAAAAACCGTGCTGGATTATGTATGATTCTTATATGGGGACAACCCTCTAAATCAGAATAAAACACGTAATTACGTTTGCAAAAAGACAAAAAAATAGCCGCTACGTCAAATCATAGCGACTATTTTATACAAAAATCGAGCAGACAAATAACCCTCTTACTCCATACTACAATGCTCCATTATTGCTCATCGGAAATCAACTGCTCATACTGATCCGCAGACAGTAGCTTGCCCAAGGCTTCCTCCACATCTTTATCCATCTCTACTTCGATCATCCAACCTTTTTCATAGGGAGATTCATTCACTAGCTCAGGTGTACTTTCCAGCGTTTCATTCACTTTTAGTATGGTTCCCGTCACCGGAGCAAAAAGGTCGGATACTGTCTTCACCGATTCAATCGTACCGATCTCCGCTCCCTGCTCAATCGTTGCTCCCGCCTCAGGTAATTCTACAAAAACAATATCACCCAGTTGATGCTGTGCAAAGTCTGTAATACCAATTCGTACCGTTCCATTCTCTGTCCGCTGAACCCACTCATGTTCGTCTGTATACCAAAGTTGCTGCTTTACTTCACCCATTCTGTTCCCCTCACTTCCATATGAATAAAATCGCTTTTGCTCACCTGTACTAGACAGGTTAAGATTATGACAACAAGAACACTCATGTCAATAATACTAACAAAAATACTTCATATCACCTCATATAGCGTACTATATAAAAATATGATAGCTTATAACAAACGCTTACATATCCTTATTTATATATTAAATGTTTTTTCTATTGTTTTTGATGACATTTTTATTGACATTTTGAATGAATTTGCGTATTAATGGGTTATAGCAAATGCTTTGGGAAACACCCCGACAACTGCAAACGCGGATGAACGCGGAGGGAGAGACTGCCAAAAAGATTCGCATAGCTGTTGCCGCTTGTGAGACATAAGTGCACGCGAATCGGATCAGGTTGTTATCTGCAAAGCCAGGTAATATACCGTTGATCCCGAAGGTAGCGCCGAAGGAGTAAACCTGCATTGCAGGTGAATCTCTCAGGCAAAAGGACCTCTGCCGGACGCATCTCTGGAGAGCATTCGCTATTGGAGCGGATCACCCAAGGGGAAACCCGGTACATACCGGGGTAACTTTCTGGTATCAAGGACAGAGCTGAAAAAAAGAGTGTAGACTGCCGTCTATACGTTTTTTTCGGCCTGTCTTTTTTTGTTTAGCCGATCACACCGGATAGGAGTGGAATAATGACTAATTTGCGAAAAACACCGCTATATTCGTCCTACGGGACGCAGTCTGGGGTTCGTTGCATTGACTTTGGCGGCTGGGAGCTCCCGGTTCAGTTTAGCGGCATTCAAAAGGAGCATGAGGCCGTCCGGCAACGTGCGGGTTTATTCGATGTATCGCATATGGGCGAATTTTTGGTTGAAGGCAAAGAAGCCGAAGCTTTTCTGCAAAGGGTGACCACGAATGATGTCAGCCAGTTGGAACCAGGTCAGGCACAATATTCACTCCTGTGTTACCCCGATGGAGGGGTAGTAGACGACCTACTTGTTTACTGCAAAGGACCGGAACGCTACATGCTCGTTGTGAACGCATCCAACATCGATAAGGATTGGGATTGGCTAATTCGCCATATGCCTGCATCCGTTCACATGGAGAATGTGTCTGATGCGATAGCATTGCTAGCGTTGCAAGGACCGGAGGCAGCACGTATTGCCGCAGCCGTGGCAGATACGGACATTACGAATCTGGCATCTTTCCGCTTCCATGAGAATGTGCCATTGTTCGGAGCAAAAGCACTGGTCTCACGAACCGGATATACGGGCGAAGACGGTTTTGAATTTTATATACCTGCTGCGGAAGCACCAGCCGTATGGGAGGGTTTGCTTCGTTCCGGTGAGTCGTATGGGCTGATTCCCGCTGGACTTGGTGCTCGGGATACACTACGCTTTGAGGCACGGTTGCCGCTATATGGTCAGGAGTTATCTGCCACGATTTCACCACTCGAAGCTGGTCTAGGTTTCTTCGTCAAGCTGAATAAAGGAGATTTTATCGGTAGAGAAGCACTGCAACGTCAGAAAGAACAAGGGATTCCTCGCAAATTGATCGGGCTGGAAATGATTGATCGCGGTATCCCACGCGCCCATTACCCGGTATTCGCAGAAGGACAACACATTGGTGAGGTCACAACGGGGACTCAGTCGCCCACCTTGAAGCGTAATCTGGGCCTCGCCTTGGTGGACAGTCGTTTTAGCGCCCCCTCCACACCGTTGGAGGTTGAGATTCGTGGCAAACGCCTGCGTGCCGAGGTGGTGGCAACACCCTTTTATAAACGCCCGCGCTGATCTTAAACTCTTTTTATTTCTATAAAGCAAATATGTCAGATATGAACTTCTGGGTTTTTCATCTCACACACTTTTTTATTAGCTAATTTACGATCTAAAATCTTGCTTTTCGAAAGGAGTCAGAACCTATGAAGCAGCATCGTTATCTCCCTATGACTGAACAGGATCAAACCGAAATGCTGCGTGTGGTGGGTGTATCATCTATTGATGATTTATTCAGTGACATTCCAGAGGCCATTCGATATCAAGGGGAACTGCCTCTCTCTTCTCGACTCGATGAGAAAGCCTTAACCCGCCACTTGGCCGAGCTGGCCGGACACAACGCCAATACAGACACACATGCCAGCTTCCTTGGCGCAGGAATTTATGATCATCATATTCCGTCCGTCATCCAGCACATCACTTCACGCTCGGAATTCTATACAGCCTACACCCCCTATCAGCCGGAAGTAAGCCAAGGCGAGCTACAAGCCATTTTCGAGTTTCAGTCGTATATTTGCGAATTGACGGGCATGGCTGTAGCTAATGCCAGCATGTACGACGGAGCGACTGCACTGGCGGAAGCGGGCTCACTGTCCGCCGCAGCTACCCGCCGTAAACAGCTTATCGTATCAAGGTCCGTCCATCCGGAGGCACGTCAGGTATTGGCAGCCTATGCACGCGGATTGGATTTGGACATCGTGGAGATCGGCTGTTCGGACGGCGTAACGGATGCTGATGCGCTAGCGGCAGCCGTATCGGAACAGACCGCGGCTGTTTTGGTCCAAAGCCCCAACTTTTTCGGAGCCGTGGAAAACCTGAAGCCGATGGCTGACCTCATCCATGCGCACAAAGGTCTTTTGGTCGTCAGTGCCAATCCACTGGCACTTGGCTTGCTGGAAACACCCGGCAAACAGGGCGCGGATATTGTGGTAGGAGACGCGCAGCCACTTGGCATCTCCTCTTCTCTCGGCGGTCCGACCTGTGGATACTTTGCCGTTTCTCAGGCACATATGCGCCGTATCCCCGGCCGTATTGTGGGTCAGACCACAGACCGCAACGGTAAACGCGGCTTCGTGCTGACCTTGCAAGCGCGGGAACAGCATATCCGCCGCGAAAAGGCCACCTCTAACATTTGCTCCAACCAAGCGTTGCTAGCTTTATCTGCATCTGTATACTTGTCTGTCATGGGTAGACAGGGGATCAAGGAAGTAGCCGAGCTAAATTTGCATAAAAGCCGTTATGCTTTAGAGCAATTGCTGAGCTTGAAGGGCGTAACTGCCTCGTTTAACGCACCAACCTTTAATGAGTTTGCCCTTAGACTGCCTGAGGGTACGGATATGAGCAAACTCCAGGCCGAGCTGCTAGCTGCTGGATTTATCGCTGGCTACGATTTGGGCCGGGACTATGAGGAACTTGCTGGTCACATGTTGATTGCCGTGACGGAGCAAAGGACCAAAGAAGAGATTGACCAATTTGTACACACCTTGGGGGGATTGCTATGACACACACCGGACAGGATCAGAAACAAGGGCTGTTGAAGGAACACGATCAAGCGCTCATTTTTGAATTGAGCCGTCCGGGTCGCATCGCCTATTCCCTTCCCGAGTGCGACGTTCCCCGTCGCCCGGTGGCAGAGCTTTTGCCAGATTATGCGCTGCGCAGCCAACCTGCGGCATTACCCGAGGTATACGAAGTAGACGTTATTCGGCATTATACTGCCTTGTCCCGGCGCAATTTCGGCGTGGACAACGGATTTTATCCGCTCGGCTCCTGTACGATGAAATACAATCCGAAAGTGAATGAGGATGTCGCCCGATATACAGGCTTCGCCAAAATCCATCCATATCAGCCCGAGGAGAGCATCCAGGGTGCTATGGAGCTGCTGTATACGCTCCAAAATGATTTGGCTGCGTTAACTGGCATGGATGCCGTCACGCTTCAGCCCGCCGCGGGCGCCCATGGCGAATGGACCGGGCTGATGATGATTCGCTCATACCACGAAGCACGTGGTGAGCGACGTACCAAGGTGCTCGTGCCGGATTCCTCGCACGGAACGAACCCCGCCAGCGCAACCGTCGCGGGCTTCGAAACAGTCACCCTTCCCTCCACCCCTGAGGGGCTGGTGGATCTGGATGCGTTACGTCAAGCCGTAGGCAACGACACCGCGGCGCTCATGCTGACCAATCCGAACACGCTTGGGCTGTTCGAGAAGCAAATCACTGACATTGCTGCCATCGTGCATGAAGCGGGTGGTCTGGTTTACTATGACGGGGCAAACTCCAACGCCATCATGGGGATTACCCGTCCCGGAGATATGGGCTTCGATGTAGTGCATCTCAATTTGCACAAAACGATGAGTACCCCGCACGGCGGCGGTGGCCCCGGCGCTGGGCCTGTCGGCGTAAAGCAACGGCTCATCCCTTATTTGCCCAAGCCGCTTGTCGTACGGGATCCGCAGGGGGTGTACCACTGGGACCGGGAACAGGGAGATTCTATTGGACGGGTTAAAGCCTTTTACGGCAACTTCGGTATTCTCGTTCGTGCCTATGCCTATATCCGTAGCTACGGTCCTGACGGCTTAAAGCGTGTATCGGAATGCGCTGTGCTCAATGCCAATTACATGATGCATCGACTCGCTCCACATTTTGACCTGCCCTACCCTGGACATTGCAAACACGAATTTGTCATGTCAGGGCGAGGCTTGAAAAAATTTGGAGTGCGTACGCTTGATGTAGCCAAACGGCTGCTTGATTTCGGCTACCATCCGCCTACAATTTACTTCCCTCTGAATGTAGAGGAGTGCATCATGATCGAGCCCACGGAGACGGAAAGTAAGGAGACACTTGATGCTTTTGTTGACACTATGATTCATATTGCGCGGGAAGCAGAAGAGAACCCTGAGCTGGTGCTCAATGCACCATATACTACTCCAGTCACACGATTGGACGAAACTACCGCAGCTCGCAAACCTGTACTGAATTGCTCATGCAGTTAAAAACAAATTCTACTTAAAGCATGCAAAAAAGCCGGTATCTATTAGATACCGGCTGCTGTATGTACACAGCAATTTTTTTGTTGGAAAAAGATATAACCTTTGAAATGTAATACCCTTCCTTAACCTTCGATGCTTTGAACCAATTCAACAACCTGTTCTGCTGTTTGCATGTCCAGAGCTTTTGTAGCCAGTTTTTCCATGTCCGCACGGGACAACTTGGAGATTTGACTACGTGCTGGCAGAATGGAAGTTGCGCTCATACTGAACTCATCAAGTCCCAGACCCAGCAGCAACGGAATTGCTGTTGTATCTCCTGCCATTTCGCCACACATACCAACCCAACGTCCTTCACGGTGAGCGGCATCAATAACCATTTTCACCAGACGCAGAATGGATGGATTGTATGGTTGATACAGGTAAGAAACCCGCTCGTTCATGCGATCCGCTGCCATTGTGTATTGAATCAGATCGTTTGTACCGATACTGAAGAAATCCACTTCTTTTGCGAATTGGTCAGCCAATACCGCTGTAGAAGGAATTTCTACCATGATGCCCAGCTGAATTTCTTCAGATACGGATACACCCTCGGTTACCAACTTTTCCTTTTCTTCCAACAAAACAGCTTTAGCTTCACGGAATTCGTTCAGCGTAGCAATCATTGGGAACATGATGCGCAGGTTACCATGCACACTCGCACGCAACAAAGCACGCAATTGAGTGCGGAAAATATCCTGGCGATCCAGACACAGACGAATAGCACGGAATCCGAGGAACGGATTCATTTCTTTCGGCAGGTCCAGATAAGGAAGTTCTTTGTCGCCACCGATGTCCAAAGTACGAACTACAACCGGTTTACCTTCCATTCTTTCCAGAACGGTTTTGTACGCCGTATACTGTACTTCTTCGGATGGAAGCTTATCGCGTCCCATGTACAAGAACTCCGTACGGTACAAGCCAACGCCTTCACCACCGTTGTCCAGAACACCAGCTACATCATTAGGCGTACCAATATTGGCTGCCAGTTCGACATGGACACCATCGACAGAAACCGTAGCTTCGCCGCGCAGCTTACGCCACTCTTCGCGTTGCTTGTCGTATGCCACCTGTTTAGCACGGTATTCCGCAACAATCTCTTCGGTAGGGTTCACGAATACGTGACCATCCAAACCATCAACGATAATCAAATCACCGCTTTTAGCTTGAGACAATATATTTTTCGTTCCCACAACTGCAGGAATTTCAAGTGAGCGAGCCATAATAGCCGAATGCGAAGTACGTCCGCCGATGTTCGTTGCAAAACCTTTAACAAATTCACGGTTCAGCTGAGCTGTGTCGGAAGGTGTCAAATCTTCTGCAAGCACAATCGTTTCTTCGGCAATTTCTGCAGGACTAACAAAATGAACACCAAGCAGGTGATTCAGGATCCGCTTGGTTACATCACGCATGTCCGATGCGCGTTCTTGCAAATAGGCACTTTTCATGTTTTCAAACATGGAAATGAACTGTGTAGCTACTTCATTCAAAGCATAGTCAGCATTAAGCTGCTCGTCTCTGATTTTAGCTTTAACCGGATCGATCAATTCAGGATCATTCAGGATGAGCAGGTGAGATGCAAAAATTTCTGCTTTTTTCTCTCCCAGCTCCTGAAGCGTTTTCTCCTTAATCGATTCCAATTCGGTTTGAGATTGTGCCAAAGCCGCATCCAATCTCGCGATTTCAGCTTCAACATCACCAACCGCGCGTCTCTCTACAGCGTAATTCGGATGCTCCAAGATAAACGCCCGGGCAATGGCTATGCCTGCCGAAGCGGCAATCCCGGAAATTTTAAGCATGAACTTCGCCCAGCCCTTCGTTAACGATTACATTTTCAAGAGCTTTCAGTGCTTCGGCAGCTTCAGCGCCTTCGCAGATAATGTTAATAGTATCGCCTTGTTCCAGACCCAGGGACAATACACCCAGAATGGATTTCAAAGTTACTTTTTTACCGTTAGCTTCGGCAAAAGATTCAGCACCGCTGAATTTGTTAGCTGTATTTACCAGCGCAGTTGCAGGACGTGCATGGATACCGTCTTCATCCGTAATTCTAAAAGTTGTTTGCATAATTTGTTCCTCCCACTTTCCTAAAGATAATATTTGTTTACACGCAGTATACCAGATCATTGATCAGACGGCCTAAGCCGCCTAATCAACTAATCCGAAACACATAGAGTTTATTTTATCGTAATTATACCATCTTCGCCAGCCTTCAATACTCCAGTTTTGTTTAAAGTTACCGAAGAACCTTCTGGAAGGTTAGTAAAAATGACAGGTGAGATGATGGATTTAGCGTTTGCCTTCACGTATTCCAGGTCTACTTTCATAATAGGCTGGCCAGCTGACACAAGATCGCCTTCGTTCACCAAAACGTCAAATCCTTGGCCTTTAAGCTTCACAGTATTCACCCCGATATGAACAAGCACTTCTTTACCGCCATCGGATTGAATACCAATCGCATGCTTGCTTGGGAATACATTGAATACTTTACCATAAACAGGGGACACAATCGTTCCATCATTTGGCACGACCGCAAAACCGTCACCTGTCATACGTTCTGCAAATACCGGATCGGGAACCGTCGAGATATCAACCAATTCGCCGTTAACAGGCATTACAATATCTTCTACAATAATGGTTTGTTGTTCTTCTCCAGCTTCCTTCTCCTCTTGTGGAGCAGGTTGCGCCGGAGCTGGTGCAGGTGTACGTCCAGCCATGATATCAGCCATTTGAGATTTAATGGTGTCGGAACGTGTACCGAAAATTGCCTGTACGTTGTTACCGACTTCAAGGACACCTGATGCGCCAAGTTGTTTCAGACGAGCTTTGTCAACGTTCGATTTCTCATTAACCTCGATCCGAAGACGTGTGATACAAGCATCCAGATGCTTGATATTCGATGAACCACCGAAAGCTGCCAAAATGTTGTGCGGGAGCTCATCACTACTACCGACTGCTGCGCCATCCACATTTTCTGTAGCTTCTTCACGTCCTGGTGTTTTCAAGTTGAACTTCCGTATGATGAACCGGAATCCGAAGTAGTAAATAACTGCCAAAATCAGACCGACGATAATTACATACCACCAAGGCGTACGGGTTGGAATAATCCCGAAAATCAGGAAGTCAATAAATCCGCCTGAGAAGGTCATACCGATTTTGACATGTAAAATTTGCATGGTCATAAATGACAGACCTGCGAATATACAGTGTACTGCAAACAGCAGTGGAGCTACGAACAGGAAGGAAAATTCCAGTGGCTCCGTAATACCTGTCAAGAACGAAGTCAATGCTGCTGAACCCATAATACCTGCTACATATTTTTTGTGTTCTGGTCTTGCTTCATGGTACATTGCAAGCGCTGCTGCCGGCAAACCGAACATCATGAATGGGAATTTACCCACTTGGAACGTACTTGCTGTCAACGCCACTCCGTCGCGAAGCTGGCTGAAGAAGATCTGCTGGTCACCGTGAACGGTTTGACCTGCCTTGTTAACATATTCACCAAACTCAAACCAGAACGGTGAATACCAGATGTGATGCAAACCAAATGGAATCAGCGCGCGTTCGATAACACCGAACAGGAACGCCGACAAAGTCGGGTTGGAATACACCATAAAGTGAGATACTGCGTTAAGTCCTTGTTGAACTGGAGGCCAGATCAGAACCAGTGCAAGTCCGACAATCAGTGAGGATACCGCCGTTGCAATTGGAACGAAACGCTTACCCGCGAAAAAGCCCAGATACGATGGAAGCTCAATTTTGAAAAAGCGGTTGTACATGGCCGCGGCCAGTATACCGATGATTATCCCGCCGAACACCCCGGTTTGAAGCGTTGGAATCCCCAACACGTTTGCATAACCCGGTATTTTTTGAGCAATCAGACCAGGTGTGACACCCACGGCTGTACCCAGAGTAATGTTCATAACGAGGTAACCGATGATGGCAGCCAAACCTGCTACACCCTCACCGCCCGCCAGACCGACGGCTACGCCGACTGCGAACAACAGTGCCAGATTATCAAAAACGATTTGTCCGGCATTCATCATGATCGTCGCTACCGATTGAACCCAGCCCGCATTTAATGCCGGAATGTACTGGAGAAAATCAGGATTGACCAGCATGTTACCGATACCCAATAAAAGCCCCGCAGCTGGCAAAATCGCTACAGGAAGCATTAATGCTTTACCGACACGCTGTAAAACGCCGAAAAGCTTTTTAAACATACCTTCCACATCCTTCTCTGAAATTTAGAACAGAGGCAAAACAACAAAAAAGGCATGAGCCGATTTAAGTATGTTTGAAAACAACCTTGGGATATAGCTTGCCCCAGTAGGCTGTAAACAATCATAACTTAAAACAACTCATGCCTGATCGAATCAGTAACACGTTAAATGTTCAGTTGTTGTCTTCCTCATTACAAAATTGATTATAGCACCCCGCTAAATGCGAGGCAATACTTTTTTATTCCTGTTTTATCACTTTTGTTGCTCCCCCTGCTCTTTGCGTTGGGATAACCGTTGCAGATGCATTGTCAAATAACTGACCTCAGCCGGGTACACAGATTTACGGAGTCTTTTCTCCATAATTTTCGTGAGTTTCCAGGACAGCATATACATTTCTGGATACTCCTCATTCAAAAGCTTGTCCAACCGATAAATCTCCTGCACAATTTCTCCCCGGCGCACACGTTCAATCGCAAACCTCAGATGAGTCAGCAGTCGAGAATAATCAAGAGATTGGAGAGGAATACGATAATCCAGTGTGGTCTCGACAACCTGAACCATATCAGCAATCAGACGAGAATCCTTCCTCACCTCGGAGATATGCTGGTTTGTCATGGCGCTATAAATATGCAGGGCCACGAATCCGATTTCATCTTCTCCCAGATCTACATCCATCTTATCCCTGATTAGAGCAACAGCCTGCTCAGCCATCTTGTATTCCTGAGGATATATTTCCCTAGTCTCATACAAAAACGGATTATGAATCGTAATTCCCTGTTTATGACGGTTGATGGAAAAAGCGATATGGTCAGTTAAAGCAATCAGTATGTGCTCATTTAGAGGCTTCTTTGCTTGAAGCTGAACAAGATGAAGCACCTCACCGATGACCTCAATGAGCTTTTCATCCAGTTCAGGAAGCAACCGTTTGTATTGCTCCTGTTCTTCATGGCTTTTTAATATAAATAATTTTTCAACTGAATCCAACGGCATAAGATCGCCGGGTCTGCGATTGAAACCGATTCCTTTTCCAATCACGACAACCTCATCATGCTCGGGATGCATCCCTATAATCACATTGTTATTCAGCGCTTTGGCCACTTTTAGGCTGCTCACATCCGCACCTCTTTTATCTGAACCTTGATCCTAAGAATTATAGCATGAAGCTCAGAGGAATCCACGTTAAAGTACCAAATATTCGGCTAAAGGTCAATAAAAAGAAAACGCTTTTCATCACATTGCCGGGAAATGCTGTGATGAAAAGCGGCCTTTTGGTTAGGGGTAGATGCTCCCCAAAGACTTATCGTTATTCTTTATCTGTTAGTGCTGCCTCCACCGAGGCTGGAAGATGCTGCTTATTCCCTTCACCGGAGGACGGCACGGAATGAAGGCCTTTTTTCCCAGTCGTCAGCCCCTTGATTAACTGCTCCACATCAATGCCGGATACACTCTTCAGCATCTCAGGTGCCGTAGCCATCAGTTCGGTGACATAATTGCTGACACGCGCTGCTCCTTCTCCTTTTCCCGTATCAACTACGGTGAGTTTATCAATGGACGCAATCGGTTCGGCAATACGTCCAGCCAGATCAGGCAACATTTTTACGATAATATCGAGCACGGCGGCCTCTCCAAACTTCTGGAACGCCTCCGCCAGTTTTTCCTTGGCCTCCGCTTCTGCAAGTCCACGCAAACGGATGACATCTGCGTCTGCCGTACCTTTGGCGCGTTCGGCATCCGCTTCTGCTTGCCCGTTTAGACGTTTTTGTTCAGCTGACGCTTTAGCCTGTGTCTCAATCGAGTATTGCAGCGATTCAGCCTCACGCATTTTACGCGATTTATCTGCTTCCGCCGCTTGTTCGACCGCATACCGATCGGCTTCTGCCTTCTTTTTCACTTCCGCATCATATTGCTTTTCACGTACCTGTATTTCCTTGGATTGAAGATCAATTTCCCGTTCTTTGCGCACCAGCTCGACCTTCATCTGCTCCTCGACAGCAGTCTGCTTGGCACGGGCCTCCTGGATGTGATAAGCCTGATCGGCTTCTGCCTTCGCTGTATCCTGTTCTTTCTTAAACGAAGCCACTTTCAGTTCCTTCTCCTTGGCTGCCTCGGCAATGTTGGTATCCCGCAGCAATTCGGCCTTCTGGCCTTCCTGTTCCGCACGCGCCTTCTGAATCCGGGCATCCCGCACAGCCTCGGCTTCTGCAATCTCAGCATCCCGTTTCACAGCCGCAATTCTCGGCTTACCAAGCGCATCCAGATATCCGTGCTTATCACGCACATCTTTGATGGTGAATGAAACGATTTGCAAACCCATCTTTTTCAGATCACGAGCAGCCACGCCTTGCACTTCCTGCGCAAACCGATCCCGATTACGATAAACTTCTTCCACTGTCATCGAGCCGAGGATTGCGCGTAAATGCCCCTCCAGCACTTCCTGAGCCTCTCCCCTAAGAGCCTCCAGTGGCTTCCCGATGAACTGCTCGGCTGCTGTAGCCACATCCTCAATAGAACTGCCGACCTTGATGATCGCCACACCATCCGCAATCACGGGAACTCCTTGCTCCGTATACACTTCCGGTGTGGTTACGTCCAGTTTATGGGACAACAGAGAGATGAATTCGGACTGCTGGAAAATTGGCCAAATGAAGGCCCCCCCGCCGCGTACAATTTTAATTTTTCGTCCAGAGTCATCCTCGGAAATATTTTTATTTCCCAGAAAAGAGCCCGTCACGATCATCCCTTCATCCGGTCCTACCGTTTTGTAACGGGCCCAAAAAGCGATCCCTAATATAACGATAACGATGACAACAATCCCAGGGACCAACACAATATCTTGCAAATTTGACACTCCCGATCACGCTCCCTTCAAGTTAAGCGAATGCGCCGTCTATGTGTCCAGGTACGCTACGCGGACGACGCCCTCTGCGACCTCAACCACGACGATACGGGTTCCCGCAGCAAGCGGTTTGTGATCGAAGCTAGATGCTGTATGTATGGTGTTGCCTGCACCCAAGCGGATCATAACCTCCCCGTAACCAACCTCAGGTACAGGAATGGTGACCTCACCGATCCGGCCAGTCAGCTCACGCATGGAGAAGCCGCTGGATACCTCCGAATTCGCCATGGGTTTGATAAACGCAAAGAACACGAGTATTCCGATGACAAACGCAATCCCTAAAGCAAGCACGACGACCCACCCCATGCTCAGCCCAGTATACTTTGTCAGCAGTACTCCAGCTCCGCCAAAAGCGGTCATGGCTCCAAGTAAAACGACAGGTCTGAACCAATCGAGGCCCGGTAGCTCCAATGCACCATCCAGCCAACCACCGAGTACATCTCCAATCAGCACACTGACTACGGTAAAGATAGCGCCCCCTGCCAATAACCACCAAAATATGGTTTCCATGCGACTCCTCCTTCCATGTACCTTTTCAGTCTGGTTTCCAGTCTATAACTATGTTTACGTATTCAACCTTAAAAAGTTTCAAAATTTTCCTCCAAAATCCCAAATCAAACCCAAAAAAGCACGTTCGTACGTCTAATGACGCACAAACGTGCTTAAAATGATACAAATGTCGGTTTACAGGGATGCTTTGTAAATTTCGACTACATCTTCGCGATTGAGCTTGTTAAAGCCACCAAAAGACCCGAATTTCACAGCTTTATCAGCCATAACATCGATTTGGGACGCATCAATATCGTAATCAGCCAGACGGCTTGGTGCACCAATCGAGTTCCAGAAATCACGCAACGCCTGAATACCTTCCAACGCCACTTCTTCATCACTCTTGCCTTCTGGTTTCACATGGAACACATTGACCGCCAGTTGCTTGAAGCGTTCAGGCTTCACATGCAAATTGTGTTTCATCCAGTTCGGGAACAGAATAGCCAGTCCTCCACCATGTGGAATATCATAAACAGCAGACACCGCATGTTCGATATTGTGAGTAGCCCAGTCACCTGTCAGCCCCATATTCAGGAAGCCGTTCAGCGCCATCGTACCACAATACATAATCGTTTCACGCAGCTCGTAGTTTTCCAGATCGTTGACCAGACCTGGAGCCGCATCCATGACCGTACGCAAAATCGTTTCGCACCAGCCAAGTTGGACCGGAGTATTGGATTCCAAATGGAAATAATGCTCCAGCGTATGTGACATCATATCTACGATTCCGTAAACGGTTTGATTTTGTGGCAGTGAGTATGTGTTCACAGGATCAAGAATAGAAAACGCAGGGAACGCAAATACGCTGCCCCAGCCCAATTTTTCCTGTGTTTTTTCATTTGTAATAACAGAACCCGCATTCATTTCAGAACCGGTAGCTGCCATGGTCAAAACCGTACCTAGTGGCAATGCTGCCTGTGGTGCCGCTTTACGCTCTGCAAAATCCCACATGTCGCCATCATATTTTGCACCAACAGCAATGGCTTTGGAGCAATCCAGCACACTACCACCGCCTACAGCCAGAACGAGGTCGATTTGATGTGTTTTACACAATTCAACGCCTTTATGTACTGTAGATAAGCGAGGATTCGGTTCTACACCAGCCAGTTCCGTTACCTCTGCACCGATTTCACCAAGCAAACTTATTACATTATCGTACAAACCGCTGCGCTTAATGCTGCCACCGCCATATACAAGCAGTACACGTTTACCATATTTAGGAACTTCACGCTTGAGAGCCTCCAATTGTCCTTTACCGAAGATCAATTGTGTAGGATTATAAAATTCGAATGCTTTCATCGCAAACGCTCGCCTCCAATAGTTCTAAAGTTTAATGTTAAGAAACTACTCTATTATAACCTTTTCGGTTACAGGAAACAAATCTGCTTTATTTTCAGAAAAAAACCACACTCCTTGAGGAGCATGGTTCCATGTCATATCTTGGGAGGGTTCTCGTAGAGTATTATGTGCTGCGCAAGCAATTTTATTCTCCCAAAGTATATCCCAATTGTTTCATAAAACGACCAAAGGCCTGTTGACCGGACGGATTTCGTTTATACACTCCTGCATGCTCTAAAATTTCACTGAATTTCAGTCCAACCTCATTTTGTACGGTACGAACAGCCGTCTCCTTGTCAGGCAAACGACCGAACCGGGTGTTTAACCGATAAATCCAGTCTGCATGCTTAAACAGTGGATGTCCTTCCTGCTGCATAGCCACAGCCAGCTTGTCATCCCCACACAAAATATCTGCAATTCCATCCAGTTCATCCTTGAGCCGCCCCGGTAATATGGCAAGTCCCATAACTTCGATCAGACCGATATTTTCCTTCTTGATGTGATGCATCTCGCGGTGAGGATGGAAAATACCTTCCGGATACTCTTCACTCGTTCGGTTGTTACGCAGTACGAGATCCATCTGGTACCTGCCTTCGGCATCACGGCGCACAATCGGCGTCACGGTATTATGCGGAATCGTTTCCCCTTCCTGCTCTGTATGAGAGAGGACATCAGCTACAGGATCACTATAAACTTTCCAGGCTTCAAAAGCAGCATTTCCCGCTTCCAACAACGCCTCGGCATCTGTTGACGTAAAACGGATGACCGACATCGGCCAGTTTACAATCCCCGCTGTAACCTGCGGGAACGATTCATTATGGTATATGCCGTCCACACCCGCTTTTTCAATTGGGAATGTATGACGACCACCCTGAAAATGATCATGGGTCAGAATCGATCCGCCGACAATCGGCAGATCCGCATTGGAGCCAATAAAATAATGCGGAAACGCTTTCGTAAAGGCCAGCAATCGACGCAGTGTATCCTTCGTAAGCTTCATCGGTACATGATCATGATGGAACACAATGCAGTGCTCGTTGTAATACACATAGGGTGAATATTGAAAAAACCACGGTTCCCCATTCAATTCCACCGGAATGATGCGCAAATTTTGACGGGACGGATGATTTACTCTTCCTGCATATCCGACGTTTTCACGGCATAATTGACACTTGGGATAAACAGGCGGCGGCAAAAGCTTCGCCATCGCAATTTCCTTGGGACTTTTTTCTGGCTTGGACAAATTAATCGTGATTTCCATATCTCCGTAAGATGTCGACTGATTCCAGTACACATTGCTAGCAACCCGATCCATTCGGATGTAGTTCGAATCGATGGATAATTGATAAAAAGCATCTGTCGCCGCCTCTATGCCACGTTCAGTCTCCGTTTGATGAAAGTCACGGATGACTTCAGATGGTCTCGCCATCAACAGCCCCATGATTTTGGAATCCAGCAAATCACGATACGTATCTGTGTTTTCAGGGATAAGTCCAGTGGCAAAACCATAATCTATCAAAGCATTTAGCACAGGCTGGAGGGCTTCGGGGGCCATAATGCCCCCTGCTTCCCCACCTGAATAAGGCTCGGAAAAACCAAACTGATCCAATAGCAAATTACGGCTGTAATCTGTATCTTGTGGACCAATCAAGCCCCTATTTTGTGCGAATGCAACCAGTTGCTCCACCGCATATAGAGCCGATTGCTGTACAGTTTCGTCGATGTCATTGGCCAGATGCCGGGAATGTTCCCGGCCTTGGCCTTTATCTGCGGATTGGCGCTCGCTCATATGTTATCGTCTCCCGTCTATTCGTCGCCGTAGCCGTGAGGGTGCGACTGATGCCATCCCCATGCTCCGCTAATAATATCCTCTAGTTGGGTACGTGCTGGACTCCAGCCCAACACCGAACGAGCCTTGTCAGAAGATGCAACCAATATCGCTGGATCGCCTGCGCGGCGTGGCTCTGTCACAACTGGAATGTCGAGTCCAGTGACCTTGCGTGCCGTCTCAATAACTTCTTTCACAGAGAAGCCCTGTCCATTGCCCAAGTTGAATACGTTGCTGTCATTGCCTTCGCGCAAGTAATTTACTGCACGCACATGAGCATCCGCCAGGTCACTCACGTGAATGTAATCCCGAACACACGTGCCGTCAGGTGTCGCATAATCCTCACCAAACACAGCGATGTGTGGACGCTGTTTCAAGGCTGTCTGGAGCACTAACGGGATCAGATGGCTTTCTGGTCGGTGATCTTCACCGATCTTGCCGCTCTCATGCGCACCAGCCGCATTAAAATACCGTAAAGACACATATTTGATGCCTAAAACTTTATCAAACCACGACATCATGCGCTCCATCATCAGCTTTGTTTCACCATACACGTTGGTTGGCTCTGTACGGTCTCCCTCTTCAATCGGTACCTTTTCCGGTTCGCCGTAGGTAGCCGCAGTAGAGGAAAACACGATTCGGCGCACTCCAGCATCCTTCATTGCCTCCAGCAAGCTCAGCGTGCCAAATACATTGTTGTCATAATATTTACCAGGATTTTGCATACTTTCTCCAACCAGCGAGTTGGCTGCAAAATGGATAACTGCGTCGATACTATTTTCAGAGAACAGTTTGGACAGTAATTCTTTATCCCTCAAATCCCCTTCATACAACTTGCCTCCAAGCAATGCTGCTTTGTGCCCGGTTTGCAAATTATCCAGCACCACAACTTCTTCTCCCAGATCCAACAATTCTGCTACGGTATGTGAACCGATATATCCAGCTCCACCTGTGACTAAAATGGCCATGTTATTCGTCCTCCTTCAGTTCTTTAACTCCGTCTCCTGCCTTGCATACATAAAAGCTGGCTTCCAGCCCTGTGCGGGTCTGATAAGCTTCGCCGACTTCCTTCACAAAACGTTCCACATCGTTCTCATGAACCAATGAAACCGTACAACCTCCAAATCCGGCTCCTGTCATACGAGCACCCAGCGTGCCAGGAATGCGTCGTGCTTCTTCAACCATGACGTCCAGCTCCGTGCAGCTGACCTCATACAAATCGCGTAATGAATCATGAGAAGCATTCATTAACTGACCAAAAGCTGCAAGTTCATTCGCCGCGAGAGCATCAACAGAGGCCAACACACGAGCGTTTTCCTCCACCACATGCTGTGCCCGCCGACGCACTGTTTGGTCCGCGATGTGATGCTGGAGCTCTCC
Source organism: Paenibacillus sp. PvR133 (assembly GCF_017833155.1). Taxonomy (NCBI): domain Bacteria; kingdom Bacillati; phylum Bacillota; class Bacilli; order Caryophanales; family Paenibacillaceae; genus Paenibacillus; species Paenibacillus sp. PvR133. The sequence goes on from NZ_JAFIBS010000001.1 coordinate 5,678,693, forward strand.
GAAACGTGCCTCATCCAGCTGAGCGAGGTATTCCAGTGACGGCTCCTGCTGCTGCAAAATGGACAGTGCTTCGGCACATTGACTACGACGCTCGTTATAGGCCGAGTCCACCAAACCGCGACGCTTGTTTGTATTGCCGATCACCAACTTGTAATCTCCCGTGCGGAATGGCACTTTACGGTAATCCAACGTATCGCACATCAGTAGAATTGCATGATCAGCTGCTCCGTTCGCTACAGCGAACTGGTCCATAATGCCGCAATTGACACCTACATAATTGTTTTCTGCCCGCTGGGACAACAAAGCGATTTCGACCGTATCTGTTTTCTGTTTTTCGATCGTGAGGAACGCGTATCCTGTAACAACCTCAATGGAGGCTGAGGAGGATAATCCAGCGCCATTGGGTATTTCTCCGTGAAAGAGCAGGTCATATCCGTTAGACGGATAAACTCCCTTATCAGCTAGCTCCACCAGCACACCCACCGGATAGTCCACCCACTCATCCGTTTTTGTTTTACCTATTTCTCCGCGGGAGATAGATACTTCATACGACAGGTTTGTTGAAGCAAAATGAATTTCATCATCATTGCGCGCACGAAGGATTAGCGTCGTTCCGAATTCCAGCGCAGCCGGGAGTACATAACCACCGTTATAGTCGATATGCTCTCCAATCAGATTGACACGTCCAGGTGCATGAAATATCCGCAGTTCATTGCTGCTTTCACCATATTTTTCAATAAAATGTTTCTTTAATTCAGTAGAGTTCATATCCGCATCCACCTCATATACCGTTAGTAAAGGCCCTCCTGATTTCCCTGTAACATCTTAATCAGGTTGACATCTCTTATGATTTCAGTATAAATGAAAGCGTCACACGATGTAATGCATCCATGTGTTTAAGCTATGGATAAATGTGACTTGGATATGTACAATGTAAGTATACCGCATCCGCTAAACCATTCACAAATGCAGGAAGGATGACCCTATTTTGCAAGCGCATTCATATAGTTATGCCGTTGCCTCTAATCCGGTGTTTTATGAAAACAGCCCGCTGCATGTGCTTTTTGCAGGAGAGAGCCAAACCAAATCCGGTCATGCCGTGGGGCCGAAAATCTATGATTACTATCTGCTACACTTTGTAGAATCGGGCAGAGGTATCTTCCGAACGGAACAGCACACATATCAGCTTGAAGAAAACGATTTTTTCCTTATTCATCCCGGTCAGCTGGTGAGCTATACCTCTGATGAAGAGAAACCGTGGCGTTATCGTTGGTCTGCGTTTACCGGGCACCATACTGAGCAGGTGGTGCAGGAGGCCGGGCTACGTGTTCACCAGCCTGTCTTTCATGCTTCCGATCAAAGTCCCATCCCCAATTATTTGGAGCAAATGCAATTGGCCTTTTATAGCAGAAAATCTAGTTCTCATCTATCAGCCTTGGGCTATTTGTATCTGATTATGGGGGAAGCAGGCAATTACCTGAGTGACTGGACTGATCCGTCCGGGGCGGATTCGCAAATTCAACGTACAGTCAAGCAGATGGTGCAATATATGTCCACTCAGTACGCACATCCCGTTTCCATTGAGCAAATGTCTGAAGGACTTGGTTATAATCGTGCATATTTGTCACGGATATTCAAAAAGGAAACGGGCATCTCCCCCGTCACCTATCTGCTTAAGCTAAGAATCGACAAATCACGTCAACTGCTGCGTGAGCGTCCTGAACTATCAGTAGAGCAAGTGGCCGCTTCGGTCGGACTAACCGATGCCTTATATTTCTCACGTCAATTCAAGCGCTTCTGTGGTCAGTCTCCAACCGAGTACCGAAGCAAGGTTAAGCAGTACCCACAGTCGTAAAGCAGGCTTAAACAGCCCGCATCCTTCAAACGGATGCGGGCTGTTGGTTATATATTGTATAAGAGGATGCGAAATTAGGCCGATGACTACAGATTAACTTTTACCATTAGGCTGTGCCGCCGTCCTGTCAGTTCCCAGCATTCAGAATCGAATCAATTCGATCCAGTTCCTCTTGAGAAAAGTCCAGATTGGATAAGGTAGCAACATTTTCTTCAATTTGGCTTACACGGCTTGCCCCAATCAAGACAGAGGTCAGACGTTCGCCGCGCAGAGCCCAGGCCAGCGAGAATTGAGCCAAACTTTGTCCGCGTGCAGCAGCCATCTGATTCAGGGCGCGTACCTTGCGAAGTGTCTCTGGCGTTACATGGTTCTCATTCAGGAAAACCGATGTACTCGCTGCACGTGAATCCTCGGGGATTCCGTTCAAATATTTATTGGTCAGCAATCCCTGAGCCAGCGGACAAAAGGCAATGCTGCCTATCCCGTTTTCGTCCAGTACATCTTGTAATCCGTTTTCAATCCAGCGGTCGAGCAAGGAGTATTTCGGCTGATGAATCAGAAGCGGTGTTCCCAGCTCCTTCAGAATGCGAGCTGCTTCTGCTGTTTGCTCCGCACTATAATTGGACACACCCACATACAGCGCTTTGCCTGAACGTACGATATGATCCAGTGCTCCCATCGTTTCTTCCAGCGGCGTATTAGGATCAAATCGGTGAGAGTAGAATATATCGACATAGTCCAGCCCCATCCGCTTCAGGCTCTGATCCAGACTAGATATCATATACTTGCGAGATCCCCAGTCACCATAAGGCCCTGCCCACATATTGTAGCCCGCTTTGGTGGAGATGACCAACTCATCCCGGTACGGTTTCATATCACTGGCTAGGACTTGTCCAAAAAATTCCTCAGCTGATCCCGCAGGAGGGCCATAGTTATTAGCTAAATCAAAATGCGTAATTCCCAGATCAAAGGAGCGAGTAATCATGCTGCGGCCATTCTCCGCGTTGTTAATTCCGCCAAAATTGTGCCACAAGCCCAGCGAAATAGCCGGCAGTTTTAGACCTGATCTCCCTGTACGGTTATATTTCATACTTTCATAACGATCTTCGCCAGCTAAATAAACCATGCTATCCCAGCCTCTCTCGAAACATTGTAATGTCCATCAACATCATCATAGCGCTTTTATCCGAGCGTTGACAAGAAAACGATTACAGACCTAATTGATGAGCAAGTTTTTCCATAACTTTACCGATAGGATCGGTGATCAAAAGATCCGCCTTATGATCATACGAGGTGGGATCTGTATTCAGCAGCACCGTATGTTTACCACGAAAATAAGTAATCAAGCCCGCAGCAGGATGTACTGTCAGCGACGTTCCTCCAATTAACAGCAAATCAGCCTGCGAAATAGCCTGAACGGATTGAATAATGGTATCCTGATTCAGCTCCTCCTCATATAAAACGACATCCGGTTTGATAATTCCTCCATCTATCGGACATTTGGGTACAACCTCAGAGCTGTTCATCACTTCATCTAGACTGTAAAAGCGTCCGCATTCCATACAGTGGTTGCGATGCACCGAGCCATGAAGTTCTAGTACATTCACACTACCTGCAGCCTGATGTAGACCGTCAATATTTTGTGTCACAACCGCTTTTAGACGGCCTTGCTTTTCCAATGACGCGAAGAAATGATGACAACCATTCGGCTCCGCATCGGGATGCAGCATTTTGCTGCGATAGAAGTCGAAGAACACCTCAGGATGCTTCACAAAAAATGAACGGCTCAGCATAACCTCAGGGGAATAAGGCAATTTCTCCTCACTTTGATACAGGCCTGCTGCCGAACGAAAATCCGGAATACCGCTTTCCGTCGATGTCCCTGCTCCGCCGAAAAAAACAATATTCTGCGATTGCTGTATCCATTCCGCCAACGTATTAACTTTCATACCCTACGCACCTCCAGCTCTTCATATCCACGAACAACCTTATCCGCATCCAGCAAATGACCAGAACGTTCTGCTTCTGGCGCAAATCCAATAGCGAGCCGTACTCCGGCACGCTTGCCCATCTGCATATCCCCATTGCTGTCTCCGATGACTACCACGTCCGCCGGCGACAATCCTAGTAACGCGCAGGCTTTTTCAGCCATTTCCGGGTCAGGCTTGCCGTATGTAACCCTATCATGTCCGATAATCTCGTCAAAATAGGATGTCAGCCCCATCCACTCCAAATGCTCCTGTGCAGCCTCTGTACTGTCAGAGGTCACAACCGCCAGCTTCAGCCCGGCATGGCGGCTTTGCTCAAGCAACGTCCGCAATCCTGGAAACACCTTCGCTGCCCGATGTCGCCGAATATCAGCCATCGCCGTTTTATTAAAGTCGCGGACAATCCGCACAGCCTCATTCCACGGTACACCAGCAGTATAAAGCTGCCAAGCCAGTACCCCCGTACTTTCGTCCACCGTCCCCATGGCCAGCGGGCCAGAAGGATCGTAACCGATCACACGTCCCTCTAGATTGTGAACAGTACCTAGAACGGTACCTTTTTCCACCGTAAAACCGGCACCCGCCACGGTAAGATGCTGCTCCATCATATCCAGTATAGAACGAGCCCAGGGGCCCCACAACTGAATAAAATCCAGCAACGTTCCATCTTTATCCAATAAAATACCACGGCATGGGTACCGCTCCCCCTGCACGATCAGCTCAGACATGCAGCACACCTCCTTTACTGGTTCTTAGGAGCCCCATCCACACTCTCTTTCATCCAGTCCTGTAAAGCCGTTACCGTCTGATTCCATTGCTCGACAGCGCTAATTTTCGCAGGGTTATCCCCTTTTTGGACACCATAACTGCCGAATTGGGCATGATTTCCCCCTTCGACTGTAAAATACAGCGTGTTGGCTGGTAAATAAGTTCTTCCACTTTGGACATTTTCCATCTGGACGACTCCATCATCACTTCCCAGTAGAGAAATAACGGGCAGATTTTTATCCTTTAAATTACCCTTGTTATCCGGGTAGGAGGCGAGGAAAAATACACCTTTGACCTGATCAGGATGTGCAGCTGCATATCGGGCCGCCATCACACCGCCTAACGAATGGCCTCCAATAACAAACGCTTCTTTCGGATATGCCTTTAGCACTTCATTCGCTAAATCCGGGGAGATCAATGCAAGGTTGAGTGGCATTTTTGCAATGATCACATGATGACCCTTTTCCGCCAGACGGCGTGCCAAGGGCGCATAACTTTCGGGCTTCACCAATGCCCCTGGGTACAAAATGACTCCGGCTCCGCTTCTTTTTGCAGGCTCAAAACCGACCCAATGTTCTTGTTCATTTACTTTCACAGCATCCGCTACTTCAGCTAGTGCAGCAGCAGCCGTCTCGTCAGGCTGATAAGGCGTAAATACCTTCCATGCTCCCCACCCTGCGATCAGTGCAATAACAATCAGGATGCCTAAGAGAACTTTCCATATTTTCCGAGGACCACGTGTCCCATATGAATTGTATGATCTTCTTGTTCTTCTTCTCATTGTAAAAGTTCCTTTCGCCTTTCGTACCTCGTAATTCGTAATTGAATATAAAATGTACCGCTGTATTCATCAGCGTAACTAGCCTTGTTAGGGTAACATCGTTGCACATACAGGGTCAAATCAGTATACATTTCCACGTCTTAGCCCATCTTTGTCCGGTGTTCAAGCTTTCGCCACACAATAAGGTTATGATAACGCTTACTAATGTGAATAAAATCACAATGATAATGTCCAGAGTATCGTACCTTGTTCCTTGTAAAGAATTATTTTTTAAATAGTTTAGTCGGCAGAAGCCGTTCGGAGGGAAACACATGACGACAAGCCATGATGTACAAGGGGAAAGCTTCTTTCTCAATTTGCGATTTCTGTTGATCATATGCGTATTTGCAGGGAATGCTCTGGAGCCTCTAGTCGGTTCACTTCATATTGCCCAACAATGGTTCAGCTGGATATTCATGTTTCATATGCCGTTGTTTGTACTCGTTACAGGCTACTTTGCCCAAACTTCTTTGACCGGATCAGCAGGCCGAAAAGTTCTGCTTCAGATCGGTATGCAATATCTTATTTTTCAATCGCTCTATTCGATCTTGGATGTTGCACTCTTCCACGTTCCCCATATCCATCATTCGTTCTTTGCTCCTTATCTGCTACTCTGGTTCCTTGCCAGCCATATCTGTTGGAGACTGCTGATGCTGTCTTTTCAGAAAATACCACCTGTCCTCCAATTGGGTATATCCGTGCTGCTGGGTATCCTCGTCGGGTATCTCCCTGTGGATGGTATATGGCTGAGCGTATGCAGAACCTTTGTTTATTTGCCTTACTTTGTAGCAGGTTATCATTTGGATTATGCAGACGTTCGACGGTTCTTCACAGCTCCAGTCCGCATAATCGCTGGCGTTGTATCTCTTCTGCTTATGGTACTGGCGGGAACGTCGTATTTCGGCATCCCAGCAGGCTGGCTGTATGGCAACATGACTTACAGTGAATTGGGCCATACCGAATGGTACGCAGGAATTTACCGCATCGGCATTTATGGAGTTCAATGGATAGCATCCATGGCGTTCCTAAGCTTTGTTCCAGCTGTCACAGGACGAATAACCGAGATGGGAAGACGGACACTATATGTCTTTTTACTCCATGGCTTGATCGTCCGTACCGTCGTTGCAAAGGGAGTCTACGAATATATAGATACTCCAGTGGAAGTCATGTTGATTGTAGTGTGTGCTGCAGGTCTGTGCTGTATGTTGACCATGCCTTGGGTTCGAACTGCAACACGACCTCTGATTGAGCCACAGGTAGAGTGGATGCTAAAGCCAGCTCCTTATCCTTTTAGACGGTCCGCGTAATCTTTTTATCCATTTTTTATTTAACATTGAACACGCGACAACCCACTCACAGACGAACATGTAAGCGAGTCTACCCCCTCTTTACTCCACTTGGAGCCTGTTTCATACAGGCGTGATGTGGTAAGTAAAGGATGCGCGCAACAAAAAACAACTTTTTTATTAAGGAGTGATTTGTAATGGCACGTAATCAAAATCAGGGGAAAATGAGTCGCGAAGAAGCAGGTCGTATGGGTGGAGAAGCTACTTCCAAGAAGCACAATAAGGAATTTTATCAGGAGATTGGTAAAAAGGGCGGGGAAGCAACCGCAAACTCTCACGATAAAGAATTTTATCAGGAAATCGGCAAAAAAGGCGGCGATGCTACAGCTGAGTCGCATGACAAAAATTTCTACAGAGACATCGGTCGTAAAGGCGGCAGAAATTAAGGTGTAATGTCATCCTCCGCCCTCCTTTAACATAAAACAAGCTTGAGCCCATCCGCTTTATTGCAGAATGGGCTCTTTCATATTTTAACTGATACGCAAACATGTCAGTATACATATTTTTAATAGAATCAAATTCTAACTCTTCTAAATGCAATATATAGACAAATAAAACTGGTCATATCTATATATTGTTGATTAGAGAACACTTCTTGTACTTTTTCAAAATCTTCATATATGTAGAAAAAAGCTCACATCTATGATAGACTCTTTAGAAAACATCTGCGCTATTACGGCGTCCATTGAACGCCATACTATTTTTATACTTTGGGGGGAAACCAGCATCATGACAGCTAAGACGAAAATGCGTTCCGATATGATTAAAAAAGGCTTTGACCGCGCTCCTCACCGCAGCTTGCTGCGCGCAGCGGGTGTCAAGGAAGAAGATTTTGACAAACCGTTTATTGCGGTATGCAACTCGTATATTGATATCGTACCGGGCCACGTCCATTTGCAGGAATTTGGCAAAATTGTCAAGCAAGCCATTCGTGAAGCAGGCGGTGTACCTTTCGAGTTTAACACCATCGGTGTAGATGACGGCATTGCTATGGGACACATCGGTATGCGTTATTCTCTGCCAAGCCGCGAAATTATAGCTGACTCTCTGGAAACTGTCGTTTCCGCTCATTGGTTTGACGGCATGGTTTGTATTCCTAACTGTGATAAAATTACCCCTGGCATGATGATGGGCGCATTGCGCGTTAACATTCCAACTATTTTTGTCAGCGGCGGTCCTATGAAAGCTGGTAAAGACAAGAACGGACGCTCTATTTCCCTGACCTCCGTCTTCGAAGGCGTAGGTGCATATCAGGCTGGTAAAATCGACGATCAAAGCTTGCTTGAATTAGAACAATATGGCTGTCCGACATGTGGCTCCTGTTCAGGGATGTTCACAGCGAATTCCATGAACTGTCTCGCAGAAGCAATGGGTCTGGCTATGCCGGGTAACGGCACCATTCTCGCAGTAGCAGAAGAACGTAAAGAATTCGTTAAACAATCTGCACGCCAATTGATGGAATTGATTAAGCTGGATCTTAAACCACGTGATATCGTGACTAAAGAAGCTATTGATAATGCATTTGCATTGGATATGGCAATGGGCGGTTCCACGAATACAGTATTGCATACATTGGCACTTGCCCATGAAGCAGAAGTTGACTACCCTATCGAACGTATTAATGAAGTCGCAAACCGCGTACCTCATTTGTCCAAATTGGCACCTGCTTCCGACTATCATATTGAGGATGTCCATAATGCAGGCGGCGTAAGCGCAGTGCTGAATGAATTGTTGAAGAAACCGGGCGCACTGCATGGAGACTGTATTACTGTGACCGGAAAAACCATTCGTGAAAACGTAGAAGGTCAGGAAATTCTGGATACTAACGTCATCCATAAACTGGACAACCCTTATTCTGAACGTGGCGGCCTAGCTGTATTATTCGGTAATCTGGCACCGCAGGGCTCCATCATTAAAGTCGGTGCAGTTGATCCTTCGGTTGGTGGTTATCACAAAGGTCCTGCTATCTGCTTTGATTCACAGGAAGATGCACTGGCAGGTATCGCCAACGGTAAAATTAATGAAGGACACGTTGTTGTTATCCGTTATGAAGGTCCAAAGGGCGGACCTGGTATGCCTGAAATGCTCGCTCCAACTTCACAAATCGTGGGCATGGGGCTTGGTGCCAAGGTGGGTCTGATTACAGACGGACGCTTCTCAGGTGCTTCCCGTGGTATCTCCATCGGTCATATTTCCCCCGAAGCCGCAGAAGGCGGACCTATCGCTTTTGTTGAGGACGGCGATATCATCGAGCTGGACTTAAACAATCGTAAGATTGAGCTCCACATTACGGACGAAGAATTCGAACGTCGTCGCGCCAACTGGAAAGGCTTTGAGCCGAAGGTAAAAACGGGTTACCTGGCACGTTATTCCAAGCTGGTAACGAACGCAAGTAACGGCGGAATTATGAAAATCTAAATGCTTTGCCAAGATAGGAATACTTTATGAACGGCTAAAAAGCCTCTCGATCCCTAACAAAGGATCGAGAGGCTTTTTTATTAGGTCATTAGGAGTTAGCCTATTCAGTCATTTCGCTGTTGAGTGTATGGACATCATCTCTCTGTGCTGTTTGCTCAAGAGCTTCGTCTAAGCGGTGTAAGTCTCCCTGATGAAAACGGTCAAACAAGGTATCCATTGGCATCACAATCAGTTTCGGTACCATTACATCTTTTTTTTCACTCAATTGCTCTGAACCCAAAGGATGGATAACACGAAATAACAGCTTTAGATATACAGTGGACACATGCTTGAACAGTCCTTTGGGAAGCTCCCGAACTTGAAATCCCAACTTCTCTGGTCCCCGATGAATCATACTTACTGCATAGATCGCCTTTACACCCTTCATTTCAGAATCATGTATAATGCGTTGGGCCAGATCAGGAAGTTGTTTTTTTACAATCCGAATTAATTGAATAGCTAGATGTACCATCGACTTTGCCGTCGAACCCAATTGAAATAACTTTTTATTATCAAAATGAAGCTCAATTATCGGGTCCCCTTTTTCTAGCCACCTGCTGTTCTCCATATTTACATTTGGCCCATGATAGATACGGCGACGATAATAAAAGATCGTATCCTCCTTGCTTACGGGACGAAGACGAAACAAAACATGGAATAGCCGCTCATACTGGAGCCATCCAAATACCAGCGTTCTTTTTAACCAGCCCGTACTGGACATCTCGGAGGCAGTAGGTTTATTGACAGACTGACGGCAAAACAAGGTATCCACCCGTACGCTGCGTAATTGTCGTTCTTGGGCGACCCTCAGCAGCTTCTCCAGTGCGATTAGCATATTCTGGGGCGCTTCCACGTCTGCCCCCAATGTCGTACCACAGTCATGGAGCAGCATCACCTCGCCACCCCTCAGCTTTTTGAGCATTCTCTCCGCTAATTGTTTCGCTCCGATGCTGGCCTTCCAGTCCCCGAACATGGAGGACCATAATACGATTCGACGACCATGGGTGTTGGAAATATCAAAAAAGTTCACTATCCCCCAAGGTGGGCGATAAAAGGTCGTTCCCTCGCCAGTTACTCGACGAATGACTGACTCTGTCTGAGCAATTTGTCTTCTGACAGTAACAGGCCTCATAAGCCAATTCGATTTGTGCACATAATTATGAATACCGATTAGATGACCTTCATCATGCATGCGTTTCAGAAGCTCAGGGTGTTTTTCTGCATTCATCCCAACAACAAAAAAAGTAGCCTTGGCATCAAAACGCTTCAGTAAATCAAGCAGCTGTGATGTATACACTGGATCAGGGCCATCATCAAAGGTGAGTGCATATTCTTGCTCACTTTTGCCGCGCCTGAACACCCGGAAACCAAATATACGACTAACCAGCGCCGGAATAAAAGCATAAAAAGTTGAAATGTAAAACATCCATAACAGCAAAGTCTGCACGTTTTATCCCCACTTTTCTATTCTGAACTCCCCAAGCAGGCTTCCTGAGGAAAACTCACTTACTTATATATTATCACAATGAAGCAAACATGCCGAGATTTCGCTATTGCATATGGTCAGCATTGAGGTCCAATTTAGTGTACAATAAATAAAAATCTAAAAGGAGTCGTTGTATACATATGCTTCCCTTGTACAAAAAATATTGGCGTACCGTTTTTGATATCGGTTTGATCGTATTAACCGTGTATTTAGTTATGTTCGTATCCAGCAAACTGTATCAACTTGCCGCACCTGTGTTCCTTTCGTTCGTCGTGTTCTGGTGCATTGAACCTGCTGCCCGTTATTTTCATCGGAAAGGAATGAAAAAGCCTTTTGCCTCCGCACTCTCCGTATTGCTATTTATCATCCTCTTACTTGCTATTTTTTTCGGATTGGGCCTGATTCTAGTTACGCAATTTACGAAAGTCGCGCAAAACCTCCCACAATATACTCAGATTATCCAAGCGGAATTCACGCGATATCTTCATCTTTCTCAAGATAAAATCGCTGCTTTACCTCCGAGTGTTACTGAACGTGTGAATGATTATTTTGCGACTGCCACCACCATTGCTACGAAGTGGGCACAGCTAGGATTATCCTTTTTCATACAGTTCCTCAGTTCTTTCACTGTTTTTATGGGCAACTTTGCCATTGCCATCATTTTAGCGTTCTTTTTAAGTATGGAAATTAATCTTTGGAAGGGCATTGCTCGTAGTAAAACACCCAAGACACTAAAAACTGCTTACCTTTTTCTAAAAAATCACGTACTTAAAGCTATCTCCGCTTTTCTCAAGGCTCAAGCTCTACTGGTAGGGATTACCTTTGTTCTCGTATTTATAGGTTTACTCATTTTGCAAGTGGATAATGCCCTCTCATTGGCGCTCGTGGCAGCTTTGTTTGATATTCTGCCCTTGCTGGGTGTGCCTGTTATTTTTATTCCGTGGGCCGTGTATCTGTTCATCACAGGCAATACCGGCCTGGCTGTAGGCCTGCTTATTGTCATGGCTGTGACGGTGATCGTCCGCCAGCTGGCAGAGCCTAAAATCACTGGTAATTCCATCGGTGTTTCATCTGCCTATCTGATGCTTTCCTTTGCCATTATATCGTTGTCCATCTTTGGACTGGCCGGATTAATCCTGTCTCCCATTCTGATCATTTTGCTCAAGGAATTGTGGCAGCAAGGCTATCTGCAGAAATGGATTCGGTTTCCGACAGAGGAATTTGACGAGCCCCCGTTTATCGTAAAAATCCAGGAGGAAGATCGTGAAGCTACTCGTGGTACTCAGGAGGATTGAGCTAACAGATCCATTACTTGTCCGAACAATGCTGTAGCTTGGTTTGCAGAATGCGTTGAAGCATTTTGCACAAGGACGGCGACCGCATAACGAGGCCGCTCTATCGGACCATAGCCTATAAACCACTGATGATTGATAGGGTGACCGTTCTTTAAAGCTTGGGCCGTACCCGATTTGCCGGCCAGATTCCATGATTTATTACGCAAGGAGGCACCAGTTCCCTGTGTCACAACCTTTTCCATTGCTTCACGAAGCGTGCGAGCCGTCGATGTGTGAATCAAACGGCTGCCCTCGGGTGAAGGTGCAGCATGAGCAGGTAGTTCCAGTAAGGTGCTACCGTCTGCGTAGCTGATGCGTTTGACGAGGCGTGGTGCATGTACTTGACCCTCGTGCAACAAGGTGACGATGAGATTGGCAGCTTGGAGAGGCGTTACCAGCACATCGCGCTGACCAATAGATGTCTGTACACGTACGCCTGGATCATACGCGTTCGTATGGGAGCCGAATACGGCTCCCTTTTCTTCGTGATCCAGCGGTCTGAATTGAGGTAGCCCTGCAAGATTCCGCTCCTGCCAGCCCACAGTTCGGCTCAATCCCAGTGCAGAGGCTGTGGCCTGAATTTGCTCAGGATTTAGCCGTTCGCCGAGATGAGCGAACACACTATTACAGGATACGGCAAGCCCTTCCTCCAGGTTCAGGGTACCGTGTCCTTCTTTTTTCCAGCAAGCCAAACCGTACTTGCCATAAGTTCCATGACAATGGAATTGTTCCTGCGGTTGGACAACACCTGATTCAAGTGCAGCAGCAGCCGTAACCAACTTAAAAATGGATCCAGGCGTTATCGCCTTGAGGGCACGATTAGACCAGTCTGTTTTTTTCTGCGAATCAACATGCCCGGGATTATAAAAAGGGCGAGACACCATCGCCAGTACATCCGCGTTGCCTGCATCGAGCACTACCACCGCCCCTTCTGCCAAATGACTAGATTCCGTCAGCCTTTCAATCTGTTCCTGTATAGGTAGATCAATTGTAGTCTGTACCTGTAAAGGATAGTGACCATTGGATGGAGCACTGACACGCAACGGTATATGAGTCAATGGACGACGCTGCGCATCTACAAATCGGGAGACGAACGTTTCACCGACGCCGCTCAGCAGCGGCTCCAGCGTTCTTTCCAGCCCGGCTGCCCCCATCGGCAGTTCACTCACTCGGTCGGCACGTTCATACAGAAAGCCAAGCCATTGCCTGCCATTGGGCAAATCCCTGTAACGTTTCGCATAAGGTACAAGCTCAATAAGCGAAGGGGCTAGCTTCAGCAGCTTGCCTGCTTCATTCGGATTGATTTGTACGGGCTCTCCGCGCCCATCTCGCCATATGAGCGGGGATTGCAGTCCTTTCCATCGTGTCAGTAGTTGCTTTTTATTCGTACGCAGTAGCTTGGCCAGTTCTTCGCCATGTAAAGCCGCTTTGCCATCTACATCGGGAAAAAGCACTGGCGCCCATACGACTCCGCCAGTCAAGGGTTGCCCATGCCGGTCTGTAAACTGTCCACGTCCAGAGTCGATAGAAATGCCCTCCTGTCGCTGACGTGCTGACATTTCCTTAAGCGAATGCCCCCCATAGACGGACATATGAATGCCCGCTGTCCCCTGAATCCAAGCCAGTCGGAATAATAAAATCAGCAGTAGCGCCATCACCCCCAAGCCCATATATGCAATTCGACGTTTTCGTATGAAACTGCTACCACGCCTCGGCACACCCATCCTTCTTTCATCTTTTTTCCAGTAGTATGTCCTGTAGTTGAAAAAGAAAACCCACTCAACTTTTAACGTGAATGGGTTTCCGAATTTATTTGTATCTTGTGATGTCTGCTTCTGGGCTCCAATTTAAAAACTCGTCTAACGAATAAAAAACCGTAATAAAAATGGTAATGGCCAGTACAACCCACGCTACCTTTGTGTTTGTATTCATCTTTTGCTTTCCTTCTTGAGGGATTTTTAAGCACATCTACTAATAAAAAGTACAAAACCACGGAGATCAGTGACAATCCTGATTTCCATGGTTTTGTTATATCTACACCGTAAACCGCGAAAGCTGTTCCTTCAAGTTCACTGATACTCCTTCCAGCTTATCCGACAAACCTACCAGTTGATTACCAATATTAGCCTGTTCAGTGCTGAGGGAAGCGACTTCCTGCGAAGTAGCTGAGGATTGCTCGGCTACCGCACTTACATTGGTCATTGCCTCGGACAAAGTGGTCTGCGATTCACTCAGATGATGAATGGAGGCAGTGACCGTTCCCAATCGTAGCGCGAACTCTCCCATTTGCTGCTGAACCGATTGGAAAATGTCCGTTGTTTCCTGCACGGCTCCCATCTGTTCCCGGAACAGCGGGTACACCTCAGATAATGCCTGTACCGTTTCATTCATTTCATTGACGATGTTGTTAGTAATGCCTGTAGCCGTACGAATAGCTTGACGTGATTGTTCAGCCAACTGCCGAACCTCATTAGCTACCACCATAAAACCACGCCCAGCCGTCCCCGCTCGTGCTGCTTCAATCGTCGCATTCAGTGATAGAATGTTCGTTTGTTTAGCAATATCCTGTAATACGTCCAGCACCTTAAAGACATCGGAAGTTGTCTTCTTCAATTCATCTACTTTGCCCACCAGAGCATGCGTAGTTTCTTCCGTAACCTTAGTCTTGCTCAATAGATTTTTCAGCTGAATGGTCCCTTGTTCACTGGATTGTTCAACTTCTTGTGCGACCAGACTCATTTCATGATTGGAAGCCATAACCGTATCCATTTGCTGAGATATATTCCCGGTAAGTCCGCTGCCACGTTCAGCCTCTGTTGCCAAACTGGCGGCGCCATGAGCAATCTCTTCCGTTGCTGCTGCAATTTCTTTGGCTGAAATGGCTGTCTTCTTCGAGGCATCGCCTAGTTCCGTCGCTGTATTCAGAACCTCCTGAGCTGAGGCATTCGTCTGTTCTACCAGCAATGTAATTTGCTCCATCATCGTATCAAAGCTTTCTGACAATTGCCCAATTTCATCCTGAGCCTTATAGTTCGTTCGGATTTGCAAGTTGCCTTTGGCACCTTCGACCATTAAATCCTTCAGATGTGTCAATGGCCGAGCCACGAGGCGCACGATCCACAGGCCAATGAACAATGCAATGAGTGCAGCCACTGCGGCAAATATCCAGGTTGTAGTTAGTATCCCCTTAGCGTCTTTCACCAGCTCAGATACAGGTACTACACCCACGAGAATCCACTTGGAAGTTCCCAGTGTATTATGAACCGCAAGCACACTTTGCTTTTTGCCGTCTGCTTCCTGCTCCATAATTTGATTTCCTTCGATCCCTTCAAGCTTGGACACGTAATCCAGCTTTGTCTTTCCTCCTGCCAAGCCCTCATTGTTAGAACCTACAAACTCACCCTTGTCTGTCACAAGACTAATCATACTGCCTGAACCCAAATTAATACCTTTTAACTCGTCCTCCACCGCACTGGACTTTAAATCCATAACCAGAACATAAGTCCCTCCCAACCCGGACATGCTGTTCATGGAGCGTGCCAGACGAAAGGTCTTGCTACCATTGTCATTCACCTGCGTAGGTAGCCAAACAATTCCTTTGTTTTTCAAAATATCCTTAAACCACGCTTCCTGCCGTACATCCTTTTGTGTTCCGGTGCCCATAGCAGCTAAATTGGTTTCTTCCGGGTACAAGTACATTGAATCAATCGCTTTATTCGTAAAAGCAAGATTCGTTAGCTTCTTATTCACTTCGCCCATAGCAACAAAAGATGCAAAGGGATTTTTATCTTGCTTTACTGCCTTTTGCAACTGATCACTTAATTCAGTATCGAAAAATACCTGTGTCGACGTGTCTTGAAAGCGCTCTAGAATAATATCAAGCTTTTCTGAAGTTTGCTGGACGGTCTGCTGATAAGCCGTAGCTGCATTTTGCTCAATCGTACTTTTTGCCTTGTAGTATGAGAGCATCCCCAAGCTGACCACAAATAACATAATTGCCGCAAAAAAGATCAGAAACAACTTCATTCCAACCGAACGTATCGGATTATAGTTTTTGACCAAATGCATGAAATCTTTACTGTACCTTTCCGGCTTAAGTAAACGCTTTAAATTGTGTGTACCTTTACGAGTTGCCTTAGCTACCCAGGGGGCAACCTTCGAAGACACCGCAACCTTTTGTTCCTCTTTATCCGTTGTCACTTTACTGCCTTTCAAACCCTGCATTTGATCCGTTTTCTTGGGTTGCCTTTTTGCTGTATTCCCCTCTTTTTTCCGTAAACCCATTTCTCTCACCTACCACCATATAATTAGTTTCTAATTCCACGTCATCCATTATGTATCTATTATCTATATAACTTCTATCGGAACTATTCGACAAGGAATGTAGCTTTCCTTTGAGTATCAACTAAATTTTGTGAAACTTTTTTCCTAGAAAACTATTCAAAAAAAAGCCTCTCCAACCGATAGGAGAGGCTTTTGAATCTTTTCACCTGTGACTTAAGGCTTATTTACTTCTTTTTACGCATCATATCAAAATACGATACGGGCTGATCTACCTTCATTCTAATTCGTTGAAGCGGGTGACGAGCAGCATCCAATTCGTTGCCTTCCTCATCCCAGATCGTTCCGACCGTTTGTTTAAAGAATGTTCCGTTCGGACCGAAAAATTCGATTTCATGCCCTGGTTTAAAATGGTTCCGTTGTTGAATGGTTGCAATGCCACTCGCGGCATCGTAGTCCATGACCAGTCCGGCAAAATCATAAGGGACTGCCTTTTCTTCCGGCTCATAAATATGATCTTCATGATCCGGTGTATCGTAGAAAAACCCTGTATTCAACGGACGATTGGCTGCCTTATTAATTTCTTCAATCCATTCTGGTTTGAGCACATAATTTTCAGGATCAGCCATATAGGAATCAATCGCTTGACGATAGACATTCACGACGGTAGCCACATAGTGAATGGACTTCATACGTCCCTCCACTTTAAAGCTGTCTACACCTACATCAATCAGATCAGGGACATTTTCAATCATACACAGATCCTTGGAACCCATAGAAAAGGCATTATCGCTCTCTTCGAACAGTGGAAGCTGGTTAACACCGAGCTGGAACTGTTTCAGTGCATTGCTCTCCTGTGCCTCTTCCTCAGATATCCAAACCTCACCTGGGCGGGCATCCTCAAACAAATCGTATTTCCAGCGGCAAGACTGACAACATCCTCCACGATTGGAATCACGGTCTGTAAAGTGATTGGACAACACACAGCGGCCGGAAAATGAAGAGCACATCGCACCATGGACGAATGCTTCGATTTCGATGTCCACATGCTTTTTAATTTCTTCGATTTCCTCCAGACTGGTCTCACGTCCCAGTACCACACGCGGTAGTCCCTCGTTTTTCCAAAACTTTACCGCTTGCCAGTTCAGTGTGGACTGCTGTGTACTCAAATGCACTTCCAATCCAGGAACAGCACGCAATGCCACGGATACAATAGCCGGATCAGCGACGATAACGGCATGAATTCCTGCCTCGTACAGATTGCGCAAGTATTCTTCGATTCCGGCAATATCCTCATTATGGGCATAGATATTGGTGGCTACAAGCACCTTAGCACCGTACTTGTTAGCAAATTCTACACCTTCGCGCATTTCTTCAAAACTGAAATTATCGGCGTTAGAACGCAGACCATATTTTTGTCCACCAATATATACAGCATCCGCGCCATAGTGAACGGCAAACTTCAGCTTTTCCAGATTTCCGGCAGGAGCCAATAGCTCCGGCTTATCCAGACGATTCCGTTTACCTATATATTTTCTCGTTTTGGTTATCGTCCCCATGACGTTCCCCCCTCTGTGAATTCATTTTAAAATTAATAAACCTGCTCTTTATAGAAAAATCCGAAGGAAAGTTCCCGTTCCGGATCTTGAAGACGGCGAACTTCATCCAGCCAGCTTTCATCATAAGCATAAGCATCCGGGTCAGCTGTATAATTATCTATGGCTTTACGATAAGCACGAACAACCGCCTCATTGTAAGCCGTAGGTTTCAATAAGCCCTCGATCTTAAAGCTATGCACGCCCGCCTCCATCAGAATATGCAGGTCCTCCATGATACAAAAATCATCTGAACTCATAATATGTGTCCCATTAATATCCTCGTAGATGGGGAACTTCTCTTCCTTTCGCTCTGCTTCAATCAGAAACAAGCCGCGCCCTCTACCCAAATCGCCTTCTACATTACGTCCCTGGTGCAGCATATAACTTTGAACAAGCTTACGCTTGGAGTGATAAATATTGGTCATGCCATGTACCTGAACCTGTGCTTCTATGTTCAACTTTGGTATCATTTCGGTAATTTCATCCATACTGAGCTCACGAGCCAAAATGACCCGGGAAGCTCCTTTTTCACCCCAATAGTTGGCGGTTGCGAAGTTGGTGGAGATCATCTCACCGTTCCAGAACAGCTTAAGATGCGGGGCGTACTCCTTCACGGCCATGAGCACTGCGGGATCATTAAACTCAATGGCGTCTATGCCGCATCCAGCTAGGGTCTGCACATATTCGGGAAGGAGCGGCAATAGCTCGTTCGTCATCAAATTCGTCATGGATACGTATACCTGCGCCGTATGCTTCCGTGCCTCTTCCACCACTTCACGGATTTGGTCCGGTGTAAAATGTCCCGGCAGCCGCATTCCAAAGCGGTCATCTCCAATAAGTAATGCAGTAGCTCCAGCCTCCAGCATATGGCGGGCATCCTCCGGAGAGCTGGCAGTTGCCAGTAGTTCGGGTTTGTAAGCCATAGGCTCACCTCCTAATTTGTCTTACGGTTACTTACCTGAATGTTATGCAAATGTTCTTTATACGTTTTGGCAAACAAATGTTCATGTGTCCCATCTTTTTTGGTCACGTAAAACAAATAATCTGTAGCTTTCGGCTGTAAAGCCGCTATCACTGATTTCAGACTGGGACTTGCAATCGGCCCTGGTGGAAGTCCCTGATGCATATACGTATTATAAGGGCTTTCCACAGCCAAATCCTTGTAATACAGCCGTTCCTTTTGCTTATCCAGCATATATTGAACTGTAGCATCAATTTCCAGCTTCTTATCCTGTTTGAGTCGGTTATAAATGACGCCAGCTACTACAGACCGCTCATCTTCCACAACCACTTCGCGCTCTACGAGAGAAGCAACTGTCAGCAGTTGATGCAGCGTTTCACCCCGCTGTTTCAGCTTCGCATCCAAATCGGAAACAGTTTCCAACCGCTTTTGTGTCTGTTCTAGCATCACCTGTATAATATCTTTGGCCGTACTACCCTTTTTCAGCTCATAGGTTTCCGGGAAAAGATAGCCCTCCAGCGCATAGCGAAGCCCCGCCTGCTTTGGAATGTCCCGCACTAGCGCGACGTCAAAAGCGGACGGATCGTTGGCCAGCTGCAAAAATTGCTGCCGGTCTGCCAGTCCTTCCTTTTGCAGCTTATCAGCCATCTGTCTAATCGTAAAACCTTCCGGGATTGTAAAACGAATCATTTCCTCTTTGACAACATCTCCAGCCGATAACTTAGTAATCAACTGATCAAAGGTTGCGCCAGGCTTCGCCTCATATTTTCCGGCCTGAAATGCGCTTCCTTGCTGTTTGAATTTTACATAAGCCTTAAACACGAGCGCATTACGTATAAGTCCCTTTTGCTCCAGCGTATCTGCAATAGCCGATGTTCCTGTTCCCTGCACCACCGTAAAAGCAACGGGTTGTGTTTGGGGCTGAACAGGCTGCATGGCATTCCAAATATAGAGGGCTGCCCCTGCTACTATAATGATAAGCAGTAGAAGCAACGTAAACATCCTCGTCCTTCGCTTCACATCCACCCAACTCCTTCACAGCCAAAAAGGGCGGACTGGTCCGCCCTTTCAGGTTTGATTCATCGTTATCCAGACTTACAGTTCTTCCGGCAACGTACATTCGTCGTACAGCTCGGAAATATCTTCCCACTCATCATCATCTTCAATGGTGGTGATGGAGATTTCGCCGTCTGTGGATGAGCTTACATGATATAGCTCATGTTCGCCAACAGCAGCCCCGGGTCTACGCAATACAGCGTACCGTTGCTCACCTACCTTGAACTCTGCTTCCAATTCCATGCGCATCGCATGGCCCTGCTCATCCTGCAGCTCTACATCGCCGTCGAACGTTTCCTTCAAATCAGAGGTCCAACTCAGGTCTTCACGTGAATAGATCGTCATTTCCCGTCTTCCTCTTCATCTTCTTCTACAAATGTATTAAAGGTCTCTTCGACGATTTCCCATTCGGCATCGTCTTGGATCACAAACAATTTAATATCATCGCCTTCTTCCTCGTAACGGAAGGCGTACACATCGGACTCATCAGCTTCAGGGTCCACTGGCGCAACCATCATGTACTTCGCTTCGGAACCATCTACCTCAAACTTCATAATGACCTCGAACTCTTCCTCGTTGCCCTCGTCATCGGCAATATAAATAATTTCCGGCTCTTCTTCCATACCCACTTGATTTTCAGCCATTACGAAATCCCCCTCACCTTGTACTGTGTGCGTCCAAATAGTTTTGCAAGATCAGGCTTGCGGCCAGTTTATCTACCACCTGCTTGCGTTTTTTTCGGCTGACGTCGGCCTCCAGAAGCGTACGCTCCGCCGAACGCGTCGTCAGCCGTTCATCCCAAAGGTGAACGGGTAAACCCAGTAACTCCTTGAGTCGGTTCGCAAACTCGATGCAAATCTCACCGCGTGGACCCACGGTTCCGTTCATGTTTTTTGGCAAACCTACAACAACCTCGCCCACCTCATTGTCACGAACTAAATTTGCAATTTTACCGAACTCACTGTCGTCACCGCGTCGTTCTATGACTTCCAATCCTTGGGCGGTCCAGCCGAAGGCATCACTTACGGCGACCCCAATTCGGCGATCCCCGTAATCCAATCCCATTACTTTCATGCCTGTCTCCTAACGGTGCTTGGCGAGATAGAAACGAACCAACTCTTCAATCAACTCATCGCGCTCTTTTTTACGTACCAGGCTTCTGGCATTATTATGCCGTGGCACATAAGCCGGATCACCGGATAGCAAATAGCCGACGATTTGATTGATCGGATTGTATTCTTTTTCTACCAACGCATCATATACGGTCAACAAAATCTCCTGAGCAGAAGCTTCCTTCTCATCTGCCTTGACATTAAATTTGACCGTTTTGTCCATGGAATCCATTGTTGACACCTCGCTTCCACAAAACATGTGTACATGTTTATGCCAGCTTATTCTTTTACATCATACCATAAGCAAAGCCCTACAAGGAAATATCTAAGCCCGTTTTTTCCCAAAAATCCGCAAAAATTATCGAACTTTATCCTTGTGAGGCTGCCGACACCAGTTCATGCGCACGTTGAAGTGCTTCGTCCAGCTTGCTGGCATCCTTACCACCGGCTTGCGCCATGTCAGGTCGTCCGCCACCACCGCCACCGCATACGGCAGCAATTTCTTTCACGAGCTTGCCTGCATGAAGTCCAGCCTTGGTATGCTCTGCCGGAACTGCTACGACAAAATTAACTTTGTCGTCCATTGCAGCGCCGAGCACCAGCACAGCAGCCGGAAGTTTCCCTTTCAGTTCATCAGCAATCGCACGCAACGCATCCATGCTGGAAGCCTGCACGCGTGCAGCCAACAGCTGCACCCCGCCTACTTGCACGACCTGATCGGTCAGCTGGCCCGCCTCAATAACGCTCAGCTTGCTTTGCAGCGATTCATTTTCACGACTGAGGTCTTTAATTTGTTGCTGCAAAGATTCGATACGCTTTGGCACCTCAGACAGCTTGGATTTTACAAGCCCAGCTGACACCTTCAACAGCTCTAATTGACCTTCCATATATTCAAAGCCAAAACGTCCGGTCACCGCTTCGATACGACGTACACCTGATCCAATGCCGCTCTCGCTGACAAGCTTGAACAAGCCAATTTGCGAAGTATTGCTGACATGACAGCCACCGCATAGTTCAATGCTGTAATCGCCTACCTTAACGACCCGTACGATATCTCCATACTTTTCACCGAACAGCGCCATTGCTCCGAGAGCCTTGGCTTCATCAATCGGTTTCAATTCAATATTAACGTCCAGTTGGCTCCAGATGGCACGGTTTACACGCAGTTCAATATCCGCCAGCTCTTCTGGTGTAATGCTTCCAAAATGGGAAAAGTCAAAACGCAGACGCCCAGGCTCAACCAAAGAACCCGCCTGATTGACATGGTCACCCAGCACTTCTTTAAGCGCTTTGTGAAGCAAATGTGTAGCCGTATGGTTTTTCTCAATTTCTCCACGTGAAGCTTGATCTACTTCTGCTTTCACCGTATCGCCCACGTTCAACTCACCGGCTTCTACAACAACCTGATGCACATGCTGACCTTGTGGCGCCTTAAACAGTCCTTCGACCTTCGCGATTACCGTACCTCCACGCAGCAAGCCTTGGTCACTGACTTGTCCTCCGCTTTCGGCATAGAAAGGAGTCACATCCAGCACGACCTGACAAGACTGCCCTTCACTAACACTGTCCACCAGTACATCTTCATATACAATCGCCACAATTTTAGACTCAGTTACGAGGTCATTATATCCAACAAATTCACTTTTAACCGCCAGTTCGGACAAAGCTCCGCCCTGAATCTTCATGCTCGCGCTGTCCTGATGAGCATCACGAGCGCGTTTGCGTTGCTCCTGCATCGCTTCATCAAAGCCTTCACGGTCTACTTTCAAGCCCTGCTCGTCCGCATAATCCTCTGTGAGATCGAATGGGAACCCGTACGTATCATACAGTTTGAAAGCATCTGCTCCGCTAATGACATTGCGACCTTCGGCCTTCGCCTGAGCACTGATATCGGACAAAATTGCCAATCCATCTGTCAGTGTTTCATGGAAGCGTTCCTCTTCCGTTTTGATCACTTTAATGATGAAATCACGCTTGTCCACTACCTCAGGGTAATACACACCCATGACATCCCCAACGGTTTCCACCAGCTCAAACATAAATGGACGGTTCATGCCCAGCATTTTTCCATAGCGCACAGCCCGGCGCAGCAAACGGCGAATCACGTAACCCCGTCCTTCATTAGAAGGCAGCACACCGTCACCAATTGCAAAAGCTACGGTGCGGACATGGTCAGCAATAACTTTAAGAGCTACGTCACTGTCCACATTTTCGTTATATTTTACTCCTGCCATCGCGGCTGTTTTTTGGATTAGTGGCTGGAAGATATCCGTATCAAAGTTGGAATCCACATTTTGCAAAATGGATGCAAAACGCTCTAATCCAGCCCCTGTATCAATATTTTTGTTCGGAAGCGGCGTATAGCTGCCGTCTTTGTTATGGTTGAATTGTGAGAATACGAGGTTCCACACTTCCAGATAACGCTCATTTTCTCCCCCCGGATACATTTCAGGGTCCGTCATGTCGCTGCCGTAGGCTTCGCCACGATCATAAAAGATTTCCGTACAAGGTCCACAAGGGCCTTCACCGATATCCCAGAAGTTATCTTCCAGTTTGATGATACGCTCGGCAGGAAGTCCAACTTTTTCGTTCCACAGCTTGTACGCTTCCTCATCCTCAGGATACACAGTTACAGCCAGACGTTCTGGATCAAAACCAATCCATTTTGGATCCGTCAGAAACTCCCATGCCCATGTAATGACTTCTTCCTTAAAATAGTCACCAATGGAAAAGTTGCCGAGCATTTCGAAAAAGGTGTGATGGCGGCGCGTTTTACCGACATTCTCAATGTCGTTCGTCCGGATACATTTTTGCGAATTGGCAATACGTGGATTTTCTGGCTTCACACGTCCGTCAAAATAAGGCTTAAGCGGTGCCATACCCGCATTAATCCACAGCAGGGAAGGATCTTTATGTGGAACAAGCGGCGCGCTTGGTTCAATCACATGTCCCTTGCTTTCAAAAAACTCCAGCCATTTGGAGCGGATTTCACTAGCTTTCATATAAGTAGCCTCCTAATTATGGTGTCACTGGTTCCTGGCACAGGCCATAAAAAAACAGAAAAACGCCCCTGAACGGATCAGGGACGATTGTATCGCGGTACCACCCTGGTTAACGCCGTCCCCTCTGTACGAAATGCCCATGCGCAAGCTGCACATCAACATTTGCTTAACGGACGATCGATCGCCTTGTTTTCACTGGTAACGGGAGCATCCCGGCGGGTTCAGCCCGCACTTCGAAATGAGCTTTCCCTACTGGATAAACACATTTAAACATACTCAACTCAGTATATCCGTGTCATTTAGCCGTGTCAACGCGATTTCAGACAAGATACATACGGTGTATGGACAAAATCAGATTGTTTTCCGCTTCACGTAATAAGCAAAAAAATGCTGAAGTCCTACCTTTAAAACTGCCATCACGGGAACCGCTAAAATCAAGCCGGTAATTCCCGCAATTTCCCCACCCACTAGCAGAGCGAAAATAATGGCTATCGGATGCAGATGCAACGTTCGTCCCACCACCTGGGGAGAAATGACATTGCTCTCCAACACTTGAATACAGGTGTTAACGACCACGACCAAAAGCACCATTTTTAAGGAGACCGTAGAAGCCATGACTACTGCCGGAGCGGCTCCCAAAAAGGGGCCCAAATACGGAACGATGTTAAAAATCGCAACCACTCCTGCCAGCAACAGCGCATAAGGCATGCCAATGAGCATATATCCGAGATAAGCCATCACTCCAATAATGACGCATACCAGTAATTGTCCCCTGACATAGTTGCCAAGCGCCTGATCAATTTCCTTAAGTACCGTTACAATCGCCTTGCGACGAGAACGCGGGAGGTAAGACACAATCGTCCGCTCGAACACATCAAAATCCTTCAAAATATAAAAAATGAGGAACGGTACAATGAACACATTGAACAGCATATTGATCATCCCGCCGATGTTATCCATAAAGTTAGAAATCCCTGTTGCCATCCGATTCTCTAGTTGGAAAAACCATTGATTCATACCCGTTCGCACCCCTTGGGGCAAAATGCCGCTATCCATATTCGTCATTAATCCTTGTGCATGCATGGTCAGCTCAGGCAGATGCTCATTTAGCTCATCTAGTTGTTCAATGAACATCGGAATCAGGTTCATCAGAATCACAACGAGACTGGCTAAAAACACAGCATAGATGAGCAGCACAGCTACGCTTCGAGGCACCTTGCGACCGCCCAGCATACTGACAACCGGATTAAGTACATAGGAGATGATCATCGCTACCGCAAACGGAGCAATGATTGTTTTCAGAAATTCATACAAATGCAAAAACAAAGGTCGCAGCAGCCAGATAAAATATAGAATGACAAGTCCCAGCAGCGTCCATATTCCGTACCGGAACAGTCTACTTTTCGTTAATTGCTCCATTTCGTGCCCCCTTACTGGACTAGCCTCCTTTAAGTATATGCCTGTACCTCTACTTTAATCCTTCCCGCGAGTCTGGAATGCCCCATAGATTACCATTGTAAAAAAATGATGAAAACGGATGAAAACAATTAACAAAGTCATTCCATCTGACGATATAAGTACAAAGCACTACTCTAAGTTTTCACATTTCTGAAACATCGGGGGTCGTTACATGAACTTAAAAATCAAGCTTATTCTCCTTTTCACTTGCATTGTTATCGTTGCAGCTGGGCCATTGTCGATCATTAGCATGACAAGCGTTAAAAATCAGGCCAATCATGATATCGAAGAGCTTATGAACAGCAAAACCTCCGAAACCGTCCATCAGCTCGACGGATGGATAGGTGGTAATGCCAAAATTATTGAAACATTGGCTGCAGGTCTGGAATCCAGCGATATTTCATCAGATGCCAAAGCCGTATCTCTGAAGGCAGCTTTTCAAAACTATAAAGATCAAAATATTTCCAATATTTACGCAGGCTTTGAAGATGGAGCCTACTGGGATGGATCTGGCTGGTTTGAAGCAGGTTATGATCCTCGCGCTCGACCGTGGTACAAGGATGCCAAAACCAAGGGAGAAATGTATTACTCGTCCCCGTACATTGATGCAAATAGTACGAATTTCACCATTTCTATTGCGAAGCCTCTCAAAAATTCGAATGGCTCCGTCACTGGTGTGGTCAGCGAGGATATAATGCTCAACGATATGACAAAAATAATTAAAAGCATAGACCTGAACGGATTGGGCTACGCATTTTTGATTGACCAAAATGGAGCCGTGATCGCGCACCCAGACAACAAGCTGGCTGGCAAAAACCTCAAGGACAATCCTGAGTTGGGTTCATCAACCGCGGCCCTGCTGAGCGCAGCTTCGGGAGAAACAGACTATAGCTATAATGGTAGTGACCGTCAGCTTTATTTTAAAAAGATGCCTAGCACAGGCTGGATTGTAGGGTTGTCCATTTCCAAAGATATTGCTTTTCAGGAGTATTACTCCACTCGTAATATGTTGATTATAACGGTTGCTATCATCTTGGTTGTCGCTATGCTGCTGGCGATCTGGGCGGCAAACAACTTTATTAAGCCGATTCGCAGACTCCAAGCGAATGTCAAACGTATAGCTGAAGGCGATATGACCGCTCGTGTTGATGTTAAAGGTAAAGATGAAATTGCCAGCCTGGGGACAGATTTTAATATCATGTCTGATAATCTCTCTCACCTGTTGCGCAAGGTATCAGATACGGCGGGCGATGTCAGTTCAGCTTCCCATGATATGCATCAGCACGCTAAGGATACTGGAACCATCGCGTCACAAATCTCCAGTGCAGTTCAGGAGCTTGCCCAAGGAGCGAGCGATCAAGCTGAGGCTGTATATTCCGGCTCTGAGAAGCTGACTCACATGACAGGCTCCATCGACCAGATTGGCGAAAGTGTTAAACGGACCCAAACTGCCGTATTCGAAACAGATTCTGCCGTGCTTGCAGGGTATGAAACAGCAGAACGTCAAGCGAAACTGGCCGCCGAGTCCAGACAAACGACGACTGCGGCAGGAGAAGCTGTAGATTCGCTCGCGCTGAAAACTCAGGATATTGAGCGGTTGGCCGGGGCCATCCACGATATCGCCGCACAAACAAACCTGCTAGCCCTCAATGCATCCATCGAAGCGGCACGGGCCGGAGAACACGGACGAGGTTTTGCCGTCGTCGCGGGAGAAGTGAGAAAGCTGGCTGAACAAGCGGGCACTTCCAGTGACAGTATCATGAGTAAGCTGGAAGAAATTAAAATTGCAGGAGTACAAAGCGCGGAGGAAATGAAGAAGGCTCTTGCTGTAACTGTAGAACAGGAGCATGCTGCCATTGCAACGAGACAGGCGTTTGAATCCATTCGTGGGGCTTCTCAGCATATGCTTGCCCAAATTGAGGACGTTACCTCCGCCACAGATCATCTCCGTGTGAATGCTGGACATATTTCCGATGTCATTTCCAGCGTTGTCGCTGTTTCTGAACAAAGTGCAGCATCTACAGAGGAAGTGGCTTCCTCTGTGCAAGAACAAGGTCATGCCATGAACAATATTGCCGACCTTTCTGCCAAACTCGATTCTCATGCAGATCTTTTATTGGAAGAGGTCAAACGCTTTAAATTGTAGAACTAACCATCTTCACAAAAACGGTATACAAAAGAGGGTGCCCCAGCCAATATGGCCGTTCGGGGCACCCTCTTCGTTGTTTTTATCAAGCATTATCCAACCTACTAAGCGTATGTAGATCACACCTCTTAGCAAGCAGCCTGTCCACTTTCGGTGTCAAGCTTAGGAAGAAGCATGAATTTGCGGCAAGTCCTGTTGTGCCATCTCATCTCCAAAGAATAGGTCGTCCAGCGAACTGAGCGTTCCATCCTCTTCCACTTGGTAGACAGACATTTTTTCACCATTCACCTGAAGTTCGATAAAGCATCCCCAGCAATAAAATTGATGGGAGCCGATTTTGCCGATATCTTTGGAATTACAATTCGGACATCTCAATAAACTCACCCTATCCATTAACAGAATATATGGCTTTTTCCAGACGCTGCTCGCTTAACGGGGGAACCATAACAGCATTTTCCCCGATGGACATATCTTCGGTGCAGGGCAGCCATTTCCGCCCCTCTATAATATCCGATACAAAACCATCGCTGATTTCCAAGCCTATTATGTTATTGCCCATTTCCTGGTCAAAATAAACATCCGAGATGTGCCCGAGCATAAGCCCTTCCTCTGTTAGCACGGATAGATCCTTCAGTTTACCGGGTCCAAGCAAGTACGTATGTTGTATATCATGGGCCTCCGTTTTACGGACAGCCTGCTGATTGCGAATCATGATCGCATCCTCACCGTAAGCAACGATGTCATCCCAAGCAACCATTTTCACGTGAGAAGAAAAAAGCCCTTTTCCTTCCAACTCAATCCCTGTGATCCGCCAATCAGCTGTCACCATAAAGTCATGTATTTTACCAATCTGCTTCCCGTCCTCCACATCGAAAACGGCAAGTCCGATCATATCTTGAAGCTTCATATATAGGGTACCTCCTCATTCTGCAATCCGAACGAAGGTGCGGTCCTTTTCCTACATGCCTGTCAGACCTTGCTTCCGTTCATGCAATGAAATGGAAAACCGCCCCTCCCTTCTTATTAAAATGCGGAGAAATCCCTAGTACCTAGTACGCAGCCGCTTCCATATGGTTTCAATTTTCTTGGCCGTGTATTCCATTTCTTCCGTAGTATTACCCAAACCGAAGCTAAACCGAATCGCTGAATGTAAAACATCTTCAGGAAGATCCATCGCCTGCAATACATGCGATAGCTCTAGAGATCCGGAAGTACAGGCTGATCCGCTTGCTACTGCGATTCCTTCCATGTCAAGGTTCATCAGCATGGTCTCTGTACCAATGGCCGGAAAGCTAACATTAAGGACATTAGGTAAAGAATGATCAGGATCACCGTTAATTACAAAATTTTGGCTACCCAGAGTGTCTTCCAACCCTTTAAGCAGTGTCTGGCGAAGAACCGTATCGTGCACCCCACGCTCCTCAATGGAAGCATTAGCTAGAGTTGCGGCTTTAGCCAGACCCGCAATACCGGCGATGTTTTCTGTCCCGGCACGGCGTTTCTTTTCCTGAAGTCCCCCATGCATTAGCGGCTGAATGCGTGTACCTTGGCGGATATATAATGCACCCACCCCTTGTGGTCCGTTAATCTTATGACCCGACACACTCAGTAAGTCAATTGGGAGATTTCGGCAGTCGATGGATATATGACCGTAAGCTTGAACCGCATCTACATGGAATACAATGCCATGTTCTCTCGCAATCTGCCCTACTTCTGAGATCGGCTGAATGACGCCCACCTCATTGTTGGCATACATCATGCTGATCAAAAAAGTGTCCGGACGAATGGCAGCCTCGATATCCGCAGGGTTCACGCGTCCAAAACCGTTGACCGGGACATAAGTCACCTCATACCCCGCTTTTTCCAGCTCATCACAAGCATGAAGCACTGCGTGATGTTCAACCGCGGTTGTAATCATATGCCCGGAAGTACGGCCGTCTGCCGTAGCCGTCCCAAACAGGGCCAGATTATCGCTTTCTGTCCCTCCGCTCGTAAATATAATTTCTTCAGGCTTGCAGCCCAAAGAGGCCGCAACGGCATCCCGAGCAGCGCTGACGGTGCGCTTGGCATCGCGGCCAAAGGCATGAACGCTCGAAGCGTTGCCATATTGGCCGGTCATGATGTCCATCATAGTCTGCGCAACCTCAGGATGCATAGGAGTCGATGCGGCATGATCCAGATAAATTCTGTTCATGTTAATCCACCTCAAATATAGAACATGTAATTGTCCAATTCATCATGTTCTTGGTATGTGATCAAGTCCTTAAGTGTAGTAGAATCCAACACTTCAGCAATGCTGTCACGAATTCGCAGCCAGAGCTGACGTTTTGCCGGATCGTCTTCTTCCGTGAAATCGACCGGAGAAATCGGACCTTCCAGTACACGAATGATGTCTCCCGCTGTTACTCCTGCCGGTTCATTCGCCAAAATATAACCGCCGTAAGCACCACGGATACTTTTTACCAAACCTGCATTACGCAAAGGCGCGATGAGCTGTTCCAGATAATGCTCTGACAACTGATTTTTTTCAGCAATACTTTTCAAAGAAGTTGGACCTTCGCCAAACCTGGCTGCAAGTTCCATCATAATGGTCAGGCCATAACGGCCTTTCGTTGATATTTTCAATTGTGCCACCTCACTTATAGTAACAATTCCGTTAAACACGCGGAATAACTGGTGTTGTAAACCTCTCTATTCCGATCCTAACCCTCAGCTTATGTTAACATATTAGGGCAGGTAAAGGGAAACATTACGGTAACAATCTTAAAAAAAGTTGCTTTCGAGCGATTTGGAACAGCTTTAGCCCATTTTATATAGCTTTCTTCCATCGTTCGCCGTGTCGTTTGATCGTCCAAACATCGTATCTTATTATCGTTTATGTTATAATAGGTGGGTTCTACAACAATATTGAAAGAATTGGGTGATGACCATGGCTAAAGCCAATCATGAAACCCGTGTCGTCGTCGGGATGTCCGGTGGCGTCGACTCATCCGTTACCGCGCTGCTGCTGAAGGAGCAGGGCTATGACGTAATCGGCATCTTCATGAAAAACTGGGATGACACGGATGAATTTGGCCGTTGTACGGCTGAGGAGGATGCGGAGGATGTGCGCCGCGTCTGTGAACAGATCGACATTCCTTACTATACCGTCAATTTTGAGAAAGAATACTTCGATAAAGTATTCTCCTATTTTCTTGATGAATATAAAGCTGGACGCACACCCAACCCGGATGTCATGTGTAACCGTGAAATTAAATTCGGCGAGTTTCTAAATAAAGCGCTGGATTTGGGAGCAGATTATGTTGCTACTGGACATTATGCACGGGTTGTGGAAGAAGACGGCCACTTTACTTTGCTGCGAGGTGTGGATAGCAACAAGGATCAGACTTATTTCCTAAATGCATTAAGCCAAACACAGTTGTCCCGAGCGATGTTTCCCATCGGTCATCTGCCGAAACCAGAAGTACGTAAAATTGCGGAAGCTGCGGGACTGTATACGGCCAAGAAGAAAGACAGCACAGGCGTATGCTTTATCGGCGAGCGTAATTTCAAGGAGTTTCTGAGTGGATATCTGCCTGCAAAAGGTGGAGACATGGTGGATATCGCTACTGGTGAAGTCAAAGGACGTCACGATGGTCTGATGTACTATACACTGGGTCAACGACAAGGCTTGGGCATTGGCGGATCGGGTTCAGGCGAACCGTGGTTTGTAGCGGATAAGGATCTGGAGAAGAATATTCTGTATGTGGTACAAGGTGATCGTCACCACAGTCTGTATTCTACCAGCCTGATTGCAACGGACGTGAACTGGATTGAAGGCGCAGATACTCGTCCGACCAGCGAATTCCGTTGCACAGCCAAGTTCCGTTATCGCCAACCTGATCAGCAAGTAACTTTACAATGGCTTGCGGATGGAACCGTGCATGTCATATTCGATGTACATCAAAAGGCCATTACGCCTGGACAAGCTGTTGTATTTTACGACGGGGAACGCTGTCTGGGTGGCGGAACCATTGATAAGGTTGAAAAACTTCAGCCTGAAACAGTTTAAATAAAATGACCATTTTGCATTGATATAGCAGGGAATTAAAAAAGTCGTCTCTCCAGATTTGGGAGGCGACTTTTTTAATGAAAGATGTTTTTAGTAATGGCTTGTAAAGAATTGATAATCTGCTCTTTATGATGTCTGTCATGCTGGACAAACATTCCTTGCAAAAAATTTTCCATGGTGTATGCACGTCCCTTTTTTAATCCATTGGTATGCTCCCATTTAAAATAAGAACCGTCATATTTAAATAAGATCGCTACAAGGGACTTCTAACTTCTTCCCTATGTAATCCTTTTCGAATTAACTTGAAAGACCATTAATACATAAGGAACTTTTGATAACATCCTCATTTGGGTATATGATGTAGACAAGATCATACTTCAATTGAAAAGGAGCGTGCCTTTATGTCTGATTCATTAGGAATGCTGACACCGGGTAAAAAAGTTTCTTTGAAAGAATGGGACCCCAAGGATACAAAGAATATCAAAAATAAAGAAGAAATCCGACTGGAAACAGATCAATTGAAGGAACGCTTCACGGAATTACAAAGCAAATTATTTACAGAGAAAAAACAATCCGTTTTGTTTGTATTTCAGGGTATGGATTGCAGCGGCAAAGATGGCGTCATCAAACAGGTATTTTCCAACCTTAACCCTGCGGGGGTGACTGTCCACAGCTTTAAATCACCTACGGCTGAGGAATTAAGTCATGATTTCTTGTGGCGTGCTCATAGCGTTACCCCAGGACGTGGATATATTGCAGCATTTAACCGTTCTTATTACGAGGATGTGCTGATTACACGTGTTCACGGACAGATATCCGATAAGCAGGCCAAACGGAATATTAAGCATATCAAGCATTTTGAACAGTTGTTGCTGGATAATGGTGTAAAGGTGGTTAAAATCTTTTTACATATTTCAAAGCAATTTCAGTTAGAAAAGCTGATCGACCGGATTGAAAAGCCTCACAAAAACTGGAAACTCGATCCAAGTGACTTGCAGGAACGAAAATTTTGGAAGCAATATACCCAGTATTATGAGGATGTATTAGAGCTAAGCGCAACCAAACAAGCTCCTTGGTATGTCGTTCCTTCAGACAACCGTTGGTATAGGGATTATACTGTGCTACGGATTGCCGTCCAAACGCTGGAGGAAATGAAGTTGTCTGATCCTGATCCAAGACCTGAACTTGAATCCCTATTACCTGAATTGTACAAAGAACGAGATAAAAAATAGCTGTATAGGTACAGCACTAAGCTTCCGAAACCTTATCACGGCTGAGAATGCCTTGAGTCGGGATTGGAAGCTTTTTATTGCATTTTTACGTGTTATTTCGAAAATGTATAGAGTTTAACTGACTCTGTACCCGATAGCCGCAGCTACAACTCCTATCACGACAGAGGACAGTACATACGTAGCCATGCGTCGGTATTCTTTACGCTCCATCAGTTGAAGAGATTCATAGCCAAATGTGGAAAAGGTGGTGTAGCCGCCACAAAAACCTGTTCCTAGCAGCATCCAGAGTGCAGGAGACAAATGGTTTTGCGTAAACTCGCCATAGAGCCAGCCCAGCAGCAATGAACCGCTGATGTTAATGATCCACGTCCCCCACGGGAATACGGTACCGAACCTCTTTCCGGCCCACATGCCAAGCCCGTATCTCGCCAGTGTACCCATAATCCCGCCTGCCGCCGCCCACCAGATCATAAGCGTTCCTCCTTGGGAGCAGCCTGCGTCATTTTTGTACCTAGGCGGATACCTGTCCATGTCAAAAACAGCCCTCCGCCTACGCTAAGCAGCAGGTACAACACAGCCGTCAGCATACGATCGTGAACCGTGAGGCGGACAGCATCCACTGCAAAGGTGGAAAAGGTGGTAAAGCCCCCTGTAAAGCCTGTTCCGATGGCAAGTCGCAATCGCGGCTTGATCCGCCATGATCGCAAGGTTACCGTAAAGAACCAACCCAGAAACAGGCAGCCGATCCAATTGATTAGCAGCACACCAAGTGGAAAATCCGCACCCGCCGCAGGCAACAGCGATTGCAGGCCATAACGGGTAGAGGTTCCAAGCGCTCCGCCCGCGGCAACGAATAGCACGTCTTTCATCTTCTTATCCCCTTCTTCGCTCTTGCACGATCATGGTGTAACGTGACGATTTCGTACACACTCTGTATATTAAGTCGTACATATATATTAAGACTGGGAATCCCGCCACCGCTGGTTTTGCCTGATTTTGGATTCATTCCCCTGCTCAGTAGCCTGGTAGAAGGTTTGGTCTGCTATCGAATCGGGCAAATATTGCTGCTTCACATAATGATTCGGATAATTATGTGGATATTGATAGCCAACATGACCGAGCTTTTCCGAGCCTTTGTAGTGTGCGTCACGTAAATGGAGTGGCACCTCGGCCGATTTGATATCGTCCATAGCCGACATGGCCCGTGAAATCGCTGTATATACGGCATTCGATTTGGGGCTTTCCACGGCAAACAAAATGGCCTGTGCAATGTTCAGTTTGGCCTCGGGCCAGCCGTTATTGCGATAAGCTTCAAGCGCACTCACCGCTTGCACCATTGCCTGCGGGTTCGCCAGGCCAATGTCCTCACTGCTCGCCGCGATGAGGCGGCGGATAAAGGTCATCGGGTCCATACCGAGCTTTTCTACGGCGTACAGGAACCAGAACAGCGCGGCGTCGCTAGAGCCGCGTATGCTTTTGTGAAAGGCCGACAGCACGTCATACTGTGTGGATTCATCTGCTTTGACAATCGGGCGACGGATGGATTCCTCTGCGACTTCCAGTGTCACGTGAATCGTGCCGTCTGCCAGCGGAGGCGTCGTGAGCGCCGCCAGTTCCAGCGCGTTCAAAGCGCGGCGGATATCACCATTCGCCATGGACGCGATGTGAGCCAGTGCAGCTTCATCTACCTGAAGCTGCATGTAGCCGAGCCCTTTGTCCGCATCGCTCAAGGCGCGGCGCATAGCAGCCAGCGAATGCTCCTGCGTTAGCGCTTCAAGCTGGAACAGCGTAGAACGGCTCATTAAAGCGCCGTTGACGTAGTGAAAGGGATTTTCAGTGGTGGCGCCAATAAACACGATCGTGCCCTTTTCCACCGCAGGCAGCAGTGCATCCTGACGTGAACTGTTAAAACGATGTACCTCGTCGAGAAACAAAATGGTTTTTTTGCCATACATCGATTTATTCGTCTGTGCCCGGTCAATGACTTCTCTTACGTCTTTCACAGATGCTTCTACAGCATTCAGACGTACAAAATCTCCTTGCGTGTGTTGTGAGATGATATGTGCCAGCGTTGTTTTGCCGCACCCCGGTGGTCCGTACAACAAAATAGAAGAAACCTGATCTGCCTCTATAGCTCTTCGCAACAGCTTACCCGGACCCACAACATGCTCCTGTCCAATATATTCATCCAGCGAAGTCGGACGCAAGCGATCCGCAAGCAACCGATTGCTTGGCGTTGACTCTTGGGAATATGAAAATAAGTCCATTTCATTCACTTCCTTATGGTTTATGAACGAACACTTTCTCTTTTTCTTTGAAAACATACTATATTATGTTCGCTCATACGGTTGAAAATCATGAAAATTCAAGTCATCTATAATCCTGATACGGTGTAAACCGCCTCTTATTCTACCATATCCGTTAACAAGTTGCAGATAGCATGGTCACGGCACAGCTGTAGATCTCCAAGTCAGTCGCCCACAAAAAAAGAAAGAACAGCCTTAGACGAAAGATGAATTTCGTGGCTGTTCTTCGACTGACATGACTTCCTAATTTCCATCACTAAGATAAACAGTAAACAAAAAGGAATACAACAACTCAGGCGATGCTTTACAACGCTTTTCTGTTTACTCCGTCTGTGCCTGTACGTAACTAGGAAGTGAGCCATCATGCAATAGCCACAGCTCATGCAGCGCACGGGTACATCCTACATACAGCAGCTTGGCATCCCATGCCCGTTCTCCATAATGCTCATGGTCGGCATCCGCCACAATAACTGCATCGAACTCCAGACCTTTGGATAGGTACACAGGCAGTACCGACAATCCGCCTTCATATTGCTTTTTACCACCGTCAATCAAATTCACATCCAACCCCGCGCTTGTGAAAACCTCATGTAGCTCCACAGCCTCTTTTAAGGTACGAGTCAGCACAGAAACAGTACGATACTCCTTGGAGGACAGCTCTTTTAGAGCGGTGAGCAAACTCTGCTCACGCACCGATGAGTCGTAAGACATCGTACGCACCGGATCGCCACTACGAAATACCGGAACTGCCGTAATACCGCCGCGAACTCCCTGCTCCAAAATTGTGTTTGCAAATTCTATAATTTCCAAGGTTGATCTATAGCTCCGCGTAAGTGCAAAATACCCTGTATGTTCCGGCGCAAAAAGAGAACTCATTTCCTCCCACGCATGTACGCCACGGTATTCATGAATGCCCTGCGATAAATCGCCCAGTATAGTGAAGGAATGCCCTTTCACGAACAAATCCAGCAATGCGATATGAAAAGGTGAAAAATCCTGCGCTTCATCTATGACCACATGGTCAAAACGTTGAGATGACTCTACCTCATGAATCAGCACGTGAAGATACACTAACGCAGTCAGATCTTCTTCACGGATAATCTGTTTTCGCAGGTCCGACTGTGTGGTCTTAAAAATAGCAGTCGGCAGAGAAGCCTTCATCTCCGCAGCCGTATCTGCGGGTAACCCTTTAGCTGCCTGAAAAAGCTGCTTATAGAGCGTCAGTGCGTCATATTGTGGCCATTTTTTAGCATATGCCTTTTCCCGTGTCCCTGCCTTTTTCTTGCGTTCCTTGAGCGCTGCCGCCGAAGGCGACTTTTTCAGTTCCATTTCAATCCAGCGGTGCACTCTTGCCAGCACACGCTCCTTCCGCTTCGCGAGCGGATAAGGCTTATATTCCTCATTAAACCAATTCAAAATCTCAGCTTGTGGCAGCACCGCTCCATCCCATGGTGAAAAATCCCCCTCAGGCACGGAGATGGGCTCCAGTCGTTCAACAAAAGCTTGAAGCAACTCCATAAAGTGAACCGAGCCCTTGAATCTTCCCGGCGCCTCATCCATGGATTCCTTTCTCAGACTGCCACTCTCAAACCAATAAGATAACGTTTCGGCAGGATCAGCCAAAGGTAAATCCAAACCCAACAAGTCCAATGCCCAGTCTGCAAATGTACTTTGCTGAATATTCCCGACCCCCAGCTCTGGAAGTACATCTGAAATATAGTCGAGAAACATATGGTTTGGTGCGAAAATCACCATTTTGTCCGCCGATACCTGATCCTTGTATTGATACAGCAAAAATGCGAGACGATGCAGCGCTACCGTCGTCTTGCCACTACCCGCTACCCCCTGAATAACGAGGGCAGTATTTTTAGCCGCGCGGATGATCTGATCCTGCTCCGCCTGAATGGTAGATACGATATCACGTAAACGGTTATCCTTGTTTTCACCCAAACGATAAACGAGAAACTCATCGGAAACGGCAGGCTCGTCGCTTTCACGATTATACGTATCGGCTACCCGCTCCAGGATTCTTTTCCGAATAACAACGTTGCGCTTCAAATAGACCAAACCCTCAATAGTTCCCTCGGGAGCTTCGTAGGACGCGGTTTCTTCACCACCTGTAAACGAATAAAATAAGCTGGCAATCGGTGCACGCCAATCAATCACCAGCGGATACGCTGACGTTTCTTCACGCTCCACTCCAATTTTACCGATATAAAGCGGCTTCCGCTGCCCTCTGCCACGCTCGTCAAAATCCATACGACCAAAATAAGGCTCCTGCGAGCTTTTGGCCAAAGCCTGACGTTTTTCCTCCCGTGCCGATTCCAGCACTTGCTCCGTAAAATCATGCCCAGTGTATACCGGCGTATTGCGAAGCCGTTCCAATCTCCGATCAATTTCCTCCATAGCAAGCGACAGCCTGTGCTGTTCTTCTTGATAGGCACTTTGAAACTCATTCTCCATTTCAGTTACCTCCTAAGAATATCAAGTCTCTATTTCTGCATCATCCACTTGCTCCGACACAAAAAAAGGAAAGTAAGCGTAACATATTTAACCATAAAAATCCAACCTTATTTCCTATTATGCAGGTTTTCATATATGAAAGGCCTCAAGGCTCACTTCTACACAGCATCATTCACAATTATCTCTTTTCATAAAAAAACCCCTCTTACAGCAGTAGGTTTTTACGAATTAACCTGTCTGTTTTGAGGGGGACATATCACTTTGGGGACAACCCTTTTTCATTAAAATAGGTCGGCTATGAACCACATTGCCGTTATATTGCAGGTGGTGCTAGACATAAATATTCCAACATGATTGTGACTGCCAGTAAATCAGCGGAACCACCCGGACTAACATTTTTTTGCACAAAATCATCGTTCATTTGATGAATCATGGCGACACCTCTCTCTGACAAGATACCGCCCGCCTCTAGCGCCTGCTTGGCATATTGCTGGACATAGGTTAGCATCTCCCTATCGTGTCTACCAACGACATTCGTATCTTCGTTGACAACCATCAGTTGTAACAGGGTTTGAACACAGATATCATTCACATGGTATCGTTGCGATGACTTCAACTCACGATAGACGGGCAGAGCATACTCTCGCACGGTGGGAAAGCCTGCTTCCACCTCGCCACGTATGCCAGTCATGCCCCACTCTTTATATAACCGTTCGCCGACCGTTAAGCCTGTTGATTTTTTTAGGGATGCAAGCTCACTCGCACATAAACCTTTGGTCATCTGAGCAATGGTCTCACAAATTACTTGTTCATCCAGCCTGCTAGCAGTTGCTCGTGTCGTACAACAATACGCGGCAGCGGCACAAATAATTCCTAGCGAAAAAATAAGACCTTTATGTGTGTTCACCCCGCCTGTTGCGGCAAACATAGCCTGTTCTGCTTCCTGTCCCAAGGGGCGTAGATTCGCAAATAGTATACGGAGATCCTCTCCATGAAAGGAACCACCCGCCTTTGTACATCTTTCAAAATGGCCGGAAAGTGCGGCCGCACTAGACATAAACGTAAAGAAGTCCATATCCTTGTGAGCACCACGATTAAACCGATCTACGAGTCCCGGCTTTGGGCTGGCGGAGACCTCTGTTAGCAGCGCAAGGACAGCCTGTTGACCAAGGCTTTCACTTAATAGGCTTGTTGCAATCATACATACTAACAACCTTCTTCTCTGGATTTTTTAATGATGATGAACGATCATGCTCGTTTGACTACTTGTTGCTTTCGCGTATAACTGTCCACCAATGCTTTGATAGCTTCCAGCAATTCGGGAAGTGCATGTGCTCTACTCCGTCCACAACCATGCGCAGCCTGCTCGCACATGAGACATTTTCGCTTCCCCAAGCCAAGTTCATCTCTGGAGATTGCCCTTCCATTGGGTCCAATTACATCCAGATCCAGTAATCTTCCTAGTGGATGCCCATCTTCAATCGCGATGACCAAATTTTTCAATATTCGCGCGTCTGCCTGAACGGCAACATATGCTTCTGGGCCTGTTAGCAGATCATACGTTTCACTGTGCAGCGGTGTCATTTGGTTCACCGCCAGCTGACTCATCAAGATACGATAGCCTTCATGAAAAACGTATTTACTAGTTGGAGAGGACTTCTGTGGTCCCGGGATATTGATCGTCATGCTGATCAGAGGTACCGTGTACCTGCTGAT
Source organism: Paenibacillus sp. PvR133 (assembly GCF_017833155.1). Taxonomy (NCBI): domain Bacteria; kingdom Bacillati; phylum Bacillota; class Bacilli; order Caryophanales; family Paenibacillaceae; genus Paenibacillus; species Paenibacillus sp. PvR133. The sequence goes on from NZ_JAFIBS010000001.1 coordinate 5,718,129, forward strand.
CAGTTGTCTTTGTCTATCTACCCGGTTTTCGCGTGCCTGTAGCATTTCTTCAAGGGTAACCTCATATGAGTACATGTTATGACATCTCCCTGATACGCCTGATAATTTCTCCAGCTTCCATTGACAATAAAAATTGATAGGTCGTGTCCGGTACAAGCTTCTTCACTTTATCCATTTGACCCAGACGGATATATTTACGGACCGCAGAGGCGCTGATTGCCTCCCCTTTCCATAGCAGTCGCGGTATTTCCTCTACCTCGATTCCAACGGAAGGCAGTATTTTTTTCATGATCGTGTTGTACCTGCGGGTCAAGTCACAGCTTGGCTCCTGACCGATATACCGTTTTTGAATATTTAGCAACGGAGCTATATACTGGCTAAATATTTTTAAATCTAGTAATATATGCGTACTTGCTGCCTCTTCATCATTTTTGAGAAAGTAAGAAGGAAACGTTGCGCCCGAGATGATATAGTCTTTGCCTTTGTGCAAGACCACATTGGCCAAATGTCTCACGCCTTCTTCCACTAGTCTGTATCTAACATCTGATGGAAAAATGGATTGGTCCTCCCAGACTACAAAAAGATGTACCTTTTCCCAAACCGCTGCTGCATGCTCGATTAAATGCAGATGTCCAAGTGTAAATGGATTACAGTTCATGACAATCACAGCCGAAGGCACGAGATCGCCCGATTCCTGCAAAAGCTCTTGCTGATACTGCTGGACACCATCCCATCGGTTTTCCAACAAGACAGCCTTGGAGGATTCCTCCACGATTGGATAAAAGCCGAGTTCCTTAAAAATTTGTTTATTTACAGGTTTTGTATAAATAAACAAGTGAGCCCTTCCCCGCCTGTATTCTTCATTTACTAAATGGCTAACGATTTGTGCCGATAGCCCCTGGTCTTTATAAGCTTCATCCACAGCAATGCACTTTAGTACACTGCCTGAAAAGGAACCTGTAGCGGCAATGTCGCTGCCATCTATAATTTCCAGCGTATATTCAATTTGATGGTCTATTGTAAGACCTTGGCGCTTGAGGAAATCGCGAAGCTTTCTTTGAGCGTCTTCAGAGGTTGGATTTAAAATCTCTTCACGCAAATGTTCCATCCACATAGCCATAATGATCACCGTTTTCTGCATGGAAGTCAGAATAAACAGAATGACGCATCCCACACTCTGTAAGCGAAAGGATAGGATGCGCATCCTGTTTATTTGTTCTGAAAAGACAATGTCTTTATTTTCTTACAACACCGCTTTGTTCTGCGACGATTTTTACTGCTTTACTAACTGCTGCACTTACTCTTTTGTCAATCGAATCTGGAACGATATAGGTATCATCAAGCTCCTCATCTGTTACCAGTTCTGCAATGCTTCTGGCTGCCGCTAATTTCATTTCCATCGTGATGTCCGTGGCTTTGGCATCAAACGTGCCTCTGAAAATACCGGGGAATGCCAGCAGGTTATTGATTTGGTTGTGAAAATCCGATCTGCCGGTCGCAACAATTCTTGCTCCGCCTTTGTGTGCTTCCTCCGGCAAAATTTCTGGAATTGGATTGGCAAGGGCAAAAATGATGCTTTCATTGCTCATGGTTTGCACCATTTCTTTTGTCATCACATCTGCAACCGATAAGCCGATAAAGATGTCCTTGCCTTTGATAACTTCTGCAAGACTGCCTGTTTCTTTATCGCGATTCGTCAGCTTGGCGATTTGCTGCTGAGGTTCATTGAGAGAGGTGTCGCCTTCGACCAAGGCACCATTAATATCGCAGAGAACCATACGCTTCGCTCCTGCAACAAGCAATAGCTTGGCGGTGGCAATACCCGAAGCTCCTGCTCCATTGATGAGGATGCGCACATCCTCCATTTTTTTGCCCACAAGTTTTAAGGCATTAAATAACCCTGCAAGCACAGCAACTGCCGTTCCATGCTGATCATCATGATAAACCGGAATGTTCAGTTTTTCTTTTAATTTGTCTTCAATATAGAAGCATTCTGGCGCCTTGATGTCTTCAAGATGAATGCCTCCAAAACCTGGGGCGATCACTTCAACCGTGCGCACAAACTCGTCTGGATCAGTGCTGTCGATACAGATAGGGAACGCATTCACTCCACCAAATTCTTTGAGCAACAAGGCCTTGCCCTCAATGACAGGCAGCCCTGCCTCAGGGCCAATATCCCCCAGACCCAGCACTGCTGTCCCATTCGTTAGAATCGCCACGGTGCTCCCTTTAATCGTGTATTCATAGGCTTTGCTCTTATCTTTGGCGATTTCCTTGCATGGCTCGGCAACGCCAGGTGTATAAGCTATCGCTAAATCCTGTTTGCTTACGACCGGTACTGTCCCTACAATCTCCAGCTTACCGTTTCTTACGCGGTGTGCCTGTAAGGCGGTTTCTTTTATACTCATAAGTTTGTTTGTACTGAGCAGCTGCTCAATACTTCCTCCTTTGGTTTATAATTTTAGCGCTCCTTGTTTCACTTGACGAATTACATCAATTACAGAACCATCACGATATTTGATAACCCCCACAATTTTATCTTCCCATTGAATCGACTCTGGTTTGCCGACAATCCGCGTAGCCTTCTCTTGCAACTCTTCGATCGTGAAGACAGGGAGCTTGGCGGCTTTGAAGCTAGCCAGGAGATCTGGACGGAGAGGGTTCACAGCGATGCCCTGATCGGTAACCAGTACGTCAACCGTATGGCCTGGTGTGATAATGGTATTTACACGATCAAGAATGGCAGGCATTCTTCCGCGAATCAGCGGAGCGACGATGATGGATACTGCAGCGCCTGCGGCAGTGTCGCAGTGTCCCCCGGAAGCTCCACGGATGACCCCATCGGACCCAGTAATTACGTTCACATTAAAATTCAGATCAATCTCCAGCGCACTTAGCACAACAACATCCAGTTGGTGAGCAGCACAGCCTATATTTTCAGGGCTTGCATAATATTCCGCACAAATTTGTTGATGGAATTTGTTCTTTGTCAACGATTCTACGGCACGCAGGTCGAAGCTCTGCACGTCCAAAAGCTTTTCAATCAATCCTTCTTCATGCAGGTCAACGATTTGTTGGGTAATACCACCCAGCGCAAAGCTTGCCTTGATATTGGCGGCAAGCATTTTTTCCCGCAGAAATCTGGTAGTTGCAAGCGCAGCACCCCCGGAGCCGGTTTGCAAAGAGAATCCATCCACGAAATATCCGGATGCTTCAATCACATCTGCAGCGTTTTTGGCAATTAACAGTTCCTTCGGATTCTTCGTGTAACGGGTAGCCCCTGAGATAATCCCCTTCTGATCACCGATACGATCCACGATGACCACATAATCCACCTGGGTTTCAGGAATGGCGAATGGAGTGTTCGGATAGGAGACCAAATTGTCAGTGATCATCACAACATTGCTCGCATACTGTGCATCTACCATGGCATAACCCAGGGAGCCGCATGCCGATGGAGCTTCGTTTACGCTGGAAGTTCCGTTTGCATTGCCGTATGCATCGCATGAAGGAGCGCCCAAAAAGGCTACGTCAATCGGGCATTCCCCTGATGCAATCGCTCTTGCGCGACCACCGTGAGAGTTAATCGTCACCGGAATATCAAACAATCCGTAGGAATATGCCTGAGCCAGCTCGCCTCTAAGGCCACTGGTCTCGATTCTGCGGATGACACCGTTTCGCACATGCCTTACCAACGGCGCATGAATATCCGTCAAGGAGCTGGCTGCCAGGACAAGATCACGAATACCCATTTTGGCGATTTTATCCATAACCATATTCACGATAAAGTCCCCGTTGCGGAAATGGTGGTGGAACGAGATCGTCATTCCATTACGCAAGCCCGTAGCTTCAATGGCTTTCTCCATCGAATCAACGATTTTGTTTTTGGCAGGATTTCGCTGGCGGTCTTTTAACCGCTCTATATTTTTAAATTGCCCGTAAGTCGATTTGCGATCAAAAGGAGTTATCGCATCAAATCCCTCAATAGCTAGAGGAATTTCTCTCCCAGCACCATTTAGCATAACATTCACCTTACTCTACGTTTATTTTTGCCGCTTCCGCCAGGTCAATTACTCTACGTGCACGTTCTACAATCGGACGGTCAATCATTTTACCGTCGAGACTGATCACACCTGAGCCTTTTGCCTCCGCTTCGAGACTGGCCTCAACGATTCGCTTTGATTTTTTGATCTCTGCTTCTGTTGGCGTATAAATGCGGTTTACAATCTCGATCTGACGTGGGTTAATAATGGATTTGCCATCAAAACCTAGCTGTTTGATCAGCTTCACCTCGCTCGCAAAGCCTTCCTCATTATTTACATCCGAGTAGACTGTATCGACAGCAGCAATGCCAGCAGCTCTTGCCGCAAATAATATAAGGCTTCGTGCTGTCAATAGCTCAATGCCTTCTGGCGAGCGCGTTGTCTTCAGATCTGTAACAAAATCCTCCGCTCCAATGGCGATGCCGATAAGCCGCTTGCTGGCAACCGCAATTTGCCCCGCATTCAATGCGCCCTTGCCACTCTCAACCGCTGCAAAAAGCTTGATTGTCCCATGCTCCATGCCGATCTTTTGTTCAATTTCGGTAATCAATTCATCCGCCTCAATCACGTCATCGGCGGTCTCCGTTTTCGGCAATCGAATGGCAGTTGGCTTCGCTCGTACAATCGCTTCAAAATCTTCTCTGCCATACGGCGTATTGAGTGGGTTTACCCTGACCAGCACCTCGATGCCCCCGAAATCAAAAGTTTTCAAAGCCTGGTAAACCAGCAAACGTGCCGCATCTTTTTCGTATAGGGAAACGGAATCCTCAAGGTCGATCATAATCGAATCTGCCCCATAGATATGGGCGTCCCGGATCATCCCAGGGTTATTCCCTGGAACATACAACATGGTCCTTCTCAGTTTCTGCATCTATTCCGCCTCCCATGGTCGGCAGTCGCCCTCGACCACTCTGCTTACGGCTGTCATTACTCTAGCCTTAATGGCGCAATCCAGTGCGCCTTTATCATTCGCTCGAACATATGCATGTTCAATGCCCATTTCTTGTAATGTTTCAAGAATCACTTTGCGAATCTGGTTCCCAAACTGGTTCTCTACGGTACTTTTCAACTCGATTTCAATACCTTTCGTCCCATTCGGCTCGATGGAAATCGTAATATCGCTTGATTCCAGTGTGCCGGCCATGCCTACTTGCTGAATAATCAATGTCTACACCTCTTTTGCCAATTGGATGCTAGATACTCTCCATCTTCAGGATTGTAGAACCTTATAAATCATTTGTGCCATATCTGAACCTGCTACAGGCTTACACATGTATTCATCAATGATCAATCTCTCCTTGTATGCCACCACATGATCCTCGACATAACCGGTAATCAGGATGATCTTCATACTTGGGTTGATTACCTTGATACGTTCAGCCAATTCCGTACCCGTCAGATAAGGCATTGCCTGATCCGTAATGACCAGATCGTAATGGTTTGGAGACTTTTCAAACTGCTGCAATGCTTCCACACTGTCTGATTCTGTCTCAACGTGGAAACCATAAGATTCCAGTCCTCTTCTCATCGCTTTCAATACGCGCTGTTTATCATCAACCAAAAGAATGCGCTTTTGTTCAGTAAACACAGGGTTCTTATTTATCTCTGTCTCTTTTGCTACAAACTCCGTTCTCGGCAGATACACCGTAAACGTACTACCCTTGCCCAGTTCCGAATCCACGGTAATAAATCCTTGATGTTTTTCGAGAATGCTTTGGACAATATACAATCCAAGCCCCGTACCCTCTCCTGTCGGTTTGGTTGTGAAAAAAGGATCAAAGATTTTCTGCAAGGTGTCGTCACTCATCCCTCTCCCCGTATCCGAGACAGATAAAGTAGCGTAATCACTGACTTCCAAGACGTTCTCGCGGATTTTTTTTACCTCTTGCAAGGGAATGGTATCCAATATGATTTTTAGTTCGCCACCGGTTGTTTTCATTGCTTGATAGGCATTGTTGCAAAGATTCATAATGACTTGATGAATCTGTACTTTATTTGCAAAAATAACGGCTGAATCTACCCGTTTTTTGAACACAGCATTCACTTTGGGCGAGAGGAAGGATTTTATGAGTCCCAGTGCCTCTTCGACCTGCTCTTCAACTTTGACCGGAGCGTTTTTCTTGACCTTTCCACTCTCCAGCCGGCTCAATAGCAGGATTTCCTCGATTATCAATCTTGCTTTCTCGGAAGCATCATAAATCTCACTGACGTAATCATAAATTTCTTCAGTAGGTTCTATCCTGCTAAGCATGATTTCTGCGTAGCCTCTGATAGGAGTTAGCAAATTATTAAAATCATGGGCGATTTCCCCTGATATCGTGCCGATCAACTGTAGCTTCTGCGAGTGCTGCAATTGTAGATCCTTTTTTCGGAGCAGCTCGTTTTTGTTATTCAGTTCCCGCAAATACCTCGTCTCGTATTCCAGAGCCTCTTTATTTTTCTTCGTCCTCATGATGATATAAACGGCACAAGCCAACGTCAGGACGATCATTGAAAAAATCTCAATGGTTTTAATTCGATTTTGTGCAATCGGTTCTCTCACATCATCGTAGTTCATGGCGGCGGCAACCACCCAAAACGAGTCACCGAGATGAACACGGGAAAATGCCTCGATCTTTTTCGTCTTGGCATAGAATTTGTCACCCCACCAGTACGAATGGTAGAAAGCTGAGCCTTGTTCCTGGGTAAGCTGCATTTTGAACAGTTTCTCCAGGTCGTGGTAATCAAGCCCCGGGTATTTGGCCTTCATCGCTGATAGCGATAACCCGATATTTTCTTCGCTCGGGTGCATGAGATAGTAGCCTTGCTGATCCTTGACATGGATATAACCCTTGGTCCCCACGCGAATTGGCTTCAACAGCTTCTCATATACAGCGTTTAGATTTACCACACTGATGAGCGCACCTTGAAATTTCCCATCGAGATAAACAGGCTGAAACAGATGCACAATATAATTGCCTTGCTTCTCCAGCTTGGCACTTGCGATGAACGGTTTTTTTTCTCGCAGCACCCTTTGTATATCATCCTTGATTAATTCATAGGCTTTAATCGCATCCGCACGATTGCGCTTGGGAAAAGTGTGTACCACTCTCCCTTCCGGGTTCACCTGGCTAATCCGATAGATGCTATTTTTTTTGGCGGTATAATAAGCAGATAGGTTTTCGTCAATCATAGCTTCATTCTTATTTGCTATGGCGAGCGACATCTGCCGGTTGCCTGCCAATATTTGCATCGTGTGCATTTGTTCGTCGAAAAAAGATTCAATAGACGTGCTATTTAACTTGGCAATCGTTAGCAATTGCTGCTGCTGCTGTTCAATTACGGTACGTTCTCCGTCCATATACGAGCCGTAGGCCATCCACAGCAGAACTAGGAAAGAAATGGGAAGCGCTAGCATAGTGATGAATGAAAAATGGCTTCGATAATGAAACAGTATCTCTCGTTGAAATCTCATCCTGTTTTACCTTCTCCATCGAGCTAGTAGCCCATCAGTCCCTAGTGCTAGGGCTAGTTCGTTTCCGATTATATCAAGTATTCACGTTCGTCTACTAAATGGTGTCTCAAGACAACTTCATTGTAATGACAAGATCTTAAAGTATCCTGTCAAATTATTAATTTTTTTTAAGATTTCGCTTCCTTAGTGTGTAAGGTATCGCAGCAGGAAAATAGCAAGTGTTACCGTTGCTGCACCACCGAGACGTGTAGATACCTGAGCAAATGGCAAGAGGACCATTCTATCGGCTGCAGAAAGAATCGCAACATCCCCTGTTCCACCTTGGCTGCATCGAGTAGAAGTAATAATCGCAGCTTCAACCGGATACATTTTCATCCACTTACCAGCAAAATATCCACTCACAACCACGGTTAATACAGTTACAAAAATGGTGATGAAATAAGCAGGGCTAATTACAGAAATCAGGGCCTCCCATGGTGTTTTAGCAACACCTACCGCAAGCAGGAGCGGGTACGTTACGGCGATAACAAAGAAACGTTGCATCTGTTGCGCTCCGTCTTCAAGGAATTTTGGCAACCAACCAAAATATTTTGCCAGGAATGCCGCAAAGAGCATTACGATCGGACCAGGCAGACCAACTAACTCTGCGGCTAAGGTACCTAACATGAAGAATCCGATAGCTAAAATGGCTCCGGCAGCCATTTGGTAAAGATCAAGCGGTTTTTTATTTTTATCCTCTGCAAGTCCCAAAACATCGCTATCCCCTGTTTTGAGTAGCGTGCCGTTACCGGTAAGTTCTGGTTTTCTATCTCCCAGTTGTTTCAACAAGCCGGACAGGATAATAGCACACAAGCTACCCAACATGACCGCAGGAATAATCATGGCAAATTGTTCACCTTGGGTCGAACCCAAAATTTGGCTGTAGCCGATAGAGAGTGGAATCGCACCTTCACCAACGCCTCCCGCCATGATAGGAACAAGGATGTAAAACAAGGTATCATACGCAGGGATTCCCAAAGCCACACCTGTAAGCAAACCAACGCCTGTTCCGAGAATGGATCCGATCGTCAAAGGGACAGCCAATCTAACGACCGCTTTTATCATGAGTTCCCGATTCATACCAAGGATACTGCCAGCGATAACAATTGCGATGTACACATACAGGAAATTGGTATTATCCATAAAGACAGTAACGGAATCAATTGCTGACTGTGGGAGAAGATGAGCATACACCATATAAGAAGGAACAAACGTTGCCATAATTGCAGCGCCGCCGATATCCTTCAGAATAGGAATGCGCTTTCCAATTTCCGCCAGAACAAAACCATACAATACCATGACAGATACAGCCCCGGGCATATCACTACCAAGCTTTCCGGAGTTCATCAGTAGGTAGACAACAGCCATAAACGGGATGTAAAGGCCTACAGGAATGACCCCTCCAATCTTGAAGTTCAACACCTTTTGCCACTTGGGCTCTGTTCGTGGCTGTAGCTTAAGCTCTGCGGCCTCTTGTAGATTATTAGTGACCACTTGATCGCCTCCTAGATGATCAATCTGCGTTTTATTCTCGAATCAATCGCAAGCCCAGGTTTTCACAAGACTTTGTATTAAAACGTTTTCTTTTATTGGATGATTCGAGATAACTAAATTGTAAAAGGTAAATCTTAAAGTATTCTGACTAATCCTTAAATGTTTTTAAGAACCATGTGACAAAAAATATGTAAGCGTTTTCAAAAAAGCTACGGTTGACTCATTTACTAACACAGCTTGTTTTGATGCCGCCCTTCAAAGTTATGTATTCCCTTTTATTACTAAATTAAGGATGGCTAGAGATATAATCAGCCGTAGAAAAAAAGCCCCCCGGATCCATCGGCGTGCTTTCAAGAGAACGTATACAATTGGATAGAAGTATATAGTTAATCTATCTTCCCACGGAAAAACGATACCCGATTCCCCAGACGGTTTTGATATATTTTGGATTCGTGGGATTTTCCTCAATTTTGGTCCGCAGGTGTCTGATATAGACCATAATCGTGTTATTATCGACAACCGTATCTTTCCAGATGTTTTGATATAGCTGTTCTTTCGAGAAGACCTGATTGGGGTGCTCCATAAAAAATTTCATGAGTTGTAATTCTTTTGATGACAACGCGACTTCCTGATTATTTTTTTGAAACGTATAGGTATGATGATTGAATAGAAATGGTCCCAACGCAATGTGTAAGGCTTGTTGTTTTGATTCCTGAAGCTGGCGGTATCTTTTAATCTGGTTCTTTACCTGAGCGCAAAGCACAGGAGGACTAAATGGTTTGGTAATATAGGCATCTGCCCCAAGTCCAAGTCCAATGATCTGATCTGTGTCTTCTTTTTTACCACTCAGAAAAATGATTGGCGTATGGATGCCCATATTACGCGTTTGACCAAGCACATCATATCCATCAATATTTTCCATCATAATGTCCAGGAGGACGAGATCGAATGGCTCCTCGCTAATCATCCGCATGGCTTCCATGCCGTTTTCAGCCTGAAGCACAACCATTCCATCGCCTTCAAGAACCGTTTTAATCAATTTTCTGATAGCATTTTCATCATCAACAACCAATACTCTCGGTTTGCTCATTCTTGACCCCATTCCTTTCTAAAAGTCCTCTTACGAAAACCCTTTTTAATAATACAAAAAAACATCACTTTTTTATTTATGACAAATATTTAAATATCCGCTATATAAATGAGTTTATACGGAGTCAATCCCATTTATTTCTTAGCGCGTTAATGGGAGCAATGACCCAAAAACAAAACACGCCCTATGGGTTGAAACGCCTATGGTACTTCAAATATTCTCTCTTCTCGGTGTTTCACTTTTTAGTCTAGCATCATATTAGCCAACTCTATATGTTGTATGTCATACAGCTTCAAAAAACTCCCTGATTCCTTGTTGAATATCTTTATAAAACCTTTTCGTCAAGATTTTGGAAAAACCAATTTTGCCCCACTTGCTGCTGTAAGTGAACATCTCCCCTCATGGTTCAGTGGAATTGACCTTCCCTGCCCTTCCATAAAAGTATGGAGCTTTTCGGCACCAGCGAAGCGAGTGATTTGAATCCGAAGAAGCGGAGCGTTCGCCTTTGCCTCTGAATTCCCCCCTGTTCTCATTACAATGAGAGGAATTCAGAGGCAACAGCGATCGGAGGATCAATTCACACGCGAAGCGGCCTCTAATACTCCATACTTCTTTCCCCCATCTCCACAAACTGCTTTTGAGCCAGCTCACGGTACACCTGATGGGACTCTAATAACTCAGTATGAGTTCCTGCACCGGTCACCTTGCCCTTGTCCAACACGATAATCTGATCGGAGTGAACCACTGTAGACAAACGATGAGCAATGACAATCGTCGTGCGTCCCTCCATCAAGTTCGCTAGGGCCTTCTGTACCTCATGCTCAGATGAGCTGTCCAGACTAGATGTAGCCTCATCCAGCATGAGAATGTCAGGGCTACGAAGAAGCGCACGCGCAATAGCGATCCGTTGACGCTGCCCTCCAGACAGCTTCATTCCCCGTTCTCCCACCTCAGTGTTGTAGCCTTGAGGTAGATCCATAATAAATGTATCCGCATACGCCATCGTGGCTGCTCGTCTCACTTCTTCCAAGTCAGCTTCGCGCCCCAAGCCATATGTAATGTTATCTCTGACCGTTCCGGTCATCATTGAGCTTTCCTGCGATACATAACCAATTTTGGAGCGCCAGGAGGAAAGTGTATATGACGATATCGGTTCGTCTCCATAACGAATTTCCCCTGTATCCGGCACATAAAAGCGTTCCAACAATGAAAACAAGGTGGACTTCCCACTTCCACTCGGTCCCACGAATGCTGTCGTCCGGTTAGCCGGGATGACCAAGTTCGCATTATGAAGGACCTCTTCACCTTCAGTATAGGAAAAGGCAACATCACGAAGTATAATATCTCTGCTCTCTTTTGCCGCTTCCTGCTTCAACTCGAGCGGTTCCTCTTCATGATCTAAAATCGTCTGAATCCGTTCAGTAGCCCCAACCACCTTTTGTAGACGTGAATACAGGGTCGTGAATTGTGCCATCGGTGTGATCACCTGAAACAGCAGCAAAATAAAAGCCACCAAATCCCCAGCGGTCAGCACACCCGATGCGACACGAACACCACCAACACCCAATATAATGACCAGCACTGCAGTCAACAAGAAGGTAGAAATGGGACCTACAAGAGCTAGGATGCGTGACTCTTGCAAACCGAAGCGGAACATCCGGTAAATACGATCCTCACCGGCCTGAGCCTCTCTGCTTTCGGTTCCGTAGGCCTTCACCAGTCTGATTTCGCCGATAACCTGACTCAACACTGAGGTCAGATCTGCCATCTCATCCTGCTGTTTTTTGGAGATACGGTACATTTTTCTGCCTACCGGAAATAAAATCAGGGCTGTTAGCGGAACAATTGCCATAATAATGAGCGTCATCACCCAATCCAGATAAAATAACAATGCAATACCACCAATAATTGCAATCACATTAGAAATCAGATTGACTAGATACTCCGTAATTAAGTTCATAATCAGGCTTGTATCATTGGTGACGCGACTCATCGTATCTCCTGACCGATTTCGATCAAAGTAAGGGATAGGTAGAGATAAGATTTTATGCCATAAGCGTTTGCGCAAATTAGCCACAATCTTATGCCCAGCATAGTTCAACATATAGATAGAAACCGCCGAAGCCACCGCTTGAAGCACAAAAGCGCCAAGCAGACCAACAATGACCATACGGTTTAATGAAGAAAAGGTCAAGCCATCAATCAACCCTTTGGTCATCATGGGTACGATTAAACCAGCAGTGGTCTGAATCAGCGTCAGAATCAGGGCGATGATCAGAATGGCCTTGGGCGGATGCGCACTCGCAATCAATTTGATAAACCGCCCCATGCCAGCCTTATCGGGTCTTTTACCCGGCTTCTCCTTCATCCGGTCCTCCTGCTCATCTCGGTGTATATGATGTTCTTTTTCCATATACCATCAACCTCGCTTCCTGTCTGACCATTCTTGTTCAAACAACAACACCCGCGCTCTGCGCGGGTATGAACAGTACAATCTATCTTCGAGTTTACTACACCAGAGAATGAAGCACAAAGTTAGCCACAAACAGTACAGAAATGATATATAATGCGACAGGCACTTCCTTGCCCCGTCCTGCTGCCAGCTTGGCTACGGGGTATGCAATAAAACCAAATGCCATCCCGTCTACAATACTGTAAGTAAAGGGCATCATTACCATGATCAGAAATGCAGGAAACGCTTCAGTAAAATCACTGAAATCCATCTCTCGCACATTTTGCACCATTAGACCCCCAATGATGATCAACACGGGCGCAATGGCACTGTCAGGAATATAAGCCAACAGTGGAATAAAGAAAAACGTCGCCCCGAATAAAATAGCAGTTACCAGCGGTGTCATTCCCGAGCGTCCCCCCGCTGCAATACCAGCCGTCGATTCCGCAGCGGCTACCGCCGGACTGCTGCCCAAAATACCGGCAAAGATATTGGTTACAGCCAACACACGCAAGCTGTTTTTAAATAAATCCGGTCTTCCGATCATGTTGGTTTGTGCAGTAATCATACCAATATTCTCGAATAGTACAATGAGTAGGAGCAAAAAGACAGCGATCCAAAAAGCTACCGAGACAATGCCTGAAAAGGAAAGCTCTCCAAACAATTGCCCATACTGTCGCACCGTTTCAGAGGTTCGTACCGTGCTTGTAGGCTCTACAGCTCCCAGTGTATAAGCAAGCCCAGTTCCCGCCAAAATGCTAATTAGTAAACCTCCCTGAACGTTACGCACAAACAATACAATAGCGAGCAGCAACGTTACACAAGCCGTAATTACCTTGGGATCATTAAAATGGCCAATAGCCACAAAAGTCGTCTGATGAGCAATCACGATGCCGCTTTTTTGCAATCCGATAAAGGTTAAAAACAAACCAATGCCTACCGTAATTCCGTGCTGCAAATTATGGGGAATCGCTTGGCTAATCAGCTTGTACAATGATGTAAAGGCCACAATGGCGAATAAGATCCCTGTGATGGCAACCACCATCAACGCTTCCTGCCAACTCAGCTTCATAGAATGTACGAGCGTATAAGTGAAAAAGGCATTAATCCCCATCCCTGGTACAACGACCATTGGAGATTTCCCACCAAAAGCCATAAGCAGGCAGCCAATCATTGATGTCAGCAGTGTCCCGAGCATCGCCCCTTGGAGAGGAATCCCGGCATCTGCCAAAATAGTTGCATTAACCATAACAATGTATACAACGGAAAAATAAGAAATGGCCCCAGCGGCTAATTCCTTTTTCCAATGATGCTCGGGCTTGAAACCGAGACTTCTGGACCACAGTCCATCCTTCATACCAAAACCCTCCAGCAAGTTGTTCAATCTGTTTGCAGTAAGCTGCGCTTTTTCAAAACAAAAAAGAGCTGTAGCAACTGTGACACAAAGGATGTGATGCACAGAACTACAGGTCTTAAAGTGAATACATACTGATGTAAATCTACGAATGCACTGCCATGCTATTTTTGCAACTTACACACCAGCATGTTCTAACAAATCTTTCACGGCTACACTGACCATGATCAGTCCTGCTACCGGAGGTACAAATGCATTGCTTGCAGGCGGCTGCTTCGCCTTCCGGATTTCAGGTGCGTTTGCAGGTACAATTTTTTTTGTAATTTCTTCACGTGGCTTCATTGGTTCTTCATCGGAGAATACAACCTTGACGCCTTTGGTAATACCTTCCTTGCGCAACTTGGTGCGGATAACACGGGCAATCGGGTCCATTCTCGTCTGGGAAATATCTGCAACTTGAAAACGACTCGGATCCATTTTGTTCGCAGCCCCCATACTGGAGATCATCGGAATCCCCCGTTTCAGGCATTCCTTAATCAAATGAATTTTGTAAATAATCGTATCCGAAGCATCCAGCACATAATCCAATTCGTACTTGAACAGCTCCTCATATGTTTCTTCCGTATAAAACATGTTCAGTGCAATCGCTTCACATTCAGGATTAATCAGCTTCACACGCTCTACCATCAGATCAGCCTTTTTTTGGCCTACCGTCGTTGTCAACGCATGTATCTGGCGATTAATATTGGTGATATCTACAACATCTTTATCAATCAAAATGATACGTCCAACACCCGTGCGCGCCAGCGCTTCCACTGCAATCGAACCGACACCGCCGATACCCAGCACGGCCACCGTGCTATTTTTCATAACCTCTAGACCTTCAGTTCCGATGGCCAATTCCGTTCGTGAAAATTGATGCAACAATATGGTATATCCTCCCTCACTGATTTAAACTCTATGCCTGAACTCCAGCATACAAACCACGAACCCATTATCCATATGAGGGTAACGGGTTCATGGCATTCTATAAGCTATCTCATGCCAATGGATGGCACTTGCAAACGTCTTAAGCTTTAGGCGCAACAGGCTTCGGAGCAAGACGAATATGAAGCTGATCCAATTGAGCTTGATCCACTTCGGCTGGTGCATCCATAAGCAGGTCTGTCGCGCTGGCTGTTTTCGGGAATGCAATAGTTTCACGCAGATTTGTACGACCTGCAAGCAGCATGACAAGACGGTCAAAACCGAAGGCAATACCACCATGTGGAGGCGTACCATATTCAAATGCATCCAGCAGGTAACCGAATTTATCCTTCACTTCTTCAGGCGGCAGATTGAGCGCTTTGAACATTTTTTCCTGAACTTCACGTTTGAAAATCCGCATCGAGCCACCACCCACTTCGTAGCCGTTCAGCACGATATCATAGGCTTGAGCACGAACTTGACCTGGATCGGTATCCAAGAGGCCAAGGTCTTCGTCCTTCGGACGGGTGAACGGATGGTGTTCCGCCACATAACGTTTTTGTTCTTCGTCATAGCCGAGAAGCGGGAAGTCTACAACCCAGGCAAATTTGAATTTGTTATCGTCGATCAGTCCCAAATGACGGCCAATTTTCAGACGAAGTGCGCCCAATACATCAGCAACTACCTTTTTATTATCCGCAGAGAAGAGTAACAGATCGCCTTCTTCGGCTCCTGTGCGCTCCTTCAATGCTTCGATTTCTTCCGGTGTGAAGAATTTAACGATAGGCCCCTTGAATTCGCCTTCCTTCACTTGAATCCAAGCCAAGCCCTTTGCTCCATAACGCGCTGCAAAAGGACCCAGGTCATCAATATCCTTACGGCTCCACGTGCCACATCCTTTGGCATTAAGGACTTTAACTTCGCCACCCTTTTCAATTACGGAAGCAAATACTTTCACACCACTGGTTGCCACGATATCATTAACATTTATCAGCTCAAGACCAAAACGCAGGTCAGGCTTGTCAGAACCATACTTGTCCATTGCCTCTGCATGTGTAATCCGTTGGAACGGTGTTTCCAGTTCTACCCCAACGGTTTCTTTGAACAATTTCACCATAAGACGCTCCATCATTGGCAGCAAGTCATCCTGTTGCATAAAGGAGGTCTCGATGTCGACCTGCGTAAATTCAGGCTGACGGTCAGCACGCAAATCTTCATCACGGAAACAACGTGCAATTTGGTAGTAGCGCTCCAGGCCACCCACCATCAGCAATTGCTTGTACAGTTGTGGCGATTGCGGCAAGGCGAAAAACTCACCTTCATGCACCCGGCTAGGTACCAGATAATCACGTGCGCCCTCTGGGGAGCTTTTCGTCAAAATTGGTGTTTCCACCTCGACGAACTCTTCTCCGTCCAGGAAGTCACGGAATATTTTTGCTGCTTTGGAGCGCAGTTTCAACGTCTGGTACATTTCCGGACGACGCAGGTCCAAATAACGGTATTTCAAACGCAGAGACTCGTCCACTTCTACACCATTTTCAATGAAGAACGGAGGTGTTTTGGACGCATTCAATACTTCGATTTCAGTGACACGCACTTCAATTTCACCTGTAGGCAGATTCGGGTTAATGGTTTCTGCATCACGCTTAACAATGGTACCGGTAACCTCAAGCACATATTCACTACGAACACGATCCGCAATTTGCAGTGCGTCACCGGAATATGCCGGATTAAACACAATTTGTACAATTCCGCTACGGTCGCGCAGGTCAATAAAAAGTACGCCCCCCAAATCACGACGGGTTTGTACCCAACCGTTCAATGTAACTGTTTCTCCGATATGCGCATGAGTCAATGCGCCGCATTCATGACTCCTTTTCATAATACACACTCCTGTTTATGTTTAGTAGTTAATGCTATATGACAACCAGAGGAAGCTCCACTGATTGATGTTACATCATTTTGTTTATCCTAATTCTTCCACCAGCTGATCCAGCTTAACGGTACGCTGCTCGCCAGTTTCCATGTTTTTCAGTGCAATTTCACCTTGAACCAGCTCATCCTCACCCAGAATCGCAGTATACCTTGCTTTAAAGCGATCGGCTGATTTCATCTGTGCCTTCATTTTACGCCCCAGATAATCTCGTTCTGCGGAAAATCCGGCTTGACGCAACTTGAATAGTTGTTTGGTCACTTCTGTTTCTGCTGCTTCTCCCAACGCTACCATATAGATATCTAACGGCTTGGCTTCGTTCAGTTTGACACCTTGATGTTCCAGGATCAGCTGAATTCGCTCCAGTCCAATGCCAAAACCAATGCCCGGCTGATCCGGTCCGCCCAAATCTCCAACCAATCCGTTGTAGCGGCCGCCTCCACCGATCGTATCTATGGCACCAATACCTTCAGCTTTGAATTCGAACGCTGTCAACGTATAGTAATCCAGCCCCCGTACCAAACGCGGGTTAACTGTATATTCCACGCCCATGGCATCCAAATTTTGCTTCACTTTCTCAAAGTGTGTGCGAGATTCCTCGTCCAAGCTATCCAAAATCGAAGGTGCACCTCCAAATTTGTCCTGGTCATCTTTGCTATCCAGCACTCGCAGCGGATTACGCTCAATGCGTGCTTGGCTCTCCTTGGTCAACGTATCCTTAATTGGCATCAAGAAGTCCACCAGATGCTGACGATAAGCTGCCCGGCTGGCTGCATTACCGACGGAGTTAATCTCCACCTGTACTCCTTTCAAGCCCAGCTCACGGCAGAATTGATACCCGAAAGCAATAACTTCTGCATCCAACGCCGGATCGACCGCACCAAATGCTTCAATTCCAAATTGGTGAAACTGGCGCTGACGCCCAGCCTGTGGACGCTCATACCGGAACATCGGGCCGATATAATACAGCTTAGTTACATCCGGCTCCCCGTATAGTTTGTTCTCCACATAGGAGCGGACAACCCCTGCTGTTCCTTCCGGACGCAAAGTCATGCTGCGCTTCCCTTTATCCTCAAAAGTATACATTTCTTTTTCCACCACATCCGTCGTTTCACCCACACCTCGAACGAACAAATTCGTTTGTTCGAACATTGGCGTACGAATCTCTCGGTAATTAAAGCGGCGGCTAATCTCACGGGCTTTTTCCTCGACAACTTGCCACTTTTCTACACTGCCCGGCAGCAAATCCTGTGTTCCTGTCGGTTTTTGAAAGGCCATTAACGTATCCCCCCATCGTTGTATTTCGTATTGTGCACTTTCTTCTTGCTCCACTTTCAATATAAAACAAAAAATCCCTCGTCCTGTTAACATTAACAGGGACGAGGGATTGTCGTTTACAATCACCCGTGGTACCACCCACATTCCGGAGTTTGCCCAGACAACCAGCATAAGAATCACTCATTGCCCGTCAGCATTATGCTGACTCCGCTCATACGTATAACGCCCGTAACGCGCAGTACGGCTATTATGCAGGACCATCCACTGTAGGCACAGTTGCAATGCACTTTCAGTAGGGTTTCCTCAATTGTTCGCCGCCTGTTCTCGGGGAGGTCATTCATCCGCTCATCAAGGGAATTTTTACAGCCTGGAAATTCCTCTCTGCGCTTGTGGGTTCGGAGTACTTGGTCCCGTCATCAAATCATTTTTCATTATTTTATGATTTTAATGAACCGCTTCGACAAAGTCAAGACATTCTCCCTATAATTAGACAAATAAGGCTTATAAAAAGAAAATAACCTGCGGAAACGGTCCGCAGGTTCAAAAAGATATATCAAAAGGGGGTCATGCTGTTATTATAAACAACGAATATTAAGGAATGATGTTTCGAATATTACAATTGTATTACAGTCACTCTTTTGTGGCTAAATCCCTCAAGTATCGACAATCTTGTGGCGCACTCTCAGCTTTAATCCAACTGCGATACATATCCACGATTGGAACGTAGCTTATAAATGACCTCATCATAATCGGCGTCATTCACCTTTGCTGATAATACATACCGCAATTCATCTTGATCACCGTTAATATACACATCTGTCGCACGGAGCAACCCTCCATCATGATTCGTTGTTCCGTTCCGATCTTCATCCAGGTCCCTTTGGGCTGAGCCAGAGTTAATCTGGCCATCCTTCACATCTGGTAGAATATTCTCGCCATAAACACCCGCCGCAGGGATTGCCGCACCCGCAGAGCCTCCTGTGCTCACAGAGCCTGTATTGTTATAAGGGACCAGCGGAATTAAAACTCTCGTCTCCCGGCCGAGCGCATCATCCAAAGCACCTACTTCCAAATGTTCAGTTCTATAAGCTTGAAGCGAAGCTCTGGCACCCTCAGCTTCATCTTCTGTGTGAAAATAAGCCTGAATCTGTTTTGCCATATCAAATCCTCCTCGTTTGGGAATTGTACTGGCATTAATCTAAGAAAATATTCGCGTTCAAATTACAATACTTTTAATAACTCACGCACAAAGGCTGGCTCATCCTTAGGGGTCCGAGACGTAATAAAGTTACCGTCCACAACCGCCTCTCGATCCTCAAAATGAGCACCCGCATTAATCAAGTCATCTTTCAATGGAGGATAAGCTGTAATCGTCCGGCCCTGTAACAAATCAGCACTCGCCAAAATTTGCGGCCCGTGACAGATAGCGCCTATCGTTTTTTTGGACTCATTAATTTCAGTCACAAATTTCAGAACATTTGCATCCAGTCGTAGATTTTCCGGGGAGGATCCGCCGGGAATAACAACTGCATCATAGTCACTTGATTTCACATCTGCAATGGCTTTTTCAATAGTGTAGCTTGCTTTACCTTGCTTACCACTCACTTTCTCACCTTGCTTCAGCCCAACAATATCTGCCTCATGTCCAGCCTTTTTTAATTCATCATAAGGTACCTTCATTTCGGAATCTTCAAATTGGTCAGCCAATAAAAATGCAATTTTACTCATTAATGTTCAGATCTCCTTTCCGGTTATCCTCAAAACAAGTTTAAAATTAAGTTTGTTTGTCTACCACGCTTTGTTATTACCCGCTTGATCAGTTTTTATAACAATTCGCAGCGGTGGAAAAGAAAAAGGAGCCTTTCGGCTCCTGCACTAATTCAATGCTACATATTTTGTTTTTGGCCTCTTTGTGCTGCTTTCGGGTAGAACCTCATTAACGCTCCATTTAACCCGATGTTACCTGCGCGGCAAAGCACCGCGTCCCGGCTTGTCGATGGCTGTTGCAACATGCTGCAATAACGTATCAGCATTACGAGTAAGGCTGATTGCCTCCTGCATACTACCGGGAAAAAGCAGCACAGTGCTTCGATGCCCGTCCATTTTTGGGGTTTGACGCATAGCTTCGTCTCTCCTGTCACCCTTAGGCTATCCGCCTGGCTAATCACCAATCGGGATGACATTATGGTCCCTCTGAACAGCTATTTTATTCTACTCAGATCACGCCATGAATGCATAGTTACGAACGTTCGGTATCCAAAATCAGTGTCACTGGGCCCCAGTTCGTCAATGAAACATCCATCATAGCCCCAAAAATTCCCGTTTCTACCTCCAGGCCCTTGGCTCGAAGCTGACTGTTGAAGAAATCATACAGCTTCTCCGCTTCCTCTGGTTTAGCCGCCCCCATAAAGTTAGGCCTTCTTCCTTTACGGCAGTCACCATACAACGTAAATTGAGAGACAGACAAAATGGCTCCACCGACATCCAGAACGCTGTCATTCATTTTACCTTCAGCATCCTCAAATATACGTAATCCCGCTGTTTTATCCGCCAAATAAACGGCATCAGCTGCTGTATCTCCCTGACCAATACCAACCAGCAGCATTAATCCGGTTCCAATCTTGCCGACCACCTTTTGATTCACCGTTACCTGAGCGTCTTTACAGCGCTGAATAATGATCTTCATCGCCTATCCGATATCTCCTTTAACCTTCCCTTTTAAAAGGTGCTCACAGCCGTATTACGGCTCTTTTAGCAGCCTATGGGTCTTTCTACCCAAGATGTGTTACAAAGGCTATAAACCTATCTGTACGCTTAATAAGGTTATTGCATAATCCGATGCACAGTGTATACATCCTTCACCCGTTTAATCCGTTCGACAACAGAATGCAAATGATCCGTGTTGCGAATGAGAATCGTGATGTGAATCATCGCCATTTTATTTTTATCTGTACGACCTGTAACGGCCGAGAAGCTGGTTTTGTTCTCAGAAATGGCCTGAAGTACTTCATTCAGCAAACCGTTGCGATCATGCCCCGTAATCTCAATATCGACGCTGTAATTGACTTCCGCTGCTTCTTCCCACTCCACTTCAATCACGCGCGCCTGATCTTCGCCCGTACCCGAAGGAATATTCGGGCAATCCGTCCGGTGAACGGATACGCCGCGTCCACGTGTTACATAGCCGATGATGTCATCTCCCGGTACGGGATTACAACATCGTGCAAAACGAACGAGTAAATTATCGACGCCTCTGACGCTGACACCGTTGGTCGGTGTTTTTTTCCGTTCGCCCTGCGGCTTGTACTCCTTGACCTCGGTCGTCAATTCGATCAACCGTGCCTCTTCTTGTTCCTTACGCAGCTTCTCTGTCAAACGTGTACAGACCTGCGCTGCGGTTATACCACCAAAGCCAATCGCAGACAGCATATCTTCGGAATCGTTAAAAGAGAACTTCTGTGCCACTTCCTGAAGCTTGTCGTCGCTCATCCACACCGATGGCTCGATATCACGTTTTCTTAGCTCACGTTCCAGATTTTCGCGGCCTTTTTCAACATTCTCCTCACGCTTTTCTTTCTTGAACCATTGTTTGATTTTACTGCGCGCGTGAGAGGACTGAGCAATTTTGAGCCAGTCCTGACTAGGTCCATAAGAATGCTTGGACGTCATAATTTCGACAATATCACCGGTTTTAAGCCGATAATCCAAAGGTACGATTCTTCCATTTACCTTAGAGCCAATCGTTCGATTGCCAACTTCGGTATGGATACGGAAAGCAAAGTCCAGCGGAACGGATCCGGCCGGCAACTCAATGACCTCTCCCTTAGGAGTAAACACAAACACAAGGTCTGAGAAAAAGTCCATTTTGAGCGATTCCACAAATTCCGACGCATCCTTCGCTTCATTTTGCAGCTCCAGAATTTCTCGAAAAAAGGTGATTTTATCCTCAAAGTTAGTGTTGTTTGCTCCGTTGCCTTCTTTATAGGCCCAATGGGCCGCAATCCCGAATTCAGCGGTACGGTGCATATCCACTGTGCGAATTTGTACCTCGGTAGGCTCCCCGTTGGGACCTACTACTGTCGTATGAAGGGACTGATACATATTGGCCTTAGGCATAGCGATATAATCTTTAAACCGCCCCGGCATTGGCTTCCACAACGTATGGATAATCCCCAGTGTGGCGTAACAGTCTTTAATGTTATCCACAATAATTCGAATCGCCAGCAAATCATATATTTCATTGAATTGTTTGTTCTTCGTCGTCATTTTTTTAAACACACTGTAAATATGTTTAGGGCGTCCGGACAGATCAGCCTGAATGCCCATCTCTTCCAGCTTCTCTCTGATACGCTGTATGACATTATCAATAAACTGCTCCCGCTCTGCCCGCTTTTTATGCATCAAATTAGCGATGCGATAATACTGCTGAGGATTCAGATAGCGTAAAGCAATATCTTCCATTTCCCATTTAATGGCTGAAATACCCAGTCGGTTTGCAACCGGACAGAAAATCTCTAACGTTTCATAAGCAATCCGACGCTGGCTTTCCTCTGACTGATATTTCAAAGTACGCATGTTGTGCAGACGATCTGCTAGCTTAATGACGATGACACGAATGTCCTGCGCCATAGCAATAAACATTTTTCGATAATTTTCGTTCTGTTGTTCTTCCTTGGAACGGAACTGGATACGCTCCAGCTTCGTCAGACCATCGACAAGCATCGCACATGTATCGCCAAAATGCTCGCGAATCTGCGCCAAAGACACCGTCGTATCCTCCACAACGTCATGTAAAAGAGCGGCGATAATGGAGATGGTATCCATCTGCATATTAACGACGATATCAGCAACCGCAAGCGGATGCAGAATATAAGGTTCACCGGACTTACGAGTCTGGCCGGAATGGGCCTGCTCTGCAAAATCATAGGCGTCCCTGATGCGGATAAGATCTGCTTCTCTGGTATAGGCCCCGGCCTTTTTAAGTAATTGCTCTATCCCCATTCTGCTCTATTCCGTGTCCTTTCTATGCAAAATGGAACCCGCCGATCAATGTCGCGCAAAGGTTCCCTTTTAAAAGTGATTTCCTACAATTATGACGGTTAGCACGTCGCACGTCAACTATTACAGGTTTGGCATTGTCGCATTATTCTGTCACACATGGATAAGTAAAATGAGGATTGTTGACGAAATGAAACGAATTATATTGAAAAAATTACGAAAAGTAATTAATGTATATAAGAATAATTGAAAGAACTAAGGAGTGAACTGCGTTGCAACGCGAAATTCAAGTTAATGAAAAGCTATCGGCAGGACCCGGGTTCCTGCTCAGCGTACAGCATTTGTTTGCCATGTTTGGCAGCACTGTGCTGGTGCCGAATATTTTCGGCGTCGATCCCGGCATGATTTTGCTAATGAACGGTATTGGCACATTGTTGTACATATGGATCTGCCGCGGCAAAATTCCCGCCTATCTCGGCTCCAGCTTCGCTTTTATCGCTCCCGTCAGTCTTGTGCTTAAAAACAATCCCGGCGGCAACGGCTATGCTATGGCTCTCGGTGCTTTCATCGTTACAGGTATTATTTTCTGCCTCGTCGCACTGGTAATCAAATATGCCGGAACCCGTTGGCTGGACGTCGTTTTTCCTCCAGCTGTTATGGGCTCCATCGTAGCCTTAATCGGTCTAGAACTGGTTCCGGTTGCAGCAGGCATGGCAGGCATTATCAATGCCGATCCTACTAAAGCCTGGACTCCAGATCCCAAAACGATTACTCTTTCGCTCGTTACACTCGGGGTCACTGTTCTGGGTGCAGTGTTGTTTCGCGGGTTTGCCAAAATCATTCATATTCTGATCGGTATCGTAGTGGGCTATGTGCTTGCTTATTTTATGGGCATGGTCAATACACAGGCCATTGCAGACGCTCCTTTTTTCGGACATCCTGCAATTACCACTCCAGTTTTTAATACCTCTGCTATGCTGACGATTCTTCCTGTTGCTCTGGTTGTCATCGTAGAGCATATTGGTCACTTACTTGTGACTAGCAACATTGTCGGGCGCGAGTTGTCCAAAGATCCTGGTCTCCATCGCTCACTGCTGGGTAACGGTATTTCCACCGTCATTTCCGGTTTTGTCGGTTCTACACCTAATACGACTTATGGTGAAAATATTGGTGTCATGGCATTAACTAAAGTGTACTCTGTATGGGTCATTGGCGGAGCGGCTGTCATTGCCATCCTATTGTCCTTCTCAGGCACGTTCTCAGCGATTGTTTCTAATATTCCAGCTCCAGTTATGGGTGGCGTATCCTTACTATTATTCGGTGTCATCGCTGCCTCTGGTCTAAGAATCTTCGTTGAGCAAAAGGTTGATTTCGCCAAGCCAACCAACATGCTGCTTGCGACCATCGTGCTTGTTGTAGGAATCAGCGGTACTACGCTCACTTGGGGCGCTGTAACCTTGAAAGGTATGGCATTGGCTACAATCATCGGCATCATCCTCAGCTTGTTCTTCAAGCTGATTGACGTGCTCGGCTGGTCCAACGATAAATCGCAGGAACCTTTAACCGAGAAGATACCAGATTGATATCTGTTTTTAAACTTTGAAACGCCGCTCCATGTTAGTTATGGGTCAACACGCTCAGAATGTATAGACAAGCGTGTAAAGATCCATATCTCATGGAGCGGCGTTTTTTTATGCACGGCCTTTTTAAAATAGATACTCCTTCATCCATCTTCAGAGCACCCCATCCAAGTCAGTTGCAATAACTGCTTTAACCCTCGATAAGCAACGAGCAGCATTTTTGACTTATTTCCGTATCTAGCTTCTGCTTAGCAAAAAATAAAACAAAAACTGATTGAAATCAGTATGACCACTATTCTCCTTATGACCACCTCTGCTCCTTTTTTTAATGTTCATAGACATTTACGAAATTTTTTCATACCTATTTTCCAACAAAGAAACAAAATAGTCCGATGGAGCAACTCTTTAGATAAAGAGATGTTCCATCGGACTATTTAGGCGATCCGCACATAATTATTTCCCGGGAAACCCGGGTTTCAAAATACTTAATACGTAATCAGGGTGAATACATCTACATCAGTCAGTTTCGCCCGACCGTTTAAGTCAGACAGCTCGATAAGAAAAGCAGCCCCTGCCACATTACCACCAAGCTGGCGTACCAAGTTCACGGATGTAGCAATAGTTCCACCTGTAGCAAGCAGGTCATCAGCAATCAGAACATTTTGGCCTGGCTCTATAGCATCCTTATGCATCGCCAGCGTATCTTTACCATACTCCAAACCGTATGCTTCCTCAATGGTTTCCCCAGGGAGCTTGCCACTTTTACGGATGGGAATAAAACCAACACCAAGCGCATAAGCCAAAGGAGCACCAACAACAAACCCACGTGCTTCTGGCCCTGCAATCAAATCAATTTTCAAATCCGATACCAGTTCCTTCATATCGTTGATAGCCTTGCGATACAGTTCACCATTTTTCATCAGGGTCGTAATGTCCTTAAAACTAATCCCTGGTTGTGGAAAATCGGAAATCACCCGAATATATTCTTTGTAGTCCAACTTAGTTCCTCCTACTGTAAACTTCAAATTAGTATATACATTTTACAACATAAATTGCGAAATAGTATCTCAAGACGCACCCTTCATAAGCGACATAATCCAGCTCGTCATCTGGGTAGTGTCCGCATCCAACAAGTACTTCTCCATCTCAGCCATATTATACAATTCCTGATAGCGTGGAGAAGCTGTTAAATCCCGCTTAGGCGGATTGGATACAAAACAGAATTGACCATCTGTACGCGTCATAAACTCAAGTTCTTCGAAGATGTCCAACACTTTGGATAACATGCGTACTGAACAGGAACACTGTCGGCTAAGAGCAGGCAGCATTGCCTTTTCATCAATAGGCTGTGTCCCCATTCGGGAAAGCACAACGTAAATACGCTTGAACAGCTCTCTGTCGGGGCTTACGAGTCGACCGCCACGCTCACTGACCGAATGAAGGAGAAATACGTTCTCTACATTCTCAAAGGTAGACCATAATGCCTGAAACTGATCCGGTGTATCCGGCGGCTCTAGCACGAACAGCGACTTTACAGAGTGCTGTGCATCTCTTTGACCATCACTGGGAATAACGCTGCCATCTTTATCGTACAACCATAAGGATTCAGCATCCACGGAGCCCGAGGGACGAAGCCTAGATGACGGGTGGATCAACACCGCAACGTCTTTCTTTCTTTCCTCTATGCGTGGATGAAAGATCTTGAGTCCCCGCTCTAATTCGGCAAAAGGGTCCGACACTCCACGATAATCAAAAATTTGCGGCTCCTGCACTCGAATGTCCTGCATCATTAGCTGGAGAGACCTTTTACCGTTCCATTCGTTAATTGACAATTCACCCAGCAGATCTATCTCCGTTTGTTGCTGTAAAAAATCAGCCAAATCGCCACGACGGAAGGCAATCGCGTCCAGCGATAAACCGTTCTGCTCCAGCAAGAGCTTCACATGATTTTTCTCACGTCCCATTTTACGAGCTTCACGCAATTGCAGTCCCTGTAATACGAATCGTGGAGAAGGATTCCCCATACCAAAAGGCTGAAGCAACTCCAGTTCTTCAACCACTTGCAAAGATACCTCGTCCAAACGACAGACCATATCAGCTTCAGCTACAGGAATGAGATCTTCTGGTGTCAGAATGGAACCCGCATAGCGGTTCAGCTGCTCTTCAAACAATTCCAGATTGTCACGGGACAGCGTCATACCCGCAGCCGAAGGATGACCCCCAAAATGCTCCATAAGCTCATGGCTGTCCGTAAGAGCACTGTAAATATCCAATGCAGGAATAGAACGGGCAGAACCTTTGCACATGCCTGTCTCAGCATCTATACCAAGAATAATGGTCGGTCGATAATAACGATCCAATAGCTTGGATGCCACAATTCCGACAACGCCGACATTCCAGCCTTCACCAGCCAACACAATAACTGACGGTAGCTTGCCTCCATTCAGTTTGGATGCCAATTGTTGCTCGGCTTGCTCCACAATACGTTCGACCACCTGTTGACGCTCACGATTGAGCAGGTCCAGCGCATGCGCAAGTTGATCTGCTTCTTCCTCTTTTTCTGTCGTCAGCAGAGAAACTGCTCGTCCCGCATGATCCAAGCGCCCGCTGGCATTAATCCGCGGAGCCAATGCAAATGCGATGTTGACTGAAGTCACTGTAGATATATCCACGCCCGCTACATGGAGCAACGCACGAATACCCGGAAATGCAGAGTTTCTCATGGATTGAATCCCTCTGCGTACCATCGTCCGATTTTCACCATGTAGTGGCATCAGATCGGCTACCGTGCCGATAGCGGCGATTTCAAACCATTCCTCCGGCACCTCACCCAACAGCGCCTGGGCGAGCTTCAGGGCAACACCAACACCTGCAAGACCTTTAAATGGGTATGGGCAACCGGGTAGCTTCGGATTAATCAAAGTATATGCCTCGGGAAGTACAGCAGGCGGCTCATGATGATCCGTCACAATAACATCTATCCCCAAGGAAGTTGCATAAATAATTTGCTCTACTGCACTAATTCCCGTATCTACCGTAATGACCAGCGTAACTCCCTGCTGATGAGCCCAATCAAGGGCATGATTATGCAGACCATATCCCTCATTAGAACGATGGGGAATATAAATATCATAGGAAGCCTTCAGAAAACGCATGAGCTGAATCATCAATGATGTACTGGATACGCCGTCCGCATCATAATCGCCATAGATTAATATATGCTCGCCACGTTCCAGAGCCTGGCGAATTCTCGGCACGGCTTCTTTCATACCAAGAAGCAGAAAAGGGTCGTGTACATCGTCCACACTTCCGTACAAAAAGCGGTTTGCTTCCCCGGCGGTAGTGACGCCCCGGTTCACTAAAAGCCGGGACAACAATGGTGAAATCCCCAGTTCTTCTGTCAACAGCTGAGCCGCTTCCAGGTTAGCCTCTGGGGTCTTCCATCTGTACTGCGAATGAAGCAATCCTATTCACCTTTCTTTCATAGTCGTCTGCCCTATTGAAGCAACGACGACACATCATTATCTGGCAGTTCATGATTGGATTTGTAAGGATATCCGGCTTGATAAGAAATGAACTGCATTTGTACATGGGTCACCTGTGGAAAACGGGCTAACAGTAAATTTTTTGCTCGATCGGCAATTTCCTGCGCTTCCTGTACCGTAATCCGCGGGTTCACACTTATCGTTACATCCACTGTTATGAAATGGCCTGTTTCCTGGGCATGTAAGTGTTCAACCGTTACAATACCATACACCCGTTGAATCGTCTCCATAAAGCGTCGGGAGTCTTCCTCCTGCAAGGGCTGTGCAGGAACCTGGTAAGCGGTATTCATTACCATCAAATATCCTTTACGCAGCACCAGACAGGCTACCAGCAAAGCTGCGGTTGGATCAAGATATAATAATGCAGGCCATTCCATTGCTTCGCCAGTCATTGCACCGATCATGCCGATCAATGCAATCAACGATGCATACAGCGAGTAACGTTCATGGTTAGCGTACCGATCTGCTTCCGCTTTATGACCATGTTTAATCGAGTAGCGATATTGAAACTGAAATAGCCCTTCTCTCAACACCAACGCAATAAATACGGTAATTAATGCATACAGACCGGGAGCCTGCGGTTCCGAACTGCTTAATGAACGAACCGCCGAGATAGCTAGCTGAAGACCGCTCATCAGCACTAAAATAGCCAGCACCACAGATATGACCGTCCGAACCTTTTCACCGTTCCGCAACCGTGCCAGCATTCCGTGCCCTGTAGCACCCTTGGAAAACAGAAGCTCCTGCAAACGGGAAGCACTATCCGCAGCCGTGTGCAGTGCATCCCCCAACAACGCCTTGCTGTTTGCAGCATAACCGACGGTTCCCTTTAGAACAGCCAGCGCGAGATTACCTACAATCCCGCTCAACGCCGCAGTTTCCAATGATCGGCTGCGTTCGCTATTCACAACGTTTCCCCCTCAATCCTGAACTAACCCTTTCCCAATAAAGCTCATTCTAAAATAACCGAATTTCTCAAAACCAAAAACCATTCACATTTAAGTGCCACTACTGTGCCTTACTCAAGGTAAATCTCAAAACCTTAGAAAACCGCGCCCAAGCAGACGCGGCTTTCTCTTTAATTTATACTACTGGTATTTGCGTAACTTAAGACTTTGCAGTTTTGACCGTGCCCCCGCCAGCTGTCGGGGATTTTTGTTTTCCTTTCAATGCCACCCACAGCGGGCTGGCAATGAAAATGGAGGAATAAGCACCAAACAACAAACCAATGACCATTGCAAGTGAGAACATACGGATCGATTCGCCGCCAAATATGAACAAACATACGGAGGCAATAAACACCGTAAACACGGTTGCAAGTGAACGAGTCATTGTCTGCGCAATACTGTGATCAACTACCTGTTCTAAGTCGTCTCTGGACTTCTTCTTCGCAAATCGTAGATTTTCCCGAATACGGTCAAAAATAACGACGGTGTCATTAATGGAGAAACCAACAATCGTCAGAATTGCCGTAATAAAGGTCAAATCCACCTCAAGCCGGAAAATCGAGAAAATACTGATAACGAGGAAGGCATCATGCAACAACGAAACGATGGCTGCAATGGCAAACCGCCATTCAAACCGGATCGAAATATAGACCGCGATGGCTACACATGCTAGCAAGATCGCCCATATTGCATTCCGCTCCAGTTCTTGTGCCATTTCCGTATCTACTGTATTGACCTCAAAGGAAGCCTTTGGATCAAGCTCTTTATTAAAGGAAGTCTTAAAGTCATTCACTTGCTGATCCGTCAAAACCTGTGAGAAGCGAATGCCGAAACGCTCTTTCCCCGGTGTATAATCCACCTCTTTACCGATCTTCTGCTTGTCCAGCAAAGTTTGAATCTGTTCCTGCGTAACGACTTTAGTCAAATTGACATCCACATTGGAACCGGAACGAAAGTCTACCCCGTAATTCAAGCCGAATATCGACAAACTCAGAATACCAAGCAGTGTGATAATAATCGAGAACGTGTAAAACCACTTGCTCATCTTGATATATTTATAGTCCCAATTAAAGCGCACTAATATCACTCTCCTTCACACCAAAATACTTGGGCTTCTTCACAGCATCCGCTTTAACCAGCAGATTGAGCAAGAAGCGGGAGAAGAAGATATTCGTCAAGATACTGGTGACAATATCAACGATAAGCACCAGAGCGAAACCTCTAACGGAGCCTGTTCCGAGACCAAACATAACCGCTGCCGCTATAATTGTCGTAATATTGGCATCCATAACGGTACGGAACGAAGCC
Source organism: Paenibacillus sp. PvR133 (assembly GCF_017833155.1). Classification (NCBI taxonomy): domain Bacteria; kingdom Bacillati; phylum Bacillota; class Bacilli; order Caryophanales; family Paenibacillaceae; genus Paenibacillus; species Paenibacillus sp. PvR133. Next base: position 5,748,610 of record NZ_JAFIBS010000001.1, read on the forward strand.
TTACTACCTGCGATAACGGAAGAACGAATCGTTTTGCCCGTCTTGATTTCTTCTTTAATCCGTTCATACGTAATAATATTGGCATCGACTGCCATCCCGATCCCGAGCACGAAGGCGGCGATACCTGGGAGCGTGAGCACGAATCCACCCAAGTAGAAGATCGCAAGCACCAGCCAAGTATGAACGATGAGACAAAAACTGGCCACTAATCCTGGTATACGGAACATCGCAATCATAAATACCAGAATAATGATTGAGCCGATCAACCCAGCACGAATCGTCTGATCCAGTGACAATTGACCCAGCGTAGCACCTACACTCTGAGAATATTTTTCCGTCAGTTTGAGCGGAAGGGCACCCAGATTAATCGTATCCGCCAGTTTATTCGCTTCATCACGAGTGTAGCTACCTGTGATTGACGCGCTACCGTCCGTTAATTCCCCACGTACTGTAGGTGCAGACAGCAATTCCTGATCCAGGAAAATAGCTAATTCTTTATTCAGAAGTCGCTTTGTGATTTCTGCAAATTTAGCTTTGTCCTTCACTTTGATACTAATCTCAGGTTGATTCAGCTGGTCATAGCCTACAACAGCGCCATTCTCCACAAAATCATTACCGCGGAGCTCAATTTTGCTGTATTGGCCTGGCTTTTTAGCATCTGCTGCCGTTGCACTGCGGAATGTTAATTCTGCAGGCTTTTTCAGCATGGAGCGGACTTCTGCCTCATTAGTGACACCAGCAAGCCGCACGCGAATTCGGTTGCTTCCCTCTGTTGTTACTTCCGGCTCAGTCGTACCGAGCGCATTAATCCGTCTCTCCAGACTTTGAGCTGTTTGTATAAGAGACTGTCTGGTTACACTCTGCCCGGCTTCCAAAGGCTGGGCTTCATATAAAATCTCAAAGCCTCCCTTTAAATCGAGGCCTAATTTTAAACTGTTCAGTAGGCCCGGGCTTGTCCCGATCATAACACCAGTAGTTATGAGCACGACCACGATGAAACTTAGAATTCTCTTCATTCCGTCCCATGTTCCCCTTTCATTCTCAATATTCCTATTATAGCTACCCCTCAAAAAGCAGTCAATTTGAACGCAAAAAAAGACCCCCTTCTATTCGAAAGTGGAGCCCCGTAATGCGGACATAGTCAAATAGTTCATAAAGCTCGTCGCTTTAAGGGAAAGTATATCGTTAACGAGCTTGTGCAGCGGAGGGATACCCTCCTTTTCATATTTATGGCTGACGCAATTCCACACGTCCTTACTTGTGACATGCTCATAGCCTACGAGAATCAACTCGTCCGCCTTACTTTGACAGAGCATCTCAATTGCGTCATCCCAATCCTGCTCATCCAGCTCTTCCATACCCACGATGGCCGTTCCTCCTCCCAGCGACTACCGGTTCCGCAGATCAGCAATTAGCGGGGTTATTGACTGCTTTGTAGAACATTTCTGTCCTGATCCTGGAAAACCCTTCTTTTCGTTGAAAATAGCCTTAAATCAACAATATATGCATTCATTTCGCTCGTCAATAGCAGAATTCACCACTCTCCCTCTTGTTGTCTAAATCACTTTGTTTCTGAACGGAAAAGCTTGTCATGAAGATGGACAGGTCCAGCATATCTTCTAAAGTAATGTATAGACGCAGAATTACATTTTGGGGAAGAGGGAGTTGCGATTGAAAAAGCAGACATTCATCCATGGAGCAATTATTTTATTGGCAGCAGGAATTATCAACCGGATACTAGGTTTTATTCCCCGAATCGCACTCCCGCGTATCATCGGCCCCGAAGGAGTTGGCTTGTACCAACAGGGGTATCCCTTTTTTATCGTTCTGGTGACGCTTATTACAGGGGGAATCCCTCTTGCGGTAGCCAAGCTAGTAGCCGAAGCCGAAACGGCGGAACAGCCCGAAATGTCGCGGCGTATTTTGCACACCAGCCTGCGCTTCACCATTACACTCAGTCTGATCGCCATGGTGCTCTGTCTTGTGTTCGCGCCTTGGATCACAAGCCATCTCCTGACCGACAGCCGCGTGTATTATACATTCGTGAGCATGAGCCCAATGATAGTCATTGTAGCTGTTTCCTCAGCTTATAGGGGCTATTTTCAGGGAAAGCAAAATATGATTCCTTCTGCCACCTCCTCCATTGCGGAGACCGTTATGCGCATTTTTTGTGTCATTTGGTTTGCTTACTTGTTACTTCCTCATGGGATAGCCTACGCTGCTGCAGGTGCCATGCTCGGTGCTCTGGCGGGCGAATTCATTGGCATGATTGTGCTGCTATGGCAATACGTGTGTAACCATCGAAAAGATCGCATCCTTCAGCCGAAGTCGCCTATCCCCTCCTCTGAGGTTCAACCCGAGCAATCATCCGTTTTGTCACGTCTTATGTCTATATCCGTTCCCGTTACTGCTGGAAGGCTTGTTGGTTCCTTATCCTATTTGCTCGAATCTATCTTGTGCATGCGTAGCCTCGCCGTAGCAGGCATTGCAACTGGCGTGGCAACCGCACAATATGGAGCCATGCAGGGCATGGTCATTCCTGTATTATTACTACCTGGAGTTCTTACCAGTTCGCTAGCAGTTTCACTCGTTCCTTCGTTATCCGAAGCAGCAGCCAAGGGGCATATTACAGCCATTCACAAACGTCTACATCAATCGCTTCGGCTCGCTTTGGTTGCAGGAGCCCCCTTTGCCGTAATCATGTATGTTTTGGCAGAACCTCTGTGTCTGCTACTTTATAATAATGGCGATATTGCAGGCATGCTTAAGCTCATGGCACCTTTTGCTCTTTTTATGTACATTCAGGCCCCGCTTCAGGCAGCACTTCAGGCATTAGACCGTCCTGGAAGTGCCTTATTAAATACCTTTATCGGAGCCGTTATCAAAATTGCGCTAATCGTCTGGCTTGCTTCCCAACCTCAGTACGGTATCTACGGAGCTGTCATCGCCATTTGTATTAACAGTGCCATTGTTACACTCCTTCATGGCTTCAGTGTCAGCAGACTGCTTCGCTTCCGCGTACGTTTGCTCGATTTCTGGAAGACCGGGATAGGTATGATCATCATGGCAGCAGCAGTATTATATACCTACAGACATCTAACGATGTTCAACCAAATGTGGCTTCAGTTTATTTTTGCCGCAGGTTTGGGAATTATACTGTACCTTTTCCTAATGACCTTGATCAAAATGATTGATTGGGACAACCTTACACGCATTCCAATCCTGAGAAGATGGTTTAAAGCATAGGAAATCTAATCCGAAGATTTTCCATAGGCCGGTGGTGTAATATACACATCACCTCTATGGTTAACCGAGCATAAAAAAACATCCTTAAAATCTTTGTGTCCCTTTGCTTGAATCTGATTTTTAAGCCAAAAACGGTTCATATCCATCCGTTCCAAATTTCGATCCAGCACCTTGCCATCCATGATTAATGGAATAGGCAGTCCCTCATATCTAAACTTTCCACCAATTTGTGGAGAAGGATGGACCTTATTCACCTGTTGCTCTTTGTTTATCAAATCTGTTCCGTTTAATTCTTGCTTCATTTTTCCGTGTTCCACTCCATCGTTATCATCCTTACCTATAACCGTTAGCTTACCTGTCGTTTCCAAAATAACATATTCGACTTCGTCCAGACTTTCTATATTTTGTTCACGAAGTTGTAACAGCAAGTCATCTAAATTGTAACGTTGTTTCACCATTTCGTCCTTGTTTAATTGTCCATTGGAGTACAATACACTGGGCCTACCATCAAATAGTAAGCGCAGTCGCCGACTTTTCAGACTAAAAAATGAAATCCCGATTTGCAAAATTAACAGCACTCCTAAAGGAATCAGCCCTTCATAAAGTGGACGTTTTATATCCTCCAGGCTGAATACAGCAATTTCTGCAATCATAATCGATATGACGAGATCGAAAACAGACAATTTGCCGATCTCCCTTTTACCCATCAAGCGCATCACCAGATATACAATAAAATACATGAGCAGCGTCCGAAAAATATGAGCAAAAATATCGTGACTCAATATGTTCGCCTCCTCCCCTGTACTTGCAATAAGACATTAGTCGTTCATTGTACACGTATTCTGACCGTTCCTCACTTGGCTCATACAAAAAACAAAAGGCTAAATTATTGAAATAAAGAGAAAGACTGCTTGCGACTTGGTACTAAGCAGGGAGGCTTGGCCATAGAATGATAATAGTTCAAACCTTGGTACAGGAGGAATTATCCATGGAGCTCATTCGCCGCTGGTGTTCGTTTCGTCTGGCCCATCCCATTTTATCCGGCTTATTTTATGCTTTTGCATGGATGCTGCTTGGCGCATTGATTCTTTCACTACTCTTGTGGCTGACACAGATGCAGGAACAGGACTTATCATTGTATACGTACATCGTCCACGCATTCGCCATGCTATCTGGCGGCTTCGTCGCCGGTAAAAGATCCACAAACAAAGGCTGGTATCAAGGCGGTATTACAGGCATCCTGTATGGACTAATCGTTTTGCTGGTCGGTTTTCTGGCATTGGATGCGGGCATGAACGGCAAGGACCTGTTACACTTAGCTTTCGCGTTTGTCATAGGTGCAGGTGGTGGGATGTTTGGCATTAATCTCAGCAAGTAATCAAAATGTTTGTATCCATGTAATAAAACAACACAAAAAAAAACCGAGCCTCCTCAAAGGCTCGGTTTTTGCATAACGGTCAGAAGTATTCTAAGATTTGGAAACAACTTCCTCAGATGCCGTGTCTTTTGCAATCGCATTGCTAATTGCACTGCGGTCAAAGGTCAGCTTCGTGACATCATTCACACGCAAAACTACTACATCATCCGTAATCTCCACAATTGTACCGTGAAGACCTCCGATCGTAATTACTTTATCTCCCTTTTTCAAAGCTTGAAGCATCGTTTGACGCTGCTTTTGTTTTTTCTGATTCGGGCGAATCAGCAAGAAATAGAAGATTACAAACATCAGAGCCAGTGGCCAGATCATTTGAAAAAGTCCGCCAGTTCCACCGGGTGCAGCAGCGGCTGTAGCAAAATGAAACATGTTAAATCCCCCTTTCGTATACTCTCCCTAAAACTTAAAAGCCTTTATCATTATCATGAAGACCGTACTGCTCAAAAAATTCATCTCGGAAATCAAGCAGCCTGTCATCCATAATCGCTTGTCTGACATTACGCATCAATTGTATTAAGAAATGCAAGTTATGATACGTTGTCAGTCGGAGCCCGAAGGTTTCATCCGCTTTAATCAAATGCCGCAAGTAAGCACGTGAATAATTGCGACAGGTATAACAATCACAAGCGGGATCGAGCGGGCCAAAATCACTTGCATATTGGGCATTGCGAACGACAAGACGACCTTGGCTGGTCATCGTTGTCCCGTTGCGAGCAATTCGCGTTGGAAGTACACAATCAAACATATCCACACCACGGATAGCGCCTTCAATCAAGGCATCTGGAGAACCTACACCCATCAAATATCTTGGCTTGTTGGTGGGAAGCAGAGGCAGCGTGTAATCTAGCACTTCATACATCAAATGCTTCGGTTCACCTACGCTCAGTCCACCAATAGCATACCCCGGGAAATCCATGGAAGTCAAATCCGCAGCGCTTTGCTTACGCAGATCTTCATGCATGCCTCCTTGAACAATGGCAAACAGACCTTGATCATGAGGACGCGCGTGTGCCTCCAAACAACGCTCAGCCCAACGGCTGGTACGTTCCAGTGACTTTTTCACATACTCATATTCAGCCGGAAATGGCGGGCATTCATCGAAGGCCATCATAATATCTGAGCCAAGCGAGTTTTGTATTTCCATCGCCACTTCAGGCGAAAGAAACTTCTTATCTCCATTTAAATGAGAGCGAAAATGAACACCCTCCTCTGAAATCTTGCGCATTTCACTTAAGGAAAACACCTGGAATCCACCGCTGTCCGTTAAAATAGGGCGATCCCAATTCATAAACTTGTGCAGTCCACCTGCTTCACGAATAATATCGTGGCCAGGACGAAGAAACAAATGGTACGTGTTACTCAAAATAATTTGAGCATCCATCGCTTTCAGTTCCTCAGGACTCATCGTTTTAACAGTAGCTTGAGTTCCCACAGGCATAAAGGTTGGTGTCTCAATAACTCCATGAGGTGTGTGTACACGCCCAAGACGGGCTCCCGATTGCTTGCAGGTTTTAATATGTTCGTATCTTATTGCTGGTGCCATATTTTCTCTACCATCCTTAATTAATAAATGAACATTGCGTCCCCGAAGCTGAAAAACCGATATTGTCGGTCAATCGCCTCCTGGTAAGCATGCATAATATTTTCCCTGCCCGCCAGTGCGCTGACCAGCATAACCAAGGTGGATTTAGGCAAATGAAAATTCGTAATCATCGCATCCACCACACGGAATTCATAGCCTGGATAAATAAAAATCTGTGTCCAGCCACTACTGGCCTCTAATACTCCATCTAGGAATTTATTGCCCACCGTTTCCAGCGTCCGGCAACTGGTCGTCCCCACCGCCACGACTCTTCCGCCGCGCGCCTTGGTTTCATTGAGTACATCCGCTGTTTCCTGTGACAATGAATAGTATTCTTCATGCATCACATGTTCTTCAATCGTATCCACAGACATCGGTCTGAACGTCCCTAAGCCAACATGAAGTGTGATAAAGGCAACGGTAACGCCCTTCTTTTTAATCTGGTCCAGCAATTCTTCTGTAAAGTGCAGCCCTGCCGTTGGAGCCGCAGCAGAACCTTCATGCCGAGCATAAACTGTCTGATAACGCTCGCGGTCATCCAGTTGTTCCTTGATATACGGCGGAAGCGGCATCTGCCCCAGACGGTCCAAGATCTCCTGGAAAATACCGTCATATGAAAATGAAAGTACCCTTCCGCCCATATCTCCTTCTTCCTCAATTACTGCTTTCAGCTCATCACCGAAAACGATAACAGCACCCTTTTTCAGCTTTTTACCGGGTTTCACCAGTGCTTCCCATCGATCCCCTTGCAGTTGCTTAAGCAGCAAAACCTCAGCCTTAGCTCCCGTGTCTTCCTTGATGCCAAACAAGCGTGCAGGAATCACTCTCGTATCGTTTAACACCAGCGTATCCCCTGGTTGAAGATACTGCACAATATCCGAAAACGTATGATGACCCACTTCACCATTATTTTTGTTTAACGTCAGTAATCTGGAAGCGCTCCGATCAAGCAAAGGTGTCTGTGCAATTAATGTTTCAGGCAGTTCAAAATCGTAGTCGTTTACATTCATATATTGGTCAGTCCTTAACTATATCCACATTTTTGTAATAGTGTTGCAAAATTTTCTTGTAATCATACCCCTGCTCGGCCAAACCGTTGGCACCCCATTGGGATAAGCCCAAACCATGACCATTTCCTTTACCTGTAAAAATAAAGCTTTGTGTTTTGTCAATGACCCGTGCATGACGATCTTCATTCATGACGATCACCCCGTTACCACTTGAAGTACTACTGCCAGATGCGGACAGGATTTGAGTGCCTTGTGTACCACTTACATGAGAAGTAGCCCCATCAGCGCCTAATACAGTATAACTTCCGGTACTCGCAATATCAAACAGTGTGCTCGGGAGTCCGCCCATCGCTGAGCGAAACATATCTGGATATTTCACTTTCAAAGGGGATCCGTCCGCTTCAACCTCCAACACTCGCCCTGATGGACCACGTTTGGTGACATCGAGGTGATTAATAGAGGAAGGCACTGTGCCCGTGACTTTCCCTTGCAGGGATTTAGCAAGCTGAGCTGACGTAAAGGGCCCCCGCACCCATGCATAGTCTCCGGACTGAGGCACCTTTTCTAATACAATTATCTCTTCGCCCGGCTGCGCCTTGGCTATTGGTGTAACTGTCGATTGGATTTGGGGAATAGGACGCACATTTGTATTTTCCGCAGTGACGGTGATTTTGTCTAACCCCGCTTCTGTGACACCCTCCAGTTCCTTAGCATTATCCTCACGAATATAACCTGTCTTGCCACTGGAGAGAAGTACATGATACCATTCCTGTGCTCCTTTTTGTGCCGAAGTATCCCCCGAGCTGTCTACGCTGGCAAAGGCTTCGCCACCACTGTTCCACACCTCGGAAGCATCTGCTGTCACACCGCCCGCATTAGATGAAAATACAGCTTCGACCACTTTGCCGCCGCTTTTAATGACTTCACCAGCTGTTGCATCTACAGCCTCATTGACATTGGCATGTTCCGAGCTCTTACCGTTGTAAGCCTGGCTTAACGTGCCATCTACTACATTGCCGATCTGAAACCGATTGCCTTGAGCAAGCGCGTAGCTACGAGCCGCTACCGCTTGAGCCTTGAGCGCTTCATCTGGCCATGAGGAATAGACCTCTGCTCCTACCACGGAATACAAATACTGCTCCAAAGGAACTTCGTTCACAAGCGCCAGCTGGCCTGACATCATGCCAATCTCCATCTCGCCGCGATATGTACGCTGTGATCTTTCCATCACTTGTATTCCATTATTACCGCCGTTGACAATTACCTTGCTATTATCAGAACCACTTAGCATGTAATGAGACATCACCTGCGAACCGGTCGTGACTCCTGCTTCCTGTCTTATAATGAGGCCGGTTTGAGTAGCATTAACTTTAGACAACGTGAGTCTTGGTTGCTTGCTCTCCAGCTCTGTTTTCAAAGCCGACAGCTTGCTGTCATTACTTTCTTCTCCAACCCATACAGCATACTGGCCTCTTGATTGAATCACAGTAAAAGCATCAAAGCCTGCCGCAGCAATTGTCGTTCGAACGAGATTAGCTTCCTGCTCGCTTCCGTAGCTTCCTGTGGACCAATGCTTGTTTCCCTTAACCTCGGGCTGCGCTCCGGTTGCGGAGGAAATCCGCTGTACAGCAGCCTGCGCAGACTGTTCACTAGCATATATTCCCGCGTACACTTGATACACAGAGCTACCATTTTTTGAACCGATAAAAACCGTAGGTTTATCATTAGTCTTTTGCAGGGCTTGGGCCGCTTTTATCGCCGCTGCTTCATTTCCTTCAAGTACCTTCACCCGATAGCTGTCTACACTAAAACGAACCGTACTGTCTGGCAGTCCCATCCAAGTTTGAAAACTGCCTCCACTGTTCTGTCCAACGCTCAGACCTCCTGATGATTTCAAGGTTACAGCGGGGACTGTCGCTTTATATTTGCTACCTAGATCCGCAAAAATCACTACACGAATATCCTCTTGGGCGGCAGCAGCGTGAACGCCCGAAGACCAAGGTATGCACACTGTAGCTAATACCATAATCGCTGCTGCTCGTTTGGCCCGGCCCATCCATGCACCGAAAATACTTTTTCGGTTAAATGCTTCTCCACTCATTTCTGGCTCCCCCAATCTAGCTGTCTAGCACTTATATTGCGTAATTATCGGGATCTCGACCCTTGTCTATCCCTTTAAATACATCGGCGGAATAAACCAAAATATGAACCCGCTCGAATCTTACTTACACTCTCACTTCCCTCAATCATCCGTCAGCCGATATCGTATTCACCATACTTGCGTGTAACCATGCAATGATTTTTTTAAAAGTGCATCATGTTTCCTAATCACCGTGGATCCGTTGGCATTGGGATTCCAAGGTGGGCATATGCCGCCGGAGTCACTGTTCGTCCCCGAGGTGTTCTTTGTAAAAGGCCAATTTGTAACAAATAGGGTTCATACACATCCTCAATTGTCTGACTCTCTTCACCAATAGTTGCAGCAATGGTGTCCAATCCTACAGGTCCGCCTCGGAATGAATGAATCATGGCCTTAAGCATTTTATGATCAATTTCATCAAGCCCGAGTGGATCTATTTGAAGCCTCTTTAGCGCCTCTGCAGCTAACTCAGAATGAATAATACCATCTCCGGCAACCTGTGCAAAATCACGCACCCTTTTTAACAGTCGGTTGGCAATACGCGGTGTCCCCCGTGAACGCAATGCGATTTCCTCTGCCGCATCCCCGACAATTTCAATCTCCATAATATCCGCGTTCCTGGACACGATGTAAGCCAGCTCGTCTGTCGTATAAAACTCTAATCGACTAATAACACCAAACCGATCACGCAATGGCGCAGAGAGCAGCCCAGCGCGCGTAGTGGCCCCTATAAGGGTAAAGGGTGGCAAATCCAGACGGACCGAGCGTGCACTCGGGCCTTTACCAATCATAATGTCCAGCGCAAAATCCTCCATTGCAGGATACATGACTTCTTCCACCGTACGATGAAGGCGATGAATCTCATCAATGAACAAAACATCACCCTCTTGAAGATTGGTCAGCAATGCTGCCAAATCTCCCGGTCTTTCAATTGCAGGACCTGAAGTTGTACGCAGATTAACCCCCAACTCATTGGCGATAATGTTAGCAAGAGTTGTTTTACCCAACCCCGGCGGTCCGTACAACAGTACATGGTCCAACGCTTCTTTACGCATTTTGGCCGCTTCAATATATACTTTCAGATTTTCCTTAACCTGATTTTGCCCGATATATTCATTTAGATAACGGGGGCGAAGGCTTAGCTCCGCCGTCTGGTCTTCCATCATCAAATTGGCGGAAATAATCCGGTCATCCATATTCCATCGCTCCTCTTTTCACCAGACATTTGTTAACGGACATTAGCGTCCTATCCGGCAAACAACAGTTGCAAAGCCCGCTTCATCAAAATATCAGCAGATTCATCAGGTTTCGCATCTTTCTTCATTCTGCTCCATACCTTATCCAACTCAGCATCAGTGTAACCCAGCGCCTTGAGCGCCTCACGGGCCTCGCCCCAATATGAACCTTCGCCTTCTTCTACGACAGGCTCAGCAAACAATCCGGTTGTCATCCCCAACGAGCCAATACCGTCGAGCTTATCTTTCAAATCCAGAATCATACGTTGTGCCGTTTTTTTACCGATCCCCGGTAACTTGGTGAGAAATGTGATATTCTCCTGATAAATCGCCGTTACCACATGAGCAGGCGTACCGCCTCCTAAAATACCAAGCGCAACACGCGGTCCAATACCAGATACATCAATCAGTTTACGGAACAGCTGCTGCTCCTCACGAGTCGCAAAACCGAACAGTAAAATAGCATCTTCCCTTACATGATGGTGAATGTAAATGACCACTGAACCTTCAGTTTTGGCGAACGCGTAAGGATTCGGACAAAATACCCGGTACCCTACACCCTGCACATCTAAAACGACATATTCATTTTCCAAATGGGCCACAGAACCACGCAAGAAATCTATCATTTTCGCAATACCTCATTTAATTTTGAATTTAATCCATAAGAATGCGCATGACAAATAGCCACCGCCAAAGCATCCGCTACATCGTCCGGTTTGGGCACAACTTGAAGCTTTAGAAACATTCTAACCATTTCTTGTACCTGTTTCTTCTCAGCCTTACCATACCCTACAATAGCCTGCTTTACCTGCATCGGCGTGTATTCACCTATAGGCAAATTACGTTGTTTTGCAGCTAGTACCAGCACCCCACGTGCCTGACTTACAGACATAGCGGTTGTAACGTTGCGATTAAAAAAGAGCTTTTCCAGTGCTACCGCATCAGGCTTATATTTATCTATTAATTGCAACATGCCTTCATACACATGAAGCAGCCTTTCTTCTTCCGGTGTATGGGCCTCCGTCTGGATGCAGCCATACTGTACAGGAACCACCTTGCTGCCAATCTTGTCTACAAATCCGAAGCCCACAATGGCAATGCCCGGATCAATTCCTAAAAAACGCAAAAAAATCTCTCCCCTTCGCTCAAACATGGCGTAACTAAACAATAGCCAGACGTTATCCTTAATATAATCATGGCCAAATACCATATAAAGCGAACATATGTGTCGTTCTTTTCATTATAACAAAACTTTGTATCTAATAGAGGAAAAAATTTAAACGTGAGTAAAAACATAAAAAGAGACGCTTCAAGCCTCACCTCATGGGCAATGCCTAACGTCTCCGTAGTTGTAATCAATAGTGCTGCTTTAATACCCTTTGTGTTCGCTCCACGGCAAAGTCACTAAAAGTGGAGATTACACTGTTATACTCATTTATATCCTGTACACGGATCCCCTGCTGAAGTTGTTTATACACCCCTTCTGGCAAGGCCGTCTCCATGGAACCCACATCCAATTGAAAAAAAGTGCGGATAACTTTTTCTCTTTTAGGTAGCCCTTCATACAATGTAAGCTGGCCGTCAGTGCTCAAACCCATGTATCCACGCTCTTTGCATGACTCTGACAAGTCTTCCACCCTGCGCTCCAGCCACACCTCTCCTTTGGTATTAAGTCGCCCCTTCCAATCGGGATGTTGCTTCAGTAAGGTCTCTAGCTGCTGTGAACTTAGTGTTCCCAAGGAAAGTGTTTCCGTACCACACACGTAGGTGGTTAATAGACGGGTCTTCCTGCTTATACCGGAAGCACGAATACTTTGCAGTAGTTGCATCTGTGAGGAGTGATCTTCAGTTGGGCTCAGATGTGAAGCCTCCTCCATGCTCTCCTCAGCCATGACGGTAGTAGCGAGTGGCTGTGACAACATAGCCTGCAAATAATTCGAAAACAGAATACCCAACCCTGCCAGCAAACAAGCCGCACCAAAAATGCTAAAAGCCCACACTGTTCTTCTCCACTGTTTCCAGCGCCGTTTCATCTGTTTTTTCCAACTTAATCGCTTCACAGTAATCCCTTCCGTCCCACTTTTTGTGTTAGTGTGACCTGACGATTACTGATTTATACAAAAAGATATGAATATAACAAAAAAGCCGCTGCTTCCAGCGACTTTCCTTTTGAATCGGGATGACACGATTTGAACATGCGACCCCCTGGTCCCAAACCAGGTGCTCTACCAAGCTGAGCTACATCCCGAAATAGATGCCGGTGAGAGGACTCGAACCTCCACGGTTTCCCTCACGATTTTGAGTCGCGCGCGTCTGCCAATTCCGCCACACCGGCTTATGAAGTTAATGGCGCGCCCTGAGAGATTCGAACTCCCGGCCTTTTGATTCGTAGTCAAACGCTCTATCCAGCTGAGCTAAGGGCGCAAATATGGAGCGGACGACGGGAATCGAACCCGCGACCCTCGCCTTGGCAAGGCGATGCTCTACCGCTGAGCCACGTCCGCAATATCATTATATCCATGACATATAAGTTCATGAATGGTGAGCCATGAAGGACTCGAACCTTCGACACCCTGATTAAAAGTCAGGTGCTCTACCAACTGAGCTAATGGCTCCCAACAGGGTAATATAACTTTGTGAAAATGGCGGAACTGACGGGATTCGAACCCGCGATCTCCTGCGTGACAGGCAGGCATGTTAGGCCTCTACACCACAGTTCCATAGCAGTTTACATTCAAAAGTTAATTGGTTGCGGGGGCAGGATTTGAACCTGCGACCTTCGGGTTATGAGCCCGACGAGCTACCGAACTGCTCCACCCCGCGATAATATTAGGGACTGCTATTTAAATAAATGGTGGAGGCTGAGGGGCTCGAACCCCCGACCCTCTGCTTGTAAGGCAGATGCTCTCCCAGCTGAGCTAAGCCTCCATACTACTTATGACCCGTAGGGGATTCGAACCCCTGTTACCTCCGTGAAAGGGAGGTGTCTTAACCCCTTGACCAACGGGCCATACAATAAAATAATTATGGCGGAGAGAGAGGGATTCGAACCCTCGAGACGCTTTTGGCGCCTACACGATTTCCAATCGTGCTCCTTCGGCCAACTCGGACACCTCTCCATATGGCTCCCCGAACAGGACTCGAACCTGTGACAACTCGATTAACAGTCGAGTGCTCTACCAACTGAGCTATCAGGGAATATTAATCATAAAGCTCTGCTTGGCGACGTCCTACTCTCCCAGGACCCTGCGGTCCAAGTACCATCGGCGCTGGAGGGCTTAACGGTCGTGTTCGGGATGGGTACGTGTGGAACCCCTCCGCTATCGCCACCAAACATGAATTTGCTGTGCAAATTCTACCGTACGGTTATTCGGTTCATCACTTATCGTGTGAATGAATAGCCATGCGCTTGTCGTATGTCACTTGTACATACCTTCAAGGTTACACCCTGAAAACTGGATCCGAAACTCATTTGCGTTTTATTCTTTAGGATAAGCCCTCGACCGATTAGTATTGGTCAGCTCCATGCATTACTGCACTTCCACCCCCAACCTATCTACCTCGTCGTCTTCAAGGGGTCTTACTAATTGGGAAATCTCATCTTGAGGGGGGCTTCACGCTTAGATGCTTTCAGCGCTTATCCCTTCCGTACATAGCTACCCAGCGGTGCTCCTGGCGGAACAACTGGTACACCAGCGGTACGTCCATCCCGGTCCTCTCGTACTAAGGACAGCTCCTCTCAAATTTCCTACGCCCACGACAGATAGGGACCGAACTGTCTCACGACGTTCTGAACCCAGCTCGCGTACCGCTTTAATGGGCGAACAGCCCAACCCTTGGGACCTACTTCAGCCCCAGGATGCGATGAGCCGACATCGAGGTGCCAAACCTCCCCGTCGATGTGGACTCTTGGGGGAGATAAGCCTGTTATCCCCAGGGTAGCTTTTATCCGTTGAGCGATGGCCCTTCCATGCGGTACCACCGGATCACTAAGCCCGACTTTCGTCCCTGCTCGACTTGTAGGTCTCGCAGTCAAGCTCCCTTCTGCCTTTGCACTCTTCGAATGATTTCCAACCATTCTGAGGGAACCTTGGGGCGCCTCCGTTACTCTTTAGGAGGCGACCGCCCCAGTCAAACTGCCCACCTGACACTGTCCTCGCACCGGATTACGGTACCAAGTTAGAACCTAGATACGATCAGGGTGGTATCCCAAGGATGCCTCCTCTCAAGCTGGCGCTCAAGATTCAACGGCTCCCACCTATCCTGTACAGATCGTACCCAAATTCAATATCAAGCTGCAGTAAAGCTCCATGGGGTCTTTCCGTCTTGTCGCGGGTAACCTGCATCTTCACAGGTATTAAAATTTCACCGGATCTCTCGTTGAGACAGCGCCCAAGTCGTTACGCCATTCGTGCGGGTCAGAATTTACCTGACAAGGAATTTCGCTACCTTAGGACCGTTATAGTTACGGCCGCCGTTTACTGGGGCTTCGGTTCATAGCTTCGCCCGAAGGCTTACCACTCCCCTTAACCTTCCAGCACCGGGCAGGCGTCAGCCCGTATACTTCGCCTTGCGGCTTCGCACAGACCTGTGTTTTTGCTAAACAGTCGCTTGGGCCTTTTCACTGCGGCCCCCTCGGGCTATTCACCCTACCGAGGCACCCCTTCTCCCGAAGTTACGGGGTCATTTTGCCGAGTTCCTTAACGAGAGTTCTTCCGCGCGCCTTAGAATTCTCTTCTCGCCTACCTGTGTCGGTTTGCGGTACGGGCACCTTCTCCTGGCTAGAGGCTTTTCTTGGCAGTCTGAGATCATGACCTTCGCTACTCCAATTTTCGCTCCCCATCACAGCCCAGCCTTACGATGTGCGGATTTGCCTACACACCAGCCTCACTGCTTAGACGGACATCCATCAGTCCGCGTCACTACCCTACTGCGTCACCCCATCACTCATAACGGATTACGGTGGTACAGGAATTTCGACCTGTTGTCCTTCGACTACGCCTATCGGCCTCGCCTTAGGTCCCGACTTACCCTGAGCGGACGAACCTTCCTCAGGAACCCTTAGGCTTTCGGCGGATCTGATTCTCACAGATCTTTTCGTTACTCATACCGGCATTCTCACTTGAATGCAGTCCAGCGCTCCTTACGGTACACCTTCAACCCGCATTCAACGCTCCCCTACCCCTGATGCAAAAGCATCAAGCCATAGCTTCGGTGGTGTGTTTAGCCCCGTTACATTTTCGGCGCAGAGTCACTCGACCAGTGAGCTATTACGCACTCTTTCAATGGTGGCTGCTTCTAAGCCAACATCCTGGTTGTCTGTGCAACTCCACATCCTTTCCCACTTAACACACACTTGGGGACCTTAGCTGATGGTCTGGGCTGTTTCCCTTTCGACAATGGATCTTAGCACTCACTGTCTGACTCCCGGAACTAAATCTATGGCATTCGGAGTTTGACTGAGCTTGGTAACCCTTGCGGGCCCCGCACCCAATCAGTGCTCTACCTCCACGATTCTTTTTTCCGAGGCTAGCCCTAAAGCTATTTCGGGGAGAACCAGCTATCTCCGGGTTCGATTGGAATTTCTCCGCTACCCCCACCTCATCCCCGCATTTTTCAACATGCGTGGGTTCGGGCCTCCAGTGCGTGTTACCGCACCTTCACCCTGGACAGGGGTAGATCACCCGGTTTCGGGTCTACGTCCACGTACTCATTCGCCCTATTCAGACTCGCTTTCGCTGCG
>NZ_JAFIBS010000001.1:5767500-5979355 GCF_017833155.1 Paenibacillus sp. PvR133
TGTTACTCACCCGTCCGCCGCTAGGTTGTTTAGAAGCAAGCTTCTAAACAACCCCGCTCGACTTGCATGTATTAGGCACGCCGCCAGCGTTCGTCCTGAGCCAGGATCAAACTCTCCATTAAAGACCAACCGAAGCTGGTTTATAGAAAGAGCGATAAGCTCATTTTGAAACTGACGAGATAAAAATATCTCTTGTTTGATTTTGCGAACAAAATCGTTTTACTCACTCGTTGTTCAGTTTTCAAAGATCAAACCTGCATTTTGTCTCACTTTGTTTCACCACCGCATCTCAGCGGCGACTTAAATAATATATCATGTTTTCTACGTCTTTGCAACACTTTTTTTCAAGAGAATTTTTTTAAACAATTCTGCTTTGTTTTCGTGTTGCTGACTATCTTGTAAAAGACAGCTATAAGAATATACCACATAAATACGCTAAATAGCAACACCTTTCTTTAAAATTCTTTTCTCATCTTTAAATCACTGCATTTAAATAAAGAGACCATTATTCCCACAAGCAAAATAACAGTCTCTTTAACATTCATTTCTTTCTCTTAATGAATAGTAAAACTGGGGCACTACTAGAATGTCCCTCTCTTTTTACATTTAGCCACGTCAGTCCTTAATCCATGGATTTTTACGCGAACGAGCATTATAGGATGAGGAACGGGGTTCTCCTCCACTTGAATTATGGGATTTTTGCTTCTTATTGCTAGCATTTTTACTGGAAACCTTTGCTTTGGACGTCTCTTCTTTGGATGTACTGCCAGAACCGTCTTTTGATTTACCTTTACGCACGCTACGATCCTTTGGTTTAGAAGAAGAAACAACTTCATTTTGGGATGCAATAGTCAGATTGTTACCCATCTCCTGCGTTCCTGGAATTGCTGGTGCCGACTGGACGTTCTCTTCCCGGCACCCACAGTCTGGCATAAACATATAGGGGGTTGTATATCCCTCTAATGGATACATAGGTGCATTCCCATGCGCAAACGGATGATAAGGGGAATTCGCAGATTGTTGTCCTTGTAGCTGGCTATAGTCGGACACGTTTCCACCCGCAGGCAAACCATATTGAGGTCCTCCCCATGCCTGGCTCCATTGACTGCCCTGGACTGCACTCTCTGGATACTGCTGTGGATGCCCTTGATTGATAAATGGAGGATAGACAGGGTAGGATGCATTTTCAGACGCCTCATGACTCGGATAATATCCGGGGGCGCAGCAATCTGAATAGGCAGGATAAGGTGTTGGATGGGCATTTATGGGTGATGTCTGCACAGGCCCCCAGCACCATGGATGCTCACATTCATGATGATAGCCCTGATCAGAAACTACAGTAGGAGAGGCATATTCTGCTAAGGAGGTATTTATAGGCGCATTCCCCAAAGTTTGTGGAGACCCAATCCCCGGATACCACGAGTTCGGCATTGCATTTATTTGTGGGCTATAATCAAATGTCGGCTGTTGTGTCGACCACTCGGAATTCACCATCGGCTCCGATTTTGTGCAGCCGCAAAATTTTTCAGCTACAGGTTGCTTCACAACAGTTGTAGGAAGCTGTGGCTTAGATGCAATCGGTTGGGTAACTATAGGTTGCATTTGAGGTGGAGCAGGTGGAGTAACTATGGGCTGCATTTGAGGTGGAGCAGGTGGAGTAACTATGGGCTGCATTTGAGGTGGAGCAGGATTTACGGGTGCCATAGGAACTTCAGGCAGTTTTAATTCAGGAAGCTTAGGAGGATTCACTGTTTCTTTTGGCTGTGTCATCTCTTCTTTAGGGCTAGGCATATTCTCCTGCTTAGGCTGCGTCAACTCCGCCTTGGGCTGGGTAAGTTCTTGCTTGGTTGGGGATTCAGGTTTAGGCTGTGTCATCTCTTCTTTGACTGCGGTATTTTTTTTATTCTCAGTAAAATCAGACGCCTCTTCTTTGTAGTGTGGAATATTAACTGTTTCTCCAACCAGAAGTGCGTTCGGGTTTTTAAGCTGGGAATTGGCATCAATAATTAGCTTAAGCGGTACATTCCACGCCTTGGACAACTTCCACAATGAATCTCCTTGCTTAACCTTGTGTTGATATACCGTTGACGGCTGTGTTTCCATCGTAACAGGGTCTGTTGGAATTTTAATTTTCTCGCCGATGCTCAACTGATTAGGGTCTGCCAATTGGGGATTGGCGGCAATAACTTTCTCCAGCGTCACATTATACTTCTGTGCCAGCAAGTACAGAGTGTCACCTTTTTTGACGATGTGTATTTTCACAGGTCACAAACCTCCTAGACTTTCGTTCGGGCGGGATAAACGCCCGGCTTCTGTTATTACATCCTATGCACCTCCCGGGCGAATGACCCCATACAAACAAAAAAATCCTCTCAACCGAATACTCTCACGAGCATTCAGCTAAAAGGATTCGGTTTTATTTTAGTCCTGCCACACTTTGTAGCCATCCTTATCCACGATCTTCCGGAACTCAGCCAGGAGCTCCAAAGTCACTGGGCCAGCAACACCGGAGCCGATCGTACGACCATCCACTTCATAAGCTGCAATAACTTCTGCCGCAGTTCCTGTAAAAAACACCTCGTCCGCAACATATACATCATGCAGTGTAAAAGGTTGTTCCTTAAGGGGGTATCCAAGCTTAGTACACAAATCGATAATAGCATTACGAGTAATCCCTTCAAGCGCTCCCAAATAGCAAGGAGGTGTATATAACACTCCATTTTTGACAATGAAAATGTTGTCCGCAGAGCCTTCTGTCACATACCCTTGGGAATTGAGCATAATAGCCTCACCTACACCAGCATAGTTAGACTGGATCTTCACGAGGATATTGTTGAGATAGTTCAATGATTTAATCTTCGGATTCAAAGCATCTGGGATGTTGCGACGCTGAGAGACAGAAATTGTCTTCAGGCCAGTCAAGTAAGCTTCTTCCGGGTAAATGGCGAGCTGTTCCACGATAATGATGACACTCGCCTTCGCACAACGAAGAGGATCTAAACCTAGATTTCCTGCACCTCGGGATACAATCAGACGGATATATCCGTTACGCATTTCGTTAAGACGAATCGTTTCAGCCATTGCTTCCAACATCTCATCAGGAGACAACGGAATGTTTAACTGAATGGATTTCGCAGAATCATACAGACGCTCCAAGTGCTCCTTACATTTAAAAATATTCCCGTTATAGATACGAATGCCCTCAAATATACCGTCTCCGTACAAGAATCCATGATCATATACGGAAACCTTTGCGTTTTCCTTAGTCACATGCTGCCCATCCAGATAGATCCATTGTTCTGCCATTAAAACCACACCTCCGATTAATGTTCCTTTAAAATAGGTTCGATCGCTGCTTCAACATACTTGTAACTTGGATAAGAGCCAAGAATACGTACATGGCATCCCAAAGCCTCAATCTCTGCAAAGGCTGCCGGAAGCAGAACGGAATGCAGAGATTCCAAAACTTCAATGTAAAAATAATAATTCCCCAATTGCTTTTTGGTCGGACGCGATTCAATACGGGACAGATTTAACCTGCGCCATGCAAATGCGGATAAAACCTGATGCAGCGCTCCCGGGAAATCCTGCGGTGGCGTGACCAAAATACTGGTTCGCTGACCTTCAGGTGTACCCGGGAGACTTATAGGTTGATGGCCGATCAAGACAAAGCGGGTAAAGTTGTTATCGTGATCCGTTACTTTGCTGGCCAAAATATCCAATCCGTGTTTGGCAGCCGCGAGCTTGGTTCCGAGAGCGGTCCAGCCTTTACCGGGGTTATGTTTAACAATTTCGACGGCTTCTGCCGTACTTCCTGCACCCTCCAGCTCGGCCTGAGGAGCGGAAGCCTGTATGAATTCTTTACACTGGGGAAGCGCTACAGGATGAGACATAATTTTGACCACTTTGCTCAAATCCAGCTTGTCCAAATCCTTCGTAAACTCACTACGATGTCCAATAAGATTTTGAATTGAAGGATATACCCATTCCGCCTGCATTTGAATGTCTACTTCATGTACAAGCCAGTCCATATGCAAACTTACAGAGCCATCAATCGTATTTTCAATGGGAATTACACTATAGTCTGCCTGTCCCTTGTCTACTGCCTGAAATACTTCCGCAATATGCTTGTAAAACAGTAATTCATGGGGCGTATCTCCTAACAAATACTTAATCGCTTCATGAGAAACGGTCCCCTCAGGAAGAAGTGCAATTCGTTTCATATCGTAAGTTCCCCTTTAATCATATCCATAAAAGGGAGTGTATTCCCTTCTGTATATACTTTAACTCCTTCACTCTCAGGGCGCAATTTTAAAACAGAAGCAGTGATCCCCTCTTTGTTCATGGTATCCGTTAAATACTGCTCCAGCTCCGCTTTCCGATTCACCCGTTGATCCGTCAATGCCAGCAGCGTCGGTCCAGCCCCACTGAGAGCCACACCCAAGGCACCATAATGGTGCGCATCCTGCAGGATCTCTGTCATACCCGGCACAAGCGCCGCACGGTAAGGCTGATGAAGCTGATCACGCATCGCTTGGGCAATTAAATCGGTTCTTCCCGACGCCAATGCTGCTACTAGCATGGAAGCATGACTTATATTATATACGGCATCCTTCAATGATACATGCGCGGGTAGAACCTCTCTGGCTTTCGACGTGGATAGCTGAAAATCTGGAATAACTACCATAACCTCCAGATTAACATCCGGTTCAAGTCGTAAATGCCTAGCATTCTCGCCATCCCACATCGCTGTAATAATACCACCAAACAGGGAAGCTCCAACATTATCCGGATGTTTTTCAATGGCGCTTGCCATATCGAACAGTTTGGAATCCGGCAGAGGTGAGCCAATCAACGTATTGGCAGCGACCAAGGCGCCTACAATGGCAGAAGCACTACTGCCCAAACCACGAGTAAGTGGAATATCCGAGTACATCGAAATATCGAGCTCAGGAACAGATACACCTGCTTCCCGAAAAACCATTTGTGCTACCTTGAAAATCAGATTAGTTTTATCTTGGGGAACACCATTCATTTCATTTCCGTATAAATGAAAAGCCGTCTGTTCGGCCTTTTTCATTTCAATCCATGCATATAAGGACAATGCCATGCCCAATGTATCAAAGCCGGGACCCAAGTTGGCCGTACTCGCAGGCACACGCACTCTTGCTGTTTTTAAAACGGTCATACAGACAATTCCTCCTGCTTTTATTGACTATCCCTCTACTCGATATACGCTCTTGATGCGACGGATGACGTCCAAAGTTTCAAAATGCTCCAAAACCTTTTTCATACTCGCTTTACTGGCTAAATGAGTCACGATAATAATTTCAGCATCGGGGTTAACCTCATTCGGTTGCTGCACAACAGATGCCAGACTGACATCAAATTCAGCAAATACTTGCGTAATCCGTGCCAACACCCCTGCTTTATCATCCACATGCAGAAGCACGAAGTTTTTGAAATACACATCTTCATCGTTACTAATTTTTTTGGGATTGTAAGGAACGATGGCTTTAAGCCCATTGACACCAAGTTTGAGATTTTTCACTACAGCTACTAAATCGGCTACAACCGATGTTGCCGTCGGCATTTCACCTGCACCTGCACCATAAAACATGGTTTCACCCACTGCTTCACCATGCACATACACCGCATTGAATACCCCGTTCACCGAAGCCAATGGATGCTGCTTGCGTACCATAGTCGGCTGAACGTTAATCGTAAATTCATCACCTTGGCGCTCTGCAATCCCGAGCAATTTCATTTCATATCCTAGTTTTTTAGCAAAAGCAATATCTTCACTGGTTACCTTTGAAATGCCGCTGACACTTACATCCTTGAGCTCTACATTAGAGCGGAAACCAAGCGTGCCGAGAATTGCCATTTTACGAGCTGCATCCAGTCCTTCCACGTCTGAGGTCGGATCCGATTCAGCATACCCAAGCTCCTGCGCTTCCTTGAGAACTTCCTCGTACGAGGCCCCTTCCTGACTCATTTTTGTTAAAATAAAGTTTGTCGTACCGTTCACAATCCCCATAATGCGGGTAATGCGATCGGAGGAGAAGCCTTCAATTAATGTACGAATGATCGGGATACCACCTGCTACACTAGCTTCATAAAAAATATCACACTGCTTTTCCTGCGCCTTTGCTAATACTTCAGAACCGTGCAAAGCCATTAAGTCCTTATTTGCTGTTACGATGTGTTTTCCCCGCTCCAGCGCTTCAAGAATGTACTCCTTCGTCTGATCAACGCCGCCCATGACTTCAATAATTACATCAATTTCAGGGTCCCGAATAACTTCCCATGGGTCCTCAGTAAGCTTGGCTGTCTCCACTTCAATGGAACGATATTTTTCTATGTTTTTTACAGCTATTTTTTCAATGATGATCGGTGAACCGACTTGTCTGCTCAAGTCTTCCTGATTGCCTTCTACGATTCGAACGACTCCCGTTCCAACCGTCCCCAAACCTAACAATCCTACTTTGACCGGTTTCATCCATTCCCCTCCCGCGAACTTATGTCTAATGAACTGAATTGCCTTAACCTTGCCCAATCAGGCGAACACGTTTAACTCCAGAGATATCTTCCAAGCCCTCCAGTAGAACACCCAACTCTTCACTGAGTCTGGACATTTCTACGGAGATGACTACGTTGGCTCTGCCTTGCAGTGGAATACTTTGCTGGATCGTCAGCACATTGCCTCCGAAATCAGCCACTCTGCCAAGCACCCTGGACAACATTCCAGATTGATGCTCTAAATCAATAGAGATATTGACAATTCGCTCACGCTCCAGCTGGTTAACCAAATGTATGCCATCCTTATATTTATAAAAGGCGCTTCGGCTTAGCCCAACTTGCTCCACGGCATCATGCACGGTTTTAACATCTCCTGAAGCCAGCAGCAGTTTTACCTGTATGGTCTTAACAATTGCTTCAGGCAAAATATCTTCCCGTACCAAGTAATAGCGCTCTTTCAAGAACGTCCTCTCCTCAAAGACTTATGTTTTTGTATAGAGGACATTATAACGAAACTCTTGAAAATCGGCAAGCAAACAATGCAAAAAACGGCTACTGCCTTCTATAGAGTTTCCTATAGTACAGTAACCGTTCAGGTTTTAGACCTTTATTTAAAATTTAGTAGTAGCTGCTGCCTTCAACAAATTCGAACTCGAAATCAGCAATGCGTACAGATGTACCATCTTTGGCGCCACGCTTGCGTAACTCAGCATCCACACCCATATGGCGTAACGTTCTTGCTAATTTTAAAATGGCATCATGCGAGTTCAACTGCATTCGCTTCATCATGCGCTCAATTTTAGGACTCTGCACCACGAATGTATCGTTTTCACGTACAATTGTAAAGCCATCGTCTTCTGCTGTATCCAGCTTAAATACCTTACGTTCATTGACTTCTGCTACTTCCTCAACAACCGGCTCGTCCGGTATTTGATCCAGCAAATCAGCAGCCCGGTAGAGCAGTTCCTTCACACCTTGACGTGTCAGTGAGGAAATAGGCATGATTTCAAGATCAGGACGTATAGAAGCAATCTGCTCTTTGAAGTGAGTCAGGTTTTCTTCCGCCTCCGGCATATCCATTTTATTGGCCGCCACAATTTGTGGACGCTCAGCCAATGTTGCATTATATTGCTTCAATTCGTCGTTAATTTTAGTCCAATCTTCAAACGGATCACGTCCTTCGGAGCCCGCCATATCCACGACATGGATAATAATACGCGTCCGCTCAATGTGCCGCAGAAATTCATGTCCCAGCCCAATACCTTCATGAGCTCCTTCAATCAAACCAGGCAAATCCGCCATCACAAAGTTACGATGATCACCCACATCCACAACGCCCAAATTCGGAGTAATCGTTGTAAAGTGGTATGCCCCAATTTTCGGTTTTGCGGAAGATACAACCGACAACAAGGTAGACTTCCCTACACTAGGGAACCCGACCAAACCTACGTCAGCCATTACTTTTAACTCAAGCGTGATATAACGTTCTTGTCCCTCTGCGCCGTTCTCAGCCAACTCAGGCGCTGGATTATTCGGTGTAGCAAAACGGATGTTCCCGCGTCCTCCGCGTCCTCCTTTAGCTACGACGACTTGTTGACCATGACGTGTCATATCTGCTACTACTTCACCAGTATCATCATCTATGATGACCGTTCCCGGTGGTATACGTACGATCATGTGCTCCGCATTGGCTCCGTGTTGGCTTTTGTTACGACCTTTCACTCCACGTTGGGCTTTAAAATGACGTTGGTACCGAAAATCCATCAAGGTACGCAAACCCTCATCTACACGGAAAATTACGTCTCCACCGTTCCCTCCGTCACCACCACCTGGGCCACCTTCAGGAACGTATTTCTCACGGCGAAACGCAATTAATCCGTCCCCACCGTCACCGCCTTTAACAAAAATCTTCGCTTTATCTACAAACATGGTTACACCTTCCTTATGTCTGGCACTGCATCCGAATTTGAAACATTTCGCCCGTAGGGAGCTTCTCTGTTCGAATGCGTTCACTTCCGAGTACGGATCTGACCCGCTTTAGGATATTCAAATCCGCAGGTATGTCACTTCCTTCAAAACGGACGATAACATCATTCTGATCCATACCGAAAAAAAGTGTCAATCTGCGCACTTCTCCCCAGGACGACCGGCCCCCGCCATATTGATACGCACGCACCGTTTCTATGACGGCCGAGGCAAGCGACTCGCCGTCTTCGGGAGACATGACAGCGTCTAACTTTAACTGTTCCTCAACCTGTACCGACAACTGTAAATTACCGGCGTTCACGCGAAAAGACTGCAAATAAAACACCAGTGAGGGAATACCCAACTTAGATATTTTACTGTCTTCCGCCACGCGCCCTTTTATTGTTTCCACATAAGCAACAGATTTATCATGCTTATTCATACGAATATATCCATAAAGCACCTGCAAGTCATTCATCCAGTCATGCCGATGATGGTTAAGCATTGAAATCGCTGTACGCTCAAAAGAACGCAAAGCAGCTTTCCGCTCATACTCAACCTGTCTTTGCGTATACCACATACCAAAGCATGCAGCAACTACAGACCATACTGCTAATAAGATAATCGTTAATACTTCAGGATAGAGCAGTGAAAAAACCAAAGGAATCAGAATGGAACCCAACGCCAGATAAGGCGCTCTTATCCGCTGGAACATGGCTTCTCTCCGTTCTGCGAAATTAAATGGATTATTAAAGAACCTTAATCCAGTATAGCACAGACTAACTTTCCAGTTCATTACCATCATGCAAAAAAGCCTCCGACAAAAGTGCCGGAGGCTTTTCAGCGTGTCTAAGCCGCTATTAAGCTTCTACAGTAGCTGCTACTGGAGCAACGTCGATCGGGTAGATGCTCACCTTTTTGCGATCACGGCCCCAACGTTCGAACTTCACAACGCCGTCCACTTTCGCGAACAGAGTGTCGTCCTTACCGATGCCCACGTTCGTGCCCGGGTGAATTTTCGTTCCGCGTTGACGAACCAGGATGCTACCGCCGGTAACTGCTTGACCGTCAGCACGTTTCACTCCAAGACGTTTCGATCTACTGTCACGTCCGTTCTTTGTGGAACCTACACCTTTTTTCGATGCGAATAATTGAAGATCCAATGTCAATTTCAACATGATGTCTACCTCCTTCTTTGATTATTTTCTATTTGAATATACTTACCGTATGATTCAGCAATACTTGTCAGCATAATCACCATGGACTCCAGCAACAGTTGAACCTGTGCGTTCGCATCATGATAACTTTCAGGAGAAAGATACGCACTTAAAAAGCCGTTTTCCATTTCCGTTTCCATCTCAACGTCCGTAAGAGCTCCAATCGAATTGACAGTTCCTACCGTTACCGCTGAAACGCCAGCACATACGATATCCTCGCCAGATTTAGCGAAATTCGCATGCCCTTTAACGGAAAACCCCTGTATGCTGCCATCCTCCAGTCGTGTAATACGCACGATAATCACTTATCGCACCCTCTTACGCTTGGATTTTTTCAATCGTCACTTTCGTGTACGGTTGACGATGACCTTGCTTCACATGGTAGTTCTTTTTAGGTTTGTATTTGTATACGATGACCTTTTGACCTTGACCATGCTTCTCAACTTTAGCTGTTACAGAAGCTCCAGAAAGAAGCGGTGTACCTGCTGTCAAGCCATTGTCGCCGGACACTGCCAGAACACGATCGAACGTTACAGTTTCACCATCATTAGCTTCCAACTTCTCGATGAACAATACGTCGCCCTCTTGAACTTTGTATTGCTTACCACCTGTTTCG
Source organism: Paenibacillus sp. PvR133 (assembly GCF_017833155.1). Taxonomy (NCBI): domain Bacteria; kingdom Bacillati; phylum Bacillota; class Bacilli; order Caryophanales; family Paenibacillaceae; genus Paenibacillus; species Paenibacillus sp. PvR133. The sequence goes on from NZ_JAFIBS010000001.1 coordinate 5,777,821, forward strand.
ATAATTGCGTACATTTGCTTGCACCTCCTTATGTCTCAGACTCGCCTAATAGCAGGTGACAGATTCCCTTAGGATACTGTACTTCAGTACCTGATTGGAGCGGTTACAGCATGTGCAGCCAATCTTACGCATCACACATACTAAATGATTGTAGCACAAGCTTTGTACACATTCAACCTTTAGTTTTAAAATGATTTTTGGTTTCGAACCGCTCTACACGAGCGTCTTTTCCTCACGCACTTTTTTACGGGTCATTTCCAGCAAACCTAACCGCGTCCAACCGACAACATAAGATTTGGTCCGATCCTTCTTCAATCTTGCTTCCAGCACAGAGGATACTTCCCGACGATTCTCCTCTTGTTCCATGTCAATAAAATCAATGATGATGATACCACCAATATCACGCACACGTACCAGGCGGGCAATCTCTTCGGCTGCTTCAATGTTAGTCTGGGTCACCGTCTCTTCCAGATTACTGCCTCCCGTAAACTTCCCCGTATTCACATCAATGACGGTTAATGCCTCCGTATGATCAATGACAATATAACCGCCGCCCTGCAACCATACCTTTCGCGCAAAATCGCGTTCCAGCTGCTCATGAATGCCATAAGCTTTAAAAATTGTTTCTTCTGCACCACGAAATATACTTACATGAGCTTTCGCAGGACCAATCTGTTGCAGCATTATTTCTGCGTCCTTTGCTTGCTCTTCACTGTCAATAACCAGTTCATCCTGTTCAGGTGTAAACACATCCCTAATCAATCGCTGAACGATACTTAAATCCCGATGTAATTCGCACGGAGCCGAGTGTTCACCAGCTTTACGCTGAATAGCCGCCCACTGCTTACGCAGTTGATTTAAATCATTTTCAATCGCCTCTATACTCATGTCTTCCGAAACGGTACGGATTATGAGTCCTTCCTCACTTGTGCGTAGCTGCTCTCCCATTGCTTTCAAACGGGTACGTTCGCCCTCACGTTCGATCTTCTTGGATACGGCCACATAATCAGCACGGGGCATATATACGATCCAGCGACCCGGAAGTGAAAAATGAGTGGTGACCCTGGCTCCCTTGCTACCAACAGCCTCTTTTAATACCTGCACTACAATTTCCTGCCCCACCTTTAACACTTCTGAAATGGATGGCTTTACCTCCGGCTGCTTGTCCAAATGAGCATGAAGTACGTCATCTACATACAAAAAGGCATTCTTTCGCTGTCCAATGTCAACAAAGGCGGCTTGCATACCTGGTAGCACATTGACCACCCTCGCTTTGAAAAAAGAACCTAGAATTCCCCGTTTTCGCGGTAATTCAGCCGCATATTCAACCAATCGTCCCTCTTCCAACAGCGCCATTTGGGTCATCTGCTGCTGGCATTGTACAATCATTTGCTTCATGGTTTTTCAACCTCTCTGGATACAGCCTCTTCCTTAACTCATAAAACATTATTTGGGCTTGGGTTCTCCACCATCTGGCGGGCGTGTCGCAAAATAAGAGCGAATAAGACGTTGCTCCGGCAGTACGGCTACAATCCGTCCCTGTTCATTCATAACATAAACCATATGATACCGATCTCTTCTGAAAAGACGCAAAATAGGCTCCAAATGTTTCACTGGCAGGGATACAATAGGTAAGGCAATACTCCCCTTAGCTACTTCGCGGTAAAAAAGCTCGTCCCTCCCCAGCAAAAACCGTATAAAACGGTAAGGGATATTCCGATAATCCACAATATTAGAATAAAGCAAAAAAATCCCTACCGCCAGCAGATTTAAATGCATAGGTCCATTTTGCCTTAACAACGGTGAAATACCATACATACAAAATAGCAGACTCGTTACGATACTGGCTCTAAAAGTCCACACTAATGTGCGGTGATAAGAACAAGATAAGCTAATCAATGACTGTAATATTTTCCCACCATCAAGTGGTAAAATGGGCAGCAAATTAAACAGTGCAATAACTGCATTCCCCTGAATTATATAATTTACATAATCATACTCCAGCCCACTCACATTTCTGAACCACAAAAGGATGATGATCATGATTCCGTTTTGCAGGGGCCCCGCTAGCGCAATGACAATCTCCTTCCACGCATTGAGCTTCCCCTGATCCTCAATGACCGCCACTCCTCCAAAGGGTAACATCTGTATGGAAAGCACCCGCGCGCCCAACAACGAAGCAGCTGTCGCATGACCTAGCTCATGAATAAACACCAATGTAAATAAAGTTATGATCTCGATAAAATGTCCAGTTAATATAGAGGTCAGCATAACCAATACAAACAGTGGATGTAATGATAAGGTCACCCCTCGGACATTAATCAAGGGCTACCACTTCCGACGGGTCAATGTATTGATCCCCTCTCTGAACTGCCAAAAACAAAGTTGCCGCCTCGCTGCCACTGTGACTTGCTGGCAGTACACCGATCTCATCTCCCTCCTGAACCCAGTCGTTCACTTTTAAGGTAGAGCGGGAAAGCCTTCCGTAAGTTGCTGTGATACCGCCAGTGTGTCGAACTGTAACCGAAATCCCGCTTTTGGGATGATTTAATATGTCTAATACTCGTCCTGCATCTATACTTTTAACAGCGATTGCCCCGTTGTCGGTAACATTCGGCGTAATTTCTACTCCTTTAAGGCTCAGTACAAAAGGCTGTGTTATGTTGCCTTCGATCGGTGGAGATCCCTTTCGACTTGCGGCAACCTTGTGCGTTTCATGCTCCTCGCCAAAAATCGGCAAAAAGGAAGGAGCTCCGTCAAAATAAGTTTCATACCATTGTCCGACGGCTGCAAAATCCATATCCTTATTCAAGGCATCCGCAATAAACATTCTCAAATTCACTGCATAGGGAATATCCCAACGAAACATTCCCCATACCATTCCAAATAACACCGTTGCTATGACTGATCTTCGCCAAAAGGAAGTCCAAAAAGACGGACCACGATTCGTCCCAAAAGATTGCTGCCAGCGTTGCCGCTCATTTTTCCACTCAGTTTCTGGGTCTCTGGGCGAGTTGGCACTGACTATAGGCATCGACTTCATATCTTTATCCCCGTGCCTGTTCTGATATATGCCAGAGGGATATGTCTCCGCTTTGCTTCCCGCGATTAGCTGCTGTATACGTTCTTCTCTGCGCTGCTTGATTCCGGAATTTTTATTCATCCTGTTCAGCCCCCTCAGCGAGGTATGTTTGATACATCTTATGAGGACGGGCTTCAACTTATGTTGTCTGGTTCGGGAATACGCACCTAAAAATCAAAAAAAACCGGCGCTAGCGCACCGGTTATGTTTTGTATTTATGATATTCATGTAATGACCCTAAATTTTGAGAAACTGTATTATGGAAATTTAAAAAACAAACCAAAAACACTTAAATAAGATTACTACTTATTTAAGTGTCTAGTATTACAAATGAATACTACTACAGCTCCTACCTTAGAACCAATGGAAAATCACGTAGGAAGTGTGGAAGCAATTTACCAGTCATAACTTCCTGTTTTCCTCATCCACCCATACCAAAAAACTTCTTAAAGCGTGTCATCACGCTTTTCTTCTGGTCCAGCTGCATGAGGGGCACTGTATCGCCCAAAATCCGTCTCGCAATGTTACGGTAAGCAATCGCGGCCTGTGAATCTGGATTCATAACGGTAGGCTCCCCTGTATTAGCTGCTTTAATTACCATTTCATCATCCGGCACAATCCCAATAAGGTCTATGCTAAGCACTTGTAAAATCCCGTCAATATCCAGCATATCTCCGGATTTAACCATGCTATTGCGAATGCGGTTAACCACCAACTTGGGTGATATCACATGTGAGCTTTCCAGTAAACCAATTACCCGGTCTGCATCCCGTACGGCTGCATTTTCCGGAGTGGTCACAACAATGGCCTGATCCGCTCCGGCAATGGCATTTTTAAAGCCTTGTTCAATACCCGCAGGGCAGTCGATCAATATATATTCAAAATCCTTTTTAAGCTCCAAAATAATATCCTTAACCTGCTCCGGCGTAACAGCACTCTTGTCCTTGGTTTGAGCGGCTGGCAGCATATACAGCTCCTCAAAACGCTTGTCCTTAACCAGTGCCTGATTTAAACGGCAACGACCTTCCGCTACATCAACAAGGTCGTAAATAATCCGGTTTTCCAGACCCATCACAACGTCTAGATTACGCAAACCGATATCCGTATCCACCAAACATACCTTTTTGCCGAGCAGTGCAAGCGCTGTTCCTATATTGGCTGACGTCGTCGTTTTGCCGACGCCGCCTTTTCCTGAAGTGACGACGATAGCCTCTCCCATGTGCTACACCCCTTTGAACACGTTAAAATCGCGGCCCAGACGCACAATATTGCTCATTTTATCTATTTGCATAGCGCCATCCTTGAGATACGCAAATTCCATACCGGATTCACGTGTCTCCCATTCGTCTGGTGGACGGCTGATCATTTCGGAAATTCGCAGCTGTGTCGGTGCAAAATAGGAAGCCGCAATAATCGCTTCACTATTTCCCTCCATCCCTGCATGCGCCATGCCTCGCAAAGCGCCGAGGACATAAATATCACCAGTACATGTTATAATTCCACCCGGGTTTACATCTCCCAAAAAGAGTAGGTTCCCATTGTGATGAAGCACTTGACCAGAACGGATAATCCCTGTCACCGTGTGAATAGGGGGCTTTCCCTGCACTTCCACAGGCAGTCCAGGTGATTCTACAGACCTGATGAGCAGATTCCCCTTCTGCTTCAAAATCTCCAGAATACTTTCCTTCTGTTCCTCTGTCACTTCTCGGCTTCCCAGCTTAATATCCACATGAATGATCGGGCCTGTTAAAATATTTTGATGACTGTGCTCCAGCTTAAAACGCAGCTCACCCAGCAAATCTTCAAACTCGCATTGATCGTCCAGCAGGAATACCAGGCCATCTTTGATGCCTTTAATCGTGACATGATTCGATTTCACCGCCATTAGCCTGTCCCTCCTATCTCAATCATTTCGTCCCCGGGACGTCAAATCCCTGCTAACCCGGACAAAATGTGTGTAAAAAGACCTAGACAGCCTCTTCCTTTTTCACACGGGTACCCAAACGCTGCAATTGCTTGCGAACTGGGACATAAATGATGAGGGCGAACAGAAAATGGATAAATAAATCAGGAATCATATACTGAGCAAGTGCCCAATTGAAAGTCTGATGATTCAGCTGGAACAGCTGATCAATAGCAAATAGCATAGAATCCAGCAGGAAACTACCAATCAACACGGCTGCCATCATAATGGGCATCTGCGCACGTCGAGCTGTAAAAACAAGCCCCAATAAGTATGCAGACAACCCCATTGCAAAAGAATAAGGTCCAATGATAAACCCGTAGAACACTACATCATGAATAAGTCCAAAAACAATACCTAGCACCAATGCTGTATGACGGCTGTAATACACAGACACAAACAAGATCACGACATACACAAAATTCGGAACCATTCTTGAATGCCAACTATCCGGAAGAAGCCATGGAAGAATCGTCCCTTCAGCTATAAACAGTACAAACAGCAGCAGTATTAGAACCTGACCGCGCATCTTCATTATTCCGGTACCTCAGGAGTGTAGAGGATGAGCAATTCTTTCCAATCCACAAAGCTGGCTGCCGGTTTAATAATCGCTGTCCGTGTTTTGCCAAACTCTCCAACCTGAATCTTCTCTACCGTTCCAATCATTAGGTTTTTGCGGAATTTCCCGCCTGCGCCAGACGTAATAATCTGATCACCCTTTGCGATTGGATCTTTTTCCTCAATGCGAGTCATTTGAAATCTGTTCGTACCCGGATCATAGCTTTCAATCATACCAAACGATTGATTTTCCTTGCCCAAGACTGTCGCTGCAATGGCATAAGAATTCGGATTTTTAGGATCCAATGTAGTCAACAGTGTAACGGTGGACGTAAAATTCCCCGTTTGACTAATGACTCCTACAAATCCTTCAAGCGAACTGACTTCCTGACCAACCTTCGCTCCGTCCTTCTCACCAATATCGATCACAAGCGTTTTGGAATCATTGCTGACACTGTTCACTTGAGCAACACGATAATCATAATTATTCTTCGCCTTTTGCGTTTGGGTGAACTTCAGTTCATTCTGCAGTCTGGCATTTGTTTCAACATAATTATGGGTCTGAATCTGGTCACGAGTCAGCTTTGCTACAGCAATTTTTAACCGTTCATTTTCTTCGTAGATGCTGCGCATATTTCCGATATCTTCAAAGAAGCCCGCTATTGCTGAAGCGGGCCTGTAAAAGATACCTTGCACAAAGCCAATTGAATCTCTGGCGAACTTCTCGGGCCAGGTTAAGGAATTCCTCTGTCCAAGTGTAATCCCCATAAGGGCAATAAACAGAACGATTCCGATCAATAGAACAAATAGTCTTTTATTGCCAAACAGCTTAAACAGTTCCTACACCCCCGATTCAACGTTTGGAACGGACGGCAGAACTGCTGCGCGATTTGAACAAATGAATATTTTCCAGCGCTCTGCCTGTACCGATTGCCACACAATCCAGAGGATTTTCCGCTACGATCACCGGCATTCCGGTTTCACCTGCCAACAGCTTGTCCAGATTACGCAGAAGTGCTCCACCACCAGTAAGTACGATTCCTCTATCCATGATGTCCGCTGCCAACTCGGGAGGGCATTTTTCCAGTGTTACTTTGACCGCATCCACGATTGCATTGACTGTATCCGATAACGCTTCGCTAATTTCATCAGAAGTAATCGTAATCGTCTTCGGCAAACCTGTTACCAGATCACGTCCGCGGATTTCTGAGGTTTCCACTTGCTCTAATGGCATAGCTGAACCAACTTCCATTTTCAGTTGCTCTGAAGTCCGTTCACCAATCATCAGATTGTATTGGCGCTTCACGTATTGGATGATGGACTCGTCCATTTCATCGCCAGCCACACGCACGGAGCGGCTTGTTACAATCCCGCCCAGGGAAATGACTGCCACTTCGGTTGTACCTCCACCGATATCGACAACCATACTGCCTGTAGGCTCCCATACAGGAAGATCAGCGCCAATTGCTGCTGCAAACGGCTCCTCTATCGTATATGCCTCTCTTGCGCCTGCTTGCTTCGTCGCATCTTCAACAGCACGCTGCTCCACCGCAGTAATGCCTGAAGGCACACAAACCATCACGTTCGGATGGCGCGGAAACAAAGAGCGTTGTGCTTGCGCCTGACGGATAAAATATTTGATCATCGTTGCTGTCGTATCAAAATCAGCAATGACACCGTCCTTCATCGGACGAATCGCACGGATATTTCCCGGTGTGCGACCGATCATTTTTTTCGCAGATTCACCAACAGCCTCAATGGTTTTTGTATCTGTACGCAAAGCGACTACAGATGGTTCACGAACCACAATTCCTTTACCTCTTACGTATACAAGCGTGTTTGCCGTCCCCAAGTCTATTCCCAAATCTTTTGTAAAGCCACCCAGCATGATGTAATCTCCTTTTCTCTTCCCTGAAATCTGTTATCCATGTATAAACGGTTTATTCAGGCCGGATTATCCGGTCGTGTTTAAATGTTTGATTTAAATATTATATTATATTAGACCTTGTTCCTTCAAACTTACAAAGGTCCCGTCCCCGATCACAATATGATCAAGCACGTCGATACCCACGATGTTGCCCGCTTCCATCAGGCGGCGAGTCAACTGGACATCCTCCGGGCTTGGCTTCGGATCACCGCTCGGATGGTTATGAGCGCAAATGATTGAAGCACTGCTGCATTTGATTGCTGCCCGAAATACTTCACGAGGATGCACGATGGCAGAATTCAGGCTACCCATAGATAGTGTTTCCTGAGCAATGACATGATTTTTAGTGTTAAGGAACAAGCATACAAAATGCTCTTTCTGCAAATAACGAAGCTGCTCAAACAGCAGATCTGCCACATCCCGCGGGCAACTAATCACCGGGGTCTCCAAATGGCGAGACAATGCTAATCGACGCCCCAGTTCGATACCCGCTTTTAGCTGTATCGCTTTAGCATCCCCAATGCCCTTAATCTGGGTCAACTCGCTCAAGCTCATATCCACCAGTTGACGCAAATTTCCTGCCTGCTGCAAAATACGCTGCGCTAAATGCACCGAAGACTCATTTTGCGTTCCTGTACGCAGCAATATTGCCAGCAACTCCGCGTTGCTTAAGGCATCCGCCCCATATGTCATCATGCGCTCTCTTGGTCGTTCTTCATGGGGGAGGTCGCGAAGCATCAGTATTGGCGACTCCAGCATATGTTTATCCCCTTTATGGACGCAACACATTCACTCCAAAATCGGACAGCATGTCCGACAGCAAGGAAAGCGGCAATCCTACGACGTTAAAATAACAACCCTGAATAGATTCCACCAGCGTAGCACCCATGCCTTGAATGCCATACGCTCCTGCTTTATCAGACGGTTCACCAGTATTCACGTATGCCACAATTTGCTCTTGACTCAGAGGCTTCATTGTAACCTCCGTTTGGCGATGTCTGACAAGCATTTCGCCGGTTCCGGTATGTATGCAGGCTACCCCGGTGTACACACGGTGTGTTCTTCCCTGCAATGCAGTCAGCATGCGAACCGCGTCCGCATGGTCGGCAGGCTTGCCCAGTACCGAACCATCCAGCACGACAATGGTATCACTACCAATCACCAGTCCGGCTTCCTTCGACTGAGTGGCGGTGTTCACGACCGCTTCGGCTTTGCGTGCCGCAAGGGTCTCCACGATTTGCTGAGGCGTCCAGCTCTCAGGCGTGCTCTCATCCGCATGACTCGGCACCACCTCAAAGGGGAGTCTCAAAAATGCGAGTAATTCCTTCCTTCTTGGTGAAGTCGATGCCAGAATAATGCGGGGCGTAATTTTCCCGTCCATAAGGGAAGCTCCTTTTCATCAGTTAGAGCCTGCGGTACAGCCAGAACGCGGCAATGATGCCGATCAGACTAAGCAGGCTCAATTCAAAATTTATCGTTATGTTGTAGCTGATAATATCCAGGTCCGCTCTCGGCGACCAAGATATCCTAGTGGGGTGGGTCAGAAAGGAAAGGAACTTGATCGATTGAAGGGCTTTGGCAATCCATGCACCCAAGAGCCAACCGAGCAACAAAAACAGTATAAGCATTCCTACATTTTTTTTCATCCTGATCTTCCCTCGCCATTTTTTGACACCTTCATTATTATACGGTGATTTGTACTGCAATACAAACAGAAATCCGGCATGGGGAACTATTTCCAGTTCCTTGCCGGAAAATATGGTTAGCTTATTGTTTTATGAATTGGATAAATTCCCTCTCACGCAAAACATATTCCATCATGGAGGATTGAATCTCCCAAATGTGTTCCTTGGCTGTGTTCTTGTTATATTCCCCAATTGCAGAGATCGCACTGTTCATCGCCTTTTCAAGTGAGGTTGCGGAGACAGCCGCTTCCTTCGAAAGCCCAGTGGGAAGTGCAGTGATATTTTGTGTCCACTGCTGATGCAGGTCGTTCAGCTCCTTCATGTCGGAGGCTGGCACCGTATTCGGACCTCCTTCTCCGAGCAAGGTTGAGGAAAGTCCGCTCAACTTACCCACCAATGAACTGCTTAACTGAAAAAAGCTAGTGAGTTTATCACCTTCGCCTCCGTAAGCTGCTTTTTCGAATCCAGGCAATTCAAGCTCACGAACATACAAATCGACTCCTTGTGTTTTCAACTGATTGCTGAGCAACTTGGCTTGCTCCCTATCCGGCGATATTCCTGCATATACCCGGTTTTGGTCCTCGGTATCCCCTCCTGCTGCAATGCCTGCCTTCAACAGTTCTTCTTTTGCTTGTAAGGCCCGTTCTGGAGTGCTGAAAACCCCATATTGCAGCAAATAGTAGGTTTGTGGAGGTACCTGAGCCTCTATGACAGTGACAGGGACAGAATTCTCTTTTGCAGATATTGCATCCACACCAACAGATTCTTTAAAGACCGGTACAGCCTCCTCTACTGAAGGATCTGATCCCGGGACCATGCCTCCTCCGTTAAACAGTAACAACATAATATATCCAAACATGCCTCCAGTCACCAGCGCGCTGGCTACAGAGCCAACCAGTTTCCATCTTGAAGGGTGGGGCGGACGCTTTCTGTACTCTTGGACAGAATGATAAGCTTCCTCATCCTCTTCCAGGCTATCTGGTAGAACTTCCGCATCTGACCAGGAAGCCGCCGAACGACCAAAGGGGTCCTCCCATCCCTCTTGTACTCTTAATGTTGGAGCAAAACGCCGACTTGAAATGCGTTTGTTCAGATCCTCAGGCTCGTTGATCTCTGATTCTTGCGTAGCTACAGTATTTTTCTTCATTCCTCTGTTCCGTTCCGTTCCTTTATGCGAGTTATCATTTTCACGCTGTTCGTTCGTAATCGACTCGTTTTTGTACGGAAGCACCTGTAGCTTATCCTCCCGGCTTGTCTCCGGCAACTGTTGGTCGAACCGGAATGTCATCTTGGTCTTGTTCATGGATGCACTCCCTCCTTGTCCCATACTTCCTCATAGTCTGTTGTATGAGTCAAGCTAAGAATATATACCCCAGCATTACAAAAAAAGGGTATCCCGAAACACAGTCGTGTTCGGAATACCCTCGAATAAATGTAATTCATTGGCGTAACGGCTCATTTTTATACGTATTACACTTGCTGTCCGCGAAGATGGCGCGCTAACGCGTCACCTGCTTTCCAGATATCTCCCGCTCCCATCGTCAGCACAAGATCACCCGGCTGTAAGCGATCTTTCAACTCCTCGATCACAGCTTCTTTGGTCGGCAAATAGATTGCATTCGCATTGCTGTTTTGGACGATTAAATCGACGAGCTTGGAAGAATGCACGCCTTCAATCTGTTTTTCTCCCGCTGGTGAATAAATATCGGTAATTATGACTTCACTAGCCTCGCTAAACGCGCGGCTGAACGCATCGAGCAGGAAAAAGGTGCGGCTATAGCGTTGCGGCTGGAATACAGCAATAATACGTTTGCCAGTCGCTCTCGCTGCGCTAATCGTAGCCTCAATCTCTGTTGGGTGATGCGCATAGTCATCAATAATCAGTATGTCATTGCTTTCACCTAGTACTTGAAAACGACGCTTCGCGCCGTGAAATTCCACAATTGTCGCAGCGATTTGATCGAATGGAATCCCTGCTTCCAAACATGAAATCACAGTCGCCATCGCATTATACATGTTATGTTTACCCGGCACTGATAGTTCGATCGTTCCGAGTGCTGTTCCCTTGCGGCTCATAGTGAAGCTTAATCGACGGTCACCTAATTGGATATCTGTCGCCATATAATCCGCTTCATGCTCCACTCCATAAGTAATGACCCGAGTCTGGAGTTGAGGCAGCATTTCCCGGATGTTCTGATCATCTGCGCATACAATAGCCGCCCCATCCGGTCGAATTTGACTCAAAAACTGTACATAGGCACTTTTCAGACGATTAAAGTCGCCATCGTAATTTTCCAAATGATCCGCTTCAATATTGGTCACGATGCCTTGCCAAGGATGATATTGCAGGAAAGAACCATCACTCTCATCCGCCTCAGCAACGACAAACTCGCTTTTACCTGCTTTGGCATTCGTTCCCAAATTCGTGATTTCGCCGCCAATAATATACGTTGGATCAACGTTACATCTCTCCATAACCAGAGCGATCATGGAAGAGGTTGTCGTTTTACCGTGCGCACCCGCAACAGCTATTCCCTTACGTTCGTTAAGCAAGCGAGCCAGCATCTGCGAACGGTGCAGAGTTGGAATATTCAATTCCTCCGCTGCCACCCGCTCCACATTGTCACGTGACAATGCTGTTGAATAGACGACGATATCCGCGCCTGCAATATGCTCAGGCGTGTGTCCAATATATATTTTTGCGCCTTTTGCCGCCAGTTTTTCTGTCAGCTCCTGTGATACCACATCTGAGCCAGTCACGGTATAACCCATCTCCAGCATGACCCGAGCAATCGCGCTCATCCCGTATCCGCCGATACCGATAAAATGAACATGTTCCGAAGTAATCAACAAATTTCACCAACCTTTTTCCGAATCGGTTTGATACATAAGGGTAGCCCGTACATCCGCAATAAGGTACAGCGTGCCGGACACCACCCCCAGATCTTCCGCTTCCGTATGTGACTGAAGCAGGCCAAGAGCCTTTTTCCAGTCACCTTCTACAATTATTTTTAAATCCGTTTTGGCATAAGACGGCCGCAGCTTCTCCACGAGATGAGCCAATTCAGCGGCATTCATTTTGCGGCGAAAATCGGGCTCGGTCAGGATAAGCGTATCCACTAGTGGCAGTATATGCTGCAAGTATGCTTCATGATGCTTGTTTGACAGCATCCCCATCATTAAAACCAATTTTTTGTACGAATACACTTGAGGAAGACTCTTGGCCAGCGTCTGTGCTCCTTCTGGATTATGAGCTCCATCAAGGACAATCCTCGGCGAGGCACTGACTTGTTCGAGACGCCCTGCCCAGGCAGTTTGCCTAAAGCCCTCCAGCAGTTCTGCATCATCCAACACAAAAGCCATATACTGACGTAGGACCTCAAGTGCCATCATAGCTCCTGCCGCATTAGAACATTGGTGCTCGCCTAACAACGTGATGTCAATTTCCATATGTCGGAAGGGCCCCGCGAATGAAAAGGTCTGAGCTGTTTCATCCCCATTTAGCCGTTCATACGTAAACTGTTCTCCTGCCAGGTACAAGGTAGCTCCTTGCTTTGCCGCCGTTTCACGTATGACCTGAATAGCCTCGGGTTGGGAAACACAACTGACGACAGGTACACCCGGTTTGATGATACCAGCCTTTTCCCTTGCAATCTGTTCGAGCGTATCTCCCAAAATATCCGTATGATCATAGCCGACATTCGTAATAACCGAGACGATTGGACTCACGATATTAGTTACATCCATCCTTCCCCCGAGACCTGTCTCCCATACCACAACATCTGGGAAAGATACCGTAGCATAGTATAAAATAGCCAACGCTGTCGATACCTCAAACATCGTAGGTGATCCCAATTCACTATCTGCGATTTCTTTCACCAACGGATACAAGCGATTGGCAAGCAAAACCAGCGTTTCATCGGGAATATCGGTCCCATTGAATTGAAAACGGTTCGTAAATCGGGTGATGTACGGAGATGTAAAAGTTCCGACATCGTACCCACATTTCAGTAGCACAGAGGTCAGAAAGGCACAAGTCGAGCCTTTACCGTTGGTTCCCGCAATATGCACAAACTTCAGATGTCGTTGCGGATCACCCAACTTACTCATTAGCTGTTCAATTCGTTCCAATCCGGGTCTGATGCCAAACGGAATCAAGCCGTTAATCCATTCCACTGCTTCATCATAGCTTTGTAAAGGAGCCGTATCTCCGCCCCTGATCGTATCTGACATCCTCTTCACCTTCAGGTCATTTTATTGTGAGTGAAATTATCCCTTGAGTTCTTCAATACGTGCGATAACTTTAGCGCGCTTATCTGAGTAATCGGCTTGCTTGGCCTTTTCTTCCTCGATGACTTTAGCTGGTGCCTTCGCCACAAAGCCTTGGTTAGATAACTTTTTCTCCACGCGCTCCACTTCACTGTTCAAATGCTGAAGTTCTTTTTCCAGTCTGCTAATTTCCTGGGCAATATCAAGCAGTCCGGCCAGCGGCAGGTATAGCTCTGCGCCGCTAACTATAGATGTCATCGCTTTATCTGGAACGGTGAATTCTAATCCTGCGTCGAATTCAGACGTATTACAGAATCTACGTACATATTCCCCATTGCGGTTAATGATATCGAGAACGGCTTGATCGCCGGGTTTTATGAGTAATTCAATTTTCTTACTCATCGGCACGTTGACTTCAGCGCGGATATTGCGTACAGCGCGAATTACGTCGATCAGCAAATTCATTTCAGCGACTGCATCCTTATCCTCAAAAGCCGGATCATAAACAGGCCAAGCGGCCAGTGTAATCGTTTCTCCCTCATGCGGGAGATGCTGCCATATTTCCTCAGAGATAAACGGCATGAACGGATGAATCATGCGCAGCGTCCGATCCAATACATATGCAAGTACGGATTGCGTTTTCTTTTTCGCCTCTGCATTGTCGCCATATAGGGAAAGCTTCGCAAACTCAATGTACCAGTCGCACAAATCATCCCAAATAAAGTTATACAGAAGGCGGCCTGTCTCGCCAAATTCATAAGCATCTATTAGACGCGTGATGTCGCGTGAAGTTTCGTTTAGACGATGCAGGATCCAACGATCAGCGGTGCTCAAGTCACCAGTAATGTCTATATCTGCCGAAGTGACGCCTTCCAGATTCATCAGCGCAAAGCGTGACGCATTCCAGATTTTATTGGCAAAGTTACGGGCCTGCTCCACCCGCTCCCAGCGGAAACGAAGGTCTTGCCCAGGCGTGCTACTGGTGGAGATCATATAACGCATGGCATCGGTACCATATTGGTCAATCACGTCGAGCGGATCAACACCGTTGCCGAGGGATTTGGACATTTTTCTACCGTCCGCATCACGAACCAACCCGTGCATAAGTACGTCCTTGAACGGAATCTCTTCCGTAAACTCCAGCGCGGTAAAAATCATACGCGATACCCAGAAATAAATAATGTCATAGCCTGTAACCAAGACATTAGTCGGATAGTAGCGTTTGAGGTCCTCTGTCTGCTCAGGCCAGCCCAGTGTCGAAAACGGCCACAAAGCCGAGCTGAACCAAGTATCCAGCACATCCTCATCCTGTTTTAGCTTTCTGCCAGCGTACTCAGGCAAAGTTGTAGGGTCCTCCGCCGATACAATAACTTCTCCGGTTTCCTCATCGTACCAAGCCGGAATACGGTGTCCCCACCATAATTGACGGGAAATACACCAGTCACGCACATTTTCAATCCAATGCAGATAAGTACGTTCAAAGCGATCCGGTACAAAGTTTACCCCGTTGCCAGCCTTCTGCACTTCAATCGCTTTAGCTGCCAGAGGCTTCATTTCCACAAACCATTGTGTGGACAGATAAGGTTCTACAACTACACCTGTACGCTCACTGTGGCCTACTTGGTGTACGTGCTCTTCAATACGAATCAGTACGCCCTGCTCTTTCAGATCAGCGACGATTTGCTTACGGCAATCGCTACGATCAAGGCCCTGATATTTGCCTGCTTCGGCATTCATCGTTCCCGTTTCGTCCATCACCGTAATTTGTGGCAGCTGGTGACGTTGTCCCATTTCAAAGTCATTCGGGTCGTGAGCCGGTGTAATTTTAACCGCGCCGCTACCGAAATCTTTATCAACGTAGTCATCCGCAATGACCGGAATTTCCCGTCCGATGATTGGGAGCACAAGCGTTTTGCCAATCATTTGCTTGTAGCGTTCATCTTCCGGGTGTACAGCTACAGCTGTATCGCCCAGCATCGTTTCAGGACGTGTAGTAGCTACCGTAATAAATCCGCTACCGTCTTTCAGTGGATATTGCAGGTGATACAGATTTCCGTTCACCTCTTTGTATTCCACCTCAATGTCCGATAATGCAGTACGTGCAGCGGGGTCCCAGTTAATGATGCGTTTACCGCGATAAATCAGACCCTTCTTGTACAGTGTAACGAATACCTCGCGTACCGCTTGGGACAGTCCCTCATCCAGCGTAAAACGCTCACGAGAATAATCGAGAGAGAAACCCATCTTTTCCCATTGATTATGGATATTATCCAGATAAAGTTCCTTCCACTCCCACACTTTCTCCAAAAACTTCTCGCGGCCCAAATCATAACGTGTCAGGCCTTCTTCACGCAGCTTTTGCTCTACCTTTGTTTGGGTAGCAATACCCGCATGGTCTGCCCCTGGCAGCCACAAGGCATCATAACCCTGCATCCGCTTGGCGCGAATAATAATATCCTGCAAAGTAAAGTCAAGAGCATGTCCAATATGCAACATACCTGTAACATTCGGTGGTGGAATAACGATTGTAAAAGGCTCTGCCTCCGGATGTTGCCCGGCGCGGAAATAGCCCTTCTCCATCCACGTTTTGTACCATTTTTGTTCTGCTGATTTTGGATCGTACGTTGTTGGCATTTCCAAGGTTGTCTTGTTGTCTTGTTCTGACATATCAGGATACCTCCATGATTTTTCAATTGGCAAATAAAAAAAGCCCTTCATCCTCAAAGGACGAAAGGCTGTTCTCTCGCGGTACCACCTTTGTTTCACCCCTAGTGTATGTATCCACTGATCCATTACACATGGTGTGACACTTTATGCAGATAACGGTTGCGGACCGGCCTTATTCTACCGTGAACCTCTTATCTTCCGTAGGAATTAAATGAGGAACCGTTCAAACAGGCGACTCCCGGGTGACTTCGGCCAGTAGCTTCCTGCGGAACCTCACAGCGCTGCAATTCCACTCTCTGAAGGGCTTGCTGCCTACTCTTCCCGATCTCAGTCTTTCAATAACTATACCACATCATACATTTCCCATTGACTATAGTCAACACCCGCTGTGCATTTTTCAGCAACCGGATCAAGGGATGTACAATACCTGTCCTTCTTCCACATGATGCTCCGCCAATCTGTTATACAGTTGAAGCTCACGTGTGCTGAGCTGATAACGGTCAGCTATGGTTTCCAGTGTATCCTCGCGCTGTACAATGCATAAGCGCACCTTGCGAAAAGGTGTTTCATCTTGTGTATGAAAAAAAAGGTTCTTCCACTTGGCATTCTCCCGTTCTTCTTCGGCTTTCTGGTCCTGATCCTGCGGCTCCTGCTCCAATTGCTGCTGGTATTCGGCTTCCTTCACCGAACGGCTGGATTGGAGCAATGATGAGTAGACAACCGGGTCTGGCTCGTCTGCCCCTTCATCCTTTTTACTGTTAAGCGCCACACGCATCTCTGGCTTATCCTCAGTAAAGGTGTCATGGGCCTCGTGGTTCACCTGTTCTGACGCTTCAGGCCTGAAGTCGAAGTTATCTACTTGACTCTCCTCCAACTGTGGCTCCAGATAGACCTCGGACTCCGTGGCAGGATGCGGTTCATTCAACAAAGGGTCATATACTGCATTGGGAGATGCGGAAGATACTTTAGGTTCATTCCCCCCTGTCCATGCTTCCTCTTGCTGAAATCCCCACACTTCCGGAGACCCATGCTCATGCTTGACCTCTGGAGAGCTGTCTTCAACTGCTTTACCCGTCCAAGGCTCATAGAATCGGTTAGGATCTACTGCCGACTCATAAGCTTGCTGTTCCGACGATGCCTTCTGTTCTCCTTGGCCCTCAGACAGCTGTTCCCATGAAACGGACTCCTGTTGTGCTGGCACTCTGTAGGAGGTTTCAGGGTCTGTAACGTAATCGGAGGTCGAGTCATTGGTAGAATAGGCCTCTGCATGGCGATGCTCCCCATCGGCGGAATGGGATTGAACCGGTTGCTCAGGTGCATGCACTACGGTGAATTCCTCATCCAGCCAGACCGCCGTCTCCTCCGCGTGCGAGCTTTCCACGCCATGCAAAGAAAGAACACCTGTAATGTTTAGACTACGTAAAGAGAGCAGGTCCACATCAAAATTTTCAATCTCGACAGAGATATCTTCCAATCTCCCTACGCGGTTTAGCGGAATGGTAATTTCCACAGGGATCAAATGATGAAGCTCGCTCGTAATCTGTTCAGGTGTGCGGTACACGCCCTCCAGCAGCAAATGCCCTCGCAAAGCGGCATGGTCGCCGTGGGTTACAACCTGAATGCGTGGCAGAAGCTCAATTTCCTCCAACTCAGCAATCCCGGCAGCTTCCTCCGTCAAATGAATGCGTTCATAAATATCAAAACGCAAGCCTTGCGGCTGATCATTCTGTTGTTTGTTCAAGGATGGCATCCTCCTTTGGGCAGTCTCCGCACATCCTCTGACTTCTGGTCAGGCGCACGGAAACTCCATATTGCAAACCGTTTCTAGGTTCAAGTATATGCGCCAAAATAGAAGGCATGCCATCTTTTATAGCTGTTTGTGCAGCTTTTGAAAATCATCCGGCCAAGCATCCTCCACCGTAATTGTTTCGCCACTCAGCGGATGACAGAAGGTAAGACGCTCTCCGTGCAGCGCCTGCCTGCCAAAATCAGTAGCCCGACCCCCGTATAATACATCCCCAAGCAACGGGTAGCCAGCATGACTAAGATGTACGCGAATCTGGTGCGTCCGGCCTGTCTCCAGCGTCAGATATACGAGACTCACTGCACTTGAACCGCTTCCCCATACTTCCCCAAGTTCAATATGGGTAACCGCCTTCTGCCCAGTCGGAGATACACGGCGGCGCTGCTTATGATGCCTGTCCTTGCCAATCGGCCAATCCAACGTTCGCAGCGATGGAGGTACTTTCCCTCGTACCAAAGCTACATACCTGCGGCCGATATCCTTAGCTCTCATTTGCTCGTCCAGCTTGAGCAACGCAAATTCATTTTTGGCATATAGCACTGGGCCCGTCGTATCCACATCCAGACGATGTACATGCCGTACCGCCGCATGTATGCCATTCATCTCATAGTAGGATGCGACAGCATGATCCAACGTCAGCGGACCATCCTGCACAGCGCCGTCCGGATGTACTGCCATACCTGCTGGTTTATGCACTACCAGGCAAAAATCATCTTCATACAGTACCTTCAAATCATACCAACGAGGGGTGATGCCAAGGTTCATTACAGGAAAAAGGGCCAGCCGCAGCCGGTCCCCTGTAAGTTCAATCTCTTTTTCATGACGCAGTCTGCGCCACAGCTTTTCCGGTAATTCCAAACGATTCAGCAACCACTGATCTACAGCATCAGCGCTGTTTTTTTCCCCGTCTGCGACTTCCCGTCCTGGCGTGACTTCCAGCCACGGTCCTCTTCTTTTCCAGCCACCTTGCCAGCTCATAGACGTTTGAGCGCGCGATAGTTCGCCTCAATGGTGGCATCAATATCCTCTGCCGTATGCACGCCCGACACAAACATACCCTCAAATTGAGATGGTGCCACACTAACTCCCTCATTCACCATTTCAGTAAAGTAACGGCGGAAGTGGTCCTGATTACTCGTTTTAGCTGTGTCAAAATTGACAACCTTTTCTTCTGTAAAAAATGGACAAACCATAGAACCCACGCGATTGATCGTGACAGGGATACCCAGCTCGCTCGCATTACGTTCGAATCCGGCTTGAAGCCTTGCTGCCCGCTCTTCCAGACGATCGTATACTTCTGGCGTCAGCAATTTAAGTGTCGAATAACCTGCTGCCATAGCCAGC
This sequence comes from Paenibacillus sp. PvR133, assembly GCF_017833155.1. NCBI lineage: Bacteria > Bacillati > Bacillota > Bacilli > Caryophanales > Paenibacillaceae > Paenibacillus > Paenibacillus sp. PvR133. The sequence continues at coordinate 5,797,120 of NZ_JAFIBS010000001.1, forward strand.
GGATTTCCGCTAAGCGTACCCGCTTGATATATTGGTCCCGATGGAGCAATCTGCTCCAGAATATCGCGACGTCCGCCGTAAGCACCTACAGGGAGTCCACCACCAATCACTTTACCCAGACAGGTAAGATCCGGCGTCACACCAAAGAGACCTTGAGCCGAATGAAGTCCAACCCGGAATCCAGTCATTACTTCATCAAAAATCAGCAGACTTCCGTACTGCTGGGTTACCTCACGCAAACCTTCCAAAAATCCAGGCTGTGGCGGTACAACGCCCATATTGCCTGCTACTGGCTCGACAATAATTGCGGCAATCTCTTCGCCAAATTTCTCAAAAGCTAGCTTCACCGAAGCCAAATCATTATAAGGGACGGTGATTGTATGGGTGGCCACGACTTCAGGTACACCCGGACTATCGGGCAAGCCTAAGGTCGCAACACCAGAGCCTGCTTTAATCAGCAAGCTGTCCGCATGACCGTGATATGATCCCTCAAATTTAAGAATTTTACTCCGGCTCGTAAATCCGCGTGCGAGTCGAATCGCACTCATAGTCGCCTCAGTTCCGGAGTTAACCATACGTACAATATCCATGGAAGGAACACGTTCACAAACGAGCTTGGCCATTTCAGTTTCTGCCAACGTTGGTGCGCCGAAGCTGGTTCCTTTTACAACAGCAGCCTGTAAAGCTTTAACCACTTCGGGATGTGCATGCCCCATAATAAGCGGTCCCCATGAACATACATAGTCTAAATAGGATTGACCATCAATATCATATACGCGCGATCCTTCGCCATGGTCGATATAAACAGGTGTAATCCCAACAGATTTAAAAGCCCGTACCGGGCTGTTTACGCCACCCGGAATGTATTGTTTTGCCTCATCGAAGGCTACTTTGGAGTTCGTATCCTTGCGCACTGTTCGTTGTTCATCGATCAATCTGACCACTCCTATCTTCTGAAAATAGACTTATTGCTTCAACCATCTTGCCGCATCCTTGGCCGAATAGGTAATAATCATATCTGCACCCGCACGCTTCATGCTTGTCAAAATCTCTAGCACCATTGCTTTTTCATCAATCCAGCCTTGAAGAGCTGCTGCCTTGACCATGGCATATTCACCACTAACGTTGTAAGCCACCATAGGCAGATCAAATTGATCCTTAATCGTGCGCATCACGTCCAGGTAAGAAAGAGAAGGCTTCACCATCAGCATATCCGCACCCTCCAGCACATCAGATTCCGCTTCTCGCAATGCTTCACGTGCATTAGCAGGATCCATCTGATAGGATTTACGGTCACCAAACTGCGGTGCAGAATCAGCAGCTTCCCGGAAAGGACCATAAAAAGCAGACGCATATTTGACGGAATACGACATAATCGGAATATGTGAAAAGCCTTCCAGATCCAGCCCCTGCCGAATCGCCTGTACAAAACCGTCCATCATATTAGATGGCGCGATAATATCCGCACCAGCTCTGGCCTGAGAAACGGCTGTACGTACCAGCACCTCCAGAGATTCATCATTCAATACTTCACCGCATACCTCACCATCATGCTCATGCATGTGTACCATACCGCAGTGTCCATGGTCCGTAAACTCACACAAACAAGTATCAGCCACAACCAGCAGTTCGGGATAACGAGACTTGATCAAACGAGTTGCTTCCTGAACAATACCATCGTCCACAAAAGCCGAAGTCCCTACACTGTCTTTTGTTTCCGGTATGCCAAACAGGAGCACGGCGGGAATGCCAAGCTCACTAATCTCTTTCAGTTCTTCCTCCAGCCGATCCAGAGAAAAACGGTATACACCTGGCATAGAGCTAATTTCCTGTTTCACTCCAGTGCCAAATGTTACGTAAATCGGTTGGATAAAATCAGCGGGATTCAATACCGTCTCACGCACCATACTGCGGATTGCAGCTGACTGGCGCAAACGACGATGTCTAGTAAAAGGAACACTCATGAATACAAACCTCCATTTTTTATACATTCATTAGCAAAAACAAAAAATTATAATGTCATAAGAGTACTTGATCGTTTCCAGTCACATAACGATTGAATCAGACTTTCAATGGTTGCCTTCTCTGACATAAAACTCACAGTCAAACCGGCTTGGGTAGCTGTCTCACCGGTCAAAGGACCGATCACAGCAATCGTAACTCCCTCCAGCAGCGACAACGGATCATGGATCCCCATTTGTCTGAGCGCTTCCAGAAAAAAGGTGACGGTTGAGGAACTCGTAAACGTAATCGCGTGAATGGCACGTTCCTCAAGCAGCTTGAGGAGCTCGTCATCCTGTGTGTTGGCTGCCAGCACCGTTTGATACAAATCAGCCTCGGTCACATGAAGGCCCATCTCCCTCAGCTTTTCTGGCAGCCACGACCGAGCTAGATCACCCCTTGGGAGAAATACATTCTGCCCTGCCTGCAAATCCTGCTCAAACCCTTCGAGCAAGCCCTCTGCCTGAAAAGGGCCTTCGATCTGTTCTGCTGCAATTCCGTGCGTCCGAAGCGCGGCTGCTGTAGCCGGTCCGACTGCGGCAATACGCGCTTTGAACAACGCGCGTACGTCTTTGCCCTGTTCCTTTAAGTGCGTGAAAAAGTATTCCACTCCATTAACGCTGGTAAAAAACACCCAATCATATTCAGGCAGTCGTGCAAATGCCTCTTTAATTTCCTGTTTGGTTGGCTCGTCCGAAGGGGCGACAGTCTGAATAACTGGAAATTCATAAGGCTCGCCACCAAGCTCTTCAATCCGGTGAACCAGACTGCTGGCCTGCGCACGCGCGCGAGTAACTAAAATCCGCTTGCCAAACAAAGGCATGTCCTCAGCCCATTTTAACTGTTCACGTTGATTGACCACTTCTCCGACAACGATGACGGCGGGAGGCTGAAAATTCGCGGCCTTCACCTTAGCTTCAATATCCGCCAGCGTACCCACCAGCGTATCCTGCTCGGCGCGGGTCCCCCAACGGATCAAGGCAACAGGAGTATCTGACGGCTTGCCGTGTTTTATGAGCTGTTCACTGATATAGCCGATCTTTGCTACACCCATCATAAAGATCAGTGTGCCCGTTGCGTTCGTCACTTTATCCCAATGAATACTTTTGTCGAGTTTATCCGGACTTTCATGACCTGTAATGATAGAAAGCGATGAGGCCATATCTCGGTGTGTGACTGGAATGCCCGCATAGGCGGGCACACTGATCGCTGATGTGATGCCAGGTATAATTTCATAGGAAATACCGTGTTTACGCAATAGCCCGGCTTCCTCGCCGACTCGTCCAAATATAGTGGGGTCTCCCCCTTTAAGACGAACAACTGTTTTGCCCTCCAAGGCCAAATCCACCAGCAGCTGATTAATTTCCTCTTGCTTCATGGTGTGACGATCTGGCAACTTGCCGACATATATTTTTTGGGCACCTGGCTTCATCAGTCCCAAGAGGCGTGGGCTTGCCAGTCTGTCGTACACAATGACATCGCCCAATTGAATGCATTCCCAACCCTTGACCGTAATTAATCTTGCGTCTCCGGGTCCTGCACCTACCAAATATACTTTTCCTGCCATGCTATCATCCCCTCACCTGCGCCAGAATCTGTTCCGCTCCTTTGGCTATCAAACTGGCCGCCACCGCTTCTCCTAGCTTTTGCGGATCATTTCCCTGGAGCGTTTCCTTCAAAATAACCTCGCCATCTGGCGATCCTACCATGCCCGTGAGGCTGATTTCTTGACCAGCCCAGACCGCATGAGCCCCGATCGGCACTTGACATCCCCCATTTAACACGCCCAGAAAGGTTCGTTCTGCCGCAACGGTAGCTGAGGTATCCCGGTCGTTGTAAAGGCGCAGCAAGGCCAATAGCTCTTCGTCGCTCGCACGACATTCAATACCCAGCGCTCCCTGCCCAACCGCCGGCAAACAGTCTTCTTCCGGTATATAGGACGTAATTCGCTCTTTCCAGCCCATCCGATGCAAGCCTGCTGCCGCCAAAATGATAGCGTCAAAACCTTCCGTCTCCAGCTTTTTCAGACGGGAATCAATATTACCACGCACAGGCTCCAATTGTAGATCAGGTCGCATGGACTTGATTTGACTGGCTCTGCGCAGGCTGCTCGTGCCCACCTTTGCCCCTTGAGGCAAATCCTCCAGGCTCTTGGCGCCCAATGTGATCAGGCAATCACGTGGATCCTCACGGCGCGGCACAGCGCCGTTGACAAGCCCTTCCGGTAATTCGGAAGGCATATCCTTCATACTATGTACTGCCATATCAATCTCACCAGCCAGCATGGCCTGTTCAATTTCTTTGACAAAAAGCCCTTTGCCACCCACTTTGGACAAGGTTACATCCAATATTCGATCACCCTTGGTCAGGATTTTCTTCACGACAAATTGCAAATCCATTCCATGCTCCGCGCACAGCGCGTTCAAATCTTCAATGACATGCCCGGTCTGAGTTAACGCCAGCGCACTCTGTCTGCTGCCTACCACAATTGTTCGCATGTTATTCCTCCTGATTTTGCGCAATCCATAGGTCTATTTCTTTTTCGGTCCAAGCCATAAATTCATGACGGCGTATTTGATCCAAAATTCCGCTACTCGCCAAGCGCCTCAGTAGTTTGGTCCTTTGCTGTGGAGAACTTATCTTATGTTTGATGATCTGTCGCATATCGTGCATGAAATCCAGATATGGCTCGTATTCGCTACCAAACAACGTATCCAAAGCTGATGTAATATCAGCGGTCACAGCAGGGCCAGCCCCTTCTGTGGAAATACTAATCGTCAATCTTCCTCGTCGAATGATACCCGGCGTTATAAAGTCTCCATCTTCCGATCGATCCGCTACATTTACCAGTATACCCCTTTGTCTGGCCTCATGCGCAACCTCATAATTCACTTCTCTCTGGTTCGTCGCCGCATATACAAGAAAGGCTCCCTGGAGGTCACCCTCGCGATATACGCGATTTACCCAGTGGAGCTGCTTGTGATCCGCCAGAACCTGTAAATCCGGCGTTATATTCGGGCTAATGACGGTAATGAATGCCCCACTTTCCATCATCCCCTTTACCTTTCGTTCCGCAATCCTACCGCCACCTACAACACAACAGATCCTATTCTTACAATTCAACGAAATCGGGACAAAATGCTGCAAAAGGCTTTTCACTCTCCCGTCCACTGATGAAATACAGACCAGGAATTCAGCAAAAAATTAAGAATCAATAGCGTGTAGCCCACCAATGCCCACTTTGCCATCACAAGCCCTGAACGCTGATTCAATCTTTTGCTCACTAAAAATACAATATACACGCACAAGGCAATCGCTGTCATCAGCACCTTGGTATCGAGCAAGAGACGCCAGCGTTCCTCGGCAATAATAGAAATAACGGCAACTACAATAGACACTCCCAGCAAAGGAGTACCAATCAACAGCGCCATATGCGTATACCGATCCATCATTTCCAGACTCGGCAGGCGCCTGATCGTGTCATTCCATTTCTTTACTTTCAATTTACGATGCAAAAACAGATATAACCCCGAAAATACAGCCGCTACCGTCATTGCTACAAAACCAAGATTAGCCAGCGCAATATGAATCAGGAGCAGCCCATGCACTGTATGCCAATTTCCAAGCGGGTTGTCGAGAGGCTTCATCCATATATTGTTGAGCACTAGCACTGCAAAACTAATAATATTAAGCAGCAATACCGCAAATTCGGATCGCTGATAACGTGTCAGAATCAAAGAAATCAGTACCAAAATAACTGAGAACAGAAATAGAAAATCATAGGTCACGAAAATAGGAAGATGCCCTTCATTCCAGGTTCTTATCCCCATATAAGCAAGCTGAAGCACCAGAACGACAACAAGAAGCCCTGTACCTGTCCGTTTAGCATTCGCATTGCGACGAATCCCATCCGAGAATACAAACAGAAGGCTCAGGGCAAAAACATAAATCATTGAATCATATATAAGCATGCCTGAAGCCACGTCTGTTCACCCACCTTTACAGGCTGGCCGGCGCAAACGACGCTGGCAAAGCCTGAGCCTGAACGGTCTTTTCATGAACACCGGCTTCCGGTTTCATTAACGCAGATGCATCGCTTTTATCTACTTTCTGAGCGGCGTCATCCAAACGATCCTCCAGAGCAAAAATGTGGCTAAACATGTCTAGGGCCTCATTTCCCTGCTTTTGGACAGCCAGTTCCTTTACCCGATTGATCGGATCATGCATCATCTGATTCAGCATACTCTTCGTCAAGCGGCTAATCACTTTGCGTTGCCGTTCATCCAGCTCGGGAAGCTTATTGAACAAGCTTTCCAACGTATCCTGATGTACAGACTCCGCTTTTTCCTGTAATGCACGAATCACTGGACGCACTCCCATCGTTTTCAACCATTGATAAAACTCGCTAAGCTCATCTTCGATCATATGCTCGATTTTTGTAGCTTCGGTACGGCGCATTTCCAAATTGCTCTCCACGATCCCTTCCAGATCATCAATATCGTACAGGAAAACATTCTGTAATTCACCAATAGCCGGGTCGAGATCACGCGGAACCGCAATATCAATCATAAACAAAGGACGGGACTGTCGACGTTTCATACTTGCTTCAACCCGAGTCCGATCCAGAATATAACCCTGGGCACCTGTCGAGCTAATAACAATATCCACATCCGCCAACCGATTCATGCCTTCCTCCATCGTAACCGGCGTTCCATGAAACTTGGAGGCAAGGTCTTCCGCACGGGACAAGGTTCGGTTTGCTACAATAACCTCGGCTGCTCCGCCGCTGTACAAATGCTTAACAGTAAGCTCGCTCATTTTACCAGCACCGAGAATCAGTACCTTTTTATCGGTAAACATCCCGAAAATCCGTTTGCCCAGCTCAACTGCTGCATAGCTGACAGATACGGCACTTTCTCCAATAGACGTCTCCGAATGGGCACGCTTGCCCAATGTGACGGCCTGCTTAAACAACATATTAAACCACGTTGCCGTAATTTTCTGGGATTGAGCCTGAAGAAAAGCGTTCTTTACCTGTCCCAAAATTTGTGTTTCTCCGATTACCATAGAATCAAGACCACAAGTCACACGGAACAAATGCCGAATCGCCTGCTCGTCCTCATATATATATAAATGTTGTGTAAATTGATCACGCGGAATGCCAAACCATTGCTCCATAAAACTGCGTATAAAATAACCGCACATGTGAAGGCGGTCCACCACAACATATATTTCAGTCCGATTGCAGGTTGCGACAACTACGCCTTCCAACACACTTTTGGTAAGTTTGAGTTGTTCCAGCGCTTTTGGCAAATCTTGTTCTGCAAATGTAAAACGCTCTCTGACTTCCACAGGCGCCGTACGATAATTCAACCCAACAACGACGATGTGCATTGCAAATTCACCTGCCTAAACTGTAATAAGAATAACCACTGTTATCATAAACTATGTTAATTATATCACAGAAGTCCGAATCTCCTCCGGCTGTTTTATGAATTGTTTATGAAAATTGGATGGCTTTCATGAACATCTAGCACGTTCTGTATGATTTGATTTAGTGTAAACCACTTTTAAAACAAATAACCATGGAAATGTTCCATGGTTATAATATAGGACGCACAAATGGCTCCATAAAGAACGATTTACACTAACTCGGCCAGCTTACACTCCGGTGATTCCACCTGAAGTTCTCCCAAGCCGCGAATCAGCTTCTTCGCATATGTTTTTTTCGGTTTTAGAACGGATACCAGGTAATCAATAGCCAGCTGCGGATCGACAGTCTCACCGCAAGTATAACAATCAATAGCGGCAAATCCTCTCTCAGGATACGTATGAATAGAGAGATGACTCTCCGACAACAGTACAAGCACGGTAGCTCCCTGTGGTTCGAATTGCTTGGATTGAACGGACATCACCGTTGCTCCGCAAGCTTCAGCTGCTTCAACTAATTGAGCCTCCAAAAGCTGCGCATCATTCAGCAATTCAAACTCAACACCCCAAGTATCTACGGCAACGTGTCTTCCGAAAGTTGAGTACTCCAATTCCATCTTTCGGTTCCCCCTTCCTAGGAATAAAATGTTTGAAAAAATTTCATCCGCTAGGACCTACGTCATTCACTTCCCGAGGGAATAACCTCTCGCAACATTCAATGTCCTGAGTGAATCCTGGTTCCTATATTCATTTTCAACGAGATTAAAAATAACATCTATGTGCAGCAAATGCAATCATTTTTTTGGAATAAAAAAGCCCCTTTCGGTAAAGAAAGGGACTACACTGCATAACGATTCATTCCATATATTCATGCCTTATTAAGCTTCCAGTGCAAATAATTTCGAGCAACTCATTCGAAGCTTGTGGTCAATCTGTTCCAACTCCGAGAAAGTGCGCGCCAAATTCCGCTGGTCAAGCAACGAATTAATGAGATGATATACGTCTGATATTTCATTTTCGACGTTCTGATGCTGAAAAAGCTGTTGCAGTTCCTGTACCGTATTTTTATATTCAAATACCAGCTTAGAGCCTGCGGCATTCTTCTCCATAATTTTACGAACCGTACCTTCATTATAAAAATACACCATAGTGAATCCTTGATACATTCGGTAAACGATGCCTTCACCCTTAAAACGAACAAAAAGTTTGCGTATAAATAGGGTTAGTTGCGGATGAATTAAGCGGCAAGTCAATTCACACACTAATGCTCCCTCTTTGGCTTCAAAAAACAAATGAACTTCCTCACCCGCACTATGCTCCAGAATGATTTCCTGACTTCCGTTATCCAGAACTTTAATGTGGTAATGCACCTGCGGATCATCCACTGCCCGCAAAAATTCGTCCATTTGAGTTTCCGACAAGGTCAATGTGGTTTTAACATACTCTGTGGCTAACCGCTGAGCCATACCAATCTCCTCAATTCTTTCCTGAACCTATAAGTTTAAGCTTTATGCTTCATTATACATCAGACCTACAGTGCTTTTCTTGCACATCAATCATAAATTTCCGCCATACATCGAAAAAAACAGAAAATAATGGGGTTGAGACTGCATTATCCTCCATATACTCACTTTTCTGCTTAAAGTCCACGAGTTCCTTTAGTTATTATATATTATTCCTACCCTTTTAATAAGTTTATTTTTCCGAAGCCCGAATCATGAAAAAAGGACGCCCTTAAGGACGTCCCTAGCCTTACAATTCCGTCTGCTCTTCGTCGTCATTCTCTATATAGCTGGAGATGACAGACCACAGCTCTTCCTTGCCCATACCTTCTTCGGATGAAAAGGGGATAAACAATCCCCCGGGAAGTATTCCGAGTTCCTGCTTGATTACTTTATAATGCTTTTCTCGTCGCGTTTTAGGGATTTTATCTGCCTTCGTGCCTACAACACATACGGGAAGCCCATTATGACGCAGCCAATCATACATCATGATATCATCCTTGGACGGCGGATGGCGTAAATCTACCATTTGAAGCACCAGTTTGAGTGGCTCACGCTCCAGCAAATAAGACTCAATCATCTGCCCCCAAGCCTTGCGGGACGTTTTGGATACTTTGGCGTAACCGTAACCGGGAAAATCGACAAAATAAAGATCATCATTAATCCGGTAATAATTGAGTTGCTGGGTTTTACCTGGCGTAGAACTGGTACGCGCCAAATTCTTACGGTTAATCAACCGATTAATCAGTGAAGACTTTCCTACATTGGAGCGCCCCGCCAGAGCAATCTCTGGCAAAGCGTCCACAGGAAACTGATCGGGGCCAACCGCACTTATTATAAATTCTGCTTTTGTTACTTTCATTGTGTCCTTAATTCCTCTCTAATGTACCCTTGCCTGCTCAACCAAAGCATGCTTTAGCACCTGATCCATATGGGCAACGGGGACAAATTCAACATCCTGCCGGATACTGTCGGGAATATCCTTCAAATCCCGTTCATTATCTTTGGGAAGCAGAATTTTTTTGTAGCCTGCCCGGTGGGCAGCCAGCGACTTCTCTTTCAAACCACCAATTGGCAATACACGACCGCGCAGAGTAATTTCGCCCGTCATAGCCACATCTTTGGATACATGACGGTTGGTCAAAGCTGAAATTAATGCGGTAGCAATAGTAATTCCCGCAGATGGGCCATCCTTCGGAATCGCACCCTCAGGAATATGAATGTGGATATCATTTTTCTCATAAAAGTCCAGTTCAATGCCCAGATCAACTGCTTTCGAACGAGTGTAGCTGAATGCCGCCTGTGCAGATTCCTTCATAACGTCTCCCAGTTTACCCGTAAGAATCAGTTTACCGCTACCAGGTACGACCGTCACTTCAATCATCAGTGTTTCACCACCGACCTCTGTCCATGCCAAGCCTGTAACCGTACCGATCTGATCCTCCAGTTCTGCAACACCGTAACGGAATTTAGCGATACCCAGATAATCCTTCAGATTATCCGGTGTGATTTGAATCGGGCCTTCGCCACCAGATACAACTGACTTCGCCGCCTTGCGGCACAGAGAAGCCATTTGCTGCTCAAGATTCCGTACACCGGATTCACGGGTATATTCGCGAATGACACGCAGTAGCGTATCCTCCCCGATAACCAGTTGTTCCTCGTCCAAGCCATGCTCTCTCTTCTGCTTGGGCAATAAATACCGATTGGCGATTTCCAGCTTCTCCAGTTCGGTGTAGCCAGGAATATATAATGTCTCCATGCGGTCCATTAGCGGACGCGGGATGTTGTGCGCAGCATTGGCTGTCGTTACAAACATCACATTGGACAGATCAAACGGCAGCTCGACAAAATGGTCACTGAACGTATTGTTTTGTTCAGGATCAAGCACTTCAAGCAATGCCGCCGATGGATCCCCTCGAAAATCGGAAGCCATTTTATCAATCTCATCCAGCAAAAATACCGGATTAGACGTTCCTGCGGTCTTCATCCCTTGAATGATTCGCCCCGGCATCGCGCCAACATAAGTCCGGCGGTGACCACGGATTTCCGCTTCATCCCGCACACCTCCGAGAGAGATGCGGACAAATTCCCGACCCATGGATTTGGCAATCGAACGAGCCAACGAGGTCTTGCCGACCCCTGGCGGACCTACAAGACACAGAATCGGTCCCTTAATGGTCTTCACTAGCTTACGTACAGCCAAATACTCCAATACACGCTCCTTGGGTTTATCCAGTCCGTAGTGGTCGTTATTGAGTACCTCTTCAGCTTTGACGATATCCAGATCATCATCGGTAAACTTGTTCCATGGCAAGCTTAACAACCAATCAACATAATTACGGATGACGCCACCCTCGGCAGAGCTTGCTGGCATTTTTTCCAGACGGTCGATTTCCTTTTCAACCTTCTCCTTCACCGGAACAGGCAACTCCAGTTCACTTAGCTGGTTGCGTAGTTCTTCAACTTCTCCTGCGCGACCTTCCTTCTCACCAAGTTCCTTCTGAATTGCCTTCATTTGTTCACGCAGATAATACTCCTTCTGCGTCTTTTCCATCTGCTTCTTCACACGCTGGTTGATTTTACGTTCCAGCTCCAGTACTTCACGCTCATTGTTCAAAATATCCAGAAGCTTCTCCAGACGCTGAGTAACGTCGATCGTCTCCAGTATATCCTGCTTTTCCTTAATTTTGAGCGTCAGGTGACTTGTGATCACGTCTGCAAGCCGTCCTGGCTCCTCAATATCGGATACCGCAGCGAGAGTCTCTGGTGTTACCTTTTTGGACAAGTTGATATAATGCTCGAACTGAGTTAATACAGTGCGCATAAGCGCATCCGTCTCAGGCTGTACGTTTTCTGCCTCGTGCAGCTCCTTCGCCATTACCTCGTAATATTCTTCATTGTCCGTATATTGAATAATCTCGGCGCGTTCCAGCCCTTCCACCAATACTCGAATGGTTCCATTAGGAAGCTTGAGCATCTGACGTACCTTGGCTACCGTGCCGACTCGAAAGATGTCCTCTTGTGTGGGTTCTTCAATATTTACTTCTGATTGAGAACACAGGAGAATCAAATTGTCTTCAACCATCGCTTTTTCCAAAGCCTTGACCGATTTTTCCCGGCCCACATCGAGATGCAGAACCATGCTCGGGTAGACCAGAAGCCCTCTTAAAGGCAGCAAAGGAAAACGACGACCTTTTGTCTTGGTGGGTCCCATCGCTTTCGCACCTCCAGTGATTCTCAGGTTCCGGATTTTACAATCCTGACGTTGCTATCTTTCATATTTTATCAAATGTTTTATGAAAAAACCAATGAAAGGGTGGTTTATCAGCAAGATCCTGTATCTGATATCGTCCCGTTATGCGTTCCATCAGCCTGTAACAAGGAAGATTGGGATGGGCGAAAAGTCTCAATTGGCGCATGTACAGGCAAATCCGACGTCATCTCTTCCCCAAACACATGTCGGAACACTTCTGTAACCGACTGTACGGGGATGACTTTTAGACCCTCAATGCTGTCAAAAAGAGCTTGCCAGTTATCCTGCGGAATGATCACTTTTTTGGCTCCCGCCTGAAAAGCGGCTTCAACTTTGGCTAATACACCACCAATCGGTTTGACACGACCATGGATGCTAACTTCGCCGGTCATAGCAATTTCATGATCCACCGGAATTCCCCGCATCGCGGAAGCAATAGCTGTTGCCATCGCAATTCCTGCGGACGGGCCATCTACCGGCGTACCCCCGGGGAAATTGATATGCAGGTCGTAATTCGACGGAGCCAATCCGAGCGTACGCAAAACGGTCAGAACATTTTCCACAGAACCTTTAGCCATGCTCTTACGGCGCAGTGTGCGGGACCCACCTCCGATTTCTTCCTCATCCACGACTCCTGTAATATTATAGTTTCCCTTTCCCTCAGGAACCGGAACCGCGGTAACTTCAATTTCCAGCAGCATTCCCATGTTCGGACCGTATACAGCTAAACCATTAACAAATCCGATTTGCGGCAAGCCCGGTATTTTTCGGTCAGGACGCGGCTGAATTTGACTGCTGCCCGCTACCCATTCCACGTCGGAAGCATTGAGACGTTCCCTTTTCTCGGTAAGTGCCAAACCAGCAGCAAGCTGGATCATATTGACCGCCTCCCGACCGTTCGTTGCGTAACGCTGTACAACTTCTACCGCCTCAGGACAAGGACCAAAGCCTAGCTTGTGGACAGCGTCCTCAGCAATACGGGCAATCTCCTGTGGCTGCAAGGCACGGAAATAAATTTCCATGCACCGGGAGCGAATCGCAGGTGGCAGTTCATGCGGCGAACGGGTAGTTGCACCTACCAAACGAAAATCCGCTGGCAAACCGTTTTGGAATATATCGTGGATATAAGCAGGAGTATGCGAATCTTCCGAGTTGTAATATGCACTTTCCAAAAATACCTTGCGATCCTCCAGCACTTTCAACAGTTTATTCATCTGCGTTGGATGCAGCTCACCAATCTCATCAATGAACAGCATACCCCCATGTGCCTTCGTTACAGCTCCAGGCTTAGGCTGCGGTATACCCGCCACCCCCATCGCTCCTGCCCCTTGATAGATTGGATCATGTACTGAACCTATCAGCGGGTCCGCAATACCGCGCTCGTCAAAGCGGGCCGTCGTAGCATCAATCTCCGTGAATTTGGCATCTCCCTTGAACGGGGATGACAGATTCTTCTTCGCCTCTTCCAACACCACGCGTGCAGCAGCCGTCTTCCCTACACCCGGCGGGCCATAAATAATGACATGCTGCGGATTCGCACTACATAACGCAGCCTTGAGCGCGCGCAATCCGTCCTTCTGACCCACGATATCCTGTAATGTGGCAGGACGTGTGCGTTCAGCCAATGGTTTAGTAAGTGAAATTGAACGCAATTTGCGTAGCTTATCTAATTCCTTCCGGGATTCTCGATCCACCGCACTACGGTTCGTTTTCTGGCTCCGCAGGAGGTTCCAGAAATACAGACCAATAACAATCCCGAAAAACATTTGCACCAATAACAAAATCATAGTCAAGTCCATCGTATTTCCTCCGTTTCTCATCTCAGCAATTTGAAAAATGCCGCTCTATGAAAAACAGTATTTCCTTTTCCGCGATAGCTAAACGGCGGTCTTTCAAAAGATCAGAGAGAAATACAAAAACACCGCGAAGAACAGTTCTGTAGCAGAGCTGCTCTCCACGGCGTATAAATGATGACAATAGATTATGACTATGCCTCTTTATAATAACTGCTTTTGCCTACACCTTCTCGGCGGTATGACGTTCTTCACGTCCAGGGATTTTCCCTGTTTCCTCATATGCCTTGACGATGATATCAATTTCTTTTTTCAATTCCTCGACCATATCAGCCTCAGGTACTTTGCGAATCATTTTTCCATAACGGAACAAAAGGCCTTCCCCGCGCGCTCCGGCAATTCCGATATCAGCTTCCTTCGCTTCACCCGGGCCATTCACTGCACAACCCAGTACTGATACTTTAATCGGTACCTTGAGTTTTGCAATGTAGTCTTCTACCTCGTTAGCAATAGAGAACAGATCAATATCCAGACGTCCGCAAGTCGGACAAGAAATCAGTGTAGCTGCGTTTGTGATCAATCCAAACGTCTTGAGCAACTCACGTGCTACCTTCACTTCTTCCACCGGATCGGCGCTGAGCGAAATACGCATTGTGGAGCCGATGCCTGATGCCAGCAAAGCGCCCATACCTGCCGCGCTTTTAACCGTACCCGTAAAGAGCGTCCCAGCTTCGGTAATACCCAGATGGAGCGGATATTTAATAATTTCAGCTGCCTTCGTGTAAGCGGCAATCGCCATAGGAACATCAGACGCCTTCAATGACACGATAATGTCATGGAAATCAAGCTCTTCCAGTATCCCGATATGATACAGTGCGCTTTCTACCATCGCTTCTGGCGTAGGGTAGCCATACTTATCAAGTAAATGCTGTTCCAACGACCCGGCGTTCACACCAATCCGAATTGGAATCCCTTTTTCCTTACATGCCTTAACGACAGCTTCCACTTTTTCACGTCGTCCAATGTTACCTGGATTAATGCGAACCTTATCAATTCCATTTTCAATTGCCAGTAGAGCCAGCTTGTGATTAAAGTGAATATCTGCAACCAGCGGAATATGAATCCGTTTTTTTATTTCCTTAATGGCTGCGGCAGCTTCCTCATTATTGACGGTAACCCGCACCAGTTGACATCCGGCTTCTTCCAAACGAAGAATCTCGGCTACAGTTGCTTCCACATCTGCTGTTTTGGTTGTACACATGCTTTGGATGATGACTTCATTGCTGCCGCCAATCGTCAGATTCCCGACTTTTACGGGATGTGTGTCTTGTCTTAAGAACATGTACTTTTCTCTCCCATTAACGCCAAACCTCCACCCCTTAAAACCTCATACAGGTTTAGTGAAGTGGAGATCCGGCTTCTCATGTTTTAGAGATCGCGAAGTATCAATCCTTAGGCGCTCTCTTCTTGTTTTTTATCCTTATCTGTACCACCGAGTTCCGGTGCGATTTTATCTTTTACAACCTGCTCATTGATGACGCAAGTAGTGATATCATCACGGGAAGGAACCTCATACATCACATCCAGCATAATGCCTTCAATGATCGCACGAAGACCACGGGCACCCGTGTTACGCTTGATGGCTTCACGGGCAATGGCTTCCAGAGCATCTTGCTTAAACTCCAAAGTAACATTATCCAGTTCAAGCATCTTCTGATACTGCTTGACTAACGCATTTTTCGGCTCAGACAAAATACGAACCAATGTGTTCTCATCAAGCGGCTCCAGCGTAGAAATAACCGGCAAACGTCCTACAAACTCCGGAATCAGACCGAATTTCAAAAGATCCTCAGGCAATACCATTGAAGTATATTCGCCTGGTTTCAGATCTTTTTGTTCGCTAGTAGCGTTAAAGCCGATGACCTTTTTACCGATACGGCGTTTAATCATTTGCTCCAGACCATCAAAGGCACCACCGCAAATGAACAGGATATTCGTGGTGTCAATTTGAATGAACTCTTGATGTGGATGCTTGCGACCGCCTTGCGGAGGTACAGAAGCAACCGTGCCTTCCAAAATTTTAAGCAACGCCTGCTGTACACCTTCACCCGATACGTCACGCGTAATGGACGGGTTTTCGGATTTGCGGGCTACTTTATCAATTTCGTCAATGTAGATAATGCCGCGTTCGGCTTTTTCCACATCATAATCGGCAGCTTGAATCAGTTTCAGCAAAATATTTTCAACGTCTTCACCCACATAACCTGCTTCCGTAAGGGAAGTGGCATCTGCGATAGCAAAAGGAACGTTCAAAATTTTAGCCATGGTTTGCGCAAGCAACGTTTTACCCGAACCTGTAGGTCCAAGCATCAAAATGTTACTTTTTTGCAGTTCCACATCATCAATTTTGTTTTGAGTATTAATACGTTTGTAGTGATTATATACCGCTACAGACAACGATTTTTTCGCTTGATCCTGACCAATGACATATTGGTCCAGAATGTCACGGATTTGCATTGGTTTCGGAATGTCTTTCAGATCTACTTCTTCTTCATGACCCAATTCCTCTTCTACAATCTCCGTGCATAACTCAATGCATTCGTCACATATATATACGCCCGGTCCAGCAACAAGCTTGCGAACCTGATCCTGAGATTTACCGCAGAAAGAACATTTCAATTGTCCTTTTTCATCATTAAATTTAAACATAGAGCCACCCCTTTACAGATTAATCGGTTTAGACAGCACCTGGTCAATGATACCGTATGCTTTTGCCTCTTCCGCTTCCATGAAGAAATCCCGGTCAGTATCACGTTCGATTTTTTCGAGGGGCTGACCCGTACGCTCTACATAGATTTGATTCAGCTTAGCACGTGTTTTGATAATCCAGTCCGCATGAATCAGCATATCGGAGGCTTGCCCCTGAATGCCACCGAGCGGCTGATGGATCATGACTTCACTGTTGGTAAGTGCGTATCTCTTGCCTGGTGCACCCGCTGTTAGCAGCAACGAACCCATACTTGCAGCCATGCCTACACAGATCGTCGATACGTCCGGCTTAATGAATTGCATTGTATCATATATACCCATGCCCGCAGTTACAGAACCGCCTGGCGAGTTAATGTACAAATTAATATCCTTCTCTGGATCTTCCGCAGAAAGGAACAATAGCTGTGCAATGACGAGATTGGCGACATCGTCATCAATCGGGCCACTTAGGAAAATAATACGATCCTTAAGCAACCGCGAGTAAATATCGTAAGATCGTTCTCCTCGATTCGTTTGTTCCACAACCATAGGGACGAGACTCATCACGACCAACCTCTTTTCTTTATTAAAATGAACACCTGTATTCATCCGCTTCCTTATGTCCCATTAAAACGGAAGCAGCAAGCATGAAACGTGAACACCTTACAAAATATTTTAACATGTTCAGAGTCTCGTGTCATATTTGCATGCGCTCATATATGCAGTGCGGGCTGTTTAAAGTACACTCTGCCGAGACCTTCTCATATTTAACCATGTTTCGTATGTATGTGCAAATATACGGTAGTGACTTATGTAAAACAAGAAAACACGACTCACAGCACTTTCCATAAACGACTAAAATTTGGGTTACCAAAGGTAAAAATAAGGCACGTAACTTTCACTACGTGCCTTATCCCTATCTAATTGCTACGTTGCAGCTTGTTACAGCATACTCCGTATATTTATCGTTTGAATTATTCAGCAGCTTCAACTGGCGCTTCTACTTCTTTGCTGTTTTCCACCAACAAAGCAATTGTTTTGCGCAGTGAAATTTCTTCTTTCAGGTTAGCGAACGAGCCGTTACCTTCCAGAATGCTGCGGATTTCCTCAACTGAACGTTTGTAAGCTTCAGCCATGTTTTTCAGTTCTTCATCAATTTCCGCTTCGGAAACTTCGATGTTTTCTG
This sequence comes from Paenibacillus sp. PvR133, assembly GCF_017833155.1. Classification (NCBI taxonomy): domain Bacteria; kingdom Bacillati; phylum Bacillota; class Bacilli; order Caryophanales; family Paenibacillaceae; genus Paenibacillus; species Paenibacillus sp. PvR133. Next base: position 5,815,036 of record NZ_JAFIBS010000001.1, read on the forward strand.
CTTTAGCCACTTGCTCCAGCACGAGATTGTTACGTACGCGCTTCTCAGCATCAGCTTTCATTTGCTCTTCCAGGTCTTCCTTGCTTTGACCAGAGAATCCGAGGAACATTTCAAGGTTCATACCTTGGCTACGCAAACGGTTGTCGAAATCGCGAACCATGTTTTGCACTTCGCTCTTCACCATTGCTTCAGGAATGTCGATTGTTGCATTCTCAGCAACTTTCTCCACTACAGCACCCTCACGGGCTGCTTTAGCTTCGTTTTCCTTACGATCCAACAATTGCTTTTTCAAGTCTTCCTTGAATTCAGCCAGTGTGTCAAATTCGCTTACATCTTTAGCAAATTCATCGTCCAGTTCAGGAAGAACTTTGCGTTTCAGTTCGTGAACTTTCACTTTGAATACCGCTTGTTTGCCAGCGAGGTCAGCAGAATGGTAGTTCTCAGGGAACGTTACTTCAACGTCCTTGGAATCGCCAGTGTGCAAACCAACCACTTGCTCTTCAAAACCAGGGATAAATGTGTTAGAGCCCAGTTCCAAAGAATACTTCTCAGCTTGTCCACCTTCAAACGGTACACCGTCCACGGAACCGTCGAAGTCAATAATAGCTGTATCACCGGATTGAGCAGCGTCTTCATCAACGACAACCAATTCAGCATGACGTTGTTGCAGGCGCTCCAGTTCTTGAGCCAATTCTTCGTCGCTTACTTCGAGTTTGCTTACAGGCACTTCTACGCCTTTGTAATCGCCCAAAGTTACTTCAGGTTTAACAGTAACCTTCGCTTTGAACTTGAAAGATTCGCCTTTAGCAAATTGATCAATTTCAACGTCAGGGCTGTCAACCGGGAAGATGTCCGTTTGCTCTACAGCTTGGCTGTAAGCTTCTGGCAACAGGATGTCAATTGCATCCTGGTACAGACTTTCAATACCATAGCGTTTTTCAAAAATAGGACGTGGTACTTTACCTTTACGGAATCCTGGTACACTTACTTGTTTTGCCACTTTATTAAAAGCTTTGTCGAGTGCAGCGGCTACACGATCCGCGTCAACCTCAACTTCAAGAACCCCAAGGTTCTTCTCTATTTTCTCCCAAGTTGCTTTCATTTTATGCTTTCCCCTCCAACAAAATCTTCACTTAGTTTTCATTACAATCAACGCACACAAAATAACCACTATAGTATATCTAACATTACTGTCTTTTTCAAGAGCAGCCCTTTGAATGCTTCACAGGTAAACGTTTCCGGTCATTAAGGAGTGTTCATTCCCGCCGCTACAAATAGTCGCATCGACCGATACGCCTGCTCAAAACGGAAGCGCAACGCATCTGTAATGCCATATATAGCACGGGTTTCTTCCTCATTATTATTTCCGTTTAAACTTTCCGAAACTGTCTGATGGAGTGCTGCAGCCCAAATATCTGGCATTCCGTCCTCTTCCACCAACATTGATCTATAATCTTTCGTACCGTATACTGCCATCACAAACTGTGACCACAGCTCCTGTGCAAAATAGAATAGTGTAGGCTCGTGCACCTCAGTCTGATCGGCCACCCGTTCCAAAATACGCATAATCGACTCTGGAAAATCACCTGGCTGTAACGGAACCGTTTCAATGTCGATTTCCGCTTGTTCATCACCCCGTTTGATTTCTATCGTCCCTTCCGTTCCGCGTCTTCGCATGGTCTGTAGAACACGGAATTGAAGTAAAGGATGGATTTCCCGTTCCGTAATCCAGCGAAGCAAGGCATCATCGATTTCTGGGAGTTCCAGATAGGACAACTGCTCCAATGCTAAAATCGTCTGTTCGGATAAGGGTTCATCCATAGCCATCCGCAACAGCTTGTTGCCGTAGCCTGCATCCTGCTCCTGCTTAAAGCGTGCATGACGGCGAGCTAACTCTACTTCACTGACTTCTTCTTCCACAGCGTCCGTTACCGCTCCGCTGTCAGCGTACTGTGGAAATGCAGCTTCCAGCCATTGTAATAGAGCGTTCCATTCATCGTATTGCTTCTGCTCCTGTCCCTGACACTGCATTAAAAAACGCAGCATCGCCATCGCCTCTCCGTAACGTTCGTTTTCAAGCATCACAGTAAGTTGAATTTGATAATAGTCCAGTGTCTTCGGAAACAATACAATATTATTTTCTTTTGTCGTCACCTTGGAGTCCTTTATTCAAGGCACCCCCTCTCCTTCGCAAGCTCAAGTATTTGTAGATTATATGAGAAACAGTAGCCGAAGTCCAACCACTCGTCTTACACATATTCACCTGTATTCTAACATACCCTTTTATAAGGCAAAAAAAACTACGTCTACTCAGAATTTATGCTGTATAAAGCTTAAATAAGCGATATATGCAAAATAAGACTTGAATTTCTTTTATCCATATGATATATTAATATTCGCTTGAATTTTATGTCCCAGTAGCTCAGCTGGATAGAGCAACGGCCTTCTAAGCCGTCGGTCGGGGGTTCGAATCCCTCCTGGGACGTCATAACAAGAAGCTTCCATAATGGAGGCTTTTTTTGTTCTCATGAGATAAACCACGGGGGAACGTCGGGCCATCGGCATCGTTAGCCTATACTTCTCAGTCGACCATAGGAGAGTTCTCTCCTGATATATTACACCAAAAAAAGCTTCCGCAAGGGAGCTTTTTTTCATTATAAATAATGTAGAAAGAGTAGTCTGCCCAACGCTACTTTAGGCGCTGGTTTCAAGTCTCTACTCTTTCAAAAAAACGCAGAAATTGCTATCATCTATCATGTTGCACCATTTTTAAGTGAAGGAGGTATACTGACTCCCTTGACTACGAATAAACTGCAAAAGTCGCGGGAAATTCATCGTTTTCTTGCCACTTTGCTTTCCATATTAGGTACTGGATTGGGTATGTTTTATCTCGCCATTCCTTCCTATATGATTGGAGGAGCGGCTCTTATCATCACACAGGGAATTCTGATCTATTTTACAATGTTCTCTCTCGGATACCTGCTTATTATCTCGGGACCGTTGGCCATTCTTTTTCACATTTTAGGCATTGTTTTTACAGTACGGTCTTTTCAAATTCCACACCATGCGGAGAGAGCGCCGACGGTTGCATCCTTGCCTTCCAAATGGCGCACTTTACTCAGTCTCGCTTTGGGAGCTACACTTCTACTTCTTGCAGTCACAATGAAATACGTAGATATTATCGAGCCTTTTACACAAACAGGTGAAAATAAACGCAACGTAGCCGCAGAATCAGAGCAATATCTGGAGCAGAAATATGGAGAGGACTTTCAAATTCAAAATATTAGCTATCATAGTATTCCCTCTACTGAATATACCATGGAGGTGATCTCTAATCGTCATCCTTCCGTACTCTTTAACATGACTAAGCGTCCTTATGAGGATGTCCCATTTAGAGAAAATTATCTTAACGCCCTTTGGGAGAGTCAACTGGACATGAAGCTCAAACCCGTTATACAGAAGCTTTACGATGATTCAGCCGCTGTTCATTCTGGGGTGCAAGAAGGGACTACGGATAAAATGATCAAAGAATACGACGATTTTAAACTGAATCCCAAAGCGGTCGGCGATCAGTATATTCGTATAATTGTATTCGAGGATCTAACTGACTCAGGATTGCCATTGGAAAAAGAACGAGTATTACAAACCGCGAAAGTTCTCAAGACAGTGTTGGCCGGAAATAAAGCCTCATTAGATATCGAATACTTCCCTTCGACTATGAATACCAAACGAAACCTTAAGGCAATAGAAATAAACGATTATATGTTTGGTCAGGACCATTTTGATGAAAAGACCTATGAAGTCCAGATAGAAGACATTTATAAACTTATGTCAACAAAGGATATACAAATCACATCGCTTGACCGCGTGAATTAGCAAGGAGATTAATCAAATGAAATTAATATCTTGGAATGTAAATGGCTTAAGAGCCTGTGTGACCAAAGGGTTTTATACTTATCTAAAAGAAACAAATGCCGATATTTTTTGCGTACAGGAAACGAAGCTTCAAGAAGGTCAAATCCTCATGGAGAACATGGAGGAATACACACAATACTGGAATTATGCTGAGAAAAAAGGATATTCCGGCACGGCTATTTTCACCAAAATCAAGCCGCTCTCTGTGCATTATGGACTTGAAGAAAATGAAGAACCGGAGGGCCGAACCATTACTTTGGAATTCGAAAAATTTTATCTCGTCAATGTGTACACACCAAATACCAAACGGGACTTATCCCGACTGCCCTACAGACTGGAATGGGAAGACCGTTTTCGCAGCTACCTGCAACAACTGGATGCTTTGAAGCCTGTCATCGTTTGTGGAGACTTGAACGTAGCTCATCAGGAGATCGACCTCAAAAATGCCAAAGCTAACTACGGAAATGCCGGATTTACGCCTGAGGAACGGGAACGCATGTCACAGCTGCTAGACGCCGGATTTATAGATACCTTCAGATACTTTTATCCTGACCGGACGGATGTTTATTCCTGGTGGTCCTACATGCTAAAGGTGAGAGAAAGGAATATCGGCTGGCGGATTGATTACTTCCTCGTCTCGGAGAGACTTCGTCCGCTATTGATGGATGCGAGCATTGATTGTCATATTACAGGCAGTGACCACTGTCCTGTGATATTGGAGTTGCAAGATATTTCAGCATAGCCCCCCCCCTGCCTGGCACAAGGATTTATGAAGTCTTAAAAAGCCGTCATGCTCTGTTATTACAGCATGACGGCTTTAATTAATGGAGCTATTTCCCCAAATATACCTCGATACGGGAAATCAACCGCTCTCTCACATCTTGCGCCTCTTTTTGATCTAATACAGCCTGGCTTATCGTCTTCTTTTCGCCACTGGCGTAATGCAGTACATACTGGGTCACTATGCATTCCGGTGCATAAGTATCCTTGCGATCCGTATTAAAATAAGTCACCTGGCAGCTTCCGAGAAAACAGAAAGATAGCTCACCTGTAGCTGTGAACAGCCAGCCTGGCAGCTTGGGCTCCAGTCTCAAGGATAGGCCCCTATGATCATAGCCAAACGGTTGCCCGCCGGTCATCATCCATATCCACATATGAATAAATTCTGCCGTAGATCCGCTCAGCCTCGCAATATATCCCGTTCCATGCAAACTTGCATCAGGATTAGCAATACTAGCAATAAAGGAGCTGTTCTCCAGCGTGCTTCTTCCGTAGACCTCTGGGTCCATAAAAGGCGGTAACGCTTTTTTAATGTCTGAAAAAAATTCAGTGTATAGACCCGCCCTTAAGCATTCAAGTAAATATTTGTATTCCATATGCATAAATATAGATTCATTTTCCAGCCAACCCGGTGTAAAAGCTCTGGAACGACCGAGTTCGAATGGCTGCCCCGCCAGACTTTCATTCACCTTATACATGCCCAGCTTCCCGTCGTAAAGTCCACTCTGCCTGATTTGCCGATACAGCTTCTGCCCATTTACAATGTCACCAACCACTTTCATAGCCCGGGTCGGTCCCTCCAGAAAATATGGTGTATCCTTACGTTCGAAGGAATGTATGTTTACGAGCTTGTCTTCGCAGTCATCCTCCTGTACCTCGAATTCTCTGGCTTCATAATAAAAAAAGGTTGGGTATATCCCCTCACCGATAAGCAGAGCATTATCCATCCCCTGTTGGAGCTTACGTTCAGCCTGGCGCAAAAACACCAGCACATCATCAAACGCTAGTGGTGTTTCTACCCCTTCAAATCCAAAACGAACTGTTTCTCGATACGCTTCTCTAGCATCGGAAATTCGTGACCAGAAGCTGTAATCCTTGCTTTCATTCCTGTAATCAGCCTCATCAGAAGCGTGGTAGTATTCCTCCATTGTGAGCCTCAGCTGTTGGATTAACTTAGCAACTTCTCGCGGCAACCGTAGCACAGAATCGCCCAAAAGCTTCACCTGTGCATGTATTAAAAATCTTACGAGTCGCTGTAATTCACACAGTTCACTGAATCCAGAAGCAAACAGCCCCGGAAGTCCGTTCATGGAATCATTCCATCCCGGCTTGCCCGCCTCCATCTCAATTCCCAAGCCCTCCGGGTCCAGCGTGGACAGCTTGATGGCTGCCAATGACAGCAGCTTTTCATATAAATTGGACTTATAAATCTCTCCGCTTCCATGTTCGGTTCGAACCCAATGAACATCGCGATCCCGGGCGTGCAGCTGAGCTTCTTTCTCCTTGCTCTCTACGACCGCCCCGTACTGACGGATACGTCCGTCCTTGATCTGCACGTATTTGTTTCGACGTGGCTGTACCCATGCCGGACTGTCGTAATACATGTACTCTCGGGTCGCGAGCAAGAGTTCCTCTTGTTTGTCCGGATAAATACTTAGATAACTTTCGATTAGATCCATGTTATAAGTCCAATGGTCGATCCAAAAACCTTCACCAAAATCAGCCTCATAGCATTGTTCGGAATGCTTGAGAGCTTCGGTTACAAACGTCTCAACCGTTTGCTTTAGCGCGATGTTGTCATGAATGATATGTTGAATCAACTCACCCGGGGTGAACGACGATTGGAAAAAAGCACGCAAAGACGAATGATCTGCCACCTCCACCTGTCCTAGCAACGGTTCCAGCTCTCGTATTTGAAAGCTACACCCCTTTACAACAAGCGGATTATAGCCGTCTGGCTGAATCAGGCTCATAAACAAACGGATATTGAAATCTCCTATGCTGGGGTTAAACCACACATCATTTCTCCGGTTCTGGTTCGCATCTCGAAAATTACCATTTCCTTGAGAATAATATCCCGCCTGGAGCTTAAAGAAATTATAGTCCCGTTCCAGATCCCCATGCTTGCGCGAAAATACATGGTATACAAATGGTTGCTCGGTGCCGTTGTCCAGCAGCAATGGATAACCCCCGCGTAACAGGTTATCCAGATAGTTCTGACGGCAGTATTCGTCAAATAACGGAATGGATGTCCGCGTTGCCATTTCATCCGTCAACTCTTCGATCAACGCTTTGGCTTCCTCCGCCTTCCGCTCAACATAAGACATGGTTGCAATTTCCGTAATCCGTTCATTGATAGAGTGAATATCATTCACATGCCCAATGATCGTACAGTGATTGACGGCAGTACCTGCCGCTAGTCGTGCTGTGTAGCCGCTAAACCCACAAGGCACTTTATTCGTCGTCACAGGCTGCTGTGAAACCAAGTATTCGACGCGTGAATGGATAAAGCGATCCGGGAAGGTCAGTGCCGTATTTTCACCAAATATTACGGACGGATCGACAATTGGACTCAATAGCCTGGTCTTTCCCTCCTCCTCCACAAAGCTGTACATAAAATGTCCCGCTTCAATTTGATGAATCTCACTTGTATCCGCTGTACTTCCACGTACCTTATAGTAAGGAATGCTATTGTTGAGATTATACACATCCATCCAGCTTTTCAGTGTATGTCCTAGCTCCTTGTATGCCGTATTATCAATACCGAAGGGCAGCACGGCAGGCATGCCGTCCAGCACCTCCAGTTCAAGCTCTTGAGCGGAATGATTGACAATCTCCACCTTGCGCACCAAAGCAGCGTAACTTTCATGAGGAAGCGTGAAATATTGCACACGCACCTCAAGCCCTGTGTCTGGATTAGAGCTGTGTATTTCGAGCATATGGCGGGATATCAGCATTTTTTGCTGTTCACGCTCCACAGGATGCACAGCCGAAAATGGCTCCACATAGCTCCACTCCCCCTGCATCTTCACCTTTAAAAACGTTCGAAAGCCATGTATCGGCACAAGACTATAACTGCGGTTGGCCGGAAAAAACTCCATGATTGCTCCATTCTTATCCTCTACACCAAAGCTTGCGATTCCTTGCCCACGATTAACATAATACGCCCACAGAGGAATCCCCTGAACCCCAGCAATACCGGGTAGAAAACTGGAAAAGGGCTTGGCCTGCGCATAATTCTCAATCACAAAACGTCCTTGATTGTCAAAATAATACTGCTGCATCGTATCCCCCTTTTCTATTTAAAACCCGTTATTCACCATCACTTGTTTGAACCACAGCGCACTTTGTTTGGGAGTCCGTTCCTGTGTGTCGTAATTGATGTGTATAATACCGAAACGTTTGCTGTATCCCCAGGCCCATTCAAAGTTATCGAGGAATGACCAGACAAAATAGCCCTTAAGATGACCTCCCTCCCCAATAAAGCGATGGCATGCCTTTAAATGTTCCTCAATGTAATACTGACGCCCAATGTCCTCAATCTTTCCATTCACCAGTTCGTCCTTCATCGCTGCTCCGTTTTCCGTAATCAGGATAGGTAATCCCTTGGTAAAATCCTTCTCAATCCGCGTCAGCAGCTTATAAAAGGATTCGGGGTGAATCTCCCATCCCATATCCGTTACCGGTTCCTCTATGGAAACCTGCTCGACCTGAAGCAACGAAGCGTCTGTAATCGCTCGAATGATGCTGCGGGCGTAGTAGTTGATGCCCAAAAAATCCCCTGGCTGCTGAATCAGCTCCATATCACCAGGCTGTACAAAATCCAATCCGTTCAAGCGCGCCCCGTACCATTCCACCATATCCTCAGGGTATTTCCCGTTAAACAATGGCTCGGCAAACCAACGATTAATAAAGCCATCCCGCCGGACAGCAGCGGCTACATCTTCGGGGTGTGCAGAGGCTGCATCGACATGCTCCATGTTCAGCGTAATACCGATGTTGCCCGTCAGGCCCTTTTCCTTGTGTAAATTCATGGCTATCCCGTGACACATCAGAATATGGTGAGCGGCAGTAAAGGCTTCCCTCCAGTTCTCGTGGCCGGGGGCATGCTCGCCTGTGCCATAGCCCAAAATAGAGGCGCAGTAGGGCTCATTTATCGTATTCCACCAGCTTATACGCTGTCCAAATCGATCCATGATTACAGAAGCATACGTTTTAAAATGTTGGATAATCTCTCGCTGCGTCCAACCGCCCTCGTCCTCAATCCACTGCGGTAGATCCCAATGATACAGCGTCAGCATTGGAATTAGCCCGGCCGACTCAATCTCATCCAGCAGACGCTCATAGAAAAGTAGCCCCTGTTCGTTAACCACGCCGGGGGCGGGAATAATGCGCGGCCAGGCCACGGAAAAACGGTAATGTAAAAAGCCAAGTTGCTTCATTAATTGCACGTCTTCCTTAAAGCGGTGAAAATGGTCACAAGCCACATCTCCGCAGTCCCCTCCTATCACCTTCCCGGGTGCTCGACAGAAAGTATCCCAAATAGAAGGCGTTCTCCCTTCCTCATCCACGCCACCTTCAATTTGATAAGAAGAGGTCGAAGTTCCCCACATAAACGTGGTGGGGAATGTATAGGTATTCTCACTCATACTCGGTATCATCCTTTCAGGAATCAAGACTTCACAGCTCCGGCCATTGCACCGCCGACAATAAAGCGCTGGAGGAAAATATACAAAATAACGAGCGGTAGTGTAACAATCAGAATGCCGCAAGCGAGCAGCGGCCAGTTGTTCATGTATTGTCCGTAGAAGGAGAACAATCCCTTGGTCACTGGCTGATAAGCAGGATCAGACAAATAAATAGTAGGACCTATAATGTCGTTCCACGCCCCAATAGCTGTCAAAATAATGCCTGTCGCCAACACCGGCTTCATCAGCGGGACAAGAATTGTAAACAAATATCGTGAATATCCGCACCCGTCCATTGCAGCCGCTTCATCCAGCTCTCGGGAGACAGACTTGATATATCCCACAAACATCAGGAAAGCGATGCCAGTACCTGTTGTTTTCAGCAAAATGAAACCAAGCTGGGTATTGTAAAGTCCCAGGCTATTAATGAGAGCAAATTGCGGAATCAGCGGATTCGGGAGATACATGGATATCAGAAAAAACACATAAAAGAAGGTGCTGAACTTAACATATCCCCGCGCCAGTGGAAAAGCCGCAAACACGGATATAATCAGCGTTAATAACGTAGATACGCCTGTATACAAAATGCTGTTCCACATGTATTGAGAGAAATTCCCTTTTTCCCAAGCATCCATAAAATTCTCCAAGCGCAGACTTTTGGCTAGAGCTACAGGGTCCATCAGATACTCACTTTGAGACTTCATCGATACATTAAAAAGGTAGAAAAGCGGGAATACATACAACGAAAGCATGAGCAGTACGATGATGTAGCTCAGTATTTTGGCTCCTTTGGTACTGCTCATTACATTTCCACCTCTCTTCTACGTAAGTAATACAGGGCAATCATCGATACCGTAAACACGAACACGAACTGGATCATAGCAACTGCGGAAGCAAGGCCGTAATCTGATGTCCCAGAGCCAAAGGCTGTGGCATATACATCAAACGCAAGTGTCGTCGTGTTGAATTTACCACCTGTCAGCACATAAATAATGTCAAAGGTCTGCAATGCGCCGATAATGGACAGCAGCATATTGACGGTAAAGGACGGTGCAATCATCGGAAAGGTAATATTTTTGAACGCTTTCCATCCAGAGGCACCGTCCATATACCCTGCTTCATATAAGTCACTGGGGATAGATTGGAGTCCGGCTAAGAAAATAGTCATCGAGTAACCCATGTACATCCAAATTTGCACAAAAATAATCAACTCAAATGCAATATCGTAATCCCCGAAGAAGTTGGAGCTGGTTCCAAAAAAGTTCATCAAGGCTTGCGCAGGGCCCCCAAGCGGATTGGCAAGCAGCTGCCAGATCAGGCCGGATACCGTTACCCCGAGCACAACGGGTAGGAAAAATACAGAGCGATATAACACATCCCCTTTGAGCTTCTTATTAATAAGGATGGCCATGAACAGCCCCACTGCATTTTGAATCACAACCACCGCTACGGCAAAGTATAGGGAACGGCCAATGGAAGCGATGCGATCTCCAGAATCGGAGGAGGTGAAAAAGGTCGTGTAATTCTCGAATCCGATAAAATGCCACGTCTGCCCCGGAACCCCGGTAGCATCTGTAAAGGAAAAAAGCACGGTTACCATAGAGGGTCCAAAACCAAGAAGCAAATAGAGCAGCACCGGAATACTCAGCAAAAGATAGGGCATTATCCGGGCCGCACCCTTTCCGAAGGGATACATGGGTCTCACACCTTTTTACATTATTATGGGAGCTTTGCAGTTGCCCATTTGTTTTCCTGTAAAATCTATAGATTTATTTAGGGGCTGCCGCATCCCAGTCTGCCTGAGATTTCTGGGCAAGCTCCAAAGGCGTCTTTAACGGACCGGCAGGCGCCAAAAATTCTGCATGTACGCTGGCTTCCTTAATGTACTGTCCAACATTCTTACGATTGATAAACAGCTGATCCCAAGAGAGCTTGAAGTTTTCCAGTGAAGGCTGGATTTCATTAACAAAGTCGCTGCTTATCTTCACATCAGACTGTGTTGGCAAAAATCCAGCAGCGTTCACGAAATCGGTATAGTTCTGCTTCTCGGAGAGCATTTCAAGCCATTTGATCGCATAATCCTTGTTTGGCGATTTTTCTAATACCATCCAGGTCATATCGTACTTGCCTGCAAGGTTTTTATTTTTGGCTGGATCGTTACTGCCCGGAATCGGGAAATAACCAAATTTCAGCTCTGGATTGGCTGTCTGGATCGTAGTTGCATCCCACGTACCATCCGCAATCATAGCTACACGCCCTGAAGCAAACAAGCTTGGCAAGGTTCCATAGTCAATCCCCATAAATCCACCAATGGCGTTGTTCATTAAAACTTGTGATTTTTCCAAAACTTCGAGCTGGGCGGGGTCTGTCAGCTTCGTCTTACCTGTCCACAGCCCTTTGATATATTCCAGCTGATCATCATGGATAGAGGCTTGAAGCCCTTGGACAGCAAGGTTAATAGGCCATACATCCTTACCGCCAAAACCAAGCGGTTCTACGCCATTATCCTTGAGCACCTTCATCACATTCACCAGTTCGTCCCATGTCGTTGGCACAGTAAGATTATATTTTTCAAAAATCTCTTTGTTGTAAAACAGACCTGTCAGGGCCACCTTTCCCATGTTTACACCGTATACTTTGTCGTTGTAGGTCATGGCATTTTTGACATCTGTAGGATTATAGTTTTTGATAAAAGCTTGATCCGACAGATCTGCAATGAGTCCTCCCTCAATCCACTGCTTCCACATCGGATCAGCTGCTCCCTTAGACCATTCCTGCGGTGCGCCTACGAAGCTGAATTTCAAAGGAATAATGTCTGCATCACCGGTTGAACCAGCATTCATACGCGTTTGCATCAGTTGATCATAAGTTGAATCAGCAGGAACCGTCGTATACTCCACCTGAACATCGGGATACTTCTCTTCAAACTTTTTATTAAATTCCTTTATATAGTTATTAATATTTTCTTGCTGCCAATGAATAATCTTTAACGTGACCTTTTTATTCCCGTTCTGTCCAGCTTCACCACCTTTGCCGCAAGCAGCCAATACCACTATTAAAGCGGTTACAATAAGTAAAGAAAAACACTTTTTCAGCATTGCAAAATTCCCCCTGTACTCTTAGAATGAATGCATTTACTTTTACGAAAGCGGTTTAGTTAATTACAGCTACTATTATGTATCGGATAGCCTGTATTTGTAAATAGAGATTTGTAAATTATCGAAAAAAACACAAATTATCGTTATTACTCTTTAAAATATTAGGCAACATCCTTTATTCGCACTGTTGACTCACTTCTATGAGGTAGCATAGAATACGAGTAATCATTAAGTTTGAAAAGCAAAGTCAATTTAACTAAATCAGTTTAGTTACGGAGGATTCCATGAATATAAAAACAATAGCTAGCATGGCAGGCGTTTCAGTGGCAACGGTTTCGAAAATCATTAACAATTATACGGACATCAGTGAGGAAACCCGGCAGCGGGTACTTAAAATCATGGAGGAAACAGGCTATAGACCCTCCTCCTCGGCTAAAACGCTTGCTACCAAAAAATCTAATCTGGTAGGCGTTATATTTGCCGGCAAGCTGAATGTTGATTTTAGTCATCCTTTTTTTGTAGATATCATAAATGTCTTCAAAAAACAGATTGGCTTGCTCGGTTACGATCTGCTGTTTTTTTCAAATGAGAAATTTCTGGATAATGGAGAGGACTATTTGGCTCGCTCGAAATATTTTTCAGTGGACGGGTGCATTATTATTGCTGGAGATGAGGTGGAGAAGAGTGTTTTTGATCTCGACGCCAGCCCTATCCCCTGCATCGGTGTCGATATTGAACTAACCGGAGCTAGTTCCTGCTATATCATGTCCGACAATCAGAAGATTTCAATGAAGGTTGTTGAGCACTTTTACATGAATGGATACCGCGAAATGGGTTTTATAGGCATTGAACGCCCCTCTTTGGTTATTAAAGAGAGAGAGGAAGCCTTTATCGCTTCACTAAAACGGTTTAGTCTTGACGTTAGACCTGAATGGGTCGTGTATGGTAAGGACTACGCAGCAGAAGATGGATACCAGATCGCGAAGACGTGGATACAACAAGGAAATTTGCCAAAAGCTATTTTTGCGGCGACCGACTTACTTGCTTTTGGTGCCATACGTGCTTTCAAGGAAAGCGGCTTGAGGGTACCCGAGGATATTGCTGTAGTGGGATGTGATGATATAGAAGCCTGTCGTTATACCGAACCTCCACTGACGACGGTAAAACAAGACAAGCAAAAAATAGGCCGTCTAGCCGCTATGGTGCTGTTTGACCTGATGAATAAACAAATGGATACGAAATGTATTAAAGTAGAGCCGGAACTAGTCATTCGTAGCTCCTGCGGAGCCCGGCAACATTGGAACCATACGAAGGTCAAGAGTTAGCATATGCCTTAAAAAAGATGACTTCTGATAAATTCAGAAGTCATCTTTTTGCAGTTTAATATTCAGAGACCCATCGCTTAATCTATTACTTGTAGGCCATCGTCGCATTCACAGCCTTTTTCCAGCCTTCATACAAGCTTTCACGTGTTGCTTCATCCATATTCGGGGCAAAAGAGGTTTCCACCCTCACCCGCTTGCGAAGTTCATCCGTACTCTTCCAATATCCAATAGCCAAACCTGCCAGACATGCAGCCCCCAGTGCCGTCGTCTCATGGATAACTGGCCGCTCCACTGTTGCATCCAGAATATCGCTCTGGAATTGCATCAGAAAATTGTTCAATACAGCTCCTCCATCCACCCGCAGCAATTTCACTGCAATACCTGAATCAATCTCCATGGCTGTAAGCACATCCTTGGTCTGATAAGCGAGTGACTCCAATGTGGCGCGGATAAAATGCTCCTTCGTGGTCCCGCGTGTCAGGCCGAACATCGCTCCGCGAACATCGCTATCCCAGTAGGGGCTGCCCAGTCCGACAAAAGCGGGTACAAGATACACTCCTTCTGTAGACGAAACACGGGCGGCATAAGGCTCACTGTCCTTCGCTTCACGGAACATGCGCAGCCCGTCTCGCAGCCACTGGATCGCCGACCCCGCTACAAACACACTCCCCTCGAGTGCATATTGTACTTTGCCTTCCTCCAGTCCCCAAGCGATGGTCGTAATCAGGCCGTGCTTGGATTCAACAGGCTGATCCCCCGTATTCATCAGCATGAAGCAGCCTGTGCCGTAAGTATTTTTGATCATCCCCTTTTCGTAACATGCCTGACCAAACAAGGCTGCCTGCTGGTCACCTGCTGCACCGGCAATAGGTACATTCTGACCAAAGAAATGATAATCCACGGTGTGCGCATATACCTCGGAAGAAGGTCTTACCTCAGGTAGCATGATTTTCGGAACACCCAGAATGTCCAGCAGCTCTTCGTCCCACTTTAGTTCATAAATGTTGTACATCAGCGTCCTAGCTGCATTGGAGTAGTCTGTTACATGTGCCGTTCCGCCGGATAATTTCCAGATCAGCCACGAGTCAATCGTACCGAATAACAGGTCACCTCGTTCTGCCTTTTCCCGAGCGCCCTCCACATGGTCCAGTATCCACTTTACTTTAGTGCCTGAAAAATACGGGTCGATCAACAGCCCTGTTTTGCTGTGAAACAGCTCCTCGTGCCCTTGCCGCTTCAATTCTTCACAGATGTCCGAGGTTTGGCGTGATTGCCATACGAGTACGTTATACACAGGCACTCCTGTATTTTTGTCCCACACAGCCACCGATTCTCGCTGATTGGTAATGCCAATGGCAGCCACTTGATTTGCTTTTACACCGGATTCGGAAAGACAGGAGGCAATGACTCCGAGAATAGAGCTCCAGATTTCATTCGCATTCTGCTCCACCCAGCCGGGATGAGGAAAATATTGTGGAAATTCTCGCTGAGCCGAGTACACTACATCTCCTTCGCTATTGAACAAAATCGCTCTTGAGCTTGTCGTTCCCTGATCTAGTGACAAAATATATTTTCCCATTGTTCATCTCTCCCCGTGTAAATCCATCGTTTTTAAGCTGTAAGTTTGTGATCCGTTTTATGATTTTTATAAGTACGACTCATACGGAAGGTAATCAAAAGTACAATCACGATGATCCCTAGTAAAATCCAGAAAGCCGGAGTCACACTCCCCTTAAAAACAGCCTGATAAAATAGCCCTGCGAAAGATCCACCCAACAGCGGCCCTACAATGGGCACCCAGGCATATTTCCAATTGGATGCTCCCTTACCGGGAATCGGTAGTAAATAATGCATCAGACGCGGCCCAAAATCTCTCGCTGGATTGATGGCATAGCCCGTTGTGCCTCCAAAGGATAAACCGATACTGACAACCAAAAAACCCACAATCAGCGGTTTCAAGCCCCCTGTAAATGAATTGGCACCAAATGACTGCAGAGCAAGAACAAAGATGAAAGTACCTATCATTTCACTAAGCACGTTGGCAAACGGATGATCAATAGCCGGTCCTGTCGCAAATACACTGAGTTTGGTTGCTGTGTCCTCCGTCTCTTTCCAGTGAGGCCAATAATGCAAAACGACGATTATCGCACCCGCCATGGCCCCGAGAAGCTGAGCCACAATATAGCCGGGAACGTCCTGCCATGGAAAAATGCCCTGAAATGCCAACGCCAGTGTCACTGCCGGATTCAAATGCGCTCCGCTGATTTCACCCACTGCATACACCCCAATAGCAACCGCGAGCCCCCATCCCATTCCAATTACAATCCAGCCGGAAGCGTGAGCAAATGACTTTTTCAGAGACACCCCTGCGCACACTCCGCCACCTAGGGCAATAAGAATCATTGTCCCTATGAATTCGGCTGCGTATGGCGACATACAACCTACCTCCTCAATAGATCATCCGATTTCGATCGCTTTCATCGCGCAAAAAAAGAAAAGCCATCACAAACCAACCCTGTGCTGTACCATGGGTGTCTGCGTGGCTCTCTTGTCTCCGTCACGATTATTAACTTAAATTTGATACTATATAAGCATGTAAGCGATGTCAACTACGGATTTACGTCTTTTCATAGCTTAAAATAATCGTTGACCATGTTAGTTTCTCCGATTTATGATGTAAAAAAATGGTTTAATGTAAGGGTTTCAGGATGAATACGACACTCCCAAACTCGATGAAGAAGGGAAGAATGTTATGCTGAAATTTCTGCAAAAAATCGGCAAGTCGTTAATGCTTCCAGTAGCCACTCTACCCGCCGCAGGGATTTTACAAGGATTAGCACTGATTAATTATGAAACGGATATACCACTTGGTCCCGGAGTTGGCGGATTTCTGAATCATTATGTCACTCCTTTTCTGAACGAGGGGGCGGGGGCTATCTTCGGTAACCTTGCGCTCATTTTCTCCATCGGTGTTGCCATTGGTCTGGCAGGCGACGCAGTAGCCGCATTATCGGCAGTCATTGCCTATATGGTGCTGACCCGTATTTTGGCGGCAGTGCCGGGTATATTTGCATATATTCCAGACGACGTCAAGCTGGACATGGGCGTATTGGGTGGTATTTTTATCGGTGGATGGTCTGCTTTTCTGTTTAAAAAATATCACAATATTCAACTTCCAGATTGGCTTGGCTTCTTCTCAGGCAAACGCTTTGTCCCCATGATCACCGCCTTCACGACCATGATTCTGGCCATTCTGCTCGGTATGATCTGGAGTCCGATACAAGATGGGATTGCAGTCTTCGGCAACTGGATTGTCGGCTTTGGCGGAATCGGATCAATGATATTCATGATTGCCAATCGGCTGCTGATCCCACTCGGTTTGCATCATGTGTTGAACTCGATCGCATGGTTTCAAATTGGTGACTACACCAATGCTGCCGGTGAGGTCGTTCATGGTGACCTGACGCGTTTTTTCGCAGGCGATACATCGGCGGGTATATTCATGTCCGGCTTCTTCCCCATTATGATGTTCGCTCTGCCGGCAGCGGCCCTCGCATTCATTCATACAGCCAAACCGGAAAAACGTAAAGCAATCGCTTCCATCTTCATCGGTTCTGCGGTGGCATCATTCCTGACTGGAATTACCGAACCCCTCGAATTTTCATTTATGTTCATTGCACCATTGCTTTACGGCGTTCATGCTCTGCTGACAGGTCTGAGTGGCCTAGTCGTGTATCTCCTGGATGTCAAACTCGGTTTTTCTTTTTCAGCAGGACTCATTGACTATCTGGTCAATATGAAGCTCTCCACCCACCCATTGCGAATGATCCCAGTCGGGCTTGCCTTTGCCGGCGTGTATTACTTCCTGTTCCGATTTATCATTCTCAAATTCAACCTAAAAACTCCTGGGCGTGAAGATGATGTAGAAGACAGTCTCCTGTCTGAGGTTAACGAAACTATACCCGATGGAAAGGCAAGCACCACATCCGATACTCAGTCCAGTCAGGCAGGCAAGGTACTAACCTACCTCGGCGGTTCAGACAATATCCAAAGCATTGATGCCTGCATCACGCGGCTGCGTCTTGTCGTCAAAGACGACAAAGCGGTTAACGATCAAGCTCTCAAGCAGCTCGGAGCGTCGGGAATCATCAGGCTTGGTAATGGTACCCTGCAGGTTATTTTCGGGACTCGGTCCGAAATTCTGAAAGATGAAATACAGCGGCTGATGTAAGTAAAAGGGTATCTCTTCAATCATCGAGATACCCTTTTGGGTTGCCGTCAATCTGCCAATAACTTAGGTACACCTAAATTATAGTATAATATATACGTTGTTACATGTACTATTTTCTTTTAGGTACTTATCTTAGATTGGTGCTGTGCGCTCTTTTTTTGTTTCAACAATAACCATTCACGACATACCTTTACCTTTATCTGCGCAAAGGCATAGACGACGCCGAAGGAGCAGGCCACAGTCGTCAGATAAACCAAAAGCAACGCTACAAATAAAGGAAGCTGACTTACCAAGTCACCGACCAAGCGCAGCACGATGACCAGAATGAATACGTTCGCTGTAAAGGCCCTGTACGCATAAGTAGAGAACCATTTGTAATAGGGAAGTGAACGGGAATTTACGCTGATCAAATGTCTTGCCAGCATGTAAATCAGGAAAATCACTACCAAACTGTACAAGGTCATGGACGGCTTCAGATAAATCAGATTGCCAAATGACATATGCTTGAATCCAAAGCTGAAAAATTCGCGATTTATCCAAATGAGAATAAGTAGCATCACCGGAATGAGTATGAACTGAATCCGTCGAAGCACCCCGTCAAATTTTCCCTTGAACACCCAAGCGATTCCGCCTAGTAGAGCATATATAAAATAGCTGACGAAAAAGCGGTCAAGGTATAGCAAACTGGACGCATAAGCTCCATGGAATACATAGGTATAATACATCCATACCCAGGCGCCGAAGATTATAAAGCTCACAATAAGCAACGGAATGACCCGTAAAGGCTTAGCCAGGTACTTATAGCAGACGAAAATAATGACTGGCATCAGTAATTGAAATTGCAGCATCATCACTGTGTACCAATATTGCGGTGATGAATTACCGAGCACATAAGACTCAATGAGCGTCCAAAACGAAGTAACGTGTTGATTAACCTGTATGTGCGGGAAGAAGAGCAAGCTGGCTGACGCCCACAGAAAATAAGGAATCACGAGCTCGCTGAATTTTTCCTTGTAAAAATGTGATACCCTGGTATGCTGATTATTCATCACCATTCCATACACGATGGCAAAAATAAAGACTGGCGCGGTATATTTCACTAAATTATAAATAACGCCTAGTAAGGCCAGATCCGCGTTATTATGGGCATACTTCAGTAACATGCCCAGAACGCTTTGCAGGATCGCTCCGCTGACGGCAAACACCTTTAAAATGTCGCTTTCATTAATATTAACTTTTGGGCCGGTAGTGTTTTCCATAATACGCACTTCCCCTTTGAGAGCTTATGTTGGCTTACGTCAAATGGTCGTGCATTCCTCCCTTTTGCCGTTGGTATAGTACATCCATCATTGCCAAGGATTGCAGACGAGCTTCGGACCTGAAGAAGTTCGCAGCACCACGGTGCTGGTCCGTCTCTCAAGGATTTCGCGCAGGACGTAGGCGCCGCCCTTCACCTCCAATTGAATATCGATTCGAACATCCAACTGCTCCAGCTTGCGCAAGAGGCCTTCAGCTGTAGAATAATCAATAGTCTCAGAACCATCTATTACGAGATCAAGATCACTGGTTGCCTTCACAGCGGGGTATCCTGTCGCTATTTCGAATCCCGCACTTCCCGCTGGCCCCCAGCGCCAATCCGCCATCATTTCTGCTAACAAGTCCATCAACTGAAGAACAGGCTGCTGCCGTCTCTCTGTAGGCAAGGAGTTCCACATCTGACGTTTCACTATCGCATAGGGAGACACGAGCTGGGACACCCCCTTCGGGTCCAGGAATGCAGCTTCCCGTTGATTTCGCTCCTGTCCACGTACTCCGACGGGAATACAACCATCCGCCGACGGATCGGCTCGACGAACGACCACAAAGGGGGTCCGCCTCAGCGAGGCGGTTACCCACTCCTTGTCTTCATATAAGGAGAGATATTTCAAATTGGACACTTCAATCAGATCATGTGGATGGATTACCATTGCTCCAAAAGCGCATCTCGAACGCCACGGGTTGCAGTCCGCCCGCCCGCCATAGCTTCCTTGGTCTGCAATCGGAAGCTAAGGTCGCGGGGCGCTCCTTTTGTACTCTCGATTGCCTCGGAAACGGTCTTTTCCACGATGGCTACATCACTACTCTGTGGATCGTCTGCATGGATACCGCTCAGCATCTGATATAATGCCCCCAGAGTACTGTAGCTACGAACATCGTAGGCCATAGCTGGAACTTTCTTGGTAGCTTCTTCAAGCTCGGCAATCGTCCGCTTGGTAATCCGAGCAGCAGAAGCCTTGGACATGGCCTGAATATTGACCTTGCTGTCATCCAGTGCGATCAAACGATTCGATTGCAGCCCATGCGCGAGGAAGCCCCCGGAAATCGCGTTACCGACAATCACACCGATAACTGGATGGCCTTCTAATCTAGCGGTTGCGTAAGCATCTGCACTTGCAGCCAGGGCAAGACTGATACCGACCATTTCTTCCTTATAGCCATAGGCTTGACTGGGTACATCAATGATGGCAATGATCGGACGTTTGGTTTCTTTTTTCTCATCTTGACGGATTGCGTCCCTGATGATTTGAGCCACCGTCCAGCCTTCAAGCATACCAACCTCACCGTTTCTGACACGCGGGAATCGGTTGGAGGCATTCGGAACAATGGCGATATATCTGCACAGTTGTCCGTGCTTATCCACGTCTGCCGCAAGCACTGAAGGAACATCGCTGATTGGGTGAGCAATGTCCGTCAAGCGGGAGAACCAGCGATAACCTCTACTATCCGACATGTCGGCCGCACCCTCTTTTGCCAGCGGGACAGGCTGCTGCACAGGCTGTATCTGCGTGTAAAATTCGCGATAGCGCTCAGGTGTCCAAGCTTCTGTAGGATCAAGAGTGTTTAACAGGGTCAGATAGAAATCGATTTGCTCTGTTTTAGCAGGCTTCGCCGGTGCCTTGAGCGCAGTATCAATCGCTTCGACAACTGCATCCGTCGTGTCTTCCACCATTTCGTCAATCAATCCGGTTTGGAAGCGCTGGTTAGCTCCGATTGTGTTCCAAATCAAGGCTTTGTCGCTTGCATCGAACTCCATGACCCCTGCTTCCTGCTCTATGACCTCCGGCCCGTTCAGACCGAGGCGCGCTTTCTTCGTAGCAATCAGAGTGGTAAACAATTCTGCTGTAATGGACATTCCCCCAAATGCCCCTACGCGGCCCGGGATCAATCCGATAACAGAAACGTATTTACGCAGGGCAACGATCTGGGTGGCAACCTCCGAAATCGACAACAACCCATAGTTCGCTTCCTGTAGCCGAACCCCTCCTGTATCGAAGATCATGACGGGATATAGTTTGTTCCCTCTCTTATTCTCTTCCAGTGCCAGTTCGAGCGCTCCGGAAATTTTGGCCCCGCTGACTTCTCCAATCCCCCCTCCTTGAAAAGCGCCTTCCATCGAAATGATCAAGACCTTCTGTTTGTGTATTTCGCCAAGAGCCAGAATGATCCCGTCATCGCTCTGAGGAACAATGCCTTGCGGCTCTAGGTGAGGGGATTGGATTTTGTCCAACGGCCCAAGTATCTCACGGAAAGTCCCTTCGTCCAGCAGCGCTTTGGCTCTCTCGCGTCCATTCAGCTCCACAAAACTATTCTGCATAATCCAGCACCTCCAGCATTTGCGTAAATCTAAGCATTACTACACCCGGAGTAGCTCCGAAGTCATGAACTGTAATATTAGCAGTAATTGAATAACGGTTAAAAAAACGGGTCAGAACATTCTCCCATACTTGTCCAAATCCTTCACTGCCTGTTAAAATGCTGACGTTGGTGGTCTGGCCTTTTACAGGCTCTACAATAATCTCCAAATCTCCCGAACCGACAACACCTATATGTGCCGGCTTACAGATGGGCTTCGTAGTCTGGTATTGAAACTGTAATTTTTCCATCCTTCAGAAACACCTCCAATTAAAAGTATCAATCGATAAGAAATAATGTGGCAGCTAGCAGGTCGGCACTGCCTCCGGGCGAGAGTTGTCTAACATTGCAATACTCGGACAAGCGGTAGAGCAGCTTTCTGCCAGACTGGGTTCTTAATCCGTCTGCTGCAAGGAACGCTGCGGACATTCTCTGAATCGCCATCAGATCCGTCAACTGACCGCGGTGCAGGATGCAGGTATCATCCACACTTGCCATCAAGGCCAATAAAGCTTCTATGCGTGCTTCCACCTCTGTCTTCCCACAAGCCCTGGCGCGCAGCAAAGCAGGCAAAGCTTCGTCCCGGATGTGTGGAAAGCCTAGCTTCGCTTCTTCCTCTGCCCCTACTACCGCGTATCTCTTCTTAACCGATTGTCCATTCGTCTGCTGCACCGGGCGATACCGGTCATGGAACGATGCGATTCTTCCTGCAATACTCATAATCTGATGTGGATCCCGTTCCCTTGGAAAGGCTGCCCGTGCACTGGTTAAAAGGCCAAGGGCCCAAATGGCACCCTTATGTGTATTGATACCGTTCGTTGCACTGAGCATCACCTTCTCGCCTTCCCGCCCGATTAGAGCTATCTTTTCGCGCAAAGTCTGGTCCACCGGGTGAAGGTATGACACAATGGCTATTTCCCGAAACGTATTCTCCAATACTCTCGCGGATGCAAGCATTAGCTCGATGGACATATCTGTATGAGAGCCATTGTCTCTGGCATCGACAAGTCCAGGCTTGGGCGTAAGAAGAGCCTCTTCCATCAGTGCCTTTACAGCTTTGGCAGCCAGAGAAGCCGCGAAAGCTGTATGCTTCATCGTGAGCATGGCTTTAAGACCAGCTCCGGAATTTAGCCGGCGGATCATACAATCCGTCTGACCAATCTACGAGATCGTTAATCGTCTGTGCTGCCAGCATCGAGCGCTTGGCTTGTCTGCGCATGATCCCAAGATCCTCCGGATAGGCCACGATCCCTCTGTCACGCAGCAGGCTTACATCGCTCTCATTGCTTTCCATCCCTAAAGGCGTTACGCCTCCGATTGCCGCGAGCGCCTTCTTTCTCTCCTCTATGCTGTCCGTCTTGTAGAGGTATGCAATGCCTTCCTCGGTAAGGACGTGGGTGACATCATCCCCGTAAATCATGACTGGCGTAATGGCAAGACCAGATTCATCCTTCACCTTGATGGCATCTAGCGAATCTACAAATACTGGCTTTTTGTTGGCACCGTATGTTTCAACCATCTGCACGACCAATTTCCGGCCTTTGGAGAGTTCCGTCGGGCGCTCGATCATGTCAAGCCAGGCAGGAGTCGCATGTCGCCGCCCCCGAGGATCATGCCCCATATTCGGCGCTCCTCCAAAACCGGACAATCTGCCGGAAGTAACGGTAGACGAATTACCTGCACAGTCCATTTGTAGCGTTGATCCGATAAACATATCTACAGCGAACTGGCCTGCAACCTGACACATCGCGCGGTTGGAGCGCATAGATCCGTCCTTGCCGACGAAGAACACATCTGAACGAGCCGCAATGTATTTCTCCATACCGACCTCGCCTCCAAAGCTGTGAATGCTTTCGACCCAACCCGATTCAATCGCCGGAATCAAAGTTGGATGCGGATTCAGGGCCCAGTGCTTGGCAATCTTCCCTTTCAGGCCAAGCTGTTCACCATAGGTCGGCAGCAAAAGCTCAATCGCTGCAGTATTAAAGCCAATGCCGTGATTAAGCGACTGCACCTGATGTTTTCCATAAATACCCTTGATCGCCATCATGCCCATCAGGATTTGCAGTTCAGTAATATTCTGCGGATCACGGGTGAACAGTGCTTCCAGTGCGTACGGTTTGTCGGCTTGTACAATGACGTCGACCCAGGAGGCTGGAATATCGGTTCTCGGCAGCTCGTCCACGATTTCGTTGACCTGCACGATCACGATCCCATCCTTGAAAGCGGCCGCTTCCACGATCGTCGGAGTTTCTTCTGTATTGTTTCCGGTATACAGATTGCCCTCGCGATCTGATTTGTCTGCCGCTACCAGCACCACATCTGGAATAAGGTCAATGAAGAGACGTCCGAACAATTCCAAATACGTATGGATGTCACCGAGCTTAAGTATCCCGTCATCAATCATTTGCGCAACACGCAGGCTTTGGGAGCCACTGTAGGAGAAGTCCAGCTTCCCAGCGATGCCCTTCTCGAAAATATCCAAATGTTCGGGTCTTGAAATGCTGGACATAATCATATGCAAATCATGCACTTTGCCAGGATCGACTTCCAGCAGCTTCTGGGAAAGGAAAGACGCTTGCTTCTGGTTATCTCCTTCCAGGACGACCTTCGCGCCTGGATCAATTAGCGCCTCCATCAGGTCGACAATTCGGGAGGAGTCGATGTATTTTCCGTCGAGCCACTTTTCCACCTTTCCTAACTTTTCCTGCTTTTTATCACGTTTTTGTGACCAGGATCGCAGTACTTTATTCATTCTTCTTGCTCCTTCCATTTTCTAATCAGATACTGAGTCGCTTCCAGACCGATTTCGTCCACGGCCATTTGCCGGGTACTCTTGTGGGCTTGCTTAACAAGTCTGGAAAGAGTATGGCCCGGCGGCATTTCGATGAAACAGTCAGCTCCCGATTCGACGCAGACAGCCGCCATATCCATCCACTGGACGGGATTTGCTACGTTTAGGGCAAGGTCCTCCGCAATTTTTTCCTTGGCTTTCGTCTTTCTGCCCGTATGATTCACCAAATATGGTATTTGAGCGTCCCGCAAAGAAAAAGTGTGTATTTTCAGCAATAGCTTATTGGCTACCTCTGACATCAGCGGGGAGTGTGAAGGAATCGGAACCTTCAGAAGCGCCGTTTTAGCGCTCCCAAGCTCTTTCACTTGCATAAATGCTTTATTTAACCCTACCAATGATCCGGATACGACGATTTGTTGCTCTGAGTTTATATTCGAGAGATAGACTGGCGTCGCCTCACTATGGGAGAGAAGCACGGCTTGTTGAACCTCTGCCTTCGTAAGCCCCATAATCACACCCATTCCATAGCCTTCAGGGAAGGCTTCTTCCATCAACCTGGCACGGAGCCATACGATCCGAAGCGCATCCTCGAACGAAAGAACTCCCGCGATGACCGCCGCAGGAAATGCACCAATGGAGTGCCCTGCCACGAATTGGGGCCGGATACCCTGCTCGATCAACCGATAGGCTATTGCCGTCTCCTTAACGAAGAGTGCCGTCTGAATCCAGACCGTTGAGCCCATAGCCTTCTCATCATCACGCAGTTCATTTCCGATGATACTTGTTGCCTTTTTCACATACTCGGGCACATCTTGGAGCATTCCAGGAACCTGTGACCCCTGGCCGGGAAATGTAAAAACGATGTTCAGAATCTCACCACCTTTAGCGGATTCAATTTCTTACATTGTCAATTGTAATAAGTGAGCAAATACCTGTAAAATATATATATTCACATATAATCGATAACCTAATGGTTATAAAGGAGCTACTCCATAATGGATTATTTGCAGCTTAAGTATTTTCAAGTGACCTCGAAGTATGAGCATGTCACACGTGCCGCGAACGAGTTGTTTATCTCACAGCCTGCCTTAAGTAAAATGATTAGAAACCTGGAGACGGAATTGGGTGTGCAGCTATTTGACCGCGAAGGAAAACATATCGTGCTGAATGAATATGGCAAGAAGTTCCTGAAAAGAGTGAACCAGTCGCTATCAGCACTAGAGCAAGGCGTATCCGAAGTCAAAGAAATGAAGAACGAAAAGGTAGAGGTCATCACGTTATACGTCGCTGTCGGCTCTATGCTATTGCCCAACCTTGTCGGCAAGTTTCGCGATCTCTATCCTCAAATTAGATTCAACCTGACCCAGCACCCTGCGAAGATGAAGAAAGGACCGGCGTACGATTTTGCGATTACGTCCGAAGAGTTGGCGGACAACGAGCATGCGATCCTGCTGGAGGAGGAAATTTTGCTTGGCGTACCAAAATCTCACCCTCTGAGCGTTCAGGACACCGTATTCCTGAAAGATCTAGAGCATGAGAAGTTTATCAGCCTTACACCTGGTAATTCGCTTAGGAAAACAACGGACCTCTTTTTTACTCACATCCCTTTTGAACCCAACATCGTCTTTGAAAGTGATGATCCGGCTACGGTAAGAGGGTTGATTCAAACAGGACTTGGCATCTCCTTTATTCCTTCTATCCTGTGGAGGAACGTCGTAACCGAAGACATTAAGCTGCTTCAAATCAGGGAGCCTCGATGTACGCGAACAATCTATCTGTCCTTTCCTACTGGGGAACTGCACACCGATATAGAGAAATCGTTCTTCGAATTCATCATTAGATTTTTCCAAGATATTGCTCAGCATTGACGATTTAGATACCTTTTGACATAATATCTGCCTTATTGTTTTATCATTCTTCGGATTAGTAAGATCAATATCTTTAGAGTATTTAATTTCTATACATGCTTTGTTTCAATTTTTTTGTTTTTGGTTAAGTCAATGCACATAAATGGGTAACAGCTTCATATGATGGAGCTAAACCATTTACAACTTGTTTAGCAGGCAGATTATCTCAGACAGCAAGGAGGGAAATGATGTGAAAACAGTACAATGGCTGGTATTATGTCTTGCTTTTCTCACGATGTTCAGTGCTTGTAGTGGACCCTCGTTCTCTGAAAGTCAATCATCTGAAACTAATTTGTCAAACGGAAAAAAGATAACGCTTACATTGTGGTACTGGAACCGTTCCATTGACGATGAACTACTCGCCCAGGCGGAAAAACAATTTCCCAACATTGAATTAAAAACTCAAAAAATAGGCGGTGACTTCAAAGCCAAACTGAAGACAACGCTCGCAGCTCGTTCCGGTGAACCAGACATCGTAGCTCTGAACGATTGGATGGTGGAGCTGTTCCCCAGTGCGGATCGTTTTTATGACTTAAGGGAACTCGGAGCAGACCGCTTGAAGGATCAATATTTGGAATGGAAATGGAATCAAGGGATCACTCCTGATGGTAAAATGATTGCATTTCCCATGGATACTGGGCCTACCGCCCTCTTCTACCGAAGTGATCTGTTTGAACAAGCAGGCTTGCCTAGTGATCCTGAAAAGGTTAGTGCCTCCATTCGCACATGGGATGATTACATGGCGGCCGGAGAACAACTTCGCCAGAAATTCGGAAGCCGTTCATTTTTGGCTGACAATATTGTAAACGTTTACAATCAGGTACTCGCTCAGCATACAAACCTTTACTTCAAGCCAGATGGCAGCTATATCGGCAATCAATCCCCTGACATCCGTCTGGGCTGGAAAACCGCTGTCGATTTCCACAAGAAGCATCTGCTCGCCAATGCGGATGGCTGGACTCCCGAATGGAACGCTTCAGTCAATAACGGCAAAATCGCCTCTTTTGTAGGGGCTATCTGGATGAAGCAAGTTCTCACAGAGGCCGCGCCGGATACAGCGGGCAAATGGAGAGTCGCCCGTGCTCCTGGAGGAGACGGCAACCTGGGTGGTTCTTTCATTTCTATCCTCAAATCCAGCAAACATCCCAAAGAAGCCTTTGAAGTGCTGACCTGGCTGCAAAACCCGGAACACCAACTGGAAGCCTACCACAAAATCGGACTGTTCCCGTCCACTCCCGGCGTCTATAACGATCCTATCATGGGGACACCCGAGCCTTTCTTTGGTGGTCAGGCCACCGGACTCATCTTTGCCACCTCCGCACGTCATGTGAAAAGCAGCTATTTCGGCGAGCGCTATCCTGTCATCCACGGCATTGTGACCCGTCGTCTTGCTAATGTCGCCAAGCAGGATGCCAATTCCGATGCATTATGGACGGAAACAATGGATCGAATCGAACGGGAATTACAGCGGTAAAAACAAAATTCAAAAAAGGCGTGTGGACATTATGCTGAGAGAAATCTGGAAGCACCGTGCCGTTTATGCTGCGATCTCGCCGTTTTATCTACTGTTTGGCATCTTTGGACTGTTTCCGATTGGTTTTTCATTATATCTAGCGTTTCACAAATGGGACGGGATCGGAGACATGACCTACAACGGCTTGGGCAATTTTCGCTACCTTGTGACAGACAATGAATTTTGGCAGGCTGTAGGCAATACGTTTGTGATTTGGGTGTACGCCACGATTCCAATGCTATTCTTCGCACTGATTATTGCCTTTCTGCTTTATGCCCCTTTTGTGAAAATGCGCACCTTATGGCGAGTTGGATTCTTCCTGCCCAATGTGACGTCTATTGTGGCTGTTGCCATCATATTTGGTGCCTTATTTGCCAACAATTTTGGATTTCTCAACTACCTTCTGCAACTCTTGGGACTACCCATGGTTCAATGGTTGAATGTGCCATGGGGTATCCAAATTGCCATTTCTTCTATGGTCGTATGGAGATGGATGGGCTATAACGCAATCATCTATTTGGCCGGACTCCAGAGTATTCCGCATGTGCTGTATGAGGCCGCCAAAATAGACGGGGCAACCGGAGCGCAAGCTTTTTTCCGCATCACTATCCCCATGCTACGCCCAGTCATTCTGTTTACGGTGATTACGTCCACCATCGGCGGTATGCAGCTCTTCACCGAGCCACAGGTCCTTGTCGGTAATGACGGCGGTTCCGGGGCAAGTGGCATGACCATCGTTTTATACCTGTATCGCGAGTCGTTCATTAACAACTATTTTGGATATGGTGCAGCCGTCGGATGGGGCATGTTCCTCATCATTGCTCTATTCTCCATCATAAACTGGAAACTCGTTCAAGGTAAAAAATAACGATGGGAAGGAGCTTCACAACATGATGCAGACACGCGCAAAATCCTTTGTTTTATATGCCGGATTGTTGGTGGGAATCATTCTGTCGATGTTTCCATTTTACTGGCTGATCGTCATGGCAACCCGTACAACCTCAGACATCTATCGTTTTCCACCACAATTGTGGTTTGGCAGCCACTTCTTGGATAACATAACGAGAGTATTACAACAGATTAATTTTGCCGGAGCCTTTTTTAATACCCTTTTTGTAGCCGGTTCTGTTACCCTATTGGTTCTGTTTTTCGATTCACTAGCAGGTTTTGCATTCGCCAAGTTTGATTTTCCGGGCAAAAAAGTGCTATTTATCGTTCTGCTAGCTACGATGATGGTCCCTTCACAACTTTCGCTTGTCCCCTCCTTTGTCATGATGGCCTCCTTTGGATGGGTAGGTACGTTCAAAGCGCTTATCATCCCGGGGATGGTAAATGCCTTCGGCATTTTCTGGATTCGTCAATATGCGGAAGAATCCATTCCAAAGGAACTGCTGGATGCGGGCCGGATGGACGGATGCAGCTTTTTTCGACTGTACTTGAATGTAGCACTGCCTATTCTACGTCCTGCGTTCGCTTTTCTCGGCGCATTTACCTTTATAGGAGCCTGGAATGATTATTTATGGCCGCTAATCGTCTTAACGGATGAACGTAAATTCACGCTCCAGATTGCACTGTCACAATTGAACGGGATTTACAATACGGATTATGCGATGGTCATTGCGGGCACCCTGCTGGCTGTACTGCCACTTATTATTTTATTTCTTTTCATTAGCCGCCAGTTTATTTCCGATCTTGCCGCCGGAGCGGTCAAAGATTAGATTTACTTGAATTCCCTTATTCATTTCATGTATAATAGCTAATCGTCATTTCAAATAGCTTACATGATGAAGTTAGGTATCCAACAGGCAATCAGGTTAAGCGATTTACGATTTGAACATGAACTATGAACTATGAACTGAGGGAAGCTTACCAGATGAACAAATTCACATATTATAACCCCACCAAATTAATTTTTGGAGACAATCAAATTGAAGAACTCCAGCAGGAGCTGCTGAATTACGGCAAAAACATTTTGCTGGTATATGGAGGCGGAAGTGTCAAACGAAATGGTCTGTATGACCAGGTATTAAACGCGTTAGAGCCGCTACATCTCAACATTCATGAATTGTCCGGCGTAGAACCGAATCCGCGCTTGTCCACCGTTAAGAAGGGTATCGACATTTGCCGAAATGAAAAAATCGACTTCTTACTTGCTGTAGGCGGTGGAAGCGTTATTGATTGCACCAAAGCCATCGCAGCAGGGGCTGAATATGACGGCGACGTGTGGGATATTATCAACAAAAAGCACATGCCAACCCAGGCTCTGCCATTCGGCACCATCCTCACACTCGCCGCCACCGGTTCAGAAATGAATCCTGATTCTGTTATCACCAACTGGGAAACGAACGAAAAATACGTATGGGGCAGCGCGGTAACGCATCCGAAATTCTCGATTCTGGACCCAAAAAACACCTTCTCTGTGCCACGTGATCAGACGGTATATGGCATGGTGGATATGATGAGCCATGTGTTTGAACAATATTTTCACAATGTTAAAAATACACCGTTGCAAGATCGTATGTGCTTTTCCGTGCTGCAAACCGTGATCGAAACTGCACCTAAACTGCTGGAGGATTTGCACAACTACGAGCATCGTGAAACGATTTTATATGCCGGAACGATTGCCCTTAACGGAACACTGCAAATGGGCTACTTCGGGGACTGGGCTTCGCATACGATTGAACATGCATTATCCGCTGTATATGATATTCCTCATGCTGGCGGTCTGGCGATCCTCTTCCCCAACTGGATGAGACATACGGTGGAACAGGATGCTGCACGCATGAAGCGGCTGATGCTCAGCATGTTTGATTTAGATACCACTGGTAAAACGGATAAGGAAATTGCTTTGGAGGGGATTGATCGCCTGAGTGCATTCTGGACAAGTCTCGGTGCCCCTTCCACCCTGGCCGATTACAATATTAATGATGAGCAATTGGAAAAAGTCGCAAACATTGCAGCCCGTGAAATGGAATACGGAGGCTTCGGTAATTATAAAAAGCTGAATCAAGAAGATATTTCAGCTATTTTGCACGCATCGTTATAACATTCAAAAGGGAGTGTCCTCAAGCCTGTGATGACTGAGGGCACTCCCTTTTGGAATTTATGAATTAACCGTTTGTCCTTTTTCTTCTACTTGGATAGCTGCCCCTACACTGGCACCTGCAAGAATGCCCTTTTTCTTACTAGAATTCAGAGAATCCATATAGGTTCGGGTTTCTGCGACTACAATTCCTGATAAGCCGAGCAGGGCAATCAGGTTCGGGAAAGCCATCATTGCGTTAAAGATATCTGCCAGCAGCCAAATCGCATCCAGTTTAATGAACGCGCCCCCGGCAACCAGTAGGATGAACAGATAACGGTATGGCTTAATCCACTTGACCCCAAGCAAATATTCAACACAGCGTTCCCCGTAATAGTTCCAGCCGAGCATGGTGGTGAACGCGAACATAATCAGAATGATTGTGAGCAGTTCTGCCCCCAGCGGGAATGCGCTGGAAAATGCTTGCTGAGTCATCAGGCCCGCATCGGTAGGCCCGCTCCACACACCACTAACCAGTAGCGTCAACCCGGTCATCACACAAATAACCATCGTATCAATAAACACGCCTGTCATGGAAATTAGCCCTTG
This sequence comes from Paenibacillus sp. PvR133, assembly GCF_017833155.1. Lineage (NCBI taxonomy): Bacteria > Bacillati > Bacillota > Bacilli > Caryophanales > Paenibacillaceae > Paenibacillus > Paenibacillus sp. PvR133. The sequence continues at coordinate 5,846,590 of NZ_JAFIBS010000001.1, forward strand.
CTCCGCAGGCCATTTGGTTTTGGCAGCTGCAGCTGCAATCGGTGCGCTTCCCAATCCGGCCTCATTGGCAAAAATACCTCTGGCTACCCCACTTCGCATCGCCAGCATAATCGTAGCTCCGGCAAATCCGCCCGTTGCAGATGTAGTTGAAAATGCCGAATGGAGCACCAGCGCAATTGCGGCAGGAAGTTGGTCAGCAAACCGAATCAGTACGATGAGACAGATCAGTACGTACAAGCCTGTTTTAAAAGGAACGACCTTCGTCGATACCTTGGCAATGCTTTTGAGTCCTCCAATAGTAACCAGTCCTGTAAGGATAGCAATAATCAGGGCCGTTACAATGGGCGGAACGCCGAAACTGTTTTCAGTCGAAGATACAATCGCTTTGACCTGCGGAAACGTTCCAATCCCGAACAACGCTACCAGCATGCCCGAAAAAGCAAACAGCATCGCCAGCGGTTTAAAACGGCGTCCCAGACCTTTCTCAATATAATACATCGGGCCGCCGGAAAATTGCCCATTCCGGTCCTTCACCCGGTATTTTACCGCAAGTACACCTTCCGCATATTTCGTCGCCATCCCAAAAAAGGCTGCAACGACCATCCAGAACAAGGCACCCGGCCCGCCCAGCTTAATGGCTGTCGCTACGCCGACAATACTTCCTGTGCCAACTGTAGCCGCCAACGCTGTACTCAAAGCCGCAAAACTACTTACATCCCCGCTACCTTCATTCGGGGCCTTACCGATCAGCTTGATCGCCAGGGGCAGGCGGAATACCTGCAGCATCTTCAAACGTATGGTCAGCCACAACCCCGTTCCCATGACAAGAATGATGAGAGGCGCCCCCCATATCCAACTGCTAATCGCTTCTAACACATGTACCAAATTCATTTCAACCCGCTCCTCCAGCATATTAGAAAACAAAAAAGAGTCAAATCCGCTGATTCGACTCCTGGAGAGGTTAAAGGCACGAAAAAATACAACCATCTTGCGCAGGTTTCTGCCTCTAATATAAAAAAGCCTAGGGCATTCCCTGTCACAGGTTATTCGCGTCTCTGTCCTTTTGCCTGAGAGTTTAAGCAGATGTTCTCTGCGGTGCACCTTCGGCGCCCAATTAAGGGTCTCTCCAGAGTTCTGTCCGTTTACGGTCCCCGCTTGTTGCTGTAATCAGCCTAAGCACCTGAGAGTTTTGCCCCTTCGGTCGGAACCTTCGTTCCATCTCCCGCAAACATCAACCAGACATATGAAATTTTTATTCATTATACAGAAAACTTTCAGCTTATTACAAGTGAAAAGTTTGTGAAGCCCTCTGAAATATTATTATTGTGTCTATCAAAAAAGCGGGTACAGCAGATTGCATCCTTAGGATGTCCTCTGCTATACCCGCCCGAGATGATATGAAATTACAATTCTTCACCATTGGTTGCTATCACATTTTTATACCAGTTAAATGAGTCCTTTTTGGAGCGTTTGAGCGTTCCGTTACCATCATCATCCAGATCGACGTAAATAAATCCGTAGCGCTTGGACATTTCGGAAGTAGACATGCTCACAAGGTCGATAGGACCCCAGCTGGTGTAACCAATCAGATCAACACCGTCGGCAATTGCTTCCTTCATTTGAACAATATGCTGACGCAAGTAATCAATACGATATGTGTCATGCACAGATCCGTCTTCTTCCACCTTATCATAAGCACCTAGGCCATTTTCCACGATAAACAGCGGCTTTTGGTAGCGGTCATATAACGTGTTCAGCGTAACACGCAGACCGATCGGATCAATTTGCCATCCCCAGTCAGAGGACTGTAAATATGGATTTTTCACCCCGCCAATCAGGTTTCCTGCTGCTTTCTCACCTTCTGGACCTGCAGAAACGGTCAAGGTCATGTAGTAGCTGAATGAGATATAATCGACCGTGTTATTTTTTAAAATTTCGGCATCGCCTGGTTCTGTGTGTATAACAACATTATTTTCTTCAAAATAACGATTCATGTAGTTGGAATATTCCCCACGGGCATGCACATCCGTAAAGAACAGGTTCATCTGATTTTCATGCTGGGCTTTCAGTATATCCGCTGGATTACACGTATGTGGATAGCTTTCCATACGAGCCAGCATACAGCCGATCTGAGCGCCTGGGATGATCTCATGTCCCCGTTTGGTCGCCAGTGCACTAGCTACAAATTGATGATGCAATGCTTGATATATCGCTTGTTGTTTGTTTTCTACACGGTCAATAACCACACCGCCACCGGTGAACGGACTCATGGTCATTACATTGATTTCATTAAAGGTCAGCCAGTATTTTACTTTATCCTTATAGCGTGTAAACACCGTTTCGGCATAATTTACGTAGTGTTGTATGACTTCACGACCCAGCCAGCCATTATACTTCTGAGTCAGACCTAGCGGTGTTTCATAATGCGACAATGTTACCAAGGGCTCAATATTATATTTGCGCAGCTCATCAAATACATTGTCGTAGAATTGCAATCCTGCTTCATTCGGCTCGGCATCATAGCCATTCGGGAAAATCCGCGACCAGTGGATGGACATACGAAATACTTTAAAGCCCATTTCAGCGAACAATGCAATATCTTCTTTGTAGTGGTGGTAAAAGTCCACACCTTCACGTTTTGGGAAACGGGCATTGACTTTGCCTGCCAAAATGTCTTCAAGTCGCTCGGACGAAATCTCCATAGCATGATCGTTCTTGCGTTCTGCTTTGGGTACATAGGCAACCATGTCCGCACTGGACAATCCTTTTCCATCTACGTCAAAAGCGCCTTCCAATTGGTTAGCTGCAGTTGCACCACCCCACAGGAAATTTTCGGGAAATCCTTTTAATGTCTTAGTCATAGTATAAAAACCTCTTTCCGTATTTAAGATTTTTACTTTGGTCTAGTAAATAATACCCCTTTGGTGCAGGGAGTAGCACTTCGACAACTTTGCCGCCGGACAGTAACCGTTCTCCTTTGAAAAGCATTGACAGTTGCTTTAAAATAGACGTAATGCCTTCATAAGCATCCTAATCGTTGTAACGCGTTTCATGTCAAGTATTTTTTTCTTATGTGAGGAGAAGCACCATGTCGAATCTTGATCAAATTGCAAAACTGGCGGGCTTTTCCAAAGCTACGGTATCCAGAGTATTAAATCAGTCCCCCCATGTCAGTCACGAAACAAGAACTAAGATTTTAAAAATCATGCAGGAATTGGATTATGTTCCTAATCGGAATGCCATTTCTCTATCCAAGGGTCAGACGCTTCAGATCGGTATCATTACTTCAACTATTAATGAAATTGTTCTGGCTTTTCTGGACAGCTTTGTGGAAGTAGCCGGCCAGTATGAATTCCAAACCATTATTTATACTTCGGGAGAAGACAAAAAGAAAGAGCTTCAAGCCTTTGAGGATTTAAAAAGAAAAAGAGTCGATGCGCTGGTCATCATTTCCTGCGTGAATGACACTGATTTTTTGAGTACCTATTGCAAATATGGCCCGATCGTTTCGTGGCAACGAATGGAGCATACCGATATTCGCTCCGTCGCTATGGATCAGTATGAAGGATATATGTTAGCGCTAAAACATTTGATACAAAAAGGCTATACTCGTATAGCCAACGCTTTTGGTCGTCCGAGCAGCATCAATACCCATAGCAGACAACGAGCCTACGAACAGATCATGAGTGAGAACAATCTGCCAGTGTTGCAACACTGGAATCACTCTTCTATTTATAATATCCGTGATGGCGAACAGGTCGTACGGGATTTGTTACAGCGTCGGGAAGAATTCCCAGAGGCTATTTTATGTGCTAACGATTATGTAGCAGTGGGCATTCTCTGCGAAGCACGCAGACAACGGCTGAACGTACCGGAAGATCTGGCGATTGTCGGATTCGATAACACGGAGCTGGCGCATACGATGGGGATTACAACGATTCAAAATCCCATCATGGCTCAAGCACAAAATGCTTTTTTCATGCTTTCCCCTCAGCTGATTGGACGCCAAATGGAGCTTCATTCGCTAGAGTACTGCCTCATTGAACGTACGACCACGTAAGGTAACGATTTACTTGCAAATTAGGCAAAAGGGCCTTGATATGAAATATTTTTTGTCGAATCAGAATAAAATATGTTGAAATCGCTTTTTTTTGTGCTACAATAGCACTATATCGAAGGATTGTGACCGGTGATGCGGGCAATGCCTGAGTTCAATTGAGTGCTATTGCTAACAATAGTGTTGAATTGTGCTTAGGCATTTTTTATTGGTAAAGGATGGGAGGGGGAACTTCAATGATTATTGAGAAGGTGCTCAATAACAACGTCCTATTGACTAAAAACGATAAAGGCAAAGAGGTCATCGTGATGGGAAGAGGTATTTCCTTCAAAAAGGTGGCTGGCGATCAAGTCGATGATGATAAAATAGATAAGATTTTCATGTTAAATGAAAACGAGTTCACGGCTAAACTAACTGAACTGCTGAACGATATTCCAGTGTCTCATCTGGAGGTCGTGAATGAAATCGTAACCCATGCAACGGAAGTGCTGGATACGGAGTTAAGCGATAATATTTATTTAACGTTGACCGACCATATTCATTTTGCCATACAACGGCTAGAAAAAGGACTGGCACTCCAAAACGCGATGCTGTATGAAATTAAACGCTTCTACAAAAAAGAATTTGCAGTTGGACTGGATGCTCTTCAAAAAATTGAAAATACGCTCGGAGTAAAATTGGGCGAAGATGAAGCAGGATTTATTGCATTGCATATGGTGAATGCACGGATCGACGGTAACGAAATGAAATCTACACTGAAAATGACTGAGATTGTCCAACATATATTGAACATTATTACGTATCATTACGGAATTGTGCTGGATGAGTCTTCTTTTAGCTATTCGAGATTTTTGACACATTTGCAATATTTTGCGATGCGAGTGATTCGCAAAGAAGTCATTCACAGTGGTGAAGAATTTTTGTACAACCAGGTGAAGCAGACGTATACCGAAGCTTTTGCTTGTGCCCAAAAGATCAATGAGTATCTGGAAAAAACATACGATCAATATTTAAGCAAGGATGAATACGTATATCTAACTATCCATATTCATCGGGTAACTGAGCGTAATAACATATAAGATTAACAACTTCATATCCTCATCGTTCATGGATTGTGACTGGTAAGGCAGGCAAAACCTAAACTGATGGTGAAATCGACGTTCCTCTATAGGAGAGTGCGTAGTTTTCACCACGAGTTTAGGTTTTTCTTGTTTACAAGTTTAAAAAGGTGCACGCCGGCGCATCTTAGCAACAGATGTAAACAGTAAATCCTATCAGTAGCAAGAATAACCCATAAGGAGTTCTGAACATGAGTGATAAAGAACTATCTAAAAAAATAGTGACCCTCGTTGGTGGCGAAGAGAATGTCAATTCGGTGTTCCATTGCGCTACACGCTTGAGATTTAAATTAAATGATCGTACAAAAGCAGACAAAGCCGCACTGGAAGCAACCCCTGGTGTCATTACAGTAGTGGAAAGCAGCGGCCAGTTTCAAGTGGTCATCGGTAACAATGTAGGTCAAGTGTTTGAGCATATGATGGCAGAAACGAATTTGCAGGATGCAGATAATCCCAATGCCAAAAAGGAAGAATCTTCTGAAAAAACGAATTTTCTTGGCAAAGCGGTCGATATCATTTCCAGCATTTTTTCTCCCATTCTCGGTGCTCTTGCCGGGGCGGGTTTGCTTAAAGGGCTACTGGCGTTAATTTTATCTTTTCAATGGATTAATGATAAAAGCGGTACGTACCTGATCCTAAGTGCAGCTTCCGACAGTGTTTTCTATTTTCTACCTGTGTTTTTGGCTATTACATCGTCCCGTAAATTTAAGACAAACACCTTTGTATCGGTGGCAATCGCTGGAGCTCTGGTCTATCCAGCAGTTATAACGGCGGTAAGCAACCCAGAAAGATTGGCGTTTTTAGGTATTCCGATCATTCTGATTAATTACAGTTCCAGTGTCATTCCAATTATTCTCGCGGTCTGGGTTCAGTCCTATGTGGAGCGCTGGTTCAATTCCTTTATCCATCAATCGGTTAAAAACATTATCGTGCCGATGCTTTCGCTCCTGGTCGTTATTCCGTTAACATTTCTGGCCTTTGGTCCAGTAGGTAACCTGATCAGTCAGGGCTTGGCAAACGGTTTTACATGGGTATACAATTTAAGCCCACTAATTGCCGGGGCTGTTGCCGGGGCATTCTGGCAAGTGTTTGTTATTTTCGGCGTACACTGGGGCTTCGTTCCAGTCATGCTGTCGAATATTGCAACATTGGGCTATGACACGATGCTTCCGATGCTTACAGCAGCCGTACTTTCTCAGGCTGGTGCAACATTGGGGGTATTCCTGAAATCCCGGAACACTCAGATGAAGGCTTTGGCAGGTTCCTCTACGCTGGCCGCTATTTTTGGGATTACAGAACCAACAATTTATGGAATAACTTTAAAATTGAAAAAGCCGTTCATTTATGCTTGTATTTCCGGAGCAATCGGCGGGGCGATTATCGCTTCTGGCGGAGCGCACGCACAATCCTTTGCATTACCGGGTCTACTGGCGTTGCCGACTTATTTCGGACCTGGATTCTTGTGGGTAGTCATCGGTTTGCTCGTTGCCTTTGTACTTGCAGTTGTATTGGTTATGATTTTGGGCTTTGATGATCCAAAAGAAGAAACTGCAAAAACAGAAGCTGCACCCGTAAAGAAAGAAGTGGCAATCGAGAAAGAAATTCTCGTAAGCCCACTGCAAGGTAAAGTATTGCCTTTGGAACAATCTTCTGATGTTGCTTTTGCTTCAGGTGCTATGGGGAAAGGAATCCTGATTGATCCTACAGAGGGTGTGCTGACATCTCCTGTCAATGGAACGATTACGACAGTATTCCCGACCGGACATGCCATCGGTATTACTTCCAATGACGGAGCAGAAATTCTGATTCACGTGGGTGTTAATACAGTGAAGCTGAAAGGACAATTCTTTGACAAGCGCGTCAAGGAAGGCGATATAGTTAAGCAAGGACAACTGTTGCTTGAATTTGATATCGAGCAAATTAAGGCGGCAGGCTATACTACGGCTACGCCGATTATCGTAACAAATTCCGCTCAATACCTGGATGTGTTGAACACAATGGAAACTGAAGTGAAGCGTGAGGATTACTTGTTGACTGTTGTGGTCTAACGTTTAACTTTCAGACTAGAGCATTTTGCATAAATCCCAGGAGCGTTTTCAAATCAGCAGTATATAGATCGAAACGCTTTAGTTCGTCTATATACTGTACTTACAAGCGTTGGGAATCGAATTATGCAAAATGCTGATTAAAGAAGCTTTCCCCATGGAAAGCTTCTTTTTTTATACATAATGAGACAAGTGTTACAGCGAAAAATGGAAATATCATTTATTGTAAGTGTAAGAATGTAAAAAAAGGAGGATTTCTGTGAAAAAAGGATATATCGCCGGGTTAAGTGTCATTGTGTTGCTTGTCATTGGTATCGCTATTTCAGCTGTAGTTAAATTTCAAGACCTAGAGCAGGTTGTTCAACAAAAAGACAAAGAAATCCAAGCGAGCAAAAGCAATTACCCAGAAATATATGACCACTTGAATGCGGTTACATTTGATGGTTTTAAGAGTTTGATTCAACAGGATCAAAGTGTATTTATCTATGTCGGCAGACCGAGTTGTGGCGACTGCAATCGGTTTGAGCCTAACTTTAACAAGATGATCGAACAGTATAATCTAGGCTCTAAAATTACTTTTTTGAACGTTCACAAAATCCATAAGGACAAGCCCCAATGGAATAAATTCAAAGAGGATTACAGCGTTAAATACACCCCCACCATTGCAGAATTCAGAAACGGCAAGCTGGTTGATAAAATAGAATGGACGCCTAAAAGAGATCTCAGTACAGACGCTGTAAAAGAGTGGCTGACCTCCAAGAAACTTATTTTATAAGTCTCTTTTCTATCCATTTCATTACGCACACAAAGAACTGTTTATGCAAAAAAAGGTATTCATTCGTGTAACGCATGAATACCTTTTTTAGGAATGTACAGGTCATCTAAGCTCTAATAAAAAATAGTTCCTACTACTCTTCACTGCCTTCTGATAAACCTCGTTCGTATCTATCAGTCCCTATATTGTAGACACTTCATAGAGTATGATCGTCAATCGAATCAGGAAATTCATATCGGATAATATCCGTTTCGGATACGATATGTCCGATTTGTGACTCAATGAATTCTAAATCTCCCTCTACTGCCCCTATAAAATGCTTTGTACCGGGTTCTATGACGATGACCTCACCAGGGCTGACTGTCTGTGTCACGCCATTGATAGAGACGCTCCCGGTTCCAGAAACTATAGTCCAAACTTCTTTACGAAACTGATGCTCATGATAGCTGATAAATCTCCCATTTGAAATGACCACGCGTTTGGTCACTGTCTGCAATCCACTTGCCGCCTGTTGATGGGATAATACGGTTTGCTTTCCCCAGAAGCGCTCCTCAAAACGCGGGCCGATTTCAATTTCTGCCACCATATCCTTAATTCCTGTTGACGACTGTCGATCCGTAACCAGCACGCCATCTGGACCAGCAACGACAATAATGTCTGGAACATTCCAGATGCTAACCGGAATCTCCAGTTCATTGATGATATGCGAGTCATGTGAAGCTTCTGAAATATATCCCGGGCCACTCAGCTTCGAACTTACTTCCCGTACCAAAGAATCCCATGTGCCCAAGTCTCTCCACTCTCCATGATAGGGAAGCACGGAGAGCTTATGAGTATGCTCTACTACCGCAATATCGAAGCTAGTTTTAGGTAAGTCTGCGTAATTTGTCGAAAGAGATTCATAGTCGGCTGGTAAACCCATTTGCTCCAGAATATCCAACAAAAAGCCCAGTCTAAAAGCAAACACCCCGCAATTCCATAAGGCCCCTTCACGGATCAACGCTTCTGAACGGATCAGATCCGGCTTTTCTACAAATGAACTAACCCTATAATATGGCTGGTCAAGTGAAGGAGAGGCTGAAGGCACAATATATCCGTATTTATCTGAGGGCTCCGTTGGGGCAGCCCCCATTAATGCGATATGGCTTCCTGATTGCTCTAATATCGAAGGAAGCCTACGCAGATGCTCGAAAAATTCATCCCCAGCATACCCGTCCACAGGCATGACCCCTACGATCTCATCGCGTGATGCGCCTGCAACGTCATGCAAGTAGGCCGTAGCCAGAGAAATGGCCGGGAAGGTATCCCTTTGAGTCGGCTCCTCAATCACTACAGCATCTCCGCCAATTTGCCCCCGAATCAGCTCGGCCTGAGTTCCACTCGTTGAAAAATAGGCCTCATCTGCCAAATTCGCCTCATCTAATTGCCTCCATATTCGTTGCAGCATGCTTTCTGGACGTTCATCATGACGTAAAATAGAAAGAAACTGCTTGGGGCGGTTCACATTGGATAAGGGCCATAGACGTTTACCCGAACCTCCAGATAATAAAATCATTCGCAAAGATGCAACCTTCTTCCTCTAAATTAATATTTTTCTTTCATTATAGGACTGTTCGATTTTCGCATTTCTGCCGAATACATAAGTATGTATTATCGTGGAAAATACATACTTATGCAATGTAATTGTATCTTTATCCGTACAGGAGATGTCAGTCATGCCCATAAAAATACTCATCATTGAAGATCAAAAAAGTTTGGCAGATATGATTGCTCTTCATCTTCAGGAGGAAGGCTATCATACCGAGCTTATTTATGACTCTAAACTTGCAATTCCTACACTTATGCGTTTTAAGCCCGATATTATTGTGACCGCTCTAATGTTTTCCGGTAAAGTCGAATGTGCGCTGATCAGCCAAATCCGTCAATTTACTACGGTCCCTATGCTGGTCATCTCTAATAACACCCTGCTGAATATAAGAATAAAGGCTCTGGACGACGGAGCAGATGACTTCTTATGCAAACCATTCAGCCTGATAGAGTTAAATGCCCGCATCAAAGCCCTGCTGCGCCGCTGCGGCCCCAACATGCCCATTGAATCGCAAACGGTAACTCAAAAGCTTAAAAAGGTAAGGGTTTGGGTGAATGATTACCGTCATAGCCTGTTAGTCGATGACCAAGAAATAGAAGTCACTCAAATTGAATTTTCCATTATAAAAGAGATGTCCTGCAATCCAGGTAAAGTCTTTACCCGCAGCGAGCTGATGGATCGGATCAAAGGTGGAGATGGCGCTTATCTGGATCGTACCATCGACGTACATATTTCCAGCCTTCGCAAAAAAATAGAACGTGACCCTAAAAATCCTCAGCATATCCGTACCGTCTGGGGCAGAGGCTACAAATATGAGATGTAGCCGTATCATGGCTACCCATTTCCCCACTGAGCAGCTTGCTTTTTATGGAAGATTTCGCTTCTTCCATCGCCGATAAGGAAGAAAACAAGCTGCTCCACCCAGTATCCCTATGAGGAACAGTACCCAGCCGAAACGGTAGGCGGAAGCCAGAATAACGACGACTTTCCCGTTCCCGTTACCATTGGTAATGAATCCGGTAGTCACTCCATTGACGGACAGACGGGCTCGCTGATTTTCGCTACCTAGCCTGAACTCCCACAGTGGATTGGGTGATTCGGTCTCCCGGATCAGCACCTGTTCATGCGTTGGATTATATAGCGTAAAACTGCGTTCCATGGAATTTTCACGAGTTGCCTGAATGCTCTCCGATGCATGTGGAGCCATAAAAAAGGTATCCATATCCGATCCCTCAAACAACGTAAACTGATCCACTGTAATCATGGCTTGATAAGGGATGATGGAATATTGCTTCATTTGAAATAAGCCTGACTGCTTCTTGTGCGCATGCGCCAAAATCTGAAACTGCATCAAGGCAGTTCCTGCCGGAGCCTTCACAATTTGATCATAATGATTCCATTGTTCCTTATCTCTCTCCTCCACCTCATCAATATAGGAGGTTTGGAGAACCTGGGACGCTTTATTCAAAAAAATGACCTTCATATGCCGACTTCCAATTTGTTCTGATCGCGCATCCAACTGAACGGCATACTCTTGCAGCGGCTCTGCCTTCATTTTCTTGGACGCATAAATATTCCAGTCACAGGAATAGCTAGGTGCGTAACGGATAGAGAGTCCTTCGTCCTTGATTGACAGATTCGTCTGCCCAGGTCGAATATCCGCCACACATCCGACATCCGTCGTGCTCAATGATTCCTTCGTATCCTCCCCCGGCATCATCGTCACTTCCTGCGCAGCCATTCGATGAATATCTCCAAAACGGCTCAATGACGGCACCTGACTATCCAGCACAAGGGTTAAGCGATACTTCCCCTTGGTTAGGAACAGATTTTTAAATTCGACTCGGCCGTAGTCATTCAGCAGACCGGGAATTTGTATGATTTTCTTGGCAAAACCATCCTGATCGGGCACCGTTTCAATAACCTGCTTTTCGGATAAAGAGGTCGCGGGTAGCCGCTTATACGACTCCTTCGTACGAATCGTTCTGGTCAGCACCTTTCCCGTCTCTTCATTCGTCCACTTCATCGTTAATGACCCCTGGTACCCAGCGGGGAGATTAGCCAAAATAGCTGTGGCATAGGTTCCCGTTTTGGCGACTTCCACATCCCTGCTTAACGTCCCCTTCTGATAGCTGATCCCCCGCCCCATACTAAGTCTTGGTAAAGCACGTTCCGTCTGTACATTCCCTTGTGCGTTAAAATCGCTCTCTGCCTCCAAGGTGAAAAAAAGCTTGCCCCGCTTCAATGCCTGCTCCACTGGAAAAGATAGCTGATCTAGCTGATCCACAGGGACAATCGCAAATTGATTGATCGCATTAAAGCCTTGCAGGTTATTAACCGTGACTGGAGTATCTCCTTTTGGAAAAACATGTTCTCCCAGATCCACCCATTGAAATTGGTTTAAACCATCATCCTGAGTCTTGATACTAACCACTTTGTCCGGCAGTGTGACTTGTAATTTTCCGCCTGCCTTATTCATAAACACTCTAGCATATACATGCGAGGTTTGAGGTTGATCCAGTTTTTTGTGCATCGTAAACGTGTTAGGCTTGCTATATTGCCCCAAATCACGCAGCTGGATATCATGAATCCACCAGTAATTTTTTTGCTGTGGACGCTGTAGGGTTAACAAATCCATTCGCATCCAATAGCTGCCGGGCGGCGACACGTATTCCCCGTAAAATTTCACACTGTCAAAATTATATCCCTCCGAAGGCGCCACGACATAGCTAACCCCCAGTTCACGCATTTGCTTATCGTAAAATCTCATTTTCACATGCATTTTGTTCGTCCCGCGACCGGAAACAGTAATTTGGAACTGATACGGATTATTTTCCTTGGCTTCCAGCAAACCCGATCTAGCGACCTGCCATATATTACTCGGGTCTCCCTTCATAATTTCGCCGTGCAGAGTTGGCACATCATTCAATTCCTCACGGGGATTAGCCTGCACACTGAACAACTGCGGATTATCCGGCTTGAAGAAGGTTTCGGTCCGCAACATGGAATCAAAGTCCACGACCGTCTTCCCATCGATGCTGCTCATCTGATACGGGGCCACATCCAGCTTCTTACTGGCAAAGGTGACCGCAATCCCTGCATCCATTTCCATATCGAACGGAAAGTTCCGTATATTTTGGGAGGATAAATACCATAACCAATCGTTAGTCGAGGCAAAGGTTTTGGACCATTTTAAAAAGGCATTACCATCCTCAATGGCATCAAAAGGCCGTAAGTAATCCTCTGCTGGAAGCTGTGACAATAACAAGTCATTAAAGGACGCCGCTTCCACATAATCCCCTTTGTTAATCATCTGGATGGTTTTTAGCTCAGGCTTTAACGCACTGAACAGCACCCCAAAGCGGCTAAAATCAAAACCAGGCAGATGACTGTAGCTCTCCAGTCGGCTAAAACCGTAAGGTGTTACAATTTTACTCGCAAGGATGTTCATATAGGGCGGTGTCTGATCGAGATTGAATATGGAAAATAGCCCGTTCTGGTACGTACGTTTCAGCCCGGTCTGACCTTCCAGCTGAGACAGGTGGAAATCCTGCCGCTTCTCCTGCCCCACATATTCATCATGGTAGACCAACTGATTGACCCCAAAGGTAGAGAACAGCCAGCCTAATCGGGAGCTTAATCCGTTGTCCATGACATACTGCAGAAAATTCATATAGTATGTAATGCCGGGATCATTCCCCTCATGATGAAAGATCGTATTTTTAGGAGAAGAGTATACCTGAAAATCTCCGGTTGCCTTTTCGTTTGCGGTCTTCCCTTTATTCCATTTGGGCGTGGCTACTCCGTTATAGCTCTGAATCATATTGTCAGCAATCGGAAAGTATAATGCCTTGCTATCGAAACGATCCGGGTCAGTCAGCTTTTCAGCCATTTGACCATAAGCCTCCGGCACTTGTACCGGCTTGTAGTACCCCTCAATGAACTGAGTACGCAAGGGAGCAAAATATATCCCCAGGCACAAAACGACAATAACTACCGCCAGCTTTTTATATACACGCTGCAACGGGGATGATCCGAACCATTCCATAAATTGAATAACACCAAAGGTCAGCAACACCCCGAAATTAAGGGCAATCAGTCCAATAAATTTGTTAGGATCACGGAAAACCGAACCAATCACAGGGGTTTTCGTAACCAAAATGACAAACCACTTGGCAATGGATGGGAACGTCGTCCCGGTAGCTGCAACCAGAAACAGCAACGTAAGTAGCGAGAAGATCAGAATGATCGGATTTTTATGTGAACGTGTCACCATCGCATACCCGATCAATAGCAACAAAAATCCCCCTCCTACATAAAACATGACAGGCAGTGAGGACAAGGAAAACATGGGCCACCAATAGCTCAGTAAATAACCCACATTATATAAACTGCTGTTGCGGCTGAACAGAGACAACGTATCCACGACGTTAATATTATGCTGAGACGCTTGAGCGTCCATCAACATGCTACCGACATATAGAGACAACCAATAAAAACTGAGCAGACCGAAAAACACGCCAAAAATGATCCCTTTACGCAAAAAATTGCCGTATAACGGCTGCAAATAGGTGCGACCGGCCTTACGGTGGGTCCAGGTCAACTTGATTAATAGCAACATGGTGAACAATCCCAAATAAATCATGCCGAAGAAAAAATAATGAATTGCCGCAGCACTAACGGTGAATACCGCAGCCAACAGGAACAGGTCGATCCAGTTTCGCTGATACAACTTGTGGGGATGATAGTTTTTAATTTGTTGAATTTGAAACTTGGGGTCCACCGCACTGAAAAAGAATCGCAGCATTAACGGAAACAAGCTATATCCACAGAGCAAATAAATATGCTGAATGCGGAAAATAACCCACGGATTCAGCGCATAAAACAACGAGCCGACCATGATGGCAAAAATACGGGTCTTCGTAAAGCTTGGTGAATAATACACGCTGACCAGTCGCTTGGCAAAGGCATACATCGAAAATGCCGAAACAAATAATAAGCCTGTAATAAACGACTTGAGCAAGACCGGGCCGCTTTCGTCAAATAAGAGTGACAGTCCATAGAAGGGCAAGATGTACAGGATACGTGGAGCATTGAACAAGGTCGAGGTAGACCATCGCTCGTTCCATACTCCGGTTATTTCCTCCAGATACCGATGAGAGGTGGCTCCAAAAGCAATGTCGCTAAACACAATTTGCCCTGGTCCATAGATGGGTGCAAGATATGCAACAATCGCAATCAGCATCAACATCATTGCCGCCATATCGTAGCGGTAGCGAAATATCCATTTTTTCATGCTTGTCCCCCTCTCTTGAACTTCTCGTATATCTGTCGGTTATCTTGGGCCTATCTCCTCAAACGAACGATTGCCTGCAAGCCCTGATCGGTATTACGCAGCTTTAAACGACCGCCTATGGTCTTCAGGTATGCATCCATATGATACAGGCTGAATGCATGCTCCTGGGAGTTTTGTGAATAGTCTGGCTGGAAATAGCTCCAACGCATTTTATCATCAATCCCGCCACCCGTGTCTTCAATGTTAATAATAATTTCTCCTTCTTCCAGCCGTGAACTAACCTTAAGCACTTGAGATTGCCGCTTGGACCGCAGACCTGTTCGGCCCTTTTCCTGATTCTCAGGCTGCTCTCCATCTTGGCCCATGGCCTGAACTGCATTTTCCAGCAGTCCCTGAATCGTTTTGTACAGCATGGGTGCTTGTGCTGCAATCGATGGAACAGGCTCTTGCCGCAAGATCACTTGAATGTTCTTCATGTTCAATGAACGGTTCGCCCATTTCAGCGACTCAGACAATACTTCATTCATATCTGTAAAGCTAATTCCACTATTATCATGCATCTTCTCTTCCAGCTCATCGCGCAAGCTACGGACTCCCGTCAGTAACTCTCCCAGTGAGGATTCCTGTCTGAGACGACCCTGGATGAAATTTTCATTCAACTCGCGAAAATACTCCAGTTCCTCATGAGAGGCTCCTTTTCCCTGACTGGAAGCCGCTTCAAAACGGTTTGCTAGATCATGATAAAATCCCAGCAGCTTCAAATCATCACCGCCTGTGAGACGGCTAGTCTGCTCTTGCAGCTCTTGTAGCTGCTGCTCAATCGTCTGCATTAACGGCAAATAATAGGTGTCCTGCTGCTGTCGCATATCTTCATCGCGCCGTTGGTCACGCACCTGATTGTTCACGATGGCATCCTTTACAATCCTTTTGCGGAACTGTACGAGCATGGCCCACAGAATGAACAATATCAGAACCATGACCATCCACAATTGTTTGCGAAAGGAGCTGATTCGCTGTGCTGTATCCTCGCTGACATCCTTAACCGATATGTAAAGGGCCTCTTCCCCAATGCGGCTGAATCCTATTCCGTGTTTCTCACCGTCATCTTCAATGACACCTGTATTGCCCTCCAGCAGCCTACGGGTTACGCCCGTGATGTCCGTTCGGTTAATATCCGGAGTACTTCGGGAAGCTACGACCTTAAATTGACCGTTATAAAATAAAGTCTCATGCTGGTTAACTGGTTTACTTTTAATAATCCCGCTGAGCATATCAGCGTCAACCGTGCGCACCATAAAACCGCCCATCTGCGCTCCTTGAATCCTGCATGCTATATACTGGGCAGGCTGATGATCCTCTGTCACAAAAGAGCTTACTGCACAACCATTTTGCAGCCATTTAATCTGCTGGACCGCACTTTTCATCTCACGATTGTCTCGTCCGACCATCACACGATACTGCTCATCCAGCACATAAAAGGCCCCGCCGCTTTCACGCTTAAACCCTTCAGGATACTGGCGTGTTCCCTGATTCAGCATATCTCTGCCCAGACTGGACGACAGCTCCTTCAGTTCAGTCTGCCATGCGGCATAACGCTCGGTTATGCTGCTGGAAAGTTCCTGTACCTCATACTGGAGCTGCTCGTTCTGAATCTCCGCCAAGTGACCACTGAATTGCCGCACAACAAACCATTGAAGCACAGCGGCCAAGAACAATGTCACACCCAGAACGATCAGGTACAGGATCAGCTTTTGCCAACCTGGTTTCAACAAAGCCCATTGCTTCATGCTCCCCTGTCCCCTCCATTCTGTTCAAGACGGCTCAAAATAGCCTGCATCAGGCATTCCAGCTCGTAGCTGACCAGCGGTAGCCGTGCGCACAGCAACCGGGGAGTACGGCGCTGGAGTGCAGCAAACCTCGCAGCGGTTTCCGTTGCCCCGTCCGTCAGTAGGATCAACTCGCATGTTTTTGCGATATATAAGCGATCCAGCTCTTCCTCGCCGTATTCTCGCAGATCAACAACGTAAATATCATGACGATCGTCCATATGCTGAAGTGCGCTGGAGACAGCCAGGGTCACTCCTGTATGCCGTGCAGCATGATACTGATGAAGGAGACGCATACCTTTTTCCCAGAGGGCATGTTCAGCCGAATCAAATCGTTCACAAAAAAGACGCAACGCCCGTTCTGTATTGACATCTTTCAAAAATGCCAAAACGCTGATATTATACATGTAGTTCCTCATTTCTTACTTCCTGATTGGAGTTGCGCAGTTCTTATGACACCCCAAAACATTCTATTTGTTGACGACAGCCCTATGGTTCTGTCCCTGCTTGAACGGACCTTGACGCAAGAAGCATTCACCTTACATACCGCTCACACGCCCAAAGAAGCCTTACAAGTGCTGGAACAGCACCCGATTGATGTGGTAGTTTCCGATCTGCTCATGCCTGGTCTGGATGGGATTACCTTCCTTCGCATGATTAAGAAGGATTATCCACATATCGTACGAATTATTTTGTCTGGTCACCTGCATACGCAGTCCATTTTATCGGCGATTAACCAAGTCGGTGTGTTCCGTTTTTTGACGAAACCGCTGGAGCTGGATGATGATACGCTAAAAAAAATACTGTATGAGGCGCTTGATCAGGCCAAACTCAACCGAAACAGCCTACATGCAGACCAGAACGTAGCTTCCAACCTGTCAGTTTTTATAGACAGCATTTTGAATGCACCGTACCGACCCTATGTGCTGCTGAATGAACAAGATATCGTAACCGCTGTACACATTGCACTCGCTGAGCTGTATCCTGTCGGCTGCTCACTACGTCATCCTGACGGGGAAGGTATTCAGTTAACCACGCATTCATTATATATACCGTATGAGGAGTCGGAATCTTCCGATCCCGACTTATACACGCTGGATACACTGACCCTCGGCCATTCATCCTTACGCCTTATCCGCCTTAGCGAGATCGCCTGAGTGACGGGTGCCGCCCTTTAACACGGCGGCTACCCCAATCACAGTCAGGCATACATACATCCACAACATCCCCATCGTCAGCAAGGGGTGACGGATATAGTTTTTCAAATTCCCCCATGTATACAGCACCGGACGGAAGAAGTACCAACGTTCCAGCGCTTTTCGCAATCCGCCCTCTTCAGATGACATCGTACGATCCATCACCGAAAAGTAGTAGGCTTTTTTACGTAATACATCGTGCAGATACACCTGTTTTTCATCATGATATACCCGTGTAAATACCGCCCGGCGAATGACTCCACCAGACTCTATATAACGCAAGGTTGGCTGTATTTCTTCAAAAGCAATCTGCTCCGCATTAAACCCACCCGTCGATTCGTAAGCGCTCATTCGCCAGAAACGTGCGGCTTCAATGGAGCGTTTTCCCAAGGTTTCACCCGCATTGTTAATCACATTTCGCTCAAAAACCTTTACTTTGGAAAAAAAATTGTTTGCTTCCGAATACGCCTCCTCCGGAACGACCAAGGCGCCAATATCCTGATGATCGTCAAAAAAGTCAATGCTCTGCTGAATCAGATGTTCGGCTAAAATCATATCGGAATCCAATACAAATATGTATTCGGCACCCAAGCGTTTCGCTTCCTCAACCGCCCTGACCCTAGCGACTCCCCGCTCCCCATGGGGAAGCTCCAATACCGTTACGGGTACTGAACTCCCTACCGACAGCATACGAATCGTCTCAACGGTCCGGTCATTGGAGCCATCATCAGCAATTACAATATGCAGATCCTTGTAATTTTGCCCCATACAGCTTCGCAAACAAGGCTCTATCGTCCGTTCATTGTTGTACGTGGAGAAGAGAATGACCACTTTGTCCACTCTGTTCCGCCTCCTCTACCCAATCTTCCATCAACTGCTCAAACGCAGCAGCCGTATGATCAAAATGGAATCTTAACGCATATTGATACGCCCGCTCACGGATGGCCATGTAATCTTCGCCGCCCTTTGCTGCTCTTTCCATTTGTTCAGATAATCCTCGGATGTCGCCGTGAAAGCATAGATACCCGCTCTTCCCAAAATCCGTTGCATCCACCAGACCCGGTGAATTGCTGACAATGCTAGGGGTTCCAACGGCTGCCGCTTCGGTAATCGTCAAACCCCAGCCTTCACGTAAGGAAGGAAATACGAGCGCGTGGGCACGACTCATCAGCTCCAGCTTATGCTCTGCTGAAACAAATCCGTAAAAGGTAATATCGGCTTGCGATTGCCCCTGTTCATCCGGTTCTCCGTATGTCAAACCATACTGTTTCATAATCGGCACTAATTGTTCTGCCACATAGGTTTTATCGGTTTTTCCGGCAATCCATAACATAGCCTGAGGGAACTTTTCCTTGAGCTGCCCAAAGGCCTCAACGACCAGATCAATACCTTTATATTTGACGAAGCGCCCAGCATACATAAAGGTCGGATTAGGCTCCTTCGTTAAAAATTGTTCGCGCGGCCAATGATCAAACTCAATGCCTTCCGGTAAAAGATGGACACGATTCGGGTGAAAGCCCAGCTTAAGTAGATCATATCGAGTAGACGGAGATACCGTAAGCGTCCGATCCTTACGAGCCAGCTTAAGCATCAAGGGCTCCATATGAAACCCAATAACATTTAGTGGGAATTTGGCGTTCTCAAACCATATTTCCCTTGTTAGCTGATGTATGAAAAAAATCCGTTTGGATGCCTCCACCCAAAATCGGGTAAAGAATTGATGCGTATTCGCCTGGTTAATCACATAGTCGATCTTCCCTCGATGACGACGGTAATAGCGCATCGCATAATAAATAACACTGTATATGTTCCCTTTTCGAATATACGTAATACCGTCAATAATTTCATGCTCAGGCATCCCCTCAAATTGGGGTGAAAAATGAATGAACTGGAAACGTCCTTGCTGTGAGCGTTTAAGCATTTCATGGGTAAAAATTTCTGCCCCCCCGCTTTTAGGTGAACGAATGTCACGCCAGGAAAGCAATAGAACTACGGTTTTACCGTCCTGTTCATGTATGGTATTCATGGGGTAAATCCCCCTTTATCTTTATTTTGAACAAATGCACATAGGCGTCTATCACAAAGTAGAGAGCCATAGCCCCGTAAACTATGAACTCAGATAGCAAAAAATCTACCGGATCTGTGTGGGCAATATGAAAGGCTACTAATAAAGCCGCGGCTCCTGCCATCAGACTGAACATAAATTTTCGTCTGCCCACCAATACGTGCACATGCACAAAAAACAGCACGATGGAAAATAGCCAGTACACCCATCCTCCCCATGGAATATAGGCCTCGGCCGATTGGTAAGAGGCTCCGAATAATATGGGAATAGAGGATGGGAACACAAAGGTCGTGCCCACATATACACAGATCGCAGCTACAGCCATTAAACCGGCATAGACGGCAATCAACTTGCCCAAAGCTTGGCGGTCATGCCCCTGCGCACCGATCTTTGGAATAAAAGCAGCAATTAGGCTATACGAAACGTAATAGACCAACTGGCTGTACTTCAGCGCAATGGCATAGCTGCTGGCCTGCTCAGGAAAGTAATGCTGTACATACAACATGTCGATGGAGATACAAAACAAAATGAATAAATTCGTCATAAGGCTATCGGTGAAATCCTGACCCAATGATTTCCATAGCCCAGAAGGGATATGTTCTCCACTGTATGTGAATAAGGACAAGCCACGAGCCGAAACGATCCAGCCGTGGAGCAGCGACAGCAACATTCCTCCACAGCTTGCTAACAGTAGGGCTTCCAGCTTTAACCCCAGTGCAGCCAGAACAAAAAACAGGCTCAGCTTCCCTAATACCTCAATGTAATAGTTCACATTGAGCGCCAACATGCGTTCCCTGCCCTGTAAATCTCCGCGGCACGAACTCACAAGAATATGCAGTCCAATCAAGCCATACAGCATGAACAGCGGACCGGATTCGACACCTAATAGCGAACGCAGTAACGGATGAAAGATGAGTAAAATGACCATGGCAAGCACGGTTAGCACCAGAGGTGCTTTGAGTAATAAAGAACCGAGCGGTAAGCTTCGTAGCGCAAGCTTTTGGTCTCCCTTAGAGACCAGTTTGGCGGTTAATAGCTGGATGGATAAACCCAAAACGGATAAAAGTGCAAAAAGTGCCAGCAGCGCATTCGCCTGGCCATAAGCTTGTCCGGTAAGATACCAACTCGCTGCAATGTGGAAGAAAAAATTAAATCCGTTAAGCAGCACATTAAAGAGAGGGAACATCAACGATCGCAATCGGTTGTTCACGTTGTTATCTCACCCGCCGATCCAGTCGCCAAATATCAATGATGGAGCGTAAAAAACGAATAGAATCCTTCCAGACATGAATGTGCGATCCATCGCGGTCAATACATTTGACGGGTAATTGCAGCACACGAAGCTGGAGTCGCTTGGCAATAAACATCATTTCTAGATCCAGCGCCAGTCCGAGCTGTTCCTTTAAATGCGGAAACATCCGTTTCACTGCAACCGAACTCATCACTTTAAGCCCAGTCTGCGAATCTACCACACCTGTTGGTAAAAAAGGACGGGAAATGACCCGCTTACCAAAGCTGACAACAGATCGCAATAAAGATCGATTCTCGGCGGTCATATCCTTGGTTCCGATCACGACATCATAATAGCCCTGCTGAACAACATTAATCATTCTGGCAATATCCTCAATAAAAAAGGAGTCGTCCGCATCCACAAATACGTAGTAATCCGCACCTATGGTCCGCATCCCTTCCAGATACGTCCCTGCCTTACGTGTATTGCGTCCCAATTCCCTTGTTTGAAGCAACGGGCTAAGATTCTGATTAATCCTGTTTACGGACAAGTCCGTTGCTGCCTCCAGCGCTTTAATCAAGGCATTGGTACCATCGTGACTGCCATCATCAATGAGATAAATCGAACCTTCAATAATATGGCTGCGGATAAAGGCTTGCAGTCGTTCAGCAAAGGTTTTGACATGAACAAAACGTTGCTCTTCGTTATATACAGACAAGATAAATGCAATATGTTGGCTTTTGGTCGAATACTCGGGATAGAGCAAGCTTTGTATTTCCGAAAGCATTTCTTCGGTGTCATTGGCTTGCCAAAATAGCAGGCGCAAACGGCCTACTCCGGTGATTTGCACCATATGCTGATCACTGAACGGAATTGTTACATCCGTCACCAGTAACAATGGCATTTGCGGAAATTGGCTACGGATCTGATTGGCTTTCCGCACCGCCTGCCCCGGCTCCCTATAATCAATCAGGCAACAACATGCGTTCTCGTAGACTGAAGCTGCCTCCGTGTCCTCGCACTGTATATATTGGTAAAAACAAATCACATTGGGATAATCAATAGCCCTGTCGTTATCGCTAAAAATGGCTATAGGTCCCTGCACACAAACCTCTCCTTTTCCTCCGAATAGTTCTATTTTGTTGAAAAAGAATTAAGAATGTTTGCTTATAGGAGTTAAATTAATGTCCAAATACTTCATATTTCCTTAACAAAATAGCTGACACTCCATGATATATAAGGATATAAGAGAAGAAAAACTGATTTTCATATTTGATAAAAACAGAGTGTTTAGGCCTGATTCATTAGAACCAAAACCATCAGAATAAGTTAGCGCATCTATATCGAAAATTAGTTCTTTTAGATCAACAGAAGGAAAAATATATGGTTATTTTGTCATAGATAAATAGAAGAATAAAACAGATTCGCACGTCCATACTATGGACAACATGTCATCTTGAGGATTTTGCAAAAATCCGATAAGCGACTTTCAATGAACAAGATATAGATCGAAATGGTTTAGTTCGTCTATATCTTGCACTTCGGAGCGACTGAAATCGAATTTTGTGAAATCCTTACCATATGTAAATGAAGAGAAGGAAGGTCTTTCTATGGAAGCATTTTATGTCAATCGCGATGGGTCATTATCTACTCCATTACGGGGAAAGGATGTGTTGGCAAATCCTCTTTTGAACAAAGGTGTCGCTTTTACAGAAGAAGAACGCAAAGAGCTGGGTTTGGAAGGAATCCTTCCTCCAACCGTCCTTTCATTGGAGAAACAGAGCGTACGGGCATATCAGCAGTTTCTCGCACAACCCACCATGCTGCGTAAAAATGCTTCTCTCAACGACCTTCACAACCGAAATGTCGTACTCTACTACCGGCTGCTAACCGATCATTTGAGTGAAATGCTGCCCGTAGTCTACACGCCGACCGTAGGAACCGCGATTCAAGAATATAGTCACGAGTACAACCGCCCTGGAGGCGTATATTTGTCGATAGATAACCCGAACGGTATTGGACAAGCATTCCATAATTCTGGTTTGAGCGGCCATGATGTGGATCTGATTGTCGTGACAGATTCCGAAAGTATTTTGGGGATTGGTGACTGGGGCGTCGGGGGGATTAACATTGCTATTGGCAAGCTTGCAGTATATACGGCTGCGGCAGGCATTCATCCTGGGCGGGTGCTGCCAATTGTACTGGATGTAGGCACGAATAATGAAAAGCTGCTGAATGATCCACTGTACATCGGAAACCGCCATAAACGAGTTCGCGGAGAAGTCTATAACCAGTTTATTGATACTTTTATCAGCAAAACGTTAGCGCAATTCCCGAAGGCGCTTTTACATTGGGAAGATGTGGGTAGCGTTAATGCGCGCCATATTATAGAAAAATACGGTCAAAGCATACTCACCTTCAACGATGATATACAAGGTACAGGAGCAGTGACCCTGGCTGCGATTCTTTCGGCGGTGGGTGTCACCAAGACTCCGTTGCGTGAACAAAAAATACTTGTTTTCGGCCCAGGGGCTGCAGGGATCGGTAACGCTGATCAAATTCGGGGCGCTATGATCGAGGATGGCCTTTCCGTAGATGATTCATTCAAGTCCTTTTGGGCCTTTGATTATCGCGGGCTGTTAACGGAAGATATGGAAGACGTATTGGAGTATCAGAAACCGTATGTGCGCAAAAAGGATGAAGTCAGCTCATGGACCCGGTCGGGTGACGGCAAAATACCGCTACTGGAGGTCATCCGTCAGGTGAAGCCTACGATATTGATTGGAACTTCCGGTGTAGCAGGTGCCTTTTCTGAAGAGATCATCAAGGAGATGGCAAAGCATGTAGAACGCCCGATCATTATGCCCATGTCCAATCCTACAAACCTTGCAGAAGCAGTACCCGAGGATTTGATCCGGTGGACAGATGGCAGAGCACTGATCGCAACCGGAAGTCCTTTTGAGCCCGTTACCTATAACGATACAAATTTTGAGATTGGACAGGCGAACAATGCCTTTGTTTTTCCGGGACTGGGTCTGGGTGCGATTGTGGTTAAAGCCAAAAGGATTACCCCTGCGATGTTTACAGCGGCAGCAGTTGCTGTTGCCAATGGTGTAGATTCGAATACGCCTGGCGGTGCGCTACTCCCTCATATCCGAAAATTACGCGAAGTTTCGTACGCTGTTGCGATTGCGGTTGCAAAAGCCGCGATTCAGGATCAGGTAGCGCAGGCGCACATTTCAGATGTGGAACAAGCTATACAAGATGCAATGTGGAAACCGAAATATGCCAAGGTCAAAGCAGTGGAAAGTGTAATTCATCACCCTCACTAAGCCCAAAACACCTAACTAGAGGAAATTTAATATTTTGTACACTATGTTTGACATAGCATATGAACGAATGTACAGTAATAGTCAAAAGAATAGAAGTCCACTAGGGGAGCCACTATGGCTGAGACAAGAGCGTATCTTGGACCCTTTGAACCTGATCTAGTTCGTACTAGCGTAGGAAAGTGGAGCCTTCGTATATAAGGTTTCAAGCGTTTTTTGCGTATTGGGCCTATTGTTGAAGCCGCTCCATTTTTCCGGGGCGGCTTTTTAGCGTTGTTCCGGAATTATATTCTTACAGGACTTCTTGCTCTTCAATTTAATGGAGGTGGGGAAATTGAGTTTTACACAAGAACTCCGTCGGCAGGCGGACGGCATTTTTCAAGCGATTTTTGAGCATCCCTTTGTGAGAGGTATTGCTGAAGGAAGTTTGACAAGGGGACAGCTGATTCACTATGTAAAACAGGACTTTGAATATTTGAACGCCTACATGCGGATATACGGCATCGCAATCTCCAAATGCACGAATCGGGAGGACATGGCTGTATTTAATGAACAAATCTCTTTTATTCTCCACAGCGAGGTTCATCCGCATCAAAATTTCTGTGCTGTCGCAGGGGTGAGCTATGAAGAGTTGCAGGGATATCCGCTCGCTCCGTCGGCCCATCACTATATCCGTCACATGCTGACGGTTGCGCATGAGGGCAGCCTGGGCGAGATCTTGGCTGTGCTGCTGCCATGTATGTGGACGTATGCCGAGATTGGTCGCAGGCTGCTGGATGAAGTAAAGCCGGATGAGTCTCATCCGTTCTATGAATGGATGGGCTTCTATGGAGACCAGCTTGATGATACAACACTCAAGTTCCGAGAACGTGTAGATGCTTGGGCAGAAGGCGCAACGGCTGCTGAGCGAGAGCGGATGATTGAGCATTTTATACTGAGCTGCCAGCTGGAATATAAGTTCTGGGACATGGCTTATAACCAGGAAGAATGGCCGGTCCAGATGCAGGCAGCGGTCTTGGAATAGTCAGCCTGGCGATTCGATGCGTGAAGTACGGTTAATGCCCTGTTGAACCACCAACTATAGAGAGGATAATCATTATGAGTACATGGGAAAAAAGTTATTCGGATCTCCTGACGAAGGTACAAAACAGCAAACCTCTCGTTCACAATATGACCAATGTGGTAGTCACTAACTTTACGGCCAACGGCCTGTATGCATTGGGCGCCTCCCCGGTGATGGCCTATGCACCCGAGGAAGTAGCAGACATGGCAAAAATAGCGGGAGCCGTCGTGTTAAACATCGGTACGCTGAACCGCGAACTGGTGGATGCCATGATCATTGCTGGACAATCGGCGAATGCACACGGTGTTCCGGTCCTGCTAGATCCGGTCGGTGCGGGAGCAACGAGCTTTAGAACCGAATCGGCACTGCGAATCCTGAGAGAAGTCAAAATCTCATTGGTGCGGGGCAATGCAGCCGAAGTCGCGCATCTTGTTGGAGAAGCGCGTGAGATTAAAGGCGTAGATGCTGGTGACAGTGCTGACAGCGGAAATGTCGATCTGGCAATTCGGGCTGCTCAAACGCTCAATACAATGGTTGTCATTACTGGAAAAGAGGACGTCATCACCGATGGGGCCGAAGCACGAATGATAAGCGGTGGAGACGCGCTGCTCACGAAGGTAACCGGAGCAGGCTGCCTGCTGACCTCTGTGTTAGGTGCCTTTGCAGCTGTTGAACCCAGCCTGCTGCTCGCAGGTACAGCAGGCTTGGCATTTTACGGTGCAGCAGCTTCCCGAGCCGCAGCACGTACCGCAGAACTGGGGCCCGGCAGCTTCCAGATTGCCTTTCTCGACGAACTCGCCAAACTACATACAGGTTCGCTAGAGGGGCATGTCACTGTCCGTGAAGCCGGAACAACCACAGCAGGTGGTGCGCGATGACAGACGTTCGTGTACCCAGAGCACTGACGATTGCCGGTTCGGACAGTGGCGGCGGGGCCGGGATTCAAGCCGATCTCAAAACCTTTCAGGAGCTTGGCGTGTACGGCATGTCGGCTATTACGGCCGTTACTGTACAGAATACTTTAGGGGTCCACGGCGTATATCCGCTACCACAGGAAGCAACAGCGGAACAGATCGAAGTTGTAGGATTAGACCTTGGAGTGGATGCCCTGAAGACTGGCATGCTGTTTCATGCGGGCATCATCCGTCTTGTGAGCAAGCAGATTCGAAAGTTCGGCTGGAAAAAGGTCGTCGTCGATCCCGTGATGATTGCCAAGGGAGGCGCTGAACTGCTGCAACTGGAAGCGGTGCAGGCTTTGAAGGACGACCTGCTCCCCTTGGCCCTGGTCGTTACACCGAATATCCCGGAGGCGGAAGCCCTGACAGGGATCAGTATCCATACGATGGAGGATCGCCGCGAGGCTGCGAGACATATTAGCAGTATGGGATCAAAATTCGTTGTGATCAAGGGTGGCCACGCTGACGAGAGCGAGAGCAGCGAACAGATTGTGGACCTACTCTTTGACGGAACCGCCTTTACAGAGCTGAGCGGCAAGCGAGTACGGACTGTTCATACACACGGAACAGGATGCACCTTCTCAGCAGCGATTACCGCGGAATTAGGGAAAGGGATGTCTGTACCGGAGGCTATCTCGAATGGCAAAGCCTTCATCCAGGCAGCGATTGAGGAACCTTTGCAGCTTGGACAAGGACATGGACCCACCAATCATTGGGCCTTCCGCCGTCGTCAGGAGATGCTGCTATGAACGGCAGAATGTTGTCAGAGGTGGTGCGCCGCCAGCTACAGATGTACCTGGTGCTTGGAAGCGTGAATTGCCTCGCGGAACCAGGCTGGGTCGTGCAAGAGGCTCTGGCTGGCGGCGCAACCATGGTCCAGTTCCGGGAAAAGGGTCTTGGCGCATTAACGGGCGTTCCTATGTTCGAACTTGCGTGCCAGCTACAGGAACTGTGCCGTCACGCTGGTGTCCCCTTCATCATCAATGACGATGTGGAGCTAGCTCTTGAAATCGACGCCGACGGTGTTCACATCGGTCAAGACGATGAATCCGCCGAATCCGTCCGCGAGCGAATCGGAAATCGAATTTTAGGCGTCTCTGCCCATACCATTGAGGAAGCACGTCGAGCCATCCTGCAAGGTGCTGATTATCTCGGCGTCGGACCCATCTATCCCACCATCTCGAAAGATGATGCCCATGCCGTACAGGGACCGGCAATTTTATATGAGATGCGTAAAGCGGGAATTGATGTGCCGATTGTTGGGATCGGAGGTATTACAGTGGACCGTGTTGAGGAAGTCGCACGTGCAGGTGCAGATGGTGTGGCGGTGATTTCAGCCGTGACACAGTCAGAACAGGTTAGAGGTGCGGTCAAGGAATTAAAGGAAAATATGGTATCATTTCTCAATGATCCGATCTACATGTTTGATAATGATTCAACAGATCATCCAGCTTTTTAGATTGTTCTATTACTTTGGGATGTGTTAAAAATCCATACTTTTTCTGGACCTGGTACAGTTTCTTCCTAGCTCGTTCGACACAAAGTAAAGTCACACCTTGGTTCATCAGCATGATCCCTCCTATATGTCATATTTTATGACAAAAAGACGTTTTTTGGATTTTCGAATGATGCGCCTAACAAAAAAAGAACATCCCAAAAGTTTGCATAAACAAAGATGCCCCTAAATCCACGTTAAAAGAGCCTCCGTTTCCACTAATTAAGTGGAACAGAGGCCCTTTTCATAAAAAGATCCAATGAATACAGAGCATACATGCCAATTCTGACCTAGAGATTAACCTTATTTTGTTGGCTCTCTAATAGTCGCTGAACTCCCCAAACTTGAACTAGTCGGTGAGAATTGTCTTTGTTTCTAGTCGTTTAAGCACCTCCAATTTGTACGTGAGGCGTTATTCTTTGATTTTGGTTATGCGACTGAACAGGCATTGCTAAAATAAACAAGAAGCTAGCTGCGATGACCAGCAGAATCATTTTTTTCAACATTGTCTAACCACACCTTTTCTAATAGTTTGAAATACTCTTCCCTTGTTTCGGGAAGCGCATGTGCTTGGAAATGTGCAAAAAGTCCTGTACAGTTTATGAAATAAGTCTCATTATTTAGTATATGGGCTTTTACCAATGCATATATTAAGTGTTTAAAGCCATCATTGTACATTCCCCGTCTTAAATAGTAATAAGCCAGTTCGTAACCAAACCATGCAAAATAATCCGGCATCACTTGTTGGGTGTACATATCAGTAGATTGTGATAGCAGAGCAAAAGAATTAATCTCCACTTCAAAACGTGAAAGGACATCATTAATATCTATTGCATATCGGTTAGCAGCTATCATAACGTTCAGCAACTTGGATAGCTTTTCATTCTCGGTAGTGATTGATGTGGATGCAATATATTCAACATAATGAGGAAGCACATTCGTATCTCCAGATAGGAGTTTATTTACATAAGTATTACCTTCTGCCCAATGCTTGAACAAGTTGACCCAGTGTTGAGTTTTCTGGTCTGTCTCGATCACCCAATCTAAATCTGCGTAGGCATTTGTAAATTGTAATGCTTGCTGATAATCGCCTTGGGCTTCACAGACACTCGCACACAGTAAATCAGCATAGGTAATGTACACAAACATCGGGCGACTCAGCCTCTGTTCAGACTCCTCCCACTCTCGCTTTTTCTGTTGATGTTTCAAAGAATATTGGATCTCCGCTTTGGCTCTCATTTTTCGAGCAGTTGCATCGAGCTTGTCCCATTCACGCAGAGAACGATACACATTCGCCAAATCTTTTAACGCATCGAGTTGATCTATTTCATTCAGACGTTCGACAAAGGGTTCAAATCGTGTAGCCGCCTTGAGATTTCGGATCTGATTGTTACCCACCTGAATGGTAAACAGACGATACTGACAGATAGCCAAACGTTCAGAATGCTGGTACTTCTCGCCTTCCGCAATCCCTTCGTAGAGCAACAATGCAGCATTGTGCTGACCTTGTGCGAATAATTTTTCTGCTGCATCAAATAACTTTGGGGAATATAGAAGATTGTCCATAATATGTCCCACTACAAGCTGGATAGCATCCAACTTGTCCAGTTCCGCACAGCGAAACAACAACGGCTCAATTCGCCTCCAATCCGGGGAGCGCTCAATGATGTAGTTATCTATGTATAGTTCGTAAAAAAAACCCTCTGGTAGTCCCATAGCCCAAGTGATTCGATCTAGCTGATGTATCGCAACAGGACGATGCTTGGCAATCCAATTATTAAGTGTTCTTTGATGAACACCTGAATGTTCGGCAAATTGTGCCAGCGTCAAATTATTTTCCCCTAAATAATCCTCTAACTTCGCCAAAATCGTAGGTGTATGTCCCAAGTCATAACCACCCTTCATACAAAAAATCCAAATTTTATACTTTCACCTCAAATTATTCACCAATTATTAACATGTGTCAACATTTTTCTTCCATTATTCCTACTATATAAACTTGAATATGGTAATTAATAACCACTAACATGAAGTCCCTTTTGGAATTAGGTGGTCGCTCGTTCTACTAATTTGAATTCCAGATGATGTATCGTTTCATCCATCCCTTCAAGGGCATTGCAAATCATAATGAACGCATTCTCCGCTTGTTTGTCTATCGGGTAATGAATCGTTGTTAAATCAAGCAAATGCGATATTTCGGTGTTATCAAAGCCTACTACTGCAAAATCCCTTGGTACAGAAACACCGAGTCTCCGTGCTTCAGTCAAAAGACCTGCTGCCAAATAATCAGTAGAACAGGCAAAGGCATCCGGTCTATCTGTTTGTTCTCGTTCTGCCCACCAATGAGCTATTTGTTCACCAGCTTCTATTGAATTTAAATCATAAAAATGCGGGAAGGCCTCAGCATCCAAATCATATTTTTCGCAAAAGTCATGATAAGCTCGAATGCGTTCTTTTGTGTTCAACCCCCGCATGTTGCCGTACACATTCACAATTTTCCGATATCCTCGGGCGTACAAATGTTCCAACGCCATCGTATAGCCCTGATACTGATCCATAAATACAGACGGGATTGCCTCAATGTTTACACGCTGCCAGGTCACAATCGGACCATATTTTGTATAGTGCTCAATCACACTCCACTCATTAACACGAATCATACAGACCAAGGCGTCCAGTTGCTTTCTCCGCAACATTTCCAGCGCTTCAAGTTCTCGCCCCTTCTCCCCATTCGTAATAAACAGTGCTATATTAAAGCCATGCTCCTGGGCATACATTGTAAATCCACGCACAAATAAACCCAATGAATCATTAAAAGAAAGTGAAATAATCCCTATGAGCTTGGTCATGCCTTTTTTTAAAGATACCGCATTTAGATTAGGAACATAATCCAGTCGGTCTATGACCTCCTGCACACGCTGTCTTGTCGGTTCACTTACATACGGATGGTTGTTAATGACACGGGACACCGTAGCCGAGGATACGCCCGCCAGCTTTGCAATTTCATGAATATTCGCCATTTTTCTCACCTCGTTCTTTCTATTTTAGCATGTTCGTGTTTAGCATGTTCGTAGTGCCCGCCCTATAATTGTCACCTTCCCAAAATAAGTTTTTTAAAAGCGCTTGACCTGTAATGCATTACAGGGATTACAGTGAATTTGTGCTTAAGAAAGCGGTTAAAAAAACATACTTAGGAGGCACTAACCATGAAAAAAGGCATAAAGATTGCAACCATTGGCGGAGGTTCCAGTTATACACCAGAATTAGTAGAAGGCTTCATCAAACGTTATGCAGAGCTTCCCATTCGGGAATTGTGGCTGGTAGATATTGAGGCAGGACGTGAAAAACTGGAGATTGTAGGTGCCATGGCCAAACGGATGGTGAAGGCCGCAGGCATTGATTGTGAGGTACATTTGACACTGGATCGTCGGGAAGCGTTGAAGGACGCCGATTTTGTAACGACCCAATTTCGGGTAGGCTTGCTGGAAGCCCGGATTAAGGATGAAAGTATTCCGTTAAAACATGGCATGATCGGTCAGGAGACCAATGGTGCCGGCGGAATGTTCAAAGCGTTTCGCACCATACCCGTTATCCTCAATATCGTCGAAGATATGAAAGAACTGTGTCCGAATGCATGGTTGATTAATTTTACCAACCCTGCGGGTATGGTCACCGAAGCTGTGCTTCGTTATGGTCAGTGGGATAAAGTCATCGGATTATGTAATGTTCCAATCGGCGCGATCAAGAGTGCATCAGCTGTGCTGGACAAACCGGAAGAAGAGCTGTTCTTTAAATTTGCAGGGATTAACCACCTTCATTGGCACAAAGTTTATGACAAAACAGGGGCCGAATTAACAGAGCAAGTCATTGAAGGACTGTACGCTCCTGGCGCAAAACCGGAGAAGGTCGTTGAAAATATTAGAAACATGCGCTTCCTGTATGATCAAGTTCGTCAATTGAAAATGTTGCCTTGTCCTTACCATCGGTATTACTATATGACGGATAACATGCTCAAGGAAGAATTAGAGGAAGCCAAAAACGAAGGAACTCGGGGCCAAGTCGTCAAACGTCTGGAAGATAGTCTGTTTGAATTGTATAAAGATCCGAATCTGGATTACAAACCAGAGGAACTATCCAAACGCGGCGGTGCGCATTACAGCGATGCAGCCTGTGAGATCATTAATTCCATTTATAACAACAAAGGCACATTGATGGTGGTTAGTACACGTAACAATGGTGCGATTGATGATGTTCCTTATGATAGCGCCATCGAAGTGACCAGTGTCATTCGCGCCCATGGCGCCGAACCTGTCAACTTTGGCAAATTCCCACCTGCACAGCGGGGCTTGCTGCAAGTGATGAAGGCAATGGAAGAGCTGACGATTGAAGCGGCGGTCACCGGTGACTATGCAACAGCACTGCAAGCCTTCACCCTGAATCCGCTCGTACCAAGCGGGGACATTGCTCAAACCGTACTGGATGAATTGCTAGAAGCACACAAAGAGCATCTACCTCAATTCTTTGCTCATAAGGAGAAGGCGACGGTATAAAGCTAGCAGCAATCATCCTGCTGGAACACAAAAAAGCTTCCTACATGTAGGAAGCTTTTTGCTATACGTCCCAGGAGTACTTGCTGGGACATTGGTGTTATTGGTTTGTACTTGGCTTGACAATCCGTCATTAAGCTTATTGATAATTTTGTTAGACTTTTTTAAAGTACCATCTCCGTTGAAAAAGCAATAACCGCTTTCCCCGTAATTTGAACTAATACGGGTTTTCCCTGTTCCTTTTTCACATGAACATGCATTGTTCCCTCTCTTTTGATTGCCTCACCTTGTAAAATATCAAAATCAAAAGACTGCTCATTCTCATTTTGCAAAATGTTATAGTGTACCAAATAGGCTCCAAGCGGTCCGTTTGCATTTCCTGTCACCGGGTCTTCAGCTATTCCAATTGCAGGAGCAAACATTCTTCCGTGAACCAATATATCCTCTTGTGGATTTAATGTAAAAACATAATATCCATTACATCCAATATGCTTGCTAATTTCTGTAAGCTTCTGCAAATCAGGTTTCAAACTATGTAGTATTTCATTGGAGTAAATCGGAACCATTACCTTAGAATGACCTGTTGAAGATATTGCAACTGGATATTCCATGCAAATATCTTTACAAGAAATACTTAACGCATTTGCAATCTGACTTCTTATTTCATCATTTAAAGGCTCTGATACAGAAGGTTCTCCCTGTGTCATTACAATAGAATAGTCATCTTCATACTTTATAACATCAACAGGCAATATACCTGCTTTTGTCTTTTGAATAATTCTTCCAGTTTCAGCTTTTCTCTCAATTGAATAAATATAATGCGCTGCTACTGTTGCATGACCACAAATTGGAACCTCTGTTGTTGGAGTAAAAAATCTTACTTCAACATCATAATTTGAAGAATCTGTTTCAAAAATAAATGCAGTTTCCGAATTATTTAATTCTCTTGCAATTCTCTGCATCTGCTCATCTGTAAGTCCATTTGCATTTGGAACAACCCCAGCAGGGTTACCATGAAATCTATTTTTTGTAAATGAGTCTACTTGATATATTCTATATTTTTTCATAATTTCGCCTCTATAAATACTAGTTTGTCTGTCTGTTAAATCTGATATTAACATACTTTTTAGGCAGTTTCACTTAAATTAAAAGATATAATATGGCCCTTTAATAAAAACGAACTGATCCTTATTATAGAATCGCGCTCTTTTATGGAAGATTGTGATTAAACTAAAGCCGCAGTTAGCTGAAATGGTCTTCTCAATCCTTATCTAAAAGTGGAATAAATCTTTTATGATTATAGATACTTTTAGATTCTGCCACGCCTGTTGAATAACCAAAATAAGTAACTCAATTCATGAAACAAGAGGTGCACTGAAGAAGAACGCGCTGAATCTGAATCAGCCATTCAACAGGTAGTTTTGAAGAAGAAATAGACGAGAAAATCGCGCAAAGGAAAGAACGGCATGTTGGGGCCATGAAGTCTGAGCAGCAACAAATAGCCAATTGAGCAGGACATAGACGATTAGAGCACAGAATAATTGCCCATAGACCGCATTTTCAGTCGTACCAAACAGCGTTGGAATATTCAAATGTTGCTTGATCCAACGAAAGAAGACTTCAATCTGCCATCGAGCCTTATAGATCTGTGCGATTTGTTCTGCGGTCACCTGCATTAAATCGGTAACCACCCGAATTTCCCGACCTTCAAAATCCCGAAACATCACCACACGATGACGTTGTCTGGAACGACACTGAGGGGTTCCCAACTGGCAAGTGATATCCCGAATGACGGATGAATCTGGCTTCGTAAGGCGACGTAGCGCATGAGGCTTTTCCAAATGGACGTTGTCGCGAAGCCGAATGACAAACGATTGTCCATGGGTTTTGAAGTGATCCAGACGCTCCAGTTCCCCATAAGCACGGTCCATCACCTTTGTCTTCATAACCTATTAACTTCACAACCCCTTGAACTTCACAACCCCTTGAACTTCTTCAGGAGTCAGCATGGATTGAAGGATAGATGTAATCGTGATAGAATTTTTCATGAGATCGTCTTCTTTCGGATTCGTTTGGATGGTACCAACGATTCTATAGAAAAGACGATCTTTTTTCTACCATTTTGTGGTTATTCAACAGGCGTGCTACTATATAAAGGTATTAGTTTACTGTATGTTTCGGAGCGGCTTGGTCACGCCTCATTAGATATCACTACCTCTACATATGCCCACCTTATGAAAGAGCTACGTGAACAGGATTCAAAACAAACAACAGACATTTTTGAACGTTTATATAGCGTGTAAAAATCGTGTGTATAATTTGAGTAAACAGGTGTATTAATCACACCTTTTTCTAACGTTTTCTATCGTAACCCCAATAAAAGAAAAAACGCCCCAAACCCTTATATATCAAGGATTTGAAGCATTTTAAATTTCGTTCAAACTTTACATATCTGAACGCTTCGACGTCCCAGGAGGGATTCGAACCCCCGACCGACGGCTTAGAAGGCCGTTGCTCTATCCAGCTGAGCTACTGGGACAAGATAGTGATCAATAAAACCTTATGTATTCAGCGCATTGATTATTATATCACATTTCGGGCAACTGTCAAAAGCATTTTTTTATGATATAGGGAAGCTGGCTGCAAAAGGAATCATTTGGACGCTAACGGGGTATTATGTACAAAGAACCATGCATAAAGGAGGGGTTAATCCGTGAGAGGTCTTTTGTCGTCACTTTGTTATTTCAGCATTTTCTTCGCACCTTTTCTAGTGCCTGTCATTGTGTGGATTGCAGTACGGGACGAATATGTTCAGGGACATGCAAAAAAGGCTATTTTATCGCATATTTTCCCCATTATTGCGGCAATTCCGCTAGTGTATTTTATTATTACGGCGAATCATGCAGGTTCAGTGATCGGGTTTGTACTGCTATTTGTAGTGGTCTATCTCGGGGTTTTTGTTTATAACATCTACAAAGGGATTATGACGCTGCGTGAAGCGGCTTAGTTCAAAAAGAAGCCTCCTGCATACCGCAAATTTGGCGGGATACGGAGGCTTCTTTAGGGTCATTTTTGATGAGTTGCTGTTGCTATTTAGTTCAATGGCTGCTTATTTATTCCCAAAGCGTTTAGGACTTTTCCGTACTTCATGTCTTACGTTTTTCTCCAGCACTTCTTCCGCGAACTCATTGTTATGAATATAACTGCTGCCTTTGTTTTTCTTATACTTCGCTTTGCCGTCTATGATTTCCCCCTCCTTTCACGCTGATCTGGCGATGGCGCCGGAGCCCAAATCAACAAAAACCGAGGCATAGCACACCATATCCTCATGCCCCGAACTCCTTGGCGAACTCTGTGCTGAGCTGCCCATAGGAGAGCAATTCTTTTTTAAACTTCTCTCGCTCCTCACCAGCAGTAATGTGTGTAGAGTCGGTAAAAGCCTTGTCTGTCACTTCCTCAAATGCCGAATGCAGATTATTGTCGTACCAATCCAGCTCCAGATCGGCGTCATTGCGGATGATCCGTACCATGTCATAGTCATGCTGACCATCCGTCTGATCCTTGGCCGTGATATAGACCAGCAATTCCGGGTCATCTGCGGCACCGGGCCGCACCTCTACCTCAGCGCAGCGCACTCCGTCAAGTTCAGTGAAGCGGCGTATTTTGGCATCCTTGATGTAGTACATGGTCTCCCTCCTTCCTTGCGAGTAGACGGGTTTCCCCATCTGTAGTTTTCGGAACGGACAGACATTTTATGCTTCTTTTCGGCATATATACTGATGAACTGGGGATTTAGTTTTTGATTCATTCCAACACTGGATGAACACGACAAAGAGAGGATGAACAGACATGTGCGGAATTACAGGTTTCATACAGTGGAACGGAGACTTAATGCATCAATCTGAGCTGCTGCTGAATATGACACAAACGCTCTCCGATCGCGGACCGGATGCTGCGGGTACCTGGATATCCAACCCGTGTGCCTTCGGACACCGAAGACTGAGCGTAATGGACCCGGAAAATGGCGCTCAGCCCATGATCCGGCAGCTGGAGGATATCACTTATACGATTGTATATAACGGGGAAATATATAACGCGCCTGAGCTGAAAAAAGAGCTGCAACAGCGCGGGCATTTTTTCCGTACACAATGCGACACGGAGGTGCTGCTCGAATCCTATATCGAATGGGGCCCTGAATGTGTGGATCGGTTAAACGGCATTTTTGCGTTTGCGGTCTGGGATAGCGAGCGGGAGCAGGTATTTCTGGCACGGGATCGGCTGGGAGTGAAGCCGTTATTTTATAGCCAGACCGAAGAAGTATTCGTATTT
The DNA here is from genome assembly GCF_017833155.1 of Paenibacillus sp. PvR133. NCBI lineage: Bacteria > Bacillati > Bacillota > Bacilli > Caryophanales > Paenibacillaceae > Paenibacillus > Paenibacillus sp. PvR133. The sequence goes on from NZ_JAFIBS010000001.1 coordinate 5,883,506, forward strand.
GGCTCAGAACCCAAAGCACTGCTTCAGCATCCAGCAGTAGAAGCAGCAGTGGACGCCGAGGGATTGGCCGAAATTTTTATCATTGGGCCTGCACGTACCCCCGGACACGGCGTCTATTCGTCCATGAAGGAGCTACGTCCCGGGCATACGCTAACCTACACCCGCGACGGCGTGCGCATTCAAGCCTACTGGAAGTTGGAAAGCATTGCGCATGAGGATAACACCGAAGAAACGGCGCTCAAGGTACGAGAACTGTTGCTGGATACGGTGGAGCGGCAGCTCATTTCGGATGTTCCAGTGTGCACCTTATTGTCTGGCGGGCTGGATTCAAGCGCTCTATCCGCATTAGCTGTCGATTATTACAACCGTACCGGGCAAGGACAAGTTCATACGTATTCGGTGGATTATGTGGATAACGACAAGCATTTTAAAGCCCATGCGTTTCAACCCGGAGCCGATGCCCCCTGGATTCAGCGGATGGTGGATGAATTAGGGACAAATCATCACTGGATTGAATTCGATACACCAGAAGTCGTAGCAGCTCTGAACAACTCCACACTAACGCGGGATTTACCCGGCATGGCGGACGTGGATTCGTCGCTGTATCTCTTTTGCCGGGAGATTAAAAAAGGAGCCACGGTCGCTATTTCCGGCGAGGCTGCGGATGAAGTTTTTGGCGGATATCCTTGGTTCCACCGGGAAGATATGCTGAATTCGGGTACATTCCCGTGGGCAGTTGCACCCGATATGAGAGCCAGTCTGTTGTCTCCCGAGGTACGGGACTGGATCAAGCCGCTGGAGTATTTGAACGATCGCTACTCAGACGCGGTAGGAGAAGTGCCGAAGCTACCGGGGGAAACAGGAAAAGCTGCGCAAATGCGCGTCATGTCCTATTTGAACATCACCCGCTTTATGCCTACTCTACTGGATCGCAAGGATCGGATGAGTATGGGAGCTGGACTCGAAGTGCGGGTGCCGTATTGCGATCATCGATTGGTACAATATGTATGGAACATTCCGTGGAGTATCAAGATGACAGGCGGACGTGAAAAAGGTATTTTGCGCAAGGCGCTGGAGGGCGTATTGCCGGATGATGTGCTGTATCGCAAAAAAAGCCCATATCCCAAAACGCATAACCCTTCCTATCTTGAGGCTGTGAAAAAGCAGGCGTTGCAGCTGCTGGATGATTCCTCTTCCCCACTGCTCAAGCTGATCGATGCGCAAAAGGTACGCGATATTGCCGCCTCACCGGAGGCATCCACCAATCTGCCTTGGTTTGGTCAGCTGATGTCGGGTCCCCAGTTGTTTGCCTACTTGGCTCAAGTGGATAACTGGTTGCGCACTTACAAGGTAGCTATTCGATAAGCTACACTGAATGCTGGAGCAATAGAGCTTCTAAGCGGCAGCGGCAATTTTTCGCTGTGTACTATATGGGGAACAGAAAGTACCAAAAAGGCTATCCGCAGCTCATGACTGACGGATAGCCTTTTTTTTCGTTATGTGAATGGGGGGATGATTTCTCCCCTGTTACCAAGCTATGCCTGTGGATTACCCAGCTTTGTTGCCAAATCACGCAGAGCTATCCCTCGGTGACTGATAGCCTGCTTTTGTTCCAACGTCAGCTCGGCCATTGTCTTTTCAAACTCTGGCAAATAAAACAGTGGATCATACCCAAACCCGCCGCTGCCGGCGGTTTCAGTAGTAATCCAGCCTTCCACGGAGCCTGTCGATTCCAACGTCTCGCCAGTCTGCGGATTATATAGAATCAAGGTACAGACGAATTGAGCCGGGCTTAGCAAAGGCTGTCCCGTATCATCACCCAGCTGCTTCGATTCCAGAACGTCGAGCAGCTTAATATTGTTTTCGTGATCGCTGGCACCTTCTCCAGCATAACGGGCAGAGTATACCCCCGGCGCACCGTCCAGCAAGTCCACGCAGAGGCCGGAATCATCGGCCAGCACGGGCAATCCGAGCACATCTCCAACCGCTTTAGCTTTTTTCAGTGCATTTTCGGCAAAGGTTTTGCCATCTTCAACGACATCAGGAATGTCGGGATAATCGTACATGCTTCTGACTTCCTTGCCAAACGGCGCAAAAGCATGGGCAAATTCCCGCACCTTTCCTTTATTTTTCGTAGCGACAATGACGACCGGGCCATCCAGCCGCATTATGCGCCAGCTCCTGTACGTCCAGCACCGATCTTATCAGCAATCGGTCCAAGCACTTCTTTTTGGCGCTCAATCATTTGCAGAATCCCTTGTTCGCCCAAGCTAAGCAGTTGATCCAATTCGTTACGATCAAATGGGCTTTCTTCACCTGTACCTTGCAGCTCAACATATTTTCCGCTGCCAGTCATGACAAGATTCATGTCCACTTTGGCCTTGGAATCCTCTTCATAGTTCAGATCCAGCAATGCTTTTTCACCAACAACCCCTACGCTGACGGAAGCCAGGAAATCGGTAATTGGAAAAACAGGCAGCTTGTGCTGGGTGGCAATTTTATTGACCGCAATCACCAACGCTACGAAAGAACCGGTAATTGAGGTTGTGCGTGTTCCGCCGTCCGCCTGAATGACGTCACAATCCAACGTAATCGTCCGTTCACCAAGCGCCTGCAAATTGACCACTGAACGCAGCGCTCTTCCAATCAGACGCTGAATTTCCATGGTACGGCCTGTCAGCTTGCCACGCGCTGCTTCACGCTGATTACGGCTATGAGTCGCACGCGGAAGCATGGAATACTCTGCGGTTACCCAGCCTTTTCCTTGTCCCTTCATAAAGGGTGGTACGCGTTCTTCTACAGTAGCCGTGCAAATGACTTTCGTCTCGCCAACCTCTATAAAAACAGAGCCCTCCGCGTATTTATTTACTCCTGCTGTCAATTTCATCGGGCGCAGCTCATCACCGTTTCGTCCGTTAGATCTACTCATGCTTTTTCCTCCTACGTCGTATGCAACCTGTTCTTATATGTTTATTTTACCAAAGTGTGCAGGCAAAAGCACCCCAAGGACGATTCCCGCCCTTAAAGAGGGATTTCGTTAATATGTTGCGGCTTGGCTACAGGCTCTCCATAATTTTGATTATTTTGTCCAATCACGCTTTTTTCACCATTTAGTTCAATCCGAATTTTTGTTTTGACCGCATCATCTGAATTGTCTGCCGCTGTCAGCACAACCGATTCCAAAAATTCAGCAGGCACGGCTTCTCCCTTAGCAAACATATCATCCGAAAGAGATACCGTAATTACGTTGTCTTTGGAGCGTTCTACCGATTTCAGCGCCGTCTCCCCTGTCATCACTTCTTGTAGCCCATCCTTGGTCTGCGGCCCTTGAATCAATTGATGCAGCGCTGACTGGACACGATCTTTCTCAGGGCTAACCAACCGTGTTACAGGTACATAGTATTGAACTCCAGCAGGAGAAGAAGAAGAGAAATACACGGTGACTGGACTGGAATCCAGGGGTGTCACGCCATGACCAATTTCCAAATTAATACCTACTGCACGCGTCAATGGATGATCCAGCGGTGTGCCGCCAACAGGCATTTCGTTCAGTTTCTTGCCATCCACCCAGATCTGTACACTCTCAATATCGGGACGGTCGGTCAGGGTCCAGGTCAAACTCTCCATTAATTTTCGTTCTTCCTGTGGCTTATAGTTCGCGAAAGATTTATTGAACTCGACAACAGCCAGCTTGTTGTTCTTGTCCACCGTCACACTTTTCACTTCTGTACCCTGGGGTATTACACCTTTAAATCCCTCTGGTAATAATCCAGCATACGGCCCGCCCTCAACTAATGTTTCCAGCGCTGACTTGGCATCTGCCTGCACATCACCTGTAGCAATCGGTAAAGATACCGGGGCCAGCAAACCGTTATGATCTTGCAAAAAAACAGCCCTCAGTTGCCCCGTACTGGCGGGTGCTTTTCCCGTTACAGCCTTAATCATCGACTGCTCTGTCGTGGACGGCGGGGGGTCAATGGATGCCGATTCGTTGCCGAAAAGGCTGCAGCCCGACAACAACAGGGGTAGGGATAGCAGTCCAGCTACAGAGGTCATACGCCATGGGTGTTTTATATTCATAAGTGAAGTTCCTCCCTAACAATTTTGTACAGATTGTACTAATATGTATACGAGCCTCGCGTAAAAAATAACTACTTTTTCAGCAGACTGGACACACTGGTCATAATTGCAGTAGAAATCAGGATCTATACGAGGAGGGGAACTTCAACTTTATGGACAAGAAAAAAGCACCTTACAGCCTGAATAGTAAAAAGGTAGCCGATGCCACCCGCGAGTTGCTGCACAAGCGTGGTGTGAACCTGACTGAAATTGCAGAACTGGTCATGCTTTTACAAAAAAAATATTACCCGACCCTAACGATGGAAGAATGTATGGAGAATGTGGACAAGGTACTGATGAAGCGCGAGGTTCAAAATGCCGTGCTCACGGGCATCCAACTGGATATCCTTGCTGAACAAGGCGCTCTTCTTCCCCCATTGCAGGACATGATTGAGAATGATGAGGGATTATACGGTGTGGATGAGATTCTGGCCTTCTCCATCGTAAATGTGTACGGTAGCATTGGATTTACCAATTACGGTTATGTTGATAAACTCAAACCCGGTGTGCTGGAACGCCTGAATGATAAAAGCCTCGGGCCGATCCATACGTTCCTGGACGACATCGTGGGCGCTATCGCAGCTTCGGCCAGCAGCCGTATCGCCCATCGCAAACAGGCAGAGCGCGAGCAGGAGCTTGGGGAAGAAAGTGCACCGAATACAACACGTTAAATAACAAACAACGCTTGGAATACAACAGATATATACAGGGTTAGAGGAGAACTAGACATGGCAAACGTAACTGAAGGATATACATTCCGTACGATGCAGGCTGACGACTATGATCAGGCCATTGACCTTTGGAATGGCTTAGACGGATTGGGATTAAGCGAGGCCGACTCACCGGAGCGGATTGCACGCTTTTTACAACAGAACGAAGGACTTAGCTTTGTCTGTGAGCATGATGGAAGCATCATAGGCACGATTTTGGCGGGTCACGATAGTCGCAGGGGGTTTCTGTATCATCTGGGTGTAGCCACAGCACATCGTGGTCAAGGGATCGCGCCCAGACTGGTGGATAAAGCGTTATCTGCTTTGCTGAGAGAAGGCATTGATAAATGTCATCTGTTTGTGATGGAGCATAACGCAGGGGGTCAACGCTTCTGGTCAGCTAACGGCTGGGAGAAACGGGATGGAATTTTACTATATTCCCGAGAACTAGAACTAGGATCTAACGCTTGATCTATACAAATAGGAACACCGGGTCTGATTCAAGTCGAGCTATAAACGATCAGACCCGGTGCATAAAACTCACAGCTTATTCATTGGTATTCTAACATTTCAAGCTCAGATTACCTTTATTCATAAATTACAATCCATTTTGTGGACGCAGTGCACGTTCTACAATTCCCAGCGTGGATTGACGAGAGAAGAACCGGGACACCTGAGCTACCCAATAGTTTTGGCGACCGGAAATGATGTGACTACGCCCCTTTTCAAATGCTCTCAACGCGTTCTTCACAACGGTTTGGGGAGTTTCCCTAATTCCAATTGACGCTTCACTTGCGCCAACAATATCAAAAAACGGCGTTTCCGTTGAGCCTGGACAAAGGGCCAGAACTCTAAGCCCCCGTTTCCGATTTTCGGCCCATAGCGCTTCAGTAAAAGAAAGCACAAATGCTTTGGTTGCTCCATACACCGCCATATAAGGATCGGGCTGAAATGCAGCTGTGGAAGAAACATTGATTAATCCACCATCCCGCTTACGCAATAAATCAGGCATAAATGCATGTGTGATGTCGACTAAAGCAGCCACATTGAGCATCACTTCCTCATGCTGTCGTTCTCCTGAAACCTGCTCAAAGTATCCATAGGTGGCAAAACCCGCGTTGTTAATCAAGAGATCTACCTTTAGCTGTTGCTTTTGAACCTCCTGATGCAATGCTTGGGGTGCTCCTGGTGTGGAAAGATCCAACGCAATCACCGTTGCTTTTACGTTATATTTAGCTGAGAGTTCTTTAGCCAGTGTCTTTAATTTGGTTTCATTGCGTGCTACCAAAATGAGATTACATTTCTTAGCTGCGAGCGAATAGGCAAAGGCCTCGCCAATACCGGATGAAGCCCCTGTGATCAGAGCTATTTTATTTGCGTACATAAACATGATGACAACCTCCAAAGTATCGTTGTTTTATTTTAGAAACATTGTTACCACTACTCTATAATGAACTGAAGTCATCTACTATGACGACCTCAGTACACTTCATATTTACGATGGAGATGAGGATGTTTTAAATGCTACGAGCGCATTCTTCAGTGTAAATGCATACACTCCTTGAGCCATATCTACATCTGAAAAATGACCTGCAAACTGAAGATGTATGACTCCATGTAAAGCAGACCAAAACATCCGGACAACCAGCAGCGGATCATGTTCTTTCAATGCTCCCTGCTCCATAGCGTGTATGACGGTTTGCAGGATTTGAGACAGGGCCGTTGTGGTACCCTCCAAGCTCTGTTCATCCGGCTTGAAATCAGATAATGCCCCGCCAAACATCATTTTGTAATAGGCTGAATGAAGCTGCGCAAATTCCCAGTACGCCCAGCATAGAGCTTCAAGATCAGCGAGTACGCTTTCGGTAACGGGTACTTGCTGAAAGGATTCAGCCAATAGCCGACATCCATCCAGGTACATCTCATTGGCAAGACCATCCTTACTGCCAAAAATACTGTAAATAATCTTGGTGGAACAGCTTAATTTCTGCGCAACTCGCCGCACGGTCACGGCCTCTGGCCCTTCTTCCGCAAGAAGGATACATGCGGCATCAATGACATTTTTACGTAGCAATTGCTGTTGCTGTAGCTTCACTTCCGAATAGGTTTTATAGGGATGCGATGGCTCGGTCATGATTGAATGCACTTCCTTTTGCTTATTAAAAACTGTTGCTTGATGCTACTATAATAAATTTAAGATCTACACAAGATCTCAGGAAACATTGTTTCTGTTAAGAACCATAGTATTCTAAGCCTGAGTGTTTGTCAAATAAAAAAGAACGCAATGAGTAGGTACACTTACCGCGCTCTGGTTGAATGCTTAAAAATGAAGCTATGTTTGGCGTTCCACGATCAGTAGGCAATGCCTACCCGTGTACGGATAAATTCGTAACTCTTGCATTGACGATAGGTAAAATCAGCCGTATCCGCGGTGGTAATTTGTGAGCCGCCTTCAGGCAAAAAATCTTTTTCCACACGATAAATCCCTGTCCGCGCTCCATCCGGCAGATAGGTTGGACATACAATTGTCCAGTCTAGTGGCGATTCACGCAGCAATTCGTACACTCGCCGATGTTCCTCAGCCGCACGAGTGCTGCGTCGCCGGGTCTCGGAGGACTCGTACCGATACAGGTCCGATTCGGTCCGGCTTTGTAAAATCCCTGCCGTTCCTACCGTAATGAGCCGGGAAATGGACTGCTCCTGCATGAGCCGGATCAGCAGGGCTATATTAGCGGATAAGGTAGTCGTTCCATCCGTATTCAGCGCACTGATCACAATCGTCGCCCCACCCTTCAGCGCTTGTGCTACGTCCTCTGCATTAGTGGCATCGCCTTGTACGATTTGCAGCTGATTACCGTATCCGGGTGCGTAATCCTCCAGCTTGTCCGGCGAACGAACAAGGACCGTAACGGCATGACCGTCCTCTGATGCATATTCTAATATATACCGTCCTACGCGTCCGGTAGCTCCCAGCAGCAGCAAATTCATAAAATCCTCTTTTCCGGCATGCATGCCGCTTGTCATGTTGCTTCGTCATGTCACTTGTTGGGTAACTTTCCGTGACTATTGACGGCAAAGGGGATGGAAGCGCGTGACTGAGTCCGTCTCGCACATAGAGGCCCGTTCACGGCGCACCAGTTCCACCAGATGAGCCAACGTCTCGGACATGGCAAACCTTAGCTGGTGAATACCCAGTTTGCCACCAAACATGGCAATGCACAGCTCATAAGCTGTGCTGCCCTCCGGTTGGATCAGCTGCTGGAATTTATCCAGCCGTTCTTCATGATGCGCCAGCAACGCTTGCGTCCGCTCCCGAAAATAACCAAACGGATTGCGGTGCCCCGGATATGCCCACGCTACCTCCAGCTCGCCTAGACGCTGCAAGCCGTCTACATAAGACTTCAACGGCTGGGCATCGTTGCCTGGCAGCAGACTGATATTAGGAGAAATCTGCGGCAAAACTGCGTCACCGCAGAGGATAACGCCGCTATTCGGGTCATATAAGGACACATGTCCGGGCGCATGCCCTCCTGTCTCGACGGGCAGCCAACTGCGTCCAGCCCATTCCAGACGAGCGTCCATTCCGGTAGGAATAACGGTAATCTCAGGCTGTGGATTCACTTGCAAATAAGCCTGCCGTATATGTAATTCCAAGGCCGACACTTGCTCCAAAGGAAAGCCATGCTGGACAAAAAAGCTAGGAAGCCTGTTCTCCATTGCGACCGTCGATTCTGGAGCGTCCCACATCATCATCGCTTCCTTATGGCTTCGAGCTGACATATGTACACGAGCCTGACTTTGCTGCTGCATCCAGCCCGCCAATCCGTAATGATCGGGGTGATGATGAGTTACCACAATGTCAGAGATATCCTCAAAGGACATCCCCAGCTGTTGGAAGACATGCGCCCATTCTGCCTCGGTATCCATATTGCGCGGCCCCGGGTCTACAATCGTAAAACCGTGCTGTCCCTTGAGCACATAGCTATTCACCCAGCGCAGCGGAAAGGACATGGATATTTTGACCTGAAAGCCTCCGTCTATTCGCTCACACGGTGTAAGCTCTGGCATTTTCATGGCTTCCCATCCGCCTTTCTGTTTCAAGCCCGCACGCCGACAAAAATCATTCGAGGCGAAGCATCTTCGATATATTGATCTTCATTATAGCTTCCGTGCACCTGCTCTACGGATAGTCCGGCTTGCTCTAGCAATCCACGGAACTTTTCATACGGATATAGCTTCACTCGTTCATGATACACGCGCGCGGGTTCTCCCTCAGTAGGAGTCGTACCCAGAGCAGAGGCTGCCTCAGTGGCCGTAACAGATGCGGCTGACCGAATCGCAATTTGCTTTTTCACAAAGCCATCTTCAATGACCCGATGCTCCTCAATCCAATTTCCTTCATCCTCCCGTGACGAATGCGGTACCAAATGAGCGGTTACGTAAGCAGGGTTCAAATAATCTATGATAAAGCGTCCTCCCGGCTTCAACAACCGATATATTTCCTTTAGTACTTTAAGCTGCTCCTCATCCTTTTCAAAATAACCGAAGGAGGTGAACAAATTCATCACCGCGTCATAGCTTTCATCCAGCGGCACCTCTCTCATATCCCCTTGATGCCAACTTACCCGTCCTTCGGAATCAGCTGCACGAGCCTCTCTCAGCAGCACATTGGAAAGGTCCACACCTGTCACCTTATAACCTGCATCTGCGAGCGCAAGCGAATGACGTCCCATCCCACAGCATAAATCCAATACGCTGGAGCCTTGCGGTAATTTGAGCCAGGAGATCATTTTTTGTACTTCCTGATAGGCCCCCTGAAAGTCGCGATGCTTGTATACCAATAAATAATCTTCCCCAAAGCTTTGCTCGTACCATTCTGCCATATCGTTTCTCCTCCATGAACTCATTTCGCTCTATTACATACTATATTAGCTTTTTCAAACTGGAAACTCAAAAGCATTACGAATAAGGGTTTTACAAAATCCTGAACAACAAACATGTTACAATAATCGTTATTTGAATCCATTTCATAATACCTTCAGTAGCTTTAATAAAGAGTACATGATCCACCCCATTTTATCATTAAAATGATTCATGGGAACGTCTTTAGAAGTATTCATAAGAGAAAGGAGCAGCAAAGTTATGATTCAAATTGGACTTACGGGTTGGGGCGATCACGATGACTTGTATCCAACGGGCACCAAAGCTAACCAAAAACTAAGCGTCTATGGAAGCCATTTTCCGGTAGTAGAGATGGATAGTTCTTTCTATGCGGTGCAGCCCACAGATCGTATGGCACGCTGGGCGGCGGAAACCCCAGACTCTTTTTCATTTCTCGTCAAAGCCTATCAAGGCATGACTGGACATACCCGCGGCAAGCAGCCTTACTTCAAAACAATAGATGCCATGTACGAAGCACTGCATGCATCCATACAGCCTCTTCGCGAAACGGGCAAGCTCAAAGCCGTGCTGTTTCAGTACCCGCCCTGGTTCGACTGTACACGTGAGAATGTCGCTGTACTGCGAGACACGAAAAAAAGGATGGGAGAGGTCCCATCCGTACTTGAATTCAGACATCAAAGCTGGTTCACACCCGATTTTCGAAAACAAACGCTGGCATTCATGCGTGAGGAAGGTTGGATACACAGCGTATGCGACGAGCCGCAGGCGGGACCGGGGTCAGTTCCCATTGTGCCGTTGGCTACAGACGGTAATCTGACAATCGTACGTCTCCACGGACGGAACATATCGGGCTGGAATCAAAGCTCCGCGCCTAATTGGCGGGAGGTTCGTTATCTGTATCGGTACAATGAACAAGAGTTGACCGAATGGAGAGACAGATTGCTGGAGCTGGAGCAGCAAAGCCGTGAGGTGTGCGTTATTTTCAACAACAACTCAGGTGGAGACGCCGCTGCTAACGCCAAGCAGCTCATGACCATGCTTGGCATGGACCCTAAACCTTTTCCACCTCGCAAGCCACCCGAAGAAGATAACGGGCCGGAACAGCTTGAACTATTTTGAGGAACAGGCTGAGGGTGGGAAGTTGGAAATAGCCTCCCTGAGCTTGCGTGCGTTATCCAGTAAATGCGGGTCGTTAGGTAAATAGCGTAAAGCGGTTTGGTTATGCTCATACGAAGCGTCCAGCTTACCTGCATGGGCGTAGCAATGGCTGAGCCGCACATGAGGTAACCAGGAGTAGCATGGCAGCGGAACAGGTCGCATACCCGGAAGCTGATGCTGTTGCTCCAATGCCTTTTCATACCAGTATGCGGCAGTGCTCCATTCGTTTCGTGTGAAAAACCAGTCACCGATCATGCAGCACAAGTCTGATTGCGGTACACCGTATCGAAAGGAGCGTAACAGACTATCCAGCTGTTGCTCCGGCTTCCCGAGGTGAAGATAGCATTCCGCCGAGCGCGCACAAGCGGTAATCCTCTCCTCCCGGTAGCCGCTCGGCTCCTCCAACAGATGATTGAACGCCTCTGCCGCCTCGGCATATTCTTTACGGTCAAAACATTCATTGGCATGCAAATACAGCAGACGCCCCTCCAGCTTGCCGCTTTCGCTGATCCACCTGGCGAGAATACGTTGATTACGGAGCGTGTGGTCTTGCATTCGGCGGTGTGTGACTGCCACATCTGAATGAACGATTTGCCCTTGAGGTATCACCAAATCCTCATGCAGACGTCCCTCCCAGCGATATTGTCGCTCACGCTTCACGAGACGGATACGGCGTGAGGTGAACAACAGTTCACCCTGCTCCCCCTCTGCCAAATGAAGTGGCATTACCACTGCGTCGATATCCATAGACAAACGCTGCTTCAAGGCACGCAGGCGCTCGCGGTCCGGCTCCAGCAGCACATCGTCCGCATCCAGCCACATGATGTAGGAACACGTCGCCTTATCAAACGATTCATTACGGGCGGCTGCAAAATCATCCTTCCATTCAAACGTATAAAGCCGATCCGTATAGCGGGCTGCTATCGTCTTCGTCTGATCCGTCGATCCCGTGTCCACAATGATGATTTCATCCATCAGGTCTGCGACCGAATCCAGACAGCGTGCAAGTGTCTGCTCCTCGTTCTTTACGATCATGCATAAGCTGATGGTCGTCATTGGATGCTCAGTCATGACTTCACGTCATCCCCTTTACCTTTGGCTGAATCTGCCTTCGTTTTTCCGGTAGACTCGCCATCAGTATATGCGCCTCTCCTTTCAGCCTGCGTCTTGTCTGTCTGTTCGACACGTGCATACCTTTCCAACGGCAAAAGTTGTTCCTCCATATGCCGGATTCGCTGTACCGCCTTGTCGAGTGCGGCCTTTCGCTGATTCATTTTGCGAACATGCTGCTGCTCCACCAGTCGAAATTGTTCCTCGTCCAGTTTCATCCACTCATTCAGATGCGCTACCTCTGGTTTGACCTCACGCAGTTCTTTCGACTTCTTGCGGCCTGCAAAGCACAAATATTTGTGATGTACCTCCAGCGCTTTTTCATCAAAATAAGGATACAACACACGGGAGAGGCTCCCAGCATAGTAAGTCCGCTTGTGATCATGGAACGGATGGTATCCATAAGGTACAGACAAGACGAGCGTTCCCTTTTTATTCAACAAGCGGTAAGCATGAGCCAGCAGGGTGTCGGGATGCGCAAAATGTTCCAAAATCTCCCCTAAAATAATGGTGTCAAATCCACCGGGAGGACGCTCAAATTGTGAAATGTCCTTTAACTGAAAGTGGACTCTTCCCCGGACGGGTGCGGATTCCTGACGAAGTTCTTTTTTCGCATAAGAAATGCTACCCTCTTCCAAATCAATGGCCGTTACCTTAAAGCCTTCTCGCCCAAGCAAAATGGACGTTATGCCCTGACTGCACCCAACATCCAGCACGGTACGCCCCTGTACATGGCGGCAAATCCAGTGAATTCTATTGCGGGTGGCTTCATGAGATTCCTCCGAATTGATCTGTCCGTAATAACGTTCGTTTACCTGATCACGGTTAGCCAACAGCGGCGCCCCCTCCATCACCGGGATGCCCCAAGATCACGACATGTCCACCTGTACAATGTGCGGTCGCATTACGTGTATCGAAGACCAGCGGGGCATGGTCGACCAGCTGTTGGTAATCCACCACAGAATGGTCTGTCGTGATGACTACGATATCTGCACTTTCCCATAGCTGAGCATTTGCCGTTCGAGATGGGATTGCTTCACCGTTCAGCTTAAAGCTCGATACATATGGGTCGGTGAAGCTCACCGAAGCTCCCATTTTTATTAGATGTTCAAACAGGACAAGAGCTGGGGATTCCCGAACATCATCAATGTCCTTTTTGTAGGCCACACCTGCCAGAATGATTTTGGCTTTGTTTATGGCTTTACCTTTCTGAGCGAGCATGGCTTCAATTCGCTCCGCAATATACAGCGGCATACGCCGATTCATGCGATCTGCCAAGTCCACGAATTCCAGTGGAAAACCATGCTGCTCGGATTTCCATGACAAGTATAGCGGATCAACCGGGATACAGTGCCCCCCGATGCCAGGTCCCGGATAAAAAGGCATATAGCCGAATGGCTTGGTTGCCGCTGCATCCAGTACCTCCCATATATTGATGCCAATTTTCTCGCAGGCGGCTGTCAGCTCATTGACCATTCCAATGTTGACGCTGCGGAACGTATTCTCGAACAGCTTGGCGGCTTCCGCCACGGTTGTCGAGCTGACTGGAACAATCTGGTCCAAAAAGGAGCCATAAAAACCCACTCCCGCTGCCAGACAATCCGGCGTGCAACCGCCGATCACCTTGGGTGTGTTGCGAATATTAAAATGAATGCTGCCCGGATCAACACGTTCCGGTGAAAAGCACACATAGAAATCCTTACCTACCGTCCAGCCCCTGCGCTGCTCTATCACCGGCCGAATCAGTTCCTCGGTCGTTCCCGGATAGGTGGTGCTTTCCAGAATCAACAGTGTTTGTCTACGCAAATGAGGTATGGCCTGATCAATAGCCGTTTCAATATAGGACGTATCCGGCTGATGTCCGTCTGTCAGCGGCGTAGGCACACAAATCACGACGATATCCGCATGCTCCAGCACCTTGATATCCGTAACTGGATGCAATTGCTGCCCGATCAGACCTTCCAATGCATCATCGCCAATGTCTATGATGTAAGACTTTCCTTGAAGCAGCTTGGCTACTTTGACAGGATCGGAATCTACACCATATACATCATAACCAGCCTGTGCCATTTCCACTGCCATGGGCAGCCCTACATAACCGAGGCCGATTACCGCAACCTTTACAGTTCCTTTAGTTATTTTTTCCATAAGCTGCAAAATACCCACCTCTTTCATCGTTACTCCATGCCTCGCAGTAGCTCAGCAATTCCAGCGCGATCCATTAACTCATCGTCCGAGCGATATTGATCGAAGCTCACTCGTTCCAATCCACCATATTGGCTCAGTAAGCGCTCGTCTGCTTGCTGGGGAAGAATAACAAAATAACGGTCATCATAGCGATACGTGTGCGGCACCTCATAGGGCGAAATCAGCACCTCATGCAGCTTTTCCCCACCACGTATACCAATCTCCTTCACTTTCAACGCAGGCTGTCCCGCCTGTTCTTTCATCACTTCTGCCAGATCTGCAATATTGCAGCCCTTCATTTTCATCACAAGGGTCTCTCCCCCAATTGCCGTGACAGAAGCCTTCAGCAGCAAGCCAATCGCCTCTCCGAGCGTGAGGAAGAAGCGTGTCATATCTGGGCTCGTCAGCGTTAATTCCTGCCCTTCCGCGATCTGGCGCTTGAACAGGGGCACGACACTTCCACTCGTCCCCAACACGTTGCCGCCGCGAATACACACAAAGCGAGTACGCTCACTTAAAGTGTTGGCGCGGATCATCAGTCTTTCACCGATCGCCTTCGTCATGCCATATACATTCACCGGGTCTACCGCCTTGTCTGTAGAGACATCAATTACCTTGGCGACTCCCTGCTCTATGCTGGCCCGGATCACATTTTCCGTACCGTGTACGTTCGTCTTGAAAGCCTCCTCTGGCTGTCTCTCACACACAGGGACATGCTTTAATGCCGCCAAATGGAACACATAGTCCACTCCGCGACATGCCTCCTGCAATGCCTGAAGATCGCGAATATCTCCAATCATGAAATTCAGGCGAGGATCAGATTGAAATTGCCGCTGCATGGCAATCTGTGCAAATTCACCGCGTGAGAATATCCGGATTTCCGCCGGTCCCTCCTTCAGCAATTCAGCCGTTAGGCGTTGCCCCCAAGATCCCGTGCCTCCGGTCACTAGCAGTTTTTTTCCTTTAAACAATATAATCTCCTCCTGACCGTTACGAATTGGCAATGTCTGTTCCCAGAAATTCAGCCAGCACAGCATTCATTTCATTCTCTGACAGCCGATCCTTCGCCGGCACTTTTTTTACCGAAGTATTTGCGGCATGAATGACGTTCACATAGTTGCGAAGTGGAATGACCTCATGCGGCAGCTCCGTTACATATCCGTGCGTACCCTTCCCAGGAATGACGACACGGTAATCATTTAGAAAATCCTCCACTTGATAGCGAAACACATAAAAAGAAGGCGAACGGTGAAACACCGGTGCCATCTGCCCCTCAACCGCATCCCACAGGTAACCCATCTGGTTCACCAGCGCAACCGTCTCCGGTTGAAACTTGTAATCATGTAACTGTTGTACAAATGACTGGTGGTATAAATCGTCGGAATCTATTCGAGCAATGAGCAGTTCGTCCGCGCCTTCGATGTACGCATGAATTCGACGTTTACTTTCGATGCTCGTACCAAAACGGATGTGGTCGGGAATGGGCTCATGTCGGGCTAGTTCCTCTTCCACAATGTCACTGCATCCGCCCGCCAGCTTGACGACAGATAAGAAATCCGTATTTGTCTGACTGAGTAAACTACGCAGCGTAAAGGTTCTGAATATATCCAGTCGCTCGCTGATCCACTCACGTGTCAGGCGGTAGGGATTCATCCCATAGTTATTAAAATTAATTTCAATTACAATCTTGCGATTCATTGATCTTCCTCCCTTTCAACCGTCTTCTCTCAAGTTATGAAGACGCCTCTGAAACGGCACGTACAGATGCAACGAATCTTGTAAAAATAGGTAGAATCCAAAAATAATAGCCGTTCATACAAAAACCTTTTTGCTTTCGACATATGATAGAATACAAAGTTTTTTGCTCCATCTGAAAAGTTGAACAAGCAGGAACGACAGGGAGGTAACATGTTATGACGAATCCAAGGTATCTGGAGATTGACGAGGTACTGAAACGATTGAAGCTGGCACTCGATCAGCACCAGTCCTTTTCGCTCATTCGTATTGGGGATGGTGAAAATTTGGTGTTGTCGCAGGACACCGTCTGGCCGATGGAAAAGGTATTACAGGAACGTTGGGCGGTCAAAGCCAATCTCGGTCAAAAGGGACTGTTTCTACCGAATACGGAACTACGGGACGCGGTGGCTGAGGCAGTGAGCAAAGCTAGCATTGCTGGCATTTTGCCATATGATGACGAATCTATTAAAGCACCATCCTATATGAAGCGGGAGCTGACCGATCAGGTCTTTGCTCACTATGCTCTTTCCCCCGCGCTGACCTGCCACGCCTGCCTGAATCGGTATTTGGCTGAGACACCCGCTTTCTGGGACATGCTGAAAAATCGACGCATTCTGCTGGTCACCCGGACGGCCGCTGAAGTAAAGCCTGTTCTTGAGGCCGATCCGTACAGGCTGAATATCGCGCACACGCTGGCATTTCATCAATATGAACAAATGCCTGAAACACTCCAATGGATCGCAGCACACAAAGATGACTTTGATATTGCGCTATTCTCTTGTGGTGTCAATGCAGTCGTGTTAGCACAAAAAACAGCAGAGCTAACTGGCAAAGTAGGTATAGACTTCGGCAAGGCGATTAATATCGTCATGTTCGGCAAAGCTAATTAATGAATAAAGATAATTTGTGAAAAAAATCCACTTAACAAGTAATCTTTGCTCCGTATATCAAAAAAGCACTAGCAAATTTCAGTTTGCTGGTGCTTTTTGCTATCATACATTTTCCTAAAGTCCGTGATCGAAAAGAATAATCCATATAAAGCCTTGGGCCCTTGCTTGTTTAGAAATAGAATTTGAGATTTCCTGTCACTTCTTTTACAATATTACAGAAACTAGCATTCATTTAGAAATTATGAGGAGGATGTTGAAATGTCACATAACAAGAGATTGAAGACATATCCACTTACAAAAGCAAAGCATGTAAAGGTTCATGGTCGAACTACGCAAACACGTACACCTCTTACTCTGTTTTGGACAGGCAGTGGCATTGAATTGAATATCAAAGGCTCAGAGCTGTGGATTGAAATTGAGGCCGATTACCAGGTGTTTGAACCCTGGATCAGTATTGTCATCAATGGGGTTCCGATGAGTCGCCTGATGGTGACCGCAGGACGACATTGGATCTGTCTTTTGAGAGGGTTGAACCCTGACACGGTCAAAAATGTCCGTGTGGTCAAGGATGTCCAGCCTATGAGTTCGGACTCGCGCTGCTTGTTGCAAATTCATGCCCTGAAGGTTGATGGGGAATTGCTGCCAGTCACTGATAAGCCCCTCAAGGTGGAATTTATCGGTGACAGCATTACCTCGGGAGAAGGAACGATTGGAGCGAAGGAGGAGACAGACTGGGTTCCCATGCTGTTCACAGCACTACGCAATTATACAGCCATAACAGCCGAAGCACTAAATGCGGACTACCGAGTGTTATCACAAAGCGGATGGGGTGTCCTAACAAGCTGGGATAATAATCCGCATGCGAACATACCGGCATATTATGAGCAGATATGTGGTGTGCTGACCGGTGAGAGAAATGAAGCATTAGGGGCATTTTCAGATCATGATTTTACCTCATGGCAGCCGGACGTGGTCGTAGTGAATTTGGGGACTAATGACGGGGGAGCCTTTTATTCTCCTGCATGGACGGACCCAGCAAGCGGGAAAGTGTACAAGCAACGCTTGAACGAGGACGGCACATTCAATGAAGAAGATTTACAATCTTTTGAAAGCGCTATCGAACGTTTTCTTGTCAAGCTTCGGACCTGCAATCCTGCTGCCCATATTGTGTGGGCCTATGGGATGCTGGGTACTCCGATGATGCCCTCAATCTACCGAGCGGTAGACGCGTACAAGAAAAAAACGAGGGATCGGAATGTGTCTGTATTCCAACTGCCTAACACGACGGAAGAAACGATAGGATCTCGCAGCCATCCCGGGCTCTCCGCCCATGCCAAAGCAGCAGATGAGTTGACAGTGTATTTGCGAGAGATTCTAAAGAAATAGAATCCGAGAAGCACAATCAACTCTGTAATTATAGCCACGAGTCTGCAGCAGATGTCTGTCTATGCTCGTGGCTAGTTAGCGCAGCGGACTATCCTAGGAGAACCACGAACAGGCAGCGAGCATTTACTATAGAAATAATCACCTGATATATTTACAAAAACGGAGTCGAAGCAATGCCCGTGAATACCTCTGGACCATTACGAACAGTGGTCGATACACCAGAAATATAAGAAGAATATACTGTTTGTATTGCCCAGGGAGCAGACAGATCCTGTGCATTAAAAGCTTGCGTTTCATTAGAACCAGTCACGCCCAGTACCCCCTCGGCGCGGTAGACTACCTCACTCGGATCATAGTCGGCTCCACGCACGATTTCAACCGCATACGTATCGCCAAGCTCACCGAGCAGACCAATGGAACCGCTAAAAGTCACAATCGGACCTGGCACAAGAAAGGTTCGCAGGGTGATCAAACCGAACCGCTCCGGTATAGGACCCAGCTGTATATCGGGACCCTCACCTGTTTTTGATGAATTGGTGGAGCTTCTCATATCCAGAAAAAAACCCATACCTTATCCCTCCAAATTGCAAGATACTCCATGCTATGCAAGAAATTCTTTAGCGTATTGGACAAATTAGTAATAAATCTATCAATTCAGCTCAAAATAACCGATAGTAAATACATATGATATAAATATTAGAAATGAATATGTAGATAGAAAGCAGGGGTTTGATGAAACAACTGAGACGACTCAAAACATTAACACTACGCAAGAAATTGACAGCAGCATTTCTACTGGTCATGCTTGTTCCAAGCATTATTGTAAGTTCTTTTTCTTATCAAGCAGCATATAAACAGACGGACCGCCAATTACTCGATAGTGCGACAACTAGCGTTACCGCATCCGATCGTGCAGTTACTCAAACGATTCAAGCCAAAATCGCTGATCTCGAATATTACTCTACGACGATGACGGCTAGTGATAACAGTGCCGAAGCAGATGAAGACATCCTGAAAAGGTTACAAGTGTATTTAAAAATGCATGCGGAAGCTGTTGATATGTTTGTAGGAACTCCCGAAGGAAAACTCATTATTGGCAAAGCCGTAGGCTCCACAAACGACCCTCGTGAACGTCCGTGGTACAAACAGGCCATGGAGAAACCCGGACAAACCGTAATCAGCCCTGTCGGACTCAATACGGCTAAGGTCCCCGTTGTATATATTTCACGTACACTTCCTGACAACAGTGGTGTTCTCGGTCTTTCGCTGAACCTAAATAATTTAAAAGAAATCACAAATTTAAAAA
Source organism: Paenibacillus sp. PvR133 (assembly GCF_017833155.1). Lineage (NCBI taxonomy): Bacteria > Bacillati > Bacillota > Bacilli > Caryophanales > Paenibacillaceae > Paenibacillus > Paenibacillus sp. PvR133. The sequence goes on from NZ_JAFIBS010000001.1 coordinate 5,903,011, forward strand.
TCGGACAAAATGGCTATATTATGATATTAGATGGTACCAAACGTATCGTTACCCACCCGACAGAAGTCAGCGGAAGTACCAAAATGGGGGAAACGATACCCGAATTATTTGCCTCCAAAGAAGGTAGCTTTAGTTACGATATTAATGGCGTAGATAAACACCTGATTTTCAAAACCAATACGCTGACAGGCTGGAGAATTGCTGGAACGATGGACAAAGCAGAAACCAGTGCCTCCGCCCAACCGATTCTTATCACGACGATCATCGTGTTGGTGATTGCAGCCATCATCATTGGTGTGCTCGCAATGTGGCTAATCAGCAGTATACTTAAGCCCATCCAAAGATTACGTAATTCTATGGATGCCATCAGCCAAGGTAATCTTTCGATTAACGTAGCTACGACCAGCACAGATGAAATTGGTGAATTATCAAGATATTTTCAACAAATGGTAGATAACCTGCGTAACATGATTAAAGAAATTCAAGCGATGACAGGCAATTTGTCGGCATCCTCGCAAGAGCTTGCAGCAGGTGCAGAACAAACGACCCGGGCTATCGAGCATGTGACCATAGCCATTCAAGATGTGGCTGCAGGCAGCGAACGCCAAGTGAGCAGCGCTAAAGATAATCAGGAACGGATTAGCGGCATGGCAACAGACATTACCGCTATGACTGAAACCATGGCTGAAATGACCACTTACTCCGCACAGGCCATTCAGGCGTCGGATGCAGGCAGCGAGCATATCGGCAACAGCGTCGTTTCCATTGATGGCATTCGCACTACCGTGGAAGAACTGGATACCATCATCAGTGCTTTGAGTGATCGCTCTGGACGAATCGGAACGATTGTCACCGTCATTACGGAAATCGCCAGCCAGACTAATCTGCTCGCATTGAACGCTTCTATTGAGGCAGCACGCGCAGGGGAGCATGGCAAAGGTTTTGCTGTCGTGGCGACAGAGGTCCGCAAGCTGGCTGAAAACTCAGCTTATTCCGCACAACAAATTCGTGAACAGATTCAAGGGATACAGAGCGGTGTATCTGAAGCCCTGATCGCTATGGAATCCGCCAAGGAACGCGTAAGTGATGGTATTAATTCCATTGACCTATCCGGTCGCTCCTTCTCTCGCATCCGTAGAGCGGTAGCCAAATCAGCGAAGCAGCTCGATAACGTCGCAGCTTCTACCGCTGGAGTCGCAGATGGAACGAGTTCAGTCGTCAGCAGCATGGAGGAAATTACACGCATCGCTGAAGAAGCGGCATCCCATACGGAGACCGTGTCCGCAGCCGCAGAGGAGCAGCTCGCCTCCATGGAAGAGATCGGTTCGTCTGCCGCAGATTTGACCCGTCTGGCGGAGCAGCTTCAAGATTTACTGACACAATTCCAATTAGATGAAACAAAATAACCGTTCCAACCGATAAATACAGAGAAAGAGTCTTCACAATGAGGGAGGGTTGGAACATGGATATCGCAGCATTATCAACAGGTATGAGTCAGGCCAGCTTAGCTCAAGCCGTAAGTATGAAGGTATTAAGTATGGCTAAGGATCAGGCCAGTGAACAAGGACAGGCTTTAGTGCAGATGATGGAAAAAAGCGTACAGCCTCATCTTGGCGGTCAACTGGACATTCGCGCATAAGTACATCCATATGCTTGGTTAAGGGCGATTCTGCTCAGGTCTGGACAGACCCGGGTAGAATCGTTTTTTATCTCCCTATTTTTCGTTCAGTACAAAACGTAGTAAACTAGACATATCGTCCACGACCTCGTTCGGAGGATAGCGCAACATTCACACGATTTACATTGAAAAAGGAGGATACATAGTCTATGAGTTATTCTGATTATTTTGAAAAAGCCAGAGAGCAACAACTGGGCGAGTTACAGGAGTGGTTGTCCATTCCGAGTATCTCAGCATTATCGGAGCACAAAAAGGACATTAACCAAGCAGCTGATTGGCTCGCTGCCAAACTGACTGCTGCCGGTCTGGAAAACGTTGAAATCATTCCAACCAAAGGGCACCCGCTGGTATATGCGGATCATTTGCACGCACCTGGTAAACCAACGATCCTCGTGTATGGACACTATGATGTACAACCCGTAGATCCGCTTCACCTGTGGGAAACGCCACCGTTTGAGCCATCCATCCGTGATGGAAAATTGTATGCGCGCGGAGCGACAGATGATAAAGGGCAGGTTTTCTTGCACATTAAGGCAGTTGAGGCCATTTTGAAGCAGGAAGGCACATTGCCGCTGAACATCAAATTCTGCATTGAAGGTGAGGAAGAAGTGTCCAGTCCGAACTTGCTTGAGTTTTTGCAAACTGGAGCTGAACGTCTGGCCGCGGATGCTGTACTGGTGTCCGACACTTCCTTGATCGAAAAAGGGAAGCCTGCCATTTGCACAGGTTTGCGTGGACTATGTTCACTGGAAGTCGCCATTCACACGGCGAACACAGATCTACATTCCGGCTCTTTCGGTGGCGGCGTGCCGAATGCCCTGCATGCTCTGGTGTCCTTGCTGGCAACCCTGCATGACGACAAAGGCGGCGTAAGCGTCGAAGGATTCTACGACGATGTTGCTCCATTATCGGCAGAGATGAGAGAAGAATTCGTGAAGCAAGGCTTCAATGAGAGCAAGCTGCAACAAGATCTTGCACTTGATTCTCTCTATGGCGAAGAAGGATTCAGCTTCGTTGAGCGTGTTGGGGCACGTCCGACACTGGAGCTGAACGGCGTATACGGTGGCTTCCAAGGGGAAGGCACGAAAACGGTCATTCCAAAAGAAGCTCATGCTAAAATCACGTGCCGCTTGGTGGCTAACCAGAATCCGCAAGACATTCTGGACAAAATCGAGCGCCATTTGCGCGCCCATGTTCAGGCAGGAGCTACCCTGGATATTCAACAGGGTGAAAAAGCGAACGCCTTTAACATCGACCCGTCACACGCGTTTCTGCAAGCGGCGGCCGATGCTTTTGAGAAGGTATACGGTGTGCGTGCCCTCTTTACCAAGGATGGAGGCTCTATCCCAATCGTGGAGACCTTCTCCCGTGTGCTGACTGCCCCAGTCGTGCTGATGGGCTTCGGCTTGCCAGATGAGAACCTGCATGCGCCAAACGAGCATTTTAACTTGGACAATTTTGACAAGGGTCTGCTGACGATTGTAGAGTTTTTGAAATCGGTGTAAGCACATGACAACTTCTTATGACTAAGTTACAATAGAGAGGGCGAAAGCCCTTTCTATTTTTTTTTGAGGAGCGCTACATAATATGATTATTCAGTTTATTCGTTTACGGTAATGTGAGGTACAGTTCATGAAAACTCAACCATTTTTCCGAAAATGGGTTGGGTCTATTTGGCTGTGCCTTTTTTCATTCACCAAATACGAATGAACGGGGTGCTTTTCTGTGTCCAAATGGAATAAACACGAGATGAAGGCTGACCTAATTGGAAAGCATCAACATCTCTTTAGGTGTCCTCTATGCTCTCAACCGATGCGTATGGTGGAAGGTAAAAGCCTCCTATGTACGAATCAGCATTGCTATGATCTCTCAAAATACGGGTATTTACATTTAGCCGCCCGGTCCTATAAGACTAAATATGATAAACAACTATTTTCCTCCAGAAGAATGATGTGCAATAACGGATTTTTCGATCCCTTAAATGAAGCGATAAGCAGCACTATAATGAAATTTATGAAGCCACTGTTTGATCAAAAATCACACCTTTACTTGCTCGATGCAGGTTGCGGGGAAGGCACTCATTTGAGCCACATTCAGGATAAGCTGACCTGGAAGGGAATCACTGAGCTTACAAGCGTAGGTATGGATCTGTCTAAAGAAGGTATTGTGGCCGCAGCCAAAGAATATCCTCATACCCTCTGGTGTGTTGCGGATCTGGCTCATTGTCCGTTTTCAAATCAACAATTTGACGGTGTATTCAATATTTTATCCCCTTCTAATTATGCTGAATTTACAAGAATCCTTTCGGAGGACGGCTGCGTCCTGAAGGTCATTCCCGAACAATATTATCTTCGGGAATTGAGATGCTTGTATGAACAGAAAAAGAATAAGCCTGCTTATTCGAATGACAATATATTAAGCCGATTTAAAGATCATTTTAAACTTCTATCCGCCGAACGGTTAACCTATCGTTTTATGTTAAATGCCGACCTCATGAAACCTTTGCTCCATATGACTCCCTTATCGTGGGGAGCTACGGAAGCAGACTGGCAGCAAGTGCAGGAAATAAATTTACCGTATGTCACAGTAGATTTGCTCATCTTATGCGGTAAAAAATAGAATACTAAAAAGCATTCACAGCATGGAACCATCCATGCTTCGTGAATGCTTTTTTTTTACGTTAGTCCCGTCGCTTAAGAAAAACGGGTGTAGCGCAACAGGTGAGCTAGCCGATTGAGCCGTTCTATCTCCCGATCCAACTCATGCAGCGGCTGTCCAGCCAAAGCAGCGTTTGCTCTCAGATCCCGTAGCGGGTTCATTTTCCGACCAATGAGTTTGAGCACCGTTGCCTTCCCCATGTTATTCACCACCACATATTGCGTTAGCGGATCAAGCTCAATCCACAATACATGATGCTGTTGAAAAAACGATAATAGTTGCTTTTTTAACGCCTCCAGCTCATCAATCTCACCTGTGATTTGCGGATGATGATGAAAAGCCACATAGCCCATCACCCGCAGGTCACTTATGATTTGTTCCAAATGAAGCGTTTCGTTTATGTACACATGGTTCGTGCTCATGCGGTTTCTTGCACCATTCGTATGATCTTCCCGGATGACGTTCACCACCTGACTATCGTTATATCAAGATTTATCTTTCCCCTTTTTCACTATAGCGCAATCGGCTTTGAAAAGTCAGGACATGTACAAACCTTACGAACAAAAAAACAACCGGCTTATACGCCAGTTGTTTCCCGTTCCACAAAATACTTATTGGTCATATAATGGGCCTTGCCTCTGGAAGTATCCACCATTCCCTTTTTGTTGTCGAGAAAAACAATCTCCCGGCATTTGGTGCAGTACCACTTGGTCCGCTTAAAGGGAGATTCTGTTACATACGATGTACCACATTTGCAATCTACTTTAATTAAGGTTTCTGTTGATTTGTAAGCCTGGGACAACTCTTTTAGGCCAGTGTCCGGCTGTTGAATCGGGATAATAACCTCCTGATAGCTTGAATACTGATTATGCACTTTAAAATCAGCCACCAGTTCCGCATGCAGTCCAAAGTACTCTTTGCCGATCTCGGTTACGAATTTTTTTCCAATTCTGTAACACTCAAGCCATTCCTGTATCTGTTGATTAGACAAAGGCACTGTGCCCTTGATACCACTATTTAATGTGTAAGTCATGATGTATAAAGTATCATCTTGTCTATGTCCGTACATGAGAAGCCTCCTTATAATACACTTGATAATGTACTACAAAGCGCAAAAAACATCAATTTTATTATTTGGCAAAAGACTTAATATAGCTCGGTAAGCACATAAGAGGTGTGAGTGTATAGTTAGAAAGCAACTGACAATCTGTCAATTGCTTTGTCTTTCCACATAGTATTTGTTGGTCATGTACCACGCTTTGCCTTTATCCGTATCCACCATGCCCTTTTTACGATCCAGGAACACAATGTTATTACACTCCTTACATGACCACTTGGTTCTTTTATGCGGTGACTCTTCTATATAGGAAGCACCACATTTACATTCTACCTGAATTAATGTTTTATACTGGCTGTACGCCTCTACCAGTGGGTCCAGCTCTACAGCTTTGCGTTCCATTACAGGCTGTATTATGGATATGTGTTCTCGCTGCTCCGAGTATTCATTATGTACCTTGAAATCTGCTACCAACTCAGGGTTTAAACCAAAATACTGTTTTCCCACAACCGTTACAAACTTGCTGCCAATTCGATATGCTTTGATCCATTCCTGCACCTGCTTACTGGTTAGGTCGACAGTTCCCTTTATACCGCTGTTCAGCGTATAAGTCATCAAGTGTTGGTTGGGTGTCATATGTCTTAACGTTCACCTCCGATCAAGAATATACCACAGGTAGCTCTAGGCAAAAGCTACTTCCTACTACCTGAAGCAATGAGCTTTTTCTGCCTTGTGATTCTTCTTCAACACCTATATATAAAAGTATAGCTCAAAACCTGATCCATCTTCCATCCTGTCGTCATGCTGAATACTGCTTTGTAGGGATTTATATTCTTAGACTATCACCAGATGCATTTCTATCTTAGTATAACTTTGTGGTACAGTCTTATGTTTTGATCACTCCTGTTAGTTGCACTATGATCTCTAATGGTAGTTTCTTCCTTCTATATATAGTACATCATTTACACGCAAATTCCCACATATTTCAGCGGTTATTCTGTAAAACAAAAGCCTTCATCCTTTTTAAAAGGGTTACGGGACTGATCACATGGTAGAGGTTACTGCTTCCTTGCCGTCCCCCCGATTATGTTATAATAAAATAAAGCAAAAAGAGCGAGGTGAAGTCGATGAAATGGGAAGAAATTGCCGAATCACATCCGAGGCGATTTGTGTTGGTTGAGGCTATAAAAGCCAGTTCCAATAATCGCGTGCGCAATCTTGAAGACATGGCGGTTATTCAGGATTACGACAACCCGAAAGATGCTTGGAGCGGGTATAAACATTTTCACAAACTGTATCCGTCACGCGAACTGTATGTGTTCCATACCAGTCGATCCGATGTCGAGGTTGTAGAAGAGTTTTTCTCAGGAGTACGGCAGCGTACATGAAGATTAACCTCCATAATGGTTTGCCAATTGTTTCCTTAACTTTGAGACATCACAACCAAACTGCTCTATTACCAAACGTATTGTTCGATACAGGGTGCGCTGCAACAGTGTTTGATACGGATTTACTAGCCCAAATCGGCATTCACATTGATTTCATTAACGGGAGAGCAAAGCGGATGTACGGGGTGGGCGGCACAAAATTTGCTACGAACAGGTAATTCCTCATCTAAAAATCGGGCATATTCAATTAGATACATTTCCAATTCAACTAAGCTCTATTCAAGAGCCGTATGGATTTGATGGCATATTAGGCATTGATTTTATGCTAAAAACAAAATTAATTGTTGACTTTGATTTAATGAACATCCACTCCCCACTTTCACCTTTAAAATAATTCCAAGCAGGTGGCCACATGTCTCTTCCTTTAAATCTGATTACCATCATGCTCAGCTCGTAGAAGTATTACTTATACCCTTGGTTTCTCCTGCGGGCTGAGCCTTTGCCCAAGGGAGCGTGATGGTAATGAAACCTAATCAAAAAAATCGGTATCGAGCTTATTTTAGGCACCACAGAAAACGTGTTATTCAGCGTAAAAAACGGCTTTCAGCACACCGGGGATGGGTCGTCAAATTTGATGGTGTATTCTCCAAAGGAAAAATCCATTGTTCCTGCTGGATGTGCAGTAATAAAACAAAACGACTGGGCTATCCCAAATCAGAGCTAGCAAGAATAGATAACTGCCAGGAACAGCTTCAGGATTATCGTTTCTAAACTAAAAAACGATCAAAACAAGCGAATGTCCATTGCTATGACACTCGCTTGTTTTACGTTTACAATAGATTTCCCAGCTTCTCTCCTCAATTTGAAATATAGAATAAACTTACTAGGTTTGATCAGCTAACATACCACAAAACAAAAGCCTTCCCGACCACCCTTCACTGTCGAAGGATCATCGAGAAGACTTTGTACCCCGCAAGGAACGAGAGGTCAGATTTTTAATTCGCCAAGCCTGATTAATTCTACGACCGCCTGTGAACGACCTTTTACGTTCAATTTTTGCATCACATTGGAAATATGGTTTCGGACCGTTTTTTCGCTAATAAATAGCTGTCCGGCGATGTCACGTGTTGTTTTGTCCTGCACGAGCAGTTCAAATACTTCACGTTCACGGTGAGTTAACAAAAACTTGTTTTTGTGGTCGTTACCCTTCGTCAATTTCACCCCTCCTTGCTCGGGTTTTGTGTGGTGTAACAAGGTTAAGGGATACAGTCAACACATTTTATGTCATGTGCTCGGGTATGGTTCAATATGCGGATAAAAATGGGCATAGGCACCTTACTTGCTGCTTTAATGATGGGTTGGACTTTGTGTCTAAATTATGTATTGACAGGCATATGGGCCAGCCTTATGATAAGAAAAACCGCGACTGATAATCATTATCAAAATAAAAATTCGATATAGATATCGCGCAACAGACTATGGTTCAGGGCCAGTTTGGCCAGAAAGGGTGTTCATTGATTATGAAACTACGTTATGCCGTACCGGCCGGAGTGCTGGTCTCTTCTATTCTGTTCGCAGGTTGCGGACAAACCGGAACTGCTACTCAGCAGCCTGCCGCAACGACCAAAGATGCAGGAGCCACAACACAGACAACGACTCCTGCCGCTTCTGCCCCCAATTTTGATCAAGCGGTAACAGCTTACCGCACCTATGCCATCGAGCAATGCGATACATTTGTGAAGAAGACAGAAGAATTCACGAACGCGGTCAAAGCTGGCGAACTGGATAAAGCCAAGGCGCTATATGCCCCTGCACGTATGTACTATGAACGGATTGAACCGATTGCAGAAGCGCTGGGTGATCTTGACCCGAATATTGATGCACGTGACGGTGATGTGGATGCAGCGGATTGGCGCGGCTTTCACCGTATTGAAAAAACATTATGGGAAGAAAACACAACCAAAGGAATGGACGAGTTTTCCGACCGACTGCTGAGTGATGCCAAGCTGCTGCGTGCCAAAGTAGAAACAGTTAATATTGACGCCAGCCTGATGGTAACGGGTGCAGTCGAGTTGTTGAATGAAGTATCTACCTCGAAGGTGACGGGTGAAGAGGAGCGATATTCTCATACGGATTTGTACGATTTTGCTGCCAATGTAGAAGGCGCGCAAAAGATATATGACATTTTGAAAACAGATCTGAACCAAAAAGATGCGGCATTGGAAAAACAAATCGGTGAGCGCTTTGCGGCCTTACAGCAGGAGTTGGCTCCTTTTAAAGACGGAGAAGGCTATGTATCGTATACAAAACTGAAACCGGAAGAAGTTAAAAAGCTGAGCCAAAACCTCGATGCCTTGGCAGAACCGTTGTCCCAAATGGGGAAATTGTTAGGAGTGTAATGATATGAAAGGCTTTAAGCGGCAAAAAGGGCAAGAAAAGCCGCAGTATGCGGAATCCCATAATGAACAGGCTGATCTGGTAAAAAAGGATGCGAAGCTAGTGGAAGATGAGTCGTCAGGAAAAAGCAAATCCGTATCACGCCGAGACCTATTGAAGCTGGCCGGGGTAGGTGGGCTAGGCCTCCTGCTTGGCGGCGGGGGCGTGGGAGCCGTGCTGTCAGCCGGTCAACGCCTCGAAAGCATGATGACGGATGCGGATACCAAAGATGTAATCCCTTTTTACGGTAAGCATCAGGCAGGTATTGTGACTCCGGCGCAGGATTTCATCTGCTTCGCCGCTTTCGATCTAACAACCAGCGACAAGGAACAGATGCGTAGCCTCTTCAAAGCCTGGACGGAAGCAAGCGCTACAATGACTTCTGGCGTGCTGCTTGGCAACGATAATGAAAATCTCAACCTCCCTCCTTCCGATACAGGCGAGGCGGCAGGATTGTCGCCATCCCGCACGACGATCACCTTTGGCGTGGGCCCATCCTTTTTTGATGGACGATACGGCCTGGCAGGGCTTAAACCTGCCGAGTTCCGTGAGCTGCCCCGTTTTCAAGGGGATGCCCTGGAGGAGCAATGGTGCGGCGGCGATATCGGAGTGCAGGTATGTGCCAATGACTTGCAGGTAGCTTTCCATGCCCTGCGTAATTTGGCGCGTATCGCCAGAGGAACGGCGGTGCTTCGCTGGACGCAGGAAGGCTTCCAGCGAACAGCACAGGCCGATCCTGCGGGAAGCACACCACGCAATTTGCTGGGCTTCAAGGACGGTACGGGGAACCCGGACACCTCCAAGGCAGACGAGATGAATCGGCTGGTGTGGACTCAGACCAGTGACGGACCAGCATGGATGGGTAACGGCAGCTATATGGCTGTACGCCGTGTACGCATGCGGGTAGAGGTGTGGGATCGCTCAACATTGGGCGACCAGGAGGATACTTTTGGACGTCATCGCAGCAGCGGGGCCCCACTCGGCAAGGTCAAGGAGTTCGACAAGCTTGATCTGGCGGCCAAAAATCCGGAAGGCAAGCCAGTTACACCTCCCACCTCTCATGTGGCTTTGGCTCATGGGGACGGGAGCATTAATATTTTGCGGAGGTCTTATTCGTATTCAAGCGGATTGGACAAGCAAACAGGGCAGCTGGATGCCGGGCTGCTGTTCATCAGCTACCAGCGTGATCTGTTCAAGCAGTTCGTTCATATTCAGGAGAAGCTTGCACGCAATGACAAGCTGAACGAATACATTGTACACAAAGGCAGTGCGGTGTTCGCCTGCTTCCCGGGTGTATCGCAAGGCGGCTACATCGGGGATACGTTATTTTAGCAGCAGGCAAGGAAGGGGATTTATATGAATCGGCGCAATAAAAGCTTGGGATGGGTGTTTGTGCTGGTGACAGCTCTGCTGCTGACCGTAGCTCCGTTCATGTCCGGCTCCGGGTCGGTCGCTTTTGCACAAACGGATGCCAAAGCTGTCACCAATGATCAGCTGATGCCTGTGGTGGGCGGAGCGCTGGTGGAGGCGGGACAAGCTCAATGGACGGAAGCCTCCAAGGATCTGAAAGAATTCCGCACGCTGTGGGAGGCCGCCAAAACGAATGGCGGAGATTCAGCTCACATCGCGGCTGTAGATCAAGCACTCACCGATGCGGAGCAGACACTCGCCAGTGGCGGCGGGGAACCAGCGAAAGCTGCCTTATCCGTGCTGGCGCGCTCGGTCAATGAGTACGTCACTGCGGCCGAAGGGGACAAACCAGCCCCGGCTGGAGCCAAAGCAGCGGAAAAACTACTTCCCATGGCGAAGGGCAGTCTGGCCGCCATGCAAAAAGGCGATTGGGCTGCTGCCCGGGTGGATTACGATCGAATCGTCAAAGCCTGGTATCAGGTAGAAACACCGATTCGTTTGGACAATTTTCCGGTATACAGTTCGCTCGAAACTAAAATCAGTCTCATTCGCATCTCCATGCAAGCTGAGCCTATTCGCCAAGAACAGGCTCTTAAGGAAATGCAGGAATTAACGACTCTGCTGTCTGATTATAGTCAGGGCAAGTCTGTGAACACAGGCCAAGGAACAGATGCAGGCAATACGGCTACGGGAACGGCAAATGGTTCGGTAGCTTCTCTGACCGATGCAGTCACTTTGCTCGAATCCGCACGCCAAGATGCTGTAGCTAATCAATCAGAGCAAGCGGCTGATAAGGTAGTGCAGTTTATCGCTCTGTGGCCTTCCGTCGAAGGACATGTACAAATTTCCGATCCGACGTCTTACACTGCGATTGAAAATGAAATGACCGAAACTTCCGGATATCTGCTGTCTTCTCCACCGAATACGGACAAAGCCATTCAGACTCTTGATCAGATGCTGAACAGGCTCCGTCCGTTGACGAAAGAACGTTCTTACACTGCGTGGGATGCCGCGCTGATTTTGCTGCGTGAGGGCCTGGAGGCCATCCTCGTGCTCGCAGCTCTGCTGGCGTATGCCAAAAAAAGCGGCGAAGCCGTGGCTGGACGTTGGATATGGGCAGGAGCCGGAACGGGGCTGGTGCTGAGCGGAATTCTGGCAGTGCTGTTCACCACACTGGTGGCAGCTGCCGCATCAGGCAGCATGCGTGAGCTGCTGGAAGGTGTCACCGGGCTGGTGGCGGTCGTGCTGATGCTGACCGTGGGTAGCTGGTTGCATAGCAAATCCAACGCTGCCGCATGGAACCGCTTTGTGGAAAACAGCGTGGGCAACGCGCTGGCACGAGGAAGCCTGTGGTCGCTATTTGCGGTTTCTGCGCTCGCAATTCTGCGTGAAGGAGCCGAGACAGCTATCTTTTATGTCGGTATGGCTCCAGCCATCGAAACCTCACAATTGCTGATCGGCATTGGCTCAGCGACGATTATTCTGGTCATTCTGGCGTTTGCGATCATTAAATTCAGTGTACGATTGCCAATTCGCGCCTTTTTCCTGACTGCCACTGTACTGATTTACTATCTCGTATTCCGATTCCTGGGCGAAAGTATTCATTCGCTTCAGGTGGCCGGTAAGCTTCCGGGGCACACTGCCTCCTCGCTTCCGTCCATTAGCTGGCTGGGAATGTATCCAACTTGGGAAACATTTGTCCCACAAATCGCTGTACTGATCTTTATGGTATGGCAGCTTGTGCGTCAGGAAATGCGCAGCTCCAAGCAACAATAAGTCGATGCTACCCTACTCATCATGTAAAAAACGCCAAATCACAGGTCCGATTTATATCGGTTCCCATGAGTTTGGCGTTTTTTTACATACTTACTGCACATCCTCAGGCAACGGAATCATGCGCTGATGATGCAGCAGGTCTGTGCGGTCACCGTGTTCACGAATGACATGCACCTCCCCACGAAAATCGAGCAGCTCCGTCGGGGTAGCATGTCCTAAAAATTGTAGTGGACTATAGCTCAATCCATAGGCACCTGCATTCGGAAAGGCAATATAATCGCCCTCGTGAATCGGAGGAAGCTGCGCTTTTTTCACAATACAATCCTCGGGTGTACAAAGCGGACCGACAATGCTTACCGTCTCAAGCTCCATGGATGCCTCTTCCAGAGGCCCTCCTATTCGGTTTGCAACCTCTTCTAATGATTGTTCGACAGCAACAGCCGTTTGAGCAGAAGCGTCTCTCTGCCCCATCCATAGGGTTGCTTCCACTTCTCGTTCTTTGGGCTCTTTCAATTCTCCCGCTTGCCTGCGCATAATTCGCACCGGGTAGTTGTCCCTAATGCGGCGTCCTCGAAAAGTAGCTGCGGCGTAGTGATTCATGCCACCATCAGCCACGACAAACTTCTCCCCCTTGGATTCCTTTGTATACAATGCTCGGCAGACATACATGCCCGATTGAGCGACCAGATACCTACCGCTTTCGATGATTAGCTTAACCCCGGGCATGCGGGTTCGGGTCTGCTCCGCGAGTGCATTCAGTCCGTCAATGACGTGATCCATATCGAGCGGTTGCTCATGAGCAAAATAAGGTACACCAAACCCGCCGCCCAAATTGACCGTATGCATTGCCACACCATACTGAGCCTGTACCCGTTCTGCCAACTGCAGCGTATTCGCAAATGAAGCTAAAATCTGATCCGATTTCAACATTTGCGTACCTGTATATACCTGAATACCTTGAAAATTGACGTGCGGGCAATCTTCCAGCACCTTAAAAAAGTGATCCAGCTGCCCTTCATCCACTCCAAAGGGGCGCGGAACACCACCCATTTTAATCGTTGCTCCAGACAAGTCGTTATCGGGATTGATGCGAACCGCTGCCCTGACAAGCTGGCCCGCTTGGGCAGCAATGTCCTCCAGCAGACGCAGCTCCCTCACCGATTCGACATGAATACAGCCGATTCCACAGGCTACCGCCTCGTTCAGCTCGGCTACTGTTTTTCCCGGTCCGGCGTACAGCACGTCTTCCGCAGCATACCCGGCCTCCATAGCGACGAACATTTCTCCAGCCGAAGCAATCTCAACACCACAACCTAACGAGCGCAGCAACCCAGCCAAGGCTACGTTACCATTAGCCTTGAGCGCATAATGTACACGCACGGCCGGGTGCAATCGGGATAGTAACGAGCTGACATGGGCATGCAGCGCATCCCCGTCATAATAGTAAAATGGCGTCGGATGCTCGCCGAAACGCTCCAGTAAGGCTTCGTCCTTTTTATCCATCTACTGAATTCCCCTCCTCTCTTTGCCTTGATACTCAGTATTTTGCATCATTCGCTCCCCACCGCTCGAAAACACAATCATACTCATACTGCATAGATCGTCTCGCCCGAGCGTGCTGCTTCATGAATGGCTGCCAGCAGTCTGACGCGTTCAGCAGCCTCGCGAAAAGGAATGGGCTCCGCTTCTCCCCGGATGATGCTGCAAAAGGTATTCAACTGATTGACATAATAGTTCATAGGCTCGAAAACCGTTTTGGTATGCGAGGATGTCTGTGATAACACAGGCAGTGCGTCCGCATCCGTTATATTCGGCATGATATCCTTCTTTATTTCCGTCTTGAGTGTCATTTTATAAAAACCTAAATTTGCCCGAAAGCAGTCCTTTAAAGTGACTACTCCCGAATCAAAGGTCAGTACATGAGCACAGTGATAAGGGCGCTCAAATGAAAAGAGGGCAGATGCCTTCAATCCGCTCGGATAACGGGCTTGCGCACGAAATGTCCAGTCACAACCATGAGGACCATCAAAATCCGATTGACTGTGGAATTCAGCCTGCTCCAATCCAACGACGGCTTGAAGCAGCTGGAGCCAGTACACGCCCAGATCCCAAAAGCATCCCCCACCCTGCTCCGGACGAGATCTGTAATTGTCCGCATGTCCTTCTTTTGCCGGAATGCATAGACTCGTCTCTATGGAGCATAAGCGACCATAACGCCCCGATTCTACGATCCTCCGCAGCTCATGCTGCCAAGGATGGTGCTGCACCATGACTCCCTCCAGCAGGTAAGCGCTGCTCTGCTCGACTGTGGCTGCCAAGGGAGCCAGATCAGCCGTATTCAGACATAACGGTTTTTCCACCAGCACATGCTTATGAGCCCGTAGTGCTTTGCCAATCCACTCGGCATGCAAGTCGTTGCTGAGCGCAATATATACAGCGTCGATCTCTGGGTCCTTTAGCATATCCTCAGCATGCCGATAAATGACACTGACGCCAAAACGATCTGCCATTTCTCCTGCCTTGGCAACCGTGCGGTTCGCAAGCGCGGTCACGCGTGCCCCTGCAACATGTCGGATTGGTTCCAGTAACGCACGGGGAGCAATGGCAGAACAGCCAATGATCCCAAAGCGAATATCTCGCATCGCAGGCTCTTGCGCAGCCACGGCAGCGTTCATGACCCCTGCTCCATTCCCAGTGAGCTTGCTGGCATTTGGATACTATTCACATAGCACTCTATATAACGCGGCGTCCGACTGCGCAGCTCTACGATCCTACGATGCATATCCTCCAGTATCTGAGCACTACCGTCATAGGTTTGTATCCACGTATCGTACCGCATACCGAGCCCCAGCCGTTCCCATAGATCCGCATTATGCTTTTCATGCACACCAAATGGCTCCAGCATAATGAGTGGAGTGGCTGTAGCGAACGAATCGGTTAGGCTGCCACCACCTGGCTTGCTGACAATGGCCTGGACACGACATGCTTGGTCCAGCATGCTATGGTAATCCGGTCCAACCTGATACACTGTCTTCTCGCCCTTTTTCACCTCTCCGAAAGGCGGAAATGTATGCTCCCTGGCTTCATTTCGCTGCCATGTCCTCCACTGCGGGTCCATCTGAAAATAGCGTATACTGTCCCGCTGTTCATCCGGTTGATCCTGATCATACAGCAGCAGATCCAGCTCCCAGCCCGCTTCTTCCAACCGTCCAACCTTGTCACGGTAGGTGCCCATGCCCCAGCCGCCGCCATGTACGAATAAGCGGGATTGCCGCTCTTCAAACGGAACATACTCCACAGCCGGGACATCAATATAGTGGCTGACTCTATTGTTATCATTTTCAAAAAAGGTCGTTTCTCCACAGCCATCCGCAAAACGCGAGTTATGCTTGGCTAGATTTTTCCAGGAAGGAGAAGGTGTCGAATCCATATACACAATGTCCACATGCACCGACTCCGGTTCTCTGCGCTTGCGATACTCCTCCAGTACATACATCCAATGACCGGATAAGCATATAAAATACCGCCGATCCTCCTCCATCCATTGGTTCAGCAGCACTTCCATCGCAGCGAGATCCAGTGAATTACGCATATCCTGCGGAACCTTCTGCGACATTAAGGCCACCGCAAAATTGTCATGGTAAGCTTTGCGGCTTTTGTCGACCTTGAGACGGGCCGATTCTGGCAGCACATTTTCAAATACATGAATCGCCGTATCCACGCCCAGCCTGCGAAGACCCGCTTGCAACAACAAGCCAGGGGTATAAAAGCCCAATCCGAAACCGGAACACAAAATCGTTACCTTCATAAGCTTATCCGTATTCTTACGCATGCTCATACGCCTCCCGTTTAATTCAGCACTGTAAAATGATGCTCTGCCAAAAAACGCTCCAGCTTTGTAGTCAATCGCATTTTTTCCTCATCGCTCGCAGCAACCAGTTCCAAATAAAGACGACCCTTGCCTCGTACACGTTCGCTTCCAGCGGTTTCTTTTTCACCATTCAAGTCTGGCTTACCCAAGCCGTTCCCTTCTGATCCGCCATCGCTGGCCCTAATCCCGCTCACACGAACCTGCTTGGCAGATGATCTGCCTCCGCGCCCAGTTGCATTTCTGCTTGGCGTGCTTGTTTGGCCCACAATCTTGTTCTCGCCATCTCGTCCACCTGTGTTCACATATAACGTATTGGCACCCAGAGGCATGACGCCTTCTTCACGTTCACCTGTGAACAACAATCCTTCACCTTTCAGCCCTTCCAGCAGTTCTTCATAGGATAGACTGCCATCATGGGACAGCGAATAATTCGTCAGCGTGCCACGCATATTTTTCCTGGCCAGAAAGGTATCGAGCTGATGCTTGATCAAACTCATCGACTTTCTAGCATTAATTTCGATAATTGGCTCCAGCTTCCCACCACGAAGTGTCATGGAATCAATGCAAACATCGCCATAATAACCATCTTGATACAATTGCCGTCCCACATCCTGCATCAAGCTAAAATAGCCCTCGCGCTCCAGCCGCTCCAAAAATGCCCCGTCCGGCGACAAGGATTCCCGATAGGAGAATTGAGTGTTAGCCAGCCATTGTACAGATAAGATATCGACACTCCCATCATCACCAATCGTAAATTGGCATGAAAAATCCTGTTCTTTCTCCAGAAAAGGCTCCAAAAGGAAAAGCACCTGTTTGCCTTTACGCTCCTGTCCACGCAAATACGATACGATCCGGTCCAGCATTTGTGTCGAGGTAATGTGCAGGTTTCCTTTGCCCGATACGCCAAAATCATCCTTGATTAAAAAGCTTCCATCCCGTAGCAGCTTACGCCCCGCCTCAGCAACATCTGCAAACGAAGTCACAATATAGCCCGGGTTGCGCAGACCAAGACTGCGTTTCAGATCAGAGGAATACGTTTTGGCATTTACCTTGCGAATCGTTTCCAGCGGCGGCTGATGCAGTGTTATTCCCCAAGCACGTGCAGCCTCCTCCACATGCGGTAAACCCGCAAACGGGCTAAGCACACAGCCTTCCAGTTGAGGAAACCCCTCTCCGGCATCGGCCTTGCGACTGCCCAGCAGTTCAAATACTGATGCGGTCGACACATTGCCTGCACGCTCCATGCCATCGGTCAAGTCCCGTTCGTTGACAGCCGGATGAAAGCCCAACTGCGCGATATACTGACGCTGTACGGGCGAAATGGCATAACGGGTCAATAACGCATCTCCCGGCTGGCAAAAGCTGAACAGCAGTTCATCCATGGCTGCTACAATCGCAGAAGAAGCCCGGTCAGGCAGAGCTGGCAGGGAAGCTAACTGGGCATCCCGCCAGTAAGCCTCCGCTTCGAACGTTCCCATATACAAATGACGCTGATTCGGTATCGCATTCATATGATTCGCTTCCTTTCCTGCTTCATTATTGGCCTACTACACGGTAGCGCTACTGGCTCGCGCTCGTATAATCACGTAGAGCAAACTGCCATATCAGGCGGATGATCGCCAGCAGCCAGAGAGGTGCGAGAAATGCCCATACCACTAACCCGGTTTCCATTTTGCCGAGAATGAACATGGGCGGAAAATTACAAATGACAAACACCGGAAGCACGAACAAACCGATACGCTGAATCAGATTACTGTACACGGCCATCGGCACATAGTTTGTCTCGAAAATGCTGTTGGACAGCTCCGTAACGCCGTTCGTGCGGATGATCCAGAAGGCCAGTAGTTGGGGGAGCAAAAATACGGAGTATGCCGTAAGCACTCCGCATGCGAGCAGCACAGAGAACCCTCCTACGGTTTCAAAATTAAACGGCAATCCGAGTCGATACCAGCCGATCCCCGTCATAATTCCGCCGCCAATTACATTCGGCACGGTATAGCCCAGTTCAAATTGACGCAGTGTTACCATAAATTGCAGCGATACGGGTTTGGTCATGAGCACGTCCAGTGAGCCGGTACGAATTTTGTCAGGCAGGCTTGTAAAATTACTGTAGAACAATCCACTATAAAATCCGCTCATCATCGTAAATACGCCGATATATAACAATATGGCGTCAGGAGACCAGCCATTAATATCCGTCCCAGCGCGGTATGGAACCGATGCGTACAGCAGCTTGATGAGCAAATAAGCCGTTTCAACCAGAAATGCAGTTATAAAATTAATACGGTATTCCATCTGCGACATGACAGAAAACTGGACAAACTTCCAGTACAGTCTGATGTAGCGCCTAACGTTTCGGAAAACATTTTTCATGTTAACCCCCCACCGAGACAAAGCGTTTGACCCCGGCTTGCCACACCCAGCGTGATAGGGCCGCCAGCACTACAATCCAGAGCCATTGCACGCCAATGCCTTTAGCGGCTTCCAGCACAGTCAGCTTGCCCGTCAACGCATTCACCGGAAAAAATACGGTGTAGCTGAACGGTAGCAGACTGAACAGACGGGCCAAAACATCTCCAAAAATCGTCAGCGGAAACACGGTACCGCTAGCTACGTAAATGACAAGCGACAGCGTATAAAATAGTCCCGCCGATTCCGTCACCCAAAAGGCTATGCCGCTCAGCGCATAATAGACCACAAAATTAAGCACAAGCGCTCCCGGCAACGCCAATATGTAAAGCAGGATGTACGATAGCCCGAAGCTGATTTGTCCTTCCAGGCTAAGACATAACAGCAAAATAGCAGCCGCCAGCAGCACGACCGCAGACTGTATGACTTTGCCTCCGATAAACCGGCAAAAACGGTAAGCAAAATAATGCACAGGCTGTACCATGAATTTTGCCAGTCCACCTTCCTTGATATCTGTAGCAATTTCGTATTCAAAGCCCGTAGCAATCAGTTTTCCAGTTACTCCCGCCATGACCACATACACCAGCATTTCTGGCAGAGAATAGCCCAGCACTCTTGCTTGTCCCGAAGAACCGAATACAGCTAGCCAGAGAAAAATTTGCGTCATGATCGGCAGCATAAATCCCGCCATTTGGAGCCAATAATTAGCCCGATACTCCATTTCGTTTTGCATACCAAGCTGGAGTACCTTCACATATTTGTTATTTCGCATCGGCCAGCCTGCCCCCATCGTACAAATTGGCTATTCCCTCTTCCAGCGGGACGTCCTCAATCGTAAAATCAACGACAGACAGTGCGTCCAAAATCTTTTTGGACCAAGCCAAGGTATCTTCTGCGTCCAGCTCAAATACCGCCTCCAGCTCCGAATTGGAGCGAAGTTTGCCGAGGCTCGCCAACGT
The DNA here is from genome assembly GCF_017833155.1 of Paenibacillus sp. PvR133. Classification (NCBI taxonomy): domain Bacteria; kingdom Bacillati; phylum Bacillota; class Bacilli; order Caryophanales; family Paenibacillaceae; genus Paenibacillus; species Paenibacillus sp. PvR133. The sequence goes on from NZ_JAFIBS010000001.1 coordinate 5,922,653, forward strand.
TAGGCTGGATACGGGGGTCTCCAGTCGAACCTTGAGTAATTTACGGGCACCGATGACCTCATTCACCTTGTGTAAGTCTCCGTCATAGACCAATCTGCCCCCGCTGATAATGATGGATCTACTGCACAAATCCTCAATATCCTTCATGTAGTGGCTTGTCAGCAGGATGGTCGTCCGGTGCGTGCGGTTATAGGCTTTGAAAAACTCTCGAATCCGCCGCTGAGAAACAAGGTCCAGCCCGATGGTCGGCTCATCCAGCAAAATGACCCGTGGACGATGCAGCAGCGCGGCAATCAGTTCCATTTTCATACGCTCGCCGAGAGACAGCCGCCGAACCTGCACATGAAGCTGCTCCTCCACCCCAAGCAGAGTGACCAGTTCATCTAGTGCCTCTTTATAACGGTTTTCATCGATTTCATAGATAAGCTTGTTCAGCTCGAATGACTCGCTTGCAGGCAAATCCCACCAGAGCTGGTTTTTCTGTCCCATTACAATGGAAAACTGACGTTTAAACTCTTTTTGTCGTTTCCAAGGGGTAAAGCCGAGTACCGATGCTTCCCCGTCCGTGGGATGAAGAATGCCAGACAGCATTTTGAGTGTCGTTGTTTTGCCCGCCCCATTCGGACCGAGAAATCCGACAATTTCGCCTTCCTCAATGCTAAAGCTGACATTTTGCACAGCCTCTTTGGTCAGCTGCTCACGCCTGAACAAGTTTTGTAACGATTTGCGCACGCCCGGCTCCTTTTTGTAGTACGTAAATGTTTTCGACAATTGGTTTAATGTAATGGACGGCAATCAATTCCCCTCCTCTTTCCTCTGTGCAGGACACCTGATGAACGTTTCTTATACGGCCGAATGCTTGGACTACTCGGCTGCTTTCTCTGCTAAAATCATCAGTTCCTCCAGCATATGCCGCTGTCTTTCAATTAAATGCAAAGCTCGTTCCGTAATTTCAGGCATCCGATGCTTGCGCAGTTGAAGCCCTGTTTTGTAAATATGCAGATTAAGCTTGTGCCAATCCGCGTACAGCGCCTGTGCCAATTCAATTACATGCTGTGTTTGTGGTCCCAGCGTGGCTTGATGCAGCAGGCAATAATCAGCTGTATAATCCGTCAAATGTAGGGCGCTGCCCAATCGCAGATTGTAATAGATTTCATGACAGTACGTCCGAAAATCCTGATCCTCCATGTCTGCCAACAGATGGAAGTCACCGACAAATGCCCGGTACCCCTCATCTCCCCGCTTGACCTGCTTGCCTGTCACAGCTTTCCCCGTTTGACTTTCCGACTCATTAGACGTAGGTACGCCTCTCCAGATGGCTTCGTGTCCAGTCAAATACTGTCGAATATGATGAGCACACGCAGCATGCATCTCACTTGGCGAAAGCGGGGCAGGCTGCTCCACCAGCCATGCATACTCAATAATGCCCTGCATCAGATCGTCGAGCCGGGCTGAGCCCACATAAGTCATGGCATGTCCCGAGGAATCGAGCAGGAAGCTATCATTCACCTGTGCTGTCCGTTCTTGCAAGTCCAACCCGCACAACTCAATCACGTGGCCCCTTGGGTAATTTTTCACATATACATCGTGATAGGTTAAAGCGGTGCTCGACGTATGCAGCATGGTACCGTAACCCGATGTGAGTACCTGCAACAGATTGGTTTCATCGCTGACACCAGCGACCCACGGTTCCACCCGAATAACAGGTCCGCCACTGGCTGCCATTTCTTGAAGCTGCTCCGGATATTTCTCAGGTCCGAAGCGCTTCAAATCTCCACCATACTCTGCGCACATACTCCCACACAGCATGAATAGCTCGGATTCGGCCATGTTCACCCCGTACCTCCGCAATGAAGTACGCAGGGAAGAATATACACAATGTTTCCCTGGAAGAGCGTTTGCCACTTCTTCTGCACCATAGTCCACAACAGAATCTTGACGAGTCTCCATATCGGATTCCTGCATCAAACTTGTCTTTTCAGCGCCCTTATGCATATTTGCCCAGCAGACGCTCGATGCCTTGCAGTGTAGATAGATGCTCCAGCACTAGATCGTCGTCCTCCATCGTAATATCAAGCTCATTTTCCAACTCTACAATTAATTCCACAGCGGATAAGGAATTCAGCCCCAAGGTTCGCAGATCCTGATCCGGAGTCAACTGTTCCAGTTCTCCCGGAGCCAGTTTCAAAATCTTTTCCAGCAAGGGTACTACATGGTATACATCTGTTTTCATTTTTGATTCCCTCCAATTTATGAGCATCCTAATCCAGCAATAATACCTTCCAATTTGTGCGCATAAGCATCAGCTTCCTGCCAGCTGTCTGCCAAAATAAGTGTGAAAATCCGGTTCACATAGCCCCGCTTCACAGGAATACCAGACAATGTACCCGCCGTATACACAAACACCCCTTCTGGACGTTCGGGCGTATAGAGCAAGCCCTCCTCCGCGAGCAACCCGCACAAGCGGCTGTAGGTGAGAGGTGTAGCGGTAACGTTGCGGTAATAACGGGATAATGTTTTATGCTGTTCTCCCAGGACGGATGACAGGAACGAAATATAGGTAGACAACGTAAATCTACCATTTATCTCAATGACTGGAACCAGCAAACCTTCTTCGTCAACAAAACCGTCAATAGAGGCCATTCCCGTATACCCAATGGAATAGAGATGCGTACCCAGCTGATAGGCGCAGCGTCTCACTTCTTCCTCCAGCGCATCGCCAATCTCAGCCGGCACTTGAGATCCGATATATACGGTGCCATCCACGTTTTGCCTTTTTAGCGAAAACATCGTCACACCACCGCCCTCGTCAATGCAGAGCTGGTAGTTCAGATCCATCTGCTTATTGTGCCAGCGCTCCACCAGCCAACCGCCGGAAGATGGCGACGAGCCGCCAAAACGCTTCATCACACTCAGCAGTGTGTCCAGCTTGGACAGCTCGTCCAGCATATACATGCCTTGTCCTGAGGCACCGTGCGGTTGCTTGATAATCAGCTTCACAGGTCCATCCGATAAGTCAGCCAGTCTGGCACACTCCCTGCGGATCGCCGATTCGTCTGCACATACAGCGCCTTCGCTGACGGCAAAACCAAGCTTTTGCGCGGTCAGGCGGCTGAATATTTTATCATTCACCTGAGCACTGACCGCGGATGGAGCACCGATCAGCTCTAGCCCGCAAAGCTCCGCAATCGCTTCCTCCTGCGGTGTGACCGCATAGGGGACGAGCCACGCTTTGGCTCCGCCGCTGCTGTGGCCTGCATCTGCAACCGTGCGCAGTCGTGCCAAAAGCGCCTCATCCGCCAGCACCAGCTCTGAAATCGGCGTTAGCGGATCAGAAGGCTCCGGCACCTCAATACGCGGCAGGCTAAAGCCCAACCGTTGGAGCATGTCCAGAAACGCCTCATCCGGCTGTTCCCGAAGTACAATGACATCCTGACTTCGACATAGCAGGAGATTCATTTCCTCCATCCGGTTTACGACTTGTTGTTCATCCCGGTCTACCATGCCCCCCTTGCGGGGGGATGGATGCCACACTTGCTCTGCGCCGATATTAAACAGCCAAATCAGGACTCCATGATCCCGTTCATGCGCAAGCGCTTCCACAAGGTTAATAGTTTTAGTCGTCACGTCTTGTCATCATCCCTCTCTCTTCCATCCAGTAACAAACAACATCCATAGAAAACTAAATGTATTTCAGAGAGCCTGCCCCGTGCAGATACAATACGCTGCATTTGGAGCACACCGGAGTCAATCCTTCATGATTAATCTTTTGACGAGTTTTCTCATACGCATCCGAGTTCCATATCTCCTTCAGACTATGCTCACGCATGCTTCCAATCGTGAATTCACTGAAAAATTTGCAAGGCATGACCTTCCCGTCTGGTAAAATATCTGTTCTGGAGGTGAGCGCCAAACAATGATTGGAACAACGACTGACCATTTCCTCGCCATGGATAAATTTATCAATTTCCTCATAATCCAAACCGGGCTGATAGCGCACGCGAATGTTCCATACTCGCTCATTGATCCGCTGTAGTTCCTGCATCAGAGGATCGATGTTATCTGGGTTGATTTTATATTTGAAAGCATGCCAGCTACTAATATTTTTTTCTTCAAGTTGTCGGAGCCAGGAGAAATTATGTGTGAAATATTCATCCATTTTGAGGGAGGTCTCTTTGGAAATGTACCAGGGGAACGTCAGCAGCACCAGATCCAGCCTTTTGTCCTCCAGCATTTGCAGAAATTCGTACATCCGTCCGATCATGTTATCGTTAATGACCGCATGGACAGTTACCCGTCCCTTGTACAATCCCTGGTCGCGCAGTTCAATCAGCTTATCCATCTGCCGCATTGTTTTTTGAAAGGTGCCTTTACCGCGAATTAGATCGTGTTCTCTTTCAAAACCTTCAATCGCTATTAATAATTCCAGATTTTCGGACAAATTCAAAATCCGGTCCAAATATTTATCAATAAGTAATCCATTTGTACAAAAGGTCATTTCGCGCCGATCTTCCGCCAGCACGTCCAAAATTTCATCAAAACGCCGGTGAAACATCGGTTCGCCGCCCCACATGTACAGTCTGGACTTGGCTTCCTTGGTTTCGCTCAAAATCTGCCGGAGCATGTCCGGAGCAAGATCCATGTTTTGTTCTTCTTTATCCATTTGGTGATGGTAGCCTTCCTCGTTCCATTCAAAGCAGTGTGTACATCTCAGGTTGCAGCGGTTGGTCAGCTTAATGCCGATCGTCTGGGGCATGTCCGTTTTGAAAGTAGGGTCCTGTGTGGCGTTACGGTAAGATACAGAAGCGTTTTTCAGGTTACGCTTGATGAGCTTGAACGCTTTCTCATCAATCAGCACATTGCTTTTGGGCTGCATGCTAACACCTCGTTTAATGGATTTTCAGGCACATGTACCAAGCTGTACGTCAGACCGTCTCCATTCCTTCTAGGTGCGGCGCTTGTTCCGCATCGCTGATCCCCTGAATGTAGCTGCAAAACGCATCTACCGAGCTCAAATGCTCTAGCTCAAAGGAATCAAAATCAATCTCCACATCAAACGCATCCTCCACTTGCAGCATGAAATGAACCAACTGCAACGAATCCAGTCCGGCATCATGAATAATGTCCGAATGTCCATCTAGCTTAGCGACCAGTTCAGGATCTTCCTTGACCGCGCTGATCATTTCAATCACTTGGCTTTGCATAGCAAACTCCTCCTTGTGAATGAGATTATATTTGTTCCGCCCAACGATGTACTCTGCAAAGCTCCTAGATAAATTCCTTCACTGGAACTTTATTCAATTATACTCCTCCAATGAAGAGACAAGTCAATAGGTTGTTTTGTAAATAAAACTCGCAATATGTAAATTAATGTATGATAACTTCTACAATTTTCGCCAGCTATTTTTTCGCAAAATCTAATAAAAATTCTCCTCACATCTCTTGCATGAACGGCAGAATTATTTTACAATACACATGAAAATGTTTTTCCTTATATTCTTCTTGTATACGATACTTTTTTTCATACAAACATTCTACAGCCAAAGGAGCACAGCTCATGTCCCCCATTCTTCATACATTAGCCCATAGACTGGAGCAGCTTCCCGTACAGGAGCGCAAGCTGGCGGAATCCATCCTGCAATCCCCGGAAGATGTGCTGCATTTGGGTATTCGGGAGCTGTCAGAGCGTTGTGGTGTGAGCGCGGCGACCGTTACGCGGTTTTGCAAATCACTACATTTTAAAGGCTATCCCGATTTCAAAATGAAGCTGGCCGCCGAGTTGTCCCACTCCAACCGTAATGGTGAAGAATCCTATCAGGATATTGTCGCCGGAAATTCACTTTCCCGAATCGTGCAGGCTATTCAGGCGAACCATACCGCATCCATTGCGGACACGACCCGACTGCTGGATTACGACAAGCTGGAGCAGGCCATTGCATGGCTGTCAGCCACGAGCCGCATTGATCTCTATGGGATGGCGACATCGTCGATTGTGGCACAGGATTTTTACCAGAAGCTCATCCGTATTGGCAAGAACAGCACTGCCTTTGCAGATTCGCATATGCAGATTACCTCTGCCTCCTCGCTCGGAGCAGGAGATGTCGCCTTTGCCGTCTCTTATTCAGGAGAAACCCAGGAGACCATTGCGGCTCTACGCTGCGCAAAGGAGCAGGGGGCCAAGACATTATCCCTGACCTCCTTCGGAAACAATACGCTGGCAGGTCTTGCAGATATTGCGCTATTTTCCTCCTCATTGGAGGAAGGAATGCGACGTGGGGACATGGCCTCCCGCATCGCCCAGCTTCATATCATAGATATTCTGTTTACAGGTATGGTGAGCGCAGATTTTGACAAATATATTCCGAGATTGGAAGGTTCATATCAACAAGTGAGCAAGCTCAAAAAACAACCAGGGGGTCACTAAGATGAACATACGCATTTTGAACAGCCGTGAAGACCTGAACGCTACTGCCGCCGCTGTGATCGCCAGCTTGCTGCTATCCAAACCACAGGCCATGCTTGGCCTGGCCACCGGTAGTACGCCGATTGGCATTTACCAACATCTTGCAGATATGTACCGCAAGGGACAGGTCAGTTTTGCACGAGCCTATTCCGTGAATCTTGATGAGTATGTTGGTCTTCCCCCAGAACATCCGCAGAGCTATCGAAGCTTTATGAATGAGCACTTGTTCCAGCATATCGATATTCCCATATCCCATACACGTGTCCCTGACGGAAATGCACTGGATCTGGCAGCAGAATGTGCAGCGCACGAGCAGGCCATTTTGGACCATGGACCCGTGGATCTGCAATTGCTTGGCATTGGTCATAATGGTCATATCGGCTTTAACGAACCTGGTCACCGCTTGACTGGAGCCACACATGTTGTAGATTTGAAAGAAAGTACGCGCTCGGCGAATGCTCGATTTTTTGGCGATATAGATGCTGTACCCAGGCAAGCAGTTACGATGGGAGTAGGCACGATTCTTAAGGCGAAGCAAATTATACTGGTGGCTTTCGGTGCGGATAAGGCTGATATTATAAAGCAGGCTTTAACTGGACCCGTCACGACTGAGTGTCCGGCTTCTCTGCTGCAATGTCACCCTAACGTACTTATCTTACTGGATCAGAAAGCAGGAGGAGGATGGTTCAATTGAAGTCAAATGAAATGAGTGGTAACGTACCCCAGCTACTGTATGGGCAAGTTGTCGTTGGAAATGACATCATTGAAAAGGGGGTTGTCGTCATTGAGGGGCAATCCATTGTGTACGCTGGTTCAGAAGAGCATTTACCCGCCGATTGGACAGCGGTAGTCTTGGCAAATCAGGAAGAAACCGCCGCGAAAACCGCAAACATTGTGCGTTTGGAAGGAGGATATCTGCTACCAGGCTTTATTGATATTCATGTTCACGGCGGTAACGGTGAGGACTTTATGGACTCCAGTTCAAGGGTGCTGGATACGATCACCTCCTTTCACGGTTCACAAGGAACGACGGCTATGCTGGCTACCACCATGACCGCGCCCAAGGAACAGATTGACCGGGTATTGAGTGAAGTTCACGCATACATGGCACTACCTATGCCCTATGCTCAGTTGGAGGGCGTACATCTGGAAGGGCCGTTCATCAGTCCGAACTGGCCTGGAGCGCAAAACCCAGAACATATCGTGCCACCGAATCTCTCATGGGTGGCAGAATGGGAGCAGCGCTATCCAGGCCTTGTTCGCCAGCTCACGCTTGCGCCCGAACGGGAAGGAGCGCTGGAACTGATTGCATGGCTGCGTAGCCATGGCATTACCGCGGCTCTCGGTCATACGGATGCTACGTATGAAGAGGTTGAACAGGCAGCGACGGCGGGTCTGAATCATGCGGTGCATGCATTTAATGCTATGACTCCGCTGCATCATCGCAAGCCGGGAGCCGCCGGAGCCGTACTCGCTGATCCGCGCATTGAAGCAGAAATCATCGCGGACGGCATTCATGTCCATCCCGCCGCTATTTCCCTGCTCGCTAAGTTAAAGCAGGATCATAATCTCATTCTCATCACAGATGCCATGTCTGCTACTGGTCTGGAAGACGGTCATTATACGCTCGGCGATTTGCCGGTGATCGTGCAGGGCGGTGTAGCGCGACTGGAGGATGGGGTCACTTTGGCAGGAAGCACACTAACGATGATTGAAGGCTTCCGCTACTTGGTTCAACATGTGGGTATAAGTATTCCCGCGGCATCACAAATGGCCAGCCTGAATCCGGCTCGATCCTTGCACATTGCTGATCGTACAGGTTCGCTTGAAGCAGGTAAACAAGCAGACATCCTGTTACTGGATGGAGACTTAAAGCTGCAAGGCGTATGGATTAAAGGATTGCGCAAATAATTCAGTTATAGTTATCATTCCCCAAAACTAAAGAGCTATCCACCAGCGTATTCGCTGAGATGGATAGCTCTTTCTTTGGCATTGCACACACTTATAGGGTTTGAATTAGCGATGATTCATTGGCGCAGGCGTATGATTTTGTGGGCGTGTGGGTGCTGTATTTTCCATTGGACGGTTTGTACCAGCCGCCGGAGTCGGGAATACACGTTCAATCACATCCACCATTTCATTGCTCAAGCCTCTAATCGGATGACCATTTTGCACACTGTGTGTAAAGTCAGTGGCTTGTTTAACAAAGTCCGGGTTAGCGGATACATACACCTGTTCAATCGAAGGCGCAAATTGCTTCACTTTATTAGCGATACGGCTCTTGACTGCATCACTTGGTTCATATGCAGTTCTTGCTCCCTCGATGGTGGTGTTTCCGGTATTTGCGCGATTGTTGTCCGTCAAGCCACGCAACATACCGTACGAGCCTGTACCCATCGTACCGAATAAACCGTCATCACGACGCGCAGGTGTTCCATTCCCGGTTACTCCATTGTCTGTCATTCCAGGCGTTGTAGTATCCGTAGTACGGTTTCCTCTAGTACCATTAACGCCATTCACACTTGGTACATTCCCGTTACGTCCAATACTATTTGCACTTGGAGTACCGTCAACACTTGGAGCACCAACACCTGTTCCGTTGGCTTGGTCTTTCAAGGAAACGGCTACATAGGCATGCCGTTCACCGACCAGCACTGTCGCAGACTTTACATCCGGCATCTCGGATATACGTTTGGACAAATTGCGATCGACTTGCAGATTACGGACTGGATGTCCGGTTCGGTTGGCATTTTCATTCAATGCCATCCCGTCCATACCATTGGACTTAACCCCATAACGATTGACACCATCCATACCATAACGGTTCACACCATCCATATGATGTGTGCTTTGCGCGTTATAGCGTGTACTGTTCGTACGAACGTTATGATCGGCATTTCCGCACCCGGTCAAAGCAGCCATACTGGCGAGTAAAGCAGCAGAAATCGTAAAACTGATGACCTTCTTAGTTCCTGGCATGAACTCATCCTCCATACATTATAAAATGTGTGACGAGATTATCATGCGCTATGAATCATAGGGATATCCTGACTAAAAAATGACTAAAAAAATAAAATTTTAATGTAAATATGAAATACAATTGATGATTTACCACAAGATGGCATGTATAATAAGCTTGAAAAATACTTTATTTTACAAAGGAGGATTTTCAGTTTGAAAAAGATCACCGTTTTGATGCTCATTTTTTTGTTATCAGTTACTCTTGTCCCCGTTGGCGCTTTTGCAGGCTCCACTACACCCCAACCCCCGAAAGATCCCGCCGGAAGCTGGGCAGAAGGTCCACCACCTAATCGCGTTGATCCAGCCAAGCCCGCACTATTGTTCGTACATGGTTTGAACAGTAGCGCTGAAGTCTGGACCAAGAATGATAACGATATGCTTCAGCGCGCACGTGACGCCGGATACCAGACAGCCACCATTAATCTGTACGATACAAGTGGCACATCCCAAGATATGTGGGACAATGGTAAGCTTCTGGCCGACAAAATTAAGGTCATCAGCAATCACTTTGGAAAAAAGCTTATCGTCATCGCCCACAGCAAAGGTGGAGTGGATACTCAAACCGCTCTCGTATATAACGGAGCCGCTCCTTATGTACAACGTGTCATCACCCTCAGCAGTCCTCATCATGGTTCACAACTTGCAGATCTCGCCTACAGTAGCTGGGCCGGATGGCTGGCAGATATCGTCGGGTCACAAAATCCCGGTACCTCCACTTTACAAACATCTTATATGAAGTATTTCCGAACCAAGACCGATTCACTTAGTAATGCGACTACAGTTCCATTCTTCACATTTGCTGGTGATAACTGGTCTGGCGGCACTGCTTCCTACATACTGGGCGGACTTTACCTCTCCTCCTTTGGTAAGAATGATGGAGTGGTCACAGTCGACAACGCTAAGCTTCCCGGCGGACGTGTAGTTAAAGTCGGATCTTGGGATCATGCCAAGGTTCGCACTGGTTCTTACGTCTTCTCCCTGATCCAACCCTACCTCCAAGCGAACACTCCAGCATTGAATCAGGAAACTGAGGCACTTTCAGCATCTTCCCTGACTGCTTCTGCTCCACAATCCACCTATAGCGAGATCGATAATTCATATTTTATCCGAGGCGGCGATTATAATGGAAAAGCCTCAGAAACCCTCACTGTTGAAAATGGTGTAAAATCCATTGATCTGGACTGGATCAGCGATAAACGTGTGAGTAAACTGGAACTAACCAAGCCTGACGGTACTAGTGAAATTATTAATCTGAAAGCAGGCTATGATGACGATATTTTTGCTGGTGCCTGGCATCATAACGCCGTCATTCAAAATCCAAAACCGGGCACCTATAAACTGAACGTCACGGTTCCTGATAATGGAGCGTATCTCCTGATTGCACGTTACCAGGCTGTTCAAGTTCCTGAGCTGAAATATAATTTGAATGCAGTGGGCCCGAAGCTAAATTTGAAACCACAGGATTCCCCGAACAGCGTTACACAAGTCACCTACCAAGTTCAATATTATGGTGATCCGCAGCAAGGAGTCACTTCTGCATCCAAAGGTTTGACGGTACAGCAAAAAAACGTTAACCCTACCGGACAAATTGAGCTATCCAAAGCGGACAAGCCCGGCATCTATTCTGTAACCTATGAAATTAGCGGCACCACAGAGGCTGGATATCCGTACCGCCGCACAGCTGTTCAATCCATTTATATTGATGCTGACGGCAACAAGTATGTTGACTAAATAAATCTACAACCTAAAAAGCCTGCGAACCCCCATTATAGTTGGGGCGTTTGCAGGCTTTTTTTCATTACAAAACAGCTTGATAGAGATAGTACTTTGCAATCCATTCGTTGTGTTCAATCCGTTGTCTAATTTCTCTGCTTATGAAGCCAATAGTAGCGGTGTAAATCCATAATAAAATGAAAAAGAACACATGCCAGCATCGAGTATACACTTATCAATACTGTGGCAACTAATTGTTGTGTAGCGAATCCGAGGGAAACATTAGCTATCAGATAACCAGCCCCAGTAAATGTAGTGATAGTTACTACAGGTGTTCTCCTGTTTTTTTTCTTAACTTTTGGTTTCTTCTTATGATTTGAAGGATCTTTGAATTTCGCCAAATTATATTTTATAAAGGAATACAAGGCGACTCCATAAAGGGCAAAAGAACCTATAAAATACCATGAAGTATCCAGACCCAATATGCCATAAGCAAACTTTTGTGTCATGATCATGAAGCCAATAGAACAAACCAAACCAAATACACCACGGAATAAAATGTAATTCAACTGCAATTTGCGTGGCATGATGACCAGTACAAGGGCCCAAATGTTTATCATAACAATCGGTGGCAACAGTACATAAACGTAAACTGCAATGTATGGATTTCCCACTAAGGGGATAACTAGAAACAGATCTAACAGTAATGAAACAAGAATGATGACATTGGAACGAATACTGTTGACTGGGTACATCTTCATACTTTTTTCAAAAGAAGCCCTGTTATCACTCATAAACTTATAAGCCCTCCGTTAAATAAGTAAACCTACGGATAAGGATAGCCAAGGCTATATCCATTGTCCACTTTTTACTGTCTTTAACTCTTGTTGCAGTTCTTCTATAAAATCAGTCACAATGCTTTGGACAGCATCTTCACGGGACATACGAATATACCGACTGGTCTTTTGAATGTCTTCCTCGAACAATTGAAGTATCCTACACACGGCCTCCTGATCTCCACTTCGTACTAATTTTAGCAATTGGACGAACTCAGCATCCGAAATAACTCTTTGAGCATTTTCTTTTTCCATTTATTCACCGCCTGTTGGGATAGCTTTAACTCTTTTGCAATCTGTGCTTCGGTTTTGTCTAGTATGTAAAGGTCAAAGATGATCATTTTTCCGATCTCAGAAGATAGAGAGTTGATAAGCTGTAGTGTGTACATATTAGAGTTTGAAGATTCTGTAAAAGATGGGGCGCTGACGGCTTCGTTCTTTTCCATTACAAATTCATGATTGGTTTGTACCCGAGCACGATACTGGATTCTCCAGGCAATGCGGTACAGCTTCTTTCGATATTGTTCCACCAATGTTAGCTGAGACTTTTCCATTGTAAATCACCCTTTCTCTTTGGATTTGACTTTTTCTAAATCCTCATACTATAGGGTAATTTGCAAACCTATTTCACAACCAAAACAGAACATTTGTTCTTATTTATTATACTATTTTTACATGCAGTTGTATATGGTTCTTTTAATTTACCTTCCTTTATATATGGCTAAAAAGGAGGGAATACATTGCAAATGGATGATGCTCTTTCTCTGGTTACCAACGTAGGCTTTCCGGCTGGACTTTGTTTTATTTTGTTGCGGCACATCCTGCACACGATGGAAGAAAAGCTGGATAAGCTGGATCTCTCACTTCATGAGCTGATTCAGGTTATCCAAGATTTAAACGACAATAACAGCTCTTCTTCCAAAAGCAGCAAACCTGACGAATAACGAACACAAAGAAGCTCCAGACGACGATCATCCGCCGTTGGAGCCTCTTTGTGCAGCTAATTTAATTTCTAATGATTATTTTCCAGTCTGAGCTTGGTCGTGGCCATTCTGTTCAGTACGGTTCACGTCAGATACTGACAGACCATAAGCCCAGTTACTTTGTGGCGGCACAACCCATACGGTATCTGGATCATCGTTAAGCGTCCAGCCCTGATAGACCAGCTGGGAATCATCCTTACCCAGCGATATACTCAGCGTAAAGCGGTGAACAGGCTTGCTCAGCTCGGAGGCTTTGCGCAAGGCCTGACTGCTAGCCAGGTTTTTGATTTGCTGCGAGAGGGAAGTCGCCGTGTCATTGGCTACTGACTTTCCGTTCAGCGTCCAAGATGTGGAAGCACTGTCTCCGGTTCCGCTGTTACCGGAGGATTTGAGCATCCATGAAGAATTTTGGCCTTCCCACTCTATTCCGCTCAGCTTGGTATCGTCCCAATCGAACGGCGTTGTATCTATAAAATCATCAGCACCCAGCAACAACCCTGAAAGTGTATCTATAGGTACAGAAGCTATCTCTTTTTTGTCTGATAATACATAAACAGCATCTCCGGAAGGCAACGTTTCACCGAAGGCAAAGGTACGAACGTCGCCCTTCTTGGTCTTAATCTCAATCTGATCATGGGTAGCGCTGATCCCATATTTGGCTACGTCTGTAGGGGAAGATTCCACCACTTCACCCAACTTTACATTTTGAATCGCTGCTAGCCAATTGTCTATTGTATATTGGTTTAGCGGGTAAGTCCGTGGCTTGCTCATACTCCATTGACCATCATGTTGTTCAAGTTCCACCGACTTGCCGTCCTTTCCTGTGATCGCGAAAGACGTAATATTCTCTTGCGTAAGCTGAACCAGCTGGCGAGCCGCCGGCGCTTGTTCACGAAAGAAGTTTTGGCTCTTTGCATAGATTATACCCGCTCCCAATACAACTAACAGTAGCACTGTGGGTATCCATTTTCTCATGCTCTTCTTCGCCTCCACCATAATAAGATTCCGATGACCGCGAATAGCAACGGCAATCCGATGACAGATATGGTCAATATCGTTTTTGCTTGTGCAGGAGTCAAGTAAGCTACCTTATAATCCTGCTCCTGACGAGGACGAATGGTAAGCCCATCAGAATGTTCCTGCACATAATTCAGACTGTTCAGCACAAAGTCTCGATTGCCTCCTGTGTTGATCTCAGTGTCGCTTAAAAGGGCAGACGTTCCGAGAATAACGGCTTTGGGCTTGCCGTCTTTCCCTTCTACCGCATAACCGAGATTCAGCGGCCCCTGCGGGTCCTTGTCATCCTTCTGCGTTTCGTTGTTCAGCAGCCCTTGGATATTCGTTTCGCCATAGCTGGCTGCAGAAGATTTCATCAAAAGCGTCGTCTTCCAATCCTTCTGCTCTCCTGCCTGCAAAGCAATAGACAGTGAGAGAACCGGGTACAGATTGGAAGCCGCCAACTTGTCGGTGATAGCATGACTGCCGAAGGTAGGAACCGTCCATAGAGGTCCAAGTGTATTCGTCTGTTCCTGATCCACCACGATGGCATGAGTGTCCTTCACTCCATAATCAGCCGCTAATGCATCAAGGTTTTTCCAATCGGACCCCATGTTCGGGTGAAAGCCTAGTGCCATAAAAAGCTTTCCGCCATCATTCAGATACGTACGAATACTCTTCAGTTCCGTTGCACTGATATCACGTTCTGGTCCGACAATAGCCAATACAGACGCATCTTTGGGCACGCTCCCCGCCTGATTGAGCTGAACTTGCTCTGTTTTCACATTATCTTGTGACAGTGAGCTACTTAATTCAGTCATTTGGGACAATGGGATTTCCTCATGTCCAGTTAGAAAGGCTACTTTCCCTTGACGGGTAGATGATAATCCCAACAGTCCACTAGTCAGCTTTTCTTCCCCGGTAAATTGGTATGCCCCTTCGCCACTCCCCTGAGCTTGCGTAAATAGACTCCCAATATCTATAACCCGCTTCTTCTCCCCCTGCACCAACACAATAGACGCTGCAGTAACACCATATTGCTTGGCCAGTATCGGTTCCTGATTCAGATCGTATTGCTCGACCTTGAGCTTGTTGTTACGCTTGGCGTATTCATTCAGCATATCCGTAACATCCCGGTTCAGCTTCTGATTTTGTGAAGTGGATACGGTAAAAGCAATGAGCCGTACGTCTTCCTTTACACCCTGGATGGTCGTCAACGTTTGGTCAGACAGCGTATACTGCTTGCCTGCCGTCAGATCCAGTTGAAAGCCACCTAACGACCGCAGAAATAACGTCAATAAAATAAAAATCCCTACAGCAGCAATCGATAGTACCACACTATTGGTATGACCCAGCCATTTTTTCATATTCATTACCTCCACCGTTTCCGTTCAACCACTTGGATGCTGAATAGCAAAAAGAGCACCGCCACCGTCACGTAGTACATCACATCGGCTCCATTCAGCAATCCTTTGGTGAAACTGTCAAACCGTGCGGTTAGTGAAAAAGGTTCCAGCCATTGCTGTACCGCCGCAGATGCACCCGTCTGTCCACCAAACGAATCCAGCATCCAGAACACAAGTAAAATAATAAAACTGACGACCGCCGACATCATCTGATGCTGTGAAAGCGTCGAAGCGAATAAGCCGATCGCCATCATGGCTGCGCCAAGCATGAACAGACCGATCACAGATGTTAATACCAGCGTCCAATCCAGCTTCCCATAAAAGGACATCACGACCGGATACGCTAGACTGCACAGCACCAATATGAGCAACATGCCCAACGACGCCAAAAATTTACCCACGATCATTTCCGTCACACTCACAGGTGAGGTAAGCAGCAGTTCATCTGTACCTTGCCTGAATTCCTCCGCAATCAGCCTCATCGTGAGCAATGGGACGACGAACACCAGCATGGACAAGGTGTCACCGAGTACCAGCCGATAGTCCAGAATGCTAGGCTGATACATAACAAAATTTGTGTAAAAAAGTAACCCCGTCAGCAGCATGTACACTGCAAGCGCAAAATACGTCGTTGGTGTCCACAGATAGGCTTGCAGCTCTTTTTGACAGACCGCGAACAAACGCCTCATGACCGATTACCTCCTGTATCCTTATCTTTTTCAGCCTTATCGTCGCTGAACGCAGCTTCTCCATGCTCCACCGTGATGGCCGTAGGTGCTGCAGTATCCGAGGAATGTAGGTCTTGTACTGCTGGATCGCTGACCTGACCTTCTTCCGTCTCGCGGGTCGTTAACTGCTGGAAGATATTTTCCAAGCTAAGGTTTTCTTTTTTCATCTCCAAAATTGGAAGCTTCGCATCAGACAGCACATAAAATAGTTCTTCGCGAAAATCCTCACCGGAGGCTCCTGTGAGTAGCAATCCGGTCATATCTGGCTCTGCGGCAGTCAGATTCGTGTTCGCTGGAGGCAGCGTGGTCGCCATAGATTCAACCTCTACTTTTCCCCAAGTACGCAGGACATCCAGCACCTGTTCACGCTTGCCTTTAACCTCCACCTTCACCTTGAATCCATCTTCCATCGAACCGCCGAGCGCGTCAGGGCGCCCATCCATGACCAGTTTCCCTTCATGGATGATGAGAACACGATTGCACAAAGCATCCACCTCAGGCAATATATGCGTACTTAGCAATACCGTATGATTTTCGCCAATCTCCTGAATGAGCTGACGAATCTCCAAAATCTGATTGGGGTCCAAACCTGAGGTCGGTTCATCCAGTACCAATAAATCCGGGTTATGAATAATCGCACCTGCCAGTCCCAAGCGCTGTTTATACCCTTTGGACAAACTGCGGACTAATTGTTTTTCCCGCCCATTCAGTCCTAGCCTGGAAATCATCTCCGAAATACGCAGCTTCTGCTCTCTCGCAGGCACGTCCCGAATACTAGCTACAAACTTTAAATAGGATCTTACGGACATATCCTCATACAAAGGGGGAGTCTCCGGCAGATAACCGATTTTGGAACGGGCCTGTCTGCCCTTATCCTGAATCGGGATACCATCAATCGTAATCACTCCCTCGTTGGGCTGAAGATACCCTGTAATCATGCGCATCGTCGTCGTTTTACCCGCACCATTCGGCCCCAGGAAACCAACAATTTCACCGCGCTGCATTTCAAAATCCAACTTATGTACGCCCCGGTTGCCCTCATACCACTTGCTCACCTGCTGCACTTTGAGCACATGTTCCACCCTTTCTTTTATCGTAATCTTCTCCCTGCTGCTCCCCTACTTCCCTCCCACCTAAAATGTTGCATGAGTAGCGGGTAGCAGCGAAGCGGAGGATTTGAAGCTGGAGAAGCGCCAGCGTTCGCCTTTGCTGTAGGATTCTTACCTTTATATATCTTATCTAATCAAAGAAGAATCCTACAGCAACAGCGATCGGAAGCTCAAAGCCTTCGCGGAGCGGTCTCCCCGCACTTCATGCTACACTTTTAAATTCTAATGATAATCCCCCACATATAACTCCAGCTTAACGTCACTTAAATAGAAGCTTAAAATAATGTGTCTGAAATGTGAACACAAAAATACACATCTGCCCTCGGAAACTTGTACGGTTCGCTAGGATATGGATTCGCATCTACTATCATTACAACGTGTGAAGGGAGTGTATAAAAGCGATGAGTGTATTGTTTACCAATCTAGTTTCTAACGGCGACTTCGAGATCGGATCAACCCTTTTTTGGAGCTCTGTCAATGTGACTGTCACTAACTTATCTGTAAAAAAGACAAACTTTTATAGTGCGATCCTGGCAGGAGGCGCAGTAGATGCATCTCTTTCCCAGGTCGTTTTTGCTGCACCAGGCGAAAGCTATACATTAAGCCTTTCAGCTGCAAAAGTAGGAAGCCTGTCCAGTCCTCAAGTTAACATATTTCTGTATTACTATGACGCAGCCTTTAGCTTCCTTGGCACGGGGCTAACTACCTATTTGAGCTCAGGCACATTGCCAGACGCTGTGAACGGAACATGGCAAAGCCTATATGAAGTAACAGCTCCTGTTCCAGCCAACGCAGCCTATGCCTTTTTGGTTATTAGTAAAAATGCCTTGGCTAACACTGCTGATGTAGCCATTGATTCTATTGCTCTTGTTAAAGCAAGTGCAGCTGGAGCTGTAGGACCAGCCGGACCTGTCGGGCCCACGGGAGCCACGGGGGACACAGGTGCTACCGGACCTTTCGGACCTACTGGTGCCACGGGGGACACTGGTGTTACTGGACCTGTCGGACCTACAGGCGCTACGGGCGACACTGGTGTTACTGGACCTGTCGGACCTACAGGCGCTACGGGTGACACTGGTGCTACCGGACCTGTCGGGCCTACGGGCGCTACGGGTGACACTGGTGTTACTGGACCTGTCGGACCTACAGGCGCTACGGGCGACACTGGTGTTACTGGACCTGTCGGACCTACTGGCGCCACGGGGGACACTGGCGTTACCGGATCTATCGGGCCTACTGGCGCTACAGGCGACACTGGCGTTACCGGACCTGTCGGGCCTACGGGAGCCACGGGGGACACAGGTGCTACCGGACCTGTCGGACCTACTGGTGCCACGGGGGACACTGGTGTTACCGGACCTGCTGGACCAATCGGACCGATCGGGCCTATTGGCGAAACAGGCGCTACTGGACCTGTCGGACCTACGGGCGACACGGGACCTACAGGGCCGACTGGACCTACCGGACCATTCGGCCTTGGATTTACCGGACCTGTCGGACCTACAGGAGCCACGGGTGATACAGGTGCTACCGGACCTGCTGGACCTACTGGTGCCACGGGCGACATTGGCGTTACCGGATCTATCGGGCCTACTGGCGCTACAGGCGACACTGGCGTTACCGGACCTGTCGGGCCTACTGGCGCCACGGGGGACACTGGTGTTACTGGACCTACAGGGCCGACTGGACCGATTGGACCAACAGGAGACACAGGCCCAGAAGGACCGATTGGACCTACCGGACCTACAGGGCCGACTGGACCTACGGGGCCTACCGGACTCTAACCTCCTTTTTCTGTCACATCATTTTTAAGCGATGTACCATACCTTATCGACAAAGCCGCAAAGCATGTTAAGGCTTTGTCATCCATGCCCTGCCGCGATTGCGGCAGGGCTTCTATAAATCAGACCTCTTTTAAATCCAACTTTATGTTTGATCGGAATCCTTAAATGGTTCCCAAAGGAGTGATGCTCAATTGATCAGTATCAGCCTGTGCATGATCGTCAAAAATGATCAACATACCATTGGCCGTTGCCTGGAATCGGTCCATCATATTGTGGATGAGATCAATATCGTGGACACAGGTTCACAGGATCGGACCATTGACATATGTCGCAACTTTACAGATCGAATTTTTCCATTTGAATGGGTAGATCATTTTGCCCTTGCACGTAACTATTCGTTTGAGCAAGCTACGCAGGAGTACATTCTCTGGCTTGATGCCGATGATATTTTGAAGGAGCAGGATGCCGTCAAGCTGCTTGAGCTGAAGCAAACCCTTGATTCCTCAGCCGTACCAACCGTCGATTCCGTGTCTATGAATTATCATTATGGCTTTGATGATCATGGCAATGTCACCCTACATTTTCGCCGAAACCGCTTGATCAGAAGGTCAGCCGGGTTCCGTTGGCATGGAGCCGTGCATGAGTACCTCGCCGTTGACGGGAATATTCAACATGCCGATATCGCCATAACTCACACTAGAACACACACGGCCTCTCCAGGGCGAAACCTGCGAATTTATGAGAAGTTGCTCGCCCAAGGTCATGCCTTCTCTCCTCGTGACCTCTACTATTACGCTAACGAGTTAAGAGATAATGAAAGATATGAGCAGGCCGTGCAGGCTTACCGGAATTTTCTGGATACCGGACAATTCTGGGTAGAGGATGCGATTAGTGCATGTAGCAAAATGGCCGACTGCCTGCAACAACTGGGCAAGCTGGAGCAAAGTATTACCGCGGCTCTCCATAGTTTGACCTTCGATACACCCAGGGCAGATCTATGCTGTCGGATAGGTCATTATTTTTTGCATAAAAATGAGATCACCAAAGCTATTTATTGGTACGACATGGCTACCACTCTCAATCCTCCCGACACGATGGGCCCAGTACAGGACGCGTACCAAACGTGGTTTCCTCATATCCAGCTATGCATTTGCCATTTTCGGCTGAAGGATTACACACGTGCGAATTGGCACAACGAGCAAGCTGCCACGTATATTCCCAACGACCCGCATGTCCTGCATAATCGACAATTTTTCAGCTCAATCCTGAATCCTCCCCAATAGAGATGTCCCCCATACTCAACCCTCAATCTTTAAGTAAGTCAAAGGAGGAGCAAGCGGAATGCAACAATCGAATCGGTACAAGATAGCTGTCTATGCCATTAGCAAAAATGAAGCCCGATTCGCCAAACGATGGATGCACACCATGCGTGAAGCCGATGTTGTCATTGTAGCGGACACCGGCTCTACAGACGATACCGTTTCTCTGCTACGCGAAGCGGGTGCAGAGGTGCATCGTATCCAGGTAACTCCTTGGCGTTTTGACAATGCTCGCAATGAGTCCCTACGGCTGGTCCCTGACGATATAGATATTTGTGTCTGTACGGATCTGGACGAAGTCTGGGAGGAAGGTTGGCGGTCGCGGCTGGAACGCAACTGGAGGGAAGGAACTACCCGGATGCTATATGCCTTTACACATGGACAGCCTGGGCAAGATACCGTTTATACATGGTTCTGGAAAGAAAAAATACACACTCGTCACGGTTACCGCTGGGTACGCCCGGTTCACGAGGTGCTTGAATATATCGGGAAGGGTGAAGAACGCAGCATCCGATCCGACCAGCTACGCTTGTATCATGATCCCGATCCGAACAAGTCCCGCAGCCAATACCTTCCACTGCTGGAGCAGTCTGTGCGCGAGTTTCCTGAGGATGACCGCAACATGCATTACTTGGGGCGGGAATATATGTATCATGGCCGTTGGGACGAGTGCATTGCTACACTGCAACAACATCTTGCCATGCCGCAGGCACGCTGGGCAGATGAACGCAGCGCTTCGATGCGCTTTATTTCTAGAGCCTATAAGGCAAGTGAACAATGGCAGGAGGCAACGCGTTGGTTATACCGGGCTATTGCGGAAGCGCCGTATTTACGTGAACCTTACACGGAAATGGCTCAGCTTGCCTATCATACACGGAACTGGCCCGCCGTCTATCATATGGTCGAAGAAGCGCTGCGTATTTCAACACGACCGGATACGTACATGCAAGAGGATTTTTGCTGGGACGCCACACTGTATGATCTTGGTGCCCTCGCTTGCTACGAGTTAGGCCTTTTACACAAAGCTTGTGAATTTGCGAGAGAAGCAACAGAGCGCTCCCCGGACGATTCTCGCCTTAGCCATAATTATGCGCTAATTCAATCTAGGCTTCCATAGAAACCCACACCCCGTCCTGTAGGTTGAATAACTTGGTATAGGAGCTTGTGATTGGCAAAGGAGGTTATTGAGATCAAAGTTCTATTTACTTTTTATATACCGAGCGGCGGCGTAGAAACCTTGAACCGCCAACGCTGTAAAGTGCTCATGCAGGACGGGATTGAATGTCATCTTCTCTATTATCAGCAAGGTACAGGGATGCAAAACCTGAACGGCGATATTCCTGTATTCATGACTTCCTCTGAAGAAGAAATTCGAATGCTGGTAATTACTAACCGCTATGATGCAATTATCGTCTCATCGGATTATCCTATGCTCCCCAGACTGCGAATGTTGGGCTATCAGGGGGTATTAATCTATGAATCGCAGGGCTTTGGTTCTCACGAAGAGGCTGCTTGGGTGGTCGCGGATGCAGTTCCGTATCTTCAGAGACATGCCAACGCGGTGCTCTTGCCCAATACAACTCATCTGGTGCAGCTATTTACCGACATGTGTCCATGGCTTAATCGTTATGTATTTCCAAACGTACTGGATACCAGCGTATTTAATTATGTACCTAACACTCCTCCAACCAATCCGATTATTGCCTGGGTTGGGCGATTGGAGCCCAACAAGAACTGGAGGCATTTTGTCGACATTTCTTACTGGATGCTGCAAAACCGTGCTGATCTTCGAATCTGGATGTTTTATGATGACACCTTGTCTCAGCCGGAGGATAAAATACAATTCGAGAACATGCTTGCTCAGCTTGGCATGTCCTCCATTATCGAGCGTTTTAAAAGCGTACCTCATGCCCAAATGCCCCTGTACTACTCCATGATTGGCGACTCAGGCGGCTACCTGCTATCGACCTCGCTGGTAGAGGGCTTCGGCTATGCGGTTGCTGAGGCGATGGCCTGTCGTTGCCCGGTATTAAGCTCTGATTCAGACGGAGTACGAGCATTCATTGACCACAACGAAACCGGTAAATTTTATCAGCAGGGGGACATCTTGCAGGCGATACTGGAAGGACTAGACCTGATGAACAACGTACCTCAACGCGAATCTATCCGCAGGAAAGGGCTGGAACGAATCGTTAGTCTGTTGGCACCGGATAAATATGTGCGCTCCTTCAGGCAGATGATGAATACGCTGGGTGTGAGGTAACTAAAAAACAGCTGACGACAACCCTTGTTATATACGGGTCATCGTCAGCTTTAACTTGCTTTTTTATTATGGAATATTGGAATCTATCTAATCTTTAGTAAGCGGTCTCCTGCATGAATATCCTTGGGATCTTCAACTAAAATATCCGTGTACACGGCTGTATTGGTTACAATGACGGATGTGGTAATATCATATCCTTCATCCTCTATAGCCTTGGGATCAAATTCAACCAGCTTGTCCCCTTTTTGAATCGTATCCCCTTCAGATACAAAGGAAGTGAAATGTTTTCCTTTCAAGCTGACCGTATTAATTCCAATGTGAATGAGCAGTTCAACTCCATCCTCAGAAATAAGCCCGATGGCATGCTTGGTTTTGAAAACGGTAACAACAGTTCCGTTAAATGGCGCATAGGCTACTCCTTCTTTCGGAATAATTGCGGCCCCCTGGCCCATCGCACCGCTGGAAAAAGCTTCATCTTTTACTGCAGTTAAAGGAATCAATTCACCGTGTAGAGGACTGAATACCGCTTTTTCTTCTTCTTTGTTTTCATCTGCAATTTTAATCTCAGACGCAGGTTTTGCATTTTTATAACCGAAAAGATAGGTCAGAATAAATGCGACTACAAAAGCTACAACCAAAGATATGATAAAGCCGATGAAGCCTGCATCCATGCCTTTTGGATTAATGAATAGAGGGATACCAAAAATGCCGCCCGAAGCAAATCCATATGCCGTTGAGCCGAGTAAGCCTGCTGCAGCTCCTCCTATACCTCCAGCGATCGAGGCTAAAATAAACGGTTTCTTGGCGGGTAGCGTAACCCCGTAAATAGCTGGTTCAGTAACCCCCATCAAACCCGCAATTGTGGCAGAAGTGGCAATGGGTTTTAATTTAGGGTCCCGTGATTTCAAAGCGATGGCAAATGCCGCACCTGTTTGCGCAAAAGTCGTACAGAAAAGCATACCGTTAATCGGATCAAAACCATTCGTAACTACATTATTCAGGAGAATTGGAATGAATGCCCAATGCAGACCGAAGATAATGATGCCCTGCCAGAACCCGGCCAGAACGAGGCCAGCTACAGCCGGACTTAACTGATAAATCCACATAGAGCCTTTGGCTAACCCATCGCTGATTATAGTTGCTATCGGACCGACAACCAGAAAAACAAGCGGTGATATGATGACCAAAGTCAGAAAAGGCACTATGAACATTTTAATGGAGGCAGGTGCATACTTACTTATCATTTTTTCGACCTTAGCTGCCAAGAACGCTCCAATAATGATCGGTATAACAGAAGAAGTATAATTAATCAGAACGACAGGTATAGTCAAAAAGGACAGCGCCGTTTTATCCGTAAAGGCGGAAGTAATGGTCGGGTACACCATCGCTGCTCCCAAAACGGCAGACAGATACGGGTTTCCTCCAAATTTTTTACCTGCTGAAAACCCTAGAATAACCGGAAAGAAATAAAACATTGCGTCTGCTGTCGCATATAAAATTTTATACGTGCCCATCTGATCAGTCATCCAGCCCAGGGATGTGCATAAAGCCAATAGTCCTTTTAGAATCCCCACAGCAGCGAGCACACCCACAACGGGCATAAACACACCTGAAATTACATCGACAAAGCGGCTAAATAGGCTCGCTTTTTCATTTTTTTGATCATCTTCAACCATTTGATCTCCATGCTTTACTCCCATTGTATCCAAAAGAGCTTCGTATACTTTGGGAACCTCATTTCCGATGACCACCTGAAATTGGCCACCACTTTCCACAACGGTAATGACACCGTCAATCTGCTTGATCTTTTCTTTATCTGGCAATAGATTATCCTTCAGTTTAAATCTCAATCGAGTGACACAGTGAATGACACTGTTCACATTTTCATTTCCGCCCACGGCACTTAATACTTCTTTGGCTGTTTTTTTATGATCCATCATGTTCACTCCTTCTTGGATGCGCTTTCTATTATTCTATCCGTAGTAGCTGGATGTGCTATAACTGCGACAATTACGGCACTTATCCCAATTCAGTAGGTATATGGAATTGAGCTGCTTTTTGAAAAAGTAAATCTTAATTTCGATCACAAAATCCTTTGATTTCTGCATCCGAGATAAACTGCCATGCTTTTATATGTTTTTCCGACCAATATCCCGTTCCAATAACGCCGATTTTCCACATGTTGCTTCACTCCATCCACATTCTTCTCTGTTTTTATTTCGTTCCGATGATGACAACATCACTTTCAAAGCTGTGCATGTCTAGCACCGATTGATCCTTTTGGACGGACACGTCAGTTTGGGCAAACCGCTTCCCGGCTAAATCAATCGTTGTAAACTTGTAATCCTGCACGTTGATACTTAGTCGCACCTTCGTGTTAACCGGGACATACAAGATAAGGGTATTCTCGTTCCCCGCAGCTCTAATTTCCTCTGTCTTGTTTAAAACAATATCTAGCGGCTTTATGCCGATAAGGTTATACATTTCAAACAAATATTTAATAAAGGAATAATCCCATGCGCCCTCAAATCGCAATGCTGTTCTCCAATCATAGGGACTATCGAATCCTTCCCCTTCTACAATGCCGAATTTCTTTCCTTTTTTGTGCCAGCTCCAAATGCCATGTGCTCCGTAGGTAATGCCCGCACCCCCGCCTGCAAGGAGGCTTTGCCATGCTGCTTTTCTGGCATCCAGTGCTGTGTATCTGCCATACACATTGCGGCTATAACTAATTTGTTCATAACATGGCTCTCCATTAATGACAGGCCGTATATCCGGCTTATGGTAGAAATGTTGAGCAATCTCATGGCCCACATGCTGAAACTCGGAATTATGTCCTGATTGATACATATAGAATCCAAGACCCTTGTGTTTCTCAAAGGCTGGAGGAATTTCTCTCAATCTCCCTTGAATATGCAGCGTAGTTAAGCTTGCAGGGCTTAATTGTTGTACAATGTCCAGTGCTTTTAAATAATAGGAATTGGCGCGTTCAGTCGGAAAATCACTATCCCCGCTAACCAGAAAAATAGGATCAAATGGAGAAAAACGGTTTACGACGTACGTTACATAGGGTTCAACGCATTCAAATGGCATTTTGTTACCCTTTTGGAACATTTCGGCCCATGTATCCGGTACATAGTTACACCACAACAGAACCAGTGCCGGAACAAATCCACGCTCTACAGCCATTTTCAACATGATTTCTGCCCGGTCAAAATAAGCTTCGTTTAATGTATGGTAGTCGAAATCCCCATTTTCCAGTAATGCAAACGGCTGTAGATTCAGATCCGATTCACTTGCGTCCCATTGTCGGAGCATGTTGATTTGCAACACATTGAAACCTTGCATCTTCCGATAGTCAAGATAATCGCTCCACTCCTCTATCGTCGCGTTGGTAAATACACTCCAAACCGTATCTGCCAAATAAAAAAAAGGTTTGTCCTCTTTTGTAAAACTTCTTTGATTTTCAGCAATGTTTAAACTCAAATGAATCACCTTTCCTTTCTTGCTACATTCACAAATCTTCCTAAACAAATAACTAAAATAAATAACTAAATTTATATGTTTTTTCGCAAATAAACTAAATTAAAGCGCTTTACACTTGCATATTAACACTATAAATAATAAAAGGTCAACATTTTTTTCTTTTCATTTATTTAGTTTAGTTTAGTTTATAATCTAAACTTTCTTGTAGAGTAATGATATAATTTATGTAGTTTAGTTCAATAGGGGGTTCCACATTGAAAATTGATGATATTGCAAGGCTTGCAGGTGTTTCGAAATCTGCTGTCTCTCTTGCTTTTAATAACAAACCCGGAGTCAGTGAAGAAACCAAGGAGCAAATTCTAAAAATAGCCCAAGAGCATGGATATAAACCACGCACCATGAAGACAAGCAAGGAAGTCATTAAAAATCATCATGTGATACGCTTTGTGGCCTGTAAAAATACAGACATTGTAACAGAGCATTATGATTCACTTCCATTTTTCAATGAATTAATTCATCATATTACCAATCAGGTGAGAGTACATGGAAACACCTTGATTTTTTCGTCTTTTGATAGCCATAGCCTCGAAGAAGAATTATCTGCTTTGGAAAAAGATCAGCCTTCTTCAGGCATACTTCTGCTTGGCACCAATTTAACTTCCGAGATTATTCATTCTATACAATCCATTCATTCCAATATCGTGATTTTAGATACCTACTTTGAACACGTCGACGCCAGTTTCGTATCTATTAACAACTATCTTGGTGGGTATCAGGCAGGCCAATATTTAATTCAGTCAGGACACAGAAAGATAGGATACGTACAATCCAGTACCAGAATTCTTAACTTTAAAAAACGAAAGGAAGGGTTTATGGCGGCTTTAGAGGAGCACAATCTTTCCATAGAAAATGGGCTTATATTTGATATGCATCCCATGCTTGTGATGTCACAGGACGCATTTAAAACAGCTATTCATGAATTGAATGAGCTACCTTCGGCCCTATTTTGCGAAAATGATTATATGGCGATCAGTGCAATTAAAACGTTTCAGGAAATGAACATTCGAGTGCCTGAACAAATTTCCGTCATGGGATTTGATAATATTCATGAGGCCAAGGTCATTAGCCCGGAACTCACAACCATTCATGTGAAAAAGGATATTTTGGCCCGAACTGCTGTAAATTTGCTTATGGAGAGGCATAACAATCATCAGAGGCATCATACTCAGGTTCTTGTGAATACAGAGGTTATTGAAAGAAGATCTTGTTTAGCCTTGAAATGACCTATGATCATTGGTTTATTATTGCTTGCTCTCTCAATGATTTTAGAATAAAGCCGCCATGTTGGCGGCCTTTTCTATCATCAGATTCCATATAGAATATTCCAATTTCTCGTCATTCGCTGAAATCTTCCTCTGTCAAATCCATATTTACGCTCGCAGCGGTTCGACTGCCGTCGGCCGCGGCAAAAATCAACTGAGAAGGCATGAAGTACGATGAATCCCCGGCAGCATATACACCGGGTATGGAGGTTCTCCCCGCTTCATCCGTCTTGATCCCGCCCGACTCCGTTCTTTCACAGCCCAAACGTTCTCCAAACGGTGTACTTTGTACAAACTGGGGAGACACAAAACCGCCGACCCTCGGGACTTGAGTGCCATCCGTAAAGCGCACATGCTCCAGCTGCCCATTGTGACCGATGAACGCTGAAACAGGTTGCTCCATTACCACAATTCCCTTGGATTGAAGCCGTTCTTTTTGTTCTTCCGACAGGGATGCATGACCGTTCGTACATACGATCAAATCCTTGCTCCAATTAAGGAGTAGTTTGGCTGTATGATATATAGCCGCCGATTCAGAGACAAGGACAAGCGGTTGATCCCGCAACTCCCAGCCGTCGCAATAAGGGCAATTAAACAGACTTTTCCCGTATAACGGATAAAAACCTTCGATCTCGGGGAATATCTCCTTTACGCCCGTCGCTAATATCAATTTTCGCGCTTGAACGCGAAGGCCTGACGAATCAAGCACCTCAAATCCGGATTCGTTTTTCGTAATCGAAACAACCTCGGTTTGCAGATGATGGACAGACGGATAACGCAGCACTTCCTCATAAGCTACACGGCGGAACTCGGCTGGCGTTACGCCGTCTCTCGTAATAAAACCATGCGACGCATGCGTAACCGCATTTCTGGGCCGATTATTATCAATCAAAGCCACATTTCTTCTTGCCCTGCCCAGCACGAGGGCTGCATTCAATCCGGCGGGCCCTCCACCAATAATAGCGCAATCGTACAGCATAACACCCAACTCCTTTCCGAAGATATTAAAGACTCTTTATATCTGTAATAAAACCAAAAAAACGCTTTACATAACTGGCAACCACCCTCTTTCTATATAAAGTCGCTTACTTTTAAACTTGCGTTTGCTTTTGCGCCAAATCGACCAATTTCGTATTTTTAAGATGTCGTTCCATTTTCTCCTCTGCTTCCCTCATTACAGCTTGAATCAGGCACTCAGATCCGTGGACAAAATCACATTCAAACAAAGAATTCGTACCTTCAATGGCACGGATAATATCCAAAAAAGTAAGATCATCTTTATGACGGGATAGGCGATAGCCTCCATTGGCTCCAGAAACGGATTCGATCATTCCAGCCTTCACAAGCCTCGTCAAAATTTTTGAAAGATAAGTTGGTGAAACATTTTGGGATTCGGCCAATTGCTGAACACCTACCGGCTTAACCGACGAATCAGCAACGAGCATGAGCATGGTGTGCAGCGCATAATTTGTAGCTTTTGTAAATTTCATAACTACACCTCAATCAAAGACTTATTGTGTCTACTATATCTCTGAATCTGCTGGTGTGTCAAGGTCATCTAGGATTTACGCTGTTGTCAACCCTTCTTTTGGTTACGCTCTAACCGTTGTATACTGTTCATCAGAACAGCTAAGAAAGGGGGCTCGTTGTGCGTATTTTTGATATTCTTCGTATATTGGTTGCTGAACAGATGGTCAATGGAGAACACTTGGCAAATGCATTGAAGGTATCTTCTCGAACGATACGAACGGATTTAAAGGAATTGGGTGCGCTGTTGTCAAAACATGGAGCAGCAGTTAAACCCCTTAAAGGAACGGGCTACAAGTTAGAGGTTCGGGACGAACAAGCATTTCATCATCTGCTGAAGCAATTAAAGGATTATGAAAATAATGTACCCTATCCATTAGCGAATTCTTCTGAAGCCAGAAATCGTTTTTTAATGAAAAAGCTGTTGCTTACCAATGCATATGTTAAACTTGATGATTTAGCCGAGATCCTGTATGTTAGTCGATCTACTTTACAGAATGACCTCAAAGAACTACGCAAGTTATTGGCAACTTACGGACTTTCCCTGGAGAATAGACCCTATCATGGTATTCGAGTCAAAGGTAATGAGGCCAGGCTGCGTTATTGCATTTCCGACTATATATTTAATAGGATAGATGAAATAGGCAACCAGCAGATGTCCCCCCCTCCTCTGATCTCTAACGAAGAGATGGAATTCATAAGAGAAGTGATTCTGGATCGTATTGAGATCAATGATATTCAGCTGTCGGACATTGCCCTGAACAATCTGGTCATTCATATTGCTATAGCATGTAAGCGTATTTGCGAAGAAAGGTATGTTTCGTATTATCCTCAAGAGATGAAAAAAATCGAAGCGCAAAAAGAGTTTAGGGTGGCGACTGAGATCGTATCCGCCTTGGAACAAAACATGAAGTACTCCTTTCCACTTGTTGAAGTTGCGTACATTGCTGTTCACCTGTTGGGTATAAGGACCGTCGTTAGTGCCCGTATGGATGAAGTGGAGATTAAAAAGATCATTGATAAAGATATCTACGAACTGACTATTGAAATACTGGACCAAATTGATCAGCAGTTGAAAATGAACATTCAAAACGATCAAGAATTGCTGATTGCATTTTGCCTTCATCTCAAACCGGTGATCAACCGTTATCAATACGGAATGAATTTGCGTAATCCTATGCTGGATGAAATCAAAGCCAATTACCCGCTTGCCTTTGAAGCAGGTATCATTGCTGCGGAGGTCATCAAGCAGCGGCTTCATATACACATCGAGGAAAATGAAATTGGGTATTTAGCCATTCATATCGGAGTCGCGATGGAAAGAAAGAAAATGGAGGACGCGCCCAAAAGATGTATGATCGTATGTGCTTCTGGACTCGGTAGCGCTAAGCTGCTGTATTACAAGCTTCAATCGGTCTTCGGTTCCAGGTTGGATATCGTGGGAACCACTGAATTTTATAAGCTGAAACAAATGCCGTTGGATACACTGGACTTTGTTATTAGCACGATCCCCATTTCAGAACCGCTTTCTATCCCCATGATCCATGTGAATACATTTTTAGGCGGTTCCGATATTACTAAAATTGAGCAAGCCATTTCTGAGACCAGACTTCCTGCTGTGCAGTATGTACGAAAAAAATTGGTCTTTCTTCAGCAGAAGTTTGAGAACAAACTCCAAGTGCTTGAATTTATAGCCGAAAAAATACACGAAGCAGATCTTGTAAAAGGCCCCCTGCTGCAATCTGTAATAGAGCGTGAAGCCGTTTCCCCCACTTCATTTGGCAACTTTGTCGCGATCCCGCATCCGATGGAACCTTTCGCAGATTCTACGTTTTGGGCCATCTGTACATTACAAAAAGCTATCGACTGGGACGGCAAGCCGGTACAATTTATTTGTATGCTCTGCATACAGCGTACTAAATCAGAAGATTTACAGACTATGTATCATATTTTGCTTGATATTTTAAATAATGAACAGCTCGTCCAGCAGCTTATTCGCTGCAAATCGTATACAGAATTCATAGAAGTGTTGCATAAAAATTGTTGAACATGAGGAGTATGAAGAACGATTTATTTCCGTTAAGAAGAGGAAATAATGTGCGTTATGTTGAAAGCGATTCCAAATTATAATAGCCATACGAAGGGATCATTGAAAGGAGAGAAGATCACGTGAATAATGATGAATCTACAGAGCACGACGTGAACATGGAGGACATGGATGATACAGAGATTGTATTCCAAATTATATTATACGCAGGGAATGCACGCAGTTCAGCCATGGAGGCGATTGAGCTTGCAAAGGTGGGGAAATTTAGGGAAGCCAAAGATGAATTAGCCTCAGCAAAAAAAGAACTGGTGTCTTCCCACAAAATTCAAACCAGAATCATCCGCAAGGAAGCAGCAGGTGAAAAAACAGAGATGTCCGTCATGATGGTGCATGCTCAAGATCATTTGATGAATGCCATCACTATACGTGATATGGCCTCAGAGTTTGTAGACCTGTATGAACGCATTGATCAATTCGTACCGAAATCGTAGAGGGAGGGACGCTATCTTATGGCTTTCAAAGACAAACTGGTTGACGGCCTCACATCGGTAGCAAATGCAATCAACAATTTTAAATATATTATAGCGATCAAATCAGCTTTTATCACATTGATGCCTGTTATTATTGTCGGTGCCTTTGCTGTATTGATTTCTAATATGGTCATGGACCCGGTCAATGGCCTTGCGCATTTTAAGCCGTTCTCATTCCTGGCTGAGTACAAACCGATTTTCTCAGGCATTAACTATGCCAGCTTGAATATCCTTACCATTCTGGCTATTTTCATGATTGGTCTGGAGCTAGGAAAAATTAACGGTGAGAAAAATCTCTTCCCCGGTTTGCTCGCTTTAATCTGTTTTATCTCTGTGACACCAACCACGATAGAGTTGATGGTTAACGGTGACATGCAAAAGGTAACAGACGTCATAGCCCGTCAATTTACGGATACCAAGAGCTTGTTTTTAGGTATTTTCATAAGCATCCTATCCGTTGAGCTATACAGCAAACTGGGCAAGTCCGATAAACTAAAAATTAAAATGCCTGAGAGTGTTCCCAGCAATGTGGCCGTTTCTTTCTCGGCACTCATTCCTACCATTATTACGGTGACTGTCTTCTCAATGTTTGGATTCTTTTTTCATAAGTTTACAGGTCTCTACCTGTACGATGCCGTCTATAATGTGGTGCAAAAACCTCTGGAGACCGTAGTACAGGGACTGCCAGGTATACTGGTGCTGATGCTGGTTGCGCAAATCTTCTGGGTGATCGGTATTCACGGGAACCAAATGGTAAAGCCCATTCGTGAACCCCTGCTGCTTGGCGCGATTACCGTCAACATGACTGCTTATGAGCAAGGACTGCCCATTCCGAACATTATTACGATGCCTTTCTGGGACGTATACATGAGTATCGGTGGTTCAGGAATTACGCTGGCCCTCTTGATTTGTATTATGATCGCTTCCAAGCGTGAAGATATGAAGGAAATAACAAAGCTTTCATTGGGTCCGGGTCTGTTTAATATTAATGAGCCTGTCATTTTTGGACTTCCGATTATGCTGAATCCATTGATGGCTATCCCTTTCATTATTACTCCGCTCATCACAGGAACGATTGGTTACTTCTCGACGTTGCTTGGATTTGCAGGTAAAGCCGTCGTCATGGTTCCATGGACTACTCCGCCTATTATTAATGCCTACCTGTCTACAGGTGGAAGCATTGGCGCCGTCGTAACTCAGATCATTTGTATTGTGGTAGCCATTATCATTTATTTCCCATTCGTCAAAATTGCCAACAAGCGAACGGCTGAATAATGCGTTACTATAGAAATACATCAATTAATTGGAAACGCATTCTTTATACAATGAAAAGGAGAAACATGTCATGGCTAAACATACGATACAAATTCCGTCGAATTTCATCATGGGTGCAGCGGCTTCCGCCTGGCAGGCAGAGGGCTGGAGCGGTAAAAAAGAAGGTCAGGACTCATTCCTAGACCAATGGTACAAAAATGACCGCTATGTCTGGCACAATGGATATGGACCCGCGGTTGCAACCGACTTTTATAATCGCTATGCCGAAGATATTGCGCTGATGAAGCAGATTGGTTTAACCCATTATCGGACTTCTATTAATTGGTCCCGCTTCTTAACGGATTATGAGAATGTAGTGGTGGATGAAACATATGCGGATTATATGGGCCGGGTCATTGATGAGCTGATTGCGAGCGGAGTCGAGCCGATGATTTGTCTGGAACACTATGAGGTACCCGCCTACTTGCTGAACAAATATGAGGGCTGGTCTTCCAAGCATGTGGTGGAGCTGTTTGTAAAATATGCGGACAAAGTGTTTGAACGGTACGGCGATCGGGTCAAGCACTGGTTTACGTTTAATGAGCCCATTGTTGTACAGACTCGTGTCT
Organism: Paenibacillus sp. PvR133; assembly: GCF_017833155.1. NCBI lineage: Bacteria > Bacillati > Bacillota > Bacilli > Caryophanales > Paenibacillaceae > Paenibacillus > Paenibacillus sp. PvR133. Next base: position 5,956,069 of record NZ_JAFIBS010000001.1, read on the forward strand.
ATCTAGATGCCCTTCGCTATCCCTATGAACAAAATACACGGAAGTGGATGCAATGGAACTATAATAAAACGCTGGCTACCGCGAAATGCGTACAGCTTTTCAAAGCAAAAAACTATAGTCAGCACGGGGCTAAAATAGGCGTTATTCTGAATCCCGAAGTCACTTATGCCCGATCAAGCGCCCCTCATGACCAGTATGCGGCACATGTGTATGATTTATTTTACAATCGAGTATTTCTGGACCCGCTTATTAAAGGCGAATACCCGCAAGAATTGTTCGATCTCATGGGCAAGCATGATATTACATTTGAAGCTACAACGGAAGAACTGGCAGTCATTAAGGAAAATACCGTTGACTACGTCGGGATCAATCTCTATTATCCCCATCGGGTAAAAGCACAGAGTAAAGCGTGGAACGAAAACACCCCCTTTCACCCCTCTTACTACTATGAGCATTTTGATCTTCCGGGTAAAAGAATGAACAAGTCACGGGGCTGGGAGATTTATCCGAAAATCATTTACGATATGGGAATGCGTATCAAGAACGAATATCACAATATCGAGTGGTTTGTCGCGGAAAATGGTATGGGCATTGAGAATGAAGCTGCTTTCAAAAATGAGGAACACATTATTCAGGACGACTATCGTATTGACTTTATAACTGAGCATTTATACTACACATTACAAGCTGTAGAAGCGGGCTCCAACTGTACAGGTTATATGCTGTGGGCCTTTACAGACAACGTTTCTCCCATGAATGCTTTTAAAAATCGCTATGGACTGGTGGAAATTAACCTTGACAATGATCGAAGTCGGCATTTGAAGAAATCCGGCTACTGGTATCAAGCCGCGATCAAGGAACGCTCATTTATTGCTGATCTGGATGAAGAGTATAAATAGTTAAAAATGAATTCTGGAGGCGCTCAAATATGAAAAAAATTATTTTGGCATGTGCTGCGGGTATGTCCACATCCATTTTGGTTTCTAAAATGAAAAAAGAAGCAACAGCAAGATCCATAGAGCTGAACATCGAAGCCATCCCCGAAAGCACCATCAAGGAAGAGCTAGAAGCCGTTACAGATTCTGTGATTGCTATTTTGCTCGGACCTCAAGTGCGGATGCGTAAAAAGGCAGTAACCGAAATTGCAGCTCCCTATGGTATCCCTGTAGATGTCATTGACACGTTGGCTTATGGTAGAGGAAACGGTGCAGCTGTCCTAGATCAAGCCTTGAAGCTGGCTGGCGAGAACATCTAATTGCTATTCAAATGAAAAAGAGGCTGAGAGTTACCTCAGTCTCTTTCTTGAGTTGCGCGCTCTTTATCAAGACATACCTTCTTTGCCTGAACCCATACTGCTCACATACGTTTCCTGTAAACCGGCAGAAATGCCGTATAGCGGTTCCCAACGAAGCCAATGTCTGGCGACTGCGTTACTAAGACAGCTATGGTGAATGTCTCCCGCTCGCGCTGGTGAATACACAGGGCGGACAGACGAACCGTGCAGCTTTAGTAAATCGTAGGCCAGTCGATTAATGGACGTCGTTCGTCCTGTACTTACATGTACTGTGCGTTGGTCTGCTGCATGGATAGCCGCCATATTCGCTCGAACTACATCCTTGACGTACACAAAGTCTCGGGTTTGTGTCCCATCGCCGTGAATGAGCAAGGGACTTCCTTTTTTCAGCCGCTCCATAAAGAGAGCGACTACACCACCCTCTCCCTTCGCGGCCTGACCGGGACCATACACATTTCCATAACGCAAAATCGTATAGTTCATACCGTACAGCCGATAAAAAAGTCGAATATACGATTCTGCGGTCAGCTTGGACAGTCCGTAGCCTGAAATGGGCTCCACGGGATCGTCTTCCTGTATACATTGCTTTTGCAACTCTCCATATACACCGGACGTGGATGCAAATATAAATTTCGACACACCCGCTTCATGACAAGCCTGCAACAAATGAATCGTCCCCAGCACATTCACATCCGCGTCCTCATCGGGTCGATGGATGGATTGCTGCACATCCGCCTGTGCCGCCAAGTGAAACACAATATCCGGGCTTTCCCGAATCAGCAGCGTCCTAGCTTCAGAGCTGCGAATATCCGCAATATGCATGACCGCGCGCGGGTCCACATTTGCCATATTCCCGGTCGTCAGATTATCCAGCACATGCACTCTGATGCCCGAATCAGCAAGCGCACGTACCAGCTGAGAACCAATAAATCCGGCTCCCCCGGTGACCAAAGCCTTCACTAGCTCACCCTCCTTTTGAACCGAAGCATATGACTTCCCTTCGCATCATGTTATGCGACTCCCTATAGCTTGGCGCAGGCACAAGCACAGTCCGAAGACAATCTATAATGTCTTTCTAGAATCTCAGCACCTCAGACATGCAGTCTCACGTTTTCCAGCATATAACGCCACATCTCATCCTGACCGTTCCATATATCCTCAGGTGGCAACTCGACTGAAACCAGCCTCTCCAACCCCCAGTCCAGCTCCGTCACACCATCAGTCCCTGTATAATCCACGTATAACAAGCGAAAATCATGTGTAATCCTCTGTAATAACACATCATGTAGTTCCACCGCTTGCTCCCGACTACCCCCGAGACGAACCAGTAGCAGACGGGACGCAAGCGCGAATTGGTCCAGTAGACGTGCAATGCGGCGATCAAGCGTCGTTTTGAATGCAGGGTAGGAAGTCAGCTGCTCCGATGTATTCTGGCTAACCGGAAAATGGTGTGCTGCTGTAATCCCATAGGATGCATCCTCAACCATGAAGTTATGCTCGCCGTAATCATGCCCCGTGACACGTAGACTATCAACATCCATAAAATCGGCAAAACGGGCGTCCAGCAAACGACTGATCTGTGACAAGTTACCGGAAATCATCCAGTCCAGCGGACCCGCATAGGGACGCAGTCCGTTTTTATCCAGCTGAATGGAAGGCAAGCAATGTCCACCCAAACTGAATACAGCATCATAATCCCCCTGCAACCGCTCAAGCACGACGCCCTCCCCTTTCCGAAGACAAGGTCATCCCTTTAAAAAGAGTACGCCAGTGCGGATCACTCTTGTAATTCCATACATCGGCAAAAGGCATTTCCACCGAGCATACATGCGGAAGCTGCCAATCCACCTCCGTCAACTCCGTTACGCCGGAACAATTCACCACCAACAAACGAAATTCATTCGCTACCATGCCCGACAAAATACGTTCCAGTTCCTCTACTTCTTCATAGGTTCCCAGCATACGGACGAACAAGCTGCGCTTCGCCATCTGTGTTTTTGCAAAAAAACGTTCGATACGACGGTCTATCTTTTCCTTGAACTCGGGATAGGTCACCAGATCTGAGGACGTATTGCGTTCCTGCGGAAAATCATGTACCGAGATCACATTATAAGCGATATCTCTGACCATATAATTCAGTTGGCTCGTACCAACGACACTTAAATTAGGCAAATCCATAAATCCGGCAAACCGATTTTCAAGCAAGCGGTTCACATCGGACAGCGTGTCAGACATCATCCAATCCAGTACCCCGGCAAACGGCCGCAAACGGTTCTTTTCCAATTGAATGGCAGGTGTACAGTTTTGTCCCAGACTGAAGACCGCTTCATATTCCCCTGCCAGCTGTGCGAGTCTCATAGCCGCGCCTCCTTTTTTAATACGACCCTTCCCTCATATCCTGCTTGGCCCTTCTTCTGTAGTCAAAAAGGGACTTCAGGCCGTAGTTTGTTCCACTCTACATTACATGCACAGCACGGCGAAAAGGGTTGGACACCGATGCGCTTTTTGTCAAAGAGGCGTACAACTATCCAGTCCAATCCCGGCTATTTTTCATATCATATTAAGGCTGGTAACCTAACGGAATTCAAGGAGGCATCATCATATGTCCGTGTTTCTTTTAACCGTCGATCACCATCTCGCTTACCACAGCGCCCACATACAAAGCTGCCATGTGACCCTTTTCAATCGTGAAAAGAGAGCCGTCGATGTGTTGCTGGAAATGGGAAATGACAGTGGCGTTTTCCGACGGCAGCTCCTTCGATTGAACCCTTCTCCCGAAGCTGGCTCCGTGCTAGAACTCAAGGATATGGAGACCGCCCAAAATCCTTTTTACCTGCGAGTGGTAACGAGTATTTACAATCCGGAAACGCTGTTTATCCTGGCTGAATTTTTGGAAAACGGGAACATTGTCGCTAAGCGTACAGCCAGTCATTTTACCGTGACACCCTAATGAACGGGCAGAGGAGGAAGAAGGTATGTTGAAATATTCAGTTCAAAACAAAGCTGAGCCAGACACATATGCACTGCCTTTTCAGGTCACCGAACAGGAGAGCGTGCTCTCTACATTAATCATTCCTGCAAGTGAATCTGAAGGACGTATTGTCATTGAAGTCTCTTTGGCATGGGAAAATCCGCTGCTCAACTGGGATATCGGGGAGTTGGACATTCGATTGCGTCGCAATGATGAGCAGGGACCTATGCTGGATTGGTTGCAGGATTCCTGTTATCAGGAGGGATTTGCAGAGTTAAGCTATGAGGAAACGGGAGAACAGGCAGAGCCTTATGTATACTGCTTGACCGTACAATCAGCTGACCGTCGTGCTGTTGTTACGGGGCCGCTCATAATTCGAGGCTCAGTTTATGAAGATTGACGAAAAACTGGATGGACAATGAGCAAAAATAAACTAAAGGCAGGTGGGAGTTTTTAGCCCGACCTGCCTTTTTATAGGGTCTGTGCCTTCATGGTGCGGATTGTTTCAGACATTCCAAAATGTCAGCGTCTGGCAGCTTATAATCTTCCGGCAACGAAGTATTAATTCGGTTCCATATTGCGTAATCGACCTTCAGATCCGGGTGCGACTGCTGGATTTCAAAAATACGGTTGTACAAGTCTCCAACGACAGGAAAAGTCATGCTCTGCCTCCTAACTGTTGAATCAACGTACTCAACGTACTCAACGTACTTGATTCAGCGCTTGCCCATAAATATTCACGAGTCGCTCAATCATAACATCCAGAGACCAATGCGCGGTCCCCCATGCTTTGGCATGTTTCCCCATAGCTATCCGCACTTCATCCTGAGCCAGCAAATGCTGCAAATGAGCTGCCAGTGCCTCCACATCGCCAACCGGGGAGACCAGTCCGGTGTGTTCATGCTTCACCATTTCCGGCAGTCCGCCCGCATCCGATACCACTGCCGGAAGCCCCATAATCTGCGCCTCCATGACCGAAAACGGCTGATTATCCTGTATGCTCGGATGGACAAAAAGGTCCGCCAGTTGTAAAAGAGCAGGTACATCTTCACGATGCCCCAGAAAAACCACGTCTTCTGCCAGCCCTAGCTCCTTCGCCTGTGTTTGAAGCTCTTCCCTTTTATCTCCCTCCCCGACAATCCAGCAAACCCAATCCGTACGACTTGCTTTCAGCAGACCAAGAGCGCTCATTAAATAATGCAGCCCTTTGATATATACCAGCCGTGAAGGACAAATCATAACTTTTTTCCCCTCAGGTCGTACTATGTCCGTTCCCCGGGCGTGGACTTCCCAGAAGTGCTCGGTATCCAATCCGTATTGGAAAGTAGCAATCTGCTGCTCAGGCACTTCGAACTCACGCACAAGCGTCTGTTTCATCCATTCTGTAGACGTAATGGTAATATCCGCGGATAGAGCGCCATAGTGCTCCAGCGCCCAATAATATTTCCACATCAACGTCTCTCGGTAACCCTCCTCATGATCCCTTTCCAGAGCCATCATGACTTCACGAGCCAGCGAGCCATGAATATTCGCTACCAACGCACTGTCCTTACGTTTGACCCGACTTAGAGCACGCGTCGCAATGACATCTTGCGTGTGAATAACATCATACTGCTCAACCCCGAAATACGCCGCTGCCAGCTCCATACAGTATCGATCCTTTTCCACCGTCTGCACCCATGAATCCAAATGTAATACAGGGACAGCCGATTCATTCAACTTCGTATGCAGCAGGGGCAGCAGTTGATCCTTCAGCAGCTCTCTATCTTCAAAAACAATATGGTATTTAGGTGTATCCGGTCCGTTCCCCATCAAGTCTACTGTGTGACCCAGTAGCTCCAGCCTCCGTTTAATTTGCAGCATAAAGGGCCATACGCCACCCAAATGAGGAATCGGCCAGTACGTAGCCAACAAAATTTTCAAAACAGCCTCACCTCCTCTGTCTCGTACGCTGAGCTACATTCCGTTACTTCCGTAAATTTGCTGGAAACCCGATAACGCATCTGTCCAGACCGCAAAAAATCCATTATTCGGCACGATCGTTACATCAATAAAATTACCGATCGTAACGACTGGAACCGGACTAATCCCGTTAGGATTAAAGGAGCTGTCTGTTATTCTGAGGTTCGTAAATGTATTTCCTCCGTTCGTTGATTCGGCCACAAATACGTCTAATAAAGAGGTCGTTATTTGATTGGTATAATATACGATCTTAATCACACCGGTCACAGGTGAAACATCAATAGCCGGGAAAAAATGCTGTGCCCCTGCACTAGCCCCTGTCACAGATTGCGGCGCAGTCCAGCTTAATCCGCCATCCACCGAACGGGCGAGCAGCACATCCGCATACCCTGCCCGATTATCCTGCCAGACCGCATAAAGTGTTCCCTGATTCGGGCTAGTAGAGCGATCCACCGCAATGTTGGCCATCGGCAGCACATTGAAGCCAAACCCGGCCACGGGCAACGGACTCGGAACCGGGACAACAGAAGATACAGGCAGCGAAGAACTGAATGCTGTCCCCCCATTGAAGGACACAATGACCTGATATTGGTTAACCGGATTAGTTACAATGTACCCGACATAAATCACCCCAGTAATGCTCACGGTGATTTCCCCCCGCGTGATCTGATTGGAGCCAGCGGTGAGCACCACGGGTGTATCCCACGTGATCCCTCCATCCTGCGAACGCTGGAAAAACATTACTGATCCGCCAAAAAAGTCAGGATTGTACTGATGCGTATAACATAAATAGATGTTTCCGGTATAGGAGCTGACCTGAGAAGTATCAAATTTCACGCCGACCTCAACATTATTGACAAATGTCCCATACCCCCGCTGGGCAATCACGGGCGGATCAAATGTATTACCGTTGTCTCTGGATACATAGGTAGCGATAGTACCGCTCAAGCCGTCTGCGGTAAATACGTGACAGGCTATGACAAACAAGTTGGGAAAACCGTAGCTGACGCTATGGGATTCCGCCCCTACATAGCCGGCTGGCAGCGGTAAAATCTGCTGTGTGAAGGAGACACCGCCGTTACCTGAACGGTATACTGCTGTCAACGGCGGCCCTGTCGTAAAATCGATAGCCGCAGACACAATGGTACCGTCAAGCAGGTTGAAAGCTACACTCGGCTCCTGCGCCAGCCTTCCATTGGGCGTGAGCTGTACGTTCGGCATCAGGCTTCACCTCCCGGTACACCGGCAAAAATCGTCAAACTGCCTGTGCGCGTATCCGTCCAGACGGCAAGGTAGCTGTTCGGCGGCACAATGGCTACATCAATATAATCGCCGATCAACTCCGATTCTTCTCCACCGCCCCCAACATTCGGGTTAAAGGAGGTCGTTGTGAGACGACTGTTCGTAAAGGTGTTGCCTCCATCTGACGATTGGGCGGTGAACACATCCAAATTAAAGCCGTCCAGGCGATTGGTATAGTACACGACAACGACCAATCCCGTCTTAGGCGACACCGAAATCGCAGGAAAGAAATTTTGCGAGCCGGGCGGGCTGTCCGTCACGATGATCGGAGCACTCCAGGTACCGCCAAAATCGCTTGATTTGGACAATAAAATATTGCTGTATCCCTGACCAAAATCCTGCCAAACGGCATATAGCGTATTTGTTGTGGAAGGCACACCCGAGCAGTCCGCGGCCAAGCTGGGGAAATTTAATATCCGAAAGTCATAACCAGGAACGGGCAAAGGATTGGGCACAAGCGTTATATTGGATACCAGTATATCCCCGCTAAAGGTAGCTCCTCCATCAAAGGAGCGCCGAATAAAAAAAGCCGGTGTTTGCGGACCCGTACGAATCCAACTGACATAGACACTTCCATATTTGTCGACCGCGGGCTCAGGTCGTTCTGTGGAAGATTGGATATTCGAAAGCAATAACGGTCGATCCCAAGTTAGTCCTCCATCGGTGGAACGCTGGTAGAACGCCGTAGATTGAGCATTAAAATCCACATTATATTGGCGGTTATACGTGACATAGACGTGCCCGAGATAGGGACTTGCCCCCGCATTATCAGTCGTAATATTAGTCCAGTCATTATTAATGTAATCTCCAAAGCCCGGATTAATGACCACCGGGGGGGAAAAGGTGGCCCCATCGTCCGTAGAGCGATAGATCACGACAGCCCCGTTCTCATTTCCCGGAAACACATGTGCGGATATGATGAAAATATTCGGGAAGAGATAGGCTACCATTCCTGCTTCTGCCCCTGTATATCCTGTTGGAATCGGCAGTAAAGAATCAGTCCAGTTCGCCCCAGCGTCCAATGAACGATACAGTCCAATGAGTGGGGGCCCACTACTAAAGTCAACAGCGACAGCTACAACGATATTCGGATTCAACAAATTAACGGCGACACTGGGCTCAAATTTGGGCAAACCGCTGGGTGTTACCTGAAAATTAAAGGGCATCGTGAGCATTCCCTTCATTATATAAATGGACATGCCTGAAGTGTTTCTATCAAAATGTACTTTTTTCAGCTCAGTCTACAGACAACCATACAAGCTTTCTTTTCAATAGATTCATAGTATAGAAGCATCCCTTCAGGGGTTTTCCAATATTCTGTTTTTTGAGAGGATGATTCGATTGGCTTTTACAACCGGATATATGACCAACACTAGAGATTTTGGTACTGCCTGCTCCAATGTTGTTGTGAATTTGGTTAATGAGGACACAGTAAATGCGGCAACTGTGACCATCCAAATTTTTTTCTCGCTTGTACCGGATACCAAGATCCCCTTATACGTGTCATCGGTTAACTTGCCTGCAAACTCTGTTGCCCGACGTACCTTCTTTGTGCAAGGGGTACTTGCCTATGAGGTACAATACAACGTAGTCTCCGCTGCACCTGCCAATGTTGTGCTTTCCAACTTTGGACTGGATCAGTTTGGTAATGTTGTACAGGAGCATCGTGTTCTTCAGTCGGAGCTGACCACAATCCCGGCGCTGTCTCCTGTTATTTAAAGTTGCCCTGCTCCAGTGCTTGATGCAATCTGTGGGTGTAATACACGTAATTCCATTCCGGCGGTACGGACTGAACCCCTCGGCCGCTGCCGATGGTTGAGTGGTCATCTGTATAGTAGGAAAAGGCATGTGTATCCTGTAATGGGCGCAACAAATCCGTCAGATACAGCAAATCCGTCACGGCAATATATGGTTTGACACCGAAGCATACAACAAAGCGGGTTGTTGTTTCACCAATAGCCTGAACCAGTGCTTCCTGGACCGAATAATGCTGACGTGGCGTTACGATTAACCGAGGATCGAGCATCATCGACAGGAAAGCGGCGGCTCCCTGTTCTGGCGTTAAATCCAGCAACCGTACCACACAATTGCTGTAGTGCTGCTCCAGCAGATTATCCAGCAATGGTTCAGCTTGAGCCATAGCCGTGACAGGCATTAAAATCGTCATTTCAAGTGGGATGCCCCGACGTGCTCTCGCCTCATGCTTGGCGATTTGGAATGCGTGCCGCCAGCGTCGGTGCTCCTTCTGGCTGTGCAGGCCGGCCGATACACTAAATGTGGAATTCACCCGGTAATCCATCAGGATCTCCGGGATGAATTTCATGCTGCACGTCTCGGTCAGCCGCAGCCAGTAATCATAATCCTCAACTGGTTGCAGCCGATAGCTGCCGATTTGACGGGCATATTTGCTTTTGTACATAAATGAAACCCCGACAATGCTGGCATTCAGCAATTCATGATGCGGCTGACCTTGGTACCGGATCAAAGCTTGTTGATGCTGCTCGTCATACAACGGGTTCCCACATGCGTCAACCTGGCGGAAAGTAGAGAACACAAGGCCGAGTGAGTCCGGTCCCTGCTCCAGCTCCTGCCGCAATCGTTCAATAAAGGAAAAATTATAAACATTGTCGCTGGATACCCAGGTCACATACTTGATCGCAGGATCTTTAAACAACTCATCGAATCCCCGATTAAGGGCGTGGGATACTCCTTTGTTCTGAGGGAGTGTAACCAACTGAACGCGCGGGTCTCCCATTGCTGCGTGGAGCGCTGGCCCCACCATTTCCGGCGCTCCGTCAATAACAATGATGAAGCGAAATGCCCTGTAGCTCTGGGCTAGTACGGATGAGATCGCAGCTTGCAGATAGCCGATATCCTGTTTGTACAGTGGCATAACAATCCCCGTATCTACCATATCAATCCCCCCCTGACAGACTTTCGGCTTCATGAGGATAAACCGCTCAATACCTGACTGAAGCGATCTCGATAACGCGCTTGGGTTATGTTGTACTCCCGCTCCACAGCGGGCCAATGTTTTTTGGTTCCCATTTCATCATGCCAGCGGTAGTTAACCAAGGACTCGTTCAGAAAAGGAAATGGATATCCCGCTATCATTACTCGGTACCACATATCCAGATCATGTGTGTACGGTAGCAGTTCATCAAACAAACCGATATGTGCAAACAGCTCCTTTTTAAACATAACCGTGCATCCATTAACCGGATTTCCTTGCTGAAAAAAACGGTAAAACTCCGTCATAGACGGAAACACGGCGGCTGCCTGGTAGCTTGTGACTTGGCTGTATTGATTGATGAAATTGAAATTGGTGTGGGAGATGTACGCACCGTTTTCCACCATAAAAGAAACCTGATTATTAATTTTGTCCCTATGATAGGTATCGTCGGAGCTGAGCCACGCAATATATTCCCCGCTGGCATGTCGGATACCATGATTCAGGGCGCTGGCTGTTCCACCGTTGGATTTGCCCAAATAATGTATATACGGAAGATAGGCCTGAAGCATATCAACATGTTCCGTGGACCCGTCATCGACGACAATAATCTCGAGGGGCCCATAAGTTTGCTCTAGTGCACTTTGCAAAGCCTGATCCACATAGGCACAGTTATAAAAGGGAATGACGATTGTTACTTTTGGTCTCATATCGTTCCTTCCTTTCCAGCTCGGCGGTATTGAATCATATCCTCCAGAGATTGCCCCAGCTGTATGGTCGGCTTCCAGCCCATATCCTCCAGCTCTTTCGCACGATATGCCTCGGTGGATGCTGACTCTTCCACATCCCCCCATTGTATGGGGATAGATGTTTTGGCCAGCGCAACCATACGTTCCACGATATTGCCCAGTTCCACAATGCGGCCTGTGCAGACCGAGTAAACTTGGCCTGGCACCCCCTGTTCCAATAGCACACCGTATGCGCGAACGGCATCACGAACGTCGAGGAAATCACGTTGCGCATGTCGGGAAGATACCCGGAACGGGGCAGTTTCAGTTACGGACTGCCCCTGCAGACGTTCCGTCTGAACGATATACCCCGCGAGTAATGCACAAAATCCGGTAGATGGACCCGGACCGATCAAGTTGCAAGGCTCTGCCAGCATAACGGATTGTTCGAACAGCGCGCCCCACGAGAGCGCGACTGCCTCTTGAAGGCTTTTGCTAAGGCTGTATGGATGTGTTGGATGATACGGAGCCTGCAAAGCCGTCTTTAGCCGAGAGCCCGCCACGACAATTCTAGCTTTGGGGAAAGGTCGCAGTACATCGAGCAGATACAGGGTGGACAGTACATTGGATTCCATGTATAGCAGGGGACTCTGCCAAGATTCAGGGACGGAATTTTTACCACCCAGGTGAAGCACATAATCCGGAGCAATCTGTCTAATGACTTCGCCCAGACGTTTCTTGTCGAGCAAATCACACACATAAGGCGTAATACAGTTACGGGTCTCCGCCTCTGGACTGTTATTTTCATCATCGCGAGCCAGTAAGATCAGTTCTGGGACGGAAGCGGCAGTGCGAGTCAGCGCCGCTACCTCCCAGCCGAGCTTTGCAAAATGGCGACAGGCATGCATCCCGGTATAGCCCGCCGCTCCAGTAATGACTATGACAGGCCGACGTTGTTCCGCTGTGCTTCCGTCCATTCCAGCAGCTCCTTCAGCATGATGCTGTAGTGAGGAACATCGTAGTGCAGATCGGCCCGGGTAGAACGAAGCGTCCGGTCCTGCACCGGCTCATCTTTCGGCACGATCCAAATATCCTCCCTATTCCAGATGTCTTTGAACAGCAGCAGCAAATCATGCTTGCTGATCGGTTCAGGGTGAACCAGATGAATGAGTCCGTCCAGCGGCTCATTCATCTGCACCTGTATCGCCTTCGCTAATTCCAGCGTCGTAACCCCGTTCCAAAAGACCCGGCGATACCCGTTAACGTCTCCGCTCTGCTGCAAGAACCAGTGCAGCAGACCAATGCCTCCCGGCCGAATTTCCGGCCCGATAATGGAGGTACGGATAGTCAAATGTCCTGCTGCCTTTACTTCTCCGAGTATTTTCGTCAAAGCATAGGCACTTGTCCCATCGGGTTGATCCGTCTCTTTATATAAACCTGGTACCCGATTTCCCTCGAATACGCAATCCGTGCTGATATGAATCAGTCGGGCACCGATACTGTCCGCTGTTCGCCGGAGAAGATGTGGCAGCAATCCATTGATTTGGTATGCTGCGATCTGATTCTCCCCGGCATGCTGATTCAGTACGCCTACCGCGTTAATAATAACGTCTGGCCGTACACTCCGTACCAGCTGCTCCACCATAAAGCTGTCCTTTACATCCAGCAGCAGACCGCCTTTATTTTCGGGATCACGGGTGGTGTAAAACACGTTATACCCGCTCTGGTTTTGGAAATACTTCACCAGAACATGGCCCGCCATGCCGTTACCACCCAAAATAAGCAGCTTCATTTGATGAACCCCCCGCTTTGGAGAATGCTGCGAATCTCCTCTTTGGACATCAAATTGAACTCCGAGCTAAAGCTGCTGAACGACACCGGAGGGCACTGAGTATAGCGGTCCTTTAATTGAGGAATATTCAGCGTTGGGAGAATAACCAAATATTGCTCGTCATAGACTACCGTCGTCAGGCTTTCAAAGTCACTCATCAGAATTTCATGAATTTTCTCGCCGGGACGCACACCTTTTTCTACAATTTCTACGTTTTCCACACCTGAATCCTCAATGAGCACCTCAGCCAAGTCCACAATACGGCAGGTTGGCATGGTCATAATAAAAATTTCCCCGCCGACACTTTCCACCGAGGCTTTGAACAGGAGACTGATCGCATCACGCAAGGTCAGGAAGAAGCGGGTCATGTTCATGTCTGTGATCGAAACCTTGCCCTTTTGGCGAATCTGGCTTTGGAACAGATGCACCACGCTTCCGTTTGTGCCCAAAACATTACCGCCGCGCACCGTCACGAAACGTGTATCGCTATTCAGCAGATTGGCGTAAACAATCAGTTTTTCTCCAATCGCCTTCGTCATGCCGTAAAAATTAGACGGATTTGCGGCCTTGTCAGTCGATATATAAATGACTTTCTTTACCTGATTGGCAACAGCGGCCTCGATCACGTTTTGGGTGCCTACGACATTGGTTTTGAGTGCCTCATAGGGCTGATCCTCACAGACGGGAACGTGCTTGAGCGCTGCCAAATGAAATACATAGTCCACTCCTTGACAAGCGGTAGTCAGCGCATCCTTATCCCGAATATCTCCAATACAGAAGCTGAGTCGTTCATCCTCAAACTGCCTGTTCATGGCAACCTGACTGGATTCTCCACGTGAAAAGATAATGACCTCTTTGGGGTTACGCGGCAGTAACTGGGCAACCAGCTCATGCCCCCAGGAGCCGGTACCGCCGGTAACCAAGATACGTTGGTTTTCAAACATGCCGTTTCCCTCCAAGCAGAAATTTAACTACCTTATCCGACACATCTTCCGCCAGATAGCCCGCAGGACATTGCCACTTATGGGTCATCCCGGTCATTATGGCTACCGCGTTTGCTATAACCTCGCCATCAAGACCAGACACGATATTGCTGCCGCAATCTACTGTTTCCGGCCGTTCGGTCGTCCGGCGCATCGTAACCGTCGGTACCCCCATGACACAGCATTCTTCCTGTACGGTACCACTGTCCGTCAAAGCGCAGCGGGCATGCCGCTCCAGCAGAACGAAGTCAAAAAAACCGAACGGTTCGTGAAATTCCACTAGCGGGTCAAGCTGAATCGGCGGATGGCTTGCGATTCGGGCGGCAGTGCGGGGATGAATACTGCAAATGACCCGCTGCCCGAACTGCTGGGCTACCCGGTTAAGACCATCTAAAATAGCCAGCAAATGCGGTGGATGGTCGACATTTTCAGCTCTGTGAGCAGTGACCAGGAAATATTCTCCCGGCGACAGTCCCAACTTTTTCAAAATTCCACTGTCCGATACCTCTTTCTTATAGTGCTGCATCACTTCGTAGATCGGATTTCCAGTCAGTATAATTCGTTGACTTGGAAAGCCTTCACGTAGTAGGTGCTGCTTGCTTTGCTCCGTATAAGGCATATTAATGCTAGATATTGCATCAATGACACGCCGATTCTTCTCCTCCGGCACATCCAGATCATAACAGCGGTTCCCCGCCTCCATATGCACGACCGGGTAACCCATACGTTCCGCAAGCAAGGCACATAAGGCGCTGTTCGTATCACCGAGCAATAACACATGATCAGGGCGTTCCTTGTTTAAAATATCCTCCATCTGCGAGTACATGACGGACAACTGTTTGCCCAGTGTCCCCGCTTTCTCCTGAAGTACATAATCCGGGGCACGCAGTCCCAGCTCGCGAAAGAACTGCCCGCTCAGGCTTTCGGTGTAATTTTGGCCCGTATGCACAAGCACATGTTCATCTGCATGGCGGTCCAGCTTCGGAATGATCAGGCTGAGCCGTATAATTTCCGGTCTTGTGCCGAGCACGGTCAATATTTTCATGGTTTTGGAACCCACCTTTGCTGTCGTTGTTTCATTGAATTGTGGCGTTCAATGAATGATAGCCATCCAGCAGACTGGCTGTGCTCCAGCTTAACGTTCATCTCAACGGTCCGGCGTAGATTCACCCGGACCGTTGTTTTGTATGCTGTCCAGCCTTGAGTGTGACTCGCTTCTGCTTGTGCGCGTTGTGCCGTCGTGACCGGTGCTTGAATTTCCGCTTGAGCTTCTGTCTGGACTTGGTTTTCGGATAAAGTCCCTTCGACAACGGGGACCCGTGAATTTTCTTGAGGCGACTCTTGCCGCCGCTTCTCTTATACCTGCGATTCCGCAATCTGGTACGCTTGCGGCCCTTTGGCCATCTCGCCCGAACACTACGCTTGCCGCGGAGCAATTCGGGCGGTGACTCAGGTAAAGGGGATGGTGGTTGTGGCAAGCCCTGAATGGCTGCATATTCGATTGGCGGCAGACCCAGCACAGGCAGTTGACACACCACCGATTCGGGAAATTCTCGAATCGTGCTGGTATATCCCTCCGGTATAGCAGTGACCTGACGCAGTCCTTCGCCTTCCCTCGTCCATACTGGTCCACCTGGCTGCTGAATCAACGGGAACCAATGCGGATGATGACATACCCATTGACTGACCATGAGGTGCAGACTGCTTCGGTAGGAATCAGGTCCGTATACACGTGTAGCCGCACTGTTGTTACGCACACCAATCCGTTCCACTTCCTCGGGATGATCGAGCAGATAGCCCACTTTTTGTGCCAGCATGTCGCTGTTGCCCGGCTCTACCAAAAAATCTGTATTTCCGGTCGCCTCCATCAATTCCACAAGTCCACCCTGCGCAAAGGCTACCACGGGCTTACCGTAAACTAGCCCTTCCAGAGCGGTCAGGCCAAAGCCTTCCTCCACCATACTTGGGATCACAACAATATCCATTGCGCTATAGGCCGTTGACACGGATTCCTCGAATGAATTGAACTGGAAGCGGCGGCTATAACGAGATTGGCGGATTAAAGAGACACATTTTACGTAATATTCCGAGTCCACCGAGCTGCCGATGATCCAGAAACGACACCGCGAATTGGTTTCGCACAGCTTTAGAGCCATTTGGACAAAAGGTAACAGCCCTTTGGCTTCGTAGATAAAGGAAGAAATATAACCAATGCAAATATGAAAATCCCGCAGCCCCAGTTTTTCACGTTTCCTTCTCCGTTCCAGCACATGCTCTTTGGGAGACGGCATATCCATATCCCGGCAGGGAGACAACACCGTATGCGGACGTGTCAGTCCCCCACCATGCAAAGGACGCATTACAGCTTGCGAAATGCCGATGACCCATTGGCTATAGCGCTCAATGATAGAAACAGAAACTGGCGTATGCGCATTCTGGTTAATGACCTCGGTTATTTTCCAGATCACTGGAATATTAAGCTCTTGGGCAGCCATTGCAGGCATGACGTTCACACAGGTATTGACCAGCACCACATCAGGTCGAGCATGCCGAAGCATCTGGAACAACGGTGCATACGCCACATGGGTCCGCAAATTCTCCGCATCCTGCGCCAATCCCTCATATGGGGTATACATGCCATGCAGCATGAACAGGTTCTGTGTCAGAACGGTGATTCCGCGCTTGCGGGCCATTGAGGTCAGCCGCCCTTCACCAGGCGTTACGAGAATACAATCGAAGTACGTACGCATGTCTAGACAAAATTGCAATAACAGTTTCTCTGCCCCCGTAATACTGCGGACGTTGCTAACATGGCTGAATAGCATCATTTTCGGCTTGATCGGAGTTCACCTCCTTTAAAATAGCAACCATCGGACGTGTGAATCACCTTATGGAAATATGACCGACAACAGTTGGTCAATCCGGTGACCATAGGTGTGCTCCCGCAGGGTTCGTTCCAGAGCACGCAGGGCAATCTCATGGCGCTCTTTTTCATGCGTTAAATAAAACTCAACCTTCTCCAGCAGTTCCTGCTGAGAGCTGTAGGTCTCTATCTCTTCCCCCGGCTTGTAAAAACGAGCCAGATCATCTCTTGTATCTGTCAGTTGCAACGTGCCACTGGCAGAAATTTCAAACGTGCGCGGGTTGGGCGAAGCCCCCGGAATTTTCAGTGAGTTGTTGTTCACCGAATCATCCTGATGGGAACGATGAAGATTAATTACGATTTTGCTGCCGTTATACGAATCATTGGTCTCGACCGGAGACATCCAGCGACCCAGCTCAATTTTGTCACCATACGACTGATAATCCGGGAGACGATCCCACCAGATTCCGTTGATTTTAATGTTACGGGCCATGAGCTGAGGCATAATCGGATTGAAGAAATAGATGCGGTTCCAGTAGGCTGAGCCTGTAAACCCAATCTCACGTCGTACCGAAGCGGGCGAGCTGAGTGGGAAATAGTGAGTCAGAAATGCCCCAAAGGGCAAATAGTGCACAGACGTGCAACCCAACTGGCGGTACAGCTCCAGGCAGTTCATTTCTAACGTGAACACATAATCATAATTCGTAACGATTTTGGTCGTCGTGTCGGTGTAATACGGATCGTCCGTTAGCCAGATTGCGGTGGGGATGCCCAACTGGCGTACCGCAGTAACCTGCTCCAACGGAAGATCCATTCCATCCAGTGCCAGCATCAGATTCGGACGGAGCTGAGCGGCAATATCTCCTACCGGCTGACGTGGGTCTGTTACGGTAACCTGAGCCGTCATGCTTTGCAACGTGGTAATGACCGCCTCATCCAGCGGAGAATACGGAAGGCCTTTGCCGGAGACGACATACAGTACATGGATTTGTCGAAAAGGGAAAACTGCTTTCATCCGCCCAACAATTGCGTTAGCACGTCCGCGCAGATATCCTTCGTCGTATCCGTCATGCACTCCCGCAATTCTCCCCCTTTCCCAGGAGGCTGCCGCCGTCTGGTGAACAGCCGGGTCATACGGTCCTGTCGTAGATATCGTCATCACTTTCACTCCTCACTGTTTATGGTGTTTACTTTAGGCCATCGCCTTGTCCAGCAGTTCTTCCATGCGATTGGAGTACATATGCTTTTGCATAGTCGTGTGCAATGCGCGCCAGGCCATGCGTTCGCGTTCCCAGTCATGCTTGAGATAGTAGTCCAGCTTCACTTTCAGTTCCTCTGCTCCAGAGAAGGTTTCAATGTCATAGCCTGGTCGGTAATAACGGCTCAAATCCTTCCGAATATCCGTCATTTGAAGCGTGCCGCAAGCAGAAATTTCGTATGTCCGAGGATTGATGGACTCCGCTGAAAGCTGGTGTGTATTCCGATTATCCAGTCCGGGGTCTGTCGGGCGGTGCATATTGATGACAATTTTGGAGCCGTTATAATATTGAGCGGTCTCTTCCGGCTCCATAAAACCTGGACGGATAAAGCGTTCCAGCACATCCCGCCGGGTCAGCCGATCCCAGTGCCCACCTACGATCAGCACTCTTTTGTCCGCCAAGAAGGGAGCAAGGTAGTCGAACAGCTTCACACGGTTCCAGAAGGCATTTCCAATGAAGCAAATATCATGCTGATGTTCCCGCTCTACCCTCCGGGGATAAAAGATACGAGTTGACGCAGCCAGCGGCAAATAGTGAACCCTCGTTACTCCCTGATCGCGATAAAACGGCAGGCAAGAAATTTCGTGCGTAAATACGACATCGTAGGATTGACAGATCAACGCCGTATCCTCCGTAAAGTAAGGATCATCTACAAACCATATGGCCGTCCGAATGCCTAGGGCTCGTATTTGCTGTACCTGCTCCAGATGATCCGCCGGAAAAACATGCAGCCCGTTCATGACCAGCACGAGGTCTGGACGTTGAGCCTCGGCGTCAGCTAGCATCGTAGCAGGCGTACCGATGGCGCATGAGCTGCATATTTGACCTAATGCCTCTTGCACACCTGTGTCTATAGCTGCGAAACCTTGCGGAATATATAACACTTTCAAATGACGAACAGCAGGCTGTATTGCCACGACCTGTGACAGAGCAGCCGTGCAACCGCCCATTCTGCGTCCTTCCCGATAGCCGCATCGGTACGCTTCGCGTTCATTTCCGCTTTGTTGATCGTTCACATCCTTCACCCTGTCCTGTTGTGGGATAAACTTCTGTCACTCCTAAACTATATGCGGAGGGGTCAAACGCATCATGGACGACTGCCACTGCCCGGACAAAATTGGCGTTTGCCCGTCCAACTGCCGAACCGCAAATAACCCCAAAGCTGTTAGCTTCGGGGGAGAACAGTAATAGATGATTTGCACAGTTTACTGAGCTTTGTAAGCGAGCTGGTGTCCATCTTCATAACCTTTGGCAAAGCCTGAATTGAAACCCTCGTTGTAAGCTGCATCATATCCCTGCTGAAATGCCTGCGGATCATGCTCCAATACAACAGTCCCGGGCTGTGGATTTTCCGCAGAAGGGGCTGCCGCCGGGTTAGCTTGAGGTTTTTTCCGCCGCCGCAAAAGAGGATGTCTTCTACGTGCAGAATGAAGTCCTCTTTTACGGCGTCTTAGAGCAAGGAGACGTCTTCTTCTCCGTTTTAATCTCCGTATGCTGGAACGCCGGGCATCTTTACGTCTTTTGCGGGCTTTGTCCCGAGTGGCGCGTTCCCACCTTGTACTCATTTTCATTCCTCCTTTGCTTTCTCGTGGTGGTTTCATTTTTCTGAACAGGCACATGGAGCCACGGTTTAGTCGGTTTCCCATATACCTGTCGTCTTAATGAAATACCCGCCAACATTTGCGTGATTTCTCCCTGGTAGTTGCTGAGTATACGAATGGTTTCTTCCAGACGGGTAGCCGACATATCCGCATGGGGCGTCAAGTCCGCAAGACTGGTCAGCATCCGAGCAACGGCGTGCTGGCTGGCAGCAATAGACTCCATCATATCCAGCTTGATCTCACGTTCACGCCTCATGCTCATTAGTTCATATCCCCCGAGCCCATTCCTCCCATCATCCCTTCCATGCCGCCACCCTGCTGCTCATCCTGATCCAGCAATGCTTTGAGATTGCTGCAAAGTCCAGTCTGAAGCCGCGTTAATCCCTCCAGCATTTCCACCATTTGCTCGTGAATCTCCAAAGGTCGTCCCAGCTGTTCTTCATCGGTTTCAAAGGCGTGGGGCGCCAGATGGTTCAGCGCCCAATTACGCACTTTTTCTGCTTCGACCGCCTTGGCCTCCAGAATCATAGACACATTCCGCTGCATTTTGGAGGCTGCGTCCAGCATGTGAATCATTGCTTGTTCCCTACTCATGTGTTCACTCCCTGCCCTCGGTTGTTACGTTACTCCTCTTCCGGGTATGCCGTTTCCTTCACGACACGAACGAGCATTTCAGCCATTGCTTCCTGAAGATCGGCAATACCGTTCAGATAGGCCACAATGCTTTTGTTTACTTGTCCCGAGCTGTCGAGAATGCCCGGAATTCCATCAAAACGCGGCTCCTCATCTGGCAGTTCATGTATGATCTGCGCCATGCGCACAACCACCTGACGTTCCGCATCCAACAACCTTGACATCTGCTGCTGCGAGTGCGAAATGTGGATCAGCAAATCATCTAACTCGTTATGCATAAGCCCCTCCTTTATGTGCTCCGCCGTGCGGAACGCACGAATTACCTACGGGCTTTCCGCTACTACAGCGTATGCCGCAGCGAGTAGTCGGTTCCGCCTAAAAGCGCCTATTCAGATCATTACAGATGCCCGTGCAGCACTGGTGGAGCAATAATAGGCTGCTTCTCCACCAAAGCCGACAAATCTCCGGGAGACAAAAACTGAATTCGGTAGTCCTCTGCCCGCCAGCTCATCGCAGCGTACAGGGTAAGGAACGGCCTTTTCCAGCCGTTACCGATTTGATACAGTTGCCCGCCCTCAGCATACAATACCTCGATCCATCGCTTGCGTTGAGCCGGTATATTCAGTGTGGGCAGCATGGACATGTTCTCCAGATCGGGAGCCGCCAGTACAGGAATGGGTTCCTCTGGCGGCTCAGCTACAGGTGCATCAATGCTGCCGGAAACTGTGGCCTCCGGCTTCCCTACCAAGGGAAGCACCAACAAATCCAGCTGAGACACTCTAACAGGGCGCACATTTTCACCTCCCGCAGCACTGACTCCATGCAGATACCGCCTTCTTCCCGGCTCTAACCGAAATACTGCTCCAGACGGTCCCTGAACAACCGCTCCGATGGGATAAAAGCTTGCCGCTGATACGTGTGTTTCCTTACCTGTTGATATCTGGCCGTCCGTCTCCGCTGTACTGAATTTCAGGTTGTGGAACAGCTTATCCGCGTCCCCCCACTTTTGTACAAAAAAGGATCGGTTCCGGCTGCTTTCCTCCATTGAACCGCTTTTTTCGGTCGTTTGAGGAAAAGCATACACCGTATCCCGATCTCTTTCCTCATAATGGATAAAAGCATCTCCAGCAATTGCCATACGTATCCCCAACAAACGCACACGCAGTAGCCAATCTGCATGGGCTTCCTGAGTACTGTGGCAGCCTTCGTCCCAGTAGCCCGTTTTTTCCAGTGTCTCTCTGCGCAGCAATAAACAAAATCCGGCTAAGCTTTCGGTCTCTCGCCATGCATCCGGGTTGGGCATATTGTAGGTCATGGCAAATTGACGTGCTCCATTTTCGTTCATATAAGGAACCTCAATCTGCTGTTCTTTGAATGGACCATTCGTTACAGGCCCAACAACACCGATACGCGGATCGCTGTATAAACACGCTAACAACCGATCCAACCAGCCGGGGGTCACCATGGAGTTTTGATCCAGTACCACAATAGTTGTGCCTTTTGCCATCATCAGCCCCTGATTCAGGCTACCTATCATTTGAACATCCTTTTTTAGCAGTGCATAACGCACAGCGATGCTTTTACGGAGCAAATAGGTGGATGTCCCGTCCGTCGAGCCGCAGTCCACCACAATAATTTCGTGAGGATGGCTCGTATTCTCCTCAATACGGTGAATGCATGCACGGAGCTGTTGAAGCTGATTGCAGGACGGAATGATAATACTGACGCCTTCAAAAACCTTGCCGAACGAAGCCTGGCCCAACCTGTTGCCTTGCTCCTGACCCCTTTTATATCCTGACCAATAGCCTTTCTTTCCGAGCCGCTTGCTGTGTTTCCTTTGCATATTCAGGCGTTTCATGCCGTTCACTCCTCCGGGTGGCATTATGCCTATACTATATGCCTGGCCCGGCCGGATGGTGTTTCATTGAAATTAGGGTAGAAGTCCTTTCATTTTCACTCCAGCTTCCTGAAGGGAATCGAAGGTTCCTGCGTCGCTCCAATAGCGCCGTAAAATATCATATTCCAGCCTGCCTTCAGCGGCATAACAGTTGTTAACATCCGTGATTTCAAGCTCACCGCGTGCCGAAGGTGTAATTTGCCGGATCTTATCGAACACGGCAGTATCGTACATATAGATACCCGTAACGCAATATTTGGATTGGGGATGCTGCGGCTTTTCTTCAATCCGCGTAATGCTCTCCGGGCGCTCAGGATCAAATACGGGTACCCCGTAACGACGAGCATCTGCCACCTTTTTCAACAACACTCTGGCGCTCCCCGGGGGCTGTTGCTTGAACCGTTCGATCACAGGTCCCAAGTCTTCCTTGAACAAATTATCACCTAACAAAACAGTGAATTTCTCTTCTGCCTGCATATAGCTTCTTGCCAGTTCGAGTGCTTCCGCAATGCCGCCCGCCTTTTCTTGAATCCGGTATGTCAGTTGGACACCATAATCGCTGCCACTGCCCAAAAAATCGGTATACAGTCCGGCCGATTGTTTACCAATAATAATAAGCATATCGGTGATCCCCGCCTGTCGCAGCCTCTCGATACCATATACGATCATGGGATACTTGCCGACCGGAAGCAGATGCTTGTTGAGTAATGTAGTCAACGGATGAAGGCGCGATCCGGTTCCTCCTGCGAGAATAACCCCTTTCATATCTTCCTTCCTCCTTCGACAGCATGTTCAGTGCATACAACCCCAGCGTTTCCAGTTTCGATGAACATTCTGGGATCTATACTCCATTTCTCTATAAACAAACGATAGTTCCGCTCGATCAGCTCTTCCATCCAGGAAGTTTCCGAGCGTGAGAAGCTCGCATTCCCCTCGTGATAGACAAAACAGTCGTTGCACATGAGCAGCTTGTAGCCATGCACGCGTGCGCGTAGACAATAATCGTCATCCTC